>NZ_JAJLQY010000009.1 GCF_020991275.1 Actinocorallia sp. API 0066 | reverse complement strand
CAGCCAAGGCGGGTGCCAGTGAAACAGGAAAGAGAATCACTGAGGTTCTCTGAACGGGAAGGAGGCGCGGATGCGCCGGAGGACAGTGGTGCTCGTCGCGGTGCCGACGGCGCTGGCGGTGGGCGCTGGGGCGTTCTGGCTGACGCGGCTCGGGGAGGGCCCGCAGGCGACGGCCGAAGGGTTTCTCGGCGCGTGGCGGCGCGGTGACTCGGCGGCGATGGCGGCGCTCACCGACGGCGGGCCCGCCGATCTCGCGGCGAGGCTCACCGCCACCTGGACGGACCTGGGCGTCACCGGACAGCGCCTCGTCCTGACGCGGGTCGTGGAGGACGAGCCCGCGCGCGCACGGTTCGAGGCCGAGCTGACGTTCGGCCAGGGCCAGACGTGGAGCTACCGGGGGACGCTCCCCCTCGTCCATGACGACGAGGGCTGGCGCGTCCGGTGGGAGCCGTCGGTGCTCCATCCGGATCTGAAGGAAGGCCAGCGGCTCACCGCGACGCGTGCTTTCGCGGACCGTGGGGCGATCTTGGCCGCCGACGGCTCCGATCTGCGTGACAGCTCGTCGGGCTCGGTCCAGCAGCTTGTCGGCCCGGTAGGCCCCGCGACGGACAAGGCGGCCAAGGAGTTGGGCGCGCCCTACCGCGTCGGCGACCCCGTCGGGCTTGACGGGCTGAACCGTCAGTACGAGCGGCGGCTTGCGGGCACCCCCGCGACGGAGGTCCGCATCGTGGACGGCGAGGACAAGACCGTCAAGACGCTTACGCGGCTCGGCGGCGCCCCAGGCCAGGAGCTCCAGACGACGATCGACCTCCGCATCCAGCGGGCCGCCGGACGGGCCCTGGAGAAGGTCACCAAGAACGTCTCGATGGTCGTGGTGCGCCCCTCGACCGGGGAGATCCTGGCGGTGGCCAACAAGCCGGGCGGCTACAACCGGGCGCTCATGGGCCAGTACCCGCCGGGCTCCACGTTCAAGATCGTCACGGCGGCGGCGCTCGTCGCGGACGGGCTGGGCGTGGGCAGCACGGTGTCCTGCCCGGCGACGACGACGATCGGCGGCCGGGTCTTCAAGAACGCGGGCTTCGAGCGGTTCGGGAAGATCCCCCTGCGGGACGCCTTCGCGCACTCGTGCAACACGACCTTCGCCGACCTGGCTGTCGGCAGGCTTGGTGAGAAGCGCCTTGCGGAGGTGGCCACCCAGTTCGGCTTCAACGCGCCCGTCGTCGCGGGCCTCCCGGCCGTCCGGGCGGCCTTCCCGGCGGTCAAGGACGACACCGCGCTGGCGGCCGCCGCCTTCGGGCAGGGGGAGGTGCTCACGAGCCCGCTGAACATGGCGTCCGTGGCGGCCGCGGCCGCTGACGGCACCTGGCGCTCGCCCCGCCTCGTCCCGGCCGACCTGACGGGCCAGGCCCTGGACGCGCAGGGCAAGTCCGCGGAGCCGGACCACAGGCTCGATCCGGCGATCCGCCGCGCGTTGCGCGTGCTCATGCCCGCCGTCGTCAGCGAGGGCACCGCGCACGCCGTGCGGTTCCCTCGGGGCACCGCCGGCAAGACCGGCACCGCGGAGTTCGGCTCGGGTGCGGAGCCGCCCGCGCACGCCTGGTTCGTCGGCTACAAGGGTGACCTCGCGTTCTCCGTCATCGTGGAGGACGGAGGCGCGGGCGCGGAGGCGGCGGCCCCGCTCGCCGCGGCTTTCCTCAACGCGCTCTGACGGTAAGCCGAGCCCGTCCGCGCCCCAGGAGGCACGGGCGGGTTCTTGCGCGTGTCGTGCCCGTCCAACCCCGATTGGCCTGTTCCGGACCGTACGTCACGGTTATCCCGCGTCCGACCTAGTCAGCGGCGTTCCGGCCTTCCACTGTGATGCCGGACACCATGGGCTGGATCTTGCTTCCCCTGACAAATCGGGCGAGCCTTGCCCCTGAACTAAAGAGCTTTTCTCACCTGGTGGATCAACGGCGCGATGAGCCCACCGTGCGTGGGTCAGGGGTGGCCTCACCCTCGCGTCGGTGTCCCGCCGACGGAGGTCAGCATGCTGTCAGTGTCCGTCTCGGCGTCGGGAGCCCCCGTACCGACGCTGCCCGCCGATGTCCTGTTGGTGTTCCTGCTCCAGGTGGGGGTGCTGCTGCTGCTCGCGGTGGCGCTCGGTCAGCTCGCGCGGCGGCTGGGGATGCCCGCCGTGGTCGGCGAGCTGTCCGCGGGCGTGATCATGGGCCCGTCCATCGCCGACCACCTCTTCCCCGGCTTCACCGAATGGCTGCTGCCCAAGGATCCAAGCCAGTTCCACCTCCTCGACGCGGCCGCACAGCTCGGCGTCCTACTGCTGGTCGGGCTCACCGGGATGCAGCTCGATCTCGGCATGGTCAAACGCCGGGGCTGGACGGCCGCGCGGGTCAGCCTGTGCGGACTGATCGTGCCGCTCGGGCTCGGCATCGTGTGCGGCCTGCTGCTGCCCGCGACGCTGCTCGGCGAGAGCGGCGACCGCGGCGTGTTCGCGTTCTTCCTCGGCGTCGCGATGTGCGTGAGCGCGATCCCCGTCATCGCCAAGACCCTCATGGACATGGGGCTGCTGCACCGCAACATCGGCCAGCTCACCCTCACCGCCGGGATGTTCGACGACGCCGTCGGCTGGTTCCTGCTCTCGATCGTCTCCGCGATGGCGACGGTCGGGGTGACCACGGGCGCCGTCGCCGAGTCGCTCGGCAACCTCGTGCTCGTCGTCGTCGCCGCGTTCCTGCTGCGGCCGCTCGTCCGGCGGCTCCTGCGCGCCGCCGGAGACGACCACGGGCGGGCGGTGGCCGTGATGGTGGTCCTGACCATCCTCGGCGCCGCCGCGACCCACGCGCTGCATCTGGAGGCCGTCTTCGGGGCGTTCGTGGCGGGCGTCGTCATGGGCTCGACGGGCGAGGTGACGGCGGAGCGGCTCGCGCCGCTGCGGCTGCCCGTCCTGGCGTTCCTCGCGCCGCTGTTCTTCGCCACCGCCGGCCTGCGGATGGACCTGACGGCGCTGGCCGAGCCCGCCGTGTTCGGCGCCGCCGTCGTCGTCCTGGCGGTGGCGATCGCCGGGAAGTTCCTCGGCGCGTTCGCCGGGGCCGCGATGAGCGGGCTCAACCGGTGGGAGGCGCTCGCCCTGGGCGCGGGCATGAACGCGCGCGGGGTCGTCGAGGTGGTGGTGGCGATGGTCGGCCTCCGTCTCGGTGTCCTCGGCACCGAGACGTTCACGATCATCGTGCTTGTGGCGATCGTCACGTCGCTGATGGCGCCGCCCATCCTGCGGTTCGCCATGCGCAGGGTGGAGACGACGGCGGAGGAGGAGCTCAGGGAGAGCGCCTTCAACGCCCCGACCCCTGATCCGGCCCAGGGAAAGCAGTGACGCGGTAGGCGCGCCGCGCGGCATGTCCCTGCTCTCGGCAGGAATGCCGCGCGGCGCGTTCCGCTTACACCGGGAGAACGCGCGCGAAGCGGCTCAAGACCCGTGGGAACGGGCGACAGGCCCGGATCGTTCTCAGCGCGTCCGTACTGTGGAAGGGGTTGGGGTCGTGGCGGTGGACTCTGCGGCGCGCCGCAGGCCGGGATTTGTGCGTCCCGCGGCGATCGGCCTGGTGCTGGTCGCCGTGCTCGGGCTGCTGTTCGGGGTGCCGTGGTGGACGCTCGTCCTCGCGCCCGGCTGGGGCTCGGGGGTGACGGCCGCCGGAACCGTGCTCTTCCTCGGCGCGGCGCTCACCCTGCCCGCCGCGCTCGTCGCCGGGCACCGGAACGGGCGCGACGGGGCCTCGCTGGTCTCCGACGTGCTCCTCGGGGTCGTCTGGGTGCTGTTCAGCTGGTCGGTCATCGGCGCGGGCGCCAGGGTCGTCCTGGAGGCCCTGGACGTCGCGGACGCGGCCCGGATCACCGCGCTCGGCGTCGGCGGCGTCTCGGCCGTCCTGCTGGCCTGGGGGTACCACGAGGCGATGCGGGTGCCGCGCGTCCGCCGGGTGGACGTCACGCTGCCGCGTCTCGGAAGCGGCCTGGACGGCACCCGGGTGGTCCTGCTTACGGACACCCACTACGGGCCGACGGACAGGGCCGCGTGGTCGGCGAAGGTCACCGAGGCGGTGAACGCGCTCGACCCGCACCTGGTGTGCCACACCGGCGACATCGCCGACGGCACCCCCGCCCGGCGCCGCGCGCAGGCCGCGCCGCTCGCCGACATCGAAGCCGAGTTCGGCAGGGTCTACGTGACAGGCAACCACGAGTACTACGGCGACGCGCTCGGCTGGGTCGCGCATCTTCAGGAACTCGGCTGGCAGCCGCTGCACAACCTCCACACCGTGGTCGAGCGCGGCGACGACAAACTGGTCGTCGCGGGCATCGACGACCACACCGCGCACCACTCCGGGCATCCCGGACACCGCGCCGACCTCGACGCGGCGCTGGCGGGCGCGGACCCCGACCTGCCCGTGCTGCTGCTCGCCCACCAGCCCAAGCAGGTCGCGCTGGCCGAGGCGGCGGGCGTCGACCTGCAGATCTCGGGGCACACGCACGGCGGGCAGATCTGGCCCTTCCACCACCTCGTGCGGTTCGACCAGCCCGCCGTCCAGGGCCTCTCCCGCAGGGCCGGACGCACCCAGCTCTACACAAGCCGAGGCACCGGCTTCTGGGGCCCGCCCTTCCGCATCTTCGCCCCCAGCGAGATCACCCTCCTCACCCTCCGCTCCCCCGCCTAACGCGTTACCTGGACCCTCCCCCAGGGGGAGGGTCCACCATGAGGACGTGCACGACGACCTCCTCACCATCGGCCGGTTCGCCCGGCTGTGCCGCCTCAGCGTGAAGCGGCTACGGCACTACGACGATCTCGGCCTCCTGCCACCGGACCTCGTGGACGCCGCCACGGGCTACCGCTACTACGCGCCCGCTCGGGTGCGGGACGCCCTCACCGTCGCGCTGCTGCGCGACCTCGACGTGCCGCTCCCGGTGATCGCCGAGCTGCTCGCCGCCCCTCCCGAGGCCAGGACGGGCCTGCTCGCCGCCGAACGCGACAGGCTCGCCGCCCGCATCGCCCGCGACACCGAGCGCCTCGCGGTGCTCGACCGGCTCGCCGCCGACCCGTCCCCCGCCTACGCGGTGACGCTCACGGCCGCGCCCGCCCTGCGCCTCGCCGTCGTCCAGGGCTCCTGTGCGGCCGCCGAGCTGGGCGCGGCCACCCGCGCCCGCGTCACCGAGCTGATGGCGGCGCTGGCCGGACGGCCCTGGACGCCACCCGTGTACGGGCTCTATCCACTCGATCTCACCGACGGCATGACCGTCGCGGTGGGGGCCGCCGTGGGCGGGGAGGTGCCTGGAACCCGTCCGGTGGAGTTGCCTGCCACTGCCGTCGCGACGACCCTGCACAGCGGCGCCTACGCGGAACTGCCTCTGGCCTACACCGCGCTGTTCTCCTGGATCCACGAGCGGGGGCACGTGGCGCGCGGCCCCGCGCGGGAGGAGTATCTCGTGACGCCCGGTGAGGCGGCCCCGCACGACCTGCTGACACGCCTGTCCGTCCCCGTCGGAGGGTCGGGCCCTGATGACGAGGAGAAGCCGTGAGCGTTCCCAGGGAAGACTTCAAGAAGACCTACCGTGTGTTGTACGCGGCCCGTGCCGAACCCGTCGTCTTCGAGGCGCCCGAGCTGCGGTGCCTGACGATCGACGGGACGGGCTCACCGGAGAGCGAGGCGTGGACGTCGGCCGTCGCCGCCCTGTACGCCTCCGCCTACGCGGTGCGCGGGGCGTTGAAGGCCGCCGGGATCCTTGAGTACTCCGTACTGCCCCTGGAAGGGCAGTGGTGGCCGGGCGACGGGCTGCCGTACGAGGAGTCCGACCGGGACGCCTGGTGCTGGACCATGATCATCCCGCAGCCTCCCCAGGCCGACGACGCGCTCGTCAGGACGGCCCTGGAGACGGCCGCGCGCAAGAAGCCCGCCCTGCCTGTGCCGTCCGTCAGGTTCGGACCCCTGCACGAGGGGACCTGCGCGCAGATCCTCCACGTCGGCCCCTTCGCCGACGAGCCTTCGACCCTCGCGAAGCTCTACGCCTTCCTGGACGAGCAGGGCCTCGCGATCGCCGGGAAGCACCATGAGATCTACCTCTCCGACTTCCGGCGCACCGCCCCTGACCGGCTCAAGACGCTGCTGCGCTACCCCGTCCGGCCGGTCACGCGTGAACGCGGGCCGCGCTCGGTAAAGCCCGGGGAAGACGCCACGGCCTGACCTCGGCGCTTCACTACTATGCGCCGCATGCGTTCACTCTGTGTCATCACCGCCGCCCTCGTCCTGCTCGCCGCCCCGGCCGCGAGCGCCGCGCCCGCCACCGACGGCATGGTCGTGCCGCTCAAGGTCGTGGAGGCGGGCGGGCAGGCCGTGGACGTCCAGATGCTCTACTCGTGCAGCCCTCCCGGCGAGTCCGCCTGGATCACCTTCCTTCTCGGACAGGCATCGGCTGGCACGTCACGCCGTGTGAAGGGCCCGTGGGGCAAGGTCCGCACGAAGGTCGACTGCGGCACGCTGCGCCGCCACACCGTGCGCATCCCCATCCTGAAGGACGGGCCCATCCTTCCGGGCGCCAAAGCCGTCATCACCGCTGAGATGTACAACAGCGCGGGCGCCCGCATCCACACCGCGACCAGCACCAAGAAGGTGACCCCGAACAAAAAGGGCGGCGCCGGGCCGTTCGGCCTGTTCAACAGCCTCATGCCGCGCCGAACGCCCTGACCGCGCGAGGGGACCCCGGGCCGTCCCGGGGTCCCGTTCACCGCGGTCCGTCACCCGGTGGGCGACGCGGTGGCCGACGGCGTCACCTCGCCGGAGTCGGCGTTCACCACAACCTCGTGCTCGGCCCCGTCGTCGGCCCGCACGTCCACCTTCCAGGAGGGCTGGGCGCCGTCCTCGTAGTCGAAGCCCAACGACGTCACCGTGCCCGGCTGCTGCGCCGTCGCCTTCGTGACGGCGTCGGCCGCCGTCACCTTGGCCTCGCGGAGCGCCTTGGCGTCCTCCTGGTCGCCCCCGCTGTCCTCCTTGTCCTCGATCACCTCGCCGGACGTGGCGTCCACCTCCAGGTCGCGCCACTTGTCGTCCTTGGTGAGGAGATCGACGTGCCACGTCTGCTTGCCGTCGTCGGCGGTGTCGAGTTCCGCCGCCGAGACCAGGCCCTCCTGCTTCTCCAGCGCCTTGGTCATCGCCTGCTCGATGGTGACCTGCGGGGTCGCAGGCGTCGTCCCGTCGGTCGGCGTCGTCGGGTCGGCGGTCGGCGTCTCCGTCGCCACGGCGACGGGCACGCGCAGCACGTCGTCGGCGGACGCCAGCGCGGTTCCCGCGGCGATCCCCGCGGCTGCGGTCGCGGTGAACGCCAGGGCGATCACGGTCTTGGCGGGCATCGGTGCTCCTCTGTCTCGATCTCTGGACGCTGTCCCTACGATCAGCAGCCACGCTGCCGGACCGGTCCTGAAGAGACCCTGAAGCTTCCTGAAGGGTGCTTCAGCATGGATTTGGCAAGGTGGAGGACATGAGGCTGTTGATCGTCGAGGACGAGCGCCGACTGGCGCTGTCCCTGGCCCGAGGGCTGCGCGCCGAGGGCTACGCCGTCGATGTCGTGCACGACGGCGCCGAGGGCCTGTTCCTGGCCACCGAGGAGGAGTACGACCTGATCGTCCTCGACGTCATGCTGCCCGGCGTCAACGGCTACCGGGTCGCCGCGGCGCTGCGCCGCGACGGCGTGGAGACGCCGATCCTCATGCTCACCGCCAAGGACGGCGAGTACGACGAGGCGGAGGGCCTCGACGTGGGGGCTGACGACTACGTGACCAAGCCGTTCTCCTACGTCGTCCTCCGAGCCCGGATAAGGGCGCTGCTCCGGCGACGGCAGAGGGCGGGCGCGCCCGTCATCGAGGTGGGCGACCTGCTCGTGGACCCGGCGGGGCAGCGCGTGCACCGGGGCGGCGAGGAGATCACGGTGACGGCGCGGGAGTTCGCCGTCCTGGAGTTCCTCGCGGCGCACGCGGAGGAGGTCGTCTCCAAGCGGCGGATATTGGAGCACGTGTGGGACTCCGCCTACGACGGCGACCCCAACGTCGTCGAGGTGCACGTGAGCGCGCTGCGACGCAAGGTGGACGCCCCGTACGGGCGGCGTTCCATCGAGACCGTCCGGGGGTCGGGCTACCGGCTCACCGCGGGCGGCGTCTCATGAGCCGCGTCCTGGGGTCGGTCCGCGCGCGCACGACGCTCGGCGCCACCGTCGTCGTCGCGCTCGCGCTCGTGGCGGCCGCCGTGCCCGTGGTGCTCGCCCTGCGCGCCGACCTCCTGCGCGGCGCGGGCGCCCGTGCCGAGGCCGCCGCCGCGCGCGTCGCCTCCCAGTGGGCTTCGGGTGTCTCGCCCGCCGCCCTGCGGCTGCCCGACGAGGACACGCCCGTCCAGGTCGTCGACCCCGCCGGGCGCGTCGTCGCCACGAGCCCCGACCTCACCCTCGCGCCCCTGCCCGCAGCCCCACCCCACCCGTCGCCCGAAGCGACCCGGACGGGCAAGGGCGGCGCCCAAGGCGACACGGGCACCCAGGGCGGCCCCCCTGACACGCCGGAAAGCGAGAGCGCCCAAGAGGCTCGCGACGACACCGCCGGAGACGACGAGGAGACAAGTGACGGCCCTGTGGCCGACGCTCCTGGCGACGCGGAGAACACAGGCGAACCCGAGGCCCGGGACGACGCTGAGGACGAGGGCGGGGAGGC
Source organism: Actinocorallia sp. API 0066 (assembly GCF_020991275.1). GTDB lineage: Bacteria > Actinomycetota > Actinomycetes > Streptosporangiales > Streptosporangiaceae > Actinocorallia. The sequence continues at coordinate 334,972 of NZ_JAJLQY010000009.1, read as the reverse complement.
GCTGGTGTTCCTCACCCGGAAGGCCGTGTTCGACGACGACACCGGGGAGTACCGGTTCGCGGGGGTGACGGCGACGTCTCCGGCGGGGGCTTCCGTCGTCGTCTACGCGGGCGCGGAGCTGGCGTCGGCGCGGGCCGCGGTGGCCACGACCGTCAGGGGGATGCTGGGCGGGCTGCCGCTGGTGCTCCTCGTGGTGGCGGCCTCCACCTGGCTGGTGACGCGCCGCGCGCTACGGCCGGTCGAGGCGATCACCACCGAGATGGCGGGCATCACCGCGGCGGGCGATCTGGCGCGCCGGGTGCCGGTGCCCGCCGCGCGGGACGAGATCGCGCGGCTCGCGGTGACCACGAACCGGACGCTGTCGGCGCTGCAGCGCTCCACCGAGCAGCAGCGCAGGTTCGTCGCGGACGCCTCGCACGAGCTGCGCAACCCGCTCGCGTCGCTGCGCGCCCAGCTGGAGATCGCGCTCGAACACCCCGACCTGCTCGACCTGGACGGCACGGTCGCCGACGTGCGGCGGCTCCAGCAGCTCACCACGGACCTCCTGCTGCTGGCCCGGCTGGACGCGGGCGGCGCGCGGGCTCCGGCCGTCTCCGTCGATCTCAGGGCCCTCGCGGCCCGGGTCCTGGCCGAGCGGCCCGAGACCGACCGGGTCCCCGTCGTGTTCCTGCCGGAGGCGTCACCGACCGTCCCGGCGCATCCCCGGCGGCTCGCGCGCGCGCTGGACAACCTCCTGGACAACGCGCAGAGACACGCCGCCGAGCGCGTCACCCTCACGCTGGCCGCCGAGCCCGGCCACGCCGTGCTGTCCGTGCGCGACGACGGTCCCGGCGTCCCGGCCGAGGACCGTGAGCGGATCTTCGCGAGGTTCGTCCGCCGCGACGACGCCCGGGGCCGTGACGAGGGAGGCGCCGGTCTCGGCCTGGCGATAGCCCGTGAGATCGCCGCGGCGTCGGGCGGCACCCTGGAGTGCCGTGAACCGCCCGGCACCGGAGCGCTGTTCGTCCTCCGACTGCCCCGGCACTGAGCATGCCCGCCACCTCCCCCCGGAGCGGCGGGCTGTCCGGTGGACGGGGAGGGCGCTTGCCGTCAGCCGGGACGTGGGAGGGGACGCCGGTCACCTGCGGTCGGGACGCGGCGGTCCGTACGGTCGGCGGATGGGTGTTCCGGCGAGGCGGTCGTTGGCCGGGCGGGTCGTCCGGTTCCCGCCGCTCTGGGTGGTCTCGGCGCTGCTCGCCGTCGCGTGGAACCCGTACGGGTTCGTCGCCGCGCACACGTTCACCGAACAGGTCGAGAAGGCGGGCGGGCGGCTGGGCGGCGCGGCGTTCGCCTTCGGGATCGCGCCGCCCGTGCTGCTGTTCGTCGCGCTTGCGCTGCTGCCCTTGGCCCGGCGCCCCGGTAGGCCCCGAGCCGTTCGTTGGGCGGCCCGCGGGCCTACGTGGCTCCTCGTGGTGGCGCTCTACGTGGTGGGGACGGCGGCCAGCCAGCCGTTCCGGCAGTTGGAGCGGCAGGTGGAGCCGTCGCTCGCCTCCCCGGACGGGCGTCACGTGCTCACCGTCATCGAGGTGCGGGAGGCGGCGCTGATGGACGCCGACCGCAGCCACCGGGTCGTCCTGCGCACCCGTGGCGCGTTCGGCGTGCAGCGCGACGTGCTGACGCTGTGCGTGCGCCACGACGCGCCCGACGGCCCCGTCTCGCTCCGGTGGCTGACCGAGGGCGAGGCCGAGATCGTCGAGGCGGACCGGGGCGGCGAGCACCGCGTCTTCCGGCTGGTCCTGGACGGCCCGCGCACGCGCACCGAGCCGTCCGGGTACTTCTGTCCCGGCATGTACGCCTCGTCGCCCGGTTCTTGAGCGATCCTGACGAAACGCGGCTTTCCGGGATGCCGGAATTCGCCTTCGCGGCAGTGGACGCGGGCGGCCCCGACCGGTGACGATGAACAGCCATCAATGTCCCAGTGAGCACTGGGAAGATCGTCCGACGGAAGGCGAGGCATGCTGGCACACGAGCGCAGGGGCGAGGGCGAACCACTCGTCCTCCTGCACGGAATCACCCACCGCAGGCAGGCGTGGTACCCCGTCGCCGACCACCTCGCCGAGCACCACGAGGTGATCCTGATCGACCTGCCGGGGCACGGCGAGTCCCCGTCACTGCGGCCCGGCTACCAGGCGCCCGGCGACCGGATGCTCGACCAGCTCATCGAAGGGCTCGCCGACCTCGGTCTCGACCGCCCGCACATCGCGGCCAACTCGCTGGGCGGCGGGCTCGCGCTCGAACTCGCCGCGCGCGACGCCGTCCGCAGCGTCACCGCCTTCTCCCCCATCGGCTTCTGGCGGGGACCTCTGGACTTCCGCTACACGACGAGCCTCTTCCGCGTCATCCTCGCCCTCTCCGGGAGGATCGACCCCTACGCCGAACGCCTCCTGCGCACCCGCGTGGGACGTGCCGCGCTCTTCTCCTGGATCAACACACGTCCCGGCACCCTCACGCCCGAGCAGGCGCTCGGCGACTTCCGCGGCCTGCTGCGGGCCCGTCCCGAGGTCATGGAGTTCCTCGCCGAGACCGTGCCGTTCACCGCGCCGCCCACCGGCGACGTTCCGGTGACCATCGCGTGGGCGCAGCGCGACATCGTGCTGCCCGTCTACCAGGCGAAGATCGCGCGGACCTGCTTCCCGTGGGCGAAGCACGTCGTCCTCCCCGGGTGCGGCCACGTGCCCATGAACGACGACCCCTACCGCGTCGCCACGACGATCCTGCGCGGGACCCGTGCCGTGCTGGACAAGGCGGCCGCTTGAGGGACGGCTAGCGGAGGCGGTCGCGCAGGTCCGCGAGTTCGGCGCGGACCCTGGCGTCCATCGCGCGCGCGAAGTGCTCGTCGGCCACGGCGCGCGCGACGGGCCGCAGTCCCGCGACGGCCTCCGCGAGCCGCTCAAGGCCCGCCGTCCCCTCCGCCAGGCCCGGTTCCAGCAGATGGGTGCGGACCAGCCTGACGAACCCGTAAGCGACCCTGTCGAAGGCGGCCTGTAGCTCCCAGCCCATCGCCACGGCGGCCCGCAGCGGGACGCCCGCCTTCACCAGGTCAAGGGTGGCCGCCAGGAGACGGGGGCTGGTGTGCACGATCTCCTCGCCCTCGACCCTGACGTAGCCGAGTTCGACGGCCTCGGCCAGCACCTCGTCGGTGAGTTCGGCGCCGAACACGTCGGCGGCCTGGTCGCGGGTGAACCTGACCTCCCCCGGCTCGGTCCACGGCCCTCCCGCGGCCCGTTCGAGCCCGAGCAGCTCGGTGACGTCCCTGCCCTCTCCCGCGGCCGCCAGGAGCTCCTCGATGCCGTCGAGGCGGTAGCCGCGCTCCAGCAGCGCCGCGATGAGCCGCAGCCGCTCCAGGTGCGCGTCGGAGTACAGGCCGACCCTGCCCTGCCTGCGCGGCCTGGGCAGCAGCCCGCGTTCCTGGTAGTACCGCAGGGTGCGCACCGGGATCCCCGCCTCGGCGGCCAGTTCCCCGATCCGGTACTCCCGCCCGCCGCCCGTCTCACTCATGCGCGCCAGCTTAACCCCACCCGGCCACCCCCAGCTGGCACAATCCCCCCTGGCGCCTTCGGGCATGTCAGCGGGCCGACAGCCGTCGGCCCGCTGCTCCTCGTCGCGGGCGTCCGATCCGCTCAGGTGGAGCCGGTGGGCGTCGCCTTGTCCACGAGTCCCGGCAGGACGTGCGCGAGGTCGTCGGCCGCCTTCTCCGGCGGGACGCCCGCGGCCTGGGCCGCCTGCGCCACGGTGTCGGGGCCGAGCGCCTGCTCGACCTGCTGGCCCGTCACCGCCTCGTTGCTCCCGCCGCTCACCCAGGAGTCGACCTGCTTCTGCAGCCCGCCTCCCGCGAGTTGGCCCAGCAGGTCCTGGAGGCCGCCGCCTCCCTTGCCGCCCTGCGCGCCCGAGCTACCGAGGCCGCTGACGACACTCTTCACCATCTGCTGCACCTGCGGGTCCTGCGCCAGCTTCACCAGCTGCGACAGATCCATCGGGTCCTCCCCTCATCCGGACCCTTCCAAGCTAGGAACCCTTCCCTCCCCCACCCACCAACCCCTCCCCAAAGAACCCTTACCCGCCCTACCTGGACAGGCCCCGGGCTAGCCCGTCACCATCTCGACGAGCTCGGTGCCCGCCTCCTCAAACCCCGGCGAGCGTGCCCGCCAGGCTCGCGAAGTCGCCGGGTCCGACGCCGAGCGCCCGGTACGCCTCAGTGGGTGCTGAGGCCGCCGTCGACGAAGAGGGTCTGGCCGGTGATGTATCCGGACGAAGCGGATGCGAGGAAGACCGCGGCGCCCGCGAAGTCCTCCGGCAGTCCGTTGCGGCCGACCGTGGTGCGCGCCGCGAGCGCGGCCAGCGCGTCGGCGGCGACGTGGTGGGTCAGCGGCGTCCTGACGAAGCCCGGCACCAGGGTGTTCGCGCAGACGCCGCGCGCCGACCACGCCTCGGCCTGCGAGCGGCTCAGCGCGGTGATGCCCGCCTTCGACACGCCGTAGCCGCCGCTGTTGAGAAACGCCCGGAACGCCTGCTGTGACCCGACGTTGATGATCCGTCCCCAGCCGCGCCCCGCCATCGCGGGCCCGAACCGCTGGCCGAGCAGGAACGGCGCGTGCAGGTTGACGGCCATCGTGAGATCCCAGTCGGCCTCGGTGAGGTCGTCCAGGTGCGGGCGCGGGTTGACGCCCGCCGAGTTCACCAGGACGTCGACCTCGCCGAAGTGCCCGACCGCCCGCTCGGCGACGTCCCGCACCTCGTCCCGGTTCGCCAGGTCGGCGCGCTCGGCGGCGGCACGGCACCCGTGCGCCTCCAACTCCGCGACCGTCGCCGTCAGCGCGTCCGCGCCGCGCGCCACCACGACGACCGACGCGCCGGCCCTGCCGAGCGCCACCGCCACCGCCCGCCCGATCCCCGAACTCCCGCCGGTGACCAGCGCGACCTTCCCGTCGAGCCCAAAAAGCTGCCCCAGATACCCCATCCGTCCCCCTCCTGCGCTCACCTTGCCATCCTCTCGCACGGGCGATGCACCGGGCCAAGTTGTCAGCATGCTGTCGATATGACAGAATACTGTCATGACGAACGAGCGCAAGAACGTATGGGTCGCGGTGTACGACGGATGGGCGGACTGGGAGGCGGGCCACACCGTCGCGAACATCACCCAGGGCCACTGGCAGAAGCAGCCGGGCCACTACCGGGTGCGCACGGTCGCGGCACAGGCCGGGCCGGTCACCACGGCGGGCGGGCTGCGCGTCCTGCCCGACGCGGTGCTCACCGAGATCACCCCCGCCGACGCGGCGATGCTCGTCCTGCCGGGCGCCGCCGCCTGGGACGCCGGAACCACCCTCGACGTCTTCGCGGACACCGCACGGGAGTTCCTCGCCCACGGCGTCCCGGTGGCGGCGATCTGCGGCGCGACCGTCGGCCTGGCCCGCGCGGGGCTCCTCGACGGCCGCGCGCACACGAGCGCCGCCGCCGAGTACCTCGCGGCCACCGGCTACCAGGGCGGCCCCCGGTACGTGGAGGCCGACGCCGTCACCGACGGCGACGTCATCACCGCCGGGCCCACCGAGCCCGTCGCGTTCGCCCGCGAGATCTTCGCCAGGCTCGACCTGTACGAGCCGCACGTCCTCGACGCCTGGTTCCGGCTCTTCGCGCGCTCCGACGCGTCGGCCTTCCCCGTGCTCATGGCGGCCGGATGAACCCGCAGGAGTTCCTGTCCGGCACGGCGCTCGCGGTGTTCCGCCTGAACGGGCTGTTCCTTGAGGCGTCCGAGCGCCTCGCCTCGCCCGTGGGCCTCACCGCCGCCCGCTGGCAGGTGCTCGGCGCCGTCGTCGCCGCCCCGCTGACGGTCTCCGACATCGCCCGCGCCATGGGCGTCACCCGCCAGAGCGTGCAACGCGTGGCCGCCCTCCTCGTCGCGGAGGGCCTCGCCGAGTACCTCCCCAACCCGTCGCACAAGCGCGCCCACCTCCTCCGCCCGACCCCCGCCGGGTACACCGCCCTGCACCGCATCGACCCCGCGCACGCCGAACTCGCCGACCTCCTCACCACGGCGCTCGGCCCCGACCACCCGGCGGTCCTCGCCGCCCTCGACCGGCTCACCACCGCCATGACCACGGCCCTTGAGGGCCGCTGACCCGTATGCACCCTCGTCCACGTATTCATCACGCGGGGAAACATCGGTGAAATCGACTGTTGGGTTCGCCGTTAATCGGAGCAGATAAGCCGTTGAGACCGTCGCCGTAGAGTGGTGAACATGCCTGAGCCGCTCAGCGATGAACAGGTCGTGGAGACCGCAACTCGGTTGTTCTCCGGGCTCGGCTACGACATGACCTCGCTCGAACTCCTCGCGGAGGCGTTGGGCGTTCCCACCTCGGCGATCGTCACGCTCGTCGGCAACAAGCGCGAGCTCTACCTGCGCGTCATGGGCCGGATCTTCGAGGCGCGGCGCGCGCGGATGCAGGTGATCGTGGACAGCGCCGTCTCGGCGCACACGGCGGCCCACGAACTCGCGGACTCCTATCTCGACTTCTATTCCGAGCACCCCGACTTCCTCGCCCTGTGGACGCACCGGTGGGCCGCCGACGCCGCGAACGTCCCCGAGGTCGAGGACCTCTATGTGCGCCCTCTGATGCATCTCGCCGCCCACAAGATCCGTGACGCCGTTCCCGGGGACATCGACGTCTACGCCTTCTGGGGCGTCGTCCTGTGGTGCATCAACGGTTTCCTCGGCACCGGCCTGCTGGCCCCCGGCGCCGGCATGACCCGGGCCGACAACCCCAAGGCCCTCGCCTACTTCCGCATCGCCCTCCACACCGTCATCGACCACATGCTCACCACGCCCTCCGCTCCGCTCTGCCACCCCAACCCCCACGCCCCCACTCCCGCGATCTGACCCACCCTGGGTCCGGCACCCCCATCATGCGACGCCCCACCGACATTTTCCGCCCGGCCGCCACCGCTGTGTTCTTCCGCAGGCGGGGACGACCCGTGGCGCTCTCCTCGCCCCGCGTCGGTCGGGCCGGGCTAGGGGGTTTGCCGGGAGGTGCGGTTGCGGTAGCGGTGGTAGCCGTGGTTCATCAGCCAGAAGACGACGCCGATGGCGATGAGGACGACGGAGCGGACGTAGACGTCGAGGTCGCGGCCGGTGAGGGGGGAGGCGAGGATCAGGCAGACGACGGCGCCGGTGGCGGGCATCCAGGTCGGGGCGCGGAAGTGGGCGTGGTCGACGGGGTCGCGGCGCAGCACGAGGACGCACACGTTGACCAGGGTGAACACCAGCAGGAGCAGCAGCACCGTGGTGTCGGCGAGGTTGCCGACGTCGCCGGTGCTGACGAGCACGACCGCGACCGCGACGGTGAACAGGATCGCCGTCCAGGGCGTGGCGCGGACCGGCGCCACCTTCCCCAGCACCGACGGCACGATGCCCTCCCGCGCCATCCCGTAAACCAGCCGCGACGCCATGATCATGTTGATGAGCGCGGTGTTGCCGACGGCCAGCAGCGCGATGAGCGCGAACAGCTTCGGCGGGAACGCGAAGCCCGCGACCCGCACGACCTCCAGGAGCGGCCCCGTCGACTCCGCGAGGGTCCGCGTGTCCACGAGCATCGTGGCGGTGAAGGCGACGGCCAGGTAGACGACGGCGGTGAGGGCGAGGCCGCCGAACAGCGCGCGGGGGAAGTCGGCAGGCGGGTTCTTGGCCTCCTCCGCGAGGTTGACGGAGTCCTCGAAGCCGAGCAGCGCGTAGAAGGCGAGCGCGGTGCCTCCGAGCACGCCGAGGATCGCCCCGTTCTGCGGGTGGAACTCCATCGCGCGCGCCGGGTCGCCGTCGCCGTGCAGCAGCGCCCACACGCCGATGGCGATGATGACTAGCAGCCCGAACGCCTCGATCGCGGTGAGCACGACGTTCACCTTGATGGACTCGGAGATGCCCGCGAGGTTCACCAGCGTCACGAGGGCGAGGAACGCCAGCGCCCCGACGATGACGGGCAGCGTGATGAACTCGGCGAGGTATCTCCCGCCGAAAGCGCGCGCGGCGGCTGACGCCGAGGTGACGCCGCTCATCATCACGGTGAACGCCACCATGAAGGTGAGGAAGGGGAGCCCGAACGCCTTGTGCGTGTAGAGCGCGGCGCCCGACGCCTTCGGGTACTTCCCGACGAGTTCCGCGTAGGCGGTCGCCGTCAGGGAGGCGAGGACGAAGGCGGCGAGGAAGGGCAGCCAGATGGCTCCGCCGACCTCCCCGGCGACCTGCCCCACGAGCGCGTAGATGCCCGCCCCGAGGATGTCGCCCACCACAAAGAGCAGCAGCACCTTGCGGCCGATGACCTTCTTGAGCTCCCCTTGGCCGTGCTCGGTCCCGATCGCCGCCCTAGCCATCCGCCCCGCCCTCTGTCGCCTTCTCCGCGTGCGCGGTCTTCCGCACCCCTACCTACCCGCCTCCACCCCACCCGTCACGAACGCCACTCCGCCAGAGGCCAACGCCACGCTACCGCGCGCCGTTCGGCCCAGACGAGCGCCGCATCAGTCGGGCGCCTGAGCGGGCAGCTCGTCGATCCAGCCGTTGCCCTCACCGAGCACCGTCCGGGCCGGGCCGATCCCCTGAAGAGCGACAAGCCCGTCCTCGAAGGACAGGTGCAGCAGCGCGACCCTGACGTTCTCGTACCGCGCGTTGAGCCGGTACCGGTCGTAGCCCCCTCCGTCGGGCTTCCAGACGACGACGGGCCAGCGCCGCATCGGCGTCGTCACCGCGCGAACGAACCGCACCTGGCGCACCACCCCGGTCCTCTCCCTACCGCTCGTCCACGGCCGATCCTGGACGACGGCGTAGGGCACCCCGCCGGAGAACGCCTCCCAGTCCTCGTCCTTCGCAAGCAGCCCGTTGACGAAAGCCCTGTCGTCGGCTGTGAGGCGAGGCCATCCGGGCGTCGCGGGTCTTGGCACAGGCGAGCCGTCGGCGCCGGAGGGCGGGCGGGTCGGCTCGGTCAGGGCCGCGGGGTTCTCGGCGGGATCGGGCACCACGGGCACCACGACGGGCGCGGCGGCGTCCGGCTCGTCCGGCAGCACCGCGAGCGCCGTCGTCGCCGCCACGGCCGCCGCGAGGGCGAACCCGATCGTCCAGCGCGCCGGGGACATCGCTCGCCTCCTCGTCCTCCTCAGGGCCGGGTGGACGGGACCAGGGTGCGGTGGGCGACGGGAGCGTCACAAGGTGCCGCGCGTCCCGAATGGCCGGGTGGGGTGTCCCGAAAGAGCGGTCCGCGACGGTCAGGGCGTTCCGGGGCGGCTCTGTCTCTCTTCTGTGTCGCTTTTGGGGCGGAGAATTGCGACCGCCTGTCTCGCATCTGTGCCGCCAGATGTTACGCGTGTTTCGCGTGTGTTTCGGGCTCCGGCCAGCGTAAATGGTGGGTGAAATGGAGGGTTTGGCACTGACGTGGCCGGTTGTGTCTGTGCTTGTATCGCGCTGGCAGCAACAGGAGACAGGCCGACGACGCACAGCGCAGCCGCCTGGCTGTCATCCTCGAAAGGCACACAGTGGCAGAGGAAAAACTCGACCTGAAGGTCGTGAACGGGACCGTCGTCCTGGGGGACGGAAGGTACCGGTTCGGGATCGGCGTGAAGGACGGGAAGATCGTCGCGCTCGCCCCCGACGACCTCCTCCCCGACGCCAAGGAGGTCGTGGACGCCAGGGGGAACCACGTCATCCCCGGCGTGGTCGACTCCGAGGCCCACCCCGGCTGCTACGTCCCGTTCGAGTACGACATGCGGACCGAGTCGCGGGCCGCGGCGTGCGCGGGCATCACCACGTGGGGCATCCAGGCGCCCATGACGCGGATGGGCACGACCCCCTTCAAGGAGGTCATCGGCAAGAGCGACGTGCGCTCCTTCCACGAGTCGTTCCCGAGCGCCAAGAAGGTCATCGAGGACGTCTCCCACACGGACGCGTACCTGTGCTACATGCTGGAGACAGACCAACACGCCGACGAGATCCCCGAGTACGTCGAGCAGCACGGCGTCACCGATTACAAGCTCTACCTCCAGACGCGCGGCATGAAGTCGATGTCCGACGAGATAGACAACAACTGGCCTTCGCGCCGCGCGGGGCTGGGCACCGGTATCGACGACGGCACGGTCTTCCGGGTGATGGAGGAGGTCGCCCACTACGGCGGCATGGTCCACATCCACCCGGAGAACTGGGAGATAGGCCGGGTCTTCGAAGAGCGGCTCCGCAAGGCGGGCCGTACGGACTTCGGCGCCTGGACGGACCGCTCCCCGGACTTCCTGGAGGCGCAGCACATCCGCGCCTACTCCTACCTCGCCCAGCAGACGCCCGGACGGGTCTCCCTGTACCTGCAGCACTGCACGACGCAACTGAGCTTCGACGAGGTGCTGAAGGCGCGCGGCGAAGGCGTGGACGTGTACGCGCAGACGGGCCCCGCGTGGCTCTGGGCGGAGCCGGAGCAGGGCTGGCGCATCAACGTGCCCCTGCGCCGCCGCGACAACATCGAGGCGCTCTGGGTGGCCCTGGCGGACGGGATCGTCGACGTCGTCGGCTCCGACCACGTCGTCGGCTGGGAGCCGGCCACCTACGAGGAGATGTACAACGCCAACATCTGGGACTGCCGCACGGGCTTCTCCAGGGTGGAGATGCTGCTGCCGGTCCTGCTGTCGGAGGGCGTGGCGAAGGGCCGTATCTCGCTGGAGCGGATGGTGCAGGTCGTCTGCGAGAACCCCGCCAAGACGGCCGGGCTGTGGGGCCGCAAGGGCTCGCTCCTGCCTGGCTTCGACGCGGACATCACGATCGTGGACGCGGGCCGCGAGGTCACCGTCGGCAAGGAGCACCTGAACACGCGCTCCGGCTGGTCGATCATGGAGGGCCACACCTTCACGGGCTGGCCTGTGAAGACGATCCTGCGCGGCAAGGTGACGGCCGAGTGGGCCGACGACTCCCCCGGCATGCGTCCGGTGGGCGACCCCCGCGGCGAGTACCTCGCGCGCACTCCGATGGGCCGCAAGCAGGCGTTCGCGGTGACCGAGCCGACCAGGGTGGCCCCCAGCAACCGCTGGCTGGGCACCGACTTCACCCGCCCCGGCTTCGCCAAGGAGACCTACAAGTACACCGCGATGAAGGGGGAGTGACATGGCCGCCCTGTACGAGCGCGGCGTCGCCCCCTGGGACGACGTCCTCGACGCCACCGACCGCGCGGTCTTCGAGGCCGCCGGATGGGGCAGACGCGCCGGTTTCGGGTCGCGTCCGGCGATCGTCGTCATCGACGTGAACTACAACTTCTGCGGCGATACCGACGAGCCGATCCTGGAGTCCATCAAGCGGTGGCGCTACGCGTGCGGCCCCGAAGCCTGGAGCCGCTCCGTCCCGGCGATCGTCCGGATCCTGGAGGTGGCCCGCCGCAAGCGCCTCCCGGTCGTCTACACGACGAATCCGCGCCGTCCGGACGGCTTCGACCTGGGCGTCTGGAACGACAAGAGCCACCGCTCCACGGACGTCGTCGACGTGATGGGCCACCGCGGCAACGACATCGTCGACGAGGTGGCGCCCGCCGAGGGCGACATCTTCATCGAGAAGCGCAAGCCGTCGGCGTTCTTCGGCACGCCCCTGATGAGCCACCTGACACAGCTGAAAGCCGACTCGCTGATCCTCATGGGCTCCACCACGAGCGGCTGCGTCCGGGCGACGGCGGTGGACGCCGTCTCCTACGACCTCAAGGTGACGATCCCCCACGAGGCCGCCTTCGACCGCTCCCAGCTGTCGCACAAGGTCGCGCTGATGGACGTGCACATGAAGTACTGCGACGTCACCGACACCGACGACGTCGTCGCCTACCTGGAGTCGTTGGAGTCGGGCCTGTTCGACGCCGTCTTCCCGCCCGCCGCGCGGGCCGCGAAGGCGGACGCGTGATGGACGGTTTCCCCTTCCCGATCCGTAGGTTCCTCACGCAGGTCACCGAAGACCTGAGCTGTGAAGGGATCGTCGCGGAGAAGCCGTTGCGCAAGGTCGTCGTGGGAGCGGTCATCGCGAACCCGTTCGCGGGCGCCTACCACGAGGACCTGTCTCCGGCGGTGGACGCGAGCCCCGTCCTCGGCCGGATCCTCGGCGAGATGGCTGTGGACGTCCTCGGCGAGCCCGCCCTGAGCTACGGCAAGGGCGGCGTCGCAGGCACGAACGGCGCCCAGGAGCACGTCGTCTCGTTCGTGACGACGCCCTTCGGCAACGCGCTGCGCGACGCCGTAGGCGGCGGCGCGGCCTGGGTCTCCTCCGCGACGTGCGTAGGCGCGGCGGGCACCCCGCTCACGCTGCCTCTCGCGCACAAGGACGCCCTGTACGTCCGCGACCACTACGACGCGGTCACCCTCTACCCGGCTGACGCGCCCTACCCCGACGAGGTGCTCGTCGCGGTGGCCGTCGCCAACCGGGGCCGGCTGAACGCCCGGCTCGGCGGGATCGCCGCGTCCGAGATCACCGGGAAGGACGGCCTGACATGACACCGCCGGGTCCGCTGCTCGCCTTCCGCGACGTCACGCGCAGGTTCGGGGCCGTCCAGGCGCTCGACCCGGTCACGCTGACCGTCGCGCGCGGCGAGTTCGTCTCGGTGATCGGCCCGTCAGGGTGCGGCAAGTCAACGCTGCTGCGCCTCGCGTCCAGCCTCGATCACGCCTCCTCCGGCGCGGTCGAGACGGCCACGGAGTCGATCGCGTACGTCTTCCAGGACGCCACGCTGATGCCGTGGCGGACGGTCCGGCGGAACGTCGAGCTGCTCGGCGAGCTGTCCGGCGCCAACCGCGGCAACGTGCGGATGCGGGCGCAGGAGGCGCTGGAGTCGGTGGGCCTCGCCGACTTCGCCGACCACCTGCCCCGGCAGCTCTCCGGCGGCATGAGGATGCGCGCGAGCCTCGCCAGGGCGCTCGTCATGGAGCCCGAGCTGTTCCTGTTCGACGAGCCCTTCGGCGCCCTCGACGAGATCACGCGGACCCGGCTCAACCTCCAGCTCATGGACCTGTTCGTCGAACGCTCCTTCGGCGCCCTGTTCATCACCCACTCCGTCGAGGAGTCGGTGTTCCTGTCCAACCGGGTCGTGGTGATGTCGGCGCGGCCGGGGCGGATCACCGCCGAGTTCACCGTGCCGTTCGCCTTCCCCCGGCCCGCCGACCTGCGGTACACCGCCGAGTTCGCTGACCTGGCGGGCAAGGTGGCGCGTGCCCTGGAGGAGGCGTCATGACCGGACCCGTCGTCGCCCGGCTCACCGCGAGCCTGGGCCGCGTCCTTCCGCCGTTCGGGGTGTTCGCCCTCATCGTCGGCGCCTGGTACGTCGTCACCTATCAGGTGCTCGCGGAGGATCGTAGGTTCCTTCTCCCGCCGCCGCACGAGGTGGTCAGCGAAGGGTTCCTCGACGAACGGACGCGGGAGGACATCCTGCTGGCGAGCTGGGAGACGCTCAAGGCGGCTCTCATCGGCCTGGCCATCGCGTTCGTCCTGGGCTCCGTCCTCGCCGTCCTCATGGCGCAGGCCCGCTGGATCGAGCGGTCCCTGTACCCGTGGGTGGTGTTCCTCCAGACGATCCCGATCCTGGCGATCGTGCCCGTCATCGGCTTCTGGTTCGGCTACGAACTGACCGCCCGTGTCGTCGTCTGCGTGATCATCGCCTTGTTCCCGCTCGTCATCAATCCGCTCCAGGGGCTGCTGGGCACCGACCGCGGTTTGCACGACCTGCTCACGCTCGCCCGTGCCAAGCCGTTCACCCGGCTGGTGAAGCTGCAGATACCGGCGGCGCTCCCGCAGGTGTTCGTCGGCCTCCAGACGGCGGCGGGCCTGTCCATCGTCGGCGCGGTCGTCGGTGACTTCTTCTTCGGCAGAGGTGCTATCGGCCTCGGCCTCCTCCTGTCCCGTTACAGCGGCCGCCTTCAGTCGGCCGAAATGCTCGCGACGGTGTTCGCGGCGGCCGTCCTCGGCGTCGCCGTCTTCTGGGTCTTCGGCGCCCTGGGCCGCCGCGTCGTCGGCGCCTGGTCGGAGGCGTGGGGCGCGGGAGACCGCGCCGCGCGCTCCTCCTGACAGCCCCCTCCCCCTCGATTCCCCGCCCGACCACCGAAAAGGACGAGCCATGTCCAGAGCCCTCACCCGCCGCGTCCTGGGCACCGCGGCACTGATCACCTCGATGAGCCTGCTCGCCACCGCCTGCGGCGACGGCGACGACGCCCCCGAGGCCGCCGGAGACCGCTCCGGCGCCCTGTCCGGGGTCTGCCCCGCCACCGTCGTCATCCAGGCCGACTGGGAGCCCGAGGCCGAGCACGGCGGCATCTACCAGCTCCTCGGCGACGGCTACACCGTCAACACCCAGGCCAAGTCCGTGAAGGGCCCGCTGGTGGCGTCCGGCGAGGACACCGGCGTCGACGTCGAGATCCGCATCGGCGGCGCGTCCGTCGGCTACCAGACCGCCCAGTCCCTCCTGTACCAGGACAAGGACATCATGTTCGGCTACGGCCGCGTCTCCGAGCACCTCGTGACGCAGAAGGACACCCCTGTGGTCTCCGTCTTCGCCCAGCTGGAGAAGAGCCCCTACGCCATCTACTGGGATCCGGCCACCTACCCGGACGCCACCACGATCGCCGACCTGAAGAAGGACAAGGTCAAGATCCTGCTCGGCTCGGACGTCACGGTCTGGCAGGAGTACCTCGTCGGGACGGGCGTCATCGACAAGGCGCAGATCGACCAGAGCGACTCGCCCAAGCCCGCCACGTTCGTCGCGGCCGGAGGCAAGGTCGCCGAGACGGGCTTCATCACCGCCGAGCCTTACATGTACGAGGTCGAGACGAAGGCGTGGGGCAAGCCCGTCAAGGGCCAGCTCATCCACGACACCGGCTTCCCCGAGTACTTCCAGTCGATGGTGGTGCGCAAGGAGGACGTGACGAAGCAGAAGGACTGCCTTTCCAAGCTCGTCCCGATCCTCCAGCAGGCCCAGGTGGACTACATCACCGACTACGCGGCCACCAACAAGAAGATCATCGACCTGGTCGACCAGTACCAGACCAGCTGGATCTACACCCCGGGCCAGGCCGAGGCGTCCGTGAAGGCCCAGATCGACATGGGCCTCATCGCCAACGGCGATGACAGCACCCTCGGCAACTACGACCTCCCCCGAGTCCAGCAGCTCATCGACCTCATCACCGAGTACGCCCCCGACGCCGACATCTCGGGCATCACCCCCGAAGACCTAGTCACCAACGAGTTCATCAACCCCTCCATCGGCCTCACCCCCTAAACCCTCTCCCCCGGGGGCGCGGCCCGGCCCCTTCTCCCGCCGCCGCGCCCCCCACCCCTCCCCACAGGACCCCCCATGCCCGACACCTACACCCTCGCCGTCGCCCAGCCGCGTACCGCGCCCTCCGAGCGCCGCGCCGACAACGTCGCGCGCGCCGTGGAGCTGGTCGCCGAGGCGGCCGCCAAGGGCGCCGACCTGATCCTGTTCCCCGAGCACAGCCCCGGGCCGTTCACCGCGGCCGAGTCCTACGACGCGACGCCGGCGATGACGGAGGCGGCGAAGGCGCACGGCGTGAACGTGTGCTGGAGCCGGATGGAGGAGTGCTCCGACGGCCTGTGGCGGCTCACCGTGTACGTCCTGCGCAGGGACGGGTCGGTGGCGCTGCGGTACGAGCGCAGCCATCCCGCGACGGTGCCGCCGAAGGACACCGGCGGCTGGGTGGCGCCCGGCCCCGTCCTCGGCTCCTTCGAGCTCGACGGCGTCCCGATGGGCGTCGTCGTCTGCTCGGAGCTGTGGATCCCCGAGCCCGCGCGGGTGCTGGCGCTGCGCGGCGCCCAGGTGCTGCTGTCGCCCGCGGGCGGCGGCTTCACGTCGCTGGCGCCCAACTGGGAGATGATCGCCCGCGTCCGCGCCATCGAGAACCAGTGCTACCTGGCTCTCACGAACAACCTCTGGGACGTCGAGTCCGGCTCGGCGCTCATCACCGGACCCGAACACCCGCTGGTCAAGGCCGGACGCGCCGAACTAGCCGTCGCCGAGATCGACCTGGCACGGCTGCGCTGGCTGCGCGACAACGACGACAGACTCGGCGCGACCAAGCCCTTCGACTCCATTCCCGGCCTGCTGCGGGCGCGCAGGCCCGAGCTCTACGGCGAGCTCGCCGAGCCCCGCGAAGGGCTCTTCGACTACCACACGCCGCCCGCATCCGAGTGAACCGTTACGTGACAGACGTTCGAGACAACGGAGGACAGATGAGCCAGAAGACCCTCGTCCGGGGCGGACACGTCCTCACGGCGGGACCGGCGGGGGCGCTCGGGGACGCGGCGGTCCTGGTCTCCGGCGCGGTCATCGAGGCGGTCGGGCCGTACGCCGAGCTGAAGGCGGCGCATCCGGACGCGCGCGAGCTGGGCGGGCCGCACGACCTCGTCCTCCCGGGGTTCGTCAACACCCACGGGCACTTCTCCGAAGGGCTGATCACGGGGATCGCGGAGCAGTACACGCTCTGGGAGTGGATCCACGCCCTGATCAACCCTGTCCGTCCGCATCTGACCTATAAGTCCGCCTATGTCGGCACGCTGCTGGCGGGCGTCCAGATGCTCCGTAGCGGCATCACGACCGCGAACGACATGTTCGTGTGCGACCCGCTCCCCCAGCCCGTCACGCCCGGCGTGGTGGCCGCGCTGGACGAACTGAACCTGCGGGGCGTCGTGTCGTTCGGCGCGGGCGACCTGGGGCTGCCCGGCGGGATCGCGCCGCGACTCGACGAGCACGCCGCGCTGCGCGAGGCGGCCGCGGCCAGCCGCCTGAGCACGTTCCGGGTCGGGATCGGCGCGGTCGGCGGGCAGACCGAGGAGCTGTTCGCGGCGTCGGTGGAGCTTGCGGTGGGGGGTGGGTTCGGGGTGCATATTCATTTGCAGGAGATTCGGGAGGAGGTGACGGCTGCTTTTCAGCGGTTCGGGCGGTCGCCGGTGGCGCACTGCGCGCGGGAGGGGCCGTTCGGGGCGCCCACGTTGGCGGCGCACTGCGTTTGGGTGGACCGGAACGACCGGGAACTGATGGCGCTGCACCGGGTGGGAGTGGCGCACAACCCGGTGGCGAACATGATCCTCGCGTCGGGGGCGGCGCCCGTCATGGAGATGCGGGCGCTGGGCATCGACGTCGGGATCGGGGTGGACGGGGCGGCGTCCAACGACAGCCAGGACTTCCTGCAGGCGCTCAAATCGGCGGCGATGCTGGCGCGGGTCACCCACCTGCAGGCGACCGCGATGACCGCCTTCGAGGCGTTCGAGATGGCCACCATCGGCGGCGCACGGGCGCTGCGGATGGACGACCGCATCGGCTCGCTGGAGGTCGGGAAGGCGGCTGACATCGTCGTGCTCGACGGGTCGTCCCCCACCCTCGCGAACGTCCACGACCCCTACCAGGCCGTCGTCTGGGTGGCGGGCTCCCGTGAGGTGAAAGACGTGCTCGTGGACGGGCGGCCCTCCGTCGTCGACGGGGAGGTCGTGACGGTGGACGTGGCCGAGGTCGTCGCGCGGTCCCGTCCGCTGGCCCGCGACCTCGTGCGCAAGGCCGGGCTCCCGCACCTGTCGGAGCTGGCCCGGTGAGCCGCACCCTCGTCACCGGGATCGGCACGCTGCTTACGGGCGACCTGGACGCACCCGTAGCGGAGCCGGAAGACCTCCTCATCGTGGACGGGCTGATCGCCGAACTGGGCACGTCGGCCAGGCCCGGCGACGTGGACCAGGTCATAGACGCGCAGGGCGCCACCGTCGCGCCAGGGCTCATCGACTCCCACTGCCACGTCGTCCTCGGCGACTACACGCCGCGTCAGACCGCCGTCGGCTTCCTCGCCTCCTACGTGCACGGCGGCATCACCTCCGTCGTGTCGCCCGGAGAGATCCACCTCCCGGGCCGCCCCCACGACGCCGCAGGGGTCAAGGCGCTGGCCGTGCTCGCACAGCGCTCGTGGAGCGAGTACCGGCCGGGCGGGATGAAGGTCAACGGCGGGGCTGTCGTGCTCGAACCTGTGCTGACTCCGGACGACTTCAAGGAACTCGCCTCCCTCGGCGTCAGGTACGCCAAGTTCGGGTTCGGCCGCTACGCCGACCCCGCTGACGGCCTCGCCCAGGTGAAGGCCGCCCAGGAGGCGGGCATCCTCGTCACCTGCCACTCCGGCGGCGCTTCCATCCCCGGCTCCAAGCCGATCACCACGGAGCACCTGCTATCGCTCGCGCCGGACGTCTGCGGGCACCTCAACGGCGGCCCGACCTCCCTGGACGCCGCAGGGCTGCGCACGATCGTCGCGGAGACGGAGATGGCGCTCCAGCTCGTCCAGGCGGGCAACCTGCGCAGCGCGATCGAGCTCGTCGACCTCGTCCGCGAGCACGGCGCCGGGCACCGGGTCGTCCTCGGCTCGGACACGCCCACGGGGACGGGCACGATGCCGCTGGGCGTGCTCAAGACCGTCGCCGAGCTCAGCTCCCTGGCCGGGGTGGAGCCGCCCGTCGCGTGGGCGTGGGCGACGGGCAACGTCTCCCGGATCTACGGGCTCGCGGCGGGCGTCCTCGCGCCCGGCCGACCCGCCGACCTCGTCGTCATGGACGCGCCCTGGGGCGCGCAGGCCCCGGACGCGCTCGGCGCGCTGGCGCGCGGCGACATCCCGGGCATCAGCCTCGTCCTCATCGACGGCGAGATCAAGGCGCTGACCAGCCGCAACACCCCGGCCGCCGCCCGTAAGGCGCGGATCACCCCGGAAGTTCCGGAGCCGCCAGGTTCCGCCCATGTCTGCTGAAGGAGGAACCCCCATGATCGTCTCCGAAGTGGTGATCCCGGCCCAGGAAGGGCGGGGCGTCCGCCTCGCGGCCGGACAGCTGCTCGACCTCGTGGACCTCGAAGGCTCCCAGGTCGCTGACCTCGTCGCCTACGACGCCGCCGACACAGCCGAGTACCTCTCGCCCGCCCACACGGCGGCCGTCAACACCTCGGTGCTCCTCAAGGTGGGGCAGAGCCTCTACTCCAACCACCGCAACCCGCTCCTGACGATCCTGCGGGACGACGTAGGCAGGCACGACATAGTCGTCCCCTGCTGCGACCGGGAAAGGTACCTCTACTCCTACGGCGTGGAAGACCACCGTAGCTGCCTCGACAACCTGCTCCAGGCGCGCGACCTCCTGGGCGCGGACGTCACCGTAAGGGGCGAGAACGCCTGGAACGTCTTCATGCACAACCAGGTGACGGCCGAGGGCGAGGTCGTCACCTATCCGGCGCTGCAACCGGCCGGATCGACCATCACACTGCGCGCCGAACGTGACCTCGTCGTCCTGGTCTCGGCCTGCCCGCAGGACCTCAGCCCGTGCAACAACTGGGACCCGACCTCGATGAGGCTCGTCGTCCGCGAGGAGGCCGCGTGAACGCCGCGGAGCTGACTCGGGACGCGCGGCTACCCGTCTCCGCCCGCAAGATCCGACCGCCTTTCACCCTCGACCCTGCGCTGTGCCTCTACTCGCCGCAGGAGAACGTCGAGGCGCTGACGCACCCGCTCATCGCGGACTGGCTCGCCTACGTCCGGGACTCCTGGACGCCCACCCCTGTGCCCGGAGCCGACCGGGGACGGATAGCCGTGCTGCTTCCGTGCACGAAGTACAAGCCGTACGTCACGAGCCGTGAGCACCGGGGCATCAACACCGCGCTGCGCGCGGCGGGCTGGGCTCCGTCCGGCGGGCCCGTCCCCGCAGAGCTGGAGGGGTGCCTCGCGGACGGCGAGGACGCCTCCCTGCTTGATGTGTCTCCCCTGGTCCGCGACGGATGGGTCCTCGACCGCTTTGTGGTGAGCGAGCCCCTCGCGCTCGTGCCTTACGAGCACTCCTTCACCTGGCGCGGCGCGCAGAGCCCGGCGACGTCCTACGACGACCCCGGCCTGTTCGAATCCCGGGGTACCTCGGTGACCCCGTACCGGGCCGACTCCACGGCGACGCGGAGCCCGAACGGAACCTGGAAGTGGGGTCCCGCGGAGCGCGAGGCGTACGCCGACATGCACAACGCCCTCGTCGAGGTGCTCGCCGCGACGCTCCGGAGGCTGGCGCCCGCCTACGCGGGCGTCGCCGCCTGGGTCTCCCCCGGCCTCACCCACATCAGCTTCCTCGCCGACAAGGAACGCCGTAAGGCCGACGGCCTGCCATCCGCCCGCAAGGGCGTCTCCGGCGACAAGCCCCTGGTGGGCGTCCTCGACCTGCTGCCCGGCGCGCTCACCCTCATGCCGACCCGCGCCCAGCTCACCGCCGCCACCGTGGCCCTGACGGCCCGGCTGGCCGCCCAGGGCCGCCCCTCCGGGCCCGGCTCCGTCCGGTCCGTCTTCGCCCGCGGCGACGGGCGCGACACCCCGCTCGCCCTGCCCGAGACCCTCGCCCACCTCGTCGGCTGGATCGACACGGCCACCCGAAAGGCAGCCACCCCATGAGCCGCACCCTCAGCCACCCGCCTCACACCGGAGCCCCCCGCACCCCCGAGCCCCTCAGGTGGAGAGCGCGTGACGACGTCAGGGAGCGGCCTGAGAGGCCGGGAGACGCCGACCCGGCGGCGAGGCCGGATGCGGGCGAGAAAGGCGTCCGGCGACCGCTCAGGAGCCTGGAGAGGCCGATCCGGCTGCGCCGGTCGAAGACCGGGAGAGCGGCGTGACGGGCTTCGGGGAGGCGCCTGAGGGCCCGGAGGACGTCGACGTGGCGGCGGTGCCGGGGATCGTCGCGGCGGCACGGGCGGCGCTTCCGGGGTGGCGGAACGCGGCGCCGCACGCGCGGGCCGACGTGCTGCGGCGGGCCGCCCTGCTGGTGCGGGAGCGGCTGGAGGAGCTGGCCCGGCCGCACGCCCGCGAGTCCGGCAAGGTGATCGGGCAGGCGCGCGGCGAGGTGCGCGGCGCGGCGCGGCTGCTGGAGGTCAACGCCGAGCTCGGCCGGACCTGGGCGGGCACGCTCGCGCCGACCGGGGCGCTGCCGGGCGGCGAGCGCGACCTGACGCTCGTCGAGCGGGTGCCGGTCGGCGTCGTCGTCGCGGTCATCCCGTTCAACTTCCCCATCGAGCTCACCGTGGAGAAGGCGGCCGCCGCGCTCGCCACGGGCAACGTCGTCATCGTCAAGCCGCCTCCGCAGAACCCGCGCGCCACCATGGCGCTCTGCGCGCTGCTGAAGGAGGCGGGCCTGCCAGACGACGTCCTGCAGGTCGTGCCTGGCGGGACGGAGGTGTCCGCCGCCCTGTGCGCCGCGCCCGGCGTCGACGCGGTGTCGCTCACCGGCTCGGTCGGCGCGGGCGTCGCCGTCGCGCGCGCCACCGCGCACCTGCTACGGCCGCTGCACCTGGAGCTCGGCGGCAACGGCGCGGCACTGGTGCTGCCGGACGCCGACCTCGACCTCGTCGTCGCCGAGACGCTGCGCGGCCGGCTGCTCATGAACGGGCAGGCGTGTGCGGCCACCAAGAGGCTGCTCGCGCACCGGTCGGTCGCGGCCGAACTGACCGGCCGCCTTGAAGCGGCACTGGCGGACGTACTGCCTATCGACCCGCTCGACGAGGAGGCGCGGCTCAGCCACCTCATCGACGCGTCGTCCGCCGCGCGTGTCGCGGCCCAGACGGGCCGGATCGTCGCCGAGGGCGGACGGCTGGTGCTCGGCGCCGCCGAGGCCGACGGGCCCTGGTTCCCGCCCGCGCTGCTCACCGACGTGCCCGCGCGGGCGGCGGTCGCGGTGGACGACGAGATCTTCGGTCCGGTCTTCCCGGTGATCCCTGTGGCTTCGGAAGCGGAGGCGGTGGCTGTCGCCAACGCCAGCGCGCTCCGCCTTACCGCCGCCGTCTTCTCCGCCGACCTCGCGCGCGCGCTTTCCGTCGCCCAGCAACTGGACTTCGGAGGCGTCGTCGTCAACGGCACCAACAACTACCGCCCGCCCGTCGTGCCGTTCGGCGGGGTCGGCCTCGCGGGCGCGGGGCGCGAGGGCGACGGCTACACGATCGAGGAGATGACCAGGACCCGTTTCCTCGCACTTCGCGGCATTCGCCCCGCTGCGGTGCCGCTTCCTCCGCTGGGGGCGGTATGAGCGCGGTGGAGGCGGCGCGCGCCAACGTGGCCGCCGTCGCCCGGATGACGGCCAGGGCCGGTCTTGTCGAGGCGTTCGGACACGTGTCCGCGCGGCTCCCAGGCGGCGGCGCGGCTATCACGCCCACCCTTCCGATGGACGCCGTCCGCCCCGAGGACGTCGTCGTCCTCGACCCCTCCGGCCGCGCCCTAGCCGGTGCCCTGGACGACGTGCCCTTGGAGATCTGGCTACACCTCGCCGTCTACGCCGCGCGTCCCGACGTCGGAGGCATCTGCCGGGGCCACCCTCCGCACGCCGTCCGATGGGGCACAGGCGATGCCCCCCTTCCCGTCCTGCACGGCCTCGGCCTCCTCGCGGGCCTGACGGTCCGCGTACACGACGACGTGGCTCTGATCTCGACGCGGGAGCGCGCCGAGGCCGCCGCCCGCGCGCTCGCCGACGACATGGCCCTCCTCCTCCGCGGCAACGGCGCCCTCGCCGTCGGCACCGACCCCCTGGAGGCCGCCACCCGCCTCCACCACCTGGAGGACCGCGCCCGCGTCGCCCTCTCCCCCGGCCCGTCCACCTCCCCGGTAACCGACACGACCTGGACCACCCGCGCCGCCGACTCCCCCGCCGAACTCCGCCGCGCCCGACGCTGGTTCGCCCACCACCACACCGACCCCCACCAAAGGCCCACCTAATACCCAAACCACCCAACCGCCTAAGGGCCCACCGCATGCCACAAAGCACCCCACCGGGATCGGAGGGAGACAGCGGCGGGGCGTAGCGGAACGGAAGAGAAGTTCGGGCGAGAACGAGTCGTGGACGCGAGAACGAGTCGCCGTGAGATGTGAGGAGTGAACCGATGTTGAACAACCTGGTGCCTTCGGCGACGATGAGTGACGAGGAACTGGAGTCCTACCGGGACAGGTTCGCGGCGCGGCTGTCGCAGACGGTGCCCGGCCGCAAGGAACTCGTCGTGTCGGCCGCCGAAGGCTGCACGCTGCGGGCCGCCGACGGCAGGGTCTACCTCGACATGACCTCCGGCATCGCGGTGGCGAACGTCGGGCACTCACGGCCCGAGGTCGTCGCGGCGGTGCGGGAGCAGATGACCCGGTATGCGCACGTCAACGTGTACGGCAGGTTCGTCGTCCCCGAGCAGGTCGAGATCGCCGAACGCCTGGTGCGAGCCGCGGGCGGCGCCCTCGACACGGTGTACCTGACGTCGTCGGGCGCCGAGTCGACCGAGTGCGCGCTGAAGCTCGCCCGCAAGCACACCGGACGGCCGAAGTTCGTCGCGATGGAACGCGCGTACCACGGCAGGACGTTCGGCGCCCTGTCGGTGAGCTGGCGCGAGCAGTGGCGGGCCCCGTTCGAGCCGCTACTCCCCGACGTCGAGTTCGTCCCGTTCGACGACCTGGAGGCGGCCGCCGCCGCGATCGACGAGCGCACCGCCGCGGTGATCGTCGAACCGATCCAGGGCGAGGGCGGCATCCGGGTGCCGTCGGACTCCTTCCTGCCGGGCCTGCGCGACCTGTGCGACCGCGCGGGCGCGCTGCTGATCTGCGACGAGGTGCAGGGCGGCATGGGCCGCGCCGGCGCCTGGTTCTCTCACCAGCTGTGGGGGATCCAGCCGGACATCGTCACCTGCGCCAAGGCGGTCGGCGGCGGCCTGCCGCTCGGCGCCGTGCTGGCCCGCGCCGAGGTCTTCGCGACCTTCCTCGACCCGGCGCTCAGCCACCTGACGACGATGGGCGGCAACCCCGTCGCGTGCGCCGCCGGAATCGCCGCGTTCGACGTGATCGAGCGCGACGACCTCGTCGCCCGGTCCGCCGAGCGCGGCGCGTACCTGCGCGAACGCCTCGAATCGGTGCGCGACCAGTTCCCCGCCCTGCTCACCGACATCCGCGGCCGCGGCCTGTGGTGCGCGTTCGAGGTCGCCGTGCCCGCGCAGGACGTCGCGAACGCCATGCAGGAACGCGGCGTGCTCGTCGGCTCCGTCCTGAACTCCGAAGGCACCGTGCGCGTGACCCCGCCGCTCGTCATCACCCCGGCCGAGATCGACGTCTTCGTCGGCGTCCTGCGCGCCGTCCTGCGCGACCTCGCCGAGCGTGCGGCATGACCGCCCCGGACCCGCGCGCCGCCACGGCCACCGGCGGACCCCGCGCGCCACGGGGCCACGGACCGGCTGAGACGGTACCGACGGGCGGGCCCCGCCCGGCAAGCCGCGCCGCCGAGCGCACCGGGCTGCCGGGCCGCGAGGAGGTGCTCGTCCGGGCCGCGTGGGTGCTCACGGTCGGGCCCGCCGGTGAGGTCGAGGACGGCGCGGTGCACGTCCGCGACGGGGAGATCGTCGCGGTCGGGCCGTACGCCGACCTGCGACGAGCGTTGCCGGACGTTCCGGTCGAAGGGGACGGGACGGGGCTGCTCATCCCCGGGTTCGTCAACACGCACACGCACCTCTCGGAGGCGCTGGCGACAGGGATGGGCTCGGAGCTGACCCTGTTCGAGTGGGGCGAGCGGATCGTCGGGCCCCTGGGCGCGGCGCTCACCCGCGCGGACGCGCGGGAGGGCACCAGACTGCGGGCCGTGGAGATGCTCCTTTCGGGGGTGACGACGGTCAACGACATGTTCGTGCACTGCAACCCGGAGGAACCCGCGAGCGTCGGGGTCGTCGCGGGCCTTGACGAGGCGGGCCTACGCGGCGTCGTCTCCTTCGGGGCCGAGGACGTCGCCGCTCCGGACGCCGCGCCCTGGGCGGACGTGGCGCGCGTCATGGCCGAGCAGGACGAACTGGCCAAGGCGGCGGCCGAAAGCGAACTCGTCTCCTTCCGATACGGGATAGGCACCCTCCTCGGGCAGAGCGACGCGCTCCTGGAAGCAGGCGTGGATGCCTGCCGCGCCCATGGCTGGGCCGTCCACACCCATCTGGCCGAGGTACGCGAGGAACTCGTGGCCGCCGCCCAGCGCTGGGGCCGCAGGACGATCCCGCACGCGCTCGCGCTCGGCCTGTTCGAGCGGCCCCTGATCGCGGGGCACGGCGTGTGGGTGACCGAGGCCGACGTCGAGATCCTCGCCGGGCACGGTGTCGCGATCGCGCACAATCCGGTCGCGAACATGATCCTCGGCTCCGGCGTCTGCCCGGTGCCCCGGCTGCGCGCGGCGGGCGTCGCGGTGGGCATCGGCACCGACGGGGCTGCCTCCAACGACGGCCAGGACATGCTCCAGGCCGTCAAGACCGCCGCGCTGCTGCAGAAGGTCGCCGCGCTCGACCCGTCCGTCATCGACGCGGCGACGGTGCTGCGCATGGCGACGCTCGACGGCGCCCGCGCGCTGGGTCTCGACCACCTCGTGGGCAGCCTGGAGCCCGGCAAGCGGGCCGACCTGGTGCTGCTCCAGGACTCCGTCTGTGTCTCGGTCCTGCACGATCCGTGCGGGCAGCTCGTGTACGGGGCGTCGCCGCGCGCCGTCCGCGACGTGTGGGTGGACGGCCGCAGGGTCGTCGCCGACCACGTGTGCCGCACCGTGGACGAGGCCGACCAGATCGCGCGGTGCCGTCCGCTCGTGCGGGGGCTCGCCGAGCGTTCGGGCCTGGCGGGCGCGGGCTTCTCGCGGCTGGGGGGTGCCCGGTGAGGGCGCTCGTTGTGGGCGGCGGGCACAACGGGCTCGTCGCCGGGGTGTACCTCGCGCGGGGCGGCGTGGAGGTCACGGTGTTGGAGGCCGCCGAGACGCCGGGCGGCTGCGTGTGGACGCAGACCCTCCCGGACGGCTCGGTGGTCGAGCGCGGCGCCGTCGACCACGGCGGGGTCAGGGCCGTCGCCGACGATCTGGGCCTCGCGGAGTTCGGCCTCCGCTACGTCGAGCGCGACAGGCTCGCCACGACGGTCTTCGGCGACGGGACGACCCGCGCGTTCGAGGTGTCGGCGGAACGCACCGCGGCGGCGCTGGGCGCGGACGAGCGGGCGTACCTGGCGCTCACGCGCCGGGCCGGGGCGTTCTTCGGCGTCCTGGACTCCTTCCCGACCGCCCCCACGCCCACCGCGCTGGCCGCCGCCCTGCGCGACCTGCCTGGAGGCGACGACACCTTCCGGATGCTGCTTTCGCCCGCCGAAGCCGTCCTGGAACGCTCGCTCACCGACCCGCACACCAGGGCGGCGCTCGCCCTGTACGCCGCGCACGGGCAGATCCCGCCCTGGGCGCCGGGCTCCGGCATGCTCGCGCTGCTGCTGCCCGCCGCGCACGGGGCGCCCGCCGTCCGCCCCGAAGGTGGCTCCGGTGCCCTCGTCACCGCGCTGACCGCGGCCCTGGAGGCGGCGGGCGGCACCCTGCGCACCGGCGCCCATGTGACCCGGATCTCCCGGACGGCGTCGGGCTACACCGTCACCCTGGACGGCGGCGAACGGCTTACCTCCGACCGGGTGCTCTCGACGCTCGACGTGCGCCGGACCACGGCGCTGCTGGCCGATCCGCCGCCCGCGCTGGCCCGTGCCGCCGCGCACGTCTCCTCCGGCAGGCTGAACGTCTGCGAGCTGACGGTCTCCGTCACCGGGGTGCCCGTGCCCGAGCCGTGCCGGGGCGCGACGGGGCCGGTCTGCTTCGTCCAGGACGGGCTCGACGACCTGCGCCGCGGCTTCGGCGACGTGCTCGCGGGACGGCTGCCCGCCTCCCCGTGGGCGATGGTCGCCGGGGCCGGGACGGGCGTGTGGCTCTCCTCCGTCGTGCCGCTGCGCCGCGCCGACGGCCCGTGGACCCCCGCCCTGGAGGAGGAGGCCGCCGACCGTGTCCTGCGCGGCGCGGGCCGGATCCTCGGCGCCGACCTCGCCACGGGACGCGTCACGGTCACGGGCCCCGCCTCCTGGGCCGCCCGCCTGCACGGCGACGGCAACCCCAACCACCTCGACCTCACGATCGACCAACTCCTCGGCTGGCGGCCTCCCGGCCTGCCCGTCCCCCGCACCCCGCTTCCCGGCCTCTACCTCGCCGGCGCGGGCACCCACCCGGGCGGCGGCCTCTCCGGCGTCTCCGCCCGCACCGCCGCGAACGCCCTCCTCACCGACACCCGCACCCCTCGATCCCCGTCCCTCCGCTCCCGCCTCCTCACCGAGCTCTCCTCCCTCCCGTCCGCCCTCCGCGCCTACCGCGCCCTCCGCACCCCCTGACCCGCCCATGCCCAACACCCTCCCCAAACCAGCGCGCACCCTCGACAGCCCAGCCGCCTCACCAACGCATGCCGCACCCGCCAT
Organism: Actinocorallia sp. API 0066; assembly: GCF_020991275.1. Taxonomy (GTDB): domain Bacteria; phylum Actinomycetota; class Actinomycetes; order Streptosporangiales; family Streptosporangiaceae; genus Actinocorallia. The sequence goes on along the minus strand of NZ_JAJLQY010000009.1, from coordinate 307,660 downwards.
CTGCCCAACACCTCCGCGCCACCGCCCGCCCACGTCACTCACCGCGCGGATCCACCGCGACAAGCCACCCCTCAGCCCAACCCAGGCCCTCACCAAGCGCCCCAGCACCACGACCCCAACGCGGCACGGATCTGCCTGCCCCTCAGCTCGTTCGTCTCGCGAGCCGACGGTCAAAACAGCGCGGGCGTTCGGCGGGCCGACCGTCGCCGTGGGTCCGGCGTGGGGCGTGTCCGCCGTCGGCGCGGCGCGGGCGTCTGGCGGGGTGACGGTCGGCGTGCCGCGCGGGCGCGGCGGGTCCGTTGTCGGCGCGGCGCGGGCTCGGGACCGGACGGCCGTGGTGCGGGGCGGGCGGGGGTGGGGAGCGGCGATGGCTCGGGCGGGGCCCGGGGGGTTCTGCGGGTTCGGCATCGGGATTCTCCCTCGGTTCGGTGGTGCCGATCGGTGTTGCCGTGGACGTTACCGAGGGGGTCTGACAGAACACTGGGAGTACGGAATGAAGACCGGTTTTGAGTTGATCGACGTGTTGACCGGGTACCAGTCGGCGGCGGCCGTCGCGGCCGCGTGTCGGGTGGGCGTGTTCGACGCGCTCGCGGCGGGCGCGCGGACGGCGGACGAGGTCGCGGCGGTGGCCGGGCTGGCGGCGGGGCCGACCGGGGCGCTGCTCGCGGCGCTCGCGGAGCTCGGACTGGTCGGGCGCGACGGGTACGCGCTGACGCCGCTGGCCGAGCGGCTGCGGCGCGGCGGCGACCTCGAACCGCTGGTCCGGAAGGAGGCGTTCTTCGCCGCCGTCTGGACCGACCTCGACGCCACCGTCCGCACCGGCGCGCCCCGGCTCGCGCCCTGGCGAGACCGGCTGCGCGACGAGCCCGAGGTCGCGCGGAACTTCCTCGCCGCGCTGGTGGTCCTCGCCCGCGAGACCGGCCCCGACCTGACGGCGCTGCCGGAGTTCGCGCCGGGCCGCAGGGTCCTCGACGTCGGCGGCGCGCTCGGCTCCTACGCGGTCCCGCTCGCGGCGGCGGGCGCGGACGTGACGCTCGTTGACCTGCCCGAGGTCGCGGCGTGGGCGCGCACCTGCGTCCCGCCGACGGTGCGGGTCGTCGAGGCGGACGTGCTGGAGGTCGCGGCGTGCGGCGCGGCCCCGGGCTCGGTGGACACCGTGCTGTTGTCGCATCTGCTGCACGACCTGACCGACGCGCAGTGCGCGCGGGTGCTGGCCGAGGCGCGGCGGGCCCTGGCGCCGGGCGGCGCGGTGGTCGTCGTGGAGATCCCCAGCGACGCTCCGGGCACGATGGGGCCGCTGTTCGATCTCATGATGCGTATAGAAACGCCAGGAAAAGCCAGAAAAGTCAATGAACTGGAGGATTTGCTCCATTTGTCCGGGCTGCCGGAGGTGCGCGAGGCGGCCTATCCTCGTCCGGTCGTCGTCCTGATCGGGGAGACCGCTTGAGCACCGGCCTGCTGACGCTGAACGACGTCCACCGCATCCTCCGCGACCGGATCGCCGCGGGCGTCTACCCCGTCGGCGCGCGGCTCCCGTCGTGCCGGGCGGTCGCCGCCGAACTCGGCACGAACCCGTCGACCGTGGACCGGGCGCTGCACCGGCTCGCCGGGGACGGCCTCGTCAGGACGAGCCCGCGCCAGGGCAGCGTCGTCCTGGCGCTGCCGGAGAACACGGTCCTGTCGGCTGAGAGGTTCGACCGCGACCTACGCGGGCTCGTCATGCGCGCGCAGGCGGCGGGCCTGTCTTCCGCGGAGATCCAGCGGGTCGTCTCCGAAGCGCTGTCCTCGCTGCGGCCCGCGCCACGGGTGGCGTTCGTGGAGTGCAACCCGCGCGACCTGGAGCGGATGAGCCGGCTCGTGGAGCGCGCCTCCGGCATCGCCGTCGAACCCGTCCTCCTCGCCGACGCCGTGGGCCGCCGCCTGGACGCCGAGTACGACGCCGTCGCCGCCCCGATCTTCCACCTGCGGGACCTGGAGCCGCTCGTGGACTCCTTCGACGCCGTCATCGAGATCAACGCGATGCCCGCGCCGTCCCTGTTGCGCCGCTTCGCCACACTCCCCGACCATCTGCGCGTCGTCGTCGCCGCCCCCACGGTCCGCGGCCTCGACCGCATGGTCGCCCTCGTCGGCCAGTACACCCGCACCCCGCCCGAACGCCTCCTCATCGGCACCGACGACATCTCCGTCCTGGCCGGAACCGACATCCTCATCCGCAACAACGCCCGCGACCTCCCCGAAGGCGCCGCCGCCCTGGCCCGCGAGATCCTCACCATCGAGTGGGAACTGGACAACGACTTCGCCCGCACCTTCCCGGCCCGAGTCCACGCCGTCGTCCACCGCCTCCCCTGACACCACCGGGTCCGTCAGGGCCAGGTGGCGGGGTTGGAGGACCAGGGGTGGGGGGCGGGGTAGGTGGTGGCGGAATTGGCATAGGTGAAGGCGGGGGTGGCGGTGGTGAGGGGGCCCAGCGGGGTGGTGACGGTCTGGGTGGGAGCGGGGCGGGCGGGGGGCGCGGAGGGTTCGGTGTGGGAGGGGGCGGTGAGGAGGGTGAGGGCCAGGCGCGCCAGGGAGGTGGAGACGTGGTGGGAGCCGCCTTCGGTGCGCTGGCGTAGGAGGGAGGCGGTGAGGGCGGCCGCCAGGAAGTGGCCGGTGGCGTGGTCCAGGGCCTGGGCCGGGAGGGCGCCGGGGGTGTGGCCGTCGGGGCTCTCGGTGAGGGCGATGCCGGAGGCGGCCTGGACGATGCTGTCGAAGCCGCGCCGGGACGCCCACGGGCCGGTCTCGCCCCACGCGCTGACGGTGCCGACGACGAGGCCGGGGAACCGGTCGAGGACGTCCTCGGGGGCCAGGCCGAAGGCGGCGAGGGAGCCGGGGCGGTAGCCGGTCACGAGGACGTCGGCGCGCGCCAGGAGGTCGTCGAAGGTGGCGCGGTCGGCGCGGGCCCGCAGGTCGAGGACGGTGGTGCGCTTGCCGTGGCCGGTGTCGAGGTGCTGCCAGGGGATCTCGGGCAACGCGGGCGAATCGACGCGCAGCACGTCGGCCCCGGCGAACGCGAGGTCGCGCGCGGCGACCGGGCCCGCGATGACCCGCGTGAGGTCGAGGACCCGCACGCCCGCCAGGGGACGTCCATCGCCTTCCGTCCACCCGCGCGGCTCGCCCTCCGGGCGGGTGCTCACCCGCATCAGGGGCTGGCCTTCGAGCGCGCGCGCTTGCGGGTGCGCCCTCCAGGTCGCCTCCCTGCGGACCGCGACGAGGATCGCGCCAACCTCGGCCGCCTTGTCCTCAAGCTCCGCGGCACTCCGCTTGGCGATGAGGCGGACGACCTCCTCACCCGGCGTCTCCTCCGACGTCCCGAGGACGGCGCGTAGGGCCCGCTCGTGGTGGGGGTAGTTCGCGTGCGTCCGCACCCAGCCGTCCGAGGCGCGCCAGAACCCTGAGAGCGGCGCCCACACGTCGGGCTTCTCCCCGGCTATGCGAAGGTGCCTGTCGCTCTGGAAGGAGGCGGCGATCCTGTCGCCGTCGAGGCCGACCGGCGCGACGCTCTCGGTACCCGCCCGGTCGGCTGACACGAGGTGCAGGGCGAGCGCGCTGAGGGCGACGCTGTCGCAGGCGAGTTCGGTGACGGCGAGGCGGGACGGCAGATAGGGGACGGGCTTCGCGGGCGCCACCACGTCCAGGAGGCCGGGCGCGAGGCCCAGGTCGTCCCACACCCGTCCGCCGAACCGTCCGACTCCTGAACCGCCCATGCCCGCGCCAGCCTTTCCGTGCTCCTCGTGGAGCCAGTCAACGGCGTCGGGGGCGGGCGTGTCAGCGGCCAATCCGGGGTCCGTGGCCCGCCCGGTTCCCGGCGCATGGCGCCTACCTGCGGAAACACCGCCAGAAGTGAGGGAGCCCACATCGGCGGTCCTGCCGCCCGGAAAATCGGATGACCCGCCTACGCCGCCCGTTCTACCGTCGAGGGATGGACGTGACCTTCCAACGCACCGGAGAGCGGCGCTACGCGGTGATCGCGGAGCCGCCCGGACGGCCCGCGCAGCGGATGGACCCGGCCCCGGGCTACGACGAGCACATCCCCCACGACGCCGTGCACTACCTCGTGGAGGCGGAGCTCGGCCTTACCTGGGATCTCTACGGGCGGATAGCGCGCGGCGGCGGGGAGCTCCCGACGGCCGTCTCGGACGGACAGGACCACAGGGCGCACCGCCGGGCCGTCCGCAGGCAGAAGCGCAAGCAGGCGTCGCTGCGGACACTGGACCACACGGGACGCGACGAGATGGGCGTCTCGGAGGAGCTGGCCACCGCCGTCGACCTCGCGTGGCGCAGGACCAGGGGCGCGCACCGCCCGGACTGGGCCCCGCCGCGCCCGCCCGACCCCGAGATCGAGGCCGCCGTCCGGCGCGTGCTGCCCGCGCTCGAAGCCTTCGCCGGACGCTGGCACGACCTCCCCGTAGGCGGCTCGATCACCTTCGCCTGGCCCTCCAGCACGCCCAAGGACTGACAGGACCGTCCGGCGCACGGTTAGGTGTCCGCCACAGGTGTCGCGTCGACGGGCAGGGTGCGGGCCGACAGGGCGGCGTAACCGAGGGCCGCGGCGGTGGCGTACAGGACGCCCGCGACGCCGAGTCCCGCGGCGAGGGCTCCGGCCGCCGAGGGGATGACGATCTGCCCGGTCCGGTTCCCCACGAGGCGCAGCGCCATGGCCCTGCCGCGCAGGCCGGGCGGCGTCGCCTCGGCGAGCCACGACATGGTGAGCGGCTGGCCGACGCCGAGCCCGAGCCCCGCCGCCGTCATCACCAGGACGAGAGCGGGCAACGGTAGGTCGAGCGGCAGCAACGCCATCGCCACGCCCGCCGCGAAGGTGCTGACGGTCAGGAGGCGGCGACGGCCGAGCCGGGCCGTGAGCCGACCCAGGAAGAGGCGCGAGGCCATCGAGGCGAGGCCGCGCACGGTGAGCAGCAGCCCTACCGTGCCGGACGCCATGCCGCGTTCGGCGCCGAGCGCGGGCAGGTAGGCGAGGGTGATGTCGACGGCGGCGAGCACGACGCAGCTCGCCGTCAGGGCCCGCACGAGGCCGGGCAGCCGCACCAGGTCGCCGAAGCCGCCGCGCGGCGTCTCCCTGGCCGTGGGGCCCGTACGGCGGCTGTCGGGCAGCGCGAACGACAGCGCGACGAGGACGGCGGCGGCGCCCACGCAGGCGGCGAAGATCCGGCCGGTGTGCGGGATCTCCTGGTTTCCGCCGAACAGGAGGATGAGCAGCGGCCCGAGCGACTGCCCCAGGGAGGCCGCGAAGGTGTAGTGGCCGAAGGCGGTGTCGTAGCCGCCCTTGCCGGAGGTGTTGGCGACGAGCGCCTGTTGCCCGACGACGCAGCCCAGATGGCCGACGCCGAGCAGCACGCTGCCGCAGAGCAGCCCGGCGAGGCCGCCGCCGAGGACGGTGAAGACCAGGGCGGCGGCCGTCACGCACGCCGCCCCTGCGAGCGCGACGCGCCGCTCGCCCACCCGGTCGGTGAGCTGGCCGACGGGCAGCGCCAGCACGAGCGGCGCGAAGGCGAAGCTGGCCGCGAGCACGCCCAGCGCCGCCGCAGGCACGTCGAGTTCCAGCGCACGGTACGACATCGTCGGCCGCAGCACGAACGTGATCAGCTGCGTCATCACCGCGTGCCCGAGCAGCACGCCCCCGCCCCGAAGCCCGAACACTCTCCCCTGTCCCTCTCGCCTCCCGCATCATCCACCCCGTCTCCCGCCAGGTACCACCCGACCCACCTGAACAGCCCTTTTGCGGATGATCTCGACACACGGGAGATCCAAGAGGCCGAACGATTCGCCACAGAATTGGAAATAACGCCCATGAAGCGCGGGGGTGGGGGAAGGGGAGCGTAGAGGCAGCCGAGACACCTGCGGGGGTGAGGGATGGGCGGGGTTCGGGAGCGGGTCAGGGTGGGCGGGGTCGCCCGGGTGTCGGCGTGGGACGGGGCGGTGATCACGGGCGGGGTGCTGGTGCCGCTCGTGGCGCGGGGGCTGCTGGCACGGTGGCCGCTCATGGTGGATCTGGGGGATCTCCTCGACGCCGACCGGCGGTCCACAAGGCTGTTGGCCGCGATGCGGCGCAAGTACGGATACGGGAACACGCTGCTGGTACGGCTGCCGGGGCGCAGGCTCGCCCTGGTGCTGGACGCCGAGGGGGTGCGGCGGGTCCTGGAGGGCGAACCCGAGCCGTTCGCGGTGGCCAACCTGGAGAAGCGGCACGCCGTCGGACGCTTCCAGCCGCGCGGCGTGCTCGTCTCCAGCGGGCCGGAGAGGCACCTCCGCAGGCAGTTCAACGAAGAGGTCCTCGACACGGGGCGCGGGATACACCGGCTGTCGGAGGCGTTCACCCGGGTCGTTCGGGAGGAGGCGCGGCTGCTTCTGGACCTCGCCGAGGACACCGACCTCCGCTGGGAGGCCCTGCGTGTGTGCTGGGCGCGCGTCCTTCGCCGGGTGGTCCTGGGCGACGGCGCCCGCGACGACCACGCCGTCACCGACACCCTGTTCAGGCTGCGGCGCGAAGCCAACTGGGGGTACGCGCCGCGTAGCGAGCGCACGTACCGGGAGTTCAGGGGAAGGCTCGAAGGGCACCTGCGCAGGGCGGAGCCGAACAGCCTCGCGGGCGTGCTCGCCGCGACACCGCAGACCCCTGAGACCGCCGCCTACGACCAGGTCCCCCAATGGCTGTTCGCCTTCGACTCGGCGGGCCTCGTCCTGTTCCGCGCGCTGGCCCTTCTGACGTCGCACCCTGTGCAGGATGCCCGCGCGCGCACGGCGATCGTCCGGGATCCCGTCGCCCTGGGGTATCTGCGGGCGTGCGTCCTTGAATCGGTGCGGCTGTGGCCCACCACGCCCGCGATCCTGCGCGACGCGACCCGCGACGTCGACCTGGGCGGCGACACCCTGCCGGGCGGGACGGCGGTGCTGATCCCCGCGACGTTCGTGCAGCGTGACGCCGCGTCGCTGCCCTACGCCGACTCCTTCACGCCCGACGTGTGGCTCGACGGGAGCGCCGCCGACAGCTGGTCGGTGGTGCCCTTCAGCGGCGGCCCCGCCGAGTGTCCGGGCCGCGACCTCGTCATGCTCACCACCAGCGTGTTCCTCGCCGAACTGGTGCGCGACCACGTCTACCGGCAGACGGCCGGGCGCCGGCTGTCACCCGGCCTGCCCCTACCGGGGAGCTTCAGCCCGTACCGGCTGCGGTTCGCCGTCAGACGACTGGGTGAGCGGGGAGGAGACGGCCGATGAGCCGGGCGGACCGCTCGTGGTACTTCGCCCGCTCGTCTGGAGCCGTAGAGGCGGGTTCTAGTCCTGGCGTTCGTCGGGCGGCGGCTGGGGCGACGACGTCGTCTCGGCGACGCGTTCGACGTCGGCCTGGTCCAGCTCGTCCTCGGCGGCGCCGTGTTCGAGGCCGTGCGAGACCCGCCGGGCGGCCCGTTCGGACTCCTGCTCGGCCGCTGCTTCGGGCTGCTTCCGCCCGCGCCGGGGTCCGGGCTCCGGTTCGACCTTCGTGCCCATGATCCGTCCTCCCTGCCGCGCTGTACCGATGAACTCCCCATTCCCCTACAGACGCCGCCAAACGTGGCACATATCAACCTTTTGCCCGAGCCACGACGGGTAGGGCGACCAGGGAGGACCTCACCAAAACCGAAGCGAAGGAGGCGGCGATGCCCCGGCAGGCATGGAGCGACAAGCGGGAACGCCAGTACGAGCACATCAAGGACTCGGCCGAGCAGCGCGGGTACGGCGAGCGCCGCGCCGAGGAGATCGCGGCGCGGACCGTGAACAAGGACCGCGCGCGGGCGGGCGAGGCCAAGACGTCGAGCAGGCTCTCCCGCGAGGACATGTCGCCAGAACGGCGCGGCGGCCTGCGGTCCGGGACCAACCGCCCCAAGGGCCGCACCAAGGACGAGCTCTACAACGAGGCGAAGAAGAAGCACATCGAGGGCCGCTCGAAGATGACCAAGGACGAGCTCAAGAAGGCGCTCGGGGTCAGGGAGTGACGCCGCCGGGCGGGGGCCGGAACAAACCCGGCCCCCGCCGACATCGGTGACGAACACCAGAAACCACCGACATACTCACAGTCACCAAACAGCCATGGTTGGCTTACTGTCCGCAATGCGAAAATTGCAGATGGTAACTCTTGACCATGACCAAGAACGAGATCACCGACGCGTTCCGCGCCGCACCGCCGATCGCCCTCGCCCCGTCCGTGGGGAGGCCCGCGCAGGCGCCACCCGTGCCGGACGCGGTGTGGAACCTGCCGGGCGGCACCGCCTGGGTCTACCACGGCGCGCACAACCCGGGCCTGGTCCGGCCGGTCGTCCTCGCCGACGGGTTCAACACGGGCCCCAGCACACTGGAGTTCCTCTGGCAGGGGCTCGAATGGCTCGACTACCCACTGCTCACCGAACTACACCGCCGTGGCCGCGACGTGATCCTGCTGGGCTTCACCGACCGCGCCGCGTCGATCCCGGACAACGCGCGCGCCGCCCAGGCGGCGATCCTGCGCGTCCTCGCCGAGCGGATCGGCGACCACCGCCTCACCGTCGGCGGGTTCAGCATGGGCGGGCTCGTCACGCGGTACACGCTAGCCCGGTTCGAAGCCCAGCGGATGGACCACCAGACCGCCCTGTACTGGTCCTGGGACACGCCGCACCGGGGCGCCTACGTGCCCGTCTCGCTCCAGGCGTTCGCCCACTACCTGAAGCCCTATGACTCCCGCCTGTCCGACCAGCTGAACAGCCCGGCCGCCCGCCAGATGCTCGCCTGGCACCTGCCCGACTGGAACGGCGTGCCCGCCCCCGCGCCCGAGCGCGCGGCGTTCCTCACCGCGCTCGAAAAGGTCGGCGGCTGGCCGCGCATCCCACGGGTGATCGGCCTCGCCGACGGCACGGGCGACGGCACCGGCAACGGCGCGGACGCGGGCCTCACCGCGCTGGTGGGCACCGGCCAGCGCATCACCGGCACCGACCTGCGCACCCAGCCGTCCCCGCCCGACACGCTGGCGGGCAAGCTGCGCCTGCTCAGCGACGACGTGGTCGAGGCGCAGGCGCCCGGCGTGCCACCCGTGGACGGCGCGCCCGGCGGCACCCTGGCCGGGTTCGGGATCCTCGCCGACGCGCTCAACCAGCTCGCGGGCCTGGGCCTCGGCGTCGACGACCCGGTGCCCGCGCACTGCTTCGTCCCGTCGGCCAGCGCCGTGTCCATCCGCGACATCACCGCCGCGAACCTGTACGTCGCGGTGAACGACCTGGATCCGGGCGAGAGCGACTTCGACGACTACGTGCTCGCCCCACGGAACAACCCGCACACCCGCGTCACCCGGGGCCACGCCGAGTGGCTCCTCGACCGCCTCCCGCACTGAGGCCGTGGAACCCGAAGAGGAGATGACGACTTTGACAGCAATCTTCACGCTATTTCCGATTCGCCTGATTCAGTCGGAGATGTCAGACCGCGCCCGATCCGGGGGATCGCCTAGCCGCCCCCTCCCTCCGACGCGGTCGCGCGTTCACCAGCGAGGGGGAGCCTTCCATGGGATTCGTCAAGACCCGCGACGGAGCCGAGATCTTCTACAACGACTGGGGCAGCGGACAGCCCGTCGTCTTCATCCACGGCTGGCCGCTCAACGGCGACGCCTGGCAGGACCAGCTGAAGCTGGTCGCCGACAACGGCTTCCGGGGCATCGCGCACGACCGGCGCGGCCACGGCAGGTCCACCCAGACGTGGGACGGTTACGACTTCGACACGTTCGCCGACGACCTCGCCCAGCTCATGGAGGCGCTCGACCTGCGTGACGCCGTCCTCGTCGCCCACTCCATGGGCGGCGGCGAACTGGCCCGCTACATCGGCAGGCACGGCACCGGACGGGTCAGCAAGGCCGTCCTGCTGTCGGCGATCCCGCCGCTCCTGCTCCAGACGTCGGACAACCCGGAGGGCGTCCCGAACAAGGTCTTCGACGACTTCAAGCGCGGCATCATCGAGGAGCGCTCGCAGTACTGGCGCGACGCGTCCGAGGGCTTCTTCGGATCCAACCGTCCGCACAACCGCGTCACCCAGGGCAACCGCGACGCGTTCTGGTACATGGCCATGCAGGAGAGCGTCAGGGCGGGCGTCGCCTGCGTCTCCGCCTTCGCCGAGACGGACTTCACCGAGGACCTCAGGAAGTTCGACGTGCCGACGCTCATCGTGCACGGCGACGACGACCAGATCGTGCCGATCGACGCCACCGCGCGCAAGTCCGCGAAGATCATCCCGAACGCCCAACTCAAGGTCTATCCGGGCGGCGGCCACGGCATCGCCCTGGTCCCCGGCGACAAGGAGAAGTTCAACAGCGACCTCCTGGACTTCCTCCGCACCTGACCCACCACGGGCGTCCGGCGCTGAGCGGCGGCATGCCGCGCCGCGGGAACCGGGGCGCGTCAGCGTGACGCCTCGTACCACCGGTAGGGGATGCTCCAGTCCCACGTCTCGGCGTCGAGGTGCTCGTCGTGCCGCACCCAGTACGGGTCGAGGTAGCCGGCGTAGGCGTTGCCCATGGCGCGCAGCCAGGAGGCGGCGAGGGCGCAGAGGAAGGCCAGGGAGGTGCTGAACATGGGCGCTCCGCGGGGGCGATCTTCCAAGGTCAGGGGCCGGGACGGAGCGGGATGACCCCGACGTCCCGGAGTCCAGTCTTGGTGATCGGCGGCCCGGCTTCAAGAGACGATCACACAAGACGCGCGCCGCCCGCGGTGCCCGCCCCCACCCGGGCCGGCCTGCCGGGCTGACCTGCTGGGTTCTCCCGGCGCCCGATAGACTCGGCGAACGTGACCACCAAGCCCCGCATCCCCAATGTCCTCGCCGGCCGCTACGCCTCGCCCGACCTTGCCGTCCTCTGGTCGCCCGAGCAGAAGGTGAGGCTGGAGCGGCGCCTGTGGCTCGCCGTGCTGCGCGCCCAGGCCGGGCTCGGGATCGACGTGCCCGAGCAGGCGCTCGCCGACTACGAGCGGGTCCTGGACCAGGTGGACCTCGCCTCGATCGCCGAGCGCGAGAAGGTCACCAGGCACGACGTGAAGGCCCGCATCGAGGAGTTCAACGCCCTCGCCGGGCACGAGCACGTGCACAAGGGCATGACCTCGCGGGACCTCACCGAGAACGTCGAGCAGCTCCAGATCCGGCTGAGCCTCGCGCACGTCCGCGACCGCGCCGTCGCGGTGTTGGCCCGGCTCGGCTCGCTGGCCGCCCAGTACGGCGAGCTGGTCATGGCGGGGCGCTCCCACAACGTCGCCGCCCAGGCCACCACGTTGGGCAAGCGGTTCGCCACCGCCGCCGACGAGCTGCTCGTCGCGCTGGCCCGGTTGGAGAACCTGGTCGAGCGCTACCCGCTGCGCGGGATCAAGGGCCCGGTCGGCACCGCCCAGGACATGCTGGACCTGCTCGGCGGCGATCCGGCGAAGCTGGCCGAGCTGGAGCGGGGCGTCGCGGCGCACCTGGGCTTCGGCTCCGGGTTCGTCAGCGTCGGCCAGGTCTACCCGCGCTCCCTCGACCACGACGTGCTGTCCGCGCTGGTCCAGGTGGCCGCGGCGCCCTCGTCGCTGGCCAAGACGATCCGGCTGATGGCGGGGCACGAGCTGGTCACCGAGGGCTTCAAGGAGGGCCAGGTCGGCTCCTCGGCGATGCCGCACAAGATGAACACCCGCTCGTGCGAGCGCGTCAACGGTTTTATGGTCATCCTGCGCGGGTACGCCTCGATGACGGCGGAGCTGGCGGGCGACCAGTGGAACGAGGGCGACGTGTCCTGTTCGGTGGTCCGCCGGGTCGCGCTGCCCGACGCGTTCTTCGCCGTCGACGGCCTCATCGAGACGTTCCTGACGGTGCTCGACGAGTTCGGCGCGTTCCCCGCGGTGGTCTCCCGCGAGCTCGACCGCTACCTGCCGTTCCTGGCCACCACCAAGGTCCTCATGGCGGCGGTGAAGGCGGGCGTCGGCCGGGAGGAGGCGCACGAGGTGATCAAGGAGCACGCGGTCGCCTCCGCGCTCGCCATGCGCGAGCGGGGCACCGCCGACAACGAGCTGCTGGACAGGCTGGCCGCTGACGACCGTCTCCCCCTCACCCGGGCCGACCTGGACGCGCTCATGGCCGACCGGCTGTCCTTCACCGGCGCGGCGGCCGCGCAGGTCGCCGCCGTGGCCGAGCGGATCGACGAGATCGTCAAGCGGCACCCCGAGGCCGCGGCCTACACCCCGGGCGCGATCTTGTGACACCGCCCACGACTGACAACGGACGTTACCTTCGTTCCCCGGTCCGCCGGTGCGACGACGGATGTTCTGTCAGGATGGCGGGATGAACGCCGTGCCGAGCCGCCGCATCTACGGCGGCGCCAGCCCCGAGGCCCGGGTCGCCGAACGGCGCGCCCGGCTGCTGGAGGCCGGCCTCGACCTGCTCGGCACCGAGGGGCTGCGCGGCACGACGGTGCGCGGGGTGATCGAGCGGGCCCGGCTGACCCCCCGCTACTTCTACGAGAGCTTCCAGGATCTGGACTCGCTCATCACCGCCGTCTACGACGGGATCGTCACCGAAGTGCGGGAGGCGGCGCTCGCCGCGCTGCTCACCGCCCCGGACCGGACGCGCGACAGGGTGTGGGCCGTCGTCACCGCGATCGTGGACTTCTACGCCGACGACCCGCGCAAGGGCCGTCTTGTGCTCGCCGAGGCGATGGCCAGCCCGGTGCTCGCCGAGCGCCGCCTGGCCACCTCGCAGATGTTCGCCAAGCTGATGACGGGCGAGCCGGTCCTGCACTCGGATCCGAGCCCGCAGATCGTGTTCGCCGCCCGGTTCATCGTCGGCGGGTTCAGCGAGATCCTCACCGCGTGGCTGGCGGGCGACCTGCCGGGTAAGCGCGCCGACCTGGTGGACCGCTGCACGTCCCTCATCATGGCCACGCTCACCTCCACCGCCCCCCGCCCGGCCTGAGAACGGCGCGGGGACGGCCGGGGGCTCCGGCCGTCCCTGTCAGACGTTCGGCGCGTTCGGCGCGCTCAGGCGGGCGTGTAGTGGCGTGCCTCGTCGCCTTCGAGGATCCTGCTCTCCTCGCCGGTGATGCTCACGGGCACGTCGCCCGCGATCGTCACCCGGCGCAGGTGGCGGGGCAGGTCGCCGTAGTCGTCCGGCGCGTAGTGCTGCGTCGCGCGGTTGTCGAAGAGCACCAGGTCGCCCGGCTCCCACTGGACGCGGAAGATGTTCTCCGGCCGGGTGACGTAGTGCTGGAGCAGGTCGAGGATCGCGCGGGACTCCCGGGTGGAGAGGCCGACGATCGTCTGGGCGAAGCCTCCGATGAACAGCCCTCGCTCGCCCGTCTCCGGATGCACTCGGACGACCGGGTGGGCGGTCCGGTACCTCGTGGAGGTGAACACCTTGCGGTGCTCCTGCCGTGCCTCGGTCTCGAACTGCGGCTGGACGTAGTCGTAGTCGTTGGTGTGCACGGCCCACGCCTTGTCGGCGAACTCCCTGAGCGGTGCAGGCAGGTCGTTGTAGGCGGTGACGCTGTTGGCGATGAGGGTGTTGCCGCCGTACGGGGGCACGATGATGCCGCGCAGGGTGCTCGCCTTGGGCGGCGTCCGGACGAACGTGACGTCGGTGTGCCAGTTGTTGGCCCGGATGCCCTCGTCTCCGTTGACCTCCAGGATCTGCGGCTGCCCCTCGACGGACGGGACCGTCGGGTGGGCGCCGGTGAGCGGGCCGAAGCGGGAGGCGAACGCCACCTGTCCCGCGTCGTCGAGGTGCTGGCCGCGGAAGACGAGCGCCTTGTGCTCCAGGAGTGCCGCGTTGACCTCGGTGAACAGCGCTTCGTCGAGTTCGCGGACGTCGAGGCCGACCACCTCGGCCCCGATCCGTCCGCCGACCTTGCGGAAGTCGATGTCTGCCATCGGATGCTCCTCTCAGGGCGGGCGCGCGACACCCATGGGAACACCCGGCCACCGCTATTGTCAATAATTCCTACGGGTTAGATAGGTTTTAGTCACGGCGCTCCTCGCCTTCGCGCTCCTCGACCTCGATCTTCTTGAAGTGGATCCTGCCGATCACTCGATCACCATCTCTCTCATCAGCCACAAGACCTCCGCCTTGGGCAGCCTGGCTTGCACAACCACAACAAGCCCCGTCTCCTTCTCCCAGACGACAAAGGACACGCCGTCCGAGGGCCGGAAGGCGCTCAGCGCCCGCCCCCAAGGCACGTCCTCAGGGGCCGTCTCGGGCACCCCGTACTCGGCGGCCGCCCTTTCGAGCGAGACATCCCCCTCGTACACATGCACGTGGACGAGCCGTGCCCGGTGGCCGCCGTCCGCCACGAGCACGAACTCCGTGCGCGACATGGATCCGAGGTCGCGCACGACCCCGTCCGAGCCGTCCCGCTTCCAGCCGTCCGGCAACGCCGCGATCCGCGCGGCGTCCAGCGCGCGCGCGGACGCCACGGGCGTCGAGAGCTCAGGCGGCGCGGGCGCGGACGGCCGGAGCACGACGGGCGCGGTGAAGACCGCCGCCGAGGTCGCGGCGGCCGCCAGCGCGACGCCCAGCGCGCGCCGCGCCCGCCTGCGCCGCGCGCCGCCGATGGCGCGGACGGCGAGGCCCTCGGGTGGTGCGAGGCCGACCACCTCACTGTCGATCACCTCGCGGACGAGGGCGCCGAACTCGTCGTCAGTCGTCACAGCCCCGCTCCCTCTCCCCCAGCGACCAGTGCCTCGCGCGGGTCGAGCGCGGCGCGCAGCGCCTTCATCGCCCTGTGCGTCTGGCTCTTCACCGTGCCCGTCGTCACGCCCATGAGTTCCGCGGTCTCCGCCTCGCTCAGCCCCTCCCAGTACCGCAGCACGACGACGGTCCGCTGGCCCTGCGGGAGCACCGCGAGCGCCCGCCGCACCGCGTCCCTGGCGACGTAGTCGTCGCACGGCGTGCAGACGGGCCGCTCCTCCGCGCCGAGCCGTTCGACGGCGGCGAGCGTCCTGACGTCGCTGCGCCAGCCGTCCTTGGCCGCGTTGACGATCGAGCGGCGCAGGTACCAGAGCGGGTCGCCGTGCCTACGGATGCGCCGCCACCGGGGGAAGGCACGCTCCAGGACGGCCTGGACGAGGTCCTCCGCCCGGTGCCGGTCCCCGGTCAGGGCCGTCGCGAACCGGAGCAGACCCGCACCGTGGTCCTCAACGAACCGGGTGAAATCGGCTGCGGCGTCGTTCACCCCTGCCCCTTCCGTCGCTTAACAACCACTACACGTTGGAAAGCAGCGGAAGGTTGTCATAGATCCCGGAAAGAGAGGAATCTCCGTCAGGGGTGCTCAGCGGGGGCGCGTCAGCACAGCGAGACGTACGTGTAGGCGATCTTCTTGGTGCTGTTCCAGTTGTAGTAGGCGTTGGCGTCGGTGCTCAGCCGCCGGAGGCTGACCTCGGAGTTGATGCCCGTGTAGTAGACGACGATCCCGCCGCCGTGCACGAGGTAGTTGTCTGCGGCCCCTCGCGTGGCCTGGCCCACGATGCCGTCCGAGGCGAGGCCCTCCATGCTCTGCCATGACTTCGTCGCGTTGGCCGTGGTCGGGCCGAAGGAGCAGTCCACGCCGCCTGCGGCGAGCTTGCCGTCGGCGTTCAGCACCTTCTGCCAGAGCCACGTGTAGTTGCTGTAGGAGTAGGAGCAGCCGTTGCAGAGCGTCGCCTCGTCGCCCCAGTCGTCCTGCGGCAGGCCGGCGCCGTCCACAAAGAGGCTGGAGGTGGAGCGTTCGGCCGCGGGCCGCTTGGCCGGGCCCGCCTTGCGGATCGCGGCGAGCGCCTTCCGCGACGGCTTGGAGGTGTCTGCGGGAAGTGCCTTGACGATCTTCAGCAGGTCCGCTCGGGTGGCGGGCTCGCGGACCGCCACCCGGTAGTTCACCCCTGAGCGCTCGGACCACGCGGCGATCAGTAGGCCGGGCCCGTAGGAGTCGGCGGTGCTGAAGAACCGCACCTTGCGTTCACCGGCCTTGGCGCGCTTGGCCTTGCCCTCGCCGACGACCCGTCCCGGGGTCAGCTCCCTTTCGACGGGCCGGACGGCGCCCACCTCGCGCAGCACCGCGACGACCTTGCCGCCGCCGCGCAGCGCGACGTAGTCGTGCTCGACCTTCTGGGTCGGATCTATCTCGGACGGGACGGTGGTCTCCAGCTCGGTGGAGAGCGCCGTCTGGGGGAACGCCTCGGCCACCGCGTCCTCGGCGCCCTCGGCGAACGAGGGGGCCGCGTGGGCGGGCGCGGGGGCGAGGAGGGAGAGGAGAAGGACCGCAGTTAGGGGCAACGCTGCCTTGCGCAAGGAAAGCTCCTTCGACACACCGTACGGGCACGATGATCAGAGATTCCCGTTTCTGAACACTCAAGATCAAGATCCCGATGTGGCCTGAGATGGACAAATTATCCATACTTGTCCAGGTACGCCGAAGAGTCGCCAGAAATCCTAGATGTCAGGGTTTGGCGGGGTGTGTCGGAGTGGCCGCGCGCGGCCCTCAGGACGCCGGAGCGCCGTCCGGGCGGTACCGCAGGAACAGCACACCCTCGTCCTCGTAGACGGCCTCCAGCGCCAGCTCACGGCGTTCCAGGTCGTTCACCAGCCGGGTGTGGCGCGCCGCGCCGATGAGCGTTGGCGCGACGTTCAGGCACAACTCGTCGGCGAGGTTCTCGCGCAGAACCGACGTGGTGAGGCCGGGGCCGCCCTCGCACAGCAGGTGGCGCAACCCGTGCTCCTCGCGCAGGCGGCGGACCGCGAGCCGCAGGTCCACGTCGCCGTCGCCGGCCGAGACGACGCGCACGTGCGCGGGCGCCGGGGCGTGCGCGCCGTCGGAGGTGACGACGATCGGCTCCCCCTCGCTGAACAGGGCCGACTCCCAGTCGAGGTCGAGGGAGCGGCTCACCACGACGATCGGCGCGGGCGGACGGCCGCGCCGCGCCGCCATCTCCTTGGTGAGCCGGGCGGGCTTGATCCGGCCCGACCGCACCGTGGCCGCGCCGACCATGATCCCGTCGGCGAGGGCGCGCAGCGCGCGGAACACCCGGAAGTCGGCGGCGCCGCCGAGCTTGTCCGACCAGCCCTCCTCGTCGGTGGCGGAGCCGTCGGCGCTCAGCACCATGTGCACGCGCAGCCAGTCGCCGGCGACGCCGTACTCGTAGTACGGGTCGATGTCCTCCGCGGGATCCGGCAGCAGACGCCTCATGCGTCACAGGTTATCTTGGGGCATGGACCTGCCGATCAGTCCGCCGGTCGCGCCCATGCTGGCCAAGGCCGTCAAGACCATGCCGCGGGGAGATCTTTACTACGAGCCGAAGTTCGACGGCTTCCGGTGCGTCGTCTTCCGCGACGGCGACGAGGTCGTGCTGTCGAGCCGGGGTGAGAAGCCGCTCACCCGGTACTTCCCCGAGCTCGTCGAGACGGTCAGGCGGGAGCTGCCGGAGCGCTGCGTGATCGACGGCGAGGTCATCATCCGGCGCGGCGGGCGGCTCGATTTCGACCTGCTCTCCCAACGCATCCACCCGGCTGCCTCACGCGTCAACCTGCTGGCCGAGCAGACGCCCGCCTCCTTCGTCGCCTTCGACGTGCTCGCCCTGGACGACACGGCTTACCTCGACGCCCCTTTCCGGCAGCGCCGCGCGCTGTTGGAGGAGGCGCTGGCCGGGGCGCGGCCACCCGTCCACGTCACGCCCATCACCGAGTCGTTCGAGGTCGCCGAGCGGTGGTTCGGCGAGTTCGAGGGCGCGGGCCTGGACGGCGTGGTCGCCAAGCCCGCGGACGTCCCCTACGCGCCCGACAAGCGCCTCATGTACAAGGTGAAGCACGAGCGCACGGCCGACTGCGTCGTGGCGGGGTTCCGCTGGCACAAGAGCGGGCCCATAGTCGGCTCCCTCCTGCTCGGCCTCTGGGACGACGAGGGGCGGCTCAGGCACGTCGGCGTGGCGGCGTCGTTCACTATGAAACGCCGGGAGGAGCTCGTAGGCGAGCTGGAGCCTTATCGGATCGCCGACATCGCCGGGCACCCGTGGGCGGGGTGGGCCGCGCAGGGCGAGGCCGACAGGATGCCGGGCGCGGTGTCCCGCTGGACGGGCAAGAAGGACCTGTCGTGGGTCGCGCTCCGCCCCGAGCTGGTGTGCGAGGTCGCCTACGAGCACATGGAAGGCGACAGGTTCCGGCACACCGCGCGCTTCCGGCGCTGGCGCACGGACCGGACCCCTGAGTCGTGCACCTACGAGCAACTGGAGGTGCCGGTCGAGTTCGACCTCGACCAGATCCTCACCTGAGGTCCGACATGAGGCTCGATGTGATGCTCGACCTGCGATGACGGGTGTGCGGGACGGTTCCGCGCCCTACGATCGGCGCAGGACCCCCAGAGAGATGAGCCCCCGTGCCTCGTTCGCGCCTACTCGCCGTCGCCGCCGTCGCCTCCCTGGCACTCGCCGGGTGCGCCGGGACGGAACCGTCCGGCGGCCCCGCCCCGGAGCCGTCCGCCCCGGCGGACAGCCCGTCCGCGCCCGCGGCCACCGCCGGGCCGGGCACGCCCCCGCCGACCGGGACGGCAGCCGCGTCGGCCGCCGCGATCGGCTTCGCCGACGCGAAGGAGGCGGTGACCCGGCTCATCCAGGCGCGCATCAACAACGACAAGACGGACGCGCTGAAGGCGGCGGGACCGCGCACCGTGGAGAAGGTCTTCAGCGTGCCCGCCCCCTCCTCGCCCGACGTCGAAGGCTGCAATCCGGGCGCGGACTCAGGCGTCTCCTACGCCTACGACTGCTACTGGCGCTACGAAGGCGGAAGCACCCACTACTACGTGGACCCTTACCCGGCGACCGGATGGCGCGTCGTCAACTACACGCAGGTCGCGGACTGACCGTCCCGGGTCCGTCCGGCTGACGGACCCCCGGGTTCCCTTCCCGTGACAAACAAGCGTACGCTTGGTGCGCTGTCTCGCGGGAAGGGAACCGATGACCGAGATCACCACCTACGCGCACCTGATCGGCGGCGAACTGCGTGCCGCCGACCAGACGCTGGACACCGTGGATCCGGCGACCGGGAAGGTGTGGGCGCGGATCCCCCGGGGCACCGCCCAGGACGCCGACGACGCCGTCGCCGCCGCCCGCCGCGCGTTCCCCAAGTGGTCGTCGATGCCCGCCGGAGGCCGCGCCTTCTTCCTACGCAAGGTCGCCGAGGTGTTCACCGCGCACGCCCGCGAACTCGCCGAACTGGAGACCCGCGACAACGGGCGGATCATCAACGAGACGTCCAAACTCGACCTTCCCGGCATGACGTACCTGTGGCAGAACGCCGCGGGCGAGGCGGCCTCCGCCGTCGAAGGCAAGTCGGTGATCTTCGGCCCCGGCAGCATGGGATACACCCGGCGGGAGCCTTACGGCGTCGTCGTGGGGATCATCCCCTGGAACTCCCCCATCTCGACGTTCTCCGCGAAGGCCGCCTACGCGCTCGCCGCTGGCAACACCGTGGTGATCAAGCCCGCCGAGCAGGCTTCCGCGTCGATGCTGCGGCTCGGCGAACTCCTCAGGGATGTGCTGCCCAAGGGCGTGCTCAACATCGTGTCCGGGCTCGGCGAGGAGGTCGGCGACCGGCTCGTCCGCCACAAGGATGTCGGCAGGGTCAGCCTCACCGGGTCCACCGAGACCGCGAAGATCATCACCAGGGCGTCGACGGACGCGCTGAAGCCGCTCGCGCTGGAGCTGGGCGGCAAGTCGCCGAACATCGTGTTCGCCGACGCCGACCTGGACAAGGCGGCCGAAGGCGTCTCCACCAGGGCGATCTTCACCGGCAACGCCGGGCAGGCGTGCCTGGCGGGCTCCCGCATCCTCGTCCAGCGGCCCGTCTACGACGAGGTCGTCGCGCGCGTCAGGGAGCGGATGGCGGCGATCCGCCTGGGCGACCCCCAGTCGGCCGAGACGACGATGGGCCCGATCGTCTCCCGCGAACAGTACGAGCGGGTCATCTCCTACATCGAGCTGGGGCAGAAGGAGGGCGCGGAACTCCTCCACGGCGGCAGGCACGGCGCCGAACTCGTCACCGAGGAGTTCGCGGAGGGCTACTGGGTGGAACCCACCCTTCTGGCCACCACGGACAACTCGCTGCGCGTCTGCCAGGAGGAGATCTTCGGCCCTGTCGCGGTCATCCTCCCCTTCGACACCTACGAGGAGGCCATCGCCATCGCCAACGACTCCCCCTACGGCCTGGCCTCCGGCGTCTGGACCACCTCCCTGGCCACCGCCCAACGCGCCGCCCAGGACATCCAGGCGGGCTACGTCTGGGTCAACACCTTCCGCCGCGTCGCCCCCGGCCTCCCCTTCGGCGGCTGGAAGGACTCCGGCTACGGCCACGACGCCCTCTTGGAGAACACCCGCGAGAAGAGCGTCATCCTCGACCTCTGACCCGCCTGGCGCCCGGGTGACGCCGAGCGGGTGGGGACGGGCCTCGGAGTGCCTGGCGCGCTTCGGGGCCCGGCTCAGGTTCGGGCCGGGTGGAGGCGGTCCTGCCGGGAGAGGCGGGTGTGGAGTTCGGAGGCGGCTCGGTGGCCGCTGGTGAGGGCGCCCTGGACGGACGGGCTGTCGCGGTGGTCACCCGCCACGTAGACGTTGCCCTCGACGTGGAGGGGGCGGCGTAGGCGGCGGGTCGGAGGCGGCGTCGCCGGGAGGGCCTCGGGGATACGGACGGTGGCCAAATGCTCCCAGTGGGCCGTGGGCGAGCCGTAGATACGGGCCGCCTCCTCCTGGACGGCCCTGGGGTCGGCGTCGTCGGAGACGAGGGTCGTCGCGATGAGGGCGCGTCCACGCGCCGCGTAGGACGGGACGGCGTTGCTCACCACGACGGTGTTCACGATCCCGCCGAGCTCCCAGCCGTCCCCGTCGACGACGAGGGCCGCCTCGTCCAGCGGCGGGTAAGGCGCCGCGTGGTAGACGGTCGTCAGTGGGCGCATCTCCGGGACGCGCAGCCCCGGCAGGAGGTGTCCGGCCGTGCGCGGATCGGTCGCGACGATCACCGCGCGGGCCGTCACCGTGCCGGACGGGGTGCGCGCGGTCGTCCCGTCGAGCCGCGCCACCGGCGTGGAGAGGCGGATCCTGGCGCGCGGCAGCGGCCCGGCCACCGCGTCGGCGAGCGCGCCGATCCCGCGCGCGGGCAGCCCGATCCGGCCGCGCGCGAACGAGCGCACGACCATCGCGAGCGCGTGTTCGGACGTGCGCAGCTCCGGATCGGCGAAGACACCGGCGAGGTAGGGCCGGACGAGCCCGTCGAGCATCTCGGGCGACAGCCCGGCCAACGCGTCCGCAGCGCTCCGCTCCGGCATGGCCAGGAGGCGTTCAGGAGGCAGCCCCGCGTAACGCGCGAGAAGGGCGGCGAGCCTTACCTGGTCGGCCACGGTGCCGATCCGGTGCCGCGCGAGGCCCCGGGCCATACCGGGCAGTCCGCGCGGGTCGCGCAGCGGATGGGCGTACCGCACCATCCCGCCACGATGCCTGACGAGCACGCCTTCTCTGAAGAAACCCATCCGGAGCCGCTCGAAGTCCACGAGTGACGCGAGCCGCGGATAGGCGGTGTTGACCACCTGGAAGCCGCGATCCAGGAGGAATCCGTCGACGGCGTCGGTCGTGACCCTGCCGCCCACGCGGTCGGCCGCCTCCAGGACGAGGAAGTCGCGTCCCAGCCGGTGCAGCCGCCGGGCCGCGGCGAGTCCGGCCATTCCGGCCCCGACGATCAGCACCTCGGTATCCGCCATACCTCGCGACTACCCGCATATCGCCCATCCGTTCCCCTTGTCCGGGTACGGACTCCGCCAGCGTCAGCCGTCCTTGGCCTTGCTCGGCTGGACCCGCTTCGGTTCGCCCGGCATCTTCGGATAGTTGGGCGGATAAGGCATGTCGCCGAGGCCGAGGTCCTCCTCGTCCCTGTCAGCCATGTCGAGGAGGGTTTCCAACGAGAAGGCGGCGTCGTCTATACCCGCGTGGAGGTCGCCCAGCTCGAAGAACCGCCCCGGCATCGTCTTGACGGTGAAGTCGCGCGGGTCGGCGGTGTCCAGCTCGGCCCAGGTCAGCGGCGCCGAGACGGGCGCGTGGGGGTGGGCCCGGACGCTGTAGGCGGACGCGATCGTCCGGTCCCGGGCGTTCTGGTTGTAGTCCACAAAGACCGTTTCGCCGCGCTCCTCCTTCCACCACTTCGTCGTCACCAGCTCCGGCATCCGCCGCTCCAGCTCCCGGCCGAAGGCGAGCGCGGCCCGGCGGACCTCGGTGAACGTCCAGCGCGGCTCGATCCGGACATAGATGTGCAGCCCCCTGCCGCCCGACGTCTTCGGAAAGCCCGTCATGCCCAGTTCGTCCAGCAGCGGGAGGACGGCCTCCCGCGCGACGCGCACGGTGTCGGCGAAGTCGCGGCCGGGCTGCGGATCGAGGTCGATGCGCAGTTCGTCCGGATGGTCCACGTCGGCGGCGCGCACCGGCCACGGATGGAAGGTGATCGTGCCCAGGTTGGCCGCCCACGCGACGACGGCCAACTCGGTGGGGCACACCTCGTCGGCGGAGCGGCCCGAGGGGAAGTCGATCCGCGCCGTCTCCACGTACGCGGGGGCGCCCCGGGGGATGCGCTTCTGGTAGAAGGCGTCGCCGCCGCTCGGATCGGCCCGGGTGGACATCACGGCGCCCTCCACGACGCCTCCCGGCCAGCGTTCGAGCGTCGTAGGCCGATCACGCAGGGCGCGCAGGATGCCATCGCCCACGGACAGGTAGTAGGAGACGAGGTCGAGCTTCGACAGCCCAGCCTCGGGAAAGTACGGCTTGTCAGGGTTGGTGACCTTGACGATCCGGTCGCCCACCGGCAGTTCGAGGAACGCCATAGCCCACGCCTACCCCCGTGGAACACCCGCAACCCGCCCATGGTTGCACCCGATGACAGCCTCCGGACAAGAAGGGAAGTAGCGTGCCCGGTATGGAGAAAGTCCACAAGACCGAGGACGAGTGGCGGGCCGTGCTGAAGCCCGAGGAGTTCCGCGTCCTGCGCCAGGCCGGAACCGAGCGGCCGTTCACCGGCGAGTACACCGACACGAAGACCGTCGGCGTCTACCAGTGCCGTGCCTGCGGGGCCGAGTTGTTCCGCTCGGAGACGAAGTTCGACAGCCACTGCGGCTGGCCCTCCTTCTTCGCCCCGTCGGACTCCGACGCCGTCGTCCTCCGCGAGGACGACTCGCTCGGAATGCGCCGCGTGGAGGTGCTCTGCGCGACCTGTGACTCACATCTCGGCCACGTCTTCCACGGCGAGGGCTACCCGACGCCTACCGACGACAGGTACTGCATCAACAGCGTCTCCCTGCGCCTCGAAGAGGCGTGACGCGCCCACCCGGGCCCGCCTTGACCGGGCCCGGACACTTCTTGACCGTCCCGTTGCCTGAATAGTGCACGGACTTGGGGGAATGAGCGCCTGCGGGAGGCGGGCGGGTGAGCGGCGAGACGACGGGCGAGACGACAAAGGCCGCCGGACGGGCCAAGCGCGGCTGGTTCCGGCGGACCCTCAGATTCCTGACGTGGACGGTGGCCCTGGCCGCCCTCGCGTTCTTCGGCTACTGGGCGTTCAGGTTCACCCTGACCCCTGTGCCCGACCCCAACGGATGGGCGATCGGCAACAGCGAACCAGGCAAAACCCTCCGGTTCTACTTGGACCGTCCAAGCGTCCGGGAGGCGGCCATCGCCATCGGAGGCAACCTCCTACTCCTCTCCCCCATGGGCGTGCTCCTCCCCGTCCTCTCCTCACGTCTGCGCGGGCCGCTCCGCCTCCTCATCATCGGAGGCGTCCTGTCATTCGGCATCGAACTGGTGCAGCACTTCGCCATCAGCGGCCGCACCTTCGACGTCGACGACATCATCCTCAACAGCGTCGGCGTCCTCCTCGCCTATCTCCTGGTCGGCCGCGGCGCGGGTCGTCTCGTCCACGGCCGCAAACGCCCCATCCTCGCCCGCCTACGCCGCACCTGACGCCGATCGCTAGGCGGGGCCCCCAGGGCTCGGGAGGGAGCGGGAGACGTCGCGGCGGCGGTTCTCGTAGGCGGTGCGGCGCGCGGTGTCGGGGGCGGTGCGCGCCGCCGCCGCGAAGTAGCGGGCCGCGGCGGCCGGGTCGGGCTCGCGGTCGGTGAAGGCGAGCAGCCTGATCTCGGCCAGCAGGGCGTAGGACTCGGCTGTGATGGTGCGCAGCCAGGTCTTGCGGGTGTCGTTCTCCCAGCTCGCGGCGGCGGTCAGCAGGCCCCGCTCGATCTGTCCGAGCGGGGCCTTGCCGCGCGCGAGCAGCAGGCACAGCCGGGTGCGGGCGAGCGCGAACTCCGCCCGCGGCCGGAGGTCCTGCGGGTCGCCGGACGGGATGTCCCCGGCCAGCTCGGCGTAGCGGCGTTCCAACGCGCGCAGCTCCGCCAGCCGGGCGGTGCCGCGCGTGCACACGCGCCCCTCGAAGACGCCTCCGGCCTTCAGATAGGCGAGTTCGGCAAGGCCGAGCCTGGCCCGCACCGAACCCGGGTCGGCGGCGAGCGCGTCGCGGTAAGCGCGTTCGGCCTTGGCCCGGTGGCCCGCGCGCGCCTCGGCGTTGCCGATCAGCAGCAGCGCAAAAGCACGCTCGGCGGGTTCGGTCAGCCGTGGCAGGAGCGCGCGCATCGTCGTGACGCTGCGGGCGAGATCAGCGGCGTCGCCCAGCGCGTACTGGTTGACCGCGATGAGGAGCCGCGCGTACAGGCGGGCCCGGTCCAGCAGGAAGGCGCGGGCCCGGCCGCGCGCTACGGGGTTCGCCGACACGTCCGTGAACTCCGCCGAAGACAGGCGCTGGAGGCCGCCCAGCTGATACGCCTCGCCGAGACCGAACCGGTCGAGGTAGACCTCGACGCGGAGCCTGTCGACGGGGCCCGGCAGCAGCGTCGCGGAGATCGCGATGTGGCCGGAGCGGGACGCGAGGTCGGCGCGCAGCCGCTCCGCGCGCCCCGCCTCCGTGCGGTACACCCGCACCCCGCCGTCGGCGGCGGCGCCGACCGCGACCCGGGCCGGGCGCGCCAGCTCGTCCTCGGCCATCGCCAGCAGCGCCTCGCCGAACCGCCGGGCGGTCCGCTCGTCCCGGTCGGTCGGCTGCGGCGTGTCGAGGGCCAGCGGGGCGACGACGATGTTCACGTCCCCGGCGAGCGGCGGCGGATCGACGAACGGGAGCGACCGCCAGAAGTCGGGGAAATCCCCGGAAAGCCCGACCAGACCCGACGCCACCCCCAGCACCACCACGAACAGGCCGACCGCCTTGGCCGCCCACGTGCCCAGGAACCTCAGCGCGCCCCGGCGCTCGGGCGGCTCGTCGGCCTCCGGCTCACGGGCGGGCTCTTCACGCGGCTGCTCACGGTCTGCTTCGGTGTCCCGCCCTGCGGTGTCGTCGCTCGTCCCGTCGTCGGCCGCCACCGCCACCCCGCGTTTCCCGTATCGGTCGGACGCCCCTGGACTACCTTAAACAGACGAACGCCTCGACGCAGGAGAGGACCGTATGCGCTCCGCGCCTTCCCCAGTCCGGCTCGCCCTGGTCCTCGTCGCGCTCCTCGCGGGCGCTGCCTGCTCCGACACCGACCGCCCGCCGCGGGCGGAGCCCCCGGTGCGCACCACGGGCGGCGTGCCGCACCAGGAGGCGGTCCTGAAGGACCCGGACCCCGCGCAACGTCCCGCGGGCCTTGACGAGCAGCTGAGCGGCTCCGTGGGCGGCGGGCCCGACTACTGCCTCGAACACACGGAGTTCTCCCTCCGGACGCCCTGGGAGACCGAGGCGCCCACCTACTCCTGGCTCGACCCGGCCGACGTCCCCGACCCGACGCAGCCGATCCGGCTGCCCATCCCCTCGCACGAGAGCCTGTGCGCGCTCGGCGCGGACCCCGACAAGGAGGTGGCGGTCACGCTGAAGGGCCCGGACGGCGCCGTCGTGGAGAACCGCGTCCTGCCTCCGGACAGCCTGCATTCGGCGAAGGAGACCCGGCGCGACAAGTTCACCATGAGCTTCCTACCCGGAGACGCGAAGGGCTCCTACACCGTCACCGCCACCCAGGACGGGCGTACGGCCGTGCGCGAGGTCCACATCGTCAGGGCGGACACACCCCTGGTCAGCACGGTGCTGGAGGATCAGGGCCAGGGAGCCCCGCTGGCGCCCGGAGGAGCGATCACCCTCGCCTTCGGCGGCCTCTCCCCCGACGCGCCCACGCCCTTCTACCTGTACGGCCCGGCTCTCACCGAGAACAGCACCATCACACGTCCCTTCCATTCCGCCCTGGAGGTCGTCGGCGCTGCCGACGGCACCGCCCTCCTCGACCTGCGGATCCCGCCCGGCACCCCACCCGGCGGCTACTACCTCGTCAACAGGACCCAGACCACGGCCGTCCTCTTCAACGTCGCCGCCCCGAACTGAGCCCGACCGACCACGGGGCAGATCCGGCGGTATCCGTCATCTGAGGGAGTCCTGCGGGCCGTCGCCGTGTTCGATGAGGTCGATCGAAGCGGAGGTGGAGATCCATGGCGTTGCAGATCCGCATGGTCTGTGCGGTGGCGCTGCTTGCGCTGACCTGCGGCGGCTGCCCGGCCTTCCGCAGTCAGGCGGACGACGTCGTGCGGAACGTCGATCCGCCGTCGGCGCCCAAGCCCCCGAAGCCCCCGAACCCCGAGGACGCCACCAAGGCCACGTGCGCCGTGCTGAGCCTCAGGACGCCGACGGGGATGCGGTGCTTCGTCAACGGGTACCGGGTGCGTGACGAGCGGGCGGTCTGCGCCTACGAAGGGGCGTCGCTCGGGCCGCAGGTCCACGCCGAGTGCGCGCGGCGCGGCCACGTATGGTGAGCGCCGCCGGAGAGGGCGCCGGCCGCCGCTCTCCGGCGGACCGTAGGGCGGGCCGTCAGGGGAGGTCGGTGACGAGCTCGGTGACGGTCTTGCGGCGGCCGGTGTAGAACGGGACCTCCTCGCGCACGTGGCGGCGGGCCTCGGAGGCGCGGAGGTGACGCATGAGGTCCACGATCCGGTGGAGTTCGTCGGCCTCGAAGGCGAGCATCCACTCGTAGTCGCCGAGCGCGAAGCTGGAGACGGTGTTGGC
Organism: Actinocorallia sp. API 0066; assembly: GCF_020991275.1. Classification (GTDB taxonomy): domain Bacteria; phylum Actinomycetota; class Actinomycetes; order Streptosporangiales; family Streptosporangiaceae; genus Actinocorallia. The sequence goes on along the minus strand of NZ_JAJLQY010000009.1, from coordinate 280,549 downwards.
GCGCACGTCGGCGTAGCCGCGCGCCATCTTGCCGTGCTCGGCGAGCATCTGGCGGCGCTCGGCGTCCGGCAGGAGGTACCACTCGTAGGAGCGGACGAACGGGTACACGCAGACGTAAGCGCGCGCCTCCTCGTCGGCGAGGAAGGCCGGGATGTGGCTCTTGTTGAACTCGGCGGGCCGGTGCAGCGCCATGTTCGACCAGACGGGCGTGGAGGCGCGGCCCAGCTCGGTGCGGCGGAACCGGTGGTAGACCTCCTGGAGGTCGTCGCTGCTGGGCGCGTGCCACCAGAACATGTAGTCGGCGTCGGCGCGCAGCCCCCCCACGTCGTACAGGCCGCGGGTCGTGACGTCCTTGGCCGCGTAGCCGTCCAGCAGGTCCTGCACCTCGGTGGCGACGGCGGAGCGGTCGCCTTCGGGCAGGCCGTCCGCCTTGAACACCGACCACAGGGTGTAGCGGATCACCTGGTTGAGGTCGCGGGCCTTCGGCTTGTCGGTCACGGTTGCACTTCCCTCAGCTGATCGATGATGCGGACGGCCGCCGCCTTGGCGGTCGCGAGGCAGGCGGGGACGCCGACCCCATCGTAGGCCGCGCCGCAGACGGCGAGCCGGGGGTGTCCCGCCACGGCTGCCCTGGCGCGGGCGACCCTGTCCAGGTGCCCCACGTTGTACTGCGGGAGCCCGCCCCCCCACCGCGTGACGCGCGTGTCGACGGGCAGCTCCCCCACGGCGCAGGTGTCGGCGAGCTCAGCCATCGCGTCGGCTTTCAGCTCGGCGTCGTCGCGCTGGAGCGTCGTCTCCTCTCCGAACCTTCCGATCGACGCCCTGACGAGCACGAGGCCGGGGTCCTTCTCCGCGATCGAAGGCCACTTAACCGAGCTGAACGTCACGGCCTTCACCCTGCGGCGCTCGACGGGCGGCACAAGGTAGCCGGAGCCCTTGAGCGGCTCGGGGAAGGCGGTGGGACGGTAGGCGAGGCTGATGATCGCCATGCTCGCGTACTCGACGGCCGCCAGCTCGGCGGAGGCGGCGGGGACGTCATGGGCCAGCAGACGCGCGGCGGGGGCGGCGGGCACGGCGAGGACCACCGCGTCGGCTTCCACGGCCTCGGGGGCGGTCTTGGGGCCGAGGACGACCCTCCACCCGTCCGGGGTGCGGCGCAGTTCCTGGGCCACGGCGCCGGTCCTGATCTCCACGCCGTCCTTCGTGAGGGCGTCCGCGAGCAGGAGGGGCAGCGAGCCCATGCCGTCGCGCAGGGTGGCGAAGACAGGCGCGTCCGTCTTGGGGGCAGACTCGTGGACGGCCTTGGCCGCCTGGATGAGGGAGCGTTCCCCCCGCGTCGCGTGGGCGAGCTGCGGAAGGGTGGCTTCGAAAGACAGCAGCTCCGCGCGGCCCGCGTAGACGCCGCCCAGAAGCGGCTCGACAAGACGGTCGACGACCTCACGGCCCATCCTGTCGCCCACGAAGTCGGCGACGGAGATGTCGGACCCGCGCGGGGTGGGGCGCCGCGCGAGGTCGAGGGCAGCCCTGGCGACGCCCGCCGCGTCCAGTACTCCGGATCGCGCGAGCGCCGCCAGGTCGGACGGCACTCCCATGATCTGCCCCGCGGGGAACGGCTTGAGGCCCCCGTGGCTGTAGATCGACGAGGAGGTGGTGCCGGGATGGCGCAGCAGGTCGTCCGCGCCGAGGGCGGAGACGAGCCCCAGCCCTTCGGGGCGGCGGGCCAGCATCGACTCCGCGCCCTCGTCCAGGGCGACCCCCGCGAGCTCGCTGACCCTGAGCTTGCCCCCGACGCGCGGGCTTCCCTCCAGGACCGTCACGCGCAGCCCCGCGCGGCTCAGGTGCCAGGCCGCGCCCAGCCCGGCGATCCCCCCGCCGACCACCACCACATGCCTCGTGTCCACCCCTCCACCATGGCAGAAGGGGCGGCGTGCCCAGGCCGTCTCACGGTGTGAGATCACAGTCAGCCGTCAGGGACCATCGCCCCTTGGCGATCTGCCTTACGCGGCGTAGGGGCGGCGCTCCCTGGCCTCCCGCAGGGCGCGGCCCCACCAGTCGAGCTGGGAGAGCAGCTGCTTGGCGGCGGTGTCGGCGGCTTCCGCGTCCTGCGGGCCGTTCTCACCCCACGTCTCCCAGTAGAACGCGAAGGAGACCTGGTCCCTGACGGTGACCGCGTGCAGCTCGGCGAAGACCCCGCGCAGGTGCTCGACGGCGCGCAGGCCGCCGGACACGCCCCCGTAGGACACAAAGCCGACCGGCTTGGCCTGCCACTGGGTGAAGTGCCAGTCCACGAGGTTCTTCAAGGAGGCGGGGTAGCTGTGGTTGTACTCGGGTGTGACCACCACAAAGGCGTCGGCGGCCTCCAGCCGTGGCGTGATCCGGCCGACGGCCGCCACGATCTCCGCGGGCGGCTCGACCCCCTTGGCGGGGAAGGCCAGCGGAAGGTCGCCGTGCTCGGCGACGTCGATCACGTCCACCTCGAAGGCGCCGTTGGCGTGCGCGGTGAACCACTCGGTGACCGAGGGGCCGAACCGGCCCTCCCGGACGCTGGCGGTGATCACGGCGAGCTTGAGAGGCGTTTCTGTCGTCATGGGGCCAGCGTGCCGTGCGCGGAGCAGGAGAGGGAGACCGTGTCAAGACGGGCCGCCGCAAGGCTGGCCCCCGTGGGGCCACGATCCATCGGGCGTGTCGCAGTAGATTCGACGCATGGCCGACAACGACCTGGGTGGATTCCTGCGCCAGCGGAGGGAGGCCCTGCGTCCCGAGGACGTCGGGCTGCCCGTGGGGGCGCGGCGCCGCACGCCGGGCCTGCGGCGCTCGGAACTGGCGACGCTGGCGGGCATCAGCGTGGAGTACCTGACCCGGCTGGAGCAGGGCCGCGACCGCAACCCGTCGCCGCAGGTGCTCGGCGCGCTGGCGGACGCGCTCCGCCTGTCCCGTGACGAGCGCGCCTACCTGCGCTACGCGGCGAAGTCCGCCAGCGGCGATCCGGCGCCGTGCGCGGCGACCGACCCGCCCGTCCTCGAGGTGCGGTCCTCGCTGATCGGGGTGCTGCGCGCCCTGGAGCCGGTGCCCGCGGTGCTGCTCAACCGGCTCAGCGACGTGCTCGCCCACACCGACGCGTACGCGCGTTACGCGGGGCCGCTCGGGATCCTCGAAGGCGAGCGGCCGAACCTGCTGCGCTGGGTGTTCACCGACCCGCGCGCCCGCGCCGCCTACCCGAACTGGGACGAGCGGGCCGACGCGCACATCGCCGCCGTCCGGGTCTCCTCGGGGCCGAGCGACCACCATCTGGGCGCCCTGGCCGAGGAACTCGCCGTGCTCGCGGGCGCCGCCTTCACCCAGCGGTTCGAGCCCGCCCCGATCGCGATGCCCGGCGCGTTCACGGAGACCGTCCGGCACCCTGAGGCGGGCCCGCTGCGCTTCCAGGTCGAGCAGATGGCCACCGAGGACGAGCGGCTGCTCGTCCACCTGCCCGCCGACTCCGCCACCGAGCAGGCCCTCGACCGCCTGATCGGCAAGGGCGCGCTCCACTCGATCACCACCCGCTCGGCCTGACGGCGCGGGCACTGCGTCACAGGCCGTCCAGGAAGCCGCTGACGAGGCCGTGGAAGCCCTCGGGGCGCTCCAGGTCGGGGTAGTGCGCGGCGCCGTCGAGTGTGGCCGAGCGGCCGATCTGGACCGTCTGGACGAGGCGGTCGGCCATGCCGAGGTGGTCGGGCGAGTCCAGCGCGCCGCGCACGGACAGCAGCGGCACGGTGATTCCCGCCGCCCGCGCCCACGTGTCGGTGACCGGCACGAGCGGGTCGCCCTCGTCGGCGGTGTGCTTGGACATCGTGCGGGTGGCCATGGCGCGCAGCCTTCGCACCACTCCGGGGTCCACGTCGTCCAGCGCACGGTGGGGGCCCGCCGCGAACCGCAGGAAGGCCGCGACGGAGCCGTCCAGGTCGCCGCGGGACATCGCCGCCGTCCACTCGCCCCACACGCCGAGCGTCCAAGGGTCGGTGAAGTAGGGCTCGCTGGTGCCTGCGCCGCTCACCACGAGGGCCGCCACCAGGTCCGGGTACTCCAGGGCGAGGTCCACCGCCGTGCTCGCGCCCATGGACACGCCCACCAGAACGGCCGGTCCTGTTTTGAGGTGGCGTAGCAGGGCGGCGAGGTCGTCGACGTGGCGGAACGGGGCCGTCGCGTTCTCCGATCGGCCGTGGCCCCTGGCGTCAGGGGCGATGACGCGGTGGCGCGCGGAGAAGAGGGGGACCTGGTCGTCCCACTGGGTGTGGTCGAGGAATCCGCCGTGCAGGAGGACGAGCGGACGGCCCGTGCCCGTGGTGGTGCCTGTGTCGGTCCAGAACAGCTCCTTCATGACAACCAAGGTGTCATCTTTCCGTCCAGATGACAACCGGGGTGTCATCATGGAGGCATGAACGAGAACGACCGCGTGCTGCCGCCCGCGGAACTCGCCCCCCGCCTCGCCGAGGTCTTCGACCTCGTGGGGCCGCTCTACCGGCGCGCCCACCGCAGGGTCGAGGACGACGTGCCGGGCGAGGGCCTGTCCGTCGGGCTCCGCGCCGTCCTGGTGATGCTCCTGGAGCACGGCCCCCTGACCGTGCCCCGGATGAGCCGCCAGCAGGCCATCAGCCGCCAGTTCGTGCAGCGCATGGCCAACGAGGCGGCCGCCCGCGGCCTCGTGGAGTTCACCCCCAACCCGGCGCACCGGCGTTCGGCCCTCGTCCGGCTCACCCCCGCCGGGCACTCCCTCATCGCCGCCCTCATCGCGCGGGAGCACACCGTGCTGGGCGGTGTCGGAGGAGACCTCACCGAAGGCGACCTCGCCGCCTGCGTCAAGGTCCTCAGCCACCTCCTCCGCTCCCTGGACGCCGTCTCCGTCGACTGACCGGGTCAGCGGGCGAGGGTGGCGTGCACGATGATGTTGTCGCGGTAGGAGCGGCGGGTCTGGTCGAAGGAGCCGCCGCAGGTGATGAGGCGGAGCTCCGGGGTGCGGGACGGGCGGTAGACGGAGTCGGGGACGTCGCTCTTGGGGTGGCGCTCCAGGCGGGTGACGGTGAACGTGAACGTCTGGCCTCGGTCGGTGTCGACGTGCACGCGGGTGCCGGGGGCCAGGTCGGACAGGCGGTAGAAGACGGCAGGGCCCGAGCGGGAGTCCACGTGGCCCGCCACGACGGCGGTGCCCCGCTCGCCCGGCTCCGGGCCCGCGCGGTGCCAGCCCACGACGTCGAAGCGCTTCGGGGCGATGAGCTTGCCTTTCCCGTCCAGCCGGAGCGGGATGATCTCGGTGGACAGGCCCACCGCCGGGATGCGCAGCCGCACCGGGTCACCCACCGCGCGCGGCCGCTCGGAGGGCTTTTCCGGCTTGGTCGCCGGGCTGGACGAGGCGGACTGTTCGCTCGGCTCGGGCGGGGCCGGAGCCGACGCACAGGCGGCTGCCAGGAGCAGGCTGAGGCCCGCCGCCACCGTTCCGGCCTTCCGATACCCGGACTGGGATCGGGACGGCTCAGCGGGCTCGTCAGGCGCGGCGGCGGGCATGTCGGGGGGCGGGACGGCGGAAGCGGCCGCGCTCGGGCGGCCGCTTCGTCCCTCACGGGTGTGGTGCATGGGTCAGTTGGTTCCGGTGAAGCGGCGGAGGAAGAGGACGGCCGCGCCCGCGGCGAGGCTGAGGGTGACGCCGAGCGGGATCAGGACGCCAGCGCTGGTGAAGCCGAAGTCCGCGGTGCCGCCCGCGCCCGTGTCGACCCCGCCCACGGGGACCTTGCTGTCGTCGTCCCGGTCGTCCCGGTCGTCGTCGCCCTGGCCGCCGTCGTCATCGTCGTCGTCATCGTCGTCATCGTCGTCGTCGCGCTGGGTCACGCCGCCGCTCTTGCCGGGGCCCGCGTTGGACGGCGCGGGGTTCGACGATCCGTTGCCGGGGCCGGTGGACTTGGGCTTGTCGTCCCGGTCGTCATCGTCATCGTCGTCGCGGTCGTCATCGTCGTCGTCATCGTCGCGGTCGTCGTCATCGTCATCGTCGTCGTCCGCGTAGGCGGCGGTGGAGGTGAGCGACGGGAGCGGCGAGGCGGAGGGGGGCAGGACGGCGCCGAGGGACGTCAGTCCGAAGGCGAGCGCCAGGGCGAGGAGCACCCGTTGCAGCAGAAGGGTCACGGTGGCCTTCCCGGTTCGTGCCGCCCGGTCCTTCCGGGCTGGCTCCAGCCTCCGGGCGGCCGGTGGAGCGGCCATGAGGCGGCGATGAGAGCCCTCTCATCAGCCGGGACGCCTCTAGGCGGGCCCTTCCGCGGCGACGGGGCGCAGCCGGTAGCCGGTGCCCCGGATCGTCTCGATGCGGGACGCGCCGAGCTTGCGCCGCAGGTACCTGATGTACACGTCGACGACGTTGGAGCCGGGATCGAAGTCGAAGCCCCACACGTGGCTGAGGAGTTGCTCGCGGGTGAGCACCTGGTCGGGGTGGCGGCAGAGGAACTCGGCGAGGGCGAACTCCCTGCTCGACAGCTCCACGGTGCGTCCGGCCGCGCGCGCACGGCGGGTCCGCAGGTCGAGCACGAGGTCGCCGACCGTCAGCACGGTCGCCTCCGGCGCCCGCTCGGGCCGCAGCCTCAGCCGGATCCGGGCGAGCAGCTCCTCGAACGCGAAGGGTTTGGCGAGGTAGTCGTCGGCCCCGCTCTCCAGCCCGACGACGGTGTCGGCGACGCCCCCGCGCGCGGTGAGGATGACGACGGGAAGGGTCACCCTCGCGTCTCGCAGCATCCGGAGCACGGTAAGGCCGTCGCGCCCAGGCAGCCCCAGGTCAAGGACGAGGAGGTCGAACTGCCCGGTAAGCGCGGACTCGTAAGCGCTCACCCCGTCTTCGACGACCGTCGTGACAAAACCGTGCCGCCGTAGCCCCTTGTCCAGGAAGGAGGCGATCCGTCCCTCGTCCTCAGCGATCAGTATGCGGTTCACCAGGTGTGCCCGTTTCGTGTGCCGGAAGGGTGATGAGGAAGACGGCGCCGCCGCCCGGCGCGTCGCGGACCTCGGCCCGCCCGCCGTGCGCGGCGGCGATCCGGGTGACGATGGCGAGGCCGAGCCCGGTGCCGGTCTGCGCGCCGTGCACGAACCGGTCGAAGATCCGGTCGCGCTGGTCGGGCGGCACGCCGGGGCCGTCGTCGCGGACCCACAGTTCGAGTCGGCCGTCGCGCACAGCGGAGCCGAGCGCCACGAGCCCGCCGTCCTCGGTGTGCCGTACCGCGTTGGCGACGAACTGGACGAGCGCCTGGGTGAGCCGCTGCCCATCGGCGATGACGTGGGTGTCCGCCACCTCGTCCAGCCTCCACCTGCGGTCGGCGAGCGTCCTGACCTTCGCCAGGACGTCAACCGTCAACTCCGCGACAGCGACCTCTCCCAGGTCGAGGAACCCGGGCTGTTCGGAGCGGGCCAGGAGAAGCAGGTCGTCAACGATCCGGTTCATCCGCTCCAGCTCGTCAAGGACGAGGGCGACGGTCTCTTCACGGTCCTCCTCGCCCATCACCTCCAGATGGCCCCGGACGACCGTGAGCGGCGTGCGCAGCTCGTGGCCCGCGTCGTCGAGGAACTCGCGCTGGGTCGCGAAGGCCCGCTCCAGCCTGTCCAGCATGCGGTTGAACGTCCCGGCGAGGGCGGAGATGTCGTCGTCGCCCGGCACGGTGAGGCGGCGGCTGAGGTCGGCGGAGTCGCTGATCCGCTCGGCGGTGGTGCGCACGAGCCGGACCGGCGCGAGCACCCGTCCCGCCACGAGCCAGGCGGCGGCGCCCGCGACGGCGACGGCGAGCACCGAGGTCAGCGTGAGCGAGCGCATCGCGTCGGTGATCTCCTCGCGCTGCCTGTCATAGAAGATGCCGACCACGAGGGCTCCCCTGCGCTCGTCCCCGGTGACCCGTACCGGCATCACCAGGTAGCGCACCTTCCCTGCGCTGCTCCGCGCCCACCCCGACTCCGGCCGCCGCGCCGCCGCGGCACGGGCCACGAGCTCGTCGTCGGTGTCCAGCCTGGCCTCCGGCGACTGGGCGCTGACCTTGTCCGCCTTGCCGTCCACAACGGTGAAGTACGTCTCGTGGCGGTCCGGCGCCGTCGCGGCGAGGTAGTCGGTGAGGAGGGTCCGCACGTCGGTCACCGGACCCGCGTTGCGGGCGAAGGCGCGCAGCTTCTCCGCCTCGTTGGTGAGCTCCGCGCTGACCCTGTCGTCGAGCCGGTTCACCAGCAGCGACCACGTGGCCGAGCCCGCGACGGCGAGCGCGAGCGCGACGACCAGCAGGACCCAGCCGACGATGCGCGCGCGGGCGCTCACCGGACCCGCTCAGTCATCGTCGTCGTCATCATCGTCATCATCGTCATCGTCGTCGTCATCGTCGTCGTCGCCGGAGCCGCCGTACGAGTCGTCGTCGGCCTGTCGGGGCGGCGCGGGGCTGACGGGGTCGGCCGTCTCCCGGGAGGGCTCAGGCGTGGCCGTGGGGGTCGGCTGGGGCGTCGCGGTGACGACGACCTCGGGGCCGAGCCGCGGCTCGTCGGCCCGCGCGGCGAGCACGAACGCCCAGACCGCGCCGACGGCGAGGAGCACGGCCCCCGCCACGGCGAGCAGGGGGCCGCGCGATCTCATGCGCCCAAGGTAGGCAGACCGGCGGACCGGAGGAACCGGATGCGGATGAGAAAGCTCTCATCCCGCCTTGTTCAGCCCGTTCGGCTCGTTCAGCGCGCGGAGGCGGAGTGCACCAGGTCGGCGAGACGGGCGAGCTGGTCCGGGTCGGTCGAAGGCAGGACGCCGTGGCCGAGGTTGAAGATGTGGCCTTCGGCGGCCTTTCCCTGCTCCAGCACCTTGCGCGCGCGCGGTTCGACGACCTCCCACGGCGCGAGCAGGAGCGCGGGGTCGAGGTTGCCCTGGAGCGCCTTGCCGGGGCCGACGCGCCGGGCCGCCTCGTCCAGGGTGACCCGCCAGTCCACGCCGACGACGTCCGCGCCCGCCTGGCCGAGGAGGCCGAGCAGCTCGCCCGTCCCGACGCCGAAGTGGATGCGCGGCACGTCGGTCATCGCCGCGAAGATCCGCTCGCTGTAGGGCATGACGTAGCGCCGGTAGTCCTCCGGGGCCACCGCGCCGACCCAGCTGTCGAAGAGCTGGACCGCCCTGGCGCCCGCCGCGACCTGGGTGCGCAGGAAGCCGATCGTGATCTCCGTCAGGGCCGCCATGAGGCTGTGCCAGATGTCGGGCTGCCCGTACATGAGGGCCTTGGTCCGGTCGTGGTTCTTCGACGGCCCGCCCTCGATCAGGTAGGACGCCAGCGTGAACGGCGCACCCGCGAAGCCGATCAGGGGGATGTCGCCCAACTCCCCCACAAGGCCGCTGACGGCCTCGGTGACGTAGGGGATGTCGTCGGGAGACAGCGGACGCAGCCGGGAGACGGCGTCCTTGTCCCGGATCGGGTCGGCGATGACGGGGCCGACGCCGGGCTTGATGTCGAGGTCGATGCCGATGGCCTTGAGCGGCACCACGATGTCGCTGAAGAAGATCGCGGCGTCGATGCTGTACCTGCGGACCGGCTGGAGCGTGATCTCCACGATCAGCTCGGGGTCGGCGCAGGCGTCCAGCATCGGGATGCCCTCGCGCAGCCGCAGGTACTCGGGCAGGGAGCGCCCCGCCTGGCGCATGAACCACACGGGCGTGTGGGGCACCGGCTCGCGGCGGCAGGCACGGAGGAACACCGGGTCTTCAGCGGGCATGTACCGATGGTCCCACGCGCGCGGGGCGGCGGCGCCCCGGGGTGCGGTTCGGCGCGCCCCGGCCGGAAACCCCAACGAGATTTTCGGGACACGCCGCCCGATATCCCACAAGATCGCCGAACTCGCTGGCATTTTCGTCAATTATCAACATCGCAAACGAGCGATCAGCTCACGGACGAGCAGAGGTCCGCCGGTGCCTCCAACCCCCCGCATCACCACGCGTAGCCGTGTCGGCGTGGCAACCCCGCGCCCTACTCGGCCAGAGATCTACTCTCGGCAGATGACACCCCCGCACGCGGCACCCGGCTACCGGGAGGCGCTGGACACCCTCACCGAGGCGCTCTCGGGCGATCCGGAACGCCCGGAACTCGAGTTCGAGGAGATGCCCGCCCCCCAGCGGCTCGCGCCCTTCTCGGCGGCGGTCGCCGCCTCCGTCGTGCGTGACGACGCCGAACTGGCCGTCGGAAGGCTCATCCTGCTGCACGACCCCGAAGGCAGGCCCGGCTGGGACGGCGAGTACAGGCTCGTCGCCTACGTCCGGGCGGAACTGGAACCGGAGATAGCCGACGACCCCCTGATCGGCAGCGTCGCGTGGAGCTGGCTCACCGAAGCCCTGGACGAGGCCGGTTACGCCGCCGAATCGGGCACGATCACCCGTGCGGTCAGCGAGAGCTTCGGGGGCAAGGAGGACGAACCGGCCACCACGGAACTGGAACTCAGGGCATCATGGTCACCCGCCGGGACGGATCTGCGCGCGCACGTCCGCGCCTGGACCGAGGTGATGTGCATGGCGGCCGGGCTCCCCCCGCGCGGGGTCCGCGATCTGAAGGACGTACGGTAGCTGAGTGGAAGCAGGTGGGGAAGCGGGCGGTGCGGCGTCGTCGCCGCTGCTGGAGCCGCGTGAGGGCATCCCGCCCGTCGTCGCCGACGACACGGGCCTGGACCAGGTCGTCGCCGCGTTCGCCGAGGGCTCGGGCCCGGTCGCCGTGGACGCCGAGCGTGCCTCCGGCTACCGCTACGGGCAGCGCGCCTACCTCGTGCAGCTGCGCCGCAGGGGCGCGGGCACCGCGCTGATCGACCCGGTCGCCTGCCCGAACCTGAACGACCTGAACCGGGCGATCGGCGACACCGAGATGGTGCTGCACGCCGCCAACCAGGACCTTCCGTGCCTCGCCGAGGTCGGCATCGTGCCGCGCAGGCTCTTCGACACCGAACTCGCCGGACGGCTCCTCGGCTACCCGCGGGTCGGCCTGGGCGCGATGGTCGAGACCGTCCTCGGGTACAGCCTGGAGAAGGGCCACTCGGCGGCGGACTGGTCGACCCGGCCGCTGCCCACCGACTGGCTGCGGTACGCGGCGCTGGACGTCGAGCTGCTGGTCGAGCTGCGGGACGCGCTGCACGCCGAACTCGTCGAGGCGGGCAAGCTGGACTGGGCGCTCCAGGAGTTCGAGGCGATCGCGGCGGCCCCGCCCAGACAGCCGCGGACCGACCCGTGGCGCCGCACCTCGGGCATCCACCGGGTGCGCAACCGGCGGGCCCTCGCCGTCGTCCGTGAGGTGTGGGAGACGCGCGAGCAGATCGCCCGCGAGCTCGACCTCTCGCCGGGCCGGGTGCTGCCGGACACCGCGATCATCGACATGGCCGTCGCGCAGCCGCGCACCATGGCCGAGCTGTTCACGATCGCCGCCGTCAAGGGCCGCAACGCGCGCCGCTACACGACGCAGTGGCTGCGCTCGATCGCCAAGGGCAGGCAGTTGCCGGAGTCGGCGCTGCCCGAGCAGAACCTGCCGGGCGACGGCCCGCCGCCCGCGCACCGCTGGGCCGAACGCGACCCCGAGGCCGCCGCCCGCCTGTCCGCCGCGCGCACCGTCGTCGCGGCGCTCGCCGACGCGCACAACCTGCCGAGCGAGAACCTCGTCCAGCCCGACTTCGTGCGCCGCCTGTGCTGGTCCCCGCCCGAGGAGCCGACGCCCGAGGCGATCCGCGCCGACCTCCGCCGCCTCGGCGCCCGCCCCTGGCAGGCGGCCCTCGTCTCCGTCCCCGTCGCCAAAGCCTGGACCCGCCTGGAAACCAAGGGCGAACTCACCTGACCCGGCCGCCGCCGCCGAAGTTATCCACAGATCGTCACCGGCCGCGCCGGAATGTCACCGGCGCGGGTTAGTGTCGTCGGCATGGAACAACACAGCGCCGCCGAGCGCGGCACACGCGGCCGGTTCGCCGCGCCCCTCACGTCAACGGCCGACGGCACAGCCCCGCGCGCCCGACGCTTCTTCTCGCCCCTCCTCCACCACCTTTGACCCGCTTCGCCACAACGCCCGCACGGCGCTCGGCCCGGTTCCGCACAGCGTCCGCGCGACTGGCCCGGCTCCCCGCGGCGTCCGCACGGCGCTCGGGTCGGTCTTGGGACGGTTCCGGGCGGGGCTCGCGAAGGTTCGCGGGACGCCCGCGCGGGTGGGTGCGCGGGCGTCCCGGGGCGGGCGGTCAGCAGGCGTCGCGGTAGGGCAGGTCGGGGATGTAGCGCTTCCAGTCCTCGCGCGAGAGCGGGCCGTAGGTGGTGCAGAGCTCCTGCTTGATCTTCGCGGGGTCGATCAGGTGGGCGCGGAAGCCGCCGTCGTCGGTGACGCTGAACACCGAGCTGCCGTCCGGCGAGAACACCACGCCGCTGACGTTCTTGGCGGACGCCAGAGGGCGGAGCCTTCCGGTGAGCGGGACGCCGAACTCGCGCCGCTGCGGCACCGCCCACAGCCTGATGTTCCCGGCGGAGTCGCCGGTGGCGAGCACGGCGCCGTCGCCGCGCGAGAAGGCGGCCGGGCCGGAGCCCCCCTGCGCGCCGGTGTGGAGGGTCGAGGCGAGCCGCTGCGAGCCCGCGTCGTAGAACTCGACGCGGTCGGAGGAGAACGTCGCCAGCAGGTCGAGCCCGGAGCTGTACGCGCGGATCGAGGTCGGCCCCTGGTTCGCGGGCGGGACGAGGGTACGGGCCGAGGGCACCTCCAGGATTCCCAGGTCGTTGCCCGCGGCGAGCTTCCCGCCGCCATCCAGGAAGACGAGTTCGGTCTCGGTGAACATGTTCTGGAAGCCCGGCACCTCCGGCTTGGTGCCGAAGTTCTGTCCCGTCATCCGGGCCAGGTTGACGTCCCAGATCTGGGCGAGCGCGCCGCCGCCCTGGTCGAACATCGTGAAGGCGAAGAGCTTGTTGTCGGGGCTGAACGCCATGTCCGGGTTCGCGGCGTCCATATCGTGGCCGATGGTGAGCGTGGTGCGCCTGGCGCCCGAGGCGGTGTCCCAGATGTCGACGGTGCCGCTGTCGTAGGCGATCGCGAGCAACGAGCCGTCGTCGGACAGGTGGTAGTCGTTGCTCGCCTCCGGCTTGACCGGCAGCGACCGGCGCAGCTCGCGGGTGGCCGGGTCCCAGATCTGCACGTCGTTCATCGACTCGATCACCAGGGTCGAGCCGTCGGCGCTGAAGTCGGCGTCCGGCACCGGGTGCGGGTTCAGCTTCACGGTGTCCATGACCGCGCGCAGGTCGATGATGTTCAGCGCGTTGAAGGCGTCGACGCAGGCCAGGGAGCGGCCGTCGGCACGGAAGCGCTGGAGGCCGCACAGCTGCATCGGATACGTGAAGAGGGGGTCGTTGTCGAAACCCTCCGTCGTCCAGACGGTGTTGTCGAAGGCGAAGTACTTGCCGTCCGGGCTGAAGGAGAGGTTGGAGAACGTCGTGTTCGGGTTCTCCTTCGCGCCGGAGTAGGTGCGCGGCCTGAACTCCTTGGGGTCCACCAGGGTCACGGTCTCGCCCTGGCGCAGGGCGAACCACTTGTTGTCCTCGCTGAAGGCCACCGAGGTGATGTTCTCCTTGCCCTTGGTGAGGGTGGGGGCCTTCACCTTCTCCTTCTTGGTGAGGTCGTACCAGTCAAGCCTGTTCTTCTCCCGGTCCACCGAGACCAGCACCGTCTCGTTGCCGGAGAAGGCCAGCCGGGGAAGCCGATAAGGGAGCTTCACCATCTCCTGCCCGGTCTGGGCGTCCCAGACGACGCTCCGCTGCTGCACCTGGCCCACCACGTAGCGGCCTTTGGGGCTCAGCACGACGCCGGGCGCCGAGACGTTGAAGGAGCGTTCGGCGGCGGTGCCGTTCTCCAGGTTCCAGAGCCGGACGACGCCGTTGTTCTCCACGACGGCGGCGGTGGAGCCGTCGTCGCTGATGGTGAGGGCGGAGACGGGCTCGCCCTCGAAGGTCATGGTGCGCAGGACCGTCAGCTTCTCTCCGTCCACGACCTTCAGTTCGTTGCCGTCGCCGTAGACGAGCCTGCGGGCGCGGGCGTCGGAGGCGACGTTCCACATGCCCGTGGTGCCTTCGGGCTGGTAGACGTCGCGTTCGGCCTGGTGGAAGAGGGTGACGAGGGCGCTGCGGACGTCGACGCCGGAGTCGTCGAGGTCGGCGGCGGCGATCGCGAGGCGGGCCGCGGTGGCGGGGTCGATCCGCCGCATGCCGACGGCGAGCGCGGCGATCTGGGTGCCCAGCGCCGTGTCGCGCTGCTGCGAGACGAGGGTGTTGGTGGCGCGCAGGTCGCGGCTCTGCACGGCGGCGAGGGTGGCCGCGCCCAGCGCCACGACGAGCAGGAAGGAGAGGGCCGCCATCATCAGGGTGCGGGTGCGGGAGCGGCGCTGGGTGAGCTTGACCGCCTCGTCGAGGAAGGCGCGTTCCAGGGTGTTCAGGGTGAGCAGCCGGCGGCCGGTCGCGGCCCAGGTGAGGGCGCCGTCCAGGGTGCTGCCCTGGTAGAGGTCGCCGTCCTTGCGGCCGTGCTCGTCCCAGAAGCGGGCGGCGTCGGCGAGCGCGTGGTGGACTTCGAGGCCCTCCCACTCGGCCGACACCCAGTCCCGCATCCTGGGCCAGGCGCGCAGCAGGGCGGGCGTGCTCAGCACGACGGACTGACCGTCGCCGCGGATCAGCCCCGCCTCGCCGAACGCGACGAGGACGCGTTCGAGGGTCTGCCCGTCGGTCTCCTCGCCGAGTTCGCGCAACGGCACCCGTCGCACGGTGTCGCGGGCGTCCGGCCGGGTGTTCACCATGCGCAGCAGGACACGCGGCGCCGCCTGCCGGGCCACCGGGTCGAGCCGGGAGTAGGCGTTCTCCGCCATGTCGGTGAGGGACGGCACGGGCGCGCGCGGCGCGGGCACGTCGGCGGCGACCCGCTCGCCCTCCTCCAGCGGCGCGTCCATCCCGAGCAGCCTGCCGAGGATCTGGCGGGACGCGGGCCGCCGGGTCGGGTCGTGCGCGAGCGACGCCTCGACGAGGGAGCGCAGCGGCTCGGTGAGCACGTCGGTCTCAGGCTGGTGGTTGAGCACCTGGTGCATGAGCGACGGCAGGCTCTCGCCGTCGAACGGCGGCCGGCCCGCGGCGGCGAACAGCACGATGGTGCCCCACGCCCACACGTCGGCGGCCTCGGTGGCCCGCTCACCGCGGAACAGCTCGGGGGCCATCCAGCGCGGGGTGCCCTTGAGCTGGCCGGTGGCGCTGCGCGACATCTCCTGGGTCTTGGCGATGCCGAAGTCGATGACGCGGGGCCCGTCCGGGCCGAGCAGCACGTTGGCGGGCTTCAGGTCGCGGTGGATCACCCCGGCCTGGTGGATCGCCGACAGCGCCGTCGCGATGCCGATCGCGAGCCGGTGCAGCTCCTCGGGCGCGTACGCGCCGTCCCGGTCCACCCGGTCCTGCAGGGTCGGCCCCGGCACGAACTCACTGACGACGAACGGAGGCACATGGTCGAGGTCGGCCTCGATGACCTTCGCCGTGCAGAACGAGGCGACGCGTCGCAGCGCCTCCACCTCACGGCGCAGCAGCGACCTGTCCCCCTCCGACACGTACTCGGCGTGCAGTGCCTTGACGGCGACCCGGTTGCCCCGCACGTCGTAGCCCTCGTACACGACGCCCTGTCCGCCGGCGCCCAGCCGCCCCGCGAGCCAGTAGCCGCCCAGCTGCCCCGGATCCCCGTCCAGCAGCGCACTCATGTCCCCGACCCCGTCCCTCAAGCGATACGAACCGTACGATCATGGTGAATGACCGCCGATCCCGTCGAATTTGTCCTCATCCGGCCCCCACAGTGACACCACGGACCATCCAGACGTTCCCGCCTCCCCACCCCGCACCACCTGGCCTGATACGGCCACCTCACCCATGCCCGAGGCACGTCACGTGGGGGTTCGCGTTAGCCCGATCGGCGGCGGTTTGACCTGCCGCGGGGAGATCGACAAGCGTGGTCCGCGCAAGCTGACGAGTGCCGATGGCAGGCCGACGCGGAGGGGGCCCGTGCCGACCCCGGAGGAGATCGACGGTGCTCTGCGCCGCATCCGGACCCTCGCCGACCGCTACGTCCGCGCCCTCGACCGTCCGGCCCGGCTGCTCACGGACGGCGCCCTCGTCGGACCGGTCGCCGACCGGCTCGGCACCGGTCTCACCGACAGGTACCGGGTGGTGCGGAACGCGCTCGCCGAGGCGTTCGACAGGGTGCGCGCGCTCGCGGGTCCGCAGGCCGCGGGGGTCACCGAACCCTCGCTCGGGGCGCCGCCCCGCACCGCGCCGAGGTCCGGCGACGCGGTGCGCTCCGGTGATCCCGGCCTGCTCGACCGGCTCATCGCCGAACTCGACGCGGCCGGCCCGGCCTGGGACGACGCGGGAAGGGAACTCGCCGGGCTGCTGACCGGGCTCGGGCTCGACGCCGCGCCCGGCGCCCGGGTGCGGACGGCGGGCGCGTGGGTCGGGGCGCAGGCGGGCGACCTCCGGCGGCGCCGCTTCGCGCTCATCGCCCTCGGCGACGCGCCAGCCTTCGCCGCGCCCTCTCCCACCGGAGGCGAGCCGGACGACAGGGCGGAGTCGCCCACGGCCAAGGCCGTCGACCTCTACGTGCGCCACTACCTGCCGGGCCTGGCACACGGCACCAAGGAACTCGGCCTGCTCGCGCTCGCCACGAACCCGGTGACGGCGCTCCCGTACGCGATGCTGGACCACAGGGAGTGGCTGGCACGCACACCCGTCGGCATGCTCCAGGGGCTGTGGGCCGGGCGCGAGGACCCGGTCGGTTTCGCCAAGGCCATGGTCAACTGGGACCTCTGGCTGACCGACCCGGTCCGCGCCTTCGGCGAGGCGGTCCCCGGCATCGTCCTCACCGTCGCCACCTTCGGCACCGGCGCCCCCGCGAACGCCGCCACCCGCCTGGGCCAGACCGCCACCCGCTTCGCCCGAACCTCCCCCCACCACCCCCGGCCCCCCGATCCCCAGGCCCCCGACGGCCACGGTTCCCCGGCAGGGCTGGATCCCCAGGACCCGAGAACGCCGGACGCCCCCGACAACCCGAAGGTGTCGGACGTGCCGATGGGGGCCGCGCCGGACGTGGTGGTGCCGCCCGCCGCCGTCTCACCCGCGCTCGCGGCCGCCGAGCGGGCGGCGCAACAGGTGGCCGAGCGCTTCGGCGTCGTCGTCGACTTCCGATCCCACCCGGTCGACCCGGGCAACGCGGCAGCGTTCGCCCGCGCCCTGGAGAACCTGGCTGACGACTACCCTGGCGTGCTCAAAGACATCGATGCCATCAAGGTGGTCAGCCTGGACGGATGGCGCGCCGCGGTTCCCCATGCGGGTGAGAACCTTCAGGGAGCCACCCTCCTGGCCCCGCAGGGTGGGTTTCCGCGTGGGATCTATCTGCTCCAGCACAAGTTCGGCGACAAGGCCGTCACCGATATGCGCGCACAGCAGTCACACGAGTCGGGCTGGTCCTCTGTGCCCGAGGGCCTCACGGCCCGGGCGACGCTGGTCCACGAGTTCGGGCATCTGCTGGGAGAGCGCATCATGGCCGATCCCGTGCTCCGGCATCAGCTGGCGCGTGAGCTGCGGGAGGTAGGTGTACACGTCGATCCCGACGGGTTCAATCCGTCCATTCCGCATGGACAGATGAAGGTCAGGACGGAGTTGTCCGGCTACGGGGCCCACAACGGCGCGGAGATGCTCGCCGAAGCGTTCGCCGAATGGCGGCTGAGTCCCGACCCGAGACCGATCGCGACCGCCGTAGGGTCTTTCATCGACCAGCACTTCAAGGGGAGATGACGCCGTTGCCGGGACTCATCACGTATCCGGAGAACCTCTGTGCGTCCTGCGCGTTCCTGAGGGAGACCTACAACCCCGACCACGACCCCGGCGGCGGCGATCCCTTCAGCACGTTCCTCAGCTACTGCCGGGCCTTCCCCGATGGCGTTCCCGAGGACATCCGGCTGCGCGGTTACGACCACCGCAGGCGCTATCCGGGCGACAACGGCGTCAGATACCGCCCCGACCGGGCCAAGGCCGGCCTCCTGCGCGCGTACGAGGCGCTCGTCCGTCCCGAGGACGCCGGTCGCGACGTGTCGGAGTCCGCGCGCGCCTGGACGGCACGGCTCGCCGCGCTGCGCGCCCGCCGTGCCGCGCTCATCGCTGACATCGCCGACGCTCCTGAGCTACGTGTCGCGGTGCGCGAGGACGGCACGCCCGTCGTGTCCCCGGTCGGCGACGCGGTGTGGACACCCGCGGCGACCCGCCGCGTCCCCCCGCTCGAACCCTCCGAGTGGCCGGGATTCACGGCTTGGGCGGACATCACCCCCGAGCACCTCGCCAAGACCGTCGACACCGACAGGATGGTGTTCGTGAACGGGCGGGGTCCTTTGCTGGTGGGGCGAGATTTGAAAGATGTGGCGTTCGGGATACTTCGGGCGGCTCGGCGTGGATCTGGGGTGCTGGAGGCCGTCGTGGGAGGGGTGGTGTTTGTGCCTGAGGGGGTGGGTGGGGTGGTGTTCTCCTCGCGGGTGGGGTTGTGGGCGGAGCTGGGGGAGGTGGGCTTTCGGGTGGTTTCGGGGGTTGAGGTGGTGGGGCGGGGGGTGGTGTTGGATCGGGGGCAGGGGCACGCGGTGCGGGTGGGTGGGTGAGGAGGGTGGAGGTGGAGGAGGTGGCGTGGGTTTTGGGGGTGGAGTATCGGGTGGGGGTGGATGGGAGGGGGGTGCCTCGGGGGGTCGAGTGGGGTGGGGGGCTTGTGGTGCCGGTGTTTGGGCCGTGGGCGGAGGTGCCCGGAGTGGTCCCGCCGGGGGCGGTGGGGTGGGGGCGGATGTCGGGGCATGTGTTGGTGGCGGTGCTGCCTGAGGAGGCGGTGCTGTATCTGGCGGGGGTGGAGCGGGTCGTCGCGGTCTCCGTGTTGCGGAAGCCGATGGTGCGGCTGGTGGAGGCGGCGCGGGCCCGGGAGGGCGTCTGGGCGGCGTTGACGGACGCCGTGCTGTACTGCCCGGCGACGGAGCGGCCCGGGGTGCGCGTGACCGGGGGTGAGGTCGCGCTGTTCAGTTCGCTCGGGACGCTGGCGCGGGCGGTCGGGCCGGGGCCCTGGTTGGCCTCGACCGGGCGGGATCTGCTGGGCGGGCTTCCGGCGGGGGTGGGGTGGACGCTTGACGTGGGGGCGCCGCATGCCGTCTCGGGGGTCGTGCCGCCGCGCGGCGGGAGGAGGACAGGGGAAAGGAGGGGGAACCGGGTGGGGTGGGGCGGCGTTGAGGGGGGAACGGCGTAGGTACGGGTGAGGAGAGGTGGCGGGTCAGTGGAGGTCACGGCGTTGGGGTGGGGGGTGACCCTCGGGGTCATCGCCGTGCTCTTTGCGGTGGATCTGGCGGTGGGGGCGCTTCGGCCGCACGCGGTGGGGTTCCGGGAGGCGACGGCGTGGTCGGTGTTCTACATCGCGGTGGCTGTGGTGTTCGGGCTGTTCCTCGGGTGGCAGCACGGGTGGGGGTACGGAGGTGAGTACTTCACCGGCTACATCGTCGAGAAGAGCCTGTCGATAGACAACCTGTTCGTCTTCGTCATCATCATGTCGACGTTCGCCGTCCCGCGTGAGTACCAGCAGAAGGTCCTGACGATAGGGATCCTCCTCGCGCTGGTGATGCGCGCCATCTTCATCGCGGTCGGGGCGACGCTCCTGTCGATGTTCTCCTTCATGTTCCTCATCTTCGGCGCGCTGCTTCTGTGGACGGCCTTGCAGGTCTACCGGCACCGCAACGAGGACCCGGACGTCGCCGACAACCTCCTCGTGCGCACCTCGCGCCGCCTGTTCACGGTGACGGAGGAGTACGACGAGGGCAGGCTCACCACGCGGGTCGGGGGCGAGCGCGCCGTCACGCCGCTGTTCCTCGTGCTGCTGGCCATCGGCGGCACCGACCTGCTGTTCGCGCTCGACTCGATCCCGGCGATCTTCGGCATCACCGAGCAGGCGTACATCGTCTTCGTCGCCAACGCGTTCGCGCTGCTGGGCCTGCGCGCCCTGTACTTCCTCGTGACGGGCCTGCTGGACCGGCTCGTCTACCTGGCCACCGGGCTGGCGATCATCCTCGCGTTCATCGGCGTGAAGCTCGTCCTGCACTGGGCGCACGGCATCTGGCCGGCCGCGCCGGAGATCAGCACCCAGGCGTCCCTCGGCGTCATCGTTGTGGTCCTCACGGTGACGACGGTCGCCAGCCTCCTCAAGATCCGCCGCGACCCGACCGCGAGGGCGCACTCGGCCACCGTCATGGGCCACAAGAAGGACACGCCCGAGGCCCCGCCCGCCGACGAACGCTGACCCCGGGTCAGTGGGCGGGGAGGGTGTCCACGAGGTGGATCTCGGGGATGGCCCGCGCGGTGAAGCGGTGGCGGAGCCAGGTGCGGACGGCGTCGGCGTCCAGGGAGGCGCGGGCGACGATGTAGGCGGTGAGGCGGCGGCCCCGGACGGGGTCGGGCAGGGCGGTGACGGCGGCGGCGGTGACCTCCGGGTGGGCGGCGAGGTGGCGTTGCAGCTCGCTCGGCGCCACCGGCTCGCCGTCGGAGAAGACGAGTTCGTCGGGGACGGGCGGGACGAACAGGCGGCCTTCGGGGTCGAAGTGGCCGACGGCCTGGGTGGGGCTGGAGTCGGCGTGGATGCGGCCCGGCATGCCGGGCAGGGCGCGACGGCCGTCCTCGCGCAGGATCTCCAGCCGTGTCCCCGGCGTGGGGCGGCCTGCGGTACCGGGACGCTCCAGTAGCTCTGTAGGGGTCGCGATCGTAAGGGCGTCGCCGTAAACGGTGTAGAGGATCTCGCCGTAGCGGTCCATGAAGGCGGTGGCGATCTCGGGCGTGAGGGTGCCGCCGTGGGTGGCGGTCACCCGGAGCGAGGAGAGGTCGAACGTCGCGGCGAGCGCCGGATCGACGCCCAGGAGCGCGTCGAGCATGGCGGGCGCCGTCAGCAGCGTCGTGCAGGAGTGCCTGTCGACGGCGGACAGCACCCCGGACGCGTCGAAGCGCCGCGTCAGCACGACGGTGGAACGCAACGACAGCGCGAGGTGCAGGGAGGCCCTCCCCCACCGGTGCGCGAGCGGGACGCCCAGGAGCGCCGTCTCGTGGACGCGCAGCGGGATCCGGGAGAGCACGGCGGTCAGCCGCTCGCGTCCGTCGGTGCGTCCGCGCCGGGTCGGGGTGAGCGGCCTGGCGTCGCGCAGGGGCCGCACCTCCTCGGTGACGAGCCGCCGCACCGGGCGCGGCACGGCGGCGAGCAGCGCGGCGAACTCCGCGTCCGCGACAACCGCGTCGACGCCGTGCAGGCCCGCGAGAAGCCCGGACGTCGCCTGCCCGGTGTCGAGCACCAGCGGCGTCACGCCGAGCTTGCTGAGCGCGATGAGGATCTCGGCGGACGCCCGGTGGTCGCGGGCCAGGAGCGCGACGTTCGGGGTGGGTGCGAGGGCGCGGGCGAGCCTGTTGGTGCGCTCGTCGAGTTCGGCGTATGTCACGGCGCCTGTCTCGTCGACGAGGGCGGGCCGGTCGGGGTCGCGGACGGCGCCGGCGATGGTGCGCCCGGCGAGCGTGTCGCCCCAGCGGGCGCGCGCGGCGACCTGCCGGACGGTGGCGGCCGGCGAGCCGGGGGTGAGCAGCCCGCTGCGGGCCAGGGCGAGCGGGGCCTGTGCCGCCGCGGAGACGAGTCCGCCGATCCTGCCGAACACCATGACACGTCCTCCGACCCTCGTTCGACCCGGTGTGGATCCCCGGGCGGGAACAACGGTAATACCGGAGAGTTACTATGCCTTTACCGTTATATGACCGAACATGGTCAGGTTCCGGCGCCGTCAGATTTCAGCGCAGCCAGATCAGGCGGGCGCGGGTCCCGGCAGGTCGGGTTCGACCTCGGTGGGCGCGGCGGCCAGGTCGAAGCCGGACGGATCGGGCGACCAGAACCGCACCCTGCCCTCGGGCGTCCGGGTGTGGCCGGAGCCGAGCCCGTCCAGCCACCGGTAGACGATCTTGCCGGTGGCGTTGCGCGGCAGCTCGCCGACGAACACCACGTCGCGCGGCACCGCGAACCGCGCCACCCGCGACCGCACGTGCTCGCGGACCTCGCGTTCGGTCAGCTCCGCGCCGGGCCGCAGCACGACGTAGGCGGCGAGCCGCTGCCCGTACTCCGCGTCGGGCACCCCACGGACGGCCACCTCCCGCACCTCCGGAAGCCGTGCCAGGACGTCCTCCACGTCGCGCGGTACGACGTTCTCGCCTCCGGAGACGACCATGCCGTCCTCCCTGCCGTCCACGTAGAGGAGGCCGAGGGAGTCCAGGTGTCCGAGGTCGCCCGTCGAGAGCAGCCCGTCGCGGACTTCGGTGGGGTCGCCTCCGGTGTATCCCTCGAAGACGTTCTCGTTGGCCGCGAAGATCCGTCCGATGGTGGCGCGGGGCACGGGCCTGCCTTCGGCGTCCAGGATGCGGACGGAGGTGCCGCGCGGAGGCCGTCCGGCGGTGGCGGGGTTGATCCGGAGGTCCTTGGGACGGGCGACGCTCACCCAGCTCGCCTCGGTCGATCCGTACACGTTGTAGAGCCTGTCGCCGTAGTAGTCCATGAAGCGGTGCGCGAGGTCGCCGGGCAGGGCGGAGCCGCTCAGGGCGGTGAGGCGGAGGTTGCGGCTGTCGTAGGCGTCCCTGACGTCCACGGGCAGTTCCAGGATGCGCTGCAGCATGACGGGGACGGCGAAGTGGGCGATGCGCGGGTACTTCTCGATCTCGCCGAGGGTGAGGGACGGGTCGAAGCGCCGGTGCAGCACGACGGTGCAGCGCAGCGCGAGCCCGATCTGGAGGGCGGCCAGGCCCCAGGTGTGGAAGACGGGCGCGTCGATGAGGAAGGTGTGCCGGGAGCGCAGCGGCAGCCTGGAGAGCATCGAGGCGAGCGGGCCGAGGCCGGGCCGGGGCCTGCGCCGGGCGCCCTTGGGTCGGCCGCTGGTGCCCGAGCTGAGCATGATGGTCCTGCCGTCGGTGGGCGGCGGGACGACGAGCGTGCGCGGGGGCCGGGCGATGAGGGCGTCGAGGGTGCTGCCGCGCGCGTCGGGTCCGGCCCAGACGACGACGGGCGCGAGCCGGGGCGGGCAGCCCTCCAGGAGCGGGGCGAACTCGGCGTCGGCGACGACGATGTCGGGCCGCAGCTCCTCCAGGACGGAGCGGAGCTGTCCGGGCCCGAAGCCGGTGTTGAGCAGGACGGTCTCGGCGCCGCGCTTCGCGGAGGCCACCAGGATCTCCACGAGGCCCCGGTGGTTGCGGCACAGTACCGCGACCCTCGGCCGGGGTCCGGAGAGCGGCAGCGCGGCGCACAGCGCGTCCGTGCGGCGGTCCAGCTCGGCGTAGGTGAGGGTGCCGGTGTCGTCGATCACCGCCGTCTTGCGCGGCTGGACGGCGGCGGCGGCCTTGGTGAGCCCGCCGAGGGTCGTCCCCCAGGTCTGGAGTTCGCCGATGCCGCGCAGGCAGGCGAGGGGGCGGGTGAGGCGTAGCGCGCCGGAGACGAGGACATGAAAGTGGTCGAGGGTGTGCGCCAGCCGGCGCCGCAGACCTGGCCGGTACGCGGGCCTCGCATGCACCACGGCAACCTCCACCGGCGACTCGTACAAACGCTAACGAGACAGGGCGGATACGACAAGTGGCAGAAAGTACCAAGCCGGCGGGCGGGCCGGGCCGCCGTCAGTGGTTACTGACGAGTAGAATCCGTGTTACCGGCGAGTAGGTGCCCAGGGACCGCCCGTCGGCGTCCGCACACTGAGCGCAGAGGGAGACCTGATCGTGCCTCGCACCGCACGTGATGTCGTGTTCGTCGACGGCGTACGCACGCCGTTCGGCAAGGCAGGCCCCAAGGGCCTTTACGCCGAGACCCGCGCCGACGACCTGGTCGTGCGCGCCATCCGGGAGCTCATCCGGCGCAACCCCGGACTGCCGCCGGAGAAGGTGGACGAGGTGTCCATCGCCGCCACCACCCAGACCGGAGACCAGGGCCTGACCATCGGCCGGTCCGCCGCCGTCCTGGCCGGGCTGCCCAAGTCCGTCCCCGGCTTCGCCATCGACCGCATGTGCGCGGGCGCCATGACGGCCGTCACCACCACCGCGTCCGGTATCGCGTTCGGCGCCTACGACGTGGTCATCGCGGGCGGCGTCGAGCACATGGGCCGCCACCCGATGGGCGAGGGCGTCGACCCGAACCCCCGCTTCCTGACCGACCGCCTCGTCGACGACTCCGCGCTCGTCATGGGCCTCACCGCCGAGAACCTCCACGACAGGTTCCCCCAGATCACCAAGGAGCGGGCCGACGCCTACGCCGTCCGCTCCCAGGCCAAGCTCGCCGCCGCGTACGCCGACGGCAAGATCCAGCCCGACCTCGTGCCGACCGCCATCCGCTCCGCCACCAAGGGCTGGGGCCTGGCCACCGCCGACGAGCCGCCGCGCCCCGGCACCAAGCTGGAGGACCTCGCCGGCCTGAAGACGCCGTTCCGCGTCGCCGGCAACGTCACCGCGGGCAACGCCGCGGGCCTGAACGACGGTGCCACCGCGTGCCTGCTCGTCGCCGAGGACGTCGCTGAGGAACTCGGCCTCAAGGGCCGGATGCGCCTCGTGGACTACTCCTTCGCCGGGGTGGAGCCCGAGGTCATGGGCATCGGCCCGGTCCCGGCCACCGAGAAGCTGCTCGCCCGCAACGGCATCACGGTCGACGACATCGGCCTGTTCGAGATCAACGAGGCGTTCGCCGTGCAGGTGCTCGCGTTCCTCGACCACTTCGGCATCGCCGAGGACGACCCGCGCGTCAACCCGTGGGGCGGCGCGATCGCCCTCGGCCACCCGCTCGCCTCCTCCGGCGTCCGGCTGATGACGCAGCTCTCGCGTGAGTTCGCGGAGCACCCCGAGGTCCGCTACGGCCTCACCACGATGTGCGTCGGCATGGGCATGGGCGGCACCGTCCTCTGGGAGAACGTGAACTGGGAGGGTGCCAAGTGAGCATCGCCGAAATCTTCGCCGACGAGGTCGTCACCAACGCCCTCGTCCGTGACGTGGACCTGCCGTTCGGCGCGGGCAAGCTCGCCCTGATCACGCTGGACAACGGCTTCGACCACACCAAGCCGAACACCTTCGGCCCCGGCGGCCTGACCGCGCTCAACGAGGCCATCGACTCCGTCGCCTCCCGCGACGACATCGTGGCCGTCGGCCTCACCGGCAAGCCCTTCATCTTCGCCGTAGGCGCCGACCTCAAGGGCATCCCGCTCATCAAGGAGCGCGACGCCGCCCTGGAGATCGGCAAGCTGGGCCACGCCGTGTTCCGCCGTCTGGGCGAGCTGGACGTGCCGACCTTCGCGTACTACAACGGCGCGGCCATGGGCGGCGGCGTCGAGGCCGGCCTGCACGCCGCCTACCGCACGGTCTCGCGCGGCGTCCCGGCGTTCTCCCTCCCGGAGACGTTCCTCGGCCTCGTGCCGGGCTGGGGCGGCACCTACCTCCTGCCGAACCTCATCGGCGCGGAGAAGGCGCTCAAGGTCATCATCGAGAACCCGCTGGCCAACAACCGCATCCTCAAGGGCCAGCAGGTCTTCGACCTGGGCATCGCGGACGCGATCTTCGACGCCGCCGACTTCCTCGAGGAGTCCCTCACCTGGACGGCCCGTGTGCTGACCGGCGAGGTCAAGGTCGAGCGGCCCGAGGTGGACAAGGGCAAGGCGTGGGAGGACGCGGTCAACCTGGCCGGGTTCGTCCTGGAGGGCAAGCTGCATGGCGCGGCCCCCGCTTACGTCCGGGCGCTGGACCTCGTCCGCGAGGCGCGCACCCGCACCCGTGACGAGGGCTTCGCGGCCGAGGACGAGGCGCTCGCCGACCTCATCCTGTCCGACGAGCTGCGGGCCGGCCTGTACGCGTTCGACCTGGTGCAGAAGCGGGCCAAGAAGCCCGCGGGCGCGCCGGACAAGTCGCTGGCCCGCAAGGTCACCAAGGTCGGCGTCGTCGGCGCGGGCCTGATGGCCGGGCAGCTCGCCCTGCTGTTCGCCCAGCGCCTGAGCGTGCCCGTCGTGCTGACGGACCTCGACCAGGACCGGCTGGACAAGGGCGTCGCCTACGCGCACGGCGAGGTCGACAAGCTCCAGGCCAAGGGCAGGGTGAACGCCGACAAGGCGGCCCGCCTGAAGCGGCTGATCTCCGGCTCGCTCACCAAGGACGCCTTCGCCGACGCCGACCTCGTGATCGAGGCCGTCTTCGAGGAGCTGTCGGTCAAGCAGAAGGTGTTCGCCGAGGTCGAGGCCGTGGTCTCGCCGGAGTGCGTGCTGGCCACCAACACCTCGTCCCTCTCGGTGACGGCGATGGCCGAGAAGCTCAAGCACCCCGAGCGGGTCGTGGGCTTCCACTTCTTCAACCCGGTCGCGGTCCTGCCGCTGCTGGAGATCGTGCGCGCCGACAAGACCGACGACGTGACGCTGGCCACCGCCTTCCAGGTCGGCAAGCAGCTCAAGAAGTCCTGCGTGCTGGTGAAGGACGCGCCCGCGTTCGTCGTCAACCGGATCCTGCTGCGCCTGCTCGCCGAGATCATCGACTCGGTGCAGCAGGGCACCCCGGTGGAGGCCGCCGAGCGCGCCGCGCAGCCGCTGGGCCTGCCGATGAGCCCGTTCGTGCTGCTGGGCCTGGTCGGCCCGGCGATCGCCCTGCACGTCAACGAGACGCTGCACGAGGCGTTCCCGGAGCGGTTCCCGGTGTCGGAGAAGTTCCGCGAGTTCGTGAGGTCCGGGAAGAAGAGCGTCTACCTTCCGGACTTCACCTTCGACCCGGAGGCCCTCGCGATCTTCGCGGGCGGCGACAACCCGGCGTCCGAGGAGCAGGTGCTGGACAAGGCGCTGCGCGGTCTCGCGGAGGAGATTCGTCTCATGCTGGACGAAGGGGTCGTCGCCGCGCCCGAGGACATCGACCTGTGCCTTATCCTCGGTGCTGGCTACCCGTTCCACCTCGGCGGCATCACGCCCTACCTGGACCGGACCGGAATTTCCGTGCGGAACGGGAACCGTTTCCTGGCTCCGGGCGTTGCACAGGTGGGATAGGGGTATTCCGCAGGACCAGCCGGCCCCGGGACTGGGGGGTTACCGAGCCGGCTAACGGGAGGCGCCTCGTGTCGTGAGACGCGGGGCGCTTTTCGTTGTCCCGGCGCCGCGTCGGCGGTGTGCCCGCGCCGTCACGTTCGGGCGGGGCCGGGTGCGGGAACCACGGGGTGAGGGCCGGTCGTTGAGGTCTGGGCGGCGCGGCATATTGATGGCGTTGTCCGTATACGACACGATAGGGGCCCGCCGCGAGAGTTCTGGGGGAGGACGTGGGATTCGGTGTCCGCTACTTCGATCTCGACCCCGGGATCGCTCGGGAGCGGCTGCGCGGGCTCGGCGCGCGGTGCCACCGGCCGCGGAGGCTGATCCAGCGGATCGCCCTGGCCGGGCGGGACGGCTCGTGGGCGGGCCTGCACTCCGAGGGCGACAGGCACGTCCTCACGCTCATGCGGGAGCAGCGGACGGTCCGCGAGGTCCTGGTGAGCGACTTCGACGCCGCCCGCGACATCCTCGAAGGGCTCGGCCTGCGCGTCACGGGACGGCAGGAGACCCACCGTGAGGGGTGGGAGCTGCACGGCGTCGAGTTCAGGTTCGCCGAGGGGCCGGGGCTCGCGCCGTCGCTGGAGATCCACGGGCCCGAGGAGCAGGCGGTGCGGTGGGCGCTCGGCCAGCTCGGGCTCGATCCGGGGCGGGCCCAGCCGATCCGGCCCGGCGCCCCGGCGCTGGGTCCGGCCCGGCCGCCGAACCCGACCGAGCCGCTCGTCCTGGCTCCCCCGCCGCGTCCCCGGCCGCCGGCGCCCGCCGTGG
This sequence comes from Actinocorallia sp. API 0066, assembly GCF_020991275.1. GTDB lineage: Bacteria > Actinomycetota > Actinomycetes > Streptosporangiales > Streptosporangiaceae > Actinocorallia. The sequence goes on along the minus strand of NZ_JAJLQY010000009.1, from coordinate 252,649 downwards.
AGGCCGCGGGCGGCACGATGTCGTACGGGTCGCATCCGGAGCCGGCGGAGCCGCTGACGGGCCCTCAGCCCCGGCTCCCGGCCCCGCAGGCGCCACAGGCCCCGCAGGCGCCCGTCCCGCCGCGCGCCGCGCCCTCGCCGCCCGGCGGGACGGCGCTGCCGCCGTGGCCCGCCCAGCCGCTCGCGCACCCCGAGATCCCCGGCGATCCCGCCGGACGCACCACGCCGCTGCCGCCTCCGCCGCCGGACGAACCGGTCGCGCCCGTCACGCCGGTCGACCGGTCGGCGCGGCCCGCGCCGCTGCACCGCGCGCCCGAACCCGAGGCCGAGGCCGATCCGGGGCATCTGGTCCAGTTCGCCGTCACCGAGACGGGCTGGACGTCGGAGGCGAGCGAGTGGGTGCCGGGCGAGTACTGGATCCGGTGGGCGACGGTGCTGCACAACCCGAACACCCTGTACTGGTGTGAGCTGCCGACGGTGCAGATCACCGTGCGGGACGAGTACGGCAAGGTCATCGGCACCGAGGAGCAGGTGCTGACGGCGCTGCCGCCGCGCGCGCGGATCGCCTGGGCGGGCCTGCTGGAGATCACCGGGAGCAGGCCGCACACCCTGGAGATCACGCCGCGTCCCGCCGACTGGTATCCGACACCGTCGCGGCCGGAGGACTTCCCGCCGTTCGGCTATGAGAACGTCTCGATGGAGCTACCGGAAGGTGCCTGTGAGGTGACAGGCGAGATCCGCAACCCCTACCCGGTGCCGGTCGAGGAGGTCGCGCTCGTCGCGCTGTTCCGGGACGGCAGGGGCACCCTCATCAGCGGCGACATGAGCTTTGTGCAGGGCCTGCCCGCGGGCGGCACCGCCGCGTTCAAGATCGAGGGCACGGTGCCCGAGCCGCCGGGCCCGGTCGTCTCGCTCGACCTCGTGGCGCTCCCCTGGTCGGAGTCCAACCCCTGGGAGACGGCGCTGCACCGCTGAGGCGCCACCGGTTGTCCACAGATCTCGACAGACCGTGTCCACGGCCCGTCCGTCCGTGTTTTCATGAGGGCGAGCCGGGGCGTCCGGAGCGCCCGGCCGGGGTTCGAAGGCGAGCCTTATGGACGAGATTCTGCGGGCGCGGCGCGAGGCGCTGCGCCGTCAGTGGGCGTTGTGGTTGGCGGGCAGGACGGCGCCGGGGGTGCGGTCGGAGATCAGCGCGTCGTGGCGGCGGTCGATCGGGGCCGTTGATCCGGGCACGGGCAGCGCGCCGCTGAGCGCGTCCGCGGACTGGGCGCGCTCGCCGCTGCGCGCGCCGGTGGAGGCGGTGGCGGGCGAGCTGCGCGCGGTGGCCGAGGACGCGGGGTTCGTGGCGGCGGTCACCGACGAGCGGTGCACGATCCTGTGGACGTGCGGCGGCACCGTGATGAGCCGCCGCGCGGGCGCGGTGAACTTCGCGCAGGGCGGCCGGTGGGACGAGGCGTCGATGGGCACGAACGCGCTGGCGCTCGCGCTGAAGACGGGCGCGCCCAGCTCGGTGTTCTCGGCCGAGCACCTGGTGGAGGCGCTGCACGGCTGGGTCTGCTACTGCGCGCCGATCCACGGCCCGGACGGGTCGGTGCTGGGCGTGCTGGACATCTCCACCACGTGGGACAGGTCGCATCCACTCGGCCTGCCGACGGTCCGGGGCCTGGTCGCGGCGATCGAGGGCAGGATCGGCGGGGCGTCCGGCGGGTGGCGGCTGCGCTGCCTGGGCGGGGCGCGGCTGCTGCGCGACGGCGCGCCGGTGCCGCTGCGGCCGCGCCAGGTGGAGATCCTGGCGCTGCTCGCGCTGGAGGGCAGGGCGGTGCCTCCGGAGCGGCTGCATGACGCCCTGTACGGCGAGCGCAGGGTGAGCGCGGTGACGTTGCGGGCGGAGGTGTCGCATCTGCGGCGGGCGCTCACGGGCGCGCTGTCCACCCGCGCCTACGCGCTCACCGGGAGGCTGTCGTGTGACGCGGCCGAGGTGCTCGCCCACCTGGACGCCGGACGTCTGGATGAGGCCCTGGGCGCCTACGGCGGCCCGCTGCTGCCGTTCTCCGAGGCGCCGGGCGTCCTGACGTGGCGCGAGCACATCGAGGTGGCGCTGCGCGAGGCCGTGCTGGCGTGTCCCCGGCCGGAACCGGCCCTGGCCTACGGCGTCCACCACCTCGACGACCTCGCCGTGCACGAGCACGCCATCGCGCTCCTGCCGCCCGCCGACCCGCGCCACGCCGTCGCCGTCTCGCGCGCCCGCGCCGCCCGCTGACGGGGGCTCGGCGCGGCGCCAACGTTTCGCCAACGCGGGCCCGGCACAGTGAGCGGCGTCACAGATGTCGAGGAGGGCGTCATGGCTTACGCGCACCCCGGTCGGGACGGGGCGATCGTCCGGTTCGAGCCGCAGTACGACAACTTCATCGGGGGCAAGTGGGTGCCGCCCGTCGAGGGCAGGTACTTCGAGAACCCCAGCCCGGTGGACGGCCAGGTGTTCACCAGGGTCGCCCGCTCGACGGCCGCCGACGTGGAGGCGGCGCTGGACGCCGCGCACGCCGCCGCCGAGTCCTGGGGCCGCGCCTCCGTCGCGGAGCGGGCGCTGGTCCTGCACCGGATCGCCGACCGGATCGAGGAGAACCTGGAGTACCTCGCGGTGGCCGAGGCGTGGGAGAACGGCAAGCCGGTCCGGGAGACGCTGGCCGCCGACCTCCCGCTCGCGGTGGACCACTTCCGGTACTTCGCCGGGGTGATCCGCGCCCAGGAGGGCGGCATCAGCCAGCTCGACGACGACACCGTCGCCTACCACTTCCAGGAGCCGCTGGGCGTGGTCGGCCAGATCATCCCGTGGAACTTCCCGCTGCTCATGGCCACCTGGAAGCTGGCGCCCGCGCTTGCGGCGGGCAACTGCGTGGTGCTCAAGCCCGCCGAGCAGACCCCGGTGACGATCCTGCTGCTGATGGAGCTGGTCGCCGACCTGCTGCCGCCCGGCGTCGTCAACGTCGTCAACGGGTTCGGGGTGGAGGCGGGCAAGCCGCTGGCGTCCAGCCCACGGGTGGCGAAGGTCGCGTTCACCGGCGAGACCACGACGGGCCGCCTCATCATGCAGTACGCGGCGCAGAACATCATCCCGGTGACGCTGGAGCTGGGCGGCAAGAGCCCGAACATCTTCCTGCCGGACGTGATGGCCGCCGACGACGACTTCCTCGACAAGGCGATCGAGGGGTTCGTGATGTTCGCGCTGAACCAGGGCGAGGTGTGCACCTGCCCGTCGCGGGCGCTCGTGCACAGCTCGATCTACGACGCGTTCATGGAGCGCGCGCTGGAGCGGACCCGCGCGATCGTCACGGGTGATCCGCTGGACCCGGCGACGATGGTCGGCGCGCAGGCCAGCAACGACCAGTACGAGAAGATCCTGTCCTACCTGGACATCGGCCGCGCCGAGGGCGCCGAGGTGCTGGCGGGCGGCGGCCCGCGCACGGTCGAGGGTCTGGAGGGCGGCTTCTACGTCGAGCCGACGGTGTTCCGGGGCACCAACGACATGCGGATCTTCCAGGAGGAGATCTTCGGCCCCGTGGTGTCGGTGACGACGTTCGACTCCACCGAGGAGGCGCTGTCGATCGCCAACGACACGCTGTACGGGCTGGGCGCGGGCGTGTGGACGCGCGACGGGTCGGCGGCCTACCGGCTGGGCCGCGCCATCAAGGCGGGCCGTGTCTGGACGAACTGCTACCACGCCTACCCGGCGCACGCCGCGTTCGGCGGGTACAAGCAGTCCGGGATCGGGCGGGAGAACCACCGGAAGATGCTCGACCACTACCAGCAGACCAAGAACCTGCTGGTCAGCTACGCCCCGCAGCGCCTCGGGTTCTTCTGAGGGACGTCCGGAGCCGCGCGGGAGGGAGGTGTGATGGTCGAGCGGGTCACGGTCACCGCCGAGGCGGCGGCCTGGCTGCGGCGGCTGGCCGAGCGGCACGGGCCGCTGATGTTCCACCAGTCGGGCGGCTGCTGCGACGGCAGCTCCCCGATGTGCTACCCGCGCGGCGAGTTCCAGGTGGGCGCCGCCGATCTGCTGCTCGGCGAGGTCGGCGACGGCGTCCCGTTCTGGATCAGCGCCGCCCAGTACGCCTACTGGAGCCACACGCACCTGACGGTGGACGTGGTGCCCGGCCGGGGAAGCGGCTTTTCGGTGGAGGCGCCCGAGGGCGTCCGCTTCCTGCTCCGCTCCCGCCTGTTCACCGAGGCGGAGCTGGCCGCCCTGGACGCCGCCCCGCCCCCGTCCAGCGGCGCGTTACCCCGCGCCCCGATCCCCCTCCGGGCGACCGGCGACTCGACCCGCCGCCGCCCGGAGGGCACCACCCCACCGCTGCCGCTGCCCGGCGCCGGTGGGGTGGTGGCGCGCGGTCAGTAGCGCAGGGTGGCGGCGACCCGGTGGTAGTCGGCGAGCGAGCCGTCGGGGACGAACGAGGCGCGGCCGTCGGCGCGCAGCACCGCCTCGATGAGGTCGTCCACCGCGTCGTTGACGAACCTGCCGCGGAACGCCTCGTCCGTCGCCTCCTGGTTGTGGCCGAGTTCGACCTCGGGGATGGGCGGGACGCCCGCCTCGATCGCGCCGCCTTCGGAGAGCACCTGGAGCCGTCCCTCGTGCGTGCGGGAGGGGGCGAAGTAGGTGTCCTCCACGAGGAGGTGCGCGATCCGCCCCTGGTGGGCGAGCTCCCAGCACTCCTCAAGGCCGCCCGCGAAGCGCTTGCGTGACTTGGCCTCGTCGATCTCGGCGAGCGCCTCCTCGCGGATCCGCGCGTTCTCCTCGCGCAGCACGGGCGCGACGAGCCGGGCGATCTCGGGCGGCGTGGCCTTCTCGTAGGCGCCCTCGACGGTGCCGATGAGCGCCTCTTTCAGCGTGCCGTTGGCGGAGTACTCGCGCAGGTACACCAGCGACCGGTTGACGCCGACGGCGATGACGGGCCGCGCGTCGCGTTTCAGCAGCTCGCCCAGGTTGGTCTCGATCTGCCGGACGAACTGCTGCCGCCGGTCCTCCTGGATGCGGTCCCGCACCCGGTTGAGCGGGGTCGGGCCGCCCTCGGTCTCCGGGACGGTGCCGTCGAGGGTGAGCGGGAACAGCGCGTTCGTCACCTCGGTCACCCGCTCGCCCTCGCCCGCGAGCAGCCGGGTCGGCTCCTCGGAGACGACGAGGACGTAGTACTTCCAGGTGCGTTCCAGCATGGCGAGCAGGTCGCGGGTGGCGAACGTGTCGTCGATGATGACCCGTTCGCTGACGCTGACGCCCGGCAGCACGAACGCGTGGTTCTCGCCGCCGTAGGCGGCGAACAGCACGAGCGCGTCGGCGGGACGCTCGAAGTCGACCTGTTCGGCGGCCTTCTCCAGGGTGCGCATCACCTCGTCGGCGACGCCGTGGTCGAGTTCGTACTCGGTGAGCCGCTGGCGTGCCTCGTCCAGCAGCACCTTCAGCCGGATCCGGTCCTGCTGCCGCTCCGGCCGGGCGCGGTGCGTCGGCATGATGATGGAGACGGCCGGGAAAGGCCGCACCTCGTGCAGTCGGGCGAGCTGCGCAGCGTCCACGAAATCCCCCACTCCGTCAAACGGTGACCGTTTCAGGCTAAGTAATGGGGAACCGCAGGAAGCGCCCAGTTGGTAGGTCGTTTACCGAAAGATGCCTCGGTAACACGGCCGACATCCAAGGAACGAACTTCGCTTGCTGACCGAACTATCGCTTATATCAGACCCGATCCGCCGTGAACAGCTCCCAATAATGGGAGACCCGTGCGTGGACCGTGCCGAGATCGCGCCCGGCGTACGTCCAGCGGCCGCGCAGCCGCCAGGAGCGTCCGCCGCCGTCGGACAGCAGGATCTCCAGCGGGAACGCCGCGTCGTGCGCGCGGATGTAGCCCGCCGCGTCGACTCCGACGGTGATGAGCCGGGGCTCGCCCTCGCACTTCACGGCGATGACGTGGGTGCCGGGATCCTGCCTGAGCAGGCCCTGTTCCAGGTCGCGGACGAGGAGTGCGGAGTAGTCGGCGCCGAGCCAGCGCAGCTGCGGGACCTGCTGGGGCGGGGGAAAGCCCCACAGTCGGGGTCCGCCCGTCATGGCGGGAAACCTGGTGTCCAGGAGGGACATACTTCACCACTTCCCGTTGGTGCGACCTACCGGTTGATTCGACCTGTCAAAGGCGTTTTGTTCAGTTGTGCCCCGATAGTCCAGCGCGTCGCCGTTTGGTCAGCGGGGTGGGCAGGCGGCACGCATCGCGTCCCAAGTGCCCAACTTGACCCTTTCTCCGCGTGACAGAGACTTTGCCAGTGCCATCTCTGCCGCGTCCAGACCCAACCAGCCCCGATAGGTGACGAATTCGACTCCTTTTGATGCCAGGACGGACTCTATGTCCGCGACGGGCCGCGGTCGACCCCCCAGTTCGGAGAGCAGCACCCCGACGGTCTCGGCCGCGTCGGACTTGTTGGTGCCCACCACGCCCGACGGGCCGCGCTTGATCCACCCGGCCGTGTACTCGCCGTCCGCGATCCTGCCCTTCTCGTGCACGATGACCGAGGCGCGCTCGTCGAAGGGGACGCCGTCCAGGGGGAGGCTGCGGTAGCCGACCGAGCGCACGACCATGCCGACGGGCAGCTCCTCGTACTCGCCGGTGCCGCGCACCCTGCCGTCGACGAGCGCGGTGCGCTCCAGCCGCAGCCCCTCGACCCGCGCCGACCCGAGGATCTCCACGGGCGCCCGCCAGAACCGCAGGTCGATGCGGCGGTCGCGGGCGGGGTCCGGCGGCCCGGTCCAGGCGCGCATGGCCGCCAGGTTGCCGCGCACGTGCCTGTCCCCGGCCTCCAGTTCGGCGCTGGCCGGGTCCAGCTCCAGGTCCGCGGGCCGGACATGCACCGAGACGCCGGGGAGCTCTCCGAGCTCACGGGCCTCCTTGGTGGTGAACTTGGCCTGCGCGGGCCCGCGCCGTCCGACGAGGTGGACGCGCCGGACCCGGCTGCGCGACAGCGCGTCGAGCACCGCGACGGGGATGTCGGTCTGCGCGAGCTCGTCGGCGGTCTTGGCGAGGATCCGGGCGACGTCCACCGCGACGTTCCCGACGCCGATGACGGCGACCTCCTCGACGGACAGGTCGAAGTCGTGGTCGGCGGCGTCGGGGTGGCCGCAGTACCAGTTGACGAAGTCGGTGGCGGCCACCGAGCCCGGCAGGTCCTCGCCGGGGACGTCGAGGCGGCGGTCCACCATGGCGCCGGTGCTGTAGAGGACGGCGTCGTAGCAGGCGAGGAGTTCCGCGCGGGTGACGTCGGTGCCGAGCTCCACACAGCCGAAGAACCGCACGGCCGGGTGTTCGAGGACGCGCTGGAGGTACCGCGCGATGGACTTGATCGACTTGTGGTCGGGGGCGACGCCGTAGCGCACGAGCCCGTAGGGGGTGGGCAGCCGGTCGAACACGTCGACCCGCACGCCGCCCTTGGCCAGGGCCTCGGCGGCGTAGAGGCCGGCGGGACCGGCGCCGACGACCGCGACAGAAAAGTCAGTCACCTCAAAGTCGGTCACACCGGGCATTCTGCATGCGACTTCTCACATCCGACCATGTGAGCTAGATCACTGAACGACCGTTCGGTTCATTGGATCGCGCCAACCGGCTGTGCCGCCGCCCGTAGAACGCGTAGATGACGGCCCCGAGCAGCATCCAGGCAACAAATCGGATCCACGTCTCAGCGGGCAGGTTCAGCATGACGAAAATACAGGCGAGGATCGAAAGGATCGGCAGCAGCGGCACCAGCGGGGCGCGGAACGAGCGGGGCAGATCCGGCCGTGTCCTGCGCAGCACGATGACCCCGGCCGAGACGAGGACGAACGCGAAGAGCGTCCCGATGTTCACCAGTTCGGCGAGCGCCGAGAGCGGGATGAACCCGGCGAGCAGCGCCACGATCACGCCCATGAAGATCGTCGAGCGGGCGGGCGTGCCGAACCGGGGGTGCACCTCGGAGAGCCAGCCGGGCAGCAGCCGGTCCCGGCTCATCGCGAAGAACACACGGCTCTGCCCGAGCAGCAGGATCAGCACCACGGTGGTGAGCCCGAAGATCGCGCCGATCGAGATGAGCCCGGCGAAGAACGGCTGCCCGACGGCCCGGAACGCGTCGGCGAGCGGCGCGGACTCGCTGAGGTCGGTGTAGTGCTGCATCCCGACCACCACGAGCGACACGAGCACGTACAGCAGCGTGCAGACGCCGAGCGAGCCGAGGATGCCGATGGGCAGGTCGCGCTGCGGCCGGTGCGCCTCCTCGGCGGTGGTCGCGACGACGTCGAAGCCGATGAAGGCGAAGAAGACGATCGCGACGGCGCTGAACACGCCGAGCCAGCCGAACGAGACGGGCGTGATGCCGAAGATGAGCTGGAGCAGCGGCGCCCTGATCCCCTCGACCTGCTCGGTGGGGACGGCGGGCGGGATGAACGGCGTGTAGTTCGCGAGCTTGACCGAGAAGGCGCCCGCGATGATGACGAGCAGCACCACCGCGACCTTGACGAGCACCATGATGCCGTTGATCCGCGAGGACACCTTGATCCCGGCGACGAGCACCGCGGTGACGAGCGCGACGATGAGCACCGCGGGCAGGTTGAACCTGGCGTCCTCGCCCGCGAACGTCGACGGCAGGTCGAGCCCGAGCGTGGACAGCAGCGAGCTGAAGTACCCCGACCAGCCGACGGCGACGACGGCGGCGCCCAGGGCCATCTCCAGGATGAGGTCCCAGCCGATGATCCAGGCGGGCAGTTCGCCCAGGGTGGCGTAGGAGAACGTGTAAGCGGACCCGGCGACCGGCACGGTCGAGGCGAACTCGGCGTAGCAGAGCGCCGCCAGGGCGCACACGAGCCCGGCGATCGCGAAGGAGATCGCGACCGCGGGCCCCGCGTACTCCCTGGCGACCCTGCCGGTGAGCACAAAGATGCCGGTGCCGATGATCACGCCGACGCCGAAGACGACGAGGTCGAGCGCCGACAGATCGCGGCGGAGCCGGTGCCCCGGCTCCCGCGTCTCTCGGACGGACTGCTCGACGGACTTCGTCCGGAACAAGCTCGTGGCCACCGGCACCCCTCATCACGGTTCGCGCTTACCTGAACACGAACCGTAACAAGTCAGCGCCCCGCGACGCGCGAACGCAGCGTCCGCTTCTCCGTCACCTTCGCGTAGGCGTCCGTGATCTCCTTGGCGAGGTCCGGCGCGGTGAGGCCGATCTCGGAGAGGATCTCGGCGCGCTTGGCGTGGTCCAGGAACTCCTGCGGGATGCCGAACGTGCGGATGGGGACGTCCACGCCGGTGTCGCGCAGCAGCCGGGCGACCGCGTCGCCGACCGCGCCGGTGCGGCCGTTGTCCTCGATCACCACGACGAGCCGGTAGTCGGCGGCGGCCGCGGCCAGCGCCGGGTCGAGCGGCTTGACGAACCTGGGGTCCACCACCGTCGCGGCGATGCCGGAGGACGCGAGGCGCTCGGCCACGTCGACGCCGACGGCGGCCATGGAACCCGCCGCGACGACGAGGACGTCCTTTTCGGCGCCCTCCGCGAGCACGTCCATCGAACCGAGGGTGCCGACGGCGGGCAGGTCGGCGAAGACCGGGCCCTTGGGGAAGCGGATGGCCGAGGGCGCGTCGTGGATGTCCAGGCAGGCCCGCAGCAGCTCGCGCAGGCGGGTGCCGTCGCGCGGGACGGCGATGTGCATGCCGGGCACCAGCTGGAGGATCGACAGGTCCCACATGCCGTTGTGCGAGGCGCCGTCGTCGCCGGTGACGCCCGCGCGGTCCAGCACGAAGGTGACGGCCTGCTTGTGCAGGGCGACGTCCATGAGCACCTGGTCGAAGGCGCGGTTCAGGAACGTGGCGTAGATCGCCACCACCGGGTGCAGCCCGCCCAGCGCCAGGCCCGCGGCCGAGGTCGCGGCGTGCTGCTCGGCGATGCCGACGTCGTAGATGCGGTCGGGGTGGGCGTCGGCGAACGGGGCGAGGCCGACGGGGTGCAGCATCGCCGCGGTGATCGCGACGACGTCCGGGCGCTCGGCGCCGATCTCGACCATCTCGCGCGCGAACACCTTCGTCCACCCGGGCGTGGACGAGGGCGCGGACTTGCCCGTCTCCACGTCGAAGGACCCGGCGCCGTGCATGTGGTCCTCGACGTTCTCCAGGGCCGGGCGGTAGCCCTCGCCCTTGCGGGTGATGACGTGCACGATGACCGGCTCGCCGAAGTCGCGGGCCTTGCGCAGCGCCCGCTCGACGGCCTGCTCGTCGTGGCCGTCGATGGGGCCGACGTACTTGAGGCCGAGGTCCTCGAACATCGCCTGGGGCTGAAGGATGTCCTTCAGGCCCTTCTTGATGCCGTGCAGCGCCTCGTAGGCCAGCTCGCCGGCCACGGGCACCCTGGGGACGGTCTTCTTCACCAGGTCCAGGGCCTTCTCGTAGCCCTGGGTGACGCGCAGCTCGGCCAGGTGGCTGGCGAGGCCGCCGATCGTGGGCGAGTAGGAGCGGCCGTTGTCGTTGACGACGATGATCACGGGCCGGTCGGCGCCCGCGATGTTGTTGAGGGCCTCCCAGCACATGCCGCCGGTGAGCGCGCCGTCGCCGACGACCGCGACCGCGTGGCGGTCGGTCTCGCCGCGCACCTCGAACGCCTTGGCCAGGCCGTCGGCGTAGGACAGCGCGGTGGAGGCGTGCGAGTTCTCGATGACGTCGTGCTCCGACTCGGCCTGACAGGGGTACCCTGACACGCCGCCCCGCTGCCGGAGGCGGTCGAAGTCCTTACGGCCGGTGAGGAGTTTGTGGACGTACGCCTGGTGTCCGGTGTCGAAGAGGATCCGGTCACGGGGCGAGTCGAAGACGCGGTGCAGGGCGACGGTCAGTTCGACGACGCCGAGGTTGGGGCCGAGGTGTCCGCCCGTCTTCGAGATGGCCTCGACGAGGAACTCCCGGATCTCCGCGTGCAGTTCGGGGAGGCGAGCGGCGTCCAGACGTTTCAGGTCGTCCGGGCCGTTGATCGACTCAAGCAGGCTCAAGCTGGGTCATCTCCTCTGCGAACCGAGGCCCCTGATGACTTTCGGCGATCCGAACGCCTCCCGGTGGCGGGCCCCTGCGGCTTATGGTTGCCCAGAGTTTAATCCCGCTTCGCCGAACACGGAGAGCAAGGAGTAGAAGTTTCATATGGGCGAGAAGATAGTACTTCTGGACGAAGCAGGACATGCCATAGGAACAGCACCGAAAGCGGAGAGTCACCATCAAAACACTCCGTTCCATCTGGCCTTCTCCTCCTACCTCGTCGACGCCTCCGGCAGGGTCCTGATCAGCCAGCGGGCCCACCACAAGGCCAGTTTCCCGTCGGTGTGGACGAACTCCGCGTGCGGCCACCCCGCCCCCGGAGAGGGCCTGCGCGAGGCCGTCTCGCGCCGCGTGAAAAGTGAGCTCGGACTTACCGTCAGTGACATAACTCTGGTCCTGCCGGAGTTCACCTACCGGGCCGAGATGAACGGCGTCGTCGAGCACGAATGGTGCCCGGTGGTGCGCGCCACGGTGGACGCCGAGCCGCGCCGCGACCCGGACGAGGTCGAGGACACCCAGTGGCGCGACTGGGCGGGCGTCAAGGAGCTCAGGGCGGACCCGCTGGCCTCGCCGTGGTTCCTGGAGCAGATGGAGCAGCTCGTGCCGCTGGGCGAGCCGCTGGCGTGGAAGCAGGCCGACGAGCGCCTGCTGCCGCCCGCCATCGCCTGGTGAGCGCCCCTGTCAGGGGATGAGCAGCCGCTCCCGGGACTGCGGCGGTTCCGGGAGCATGGACCTCACCTCGGCCACCAGGGACGGCTGAGCCGTCCACAGGCCGCCCTGGTAGCCGACCGCGACGATCGGCCGCCGCAGCGGCCGGATGTCGTCGAGCAGCCAGTGGTGGTCACCGCGCTTGGCCCACGGCCCGCACGCGCACGGCCCTGAGACGCCCGCCTCGCACACGTCGGTGACGGTCGCGACGGCGATGACCGCGCCCAGCGTGGACAGCGGGTCGGCCGGGTCCCAGCCGGCGGCGAGCACCTGCGGCAGCGCCCGGGAGTCGAGGTCGACGCGCATCGCGGCGTGGATCAGGACCGTTCCACGGTAGGGCGTGGGCTCGTCCTGGTTCGACAGCCGTCGATGGCCTCTCGCGACGGCCCACGCGTACGGCTGCTTCACGCTGATCGCCTGCATGCGGTTCCCTCCCATGGGCGTCGTCTGACACTCATCTTTACTCGACCGCGGGCCGCGACGAATCCGGCTTAAGCCGGATTATGAGGATTCCCCGGAGTTAATCAAGCCCTACGGCCAAGGAAAAACCCGGTGTCCCCCACCGCACTGACACCAGACCTCACGCCCCCTTGACAAGCGGTGAGCCGCCGCCCGGACGTCCGGACGGCGGCTCCCCCGTGCCTGTGCCGTGCTCGGCTCTAACGCGCGATGAGGCTGCGCAGGACGTACTGCATGATGCCGCCGTGGCGGTAGTAGTCGGCCTCGCCGGGGGTGTCGATGCGGACGACCGCGTCGAACTCCTTGCCGTCGGCCTTCACCTTGACGGTCTTGGGCGTGACGCCCTCGTTGAGCTTCTCGACGCCGAGGATCTCGAAGGTCTCGGTGCCGGTCAGGCCCAGGGACTCGGCGCTCTGGCCCTCGGGGAACTGGAGCGGGATGACGCCCATGCCGATGAGGTTCGAGCGGTGGATGCGCTCGTAGGACTCGGCGATGACGGCCTTCACGCCCAGCAGCGCGGTGCCCTTGGCGGCCCAGTCGCGGGACGAGCCGGAGCCGTACTCCTTGCCCGCCAGGACGACGAGCGGGACGCCCGCGGCGACGTAGTTGGCGGACGCGTCGTAGATGAACGACTGCGGGGCGCCCTCCTGGGTGAAGTCGCGGGTGTAGCCGCCCTCGACGCCGTCCAGCAGCTGGTTGCGCAGCCGGATGTTGGCGAAGGTGCCGCGGATCATCACCTCGTGGTTGCCGCGGCGCGAACCGTAGGAGTTGAAGTCCTTGACCGCGACGCCGTTGGCCTGGAGGTACTGCGCGGCGGGCGTGCCGACCTTGATGTTGCCGGCGGGCGAGATGTGGTCGGTGGTGACCGAGTCGCCCAGCTTGGCCAGGACGCGGGCGCCGGTGATGTCCGAGACCGGCGCGGGGTTCTCGGGCATGCCGTCGAAGTAGGGCGCCTTGCGGACGTAGGTGGACGCCTCGTCCCACTCGAAGGTGTTGCCGGTGGGGATGTCGAGGCCCTGCCAGCGCGCGTCGCCCGCGAAGACGTCGGCGTAGTCCTTGACGAAGAGGTCCTGGGAGATGGAGCTCTCCACGACCTCGGCGACCTCGGCCGGAGTCGGCCAGATGTCCTTGAGGTAGACCGGGCCGTCGGTGCCCTCGGCGATCGGGTCGTTGAGGATGTCGATGTCCATCGTGCCCGCGAGCGCGTAGGCGATGACCAGCGGCGGCGACGCGAGGTAGTTCATCTTCACGTCGGGGCTGATGCGGCCCTCGAAGTTGCGGTTGCCGGACAGCACGGCGGTGACGGCGAGGTCGTTGTCGTTGATCGCCTTGGAGATCTCCGGCTCCAGCGGGCCGGTGTTGCCGATGCAGGTGGTGCAGCCGTAGCCGACCAGGTTGTAGCCGATCTTGTCGAGGTACGGGGTGAGGCCCGCGCGCTCGTAGTAGCCGGTGACGACCTGGGAGCCGGGCGCCATCGAGGTCTTCACCCACGGCTTGCGGGTGAGGCCCTTCTCGACCGCCTTCTTGGCCAGCAGGCCCGCGCCGATCATGACGTACGGGTTGGAGGTGTTGGTGCAGGAGGTGATGGCGGCGACCGTCACCACGCCGTGGTCGATCTCGAAGGACGTGCCGTCCGCCAGGGCGACCTGGACCTTCTTGTGCGGCCTGGCGTTGCCGCCGACGGCCGGGGAGTCGGAGGCCGGGAAGGACTCGATGCCCGCCTCGTCGATGTCGTCCTTGACGTAGTTGAGGACGTCACGGCGCCAGGCGTCCTTGGCGCCGGAGACCTCGATGCGGTCCTGCGGGCGCTTCGGCCCGGCGATGGACGGGACGACGGTGGCGAGGTCGAGTTCGAGGTGCTCGGAGAAGTCCGGCTGGGCCTCGGGGTCGAGCCACAGGCCCTGCTCCTTGGCGTACGCCTCGACCAGGGCGACCTGCTCCTCGGAGCGGCCGGTGAGGCGCAGGTACTTCAGCGTCTCGCCGTCGATCGGGAAGATCGCGCAGGTGGAGCCGAACTCGGGGCTCATGTTGCCGATGGTGGCGCGGTTGGCCAGCGGCAGCGCGGCGACGCCCGCGCCGTAGAACTCGACGAACTTGCCGACGACGCCGTGCTTGCGCAGCATCTCGGTGATGGTGAGCACGAGGTCGGTGGCGGTGGTGCCGGAGGGCAGCTCGCCGGTCAGCTTGAAGCCGACGACGCGCGGGATGAGCATCGAGATCGGCTGGCCGAGCATCGCGGCCTCGGCCTCGATGCCGCCGACGCCCCAGCCCAGGACGCCGATGCCGTTCTCCATCGTGGTGTGCGAGTCGGTGCCGACGCAGGTGTCGGGGTAGGCGACGCCACCCCGGTCGAACACGACGCGGGCCAGGTGCTCGATGTTCACCTGGTGCACGATGCCGGTGCCGGGCGGCACCACCTTGAACTCGTCGAAGGCGGTCTGGCCCCAGCGCAGGAACTGGTAGCGCTCGTTGTTGCGCTCGTACTCGACGGCGACGTTCAGGTCGAACGCGCGCGAGGTCGCGTAGTTGTCCACGATGACCGAGTGGTCGATGACCATCTCGGCGGGGGCCAGCGGGTTGATCTTCGACGGGTCGCCGCCGAGGTCGCGCACGGCCTCGCGCATGGTGGCGAGGTCCACCACACAGGGCACGCCGGTGAAGTCCTGCATGATCACGCGGGCGGGGGTGAACTGGATCTCGGTGTCGGGCTGGGCGCTCGGGTCCCAGCCGCCCAGCGCGCGGATGTGGTCGGCGGTGATGTTCGCGCCGTCCTCCGTGCGCAGCAGGTTCTCCAGGAGGACCTTGAGGCTGTACGGAAGGCGGGCCGAGCCCTCGACCGCGTCCAGCCGGTAAATCTCGTAGGTCTTCTCGCCTACCCGCAGCTCGCTCTTGCTGCCGAAGCTGTTCGCGGACACTTTCCGTCTCCTCCTACGTAAGGCAACTGCGACCAAGATGGCCGGCTCTCCGAGGCGCGCCTTACCTCGATCCACCAGGGCGCTGAGGAGGCGACACCGGCTCGCTGCCTGGCTTCGCTGCGCGGTGCGTCGGATCCTCCCCCTTGAATCCTGCCCTAGTCCGGAAGCGCGCCCGAACTCAGGTCGGCCTAACTTCTGTCACTTTTTCTCTCGACGTCAAGCTATCCACGATTTGTCTTGACATCAAGTTACCTATGGGTAGCCCAAGCCGTGGCCGCATCCGGCCAGCACGGGAACGGGAGATCTGTCGCGAGCGTTCTAGATATATCGTCAGGTATATCGAGAACACCGACCCGAAGGGACGTCGTATGCACGGTCGACGCCACGGCTGGAGCCCCGCCGCCGACTTCATCTTCGGCTGGGGGGCCACCCCGCAGAGCAAGTCCTGGGGGCCGCCCCCGGGCTTCCCGTTCGGCCCACCCCCGCCCAAGGCCAAGCGCGGCGACGTGCGCGCCGCGATCCTCGTCCTCCTCACCGAGGGGCCGCGCAACGGCTACCAGATCATCCAGGACGTCGCCGAGCGCACCGAAGGCTCCTGGAAGCCCTCGCCCGGCGCCGTCTACCCCGCCCTACAGCAGCTCGCCGACGAGGGCCTCATCCGCAGCGACGAGGACGGCGGCCGCAAGACCTACGCGCTCACCGACGAGGGCCGCGAGTACGTCACCGAGAACCCGCCCGAGGCGCCCTGGGAGGACAGGCCGCCGTCCAGCGAGCGGCCGGGCGGCGACTACGGCGCCGTCTTCGCCGAGACGGCACAGCTCGGCAAGGCGCTGCTCCAGGTCGTCCAGGCCGGGTCGCCCGCGCAGGTCGCCGAGGCGCGCCACCTCATCAACGACACGCGCCGCCGCCTGTACGGCATCCTCGCCACCGACTCCGACGGGGAGGACTGATGTCCCGCCATGACCGCCACAACGCCCACCGGCTCGCGCACGAGGCGCGCAAGGCGGCCCTCCTGGCGAGCCAGGCCGCGATGAACACGGCGTTCCAGGGCCGCCAGCCGTCCGCGCCGAACGCCGCGCACCTGCGCATCGGGGACGCCGAGCGCAACGCCGTCGCCGAGGCGCTGCAGAACCACTACGCCGAAGGCCGCCTGGAGCCCGAGGAACTCGACGACAGGATCACCCGCGCGCTGGCCGCCAAGACCCAGGCCGACCTCGCGGGCGTCCTGGACGACCTGCCGGGGCCGCACCCGTGGGAGGCCGTCGTGCCTCAGGCCCCCGGCTACCGGCCGCGTGAGCGCGGGCGCGGGCCGAACCGGCCGGCCTTCGCGCTGTGGCTGTTCCTGCTCGTCGGCTTCCCGCTCCTGTTCTTCGCGGGCGGCTGGGCGGCCGCCGCGATCGCGGGCCGGGTGCTGATCATCGGCGGCCTGATCTTCCTCGCCGTCCGGATCCTGCGCGGCCGGAGCGGCTGCGGGCACGGCGGCCACCGGGGCTGAGCAACGCGCGCCGGAAAACGTCAGAGGGCCGGGAGAGGATGGTCCCCTGACGGAGGGAGAACCACGGTGGCGAAGGAAACAGCGGCCAAGGAAACAGCGGCGAAGGAAACAGCGAACGACGAGGACGCGATCGGCAGGGTCCGGGCGATCTGCCTGGCCCTGCCGGAGGCGGAGGAGAAGCCGTTCGGCGGCCACACCGCGCCGACGTTCCGGGTCCGGAACAAGATCTTCACCATGACGTCCGAGGACGGCCTGAGCATGACGTTCAAGGCGGCCCAGGGCGTCCAACAGGCCCTCGTCGGCGAGGATCCCGAGCGGTTCTTCGTGCCGCCCTACGTCGGCCCCAAGGGCTGGGTGGGCGCGCGCCTGGACGTCCCCCAGGACTGGACGGAGATAGCCGAACTCCTCCAGGACAGCTACCGCCTCGTCGCCCCCAAACGCCTGTCCGCCCTCGTCCCCGGCTCGGGCGACTAGCCGGGCGGGGAAAGAGTGCGGCGTCCCGCTCCCCCACCCGGAGCGGGACGCCACGACGGGACCCGGAAAGCCGGACGGTGTCGAACGTCCGGCGGGGTCCCCGCACACGCCTGTCCGCCAGCGCGACGGGAGGCGTGTGAGCCTCAGACGCGCAGGGCGGCCGCCTCGGCGGCGAGCTTCTCGACGCGCGCCCAGTCGCCGGACGCGACGGCGTCGGCGGGGGTCAACCAGGTGCCGCCGACACAGCCGATGTTGGGCTGGGCGAGGAAGTCCGGCGCGGTCTGCAGGGTGATGCCGCCGGTCGGGCAGAAGGTGATCTGCGGCAGCGGCCCGTAGAGCGACTTGAGGTAGGGGATGCCTCCGGCGGGCACCGCCGGGAAGAACTTCATCGCGGTGACGCCCTGCTCCAGCAGGGACATCGCCTCACTGGCGGTGGCGACGCCCGGCAGGAACGGCACGCCGCTGTAGGTCATCGCGGCGCGCAGGATGTCGGTGCAGCCGGGGCTGACGAGGAACTCCGCGCCCGCGGCGATGGAGTCCTTGACGTGCTGCGGCCCCGTGACGGTGCCCGCCCCCACGACGGCACCCTCGACCTCGTCGGCGATGCGGCGGATCGACTCCAGGCCCGCCTCGGTGCGCAGGGTGACCTCGATGACGGGCAGGCCGCCCGCGACGAGCGCGCGCGCCAGGGGCACGGCGCTGTCGGCGTCCTCCAGGACCACCACCGGGATCACCGGGGCGAGGTGCATGAGGTCTTCGGCGCGCATCGGTGTCTCTCCTTGGCTGAACGTGGGTGTCCTCCGCGAGGCCGGGCAGGGCCCCTCCGCCGAGCCCGGCCTCGCGGATCCCCCCGGTGGGGAGCGGCCCCTCCGCCGCACCCGCCCCTTGAGGGAGTGGTTCTCCTCGCGGGCCCGTCCCGTCAGCCCCTCCGCATCGGAGCCGGGCCCGCGAGGAAGTCTCTAGAAGACCGACGCGCCCCTCTCGGCGGGGCCGACGGCGGCCCGGAACGCGCCGAACAGGTCGCGGCCGGTGCCCGACCACTCGGCGGCGGTCGGGGCGGCGCCCTCGGGGTCGCGCGCGGCGAGGTCGGCGAGGATCTCCAGCTTGCCGCTGTCGGCGTCGAAGCGCACGAGGTCGCCGTCGCGGACCCGCGCGATCGGGCCTCCGGCGGCCGCCTCGGGCGTCATGTGGATGGCGGCCGGGACGGCGCCGGAGGCGCCCGACATCCTGCCGTCGGTCACGAACGCCACCTTGTGGCCCTTGTCCTGGAGGACGGACATGGGCGGGGTCAGCTTGTGTAGTTCGGGCATCCCGGTCGCCTTCGGGCCCTGGTAGCGGAGCACGATGACGACGTCCCGGTTCAGCTCGCCCGCCTTGAACGCGTCAAGGACCTGCTCCTGGGTGGTGAACACCCGCGCGGGCGCCTCCACCACGCGGTGTTCGGGCGCGACCGCCGACACCTTGACGACACCGCGTCCGACGTTGCCCTCGACCATGCGGAGGCCGCCGTCGGCGGAGAAGGGACGGGACGCGGGACGCAGCACGGAGTCGTCTCCGGACGCCTCGGGCGCGTCCTCCCACCGGAGCCTGCCTTCGCCGTCCAGGGACGGGATCCGGGTGTACCCGCCCAGGCCGTCACCCGCGACGGTCTTGACGTCCCCGTGCAGGAGTCCCGCCGAGAGCAGTTCGCGGATGAGGAACCCGGTGCCTCCGGCCGCGTGGAAGTGGTTCACGTCGGCGCCGCCGTTCGGGTAGATCCGGGTGAGCAGCGGGGTGACCGTGGACAGCTCCGCGAAGTCGTCCCAGGTCAGCTCGATCCCGGCGGCGGCGGCCATCGCGGGCAGGTGCAGTGTGTGGTTGGTGGACCCGCCGGTGGCCAGCAGCGCCACCACGCCGTTGACGAACGCGCGCTCGTCCAGCACCTCGGCGACCATCGGGACCTCGCCGGACACCGCGCGGCGGCCCGCCTCGGCGGTCAGCGCGGCGCGCAGCGGCGTGTTCGGCGCGACGAAGCTGGCTCCGGGCAGGTGCAGGCCCATGACCTCCATGAGCATCTGGTTGCTGTTGGCGGTGCCGTAGAAGGTGCAGGTGCCGGGTGAGTGGTAGGACGCGGCCTCGGCGTCGAGCAGCTCGTCGCGGCCGACCTCGCCGACGGCGTACAGCTTGCGGATGCGGCCCTTCTCGGCGTTCGGCAGCCCTGAGTGCATCGGCCCGGCGGGCACGAGCAGCGTCGGCAGGTGGCCGAAGGAGAGGGCGCCGATGACGAGCCCCGGCACGATCTTGTCGCAGACGCCGAGCATCAGCGCCGCGTCGAACATGTCGTGGGCGAGCGCGATGGCCGCGGACATCGCCACCACGTCGCGGCTGAACAGGGACAGTTCCATGCCCGCGCGGCCCTGGGTGACGCCGTCGCACATGGCCGGGACGCCGCCCGCGACCTGCGCGACGCCGCCCGCGAGCAGGATCGCCTTCTTCAGGTGCTCGGGGTAGGTCCGGAAGGGCTGGTGGGCGGAGAGCATGTCGTTGTAGGACGTCACGATCGCCACGTTGGGCCGGACGGTGGCTCGCAGCGCCTCCTTCTCCTCCGGGGAGCAGGCGGCGAACCCGTGCGCGAGGTTCCCGCACGCCAGCGCGCCCCGGACCGGGCCCTCGGCCCGCGCCGCCGCCACGCGCGCGAGGTAGGCGGCGCGGGAGGCGGCGCTGCGCTCGGCGACGCGTGCGGTGACACGGTCGATGACCGGGTGGACGGCTGCCATGGGTGAGATCTCCGTTACAGAGTGGCGCGGGATCGCCGGGATCGGCGGGCGAGATCCGTGAACCTCGGGAGTACCTTAGCAAGGAAAGCATCGGAACTTCTGTAGAGAAGATGACAAAAGTCACCGGTCATCTTTTTCAACACGGCCGGGCGATCGTGGTTGACTTGAGGGCATGTCTCGAGCAGCGGCGGCCACGAGCGGGGAGGTCCTCCGGCTCATCCGCGAGGAGTCGGTGCGCACCCGCGCCGAGCTCGCGCGGCTGACCGGCCTGTCCCGGCCCGTCATCGGGCAGCGGGTCACCGACCTGATCGAGGCGGGGCTCGTCGTCGAGCTGCCCGGCGTGTCCAGCGGCGGCAGGCCCGCCGGACGGCTGGAGTTCCACGGCTCGGGCGGCACCGTCCTGGTGGCCTCACTCGGCCACACGCACGGCCACCTCGCCGTCTGCGACCTGTCCGGAACCATCCTGCGCAAGGAGCCCGTGCACGTCGGCGCGGGCATCGAGACGGCCATCGACCTGTGGAAGGCGATGGATCCGGGGCCCGTCCGAGGGGTCGGCATCGCCCTGCCGGGCCCGGCCCACGAGGACGAGCGGATCGTCAAGGCCGTCCGCGACGTGTTCCCGGTGCCGGTGCACATCGACAACGACGTGAACGTCATGGCGCTGGGCGAGCACCGGGTCCGCAACGACGTCGCGGACCTGCTGTTCGTGAAGGCGTCCACCGGGATCGGCGCCGGGGTGATCTCCGGCGGCCGCCTCCAGCGCGGCGCTTACGGCGGCGCCGGGGAGATCGGCCACATCCCCGTCCCCGACGGGCTGCTGTGCGGCTGCGGCACGGTCGGCTGTGTGGAGACGGTGGCGGGCGGCGCGGCGCTGCTCGCCCAGCTCGGCGGCCGTGCCCGGGACCTTCCGGAGCTGGCCGCGCTGGCCCGCGCGGGCGACCTTGAGGCGGTCGCGGTGCTGCGCGAGGCGGGCCGCCGGATCGGCGACGTCGTCGCGGCCGCCGTCAACATCCTCAACCCCGCGATCGTGGTGCTCGGCGGCGACCTCTCCGGCAAGAACCTCATCGCGGGCGTGCGCGAGAGCGTCTACCAGCGCGCCGCCGCGATGGCGACGCGCCGCCTGCGCGTCGAGCCCAGCATGCTCGGCGACGACGCGGGCCTCCTCGGCTGCGCCACGATGATCCTCGACCACGTGCTGGCCCCCGCCGCCATCGACGCCTCTCTCTAACCCCCGAGCAAGCAGGACCCGTCTCCTCCGGGACGGGTCTTTTTGGTGTTTCCGGAGAGGTAAGAAGGATGGCCGAATCCGGTCGTCGCGACGGGTGGATCACCGGGCAGCGTCGCAAGCCTTGCAACGACTTTCTGAAATCTTGCTGCAAGACTCTTTACATGGTTGCAACGCCTGGACTAACGTCCGGGACCTGTTCCACCTCACATACCCCCTCATCGTGAGAAATCCCCTAGGAGGAAGCACAGTGCGGCGCATCCCCATGGCTGGCGTGTTCGCCAGCCTCGCCCTGGTGCTCGCTGCTTGCGGCGGCGGAAGTGAAAGCGGCGACGGCGACAAGAAGTCGGCGGCCCTCGAAGGTCGCGGCGAAATCACCTTCGTCACCGGCAAGGACACCTCCGGCAACCTGCAGAAGCAGATCGACGACTGGAACTCCAAGCACCCCGACGAGCCGGTCCGGATCATCGAGCTGTCCGACAAGGCCGACGAGCAGCGGCAGCAGATGATCCAGAACGCGCAGGTCAAGTCCGACGCCTACACCGTCCTCAACCTCGACGTCGTGTGGACCGCGGAGTTCGCGGCCAACCGCTGGGTCGTCGAGCTGCCCGAGGACCAGCTCCCCATCAGCGACCTGCTCGCCCCGACCGTCGACACCGGCCGGTACCTCGGCAAGCTCTACGCCGTCCCGGTCGACTCCGACGCGGGCCTGCTCTACTACCGCAAGGACCTCCTCGCCGAGGCCGGCATCGACAAGGCGCCGACCACCTGGAGCGAGCTGTTCGCCGCCTGCGACGCCGTCAAGGCGAAGGTGTCGTCGGCCAAGAACATCGACTGCTACGCGGGCCAGTTCGACAAGTACGAGGGCCTCACCGTGAACGCGTCCGAGGCCATCAACGCGGCGGGCGGCTCGGTCGTCGACGAGCAGGGCAAGCCGACCGTCAACACCCCCGAGGCCAAGGCCGGACTCGACGTCCTGGTCAACGCCTTCAAGGACGGCCACATCAGCAAGAAGGCCATCACCTACACCGAGGAGCTCGGCCGCGCCGACTTCAACGGCGGCAAGCTGCTCTTCCACCGCCAGTGGCCGTACCAGTACGCGTCCGCCAGCGACAAGGAGGAGTCGAAGGTCGCCGGCAAGTTCGACGTCGCGCCGCTGCCCGGTTCCAACGGCCCCGGCGTGTCCACCCTCGGCGGCCACAACTTCGCCATCTCGGCGTTCGCCAAGAACAAGGCGACCGCGCTGGACTTCCTCAACTACATGACCTCCACCGAGGTCCAGAAGGCCAACGCGATCGTCATCGGCAAGGCGCCCTCGGTCGCCGCGCTCTACAACGACCCTGAGGTCGTCGCCAAGTTCCCGTACATGCCGTCGCTCAAGACCGCGATCGAGAACGCCAAGGGACGTCCGAAGGTCGTCAAGTACGGCGACGTGACCACCGCCATCCAGGAGGCCGCCTACGCCGCCCTGAACGGTTCCAAGACCACCGACGCGGCGCTCGCCGAGCTCCAGACGAAGCTGGAGACCCTCACCCAGTGATCACCCCGCCGGGGAGGGACCACCCCTCCCTCCCCGGCGCTCTGGAGAGATGACATGGCGATCCCGATTCCCCCTGTGAACACACCGGCGAAGCCGGCCCGCAAGGGCCAGGACGCGAAGTCCACCCGCCGCTTCGCCCTCCTGCTGCTTTCCCCGACCTTCCTCGTGCTGGCGCTCGTCGTCGGCTACCCCGTGCTGGCGGGCATCCGCCAGTCCCTCTACGCCCAGGCCGAGGGCCTGGACGCCGACGGCTTCGTCATCGAGGGCGAGCGGTTCGTCGGCCTGGAGAACTACACCGCGCTGTTCACCGGCGAGCGCGGCTCGGCGTTCTGGAACGCGTTCTTCAACACCACGTTCTTCACCGCGACGGCCGTCGTGCTGGAGACGATCATCGGTGTGATCCTGGCGCTGATCATGCACCAGGCGCTGCGCGGCCGCGGCCTGGTCCGGGCCAGCATCCTCGTCCCGTGGGCGGTGCCGACGGCGATGTCCGGCCTCCTGTGGCGCTGGATCTTCCAGCCGGACGGCGTCGCCAACGCCATCCTCAACCAGGAGATCCTCTGGACGGCCGACGGCTGGCAGTCCAAACTCGCGGTCATCATCGCCGAGGTGTGGAAGACCTCGCCGTTCATCGGCCTGCTCGCCCTGGCCGGGCTCCAGATGATCCCGCAGGACGTCTACGAGGCCGCCAAGGTCGACGGCGCGAGCCCGTGGCAGCAGTTCCGCCGGATCACGCTGCCGCTGATCAAACCGGCCCTCGCCGTCGCCGTCCTGTTCCGGATGCTGGACACACTCCGCATGTTCGACCTGCCGTTCGTCCTCATCGGCGGCAACAAGGACTCGGTGGAGACGCTGTCGATGCTCGCCTGGGACGAGGCCAACAACCTCAGATACGGCGTCGCGACCGCCTACGCGACCATCCTGTTCCTCTATATCGCGCTCCTCGCCTACGCCTTCATCAAGATCGCGGGCGCCGACGTCATAGGCGAGGCCAGGGCCCGGAAGGCGTCCGTCAAGAAGGGGGCAGCCGCGTGAAGCGCGTCCTCACCTACCTGGGCCTCGCGGGCGTCATCGTCTTCTGCCTCGCGCCCTTCTACTGGATGGTCGTGTCGGCCTTCCGCAGGCCCAAGGACCAGTTCGACTCGACGCCGTGGCCGTCGCCGTGGTCCACCGAGAACCTGCGCGCGGTGTTCGACCCGGACAACATGTTCGTCAGGGCCCTGCTGAACAGCCTGTTCGTCGCCGGGATGACGACCCTGCTCACACTCACCATCGCCGTCTTCACCGCCTACACGCTGGCCCGCCTGGACTTCAGGTTCAAGAACGCGGTGCTCGGCCTGGTCGTGGCGACGTCGATGTTCCCCGGCATCTCGCAGGTGGTGCCGCTGCTCAAACTGTTCATCGACATCGACTGGATCAACACCTACCAGGCGATGATCGTGCCGAGCCTCGGGTTCGCGCTGCCGCTCGCGGTGTGGAACCTGACCGTCTTCTTCCGCCAGCTCCCGTTCGAGCTGGAGCAGGCGGCGATGACGGACGGCTGCTCGCGCGGCCAGGCGTTCCGGAAGATCATCATTCCGCTGGCGGCGCCCGGCGTGTTCACCACCGCGATCCTCGTCTTCTTCATGGCGTGGAACGAGTTCATCATCGCGTTCAGCATGGTCAACGAGAAGTCCATGCAGACCGCGACGGTCGCCATCGCCAAGTTCACCGGCATGCGCGGCTTCGACCAGCCGTTCGGCACCCAGATGGCCGCCGCCGTCGTCGTGACGGTGCCGCTCGTCGTGGTGGTGCTGATCTTCCAGCGCAGGATCGTCTCCGGGCTCACCGCCGGCGGCGTCAAGTGACCACCGGGCCCATCCGGCCCTGACCATCAGAAACCGTATCGAGGGGGAATCCCACATGCAGGGATCCACGGTCGCCACCCGCTGGTGGCGGGACGCGGTGATCTACCAGATCTACGTCCGCAGCTTCGCCGACGGGAACGGCGACGGGATCGGCGACCTGCCCGGCATCCGGGCGCGCCTGCCCTACCTCGCCGAACTCGGCGTGGACGCGGTGTGGCTGACGCCGTTCTACCGCTCGCCGATGGCCGACTTCGGGTACGACGTCGCCGACTACCGCAGGGTCGATCCCCTGTTCGGCGACCTTGACGACGCCCGCGCGCTCATCTCCGACGCGCACGGGCTCGGCCTGCGGATCATCGTGGACGTGGTGCCGAACCACACGTCCGACCGGCACGCCTGGTTCGTCGAGGCCCTCGCGTCGCCTCCCGGCTCACCCGAGCGCGCGCGCTACCACTTCCGCGACGGCCGTGGCCCGGACGGCACCGAGCCGCCGAACGACTGGGAGTCGGTGTTCGGCGGCCCCGCCTGGACCCGCGCGGCCCCGGACGACCAGTGGTACCTGCACCTGTTCGCGCCCGAACAGCCCGACCTGAACTGGGACAACCCGGAGGTAGCCGACGAGTTCGACGACATCCTCAGGTTCTGGCTCGACCTGGGCGTCGACGGGTTCCGGATCGACGTCGCGCACGGCATGGTCAAGCCCGCTGGCCTGCCCGACGTGGGCCACGCCGACCAGTCACGGATGCTCGGCACCGAGCCGCTCCCCTACTTCGACCAGGATGGCGTGCACGCCATCCACCGCAGGTGGCGCGCCCTCCTGGACTCCTACCCGGGCGAGCGGATCGCCGTCGCCGAGGCGTGGGCGTCCACCCCGGAGCGGCTGGCCCGCTACGTCAGGCCGGACGAGGCGCACCAGGCGTTCAACTTCCACTACCTGGGCGCGGACTGGGCGGCGCCGACCCAGCGCGCGGTGATCGACGAGTCCCTGGCGACGTCGACGGCGGTCGGCGCCCCGACGACCTGGGTCCTGTCCAACCACGACGTGCGCCGCCACGTCACCAGGTTCGGGGACGGGGAGGCCGGGCTGCGCCGGGCACGGGCGGCGATCCTGCTCATGCTGGCGCTGCCCGGTTCCGCGTACGTCTACCAGGGCGAGGAGCTCGGCCTGCCCGAGGTCCTGGACCTGCCGCCGGAGTACCGGCTCGACCCGCAGCTGGGCCGGGGCGCCGAGGCGGGCCGCGACGGCTGCCGGGTGCCGCTGCCCTGGACGGGCGACGTCCCGCCGTTCGGGTTCGGCGCGTCCGCCGACACGTGGCTGCCGATCCCCGCCTCGTGGACGCCGCTCACGGTCGCCGCGCAGGAGTCCGACCCGGAGTCCACGCTGGCCCTGTACCGTAGGGCGTTGTCCGTCAGGCGGGAGGACCCTGCGCTCGGCGACGGTGAGCTCGACTGGGAGGACGCGCCGGACGGGGTGCTGCGGCTGCGCCGCGAACCCGGGTTCGGCGCCGCGGTGAACCTCTCCCCGGCGCCCGCGCGGATCGCGGTGCCGGGCCGGATCACCGTCTCCAGCGTCCCCCTGGCCGTCGAAGACGGACACGTCACCCTGCCCGCCGACGCCGCCGTCTGGTGGACGAGCGGGCGCGGTGACCTCGACGAACGGTAAATTGAGGATCATGGCGACACGGCTGGCCGACATCGCGGCCCAAGCGGGGGTCAGCGAGGCGACCGTGAGCCGCGTGCTCAACGGCAGGCCCGGCGTCTCCCCCGGCACCCGGCAGGCGGTGCTGGAGGCACTGGACGTCCTCGGCTACGACAGGCCCCCGCGCTTGCGCCAGCAGCGCGCGGGCCTGATCGGGCTGATCCTGCCGGAGCTGACCAACCCGGTCTTCCCGGTGTTCGCGCAGACCCTGGAGTCGGCGCTGGTCATGTCCGGGTACACGGCGGTGCTGTGCACCCAGACGCCGGGCGGGGTCCGCGAGGACGACTACACCGAGCTGCTGCTGGAGCGGGACGTGGCCGGGATCATCGTGGTGAGCGGCATGCACGCCGACTCCACGTCCGACCTCACCCGCTACCGGCGGCTGCGGGACCGGGGCCTGCCGCTGGTGCTCGTCAACGGGTACCGGGAGGGCGTGGACGCGCCCTTCATCTCCAACGACGACGTCGCCTCGATCGAGATGGCGGTGGAGCACCTGGTCTCGCTCGGCCACACCCGGATCGGGCTGGCGGTCGGGCAGGCCAGGTTCGTCCCGTCGATCCGCAAGTCCGAGGGGTTCGCGCGGGCGATGAAGGCGCGGCTGGGCGAGACCGAGCCGGAGAAGCTCATCGCGACGTCGCTGTTCACCGTCGAGGGCGGGCAGGCCGCCGCCGCGCAGCTGCTGGACGCGGGCTGCACGGCGATCTGCTGCGGCAGCGACATCATGGCGATCGGCGCGATCCGCACCGCCCGCCAGCGCGGGCTCTCCGTGCCGGGCGACGTGTCGGTCGTCGGGTTCGACGACTCGCCGCTCGTCCCGTACCTGGATCCGGCGCTGACGACGATCCGGCAGCCCGTCCGGGAGATGGCGATCGCGGCGGCGGGCCAGCTCCTGGACGAGATCGGCGGGAACCGGGTGCCGCGCGCGGAGCTGCTGTACCGGCCGGAGCTCGTCGTCCGCCGCTCCACCGGGCCGGTGCCGCGCCCCGCCTGACGTCCAGGGCTCGGGCGATCAGCCGAGCTGGACCGAGCGCTTGGACAGCCCCATCCAGAACCCGTCGATCGGGGTGCGCTGCGCGCCCAGGTCGTCCTGCGCGGCCCCCAGCGTGACGAAGAGGGGCGCGAAGTGCTCGGTCCTGGGGTGGGCCAGGCGGCCGGCGGGCGCCTTGTGCAGGAAGTCCAGGAGGCCGTCCACGTCGTGGGCGGCGAGCGCCTCCCGGCCCCAGGCGTCGAACTCCTTCGACCAGCCGGGCGCCTGGTCCTCGGCCGCGCCGGGGGTCAGGCCCCGCAGGTTGTGGGTGAAGAAGCCGCTGCCGACGATCAGGACTCCCTCGTCCCGCAGCGGCGCGAGCTTCCGGCCGATCTCGTAGAGCGCCGCAGGGTCGAGGGTCGGCATCGAGATCTGCAGGACGGGCACGTCGGCTTCCGGGTACATCTCCACGAGCGGCACGTAGGCGCCGTGGTCGAGGCCCCGGTCGGGCACGTCCTGGGCGCCTTTGATCAGCTTGCGCACCCGCTCGGCCAGCGCGGGCGCGCCCGGCGCCCGGTACTGGACCTCGTAGTAGTGCTGCGGGAAGCCCCAGAAGTCGTAGACGAGCGGGATCGTTGTGGTCGCGCCGATCGCCAGGGGCGCGTCCTCCCAGTGCGCGGAGACCATGAGCACGGCCTCGGGCCTGGGCAGGTCGGCCGCCCAGGCGGCGAGTTGGCCGGGCCAGCGCGGGTCGTCGGCGAGCGGCGGCGCGCCGTGGCTCAGGTACAGGGTCGGCATCTTCGCTGCGGTGGTCATGGTGCTCCTCGTCCCGCCATCATTGAACGCTCAAGTTTAGAAGCGGAACGGACCACTCGGCTATTCCGCCCGAGGTCCCGAAAAAGCAGCCGAAAAGCAGGAAGCCCCGGCGGGGTGGGACCGGGGCTGCTCGACACGTCAGACTAGCGGCGAAGACGGACACGACGGGACGTACCGGCCCCCCGGACCACCCGCCGCCGGGGGCGCGGCAGGGTGCGGCGGCGCGTCGTGCGCGGCGCGAACCGGTCGCGCGTCGTGTGCCGCAGCTTCAGCATGATCACCGGGATCATGCAGGCGGCGAAGAGCTCGGAGGCCGCGGTGAAGCGCATCCCCGTCTCACCGCCGGGCAGACCCGCCGCCCAGGCCACCACCGACGCCGCGCCGCAGGCCGCCCACACCACCATGACGGCGACGAGGGTGCGGCTCGTGGGCTTGGGGAACGGCAGGCGGCTGACCGCGAGCAGCGCCACACAGCCGATCGCGGCGAGCGCCATCGGCACCGGCGGCTCCAGCACGATCACACAGACCACGGTGAACGCGCACAGCGGCGCGGGCATACCACGGAAGATCCCCGGTTCCGGCGCCGCCGTGACGTACCGGGCGAGCCGGACGACGATCGCCAGGAAGAACGCGGCGGCGGCGACCATCGCGGGCATCGCCCAGTCGTCGTCGAAGCCGACCCACGCCAGCGTCATCGCGGCCGGGACGAGCCCGAAGGTGATCACGTCGGCGAGGTTGTCCAGGTGCGGGCCGTAGGGGGTGCTGCGCCAGCGCCGGGCCATCCGCCCGTCGAACAGGTCGCAGACCGCGCCGATCAGCATGAGCAGCACGGCGCCCGCGAACAGGCGGCTGTTCGTGCCGGAGAAGTCGCCCTGGACCATGATGCTGCGCAGCGCGGCGATGCCGCACAGGGCGTTGCCGAGCGTCAGGAAGTCCGCCGGGGACAGTCGCTCGGTCGTGGCGCACTCGGTCTCAGCCGTGGACAAGGCGCGTCTCACCGGCTCGGGTCTTCTGGCCGACGGTCACCGCTGGCTCGACTCCGGGCGGGAGGTAGGTGTCGAAGCGCGACCCGAACCTGATCAGGCCGAGCCGCTCGCCCTGCTCCACCGTGACGCCCTCGTCCAGGTAGGGCACGATGCGCCGGGCGACGGTGCCGGCGATCTGCACGCACTCGAGCTCGCCGATCTCGGTGTCGAAGCGCCAGACCACCCGCTCGTTGCGGTCGCTCTCCTTGTTGAAGGCCGGGACGTGCCCGCCGGGCACGTGCTCGACCGACAGGATCTTGCCCGCGATCGGCGCCCGGTTGACGTGCACGTCGAGCGGGCTCATGAAGATCGCGACCCGGGTGCGGCCGTCCGGCCACGGGGTGATGCTCTGCACCACGCCGTCGGCCCCCGACAGCAGCAGGCCCTCGCCGTGGCGGGGCGGGTCGCGGAAGAACCAGGTCAGGCCGGCCGCCGCCGCCGTGGCGACCGCGGCCACCGGGACGCGATACCGTGACCGCCGGGTCAGCAGGACGGCACCGGCCGCGCCCACCAGTCCGGGAACCAGCCAGGGTCCGGCGCCGCGCGCGAACGCGAGGCGCGCCTCCGGCTCGTGGGGACCGGGCACTGTCTCTTCAACTCCTAGATTTGGGACCACTCGTTCGAGCGAGCTTACTCAATGCGAGGCTCGTCACACCAACCGACGGGACGAAGGGCGTGATCTCCTCAACGTAGCGCGAAATTCCCGCGATGAGGCGCATTCTGCCCAGTTCTCCCGCCACGCGGCATGAGGTGATTGACTCACCCGGTGATCGAAGAGCTTGCCGCGCTGGCCGGGGGCTCGGGCGGCGCCGGCACCGCCATCGTGCTCTACCAGCGCCACGACGTCCTCGTCGTCCGGGTGGGCGCGGTGGTGGCCAAGGCGCACGGCGTGGGCTCCACCCTACTCGCCGAGCGCGCCTCCTTCGCCGCCGCGCATCCCGAGCTGTTCCTGGCCCCGCTGGGGGTTCCCCGGGACGTCTCGGGGCGGACGGTGTCGCTCTGGCCCGCCGGAGAACCGGTCGACCCGTCCGACCCCGTGGGGGCGCCCTGGGAGGAGGCCGGGAGGATCCTCGCCGCCCTGCACGCGCTGCCCGTGCCGTCAGGGCTGCCGGTGCAGGGCGCGCCGTTGAGGGTGCGGGAGATCCTTTCCCGTCCGCTCCCCGACACGCCTGCGGCCAGATCGGTGCTGCGCGCCTACGCGACGCTGCCGGAGGTGCTGGAGCCGGCCGGGCACCGGTGCGTCGTGCACGGCGACTTCCATCTGGGCCAGCTCGTGCGGCATCGCGGGCGGTGGCTCCTCATCGACGTGGACGACCTCGGACTGGGCGATCCGGTGTGGGATCTGGCGCGTCCGGCGGGCCTGTTCGCGGCCGGGGTGCTGCCGCCCGACGTCTGGCGGAGGTTCCTTTCCTCTTATCTCACGCACGGCGGTGTGGACCTCGGCGCCGACCCCTGGACAAGATTGGACATTCCGGCACAGGCTCTGGCGATCCAAACGGCCGCGCGCTGCGTCTCAAAGGCTGTGGATGAGGGACGGACGCTCAATGAGTACGAGACGACCCTTATCGACGCTTGTGACCGGATCAGCAGCTCACGTACAGGTTGATGGCGTATGGTGCCCTCACAATCAGCTGCGCAGAACGCCTGTCGCGGTGCGGAGC
Source organism: Actinocorallia sp. API 0066 (assembly GCF_020991275.1). Classification (GTDB taxonomy): domain Bacteria; phylum Actinomycetota; class Actinomycetes; order Streptosporangiales; family Streptosporangiaceae; genus Actinocorallia. Next base: position 221,997 of record NZ_JAJLQY010000009.1, on the reverse strand, counting down.
CGCGATGGAAAGGTGGCGGACATGCTTCAGTGCCCGAAATGTCGGGGCACGATGCGGACCTTCGACCGTAACGGGGTCCACATCGAACAATGCGAGATGTGTCGGGGGATCTTCCTCGACTACGGCGAGCTGGAGACCCTGGCCCGGATCGAGAGCCAGTGGCGCCAGGCACCCCCTCCCCCGGCGGCCCCGCAGGTCGTCGTCCAGCCCGTGCAGCCCGGCTGGGGCCACCACGGACACCACCGCAGGCACCACGGCCCCAGCCTCTTCGGAATGCTCTTCTCCACCTGAGAAGACCCCCGCCCAAGCTCCCGGAAGGGGCGGCGCGCGCCCGCGTGCCGCCTCTTCGCTGTTGACCGGATGTCTTATATCTCCCGCGCCCATGGCGACATTTCGGTCACGTTGCCAGTAGTCTGCTGACTCCCCCGGACGAGATCGGAGACGAACCGCCGATGCGCACGCCCCTGATCGGTGCCCTCGCCGTAGCCCTGCCGCTCGCGACGCTCGCCGCCGCGCCCGCGCAGGCGGCCCCCAACGTGCAGATCACCTATGTGAAGTACGACGCCAAGGGCAAGGACACCAAGAAGAACGTCAACGGCGAGTACGTCACCGTGACGAACAAGAGCCGCAAGAAGGTCAACCTGGCAGGGTGGACCATCGGCCAGAAGCCACGGCTGGCCGACTCCAAGTACGTCTTCTACTTCCCGGCCCGCAACGTCGTGGTCGCGCCCGGCGCGAGCGTCACCATGCGCATGGGCGAGGGCAAGAAGACAAAGAAGTACGTGTACCAGGGCTTCCGCAAGCACGTGCTGCCGAACGTCAAGGGCGCCGTGTACCTGTTCGACCCCGCCGACCGGCGCGTCGACGGGTGCACCTGGAACAGCAAGGCGGGCGGCAAGAAGTGCTGACCCGCCGCGCCCGCTGAGGGCTCAGGAGGGCAGCGCGCCCGCCGCGACGACCGACCGGTACCAGCGCGCGCTGTCCTTCCACGTCCGCTCCCGCGTGGCGTAGTCGACGTGGATGACGCCGAAGCGCTTGCCGAAGCCGAAGGTCCACTCGAAGTTGTCCAGCAGCGACCAGACGTAGTAGCCGCGCACGTCCGCGCCCGCCTCGACCGCGTCCAGCACCGCCCCCAGGTGGCCGTGCAGGTACGCGACGCGGCGGGCGTCGTGCACGGGCTCGGGGTAGGCCGCGCCGTTCTCGGTGACGACGAGCGGCAGTCCCGGATTCTCCCGCGCCAGCCGCACCAGCAGTTCGGTGAGTCCCTCGGGAGCGATCGTCCAGCCCATGTCGGTGCGCTCGCCCGGCGCGGAGGAGAACCTCAGGTCCTCGCAGCCCGGCCATGACGGCTTGCCCTTGCCGCCCGGCTCCACGACCGTCACCGAGTAGTAGTTGACGCCGAGGAAGTCCAGCGGGGCGTTGATCACCTTGGTGTCGCCGTCGCGCACGAACGACCAGTCGGTGAGGTGGGCCGTCGCCGCGAACAGCTCCTCGGGGTAGGCGCCGCGCAGCAGCGGGCCCTCGAAGACGCCGTTCGCGATCATGTCGGCGCGCCGGACCGCCGCCTCGTCCCCACCCCACACGACGTGCGGGTTCAGCGTGACGCCGACGTCGCCGGGCAGCAGCGGCGCGGCCAGGCCGTGCGCGAGGCCCAGGTGGTGCGCGGCGGCGAACCCGCCGCCGGTCCGGCCGGGCGCGTGCTCCCCCGACCCGTAGCCCAGGTAGGCGGCGCACCACGGCTCGTTCAGGGTGATCCAGGTGCTCACCCGGTCGCCCAACGCGTCCGCGACGACCCGCGCGTACTCCGCGAACCGGTACGCGGTGTCCCGGTTGAGCCAGCCTCCCTGCTCCTCAAGCGCGCGCGGCAGATCCCAGTGGTAGAGCGTGACAGCCGGGGTGATGCCGCGCTCCAGCAGCAGGTCCACCAACCGCGAGTAGAAGTCGACGCCGCGCGGCTCGGGCTTGCCGTCCGGCAGCACCCGCGGCCACGACACCGAGAACCGGTAGGCGCCGACCCCCAGGTCGGCCAGGTGCCCGACGTCCTCGGTGTACCGGTGGTAGTGGTCGCACGCGACGTCGGCGGTGTCGCCGCCCTGGATCGGGCCGAACCCGTCCCAGATGGACGGCGCGCGGCCGTCCTCGGCGACCGCGCCCTCGATCTGGTAGGCGGCGGTCGCCGCGCCCCAGACGAAGCCCTCGGGGAAACGTCTCACTTGCGACTCCTGGGGGAGGCGGGCGCTGCTAGCCCCGGACGAGCGAGGCCACACACTCGACGTGGCCGGTCTGCGGGAACAGGTCGAAGGCGCGCAGCGTCGCCAGCGTCCATCCGCGCGCGGAGAAGTACTTCAGGTCGCGGGCCAGCGTCGCCGGGTCACACGAGACGTAGGCGATCTTCCGGTTGGTGCGCCGGGCGATCGCGTCCACGACCTTCTCGCCGGCGCCCGCGCGCGGCGGGTCCAGCACGGTGATGTCGGCGCCGCGCACCCGCGCGCCGCCCCGGTGGCCCTGCACCGCGCCGCGCTTGGGCTGCGCCCTGGCCGAACCGGCCCGCGCGCTCTGGCCGCGGCCGAACTCCAGCAGCGGCAGCACCTCTTCGACCTTGCCCTGTTCGACGCTCACCTGCGGCAGGTCGCGGAGGTTGAACTTGGCGTCGCGGACGGCCTGCCCGCCGCTCTCCACGCCGATGACGAGCCCGTCACGGCCGACCCGCTCGCCCAGCGCCCCGGCGAACAGCCCGACGCCGCAGAACAGGTCGAGCGCGATCTCCCCCTGTTGGGGCTCCAGCGCCCCCAGGACGGCGCCGACGAGCGCGTCGGCGGCTCCGGGGTGCACCTGCCAGAACCCGCTGCCGGTGACCTGCCAGAGCCGTCCGGCGGCCTCTTCGCGCACGAACGGCACGACGGCCTTGCGCGGCGGCGGGCCCTGCTGCTCGCGCTGCCCGTGCTGCCCGTGCGCGTGCCGGACCGGCCGCTCGGGCTTGACGACCCGGACGGGCACGTCGAGCTGCGGCACCCGGACGCCGCGGCCGCGCCTGCCCTTCGGCTCGGAGATCACCACGAGCCGGTCGCCGGTGCCCGCCGACACCACACCCTCGACGCCGGACGCGCCGGGCCACAGGTGCCGCTCGATCCCGATCATCTCGACGCCGGGGTGGGCGATGACGCACCGGTCGACGTACTCGAGGTCGTGCGAGCGGTGTTTGCGCAGGCCGACGCCGCCGTCGCCGTCCACCGCGAACTGCACGCGGGTGCGCCAGCCGAGGCCGGGCGGGGAGGCGATCGGCTCGCCGTCCTCGGTGTACAGGACGGGCACGGCCACCTCCTCGACGTGCACCGGCCACTCGATCCCGGCGAGCCGCCGCAGCTGTTCGGCCACCACGTCGGCCTTCAGCGCCCGCTGCGCGGGCAGCGCCACGTGTTGCCAGTCGCACCCCCCGCACCGTCCGGGCCCCGCGAACTCACACGGCGGCACCACCCGGTCCGGCGAGGGCTTCAGGATCTCCACCGCGTCGGCCCGCAGAAAACTCTTCGTCTCCTCGGTCACCCGCGCCCTTACCAACTCCCCGGGCAACGCGTGCCGAACAAAAACAACCTTCCCCTCATGCCGCGCAACACAGAAGCCGCCATGCCCCACCGCACCAACTTCAAGCTCAAGGAGATCCGTTTCAGTCACGTTCCGCGATTCTAGTGCGCCGTTCCCCGTCCCCCCGACGGACGGAGCCGGGGGCGGGGCGGTCGGGGCGGGCTTTGAGGCGGTCGGAGGAGGCGAGTTGCCAGGGGACGCTGGTGACCATGACGCCGGGTTGGAAGAGGAGGCGGCCCTTGAGGCGGAGGGCGCTGTGGTTGTGGAGGACGTGCTCCCACCAGTGGCCCACGACGTATTCGGGGATGTAGACGGCTACGACGTCTCTCGGGGACTTGCGGCGGACGTTCTTGACGTACTCCAGGATGGGGCGGGTGATCTCGCGGTAGGGGGAGTCGAGGATCTTCAACGGGACGGGCAGGTCGAGGGCGTCCCACTCGTCGCGCAGGCGCTCGGACTCGGCGGTGTCCACCGCGACGCTGACGGCCTCCAGCGTGGACGGCCGGGTCGCGCGGGCGTAGGCCAGCGCCCGCAGGGTCGGCTTGTGGATCTTGGAGACGAGCACGATCGCGTGCGTCCGGGACGGCAGCGTGTACGGGGTGTCGTCGTCGGGCTCCAGTTCCCGGGCGACACGGTCGTAGTGCCCCCGGATGCCGCGCATCAGCAGGAACAGCACGGGCATCGCGATACAGACGATCCAGGCGCCGTGCGTGAACTTGGTGACGACGACGATCACCAGCACCGCGCCGGTGATCACCAGGCCGACCGTGTTGATCAGCCGCGACGTGCGCATCTGCCGTTTGGCGGCCCGCTCCGTCGTGGTCCGCAGCAGCCGGTTCCAGTGCCTGACCATGCCGGTCTGGCTGACCGTGAACGAGACGAACACGCCGACGATGTACAGCTGGATCAGCCTGGTGACGTCGGCCTTGAACACGTAGATGAGCAGGGCCGCCGCTCCCGCCAGCATCACGATGCCGTTGGAGAACGCGAGCCTGTCGCCCCGGGTGTGGAGCTGGCGCGGCAGGTACCGGTTCTGCGCCAGCACCGAGGCCAGCACCGGGAACCCGTTGTAGGCGGTGTTCGCGGCCATCACGAGGATCAGCGCCGTCATCACCGTGACGAACACGTACATCGCCGGGAAGTTGCTGAACACCGCCTCGGCGACCTGGCTCATGACGGTGTGCTGGCCGGTCGAGACGTCCTGGCCCGTCTCCGGGTCGACGAGGCGGCTTCCGTGCAGCGGGTCGGCGTACTTCACGTCGGTGAGGTGGGCGAGCATGGTGACGCCGAAGAACATCGTGACGGCGAGCAGGCCCAGCATCAGCAGCGTCGTGGCGGCGTTCTTGCCCTTCGGCTTGCGGAACGCCGGGACGCCGTTGCTGATGGCCTCCACCCCCGTCAGGGCGGCGCAGCCGGAGGCGAACGCGCGCAGCAGCAGGAACACCATCGCGAGGCCCGCGAGGCTCTCCCCCGTGCCGTGCACCTCCAGACGTGCCGTCTCGGCCTGGAGTTCGGAGCCGTTGGCGAGCCGGAAGAACCCCCACACCATCATCGTGAACACGCCGAACACAAAAAGGTACGTGGGCACCGCGAAAGCGAACCCCGACTCCTTGACGCCGCGCAGGTTGAGCACCGTGAGCAGCGCGACGAGAGCGACGGCCGCGAACACCCGGTGCTCGCCGATCAGCGGGGTGAACGCGCCCAGGTTGTCCACCGCCGCCGAGATCGACACGGCGACCGTCAGGACGTAGTCGACGAGCAGCGCGGCGGCCACCACCAGGCCCCAGTTGGCGCCCAGGTTGGCGGTGGCGACGTCGAAGTCGCCGCCCCCGCTGGTGTAGGCGCGGACGTTCTGCCGGTACGAGGCGACGACGACGAGCAGCAGCAGCACGACGGCGAGGCCGATCCACGGCGTGAACGCGTATCCGGCCAGGCCCGCGATGCCCAGGGTGATGAGGATTTCCTGCGGCGCGTAGGCGACCGACGACAGCGCGTCGCTCGCGAAGACCGGAAGGGCGATCCGCTTGGGCAGAAGTTGGTAGTGCGCCTGCGTACTGCGCAGGGCACGCCCCAGCACGACGCGCTTCAGGACGTCAGCGACCTTGGACACAGCACAGACTCTAACGACGGTGGATACTGTGCCGAGCAGCCTGCGTGTCCAGCGCCGAGATCACAGACAGGACGGGTCGTGCATATCGTCATCATGGGATGCGGGAGGGTCGGCTCGACCCTCGCCCATATCCTGGAGGACAAGGGCCACTCGGTCGCCATCATCGACCAGAACCCCGAGGCCTTCCGCCGTCTGCGCGGCTCGTTCAAGGGCCGCCGGGTCATCGGCGTGGGCTTCGACCGCGACGTCCTGGTCGAGGCGCAGATCGAGAAGGCGTCCGCGTTCGTCGCGGTGAGCAGCGGCGACAACTCCAACATCATCTCCGCCCGGGTGGCCCGCGAGACGTTCGGCGTCGAGAACGTCGTCGCCCGCATCTACGACTCCCGCCGCGCCGAGGTGTACCAGCGGCTCGGCATCCCGACGGTGGCGACGGTCCGCTGGACGGCCGAGCAGATGCTGCGCCGCCTGCTCCCGGACGGCGCGCTGCCGCTGTGGCGCGACCCCACGGGCGACGTCAAGCTGGCCGAGGTGCAGACCGACCCGGCGTGGATCGGCGCCCGCGTCAAGGACATGGAGAGGGCGGCGCCCGGCTTCCGTGTCGCGTTCCTCAACCGGATGGGCGAGGCGGTCGTGCCGAGCGGTGACACGGTGGTGCAGGACGGCGACGTGGTGCACGTCATGGCGAAGGCCGCCGACATGGAGCTGATCACGCGGACGCTGGCGGCGCGGGCGCGGGAGGAGGACTGACATGCGGGTGGCGATCGCCGGGGCGGGCGCGGTGGGCAGGTCCATCGCGCAGGAGCTGCTGGAGAACGGGCACGAGGTGCTCCTCATCGACAAGGACCCGAAGGCCATCAAGGTGGAGATGGTGCCGCGCGCGGAGTGGCTGCTGGCCGACGCGTGCGAGATCTCCTCGCTGGACGACGCGGCGTTGGAGCGCTGCCAGGTCGTGGTGGCCTCCAGCGGCGACGACAAGGTGAACCTCGTGGTGTCGCTGCTGGCCAAGACCGAGTACGGGGTGCCGAGGGTGGTGGCCCGTATCAACCACCCGAAGAACGAGTGGCTGTTCAACGACTCGTGGGGGGTGGACGTCGCCGTGTCCACGCCGCGCCTGTTGAGCGCGCTGGTGGAGGAGGCGGTGAGCGTCGGCGACCTCGTGCGCCTCATGACGTTCCGCCAGGGCGACGCCAACCTCGTCGAGCTGACCCTGCCCGACGACGCGCCGCTGAACGGCCAGCCGGTCGGCTCGGTGAGCTGGCCGCGCGACACCGCGCTGGTGGCGATCCTGCGCGAGGGGCGGGTGCTCGTCCCCACCGCCGACGACACGCTGGAGGCGGGCGACGAGCTGATGTTCGTCGCGAGCCAGGACGTCGAGGACGAGCTGGGCGACCTCCTCAACCCGCGCTAGCGGCGCCCGAGCACGCGGGAGCCCCGGTGGCCGCAGGCCGCCGGGGCTCCGTGGTGCTGACGTGTCGTCACTCGGTGTAGAGCGCTTCCAGGGCCTCCACGTAGCGGAGGACGGCGAGCTGGGCCACCGAGGCGTGGCCGCCCAGCGGCGCGGCGAGTTCGGCGCCCGCGTCGGCGGCCGCCTTGGCGAGCTCCGAGGCGTCGGCGTCGATGACGAACGGGGAGAGCGCGGGCCGTTGGGCGCCGTTGGCGCGCAGCGCGCCGGCGGCGGCGGCGAGCGCGGCGGAGTCGTGCAGGGGCGCGGCGACGACGGGCACGGCGAGCCGTGAGGCGAGCAGGACCGAGGTGATCTCGGCGACCTCGTCGGCGGCGCGGCAGCCGAGGACGACGCCGTCGGCGGCGGTCACCATGCTCATCATCCGGATGCGGTCGGCGCGGGCCAGGCCGGCCTCGGCCAGCCGCAGGTGCAGCGCCTCGGCGAGCAGCGGGTGCGGGCCCAGGGTTTCGGACACGAGGACGGGCAGCGAGGCGAGGCCCTCGCGCAGCGGCGCCTCGAACGCCGGGTCGGGGCCGAGCAGCAGCGGGACCACCACGGCGGCGGGGTCGCCGACGAGCTCACCGAGGGACGCGTCGGCGCCGGCGTGCACCGGGATGCCGGGGTGCGCCCCCTCGATCCAGTCGGCCAGCTCGTCCATGACCTGCTGGGGAGCGCCCGTCAGCACCACCGCGGGCGAATCGGAGGGCAGGGAGAAGGAGCCGCCGCGGTGTCGTCCGCCGCGACGACCGGCACGGCGCCGGGTGGGCAGCGAGTCGGGAGTCACATCGGGGAGTTCGGTCACGGGGCAAGGGTAGTCCCGTAACGTGCTGACTTTGTGCCATATGCATGGGGAAGCGCATTACATCACCCCGTAGTAGGCTCCGTTCACCCTCTCCGTAAGTGCTTGTAGAACCCGCCGGAACCCCACGGAGGACTGCCGGGCATGCGACGTTCCCGCAGCCAGCCGATCAGATCCGCGATCGTCTCGCTCATCGCCGTCCCCCTCGCCACGCTGGTGCTGCTGTGGGCGTTCACCGCCTTCCAGTCGCTGGGCGACGGCATGCTGCTGGCCCGCGCGCAGTCGCTCGACGGCCAGGTCGTGCGCCCCACCCAGACCCTGATCTCCGCGCTCCAGCGCGAACGCCTCGTCTCCATGGCGCGGCTGTCGGGGTCGCCCTCGGTGACCGCAGCAGACCTCGCCGACCACCGGCAGGCCACCGACGACGCGCGCTCGGTGTTCGAGCGCAACACCTCCGACCCCGGCCTGCGCGCCGGGATCGAGGCGGACATCCGCACCACGGTCGACGACTTCGCGCGTGACCTCGGCGGCCTCACCCTGCTCCGCTCGGTCGTGGACGGCGGCGCGCCGCGCAACCGCGCGCAGGTGCTCACCTCCTACGGCTCCCTCGTCTACGGCGGCTTCGCCATCTACCGCGCGGTCTCCCCGCCGGACGTCGAGATCGCCGTTGACGTGTCGAGCCTGACGTCGCTCGGCATCGCCCGCGAGCAGCTCGCCCGGGTGGACGCGATCCTCGCGGGGCGGCTGTCCGGCGTGCCGAGCGCGTGGGACCGCAAGGAGGTGGCCCGCGCCGTCGGCGCCCGCGACCTCCTCTACACCGACGTGCTGCCGACGCTGCGCCCGGCCGACCGCGACAGGTACAACGCGTTCCTCAACGCCATCGAGTACCAGCGGCTCCAGCAGTACGAGGACCGCATCACCCGAGGCACGGGCCCCGTCTCGCAGACCGCGTGGGACACCAACGCCGAACGTGTGCAGAGCCGTCTCCTCGAACTTGAGGAGGAGATGCTCCAGGGCGTCACCGGGCGGGCCGAGAAGGTCGCGATCGGGGTGCTGCTGGAGATCGGCGTGGCGGGCGGCCTCGGCCTGCTGGCCATCGTCGTCTCCCTGGTGACGGCGTGGCGGGTGTCCCGCCGCCTCATCCGGGAGAGCCGCGCGCTCGCCGACACCGTCGGCGACTTCACCCGCGACCAGCTCCCGCTCATGGCCGAGATGGTCCGGAAGGGGCAGCGGGTGGAGGAGCCGCCGATCGAGCCGGGCGTGCAGTTCAGCGTCACCGAGATCGAGCGCATCTTCCGCTCGTTCACCGCTGCCCGCGCCGCGGTGCTGGAGGCCGCCATGCACGAGGCGGCCACGATGACGAACGTGCGCGAGATCTTCGTCAACCTCTCCTCCCGCAACCAGGCGCTCCTGCACCGGCAGCTCTCCCTGCTGGACCAGATGGAGCGCGCCGCCGAGGACCCCGAGACGCTCGGCCGCCTGTTCCAGCTCGACCACCTCGCGACCCGCATGCGGCGGCACGCCGAGGGCCTGGTCATCCTCGCGGGCAAGGCGCCCGGACGCGGCTGGCGCTCGCCCGTCCCGCTCGTCGACGTGGTGCGCGGCGCCGCGTCCGAGGTCGAGGACTACACGCGGGTCCGGGTGCTGCCGATGCCGCGCATCGGGCTCGTCGGCCCCGCCGTCGCCGACACCATCCACCTGCTGGCCGACCTCATCGAGAACGCCGTCCAGTACTCGCCGCCGGACACCGCCATCGAGGTGTCGGGCCAGGGCGTCGCGGCGGGCTACGTGCTGGAGATCGAGGACCGTGGGCTCGGCCTGCCGCCGGACATCATCGAGCAGCTCAACGAGCGGCTGTCGGCGCCGCCGGAGTTCACCCTGTCCGACACCGCGCGGCTCGGCCTGTTCGTCGTGGGACGGCTGGCGCGGCGGCACGGCATCCGGGTGTCCCTGCGGGTCTCGCCTTACGGCGGCACCACCGCCGTGGTGTTCCTGCCGCGCGAACTCCTCTCCACCGACCTGCCCGAGACCCCGGAGCCGGTGCCCGCGCCGCCCGCCCAGCGCGTCCTGGCGGCGGCGGGCGCTCCCGGCGCGCCCCTCCCCCCGGCCGTCACCACGAGCCCCGCACACCACACCGAGCCCCGGGAAGGAGCCACCCCAGAGATGACCAAGGAACCGGCCCTCCCGGAACCCCCAGCGCCACTCCCGGCCCCGCCGGAGACGCCGGAGCCCGACCTCGACCTGGGCGACCACCTGGGCCTCCCGCGCCGCCGCCGCAAGTCCCGCCCCGCCGAGGACCCGGCCCCGGTGGCCCCCGTGGCCGCCACCTCCCAGGACGCCCCCACCCCGGTCCCCCCGACCGCCCCCGAACGTTCCCCCGATAATCTCCGGCTGCGGATGTCGGCGATGCAGCGCGGCTGGGAACGCGGCCGCCTGGAGTCCGCCACCTCCGCCGACGACCACCTCCAGCCCACCGAGGAGCATCCATGACCGAACCCGGCGATCTCAACTGGCTGTTGAACAACCTGGTGGACAGTGTCGCCCAGGTGAAGCAGGCGGTTGTCCTTTCCAGTGACGGACTGGTGGTGGGCGCCTCGCGGGGGCTCGCGCGGGACGACGCCGAGCACATGGCGGCGCTCGCGTCCGGCTTCCAGAGCCTGGCGCGCAGCACCGGCGAGCAGTTCCAGGGCGGCGCGGTCAGACAGACCATAGTGGAGATGGACGAGGCGTTCCTGTTCGTCACCGCGGCCGGCCAGGGCGCGTGCCTCGCGGTGCTCGCCGACTCCGCCGCCGACGTGGGCGTCATCGCCTACGAGATGGCGATGCTGGTGACGAGGGTCGGCCTGCACCTGTCGGCCAAGCCCCGGACGGTGAGCCTGCCGTGAGCGGTCACGAGTGGCTTGACGAGGAGGCCGGACCCGTCGTCCGCGCCTTCTGGCTGACGGGCGGCCGGACGGCCTCCGACAACCGGACCGATCTCGATCTCATGACACTCGTGGTGCGCACGCCGGAACCGGTGTACGGTTCGCTGCTTCTGTCCCCTGAACACGAGGCGATCCTCGACCTAGCCCACCAGCCGCTGACGGTCGCCGAAGTGGCCTCGGCCCTCGACCTCGCCGTCGGCGTCGTGCGGGTGCTGCTCGGCGATCTGCTGAACGACCGTCGGATCACGGTGCGCCGGCCCTCGTCGGTCGCCCGGTTCCCCACGACCAGAATCATCGAAGAGGTAATTCATGGACTCCAGGCCCTCTGAGGCCGAGCTCGCCGTCAAGATCCTGGTGGCGGGAGGGTTCGGCGCGGGCAAGACCACCATGGTCGCCTCGGTCAGCGAGATGCGCCCCCTGCGGACGGAGGAGCAGCTCACCGAGCGCAGCATCGGCGTCGACGACCTCGAAGGGGTGGAGCGCAAGACCACCACCACGGTCGCCATGGACTTCGGCAGGATCACCCTGCGCACCGGCCTCGTGCTCTACCTGTTCGGCACCCCCGGACAGGACAGGTTCTGGTTCATGTGGGACGAACTGGCCGAGGGCGCGCTCGGCGCCGTCGTCCTGGTGGACACCCGCAGGCTCGCCGACTGCTTCGCCTCGATCGACTACTTCGAGCGGCGCGGACTGCCGTTCATCATCGGGGTGAACACCTTCGAGGGCGCCAAGCCCTACACGCCCGAGGACATCAGGATCGCGCTGGACCTCGATCCGGAGATCCCGGTGATCAACTGCGACGCGCGGTCCCGCGAGTCGACACGCCAGGTGCTGATCACGCTGATGGGCCACGTCATGACGGCCATGGCCCGCCGCTGACCCCTGGCCCGCCCCCGGTCGGGACGGCCGCCGCGCGGCGGCCGTCCGCCGGTCACTTCCTCTCGTCGCCCTCCGGCGCGCCCTCTGCCTCGTTCCGCCCCCGCACCCCCGGAGCGGGCGTGTCCTCCGGGACGTCCTGGACGGGCTCGGCCGCCGTCGTCAGGGGTGTGCGGCCGCGGGCCAGCACCCAGATCATCGCCGCGAACGAGGCGACCTGCAGCGGCCAGCCGAGCGCGATCTTGGCGGTGCCGAGCCAGCCGACCATCCCGGCCAGGTAGAGCGGGTACTGGACGACGACCCGCACCACACACGGCAGCACGAGCAGCCACGTCAGCTTGCTGCACAGCCGCACGATCGCGGGGTCGCGCCGCCACTCGGTGGACTCGCCGGTGACGGACCCGATGATGAACCCGACGACGGGCCAGCGCGCGATGATCGAGCCGATGAGGATCAGCGAGTAGAACGCGTTGTAGATGATGCCGGGCAGGAACGCGTCCTCGGCCCTGCCGGTGCGCAGCGCGAAGAACGCGGCGATCCCGATGCCGACCAGGCTGTTGAACACGAACTGCACGGTGGACCGCTGCACGAGCCGGGCGACGGTCAGCAGCACCGCGGCGCCCACCGCGATCCCCAGCGACAGCTTCAGCTCGTGCGTGACCAGCCACAGCACGGTGAACAGGATCGTGGGCACGGCGCCCTCGACGATCCCGCGCGCGCCGCCGAGCGCCTTGGCCAGCTGGGCCCGCACGGCCGCCTCGACGGTCTGCCGCGCCTTCTCGTCCGCGTTCATGGCGGCCTGCACGTCGGTCACGTGGATCCTCGGAGTTCGTAGCGGGGATTGAAGATGACCTTGCGGCCGTCCTGGAGGCTCACCAGGCCCTCGGCCGTCAGCCTCCGGCCGGGTTCGATGCCGGGGATGCGGCGGCGGCCGAGCCAGACGAGGTTCACCACGTCGGACCCGTCGTAGAGTTCGGCCTCCAGAGCGGGGGCCCCGCCGCGCGGTCGCAGAGTCACCGTACGTAGCGTACCCGCGACGTGCGCGCGCCTGCGCTCGGCACAGGCGGCGATGGGTGTCGCCCCTTCGGCGCCGGTGTCCTTCCGCAGTTCCTCCGCCTCCATCTCGGCCTTGCTCGACGCCAGGCGGCGGAATCCGCGCAGCCCCCCGGGGGGCGCTTCGTCCATGTTTCAGAGGCTACGGCACTCATGCCCTGGCAGGGGAACGGGCGGCGAGGAAAAGGCCGCCCGCGACACACACCAGGACGGCGGCGAGCCCGCCCGCGGCGGCGCCGGACAGGGCGGCGAGCGTGCCCGCCTCGTCCTGGACCTTGCCGGCGAGCGCCGACCCGGCCGAGACGCCGACGGTCATGAACGCGACGATCCACGCGAACGCCTCGGTGACGGTGCCTTCGGGCGCGAGGCCGTCCACGAGGCCGAAGACGCAGGCGAGCGTCGGCGCGAGGAAGATCCCGGACACGTAGGACAGCACGACCATCCAGGGCAGCGAGGGCATGAGCAGCAGCAACGCGTAACCGAGGGTCAGCCCGGCCAGCAGCGGCGGTATCCGGCGTTCGGGACGGCCCGGCCAGCTCCGTGCCCCGTAGACCAGGCCGCCGGTGAGCGCGCCGAGCGCGTTGACGGCGATCAGCCAGCCCCCCGCCGCCTTCACGCCGACCCCCTCGGCGTAGGCGACCATCCCGACGTTGAACACGCCGAGGCTCAGCCCGATGAACGCCAGCGAGACGCTCAGCACGACGAGTCCGGGCGACCGCAGCGCGCCGACCCAGTCGCCCGCCGACGGCCTGCCGCGCCAGGCCCGCGACGGCCGCGACAGCGTGACGACGAGTGTCCCGGCCAGCCCGAGCAGGGCGCAGACGTACAGGGGCGCGCTCCCGGAGATCAGCTTGGACGCGATCACCAGGACGGGTCCAAGGGTGAACAGCAGCTCCTGGGTGGCCGCGTCCATCGCGTAGGCGGCCTGGACCTGGCCGGGTTCCTTGAGGACGTCGGGCCACAGCGCGCGCAGGCCGGGTTCCAGGGGCGGGGTGAAGAACCCGGCGAGCGAGACCGTCGCCAGGGCGGCCGGGACGGAGCCGATGCCGGTCACCGCGAAGAGCACAAACCCGAGGCCCGCCAGGAGGGCGCTGGTGAGCAGGACGCGGGGCTGCCCGAGGCGGTCCATGAGGCGTCCGAGCACCGGCTGGCCGACGCCCGCCGCGAGGCCGTGCACGGCCGCCAGCAGCCCGGCGAGGGCGAAGCTGCCGCCCTCGGCGCGGGTGAAGAGCATGATCGCGAGCACGCCCATGCCGTTCGGCAGCCGTCCCAGCAGGGTGCCCCCGAGGAGCCGCGCGGCGTGGGGGGCCCGCAGCAGGTCGAGATATACACGCATTATTCTCCGTACAGCACAGTTATACGTATCACTAGAATGAGTGATACGTATTGGGAGGCACCGACGGATCTACTCTAAGGGGCGTGATGCCAGCTAACAGTCGGCCGACGAGCAAGGACGTGGCGGCGGCGGCCGGCGTCTCCCAGTCCACGGTCTCGATGGTGCTCAGCGGCAAGTGGCCCGGACGGGTGTCGGAGAGCACCGCGCAGACCGTCCGCGAGGCGGCGCAGCGCCTGGGGTACCGGCCCAATCCGGCGGCGCGCAACCTGCGCCTCGGCCGGACCCGCACGATCATGCTCGTGGTGCCCGCGATCACCGCGCCGTTCTTCGCCGCGGTGTACACCGGAGCCGCCAGGGTGGCCGTGGAGAACGGTTTCAGCCTCGTGGTGTTCCCCTGGCCCCTGGAGGCCGACGGGCCCTTCAGCGGCCCGCAGGAGGCCATCGACGGCATGCTGGCGTCCTCGATGGGCGAGCACTCGCTGGAGGGCATGCGCCGGCCCGTCCCCCTGGTGATGGTGGACAGCGACCCGGCGGGCCCCGCGCCCACCGTCAACTTCGACGTCGCCGCGGCCGTCGGCGACATCGTCAGCCACCTGCGCGGCCTCGGCCACACCCGGATCGGCCACCTCGCGGCCGACATCAACGTGTGGACGTTCCGCAGCCGCGCGCTCGGCCTCGCCGACCGGGTGCCGGGCCTGGTCACCGGCCGGGCCGCGATCAGCATCGCGGCGGGCTTCGAGACGGCGATGGCGCTGCTCTCCTCGCCCGACCGCCCGACCGCCCTGGTCTGCGACGACGACACGCTCGCCGCCGGCGCCCACAAGGCGGCCCGGCACCTGGGCCTCGACGTCCCCGGCGACGTCTCGATCACCGGCTTCGACGACCTCTACCTGGCCGAGGCCCTGGAGCTGACCACCGTGCGGCTGCCCGCCGAGCGGATGGGCGAACTGGCCATGACGCACCTCCTGGCCGTCCTGGAGGGCCGTCCCGCCGAACCGGTGGTGCTCCCGGCCGAACTCGTCGTGCGCCGCTCCACCGGCGCGCCCTGAGGACACAGCGAAAGGCCCGGCCTCTCCCCGTCGAGGGAGGGGCCGGGCCTTCGACGTCACAGGGACCCCGGGTCAGCGGACCTCGGTGATGTGGGTGCCGGGCGTGAAGGGGTCGAAGTCGTCCTTCTCGTCCTCGTCGCCGTCCCCGCCCTCTCCGCCCTGGGCCATCGCGTTCTTGGCCTCGGCGGGCAGGACCAGCGGCAGCGCCTCGCGCGGCGGCATCGGCTGGTCGCCGCGGACCACGACGATCTGCGAGAGCACGTCTTCGAGGGGCTGCCACGCCTCCTCGCTCTCGGTCGCCTCGCCCGCGACGAGCGCGCGCAGGAACCAGCGGGGGCCGTCCACGCCCAGGAAGCGCAGCGGCTGGTAGGCGAAGCCCTGGTCGATGATCTCCTGCGGGATCTGCGACCTGACCTCCTCGGGCATCTGCTCCAGCATCTCCTGGGTGAGCTGCGCGGGGATCAGCGCGCGCACCTCGGTGCCGAACGGGCCCTCGGCCTCCTGCACCTGGCCCTCGGCGTTGCCGGTGATCTCCTCGGCCAGCTCGCGCCGCAGCTCCTCCCAGATGCCCGAGCGCTTGGGCGCGGCGAACGCCTGCAGCTGCATGCTGCTCTGGCCCGCGATGACGGTGATCGCGACGATCCTGCCGTTGACGGGGTTGCCCTCGCCGTCCACCTCGGTGGGCTCCAGGTTCACCTGGACCTCAAGACCGGGGCCGATCGGCACCTGGAGGGCGCCGAAGTCGAGCCGCTCCATCTCCGGAGCCGTGTCCTCGACCGCGTCCCAGGGACCCGCCGTGCGCGCCCGCGAAGACTCCTCCTCGACCGGCGCGGTCTCGGCGGCCTTCGCCGACGACTGCTGCTCCTGACGACGACGTCCGAAAGCCACTTTCCCTACTCCTTCGATTCGAATGCGCGCTGGGCGTGCGCCCGCTGAGCGTAACCGCCGGTGGACCCGAATCCACCGGCCCCGCGGACGGAGCCGGGCAGGTCGGCGACCTCGGCGAAGACGGCGCGCTCCACCTTCTGGATCACCAGCTGGGCGATGCGGTCCCCGCGCGCCAGGCGGACCGTCTCCCGCAGGTCGGTGTTGAGCAGCGTCACCTTGATCTCGCCCCGGTACCCGGCGTCCACCGTGCCCGGCGCGTTGACGAGCGTCACACCCAGGGTAGCCGCCAGACCGGAACGCGGATGGACAAAAGCGGCAAAGCCATCGGGGAGGGCGATCGCCAGGCCGGTCGGCACGACGCTCCGCTCCCCCGGCTCCAGCACGACGTCCTCGGCCGCGTACAGGTCGGCGCCCGCGTCGCCCGGATGGGCGTAGCCCGGCACCGGAAGCCCCGGGTCAAGCCGCTTGATCAGCACCTCGACGTCAGCGCGCAACGTCCACCCCGCATCCCCGATCGTCGCCGCGCCCGCGCGGCACGGCGCTCGCCACCCTACCGGCCCGGGGCCTGGCGCTCCCGACGAAGTCGGGGTGGAAAAAGCGCCCGGCCCCCGAACCACGGCAGAAGTTCACCCGGCGTTCGAAAGCCACCGCGTAGGGAACTCCGGCGGCCCCCACCCTGGACGCCGCCGCTAGGGTGTCCGAGATGAGCGACACGTCAGTGCGCCGCGCGCTCCTCGCGACGCCTTTGGCCCTGGTGGTGGCCGCCGCGACGGCCTGCGCGGGCGCCCCGGCGGCCGCGCCGCCCGCGGTGCCCTCGGACGCCCAGGGCGCCGCCGCCGGGGCCGAGCCGGACGTCCAGCCGCCCTCCCCCGTCGCCAAGGCTCCGGCCCCTCCCGCACGGCCCAAGGTCGCGCCCGGAGTATCCGCCCGGTGGGTGGTCTACGACAGGCGGACCGGCAAGACACTCAGCAGGAACGCGGCGCGTAAGACGGTCAGGTCCGCGTCGGTCGTGAAGCTGCTCATCGCGATGGACTACCTGGGGCGGCGCAAGGGCGAGGTCGCCCCTGCGCACGCCGCGCGGTTCGCCAAGATGCTGCGCGCCAGCGACGACGCGGCGGCGACGTACTTCTGGAACCTCGGCGGCAAGGGCGCGATCGTCACCCGGATGAAGCGCGAGATCGGCCTGAAGGACTCCGCGCCGCCGCCCGCCGACAAACCCGGCTTCTGGGGTTACACGGCGATCAGCGCGGGCGACGTCGCGGCGTCCTACCGCTATCTGCTCGACAGGTCCTCGCCGAAGGTCAGGAAGACGATCCTGGGCCATCTCGCCAAGGCGACCGGATGCGGGACCGACGGCTTCGACCAGAGCTGGGGCCTGCCCTCGGCGACGAAGCGCGCGCACGCCGTCAAGCAGGGGTGGTCCGGGTTCGGGCTCACCCCGCCCTACGCGTGCCGGAACGGCGCGCGCGCCCTGCCCGCCGCCCTGCCCGCCGCCGGGCCCGACCTCGGCCTCGGCCGTCCGGTCCTGCACACCACCGGCACGGTCGGCGCGCGGGACCGCTACATCGTCGTTGTGCTCACGCTCAACCCGGCGGGCGCGTCCTACCGGACGTCGGGCCAGCGCCTCACCGCGCTCACCAAGGCTCTCGTCAAGGGCCTCTGAGGGGCTGTGCGGCTCAGGCGAGGGTGACGTCGGCGCGCACGCCCTCGCCGTCGGCGTCCGCCGCGACGGACACCTCCACCACGACGCCCGCCGCCCGCAGGTCGGACAGCGCGACGAGCCCGGCGTCGGGCCCGCGCAGCACCACGCCCGCGACCTCCGCGCGCATCGACACCCCGGCCGTGGACTTGGCCTTGCGGACCTGCGACAGCGCGTCGGCCGTCGCGACGAGCACCCGGACGTCGCCGTCCCCCACGACCGGCTCCGGCCACGCCGCGCGGTGCACCGAGCCGTCCCGCCACCACGACCAGACCTCTTCGGTGGCGAACGGCAGGAACGGCGCGAACAGCCGCAGCAGCACGTCGAGCGCGCCGCGCAGGGCCGCCCGCGCCGCCTCCGCGCCCGCGCCCTCGCCGTAGGCGCGCTGCTTCACCAGCTCCAGGTAGTCGTCGCAGAACCGCCAGAAGAACCGCTCGGTGACGGTCAGGGCGCGCGTGTAGTCGTAACCCTCGAACGCCTCGGTGGCCTCCGCGACGACCTCCGCCAGCCCGGCCAGCATCGCCTCGTCCAGCGGCTCCAGCGCGGCGTCGGCGGTGGCGGGGGCCGCGCCGGGCAGCCCCAGAACAAACTTGGCGGCGTTGAGGATCTTGGTGGCGAGCCTGCGGCCGACCTTGATCTGCGCCGTCTCGAACGCGGTGTCCGTGCCGGGCCGCCCGTTGGCGGCCCAGTACCGGACGGCGTCGGAGCCGTACTGCTGGAGCAGGCCGAGCGGCGTGACGACGTTGCCGAGCGACTTGGACATCTTCTTGCGGTCGGGGTCGAGGATCCAGCCGGACAGCGCGGCGTTCGTCCACGGCAGCGTCCCGAACTCCAGCTCGCTGCGCACCACGGTGGAGAACAGCCAGGTCCGGATGATGTCGTGGGCCTGCGGCCGGAGGTCGAAGGGGAAGACGCGGCCGAACAGGTCGGGGTCGTCGATCCAGCCGCCCGCGATCTGCGGGGTCAGCGAGGACGTCGCCCACGTGTCGAAGATATCCGGGTCTGCCATAAAACCGCCGGGCACGCCGCGCTGCTCCTCGGTGTACCCCTTCGGCACGTCCGTCGAGGGATCGACCGGAAGGTCGGATTCCGCCGGGACGAGCGGTGTCGCGTGGCGCGGCGCGCCGTGCTCGTCCAGCGGGTACCAGACGGGGATCGGCACCCCGAAGAACCGCTGCCGGGAGACGAGCCAGTCGCCGTTCAGCCCCTCGACCCAGTTCTCGTACCTGGCCCGCATGTACTCCGGATGCCAGGAGATCTCCCGGCCCGCCGCGACGAACCTCGCGCGCAGCGCCTCGTCCCGGCCGCCGTTGCGCAGGTACCACTGCCGCGTCGTGACGATCTCCAGCGGCTTGCTTCCCTTCTCGTAGAAGCTCACCGGCCGGGTGACGGGCTTGGGGTCGCCGTCCAGCTCCCCCGTGGCCCGCAGCATCTCCACGACGCGCTCCCGCGCGCCGTGCGCCGTCCGGCCCGCCAGCTCCGCGTACGGGGCCGCGGGGACGCCCTCGGGCGGCTCCGGCGCGATCCTGCCGTCCCTGCCGACGACCGCGCGGATCGGCAGGTCGAGTTCACGCCACCAGACCACGTCGGTGGTGTCGCCGAAGGTGCAGACCATGACAAGGCCGGAGCCCTTCTCCGGGTCGGCCAGCTTGTGCGCGAGGACCGGCACCTCGACGTCGAACAGCGGCGTGCGCGCGTGCCGCCCGAACAGCGCCCGGTACCTGGCGTCGTCGGGGTGCGCGACGAGCGCGACGCACGCGGGCAGCAGCTCCGGCCGCGTCGTCTCGACGTGCACCGGGCCGTCCGGCCCCTGGAACACGAGCCGGTGGAAGGCGCCCGGCTGCTCCCGGTTCTCCAGCTCGGCCTGCGCGACGGCGGTGCGGAACGTGACGTCCCACAGCGTCGGCGCCTCCGACAGGTACGCCTCGCCGCGCGCCAGATTGCGCAGGAAGGCCCGCTGGGACGCGGCCCTGGCCCGCTCCCCGATCGTGGTGTAGAGCAGGCTCCAGTCGACCGACAGGCCCACCCGGCGCCACAGCTCCTCGAACGCCTTCTCGTCCACCTCGGTGAGCCGCTCGCACAGCTCGATGAAGTTCCGGCGGCTCACCGGGACCTGGTTCCCGCCCGGCTTGGCGGGCGGCTGATACGCCGGGTCGTAGGGCAGCGACGGGTCACAGCGGACGCCGAAGTGGTTCTGCACCCGCCGCTCGGTCGGTAGGCCGTTGTCGTCCCACCCGATCGGGTAGAAGACCGACCTGCCCCGCATCCGCTGGTACCGCGCGACGGCGTCGGTGTGCGTGTAGGAGAACACGTGCCCGATGTGCAGGGACCCGCTGACCGTCGGCGGCGGCGTGTCGATCGCGTAGACGTCGGCGCGCTCACGCGTCCGGTCGAAGGCGTAGACGCCCTCGCGCGCCCAGACGGCCACCCACTTGTCCTCCAGGCCGTCAAGGGTGGCCTTCTCCGGGATCAGGGGTGTGCTGCGCGTCTGGGTCATCCGCCAAGGATAGGGACCGGGGGCAGGCGGAGCCCTGGATTTTCCTCCGGCGTCGTCCCTTCGACGGCGGGGGCGGGGGCCGTGGCGCGGTAGCGTCGGTGGGGCGGCGGACGCGCCGCACGGAGCGAGGAAGGGGCGACGATGGCGCAGAAGCCCGACGTCGGCTGGAAGGTCTTCGCCGGCATCGCAGGGATGGCCGGCGGTTTTGTCGCGCGCAAGTCGCTGGAGCTTGCCTGGCAGAAGGGCACGGGCCGCAAGCCCCCGGTGAGCCCGGAGTCCCCGGACGTCAGCCTCGCCGAGGCGCTCGGCTGGGCCGTCCTCATCGGGGTCGGCATGGAGGTCAGCCGGGTGCTGGTGACCCGGCTGGCGGTCAAGCAGTGGCAGGCCACCACCGGGACGCTGCCCGCGCACCTGCTCCCACCGGAGTGATCTCGGCGCCGCGGTGAGCGGGGGGCGGGACGGGCCCACCGTCCCGCCTCCGCCCCGCCTCCGCCCCGCGGGCGCGGTGCCCTAGGTCGGCGGGGGGCTGGGCGGCGGCAGCAGCGGCAGGTGGTGCCCGGGGTGCGGTTCGTGCGCGATGCCGCGCGCCAGGGTGCCGTAGCGGCTCAGGTCGTCCCTGACCTTCTCGGCGAGCTTCTTGGTGGCCGCCCGGTTGAGCGACCCGCCCGCCAGCGCCCCGGTCAGGAGCGGGCCGAGGGTCGTCATGTGGCGGCCCAGCGTCCGCATCATCCGTTTGCGCAGCGCCGCCTTGGCCGCGCTGCCGAGCCCGACGCTGAGCGATCCGGACTCCAGCGGGTTGACCCCGCGCTGCCGCGCCCACGCCACCGCGTACACCATGGTCCGTTCCGCGGCGCCGCCCTGCACCTGGACCCCGTACACCTCGTGCAGCTCGGCGATGAGCTTGGTCTCGATGGCCGCGACCACGAGGGTCTCGGCGACGATCTGGGCGGGCGCCGTCAGCAGCAGCGGCGGCGCCGTGAACTGCACGGCCGCGAGCGCGCCTCCCGCCGCCCCCACCGCCGTCGTCCGGTTCACCGCGCCGCGCACCAGGTCGTCGGCGAGGGCCTCCAGGGTGAGGCCCGGATGGTGCGCGCGCAGCGTCTCCAGATCCCTGACCGGGATCCGGGGGACGATGCCGGTGAAGAGGTCGGCGAGCCACTTCCCACCCGCCAGGCCCTTGACACCCGCCGCCTTGGCGCTGCCGCCCAGCAACTGGGCGAGCCGACCGATGAGCCGTCCCCTTTCGGACTTGTCCAGCTCCTCCGTGCCGGACAGACGGCCGATCAGCTCGCCGATCTCCTGTTCGTCACTCCCCTGCGGGGACACGGGATGGGCGCCTTCGCTGGTCATCCCGTCCTCTCCTCCCGGATCAGCCAGTTCGCGCGGGTCGGCCGGCCGCCGCTCGGCGGCCGGCTCAGGCGGCGCACTCGGTGCAGACCGGCTCGCCGTTCTTCTCCTTGGCGAGCTGGCTGCGGTGGTGCACCAGGAAGCAGCTACTGCAGGTGAACTCGTCGGCCTGCTTGGGCACGACCTTGAAGGACAGTTCCTCGTTCGAGAGGTCGGCGCCCGGAAGCTCGGCCACCTCACCCGCGTCGAGGTCCTCGTCGATGATGCCCGCCGACTTGTCCGTCCGGCGCGCCTGCAGCTCCTGCAGGCTGTCCTCACCGAGATCGTCGTCGGTCTTGCGTGGGCTGTCGTAGTCGGTTGCCATCTCTCTCCATCCCCCTCTTGGCCCTCCGGGCTCCTACCCGGCGGCTCCGTGTTCCTCTATATGCACCCCGTCGCGCGGAAGTAACGCGCGGGACGCCGTTCTTGTGCCCGATCCGGGCCGGAAATTCTGTCACGGTTTGCGACTTCTGACACACATGCCGCTACCACCACTCCGGTGACACCGGTCACGATCCGAACAAACAACCAACGGCCCGGGCGCCTCCCCGCCCGGCCACCGCCCGGAAGAACGGCCGACGACCGCGGATCGTCCCCGCTGGCCGCGCCACCGCGGGCGGGATCATACCTGGGAAGAACGGATCCATGAGTCATGACGTGACCATCAACGGGGAAAAACTCCCCGAGAATCACCGTATGTGGCGAACAACACCCAGGTTCCGGCCATCGGAAAGGGTGAACGACAGCGCGCACGAAGGCGGCGGGAAACCGGTCCCCGGGCTCCCGAGGGCCCTTACCCCGACAAAGGTCACGCAACCACGCGAAGACCAGAACCGCGGAGAGATCTCAAACGTCAGACTCACGCGATATCGTCGCCGCCTGAAGACGCGCGAGGACTGAACTGACCTGGGAAGGGGTCGCATGGCGAAGAACGCTCCGCTGGAGCAGGGTGACCCGACCACGCTCGGTTCCTACGAGGTGATCGGCCGCCTTGGCGTGGGCGGGCAGGGCGCCGTCTACCTGGGTCGCACCAAGGACGGCCAGCTGGTCGCGATCAAACTGCTGCACGCCCAGATGAACGCCGACCCACAGGCCCGCGCCCGGTTCGTCCGGGAGGTCGCGGCCGCCCAGAAGGTCGAGCCGTTCTGCACTGCCCGGATCATCGAGGCGCACGTCGACGGGGACACGCCCTACGTCGTCAGCGAGTTCATCGACGGTCCGTCCCTGTACGAACTGGTCGCCACCGGCGGGCCGCGCCCGCCGCAGGAGCTGCGGCTGCTGGCGATCGGCATGCTCACCGCGCTCGCGGCGATCCACGAGGTCGGCATCGTCCACCGCGACTTCAAACCCAACAACGTGCTCATCGCCGCCGACGGCCCCCGCGTCGTCGACTTCGGCATCGCCCGCACCGTCAACTCCCAGGAGAGCGCGGTCACCGCGACCGGCATGGTCGTCGGCACCCCCGGCTACCTGGCGCCCGAGCAGCTCACCGGCGCGCCGCTCCAGGCCGCCGTGGACGTCTTCGCGTTCGGCGCCACCATGGTGTTCGCCGCCACCGGCCGGTCCCCCTTCGAGGCCGACACACTGCCGGTGATCATCAACCGGATCCTCAACGAGGAGCCCGACCTGTCGGCGCTGCCCCCCGAGCTGCGCCCGCTCATCGGCCGCTGCCTCGCCAAGGAGGCGAGCCACCGCCCGTCCGCCCTGGAGGCGCTGCTGGAGCTGGTGCCGCAGTCCGGCGCCGCGGCCGCCGCCGACACCGCGGGCCGGCGCGAGGAACTGCTCAACCAGGGCACCCGGATCGCGGCCCAGCTACCCGCACCGCCGCCGCCCCGCACGCCCACCCCCGCGCCGTTCGCCTCGCCCGCCCAGCCGTACGCGGCCACGTCCGGCCCCGGCCAGCAGCCCTACCCGCCGCAGCCGGGCGCGCTCAGCGCCCAGCCGTTCCAGCAGGGCCCGCCGCCCGGCCAGCCGACGCCGCCGCCGTTCCAGCAGTCGGGCTTCCAGCCCGGCCTCCAGCAGGGGCCGCCGCAGCCGGGGCCCTACCCGCCGCAGCACCAGCCCCAGCACCAGCCGCAGTTCGCGCCGCCCACCCCGCCGCCGTTCGGCCACTCCCAGCCGCCGTTCCACGCCGGGCAGCCGGGCCCGACGGGCGCCCCGCTGATCTACGGCACCGCGCCGCCGCGCAAGTCCAACGGCGGGCTCATCGCCGCGATCGCGGGCGGCGTCGTGCTCATCCTGGTGCTGATCATCGCGATCGGCATCGCCGCGCTGCCGGACAAGAAGGACCCGGTCGTCGTGCTGCCGACCCCGACCGGCACCGTCGAGCTCCCGCCGCCGCCGATCCCGTCGTCGAGCCCCAGCACCAGCACGGGCAGCAGGCCCGACTGCGGCCAGGAGGGCGACACCGCCTTCTGCGAGGACTACGCGGGCACCTGGACGGGCACCGTCACCCAGGTGAAGCCGAAGACCGCGCGCTACAACGTCAGGGTCACCCTGGCCGACGGCTCCCCCACCGGCCAGATCGAGTACAGCAACGGCCCCGACGACACCTCCACCTGGTCCTGCTCCGGCACGGTGACCTTCCTGCACCACACCCCCGGCTCCCCCTGGAAGTCGGTGGCCCGCGAGGAGATCACCCAGAAGAACAACGCGACGTGCCCCGACGTGACGTACAACGAGTTCTTCCCCAAGAGCAACGGCACGGAGATGTTCATCACCAACTTCTCCACCCAGGAGGCGGCCGACGCGGGGCGCAACGACTACAGCTTCATCGGCACCCTCGTCCGCCAGTAGGCGGCTGCTTCGACCCCCAGTCCCCCGCCATCCGAAGGACAGCGCGTGTACCCTCCGCCCGCTGGACAGCCCCCCTACGGCGGCCCTCCCGGCCCGCCGCCCCCGTTCGTCCCCGGCCCTCCGCCTCGGCGGGGGGCCTCCTCCGCCCTGATCGCGCTCGCCGCGATCGGGGCGCTCGTCCTTGTCCTCGTCGCGGTCCTCGTCGTCGTCCTCGTCCGCGACAACGGCCCGAAGCCGGGACCCGGCACCGCCACGCCGGGGCCGGGAACCACCGCGCAGCCGCCCGCGGCGGGCGGCGGGTTCCCCGCCGCCTACGCCGGGACGTGGACGGGCCCCGTGATCCAGATCAAGCCGTCCTCGGTGCGCTTCCGGATGACCATCGTCATCGAGGAGGGCGCGACGACGGGCAGGATCACCGCGACCAACGACCCGACCAGCGACAGCGTCGGGCCGTTCACGTGCAGCGGCACGATCAGCTACCTGCACCCGACGCCCCGGTGGAACTTCAAGACAGTCGTCCTGGAGACGATCACCGTGGAGACCGGCGCGGACTGCGACGCCATCTCCTACTCCACGCTGTTCCCCCGGCCGGACAACAACGGCGGCTCGGGCGACGGCATGTACTACAAGAACTACTTCAGCCAGTCGGCCGCCGACGCCGACCAGGACCACAACGCGATCGGGGAGCTGAAGCGCCAGTCCGGCGCGACGGCCTGAGCTGTGCTCACTGGCCTCGGGGGCGCTTTTCAGGTCCCGACTTCGTCGGGAGCGCCCCCGAGGCGGTGCTCTCTGGCCTCGGGGCGTGTCACTTGGTGGCGGGCGGGGGCGGCTGGAACGGGAGCCGCACCGTGACGATGAGGCCGCCGCCGGGCCGGGGGCTGGCCACGACCGAGCCGCGGTGCGCCGTCACCACCGAGCGGACGATGGACAGGCCGAGCCCCGCGCCCTTGGCCGACTCGATCCTGTCGTTGTGGAGCCTGCGGAACGGTTCGAAGAGCCTGTCGATCTCGTAGGCGGGGATCGCCTGGCCCGAGTTCTCCACCTGGACCGCCGCGAACCCGTCGAGCACGCCGGTCCTCAGGTAGACCTCACCGCCTTCGACGTTGTGCTTCAGCGCGTTGTCCACGAGGTTGTGCACGAGGTGTTCCAGCAGCACCGGGTCCCCGACCGTCACGGCGGACGTCAGCTCGGTGTGCAGGGTGACGTCGGCGCGCTCGTCGTCGGGCCGCTTGCGCACCGAGTCCAGCACCGTCTCGGTGACCTCCCTGAGGTCCACGGACTTGCGGGTCGTCAGCTCGCGCTCGCTGCGCGCCAGCAGCAGCAGCCCCTCGATGAGCCGCTCGTGCCGGGCGTTGGTGGCCAGCAGCGTCCGGCCGACGGTGACGAGGTCGGGCGAGACGTCCGGGTCGGTGAGCGCGACCTCCAGCAGCGTCCGGTTGATCGCCAGCGGCGTGCGCAGCTCGTGCGAGGCGTTCGCGACGAACCGGCGCTGGGAGTCGAACGCCTCGCTGAGCCGCGCCAGCATCGCGTCGAACGTGTCGGCCAGCTCCTTGATCTCGTCCTCGGGGCCCTCCAGCGCGATCCGCTCGTGGAGGGTGCTCTCCGACAGGCGCTGCGCCGCCGAGGTGATCTCGTGCAGCGGCGCGAGCGCCCGGTCGGCCACGATGTAACCGAGCACGAGCGCGAGCAGGCCGACCCCGGCGAGCGCGAACACCATCCGTTTGACGAGCTGCGCCAGCATGTTCTGCCGCAGGTCGTCCACCTCGGCGACGATCGTGGGGAACCCGCCGGGCGCGCGGTAGGTGAGCTGCTCGCCGGGCGGCAGCACGTCGCTGAAGGACTGCCCGACGAACACGTACGTGACGAGCATCAGGAGACAGCCCGCGAAGAAGAACAGCGCGCCGTACAGCAGGGTGAGGCGGAGCCTGACGCTGACCCGGCGCGGTAGCTGCCGCAGGTCCTTGAAGAGGGTCTTCGGCGACGTCACAGCCGGTACCCCACGCCCGGCACCGTCTCGATCACGGGCGGGTCGCCCAGCTTCTTGCGCAGCGTCATCATGGTGACCCGCACCACGTTGGTGAACGGGTCGATGTGCTCGTCCCACGCCTTCTCCAGCAGCTGCTCGGAGCTGACCACAACACCTTCGGCGGCCATGAGGACCTCAAGGACGGCGAACTCCTTGCGGGTCAGCTCGACCGGCCGCCCCTCGCGGGTCACCGTGAACCGGTTGGGGTCGAGTTCGATGCCCGCGCGCGCCAGCACCGGCGGCAGCGGCGCGGCCACCCGGCGGCCCAGCGCGCGGACCCGGGCGATGAGCTCCTTGAACGCGAACGGTTTGGCGAGGTAGTCGTCGGCGCCGAGGTTCAGCCCGGCCACCTTGTCCTCCAGCTCACCCGCCGCCGTCAGCATGAGGATGCGCGCGCCGTAGCGGCGCGCGACGAGGGTGCGGCACACCTCGTCGCCGTGCACCTTGGGCAGGTCGCGGTCCAGGATGACGACGTCGTACTCGTTGACCATGGCCCGCTCCAGCGCGCCCGCGCCGTCGTAGGCGATGTCCACGGCCATCGCCTCGCGGCGCAGGCCCGTGGCGATCGCGTCGGCCATCACCCGCTCGTCCTCGACCACGAGTACCCGCATCGCGACCCCCCTCTTCCGATTGCTTCCGACTGCTGAAGACGTTCTCCGTTATGCCACAGGACCGGTAAGTGACCGGTAAGCGACGACCAGGCGTCGTGCGCTGAAATTCTCTTGAGGTAAAGGT
Organism: Actinocorallia sp. API 0066; assembly: GCF_020991275.1. Taxonomy (GTDB): domain Bacteria; phylum Actinomycetota; class Actinomycetes; order Streptosporangiales; family Streptosporangiaceae; genus Actinocorallia. Next base: position 194,797 of record NZ_JAJLQY010000009.1, on the reverse strand, counting down.
TTAGACCGGTCCGGGCCACGGGTAAGGCTGTTCTGACCCGGAAGGACCATGCCCATGCGCGAGCTCAACGAGACCATCCAGCAGCGGCTCAAGGAGGCTTACGCCTCGCTCCAGGCGGCCACCAGGGACGGCGACACCTATCTCGCGGATCTCCGGCAGTCGGAGATCGACGAGCTGCGGCGGATCGCCGACAACCACGATCTTCCGACGCGTTGACCGCTAGTCCCTCGCGGGGTCGAGCGGCGCCAGCAGATCGTGCAGCGGGCCGAACAGGTCGGCACCGGCGGCGATCGTCAGCTCGTTCCCCGCGGGGACGCCCCCCAGCCCTTCCACCCTTCCCCCCGCCTCGGTGACGAGCAGCCGTCCCGCGGCGATGTCCCACGCCTGCACCCCGCGCTCGTAGTAGCCGTCCACCCTTCCGGCGGCCACCATGCACAGGTCGATGGCGGCCGCCCCGTTACGCCGGATGTCCCGCACGTTCGGGAGCACCCCGGCGAGCACCCGCGCCTGGGCGGCGCGGCGCTCGGGCGCGTACCCGAAGCCGGTCGCGACGAGGGCGCGGCCCAGCGGCACGTCCGTCGAGCAGCGCACCCGCTCGCCGTTGAGGTGGGCGCCGCCGCCGAGCGTCGCGGTGAACGTCCAGCCCCGGCGCGGCACCTCCACAACGGCGGCGACGGGCCGGCCGGCCACCTCCGCGGCGATGCTCACCGCCCAGTCGGGCAGGTCGTACAGGTAGTTGACGGTGCCGTCGATCGGGTCCACCACCCAGCGCACGCCGGTGGTGCCGCTCGTCACGCCCTCCTCCTCGCCGAGGAACGCGTCGCCGGGCCGGGCCGCGCCGATCCGCTCGCGGATGAGCCGTTCGGCGGCCTGGTCCATCTGGGTCACCACGTCGGTGGCGCTGGACTTGGTCGCCACCACGTCGGGGCCGCCCGCCGGGCGCTTGTCGATGAGCATCCGGCCCGTCTCCCGGGCGGTGGCGACGGCGAGGTCGAGCAGCGCTGTGTAGTCGCTTGATGCGGAGTCGCTCGTGGCAGAGTCGCTTGAACCAGAGTCGCTGGTCACTGGGTACCTTTCAGGGCTTGGCGTGCCGCGCGTACAGGTCGCGGGCGAGCGGGGCGAGCGCGGTGCCCGGCGTCGCCGCCCGCACCAGCCGGACGCCGAGGTCGGCGGCGCGGTCGCGGGCCTCCACGTCGAGGTCGAACAGGACCTCCATGTGGTCGGAGACGAACCCGATGGGCACCAGCGCCACGGCGTCCGTGCCGTCGGAGGCGAGCTTGGCGAGGTGGTCGAGGACGTCGGGCTCCAGCCACGGCTGGGAGGGCGGCCCGCTGCGGCTCTGGTAGACGAGGTCGAAGCCTCCCCGGGCGCCGCTGGCGGCGTGCACCCTGCGCGCGACCTCGTGTAGTTCGGCCTCGTAGTCGGGGCGTCCGGGCTGGGCCAGCGGGACACTGTGCGCGGTGAAGACGAGCCGGGCGCCGGGCAGTTCCGCCAGCGCCGCCTTCGCCGCCTCGGTGAACGCGCCGACAAAGCCGGGCTCCAGGCAGTAGGGCGGGATCTTGGTGATCTCGGGCGCGCCGGGCACGGCGGCGACGGCGCGGTCGAGGTCCTCCTGGTACTGGCCGGAGGAGGAGTAGCCGCTGTAGGCGGAGGTGACGAACGCGGTGGCACGGGTGACGCCGTCGGCGGCCATCTCGGCGACGGTGTCGGTGAGGAACGGCGCCCAGTTCCGGTTGCCCCAGTAGACGGGGACGTCCACCAGCCTCTCCAGCTCGGCCTTGAGCGCCCGGCAGTGGCCGTTGATCGGGCTGACCCCGCCGAAGTGGTGGTAGTGCTCGGCGACCTCCGCCAGACGCGCGCGCGGCACGTTCCGGCCCCTCGTGACGTTCTCCAGGAAGGGCATGACGTCGTCGGGGCCCTCGGGGCCGCCGAAGGAGACCAGCAGCAGCGCGTCCATGCCGGCAAGCCTATGAGAACTGGCGGGCGTAGGCGTCCGCGAGGGCGAGCACCTTGCGGACGTACCAGTCGGCGTGGTTGTAGGCGAAGACCGCCTTGTAGAGGTCCCGCTGGGCCCCGGAGGCGCACAGGTAGTTGGCCGCCGAGGGGATGGCGTCGAAGGGGTTCATGATGTCGGCGGTGCCGTCGCCGTCCCCGTCCACGCCGTAGCTCTTCCAGGTGGCGGGCATGAACTGCATCGGGCCGAGCGCGCCCGCGCTGGACGGGCCGACGTTGCGCCCGTGGTCGCTCTCCACCTGGCCGATCGCGGCGAGCACCGTCCAGGACAGGCCGGGGCAGGTCGTCGCGGCGCGCTTGTACAGGTCGAGGTAGTTGCCTGCGGTGCTCCCCTTGCCTGACGTGTGCAGGTTCACCACGGTGGCGCCCTTGCCCAGGATCGTCTTGACCTTGGCGACGAGTTCCGCGGGCGGCATCCCGGGCGCGTTCACCAGGAGGGCGACGTCCGGGACGAGCCCCATGGCGGCGCCGGTCTCCTCGTTCACCAGGAGGTCCACGTCGGGCAGGCCGAGGGGGGCGGTGCCGCCCAGGACGACCTCGGGCGACTGCCGTCCGGTGATCCGGTAGGCCGCGCCGAGGGACAGCCCGAGGTCCTTCGCGCGGGCCGAGGAGGCGACGAACCTGCCGTCCGCCAGAGCCGTCCACAGGCCCTGGGTGCGCGCGGTGACGGGCGGGGTCCACGCCCGGAAGTCCGAGGGGTCCACGGCGAGCACGTTGACGCGCTCGCCCTGGAGGGTGACCGCGCCGCCGTCCACCGCGACGACGTCGGCGACCTTGCCCAGCGCCCTGATCCGCCTGGCCTTGGCCGGATCGATCCCCGCCGCCACGATGGCCAGCACGTCCGGCACGACGACCCGCTTGAGCGGCGCCACACGCTGCGCCACGGGCACCGGGTCGGCGCCGGTCGCCGGGGGCGCGGCGGCGCCTCCGGGGCCGTCCTGGACGGGCTCGGGGGCGCCCAGGCGGACGGCGAGCCACACGGCGGCGGCGGTCACCGCGAGGACCGCCACGGCGGCCGCCGTGGTCACCAGCCGATCTCTGCGCACCGCGCCAGGCTAGCGGGCGAGCCGCCTTCCCCGGCGTTTTCGGACGACCGGTACGGTTGCCGATTCGGGGGTGAATTCGATGGCGAATCCGTACCGGGCCCTGTTCGCCGAGCCCGGCGCGCGATCGTTCGTGCCCGCCGGCCTGGTGGGCCGGATGGCGATGTCGATGCTGGGGATCGGCATCGTCCTCATGGTCACCGGGACGCACGGCGGGTACGCGCTCGCCGGGGCGGTCGCGGCGACGACACAGGTGGCCTACGCGGTCGTCTCGCCGCTCGTCGCCCGGCTGGTGGACCGGCACGGGCAGCGCCGCGTCCTCGTCCCGCTGGTGACGGCGAACGCGGCGGCGATGGCGGCGCTGATCCTGTGCGCGGAGTTGGGCGCGCCGTCCTGGACGCTGTTCCCCGCAGGCATCCTCGTGGGCGTCACGTCGCCTTCGATGGGGGCGCTGGTGCGGGCCCGCTGGTCGCATCTGCTGGCGCCGCCCGGCAAGCCGCCGTTGCACACCGCGTTCGCGCTGGAGTCGGTGCTCGACGAGATCGTCTTCATCACCGGCCCGACCCTCGCCACGCTGCTGGCGACGGCCGTGACGCCGTCCGGCGGGCTCGTCGCGGCGGGCCTGTTCACCCTCGTGGGCGGCCTGGCGTTCGCCGCGCAGTGGCGTAGCCAGCCGCCGCCCTCCCCCGCCCGGCGCGGCGGCCGGGCCGCCCTGGTCTACCGGGGCATGCCGGGGATGGCGCTGGTGTTCCTGCTGCTCGGCGTGGTGTTCGGCGCGGTCGAGGTGAGCGCCATCGCCTTCGCCGACGAGGAGGGCCACAAGGCGCTGGCGGGCGTCCTGCTCGCGTGCTTCGCGGCGGGCAGCGGCGTGGCGGGCCTCTGGTACGGGGCGCGGACCTGGACGTGGCCGCTGGCCCGCCGCTTCCGGCTCGGGCTCCTGCTGTTCGCGCTCGGCCTCGTGCCGATCGCGCTGATCAAGAGCCTGCCGCTCATGATGGTGGTGATCTTCTTCTCCGGCCTGGCGATCTCGCCGACGATCATCCCGGCGTACGAGGTGCTGGAGCGCCTGGTGCCGGAGCGGCAGCTCACCGAGGGGCTGACGTGGGCGTCCACCGCGGTGGGCCTGGGCGTCGCGGGCGGTGTGTCGGCGGCCGGGGCGCTCATCGACGCGCGCGGCTCGGGCGCGGCGTTCGGCTTCGCGCTCGGTGTGGGGCTGGTGGCCGCCACGCTGGGCCTCCTGGTTTCATCACGGTTGGGCAACGACATCAAACGCGAACTTTATTCATAATCGGTCTCGGCTACCCTCCTCGCATGTCTGCGGAAACCTGGCGCAACTGGGCGGGCAACCACACGTCCGTCCCCGCCCGTGTGGTCACCCCTCGCTCCACCGAGGAGGTCGCCGCCGCCGTGCGCGCCGCCGCCTCGGCCGGCCTCGCGGTCCGGATGCCCGGCACCGGCCACTCGTTCACCGGCGTCGCGCTCACGGACGGCGTCCTGCTGCGCCCGGCCGAGCTGACCGGGGTGCGGTCCATCGACACCGCCACCGGCCTCGTCACCGCGGAGGCGGGCCTGCCCCTGTGGCGGCTCAACCAGCTCCTCGACGAGCACGGCCTCGCCCTCGCCAACATGGGCGACATCCAGGAGCAGACCATCGCCGGGGCCAGCCAGACCGGCACCCACGGCACCGGCCGCGACCACGCCGGCCTCGCCTCCCAGATCGTCGGGCTCGAACTCGTCCTCGCCGACGGGTCCGTCGTCACCTGCTCGCGCGCCGAGCGGCCCGACCTGTTCGACGCCGCCCGCGTCGGCCTCGGCGCCCTCGGCGTCGTCACCGCGATCACCTGGCAGACCGTCCCCGCGTTCCTCCTGCGCGCCCAGGAGGAACCGATGACCTGGGACGAGGTACTCGCCCGCCTGGACGAGCTGGAAGCCGCCAACGACCACTTCGAGTTCTACTGGTTCCCGCACAGCGAGGGCTGCCTCACCAAGCGCAACAACCGCGTCGAGGGCCCGCGCGACCCACTGCCCCGGTTCAAGGCGTGGCTGGACGACGAGTTCCTCTCGAACACCGTCTTCGGCGCCGCCCAGGGCCTCACCCGGCGGTTCCCCGGCACCATCGCGTCCGTCAACGGGATCTCCGCCAAGCTGCTGGGCGCCCGCACCTTCACCGACACCTCCTACAAGGTGTTCACCAGCTCCCGCAGCGTCCGGTTCAAGGAGCAGGAGTACGCGATCCCGCGCGAACACCTGGCCGAGGCGCTGCGCGAGGTCCGCGCCGCCTTCGACAGGCGCGGCTGGCGGATCAGCTTCCCCATCGAGGTCCGCCTCCTGCCCTCCGAGGACGCCTGGCTGTCCATGGCCGAAGGACGCCGCACCGCCTTCATCGCCATCCACGTCTACCACCGCAACGACCACCGGGCGTACTTCGAGGGCGTCGAGGAGATCCTGACGTCGTTCGGCGGCCGTCCGCACTGGGGCAAGATGCACACCCGCGACGCCGCCTACCTCTCCGGCGTCTACCCCCGCTTCGGCGACTTCGCCGAACTGCGCGACGAACTCGACCCCGACCGGCTCTTCCGCAACGCCTACCTGGAGCAGGTCCTCGGATCCTGACGGCCCCGCGCGGCAAAGGAACGCACAAGAAACCAGCGGCGCAGCCCCTGGCGGGCCGCGCACAAGGCATGCTGGCGGGCGGGAGGAGAACAGCTTTGCCCCCGCGACCCGGGTGACACCGCTCACTCGGACACCCGTCGGCACTAGCACACCGGACGAATCGGAGCGACGATGTTCGGACATGCCGGGTACGGTGCTGGCAGCGGGTGCGTCCTTGACGGGACACTTGGAGAACCTCGGGCGGTAGCCCGTGCGGGGAATCCGGGGGAAGGGACGCATGCGCCCGCCGTCACACCAGACGGCGTCAGGGCCGGGGACAAGGCTGGGAAGGACACGCATGCAGGAGCTGCGCCTCGTGGCGGTGAGCGAGGACGGTTCGTACCTCGTGCTGGCCACCGCCGGCCGGGGCACCCGGTTCACCCTGCCGGTGGACGATCGGCTGCGCGCCGCCGTCCGCGGGCACTTCTCCCGACTCGGTCAGTTCGAGATCGAAGTGGAGAGCCCTTTGCGCCCCAAGGAGATCCAGGCCCGCATCCGCGCCGGGGAGACGGCGGAGGAGATCGCCGAGTCCGCAGGCATCCCCGTGGAGCGCGTCCGGTGGTTCGAGGGCCCGGTCCTGCAGGAGCGCGAGTACATGGCGCAGCAGGCGCAGCGCTGCGTCGTGCGCACGCCGGGCGAGCCGACCCCGGGGCCGCCGCTCGGCGAGCTCGTCGAGGAACGCCTCGGCAGGCGCGGCGCCGACCTGGAAGAGGTCACCTGGGACGCCTGGAAGTGCGAGGACAACACCTGGCAGATCCGGCTGTCCTTCTACGACGCCGGGCGCCCGCACGCCGCCGAGTGGAAGTTCGACCCGCGCCGCCGCGCGGTCCGCGCCCTGGACGACGAGGCGTCACGGCTCATCTTCCTCGGTGAGGAGGAGCCGGAGCCGCCCGCCGACACGGTGACGCCGCTGCGCCGTCCCGCCATGAAGATCGTCTCCGACCAGCGCCGCGACCCGCCCGCCGGCCGCCCGGTGCCCGCCCCGTTCAGCCAGCGGCCCGACCTGGACGACGCGCTGCCGTCGCTGCCGACCCCGCCGCTGTCCCCCGAGCCGTTCACGCCCGAGCGGTTCCAACGCGAGATGCGCGCCGCCGAGGTGCCCGACCTCGACGCGCTGAGCGCCCTGCTCGACGCGACGGCCCCGGCCGCGCCCGCGCCGCCCAGCCCGCCCGAGGAGGCGCCCGCGCCCCCGGCCGAGCCCGGGCCCGCCGCGCTCACCCCGGACCGTCCTGAGGCCGCTGAGGACGCTCCGGGGCCCGTCGTCACGCCGCCCGCGCCGCCCGCCGAGCCGGAGCCCGCCGCCGTCGTCGTCACGCCGCCCGCGCCACGGGAGCCCGCCGCCGTGGCCGAGGCCGCGCCGCCCGCCGAGCCCGTCGCGCCGCCCGCGCCCGAGCCGCGCCAGCCCGCCCCGGCCGCCGCCGAGCCGGTGCGGACGCCCGCGCCGGAGCCCGAGCCCGTCCTGCCGCCCGAGCCGGTGAAGCCCAAGCCGCAGCCCGCCCCGGTGCCCGCCGCCACCGCCCCGCCCAAGCCCGAGCCGCGCCCGCGCAAGCGCCCCGCCCGCAACCGGCGCGCCAGCGTGCCGTCCTGGGACGAGATCATGTTCGGCGCCCGCCGCCCCGACTGACCCCACGATCGGGGACGGCCTGGACGGAGGAACGGTCTTCCGGGCGCATAGGGTGAGATCGTGACTTCGCTGCTGCGCCCGCCCGCGCACCGGGTCTCGGGCCGGGCGGTGATCAAGTGGGCCGCCGACCTCCTGGTCGGCGGCGCCGTGCTGACCGGGGTCTCCTACGGCTTCGCCCGCTGGACCGTCGGCGCCCGCTGGGACTTCCAGCCGGTCTGGCTGCCCTGGGCCGTCGGCGCGCTCAGCGTCCTCGCCGTCCTGGTGATCCCCCTGTGGCGGTACAGGGTGCACCGCTGGGAGGTCAGCGCCGACGTCGTCTACACGACGGTCGGGTGGCTGAACCGCGAGTGGCTGCTCGTCCCCGTCAGCCGCATCCAGACCGTCGACGCCGAGCAGAGCTGGCTGGAACGGCTGCTCGACCTCGCCACCCTCAAGATCAGCACGGCCTCGCACGAGGGGTCGTCCGAGCTGACCGGCCTGCCGGTCGGCATCGCGACGGGCCTCGCCGCCCAGCTCGCGCACCGCGCCCACGACCTCCGGGACGACGCCACATGAGCGACGGCCCGGCCGTGGAGGGGGACACGCGCAGGCTCAGCCCTGTCAGCTGTGTGGCGACGGCGCTGCGGGAGCTCGCCGCGCTGCTCGTCGTCGCCGTCAGCGGGCTGCTCATCAGCGGCTTCAACGTCGCCGTCTACTTCACCCTCGCGGGCCTGGCGATGGGGCTGCTGCACCAGGCCGTCCGTTGGTGGTCGTTCACCTACACGCTCTACCCGGACCGGCTCGAACTGCGCCACCAGCTCGTCGGACGGTCGGTGAAGTCGATCCCGCTGGAACGCGTGCGCGGCGTGGACATCAGCACGAGCCTCCCCCACCGGCTGCTCGGCCTGGCCGTGCTGCGCGTGGACGCGGCGTCCGGCGGCGACGAGGGCGTGCTGGACGGCGTCACCCGGGCCGAGGCCGAGCGGCTGCGCGAGGCCCTGCTGCGGCGCCGCGCGGAGACGGGCGCCGCCGAGGGCGCGGCGCCGGAGGAGGCGGGACCGGAGATCATCGCGCGCGCCGAGCCCCGCTGGTCCTGGTACGCCCCGCTCAGCGGCGCCTACCTGCTGACGCCGTTCGCGCTCGCCGGAAGCGTCCTGGGCACCGCCTACAACCTGAGCAACGAGGTCGGCCTGATCTCCGACGGCACCCTCAGCCACCTGGGCGACACCGTCCTGGGCCTGTCGCCTCTGCTCGGCGTGCTGGCCGCCGCCCTGATCGTGCTTGCGCTGCCGCTGCTTTCAGTGCTGGTCTTCGCCTGGTTCAACTGGGACTTCCAACTGCGGTCCGTGCCCAACGGGGAGGCCGGGCAGGGCTCGCTGCTCGCCGAACGCGGCCTGTTCACCCGGCGCAGCGTCACCCTGGAGCGGCGCCGGATCGGCGGCGTCGAACTGCGCGACAACCCGCTGGAGCGGACGCTCGGCGTCGTCCGGCTCACCGCGCTCATCACCGGCCTGGGCGACGCCAGACACCGCGGCAGGCTGCTGCCCACCGCGCCCCGGGACATCGCCACCGACGTCGTCGCGGAGGCCGTGGGGCCGTTCAAGGAGCCGCTGACGCCCCACCCGCCCGCCGCCCGGACCCGGCGCCTCACCCGCGCCGTCGCGCCCGCCCTCGCCGTCGCGGCGGTCGCCGCGGGCACCGGGCACCCGTGGCTCGCCGGGCTCGCGCTCGCCGCCGCCGCGCTGGGCGTGCCGCTCGGCGTCGACAGGTACCGGCAGCTCGGCCACGCCACCGACGGGCGGCTCCTGTCGGTCCGCTCCGGCTCGCTCATCCGGCACCAGGAGATCATCGAGCACCGGGCGGTGGTCGGCTGGAAACTGCGCCAGAGCGTCTTCCAGCGGCGCGGCGGCCTCGCCACCCTGACCGTCGCCGTCGGGGCCGGGGAGGGCGGTTACGCGATCATCGACCTGGACGGCGACGGGGCCGTCGCCTTCGCCGGATCCGTCACGCCCGCGTGGATCACGCCGTTCCTCGCCCGGCAGCCGGACCCGGACAAGGAGAAGTCCCCGGACGGGCCGTCCGGGGACTCCGCACAAGCTCGGGGCGCCGCGTAGCTAGGCCGTGGCCTGCGCGCCCTTCTTCCCGCCGTCGGAGACCTCCTCCGGGACGGCCAGGAACCTGCCCTGCTCGGAGTCGAGGATGTGCACCTGCGCCGTCTCCAGGTCCAGGTACATCCCGACGAGCTCGATCTCCCCGAGGTCCACCCGACGTTTCAGCCACGGGTAGCTCATGAGGTTGTCGAGCTGCTGGACCACGTTCATCTGGCAGAGCCGGGCCAGCGGGCTGACGTCGCCCTCGTGGTCCGGTTCGTGCAGGAACCTGTCAAGGCTGTAGTTGGCGTGCCGCAGCCAGTTCGAGAGCTGCGGAAGGTGCTCCACCTCGCTGCCTCCGGCCAGCACACCGGCCATGGCGCCGCAGTTGGAGTGCCCGCACACGGTGATCGTCTTGACGTCGAGGACCGAGGTGCCGTACTCGACCGTCGCCATCACCGAGTCGTCCGGCACCCGGGCGCCGTGGCGGGGCACGAGGTTGCCGACGTTACGGACGATGAAGATGTCGCCGGGCCCGCTGGAGGTGATGAGGTTCGGCACCACCCTGGAGTCGACGCAGGTGATGAACAGGTGGTCGGGGGTCTGGGCCATGGCCAGCTCGGCCATGATCGGGCGCACCAGGCGGGCCGTCCGCCCGTGGTACTCCCGCACCCCCGCCAGCAGTACCTCGCGGGGCGAGGCGTCGTCGAGATCGCGCACCGGGCCGCGCTCGCGGCGCGACCAGGGTGCCCACCACCGGACGTTCCCGGACGACTTGTCCTTGGGAGCCGTTTCGCCGGTCATGGCGTCTTTGTACCAGGACTCATGAATTTCATCGATATCGACCTTACCGCCCTGCCTTTCGTGGGACAGGCGCCAGGTATGGATAGTGTCGAACGCCGCGTTGTCCATGAAGTCCACGTCGAGGTCGAGGTCCACCGGGACGCCCGGCGGGATGTCGGCCAGCGCCGCGTTCAGGCGGGGCACCCCCAGGAACGTCAGGGACCCGGCGACGACGACGTGCCACCGCCCGTCCCGCTGCTCGGTGCGCACCCGCACCCGGGTGAGGCGGCGCAGCGCCAGGCACGCCCCCAGGGCCATGCCCAGCAGCACACCCTCGCCGAGGCCCAGCACGACGACCCCCGCCAGCGTGATCCAGTAGATCCACGTCTCCCGGTGCCTGCGCAGGCTGCGGATGTGGGACCTGTCCAGCATCCGCAAGCCGAGCGCCACAAGCAACGCGGCGAGAGCGGCCAGCGGGATCTGCTCGATGAGAGCGGCGCACGACAGCGCGAGCACCAGCACCCACAGGCCGTGCAGGACCGTCGAGCCCTTCGTCAGCGCGCCCGCGTGCACGTTCGCGGTGGACCGCACGATCACGCCCGCGACCGGCAGACCGCCCAGCACGCCCGAGACGAGGTTGCCCGCGCCCTGCCCCATCAGCTCGCGGTCGAGGTCGCTGCGCGGCACCCCCACGGGCCGCATCCGGTCCACCGCCACCGCGCACAGCAGCGACTCCACCCCGGCCACCAGCGCCACCGAGACGACCGCGCCGACCAGGTCGGGCAGCGGGGCGTCCGGCACCGACGGCGGCCGCCAGCCGCCGAACAGCGTCTCGGGCAGGTCCACCCGAGGCACGTCGAGGCCGCCGATCCAGGCGATGAGGGTCGCCGAGCCGATCGCGACGAGCGGCGCGGGCACCCTGCGGAACGGGAGCTTCTCCCAGACCAGGAGGACGACCACCGTCAGCAGGCCGATGATCACCGCGGCCGAGTGGTTGTAGATGATCTGCTGTGGCAGCTCGACCAGGTTGGCCAGCGCCGAGTGCTGCGGGCTGCCGCCGAGCACGATGTGCAGCTGGGACAGCACCAGCACCACGCCGATACCCGCGAGCATCCCGTGCACCACCGCGGGCGACACCGCCAGCGCCGTCCTGGCGACCCTGCTGGCACCCAGGCCGATCTGGAGGATGCCGGCACAGAGCGTGATGGCGCACGTCGCCTGCCAGCCGTAGGTCTGCACCAGCGAGGCGACGATCACCGTCAGACCCGCCGCGGGACCGCTGACCTGCAGCGGCGCTCCGCCGAGCAGACCCACCACGATCCCGCCCACGATCGCGGCGATCAGTCCGGCCGCCACGGGCGCCCCCGAGGCCACCGCGATCCCGAGGGACAGCGGGATGGCCACGAGGAACACCACGAACGACGCGGGGATGTCCCTGCCTGGCGCGATGAATCGCGTCACTACATTCTGTGGTTCGAACGTCACATGACGTATCGAATCACAGGCGGTAACTCACCGGTCAGGGTTCAGTGCCGATAGTCGCGATACTCGTCCCATTCCTCGGCGGAACGCGGCTGATCGGCGTATTGCGCGGTCGGGTACTGCTGCGAGGGGTACTCCACCGGGGCGCTGAACGGGGGCTGCTGCTCCTGCGGGTAGTAGCCGCCCGGGGCGGGGGCGCCGCTGACGGGGTCGCCCGCCGAACCGCTGTAGCTGCTCCCGGTGAAGTCGCCGTAGCGGCCCGCGTTGTCCGAGGTGCCGTTCTGGCCGTAGGAGGAGCCGCCGTAGCCGGAGCCCGCCGCCGCGCCGGAGGCGCCCGCCGAGCCCGTCGTGCCGCTTCCGTAGCCGCTGAGCGGGTCGTCGTAGCGGGGGGCGCTGGGCTCGCCGCCGTAGGCCGGGGCCGTCGGGTAGTCGGTGGAGCCGGTGTAGGACGAGCCGCCGAAGGACGAGCCGGAGCCGCCGAGCGGATCCGGGGTGCGGCTTGTGGAGGACGTCGAGGGCCAGCCCGAGCTGTAGTCACGGTCGGCCGACAGCGGGTCGTTCAGGGGGTCGAGCGCCGGGGGCGGCGTGTAGGACGTCGCGGGCGCGTCGGACTTGCGCCGGTCGGCCTGGATCCGCTGGAGCAGCTCGTCGACGGTCGGCAGGCGGGTGCCGTCGGTGTCGGTCGAGGACTTCTTCGCGGGGTCAGGCGCGCCGCCGTAGGCGGGCGGCTCGGTGGGGGTGCTGTAGGACGGGCCGTCGGAGTACGGGGAGGAATCCGCCGCCGCGCCGTAGGACGGCGGGTCGTAGGCGGGGGTGCCGCCCAGCGGGCTCAGCGGGCTCGCGGAGCCCAGCGGGGGCGTCCCGGCGCTCAGCGGGCCCGTGGCGCGCGAGGAGGGCCCCGTGGGGCTCGCGGGGCCGGGAGACAGCGGACCGGTGCCCTGGGCCGCCAGGGGGCCCGTGGAGCGCGTCCCGGGGGCGCCGTACGTGCCGAGCGGGCCGGTGCCGGACGAGCCGAGGCCGCCGAGCGGGGCCGCCGGGTACGCCTGGGTCGCCTCGGGGTCGCGCGGCTGCGCCGCGGCGGCGGGCCTGGCGAACGGGTCGGGCAGGCCGAGCGGATCCGGCTGCGGCACCCGAGGCGTCTCGTACGAGGGAGTCTCGTAAGACGGGGTCTCATAGGACGGCGTCTCGTAGGACGGCGTCTCATACGAAGGTGTCTCGTACGAGGGAGTCTCGTAGGACGGCTTCTCGTACGACGGGGTCTCGTAGGCGGCCGTGACGGGCTGCTGCTCGTAGGACGGCACCTCGTACGGCTGGTCGAAACCGCGCACCGCGGGCTGGTCGAACCGGGTCAGCGGCTCGTTCTGCCAGTCGGCCGACGGCTCCAGGGGCTGCTGCTGCGCGGGCTCCGGGTCGTACCCGTGGCCGTCGTTCTGGTCCTGGTAGTAGCCGTCGCCGTACCCGTCCGCGTAACCGTCGGCCGCGTACTGCTGGTCGGCGTACTGCTGGTCCCCGTAAGGCTGCTCGCCGTACTGGTCCGGGTACTGCTGCTCGCCGTACTGCTGGTCGGCGGTGTACTGCTGGTCAGCGGCGTAGGGCTGCTCGGCGTAGGGCTGCTCGTACTGGTCGTCGGCGGCCGCGGCGGCGTGTACGGGCTCCGGCTCCGGCATCGCGTCGAGCGGGTCCGGCTTGACCGCGCGCTCGTCGCCGCCGCCCTCGCCGTTCTGCCACGGGAACTTGGGCTTGTCGAAGGTGATCGTCGCCCAGTAGTCGTCGTCGGCGAGGCGCTCGCCCGCCTTGGCCCGGCCCCGGCGGGGCGCGCCGGCGGTCGGCGCGGACAGCGGGGCGCCCGCGACCCTGCGGTCCGGCGCGCCGGCGTCCTCGCCGTCCTGACGCGGCTTGGGGTCCTCGGTCATCCAGTCGTCGTCGTCATCGCGCTCGCGCTGCGCCCGCATGCCGAGCGCGACGAGCACCACGACGAGGCCGACGAGAACTACGAGCCCCGCAATAACGAAAATCATCGCTCCACCCAGTGCCATGGCCCGGCGCACAGGTCCGGTCCCGCTTCCGTCGGCCCGCAGGGCCCGGAGTGCCCGGCCCCCATCGTCGCCCGGCCCTCGCGTTCGCGGACCTCTACCATCACACGATCTCCGTTGTTTTGGCCACCGGTACCGGAACTCTCAGGACTCCGGCTGTTGCCCGAAATATCCGGTGATCCTGCCGCGCGCGACAGTCCGCTCGGCGATCGCCGGGAGCGAGTCCTTCAGACCGCTCACCTCACCCTCGGGAAGGGGCGAGCTGAGCGCGTAGACCGTGAAGCGGTAGCGGTGCCGCTCTCCCTGCGGAGGACAGGGCGCCAGGTAGGACGCCTCGCCCGCCGAGTTGCGGCCCTGCACGCCACGGTCCGGGACGACCCCCTCAACGAGGTCGGCGGTCCTGCCGTCCAGGTTGGCGAGTACCCAGTGAATATACGTCCCGCCATGAGCGTCCGGGTCGTCCACGACGACCGCGAACGCCTTCGCCTCGGGCACTCCCGACCAGTGCAGCGGCAGGATCTTGCCCTGGCCCCCGTACGCGGCGCAGCCGTAGCGCGCGGGGATATCCTTCATGTCGGTGAAGGCGGGGCTGCTGACGGTGAACTCCGCCAGCGCGACGCCGTCGGACCCGCTGCCCACAACGCCGCAGCCCGAGATCAGGGACGTCAGGGCAACGCCGAGCAGCGCGGCCCGTCCCGAGGTCTTGTTCATGGTGATCAGCACTCCCGGGTCGAGATCGTACGCGAGCACGCGCGCCGACGCGCGGTCCCCGCAAAACCCTAGTGCCGCACCGGACCTTCGGGTACGGAACGTGTGACGTTGGTCATGACGGACGGTCAGATTTTCGTGACTGCGAAACTTGTGGCGTAGTTCACGGCTGTAGAGCGATCCACATTTGCCGGGTTGGAAATTTTGACGGATCTTCCTTAGTTGGGGCTTGGACTAGACCAGACATGTCCGCTACATTGTGAATGTCTTCACAAGGTGACACCCTCTTTAGGAGCCTGAGATGGCCAGAAGGCCCGACGCGAACCCCGACGCCCCGCACATTCTCATCGTGGGCGGTGGCTACGTCGGCCTCTACACCGCGCTCCGCCTTCAGAAGAAGCTGAAGAGCGAGCTGAAGCGCGGCGAGGTGGAGATCACGATCGTCGACCCGCAGTCGTACATGACCTACCAGCCCTTCCTCCCCGAGGCGGCGGCCGGAAACCTCTCGCCCCGGCACGTGGTCGTGCCGCTGCGCCGGGTCCTGCCCCGGGTCAACATCGTCACCGCGCGCGTCACCGAGCTCTCCCACGCCGAGCGCTGGGCCATCATCCAGCCCGTCGAGGGCCCGCCGAAGCGGCTCACCTACGACTACCTCGTCATGGCCGCCGGGTCCGTCTCGCGCACCCTGCCCATCCCAGGCCTCGCCGAGAACGGCATCGGCTTCAAGACCATCGGTGAGGCCATCCACCTGCGCAACCACGTCCTGGGCCAGCTCGACATCGCCTCGTCGACCGACGACCTGGAGCTGCGCAGGCGCGCGCTCACCTTCGTCGTCGTCGGCGGCGGCTTCGCGGGCGTCGAGGCGCTCGCGGAGATGGAGGACATGGCGCGCGACGCGATCAAGTTCTACCCGAACCTGCGCGCCGACGACATGCGCTGGGTCATGGTCGAGGCGGCCGACCGGATCCTGCCGGAGGTCGGCCCCGAGCTCGGCAAGTGGACGGCCGAGCAGCTCCGTGGCCGGGGCATCGAGGTCAAGCTCAAGACCTTCCTGAACTCGGCGGTCGACAACGTCATCGAGCTTTCCGACGGGGAGAAGTTCCCGACGAACACCCTCGTGTGGACGGCGGGCGCGAAGGCCAACCCGGTCGCGAAGTCGACCGACCTGCCCGTCGACGAGCGCGGCCGGGTCAAGGGCAACGAGTTCCTCCAGATCGAGGGAACGGTCCGCGCGTTCACCGCGGGTGACAACGCGGCGATCCCGGACCTCACCAAGGAGGGCGACGAGACCTGCGCGCCGAACGCGCAGCACGCCGTCCGCCAGGCCAAGGTCCTCGCCGACAACATCGTCGCCGCCTACCGTGGCAAGGCCCTCAAGCCGTACCGCCACGCCTACGTCGGCTCGGTCGCGGGCCTCGGCCTGCACAAGGGCGTCGCGCACGTCTACGGCATCAAGCAGCGCGGCTTCGCCGCCTGGTTCATGCACCGCACCTACCACCTGTCGCGCGTCCCCACCTTCAACCGCAAGGTCCGCGTCATCGCCGACTGGACCCTGGCCCTCTTCTTCAAGCGCGAGACCGTCTCCCTGGGCAGCATCGAGCAGCCCTTCCAGGAGTTCGCCCTCGCCGCCGCCACCGACCGCCCCACCGCCGACTCGGTCGTCAAGAGCGCCGCAAAGTAAGGACCGCTCCACCCCCAGCAACGGGCCCGGCCCCCACGGCCGGGCCCTCCCCTTTTCTCCACGATGCCCACCCGCCAAAGACCTCGAGCCCCGGGCGATGCGGCGCCGTCCGATGGGGGTGGAGGCTTCGAGGTCGTTGGTCTCGTGATTGTCGTGGGTTTCGGGGGGCGTGATCGTCGGGTCGTTCAAGGGTTAAGGTGGGGGTACGGCGGACGAGCCGGCCGGGCGGTCGCGTCGGGGGGTCTTCGGATCCTTCGCCGAGGAAAGTCCGGGCTCCACAGGGCAGGGTGGTCGGTAACACCGACCCGGGGTGACCCGCGGGAAAGTGCCACAGAGAACAGACCGCCTCGGCCCGTCCAGGGCACGGGGTAAGGGTGAAACGGTGAGGTAAGAGCTCACCAGCGCCCGGGGTGACCCGGGCGGCTAGGTAAACCCCACCCGGAGCAAGACCAGACAGCGAACGCCACGAGGGCTGCCCGCCCCATGTTCGCGGGTAGGTCGCTAGAGGACGTCGGCAACGACGCCCCAAGATGGATGACCGCCAAGGAGAAGGCGGCGACGCCCCTCCAGAACAGAACCCGGCTTACAGGCCGCCTCGTCCGCCGCCCCAAGCCCAAAGCCCCAGGTCAGAGCCTGGGGCTTCGTTGTGTGATCTTGTCGATTCCGTCCCCAGTGCACATTCAGTGCACATGACCCCCGAGCGCGGGCCGGAACGCCTCGTCCAGTGCCGTCCGCGCCCGCCCGCCGGCCTCCGGCACGAGGTGCCCGTACAGGTCCACGGTGGTCGTGATCGACCGGTGCCCGAGCCAGCGCGACACCTCCGAGATCGGGACGCCTTGCGCGAGCGCGGTACTCGCGAAGGTGTGCCGCAGGTCGTGGAACGTCGTGTCCGCGTGGAGCTTGACCTTGCCTATGGCCGGCTTCCAGACGCGTTCGTTGAAGTAGTCGCGCCGGAGCAGGTGCCCGCGGCCGGTCAGACAGAGGACGTCCCCCTCCCCCAGCGTGAGGTCCTCGACGTGCCGGGCGATGGCGGCCAGGAGGAAGTCCGGCCCCGGCACCTCCCGCTTGGAGGTCGGGGTCTTCGGCGAGGCGAGCACGGGCCGGCGGTTCGTGATCACGACCTGCTGATCGATCTTGATCATGCGCTCATCGGTCAGCACCCGATCCCGCGCGAGGCCGAACGCCTCTCCCTGCCGGAGGCCCGCCGCGGCGCCGAGGAGAGGCAGCAGCCGGTACCGCTTGGGAAGCGCGCCG
The DNA here is from genome assembly GCF_020991275.1 of Actinocorallia sp. API 0066. Classification (GTDB taxonomy): domain Bacteria; phylum Actinomycetota; class Actinomycetes; order Streptosporangiales; family Streptosporangiaceae; genus Actinocorallia. The sequence goes on along the minus strand of NZ_JAJLQY010000009.1, from coordinate 177,455 downwards.
GACAGCGCCACGACCTGTGCGGGTGTCAGGAGCCGCACGACGGTTGCCGAGACTTCGGGGAGCCGGATGTCCACGCACGGCGACTTGCGGATGTACTCGTCCCGCACGGCGCCTTGCAGGACGCTCGCGAAGATCCCGTAGATCGTTTCGATCGTGCGCGGCGCGAGCTTCTTCACCTCGTGCAGGTCCTTCACCCACTGCTGGACCGTCGTCGGACGGATCGCCGCGAGGCCGAGCTTCCCGAGGCCGGGAAGGATGTGGTTCCTCAGGTGCAGCCCGTACGTCTCGGCGGTGCTGGGCTTGTGGAGCCGGGACTTCATCCACAGCGGCGCGTACTCCGCGAGGGTGGTCCGGCCGCGTCGGGGGTCGATCCAGTCGCCGCGGTCGGTGTCGGTCTTGCGCTGTGCGTCGAAGGCCGCCGCGCACGTCTCAGGGTCCTTGCCGTCCTTGCGCGGGAAGTTCCGCGCCTTCTGCTTGCCGTGCTCGTCCCGGTAGCGGACTTGCCAGCGGTCGCCCTCCCCGTGCGTCGCCGAGGGGTACTGCTTGTGCTCACGGCAGCGCTCGACGGGTTCGCCGTCGACACGACGCGGCTTGCTCGTGTGCCAGCGGTCCGAGACGCTCACGCCGCCTCCTGCTGTGCGCGGAACCAGTCGAGGACGTCCGAGGGCAGGTAGCGCAGGTGCCGGCCGACGCGGGCCGCCTTGGGCCCGATGCCGAGGTAGCGCCATTGGTAGAGGGTCGTCTTGGGGACGCCGAGGAAGGCGGCCACCTCGTCCACGGTCCAGGAGCGGTCTTCCCTCGGGTTCACGCGGCCCCTCTCAGGCTCAGGACGGTCCCTTCGTCGGCGCCGGTTGCCGAGAGTTCTTGTGCGCGCCGGATCTGGATCTGTTGGCGGATGCGTTCGTCTATGAGGAGCAGAAGGCGGTGGTCTGGGGGTTTCACGTCGGGGTCTCCGGGGCGGGCGAAGGCCCACATGTAGCGGCCGGTCTCGTCGGGGGCGGGGGTGGGGATGCCGGCCTCCGCGAGGCGGGCGAGGACCCAGTCGCGCCGGTCCTGCTTGTGGTCGGCGAGGGTCTTGCCGGACCACTTGCGGGAGACCAGGACGCGGCGGCCGCCGTAGCCGAGGTGGGCGCGGCGGTGGGCCTTGCCGCGGCAGAAGCCGGGGGTGAGGCCGCGTTTGGGGTTCTTGGGCTGGACGCCGTAGCGCAGCCAGTTCGCGCAGGTGGGGGCGCAGGGTTCGTAGCGGAGGGCGTCCGTGAGGCGGTCGACGTGGGCGCGTTCGCGTTCGGAGTCGGGTTCGTGGCATTCGGCCACGCCCTTGGTCAGGTACTTGGTGAGGTAGCCGATGCAGCGCGCGGAGTCCGCGGAGCCCGCCATGACGCCCTGTGCGTCGAACTGACGGCCGAAGGTGACGACGTGGAGGGGTTCGGCGTCCTCGTCTTCACCGAGGGCGTCCAGGGCCTGGTCCCAGGTGGGCAGGATCTCACCCGTCCCGACATCGACGTAGTTGCCCGTCTCCTCGTCCCAGACGAGGCCGGAGGGGTCGGGGTAGCGGATCTCATCGACGGACGGCCACCACACCTGGTGGTAGGTCGCGGCTGCCACCTGGCGCAGTTCGGCGCGGGAGATGGTGCCGCGGACGGCCATGTGGACGTGCGGCGCGAGACGGCGTTGGGGTTCGACTGCCGCGAAGTACTGGACGTCATGGCCGACGAACCGGCGCAGGTTCTGGACGAACCGGTCGATCAGCTTGGAGAAGTGCAGGGCGTCCCGCGCGGCCCGCCGGTAGTCGTACGAGGCCGGGTCGACGGGCGTTCCGTCCTTGTGGACCCGTCCGTAGGAGTCGAGGGTGAGCGTGAGGAACAGCGACGGCCGGAACGTCTTGCCGTCCGGAGCTGTGTAGACCTTGCCGACCGTTCGGGAGGAGACGGGTCGCCGCGGGAGGTCGGGGGCGTCCTGACGGCGCCGGGTCGAGCGGGTCCGCCGTTCGGCCTGATCTCCGGTCTTGAGCGAGCCGCGAGCGCCGAGGCGTTCCAGTTCCTCGTCCAGGGCCAGGAGGACGTCATCCCACAGGGCGAGGTCTCCGCCGTCGCGTTCGGCCGCGTCGCGCTTGGCCTGTGCCTCCGCGCGGAGCTGGACCCACAGGGTCTGGTTCTCGTCCGGGTCCGCGCGGGTGATGGTCGGTTCCTCTTCCAGGTGCCAGCCCTGGCGGCACTGGACGGCCCGCAACTGGCGCTTGCGCTCCGCGCAGGTCGGGCAGACGGAGGCGAGGGTGTTTCCGCACGGGATGTACCGGATCTCGGTCTTGCCGGTCTCCAGGTCGGTACGGCGCAGCGGGAGGGGCCGGACGCAGACGCCGTGGTCGATCGCAGCGGCCCGGACGACCTGACGCGCGAGAGGCGGATACACCTTCACCGGCGCGGCCACAGGGTCTGTCACGCCGCCTCCCGGAAGGGGATCGGGCGCAGCGGGACGGCCAGCGCCACCATCTCGGAGATGTCGTCATCGGAGACGTAGGCCGCCCGGACGCGGACGGGATCGGGCGAGGTCTCCAGCCGGACGAAGGCGACGCCGGCCCCGATGACGGGATCGCTGGAGATCTGGTCCGCGAACGCGCCCCGGTCGCGGGAGCCATCGCCCAGGACCATGTCCACCTGTTCGTCCTCGTCCAGGCGGAGCGCGATCCGGTCGGGGAACAGGTTCCGGAGCGTGTTGACCTCTTTGCGCGCGTCCTGCTGGGCGCCGACGACGCAGTACCCGACCGAGCGGCCCTGAGTCGTCAGGACGGCGAGGGCAGATTCCGCGCGCTTGCGGAGGTCGCGTTCGGGACAGTAGGCGGTCAGGAACGCCATCTCGTCTACGACGACGAGCCGGAACGGGTGCTCGACCGAGGGCGTGAACGTCCGGGTCTTGCCCGCGAACCTGGCCGCCCGCGCGTTCATGTCCGCCGCCGCGTCCTCCAGAAGCTGGACCATGCCGCCGGACGGGTCGCTGGAGTACCGCCCGTACCGCTCGAACAACGGACGCCCGTAGGACAGCTCCATCCGCTTGGGATCGACGGCCCAGACCTCCACTAGGCCGGCCCGCATCGGCTCCAGGACGCCGCGGACGATGCTCCACAGGATCGAGCCCTTGCCCGAACCGGTCGCGCCGACCATGAGCACGTGCGTCCCCAGGAGGCGGATGAGCCACGGGGAGCCGTCTTCCTGCCGTCCGATCGGGACCGCGCGCAAGTCCACCTCAGTGGCGTCCTCCAGGAGCGGGAGGGCCGGGATGGGCGTCTTGAGCGCGTCGGAGCGGACGAACTCCAGCCAGACGCGGCCGGGCCTCTTGTGCGCCCGCACGCGGACGAGGACGGCGCCGAAGCCGTGCGCGAGCCCGACCGCGGACTTCTCCCATGCCTCCGGGGTCTGCCCCTTGAGCATCTTCACCAGGACGAGATCCGAGGTCGCACGGCACCGCACGCGGACGAGGGTGGGCAGGTACTCCCTGCCCTTGCGGGAGCGGGACAGCCCGGTCATCGTCATGACCGCCTCCCAGTGCCGCGCGTAGACGAACGTCCGACGACACCGCGCCAGCGCAGGCCAGCCGACCCACCGCAGGAACGACGCCCGGTCCGCGAGCGCCCACCCGGTCAGGCCGACAATGAGCGCCATGACGACGAGGACGACCGGCAGCCACCCGTGGACATGCACGACCCACGCCGCACCGCCGAGGACACCCAGCGGAACGCAGTGCCGGACGGCGAAGAACAGAGTCTGGAAGGTCTGGACGAGCAGCAGCAGGCCCATGGGCATGTGCAGGACCGGGGGTTCCCACCGGGGCCGCCGGAACGGGTCCTCGGAGGTCTCGACCGCCACGTTCTCGCCGAGCCGGCTCTTACGGATGGACCACGACATACGCTTCACCTGTCTTTCCTTGCATCGGGAGGACATGCGAAGGGGCGGCCGGAGGTTCCAGCTCCAGCCGCCCCGACCAGCTCAGGCAGCCGCACCGGCCGCCGTGTCGTCCGAGGCCAGCCGCTCGACCTCGGAAAGGAAGCGCTGCGCCGCGTCGACCAGCGCCCGCGCGATCTCGACCTCACGCGTGCCGATCGCGTCGCGTTCGTCGCACGTCAGGGTCAGCGCCGCTCCCCCGGTCGAGATCGCGAGGATCGGGCCGCGCGCCGGGTAGGTGTGGCACAGCACGTAGGCGTCCTCGCCCAGGTGCAGACCCATCGACGCGATCCCCGGCATCAGGCCGCGTCCTTGCGCGCCCGCACGACGGGCGAGTTGATCGCCTTGGCCTTGAGCGAGTACGCCAGCCGGTTGTTCGCGCTGTTGACGTAGGGCGTCACCGACAGCCCCTCGAACAGGACCGGGATGAACGGGAAGCCCGCCGGCGCCTCGGGGACCACCGGCTGGACCGGCGCCACGATCTTGACCTTGAGCGAGCCCTTGGACTCCGGGTCCGCGTCGATGACCTCGATCTGCCAGACCGGTTCGCCCGTCTCCTTGTCCCGCGCCTGGACGAAGTGCTCCTTCGTCGACTTGTCGAAGTCCCGAACGGGCTCCACACCCCCCTTCACGTACGCGCCGTGCGGGAACACGTCCCCGAAAGCGACCTTGAACGGACCCTGAACCGCCATGCTCACACTCCATCACTCGACCACTCGTCCGGACAACTTACTTCGGCATGATACCCAGCACTTGTCCGGACGAGTGATTAAGCTTGAGTGATCTGAGTCACATCAAGTTCAGGGGAGCGCGTAGCTCGACTCCAGTTCGTGCAGCTCCCCGGGAAGCACCAGCTCCACCAGCAGCGACGGCGCCACCGTGACGTCCGCCAGGTAGGCGTTCAGCAGGACGAGCAGCGGCGCCCCCTCCTCGATCCCGAGAAGTTCCGCCTCCTCCGAGCTCGCGGCCCGCGCACTCGTCCGCTCCCGGACGAGGGACAGCGTCATCGACTTGAACGCCGAGACATCCTGACGGAGCCCGACCATCAGCGGCCCGGGGTCCTCCAGGTTCGTCCCCTCCGCCACCGACAGCGGCACCCACACCGACGCCAGCTCCGAGGGCACGCCGTCCCGCTCGGCCACCCACCGCCGCAAGACGACCTCTTCGCCCTCTGTGACGTCCAGATGCCGCGCGACCGTCGCACCGGCGCGGGCACGGCCGACGAACAGCACCCTCGTCCCGTTCGCCGACTCCGGACGATCGATGAGCGTCAGCGCCGGCCGCCGGGCCTCCTCCACCGCCACGGGCACACCGCGCACGTAGCTCCCACGCCCATGCTCGCGGTGAATCCACCCGTCCTGCTGGAGGATCTGCAAGGCCCGCACGACCGTCGTCCGCCCCACGGCGAACTGCTTCACCAGTTGCGTTTCCGACGGCAACACGTCACCGGGCCGGTACGCCCCGTCCTTGATCCAGGACTGGACACCCCGTACGACCCGCGCATACTTCGGAGGCTCGAACTCCATGACCGACTCTCGTTCGCTCTCTACTCGTCCGCACAAGCACACTAACGCTCAAGCGGACGTATGTCACCGGCCGGAACCGGCGAGGCGTACGCGCCCGCCCGCTCCATGGACAACTGCGTGAGCTGGAACCGCGCTTGCGTCACCTGGGCGCATGCACGCTGTCTCTCGGCCGGCGCCAGGAAAGGCGCATCCACCCAGGGCTCATTGAGCCGCAGCACCGCGCACAGGTACGCGTGCCACACGAACCGCGCGTCCTCGGGAAGCAGGCCGCTCACGTGCGCCCCTCGACAATCGCCAGGATCGGACGCAGCGCCCTCAGGATCTCGTCCGTCGCCCGATCCAGATCCGAGCACGGGGCGAGCAGCTCATCCCCGAAGCCGAACCACGCCTCCGGCTCACCGTCCGGTCCGGGCGTCATGCGCACTTCGACACAGACCCCGGCCACGACGAGCAGCGGATGCCAGATCTTCAGGAACGCCGTCTCGCGATCCGCTTTGATCTGCGCTTTCAGCCCCGACGCCCGCAACGCCAAGGACAGGCGCGCGAGATCCGCGAGGCCGACCGGACCGGCCATCACTGCCCCGACCGGTCGACGGCGAGCAGCGCCATCACCTCGTCCGCCACCCGCTCGAACTCGTCCGGGTTCGCGGTGCCCCCCTCAGGCCCCCACGCGACCAGGCCGCCATCGGTGACCCAGACCCCGACGGCAGCAGCCGAGGACCGCACCACGAGCCGCGGCACCGCATCCCGCAACTGCACCTCCACCCCAGGACGCGCCAGAACACGGCACAGCCGAGCCAGGACGGCCGTCTTCTCCTCACGGTCCACGCTCACTCCTTCGCAGAAGAAGGCGGAACCGGCCGCACCCGACCCGACCGACCGCACCCACGCGGGCGACCGACCAGACCGAGGGCCGCCGGCCCCGCACCCATCACGCAGCCGCCTTCTTCACACGGCCGGACCCAGCACACCGGCAGCACGGCTCACGCTCGGGAACCCACCCGGCATCCCCGCTCACCGCCACCGCCATCAGCACCACAGGCGAAGACACGAACTTCCAGCCCCGACCACCACACCCCATGCAGCGCCCGGAGCCGGACCCGTCCTTCTCACCCATCAAGCCCTCCACACGCTCGACTGCGTTGCGCCAAGCGTGGACGACTCAAACGGCCCATCAAAGGTCCTCTTGAGGCCATAAAGAGGACACTTAGCGGCCTTTAGAGCTAGCTTGTGTCCGGTAAGTCCTTTGAAAGTCCGTTGCACAGCTACAGTCGAGACAGCAACGGCCCGTACGTCCGGAGGAAGGACCGCATGTCACGTCCAGTCGGCAACACGAAGTTGAAGGCCGCCAGGCAGCACGCCGGATTCGCCTCACAACAGGCACTCGCCGACGCGCTCACCCGAGCCGCCCCCCAACTCGGCCTAGGCCGCATGGAGATCAGCGCCCGCCAAGTCCGCCGCTGGGAGTCCAGCACTCCCCCATGGCCCCGCGCCGACCACCAGCGCCTCTTGGTCCACGTCCTCCAACGCCCCATCGAGGACTTGGGCTTCACCGCCCCCTGGACCACCGACACCACCCAGCCGACGAACGCGAGAACGACCTACACCGCCCAGGCCCAGGGCGTCCCCCTTCCTCTCCCCCAGGCGTCGACCGGTGTGCAGCCCTCCACCGCGGGCAGCGACTACGCCGCCATCACGACCGCGCACCGCCGCCTCTACTGGACGGTCCAGCCGGCCCAGATGCATCCCGCCGTCGCCGAACACGCCCGTCTCGGTACCCAGCTCCTCGGCGAGACCAGCGGAGTGTCCCGCCGCATCCTCGCCACCGCGTTGGCCGAGTCCCTCCTCATGGCCGGCCGCATCGAGTTCTTCGACCTCCGCCAGCCCGACGAGGCCGACGCAACCTTGGTCCGCGCCCTCCAAGCCGCAGGCGAAGCCGACGATGCCCTCCTAGGCGCCGCCATCCTCGCCCACGCCGCATTCGTCCCCGGCTGGGCAGCCCGCCGCGAAGAAGCCACCGAACGCATGCGCGCAGCCCGCACCTACGCCCGCCGAGGCAACGCCAGCGCCCAATTCCTCGCATGGCTCGACGCAGTCGAAGCCGAGTGCGAAACCCGCTCAGGCCACCCCCGCGAAGCCCTCCGCCTCATCGACCACGGCGAACAGATCCTCACCACGGCCCCGCACCACGAGGACCCGGCCTGGTTCGACTGGTTCTCCCCCGTCCGTCTGGCCGCCTTCAAGGGCAACACCCAGCTCGTAGCCGGCCACTACCCCCAGGCCCACGAGACCCTCACCGCCGTCCTGGCCGACCTCCCCGAGGAAGCCGGCAAGCAGCGCGTAGTGGTCCTAGGCGACCTGGCCGCAGTCGAAGCCGCCCGCAAGAACCCCGAAGCCGCCTGCACCCACGCCGAACAGGCCCTGGATCAGTTGGCCCTGACTTGGTATGCGACCGGTATGGAGCGCATCCACGATGTCCGCCGAGCCCTCCAGCCCTGGACCGACCACGAATGCGTCCAACGCCTGGACGACCGCCTCTACGGCTGGCAGACCACCCTCAGCACCCTCCAGCGTTAAACGCCTCCACCAGACCCGGAAGCTCCTCCAGCGAGTGAATCCGCATCGTCGGAACACTCCGAGCTTCCGGGTCCTCCCATTGGATCAACCCCCAAGGCCCCCGCCGGATCAACGCCGTCTTCAACCCCACCTCCACCGCCGGCCGAATGTCGTTGTCCAGCCGATCCCCCACATACAAGATCTCGCCAGCCTCACACGGCGCCACCTCCACCAACCGCCGAAAGAAATCCGGATCAGGCTTCGACACCCCCCAGTCATCCGACGTCGCCAAGAAGTCCGCCGGAAGCTCCAACCCCCGCAGGATGCCCCCCGCCCTCACTGTCTGGTTCCCTGCGATCCCCACCCACAGCCCAGCCTCCCGCAACTTCCCCAACGCCGACCGCACGTCCGGGTACAGATCCCCCTCCCCGAACCACTCGGGCTGCCCCGCCTCCGCCCTCTTCTCCCGCTCCTCATAAAGCTCAAACCCAGGCCGGAACACCTGAAACGCCTCCCGGTAGTCCAACCCCCTCGCGATCACCGCCCCGAACACCGCCCCGAACGTATGCCGAGGCACCCCCAACCAGTCCGCCCACGTCCCATACTCCCTGGACTCATCAACCAGACACTCACCCACATCAAACACAACAGCCTTGATCACCATGGAGTCAGCTTACGTCGCGCCTGCCACCCGCCCAACGGTACGACCTGGTGAAGACCTTCGTTACTGCTCAAGCCGACCGGCTCTGCGGCCAGGTACCCGCTAGCTCAAGCTGAGCCTGTGACCTCCCCGGGCCTACTCGGCTTCAGCCAACCGGGTCGCTCGGGTCGCTAGCAAGACCTCAACTATGGGGGAGGCCTCCCCCATACATGGATGAACGACCTACTAGTTCCTCTCGTCGGCTTGGCACAGGTGGCGTGAAGTTAGATGATGGAACCATGAGCCTACGAACGATCATATGGTCGGGCATCCTGGTTGTAGCCGCTACAATTTTTGGCCTTGCCGTGTACCTTTTGTCTGTAGGGATAAATCAGGCTGACAAGCTAGCGTCCATCATTGGAGCCCTTATCGGCCTTACAGGACTCGCAGTATCAACCTATGGCTACCTACTAAGGAAGCGCGAATATCCCGCGCCGGGTAGGGGCGTAGCCAGCTCGGGCGGTATTGCAGTAGGTGGAGATATCCACGGAATCGTGTCTACAGCGGATCATGCCACGAATATCCAGCAGAGGGCCAGGGCATCCGACTCGGGTCGCATTTACCAAAGCGGTGGAGACATAACTATCGGCGGAGAGACCGATCTACGGAAGAACCCCGAGTAGCGTCTACAGCAGGACTCTTCTCTAGCAGCCCACTCCAGTATCCTCATTCGCTTCCACGACTCGAGTTCAGAGCTTGCAAGACCATTTCATGGTTCTGTCGGCTCGCTATAAGCGATGGGTGCCCCTCACTGAACAATCTACGCCGAGCCTCAAGAACGGAACGGAACTCCCATTCAGCCTCTTCGAACCGACCCACATCGTAGAGCAGCGCGGCCAGGTTATTTCGGCTCGTCAGCGTATCCGGATGATCAGGCCCCAGCACTCTGAGACGCGCTTCGAGAACATTCCTCGCTTCGAACTCGGCCTCTTCCAGCCGACCCATGTCGCGCAACAATACCGTGAGGCTATTTCGGCTCGTCAACGTATCCGGATGATCAGGCCCCAGCACCCGAATACTCGCTTCGAGAACATGCCTCGCTTCGAACTCGGCCTCTTCCAGCCGACCCATGTCATGGAGCAGCGCGGCCAGGTTATTTCGGCTCGTCAACGTATCCGGATGATCAGGCCCCAGCACTCTGAGACGCGCTTCGAGAACATTCCTCGCTTCGAACTCGGCCTCTTCCAGCCGACCCATGTCATGGAGCAACGCGGCCAGGTTACTCCGGCTCGTCAACGTATCCGGATGATCCTCACCGAGGCTAATCTGCTGGCCAACAATCAGATCACTATATGTCGCAATAGCTCCAGACCTATCGCCAATTTTTGATTTTATGGCAGCAATTCGATAAATCGCTTCTAGAGTTCTGGGGTGATCAGCCCCCAAAATTTCACGACGCTCCCTGATGACCTTATCATATAGCCGAATTGCATCATCAAAATTGCCCGACTTGAGCGCGGCATCTGCTTGACCCGAAAGCGAAATATTAGAATTAGGAAGAATTCCAGAAACGCTCTCAATAGCGTCAATAATTTGCTCAATATTAGAGAATCTAGCCAGATCATAAAAGTCTATTCCGCTTGAAGACAGCGCCGATTGCACACGCGGACTGATCGGCATGTTGCTTAGAAGAACCAGGATAGATCGGCCAGGCCAAAAAGATTCCATATCGCCCTGGGCCCTAGCAAGCTTGTCCACAGTCCTTGAGTGGAGAAACTGTTGCCCAAATTCCAAGCTTATGAAGAGGAGGATTCGACTATCGAAGATTGCTGAAAGATCGGGAAGCCAGCCGGCTGGAAATATATTTTGATTCACTAGCCAACCACGGCTTTGCAGTATTCGGGCCAGATCCTCCGAGAATGCTTGACCTTCTGTAGTTGTCCTAAATCGCACAACGCCCCCTACGTCCTACTCTCAAAGTACCATCGGCCGCTTTCTTTTCTACGTAGATGCTCGAAGAGGAACGGCAACGGTATGGCTATTGCTGGAATCGCTATTCCAACGGCCAGCGAGATAATGTTATACGTACGCGTATCGCTAGGTGGTTGACCCAACTGACCCTTGATCAAGAAGAAACAGAGAATTGCCAAGAGAAACGTTAGAACATATGAAAAACTAGCAGCAGACGTTTTGAGCGGGCGATCGTCCGTCCAACTCAGAAGCTGTGCCATGGAAGGGTCATCCTCAAGAAAGCAATATTGCATTCGTGCTCTATTAAATCGACTACTTAGCGCTTTAGCCAGAACCAAGTTAAGGCTATCCGTCTCTCGAATCAACAGCGCTACAGCAGCCGGAGCGGTAACTTCCGGACTGGTTACCGTTACACTGAAATCAAGTGTTGAAGAATTATTGTAAGTAAATTTAATCCTACAATTTATGCGATCGACAACGAAGTCATATGCTGTAATATTCACCAAACTCGGAAAATAATCTTTAAGATCATTCTCTACGTCCGATGGCTGCCTTTTTCCGTGACGGATCTGCCCAGAAACCACTAGTGCCATAACTTTCCAGCCCTCATTGATCACAGTGGGACTGCGCGTCATTAGGGTTGCCGAGTCATTTCTCTCGACTGAGCTAACACCCTGTTCAAGATCACAAAGTCCTATTGGCATCTCATGTGCATAGCACTATTTATACCGGCATTAGCGACGGTATCGCTACCGATTGCCAAAACGAGTCCGAACAAATCCGGCCACCGTAGAGGCTGACCACGCGGGCTTGGTAGTGCATCTGACCCAACTGCGGCAGGATCCGGCTGGCTCGTAATAGCAGGCTGGCTGCTGCCGAGTTGTGCTGTTTGGGATCAAGGGCGGCGGCTTCGCCGCCGCCGGCCGCCCCCGCACGCCGCTTCGGGCGTGCGGCGTGGGCGCCGGTCCCTCAGCGGCGGACGGGGGCGGCCCAGCTCGTCTCAGGGCCGGTGGACCGAGGCGCAGGGGACTACGGACGCGAGATCCTCGCTGGGGGCTCAGGCGCCCCCAGACCCCGCCATCCCAGAGCGCTCATCCGCGCTCTGCCCTCTGTCACGGCTTCTCGCCGTTGCGCGGATGAGCGCTCTGGACCTAGGACTGGGCCCGGGAAGGTTCGTGCCGGGTTCCGTTGGGGTCTACGCAGGACGCCGATCGTGCGCCACGCGTGCGACCGCCCCGTGAGGCGCCTCTTAACTCCCAGCGGTTCGGCACCCGGCCTCGGGCACCCCGGCGGTGCCTGTTGTCGGGACCCGACCAGCATTCCACCGCGGGGAGCCGACCGACCAAGATCAGTGCACATTTCGTGCACATGAGGGTGCGAGGAGGCGGGAAACGATGAGAACTGGCCCGAAATGAAGAGGAGGGTTCGGGCTGGTCAGGGGGTGTTTTGGCTGGTCAGGGGGTTGGGGGTCTCCGTTCCCGGCTTACAGGCCGCCTCGTCCGCCCTCCCAGCTCTCCCCCGGAAGCCCGCTGCCAGGGTTGGGGGAGTTATTGCGGTTTGGGGGGAGTGGGGGTGGGAGGGGGTGTCTAGCGTGGGTTGGGTGAGGGGACGAGGCTTGGGAGGGGGAGGCATGAAGGTTGTGGTGGTGGGCGGGGCTGGGCTCGTCGGGAAGAAGGTGGTGGGGAGGCTTGAGGGGTTGGGGTGTGAGGTGGAGGTGGCGTCTCGGCGGAGTGGGGTGGATGTCGTGACGGGGGCGGGGGTTGTGGGGGCGTTGCGGGGGGCGGATGTGGTGGTGGACGTGAGTAACTCGCCGTCGTTCGAGGACGGTGCGGTCATGGGGTTCTTCACGGCTTCCACTCGGAATCTGTTGGAGGCGGAGGAAGAGGTCGGGGTGCGGCATCACGTGGTGTTGTCGGTGGTGGGGACGGGGCGGGGGTTGCCGGACAACGGGTATCTGCGGGCCAAGGGGGCGCAGGAGGATCTTGTGGCGGCGTCGGGAGTGCCGTACACGATCGTGCGTGCGACGCAGTTCTTCGAGTTCCTCGGGGGGATCGCGGACGCGGCGGAGGGGAAGGACGGTGTGGTGCGGGTGCCGCCCGTGGCGTTCCAGCCGATCGCGGCGGACGACGTGGCGGCCGTCGTCGCGGAGGCGGCGCTCGGGCCGCCGGTGAACGGGGACGTGGAGATCGCCGGGCCCGAGCGGTTCCGGTTCGACGAGGTGGTCCGGAAGGCGCTCAGGGCGCGCGACGACCGCCGGGAGGTCGTCGCCGACCCCGAGGCCCGGTACTTCGGCTCGCGGCTCCAGGAGCGCAGTCTCGTCCCCGAGGGGCGGCCCGAGCTGGGCGGGGTCACCCTCGCCGAATGGCTCGAATCCGAACGTCAACCGACAAACCCCCTAAGGAACAGCAGGAAAGACTCCGAAGGGAAGGCGAGAACGATGACGAAGCACGTACTGGAGCCCGCGGCGCAGGAGCTCGCGGACGCCACGTCCAAGCCTCCGTTCCTGTACGAGGTGGGGCCGGAGAAGGCGCGCAAGGTACTCGACGACATCCAGGCCGCGCCGTTCGAGAAGCTCCCGGTCGAGGAGAAGTGGGTGACGGTGCCCACCGCGGTCGGCGACGTCAGGGTCCGGCTCATCAAGCCGTTCGGCCTGGGCGGATCGCTGCCCGTGCTGCTGTACGTGCACGGCGGGGGCTGGGTGCTGGGCAACGCGGGCACCCACGACCGGCTCGTCCGCGAACTCGCCGTCGGCGCGCACTGCGCCGTCGCGTTCCCCGAGTACGACAGGTCGCCGGAAGCGCAGTACCCGACAGCGATCGAGCAGTCCTACGCGACGGCCCGGTGGCTCATCGAGCACGGCCAGGAGGAGGGCATCGACGCGTCCCGCATGGCCATCGCGGGCGACTCGGTAGGCGGCGACATGACCGCGGTGATCGCGATCCTCGCCAAGGACCGCGGCGACGTGACGTTCGTCCACCAGTCGCTGTACTACCCCGTCACCGACGCCGCCCAGAACACCGACAGCTACCGGGAGTTCGCTGACGGCCCGTTCCTCACCGCCAAGGCGATGGCCTGGTTCTGGGACTGCTACTGCCCGGACAAGGCGCTCCGCGACGAGATCACCGTCTCACCGCTGCGCGCCTCCGTGGAGCAACTGGCCGGTCTGCCTCCGACGCTCGTCATCGTCGACGAGAACGACGTGCTCCGGGACGAGGGAGAGGCGTACGCGCGCAAGCTCACCGAGGCCGGCGTCCCGGTGACGTGCGTCAGGTTCAACGGCATCCTGCACGACTTCATGATGCTCAACCCTGTGCGCTCCACCAACGCCGCGTCCGCCGCCATCACCCTGGCCACGGACGCCCTCAGGCACGCCCTGGGCACCCAGAAGGGCGTCCTTTAGTCAACTGCCCCAAGCCGCCGGCCGCCCTGTCCGCGACCGGCGGCTGAACCGCGCCCGGAGACGCCTGAGGGACGGTCTGGCGCGCACCCCATGTCGTCAGCGCGCGACGGCGCCGGGGGATGCGGCGGTTTCCCTGGTGTGAGGGGGTTTGCGGCGTCAGGGTGGCGGATGCTCTTCGCGTCGGATCGGGGATGCGTCACAGAGCGAGGAGCACGGGCGATGATCGGTGGGATCGAGCGGTTGATCCGGGCGCTGCCGGAGCCGCGGTACGGGGCGAGCGCGAACGTCGCGGCGGTGGTGGGCTTCCTGTTCGGCGGGATCGGGCTCGCGATCTACCTGCGGACGGTCGCGGACTTCCTCATCCCGGTGGGCATCGCGCTGGCCGCGATCGTCCTGTTCGGCGACCCGGGGTGGTTCGCGGGAGCCGTCATCGCGGGCATCTACGGCTATTTCCGGGTCTCCCTCCACGAATGAACCGGAGCGAGGCCGGGACCCCACGCGCGCGGAGCCGTGGGGTCCCGGACGCTCAGGGGACGTCGCCCGGCCAGGCGCCGGGCCGGGCGGGCTCGTCCACGACGGTGTCGATGCCGGGAAGCGTGGCGAGGGCGGCTCTGACGTCCGGAAGAGCGTCCTGCCTGGCCTGGATCCGATACGAGTCGGGGACGTCGCCGGGCTTGGCGCCCCGCAGAAGCCCCGGCGTGTCCTTGAAGAGCGCACGGAACCGCGCGTACACGGCCTCCTGGGACTCGTACGTGAAGGTCTCGACACCGGGGTGATCCGTAAGCGTCGCCGTGATGGCCTCGTGGTCGGCGGGCGTGGCGGCGCGCCGGTGGCAGCCCGGCTCGACGGACGTAGGAACGCACAGGTAGGCCGTGAGGTTGTAGCCGGACCGCGCGGGGGTGAGCGCCTGCGTCCCGGGAGCCGGACGGGGGTCGAGGTCCTGGGTGAGGTACGTAAGCGCGCCGACAGTGGCAGCCGCGACCAGGGCCGCCGCAAGGGGACGCGAGAAGCGGGAACGGGCGGGCATCGCGAAGTCCGGGACCTTGTCGATGCCGTGGGCGGCGGAGGCGAGGGCGTCGCGGAGACGGCTTTCGGTGGGCGTCATCTCAGGGCTCCAGGTGACGGGAGAGGGCGGTGAGGGCGCGGGAGACCGTGGACTTGGCGGTGCCCCGGGTGACGCCCATGGCCTGCGCCGTCTCCTCCTCGGTGAGGTCGAGGAAGTAGCGCAGGACGAGGGCTTCGCGCTGACGGGGAGGCAGCCGGTGCAGGGCGGTGAGGACCTGGCGGCGGTCCTCACTGAGGAGTGCCTCGGACTCGGCGGACCAGGCGGGCGGCTCGTGGGTGCGCCGCAGGGGGAGCCGGCGGGCCCGCAGGAGGGAGCGGCACCGGTTGAGGACGGCGGAGCGGGCGTAGGTGAGCGCCTTGTCCTTGTCGCGGAGTGACGGCCAGCGGCGGTAGAGGCCGAGGAACGCCTCCTGGACGACGTCCTGGGCCGCTTCGCGGTCGGCGAGCATCAGGTACGCGAGGCGGGTGAGGCCCAGGGCGTGGTCTCGGTAGAGCGCGGAGAAGGTGCGCTCGTCCACGCGGCGCGGGGGCGCCGTGTCAGCGGTCATGCCTCAGAGACGCACGGGAAGGCAGGAGGTTGCCTGCACGAGGCGGGAATTTCGAGAGAGCTGCGGAAAGGGCGCGAGACCCCACGATGCAGGAGGCACGGGGTACGGCTCACTCTACCGAATCGAACCGAGGTAATCCGCTATTTGCGCCAGAGTGAGCTCTCTGGCGGGTGTTCCAGAATAGAAACGCCGATACCAATCCACGGTTCGCTCGACCGCCTCAGACGCGTTCCAATGGGGAGACCATCCAAGTTCTTGCCTGGCCCGCGAAGAGTCTATGAGCAGGATGGCGTCTTCAGTGAAGTCTACATCGACAGGATACACAGGAACTTCTCTTCCCCAGACCGAAAATGCCTCATTTACTATTCCGTCGACTGTCAGCGCATCGCGGGCCTCGGGGCCGAAATTGAACGGACCACTATAGCGCTCTGGCTCTCGGGCAAGGTGAACACCAAGCCGGAGATAGCCGAAAAGCGGATCAAGCACATGCTGCCACGGCCTTACTGCGCGTGGAGACCTGAGCGGTAGACTGCCAGCACTTACCAATGCGACAGCAATATCCGGGAGAAGGCGTCCCGGAGTCCAATCTCCTCCTCCGATTGAATTACCAGCCCGGGCCGACGCGACGCCCATGAGTGCATGGCGGGAATTATTCCGACCCCAGAAGGAAGGCGACGCAACCTGATAGGAGGATATGACCATCTCTGCAGCAGCCTTGGAACCAGTAAGCGGATCCCCTCCACCGAGTCTGCTTTCCTCCGTCTTCACGGAGCTACCTGGGGCATAACTCTTGTCACTAGTTACACAAATAATGGCTTCCACCGAATCCGACCTTCGCGCGGCCTCCAAAATATTCACGGTGCCCATGACATTCGTCTCAAAAGTCTCTCTGGGAAGATCCTGCGCCTCTCGAACCAATGCCTGAGCAGCCAGATGAAACACTACCTGCGGCCTGACCGAATCGATAAGTTCCACCAGCATGGGATAGTCGAGGACATTGCCGATGAAGCTTCCCGGTTTTTGGTCGATACCCATCTCTAGAAAGTGGCTTGGCCTCGTCGTCGGCGGGAGAGCGATTCCATACACATCACAACCGATGGATTCGAGGATCACGTACAGCCATGACCCCTTGAAGCCCGTATGCCCAGTGATCAGTACCCGCTTTCCCGCATAAAAACTGACCACCTCCCCGTCTAGCATATTACCCGACATCGTCGGCGACCCCATCCAGAAACACTACGGCCTCAATCCCTGTTCCCATTGCAGTCGAAGATCATCAGCAAAGAAGTTGAAGGCGGAGGCGGCATCCGCATGACCCGACCGGAAGGTGAACACAACTCCGCGGTGCTGGCTGTGATGGGCGGAACGGGGTTGCACACGGATCAACGAAGCCCCATCCTCTGCCACACCGGTCGCCCTCGTCAGGAGGGCACCATCCCGCATTATGGCCGTAAAGGGCGGTATATTCCTCAAGAATCGGTAATAGAAGGAGCTACCGTACGACACCGTGTACTTGCCCCTCAACAGAGCCTCCACCTCTTCGAGCTCGGCACCGACGTCGATGAGTTCCTGCTGCCGAAGGCGAGCGACGTCGTCTGAACGCGGATGAAGAATGAGAACACCGACGCATACTCCTCGCGAAAGAATATGATCGAGATCTCTCGCCAATAGCGTGAGTGTACTTTTCGCCGTGACTCCAGAGATCACCACCTCGCTGGACGCCTCTCGGATGAATCTTCCGGGAGGCACAGAATGGAATTCGGAGCCCCTGACCTCCATGCCAACGAGGCCAAAACTTTCATAAGTGACCAGCGGAGCCGTC
Organism: Actinocorallia sp. API 0066; assembly: GCF_020991275.1. GTDB lineage: Bacteria > Actinomycetota > Actinomycetes > Streptosporangiales > Streptosporangiaceae > Actinocorallia. Next base: position 159,992 of record NZ_JAJLQY010000009.1, on the reverse strand, counting down.
ACCACGCCCATCCCGGAAGTCTCAATATTGGCTACGGCCGGAAATTCGGCTGCGGAGGCAGCGCGTTCCCATGCCAAGCGCCACTCAACAAGGCCCACTCCGGAAATCCCGCATTCTTCAACGAAGGCGAGCACGATTGCTTTACTTGGCAGTCTTCGGCCAGCCAACATGTCCGAAAGAGTAGATCTGGAAAGAGGAACTCTCTTGAACTTCGTCGCCACTTCCAGTCTTCGAAGCGGTACTTTTCCTGCGCGAATACGCAGGACCCGAAGCACCCTCGCCAACTCTTCCACCGAGCTAACACTGGCAAGTTCAAGATCACTGGTATGGGGCGGGTCGGCAGCGTGCATCAAGTCGTCCGTCCGTGTCCGACGATGTCCTACGAGTGTAGACAGGCATGCAAGCACGCGTCCGAAAGCGTCCTACATCCGCATCACAAACCCTCTGCGCAGACGTGATGTCGGAGGGATCTAGCGCTCGGCTCTGTAGGACGTCCACTTGGCCGCCAAGACTGCAAGGAAACATTGCCAACGCCCACAGGGCACCGCCGGAACAGTTTACGAGGAGCCGACACAATGACCCAGCCGGAACCGAAGAACAACCGCAGCGACCGGAGCATCATGCTGCGTCTGCAGATCGCCATCGAACTGATCAAACTCACCATCTGGACCACGATCAAGATCGTTTTCGAAATAGTCCGCAGCCGCTGAGACCCGCCCACTCGCCTCAGGGACGGGTCTCGGGCCCGGCGACCCGTCCTGCCGAGAGTGAGAACTCTGGATACCTCCGAGTGCGCGCACAACGAAGGTCCGGGAAGTGGGACCCCACGGGTGTGGGGTGGGTGGGTCAGGCGGGGACGGCGGTGGAGGCGGCCTGGGCTATCTCGTCGGTGAGGGAGAGGGGGATGGTGACGGCGAAGTCCCAGGTCTCGTCGTCCTGGCCCACGAGGATGACGGCGTTGCCCTGGTGGTGGACCCAGAAGGCGGGGGCGCCCGCGCAGGTGCCGGCGCCGATGGAGCCGGAGGTCTCCCAGTCGGTGTCGCGAATGGCGGCCAGCCTGGCGAATTCGGCGGGGATCGCGCGGATGTTGATCTCCCAAGCCTCGGACCGCAGTGTCACCGTGGCGACCGGGTCCATGTCCCGCCCGGCGTCGAACGTCATGCTCACCATGGCCCCATCCTCCCGTATCACGTCAAGTAGTGCGTCTCGTTCAACGACCGTACGACGGCGGGCCCGTCGTCGTACCAGTCGACGGTGCACAGCGACGCCGTGTCCAGATGGACCCGGTAGAGGATGGTGTCGGGTGCTTCGAGCGCGAGCTGCACCAGGGTCTTGATCGGCGTCACGTGGGAGACGACGAGGACCGTCTGGCGGCGGTAGCGCACGAGGACCTTGTCCCGGGCCGTCGCGACCCGTTTCGCGACCGCTGTGAAGCTCTCACCGCCCGGCGGGGCGTGCCCGGAGTCCGAGAGCCACGCCGCGAGGTCGTCCGGCCAGCGCTCGGCGACCTCGGCGAAGGAGTGGCCCTCCCAGGCGCCGAAGTCCGTCTCGCGGAACCCCTCCTCGGTGCGGATCTCCGCGCCCGTGACGGCCGCGACGGCCTTCGCCGTGTCCTGGGCCCGCCGCAGGGGGGACGCCACGATGACGTCGATCCCCGCAGGCTCCAGGTGACGGGCGGCGGCCTCGGCCTGGGCGCGTCCCACGTCCGTCAGGGGGATGTCGCCGACGCCCGCGAAGCGCCGCTCCACCGACAGGGGCGTCTGCCCGTGCCGGAGCAGGAGGGTGCGGGTCGGTTCGGTGGACGGAGGCAGCCAGCCGCCCTTGGGCGGCGCCGGAGCGGGCTCAGGGGCGGCGACGGGAGGGGAGGGCGACCACGTCTCCCCCCGGGCCGCCGCGTCCATCGCCGCGTTGGCGAGCGCGTCCGCGCGGGTGTTGCGCGCGCGCGGCACCCACGTGTAGACGACGGCCGAGAAGCCGGACGCGGCATCGCGCGCCTCCAGGGCGAGCGGCTTCATGTCGGGGTGCTTGATCTGCCAGCGTCCCGACATCTGCTCGACGACGAGCTTGGAGTCCATCCGCACCTCGACCCGCGCCCCCGGATCGACGGTGGCGGCGGCCCGCAGGCCCGCGATGAGCCCCCGGTACTCGGCGACGTTGTTGGTGGCCCGTCCGATGGCCTCGGCCGCCTCGGCGAGCACCTCGCCCGTCAGCGCGTCCACGACGGCGGCGCCGTACCCGGCGGGCCCGGGGTTGCCGCGCGACCCGCCGTCGGCCTCGACGACGAGTTTGCGGCTCACAGCCCGGACTCGGGGGTGCGGACGAGGATGCGGCGGCACTCCTCGCAGCGGACGATGTCGTCGGCCGCGGCGGCCCTGATCCGGTTCAGGTCGGAGGTGTTGAGGGCGAGGCGGCAGCCCTGGCACTGGCCGCGGGTGAGCGCGGCGGCCGCGACGCCGTCGAACTGCTCGCGGAGCTTCTCGTACAGGGCGAGGAGGTCGCCGGGGATGTCGGCGGCGACGCCCTTGCGCGCGTCGGTGGTGAGCCCGGACTGGCCGGAGATCTCCTGCTCGGCCTTGGCCTTGCGCTCGTTCAGGTCGGTGAGGGTGACGTCCAGCTCACGCTGCTCGGCCTCGACGGCGGTGACGCGCGCCTCCGCCTCCTCACGCCGTTCCATGATCTCCAGGACGACCTCCTCCAGGTCGCTCTGCCTGCGTTCGAGCGAGGTGATCTCGGACTGGAGGCTGGAGAGGTCCTTGGCGGAGGTGACCAGGCCGGAGTCGAGCCGCTTGCGGTCGCGGTCCGCGCGCGCGCGGACCTGGTCGACGTCCTGCTCGGCCTTGGCCTGCTCGCGGTCGAGGTCGGCGAGGTCGGTGCGGGCGCGGACGAGCTTGTCGCGCAGTTCGCCGATCCTGCCTTCGAGGGCGGCGAGTTCGGCCAGTTCGGGGAGGGTGCGCCGCCGGTGGGCGAGGCGGTTGAGGCTGGTGTCCAGTTCCTGCAGGTCGAGCAGGCGCAGCTGGTCTCGGGGTGCGGCTTTCACTGGACTCCTTCGGCGGCGTGGGTCCACGCGTCGGTGACGAGCGTGGACACCCGGGTCTTGACGTGTGGGCTGAGGAGGGCGGCGAGGTCGGCCAGCCAGGGCCATTCGGTGGCCCAGTGGGCGGCGTCCACGAGCGCCATGGGGCTCGTCTCCAGGGATTCGGAGACGGGGTGGTGGCGTAGGTCCGACGTGAGATAGACGTCGGCTCCGGCGCGCCGTGCGGTCTCGATCAGCGAGTCGCCCGCTCCGCCGCAGACGGCGACGGTGCGCACGGTCTGCTCGGGGTCGCCCGCGGCGCGCACGCCCCAGGCCGTCCGGGGCAGGGCGGCGGCGGCCCGCGCGGTGAACTCGCGCAGCGGAAGCGGCTCGGGCAGTTCGCCGATCCGGCCGTGGCCGCGCCGGGGGTCGGCGGGGGACGGCTCCAGCGGCCGCAGCGCGCCGACGACGCCGACGGCCCGCGCCAGCGCGTCCGACACGCCCGGGTCGGCGACGTCGGCGTTGGTGTGCGCGGTGTACAGGGCGGTGCCGGCGCGGATCAGCCGGTGCACGGTGCGGCCCTTGGGCGTGCTCGCCGGTACCCCGTTGATGCCGCGCAGCAGGAGCGGATGGTGGGTGATCACGAGTTGGACGCCCTCGGCGAGCGCCTCGTCGATCACGGCGGCGACGGGATCGACGGCGAGGAGCACCGAGGCGACCTCGGCCTCGGGATCACCGCACACGAGCCCCACCGCGTCCCAGGACTCCGCCCAGGACGGGTCGTATCGGCCCTCGATCTCCTGGATCAGTTCGGAGAGACGCACGTCCGAAAGGTTATCGTGGTTTCGCACCGGTCTTCCTGGATCCGAGGCCGGGGCGCTAGCGTGCGGTGGGCGGCCGCACGCGATCAAGGGGATCAAACTCGGCCGCGCAATCGTTGGAGAGTCTGTGAAGTCACCTTTCCGCCGCCGCAAGCGGTCGAAGAAGGCCGAGGAGATGGCCCGCAAGGCCAAGCTCGAGGCCAAGATGGCGGTGCCTGAGTGGGCCCGTGAGGGCACCGGCGGCGGGGGCCTGATGCAGTCGTTGCGCGGCGACGGCGAGGCCGGGGCCGGGTTCGGCGCCGGGATCTTCGAGGATCTGCACGCGGCGTTCAGCGGCGCGAAGAAGATCCAGCTGCAGGAGCAGGAGGCGGAGAAGCTGCGCCGGGTGGACGACCACGAGCAGGCGGGCGACGCCCCCCGCAACGTCCGTCCCGACCTGGATTCGGGCCGTATCCGGATCACCCCGCGCAAGCCGACCCCGCCGCAGAACACCGACGACTGACCCCGGCCGCCGCGCCGCCCTTTTGACGGCCCGTGCCAGGCCGCTCAGATCAGAGCGCCCCGCACAGGCGTCACAGGTGGCCGGCAGCCCGGTGTCAGAACTCAAGGCGTACCCGCTCTCCCCGGGGCGACAGCGCGCCCTCACCTCCGGTGCAGCGCCGTGTCCCTGTCCTTCCGCGTGGGCCGCATCCCGTGCTGCAGCGTCGCCTCGTCGAGCCAAGCCCCGAGCCGCGTCCAGGTAGTCCGTCGCGCCGTCCGGGCCGTCAGCGCCCCCAGGTGCCCCCCGGCGGCGGTGGTGAACCGGACCTCGCGGGTTCCCGTCAGCAGCCGCGTCAACGGGTAAACCGCCCGCAACGGCGCCAACGCGTCGTCCCGCCCGGCCACCACGAGCACGGGTATCCGGATCCGTGAGAGCGGCACCGGCTTCCCCCCGACCCTGGGTTCGCCCGACGCGAGATCCCCGCGCCGGTAGAACCGCTCGTAGGCGCGGGCGGCGGCGCGTCCCGGCTCGCCCAGATCGTGGGTGAACGCGTCGACGGCCTCCCGGTCGGCCAGGAAGTCGGGGTCGGCGAGATGTGCGAGAAGTGTTATCGGACGCCTCAGACAAGTGTCGATTCCGAGCATCTCATATCCGCGCCGGGCGAGCGGCGGAGAAATTCTCCCGAACGCGCCGAGCAATACCGGATCGGCGCCGCCGGTGAGTGTGTCGAGGGGGCCGAGCGCGCTTCCGGGGGGTGCCGCGGCGGGGTCGGCGGGGGTGGCGAGGGTGGCGACGGAGGCCACCGGGAGCCCCGGGTCGGCGGCCGCGGCGAGCAGTGCGAGCGCCCCGCCGAGGGACCAGCCGACGAGCTGGACGGGCCGCTCCCCCGCGTCGAGGCTGACCCGGCGGACGGCGTCCGGGAGCGTCTCGCCGACCCACGCGGTGAGGCTCTGCTCCCTGTCTCCGGCGCAGAAGTCCAGCAGGTAGACGCGCCTTCCGGTGCCGACGAGGTGGGCGGCGAGGCTTCCGTCGCGGCGGAGGTCGAAGGCGGTCGAGGCGCCGGGGACGGGCGGCGGGACGAGCAGGACGGGCGGCCCGGTGGCGATCACCGAGCCGGCCGGGCGGTACCGGATCAGGCCGGTGCCGAGCGGGTCGGCGGGGGTGGGCGTGAGGTCGGCGACGGCCCCGTGCGCGAGTCGGTGCGCGGTGAGCGCGGCCGCGTTCCGGATCTTTTTCGGGGAGGGAAACACCACATCAGTATTTCACGGTGAATCACGACCCGATTTCAAGGACCGGACTCGGACATCTTTGACCTGCGTCGATTCTGCCGTAGCAGACGATCGGGTGTCGATTATCACATCGTGATGTCGGAAACGTTAAATCAGACTCCGGGCACACGGAGTGACGAATGCCCGCGCGGTGCGGCCCGGACCGGGAACCTACCGGCCGGTCCGCCCTGGACAGCCGCCCGCGCACCCCCATAATGGCAGCTACATTCGGTCACTGATCATGTTCCGGGCGGTAGGTTGACGACGAGCTGGCCTTTGACGGGACGCCGCGCGGCGGCGGGTTGGCGGACGTGGGCGCGGGTGCCGCGCCCGCCGGGACGGGCCGGATCCGGCCCCGTGGACGCGGTGGAGCCGCTCGTCGCGGCGTTCCGCGCGGCGCATCCGGCGTCGGATCCGGCGGAGCTGCGCCGGGCGTACGAGGTGGCGGAGCGGATGCACCGCGGCCAGATGCGCAAGTCCGGCAATCCGTACATCACCCATCCGTTGGCGGTGGCGACGATCCTGGCCGGGCTCGGCATGGACCGCACCTGCCTCGTCGCCGCGCTGCTGCACGACACCGTCGAGGACACCGCCTACACGCTGGGCGAGGTCCGCGTGGACTTCGGCGACGAGGTCGCCGTCATCGTGGACGGCGTGACGAAGCTCGACGGCGCCCGCTGGGGCAAGGAGACCGCCGAGGCCGAGACGTTCCGCAAGATCGTGCTGGCCGCCGCCGCCGACCTGCGGGTCCTCATCATCAAGCTCGCCGACCGCCTGCACAACCTGCGGACGCTGGGCGCGCAGCCGCCGCACAAGCGCGAGCGGATCGCCCGCGCGACGCTCGACCTGCTCATCCCGTTCGCCGACCGGCTCGGCCTGCACGTCCTCAAACGCGAGATGGACGACCTCGCGTTCGCCACCCTCGACCCCGACGCGTTCACCGAGACGCAGGCGAAGGTGGCCGAGGTGCTTCCGCGCGTCGAAGCAGAGCTGGGGCCCGCCGCCGAGATGATGCGCGCCGCGCTGGCCGAGCACGGGGTGCGCGCAAAGGTCGAGCTGCGCCCGCGCCACCTGTACAGCGTGCACCGCACCCTGCCCGGCGACCTGGACGGCCTGCGCACCAGCGAGGTCATCCGGTTCCTCGTCCTCGTGGACGGCTCGGAGCAGGACTGCTACGTCGCTCTGGGCGCCGTCCACGCGGCGCTGCACCCGATCACCGGAAGGGTGAAGGACTACATAGCGATCCCCCGGTTCAACCTGTACCGGGCGCTGCACACGGTGCTGATCGGCCCCGAGGGCGACATGCTGGACGTCATGATCAGGACCCGGCAGATGCACGAGGTCGCCGAGTACGGGGTGATCGCGCACATCAGGCAGGGCGACAAGGGCGAGGCCCCGGTGGGCGAGTTCGCGGGCCGCCGCGACCTAGCGTGGCTGGCCCGGCTACTCGCCTGGCAGTCCGACGCCCCGTCCGCGACCTTCCTGGACGGCCTGCGCACCGACCTCGCCGAAGGCAACATGCCGGTCTTCACCCCCGAAGGGATGATCGTCCCACTCCCCCCGCGTTCGACGGCTTTGGACTACGCCTACGCCCTCGATCCCGAGACGGGCGAGCACAGCATCGGCGCCCTCATCAACGGCAGACTCGCCCCCCTCTCCGCCGAGGTCCGCCTGGGCAACGTCGTCGAGGTCCTCACCGCCCCCGACGCCTGTCCGGGCCCCGACTGGCTCTCCTTCGCCCGCACCGCCCAGGCCCGAGTCCACATCCAACGCTTCCTGGACGCCCAGGCCACCGACGAAGCCGCCCTCACCGGCCGAGAAGCCCTCCGCAAGGCCCTAGCCACCCAAGGCATCGACCTCCTAACCGCCGAAACCGCCGGCGACTCCCTGGCGATAGCCCGCTCCCTAGGCCACAGCACCCCCGAATCCCTCTACCTCGCCATAGCCTCCGGCACCCTCCCCCTCCCCACCGCCCTCCCCCACTTCACCACCCGCCACCTCCCCTCCTAACCAACAACCCCCAACCCCAACCCCTCCAGCCACTTGACGGGCTCTCGGGTTCAGGTGCGGGATGGGGTGAACCGCTTGCGTGGGGCGGCGGACGGCTGCAAGGTGATCTTTGTTGGGTTTTGTTTTGGGTGTTCTGGGAGGGATGGCGCTTTATGTCTGCTGGCCGTGATGAGGAGGTGTCCGCTGCGGTGGACGCCGGGGCGAGGATTGACGAGTCGGTGCCGCATTCGGCGCGGATGTGGAACTACTGGCTGGGGGGCCGGGACTACTACGCGATCGACAAGATCGTCGGCGACCAGATCATCAACGAGTTCCCCGGTATCCGGGACGTGGCCCGGCAGTCGCGGGCGTGCCTGGGGCGCATGGTGGCGCACCTCGCCGGGCAGGAGGGCATCCGGCAGTTCCTCGACATCGGCACGGGCCTGCCGACCCATGACAACACCCATGAGGTCGCCCAGCGGGTCGCGCCCGAATGCCGGGTCGTCTACGTCGACCACGATCCCCTGGTGCTGGTGCACGCCCGAGCCCTGCTCACCGGAACCGACGAGGGGCGGACCGCCTACCTCGAATGCGACGTCCGCGACCCGGCCCGCATCCTCGAAGCCGCCGCGAAGACCCTGGACTTCACGCGGCCGATCGGCCTCATCCTCTTCGGGATCCTGGGGAACGTGATCGACGACGCCGAGGCCGCCGAGATCGTCCGGACCCTGGTGGACGCGCTGCCGTCGGGCAGCTTCGTGGCGCTCAACGACGGCACCGGCGTCCTGGACAAGGAAGGCCGCGAAGAAGCCATCCGCATCGCCATCGAACAGGGCTCCACCCCGTACGTGGCCCGCACCCCCGACGAACTGGCCGGCTTCCTCGACGGACTCCAACTCCTCGACCCCGGCGTCGTGTCCACCTCCCAATGGCGCCCCAACCCCACCGAGGTCGGCACCCCCCAGAACGTCGACGCCGCCTGCGGCCTCGCCAGAAAACCCTGACACCCCCGCGTCCCGTCCCACCGGCCGTCGCTGTTCGTCCGGAGCTTGCGTCCTATGTACGTGATCACGTACGCTTTGTGGAAAAGAGGGGGACAGATGCACCCGATGTCCGCGAGCGAGTTCCGCTCGAACCTGGCGGCCGCCCTGGACCGTGTCACCGAGGATCTTGACGAGATCGTGGTGACCCGGGCGGGCCGCGAACCGGCTGTTGTGATCAGCCTGCGCGAATACGAATCGTTGAAGGAGACCGCGTTCCTCCTCGGCGTCCCCGCCAACGCCCGACACCTCGCGGCTTCCATCCAGAGCCTGCGCGTAGGGCAGGTCGAGCCGCACGAACTCCTTGAGGAAGAGGACCAGGACGCCGAGTGAAGATCCTTTTCACGCCCGAAGCCTGGGACGACTATCTCTGGTGGCAGCGGAACGACCGTGCCACTCTCAGGCGACTGAACCGGCTCATCGAAGACATCTGCCGCAACGGCTACGAAGGCATCGGCAAGCCCGAGCCGCTCCGGCAGAACCTGGCGGGCTTCTGGTCACGTCGCATCACCGCGGAACACCGCGTCGTCTACGCCGTGCAGGCTGACACCGTCCAGATCATCGCCTGTCGCACGCACTACGAGTGACCAGCCGAGCCGGCCGGGACGGGGTTAGGCGGGGGTGTGGTTGGTGGGGCCGTAGACGTCCCAGAGTTCGCCGAGGAAGAAGCGGCCGAAGCGGGTGAGGGCTTTGAGGTCGTCGGGGCCGTCGGTGCGGAAGGTGGTGAGTTGTTCCAGGAAGTCGGCGAGGCGGATGTGGAGGGTGCCGGCGCCCAGGACGGAGGTGGGGGCCGGGTGGTCGGGGTCCGGGGCGGGGACGTGGCCGTCCAGGACGCGGTAGTAGAGGGTTGTGGTGTCGGGCCAGATGTGGGTGGGGGGGCCGACCTGGATGTCCTTCCAGCCCGCGAGGGTGCGGGGGGCGCCGTGCACGTCGGTGAAGTGCAGGAGGTAGCGCATCTCGCGGCGGTCGGCGTCACCACCGGGGGTGACAAAAAGGTTGAAGGAGCCGTGTTCGACGCGGCGGCGGCCGCCGAAGGACGCCGCCTCGATCCAGCCCTCGGCGCGGGCCAGCCGCGCCGGGTCGCGCAGGAAGCGTTCGACGTCGTCGGCGGTGATGGTCAGGCGGAACGACAGCCGCTCGCCCGCCTCCCCGCCGTGCGGCTCGGTCGCCCCCGCGACGTAGCCGCCCTTCATCTCCTCGGTGAACGACAGGCCCGTCGCCCCGCGCGGACGAGGCGGCGTGGCGGCCCCCCCGGCCGCCCCCGCCCCCGTCCCGGCGCCCGCCAGGCTCTCGACGTCCCCGTGGAGCATCTGGCGGCTCATCCGCTCCGCGAGCGCCGCGATGGTCAGTGACGGGTTCGCCCCCACCGGACCCGGCATCGCGGACCCGTCCGCGATGTACATTCCGGGCAGCCCGAAGACCTCGCCGAACGGGTCGCACACGCCCTCGCCGGGGTGGCGGCCCAGCGGCGCGCCGCCGAGCGGGTGCACGCTGACGACGCGTTTGCGCAGCCAGAGCGGACTGTCGGCGTAGTCCGCGCCGAGCACGTCGCCGATCCGCCGCATGGTGGCGCGGACCCGTTCGAAGTAGGCGCGGCTGGTCTCGACGGTCCAGTCGGCGGTGAGCCGTCCGTCGCGGTCCAGGCGCAGCACCCCGTCGGGGATGTCGCGGCCCATGCCGAGCAGCGGCAGCGCGTGCGCCGAGACGGACTTGCCGGTGAGCAGCTCGGAGATCTCGGCCGAGAGGTTGGTGTCGCGCTCGCCGGACAGGAAGTCGGTGAACCTGTCCCACAGCAGCCGGACGGCGCGCGTGATCTGGCCGGGCACGTCGAGCCCCGCCGTCATCCAGTCGACGAACCCCGGGTAGCCGCCTTCCTCGATGTAGGCGCCGCGTTCGGTGCCGATGCCGTCGAGCTGGTCGGGCAGCCGGATCGCGCTGGTGATCACCGGCCCCTTGGCGACGTCGAGCGGCCCGGTGCGGGCGCTGTTCTTGACGCCGGTGAGGAACGTGAGCAGGTCGCCGTTCCCACACAGCCGCGTGCCGAGCGCGGAGCTGATGCCCGGCAGCTTCGAGCGCAGCAGCAGCCGTGTGGTCCCGAACGTGCCGGCGGCCAGGACGAGCCGGGCGCAGCCCAGCGTCCCGGTCGCCGTCCCGCCGGTCGCCGGATCGTGCCGCCGGTAGTCGACGAGGTAGCCCCCGCCGTCGCGGCGCCTGATCCGGAGCGCCTCGTGCAGCGTCCGCAGGTCCGCCCCCCGATGGGCCGCCGCCGACAGGTAGGTGTGGTCGAGGGTGTTCTTGGCGCCGGCGTTGCAGCCGATGTCGCACTCGCCGCTCAGCCTGCAGGTGCGCCGTTGCACCCCGTGCAGGTTGGGGTACCCCCGGTCCGCGATGGGCTTCCCGGGCTCCGGCACGGCCCCTGTGTGCGTGCCGAAGCTGACGGCGAGCGGCGGACGGAACCAGTCGAGCCCCAGCTCGGCTGCCGCGTCCTGCATCGCGAGGGTCTTGGGGGTCTGGGCGTACGGCGGGTGCTGCACCGGGTACGGTTCGACGCCGATGGTGTCCTCGGCCAGTTGGTAGTACGGGTCGAGCTCCTTCCGCGTCACGGGCCAGTGCTCGTAGCCGCCCCCCGGCAGCCGCTGCTCGTGGACGAACCACTTCTCGTCCTTGCGCAGGAGCACGTTCGCGTAGATGAGGGAGCCGCCGCCCAGCCCCGAGGAGACGACCGCGTCGAATCCTTTGAAGCGCCAGACGTCGAACATCCCGTAGAGGTTCTCGTCCGGGTCCCAGAAGGCCCGGCCGAGGTCGGCGGGGGTGCGCGGGAAGTCGCCCGGCGCGTAGGGCCGCCCGCGTTCCAGCACGACGGTCGTCTGTCCCGCTTCGGCGAGCCGGAGCGCGGCGACGGATCCGCCGAACCCTGACCCGATGACGACGGCGTCGACCGTCTCCACCACCCCGGACATCGGTTCAGACCGCCTTTTTCTTGAGGAACTCGACGATGCGCGGGAAGACGTCCTCATGCGCCTTCTTCCCGACGAACGGATCGACGTGGCCGTAACCGGGGAGCAGCTCCAGTTCGTGCCTGCCGGGTGCCGCCTGTTCCAGGGCGGCGTGGGTGACGATGTTGGAGTCGGTGAAGACGTGGTTCTCCGTCCCGGCCAGGAACAGGATCGGGGTCTGGACCGACGCGAGGTCGGCCGTGACGTCGGGGAGGCGGGTCTCCTCGGCGGAGAACGGCACGATGTGTCCGGCGTCGATCATCTTGTGGACGTGCCGGTAGTAGTGGACGCCGCTGGCCCCGCACAGGTCGGCCATCCGCGCGTGCGTGACCTCGTGCAGCGTCTCGTGGGAGAACATCGCGGGTTTGCCGTCGCCCCACATGAAGCTGAGCATGTGGCACGCGGAGTCCCGGCATTCGGGATGGAACAGCGAGACCACCCGGGAGAAGATCTTGCGCCGGGTGAACCAGGGCGCGTCCCCGAACCTGGGGTCGAGGACCGGCATGCCGAGCCCGTACTCGGCGAGCGCGGGCCCGAACCGCAGTTTCAGCGACGCCCACCTGGAGACGCGCGGGTGCAGCGAGACGCTGTTGGCGACGACGCTGCTGATCCCGTCGACGAGTCCGCCGAAGAGGCTCGCCATGAACGTCACCGAGCCGAGGCAGTGCGCGATGACGTGGATCCTGCGGTCTCCGACGACCTCCCGGAGCGCTTCGAGGGCGGCCGGGTGGTCGTAGGCGGCGACGTCGTCGAGGGTGAACCGGTGGGTCTCCATGTCGTAGGGGAACCGGTTGCTCATCCGGTAGTCGAGCGTCCACACGTCGGTGAACCCGTGGTCGAGCAGGTGGGTCACCAGGTTGGTGTGCTCGGGCATGATGAACATGTCCCGCGACAGGGTGAGCCCGTGGATCAGGAGCACGACGTCGTCGCAGTCCGCCCGGTGGAAGCGGGTCAGGCTGAGCCCGAGCCCGTCCTCGGTGGCGAACAGTCGCTCCGACATCTCCGTGCCGGTCACCCCTTTGAGGGTGAACCTGGGAATCCTGTCGGTCATCTTCCTTGCCCTTCCGCGGCGCCGCGGCGGTGTCCCGCCGACACCAACTCTCCCGCAAGCCCCACTTATCGGACATCGTGGGAAACACGGAGGTTCCCCCGTAGGTGTGCGGTACGGGTCACCCCGAGACGGAACCCGTAGCCTCGCGTCCGTCCGTGCCCGGATCCCCGAGACCACGGACCGCGCCGGCCACCCCCACCCGCGAGGCGACCTCCAGCTTGCTGAAGATGTTCGACAGGTGCGTCTCGACGGTCCGCACACTGATCACGAGCTTGTCCGCGATCTGCTGGTTCGTGTAGTCCTCGGCGACGAGCAGCGCGACCTCGAGCTCGCGCCGCGACAGCCCGCCGGGGCCGCCGCGCCCCTTGGCCCGCGCGACCGGCACCCGCACCCCCCGCGCCCGCTGCTCCCGGACGGCCTGGGCGTGCAGCCCCTCGGCCCCGTGCTCCGCGAACAGCGACGCGGCGACGGACAGGTCGGCCAGCGCCGTCTCCCGGTCCGCCTCAAGGACGCCGGCGGTGAGCCGCGCCCTGCCCCGCTCGATCGGATGCCCGTCCAGCAGCTCCGCGGCCCGCCGCGCCCGTGACGCCGACAGCTCGGCGTGCGCCCCGGCGAGTTCCGCGAGCCCGGCGCCGAACTCCCACTCCTCCTGGAGCGAGCCCGCCGCGAGCCCTGCCCAGCGCCGCGCCTCGCCCAGATCGCCGCGCGCCGCCTCGGCGCCCGCGAGCAGTTCGGCGCACGACAGCAGCGTCGCCGGGTCGAGCACGGGGTCGTCGAAGTCGCGGCAGGCGGCCCGCAGCTCGCGGACGCCCTCCTCCGGCCGTCCGTCGGCGAGCAGCGCCACGCCGTGCGCGTGCCGGGACATCGAGCCCCACACCTCGCCCTCGCCGGTGCCCGTCGCGCGCGCTTCTTCGGCGCAGGCCAGCGCGCGCGCTGTGTCGCCCGCCCAGGCGGCGGCTAGGCAGCCCTGCGTCTGCGCGAACACGAGCTGCATGCCGGAGCCGATCATCCGGGCGAGGTCGGCCGCCTCCTCGGCGGCGGCGGAGGCGGCGCCGAGCGCGCCCGCCATCGCCGACGCGCGGGCCTGCCCGGCGAGCATGTTCGAGACGACGTAGCCCATCTCGTGCGGCCTGGCGATCGCGACGAGCCGGGTGAAGTGCCGGACGGAGCGGTCGGGCCGTCCGATGAGCACCTCGGTCCAGCCGAGCCAGGTGAGGATGTCCATCCAGTCGACGAGGTGCTCGTCGGGGGTCAGCGCGAGCTGCTGCGCGGCCGTCTCCAGGAACCGGTACGCCTCGCCCGTCCGGCCCGCCGCGTGCGCGGGCAGCCCCCGCAGCGCGGCGACCGCGACGTCGAGGCCGGGCGGCCAGTCGCGGCTGATGTCGGGGATGAGGTCGAGAACGGCCTGGGCGGCCCTGCTGTCGTTGCGCAAAAGGCTCTCGGCCACCAGGCGCAGCCGCAGCGGTATCGCGATCGCCGACTGCCGCACCGGCAGCCGCTTCAGCTCGGCGAGCAGCACCGCGCGCGCCTGCTGCGGCCGGTCGAGCTGGCGTTCCACCAGGGCCAGCGCGCGGACGGCGATGGCCCGCATGATCTGGTCGTCCTCGGGCAGCAGGCCGAGCACCTCGATCGCGGTGCGCCGGGCGTCCTCCAGCCTGCCGCTGGACAGCTGCGCCCGGACCAGCTCCACGAGCAGCCCGAACCGGCGCGGCTCACTCGGCGGCATCAGCCGCAGCGCGGCGCGCAGCCGGTGCACCGCGGTGGCCGGGGCGGGCCCGGCGGCGGCGCGGGCGGCCGCGACGAGCACGTCGATCGCCGTCTGGTCGCCGAACCGCGCGGAACGTTCTACGTGCCGGGCCCGGACGCTCGCGGGCGCGCCCAGCGCCGTCAGGTGGGCGGCGACCCTGCCGTGCGCGGCCAGGCGCCAGCCCGCGGCGGCCTGGAGGTAGACGGCCTGCCTGACGAGCGGGTGCCGGAACCGGAACCGGCCGGGCGCCGAAGGCCGCACCACGTCCCGCGCGACGAGCTCGTCGATCGCCGACAGGGCGAACTCCTCGCTGATGTCGGCGGCGACGGCGACGAGCACCGGGTCGAACTCGTCGGCCGCGACGGCGGCGCCCTGGGCGGCGACCTGCGCCCCCGCCGAGAGGCGGCTCACCTCAAGCAGCAGCGCCGCCCGCACGGCCCGAGGCAGCTCGTCGGCCTCGTCGGCGTCCTCCTGCGCCCGTTCGCCGCGCGCGAGGGCGTCCAGGTAGAAGGGGTTGCCTCCGCTCGCGTCATACAGGCGGCGGCAACGCTCGGCCGAAGGGTCGCCGCCGAGCAACTGGGCGGCCTCCTCCAGGCTGAGCGGCCCGACGGTCACCTGTTCACCCGCCTCGGCCAGCGCGCCCAGCCTCGGCATCGCCTGGACGGGCCGGTAGGCGATCGCGACGAGGACCCGGCCGCGCGGCGGGTGCCGGACGAGGTGGTCGAGGAGTTCGACCGTCGCGTGGTCGGCCCAGTGCAGGTCGTCCAGGATGAGCACGAGGCCGTCGTCGCGGGCCAGCTCGTCCAGAAGCTGCCGGACCGCCTTGTGCAGCCGGTAGCGGCCCGGCGCGCCCGTCGCCTCGCCCGCCGCCGCGTCCTCCAGCGCCGGGAAGACGGTGCCGAGCAGCCGGACGGCGCCGGGACCGAGCCTGCGCGGCACCTCCGGAGACGACTCCAGGTGGTCGTCCAGCGCGTCCACGACGGCCCCGTAGGGCATCTCCTCGTCGAACTCGGCGGCGCGGCCCCACAGGGTGAGCCGGCCTTTGCCGCGCGCGGCGGCGGCCAGTTCGGCGAGCAGCCGGGACTTGCCGACGCCCGGCTCACCGACCAGCGACAGGAAGGAGAAGTCCGGCCGGGCGAGGATCTCGGCGAAGGCGGCGAGGGTCTCGGCTCGTCCGACCAGGCGGTCCGGCGTCGGCGTCGGGGGCGGGAGGTCGGACACGGGCGACACCTGAGGGCTCCGGGAGGGGGGACATGCGACGCACGGAGTGCGACAACGGAGGATGAACGTTCAATCTATCTTCATCGGTGATCCGCGAGTAGTGTCACACGACGCAGAGCGCCGGGCGGTTCGCGTTAAGCAGCCGTGCCCGAAACGTCACCCCGAGGTGGCGAGGAACGCCTCCCGCCAGACCCCGTGCAGCTTGTGCGACTCGGCGAGCGGGCGGCAGCGCAGCACGTCGGCGTGCAGCTCCCGATCGCCGAGCCGGGCCGCCGACTCCAGCGCGACGTCGAGCGTGTAGTTGTCGAGGTTCGGGTCGGTGAGCAGCCTGCGGATGCCCGCCTTGGCCCTGGGGTCGCCGCGCTCGGCCAGGCCGCGCGCCGCCTCGGCCAGCACGACCAGGGACGGGTCCGCCAGCCTGCGGGCCAGCGCGTCGCGGATCTCCGGCCCGTCGGCCTCCAGCAGGCCGAGCGACATCGTGGCCCAGTCGCGCACGTACTCGTGGTCGTCCTCGGTGAGCCGGATCAGCTCGGCCGTCTCCATCGGGTCCTCAGGCGGCAGCACCCGGGTGAGCGCGTAGCCGACGGCGTCACGGACCCGGTGGTCGGGGTGCCGGGCGTGCCCGAGCAGCTCGGGCAGCGCGACGACGTCGCCGTGGTCGCTGAGCGCCAGCACGACCGCCCTGAGCAGCACCGGATCGGCCTCCTCACGGGCCATCCGGCGCAGCAGCGGCAGCGCCCGGCTCCGGTGCGCCGGATCGGCCAGCACCCCCACGCCGAGCGTGCGGTGCAGCGGATCGGGATCGTTGGCCAGCGCGAGCGCCTGGTCGAGCGCCTCGGCGTCGTCGCGCTCACGCAGCACCCGGACCGTCTCGGCCCAGCCGGGACGCTCCGTCGGATGCCTGCGGGACTCGGCGGCCGTCGGACGCAGATAGCGGAACTCCATCGCGCGGCGGACCAGCTCGTCCACCGGAGTCCTGATGCCCATCCGCTGCTCCAGGATCGTGGCGATCGCGCCGTGGCCCGTCTGGAGCTCGCACTCGGCGCCGTCGAACTCGCCCCGGCGCCCGGCCGCCACGCTGATCAGCTCCGTCTCGTCGTCCTGCTCGGTGCGGGTGACGACGACCTCGTGGCCCGGCTCGTCGAACGTCTCCCGCTGGCGGCGGCGCAGCTCGGCCTCGATGTCCACGCCCGTCCAGCGCAGCGCCAGATCCAGGGCGGTGCGGCCCTCGGCGTCCGTGGCGGCCGGGTCGGCGCCGTGGCCGAGCAGCAGCCTGACGACGTCCACGGCCCCGCGTTCGGCGGCCAGGTGCAGCGGCGGGGTGCGGGTCGCGACGTTCGGGTCGGCGCCGTGCCGGAGCAGCAGCGACACCACGGCGGTGTGCCCGCCCGTCGCCGCCCACTTCAGCGGCGTCCAGTCGAACGACTCGGTGCGGTCGGGCTCGGCTCCGCCCTCCAGCAGCGCGGCGACCGTCTGGTCGTGGCCCCAGCAGGCGGCCCCGCACAGCGGCAGGCCGTCGCTGTCGCCCAGGCTCGCCCGGTTCGGGTCGGCGCCTGCCTCCAGCAGCGCCCGGACCGCCTCGCCGTGCCCGGCGACCGCCGCCGCGTACAGCGCCGTGGTGCCCTCGGAATCGGGCAGGTCGGGCGGCACGCCCTCGGCGAGCAGCTCGCTCACCCGGTCGAGCTTTCCCGCCCGTGCGGCGTCGACCAGCGCTTCGTCCCCCGACATGCAAGTGTCATTACCGGGGGCGCGCTTCGGTAATCGCCTTCCTGATCCGTTTGTCGGAGACCGGGTACCTGGTGCCGAGCGACTGCGCGAACAGGCTGACCCGGTACTCCTCGATCATCCAGCGCACGTCGGCGGGGCGGCCGGCCCGCTCCCAGTCGCCGCGCACCCCCGCCACCTGGGCCATCAGGAGCCTGTCGCGGTTGGGGTTCTCGGGCAGCCGCTCCAGCCGGTGCTCGATCGCCCGCAGGTAGCGCAGCAGGTCCGGCAGCCGGGCCAGGCCCGTCTCGGTGACGAACCCGGGATGCACCAGCTCGTCCAGCTGGGCCCTGACGTCGGTGAGCGACGGCACCAGCACGAGGCTGTTCGTGGTCTTGAGCCTGCGCTGGACGGCCTGGTGGGAGCCGAGGACCCGTTCGGTCCAGCCGAGGATCTGGGCGGCGGTGTCGGCGAGATCGGCCCGGACGGCGTCGTACAGCTTCCGGTAGCCGTCCTCGGTCCAGGGGACGCCGCCGTGGTCGGCCATCAGCTTGTCGGCGGCCGCATCGGTGACGTCGGCGAACAGCTTCGCGACGGACCCGTGCGGGGTGTGCGCGAGGGTGAGTTTCGCCTGGTTCGTCAGCCCATTCTGCAGGTGTTTGGCCGGGGAGGGGGCGTTGAGCAGGAGCATCCGGCGGACGCCGGGCCACATCGCGGCCCGCTGCTCGTCCTCGGTGCCGAACGTCCGGATCGCCACCGTTTCGCCCTGGTCGACCAGGGCGGGGTAGGCCCGGAGCCTGCCCTGTTCGTGGAGGCGGGGCAGCTCCGGGAAGTCCCAGGTGGTGAGGCCGGTGCGCTCGATGCCGGACGACCTCGCGAGGGTCTGCTGCTGGCGGGGGGCGAGGTCGCGTTTGAGCTTGGCGAGATCCTTGCCTTCGGCGAGGCGTTTGCGGCGTTTGTCGATGACGCGGAAGGTCATCCGGAGGTGGTCGGATATCTGGCCGGGCTGCCACGACTCGGAGGCGACCGTGACGCCCGTCATCGCCTTGAGTTCCGCGCTCAGGGCGTCCACGAGGGAGCCCTGATAGGGGACGAGCCGTTCCAGGACACGGCGGGCGAAGTCGGGCGCCGGGACAAAGTTGACGCGGGTCTGCTTCGGCAGCGCCCGGATCAGGGCCGTCACGAGATCCTGGCGCAGGCCGGGGACCATCCAGTCAAAACCGTCCTCGGACACCTGGTTGAGCAGGTGCAGCGGGATGTGCGCGGTGACGCCGTCCGCGTCGGCGCCGGGCTCGAACTGGTAGGTGAGCTTGAACGTCAGGTCGCCCTGCCGCCACGTGTCGGGGTAGTCCTGCTCGGTGACCTCGGCGGCCGTCTCGTGCACCAGCATGGACTTCTCGAAGGCGAGCAGATCCGGCTGGACCCGCTGCTCCGTCTTCCACCAGGCGTCGAAGTGGGCGCCGGAGACGACGTCGGCCGGGACGCGCTGGTCGTAGAAGTCGACGAGGGTCTCGTCGTCCACCACGATGTCGCGGCGGCGGGCCCGCTCCTCCAGTTCGCCGACCTCCGCGAGGAGCTTGCGGTTGGCGTGGAAGAAGCGGTGGTGGGTCTCCCAGTCGCCCTCGACCAGGGCGTGCCTGATGAACAGGTCGCGGGACAGCTCCGGGTCGATCCGCCCGTAGTTGACCTTGCGGTTCGTCACCAGCGGGACGCCGTAAAGCGTCACCTTCTCCAACGCCATCACGGCCGCCTGGTTCTTCTCCCAGTGCGGCTCGCTGTAGGAGCGCTTCACCAGGTGCTGGGCGAGCGGCTCCACCCAGTCCGGCTCTATCTTGGCGTTGACGCGGGCCCACAGCCGCGACGTCTCGACCAGCTCGGCCGAGACCACCCAGCGGGGGTTCTTCTTGAACAGGCCCGAGCCGGGGAAGATCGCGAACCTCGCCCCTCTCGCGCCTGAATAGTCGCGCTTCTCGGCGTCATAGAGGCCGATGTGCGAGAGCAGGCCGGACAGAAGCGACACATGGATCTTGTACGGGTCGCCCGGTGTTGTGTTGGCGGTGATGCCCAGATCCCGGCCGACCTGCTTGAGCTGGCCCACGAGGTCCTGCCACTCACGGATGCGCAGATAGTGCAGGAAGTCGTTCTTCAGGCCGCGCCGGAACTGGCTGCCCGAAAGCTCCCGCTGCTGCTCCCGCACGTGGTTCCACAGGTTCAGGTAGGCCGCGAAGTCGCTCGTCGGGTCCTTGAACCTGGCGTGCCTCTCGTCGGCCGCCTGCTGTTTGTCCGACGGGCGCTCACGCGGATCCTGGATCGAGAGGGCCGCCGCGATGACCATGACCTCGTTGACGCAGCCGTTGGCGTCCGCCTCCAGGATCATCCGGCCCATCCTGGGGTCCACCGGCAGGCGGGCCAGCTTGCGGCCGATCTCGGTGAGGGTGCGCTCGCCGTCCAGCGCGTGCAGCTCGTGCAGCAGGTCGAAGCCGTCCTTGACGGCGCGGCGGTCCGGCGGGTCGATGAACGGGAACTTCGCCACGTCGCCCAGGCCCAGGCTCGTCATCTGGAGGATGACCGACGCCAGGTTGGTGCGCAGGATCTCCGGGTCGGTGAACTCCGGCCGCGAGACGAAGTCGTCCTCGTCGTACAGGCGGACGCAGATGCCGTCCGAGGTGCGGCCGCAGCGGCCCTTGCGCTGGTTCGCGCTCGCCTGCGAGACGGCCTCGATAGGCAGCCGCTGCACCTTCAACCGCGTGCTGTAGCGGGAGATCCGCGCCGTGCCCGGGTCGATCACGTACTTGATGCCCGGAACGGTCAGGGACGTCTCCGCGACGTTCGTGGCCAGCACGATCCGGCGGCCCCGGTGCGGCTGGAACACCCGGTGCTGCTCGGCGTTCGACAGCCGCGCGTACAGCGGCAGGATCTCGGTGTTGCGGTACTGCTTCTTCGCGAGGGCGTCGGCGGCGTCCCGGATCTCCCGCTCACCGGACAGGAACACCAGGATGTCGCCCGGAGCCTCAAGGCTGAGCTCGTCCACGGCGTCGCAGATCGCCTCGGCCTGGTCCACGTCGTCCTCCGGCGGACGGTAGCGGACCTCGACGGGGTACGTCCGCCCGGACACCTCGATGATCGGGGCGTCGTCGAAGTGCCGGGAGAACCGCTCGGGGTCGATCGTCGCGGAGGTGATGACCACCTTGAGATCCGGGCGCCTCGGGAGGAGCTGCTTGACGTAGCCGAGGATGAAGTCGATGTTCAGGCTGCGCTCGTGCGCCTCGTCGATGATCAGCGTGTCGTAGCCCTCCAGTGCGCGGTCGTGCTGGAGTTCGGCGAGCAGGATGCCGTCCGTCATGAGGCGGACGAGCGTGTCGTCGCTGGAGTGGTCGGTGAACCTGACCTTGTAGCCGACGACGCCGCCGAACGGGGTGTCCAGCTCTTCGGCGATCCGCTCCGCGACCGTCCGGGCCGCGAGCCTTCTGGGCTGCGTGTGCCCGATCAGCCCCTTGACGCCCCGGCCCAGCTCCAGGCAGATCTTCGGTAGCTGCGTCGTCTTCCCCGAGCCCGTCTCGCCCGCCACGATGACGACCTGGTGGTCCCTGATCGCCGCCGCGATGTCGTCCTTCTTCTGGCTGACCGGCAACTGCTCCGGATACCTGAGCTCCGGCACCGCCGCAGCCCTGGTGGCGACCTTCAGCTCAGCCGCCTCAAGCTGCCGCAGCACCTCCCCCTGGACCTTCGCCCGCCGCCCCTCGTCCCTGATCTTCCGCGTCCCCTCCCACCGCCGCCCCAACCGCACGGCATCCCGCACCATCACCCCGCCCAGACGTCGACGCAGCTCACCGGCAGAAACGAACACACCACTCACAACCGCCAAGGATAAGCGCCCCCCAACCCCCCGGCGCAAAGCATTAATGAGCCCTCCCCCACACCCCTGGTGAGTCTGCCGGGACCAGGCCCGGGTCAAGGAGGCGACTTCGGTCTTGATCGCCCGACGGGGCGGGTGGGGTGGGGGCTGGCATAAATCTTGTTTAAGGGGATTTGCAACACAGGACACAAACATCACACTTGCCTGACCAGTGGGATGCCGTCGTGTTGCTGTGGGAGATGCCATGGACGTCAGGGTCGGGCTTGTTGTCGCGGTCGCCGCGCTTGTGCTGACGGGTGGGTGTGCGGCCGGGGGGACGGAGGACGCGGCGGCGTCGCGACCCGGGGCTTCGGGGGCGGCGACGCCGGGCGGGGGGACGGTTGCGGGGCCGGGCGGGGACGACGTCGGGGAGTCGCCGAGCGTCGCGCCGTCGCCGACGAAGACGAAGCGGCCGCGCCCGACGAAGTCCGTGACGAAGACCAGGACGGCCAAGCCGAAGCCGGCGACGCCGACGGCCGTGAAACCGAAGCCCACCCAGGGGTCGCCCACGCCCAAGCCGAAGCCCAGTTCACCGAAGCCCAAGCCGAAGCCCAAGCCGACGGGGCAGGCGCCCGGAGGAGGCGGGATGACGGCCGTCGAGGCGAAGGTGTTCGCGCTGACGAACGCCGAGCGGGCCAAGGCCGGGTGTCCGGCGCTGCGGGCGGACGCGCGGCTGGTGCGGGCGGCACGCAAGCACTCGACGGACATGGCGGTCAACGGGTACTTCGCGCACGACTCGCAGGACGGCAGGTCGCCGTGGGACCGGATCAAGGCCGAGGGCTACCTGGACCCCGGCGCGGAGAACATCGCCGCCGGGTACCCGACGCCGGAGGCCGTGGTGAAGGGCTGGATGAACAGCGACGGACACCGGGCCAACATCCTCAACTGCAAGCTCAAGGCGCTGGGCGTCGGCGAGCACCAGCGGTACTGGACCCAGAACTTCGGCTGGACCTGACCCCCCGTCCCACCTGCACAGATCATCCCTGACGCACCTTTAAGGGCGATTTGCACCAAGCGGCACAAGCATCACCTTGGTCCCACTATGGTGTTACCGCTTCGTTGCAATTGGAGATGATATGACCCCCAAGCTCCCGCTCATCATCTCGGTCTCCGCCCTCGTCCTGCTCACCGGATGTGGGTCGGGCTCCGTCGTGGACGCCACCGGGAAGAGCACCCAGAACACCGAGCACACCGCCCAGGAGATCGACTTCACCGACCCCGCCTTCGCCGTCACCCCCGTCGCGGCCAAGGCACCCGCCAAGGGCGGCATGGGCCCCAAGGAGTACAAGGTGCTCCAGCTCACGAACAAGGCGCGCGCCAAGGCCGGGTGCAAGCCCCTCAAGGCGAACGCCAAGCTGACGCGGGCCGCGCGCAAGCACTCCAAGGACATGAAGGTGAAGAACTACTTCTCCCATGACTCCAAGGACGGCCGCTCGCCCTGGGACCGCATCAAGGCCGAGGGCTACAAGTACCCCGGCGCGGAGAACATCGCGGCCGGGTACCCGACGGCGGCCTCGGTCGTCAAGGCGTGGATGAACAGCAAGGGCCACCGCGCCAACATCCTCAACTGCAAGCTGAAGACCCTCGGCGTCGGGCACCACAAGCGGTACTGGACGCAGGACTTCGGCTGGAAGTAGCCGCGTCGTGCGGGGGCGGTCCGTCCGTCCCCGCACGGTTTCGGCCATCCCGAATGCCGACATTTATTGACATCGGCAATTCTCGGCGTGTTGCCGCTGTCATCCGGGCATAGTTGGGGCCGGGGAGGCGCCCTGCTCCCCCTGCGCTTGGCCGGATCGTCGGGAGAGCCCATGGCCGGACTCCTCTCCGCGCTGCGGAGCCGGGACCGCTACCACTTCATGATCGCCGCGGGGATGGCCTTCGGCGTCCTCGCGGGAGTCTTCGGCGCGTGGAGCGTCGTCGAACGCGCCGGCGGGTTCACGCTCAGCGCCGCCGCGGCACCCGACGACGGGTGGAAAGTCCTCTTTGAGGATGGATTCGGCGGCGCCAACGGCGTCTACCCCGGCGACCACTGGCTCCCCGACATCGGCCACCACACCGTCTCACCCCTCGGCGGCACCGGACCGATGAACTTCGGCACCACCGAGATCGCCGCGATGACCCGCGACCCCGCCAACGTCGCCACCGACGGCAAGGGCAACCTCGCCATCACCCCCCGCAAGGACGGCGCGGGCGGCTGGACGTCGGCCCGGATCAACAGCGAACAGGTCTTCAAGTTCGCCGACGGCGGGCAGACCGCCTTCGAGGCCCGCATCAAGATGCCCGACGTCGCGGGCGCCCAGGCACTCGGCTACTGGCCCTCGTTCTGGCTGCTCAACCAGCAACAACGCCTCCACCCCGAACAGGACAACTGGCCCTCCGGCGGCGAAATCGACATCGTCGAGAACGTCAACGGCCACAACCGCGCCCACTTCACCCTGCACTGCGGCATCAAGGGCGCGGGCGACCAGGGCGGCCCCTGCAACGAACACACCGGCCAAGGCACCTCCGTCGAGTGCGCGCCCGTCACCTGCCAGGCCGGATACCACACCTACCGGTTCGAGTTCGACCGCCGCACCGCCGCCGAGGAGATGCGCTGGTACCTCGACGGCCGCCTCACCCACCGGCTGGAGCGCAACAACCCGCCCGGCGGCACCGACGGCGGCCAGTGGCGCCAGGCATGGGACAACATGACCGGCGGCGACGGATTCTTCATCATCTTCGTCGTCGCCATGGGCGGCGACATGCCGCGCGGCAACGGCGGCGACATCGCCGACTCCACCGAACCCGGGCACCCGATGCTCGTCGACTACGTGAAGGTCATGGCCCGTGGCGCCGGGGCGCCCGACGAGGACGTCGCACCCGCCGTGCCTGCCGACCCGACGCCCTCGCCTTCGCCGACGGCTACGGAGAGTCCCGCTGAAGAGCCGGAAAGCCCCCCGGCGGAGGACTCCCCCGCGCCCGAAGCCCCCGCGACATCTTCGCCGCCCCCACTCGACCCTGACTCTCCCGCCGCGTGGAGTCCGCCGTTCGTCCAGGCCGAGGGGTTCTCGGCGCAGTCGGGGCTGCGGACCGCCGACGCCGACGACATCGGCAAGACCGAGTTCATCGGCTGGATCGCCGACGGCGACTGGGCCCGCTACGACGACATCGCCTTCGGCCCCGGCGGCTCCACCAAGTTCCTCGCCCGGATCTCCGGCGGGGCGGGCGGCGGCGCGGGCGGCGCGATCGAGGTGCGGCTCGACTCGGCCGACTCCGCGCCGGTCGCGACGGTCAAGGTGCCCAACACGGGCGGCTGGCAGGACTGGGCCGACGTCCTCGTCGAGATCCCGGCCACGACGGGCGTCCACGACGTGCACCTCAGGTTCACCGCCGACCACAAGCAGGAGTTCGTGAACGTCAACTGGTTCACGTTCCTTCCCTGACGCGACGTGTCAGCACGATCACTCCCGGGCACGGTGAAGGCGTCCCACACGCCACCACCCGCGCCCGGGAGGAACCATCAACACCCGCCCCACCCCACCCAAGCCCACCCCATCGGCCGCGCTCGCCCGACACCCCTCCGCCGAGCGCCCCGCCCCCCCTTCACCCGAGGCCACCCGACACCGGATACACCAGGCCCTCGCCGTCGCCCTCTGCTCAACCTCCCTCTACGCCCCCACCGCCGCAGCCGCCCACACCCGCCCCCTCCCCCCACCAACCCCCCTGGCCGAACTCCCCTCCAGCAACCCCCGCGACTCCCCCCAAACCCCCCCAAAAAAGCCCACCTCCCAGACTCCCCCAGCACAACACCCCGACACAAAGGGCTCCGCGACGGCCGGAGAGCAGCGGCCCGCGTCTGGGCCTTCCAAGGAACCCGGAGTGGTTGGGGTGGCGGGGAAGGGCGGGGAGCAGCGGCCGGCGCCGAGGCCCGCGTTGTCCGGGACACCCCGGGACGTGCCGGTGCCGCCCGGGTGGAAAGTTCTGTTCCATGATGATTTTTCGGGCGAGAAGGGGGCGGGGCCGGGGGCCGAGTGGATCCCCGATCTCGGGCACCGGACGGTGTCGCCGCTCGGCGGGAAGGGGCCGCAGAACTTCGGGACCGGGGAGATCGCCAGGATGACGGCGGACCCCGCCAACGTCGCCAAGGACGGCAAGGGCAGGCTCGCGCTCACCCCGCGCCGCAACGGCACCGAGTGGACGTCCGCCCGCATCAACAGCGCGAAGGTCTTCAGGTTCGCCGACGGCACCCGCACCGCCTTCGAGGCCGAGATCAAGATGCCCGGCATCACCGGGGTCCGCGCGAACGGCTACTGGCCGTCGTTCTGGCTGCTCAACCAGGCGCAGCGCCGCCACCCGGAGGACGGCAACTGGCCGTCCGGCGGCGAGATCGACATCGTCGAACACGTCAACGGGAAGAACCGGGCGTATTTCACCCTGCACTGCGGCATCCGCGGCGAGGGCAGCTCCGGCGGCCCGTGCCGCGAACCCGTGGGCCGGGGCACGTCGGCCGAGTGCGCGCCGGTCGGCTGCGGCGACGGCTTCCACACCTACCGGCTGGAGTTCGACCGCCGCACCGACGCCGAGGAGATCCGCTGGTACCTCGACGGCAGGCGGGTGCACCGCCTCACCCGCGACGACCCGCCGCGCGGCGTCTCCGAGCGCCGGTGGAAACGCGCCTGGGACAACATGACCGAAGGCGACGGCTTCTTCGTCATCTTCACGATGGCGATGGGCGGCGCGATGCCGCGCGGCAACGGCGGCGACGTCGGCCCCGCCACCGAGCCCGGCCACCCCATGCTCGTGGACAGGGTGACGGTGTCAGTGGAAGTCCCTGCTGCGGACCTTCCCGGGGACGGGCAGGCGCCGGAGCCTGGTCGCGTGCACGTGGACGACACCCTCCCGCCGCTCCAGCCTGCCGTTGACCAGAAGTCCCTGCGCTGACAGCCCCACCGCCCGGTGCCGGTCCCACACCGGCGCCGGGCAGATCACGTTGGTGGTGCCCGTCTCGTCCTCAAGGCTGAGGAAGACGACGCCGCCCGCCGTCGGGGGCCGCTGCCGGTGCGTCACGAGCCCGCCGACGACGACGTTGGACGCGTCGCGGGCGGTGCGCAGCGCGACGGCGGTCAGCGCCCGGTACTCCTCCAGCAGCGGTCTGACATGCGCCATCGGGTGGACCGCGGAGATCCCGGTGGACCACAGGTCGGCGAGGGTCTCCTCGACCACCGACATCTCCGGCAGGCCGGGCGCCCGCAGGCCGGGCGTGGTGCCGGGCAGCTGGCCGGGACGGGTGCCCGCCAGCGCGCCCGCCGTCCAGATCGCCTCCCGGCGTGACAGGCCGAAGCGGTCGAACGCCCCCGCCGTCGCGAGGGCCTCCAACGCCGCCGCCGACAGCGGGACGCGCAGGGCCAGGTCCTCCATGGACGTATAGGGTCTCCCTTCCGCTATGCGTTGTGCCGCCTCGTCGCCGAGGTCGCGGACGGCGTCCAGGCCGATCCGGATCGCCGGCTGCCGCCGTTCCGGGCCGTGCGGGTGCCTCGTCGTGGGCGGGAGCGGCTCCTCCAGCGTCGCCTGGGCGGCCGAGGCGTTGACGTCGACGGGCCGGACCGTCACCCCGTGCCGTTTGGCGTCGCCGAGCAGGGACTGCGGGCTGTAGAACCCCATCGGCTGGTTGCGCAGCAGCGCCGCGGTGAACGCCGCCGGGAAGTGCCGCTTCAGCCAGGAGCTCGCGTACACGAGGTGCGCGAACGACTGGGAGTGCGACTCGGGGAACCCGAAGCTGGAGAAGCCGAGGATCTTGTCGTAGACGTCGAGGGCGACGTCCCGCGGGATGCCGCGTTCGGTCATGCCGGCCAGCAGCCGGGCGCGCAGCCGCTCGATCCGTTCGGGCGCGCGTTTGGAGCTCATCGCCTGGCGCAGCGCGTCGGACTCCTGCGGCGTGAACCCCGCGCAGTCGACGGCGAGCTGCATCATCTGCTCCTGGAAGAGTGGAACGCCCAGGGTGCGCTCCAGCGCGTTCCGCATGAGCGGATGCGGGATGGTCGCCTCCTCGTCGCCGCTGCGGCGTTTCAGGTACGGGTGGACGGAGCCGCCCTGGATCGGCCCGGGACGGATCAGCGCCACCTCGATCACCAGGTCGTAGAACTTCCTGGGTCTGAGCCTGGGGAGCGTCGCCATCTGGGCGCGTGACTCGACCTGGAACACCCCGACCGAGTCGGCGTCGCACAGCATCGCGTAGACGGCCGGGTCGTCCTGCGGGAGCGTCGCGAGGTCGTAGTGCTCGCCGTGGTGGGCGGCGACGAGCCGGAAGCAGTCGGCGAGGGCGGAGAGCATCCCGAGGCCGAGCAGGTCGAACTTCACGAGGCCGGCCGAGGCGCAGTCGTCCTTGTCCCACTGCAGGACGCTCCGGCCTTCGCGCGCGGCCCATTCGATCGGGCACACCTCGCCGACCGGGCGCTCGCAGATGACCATGCCGCCCGAGTGGATGCCCAGGTGCCGGGGCAGCCTGCTCATCTGCTCGGCCAGCTCCATGACCTGCGGCGGCACGAGGTCGATGTTCACCGGGTCGCGCCAGTCCACCTGCTTGGACCAGGCGTCCTGCTGGCCGGGCGAGTAGCCGAGCGCGCGGGCCGCGTCCCGGACTGCCATCTTGGGCCGGTAGGAGATGACGTTCGCGACCTGGGCGGTGCACTCGCGGCCGTACTTGCGGTAGACGTACTGGATCGCCTCCTCGCGGCGTTTGTGCTCGATGTCCAGGTCGATATCGGGGGGTCCGTCCCGTCCCGGCGACAGGAACCGCTCGAACAGCAGCCGGTGGTGGACGGCGTCCACCCCGGTGATGCCCAGCGCGAAGCAGGCGGCCGAGTTGGCGGCCGACCCCCTGCCCTGGCACAGGATGCCCTTCTCGCGGCAGAACTCCACGATGTCGTGCACGATGAGGAAGTAGCCGGGGAACTTCATCCGCTCGATGACGTCCAGCTCGTGGTCGATCTGCTTCCACGCGCCGGGTACGCGTTCGGCGTCACGCGGGCCGTACCTGCGCACCGCGCCCTTGTACGTCAGCTCGCGCAGGTACGACGCCTCGGTGTGGCCGTCCGGGACGGGCCAGCGCGGCAGCCCCGGCGGATCTGCCTTGAAGTCGAACGAGCACGCCTCCGCGAGCTCGACCGTCGCCTCCCGGACGCCGGGGAAGCGGGCCAGCCGGACGGCCATCTCCGCGCCCGTCCGCAGATGCGCGGTGCCGGCCGCGTGCAGCCAGCCCTCCATCTGGTCCAGCGGGGTGCGGGCGCGGATCGCGGCGAGCGTCTGGGCCAGCCTCGCCTCCGGGCCCGGCGTCGCGTAGTGCGCGTTGTTGGAGGCGACGACCCCGAAGCCCAGCTTCCTCGCCTCGGCGTGGAGGGCGTCGTTGCGCGGGTCGTCGCCGGGCATCCGGTGGTCGATGAGTTCGGCGAACACGTTGCCCCGCCCGAACCGTTCGCCCAGCTCGGCGAGGCCGACGCCCCGGCTCAGCGGGCCTTTCCGGCAGCCCGTGAGCACCGCCCAGTGGCCGTCGTGCGCCTCGCTCAGCTCGTCCAGGTCGTAGCGGGGGCGGCCCTTCTCGCCGCCGCGCAGCTGCGCCTTCGTGATCGCCGCGCACAGCCGCCGGTAGCCTTCCGCGCCGCGGGCGAGCACCAGCAGGTGCCAGCCGCCCGGATCGGCCTCACCCGCCCGTCTGCCCGGCATGTCCAGGCTCAGCTCCGCCCCGTACACGCCGCGGATGCCCGCCGCCCGGACGGCGTCGGCGAACTGGACGGCCCCGTACATCCCGTCATGGTCGGTGATCGCCACATACCCGACCCCCAGCCGCGCCGCCTCCCGCGCCAACGCCGCCGGATCACTAGCCCCGTCCAGAAAACTGAACGACGAGTGACAGTGCAACTCCGCCCAACCCACCTCCCCAGCCACAAACCCCCGCCCTTCCTCCCCAACCCCCGCCTCCACAACCGTCCCCTCACCCCCACCCGTCCCCCAAGTAGACCGCCGAACAAACTCCTTCCAAGAAACCCCCGGATTACCAAACCCCACAACCCACCCCCTCCCCCCAACACCCGTCCTCACACCACACTCCGACCACACCCCCACACACACCCACCTCCCGACGCGTGTCCCCACGGCCACCCGCCAACGGCGCCTTCCGACGCCCGGCCCTACCCCGCACTCTGACCACACCCCTACACATGTCTCCCTCCCAGCACCTACTCCCACAGCCGCCCACCAACAACACCCCACGCCCCTCCTCCCAGCGCCCGCCCTTACGCCGCACTCCGACCACACCCCCACACACGCCCACCTCCCGACGCGTGTTCCCACGGCCGCCCGCCAACAGCACCCCACGACCCTCCTTCCAATGCCCGTCCCCAAGCTGCACTCCGACCACGCCCGCACACACGCCCACTTCCCGGCGTGTGCTCCCACGGCCGCCCGCCAACAGCACCCCACGACCCTCCTCCCGGCACCCGTCCTTACGCCGCACTCCGACCACGTGCGCTTCCCGGCGTGTGCTCCTGCGGCCGCCCGCCAACAGCACCCCGCGACCCTCCTTCCGGCGCCCGTCCTTACGCCGCGCTCTGATCGCTCTCCTACGCACGCCGCCCTCCCCGCACGTGCTCCCGTAGTCGCCCGTCATCGGCATTCCACGGCCCCCTCCGGCGCCCGTCCTTGTGCCTGCACTCCGACCACGCCCTCTACGCACATCCGCCTCTGGGTGCGTGCTCCTACGGCCGCCCGTCAACGGTGCCCCGCGACCCTCCTTCCGATGCCTGTCCTTAAGCTGTGCTCCGGTCGCGCCCGTACATATGTGTGCTTCTCGGGGTGTGTTTCTGTGGTTGGTCGTTGGCGGTGGCCTGTGGTTCTTGGTTCTGGGGTTAGTCATAGGTGGCTTCCAGGGTCCAGGTGCTGTGTTCCAGGGTGAGGAGGTGGGCGGCGCGGGGGGTGAGGACCTGGAGGCGGACGAGGCGGCGGGACGCGTTCGGATCCCACCAGCGTTCGTGGGCGGGCCAGGGGCCCGTCCAGGAGACGACGCGGTGTCTTGCCCCGTCGGGCATGACGAGCAGGGCGGGCGGCGCGGACGGGACACAGCGCGCCGTCACCCTGACCAGCGCGCCCTCCGCGTCACGCAGCTCGACCGGCTTCGCCTCCGGTAGCACCACCGAGGGGGCGGGTGTAGGCAGCGCGCCCGGCCACGGGCCCTCCGGGCGCGTCTCCAACGGCAGGTCGCCCACCGGGACGCGCAACACCCGCTCGCCGGGCCCGCGCCCGCCCGTCAGGTGGGGGCGGGTGAGCGCGCCGTGCCCCAGCATCGCCTGAACCCTGTCGGCGGCCCTCGCGACACGTTCGGGCAGC
The DNA here is from genome assembly GCF_020991275.1 of Actinocorallia sp. API 0066. Taxonomy (GTDB): domain Bacteria; phylum Actinomycetota; class Actinomycetes; order Streptosporangiales; family Streptosporangiaceae; genus Actinocorallia. The sequence continues at coordinate 129,409 of NZ_JAJLQY010000009.1, read as the reverse complement.
TCGCCCCGCGCACCCGTGCCGTCCCGGCCCCACAGCGCGCGCTGGACGCCGGTGTCGGTGACGACCTGGTCGGGCACCAGGAGCAGCGCGCTCACCCCGCCCCAGACCGCGTCCGCGTCGGCGGGCCGCCACCCCGACAGCTGCCACCGCACCCGTTCGGCGACCGCCTGCGCCGACAGCAGCCCCTCGTGCCGCCACAGCCGCTCCGACACCCCGCCGTCGGCGAACTCGACCTCGACGCCCAGCCGCACGCACGCCAGGCCCTCGGCGGCGAGGCCCGCGTGCAGCCGGTCGGCCAGGGCCTTGGCCGCGAACACGACCTCGTCCGAGCGCGCCGCGGGCGGGTCGAACGGGCGGACCACCGTGAGGTCGGGCAGGCCCGCGTGCGGCGCCACGTCGCGCGGCTCGACGCCCCCGGCCAGCCGGTGCGCCAGCGTGCCCGCCGCGCCGAACCTGCCCGCGACGTCCCCCGCGGGCAGCCGGGCCAGCTCGCCCAGCGTCCGGACGCCGAGCCGCACCAGCACCTCCGCGAGGACGTCCCAGCCGGGAACAGCCCCCGCCAGCACCCCCAGCGGGAACCCGTCGAGGAACGCCACCGACCCGCCCTCGGGCACGATGAGCCCGCCGCCGCCGTTGCGGGCCGCCAACTCGGCGGTGAACAGCCCGTCGGCTATGCCGACGCCGCAGTCGTGCCCCGCCTCCACCACCGCGTCCTGCACGGTGATCCGCAACGCCTCCTCCCCGCCGTGGAACCGCGCCGCCCCCCGCGCCGGGATCGCGCACACGCCGGGCCTGACCACCTCGACGCGCGGCGTCAGCTCCGCCACCGCGGCCGCCACCCCTTCGAACGCCCTCCCTTCCGCGTCCAGATCCCGCTCCACCACAACGAGCTCGGGGCAGAGCCGCTGCGCGTCCCTCCTGCGCTGCCCGCGCCGTACCCCCGCCGCCCTGGCCGCCGCCGTACAGGCCGCCACCTTCTCCGACGACCCGTGCTTCTCCAGGACGGCCCCGGGCACCGCCGCCTCGATCCCCACCGCCACCAACGGCCAGTCCGCACACCAGACGACGGCGACCCGCCGCACACGACCGCCCCCGGCCGGCACGGCGGCACCGGTCGTCGCACGGCCCTCGGGACCGCCGGGGCGCGCGGCCGTCACGCGACCACCCCCAGGCGGCGGAAGGGGGTGGGCGCCGAAGCGACCCTTCCGTCGGGGCCGGGGAGGAACAGCCAGGCGGACCTGCCCCGGCCCGGTGCGGTGCGCCCGGTGGCGGTGACGCGGGCACGACGGGCGCGCAGCAGCCCGTGCCCCTGCCCGAGCCCCTCCCAGGACGCGTCGGAGACCGTCAGCCGCAGGTGGGCGCCCTCCCAGGGCCCGAGCACGGCGAGGGCGCACCCGTGCTTGCGCGCCACCGCGACGAGCCGCCTGGCCTGCGCGGGCGCGGGCCGCGCGGGGGGACGCACCAGCACCAGCCGCACCCCCTCCGCCAGGGCGGCGACCACCTCCGTCCATCTCCCGCCGGGCGCGTCGGCCAGCAGCAGCCGATCCGGGTCGGCCCCCATCCCGACCGCCGCCGCCACCCCGAACTCCGGCACCCCGACGACGGCCGCCCACTCCTCGCCCCGGGCCGCCCCCGCGACCAGCGCCGTTCCCAGCGCGGCACTCCCGCCGACCGTCACCACACTGCCTCCTCTCAACTGCGGCACCACCGGACGCAGGGGCGCGAGCACCGGAACCAGCTCTTCCAGAAGTTCTTCCGGCGTTCCCAACGACCCCACGAGTCCCTCGACTCGTAGCCCGTCCCACGCACCCACTCCCCCATCATCGAACAAGATTTCGACTCACGGCAAGTCGATCATCCTTTCGAATGACTCCCCCACCCCCAACCCCACCCAAATCCCGCCGCTCCACCCCCCGCATCACCGCCGATCCCCTACCCAAGCCCCCCACCAACCACAAACCCGCCACCGCTCCACCAACCCACCCACACCCCGCCACGAACACCACCGGACAGTCCGGACATCAAAGGGCTTTGCGGGCACGCCTGCCGTTCATCCGGGCGGATCTTTTCGCCTGACCTTCCGGCCACACTCGCCTAACCCCGGGCCACATCGAATACGGACGTGCTGCGGCCCCCGGCGGCGGCCAGTACGGGTTCGTCAAACACCCGCCACAGACGCAGAAAGGGCGAAAGCCGGACGTTCGGGGGAACGTCCGGCTTTCGCCCCTGGGGATGAGGGTCTAGGCGCGCCAGTTGCGGACGAGGTCGCGCAGCGCGACGCGGTCGAACTCGACGCCGAGGTCGGTGAGCTCCTGGGCGACGAGCTTGCCGTCCGGGCCGTGCTTGGCGACCAGGCGGTAGGCGAAGTAGGGGAACCAGTGGTTCTCGCGGATCTTGCTGACCTCGGTCTCGTCGATGGCGTAGCCCTCGGCGGCCAGGTCGGCGCAGGTCCTGGTGACGTCGCCGTTGTGCTTGTTCAGCGCCTCGGTGACGATGGTGCGCATGCTGCCCGGGTCCGGCTGCGCCTTGAGGTCGGAGACCGGCTCCAGCAGGTCCACGAACGTCTGCTCGGCCTCCGACTCGCCCGAGCCCGGCGCGGCGGCCTTGGCGGGGGCGGCCTCGGACGCGGCGGCCTGGGCCGGCGCGGGCTGCTCGGCGGGCGCCTTCGCGGTCGCGGTGTTCACCAGCGGGTCGGCGAGCTGCTCGGCGGGCGCCTCAAGCTGCGCGACGCGGACGGCGCTGGCGGTGATCTGACGGGGTTCGTCCGCCCCTTCGAGGGCCTTGATGTCGTCGTCCTCGGCGCGGGTGAGGTCGACGACGACGTAGCGGTGCAGGGTCCGCAGCAGCACGAACAGGCCGAGCATGGACACTATCGGCGGGACGGCGGCCGTCGCCTGGTAGGAGAAGTCCTTGTTCAGCACGTGGCCGACGTTGAACACCAGCGACGCCGTCCATCCGGCGAGCGCGATGAACAGCGGCAGCATGAAGTCGAGCCAGGACAGGAGGGTCTTGCGGATGGCGTAGGCGTCGAGGGCGAGCAGGAACAGGCCGAGCTCGCCGACGATGATGAACAGGTCGACCAGCAGCGGGAACGACGCGGCCTTCCAGCCGGTCAGCCCGTGCTCGATCGCCCACTGGTAGAGGCCGGAATAGGACTGGGCGAAACCGCCACCGGTCGCGGTGAGGACCGCGGCGGCCATCAGGCCCACCGCAGCCCATCGAGTTACGGTCTTGGCCTTAACGGCGGTGCTCATCGGGGGCTCCACTCTCACTCTTGAGATGACCTTGAAGGAGAATAGCCCTCACCACGGCCCTCAGGAGTTGACTTCCCGGCCTTTGTTCACTTCGTTGCCGAGACGTCGCCCACGCCGCGCCACTTGCGGATCTTCACCGTCCCGTAGCCGGGCCGTCAGACCTCGCTGAGCCCCAGCACGTCGGCGACGCGCGGCAGGAGGACGCCCAGCACGATGATGGCGCCGCCGCCCACCTTCATCGCCCCGTCGCCGAACTGGGTGAACGGGTTGCCCGGCATCGCCGCCGCCCACGCCGTGAACGCGACCATCGCGAACAGCAGCAGGAGCAGCGTGACGCGCAGGCTGCGCGCGGGGCTATCTCCGCCCCCGGAGGTGACGGCCCTGCGCCGCTGTAGGTAGGCCAGCAGATAGAAGGCGATGACAAGGACGAGTCCGACGCCGAACACCGTCCACTTGGCGACGGCGGCGCGCGGGTCGATGAACGCCCACAACGCCAGATAGACGGCGACCGCCTCGGAGGGGATGAACGCCGCGACCCTGTTCAGCGCGGTGTCCTTGGTGTATTCCGGAGAGAGCCGGGTGCGGCCGTCGGTTTCCGCTTTGACCGCTTCGGTCGCCACCGCGACCTGTGCCATGTTCGTCACACTCATACCCGTACATCGCGCCCGGGAGACTTCCCGTTAACGCCCTCGCGACGGCCGCCGTCCGACTCCCCGGCGACGCGCGGACGGCCCCCGCGTGAATCCGCGCGCCGGAAGGGCGCCGAACGGCCTCGGATCAGCGCGGATGGCCTCGATAGGTGCCGAAGTTCCAGAGGTTGCCCTCGGGGTCGCGGACGGAGAAGTCGCGGGACCCGTAGTCGGTGTCCTGTAGCGCGGACACAAGGGTGGCCCCCGCCTTCAGTGCGCGCTCGCACAGCGCGTCGGGCTCGTCGGTGACGACGTAGGCGCCGAACGTGCCTGGAGGCAGCGCGAACTTGTCGTCCGGGTCCCTCCTGTCGGAGCCGAGCATGATGCCGCCTCCGGGCGGCCAGGCGAGCTCGGCGTGGTGCACGACGTCGCCCTCCCCGTAGGAGACGACCTCCTCGAAGCCGAAGGCCTCGACCAGGAAGGCGATGAGCCCGCGCGCGTCGGTGGCCCGGAGCGACGGCCAGACCTGTGGCGCCGGCGCGTTGGTGTTCGCTGTGTCGGTCATGCCTTCACTCTTCCCCCGCCGCGCCGTCGTCGTCTTGTACGAATCGGAACGCCTCGTCCAAGAACTCGGCCCTGACGTAACGCAGGGGCGGCAGGCCGGTGAAGGCGCGGAACTCGCGGCTGAGGTGCGCCTGATCGGTGTATCCCGTCGCGTGTGCGAGTTCGGCCAGGCGCAGCGGCTCTCCGCGCACCGCCCGCGCGCGCAGGGCGCTCCGTGCCGTGTCGAACCTGACGACCCGGCCGAGCGTGCCCGGAGGCATCCCCACCTGCTCGACGAACCCGCGCCGCAGGTACCGCTCGCTCCACCCCGTCTCGGCCGCCAGCTCCGCGACGCCGACCGCCCCGCCGGTCTCCAGGACGCGCCGCCAGCCCTGGGCGATCTCGTCCCGCAGGACGGGCCGCCCGCGCGGCCGTCCGTCCAGCCGGGCCAGCAGGAACCGTTCGAGCAGCGTGAACCGCTCAGCCCAGCCCGTCGCCCCGCCCAGCCGCTCTCGCAGCTCTCCGAGGCCCGGCAGGACGTCCCCGCCGGCGACGTTCCGGAACGCCAGCTCCCCCGCGGGCACTCCCAGCAGCGCCAGCGCGCCCCGCGGGTGGAGCGCGACCTGGATCCCGCACTGCCTGCCGTCGTGCACGATCGTCTCCGGCGCCAGGTGCAGCCCGCCGACAAGGTCGCCGTAACCCTGCGTCCCCGCGCCCTCCGCCAGCCGCAGCGGCTCGTCCCAGGTGAGGATGACCGTCAGCCAGGGCGAGGCCACCCCCCGATGGACGCCGGGCGCCCCGCCGTCCTGTCGGTACCCGTACACCGGCCCGAGGTAGGGCCGCAGCCCCGGCCCCGGACGCCACGAGACCATCTCCACCCGTCCACCGTACGCACCCACCCACCGCCCACGCGAGTACGGGAACCCCGCCGAAGACGGTATTGTCTCTACGGTCAAGGGGCTGTGGCGCAGTTGGTAGCGCGGCGAGCTTACACCTCGTAGGTCGTCGGTTCGAGTCCGGCCAGCCCCACCAAACCAGCGTCGCCTGCTCGTCGCCCCTTCGGGACACCTTCGCCCCTGCCCGTCCTATCGGGCGGGGGGACGACCCCCCGCACTCCCCGATGTGGGGCTTCGCCCCACCCGTGTGATCCGGACCCGTCGCCCTTCCGCGTTCTCCCTTCCGGGCGCCTTCGGCTTGGCCCGCCCTATCGTGCGGGGGCGCCCCCCGCACCCCCCGGTGTGGGGCTCCGCCCCACCCGTGTGATCCGGACCCGGCGGCCTCCGGATTTTTCCTTTCGGTGCGTTGTGGGTGGTGTTTGCGGCGGCATGCAGTCTGTTAGGGGGTGGTGGTGAAGATCCAGTGGTTGGTGGAGAGGGGGTCGTGGGGGTGGGGGGTGGGGCCTCGGCCGTGGTGGTGGGTGAAGGTGAAAGGGGTGGTGTGGGTGGTGGACCAGCCTCGGGTGGTGAGGGTGGTGGCGGGGTCGGGGCGGGGGGAGGTGTTGAAGAGGGCCAGGAGGTCGATGCCGGTCTGGTGGTGGGTGGCGGTGTAGATCGGGTGGGCGCGGATCTGTGGGGACTCCATGCCTTGTTTGACCTCGTAGGCGAAGGTGCTGCCGGGGGCGCTCAGGTCAGCGACGGTGTCGATCAGGCGGCGTTCGGCTTCGGGTGGGAGGTACAGCAGCAGTCCTTCGGCGAGCCAGGCGGTGGGCAGGGACGGATCGAAACCCGCGCTGAGCAGCGGCCCGGACCAGTCGTCGCACAGATCCACCGGGACCGGACGGCGGGCGGCCCTCGGGGTGGCGGCGACGTGGTCGAGCACCTCGTGTTTGAACGCCAGGACGCCTTCCCGATCCAGTTCGTAGACCGTCTGGCCGGGCGGCCAGTCGAGCCGCAGGGCCCGGGTGTCCAGGCCCGCGCCGAGCAGCACGACCTGCCGGACCCCCGATCGGGCGGAGCGGAGGAGGAAGTCGTCGAAGACCCTGGTGCGCAGGCCGAAATAGCGGCCCAGCCTGCCCCACAGGGGGTTCTCGTCGCCGTCCGGCACGTCCGCGGGACGGGTCGGCCAGGCCGCGGACGCCGCCGCGGCGCGGACGAAGTGCTCGGCGTAGGGGTCGCCGGCGAGGGAGTCGGCGCGGTGGGTCTCGATGGCCCGCGCCGCCGCGACCATGAGCGCCGTCAGGCCGACGCCTTCCTCGACCCCGGCGCCTGACTCCGCTGTCGTCATCTCCCCTCCCCCGGGCGGAACGGCACAGCCGTGGGCGGCGCACCGTGGCCCGACTCGGTGGACGGGGCCGTGGGCGCCCAGTGGTCGGGGTTGTCGTGGGTTGTGGTGCGGGCCCCGTAGACGGTGGTCATCAAGCGCAGGATGTCGGCGTCCGCGAGGTGCAGGGCGGCGGTGCAGTCGGTCAGGACGGTGATGTGGAAGCCTCTCTGGAAGGCGGTACGGGCGGTGGAGTCGACGCAGACGTCGGTGAAGAGGCCGGCGAACACCAGCCGTGCGGCACCGGTACGGGCGAGGTGTTCGGCGAACCCCGGGCTGAGGAAGGCGTCGAAGCACGCCCGTTTGGTGAAGACCGCCTCCCCCGGCAGCGGCACGACCTCGCAGAACTCGGCTCCCCACGAGCCCTCCCGGCACTTGGGCCGTTTGCCCAGCAGGTGGTCCCGCTGCCGCCAGCTCGCCCCCTGGTGCTCGGGGTCGCCGGTGAACCGGACGAAGACCACCTCGACGCCGCGGGCCCTGGCCCCCGCCACCGCGCGGGCGGTGTTGGCGACGACCCGCCGCAGCCGCTCCGGGGATCCGGGGTACCGGGCCGCGGCGGTCGGCCCCGCACAGAAGTCGTTCTGCAGGTCGATGACAACGAGCGCCATGGTCTCCACCGCTTCAGGGCTCCCCCGCCAGGACCGGTGCGTCCTCCGGCTCCAGGGCGTCGATCAGCGCGTCGACGACCGCCGTGGTCGAGTGCCGCCCGCCGAGATCCGGCGTGCCGATACCGTGCCGCCCCAGCGCGCCGAGGCCCCGCTCCACCATTTGGACGGCGCCCGCGCAGCCCGCGTGCCGTTCGGCGATCATCGCCGCGGCGCGGATGGTCGCGACCGGGTTGACCGTGTCCCTGCCCTCCAGGTCGTCGGCCGAGCCGTGCACCGTCTGGTACTCGGCGAGCCCGGCGACGTCGGGATGCAGGTAGACGTTCTCGGTGCAGCGGTTCTCCTGGCGCTCGGAGCCGAACCGGTCGAGCAGCATGACGTGCATGATGTCGGCCCATTCGTTGCCCGCGATGACGACGGTGCGCGGCCGTGGCCCGCGTTCGATCAGGTTCCGGTTCACCGTGTCCGGCTGGCACAGGGCGATGGCGACGCCGTGCCGTTCCGCGCTCTCGGCGACCCACGCGTCCAGCGCGCCGTCGAGCAGGTGGAACTTGTAGGCCATGAGGATCTCGTCGATGCCGTCCGGCCACTCCCGGCGGGCGCGTTCCACCGCGAAGGCGATGACCTTCTCGGTGATCTGCCGGCTGAACGTCATCGTGCGGACGAGCGCGTCCGGGACGTGGAGGTTCTCCCCGGTGTAGAACCCCTGTGCCGCGTCGCGGACCAGCAGCAGCGACACGCCCCGGCCGGAGATGACGTCCACTTTCACCGCCTGGAGGGCCTGCCGCACGAGGTAGAGCGACTGGGCGTTGATCGCGGTGCGGAAGACGGCCGTGGTGCCGAGGGCGGCGCGGGCGCGGCAGAACTCCCGGTAGTGGTCGGCGTCGTCGCGGGTGATCTCGCGGATCCGCTCGATCCCGACGCCGGTGTTCAGCGAGTTGTACGAGTGGTAGGTCCTTTCCGACCTGACGATCTGGACGCCGGTCGAGTAGATGCCGGTGATTTCCGTCAGTACCCGTTCGAAGGCCGCCGCGAGTTCGGGGCCCGTTCCCCGGCCGACGGCGAGTCCTATGGCTGGCTCCACCTGTGCTCCTTTGTCGAAGACCTGCTCGTGCGGGGCCGAGCCGTTAAGGGAAGGGCTTCAACCCGGCGCCACGACCAGGTGATCGCCCGCTATTCCCGCCTTGTCCGGGCTGTAGTAGTCCTTGATTCCGGCGACCCAGACCGGTGCCGCGATCCTGTCGGCGGCCGACGGCTGGAACGCGTCGAACAGCGCGTCGATGTTCGGCCGCGCGAAGCCGATGGCCGTCATGAGGGCGACGAACCCCTCCCGCTCGACGAGGCCGTCGCTGTCCGGGTCGCCCAGCGCGGCGAGGGACTCCGCGAAGTCGGCGAGCGCGGCGCTGAAGCGCTCCGGCGACAGCACGAGGGCGCTGAACTCCTCGAACGTGATCCGGCCGTCGCGGTTGACGTCGAGCTCGGCCGCGAGCGTCGTCCAGTACCTCCGGAAGGCGGCCAGCATGGCCGCCCGTGCGGCCTCGCTGGACTCCGGGGCGGCGGCCGCCACCCGCGTCGCCATGAGATCGAAGTCCTCGGGTTCGAGGCTGCCGCTGCCGTCCGCGTCGAACAGGCCGAAGATGAGCCTTACCCGCTCGATGGCCGCCTGCTCCATGAACACCACCCCTTTTCCTGACCACCGCTTGACCCACGGTGGAAATCACCATCACGATCCGCCGCAACTATAACCAGAGCTTGGCGAAATTTGCCAGGGGCGAATCTCATCTTTTTGAATTCCATCAAATACCGCCAATAAGGCAACTTGGACAAGCTTCGCAAGAACTGCCGATAACCTGAATTCCTGCGATTCTCCGCGTGCCACTCGGCACCAAATGGATGCATATCCCGACGTGCGCCGAGACGACCCCGAGCCCCTGGCGACCGGGGCGACACCACGCCCCCGGCGGAGGAAAAGCGCAGGAACGGCCGAACCCGGGGTGGCGCGGCGGCGTCACATCACACGTATGACCCCCTGAGCGGAGGCGGTTCGGTGAATACGGTAGTGCTGGTTGTCCTGGTGGCGCTGATCCCGGTGGAGATCATCGTGGTGGCGCTGGTGGTGACGCATCTGATGCGGAAGTCGCGGCGCGCCATGTACGGGGCGGTGCCCTCGGGCGGCCGCGCCGGGTACGGCGGCGGGGGGCACGGTCCCGGCAGGGGCGGGCCGTTCGGCTCGGACGGCAGGCCGTTCGACGCGTTCTTCGCGGACGCGGGCGTGTCGGGCCACCCGCACCAGGGACACGGCGGACACCGGGGACACCACGGACACGGCTGGGACGCGCCCGCGGGCTTCGGCCACGACGGCGGCCGCGGCTACGACGGCGGCCGCGGGCATGACGGGGGCTGGGGCTTCGGCGGCTCGTCCGACTCGGGCGGTTCGTTCGACTCCGGAAGTTCGTCCGACTCGGGCGGCGGGTCCTCGGACTCCGGCGGCGGGGGCGGCGGCGACTGACGGCACGGTCCGAGAGGCGCGCGCCGTCGGGCTCCGAAGGCCGGGACGCCGGAGACCCGACCGGCCGTCACCACGGCCCGATCGGCGACGCCGACACAGCGGCCGGGCGAGCGCGCGGGAACACGAAGGCCGGGCCCCCAGAGCGGGGGCCCGGCCTTCACGTGTGGATCAGGAGTCGCCGTCCTGTTCGGCGAGGAAGCGCTCGAACTGGGCGGCGAGTTCGTCGGCCGTGGGCATCGGGGTCTCCTCCGCGAGGAGGGACTCACGGTCCAGCGAGCCCGAGAAGGCGTCGTACTGCTGCTCCAGCGCCTGCACGACCTTCTTGACCTCGTCCGAGCCCTCGACCTGCGAGGCGATCTCCCGGTCGGTCTCGGCGGCCGCCTCCCGCAGCCCCTCGCCGGGGATGGCGAGGCCGGTGGCGTTCACCAGCGTCTCCAGGGCCGTCACGGCCGCCCCCGGATAGGACGACTGGGCGAGGTAGTGCGGCACGTGGATGGCGAACCCCATGGCGTCGTGCCCCGCCTGCCCGAGCCGCAGTTCCAGGAGGGCCGCCGCGCTGGCGGGCACCTGCACCCGGCCGAAGGGTGACTTCGGCCAGGTGAGCAGTTCGGGACGGGTGCCGTGCGCCGTGAGCCCGATCGGGCGGGTGTGCGGCACCCCCATGGGGATCCCGTGCACCGTCAACGACAGCCGCACGCCCAGCTTCTCCACCAGTGACTGGACGGCGGCCACGAAGGTGTCCCAGGCGCGGTCGGGCTCGGGCCCGGCCAGCAGCAGGAACCTCTGGCCGACGCTGTCGTGCACGAGGTAGAGCTCGAGGACGGGCTTGTCGTAGCTTTCCCAGTGGTCGCCGTCGAACGTCATCATGGGGCGGCGCGCCCGGTAGTCGATCAGCTCGTCCAGGTCGAACGTGGCGATCACCCGGTGTTCGAGCGTCTCCAGGATGTGGTCGCGCACGAGCCGTCCCGCGGATCCGGCGTCCATGAAGCCGTCCAGCGAGTGCAGCAGCACCGGGCCGTCCAGCTCGGGCAGTTCCGCGTCCAGCCGGTACAGATCTTCGGGGCGCAGCGGACCCACCTCCCATAATCGCCTGATGTCGGGGCCTGTCTAGCACCAACATAGTGCAGGGAGCTTTTCATCCCGCCGGATAAATCCACCCTCTGGGATGGCCCCGCGCGCGCGGGGCCGGATGTTCACGTCCGCGGCCGGAGTCGGTCGGCGTTGATGAGGTGGTAGAGCAGCAGGAGTTGGGTGATGGCGACGGGGTCGCTCACGGTCCCGTCGGCGAGGGTGCCCAGGCGGTCCGGGAGGGGGACGTCCACCTCCAGGCGCTCCCAGATCGCCTTCTTGACGATCTCGGCCTCGGCGTGCGGGACGTCGCCGTGGACGTGCAGGGAGTCGACGGGCCTGCCGTCGGTGTCGCGCAGCAGCTTGAGGTGCAGCGCGTCGGCGTCGGCGACGACGTCGGTGAGGGGCGGGTGGTCGATGGTGGGGCGCAGGAGCAGTTCGGCCGGTAGCGGCGCGCCCGGGGCCTCCGGACGGCCGGCGATGGGCCCGAACCTGACCACGATGTCGGCGTTGCGGCGCTGGGGGCGGATGAACGCGGCGCTCTCCACCTCCCGGCGGCGCATCTCCTCGGCCACCTGGTCGGGCGTGTATCCGCGCTTGGTTGTGTCGCGCTGTACCTTCCACGCGAAGCGCTGTTCCTCAGGCGGGTCGAGGTAGACGGTGATGTCGAAGCAGGCGCGAGCCATCTTGCTGTAGAGGGGCAGCAGCCCTTCGACGATGACGAAGTCCTTCGGCTCGACCAGTTCCGGCCGCACGAGCCGTCCGGTGCCGTGGTCGTAGACGGGCTTGAGGATCGGTTCGCCCATGGCGAGCAGCTGGAGGTGCTGCTCCATGATCTCGATGTGGTTGCAGTCGGGGTGCAGCGCCGTGAACGGCTTGTTCCTGCGCTCCTCCCGGTCGTAGCGGTGGTAGTCGTCGACGCAGACGGCGGTCATCCTGTCCTCGCCGAGGCACTCCACGAGCCCCCTGGTCAGGGTGGTCTTCCCGGCGGCGCTGTCACCGGCGATCGCGAGCATCACCGGGCGGCGTCCAGCGCCGCGGGCGCGCAGCATGTGCACGATGCGGTGGGGCATACATCCTCCTCGACGTCTGGCCTCACCGCGAAGGGTAGGGCGGCCGTGAGAGGGCACCTACACCCTCGGGAGGGAACCGGGGGGTGAAGGGGCCACCCCCGCTCACTACTGGCCGGTAATGAAGCTTGTTATGTTGCGGGGATGGCCGCCCCAGTACGTGTCGTGCTCGTTGACGACCATGCGATGATCCTCGCCGGACTCCAGGCGATGCTGTCCGGGTTCAGCGGCCGGGTCCGGGTGATCGGCCAGGCGGCCGACCCCGACGCGGCGACCCGGCTCGTCACCACGCTGCGCCCCGACGTCGTGCTCCTCGACGTCAGGCTGGGCGCGCACAGCGGCCTGGACCTGTGCAGGGCGCTGACGTCGACGGCGCCCGCCTCCCGCGTCGTGTTCCTTTCGGTGTACGACGACGAGCAGTACGTGTTCGAGGCGCTGCGCGCGGGGGCGGCGGGCTACCTCCTGAAACGGGTGGACGGGGTGGAGCTGGTCCGTCGCCTGGAGGAGGTCGCAAGCGGGGAGACCGTGGTGGACCCGACGCTCGCGGGACGTATGGCGGCGAGCGTGGCTCGGCTCAACCGTGGCGAGTTCTGGCCGGGCGCCAATCGAGGGCTCACCCAACGGGAGAGCGAGGTGCTGTCGCTCCTTGTGGGCGGCCTGTCCAATCGTGCTATCGCGGGCCGCCTTCACCTGTCGGAGGAGACGGTCAAGAGCCATCTGCGCACCCTGTACCGGAAGCTGGAGGTGGCCGACAGGTCGGCCGCGATAGCGATCGCCCTTCGCGAGGGCCTGTTCCGGTGACGGCCGAGGAGTTCGCCGAACGCGCCATCGAGGCCCAGGAGGCCGAGCGCGCCCGCCTGGCCCGGGAGATCCATGACGGGATAGCGCAGCGCCTGGCCAGTGTCGGCTTCCATCTGTCGGCGGCCCTCCGCGCCCTGCCCTACACCCCCTCGGAGGCGCGGCGGCAGATCGAGATCGCGCGTGGACTCGCCGACCTGGCGTTCGCCGAGACGCGCGCCGCGATCGGGGGCCTGCGTCCGCCCGTCCTCGACGATCTGGGGCTGCCCGCCGCCTTGGCCGGGCTCGCGCGGGAGGCCAGCGCCCGCGAGCCTTCCCTGGACGTCACGGTGACCGTCTCCGGCGAGCTGGAGGCCCCCCTCCCCGACCACCTGCAGACGGCGCTGTACCGGATCGCCCAGGAGGCGGTCGCCAACGTCCTGCGTCACGCGGGCGCCCTCTCGGCCGCGCTCCTCCTCGAATACGAACGCGATCGCGTAAGGCTCATCGTCGTGGACGACGGACAAGGGTTCGATCCCCGCCACGTCCCCCCGGACTCGTGGGGGCTGCACGGCATGACGGAGCGCGCCGAACTCCTCAGGGGGCGGCTGACCATCCGGTCCCGGCCGGACGACGGCACGACGATCCGGGTGGTGCTGCCTCTTCCGTGACCCTGCTGGTCGGCTCTTGCTTGTTTTGGATCTCCCCTGGAGAGGCGCGCTTAGGGGGCCGTTCGGGTGGGGTGGTCTTGCCGGGGTGGCTTGCACGGGCCGTCAGGGGGCCGGGGTCCAGTGGGAGGTGGTGAGGTGTTCGACGAAGAGGCGGGTGGGGGCGGAGGGGTGGGGGCCTGAGACGGCGTGCCATGGGCGGTGCAGGGGGGTGCCCGGGGCGTCGGCTATGACGAGGGCGCCTTCGGTGAGTTCCCTCTGGACGGCTTCGCGGTGGACGAGGGCGGCGCCCAGCCCTGCGGCGGCGCCCGCGATGACGGCGCCGTTGGAGCCCAGGACGAGGGTCGGCGGTGTCGCGTCGTGCTCGGCGAGGTAGGCGTCCGCGGTCGCGCGGGTGCCGGATCCCGGCTCGCGCAGCACCCAGGGGGTGGCGAAAAGGTCGAAGGGGACGTCCGGGGCGATGACGACGATGAGGTCGTTCGCGCGGGTGGCCAGCACCTTCGTCTCGGCGCCGCTCGGGGGGCGGCCGGCGAGCACCAGGTCGGCCTCGTGCGCCGCCAGGCTGGCCCAGACGCGCCGGCTGGGGCCGACCTTGAGCGCGAGGTCCACGTGCGGCCACGCGCGCCGGAAACCGGCGAGGAGGGCCGGGAGGACCTGGTCGGCGGCGGTGGTGACGGCGGCGAGCCTGAGCCGTCCCGTGGCCGGGTCGTGCTCGCCGCGCGCCGCCGCCCGCGCCTCGGCGTGCAGCCCGAGCAGCCGCCGCGCGTACTCGGCGTAGACGCGCCCGGCGGGGGTGAGCGCGACGCCGCGCCCGGCCCGCGCGAGCAGCGGCACGCCCAGCTCGCGGGCCAGCGCCGTGACGGACGCCGACACCGCCGACTCGGTGACGAAGAGCCGTTCCGCGGCGGCCCGGACCGAGCCCGTCTCGGCGAGCGCGACGAACGTGCGCAGTCTCGATTCAGTCATCGCTTAAGAATCACCCCGAAACACTTGATAGACGGCACAAGTGTCGTGCCCACATGATTGCCGAGTCAACGAGAGGAGTCACCGATGGGCAGATGGTCCGCGGGCGTGATCCCCTACGCGGAGATGGGCTACTGGCGTCCGGACTACGTCCCCAAGGACAGCGACGTGCTCGCCGCCTTCCGCATCACCCCGCAGCCGGGGGTGCCGCCGGAGGAGGCGGGCGCGGCGGTGGCGGGCGAGTCGTCCACCGCCACCTGGACGGTCGTGTGGACCGACCGCCTGACGTCCTACGAGAACTACCAGGCCAAGTGCTACAAGGTGGAGCCCGTCCCCGGCACCGAGGACCAGTTCATCGCCTACATCGCCTATGACCTGGACCTCTTCGAGGAAGGCTCGATCGCCAACCTCACGTCCTCGATCATCGGCAACGTCTTCGGGTTCAAGGCGCTGCGCGCGCTGCGCCTTGAGGACATGCGGATCCCCACGCACTACGTGAAGACGTTCCAGGGCCCCGCGCACGGCATCATCATGGAGCGCGAGTACCTGGCGAAGTTCGGGCGGCCGCTGCTGGGCGCGACGGTCAAGCCGAAGCTCGGGCTTTCGGCCCGCAACTACGGCCGTGTCGTGTACGAGGCGCTGCGCGGCGGCCTGGACTTCACGAAGGACGACGAGAACATCAACTCGCAGCCCTTCATGCGCTGGCGCGACCGCTTCCTGTACTGCATGGAAGGCGTCACCAAGGCGCAGGCCGTAAGCGGCGAGATCAAGGGCCACTACCTCAACGTCACCGCCGCGACGATGGAGGACATGTACGAGCGGGCGGAGTTCGCCAAGCAGCTCGGCAGCGTCGTCGTCATGATCGACCTGACGATCGGGTACACCGCGATCCAGTCGATGGCCAAGTGGGCGCGTGCCAACGGCGTCCTCCTGCACCTGCACAGGGCGGGTCACTCCACGTACACGCGGCAGAAGAACCACGGCGTCAGCTTCCGGGTCATCTCCAAGTGGATGCGCCTGGCGGGGGTGGACCACATCCATGCCGGGACGGTCGTGGGCAAGCTCGAAGGAGACCCCTTCAGCGTCGCCGGGTTCTACGACACGCTCCGCAAGGACAAGATCGAGGCGGACCCCCGCAAGGGCCTGTACTTCGACCAGGAGTGGGCGTCGATGCCGGGTGTCATGCCCGTGGCGTCCGGCGGCATCCACGCGGGCCAGATGCACCAGCTCCTGCACTACCTGGACGAGGACGTCATCCTCCAGTTCGGCGGCGGCACCATCGGCCACCCGATGGGCATCGCGGCGGGCGCGTCCGCCAACCGGGTCGCGCTGGAGGCGATGATCAAGGCGCGCAACGAGGGCCGCGACTTCCTCAAGGAGGGTCCGGAGATCCTCCGCGCGGCCGCCAAGCACAGCCGAGAGCTGGACGTCGCCCTGTCCACCTGGGGAGACATCACCTTCACCTACGAGTCCACTGACACGCCCGACGTTCTTGTCACCCCCTCTTGAGGAAGGAGCAGCGGCGACATGAGGATCACCCAAGGCACCTTCTCGTACCTGCCCGACCTCTCCGACGCGGAGATCACCCTTCAGATCGCGTACGCGCTGGAGAACGACTGGCCCTGTTCGATCGAGTACACCGACGACCCGCACCCCAGGAACGACTACTGGGAGATGTGGGGGCTGCCGATGTTCGACCTGAAGGACCCGGCGGGCGTCCTGCTGGAGCTGAACGAGTGCCGCAAGACGTTCCCGTCGCACTACATCAGGCTCACCGCCTACGACGCGCGTTACGGCCGTCAGACGACGGCGCTGTCCTTCATCGTCCAGCGGCCGGCCAAGGAGCCGGGCTTCAGGCTGACCCGTGAGGAGTCGGCCGACAGGCAGGTCCGCTACACGCTGCACGCCTACGCCGCCGACCGCCCTGAGGGCGAGCGGTACTAGAGACGGGAGCTCCCGCTGTGACGACCTTCGGCATGCGCCCTCCCACCCTGGAGCAGGAAGTGACGCGGGAGCTCCTCCCCCACGACGCGGTCGTGGACCTGGGCAGGGAGCGCGCGGAAGCGGGCATCGAGGACGTGCTGGGCGCGCTGGACGCCGACCTCGTCGGCCTCGCCCCGGTGAAGACGCGGATCCGCGAGATCGCCGCGCTCCTGCTCGTCGACCGGGTCCGCGCCCGGTTCGGGGTGGAGACCGGCCGCCCCAACCTGCACATGTGCTTCACCGGCGGCCCCGGCACGGGCAAGACGACGGTCGCGACGAGGATGGCCGAGCTGCTGCACCGGCTCGGGCACGTCCGCAAGGGCCACCTCGTCTCGGTGACGCGCGACGACCTCGTAGGCCAGTACGTCGGCCACACCGCGCCCAAGACGCGCGAGGTGCTGAAGCGCGCGATGGGCGGCGTCCTGTTCATCGACGAGGCTTACTCCCTCTACCGGGCGGAGAACGAGCGCGACTACGGAGTCGAGGCGATCGAGATCCTTCTGCAGGTGATGGAGAACCAGAGGGAGGACCTCGTGGTGATCCTCGCCGGGTACCGCGACAGGATGGACGCCTTCTTCTCCTCCAATCCCGGCATGGGCTCCCGTATCGCCCACCACATCGCCTTCCCCGACTACAGCACCGCCGAGTTGGAGGAGATCGGAAGGCTGATGCTGCAAGGCGAGGGCTACACCCTCGCGCCGGAGACCGAGGAGGTCTTCCGCGAGTACATCGGGCTGCGCCGGGAGCAGCCGCGCTTCGCGAACGCGCGGTCGGTCCGCAACGCGATCGAACGCGCCAGGCTGCGTCACGCGGGACGGCTCGTGGCGGGCTCGGAGCCTGTCGACCTCGTCGCGCTGACAACGCTCCTGCCCGAAGATTTCCGGGCATCGCGCGTATTCCATGGCGGAGCCACCTGAACCGGACGCCCCCGGGGTGACCCTTTGGGCATGGCTGCCCCCGCCGCTGACGGCGCCCGTCTACCTTCGGATCATGGCCAAGCTCCCGATCGAGGCCCGGATCTACGTCGCCGGAACCGTCGTCCTCGCCTGCGCGGTGATCGCCGCCGCCGGGCCGGTCGACTGGGGCGTCTACACGATGCTCGCGCTGCTGTTCCTCGTCTGCGACGCGATGCCCGCGCGGCTCGGCGTGGACCGCGCGAAGGTGTCGATGAGCTACGCGGCGACGCTCGCCGCCGTCGTCCTGCTCGGTCCCGGCGGCGCGGCGATGGTCGCGGCGAGCGCGCTGCTCACGCCGCAGCCGCTGCCGCCCGTCAAGCGGCTGTTCAACGCCGCGCAGTTCGCCGTGTGCGGCTGGGCGGCCGGGCTGGTGTTCCAGGGGCTGCGGCCCGCCGGAGGGCTCGACGCGGGCCTCATCGCGCCGTTCGCGGCCTCGCTGGGCGTCTTCGTCGTGGTGAACCTGGCGCTCATCACGGGCGTCCTGCTGCTCACCGAGCCCTCCGCGGTGCGCGACCTGCTCCGGGAGATCGGCACGCTCTGCGCCGGATGTCTGGGCTTCGGCTGGTTCGGCCTGCTCATCGCGGCCGCCTGGTACGTCATCGGGCTCGCGGCGCCCGTCCTGGTGCTGCTGCCGCTGTTCGTCGCGACGTGGGCGATGGCGCAGGTCGCCGAGCAGAAGGCGGCGCAGGAGGCCACCCTCAACGTGCTGTGCCAGGCCGTCGAGACCAAGGACCCGTACACCCGCGGCCACAGCGAGCGGGTCTCGCGCGGCTCGGTGATGATCGCCGAGGAGCTCGGCCTCAGCCCCGCGCGGACCGAGGCGATCCGTTTCGCCGGCATGCTGCACGACGTGGGCAAACTCGGTGTCTCCACCAAACTCCTGCAGAAGGACGGCAGGCCCACCGACCGGGAGTTCGCCGAGATCCAGCTGCACCCGATGCGCGGCCTGGAGATCGTCGGCCACATCGACTTCCTCGACGAGGCGCTCGGCGGCATCATGCACCACCACGAGAAGCTCGACGGCCAGGGCTACCCCCTCGGCCTCGTCGGCGCGGAGATCCCCGAGTTCGCCCGCATCATAGGCGTGGCCGACACCTTCGACGCCATCACCAGCACCCGCTCCTACCGGCGCGCCCGGACGATCGAGGAGGGCATCGCCGAGCTACGCCGCTGCTCCGGCACCGAGTTCGACCCCGTGATGGTCGAGGCGTTCCTGCGCGCTCTGACGCTCAAGGGCTGGACCCAGCCTCCCGACCCGCCGCTCCCCTCCCCGACCCCGATCCCCTCTCCCAGGGACCACGACGACCCCGACCCCTGACCGCGTCGCCTTACGGCGGGCCTCAGGGCTGCGCGGGCTGACTGATGCGGGTGAGGAGGCCGTGGAGGGCCCGCCGTCCGGCGGCGCGACCGCGCGCTCGCCGTCGTGGCCACCGCCGTCGCCGCGGTCCTCACCTGGGTCGTCGGCGACCCGGTCCTCGGCCATGATCTCGTCGTCACCGCCCCGAACCAGGACCCGCAGGACCTCGGCGCGGCGGAGATCCTCTTCATCACCGTCGCCTCGTCCCTCCTGGGCTGGGCCGCCCTCGCCGTCCTGGAGAAGCTGCTCCCGCGGTACGCCCGCGTGACCTGGACGGCGCTCGCCCTGATCGTCCTCCTGCTGTCCTACGTGCCGTTCCTCAACGTCGAGGCGACCACCGGCTCAAAGGTCGTGCTCGGCCTCGCGCACGTCGTCGTCGCGGCCGTCCTCATCCCGCTGTTCCTGCGCACGACCAAGCCGGTCGCCGCCGAGGCCGCCGCGTGATGGACGGGCCCGCCCGACGGGCCCGGAGGGAGCGGCGTTCCCGAACGCGATGACAGGCGAGACCCCCGCTGACCCGACAGAGCGGAGATCTCGCCTGTTCTCGCGCCATGGCAGGATGGCCCGGTGGGTATCGCACGGGAACTCGAAGAACTCGGCACCGGCCTCCTGGCCGAGCAGCTGGCGCACCCGACGGTCCGGGGCATCGCCGAAGGCACCCTGGACGAGCGCGTGTTCCGCTCGTGGCTGGAGCAGGACTACCTGTTCCTGCTCGACTACGTGCGGGTCTTCTCCCGGCTCGCGTGGCAGGCGCCCGCCGCCCACCTCGGCGACCTCGTCGACCTCGCGCACGCGACGTTCCACGAGGAGCTGAGCCTGCACCGCGGCCTGTCCGCCGAGTTCGGCGCGGACCTCGACGGCGCCGTCAAGGGCGGCCCCTGCGCCGCCTACACGGCGTTCCTGCTGGAGTCGGCCGCCGACTACGCCGAGGGCCTCGCCGCCCTCTACCCCTGTATGTGGGGGTACGCCCAGATCGGCAAGGCGCTCGCCGAGAAGCCGCCCGCCGACCCGCGCTACCGCCGCTGGGTCGACTCCTACGCCGACCCCGGCTTCGCCGCCCTCGGCGACCGGATCGCCGAGATGATCGACGAGGCGGCGCCCGACCCGTCCCGCGCCCGCGCCCTCTTCCTCGAGGGCATGCGCCACGAACTCGCCTTCTGGTCCGTCCCCTGACCGGCCCCAGGACGACCACCGCGGTCCCCTCGTCCCAGGCTGTCTGACGTCCGGCCCGTCCGACGGCCGAAGGCGGGGATCGGCAGCCGGCTCGACGAGGTCGGGGCCGGGTCAGGTCGGGGTGGGGGCGGTGAGGGGTTCGGTGAAGTGCCAGCCCTGGGAGAAAAGGGCGTCCACTTCGGCGAGTGCTCGGGTGAGGCGGTGGGCGGGCGGGCCCTGGACGACGAGGTGCGGGAGCGCTCGGGTGGTGAGTTCGGCGGCGAAGCGGGCGTGCATGGCGTGCCGGACGGCCTCGCCGTCGCGCCAGCCGTCCTGCTCGAAGGGGATGTCGTGCGCGTCGGTGAGGATCCACAGGTCGTGCCGGGCGCGGGCCGGGACGGGCGGGACACCGCCGAGGTAGCGCTCGTGCCACAGCGCGGTGGCGAACGCGTCGGTGTCGCAGACGAGCAGCGGTGACGAGACGCGGGCGGCGGCCTCCTCCCAGGCGAGCTGGCGGTCGGTGATGAGCGCGAACTCCTCGGACGTCCAGGCGAGATCCTCCAGGCGCGCCGAAGGGTCCGCGCGCTGGGCGGCGGCGAGCTTCTCCTCGCAGTAGGTGCGGCCGTACTCGGGCACCCAGCGCGTCCGCGCCCAGACGCCGCCGCGCGCGGCGTACGCGGCGGCGAGGTCGCGGGCGAGCGTTGTGGTGCCCGAGGACTCGGCGCCCACCACGACGACCCGCTTCACCAGCGCGGCCCGCACCGGCGCCGACAGCAGATCCCAGTGCGCGACAGGATCCGCCCGCACCGCGGTGCCGCTCACCGGCACCCGGACGCGCGCCGGGTCGACGGCGACGGCGGCCGCGCCGAAGCGCCGCGCCAGCTCCGCCCCGTACGGCTCGGAGCTGAAGACCGCGTCGATCTCCGGCTCGGCGCCCCAGCACTGGCACAGCCCGTGCCGGAACACCTCGATGTGCCGCGCCCACACCTCGGCCGAGCCGTAGTCGATCTCGACGTCGTCGATGACGGGCGCGAAGTGCACGTGCGGCTGCGGATGGGCCTCGCGCAGCCACGCCGTCCGGTCGGCGAGCGGCACGCTCTCCACACTCGCGGCAGCGACGACGACGGTGACCCGGGCGCACCGTTCGGCCGCCGCGTCGATGAGCAGGTGGTGGCCCGCGTGCGGCGGATAGAACTTGCCGATCACAAGGCCGTGCCGGTACGTCATGCCGCCGCCGGGAGCGCCGCCGCGCGCACCGTGAGGTCACGCCGCCAGGCCCGCAGCCCCGCGACGCACAGCGCCAGGAAGATCACGTAAAGCGCGCCGGTGAGGTAGAGCCCCTTGTAGGCGTAGAGCGGCACGTAGATGAGGTCGACGGTGATCCACAGGATCCAGGACTCGACGAGCTTGCGGCACTGCCCGTAGGTCGCGGCGAGCGAGAGCGCCGTGGTGAGCGCGTCCCAGAACGGCACGGTGGACTCGGTGAACTCCACGAGCACCCAGGTCATGAGCGCGGTGGCCGCCACGACGCCCACCGCGATGCCCGCCCATTCGGCGGCCGCCGTGCGCTGGACGAGCCGGACCGTGCGCCCCTCGCCGCCGTACAGCCACGTCCACCAGCCGTACAGGCCGAGCACCACGTACACGATCTGCAGTGACGCGTCCGCGTACAGCCCGCTGTCCAGGAAGATCAGCCCGAGGATCACCACGTTGACGATCCCGACGCCCCAGTTCGCGATGTGCTGGCGCACCACGAGCCAGACCGTGAGCACCCCGGTGCCGAACCCCAGGACCTCCCCCCACGACGTAGGCGTCCCACCCACCGTGAACGCGGGCTCCAACAGCGGTCTCACCAGCTCGTGCAGCACGACCCCTCCATATCGTCAGAAGGACGATAACAGCCGCGAGCACCCCGGTAAATCCCCTTCGCCCCCTTCCTCCCACCCACCAGCCCCACACCGCCCGCCACACCACCCGGCACCCGCCCCGCACACCGGAGCCATCGCACCGAGACATCACATCCGTCCGGACCGAGCACGAGCGCCCGAGCCCCAGCCGCGCCATCACGCGCCTCCCCCGCACGCCACCATCGGCCGCACACATCACGCCCGCCGGAACCGAGCGCAAGCCTCGCGCCATCACACACCCCCTCCGCACGTCTCCGCCGTTCGGAGACATCGCGTCGGATTCAAGCAGAGGCCACTGACATTATTGCGACCCAGAGTCGCCGTGCAGCAACAAAACGCAACCAAACGCCACAGATCGGACGCGCCGGAGCGCGTCGTTGATCGGTAAGGTCGGTGGAATTCCCACATTGCTGGGCATCGGAGCGGAACCGGGATAAGGCAGGTGGCGCACGTGACGGGTGGCGGGCACGGCCGGAGTGAGGGCGTCGAGCAGGGGCGGACGCGGGGGCTGGGGGCGGGGCTCGCCTTGGCCGTGCTGGTGGGTGCGGTGTTCGGGGCCGGGACGTCGGGGGCCAACGAGTTGTCGCACCGGTCGGCGGATCTGGAGAGCGCGGAGTACACGACGAGCGGGTGGTCGCCCGCCGAGGTGCTCGCGATCGTGCTGGACTCCGGCTGGGCGTGGGCGGGCCTCGCCGTGTTCACCGGGTTCCTCGTGACGCGCGGCGCGGGCACACCCCCGGGCCGAACGGGCACCGCCCGGCCGCTCACCCTGGGCTGCGCGGCCGGGGCGATCTCGCTGCTGGTGGCGGTCGCCGCCTACTCCCTCGCCGACGCCCTCCGCGACGGCGGGATCACCTCGTCCTGGTACGAGTCGGAAGCGCCGCTGTGGTGGATCGCCGCCGTCGTCCTCGGCGGGCCTCTCGGCGCGGTCGGCGCCCGCGCCCGCGACGGCGGCGTCATCGGCCTTCTCGCCCGGCTGACGGTGCCCGTGGGCGCCGCCCTCCAGATGGTCGTGCTCCCGCCGGGCCGGAACGCGGTGGTCACGACGATCGGCCAGACCGTCGTCGGCGTCGCCGCCCTCGTCGCCGCCGCCCTCGCCGTCGCGAGCTTCCGCCGCGACCGCCGCGCCCCCGACCCCGCCCGCCCGACCTGAAGAACCGGTCAGAGCGGGATGTTGTTGTGGGTGCCGCGAGCCGGGGTGGCTTCGGCGATCGCGCGGGCCAAGGCCGCGCGGGTGGCCGACGGGGAGACGAGTTCGTCGACGACGCCCAGGTCCATGGCCCGGTCGAGGCCGCCCGCGATGCGGGCGTGCTCGTCGGCGAGTTCCTGCTCGAAGGCGGGCCGCTCGGCCTCGGGCACGGCGGCGATCCTCTTGCGGTGCAGCACGCGGACGGCGGCCAGCGCGCCCATGACGGCGACCTCGGCCGTCGGCCAGGCGAAGACCTTCGTCGCGCCGAGCGAGCGTGAGTTCATGGCGATGTAAGCGCCGCCGTAGGCTTTGCGGGTCACAAGGGTGACGCGCGGGACGGTCGCCTCGGCGAACGCGTGCAGCAGCTTCGCCCCGCGCCGGACGACACCGCCGTGCTCCTGCCCGACGCCCGGCAGGTATCCGGGGACGTCCACGAGCACCACGAGCGGCACCCCGAAGGCATCACAGAGCCGGACGAACCGGGCGGACTTCTCGGCCGAGTTGCTGTCGAGGCAGCCGCCGAGCCGCAGCGGGTTGTTGGCGACGACCCCGACGGTCCGCCCGCCGAGCCGGCCGAACGCGGTGACGATGTTGGGCGCGAACCGCGCCTGGAGTTCCACGACCTCGTCGTCCACGATCCCCCTGACCAGGGGGTGGACGCTGTAGGCACGCCGCACGTTCTCGGGCAGGATGCCGGAGAGGTCGCGTTCCTCCACCGCGTCATGTCGGATCCGTCCCTGGTGTCCGAGCAGCACCGCGAGCCGCCGTGCGGTGCCGACGGCGGAGGCGTCGTCGGGCGTCGTGATGTGCGCGACGCCCGACTTGCGGCCGTGTGCCTCGGTTCCGCCGAGCCCGGCCATGTCGATCTCCTCGCCGGTCACCGACTTCACCACGTCGGGCCCGGTGACGAAGATCTTGCCGCTCTCGGAGAGGATGACGACGTCGGTAAGCGCGGGCCCGTAAGCGGCACCACCGGCTGCGGGCCCGAGCACCACCGAGATCTGCGGGACGATCCCGGACGCCCTGGTCTGCGCGGCGAAGACCTGCCCGACCGCGTGGAGCGACTCGACGCCCTCGGCGAGACGGGCCCCGCCGGAGTGCCACAGGCCGATGATCGGGAGCCGCTCCCGCAACGCCAGGTCGTAGGCGGCGATGACGGCAGCGCAGCCTTCGGTGCCCATGGCCCCGCCCATGACGCGCGGGTCGCTGGCGAAGGCGACGACCGGAAGGCCCTCTATCCTGCCCCGTCCCGCGAGCTTTCCACTGCCGTCGCCGCCCGCGAGGGGGCGGAAGGTCCCCTCGTCGAAAAGCGCTTCAAGGCGGACCCGCGGGTCGCGCGGGTCCGCCTCGGCGACCGGTGGGGCCGGTGCGCCGGTGGTGTCGAGGACGGTCACAGGGACTCCTTCAAGAGCTCAGAGTGCCCGCTCGAACGCCAGGGTCACGTTGTGACCGCCGAAGCCGAACGAGTTGTTGAGAGCGGCGGCGGGGCCGTCGGCGAGCTTGCGCGGCTCGCCGTGGACGATGTCGAGGTCGACGGCGTCGTCCAGGTTCTCCAGGTTCACCGTGGGGGGAACCAGCCCGTCGCGAAGGGTCAGGACGGTGACGAGCGCTTCGAGCGCGCCCGCGCCGCCGAGGAGGTGACCGGTCATGGACTTGGTGGCGGTGATGTTCAGGCGGTAGGCGTGGTCGCCGAACGCCTTCTTGATGCCCGCGAGTTCGGCGACGTCGCCCTGCGGGGTGGACGTGCCGTGCGCGTTGATGTGGATGATCTGCTCGGGCTCCAGGCCCGCGTCGGCCAGGCAGCGCTGCATCGCCTTGGCGGCGCCGCGCCCGTCCTCGGGCGGCTGGACCATGTCGTGGCCGTCGGCGGAGTAGCCGACGCCGGAGGCGTAGGCGTAGATCTTGGCGCCGCGGGCGCGCGCGTGCTCCTCGGACTCCAGGATGAGCACGGCGGCGCCCTCGCCGAGGACGAAGCCGTCCCGCGCCTTGTCGTAGGGGCGGGAGGCGAGCTCGGGGGCGTCGTTGCGGGTGGACATGGCGCGCATCGCGCCGAAGGAGGCCATCTGGAGCGGGTGGATGCACGCTTCGGTGCCGCCCGCGATGACGGTGTCGGCGCGGCCCGCGCGGATCATGTCGATGCCGTAGCCGATGGCCTCGGCGCTGGAGGAGCAGGCCGACACGAGCGCGTGGATGCCCGCGGTGGCGTTGAACTCGAGGCCGACGTGCGCGGCGGAGCCGTTGGGCATGAGCATGGGCACGGTGAAGGGGGAGACGCGCCTCCAGCCCTTCTCCTTGAAGACGTCGTAGCTGTCGAGGGCGGAGTGCAGGCCGCCGATGCCGGAGGAGAGCACGACGCCGAGCCGGTCGGAGTCGATGGTGAGGCCCTCGGTGTCGCCGTGCGCGTAGCCCGCGTCCTTCATCGCCTCGATGGCGGCGATCAGGGCGAACTGCTGGCAGCGGTCCATCCGCCGCATCCGGGGCTTGGGGATGACCCCGGTGTCGGCGGGTTCGACGGCTGCCTGCGCCGCGAACTGGACGGGCAGGGCGTCGAGATTGTCCCAGGGCAGGGTGCGCGAGCCGGACTTGCCGGCCAGTAGGCCGTCCCATGTGGACGCGACGTCTCCACCGATCGGGGTTGACGCTCCCAAACCGGTCACAACAACACGGGTCTTGCCCATTGCGCTTACTCCTATGTACCTGGGGGGTGGCTCGGGGTGCGCGGGCCTCTGCAGCGGCCCGCGCACCCACGCTCCGGATCCGGACTCCGGAGCGGGTGAGGTCAGGCCTTGGCGGCCAGTCCCTGGACGTAGTCCACGACGTCCTGGACGGTGCGCAGGTTCTTCAGCTCGTCGTCGGGGATCTCGACGCCGAACTTGTCCTGGGCGGCCACCGCGATCTCGACCATCGACAGGGAGTCGATGTCGAGGTCGTCGATGAAGTTCTTCTCGGGGGTGACGTCCGCCGCCGGAATCCCGACGATCTCCTCGACGATCTCGCCGAGGCCGTCGAGAATCGTCTGGGTGCTGACTTCAGCCATTGCTGGGTGCTCCTTGGTTCCGATAGGGATGTTTCGCCCAGACCTTAGGGGATCTGGATGACCTGGGCAGCGTAGGTCAAACCTGCGCCGAACCCGATAATGAGAGCCGGTTCCCCCGACCTGACGTCGCCGCGCTCGATCATGCGCGACAGTGCCATCGGGATGGACGCGGCCGAGGTGTTCCCGGCGTTGACGATGTCCTCGGCGATCACCGCGTTGGGCGCGTTGAGCTTCCTCGCGATGCCGTGGATGATCCTGAGGTTCGCCTGGTGGGGCACGAAGGCGCCCAGTTCGGACGGGGCGATGCCCGCCCGCCTGCACGCCTCCAGTGCCACCGGGTGCAGCGCGGTGGTCGCCCACCGGAAGACGGCCTGGCCGTCCTGGGACAGGAACGAGTTGCGGTCCTGCACCATGATCTTGTCGGCGTTCTCGCCGTCGCTCCCCCACACCACGGGCCCGATCTGCGGCACGTCGGAGCCCGTCACCACCGCGGCGCCCGCGCCGTCGGCGAAGATGATGCAGGTCGTGCGGTCGTTCCAGTCGATCCAGGGGGAGAACTTCTCCGCGCCGATCACCAGCACGTTCTGCGCCGAGCCGGCGCGGATCGCGTCGCTCGCGGTGGACAGCGCGTAGGCGAAGCCGGCGCAGGCCGCGTTGACGTCGAAGGCGCCGGGCGCGGAGATGCCGAGCCGGAAGGCGACGGTCGCCGACGCGTTGGGCACCTGGGTCTCGGCGGTGCAGGTCGCGACGATGACGAGGTCGATGTCGCCGGGGGTCAGGCCGCTCGCGGCGAGCGCCTTGCCGCCGGCGGCGACCGCGAGGTCGAGCACCGACTCGTTGTCCAGGGCGATCCGCCGCTCGGCGATGCCGACCCGGGAGCGGATCCACGCGTCGTTGGTGTCCACGCCGCGGGCGGCGAGGTCGTCGTTGGTGACGACGTTGTCGGGCTGGTAGTGGCCGAAGGCCAGGATGCGGGCGCCGGTGCGCCCCTGGGCGAGCTGGATCATGTGAGCTCCCGCGCCTTGTCGAGGTCCTCGGGCGTCTTCAGGCCGACCAGCTGGACGCCCTTGAGCTCGCGGCGGGCCAGGCCCACCAGCGTCCCGGACGGCGCCAGCTCGATGATCCCGGTGACGCCCAGGTCGGCGAACGTGCTCATGCACAGGTCCCAGCGGACCGGGGAGCTGACCTGGCCGACGAGCCGGGCGAGGAACTCCGCGCCGGAGTCGACGACGGCGCCGTCCCTGTTGGAGATCAGCTTGATCTCGGGGTCCTTGGGGGTGACCGACGCGGCCGCGGCGTCCAGCGCGGCGACGGCGGGCGCCATGTGCTCGGTGTGGAAGGCCCCGGCGACGGCGAGGGACCGCAGCCGGGCCTTGGCGGGCGGCTCGGCGGCGAACGCCTCGAGCTGCTCCAGCGTGCCCGCCGCGACGATCTGGCCCGCGCCGTTGATGTTGGCGGGGGTGAGCCCGTGCTTGGCGATGGCGGTGAGCACCTCGTCGGTGTCGCCGCCGAGCACCGCGGTCATGCCGGTGCTGGTGACGGTGGCGGCTTCGGCCATGCCCCTGCCGCGGACGGCGACGAGCCGCATCGCGTCCTCGGGGGTGAGCACTCCGGCGATGGCGGCCGCGCCGAGCTCGCCGACGCTGTGCCCGGCGACGGCGTCAGGCGTCAGGCCGAGCGCCTGCTGGGTGACGAGCGCCGCGGCGACCAGCAGGGGCTGGGCGACGGCGGTGTCCTTGATCTCGTCGGCGTCCGCGGTGGTGCCGTACCGGATCAGGTCGAGGCCGATGAGATCGGACCACGCACCGAGCCGGTCGCCGACGCCGGGAACCTCCAGCCACGGGGAGAGGAATCCGGGGGTCTGGGCGCCTTGGCCGGGAGCTGTGATGAGAAGCACGGGACCAACCATGCCGTCTAGCAGGGGTTCGGGGTCATGCCGACAGGGACGAAGTTTGATCGCCGGTCTTTGTAGGACCCTGACAACGGTGACGTACTCCGCAAGTGCATCGTCTTGGAGATCTCCTTAAAAGGAGCCGCCCCGATCGGTGAACCTACCGAGGACGAGGGAGATCCGGAGAGTGAACGCGCCCCTGCCGTCCGTAGGCGTCAGGCCGGTCAGCTCGCTCACCCTGCGCAGCCGGTACCTGACGGTGTTCGGGTGCACGTAGAGCAGCCGTGCGGTGGCCTCCAGGGAGGAACCCTGCTCCAGGTACGTCGTCAGCGTGTCCAGCAAGGGCGCGCCCGCCGCCTGAATGGGTGCGAACACCTGTTCGACAAGGTACTTGCGGGCCGCGTCGTCGCCGTCCAGGGCCCGCTCGGGCAGCAGTTCGGCGGCGGCGACGGGGCGCGGCGCGTCCGGCCAGCCGACGGCGGCGCGCAGGCCCGCGAGCGCGGCGCGGGCGGAGGCCGTCGCGCCGTACAGGTCGGGCGCCTCGGGCCCGACGACGACGGGGCCCTGACCGAACTTGGCGGACAGCAGCCGCGCCGCCGCCAGCGGGTCCTCCGCGCCGCCCACGATGACGATGAGGCGGCTGCCCTGCACGCCGGACAGCACGTCAACGCGCAGCCGCCGGGCGGAGAGCTTGATCTGGTCGGCGATGGCCTCCGAGCTCTCCTCGGGGGCGTGCCCTGCGATCACCACGACGGGCTTGGTCGTCCAGCCGAGCGCGGCGGCCCAGGAATGCAGGCCGTCGTCGCCGTCGCCGCGCAGCAGCGAGTCCACGACGAGGGCCTCCAGGCGCGCGTCCCAGGCGCCCCTGGTCTCGGCGGCGCGGGCGTAGACCTGGGCGGCGCTGAAGGCCACCTCGCGCGTGTAGCGCAGTATCGCCTCGCGCAGCTGGGCCTCGCCGCCGGGCTCGGCGAGGTCGTGCAGGCGGGTCTCCACGACCTCGCTGATCACCCGGATCATGTCCACGGTGTGCTGGAGCCGGATCGTGCGCATCATCTCGCGCGGCGCGGTGGCGAACACCTCGCCGCCGAGCGCCACCCTGGTGCGTTCGCCGCCGCGGAACCAGTCGACGAACGCGGCGATCGACGTCTGCGCGACGAGTCCGATCCAGGAGCGCTGTTCGGCGGGCATCCGCCGGAACCACGGGAGCCGCTCCTCCATCCGGGCGAGCGCCGCGACGCCGAACGTGCTCAGCGCGGTCTCCAGGCGGCGGGTGGTGGCCTCCCGGAGTGCGCGGTCGGCGGCGCTGTCGTTCGTCACGGTGACAAGGGTGCCATCACCCCGAAGCGGCCTTGAAACCGCGTCCTCGTGTGGTCGCGACGATCCACTGTTGATCTCCCCTCCGGGTAAGCGGGGCGTCAATTCTCACCCATGGGCCACTACCGTCCGTGCCTTCAATTAACACTATCCGTAATCTCCAGAGGTCACGCACGCTCGCGGTACGGAAAGGCCCCGGTATGGAACGCCCCATCTTCGTCGTCGGCTGTCCCCGGTCGGGAACCACACTGCTCCAGCTCATGCTGCACGCCCATCCGCGGATCGCCCTTCCGCCCGAGACGAGGTTCCTGCTGCCCGCCTACTTCGGCCGGGAGATGTTCGGCGACCTCACCGACCGCGGCAACCGCAGGGCGCTGGGCGTCTGGATCACCGGCACCGAGGGCCACAAGTTCCGCGACCTCGGCCTGGACGCCGCCCGGGTCGTCGCCGAGATCGAGGCGGGCCCGCCGACGCTCGGGTCGGCGCTCGGCACCGTGTTCCGCGCCTACGCGCGCGGGCACGACAAGGCGCGCTGGGGCGACAAGCGGCCCGGCTACATCCGCTTCCTGCCCGAGATCTTCCGGCTGTTCCCCAACGCCCAGGTCGTCCACCTGATCCGCGACGGCCGGGACTGCGTCGGCTCGCTCAAGGGCATGCGGTGGTGGGAGCACGACAGCACCTTCGCGATGACGACGTGGGCCGCCGCGATCGACGCGGGCGACAGGGCGCGCCGGATGCTTCCGCCGAACTCCTACCACGAGCTCCAGTACGAGCGCCTCGTCACCGATCCGGAGTCGGAGCTGAGGCGGCTGTGCGGGTTCCTGCGCGAGGACTTCGACCCGGCGATGCTGGAGCCCAGTTCCGTCGCCTCGGTGACGCCCAGGCGCAAGAAGCACCACCGGCGCACCCACGAGGCGGTGGACGCGAGCGCCGTGCACGCCTGGCAGTCCCGCCTGGAGGACTGGGAGATCAGCCTCGCCGAGTACTTCCTCGGCGAGCGGCTGGCCCGCTACGGCTACGAGCTGAGCGGCGCGCCGCGCCCCACGGCCAGGGCGGCGACGCACTACCTGGCGACGGTCGCCGCGATGCGCCGCAGCCGGGCCGCCAAGGACACCAGGGACGCGGTGCGGCGGCTGCGCGAGCACGGCGAGCTGGCCTGCCGCCTCGACAAGGTCGCCACAGCGGGCTGAGCGGCCCGCACAGACACGCGGAAGGGGGCCGGACACCTCGTCCGACCCCCTCCGCCACAGGATCGCGTCAGCGCGGCTCAGGCCGCGCGGGGCCTCAGGCGGCGCCCCCGGACTCGGCGGGCGCGTTGACGCCCGAGACGGCGGCGACGCCCCGGTCCAGCCCGTAGCGGCTGATCGCCTGCTGGAGCACCTCGTGCTTGAGCTCGCCGCGCTTGACCAGCCTGGTCAGCACCGCCAGCACGATCGACTGGGCGTCGACGTGGAAGAAGCGGCGGGCGGCGGCGCGGGTGTCGGAGAACCCGAAGCCGTCGGTGCCCAGCGACGTGTAGTCGCCCGGCACCCAGGGGGCGATCTGGTCCTGGACGGCGCGCATGAAGTCGCTGACCGCCACGATCGGGCCCGGCACGTCGGCCAGGCGCCGGGTGACGAACGGGACGAGCTGCTCCCGCTCGGGGTTGAGCAGGTTGAAGCTGTCGCAGTTCATCGCCTCGCGGCGCAGCTCCGTCCAGGACGTCGCCGACCAGAGGTCCGCCGAGACGCCCCACTCCTCGGCCAGGATGCGCTGCGCGTCCAGCGCCCAGCGGCCGCCCACGCCGGAGGAGATGATCTGCGCCTTGGGCGCGTCGGCGCCCAGCTCCGGGCCGTCGGCGAACTTGTACAGGCCGCGCAGCAGGTCCTTGACGTCGAGGCCGGCGGGCTCGACGGGCTGCGGGTACGGCTCGTTGTAGACCGTCAGGTAGTAGTTGATGTCCTCGCCCTTGGGGTGCTCCGGCGAGGAGCCGTACATGCGGCGCAGCGCGTCCTTCATGATGTGCGCCAGCTCGAACGCCCAGGACGGGTCGTAGGAGACCGTCGCGGGGTTGGTGGACGCCAGCAGGTGCGAGTGCCCGTCGGCGTGCTGGAGGCCCTCGCCCGTCAGCGTGGTGCGGCCCGCGGTGGCGCCCAGCATGAACCCGCGGCCCATCTGGTCGGCCAGCGCCCACATCTGGTCGCCCGTCCGCTGCCACCCGAACATCGAGTAGAAGATGTAGATCGGGATCATGTGCTCGCCGTGCGTGGCGTAGGCGGTGCCGGAGGCGATGAGCGACGCCATCGAACCGGCCTCGGAGATGCCCTCGTGCAGGATCTGGCCCTGCTCGGACTCCTTGTAGGACAGCATCAGCTTGCGGTCGGCCGACTCGTAGGTCTGCCCGTGCGGCGAGTAGATCTTCGCCGTCGGGAACATCGCGTCCATCCCGAACGTGCGCGCCTCGTCCGGGATGATCGGGACGAAGCGGTGCCCGATGTTCTTGTCCTTCATGAGCTCCTTGAGCAGCCGGACGAAGGCCATCGTGGTGGCCACCGACTGCTTGCCCGAACCCTTGCGCAGCTCGTCGTAGGGGGCGTCGCCGGGCAGGGTGAGCGGCTTGGCGCGGTTGACGCGCTTGGGCAGGAAGCCGCCGAGCGCCGCGCGGCGCTCCTTCATGTACTGGATCTCCTCGGAGTCCTCGCCCGGGTGGTAGTAGGGCGGGAGGTCGGCCTCCAGGGCCGAGTCCGGGATCTCCAGGTACAGCCTGTCCCGGAACTCCTTGAGCTCGTTCTTGGTGAGCTTCTTCATCTGGTGGCTGGACATGCGGGCCTCGAAGTCCGGCCCGAGGGTCCAGCCCTTGATGGTGTGGGTGAGGATCACCGTGGGCTGGCCGACGTGCTCGCGCGCCGCCTTGAACGCCGCGAACAGCTTGCGGTAGTCGTGGCCGCCGCGCGACAGCTTGGTCAGGTCGTCGTCGCTGAGGTGCTCGACGATCTTGCGCAGCCGGGGGTCGTCGCCGAAGAACTGCTCGCGGGTGTAGGAGCCGGGCTCGACGGTGAAGGTCTGCATCTGGCCGTCGGGCGTGTTGTTCATCTTGTTGACGAGCACGCCGTCGACGTCCTTGGCCAGCAGCGGGTCCCAGTCGCGGCCCCAGATGACCTTGATGACGTTCCAGCCCGCGCCGCGGAAGTAGGACTCCAGCTCCTGGATGATCTTGCCGTTGCCGCGCACCGGGCCGTCGAGCCGCTGCAGGTTGCAGTTGATCACGAAGGTGAGGTTGTCCAGTTCCTCACGGGCGGCCAGGCCGATCGCGCCGAGCGACTCGGGCTCGTCCATCTCGCCGTCGCCGAGGAACGCCCACACGTGCGAGCGCGAGGTGTCCTTGAGCTCACGCGACAGCAGGTACCGGTTGAACCGCGCCTGGTAGATCGAGTCGATGGCGGCGAGGCCCATCGAGACGGTCGGGAACTCCCAGAAGTCGGGCATGAGCCGCGGGTGCGGGTAGGACGACAGGCCGCCTCCGGGGTGCGAGACCTCCTGCCGGAACCCGTCGAGCTGCTGCTCGGACAGGCGTCCTTCGAGGAACGCGCGCGCGTAGACGCCGGGGGCCGCGTGGCCCTGGATGAACACCTGGTCGCCGGACTCGCCGTGGTCCTTGCCCCGGAAGAAGTGGTTGAAGCCCACCTCGTACAGGGAGGCCGCCGACGCGTAGGTGGCGATGTGCCCGCCGACGCTCAGTTCGGGCCGGTTGGCCCGGGAGACCATGATCGCGGCGTTCCACCGGATGTAGGCCCGGATGCGGCGCTCGATGTGCTCGTCGCCGGGGAACCAGGGCTCCTTCTCCGGGGGGATCGTGTTGATGTAGTCGGTACTGCGCAGGCCGGGCACCCCGACCTGCTGTTCCCTGGCTCGCTCAAGGAGTTTGAGCATCACGTAGCGGGCCCTTGTCCGGCCCTCGGTCTTGATGACCGTGTCCAGTGATTCGAGCCACTCCCTGGTCTCATCCGGGTTGATGTCCGGGAGCTGGCTCGGCAGGCCGTCGCTAATGATCGAGAAGCGCTGGCGTCCGGAAGGCACTGGTGTCCCCTTGTCACGCGGGTACATCGGCTGTTTGTCGACGTTCACTGCCCATCCTGCCGCCGACCGGAGGCTCTCGCATCTCTACTGCCCGGTAACAAGACGCAGGTCACGGCGCTGTCAAGGCGGTTGTCAGACGCGTCAGGAGAAGGGTAAACACTCGCCCTCTCGGGTCAGCGACGGTCAAGGGGGGCGGCCTTCCCCGACGCGCATTGGTCTACACCTGTGATGATCCTCTCATGAAGAGCACCCTCCTTTCGGTGACCACCGGCCGCCGCGACACCGTTCACGACATCACCGGCGAATGCGCGGAATTCGTCAGCGGCGAGGGCGACGGCCTCCTGCACGTCTTCGTCCCGCACGCCACCGCGGGAATCGCGATCATCGAACTCGGCGCGGGCAGCGACGACGACCTCCTCGCCGCGCTGGCCGACCTGCTCCCGTCCGACGACAGGTGGAGGCACGCGCACGGAAGCCGGGGCCACGGCAGGTCCCACGTGCTGCCCGGCCTCGTCCCGCCGTACGCGAGCGTGCCCGTGCTCGGCGGACGGCTCGCGCTGGGCACCTGGCAGTCGGTCGCCCTCGTCGATATCAATGTGGACAATCCCGAACGGAACGTACGCCTGTCGTTTCTCCCCGCCTGAAGAAGGGAAGGCGAAACCGCATGTGGGACACGTGTGGATCATGCTTATGGGGTATGGGCACTTGCGCAGGGGGCCATCCTTTGTGTGGACTGTCCCGCAATACCTTGAGGTGCTCCTACGGCGAGACAGTACGGTGCATCCCATGAACACGACACAGGGAGGACGTCAGTGAGCGCGACCGCGGGTCAGGCGCAGACGGAGCGCGGCCTGGCCGAACGGCTCGGATTCAAGCCGGGTCAGGTGGTGCAGGAGATCGGCTGGGACGAGGACGTCTCCGAGGATCTCCGCACCTCCATCGAGGCCGTCACCGGCACCGAGATGGTCGATGAGGACTACGAGGACGTCGTGGAAGTGGTCGTGCTGTGGTGGCGCGACGAGGACGGCGATCTGACAGACGGCCTCGTCGACGCGCTCAGCAACGTCACGGGAGGCGGGCACATCTGGCTCCTCACCCCCAAGACGGGCCGCGAGGGGCACATCGAGCCCAGCGACATCGCCGAGGCGTCGCAGACCGCGGGTCTGACGGCGACCAAGAGCGTCAGCGCCGCCGACGACTGGTCGGGAACCCGGCTCGTGGCGCCCAAGGGGCGCATGTAAGCGCGGCCGGGCCCCTGATGGCAGACTGGGGCAGACCTGGGCCTGCCCGGGTCACACCCGTCTCCTCGAAGGGATTCCACATGGCCGTAGAGGTCGGAGACAAGGCACCTGACTTCGAACTGAAGGACCAGCACGGCACTCCCGTCAAACTGTCCGACTTCGCGGGCAAGAAGGACGTCGTCCTGGTCTTCTACCCGCTGGCCTTCAGCGGCATCTGCACCGGTGAGCTGTGCGCCATCCGGGACGAGCTGCCCAGCCTGGGCGGCGAGGACGTACAGGTCCTCGCCGTCTCGGTCGACTCGGTCTTCGCGCACCGCGCGTGGGCCGACCAGGAGGGCTACCAGTTCCCGCTCCTGTCGGACTTCTGGCCGCACGGCGGCGTCGCCGCCGCCTACGGCGTCTTCGACGAGGAGAAGGGGCTGGCGCGGCGCGGCACCTTCATCATCGACAGGTCAGGTGTGGTGCGCTGGAAGGTCGACAACGACATTCCGAACGCGCGCGACCTCGACACCTACCGCAAGGCGCTGGCCGAGCTCTCCTAGGACTGCCCTAGGGAGCACGGACGCGGCGGGGCCGGACGGCACGGGTCCGGCCCCGCCGCGTTCATCGGATGCTCATCCGGCGTTCGCCTCCGCCGCGCGCCCGCCGGGCGTCTGACGGGTCATGAGAAGGATCATCGCGGCCGTCATGGCGGCCGCCCTGCTTGCGGGCTGCTCGTCCGGACCCGCCGAGGACGACGCCACCCTCACCATCCTCGCGGGCAGCGAACTCTCCGACCTCGCTCCCGTGCTCGACGACGCGGCCAAGGCCACCGGCGTCACCGTCGACTTCACCTACGCCGGCACGCTCGACGGCGTCCGCCAGGTCGTGTCCGGCCAGGCCGCCCAGGACCACCAGGCGATCTGGTTCTCCTCCAACCGGTACCTCGACCTGCACGGCGGCGGCCGGGTCACGACGGCGACGCCGATCATGTCCTCGCCGGTCGTGGTGGGGGTGCGGCCCGAGGCGGCGCGCCGGCTCGGCTGGGACGCCAAGGCGCCCACCTGGGCGCAGATCGCGCGGGCAGCGGTGAACCGCGACTTCACCTACGGCATGACGAGCCCCGCCGCGTCGAACTCGGGCTTCTCCGCGCTGGTGGGCCTGGCGACGGCGCTGAACTCCGGCAGCGACCTCGACCCGGCGAGCATCGAGAAGGTCTCGCCCGGCCTCAAGGACTTCTTCTCCGCGCAGACCCTGACGTCGGGGTCGTCGGGCTGGCTGTCGGAGGTGTTCGTGCGCAAGGGCGTCGAGGTGGACGGCCTGGTCAACTACGAGTCGGTGATCACGTCGCTGAACGCCTCGGGCCGACTCACCGAGCCGCTCACCGTCGTGTACCCGTCGGACGGCGTCGTCACCGCGGACTACCCCCTGTCGCTACTGCCCGGCGCCACGCCCGAGCAGGAGAAGGCGTACCGCGCGCTGACCGACTACCTGCTACGGCCGGAAACCCAGCGCAAGATCAGCGAGCTGACGCACCGCCGCCCGGTCGTGCCGTCCGTCCCGTTCACCGGCCCCGCCGACCTGCGCGAGCTGCCGTTCCCCGGCGCGCTGGAGACCGTGGACCGGCTGATCGCCGCGTTCTACGACAGGCTGCGGCGGCCGTCGCGGACGGTCTACGTGATCGACGTGTCCGGCTCGATGACCGGCGAGCGGATCGCGCAGCTCAAGCGCGCGTTCGTCACCCTCACCGGCGACGGCGGCAGCGGCGTGGACAGGTTCTACAACCGGGAGGAGGTGACCGTCGTGCCGTTCAGCACCAAGCCGCAGACGCCGCAGGAGTTCACCGTCCCGGCGTCGGGGCCGCAGGCCGAACTGCAGCGCATCCGCAGGTTCGCCGAGGCGCTGCGGGTGGGCGGCGGCACCGCGATCTACGACAGCCTCACCTCCGCCTACGAGATCGTGAAGAAGAAGGTCGCGGCCGACCCCGACCGGTTCACCTCGATCGTGCTGATGACCGACGGCGAGAACACCCAGGGGCGTGACTTCGGGGACTTCCGCGGCGGGTTCGCCGGGTACGCCGCGCTCGACGTCCCGGTGTTCCCGGTGCTGTTCGGCGAAGCCAAGGAGACCGAGATGCGTGACCTCGCCGCGCTCACCGGAGGCAGGTCGTTCGACGCCAGGAAGCAGCCGCTGGAGACGGTGTTCCGGGAGATCCGCGGCTACCAGTGAGCCGTGCGGTGCGGGCGGGACGCGCCTGACCCTCCGCCCCGCCGGTGCGGGGGGAGGGTCAGCCCGCGGCGTGCAGCCAGCGCACGGGGGCGCCGTCGCCGGCGCGGCGGAACGGTTCCAGCTCGTGGTCCCACGGGGTGCCGAGCAGCCTGTCGAGCTCGTACTCCAGGGTGGTCCGGTTGCTCGCGGCGTCGGCCATCACCCGGCGGAGCCGGTCCTCGGGGACCATGATGTCGCCGTTGGCGCCGATCGTCGCGGAGAAGACGCCGAGGGTGGGCGTGAAGCAGTACCGCATGCCGTCGGCGCCCGGGGACGCCTCCTCGGTCACCTCGAACCGCGCGAGCTTCCAGGCGCGCAACGAGGAGGTGATGGCGGCGGCGATACCGGGCTTGCCCTCCCAGCACAGCTCGGCCCGCTGGCTGCCGGGGGCAGCGGGCTGGTCGGTCCACAGCAGCTTGACGGGAACGCCAAGCACACCCGCGGTCGCCCACTCGATGTGCGGGCACAGCGCAGGTGGCGCGGAGTGGACGTGAAACACACCGCGTACGGTCACTCGGTCCTCCTGGTGGTGCTTCTAGGCGCGTCTTCCCCTACGGCCTGGAGCAGTGCGTCCGCGTGTTCCATCCGGAGATGGGGCGGCCAAGATGAACCGTGCG
The DNA here is from genome assembly GCF_020991275.1 of Actinocorallia sp. API 0066. Taxonomy (GTDB): domain Bacteria; phylum Actinomycetota; class Actinomycetes; order Streptosporangiales; family Streptosporangiaceae; genus Actinocorallia. The sequence continues at coordinate 92,117 of NZ_JAJLQY010000009.1, read as the reverse complement.
TCCTCATTGTGCCCGATGGACCCCCTCCGCACCAGCGCCATTGACAAAACGAAACCTCCTGGCAACAATCCGCGACGTCTCCGCCTTCCGGACGTGCCTTACGGAAACGCAGTCTCCTTGCGGAGGTGTTCTTGTATCTCGACGGAGAGGCGGGCCTTGCCCTCGTCGTCCAGGAAGGACGCCTCGACGGCGTTGAGCGCCAGCCGGGTGACGCCCGCCGCGTCGAGGTCGAGCAGCCGGGCGGCGACGAGGTACTCGGTGTTCAGGTCGGTGCCGAACATCGGGGGGTCGTCGCTGTTGACGGTGACCCGCACGCCCGCGTCGAAGAGGGTGCGCAGCGGGTGCTCCGCCAGGCTGGCGACGGCGCGGGTGGCGATGTTGGAGGTCGGGCAGACCTCCAGCGCGATGGCGTGCTCGGCGAGGTGGTCGAGCAGCCGGGGATCGGCAGCGGCGGCGATGCCGTGCCCGATCCGCTCCGCGCCCAGGTGCTCCAGCGCGTCCCAGATGGTGCCGGGCCCGGTGGTCTCGCCCGCGTGCGGCACGCTGTGCAGGCCCGCCGCGCGCGCACGGTCGAAGAACGGCTTGAACCGCGGCCGGGGCCAACCCTGCTCGGGGCCGCCGAGGCCGAAGCTCACCAGCCCTTGGGGGGCGTGCCTGAGCGCGAACTCGACGGTGCGCTCGCCCGCTGGCAGGCCCTCCTCGCCGGGGATGTCGAAGCACCAGCGCAGCCGGACGCCGAGATCGCGTTCGGCGGTGACGCGGGCGTCCTCGATCGCCTCGACGAACGCCTCCTCGGGGATGCCCTTGATCAGCGTCAGGTAGGGGGTGACGGTCAGCTCCGCGTAGCGGATGTGCTGCCCTGCCATGTCCCGCGCGACGCCCAGGGTGAGCTCCCTGATGTCCTCCGCGTCGCGCAGGAGGTCGACCGTCGCCACGTACACCTCGATGAAGTGCGCGAAGTCGCGGAAGGTGAAGAACTCCTTGAGCAGCGCGGGGTCGGCGGGGACGCGCGTGTCGCCCTCGTACTTGGCGGCGAGCCGCGCGACGACCTCCGGCGAGGCCGAGCCCACGTGGTGGACGTGCAGCTCCGCCTTCGGCATCCCCGCGATGAACGCGCTCAGTGACATGGCCGACCCCTCGGAATGCTCCCCTACGTCGGAAAGATCCTATGCGGTCAGCAGCCGGTCGAGTGCGGCTTCGGTGGTTTCCCTCGCCTGGTCCGGTGGGTCGAGGGCGCCGCTGACGGCCGTCGCGTCGCGCAGCAGCAGGAGCAGCCGGGAGCCGGCCTCGGGGTCGGGATGCCCCTCCTCGGCCAGGAGACGGCGCATGAGCGACCGGAACCAGGCGCGGTACTCGGCGACGACGCCGCGGGCCGGATGGGCGGGGTCGGCGAACTCGGCGGCCGCGTTGAGGAAGGCGCAGCCGCGGAAGCCGGGTGACGCGCACACCTCGGCGATCCGCGCGAAGACCGCCTCCAGCTTGGCGCGGCCGGTGCCGGGCAGCGTCGCGAACTCGGCCCGCTGCCCGTCGAAGTGCGCGGTGAGGTAGGCGCAGACCAGGGCGTCCTTGGACTTGAAATGGTGGTAGAACGTGGCCTTCGCCACTCCGGCCTCGGCGATGATCCGGTCGATCCCGACCGTGTGGACGCCCTCGCCGTAGAAGAGCCGGGCTGCGGTGTCGAGGATCCGCCTCCGCGCGTCGCGTGCCATGCGATTGACATTACCAGACAGGTCTGTCTACATTGGGTCTCGTCCGAACAGACAGGTCTGTCTAGGAGCCCAGATGAGCGTTCTCTACACCGCAGTGGCCACCGCCTCCGGGCGCGACGGCAGGGCGGTCAGCAACGACGGCAAGCTCGACGTCACCCTCGCGCCGCCGGTCGAGCTGGGCGGCGACGGCGCGGGCACCAACCCCGAGCAGCTCTTCGCCGCCGGGTACGCCGCCTGCTTCACCAGCGCGATGAAGCTCGTCGCCGGACGGCAGAAGCTCGACGTCAGCGACGCCTCGATCACCGCCGAGGTGGGCCTCAAGCCGAACGGCACCGGAGGCTTCGGCCTGGAGGTCGTGCTGCGCGCCGAACTCCCCGACACCGTCTCCGAGGCCGACGGCCAGAAGCTCCTGGAAGCCGCCCACTCGGTCTGCCCCTACTCCAACGCGACGCGGGGCAACATCCCCGTCACCCTCGTCCGAGAGTGACGCCTCAGGGGTAAACCCCCGGACGACGCCCGGGAAAGGTCGGGTCAGGTCCGTCGGCCGGGGCCGGGCGGGACGGCACACTGTGCCGCATGTTCGATCAGGGTGCACGGGTGGAGCGACTGCTCGCCCGCCATCGGGACGTGCAGGTCGTGCAGACCGGCGCGCTCCTGCGCAGGGACGAGGTGCTCGTCGCGGAACCGGACCTGGCCCGCGCCGAGGACCTCCTGCGACGCTGGACCGCGGGCCGCGAGCGCGGCCCCGGCCTCACCAGGCTCCGGCTCAACCGCACGGCCCGCGTCGATGTCTGCGAGCTCAGCCTCCTCGCCCGCGAGCGCGGCATCAACGTCTCGCCCAACCATCTGGTCTACGGCCAGCCCATGTGGTGGACCGGCCCCGCCGACCGGCCCAGACCCGCCGACCCGTTCCCGGTGCCCGAGCCGGGGCCGTCCCGCCGCGACGTGACCGTCGCCGTGCTGGACACCGGCCTCGACCCGCACCCGTGGTACTCGGGCGCCGACTGGTTCGCCGAGCACGAGGAGGAGCACCGCGAGGTGCCCGACGCCGACCTCGACTACGAGCTCGACGCCCAGGCCGGGCACGGCACGTTCGTCGCGGGCGTGGTGCTGCAGCGGGCGCCCACGGCGCGGATCGTCGCGCGGCGCGTCATCGGCGGCGACGGCGTGGGCGACGAACTCCAGGTGATCAACGCGCTGCACGGGCTGAAGGCCGACGTGGTCAATCTGTCGCTCGGCTGCCACACCTTCGACGACCGGCCCTCGCCGCTGCTCCAGCAGGCGATCGCCGCGCTCGGCCGGGCCACCGTCGTGGTGGCCTGCGCGGGCAACACCGCGTGCGACCGGCCGTTCTGGCCCGCCGCGCTCAAGCAGGTCGTCGCCGTCGCCGCGCTGGACGGCGCCGACCGCGCCTGGTTCTCCAATCACGGCTGGTGGGTGGACGCGGCGGCGCAGGGCACCGCGGTGCGCAGCAGTTTTGTCCGGTTCGGCGAGTTCGCCGGGTACGCGACGTGGTCGGGCACCTCGTTCGCGGCGCCGGTCGTCGCGGGGATGGTCGCGGCGCGCGTCGCGGAGGGTCTGGCGCCCGCTGAGGCGGCCGACGCGGTGCTCGCCTCCGGTCCGGTCAGGCCGGGGCTCGGGACGCTCGTCGAGGCCGGGTGAGCGATCTCGTCGCGCCGGGGGCCCTGGTGGCGCGGGCCAGGGACGGCGACGCGCGCGCCTGGGAGGCCCTCGTGGCCCGCTACCACCCGATGCTGTGGTCGATCGCCAGGGCGTACGGGCTGCCGAAGGCGGCGGCCGAGGACGCCGTCCAGACGACGTGGCTGCGGCTCGTCCAGCACCTCGGGGACCTGCGCTCGCCCGACGCGGTGGGCGCGTGGCTGGCCACGACCTGCCGCCGCGAGTGCGCGCCGCTCGCCCGTGTCCCCGCGCCGCGCGACCCGGCCGACGACGCCGACCCGGGGCCGGGACCCGAGGCGCTGTGCGTGGAGCGCGACCGGCTGTCAAGGGTGGCGGCGGCGCTGGAGTCTCTGCCCGAACCCTGCGGGCGCATCCTGCGGCTGCTCGCGGCGACCGCCTCCTACGCGGAGGTCGCTGCCGCGCTCGGCCTTGCGCCCGGGAGCGTGGGCCCCGCCCGCGCCCGCTGCCTCGGGAAGCTGAAGGCGGCCCTGGGCGAATGAGAAGGGAGTCTTCCGATGCATGAGCTTCTGCAGGAGATCCAGCGCGCGCTGGCGCTGCTCGACCCGCCGTCGGAGCGGTCGGCCGAGGCCGCCCGCGCCGCCTTCGCGTTCCGCGACCCGGACGCGGCGCTCGCCGAGCTCGTCACGTCGCTGACGCCTGCGGCGGCCGGGCTGCGCGGGGCCGCCAGGCTCCTCACGTTCGCCGCGCCCGACCTGCGGGTGGAGCTGGAGGCGGTCACCGGGACACGCAGGATGAGCCTCACCGGACGGCTCACGCCCGCGCGCGAGGCGCGGCTGACCGTCCGGCACCGGCTCGGCGAGACCGAGGCCGCCGTGGACGGCTCCGGCTTCTTCCTCGTGGACGGGATCCCGGCCGGGCCCGTCATGCTGCACTTCGCCCTGCCGTGCGGCGCCTCGATCGTCACCAGCTGGACCACCCTGTGATCGACGGCCTCCTCGCCCGCGCGGTGGAGGCCAAGGAGACCGGACGGCTTGCGGAGGGCCTGGCGCTGTCCCAGGAGGCCCTCGCCAGGACGGCCGGGGATCCGCTCGGCGTGGCGCGTGTCCAGGCCGTCATGGTCGCGCTGCTGACGGCGGGCGGGCGCACCGCCGACGCGCTCGCCCTCGCCGCCACCGCCGAGCCGCACCTTTCGGGCGCCGACCGGGAGCGGCTGCTCCTCAACCGCAGCTACGCGCGGGCCAGCCTGGGCCGGCTCGACCGTCCGGCGCGGCCCGGCGGCAGCGACCCGGTGGCCCGCGCGGGACGCCTCATGGCCAACGGGATCGCGCTGGCCCAGGCGGGCAGGTTCACCGCGGCGGACAGCGCCCTGCTGACCGCCGAGGCGCTCGCCGCCCGGCACGGGCCGCGCAGGCTGGAGCTGATGGTCCGGCACAACCAGGCGCACCTGGCGGCGCTGCGCGGCCGGTTCGCGCGGGCGCTCGGCCTGTTCGCCGAGCTGGCGCCGGAGTTCACCGGCGAGCGGCGCGCCCAGCACCTGCTCGACCACGCCGCCGCGCTGCTGGACGCAGGGCTGTGCGGGGAGGCGCGGGAGCTGCTCGACGAGGCTGCTTCTACGGCCGCCCTGTCCGGGTTCGCCGCCGACGCCGCCAACGCCCTCCACCTGCGCGCCGAGGCCGAACTGGCGTGCGGCGACGCGGGACGGGCCGCCGACTCGGCGCGGGAGGCCGAGACCGCCTTCGCCGCGCAGGGGCGGCCGGGCTGGGAGGCGCAGGCGCACGGGGTGCTGCTGCGCGCGCTCGCGGCGCGCGGCGAGCGCTCGGCCGCGCTGCTGTGCTCGGTCCGCAGCACCGCCGCCCGGCTCGACGCCTACGGCTGGGCGGGGCCCGCCCTGCGCGCCCGGGTGGAGGCGGCCCGCGCCTTCCCGGCGGAGGCGGGCGACCTGCTCCCCCGCCGCGCCTCACCGGCCGCGTCGGCCGCGCTGCGCCTGCGCACGCACCAGAACGCCGCGCACGTGCACACCGCGCGCGGCGAGGAGGCGGCGGCGCTCAGGAACGTCAGGGAGGCGCTTCGTACGGCGGCCGACCTCGCGGGCGCGGGCGGCTCGGTGGAGCTGCGCGCCTATCTCGGCGCCGCCTGCGCGGACCTGTCGCCGCTCGCCCTACGGCTGGCCCGGACCGATCGTGAGCTGCTGGCCCTGGAGGAACTGCGGCGGAGCATCCTGTTCCCGTCGCTTCCCGAGGGGCCGCCCTCCGACGTCGCCAGCGCGCGGGACAGGGCGCGGGCGATGGGCCCGCCTCCGCCGCGCCCGGTCGTGGCGCCCTCCGACCTCCTGGCGGGACTGCACGGGGTGGGGCTGCTGGAACTCGTGCGCGGCGGCGACCACCTCGTCGCGCTGGCCGTCCGGGACGGGCGGGTGCGGCGTACCGCCCTCGGCTCCTATGACGCCGCCGTCAGGGAGACCCGCCTTATCCGGTTCGCCCTGACCCGGGCGATGGTCGGCGGCTCCTCGCCGGACGCGGCGGTGGCGTCCCTGCGCGCGCGGTTCGCGCCCGCGCTGGCGTTCCTGGACGGCTGTGAGCTGGTCGTCGCGCCTACGGGGCTGCTCTACGGGCTGCCTTGGCGGGTCGTCACCGACGCGCCCTTCACCGTCGTGCCTTCGGCGACGGCCTGGCTGCTCGCCCAGCGGCGGCGTCCTTCACCGGGGCACGTCGCGCTGCTGTCCGGGCCGGGGCTGACGCACGCGGAAACCGAACTGGCGGCTGTCGCGGCCTGCCACGACGGCGTCAGGACCGGCGCGGACGCGTCCGTCCTGGCGGGCGCGCGGATCGCCCACCTCTGCGCGCACGGGACGCACCAACCGGACGACCCGCTGGCATCCCATGTGGACGTCGCCGGAGGGCCGCTCACCGGCTACGACCTGCACGCGCTCGCGCCGCCCCCGGACCTCGTCGTGCTGTCGGCCTGCGACGCGGGACAGGGCGAGGACGTCCTAGGGCTGCCCGGCGTCCTGCTGTCGGCGGGGGTGCGGACCGTCGTCGCCTCGGTCACCCCGCTTCCGGACGCCTCGGGGCCGCCGCTCATGCGCGACCTGCACGCCCGGCTCGCCTCGGGCGCCTCCCCCGCCGCGGCGCTGGCGGCGCTGCCCGACCGCCCGGGGCGGCCGGGGCTCCAGTCCTTCGGCGCCGGGTCCTGAGACCCGCTCCCGCGCGGGGAGGGGCGTCCGTCCTAGCCGCCGGTGGCCACGGGGTGGGCCGGATCGCGCACCCAGTCCGACCACGAGCCCGGATACAGGGCGGCGGGCACCCCCGCGAGCGTCAGCGCGAGGACCTCGTGCGCCGCCGTCACGCCCGAACCGCAGTAGACGGCGATGTCGGCGGCGTCCGTCGCGCCCAGCGCCGCGAACCGCTCGCGCAGCACCCCCGGCGCCAGGAACCTGCCGTCGCCGCCCACGTTCGCCCAGGTAGGCGCGTTCACCGCGCCCGGGATGTGGCCCGCCACCGGGTCCACCGGCTCGACCTCGCCGCGGAACCGCTCGGCCGCCCTGGCGTCCAGCAGCACCCCGGCCTTGGCCAGCACCGCGGCGCCGTCCGCGTCCACGACGGGCAGGCAGCCCGGCCGCGCGGTGAAGTCGCCGGGCGCCGGGTGCCGCTCGTCGGTCTCGACCGGCAGGCCCGCCCGCGTCCAGGCGTTCAGGCCGCCGTCCAGGACGCGGACGCGCTCGTGCCCGAAGTAGCGCAGGCACCACCAGGCGCGGGCGGCGCTGGTGGCGTCCGCGTCGTCGTAGACGACCACGAGGGACCCCCGGGACACCCCGGCGCGCCGCATCGCCTCCTGGAACGCCTCGGGCGCGGGCAGCGGGTGTCTGCCGCCCCGGCCGGGCGGGCCCGCCAGCTCGGTGTCCAGGTCGACGAACACCGCGCCCGGCACGTGCCCGGCACGGTAGGACTCCCGGCCCGGCGGCCCGGCCAGCCGCCAGCGGACGTCGAGGATGACTGCGTCTGCGCGGACACGGGCGAGGCTCCGCGCGTCGATGAGGGGCCGCACATCGTCAGTGTGACCCCTGCCGTCCCTTTCGGGGAGGGGCGTATGTCCCGAGCTCATCGCGTCGTCCACAGCAGCGGCACCAGCTGTTCCTCGGGCACGAGCGAGCCGTGCATGCCGACGAGGAGGCCCTCGAAGGGGTCGGTGCCCAGGATCGCCAGATCGCCGCGCGCGACGGCGACGACGTCTCCGATGCGCGGCAGCATCTCCGGAGCGACGCGCCCGAAGCAGCCCGTCGCGATCGCGTGCTCGCGGGACATCACCCAGGCGCGGTCGCCCAGCACCTCGGTCCAGGCGGCGAGCACGTCGGCGGCGGCGCCCTCCTCGGTGTAGACGTGCCGGGCCCGCGCCTCCCCGCCGAGCAGGGCGACGCCCTGGCCGAGCGAGGGGTGCTCGGCGACGTTCACCCGGTCGGTCGGGTTGGTCATGCCGTGGTCGGCCGTGACGTACAGGCCGGTGCCCGCGGGCAGGATCTCGGCGATCCGCTCGGCCAGCAGGTCGACGAACCGGAGCTGGTAACGCCACGTCTTGGAGCCCGCGCCGTACATGTGGCCGGAGGTGTCCAGATCGGAGTGGTACACGGTGACGTGGGCGCGCTTGCCCTCCAACGCCTCCTCCGCGCGCGCGACGAGCTGGCCCAGGCTGTCGGCGGGCACGTAGTTCACGCCACGGGTGATGGCGCTGTTGAACCCGGTGCCGTTGTAGGCGCCCGCCGCGATGTAGCTGGAGGCGACGCCCGCGTCGGCGGCGCGCGCGTAGACGGTGCGGCGCGGCTGGAAGGACTCGGGATCGGTCTGGCCGTTGTCCCAGCGCAGGCAGTTGAGGAGCCTTCCCTCACCGGGGACGGCGACCTGCAGGCCGACCATGCCGTGCTCGCCCGGAGGCAGGCCCGTGGCCAGCGAGCTGAGGCTCGTCACCGTGGTGGCCGGGAAGCCCGCCGTCAGGGGGCGGCCCGGAAGGGAACTGAGGAAGGGCGCGTCCTCCGGATGCGCCTTCAGCAGCTCCCAGCCCATGCCGTCGATGACGAGCACGCAGGCGCGCGGCAGCTCTGGCAGGTCGAGCACGTTGGCGGCGCCCGGCACGCCGAGCGCGCCGAGCACCGAGGTGGACAGGTCGGCCAGGGCGGTCTGGCCGTAGCCGGGGACGGGCGGCGCCTCGGGCCCGCCCGTCATGCCGTCGTCACCGCCGTCAGGGCCTCGGCGAACGCCAGGACCTGGGTGACGGCCTCCGCGCCGTCGGCCGCCTCGCTCACCCGCAGGGACAGGTCGTCGGACGTGACGGCGCCGGTGTAGCCGTGGTCGGCGTCGCAGTTCTCGTCGCCGCAGCCCGCGGGCTCCAGGTCGATGCGGGAGTTCACGCCCCAGTTCAGGGTGAGCACGACCTCCGTCGGCGGGACGCCCGGCACGTACCGCTCCGGCCGCGGCACCACGCGGGTGACGGCGACGGAGGAGATCCGGTCGAGCCTGACGGCCTCGGTGGTGGTCGAGCAGTGCGGTTGCGGCACGAGGTCGCTCGGCGGGTGCTCGTCGGTGTGGCAGAACAGCAGCCGGTTGGCGGTAAGGACAAGCACGGTGACGTGCCTGCGGACTTCCATCCCGGGATCGAACGCCGCCTCGTGGTGGACCACATAGGCCAGAACGTCTTCCTTGCCCAGTGCGGACTCCACCGCGCCGGCGACGAGCTCCGGATAGTAGCCGCTGCGCTCGATGGCGCCGCGCAACCCCGCCGTCCCCGACTGGTCGTCCCTCGCTCGGGTTTCCCTCATCCTCCCATCCTGCCCCCACCGAGCCCTCAGCGCATCCCGGCGCCGCGCGGAAGCCCGGCCGGGGGGCGCGGAGACCGTCACATCCGGCGGGGCTCCAGGGCCTGGCGGGGTCCCGGGGGCGGGGCGAGCGAGATCCGGGCAGCGGTGACGGTCACGCCGTCGGCGTCTGCCATGACGGGCTCCAGTTCGAGGCGGGCCACCTCAGGCAGGTCGTTGGCGAGCAGCGCGACCCTGATCAACAGCTCTTCCAGCGCCTCCACGGCGACCTTCTCCGAGCCCTGGTGGCCGAACAGAAGCGGCGCCATCCGGATGGCGCGGACCATGTCGGCGGCCTCCAACTCGGTCAGAGGCGCGAGCCGGTAGGCGCGGTCGTCCAGGAGGGCGGCAGCCACGTCGGCGAGGCGGAACGACACGACGGCGCCGAAGGACGCGTCCTCCTGGGTGGCGATGTGCACGGCGATCCCGCCGCGACCGCCGCCCACGCGCACGCCGTAGCAGGCCAGCAGCTCTGCGGCGTCGCCCCGCTCCCCCTCGGCCAGCCAGCCTTCGACGAGCCCGCGCGCCCGCTCCTTGTCGATCCCGTCAAGGTCGGGGATGCGGCCCTGAGGGCGTCTCCTCCAAGCCGCGTAACGGTAGGCGTAGGAGAGCGCCCGGACGGCGTCGTCCGGGGCCGGGTAGGAGGGCACCGAGCCGGGCCCCGGTTCCCCACCGGGCGTGGGCGCCCGCAGGGCGCGCGGCATGCCCTTCTGGCCCAGGTACGTCGCCACGACCGGCTTGTCCGAGCCGCGCGCCAGCCGGGCGATGGTCTCCGCGACGGGTTCCGCCCTGCGGCGTCCCGACAGCATGAGCTGCGCCCCGCCCAGGACGGGCGGCGTGTACAGGACCACGACCGCGTCGACGGCCGGGTCTTCCAGCGCGGCGGTGAGCGCCCGCGCGTAGTCGTCGGCGTCCGCGCGCGGCCCCAGGGAGGCGAGCGGCCCGGCGACGAGCCCGTGCACGGCCGCGGCGTCGCGGGCGAGCAGGCCGAGCGAGTCGGCGTTGTCGATGATCGCGACCCGGCGTCCGGCGGGCAGCGGCTGGTAGGCGAGCAGCTGGGCCACGTCGAACATCTCGCCGAGGTCCTCCACCCGCAGCACGCCCGCCTGCTCGAACAGCGCGCTCACCGCGTGGTCGGGCAGGTCGATGCGGCGCACCGCGTGGCCGAGCGGGACGCCCTGGAGGGAGCGCCCTGTCTTCACCGCCACGATGGGCTTGCTACGGGAGACGCGCCGCGCCAGGCGGGTGAACTTGCGCGGGTTGCCGATGGACTCCAGATGGAGCATCACCGCGTTGGTCGAGGGGTCGGCTTCCCAGTACTGGAGGAGGTCGTTGCCGGAGACGTCGGCGCGGTTGCCCGCCGAGACGAACGTGGACAGGCCGAGGCCGCGCTCCGCCGTCCGCTGGAGGATCGCGATGCCGAGCGCGCCGGACTGCGAGAAGAAGCCGACGGGGCCGCGCGCGGGGGTGACGGGCGCGAGCGTGGCGTTCAGGCGGACCGAGGGGTCGGTGTTGGAGATCCCGAGGCAGTTGGGGCCGACGACACGCATGCCATTGGCGCGGGCCACCCTGACGAGCTCCTGCTGCGCCGCACGGCCCTCCTGGCCCGTCTCGGCGAAGCCGGAGGAGACGACGATGAGGCCGTGCACGCCCTGTGCCGCGCACTGGGTGAGCACGTCCTGGACGGCCGAGGCCGGGACGGCGACGACGGCGAGATCCACCTTGTCGGGGATCTCGGCGATCTCCTTGTAGGCGCGCACTCCCGCGACGGCGTGCGCCTCCGGATGCACCGGATAGACCGGCCCGGTGAAGTCGGCCCCGAGGAGGTTGCGCAGGACCGTCTGTCCCACACTGTGGGAAACCCGGCTGGCGCCGATGACGGCCACCGACGACGGGTGCAGCAGCCGTTCGATGGACCGGGACTCGGCGCGGTGCTCCCGCGCGGCCATGACCTCGCGGGACGTCTCCGTAGGCGAGAGGTCCAGGGTGAGCTGGATGATCCCGTCCTCGAACCTCTGGACGGCGGCGTACCCGGCCTCCTTGAAGACCTTGCTCATCTTCCGGTTGTCGGGGAGCACGTTGGCCTCGAACCGGGCGACGCCCCGCTCGCGCGCGGCGGCGGCGAGGTGTTCCAGGAGCACCGAGCCGATGCCGCGGCCCTGATGGGCGTCCTCGACGAGGAAGGCGACCTCCGCCTGTCCGGGATCCTTTGTCCGGTCATAACGCACCACACCCACCATTTGCTGACCAATCGTGGCGATCAACGCCACACGGTCGGAATAGTCCACGGTGGTGAAATGCCGAATCTCCTTGTCGCTCAGGTGGGGCCGCGGCGAGAAGAACCTGTAGTAGATCGACTCCGCAGAGACCCGCGAGTAGAAAGCCCGCAGCAGCTCCGCGTCTCCGGCACGGATCGGGCGCAGGTGGGCGGTCCCGCCGTCGGACAGGACGACGTCGGCTTCCCAGTGATCGGGATACGGATGATCGGTCACGGTTCGAGCGTAGGCGACGGACGAATATCGGTCACGTGAGGGTCACGGCCGGACCGGTCCGGTTCGGCGCCGTCCGTTCCGGTGTTTACTGGAGTGGGCACGTGAACCGGCCGCCCGACGGGTCCCCGCTGTTACCCGTTTCGCTGCGCGTTCGAGACCAAATCCGAGGGTCGAAGCTGTTACGGTCGTCGGCACGCCCAGGCACAATGGTTCGGGTCTGTTCCCAGGCAGGGCCGTCGTAAGAGCGAGGTGACAACGTCATGACACGCGTGGTCGTGGTCGGCGATCTGATGACCGACGCCGTGGCCCGTGCCGCCTACCCCCTGGCCAAGGGGAGCGACACCCCGGCCAGCGTGACCATGCACGGCGGCGGCTCCGGCGCCAACGTGTCGGCGTGGCTCGCCGTCGAGGGCGTCGAGGTGGCTTTTGTCGGCCGCCGCGGCTCCGACATCAACGGCCGCAACCGCGACATGGAGCTCATGGGTTACGGGGTGGACGCCCGGCTGGTCATGGACCCCGAGCGCCCCACCGGCACCTGCGTCGTGCTGATCACCCACAAGGGCGACAGGACCATGATGTCCGACCCGGGCGCCAACGGCGCGCTGCTGCCCGACGACATCCCGGCCGACCTCTTCACGCCCGGCGCGCACCTGCACGTCTCGGGGTACTCGCTGCTCAACGAGGGTTCGCGCAACGCCGCGCTGCACGCGCTGCGGATGGCGGGCAAGGCGGGCATGTCGGTCTCCGTGGACGGCGCGTCCTCCTCGCCGCTCAAGCGCGCGGGCGCCGAGCCGTTCTTCGAGTGGACGCACGGCACCAAGCTGCTGATCGTCAGCACGTCCGAGGCCGAGGCGCTGACCGGCCGGGACGAGCCTGAGCTGGCCGCCAAGGTCCTCACCGCCTGGTACCCGCAGGTCGTCATCAAGATGGGCGACGAGGGCGCCCTCTGGTACACCAACGGCCGTCCCGAGCCGATCGTGGCGCCCGCCGACCCGGTCGAGAAGGTCGTCGACGGCACCGGCGCGGGCGACGCCTTCATCGCCGGCTTCCTGCCCGCGTGGCTGGACGGCAAGCCCCCGGCCGAGGCGCTCGCCGCGGGCAACCGGCTGGCCGCCCGCGCGATCACCCACCTGGGCGCCCGTCCGACGCTCTGACGGGTTCGTCACACCTCCGCCCGAAGGCGGGGCCGCGTTCCGGCCCCGCCTTCGGCGTTTTCCCGGGACGTCATACGAGTGACTTAGGTCACGCAGCGCGACGATTCCTACCTTTTTGGTTTGGCAGACATGTCCGTCATGTGATTAGCTCATGTCCATGACCGCCGACCTCATGCGCCGCCGCCCCCACCGGGCGATGCGTTTCGCATGTCGGCGCACGTGTTGCTGTTGAGGCCCTGACGCTCGCCTCGCGAGCCGCGCACTCCAGCCCTCCATTCACCCGCCGCCTCGCGCGGCGCCCCGGGAAAGACTCCTGTGATCGAGCTCCATGACCTCACCAAGGTGTACCGCGCCCGCGGCCGCGCCGTCACCGCCCTGGACGGCGTCAGCCTCACCGTCGCCGAAGGCGAGATCCACGGCGTGATCGGCCGCAGCGGCGCGGGCAAGAGCACCCTCCTGCGCAGCGTCAACGTGCTGGAGCGCCCCGACGGCGGCAGCGTCCGCATCGACGGCGCCGACCTGCTCACGCTGTCCAGGGACGCGCTGCGCGCCGCGCGCCGCCGCATCGGCATGATCCACCAGCACTTCGGGCTGCTCGGCTCCCGCGACGTCACCGGGAACGTCGCGTTCCCGCTGGAGGTCATCGGGGTGCCCCGGCGCGACCGGCTGCGCCGCGCCGCCGAGCTCCTCGAACTCGTCGGCCTCAGCGAGCACGCCCACGCCAGGCCCGCGCAGCTGTCCGGCGGACAGAAGCAGCGCGTCGGGATAGCGCGCGCGCTGGCCGCCGAACCCAAGGTGCTGCTCTCCGACGAGGCCACCAGCGCGCTCGACCCCGAGACCACCGACTCGGTCCTCGACCTGCTGCGCCGGCTCAACCGCGAACTCGGCCTCACCATCCTGCTGATCACGCACGAGATGAACGTCGTCAAGCGGATCTGCGACAGCACGTCCCTCATGCGCGACGGCAGGATCACCGAGTCCGGCAAGGTCCTCGACCTGCTCGCCGCGCCCGGCTCCGAACTGGCCCGCGGCCTGTTCCCACTGCCCCCGCCGACCGTGCGGCCCGGCACGACGCTCCTCGACGTCACCTTCGTCGGCGCCGACGCCGCCACACCGTTCATCTCCTCGCTCGCCCGCACGTACTCGATCGACGTCAACGTGCTCGGCGGTTCCATCGAGGAGGTCGGCGACACCCGCGTCGGACGGCTCAGGATCGAGCTGCCCGGCACCCCCGAGCTGAACGCCCCGCAGATCGCGCACCTGCGCGAGAGCGGCCTCACCCTGGAGATCGCCGCGTGCGCGACCACCTGACCGTCGCCCTCCAGGAGACCCTCCAGATGGTGTGGGTCTCAGCCGTCCTCACCGCGCTCGGCGGGCTCGCCCTCGGCGTCCTGCTCGTGCTCACCGACCGCGGCGGCCTCGCCCCGTCCGCGCCCGTCAACCGGGTGCTCGGCCTTGTGGTGAACATCGGCAGGTCGCTCCCGTTCATCATCCTCATGATCGCCGTGATCCCGCTCACCCGCGCGCTCGTGGGCACCACCATCGGCACCGCCGCCGCGATCGTCCCGCTGACGATCGGCGCCATCCCGTTCTACGCGCGGCTCGCCGAGACCGCCCTGCGCGAGGTGGACCCGGGCGTCGTGGCCGCCGCGCGGGCCATGGGCGCCTCCCGGCGGCAGATCGTCGGGAAGGTCCTGCTGCGCGAGGCGCGGCCCGGCCTCGTCGCCGGGATGACGGTCACCGTGATCACCCTCGTCGGCTACTCGGCCATGGCCGGGGCGATCGGCGGCGGCGGACTCGGCGACCTCGCCATCCGCTACGGCTACCTCCGCTTCGAGACCGGCACCATGATCGCCTGCGTGGCGGTCCTGATCGTGCTGGTCCAGGTCATCCAGATGCTCGGCGACCTCGTCGTCCGGCGCCTGTCCCACAAATAACGCACCGAAAGGCAGCACCCCCGTGCTCAAGAAGATCACCGTCGCCCTGTCCGCCGCGGCCCTCGCCCTCACCGCGGCGTGCGGCGGCGGCACCGCCTCCGAGGACTCCGACACGCTCGTCGTCGGCGCCAGCCCCGCCCCGCACGGGGAGATCCTCACCTTCGTCAAGGACAACCTCGCCGAAAAGGCCGGGATCGACCTGAAGATCCAGGAGTTCTCCGACTACGTCCAGCCGAACCTCGCGCTGAACGACGGGCAGCTGGACGCCAACTTCTTCCAGCACAAGCCCTACCTCCAGGACTTCTCCTCCGAGAAGGGCCTCAAGCTCGCCTGGGTCGGCGACGTGCACCTGGAGCCACTCGGCGTCTACTCCGAGAAGGCCAACACGCTCGCCGCCCTGAAGGACGGCGCCACCGTCGCCATCCCCAACGACGCCACCAACGGCGCCCGCGCCCTCGCCCTGCTCGCCCAGCAGGACGTCATCACGCTGAAGGACGGCGCCGGCGTCACCGCCACCGAGCGCGACATCACCGCCAACCCCAAGAACCTCAAGTTCAAGGCGCTGGAGGCGGCCCAGCTGCCCCGCTCCCTCCAGGACGTGGACGCCGCGGTGATCAACGGCAACTACGCGCTCGCGGCCGGGCTCACCCCCGCCAAGGACGCGCTCGCGCTGGAGTCCGCCGACGGCAACCCGTACGCCAACGGCCTCGTCGTCAAGGCCGGCAAGGAGTCCGACCCGCAGATCGTGAAGCTGCTCGAACTGCTGCGCTCGCCCGAGACCCGCGCGTTCATCGAGGAGAAGTACCAGGGCTCGGTCCTGCCCTCCGCCTGACCGCCCCGCCCGTCCGAAGGCCCCGCGCTCACCCGCGCGGGGCCTTCGCGCGTCCCGGATCGGGCCCGCGTGCGGCGGGCGCGCGGATTCTGTCAGTGGCGGCGGCTACCTTGCGGATCATGTTCCGACAGGGAGACATCCTCATCCGTCCGATCGCCGAGTCCGTGGTGCCCGAGGCCGTCCGCGCACTGCCTCCGGCCCCGCGCGACGCCAGGGGCCGCATGGTGCTCGCGCTCGGCGAGGCCACCGGGCACGCCCACGCCCTCGCCGGTCCCGGCACGCTCCGCAAGGGCGGCCCCGCGGGCCCGGATCACCTGCACCTGCCCGAGGGCGGCCGCCTCGTCCACGAGGAGCACGCGCCGATCACGCTGCCCAAGGGCTGGTACCAGATCGTCAGGCAGCGCGAGTACGTGCCGGGCTCCGTCCGGCCCGTCGCCGACTGACCCCCTCCCCCGACCCCCCACACGAAACGGCGGCCATCCGACGATGCCCTTCACCGCCCTGCCCGCAGACCGTCCCCGCGCCGAGGCCGGGATCGCCGCCGCCTACCGCGCGGCGGGCCTCACCGAGCCCGCGCACGTGCTGTGGGTGCCCTCCCCCCTCACCGGCGCGCTGCTGACGGCGCTGCTCGATCCCGGCCTCGCGGCGGAGGCCCGCACAGCGCTCCTCGCCCTGCTCGGGCCCGGCACCTGCGTGCTGCGGCCTACGGGGGCGCCCGAGCGCGTCCTCACGCCGCAGGAGGCCGCCGCGCTGCTTCCGTCGCTGGAGGCTGGCGCGCCGGTCCGCGAACAGGTGCGCTCGGCGCCCTGGGAGCGGCAGCGGCAGGAGGTCGCGGCGGAGCTGGGGGCGCGCGGGTACGCCGAAGCGTGGGCGCGGACGGGCGGGCCGCGCTGGGACCCGGTGCAGGGCCTCGTCCAGCGGATCAGGGCGGCGATCGGCGAGCGGGCGGGCGAGGAGCACGGGCCGCTGGTGCGCCGGGCCACGCTGGACGCGGTGCTCGGCCAGCACGACGCCCCGTGGCTCTCCCTGTTCGCCGAGCTGGGCAGGCTCGGGCCGCTCGCCGGCGTCGCCGAGGTCGCCGCGTCGGCGGGCTGGTGGTGGCCCCGCGCACGCCTCGTGATCGTCGCCGAGCGGCCGGTGGAGCTGCACCGGGACGAGCCGGGCCGCCTCCACAACGGCGAGGGCCCCGCGCTCGCCTACCCCGACGGGTTCGGGCTGCACGCCTGGCGCGGCATGGCCGTCGAGCCCGGCTTCGTCGCCTCGCTCGCGACCCTCACCGCGGCCCGCATCCTGCACGAGGAGAACGCCGAGCTGCGCCGCGTCATGCTGGAGCACTTCGGCTACGACCGCTACCTCGCCGAGACGGGCGCCGCCCCCGTCCACAAGGACAAGACGGGCACCCTGTGGCGGATCGACCTCCCCTTCGACGAGCCGGTCGTCATGGTCGAGGTGCTCAACTCCACCCCGGAACCCGACGGCACCCACCGCACCTACTACCTGCGCGTCCCACCACGCACCCGCACCGCCCGAGAAGGCGTCGCCTGGACCTTCGGCCTGACCGCTGAGGAGTACCACCCCCAAAAGGAAACCTGACCGCCCCAAGCCCGGCCGTGGCGCCCCGCACAGGGGCCGGAGCGCCATGGTTGGCCGGGTCCGCGTCCCCCGTTACGGAGTCAGAGGTGGGTGGGGATGCGTTCTAGGAGGCCGTTGGTGAAGACGTCGTAGAGGTTGAGGGGTTCGAGGTGGAGGTAGCCGATGTGGCAGTCGCAGAGGGTGTTGGGGCAGGGGGTGGGGGTTCGGGAGGGGGTGAAGGTGTTGTCGTAGAGGTTGCCGAGGGGGGTTTTTACGAAGTGGCAGCGGCGGACGGTGCCGTCGCCGGAGACGGAGACGACGTCGTGGCCGGTGCGGCAGGGTAGGCCCAGGCTGGGGTGTGGGTGGCGGCTGTAGGAGAACAGGGGGTCCAGGGCCGTCCAGGCGGCGGCTTCCGCGTCGGTGTAGGTGCGTCCCTCGGCCGCGTTGATCCACAGGTAGGTGGAGGTGGCGAGGTCGGCGCGCATCCGGCGGGCCGCCTCCAGGTGGGCGGGCTCGCCGACGACGCCGACGCTGTGCCGCACGCCCAGCGCCGTCAGTTCGAGGCTCTTGGCCAGGAACCTTTCGTGCGTGACCTGGCCGGGGTGGTACGTCGTCCACAGGGCGAGCGTGTCGAGGTCCGCGCGGGCCGTCCACGCGGTGCGGCCGCTCAGGTTGGTCTGGATCGCGACCCGCCGCACGTGCGGGAGGCGGCTCAACCCGATCATCGTCTCCCGGTACCAGGACCGGACGAGGCCCTCGCCCCACGGCGTGAACAGCACGGCCGTCTCGTCGGTGCGGGCGGCGACCCAGGCGGCGAACCTGGCCAGCGCCGCCCGGTCGGCGCGCAGCTGCTCGGGGGTGTCGCGGCGCTTGGCGAACGGGCAGTACGGGCAGTCGTAGTCGCAGCTGGCCAGGGGGCCTCGGTAGAGGATCGTCAGCATCAGCGCGGCGTGTAGGCGGCCATGAGGGTACGCACCTCCGGGGAGAACAGGGCGGGGCCGAGCGCGTCGGAATGGGCGAGCCCCTCAGGGGTCAGCACGAGCCTTCCGGGGACGTGCTCCAGCCATCCGCGCGCGGCGAAGGGCGCCAGATCGAAGTCGGCGGCGGGCTCGGTGCCGAACCGGGCGGCGTAGGCGGCGACGTCAAGGCCGTCCGCCTGGAGCAGGGATTGCAGGAGATGCCTACGGCGACGCTCCGCCTCGTCCAGGCGGAAGCCGACGCGGGCCCGGGAGAAGTCCTCGGCCAGCACGTAGTCGTCGATGATCGCCCGGACTGCCGACTGCTCGACGGCGTACTCGAACGAGTAGTGCAGCCGCGACGTGTAGGAGCGGGCGCCGCAGCCGAGCCCGACCATGCCGTCCTCCTGGCAGCAGTACTCGGTGCCGCCGCCCCCGCCCGGCCGCCGGAACATCCGCATCGACACCTGCTCGTACCCCAGCGCCAGCAGATGATCCCGCCCGGCCCGGTACAGCCGCAGCCGCTCGTCGTCCCAGACCCTGGCGAGCCTGTCCAGGCCCGTCTTCGGCCGGACGTACAGCGGATACAGGTAGAGCTCCTCAGGCGCCCACTCCAGGGCGCGGTCGATCGAGGCGATCCAGGACCGCTCGGTCTGCCCCTCGATCCCGTAGATGAGATCGACGTTGAGCACGGGGAACCCGGCGTCCCTGATCGCGTCGAGCGCGGCGACGACCTCGGCCGCCTTCTGCGGCCGGACGGCGGCGCGCGCCTCGGCCTCGGCGAAGCTCTGCACGCCGATCGACACCCGGGTGGCGCCGAACGCGCGCAGCACGGCGAGCCGGTCGGGGGTGGCGGTGCCCGGCGACGTCTCGACGCCGAGCGGCACCCCGACGCCGTCCGTGCCGCCGGTGAGCCGCCGGGTGAGCAGGCAGAGCCGCTCCAGCTCGGCGGCCGTCAGGTAGGTGGGGGTGCCGCCGCCGAACGCCGCGAGGGCGAACCGGGCGCCTTCCACGGCTTCGAGGACTGCCGACGCCTGCCGTTCGAGGGCGCCGAGATAGGCGGTCGTGAGGTCCTCGGGCGCGCCGGTGCGGGTGAACAGGTTGCAGAAGCCGCACCGGATCTCGCAGAACGGGACGTGCAGGTAGAGGAACAGCGCGGAGACGTCCTCGCCCGCCCACACGTCGGTGAGGGAGGGCGCGGGGTCGAGTGGGCGGTAGGCCGTCTTGTGCGGGTAGGCGTACACGTACGACTCGTAAGGCGAGGTGTACGACCAGTCGCCGTAGGCGAGGGGGGTGTGGGGGGCGGTGACGGTCATGTGATCACGAACTCCCCGTACGGCACGGTCCAGACGACCTCGTGCCCCAAGCGATGCCCGACATATCCGTCCTCTCCGTATGCGGTGCCGTGATCGGAGCAGACGATCACAAAGCTGGGCCTGCGCAGCGCCGTGAACAGGCGGCCCATCCCCGCGTCCACGTACTCCAGCGCCGCCTCGTGCGTGCGCAGGCTGTCGCCGGTGGCGCCCGGCAGGTAGAAGTGGTTCGGCTGGTGCAGGGCCGCGACGTTGAGCAGGAGGAACACCGGCCCGTCCGCCCGCGCCAGCACCTCCTCGACGCGATCGATCTGGTGGTCGAGGCAGCGCGGGTCGGTCACCCCGAACTCGCGCGCCCAGTGCGCCTCGGCGAACATGCCGGGCAGCACCGAGCCGAGCGGCGTCAGCCCGTTGAAGAACCCGACGCCGCCGACGCACACGGTGTGGTACCCGGCGGCGGCCAGACCCGCCGGAAGGTCGGCCCGCTCGTACGTCCAGGTGCCCTCGGCCGTCGTCTCACTGCCGGGGAAGGCGCCCGCGAACAGCCGCGGATGTGGGCCCGGCGCGGCGGGCGTGGGCAGGAACCCGCTGAGCATCGCCATGTGCGAGGCGAACGTGAAGCTGCCCGGCGCGTGCCGCTCCTGCCAGGCGAACCTCTCGGCCATCCGGGGGGTGCGGCCCTGCGCGGCCAGCCTCACCGCGACGTCGTAGCGCAGCGTGTCGAGCGTCACCAGCACGATGTCGTGGGTGCCGACGACCTCGCGCATGTTCCACATCGGCAACCTCCCGGGGTTGGCGGACGCCCCAGTCCTACCAGGCGCCGCCGACACTTCAGGCACCCGCCGGCGCGCGCAGCACGGCGGCGACCTGCGCGTCGTAGGTGTCGCCGCCCTCGGCCGACGTGCCGGGCAGCCCGGCGAGGCCCGGCAGGAGGTCGCCGAACGCGTTGACCTCCGCCACCGCGAACCGCCGCATGCCGACCCCGACGAGCAGATCCACCCCGACCATGGTGCTGCCGGGGAAGCAGGAGGCGGCGCGGGCGCACACGTCCATCGCCTCCGCCCACGGGATAGCCGCGCGCACCGCCGCGAGGTCCCCGCGCCGTCCGCCCAGGTGGAGGTTGGTCATCGGGACGGCGGCCGTGCGGACCACCGCGTGGGTGGGCTCCCCCGCCACCACGACGACCCGCAGGTCGAACACCCTGCCTACGCCGTCCCGAACGCCCTCCTGCGCGAGCCCCGCCTTGGCGAACCAGCGTTCGACGTGCAGGCCGTCCGGTGCGAGCGCGTCCACGAGGGAGGCGATCTCAGGCTCGGTGTCGAGGGTGCGCACGCGCAGCGCGTTGTACCAGCCGTCGCCTTCACGTGCCGCCGACGTCTGCGCCCTGACCGCGCCGCCCTGCGCGGTGCGCAGCGCGATCACCCCGGAGGCCGACGAGCCGTGCGCGGGCTTGACGAACACCCGGTGCCAGCCCCGCTCGGCCATCCGTGCGCGCAGCCGCGCGTACCCGGCGACGGGCCCGAGCGCGGGCGGCACCGGCACCCCGGCGGCCAGCAGCCTGGCGTGCGCGGCGCGCTTGTCGAACATGACGGCGATGTCGTCGATGTCGCTGACGGACGGGTACGGGCGGAGCCGTTCCAGCCCGGCGCGGAACGTCCGGTACCACCGGGCTCCCCCGCCCACCCTGGCCGGATCACCCGGACCGCGTAGCAGCGCGTTCACCTCCGCGTCCTCTCCCGGCGACTCGACGCGCAGCGTCCCGTCCACCGTGAAGGGACGGCCCAGCAGGACGTCCCGCCAGGGCACGAGCGCCGGTTCGGCGAGCCCGGCGCGGCGGCAGGCCGCGGCGAACAGGGCGACGCGGCGGTCTCCCGGCGTGCCGACGACGGTGAGGCGCACGGCTACTCCGACACCTCGACGTAGCGCCAGTCGTCCTCCAGGTCGCGCTGGTCGTCGACGTTCACCTGGACGCCGGGCAGCGCCGCCTTGATCCGCTCCATCATGGCGTCCGACAGGTAGTGGTGGTGCAGGTCGAGGCCCGCCAGGTGGGTGAGAGGCTGCCCGGACAGGAGCGCCTCCGCGCCCTCGTCGCTGAGCGAGCCCATCGCCAGCGACAGCCGCTCCAGCCGTGCCACGACGGGCGCGGCCGCGACGGCGGCGGCGATCTGGTCGGCCTGCGGGGAGTTCTGCAGGCCCAGGTCACGCAGCGCGGGCAGCCGCTCGCCGCTCAGCAGCGGCGCGAGATCCTCGACCGTGCTGTCGCCGCCGTACTCGTCCACGCCGAGCCACAGCTGGAGCGTCTCCAGCGCGGGCAGCTCCGACGCGCCGAGCGCCTGCACGACGCGGGCGGGCAGGCCGCCGCTCTCGAACCGCAGATCCCGCAGCACGGTGGACTTCAGCGGGTCGAACCGCAGCCCGATGCCGCCCCGCACGACGACCTCGGTCAGCTTCGGGAAGGCCGTGAACAGGGGGGTGAGGTCGCCGTGGTTGATCCACGAGATCTCCGTCTCCTCCTGGAGGTACTCGGCGACGAACACCGCGTGCAGCGCGGGGAACCGCTCGGCCGCGCCGGTCAGCAGCGCGAGCGGCTCGGTGGACTCCACGTCGTAGGTGTTGCCCCAGTTGCCGAGGAGCAGCGCCCTGACCCGCGTGGTGTCGACCCGCTCGGTGAACGTGCCGAACAGCTCGCGCCACGGGTCGAACTCGTCGACGTAGTCGTCGAGCCTGATCCGCCAGGCGACGGCGTCGGCGGCGGGCAGCTCCCCGGCGGCCGTGGTGTCGGTGAGGTCGAAGACCGGAAGTCCGGCGAACGACGTGTGGAACTGGTGGATCATCGGCGATCTGCCTCTCTGGAGACGGGACGCGAAAGATCTATCAGCCCCCACCGACAGATCGCAGGTCATCCGGGGAAACGGCCGCCGAGCTGGGCCTCCCCGAGTTATCCACAGGGTCGGGAGCGAGTGTCGGCGCGAGCTGGTAGTCATGGGGCCATGGATCTGCGCGAGGAAGCCGAACGGTGTCTGCGGGCGTTGGCCGGGGCCGCCGCCCGGCTGCGGGAGGACCAGTGGCGGGCGATCTCGGCGCTGGTCGAGCAGCGCCGCAGAACGCTCGTGGTACAGCGCACCGGCTGGGGCAAGTCGGCGGTGTACTTCGTGGCCACCGCGCTGCTCCGGGCGCGCGGCGCGGGCCCGACGGTGATCGTCTCGCCGCTGCTCGCGCTCATGCGCAACCAGATCGAGGCCGCCGCCCGCGCGGGGATCACCGCCCGCACCGTCAACTCCGCCAACGTGGACGACTGGGAGGCCGTCTACGCGGAGGTGGCCTCCGGCGCGGTGGACGTGCTGCTGGTCAGCCCGGAGCGGCTCAACAACCCCGACTTCCGCGACCGGATGCTGCCCAAGCTCGCGGGCGAGGCGGGCCTGGTGGTGGTGGACGAGGCGCACTGCATCTCCGACTGGGGGCACGACTTCCGGCCCGACTACCGGCGGCTGCGCACGCTGTTCGCGGAGCTGCCACCGGACGTCCCGGTGCTGGCCACCACCGCCACCGCCAACGCGCGCGTCACCACCGACGTCGCCGAGCAGCTCGGCGAGGGCACGCTCGTGCTGCGCGGCACCCTGGAGCGCGACGCGCTGCGCCTGGCCGTGGTGCGCCTGCCCACGCCGGAACGGCGCCTGGCGTGGCTCGCCGAGCGCCTCGCGGAACTGCCTGGCTCGGGCATCATCTACACCCTCACCGTAGCCGCCGCGCACGAGGTCGCCGCCGCGCTGCGCGAGCGCGGCTACGAGGTGGCCGCCTATTCGGGCCAGACGGAGCAGGCCGAGCGGCTGCGCGCCGAAGAGGATCTGCTGGGCAACCGGCTGAAGGCGCTGGTGGCCACCAGCGCGCTCGGCATGGGCTTCGACAAGCCGGATCTCGGCTTTGTCGTCCATCTGGGCGCGCCGCCCTCACCCGTCGCCTACTACCAGCAGATCGGGCGGGCCGGGCGCGGGGTCGAGCGGGCCGAGGTGATCCTGCTGCCGGGCGAGGAGGACAAGGCGATCTGGTCCTACTTCGCCTCGCTCGCCTTCCCGCCCGAGCCGCTGGTCCGCGCCACGCTCGCCGCGCTGGGCGACAGGCCGCTGTCCACCGGCGCGTTGGAGCCCGCCGTGGATCTCTCGCGCTCCCGGCTGGAGATGATGCTCAAGGTCCTCGACGTGGACGGCGCGGTCCGCCGGGTGCGCGGGGGGTGGGTCGCCACCGGCGAGCCCTGGTCCTACGACGCCGAGCGGTACACCAGGGTCCGCGCCGCGCGGGAGGCCGAGCAGCGGGCCATGCTCGCCTACGCCGAGACGCCGGAGTGCCGGATGGTCTTCCTGCGCCACGCCCTGGACGACGCGGAGGCGGTGCCCTGCGGCCGCTGCGACGTGTGCACGGGCGAGCCCTGGCCGGTGGAGATCTCCGCCGACGAGGTGGCCAGGGCGACGGAGCGGCTGACCCGTCCCGGTGTGGAGATCGCGCCGCGCCGGATGTGGCCCACCGGGCTCAAGGCCGATCTCGGCCTTTCCGGGAAGATCCCGGCCGAACTCCAGGCCGAGCCTGGCCGTGCCGTCGGCAGGCTCACCGGGGTCGGCTGGGGCCCGCGCCTGCGCGCCCTGCTGGACGGCCCGGACGGCCCCGTGCCCGACGAGGTGCTCGCCGAGACGGTCAAGGTGCTGGCCGCCTGGGGCTGGGCCGAACGGCCGGTGGCGGTCGCCTCGGTGGCCTCCCGGACCCGTCCGGCCCTGGTCGCCTCGCTGGCCGAGTACCTGTCCCGGGTGGGGCGGCTGCCTTACCTGGGCGCGCTCTCCTCGACCGGGCCGGTGCCGCCCGCCCAGCACAACAGCGCGCAGCGGCTCCGCGCGGTCTCGGCCGCCCTCAGCCTCGACTTCCCGGTGCCGCAGGGGCCCGTGCTGCTCGTGGACGATCTCGCCGACACCGGCTGGACCCTCACCGTCGCGGCCGGGCTGCTGCGCCGCGCGGGGGCAACGGCGGTGCTGCCGCTGG
Source organism: Actinocorallia sp. API 0066 (assembly GCF_020991275.1). GTDB lineage: Bacteria > Actinomycetota > Actinomycetes > Streptosporangiales > Streptosporangiaceae > Actinocorallia. The sequence continues at coordinate 67,644 of NZ_JAJLQY010000009.1, read as the reverse complement.
TGCTGGCCACCCCGACCTGAAGGGAGGTTCTCCCGGTCACGCTGTGTAGTTTCCGGACGGTCTTCCGGATAGGGTCGTGGTGTTTGCCCGTGCTTGGCACCACCGTGACCCGCCCCGCCGTGCCCCGAGGAGACGTCCATGCGCGCCCCACGCATCACCCGCCTGTCCGACAGCGCCCACTTCGTCGAGGCGGCGGCGGTGAACTGGACGATCCTCGCCGAGGGCGACGACGTCACGCTGATCGACGCGGGCTATCCAGCCGATCTGGCGACGGTGCGGCACAGCCTGGAGGCGGTCGGGCACCGGCCGGAGCAGATCACCGCGATCCTCGTCACGCACGCCCACGTGGATCACATCGGGACGATTCCGGCGCTGCTGCGGCTCGCGCCCAAGGCCGAGGTGATCACCTCGCCGGAGGAGGCGCCGCACGTCAGGCGCGAGTACCTCCAGCAGGCCACGCCCCTGGACGTCGTGGCCAACCTGTGGCGTCCGGGCTTCCTGGGCTGGGCCCTGCACATCATGAAGGCGGGCGCCCTCCAGAACCCGCACATCCCCGGTGCCCGCCCGCACACCCACGACGACCTCGTCCCCTCCCCCGCAGAGCCCTCCGACGAGCCCTCGAACGCCTCGGGGCCGGTGGTGCTGGACGTCCCCGGCCGTCCGGTGCCGATCCTCACGCCCGGCCACACCTCGGGCCACACCTGCTACCACCTGCCCGACCTGGGCGCCGTCGTCACCGGCGACGCCCTGTGCACCGCGCACCCCACCTCACGGCGCTCAGGCCCGCAGCTCCTGCACCCGATCTTCAACCACAACAACCAGGCCACCCGGACCGCCCTGAACCTGCTGTCCCCGCTCCCCGCCGACACCGTCCTGCCCGGCCACGGCCCCCTCCACCGCGGCCCGGTGTCCGCCGCCGTCACCACCGCCCTCGCCCACCTTTCCTGACCCCCACCCCGCCATCCACCACCGTCCCCACGCCCGACTCTGCCCCGCCGGTGATCCCGGCCCGCAGAAGAGGGCTGAGGCGGGTGAGGATGAGGGGGCCTGCGATCAGGAAAGCAGTCGACCGCGCGCGGCACCGGTGCGCGCGGTGAGCCGGGTCGGCCCCTGCCGGTGGTCAAGAGGTGAGAGACGTGGCCGGGTCAGGGGTACGGGGCGGGTGAGGAGTGAGGGGGCCGTCGTCAGGAAGCGGGGGGAGGGGTGGGGGTGGCTGGGTCCGGGGTGGGGGTGCGGCGGGGGAGGAACGAGGTGAGGAGGCCCGCGGTGAGGGCGCCTAGGGTGCCCAGTAGCTCGTCGCCGAGGGTGTCGCGGTAGATGCCGACGGACTCGGGGGTGTCGAGGATGAACGCGCCGTATTCGGCGATCTCCCAGCCGATCGCGGCGATCGCCCCGATCCCGGCGCAGAGCAGGACGTGCACCCAGCGCGGCAGCTCCACTCGGGCGCGCCGCAGCGCCACCCCTGCGGCGGCGACGAGCAGCACCCAGTTGAAGAAGTGGCAGAAGTCGTCGAACCACTCGACCGTGTCGTAGAGGTCGGCGGCGTTGCCCGCGACATCGATGACAAAGGACGCCGTCAGCAGCGCGTCCACGTCCCAGGGGAAGGGCCCGGCCTTGCGCAGCGCCCGGCGGGTCCACCAGATCGCGGGCACCAGCAGCGCCGCCAGCGGGTACGCGACGGCCCGTGCCCCCATCGCCTTGTCCGCGAACCGCTCCCACTCGGGGAACGCCAGCGCCAGCCCCAGCAACACCACCAGCGCCAGTTTCAACCCGACCGAGAGCACCCGCCACAGACCCATGCGCCCACCCTGCCGCACCCCACCCCCCACGTCGACCCCAACCCCCACAAACCCCACCCCGGACGGGACGGGTGGGGTCAGAGCCAGCCTCGGTCGCGGGCGGACTGGACGGCGGCGTGGCGGTTGCCGACGCCCAGTTTGGTGACGGCGGCGGAGAGGTAGTTCCGCACGGTGCCCTCAGAGAGGCCGAGGGCGCGGGCGATCCGGCTGACGGGCGACCCGTCGGCAGCGGCCCGCAGCGCGTCGAGTTCGCGCGGCGTCAGGGGGCATTCCTCGGCGGCGAGGGCGTCGGCGGCGAGCTGCGGGTCGATGTAGCGAGCCCCGGCGTTCACCTGCTTGATCACCTCCGCGAGCCGGGAGGCGGGCGCGTCCTTGCCCAGGAAGCCCCGGACGCCGGCGGCCATCGCGCGGCGCAGGTTGCCGGGCCGCCCGTGCCCGGTGACGATCACGACGCGGCACGACGGCAGGTCGCGGGCGAGCCGTTCGGCGGCCGAGAGCCCGTCGAGTCCGGGCATGTCGATGTCCAGCACCGCGACGTCGGGCCGCTCGGCCAGCGCGCGGTCCACCGCCTCGTCGCCGCGCCCCACGTCGGCGACGACCTCGATGCCGTCCTCGGTGCCCAGGAGCAGCGCGAGCGCCTCCCGGACGAGGTGGTGGTCGTCGGCGAGCAGTACCCGGATCACCCTGTCTCCTCCAGCGGAACCGTCGCGAGCAGCCGGAACGCGCCGTCGTCGGCGGGCCCGGCGTGCAGTGCCCCGCCGACGGCGGCGAGCCGCTCGCGCAGCCCTGCGAGGCCGCTGCCGCCGCCCGCCGAGCGGCGCGCCCCGTCGTTGACGATCTCCAGTTCGGCGCGCGCCCCGTCGCTGCGCACCGCCATCGCGCAGCGGGTCGCGCCGCTGTGCCGCAGCACGTTGGTGACGGCCTCCCGGACGACCCAGCCGAGCGTCTCGTGGACGTGCCGGGGCAGGTCGGCGGGCAGCGGCGCCCCGGCGCAGTCGATCCCGGCGGCGCGCAGCACGGCCGTCGCGCCTTCGAGTTCGGTGCGCAGCGAGGTGATCCGGTATCCGCGGACGACCTCGCGCATCTCCTGTACGGCGCCCCTGGCCATCGCCTGGATCTCGGCGAGTTCCCGGCGCACCCGGGCGGGGTCGCGGTCGAGGAGCCGTTCGGCGAGTTCGGCGCGCAGCGCGACGGCCTGGAGGCTGTGTCCGAGCACGTCGTGGAGGTCGCGGGCGAACCTGATCCGCTCCTCCCCGACCGCCCGGCTGGCGAGTTCGGCGCGGGCGTCGCGCAGTTCACCCACCGCGAGGCACAGCCAGACCGTGGCGTAGGCGGACAGACCGGCGACGGGCAGGCCAAGCCCGACAAAGAGCGCTTCGAGGCCGGGTGCGCCGATGCCGAGGGTGATCGCGGAGGCGAGGAGCGCGGCGCAGGCGACGAGCGGCACCGACAGCCGTTCCGGCAGTGTCACCGCGATCATCCCGGCGACGGCCAGCATCGCGCCGTTCCACGTGGGCCCGAGCGCCAGGGGCAGCGCGAAGCACACGACGGCGATGACGGCGAGGGCGGCCCGGCTGCGCGCGTTGATCCGCCGGTTGGCCGACTCCCAGATCAGCCTGGCCTGGAGCACGACGACGAGCAGCGCCGCCGCCGTCGCGGCGGTCGCGCGGGCGGGCGGCCCGGCGACGGCGTCCGCCACGCCCTGCAGGAAGAGCCCGCAGGTCGCCGCCGTGGACAGCGCGACGACGAACATGACGATCGCCGTCTCCCTGGGCAGCCGTGGCCGCACGGCCCACCTCCCTGGTCCGGGGGTCCACAGGGTACGTGCTTCCTCAGGCCGCCAGCGGAAACCACGCGGATCGGGCGATCCGGTCGGCCTCCATGACGCCCAGCGGATGCCGGGACGCCACCAGGACGGGCAGGTCCAGGGCCCGCAGCACGGCCCACACGGCGGCGGCCTCGGTGCCGTCCAGGCCGGTGACGGGTTCGTCCACCACGAGGGCGTCGGGTTCGGCGAGCAGGGCGAGCGCCAGGTCGAACAGCTTCCGCTCGCCCTGGGTGAGGCGCTCGTAGGGGACGCCGGAGCGGCCTTCGAGGGCGGCGAGGGCGGTGCGCGCGGCGGGGCCGAAGGGCCGCCCCGACCAGCGGGTCCACGCGCCCGTCACCTCGCGCAGGCTCAGTTCGCCGTACAGGCCGCCGTCGGCCCAGAGCGTCCCGACGAGCACCCGGGACCGCTCGCGGTACGGGTCGGCTCCCGCGACCAGTACCGTGCCCGGCGCCCCGGCGCGTTCGCCGCAGACCGCCTCCAGTGTCGCGCGGGCGTCCGGCCCGCACACCCCGACGACCTCGCCGGATCCGACGGCGAGGCCCCCGGCCATCTCGATCACGCAAGGCTGGTTCCTCATGTTCCCAGCCTGCCCCGGCCGGGCCCGCGTGGTCAGTGCCACGCGTCAGGAACCTCCCCTGAGACTTGCACGGACGGCCCATGACATCTGTCATGGGCCGCCGGAGGCGTCGTTAGGCGAGGACGTCCCTTGTCAGCTCCTCCACCCGGTTCAGGCCGCACAGCGTGACGGTCAGCTCCAGCTCGGTCAGGAGGCAGCGCAGCACGTGCCGGACGCCGGGCTCCCCGCCGAGGCCGAGCCCGTAGGCGTACTGGCGGCCGACCAGGACGGCGTCCGCGCCGAGCGCGAGCGCCTTGGCGACGTCGGCGCCGGTGCGGATGCCGCTGTCGAACAGGACGGTCAGCGCGTCTCCGACGGCGTCGGCGACGAGCGGGAGCCGGTCCAGGGAGGCGACGGCGCCGTCCACCTGGCGGCCGCCGTGGTTGGACACCACAACGCCGTCCATGCCCGCGTCGGCGGCGCGCCGGGCGTCGTCGGGGTGCTGGACGCCCTTGAGCACGATCGGGCCGCGCCACCTCTCGCGCAGCCAGGCGAGGTCGTCCCAGGTGAGCGAGGGGTTCCCGAAGTTGGCGACCCAGTGCAGGATCGCGTTGATCCGGTTCTCGGGGGTGATCTCGCCGCCGACCGCCTTCAGGAACACGGGGTCGCTGAAGTAGTTCTGCACCCCGATGCCGCGCAGGAACGGCAGGTAGGCGGTGTCGAGGTCGCGCGGCCGCCAGGCGAGCTTGAACGTGTCGAGCGTGACGACGAGCACCTCGTACCCAGCGGCCTCCGCCCTGCCGACGAGGCTCTCGGCCAGCTCCCGGTCCTTCGGCCAGTACAGCTGGTACCAGCGCGGCCCGCCTATCGCGGCGACCTCCTCGATCGTGTGGGAGGCGGCGGTGCTGAGGATCATCGGCACGTCGAGTTCCTTGGCCGCGCGTGCCACGGCGAGTTCGCCCTCCGGGTGCACGATCGACAGGACGCCGACCGGGGCGAGGAGGACGGGCGCGGGCATCGCCGTGCCCAGGACCGTCACGGAGAGGTCGGGCGTGGAGGCGTCGTTGAGGATGCGCGGCACCAGGCGGTACCCGTCGAAGGCGGCGCGGTTGGCCCGTGCGGTGGCTTCCGTGCCCGCCGCGCCCGCGACGTAGCCGAAAGCCTGGCCGCCGAGTTTTGCCGCGGCCAACGCCTCCAACCTGGACAAATCCGTCGGAAGTACTGGACGGACGTCCGCCAGGCCGTTCAAGTAGATCTCATTCTGGAAGTCAGCGAGGCTCATCCCGGCCCTCCCGGTTCAAAACTGTCGGTGGGACCCGCGAGAATAGCGGCCATGGCAGCACGTCGTTCAGCCCCGAACTCGCAGACTCCCCCAGATGACTTCGAAGAGAACATCATCGACATCGACGTCGCGGAGGAGATGCGGGGAAGCTTCCTCGAGTACGCCTACTCGGTGATCTACTCGCGGGCTCTGCCGGACGCGCGCGACGGCCTCAAGCCCGTCCAGCGCCGCATCCTGTACTCGATGAACGCGATGGGCCTGCGGCCCGACCGGGGGCACGTCAAGTGCGCCCGGGTCGTCGGCGAGGTGATGGGCAAGCTGCACCCGCACGGCGACACCGCCATCTACGACGCGATGGTCCGCCTCGCCCAGCCGTGGGCGATGCGGATGCGCATGGTGGACGGCCACGGCAACTTCGGCTCGCTCGGCGGCGACGACGCGCCGGCGGCCATGCGGTACACCGAGGCGCGCATGTCGCCGCAGGCCATGGCGATGGTCTCCGGCCTCGACGAGGACACCGTCGACTTCCGGCCGAACTACGACGGCCAGGAGCTGGAGCCGGAGGTGCTGCCCGCGGCCTTCCCCAACCTCCTGGTGAACGGCGCCACCGGCATCGCCGTCGGCATGGCCACCAACATGGCGCCGCACAACCTCGGCGAGGTCGTCGCCGCCGCCCGGCACCTCCTGACGCACCCGGAAGCCACGCTCGAGGACCTCATGCGGTTCGTGCCGGGCCCGGACCTGCCCACCGGCGGCAAGATCGTCGGCCTCGACGGCATCCGCGACGCCTACGCCAGGGGCCGTGGCACGTTCAAGACCCGCGCGACGGTGCACGTCGAGACGGTCACGCCGCGCCGCAAGGGCCTCGTGGTCACCGAGCTGCCCTACAACGTCGGGCCCGAGCGGGTCGTCGCCAAGATCAAGGACATGGTCCAGGCGAAGAAGCTCGCCGGGATCGCCGACCTCAAGGACCTCACCGACCGCACGACGGGCCTGCGCCTCGTCATCGAGGTCAAGAACGGCTTCCACCCCGAGGCCGTCCTTGAGGAGCTGTACCGGCTCACCCCGATGGAGGAGACGTTCGGCATCAACAACGTCGCCCTGGTCGACGGGCAGCCCAAGACGCTCGGCCTGCGCGAACTCCTCCAGGTCTACGTGGACCACCGCCTCGAGGTGGTGCGCCGCCGCTCGGTCTACCGGCGCCGCCGCCGTGAGGAGCGGCTGCACCTCGTCGCGGGCCTGATGATCGCGCTGCTCAACATCGACGAGGTCATCCAGGTCATCCGCAGTTCGGACGACACCGGGCAGGCGCGCGCCCGCCTGATGCAGGTGTTCGAGCTGTCCGAGACGCAGGCCCAGTACATCCTGGACACGCCGCTGCGCCGCCTCACCCGCTTCGACCGCCTGGAGCTGGAGAAGGAGCGGGAGACCCTGGAGCGGGAGATCGCGGAGCTGACCGCGATCCTGGAGTCGCAGCCGAAGCTGCGCTCGGTGGTCTCCAAGGAGCTCGCCGCCGTCGCCAAGGAGTTCGCCACGCCGCGCCGCACGGTGCTGCTGGAGGCGGGCGGCCAGGCGCAGGTCGCCGCGATCCCGCTGGAGGTCAAGGACGACCCCTGCCTGGTGCTGCTGTCGTCCACCGGCCTGCTCGCCCGCACCACCGACCCGACCCCGCTGCCCGAGGACGGCCCCCGCGCCGCCCACGACGTGCTGACGTCCGTCCTCTCCACCACCGCGCGCGGTGAGTTCGGGCTCGTCACCAGCACCGGTCGGCTGGTGAAGGCGAACGTCATCGACCTGCCGCAGATCCCGCCGTCGGCGGCGCCGCCGTCGCTGGCGGGCGGCGCGTCGGTCGACGAGTTCGTCCGCCTCGCGCCGGGCGAGACGGTCGTCGGCGTCGGCGACCTCTCCGAGGACGGCCCGGGGTTGGCGCTCGGCACCGAGCAGGGCGTCGTCAAGCGGGTGCAGAACGACTACCCGGCCAACCGCGACGAGTTCGAGGTCATCACCCTGAAGGAGGGCGACAGGGTCGTCGGGGCGGTCCAGTTGGAGTCCGAGGAGCAGGATCTCGTGTTCATCGCCGACGACAGCCAACTGCTGCGCTACGCCGCGTCCAACGTGCGTCCCCAGGGGCGTCCGGCGGGCGGCGTGGCGGGCATCAAGCTGGCGCCCGGCGCCAAGGTGATCTTCTTCGGCGCGGTCGATCCGGCGCGTCCCTCGGCCGTCGTGACGGTCGCGGGCGACACCGAGGCGCTGGAGGGCACCCAGACGGGCGCCGCGAAGGTCAGCGACTACGCGGACTTCCCGCCCAAGGGCCGCGCCACCGGCGGCGTCCGCTCGCACCGCTTCCTCAAGGGCGAGAACGCCGTGCTGCTGGCCTGGGCGGGCCCGATGCCCGTCGCCGCCGCCACCGCCGCCGGCCAGCCCGCCGACCTCCCGGCCGAACTCGGCCGCCGCGACGGCTCCGGCACCCCCCTGCCCACCGCCATCACCACCCTCGGCGGCGCCATCGGCCCCCGCACCCCCGACCCCGACGTCTGACCCCGCCACCGGAGGGCGGCACCCGGGCCAAGAAGCGCCGCCCTCCTACGCACGGAAAAAGAAGTGCGGGGGCCGGTAACAGGATCGTGCTGCGCCGAGCGCCGCCCTGCGGGCCGCCGGAAAAGAAAGTGCGGGGCTCGGGGGCGGGTGGCAGGATCGGGCGGCATGGGGAGCGTGGGCGGGCTCGCGGGGCGGGTGGCGGTGGTCACCGGGGTGAGTCGGCGGCGCGGGATCGGCCACGCGGTCGCGCGGCGGCTCGGCGCGATGGGCGCCGCGCTGTGCGTGGCGCACCACCGGCCGCACGACGTGGCGCAGCCCTGGGGCGCGGACGACCTCGACGCGGTGCTCGCCTCGGTGCGGGAGGCCGCGCCGAGGGTGCACGACGTGGCCGCCGACCTCGCCGAGCCGGACGCGGCCGAGCGCGTCATCGCCGAGGCGGTCGCCGTGTACGGGCACGTGGACATCCTCGTGTGCGTGCACGCGCGCAGCGGCACCGACGGCTCGTTGCTCACCATGGACGCCGCCGCGCTCGACGCGCACTGGCAGGTCAACGCCCGCTCGACACTCCTGCTCACCCGGTATTTCGCCGCGCAGCACGACGGCCGTCCCGGCGGACGTGTCGTGTGGTTCTCCTCTGGCCAGCACCTCGGGCCGATGCCGGGCGAGGTCGCCTACACCGCGTCCAAGGGCGCGCTCACCGGCGCGCTGCCGACGGTCGCCGCCGAGCTGGCCGAGCGGGGCGTCCTCCTGAACGCGGTCAACCCCGGCCCTGTCGACACCGGGTATCTGCCTGACCCGGCCGACTTTCCCGGCTTCGCCCGCGCGTTCCCGCTCGGCCGGTACGGGGTGCCCGACGACGCGGCGCGGCTCGTCGGCTGGCTCGTCAGTGACGACGGCGGGTGGGTGACCGGGCAGGTCCTGTCCACCGAGGGCGGTTTCCGGCGCTGAGGCGGCCGCTCAGCGGGTCGGGACGTCGTACCAGTACCAGGGGCCGGTGATCCGGCGGTACGCGACTGCGGCGAGCTCAGGGGACGGCGCGGGCATCCCCGACGGCGCGTGCAGGAAGCCCGTCTCGTCGTAGTACGGCCCGCCCGTCCCGGCGATGGTGAACCGCGTGACATCGGTGCCCTCGACCGGGGCGACCTTCGCTATCTCATAGATCCCGGCCCGTCCAGCTTCGCCGGACGCGCGCTGTTGGTCGAGTCTGCCCTCGGCGACGGCGAACGCCGCCCGGAGCGGCACGTCGGTCCAGGCCAGCACCGCCGTCAGCAGCGCCAGGAGCGGGGTGAGCGCGAGCAGCCGCGACCGCCCCCAGCAGAACCAGATGAGCCAGACGACCCCGACCACGGCCCACACCGCGCCGCCCAGCAGGAACGGCCCCGAGTTCCCGGAGGGGAACGCCAGCGAGTACAGCACCGCGACCGACGCCCCGGCGGGGACCACCCCCAGCCACCACACCGACGCGCTGATGATCACCTTCGGCACCCTAGCGGAGCGCGATAAGCCGACCCGGATCCGTTACGCCGCGTCACTCGCTCGCGTCGTACCAGTACCAGGGCCCGTCCAGGTGCCGGAAGTACAGGTACTCGGGCGTCCCCTGGGGGATGCCGTCCGGCGCGTGGGCGAAGCCCGACTCCGCGGCGAACGCGTCGCCGCCGCCACGCAGCGGCAGGTAGGTGACGCCGCCCTCGGGCCGCACCGCCTCGATCCGGTAGATCCCGGCCCGTCCCGCCTTGCCCTCGGCGACCTGTTCGGCGAGCCCGCCCTTGGCCGTCGTGAACGCGACGTCGAGCGGCACCTCGGCCCACGCGAGCCCGGCGGTCAGCGCCGCGACCAGCGGCGTCGCCAGCAGCCAGCGGTCCCGCCGCAGCACCAGCCGGACGAGCCACACCACGCCGACGAGCAGCCAGGCGATCCCGCCCAGCACGAACGGGCCCATCGCCCCCGCCGGGAACGCCAGCGAGTACAGCACGATCGCGGCGGCCGCGCCCGGCACGACGGCACACCACCACACGGACGCCTTGACGATCATTGCCGCACCCTAGCGGACCAACCAGGCAGAACCCCATAAATCCAGCCCAACCCCGGCCCGGCCCGGACGCGCGCTAGCCCTGGCTCATGTCGTCCGGTCCCCAGTAGGCGCGCATCGTGGTGATCTTGCCCGCGTCGTTGAAGGTGAAGACGTCGATGGCCTTGATGGTGAGGTTGAGGGCGGCGAGTTCGATGGTGAACGCCATGGCGGCGCCGGAGCCTTGAGAGCCGCGGACGGGGCCGTCCAGGGTGAGCCTGGCGCCGGAGTCCACCGCGTCCCGGTAGAACTTGCCGATCGCTTCGAGCCCGTGCAGTTCGGGGCTGCCGACGGGGTCCTCGACGACGGCGTCCTCGGCGAACAGGGCGATGACGGACTCGGCGTCACCGTTGGCGAATCCGTCGACGTAAGCGCGGAGCGCCGCTTTCATCTCTTCCTGGGTGGGCATGGCGGCGAGCCTACCAAGCGCTTGGTAACACCGCCCAGGGGGGAGGAAACAGACTTCCCAGACGGATGACACCATAGGGACATGGCCATCCAGTCCTTCCTGGTTCCTCTCGGAACACGCGCGCCCGCGTTCTCCCTGCCCGACCTGCACGGAACGACGATGACCCTCGACTCCTTCGAGGAGTCCCCGCTCCTGCTCGTCGTCTTCCTGTCGAACCACTGCCCGTACGTCAAGCGCGTCGAGAAGGCGCTCGGCGCGCTCACCGCCGAGTACGCCGAACTCGGCGTCGCGACGGTCGGCATCGCCTCGAACGACGCCGTCACCTATCCCGACGACGGCCCGGCGCACCTCGCCGAGCAGGCCGAACGCGCCGGATTCACCTTCCCGTACCTCTACGACGAGTCCCAGGACGTCGCCCGCGCCTACCGGGCCGCCTGCACCCCCGACTTCTTCCTCTACGCGCCCGACCGCACCCTCGTCTACCGCGGCGAGTTCGACGGCGCCCGCCCGTCCAACGACGTCCCGGCCACCGGCGCCACCCTCCGCGCCGCCCTGGACCTCGCCCTCACCGGCCACCCCGTCCCCGAACCCCACACCCCGAGCCTCGGCTGCGGCATCAAATGGCGCCCCGAACCCTGACCGTTCACACGAACGGCCTCAGCGCCAAGGGCGAGGCGCGGCATCAGATGACGCCCCGCCCTTGACGGCGGCGTCGTAGCAGCCGATGGGCAGCCCTCCCGCGACGCTGATGCAGCGGTTGCACATGGTGCAGACCGGCGCGTCCGGCACCGGCGTCGCGCAGTGCCGGTAGAGGTGCGGGTCGGCGATCAGGCCGCGGGCCGACGCGACGGCGTCGCAGCGCCCCGCGTCGATCGCCGCCTTCATCGCGGCGGGAGTGCGGAAGCCGCCGACGCAGATCACCGGGATGTCCAGGGCGCGCCGGAACCGTTCGGCGTGGTCGAGGTTGAAACCCTCGCGGTACGGGAAGGCACGGCTCAGCCCCGCCTCCAGCGCGGGCGCGAGCGCGCGCATCAGCGTCCGCCGCGTCCGCGACGCCTCGCGCATCGCCCCGTGCCGCACCTGCGCCCTGACATAGCCGTGGAAGTCGCCTGACGTCGTGCTCGGGAACGACGAGAAGTGCCCGCGGCTCACCTCGATCGCGTCGAGCCCCTCCTCCTGGAGGCGGCGCGCCACCTCGATCTGGTCCGCCAGCCGCACCCCGCCGTAGGGCAGCGTGTCCGTGCCGTTGATCTTCGCGATGACGGGGAAGTCGTCGCCCACCCGGGCGCGCACCGCCCGCAGCACCTCCAGCGGCAGCCGCATCCTGTTGGCGGGCGATCCGCCGTAGTCGTCGCCGCGCCGGTTGGACTGCGGGCTGAGGAACTGGCTCAGAAGGTAGCCGTGCGCCATCTGGATCTGCACGCCGTCGAGCCCCGCGCGCCGCGCCCGGTCCGCCGCCGCCGCGAACGACTCGACGAGCGCGGGGACGTCGGCGGCCCGCAACGGGCGCGGCCTGGTGCCCTGCGCCAGCTCCCGCACCCCCGAGGCCGACACCGCGTACGGGACGCCGGGAGCCGGTCGCGTCATCTGCCTTCCGCCGTGGTTGAGCTGTGCGAACAGCCTGCCTCCGCCGGCGTGGACGAGCGCCGCCCACTCCCGCAGGCCGGGGATGACAGCGTCGTCGTGGATGCCCGCCTGCCGGTACGCGGACTTCCCCTGCCAGGAGACGAACAGGTTCCCGGTGATGATCAGCGGGGTGCCCGCCTCGGCCATCGGCGCGTAGAACTCCAGGAGTTCGTCGGTGACCCTCCCGTCCTCGGTCGCGCGGGTCTCGTGCGTCGCCGACTTCACCAGCCGTCCCGGCAGGTCGAGCGCGCCGATCCGCCAGGGGCGCAGCAGCGGATTGTCCATGGGTGCCTCCTCGGTTCCGATCCGCCGGGGATGGGCGCCCCGGCGGACCGCGCCAGTATTCGACATGGTGTCGATTGAAGTCAACACTGTGTTGAGCGCTGTTAGGCTGAACCGTATGGACCCCGCCGTATCCGCACCCGTACGCTCCCGCCGCGCCGCCAGGACGCGCGCGGCCACCGGAGACGAACGGGAGCAGGCGATCCTGGCCACCGCCGAACGGCTGCTCGCGGTGAAGCCGCTCGCCGAGATCTCGATCGACGAGCTGGCCAAGGGCGCGGGGATCTCCCGGCCGACGTTCTACTTCTACTTCGCGTCCAAGGAACTTGTTCTCCTCGCCCTGCTCGACCGGGTCGTCAGCGAGGCCAGGGCACGCCGCGACGACGCGCTCGACCGGCTCGCCGAAGGCCCGGAGCGCGGGTGGCGCGACGCCATCGGGGCGTTCTGCGCGACGTTCGCCGAGCACCGGGCGGTCACCGCCGCGAGCGCCGTCGCGCTGCACACCAACGACGAGGTGCGGGCGGTGTGGTCGCGTGTGATGGAGGGGTTCGTCGCGGACACGGCGGCGGCGATCGAGGCCGAGCGGCGGCGCGGCGCCGCGCCCGACGGCGTGCCCGCGCGCGACCTCGCCATCTCGCTCAACTGGATGGTGGAACGCGTTCTAGTGAGCACCCACGGCGGCCAGGAGCCCGCCGTGCCCGAGGACAGGCTTCTCGACACGCTCCTCGCCGTCTTCCTGGGCGCGATCTACCGCGGATGAGCCCGAGGACGTCCCCAAGGCCCTGCCGGGGCCTGCCGGGCTTCCCGGCGGCTCAGGACGGTGTGCGTTGGGCGGGGACGGGGTTACGGGCTCGTTCGGCGCAGTCCACGAGCAGGGCGAGGAGTTCCTCGGGCTCCCCGGCGGGCTCCTCGTAGTGCCAGAAGCGGACGAGGCGCTCTCCCTCGACGCCGGGGCTGTACCGGCCCAGGACAAAGCAGCCGGCCGCGTGCAGGCGCAGGATCGTCCGGTCGCTGTCGCTCAGCGCGCGGGCGTGCGCGGCGGCGTCCAGCAGCGCGAGGGCGCAGCGCGCGTCCCTGCGGTCGTCGGCGGTGCCGGCGCGGTCCAGGCGCCAGCGCGCGCACTGCTGGAGGTAGTCGGCCACCATCGCACTCTTCTGCACGACGATCAGGGTGCCCGCCCGCGCCGCGCGGCGCGGGCGGCTTGCCGTGACCTTGGCCGCCCCCTGACCCCATCCTGACCCCGAGCGGGTACCCGCGGGTCAGGTGTCGATGCGCGCCTCGTCGATCTCGGTGGCGCCCGCGATGATGAAGTCGCGCCGCGGCGGGACCTCACTGCCCATGAGCAGGTCGAACATGCGGTCGGCCTCGGCGGAGTCCTCGATGCGGATGCGCCGCAGGGTGCGGTGGCGCGGGTCCATCGTCGTCTCCGCGAGCTGGTCGGCGTCCATCTCGCCCAGGCCCTTGTAGCGCTGCACCGGGTCCTTCCAGCGCTGGCCCTTGCGCTCCAGCTCCACCAGCTTGCGGCGCAACTCGCCGTCGGAGTAGCAGTAGATGTACTTGTCCTGGCCGCGCTTGGGGTTGGTGAGCTGGATGCGGTGCAGCGGCGGCACCGCCGCGTACACCCGGCCCGCCTCGATCATCGGCCGCATGTACCGGTGCAGCAGCGTCAGCAGCAGGCACCGGATGTGCGCGCCGTCCACATCGGCGTCCGCCATCAGGATGATCTTGCCGTAGCGGGCCGAGTCGAGGTCGAAGGTGCGGCCGGAGCCCGCCCCGACGACCTGGATGATCGCCGCGCACTCGGCGTTCTTCAGCATGTCCGCGACGGACGACTTCTGCACGTTGAGGATCTTGCCCCGGATCGGCAGCAGCGCCTGGAACTCGGAGTTGCGGGCCAGCTTGGCGGTGCCCAGCGCCGAGTCGCCCTCGACGATGAACAGCTCACTGCGGTCCTCGGTGGTGCGGCAGTCCACCAGCTTGGCGGGCAGCGCCGAGGACTCCAGCGCGTTCTTGCGCCGCTGGTTGTCGCGCTGGGTGCGGGCCGCGATACGCGTCTTGGCGGCGCCGACGATCTTCTCCAGCACCGTCCGCAGCTGCTGCTTCTGGCCGCGCGAGGGGTTCTCGAAGATCTCCTTGAGCCGCCTGCCGACGACCTGGTTGACGATCCGCGTCGCGTCGGACGTGCCGAGGATCTCCTTGGTCTGGCCCTCGAACTGCGGCTCGGGCAGCCGTACCGTCACCACCGCCGTGAGGCCCTCAAGGATGTCCTCCTTGATGACGTTGTCGTCGGCGGCCCTGAGCAGCTTGACGGCGCGCAACTGCTCGTTGACCACGCGGACCAGAGCCCGGTCGAAGCCCTGCACGTGGGTGCCGTGCTTGGGGGTGGCGATCACGTTGACGAAGCTGCGGACGGTCGTCTCGTAGCCGGTGCCCCAGCGCAGCGCCACGTCCACGTCCAGCTCGCGCGGCACGTCGGTGGGCACGAGGTGGCCGAGGTCGTCCAGGACGGGCACCGTCTCGGTGAAGTGGCCGCTGCCCTGCAGCCGCAGCACGTCGCAGATGGACGCGTCCCTGGCCAGGAACGACGTGAACTCGCCGATGCCGCCCTCGAAGCGGAACGCCTCGTACAGCGGGGACTCGCCGCGCTCGTCGGTGACGGTGATCTCCAGGCCGGGCACGAGGAACGCCGTCTGGCGCATCCGGTCGAGCACCAGGTCGGTGGTGATCGTCGCGTCCTTGAGGAAGATCTGGTAGTCCGGCCAGAAGCGCACCCGGGTGCCGGTGCGGCCGCGCGGCACCTTGGCGCCCTCCACGACGCCGGACTTCTTCTTGAACGGGGCCTTGACGCCCGCGCCGTCGAAGACGCCGGCGATGCCGCGCCGGAACGAGATGTGGTGGGTGTGGCCGGAGCGATCCACCTCCACGTCGAGCCGCGCCGACAGGGCGTTGACGACGGACGCGCCGACGCCGTGCAGGCCGCCGGACGCGGTGTAGGAGACGCCGCCGAACTTGCCGCCCGCGTGCAGGCGGGTCATGACGAGCTCGACGCCCGGCAGCTTGGTCTTGGGCTCGATGTCGACGGGGATGCCGCGGCCGTCGTCGGCGACGGAGCAGGACCCGTCGGCGTGCAGCACGACGTCGATCCTCGTGCAGAACCCGGCGAGCGCCTCGTCGACGCAGTTGTCGACGATCTCCCACAGGCAGTGCATGAGGCCGCGGCTGTCGGTCGACCCGATGTACATCCCGGGGCGTTTGCGCACGGCCTCCAGGCCCTCCAGCACCGACAGGTGCCGGGCGGAGTAGCCGGTGGCGTCCACGTTTTCCTCGACGGCGGTGGTCACGACGCTCCTCAAACGCTCCTCAAACGCTGCCCATTCGAACATGCTTTGCATAGTCCGTCGCAAGACCTTACCCGTTCCGGCCGACACAGGAGCGCCGTCCGCGGGCCCGGCCTACCCTGGGCCCATGGCGATCGCGATCTTCAAGGACCTCTGCCTGGACGCCGGCGACCCCTCCGCCCTGGGACGGTTCTGGGCCGCCGTCCTCGACCTCTCCTTCGCGCCCGACGAGGACAACCCCGACGACGCGGTCCTGCGCGGCCCGTCTCCGGAGCGGACGATCTGGATCAACAAGGTGCCCGAGCCCAAGACCGTCAAGCACCGGCTCCATCTGGACGTCGCCCCCGGCCGCACGGTCTCCGACCTGGAAGGACTCGGCGCCACGGTCGTCTCCCGGGAGGAGAGGTGGACGGTCATGGCCGACCCGGAGGGCGGCGAGTTCTGCCTCTTCTCGGCAGGCCCGCACGCTCAGGGGGCGATCAAGTCCCTCGTCCTGGACAGCGCGGACCCGTCCGCCCAGGCCGCCTGGTGGGCGCGGGTGCTGGGCGGTGAGGCCCAGGACCTCCAGGACGGGTGGTCGGCGATCCGAAACATCCCGGGCACTCCTTTTCCCGACTGGGACTTCGTGCGGGTTCCCGAACCCAAGAAGGCCAAGAACCGGTGGCACTGGGACGTCACCGGGGACGCCGAAGCCCTGGTCAGCGCGGGTGCGACGGTCCTGCGGCGCAGCGACGCGGAGATCTCCTGGACGGTCCTGGCAGATCCGGAAGGCAACGAATTCTGTGTCTTCGGTCACTGAATCACGCCTGGAACGTGGTGGGATCATGGTGAACTCCCGGTGGAAAAGGCGCTTTCTGCTGTCGGCGTAGCGCCAGAGGTTTTGGGAACGCCCAGGTCGGGTTAGATGTTCTCCTAAGTACCGACCCCCGAGTACAGAGGAAGGTGCCGTGACTGGAACCCTTGCCCCGACCAAGCCGCTCACCGCGCAGGACCGCTGCGACCGCTGTGGGGCCCAGGCTTATGTTCGCGCGACCCTCAGTGGTGGTGCCGACCTGTTGTTCTGTGCCCACCACGGCCGTAAGTACGGCGAGCAACTCCGTGCTTCGGGGGCGGACATCCACGACGAGACCGACAAGCTCATCGAGAACCGACTGCGCGGCGAAGACCACGCATAGGGCTCGATCAGCCTGACTCACTGAAAGAAGGGCCGTCCCATCCGGGGCGGCCCTTCTCCCTGCTTTCCGACCGCTTCCCGCCCTGTGGGACAACGCATCCGAGATCACCACATGCTCATCCTCCTGCCGCCGTCCGAGGGGAAGGCGCCGTCCGGCGACGGCCCGCCCCTCGACCTCCAGAAGCTCTCGTACGAGTCCCTGACGCCCGTACGGGCCAGGGTGTTGGATTCCCTCGTGCGGCTGTGCGACGGCCCGCAGGAGACGGCTCAGGCTGTCCTGGGCCTCACCGACGGCCAGCGGGACGCCCTCGACCGCAACCGAAGGCTCAGGGAAGCCCCCACGCTGCGCGCGGCGGAGCTCTACACCGGCGTGCTCTACGACAACCTGCGCCTGGCCGAGCTCGACGCGGCGGCGCGCGCGAAGGTCCTGATCTTCTCGGGGCTGTGGGGGGTGCTGCGGCCCGACGACCGGATTCCGCCCTACCGCCTGGCGATGGGCGTGAGGCTGCCGCCGCTCGGCGCCCTGGCGGGCGTGTGGCGCGCGGCGCTGCACGAGGCGGTCCAGCCGGACGGCCTCGTGGTGGACATGCGTTCGGCACCGTACGCGGCCGCGTGGAAGCGGCCCTCCGTGGGCGTACGCGTGCTCCGTGAACGCGTCGTGGACGGCGTGGTCAGACGCTCGGTCGTGAGCCATATGGCCAAGGCCACGCGTGGCGCGGTGGCCCGTGACCTGCTGGTCCACGGGATCGAGGCGGCCACCCCTGAGGAGCTGGCCAAGGCCCTGTCCGAGCTCGGCCACGCTGTCGAGCTGGGAGCCGGGGGGATCGACGTGGTGCTGAGCGAACCCTCCCGCTGACCGGGGCTAGCCGTCGAGCAGGTTGAGGTGCTTGCAAGCCTTGGCGTACTGGTCGACGACGTTGCCTCCCAGGTACGTCCAGGGCAGGGACGACGGCCTTCCCTGGGTCCGCAGCAGGTGGTTGCGGGCCGGACGGCGGGCGTCCGCGAGGTGGAACGCGGCGCCGAAGAGGTTGTGCGCCTCAAGCGTCCGCGGGTGCGGCCGCGGCCCCTCGTGCCAGCCGCGCGCGGCGGCCTCGACGTCGCGGATCTCGGCACCGGAGAACCAGGACGACGCACCCTTGATGATTCCGGAACGTTCCTGAACAAAGTATTCGAAATAGGCCAGCGGGATCAGCGCCGCCCGCGGGTCCTCCCGGGACGACATGCTCATCGCCACCCTGGCGAAGTCGAACATCTCCTCGGCCACCCCACCCCACTGCGGGGAAAGGCTGATCACCCGGGCGACGTGCGCCCCGTACAGCGTCGGCCAGCGCTCGGAGGCACGCTTCCACAGCGTGTCCTTGTCCTCGGCGTCCGTCTCCAGGCCGAGGGCGAGCCACTGCATGGACTCCCAGGGCACCGGGTCGTCCTTGAACAGCTCGGCCGCCGTCTTCAGAGGGGCCCGCGCGGACTGCAGCGCCTTGGTGAAGGCCTGGTAGCCCCCCGCCTGCTGCGAGCGCGACCGGGCGGCGGGGCGGATCTGCCACGCCTCCTCGATCAACGTGCGCCCGAGCCACAGGTGCAGGTCCGGATTGTTGGGATCTTGGGTGAGCAGGGCCTCAATGCCCCTGCTCCACCCGACCGCGGCCTTCGCGAGGTACTCCACGCGTAGGGACCGCAACTCGGGATCGGTTCGCGTCTCCCACAAAGCGGAGACCGCGACTCTCAGATAGCGTTCACGGACGGCATCACACGCCTGCTCAAGGATCGGGTCCTGCCAGGGGCGTCCGTCGATGACGCGCGCGGCCCGGGGACGGTGTCCCGCGGGTTGCAGGTGCACCCGGTCAACCTCCATCACTCCCATGAAATCTCAGCGTAGGGAGTGAGGACACATCGGCGGATACCTCTACGTAAATAGCGTGTTAAGCGCCCTCTTTTGGTAGGCATGATCCGAAAAAATACGACGGACCGTCCGCGAAGGACGGCCCGTCGTGATCGGAACGATCAAACCCCGATCGACAGGGGCTGTTTGTCAGCCACCCCTGACAGGGGGCGGCCGACGGCGAAGATCAGTCCAGATAGTCGCGCAGCACCTGGGAACGCGACGGATGGCGCAGCTTCGACATCGTCTTGGACTCGATCTGGCGGATCCGCTCACGGGTCACCCCGTAGACCTTGCCGATCTCGTCGAGCGTCTTGGGCTGGCCGTCGGTGAGGCCGAACCGCATCGACACCACACCCGCCTCACGCTCGGACAGGGTGTCCAGCACCGAGTGCAGCTGCTCCTGGAGCAGGGTGAAGCTGACCGCGTCGGCCGGGACGATCGCCTCGGAGTCCTCGATCAGGTCGCCGAACTCGCTGTCGCCGTCCTCGCCCAGCGGGGTGTGCAGGGAGATCGGCTCACGGCCGTACTTCTGCACCTCGACGACCTTCTCCGGGGTCATGTCGAGTTCCTTGGCCAGCTCCTCCGGGGTGGGCTCGCGGCCCAGGTCCTGGAGCATCTGCCGCTGCACGCGGGCCAGCTTGTTGATCACTTCCACCATGTGGACCGGGATGCGGATGGTCCGCGCCTGGTCCGCCATCGCCCTGGTGATCGCCTGCCTGATCCACCAGGTCGCGTAGGTGGAGAACTTGTAGCCCTTGGTGTAGTCGAACTTCTCGACCGCCCGGATGAGACCGAGGTTGCCCTCCTGGATGAGGTCGAGGAAGAGCATGCCGCGGCCGGTGTAGCGCTTGGCCAGCGAGACCACGAGCCGGAGGTTGGCCTCCAGCAGGTGGTTCTTGGCGCGGCGCCCGTCCTCGGCGATCCACTCCAGGTCCTCGACGTCCTCCTCGGACAGCCGTCCCGCCTCGTTGCCCAGCCGCTCCTCGGCGAACAGGCCGGCCTCGATCCGCTTGGCGAGCTCCACCTCCTGCTCGGCGTTCAGCAGGGGGACCTTGCCGATCTGCTTCAGGTAGTCCTTGACCGGGTCGGCCGTGGCGCCCGCCGCGACGATCTGCTGGACCGGCGCGTCCTCGTCGTCGTCGCTGTCGGTGAGGACAAAGCCCTCCTCCTCGGCCGTCTCGCCCGCCGCGCGCGGCTTGGGCACCTCGGCGGCCTGGGGCTCCTCGTCCTCTTCGGTTTCGGTCTCCTCCGCCTCCTCGGCGGCGTCCTCGACCGTCTCGGTGTCGTCGACCTCGAGGTCGGAGAGGTCGAGATCCTCGATCTCCTCCAGCTCCTCGGCCTCGTCGTCGGCCTCGGGCCCCGCCTTCTTGGCGGCGGCGGCCTTGGCCGCCGGCCTCGCGGGAGCCGCCTTCTTCGCCGCCGGGGCCGCCGGCTTGGCGGGGGCCGCGGCCTTGGGCTTGCGGGGGGCTCGGGCGGGCTTGGCGGCGGACTTGTCCTCCGTGCCCTCCTCCACCACCGCGGTCACCGTCTCCGGCTTCTCCTTGGCGGCGGCGGCTGTCTTGGGGCGGCGTGCGGCGGCGGCCTTGCGCGGGCGCTTGGGCGCCGCGGAGTCGGCAGCTGTCACCATGACGGTCACACCTTCCTTGCTCAGGCTCCGCAGGATGGCGGGGGCCTTCGACACCGGAATGTCGGCCTCCTCGAACGTCCGGCGTACATCGTCAGCCTCGATGTAGCCCTGCGTCCTGGCACGTTCGAGGAGCTGCTCGATCACGAGGTCGTGCAGCTCGGACGGCTTCGAGGTAGAACTGGCAGGCGACACAAATACCTCTCGAACGAACGTGTGGCTTAGACGGCTCGTACCCGCTTGGAGCACGTTCCTCAGGCCCGTCAGGGAAGGAGCATCGTACCCGGAGCCCGGTAACACACCACCTTAGGGGGAGTCCAGTGGTCCTTCGTACGGACTACGCCGTGTTTCTGGGTGGAACATGGAGCGCGAGTACCGTGACGTCGTCGTCCTGGTCATACCCGGCCAGCATCTGGTCGACCAGGTAATCCACGAGGATCTCGGGGTCGCGGACCACGTCCGGCGGGGCGTTCCCGGCGACCTCGACCAGTTCGTCCAGACCCGTGTCGACCCCGCGCCGACGGTTCTCCACAAGTCCATCGGAGTAGAACACGACAGTGTTGCCGGGTTCCACCGAAAAACTCGACTGCTGGCGCTGGGAGGGCCACCCGAGCGGGGTGCCGGGCTCGGCGAACCCGAGCGACGGCGGCCCGTCCGTCCGGACGACGAGGGCGGGCGGATGTCCGGCATTGGACACCACGGCGGCGCCCGTGTCCGGGTTGATCACCGCGTAGGCCAAGGTCACGAACTGCTCCTCGGCCTCGGTGGCGGAGAAGACCCTGTCCAGGCCCGCCAGGACGGCCGCCGGACGCGGATCGTTCAAAGCCAGCGCGCGCAGGGCGTTGCGCACCCGGCCCATCACCGAGGCGGCCAGGACGCCCTTGCCCATGACGTCCCCGACGGCCACCGCGAGCCTGTCGTCGGCGAGGCGGAAGGCGTCGTACCAGTCGCCGCCGACCTGCACGTGCCGGGTGGCCGGGTGGTAGCGGGCCGCGAGCTGCATCCCGGCGAGCTGCGGGAGGCTGTCGGGCAGGAGGGACCGCTGGAGCGTCTCGGCGGTCTTGTGCTCCTGCTCGTAGAGCGTGGCGCGGCCCACGGCCAGGGCGCACTGGCCCGCCAGCGCCTCAAGGAAGACCCGTTCCTCCTCGGTGATCTCCCTGGGCCGGGTGAAGGTGAAGCGCAGCGCGCCGATCGCCGAACCCGCCATGAGCAGCGGCAGGCCCACCCAGGCGCGCTCGTCGGTGTCGGCGAGGTAGAGCTCGAGGTCGGTGCCGCCGCCGAGTTGCTGGCGCAGCGCCGCGGGCGTGGACGCCAGGAACGGGCGGCTCTCGCGGACGGCCACCGACATCGACGTGGCGGCGCTGACCGGGATCACCCTGTCCTCCTCGCCCTCGGGCGTGTCGGGGGAGATCACGGTGAGCTTCAGCTTGTCGTGGTCGAGCAGCGCGACGGACGACCTGTCGGCGCCGATCGCGGACCTGCCCACCTCGGTGATCACCGAGACGACCTGCGAGACCGTCAGCGCCTCGGCCAGCATGGACGTGGCCTGTTGCAGCCGGGCGGTGCGCAGGGCGGCCGCCGAGAGCTGCTCGGTGAGACGGCCGCGCATCTCGTCGGCCTCGCGCTGGCCGGTGACGTCGGTGTTGGCGCCGACCCACTCCACCACCTGCTCGCCCCGCTTGATCGGGACGGCCCGCACCTCGTACTGGCGGTAGGCGCCCGTCCTGGTACGGATGCGATAAGCGATCTGGAACGTCCGGTTGTCGCCCAGGGCCTCCCGCCAGGACGCCTCGACCCGCGACCTGTCCTCCTCGTGGACGACCGACAGCCAGCCGCCCTCGCGGTACTCCTCCAGCGTCTGGCCGGTGATCGCGCGCCACTCGGGCGCGTCGTCCACCGCGTCGCCGCCCGGCGACATCACCCAGACGACCTGGGAGGACGCCTCCACCAGCGAGCGGTAGCGCTCCTCGCGGCGGCGGATCTGCTCCTCGTCGAGGCGGCGCTCGGTGACGTCCACCGCGACCAGCGCGACGCCGAGGATCTTGCCGTCCTGGCCGTGCGAGGGGAACCAGCTCGTGGACCAGCAGCGGGCGTCGCTCTCCGGCGCGCCCACGGGGCCGAACTTGAGGTCCCGGTCGACCACGGCGCGGTCGGTGGAGACGACCTCGGCGATCTGCGCGGTGAGCGCCGCCGCGAGCTCCTCGCGCAGCGGCCCGGCGGGCTGCTCGTCCACCAGCTCCTCGGCCGGGACGCCGAGCGCCCGCGCGAGCGTCTCGTTGACGCGGCGGCAGCGCATCTCGGCGTCGAAGAACGCGAAGCCCATCGGGGCTTCCTTGACGAGGGTCGCGAAGAGGGCGGAGTCGGCCGCGGAGAGGCCCGAGACCCGCGGTCCTGGCACAGACGTATCGGTGCTCATCGCCGCCACCTCCGGTGCCCCTGACGCCTTACGGCGAGGCAAGTTGTGATCACTTTGGGTGAATGGGAGCAGGCTAGCGCTCCCGCCTCCATCACTACCGCGGTCGGAGTCACTTCATCATCCCGGTGCGCGGGTGGTTCCACAACCACCCGGCTCCTCGGGCCCAGCCGGTCAAAGTCACCCTAGTCGTCCCCTCCAACGGGCGCCATGGCGCGAACCGCCCCGAGATCCTAGAACGCCGGACCGCTCCCCGACCCCTAACTCGCCGGTATCGGGATCAGCCCTCGTTTCTCGCCGCCGCTTTGGCCGCCTTCTTGAACTCGCGCACCTTGATCAACGATTCCGGACCGGTGATGTCGGCTACCGAACGGTGAGAACCCTGTTCCCCGTAGGCTCCGGCCGCCTCACGCCATCCCTCGGGCGCCACCTCGAACTGTTTGCCCAGCAGCGCCAGGAAGATCTGTGCCTTCTGTTTGCCGAACCCTGGCAGCTCGTTGAGGCGGCGCAGCAGGGCGCGCCCGTCCGGGACGTCACGCCAGATCGCCGAGGCGTCGCCGTCGTACTGCTCGACCAGGTACGCGCACAGTTGCTGCACCCGCTTGCCCATCGACCCGGGGAACCGGTGGACGGCCGGGGCCCGCGCCATCAGCGCCGCGAACTCCTCCGGGTCGCGCGCGGCGATCTCGTGCGCGTCGAGATCCGGCACGCCCATCCGCCGCGCGATCGCCAGCGGGCCGGCGAACGCCCGCTCCATCGGCACCTGCTGGTCCAGGAGCATGCCGATGAGGGCGGCCAGCGGGCTGCGGCCCAGCAGCGCGTCGGCCTCCGGGTCCTGGGCGAGTCGCAGTTCAACCATGGGCCCATTATGGAACGGCGCCGCCCGCCGGGTCGGGCGTGCCTGTGGACAACCGCGGAACCGCCCCGGGCGTCCGGCGTGTCGCCCGTCCCGCCGAAGCGCGGAGATTTTCCCGAAGGCTCCTGGTGGCTGC
This sequence comes from Actinocorallia sp. API 0066, assembly GCF_020991275.1. Classification (GTDB taxonomy): domain Bacteria; phylum Actinomycetota; class Actinomycetes; order Streptosporangiales; family Streptosporangiaceae; genus Actinocorallia. The sequence continues at coordinate 43,833 of NZ_JAJLQY010000009.1, read as the reverse complement.
GGGTAGGGTGGCTCACCGTGAGTCCGCGCCGCGCCGAGGAGATCTCGGGGATCTTCGACGACATGCTCGTGCACGCTCGCGAGCTGCTCGCCGTCCGCAGTCCGCTGGACGCCGAGCTGATCGTCAGCGAGATCCTCGGCGCCTGGTACGGGGGCAGATCGGGCCGCGGCGACGTCGAGCGGGTCGTCGGCGAGGCGCTGCTCGACCACGCGGTCGGCAGCGGCACCCCGGCGGCGCTCGCGCTGCTGTCGGGCGTCGCGCAGCTGGGCACGCCGCGCCAGCAGCGCCATGCCGAGCGGGGCGCGCTGCGGCTGATGGGCACGGGTGTGGCCCGGCCGCCGTGGGCCGAGCGCCTGAACCTCGTCCAGTCCGAGGCGTGCTACCTGTCCAGGGACGTCTACGGCGACCAGAAGTCGGTGATCTGCACCTTCACCTATGGTGGTGAGGAGCGGCACGCGCTCGTCGTGCTCGTGGACGAGAACCTGGGCGGCCGCTGGGACATCCCGGCCGAGGGCGGGCTCGTCAGGGACGCGTGGGTGTCCTCCCACGTCGACAGGCTGCTCGACCACTGCCGGGCGGAGGCCGCGGGCGAACTCATGGAGTTCGACGAGATGGACCCGCACGAGACGAGGGCGCTCCTGGAGCCCGCGCTCGACCTGACGGGCTCCCTGCGGGACGCCCCGGTAAGCGACACCTTCGCCTCCTACCACGCGCTGCTACGGGCCCGCGTGAGGATCCTGCCTCCGGGCGGGCGCAGGCCGCCGCTCCCGGCCTGGAGCGGCGACCGCAAGGCCACCCTGGGCGCGCGTTTCCTCGCCTCGGAGGAGGCCGGCGACCTGTCGGACCTCGCCGCCGCCGGGCGCTGCGTGGACCGGATCATCGACTACGGGTGCGCCCGCGACTTCGGCCGTCCGCTTCGGGTCAGCCCGATCAAGTGCGAGATGTTCCTGCTGGACTGGCTGCCCCGCAAGGTCTTCCTGTCGCCCGCCGAGCAGGAGGCGATGCCGCACGTGCTGGCCGCGTGGGTGCGCTGGGCGGCCCGCCGCACCGGCCTGCCCCAGGACGGCGTCCGCGCCACCCTGGACGCGGTGTGGGACGCCACCCACAAGTTCAGCGAGGCGTACCGCGACCCTTCGGCGTCCGGCCTGGACCGTGCCCTCGTGGCGAAACTCCTTCCGGACGGCGACCTTGAGGCGCTGCCCCGGCGCGCGTTCGCGCTGCCGTTCCTCACCGGCGAGCTGGCGGCGCTCGACCCGGCCGATTCCGCCGACCGTAGGACGATGCTCGCCTACGAGCATCCCGGAGCGACCGAGGCCGAACTCGACGGATATGAGCGGCTGGCCGACCGGCTGTGGAAAGGTGACCCTCCGGAACTCTGGGAGACGACACAGCGGCTTCTCGACGAGGGTGGGCCGCGCCACCTTGTGGTGCACGCGCTGATGCGCCTTGTGGTGCGGTACGACGCGGACCGTCCCGGTCTGCGGCGGGCTCTCCGGAAGATGCGCCCCGAAGACCTTTAGACTGTGCCCTCCCGGTTGCCGAAGTGACGTCGGGTCGGGATCATTCGCTGGGATGTCCGGGGGGATTCCCCACAGCGTGAAACGGAGAATCGCCTTGGAGTGGTCGGAGTTCGCCCAGCGGTTCGCCCTTGAGCTCGCCACCCTCGACCGCGACACCATCCTCATCGTCCGCGAGCACGACGAGAGCAGGCACTACGTGCAGGCGATGCGCGAGCCCGACCGGCTGTACGCGGAGTCGGTGAGCAACAACTTCCTCGACGGGGCGCTGCTGCTGAAACCCTCGGACGAGGAGATCCTCAGCGAGGCGGGCTGGCGGCCCCCCACGGCCGACTGGTCGCCCGCCAACTGGTGGACCGAGCTACCACCTGATCCGGGTCCCGCCGCGTTCGCCCTGCTCGCCGACATGATGGTCACCGCGCTGCGCGACGTGCAGGGCGTCCGCCGCCCCCTGGACCTCGTCTACGAGTCCTTCCACCGGCACGGGACGGGCCAGATCGAGCTGCCGCGCTTCGGCATCACCTCGGCCCACCAGGCGGGCCGCCGCCGCGCGCCCGCCCCGATCGCCGCGCCCACACCCGCGCGAGAACCCACGAGGGAGGCTCCTCGGGAGCCGACCATCGAGGACGTGCTCACCGAGGCCCGACGCAAGGACGACCACGTCGCTTACTTCGACGTCCTGATCTTCGCCGAACTGCTGCTGCCGCTGACCGGTGCCGGACAGGTCGGGTACCGCACCGTCCTGCACGACGGCGCCGTGCACGTGCTGGCGTTCACCTCCCCGGCGGCGCAGGACGCCGCCGGGTACGCGGGCCCGCACCACCGCACCGACATCCTCGGCCTCGCCGGCGGCTGGCCCGATCCGACCTGGCAACTGACGGTCAATCCCGGCCTGCCGAGCGAGATCAGGCTCGACGCGGCGAACGTCCAGCGGCTCGCCGAGACGCGCAGGGGCGCCGAGCGGGCCGCCGCGGCGGACGCCCAGCCGCTCCCGCCCGCGCCCGGCCTGCCCATCCGGCTGCCGCACGGCGCGCAGCTGTGGTCCGACACCGGCATGATCGCCGTCTTCGACGGGGTGAGCGGCCGCTGGAACCAGACCTCACGGACGCAGTGACGCCATGGACTGGGGTGAATTCACCGAGCGGCTGGCCCGCGAGCTGGCCGGACTCGACTCGCACATGGTCCTCGTCGTGCACCGGCGCGCCGAGGGAAGCCACTACGTCCAGGCGTTCCGCACGGGCGACCTGCTGCACGCCGAGGCCGTCAGCAGCTCGGTCCTGACCGCCGCGCTGCGCTTCGACCCGGTGGCCGAGGACCGCCTCGCCGACATCGGCTGGCGCAGGCCCGAGTCGTTCGGCAACTGGAGCTACGACCTCAGCTTCTCCTCGCCGCCCGACGCCTACCGCGAGCTCGCCACGATCATGACGATCGCGCTGCGCGACGTGCAGCGCGCGGACTCCCCTGACGAGCTCGCCTACGAGTCGTTCCGGGGCGGCACCTTCCTTGAGCTGTCGGAGTTCGGCGTGGAGCCCGCCGATCCGGCCCGCGCCACCGAGAAGCACGTGCCGCCGCCGTTCCCCGACGCCGCTCCCCCGCTGACGCCCGTGCCGTCGGTCCGTGAGGAGTTCCCCGAGCCGCCGCCCTTCGGCGACCCCGGAGCGTCGGTCCCTGGCTCGGGCGCCTATGACGTGTTGTCCTACCCGCCTCCGCAGGGGCCCTCTTACGAGCCGACGTACGAGGCTCCGTCACCGGGGCCTTCTTACGAGCCTTCCTATGAGCCGTCGTACGGGCCGTCCTTCGAGGACGACCCCCTGACGTCGCAGTCCCTGCCGGTGCGTCCGCACCCGGACGACCCGCTGATGACGGTCACCGACACCGGGCGTTTCCCCGCCGACGACCCCCTGACGACGCGTCCCGTCCCGTACCCCGGGGAGGAGGGCTTCCCGACCGGCGCCTACACGCTGCCCCGGCCTTCCGACCTTGAGGAGGACCCGCTGACGTCGGGGTCCTTCCGGTTCCCGCCCGTCACGCACGACCCGCCGCCCGCGCCGCCCGGGTACGGGCAGCCCCCGGCCCCGCGGCCGCCCGCCGAGGACCCGCTGACGTCGGGCTCCTTCACCGCTCCCCCGGTCGGCGGCCCTGAGCGTCCCGTCCAGGAGTACGGCGGCTTCGACTACCAGCAGTCCTGGGACTCCCGGGAGGACACCGCCCAGTTCCCGTCCGTCTCCGACGACCCCGCGCCGGGCTGGTGGGGCGGCGGCCAGAGCGACCCGCCGCCCTCGGGCCCGTCGAGCACGGACACGGTCGCCGACGTACACCGCGCCGCCGCCCTGGAGCAGGAGGAGGCACAGCGCGCGCAGGCCGCCGAGGGCGCGTCCGACGTGCCCGTCGCGGGCGCTCCGGCCAAGCCCACGCGCCGTACCGCGCTGCGCCTGGCCGAGGCCAAGGCCAACGGCGACAGGGACGGCTACCTGGAGGTGCTGGGCAGCGCCGAACTGTACGTCGCGGGCACCGTCGTCTACTCCGACGGCGTGTACGTGCGCGCGTTCACCGCGCCGCCCGAGGAGCCGCACCGCGTCACCGAGCTGCGCTCGCTGGTCGCGGACTGGCCTCAGCCGCACTGGCAGCTCGCCGTGGACGACGGCAAGCCCAGCGCGGGCTACCTGGACGCGCTCACCCTGGCGCGGCTGGGCGGCGGCGGCTCCACCCGCCTCGTCATGCAGAAGGTGCTGCCGCACTCGCTGGTCGTGCACTACCTGGAGGGCGGCTACGACAGGGTCGCCGGCTACGTGCACCGGGTGGCGGACGTGCTGGCGCTCACCACGCCCAAGCAGCTCTACGCGGCGCTCGCCCTGGCCCACGGCGCCTCGACCTTCTCGGCCGACGACGAGGCCGTGCACGTGCTGCGCTGGCACTCGCGGGTGGGCGGCGCGCTGCGCACCCCGTTCGGCGGCACCGACGAGGGGTCGCTCGCCAGGATGCCCGGCGGCTGGGTGGTGGAGCATCCGCCCTTCGAGGGCAACGGGTTCGCTCCCGGCCTGGGCTCCCCGATCCCCGAGTTCAAGGTGGACAGTCAGCGGCTGCCGCACGGCGCCGAGATCTACCGGTTCGACAGGGCGGGCCGCCGGGTGCTCGTCGCCATGTTCGACGCCGACGCGACCCGATGGGCGGCGGTGTGATGCGCGACGGTTACTACGCGGTCTGGCAGGGCGAGGAGTTCGCCTGCGCGCCCGGTGACGACGAGGTGAGACTGTACTCGGCCGACCCCAGGATGGGTTTTGTGGCGGCCGCGCCGGGCAGGTTCGTGAAGGTCGTCCCGGCGCACGAGGTCGAGCGGCTCAGGTACGTCGTCACCCGTTGCGTGTGGCGGGGCGAGCCGTTCCTCATCATCGGCGAGCACGACGGCTGGCTGCGGGTGGAGTACACCGGCGGCCGCGCCCCCGTCGCCGAGGCGCTGGGCCTGGAGCGGTTCGACCGCGGCGTCTACCAGGCGTGGGCGCCGGTGACGGAGGTCGGGCAGGTCCGCGAGGAGGTGCACGGATGACCGACAAGCTGGTGGCGGGCCGCGCCGTCGAGCTCGGCAGGAGGCCCACCGTCATGGATCTGCGGACCATCGACCTCAACGCCGACCTCGGCGAGGGCTTCGGCGCCTGGCAGCTCGGCGACGACACGGCGCTGTTGTCGGTCGTCACCAGCGCCAACGTCGCGTGCGGCTTCCACGCGGGCGATCCGCTGATCATGCGGTCGGTGTGCCGGGCGGCACAGGCCAGGGGCGTCGCGGTGGGCGCGCAGGTGTCCTACCGCGACCTCGCCGGGTTCGGCCGCCGCGCCATGGACGTGCCGTTCGAGGAGCTGTCGGCGGAGATCCTCTACCAGCTCGCCGCCCTGGACGGGATAGCCCGCAGCTGCGGCACCCGCGTCGCCTACGTCAAACCGCACGGCGCCCTGTACAACCGGGTCGTGCACGACCGCGAGCAGGCGATGGCCGTCGCGGAGGCCGTCCTGTCCTACGATCCGTCGCTGCCGGTGCTGACGCTGCCGGGCTCGGTCCTGGCCGAGGTGAACGAGGACCTGCAGACGGTCGCCGAGTGCTACGCCGACCGCGCCTACACGCCCGAGGGCACGCTGGTGTCGCGGCGGTCGCCCGTGGCGGTCGTCCGGGATCCGGAGGCGGTCGCCGAGCGCGCGGTGCGGATGGCCGTCTCCGGCGAGGTCGAGGCGATCGACGGCACCCTCGTGCCGGTCAGCGCGCGGTCGATCTGCGTGCACGGCGACACCCCGGGCGCCGTCGAGCTGGCCAGGGCGGTGCGGCGCGCGCTGACCGACGCGGGCGTGCAGATCGTGCCGTTCGCCTGATGGAGATCCGGCGCGCCGGCGACCGCGCCCTGCTCGTCGAGACGGGCGCCCCGCACGCGCTGCGCGCCGCCGTCGCCGCGGCCGGGCTGCCGGGCGTCGCGGAGATCGTGCCGGGCGAGCGCACCGTGCTCGTGGTGTTCGACGGCCCGCCGGGCGACGCGGCCGAGCGCATCCGCGCGCTGGAGGCCGGGGCCGCCGAGCCGCGCGGACGGCTGGTGGAGATCCCGGTCGTCTACGACGGGGCGGACCTCGCGGAGGTCGCGGAGGTGACGGGGCTTGCGCCGGGCGAGGTGGTCCGGCGGCACTGCGCCGCCGAGTACCGGGTGGCCTATCTGGGTTTTTCTCCGGGATTCGCCTATCTGACCGGGATCGATCCGGCGCTCGTCGTGCCGCGCCGGACCACCCCGCGCACGTCGGTGCCCGCCGGATCCGTCGCGATCGCCGGGCCGTACACGGCGGTGTACCCGTCGGCGTCGCCGGGCGGCTGGCGGCTGCTCGGCCGCACCGCGCTCGCGCTGTGGGACGCCGACCGCGACCCGCCGTCGCTGCTGGAACCGGGCGACCGCGTGCGGTTCCGGGAATTGTCAGAGGCGTGACGTAGCGTCGGCGCCATGCTTGAGACGACGCGGAGCCGCGAGACGACGTGGGGCCAGGTGCTCGCCTGGCGGATGCGACGCCAGTTCCTCACCGACGGCGCCGGCGGCGAGCCGGATCCGGTGGCGGTGGCGCGGCGGCTGGCCGGGGTGCAGGCGCAGGTCGCCGGGAGCGCGGCGGCGGCGCTGCGGGTGCGCGGCGCGGGGCCGCCGGGGCCCGCGCTGGAGTCGGGCGCGCTGCTGAAGACGTGGGCGATGCGCGGCACCCTGCACCTGCTGCCACGCGACAGGGCGGCCGCCGTCCTCGCGCTGTGCGCCACCGTCCGCAGCTGGGAGAAGCCGAGCTGGACCAGGGCGTTCGGGGCGACGCCCGAGCAGCTCGCCGAGATCGCCGGGGCCGCCCGCGAGGTGCTGGACGGCCAGATCCTCACCCGCGAGGAACTGGCTGCGGAGGTCGTGGCGCGCACCGGTAACGAGCACCTGCGCGAGGCGCTCGGCAGTGGCTGGGGCGCGCTGCTCAAGCCGCTCGCCTGGTGGGGGGTGCTCTGTCACGGCCCGTCCCGGGGCAGCAAGATCACTTTCACCGCGCCGAAGCTGGGTGAGCCACCCGCCGTGGAGGACGCGGCCCGGGTCGTCATCGGCGACTTCCTGGGCGCGCACGGCCCGGCGTCGCCGGAGATGTTCGACGCGTGGCTGACCCGGGGGTCGAGCCGCAAGCGCGAGCTGCGCTCATGGTTCGCGGCCTGCGGCGACGAGCTCGCCCAAGTCTGGGTGGAGGGCGAGCCCATGTACGTCAGAGCCGACCAGGTGGAGGAGCTGCTGGCCGCGCCGCCCGCGCCCGAGGTGGCGCTGCTCGGCGCGTTCGACCCTTACGTGCTGGGCGCGGGCACCTCCTGCGCCGCGCTCATCCCGCCCGAGCACCGCGCCAAGGTGAGCCGGACGGCAGGCTGGATCGCTCCGGTGGTGCTGCGCTCGGGCCGGGTCGCGGGCACCTGGGATCCGGCGACCGGCGAGGCCGACCTGTGGGAGGAGGTGCCGCGAGCCGCGCTGCAGGCGGCCGTGCGCGCCTGGCCGGGCGGCGAGCCCTGAAGGTCAGGCCCTGGCGAGCTGGAACCGCACGGTCCCGCCGGGCCGCAGCTGCGCCGCCAGGCCCAGGTCCTCGCTGGCCACAACGGCGATGACGGGGTAGCCGCCGGTCGTCGGATGGTCGGCGAGGAACAGTATCGGCTTGCCGTCGGGCGGCACCTGCAGGGCGCCGGTCACCATGCCCTCGCTGGCGAGCTCCCCGGCACGGGCACGGTCGAGCGCGGGCCCGTCCAGCCGCACCCCGACGCGGTTGCTGCGCTCGGTCACCAGGTACTCGGCGCCCAGCAGGGTGTCGAGCGCCGCCTCGGTGAACCAGTCGGCGCGCGGGCCGGGGATCACCGCGAGCACCGGGCGCTCGGGCAGCGCGGGCACCGGCGCGACGTCCACCCCGCTGAAGCCGCCGACGACCCGGCCGAGGGGCAGCCTCATGCCCTCGGCGAGCGGCCGCGGCCCGAGGCCCGACAACAGGTCGGTGGAGCGGCTGCCGAGCACCGGCGGCACCTCGATGCCGCCCCGGACGGCGAGATAGCTGCGCAGGCCGCGCAGCGGCGCGCCGAACCTGACGACGGCGCCGCCCGGCACAAAACAGGGCCCGAGGCAGCCCTGCTCGCGCCCGTCCACCGCCCACTCCACCGGCGCCCCGGTCACCGCCACCCACGCGGACTTCACGAACCGCAGCCTAGCGCCGCCGTAGGTGAGCTCCAGTCCTGCGGCGTCCTCCGGGTTGCCGACGAGCCGGTTGGCGAGCGCGAGGCTGTCCCGGTCGGCCGCCCCGGCCTCCGGCACGCCCAGATGGCCGAGCCCCTTGCGGCCCAGGTCCTGCACCGTCGTCAGCATGCCGCCCGCCAGCACCTCGATCATGCGCGAACGGTACAACGGCGCGGGCGCGGCGTCATGGGCGGCACGTCACTCGGCGCCGTGCACGTCGCGGCGCGTCAACGTGGTGAGGTCGACGGCGGTGGGCGCGGGCAGCGCCGAGACACGGACGTCCCGCGCCGCGCAGGAGCGCTCGTAGACGGTCCTGGCGAACCGGGCGTTGCCGAGCGTGTCGATCGCGCCGCGCCCGCACGCCCGCTGGAAGACCAGCGCGAGGTCGTCGAGCGCCGTGTCGTCCCAGTGGTCGCCGTGCTCGGCGGCCAGCGCCACCGCGATGCGCAACAGCTCGTCGGGCCCGTAGGACGGGAACGGCACCTGCGTGTCGAACCGGGAGGCGAGCCCCGGGTTGGAGGCGAGCAGCCGTTCCATGTCGGCGGTGTATCCGGCGAGGACGACGACGAGCCTGTCCCTGTCGTCCTCCGCGCGCTTCAGGAGGGTCTGCACCGCCTCCTGGCCGAAGGCGTCGCCGCCGGAGTAGCCGCTCCCGACCAGGCTGTACGCCTCGTCGATGAACAGCACACCGCCGAGCGCCGAGTCGATCACCTTGCCCGTCTTGATGGCGGTCGCGCCCAGGTGCTCGCCCACCAGGTCGACCCGCGAGACCTCGACGACGTCCGGCCTGGCCAGCAGGCCGAGCGCGGCGAAGATCCGGCCGAGCACCCGGGCGACCGTCGTCTTGCCGGTGCCGGGCGGCCCGGTGAAGACGAAGTGCCGCATCGGCGGTTGCGCGGGCAGTCCCTGCGCGGCCCGCAGCCGCCGCACCTGGAGCTGCGCGGTGATCTGGTGCACCTGCCGTTTCACCGGCTCCAGGCCGACCATCGCGTCGAGCGAGGCGAGCGCCTCCTCCAGCGTGGGGGTGGCGGCGTAGCCCCGGTAGCGGGCGGTGAGCTCGTCGTAGGCGGCGCCCATGTCCTCCGCGCGCACCGTCACCAGCTCCGCCGCGGTGGGGTGCGCGCTGCGCGAGACGACGCGCAGGTCGCGGGCGCGGGCGGCCCCCTCGGCCAGCGAGCGGACGAACCTGCCGTTGCCGAGCTGGTCGACGATGCCCCGGCGGCTGATCTCCTCGAACCTGTCCTCCAGGTAGCCGAGCGCGTCGTCGGCGAGCCGGTCGCCGCGCGCCTCGGTGTGCGCCCGGCAGATCGCCAGCAGCTCGTCCGGCCGGTAGCCGGGGAACAGCACGCGGGTGCCGAACCGGGAGGCGAGGCCGGGGTTGGAGTCCAGGAACGCCTCCATCTCCGCCTCGTACCCGGCGAGGATGATGACGAGGTTGTCCCTGTCGTCCTCGGCCCGTTTCAGCAGCGCCTGGACGGCCTCGGCGCCGAACCTGTCGGTCTGCCCGTCGCCCGCGCCCAGCAGCGCGTAAGCCTCGTCCACGAACAGCACGCCGCCGAGCGCGGAGTCGATCACCTGGTTGGTCTTGATGGCGGTCGCGCCGAGGTACTCCCCGACGAGGTCGGCGCGCTGCACCTCGACCACCCGGGCCGAGGGAAGCAGCCGGAACGCGTGGAAGATCGTGGCGAGGGCGCGGGCCACGGTCGTCTTGCCGGTGCCGGAGGGCCCGGCGAACACCAGGTGCCGGAGCGGCTTCTCGATCGGCACGCCCGCCTCGGCCCGCAGATGGGCCGCCTCGATGGAGGCGGCGATCGAGTGGACCTGCCGCTTCACCGGCTCCAGGCCGATCATCTCCTCAAGCCCGGCGAGCGCCTCGGCGACAGAGGGCGGCTCCGCCTCCACGACGGGCGCGGGACGCGGCTCGGGCACCGGCGCGGGCGCGGGCGGCAGCGCCGGTGCCCGCACCGGGACGGGCTCGGGCACCGCCTCCTCGACCCAGCCGGAGTCGTAGGCGTCGGCCGCCGTCACCCTGCGCGCCCTGTCCCACCGGTAGGCGAGCACGAGCAGCGCGGCGGCCCAGGCGGGGCCCGCGTGCAGCCGCGGCGCGAGGTCGGCCAGCGCCGCCGTGACGAGCGCCGCCACCGCGAGCGCCCACAGCGCGCTCCGCCACGGGACGTACCCGCGCAGCCGCAGCGCGGCCAGCGCGACGGGCGGCGCGAGCAGTGCCAGCGCGAGCCCCTGGTGGGCGTCGGCCGGGAACAGGCGGGAGAGCGGAAGGACAAGCGCGAGCCAGCAGGCCGCCACCGCGAGGACGGCGACCCCGGCCGGGGAACGTAGCGTCAGATCGACCACCACCAGCAGGACGAAGGCCCCCACCAGGGTGCCCGGCACCGGCAGGCCCGCCGTCACCGCGACAGTGACGCTGACCGCCAGCAGCAAGATCCCGGCAAGTCGCCGGAGACCGGAGTGCATCCGAAAATAGCCGCCGCGTGCGCGCTCGAAAAGGTCCCGCGCCGCTTCCGTGGGCGGGCGGGTCACGATGCGTCCCGGCGCTCCCATCTTGAACCGACAGCCTGGCCCCTGACCCGCCGCAAGTCCAGCAACACGCCCGTATGACGCCGTTTTCGTCTGCCCGATCATGTCCCAGGCGAAGCATCCGTCACACGGCTCACACGTGCCACGTTCCGGGCGCGGCGCGGGCGGCCGTCACAGGAGGCTGAGCTGGCCCTCGCCGGCGAGTGGATCGCGGTGCACCTTCAGGTGGCGCCAGCGCGGCAGGTCGTCGAGGTAGGACCACGACAGCCTGTGGTGCGCGCTCGGGCCAAGCCGCTCCAGCGCCTCCTGGTGCGCGGGCGAGGGGTACCCGGCGCTCTCGGCGAACGCGTAAGCCGCCGCCTCGGGCAGCTCCGCCATGTACCGGTCGCGGTGCACCTTGGCCAGGACCGAGGCGGCGGCGACGGACACCGAACGCCGGTCGGCCTTCACCTCGGTCCGCACCCGCCAGCGCCCGCCGAGGAAGTCGTGCGCGCCGTCGACGATGACGGTGTCGGGCCGCGCCGGCAGCGCCTCCAGCGCCCGCACCGCCGCCTTGCGCAGCGCGGCGGTCATGCCCAGCTCGTCGATCTCCCGCGCGGACGCCTCCCCGAGCGCCCAGCCGCTCAGCCAGCCGGGCAGGACGGCGGCGAACGCCTCGCGGTGCGCGGCGGTGAGCAGCTTGGAGTCGGTGAGCCGCACCGGCGCCCTGCGCCCCCTGGGCAGCTCGGGCGGCGGTCCGAAGTCCGTCACGGCGGCGCAGACCACGACGGGCCCCGCCCACGCGCCCCTGCCCACCTCGTCGATCCCGGCGACGCGCACCGCGCCCGCGGCCCGCAGCTCCGCCTCGACCTCGTACCCCGCCGCTTCCGTCACGCCGTCCATCATCCCAGCGTGGCAAAGGGGGCGTGGACACCCCACGCCCCCTCACCTGACAGGCGGAACCGTAGCGCGCCATGCACGGTGCCGTTGCGCGCAGCATCCTATGTCCGCCACGGACGGCGACACGGTGAGGACACTCCGCGATGGTGTCGAAGTGTGACGCGCGACATGTTGCAAGTAAACACTTACTTGTGTGACCGTGGATCCCGCCGAGGCCCCATCCCAGCTTCTGGAGGATCCATGACGAGCGCGCTGGCGCCCCCGCCCCGGGACGAACCCGCCCAGGCTGACGGCCCCGTTCCCCGCGCGGCCCGCGCCACGCTCAACTGGTACGCGCTGGCGCTCGGCATGCCCAACGTGCTGATGCAGCTGTCCAACCTCAAGGTCGGCCACGGTGTCGCCGAGAGCCGGGTGGAGAGCGGCCGGATCGACAAGCACCCGCTCAAGCGCCTGCGGACCACGCTGACGTATCTCGCCGTCGCCAGCCACGGCACCGCCGCCGAGCGCGTCCACCTGCGCGCCGAGATCAACCGCGCGCACCGCCAGGTGGTCTCCGCGCCCGACGCGAAGGTGAAGTACAACGCCTTCGACCGCGACCTCCAGCTCTGGGTGGCCGCCTGCCTCTACAAGGGCGTCGAGGACATGATCAACGCCCTCGACCTCACCTTCACCGAGCGCGAGTGGGACGACCTCTACCGCCACTCCGCCAGGCTGGCGACCAGCCTTCAGGTCCCGCCGGACATGTGGCCCCCGACCCGCGAGGACTTCACCGTCTACTGGGACGCCCGCGTGGCCGCCATCGAGACCGACCCCAAGACCCGCGCCTTCCTCCAGGACCTCGCGGGCCTCGCCTTCCTCCCCAGGCCCCTCAGCACCACCCTGGGGCCCCTCTCGCGCTTCATCACCACGGGCTTCCTCCCCCAGGAGTTCCGCGACGAGATCGGCCTCCCCTGGGACGCCCGCTCCCAGCGCCACTTCGACCGTTTCGTCCGCCTCTCGGCGTCCGTCAACCGCCGCCTCCCCCGCCCCGCCCGAGAGTTCCCCTTCAACCTCTACCTCTGGGACTTCCGCCGCCGCCTCCGCCAAGGCCGTCCCATCGTCTGACCCCCTCCCCCGCGTGGAGGGCCCACCGGGCCCGGCGCCCCTCTCCCCGCGCCGGGCCCGTCTCAGTGAACGCGGAGGGGCGGCGGGCCGGGAGGCCTGCCGCCCCTTTGTTGGGGCTGGGGTTAGCTGCAGCCGCTGGTGGAGCCGCAGCCTTCGCAGACGTAGCAGGAGCCTGCCGGGCGCATGTTGGTGCCGCAGGTCATGCACATCGGGGCGTCGGCGGTGCGGCGGCCGTGGCTCTCGGTCGCGTCGACGCGGGACGGCTGGATCTGGACCGGCTGCGGGGCCGCGGCGGGGCGCGGGGCCGTGATCGGGGCCGACTGGGCCAGCGCCTCGACGTCCTCGACGGTGTGCAGCGTCGCCGGGTCCTCCCCGGACGCCTGGAGCGCCCGCTCCTCGGCCGAGAAGATCCCGATCTCCGCGCGGGACTCGTAGGGCAGGTGGTCCAGGGCGAGCCGCCGGAAGATGTAGTCCATGAAGGACGTCGCCATCCGGATGTCCGGGTCGTCGGTCATGCCCGCGGGCTCGAAGCGCATGTTCGTGAACTTCTCCACCCACGTCTCCAACGGCACCCCGTACTGGAGGCTGATGGAGATGGCCATGGAGAACGCGTCCATGACGCCCGCGAGGGTCGAGCCCTGCTTCCCGAGCTTCAGGAAGACCTCGCCCAGGCCGTTGTCCGGGTACGTCGAGGCCGTCATGTAGCCCTCGGCGCCCGCGACGGAGAACCGCGTGACGGTCGCCGGACGCTTCTTCGGCAGCCGCTTGCGGACCGGACGGACCTCGGCCGGAGCCGCGACGGCCACGGCGACGGCCGCCGAAGCCGCGGCGGGCTCCTCCTTCTTCTTGGCGACCGAAAGCGGCTGGCCGACCTTGCAGTTGTCGCGGTAGATCGCGAGCGCCTTCAGGCCCAGCTTCCAGCCCTCGTAGTAGACCTTCTCGATGTCCTCGACGGTGGCCGTCTCGGGCATGTTGACGGTCTTGGAGATCGCGCCGGACAGGAACGGCTGGGCCGCCGCCATCATCCGCACGTGGCCCATCGGGCTGATGGAGCGCTCGCCCATCGCGCAGTCGAACACCTCGTAGTGCTCACGCTTCAGGCCGGGCGCGTCCATGACGTGACCGTGCTCGGCGATGTAGGCGACGATCGCCTCCACCTGCTCACCCGGGTAGCCGAGCTTGCGCAGCGCCCGCGGCACCGTGTGGTTGACGATCTCCATCGAGCCGCCGCCGACGAGCTTCTTGAACTTCTTCAACGCCAGGTCGGGCTCGATGCCGGTGGTGTCGCAGTCCATCATCAGGCCGATGGTGCCGGTCGGCGCCAGCAGCGACGCCTGCGCGTTGCGGTAGCCGTTCCTGTCGCCGAGCCGCAGGCACTCCGCCCACTCACGGGTGGCCTCGGCGTGGATCGCCTTGTCCGTCTCGTCGAGCGTGCGGATGTCGTCGTTGGCCGCGGCGTGCTTACGCATGACGCGCTTGTGCGCGTCGGCGTTGCGCGCGTAGCCGTCGTAGGGGCCGACGGCGGCGGCGAGCTCGGCGGAACGGCGGTAGGCGGTGCCCGTCATCAACGAGGTGATGGACGCGGCCAGCGCGCGGCCGCCCTCGGAGTCGTAGGCGTGGCCGGTCGCCATGAGCAGCGCGCCCAGGTTGGCGTAGCCGATGCCCAGCTGACGGAACGCGCGGGTCGTCTCGGTGATCTTCTCGGTCGGGAAGTCGGCGAACGTGATCGAGATGTCCATCGCGGTGATGATCAGCTCGACGAGGTTCCGGAACGGCTCGACGTCGAAGGTGTTGTCCGGCCGCAGGAACTTCAGCAGGTTGATGCTGGCCAGGTTGCACGAGGAGTTGTCCAGGTGCAGGTACTCCGAGCAGGGGTTGGACGCGGTGATCCGGCCGCTCTCGGGCGAGGTGTGCCAGTCGTTGATGGTGTCGTCGTACTGGACGCCCGGGTCGGCGCACTCCCAGGCGGCCTGCGCCATGAGCCGGAAGAGGTCCTTGGCCCTGATGGTCTCGATGACCTCGCCGTTGAGCCGGGCGCGCAGCCCGAACTCGGCGTCGGCCTCCACCGCGCGCATGAACTCGTCCGACACCCGGACGCTGTTGTTCGCGTTCTGGTACTGGACCGAGACGATGTCCTTGCCGCCGAGGTCCATGTCGAACCCGGCGTCCCGCAGCGCCCGGATCTTGTCCTCTTCGCGGGCCTTGGTCTGGATGAACTCGGCGACGTCGGGGTGGTCCACGTCGAGCACGACCATCTTGGCCGCCCTGCGGGTCGCGCCGCCCGACTTGATCGTCCCGGCGGACGCGTCGGCGCCGCGCATGAACGAGACGGGCCCGGACGCGGTGCCGCCGGACGACAGCAGCTCCTTGGAGGAGCGGATGCGGGACAGGTTGACCCCGGAGCCGGAGCCTCCCTTGAAGATGACGCCCTCTTCCTTGTACCAGTCCAGGATCGACTCCATCGTGTCGTCCACGGACAGGATGAAGCACGCGCTGACCTGCTGCGGCGACCTGGTGCCGACGTTGAACCAGACGGGCGAGTTGAACGCGAAGATCTGGTGCGCGAGCGTGTACGTCAGCTCGTGCTCGAAGATCTCGGCGTCCTCCTCGGTGGCGAAGTAGCCGTGCTCGCGGCCGGTCTCGGTGTACACGCGCACCACACGGTCGACGAGCTGCTTCAGGCTCCATTCCCGCTGCGGGGTGCCGACGGCGCCGCGGAAGTACTTCGTGGTGACGATGTTCGCCGCGTTGACCGACCAGAAGTCGGGGAACTCCACGCCGCGCTGCTCGAAGTTGATCGAGCCGTCGCGCCAGTTGGTCATGACGACATCCCGGCGTTCCCAGGTGATCTCGTCGTAAGGGTGCACGCCGGGGGTGGTGAAGATGCGGCGCATCTTCAGCCCCTTGCGACCCGTGGTCTTGCCACGACGAGCCGGTCCGCTGACCGTCTCTGTCATGTCTTCCCCCTTCATCTGGGCCCTCCCGCAAGGGCCCGTGCTCGCACATGACGGATCACGCCCTCCTCCGGGTGTTGCCGCCGGAAGGGGCGTGGGTGGTAGGTGTGCGCTCGTGCCGGTTACAGCGCGCCGGCCGGCTTCCTCATTCCGGCGGCGTGCTCCGGCGCAGAGCGTCGATCTCCTTCTCGAAGTCGTCGAGCGACTCGAAACCCCGGTAGACGGAGGCGAAGCGCAGGTAGGCGACCTCGTCGAGTTCCTGGAGAGGCCCCAGGATGGCGAGGCCGATCTCGTGGGACTGGATCTCCGCGGCGCCGGTGGCCCGGATCGCCTCCTCGACCCGCTGGCCCAGGAGGGCGAGCGCATCCTCGTCGACCGGGCGGCCCTGGCAGGCCCTGCGCACCCCGGCGATGATCTTCTCCCGGATGAACGGCTCGGTGACGCCGCTGCGTTTGGCCACCATCTGCAGGACGTTCTCCTGGGTGGTGAACCGCTTGCCGCACTCCGGGCAGGAGCGCCTGCGGCGAATGGCGGCGCCGTCCTCGGTGGAACGACTGTCGATGACCCGGCTGTCAGGGTTGCGGCAGAACGGGCAGTGCACGACGTCTCCTTCCCGTTCTTCCGGCGTCAACCGTTCACCGACGGAACACAACCTGTGGTGAACTACATCCATGTAACTACTAGATGTTGTGGTCCCTAAACCTAAGCCTCTGATCTTGGCAACGCAAGCCGAACTCGGGGACGGCGCTGTAGGGCCTGTCACACGCCCCCTCCCGGCGTGTCGAGTGGCGATCATGCGCGCGGACCGTGCCGTCCTCGAATGCAGATTCGATAGAACGGATGTACGATGGTGGAGCGCGGACACGCTGACGTTCCGCCTGGTGACGCATTGTGGGGCGCCGGGGCCGGAACGCCGGGCGCCGCTCCAGCGTGTGGCCACACCGGAACGAACGCGAACACAGGAGGGGAAGGCGCCATGAGCAAGGTACAGACGCCTGAGGAACCCCTGGACGAAGGCGGTCTCACCCAGCGCCAGCGCATGGTGCTCGAGGTGATCCGTGACTCGGTCCAGCGCCGCGGCTATCCGCCGTCGATGCGCGAGATCGGCGAGGCCGTCGGCCTCACCAGCACGTCCAGCGTGTCCCATCAGCTGCGCACGCTTCAGCGCAAGGGTTTCCTGCGCCGCGACCCGAACCGCCCACGCGCGGTCGAGGTGCGGATGCAGGGCCGGGCCGCCCCGGTCGACGGCACGGGTCTCGCCGAGGGCGCTGAGGCTGCCTACGTGCCCCTGGTGGGCCGGATCGCGGCGGGTGGCCCCATCCTCGCCGAGGAGTCCGTCGAGGACGTCTTCACGCTGCCCAAGCAGCTGGTCGGCGAGGGCGAGCACTACCTGCTGAAGGTGCAGGGCGACTCGATGATCGAGGCGGCCATCGCCGACGGCGACCTCGTCGTGGTGCGCCGCCAGCCCGACGCCGACAACGGCGACATCGTCGCGGCGATGATCGACGGCGAGGCCACCGTGAAGACGTTCAAGCGCAAGGACGGGCACGTCTGGCTGCTCCCCCAGAACTCCGCCTACGACCCCATCCCGGGTGACGCGTCAAGCATCCTGGGCAAGGTCGTCGCGGTACTCCGCAAGATCTGAAGGGGCGTCCGCGGGCGGTCGCGCCCGTGCGCGCCCCTCATGCCCCGCCGGGTGCTCCGGCGGGGCGGGGCGAATCCGCGCCGCCGGTCAGGCGGCCCAGCCGAGGTGCTTGAGCTCCCGGTTGGCCTCACGCAGGTCGCGCGCGCTGTCGATGGCGCGCCAGTAGCCGTCGATCTCGTGCGCGGCCAGCCGCCCCTGGGCGGCCAGCAGCGGGAACGTGACGCTCTCGTGGTCGCCGAGGTCGGGCAGCAGCCCCACCACCTCCGGCGCGCACAGGTGCACGCCCGCGTTGACGCGCTGCGGCAGCACCGGCGCCGATTCAAGGCCGAGCACGGTGCCGTCCGCGCCGATCTCCACCACGTCGTAGGGCGAGCGCAGCGCGGCCACCCCGAGGGTGATCAGCGCTCCGGCCGCCGTGTGCCGGGCCGCCATCTCCTCCAGCGAGAACCTGGTGAGCACGTCGCCGTTCAGCGCGAGCCACGGCGCGTCCGGCCGGGGCAGCGCGCGGGCCGCGTGCTTGAGCTCGCCGCCGCGGCCCAGCGGCCGCTCCTCGACGATCACGCCGACCTCCAGCGGCAGCGTCCGGCCGAGCAGGTGCCGGGTGAGCGCCTCGGCCCGCTGCCCGCACGAGACGACCACGTGCTCGACGCCCTCGGCCGCGAGCCACGCCAGTTGGTGTTCGAGGATCGGTCTGCCGCCGACATCGACGAGCGCCTTGGGCACCCGGTCGGTGTAGGGCCTGAGCCGTGTCGCGTTGCCGCCGGCCAGGATGACGGCCTGCCTCACCTGGGTCACGCTGGGATCTCCTCTGGTCGGGGAGATCCCAGCGTGACGGACGGACGTTACGTCCGGGTGACCCCCGCTCGACGCTTTGTTAAGTCGCCGCGAGGGTCAGACGACGATGTTGACGATCTTCGGCGCGCGCACGATCACCTTGCGGATCTCGGCGTCGCCGATGGCCGCCCGCACCTTCTCCGAGGTCAGCGCCAGCTTCTCCAGCTCGGCCTCGGCGATGTCCGGCGCCACCTCCAGCCGGTCGCGGACCTTGCCCTTGACCTGGACGACACAGGTCACCGAGTCCAGCACCAGCAGGTCCGGCTCCGCGACGGGCCACGGCACCCGGGCGATGGAGCCGCCGGTGTGGCCCAGCTTCTCCCAGCCCTCCTCGGTGATGTAGGGCGTGGCCACCGACAGCATGATCGCCAGCGCCTCGGCCGCCTCGCGGACGGCCGGGTCGGCCGGGCCGGGGCCGCTGTCGATGGCCTTGCGGGCGGCGGAGGTCAGCTCCATCAGCCGCGCGATGGCGACGTTGAAGCGGTGCCCCTCGACCAGCCGGGTCACCTCGTCCACGGTCCGGTGGGTGAACCGGCGCAGCGCCACGTCACCAGTGGCGAAGTCCACGCCGGGCGCGCTCGTCACGTCGGTCATCACGCGGTAGGCGCGGGCCAGGAACTTCTGCGACGCGCCCGGGGAGACGTCGGCCCAGTCGATGTCGTCCTCGGGCGGGCCGCCGAACAGCATGGTCAGCCGGACGGCGTCCACGCCGAAGTCGTCGATCTGCTGGCCCAGGTCCACCCCGTTGCCCAGCGACTTCGACATCGCCCGGCCCTGGTTGATCACCTGGCCCTGGTTCAGCAGCCGCCGGAACGGCTCGGTGAAGTCCACCAGGCCCATGTCGTACAGCACCTTGGTGAAGAACCGGGTGTACAGCAGGTGCATGACCGCGTGCTCGATGCCGCCGATGTACTGGTCGGCGGGCATCCACTGCTTCACCTTGGCGGGGTCGAACGGCCCCTCGGTGTAGTGCGGGGAGGTGTAGCGCAGGAAGTACCAGGAGGAGTCGACGAAGGTGTCCATGGTGTCGGTGTCGCGCTGGGCGGGGCCGCCGCACTTGGGGCAGTCCACGTTGACCCAGGAGGTCGCCGCCGCCAGCGGGGAGACCCCCTTGGGCGCCAGGTCGGCGCCGCGCAGGTCGTCCGGCAGCTTGACGGGCAGGTCCTCGTCCGGGACGGGCACCTCGCCGCAGTCCGGGCAGTGGATGATCGGGATCGGGGTCCCCCAGAACCGCTGGCGCGACAGCAGCCAGTCGCGCAGGCGGAAGTTGACGGTGCCGTGGCCCAGGCCCTTGTCCTCCAGGATCCTGATGATCGCGGAGATCGCCTCGGTCTTGGCCAGCCCGTCCAGCGGGCCGGAGTTCACCAGCCGTCCCTCGCCGGGGGTGGCGGTGCCGGTGGTGTTCGGGTCCTCGGCGCCGGTCTCCAGCACCACCTTGACGGGCAGGCCGTGGGCGCGGGCGAAGTCCAGGTCGCGCTGGTCGTGCGCGGGCACCGCCATGATGGCGCCGTGCCCGTAGTCGGCCAGCACGTAGTCGGCGGCCCACACGGGGATGCGCTCGCCGTTCACCGGGTTGACGGCGTGCACGCCCAGGAAGACGCCGGTCTTCTCCTTCTCGGTGGACAGCCGGTCGATGTCGCTCAGCTTGGCGACCTCGGCCCGGTAGGCGTCCAGCGCGGCCCGCCGGTCCGCGGCGACGATCCGCTCGGCCAGCGGCGCGTCGGCGGCGACGACGAAGAACGTCGCGCCGTACAGGGTGTCGGGCCGGGTGGTGTAGACGGTGACGGGCCCGTGGCCTTCGATCTCGAAGGTGACGTCGGCGCCCTCGGAGCGGCCGATCCAGTTGCGCTGCATGGTCAGCACACGGTCGGACCAGCCGCCCTCGATCTGGTCCATGTCGTCCAGCAGCCGCTGCGCGTAGTCGGTGATCTTGAAGTACCACTGGGTCAGTTCACGCCGCACGACCACGGCGTGGCACCGCTCGCACTTGCCGTCCACGACCTGCTCGTTGGCCAGCACCGTCTGGTCGTTCGGGCACCAGTTGACCAGGCCGCCCTTGCGGTAGGCCAGGCCGCGCTCGAAGAACCGGGTGAACAGCCACTGGTTCCACCGGTAGTACTCGGGGTCGCTGGTGTGCAGCCGCCGGGACCAGTCGAAGGAGATGCCGTAGCGCCGGAAGGAGTTGGCCTGTGTCTCGATGTTGGCGTACGTCCACTCGGCCGGGTGGGCGTTGCGCTTGATCGCCGCGTTCTCGGCGGGCAGCCCGAAGGAGTCCCACCCGATGGGGTGCAGGACGTTGTACCCCCGGTGGAACCAGTACCTGGCGATCACGTCGCCGATCGCGAAGACCTCGCCGTGTCCCATGTGCAGGTCGCCCGACGGGTAGGGGAACATGTCCACCACGTACCGGCGCTCGCGGGGGTCGGCGGGGTCGTCGCTGGCGGCGAAGGTGTCGAGCTCCGCCCAGCGGGCCTGCCACTTGTCCTGCACGGCGCGGGGGTCGTACTGCTGCTCTTCGTCGCTCACTGGGGTCCTCTTCCGGTTCGCTGCCTCAAACAATGAAGAAGCCCCTCACACAGGGAGGGGCTGCCGCGCTGGTCGCCGATCACGCGCGCCTCGCGGCGGGGTTCGGGGTCGATCTCAGCGCGGCTGACTGAGAAGCAGCCACGATCGCATACCCCAAGGGTAGCGCAAGAGCAAGAAATCGCGGGTTTTCCTGGAAGCGATGTGCATTTGCCCCTAGAAGTGGATCATG
Source organism: Actinocorallia sp. API 0066 (assembly GCF_020991275.1). GTDB lineage: Bacteria > Actinomycetota > Actinomycetes > Streptosporangiales > Streptosporangiaceae > Actinocorallia. The sequence continues at coordinate 22,867 of NZ_JAJLQY010000009.1, read as the reverse complement.
ACACGCGCTTGGATGTGGTCACCCCCACATAAGCTCACGTGAGTAGCCCCTGGCGCGAGGAGAGAACTTCATGCTCAACCTGTCCGTGCTGATCGAGGACGCGGCCCGCGAGACCCCCGACCGGGATGCCGTCGTCTTCGGCGACATGCGTCTTTCGTACGCCTTCATCAACACGGTCGCCAACCAGGTCGCGAACCTGCTGGTCTCGCGTGGGATCCAGCCCGGCGACAAGGTGGCGATCTCCTCGCCGAACCTGCCGTACTTCCCGATGATCTACTTCGGCATCCTCAAGGCCGGCGCCGTCGTGGTGCCGCTGAACGTGCTGCTCAAGCCGCGTGAGGTCGCCTACCACCTGGCGGACTCGCAGGCCAAGGCCCTGTTCTGTTTTGAGGGCACCCCCGAACTGCCGATCGGCGAGGCCGGCCACGCGGGCTTCCAGCAGGCCGACGACTGCGAGCACTTCTTCCTGCTCCCGGCCAACCCGGCGGCGGCCGAGCCGTCGATCCCGGGCGCCGAGCTGTTCTGGGCGGCGCTGGCGGGCCAGGCGTCCACCTTCGAGCCGGTCCTCACCGAGGCGACCGACACCGCGGTGGTGCTCTACACCTCCGGCACCACCGGCCAGCCCAAGGGCGCCGAGCTGACCCACGGCAGCATGCTGATGAACGCCATGGTCAGCGACGGCCTGTTCGAGAAGACCCTCCAGGACACCTTCCTGGTGACGCTGCCGCTGTTCCACATCTTCGGCCAGACCTGCGTCATGAACGTCGGCATCTACCGGCGCGCGACGCTGGTGCTGGTGCCGCGCTTCGAGGTCAAGTCCGCGATCGCGCTCATGGTCAAGGAGAAGGTGAACCTGTTCGCCGGCGTCCCGACCATGTGGTGGGCGCTGATGACCGACGACACCGCGCCCGACGACGTCGTCGCGATCACCGAGCACCTGCGGGTGGCGGTCTCCGGCGGCGCGGCGCTGCCGATGGAGGTCATCAAGGGCGTCAAGGGCAAGTTCGGCGTGGACATCCTGGAGGGCTACGGCCTGTCCGAGACGTCCCCGGTCGCGGCGTTCAACCGCCCGGACCGTCCGACCAAGGCCGGTTCGATCGGCCTGCCGGTGTGGGGCGTCGAGCTCAAGCTCATCGACGACGACTGGAAGACCATCGAGGGCGAGGGCCCCGGCGAGATCGCGATCCGCGGCCACAACGTCATGAAGGGCTACTTCAACCGGCCCGAGGCGACGGCCGAGGCGATCCAGAACGGCTGGTTCCGCACCGGCGACCTGGCGACCCGCGACGACGAGGGCTACTACTACATCGTCGACCGCTCCAAGGACATGATCATCCGCGGCGGCTACAACGTCTACCCGCGGGAGCTCGAAGAGGTCCTCATGACGCACCCGGCCGTCTCGCTGGCCGCGGTCGTCGGCATCCCGCACGACAGCCACGGCGAGGAGGTCAAGGCGTTCATCATCCGGACCCCGGGCGTCGAGGTCACCGAGCAGGAGCTGGTCGACTGGGGCAAGGAGCAGTTCGCCAACTACAAGTACCCGCGCATCGTGGAGTTCCGCGACGCGCTGCCGATGACGGCCACCGGCAAGATCCTCAAGCGCGAGCTGCGCTAGCGGGGGTCTCGGCCGTCGAGGCCGGTTGAGTCCGTCGGAGGGGGCGGGGTCCATGCGGACCCCGCCCCTTCTGTCATGCTTTGAGCAGGTCCGCGGCCTTCTCCCCGATCAGGATGGCCGGGGCGTGCGTGTGGCCTCGGTTGATCCGCGGCAGCACCGAGGCGTCCGCGACGCGCAGCCCCTCGACGCCGCGCACCCGCAGGTCGGGGTCGACGACCGAGGTGTCCTCGACGCCCATCCGGCAGGTGCCGACGGGGTGGTAGAGCGTCTCGGAGTGCGCCCGGATGTAGTCCTCCAACACCGACTCGTCTTCCGCGCCCTCGTACGGCGCGTAGGGCTCCGTCGCGTAGGGCCGCAGCGCCTCGGTGGCGAAGAGCTTCTCCGCCTCCCTGACGCCGTGGGCGAGCCGCTTCAGGTCGCTGTCCCCGGTCAGGTAGGCGGCGTCGATCTTCGGCGGGTCGGCCGGGTCGGCGGAGGAGAGGCTGAGCGTGCCCTGGCTGTCGGGCTGGAGCAGGACGACGCCGATCGTCACCGCGTCGCCCGCCGGCTCGTCCAGCCCGTGGTTGACGAACGGGACGGGCGCGAAGATCAGTTCGAGGTCGGGCGCGGGCAGCCTCGGGTCACTGCGCAGGAACGCGACGGCCTCGCCGATGTTCGAGGTGAACGGGCCCTTGCGCCGCGTCAGGTAGGACACGAGAGCGCCCGCCAGCCCCGCGCTGGCAAGGGTGACCTTGCTCGGGCAGGTCCGTAGGACGGCGATCGAGAGGTGGTCCTCCAGGTGGCGGCCCACGGACGGGCTCGGCGCGACCACGTCGATGCCGTGTTCGGCGAGCTGCTCGGGGTCGCCGACGCCGGAGAGCATGAGCAGGTGCGGGGAGCCGATCGCGCCCGCGCACAGCACGACCTCGCGGCGCGCCCGCAGCTCCTGGCCGCCGTAGGCGACGCCGACCGCGCGCCCGTCCTCGATCACCACCCGCGAGACGAGCACGTTGGTGATGACCGTCAGGTTGGGCCGCTTCAGCGCGGGCTTCAGGTAGGCGTCGTGCGCCGACCAGCGGCGGCCGCGCTTCTGGTTGACGGGGGTCGGGCTGTACCCCTCGTTGTCCTCGCCGTTCAGCTCGGGCAGCCGGGTGAGGCCCGTCTCCGCGCAGGCCGCGAGGAACGCCTTGGTCGTCACGTTCGGGTCGCGCAGCTCCTCGACGTGCAGCGGCCCCTCGGTGCCGTAGACGCCGCCGGTGTTGGATCCGACGCGGCGCTCGGCCCGGTGGAAGTACGGGAGCACCTCGTCGTACGACCAGCCGGGGACGTCCCAGCCGTCGTAGTCGGCGCGGACGCCGCGCACCCACATCATCGCGTTGATGCTGGAGGAGCCGCCGAGCACCTTGCCCCGGGGCCAGTACAGCTCCCGCCCGGCGAGCTCCTCCTGTGCCGTCGTGCTGAGGTCCCAGTCTCCCTCGCCCTTGAGCAGTTGCGGGAAGCCCGCCGGGATGTGGAACTCCTTCTGGGCGTCGCTCCCGCCCGCCTCGACGAGGGCGACGGTGACCGATGGATCCTCCGTCAGCCGTGCGGCGAGCACACAGCCGGACGATCCCGCGCCGACGATCACGTAGTCGTAGTCCACGAACGCTTCCTCCGGGAAAATGGGGGGCTGGTCATCCCGGAGTGAACACCGTCATTGGACCCGGTGTCCACACTGTGCGGTCACAGCTTGGCCCATGCTTCGGTGAGGACGGCGCGCAGCTTCTGCTCGATCTCGTCGAAGTGGCTCTGGTCGCAGGTCAGCGGCGGGCTGAGCTGGATGACGGGGTCGCCCCTGTCGTCGGCGCGGCAGTACAGGCCGCTGTCGTAGAGGGCCTTGGAGAGGAAGCCGCGCAGGAGCCGCTCGGACTCGTCGTCGTCGAAGGTCTCCTTGGTCGTCTTGTCCTTGACGAGTTCGATGCCGTAGAAGTAGCCGTCGCCGCGGACGTCGCCGACGATGGGCAGGTCGAGCAGCTTCTCCAGGGTGCCGCGGAAGGCGCCCTCGTTGCGCCGGACGTTGCCGAGGAGGTCCTCGCGCTCGAACAGGTCGAGGTTGGCCAGCGCGACGGCGGCCGAGACGGGGTGCCCGCCGAAGGTGTAGCCGTGCGCGAACATGGTGTCGCCGTGCCGGAACGGCTCGAACAGCCGGTCGCTGACGAGCATCGCGCCGAGCGGGGCGTACCCGGAGGTGAGGCCCTTGGCGCTGGTGATGATGTCGGGCTGGTAGTCGAACTTCTGCGCGCCGAACATGGTGCCGAGCCGGCCGTAGGCGCAGATCACCTCGTCCGAGACGAGCAGGACGTCGTACTTGTCGCAGATCTCGCGGACCCGCTGGAAGTAGCCGGCGGGCGGCGGGAAGCAGCCTCCGGCGTTCTGGACAGGCTCGACGAAGAACGCGGCGACGGTCTCCGGGCCCTCGAAGAGGATGGCCTCCTCGACCCGGTCGGCGGCCCAGCGGCCGAACGCCTCGGCGTCGTCGCCGTGCTCGGTCGCGCGGTAGAAGTTGGTGTTCGGCACCCGGAACGTCGAGGGCACCAGCGGCTCGTAGGGGGCCTTGAAGGCGGGGATGCCGGTGATGGACAGGGCGCCCTGCGTCGTGCCGTGGTAGGCCGTCTGACGGCTCAGGACCTTGTGCTTGAGCGGCTTGCCCACGAGCTTGAAGTACTGCTTGGCGAGCTTCCACGCCGACTCGACGGCCTCGCCGCCGCCGGAGGTGAAGAAGACACGGTTCAGGTCGCCGGGCGCGGCGGTGGCGAGCCGCTCGGCGAGTTCGGCGGCCTTGGGGTGGGCGTAGGACCACAGCGGGAAGAAGGCGAGTTCGCTCGCCTGCTTGGCCGCCACCTCGGCCAACTCCCTGCGGCCGTGCCCGGCCTGGACCACGAACAGGCCGGAGAGGCCGTCGAGGTACCGGTTGCCCTTGTCGTCGTAGATGTAGGCGCCCTCGCCCCGGACGATCATCGGCACCTCGGCGCCGTCCTCGTGCACCGAGTGCCGGGTGAAGTGCAGCCACAGGTTGTCCCGGGCGGCTGCTTGCAGGTCGGTCATCTCTCATCCTTGCGCGACGTACTGACACCTGGGTGTCAACTTATTTCGTTGTCGTTACGAAGACTTGGCACTGAATCAAGTGTCATTCTTGGCTTCCACAACGGTATCCGAAGTTTTGAGGTGCGGCGAGACCCGATCCCCTAACTTCCTCCGCGCGGCCCGGCCGGGCGAAGTAGCGTCGCGTCATGACCGAACCCACCCCCTCCCTCGGATTCGCGCCGGACGCCGAGCCCGTCCGGGTCAAGGCGAACGGCGTCGAGTTCGCCTGCCGCGTCGCCGGGCCCGCCGACGGCCCCCTCGCCCTGCTCCTGCACGGCTTCCCCGACACCCCGCACAGCTGGCGGCACCTGGCCGCCGCGCTCGCCGCCGCCGGGCACCGCGTCGTCGCGCCGTTCCAGCGCGGCTACGCGCCCACCGGCACCGCCCCGGACGGCGACTACCGCACCGGGACGCTCGGCGCCGACGCCAACGCGCTGCACGAGGCGTTCGGCGGCGACTCCTCCGCCGTGCTCGTCGGCCACGACTGGGGCGCCGCAGCCGCCTATGCCGCCCTCGCCCAGGAGCCGGAGCGCTGGCGGCGCGCGGTGACGATGGCGCTGCCTCCGCTGCCCGCCCTGGCCGCCGGGTTCCTCTCCTACGCACAGCTCCGGCGCTCGTTCTACATCTTCCTGTTCCAGACCCCCTTCGGTGAGCTCGCCCTCGACCGCGCCTTTGTGGAGCGGTTGTGGCGCGACTGGTCGCCGGGCCACACCGAGGAACTCTCCCCCGTGCTGGCGGCGCTGGGCACGCCGGAGAACGTCGCGGCGGCGCTCGGCTACTACCGGGCGATGCCGGTTTTCGGCGCCGCGGCGGACCCGGACGAGGCCGGCAAGGCGCTTACGGCGACGCTGGCCGGGCCCGGCGTACCGGTGCTCTACCTGCACGGCGCGCAGGACGGGTGCCTCGGCCTGGACGCCGTCACCGCCGCCGACGCCGGAGGCGCGCCGCTCTCCGGCGTCCTCGCCCACCTGCCCTCGGGCTCGCGCGCGTCGGTCATTTCCGACGCGGGGCACTTCCTCCAGGTCGAGCGGCCCGTGGAGGTGAACGCGGCGGTGCTCGACTGGGTGTGACCCAGGTAACATACAGCGTACGTCCACCCGGTGGCATGATGCAGAAACCGAATCCGGTTCAGTCGAGCGTCGATCGAGGAGCGCGACATGCTCAACGTCGAGGACATCAACCTCACCGAGTGGACGTTCTGGGAGCGCCCGCCCGCCGAGCGGGACGCCGCCTTCCGCGCCCTGCGCGAGTACGGGACACCGCGGCACTTCGGCGAGCTGCCGATGGGCGCCGCCCCGCCCGGACCCGGCTACCGCGCCCTGGTGACACACGCGGACGTCGTCGAGGCGTCGCGGCGGCCGCAGGACTTCTGCTCCGGCCGGGGCGCGATCAGCATTCCCGACATGCCCGCCGAGGTGCACGAGTACTTCGGCTCGATGATCAGCATGGACGACCCCCGGCACGCCAAGATCCGCCGCATCGTGTCGCGGGCGTTCTCGCCCCGGATGATCCAGCGGTTCGAGGACCAGGTGGAGACCGTCGCGGAGCGGATCGTCGCGGACCTCAGGGCGGGCCGGGGCACCGGCGACTTCGTCGCGGACGTCGCCGCCCGCCTCCCCCTCACCATCATCTGCGACATGATGGGCATCCCCGCCTCGGCCTACGACACCGTGCTCGACGCGTCCAACGTGATCCTGGCGGGCAACGACCCCGAGTTCGTGCCGTCCAACGACTTCGACGGCATCATGCTGAAGCTCGTCGAGGCCGGGGGCACGCTCCAGGACCTCGTGCAGGAACTCGGCCGCGAGCGGTTCGGCAAGGACGGCGACGACCTCATCACGCTGCTCGTCAACGCCAACATCGACGGGGAGTCCCTCAGCCCGCAGGAACTCGGCTCGTTCTTCATCCTGCTCGCCGTCGCGGGCAACGAGACGACGCGCAACTCCATCGCGCACGGACTCCACCTGTTCACCGTCCACCCCGACCAGCGGGCCCTCCTCCTCGCGGACTTCGACGCGCGCGTTCCGAGCGCCGTCGAGGAGATCGTCCGGTACGTCTCCCCGGTGGTGTGGATGCGCCGCACCGCCACCCGGGACACCGAGCTGAACGGCAACCCGATCCGCGAGGGCGAGAAGCTCGTCCTGTACTACGGCTCGGCCAACCGCGACGCGGCGGTCTTCACCGACCCCGACGTCTTCGACATCACCCGCGCGCCCAACCCTCACGTCGGTTTCGGCGGCCCCGGCCCCCACTTCTGCCTGGGCGCCCACCTGGCCCGCCGCGAGATCACCGTCATGTTCCGCCGCCTCTTCACCGCCTTCCCCGCCCTCCGGTCCGGCCCCCCGGACCGCCTCCTGTCGAACTTCATCAACGGCATCAAACACCTCCCCTACACCCTCAGCTGACCCGGCCGAACCACCCAGCGGTCCCCCGCGACCCGGTCCCGTCCGAGGGGGACGGAACCGGGTCGACGGCTGGTCAGCGGCGGAGGGCGGTGATGACGTGGGTGCGCCAGGGTGGGGCGGGGCCCTGGGCGGAGGGTGGGGCGGTGACGGTGAGGAAGGTCGGTGGGCCGCCGGGGCGGCCCGGGTCGAGGCGGAGGGCGAGCGGGGCGGTGCCGGTGCCGTGCGGGCAGCCCGCGGTGGCGGCGCCGACGTCGGCGGCGGTGAGGGTGAGGCGGGCCGGGATCTCGCGGAACGCGCTGGCCGGAGCCCGCGCGAGATCGGCCCACTGGTCGCGGAGCAGCCGCTGGGCGACACCCGCGAGCACGTCGTGCCAGGGCGCGCGCAGGTGCTCGGGCACGCGCCGGACGCGCACCTCAGGCAGCCCGAAGACGGTCAGGCCCGCCGTGGTGAGCCGCCACCCCCTGCCGCCGCCCTCCCGCGCCGCCCGGACGCCGAGCCACTCGGCGGCGGCGAACCCCTCCGGCACGTCGAACGGCTCGGGCGGGCCCGCCCACGGGTCCACGTCGCCGGTGGCCGCGTCGATGAGGATCCCGCCCGTCTCGTCGGCGAGCTCCCGGGCGAGCGCCGCCGCCCTGATCACGTGATCGGGCGGCCAGCCGGCGCCACCGACCGCCGACACGCGCAGATGGAACTCGGCGGCGCGGATTCGGCGCAGCGGCACACTGTCGACCTCAAGCCCGCACGGCGCGCAGCGGGCGCACTCGGCGCCGGGCCCCGTCAGCCACGGCAGCGGCGGCACGTCGGGGCCGACGACCTCGACGAGTTCTAACGCGCGGGCCCCGAGACCGGGCGGCAGCCAGGTGGGCGCGGCGACCAGGCAGACCGCGTGGAGTTCGGCGGGGACCGGAAGTACAAACGTCTCATCCATGCCGCGCACGCTACGCTCCGCCACCGACATTTTACGGCGCCGGGAACGCGCGGGGGCGGCGGCCCTTCCGGACCACCGCCCCAGAGACCGGCGCGCGCGCCGCTCAGACGCCCCAGGCGGCCCGCAGAGGCATGCCCGAAACCTGCGACTCCGGCAGCTTCACCCCGAGGATCTGGTGGAGCTGGACCATGTTCCGCTCGAACCCGAGCCGACACCCCGCCATGTACAGCCGCCAGACCCTGGCGACCTCCGGGCCGACCTCGGCGACCGCCTCGTCCCAGTGCTCGTCGAGGTTGCGGCACCAGTCCCGCAGCGTGAGGGCGTAGTGCTCGCGGAGGTTCTCCTCGTGCCGGATCTCGAACCCGTTGTCGTTCATCGCGGTGAGCAGGAAGCCGGGACCCTCCAGCTCGCCGTCCGGGAAGACGTACCGGTTGATGAACCCCTCGGGCCTGATCGACGGCTGGGTGTTGTCCGGCCGGGTGATGCAGTGGTTGAGCATCCGCCCGCCGGGCCTCAGCCTGCCGCTCAGGAACGCGAAGTACCCGGGCACGTTGGCCTGGCCGATGTGCTCGGTGAGACCGATGGAGCTGACCGCGTCGAACCCCGACTCCTCGACGTCGCGATAGTCCATGTGGCGGACCTCGGCGAGGTCGCTGAGGCCCTGCTCGGCGATGGCCTTCTGGGCCCACTCCGCCTGCTGCTTGGACAGCGTCACGCCGAGCGCCTTGACGCCGTGCTCGCGGGCCGCGTGCATCACCATGCCGCCCCAGCCGCACCCGACGTCGAGCAGCCGCATGCCCGGCTCCAGGCCGAGCTTGCGCGCGACGAGCTCGTGTTTCGCGGACTGCGCCTCCTCAAGCGAGGAGCCCGCCTTGGGGTAGACGGCACAGGTGTAGGCCATCGACGGGCCCAGCACCCACTCGTAGAAGCGGTTGGACACGTCGTAGTGGTGGTGGATCGCCTCGGCGTCGCGCCGCTTGGAGTGCCGCCGCAGCCTGCCGCCGGGACGCGCCTCCACCGCGGGCGGCTCCAGCCGGGTGGCCGCCGCCGCGCGCAGCAGCGGATCATCGATGATGCCCGCCAGCACGCGCAGCCGATCGGCCGGCGAGATGCTGTTGAGCGTCTGCGACAGGCGGCTCAGCGTGGTGTACATGTCGCCGTGCACCTCGATGTGGCCCGACACGTAGGCGCGGGCCAGGCCGAGCAGGCCGGGCGAGCGGACCAGGTAGGACACCGCGTACGGACTGCGGATCTCCACCCGGACGTCGGCGTCGGGACGTCCCGCGCGGCTGCCGTCGTAGGCGGCGAACTCGACCGGTACGTCCGTGCCATGGGTGACTCTCTCGAAGACTTTCGCCAGGGTCATGTGCCCCTCACACACTTGTCGTAGAGGTCATACAGGCGGCCCTCGGGGTCGTAGCGCTCCTTGAGTGCCTCGTACGTCTTCCCGTCGTAGTGGCGCCAGAACTCGTCCCGCGCGTAGAAGGCCGTCGAATACAGGGACTTGTGCCCGTCCAGGGACTCGACCACGCGCTCGATGCGCCGGTTGTAGTGGTCGGGCAGGTTGCCGGGCTTCTGCGGCACGGTGCCCCAGAAGCCGACGTTCACATAGCTTCGTCCGGGTTCGAGGGGGTACAGGGGCCATTTCTCGTGGGCCTGGAGCGGGCAGAGCCACACGGGGCTCATCCCGACCTCCTCGTGGAAGAACTCGAGGAACTCGGGGAGACGCTCGGTGGGCACCTCGATGTCCTGGATGACGTCCTCGCGCGGCGGCCTGCCCGTCCACCGGTCGATCCGCGCGGTGAACTGGGCGCGTTTGTCCCAGGCGACGATGCGCCGGTAGACGTCGGAGCGCTTCTTGGCGTCCGGCCAGAGGCGGCGCACGGCCGGGTTGCGCAGGCCGAAGGCGCCCGAGCACCAGAACCAGTCGGTGTCCCACCGCCACAGGTAGTCGTGGACGGTGAGGTAGTCGACCGAGCGCTCCCGGATCGACTGGTAGTAGATCTTCTGGCCGGTGTAGTCCGAGGTGTACGGGGCCTCGTCGGTGAACGTGCCCAGGGTCAGGTAGACCTCGTCGGGGCCGAAGAAGGTGCCGTCGAGGAAGTCGGCGTCCGCCACCTGCGGGATCGTCCGCGCCGCCTCGGCGGCGTCGGTGAAGCGCAGGTGGCGCAGCTTCACGAACGGCTTGACCGGGACGAGGTCGATGGTGAGCCGCAGCGCGTAGCCCAGCGTCCCGTAGGAGTTGGGGAACCCGTAGAAGAGTTCGGAGTGCTCGTTGTCGCGGCTCGCCGTGACGATGCTTCCGTCGCCGGTCAGGATGTCCATCTCGCGGACGGCCTCGTGCGGCAGGCCACGCCGGAACGAGGACGACTCGATGCCCAGGCCGGTGACGGCGCCGCCGAGGGTGATGGTCTTGAGCTGGGGCACCACCGTGGGCATCATCCCGTGCGGCAGGGTGGCCGCGACGAGGTTCTCGTAGGTCGTCATCCCCTGGACCACGGCGGTGGCGCCGTCGATCTCCAGGACGCCGTCGAACCCGCTCACGTCGAGGCCCGGCGCGGTCGGACCGTCGCGGAACCTGAAGAGATTCGAGGTGGACTTGGCCAGCCGCACGGGCGCGCCGGGCGGGATGGCGGCGTAGGACGCGCGGAGCGCGGCCACCGCTGCGTCATGTGAGGATCCGGTCACTGGCATGGGCGCCTCCCTCACTCGATCTTCACGCACAACTCATGCGGTAAACCTTTCCGTCACGTAAATATTCCCGCTCCTTTAAGGCTGAGACTCAGATCACTTGATGAACCTGAGTGTCAGCGGATAGCGGAAGTCGCGCCCCGTTCCGGCGTTCACCGCGGCGATGAGGGAGGCGATCCACGCGATCGCGTAGACGATGCCGCCGATCCCGAACGTGACGAGCGTGACGAGGAGCAAGGTGATCTGGAAGTTGAGCGCCTCGACGGCGTGCCTGCGCACGTAGGCCGAGCGCTGCCCGCTGACCAGCATGAGGACCAGTGGCCCGACGAACGTCGTCACGACGCCGGAGGCGTGCGCGAGGCCCGCGAGCATCCTGTCCTCGCTCGTCTCCTGCCCGTGGCCGGGGAGCTTGGGAGACAGGTCGCCCACGAGGAGGTCGAGGTCGCTGCGGGTCTTGCTCGTCATCGCCAGGTGGACGCGCTGGTCGAGTTCCTCTCCTTCGAGCTTCCCGTCCGCGTAGGCCGTCTGGAGGAGTTCGATGACCGCCTCACGGTCGGCGTGGCCGACGCGCAGTTCGCTGATGTCCATGTCTCGATGGTCGCTCGCGCGCGCGGATACGTCATCGGGGAGAACCCTGAAAATCCCCCTACCGGGCGCCCGTGGCCGTCCGCCCCCGGTACTGCTCCCCCGGGGTGAGCGGCGTGCCTTCGAACAGCTTGCTGACCGTCACGAACCTGTAGCCCTTGGCCGCGAGCCCTTCGAGGATGCGCGGGACGGCGTCCACCGTCGTCCTGTGGATGTCGTGCATGAGGACGACGTCGCCGTTGCCCGTGCCCGACAGCACGCGCCTGGCCACGAGCGAGGAGCTGCGGTCCCGCCAGTCCAGCGGGTCGACCGCCCAGATGATCTCCGGCAGGCCGAACGACCGGGCGACCGCCGCCACCCGCGCGTTCGACGACCCGTAAGGCGGCCGGAGCAGGACGGACCGGTATCCGGAGTGCCGGACGATCGCGTCCTGCGTCTTCTGGATCTCGGCCCTGACACCCGCGTCGGACAGACCCGCCAGGTTCGCGTGGCTCCAGCTGTGGTTCGCGATCTCGTGCCCTCCGGCCACCTCCTTGCGGACGAGGTCGGGGAACTCCTCCACCATCCGGCCGACGACGAAGAAGGTGGCTTTCGCGTTGTACTGGGCGAGCATCCCGAGGAGCCTTTCGGTGTCCTCCATCGGCCCGTCGTCGAACGTCAGCGCCACGCACTTGACGCGCGCGCAGTACGCGGTGCCCGAGGAGCCGAGCCCGCGCCGCGCGTCCGGGTCCGGTTCGTTGAACACCATCGGGCGCACCGCCACGGGTGCCTCGGGCGCGGCCACCGTGGTGTCCGCGCCGGTGCCGTCGCCGCAGCCGGACACGACCGCCAGGAGGACCAGGGCGGCCCCGAGTCGTTTCATGTCATCCCCCGTCGCCGGAAAACTCTGGTGAGATGCCCGGCGCGTGATCTTGGGGAACCTCAAGTCCGTTTTCTTCGTTATGGTTTTCCCTGCACTTTTCTCCACGCGGAGGGTCGGGAAGGCGATGCGGTTCTGGGATCGGTTCGGGCTCAAACGCCACCGCGGCACCGCGGTCCAGCGGTTCGACCGCGAGGCGACGAACGCCGACGTGAAGGCGCTCATCGCCTTCGCCAAGGAGCGCCGGGGCGTCGAGTTCTACGTGGAGCCCGAGACGTTCGCGACGGACACGACCGCGGTCGCCGTCGCGCACGACGGGGAGTGGATCCGGCGTCGGGTCGGCGCGCCCGCGGTCATCGCCAAGGTGGCCCGCGACCTCGGCCTTCCGGTCTATGACGTACAGATCGTTGGATACCCGGCGCGGATGCGCGCTTGGAACGAACGGAACAAAGGAACCAGGGGCTCACTCTGAGCGCCGAGTTATCCACAGGCCGTCAAGCAGCGCCGCGCAGAATGTGCGAGCGTGCGGGCATGGACGAAACGCGCGGCGACGCCGCCCCCCTGGTCATCCGCGGTCCCGGTGAACTCATCGCGGCCATCCCGTACATGCTCGGGTACCACCCCGCGCACAGCCTCGTCGCCGTCGGTGTCGGCGGGCCCGGCGGCGCGTGCGCGGTACGGCACGGCTTAGAACTCGCCGACGGCGTCGCCGCCCACATCGCCGGGCTGCTGTCGGTGCACGGGTTCGGCGGGGCCCTGCTCGTCGGCTACGGCGAGGCGGCCGTCGCCGATCCGGCGGTGGCGAGCGCGCGGCGCGCGCTGGCCCGGGTCGGGCTCGAGGTGTGGGACGCGCTGCGGGTGCACGACGGCAGGTACTGGTCCTACCTGCGCCCGGCGGAGGCGGGTGTGCCGCTGACGCCGACCACGCTGGAGGTCCAGGCGGTGGTCAACGGCATGGTCGCGCTGCCCTCGCGGGAGGATCTCGCCGCGTTCGTCGCGCCGCTCCCCGATCCGGTGGCCTCGGCCGTCGCCCGGGAGACGGCGCTGGCGGAACGGCAGCGGTTCGACCGGGCCGCCGGGCTGCGCCTGGTGCGGGAGGTCGTGGCCGGGGTCGGCAGCGGGCGGCCGCCGCCCGGCCTCGCCGAGATCGCGCGGTTCACGGTGGCGCTGTCCCGCGTCCGGCTGCGCGACGAGGCGTGGGTCCGGATCAGCCCGAACGCCCTGCCCGAGCACCGTGACTTCTGGCTGCACGTGGTGCGGCGTACCGCGCCCGCCTACCGTCCGGCGCCCGCGTGCCTGCTCGCCTACTGCGCGCTCGTCACCGGGGACGGCGCGCTGGCCAACGTCGCCCTCGACCTCGCGGAACGGGAGGATCCGCACTACTCCATGGCCGCGCTGCTCCGGCGGGCCCTCACGTCGGGCATCCACCCCTCGGCGGCGCTGGTCCGGATGACGCCCGAGGATCTGGCCGCGGCGTACGAGGAGCCACCCGATCCGTAGGGCGCCGGACGCCGAGCGGCGCCACGGGCGGCCCGCGGCCGCCCACTCGACTGACCCGTAGTCCTTGCGGGCGGTCCTGACTCCTTGACAACAGAACAGTGACAAAAGTCCTGGTAGGGAAGCCCGCATGCCCTTTCGCGTGATCTGAGTCATAGAGTGCTCGGCGTGAAGTTCATGCGTCAATGGCCCTGGCCACTGCGGTGGGGCGTGCGGGCTCTTGCCCTGGTGATGGTCCTGGTACTGCTGCTCACGGCATGGCTGGTCTGGACGGTCCGCAAACCGTTCCCGACCTACGACGGGCGGCTCACGCTGCCCGGCCTGGCCGGGGAGGTCACCGTCCACAGCGACTCCCACGGCATCCCCCAGATCTACGCCGACACCCCCGCCGACCTCTTCCGCGCGCAGGGGTACGTGACGGCGCAGGACCGCTTCTGGGAGATGGACTTCCGCCGCCACATCACCTCCGGCCGCCTGTCCGAACTGTTCGGCGACGCCACCCTCGACACCGACAAGGTGACCCGCACCCTGGGGTGGCGCAAGACGGCGGAGGCCGAACTCGCGCTGCTGGCACCGGAGACCAAGCACCTCCTGGAGGCGTACGCGGCGGGCGTCAACGCCTGGCTGAAGGCCAACCCGGACACCGCTCGGCAGTCCCTCGAATACTCCGTGCTCGGCCTCCAGCGCACCGGCTACCAGCCCGAGGAGTGGACCCCCGCCGACTCGGTGGCCTGGCTCAAGGCGATGGCCTGGGACCTGCGCTCCAACATCGAGGACGAGCTCGGCCGCGCCCTCGCCGACACGGCGCTGCCCAAGGAGCGGGTCGACCAGCTCTACCCCGCCTACGACTTCCTCCGGATGCCCGCCATCGTCCCGACGGGCTCGGTCGCCGACGGCGGCTTCAGCGGCGAGGGCGCGCGGTCCGAGCCGCCCGCGCGGGCCCTCAGCTCGGTCCTGGAGGCGATCCGGGCGATGCCCACGGGCCTGGGCAACGGCGACTCCGACCTCGGCTCCAACTCGTGGGTGATCGCCGGCAGCCGCAGCGCCACCGGCATGCCGCTGCTCGCCAACGACCCGCACCTGTCGGCCCAGATGCCCTCGGTCTGGTACCAGGCGGGCCTGCACTGCCGCACCGTCACCGAGGCGTGCCCCTACGACGTCACCGGGTTCACCTTCGCCGGGCTGCCCGGCGTCGTCATCGGGCACAACCACCGGATCGCGTGGGGGTTCACCAACCTCGCCCCCGACGTGTCCGACCTGTACCTGGAGAAGGTCACCGGGACGACCGCCGAGTACAAGGGCGCGCAGGAGCCCCTGCAGGTCCGCACCGAGAGGATCGAGGTCGCGGGCGCCGACCCCGTGGAGCTCACCGTCCGGGTGAGCCGCCACGGCCCGATCGTCTCCGACGTCATGGACGACGCGGAGAAGGCGGCGCCCTCCGGCGAGGCCGTCGCGCTGCGCTGGACGGCGCTGGGCCCCGGCCGCACGGCCGACGCCATCTTCGCGATGAACCGCGCCACCGACTGGACGTCCTTCCGGGAGGCGGCCCGCCTCTTCGAGGTCCCCGCCCAGAACCTCGTCTACGCCGACGTCGAGGGCAACATCGGCTACCAGGCGCCGGGCCGGATCCCGGTGCGCACCGCCGGCGACGGCACCCGCCCCGTCCCCGGCTGGGACGGCGTCCACGAGTGGGCCGACTTCATCCCGTTCGAGGAGCTGCCCTCGGCGTTCAACCCCGACTCCGGCTACATCGTCACCGCCAACAACGCCGTCATCGGCACGTCCTACGAGCACCTGCTCACCCAGGACTGGTCCTACGGCTACCGCGCCCAGCGCATCGACGACCTCGTCCGCAACGGCGGCAAGCTCGACATCGCCGCCATGAGCCGGATCCAGATGGACGACCGCAACGGCTTCGCGCCGATCCTCGTGCCGCACCTGCTGCGGGTCGGCGCCGGGGTGAAGGGCATCGAGCTGCTGCGCACCTGGGACTACACCCAGCCCGCCGACTCGGCGCCCGCCGCGTTCTTCAACGCGGTGTGGCGGCACCTGCTGCTGCGCGCCTTCAACGACGAACTGCCCGAGGGCGCGAGGCCGGACGGCGGCGACCGCTGGTTCGAGGTGGTCCGCACACTCCTGGACAAGCCGGACGACCCGTTCTGGGACGACGTGAAGACCACCGGCGCCGCCGAGCGGCGCGACGACATCGTGCTCCGCGCGCTGCGCGAGGCCAGCGACGAGCTGGTCGAGCGGCTCGGCGACAAGCCCGGCGAGTGGCGGTGGGGCGCGCTGCACACGCTGACGCTCACCAACCAGAGCTTCGGCACCTCGGGCATCGGCCTCGTCGAGCGGATCTTCAACCGGGGCCCGGTCGAGCTCGGCGGCGGCAAGTCGATCGTCAACGCGATCGGCTGGGACGTCCAGAAGGGCTACGAGGTCACCGCGGTGCCCTCGCTCAGGCTCGTCGCGGACCTGTCCAACCTGGACGACTCCCGGTACGTCAACCTGACGGGCGCCTCCGGCCACGCCTTCTCCGACCACTACTGGGACCAGACGGACCTGTGGGCCAAGGGCGAGACCATCCCCTGGCCCTTCACCGCCACCGCCGTCAAGGAAGCCGCCGAACACACCCTCACCCTCACCCCCTGACCCGCGCCTCCGGGCCCCGCCGCCCTCCCCGGGCGGCGGGTCAGGCGGTGAGGCGGCGGAGGGCGGCCCTGACCTTCTCCGGGTCGGTGGTCGGCCAGAACGGCGGAAGCGACGCGGTGAGGAAGGAGCCGTAGGCGGCCGTCGCCAAGCGGGGGTCGAGCACGGCGACGACGCCCCGGTCGGTGCCGCTGCGCAGCAGGCGGCCCGCGCCCTGCGCCAGGAGCAGGGCCGCCTGGGAGGCGGCCACCTGCATAAAACCGTTGCCGCCGCGCGCCTGGACCATCCGCTGCCGGGCCGACGCCACCGGGTCGTCCGGCCGGGGGAACGGGATCCGGTCCATCACCACGAGCGACAGCGACGGCCCCGGCACGTCCACGCCCTGCCACAGCGACAGCGTCCCGAACAGGCATGTCTCGGGCGCCGCGGCGAACTGCTTGACCAGCTGGGACGTGGAGTCCTCGCCCTGGCACAGCACGGGGAAGTCCACCTTGAGCTCGTCGGCCGCCTGCCGGGCCGCCCGCATCGAGGAGAACAGGCCGAGCGTCCGCCCGCCCGCCGCCTCGATGAGGCCCTTCAGCTCCGCGAGGTACTCCTCGGGAAGCCCGTCGCGGCCGGGCTTCGGCAGGTGCCGCGCGATGTAGAGGATGCCGCTGCGCGGGTAGTCGAACGGCGACCCGACGTCAAGGCCGGTCCAGATCAGCGGCTTCTCGTCGTCCTCGGCCGCCTCCCCGTCCCGCGCGGCCGGGACGGCGGGCGCCGGCCCGCCCGGCGCGGGCAGCCCCCACTGCCGCGCCAGCGGCTCGAACGACCCGCCCAGCGTCAGCGTCGCGGAGGTGAGGATCGTGGTCCTGGTGCGGAACAGCGTGTCCCGCAGCAGCCCGCCGACCGCGATGGGCGCGACGTGCAGGGACGGCGGCCACTTGCCGTCGAAGGACTTGGCGAGCCAGACCACCTCCCACCGCTCGGCGAGCGGCACCTCGAACGAGGCGAGGATCCGTTCCGCGGTGCCGTGCACGTCGTCCAGCGCCGTCCTGGCGGCCCGGCGCCCCGCGGCGACGGCGGGGTCGGCGTCCTTCGGCTCGGGGCCGAGCCCGTCCAGGCAGGCCCGCGCGGCGTCCCGGACGGCCTGGAGGGTGCCGCCGAGCCCCGACGGCAGCAGGTCGAGCCGGGCCGCCCCCTCCTCGTCCAGCGCGACCCGCAGGTCCTCGGCGAGCTCGCGCAGCCGGTCGGCGGCGCGGCCGGCGACGAGTTTGCCCGCCCGCCGCGCCGCCGCCTCCACCGCGGCCGCCGACAGCTCGCCCGACGCCACCGACGTCACCCTGTCGACGAGGTCGTGCGCCTCGTCGATCACCACGGCGTCGTGCTCCGGCAGGACCTGGAACTCCTCGAGGGCGTCGATCGCCAGCATCGCGTGGTTGGTGACCACAACGTCGGCCTCGGCCGCCTCGGCCCTGGCCAGCTCGGAGAAGCACTGCTGCGCCTGCGGGCAGCGCTGGCCGCCCAGGCACTCCTTGGCCGACACCGCGACCTGCCGCCACGCCTGCTCCGAGACGCCCGGCACGAGCTCGTCGCGGTCGCCCGTCCTGGTCTTGTCGGCCCACTCGTGCAGCCGCTGCACCTGGCGGCCGAGCGTGGAGACCTGCGCGGTGTCGAACAGACCCTCCTCGGGGTCGTCGGGCGCGCCGACGGACAGCCGGTTCAGGCACAGGTAGTTGCGCCGCCCCTTGAGGATCGCGTACCGCAGCTCCCGCCCGAGCAGCGGCTCCAGCGCGTCGGCGAGGCGCGGCAGATCCCGGTCCACCAACTGCTGCTGCAACGCGATCGTCGCCGTCGAGACGACGACGGTGACGCCCTTGGAGACCGCGTGCCGCACCGACGGCACCAGGTAGGCCAGCGACTTGCCGGTGCCCGTGCCCGCCTGCACCGCGAGGTGCTCGCGGCGGCGCAGCGCCTGGTCGACCGCCTCGACCATCTTCACCTGGCCCGGCCGCTCGCTGCCCCCCACGGCCGCGACGCCCGCCGCCATGAGGTCCACGAGGGATGGTACGTCCTTCAGGGCGATACGGGGCTGCGGAGATGACACCCCGACACCGTACCGGCCCGCGCCGACACCCGCCGCCGGTTGTCCACAGCCCCTCTCAGCGGAGCCGGCGCGGCTCCAGGAACGCGGCGAGCCTCCCGATCGCGTCCTCCAGGACGTCCGCGTAGGGCAGGGTGACGAGCCTGAGGTGGTCGGGCCACGGCCAGTTGAACCCGCTCCCGTGCACGATGAGCAGCTTCTGCTCTTCCAGGAGTTCCAGGCAGAACCGCACGTCGTCGGTGATCGGGTAGACCATGGGGTCGAGCCGGGGGAAGACGTACAGGGCGCCCTTCGGCTTGACGCAGCTCACGCCGGGGATCTCGTTGAGCAGCTTCACCGCGCGGTCCCGCTGCTCCAGGAGGCGGCCGCCGGGCCGCACCAGCTCGCGGATGCTCTGCCGCCCGCCCAGCGCCGCCTGGATCGCGTGCTGCGCCGGCGCGTTCGGGCACAGCCGCATGTTCGCGATGACGTCGAGGCCCTCGATGTAGGACTCGGCGCCCAGCTTGGGCCCCGACAGCACGACCCAGCCCGACCGGAAGCCCGCGACCCGGTAGGACTTGGACAGGCCGCTGAACGTCAGGCAGAGCAGGTCCGGCGCCAACGTCGCGATCGAGGTGTGCACGGCGCCGTCGTAGAGGATCCGGTCGTAGATCTCGTCGGCGAAGATGATGAGGTCGTGCCGCCTGGCCAGCTCGACGATCCGGCGCAGCGTCTCCGGCGAGTAGACGGCGCCCGTGGGGTTGTTCGGGTTGATCACCACGAGCGCCTTGGTCCGCTCGGTGATCTTGCGTTCCATGTCCTCGAGCGACGGCTCCCACTCCAGCGCCTCGTCGCACAGGTAGTGCACCGGCGTGCCGCCGCCGAGCGACACGGCAGCCGTCCACAGCGGGTAGTCCGGCGCGGGGATGAGCACCTCGTCGCCGTCGTCCAGCAGCGCCTGGAGCGTCATGACGATGAGCTCGGAGACCCCGTTGCCCAGGTAGACGTCCTCGACGTCGAGGCCGGTGAAGCCCTGCCCCTCGTAGTGCTGCACCACCGCGCGCCGCGCCGACAGCAGCCCCTTGGAGTCGCTGTACCCGTGCGCCTGCGAGAGGTTCTGGATGACGTCCTGGAGGATCTCCGGCGGCGCCTCGAAGCCGAACGGCGCGGGATTGCCGATGTTGAGCTTGAGCACGGGGTGCCCGGCGTCCTCGATCTGCTTGGCCCGTTTGAGCACCGGGCCCCTGATCTCGTAGCAGACGTTGGTCAGCTTGTCCGACTGTGTCACCGGCATGTCCCCACAGTAGTGCTTGTCACGTTCCAGATGTCCGGCGTGTTACCGCCCGCTGTGTGACTGGCGCTACATACAAGCAGGCTTGCTTGCATGTATCTGTTGGACGTACCGTCCAATCATGTCCGTGAACAGGCGCCGCCACCGTCGGCCGAGCCGGCGCACCCAGGCCGAGCGCAGGTCCGCGACACAGGCACGGCTCCTCGACGCCACCGCCGAGACCCTCGCCGACCTCGGCTGGGCCGGGCTGTCCACCACCGAGGTGTCCCGGCGCGCGGGCGTCAGCCGCGGCGCCCAGCAGCACCACTACCCGACGAAGATGGAACTGGTCGCCGCCGCGCTCGACCACCTCCTGGACCGGCTCCGGGAGGAGTACCGGGACGCCTACACCCGCCTGCCCGACAACCAGCGCGACGTCGGCGGCGCCCTCGACCTCCTCTGGGAGACGATCCGCCAACCCCCCGCGATGGCCCTGCTGGAACTCGCCCTCGCGGGCCGCACCGACAACTCCCTGCGCGACCTCAGCAAACAGCTCAGCAACCGCGTCGTCGAGATCATCACCGAGGTCTTCGACGAGCTGTTCCCCGCCTCCCTGCCCGACGCCGTCGTGGACACCCTGATCCGCAGCATGTTCGCGCTGCTCGTCGGCCTCTCCCTCCAGCACTCCCTGGACGGAGACGAGCACGGCCACCAGCGAGCGGTCCTCGACATGGTCAAAGCCCATGCCCGGGACCTGATCCCCCCTGCCTGAAGCGAGGAGAACCATGGCCAAGCCCCCGAGCGACCTCGCCGACGAGGTCCGCGAGAACGTCCGCGACCGCAAGTCCTACCTCGGCGTCATCGACCGCCTCAACAAGGCGAGCGTGGAGAAGCACTGGGAGGCGTACGCCGACATCCCCTGGGACGACCCGGACTACGCCGTCGACCCCGACGACCCGCGCTGGATCCTGCCGGAGATCGACGCGCTCGGCCGCACCGCCTGGTACCGGTCGCAGCCGCCCGAGATCCAGTCCCGGATCGGCCTGTGGCGGGTCGCCACCATGATGAAAATCGGCCTCCAGTTCGAGAACCTGCTCAAGCGCGGCCTGCTCAACTACGCCTACCGGCTCCCGAACGGCCGCCCCGAGTTCCGGTACGTCTACCACGAGACGACCGAGGAATGTCATCACGGGATGATGTTCCAGGAGTTCGTCAACCGGACGAAGATGCCGATCCGGGGCATGCCGCGCGCCCTCGCCGTCCTCGCCGAGGTGAGCCCGTGGATCCCGCTCGTCTCCACCGAGATGTTCTTCGTCTTCGTCCTCGGCGGCGAGGACCCGATCGACTTCGTGCAGCGCAAGGCCGTCCGCGAAGGGCACATCAAGCACCCGCTCGAAGCGACCATCATGAAGATCCACATCGCGGAGGAGGCACGGCACATCTCCTTCGCCCGGCACTACCTCAAGCACCGGGTGCCCGGCATGCACCCGTTCCGCCGCGGGCTCCTCGGTCTGCTCACTCCGGCCGTCCTCGGCATCATGGCCCGGATCATGCTGTCGCCGCCCGGCCCGATGATCCGCGCGTTCGACATCCCCGACGCCGTCGTCAAGGAGGCGTACGGCAGCCGCGAGGCCCGGCAGCAGCTCCGCGACAGCGTCGCCAAGATCCGCGAGCTGATGGCCGAACTGGGCCTGCTCACCCCCGTCAACCAGCTGCTGTGGCGGGCGTTCGGCATCTGGGAGAAGCCGAAGGCGCGCAAGGCGGCCTGACCTCCACTGGGCCCCCCGCCGCCTGGTGACGGCGGGGGGCCTCACCCTAGAATCCGGGGATTCGTCTGCCCGCCGCGGAAGGGGTCCCATGACCACCACGATCGTCACCGGGGGCGCCTCCGGCATCGGCGCCGCCGTCGCCGTCGAGCTCGTCGCGCGCGGCGACACGGTGATCCTCGCCGACGTCAACGCCGCGGGCGCCGCCGAGACGGCCGAGCGGCTCACCGGCATCGGCCCCGGCAAGGCGTTCGGCACCGCCCTCGACGTCACCGACGCCGACGCCGTCCGCGAACTGTACGAGCGGGTCGCGCGCGACAACGGCGGGCTCGACCTCGTCTTCAACAACGCGGGCATCGCCGTCGCGGGACTGGCCGAGGAACTGACGCTGGACCACTGGAACCGGGCGATCGACATCAACCTGCGCGGCGTCGTGCACGGCCAGGACGCCGCCTACCGGATCATGCTCGCGCAGGGCCACGGGCACATCGTCAACACGGCGTCCCTCGCCGGGCTCGTCCCCATGCCGATCGGCCTCCCCTACACCGCGACCAAGCACGCGGTGGTGGGCATGTCGCTCGCCTTGCGCGCGGAGGCGGCGACACGCGGGGTGCGGGTCAGCGCCGTCTGCCCCGGGTTCGTCGCGACGAACCTGCTGCGCACGGTCAACGCCGGCCTGCCCGAGACGGGCATGAGCAGCAAACCGGACACCGAACTGCCCAAGATCTACACGGCGGACAAGCTCTCCAAGGTCATCATCCGGGGCGTCCGCCGGAACAAGGCGGTCATCGTGGCGCCCGCCTACGGCCGTCTCGCCTGGCTCGGCGCCCGTCTCTTCCCGTCCGGCGCCGTCCGCGCCGCCCGCCTCGCCGCCGACGGCTACCGCAAGGACCAGCCCAAGCCCTGAGCCGGGACGGCGGCGGGTGCGGCGCGGCCTAGGCTGGGTGTATGGAACGCGTGCTGGTGAGCTCCTGCCTGCTCGGCGCGGCGGTCCGGTACGACGGGCGCGCCAAGACCAGCGAGTCGGCGATCCTCGCCCGCTGGCGCGCCGAGGGGCGGATCGTCGGCTTCTGCCCCGAGGTCGCGGGCGGCCTGGGTGTGCCCCGGCCCCCCGCGGAACTGCGCGACGGCTCCGTCGTGACGGAAGCGGGCGACGACGTCACCGAGCAGTTCCGCCGGGGCGCGGAACAGGCACTGGCGGTGGCCCGGAAAGCCGGTGTCAGGGTCGCCGTCCTCAAGGAGGGCAGCCCCTCCTGCGGCAGTTCCCTCGTCAACGACGGCACCTTCACCGGCACCAGGGTCCCCGGCACGGGCCTCACCACCCGCCTCCTACGCGCCCACGGCATCCACGTCTTCAACGAGACCGAACTGGAAGCCGCCGACGCCTACCTCACCCGCCCCTGACCACTTCTCTCTGACGGCCCGTGCCGTCCCTTCCCCA
>NZ_JAJLQY010000008.1 GCF_020991275.1 Actinocorallia sp. API 0066 | reverse complement strand
GCGATCCCAGGCGCAGGCCCGTCCGGTCGGTGAGGGAGCCCGCGGTCGGTAGCGGCGCCGCGAACGCGAGGGTGTGGGCGGGGATGATCCGCTGTGGCCCGGACAGTCGGCGTCGCGGCCGCCGCCCCGGGGGACGGCTGAAGCCGCCCGCCGCGCCCGGGGGCGTGACGGGCGGCTCCGGGTTTCCGGTTCGCCGTCCGGGTCAGACGCGGGGGAGTGCCCCGAAGAAGACGCTGCCGGGCGAGTCGAGGTCCGGCGCGTAGTAGAACTCGCGGACCGCGCGGATGAACTCGTGGCGGCTGATCTCGCCGTCGCCGTCGGTGTCGAGGCGCGCGAACACCTCGCCGGAGGTGGGGGAGCCGAGCCCCCACACGTCGAGGTGTTTGGCGAACTCGGCCCTGCTGATGGTGTTGTCGCCGTCGGTGTCGATGATGTCGAAGACGGCGTGCGGCAGGCCCTCGACCATGTTCATGCGGCTGGTGTCGACCACGAGCGCGCGGGTGGCGGCGTGGTACTGCTCGCTGCTGAGACGGTCCTGCCCGTGGGCGTGCCGCAGCAGCTCCAACCAGTACATCTGGTACGCGGCCAGGAGCGCGTACGCCTTGCGGTCGTTCCGGTCGATCTTGTAGGCGGTCAGGTAGCGGTCCACGATCCGCCCGAGGTCGTTCCACTCGATGACGCCGTCGCTGTTCGCGTCCGTCGCCCGGAACAGCGCGTCCACCTTGAACGAGATCGGGTCCGCCGAAGTCATGGTCATCGTTCTGCTCGCTTTCGTCACGTTTCCAGGCCACCGCGTCCACCCCCGGCAGCACACCCATAGTACCCATATGACTACATAGCGCAATAACGCACCCCCCGAACAGGGCGCCTCCGCGGCTCTACGGGGTGCCGGAAGGCGCCGCGGGCGCGGGGCAGGTCCTGACGCCGGGGGTGATGGTGATGTCGAGACTGGGGGAGTTGAACACCCCCGGAATCTGCAGGTCCTGGATGTCGCCGGTGATCTGGTCGAACTTGGCGTAGCGGCCCTGGATGCCGAAGCGGTTCTGCGGGCTGTCGAGCGGGTTGGGAACGACGTTCCCCGAGGCGTCCCTGATCGTCGTCACGTCGGGGCCGTTGACGTTCAGGTCGACGACGCCGTCCATGTCCAGGGTTCCGTTCACGCGCTGGATGTCCATGACGACGTTCTTCGTGGTGATCTCCCAGGTGGCGGGGTCGGAGTCACCCAGCTTGATCATGACCGTGTAGGTCGCGCCGAGGAAGGACTGCCGCTGGGTCAGGCACAGGCCGTTGATCTGTCCGTTCGCGAAGCCCAACCGGAGCACGTGCACGGTCTTGGTGGTGCCGTCCGCCTGCTTGGCGGTCTGGTCCACCAGGGCGGCGCCGAAGTTCGTTCCGTAGACGCTGCTGGTGGCGACGTTGATGGAACCGCCCTGCACGACCAGGCCCGCCGCGAGGGCGCCGGTGGAGATCAGCGCGCCCAGGCAGCCGACCACCAGCGCCGCCGGAAGGAAGGCGCACAGGGCCACACCCCAGCGGGTGCCGTAGGAACATTCCTCGTCTTCGGTCATGGCGTGGTCACGGTCAGGCTGCCGGGCAGATGGACGGGGTTCTGGGTCTCGCTGAGCTCGGCGTGGTCGTCCATCGTGCGGATGGCGTAGATGTCGCCGATGAAGCCCGACGCGCCCGCCGTCAGCGGGATGAGGGAGCCGAAGAAGTTGAGCAGGCCCTGGATGCCGCAGATCTGGAGGATGACGGTCACGCAGAGCCTGCTGATGTTCCCCCACATGACGGTCGTCTGGGGCTTTCCGGCGCTGTCGGTTCCGCCGAGCGAGCCGTATCCGGGCACTCTGACCGTCACGGTCGACGTGCCGTTGTTGCTCGTGATGACGGTGTTGCTGTTGAGCGACAGTTTCTGGAACGTGTACCTGTTCGTCGTGACCGTCGTGTTGTCGGCGAGCCGGATGGTGACATTGGTGGTGACCGAGAGGTTGACGGCGGTGAGGCTGGCGATGGTGACGCGCATCGGTGCCGAGGCCGGCAGGAACGGTGTGTTCAGGGGCGCCGGCGCGGCGGCCAGCGCCCGCGCCTCGGACACCAGCCGGGTCGGCCCGAGGGCGGTGACCACCAGAGCCACAAAAAGCGTGATGACGAGAGAAATCGACCTCATCGGCCTGTCCTCGCCACCGGCCGCCCGCGGTTCGGCTTCTTCTTTCCCCAGGCGACCATCAGGGTGCCGCCGACGACGCCGAACAGCATCCCGAGCAGGAAGCCGCCCATGTTCGAGGTGACCAGCGACACCACCGCCAGGATCGTGCCGATGACGCCGAAGGTGTAGCGCTGGGACGGCGCCGCCCACGGAATCAGCCCGCAGAGGATCATGCCGCCGCCGACGAGCCATCCCGCGATCCCGTTGAACCCTGTCGTCACCGCGGTCTGGACGGGAGCCAGGGTGAGCCGCAGGATCATCCATCCGCCGAGCGTCAACCAGACCCCGCCCCAGAAGGGACGGCTGCGCCTGAACGCGCGGAACCACCGCCAGGCCCGGCCGAGGGGTCCCGTCGGCCGTGCGCGGCGCGTGGCGGCGCGCCGACGGCTCGGGCCCGGTGTGGCCGGGCGGGGCAGGAGGTCCTGCGGTTCCGTGTGAGAGGTCGTCACGTTGTCGCTCCAAGCGTTGTGGTGCCGCTCAGCAATGGGTCGCGCTCCCCGCGACGACGCTGAGTTCAAGTCCGGGCAGGCCGAGGGTTCCGGCGATCTCGGCGGTGTAGGCGGTGGCGTTGAGGCCGGCGATGCTCACGCTGCCCTGGGACGCGTCGAGTCCAAAACCGCCCGGGACGGCACCGGCGAGACCGGCGCCGCCGACCTTCACCTCGTCGGCCGAGGCGCCGAGGACGGCGTTGGTCAGCGAGGTGGCCGAGGCCTTCAGCCCGGTGGTTTCGAGGGAGAGGTTCGAGGCGTCGATGTCGGTGGTGAAGTCGGTGGGGGCGGTGGCGGCCACGTCCTGTCCCGCGGTGATGATCAGCGAGTACTGGAGGCCGGCGATCTTCTGGTGGACGATTCCGCACAGTCCCGCGAGTTGGGCGGAGGAGAAGCTGACGCGCGCCATGCCGATGTTGGTGGAGGTGGATCCGTCGGCGGCCTCGACGGTCGGTGTGTTGAGGACGGCGCCGAAGCCGGATCCGGTCACGCCGTTGGAGGTCAGCGTGAAGGCCGTGTTGGTGACGTTGAAGCCGGCGGCGAGGACGCCCTGTGCCATGAGGGAGCCGAGTCCGCCGATGGAGAGGACCGTCGGCAGGAGGAAGATCCCTGCGCGTCCCCATCGGGTTCCGTTCCTGACGTCGCGATCGGCGTCCGCCTGGAGGAGGGCGGTGTTCCAGTTCCGGAGCGCGGCGCGGGCGCGGTGGTATGCCTGCTTGGTGTGGGCCGACATGATCATTTGCTCGTCAGGTCCCTCGGTGTCGCGGGGGTGAGCACGGCGGGGGTGACGCGGCGGAACATGCGCCACTTGCGTTGCGGCTTGTTGGGCAGCCAGCCGAAGGCCATCGAGCCGCCGAGGACCGCCAGTCCCATGCCGACGAAGAACCCGCCGAGGTTCGTCAGCGGGAAGGAGACGACGCCGAGGATGCAGGTGATGACTCCGGCGACGTGCCGCTGGTCGGGCAGGAACGCCATGAACAGCGCCATCGCCATGAGGATGGCGCCGACGGCCAGGCCGCCCATGCCGCCGACGCCCACGTGGAGCAGCTTTCCGACCGGGGCGAGCGGGAGGTAGAAGATGACGAAGCCGCCCAGCGCCGTCCAGATCGCGGCCCAGAGGGGGCGTCGCCGCCGCCAGGCGCGAAACGCCAGGCGGCCTGTGCTGAGGGGGCTTTGCGCGCCCTTGGCAGGTGTGTTCATGGATTCTCTCTCAGGAGCTTGGCGGGCGTCGGGTGGCCGGAGGGCCTTCGGTCGGCTTGGTGTGCGGCGTAGGGTGAGCCGGGGGGAGGAGCCGAATGCGAGTCGGCTCCTCCCCCCGGGCGTCGTGCCGGGGGGTCAGCAGCCGCTGGCGGTCTGGCCGGCCCCGGTTCCCTGGGTGTCGCCGACGGCCAGCGCGATCCTGAGGTCGGGCAGGGTGATGGAGCCGCCGAGGGTGGCTCCGTTGGCGCTGGCCAGCAGGTTCTCGACGGTCGCCTGGCCGCCGGTCGCGGACAGGCCGAACGCTCCGGCGGCGCCGTCCTTGATTCCGGACGTTCCGCTGTTGATCGAGTCGGCGGAGGCGCCGATCGTGGTGGGTGGCGCGGTGCCCCCGGCGTTGTCGAGTGTCGCCTTGGCCGCGGTGACGGACTGGGCGTTGAGGATCAGGTTGTTGGCTTGGAGACCGGCCGCGCCTGACGCGAGTTGGCTGGCGGTGGCGCCGGTGGCGGGCGAGGAGATGTTGAGCGAGTAGGTTCCGAGATCCAGTCCGCCGATCTTGACGGACTGGGTGGCGTGGACGCAGATGCCGTCGAGTCCCGCCTTGGGGACGCCGACCTCGGCGGCCGCGCCGGTCGCGGTGTCGCCGTCGCTGCCGATGCCGGTCATGACGACGGCCATGCCGCCCGGTGCGGCCATCGTGTCCGAGGAGAGCGAGAACGGGACGTTGGTGAGGGACAGGTTCGCGGCGAGCGCGCCCTGCACCATGGCTGTGGCCATGCATCCGATGATCAGCATGGACGGGATACCGACGATGGCGCTTCTGCGCCATCTGGTCACGCCCTGAGCCTCCGCTGACTCCATGCGTTCCTCCATCCGCGATGTCCCGTGCGCTTTGCGCGGGACCGCCGGTCGCTCGGACCGGGTGCCGCCTTGAGGGCCCCCCGAACCAGCCGGTCGTCGGCTGGGCCTCCACAACGTGTCCGTAATGTGCCACGCGTCACACCGGTGCGACAAGAGTAATGTCTGTGCCAGTTGTAACGACTTGGGGCAAGATCTTGTCGATTCCGCGACACAAAGGGCTTCCGTGTCCGAACTCAGAACATGAACGTGTTCGGTTCCGGGTTGACGTTCGAGGATCGCCACCCGACATCAAGATCGCTTGCCGATGCCGGTCAAACCGGTGTTTCGCCACCGATCGCCCATGGAGTACGGTCATGGCCCCGGACGTTCGGAACCGTCGGGTCACCCGCGAAGACCGCGAAAGAGGATCGTATGAAGCACCGCGGGACGAGGGGGCGGATCGCCCCTCGGCTGCTCAAGGCGGGCGGCGCGCTCGTCGCGATCCTCACCGTGCTCGCCGCCTTCGCCGCCCTGGCCGTGACGGTGCTGAGCGTGCGGGTCGAGGGCCACAGCATGGACCCGACGTTGGCCGACGGCCAGCGCCTGTTCGTCACGCCGAACACCGCCGGCCGGACAGGCCGGTTCGACGTCGTCCTCCTGGAGGCGCCCGGCCGTGGCTCCCCCATCGTCAAACGCGTGATCGGTCTCCCGGGAGACCGGGTCATGATCGCTTCGGTTCCGGAGGACGCCCACCAGGTGCTGGTCCAGCCGGGCGGCGCCGGTGCGTGGTACCGGGTCGTCACGCCGTACCGGCCGAGCAGGGCGAACAAGATCAGTAACTGTTGCACCAGGGAAGGCGGCCGTTCCGGGGACCCCCGCGCACAAGTCGTGCCCGCGGGGCGCTTCTTCTATCTGGGCGACAACCCGGACGCGTCCGACGACTCGCGCACCTACGGATGGGGTGAGACGGCGACGGTCCGAGGGCGAGTGGGATTCCGGGTCTGGCCGCTGTCGGAACCTCGGGAGGTGGGGGGACGGCCGGTCCTGGAACTGGTGGAGAATCCCCCGCTATGACAGCGCTTTCGCTGGTTTGTGCGACGATGCCGTCGTGACCACGCACCAGTCAAGCGATCCCGCGATCCGCGAGCGTCGTCGGCCGCGGAACAAGTACGCGCAACAAGTGCAATCACGCATGAGGGAAGCGATCCTCGACAGTGTCGGCGAGCTGCTGAGCGAACGCCCCTGGAGCGTGATCCGGATGGCGGACGTCGCGGAACGCGCCGAGGTCAACCGGCAGACGATCTACCAGCTTCTGGGATCACGCGACGAACTCGCCCAAGCGTACGTGCTGCGCGAGACACAACGCCTGGTCACGACCGTCGTGGAGGCGCTCTGGCGCGAGTCCGGTGATCCGGCGGCCGCGATCGAGGCCGCGTTCGGCGTCTTCCTCGTGTCCGCGGCGACCAACCCCATCCGCAAGGCCGTCCTTGACCATGGCAGCGACGAGTTCCTGTCGCTGCTGTCCACGCACGGGGCGCCCGTGATGATCCTCGCCGGCGAGACACTGACGACCGCGATCAGGGAGATCTGGCCTTTCCTCGACCTCGCCGACGTGAACCTGGTCGTCGAGAACGGAATCCGGCTCGCGCTCAGCCACACCGCGCTGCCCTCGGGCACCCCGGAAGACACGGCCGCCGCCCTGGGCAGGCTCTTCCGCCCACTCATCCGCATCGCCGTCAGCGCCGCCCAGCCGACCGAGAGCCCGGAACCCGGCCTCTAGCGGCCGCGAACGCGGCAGGGAGAGGCGGGTCTGGCAGGCGTTTCGGTCGCCGGGCCTCCGGGGCGGCGTGCGCTGCCGGTGCCCCGGCAGGCCGGCGCCCGCGTCAGAAGGGTGGCCGGGAGACGGGGCCCAGGTTCAGCGGCGCGTTCGTCGGCCGGGCCGAAGGGCTGATCGACGCGGAGCGCGGCCGTGCGTCGATGGCGCGGGCCCGGCACGGGGTCGAGCGCGGGTCGCGGAGTGGGTGTCAGAGGGTTTTGAGGAGGTCGGGCAGGGTAAAGAGCGTGGTGATGTGGTGGGTGTCGGGCGGTGGGGTTGTGGTGGGTGTGCGGTTGAGCCAGATGCCGTGGAGTCCGGCGGCGGTGGCGGCCTGGGCGTCGAGGTCGAGGCGGTCGCCGACGTAGGCGATGTGGTGGGGTGGCAGGCCGAGGGTGCGGGCGGCGTGGTGGAAGGCGGCGGGGTCGGGTTTGGCGTGGCCTGTCTCGTCGGAGCAGGCGAGGAACTCGAAGTGGTGGCGGAGGCCGAGGGTGGTGAGTTTGCGGTGTTGGAGCGGGGTGGTGGAGTTGGAGAGGACGGCGTGGCGGTGGGCGGTGAGTGTGGTGAGGGTGGGTGCGGCGTCGGGGAAGGCGGTCCAGGCGGCTTCGAAGTGGGTGAGGTAGCGGGCGAACCAGGCGTCGGCTTCGGCGTCGGTGGTGCGCGGGCCGAGGTAGGCGCGGGCGCGTTCGCGGCGTTGTTCCTGGAAGGTGAGTTCGCCGGTTTCGAAGCGTGCGTAGGCGGCTTCGGTGAGGGCGCGCCAGCGGGTGAGGGCCGCCGTGTCGGCGGGGAGTCCCTGTTCGGTGAGGTGGCCGATGATGCCGTGCCGGTCGGCGGTGGTGTGGTCGAAGAGTGTGTCGTCGACGTCCCAGAGCACAGCTTTGATCATGGTTCGAGGGTAGCGTCGGCGGGTTGTTGGGTTTGTGTTTGGTGGGGTGGTTTGGTTCGTACAATCGCTGTTCATGGGGATCTGGTATGGGAGTGAGGTCGGTCGTCGGCTGGCGGGTGCGACGGCGGCGCTGGTCGTGGGCGCGGGTGCGGTGGCGGTGTTGGCGCCGCGGGGCGGCGGGTCGCCGGTGCGGGTCGCGGAGGGTGTGTCGGCGTCGGTGTACGCGTCGGCGGTGGGGTGGGTGGCGGGGTCGCCGTCGTGGGTGGGGCCGGTGTTGGAGGTCGCGACGGACGCGACGTTGATCGGCCTTGTCGTGCTGTACACGGTGGTGGCGTTCGTGACGCTGTTCCGGCGTGATGTGGTGGGGTTGGCGGCGTTGTCGCTGGTGGTGGTGGGGTCGACGGCGGCGTACGGGTTGAGTGAGGTGGTGAAGGTGGTGGTGGCGCAGGAGCGTCCGTGCCGGGTGGTGGCGGCGGAGGTGGCGGCGCACTGTCCGGCGGTGGGTGACTGGTCGTTTCCGAGCAACCATTCGGTGATCGCGATGGGGATCGCCGCGGGGCTCGCGGTGGCGCGGCCTCGGCTGGCGTGGGTGACGCTGCCGTTGGGGGTGGCGGGTGTGGTGTTGCGGGTGCTGGTGGGGGTGCACTATCCGCATGACGTGGTGGCGGGCGCGGTGTGGGGCGGGATGGCGGTGGCCGCGCTGATGCTGGTGTTCGCCGCGCCGTTGGGGCACGTGTACACGTTCGTTCTGACGCCGTTGTCGTTCTTCGCGCCGCGCGCGGGTGGGCGGCACGCGGCGGTGCCGGGTGCGCGGGGTGCGGTGCCGCACGCGGTGCGGGACACGGTGGTGGATCTGCCGGTCGTGCGGGACGTGCCGCGCCGTTGAGGGCGCGGCCGTCCTGCGGGCCCATCGGAACACGGTGCGGGTCAGCGGGCGAGGTGGCGGGCGATGACGAGGCGTTGGATCTGGTTGGTGCCTTCGAAGATCTGCATGACCTTGGTTTCGCGCATGAACCGTTCGACGGGGAAGTCGCGGGTGTAGCCGGCGCCGCCGAGGACCTGCACGGCGTCGGTGGTGACTTGCATGGCGTTGTCGGTGGCGACGAGTTTGGCGATGGACGCCTGGCGTCCGTAGGGGCGTCCCGCGTCTTTGACGCGGGCGGCGTGGAGGTAGGCGGCGCGTGCGGTTTCGACGGCGGCCGCCATGTCGGCGAGGAGGAAGCCGAGGCCCTGGTGGTCGATGATGGGTTTGCCGAAGGCTTCGCGTTGTTTGGCGTAGGCGACGGCGTGGTCGAGGGCCGCTTGGGCGACGCCGGTGGCGACGGCGGAGATGCCGAGCCGTCCCGCGTCGAGGGCGGCGAGGGCGATGGTGAGTCCTTGGCCTTCGGTGCCGATGAGGTGGTCGGCGGGGACGCGGACGTCGTCGAGGCGGACGGTGGCGGTGACGGATCCGGTGAGGCCCATTTTCTCTTCGGGTTTGTCGAAGGCGAGGCCGGGGGTGTCGGCGGGGATGTGGAAGCAGGAGATGCCGCGGCCGCCGTCGTCGCTGGTGCGGGCCATGACGGTGTAGAAGTCGGCGCGGCCGCCGTGGGTGGTCCAGGCTTTGGCGCCGCGCAGGGTGTAGTGGTCGCCGTCGCGGCGGGCGCGGGTGCGCATGGCGGCGGGGTCGGAGCCGGCGTGGGCTTCGGACAGGCAGTAGGCGCCGAGGGTGTCGCCGGAGAGCAGGGTGGGGAGCCATCGGTCGCGTTGGGTGTCGGTGCCGTAGGCGAACAGGGGGAAGCAGGACAGGGCGTGGACGCTGACGCCGACGGCGACGCTGGCCCACGCGGTGCCGATCTCTTCGAGGACCTGGAGGTAGGTCTCGTAGGGCTGGTCGCCGCCTCCGTGGGTGTGGGGGTAGGGCAGGGAGAGGAGTCCGGCTCCGCCGAGGAGGGTGAAGACGTCGCGGGGGAAGGTCTCGTCGCGTTCGGCGGTCGCGGCGCGGGGGAGTAGTTCGCGGGTGGCGAGGTCGCGGGTGAGGCGGAGGAGGTCTTCGGCTTCGGGGGTGGGCAGCAGGCGTTCGGCGGGCATGGGGTGCTCCTTTCCTGGATGGTTCGGACGGTACCACTGGCGGTACTGGGGAACTCGTTCTGGTACTGGGCGGGTGGTGGCTGGTAGCGTCCGGCTCATGGATGGTGCGGCCCGGCGTGAGGAGCTCGTCGCGGGGCTCATCGAGGTGTTCCTGGCGCGCGGGTTCCTGCGGCTGGGCGTCGCGGACCTGGCGGCGGCGCTGCGCTGTTCGAAGTCGACGCTGTACGTGGTGGCGGGCAGCAAGGAGCAGATCATCGTCACGGTGGTGCGGGCGTTCTTCCGGCGGGCGACGGGCCGGGTGGAGGCGGCGGTCGCGCGGGAGGGCGATCCACGGGTCCGGGTGGGTGTGTACCTGCGGGCGATCTCGGTGGAGCTGGCGGCGGCGTCGCCGGTGTTCTTCGCGGATCTGGCGGCGTTCGCGCCGGCCCGTGAGGTGTACCGGCGCAACACGGCGATCGCGGCCGACCGGGTGCGTGAGCTGATCGCCGCCGCGTCGCCGGGCCGGGACGCGGTGTTCGCCGGTGCGGTCGCGGGCCTGGTGATGGAGGCGGTGCACCGCGGTGACCTGCGGGAGCTGACGGGGTTGGACGACGCGGCGGCCTATCGTGCGCTGGCGGCGCTGCTGTTGGCGGGACCCGACGGCGGGTGAGGTCCGTGCGCGGAGGCGCGGCCTGACGGGGCCCGGTGCCCGCGGTCTCGGGCGGGCGGCGGCCCGCGTGGCGGGGTCAGAAGGCGTCGCGGAGGCCGGCGTCCAGGACGATGTCGCACAGCCGGTACATGTGGTCGCGGAAGAGGCGGCGGCCCTCGGGGTCGGTGGGGCCGAGCCGGTCGCCCGTGGGGGTGATGACGCCGCCGAACAGGAATCCGTACACGGCCCAGGTTTTGAGGTTGACGAACAGCTGGTAGGCGGGGTGCCACATGACCTCGGGTCCGAGGATGCCGCTGATCCGCTGGTAGATCGGGTTCCAGAAGCGTTCTTCGACGTCGGTGAGGTCGGCGGCGTCGCCGAGGCCGCGGTGCTGCCAGATCGCGAGTTCGCGGGGGTGGGCGAGTTCGAACTCGATGAAGATCGTGAGTGAGGTGTAGACGCCTTCGGCGTCGGCGGTGTGGGTGGACTCGATCTCGTCGAGCATGCCGTTCTGGGCGCGGAAGTAGCGTTGGAGGATCTCCAGGTAGAGGCCGCTTTTGCCGCCTCGGGCGGTGAGGACGTCCGGTTGGACGCCGGTGGCGTCGGCGATGAGCCGGGGGGAGACGGCGTCGTAGCCGAGTTCGGCGAACAGCCGCAACGCCACGTCGCCCAGCGGGTCGCGCTCCGTCGCAGTGCCCATGCTGCACACCGTAGGCGAGGCCCCTTCACGCCCGCCCCGCCCCCACGAAGATCTTCACTGACCACCCACGGCGGTGATCCTGGTGTGGGGTCAGGGGGAGTCGGACCAGCCGGGGCCGAGGGTGGGGACCTGGGGGCGTGGGCGGCGCGGGAGGAAGGGTGACGGTTCGGGGAGGAGGAGTAGGAGGTCGGTGGGCCGGTCGGAGTGGGCGGCGACGTCGGCGGCGAGGTGTTCGGTGAAGGCCGACGGGTCGTGGGAGGCCAGGCGGGGGACGCGGGTCGGGAACGGGTAGGGGTGTTGGAGGGCCGTGACGCCGCCGGAGTACAGCAGGAGTCCGTCGCCGGGCGCGAGCGGGATCCACGTGGGGGTGTACCAGCCGGGTTCCATCGCCTGGAGGCCGAGCGGCAGCGCGGCGGGCACCGCGCACGGCTCGGCTCGTCCGTCGGCCCGCACGACGACGGGCGGGGCGTGCCCGCAGGAGATGACCTCGGCGTCCAGGCGGGCCGGGTCGAACTGGACGAGGGCCGCGCTCGTGTACTCCTCGCCCCGGTCGGACAGGAATCCGTCGATGCGGAACGCGATGCCGGCCAGGCTCGTCTCGTGCATCGCCAGTTCGAGGAAGCCGCGCAGCACCTCACCGAGGAGCGCGCCGCGGTCCCGGCCGACGGGGTGGGCGGCGATCGCGCGCACGCCGAACGGCGAGTGGATGACCTCGCAGCGGGACCGGCGCGCGTCGGGCGGGGTGGTGGTGCGTGCGCGTTCCACCCGGACGGATCCGCAGTGCGAGGACGGGGCCGACTGCGCGTCGAAGGGTTCCACTGACCGCCTCTCGTGACCCTGTCGGGTTCTCATCCTAGCCGTGGGTGAGGCGATGCGCGCGAAGAGCGAACAAATCCCCGATGCTCGGAGTATCGTCGCAATTCCGCAATGTCACCGGTGAGCGGAGCATCGCATGGGCACAGAGGCGTACGGGCGTCGCGGCAACATCTCCACCGATCTGTCCAGTTTTGTGGGGCGCGCGGGTGAGCTCGCCGCGATCGAGGAGGCGCTGCGCACGGAGCGGCTGGTCACGCTGACGGGCGTCGGTGGTGTCGGGAAGACGAGGACGGCGCTGGAGGCGGCGGCGCGGGTCTCGGACGGTTTCCCTGACGGCGTGTGGGTGGTGCGGCTGTCGCAACTGCGTGACGGCACCCTGCTGCCGCATCTCATCTGCCGGGAGATGCGGTTGCAGGACCAGACGACCCGGCCGATGGTCGAGGTGCTGGCCGACCGGCTGGCCGGGGCCCGCTGCCTGCTGGTCCTGGACGGGTGTGAGCATCTCCTGGAGCCGTGCGCGATGATGATCACGGTGCTGTTGGGTGTCGCGCCCGGCGTGCGGATCGTCGCGACCAGTAGGCAGCCGGTCGGGGTGCGGGGTGAGTCCCGGATCGCGTTGGAGCCGCTGCCCGTGGGCCGGGAGGCCGTCCGGCTGTTCGCGGATCGTGCCGCCGCCGTCTCCCCGGCCTTCGCGCTCACCGACGAGACCCTCCCGACCGTCGTGGAGGTCTGCGCGCGGCTGGAGGGCATCCCGCTGGCGGTCGAGCTGGCCGCCGCGCTCGTCGCGGACCTGCCCGTCGCCGAGCTGACCGCGCGGATCCAGGACCGGTTCGGGCTTGAGGCCGGGCGTCGGCGGGCGGGCCAGGCGCCGCCGCACCACGAGGCGCTGTGGACGACGATCGGGTGGAGCCACGAGCTGTGCACGCCCCGGGAGCGGCTGCTGTGGGCGCGCCTGTCGGTGTTCGCCGGGTCCTTCACCCTGGAGGCCGCGCAGCGGGTGTGCGCGGGCGGTCCGCTCCCGGCCGACGACGTCCGGGCCACGCTGGGCGCGCTCGTCGACAAGTCGCTGGTGAAGGCCCGCGACGGCCGGTACACGCTGCTCGACACGATCGCGGAGTTCGGCGCGCACTGGCTGCGTGATCTCGGGGAGGAGCGGGCGTCGCGGCTCGCGCACCGCGACCACTACCGGGACGAGGCGCGCCGGGCGTTCGGCCGGTGGTTCGGCCCCGAGCAGGCCGATCTGGCGCGCGGGTTCGCCCGTGACTTCGCCGACCTGCGGGTCGCGTTGGAGACGTGTTTCACCGAGCCGGGTGACGCCGCGCTGGAGCTGCTGGGCGGGCTGTGGTTCTTCTGGTACTGCTGCGGGCACCAGCGTGAGGGCCGCCACTACTTCGAGCGGGCTCTCGCGCACGACACGGCTCCGGGCTACCACCGGATGCGGGCCGCGTGGGCGTATGGCCTCGTCGTCCTCGCCCAGGGCGACATCGACGCGACCAACCACGCGATCGGGATCTGCACGGCCGCCGCGCGGGGTGAGGACCGTCCTCCGCACGGTGTGTCGGCGCGTGCGGCGGCGTACCTGGCGGGTACCGGCTGGTCGATCCGTGGTGACGCCGACCTGGCGATGACGCTCGTCGCGCCGTTCGACGCGCTGCCCGAGCCGGGCGGCCCGCACGAGGCCGAGGGGATGGCGGAGGCGACGGCGCTGATGGTGCAGGCGTGCGTGTCCTACATCCACATCGTGCGCGGCGACTATCCGGCGGCGATCGGTTTGGCCGAGTGGATCCGGGGTGAGGGGGCGCGGCGCCGCGAGTTCAAGTACCGGTCGTGGGGCGACTACATCTGGGCGTTGGCCGCGCTCGGCACCGGCGACCTGCGTACCGCCGTCGACCATGCCCGCCAGGCGCTGGAGGCCAACCGGCAGCTCGGCGACTACTGGGGCATGGCTTTGGTCCTGGACTCCCTGGCCCTGGCCTTGGCGGGCCTGGGGGAGTTCGAGCAGGCCGCGACGGTCCTGGGCACCGGCGAACAGGCCTGGCGCGCGACCTTCGGCACCGCCCAGTTCGGCTCCCCCGAACTCGCCGCCGCCCGCCGCACCTGCGAAACCCAGATCCGCACCGCCATCGGCGACCCCTCCTACAAAAAAGCCTTCCTCCACGGCCTCGAAACCCCCCTCACCCCCACCCCAACCACCATCTAACCCACCACACCCGCATTGGCGAACTCACCGGCGTCCATCGTGCTATCCAGGCGGCCGAGCGCCCTTTCAGCACGTTGAGCTGCCTGTGTTCGGCCGCGCGCCGAATGCGTTGCCGAGCGTTTTCCGCCTTTCCGTCGCCCACCCCGCCTGCCTTTCGCCTTCGCCGTGAACGAGCGGGGTCTCCACGCGGCTGAGGTGGACTTGTGCTGCTTCGACACCGATCTTGTTGACGGCCGTGGGAGCCCGGTCCGCCTTGATGAATCCGATATGACCTGTTACCAGTTCATTATCGGATCTACTTATATCGATCGATGGGTCGCCGCTTAGGGGCGTTCTGTGCTGCTATGATACGGCGGTGCGCATATCGGATTCCGAACTCAGGTTCGCGGCGCGTGTCGGTTTTGTGGTTGTTATTCTGATGCTCGCGATGACTGGAGGCTGTGCCTACCTCTTCTTCCGGTCAGAGCAGGTGTTGCGCGACGTGGCCCAGGATCTTCTTCGGGGTATCGCCTCGGGTGATTCCGCCACGGCCTGCCACGCCCTCTCCCGCAAGGGCGAGGAAGCGCTGCTCGACCGGGCGAACGACCTGGTCGGCGGACGGAAGTCGGCAACGTGCGAAGAGGCCGTGATCGCGATCTATGAGTCCCTTTCCGAGCAGCAGCGGTCTGCACTGTTGTCGGTGGAGATGACGGCGATCCCCAAGAAACACCAGGCCGGAAGCGCCGCGACCGCTCGGCTCCAGGAGGCGAACGCGCTGGACATCGCCTCCATGGAGCTGCGCAAGATCGATGGCAGGTGGATGGTGGCGGAGTTCGCCTTCGGCTACGAGCGACCGGACTCCGCCGACTGACCCCCGCGCCGGTCGCCGCCAGACCGTCTCATCCAGCCGGTGAAGAACGCGGTGAGGGTGGGGATTGGGTCCTCTCAGGGGGGTGAAGGCGAATTAGTCTCATGTTATGTGGAGGAGATCACGGTTTTTTGCGGGCTTTGTGGCCCTGGTGGCGGTGTGGAGTCTGCTGGGGGTTCCCGGGCGGGCTGCTGAAGGCGGGGATCCGGGCTCGGCCGGTGGGCCGGTGCAGGGGTTGCTGGACGCGCACACGCACGTCGAAGGGCACGAGAACATGGGCGGGAGGATCATCTGCGGCAAACCGTTCGACCCCGACGGGATCGAGGAGGCGCTGCGGGACTGTCCCGACCACGGGCCGAACGGCCAGTACGCCGTCATCGAGAACTTCTTCGTGCACGGCACCGCCACCGGGGAGCACGCCACCGACGGCTACCCGACCTTCAGCTACTGGCCGGCGCACAACTCCCAGACGCACCAGATGGTGTACCACACGTGGCTGGAGCGGGCCTGGCGCGGCGGCCTGCGGATCCTCGTCGACCAGCTCGTCGCCAACCGGATCCTGTGCGACGTCTACCCCCTGAAACGCAACAAGTGCGACGAGATGGACACCGTCCGGCTGGAGATGCGGCGCGCCCGCGAGATGCAGTCCTACATCGACGGCCTGAACGGCGGCCCCGGCAAGGGCTGGTTCCGGCTCGTCACCTCACCCGAGCAGGCACGCCAGGTCATCGGCCAGGGCAAACTCGCCGTCGTCACCGGCATCGAGGCGTCCGAACCGTTCGGCTGCGGCAAGTTCCTCGGCGTCCCCAAGTGCACGAAGGCGCAGATCGACCGCGGCCTGGACGAGGTCAAGGCGATGGGCGTGTCCAGCATGTTCGTCTGCCACAAGTTCGACAACGCGCTGTGCGGGGTCCGGTTCGACGGCGGCACCGCGGGCCTGCTCGTCAACGCCGGGAACTTCCTCAGCACCGGACAGTTCTGGCAGGTCGAGCGCTGCACCGGCGTCCCCGACAACACCATCATGTCGCTGCGCTCCCTGCCGCCGCCGCTCGGCCAGTGGCTCGGCGTCCCGCTGCCCGGCCTGCCCAACTACCCCGACGAACCACACTGCAACAAACACGGGCTCACCGCGCTCGGCGAACACATGATCCGCGGCATGGCCAAACGCGGCATGATCATCGAGATCGATCACATGAGTGCGAAAGCCGCCGACCAGACCCTCACCCTGCTGGAGAAGCTCCGCTACGGCGGCGTCATCTCCTCCCACAACTGGACCGACCCGTCGTTCCTCCCGCGCGTCTACCGGCTCGGCGGCATGGCCACCCAGATCCAGCCGCGCCCCGACCGGGCCGTCCCCTACTGGCGCACCCTGAAGGCCGCGTCCGACCCCGGCCACCTGTTCGGGTACGGCATCGGCCTGGACGCCAACGGCTTCGCCAGCCTTCCCGGACCCCGCGCGGGCAGCACCGTCACCTACCCGTTCACCTCGCCGTTCGACCCGTCCGTCACGTTCGACCGGCTCACCACCGGGCAGCGCACCTGGGACTACAACACCGAGGGCGTCGCCAACTACGGCCTCGTCCCCGACTGGCTCGAGGACCTCCGTCAGACCGCGCCGCCCGCCATGCTCACCGACCTCGCCAACGGCCCGGAAGCCTACCTCCAGATGTGGGCACGAGCCCGCGACCACCGCTGAACCCGCCGTCTCCGGGCTCCACCACGGAGCCCGGAGACACCACGACGACCCGTCACCCGCCGTCCGACACGGCGGCCGCGTAACGTCCCGGAAAGTCCAGATGGGGGAGGCCCAGCGGATTCGGCCGGGCCGCACCCCCCTCCTCGTCCGGGACGGCCTCCGGTGGCTGCCGCGCGCTCCATTCGGCGGCCTCCCGGACGCGGTCGGCGTGCGGCCGGACGGGTTTGCCGCTCCCCGTCAGGCACGGCCGCCCCGCCGGGGCCGCACAGCGCGGACAGTCGACCTTGTACGGCTTCGCGTCGGCCGCCCGCACGACCGGACGCCGCCCGCCCGACGTCCTCACCGGTTCGGGAGGCAGGGGCGAGACGTCCGTCTCCGAGGCGTCCTGGCCGTCCTCCGTCCCGCGACCGAGCATCCGCTGGTACTCGGCCTCCCGCTCAGCCCACTTCGCGCGCAACTGCGCCCTCGTCTTCCCCATGCACCGCACCGTAGGGCACCAGCCCCCTCCCGACACGAAGAAATGCCTGGCCGCCCGGCTTTTCCCCCACCGCCCCCAGCCCCCGCCGGACCCCGCCCCCCAACAGCGGCCTGACCGCGCGCCTCGCCGATGTGACCCGGACGGGCAACAGCACCCGCGGCATCGCGACGCCGCCTGTCGTCCAGCGCGTCGGGGGTCGGCGCTAGGAGCACCTCGGCAGCCCCCGCACGGTCGTGAGTGACGGAGGGGAGCGACCCGGCCCCGCCCCGTCGCGGGAAATCGGTTGGTGCTCGACCCTGCGGGGTGGGTAGTTTCGGGGTATGTCCTTCCAGATCTTGATCTACGGCTGACGCCGACGGGACGGCGCCGCCCCGTGTTCCGGTGTGTCGTCACCGCCGCGCCCAGGTGACGCCCCGGTTTCCCTGTTCCGGTCGATCTGTGAAGTGGGTTTCTCATGTCTTCTCGCCGTGCGCATATCGCGATGGTCGGCATTCCCGCGGTCAGCCACGTGCTGCCGAGCCTGGAGGTCATCGGTGAGCTGGTGGCGCGCGGCCACCGGGTGACGTACGCCAACGGCGCGGCGGCCGCCGACCTGGTGGCCTCCACCGGGGCGGAGTTCGTCCCCTACACCTCGACGCTGCCCGTCGCCGACAACGACTGGCCGGAGGACCCCATCGGCGCGATGGGCGTCTTCCTCGACGACGCGATCGGGATGCTGCCGCAACTGCGGGCCTTCTACGACGACGACCCTGCCGAGGTGTACCTGTACGACATCGGAGCGTACGCGGCGCGGGCGCTGGCCGAGTCGCAGGGCCGTCCGTGCGTGCAGCTGTCCCCGGCGATCGTGGCGTGGAAGGGCTACGAGGAGGAGGTCGCCGCGCCGATGCTGGCGCTGCCGGGCGCGGACGCCTACCAGGAGCGGTTCACGCGCTGGCTCGCCGGATGCGGCGCCACCACCACCGACCCGGCCGTGTTCTCCGGCCGTCCCGCGCGGGCGGTGGCGCTGATCCCGAGCGCGATGCAGCCGAACCTGGAGGGGGTCGACACCGACGTGGTGACGTTCACGGGCCCCTGCCTGGGCGGCCGCGCCGAACAGGACGGCTGGAGGCGTCCGGACGGCGCCGAGAAGGTCCTGCTGGTCTCGCTGGGGTCGGCCTACACACGGCAGCCGGAGTTCTACCGCGCCTGCCTGGCCGCCTACGGGAACCTGCCGGGCTGGCACGTGGTGCTCCAGATCGGCAGGTACGTCGATCCGGCCGAGCTGGGCGTGATCCCCCCGAACGTCGAGGCGCACGCCTGGGTGCCGCAACCCGCGATCCTGCGGCAGGCCGACGCGTTCGTCACGCACGCGGGCATGGGCGGCTGCGGCGAAGGGCTCCTAGCCGGAACCCCGATGATCGCTGTCCCGCAGGCCGCCGACCAGTTCATGAACGCCGACCGCCTGGTCGCCCTCGGCGTCGCCCGCCGCCTCGACCCCCCCGACGCCACCCCCGAAGCCCTACGCACCACCCTCCTAGACCTAACTTCGAACCCGACCGTCGCCCGCCGCACCGCACAACTCCGCACCCAAACCCAGGCCGAAGGCGGCGCCCCCCGCGCCGCCGAAGTAATCGAATCCCACCTACCCTGACCCCACGCCACGCGCGGCACGCTCAGGCACACAAAAGGGTTTGCGGGGCTCGCCACACCCCGGTCATGCTGCGCGAGTGAACCTCACGGAGGCGGCACGCGCCTGGCGAACCGACGGGTTCGTCGTCCTTCCGGCCTTTCTTCCCGCGCGGGAGCTGCGGGCGGCGGTGGACGGGCTGGGCTCCCTGTTCCCGTCGGCGCAGGGGTTCCACGACGGCACCGATCCGCGGGCGGCGCGCTTCGTCGGCGACGAGTTCGCCGGAATCGACACGTTCCCGTTCGCGAGCACCGCCGTGAGCCTGCTCGCGGCGCACCCCCGGCTGCTGGATCTCGCCCAGGCGCTCCTGGAGGACGACGACATCCGGATCTCCTCGGCCGAAGCGTGGGCGAAGTACACGGGCGCCTGCGACTACGACCAGGACCTGCACCGCGACTACCTCAACCACACGCTCCTGGTGCCCGGCACCACGCCCGAACACCGGCAGGTGGAGATGTTCCTCTTCCTCAACGACGTCCCCGAGGACCTCGGCCCGCCCCACCTCGTCCCACGCAGGCACACCGAAGACATCCCCGCCGTGCCGAACTGGCTCCTGAAGGAAGGACGAAAAGGCGGCGGGCGGTTCGACGACGACAGCGGCAGCCCCGACCTGTACGAGGTGGAGGTGTCCGGGACCGGTCCGGCGGGGACCGTCATCGCGTTCGAGACCGGCACGTTTCACCGCGGCACCCGGCTGACCGCGCCCGGCGGCGCCCGTTTCAGCATGCAACTCGGCTTCCGACCCGCCGCCCTGGAGTGGGGCCATCGGACCGGATGGGCCGCACACGGATTCGACCCGCGCTGGGTGGACTTCGTGCACCGGGCCACCCCCAGGCAGCTGCGCGTGTTCGGCTTCCCACCGCCAGGGCACCCGTACTGGACGCCGGAGACACTCGCCGGGGTGGGGCTCCGGTATCCCGGGCTCGACCTGGAGCCTTGGAGGTCGGCGCACGGGGCGGGTTAGCGGCGGGAGGGGTGGAGCGGGAGGCGCTTGTCGGTGCGGTGGTCGCCTGCCCGCGTCGGTGCGCTCCCAGCTGCGCTGGTTTGCGTAGGCGACGAACAGCCGCCAGATCGACGCGCCCGTCCCGGGGCCGTCTCGCCGGGCGGTGTGGCGTGGATCACGGGACATGTCGTCCCTGGTTGCTGTTCCGGTCGGCGGGTTGGCTGGGGTGCATGAACGAACGCATCACTGCAGCTCACTGGATCAACGGACGTCCGGTGCCCGTGGCCGGGCCGGTTCTGGACGTCGTCAATCCCGCCACCGGCGAGGTTGTCGCGTCCGTCCCGTGGGGCACGGCGGCCGACGTCGACGCGGCGGTCGCGGCGGCTTCCGCGGCGCTGCCCGGATGGGCGGCGACCCCGCCCGAGAAGCGCGCCGCGGTCCTGCGGCGGGTCGCGGCGGGGCTGCGGGAGCGCGGCGCGGAGATCGCGGCGACGATCACCGCGGAGATGGGCGCGCCGATCACCCTCGCCCGGACCGCGCAGGCGACACTGCCCGTCCTGGCGACGGAAGCGGCCATCGCCGCCGCCGAGGACTTCCCGTGGACGGAGGAGGTCGCCAACTCCCTCGTCGTGCGGGAGCCGATCGGCGTGGTCGGCGCGATCACCCCGTGGAACTTCCCGCTCCAGCAGCTCGTCACGAAGGTCGTCCCGGCGCTGCTCGCGGGCAACACGGTCGTGCTGAAACCGTCGGAGATCGCGCCGCTGACCGCCCGGATCTTCGCCGAGACCACCGCCGACGCCGGACTCCCCGCAGGAGTCCTCAACGTCGTGCACGGCACCGGGCCCGTCGTCGGCGAGGCCATCACCACCCACCCCGGGATCGACATGGTGTCGTTCACCGGCTCCACCGCCGCGGGCAGACGCGTCACCGTCGCGGCCTCCGAGACCGTCAAACGGGTCGCCCTGGAACTCGGCGGGAAAGCAGCCCACATCATCCTGCCTGACGCCGACCTGGAGGAAGCCGTCCTACGCGGCCTCGCCTACGCGTGGACCAACGCGGGCCAGGCGTGCGGCGCCTGGTCACGGATGCTCGTCCCCGAGGAGCTGCACGACCGGGTCGTGGAGATCCTGCGGGAGGCAGCCGCAGGCTACACCGTCGGCGACCCGACCGACCCCGGCACCGCCATCGGGCCCGTCGCCACCGAAGCACAACGCCGGCGTGTGGACGCCTACATCCAGCGCGGCATCGCCGACGGCGCCACCCTCGTGGTCGGCGGCCCAGGACGGCCCGACGGGCTCGACACCGGCGCCTACGTCCAGCCGACGATCTTCGCGCGCGTCGACCCCGACTCGGTGATCGCCCAGGAGGAGATCTTCGGACCCGTCCTCATGGTGATCCCCTACACCGACGAGGACCACGCGGTGGAGATCGCGAACGGCACCGTCTACGGGCTCAACGCCGCCGTCGCCGGAAGCCCCGACCGCGCGACCGCCGTCGCCCGACGGCTC
Organism: Actinocorallia sp. API 0066; assembly: GCF_020991275.1. GTDB lineage: Bacteria > Actinomycetota > Actinomycetes > Streptosporangiales > Streptosporangiaceae > Actinocorallia. The sequence goes on along the minus strand of NZ_JAJLQY010000008.1, from coordinate 324,446 downwards.
AGGGTCGGGCAGGTCGCCGTCAACGCCGCGCAGCTCAACTTCCGGGCCCCGTTCGGCGGCTACAAGCAGTCGGGCAACGGCCGTGAACTCGGACGCGAGGGCCTCGCGGAGTTCCTGGAGACCAAGGCCATCGACCGCTGAACCGCCCCGCGGGGGCCCCCGCCCCGGGGCCCACGGCGCGGAACAGACACCCGTCCGGAGGCGTTGTCGTGGTTCCAGGCGCATCGGGGGAGGGGAAACCGGCATGGACCGCGGTGAACTCGCACGTTTCCTGCGCGGCAGGCGGGCGGCGCTGCAACCGGAGGACGTCGGGCTGCCGCGCGGCCGCCAGCGGCGGACCAGCGGGCTGCGCCGCGAGGAGGTCGCCGCGCTCAGCAACATGTCCACCGACTACTACAGCCGGATCGAACAGCGGCGCGGCCCGCGCCCCTCAGCGCCGGTGCTCGGCGCGATCGCCCGCGCCCTGCGGCTCACCGACGACGAACGCGACCACCTGTTCCGGCTCGCCGGACACCCCCCGCCCGCGCCGAGCACCCGCGCCGACCTGCCTGAGCCGGGCATCCTCCAGATCCTGCGACGGCTGGAGGACACGCCCGCCCACATCGTCAACCACCTCGGCGAGACCCTCGCGCAGAACCGGCTGTCCCGGCTCCTGCTCGGCGACCAGACCGCCCACACGGGCCCGGCGCGCGCCCTGGCCTACCGGTGGTTCACCGACCCCGCCGAACGGCGCCTCACCCCGCCCGAGGACCACACCCGGCACGGCAGGGCCCTCACCGCGCAACTCCTGGCCGCCCACACCCGGGACCCGCGCGACCCCCGGAGCCGCCGCCTCGTCGACGACCTCCTCGAACACAGCGCCGAGTTCGCCGACCTGTGGAGCGAACGGCCCGTCACCGGGCCCTACTGCGCCGACAAGCGGCTGGAACACCCCCGCGTCGGCGCCCTGGACCTGCACGGGCAGAGCCTCCTGGACCCCGGCGGCTCCCAGATCCTCACCGTCCTCACCGCCGTCGAGGGCGGCGACTCCGACGGCAGACTCCGATTCCTGTCCGTCCTCGGCGACGACACCGCCCTCACCCGCTGACCCCCGGCGAGCCTCGCCGGGTTCGTCTCGACCCCGCGCGCGGACGCGGACACCGTCAGCATCGCGACGCCGCGCCTCGGTGCGGGGTGTCAGGTGTGGCCGGGCCAGTCGGGGTAGTGGGTCTCGCCCAGGATCGCTGCGGCCGCCGGGACGAGGGTGTCGTCGGCCAGTTCGGCGCCGAAGTAGCGGGCGTGCGGGTCGGTGACGACCTGGCGTGGGTCGTCGCGGGCGGCGAGAGCGTCACGGAAGAACGTGTCCATCCGGAACCGGTCGGGCCCGGCGACGTCGATTCTGCCGTTCAGCGGTGTGCCGACCGCGGTTTCGGCGACGGCGCGGGCGACGTCGTCGGCGGCGATCGGCTGGAAGGAGACGGGGGCGACGCGGACGGTGCCGCCGTCGGTCGCGGCGTCGGCGATGCTCGGCACGAACTCGTAGAACTGGGTGGCGTGCACGAGCGAGAACGGGATCGCCGACTTCTCGATCAGCCGCTCCTGCGCGATCTTCGCGCGGAAGTAGCCGCTGTCGGGCAGCCGCTCGGTGCCGACGACCGACAGCGCCACGTGGTGCCGGACGCCCGCGTCCGCCTCGGCGGCCAGCAGGTTGCCGGTGGAGGTCTCGAAGAACTCCAGCACCGCGGCGTCCTCGAACGACGGCGAGTTCGACACGTCCACGACGACGTCCGCGCCCGCCAGCGCCTCGGCGAGCCCCTCGCCGGTGAGCGTGTCGACACCGGTGTTCGGCGACGCCGCGACCGCCTCGTGTCCCTGCCCGCGCAGGTAACCCACGACCTTCGACCCGATCAGTCCCGTACCGCCGATGACCACGATCTTCATGACTGTCCTCTCCTGTCTCCCGGGCGGCGTCGATCACCGCCTGTCTCCACCAGCCAGGACACGACGCCCCCGCATTTGTGACGGCCCGTACGAACCACCTCTCACCCCGACCCCCACAGCACCCCCAAGCCTCCATTACCGGCTTGACCAGCCGCTAAACGCCGACGCCGTCATCCTCCCGGAACGAGCGAATCAGGGAGACTCAGCCCGGTTTCTCCCGTCCGTCCGATGCCGCGCTCGACACCGGCGGCAGGGCCCTCACCGCTCGCTTCCGGTGCCTGGCCAGTGCGGTCGACAGATCTGGGGCTACATGTCGGTATGACTGGTGCATGGAGTTCTTCTGTTATCACCGGGATCGGGCGGGTTCGCGGGGTCTGCGTAAGCGTTTGGTGGAGGAGCACTGGGCGTACATGGACGGGTTCGCGGACACGATGATCGCGCGCGGTCCGACCTTCGGCCCGGACGGTCCGACGGGGAGCGTCCACCTCCTCGGGCTGCCGGACGCGGCGGCGGCGCGGGCGTTCGCGTTCGACGAGCCCGGCTACCAGGCGGGCGCCTACCGTGACGTCATGCTGCGCCGTTGGCGGAACACGCTGGGCCGGACGATGTGGGACCACCCGATGGAGCGGGACGCCGAAGGCCATCTGGGGTTGGACGACGCCTACCTCGTCATCGGCCTGGGCTCGGGCGACCCCGCCGATCTCACCCCGCCCTCCGACGCGTCCGCTCTCGTCGCCCACGGCCCGCTCCTGTCCGACGACGCCGCCGCCTGGCTGGGCACCGCCGCCCTCGTCCAGGCGTCCGACCCCCGGTCCGCCCGCGCCCTGCTCACGCCCGACCGTTACGCCTCGATCGACGTCCACCCCTGGACGCCCGGCGGCCGCCCCGCCCCTAGCCTCTGATCTGGCGGAGCGCGGTGGTGGCGTAGGTCCAGAGGCGGTCGGCGGAGTCCGGGTCGACGGCGTGGGCGGCGACGCCGTCGGGGCGGTCCTCGTCGCCGTGGAGGGTGGGGGCCTCCTGGTTGTCCTCGAAGTAGCGGCCGGTGACGCCCTTCAGGAGTGGGGAGGCGGCGGCCAGGACGGAGGTGGCGGCGCCCTGCTCGGGTGTCTTGTAGTACGGCAGCGGCTTCAGGTTGCCGTCGTCGTCCATGACGCCGAGGGCGCGCATGGTGTCGTCGGGGACGTGCCGTTGCAGCCGGGTGAGGATGTAGCCGGGGTTGACGGCGTTCGCGGTGATCCCGTCGGACGTCCAGCGGCGGGCGCCCACCGTGAACAGGATCCCGGCGGTCTTGGACTGCCCGTAGGCCGCCCACGGGTCGTACGGCCGCCGCGCGAAGTGCGGGTCGTCGAAGTCGAACGGCTCGCCCCGGTGCGCGCCTGAGCTGACGACCACAACGCGGGCCGACCCGGCGTCCCGCAGCGCCGGGTGCAGCCCGACGGCCAGGGCGAAGTGGCCCAGGTAGTTGGTGGCGAGCTGCGCCTCCCACCCGTACGGGGTGAGGGTGAGGTTGGGCAGGGCGAGGATCCCGGCGTTCGCGACGAGGATGTCCAGGGGCCCGCGCCACGCCCGGGTGAACGCGTCGACCGAGGCCGGGTCGGCCAGGTCGAGCGCCGCCGCACGGACGGAACCGCCGATGTCGGACATCTCCTTGATGAACGGCTCGGCGGACGCGGGACGGCGCGTCGCGATCGTGACGTCCGCCCCGGCGGCCGCCAGGGCCCGGACGGTCTCCAGGCCGAGCCCCGAGGCCCCGCCGGTGACGATGGCGCGCCGCCCGGCCAGATCCACCCCCTCGATCACCTCGGCCGCGCTGGCGTGGGAGGAGAAGGGCGTGGTCAGGAGTTCGGAGTTGTTGTTCATGCCTTCACGCTACGACACGACTGCTGGACGCTCTATGATTGAGAGTCCTTCACTCTTTAGCGATCGTCTAATCGGGGGGTGGTCATGGATCCGCTTGAGGATGTGCTGGCCCTGCTGGAGCCGCGCGGCCACCTGTCGGCGGGCCTGGCGGCGGGCGGCCGCTGGGCCGTGCGGTTCGCGGCCCCGGACACGGTCAAGTTCAACGCCGTGCGGCGCGGCTCCTGCCTCCTGGAGGTCGACGGGCTCGACACGCCGATCCCGTTGGCGGAGGGCGACTGCTACCTCCTCACCCGCCGCGCCCCGTTCACGCTGCGGAGCGGCCCGGAGGCCGTCCCCCTCGACGCGGAAGCCGTGTTCGCCGCGGCCGAGGGCGGCGTCGCCAGGACGGGCGAAGGCGACGACGTGTTCCTCATCGGCGGCGCGTTCTCCTTCGGCGCCCGCGCGCAGGAGCTGCTGCTGGACCGGCTGCCGCCCGTCGTGCACCTCCCGGCCGGAACACCGCACGCCGAGACGGTCCGGTGGGCGCTGACCGCGATCGACCGGGAACTGACGGACCAGCCGATCGCCTCCACCCTGGTCGCGGAGCACCTCGCCGTCGTCATGCTCGTCCACGTGCTGCGCCTGCACCTGGCGCGCGAGCCGCACGCGGTGTCCGGGTGGCTCGCGGGCCTCGCCGACCCCGTCGTCGCGACGGCGCTGACGTCCCTGCACCGCGACCCCGCCCGCCCCTGGACGGTCGCGGACCTCGCGAGCGCCGCCGCCGTCTCCCGCTCCACCCTGGCCGCCCGCTTCAAGGCGACCGTCGGCCAGGGCCCGCTGGAGTACCTCACCCGGTGGCGCGTCGAACTGGCCGCCCGGCAGCTCCGCGAAGGCACCGGAACCCTCGCGTCCATCGCCCGCTCCGTCGGCTACGGCTCCGAAAGCGCCCTCAGCGTCGCCTTCAAACGCACCCTCGGCATCCCGCCCGCCGCCTACCGCAGACACCCAACACACGCCTTCGACCCGCCCAGCGGGGCCTAAGCGGGGCCGGTGTGGTCGCCGGCCTTCCCCCGCCAGTCCGGGGCGCGGCGCTCCCGCCACGCGGCGGCGCCCTCCAACGCGTCGTCGGTGCCCAGGAGCGCCAGGTGCGCGCGAGTCTCCTCGCGCTCGACGGCGTCGAGGTCAAGGTCGGCCCACACGAGCCGTTTACTGACGGCGACCGAGGCGGGGTTGGCCTCTGCCGCGACCTCGCGAGCCAGGGCCAACGCCGCAGGCAGCACCTCGGCGGCGGGCGTCGCCCGGCTGGCGATCCCGGAAGGCCTCCAAGGAGGATCGGAGAGGACATGGACGTTTCCGTGCTCGCCGAAATCGACGCGTTGGCAGCCCGCGGGAAGATCGTCATCGCCGCGGACGACGACACCGTACTCTCGCTGGTGAAAGAGGCGATCGAAACGGAGAAATCCGTTTCCTTCTATCTGACCCCGGAGCAGGCGAAGGCGGTCCGGGCCTGGTACTGGACGTCCGCGCGGATCAAGGCCCGAGGCTTGGCCAAGGTGTCCGACGAGGAGCTGGAAAAGATCTACTCCGAACTCGGGATAGCCGACCTGGGGACTTTCCGCTTCACTCCGACCGTCTGCCCGTGCGGCCACACCTACGGCGCCTTCGAGTTCTTCCAACAGGGAATCAACGAACACGGCGTGGACACCGTCAACGCCGTACTCTCCGCGAAGAACACCAAACTCTTCCAGGTGAATCCGCGCTTCACCCCGCTGTGCCCGTCCTGCGGCCAGAAGCCCCTCCGCGACGACGGCGGAATCGAGTACGAAGGCGACACCTACGGCGGCTGCTCCTGCTGCGCCGCCGCCCTGGAGTGAAGCAACACCGGTCGTGCGCAACCCCCGACACGTCCGTCCGCCACGGCCCCACGCTCGCGGGCCGGTCGGCAGCGGGTCTGTATCTGCGGTGAGGCTGGGTGCGGTGAGCGTCTCGGACCGGATCGTCCGGCACCGGGAGCCTTCCAGCACTCGGCTCCGCCTGGCGGGTTACGGCACCTGGTGGCGGGCCCCATGCTCGGTTCGGCCACCGCCGGGCTCGTGGCTGCGGCGGTGGCCGAGTTGGGCGGTCAGGTCCGCGCGGTGCGCTCGGGTGTGTCCTCCGGCGGGGTGCTCAAAGCGGCGGGGTGGGCTTCGGCTCGGGCGGCTCGTTCTCGTTGGGTGGCGGCGTCGGCTCGGGCGGTGGTGAGGTCGGCTTCGAGGCGGGCCTGGACGGCTTGGGCGGCGGCCGCTGCGGCGCGCGCCTCGCCCAGGTCGTGGACGGTGTGGGTGGCTTCGGCGCGCGCGGCGGCCGCCTGGGCGGTCGCTTGCTCAAGGGCGGTGGACAGGCGGGTCTGGGTTTCGGCGGCCTCGTGCCGCGTGGTCCGCAGGTCGGCTTCTGCGGCTTCGGCGCGGGCCTGCTGCGCGGTGGCCTGGCCCCGCGCGTCGGCGAGTGCCTCACGGGCCTGGCCGAGCGCGCCGCGCAACTCCTCGTTCTCACGCGCGCGGGTCTCTAGCAGCGCGGTGAGTTCGGTGAGACGGGCACGGGCGTGCTCGGCGTCGTGCTGACGCGCCCGTCGCGCTTCGGCGGACTCGGCGACGGCGGCGTCCCGCGCCTGTTCGGCCGCGCCGCGCGCGGTCTCGGCGGCGGTACGCGCCTGCTGGTGCGCCTCGACGCGCTCGGCCGCCTCGACGCGCGTGCGTTCGGTCTCCGTCCGGGCGGCGGCGGCGTCCCGCTCACTGGCGGTGCGCGCGGCCCGGTCGGCGCGCGCGTCCTCGACGGCGCGCGCGGCGGCCGTCTCGGCGGCGTCGGCGCGGGCCTCGGCGTCGGCGGCGGCCTGGCGTGCGGTGCGCGTCTCGGCCTCGGCCCGCTCGACGCGGGCGAGCGCACCGGTCTGCGCCTTGTCGAGGAACCCGGTGAGCTCGGCGAGCTGCGCCTGGAGCGCGGCGATCGCGGCGGGCACGTGCTGGGCGAGTGCCTCGGCGTGCTTGAGCGGCTCCTCGACGAGGGCGGCGTCGGCCGCGCGGCGCTCCCGGCTGGCCTGGTCGGCGTGCGCCTTGGAGCAGTACTTCGGCGGCCGTCCGCGCCCGGCGGGCGGCAGCGGAAGCTCACACCCGTCCAGCCCGCACACGCCGCGCGGTGCGGGGACGGGGGAGCCGTCGCCCGGGGTCGGTCCGGTCGGGTGCTGTTCTGCTGCCGCAGGGATCTCTTCGTTCACACACCCATCCTATCTTTTCGCGTAGAGAACACGCGTATTGGTTTTCGCGTGTCGCGATACGCGTTAATCGATCCCGAATCTTGGGCGTGTCCATCTCACATAATGCTAGTTATGTGAGATGCTGGGGGAGTAGTCCGAGGAACCGCGAACCCGCGAGGAGCCCCGCCCCGTGAGCGAAAAAGACGCCCTGGTCCCCTCCGCCGTCCTCACCCCCTCGACCGGCGCGCGACCCCCGCGGACGATCCGGCTGGACGACGGGCGCGAGATCACCCCGCCCGCCCCGATGCTCGACTCGGTCGGCGCGATAGCCGGCCTGTCCCCCCGCCGGGAACGCGGCGACGGCGGCGAGGTCCCCGGCGCCGACGTCGACCTGATCGACGCCCTCCCGCGCGACCTGGTGTGGCCGACCGTCGCCGCCTGGCTCACCGCCGCCAAGTCCGTGCAGACGCGCCGCGCCCGGCTCCAGGACATCGCCGCGTTCCTGCGCTGGCTGGAGGTCCACGCGCCCGGCCTGGCGCTGCTCGCGGTGAGTGAGGACACCGTCACCGGCTACCGGGAGAGTGTCGCGACGGGGCGGGCGCTCGCGGGCGTGCGGGAGGTCGGGAAGCCGCTCAGCGCCGCGAGCGTCGCGCGGCGCCTGTCGACACTGTCGTCGTTCTACAAGTACGCGATGCGACGGGCCGGGCTGCGCGCCAACCCCGCCGACCCGGGCTTCGTGGAGCGGCCCGTCGTGTCAGGGGAAGGCCGCACCCCGATGCGCACAAGGGAGGAGGCTCAGGGGCTGACGTCCACCGCGGCCTCTGATGACTTCCTGGACAGGTACCCGGCTGACGCCGTCTGCGTGACGCTCCTGTTCATGACCGGCATGCGCGTCGGCGAGATCACCGCGTTGACGTGCGGCCAGGTCCAGGACGACTCCGGCCACCGCGTCCTGGTGTTCGCCCGCAAGGGCGGCCGCACCGCGCGCGTCCCGATTCCGCCCGCCGTCGCCGTCGTCCTGCTCCCCCTCGTCGCGGGCCGCCCCGCCGACGAGCCCATCTTCCGCACCGAGGACGCCCGCCCCTGGGACCGCTGGCGCGCCTACACCGCCCTGCGCCGCGCCGCCACCGCCGCCGGCCTCAGCTCCCACGGCCTCACCCCCCACACCGCCCGCGCCACCTTCGCCACCCTCCTCCGCGAAGCCGGCGTCCCCCGCGAAAAAGTCCAGGAAGCCATGGGCCACGCCTCCTCCACCACCACCCAACGCTACGAACGCGGCACCTCCACCCTCTCCTCCCACGCCACCTACGACATGGAACGCCTCCTCGACAACAACCCCTGACACAACCCAGCACTCCCGAAGTCCGAAAGCGACGAAACCGAGATCCCACCAGCAGGTCACGATGTCGTGGTCGCCATCCCACGGCCTTCGGAAGCCGAGTCCTGGGGTAGAGCCCGGCCGTGGTCGATCTCGGGTGACGGGCAGGTCGAGGGGCTCTTCGCGTAGCCAGGCGGGTGTGCATCGCGCCCATGACCATGCGGTTGCGCAGGCGAAGCGGCCCCACCGCCAGCGGCGCGAGCAGGTGCGGGAACTCCATGCCGTACTCCTCAGGCGCCCGCGGCATCTCGGCGTTCCTCGTCCCGACCGACACCCCGGGCTTCGACCGCACCCTGATCCACGGCAAGCTCGGCCTGCGCGGCCAGGCCACCGCCGAATTGTCCCTCGACAACGTGCGGATCCCGGCCGGCGCCCTGCTCGGCCAGGAGGGCAAGGGCTTCGGCTACGCCATGAAAGCGCTCGACGAGGGCCGCATCTCCGTCGCCGCCGCGTGCGTGGGCATCGTCCAGGCCTGCCTGGAGGCGTCCGTCGGCTACGCCACGACCCGTTACCAGTTCGGCAAGCCGATCGCCTCCTACCAGCTGGTGCAGGACATGATCGCGCAGATGTCGGTCGACGCCGACGCCGCCCGGCTCCTCACCTGGCGTGCGGCCGACCTGGCGGAGCGGGGCGAGCCGTTCAGCGTCGCTGCGTCCAAGGCCAAACTGTTCGCCTCCGAAACCGCGGTCACCGCCTCCAACCTCGCCGTCCAGGTCTTCGGAGGCTACGGCTTCATCGACGACTACCCGGTGCAGAAGTTCCTGCGCGACGCCCGGGTCATGACCCTCTACGAAGGCACCTCACAGATCCAGAAGCTGCTCATCGGCCGCGCCGAGACAGGCATCTCCGCCTTCTGAGACACCCCGCCGGCCACCGCCATGCCCGCCGATCGACTGATGCCGACCGCAGAGTCCGACGACCTGATCCAGCTCACCCGCGACATCGCCGACAAGACGATGCGTCCCCGCGCCGACCAGGCGGAACGCGCCCACGCATTCCCGCGAGAGGTGTTCGCCACCCTCGGCGAAGCCGGTCTGCTCAGCCTGCCCTTCCCCGAGGAGTTCGGCGGCGGAGCCCAGCCCTGCGAGGTCTACCTCCAGGTCGTCGAGGAGATCGCGTCCGCCTGGGCGACCGTGGGGATCGGCGTCAGCCTGCACACGCTCAGCTGCCTCAGCCTGCTCAACGCCGGCACGCAACAGCAGAAGCAACGCTGGCTGCCCGGCATGCTCGGCGGAGACCTCCTCGGCGCCTACTGCCTGTCGGAACCCCACGCCGGGTCGGACGCCGCCGCGATGCGCACCCGCGCCGTACGCGACGGGAATGAGTACGTGATCAACGGAGCCAAAGCCTGGACGACGCACGGCGGGGTGGCCGACTTCTACCTGGTGATGGCGCGCACCGGCGACGACGGCGCCCGCGGCATCTCCGCCTTCCACATCGACGCCGACACCCCCGGCATGACGGCCGACACCCCCGAGGACAAGATGGGGCTGATGAGCTCGCCCACCGCCACGATGCTGTTCACCGACGCCCGCGTCGCCGCCGACCGGCGGATCGGGCCCGAAGGCCACGGCCTCCCCATCGCGTTCAGCGCCCTCGACGGCGGACGGCTGGGGATCGCGGCGGTCGCCGTCGGCGTCGCCCAAGCCGCCCTCGACGTCGCCGTGGGCTACGCCAAGGAACGCAAAGCGTTCGGCAAACCGATCATCCAGCACCAGGGTCTCGGGTTCGTCCTGGCCGACATGGCCGCCGCCGTGCAGTCGGCCCGCGCCACCTACCTCAACGCCGCCCGGCTCGCCGACGCGGGCCGCCGCTACTCCCGCGAGGCCTCCATCGCCAAACTCATCGCCACCGACAACGCCATGCGCGTGACCACCGACGCCGTACAGGTCCTCGGCGGCGCCGGCTACACCAAAGACTTCCCCGTCGAGCGGTACATGCGCGAAGCGAAGGTGATGCAGATCTTCGAGGGCACCAACCAGATCCAGCGGCTCGTCATCAGCCGCGACCTCGCCAGCTGACCGCCACACCCCGCCTCACGAAACACCCGCCTCACGCAAGGACCGCGCCATGACCTCGGCCTACCTCTACGCCGCCGCCCGCACCCCCTTCGGACGCTTCGGCGGCGCGCTCGCCGGCATCCGCCCCGACGACCTCGCCGCGATCGCCATCAGCGGCGTCCTCGGCAAGGTACCGGCGCTCGACCCGGCACGGATCGACGACATCGTGTTCGGCAACGCCAACGGCGCTGGCGAAGAGAACCGGAACGTGGCGCGCATGTCGGCGCTGCTGGCCGGGCTCCCGGTCTCGGTCCCCGGCACCACGATCAACCGGCTGTGCGGCTCCTCCCTCGACGCCGCGATGATGGCCTCCCGAGCCATCGAGACCGGCGACGCCGCGGTGGTCCTCGCCGGCGGCGTGGAGTCCATGACCCGCGCCCCATGGGTCCTGCCCAAACCAGACCGCGCCCACCCGGCCAGCGACGCCACCGCGGTCTCCACCACCCTCGGCTGGCACCTGGTCAACGAACGGATGCCCGCCGAATGGACCGTCTCCCTCGGCGAATGCAACGAACAGCTCGCCGACCGCTTCGACATCACCCGGCAGACCCAAGACGTCTTCGCCGCCCGGTCACACCAGCTCGCCCACACCGCCTGGGACACAGGCCGCTACGACGACCTCGTCGTAGCGGTACCCGGCACGAACCTGACCCGCGACGAAGGAATCCGCACCGACTCCACCATCGACACACTGGCCGCCCTGAAGCCCTCCTTCCGTCCCGGCGGCACCATCACCGCCGGCAACGCCTCACCCCTCAGCGACGGCGCCGCCGCCCTCATCATCGGGTCGGAGGCCGCCCAGCCGCTGCTGGGCACCGCACCGATCGCCCGCATCGCCGGCCGCGGCGTCCACGCCCTGACCCCGCAGGACTTCGGCTTCGCCCCGGTCCACGCCGCCAACACCGCCCTCCAGCGATCCGGCATCGACTGGGACGACGTCGGCGCGGTCGAGCTCAACGAGGCATTCGCCGTCCAAACGATCGCCTGCATCCAGGCGTGGGAACTCGACCCGCACCTCGTCAACGCCTGGGGCGGTGCCCTCGCCATCGGCCACCCGCTCGGCGCATCCGGCGGCCGCATCCTCGGCACCCTCGCACACCGCCTGATCGCCGAAGGCCAGCAGTGGGGCGTGGCCGCGATCTGCATCGGCGTCGGACAAGCCCTCGCGGTCGTCCTGGAGAACGTCGCCCCCGAGACCGCCTGGGCAGATGCGCCGTAACCGGTGCCATCGACGCCACGGCGGCGTTTCAGCAGGCGCAGGCGGAGATCGTTGCCTGCGGCGACGGGTGCGGCGGGCAGATCCCGGCCGTGCTGGAGGAGGTCGGTGCGACGCTGATCGACCGGCGCTTCACAAGAGGCGTCGGCCTAGGGTGGAGGACATGGCCGACAACAAGCTCGCAGGGGTGCTGCGTTCGGTCGCCCTGCGGCTACGCGCGGACTTCGCACAGTCCGTCGTGATGAACCACCGGGGCGAGGCGGGCGGCACCCGCGAGCTCCTCTTCCAGCGGTATCTCGCCGACCAGTTGCCCGGACACGTCCGGGCGGTCCACAACGTCGAGATCGTGTCGGCGGACGGGCAGGTGTCGCGGCAGGCCGATGTGGTGATCGCGGACAGAAACGTGCCGCCCCTGACGACGCTCGCGGGCCTCAGCGTGTTGGTGAACGAATGCGTGTACGGCGTCACCGAGATGAAGAGCAGCCTGGACGGCGCTGAATTGCGCGACGCTTGCGAGAAGATCCGCGCGGCCAAGAGGCTGCCGAAGACCGCGTTCCACCCGCGGCAGCCGCCGGCGGAACGCACCGCCTACGGCCGCACCTATCCCTACGTCCCGACCGTCGGCATCATCTTCGCGTTCAGCGGCCTCGAACTCGACACCCTCGGCAGCCACCTCCTCCAATGGTGCGACGGCCGCGATGCGGCCGAGTGGCCCGACAGCGTCTGGATCCTCGGCAAGGGCTACCTCATGTGGACCGACCCGGCCACGGGCCTCATCAACCCGACACCCGAACCGGGATCGAGCCTGATCGCCTTCAGACCCCACCAGGACGAGGACATCCTGCTCGCACTGACCCTCCATCTCCAGCAGCAGTTCGTCACCGCGTGGATGCCGCCACTCAGGCTGTTCGACTACGCCCAACACCACCCACTCGGCGAGCCCGCCTTCACCTGGACCCACATTGAGGACGACCCAGTCAGGGGCTGAACAGACCGGATCGACAGCGTGCGCCCCTTCAACCAGGCCAACGACGCCGCCGACCTGCTGCGCGCCGGCAACGTCCACGGCAGACTCGTTCTCACCATGCCCTGACTGACCAGCCACCCCGGACGGCGACGAACGCGGCTGGGCAGATCCGCCCGAGCACAGGCGGGTGCCACCGGCCATCGTCATGGAAGCGCTTGCCGGTCCGGTCAGCCTTCGTCGACCAACCCCAAGCCCGTCGCTGCGATCACCAGTCGCCCGCCGAACGGTCCGAGCGCGTCATGCCGCAGGTCGTCGGCGATGCCGATCAGTGTCCGCTCGGCATCATCGAAATCGGTCCCGCCGACGACCACGGGGAGGTGGTCGGCCAGGCCCTGCTCGGCGAGGTAGCTGCGCAGGGCCCCGACGGTGATGGGGGCGAGCACACGGGGCTCGGTCATGGGGTCAGGATCCCAGATCCGGTGTTGCGCCGCTGGAGAACGGCGACGATCAGACGGGGCTGGGGCGGCATGCGGCCGGTCGGGTCCGGCGTCACGATCCTGCGGCCAGGGTGTAGGGGGAGGCGGCGCGGCGGGCGTACAGGTCGTATCCGGCGTCGATCGTCGAGGCGGTGGCGCGGGTGATCCAGTAGAGCTTGCCGACCGACCCGGTGATCTTCACGGTGGCGATGTCGCGGCCCTTCACCGACCGGGCCGCGGTGATCTCCAGTTCGGAGGCGTCGAGGGTGCCGGTGAGGTCGCCGTGGGCCAGCGCGCTGCACACACCCCACAGGGCTTCGGCGGTGTCGGCGGAGATCCCGGCGGCCGGGCCCGCTTCGCGCACCATGTCCCGGTAGCTGGTCGGCGTCGCCTTCACCACGCGTTCGGCCTCGCCGGTGGTGATGCCGAGGGCAGCTGCCAGGACGCGGTTCACGTCCTCCAACGCCTGCTCTTTGGTCCGCGGGGAGCGGGCGCCGACGAGGTCGCGCCGCTTGAAGGAGGTGTGGACGTCCTTGCGGCGCATCGCCAGGCACCGGGTGATCCGGGTGGCCCGGTCCTTGGGGGTGAGCAGCCAGAGGGCGCGGGCGGCGTTCTCGAGTGCGGCCCGGGCGAGGGTGAACTGGCCGTGGGTGTGCACAACGATGGGTTCACGGCCGAACGACGACCGCAGGCACAGCAGGTGGTCGTGGGCGACGAACAGGGCGTGCGCGGCGGCGTGCCCGACCTCGTACGGGTGGGACCTGTCGTCGTCACCGGCGAGCGGGCTACCGGCCTGGATCGTCCACGCCGACATCGCACCGCCGTTGATCAGCTTGTGCGCGCGATGCTGGCGGTCGAGGGTCTCGACCAGGCCGCGCAGCATCTCTTGTTCGTCCACGATCACGCACGGTACTCTCCGGCGGCAGCCGATGCCGAGGCGTTTCCGGCAGCGCCGTGACGGAGGTCATTCGTCGGCGAGGTCGGGCCGCCAGGAGCGGATGTCGTCGTCGAGGTCGCCGTTCTCCACCTCTTTCAATGCGGCGATGTAGCCGACCTGGATGGCCTCGTCGAGGAGTTCGATCATCTCGGCGGTGGCGTCGGTGCCGGTGATGCCGCTTCCCGACAGGAGCATCGCGGCCGCGTGGCGGGCCTGCCGTTCATGGGTGTGGCCGGCGACCTCGCTGGTCCACATGGTCGCCATGAGTTCGACGCAATCGTCCAGGCCGGACTTCTCTGATCGTGGCATGACGGCAGTATCGCCGTTCCCGCACCCGCGGTACTCGCGTCCTCCGGCACCGCCCGGCTACCGGCCCGGTACAGGTCGGCCCGGCGAGCTGGGGATGAACCTGCTAATTCGTGTGGTGTGGCGGCCGGGTGTGGCCAGCGGATTGTGATCGGCCTGCCCCGGACCGTGTCCGGCCGCTAGCGTCCGGATGACGGTACATAAAGCCGTATCTCCCCTGGAGGGATCTCTTGGCCATGGAGCCGACCGCCGAGCAGCAGGCCGCCCGTGAGGCGTTCGCCGCGGGTCAGGATCTGGCGTTGGTCGCCGGGGCGGGCACCGGGAAGACCTCGACGCTGGTGCTGATGGGCGCCTCGACGCGCCGGCGTGGCTTGTACGTGGCGTTCAACAAGGCGATCGCGGTGGACGCGGCCCGCCGGTTCGGGCCGAACGTCGTCTGCCGCACCGCCCATTCCCTGGCGTTCCGGACCGTCGGGCGTGCCTTCCAGCATCGGTTGGACGCGCCCCGCATCCCCGCCAAGCAGACCGCGCACATCCTCGGCCTGGTGCGGGACCTGGATCTGGGCGGCGAGAAGAAGATCACCGTGTCGCATCAGGCGCGGCTGGTGATGGGGATGATCCGCCGGTACTGCTACAGCACCGACCAGCAGGTGACCGCCCGCCACATGGAACCGGTCAACGGCCTGGACGGCGAAGCGCAGGCCTACCTGGCCCACCATCTGCTGCGGTTCGCGGTCAAGGCGTGGGACGATCTGCGCTCGCGCGATGGGCGGCTGCGTTTCGAGCACGACCACTACATGAAATTGTGGGCGCTCACCGAGCCGTCCCTGGGCGCGGATTTCGTGCTGCTGGACGAGGCCCAGGACACCAACCCGGTCCTGGAGGAGGTGTTCCTCGCCCAGGACGCCCAACGCGTCTGCGTCGGCGACCCCGCCCAGCAGATCTACGGGTGGCGCAGCGCCCGCGACGTGATGACCGGGTTCCCCGCCCAGCATCTGCACCTCACCCAGTCCTTCCGGCTCGGCCCCGACATCGCCGCGGTCGCCAACCGGTGGCTCAAGCACGCCGAATCGGCCATGCAGCTGGCCGGGCACGGCCCGGCCGACTCCCGCATCGAATCCCTCACCCACCCCGACGCGGTGCTGGTGCGAGGGAACGCCGACGCGATGGCGCACGTCATCGGCTACCTCAACCTCGGCGTGCCGGTCGCGCTCACCGGCGGCGGTACGGCCCTGGAACGCATCGCCCACGCCGCCCAAGAGCTCAAGGCCGGGAAACGCACCAGTCACCCGGAGCTGTTCCTGTTCTCCTCCTGGGCCGAGGTCCAGGAGTACGTGCAGCTCGACACCGCCGGAGCCGACCTGAAAGCGACCGTCGACCTCGTCGACACCTACGGCCCCGACACCATCCTCCAAGCCGTCCAGCGCCTGGCCCCCGAGTACCGGGCCAAGGTCACCGTGTCCACCGCCCACAAGGCCAAGGGCCGCGAATGGGACACCGTCCGTATCGGCCGCGGCTTCGACCCGCCCGCCGGCGACGGCGACGGGCCCGGCCGTGAGCTGAACCCGGCCGAGGCCCGCCTCATCTACGTCGCCGTCAGCCGCGCCCGCCACCGTCTCGACCCCGACGGCGTCGCCTGGATCGACGCCTACGAGCAGCGACGCGCCGGAACCCAGCAGCCCCTCGGAACGCTCAGCCTCACCGGGCAGCTCAAACACCCGGCCTCACCGGTCTCTCAGTTCATGCACACCCACCTGCCCGCCAGCGGGAACGTCGAGCACGACTACCTGGCCCACCTGACCGGGCTGCCCCATCCCGTCCAGCCCCTCGATGTCCGCTACCCCGACTGGACCGCGCTCGGCCACGCCATCGACTACCGGCTCCGCCTGTCCTTCGGCGGCGGTCTCGGTGTCGCCGTCACCCTCGGCGTCGAAGCGCTCCTGGACGACGACCTCTTCACCGCAGGGCCGTCCCAGGCCGTGCGGGCCGCCGTCCACGACGCTGGCCGTGACCTGCTGTCCCGTGTGAAGGAACACCTTCTCGACCCCGGGCGGTCTTCCGAAGACGACCTCGCCCGGCTGTGTTTCGTCGCCTCGTTCTACGAGGACCTGTGCCGCACAGGTCGTCTGCGCCGCTACAGCATGCTCGCCAACCCCGCCTACGCCACACCCGCCACCGCCCTGGACGACCTGACGGCCGCCGTCCCCGCCTACGCCGTCGACGACATCCACCAGCAGACCCGCCTCGCCCGCCAACCCCTCGCCGCCCTGCGGGCGCTCCCCGCCGAAAAAAGGATCTGCGGGCCCCTGTTCACCGGCAGCACCGACCTCGGCGGCGCCGACGCCGACTTCATCCTCGACGGCCTCCTCCTCGACTGCAAAGCCACCACCCACCCCCGCCGCCTCGGCCGCGAAGAGATCTACCAGCTCGCCGGCTACCTCCTCCTCGACTACCACGACCACCACAAGATCAACAAGGTGGGTCTCTACCTCTCCCGCCAAGGCGCCCTCATCACCTGGAGCGTCCCCGACTTCCTCCACCGCCTCGGAGCCACCACCGGCCTTCCCGAACTCCGAGCCGCGCTCCGCACACACCTCCAGACCGCGACCGGCTGACGGCTACGCCCTCAACACTCCGAGCCGTGGACGCGACGTGCCGAGCCCGTGACCACACCCTGCGTCACCCGCCCCATGCGGGAGAGCGATCAGCATCCGCTCGTGGGGAAGTGGCTCATCTGAGATCTTCAGTGATCGTCCAGCCCTTACTGCGGCTCATCCCCAAGAGCTGCTGGTGCAGAAAACCGATCCGCTCGCGGGCGTCAGGGCCGGCGATTCCGATCGTGATCGACTCGTCAGTCGCTCGATAGCTGGTCCGCCGATCACCCGCCGCGACTCGGCAGGCCGCGTTGATGCTGGCCCGCAGCCGAGCGACCTTCCGGGGATCGTCACCACCCCCGAAACCCTCGATCGTCAAGAACGAGAACAACGGTGCGAGCCGCACGTCGTCCCGCCGCCCGGCAGCGCTGAGCGCGTCCTCGTCGGTCGACAGATCCTTCAGGATCCTGTCGCGATCCGCCGCACTGATCGGCCGACGGTGAAGCCAGTCCGGCCAACCATCCGCCCGAGTCGGCTCCCGCCGGATAGTCCCAGCGCCCCGGGCGGGCGGGCGAGATCCTCGGCGCTATCAGCATCAATGCCCCCGCCTACCGCACCACCGACGCCGACGTCGACCGCTTCGGCGCCGCCCTCGTCCGCTACGCCCGCGAACTGTCGGTGACGCTGGGCGCGCCGCCCCACCTCGTCGGCCCCGCCTGACCGCCCCCAGGAAGAGTGATCACCCATGCAATCAGCCATTGGAGAATGGCATCCCCTATAGCGTTACGAGCCAAAGTTCATCTAAAGAAAAACGCCGCCCATCGACCATTGTTTCCCTATCGGAATAGTTGATTATTCCAGGGGTGTCCTGCACCATGGTGCTCCAACGAGGCTTTCGTCCCCGACGGGATCAGCGCTTCTCACCTTGATGAAAGGACGACGAAGATGCCGCGTAACGCCGTGGTGGTAGGGGCCGGTTTCGGCGGTCTGGTGGCCGCGCGGGTGCTGGCCGACCATTTCTCCGAAGTGACGATTCTCGAACAGGACACGATCACCGAGGAGACCGGGCACCGCAGCGGAATCCCCCAGGCCAGGCATCCGCACGCGCTGCTCTCCCGGGGCGCGAACATCCTTGAGGGCCTGTTCCCGGGGCTGCGGGACGAACTCACCGCCGCGGGGGCGCCCGTCTTCGACGGCGGCGAGTCCAGCCGCGTCGCCTTCCCCAACGGGCCGGGGCCGCGCGGGACCATCGGCCTGCAGGTGCAGACGGTCACCAGGACGACACTGGAACGCACCCTGCGCCGCCGGGTCCTCGGCAGGCCCGAGATCACGCTGCGGAGCGGATTCCGGGTGGAGGGCCTGCGCTGGAACGACGACCGCACCAGGGTCCTCGGGGTGTCCGGCGGGCCGGCCTCCGGCCCGCCGGACACCTCCGAGCAGGTCGACGCCGATCTGGTCGTGTTCGCCGCCGGACGCGGCTCGAAGCTCGAATCCTGGCTCACGGCAGCGGGCTACCCCGTTCCCGAGGCGCAGGTGATCGACGGCCGGCTCTCCTACACCACCCGGGTCTTCCGCATCCCCGACGACTTCGACGGCGACTGGAAGACCGCGGGCGAGTTCACCTACGCCCCCCACCGCAAGCGCGGCAGCGCCGTGGTCACCGTGGAGGACGGGCGATGGCTGGTCTCCCTGTTCGCGGCGGGCGGTGAGAAGCGTCCCGGCGACCCCGACGAGTTCGTCGACTTCGCCCGGTCCCTGACCAATCCCCTGGTCGCCGAGGCCATCACCGCGGGCGAGCCCGACGGCCCGCTCTACCATGCCGTCAAGCTCCAGAACCGATGGATCCCTTACCACACGCAGGCCCGCTGGCCGGAGCGGTTCGTCGTCCTGGGCGATGCGGTGTGCGCGTTCAACCCGGTCTACGGTCAGGGCATGACCGTCGCGGCGATCGAGGCGGAGATCCTCCAGTCCCTGCTCGTCTCGGCCAGCGGCGACCCCGCCGGGCTGGAGCGCAAGTTCCAGCGCCGGATCGCCAAGGCCCTGCGGCTGCCGTGGACGATGGCGACCAGCACCGACCAGGGCTGGTCGGACCAGAAGCCCGGCCTGTCCCAGCGCATCGGCCGCTGGTACAGCGACCGGCTCATCAACCTGGTGCCCGGCGACCTGGACCTGTACCGGCGGTTCTTCGCGACCTCCCAGATGATCGCCAGCCCGGCGACCCTCCTGCACCCGCGCGTCATCGCGAAGGTCTTGACCTCCTCCGCCCGCAGCGCCCCGGCGCCCGCGCAGCGCGAGGCGGTCAGCCCGGACGCCTCCATCAGCCCGGACGCCTCCAGGTGAGACCCGCGAGCGGCGTCACGACGGCCCCCTCGTCCCGGCGCCGTTGCGAACCGGAGAGTCTCTCCGTATCATCTCCCCGGTAAGCGGAGAGGCTTTCCGTTTACTGACCGGAAAACCCAGGGACGGAGAGACAGGTATGTCAAGCTCGGCGCTTACCCCCGGAGCCGCCCCCGCCGTGGAGGGGGCCGCCGTCAGAGGCGGGCGGCCGGGGATCGCTCTGGCGATCATCGCGACCGTCCAGCTGATGGTGCTGCTGGACGCCAGCGTGGTCACCATCGCCCTGCCCAAGATCCAGAGCGATCTCGGATTCAGCGCCACCGACCTGGCGTGGGTGATGAACGCCTACACGCTGACCTTCGGCGGTCTGCTGCTGCTGGGCGGCCGCAGCGGCGACATCCTCGGCCACCGCAGGATCTTCTTCTGGGGCGTGATCATCTTCACGATCGCCTCCCTGCTCGGCGGGCTGGCCACCAGCGGCGGGCTCCTGCTCGCCGCCCGTGCCCTGCAGGGCGTCGGCGCCGCGCTGGCCGCCCCCGGCTCGCTGGCGCTTATCGCCACCAGCTACGAGGACGGGCCCGCGCGCAACCGGGCGATCAGCGTGTTCTCGGCCGTCGCGGGATCCGGATTGGTCCTCGGCCTGATCCTCGGCGGCGTCCTGACCAGCCTCTCGTGGCGCTGGGTGCTGTTCATCAACGTGCCCATCGGCGTCATCGTGGCGATCGTGACGCCCCGCTTCGTGCTCGAACCGCGCCGCCACCCCGGCAAGTTCGACCTCACCGGCGCCCTCAGCTCGACGATCGGGATGTCCGCCCTGGTCTACGGGTTCATCCGCGCCTCGGCCGCGGGCTGGTCGGACGTCCAGACCATCGTGTCGTTCGTGGCGGCGGTGGTCCTGCTGGCGGTCTTCCTCCTCACCGAGACCCGGGTGAGCCAGCCGATCATGCCGCTGCGCCTGTTCGCCCAGCGCAACCGGGCCGCGTCCTACGCGCTGACGCTCGTCCTGCCCGCGACGATGTTCGGCGTCTTCTTCTTCCTCACCCAGTTCCTCCAGGAGGTCCTGGGCTTCGGCCCGGTCGCGGCCGGGGTGGCCTTCCTGCCGCTGGCCCTGACGCAGATGGCCGCCGCGGGAGCCGCTCCGGCGCTGTTCCCCAAGGTCGGGGCCAAGGCCGTCATGGTGACGGGCACGCTGCTCATCACCGCGGGAGTCATCTGGCTGACCAGGCTGACCGAGGACAGCGGGTTCGCCTCCGGCGTGCTCGGCCCGATGCTGCTGTTCGGGATCGGGGTCGGCCTGACCTTCATGCCGATGAACATGATCATCCTTTCGGGGCTGCCGGAGGAGGACTCCGGTGCCGCCTCCGGCCTGCTCCAGGCGATGCTCCAGGTCGGCGGCTCGCTCGGCCTGGCGATCCTGGTGGCGGTCTTCGGCCATGCCATCCGCGACGAGGCCGCCAAGCCACCGGTCGGGGCCACCCCGGACGACCAGGCGGCGCACGTGCTGTCCCACGGCATCTCCACCGCGTTCTACGGCGGCCTGGGCTTCACCCTCCTGGCCGCGTTGATCGCCGTGCTGGCCGTGCACAAGGTCAGGCTCGCCACGGGCGGCAAGCCCGTCAGCGCGCTGTGACGGGTATGAACTCGCGGCCGTGACGGCCCAGGACCATCGTGCGGCAACACCGGGCGGGCGGACTCCGAGGGGGGCCGCCCGCCGTCACCTTTCGCGGCGCACGCCGGCGAGCAGCAGGTCCAGCAGCCGTTCGGACTCCCCCGAGCCGGCCGGCGCGCCCTCGGTGGCCAGCGCGATCGCGATGACGAGCTTCAGCAGGTCGGAGATGTCGATCCCGGCCCGGACCTCGCCCGCCGCCTGGACGCGCTCCAGCAGGTCGGCGCCGGCGACCCGGACGGAGGAGCACGAGGCCTCGAGTTCGGAGCCTCCGCCGTGCAGGACCGTCATCATCACCGAGGCCAGCCCCGGAAGGCTCGTGACCTGGGTGATGACCCCACGCAGCCAGGCCGCCAGGACGTCGCCGGTGGGCGGGGCGGCCAGCAGATCGCGGCCGTGGCGCTCCAGGTCCTCGAACTGCTCGTGCAGCACGGACTCCAGCAGCGCCTCCCGGGTCGGGAAATGCCGGTAGAGGGTGCCGGCGCCGACCTCCGCCCGCTTGGCGATCTCGTTCAGCGAGGCGTTGACGCCTTCCTCGGCGAAGACCTCCGCCGCGACGGCCAGCAGCCTGTCGCGGTTCCGGCGGGCGTCCATGCGCATGGCGCGGGACGGGCCCGGCGGATCCGAAGCGAGCGGCCCGGCGAGCGGCTTGGTCATGGCAGGCATCCTCCGTTGTCCGTCTTGAGGATACCGACCGCACCGCTCCCCCGGTCGAGACGCGTCCGGCCGGAAAACAAAGTGTGTTTTTCCTACATGAATGACCGAAATGGGCCATTGCATGAATCGTGGTGGGACCTTTCTGCTACTCCAGCCGCATCCGCTCCGGCACGAGCACTCCGCCCACGAGAAGCGGCTCATGCGCACGATCAGTGGGAAACGAGGCCGCCCGCGAGGAGACCGTGTCACCCCCCGCGGGCACTGCGGACCGCCCAAAACCCCCTGAGCTGCACGCACGGCACCGGAAATGTCGAGATCCGGCGGCCTAGACTGCACAGCGGAAGAAGCGGAACGCCTCCCGTCCCCGGGGGAGGCGACGGCACAACTCCCTTGCTCTTGAACGACCATCCGGCCAGCGGTTGAGGGAGAGACAGACCATGGGCGTCATCGAGACCACGGGCCTCCGGCGAGCCGAGGCCCACGCACTTCACACGGCCCTCGACGCTCTGAGCGGCGGATCGGGCCGGACGGTCGAGATCGTGGGCGAACCCGGCGTCGGCAAGACCCGGCTCCTGGCCGATCTGATGGACGAGGCGCGCTGCCGGGCCATCCCGGTCGTCCACGCCAGGTGCGTCGTCGAGGAGCGGGCCCTGCCCTTCCATATCCTCGCCCAGATCCTCGAATCGATCCCGCTCGGCGACCACCGCGCGGGCCGGGCTCCCGCCGAGGACATCGAGATCCTCGCCCGCGCCGCCGCCGGAAGCGGCCCCAACCCGGCCGTCGGCGAGAGCCAGCGGATCGCCGCCGCGCTGCGCGGTCTTCTCGGCCGGGCCGCCGGGGACGGCCTCCTGGTCGTCCTGGACGACTTCCACTGGGCCGACCCCGCTTCGGCCGACCTGATCGACCGGCTCGTGCGGCGGCCCACCGCCGGGCCCGTCCTGCTCGTCATCGCCCAGCGTCCCCGCCAGGCCTCGCAGCGCCTGCGCGGCAGCCTCGCCCACGCCTGCGAGCTGGGCGCCGCCACCCGGATCGAGCTGGGCCCGCTGGCCCTCCAGGAGGCGGCGAACCTGCTCGACCTCGACCCCGGCGACGCCCGGCTGCACGAACTGCACCGCGTCAGCCAGGGCATCCCGCTCTACCTGCTCACGCTGGCCGGCATCGATCCGAACGAACTGCCCGGCGATATGCCCACCCAGTCCACCAGCCTGATCCTCGGCGAGATCGCGACCCTCGACGCCGCGACGCTGCGGATCGCCACGGCCGCCGCGATCCTGGGCGACCACGGCGACGCCGCGGCGCTGACCGTGGTCGCCGAAGCCGGCCACGACGAGGTCCAGGCCGCGCTGGACTGCCTGCTCCTGCACGACGTCCTGCGGCCGGTCGACCACGCCGGCGCCTACGGGTTCCGCCACCCCGTGCTGCGGTGCCTGATCTACGCCACGGCCGATCCGACCTGGCGGCTGCACGCCCACCGCCGGGCGGTCGACCTGCTGTCCAGCCGGGGTGGCACGGCCGTCGACCGGGCCGTGCACGTCGAACGCTCCCGGACCCTGGGCGGCCCGCGCGACGCCCAGATCCTGCGGGAGGCCGCCGAGGAGGTCTTCCCGACCGACCCCGGCGCCGCCGTCCAGTGGCTGGAGACGGCGCTGCGGATCAGCCCTCCCGGCCCCGCCCGCATCGACCTCACGCTGTTCCTGGCCCGTTCGCTGGGCCAGAGCGGGCGGCTGTCGGAGAGCCGCGACCTCCTGCACCGCGTCCTGCGGACCATCCCGATGGAGGAGCTCGGCGCGCGCGCCCAGGCGGTGGCGTTCGGTTCGGTCGTGGAGTGCCTGCTGGGCAACTTCACAGAGGCGCGCGCCCTGCTGGAGGACGAGCTGGCGCACGCGTTCACCCATCCCTCCCCTCCCCCCGAGGCCGCGGCCCTCATCATCGAGCACGGCATCATCGGCGCGTTCGACGGACGGCTGCCGAGCTGCGGCCAGGTGCAGATGGCCCTGCGCCTGGCCCGCCGGCACGCCGACCGGACCGCCGAGGCGGGCGCCCTGGTCCTGGACGGCCTGTGCGACGCGTTCAGGAACCGCCCGCACGCGCCGGACTCGGTGGCCGACTGCGGCGGGGCCATCGACCGGCTCTCGGACGGCGAACTGGCCGCCCACCCCGAATACCTCGGCCTGCTCGGCTGGGCCGAGACGATCGTCGGCGCCTTCCAGCACGCCGAACGCCACTTCACCCGCGCCATGCGCATCGCCCAGAGCACCGGCCAGAGCCATGTGTTCCCCGCGCTGCTGCTCGGCCTCGGCAACGTCTACCGGCAGACCGGCCACCTGTCCGACGCGCGCCGGCTGGCCGGCGAGGCCGACCGGCTGGCCCAGTGCATCCGCGCCGAGCATCTGCGCGGCCTGGCCCTCGCGCTGGAGGCGCTGTGCGAGGTGTGGGGCGGCACCGGGCTGGACGAGGCCTCGGCGCTGGCCGACCGGTCGGTGACCCTGCTGCGGCAGGGCAACCACTACTGGGGGGTGGCGGCGTCGCTGACGGTGGCGACCGTGGCCTGGCTGAGGGGCGAGGCCAGGCGCAGCGTCACGGTGCTGCTGGACGCGGGCGGCGGCCCGCATCTGCCGGGGATCCCCGCGTTCCTGCGGCCCCAGTTCTTCCTGCTCGGACTGCTGGCCTCGCTGGACGCGGGCGAACCGCCGGGCCCCTGGGCCGACCGGGTCGAGAAGGCCGTCGAGGGGCTGGCCTCGCCCGCGCCGCGGGCCTACGCGCTGCTGGCCCGGGCCGAGGTCCTGCGGGTCGGCGACGATCTGGCCGGGGCCGTCGCCCGCTACCGCCAGGCCGCCGATCTCTTCGGCGCCGCGGGGATGATCCACTGCCAGGCGCGCGCCCTCATGACGATCGTCCCGCACCTCAGCACGCTCGGGCACCGCAGGGAGGCCGCGGCGACCCGCATCCTGGCCAAGGAGCTGGCGCAGCGCGGCGGAGCGGTGCGGCTCGCCCCGCCCCCGGCGGCGGTCCGGGCGGCGGTCGACCTGACGGTGCTCACCGAGCGGGAACGGGAGATCGCCGAGATCGCCGGATCGGGACTGAAGACCCGGGAGATCGCCGAGCGGCTGTCGTTGAGCCCGCGGACCGTCGACGTCCATCTCACCCGCATCTACCGGAAGCTCAACATCCGGTCGCGTGCCACGCTGGCCCGGCTGATGGCCGATCTCGGCTGACCGGCGGCGTCAGACTGGGCAAAGGTCCGCTTTAGGTGGCGGGGAGAGGATCGGAGGCGATCTCAGGCCCCTCCCTCGCCACCTTGAGAAAGGACCGGGATGGACGCATCGGACATCCGCCTCCTGTCCGCCGGAACCGCCCTGCCCGGACCGCCTGTCGACAACGTGACCCTGGCCCGGCGGTTCGGCATGGACGATCTGTGGCAGCAGTGGATCGACGTCTTCATCGGCACCCGCACCAGGCACCTGTCGGTCGACCTCGACACCGGCGAGACCGTCGTCTCCCTGGCCGACCTCGGCGAGCGGGCCGCCCGGCGGGCCCTTTCGGCCGCCGGAACCGACGCGGCCGACATCGATGTGATCGTCATGGGGACCGCCACCCCCGACGCGCTGATGCCCGCCACGGTCAACGAGATCGCCGACCGGCTGGGCATCGACCAGATCCCGACCTACCAGCTCCAGTCGGGATGCTCGGGCGCGGTGCAGGCCCTGGAGGTGGGCCGGCAGATGCTCGCCGGGGGCGGCCACCGCAACGCGCTGGTCATCGCGGGCGACAGCTGCGCCCGGCACTTCGACCTGGAGGCCGATCTGCGCAGCCTTCCCCCGGCCGAGCTCGTCAATGTGGTGCTGTTCGGCGACGGCGCGGGCGCGGCCGTCCTGACCTCCGATCCGGCGCCCGGCACGGTCGCGCTGCGCCGGGTGATGACCCGCTTCACCGGACGGGGCCGCGCGCCGGGACAGATCGTCCGCTGGTTCGGGCAGGCCGATCGCGCGGGACGCGCCGCCGGGATCGGCGAGGCCGCCGTCAGCGAGGACTACAAGGCCATCGAGGAGTCGGTGCCGGAGATGGCCGCCGAGATCCTCGCCGAGCTGCTCGACTCCCTCGACTGGAAGGACACCGATCTGGACTTCGTGCTGCCGCCGCAGCTGTCCGGCCGGATGACGGCCCGGATCTCCGAGCGTCTCGGCCTGGACACCGCCGAGGAGATCACCTGCGTCGGCCAGACCGGCAACTGCGGGAACGCGCTGGCGTTCTTCCAGCTCGAAGAGGTCCTGGGCCTGCTCGGCCGGGGTGACCGCGCGGTCGGGATCGCAGTGGAGTCCAGCAAGTGGATCAAAGCCGGCTTCGCGCTGGAGCGGCTCTGATGGCGGTCACCGACCCGATCGCCGAGCTGAGCCGGGCGGGGCGGCTCGCCGCCGACTACCCCGCGGTCCGCGGGCTGCTGGCCGGGCTCGACGAGCCCGGTCTGGACCGGGCCGGACGGCTGCTGGCGCGGGTCGACCCCGACGAGGTCCTGCGCGCCCATCCCGGCCTCCCCGCGGTCACCATCGCGATCACCGGGCACGGCACGCTCGGCACGCTGGTTGCCCCCCTGACGGCCGAGCTGGCCCGGCACGGGCTGCTGCTGCGGCCGTGGACCGGCCAGTACGACGGCTACGTCCTCGAACTGGCCGACACCGCGAGCGGGCTGTACGAGGCCGACCCGGACCTGACCGTGTGCCTGCTGGACCCGACAGTGATCTTCGACGAGGTGCCGTCGCCGTGGCGGGTCGAGGACGTCGAACGGGTCCTGGACGCCAGGCTCACCACGCTGGAGGAGCTGGCCGCCCGGTTCGGTGAGCACGCCCGCGGCACCCTGGTCCTCAACACCCTGCCGCTGCCGTCCAGCTACCCTGCCCAGCTCCTCGACCTGCGGTCGCGGGCGCGCCTCGGCGTGGTGTGGCGGGAGGCGGCCGCGCGGCTGCTGCGCCTGGCCGAGACCCGTCTGAACGTCGTCGTGGTCGATCTCGACCCCCTGCTGGCCGAGGGGATTCCCGCCGTGGACGCGCGGCTGGCCGCCTACGCCCGCCTCCAGCTGTCCCCCGCGCTGCTGGCCCGCTACGCGCGCGAGATCGGGCATCTGGCGCGGCTGGTGACCGGACGCGCCGCCAAGTGCCTGGTCGTCGATCTCGACCAGACGCTGTGGGGCGGCGTCCTCGGCGACGACGGGGTCGAGGGCATCGAGGTCGGTGAGGGATACCGGGGCGAGACGTTCGCCGCCTTCCAGCGGGTGGTCGCCCAGATCGGCGCGCAGGGCGTGCTGCTGGCGGCCGTCAGCAAGAACGATCCCGAGCCCGTCGCCGCGGCGCTGGCCGACCATCCCGGGATGGTGCTGCGCGAGGGGGACTTCACCAGGATCGTCGCGAACTGGCGGCCCAAGCACGACAACCTGACCGAGCTCGCCAAGGATCTCGGGCTGGGCGTCGACAGCCTCGTCTTCGTCGACGACAGCCCGTTCGAGTGCGGGCTGGTCCGCCGTGAGCTGCCCGGCGTGGCGGTCGTCCAGGTCGACACCGAGCCCGCGCTGCACACGCCGAGGCTCCTGGCCGACGGCTGGTTCACCGTCCGCGAGCTGACCGCCGAGGACCGCGCCAGGACCGAGAAGTACCGCGAGGACCTGGCCCGCAAGGACTTCCTGGACACCTTCACCTCGCTGGAGGCCTACCTGGAGCAGCTCGGCGTCTGGGTGCGGGCCGCCCGGGCGCAGGACGCCGATGTGGCCCGCCTGTCCCAGCTCACCCTGCGCACCAACCAGTTCAACCTGACGACCCGGCGGCTCCAGCCCGCCGATGTCCGCGCCCTGCTCGCCGACCCCGCCGCGACGGTCGTGACGCTGCGCTCCGGCGACCGCTTCGGCGACAACGGGCTGGTCGGGGCCGTCCTGCTGCACCGCGAAGGCACCGCCCTGCGGATCGAGAACTTCCTGCTGAGCTGCCGGGTCTTCGGCCGCGGCGTCGAGGCCGCCGGCCTGTCGGCGGTCCTGCGCCACGCCCGTGACAGCGGCGCGGCCACCGTCCGCGGCCTGTACCGGCCGAGCGCCAAGAACGGGAAGGTCGCCGAGTTCTACACCCGCCACGGGTTCACGCGTGCCGGAGAGAGCGGCGAGGGCGCCGAGTACGTCCACGACCTGACGGCGCCCGCGGACCCGCCCGGCCATCTGGACCTGCGCGACGAGCTGAGCGACTCCCCTTCCCTGTCCGCCGACATCTCCGGAGGAGACCTTCCGTGACCACGATCGATGAGTTCGTGTCCCTCGTCCAGGACGAGCTGGGCCTGGACGTCACCCCCGAGGACGTCGGGCGCAGCTTGGACGAGCTGGCGGGCTGGGACTCCCTGCACCTGCTGACGCTGGCGACCCTCCTGGAGCGGACCACGGGCCGGTCCCTGGTCCTGACCGATCTGCTGGAGGCGCGCAGCCTGGAGCGCATCTACGCGGTGGCGGTGGGCGCGTGAGCGGGCCCGCCTTCCCGCGCGAGCGGCTGCACACCCTGTACTTCCTGGAGGAGATCCGGTCGTTCTCGCCGGTGTTCCTCGACACCGAGGTCGACGTCAGCGCGCTGCGCGCCCGGCAGGCCGACGCGCCACGGCGGCTGTCGACGCTGACGCACGTGGTGTCGGCCGCGGCCCGGGTCCTGGCCCGCCATCCCGACGCCAACGCCGCCGTGCGCGGCGGGCTGCGGCCCCGGCTGGTCCGCCATCCGCACGTCAACGCGAAGATCACCCTGGACAAGACGCTGAACGGGCAGCGCGTCGTGCTGTCGGCGGTCCTGCCCGACGCCGACACCGCCGACCCGCTCGCCCTCCAGGAGCGCATCGAGTACTTCCGCGACGGCGACGCCGCCGACCTGCCGGAGTTCGCCGGGCTGAGGGCCCTGCACCGGCTGCCCGTGGTGATCGGCCGCGCCGGGTTCCGGCGGGTCGTCCGCCCGCTGGACCGGCGGCCCGAACGGTTCGGCACCTTCGCCGTCACCTCGCTCGGCCACCGGCCCGTCGACGGGTTCCACTCCGTCGGCGGAACGACGATCACCCTCGGCCTCGGCCGGATAGCCGACCGGCCGGTCGTGCGGGACGGCCGCCTGGCCATCGCCCCGACCCTGCGGCTCAGCCTGGCCTTCGACCACCGGGTGATCGACGGCGCGGAGGCGGCCGACGTCCTGACCGAGATCAAGGACGCCCTGGAGGCGCCCAAGGAGACCGGTCACGACGCGGTGCCCTCGGACGAGGGGCGGGCGAGCCTTCGATGAACGACATCGCCGAGCTCAAGCAGTTCGTGGTCGTCCACGCCAAGGCCCAGGGCATCCCCGAGGCCGAGTACCGGCGGGTCCTGGACGCCGTCGAGCACGACGACGGCGACGGCCCCGGCTCCTGGGTGCGGGCCTGGACCGACGCCGGACGCGAGCACGAGAACGCCGGCCGGCTGCTGGAGGCCTTCCGCCGCCACAACATGGCCCGCTTCCCCTATGTCGACGGACCCGCGCGCGGCGCCGCCCTGGACCGCTGCGTCGAGGTCTTCGACCGGTGGCGCGGCGGCACCGCGATCGAACGCCTCGACCTCGACCTGCCCGGCGGCAGGGTGCGGAGCTGGACCACCGGGCTGTCGGCCGCGGACCCCAAGCCCCTGCTGCTGGTCATCGGCGGCATCGTCAGCGTCAAAGAGCAATGGGCGCCGGTCCTGCTCCAGGCCGCCCGGCTGGGGCTGGCCGGGGTGGTCACCGAGATGCCCGGCGTGGGCGAGAACACGCTGCGGTACGGCGAGGACAGCCCCCGGCTGCTGCCCGCGATCCTCGACGCCGTCGCCGACCGGGCCGACGCGGCCAGGACCTACGCCGTCGCGCTCAGTTTCAGCGGCAATCTGGCGCTGCACGCGGCCGCCGCCGACCCGCGCATCCGCGGAGTGATCCTCGCGGGCGCCCCGATCATCGACTTCTTCACCGACGAGGCCTGGCAGCGGGCCCTGCCGTCGGTCACGGTGGACACCCTCGCCCATCTGACCGGAGCGGACCGGGCCAAGATCCATGACCGGCTGAGGCCCCTTGCCCTCACGCCCGGACTGCTGGCGTCCCTGGACATCCCGGTCTACTCGATGGCCAGCCGCCGCGACGAGATCATCCCGCCCGGCGACACCGGGCATCTGCGCCGCCACTTGAAGGATCTGCGGCTGGTGGAGAACGACGACGTCCACGGCTCGCCCCGGCACTTCCTGGAGACGCGGTTGTGGATCGTCCGCTCCCTGCTGGAGCTGTCGGGCGGCCGGCGGCCCCAGCGGGCCGTGCTCGGCGCCCTGATAGCCGCTCAGCGGGCGCGTGCCCGTCTGCGCCGATCGTCCTGATCGGCATCGCGACGGCCCCGGGAGCCCCTTGGGTTCTCATGGTCCCCGCAACACCCTGTCGTTCAGGGAGTTGTGGGGATCGTGGGTTTTGAGGAGTTGAAGACCCGGTTTTTCGAGGTGCTGGATCGGGAGAACGGCAGCGTCGCGGGTGCGGCCCGGCTGGTCGGGGTGAACCGTGCCACTGCCGATCCTGCCCTGAAATCATATTGGGCTCAGCGGCGTCGCAAGGGAACACCACTGCCGGTCGATGCCATGACCATGCGACTCCTCAAGGCGCAAAACGGTCGTTGCCCGATCTGCAGAGGGCTCCTGCTGCACGCTGACCAACCGCCGCAAAGCCCACAAGAATGGGAAACGTGGCGGTCTGTCATCCGAAAAGCGATTTCCAAACAATACATCGCCTTCCCGGACGAGAGCATGCCGGGCGATCAACGACTCCGTCTCCTCCACACCCATTGTCAACGGCGGAAGGGAACCGCCACCATGACGGGTCCAGCGTTTTCGCCTGCCGGCGAGCCTTCGGGGCTTGCTTGAGCCGTGTGCGGTGAAAGCTGCTTGCACGGTTCTGAGGGGGCGGGGATGCAGTAACGCAATCCCCGTTACCCGACTCATCATCGGCGCCCGCGGCGAGAGCGCGATCATCACCCTGGTCGAGCGTCACACCCGCTACGTCCTGCTCGGACATCTGCCCGGCGGACACACCCGAGAATCCGCCCCCTCCCGGGGCCGTCGGCGTTCCCCCGTGGCGCCATGGGCCTTTAGGTTCGCCCAAGCACCAGCTTTAGGGACCGTGGTCAAGCTCGTCAATGGCGTAGCAAGACTCCCGAGAGGCGTGGGGACGCGATGACTACCAAGGCCCGGCCCGATCACCCCGGCGACGCGATCGCGATCATCGGAATCGCCTGCCGGCTGCCCCAGGCGCCCGACCCCGAAGCGTTCTGGCGGCTGCTCGCCGAGGGCACCAGCGCGCTGACCGACACCCCGCCGGGACGCTGGGACGTGCCCGGCGCTCCCCCGCGCGGCGGCTTCCTCGACGGCCTCGACCGGTTCGACCCGGCCTTCTTCGGCATCTCCCCGCGCGAGGCCGGCGCGATGGACCCCCAGCAGCGGCTGGCCCTGGAACTGGCCTGGGAGGCCCTGGAGGACGCCCGGGTGCTGCCCGCGGACCTCGACGGCGGCCGCGCCGGCGTGTGGATCGGCGCGACCTGGGACGACTACGCCAAGCTCGCCGCCGGCCACGCCGTCACCCAGCACACCATCACCGGGTCGAACCGGGCGATCATCGCCAACCGGGTGTCGTACTTCCTCGGCCTGCACGGGCCGAGCCTGACCGTCGACACCGCCCAGTCCTCGTCGCTGGTCGCCGTCCATCTGGCGTGCGAGGCCCTGCGGTCGGGCGAGACGACCCTCGCGCTGGCCGGCGGGGTGAACCTCAACCTGTCGCCCGACAGCGCCCTGGCGACCGCCAGGTTCGGCGGCCTGTCCCCCGACGGGCGGTGCCACACCTTCGACTCCCGCGCCAACGGCTATGTGCGCGGCGAGGGCGGCGGGCTGGTCGTGCTGAAGCGCCTCGACCGGGCGCTGGCCGACGGCGACCGGATCCAGGCCGTCATCCGGGGCAGCGCCGTCAACAACGACGGCCGCACCGGCGGGCTCACCGTGCCCAGCCCCGACGCGCAGGCCGAGGTGCTGCGCGCGGCCTACGAGCGGGCCGGGGTCGGCCCCGCCGACGTCCAGTACGTCGAGCTGCACGGCACCGGGACCCGGCTGGGCGACCCGATCGAGGCCGCCGCGCTCGGCGCCGCCCTCGGGACGCACCGCCCGCCGCGGGAGCCGCTGCCAGTCGGATCGGTGAAGACCAACGTGGGCCATCTGGAGGCCGCCGCCGGGATCACCGGCCTGATCAAGACGGTGCTGGCGCTGCGGCACCGGCTGCTGCCCGCCAGCCTCAACTTCGCCTCACCGCCCGCCACGATCCCGCTGGAGGAGCTGAACCTGCGCGTCCAGCAGGAGGCCGGGCCCTGGCCCTTCCCCGGCAGGCCGCTGCTGGCCGGGGTCAGCTCGTTCGGGATGGGCGGGACCAACTGCCATGTCGTGCTGGCCGAGGGCGTCGCGGAGCCTGAGCCCGAGCCGGTGGACGCGCCGGAGGGGACGGTACCGCTGCTGCTGTCGGCCGTCTCCGAGGCCGCGCTGCGCGGCCAGGCGGGGCGGCTGCTGGACCGGCTCGGCTCGGCTCCGGCGCCCGCGATCGCCGACGTCGCCCGGTCGCTGGCCACCACCCGCACGAGCTTCACCCGGCGGGCCGCCGTCGTGGGCGCCGACCGGGACCGGCTGCTCGCCGGGCTGGCGGCCCTCGCCGCCGGGAGACCGTCACCGGAGGTCAACCGCGGCCAGGCCGGGCCCGCCAAGGTCGCCTTCCTGTTCTCCGGGCAGGGCTCCCAGCGCGCGGGCATGGGCCGCGAGCTCGCCGCCGAGGTGCCCGCCTTCGCCGAGGAGCTCGACGCCGTCCTCACCCACCTCGACCCGGGCCTCAAGGCGCTGCTGTTCGCCGAGCCCGGCTCCGAGGCGGCCGAGCGGCTGAACGAGACCGCGGTCACCCAGACCGCGCTGTTCGCGATCGAGGTCGCCCTGTTCCGGCTCCTCGAACGGTGGGGCGTCGTCCCCGATCTGCTCATCGGCCACTCCGTCGGCGAGATCGCCGCCGCGCACGTCAGCGGGGTGCTGTCGCCGGCCGACGCCGCCGCGCTGGTGACCGCGCGCGGCCGGCTCATGCAGTCGGCGCGCTCGGACGGGGCGATGCTGTCGGTCGAGGCCGCCGAGGACGCCGTACGGCCCGACCTGGCCGCCTACGCCGGCCGGGTCTCGGTCGCGGCCGTCAACGGGCCCGCCGCCACCGTCGTGTCGGGTGACATCGACGCCGTCCTGGAGCTGGGCGCGCTGTGGGCCGGGCGCGGGCACCGGACCCGCCGGCTGAAGGTCAGCCATGCCTTCCACTCCCCTCACATGAACGGCGTCCTGGAGGAGTTCCGGGCCGTCGCCGAAGGGCTCGCCTACGGTGAACCGCGCCTGCCCGTGGTCTCCAACGTGACCGGCGCCCTCGCCGCACCGGGGCTGCTCGGCTCCGCCGACTACTGGGTGCGGCACGTGCGCGCGCCCGTCCGGTTCCACGACGGGGTGCGGGCGCTGCTGGCCGCGGACGCCTCGGTGTTCGTCGAGATCGGGCCCGACGCCGTCCTCAGCGGACTCACCCGCACCGCGACCGGCGGCGGCCGGACGATCATCCCGCTGCTGCGCCGCGACCGGCCGGAGCCCGCGACCCTCCTGACCGCGCTGTCCCGGCTGCACACCCGGGGCGTGTCACCCTCCTGGGACCTGATCCTTCCCGGCCGGGTCGTCGACCTGCCGACCTACGCCTTCGACCGCAGCGTCCACTGGCTCGGCGACCCCGCGCCCGCCCGTACCGCGCCGGCGGCCGAGCCGGTCGCGGTCGATCCCGCGGCGCCCCCGGCCGCCGGGGAGGCCGCCGAGGTGGAGGCCACCGTGAGGGCCGAGGTCGCCGCGATCCTGGGGCACGCCGACCCCGGAGCGGTCGACGACGCGCTGACGTTCAAGGACCTCGGATTCGACTCGCTGATGGGGGTGGAGCTCAGCGAACGGCTCACCGAGTCCCTCGGCGTGCCGCTGGCCGACACCCTCGTCTACGATCATCCGACCCCGGCCGCGCTCACCCGCCACCTGCTGGAGACGCCGCCCGCCGCCGTCACGCGGACGGTGCGGACGAGCCACGACGAGCCGATCGCCGTCATCGGGATCGGCTGCCGCTACCCCGGCGGGGTCGCCTCGCCGGAGGACCTGTGGAACCTGGTCGCCTCGGGAGCCGACGCCATCGGCGGTTTCCCCGACGACCGGGGCTGGAACCTCGAGGACCTCTACGACCCCGACCCGGACGTCCCGGGGACCACCTACGCCAGGGGCGGCGGCTTCCTGCGCGACGTCGCCGGGTTCGATGCCGCGTTCTTCGGCATCTCCCCGCGCGAGGCCGCCGCGATGGACCCCCAGCAGCGGCTGCTGCTGGAGACCGCGTGGGAGAGCGTCGAGCGGGCCGGTCTCGATCCGCGCGGCCTGACCGGCGGCCCCACCGGGGTGTTCGTCGGCGCGACCGCGCAGGACTACGGGCCCCGGCTGCACGAGCCCGGCGGCGGCCTGGACGGCTACCTGCTGACCGGCGGCACGACCAGCGTCGCCTCCGGCCGCATCGCCTACGCGCTCGGCCTGGAGGGCCCGGCCATCACCGTCGACACCGCCTGCTCGTCCTCGCTGGTCGCCCTGCACCTGGCGGCGCGGTCGCTGCGGTCCGGTGAATGCGACCTGGCGCTGGCGGGCGGCGCGACGGTCCTGTCGACGCCCGGCATGTTCGTGGAGTTCAGCCGCCAGCGCGGACTGTCCGCCGACGGACGCTGCCGCGCCTTCTCCGCCGACGCCGACGGCACCGGCTGGGCCGAGGGCGTCGGCATGCTCCTGCTGGAACGCCTGCCCGACGCCCTGCGCAACGGCCACCGGGTGCTCGGCGTCATCCGCGGTTCGGCGATCAACCAGGACGGCGCCAGCAACGGCCTCACCGCGCCGAGCGGCCGCGCCCAGCAGCGCGTCATCGCCGGCGCCCTGGCCGACGCCGGCCTGCGCCCGCAGGACATCGACGCCGTCGAGGCCCACGGCACCGGCACCACCCTCGGCGACCCCATCGAGGCCACCGCCCTCCAGACCGCCTACGGCGCGGGCGACACCCCCCTGTGGCTGGGCTCGCTCAAATCGAACATCGGTCACGCCCAGGCCGCGGCGGGCGTCGGCGGCGTCATTAAAATGATCATGGCTCTGCGGCACGAGACGCTCCCCGCGACCCTCCACGCCCAGAGCCCGACCCCCCGCATCGACTGGGGATCCGGCCGGCTGCGGCTCCTCACCGAGCCCGCGCCCTGGCCCCACGACGCCGAACGTCCGCGCCGGGCCGCCGTCTCCTCCTTCGGCATCAGCGGCACCAACGCCCACCTGATCCTCGAACAGCCGCCCGCCGAACGGCCGGCGCCGCAGGCGGAGGAGCCCGGGAGCACGCCGCCCGTCGCCCTGGTCCTGTCCGGGGCGGGCGAGGACGGCCTGCGGGCCCAGGCCGGACGGCTCGCGGACCACCTGCGGGAGCGGCCCTCGGCCGCGCCCGCCTCGGTGGCCCGCGGGCTGCTGGCCAGGAGCACGTTCGGACGGCGGGCCGTCGTGGTCGGGCGGGACACCGGCGACCTCCTCGCCGGGCTGCGGGCGGTGAACCGGGGCGAGAGCGCCGCGAACGTCGTCAGCGGAGAGGCGGCCGGTTCGGCCAGGACCGTGTTCGTCTTCCCCGGGCAGGGCTCGCAGTGGACCGGGATGGCCACGGACCTGCTGGCCGCGAGCCCGGTCTTCCGCGCGGAGTTCGACGCCTGCGCCCGCGCGCTCGCCCCCCACATCGACTGGTCGCCGCACGAGGCCCTCGCCGACCCGGCGGCCCTGGACGAGGTCGACGTCGTGCAGCCGTTGCTGTTCGCGGTCATGGTGTCGCTGGCCGCCCTGTGGCGGGCGCACGGCGTGAGTCCCGACGCGGTCATCGGGCACTCCCAGGGCGAGATCGCCGCCGCCTATGTCGCGGGGGCGCTGTCGCTGGAGGACGCCGCCCGCGTCGTGGCCCTGCGCAGCAGGGCGATCACCGCGCTCGCCGGGAGCGGCGCGATGGCGTCGGTGGCGCTGCCCGCCGAGCAGGTCCGCGCCGACCTGGACGCGCGGCTGGCCGTCGCCACCGTCAACGGACCCGCCGCGACCGTGGTCTCCGGCGACCCCGAGGCGATCGAGGAGCTCCTCGCGCGGTACGAGCGGCAGGGGGTGCGGGCTCGGCGGGTCCCCGTCGACTACGCTTCCCACTCCCCGCACGTGGAGGCGGTGCGGCGGCCCGTCCTCGACTCCCTCGACGGGATCACCCCCCGTCCCCCGGCCGTGCCCTTCTACTCCACCGTCACCGGCGAGCTCCTCGACAGCACCGCGCTCGACGCCGCCTACTGGTACCGCAACCTGCGCCAGACCGTCGAGTTCGAGCGGACCGTGCGGGCCGCTGCCGCCGACGGCCACACCCTGTTCGTCGAGGTCAGCCCCCATCCGATCCTGACCGGCGCCCTCCAGGACACCCTGCCGGACGCCCGCACCGCCGGCACCCTTCAGCGCGACCGGGACGGCGCCGAGCGGTTCCTGCTGTCCCTCGCCGAGGCCCGCCTGGCCGGAGCACCCGTCGACTGGTCCGCCGCGCTCCCCGATGGACCGGCCGCCGACGACCTGCCGACCTACGCCTTCCAGCGCGAACGGTTCTGGATCGACCCCGTGAACGCCGGGACGGCCGACGCGTCCGCGCTCGGGCAGAACCCCGCAGGGCACCGGTTCCTCAACGCCGCGCTCTCCCTCGCCGAGGGCGACGCGACCGTCCTGACCGGCGCTCTGTCGCTGCGCACCCACCCGTGGCTGGCCGACCACGCCGTCGCCGGGACCGTCCTGCTGCCCGGCACCGCGTTCGTCGACCTCGCCGCGCACGCCGGAGCCCGGGCCGGCGCCGGCCGGATCGAAGAGCTCACCCTGCACGCGCCGCTCGTCCTCGGCGAACAGGAGGCCGTCCAGCTCCAGGTCACCCTCGCCGTGCCCGACGAGCACGGGCGGCGCGCCGTCGCGGTCCACTCCCGGCCGGCCGGCGATCCCGAACCGCCCTGGACGCGGCACGCCACCGGCCTGCTCGCCCCGGAGCCCGCGGCGCCGGCCGTCCCGGCCGCCGCCTGGCCGCCCGCCGGGGCCCGCCGCCTCGACCTGACCGGCCTGTACGACGACCTGGCCACCCGCGGCTACGACTACGGGCCCCTCTTCCAGGGGGTCCGGGCCGCGTGGACCGCCGGTGAGGCCATCTTCGCCGACCTCGCGCTCCCCGACGACGTCGACACCACGGGGTTCGTTCTGCATCCCGCGCTCCTGGACGCGGCCCTGCACCTGACGGTGCGCGGCGCGCCGGCCGACCGGCCGCTGCTGCCCTTCTCCTGGAGCGGCGTCACCCTGGGCGCGCCCGCCGGACGCGTCCTGCGGGCGCGGATCTCCCCCTCGGGCGAGGGGATCGCCCTCCAGCTGTTCGACGGCGACGGCCGCTCCGCCGGATCGGTGTCCGGGCTGTCCCTGCGGCCCGCCGACCCCGCCTCGTTCACCACCGCGCGCGGCGGTGAACGACCCTACGCACTGTCCTGGACTCCCCTGCCCGCAGCGGCGGACGCCCCCCTCCCGCGCTGGGCCGTGCTCGACGGCGCGCCGCTGTTCGCCGACGAGCCCGTCACCGGCCTCGACGCGCTGTTCGACGATTCCGGGCGGCCGGAGTACGTGCTCGCCCCGGTCAGCACCGCCGAGGGCGACACCCTCGCCGCCACGACCGGGCCGGTCCTCGACCTGATCCAGCGCTGGCTCGCCGACGACCGCTCCGCCGACGTCCCGCTGGTGATCGTCACCCGGGACGCGGTCGCCGCCGCCCCCGACGACACCGTGCGCGGGCTCGCCGCCGCCCCGGTCTGGGGGCTGGTGCGCACCGCCCAGTCCGAGCAGCCCGGCCGGTTCGTCCTCCTCGACCTCGACGAGACCGCGACGCCCGCCGCCGTCGCGGCGGCCCTGGCCACCGGGCAGACCCAGATCGCCCTGCGCGAGGGCACCGCCCTGGTACCCCGCCTGACCCGGCCCGCCGACCCGGCGGCCGGCCACGCCCCCGCCTTCGACCCCGAAGGCACCGTCCTCATCACCGGCGGCACCGGCACGCTCGGCGGGCTCGTCGCCCGGCGCCTCGTCGCCGAGCACGGGGTGCGCCATCTGCTGCTGGCCGGACGGCGCGGCCCCGCCGCCGAAGGAGCACTCGCCCTGGAGGCCGAGCTCAGCGCGCACGGCGCCGAGGTCACCCTGGCCGCCTGCGACACCGCCGACCCCGACGCCCTCGCCGCCCTGCTGGCCGGAGTGCCCGGCGACCACCCCCTCACCGGCGTCGTCCACGCCGCCGGGATCCTCGACGACACCGTCATCACCTCACTGACGCCCGAACGCCTCGACGCCGTCCTGCGGCCCAAGGCCGACGCCGCCTGGCATCTGCACCGCCTCACCCGCGACCTGGACCTCGCCGCGTTCGTGCTGTTCTCCTCCGTCACCGGGATCATCGGCAGCCCCGGCCAGGGCAACTACACCGCCGCCAACACCTACCTCGACGCCCTCGCCCGCCACCGGGCCGCCGACGGCCTGCCCGCGCTGTCCCTGGCCTGGGGCCTGTGGGAACAGGCCAGCGGCATGACCGGCCATCTCGCCGAACAGGACCTCAGCCGCACCGCCCGCACCGGACTGCTGCCCCTGCCCACCGACGAGGCACTGCGCCAGCTCGATCTGGCGCTGGCGGGACAGGCGCCTGTCGCGGTCCCCGCACGGCTGAACCTTCCCGCGCTCCGGTCACGGGCCAGGACCCAGCAGATCGCCCCGGTGTTCGCCGAGCTGGTGCCCGCCGCCACGCCCGCAAGCGCTCCCGACTCGT
The DNA here is from genome assembly GCF_020991275.1 of Actinocorallia sp. API 0066. Taxonomy (GTDB): domain Bacteria; phylum Actinomycetota; class Actinomycetes; order Streptosporangiales; family Streptosporangiaceae; genus Actinocorallia. The sequence goes on along the minus strand of NZ_JAJLQY010000008.1, from coordinate 285,900 downwards.
GGAAGGAGAGGCTGGCCCGGCTGCCGGCCGCCGAACGCGACCGCGCCGTCCAGGAACTCGTGCGCACCGAAGTGGCCACCGTCCTCGGCCACGGCTCGCCCGGACGGGTCGAACCCGGACGATCCTTCAAAGACGTCGGCTTCGATTCCCTGACCGGCGTAGAGCTCCGCAACCGCCTGAACGTCGCCACCGGGCTGCGGCTCAGCGCGACGCTGGTGTTCGACCATCCGACCCCGACCGCGCTGGCCGCCCATCTGTCCGCCGAACTGGCCGGGACCACCCCGGCGGCGCCCACCGCCCCGGCCGTCACCGCCGACACCGGCGAGCCGATCGCCGTCGTCGCCATCGGCTGCCGCTACCCCGGCGGCGTCACCTCGCCCGAAGAGCTGTGGAACCTGGTCGCCTCCGGAACCGACACCATCGGGCCGCTCCCGGCCGACCGCGGCTGGAACCTCGACGCCCTCTACGACCCCGACCCCGACCGACCCGGCACCGCCTACACCCGCCACGGCTCGTTCCTCTACGACGCCGCCCGCTTCGACCCCGCCTTCTTCGGCATCTCGCCCCGCGAGGCCACCGCCATGGACCCCCAGCAGCGCCTCCTCCTGGAGACGGCCTGGGAGACCCTCGAACGCGCCGGAATCGACCCCACCTCCCTGCGCGGCACCCCGACCGGGGTGTTCACCGGCATCATGTACGGCGACTACGGGGCCTGGGCCGGACCCGCACCCGACAGCCTTGAGGGCTATGTCGGCAACGGCAGCCGCGGAAGCGTCGCCTCCGGACGGCTCGCCTACGTCTTCGGCCTCGAAGGCCCGGCGATCACCATCGACACCGCCTGCTCCTCCTCCCTGGTCGCGACGCACCTGGCCGCCCAGGCCCTGCGCAACGGCGAGTGCACGCTCGCCCTCGCCGGCGGCGCCGCGGTCATGGCCTCCCCCGCGACGTTCGTGGAGTTCAGCCGCCAGCGCGGTCTCTCGCCCGACGGGCGCTGCCGCTCCTTCAGCGCCGACGCCGACGGCACCGGCTGGGGCGAAGGGGTCGGCCTCCTGCTCCTGGAACGGCTGTCGGACGCCCGGCGCAACGGGCACCCCGTCCTGGCCGTCCTCAAGGGATCGGCCGTCAACCAGGACGGCGCCAGCAACGGCCTCACCGCACCCAACGGACCCTCCCAACAGCGCGTCATCCGCCAAGCCCTCGCCAACGCCGGACTCCAACCACACGAAGTGGACGCCGTCGAAGCACACGGCACCGGCACCACCCTCGGCGACCCCATCGAGGCCCAAGCACTCCTCGCCACCTACGGACAGAACCGCGAAACCCCCCTGTGGCTCGGATCCATCAAGTCCAACATCGGCCACACCCAGGCCGCCGCCGGAGTCGCCGGGATCATCAAGATGATCGGCGCGCTACGGCACGGGCTGCTGCCGCCGACCCTGCACGCCGAGGAGCCCTCGCCGCACGTCGACTGGACCGCCGGCGCCGTCCGCCTGCTGACCGAGCCGACCCCCTGGCCCGACCACGACCGGCCCCGCCGCGCCGGGATCTCCTCCTTCGGCGTCAGCGGCACCAACGCCCATGTCATCCTCGAACAGGCCCCCGCACCGGCCCCCGCGCAGCCGCCGGAACCGGCCGCCCAGGTGCCGCCGCTGATCCTGTCGGCCCGCGACGGCGCGGCGCTGCGCGAGCAGGCCGCCCGCCTCCACGAGCGGCTCAGGACCGATGCCGCGGCGGACCTGACGGCCGTCGCCCGCACCCTCGCCCTCGGGCGGGCCGCGCTCGACCACCGCGCCGTCGTCCTCGGCGAGGACCGCGACGCCCTGCTCTCCGGGCTGGCCGCGCTCGCCCGCGGCCACGAGGGCCCCGTCACCGGAGTGGCGGGCGCCTCGGCCGACCCGGTGCTCGTCTTCCCCGGCCAGGGCTCGCAGTGGGTCGGGATGGGGCTCGCCCTGGCGGTCGGCTCGCCCGTGTTCGCCGAGCACCTCGACGCCTGCGCCCGTGCCCTGGCCCCCCACACCGGGTGGGATCTGCACGAGGCGCTCGCCGACCCGGTCGCGCTGGAGCGCGTCGACGTCGTCCAGCCCGCCCTGTTCGCCGTCCAGACCGGCCTGGCCCGGCTCTGGCAGCACCACGGCGTGCGGCCCGCCGCCGTCATCGGCCACTCCCAGGGCGAGATCGCCGCCGCCTACATCGCGGGCGCGCTGTCGCTGGAAGACGCCGCCCGCGTCGTCGCCCTGCGCAGCAAGGCGATCACCGCGCTCGCCGGGACCGGCGGCATGGTCTCGGTCGCGCTGCCCGCCGCCCGGGTCGGCGAGCTGCTGACCCGCTGGGAGGGCAGGCTCGCGGTCGCGACGGTCAACAGCCCCGTCTCGACCGTCGTGTCCGGCGACGCCGGCGCGATCGAGGAGCTCCTGGCGGCGCTGGCCGCCGACGAGGTGAGGGCCCGCCGGATCCCCGTCGACTACGCCTCGCACTCGCCCCAGGTCGAGACGGTCCGTGCGGCCGTCCTGAACGCGCTCGACGGGATCGTGCCGGTGCCCTCCACGATCCCGCTGCACTCGACCGTCACCGGCCGGGTCGTCGAGGGGACCGAGCTCACCGCCGACTACTGGTACCGCAACCTGCGGCACACCGTCCGCTTCTCCGACACCGTCGCCCGGCTCCTCGCCGACGGGCACACCGCGTTCGCCGAAGCCAGCCCGCACCCGGTGCTGACGACCGCGATCCAGGAGACCGCCGACGCCACCGGAACGTCCGGCGTCACCCTCGCCACCCTGCGCAGGAACGAAGGCGACGTCACCCGGTTCCACACCGCGCTCGCCCACGCCCACGCCGCGGGCGTGCACGTGGACTGGCGGACCGTCCTCGGCACCGGACCCGCGGCCGACCTGCCCACCTACGCCTTCCAGCGCGAGGAGTTCTGGCTGCCCGCGGCGCCCGCCCCCGCGGGCGGCGTTCCCGCCGGGCAGGACTCCGCGGGCCATCCGCTGCTGACGGCCGTCGTGGAACCCGCCGGGAGCGGAGAGATCCTCTTCACCGGGACGCTGTCCACCGAGACCTCGCCCTGGCTGGCCGACCACGCCGTCCACGGCACCGTCCTGCTGCCCGGGACCGCCCATCTCGATCTGGCGCTGCACGCCGGGCGGGCCGCGGGGCTGGAGCGGGTCGAGGAGCTCATCCTCCAGGCGCCGCTGGTCCTGCCGCCGCGCGGAGAGGTCCGCGTCCAGGTGATCCTGGCCGGTCCTGACGGTTCCGGACGGCGCACCGTGGCCGTCCACTCCCGCCCGGACGAGGACGGCACCGCCCCGTGGACGCCGCACGCCACCGGCGTCCTGGCTCCCGGAGCGCCCGCCGCGCCCGCGTGGACGGGCCCGTGGCCGCCGCCCGGCGCCCGCCCCGAGCCCCTCGACGGCGCCTACGAGCGGCTCACCGACCGCGGCTACGGGTACGGGCCCGCCTTCCAGGGGCTCACCGCCCTGTGGCGGCACGGCGCCGACTCCTACGCCGAGATCGACCTTCCGGCCGGCGAGTCCGCCTTCGCGCTCCATCCGGCGCTGCTCGACGCCGCCCTGCACCCGATCGTGCTGGGCGAGGGCACCGACCCCGTCCTGCCGTTCTCGTGGACCGGCGTCGGACTGCACGCCACCGGGGCGACCCGGCTGCGGGTCCGGCTGACCGCCCTCGGAACGGACGCCTTCGCGCTGGCGGTGTTCGACCCCGCCGGATCACCCGTGCTGACCGCCGGCTCGCTGAGCGTCCGGCCCGTCAGCGCGGCGGACCTCACCGGCTCGGACGGCGACGGCGCCCTGTTCACCCTCGACTGGGTCGCGGCCAGGCCCGAGCCCGGCACCGGGACCGAGGTGGTCGTCCTGGACGGCACCGACCTCACCGCGATCGAGGACGTCCCCGACGTCGTCGCGGTCCCTGTCGCCCCCGGAGCCCCGGCCACCCTGCCGGTGCTGGACCTGCTGCACCGCTGGCTCGCCGACGACCGCTTCGCCGGATCCCGTCTGGCACTGCTGACCAGCGGCGCGGTCGCCGTCCGCGACGGCGAGGACGCCGACCCCGGCCAGGCCGAGGCCTGGGGTCTCGTCCGGGTCGCGCAGGCCGAGCATCCCGGCCGGTTCGTCCTGGCAGACGTCGAGGACTCCCCCGCCGCCCGCGCCCTGCTCCTGCCCGCCCTGCGCGGTGAGGAGCCCCAGCTGGCGCTGCGCGCCGAGGGCGTCCGCGTCCCGAGGCTCACCGCGGCCTCCCCCGCCGACGGGACCGTCCGGCCGCTCGACCCCTCGGGCACGGTCCTGATCACCGGCGCGACCGGTACGCTCGGCGCCCTGCTGGCCCGGCATCTGGTCACCGGGCACGGGATCCGCCATCTGCTCCTGGCCGGGCGGCGCGGCCCGGACGCCCCCGGCGTCGGCGACCTCCTCACCGAACTGGCCGGTCTCGGAGCGCAGGCCACGGCCGTGGCCTGCGATGTCGCCGACCGCGACGCCCTCGCCGCGCTCCTGGCCGCGATCCCCGCCGACCGGCCGCTCACCGCGGTCGTCCACGCCGCCGCCGTCCTCGACGACGCGGTCCTGACGGCCCTCACCCCCGAGCGCGCCGCCGCGGTCCTGCGGCCCAAGACCGAGGCCGCCCACCATCTGGACGCCCTCACCCGCGATCTGGACCTGTCGGCGTTCGTGCTGTTCTCCTCGATCGCCGGGACCATCGGCACCGCCGGGCAGTCCGCCTACGCGGCCGCCAACGCCCACCTGGACGCCCTGGCCCGGCACCGCAGCGTCCGGGGGCTGCCCGGACTCTCCCTGGCCTGGGGGCTGTGGGAGCAGGCCAGCGGCATGACCGGCCATCTCGCCGAGGCCGAGCTGGCCCGTCTCGCCCGGGCCGGGATCGCGCCGATGAGCACCGAACGGGCCCTGTCGCTGTTCGACGCCGCGCTGCGGCAGACCCGGCCCCAGCTCGTCCCGTTCCGCCCCGACCCGGCCGCCGCCCGGGCCGCGGGAGAGGTCCCCGCCGTGCTGCGCGGGCTCGTCCCCGCCGCCGTCCGGCGCGCCGCGGCCGCGACCGGCACCGGACGGCTCGCCGGTCTCGACCCGGCCGCCCGGGCCGAGGCCCTGCTGACCCTGGTGCGCGAGCAGGCCGGCGCGATCCTCGGCCACAGCGGATCAGGTCCCCTGCCCTCCGGCCAGGCCTTCAAGGACCTCGGATTCGACTCCCTCACCTCGGTCGAACTGCGCAACCGGCTCCAGAACGCGACCGGGCTGCGCCTGCCCGCGACCCTCGTGTTCGACCACCCCACACCCGACGCGCTGGCCGCGTTCCTGACGGCCGCCTTCGAGGGCGCGCCGAGCCAGGGCCGGACCGCGGCGGTGACTGTCGCGGCCGACGACCCGATCGCGATCGTCGGGCTCGGCTGCCGGTTCCCCGGCGGGGTCCGCGACCCCGAGGACCTGTGGCGGCTCCTGCTCGACGGCGCGGACGTGACCGGCGACTTCCCGACCGACCGCGGCTGGGACACCGACGCCCTGCACGACCCCGACCCCGACGCGCCCGGCCGCACCTACACCCGGCGCGGCGGCTTCCTGTACGACGCGGGCGCGTTCGACGCCTCGTTCTTCGGCATGAGCCCGCGCGAGGCCCTAGCCGCCGACCCCCAGCAGCGGCTGCTGCTGGAGACCGCCTGGGAGGCGATCGAGCGGGCCGGCCTCGACCCGGTCACGCTGCGCGGCAGCAGGACCGGAGTGTTCGCCGGGCTGATGGGCACCGGCTACGGCACGGGCCGCAGCGCCGCCCAGGCGGGGGTCGAGGGCTATCTGGCCACCGGGACGACCGGCAGCGTCGCCTCGGGACGCATCGCCTACGCCCTCGGCCTCGAAGGCCCCGCCATCACCGTCGACACCGCCTGCTCGTCCTCGCTGGTCGCCCTCCATCTGGCGGCGCAGGCGCTGCGCAACGGCGAATGCGACCTCGCCCTCGCCGGCGGGGTGACCGTGATGGCGACACCCGAGTTCTTCGTCGAGTTCAGCCGTCAGCGGGCACTGTCCCCCGACGGACGGTGCCGCTCCTTCTCCGCCGACGCCGACGGCGCGGGCTGGTCGGAAGGGGCGGGCGTCCTGCTGGTCGAACGGCTGTCGGACGCCCGGCGCAACGGCCATCCGATCCTGGCCGTCCTCAAGGGATCGGCCGTCAACCAGGACGGCGCCAGCAACGGCCTCACCGCACCCAACGGACCCTCCCAACAGCGCGTCATCCGCCAAGCCCTCGCCAACGCGGGCCTGAAGCCGAGCGAGGTCGACGCCGTCGAAGCACACGGCACCGGCACCACCCTCGGCGACCCCATCGAGGCCCAAGCACTCCTCGCCACCTACGGACAGAACCGCGAAACCCCGCTGTGGCTCGGATCCATCAAGTCGAACATCGGCCACACCCAGGCCGCCGCCGGAGTCGCCGGGATCATCAAGATGATCGGCGCGCTACGGCACGGGCTGCTGCCCCGCACGATCCACGCCGAGGTGCCCTCGCCGCATATCGACTGGGACAGCGGGGCCGTGCGGCTGCTCACCGAGCCCGTCCCGTGGGCCGAGAACGGGCATCCGCGCCGAGCCGGGATCTCCTCCTTCGGCATCAGCGGCACCAACGCCCATGTCATCCTCGAACAGGCGCCCGCCGCCCCGGCGCCCGAACGCGCCGAGACGCCGGACGCGCCCGTCCCCTATCTGCTGTCGGCCCGTGACGAGGGCGGCCTGCGCGACCAGGCCCGCCGTCTGCGCGACCGGCTGACGGCCGAACCGCAGACCCCGGCCGCCGACTACGGTCTCGCCCTGGCGACCACCCGGCCCCGTCTCGACCTGCGGGCCGTCCTGGTCGCCGACGGCCGCGAGGAGCTGGCGGCGGCGCTGACCGCCCTCGCCGACGGCACGCCCGCCGCCGACACCGTCCGCGGCGTCGCCGGAGGGAGGCTGGCGTTCCTGTTCTCCGGCCAGGGCAGCCAGCGGCCCGGCATGGGCCGGGAGCTCCTGGCGGCACACCCGGTCTACCGGGCGGCGTTCGAGGAGATCTGCGCGCATCTCGACCCGCATCTGGACCGGCCGCTGCGGGAGGTCGTCCTCGCCGAGGACCGCACCCTCCTGGATCAGACGGTCTTCACCCAGAGCGCCCTGTTCGCGACCGAACTGGCCCTGTTCCGGCTGCTGGAGCATCTGGGGTTGCGGCCCGACATCCTCATCGGCCACTCCATCGGCGAGCTGGCCGCCGCGCAGGCCGCCGGGGTCCTCGACCTCGCCGACGCCTGCGCCCTGGTCGCCGCCCGCGGCCGGCTGATGCAGGCGCTGCCGCCCGGCGGGGCGATGGTGTCCTTCGACGCCCCCGAAGAGGCGATCCTTCCGCTGATCGACGGGCCGGACCTCAGCATCGCCGCGGTCAACGGACCGTCCTCGACGGTCGTGTCCGGCGCCGAGGGGGCGGTCCTGGCGCTGGCGGCACGTTGGGAGGCCGACGGCGGACGGACCCGCCGGCTGAAGGTCAGCCACGCCTTCCACTCCCCGCTCATGGACCCGATGATCGCCGAGTTCGGCCGGATCGCCGACGCGCTCCCGCACCGCGAACCGCGGATCCCGCTGGTGTCGAACGTGACCGGGACCCTCGTGACCGGGCACGACCTGGGCGCGCCCGGCTACTGGGCCGAGCACGTCCGCAGGCCCGTCCGGTTCCTCGACGGGGTCCGCACGCTGCGGGAGCAGGGCGTCACGACCTTCCTTGAGGTCGGCCCCGACGCGGTGCTGACCGCGCTGGCCGCCGAGTGCCTCGCCGGGTCGGGCCCGGTCGCGCTGGTCGCGGCCCTGCGCCGCGACCGGCCTGAGAACCGCACGCTGGCCCTGGCGGTGGCGCAGGCCGCCGCGCAGGGGGCCGAACCCGACTGGACCCGGGTCTACCCGGGCGCCCGGGCTGCGGCCCTGCCGACCTACGCCTTCCAGCGCCGCCGGTTCTGGCTGGTCTCCGGGGCCGACGGCGGCGGCGCGGGCGGGCTCGGCCTGGAAAGCTCCGGCCACCCGTTGCTCGGCGCGGTCGTCGACCTCGCCGGGGACGGCGCGCTCGTCCTCACCGGCCGGGTATCGGCCCAGACCCTGCCCTGGGTGGCCGAGCACACCGTGCAGGGCCACGTCCTGCTGCCCGGCACCGCGTTCCTGGACCTGGCCGTGCACGCCGCCGACCGCACCGGCCACCGCCGCATCGAGGAGCTCACCCTGGAGCGGCCGCTCGTCCTGACCGACCGGGGCAACGCCCGGCTTCAGGTGACGGTCGCGCCCGCCGATCCCGACGGCCGCCGGACGCTGGCGATCCACTCCCGCGACTCCGACGACGCCCCGTGGGTCCGGCACGCCGCCGGAACCCTGGCCGGTGAGCCGTCCCCCGGAACCCGCCTCGCGCAGTGGCCGCCGTCCGGCGCCCGGACGCTGGACGTCGAGGAGCTCCGTGACCGGCTCAGCGACCACGGCCTGGGTCATGGTCCGTCCTTCCGCGGGCTGACCGCGGCCTGGCGCGACGAGACGGCCCGCTACGCCGAGGTCGAGCTGCCCGGCGGGCTCGACGCCGCCGCGCACGCCCTGCACCCCACCCTCCTGGACGCCGCCCTGCACCCGCTGGCCGACCAGGAGGTGGGCCTGCCGTTCTCCTGGCAGGGCGTCACCGTCCACGCCACCGGCGCGGACGCCCTGCGCGTCCGGCTCGGCGCCGACGGCTCGATCACCGCCGCCGACGCCACCGGCGCCCCGGTCCTCACCGTCGAGTCGCTGTCCGTCCGGCCGCTCACCGCGGAGCTGCCCGCCCAGGAGACCCGCGAGCCGCTCCACACCCTGACCTGGATCCCCATCGAGGCGTCCGCCGACCCCGGGATCGGCTCCGGGATGGAGGTGTTCACCCCGCCGTCGGGCGCCGACGCCGAGGCCGCCCGCTCGGCGGTCGCCGAGACCCTCGCCCGGATCCACGACCGGCTCGCCGCCGACCGTCCGGATCCCCTGGTGATCCTCACCCGCTCCGCCGTCGCCACCCACCACCACCCGGCGCCGGACAACCTGGCGGGCGCCGCCGTGCGCGGGCTCATCCGCTCCGCCCAGACCGAGAACCCCGGCCTGTTCGTCCTCCTCGACGCCGACACCGACCCCACCCCCGCCGACCTGGCCGCCGCCCTGTCCACCGGCGAACCCGAGCTCGCCCTCCACGGCGGCTCGCTGCACGCCCCCCGCCTCGCCCCCGCCGTCCTGCCGCCGGACGCCCCGGCCCTGGACGGCCTGGACGAAGGGACCGTGCTGATCACCGGCGGGACCGGCGGGCTGGGCGCCAAGGTGGCCCGCCATCTGGTCGCCGAACACGGGGTGCGGGACCTGCTGCTGGCCGCCCGGCGCGGAGAGGCCGCCGAAGGCGCCGCCGAACTGCGCGAGGAGCTCACCGGGCTGGGCGCCCGGGTGACCATCGCCGCGGTCGACGCCGCCGACGCCGACGCGCTCGCCGCGGTCCTGGACGGCCTGCCCGGCCCCCTGACCGGGGTGTTCCACGCGGCCGGGGTCCTGGACGACGCCGTCGTCGGGGCGCTCACCGCCGAACGGCTGGGCGCGGTCCTGCGGCCGAAGGCCGACGCCGCCTGGAACCTGCACAGGCTCACCCTCGGCGGCGATCTGCGGCACTTCGTGCTGTTCTCCTCGCTCGCCGGCACCCTCGGCACACCCGGCCAGGCCAACTACGCCGCCGGCAACGCCTACCTCGACGCGCTGGCCCTGCACCGGCGCGGGCTGGGACTGCCCGCCACCTCCCTGGTGTGGGGACCGTGGACGAGCGAGGGCGGCATGACCGGCACCCTCGACCGGGTCCAGCAGCAGCGCATCGCCAAGGCCGGGCTCCTGGCGCTGCCGCCCGGCCCGGCGCTCGCGCTGCTCGACGACGCGATCGCCCTGAACGCGCCGGTGGCCGTCACCGCGAAGCTGGACCTGCCGGTGCTGCGGGCCGCGGCCCGCAAGGACGAGCTCCCGCACCTCTTCCACGGCCTGGTCCGGCCCGCCGCCCGGCGCGCCGCCGGATCCGGCGGCAGGCCCGGCGCCGCCGATCTGGGCGCACGCCTGGCCGCCGCCCCGCCCGAAGAGGCCGAGCGGCTGCTGCTCGACCTGGTCCGCACCGAGGTCGCGGCGGCGCTCGGCCACTCCGGCCCGGACGACGTCGAAGTCGACCGCGGCTTCCTCGACCTCGGGTTCGACTCGCTCACCGCCGTCGAACTCCGCAACCGGGTCGGCGCGGTCCTCGGGCTGCGCCTGCCCGCCACCCTCCTGTTCGACCACCCGACCCCGGCCTCGCTGGCCGCCCGGCTGCTCATCGAGGCCGGAATCACCGCCGTCGGCGGAGCCCCGCCGGCGTTCGCCGATCTGGACCGGCTGGAAGGAGCCCTGCCCGCCGCCGACGGCGACCGGGCCCTGCTCGCCGACCGGCTCCAAGCCCTCCTGGACCGGCTCCGCCCCGGCGGACGGAGCGAGGAGGAGATCACCGAACGCCTCACCGAGGCCAGCGACGACGAGATCTTCGACTTCATCGACAACGAGCTCGGCACGGTCTGAACGGCCGCCGACACCGGCCATCGCGCACATCGAGAAGGGGACACGACATCATGGCCACAGAGGAACGGCTCCGCACCTACCTCAAGCGGGTCACCGCCGAGCTGCACCAGGCCCGCCAGCGGCTGCGCGACGCCGAGGCCGCCCGCTCCGAGCCGATCGCCGTGGTGGCGATGAGCTGCCGCTACCCCGGCGGCGTCGCCTCTCCCGAGGACCTGTGGGAGCTGGTCGCCTCCGGAACCGACGCCATCACGCCGTTCCCCACCGACCGGGGCTGGGACACCGACCGGCTCCACGACCCCGACCCCGACCGTCCGGGCACCACCTACACCCGGCACGGCGGCTTCCTGCACGACGCCGCCCGGTTCGACCCGGCCTTCTTCGACATCAGCCCGCGCGAGGCCCTGGCGATCGACCCGCAGCAGCGGCTGCTGCTGGAGCTGGCCTGGGAGCTGTTCGAACGGTCGGGCCTCGACCCGGCCGTCCTGCGCGGCAGCAGGACCGGCGTTTTCACCGGCGTCATGTACGACGACTACGCCTCCCGGATCCGGCAGGCGCCCGAGGAGCTCGAAGGGTATCTGCGCAGCGGCAGCGCGGGCAGCATCGCCTCGGGCCGGGTCGCCTACACCTTCGGCCTGGAAGGGCCGGCCGTCACCGTGGACACGGCCTGCTCGTCCTCGCTGGTCGCGATGCACCTGGCGGCGCAGTCCCTGCGCGACGGCGACTGCTCGCTGGCGCTGGCGGGCGGCGTCACGGTCATGGCCGGCCCCGGCAGCTTCGTGGAGTTCAGCCGCCAGCGGGGACTGTCCGCCGACGGCCGCTGCCGCGCCTTCTCCGCCGACGCCGACGGCACCGGCTGGGGCGAGGGCGCGGGACTGCTGCTGCTGGAGCGCCTGTCCGACGCGCGCCGCAACGGCCATCCCGTCCTGGCCGTGCTGCGGGCCACCGCCGTCAACCAGGACGGCGCGAGCAGCCGTCTCACCGCGCCCAACGGCCCCGCCCAGCAGCGGGTGATCCGCCAGGCGCTCACGGCCGCCGGTCTCCAGCCGAAGGACGTCGACGCCGTCGAGGCCCACGGCACCGGGACGACGCTCGGCGATCCGATCGAGGCCCAGGCCCTGCTGGAGACCTACGGCAAGGACCGCGACCGGCCCCTGTGGCTCGGCTCGGTGAAGTCGAACCTCGGCCACACCCAGGCCGCGGCGGGCGTCGCCGGAGTCATCAAGATGATCATGGCGCTGCGGCACGAGACCCTCCCCCGCACCCTCCACGCCGACCGGCCGAGCCCCCACGTCGACTGGGAGCGGGGCAGCGTCCGGCTCCTCACCGAGGCCGTCCCGTGGCAGCCCGGCGGCGATCTGCGCCGCGCCGCGGTGTCGTCCTTCGGCATCAGCGGCACCAACGCCCATGTGATCGTCGAGCAGGCGCTGGAGCCGGCCGCGGAGGAGGCCGAGGACGGATCCTCCGTTCCGGCGGCGCCGGGAGTCCTGCCGTTCGTCCTGTCGGCCCGCACCGGCGAGGCCCTCGCCGACCAGGCGGCGCTGCTGCGCGCCCGGATCACCGCCGACCCCGCGCTCGACCCCGCCGACATCGCCTACACCCTGGCGTCCGGACGCGCGGCGCTGGAGCACCGGGCCGTGATCGTCGCCGACGGCCGCGACGGCCTGCTCGCCTCCCTCGACGGTCTGGCCAGGGGCGAGGCCCCCGCGGACACCGCCGTCGGAAAGGCGAACCAGGGCAAGACCGCCTATCTGTTCTCCGGGCAGGGCAGCCAGCGGCCCGGCATGGGCCGCGGGCTCGCGGCGGCGTTCCCCGTCTTCGACCAGGCACTCAACGAGATCGCCGACGCCCTCGACCCGCATCTGGACCGCCCCGTCCGGCGGACGCTCCTGGCCGAGGACGGGACGCTCGACCAGACCGTCCACGCCCAGAGCGCCCTGTTCGCCTTCGAGGTCGCCCTGTACCGGCTCGTCGCCTCCTTCGGGGTCCGCCCCGATCTGCTGCTCGGCCACTCGATCGGCGGGCTGGCCGCCGCGCACGTCGCGGGCGTCCTCACCCTTCCCGACGCGGCCCGGCTGGTCGCCGCGCGCGGCCGGCTGATGCAGGCGGCGCGCTCCGGCGGCGCGATGGTCGCCGTCGAGGCCACCGAGACCGAGGCGCTCGCCGCGCTCGCCGGACGCGAAGGCGAGGTGGCGCTGGCCGCGATCAACGGGCCCGCCTCGCTTGTGCTGTCCGGCGACCGCGAGGCGGTGCTGGAGATCGCCGCCGGATTCGCCGGGCGCGGCCGCCGCACCCGGGAGCTGCGGGTCAGCCACGCCTTCCACTCCCCGCACATGGACTCCGCGCTCGCGGAGTTCGAGCGGATCGCCGCCGAGGTGCCCCACGGCCGACCCGAGATCCCGCTGGTGTCGGATCTGACCGGAGGGCTCGGCGCCGACTTCGGCGAGCCCGGCTACTGGGTCCGGCATCTGCGCGGGACCGTCCGCTTCGCCGACGGAGTCCGCGCGCTGGAGGCCGCGGGTGCCACGACCTTCGTCGAGATCGGTCCCGACGCCGTCCTCACCGCCGCCGTCCGCGAGACGTCCGCCGACGGCACGGCCGTCATAGCCGCCGTCCGCCGCGACCGTCCCGAACCCCGCCAGGTGGTCACGGCGCTGGCCGGGCTCCAGGCGCGCGGCGCACGGCCCGACTGGTCCTCGCTGCTGGACGGCCGCCGCGCCGACCTGCCGACCTACCCCTTCCAGCGCAGACGGCTGTGGATCGACGCCCCCGACGCCGGCGAGCCCGCGACGCTCGGCCTCGCCGTCGGCGGCCACCCGTTCCTCGGCGCGACCGTCCGGCTGGCCGAGGGCGACGGCACCGTGTTCACCGGACGCCTGTCGACCGCGACCGCCCCCTGGCTCGCCCACCACACCGTCGACGGCACGGTCCTGCTGCCCGGAACCGCCTTCCTCGACCTGGCCGCGCACGCCGCGTCCCGCACGGGCGCCGCCGCGGTCGAGGAGCTGACGCTCGGCGCCCCCCTGGCCCTTCCGGCCTCGGGCGGCGTCCTGCTCCAGGTGGTCGTCGGGGCCCGAGGCGACGACGGACGGCGCGAGGTGGCCGTACACTCCCGCCCGGACGACCCCGACGACGACGCGCCCTGGACGCGGCACGCGACCGGGACCCTCACCGAGACCGCCGGGCCCGCGCCCGAGGCCGCCCCCCTCTGGCCGCCCGCCGGGGCCGAACCCGTCGCGATCGACGACCTGTATCCGCGCCTGGCGGGCCTGGGCCTGGACTACGGCCCGTTCTTCCAGGGCGCCACCGCGGCGTGGCGGTCCGGCGACACCCTGTACGTCGAGGCCGAGCTGCCCGCCGACGGCGACGTCCGCGGATACGGCGTCCATCCCGCGCTGCTCGACGCCGTCCTGCATCCGCTCGCCGACGACGGCGGCCCGCTCCGGGTCCCGTTCTCCTGGCACGGGGTCACGGTGCGTCCCGCGGGCACGACCGCGGTCCGCGCGGTCCTGCGCCGCGCCGGCCCCGACGCCTTCGCCCTGGAGGTGTCGGCGCCGGACGGCCGCCCCGTCCTGTCGGCGGAGTCGCTGACGGTCCGCCCGGTCGGCCGGTCCGGCCCCGACGGCCTCCACGAGGTCGTCTGGGCTCCGGCCCCCGCGCTGGCCGGTGAGCATCTGCCCGCCGTCCTGGAGCACCTGCCCGCGGGCGGCCCCGACGCCCCCGCCGCGCACCGCGTGGCCGAGCACGCCCTCGGCGTCCTGCACGAGTGGCTGGCCGGGGACCGCTGGGCCGGCTCCCGGCTGGCGCTCGTCACCCGCGGCGCCACCACCGGGGAGGATCCGGCGCATGCCGCCGTCTGGGGCCTGGTCAGGGCCGCCCAGCTGGAGCATCCCGGCCGCTTCGTCCTCCTCGATCTCGCCGGTGAAGGCAGCGGTTCCCTAGATGCCGCCCTGGCCACCGGCGAACCCCAGCTCGCGCTCCGCGACGGGGCCGTCCTCGTCCCCCGGCTGGCCCGAGCCGCCCCGGCCGCCGAACCGGTGGCGTTCCGCACGGACGGCACGGTCCTGATCACCGGCGGCACCGGGACCCTCGGCGGCCTGCTCGCCCGCCACCTCGTCACCGCCCACGGTATCCGGCACCTCCTGCTCACCAGCAGGCGCGGCACCGACGCACCCGGCGCGACCGACCTGCACGCCGAACTGACCGCCCTCGGCGCCACCGTCACCATCGCGGCCGCCGACACCTCCGATCCCGGCGCGCTCGCCGCCCTGCTGGCGACGGTCCCCGCCGAACACCCGCTCAGCGCCGTGATCCACACCGCGGGCGTCCTGGACGACACCGTCCTCGACGGCCTCACCGCCGACCGGCTCCACACCGTCCTGCTTCCCAAGGCCGGTACCGCCTGGCACCTCCACCAGCAGACCCGGGACGCCGGCCTCACCCACTTCGTCCTGTTCTCCTCCCTCGCCGGGACCCTCGGCGCGGCCGGCCAGGCCAACTACGCGGCCGCCAACGCCTACCTCGACGCCCTCGCCGCCCACCGGCACGCCGAGGGGCTGCCCGCCACCTCGCTCGCCTGGGGGCTGTGGGCCGACACCAGCGAGCTGACCGGGCATCTGGACTCCGTACAGCACGACCGGATCGCCCGGGCAGGACTGCTCCCGCTCGCCGCCCCGGCCGCGCTCGCCCTGTTCGACGCCGCCCTGGACCCCGGCCGTCCAGTGGCCGTCCCGGTCCGGTGGAACCCCCGTGCCCTGCGCGACCAGGTCGGCGCCGGAACGCTGCCGCCGCTGCTGGCGGACCTGGCCCCGGCTCCCTCGCGGCGGGCCGCGGCCCGTCCGGCGGCCGGATCGCTGCGCGAACGGCTGGCCGGGCTCAGCGCCGCCGACCAGGAGCGCCTCACCCTCGATCTGGTCACCGCGCAGATCGCCGCCGTCCTGGGCCACTCCGGCACCGAGGCCGTCGACACCGCGCGGGCGTTCAAGGACCTCGGGTTCGACTCGCTGACCTCGGTGGAGCTCCGCAACCGGCTCGGCGCGGCCAGCGGCCTCGCCCTGCCCGCCACGCTGGTGTTCGACCATCCGACGCCCGTCGCGCTCGCCGCCCGCCTGCGCGAGGAGGCCGCCGCCTCGCCCGCCGGGCCCGCCGTAGTCGCCCGATCGGGAGCCGACCCCGACGAGCCGATCGCGATCGTCGGCATCGGCTGCCGCTACCCCGGCGGCGTCACCGGCCCGGAGCAGCTCTGGGACCTGGTCGTCGGCGGCACCGACGCCATCTCGGAGTTCCCCGCCGACCGCGGCTGGGACCTCGACCGCCTCTACGACGCCGACCCCGCCCACACCGGCACGTCCTATGTCCGGCACGGCGGATTCCTGCACGACGCCGCCGACTTCGACCCGGCGTTCTTCGGCATCTCCCCGCGTGAGGCCGCCGCGATGGACCCCCAGCAGCGGCTGCTGCTGGAGATCTCCTGGGAGGCCGTCGAACGCGCCAGGATCGACCCCGCGGCGCTGCGCGGCACCCGGACCGGCGTGTTCACCGGCGTCATGTACAACGACTACGGCGCGCGGCTGTACCTCAACCGGTCGCCCGAGGACATGGAAGGCTATCTGGGCAACGGCAGCGCGGGCAGCGTCGCCTCGGGCCGGATCGCCTACACGCTGGGCCTCGAAGGGCCCGCCGTCACCGTCGACACCGCCTGCTCCTCCTCCCTCGTGGCCCTGCATCTGGCGGCGCAGGCGCTGCGCAGCGGCGAATGCGACCTCGCCCTGGCCGGCGGCGTCACCGTGATGGCCACTCCGGCGATCTTCGTGGAGTTCAGCCGCCAGCGCGGACTGTCGCGCGACGGCCGCTGCCGGGCGTTCGGCGAGGCCGCCGACGGCACGGGCTGGGGCGAGGGCGCCGGGATCCTCCTGGTCGAACGCCTCTCCGACGCCCAGCGCAACGGGCATCCGATCCTGGCGGTCCTCAAGGGCACGGCCGTCAACCAGGACGGCGCCAGCAACGGGCTCACCGCGCCCAACGGCCCCGCCCAGGAACGCGTCATCCGGCAGGCCCTGGCCAACGCGGGCCTCCAGCCGGGCGACGTCGACGCCGTCGAGGCGCACGGCACCGGCACCTCCCTCGGCGACCCGATCGAGGCCCAGGCCCTGCTGGCCACCTACGGGCGCGACCGCGACAAGCCCCTGTGGCTCGGCTCGCTGAAGTCGAACATCGGCCACACCCAGGCCGCCGCCGGCGTCGGCGGAGTGATCAAGATGATCGGCGCGCTGCGCAACGACCTGTTGCCGCCGACCCTGCACGCCGACCGGCCGTCCCCGCATGTCGACTGGACCGCCGGCGCCGTCCGGCTGCTGACCGAGCCCGTCCCGTGGACCGCGAACGGCCGTCCGCGGCGCGCCGCGGTCTCCTCCTTCGGCATCAGCGGCACCAACGCCCACGTCATCGTCGAGCAGGCCCCCGAGCCCGCCGAGATCCCGGCCGCCGAGCCCGTCGCGGGACCGCTGCCGTTCGTGCTGTCCGCACCGGACGAGGCGGGCCTGGTCGACCGGGCGTCGTTGCTGGCCGACCTGCTGGCCGCTGCGCCCGGCACCGATCCGGCGCGTGTCGCGGCCTCGCTCGCCACGACCCGCGCCTCGCTGCGGCACCGGGCCGTCGTCCTCGGTGAGGACCGCGACGAGCTCCACGCCGGGCTGCGGGCCTTGGCCGAGGGCGTTCCGGCCCCCACCGTGATCACGGGCTCCGCGGGCCCCGCCGGGCGGACCGTGTTCGTCTTCCCCGGCCAGGGTTCCCAGTGGACGGGCATGGCGACCGCGCTGCTGGCCGACTCGCCGGTGTTCCGCGCGGCCTTCACCGCCTGCGCCGAGACCCTCGACCCCTACCTGGACGTGCCGGCCGCCGAGGCGCTCACCGACGAGGCCGCGCTGCGCCGCGTCGAGATCGTGCAGCCGGTCCTGTTCGCGGTGATGGTCGCGCTCGCCCGGCTCTGGGAGCACCAGGGGGTGCGCCCCGACGCCGTCGTCGGCCACTCCCAGGGCGAGATCGCCGCCGCGCACATCGCGGGCGCGCTCGACCTCGGCGACGCCGCCCGGATCGTCGCGCTGCGCAGCAGGGCACTGGTCGGCCTCGCCGGCGGCGGGGCGATGGCCTCGGTGTCGCTGCCCGCCGGCACCGTCCGGCAGCGGCTGACCGGTGACGGCGTCGCCGTGGCCGCCGTGAACGGCCCCGCCTCGACGGTCGTGTCGGGCGACCCCGCCGCGATCGCGGAGCTGCTGGCGGCGCTGGAGTCCGAAGGGATACAGGCCCGCCGGATCGCGGTCGACTACGCCTCGCACTCCCCGCAGGTCGAGGCCGTGCGGGACGATCTGCTGGCCGCGCTCGGGCCGATCGCCCCGCGCCCGCCGCGGATCCCGCTGTACTCGACCGTCACCGGCGCCCCCTTCGAGGAGCTCGACGCCGCCTACTGGTACCGGAACCTGCGCGAACCCGTCGAACTCGACCGGACGGTCGGAGCGCTCCTGTCCGACGGACACACCCTGTTCGTCGAGGTCAGCCCGCACCCGGTGCTGCTGGGGGCGGTCCAGGACACGATCGCGGCCGCCGAACGCACCGCCGCCGTGGTGGGCACCCTGCGCCGTGACGAGGGCGGGATCCGCCGGTTCCTGACCTCCGCGGCGACCGCCCACACCCTGGGCGCCCCGGTCGACTGGGCGCTGCCCGCGGGCCCCCTGGTCGATCTGCCCACCTCGCCGTTCCGCCGTTCCCGGTTCTGGATCGACGCGCCCGTCTCCGACGCCGACGTCGGCTCCGCCGGTCTCGACGTGCCCGGGCACGCGCTGCTGGCCGCCGGGGTCCGTCCCGCCGAGGACGACGGCGCGCTGTTCACCGGCCGGATCTCGGCGCAGGCCCAGCCCTGGCTGGCCGACCATCTCGTGGCCGGCACCCCGCTGGTGCCGGGCGCGGCGCTGGTCGATCTCGCGGTCGCCGCGGGCGACCAGGTGGGCGCACCGCACCTGGCCGAACTCACCCTGGAGAGCCCGCTCAGCGCGGCCGTCCCGACCCGGCTCCAGGTCGCCGTCGCCGCCCCGGACGCCGACGGCGCCCGGCGGATCACCGTCCACTCCCGTACCGACGGCTCCGGCTGGCTCCGGCACGCCACCGGGCTGCTCACCGCCGCCGAGCCGGGTGAGCCCGCCGCCGAGAACGGCGTGTGGCCGCCGCCCGGTGCCGAGCCGATCGATCTGGCCGGCCACTACGACGCCCTGGCCGGGCTCGGCCTGGACTACGGCCCGCTGTTCCAGGGCCTGCGGGCCGCCTGGCGGTCCGGCTCCGACATCCTGGCCGCCGCGGCCCTGCCCGACGGCACCGACGTCGCCGGGTACGGCCTGCACCCCGCCCTCCTGGACGCGGTCCTGCACGCCGCCGGCCTGACCGGCACGGCCGCCTCCGAGCTGCGGCTGCCGTTCGCTTGGACGGGCGTCACCCTGCACGCCACCGGGGCGACCTCGCTCCGCGCCCGGATCACGCCCACCGGAGCCGACACGGTCGCCCTCGCCCTCACCGACCCCGAGGGCGCGCCGGTCGCCACCGTCGCCTCGCTGACCGTCCGCGCCATCGACCCGGCCGCGCTGCGCACCGCGCCGACACCGCCCGACTCCCTGTTCACCCCCGCCTGGACGCCGCTGCCCCCGGCGCTGAACAGCGAACCGGCGGGCGAACCATCTTGGACGGCCGTCGCCGACCTCGACGGCCTCGGCCCCGATCTGCCCTCCGCCGTCCTGGTCGAGATCGGCGGCCCGGCCGCGGACTCCGCCGGGGTCCATGCGGCCGCCGCCCGGGCCCTCGACCTGATCCACCGCTGGCTCGCCGACGACCGGTCCACCGCCTCGCGCCTGGTGCTGCTCACCCGGGGCGCGGTCGCGACCGCGCCCGGCGAGAGCGTGCCCGACCTGGGCGGCGCCGCCGTCTGGGGCCTGGTCAGGGCCGCCCAGTCCGAGCAGCCCGACCGGTTCGTCCTGCTCGATCTGGACGCCACCGGCCTCGACCATGTCGAGGCGGCGCTGGCCACCGGTGAACCGCAGGCCGCGATCAGGGACGGCCGCGTCCACGTGCCGCGGCTCCAGCGCACCGGCGACGAGGGCCTGCTGCGCCCGCCCGCCGACGAGGGGGCCTGGCGGTTGAAGCTGACCGGTTCGGGCGTCCTGGAGGGCGTCTCCCTCGACGCCGGCCCCTCGGCCGGCACCCCGCTGGAGCCGCACGAGGTCAGGGTCGCCCTGCGCGCCTCCGGCCTCAACTTCCGCGACGTCCTGCTGGCCCTCGGGATGGTCCCCGACGACGCCCGCCCGCTCGGCGGCGAAGCCGCGGGAGTCGTGGTCGAGATCGGCTCGGACATCACCGACCTGCGCCCCGGCGACCGGGTCATGGGCCTGATGTCCGGCGGGATCGGCCCGGTCACCCGCACCGACCGCGCCCTCATCGTGCCGATGCCGACGCGCTGGTCGTTCGCGCAGGCCGCCGCCGCGCCCGTGGTGTTCATGACCGCCTACTACGGACTGGTCGATCTCGCCCAGGTCCGTCCGGGCGAGACGCTGCTCGTCCACGCGGCGGCGGGCGGGGTCGGCCTGGCCGCCACCCGGCTCGCCCGCCACTGGGGCGTCGAGGTCGTCGGCACCGCCAGCCCCGGCAAGTGGGACGCCCTGCGCGCCGAAGGCCTCACCGACGCCGGCATCGCCAACTCCCGCACCCTCGCCTTCGAGGACCACTTCCGGGACGCCGGCATCGACGTCGTCCTCAACTCCCTCGCCGGGGAGTTCGCCGATGCGACCCTGCGGCTGCTGCGGCCGGGCGGCCGGTTCCTGGAGATGGGCAAGACCGACATCCGGGTCCCCGAGGAGGTCGCCGCGGTCCATCCGGGCGTCCACTACCAGGCCTTCGACCTGCTGGACGCCGGGACCCCGCGCATCCAGGAGATCCTCGGCGAGCTCCGGGAGCTGTTCGAGTCCGGGGCGGTGGCGCCGCTGCCCGTCACCGCCTGGGACGTCCGCCGCGCCCCCGAGGCGATCCGCCATCTCAGCCGCGCCCGCCAGATCGGCAAGGTCGTCCTGACCCTGCCCGTTCCGCTCGCCGCCGAGGGGACGGTCCTGATCACCGGCGGCACCGGCACGCTCGGCCGGGCACTGGCCCGGCATCTCGTGACCAACCACGGGGTCCGGCACCTCCTGCTGACCGGCCGCCGGGGCCTGGCCGCCGACGGCGCGGAGGAACTCGTCGCCGAGCTGTCCGGGCACGGGGCGCACGTGCGGGTCGCCGCCTGCGACACCGCCGACCGCGACGCCCTGGCCGGGCTGCTGGCCTCGGTGCCGGCCGGGCATCCGCTGACGGCGGTCGTCCACGCGGCGGGCGTCCTGGACGACGGGGTGGTGACCGCGCTGACCCCCGACCGGCTCGACCGGGTCCTCCGGCCCAAGATCGACTCAGCGCTCCATCTGCACGAGCTGACCGAGCCCCTGGATCTCGCCGCGTTCGTGCTGTTCTCCTCTGCCGCGGGCAGCCTCGGCGCCCCCGGCCAGGCCAACTACGCGGCCGCCAACGCCGCGCTCGACGCCCTGGCCGTCCGGCGGAGGCACGCCGGGCTGCCCGCCCAGTCCCTGGCCTGGGGACTGTGGGCGGAGGCCAGCGGGATGACCGGGCATCTGGCCGGAGCGGACCTGGAACGCCTGACGCGCGGCGGGTTCGCGCCCCTGGAGACCAAGGAGGGGCTGGCCCTGTTCGACCTGGCGTCCCGGCGTGACGAGCCGGTGCTGGTGCCGATCAGGATCGAACCGTCGGCGCTGCGTGCCTCCCCGGTTCCGCCGCTGCTGCGCGGCCTGGCCGGCGCGCCCGTCCGGCGGGTCGCCGGGGGCGCCGCCGCACCGGGCCGGGCCGGGCTGGCCGAACGGCTCGCCGCCCTGCCCGTTCCGGAGCGGCGCAAGGTGCTGCTCGATCTGGTGCGCGCCGAGAGCGCCGCCGTCCTCGGGCACACCGCGCCCGCCGCCGTCGAGGAGGACCGGCCGTTCAAGGAGCTCGGGTTCGACTCCCTGTCGGCGGTCGAGTTCCGCAACCGCCTCAACACCGCGACGGGGCTGCGGCTGCCCGCGACGGCTGTGTTCGACCATCCGACGCCCGCTGCGCTCGCCGCGCTCCTTGAGGCCGAGCTCGTCCCGGCCGACGCCGATCCGGGCGCCCCGGTCCTGGCCGACCTCGACCGGCTCGACTCCGCCCTGACCGCCCTCACCGCCGGGACCCGCGACCGCATCGGCCCCCGCCTGCGCGCCTTCCTCCGCAAGTGGGAGGGCGACCAGCCGGCGGACGGCGAGGACTCCGACCTGGACACCGCCGACGACGACGAGCTGATGCTCGCCCTGGAGAACGAACTCGGCCTCACCTGACCCGACGCCCGACTCCGCGCCGCCCAGACCCGGCACGACCCAGAAGTGGATGGCCATGCTCTCTGACGACAAGGTCCGCGACTACCTCAAGCGCGCCACGACCGACCTGCGCCAGGCGCGGCGCCGCCTGCAGGAGCTTCAGGCGCGCGACTCCGAGCCGATCGCGATCGTCGGGATGGCCTGCCGGTTCCCCGGCGGGGTCGCCTCCCCGCAGGATCTGTGGCGGCTGCTGGAGGAGGGCGGCGACGCGATCGGCCCGTTCCCCGAGGACCGCGGCTGGGACGCCGAGGCGCTGTTCGACCCCGATCCCGACGTCCCCGGCCGCACCTACACCCGGCGCGGCGGTTTCCTCGACGGCGCGGACCGGTTCGACGCCGACCTGTTCGGGCTGAGCCCGCGCGAGGCCGCCGCGACCGATCCCCAGCAGCGGCTGCTGCTGGAGGTCGCGTGGGAGACGCTGGAGAACGCCCGGATCGACCCCAAGTCGTTGACGGGCAGCAGAACCGGGGTGTTCGTCGGGGCGATCGCCCAGGACTACGCGCCCCGGCTCGGCTCGGTGCCCGAGGACGTCGAGGGTTATCTGCTGACCGGCAACACCACGAGCGTCGCCTCGGGCCGGCTGTCCTACACCTTCGGCCTCGAAGGGCCGGCCATCACGATCGACACGGCCTGCTCCTCCTCGCTGGTCGCGCTACATCTGGCCGTCCAGGCGCTGCGGCGCGGGGAGTGCTCGCTCGCTCTGGCGGGCGGGGTCACGGTGATGGCCGGCCCGGCCCTGTTCGTGGAGTTCAGCCGCCAGCGGGGCCTTTCGCCCGACGGCCGCTGCCGGTCGTTCGCGGCGGGCGCCGACGGCACCGGATTCGGTGAGGGCGTCGGCCTGCTGCTGGTGGAGCGGCTGTCCGACGCCCGCCGCAACGGCCATCAGGTCCTGGCGGTGCTGCGCGGCACCGCCGTCAACCAGGACGGCGCCAGCAACGGGCTGACCGCGCCCAACGGGCCGTCCCAGCAGCGGGTGATCGAGGCGGCCCTGGCCGACGCGGGCCTGGCACCCGGTGACGTCGACGCTGTCGAGGCCCACGGCACCGGCACCACCCTGGGCGACCCCATCGAGGCGCAGGCGCTGCTGGCGGCCTACGGGGGCGAGCGCCCGACCCCGCTGTGGCTGGGGTCGATCAAGTCGAACATCGGCCACACCCAGGCGGCGGCCGGCGTCGCGGGCATCATCAAGACCGTTCTGGCGCTGCGGCACGGCAGGCTGCCCCGCACCCTGCACGTGGACGAGCCGACCCCGCACGTCGACTGGAGCGCCGGGGCCGTCCGCCTCCTCACCGCCGAGACCTCCTGGCCCGACCACGACCGGCCGCGCCGGGCGGCCGTCTCCTCCTTCGGCGTCAGCGGCACCAACGCCCATGTCATCCTCGAACAGGCCCCGGCCGCGCAGGAGGCGGAGGAGGCCGAGACCCCGGAGCCGGTCCCGCTCGCCGGGCCGGTGACCTGGGTGCTGTCGGGCCGCGACGAGGCGACCCTGCGGGACCAGGCCGGACGGCTGCGGGCATGGCTGGCAGACCGGCCGGACCTGGCCGCCGCCGATGTGGCGTTCTCGCTGGCCACCACCCGCACGGTGCTCGGACGCCGCGCGGCGGTCCTGGCCGGGGACCCGCGGGAGGCCCTCGCCGGGCTGGCCGCGCTGGCCGCCGGCGAACCCGCGCCGCAGGTCGTCACCGGCACCCCTGTCAGGGGCGGGACCGCGGTCCTGTTCTCCGGCCAGGGCAGCCAGCGGCCCGGGATGGGCCGGGAGCTCCACGCGGCGTTCCCCGTGTTCGCCGAGGCCCTCGACGCGATCGCCGAACGGCTCGATCCGCTGCTCGACCGGCCGCTGCGCGCGGTCATGTTCGCCGAGCCCGGCACCCCGGACGCGGCCCTGCTCGACCAGACCCGCTACACCCAGCCCGCGCTGTTCGCCTTCGAGGTGGCCCTCTACCGGCTGGTCTCCTCGTGGGGGCTGCGACCGGACCGTCTCATCGGCCACTCGGTGGGCGAGGTGGCCGCCGCGCACGTCGCGGGCGTCCTCGACCTCGACGACGCCTGCACGCTGGTCGCCGCGCGCGCCCGCCTCATGCAGAGCGCCCGCCCCGGCGGCGCCATGGTCGCGATCCGGGCGGACGAGCAGGCGGTGCGGGCCGAGCTGACGGACGGCGTCGTGATCGCCACGATCAACGGGCCGGACGCCGTCGTGATCTCCGGTGACGAGGACGCGGTGTCCCGGGTCGCCGACCGGCTGGCCGCCCTCGGGCACCGGACCCGCAGGCTCCAGGTCAGCCACGCCTTCCACTCTCCGCACATGGATCCGATCCTGGCGGAGTTCGGCGCGGTCGCGGCGGGCCTGACCTACCGCGAACCCGCCCTGCCGGTGATCTCCAACGTCACCGGAGAGGTTGCGACGGAGCTCACCTCGCCGGACTACTGGGTGCGGCACATCCGGGAGGCCGTCCGGTTCCACGACGGCCTGCGGACCCTGCGCGCCCTGGGCACCGCCCGGTTCCTGGAGGTCGGGCCGGACTCCGCCCTCACCTCGCTGGGCCGTCAGGGCGACGACGAGGCGCTGTTCGTGCCCGCCGTCCGCAAGGACCGGGCCGAGGACGCGGGCGTCCGCGCCGCGTTCGCCCGGCTCCGGCTGGCCGGGGCGGTGCCGCTGTGGCCCGCCGAGGCGACGGCCTCCGCCGTCGACCTGCCGACCTACGCCTTCCGCCCGGACCGGCACCGCATCGAGGCGCGGCCCGGCACGGGCGACCTGGGCGCGGCGGGCCTGGCCGAGGCAGGGCATCCCGTGCTCGCCGCCGTCCTCGCCCCCGCCGGCTCGGACGACCTGCTCCTCACCGGCCGGCTGTCGGCCCGCACCCACCCGTGGCTGACCGGCCACACGATCGCCGGGACGGTCCTGTTCCCCGGCACCGGCCTGGTCGACCTCGCGCTGCGGGCCGGGGCGGAGGCGGGCGCCGGCCGCATCGACGAGCTCACCCTGGAGAGCCCGCTCCTCGTCCCCGCCGACGGCGCGATCCGGGTCCAGGTCCGGGTGGGCGGCCCCGACCCGTCCGGCCGCCGCTCCCTCACCGTCCACTCCCGTCCCGAGGACGCCCCGCACGACACCCCGTGGACCCGCAACGCCACCGGCGACCTCCACGCCGACACCGCCCCCGCCGACGCTTTCCCCGCGATCTGGCCGCCGGAGGGCGCCGAACCCGTCACCGTCGACGATCTCTACGAGCGGCTCGCCGCCGCCGGAGCCCGCTATGACGGGGCGTTCCGGGGGCTGCGCGCTGCATGGCGGCTCGACGGCGCGGTCTACGCCGAGGTCGCGCTGCCCGACGACGCGGACGTCACCGGGTTCGGCCTGCATCCCGCGCTCCTGGACTCCGCCCTGCACTCCCTGGCGCTGCTCGACCCCGGCGTCGCCGATTCCCGGGTCGCGCTGCCCTTCTCGTGGTCGGGGGTGGCCCTGCACGCCGAGGGCGCCACCGGGCTGCGGGTCAGGCTGGCCCCCGCCGGGCCCGACGCTGTCACCCTGAGCGCCGCCGACCCCGCGGGCGCACCGGTCGTCACGGTGGCGTCGCTGGCCCTGCGCCGCATCGACGCCGACCACTTCGCCCCGGCCAGGCCGCGCGGCGACGCCTCCTTCCGCGAGACCTGGACCGAGATCCCCGCCGCGGCCGAACCGGTGACCACGGCGGTGCTCGACCGGGATCTCGAAGCGCTGGCGGGCGACGTTCCGGACGTGGTGCTGCTGCCCGTCCGGGCGGGCTCCCCCGATCGGACCCGCGAGGTCCTGAACCGGACGCTGAGCGCCGTGACCGCCTTCCTCGCCGACGAGCGGTTCGCCCGCTCCCGGCTCGCGATCCTCACCCGGGGCGCGGTCGCCGTCCTTCCCGGCGAGCGCCCGGCCGACCCCGCGGCCGCACCCGTGTGGGGCCTGGTGCGCTCCGCCCAGTCGGAGAACCCCGACCGGCTCGTCCTGCTCGACCTCGACGGCACGCCGGACGAGTGGGCCGCCGCCCTCCTCGGCTCGGGCGAACCGCAGATCGCCGTGCGCGGCGGCACCGGCTACGCGCCCCGCCTGGCCCGCCTCCACCCCGCCGACGCCCTGACGGCCCCCGACGGGCCGTGGCTGCTGGAGGCCGACGGCACCGGCACCCTCGACGGGATCGTCCCCGTCGCCGTGACGGCGGCACCCCCGGGCCCGGGCGAGGTGCGGGTCGCGGTGCGGGCGATCGGGCTGAACTTCCGCGACGTCCTCATCGCCCTCGGCGTCTACCCGGGGGCCGCGCCGCTCGGCGGCGAGGCCGCCGGGATCGTGGCGGAGGTCGGCCCGGACGTCACCACGCTGCGGCCGGGCGACCGGGTGACGGGCCTGTTCACCGGCGCCATGGGCCCCTACGCCACCACCGACCGGCGCCTGCTCGCGCCCGTCCCCGAAGGCTGGACCTTCGCGCAGGCGGCCGCCGTGCCGATCGTCTTCCTCACCGCCTACTACGCGCTGCACGATCTGGCCCGCGCCCGGCCGGGCGAGCAGGTGCTGATCCATTCGGCGGCGGGCGGGGTCGGCCTAGCGGCCGTCCAGCTCGCCCGGCATCTGGGCCTGGCGGTCCACGGCACGGCGAGCCCCGGCAAATGGGGGGCGCTCGCGGAGTTCGGCCTGGACGCCGGCCGGCTGTCGTCGTCGCGGACCCTGGAGTTCGAGGAGCGGATCACCCGGGCCACCGGCGGCCGCGGCGTCGACATCGTGCTGAACTCCCTCGCCGGGGAGTTCATCGACGCCTCCCTGCGGCTGCTGCCGCGCGGCGGGCGGTTCGCCGAGATGGGCAAGACCGATCTGCGTGACCGCGACGAGCTCGCGGCCGCCCATCCGGGCGTGGAGTATCTGCCGTTCGACCTCGGTGAGGCCGGACCCGACCGGATCGCGGAGATGCTCGCCGAGATCCTGGACCTGTTCGCCGCCGGGGTGCTCCGGCCGCTCCCGGTGGCGGTCTGGGATCTGCGCCAGGCCCGCGAGGCGTTCCGCTACCTCGGCCAGGCCCGTCAGATCGGCAAGGTCGTCCTGACCCTCCCGCCCGCGCTCGACCCGGCGGGGACGATCCTGGTCACCGGCGGCACCGGCACGCTCGGCGGGCTCCTCGCCCGGCATCTGGTGACCGTCCACGGGGCCCGGCGGCTGCTGCTCACCGGGCGGCAGGGCACCGGGGCCGGGTCCCTGGTCGAGGAGCTGGCCGGGCTCGGCGCGGAGGTGAGCGTCGCGGCCTGCGACGTCGCCGACCGGGACGCCCTCGCCGCGCTGCTCGCCGCGATCCCGGCCGAGCACCCGCTGACCGCCGTGGTCCACGCCGCGGGCGTCACCCGCGACGGCACACTCGCCTCGCTGACCGCCGAGACCCTCGACGAGGTGCTCCGCCCCAAGCTCGACGGCGCCCGCCACCTCGACGAGCTGACCGCGGGCCTGGACCTCGCCGCGTTCGTGACCTTCTCCTCGGTCGCCGGGATCCTCGGCAATCCGGGCCAGGCCAACTACGCCGCCGCCAACGCCTTCCTCGACGCGCTGGCCATCGACCGCAAAGCGCGCGGACTGCCCGCGACGTCGATCGCCTGGGGCCTGTGGGCGGCCTCCAGCACGCTGACCGGCGCCCTCGGCGACGCCGGCACCGCCCGGATCGCCCGCGGCGGGCTGCTGCCGCTGCCCTCCGAGGAGGCGCTCGCCCTGTTCGACACGGCGCTCGCCTCGGGCATCCCGGCCGTGGTCGCGGCCAAGTTCTCGCTGCCCGCCACGGCCGCCGGACCGGTGCCGCCGCTTCTGCGCGGGCTGGTCAGGGCACCGCTGCGGCGGGCGTCCGCCGCCGGATCCGGGCTCGGCTCCCGGCTCGCCTCCGCCGCGCCTGCCGAACGGCTGCGGATCGTCCTCGATCTGGTGCGCGAGGAGTGCGCGGCCGTCCTCGGCCATGCCTCAGCCGAGGCGATCGGGGCCGACCGGGCGTTCCGGGACCTGGCGTTCGACTCGCTGACCGGGGTGGAGCTGCGCAACCGGCTGAACGGCGCGACCGGGCTGCGCCTGTCGGCGACGGTCGTGTTCGACCATCCGACGCCCGCGGCGCTGGCCGCCCATCTGGTCGCCGAGCTGACGGGCGCGGTGCCCGAGGCCCCGGTCGCCGTCCGCGCCACCGGCCGGGACGACGACCCGATCGCGGTCGTCTCGATGGGCTGCCGCCTGCCGGGCGGCGTCGGCTCGCCGGAGGACCTGTGGGCGCTGCTGGCGGCCGGGACCGACACCACCGGGCCGTTCCCGGCCGACCGCGGCTGGAACCTCGACGCCCTCTTCCACCCCGACCCCGACCATCCCGCCACGACCTACACCCGCCACGGCTCGTTCCTGTACGACGCCGCCCGCTTCGACCCGGCCTTCTTCGGCATCTCGCCGCGTGAGGCCATCGCGATGGACCCGCAGCAGCGGCTCCTGCTGGAGACCACCTGGGAGACCCTGGAACGGGCCGGGATCGACCCCACCTCGCTGCGCGGCACCGCGACCGGCGTGTTCGCGGGGGTGGTGTCCCAGGACTACGCCCCCCGCATCCACGAGGTGAGCCCCTCGCTGGAGGGCTATCTGATGACCGGCAACGCCACCAGCGTCGCCTCGGGGCGGCTCGCCTACACCTTCGGGTTCGAGGGCCCCGCGATCACGGTCGACACGGCCTGCTCCTCCTCCCTGGTCGCGATGCACCTGGCCGCGCAGGCCCTGCGGACCGGTGAATGCGATCTGGCGCTGGCCGGAGGGGCGATGGTGATGGCGACGCCGGCCCTGTTCGTGGAGTTCAGCCGCCAGCGCGGTCTCTCGCCCGACGGACGCTGCCGCTCCTTCAGCGCCGACGCCGACGGCACCGGCTGGGGCGAAGGGGTCGGCCTGCTCCTCCTGGAACGGCTGTCGGACGCCCGGCGCAACGGGCACCCGATCCTGGCGGTCCTCAAGGGATCGGCCGTCAACCAGGACGGCGCCAGCAACGGCCTCACCGCACCCAACGGACCCTCCCAACAGCGCGTCATCCGCCAAGCCCTCGCCAACGCGGGCCTGAAGCCGAGCGAGGTCGACGCCGTCGAGGCCCACGGCACCGGCACCACCCTGGGCGACCCCATTGAGGCCCAAGCACTCCTCGCCACCTACGGACAGAACCGCGAGACCCCCCTGTGGCTCGGATCCATCAAGTCCAACCTGGGACATTCCGCGGCGGCGGCCGGAGCCTCCGGGGTGATCAAGACGGTGCTGGCGCTGCAGCGCGGGATCCTGCCGCGCACCCTGCACGCCGAGAACGCCTCCCCGCACATCGACTGGGACGCCGGTTCTATCCGCCTGCTCACCGAGGAGACCCCCTGGCCTGACCACGACCGTCCGCGCCGCGCCGCCGTGTCCTCCTTCGGCGTGAGCGGCACCAACGCCCATCTCGTCCTCGAACAGGCCCCCGCGCGGCCCGCACCGGCCCCCGCCCAGGACCCGGACGGCGTCCTGCCCTGGGTGCTGTCGGCCCGGACCGAGCAGGCCCTGCGCGACCAGGCCGGCCGGCTCCACACGCGGCTGGCCGCCGACCCCGGGACGGGCCCCGCCGCCGTCGGCCGGACCCTCGCGGTCTCCCGCGCCTCCTTCGCCCACCGCGCGGTCGTGCTGGGCGCCGACCGGACGACCCTGCTCGACGGCCTCGACGCCCTGCGTTCCGGCCGCGAGGCCCCGCAGCTCCATCAAGGCTCCGGCTCGGGCCGCCCGGTGTTCGTCTTCCCCGGCCAGGGCTCCCAGTGGGTGGGGATGGCCCTCGGCCTGGCCGACGCCTCGCCGGTCTTCGCGGGCCATCTCGACGCCTGCGCGCGGGCGCTCGCCCCGCACACCGGCTGGGACCTGCGCACGGTCCTCGCCGACCCGGCCGCGCTGGAGCGGGTCGACGTCGTCCAGCCGGCGCTGTTCGCCGTCCAGGTGTCCCTGGCCCGGCTCTGGCAGCACCACGGGGTGCGGCCCGCCGCCGTCATCGGCCACTCCCAGGGCGAGATCGCCGCCGCGCATGTGGCCGGCGCCCTCACCCTGGAGGACGCCGCCCGGATCAGCGCGCTGCGCAGCCGGGCCATCACCGCCCTCGCCGGGACCGGCGGCATGGCCTCGATCCTGCTCGCCGCCGACCGCGTCGAGAAGCTGATCGGGCAGTGGCCGGGCCGGATCGGCGTCGCGGCGCTCAACAGCCCCCGCTCGACGGTCGTGTCCGGCGACCCCGACGCGCTGGCCGAGCTCGGCGAGCTGTGCGAGCGGGAGTCGGTGCGGTTCCGCAGGATCCCCGTCGACTACGCCTCGCACTCCCCGCACGTCGAGGCCATCCGGGCGGAGCTGCTGACGCTGCTCGCCGACGTCGACCCGCGCCCCTCCGACATCCCGCTGCACTCCACGGTCACCGGCGCGCCCGTCGACGGCCTCGCTCTGACCGCGGACTACTGGTACCGCAACCTGCGCGAGCCGGTCCGGTTCCACGAGGCCGTCACCGGCCTGCTGGAATCCGGGCACGCCCTGTTCGTCGAGGCCAGCCCGCATCCGGTGCTGACGGCCGCCGTCCAGGAGAGCGCCGATGAGACCGGCGGCCCCGTCGCCGCCCTGGGCACGCTCCGCCGCGACGACGGCGGGCCCGACAGGCTGCTCGCCTCATTGGCCGAGGCCGCCGTCCACGGCGCCGATGCCGACTGGGCGACCGTCCTGGCCCCGGCCGAGCCGGTCGACCTGCCGACCTACCCCTTCCAGCGGGACCGCTACTGGGCGCCGGCGCTGGTCCCGGGCGACCGGGCCGTCTCGGGGCATCCGCTGCTGACCCAGACGACCGACCGGGCCGACGCCGAGGAGGTGCTGTTCACCGGCCGGATCTCCCTCGACACCCATCCGTGGCTGGCCGACCACGCCGTCCACGACACCGTCCTGCTGCCGGGCACGGCCTTCGTCGACCTCGCCCTGCACGCCGCCGCGCACGCCGGGCTCGACCGGCTCGCCGAGCTGACCCTGGAGAACCCGCTGGTCCTGCCCCGCTCGGGCGCCGTCCGGCTCCAGGTCGTCCTCGCCGGGCCCGGCGAGGACGGAACCCGCGCGGTGACGGTGCACTCCCGGAGCGACGACGGCCCCTGGACCCGGCACGCGACGGGTGAGCTGGCCGAAGGGACGGCCTTCGCCCGGCCGCTGGGCGCCTGGCCGCCGCCCGGCGCCGAACCCGTCGACGTCGCCGCCGGGTACGCCCGGCTGGCCGATCTGGGGTACGGCTACGGACCGGTCTTCCAGGGGCTGCGGGCGGCCTGGCGGCACGGCGGGGATCTGTACGCCGAGGTGGCTCTGCCCGAGACCGCCGATCCGGCCGGCCATACGGCGCATCCGGCGCTGCTGGACGCCGCCCTGCACGTCGCAGCGTTCGCCGGCGGCGACCCCGGCGGCCCCCGGCTGCCGTTCGCGTGGACCGACGTCGCCTGGCACCGTCCGGGAACCCGGGGGCTGCGGGTGCGGCTGTCGCCGGTCGACGGCGACGCCTTCACCCTCGACCTCGCCGACGAGGACGGCGCCCCGATCGGCTCGGTCGGAGCGCTGGCCACCCGGGCGATCCCGGCCGACCGGCTGGCGCTGCTCGGGGGCGGGCCCCCGCTCCTGCGCCTCGGCTGGCGGCCCCTCGCCGCCGGCCCCGCCACCGCCGGGGCACCCGCCCACGACGTGGTGACGCTGCGGTCCGAGGGCTCCGGCGAGGAGGCGGCGCACGAACTGGCCGTCCGGGCCCTCGCCCTCGTCCAGGACAGGCTCGCCGACGACCGGAAGACGGGGACCCCCCTGGTGCTGGTCACACGGGGCGCGGTGAGCGTCGCGGGCGAGCCCGTCGCCGACCTGGCGGCCTCGGTGGTGTGGGGCCTGGTCAGATCGGCGCAGGCCGAGGAGGCCGGCCGGCTCGTCCTGGTCGATCTCGACGACCCGGAGACCGGAGGCGACGCCCTCACCGCGGCCGTCGCGTCCGGCGAACCGCAGCTGGCGATCCGGGACGGCGCGCTCCTGGTCCCGCGGATCACCAGGGCCGATCCGCCCGCCGATCCGGCACCGGGCTTCCGTGACGGCGCGACCGTTCTGATCACCGGCGGCACCGGCGCGCTCGGCGGCCTGCTCGCCCGGCACCTCGTCACCGCCCACGGCGTCCGGCACCTCCTGCTCACCAGCAGGCGCGGCCCCGACGCCCCGGGCGCCGCCGGCCTCCACGCCGACCTCACCGCGCTCGGCGCCACCGTCACCATCACCGCGGCCGACACCTCCGATCCCGGCACCCTCGCAGGACTGCTGGCCACGATCCCCGGCGAGCATCCCCTCGGCGCGGTCTTCCACACCGCGGGCGTCCTCGACGACGCCACGCTGGCCTCGCTCACCCCCGAACGGCTGCGCCCCGTCCTCGCTCCGAAGGCCGACACCGCCTGGCGGCTGCACCGGCTCACCGAGCACCTCGACCTGACCCACTTCGTCCTGTTCTCCTCCCTGGCCGGCACTCTCGGCACCCCGGGCCAGGCCAACTACGCCGCCGCCAACTCCTACCTCGACGCCCTCGCCGCGCACCGGCACGCCCTCGGGCTGCCCGCCACCTCGCTGGCCTGGGGGTTCTGGGCGACGGACGGCGGCATGACCGGCCATCTCGACCAGGACGACCTCGGCCGGGTGGGGCGCGGCGGCATCGCGCCGCTCACTCCCGAAGAGGGGCTCGCCCTGCTGGAGGCGGCGCTGGCGGACGGCGCCGCGACGGCCGTCCCGGCCCGGCTCGACCGGGCGGGACTGCGCGCCCAGGCCGAGGCGGGCCTGCTGCCCGCGGTCCTCGCCGACCTGGTCCGGGTGCCCTCCTCGGCCGGGACGAGCAGGGCGGAGCCGCTGGCGGAGCGGCTGGCGCGCCTGGAACCGCAGGAGCGCCGCAAGGCCGTCCTCGACCTGGTCGGCCTCCAGGTCTCGACCGTCCTCGGCCACCGGACGCCCGGCGCCGTCGACCCCGGCACCGCCTTCCGCGATCTCGGCTTCGACTCGCTGACCGCCGTCGAGCTGCGGAACCGGCTGACCGCGGCGACCGGGCTCAGGCTGCCCGCGACGCTCGTGTTCGACCATCCCAGCCCGGCCGAGCTCGCCGCCCGGCTGGACGAGCTCGCCGCCCCGCCCGCCCGGCCGGTCGCCGCGGACGAGCTCGACCGGCTGGAGCAGGCCCTCGGCACCCCGCCGGACGACGAGTCCGACCGGCTCACCCTGGCCGTCCGGCTGGAGTCCCTCGCGGCCCGGCTGCGCCTGCTCCCGGCGGCCGACGCCGCGGACGACCTCGCCGACGCCTCACCGGAAGAGATGTTCGACCTCATCGACCAGGTCCTCGGCCAGACCTCGGCCTGACCGTTCCCCGGAGGAACCCCGTGACGAACGAAGCCAAGCTCCTCGACTACCTGAAGCGGGTGACGGCCGATCTCCAGCAGACCCGCAAGCGCGTACGGGAACTGGAGGACGGGCGGCGCGAGCCGATCGCGATCGTCGCCATGGGCTGCCGGTACCCCGGCGGCGTCGGCTCCCCCGACGACCTGTGGGATCTGGTCGCCTCGGGCACCGACGCCATCGGCGGCCTCCCCGAGGACCGCGGCTGGGATCTCGACGCCCTCTACGACCCCGACCCCGAACGCGTCGGCACCTCCTACACCCGGTCGGGGGCCTTCCTCACCGACGCCCTCGACTTCGACGCGGCCTTCTTCGGGATGAGCCCGCGCGAGGCCCTGGCCACCGATCCCCAGCAGCGGCTGCTGCTGGAGACCGCGTGGGAGACCGTGGAGCGGGCCGGGATCAGCCCGGCCGCGCTGCGCGGCAGCAGGACCGGGGTGTTCACCGGCCTGATGTACGGCGACTACGCGCTGCGCCTGCACGAGGCCCCCGCCGAGCTGGAGGGCTTCCTCGGCAACGGCAGCGCGGGCAGCGTCGCCTCGGGCCGGATCGCCTACACCTTCGGGTTCCTCGGCCCCGCCGTCACCGTCGACACCGCCTGCTCGTCCTCGCTGGTAGCGCTGCACCTGGCCGCGCAGGCGCTGCGCGCCGGGGACTGCGATCTGGCGCTGGCCGGGGGCGTCACCGTGATGGCCGCCCCGGCGCTGTTCGTGGAGTTCAGCCGTCAGCGCGGCCTGTCCCCCGACGGCCGGTGCCGTTCGTTCGGAGCGGAGGCCGACGGCACCGGATTCGGCGAGGGCGCCGGCCTCCTGCTCCTGGAACGGCTGTCGGACGCCCGGCGCGACGGCCACCCCGTCCTGGCCGTCCTCAAGGGATCGGCCGTCAACCAGGACGGCGCCAGCAACGGCCTCACCGCACCCAACGGTCCGTCCCAGCAGCGGGTCATCAAACGTGCCCTGACCGAGGCGGGGCTCGAACCGCACGAGGTCGACGCGGTCGAGGCGCACGGCACCGGGACCATCCTCGGCGACCCGATCGAGGCCCAGGCGCTGCTCGCCGCCTACGGCCAGAACCGCGAGACCCCCCTGTGGCTCGGGTCGATCAAGTCGAACATCGGCCACACCCAGGCCGCCGCTGGGGTCGCCGGGGTCATCAAGACCGTCCAGGCGCTGCGGCACGGGGTCCTGCCGCGGACACTGCACGCGGAGGAGCCCTCGCCGCACGTCGACTGGAGCGCCGGGGCCGTCCGCCTGCTCACCGAGCCGACGCCCTGGCCCGAGCACGACCGGCCGCGCAGGGCCGCCGTCTCCTCCTTCGGCATCAGCGGCACCAACGCCCACGTGATCCTCGAACAGGCGCCCGACGGCGAGGAGCCGGAACCGGCGGCGGCGCCCGCCGCGGCCCCTGCGCTGCTGTGGCCGCTCAGCGGCCGGACCCCGGCGGCGCTGCGCGCGAGCGCGGGACGGCTGCTGGACTTCGCGATCGCCCGTCCCGACGCCGGCCCCGCCGATGTCGGGCACGCCCTGGCCACCCGCCGCACCCTGTTCGAGCACCGCGCGGTCGTCCTCGGCGACGACCGTGACGACCTGCTGCGCGGGCTGGCCGATCTGGCGCGCGGCGAGGAGTCGCCCGGCGTGGTCGCCGACGCGGCCCGGCCGGGCCGTACCGCGTTCCTGTTCTCCGGCCAGGGCAGCCAGCGGCCCGGCATGGGGGTCACCCTGGCCGAGCGGATCCCCGCCTTCGCCGAGGCGCTCGCCGAGATCGCGGGCCATCTCGATCCGCTGCTCGGCCGCCCGATCGTCGAGGTGATGGCCGAGGACGACGGCGCGCTCGACCGGACCGAGTACACCCAGGCCGCGCTGTTCGCCTTCGAGGTCGCGCTGTTCCGGCTGCTGGAGGGCTGGGGGGTGCGGCCCGACCTCGTCGCGGGGCACTCCATCGGCGAGCTGGCCGCCGCGCATGTCGCGGGGGTGCTCACCCTCCCCGACGCCGCCCGGCTGGTCGCCGCGCGGGGCTCGCTGATGCAGCGGGCCAGGTCGGACGGGGCGATGGGCGCGATCCAGGCGGGCGAGGAGGAGATCACCGCGTTCCTCGCGGAGGCGGGCGAGGGCCTGTCGCTGGCGGCCGTCAACGGCCCCGACGCGGTCGTGGTGTCGGGTGACGGCCCGGCCGTCGCCGCCGCC
The DNA here is from genome assembly GCF_020991275.1 of Actinocorallia sp. API 0066. Lineage (GTDB taxonomy): Bacteria > Actinomycetota > Actinomycetes > Streptosporangiales > Streptosporangiaceae > Actinocorallia. Next base: position 250,226 of record NZ_JAJLQY010000008.1, on the reverse strand, counting down.
GTGAAGCACTGGCGCGGGCTGGGCCGCAGGACGCGGCGGCTACGGGTCAGCCACGCCTTCCACTCCGCGCACATGGACGAGGTCCTGGCGGAGTTCGGCGAGGTCGCCGCCGCGCTGTCCTACCGCGAGCCGGTGATCCCGGTCGTGTCGACCGTCACCGGGGAGCTCGCCGGACCCGGCCTGCTCACCTCGCCCGCCTACTGGGTGCGGCAGGTGCGCGAGGCCGTCCGGTTCGCCCCCGCCGTCGCGGCGCTGGAGCGCGCCGGGGTGCGCACCGCGCTGGAGCTGGGCCCCGACGGGGTCCTCACCCCGGCCGCCCAGCAGGTCCTCACCGGCGACGGGACCTGTGTTCCGGCGCTGCGCCGCGACCGGACCGAGCCGCGCTCGGTGCTCCAGGCCGTCGCGCGGCTGCACGCGCGGGGCGTGCCCGTCGGCTGGGACGCCCTGTATCCGGACGCCCGCGTCGCCGACCTGCCGACCTATGCCTTCCAGCGCCGCCGGTACTGGCTGGACGCCCCCGCCTGGAGCCGCGGATCGGCCGCCGAGACGGGCTTCTGGTCCGCGGTCGCCGACGGCGACACCGACCGGCTGGCCGCCGATCTGCTGCTGCCCGAGGAGCTGCGCGGCCCGCTGGCCGAGCTGCTGCCCGCCCTGGCGCGGTGGCGTCAGGACAACGCCCCCGCGGCCCCCGCCACGGACCTTCCCGTGCCGGAGGAGGACGACGACGCGGTGGCCGAGCTGCGGCTGCGGCTGGCCGGGGCGAGCGAACCCGACCAGGAGAAGATCCTCGCCGAACTCGTCCGCTTCCACGCCGCGACCGTTCTCGGGCACGCCGACGCGGCCGAGGCCGATCTGGACGCGGGATTCGCCGAGGCGGGCTTCAGCTCCCTGACGGCCCTCGATCTGCGCAACCGGCTGTGCGCGGCCACCGGGCTGCCGCTGCCGCCGGTGGCGGTCTTCGACCATCCGACGCCCGCCGCCCTGGCCCGCTTCATGCGTGCGGAGCTCGCCGCGTTAGGCGTTCTTAAGGTCGCACTTAGGTGGCTCGCCCACACTACGGAGGTCGTTCCGCTATCCGTGCTCGGGGGACCCTCGTCGAAGGCGAACGGACCGGGATGACCGACATGCGCGCCCGAATCCCTGGGAGAAAGTACCTTGCACAACCACACTGCCGGCTCGGTGATCGCGCTCTGCGCGGTACTCCTCGCCGGAACCGCCGCCTGCTCGTCCTCCGATGGCGACAGCAAGACCGCTACCGGAAAGCCGGTGTCCGGGGGAACGCTCACCTATGCGCTGACCCAGGAACCCGACTGCCTGGACCCCGCCGTCAGCCCCATGCAGGCCACGGCGATCGTCAACCGCAACATCTTCGACAGCCTGGTCTCCCTCGACTCGGACGGCAAGTTCCATCCGGCCCTGGCCGAGAAGTGGGCCGTCTCCCCCGACGGCACCACCTACACCTTCACGCTGAAGAAGGGCGTGGTGTTCCACGACGGCACGCCCTTCGACGCCACCGCGGTCAAGGCCACCCTCGACCACGTCGTCGACCCCAAGACCAAGTCCTACTACGCCGCCAGCCTGATCTCGGTGTACCGGGGCGCGAAGGTCGTCGACGCGAGCACCGTCGAGGTGAAGATCGCCGCGCCGACCGCGCCGTTCCTCCAGGCCCTGTCGACCGCCTATCTCGGCATCCAGTCGCCGAAGGCCCTCACCCGCGACGCCGCGCAGCAGTGCCAGAGCCCGGTCGGCACAGGACCGTTCCAGGTCTCGGCCTGGGAGAAGAAGTCGAGCATCAAGCTCACCCGCAACCCCGCCTACGCGTGGGCGCCGCCGACCGCGGGGCACACGGGCCCGGCCCTGCTCGACGGCCTCACCTTCCAGTTCATCCCCGAGAACTCCGCCCGGCTCGGCGCGCTCACCAGCGGCCAGGTCAACGGCGTCGACGGCGTCCAGCCCGCCGACGTCGCCCAGGTGAAGGGCTCCGGCTCGCTCCAGCTCCTGCGCGCCGACTCGCCCGGAACGGCCTACAGCCTGTACCTCAACGCCAAGAAGGCTCCGTTCTCGGACGAGAAGGTCCGCATCGCCTTCCAGCGGTCGCTGAACCTCGACGTGCTCATCAAGAGCGTCTACTTCGGCCAGTACGCGCGGGCGTGGAGCCCCCTCAGCCCCACCACCCTGGGGTATGACCCCTCGACGGTCGGCACGTGGGCCTACGACCCGACGCTGTCGAACAAGCTGCTGGACGAGGCGGGCTGGGCCACCCGCGACTCCGAGGGCTACCGCACCAAGGACGGCAAGCGGCTGTCGCTGTACTGGCCCTACACGCCGCTGTTCGCCACCGACAGCCGGACCATCCTCGGCCAGGGCATCCAGGCCGACGCCAAGAAGGTCGGCATCGACCTCAAGTACACCAGCGTGGACGTCGGCCAGCTCCAGAAGGACGTCCTCACCGGCGCCTCGGACCTGTACTCGACCAGCTACGTGCGCGCGGAACCGGACATCCTCCGCTTCTTCTTCGCCTCCGACCAGACCGCGGACAAGGGCGGCGGCAACGCCTTCCACTTCTCCGCCCCCGATGTCGACGGCTGGCTGAAGGCGGCGACCGGCAGCAGCGACGACGCGGTCCGCAAGACGAACTACGCCAACGTCCAGAAGTACGTGCTGGAGCACGCGCTGGTCGTGCCCACCTACGTCCCGAGCTATCTGGCGGGCGTGTCCAAGAAGGTGCACGACGTGAAGTTCGACCCCAGCGCCTACCCGGTGTTCTACGACGCCTGGCTGGAGCACTGACAGTGCCGGCAACGCTGCGGTGGCTGGGCCGCCGCCTGATCCTGGCGGCCTTCGTCGTCTTCGGCGCCGCCACCGCGGCGTTCGCCGCCATGAACCTCATGCCCGGCGACCCGGTCCTGACGATTCTCGGCAGCACCAACCCGACCCCCGCCCTCATCGCCCAGGTCCGCTCGGACCTCGGTTACGACGAGCCCTTCGCGGTCCGGTACGCCGAGTTCCTCGGCCGGCTCGTCCACGGTGACCTCGGGCAGTCCTACCAGCTGCGCGAACCGGTCACCGAGGTCATCACCGGCCAGCTCCTGCCGACCGCCGAACTGGCGCTCACCGCGTTCGTCCTGGCCCTGGCGGTGGCCGCGGTCCTCGCCGTCACGACCGCCGGACGCCGTCCGGCGGTGCGCCGGGTCGTGTCGGCGCTGGAGCTCCTCACCACCTCCAGCCCCGGCTTCTGGATCGGGATCCTGCTGCTCACCTTCCTGTCGTTCCGGATCCATCTGTTCCCCGCCGCCGGCGGTGACGGGGTGAACGGCCTGGTCCTGCCCGCCATCACGCTGGCGCTCGGCATGACGGGGGTGTTCAGCCAGGTCCTGCGCGCCGGATTGGAACGTGCCCTGGAGGAGCCCTACGCGCTCACCGCGCGGGCCCGCGGCACCGGGGAGACCGCGGTACGGACCAGGCACGCGCTGCGGCATGCGCTGATCCCGGTGCTCACGCTGTCCGGCTGGGCGCTGGGGACGCTGCTCAGCGGCGCGGTGGTGGTCGAGACCGTCTTCGGGCGGCGCGGCATCGGACGGGTGATGGCCACGGCGGTCATCGGCCGCGACGTGCCGACGGTCACCGGCGTGGTGATCGTGTCGGCCGTGTTCTTCACCCTCATCAACATCCTGGTCGACGGGCTCTACCGCGTGATCGACCCCCGGCTGCGGCAGGAGAAGGCATGACCCTCGTCGAGACGGCCGCGAAGGCGACGGCCGCGCCCTCGCGCGCGGCCTTCCGGCCGCCGCCGGCCGCGACGCTGGTGGCCGGTCTCGCCCTGGCCCTCATCGGCGTGGCGTTCCTGTGGCCCGGCCTGATCGCCCCGCACAGCCCGGACGTCGCCGATCCGGTGAACGCGCTGCTGCCTCCCGGCGGAGGCCATCTGTTCGGGACCGACCAGCTCGGCCGGGACACCTTCAGCCGGGTGATCTACGGAACCCGGCCCTCGCTGACGATCGGCATCGGCGCCACCGCCCTCGCCGCCCTGGCCGGATCCCTGCTGGGCGTCCTGGCCCTGGCGGGGGGCCGGGTGCTCGACGAGGCGATCATGCGGGTCACCGACGTCTTCCTCGCCTTCCCCGGGCTGCTGCTGGCGCTGCTGGTCGTCGCGGTCCTCGGGCCCGGGACCACCAACGCGACGCTCGCGCTGGCGGCGTCGGCGACGCCCGGATTCGTCCGGCTCGCCCGCGCCCAGGCCCTGGTCGTCCGCCGGTCGGACTATGTGCGGGCCGCGGTCATCCTCGGACGGCCGCGGGCCGCGATCGTCCTGCGGCACATTCTGCCCAACGCGCTGCCGCCGCTGCTGGTGCTGGCGCTGGTCAACGTCGGCACGGCCATCATCGCGGGCTCCTCGCTGAGCTTCCTCGGCCTGGGCCCGCAGGCCCCCACCCCCGAATGGGGGGCGATGCTGTCCGACGGCCGGGACTTCCTGTCGACCGCCTGGCACCTGGCCGTCTTTCCCGGCCTCGCGGTGACTGTCACGGTCTTCGCCATCAACATCGTCGGACGCTCGCTCCAGGTGAGGTTCGAGGGAAGGACACCCGGTGCCGGACTCTGACAGGACCCTGCTGACCGTTGAGGGGCTGCGGGTCGGCTTCCGGGTGCCGGGAGGCCGGATCGAGGCCGTCCGCGGGGTCGACTTCACCCTGGCGGCCGGCGAGTGCCTGGCGATCGTGGGCGAGTCGGGCTCGGGCAAGTCCGTCACTGCCCGCGCGCTGGTGGGGCTCGCCGGCACCGGTGCGAGCGTCGGAGCCGACCGGCTCGAACTGGACGGCCTCGATCTGCGCGGGATCGGCGACCGGCAGTGGCGGGAGGTGCGCGGCGGCCGGATCGGACTGGTCCTCCAGGACGCCCTGTCCTCCCTCGACCCGCTGCGGACCATCGGCGCCGAGATCGGCGAGACCCTCCAGAACCACGGCGGCGGCACCCGCGCCGAGCGCCGTGCCCGCGCGGTCGACCTGCTCAGGCAGGTCCATCTGCCCGACCCCGAGATCCGGGTCGGATGGCACTCCCACGAGCTGTCCGGCGGCCAGCGGCAGCGGGCGCTGATCGCCGCGTCGATGGCCGCGGACCCGCCGGTGCTGATCGCCGACGAGCCGACCACGGCGCTGGACGTGACCGTCCAGGCGCAGATCCTCGATCTGCTCGCGGCGAAGAAGGACGCGGGCACGGCGCTGCTGCTGATCAGCCATGACCTCGCGGTCGTGGCCCGGCTCGCCGACCGGATCGCGGTCATGCACGGCGGCAGATTCGTCGAGCAGGGCGAGGCCCGCGACATCCTGGTCGATCCCGCCCACCCCTACACCCGGACGCTCCTGACCGCCGTGCCCACGACGAGGCCGCGCGGCACCCGGCTGTCGCTCACCCCGATCGCGGGGCCGCCGCCGGGCCCGGACGGCTGCACCTACGCCGCCTCGTGCCCGCTGGCCGCCGACTCCTGCCGGACCGGCCCGATCGTCCCGGTGCTGCGGGAGCCGGGCCATGCGGTCCTGTGCCCCCGCACGGACGAGCCCTGGCCGGCTCCGCCCCCGCCCCTCGCGAACCGGGCCGCACCAGCGGAGACCACCGGCGAGGACGACGAGCCCGCGACGGTCATCGAGGTCACCGGGGTCACCAAGAGCTATGGCGGGCCGCCCGCGGTGCTGGAGGCGTCTCTGCGCCTGCGGGCCGGGCGGACGCTGGGGGTGGTGGGCGAGTCGGGCTCGGGCAAGTCGACGCTGGCCCTGCTCGTGCTCGGCCTGCTCGAACCCGACGCCGGGACGATCGAGGTGCTCGGCCGTCCCTGGTCGGCCCGGCCGGAACGGGAGCGCCGGGCGCTGCGCGGCCGCATCCAGCTCGTCCCGCAGGATCCGCTGGCGGCGTTCGACCCGCGCTACCGGGTCGGCCGGATCATCGCCGAGGCGCTGGGCGTGCCCGGTGCCTGGGCCGCCCGCCGTGACCGGCGGATCGCCGGTCTGCTGGAACGGGTGGGGCTGGATCCCTCGCTGGCCGGACGGCATCCGCGGCAGCTCTCGGGCGGCCAGCGCCAGCGGGTGGCGATCGCGCGGGCGCTGGCCTCGGAGCCCGAGGTCCTGGTCTGTGACGAGGCGGTGTCGGCACTGGACGTGTCGGTCCAGGCCCAGATCCTCGACCTGTTCGTCGATCTCCAGCGCGAGCTCGGGCTGGCGCTGCTGTTCATCTCCCACGATCTGGGGGTCGTGCACCACATCAGTGACGACGTCGTGGTCATGCGGTCCGCCGAGATCGTCGAGCGGGGGCCGGTGGAGCGGGTGTTCCAGAGCCCCGAGCATCCCTACACCAAGGCGCTGCTGACGGCGCTGCCTTCGCCGGAGGACGTCCTGGACGATCCCGGCCCCGTTGCCAGACCCACCTGACGACCGTATGATCCCATATACGGAGAAGTTCTCCGTTTAGTTGTCCGGCCCCCGACGTGCGAGTAGTGGAGATCATGTCCAAGTCCACCGGTATCCCCCTGTCCGTCCTTGATCTGGCGCACGTCGTCAACGGGTCGACCTCCGCGCAGGCCCTGCGCGACTCGGCCGACCTGGCCCGCAAGGCCGAGAGCCTCGGCTACGTCCGCTTCTGGGTGGCCGAGCACCACGGGGCGCCCGGCGTCGCCAGCGCCTCCCCCGCCGTGCTCGCCGCCCACCTCGCGGGCCTCACCACGAATCTGCGCGTCGGGTCGGGCGGCGTCATGCTGCCCAACCATCCGCCGCTGGTGGCGGCCGAGCAGTTCGGCACGCTGGAGGCGCTGCACCCGGGCCGCATCGACCTCGGCATCGGCCGGGCCCCGGGCGGCGACCCGGTGACCGCTCGGGCGCTGCGCCGCCCGGCACCCGGGAGCGAGGACTACGAGGGCCAGCTCACCGAGCTGATCGGCTACTTCGACACCCCCGAGGAGAGGGGCCGGGCCCCGCGGATCGCCGCGACCCCCGCGACCGGCAACCGGCCGGATGTCTGGCTGCTCGGATCGAGTTCCGCAAGCGCCGCCCTGGCCGGCCGGCTCGGCCTGCCGTTCGCCTACGCCTACCACTACAACCCGGCGGGCACCAACGTGGCGCTGGCCGCCTACCGGCAGTCCTTCCAGCCCTCCGCCCACCGGGACCGGCCCTACGCGCTCATCGCCGCGCTCGTGATCGTCGCCGACAGCGACGAGGAGGCCGCCCGGCTGGCCGCGCCCAACGGGCTCAACTTCCTGCGCTACCAGGTCGGCGACACCCGGGAGTTCCCCTCCACTGAGGAGGCCGCCGCCCACCCCTACACCCCCGCCCAGCGCGCCGCCATCAAGGCCCTGCTCGCCCCACAGCTCATCGGCTCGCCGGGGACCGTCCGCAGCCGGACGGCCGAGGTGCTGGCCCAGTCAGGCGCCGACGAGCTGATGGCCCTGACGATGCTCTCCGAGGCCGAGGCGAGCCTCCGCTCGCACGAGCTGCTGGCCGAGGCGCTCAGCACCGTTTCCCCCGTAGCAGTCTCCTGAGGAGGCCTTCATGAGTCATCCTGTCGTCAGCACCTCGGTCGTCATCGTTGGAGCGGGGCCCGCGGGCCTGACGCTCGCCGCGGAACTCGGCCTGCTCGGCGTCCCCGCCGTGGTGCTGGAGCGCAGCGCGGAGCCCCGGACCGACGCGCCGGGCGTCGCGATCAACGTCAGCGCGGCCGAGCTGCTGGACCAGCGCGGCCTGCTCGACCCGCTGCGCGCGGACGCCACCGCCTTCCCCATCGCGCACTATTCCCTGCTGACGCTCGACCTCGGCCATCTTTCCGCCGAGCACGAGACCTCCTTCCAGGTCCCCCAGTCGGCCGTCGAGCGGGTGCTGGCGGCGCGGGCCGTCGAGCTGGGCGCCGATCTGCGGTACGGGCATGAGGTGACGGGCCTGGTCCAGGACGACGACGGAGTGACCCTCACCGTCAGCACCGCCGACGGCGAGCGGACGCTGCGCGCCCGGTACGCGGTCGGCGCGGACGGCGCCGACGGGGTGGTCCGCACTCTGGCCGGGATCGGCTTCGACCTGGTCGACGAGCCCTTCGCGGGGCTCATCGGCGAGTTCACGGTCGACTACGCCGAGGTGGCCGTCCAACACCTCGGCGTGCACTACTCGCCCGCGGGCGGCCATTTCATGGGCATCCCGCTCGGTCCCGACCTGCTGCGGGTGGTGACCGCCGAGTTCACCCGTTCGCCCGCCGACCCCGCCGCCGAGCCCGACCTCGACGAGCTGATCGAACGGGCCGACGCGCTCACCAGCCAGGCCCTGCGCACGAAGGAGACGCTGTGGCTGCGCCGGTACACCAACCCGACCGGGGTCGCCGAAAGTTACCGCGCGGGACGGGTGCTGCTGGCGGGGGACGCCGCACACTCCCACTTCCCGCTCAACGGCCAGGCCATCACCACGGGCATCGAGGACGCGTTCAACCTGGGCTGGAAGCTCGCCGCGGTGCTCGCAGGGCACGGCACGGACGACCTGCTCGACACCTACGACGCCGAACGCCGGCCGATCGGACGGCAGGTGGTCGACAGCGTGCGCGCCCAGGTGGCCCTCTCGGGCCCCGAGGAGGAGATCGGGCCGCTGCGGGAGCTGTTCGGCCGGCTGATCGGGCTGGAGCCGGTCAACCGGCGGCTGCTGTACGAGGTGACCAATGTCGCCGTGTACTACCCGGTCCCCGGCGTCCCTCATCACCGGCTGCTGGGCTTCCGCCTGCCGCCGGTCCCGCTGACGACGTCCGCCGGGCCGGTGACACTGGCCGAGACCCTGCACGAGGGGCGCGGCGTCCTGCTCGACTTCTCCGGCGGCGCGGCCGGTCTGACGGCGCTGGCCGGCTGGGCGGGCCGGGTCGGCGTGGTCACCGCCGAGCCCGTGGCGAAGATCGACGCCCCGGTCGTGCTGCTGCGCCCGGACGGCCATGTGGCGTGGGCGGGCCCGGCCGAGGCGGCGGCCGAGGGCCTGCCGCCGATCCTGGGGACCTGGTTCGGCGAGCCCGTCGGGCAGGAGCCCGTTCCCGCCCTCTGAAGACAAGGAACCCCGGACGGTGCGCGGACCGTCCGGGGTTCCTTTGTGCCGTCACTACTGTTCGGCGGGGGTGCCGAACCAGGCCAGGAGCGCGGCGGCCAGGCCCTCGGTGTCGGAGCCGTCGGGATCGGCCCAGACGATGTGGCCGTCGGGGCGCAGCAGCACGACGGCGGCCGCGATCTCTGTGACGGGCTCGGCGGCGACCACGTCGATCCGGTCGCCGAACCCGGTCAGCGCGGCGAGGTCGGCCGACCCGGCGGAGAAGTCGAGCAGGACGCCTCGGCCGGTGTGCAGGGTCGAGGCGACGTCGGTGGTCCCCCCGGCGGTCTTCAGCTCCGCGTCGGGCACCGGACGGCCGAGCAGGTCGGCGGCGTCATCACGGCCCTCGTAGGAGATCGGGTAGCGGATCCCCCAGCCCGCGACGAGGTTCAGCAGGTACCTGCCCACCTCGGGGATCTTCAGCAGGTCGCCGAACAGCTCGCGCAGCGGCCCGATCTTGTCGAGCGGGTGGAGCAGGGCGAGCTGGGCGCGGGTGTTGAGGATGACCTGGGCGCCCACCGGGTGGCGCTCGTCGTGGTAGCTGTCGAGCAGGCCCTCGGGCGCCCAGCCCTTGATCTCGGCGGCGAGCTTCCAGCCGAGGTTGAAGGCGTCCTGCAGGCCGGTGTTCAGGCCCTGCCCGCCGATGGGGTAGAAGACATGGGCGGCGTCGCCCGCCAGGAGGATCCGGCCCTGCCGGTAGGCGGCGGCCTGCCGGGTGCTGTCGCTGAACCGCGACAGCCAGCGCGGCTCAGCGATCTTGACGTCCTTGCCGGAGATCCGGTGGATGCTCTCCTTCAGCTCCTCGATGGTGACGGGCACGCTGTCATCGGGGGCGGGGACGTCGAACTCCGTGGTCATCAGCCGGAGCCGGTCGGGCCCGAGCTGCACCTCACCGGACACGCCGCCGGGGAACAGCCCGACCTCGACGCGCTCGCGGTCGTCCTCGAACTCCGCGACGTCGGCGAGGATGCCGTAGAACCCCGAGCCGGTGCCGGGGAACTCGAACCCGGCGAGCTTGCGGACGGTGCTGCGGCCGCCGTCTGCGCCGACCAGGAACTCGCCGCGCAGCTCGTACTCGGCGCCCTCGCCGTCGCGGACGGTGACCGACGCGCCGTCCTCGTCCTGGGCGAGCGCGATGATCTCATGGCCGCGCCGGACGTCGGCGCCCAGCTCCCGGGCGCGTTCCTCCAGCACCTCCTCCACCCGCCACTGCGGCAGCACGTACATCGGCGGGACGCCCAGCGACTCCATGTCGACCCAGTACAGGGCGAAGTGATTGCGGCCGAAGACCGGGATGTCGTCGCCGAGCCTGGCCTTGAGGCCGCGTTTGTTGAGGACGTCCAGCGAGCGGGCCTGGAAGGCCAGGCCGCGCGATTCCTTCGGCGGTTCCAGTGCCCGCTCGATGACGACGACGTCGATTCCGGCGAGTCTCAGTTCCGTGGCTACCAGCAGGCCGGTGGGTCCGCCTCCCGCCACGACGACGGTGTTGGCCATGAGAGCTCCTCTTCTTGGGCCGATCTTCAGCTTCGAGCATCACCTTGCGGTCTAAAGAACTGCTTGGCGGCTGAAGAACCGTTCAGCGGCGCCCGACCACGACCGCGCTGAGCACCAGGCCGCCGTCCACGAGCCAGCGGCCGGTGAAGGAGTCCAGCACGCGGCCCGACACGACGGGACCGGGAACGAGCAGCCTGGCGGTGAAGGTGCCCGCGGGGTCGAACCGCAGCGAGGCCTCCTCGAAGCCCAGCCACCGGCCGGTCAGCGGGAACCACGCCTTGTAGACCGCCTCCTTGGCGCTGAACAGCAGCCGGTCCCAGGGCAGCGGGCCACCGGGCAGGCCGGTGAGTTCCTCCTCGCGCGCGATCGTGTCCAGAACGCCCGGCGGCAGCGGACCCTCCGGTTCGGCGTCGATGCCGAGGGAGGCGATGGTGCCGGACCGGGCGACGGCGGCGGCGCGGTATCCGGCGCAGTGGGTCATGCTGCCGACGATCCCGTCGGGCCAGCGCGGTGCTCCGCGCTCGCCCGGCAGGATCGGTACCGCAGCCACCCCGAGCCCGGCCAGGGCCCGGCGGGCGCACCAGCGGACGGTCGCGAACTCACGGCGGCGGCTCTCCACGGCCCTGCTGACGCAGGGCTCCTCGGCGGGCAGCGGGACGGCTTCGGGTGGATCCGTGCGAGTGTCGGCCGACCTGACCTCGGGCGGCAGGATCCGCTCGATCACCCGACGGCGAGACGCTTCTCGACCAGCCGCGCCACGGCGGGGCGATGGGCGTCGAGGAAGAAGTGCCCGCCGGGGAAGACGGTCAGCTCCGACCCGCCCCTGGTGTGGTTGGCCCAGTCGCGGGCCTCATCGACGGTGGTGAGCGGGTCGGCGTCGCCGGTCAGGACGGTCACCGGACAGTTCAGCGGAGGTCCGGGGATGTAGTCGTAGCCCTCGATCGCGGCGTAGTCGCCCCGCACGACCGGCAGGATCAGCTCGCGCAGCTCGGCGTCCTGGAGGATCCGGGCATCGGTGCCCGACAGGGACAGCAGCTCCGCGAGCACGGACGCCTCGTCGTCGCCTCGCAGGCTGATCGTCTCCGGCCGGCGGTGCGAGGGGGCACGGCGGCCCGAGACGAACAGGGCGTCCAGCGGCGGGCCGCCATGGCGTTCGATCCGCCGGGCCACCTCGAACGCCACGACCGCGCCCATGCTGTGCCCGAAGAACGCCAGCCGGCGTACCGGGCGCCGGTCCAGGACGGCGTGGATACGGTCGGCGAGTTCGGTGATGTCGCCGATCAGCGGTTCGAATCTGCGTTCCTGACGGCCCGGATACTGGACCGCGCGCACCTCGACCTCGGGCGACAGCGTCCGCGCGAGGGGGAAGTAGGCGCTCGCCGAGCCGCCGGCGTGCGGGAAGCAGACCAGTTGCACCTCGGCTTCGGGCAGCGGAGTGAAGCAGCGGAACCACTCGGCCCCGGTCATCCCGCCGCCTTGAAGTCGAGGGCCTCGCCGGACCGCAGGATCGACTGCTGGAGTTCGCGGAGCTGGCGGCCCGGTTCGAGGCCGAGCTCGCGGCGCAGGATCGTCCGGGCCGATTGGTAGACCATCAGCGCGTCCGCCCTGCGCTCGGAGCGGTAGAGCGCCAGCATGAGCTGCCGGTAGAAGGCCTCGTGCAGGGAGTGCTCCCGGACCAGGGCCTGAAGGAAGCTGACCAGCTCACGATGGCGTCCGACCCGCAGGCCGGTCTCCACCATCAGTTCGGTGCATTCCAGTCGCATCTCCTCCAGCCAGATCGCGAATCCGTTGATGATCGGTCCGTTGCACAGTTCACTGAGGGCGGGGCCCCGCCACAACGCCAAGGCGGACTCGAAGGCCTGTCCCGCTTCCTCGTAGCGGCCCGCCCGGAGTCCGGCGCGCCCTTCCCGCACGAGCCGCTGGAAGATCTGCAGGTCCAGCTCGTCGGCTCCGGTGCGCAGGATGTACCCCGGCGAGGAGGTGAGGATCGGTCCCTCACCGGTGCCGCCGCCGAGCAGCTTGCGAAGCTGGGAAACATAGACGTAAAGCGCCGCGGTGGCCCTGCGGGGCGGAGTCGCACCCCATACCTCCGTGACGAGCTGGTCCACCGACACGACCTGGTCCGCCCTGATGAGCAGCGTGGCCAGCACCACTCTCATCTTCGGCGGGCGCACGGACAGGCTCTTGTCGCCGTCGACCGCCCGCAGGGTCCCCAAGATCTCGTACCTCACTGCCACTCCCATCATTTCCACACAAACCGGTAGTGGAGAGACCAGATTCGCAGAAAGGTCAGATGAGGGCATCAGTAAAACTACGTATTTGGCTCCCATCATTAATTGAGTGAATGGGTTTCCGCAGGCCAAGAGGTTGAGTGGGATGCGACACTCATGCGTCAACAAATGATCAAAAAGGGAGTTGAAATGCGGCAAAGGGCGAATGGACAGCCAGTTCAACCGACAAGAAAAACGAGAAGATGCCGCGCTCGGCGACGCCTCGCCAGGGGCGGGCACCCTCACAGTCCATCACACGACCTTCTTATAGTCAACTAAAACAGTAGGAAAGATAGAAATTAGCGATCCGGCCGGTCCAGGCACCCGCCCCACACGTCAGCCCACGGATCACAGGCCTCATGGACATCGAGCAGCCACCCCAGAAGATCGCCTCCCGACCGTCGCGAACTACGACCTGGACGACCGGGAGCCTCGTCACGTTCGCGCGGGTCGGCCGCGGTGCGGGCGTTGACCTCGCCGGAGAAGACCGCGGCGGCGGCCGGGGCCCCGCCGAGGACCGAGGCGAACGAGCCGTCCACGGCCAGCACCGTCATGCTCGGGTTCAGGGCCTTGGAGAACACCACGAACGCCCCGCCGTGGTAGCGGGAGATCACGCAGAACACGATCGGGCCGCGGAAGTTCACGATCGCCCGGCCGATCTCCGCGCCGTACTCCAGCTGGAGCTTGCGCATCGACTCCGGTGAGCCGTCGAAGCCCGCCAGGTTCGCCAGCACCACCAGCGGACGGTTCCCGCTGGCGGCGTTGATCGCCCGGGCCGCCTTCTTCGACGACCGCGGGAACAGGGTGCCCGCGGTGTAGGTGTCGGGGCCGTCGGCGGGCGGGAATCCGCGCCGGGGCACCGCCCGCGACTCGATGCCGAGCAGGCAGACCGGCCTGCCGCCCAGATGGACGTCCTGGACGGCCGCGGTGTCGGCGTCGGCCATGCCCGCCCACCGCTCCAGCACCGGGTGGTCCTGGTCGGACAGGGCCCGCATGACCGTCCGGATGTCGAACGGCTTCTTGCGGTCGGGGTTGGCGGTGGCCGAGAAGATCTCGCCGACGGTGGTGAAGTCGCTGCCCTCGATCAGGTGCGGGAAGCCGGAGACATCGCGGTCGAACGGGTCGGAGGTGGCGACCGGACGCGGCGCGTCCTCGCCGGGCGCGATGTAGGGGTGGTCGTAGTGCGCCATCACCACATCCCGTGCGGCGGTCAGGTTCGGCGCCCAGTACTGCGCCTGCCCGTTGGAGCCCATCACCCGGTCGTAGCCGCCGATGCCGAGTTCTCGGTGCCCGACTCCATGGAGATCCGCGCGCCGGACGACAGCGCGTACCACTCCAGCGGCACCCGCAGCCGCTCTGTTCACCGTGAAGCAATGAACCGGCGCAGTACCTGCTCGGCTTCGGTCTGCCGGACGTGCCGCATCTCAGCTTCGGTGTGGCCGTGCTCGCCCGTGGCGGCCATCTGCCGGATCCCCATGTTGCCGAGTGCGAACAGCACGAGCAGCAACCGCTTGCTCAACGTCTCCTTAGAGAGCATCTCGCGAGTCGCCACCGAGGTGAACAGGTCCGGGAAGTCGGTGATGAACGCGGTGTTCTTCACAATGTCGAGCAGGTCGATCGTTCCCCACCGACGCTGTACCTCGGCCTTCAGCGCGGTGAGGTTCTTGGGCTCGGGCAACTTCTCCAGCTTCGGAACGTTGACCCATGTCTTGCCCTTCCGTGTGGTGATCTTCACACCGCCAGTCGTGCCCTCGACCAAGCCAGTGTTCAACCGGTCCAAGCCCGCGGTCAACCGCGACTTCAGGTCCGCGATGAACTCGGTGGAGTCCATGGGCTTGGACAGCGCGGCGTAGTGGACGTCGCGGTTGGTCTCGAAGTCTCCGGGCAGGTCCTCGTCCGGGTCCCGCCACCGTCCCGCGCCCTGGACGTACACCTCCCTACGGCGTAGCGCTTCCCTCAGGGAGATCAGCACGCACAGCTCGTACGGGATCCGCTCGAACCGTCCGGACTCCGCGTTCATCACCGCGTCACGCCACGCCCACTGCACCACGCCCTCGATCGGTACGCGCTCGGTCGCGTCGTAGTACTGCTCGCTGGGAGCGACTCCGGCGTACCGCGCGGCGCTGCTCGTCGAGCGCGCCGAACGGTGGTCGCCCGCCGACCCCGGCCGCGTCCTGCGGCCAGGTGGGCTCCCGCCGCTGTTCGCCCTCGCCGTCGGCGCCCGCGACGGAGCCGCCGCGACGGTCGGATGCGCCCTCGCCCAGGTCCCCGGCGGCCTCACCATGGGCGAGGTCACCGGCGTCCCGCTGGGCGTGGCCGCCGGTCTGACGCCCGGCGGCGCCCCGGGCGTCACCACCCCCGAGACCCACCTGGACCCCGCCGCCTTCTTCACCGCCCTCGCCCCGCACTGCGTCGGCCGTCCCCGCCCCGAGGACATGGTCGTCACCACCCGCTCCTGGGACCCCGACCCCACCACCGACCTGCACACCCGCCTCGCCCACACCCACGCCCTACTGACCCCCACCCCCTGATCGACGACGCCCGCGCCACCACCTCCAACCCCGGCCCACCTCCAACCCCGGCCCACCGCCGACGCGGATCCCCTGCGGACCGCGCACAGCGCGTACTCGGGGCTTGAGCAGCAATGGAACGGCCAGTCACGTTGAGGAGCTTGGTGGGCGGCTCTTAACGTGACTGGCCGTTCCGATTCGGGTGGGGGTGGATCGGGTACCGGTTCGGTGACTGTGTGTTGGTTACCGGTGGGTCGGTCCTACTTTGCGGCGTATGCCGGTGGAGTTCTTGACTGATGATGAGGCGGCTGTCTACGGGCGGTTCGCGGGGGCGCCGTCGCAGGCGGATCTGGAGCGGGTGTTCTTCCTCGATGACGAGGACCGGGCGCTGGTGGGGTGGCGGCGTGGTGAGCACATGAGGTTGGGGTTCGCGCTTCAGCTGGTGACGGTGCGGTGGCTGGGGGCGTTCCTGGAGGATCCGCTGGATGTGCCGGGGGAAGTGCTGGAGTTCGTGGCCGGGCAGCTCGGTGTTGAGGACCCGTCGCAGGTGAAGCGGTACACCGAGCGGCGGCCGACGCCGTTCGATCATCAGCAGGAGATCCGGCAGGCCTATGGGTGGAAGGACTTCGTCTCGGTCGAGGCGGAGTTCGTTGCGTGGGTGGCGGCGCGGTCGTGGACGTCGGGGGACGGCCCGAAGGCGATCTTCAACGATGGGGTGGGGTGGTTGCGGGAGCGCAGGGTGCTGCTTCCGGGGGTGAGCACGCTGGTGCGGCTGGTGGCGAGGGCCCGGGACGAGACGACGAAGCGGTTGTGGGGGGTGCTGGAGGGGCTGCTCTCGGTGGGGCAGCGGCATGTGCTGGATCAGCTGCTGGAGGTTCCGGCGGGGGTGCGGGTGTCGGATCTGGAGCGGTGGCGCAAGGGCGTGGTGCCGCGGGCGTCGGGCCCGTCGGTCATCAAGGCCCTGGACCAGGTGTCGGAGATAGGCGCGCTGGACCTGGCGGGGCTGGGTGCGGAGGGCCTGGTGCCGCCGCGGCGCCTGGGCGAGCTGGCGAGGTATGGGATGCGGGCGGACGCCTCGGCTCTGCGCCGTCATCTGGAGGGCAAGTCGGTCGACAACGCCCTGGGGCTGCTGGACCTGCTGATGGCGACGGAGCTGGTGAACAAGGCGCAGAACGCCTCCAACAAGGAGAAGGTCCGCAAGCACCCGCGCCTGGCGGTGGCGGTGGAGGCTTTGCTCGAGGCCGAGGGGTGGGGAGGCCCGGACGAGGAGGTGCGGGTCGAGCAGGTGTGGGAGGCGATAGAAGCCGTCGTGTCCCGCGCGGAGCTGCGCGCCGCCCTGGTCCTGGTGAACGAGAGCGTCCCGCCGGCCGACGCCGCAGATCCCGACGACTGGCGGGCGGAGCTGGTGGGCCGCTACACCACGGTGTCCGGGTTCTTGAAGCTGCTGCCGCAGGTGATCTGCTTCGGGGCGAACGTCGAAGGCACGGCGGTCCTGGAGGCGATGAACGCGCTGCCGGACCTTATCAACTACCGTAGCCGCCTGCCCGCGCCGCTGATCCCGGCCGCCTCATCGTGGAGAAGGTGGTGAGCCGGCCGTGGCGGCGGCTGGTGTTCGGCCACCCGGTGCGCGAAGACGCCTTGGTGAGCCGACACGCCTACGCCTTCTGCGTGCTGGAGCGCTTCTGGCGAGCCTTGAAGCGCCGCGAGATCTACGCCGACGCCTCCACCAAGTGGCGCAACCCCCAGGCCGAGCTGCTGGATGGCGCCCAGTGGCAGGCGATCCGGCCTGACGCGCTCACCGCGCTCAGCCTCCCGGCCGACCCGGACGCGCTCCTGGCCGGGCACGCCCGCACCCTGGACGCCGCCCTGCGCGAGGTCGGCGGGCGCCTGGCGGCCAACCCCGATGTCCGCATCGACGGCTCCGGACGGATCCACTTGACGGGGGTGAGGCGGTGGAGGAGCCGCCGTCGCTGGTGGACCTGCGGGCCCGCACCACAGCGATGCTTCCGCGGGTGGAGCTGCCCGAGGTGATCTTGGAGGTGATGGGGTGGGTGCCGGAGCTGGCCGGGGCGTTCACCGCGGTATCCGGCGGCCGGTCCCGGTTGAAGGACCTGCCGGTCTCGATCGCCGCGTGCCTGACCGCGCGCTCGCTGAACGTCGGGTACCGGCCGATCGCCAAGAAGGGCGTCGAAGCTTTGGAGCGCTCGCGGCTGTCGCACGTCTACCAGAACTACTTCCGGCCCGAGACGCTCGCGCCGGCGAACGCGCCGCTGGTCGACAAGCAGGCAGGCCTGCCGCTCGCCCAAGCGTGGGGTGGCGGCCTGGTTGCCGCGGTCGACGGGATGCGGTTCGTCGTCCCCGTCCCTGCCGCGTTCGCCCGCCCCAACCGCAAGTACTTCGGCTCCAAGCGCGGCATGACCTGGCTGAACGCGATGAACGACCGCAGCATGGGCCGCGCGGTAAGAATGGCTTCGAGCCGTTGGTTGCTCCAGGGCCCCTCTGGCCTCTGGCGACCCCGACTGTCATATGTAACATTTATGTCTCTTTTTCCTTGGCGACTCGGCCCTCGCAGCCGCCGATGACTAGAGAGGGCCACCGGCCTGGGACTTTACTCTTCGTGATCACTTCCACGCGATCAACTTGTCCGTTATGTCTACTTATCTATAGTTTACTCCTGTTCATCATCGGAGCCTCTGGTGTGTGAGGCATCCGTTGGTACGCGGGCCGACCTGACTTGCCGAGGCTCCCTAGCCGAGGAGTAATCAGGTGCAATCGATCCGGCGCGTGCTCGCGCTGATGGTCGCCGCGCTGTCCATGACAGCGACGACAGCGGCCGTCATAGCGGTCCCTACCGCCACACCGGCCAGCGCGGCAGACGCCCCGGCGGGCGAGTTCTCCCCCCTGTGGGAGACCCCGGTCCTGTCCGACACGACGGTCCCGGCCAACGGGAGGATCGTGGTCCAGGTGCTCGGCCAGGGCGGGATCCCGGCCTCGGGTGTCAGCGCGGCGTCGCTGAAGTACACGGTGAAGAACGTCGGAGAGGCCGGCTGGCTGGAGGTCTACCCGACCGACCAGGCCGCGCCGAGCCTGCCAACGGTCAGCTACTACCCGGGCGAGGCCACGACCAACGCGGACCTGATGCGGATCACCTCCACCGGCCAGGTGTATGTCGCCAACCACAGCGGCAAGGCGATCACCGTCTCGGTGACCACCGACGGCTACTTCCTCGACGGGTCTGCCGTCGGCACGATCGTCAGCCGCAACGGCGGCCGCTGCGCCGACGCCGCAGGCAACAGCTCCGCGAACGGCACGGCCATCCAGCTGTACGACTGCATCACCGGCCACGGCGCCCAGCGGATCACCCTGGCCGCCGACGGCACCCTGCGCATCTTCGACAAGTGCATCGACATCACCGCCGGCGACTTCAACAACGGCACCAAGCTGCAGCTCTACACCTGCAACGGCAGCCCCGCCCAGCAATGGGTCCCCCACTACGACGACGGCACCATCGTCAACCCGGGCTCCGGCCGCTGCTTCGACGCCGCCGCCAACGGCACCTCCAACGGCACCCTCATGCAGATCTGGGACTGCAACGGCAGCGCCGGCCAGTACTGGGACATCCCCCAGCCCACCGGCGGCAAGACCGGCTACCGAACCCTGCCCGCCACGTCGCTGTTCGACTCCCGCTACGGAACCGGCGTCCCCTCCCAGACCACGCCCATCCCCGCGAACGGCTCCCTGAGCATCGACGTCCACGGACGCAACGGCATCCCCACCACCGCCGACGAGGCAGGCGCGGTCGCTCTCCACGTGCTCGCCACCCAGCAGACCGCCAAAGGCACCCTCGGCCTGCACCCCTCCGACGCGCCCAAGAGCTCCGCCATCCTGGCCTTCAACACCGACGAGTCCAACAGCGTCTTCACCATCGCCCAGATGTCGGGCACCGGCAAGCTCACCATCGAGAACAACAGCACCGGCACCGTCCACGTCATGATCTCCGTCCGCGGCTACTTCACCTGGACCGACGCCGCCGCAGCCGCGAAGTTTATGCCTGTACCGGCTCAGGCTGTTTTCGATAATCGCCCGGTAGACGGCGTTGAAGACTCCGACCGTGTCGTAATTCCGTCCCAGGGATCTGTCATCGTTGAAGCCAGTTCGGCAAGTGATCGATCGACGAACACCATCTCTGCAGCCGCTCTCACCTTCAACGTGTACAGCCCCACGAACAAGGGCTGGCTCAGCGCCTATCCCACAGGACAGACCGACCCACGCGTCGGATCCGTCAACTGGGGTTCCGGAGACGACACCTCCGGATTCGACACCGTCATCCCCTCAGACGAGGGCCAGGTGACGGTGACGAACCACTCCGGCGGCACCATTTATCTTCAGGTGATCGCGCAGGGCTATTTCATCAAGCCAGAAACGGTCGACGCCAATGTCGTGCTCGCCGATGAAGGCAATGTCTCCTTCGGTGTCGAAACGAGGGCATTCGATGAATCCGGCGAGTCAACCGGATCCAGCAGCATAAGCCAGACCACCGGGAATTCCGAGGACTACCAAAATAGCGTTCCCGATTCCATCGGAGTCGCTCCGGCCGAGGGCAGCCATCGCGGGGTCTGGGGCGGATGGAAGACCTCCTCCGGGGGGCGCAGCGTGATCGCATACATCAAGCAGAAGGCCCTGGCCGGGACTACACAGTGGCAAACGAATCTTGAAGTCCGCTACAACTTCAAGAACAAGAAGATCACAAGCCACACTTCGCGTACCTTCCTTACGAATGTCGACGCCTTCAGCGCCGTCCTGACGGCGAGGGACTACTTCACCTACGACTACAACTACGCGAGCATGGGTGCGAAGAGCGGATGGGCGCGAAAGGTCTCGGCGACCGTCAAGCGCTGCGTCTTCCCCGGCGTAGGCATCGGTCCGGTCACCGTGCCCAAGGTCTGTGTTTACAAGCACCCGGCACTCAACGTGTACGCGCACGCCGATGGCACGTGGTACTGGAGCGCCACAAATGGGTGAGGGCAATGAAGCTGGAAAGGAAAAAGAATGAGTAATATAGCAAAAGCACTCATGTTCGCGGGACTCGCGCTGGTCTCGATCATCGCGATCTTCCTCATCGTTGTGGTCCTATTCATCGTGCCTGTATGACCTCCACCCAATAGGCCGTTCAGGCAGAGCACCGCACCTGCGAAGCCCCGGATCTTGACGAGGCCTCACCCTCTCCTTCGGCGGGTATATCGCCTGAATGTGACAGGAAGCGCTTCGGGGCGTTCACGGCAAGGCTTCCCGGTCGTGTTCGTTAAACGACCGTTTGACGAACACGACCAGGAAACCCCGCCGAGCCAGGGCCTCGGTGTGTCGTGTCCGGTTCGGGTGTTCATTTTCCCGTTCATCTTCACCCGCGCCCTGCTACCGTTCAGATTCATCGCACGAGACGTTTGATGAACGGAAGGAGGTCCCGTGGCGCTCATCGGCCTGGTCCGGGTCAGCACCGACAAACAGAAGACGCAGGGGCAGCACGACGCCCTCGGCCCGATCTGCTGGAAGGTCTTCGAGGAGAAGACCAGCGGCAAGCTCGCCACCGCCGACCGGCCCGACCTCCTCACCGCCCTGTCCTACATCCGCGAAGGCGACCTGCTCTGCGTCCAGGAGGTCGACCGGCTCGGCCGCGACCTCCTGGAAGGGCTGATCGTCCTCAACGACCTGTTCCAGCAGGGCGTCGGCGTGAAGGTCCTGGAGGGCATCGGGGCCGGAGAGCACACCGAGCGCTCCTTCATCCTCGACCTGGCCCTCGCGCTCGCCGAGGACCGGCGCCGCGACATCGTGAAGAAGACCAAGGACGGGCTGGAGGCCGCCCGCCGCCAGGGCAAGGTCGGCGGCCGCCGCCCCGTCGTCGACGACGACAAACGCGCCGCCATCCTCGACCGCCACCGCCGCGGGGAATCCATCCGCACCATCGCCGCAGGCGTGAAGGTCTCCATCGGCGTCGTCCACAAGACCCTCAAGGCCGCGTCTGAGGGCACCCCTGCCAACTGACGACAGTTCCCAGCCGCGTTCCATTGCTGCTCAAGCCATGACTCCCGGGCCGTTTGGCCGGTCTGTTGATCTTTCGCGAAGATGGGCGCGTGGCCACCATAGTCGTTGAGATCCATGTCCCCTTTCACCCGGCGCCGGCCGTGCCCGAAGGCGAGTATCCCTATCCGTGGATCGACGTGATCGAAGACTTCCTGTGCCGCCTGGAAGACGAAGGCGAGGTCGAGGTCTTCGATGATGGCGAGGAGTTCGGAGACGTCTACGTCTTCTTCCTGACCGGGGCGAAGGAAGAAGCCCTGCTGGCCACCGCGTCTCGCACCGCAACGCTCGACGGTGTTCCCCCCGGGGTGTTCGCCATGGTCACTGATGACGAAGCAGAGGAGTTCGGGTTCGGCCGTCGCGTGGATCTGCCGCTGACCTGAGCCGACCTGATCCCCGGCCAGCCGGTCCCACCGCCACAGCCACAATGACCGATCACGCTCAGCTACTTTGCCCTCGCCGCTGCTGTAGGAGTTCAGGCCGCAAGGTCGGCGGCCGCCGCCCCGTCGACAACGACAAACGCGCCGCGATCCTCGACCGCCACCGGCGCGGGGAATCCATCCGCACCATCGCCACAGGCGTGAAGGTCTCCATCGGCGTCGTCCACAAGACCCTCAAGGCGGACCGCGCACAGCACGTACTCGTCCACCTGCGCACGTGACCAGGCCACCCCGCTCCTGACGCCGCCGGGGCTGTCACGCCGAAGGGCCTCGGCGAGCTCAACGAGGCCCTGGACGCCGAGGGGGTCGCCTACACACCTCCGAGATCTACCCACCGTGTCTGACACCGACGCCTTCGACCCCTCCGCGCTGCGGCGCCACTGGGACCGGCTACTCCCCCTCCTCGACGGCGCCCTGTCCGACACCTGACGGTCCCGGCTCACCGGCGCGTGTGAGGGTCGTTGATGGAGGCGTCCTCGTTGCGGGGCCGTCTCCCGTAGTTTGTGACGGGGGCGGCCTGGGCCGCTGGGGCCGACGTGCGGTGGGGGTGGTGTCAGGGTTGGTTGAGGATGGAGAGGTGGTCGTCGGACAGGTGGAGGGAGGCGGCGGCGGTGTTGTCGGCCAGGTGGGTGAGGGAGGAGGTGCCGGGGATGGGGAGGATCACCGGGGAGCGGTGTAGGAGCCAGGCGAGGGCGATCTGGGCGGGGGTGGCGGCGAGTTCGGCGGCGACGGTGTTGATGGCGTCGGCGTCGGGCGTGAGGGTGGCGGGGTGGACGGGGCGCCAGGGCAGGAAGGCGATGCCTGCCTGTTCGCAGGCGTCCACGACGGTGTCGTGTTCGCGGTCGAGGAGGTTGTACCGGTTCTGCACGCTGGCGATCTCGACGATCTCGCGTGCTTCGGCGAGTTGCCCGACCGTCACCTCCGACAGGCCGATGTGGCGGATCTTCCCGGCGTCGCGCAGGTCCCGCAGGGCGCCGACCTGGTCGGCGAGCGGCACCGCGGGGTCGACGCGGTGCAGTTGGAGCAGGTCGTGGTGTTCGACGCGCAGGCGCCGCAGCCCGTCGTCGACCTGGGCGCGCAGGAACTCCGGCCTGCCGCAGAGATCCGCTTCACGACCGGGCGCCGTCGGCGCGACACCGACCTTCGTGGTGACGAGCAGCCCCTCCGGGTAGGGGTGCAGCGCCTCGGCCAGCAGTTCCTCGTTCGCGCCCCACCCGTACAGGTGCGCGGTGTCGATCAGGGTGACGCCGAGTTCCACGGCCCGCCGCGCGACCGCGATCGACCGGTCCCGGTCCGGGCCTGGGCCGGTGGGCAGCCGCATCGCCCCGAACCCGACCCGGCCGACGACGAGCTCTCCCGCGATCGCGAACGTGTCCATCGGTGATCTCCCGTCGTGAGGCCCCCACGCTAGCGCGGGCTCCGGCCACACGGGGAACCGCCGGCAGGCCCCGGGCACGGTGCCGTCGGGATCAGCGGGCAGCGGACGCGGCGGGGAGGGAGACACCGTTCGCGGTCGCCGGGTGTCGGGTGCTCAATGCCCGCCCGGTGGGCCGCAGTGGCGTGACGGTGTCGGTGGCCATCGCGGTTTTTGGGGTGGCGGTTAAGTCTATCTAGGTAGATAATCGGGGCATGGTGCGTGGAAGGCGGTTGTCTCCGCAGACGGTGGCTGTGCTGGTGCGGCTTGGGGCGGCGGGGGCGGGGTGGAGTCATGGGTATGAGTTGTGTCGGGGGCTGGGGTTGAAGGCGGGCACGGTGTATCCGATTCTGATGCGGTTGGCGGAGCGGGGGCTGGTGGAGACGGCGTGGGAGACGTCGCCGCCGCGGGGGCGGCCGGCCCGGCACCTGTATCGGCTGACCGCCGCGGGGGGCGAGCTCGCGGCCACCGCGGCGGCGGAGGCCGCCGAGGCCGAGCGGGATCGCGCGGCGGGCTCACGTCCGGCGCGGCTCGCACCCGGGACTGCTTGACCGCCTACCAACGCTGCCAGGAGGCCCCCGATGTCCGCGTTCGTCCCGTTTCTGATTCTGGTCGCTCCCGCGGCGGTGCCCGCGCTGGTGGTGCTGGCCGTGAGGCTCCGTGGCGCCGTCCGCGACGGCGGCGCGCCCGCCGCCATGCGCGCGGCCCTGCGGAACGGGGTGCGGCGGCCGGTGCGGCGGTGGCTGCTCGCCGTCGGCGTCGGCGCGGGCCTGGTGACGGCCGGGGCGGAGTGGGCGTACCTCGCGGTGGTGTCCGGCGGGCCGCGCGAGGGCTTCGACGTGGTGTTGCTCGCGCTCGTTCTCGGGCTGTTCGGCGCGGTCGGGTGCGCGGCGGTCGCGTGTCTGGGCGCGGTGGCGGTGACGCGGGCGCGCGGGTTCGGGGCCGGGACGGTCGTGGGCCTGTTCGTGTTGGGCGCGGTGGCGGGCGGTGTCGCGGCCGCGTACCTGCCGGTGCGGGCCGCCTATCTGGCCGAGCCGGGCGGGTTCCCGGTGGTCGCGAACCTCGCGGACGGGGATCTGCTGGTGCCGT
Source organism: Actinocorallia sp. API 0066 (assembly GCF_020991275.1). GTDB lineage: Bacteria > Actinomycetota > Actinomycetes > Streptosporangiales > Streptosporangiaceae > Actinocorallia. The sequence goes on along the minus strand of NZ_JAJLQY010000008.1, from coordinate 225,851 downwards.
TCGACGCGTTCCTCCTCGCGCTCGCCTGGTGCGTCCCGTGGCCGATCCTGACGGCGGCCCTCGCCGCCCGCCCGGCGACCGCGACGCCGCGTGACGTCTGGCAGCTCCTCCTCGACCTGGCCACCGCGAGCCTGCCCGCGAACCGCGCCACGTGGGGCGCCGCGCTGCGCGCGGAGCTCGCCGCGGTCGACGCGCCCGCCGAGCGGCGCGGTTTCGCCGTCGGCGGGGCGTGGGCGGCGCTCCGGACGGGGTGGCTGGCGGGCGCGTGGGCGTGGGCCCTGGGGGTGGCGGCCGTGGTCGCGGCGGGGTCGTTCACGGCGTCGCGCTGGTCGCTGGCACACGGCCAAGGCGGCATCCTCGGCTTCTGGCTGACGTTCCCCGGCGCCGTCCTGCTCGGTGTGGCGCTCGCCGCCGCGTGGCGGCACCGGTCGTTCGGTTCGGGGCTCCGCACCGGGATGATGTCCGGCGCCGCGGCTTTTGTGGCGGTGCTGGTGGTGGCCGTCCCGGAGGCGGTGGTGTGGGCGAGCCGCAGGGCCGGATACCTCAGCACGGGCGACGCGGTCCCGCCGACGTGGCAGTCGGCCGTCCTCGACGTGCTGCGCCCGGAGTTCCTCCTCACCATGCTCACCGTGTGGGCGGTGGGCATGGCGGGCGGCGCCGCGCTCGGCACGGCCCTCGGCCGACTGCGCCGCCCGCCGACCGGGCCCTAGGGCGTCGAAGACGATGACGCCGCGCAGGCCACGGACGGCGTGACAGGATCAGGGGTGTGCGAGAGCAGCGGTACAGCGTCCAGAGCCGGCCGGGCGGGCAGGGCCGCATGTTCGTGCCCGTGCCGTTCGACCCCGACGCGGTCTGGGCGCCCAAGTCCGTCCACCATGTGGCGGGCACGGTCAACGGGGTGGGCGTGCGCGCGGTGATCGGCGAGCACGACGGGCGGCGCGGGTTCCTGCTCGGCCCGGCCTGGGTGCGCTGCGGCGTGCGGCCGGGCGCCCACGTCGAGGTGGTCCTGGCGCCTGAAGGGCCTCAGCGGGCGGACCTGGCCGAGGACGTCGCCGCCGCCCTGGAGGCCAGCCCCGCCGCCGGCGCCTTCTTCGACTCCCTCGCCCAGTTCTACCGCAACGCCTACCTGCGCTGGATCGACGCCACCACACGCCGCCCCGAGGTACGGGCACAACGCGTCGCTGAAGTCGTCGGCCTGCTGGAAGCGGGAATCAAGCAGCGCCCCAAGCCCTGAACCGGCCCCCGGAGCACCCGGCCCGGCGCCGGGCGGTCACGCCGGGCGGCGTGGCCAGTTCCAGGCGGAGCGCAGGACGAAGGCCAGGAGAAGCACCTCGAGTCCGATGGAGAGGCCGTAGAAGTAGGAGTAGGACCACGGCTCCCCTGCCGCGTTGTACACCGTGACGGGGATGTAGAGCGTCGCCACGACGAGATTGACGGTGCGGTTGACACGGGCGGGCAGTGTCACGGACAGCAGGATCATGAGGATCGGGATGGCCATGAGCGTGAGCGCGACGGCGACGAAGGTCGGGCCCAGGTCGAACTCGTGGACGACGCCGGCCAGGAGGTCGTCCAGGAAGCCGGGCTTGTACAGGGCGAGGTAGTCGACGTAGATGTAGAGGAACATGAAGCTGGTCCATGCCGCGGCGAGCTTGGCCTGCACGGGCAGACGCAGGTCTTCCAGCGTGCTCTGGGACGGCGGATTGTCTGGTGCGGTGTGGGGTTGAGGTGTTCTCATCACCGTGCTCCTTGGCTTGATCAGGTGGGTGCTTCCACCTTCGCGGATGCCGTCGGCGGGCACATCAGCCCCGGAGCCTGCTCCGACCTGGTCGTTGGCACAGCCGACTTCTTGTACTTTCGGCGGATACACCGGACACGCGGGCTGCCTAGGCTGTCCAAGATGGCCACCAACGCACTCCGCTCGCTGTGGGCCGAACCCCGACCCGCGCGTCCCTCGGACCGGAGGCCGCGGGACTGGGCCCTGGTCGCGGTACTGATCTGCTGGTCCGTGCTGGAAGCGGCGCTCCGCGAGGACATGGCGCCGCTCCCGCTGCTACTCGTCGCCGTGCTCGCGGTCGTCGCCCCCCTTCCGTGGCGACGCACCCACCCGCTCGTCGTGTCCGCGGTGGCTTTCGGCACGGTGACGGTGGTCGACCTCGTCCGCGTCCTCACCGGATCGCAAGGCACTCTGCCCTCGAGTGTCGCGGCCACCCTGCTCATCACCTACGCCCTGTTCCGGTGGGGCTCCGGCCGGGAAGCCGCCAGCGGCCTCGGCGTCATCCTGCTCTGGCTGGCCATCACGTGCGTCGCCGAAACGGGCAGCGTGGCGGAGATGGTCGCCGGATACGCGTTCTTCCTGTTCGCCGCCGCGCTCGGCGCCGCGATCCGCTATCGCACGAAGATCCGCGTCCGCGACATCGACCAGGCCAAGGCCCGCGAACGCGAACTGCTCGCCCGTGAACTCCACGACACCGTCGCCCACCACGTCTCGGGCATCGCCATCCAGGCCCAAGCGGGACGTGCCGTCGCGGCCTCCCACCCCGAGCGTGCCATCGAGGCCCTGGCCGTCATCGAGGACGCGGCGACCCGCACCCTCACCGAGCTGCGCGCCATCGTCGGTGTGCTCCGCTCCGCACAGGACACCGAGTTCGCGCCGCGGCCAAGCGTCGCCGAGGTCGAGCGGTTCGCCACCGAGGGCCGGACGCGTCCCCGCGTCGAGGTGAGGCTGTCCGGCGAGCTCGACGACCTCAGCCCGGCGGTCGGGGCCGCGATCTACCGCCTGGCCCAGGAGTCCGTCACGAACGCCCGACGGCACGCCCGCCACGCGACCCGGGTCACCGTCGCCGTCACCGGCGACACCGACCAGGTACGGCTGACCGTCGACGACGACGGCTCCGCCGCCGGCGGCCGCGCCCCGGCGGGCTACGGCCTGGTGGGCATGCGGGAACGCGCCGCGCTGCTCGGCGGCACCTTCCACGCGGGCCCCGCCGCCGCGCGGGGCTGGCGGGTGGAGGCGGTCCTGCCCCGAACCGGGGCACCACGATGAGCATCAGGGTCCTCATCGCCGACGACCAGCCCATCGTGCGCACCGGGCTGACCATGCTGCTCGACGCCCAACCCGGCATCGAGGTGGTCGGCGCGGCCGCCGACGGGCGCGAGGCGGTCCGCCTGGCGCTCCTGTTGCGCCCCGACGTCGGCCTGTTCGACATCCGGATGCCGCTGATGGACGGCATCGAGGCCACCCGGCGCCTCGCCGGGCCCGACGTCACCGACCCCCTGCCGATCGTGGTCATCACCACCTTCGACCTCGACGAGTACGTCCACGGCGCGCTCAAGGCCGGCGCCCGCGGGTTCCTGCTCAAGGACGCCGGACCCGCCCTGTTGACCCAGGCCATCCACGCCGCCGCCGACGGAAACGCACTGATCGCCCCCAGCGTGACCGTCCGACTGCTCGCGGCGTTCGCCCACGCGGAGACCTCACCGCCGAGGCAGCCGAGAGAGCCGCTCACCGCCCGCGAGGAGGAAGTCCTCGTGCTCGTAGCCCAGGGCCGCACCAACAATGAGGTCGCCGGCGAGCTCCACATCACCCCGAGCACCGTCAAAGCCCACCTCGCCAGCCTCATGCGCAAGCTCGGCGCCCGAAACCGCGTCGAGGTCGCCATGTGGGCCCACGAGACCGGCCGCGTCTGACTCGGCACCGTCCACAAGACCATCACCGAAGCCCGACCGTCCGACCAGAGGACCTGACCCGGCTCGCCACCAAACCGACACCGCGATCCGCGCGGCGGCCGCCGCAGCGGTGGACGGGCGACGACGAGAACGCGCTCTGGAGGTCGACCGGCTGTCACCTCGTGCGGGCTGCCCCTACCGCGCGGCGGACTTGGGCGTCGCGGGCGGCGTGTCGGCGGCCGGGGCGCTTCGTCGACGTCGGGCGTTCGGCGAAGCAGGAGCCGCGGGACGGCCTCGCCGCTGACCAGGGGTTATGGTGGGGGGTCGCGGGGTAGGTGGGGTTAGACGCGTTCGATGAGGGCGACTTTGATGTGGTCGGGGCGTTTCAGGGTGCCTTCGGGGACGAGGGTGATGGTGGTTTTGACGTTGAGGGCGGAGCGGATGCGGGTTTCGAGGCGGGTGCGGAGGTCGTCGTGGTGGTGGGGTGGCAGGTCGGCGGCGTGTTCGACGACGAGTTTCAGGGGGTGCTGGGTGGAGTGGCCGGTGAAGTCGGCGCGGATCCGCATCTCGCCGGTCGCTTCGGGGGTGAACTCGAGGACGAGTTGTTTGAGGGCGGAGGGGAACACGTTGATGCCGCGGACGATGAGCATGTCGTCGGTGCGGCCGACGCAGCGGACCTTGTACCCGGTCCGGCCGCACGCGCAGGACGTGCCGGTGACGACGACGTGGTCGCGGGTCCGGAACCGCAGCAGCGGCGAGGCGCGCCGCCGTAGCGCGGTGTAGACGAGTTCGCCGTGGGCGCCCTCGACGGGTGTGACGGCGGCGCCGGTGTCGGGGTCGATGAGTTCGGCGACCATGAGGTCGGGTGACAGGAAGTGCATGCCGTCGCCCGCTTCGCACTCGCCCCAGTAGGTGCAGGCGATGTCGGTGCCGCCGAGCATCTCGCGGGCGGTCGCGCCCCACAGCGCCTGGAGGTTGTCGCGGACGGCGGGGATGCCGCCGCCGGGCTCACCGCCGACGCTGATGGCCCGCACGCCCAGTTCCGTGGCGGGTTTCCCGACGATGTCGGGCGCCTGCTCGGCGAGGTAGGCCAGGAAGTAGGGGGTGCCGATGAGGGCGTTGGGCCGCTGGTCGGCCTGGACGCGCAGCAGCCGGTCGGCGCCGGCCTCGGCGCCGATGGGAATGTCGACGATGCCCATGTACTGGAGGATCTGGGTGACGGGCAGCGCACCGACGAACCCCTTGCTCATCCCGAACGCGTGCAACACGCGGTCGCCGGGCCGGAACCCGTTGGCGTACAGGGCGCGGGCGCCCAGTTCACACCAGGTGGTGATGTCGGAGGCGGTCAGCCCCACGTAGGACGGGCTGCCGGTGCTGCCCGATGACGCCTGGATCTGCACGATCTCGTCGTCGCGCGCAGCGCCTGGTGCCTGGCCTGGCCGAAGCCGACCTGAACCCCCTCGTCGTCACCGGCCGCGGCCCGCTCGTCGTGGACGCCCGCATCGCCACGTCCGACGACCCGCCCGCACCGTCGTCCGGCACGGCCCGGCCCCGGCACGACCTCGGGAAGCTGCTGGAGCCGCGGTCGGTCGCGGTCATCGGCGCGAGCGCCAGCGGCACCGTCCTGCCGGGCAACCGCATCATCGGCTACCTCAAGAAGAAGGGCTACCCCGGGGACGTCATCGTTGTCCACCCGACCGCCGACCAGATCGAGGGATACCCGGCCGTCCCGTCCATCGCGGACATCCCACACGGAACAGTCGACCTCATGTGCGTGGTCGTCGCCGCCTCAGGGGTCGTGGACGTGATCGAGCAGGCCGGCGCGGCGGGCATCCCCGCCGCCGTCGTGATCAGCTCCGGGTTCTCCGAGGTCGGCGACCACAACCTCGAACAACGCCTCGTCGAAGCCGCCGACCGGCACGGCATCCTGCTGTCCGGCCCCAACACCGTCGGCGTCATGAGCCCCGGCAAGAACGTGTACGTCACCTTCAGCCAGGCACAGGACATGACCGCCACACCCGCCGGAGGCGTCGGACTCGTCGCACAGAGCGGCGCCATCGGCGGCGGCCTCACCGCGATGGCATGGGAACGCGGCATCGGCATCTCCCGGTTCATCAGCGTCGGCAACCAGGCGGCCCTCACCGTCACCGACTACCTCGAACACCTGACCGACGACCCCGACACCCACACCATCGTCGTCGTCCTCGAAGGCGTCACCGACGGGCGCGCGCTCCTCGCCGCCGTCACCCGCGCCACCACGGCGGGCAAACCCGTGCTGGTGTTCAAGAACGGCCGCTCCGACGTCGGCGCCCGCGCCGTCCAGTCCCACACCGGCGCGATCGCCGGCGACTACGCCGTCTACCGGGCCCTCCTGGAACGCGCGGGCGCCACCCTCATCGACTCCACCACCGAACTCCTCGACGCGCTGGAGATCCGCGCGGCGCTCCCCGACCTGCCCGCCGGCGCACGGATCGGTGTGCTGTCCACCTCCGGCGGGGCGTGTTCCATGACGGCGGACCTGTGCACCCAGTACGGGTACCAGGTCCCGACGTTCAGCGCCGCGTTGCAGGACGCGCTGTGGGGGGTGCTGCCCGAATACGCGGCGGTCGCCAACCCGGTCGACCTGACCGGCCGCGTCACCGCCGACTTCTCGATCTTCGGCAGGACCCTCGGGCTGATGCTCGACTCCACCGAGGTCGACGCGGTCGCCGTCACCATCTCCACCGTCGCCGACCCCATGGCCGTCGACATCGCCCGCCAGATCACCGACCTGCGCGCCACGACCGGCAAACCCATCATCGTGTCGTGGGCCGTGCCCGGCGAACTCGCCCCCGACGGCCTCGGCATCCTCCGCACGGCGGGGATCCCCGTGTTCAACGACCCCGCCCGCGCCCTCAAGGCCACCTCCCTCGCCAACAACACCTGACCGCCCAACGACCGGGCCCGTCTCACGGGCCCGGTCCGCAAAGCCCGGTGCGGCGTCGCGGGCCCGGTTCAGGACGGCGGGGTGGTGGCGCGCAGGTCCGCGAGGAGATCGGCCTGACCGGCCAGGGACGCGGTGAGGATGTCGCGGGCGATCCTCAGGAGATCGGCCAACTGGGGATCGGCGAGAGCGTAGTGAACGCTGGTGCCCTCCTTGTGGGCGACGACCAGGTTCGTCCGGCGCAGCACCGCCATCTGCTGCGACAGGTGCGCCGGCTCGATACCGATCTCCCGGGCCAGCTCACCGGCCGAATGGCCACGATCGCCGAGCAGCTCCAGGATCCGGATCCGGGCAGGGTGCGCCAGCGCCCTGAACAGCTCGGCCTTCACCTGGTAGAGCGGTGCCCGCACCGCCGTGCCGCGCGCGGCGTCACCGGTCATTCATTCGTCCTCGTGCTCGGGGTCGAGGTGGTCGTGCCGCTCCTCGCCGTCACCGACCCGCAGGTCGTGGCGGAGCCTGTCGAGATCGACCCTACCGCCGTCGTACTTCAGCGCCCGCGCGATCTTGCGCTGCTGGGCCTTGGCCCGCCCGCGTCCCACGATCGGACTCCCTTCGGGTTCCGCGCCTGTCATCTACTTGCGAAGTTTAGCAAGTAGGCAACGGTGGGTGTTCCCGGGGGCCTCCGCCCGGAGGCGGAGGCCGGGAGACGGGTCAGAGGGCGAGGGGGGTGGTGAAGACGCCGGGGCTCGTCTCACCGCGGATGGCGTAGGCGGCGGTGACGGTCGCGCTCCCCGGGCACAGGAAGCTGCTGCCCGACTGCTTGCCGAGCGACTGGCTGATGGTGACGTCCAGGTCGGCGTTATTGAACGCGTTGCCGACGACCGTCCCGCCGTAGACGCACGTGATGCCGAAGACGCTGACGACGGCCCGCACGCGGAACCCGGCGATGGTGACGGTGCCGTCACGGCCGCCGGGGCCCGCGGTGGTCGCGTCGAACGAGCCGCCCGCCCACGGCAGGTTCTGCGCCGTGACGGTCGTGTCGCCGCAGTCGGCGAAGCTCGCGGACGTGAGGGTGAGCGCGCCACCGCTCGTGACGCCGCCGCCCAGGGTGGAGGAGCTGCAGGTGCCGCCGCCGAGCGACGTGGTGACCGAGGCCGTGCCGATGAGCGCGCCCTGGACGTTGCCGGAGTACACGGCGCTGGTCGCCGCGTTGTACACGGGGGTGGCCGCGTGCGCGGGCGACGCCAGCGCCACCACGGCGACCGACGCGGCGCCGAGCACGGCGGCCTTGCGGAGAGCGTTCATGAGTGGCTCCTTGCTGGGGTGGTGGGGATGCCACTGCGACAGTAAAAAGCCATGACAGGCCGGTCAATAGGCGAAAGTTCTTCACCTCTGACCGGAATGTGACAGCTTTCGCGTTTGCCCTCCACGCCCTCACCCCCGCCCCACCACCACCTCCCTCCCACCCGCACCCGCGCCCAGCCACGTCAACGCCGCCACGGTCAGGGCCTCCACACCGGTCCTGAGCGTCGGCTCGACCACGGGCGCGAACAGCGAAGAGTGGTTACCCGGGATGTCCCGCTCGAAGCGGCCCTCGGCGAACGCGGTCAACACCGTGTCACGATCGAGGCCACCCCAGAACCAGAACACCGTCGGCACCCCCGCGGCGGCACCCAGATACCCGACATCCTCACTCCCCGTCAACTGCGGCATCGGCAGGAGCGCGTCCGACCCGAAATGCCCGGCGAACGCGGCGACCGTCCGATCCGTCGCGGCCGGATCACTCACCAGCACGGGAGTGCCATGCTCACGACTGATCTCCGGGACACGCTCCGCACCCGACACCGCCGCCTCCCCGTTGACGATCCGGGTGACCGCCGCCAGCACCCGCTCACGGACCTGCGGCGTGAACGTCCGCACCGAGATCCCGAGATCGGCGTGGTCAGGGATGATGTTGTCCTTCGTCCCGGCGCGCAGACTCCCCACCGTCACCACCGCCGCCTCGGCCGCCGCGACCTCCCGCGCGACGATCCCCTGGAGCCGCAACACCGTCGAAGCCGCCATCACGATCGGGTCCACCGTGTTCTCCGGCCGCGACCCGTGCCCGCCACGCCCGAACAGCCGCACCCGCAACGCGTCCAACGCCGCCATCACCGGCCCCGACCGATGCCCGACCATCCCCGCCGGCAACGGCCCCACATGCTGCCCCAACACGACCGACGGCCTCGGGAACCGGTCCAACAGACCGTCGTCCAACATCGCCCGCGCACCCGCCGCGACCTCCTCGGCGGGCTGGAACACCGCCACGACCGTCCCCGACCACGACGAACGCAGCTCGTCCAACAGGACGACCGCACCCAACAGACACACCGCGTGCATGTCATGACCACACGCGTGCATCACCGGACCCGTCACACCCTCCGGATCCGTACCCGTCGCGGTACTCGCATACGGCAGACCCGTCTTCTCCTCCATCGGCAACGCGTCGATGTCCGCGCGCAGCATCACCACAGGCCCGTCACCGTTCGCCAGAACCGCGACGACCCCCGTACCACCCACCCCCTCCGTCACCTCGGCCGACGTCTTCCGCAACTCCGCCGCCAACACGGCAGCCGTCCGATGCTCCTGGAACGACAACTCCGGATGCCGATGCAGATCCCGGTACAGCTCAGCCAGCGCGGCACCGTACCGGTCATGCCAGTCATCCGGGATCCGCCGCTCCCGGCCCGCCGCTGCGCCCGTGTCCTGCATGGCCTCTCCTCAGATCCGGAACTCCTCCAGGAATACCCAGGGCGAGCCACCCCACCTCCCGCCAGCGAGGAGCAAACCAGGCAATCCCCGGAGTATCGTTGGTGTCATCACTGATGACACCAACGATCGACACAAGGGAGACACGGTGGGACGAGGCGGCGCACGGCTCTCACCCGAGATCATCGTCGACGCGGCCATCCGCGTCGCCGCACGCGGCGAACCCGACGGCCTCACCGGCCGAGCACTCGGCGCGGAACTCGGCGCCGACAGATCAGCGGTCTGGCGGCACTTCACCGACCGCGACGCCCTCCTCCTCGCCGTCGGCGACCGCCTCCTCACCATGGCGGCCGCCGCCGTCCCCACCGGACTCCCACCCCGCGAACGCCTCCAGGCACTCGCCCGCAGCGTCGTCACCGTCTACACCGCACACCCCTACGTCGGCGCCGCCATCGCCGCCCGCACCACCCGCGGCCCCGGCGAATTCGCCGTCATCGAAATGATGCTCACCGCCCTCGAAGAAGTCGGCCTCCGCGGCGAAGCCGTCACCCGCCACCAACGCATGCTCGCCGACACCATCCTCGCCTACGCAGGCACCCTCGCCGGCTACGCCGTCCTCCCCGACCACGTCCGCGCAGCGGACGAACGCGCCTGGGCCGGCGCCTACGCCACCCTCCCCGCCGACCGGTACCCCGCCATCACCCGCCACCTGCCCGACCTCGCCCGCCACGGCTCCGACGAAGTCCTCACCGCGCTCCTGCACGCCCTCTGGCTCTCCGTCGCCGCCTCCATCCACCCAGGCGACCCCCACGCATGACCACCGCGCCGACCCACGGCAGCGGCAGAAGACCCCCGGGATGGGCGACCCCATCCCACAAGAGACGGAGACCCCAGTATGGATTCCCCCCACGACACGACAACACCAACCCCGCCCCGCCGACGCCGCACCCTCCGGCGCGCCCTCATCGCGACACCCGCCGCCCTCACACTCCTGACCGGCGCCGCCTACGCCACCACCACCGCCATGGACGTCCCCCCGCCCCACACCCTCTACCAGGTCCTCAACGCCCAACCCTCCCGCTGGGGCGACCTCTTCCCCACCCGCGAGATCACCACCGGACCACCCACACCACTCCCCACCACCCCACAAGCCCTACCCGACACCGTCCCCTGGAAGGGCGACCACATCACCGTCGCACGCTTCCTCGACCTCACCCACACCAACGCCCTCGTCATCCTACGCGACGGAGCCGTCACCCACGAGTGGTACCGCGACGGCGTCACCGACACCACACGCCTCTCCTCCTGGTCCATGGCCAAATCCATCATCTCCCTCCTCGTCGGCCAGGCCATCGCACGCGGCGAACTCACCGAGGCCGCCCGCCTCACCGACCTGCTCCCCGAACTGCGCACCGGCGACGCCTACGACACCGTCACCGTCCGCGACCTCCTCGACATGGCCTCCGGCATCAACGTGTCCGAGAACTACAAGGAGTACTGGCCCTTCACCGGCACCGCCCGCATGTACCTCACCCACGACCTGCCCGCCTTCGTCAAGGACCACCGCGACCTCGCCTTCACCCCCGGCAGCCGCGCCGACTACCGCAGCGTCGACACCCAGATCCTCGGCCTCATCCTCACCCGCGTCACCGGCATCCCCCTCGCCGACCTCCTCACCGAACGCCTCTGGAAACCCGTCGGCGCCGAACACACCGCCACCTGGAACCTCGACCGCCCCGGCGGCACCGAGAAGGCGTACTGCTGCGTCAACGCCACCGCCCGCGACTACGCCCGCATCGGCCAACTCGTCCTCGACGACGGCCGCGCCGCCGGACAGCAGATCGTCCCCACCTCCTGGATCACCCGCATCGCCACCCCCTCCCCCCACGCCCTGGGCCCCTGGGGCTACTCCGCCCAATGGTGGCACCACTCACCCACCGACCCCACCGACTACTCCGCCATCGGCATCCACGGCCAGTACACCTACGTCAACCCCGCCACCCGCACCGTCATCGTCAAACTCAGCGACCACGGCACCGAACAAGACGAACGCGAAACCTACACCGTCTTCCGTGCCCTGGCCACCCACCCCTAACCCCCGAAGCCCCACGCGCCCACCCCCGTCGCGCCGCCTCCACAGACGACCCCCGCCCACCTTCCCGGCAGCAGGCCCTCGACATCGCCAACGGCACGACGCGTGCCTCGTCCGCCACCGGAACCGTCAGGGCCCCACGGCCGATCGGCGATGTCTGCGGAAGGTGTGGTCGTACAGGCCCATCTGGTTTCTCAGCGGTCCGGGCTTGGCCGCCTTGCTCGCAGGCGGGCGGAGCACTCGATTCCCTTGAGCATGAGCGCAGCCTCCGCCGGGCACCGCGCGCGGGAACCGGGGGGTGGGGTGGGGCGTTGGTGTGGCATGGCGGTTGTGCTGTTCCTGACGGTTCCCGGGTTGGTGCTGCTGTTGGTGGTGCTCGCGGCGGTGGACCGGCTCGGGTTGGCGGCGCATCGGCGGCTGCGGCTGCCGTGGCGGACCGAGGAGCAGGGGAGAGCGGTGTCGGCGGCCGGGATCGACGAGTTGCAGGCGCTGTTCCACGCGACGAAGCGGTACGAACTCGACCAGCGGCGGACGTCGCTGATGCTCCGCGACGAGGAGGGGGACGGAGCGCCGCCGCGCACCCGGATCGACCTGGACGGCGGCACCGCCGTCATCCGTCCGGACCACCGGTGACGGCGCCCGGCACGTGCGGAACCAGATCGACGGGCCACGGCGGCGTTCCGATCGACCCGCGGCACCTCGTCAAAGCCGACAGAACCCCCACCAGGCCGCGCACCGGCCTTGATTGATGAGTCTTTAGTCCGTTTTGTTGGTGGGTTTCTGTGGGGTGGTGGGGCCCAGCCCGGCCCGGCGCCTTTACACAGTAAGGTTACTGGGGGACAGACGAGGCCCAGGACACGGGTAGCCCCTGTTTGCGACGGGTTCCGGCTGGCATCGTGAGCGTGGGCTCGCGAACCGCGGACCCACACGTGAAAGCGGCAGGCCCGGTCAGGAGGACGTCATTCCCATGCAGGCGACGAACACGGCGTCCGGAACCGTCGAGACGCTCATCGTGGGCGGCTCGCTCGGCGGGCTGACGACGGCACTCGCCCTCGCGGCACAGGGCCGGTCCTCGACGGTGCTGGAGCGGACCACCGGGCGGACCCAGCGCGGCGTCGCGATCCTCGTCGCCGGGGCGCGGCTGCACCGGGCGATAGGCGACGGCGCGTGGCGGACCGTCCGTGAGGTCCTCGGCGGCGCGTCGACCAGCCAGGGGGTACTCCCCCACGCCTGGTGGGACGTCCACCAGGCGCTGCGCAAGGCCGTCGAAGCCGAGCCGCTCATCACGCTCGTCGAGGGCGAGCACGTCGCCGAGGTCGGACAGGACGGCACCGCCGCGTGGGCCCGCACCAGGGACGGCCGGACCTGGACGGCGGACGCGCTCGTCGGCGCCGACGGCTACCGCAGCGTCGTCCGCCTCCACGTCGACGCGGCCCGCCCGCACGCCGCGTACGCCGGATACGTCGTGTGGCTCGGCCAGTCCGAGTTGCCGCCGGAGTACCGGGGCCGGGCGGGCGGCCCCGACTTCTTCCCCGACGGCGGCGGCATGCTCGCGGTGTACCCGCTGGTCGACGGCGACGCCGAGGTCACCCGCTTCGGCTGGGGCTGGTTCGACCCGGCGCGCAACGCGCTGTTCCGCCGGATCTACGGCGCCATGGCCGACCTCGCCGAGCGGACCTGGGACGAGCCGTGGCGGTCCGCCGTCGTCCAGGCGTTCCGGGACCGCGAGGTGATCGCGACGCCGATCGCCGAGTACCTGCCCGACCGGGTCGTCAGCGGCCGGATCGCGCTCCTCGGGGACGCCGCGCACGCGCAGACGCCGATGACGGGCGCGGGCTTCGAGGAGGCCGTGACGGACGCCGCCGCCCTCGCCGACGCGTTCACCGGCACGACCTCCCCCGAAGAGGCCCTGCGGCGCTACGAGTACCTGCGGCTGGCCGACATGCGCCGCCGCGTCTCGGCCGGACGCTCCTTCAGCACGTCCTTCACCCGCGCCTGACACCCTGACGCGGATCGGCGGGCGTGCCGCCGGAGCGCTCGTCAACGCCCGCCGACCTGGGAGCCCAGGCCCGCTGGCAAAGGGTGTTGCCGGTCTGGCACGGTGGGGGCATGGACGACGAGGTGGGGCGGGTGCTCGGCGGGGTCGGGGCTCGGCTGCGGGAGCTGCGGGCCCGGCGGGCGATGACGCTGACGGAGGTCACGGCCGCGACGGGGATCTCGGTGAGCACGCTGTCGCGGCTGGAGTCCGGGACGCGGAAGGCGACGCTGGAGTTGCTGCTGCCGCTGGCCCGGGTGTACGGGGTGACGCTCGACGACCTGGTGGACGCGCCGGCGACGGGCGATCCGCGGGTCCATCTGCGGCCGGTGGAGCGGCCCGGGATGACGATGCTGCCGCTGACCCGCAGGGCGGACGGGATCCAGGCGTACAAGCTGGTGATCCATCCGGCGCGGCGCCATCCCGAGCCGCAGACGCACGAGGGCTACGAGTGGCTGTACGTCCTCAACGGGAGCCTGCGGGTGGTGCTGGGCGAGCACGACCTGGTGCTGGCGCCCGGTGAGGCGGCGGAGTTCGACACGCGGGTGCCGCACTGGTTCGGCGCGGCCGGCGAGCGGCCGGTGGAGATCCTCAGCCTGTTCGGCCGCCAGGGCGAGCGCGCGCACCTGCGGGCCCGTCCCCAGGGCCGGGAAGGGTGACGGGGCGTCAGGGCTCCTTGGACCTGCGGTAGATGACGGCGAGGTCGATCGCGGCGATGACGGCGACGGCGGCGCAGATCCCGGTGATCACCCAGGGCGCGGCGCCCGGCCCCGCGCCGCCCATGGCGCGCAGCGCGAACACCACGCCGGCGACGACGGCGGCGAGGAGGGCGACCGCGGACATCCCGGCGCGCAGCCCGAGGGCGCTGCGCGCGGTGACGGGCTCGGTGCCCGCCCGCCGGTGCGAGATCCGCCGGTTCTTCCCGTCGCGTCCGTCCTGTGGGTCCATAGGTGTGCCCTTGCCCGGACGGGTCCCGGCAAACCTCTCCCGCCCGGCGATCGGCGCGGGGGGAAAAGTCAGGATTCCTTGGTGCGGTCTTGGAGGTCCGGGGGCGGGGTCGGGTGCGAACGTGGGGGGAGACGGCCAGCCCGGTCGGGAAGGGGGTCGACGTGAGCGGAGTCGACTTCGCCGCGGTGTTCGAGGCGATGCCCATCCCGACGGCGGTGCTGTCGCCGGGGGCGGAGTTCCTGGCGGTGAACCGGGCCTACGAGGCGGCGTCGGGCTGGGCCAGGGAGCAGCTCATCGGCGAGCTGATCTACGAGCGGTTCCCGGGCGGCGCGTTCGACCAGGGACCGGCGCTGCTGCGGGCGTCGCTGGAGCGGGTGGTGGCCGACCGGCGGGTGGACGTGATGCCGCTGCTGCGCTACGACGTGGAGCGGCCGGACGGGATCGTGGAGGAGCGCTACTGGAGCCTGATGAACGCGCCGGTGCTGGACGGGACGGGCGCCGTCCGGTACGTGATCCACCGGGGTGAGGAGGCGACGGCGTTCGTGCAGCAGGTCCGCGGCCACCGGTTCGACTCGCCGCCGGGCCTGTACGGGCTTGAGGCGCGGATGCAGGTGGTGGAGGCCGACCTGTTCGCCAGGACGGTCGAGCTGGAGGAGGCCAACCGGCGGCTGCGGGGCCTGCGGGAGCGGGAGCGCAGGGCCGTCGCGGACACCTCGCACGACCTGCGCGGCCCGATCACGGGCCTGCAGACACGGCTGCAGGTGGCGTTGGAGGATCCCATGGCCGATCCGCAGGACATCCTGCGGGCGGCGCTGGAGGACGCCGAGCATCTGGGCGACATCGTCGCCGACCTGCTGGAGCTGGCCCGGCTGGAGTCGGGCGGTCCCGCGCCCGTCGACCCGGTGGATCTCGCGGCGCTGGTGGAGGGGGATCTGGCGCGGCGGGCGCCGCAGGGGCTGAAGCTCGCGGTGACGCTGGAGGGCGGGGTGACGGTGGCGGGGTCGAAGGTGCGGCTGGCGCGGCTGGTGGCGAACCTGCTGGCGAACGCGGAGCGGCACGCGGTGGCGCGGATCGAGGTGTCGGTGGGGGTGGAGGACGGGCTGGCGGTGCTGCGGGTCGCCGACGACGGCCCCGGCATCCCGCCGGAGGACCGGGAGGCGGTGTTCGCGAGGTTCTTCCGCAGGGCGGACGCGCGCAAGGCCGATCCTGGCGGGACGGGCCTGGGCCTGCCGATCTCGCGGGAGATCGCGCACGCGCACGGAGGGTCGCTGGTCGTGGCCGACGGCTCGCCCGGCGCGGTGCTGGAGCTGCGGCTGCCGCTGCGGACGGGCTGAGCGGTCAGAACCCGGCCGTGATGCGGGTGAACTCCCAGGGCTCCTGGGCCGTCTCGGAGCAGGAGGAGCCGTCGGCGGGCCCGGCGCAGGGCCGGTCGCGGTTGACCGACCAGAAGGAGAACCTGCCGATCCCGCGGAAGGACGCCCAGTCGCGGATGCGCGTCCAGGTCCGCGGGGTGGTGGTCTCCTTGCCGTCGGAGACGCCGTTCATGCCGGACAGGCCGACGTTGCGCCAGGCGGTGGCGTCGTCCCAGCCGTGGACGCGCTGCAGGAGCGCCTTGAAGGACTCGGCGGCGGCGACGGTGTCGGCGTACATGTCGGTGCTGCCGCCGAAGTTGAACGGCATGATCGTGTAGTTGTCGACGGGGGTGCGGAGTTCGGCGGCGCGTTCGATGAGCCGCTCGCCCCACTTGTCGAGGCCCTTCTTGCCGGTGCTCGTGGTGATCACCAGGCGCAGGTCGGGGTTGGCTGTCTTGAGGTGCTTCATCCCGTTCAGGATGCGGTCCTGGACGGCGGCGACGCGCAGTTCGTCGTCGTTCTCGATGTCGAAGTCCAGGACGTCGGGCCGGTAGGCGTCCACGACCTTCTGGACGGCGTCCGCGTACGCCCTGGCGGTGCGGCAGCGGGGTCCGAGTTTACGTCCCGACCAGCCGCCGACGGAGATGTGGACCTGTCCCCCGGCGTCGCGGATGGCCTTGACGGCGGCCGCGTCGGGCGCGGAGTCCAGGGGGCGGCGGCCGTCCCAGGTGACGTCGCAGCCGCCGCCGGACAGCACGAACGCGAGGGTGAACGCGGTGACGCCGGTGGCGTCCATGACCGCCTTGACGTCCGGGGGGTGGCCCCAGCCGAGGTGCAGGTAGGGGGCGGGCGGGATCGGGGTGGGCCCCTGCGGTGCGGGCGGCGTGCCCGTGCCCGTGGCGGTGGGGACGGGCGCGGTGCGGGGCTCCTCCCCGCCGACCGCCGCCAGGACGCCGACGCCCAGGACTCCCGCCGTGACGCCCGCGGCCACCCCGATGCCCAGGTGGACACCCCTCATGCGTGTGACTCCTCCGTGCTCTGGTCCGCCTTCCCGGGGGCGGGTCGGCGCCCGCCGCGTCCAGGGGAGGCGTCGCCCAAAGCCTAGAGGGCGCGGGACCCGCCCCAAGCCGGTGATCCGTACCGATCTGAGGTGTTTTTCACGGCGCGACGACGGTACGAGGCACTAGGGGCGCGGAGGGTGAGTGAAACGGCGGGCGTCACCTGTTCCAGATGAGGGGCCTGTCCAGGTAGCCGCCTTCGGCGTCGTCGTACCTGACCCCGGTCACCGGCGTGCCCTTCGGGGCGGCCCGCACCCGGCAGGTCTCGATCGTGGCGCCCACCTGGGCGAACGACGACTCGGTCGGGCGGACGTGCTCGCAGCCCTGCATCGGGCGCAGGAACACGAGCCGGCCGGGGGCGCTGGCGCTGGCGCCGTCGGGGCCGGCGATGTCGAGCAGCGGCGTCAGGATCCGGAACGGCTCGATCCCGCCGAGGTTCTCGATGGTGTACCGGACGTTGTACGGGTCCCGCTTGTCGGCCTTGATCTTGGAGCCGAGCGCCTGCGCGAACAGGTCCCGGTCGGCCGGCTCGATCGCGGTGACCGTGATCCCGACGACGGCGAACATGCCGCCGCTCCGGACCCGCACCACCGCGCGCTCGCCGATCTTGAACTCGGTCCCCGGCTCGGCGGCCACGGGCGTCGGCGCGGCGGCGGGGGTGCTCGGCTCCACCGCGGGCTCGGGCGTGCTGGACACCGCCTCGATGGGCGGGGCGACGGGCGGGGCGGCCACCGGCTCCGGCTCGCCGCCGCAGCCGGCCAGCAGCCCGGCCGTGGCCACTCCGGCGATCCCCAGCGACATGATCCGTACGCGCATGCTCACTTCCCTCGGACGTCTCGTCGCGCCCTTCGGGCGCGCCGCCTTCACCGACTGATCTTGGTCACCCTACCGACCGGCGGCGATCTTCGTACATTTCTGGACGCGACCGGCGAACCGGATGTAGCGGGACCCAGGGCACGTCGCGGGAGGGAAGGTGAAGACCCGGCGGGTCGGGTGTTGGTTCCGGCGCGGACGGGGTAGGGGCCCAATATGGACAAAAAGGACAACAATCTTGGGGACGCCCCGGAGGTGACACGCGACAGGTTCTTCGCCCCCGTCACCAGGGGCGCCGACGCCAGGGGCCGGACGGTCCCGGCCGAACGCGACAAGCCGGGCGTGAGCGGGACGGGGGTGCCCGGCGTCACCCGACCCTCCCCCGACGCGGGAAGCGCCGACGAGGCGGGGGTGCGCGCGGCCGAGGAGCACGACGCCTCGCGCCGCAGGCCGCGCGCCTCCGCCCCGACCGACCACCACAAAGGCGGCTGAATATGGACAAGAGCGGCAACAAGCACGGATTCCGTCTGGACGACGAGATGCGGCGGGAGACCGAGGGCCTCACCCGCAGCGGCGGCCCGGTCCGGACGCGCCCGTGGGACGACCCCGAGCCGATCGACACCGACACCGGCCGCGACCCCACCGCCACCCTCGACGACCGGCGCGGCGCCCCGCCCGGCCTGACCCCGCAGGAGGTCCAGGAACGCAGCGCTTTCGCGTCGCTGCTGGCGGGCGTCCGCTACCCGGCGACGCCCGGCACGCTGACCGCGCATGCCCGCAAGGCGGGCGCGCCCGACGTGGCGCTGACCCGGCTGTCGCAACTGCCCGACCAGGCTTACCTCGCGTTGCCGCAGATCCTGCGGGACCTGGGCATCGGCCACGAGGCACGGCGCGTGTAACCACCCTGAGGAGGCCGTCATGCGTGAACACCGCGACGAGCAGCCCGCCGAGCGCCCTCCCCCGCCCGACGACGAGCCCGACTTCGCCGAGGAGCACACGCCGGGCCCGTCGTTCCCGCCCATCGCCCCCGCCGACGGCGTCGGCGGCCAGGACGAGGGCTACGAACCCCAGACCCGCGTGTGACCGTCCGGTCCCGGGCTGTGTTCGATAGGCCCGGAGGCCGACCGCTTCGCGACCCCGACTCCGTCGGGAGCGGCCACCCCCCGGGCTGGGTTCGATGGGCCCGGCGGGCGCTTTGGCGGCCCCGACTTCGTCGGGAGCGCCCCCCGGCCTGTGTTCATTCGGCCCGGCGGGCGCTTTGGCGGCCCCGACTTCGTCGGGAGCGCCCCCCGGGCCGGGTTCGTGGACTCACGAGCATGGTGGACCTCGCGCTGATCGACGCGATCCTGTTCGACATGGACGGCACCCTGGTCGACTCCGACGCGGCGGTGGAGCGGTCGTGGGAGGTGTGGGCGGCCGAGCACGGCGCCCGCCTGGACGAGGTGCTCGCGGTCGCGCACGGCAGCCCGTCCGACGTGACGATCTCCGGCCTGTTCCCGTCGTGGGACGCCGAGGCCGTCGCGGTGTCGGCCGCCCGCCAGATGGCCCTCCAGTACGAGGACCTGGGCGACGTGGTGCCGGTGCCGGGCGCGCTCGACCTGGTCGGCGCGCTGGCGGAGGCGCGGTTCCCGTGGGCGGTGGTGACGAGCGCGGACGTCCGGCTGGCCAAGGCCCGGCTGGGCGCGTGCGGGATCACCGCGCCGCTGCTGGTGACGGTCGAGGACGTGCGCCGCGGCAAGCCCGACCCGGAGGGGTACCTGCTGGCCTGTGCGGAGTTGGGCCTGCCGCCCGCGCGCTGCCTGGTGGTGGAGGACGCCGCGCCCGGCGTCGCCGCAGGCCGCGGCGCGGGCTGCCCCGTGGCGGCCCTCAAGGGCCTGCACGCCGACCTCGACCTGCCCGGCGGGCTTCCCGACCTCCTCGCTTTGTTCCGGGCCGCCAGGACGGCGTGAGCCGCGCGAGGAGCCCGGCGACGGGTTCGGGCGGTGGTGTGACGCCGGTGCCGACGCCCGGAGCGGAGTTGTTCGAGACCGTCGCGGCGGATCGTCGACCCCTGAATCCTGCGCATTGTTGGCCCGCCCGTTGGGCTCGGCCGACCGTGCGCCGGGTATGCGGCGACATGGAGGGATCCACGACGCGAGGGGGAGCCGATGAGGCAGCGCACACACGGCGGGGGCGGGGCATGAGGCCGGGGCACGCGCCCGCGCGGATCGCGGCGGGCGCCTACATCCTGCACACGGGCCTCGGCAAGTGGAGCGGGGACGACCGCCAGGCCGCCGGGATCCACGCGATGGCGGCGAGCGCCTACCCGTTCCTCGGGCAGATCCCGCCCGCCCGGTTCCTGCGCTGTGTGGCGGCCGCGGAGATCGCGACGGGCCTCGCGCTGCTCACCCCGGTCGTGCCGTCGTTGGTGGCGGGGGCGGCGCTGGCGAACTTCTCGGCTGGCCTGCTCGGCATGTACTGGCGCACGCCCGGCATGCACAAGCCGGGCAGCATCTGGCCGACCGACGAGGGTCTTGCCGTCTCCAAGGACGTCTGGCTGCTCGGCATCGGCCTGGGCCTCGTCATCGACGGTCTCCTGGACTGCCGCCGCAGGGCCTGAATCCGGGCGCTTCGTCTTACCGGCGGCTTATCCTCCCTTCATCTATAGTGCTAGTTAACTAGATGAATGGAGGTGGGTGGGTGATCGAGTTCCACCTGGACACCAGATCCGGTGTCCCGCCCTACCAGCAGATCGTGCGGCAGGTCAGGCACGCGCTGCGGCTCGGCCTGGTCAAGGAGGGCGACAGGCTTCCGACGGTGAAGGAGGTCGTCGGCACGCTCGCCGTCAACCCCAACACCGTCCTCAAGGCCTACCGGGAGCTGGAGCACGAGGGCCTGGTCGCGGCCCGGCCCGGCCTCGGCACGTTCGTCACCGCGACGCTCGCCGACGCCTCGCTCGCCGCGCACGGGCCGCTGCGCGAGGAGCTGCGCCGCTGGCTGGCCAAGGCCCGGCTCGCGGGCCTGGACGACGAGAGCATCGAAGCGCTGTTCCACGCCACGTTTCAGGCCGCCTCCCGCGAGGCGAGCGCGTGAGCGCCCCCGTCCTCAGGGCCGAGGGCCTCGGTAGGCGCTACGGCCGCCGCTGGGCGCTGCGCGACTGCGACCTCGACGTCCCCGCCGGACACGTCGTCGGCCTCGTCGGCCCGAACGGCGCCGGAAAGACGACGCTGCTCAGCGTCGCCGCCGGGCAGCTCGCCCCCACCACCGGCACGGTCAGCGTGCTCGGCCGCGCCCCCGCCGCCTCCCCCGCCCACCTGGGACGCGTCGCGTTCGTCGCCCAGGACACCCCGACCTACGCGTCCCTGACCGTCGCCGAGCACCTCACCCTCGGCGCCCGCCTCAACCCGCGCTGGGACGCCGCCACGGCCGCCGACCGGATCGCCCGCGTCGGCCTCGACCCGTCCGCCAAGGCCGGGCGCCTGTCCGGCGGGCAGCGCGCCCAGCTCGCCCTCACCCTCGGCATCGCCAAACGCCCCGACCTGCTCATCCTCGACGAGCCCGTCGCCGCGCTCGACCCGCTCGCTTGCCGCGAGTTCCACCAGGGCCTCATGGAGGCCGTCGCCGACCTCGGCATGAGCGTCCTGCTGTCGTCCCACCTGGTGTCGGACCTGGAACGGACCTGCGACTACGTCGTCGTGCTCGTCGACTCCCGCGTCCAGGTCGCCGGGGAGGTGGAGGACCTGCTGGCCACCCACCACCGGCTCACCGGGCCGCGCCGCGACGGCGCCCGGCTGCCGTCCGACCAGCACGTCGTCGCCGCCAGCCACACCGGCCGGCAGTCCACGTTCGTCGTCCGCACCCGCGAACCCGTCCTCGACCCGGCCTGGCGGGTGAGCGGCCTCGACCTGGAGGACCTCGTCCTGTCCTACATGAGCGCGGGCGCGCGCGACGCCGCCCGACCCGTCCTGGAGGTCCGGCGATGATCTGGCTCGCCTGGCGGCAGTTCCGCCTGCCCGCGGCGGTCGCCGCCGGACTGCTCGCCGCGCTCGCCGCGGCCCTCGCGGTCACGGGCCCCGGTATCGCCGACGCATGGACGTCCGGCCGCGCCGCGTGCGCGGCGCGCGGCGGGGACTGCGCGACGTTCGCCCAGGAGTTCTTCGCCGACCACCGCGGCGGCTACCTCACGCTCGTCGTCCTCGTCCTGGCGGTGCCCGGCCTGATCGGCCTGTTCTGGGGCGCGCCGCTCGTCGCGCGGGAGCTGGAGGCGGGCACGCACCGGCTGGTGTGGAACCAGAGCGTCACCAGGACCCGGTGGCTCGCGGTGAAGCTCGCCCTGGTCGGCGCGGCGGCGATGGCCGCGGCCGGGCTCGCGAGCCTCGCGGTCGGCTGGTGGTCGCGGCCCGTGGACGCCGCGGGCGCGGCCGACCTGCCCCGCATGGACCCCGTCCTGTTCGACGCGCGCGGCCTCGTGCCCGTCGCGTTCGCGGCGTTCGCGTGCGCGCTCGGCGTCGTCGCGGGCATGGTGGCGCGGCGGACGCTCGCGGCGATGGCGGTGACGCTCGCCGGGTTCGCGCTCGTCCAGCTGGCGATGCCGCTGCTGGTCCGCCCGCACCTGCTGCCGCCGGTCGTGGAGACGGTCACGGTGACCCGCGAGAACCTCGCGTCGTTCTACGCCGAGGGGCCCGACAGCCCGGTGCGGCTGGACGTGAAGGGCCCTTCGGGCGCGTGGATCCTCGCGAACGAGACGGTGGACGCGGCCGGGCGGGTCGTGCCGACGGTGCCGCTGTACCTGACGTCCGGGCCGTGCTCGGAGGGCGACGCCGGGGGCCCGACGGCCGAGTGCGTCGGCCGGGTCGGCGAGCTGGGATTCCGGCAGCGGCTCACCTACCACCCGGCCGAGCGGTTCTGGCCGCTCCAGTGGGCCGAGGCGGGCGTGTACGCGGCGCTCACCGCGGGCCTCGCGGGCTTCGCGTTCTGGTGGCTGCGCCGCCGCGTGTCCTGACGCGCGGCGACCGGCTACGGCTCGGCCGCGCCCGCCGCCGCGTGCGCGTCCCGTGCCGGGGCGCGGGACGGCGCGACCGTGACGAGCAGGTGTTTCATCAGCGGCTGGTCGCTCTGCGTGCTGTAGTCGCCCGCCGGGCACAGCACGTTCAGCTCCGGCATGTAGCCGACGGCGCTGCCGCGCGGCAGGTCGTACGGCAGCGCCGTGTACCCGTGGACGGTCCGCAGCCCGCCGTCCCGCGCCACGGACGTGATGTCGATGAGGGCGCCCGGCGCGAGGCTCCGCTCGGCCATGTCGGCGCGGTTCATGAACAGGACCGTCCGCAGGTTCTCCAGGCCCCGGTACCTGTCGTTGTCGGTGTAGATCGTGGTGTTCCACTGGTCGTGCGACCTGACCGTCGCGAGCACCAGGTGCCCGGCGGGCGGCACGGCCGGGGTGAGCGGCGCGGTGTGGAACTCGGCGCGGCCGGACGGGGTCAGGAACACCCGCTCGCGGGCGGGCTGCGCGATCCGGAACCCGTGCGGGCGGCGGACCCTTCGGTTGAAGTCCTCGAACCCGTCCAGCACGTGCGACATCGTCGCGCGGACCGTGTCGTAGTCCTCGGCGTAGGTCTCCCACGGGGTGGCGCTGTCGGGCAGGGTCGCGCGGGCCATCCCGCACAGGATCGCCGGCTCCGACAGCAGCAGCCCGGACGCGGGGCGGCGCCGCCCGATCGAGAAGTGCACCATGCTCATGGAGTCCTCGACGGTGACGCCCTGCACCCCGGCGCGGCGCCGGTCCAGCTCGGTGCGGCCCAGGCACGGCAGGATCAGCGCCCGCCGCCCGTGCTCCAGGTGGCTGCGGTTCAGCTTCGTGCTGACCTGCACCGTCAGGTCGAGGCCGCGCAGCGCCGCGGCGGTGCGGGCGGTGTCCGGCACGGCCAGCGCGAAGTTCCCGCCCAGCGCCACGAACACCCGCACCGCGCCGTCGCGCATCGCCTGGAGGGTCCGCACCACGTCCAGGCCGGGCGTGCGCGGCGGGTCGATCCGGCAGGCGGCGGCGAGCCGGTCCAGGAACTCGGCGCCGGGGTTGTGGTCGATCCCGCACGTCCGGTTCCCCTGGACGTTGCTGTGCCCGCGGATCGGGCAGACACCCGCCCCCTCCGTGCCGATGTTGCCGCGCAGCAGCAGCACGTTGGCGATCTCCCGGATCGTGTCGACGCCGTGCTCCTGCTGGGTGACGCCCAGGCACCAGCACATGATCGTGCGCCGCGCCCTGCGGTACACCCCGGCGGCGGCGCGGATCACCGCCTCCGGCACGCCCGACTCGTCCACGAGCAGCGGCCACGGCGTCGCCTCCACCAGCGACCGGTAGGCGGCGAACCCGGTGGTGTGCCGCGCCAGGAACTCGCCGTCGAGCGCCTCCGGATCGGTGTCGGCCGTCTCCAGGAGCGCCTTGGCCATGCCGCGCAGGAACGCCATGTCGCCCGCGATCCGCGGCTGGACCGACATCGTGCCGGTCGGCGTCGCGTGGAACGTCGCCATCGACAGCAGCTCGTGCGGCACGATCGTGCGGCGGCTCGCCGCCTCGACCATCGGGTTCACGTGCACGATCTGCGCGCCGCGCCGGTAGGCCTTGGCGAGCGCGGTGAGCATGCGCGGCGCGTTGGACGCGGCGTTCGAGCCGATCACGAAGATCGCGTCGGCGCGGTCGAAGTCGTCGAGGTCGACGGTGCCCTTGTTGGTGCCGAGCGAGGCGCGCAGCGCCCTCCCGCTCGCCTCGTGGCACATGTTCGAGCAGTCCGGCAGGTTGTTGGTGCCGAACTCCCGCGCCCACAGCTGGTACAGGAACGACGCCTCGTTCGACAGCCGGCCCGAGGTGTAGAACGCGGCGTGGTCGGGGGAGTCCAGGCCGCGCAGGGTGTCGCCGACGAGCGCGAACGCGTCGCGCCAGCCGATCGGCACGTACTTGTCACTGTCAGGATCGTAGGTGAGCGGTTCGGTGAGACGGCCCGCGGCCTCCAGGTCGTGGTCGTTCCACGTGCGCAGTTCGGTGACGGTGTGCGCGGCGAAGAACGCCCGGTCGGCGCGGTCGTGGGTCATCTCCCAGGTGGCGTGTTTGACGCCGTTCTCGCAGATGTCCAGGCGCAGCCCGTGCTGGTCGTCGGGCCAGGCGCAGCCGGGGCAGTCGAACCCGCCGTCCTCGTGGTTCATCCTGAGGATCGCGCCG
Source organism: Actinocorallia sp. API 0066 (assembly GCF_020991275.1). Classification (GTDB taxonomy): domain Bacteria; phylum Actinomycetota; class Actinomycetes; order Streptosporangiales; family Streptosporangiaceae; genus Actinocorallia. The sequence continues at coordinate 201,027 of NZ_JAJLQY010000008.1, read as the reverse complement.
GTCCCGGCGAACGGCTCGCGGGTGCGCCACAGTACCTCGGCGACGCTGCGGGCGGCGCCCCATCCGGCGGTCGGGTGGGTGTCGGGCCGGAAGGTGTAGCCGCCGTCGGGGGCCGGGCCGCGGCCGGGGTTGCGCCGTCCGGGGGTGCCGACACCGAAGTCGTCGCGCGCGTCCGGGTTGTCCTTGGTCATGCCGAAGGTCCTCACCGGGACGCGGCCCGGGTACGCCCGGCCCGCCCCAAGGTTTCAGCAAAACCCGCAAACCGCCACGAACAGGTCAGGCGGTGAGCCGTGGATCGTCCTCCCGGGGCGCCGCGGCCCGCGCCATCTCGTCCAGGGACAGGCCGAGCGCGGAGGCCAGCGCCGCGACGGTGAAGAACGCCGGGGTCGGCGCCCGGCCCGTCTCGATCTTGCGCAGCGTCTCGGGCGACAGCCCGGCCCGCGCGGCGATCTCGGTCATGGGCCGGGTGCCGCGGGCGCGGCGCAGCAGCTCACCGAGGAGCTCGCCGCGCAGGCGCTCTTGCGGGGTCAGCGGAGGACGTACCATGGCCGTGATACTAATACCGGTATAAGTATTGGGTCACGGAAGGCACGGCACCATGGTCGAACTCAAGGACGACAAGGCACTCGAGGGCATGCGGGAGGCCGGACGCGTCGTCGGCCGCGCCCTCGCCGCCGTCCAGGAGGCCGCCGACGTCGGCGTCACCCTCCTCGACCTCGACGAGACGGCACGCGCCGTCCTCGCCGCCGCCGGGGCCACCTCGCCGTTCCTCGGCTACCGCCCCTCGTTCGCGCCCGTACCCTTCCCCGCCGTCATCTGCGCGTCCGTCAACGACGCCATCGTCCACGGCGTCCCCACCGCCTACCGGCTGCGCGACGGCGACCTCGTCAGCATCGACTGCGGCGCCCACCTCGACGGCTGGACCGGCGACGCCGCCATCAGCTTCACCGTCGGCACCCCGCGCCCCGCCGACCTCGCCCTCATCGCCGCCACCCGCCGGGCCCTGGACGCCGGCATCGAGGCCGCGCGGGTGGGCGCGAGGATCGGCGACATCTCCGCGGCGGTCGGCGCGGTCGCCGCCGACGCCGGATGCGGCATGCCCCGCGACTTCGGCGGCCACGGCATCGGCCGCGGCATGCACGAGGACCCGCACGTCCCCAACCGTGGCAGGCCCGGCCGAGGCTTCCCCCTCAAGCCGGGCCTCACCCTCGCCATCGAACCGATGCTCCTGTCCGGCGGGTCCGACGCCTACCGCACCGACCCCGACGGGTGGACCCTGCGCACCACCGACGGATCACGGGCCGCCCACATCGAGCACACCATCGCGATCACCCCCGAAGGCCCGCGCGTCCTCACCCTGCCCTGACGCCACCCGGCCCGGATCGGCCCGGCCCGGCCCGGCTCAGATCGGCTCGGTCAGGCGAACGCCTCGATCAGCGACCACGCCGCCAGGGCCGCCATGCACACCCCGCCGATCCGCTGGACCGTCCGCAACGGCACCCGCTTGGCGATGAACCGGCCCACCAGCAACGCCAGCGCCGACACCGTCATCAACGCCGCCGCCGACCCGACCGCGGTCGGCAGCGGCCCGTTCGTCGCCGCCAGGTTCGCCGTCGTGATCTGGGTGAGATCGCCCCACTCGCTCACGAACACCGCCATGAACGCCGTCGTGTACACCGGCCAGAACCCGGTGACGATCCCGCCACCGCCCCCCGCCTCGTCCGCGTCGTCGCCGTCACCGCCGCGCAGCAGCAGGAACGCGCCGAGCCCGAACAGCGCCGCCGACACCAGCTTCACCACCATGTCGGGCAGCAACCCCAGCAGGCCGCCCGCGCCGACCGCGAGCACCACATGCACCGCGAACGCCGTCGAGGTGCCCAACCACACGTACAGCGGCCGCATCCGCGTGCCCATCGCCAGGGACGCGAACATCGTCTTGTCGGGGAGCTCGGCCAGGAAGATCAGGCCGAAGGCGGTGAACACCGCCAGGAGATCGAAGGACACAGGTGCCGCGTCTTTCCGCCGGTACCGGACCTGGCGGAACCCGCCTGGAGCGGGACGACACCGTTCGGCCCGGCACAACTGGAGCACCCGCCGAACGGCGGGCGCCGTCATGCCTTGCCGAAGGTCTCGTCCACCGCGCCTCACGACACGGCCCGGCCGCCGGGCCGCTACTGCGGCCAGTATGTCGACGTACCGGTATCGCGGGACTACTCCCCTTCGCGCCGCCCAGTGTACGCGCCCCCACACGCCTCCCGCATCCCCTCGGCCCGACCCCCAACGAAGATCCACTCCATGCCTATGATGGCGCGGTCCGCGATCCCCCCACTCGTGGAGCGACCTTGAGACCTCCCGCCGCGCGCCCCCGGTTCGGCGGCGCTCCCCGACGAAGCCGGGCTCCTAAGAGCGCCCCCGAACCGCATCGGACACAAACCGGGGGTCGGCGCTCCCGCCCAAGCCGCGAGTCACAAAGCACCCCCTCCCAGGCCCGGACCGTCGTCGCCGTCCTGTCCGGCGCGGGGATCACGGTCTCCCTCATGCAGACCCTGATCGTCCCGCTCATCCCCGAACTGTCCGTGATCCTCGACACCACCCCCGCCAACGCCTCCTGGGCGATCACCGCGACGCTCCTCGCGGGCGCCGTCGCCACCCCCGTCGCCGGACGCCTCGGCGACCTGTACGGCAAACGCCGCCTCCTGCTCGTCTGCACCCTCCTGCTGACCACCGGATCGGTCGTCTGCGCCGTCGGCGGAACACTCGGCCCCGTCATCGTCGGCCGCACCCTCCAAGGGCTCGGCCTGCCCGTCATCGGCCTCGGGATCTCCGTCATGCGGGACGTGCTGCCGCCCGAACGGCTCGGCACGTCGATGGCGCTCATGAGCTCGTCCCTCGGCGTCGGCGGCGCCCTCGGCCTGCCCGTCTCCTCCTTCCTCGCCGAACACACCGGCTGGCAGGTCCTCTTCTGGGTCGCGGCCGCCGCCGGCGCCCTCGTCACCGTCCTGGTGTTCCTCGTCGTACCCGAATCGCCCGTCCGGGCCGGCGGCGGCTTCGACGGAATCGGAGCGACCGGCCTCGTCGCCGGACTCCTCCCCCTCCTCCTCGCCATCTCCAAGGGCGGCGACTGGGGATGGACCGCTCCGCTCACCCTCACCCTCTTCGCCTCCGCCGCCCTCATCCTCACCGTGTGGGGCTGGTGGGAACTACGCATCCCCTCCCCCGTCGTCGACCTCCGCTCCACCGCACGCCGCCAGGTCCTCCTCACCAACATCGCGTCGATCCTCATCGGCTTCACCATGTACGGCATGTCCCTCGTCACCCCACAGCTCCTCCAACAGCCGGAGGCGACGGGCTACGGACTCGGCCTGTCCATGACCCAAGCGGGCCTGTGGATGGCGCCCGGCGGCCTCGGCATGATGCTCGTCGCCCCGCTCGCCGCCCGCCTGTCCGGACGGCACGGCGCCCGCGCCTCCCTCCTCACCGGCGCGCTCGTCATCTGCGGCGGCTACCTGCTGGCGCTCGGCCTCATGTCCTGGGTGTGGGGCGTGCTGCTGTTCTCCCTCACCGTCAGCGTCGGCGTCGGATTCGCGTTCGCCGCGATGCCCGCCCTCATCATGGCCGCCGTCCCCGTCTCCGAGACCGCCGCCGCCAACGGCCTCAACTCCCTGGCCCGCGCCCTCGGCACCTCCACCTGCTCGGCCGTCGTCGGCGTCATCCTCGCCCACATGACCATCCCCCTCGGCACCACCACCGCCCCGTCCCTCGACGGCCTGCGCACCGTGCTCGTCGTCGCCGCCGTCATCGCCGCTGCCGCCGCCGCGACCGTCCTGGCCATCCCCCGCCGCACCCCGACCCCCACCGACGCGGCAGCCCCGGACCTTCAAGCCATGCCGTCCGACGCGGCGACCCCGACCGTCCCAGCGGCCGTACCCGCACCGGGAACCGCCGGAACCACGCCCGACGCACCCACGCACACAGGTAAGATCATTGACGCTCCGTGATCGTCGATAGAGAGACCCGACCCTTCGTGCGCGCCCCGCGGCTCCCGGCCCTCACCGCCCTGGCCCTCGCCGCCACCCTCACCGCCGCCGCCGTCGCGCTCGCACCCGGCCCGACCACCCCTCCCCCGACCGCCGCCAGCCCCGCCGCGCCCAGCCCGTCAAGCCCCGCCCCCTCCCCCACCCAGGACAGCGCGGACGTACCGCGCGTCGTCAACGGCAGGGTCCAACCCACGCCTCTCCCGATCCCCCGCCGCGCCTCGGGCCGCTACCGCACCGCGCCCGGCACGGCCAAGGCGCGCGGCGGCACCGGATCCCTCATCCGGTACACGGTGGAGGTCGAGGACGGCCTGCCCTACGGTCCCGCCGAGTTCGCCGCCGCCGTCCACACCATCCTCAACGACCCGCGCGGCTGGGCCCGCTTCGAACGCGTCCCCTCCGGGCCAGCCCGGCTACAGGTGTCGCTGACCAGCCCAGCCGAGACCCGCAGACGCTGCCGCCCACTCGACGTCGGCCTGCGCCTGTCGTGCTTCCAGAACGGCCGCGCCGTCATCAACGCCGACCGGTGGGCGACCGGCGCCCCGTCCTACCGCGCCGACGTCGCCACCTACCGCGAGTACCTCATCAACCACGAGGTCGGGCACGGCCTCGGCCACGGGCACGCCGCCTGCCCCGGCCCCGGCAGGCGCGCGCCCGTCATGGTGCAGCAGACCAAGTCGCTGTTCGGCTGCCGCCCCGGCCCCTGGCCGCACCCCGACCGGGACCTGTGACCCCTACCCCTTGATCACGTCAGCGGCGTGCCACGCCAACGCCATGATCGGCCCGTTCAGGTTGCCCGCGACCATCGTCGGCAGCACCGAACAGTCCACGACCCGCGCGCCCTCCACCCCGCGCAACCGCAGCAGCGGATCCACCACCGCTTCCTCCTGCGGACCCATCGCGCACGTCCCGACCGCGTGGTAACCGCAGTAGCCCCGGTCCAGCGACGCCTCGATGATCTCCTCCTCGGACCGCACGTCCGCGCCCGGCAGCGTCTCGTGCGCGATCCGCGACGCGATCGGCTCGGCCTCGAACAGCTCACGCATCCGCCGGAACAGCGCGGCGCCCGTCGCCCGGTCCCGCGCGTCACCGAAGTAGTTCGGGTCGACCAGCAACGGCGACTCCGGATCCGCGCCGGTGATCGCGATCCGGCCCGTCGCCTCCGGCCGCAGCACCACACCGACACAGCTCAGCCCCGGCTCACGCTCCACCGCGACCTTCTCACCCGCCTCGAACGTCCCCGGCGACATCGGGCCGAGCAGCAACTGCCCGTCGGGACGGTCCAACGACGGATCCGACTTCACGAACGCGATCACGTCATAGGCCGGCGTCGCCAGCGGACCGCGGCGCGTCGCCAGGTACTTCACGCCCGTCACCGCCTGCCGCAACGGCGTCGACAGGTGCCGGTTGTAGCCGAGGTTGTCCCGCAGCCGGTACTTCGCGACGAGACAGCGGTGCTCCCGCAGGCCCGCGCCCACCAGCTCCCGCTCCACCCGCACCGGCACACCCGCCTCGCCCAGCACGTCCGCCGGGCCGATCCCCGACTGCTGCAAAAGCCGCGGCGTGTTCAGGCTGCCCAAGCACAGCAGCACCTCACGACGTGCCCGCACCTCATGCAGCACACCCGACCGGTCCCGCACCTCAACACCGACCGCGCGCTCACCCTCCAGCAGCAGCCGCGTCGCCGTCTGGCCCGTCACGACCTTCAGGTTCGCCCGGCCCGCCGCCGGACGCAGGAACGCCCGCGCCGCGCTCACCCGGCGGCCCTTCCAGATCGTCGCGATCGTGTAACCGATCCGCTCGTCGTCGAACTCGTTCGGGTCGTCGGTCACCTTCAGGCCGAGCGCCGCGCCCGCCGCGATCATCTCCTCACACAGCGGCTCGGGCTCGGCCGGCCCCGCCACCCGCAGCGGCCCGCCCGACCCACGCGTGTCGGACGCGCCCAGCGCGTGGTGCTCCAACCTGCGGAACACCGGAAGTATCGTGTCCCACCCCCACTCGGGATTGCCGAGCTCCACGAGCGCGTCCCAGTCGGCCCGCTGCCCCCGGTTGTAGACCATCCCGTTGATCGCGCTCGACCCGCCCAGCACCCGGCCCCGGGGCCAGATCTCGTGCGCGCCGCGCGGCCCGAACGGCACGGTCGGGTACATCCACGACGCCTTCGGGTCGACCATCGCCAACCCGAACCCCTTGGGGATGTGGAACATCGGATTGCGGTCCGAGCCGCCGGCCTCCACCAGCAGCACACTCACCCGCGGATCCTCCGACAGCCGTGCCGCCAGCACGCTTCCCGCCGACCCCGCACCCACCACCACATAGTCGAACATCCGGGCCCGCCCTTCGATCCGTGACGACGGCGTCACGCTAGCGCAGAACCACCCGGCCCACCGGGAATTCCAGCACATCCCCCCACTTCGGCAGCCTTCCCCCGCCCACACACCCATCCGCCACACCCGGCTTCGCCGACGCCCTCACGCCGCGCCCTTCAAGCCCCGGCAACCCCCTCCCGACGCCTCGACCCTCGCGCGCGGACTCAGCGCGGGCGTCCGCCGAGCAGGTAGACGCTCGGATACTCCTCCGCGCCATCCGTCTGCCCGGCCACGGATGGTCTGTCGCGGAGCCAGCCGCCAGCCGCGAAGACAGCCGAGAGCGCCCGGGCAGCCGGGACTGTGCCGACGGGTCCTGAGACCGAAGTCACAGGGAGACGCGGGAGCGCGACCCCGGCTGCAACGCGTCACCGCCGCGTGCCCTCGACACCGCGTACAGCGCCCACGCGACGATCGGCTCGATGAAGTCCAGCCACAGCGGCGGCCCGATGTTGCCCGGCCTGGTGTTGCCCTCCGCGAGCCAGTAGTAGAGGTGGCCGCCCGCGTCCCCCAGGTACTGGATCGACATGATGATGACCACCGCGAGCCAGAAGTGCCCCCGGAACCACACGCACAGCACGCCCGCCACACCGATCGCCAGGTCGCCCATCGCGTTCTCGAACTGGAACCCGCCGTCGCCCCGCGTGTACCCGATCAACTCCGCCGTCGCCGGCCCGTCGAACAGATGCGCCCCCGCCCCCAGAAGCCCCCCGACCCCGACGGCCACCGCCAGCCACCACACCAGGAACGTGTCCACCCCCTCCGCGGGCCCCGTCACGTGCCGACGCTTCCGCAACCAGTGCAACACCGCGCCCACCAGCGCGACAACAACAACCGCCACCTGCATCAGAGCCCCCCCGACATCCCCACAGACAGTGATCACAACCTTACTACTCGCGCCCCACCCCCCAACCAACCAGGCCACCCTCTCAACTCAACCCGCCAGCACAACCCACCTGAGCCCCGGGCCAAGAAGCCCCCGCCCACCAGACCACAAACCCCCACCAGACACCACGCCCCATCCCAGGACGGGGACCAAACACCAGAGCGCACGCCCAACAACATCACGCCGCCCACTCGACCACCACGCCCGACACCCATTCCATAACACCGAGCCAAAGGAGTCCACGGCCCACGTACACCACGACAGCGAGCGCCAGCAGGAACCTGCCCAGCACCGCGAGAACCGCCTGCCTGACGTCTTCACCGGCTCGCGAGGCAGGGGCGAGACCGATGGGGAGCACACGGGCGTTGTCCGGCCGGGGGGGCCACTCGCGTTGTATCCCGTCAACGTCGCCCCGATGTCGTCAAACCTGCACCGTTGCCCACGGGGGACGATCTACGAGCCCCGGCGTTCCCCGAGCAGGGCCAAACCCCGCTATCGCCACTGACGTCCGCACAGCTGTCGTCCAACCTGCGTCAACCACCGGGGACGATCTACGAGCGCCCGCCCCCGGTGTCGTCCGGTTGGAGGGCGTCCGGCCCTGGTTGAACGTCCGGAGCTACGTCGTGCCGGGCTGTCCCGGTTGTCTTACGCCTGGAGGGACACGAGTTCTACGACGGTCACGTCCGACGGGGCGCCCACGCGGGTCGGCGGGCCCCAGGCGCCCGCGCCGCGTGTCACGTACAGCTGGGTGTCGCCGAATCGTTCGAGTCCGGCCAGTGTCGGGTTCGCCAGCTCGGCGACCGCCGTCATGGGCCACAGCTGGCCGCCGTGGGTGTGCCCCGACAGCTGTAGGTCGACGCCGTGCTTGACGGCCTCGTGCACCAGGACGGGCTGGTGCGCCATCAGCACCGAGGCGCGCGCCGGGTCACGGTCGGCGAGGGCGGCCGTGAGGTCCGGGCCGTCCTCGTACCCTTCGCCGGCGACGTCGTTCACTCCGGCCAGGTCGAATCCGGGCAGTTCCACCCGCGTGTTCGCCAGCAGTCTCAGGCCGAGTTCCTGGACGTGGCCGGTCCATTCATCGGCGCCGGAGAAGTACTCGTGGTTGCCCGTCACGAAGAACGCGCCGTGCCGTGCCCGCAGGCCCGCGAGCGGCGCGGCGGCCGACGCGAGTTCCGCCACGGTCCCGTCGACCAGGTCGCCGACCACCGCGATGAGGTCGGGCCGGGTCCCGTTGACCGTCGCGACGACCTTCTCCGCGAACCCGCGGCCCAGGATCGGGCCGAGGTGCACGTCGCTGACCACCGCGATCCGGAATCCGTGCGCCGACCGCGGCAGCTTCGCCAGCGGCACCCGCACGCGCTGCACGCGCGGCCCCCGCAGCACACCGTAGGTGCCGTATCCGACCGTCCCGACGGCGATGGCGCCCGCCGTCCCGGCCACGAGCCGTGCCACGAACAGACGTCGCGCCGGGTCCTCCGGTCCGCTGTCCTGCGCCTCGACCGGCGGCGTCTCGACCGCGATGCCGCCCGCGCGCTCACCGGAGCCTTCCGCCACGACCGTCGACTCGGATGACGCGGGCCGTTCGGCCCCGGTCACGGCGAGCGCGTCCCGCCGCGCGAGCCAGCGGCGCAGCAGCGGCCGCACGGCCTCTCCGGCCACGACGGCCAGCAGCAGGTACAGCGCGATCGCGACCCACAGGTAGCCGGGCCATGCCAGGACCTGGACCAGCCAGAACGGCAAGCCAACCCGTCCGCCGACGAACGCCCCCACCATCAGCACGGGACCGGCCGCGAACAGGACGGTGCCCGCCCTGCGCCAAGCCGAACCGGGCACCGTGGTCTCCCGCACCGTCCGCCGCCACACGTACCAGTGCAGACACGCGAAGACACTGAGGAACAACACACCCACCAGCACGAACACCACGACCACGGCCCAGCCGCCCCCTCCCGATCCGACACACGGCTACGCGAGGACGGAGCACACCCGATTCCCCCAAGCCACCCGCAGTATCCCGCACCCCACTCCGGTCCGCGAACCAGGACCGAACACCGACAGCTTGCATAGCACCACAAACAGTATCGATTCTCCTGGTTATTGAGCCTTTAGTCCTTTGTGTGGCGTGTCCATGCCGGAGCGACAGCTCCGGCCCAGCGCCTTTACAAAGTAAGTTCGTTAGGCGTGTCGTCCGAGGAGCGCCTCGGTCATGCGGTGGAGGCGGGCGGCTTCCGCGCTGTCGAAGAGCCCGGTGTCAACGGGTACGCGGCGGCCCTCCAGGACGGCGGTCAGCCTCCCGTTCGCGCGCGACGGCTCCAGGTACGGGAGGATCTGGGCGACGCTCCGCGCCACCGGCTTGGCCGTCGCCCTCATCTCCGCGACGTGCGCGGCCGTCATCGGGTCGTACTCCCCCGCGAAGCTGGTCGCCACCACGCCCGGGTGGTTCACCACGTAGCGGATCTCGCTGTCCGGGCGCAGGTCCGTGAAGCTGACGGCGAGCAGGTCGTTGAGCCGGCCGCAGTGCCCCATCGCACCGACCCCGTGGTAGCCGCGCACGAGTTGCGGGTCTTCCCACCGCACGGGGCCGGCCTGGCCCGAGGCGCCGAAGTTCAGGACGACGGGGTGCTCGGCGCGCTCAAGCCGGTCGGCGAGGCCGTGGCTGAGCAGGAACCGGCTGAGGTAGAACAGCGCGAACGTGCTCTCGTACCCTTCGGCGGTGGGCGTCCAGGCGGACCGGTGGTACCGGGCGCCGAGCACCAGCAGATCGACGGCGGGGAACGCCGTGGCGATCTCCTCGATCAGCTTCTCGTTCTCGGTGACGAGGCCCAGGTCGGCCTCTCGGAAGTGCGCCCTGGAGCCCGCACCCGCTCTGGCGGCCTCGTCCAGGAAGCGCTTCCCCTTGTCCGTGTTCCTTCCGACGATCAGAACCTCGTACCCCTTGCCCAGGTAGGCGTCGGCGAGGCCCCTGCCGATGCCGTCGGTGCCACCGGTGATCACAGCCGTCTTCATGAGCGTCCCCCGTCTGTCGATTTACTTTGATTGATCAAAGCATATGACCGGAGGTTGGCACAAGCCGGATCGATGACGCGGCCGTCCTTGGATTCAGACGTGCGGGGCGGCGGCTCCCGCGAGCATGTGCGCCTGGACCCGCAGCAGCACCTCCGCGGCCCGGTCGAGCTCCGCCGCGTCCGTCCCGGCGAAGACCTCCGCCAGCAGCGCCCGCCGCGCCGCACGGACCCGCGCGACGACGTCGCGTCCCGCCTCCGTGATGGCGATCAGCGTCACCCGCAGGTCGGACTCGTCCCTGATCCGCTCCACGAGCCTTTCGCTCCGGAGCCGCCGCAACTGGAGCGAGGCCGTCGAGATGTCGATCCCCATGCAGTCGGCGATGTCCGAGATCCGCATCGGCGCCACCAGCGCGAAGTGCTCAAGCAGCCGCAACTCACTCGGCTGCAGATCGCACCCCGCCCGCCGCGCCACCTCCGCCCGGACATGCCTGCTCTCGCTCCACCGACCCACCGCCGAAACCGCGAGCTCGATCCGCCCCAACGCACGACCATCCGCGTCCCGCACCCCACCCGCACCCGACTCCATCTCCCCATGCTAAGCCGACCGCCTCTCCCCTACCTCCGCACCGTTCCGCCTGCGCCCTCCACTAACTGAGTTATCCACAGGGAGAAAACGGACTGTCAAGGATTCGTGACAGGCTGCGGGCATGGACATCGACACCACACGAAGGATCGTCATCGCCGCCGGGGTCGCGGCGGCCGTCGTCGTCAGCTGCGCGGCGGTGCGGGCGGGGTGGAAACGGCTGAGGCCCGCCGTGGCGGGCGGGCCTCAGCGTGCGAGGGATTTACTTGAAGGTGCGCAGCCGGAGGCTGTTGGAGACGACGAAGACGCTGGAGAACGCCATCGCCGCGCCCGCGATCATGGGGTTGAGGAGCCCCGCCGCCGCCAGCGGAAGGGCCGCCACGTTGTAGGCGAAAGCCCAGAACAGGTTGCCCTTGATGGTGCGCAGCGTCCGGCGCGAAAGACGAATCGCGGACGCCGCCGTGCGCAGGTCCCCCCGTACGAGAGTGAGATCCGACGCTTCGATCGCCGCGTCGGTACCCGTGCCCATCGCCAGTCCCAGGTCGGCCTTGGCCAGGGCGGCGGCGTCGTTGACGCCGTCGCCGACCATCGCGACCGTCCGGCCCGCCGCCTGCAGCCGCGCGACCTCGGCCACCTTGTCCTGGGGCAGGACGTCGGCGATCACCGTGTCGATGCCGACCTCGGCGGCCACCGTCCGGGCCACCGCGGCGTTGTCGCCGGTGAGCAGCACGGGCTCCAGGCCGAGAGCCTTGAGCGCGGCGACGGCCTCGGCCGACGTCGGCTTGACGACGTCGGCGACCACCAGGACGGCTCGGGCGGCGCCGTCCCAACCGACGGCGACGGCCGTCCGGCCCGCCTCCTGCGCCTGGCTCAGCGCCTCGGCGAGATCGGCGGGAAGGTGCTGCGCCCACTCCGCGAGCAACTGCGGGCGGCCCACCAGTACCGCGTGGCCGTCCACGACGCCCTGCACGCCCAGGCCCTCCACGTTCGTGAAGTCCTCGACGGCCGGAAGCACACCGACCCGCTCGACGGCGCCCCGGGCGATCGCCTTCGCGATCGGGTGCTCCGAAGCGTCCTCCAGGGCTCCCGCGAGACGCAGCACGTCCTCCGGCGACTCACTCTCGGCCACGATCACGTCCACGAGGGTCATCCGCCCCTCGGTGACGGTGCCGGTCTTGTCCAGCACGACCGTGTCCACCGCGCGCGTCGACTCAAGCACCTCCGGCCCCTTGATGAGGATGCCCAGCTGGGCGCCGCGGCCCGTGCCCACAAGCAGCGCCGTCGGCGTCGCAAGGCCCAGCGCGCACGGGCAGGCGATGATCAGCACCGCCACCGCCGCCGTGAAGGCCGCCGCCGCGCCCGCGCCGGTTCCGAGCCAGAAGCCGAGCGTGCCCAGCGCCAGCGCGATGACGATCGGCACGAACACCCCGGACACCCGGTCGGCGAGGCGCTGCACCTCGGCCTTGCCGGTCTGGGCCTCCTCGACCAGGCGCGCCATCCGGGCGAGCTGCGTGTCGGCGCCCACCCGGGTCGCCCTGACCACGAGGCGGCCGCCCGCGTTCACGGTCGCGCCGGTGACGGTGTCGCCGGGCCCGACCTCGACGGGCACGGACTCGCCCGTGAGCATGGAGGCGTCCACGGCAGACGTGCCGTCCTCGACGATCCCGTCCGTGGCGATCTTCTCGCCGGGGCGGACCACGAACCTGTCCCCCGGCTGGAGGCGGTCCGTCGGAACCCTGATCTCGACGCCGTCGCGCAGCACCGCGACGTCCTTGGCGCCCAGGTGCAGCAGGGCCCGGAGCGCCGCGCCGGCACGCCGCTTCGAGCGCGCCTCGAAGTACCGTCCGGCCAGCAGGAACGCCGTGACGCCCGCCGCGGCCTCCAGGTAGATGTTGCCCGATCCGTCGGTCCTGGCGATCGTCAGGCTGAACGGGTGCGTCATGCCCGGCGCGCCGGCGGTGCCGAGGAACAGCGCCCACAGCGACCAGCCGAACGCCGCCAGCGTGCCGAGCGACACCAGCGTGTCCATCGTCGCCGTGCCGTGCCGCAGGTTCGTCCACGCGGCCCGGTGGAAGGGCCAGCCCGCGTAGACGACGACGGGCGCGGCGAGGGTAAGGGAGAGCCACTGCCAGAAGTCGAACTGCAGCGCCGGGATCATCGCCATCGCGATCACCGGGACGCTCAGCGCCACGGCCGTCACCAGCCGCGCCCGCAGCGGCGCGAGCTCGTCCTGCTCCTCGTCCTGGCCGTTCTGCTCGTCGCGCTCGGGTTCGGGGAGCGCGGCGGTGTAGCCCGCCTGCTCCACGGTCGCGACGAGTTCCCGGGGGTCGAGGTCGGCGGGGAAGGTGACCTTGGCCTTCTCCGTGGCGTAGTTCACGGTCGCGGTGACCCCGTCGAGCTTGTTCAGCTTGCGCTCGATCCGGTTCGCGCAGGACGCGCAGGTCATGCCGCCGATCGACAGTTCGACGGAGCCGCTCCGCGGCGGCGCTTCGGTGAGGGAGGACATCACCTCTCCTTTCTTCGCGTCCCGGGGATCAGTGGGAGTGGTCGCCGTGCTCATCGGACTCCGAAGGTAGCGGCACCGGGCCGTTCCCCACCGCACCGGCGTGCACGGTGAACGCCGCGGTCCGCACCACGCCGTCGATCTTGAAGTCGAGGAACAGGCGGTAGGCACCCGCGCTCGGCGCGCTCACCGCGAAGGCGACCTCCGGGCTGTCGGAGACCGACTCGTCGGCCTCGCTCGTCGGGTGGACGTGCAGGTAGGCGAGGTCTCCGGCGCGCAGGGCGACCAGGTGGCCGTAGGAGCCCAGATAGGGCTCGAGTCCGGCCACGGGGGCACCGTCGCGGCTGACGGTGAACGTCAGCGTGCCGGAGGCCCCGACGGGCACGTCGCCACGCAGGCTGACGGTGTATCCGTCGACGGTCACGGCGGTCGACGGCTCGGGTAGGGCGGCGGGCTCGTACTGCCCCGCGACGGCGAGGTCGGCCCCGAGGGTGAGGGCCGCCGCGCCCTCCGGCGTGAAGTCGGCGAAGACGCGGTGGCTTCCGGCGCGCGGGAGGTCGACGGGCGTGGTCCAGACGCCTTCTGCGTCCCGTACGGGGTGCAGGTGCCGGAAGACGGTCAGGTCGCGGTCCGCGACGATGAGGTGGAGTTCCTTGTCGTGGACGGTCCGGTACGCGGTGACCGGCTCACCCTGCGCGTCACGGATCGTGAAGCGCAGGGTGCCGTCCTGGCCTGCCTTCGTGCGGTCGGTCTCCAGGTCGAGGGTGTAGCCGTGCGCGGACACCTGAAGCCCCCCGGGGGTATCGGAAGCGGTCTGGGCCGCCGGGGTCTGGCCCGGCGCGGCGTGTGTGGTGTGGGAGGTCTCGCTGGGGGCGGGGCCGATCTCGCCTACGGCGCCGCCGACGCCGTAGGCGGCGGCGAACACCACGGCGAGCCCGGCCCCGTAGGCGCCGATCCGGACTGCGGTGCTCATCGCTGATCCACCACCGTGTATCCGGCCTCGGCGACGGCCGCCGCGATCGTGTCCGGCGCGACCGGGGCGTCACTCGTGACGGTCAGCAGGCCGGTGGACAGGTCCACCGCGGCGCCGGTGACACCCGGCACCTCACTGACCTCCTCCTTGACCGAGCTGACGCAGTGTCCGCAGGTCATACCCTGAACGGTGAAGGTGGCGGTGGTGGCCATGTCGCGTCCTCCGAGCTGATCAGAACTACAAAACCGGTCAAGCCATGGATGTCGGGCATCCTCGGCGAGATCTCCGCGAGGCGGATGATCCCGTCATCGGTGACAACACCATACCCCCGTAGGGTATTCCGAAGGGAAGGGGGTGACGGCGGAAAGTTCGGCGTTCTCCTCGACTGATCGACCTGAACCCCTCGGGGGTATCAGCGGCCCGGCAGCACGTAGGCTGGGTGACCAGCACATTCGCCGTCCGAGGAGCCGCCCCGATGCCGCCAGCCCCCACCGACCCCCGGCACGACGGATCCGGCGCTGAGGCGGCGCTCCTCTCGATTCCCACCGACGCGGAGATCCGCGCGCTGCACGAGAGACACGCGCCGACCCGCGAGGCGTTCGACCAGGTCTACGGCCACAGCCTGATCGTCTGCGCCCTCGCCGAGCAGCTCGTCCCCCGCTCCCCCGTCCCCGTGGACGCCGCGCTCGTCCGCGCCGGAAGCCTGCTGCACGACATCGGGGTCTACCGGCTTTACCGGGACGGCACCCTGGATCACCGGGAGTACATCCGCCACGGAGTCCTCGGCCACGATCTTCTCCGGGAGGAGGGCCTGCCCGAGGAGCTCTGCCGGTTCTGCTCCTGCCACACCGGCATGGGCGTCACCCGCGATGACGTGACCCGCCAGGGGCTGCCGATCCCCGTCGCCGACTACGTCCCGGCGACCCCGGAAGAGGAACTTGTCATGTTCGCCGACAAGTTCCACACCAAGAGCACCCCGCCCGCCTTCGTCAGCCCCGCGACCTTCGCCGCCCGCGTCGCCCGCTTCGGCGAGGACAAGGTCACCCGCTTCGAGAACCTCCGCGCCACCCTCGGCGACCCCGACCTGCTCACGCTCTCCGCCCGCTACGGCCAGCGAATCAAGTGACCAGCCGAACCGAGCACTGAACACGCTCCGGCCCAACGGGAATCCCGCCGATCGGAAAACCCTCGGCTTTCTCGGCCATCCACGCGCTGTCCTGCCTCCCCAGGCACACCTACGGCAACCACACAAAAGCGACCGATAGCTCCCCGACCGTCGCTCCGGCGAGGCGCCCCGCGTGGACGGTCATCGGTACGCTCGCCCAGTGCGCGGACGACCCGGTGAAACCACAGGCACCTCCGGCTTCTCCGGCTCATTCCCCCGCCTCCGGGGACCCCGGCCGGGACTCGCCAGGCACGGCTAAGCACGGGCGGCGGATGGGTGTCATGACTCCGACCGGCGGATCGGGTGGCCGGACGGGTCGGTAGTGAGCCAGGAGCCGTCTCCGAGGAACTCGATGTCGTAGGGATGCTCGTTGTCGCCCGCAAAGCGTGATTCGACCTGGCCGGAGCGTAGGTTGACGCGATAGCCAGGGGACGGCTCCGCGTCGTCGTTGGATGCTTCGGAGAAGACGACGATCGCGGTGTCCGGGGTGAGGAAGCCACCTGCCCATTCCAGGGAGAAGCTTCGGGGTCTCGCCGGTCACGTTCTTGACTGGTGGGAAGGCGTCGGCGGGGAACTGGAGAAGGGCCTCGCCGGTCGGGTAGGTGGAAGGCTACGTCAGCTTGGCCGTGGTCAACCGCCATGAACCGACCTCCATCGGGGGCCAGAGCGATCAGGCACCGGTCGTCCCTCGGGTAGCGGTCGGTTGAGGGCGAGTCCCCTGGCGGTCAGGGCCCTGCGGTAGACGGCGACGTCGTCCTGGCCTTCGCCGACGTCCAGCGGGGCATGGCCGTCCGCCGGATGCGTCAGATGCCGTGCGCCGTGGCCGATGGTCTCCAGGTCGGCGCGGGCGACGGGCGCGCCGGTCGTGCGTCCAGGACGACCCATTGGTCGAAGTCGTCACGGCGAGGGCGAGCCCGACGGCGCACAGCAGCGCCGTCCAGCCGAGCCGTGCGCCGATCACCTCGGCGACCGGCTGCCGGTAGGCGCTGGACTCGCCCAGGTCGCCGGTGGCGGCCGAGCCGAGCCAGTTCCACCACCACTGGCGCCAGAACGGCACGTCCGGCCATGGTGTCGGGCCGGTACACCTACACGACCTTCTCGTCTTGCGACAGGGCGCGCCCTGGGCGATGCCCGTATGGTTCGTCCGAGCGCGGCTCGAACGCCGACCGTCAGATCTCGGTGCCACTGTCAGCGACGCGGACGGCCTCGCTGGTCAAGTGCCCTTCGCTGCCTAAGGCCCGGCGCCTTTACAAAGTAAGTTCAGGGTTGGTGGTGGGGAAGATCGCCGGGGTGTGGGGTGGTGGTCCATTGCTGGGCGGTGAGGCGCCACAGAACGTGTCGTTTGAGGGGGCCGGGAGGTACTAGCGGGTGGTCGAAGTCGTCGGACGGGTTGTGGGTCATGCCCAGGCGGCGCATCACGGCCTGGGAGCGTGTGTTCGTTGTGGTGGTCATCGCGACGATCTCGCGGAGGGCCGGGTCGTTGAAGCCGAAGGACAGGGCGCGTTGAGCGGCTTCGGTCGCGTAGCCGTGGCCCCACGCGGTTCGGCTGAGGCGCCAGCCGATTTCGACGGTGGGGGTGAAGTGCGCGGTGAAACGCGGGAGTGACAGGCCGGTGAATCCGATGAACTCCCCCGTCGCGGCGACTTCTAGAGCCCACAGGCCGAATCCGGACCGGGTGAACCGGGACTCGATCAGCTCGATCAGCTCGTCGCTCTGCGCGCGGGTCAGGGGCGTGGGGAAGTGCGCCATCACCTCGGGATCGGCGTTGAGTTCCGCGAACGGCGCGCGGTCGTCGTCGCGCCACCGCCGCAGCATGAGCCGCTCGGTTCTCAGGACGTTCGCCATGGAGTGCAGGCTATTCCGCTGTGCCACTCCCTGAGCGGCTGGCGGGCTCCTGGGGCCGACTCTGCGCGGGGGCCGTGGTCGAGGGCTCCGTGGGGGCGGTCGCAGGGAACCCCGCAGGGCGGTTTAGCGGGGCCTCTGAGCACTTTGGAGCTGACTCTGCGCGGCGGGTCGTGGATTGGGGCTCCGTGAAGGGCGGTAGCGGGGGAACGCTGCGGGGCGGCCTGGCGGGCTTCTGGGCAGTCATGGGCGCGGCACTGCGTGGTGGGCCGAGGGTTCCGTGGAGGGCAGGGTGCTCGCGGGAAGCCCGCGCGACGGCTTGGGGTCTCCGTGCGACGCAGCGCTGCGGGGGCTTGGTCGGGTTTTGGGGACGTCGATGCGGGCTCGGTTCGAGCGGCAGTTCTTGAGGGTTTGGTGCGGGGTCCAGGCCGACGGGCTCGGGGGTCGTCGCCGGGATCGGGGGCGGGGCCTTGTTCGTCCGGCATGACGGGCGGCGCGCCGAGGACTGGGCGCGGATTGTCGCGACAGCGGAGGAGGCGTTCGGGGACCGCGCATGGTGGCGTTGAAGGCGGGACGACGGGGTGCGGGTCTGCCGGGTGGGGTGGTGGGTTAGTGGTCGGGGTCGGGGTGGGGGGTGGAGCGGATGGTGGTCTGGAGGTCTTCGGGAGGGGCGGGGGGGAGGGGTGTGGTGTGGGCGGGGTGGAGGGCGTCGAAGAGGAGGGTGAGGAGGCGGGTGCGGGTGGCGGGGGTGGCGCCGGGGAGGGCCATGCCGGCGATGCCGAAGACGAGGAAGCGGGGGATGTCGTCGGGGGTGAGGTCGGGGCGGATCTCGCCGAGGTCCTGGCCGCGCTTCAGGATGGCCTGGATGGGGGCGGAGGCGCGGGTGAGGGCCTCCATGGTGATTTCGGAGAAGACGCCGGCGCGGTCGAACAGGCCGCGTTCGGAGTCGATGAGTTCGAGGGTCTTCTCGGCGACCGCGCGCAGCGCGGCGACGGGTGACGGGTGCCGCGCCGCCTCGTCCAGGAAGGGCATGACCTCGGTGGCGAACAGGTCCTCGTAGACGGCGCGCGCGAGGGCCTCGCGGTTGGGGAAGTGCCGGTAGAGGGTGGCGATGCCGACACCGGCCTCGGCGGCGATGTCCTCCAGGGACACCTTGTCGATGCCGGGGCCGACGAGGGCGCGGGTCGCGGCGAGGATGCGGGCGGCGCTGGAGGCCGCGTCGGCCCTTCGGCGGGCCGGGGCACGGCGCGCCGTGTCGCCGTGTGTTCGCTTGGTCACTACCTTGGCCTTTCCTTGTGATCCCACTCCCATTCCCGTCAGGGCGCGTCTCCACTAAGTGAGAGCGTCCTATCGTTTCGATAGTTCGCTATCACTTAAGCGCGCCCCTCGGCGGTGGCCGCCGCCGGGGAAGGCGAGGGAGGTCATCGTGTCCGTGTGGTTGTACCGGCTCGGCAGGTTCGCCTACCGCAGGCCGTGGCGGGTGATCGGCGCCTGGCTCACCGTCCTCGGGGTCTTGGGCGGACTGTTGATCGCCAACCCTACGCAGCTCACCAACGAACTGCGCATCGACGGCACGCCCGCCCAGAACGTCATCGACGAGCTGGCCGAGCGGATGCCCGAGGCGGCCGGAGGCCAGGGCGTCCTGGCGTTCCGCGTCGAGCACGGCAGGGTGGACGAGGCGGGCCGCGCGCCCGCGCTGCTCGCCGCCGTGGACGCCGTCTACCGGCACGACCACGTGGTGGACGCCCGTGAGGTGCTGGCCGCCGAGGCCGTCAAGGGCGACCGGAGCGTGCTGCTGCGGGCGTCCGCGGCGATCCCGCACGGCGGCCCGACGCCGCTGATGGCCGACGGGCAGACCGTGCCCGGCGCGGTGCCGCCCGGCTCACCGACCCAGTTGACGGCGAACGGCACGCCCGTCCCCGGCGTGCTGGTCTCCGCCGACGGCACCGTCGCGCTGCTGCAGTTCCAGTTCGACGAGCAGACGCACTCGCTGCCGTCCGGCACCATCGAGGACACCGTGGCGGCGGCCGAGCAGGCCGTCGAGGGGACGGGCATCGAGGTGCTGCCGGGCGCGGCCATGTCGGAGATGCCGGAACTCGTCGGGATCGGCGAGCTCATCGGTGTCGGCGTCGCGGCGATCGTCCTGCTCATCACGCTCGGCTCGGTCGTCGCCGCCGGGCTGCCGCTGGTCATCGCGATCTCGGGCGTCGCGGTCGGCGTCGGCGGCGCGTTCACCCTGTCGCACCTCGTGGACATGCAGTCCATCACCGTGGTGCTCGCGCTGATGCTGGGCCTCGCGGTCGGCATCGATTACGGACTGTTCCTCATCAACCGGGCCCGCCGCTTCATGAGCGAGGACGACCTGGCACCCGAGGAGGCCGCCGCCCGCGCGACGGGCACCGCGGGCAGCGCCGTGTTCTTCGCCGGGCTCACCGTCGTCATCGCGCTGCTCGGCCTGACCGTCGCGCGGATCCAGCTGCTCACCACGATGGCGCTGGTCGCCGCCGCGACGATCGCGGTCGTCGTGGCCACCGTGCTGACCCTGCTGCCCGCGCTGCTCGGCCTGGCCGGGCACCGGATCAGGCCGCGCCGCAAGGCGCGCCCCGAGGGGAGGCACGAGGAGCACGGCCGGTTCGCGCGCCGGTTCGCGGGCTTCCTCGTCCGGCACCGGATCGTCACCGCGTGCGCCGCGGTGCTGCTGCCGCTGCTCCTCGCGATCCCGGCGCTCGACCTGCGCCTCGCGCTGCCGACCGGCGCGTCCTACGACCCGGCGACGCCGCAGCGGCAGAGCTACACGGCCGTGAGCGACGCGTTCGGGCCCGGATTCAACGGACCCCTGCTGGTGGCCGCGCACGCCGAGAACGGGGCTCTGGAGCCGCGTCAGCTCGTCGGGGTGCACCAGCGGCTCACCGCCGTCGACGGGATCGCGGGCGCGACGCTGGTGGGCGTGAACGCCGCCGACGACACGGCGGTCTTCCAGGTCGTCACCACCACCGGACCGGACGCCGAGGCGACCAAGGACGTCGTGCTCGACCTGCGCGCGCACGCCGACACGATCGCCGGGACGGGCGTGGAGGTGGGCGTCACGGGCGTCACCGCGATGTCCATCGACGTGTCCGACCGGCTCGCCGACGCGATGCCCCTCTACCTCGCGACGGTCCTGCTGCTGTCGCTCGTCATCCTGACGCTCGTGTTCCGCTCGATCCTCATCCCGCTCCAGGCGACGGCCGGGTTCGTGCTCAGCGTCGTCGCGGCGCTCGGCGCGACCACCGCCGTGTTCCAGTGGGGCTGGGCGCAGGGCCTGCTCGGCCTGGACGCCCAGACGCCCGTCGTCAGCATGCTCCCCATCATCGTGACGGGCGTGCTGTACGGGCTGGCGATGGACTACCAGGTGTTCCTCGTGACGTCGATGCGCGAGGCGCACGTGCACGGCGCGGACGCGCACGAGGCGGTCCGGCGCGGGTTCGCGGGCGCGAGCCGGGTGGTGGCGGCCGCCGCCGTCATCATGGTGTCGGTGTTCGCGGGGTTCGTGTTCAACCCCGAGCCGATGGTCACCCAGATCGGGTTCGCGCTGGCGTTCGGCATCCTCGTCGACGCGTTCCTCATCCGCATGGTGTTCGTGCCCGCCACGATGGCGCTCCTACGCGACCGCGCCTGGTGGCTGCCCCGGCGGGTCGACAAGGCGCTGCCCGAACTCGACGTCGAAGGCGGCCGTCTCAGCGAGCTGCTCGCCAAGTCGAAGCGGGACGCCGAGGACGAGCCCGAGCAGGAGGCGCCGGAACCCGTCGGCGTCTGACACCCCCTGGTCGCGGGGGCCGGTGCGGCGCGCGCACCGGCCCCCGTCCGCGTCGGTCAGACCGAGGGGTCCGCGGCGAGGTCGGGCAGGGTCCAGCCGGACCGGTCGTAGTCGGCCATGGCCTGTTCGGCGAAGTCGACGAGGTTCCGGCTCCAGCCGCGCCCCTCGTGGTTGAACAGGACTCCCAGACGGACCTGCTCGTGGTTGCCCTGGTAGTTGAGCTCGTACAGCTCGTGCCGTCCGCCGAACTCGGTGCCGACGGCGTCCCACAGCATCTTCAGGGTCTTCACCCGCTCCTCCGCGTCCACACCGCCGGAGCCGCGCACATACCGGTCGAGGTAGGGGCGCAGTTCAGGGCTGTCGAAATCGGAGGCATGTGAAGGCAGGTAGATCAGGGCCGACCCCAGATCCTTCAGGACGACCTCGCGGACGCGCGGATAGGCGACGGTGCTGATCCAGCGGTAGGCGTCCACCGCCTTGGGGTCGGGGTTGACGCTGCCGCCCACCCACGGCTCCGGGTTGCGGACCATCGCCTCGGTGAGCGACCACACCATGGCGCGCAGCGAGAGCACCTCGCCGAGCCTGGTCTGGACGCCCCTGAACTCCTTGGTGCCGGTGAGGGCGAGCGACTTCAGGAGCAGCCCGCTCAGGAAGTCCAGCTTCACCGCCATCCGGGTCGCGGCCTGCAGGGTGAGGCGGGCGTTGAAGCCGGAGAAGCGGAGGAACCCGTTGAACTTCTCCAGGTCGCCGTACAGGAAGACGTTCTCCCAGGGGACGTGCACCTTGTCCAGGACGAGGATCGCGTCGTTCTCGTCGAAGCGGCTGGTGAGCGGGTAGTCGAACGGGGTGGACGCCTGCCGTGCGGTCTGCGCGTAGGAGGTCCGGCCGATGAGCTTGAGGCCGGGCGTGTCCGTCGGGACGGCGGCGACGATGCCGAACCGCTTGTCCTGGACGGGCGCGCCGCCGTGGCCGATGAACGTCATCTGCGTCATCGCCGACCCTGTGGCGACGACCTTCGCGCCGGACAGGACGAGCCCGCTGTCGGTCTCCTTCTCCACGTGCACGAACACGTCGGCCACCTCGTCGACGGGCCTGCCCCGGTCCACCGGCGGGTTGATGAGCGCGTGGTTCCAGTACAGGGCCTTCTCCTGCGACTCCTTGTACCAGCGCCGGGCGTTGGCGTCATAGGGCGCGTAGAAGGCGTCGTTCACACCGAGGGTGCTGAGGAACGCGGCCTTGTAGTCCGGGGTACGGCCCATCCAGCCGTACGTGAGGCGGGCCCACGCCTCGATCGCGTCCCTTGCCGTCACGAGGTCCGCCGACGAGCGCGGCGTCCGGAAGAACGGGTGGGTGTAGCCGCCGTTGCCGGTGTCGGTCGGGACGGTCGGGACGGTCCCGTCGTGCAGCGCGTCGTACAGCCGGGCGATCGACCGGACCGGGCCGCTGAACGCCGGATGCGCCGTCACGTCCTTGACGCGCTCGCCGTAGATCCACACCTCGCGGCCGTCGCGCAGGCTCTCCAGGTACTCCGCGCCCGTCTGCGGGCGGGCTTCGGTCCGCGCGCCGACCGCGGTGGCCACGTCGAGGGAGTCGGTCATGTCGGGTTCCTCTTTCTCGGACGGACGGAACGGGCAGAGCCCGCCGGAGCTCGACGGACACCGCGAAGCCACCCGGCCTGACGGGTCCGTACGGTGAGACATGCCCACTCCACCCGCCTTCGAGCACCATTAGTAGCGGATTGGCTACTTAAAGCGACCTCGGGGGCGGTCTTCGCCGGCGCGAGCGGCTCCGGAACCGGGGCGTCCCCGCGCTCCCCCGGCGCGGGCGGGATGAAGGCCGCGATCGCCACCGTGACCAGGGACGCGGCGGCGCAGCCGGCCAGGACAAGGCGGAGCCCGTCCAGCGACGGGAAGGCGGCGGACCCCACGGCGACCGTCATGCCCGCCAGGACGGCGCCCGTGACGGCACTGGACACCGACGTGCCGATCGCGCGCATGAGGGTGTTGAGGCTGTTGGCGGCGGCCGTCTCCGAGAGGGGCACGGCGCTCATGATGAGCGCGGGCATCGCCCCGTACCCGAAGCCGATCCCCGCGCCGATGACACACCCGACCAGGACGAACTGCCACAGTTCCGCCATCATCAGGAGGCTCAGCCCGTATCCGGCGGCGACGACGAGCGCGCCCAGCATCAGCGTCGTCCTGGGCCCGCGCGCCGCCGAGATCCGCGCGGACACCGGCGCCACCGCCATCATCACCAGGCCCTGCGGCGCCATGACGAGGCCGACGGCGAGCATCGTCCGGCCGAGCCCGTAGCCGGTGGCCTCGGGCAGCTGGAGCACCTGCGGCAGCACGAGCGCGATCCCGAACATCGCGAAGCTGAACACGACGGACGCGACGTTCGTCAGCAGGACGCGGGGACGCGCGGCCGTCCGGAGGTCCACGAGGGGTCGGCGGACGCGCAGCTCGAACGGCGTCCACAGGGCGAGCACCGCGACGGCCGCGCCCAGCAGGAGCAGGGTGGTGCGGCTCGCCCAGCCCCAGTCGGCGCCCTTGGACACCACGAGGAGCAGGCAGACGAGCGCCGCCGAGAGGCCGAGCGCGCCGACGACGTCGAAGCGGCCGCCGCCCCGCACCGGCGACTCCGGGACGAACGCGGCGACCAGCCCCATCGCGACGAGGCCGAGCCCGGCGGCGGTCCAGAACAGCGCGTGCCAGTGCGCGTGGTCGGCGATGAGCGCCGCGGCGGGCAGGCCGAGCGCGCTGCCGACGCCGAGGGACGAGCTCATCGTCGCGGTGGCCGAGCCGAGCCGGTCCGGCGGCAGCTCGTCGCGCATGACGCTGATGCCAAGCGGGATGACCCCCGCCGCCAGGCCCTGGAGCGTCCGCCCGACGAGCATCGGCGTGAGCGAGTCCGACCGGGCGACGACGAGGGCGCCCGCTACGAGCAGACCGAGACTGACCAGGAGCATCCGCCGCTTGCCGTACATGTCGCCGAGCCTGCCGACGACGGGCGTGGCGACGGCGGCGGCCAGCAGCGTCGCGGTGACCGTCCAGGCGGTGTCGCCGGTGGACGCGCCGAGCAGGCCGGGCAGCCGCGGCACCAGCGGGATCACGAGGGTCTGCATGAGCGCGACGGTGATGCCCGCGAAGGCCAGGACCGCGACGAGGACGCCGGGCCGGGCCTGCGCGGGATAGGCCAGTGCTCGGGGCATGGGGGTTCTCCGTCCGGACGGGCGCGGCCGGGCCCGCGCCGGGTTAAGTCACCTGCTCGAACGGATTAAATCATGTGATTGACTTGACGGGAGCGGCGATGCCCGCGAGGTTGGCGTGCGGCGACCGAGAACCGAGGACGGCGGGGCGATGGCGACAGGGACGGCGAAGGGCGGGACACGGCCCGAGCGGGGCGGCGCGACCCGCGACCTGATCCTGCGGACCGCCGAGCGGCTGTTCGCCGAACGCGGCGTCGCCGCGGTGTCGAACCGGCAGATCAGCGAGGCGGCCGGGCAGGGCAACAGCGCGGCCGTCGGCTACCACTTCGGCGCCAAGATCGACCTCGTCCGGGCGATCGCGCGCGCGCACGCCGAACGGATCGAATGGCACAGGGTGCACCTCGTGGCCGACGCGTTCGGCTCGACCGACGTCCGGGACTGGGTCGTGTGCCTGGTGCGCCCCGTCACCGCGCACCTCGCGGACCTGGGCACGCCGTCGTGGTGGGCGCGGTTCGGCGCGCAGCTGGCGACCGACCCGGAACTGCACCGGATCACCGCCGAGGAGTCGGCGGGCTCGCCGTCGCTGCGGCTGCTCGTCGAGGGCATGCGCCGGTGCGTCCCCGACCTGCCCGACGACGTCCGGGCGCAGCGCGGCGCGATGGGCCGCCACCTCATCGTGCACCTGTGCGCCGAACGGGAGCGCGACATCGCCGAGGGCCGCGCCGACCCCGCGAGCTGGGACGACCTGTCCACCTCCCTCACCGACGCGATCGTCGGCCTCTGGAGCGCCCCCGTCACCCGCCGCGCCCCACACGGGTGACGGGCCGCGAACTCCCCTCACGAAGCCGCAGCGCTCGGACCGCCACACGGCGCCCCCTCCGCACCCGCCCTCAGCACGGTTCCCCCACACAGGGCCGAGCGGTGCCCCAGAACGCGGCCGAGCCTCGGCCCTATCCCCGCGCCGCCTTTCCGCACGGCACCGAGCGGCGTTCGCCGGACGGGACCGGGGCCTCGACCCTTGGGCAGGCCGTCCTTCCACACGGGCCGAGCGATCTCCCCCGAATGCGGCCGGGACCTCGGCCCCTGCGCGCGCCGTCCCTCCGCACCGGACCGAGCGGTGTCCGCCGGACGCGCCCAGGGGTCTGGGCCCCTGGGCGCGTTGTCCCCCGGTCTCCCCCGAACGTGGCCGGGGCCTCGGCCCTTGGGCGGGCCGTCTTTCCGCAGGGGTCGGGTGGTCTCCCGGGGACGGGGCCTGGGCCTCTGGGCGCGGCTTCCTTTCGCAGGGGTCGGGTGGTGTTCGTTGGACGCGCTCTGGGGGCTCAGGGGTGGGGGTTAGGGGACGCGGCGGAGGAGGGCGGCGAGGGCTTGGCCGCCGCCGATGCACATGGTGACGACGCCCAGTTCCAGGTCGCGGCGGACAAGGTCCTTGGCGACGCGGAGGGTGAGGATGCCGCCGGTCGCGCCGACCGGGTGGCCGAGCGCGATCGCGCCGCCGTACGGGTTGGTGCGCTCCGGGTCCAGGCCCGCGTCCCGGATCACCGCGACGGCCTGCGACGCGAACGCCTCGTTCAGCTCGACCACGTCGATGTCGGACGGGGCGGTGCCGGTCTGCTCGAACAGCTTGGCCAGCGCCAGGACGGGCGCGTACCCCATCAGCTCGGGCTCCATCGCGGCCGTCGCGACCGCCTCGATCACGGCCAGGCCGCGCAGGCCGCGCTCGGCCGCGGCGGTCTCCTTGGCCAGCACGACGACGCCGGAGCCGTCGTTGATGCCGGAGGCGTTGCCCGCCGTCACCGTGCCGTCCTTCACGAACGCCGGACGCAGCTTCGCGAGCGTCTCCACCGTCGTGCCGGGCCGCGGGTGCTCGTCCTCGGTCACGGTGACGGGCTTGCGGCCGCCGACCTCCACCGGAGTGATCTCCTCGGCGAACGCCGCCCTCGCCGCGTCCGTCGCGGCGCGGCGCTGCGACTCGGCGGCGAACTCGTCCTGCCGCTCCCGGCTGATCCCGTACTTCGTGGCGACGTTCTCGGCCGTGACGCCCATGTGGATGCCGTGGAACGGGTCGGTGAGCATGCCGACGGTGCCGTCGACGAGCTTCCGGTCGCCCAGCTTGTAGCCGGAACGCGCGCCGAAGTCGTAGAACGGCATCCGCGACATGTTCTCGTCGCCGCCCGCCAGCGCGAAGTCCAGCCCGTCCCAGCGCATCTGCATCGCTGCCGACCAAATCGCCTGCAAACCGGACCCACACAAACGATTCACCGTGTAAGCGGGGGTGGAGACCGATAGACCGGCGGCGAGGGCGACCCGGCGGGCGTTGTAGGCGTCCGGGCCGACCTGGCCGATACAGCCCATGACGACCTCGCCGATGTCCTCGGGCGCGACGCCCGCGCGGGCCAGGGCGGCCTTCGCGGCGGTCGCGCCGAGCTCGTGCGCGGGCACGTCCTTGAACGCGCCGCCGAAACCGCCGATCGCGGTGCGCGCGCCGTCCAGGATGACGATCCGCTCGGGGGTGCTCATGCGGGCTCCTTCTGCTGCTGGGGGGAGGGGGCGGGCGGGGCCTAGCGGAGGATCTGGCGGGCCATGACCAGGCGCTGGATCTGGTTGGTGCCCTCGTAGATCTGGGTGATCTTGGCGTCGCGCATCATCCGCTCGGCCGGGAAGTCGCTGGTGTAGCCGTAGCCGCCGAGCAGCTGGACGGCGTCCGTGGTGATCTCCATGGCGGCGTCGGACGCGGCGCACTTGGCGGCGCTGGAGAAGAACGTCAGGTCCTTGATCTTCGCGCCGTGGATCGCGGCCTCGGACTTCGCGGCGGCCGCGTAGGTGAGCTGCCGGGCCGCCTCCAGCTTCATCGCCATGTCGGCGATCATGAACTGGAGGCCCTGGAAGTCGGCGATGGCCTTGCCGAACTGCTTGCGCTCCTTCACGTAGCCGACCGCATAGTCCAGGGCGCCCTGGGCGATGCCGAGCGCCTGAGCGGCGATGGTGATGCGGGTGTGGTCGAGGGTGGCGAGGGCGGTCTTGAAGCCGGTGCCGGGCTCGCCGATCATGCGCCAGGCCGGGATCCTGACACCGTCAAGAATCACTTGGCGGGTCGGGGAGCCCTTGATGCCGAGCTTCTTCTCCTTCGGGCCGAACGAGACGCCCTGGTCGGCCTTCTCCACGACGAACGCGGAGATGCCGCGCGCGCCGACGCCCGGCTCGGTGACGGCCATGACGGTGTAGAAGTCCGAGACTCCGGCGTTGCTGATCCACATCTTGACACCGTCAAGAACGTAGTCGTCGCCGTCGCGGACCGCGCGGGTCTTCATCGACGCGGCGTCGGATCCGGCCTCCGGCTCGGAGAGGGCGTAGGCGAACATCGACTCGCCGCTGGCGACCTTCGGCAGGTACTCGGCCTTGATCTTCTCCGACGCCGACAGCAGCAGCGGCACCGTGCCGAGCTTGTTGACCGCCGGGATGAGCGAGGACGAGGCACACGCGCGGGCGACCTCCTCGATCACGAGGACCGCGCCGAGCGCGTCGGCGCCCGCGCCCCCGTACTGCTCGGGCACGTGCACGGCGTGGAATCCGGCTTCGACGAGGTCCTTGTAGACGTCCCAGGGGAACTCCCCGGACTCGTCGGTGGCCGCCGCGCGGGGCGCGATCTTCTCGTCGGCGAGGGCCCGTACCACCTCGCGCAGCATCGTGTGCTCCTCGGACAGCCCGTACAGGTCCACACTCATCCCGACTCCTCCTCGAATGTCACTTAGTGACAGAGCATAAGACACTATGTGCCATCCGGGAAGGGTCCGGTGTACCGTTGACGCCCGGGGCAGGGCGCTCCCGGCCGCACCGGGCCCGCGAGCCGCCCGGACGACCACGACGCGGAGGCCGCAGTCATCGGGAGGGGCGCATGTCCGGGAGGCGCGACGCACGGCGGGCGCTCATGTCAGCGGCGATCAGCCTGTCGCTGGAGCGGGGCTTCGACGCCACCACCGTCGACGAGATCGCCTCGGCCGCCGGGGTGGCGCGGCGCACGTTCTTCCGGCACTTCAGGGCCAAGGAGGACGCCGTCTTCCCCGACCACGGGGCCTGCCTGGAGCGGGTCACCGCCTTCCTCGACGCGGCGTCGCCGCTGCGCGCCCCCCTGGAGGTCGTCGCGGACGCGGCACGGATCGTCCTGGACATGTACGCCGAGGACCCCGAGACCGCCGTCCGCCGGTACGAGCTGACCCGCCGCGTCCCGGCCCTGCGCGACTGGGAGATCGGCGCGACCAGCCGCTACCAGCGTGCCTTCGCCCGCTACCTCGACGCGCGCCGCGACCCCGCCGACCGCGACCGGTTCCGCCTCCAGCACGAGGTCGCCGCCGCGTCCGTCGCCGCCGCCCACAACCACGTGCTGCGGACCTGGCTGCGCGAGGGCGGCGAACCCGACGTGCGGGCCCGCCTCACCGCCGCGATCACCGACGTCGCCGCCGCCCTCCACCCCTGGTTCACCCACGGCACCACGGAGAAGGCGGCATCCGACGAGGTCATGGTCGTCGTCGCCCGGCCCGACACCCCGCTGTGGCGCATCGCCGAGCAGATCCAGTCGGCCGCCGGGGGTCAGAACGTGCCCGGGTAGGTCTCCGGCTCCGGATCGCGCGCTGGCTCTCGTGCAGCGGGTGCGGCGCCGTCGTGCGGTCCAGCCACAGGAACGCGTCGTAGCGACGGCCCGGCTCAGTCCGCACGTAGTTGCGGAACCTGTCGCCCTCCGGGCCGTACACGACGCCGATCGCGCGGTGCGGGACGGACTCGTCCCACCAGGCCGGACGTCCGTTCGGCGGCGGCACGATGAACAACGCCCGGGCCGTGTTCGATGGGCCCGGGGCCGGCCGCTTTGCGGGCCCGACTTCGTCGGGAGCGGCAGCCCCCGGGCTGTGGTGGGCGGCGAGTCGGTCGAGGGTGTCGGCCATGTGTGTGTCGCGTAGGTTCCAGGCGTCGGGGCCGCCCTGGAGCATCGCCCGGTAGTAGGTGGCCGACCCGGCGACGACCTCCGCGTTCTGGCGGGCGCCGAACCCCGCCTCGTCGGGACCGGCGTGGGTGTGGACGGCCGTGAGGAGGTCGGCGATTTCGTCGGCGCACGCCTCGGGCACGGCGCGGGTCGTGAGCGTGTAGCTCTGCGGGTCGTGGCCGTGGGCGTCGAAGCAGGCCGTCGCGGCGAGCACGGCCGCTTCCTGTGTGGGCAGCCGCTCCCGGACGTACCTGAGGAGGGCGTGTAGGGAGTCCCACAGGCTGTAGACGTCGAGGCCGTGGAAGCTGACGCGGTGGTTCGGCGGGTGGGCGGTGTTTTAGGCGCGCGGCCAGCGGGAGAACTCCGCGGCCTCGCGGTTCGCCCACAGGAACGTCGGCCAGCGGGTGAACGCCCGCACCGCCTTGTCGGACGGGCCGGCGCCGGTGATGGCGCGGTGGATGCGGGCAGAGTCCGACCAGTCCCCCTCGACGCCGACGAACGAGAACCCCGGTTCCGCGATCAGCGCCGGGTGAGGGTGGCCCGCCACAGGTAGAACTCGTGCGTGTCGTGGCTCGCCTCCCCCACCAGCACGAACCGCGCGTCACCGATCCGCGCCAGCAGCGGATCAAGATCCCCGTCCCGTTCCAGCGGCAGCGCGTCCCGCCCGAGCACCGCCGCGTCCATGGCGCACTCCCGGACTCCGCCGATCGCCCACCCCTTTCCCACGCAGAAGGCACGAACCGCCACATGACCGAACCTCGCCCCCCAACAGACCAACTCACCCCCTCAGGCATGAGGAATGCGCAAACAGCATGACTCGGGCAAGCATTGATGACCCGGCATGAACGGGCAGAACAGGGCGTCATAGCGCGGCGAGGACCACTTGCGCCGCCGGTCGCGCGGCTCCGGGAGGAACGGGCACAGGCACGGCATGGCCGCCGAAGCTCACCAGCGGGATGATCAGGGCGTTCGGCGTAGGTACGCGGGGTGGCGTTCACGGCGCACCCCATCATCATCGCCGGGGCGGGGCCGCGCGGGATGGTCAAGGCGTTCGGCGTAGGTACGTGGGGCGGCGTGCACGGCGCACCCCATCATCATCGCCGGGGCGGGGCCGCGCGGGATGGTCAAGGCGTTCGGCGTAGGTGCGCGGGGCAGGCGCGTGGCGGCGCGCCCCGGCGCCGTCGTCGGGGCGGGGCCGCGCGGGATGGTCAAGGCGGTGAGGGGAGGGCGGGGGTGAGGTGGGTGGTGATGGCGGTGTAACCGGCGGTGAAGGCGGCTTGGAGGACGGGGGCGTGGGACTCCAGGCGGCCGACGCGGGGGGAGTCGGGGGCGGGGCGGATCGACATGATCGCTGGGCCGTCGGGGGGTGTTGTCGTGTCGTGTCGGGCGAGGAGGACGTCGGCGGCGGCCAGTTCGGCGGTGCGGGCCAGGAACGCGGTGCGCAGGGCCGTCGAGTGGCGGCGCAGGCCGACGCCCGCGACGACACGGGTGCCGAGGGACGGCGTGCCGCGTTCGGGCGCGGTGTCCTGCGGGCGGCGGGAGCGCAGCACGAGGATGTGGGTGGCGCCGTCGCGCAGCGCCTGCCGGAACGGGATCGACTCGGCGACGCCCGCGTCGTAGTAGTGGCCCGCGCCGATCGGCACCGGCCGTCCGGCCAGGACGGGCAGGGCGGCGCTCGCCCGCAGCGCGAGCCGCAGGTCGGCGGCGCACGTGAGGGTGGGCCGCAGATCGACGGACCGGCCGGTGACGACGTCGGTGGCCAGCGGGTGGAACTCGACGGGGTTGGCCAGCACCGACGCGAAGTCCAGCGGGAACTCGCGCAGGTAGACGACCTCGACGAGCCGTTCGACGTCCACGATGGGCCGGGCCCGCAGCAGGTTCCGCCGCCGGATCAGCGCCCTGGCGAACGCGGGGTCGGTCCAGCCGCGCAGCCCGTCCGGGCCGGAGCTGAGCAGCCACGCCCCCGAGATCGCGCCCGCCGACGACCCGTACACCGCGTCGAACAGCGGCAGCAGCCCGAGGTCCCGGACGGCCAGGGCCATCCCGGCCGACACCGTGCCCCGCATGCCGCCGCCCTCGATCGCGAGCGCCACCCGGAACCCGTCATCGCGCTTTCCCGGCACGCTTCCGGCCGCCGCCCGCTCGGCCAGCACCTCGCCGACGCGGTGCCCGCGCACGTTCTCCCCCACGACGCCCCTCCAGCCCTCGGACCGCCATACCGCCCGAAGTATAGGTTTCCTTCCCCTCTTCTCCGACCCTTTCCCGATCTTCGCCTTCGCCCTCTTCTGTGCCCGTCCGCGTGCCGTGTGACGGAGGGCTCCTTCGCGGGGCCCGGGGAGTTCTTGACTGGATCGGTGGGGATAAATACTCTTTCTGCCCAATCGGATAGTTATGGTAGACGCCGCTGGTGGACGCCATGGTGAACAGAGGGTAGGTGGCGGATGAGCGGGTCCGGTCGGGTGTCGCGGCGGTCGTTCCTTCAGGCGGTGGCGCTCGCGGGAGGTGTCGCGACGCTGCCCGGGTTCCTCACGGCGTGCGGCGCGCCCGAGGCCCCGGAGACGGCCAAGGGCGGGCAACTGGACGTCCTCAAGGTGGCGCTCCCGTCCTCGCTCGGCTCGCTCGACGCGAGCAAGGAGGCCGGGATCATGAACTACGTCGTCGCCCTCCTCACCCAGGAGGCCCTCGTCGGCGTCGGCCCGGACGGCGAACTCGTGCCCGCGCTGGCCGAGTCCTGGAAGAGCGACGACGCCAGGACCTTCGTCTACCGGCTGCGCAAGGACGCCACCTTCTCCGACGGCACCCCCGTGACCGCCGACGACATCGTGGCGAGCCTGGAGTACAACACCAAGAAGGGCTCCACCTCGGCCTTCGCCTACGCCTACGCGGGCGTCAAGTCCGTCAGGGCGACCGGCGAGCACGAGGTGACGATCGAGCTCGACGCCATCGACAGCTCGTTCGCGTGGACGGTCTCTCCCGGCACGCTGCTTGTCACGTCGCGGAAGTTCCTGGAGCACGGCGACAAGATCGGCACCCCCGAGACCCTCATCCTGGGCACCGGCCCCTACAAGGTCACCGAGTTCGCGCCCGATTCACACGTCACCCTGGAGCGCAACGACGCCTGGTGGGGCGGCAAGGCCGCGATCGGCAGGATCCGGTTCGACTTCATCGCCGAGGACTCCACCCGGCTCCTGGCGATGCGCCAGGGCGAGGCCGACATCGCGCTGAACGTGCCGCTGGAGCAGCTCGCCCAATGGCAGGGCCTCAAGGGCGTCGAGGTCAAGACGACGACGGACCGGTCCCTCGTGGCGCTCGCGTTCAACACCGCCGTCAAGCCGTTCGACGACATCCACGTCCGCAGGGCCGTCGCGCACGCCGTCGACCGCGAGGGCATCGTCAGAAGCGTCTTGGGCGGCCACGCCGAAGTGGCCACCACACTGCCGTCGTCCGCGCAGTGGGCGGGCCTGCCCGCCGCCGACGTCGACGCGCTGTACGCGACGATCCCGCAGGCCGGGTTCGACCTCGCCAAGGCCAAAGCCGAACTCGCCGCCTCCTCCGTGCCGAACGGGTTCAAGGCCGAGCTGACCTTCCCCAACAGCGGCTCCCAGCTCGGCAAGGCGGCGCTGACCCTCGCGGAGAACCTCAAGGGCCTCGGCATCGACCTCACCGTCAAGGAGATCACCCTGGAGGCGTGGATCGCGGAGCTGACCGAGCGCAAGAAGGGACTCATCTACGGCTGGTACTTCGCCACCACCGGCGACCCCGCCGAGTTCACCCAGCAGCTCCTCAACGGCGCGAACGCGGCCGAGGGCGGCACCAACATCGCCTCCTACGCCGACGCCAAGGTGACCGGCCTGCTCGACCAGGCCAAGGGCACCACCGAGGAGAGGAAGCGCGCCGAGCTGATCGGCGAGGCGCTGCGCCTCGCCGCCGCCGACCTGCCCTACCAGCCGCTGTGGTGGGGCCAGTCCGCGACCGCGTTCGGCCCGAAGGTCACCGCCGAAGGGTACGGCCCGTACTTCTTCATCTCGCCGTGGGCCGCGCGGGTCGCGCCGAGGTGACCGCCGACCCCCGCGCCGCGCACGCCGCCCTGACCGCGGCCCGCCTCCCCTCGGACGTCACCGCCGACGGCGCCCTGATCGCCTTCACCGTGCCGACCGAGGGGCGGATGGCGCTGCACGTCATGGACGCGGCGGGCACCGGCGCGGCGCGGCCGCTGCCCGGCACCGACCACGTCCTGCCGCGCTGGATCCCCGGCACGGGCCGCCTCGTCGCGGTGACGGCCGACCTCGCCCGGATCGAGGAGATCGACCCGCGAACCGGCGCGATCGCCTGGTCGCGGCCCGTGGACGGGGCCGTCGAGGACGTCGTGCCCGCGCCGGACGGGCGGCTGCTGGTGCGGGCCGCCGACCCCGGCAGCGACCGGGACGGCATGCACCTGGGCGTCCGGGTCCCGGAGGCCGCCGACCCGCGCGTGGACGTCCCGGGCGCCCGGCTCCGCCGCCTGTTCCTCGCCCGCGCGGGAGCGGACGGCCTGTCTCCCGTCGATCTCGGCACGCGCACCGTGTGGGAGGCGGACTGGCGGGGCGGGGACACCGCCGTCGCCGTCGTGTCCGCCGACCCCTCGCCGAGCGGCTACTACGCGCCCAGCCTCGTGGCGATCGACCTGCGGGACGGCACCACGAGGACGCTGCTGACGACACCGTGGCAGCTCGCCCGGCCACGGCTCTCCCCGGACGGGCGCGGCGCGGTCGTCGTGGAGGGCCTGTCGATCGTCTCCGGGAGGATCCTCAGGGTGGACCTCGCCTCCGGCGGGGTCGCCCTCGGGGAGGCGCTGGACGACGTCACCGACCTGGGCTGGCTCGACGACCGGTCCCTCTGGTTCGCCGGATGGGCCGGGACGGGCGTCCAGGGCGGCGTCGTCGGCGCGGACGGCACGGTCCGCGCCCGCTGGACGGCGCCCGCCGCGCTCGGCGGCCGGGACGGCCAGCCCTCCCTCGCGCCCTGCGGCCCCGACCGCGCCGCGACGGTCTGGGACGGGCCGGACGCCCCGCCGGAGGTCGTCGTGGGCTCCCTCAGCAAAGGCCGGTTCACCCCGCGCACGGCGTTCAACACCGGCCTGCGCGGCCTCACCGACGGGCTCGTCCGGGAGGAGCGCGCCTGGACGGCCCCGGACGGACGCGTCATCGAAGGGCTCCTCCTCCGTCCGGAGGGTCCTGGCCCGTTCCCGCTCGTGGTGCTCGTGCACGGCGGGCCGACGTGGCTGTGGGCGCGGGCGTTCGCGCCCGGCGAGTCCAACCTCATGGCGGTGCCGCTGGCGCTGGCCGGGGCGGCGGTGCTGCTGCCGAACCCGCGCGGCAGCGGCGGCCGGGGCCAGGACCACGCCCGCGCCGTCATCGGCGACTTCGGCGGCGCCGACCTCGACGACGTCCTCACCGGCGCGGACACGCTGATCCTCGACGGTCTGGCCGACCCCGACCGGCAGGCGATCGCCGGGCTCAGCTACGGCGGCTACCTCACCGCGCACGCGATCACCAGGACCGGGCGGTTCCGCGCCGCCGTCGTCATGTCGGGCGTGCCGGACTGGGTGAGCTTCCGCACGACCAGCGCCCTCGGCGGCGGCTACGACGCGCTCTACCACGCGGGCGCCGACCCGGCGACGCCGTCCGGCCGGGAGTTCCTCGCCGCCCGCTCCCCCCTCACCGCCGCCGCCTCCGTGACGACGCCGACCCTGATCCTGCACGGCGAACTCGACCGGATCACCACGCTCGGCGAGGCGGAACGGCTCTACCGGGCCCTGGCCAGAGCCGGAACCACCACTCAACTCGTGACATATCCTCGCGAAGGCCACGAGCTGGTCGAGCCGGAGCACTGCGCCGACGCCCGCGACCGCGTCCTCGCCTGGCTCACCGACCACGGAGTTCTCCCCGGCCCCGGAGGAGCCGCATGACCGCCGCCGCCCGCCCCGCGCCCCGCCGCCCCGCCCCGCCCGGCCGGACCGCGTGAGCGCGGGTTTCCTGGCCCGGCGGGCGCTCGGCACCCTCGCCGTCCTGGCGATCCTCTCCGTCGGCGTGTTCGGCCTGCTCTACCTCGCGCCCGGCTCGGTCGAGAGAACACTGCTCGGCACCCGGCCCGCCTCCCCCGAGGCGCTGGAGGCGATCCGGGCCCGGTACCACCTCGACGAACCCGTCGTCACCCGGTACCTCCGGTGGCTCGGCGGCGTCCTCCAGGGCGACTTCGGCACGTCGATCCGCACCGGGATGTCCGTGACCGACGCCATCGGCTCCCGACTCCCCCTCACCCTGCAGCTCACCGCTTACGGGACGCTCCTCGCCGTCCTCCTGGGGCTGCCCCTCGGCATCGTCGGCGCGTTCCGCAAGGGCAGGGCCGTGGACCGGGCCGCCTCCGTCACGGCCGTCGCCGGGATGAGCGCGCCGCCCTTCGCCGCCGGACTCGTCCTCCTCATGGCGTTCGCCGTCCACCTCCCGTGGTTCCCCGTCTACGGGGCGGGCGAGGGCTTCGGCGGCAGACTGCTGCACCTCACGCTGCCCGCCCTCGCGCTCGCCATCGGCGCGGCCGGGCTCCTCGTCCGGTTCACCCGGACCGCCCTCGTCCGCGAACTCGACAAGGACTACATCGTCTTCGCGCGCGCCCGCGGCCTGCCCCCGCTCCGCGTCGCCGGATACGCGCTGCGCAACGCGCTCATCCCCATCCTCACCGCGGTCGGCCTCATCGTC
The DNA here is from genome assembly GCF_020991275.1 of Actinocorallia sp. API 0066. Taxonomy (GTDB): domain Bacteria; phylum Actinomycetota; class Actinomycetes; order Streptosporangiales; family Streptosporangiaceae; genus Actinocorallia. Next base: position 164,963 of record NZ_JAJLQY010000008.1, on the reverse strand, counting down.
ACCAGCACCCTCGCCGGGACCGTCCTCATCGAGGTGACCTTCGCGCTGCCCGGCCTCGGCTCCCTCCTCGTGGACTCCGTGACGTTCAAGGACATGCCCGTCGTGCAGGCCCTCGCGCTCCTGCTGACCCTCTTGATCTCCCTCGTGAACCTGCTCGTGGACGTCGCCTACACCGTCGCCGACCCGCGCGTCCGCTTCGGGGAGGACACCCGATGAGGCTTCCCGGGCCCGCCGTGGCCGTCGCGCTGCTCGTCCTCGCCGCCACCGGGACCGCCGCGCTGTTCGGCGGCCTGCTCGTGCCCGACGCGACCGCCCAGGACCTCACCACCGGCATCACCTTCCCCGGCCCCGGACACCCCCTCGGCACCGACGAGCTCGGCCGCGACGTGCTCCGCCTGCTCGTCGCCGGAGCGAGCACCGCCGTGCTCGGGGCGCTCGCGGTCAGCGCCGGGTCGATGCTGACCGGCAACCTCATCGGACTCCCCGCCGGATACCTCGGCGGCCGCGCCGACGCCCTCGCGATGCGCTGGGCCGACCTCATGCTCTCGATCCCCGCGCTGCTCGTCGCCGTCGTCGTCGCGGGCGTCATGGGCGGCGGGTACTGGCTCGCGATCCTCGTCCTCATCGTCCTCTTCGCGCCGACCGACGCGCGGGTGGTGCGCGGGGCGGTGCTGGAACAGCGGTCCCGCGCCTACGTGGAGGCGGCGCGGCTCCAGAACCTGACCTCCTGGCGGATCATGACGCGGCACGTCTGGCCGAACATCCTTCCGGTGGCGCTGGCGAACGCGTTCCTGAACTTCGCTTACGCGCTCGTCTCCCTGGCGTCGCTGTCGTTCCTCGGCCTCGGCGTCGCGGCGGGCTCACCCGACTGGGGGCGCACCCTGTCCGACAACAAAGGACAGCTGTTCGCCAACCCGTGGGCGGCCGTCGCGCCCGGACTCGCGATCATCATCACCGCGGCGGCCGTCACCGTCGTCGGCGACTGGCTCCAGGAACGGGCGGAACGACGGAGGCTCGCACGATGAGCATCGGAGAAACAAAGCCGCTGATCGACGTCCGGGGGCTCCGCGTCGGCCGCGCCGCCGACGGACGGACCCTGCTGTCGGACGTGTCCTTCGCCGTCGAGGCCGGGCGGTCGCTGGCGATCGTCGGGGAGTCCGGGTCCGGGAAGTCGCTGACCGTCCGGGCCACCCTCGGGCTGCTGCCCGCCGGGCTCGTCGCGCAAGGTGACGTCACGCTGGCCGGGCGGCCGGTGTCACGGGACCCCAAGGCGTTGCGGGCGTTGCGGGGCGGCACCGTGTCGCTGCTCCTCCAGGACCCGTTCACGCTGCTCAACCCGCTGCGCAAGGTCGGGAAACAGATCGCCGACGGGCTCGCGCGCGGCAAGCGCACGCCGGCGGAGATCGCGCGGCGGCTCGCGGAGGTCGGGCTTTCCGCCGACGTGGCGGAGCGGCGGCCATACGAGCTGTCCGGCGGGATGCGTCAGCGGGTCGGGCTCGCGTGCGCGCTGGCGGGCGACCCCACGATCCTCATCGCCGACGAACCCACGACCGCGCTGGACGTCACCACCCAGGCCGAGGTGCTCGACCTGATCCGACGGGTCCAGCGCGAACGCGGCATGGCGTTCGTGCTCATCACCCACGACCTGCGCGTCGCGTTCTCGATGAGCGACGACGTGCTCGTCCTGTACGCCGGACGGACCGCCGAGACCGGGCCCGCCGCCGCCGTGCGCGCCGCGCCCCGGCACCCGTACACGCGGGCGCTGCTCGCGGCCGAACCGCCGCTGGACCGGCGGCTCACGGTGATCCCCTCGATCCCCGGCACGGTGCCCGCGCACGACGCCGTTCTCGGCCGCTGCGGGTTCGCCGACCGGTGCGCGCTCGCCGGGGACGCCTGCCGGGACGGGACGCCCGAGCCGCGTCCCGCCGGGCCGGGGCGGACGTCGGCGTGCGTGCGGGCGGACGTGCTCGCGGCGACCGCGCCCGCCGAGCCGGAGACGGCGCCCGAGCCTGAGCCCGCCGAAGGGTCCGGGCCCGCGCTGCTGGAAATCAGCGGGCTGATTAGGACGTTCCGGGGCGCGAAACGGCCCGCGCTGGCGGGGATCGACCTGCGGGTCGGGCCCGGCGAGGCGGTCGGGATCGTCGGGGAGTCCGGCTCCGGCAAGACCACGCTCGCCCGGTGCGTCGTCGGGCTGGAGCGGCCGGACGGCGGCGCCATCACGTTCGACGGGACGTCCTACGGGGACCTGCGGGCGCTGCCGAAGGGCGAGCGGGCGCGGGTGCTGCGCGGCGTCCAGATGGTCTTCCAGGACCCGTACTCCTCGCTCAACCCCGTCCGCTCCGTCGGCGCCGTGCTCGCCGAGGCGCTGCGGGCCGCCGGACGGGACGGCGGGAAGGCCGAGGTCGCGGCGCTGCTCGACCTCGTCGGGCTGCGGCCCGACGTCGCCGGACGGCCGCCCGCCGGCATGTCGGGCGGCGAACGCCAGCGCGTCGCGATCGCCCGCGCCGTCGCCGGACGGCCCCGGCTGCTCATCTGCGACGAATCCGTGTCCGCGCTCGACGTGTCCGTCCAGGCCCAGATCCTCGACCTGCTAGCCGACCTGCGCTCGTCCCTCTCCATGGCGCTGCTGTTCATCACGCACGACCTCGCCGTCGTCCGCCAGATCACCGACCGCGTCTACGTCCTCGCCTCCGGCCACTGCCGCGAGTCCGGCCCCACCGCCCAGATCCTCGACTCCCCCACCGACCCCTACACCCGCGCCCTCCTCGCCAGCGTCCCCATCCCCCGCCCCTGACAGCGCGGCCCGGCGGCGGGGGTCAGAGTTCGTCGTAGGACAGGAGGGTGAGGACACGGGCCGGGTCGGGGCCGGTGGTGTAGACGTGGTCGTGTTCGGCGGCGAAGCGGAGCGCGTCGCCGGGGCCCAGGTCGACCGTCCAGCCCTCGGCGGCGACCGTGACCGTGCCGGAGACGACGTAGGCGTACTCGACGGAGCCGGGGCCGTGGGAGTTCTTCACGCTGCGCGTCCCGGCCGGGATCCAGCCCTCGGACAGCTCGAAGCGGCGGCGCTCCCACGAGCCGAACAGCATCCGCACGGACTGCTCGGCCGCACCGCCGTCCGGGTCGGCGCGCAGCACCTCGGGACCGGCCATCCGGGGCCTGGCCAGCTCCAGGAAGCTCTCGCCCAGCGCCGCCGCCACCCGCGACAGCACCTCGATCGTCGGGTTCGCGACACCCCGCTCGATCTGCGACAGCAGCGCCTTGCTGACGCCCGTCGCCTCCGACAGCTCCCGCAGGCTCATCCCGCGCGCCAGCCTGATCCGCCGCACGTTCTCCGCGACCACGGCGCGCGGCGCCGGACCGCCCACGCCCTGCTCGGCCGCCGCGCCGCCCACTGCGTTCCCCACCCGCCCGTCCTTTCCTCAGCCCCCATCATGCCGCCCCCGCCCCGCCGAAGGCCACCGCCCAGAACCCCCGCCCCGTCCACGAGGGGGGTTCTGTCGGCGAGCGGCGTAAGGGGGGTCAGGGTCGGCTGAAGGCGGCGTCGAAGGAGGCGGCGGGGGGTTCGATGCGGGTGAGGGAGCGGATGAAGGCGAGGGCGTCGGGGGCGCCGACGAGGCGGTCCATTCCGGCGTCCTCCCACTCGATGGAGAGGGGCCCGTCGTAGCCGATGGCGTTGAGGGCGCGGAACGCGTCCTCCCAGGGGACGTCGCCGTGGCCGGTGGACACGAAGTCCCAGCCTCGGCGCGGGTCGCCCCACGGCAGGTGCGAGCCGAGCCTGCCGTTGCGGCCGTTGCCGGTGCGGCGCCGGGTGTCCTTGCAGTCCACGTGGTAGATCCGGTCGGCGAAGTCCAGGAGGAACCCGACGGGGTCGAGGTCCTGCCAGACGAAGTGGCTCGGATCCCAGTTCAGGCCGAACGCGGGACGCCGGTCCACCGCCTCCAGGGCCTTGACCGTCGTCCAGTAGTCGTAGGCGATCTCGCTCGGGTGGACCTCGTGCGCGAACCGGACGCCCTCGGCGTCGAACACGTCGAGGATCGGGTTCCAGCGTTCGGCGAAGTCGGCGTAGCCCCGCTCGATCACGCCGTCGGGGACGGGCGGGAACAGCGCGACGGTGTGCCAGATCGACGAGCCGGTGAACCCGACGACGGTGTCGACACCGAGCAGCGCGGCGGCCCGCGCGGTGTCGGCGATCTCGCGGGCGGCGCGCCGCCGGACGCCCTCGGCCTCGCCGTCGCCCCAGACGCGGTCGGGCACGATGGCCCTGTGCCGTTCGTCGATCGGGTGGTCGCAGACGGCCTGGCCGACGAGGTGGTTGGAGATCGTCCAGACGTTCAGGCCGTACCGGTCGAGCAGCGCGCGGCGGCCCTTGACGTAGCCGGGGTCGGCGAGGGCGCGGTCCACCTCGAAGTGGTCGCCCCAGCAGGCGATCTCCAGCCCGTCGTACCCCCAGTCGGAGGCGAGGCGGCACACCTCCGCGAACGGCAGGTCGGCCCACTGGCCGGTGAAGAGCGTGACGGGACGCGGCATGGGTTCTCCTCGGACGGAGGACGTGTGCGTCGACCACGTCACGGGTGGTGCGCCGGACGTCAGGGCGTGCCACCGCCCCGTCCGGACGCGGTCATTGTGACCCGACCGGCGCGGCCGGGTCAACGGCGACGGACCGGTCGATGCTCTGCGGCGCGAGCACGTGCTCCAGCACCATCGAGGCGGCCCCGATGACGCCCGCGCGGTCGCCGAGGCGGCTCGCCCGGATCGTCAGGTGCTGCGTCGCCAGCGGCAGTGACCTGCTGTAGATGGCCTCCCGGACGCCCGCGAGGATGTGCTCGCCGGCCTCGGCGATGTCGCCGCCGATGACGATGGTCGAGGGGTTGAAGAAGTTGACGATCGCGGCCATCACCCCGCCGACCTCGCGTCCCGCCTGACGGATCAGCCGGGCCGCGCGGGTGTCGCCCGCGCGCAGCAGCGCCACGACGTCGCGGCTGCCCCGCGCGTCGATCCCTTCGGCGCGCAGCGCGGCCGCCATGGCGGCGCCGCTCGCGACGGCCTCCAGGCAGCCGATGTTGCCGCAGCGGCAGACGGCCTCGCTGGCGGAGACGACCTGGATGTGTCCGACGTCGCCGGCGGCGCCCTGCGCGCCGCGGTGCAGCCGCCGCCCGGAGATGATGCCGCAGCCGATGCCGGTGCCGATCTTGATGAGGATGAGGTGGTCGGTGTCGGGCCTGACGGTCCGGTGCTCGCCGAGCGCCATGATGTTGACGTCGTTGTCGACGAGGACCGGCGCGCCGACGCGGTGGCCGATCCACTCGCGGACGGGGAAGCCGTCCCAGCCGGGCATGATCGGCGGGTTGGCGGGCCGTCCGGTGGCGTGGTCGACGGGGCCCGGCAGGCCGACGCCGACGCCGCACACGTCGGGGAGGCCGCGGCCGAGCCCGTCGAGCATCAGGCCGAACACGGCGACGGCGTCGTCGAGGGTGGCTTCGGGGCCTCGGTCGACGGGCAGTTCGACGGCCTGTTCGGCGAGCACCGTCATGCCGAGGTCGAGGACGGCGAGCCGGGCGTGGGTGGCGCCGAGGTCGGCGGCGAGCACGACCCGGACGCTCTCGTTGAACACGAACGCGGCGGCGGGTCGGCCGCCCGAGGAGATCGCGTCGTCGGTCGGCACCACCCAGCGGCCCTGGACCAGCGCGTCGAGCCGCTGCGACACCGTGGAGCGGGCGAGCCCGGTGAGCTGGGCGAGTTCGGCGCGGGTGCGGGCCCTGCCGTCCCGCAGGATCGCGAGGAGGGCGCCCGCGCCCGCCGCGGTCTGGGGTTCGTGTGACATGGCCGCCATCTTATCGCGGCCACCCTCGGACTTTCGTTGACAGAAATCATAAGTCGGTCCTATCGTCGCCAAACATGGAGGATATAAGCAGTCCGATCCTCGTAATGGCCGGCATTGTGAAGCAGTTCCCGGGGGTCCGGGCGCTCGACGGCGTCGACCTGGAGGTCAGGCCGGGCGAGGTGCACTGCCTGCTCGGCCAGAACGGCGCGGGCAAGTCGACGCTCATCAAGACGCTCGCGGGCGCGCACCAGCCCGACGAGGGCGAGATCCGGCTGCGCGGCGCGAAGGTGCGCCTGGCCAGCCCCGTCGCCGCGCTCCGGCTCGGCGTCGCCACCCTCTACCAGGAGCTCGACCTGGTGGACGGGTTGAGCGTCGCCGACAACATCTTCCTCGGCCACGAGAAAGCACGGCTCGGGTTCGTCAGCACCGGCGAGACCGGCAGGGCCGCCGTCCGGCTGCTGGCACGGCTCGGGCACGGCGAGATCAGCCCGGCCGCCGAGGTCGGCACGCTGCCCCCCGCGGGCAAGCAGGTGGTGAGCATGGCGCGGGCCCTGTCGCACGACGCGCGGCTCATCGTCATGGACGAGCCGTCCGCCGCGCTCGCGCACGACGAGGTGGCCAACCTGTTCCGGATCATCCGCGAGCTGACCGGGCAGGGCGTCGCCGTCGTCTACATCTCGCACCGGCTTGAGGAGATCCGCGAGATCGGCGACCGCGTCACCGTCCTCAAGGACGGCAGGACCGTCGCGTCCGGGCTGCCCGCCGCGACGACGCCGACCCGCGAGATCGTCGCGCTGATGACGGGACGCGACGTGGACCAGGTGTTCCCGCCGCGACCCGCGCCGGGGTTCCACGACGACCGGCCCGAGGTGCTGCGCGTCGAGGGCCTGACCGTGCCGGGCGTGGTCACCGACGTGTCGTTCGCGGTGCGGGCCGGGGAGATCGTCGGCCTGGCCGGGCTCGTCAGGTCGGGCAGGTCGGAGATCCTGGAGGCCGTCTACGGGGCGCGTCCCGCCTCGGGGAGGGTGCTGCTCGACGGGAGACCGGTGCGCGGGATCGGCGGCGCCGTCGCGCTCGGCCTGGGCCTGGCCCCCGAGGAGCGCAAGCAGCAGGCGCTGCTTCTGGACGAGAGCGTCACCCGCAACATCACGCTCGGCGGGCTGCGCCGCTACTCCCGGCTCGGCTGGGTGGACCGCGAACGGGAGCTCGCCGACGCCCGCGCCCAGATCGACGGCCTCGGCATCCGCCCGGACGACCCCGCCCGTCCCGTCCGGACGCTTTCCGGCGGCAACCAGCAGAAGGCGGTGCTGGCCCGCTGGCTGGTGCACCCGCGCCGCCTCCTCCTGCTGGACGAGCCCACCCGGGGCGTCGACGTGGGCGCCCGCGCCGACCTGTACGCGGTGATCCGCCGCCTCTCCGACGCGGGCATCGGGGTGCTGCTCGTCTCCAGCGAACTGCCCGAGGTGCTCGGCCTCGCCGACCGCGTCCTCGTCGTCCGCGAGGGACGCACCGTGCACGAGGCGGCGGCCGCCGACCTCGACGAACACCGGGTACTCGACATGATCATGGAGGGGAGCGCGCTGTGAAAGGCACGCCCACGCTCGCGGCGGTCAAGGCGCCCGCCGCGCTGACCCGGTCGGCGGGCGCGCTCGCCGGCCGCCGCCACCTCGGCCTCATCGCCGCGCTCGCGCTGCTCGCGCTGGTCGGGCTGCTCACCCAGCCGGACAACTTCGCGACCTCGTCCAACGCCGTGAGCGTCCTCGCGCTCGCCTCGACGATCGGCGTCATCACCGTCGGGATGACGTTCGTCATCATCGGCGGCGGCATCGACCTGTCGGTCGGCGCGGTCATGGCGCTCGCCTCGGTGTGGGCGACGACGCTGGCGACCCAGTCGTACGGGCCGGTCGTCATGGCGGTGTGCGCGGTCCTCGTCGGGACGGGCGCCGGTGCCGTCAGCGGGCTGCTCGTCGCGTACGGGCGGATGGTGCCGTTCATCGCGACGCTCGCGATGATGGTCGCGGCGTCCGGGCTCGCGCAGCGGCTCTCCGACCGCAGGACACAGCTCGTCAAGCCCGAGAACGACGCGATCGTCGCGCTGTCCACGACCCGGTGGCTGGGGCTGCCGATCCTCGTCTACGTCTTCGCCGCCGTCGTCGCGGCCGGGTGGGTGCTGCTCAACCGGACCACGTTCGGCCGCCGCACCTACGCCGTCGGCGGGAACCCCGAGGCGGCCCGGCTCGCGGGCATCGACGTGCGCCGCCACACCCTGTACCTGTACGCGCTGTCCGGGTTCTGCTGCGGCGTCGCCGCGCTCCTCATCATGGCACGGACGACGACGGGCTCCTCCACCCACGGCAACCTGTACGAACTCGACGCGATCGCCGCCGTCATCATCGGCGGCACGCTGCTCACCGGCGGGCGCGGCACCATCATCGGCTCGATCCTCGGCCTGCTCATCTTCACCGTCATCACGAACCTGTTCATCCTCAACGGGCTGAACACCAGCGACCAGCTCGTCGCCAAGGGCCTCATCATCGTCGTCGCCGTGCTGCTCCAGCGGCGCGGCCTCCCCGGCACGACCTAGCACCCCCGCACGTCTCCACCCCCCACCCCCACAGAATCAAGGAGAGCCATGTCCCCCAACGTCGGACGCCGCCGCTTCCTCCTCGGCGGCGCTGTCGTCGGCACCGCGGCGCTCGCCACCGCGTGCACCGGCAACGACCCCGAGTCGTCCGCGAGCCAGGCCCCCGCCCCCGCCTCCACCGGCGCCAACGACGCGCCGGGCCAGAAGGTCGTCATCGGCTTCTCCGCGCCCGCCGCCGACCACGGCTGGATCGCCGCCATCGCCAAGAACGCCGAGGCGACCGCCGGCCAGTACTCCGACGTGGAGTTCAAGGCGGTCGAGCCGACCGACGACATCAACACGCAGATCGCCGCCGTCGAGTCGCTCATCGCCGCGAAGGTGAACGCGCTCGTGCTGCTGCCGAACGACGGCCAGCAGCTCAACCAGATCGCGCGCAAGGCCAGCGACGCGGGCATCCCCGTCGTCAACCTCGACCGGATCTTCCCCGACAAGCTGTCGTATCGGACGTGGATCGGCGGCGACAACTACGGCATGGGCGTCGCCGCCGGGCACTACGTCGGCGCGAAACTCAAGGACAAGGGCGTCGCGAACCCCGTCATCCTGGAAATCCAGGGCATCGCGACGCTCCCGCTCACCCAGGACCGCAGCAAGGGCTTCGCCGACGCGCTCAAGACCTACGGCTTCGCCGTGACCGCCCGGCAGGCCGCCCAGTTCACCGTGCAGTCCGGCAACGAGGTCACCGGGAACCTGCTCCAGGCGCACAAGAAGATCGACGCGATCTGGAACCACGACGACGACCAGGGCGTCGGCGTGCTCGCCGCGATCAAGGAGTCCGGACGCGGCGAGTTCTTCATGGTCGGCGGCGCCGGATCGGCCAACGCCATGCGGGAGATCCAGTCCGGAAGCGGCGTGCTGGAAGCGACCGTCACCTACAGCCCGACCATGGCGTCGTCCGCCGTCAGGCTCGCCCGGCTCATCGCGCAGGGCAAGGGCATGACCGACCTCGTCGAACACCAGGTGCCGCAGTCGCTCACGCTCGCCTCGGAGACCATCACCAGAGACAACGTCGACGAGTACCTGCCGCTCGGCTTCGAGTCCTGACCACCCTGAGAACGGAGAACCCTGTGACTGACATCAGGCCCACGCTCGGGGTCGGCTTGGTCGGATACGCCTTCATGGGCCGCGTGCACTCGCAGGCGTGGCGCAGCGTCGGGGCGTTCTTCGACCTGCCGGTGCGGGCTTCGATGACGGTCCTCGCCGGCCGGTCGCCCAGCGTCGCGGACGCCGCGGCCGGCCTCGGCTGGACGCACGCCGTCACCGACTGGCGGGACCTCGTCGCGCGCGACGACGTCCACATCGTCGACATCTGCGCGCCCGGCGACGCGCACGCCGAGATCGCGCTCGCCGCGCTCGCCGCGGGCAAGCACGTGCTGTGCGAGAAACCGCTCGCCAACACCGTCGCCGAAGCCGAGGAGATGGCCGCGGCGGCGGAGAAGGCCGCCGCGCGCGGCGTGCTCAGCATGGTCGGGTTCAACTACCGGCGGGTGCCCGCCGTGGCGCTCGCCCGCGACCTCGTCGCCGCCGGACGGCTCGGCGCGATCCGGCACGTCCGCGCCCAGTACCTCCAGGACTGGATCGTCGACCCGGAACATCCGCTGGTGTGGCGGCTCGACCGGGAACGCGCCGGATCGGGGGCACTCGGCGACATCGGTGCGCACATCATCGACATGGCGCAGTTCGTCACGGGTGAGGCGGTCACCGGGGTTTCCGCGCTCACCGAGACGTTCGTGCGGGAACGTCCCCTGCCCGGCGGGGGCGGGCGGGGGCCGGTCACGGTCGACGACGCCGCGGTGTTCCTCGCCCGGATGACGGGCGGTGCCCTCGCCACGTTCGAGGCGACCCGGTTCGCGTCCGGCCGCAAGAACGCGCTGCGCCTGGAGGTGAACGGCTCGCTCGGCAGCCTCTCCTTCGACTTCGAGTCCCTGAACGACCTGTGGTTCCACGACCACACGCTCCCGCCCGAGGAGGCGGGCTTCCGCCGCGTCATCGCGACCGAGGCGGGCCACCCGTACGCGGGCGCCTGGTGGCCGCCCGGCCACGGCCTCGGCTACGAACACACCTTCACCCACGAGATCCGCGACTTCCTGGAGGCCGTCGCCACCCGGACCCCACCCGCCCCGAGCTTCACCGACGGCCTCCAGGTCCAGCGCGTCCTGGCCGCCGTCGAAGCCAGCGCCGCCGCCGACTCCCACTGGACCCCGATCCCCTAGCCGCCCCTCCAGGCCCGTTTCCGGCCCCGGCGCCCCGGGTCCCCGAGCCGCTCGTCGCGTCGAGACGGGCGGCTCGGGGAGTGCCACCCCGGCCGCGCCACCCGGACCACGGGCCCCGCCCCGCCCGTCCCCCAGGACCGGCGGGGCCTTCGGCGTGCCCGCCTCCGCGCGGCTTCCTGCCGCCGCCCCGCCTTTGACGGCGAGCTCGATCGTCAGGCCGGACCGTGGACGTGTCCGGGGCTGGGGCGGTAGTTATGGAGCGTTTGCTCTGTTATGGTGGCCGCGTGGCGCGACCGAGGGTTCATGATCTTGAGATGGTGGTGGACGCCGTGGAGCGGCGGGTCGCCGAGGGCGGGCCCGGCGCGGTGACGGTGCGGGGGGTCGCCGCCGAGACCGGGGTGTCGAACGGGGCGATCTACCACGCGTTCGGGTCGCTGCCGGGGCTGCTCGGACGGGTCTGGGTGCGCGCCGCCAGCGGATTCCTCGACGTGCTGGAGGCCGCCGTGGCCGGGGCGGACACGCCCGTCGAGGCCGTCGTCGCGGCGGCCGACGCGCCCGCCCGGTTCGCGGAGCGACGGCCCGCCGCGGCCCGCATGCTCATGACGGTGGACCGCGAGAAACTCCTCGGCCCCGACGCCGCCGAAGCCGTCCGCGCCGACCTCGCCACGCTGGACGCCCGGCTGCTCGCCCTCCTCAAGGCGCTCGCCCGCGCCCTGTGGGGGCGCGCCGACGCCGCGGGCGTCGGCGTCGTCACCCTGTGCGTCGTCGACCTCCCCACCGCCGCGTTCCGCCGCCCCCTCGCCAGCCCCCGCCCCGACCACCCGGCGCCCGGCCCCGGCCCCGGCCCCGGCCCCGACGAGCGCGGCACCGAGCCGCCGGGCGCGGGCGAGCCCGAGGCGGGCGGGCCCGGCGCGGGCGGGGGGTCTCCGATCAGCGGGGACACGCGGCGGCGGCTGGAAGTCGCCGTGCGCGCGGTGCTCGCGCTTCCGCCGCCCGGACACGCCGCGCGGGAATCCGGCACAAAAGACTCGACAGGCACAACCGGAGCGAAGAGCTCGGCAGGAACGCACCAGGAGGAATAACCATGTCGCTCTCCCCTGAACTTCCGACACTGCACCGTGAGGGGTCGGTGTTCACGCTCGACCTCGGCGGGGGTGAGAACCGGTTCTCGCCCGACTGGATGGACCGGGTGCACGGGCTGCTCGACGCCGTGGTCGGGCATGACGGGGCGGCGGCGCTCGTCACGACGGCGCGGGGCAAGTTCTTCTCGAACGGGCTCGATCTGGAATGGCTCGGCGCGCATCCGGACGAACTCGTCTCCTACGTGGCGCGGGTCCAGGAGCTTCTCGCCCGGTTCCTGACGCTTCCGGTGCCGACGGCGGCCGCCGTCAACGGGCACGCGTTCGGGGCCGGGGCGATGCTGGCGACGGCGCACGACTTCCGGTTCATGCGGGCGGACCGCGGCTACTACTGCTTCCCCGAGGTGGACATCCTCATCCCGTTCACACCCGGCATGGCCGCGCTCATCCAGGGCAAGCTCACGCCCGCCGCCGCCGTCGCCGCGATGACGACCGGCCACCGGTTCGCCGCGCCCGAGGCCGCCGAGGCGGGCCTGGTGGACGCCGCCGTGCCGCTCGACGCGCTCGTCAGGACCGCCGCCGAACGCGTCGGGGCCCTGGCGGGCAAGGACCGCGGCACCCTGGAGGCGATCAAGGCGACGATGTTCGCGCCCGCGCTCGCCGCGCTGCGCGAGGCGGTGCCCGCCTGACGTCCCGGAGGAACGGCACCGGTCCAAAAGGACCCGGCTGGGCACAGGCCGGACGATCATGCATGATGGGTACATGATCGAGCACCGAGAGCTACCGTCGGCGCTGGACGAGGACGCCCTCGCCGCGCTGTCCGGCGCGCACCACGACCGCACCGTGCTGGCCCGGGGCACCCGCGAGGCGGGCGGCCACCTGGTGAAGGTGTACGGGATCGAGGCGCCGGGCCGTGCCGTCGCCGACGGCGACCTGGAGTCCGCGCTGCGCCTCGCCGACCGGCACCTGTCGGCGGGGCCGCGCGGCTCCCTGGGCCTGGCGGTGCTCATCGCGCACGCGGGCGGCGACGGCGACTACGTGCTCGTGCACACCTGGATCGAGGCGTTCATGTCCGATCTGGCGATCTTCACCGGCCCGCCCGGCCGCCCCGACCTGCTCCGCCCTGCCCGCACCGGCCTCGCCCCGTGCGTCTGGGAGGCCGCCGTCCTCGCCCATGAGCGCACCGCCTTCTCCCGCCACCTCCTCGACGGCGCCTCTCCGCTGGCGTCCCGCGTCACCACCTGGGCCACCGACACCCTCCACGGCCCCGTCCGCTGACCGGCGCCCGAAGTCAGCTCGCGGCGCGGGCGCGCAGGAAGCGGCCGGTGCGGCGGGTCTCGAAGTCGGGGGTGAAGGAGCCGAGGCCGTAGAGCTGGGTGCCGCCGACGAAGGTCGCGACGACCGTCGCGTCGTTGCGGTTGACCATGCGGACGAGGCCGTCGAAGGCGGCGGCCGGCGCCTCGTGCACGTCGTCCAGGGAGGCGTCCAGGTGGTCGGGGTCGATGATGACGAGGTCGGCCCGGTCGCCTTCGCGGAGGAAGCCCGCGTCGATGGTGTACCAGGCGCCGAGTTCGCCGGTGAGGCGGTGCACGGCGCGTTCGACCGTCATGAAGCCCTCGTGGTGGGCGCGGCGCAGGAGGCGGAGGCCGAAGTTGTAGAACGCCATGTTGCGCAGGTGCGCGCCCGCGTCGGAGAAGCCCATCTGGACCTCCGGCAGCGCGCTGAGCTTGTTGAGCGCGGCCGGGCGGTGGTTGGAGATCGTCGTCTCCCAGCGGACCTTCGGGCCGTGCTCGACGACGAGGTCGAGGAACGCGTCGACGGGGTGCACGCCGCGCTCGTCGCCGACGTGGCCGAACGTCTTCCCGATGACGGACGCGTCGGGGCAGTCCACGATGCGGGCGTCGTAGAAGTCGCGGTGCCAGACGCGCGGCGACCACCTGCGCTCGTAGTCGCGGCGGAACCGGCGCCGGTACGCCTCGTCGCGGAGCAGCGCGTTGCGTTCGACCTCGTCCTTGAGGTGCAGGGCGGCGGCGCCCGCGCCGAACTCCTCGAAGATGACGAGGTCGATGCCGTCGGCGTGCACCTGGAACGGGACGGGCAGGTGCTGCCAGCGGAAGTCGCCGCCGAGCCGGTTCACGATCCGGGCGAGCGGCCCCATGACGTGCATGAGCAGCGGGTTGGCCTTGACGTCGGCGGCCGTCAGGTAGCTGGTCTTGAGCGGTTTGCGGCCGCCGCGCCCGAGGGACGCGGCGAGCGCGGGGATCAGCGCGACGGGGTAGGTGAGGTTCGGGATGGACTGGAGGACCCGGCCCGCGCTCCGCACGATCGTCTGGAGCCTGCGGCGTTCGGCGCGGGTCGCGAACGTGGACGGCAGTGTGCGGGAGCGGTAGCGGTCGCCGTCGAGCTTGTCCCAGGGGTTGCGCATCTCCGACAGGCCGAGGAGGCCCGCCTTGAGCGCGTCCACCAGCAGCAGCTCCATCCGGCGGATCTCCGCCTCGGTCGGCCGGACCCGGGCGTCGGTGGCGCGGCCGAGGCCCATGACGGCGGCGCGCAGGTCGGACTGGCCGAGGAACGCCGTCACGTTCGGGCCGAGCGGGAGCCGTTCCAGGGCCTCGACGTACTCGGCGGCCGTCGTCCACGTCCTCGTGCGCTCCAGGCTCGCGATGACGTGCTCGCGCGGGACGGCCTCGACCCGGCTGAACAGGTCGGCGGCGTCCAGCGGGTCGACGTGCACGGTGCTGAGCGAGCACGAGCCGAACACGACGGTCGTCACCCCGTGCCGGACGGACTCGCCGAGGCCGGGCGCGGCCAGGACCTCCGCGTCGTAGTGGGTGTGGATGTCGATGAAGCCCGGCACGACCCACTTGCCCGTCGCGTCGATCACCCGGGCGCCGTCGAGGTCCCCGGTGGTGACGGCGGCGAGCCTGCCGTCGCGCAGGCCCAGGGTGCGGACGGCCGACGGGCCGCCCGTCCCGTCGAACCAGCGCGCGCCGCGGATGACGATGTCGAAGTCCCTGCCGTCAGAACCCATGCCGGAAAGCGAATCCGATTCAGGTTGGGGTGTCAATGGGTCGCGGCGAAAAAGATGACCCAGGGGTCATCGCTCCAGGGCGGTGCGGGCCCGGTTGAGGTGGTCGCGGAAGGCGGCGCGCTCGGCGTCGGTGAAGCCCTTCAACATCCGCTCCTCCAGGGCGGTGACGGGGGCGGCGTACTCGGCGAGGAGGGCGCGGCCCGCGTCGGTGAGGCGCAGGAGGTGGCGGCGGCGGTTGGCCGGGTCCACGGTGCGGGAGATCAGGCCGCGCCGCTCGACCGCGCCGACGATGTCGGCCATCGACTGCGGCGTGACGAACGAGTTCCGGGCCAGCTCCGCGGCGGACAGGCCGTCCCTGCGCTCCAGCACGGACAGCGCCGTGTACTGGAGGGTGGTGATCCCGGACGGGCGCAGCAGCTCGTCCAGGCGCGCACGGGTGGCGAGTTCGACCTGTTTGACCGCGTAGAGCAGCAGCGGTTCGGGCACGGCCCACCTCCGTCATTCCCTCAGGAAACCTGTCGAACAGGATAGCGGTCCCGGTATTTACAACAGCGTTGCACACCTGCCATCATCAGGAACCCTGTTATCAGGATTCCTGTTGATTTTGGAGGCTTGATGCCCACGACGTCCGTCGAGCTGAAGGGGCGGGTCGCCGTGCTGCGGCTGACCCGCCCGGCCAAGCGGAACGCGCTTGACGACGCCACGATCGGCGCGCTGGAGAGCTTCTTCACCGCGCCCCCCGAGGGCGTCCGGGCGGTCGTCCTGGACGCCGAGGGCGACCACTTCTGCGCGGGCCTGGACCTCACCGAGATGACCGAGCGCTCCACCTGGGAGGCCGTCGCGCACTCCCAGATGTGGCACCGCGCGTTCGCCAGGATCGAGGACGGCTCGGTGCCCGTCGTGGCCGTGCTGCGCGGCGCGGTCATCGGCGGCGGCCTGGAACTCGCGGCCTCCGCGCACCTGCGGGTCGCCGAGCCGTCGGCGTTCTACGCGCTGCCGGAGGGGCAGCGCGGCCTGTTCGTCGGGGGCGGCGGCTCGGTCCGGGTGCCCCGGCTCATCGGCGCGCACCGGATGGCCGACCTCATGCTCACCGGACGCGTCTACGACGCCGCCGAAGGCCAGGCGGCGGGCCTGTCCCACTACCTCGTGGACGAGGGCGCGGGGCTCGCGAGAGCCTTGGAACTCGCCGAGCGGATCGCCAGGAACGCGCCGCTGTCGAACTTCGCCGTGCTGCGCGCCCTGCCGCGCATCGCCGCGGCCGCCCCCGACCAGGGGTATCTCATGGAATCCCTGATGTCGGCCATCGCCGCCGGAAGCGACGAGGCCAAAGCACGGCTGCACGCCTTCCTGGAAGGCCGGGCCGGAAAGGTGGGCCGGTGAACGCGCCCCTCAGCACCCCCGGCGCCTGGGAGAACAGCGGCATCGGCCGCTACCTGCGCTGGCTGGAGGACACCCGCGGCCTGGCGTTCGCCGACTACCCGGCCCTGCACCGCTGGTCCGTCACCGACCTCGACGGGTTCTGGTCGTCGGTCTGGGAGTACTTCGACGTCCGCGCGCACACCCCGCCGAGCGCGGTGCTCGGGCGGCGCGCGATGCCGGGCGCGCAGTGGTTCCCCGGCGCGACCCTGAACTACGCCGAGCACGCGCTCGGCCGTCCCGAGGACGCGCCGCGCACCGCCGTCGTCGCGCGGTCGCAGACCCGGCCCGGCTCCTCCCTCACCTACGCGGAGCTGCGTGAGCGGGTCGCGCGGGCGCGCGCCGGGCTGCGGCGGCTCGGCGTCGGGCGCGGCGACCGGGTCGTCGCCTACCTGCCGAACATCCCCGAGACGCTCGTCGCCTACCTCGCCACGGCCAGCCTCGGCGCCGTCTTCGCCTCCTGCGCGCCCGAGTTCGGCGCGCGCAGCGTCATCGACAGGTTCGGGCAGCTCGAACCCAAGGTGCTGCTCGCGATCGGCGGCTACCGCTACGGCGCGCGGACCGTGGACCGGGCCGCCGAGGTCGCCGAGATCCGCGCGGGCCTGCCCACCCTTACGGCGACGATCGGCGTCACCTACGGCGATTTCACCGTCGCGGACGCGCCCACCTGGGACGACCTGCTGTCCGGCCCGCCGGAGGAGGGTTTCGAGCCGGTGCCGTTCGACCACCCCCTCGTCGTGCTGTTCACCTCCGGCACCACCGGACGGCCGAAGGCGATCGTGCACGGCCACGGCGGCCTCCTCCTGGAACACCTGAAGAACCACACGTTCAGCTGGGACCTCGGGCCCGGCGACCGGATGCTCTGGTTCTCCACCACCGCGTGGATGCTGTGGAACACGCTGGTGTCGGCGCTGCTCGTCCGGGCGTCCCTGGTGATGATCGACGGCGACCCCGCCTACCCCGACCTGCGGGAACAGTGGCGGCTGGCCGAGGAGACGGGCGCGACCCTCATGGGGACCAGCCCCGGCTACCTCATGGCCTGCCGCAAGGAGGGCGTGCGGCCCGGCGCGGAGTTCGCGCTACCCCGGCTGCGGCAGCTCGGCGCGGCGGGCAGCGCCCTGGCCGCCGAGGGCTACACCTGGGCGCACGAGCAGTTCGGCGACCGGGTGCTCCTCAACGTCGGCTCCGGCGGCACCGACGTGTGCACCGGCATGCTCCAGGGCAGCCCCTGGCAGCCGGTGTGGACGGGCGAGATCTCCGGGCCCTGTCTCGGCGTCGCGGCCCAGGCGTTCGACGCCGACGGCAGGCCCGTCATCGGGGAGCTGGGCGAGCTGGTGATCACCGAGCCGATGCCGTCGATGCCCGTCGGGTTCTGGGGCGACGCCGACGGCTCGGTCTACCGCGCCGCGTACTTCACGGACTTCCCCGGCGTGTGGCGGCACGGCGACTGGGTGCGGTTCGCGCCCGAGGGCCACTGCGTCGTCGCCGGACGCTCCGACGCGACCCTCAACCGGGGCGGCGTCCGGCTCGGCACCGCCGACTTCTACGGCGTCGCCGAGGAGTTCCCCGAGATCGCCGACAGCCTCGTCGTGCACCTGGAGGACGCCGAGGGCGGGCCCGGCGAACTGCTCCTGTTCGTCCAGACGACCGGCGGCGAACTGGACGACGACCTGCGCGCCCGCCTCAAGACGGCACTGCGCACGCAGCTCTCGCCCCGGCATGTGCCGGACCGCGTCGAAAGGGTGCCCGCGATCCCGCGCAACCGGACCGGCAAAAAACTCGAAGTGCCCGTGAAACGCATCCTGCTGGGCGCCAGGCCCGCCGACGTCGCCAGCCGCGACGTCCTCGCCGACCCCGGCTCCCTGGACTTCTTCGCCGCCTGGAGCCGGTCATGAGGGTCGCCGTCGTCGGCACCGGCGTCATCGGCGCGAGCTGGACCGCCCTGTTCCTCGCGCACGGCCACCACGTCACCGCCACCGACCCCTCCCCCGACGCCGAAGCCGCCCTCCGCGCCGCCGTCACCGCCCACTGGCCCGGCCTCGTCGGCGCCACGGCGTCCGGCACCGAGGCGCGGGACGAACGGGTGCGCGGGGCGGACGGGTCGCTGGGCGAGGCGTTGGGGCGGCTGGCGTTCACCGGCGATCCGGCCGAGGCCGTCGCCGGGGCGGAGTTCGTGCAGGAGAACGGGCCGGAGCGGGAGGCCGTCAAGGACGCGCTGTTCGCGGTGCTCGACGCGGCCGCGCCCGCCGGGACGGTGCTGGCGTCCAGCTCGTCGGGCCTCACGCCGTCGCGGATCCAGCGGGCGTGCGGGCGGCACCCGGAACGGGTGCTCGTCGGGCATCCGTTCAACCCGCCGCACCTCGTGCCGCTGGTCGAGGTCGTGCCGGGCGCGCGGACGGGCGAGGACGCCGTGCGGGCCGCGATCGCGTTCTACACCGCGCTCGGACGGCGGCCCGTGCGAGTGCGCCGCGAGCTGCCGGGGCACCTGGCGAACCGGCTCCAGGCGGCGCTGTGGCGCGAGGCGTACGCGCTCGTCGCGTCCGGCGCGGCCAGCGTCGCCGACCTCGACGCGGTGATCGCGCACGGGCCCGGACTGCGGTGGGCGCTGCTCGGCCCGTTCGCCAACCAGCACCTTTCGGGCGGCTCGGGCGGCATCGCCCACGTGCTGGAACACCTCGGGCCGCCCATGGAGGAGTGGTGGGCCGACCTCGGCGCGCCCCGCCTCACCCCCGACCTCGTCGAGGCGGTCGTCGCCGGAGTGGCCGAGGAGTTCGCCGGGACCGACCCGGCCGACGTCGTCGCCGACCGGGACCGGCTGCTCCAACTCCTCGTCGCCGCCAAGGCGGCGACCACGACCCTCGGAGGAACCCTGTGAACATCGCAGACCTCACCGCGATCGACGTCCACGTGCACGTCGAACAGGACGCGCACGGCCACCTCTCGCTCGACGCCGAACTCCTCGACGCGTCCGCCGCCTACTTCAGGGCGGGGCAGAACCGGACCCCGACCGTCGCGGACATCGCCGCCCACTACCGGGAACGCCGGATGGCCGCCGTGGTGTTCACCGTGGACGCGGGCACCGCGCTCGGCCATCCCGCGCTGTCCAGCGAGGAGATCGCCGACCTCGCCGCCGCCCACCCGGATGTCCTCATCCCGTTCGGGTCGGTCGACCCGCTGACGGGCGCGGCCGCCGTCGCCAGGGCGCGTCGCCTCGTCGCCGGACACGGGGTGCGCGGGTTCAAGCTGCACCCGAGCCTCCAGGGGTTCGCGCCCAACGACCCCGCGCACTACCCGCTGTACGCGGCATTGGAGGAACTGGGCGTGCCCGTCCTGTTCCACACCGGGCAGACCGGGATCGGCGCGGGACTGCCCGGCGGGCGCGGCATCAAGCTGCGCTACTCCGACCCGATGCTGATCGACGACGTCGCCGCCGACTTCCCCGGCCTCACCGTGATCCTCGCGCACCCGTCGGTGCCGTGGCAGGACGCCGCGATCTCCATCGCGACGCACAAGGCCAACGTGTACATCGACCTGTCGGGCTGGTCGCCGAAGTACTTCCCGCCCCAGCTCGTCAAGGCAGCCGCCGGACGGCTCAGGGACAAGGTGCTCTTCGGCTCCGACTTCCCCGTGATCACCCCGGACCGGTGGCTGTCGGACTTCGCGAGGCTCGACATCGGCCAGGACGCGCGGGCGCTCATCCTCAAGGACAACGCCGTCCGCGTCCTCGGGCTCGGCGGCGACGCCTGACCCGGCGCGCCCTGCCCCGGCCAGGGCAGGGCGCGCCGCCCGTCGTCACCGTCCGCTGTGTGATTCGTCCCACCGAGGGCGTGTCCGCGCCTTGTTGACCGGCGTGGGGCGGGCCCCTAGGCTGCGGGGCACAACCGCATAGCGCGCCGCTTGAATCACGGCGGGAGAGTCCTCGTCCGAGCCAGGGCGAGGCGCCGAAGGAGCAACACTCCCCACGAATCTCTCAGGCACCCCTACCGTTGTGATGAGGCGAACTCTGGAAAGCCCCGGGCTCCGACGCCGGGCACCCACGGTGCAAGCCGCCCCCGCGGGGCGGTGAAGCTCTCAGGTACAGATGACAGAGCCGGGGAGGTCACCCTTCGCAGGCGCCCACGGGCGCCCCGAAACCAGGGAGCCTCCCGCATGTCACAGCCGTTTCCGGCCCCCGCGACACCTCGCGCCTCGCGCACCACGTCACCCCTCGCACGCCCCTCCCCCGGGTTCTTAGCGCGGCCATGTGCCCCCGACCCCGGTTACGGGGAGTGATCAGACAGGTGGTGTCCGCCGTTCCGGCGGCTTTTCCAAGTGAGGTGTTGCACGTGCGGAGGACTCCGCTTCACGAGACGCACCGCGCCCTCGGCGCGTCGTTCACCGGGTTCGCCGGATGGGAGATGCCCGTCCGGTACGGGTCGGAGACGGCCGAGCACCGGGCGGTCCGGGCGGAGGCCGGGCTGTTCGACCTGAGCCACATGGGCGAGATCGAGGTGACCGGCCCCGACGCCGGCCGCACCCTCGACCGGGCCCTGGTCGGGCGGCCGTCCGCGATCACGCCCGGCCGGGCCCGCTACTCCATGATCTGCGCCGCCGACGGCGGGATCATCGACGACCTCGTCGTCTACCGGCTCGGCGACCACAGGTTCCTCGTCGTCGCGAACGCCGGGAACACGCCCGAGGTCGCCGCCGCCCTCACCGAGCGGGCCGCGCCGTATGACGCGGTCGTGCGCGACGCGTCGGAGGAGTGGGCGTTGCTCGCGGTGCAGGGCCCGGCCTCGGCCTCGATCGTCGGCCCCCTGACCGACGTGGACGCCGCCGCCCTGAAGTACTACTCCATCGCGTCCGGCACGCTCGCCGGGACCGACGTGCTCCTCGCCCGCACCGGCTACACCGGTGAGGACGGCTTCGAGATCTACTGCGCGCCCGAGGCCGCGCCCGCCCTGTGGGCGAAGATCAGCGACGCGGGCCGCGCGCACGGGCTCGTCCCCGCCGGGCTGTCCTGCCGCGACACCCTCCGGCTGGAGGCGGGCATGCCGCTCTACGGGCACGAGCTCTCCCGCGACGTGACGCCGTTCGAAGCCAACCTCGGCAGGGTCGTCGCCTTCGACAAGCCCGAGGGGTTCGTCGGGGACGCCGCCCTGGCCGCGCGCAAGGAGACGGGCCCCGAACGCGTCCTGGTCGGGCTCGTCGCCGCCGGGCGCAGGTCGCCGCGCGCCGGATACCCCGTCCTGGACCCCGGGACGGGCGCGGAGGTCGGCGTGGTGACGAGCGGGGCGCCGTCGCCGACGCTTCGCCACCCCGTCGCGATGGCCTACGTGCCGCCGCGCCTGGCCGCACCGGGCACCGCCGTGCGGGTGTCGCTGCGCGGCACGCCCGAGGACGCCACGGTCGTCGCCCTGCCCTTCTACACCCGTTCCCGCTGACACCGGACCGCACAGGAGATCCCCGATGACCGTTCCCACGCACCTCACGTACACCGCCGAACACGAGTGGCTGCTGGCCGAGGAGGGCGGCACCGCCCGCGTCGGCATCACCCAGCACGCCGCGGACGCGCTCGGCGACGTCGTGTTCGCCGAACTGCCCGAGCCGGGCGTCGTGCTCACCGCGGGCGCGCCCTGCGGCGAGCTGGAGTCCACCAAGGCCGTCAGCGAGATCTACGCGCCCGCCGACGGCGAGGTCGTCGAGGTCAACCAGGCGGTCATCGACGACCCGGGCGTCCTCAACCAGGACCCGTACGGGGAAGGCTGGCTGTTCGTCCTCCGCGTCACCGGCCCCCTGGACCTCCTGGACGCCGCCGCCTACACCGACCAGATCGGAGCCTGACCCGTGCCCGCCACCCTCGCCGCACCCGGTCGGCCCGCCGACACCGTCGCGGCCCACGGCGCGGGGGTGGGTGCGCGATGGCGGTGAGCGCGTTCGACCTGTACTCGATCGGGATCGGGCCGTCGTCGTCGCACACGGTCGGGCCGATGCGGGCGGCGCGCCGGTTCGCCGCCGGGCTCGCCGCCGACGGGCTGCTCGACGGCGTCGCCCGGGTCAGGGCCGAACTGTTCGGCTCGCTCGGCGCGACCGGCCACGGGCACGGATCGCCCAAGGCCGTCGTGCTCGGCCTCCAAGGCGAGGACCCGGCCACCGTCGACACCGGGACGGTCGAGGCACGGGTCGCCGCCATCCGCGCGGCGGGCGCCCTCACCCTCGGCGGCAAGGACGTCGCGTTCTCCTGGGACGACGACCTCGTGCTGCACCGGCGGCGGTCGCTGCCCGGCCACCCCAACGGCATGGTCTTCACCGCGCTGGACGCCGACGGCCGCACCGTCAGGGCACGCACCTACTACTCGGTCGGCGGCGGCTTCGTCCTGGACGGCGACACACTCGGCGGCGGCACCGTCGTGCCCGACACCACACCCGTGCCGCACCCCTTCGGCACCGGCGCCGGGCTCCTCGACGTGTGCGCCGCCACCGGGCTGCCCGTCTCCGGCGTGATGCTCGCCAACGAGCGGGCGTGGCGGACCGAGAAGGAGATCCGCGACGGCCTGCTCGACCTGTGGCGGGTGATGCGGGAGTGCGTCGAGGCGGGCTGCGCGCACGAGGGCGTCCTGCCGGGCGGACTGAAGGTGCCGCGCCGCGCGCCCGCCCTGTACCGGGAGCTGACCCGCCGGGACGGCGAGCCCGGCCGCGACCCGCTGCACGTCATGGACTGGGTGAACCTGTACGCGCTCGCCGTCAACGAGGAGAACGCGGCGGGCGGCAGGGTCGTCACCGCGCCGACCAACGGCGCGGCCGGGATCGTCCCGGCGGTGCTGCACTACTGGGCGCGGTTCGTGGCCAGGCCCGGCGACGACGTCGAGGACGGCGTCGTCAGGTACCTGCTGACGGCCGCCGCGATCGGCGTGCTCGCCAAGACCAACGCGTCGATCTCCGGCGCGGAGGTCGGCTGCCAGGGCGAGGTCGGCTCGGCCTGCGCGATGGCCGCGGCGGGCCTCGCCGAACTGCTCGGCGGCTCCCCCGCCCAGGTGGAGAACGCCGCCGAGGTCGGCATCGAGCACAACCTCGGGCTCACCTGCGACCCGGTCGGCGGCCTCGTCCAGATCCCGTGCATCGAACGGAACGCGATCGCCGCGGTGAAGGCCATCAACGCGGCACGCCTCGCCGTGCACGGGACGGGCGCGCACAAGGTCAGCCTCGACCTCGCGTTGAAGACGATGCGGGAGACGGGCGCCGACATGCACACCAAGTACAAGGAGACGGCACGCGGCGGACTCGCCGTCAACGTCATCGAGTGCTGACCCACCGCGACGTACGCCTATATACCTCGACGAAGTACGCGTTTCCGCTGATGTGCCGTCGAGCGCGGACGATGAGAATCTCCTGTGTCGAGACGTCGGGCGACGGCCGTCCACCCGGGCCGCGCCGGCCGTGTGGGAGGACACATGGAGTTCCAGTTGCTCGGACCGCTGCGGCTCGCCGGAACGCAGCCCCGGACGATCAGCGCCCCCAAGGTCGAGGCGCTGCTCGCCACCCTGCTCATCCGCGCGAACCAGCCGGTCTCCACCGACGAGCTGATCGACGAGCTGTGGCCGGACGCGCCGCCCCGCCGGGCGCGCGCCGCCCTGCACGTCTACATCTCCCAACTGCGCCGGAACGTCCTCACCGGGGACGGCGCGCGCATCCACACACACGCGCAGCGCTACCTGCTGACGGTCGAGGAGTCCGAAGTGGACGCCCACCACCTGCAACAACTGCACGGCGAGGGCACCGCCGCGCTCCGGGACGACCCCGAACGGGCGCTCGCCGCGCTCACCGGCGCCGCCGCGCTGTTCCGCGGCCCGGTCCTCGCCGGCGTCCCCCAGGGCCTCATCGTCGGCACGTTCGCGCGATGGGCCGAGGAAATCCGCCTGGAGTGCCTGGAAGGCATCGCCCAGTGCTCCCTGCGCACCGGACGACACCGCGAACTGATCCGCGACCTGTCCCGCTGGGTCGAGGAACACCCACTGAACGAGACCTTCCGCGAACAGCTCATGCTGGCGCTCCACCGATCCGGCCGCAGAGCCGAAGCCCTGGAGGTGTTCCAGTCCGCACGCCGGGTCCTCCGGGACGAACTGGGCCTGGACCCACGCCACACGATGCGCCGCCTCCAGTCCGCCATCATCGAAGCCGACCCGGAACTCCTCGCCGCCGCAGGCTGACCAACAGAACGGGCCGGGCCTCCCGCACAGGGACCCGGCCGCAAGACGCCGGGGCCGCCGACCTTCTGGGTCAGGTCGGCGAACCCGGCGGGGGGAATGACGGAGAGCCCGGACGGGCGGGTGGCCACGTCCGGGCTCTCCTGTTTGTTTGGCCCGGGGGGCCGGGCGCTTTGCGAGCCCGGCGCCGCCCCTCCGGCCTGGCGGCCTCCGGGACGACCCCGGGAGCGCCCGACCCCCCGTGCCGGATTAATTCGGGCGCGGCCTTGGGGTCGGGATCACGAGGCTTCGGCGGGTTGGGGTTTGCGGCCGGGGCCGAACCAGAAGAGGAGGCCGACGATGATGGCCAGGACCAGGAGGCCGGAGGCGAGGGTGAAGACGGCGGAGATCGTCTCGGCGGGGCCGCCCGCGCCCGTGTAGGGCAGCAGGAGGACGGCGAGGCCGAGGGAGCCGCCGATGGTGAGGGCGGTCTGGAGCACGCCGGCGGTGACACCCGCGTACTCCGGCGGCGCCGTGGTCAGGATGATCATGTTGAACGGGATGATGGCGATGCCGACGCCCAGGCCCATGAGGATGATCGGGCCGAGCACGCCGGTCAGGTAGGAGCTGCCGCCGTCCAGCGCGGTGAGCCAGCCGACCCCGGCGAGCACCGGCAGCAGCCCGCCGACACCGCGCGCCTTCAGACTGTACCTGCTGAGCGGCTTGGTGAGCACCTGGGTGCTGACGAGCAGCGCGAGGCCGAACGGCAGGATCGCCAGGCCGCTCTGCAGCGCGTCGAACCCCAGCACGTTCTGGAGGTACTGGACGAGGTAGATGAGGAAGCCGGTGAGGACGGCGGCGAGGAGGAGCAGGTTGAGGACGGCGCCCGCGCGGTCGCGGGAGGCGAACACCTTGAGCGGCAGGAGCGGCTCGGCGGCGCGCGCGTCGGTGGCGAACAGGACGGCGGTGAGCACCACGGCGGCGGCGAGCGCGCCGAGCGTCACCGGGTCGCCCCAGCCCTCCTCGGCGGCGTGCACGAGGCCGTACACGGCGGTGGTGAGGGCCGCCGTCACCAGGACGGCGCTGGGCAGGGCGAGCGGCCGTGCGCGGGTCTCGGGGTCGCGCAGGCCGAGCGCCTTGACGGCGACGGCGATGAGCACGATCCCGAGGGGCACGTTGACGAGCAGGCTCCAGCGCCAGTCGCCCGCCCAGGTGAGGACGCCGCCGAGCACCATGCCCGCCGACGCGCCGAGCCCGGTGACGGTCGAGTACAGGCCGAACGCGCGCTGCTGGCGTTCGCCCGCCGAGATGGCGGCGAGCAGCGCGAGGCCGGTCGGCCCGGCCAGCGCGGCGCCCGCGCCCTGCAGGACGCGCCCGGCGATGAGGACCTCCAGGTTCGGCGCGAGGCCCGCGATGAGCGAGGCGACGACGACGAGGCCGAGGCCGGACAGGAAGACGCGGCGGTGCCCGAGCACGTCGCCGAGGCGTCCGGCGAGCAGCAGCAGCCCGCCGAACGCGAGGAAGAAGCCGTTGGGGACCCACGAGCCGTCGGCGATCGTCAGGTCGAGGTCGGACTGGAGCGTCGGCAGCGCGACGTTCACGACGGTGCCGTCGAGCTGGAGCATGAACTCCGCCCCGACGATCCCGGCGAGGGCCAGGGCCCAGGTGCGGTCCACCGGCGCCGGGGCGGTGCCGGGGACGGTCTCAGCGCTCATGCAAGCCTCCAGGGTGGCGCCGAATTATCTTGAGGGTGCCTCAGGTTGAGGCGGCGCGAGTGTAACCCGAGGCACCCTCAGGTAGTCAAGCGGAACCGGCCGTCCGGCATCGACCTGCCGCTTTCCGGCGCCGGAAGGACGGCGGGGAAACGTGAGACAAATCACAAGTCCACCCTCAGCCAGCGGCTCGCCGTAAAGTTCCACTAAATCTACTGTTTTAGTAGGTTTTATCGCGGCTTTGGGGTGGTCATGAAGACGGACTCTTTTGAGGACAGGCTGACGGTGGCGCGCGCCGACCTCCTGGACCGGCTGTGCGACCTGACCTACGAGACCGGTGGCGAGGGCAGGCTCATCGCCGTCGTCGGCGAGCCGGGCGCGGGCAAGACCCACCTGCTCGCGGCGCTCGTCCAGGAACGGCAGTGGACCGCGCTGCCCGCGAGCGTGCACCGCTGTTCCCGCGAGGACGGGGGCGGGACCGCGATCGACGCGGCCCGCACCCTCCTGCGCCGCGCCCGGCGCGGCCGGGCCCGCGCGGAGGGCGCCTCGGTCACCGCGCTCCCCCGCCGCCGCAGGCCCGCCCGCGAGCTGCTCGTCCTGGAGGACGCGCACCTCGCCGACGAGCAGACGGTGCGGGAACTCGTCGCGCTCGCGCACGGCGACCCGGCCCCGCTGGTGGACGTCGTGGTGTCGCTGCGGCCCGGCCAGGCGCCGCCCGAGCTGATCGAGGCGATCACGCTCACCGCCGCGTTCGGCGGGACCGAGCGGCTCGACCTGGAGCCGCTCACCGACGAGCAGATGACGGCGATGTCGCCCGTGCGGCCGTCCTACGAGCTGCGCCGCCGCAGCGGGGGCAACCCGTTCCGGCTGCGCGCCCTCCAGGCGCTGGAGCACGCGGCGCGCACCCGCGACGGCGGCGCCGTCGCGCCGTTCGAGTTCGCGGTGCTGCACGAGACCCGCGACCTCGGCATGAACGAACGCTACGTGCTGCACGCCGCCGCGATCCTGCGCGCCCGCTTCGACGTCGAGTTGCTCACCGACGTCGCGGGCGTGGACGCGGTCGTCGCCTCGGCCGTCGTGCGCAGCCTCGTGCGGCGCGACCTCGTCCGGGTCGAGCAGCCGATCGAGACGCTGTTCTCCATCCGCGACGAGGTCTTCGGCACCCTCCTGCGCCGCACCATCGACCCGTGCTGGGCGGCCAGCGCCCACCAGCGCGCGGTGCAGCGGCTGTCCGCGCGCGGACAGGCCGGGGCGCAGCTCGGGTTCCACCTGGCCAGCTCCTCCGCGCGGGTGCGCGGCGGCGAACTCGACCAGATCGTCGCGGCGTCCGAGGAGATGCTCGACAGCGACGTCACCGAGGCCGTGTTCTGCCTGACGCCGGTGCTCGCCGAGACGGCGCCGTCCAGCCCGCTCGGGATGCGCGCCAGGCTCGCGCTCAGCACCGCGTTCGGGCGGCTCGGCCGGCTCGACGAGAGCCGTGAGCTGCTGTTCGTCGTGCACGAGGCGAGCCTGGACCACCCCGGGCCCGACGAGGCGGCGCTCGCGTCGGCCACCGCGTTCGTCTCCGGCGTCGAGGCGGTGCTGAGCCAGGACGTCCAGACGCTCGACCTGCTCCAGGAGTACGCGCGCCGCCCGTCCCTGACCGGCCCCGCGCGGGCCCTGCTGGTGTTCGCGCGCGGGTTCCGGGAGGCGATGTTCGGGCTGCCCGCCGACGCCGACGAGGTCGCCGCCGCGCTCGCCGCGCACGCGGCGGCCGACCCGGTGCGCGCCGGGCTGCTGTCGCTGACCGCGCTCACCGCCGTCGACGACGGCGACGTGGCCGAGGGCGCCGCCGCCGTCGAGGAGGCCGGGCGGCTGCTCGACCGGCTGCCCGAACACCAGATGGCCCGGCACCTCGAAGCCGTCTGCGCGTTCGCGCTCGCCTGCCTGTACCTCGGCCGGTACAACGACGGGCAGCGGCAGCTACGGCGGGCCGTCGGGATCGCCCGGCGCAGGCAGGGCACCTACCTGCTGCCGACGCTCCTGGTGCTGCTGAGCGAGTCCGAACGGCACCTCGGGCTGCTGCGGCAGGCCCGCGACTCGGCCGACGCCGCGATCATCGAGTCGGCCGTCGGGAACGCGCTGCGGCACTGCCAGGCCGTCGCGCTCAAGTCCGCCGCCGAGGTGTGGATGCAGCCGCCCGGCAGCGGCCTGGCCCGCTCCCTCGCCCAGCAGGCGCTCGGCCGCCAGACGCCGCTGCGCGTCAACGTCAACGGCAGCGCCTCCCTCGCCGCCATCACCCTCGCCCAGTGCTCCTGGCTCGAAGGCGACCCCGTGCACTGCGTCGCGCTGCTCCTCAACGAGGGGCGCGGCCCCGACCTGCCCGGTGTGCCGACCGGGCAGCGCACCATGATGTGGGAGCTGCTGTGCGCCGCCGGGATGGACGCGGGCATGCCGCTGGACGCATGGGTCGAGGCGAGCCGCGCGCACACGGCCGACGCGCCGATGCCGCACAACCTCGCCTACACCGACCTGGCGCGCGGCCACCTGTGCCGCGTCCAGGGCTCCCTCGCCGAGGCGGCCCGGCTCTACCAGCGGGCCGCCGAACGGTTCGCGTCCGTCGGGATGGCGATCGCCCAGTGCTACACGCTCGGGCACGCCGCCCGCGTGCACACCGAACTCGGCGCGGCGGGCCGCGCGTCGCAGTGCGCCGACCTCGCGCTGGAGATCGCGCGGCGCGCCGGCGCCGAGACGCTCACCGCGTGGCTGCGCGACCGGACCAGCGGGCCGGAGGACGGCCCCTGCGAGCCGATCGCCGCGCTGGAGGCGTTCGGGCGGCTCACCGGACGGGAACGCGAGATCGCGCTGCTGATCTGCACCGGGCTCAGCCGCCGCGAGATCGCCGAACGCCTCACCATCAGCCCACGGACCGTCGACGTCCACCTCACCCGCGTCTACCGCAAGACTGGCGTCACCTCGCGGATGCAGCTCGCGCTGGCCTTCCAGCAGGCGGAGGCCGCGCGCGGGTGACGTTTAGGACGGCTTGAGAACCGCTGCCTAGGGTCGCGGGAAGCCGTCCGAGCGGCGGACGGCAGTGCCCCGACGGAGGCGAACCGTGACCGTGGACCTGCGCCTGCTTGCCGACCAGATCACCCCCTTGCTGGACACCCTCGGCACCTGGGCGGTACCGCTCGTGGCGGCGCCGCCGGAGACGGTCGACGACCGGGTCGGCGGGCTCGCGGGCCCGGACCGGGCGCTGCTGCTGCACGGGCTCACCGAGAAGGTCGTCAAGTACCACTCGACCAACCCCGACCCGACCGGCGGCACCCCCACGGTCGACGACTTCGCCGAGGTCGAGCTGGAGATCTTCGGCCCGGACGGGGAGCCGCTCGGCCGGACGGCGGGCGCCGGGCGGATGCTGTACCAGCGCGAGTCCGACGGGCACTTCATCGCCTACTTCGGCGAGCGGATCGAACTGCTCGACGGCAACGTGATCCGCGCGGGCGGCCTCGTCGACGACGCGCGGCTCACCGAGGGCGAGCCCGCCGGGTTCCCCGCCGTCGTGGTGGACGGCCCGCTGCGCGGCGCGATCGGCTACCGGACGTTCCGGCCCGTCAAGGACGCGCACACGACGTACGAGTCGTCGATCGTGCTGTACCGGGCGTGACGATGACGCTGACCCGCCTCCCCACCCGCAGGATCGGCTCGCTCACCGTCGGCGCGCAGGGACTCGGCTGCCTCGGCATGTCGGAGTTCTACGGCCCGACCGACGAACGCGAGGCCGTCGCCACCCTCCACCGCGCGCTCGACCTCGGCGCGACCCTCCTGGACACCGCCGACGTCTACGGGCACGGCGCCAACGAGGAGCTCATCGGCAAGGCCGTCGCCGGACGCCGCGACGACGCCGTCATCGCCACCAAGTTCGGCGTCGTCCGTCCCGGGCCCGGCGTCGGCGCGGGCATCAGGGGCGACGCCGCCTACGTGCGCGAGAGCTGCGAGGCGTCGCTCCGGCGTCTCGGCGTCGACCACATCGACCTGCTGTACCTGACCCGCGTGGACACCGCGACGCCGATCGAGGAGACCGTCGGGGCGATGGCCGACCTCGTCCGCGAAGGCAAGATCCGGGAGATCGGCCTGTCGGAGGCGGGCCCGGAGACGCTCCGCAGGGCCGCCGCCGTCGCGCCGGTCGCCGCGCTCCAGACCGAGTGGTCGCTGTGGTCGCGCGGCATCGAGGCCGAGATCCTGCCGGTCTGCCGCGAACTCGGCATCGCCGTCGTGCCGTACGCGCCGCTGGGCCGGGGCTTCCTCACCGCCACGATCCGCTCCACCGCGCACTTCGGCGACGACGACTTCCGCGCCTTCGGCCTCCCCCGCTTCACCCCCGACAACATCGCCGCCAACCTCCCCCTCATCGACGCCCTCTCGGCGACCGCCGAAGCCCTGGGCGTCACCGCCGCCCAACTCGCCCTGGCCTGGCTCCACCACCGGGGCCCCGACGTCGTCCCCATCCCCGGCTCCAAACGCCGCGCCCACCTGGAGGAGAACATCGACGCGGCCTTCCTCGCCCTCACCCCCTCCGACCTGGCCGCCACCGAAGCCGCCATCCCCCCCACCGCCGTCTCCGGCGCCCGCTGGAACCCCCAAAGCATGGCCTTCATCGAGTCCTGACCCGCCCGCCGCCGCTCGTCCGGAAGCGGGGCGGTTCCGCCTGCTTTGCTGCACACTGGTCCTGTTCTCTTGGCCCGGGGGCGAGCGCCTGGCGAATCCCGACTTCGTCGGGAACGCCCGCCTCCGGGTCGGGCGGCGGTGGACAGGGGTGGGTGATGGGAGTTCTGGCGGGGCGTTATCGGCTGGAGCGGCAGCTTGGTCGTGGGGGGATGGGGGTTGTGCACCTGGCCTGGGACCTGGAGTTGGAGCGGGCGGTGGCGGTGAAGGTGCTGCCGTCGGGGTTGGTGGGTGGGGACGCGCATCGGGAGGCGCGGTTTCGGCGGGAGGCTCGGGCGGCGGCGGGGCTGTCGCATCCGAACATCGTGACGGTGCATGACGCCGGGGTGGACATGGGTGGGGCCGAGGCCGTGCCGTATCTGGTGATGGAGCTGGTGGAGGGTGACACCCTCGCCGAACTGCTGGTGACCGCGCCGCCGGACCCCGGGGAGGCGGCCCGGATCGTGCTCGCGGTGCTCGACGCGCTGGCGCACAGCCACGCGCGTGGGGTGGTGCACCGGGACGTCAAGCCGGGCAACGTCATGGTGCGGCGGGACGGGGGCCGGCTGCACGTGAAGGTGATGGACTTCGGGGTCGCGCGGCTGCTGTCCGAGGCCGCGACCGCGCTCACCGCTGACGGGACGCGGATCGGCACGCCCGTCTACATGTCGCCGGAGCAGGTGACGGGGGAACCCGTGGGACCGGCCTCCGACCTGTACTCGACCGGCTGTGTGCTGTACCAGCTCCTCACCGGGCGGCCCCCGTTCGTCGCCGACACCACGGCCGCGCTGCTGTACCACCACCTGCACAGCGCGCCCGCCGCGCCCACCGAACGGAACCCGGCGCTGCCGTCCGCCTGGGACGCGGTGCTGGCGACGGCGCTGGCCAAGGACCCCGCACAGCGGTACCCCGACGCGGCGGCGATGCGCCGGGCCGTCGAGGCGGCGGCGGGACCGGCCGGGCGGGCGCCCGGCGAGGAGCCGACGCGGGTGGACCCGCCCGCGCCGACCGTGCCCGGCGCGCGGCGGGTGAACCGGCGCCGCGCGCTGGGGCTGGGCGCCGTCGCGGCGGCGTCGGCGGCGGTGCCCGCCGCGTTCCTCCTCGACCGTGAGCGGCGTGCGCCCGGCGGGGCGCCGCGTGCGGTGGAGCCGCCCGTCCTGCTGCGGACGGGCGAGTTCGTCATGTCCGTGGCGTTCAGCCCGGACGGCGCGACGCTCGCGACCGGCGGGGTGGGCGAGGCGGTGCGGCTGTGGCGGGTCGCGGACCTCGCGCCGGTGGGGAGGCCGCTCACCGGGCACGGCCGCGAGATCACGTCGGTGGCGTTCAGCCCGGACGGCGCCGTGCTCGTGTCGGCCGCCAGGGACGGGACGGCGCGGCTGTGGCGGGCCGTCGACGGCGCCCGGCTCGGCCGCCCCCTCGGCGGGCACACCGGGCCCGTCAACGCGGTCGCGTTCAGCCCCGACGGGCGGACCCTCGCGACCGGCGGCGACGACGCGTCGGTGCGACTGTGGCGGGCGGCCGACCGCGCCCCGCTCGGCGAGCCGCTCACCGGGCACACCTCCGCCGTCTTCACCGTCGCGTTCAGCCACGACGGCACGCTCCTGGCCAGCGGCGGCACCGACCGGACCGCGCGCGTCTGGCACGTCGCCGAACGCGCCGAGAAGGGCATTCCGCTCGTCGGCCACACCAGTTCCGTCAACGCCGTCGCGTTCGCCCACGCCGACGCCTACCTCACCACCGGCGGCGACGAGCTGATCCGCCGCTGGAACCTGACGGACCACAACCCCCTCGGCGCCCCGCTCACCGGGCACACCGGGCACGTGACGTCGGTGGTCTTCAGCCGCGACGGCCGGACCCTCGCCACCGCCGGATCCGACACGACCGTCCGCCTGTGGCGCGCGACCGCCCCCACCCGGCTCGACCCCCTCCCCTCCCGCCAGGCCGAGACCCCCGTCAGCGCCCTGGCCCTCACCCACGACGGCGCCCTCCTCGCCGCCGCCTGCGAAGACGAGACGATCCGCCTCTGGCGCCTCTGACCGGGTCAGGCGGGGGGCAGGGGGTGGGTGGCGGCGGTGGTGGTGAGGCGGGTGCGGGCTCGGGGGGTCTGGTCGAGGCCGAAGAAGGACCACTGTTGGGCGAGGACGCCGGGGCCGAAGTCGCGGGAGCCGCCGAGGGGGGCGGCCAGGGCCTGGGCCTGGGCTGCCTCCTCCAGCAGGAGGATGGTGCGGGCCAGGTCCAGGAGGCCGCCGGACGACCAGACGGTCGCGCCGCCGTTCGCCTCCAGGATCGCGAAGTGCTCGGGGTCGGCGCGCAGGAGGCGGACGATGAAGGCGTCCTCGCCCTCACGGCGGTCCAGGTAGACCGGCACGTGGTCGGCGAGCGTGTGCCGCTGGACGGGCACGTAGCGCAGCGGCAGCGGCAGGTGCGTCTGCGCCCACGCGGCCAAGTACGGGGCGTGCACGTGGGAGATCGCGCCGACGCGCGGATGGGCGCGGAACACCTCGGCGTAGCGGACGCCGTCGCAGACCGGGCGCGGCTCCCCCGGCGCCGGGTCGAGCGACGTCAGGACGGCGCGCGGCGCGGCGTCCGGCTGGAAGCGGTCCGGGTGCTTCACCTCGACGAGGGTGCGGCCGTCCGGGGCGCGGACGACAAAGCTGAGGGTCGCGGCGGCGGTCAGCGCGCCGGTCTCGGCGAACACCCGGAACGCGACGGCGGCGTCGGCGAGGACGGCGGCGGTGAAGGCGGGATCGACGGTCATGCGGTGCTCCTCAGCAGGTCGTGGGCGAGTCGGAGGGGTTCGGGGTCCGTCCAGGCGTCGAGATCGACGTCCCGGTGCAGGAACCCGTGCGCGCGCAGGAAGCCGTGCTGCGCGCGCAGCAGCGCCCGGCGCCCGGCGGACAGGCCGGGCCGCAGCCCGTGCGGATCGAGGGGCCCGGCGTCGCCGCCGGTCTCCCCGCGCAGCAGGTCGCGCAGCTCTTCGGGGTGGTCGGCGGCCCAGGCAGCGGCGCGCAGCGTCGCGGCCAGGAACTCCACGACGAGTCCGGGCCGGTCGCGCAGCGTGTCGGCGTGCACGGTGAGGGGCCTCGGGGTGCCGTTGTTGACCCGGAATCGCCGCTCCGGCAGCCGGTCGAGGTCCACGGCGATCTCCAGGCCCATCGCGCGCGCACGGGCGAGCGCCACAGGGCCCTTCACGTAAGCGACATCGGCCTCTCCCCCGGCGACGGCGGCCAGGCCCGTCCACGGGAAGGGCTGCGCGCCGTTGACGGTCCAGGCAGCGCCCTCGCGCGCGTCCGGCACCTCGGTGAACGCCACGGCGTCCAGGCCGTGCCCGGCGGCGGCGAGCGCGCCCGCGAACCCGGCGAGCGCCATCGCCCGCATCACCCCGGCGCCCGGCTCCGGGCCGGGGACGGGCAGCGCCGCGCGCCGTCCGGCGAGATCGGCGGGCCCCCGGATGCCGCTCCCGCGCGCCGCCACGATGAGCTGCCTCTCCTCGATCCAGGTGAGGCCGATCAGCCGGGTCGGCGCCCCCGAAGCCCGCGCGGCGAGAGCGGGCACGTTGCCTCCCTCACGGAAGAGTCCGGGTAGTTCGTGGTCGAGGTGGCGGGCGGCGAGCGCGTCCGGCAGCACCGCGAACCCGTCGAGCCAGCCCAGCCGGTGCGCGACGCCGGAGGCGGTCGGCACCGGGCAGCGGGTCAGCCACGCCGTCGCGGTCACCTGGCGCTTCCGGCGTGGGCGGGGACGTGCGCGAGGAGGTCGTCGTAGGCGCCCTCGACGTAGGGCGGGATCGGGAAACCGTGGTCGAGGTCGAGCAGCGGGAACACGTCGCGCGCGAACCGGATCGCCTCGGGGATCAGCGGCCAGCCCGACAGGATGAGCGCGTCCGCGCCCGCCGCCGCGTAGTCGCCGATCCGGGCGGCGACCTGGGCGGGGGTGCCGACGAGCCAGGTCCCGGCCCAGGGGCGCACCACGTCGAAGCCGAACGGGCTCGGCCCCGACCACAGGTGGGGCGCGAACACCAGGTCCTCCACGTCCGGGAGGCGGCCCGCGCGCAGCGCGGCGAGCCTGCGGTGCACGCGCGGGTCGTCGCTCTCGACGGGCGTGTCGAGCCCGTCGGGGCCGAGCTGCCACGACGCCATCCGCACCGCCGCCTCCAGCGAGGTGCGCTCCAGCAGGGAGCGCGCGTAGGCCCACGCCTCCTCCTCGGTGTCGCGGACGATCACCTGGAGGCGGGTGCCGAACGCCGGGCTCCGGCCGTGCTCGGCCGCCGCCGCGCGCACCTCGGCGAACTTGACGGCGAGCCGCTCGGGCGTGTCGGCGAACGCTAGGTACCTGTCGACGAGCCGGGCGGCGTGGGCCGTCCCGGCGGGTGAGGCGCCCGCGCCCCACAGCGGGATGGACGGCTGGACGGCCTCGGGCTCGAACATCAGCGGCACGTCGAAGGTGCGCGCGGCGAGGTCCACGTGCCGTCCGGCGTAGCCGCTCCGGTCGCCGCCGAACATCCGGCGGAACGCGTCCCAGTACTCGAAGCTGTAGGCGTAGCGCTCGTCGTGCGGCAGGCGCATCCCGTACTCGGGCAGCCAGGAGTCGTTCCCGTTGACGACGTTGAACAGCAGCCTGCCGCCGCTCAGGTCGTCCAGCGCGAGCGCCTGGTCGACCAGCTTGGTCGGCGAGGTGATGCCGGGGTAGACCGCGACGAGGAACCGCATCCGCTCGGTGACGGGCGTGAACGCGGCGGCGAGGGTGAGCGGGTCGTGCGGTCCGGTCGGCAGCAGCGCGCCGTGGTAGCCGAGCCGGTCGATGGTCCGGGCCTGGGCGAGGACGCGGTCGCGGCCGCTGCCCCAGACGCCGTCGGGCTCCCACGGGACGGGCCCGTCGGCGGACTGCACGTACCAGAGGATCTGCACTGACATGGGGTCCCCTTCCGATGCGGGGATGAGGGCGTCCCGGCAATATCCGGTCTTTCCAGTAGGAAAACTAGGACTCAGCCCCTAGGCATGTCAAATAGTGAAAAGGTAGTCTCACATCCTGCAAGCCGAACGAGAGGACCCCACCGTGACCCGTGCCGAAGGCGGACGGCAGACCGGCGCCCAGACGGTCGAACGCGCCTTTGACGTGCTCAACCACTTCAGGACGGTGCCCGGCACCGCGGGCATCTCCGAGATCGCCCGGCGGCTCGACCTGAACGTCAGCGCCGTCTACCGGATCGTGCGGGCCATGGAGCAGGCCGGGTTCCTCGAACAGGACCCGGCGACCCGCCGCTACCGGCTCGGCAGCGCCGTCGCCGGGCTCAACCGGGTGCTCAGCCACCAGCGCGGATTCCACCTGGCGCGGCCCGAGCTGCGCTGGCTGTCGCGGGAGGCCGGGGGCAGCGCGGCGCTCGCCCTGCGCGACGGCGACGAGGCCCTCGTCGTCGGCGAGGTCTCCGCCGAGTCGGGCGGCGCCGAGTGGGACGACGTCGCCGCCAACAGCGTCCCGCTGCACACCTCCGCGTTCGGCAAGGTCCTGCTCGCCTGGCCGGGCCCGGAGGAGGCGGACCTGGCGGCACTCGCCCCCCTCGTCCGCCGCACCGAACGCAGCATCACCGACCTGGCCGACCTGCGCGCGGAGATCGACCGGACCCGCGAACGCGGCTGGGCCCTCGCCGACCGCGAGATGACCCCGACCCAGCTCACCGTCGCCGCACCAGTGCGCGACCCCGAGGGCCGCGCCGCACTCGCCGTCGGCGTGGGCCTCACCTACACACCGGAGAACGCGGCACGCGTGGAGGCGCTCGCACCCCTGGTCACGGGCACCGCCGAGCGGCTGAGCACCGTGCTGACCTAACCGTCACGGGACCCGCCTCACGTGGGTGTGAGGCGGGCCCTGCCAGGTTTGAGTTGACGCGTCACCTCAACCAGCCGCATCATGGCGCGGTAGATCCCCTCGGCGGCCTCGCGGGCGGGGCTCGACCCTGTTTCCTACTTTTCCGATCGATTGGACAGAGAATGCACTCGCGTTTCGGCAGGCCGGGACCGGCGCTGGCGCTGGTCTGGCTGGCGCTCGCCGGTCTCGCGGCGCTGCTCCCGTCCTGGTTCGCCGCCCGCGACCCGCTCGCGGTCGCCCCCGCCGACCGGCTGCTCGGGCCGTCGCCCGCGCACCTGCTCGGCACCGACCAGCTCGGCCGCGACCTGTTCGCCCGGGTCGTGCACGGCACCGGCGCGTCCCTCACGGCCGCCGCGCTGGCCACCCTCGTCGGGCTGGTCGCGGGCGGCGCGCTCGGCCTGCTCGCCGGGTTCCTGCGCGGCCCCGCCGACACGCTCATCATGCGGCTCGTCGACCTGCTGCTGTCGATCCCCGGCCTGCTGCTGTCGCTCGCGCTCATCGCGGTGCTCGGGCCCGGCACCCGCAACGTCGCGGTCGCGGTCGGCGTCACCGGGGTCGCCGCGTACGCCAGGATCACCCGCGCCGAGGTGCTGCGGGTCCGCGAGGAGCCGTTCGTGGAGGCGGCGCGGGCGGGCGGCGCGCGGCTGCCGCGGGTGCTGCTGCGGCACGTGCTGCCGAACGCGCTCGGGCCCGTCCGGGCGCTGGCCGCGCTCGACTTCGCGGGCGCGATCCTCGCCGTCTCGGCACTCAGCTTCCTCGGCTACGGCGTCCAGCCGCCCGACCCCGAGTGGGGCGCGCTCGTCTCCGAGGGCCGGGACGCGCTGCGCACCGCCTGGTGGCTCACCGTCTTCCCCGGCCTCGCCGTCGTCCTCACCGTCGTCGCCGCCAACCGGGTGTCCCGCGCGCTCCAGGACGGCCCCCGATGAGCGGGCCGCTGCTCAGCGTCGAGGGCCTCACCGTCAGGTACCGGGGCGGCGACGCCGACGCCGCGCACGCCGTCGACCTGACCGTGGCGCGCGGCGAGACGGTGGCGCTCGTCGGCGAGTCCGGCTCGGGCAAGTCCACCACCGCGCACGCCGTGCTCGGGCTGCTGCCGCCGACCGCGCGGATCACCGGCGGCCGGATCCGGCTGGACGGCGCCGACCTCGTCGGGCTCGGCGACCGTGGGCTCCGCGCGGTGCGCGGCAGGCGGATCGGGCTCGTGCCGCAGGACCCCGGCACCTCGCTCAACCCGGTGCACCGGGTCGGCGCGCAGATCGCCGAGGCGCTGACCGCGCACGGCCTCGTCCGAGGACGGGAAGCGCACGACGCCGCCGTCGGGCTGCTGGAGCGGGTCGGCGTGCCCGACCCGGCGCTCCGCGCGCGCCAGTACCCGCACGAGTTGTCCGGCGGGCTGCGCCAGCGCGCGCTCATCGCGATGGCGATCGCCGCCGAACCCGACCTCCTCATCGCCGACGAGCCGACCAGCGCCCTGGACGTCATCGTGCAGCGGCGGATCCTCGACCACCTGTCCGAACTCGCCGCCGAGCGCGGGATCGGGCTGCTGCTCGTCACGCACGACCTGGGCGTCGCCGCCGAACGGGCCGACCGGATCGTCGTCATGGCCGGGGGCCGGGTCGTGGAGGACGGCCCGGCCGCCCGGATCATCGGCGCGCCACGGGACCGGCGCACCCGCGCGCTCGTCGCGGCGGCGCCCGGACTCGGCGGGCTCACCGCCGTGCCGCGCGCGCCGTCGGTCGTCCCGAAGGCGGCGGACGGGCCCGCGCACGCGCGGCTGGAGGGCGTCACCCGGGACTACCGGCTGCGCGGCGGCGGCACGCTGCGCGCGGTGGACGGCGTCGACCTCGACCTCGCTCGCGGCGAGACACTCGCGCTGGTCGGCGAGTCCGGGTCGGGGAAGTCGACGGTCGCGCGGATCCTGCTGCGGCTCGCCGAACCGACCGCCGGACGCGTCCTCTTCGAGGACCGCGACGTCACCGCGTTGCGCGGCCGCGACCTGCGGGCGCTGCGCCGCCGGATCCAGGTCGTCTACCAGAACCCCTACGCGTCGCTGAACCCGCGGATGACGGTCGAGCGGATCATCGCCGACCCGCTCGTGTCGTTCGGGATCGGGAACCGCGCCGAACGGGCCGACCGGGTCGCGGACCTCGCCGAACTCGTCGCGCTGCCGCCGACGCTGCTGCGGCGCGGGCCCGCCGAGCTGTCCGGCGGGCAGCGGCAGCGCGTCGCGATCGCCCGCGCGCTCGCGCCCGGACCCGACCTGCTGGTGTGCGACGAGCCGGTGTCCGCGCTGGACGCGACGGTCCAGGCGCAGATCCTCGACCTGCTCGCCGGGCTCCAGGAACGGCTCGGCCTCACCTGCCT
Source organism: Actinocorallia sp. API 0066 (assembly GCF_020991275.1). GTDB lineage: Bacteria > Actinomycetota > Actinomycetes > Streptosporangiales > Streptosporangiaceae > Actinocorallia. The sequence continues at coordinate 125,979 of NZ_JAJLQY010000008.1, read as the reverse complement.
GTTCATCTCGCACGACCTCGCGGTCGTGCGGCGACTCGCGCACCGGATCGGGGTGATGCGCCACGGCCGCCTCGTCGAACTCGGCGCGGCCGACGACGTCCTGACCCAGCCCGCGCACCCCTACACGGCGGCGCTGCTCGCGGCCGTCCCCGGCGCGCGCGTGCCAGCGCCACCGGAACCCACGAAGTAACAAGGAACAGGAGATCCCCCCATGTCCGCACGAAGAAGAACCCGCGGCGCCCTCGCCGTCGTGGCCGGGCTCGCGCTGTTCGCGTCGGCCGCCTGCGGCGGATCCGCCGAGGAGGCGGCACCGTCCGGCGGCACGCCCAAGCCCGGCGGCACGCTGACGTTCGCGCTCCAGTCGGCGCCGCTCAGCGCCAACCCGCGCGCGTTCACCGACAGCTCCTCGGTGTACCTCACCCGGCAGCTGTTCGACTCGCTGGTCGAGCAGGACCCCGGGACCGGCGCGATCGGGCCGTGGCTCGCCGAACGCTGGGACGTCAACACCGACGCCACGGCGTTCACCTTCCACCTGCGCGACGGCGTCACGTTCTCCGACGGCACCCCGCTGACCGCCGACGTCGTCAAGGCCAACTTCGACGACATCATCGCCAACCGGGCCAAGCTCAACCCGGCGCTCGCCCCGTCCGTCGCGAACCTGACCGGCGCGAAGGCCGACGGCGCCGCGGTGACCGTCACGTTCGGCAAGCCGAGCGCGCCGTTCCTGCAGGCGCTGTCCAGCCCCGGCCTGGCCATCGTCGGCGAGGCGACGCTGAAACTGCCGTTCGAGGAGCGCACCGACAAGGTCGTCGGGAGCGGCCCGTTCAAGCTCGACGCGTTCAGCCAGAGCGGCGCGACGATCAGCCGCCGCACCGGCTACGCCTGGCCCGCCGCGAGCGACGACCGCGCCGGTGACGCCTACCTCGACAAGGTCGAGTTCACCGCCGTCCCCGAAGCGGGCGTGCGGACCGGCGGCCTCCAGTCCGGCCAGGTCCGCGCCATCGGCGACGTGCCGCCCGCCGACATCCAGGCGCTCCGGGACGGCGGCCAGCAGGTCCTCGCCCGGCCCAACCCCGGCCTCGTGCTCGGCCTCGTGCCGATCCAGGAGCGGCCCGCCGTCTCCGACGTCAACGTCCGCAAGGCGATCGCGCTCGCGATCGACGGCGCCGAGGTGCGCGACACCCTGCTCAGCAAGGACTTCGCGCCCGCGACCAGCGTGCTCGCCAAGACCACGCCCGGTTACGCCGACCTCAGCGCGAAGATCAGGTTCGACCCGGCCGAAGCGGCGCGGCTGCTCGACGCGGCGGGCTGGACCCGGACCGGCGACGGCGTCCGGGAGAAGGACGGGCAGAAGCTCTCCCTGGTCGTCGGCTGGTTCCCCATCTACAGCGTCAACCAGAAGGCCCTGGAACTGATCAAGGCGCAGACCGCGAAGGTCGGGATCGAGCTGAAGCTGCTGGAGCAGACCGGCGCCCAGCTCCTCGAAGGGCTGAAGAAGGGCGACTACGACTTCTTCTGGACCAACGCCACCCACGCCGACGGCGACGTCCTGCGCGCCAGCTTCTCCGGCGCGCCGCCGAACTTCTACCGGATCGACGACCCCGCGCTGGAGAAGCTGCTCCAGCGGCAGATCGGCGAGGGCGACCCGGCCGTCCGGAACGCGACGCTCGCCGAGATCCAGCACCACGTCGTGGACCAGGCCCTGTACCTGCCGGTGTTCGAACTGACCGCGGTGCTCGCCACCGACGCGAAGGTCAACGGCGTCACGTTCACCGCCAGCTCCGGACTCGGCAGGCTGCGCGACGCCTGGCTGTCCTGACCCCGACCGCCCGAAGCCCCGGAGGGTACCCATGAAGTTCCTGCTGCTGCCGCACGTCCCCGCCCAGGACAGGTCCGACGAACTCCAGCTCCGCGAGCTGGTCGAGGACGCCGTCCTGGCCGAGGAGCTCGGCTTCGACGGCTACGGCGTCGGGGAGCGGCACGACCGTCCCGCGGTGTCCACCGCGCCGCCCGTGCTGCTCGCGCACATCGCCGCGCTGACGTCGAAGATCCGGCTGTTCACCGCCGTCACCACGCTCGGCATGCTCGACCCGCTGCGCGCCTACGAGGACTACGCGACGCTGGACAACCTGTCCGGCGGCCGGCTCGACCTCATGATCGGCAAGGGCGGCTACCCGCGCACCGCGAAGCTGTTCGGCGTCACGCCGGACAACCAGTGGGCGCGGCTCCAGGAGAACTACGCGCTGTTCCGCAGGCTGTGGGAGAGCGACGACGTCACCTGGAAGGGCGAGCTGGGCAGGTCGCTCGACGCGGCCGAGGCGCTGCCCCGGCCGCTGCAGCGGCGGCCGCGGGTCTGGCACGGCAGCGCGTCGAGCCTGGAGTCCGCGGACTTCGCGGCGCGGCACGGCGACCCGATCTTCTCCTCGAACGGGCGGGGCAGGCCCGAACCGTACGCGGAGCTGATCGGGCACTACCGGGAGCGGTGGGCGCACTACGGGCACGACCCGGCGGACGCCCTCGTCGGCATCGGCACCTCCGGCTACTTCGGCGCGCGGACGTCCCAGGAGGCCGTCGCGAAGTACCGGCCGGTGTTCGAGGCCCGGCTCGCCGTCAACAGGAAGTACGACGGCGGCTCGATCAGGTACAACGACGTCGAGGAGTGGGTGGCGCACAGCTCGGTGCTGGTCGGCAGCCCGCAGCAGATCATCGACAAGGTGCACGCCCAGCACGCGCTGTTCGGCCACGAGGCGCTGCACGTCCACGTGGACGCCACCGTGCTGGGCCGCGCCGACCACCGGGAGACGCTCGAACTGTTCTTCGCCGAGATCGCCCCGGTGCTGCGCCGGGAACTGCCGAGCCGACCGCTGACGGCCGGCCTGTAACACCATGGCCCGCTATCTGCTGGGACGGGCCGCCCAGACGCTCTTTGTCCTCTGGGCGGCCTTCACCCTCTCCTTCCTCGTCCTGTTCGCGCTGCCGAGCGACCCGGTCGCCGTCATGGTCGGCACGAACGTGGGCCTGTCCGAGGCCGAGATCGACGCGATCCGCGTCGACCTGGGCCTGGACGGCTCGCTGGCCGACCAGTACGTCGCGGCGCTGAACCGGCTCCTGCACGGCGACCTCGGCCACTCGGTGCAGCAGCGCAGGCCGGTGTCCGCGCTGCTCGCCGAGGCGCTGCCGCCGACCGCGGCGCTGGCCGCCGCCGGGCTCGTCCTCGGTGTGCTGCTCGGGCTCGGGCTCGCGCTCGCCGCGACGCTGACCCGGCGGCGCCGGCTCCGGGAGGCGCTGCTCACGCTGCCGCCGCTCGGCGTCGCCCTCCCGACGTTCTGGGTGGGGCTGCTGCTCATCCAGGTCCTCTCGTTCCGGTGGCCGCTGTTCCCCGCCGTCGGCGGCGACGGCCCGCGCGGGCTCGTCCTGCCCGCCGTCACCCTGGCCCTGCCGATCGCCGCGCTCGTCGCGCAACTGCTGGCGCAGAGCCTGGGCGAGGCCCTCACGACGGGCTACGCCGACACCGCCCGCGCCAAGGGCCTCGGCCGCCACACCGTCCTGTTCGGCCACGCGCTCCGCAACGCCGTCCTGCCCACCCTCGCGATGACGGGCGTCCTGGTCGGCGGCCTCCTGTCCGGCTCCGTCGTCGTCGAGACCGTCTTCTCCCGGCAGGGCCTCGGCCGCCTCGCCACCACCGCCGTCACCCACCAGGACCTCGCCGTGGTCCAGGGCCTGGTCCTCCTGGCCTCCCTGACCTTCGCCCTCACCAACCTCCTGGTGGACCTCGCCACCCCCCTCCTGGACCCCCGCATCCCCACCGCCTGGCGCCACCGCGCCCGGCCTCCCGGAACAAAGGCGGAGACCTCCGAAAAGAAAAGATAGGCGCCGCACCGGGTGTGCCACCACCGCTCCGCCGCTCCTGGACATTTCTCGGGACCGTCCGCGACCATGAGTCCCCGAAAGAAAGGCACACGGTATTCGGGGAGGGAAAGTGACGCGTATCCGGGTGCACCGGGTCGGTGAAAGCGCGGGACACGCGGGCCAGAAGCCGCGCGAAGTCGAGGGATACGAACTGGACAACGGCAGCGGCCTTTCCGTTCTCGTCTGGACCTACGGGGCGACCCTCGTGGAGGTCCGCGTTCCCGACCGGTCCGGCCGAATCGACAATGTCGTGCTGCGGCACCGGGATCTCGCCGACTACGAGGCACGCGCGCGGAATCCCTATCTGGGGGCCACCGTCGGACGTTTCTGCCGCAACATCGCGGGAAGCGCGTTCGACCTGGACGGGCGACGGCACCTTCTCGACCCCAACGAGGGAGGGCGTCACCACCTGCACGGCGGGACCCACGGCTTCGACCGGCTCGTCTGGAACGCCGAGGTGGAGGAGAACGCCGAGGACGTCGCGGTCAGGCTGCGGCTGGTGAGCCCGGACGGCGACCAGGGATACCCCGGGACGCTCACGGCCGAGACGGTCTACCGCGTGGACGTCCACGGACGGCTGACCTTCGAGCACCGCGCCACGACCGACGCCAGCACCGTCGTGGGATTCACCAACCACGCCTACTGGAACCTCGGCGGCACGACCATCGACGGCCACACGCTGGCGCTGAACGCCACACGGCGGCTCCGCTTCGACGCCGACCTCGTGCCGGCCCCCGGCGACCCGGTCCGCGTCGCGGGCACCGCGCTCGACTACACGACCGAGCGTCCGATCGGGGACCGGGCGATCGACAACTTCTTCGTCCTCGACGACCCCCGCTGGGCGGCGGTGCTCACCGAACCGCGCGGCGGGCGGCGCATGCGGGTGCGGACCGACGCGCCGGGCATCGGCGTCTACTCGGCCGACGGCTACCCGCGCCGCCCGCGCGGCGGCCTCTGCCTCGAAACGGGCGTCTTCCCCGACGCGCCGAACCGGCCGGACTTCCCCTCCGCCCGGCTCGACCCCGGCCGGGAGTACCGCAGCACGACGGTCCACGAGTTCCAGACCGACGGGGGCGAGGGCGCGTGACGCAGATCCACGGCGACACCGTGCGGTTCGGGATCCACTCGGGCCAGCTGCACGGGACGTTCGGCGCCTGCGCCGAGCTCTGGCGCGGGGCCGAGGAGCTCGGCTACGACTGGGTGTCCGTGTTCGATCACTTCCGCCCCCACCTCTATCCGCCCGACTGGCCCTGTTTTGAGGGGACGGCCATGCTCGCCGCCCTGGCCGCGACCACGGAGCGGATCCGGTGCGCGCTGCTCGTCTCCACGGCGACCTGGCGGCACCCCGCCGTCCTCGCGAACGTCGCCGCCACCGTGGACCACATCTCCGGCGGGCGGCTGGAGTTCGGCGTCGGCGCGGGCGGCCCCGACCGCGCCCACCAGCAGTACGGCATCCCCTTCCCGGCCGCCGCCGAGCGGCTGGACGTGCTCGACGAGGCGTGCACGGTGCTGCGCGGCTTGTGGGACGAGGACGTCACGACGTTCAAGGGCGAGCACTTCCGGCTCGACGGGGCGCGGCTCGCCCCCAAACCCGTCCAGAAGCGCCTGCCGCTGGTCATCGGCGGCGACGGGGCCCGGCGCACCCTCGGGATCGTCGCGCGGCACGCCGACATCTGGAACACGCTGGCGAGCTCACCCGAGACCTACCGCACGAAGCTTCAGGCGCTCGCCGGGCACTGCGCCGCGGCCGGTCGCGACCCGGCGGACATCCGCGGGTCGCTCACCTTCCGCGCGGTGCTCACCGAGTCCCCGTCCGGTGGCCCTGAGCGGGCGGCGGCACAGGTGGACGGCGCGCCGGAGGAGATCCGGCGCGAGTACCTGACGTTCGGGACCCCCGAGGACTGCGTCGCCGACCTCCTCGCCTACGCCGACCTGGGGGTGCGGGACTTCCTGCTCGCGGTGAAGCCGCCGGTCGACTGGCGGACCGTCGAACTCGTGGCGACCCGGGTCGCCCCGGCCGTGCGCGCGGCGGTGCGGCGGCGCGGGTGACGCCACCCGCGCCGCCCCTCAGGAGATCCGGTAGGCGTCCGCCTGCATCCGGTACAGCGTCGAGTACGTGCCTTCGCGGGCGATGAGGTCCTCGTGGGTTCCCAGGTCCGTCACCACGCCGTCGTCCACGACGACGATGAGGTCGGCCATCCGGACCGTCGAGAACCGGTGCGAGACGACCAGGGTGACCGTCCCGTACGCCTCGGCGAGCGCCCTGGCCAGGACCATCTGGCGGCGGTAGAAGACGTACTCGCCGCGCGCGTCCAGCGACGCCGTCGGCTCGTCGATGACGCACAGGAGCGGCGCCTCCCGCATCCGGGTCCGGGCCAGCGCGACCCGCTGCCACTGGCCGGTCGACAGCTCCACCCCGTCGAACTCGGCGCCGAGCTGCGTGTCGAGCCCGGCGGGCAGCCGCTCGACCACCTCCTCGGCGTCGGCGTCGGCGACGGCCCTGGCGATCCGGTCCGGCCTGCCGAGCGCGGCGAGGTCGCCGATCCCGACCGACTCGCGCGCCACCAGGCGGAACCTGGCGAAGTCCTGGAAGTTGGCCGTGAGGTGCCGCCACCAGTCGCGCGGGGCGAACTCGGCGAGGGGGACGCCGTCGACGGCGATCGTCCCCTCGGTGGGCTCGTACATCCCGCACAGGAGCTTGACCAGTGTCGTCTTGCCCGCGCCGTACTCCCCCACGAACGCGACGGTCGCTCCGGCGGGGAGCTTCAGGGTCACCTCGCGGACCACCGTCTCCGACGTGCCCGGGTAGGCGAACGAGACGCGGTTCATCGTGATGCCGTCGCGGAGCCGGGGCAAGTGACGGTCCTCCGGCGCGGCCTCGGGCACGGCGGGGAGCGCCGCCTCGCGCGGCCCACTGTGCTCCCTCAGCCAGGTGAAGGCGTCGAGCGCGCTGATGCCGTGGGACATCCGCTGCAGGGACCTGACGATGCCCTCGGCCTGGACGCGGAGCGTTCCGGTGAGCGTGACCAGCACGATCACGTCGGCGGGCCCCGCGTGGCCTCGGGTCACGTCGCGGATGAGCAGCAGCAGGGCGACCGTGTACCCCCCGGCGAACAGCGCCCAGCCCACGGTGGCGATCGCGGCGGCCGTCCAGTGGCCCCGCTCCTGGCGCCGGATCAGCCGGTCCCAGGTCCGCCGCTCCCGCGCGCGCAGCGCCTCGCCCGCGCCGGCCACCAGGATCTCCCTGCCGGAGACCGGTTCGGTGGCGAGCCGGTGCAGGTGCTCGGCGAGGCGCGCGTCCCGCGCGGACGCCACGACGCTGCGGCGCGCCGCGCGCTGGCTGCGGTACAGCAGCCACACGGCGGGGACCAGCAGGGCCGCGAGCAGCAGGAGCACCGGCGAGATGAGCGCGAAGACGACGAGGACGACGACGAGCCGGACCAGCGCCGCGACACCGTCGACCAGCACCCACGCCGACCGCGCGATGAGGTCGCCCGCGCCCCGGGCGAGCGCGACCTGGTCCGCGTACTCGGGGCTCTCCAGGTGCTCGATGCCCTCGCGCCGCGCGATCAGCGCCAGGATCTGCTCGTCCACCCGCACGCTGTCGGCCTCGGACAGCAGGTAGATCATGTTCATCCGGGCCGACACGCCGAGGATGGAGACGGTCCAGCTGACGGAGCCGACCATCGTGGCGACGACGACCGCGACCACGTCTCCGGCCAGCGCCCCCTTGAGGAGCGCGTGCATCGATCCGGCGAACCCGCCGGTCGCGAGGACGTCGAGGAGGAGCAGGCCCGCGAAGGCGCCGACTAGGCGGCGGTCGCTCCGCCACGACTCGCGATAGAAGCCCAGCAGCGTCGAGTACCGCCTCATGGGAAGACCACCCCGTCCGATGTCCGCTCATCGTTGAACCGTTCGTCCGTGAACCGTTCGGCCTGCATCGTGAACATCCGCGCGTAGGCGCCGTCCAGCGCCATCAGCTCGTCGTGCGATCCCGTCTCGGTGATCCGGCCGCCGTCCAGCACGGCGATGCGGTCGGCCGCGCGCACCGTCGAGAGGCGGTGCGAGATCAGCACGACGCTGACGCCGGGCGTCTCGCGCGCCACCCGGGTGAACACCTCGTGCTCGGCGCGCACGTCGAGGTGCGCGGTCGGCTCGTCCAGGACGAGGAGGCGGGCCCCGCACTCCACCGCGTACAGCGCCCTGGCGAGCGCGACGCGCTGCCACTGCCCGCCGGAGAGGTCGACGCCGCCGGGATGGGCCCGCGCCAGCGGGGTGTCCCACCCGGCCGGGGCGGCGGCCACCAGGTCGGCGATCCCGGCCCGGACCGCGACGGCGTCCAGCCGGTCCTCGTCCACCGCGCACCACGGGGCGCCGAGCGCGACGTTGTCGCGGAGGGACAGCTCGTAGCGCACGAACTCCTGGAACACCACGGAGACCCGCCTGCGCCAGGACCGCAGGTCCACGCCGTCCAGCCGGTGCCCGTCCACGGTGACCGATCCGGCGGTCGGGGTGCGCAGCCCGGTGAGGACGTCGGTGAGCGTCGTCTTGCCCGCGCCGTTCACGCCGACGAGCGCGAGCACCTCACCCGGGACGATCTCCAGGTCGAGCCGGTGCAGGACGGGCCGGGGCGCGCCCGGGTAGCGGAACTCCACGCCGTGGAACCGCACGCGGGGCGGCGTCGCCGACTCCGCGAGCCGGACGCCGCCCGTCCCGCTCCCCGCCTCGAACCGCTCCTTCAGCCGGTCGGTGGCCTGTAGCGCGGGCAGCCCGGCGAACTCCACGTCGAACGCCTCGGTGTCCCACCGGGCCACCGCGGTGATCGCCCAGAACGCGCTGAAGTAGAGCGCCAGTTCCTCGATGGAGAGCGTGCCGCGGGCCATGGCGACGGTGAGGATCTCCAGGCCGACGGCGGCGGTCACGGCGAGGAGGGCGAACGGCGCGAGGAGCCGGCGGATCAGCTTCCGCCGGACCGCGGCCACCCGCTCCACCCGGTCGCTCGCCAGGGCGCGGAACCGGCCGAGCGCCCAGTCGGCGAGGCCGAACGTCCGCAGTTCCTTGGCCGCCCACGGCGCGGCGAGGATCTCGGTCCAGTAGCCCTCCCGGCGCAGCGTCGGCGCGAGGTCGCGGATGACGGCGTGCTCCGCGAGCCACTCCCGGCGGCTGACGGCACGGGCGAACAGGGCGGCGGCGAGTGTGCAGAGCGCGATCGGCACCGAGAACCGCGCCACCACCACGGCCGCGAAACACGCGCCGAACGTGCGGGTGGTGATCGCCAGCTGGCCCACCGCGCCGGTGCCGAACGAGTAGAACACCCAGTTCGGCAGGCCCTTCAGCACCGCGAGCGACAGGTCGTCCCGCACGCCGGGCTCCTCCAGGCGCCAGGCGCCGCCGGGCCGCGTCACCAGCTTCGTCACCCGCCTGCGCTGCCAGGCGTTCACCCGCTGCGCGGCGCCGACGCGCAGCGCGGAGTGCATGAACTCCAGTCCCTGCGAGGCGAGGACGAGGACGCCGACGGCCATGCAGAGCGCGGCGAGGGCACGCGGGTCGGGGCCGTCCGAGATCAGCCGCCCGACCAGGAGTCCGGTCACCCATCCGGTCGCCGTCGGGAGCAGCGCGAGCGACAGGTTCACCGCCCACAGCAGCGTCCAGGTGGGTCGGCCGGTGACGCGCAGGACCGCGAGCAGCCGCCAGCGCAGGACGAAGCCGGCCACCAGTGCGGCGAAGGGGTTGCGGGGCCTGGGGCCGCGGCGGTCATTCCGCAGGTGTCGCAAGGGGTTCTCCGAGATCGTGCTGGAGGTGGATCCGCCGCCTTCGCCCGTCGTCGAGCACGGGCCCGTGCCTGCGGAACCCGAGGAGCTCCAGGAGCCGGACGACGCGGGTGAGATCGGGGTTCGCCTCCGCGCGCAGCGCCTGCGCGCGGAGCCCCACGGCCTCCTCCAGCGCCTTCCGCACGCACATCGGGCCCAGCAGCGCGGTGTCGGCGACCCGGTCGGGGCGGACGGCCAGACGTTGGAGGTAGGCGGCGCGCCGCACTCGTGGAAAGGAGGCGGGCACCGGCGAAAAGGGCGGATTCCAGGTGAGGGTGAACATCGCCGCCGCGACGCCCCCGTCCCGGAAGAGGTGAACGGAACCGGATCCCACGAGTCTCTCGGTGTTCTTCCGATCACGTCGGGGAGCCGGAAGTCCGTATGCGGACGCGGCGAGGGAATCGGACCGGAGCAGGAGGTCGTGCACTTCTTCCGGCGCGGTGGCGATCTCCCATCCCGAGGTCCGCTCAGGCGGTGGTTCCATGGGCGGAAATATCGGTGACGGGATTCGTGTTCGTCCACCCCGCATTTCGCCGACGCCGTTCGACCGCGGATACCGCGCGGTCGAACGGTACGACCGCACGATCGACATTTCGCGGTGCGGCGCGTTTCAATCGGCCTGACCCGATGGCGAGCGGCGGAAGGCGGAATAACACGATGGCCACCTCCAGGCGGCCGGGCAAGGTCTGTTATGGGGTGATCCATCTCGGGCCTTTGCCGGGCACCCCTTTTTATGTTCCGGGTTCCTTCGACCGGGTGGTGGCGGACGCCCTCGGCTCGGCGCTCGCGCTGCACGAGGGCGGCGCGCACGGCTGTCTCGTGCAGACGGCCGACCGCGTCTACAGCACCCGCGACGAGGCCGATCCGGCGCGGATCGCGGCGGTGAGCCTGATCGTGCGCGCCATCGCGGAGCGGACCGGCGGCGGGTTCCGCGTCGGGGTCCAGATCATGCGGCACGCGACCCGGGCGTCGCTCGCGGTCGCCAAACTCGCCGGCGGCGGGTTCGTGCGGGCGGGCGCGCTGGTCGGCGCCACGATGAGCAACCACGGCCTGGTGAACGCCGAGCCCGCCGACGTCATGGCCTACCGGCGGACGATCGACGCGTGGGACGTGGAGCTGGTCGCCGACGTCGACTCCACGCACTTCCAGTGGTTCGGCGGAGGCAAGCCGACCGCCGACGTCGCGCGCGCCGCCCGGCTGGTGGGCGCCGACGCCGTCTGCCTCGGCGGCCCCGACGAGGAGCGGACGCTGGCGACGCTCGCGGCGGTGCGGGCCGCGGTTCCCGGGCTCCCGCTCTTCCTCGCCGGGCACACCACACACGAGAACGCCCGGCGGCTGCTGGCGGGCGCGGACGGCGCGTTCGTCGGCGGCTGCCTCACCGACGACGGCTGGAACGGCCCCATCCGCGCCGAGAAGGTCGCCGCCTACATGGAGATCGTGCGTTCGCTGGACGACGCCGGATGAGCGGGTACTCGGCAGCGCACATGCTGCGGCAGTCCCGCGCGCTGGGCGCCGACCTGCGCGCGCTCCTCCCCCGGCTCGAAGCCGAAGCCGACACGGTCGTCCGCGCGGCTTCGGCCCGCCCGGTCCGGCGGGTGGTGCTCACCGGCAGCGGCGACTCCTACCACGCGGCGCTCGCGGCGGCGATGGCGTTCGAGAGCCTCGCCGCGCTGCGCTGCGACCCGGTGCCGACCCAGCGGTTCCTCGACTACGGCGCGGTCGGGCCCGGCGCGGACGGCACCGGCACCCTCGTCGTCGGGATCTCCAGCTCGGGCCGCAACCGGCGGCTGGCCGAGGCGCTGCGGCGGGCGGGCCCGCGCGGCTCCGCGACGCTCGCGGTCACGGCGGATCCGGACAGCGCCGTGGCGCTCGCGGCGGACCACCGCCTCGTCGTGCGGACCTCGGCCGCCGAGCCGTCCCCCGGCATCCTCACCTACCAGGCGAGCCTCGCCGCCCTGGCGGTGGTCGCCGTCCGGCTGGCCGGGCGGCGCGGACCCGTCCCGCCGGAAACGCTGCTGCGGGAGTTGCGCGCGCTGCCCGACGAGGTCGAGCGCACCGCCGCCGCCGTCGAGACGCCCTGCGGTGAGCTCGCGGCGAAGCTCGTCGCCGCCCGCCCGGACGGGCCGGGGCCGCTGGCGGTCACCGGAACGGGCCCCGCGCTCGGCACCGCGAAGTACGCGGCGGCGAAGGTCGTCGAGGCGTGCGGGGTCGCCGCCTTCGGCCAGGACCTCGAGGAGTGGTGGCACGTCGAGCGGCACGCCCGGCCGGGCGACGCGCCGCTGGTCGTCCTCGCGCCGCGCGGCCGCGCCGCCGGGCGCGCCGCCGAACTCGCGCGCGGCGCCGTCGCGCTGGGGCGGCCCGTCGTCGTGGTCGGCCCGCACGACGCCGGGACGCCGCCCGGATCGGTCCTCCTGCCCGTCCTCGGCGCGCCCCGCGAGGAGTGGACGCCGCTGCTCCACCACGTGTTCGCGGGGTTCCTCGGCGCCCGGCTCGCCCTGGAGCTGGGCCGCGTCCCCTTCACCCCCGTCTAGTCTGGAGGCTGGATCGTGACCCCAGAACGGCCGCGCCCTACGACGGCGGAAGTCCTCGACCTCGCCTACCGGCGCCTGGAGGGGCTGCCGCGGGCCGAGCGCGACGACGCGCTCCAGCGGTTCCTGCTGCTGGCCTTCGGCGTGCCCCCGACGCGGGCGCGGGACCAGGCCGAAGGCGGCCGGGTCAACACGGCGGTCGCCCTGGCCCGGTGGGCCGACGACGACGGGCTCGCCGACGGCCTCGCGCAGCGCCTCGCCGTGCTCATGTCGCCGCGCGGCACCGACGTCGGCTCGGTGGAGGGCGTCACGGGCCAGCCGCTCCTGTCCAACGGCTTCCTCGGCGCCGACCTCATCCACGTGCCGGCGGGCCGGGGATTCGCCCCGCACGTGCACCGGGGCGACCACCTGCTGTTCGTCGTCGGCGGCCGTGGCACGATCACCGCCGCCGGGGAGATCCTGGAGACGGCGCCGGGCCAGGCGTACCTCGTCGCGGGGCTCCAGCCGCACGCCGTCGGCGCGATCAGCGACCACGTGCTGCTGTCGGTGGGGGTCTCGCACCGGGCGCTGGACAGCGCGGACAGGCAGACGCTCGTGCCGTTCAGCGACCTGCTCGCCGCCGACGGCCTGATCCGCTGCCGTGTCTGCGGCCTGTCCGCGCCCGGGGAGCACGCGCTGCGGCGGCTCGGCTGCGGCCACGCGCCGGTCGGCGGCGGTGCGCCGTGATCGGGGTCTTCCGCCCGCGCCCGTCCGACCCGCACGTCGCCCGGCGCCGTGCCGTGCTCCAGGGCGGGCTGCCGCTGCCGGAGGCGACGGGCGCGCCGATCACGCCGGACGCCCTGGCGGGGCGCCCGTCCGCACCGCCCGGCCGGGACGGGCTGCTCCGGGCGGACCTCGCCGAGCCCCTGTCCACCGAGCGGTTCCTCGCGTTCGGCGACGGGCTGGGGAAGCCGCTCCCCGAGAGCGACCCCTTTGTGCTGCCGTGGGTGGAACACGGGGTGGTCCTCAACCTCGTCGACGAGTACGCGCACCCCGAGGACCCCGCCCGCCAGCCCTTCAGCGCGGCGGCGCTCACCCTGCACTCCGAGCGCAGCGACCGCGCCGTGGCGGCGCAGCCGCGCTACGTGGTGCTGATGTGCTGCGCCGCGGACCCGGCCGAGCGGCTCGCGCAGACCGTGCTCGTCCCGATGGCCTCGGTGCACGACGCGCTGACGCCGGACGAGCGGCGTGTCCTCGCCGCCACCAGGTGCCGGAGCGACCACGACGTCCCGCCCATCCTCCGGTACGTCCAGGGGCGGCCCGTCTTCGCGTTCCGCGACCTCGGGGACGCGCCGTTCCGCTGGGTCTGCCCGGACGGCGCCGCGAGCCCGGCCGAGGTCGACGGCGCGCTGCGCGCCCTGCTCGCCGCGATGTACCAGCCACGGAACGCCACGGGGATCCGGTGGCGGCGCGGCACGCTCGCGGTCATCGACAACACCTTCTCCTTCCACGGCAGGAGCGCCGCCGGCGCCGCCCGCCGACCGCGCCGACGCCATCTCAAACGGCTCCGGATCCGCCACCCCTGAACCGTCCTGCGAGGTCCCGTATGACTCTGTTCGCCACGCCGCGCGCCGCCGTCCCCGCGCCGCCGCCACAGCCGGACCGCCCGCCCGGCGCGGCCGCCCGGCCCCGGGGAACGCGGCTCGACCCGGCGGCCGACGCCTGGCTGGCCGACGTCTTCGACCGGGCCCGCGACCCGTCGGACCCGTTCGAGCTCCGCGACCTCGTGCTCGGCCAGGTCGAGGCGAGGCTCGGCCGGGACGGGCGGCGTCCGGAGCTCGCCGAACGCTGGCGCGCCGCGACCCCGCGCCGCCGGGTGACGGGCGAGGAGATCCTCGGTTCCCGCGCGACGGTGCGGATGGTGAAGGAGCTGTTCAACCACTACTTCAGGGACGACCTCTACGGCGTGCTGCGCCCCCGCGCCGACCTCATCCTGTCCGGCGGCTCCGTGGACGAGGAGGTCTGGGGCCTGCCCGGCGCGCTCAAGGACGCCGTCACCTACGCGCTGTCGCGCGACTGGTACGGCTACTCCGACTCGCGCGGGCGCGCCTCGTCCCGCGAGGCCGTCGCCGCCTACGAGTCGGCGCGCGCGGCGGGCCCTGCGTACGGCCCGGAGAACATCGCGCTGACGATGGGCGCGACCTTCACCATCAGCATGCTCGCCGACTTCATCCTGCTCCACACCGCGCGCACCGCCGCGCCCGCGCTGTGCGCCATCCCGAACTACCCGCCGCTCGTCGAGTCGGTGGCCCGGCGCAAGGACGTGCGGCTGGTGCCGACGCCGTCGGAGGACGGGACGACGACGCTGCGGCCGCTGATCGACGCGCTGCGGCCGGACACCCCGCTGGTGCTGCTCCAGACCGCCGCGAACCCGACGGGGGCGGTCGTGCGGGAGGCGGAGCTCGCCGAGCTCATCCGGGCGGCCGACCCGGCCACGATGATCATCCTGGACGAGTGCCACGAGTGGCTCGGCCCGGTCGCCCGGCCCTCGGCGGCGCGCTCGGCCCCGAACGTCGTGCGGGTCACCAGCCTGTCCAAGACCTGGTCGGCGCCCGGCCTGAAGATCGGCTGGATCATCGCGGACGCGGCGTTCATCGACGAGTACTACGAGTTCGCGTCCAGCACCTTCGGCGGCCCGCCCTCGGTCTTCTACACGCTGGTCGAGGTGCTCGCCCGGCTGGAGCGCTGGCTGATCACGTCGGTCGAGGACGTCACCGGGGCACACCTCGCGGAGTTCGACCCCGGCTACGGGATGGACCTCGCGTCACTGCAGCGCGCCTACACCCGGTACCGGGAGGAACGGCTGTCCAGGACCGACAGCCTGACCGCGCTGCGCGAGGCCGCCACCGCGCGGCTCGACCTGCCGGGGATCTCGGTGACGCCCGCCGTCTGCTCGATCAACGTCGCGCTGAGCTTCGACGGCTACGACAACTCCTATCTGTGCTTCCGGAGCCTCCTGAACGACACCGGCGTCTCGGTCTTCCCCGGGATCCTGACCTTCTGCCTCTCGGGGGGCGTCGCCCGCGTCACCACGGCGCGCCGCTGGGACGAACTGTCCACCGCGATCGACCGGCTCGCCCGGCACCGGCCGCCCGGCGGTGTTCGACCGCGGTGACGCCGCACTCGAACACGCCGCGCCCGCGACACCATGACGTGAAGGGAGAACCACCCGCATGGACGACCTGACCGAGGTCATCGCCTCGCTCGTGGCCCGGCGGCTCAAGGACGGGGCGGCCCCCGCCGGGATCGACCCGGACGCGCCCCTCAGCGGCCTCGGCCTGGACTCGATCGCCGTCGTGTCGCTGATGGTCGAACTGGAGCGGCGGCGCGGCGTGACCCTGCCCGCCGAGCTGGTCAACCGCGCCACGTTCCGGTCCGTGCGCACGCTCACCGAGGCCGTTCGGCGGGCCGAGAGCGCGGCGGGACGGCTGCCGTGAGCCCCCGCACGGACCACGACGGCGCGCACGCCCACCCCGCCGCCGACGGCGCGCGCTACCCGACCATCGTGGAAACCCTCGTTTCCCGCGCCCGCACCGGCCCCGACCTGCCGTATCTCACCTCGGTGGCGGCCGACGGCGCGACCGCCACGATGAGCTTCGGCCAGCTCGACGCGTGGAGCGCGCGCTGCCGCCACTGGCTCCGCACCGCGCTCGGGGTCGCGCGGGACGACGTCGTCGGCCTCCTCCCGGTCAACGACCCCGCCTCGGTGGTGGCGCTGTTCGGGCTCCTGCGCGCCGGAGCCGTCTGCCTCGTGCTCAACCCGGCCGACCCCCCGGCGCGGATCCACGACCAGCTCGCCGCGCGCGGCGCGAAGGCGGTGCTGTGCGCCTCCCCCGCCGACGCCGAACGCCTCGGCCACGGCGCCGTCGCCGTGCCGCGCTTCGAGCGGGCGCCCGACCCGGTCGGCGACGCCGCCGACGCGGCGGTCCGGCTCGACGACGACGCGCTGTTCTTCGGCACGTCCGGATCGACGGCGGCGGCCAAGACCGTCGCGCAGACCCACCGCAACGCGGCGGCCAACGCCGAGGCGCTGCGCCGCCACCACCGGCTGCGCGCGGGCGACCGGGTGCTCGGCTTCCTTCCCGTCCACCATGTCAACGGGGTGCACACGACGCTCTTCGCGCCGCTGCGCGCGGGCGCGCACGTCGTCCTCGCGGCGGCCTTCGACCCGTTCGCCTACCCCGGGCTCATCGAGCGGTTCCGTCCCCGGATCGCCAGCGCGGTGCCGAGCGTCCTCGACACGCTGCTGGCGACCTGGCGCGAGCCGCGCCTCCCGTCCGGCTTCGACTACTTCCTCACCGCCGCCGCGCCCCTGTCCGTGCGGACCGCGCACGACGTCCACCGGCGGCTCGGCGCCCGGATCGTCCAGGGGTACGGGCTGACCGAGACGACCAACTTCGCCACCACGATGCCGATCGACCTGTCCCCCGACGCTTACCGTGCCGTCATGGTCGACACGGACGTCCCGCCGGTCGGCGTGCCCCTCTTCGGCAACGAGGTGACCGTGCTCGACCCGGCGGGCCGACCCGTCCCGCCGGGCGAGGTGGGCGAGGTCTGCATGCGCGGACACAACGTCATGTCGCGGTACGCGGGCAACCCCGAGGCGACGGACGAGGCGTTCCGCGGCGGCTGGTTCCACTCGGGCGACCTCGGCCGACGCGCCCTGGACCCGCACACCGGACGCGAACTCCTCGTGCTGACCGGACGGCTGAAGAACATCGCGAAGGTGCACGGCGAGGCCGTCTCGCTGGAGGAGATGGAGCACGCGCTGCGCCGCCTGGACGGGGTCGCGGACGCCGCCTGCCTCGCCGTTCCGGACCCGGTGGAAGGGGAGTCCGTCGTCGCGGTCGTCGTCACCGGAACCGGGCGCGAGGCCGACATCAGACGGCATCTCGGCGCGTGTTTCCCGCCGCACGCGCTGCCCCGCCGGATCATCCTGGCGCCCCGAATACCGCGCACGCCCACCGGAAAGCTCCAGCGGCCGCGCCTGCTCGCCGAATTCGGCCTGACCCCGCCTGACTAGCCGGGTCGAACAGAACATTACTGGCCTATATTCTCGGCTATGAGGCTCACTCCGGAACGCGCAGGTCTCAGCCGCGGCGATTCCCCGCCGCTCACCGATCCCCGCACCGGCACGCCGCGCGGCGGGCCGCCCGCCGCCGGTCCCGTGGAGGTCGCGGAAGGCGTCGCGGCGGCCGCCGCCGCGCGGCCCGCGTGGGCGGGCCTGACCACCGCCGAACGGTCGCGCCGCCTGCTCCGCCTCGCCGACTCCCTGGAGGAGGCCGTCGAGGAGTACGCCGCCGCCGAACGGGCCGGTACCGGCAAGCCCGCCGACGCGGCGAGGGAAGAGGTGCTGGCGGCGGCCGACGTCGTCAGGTTCTACGCCGGGGCGGCCCGCGCCGCGCAGGCGCCCGTCGCCGGCGGCCACCTGCCCGGCCGGGAGAGCTGGGTCCGGTACGAGCCGCTCGGCGTCGTCGCCGCGATCGTCCCCTGGAACTACCCGCTGCTCATGGCCGCGTGGCGGATCGCGCCCGCGCTGGCGGCGGGGAACACCGTGGTGCTCAAACCCGCCGAGACCACCCCGGAGTCGGCGCTCCTCCTCGGCGAGCATGCCGCGCGGACGCTCGGCGACTCCGTGCTCCGGGTGCTGCCCGGCGGGCGGGACACCGGACGCCTCCTCGTCGAGTCGGCCGTTGACGCGGTCGCCTTCACCGGCAGCGTGGCGGGCGGCCTCGACGTCGCCGCCCGCGCCGGACTGCGCCGGGTCAGCCTGGAGCTCGGCGGGAACTGCGCCGCCGTCATCCTGCCGGACGCCCCGCCCGAGACCTACGCGCGGCTGGCGGCGGCCGCCGTCTACAACGCGGGGCAGAGCTGCGCGGCGCCCGAGCGGGTCATCACCCTGCGCGAGAACTACGACGCGGTGGTCGACCGCCTCGTCGAGGCGGTCGCCGACTTCCATGGCGGCGCCGACTTCGGCCCGCTCAACAACCCGGCGCAGCTCGCGCGGTACGACGGGATCCTCGCGGCGTCCGGCGCGGGCGGGAGCTTCGCGGGCGAGCTGCGCCTCCTCGACGGCGACCACGCCGACGGGCACTGGACGCCGTTCCGGGTGCTCTACGACCTCGAACCGGACGATCCCGCCGTGCGCGAGGAGACGTTCGGCCCCTGTCTCACCGTCCAGGCGGCCGACGACGTGGCGGACGCCGTCCGGCTCGCCAACGGCGTGCCGCAGGCGCTCGCGGCGAGCGTGTGGGGCACCGCGGCGCACACCCTGCTCTCGGTGGCGGCCGCGCTCGACGCGGGCGAGGTCTGGCTCAACTGCCACCTCGACCAGACGCCGGAACTGCCGCACGGCGGCCGCCGCCAGTCCGGGCACGGCACCGACCTGAGCACGCTCGCGCTCGCGGAGTACCAGCGGTTCAAGACCGTCACGGCACGGCTCGGCTGACCGGCGCGCCCCACCCCTCCGGCGCGCCGGAAGAACGGAACACGGCGGCCGGTCCGGTGCGCCGTCGAACGACGACAGCCCATGGTGACAATGATCGCGCGTGTGCGCACACCTGTCGGGGAGAAAATCGTGAAAAGCATCTCAGCCCCTGTTTTCCGGCAGGGGGGTCTGGCTCCGCAGTCCTTCAGGACTCCGGATCTGATCAACATAAGCAGCCTTGTCGACGCCCATTCTCCGCGCAGTTCCGGGGAGGACGCCGAGCATGTGCGGCGGCTCGCGAGTTCGGACCTTCCGTTTCCGCCGATCATCGTGCACCGCCCCACGATGCGGGTCATCGACGGCATGCACCGGGTGCGCGCCGCCCGGCTGCGCGGCGAGAACACCATCGAGGTCGAGTTCTTCGACGGCAGCGAGGACGACGCGTTCCTCATCGCCGTCAAGATCAACGCCAAGCACGGGCTGCCGCTGTCGACCGCGGACCGGACCGCCGCCGTGCTGCGGATCTTCCGGTCGCACCCGCAGCTCTCCGACCGGCTGATCGCCGAGGCGACCGGCCTGTCGGCCCGCACGGTGGGAACGATCCGGCGCCGCGTCCCCGGCGCCGAACTCCCGTCGCGGGTGCGCGTCGGCAAGGACGGCAGGGTCCGCCCGCTGAACGCCGCCGAAGGGCGCAGGACCGCGGCCGCGATCATCGCGGCGAACCCCGGCGCGTCCCTCCGCGAGGTCGCCGAACAGGCGGGCGTCGCGGTCTCCACGGTGCGCGACGTCCGCGAACGCCTGAAAGCCGGGCGGGATCCCGTCCCCCGCCGCCTCCTGCAACTGGAGGACCACGGCGACGACGCCGAGGTCGTGGTCCTGGCCGCCGGGAGCGGCGCGCCCTCCGCGCGCGACCACCCGGTGAGCCCGGCCGTCGCGCTGCAGCGGCTGCGCCGTGACCCGTCGCTCCGGTTCACCGACGCGGGCCGGTCGCTGCTGCGCGTCATGGGGTCCCACGTCTTCGACAACGACATGTGGGAGCAGCTCGTGGACGGGGTGCCCGCGCACTGCGCGTCCTCCGTCGCCTCCCTGGCCCGGCGCCTGTCCGAGGACTGGCTGAGCTTCGCGCAGCGCGTCGAGGCGCGTGACTGAGCCCGGCGCGACCGCGACGTCCGCCCCGGCCCGCCTCAGGCGCGTCGCGCGGAGTCCCTGACCGGCACCCCGAAGGCGAGCAGGCGGGTCCGGATCCCGTCCGCGCGCGCCCAGTCTCCGGCCGCTCGCGCCTCCTCCCGAGCGGCCACCAGCAGCGCGATCTCCTCGTCCGAGGCACCGGACGAGACGAAAGCGCGCGGGGCGCCGTCGAGCTCGCGCTCGGTGAGCGCGCCCAACCCGAGCCCGAGCAGGGCGTCCGCCGCCGCGACCAGCACCCGGCCGCCGTCAGGGCTGAGGTCGGAGCGCCGTGCCGCCGCCTGGAGCACGGCGAGCGCCCGCGCGGTGTTGAGGTCCGCGCAGACCGCCGCGTCCAGCTCGTCCAGCAGCCGTGCCGCGACCGGATCGGCGTCCCCGAGCCTGGCCCGCGCCGCGCCGTGCGACGTGAGCGGGGCGGCACCGGCCCACGGCGCCAGTTTGCGGACGAGCCTGCGCAGCGTCGCCTGCGCCGCCCGCAACGCGTCCTCGGTGTAGTTCATCTGGTTGCGGTAGTGGCCGCCGAGCAGGAACAGCCGGTAGGCCATGGGGTGGAACCCCCGGGCGACGAGTTCGGGCAGCCCCGACGCGGTGCCCCGCGCCATCGGGCGGGTGCCCATGTGGAGCTCACCGTGGTGGCTCCAGTGCCCGACCCACGGGCGTCCGTCGTCGAGGAGCGCCTCGCTCTGCGCTATCTCGTTGACGTGGTGGAGCCTGCGGTGGCGCTGGCCGCCGGTGTGCAGGTCGAAGCGCTCGCCGAGCAGGGCGCGGCTCATCACCGAACAGGGCAGGTGCCCGCCGGGCAGCCCCCAGCCCCAGGGCGACGGCCAGCCCTGACGGCCGTGCCGGGCGCCGTCGACCGTCCGCCAGAGCGCGAAGTCCGTCGTGCGCCGCCGTCCCGGCGCCGGTCGCGCCCGCGCGCCGAGCCGCTGGCCCGGCGCGTTCATGACGGCGAGCGCGCCGTAGGCGGCGACCCTTCCCGTGTCGAAGTACAGCCCCGACTCGGTGGGGTAGGCGTAACCGCGCGCCTCCAGTTCACCGGCGAACTCCACCATCGCGTCGACATGATCCGAGGCCCGCGGATAATGGTGCGCGGGCAGCACGTTCATCGTCGCGAGATCCCGCAGGAATATCCCGGCGTAGTGTTCGGTGACCTCCGCGAACGACCGGCCGCCCGGTGCGGCGTTCTCCCGGGTCTGCCGGATGTCGGTCAGCGTGACGACATGGCGGACCGGTGTTCCCTTCCACCGCAGCGCGCGCCGGATGACGTCGACGCACACATATCCGCGGATGATGCCCAGGTGTGGGGGCGCGAAGACGAGGGGTCCGCAGCTGTACACGCCGGCGACCGGCCCGGACGCCCGGAAGACCTCCGTCCGGTCGGTCAGCGAATTGAACAGCAGGAATGGCCGGTCCGACAAAGCGCCCCCTTTCCTCGGGAAAGTCCAGCGGTGCCTGGATCGCGAAGCTACCAAAGGCACCACGGCGGGGAAAGGCGTGTGCGCGGGGCCGCCGTTCGAGTGCGCATATTCACCGGTCGAACGGCGCCCACGGCCGGATCACGGCATTCCGCGCAGCTTCCAGCGGGGGCCGGAAGCGGTATCCTCTATCTCCAGTCCGGATTCCTGAATCCTGGTCCGGAGCGCGTCGGCGGCGGCGAAGTCACCGCGCGCGCGTGCCTCCTGGCGCTGTTCCAGGACCACGTCCGCGAGCGCGCCCACGACGTCGAGCAGCCCGCCGGTGTTCCGCGCGCCGCTCCAGCGCGGCTCGGTCGGGTCGAGCCCGAGGACGCCGAGCATCGCGCGGACCTCGCCCAGCCGCTCGGACGTCGCCGCCTTGTCCCCGGCCCGCAGGGCGACGTTCCCCTGCCGGACGGCGGTGTGCACGACGGAGACGGCCTGGGGCACGCCGAGGTCGTCGTCCATCGCGGCGGCGAAGGCGGCCGGCACCGGCGCGGCCGGGGGCGGCCCGACGAGGTCGACGGCGCGCTCGATGAAGCTCTCGACGCGGGTGAAGGCGGCGTCCGCCTCGCGCAGCGCGCCGTCGCCGTACTCGATGGTCGAGCGGTAGTGCGGGGTGGCGAGGTAGTAGCGGAGCACGATCGGCCGCCAGCGGGCGAGCAGGTCGCGCACGAGCACGGAGTTCCCGAGGGACTTGCTCATCTTCTCCCCGGAGAGGGTGACCCAGGCGTTGTGCACCCAGTAGGCGGCGAAGTCGTCGCCGTAGCCCCGCGCCTGGGCTATCTCGTTCTCGTGGTGCGGGAAGACCAGGTCGATGCCGCCGCCGTGGATGTCGAAGGCCGCGCCGAGGTACTTGTGGGCCATCGCGGAGCACTCCAGGTGCCAGCCCGGACGGCCGGGCCCCCACGGGGTGTCCCAGGACGGCTCGCCCGGCGCCGCCGCCTTCCACAGGGCGAAGTCGCGGACGTCGCGTTTGCCCGTGCCGCCCGCGCCCTCGGCCGGGACGTGCAGGAGGTCGTCCAGCTCCTGCCGGGACAGGGCGAGGTAGCCGGGCAGCGACCGGATGTCGAAGTAGACGTTGCCGTCCGCCGCGTACGCGTGCCCCCGGTCGACGAGGACCCGGACCATCTCCACCATCTCGGGGATGTGGCCGGTCGCGCGCGGCTCGTACGTGGGCGGCAGGCAGCCCACCGCCTCGTAGGCGGCGTTGAACGCCCGCTCGTTCTCGTACCCGATCGCCCACCACGGCCGTCCCTGCTCGGCCGACTTCCGGAGTATCTTGTCGTCGATATCGGTGACGTTGCGGACGAAGGTGACGTCGTACCCCCGGTGCGAAAGCCATCGGCGCAGGATGTCGAAATTGAGTCCTGACCTGATGTGGCCGATGTGCGGCGCGCCCTGCACCGTCGCCCCGCACAGGTAAATCGAGGCACGACCGGGAACCAGTGGATGAAAGTCCCGGATCTGACGCTGCCTTGTGTCGTACAGCCGGATCGTCATCCGTCGAGACTATAGATTCCCCGAGGCCAGGGACAAGATCGGCAGTATGTGCCGCGTACGTCTTCTAGACTGTGATCATGCGGCTTTATCTGTCTTCGTTCGGGGTCGGGGATCGGCCCGGAGAGTTGGTTCGGCTGTTGGGCGGGGGGAAGCGGGTGGGGGTGGTGTTGAACGCGTATGACTATCACGGGGCGGAGCGGAGGGGGGCTTCGCTTCGGCGGGAGTTCGAGGCGCTCGAAGGGCTCGGGCTGGAACCCGTCGAGGTGGATCTGCGGCGGTATTTCGGGGCGGGGCCGGAAAAGGTGCGGGAGGTGCTCGCCGGATTCGACGGTGTGTACTTTCGCGGTGGGAGTGTTTTTGTGCTGCGGCGGGCGCTGCGGCTGAGCGGCGCCGACGAAGTGCTGAAAGAACTGCTCGCGGACGACGCGATCGTCTATGCGGGGTACAGCGCCGCGGCGTGTGTGCTCGGGCCGACGCTGCGCGGGATCGAGGGCGAGGTGGACGACCCCGCGTTCGTTCCCGACGGGTATCCCGAGGGGCCGGCGCTCTGGGACGGCCTGGGGATCCTGCCGTTCTGCGTCGCGCCGCACTACCGGTCCGACCACCCCGAGACGCTGGAGATCGAGCAGACGGTGCAGTACCTCATCGACCACCACCTGCCGTTCGTGGCGCTCCGCGACGGCCAGGCGATCGTCGTCGAGGGGGACGACTGGACCGTCGTGTGAGCGGCGCGGATCGAGGGCGGGGAGGGCTTGTAGGGTGCTGGGCATGACGGACGCGGGCGGCGGGTGGCTCGACGGGGACGAGGAACGGGTGTGGCGCTCGTTCTTCGAGAGCCAGGTGGTGTTCTGGCGGCGGATGGCCCGCGACCTCCAGCACGAGACCGGCCTGTCCGAGCCGGACTTCGCGCTCCTGTCGGCGCTGCTGAGGAGCCCGGACGGGTCGCTGCGGCCCTACGAGCTGAGCGAGGTCACCGACTTCGAGAAGAGCCGCCTGCACCACCACCTCACCCGGATGGCCGGGCGCGGCCTCATCACCCGCACGCCCTGCCCCGACAACGCGCGCGCCGCGATCATCACGCTGACCCCGGAGGGCCGCGCCGCCATCACCGCCGCCTTCCCGAAGCGGGCGGCGCACATCCGGCGCTGGCTGCTCGACCCGCTGTCGGCCGGGCAGCGGGACGCGCTCGCCGAGATCGCCGACCGCCTCCACACCACGCTCCGGGAGCCGGAGAAGCCCTAGCCGCCGGGCGGCGGACCGTTCCGCGGAGCCGTCCGGGGCACGGGACCGGCGCGTCCCGCGCCCCGGACGGGGCTCACGGTGTCAGGCCCACCGGGTCAGGCGTCGTGGACCGTGACGGCGCGGGACGGGCAGAGCCGCTCGGCCAGGAGGACGTCGGCGCGGGCGGGGTCGGGCGGGGTGGGGTCGGTGACGGTGACGAGGCCGTCGTCGGCCTGGTCGAAGACGTCGGGGGCGGTGACGGCGCAGTGGCCCGCCGCCATACAGCGGGTCCGGTCGGCGGTGACCTTCATCGGCTGCCTACCATGCGACGGGGAGGGTGTGGACGCCCTGCATGGTGCCGCCCTTGCGGAACGCGAGGTCGGCGCGCGGGACGGCGAGGCGCAGGGTGGGGAGCCGTTCGAACAGGACGGTGAAGGCGACCTCCAGCTCCATCCGCGCGAGGTTCTGGCCGAGGCACTGGTGGATGCCGAACCCGAAGGTCATGTGCTGGCGGCTGGCCGAGCCCGCGGTGCGGCGGACGTCGACCCGGTACGGGTCGGGATAGACCTCGGGGTCGCGGTTGGTCATCGACGACGACACGAGCACGCCCTCGCCCTTGCGGACGGTGTACCCGTCGATCTCGATGTCCTCCAGCGCGACCCGGACGCCGGACACGTCGGTCACCGACACGACGCGGAGCAGTTCGTCCACGGCCGCCGGGACGAGGTCGGCGTCGGCCAGCAGCAGGTCGAGCTGGTCGGGGTGTTCCAGCAGGGTGACGACGCCCATCGCGATCATCTGGGACGTGGTGTCGTGCCCGCCGATGAGGAGGGCGAGCGCGATCCGGAGGAGGTCGTCGCGGGTCAGGTCGACGCCGTCGACGCGGGACGCGAGCCTGCTGATCACGCCGTCGTCGGCGGCGTCCCGCTCCTTGGCGGTGATGAGCCGGTCGAGGTAGTCCCACAGGGCCTGGCCCGCCGCCTCGGCGCCCTCGGGTGACTTGGCCTGGAGCAGGTCCACGGTCCGCGCCTCGAAGAACTCGTGGTCGTCGTAGGGGACGCCGAGCAGTTCCGACACGACCATCGACGGGATCGGCAGCGCGTAGTCGTTGAGCAGGTCGGCGGGGGCGCCCTTGGCGGTGATCCGGTCGATGAGCCGGTGCGCCAGGGCCGTCACGTCGGCGCGGAGGGCGCGGACGTGCTTGAGGCTGAAGTCCGGCGCGAGGAGCCGCCGGTGGACGCTGTGCGTCGGCGGGTCGAACCCGATGAGCGCGAGCGGTTTGAAGATGGGCGCCTCGAACCGGGGCAGCACCACCGGGAAGTCGGCGCGGGAACGGTCCGCGGACATGCGCGGGTCGGCGAGCAGGCGGCGGCCCTGGGAATGGCCGGTGACCAGCCACAGCCATTTCCCGTCGAACAGCCGGACCCGGTGCAGCGGGCCTTCCCCGCCGAGTTCCTGATAACCGGGCGACGGCTGGTAGGGGCATTTTCGGTCCTGCGGATAGGACGGCAGTAGAGCGGTGTCGACCGTCAAGGCACGGCCCTCCTTGTCACAGAGTCACGGATTCTCACGAGGGTTCGGGGACGGGTGCGCCGCCGCCGGACACGGGGGTGCGGGGGCGCGGACGCAGGGTGCTCGGGCCGGCCCACAGCCGCATCGCCGGCGTCTCGGCGAACCGGTACAGCCCCCACGCGAGAGCGGTGGTGAGGACCCACAGCGCGGTGACGAGGGCGAGCGCGACGGGCGCGTCCCAGCTGCGGGTCGCGCCGAGCGCCTCGTGGACGAACACGAGCACGAGGAAGTGCACGAGGTAGGAGGCGAAGGAGATCTCGCCGAGCCACTGGAGGGGCCGCGTCCGCAGGAGCGACCGGTCGCCGCGCACGTCGGCGACGGCGATGGAGGCGATGAGCAGGGCGATCGGCGCGACGACGGTGGCGGTCAGCCCGTACACCGTGGGCCACAGCGCGATCTGCGCGGCGAACCCGACGAGGAGCAGGCCGAGCGCCGCCGAGGGCGGCAGCCCGATCCAGCGCCGGGCCGTGACGATCCGCGCCATGAGGATGCCGAGCACGAAGTCCAGCGCGCGCACGGGCGGGAACGACACGAGGAACCAGTTCTGGGTGAGGGACATCTCCTGGCCGGGGATCCGGGGCTCGCCCGGGACCAGGGCGAGCGCCACCGCGGGCAGCGCCACGATGACGGCGACGACGCCGCCCGCCGAGGCCCACAGGAACCGCTCGGGGATGCGCCTGATGCCCGCCCACAGGAACGGGAAGGCGAGGTAGAAGAACAGGTCGCAGGCCAGCGACCAGGTGACGACGTTGACGGTGAGGATGAACTCCGCGCGCGGCAGCCAGGTGTGCACGAGGAACAGGGACGGCAGCAGGTCCACGAGGTCGAGGCTGCGCCCCGCCCAGGCGGCGAGCCCGAGCGCGGCGAGCCAGGTGAGCACGTGGTTGGGGTAGACCTTCACGAGGCGGCGCCGCCAGAACGCCGTCCTGCTCTGCCCTTCGCGGACGGCCCAGGCGAGCACGAAGCCGCTGAGCACAAAGAAGAACTCGACGCCGAGCCAGCCCGCCGCGAAGGCGAAGTCCCCGAACCGGGCCTGGGTGCCGGCGTGGAAGTAGCCGGTGACCAGGGCGTGGCACACGAAGACGAGGAAGGCGGCGAAGAACCGCATTCCGGTGAGCGAGGGGAGGCGGGTCGTGGTGGTGCGTCTGTCGTTGTCGTCGTCGGTCAAGGTGCGCTCCTGAGCGTGATCGCTCCCGCCGGGCACAGGTAGGCGGCCTTGCGGACGCTGTCGCGGTGCTCGGGGGCGGGGTGGGTGGTGCGGACGACGACGATGCCGTCGTCGTCCTGGTCGAAGACGGAGCTGTTGGCGGCCATGCAGCGGCCCGCGCTGATGCACGACTCGCGGTCGGCCTCCACCCGCACGGTGCTCACCACTCCACCGGCAGGCTGAGGACGCGCTGGACGGTGCCGGCGCCGAGGATCGGCAGGTCCGCGACGTCGACGGCGAGCCGCATGGTGGGGATGCGGGTGAGCAGCTCGTGGAAGGCGACCTCGAGTTCGATGCGGGCGAGGTTCTGGCCGAGGCACTGGTGGATGCCGAACCCGAAGGTCACGTGGTGGGGGTTCTCGCGGGTGATGTCGAGGACGTCGGCGTCGCCGTGCACGGCCGGGTCGCGGTTGGCGAGGGTGCCGGAGACGAGCACGGGCTCGCCGTCGCGGATGGTCCGACCGGCGATCTCGATGTCGCCCTTGGCGATGCGGGTGGCGACGAGGTCGGTGGTGGCGATGTAGCGCAGGAGTTCCTCGATGGCGCCCGGCAGCAGCGACGGGCCGGCGTGCAGCCGGGCGAGCTGGTCGGGGTGCTCCAGCAGGGTGATGATGCCGAGCGCGAGCGACGAGGACGTCGTCTCGTGCGCGGCGATGAGCAGCACGAGGGCGATCGACACGAGTTCGTCGTGGCCGATGTCGCCGGTGGCGACGCGTTCGCGCACGAGGGTGCCGAGGAGTCCGTCGGTGGGGTTCTTCACCTGGTCGGCGACGAGGCTGTCGATGTAGTCCACGAGGTTCTGCGCGGCGGTCGCGGACTCCTCCTCGGTGCCGAGCATGACGGCGCCGCTGGAGTCCTGGAAGAACTCGTGGTCCTCGTAGGGGACGCCGAGGTGGCGGCAGATCACCAGGGACGGCAGCGGCACCGCGAGCAGCCTGACGAGGTCGGCGGGCGGCCCGTGGTCGAGGATCTCGTCGACGTAGCCCTTGACGATCCGTTCCAGTTCCGGCCGCATCCGGCGGACCGCCTTCAGGCTGAAGTGCGGGTTCAGGTACCGCCGGTAGGTGTCGTGCACCGGCGGGTCCATCGCGATGAGCGCCAGTGTCCTGGCGATCTGCGAGCGGAACCGGGGCGCGACGATCGGGAAGTTCGGATGGGTGCGCTGTGACGACAGGTTCGGATGGGTCAGCAGTTCCCGGGACTCCCGGTAGCCGGTGATCATCCACGCCTCACGGCCGTCATAGAGCCGCACTTTGAGGATGGGCCCCCGCTCACCGATCTCGGCGTAGCCCGGTGGCGGCTCGTAGGGGCACGTGCGGGGCTGCGGGTACGGCGGTGCCTCCGTCATTTCCTGTTCCCTTCGCCTGCGCTGGATGAAAGGTGCGCTGCTGCGAACGTTAAGCAGATCTCGATTTCGGAACAAGAGCGGTTAAGCCGGGCCTTAGAGGTGGTTTAGCCGCAGCGTGGGAACGGCGTCCAGGAGTTCTTTCGTATAGGGGTGCGCGGGCGCGTCGAATACCTGTGCCATTTCTCCGGACTCGACGATCCGGCCGTCCTTCATGACCGCGACGCGGTCGGCGAGGCGGCGGATCACGCCGAGGTCGTGCGAGATGAACACGTAGGAGACGGCGCGGCGCTCCTGGATCTCGGCGAACACGTCGAGCACCTGGGCCTGCACGGACGCGTCCAGGGCCGAGACGGGCTCGTCGGCGACGATGACGTCGGGGTCGCAGGCCAGCGCGCGGGCGATCGCGAGGCGCTGCGCCTGGCCGCCGGACAGCTCCCGGCCGCGCCGGTTCAGCAGGTCCGGCGACAGCCCGACCTGGCCGAGCAGCTCCGCGGCCCGGTCGGCCTGCTCGGCCTCGGGCACCCCGACGACGTCGAGGGGCTCGGCGAGCAGGCGCCGGGCGGTGTAGCGGGGGTCGAACGAGCCGAGCGGATGCTGGTAGACCATCTGGACGCGGCGGCGGGCCTGGCGCAGGTCGCGGCCGCGCAGCTCGGTCCAGGCGCTGCCGTCCAGCCGCACCGATCCGGCGTCGGGCCGGGTGAGGCCCATGAGGAGCCGGCCGACCGTCGTCTTGCCGGAGCCGGACTCGCCGACGATCCCGAGGGTGCGGCCCGCCTCGACGTCGAACGAGACGCCGTCCACGGCCCGCAGGACCCGTTTTCCGGGCAGCCGGAACGTCTTCACCAGGTTCTCCGCCCGGAGCACCACGGCGGGCTCTCCGGGCGGTGTGGCGCGCCGGTGGCCCGCGGCGGCGCCCACGAGGGTGCGGGTGTACTCGTGCTCGGGCGCCTCCAGGACGCGCCGCGCGGGCCCGTCCTCGACGAACACGCCGTCACGCATGACGTGGACGTGGTCGGCGATCTCGGCGACCACACCGAGGTCGTGCGTGATGAGCAGGATCGCGGTGCCCTCGTCGGCGCGGGCGCGCAGCAGGCGGAGCACCTGGCGCTGCACGGTGGCGTCCAGGGCCGTCGTGGGCTCGTCGGCGATGAGGAGGTCGGGACGGGCGGCGAGGGCCGAGGCGATGAGGGCGCGCTGGCGCAGCCCGCCCGACAGCTCGTGCGGGTACTGCCGGGCCCGCACCTCGGGCGCGGGCACGCCCGCCTCGCCGAGCAGCCGCTCGACCTCCGCCCGCACCTGCCGGGACGGGACGGTCCGGTGTTCGCGCAGCGGTTCGGCGATCTCCGCGCCGACCCGGCGCAGCGGGTCGAGCGAGGCGAGCGCGTCCTGGAGCACGAACCCGACGCGGCGGCCGCGCAGCGCGCGCCAACCGCGCGGGTCAAGACCGGTCAGGTCGTGCCCCTCGAACTCCAGGGTCTTGGCGCGCACGGTGGCGCGCTCACCCGCGAGCCCGACGAGGCTGCGCGCGGTGACGCTCTTGCCCGAGCCGGACTCCCCCACGATCGCGACGACCGTGCCCGGATCGACGGTGAAGGAGACGCCGCGCACGGCGGCGACGTCCCCGGGGAAGTCGACCCGCAGGTCGCGGACGGTGACGAGCGGTGCGGTCACAGGTGCCTCCCGTCGGCACGGCGCTGGAGTTCCTGGCCGACGGCGGTGATCGCCAGGACCGCCAGGGTGAGGGCGACGCCGGGGAACGCGGCGGGCCACCACGCGACCGACAGGGTGCGGCGGCTCGCGGCGAGCATCGCGCCCCACTCGGCGGTCGGCGGCTGCGGGCCGAGCCCGACGAAGCTGAGCGACGACCCGGCGACGATGGTCGCGCCGAGCGTCACGGTGGCCAGGGCCAGCACGGGCCCGAGCGCGTTGGGCACGACGTGCCGGACCGTCACCTGGAGGCGGCTCCAGCCGAAGCCGCGCGCCGCCTCCACAAAGGGCGCGGCGCGCAGCCGCAGCACCTCGGCGCGGACGACCCGGGCGAAGCCGGGCAGCGACACGAGCGCGAGCCCGACCATCGCGGGGAACGTTCCGGGCCCCATCACGGCGACCACGAGGAAGACGAGCAGCAGCCACGGCACCGACAGCAGCACTTCGAGAGAGCGGCTGAGGGCCTGGTCGGCGAGCCCGCCGAGTTGGGCCGCCGTCACGCCGACGACCGCGCCGCCGAGCAGCGCGACGGCGACCGCTCCCCCGCCGATGAGCAGGGAAGGACGGGCCCCGTGGACGATGCGCGCCCACAGGTCGCGGCCGTTCTCGTCGGTGCCGAGCCAGTGGTCGGGGCCGGGCGGCGCGAACGTCGCGTTGAGGTCGGCGGCGTCGGGGTCGGCGCCGGTGAACAGGCCGGGCACCGCGGCCATCGCGGCGAGCACCACGAGCAGCACGACGGCGGGCCACAGCCCGGGACGGATCGCGCGGATCACGCCGCCTCCCTGGTCCTCGGGTCGACGAGCCAGGTGATCACGTCGACGATGATGGTGAACACGACGAAGACGAGCGCCGACAGCAGCACCACGGCGATCACCACGGGCAGGTCCTTGTTCTGCACGGACGTCAGCAGCAGCCTGCCGACGCCCGGCCGGGAGAACACGATCTCGATGATCACCGCGCCGCCGAGCAGGCTGCCGCCGATCCAGCCGAGCAGGCTGGTCGCGGGCAGCAGCGCGTGCCGCAGCACGTGCCTGACGTGCACCGCGGTCTCGCTGATGCCGCGGGTGCGGGCGGTCAGCACGAACGGCTCGTGCAGCGCCCGCAGCATGCCCTCGCGCAGTACCCCGCTGACGAGCGCGAGCGGCCCGGCCGCGAGCGTCAGCGTCGGCAGCACCAGCCCGCTCAGCGAGCTGGACCCGACGGCCGGGAAGATCGGCAGGGTGAAGGAGAACAGGGTGAGCAGCACGAGGCCGAGCCAGAACGGCGGCACCGCCACGAGCAGCGACTCGACCCCGGCGAACACGCTCCGCGCCACCCGTCCGGCGCGGGCGCTCAGCACCGCCAGCACCACCGCGCCCGCGACGGTCACCACGAGGGTCGCGGCGACCAGCAGGAGCGTGTGCGGGAGCTGGGTGGCCAGCACCTCGGTGACGGGCCTGCGCAGCACGTAGGAGTCGCCGAAGTCGCCGCGCGCCGTCTTGCCCAGGTAGGCGAGGTACTGCGCGCCGACGGACTCGTCGAGCCGGTAGTCGGCGATGAGCTGGGCGCGGGTCTCGGCCGAGGCGGTGGTGGAGCGGGCCATCAGCACGTCCGCGGTGTTGCCGGGCATCACCCGCAGCAGCACGAACGTGGCGGTGACCGCGCCCCACAGGACCGCGGCCGAGCCGCCCGCCCTGAGGAGAACAAGGCGGACGAGCTCGGCCCGGCCGGTCCCGGCGGGGGCGCCGTTCCCCGCCGGGCCCGTCTTCAGGACTCCAGCCATATCTCGGTGAGGTTCGGGGACCCGTCCACGTGGAACGCCACGCCCTGGACCCCGGACCGCGCCGTCAGCGACGAGGTGGAGGTGTAGATCGGCAGGACCGCCGCGTCCTCGGTGAGCTGCTGCTGGACCTTCGCGTAGATCTTCAGCTGCTCGGCCGGGTCGGTGGCGCGCAGCGCCGCGTCGAAGTCGGCCTCGACGACCGGGTTGTCGTACCTCGCCATGTTGTTGGCGATGCCGCGGTCCGGCGTCGGGATGTTGGCCTTGGAGAACAGGACACGCAGCACGTCGGGGCCGGGGGCGGCGAAGCCGGTGTCGATGATCTCGTAGTCGCCCTTGAGGAGGCGGTCCACGAAGGTGCCGCCGTCGAGGTTCTCCTCGACGAACTCGACGCCGATCTCCTTGGCCGCGGCCTGGATCTGGACCGAGAGGGTCTCCACCGACGGGTCCGACCACATGTGCCGGACCTTGAGGCGCTTGCCGTCCTTGGTGCGGTAGCCGTCGCCGTCGCGGGCGGTCCAGCCCGCCTCGTCCAGCAGCGCGTTCGCGGCCGCCGGGTCGTAGGCGTAGGCGGGCGTCACGGACGCGTCGAAGCCCGGGGTGGACTTGGACAGCACGCCCTCGGCGCCCTCGTAGACGCCGAAGTACACGTTCTGGACGATCTTCTTCCAGTCGATGCCCGCGCGCAGCGCCTTGCGGACCCGCACGTCGGCGAGGGTGCCGTTCGCGGTGTTCGGCCAGTAGCTGTGGTTGGCGCCCGGGTAGAGGACCGAGTGGACCTTGAACGCGTCGTTCCCGCGCAGCTCCTTCACCGAGGTGGGCGGCAGCGCCGTCACCGCGTCGACCTGGCCGCTGGTGAGGGCGCCGCTGCGGGACGGGTCGTCCGGCACGATCTGCACCTCGATGCCGTCCAGGCGGGCCGGTCCCTGGTGCGCCGCGCCCTCGGGCGACCACGCGTAGTCGGGGTTCTTGGTGTAGGTGATGCCCTGCTGCTGGATGAAGCCGCCGTCGCTCTGGAACGGGCCGGAGCCGACGATCTTCGAGCACAGCTTCGCCGGGTCGTCCTTGAGCGTCGTCGGCGCGTGGATGCCGAGGTTCGGCGTGGCGACGGCGGCCAGGAAGCCCGAGTCGGGCTTCTTCAGCGTGACCTCGACCGTCTTCGGGTCCACCGCCTTCGCCGAGTCGTAGGCGCTGATGAGGCTCGCGGCCAGCAGCGACTTCGTCTTCGGGTCGACGACGTGGTCGAGGTTGGCGACGACGGCGTCCGCGTCGAAGGCGGAGCCGTCGGTGAACTTGACGCCGTCACGGAGGTTGAAGGTGTACTTCAGCCCGTCCGTGGACACCGCCCAGCTCTTGGCGAGCCAGGGGTGCAGCGTTCCCTTGGGGTCCTGGTAGACCAGGGAGTCGAGGATCGGGCGCGCCAGCAGCCGTCCCGACTGGGTCGGAGTCTGGTGCGGGTCCAGGCACTCCGGCTCCTTCTCCAGGGCCAGCTTCAGGACGCCGCCCTCACGTGGCGCTCCCGTCGTGCCCTCGCCGTCCCCTCCGGCGGAACATCCCGCCGTGAGGGCCAGCGCCGCGGCGGCTCCCGCCGCGCCCCATCTCCATGCCTTGCTCGCACCCATCCTGGTCCTTCGTCCGAGGGCGGTCTGTGGTTCCCGCACACAGTGCCGGTGGCCGCTAAAGCGCGGCTGAACGCGCCGCCCAGGGACGCATGATGCGCGGATCAGAGGGACGAGACGACCTTCGCGAGCAGTTCGTAGGAGCGGACCCGCGCCGTGTGGTCGGGAACCTGGGTGAGCACGAACAGCTCGTCGGGGCGGGTGCGGCGCAGCAGCGCGTCCAGGCGGGGCGCGACGGACGCGGGCGAGCCGACGAACTGCGGGTCGATCCGCTGCCGCAGGAACACTTCCTCCGACCGGGTGAACCGGTGCGCGGCGGCCTCCTCCTCGGTCGGCAGCAGGGTGTTCGGGTCGACCGTGCGCATGAGGATCTGGCCGAGCACGAACGCGTTCGCGAGGCGGTGCGCGCGCTCGTCCTCGTCGTTGACGACCGCGATGACGGCGACGGACGCGTAGGGCTCGGCGAGGTCGGCGGACGGCCGGAACGCGGCCCGGTAGGCGTCCAGCGCCTCGGGGGCGCCGCCGCCGACGATCGCGTGGGCGTAGACGTAGGGCAGGCCGAGGCGTCCGGCGGCGGCCGCGCTGGACGCGCTGGAGCCGACCAGCCACAGCCGCGGCGGGATCTCCGGCTCGGGCACGGCGCGGACGCCGCCGTCGCCGCCGGAGAAGTAGGCGCGCAGTTCGGCGATCTGGCCGCCGAACTCGCCGTGCCTGGGGTCGCCGAGCCGCGCCGACGCCTGCGGGGAGCCGCCCGTCGCCCGGCCGAGGCCGAGGTCGACCCGGCCGGGGTAGAGCGAGGCCAGCACGCCGAACTGCTCCGCGACCGCGTAGGGCGCGTGGTTGGGCAGCAGCACGGCGCCGGAGCCGACCGTGAGGGTCGAGGTGGCCGCGAGGATCGGCCCGGCGAGCACCGCGGGCGCGGACGTGGCCAGCGCCGGGGTGCTGTGGTGTTCGGCGACCCAGTGGCGGCGGTAGCCGAAGCCCTCCACCGCGCGCGCGAGGTCGATCGTCCGGCGGAGGGCGTCCCCGCCGGTGTCGCCGCGCCATACCGGAACCGTGTCGTGGACCGAGAGGTGCACGCGTACCGCCCTTTCTTCCCGCCCCAGGTCATCCTGAGGCATCCTCACCTTAAAGAACACGCCAAGTCTAGGTCGAGGGATCCTCAGGTTGTCAACGGAGCGGGCACCAGGTCGGGCGCCGCGGTGAGGGTCAGGTGTCCCGGCACGTCGGGCACCTCCCTGAGGGCGTGCGCGTGCCTGACGGAGCCGTCCGGCGGGGTCCCGGCGACCGCGAAGCCGTAGTGCGGGTAGAGGTCGCGGACCTTGGCGTTCTTGGCCGTCGGGCGGTAGTCGGCCCTGACCTCGGGGAACCCGGCGTCGCGGGCCGCCGCCAGGACCGTCGCCAGCACCGCCTGCTCGATGCCGCGCGCGAAGACACGGCAGCTCAACAGGACGTTCTCGACCCGGAGCGCGTCCGGTTCGGCGCGGAGGAAGACGGCGCCGACGATCCCGTTGCCTCCGAACCTGTCGGCGGTGGTGACGGCCAGGACGCGGGCTCGCGGGTCGGCGGCGCGGGCCGCGACGTCGGCCTCGGCGAGGCGCTCGGTCGTCAGGTTGAACTGGTTGGTGCGCAGGGTGAGCTGGGCGAGGCGGGCGATCTCGGCGGGGGCGGCGGGCGCGAGCGTCACCGCGACCTCCAGGCCCACGAGGAAGTCGGCGGCCGAACCCGCCGCGTCCAGGAACTTCGACCGCACCGTCTCCTCGCGGTAGAGGCGGGTGCGCGCCCTGTCCTCGTCGGTGAGGGACGCGGCGGTGAACCAGCCCTCGGCGAGCAGGGTCTCGGTGTGCAGGGCCGGATCCCCGGACAGGTGCAGGACCGTCGTCTCAGGGATCTCGGCGGCCACCGCGGCGCACTCCGAGGCGTTGTCGTCGGCGAACACGATCGCGTCGGCGCCCAGGTTGAGGGCTTTCGCGAGGGTTCTGAGGCTCTCCGGTTTGGGGTGCCAGGCGGCCAGGACCGCGGCGAAGTGCTCCTCGCGGACCCGCAGGTCCGGGTGGTCGCGCAGCGCGGCGAGCACCGTCTCCTGGTCGTTCTTGCTGACCACGGCCAGCAGCACGCCCTGCGCCTGGAGCTGGCGGACGACGCCCTGGAACCGGTGGAACGCCGGGCCCCGGCCGGTGTGCGCGACCTCGATGCCGTCCACGCCGTCGTCGCCCAGGACGCCGCCCCACAGCGTCTCGTCCAGGTCCAGCGCGAGCACCTTCTTGGCGCGGCCCGTCCTGGCCCGCACCAGATGGGCGAGTTCGTGCGCGTACGCCGTCTGGAGCGCGTCGGACAGGTGCGCGCCCGCGTAGACGGCGAAGCGCGGGTCCGTCAGGTGCTCGGGGCCGGTGAGCAGCGGATCGAGGTCGAGGACCACGACCTTCGGGAACTCCTCGCCCAGGCGCAGCAGCGCGGCGTTGGCCTCGCGCCACAGCGCGCCCAGGCGCGCCCGCCCCGGATAGTCGAGGATCTGGGCGTGCTCGACGCGCGGCAGCGGCACCGTGTTGAACACCAGGACGCCGTCGCCGTGCGCGGTGAAGCGCTCGGCCAGACGCCGCCACAGCGCGAGCTTCTCCTGGAGGACGCCGCCTACGTCCTCCGGGGTGAACGGGATGGGCACCTCGTCGAAGACCGTCGTGGGGTCGAGCACGCAGACGGTGACGTGGGGGCGGGCCGCGTACAGGGGGCTGCCCGGGTCGTCGAGGTCGAAGGCGTAGGTGCCGAAGTCGCCCAGCGTCACCTCGGGGACGTAGCCGTGGCGGGCCAGCCGCCCGGTGAGCGCGGTGCGCAGCGCCTCCAGCAGGCCGCCTCCGGTGAGCGCCACCGTCACGGCGGGCAGCGCGGGGTTGGCGGCGCGGGCGGCGGGCGCGTTGACCTTGGTGAGGAGGCGGGCCGACCGGGCGGCGTCCTCCGGCGCCATCTCGGCGAGCAGCCCGGCGACCTCGTGGTAGTGCGTCTCCAGGAGGCCGTCCTTGTGCAGCGACCGGAGCCGCTCCCGCGCGCTCACCGGCCCGCCCTCGCCGTCTCGGCCTGGGCCGTCCCGGCGGGCGTCAGATCGGTCAGGAGGGCGGCGAGGGCGTCGGCGGTGCGGTGGTCGAGCACCGCGCCCGCGCCGACCTCCACGCCCAGCTCACGGCTCAGCCGCTCGGCGATCCGGACCGCGCCGAGCGAGGTGATGCCGACCTCGGTGAGGTCGGCGTCGGGGGCGATCTCGGTGTGGCCGAGCGTCTCCGCGACGGCCGTCAGCACCAGCCGCACCGCGACACCGTGCCGCTCGTCGGCCGGGACGCCCGCGAACGGGGAGACGACGGGCGCGCGGGGCGTCTCGGGGACGACGGGCACGGCCTCCCGGCGGAAGCGGCGGAGCGCGGCGAGCACCTCGGCGACCGCCTCGTCCGGGACGGGCACACCGCCGACGAGCGCGGCGAACCTGCCGGGGTCGAGCGTGTCCACCGCGTCCCACAGGTCGCGGTCGCGGCCCCGGACGGGCGAGACGGCGTCGGGGACGAGCCAGTAGTGCTCGTGCTCGAACGGGTAGGTGGGGACACGGGCCGGGTCGGCGGCCGGGCCGTCGCCGAGCAGCGCGTCCCACACGACGGGGACGCCGTGCGCGAACGCCTCCGCCGCGCCGAGCGCGGCGCTGCCCGCCTCGTCCGCCGGATGCCGGACCAGCGGGAGCGGCGCGGCGCGGCCGCCCGTCCCGGCGAGGCTGTCGGCGACCATGGCGCTCATCGTGGCGTCGGGGCCGATCTCGACGAACAGGGTCACGCCCGCCTCCAGGAGGGCGCGCACGCCCGCGTGGAACAGGACCGGGGCGCGGACCTGCGCGGCCCAGTGGTCCGGCGTCAGGTCGGCCGCGCCGACGGGCGCGCCGGTGACGCCGGTGACGAGGAGCCCTTCGGGCTCGGTCGGCGTCAGCGCGGCGGCGGCCTCGCGGAGCGGCGTGAGCGCGCCGTCCATGTGCGCGGAGTGGAAGGCGTGGCTGACCTTGAGGGTCTTGGTACGGGCGCCCCTCGCGCGGAAGGCGGCGGCCAGGGCGCGGACGGCTGCCGCGTCGCCGGAGACGACGGTGGAGCGGGGGCCGTTCACGGCGGCGACCTCGACCCCGTCCGTCACCGCGAGGGCGGCGGCGACCTCCTCCCCGGTGGCGCGCAGCGCGGCCATCGCGCCGCCGCCGCGCGCGTCCTGCATGGCGCGGGCGCGGGCGACGACGAGCCGTGCCGCGTCGGCGAGGGACAGCGCGCCGGAGACGTGCGCGGCGGCGATCTCGCCGATCGAGTGGCCGAGATGCGCCTCGGCCCGCACGCCCCAGCTCTCGGCGAGCCGGGCCAGCGCCGTCTGGAAGGCGAACAGGGCGGGCTGGGTGAACTCGGTGCGGTCCAGCGCCGCGCCGCCCGCCGCGACGACGTCGCGCAGGCGGGTGCCGTCGCCGCGCGCCGCGTCCACCGCCGCGGCGGCGGCGGCGAAGGCTTCGGCGAACACCGGGTGGCGGGCGGCGAGGGCGGCGCCCATCGCGGCGCGCTGGGTGCCCTGGCCGCTGTACACGAACGCGACCTTCGGGACGTCCCGCGCGGTCGTGACGGCCGAGGACGCCCCGGCCAGCGCGTCCAGGGCGGGCACGTCGCCGCCGGGCACCACCGCGCGGTGCCGGAACGCGGTGCGGGCGGTGGCGAGCGTGCGGGCGACCCGCAGCGGGTCGGCCCCGCCGAGCGCGGTGTCGCGCAGCCGGGCCGCCTGCCTGCGCACCGCCGCCTCGGTGCGTCCGGTGAGCACCCAAGGGAGGGTGCCTTGCGGGGAGGTGGGCGGCGCCGCCTCCTCTTCGCGTGGGGGCTCCTCCAGGATGACGTGGGCGTTGGTGCCGCTGATGCCGAAGGAGGAGACGGCGGCGCGGCGCGGCCTGCCTTCGGCGCGCGGCCACGGTGAGGGCTCGGTGAGCAGGGCGACGGACTCGGGCCAGTCCACCAGCGGGGAGGGCGCGTCGGCGTGCAGGGTCGGCGGGAGCGTCTCGTGGCGGAGCGCCTCCAGCAGCTTGATGACCCCGGCGACGCCCGCCGCCGCCTGGGTGTGGCCCAGGTTCGACTTGACCGAGCCGAGGCGCAGGGGCGGCGTCCCGGCCGGACGGTCGCCGTAGGCGGCGATGAGCGCGCCCGCCTCGATCGGGTCGCCCAGCGCGGTGCCGGTGCCGTGCGCCTCGACCGCGTCCACGTCCTCCGGGCGCAGGTCGGCGGCGCGCAACGCGGCCTCGATGACCTTGCGCTGCGCGGTGCCGCTGGGCGCCGTCAGCCCGTTGCTGGCGCCGTCGGAGTTGACGGCCGAGCCCCGGAGCACGCCCAGCACCGGGTGGCCGAGCCTGCGCGCGTCGGCCAGGCGCTCCAGCACGAGCACGCCCGCGCCCTCACCGAACCCGGTGCCGTCCGCGCCCGCCGCGAACGCCTTGCACCTGCCGTCAGCGGCCAGGCCGCCCTGGAGGCCGAACTCGACGAAGACCCGCGACGTCGCCATCACGGTGACGCCGCCCGCGAGCGCCAGGTCGCACTCACCCCTGCGCAGCGACTCCGCCGCCAGGTGCAGGGCGACCAGCGAGGACGAGCACGCCGTGTCGATCGTCAAGGCGGGGCCTTCGAGGCCGAGCGTGTAGGCGATCCTGCCGGAGGCGACGCTGGCGGCGTTGCCCGTCATGAAGTAGCCCTCCAGCTCCGGGGGGACGGCTTCCACGGGCGGCGCGTAGTCCTGGTAGATGACACCGGTGAAGACGCCCGTCCGGCTACCGCGCAGGCTGCCGGGGACGATACCGGCGCGCTCCAGCGCCTCCCAGGAGACTTCGAGGAGCTGCCGCTGCTGGGGGTCCATCGCGACCGCCTCGCGCGGGGAGATCCCGAAGAAGGCGGCGTCGAACCCTCCGGCGTCTTGGAGGAACCCGCCGGGGGCGTCGCCCTCCCAGCCACGTCCCTCCGGCGGCGGACCCACCGCGTCCACGCCGCCCGCGAGGGCCCGCCACAGGTCCTCCGGGGTGGCGACGCCGCCCGGGAACCGGCAGGCCGCCGCGACGACCGCGACCGGGCCCGCGTCGTCCAGCTCGGCCAGCCGCCGTTTTACCCTGGCCAGCTCCTCGGTCGTCCAGCGCAGGTACTCCACGAGTTTCTTCTCGTCGGCCATGGCTTCCCCTAAGGTCGCAGCTCGGAGTCGATGAAGGCCAGGAGTTCCGCGACCTCGTCGGCCTCCTCGCGCGGGGCCAGCAGCCCCAGGAGGTGGTCGGCGAGCGCGGCCGGGGTGGGATGGTCGAACACGACGGTGGCGGGCAGCCGCACTCCGGCGGCCCGGCCGAGCCGGTTGCGCAGTTCGACCGCCGTCAGCGAGTCGAAGCCCAGCTCGCGGAAGCTGCGGCCCTCCTCGACGCGCTCGCCGGGCGCGCGGCCCAGCACCGCCTGGACGTGCTGGAAGACCGTCCCGGCGATGAGGTCGCGGCGCCGCTCCGGGGCCGCGGCGGCGACCCGCTCCGCCAGCGCCTCCTCCGCCGTCCGCGTCGCGGCCGGACGGGCGGCGGCGGGCCTGGCCAGGGAGCGCAGCGGCGGCGCGGCGTCGGCGGACAGCCGGGCCGGGTCGAGCCGGATCGCGGCGAGGTCGGGGTCGCCGGACCGCAGCGCCGCGTCGAGCAGGGCGAGGCCGTGGTCGGGCGCGAGCGGCAGCAGGCCCGAGCGGGTCAGCCGGGCCTCGTCGGTGGCGCTGAGGTCGGCGAGCATGGTGCTGTCCGAGCGCCACAGGCCCCACGCGACGGACGTCGCCGCGAGGCCGCTTCGGGCGCGGGCGACGGCGAGCGCGTCCAGGAAGACGTTCGCGGCGGCGTAGGCGGCCTGTCCGGGGCCGCCGACGATCCCGGCGGCCGAGGAGAACAGCACAAACGCGGCGGGGTCGTGGCGGGCGGTGAGCGCGTGCAGGTTCCAGGCGCCGTCCACCTTCGGGCGCAGGACGGCGGCGAGCCGGTCCGGGGTGAGGTTGGCGAGGGTGGCGTCGTCGAGGACTCCCGCCGCGTGGAAGACACCCGTGACGGGCCTGTCCAGACCGTCCAGGACGGACTTCAAAGCGGCGGCGTCCGCGACGTCCACGGCCTTGGCGGTGATCTCCAAGCCGTGCTCGATGGGCCCGGAGGACGGCCGCTTCGCGACCCCGACTTCGTCGGGAGCGGCCGCCCCCAGGCCGTGCTCGATGGGCCCGGAGAACGGCCGCTTCGCGACCCCGACTTCGTCGGGAGCGGCCGCCCCCAGGCCGTGCTCGATGGGCCCGGAGAACGGCCGCTTCGCGACCCCGACTTCGTCGGGAGCGGCCGCCCCCGGGCCGGGGGCGTCGTCCAGGTCGGGGAGCGCGCCGGAGCGGCTGAGCAGGAGCAGCCTGCGGACGCCGTGCGCGCGGACCAGGTGCCGGACGACGAGGCTGCCGACACCGCCCGCGCCGCCCGTCACGACGACGACGCCCTCGGGGTCGAGCGGGGCCGGGAGGCGGAGCGCGACCTTGCCGGTGTGCCGGGCCAGGCCCAGGTGGCGGACGGCCGTCCCGGCGCGGGCGACGTCCCAGGCGGTGACGCGCAGCGGCCGGAGCACACCCGCCTCGAACAGGGCGACCAGTTCCGCGAGCATCTCGCCGATCCGCTGCGGACCCGCCTCGTTGAGGTCGAACGCGTGGTAGGCGACGCCGTCGGGCAGCTCGTCGCGGATGTCGGTCTTGCCCATCTCCAGGAAGCGGCCGCCGGGGCCGAGCAGGCTCAGCGACGCGTCCACAAAGGGGCCCGCGAGGGAGTTGAGGACGATGTCGACACCGCCCAGGGCGGCCCGCGCGTCCTCGGCGAAAGACAGGTCGCGGGAGCTGGACAGCCGCTCCGGCGGCAGCGCCACGCCCGCCTGCTTGCCGGGGCTCGCGGTGCCGAACACCTCAAGGCCGAGGTGTTCGGCGAGCTGGAGGGCGGCGCCGCCGACACCGCCGGCGGCCGAGTGCACCAGGAGGCGTTCTCCCCGTTGGGCCTGGGCGAGGTCGTACAGGGCGTAGTAGGCGGTGAGGAACACCGCGGGGATCGTGGCGGCCTCGGCGAAGGTGAGGCCGTCAGGGATGGGCGTCAGGAGGCGGTGGTCGGTGACGGCGACCGGGCCGATCCCGCCGGGGATGAGGCCCATGACCCGGTCCCCCGGGCGCAGGGCGGTGACGCCCGCGCCCGTCTCCAGGATCACGCCCGCGCCCTCGGTGCCGGGCTGCGCGGCGCCCGGGTACATGCCGGTGACGAGCATCGCGTCGCGGAAGTTGAGGCCCGAGGCGCGGACGGCGACGCGCACCTCGTGCGCGGCGAGCGGCCGGTCGGGCAGCGGGCGCGGGACGAGTTCACCCTCGTCCACCTCGAGGCGCCAGTCCTGCTCCGGGGTGCGCGGGCCCGGCTCCCAGGGGGCGAGGCGAGGGACGAGGACCCGTCCGCCGCGTAGGGCGATCTCCTCCTCGCCGGACGTCAGGGCGTCCAGGAGGGCTTCGTCGTCCGGGGTGTCGGTGTCGACGAGGACGACGCGGCCCGGCTCCTCGGCGCGGACCGAGCGGGCCAGGCCCCAGACGGCGGCTCCGGCGAGGGAAGGCACGCCCTCGCCTTCGACCGCCTCGACCGCGCCGGAGGTACGGACGACGAGGAGGTCGTCTCCGGTGAGGCCGTCGCGGAGCCTCGCGATGACGTCGAGGGCGGTGTCGCGGACGGCGGCGGGGACGTCCTGCGGGGCCGTCGCGGGCACGTCGATGACGGTGAGGGCCTCCGGGCGGGGGCGGACGCCGGTCTTGGCGGCCTCCCAGCGGATCCGGAACAGGGAGTCCGCGACGTCGGCGACGGCCTCGCGGAACGCGACCTCCGCGACGTCGGCCACCGGCTCCCCGTGCTCGGTCGTGAGCGCGACGGAGACGCCCGCTTCCGTCCTGCGCAGCCGGACGCGCAGGGGGCCCGCGCCCGGCCTGCCGTGGACGGTGAAGCCGCGCCAGACGAACGGGAGGCGGACGGCTCCGTCGTCGGGGAAGACCCCGGCGAGGGACACCGCGTGCAAGGCGGCGTCCAGGACGGTCGGGGCGACGGTGAAACCGGTGGGCTCGGGCGGGGCTATCTCGGCGAACACCTCGCCGTCCCGCCTCCACGCACGTTGGAGGCCGCGGAAGGCGGGGCCGTACCCGTAGCCGCGCAGAGCGAGCGTGTCGTAGTGGCCGTGGACGTCGATCTCCTCGGCCCCCTCGGGCGGCCAGGAGGCCGGGAGGGCGTCTTGGCCGGTCGTGGCGGGGGCGGTGAGGGTGGCTTCGGCGTGCGGGGTCCAGGGGTCGGCGAGGGGGGCGTCGGCCGGGCGGGAGTGCACGGTGACGGTGCGGGCGCCGTCCTCCTCGGGGGCGCCGACCGTCACCTGGAGGTCCACGGGGGCGGCGACGGGGAGCGGCCGGCGCAGGAGGAGTTCGCTGACGTGGGGCGTCTCGGCGAGCCCGCCCGCGAACGCCGCCAGGTCGGCGAAGGCCGCGCCCGGGAGCAGGGCCGTGCCGTTGACGGCGTGGTCGGCCAGCCACGGATGGTCGGCGGCGGACAGACGGCCGAGCAGGAGCAGCCCGTCGGTCCCGGCGGGCCGGACCACGCCGGGCGCGAACGGGTGCGCGGCGGGCCTGACGCCCGGCGCGGCGGCGCCGCGCGGACGTGCCGCGTCCAGCCAGTGGCGGCGGCGGTCGAAGGCGTAGGCGGGCAGCGCGGGGAGCGCGGCGCGGGCGCGGCCGGTGTGCGCGGTCCAGGCGACGTCGACGCCCTGGGTCCACGCCTCGGCGGCCGACAGCAGGAACCGGGCGAGGCCGCCCTCGTCGCGGCGCAGCGTGCCGACCGCGACGGCCTCGGCGTCCTCCAGGGCCTCCTGGAGCGGCAGCCGCAGCACCGAGTGCGGGGCGACCTCCACCACGGCGTCGTGGCCCGCCTCCAGGGCGGCGCGGACGGCGTCGGCGAGCAGGACGGGACGGCGCAGGTTCCGGTACCAGTACGCGGCGCTGGCGAAGTCCTCGCCCGCGGGCTCTCCGGTGACGGTGGAGAAGACGCGTACAGGGCCCTCGGTGTAGGGGCCGGGGTCGGGTAGCGCCGCCAGGATCTCGCCCTCCAGGGGTTCGACCTGCGCGGAGTGGGAGGCGTAGTCCACGTCTATGAGGCGCGCCCTGACGCCGCGTTCGGTGAGCGCGTCGAGCAGGCGGTGCACGGCGGCCGTCTCCCCGGCGACGACCGTGGAGTCGGGCCCGTTCACGGCGGCGACGGACACG
Source organism: Actinocorallia sp. API 0066 (assembly GCF_020991275.1). Taxonomy (GTDB): domain Bacteria; phylum Actinomycetota; class Actinomycetes; order Streptosporangiales; family Streptosporangiaceae; genus Actinocorallia. The sequence continues at coordinate 82,362 of NZ_JAJLQY010000008.1, read as the reverse complement.
CCGTCGCCGAGGTCGCCGAGCGCGTCGGCGGGGGCCGCGACCGACAGCATCGCGCCCGTCCCGGCCAGCGGCACCAGCGCCCGCGCCCGCAGCGCGACCACGGCCGCCGCCTCCGCGAGGGTCAGCGCGCCCGCCGGGACGGACGCCGCGATCTCGCCCTGGGAGTGCCCGATGACGGCGTCGGGGCGCACCCCGAGGGACTCCCACAGCGCCGTCAGGCCCGTCATGACGGCCCACAGCACCGGCTGGACCACGTCCACCCGGGACAGGTCGCCGTCGCCGCGCAGCACGTCGCGCAGCGACCAGCCCGTCACCGGGTCGAGGGCGGCGGCGCACTCGGCGATCCGCGCCGCGAACACCGGCGACTCGTCGAGCAGCCGGACCGCCATGCCCCGCCACTGCGTGCCCTGGCCGGGGTAGAGGAACACCGGCGACCTCTCGGTCCGCCCGGCGTGCCCGGCCACCGCGTACGCGGAAGGCAGGCCGTCGGCCACGGCGGCCAGCCCTTCGAGGGCCTCCTCCCGCCTCTCGGCCACGACGACCGCCCGGTGCGGGTAGGCGCCGCGCGTCCTCGCGACCTCCGCGGCGACATCGCCCAACGGGACGTCGGGGTGCCGCTCCAGGTAGTCGCGCAGCCTTCGCGCGTCCTCCTTCAGCGACCATTCGGATTTCGCCGACAGCACGAGCACCACCGGCTCGATCTCGGCGCGCGCCGCGTCGTCGCCCTCGACGGCCGGGGGCTCCTCGAAGAGGACGTGGGCGTTGGTGCCGCTCATGCCGAACGCGGAGACGCCGAAGCGGCGCGGACGGGACGTCGCGGGCCACGGGGTGTTCGCGGTGAGGAGGGAGACGCCGCCGCGCGACCAGTCGACATGGCCCGTCGGCTCGGTGACGTGCAGGGTGCGTGGCAGCAGGCCGTGCCGGAGCGCCTGGACCATCTTGATGACGCCGCCGACGCCCGCCGCCGCCTGGGTGTGGCCGATGTTCGACTTGAGGGAGCCGAGCAGGAGCGGCGGGCCGTCCCCGCGCGCGGCCCCGTAGGTGTTGAGGAGCGCCTCGGCCTCCACCGGGTCGCCCAGGCGGGTCGCGGTGCCGTGCGCCTCCACCGCGTCCACGTCGGCCGGAGACAGCCCGGCGTCCGCGAGCGCCTCCTTGACCGCGCGTTCCTGCGCGGGCCCGTTCGGCGCGGTGAGGCCGTTGCTCGCGCCGTCCTGGGTGACGGCGCTGCCCCGCAGCACGGCGAGGACGGGGTGGCCGTGGCGGCGGGCGTCGGAGAGCCGCTCCACGAGGAGGAGGCCGACGCCCTCGCTGAAGCCGGTGCCGTCCGCGTCGTCGGAGAAGGCGCGGCACAGGCCGTCCGGAGACAGGCCGCGCTGGCGGCTGAACTCCACGAACGTCTGGGGCGTCGCCATGACCGTCGCGCCGCCCACGAGCGCCAGGTCGCACTCGCCGCGCCGCAGCCCCTGCGCCGCCAGGTGCAGCGCGACCAGGGAGGAGGAGCACGCGGTGTCCACCGTGACGGCAGGGCCTTCCAGGCCGAACGTGTAGGCGATCCGGCCGGACGCGACGCTGCCCGCGCTGCCGGTGCCGAGGTAGCCGCCGTGCTCACGCGGGTCGTCCTGGGCGCGGCCGCCGTACTCGGTGTAGATGAGGCCGACGTACACGCCGGTCCGTGAGCCGCGCAGCGCGGGCGGGTCGATGCCCGCGCGCTGGAACGCCTCGTAGGACGTCTCCAGGAGGAGTCGCTGTTGCGGGTCGGCGGCCCTGGCCTCGCGGGGGTTCATCTCGAAGAAGTCGGCGTCGAAGTCGGCGGCGTCGTAGAGGAACCCGCCGCGCCGGACGTAGGACGTCGCCGGGTGGTCGGGGTCGTCGTCGAAGAGCGCGGCGAGGTCCCAGCCGCGGTCCTCGGGGAACGGGCCGACCGCGTCGCGGCCGTCCCTGAGCAGCTCCCAGAGGGCCTCGGGGGTGTCCGCGCCGCCGGGGTACCGGCAGGCCATCGCGACGACCGCCACGGGGTCCTCGTCGTCGGCGCGGGCCCGCGCCCGGGTCTCGTCCTCGCGGGTCAGGCCGTCGAGGTGCCGGGCGAGCGCGCGCGGCGTCGGGTGGTCGAACACGACGGTGCCGGGCAGCTTCCGGCCGGTGAGGCGGCCAAGGTGGTCGCGCAGCCGCACCGCGAGCAGCGAGTCGAGCCCGAGGTCGCGGAACGGCCGGTCGGGCCGCACCGACCGGGCCGACCCGTGCCCGAGGATCGCGGCGACGGCGCGGCGCACCGTCTCCAGGCTGTCGCCCCGGTGGGCGGAGGCGCGCGCCACGGGCCGCACCGGCGCGGCTGCCGCCGACGGCTCCGGCGCGCCCTCGGCCGTCGCGTCGAGCGGCCTGAGGACGACGGCCGCCGCCTCGAACACGACGCTCCCGACCTCGTCGGCGGCGACGACGCCGTACTCGGCGTCCCGGTCCGCTCCGGCCGGGGTGAGGCGGACGCGGAGGACGGGGGTGCCGGGCGGGGTGTGGAGGCGGAGGTCGCGCCAGGTGAAGGGGGTGAGCCGGGTGCGGTCGCCCGCGAGGAGGAGCGCCTGGACGGCCCCGTCGAGGAGGGCCGGGTGGAGTTCGTGGCCGCCGCCGGGCGCGTCCAGGGCGAGTTCGGCGGTGAGGCCCTCGGCGTCCCGCCACAGGGCGCGGACGGCGCGCAGGCCGGGCCCGTAGGTGACGCCGAGCGCTTCCAGTTCGGCGTAGGCGCCTTCGACGTCGACGGGTTCGGCGTCTTCGGGCGGCCAGACGGCGTCGGGGAACGGCGGCGGATCGGAGCCGTCGTCCTCGGCGAGGGCGCCTGTGGCGAGGGTCTTCCACGGGCCTTGGCCGTGCCTGCCGTGCAGGGTGACCCTTCCGTCCTGCGTGACACCCGTCTGCAGGGTGACGGGGCCGTCGGGGAGGTCGAGCGGGGCGAGGAAGACGAGTTCGGCCAGCACGGGCAGGCCCAGGCGGGCGCCCGCCGCCAACGCGAGTTCGGCGAGCGCGCTTCCGGGCAGGAAGGCACGGCCGTCCAGGGTGTGCCGTCGTGGCCAGCCGCCGGGGAGCGCGCCGGTGAACAGGGTGCCCTGCCCGCCCGCCGCCTCCACCGCCGGGCCGAGCAGCGGATGCCCGGCGGCGTCGGCGGTGTCGAGCCAGAACCTGCGCTCCTGGAAGGCGTAGGTGGGCAGGTCGGTGAGCGCGCCGGAGGTGAACGGCTCCCAGTCGACCGGGACGCCCGCCGCGTGCAGGTCGCCGGCGGCGGTGAGGACCCGGCCGAGACCGCCGTCGTCGCGCCGGAGCGTGCCCGTCGCGACGGCGGGCGCGCCCACCTCCTCGGCGGTGTCCAGCAGCGCGGGGACGAGCACGGGGTGCGGGCTCACCTCCAGGAAGACGCGGTGCCCGTCGGCGATCAGCCCCCGCACGGTGTCGGTGAGCCGTACCGGCTCGCGCAGGTTGCGGTACCAGTACGCGGCGTCCAGGGCGGACCCGTCGAGGCGGCCCGCCGTGACGGTCGAGTGGAAGGGCACCTGCCCCGCCTGCGGGGAGAGCCCCGCGAACCGCTCCGTCAGATCCGCGCGCAGGGGCTCCACGGTCGGGGCGTGCGAGGCGTAGTCCACGGGCACGAGGCGGGCCCTGATCCCTTCGGCCTCGCACGCGGCGACGTAGGCGGCGACCGCCTCGGCCTCGCCGGACACCACCGTCTGGGCGGGGCCGTTGAGCGCCGCCACCCACACGCCCTTCCCCGCGCGTCGCGCCGCCTCGCCCGCAGGCAGCGCCACCGACGCCATCGCGCCGCTGCCCGACAGCCGCGCGACGGCACGGGCCCGGCCCGCGACGAGGGCGGCGGCGTCCGCCAGGGTGAGCGCGCCCGCGACGCACGCGGCGGCGATCTCGCCCTGGGAGTGGCCCACGACGGCCGAAGGCACGACGCCCAGGGAGCGCCACACCTCCGCCAGCGAGACCATCACCGCGAACAGCGCGGGCTGCACCACGTCCACCCGCTCCAACGCGGCCGCGTCGCCCACGGCGTCGCGCAGGTCGGGCGCGTCGTCGGCGAGGTGGGGGCGGAGCGCGTCGGCGCACCTGTCGAAGGCGGCGCGGAACGCCTCGGACGTCGCGTAGAGGTCGGCGGCCATGCCCGCCCACTGCGCGCCCTGGCCGGGGAACACGAACACCGGACGCTCGGGCGGGCCCGCCTCGCCGGTGGCGGTGCGCGGCGACGGCAGCCCGGCGGCGACGGCGTCCAGCCCGCGCAGCAGCTCGGCGGCGTCAGATCCGACGACGACGGCGCGGGCGGGCAGCGGGGCCCGTCCGGCGCGCAGCGTGTGCGCGACGTCCGCAGGGGCCGTCTCAGGGCGCGCGGCGACGGCGTCGCGGAGGCGAGCGGCCTGGGCGCGCAGCGCCTCGCGGCTCTGCCCGGACACCAGCCAGACGGTCTGGCCCGGCGCGTCGGCCGACGCGCGCGGGACGGGCACCGGCGGCGCCTCGATGATCACGTGCGCGTTGGTGCCGCTGATGCCGAACGACGAGACCGCGGCGCGGCGCGGCCGCTCCCGCTCGGGCCACGGGCGCGCCTCGGCGAGCGGGGCGAGGCCGCCGGACGCCCAGTCGACGTGCGGGGACGGCTCGGCGAGGTGCAGGCTCGCGGGCAGCAGGCCGTGCCGGATCGCCTGCGCCATCTTGATGACGCCGCCGACGCCCGCCGCCGCCTGGGTGTGCCCGATGTTGGACTTCAGGGAGCCGAGCCACACCGGGTCGTCGGAGGGACGTGCCTTCCCGTAGACGTCGAGAAGGGCGTTCGCCTCGATCGGATCGCCCAGGGCCGTCCCGGTGCCGTGGCCCTCGATCACGTCCACGTCGTCCGGGGTGAGCCCGGCGTCTTCCAGCGCGGCCCGGATGACCCGCCGCTGCGCCGAGCCGTTCGGGGCCGAGAGGGTGCTGCTCGCGCCGTCGGAGTTGACCGCGCTGCCGCGCAGGACGGCGAGGACGGGACGGCCCGCCTCCAACGCGTCCGACAGCCGCTCCACCAGGACGAGCCCCGCGCCCTCCGCCCATCCGGTGCCGTCGGCCGCCGCCGCGTACGCCTTGCACCGGCCGTCCGGGGAAAGGCCGCGCTGGCGGGAGAACTCGATGAACGTCGAAGGCGTCGCCATCACCGTCGCGCCGCCCGCCAGCGCCATCCGGCAGTCGCCGCGCCGCACCGCCTGCGCCGCGTAGTGCAGGGCGACGAGCGAGGAGGAGCAGGCGGTGTCCACGGACACGGCCGGGCCCTCCAGGCCGAAGGTGTAGGCGACGCGTCCGGAGGCGATGCTGGCGGCGCTGCCCGTGCCGATGTGCCCTTCGAAGCCCTCGGGGGCGCGGACGTGGCGCGACCCGTAGTCGGCGTACATGATCCCGGCGAAGACGCCGATGGACTCGCCCGCGAGGGCGCGCGGGTCCAGGCCCGCCCGCTCGAACGCCTCCCAGGCGGTGAGCAGAAGGAGGCGCTGTTGCGGGTCGATGCTGAGTGCCTCGCGCGGGCTGATCCCGAAGGGCTCGGGGTCGAAGTCGGCGGCGCCGTGCAGGAACCCGCCTTCGGCCGCGTAGCTGGTGCCCTCGTGGTCGGGGTCGGGGTGCACCAGGTCGTCCAGCGGCCAGCCCCGGTCGGCGGGGAACGGGCTGATCGCGTCGGTCCCGGCCGCCACGAGCCGCCACAGGTCCTCCGGCGAGCGGACCCCGCCCGGGTACCGGCAGGCCGCCGCGGTGATCGCCAGCGGCTCCCTGGCGGCCTGCTCGGCCCGTTCCAGGGCGGCCCTGGCGCGCAGGAGGTCCGCCGTCGTCCGCTTCAGGTAGTCGCGCAGTCGTTCCTCGTTCGCCATGAACCGCTCCGCTCACTCGCTCAGTTCTCGGTCCAGCAGCCCGAACAGCTCATCATCGGAGGCTGAACCGACGCTGAAGTCCTCTTCGGCGCCGTCCTGCGGCCCCGTGCCGTCCAGGTCGGCGAGCGCCGCGCGCAGCGCCGCGGCGAGGCCGTCGCGGGCCTGGCCCGACGCGCCCTCGACCCAGGCGCGCAGCACTCCCGCGTCGAAGCCGGGCGGCGCGCACCGCTCCAGCAGGTGGTCGGTCAGCGCCCGCACCGTCGGGTGGTCGAACAGCACCGTCGCGGGCAGCCGTTCGCCGAGGTCGGCGCCGAGCCTCGTGCGCAGCTCCACCCCGGTCAGGGAGTCCAGGCCCAGGTCGAACAGGCCCCGGTCACGCGGGACGCGCGCCGGGTCGCCCAGGCCGAGGGCTTCGGCCACCCTCGCGGCGACCGCCTTCTCGACCTCCTCGCGGGCCGCGTCCTCGGGCAGGCCCGCGACCCTGTCTTTCAGGGGGAGCCTTGTCTCGGCCGTCTTCGCGCCGCGCGGGACGAGGTCCGCCAGGATCTCCGGGACGTCCGCGCCGGGGGCCGGGCTGAGCCTCGCGGGCACGAGGACCGCCTGTTCCGCCTGCGCCGTCCGGTCGAACAGGGCGAGGCCCTCCGGCAGCGTCAGCGGGCGGACGCCGAGCCGGTCGAGGCGGGCGCGTCCGGCGGCGTCCAGGGAGGCGCCCATGCCGTCCTCCCACAGGCCCCACGCCAGCGACGTCGCGGGCAGGCCCGCCCGCCTGCGGTGCTCGGCGAGCGCGTCCAGCCAGGCGTTCGCGGCGGCGTAGGCGGCCTGTCCGGCGTTGCCCAGGGTTCCGGCGAGGGACGAGAACAGCACGAACGCCTTCAGGCCGTGCCCTTCGGTCGCCCGGTGCAGGTTCCACGCGGCGTCCGTCTTGGGCCGTAGGACGCGGTCGAGGGAGTCGGGCGTGAGGTTCTCCAGGACGGCGTCCTCCAGGGCACCGGCCGCGTGGACGACGGCGCTGAGGTCGCGGCCGTCCAGGAGGGCGGCGACGGCGCCGGGGTCGGCCAGGTCGCAGGCGGCGACCTCGGCGTCCAGCTCCGCGCCCAGCCCGCGCAGCACCGGGTCGGCGGCGCCGCGCCTGCTCACCAGCAGCAGCCGGTGGCCCGCCAGGTGCCGGGCGACGGCCGAGCCGAGCGCCCCGCCCGCGCCGGTGACGAGCACCGTGCCCGAGCCGAAGTCGGGCGCGCCGGGCGCGTCGCCCGCGACGGGCCGTAGCCTCGGCCGCAGCGCGTTCCCGGCCCTGAGCGCGAGCTGTTCCGGCCGCGATGCGGCGATCGAAGGCAGCGCGGCCAAGGAGGCGGGGTCGCCGTCGAGATCGACGATCCCGGCCCGCCCCGGCGCCTCCTGGGCCGCCGTCCTGATCAGCCCCCACAGGGCGGCGGCGTCGACGTCCTCGATCCCGTCGCCTTCGACGGCGCGCACCGCACCGCGCGTCACGACGAGCAGATAGGCACGCTCGGGAAGGGTGAGCAACAGATCCCGCACAGCGAGCACGTCGTCCCGGACCCCGCCCGAGGGCGCGGCCACAACGACCACCTCCACACCATCGCCCACCGACGACACGACGGGCAGCCCCGCTCCGGCCAGCCCCGCAGCGGTGAAGGGCCCGCGCTCCAGGAGCACGATCCGGGGGTGGGACGCTCCCGACGCAGTCGGGACCTGCGAAGCGTCCCGCCCCCGGATCCCAGCAGACACAGCCCGGGGGTGGGACGCTCCCGACGAAGTCGGGACCTGCGAAGCGCCCTGCCCCTGGGCCCCGGCAGACACGGTTCGGGGGGCGGAGCCGTTGGCGGAGGGCGGGGCGGGCGGCTGGGGCGCGGGGAGCCAGGCCACCTCGTAGGGGCGTAGGGCGGGGGTGCGAGAGGCCAGCGCGGAGGCCGGGAGGTCGCGGGTGCGCACCTCGGCCACCGAGAGGACGGGGGTGCCGTCGGGGGTGGCGAGGTGGAGGGCGAACGCGTCGTCGGCGGCCGGGGTGAGGCGGGCGAGGAGACGGCCCGTGGGACGGGCGTGCAGACGGACGCCGTGGAAGGTGTGCGGGACCTGGAAGGGCGCTTCCGGGTCGGCGATCCGGGCGTGGAAGGCGGCGTCGATGAGGGCGGCCGCCGTGCCGTCGTCCGTCGCGTCGACGCCGTCCGCGCCGCCCGCGCCGCCCGCCTCCACCTCGGCGTAGAGGGCGTCGGGGGCGCGGTACAGCGCGCGCAGTCCCTGGAAGGGGCCGGTGTAGCCGTAGCCGCGCGCGGCGAGCGCCGGGTACAGGCCGGACACGTCCTCCGAGGCCAGGCCCGCAGGGATCACGACGGTGGGCGCGGCGTCGGGGACGTCGCCGAAGACTCCCTCGGCGTGCAGTGTCCACTCCTCGTCGGCGGCGGCACGGGCGTGCACCCTGACGTCCGGGCCGTCGATGGTGACGCGGACGCGGACCTCCTCGTCGGGCCCGACCGGGAGCGGCGCGTGCAGCGTGAGTTCGGTGAGGCCGGTCGCGCCGTGCCGGTCGGCGAGGGTGCCGAGCAGGTCGAGCAGCGCGGCGGCGGGCAGCAGCGGGACCCCGTGCACGGCGTGCGCCGCGAGCCACGGCTGGCGGCGGTGCGCCAGGACCGCGGTGTGCGCCTCGGGGCCGCCGCCCGGCGCGGGCACGGAGGCGGCCAGCAGCGGGTGCGCGGGCTCGTCCGCGCCGATCCCGGCCGCCGTCGCGTCGCCGGGCGGCGGCAGCAGCCACAGCCGGTCCCGCCGGAACGGGTAGGTGGGCAGCGGGACGGGCGCGGCGTCCGGGCCGAGCAGCGCGCGCCAGTCCCAGGCGACGCCCGCGGTGAACGCCTCGGCGACGAACGCCCACAGGGCCGCCGTGTCGTCCTGGCCGCGCCGCAGCGTCCCGTGCGCGGGCGCCGTGTCGTCGCCCTCGCGGACCATCGCGGTCAGCGCGGCGTCCGGCCCGAGCTCCAGGAACCTGGCCGCGCCGAGTTCCCGCAGCCTGGTCGCCGCGTCGGCGAACCTGACCGTGCCGCGGACCTGCGCGGACCAGTGCTCGGCGGCCCCCAGATCGACGCTCCCGGCCTCGCGACCGGTCAGCGTGGAGATCACCGGGACGCGGGGTTCGACGGCCGTGAGGGCGCTCAGGGCCGCGCGGAACGGGTCGAGCATCGGGTCCATGCGGGCGGAGTGGAACGCGTGGCTGACGGTCAGGCGGCGGACCCGGTGCCCGCGCGCGGCGAGCGCGTCGGCCGCCGCCGCGACGGCGTCCGCGTCGCCCGACAGCACCACCGAGCGCGGCGCGTTCACGGCGGCGAGGTCGACGCCGCTCCCGAGGTACGGCGCCACCTCGTCCGGGGTCGCCTGGACGGCGGCCATGAGCCCGCCTTCGGGAAGCTCCTGCATGAGCCGGGCCCGCAGCACGACGAGGTCGGCCGCGTCGTCGAGCGAGAGGGCGCCGCCGACGTGCGCGGCGGCGATCTCGCCGACGGAGTGCCCGGCCAGCAGGTCGGCGGCCAGGCCCCACGACTCCAGCAGCCGGAACAGCGCGACCTCGACGACGAACAGCGCGGGCTGGGTGTACCGGGTCTGGTCGATGAGCGTGGGGTCGGCCATCGCGGCGGCGACGTCGGGGCCGTCCGCCGCGCGGATCGCCGCGGCCGCCCGGGTGAAGGCCGCCTCGAACACCGGGAAGTCGCGGCGCAGCGCCTCGGCCATGCCCGCGCGCTGGCTGCCCTGCCCGGTGAACAGCACCGCGGTCCTGCCGCGCGCGGCCGTCCCCGTGACGACGTAGGGGAAGCCGCCCCGATCAGTGGCGGTGTCGGAGAGGAGGGCGTCCAGGCCGCTCAGGAGTTCCTCGCGGTCCCGTCCCACGACGGCGGCGCGGTGTTCGAAGGCGGTGCGGGTGGTGGCGAGCGCGTAAGCGATGTCGGCGGGGCGCAGCGCCGGATCGGCGAGGACGCGGGCGCGCAGGCGCGCTGCCTGCTCCCGCAGCTCCTCCGGGGTGCGGGCGCTGAGCACCCACGGCACCGGGCCCTGGCGCCCTGCCGCGTCGTGCGCGGACGGCCCGGGGTCGGGCGCTCCCGCCGAAGCGGCCGACCCCAGGGGTCCGGCTTCGAGGACGACGTGCGCGTTCGTGCCGCCGATGCCGAACGAGGAGACGGCGGCGCGGCGCGGGCCCTCCCGCTCGGGCCACGGGACCGTCCGGTCCGGGATGAGGACCGTGCCCGCCGACCAGTCCACGTGTTCACTGAGCCCGTCCAGGTGCAGGGTGCCGGGCACCCTCCCGTGCCGGAGCGCCTGGACGGTCTTGATGATGCCCGCGACGCCCGCCGCCGCCTGGGTGTGGCCCAGGTTCGACTTCACCGAGCCCATGAGCAGCGGAGGACGGCCCTCCCGGTCGCCCCCGTAGGTGGCGAGCACGGCTCCCGCCTCGATGGGGTCGCCCAGCCGGGTGCCGGTGCCGTGCGCCTCCAGCACGTCCACCTCACCCGGTCGCAGGCCCGCCGCGCGCAGGGCCGACCGGATGACGCGCTCCTGCGCGGGCCCGTTCGGCGCGGTGAGGCCGTTGCTCGCGCCGTCCTGGTTGACCGCCGAGCCCTTGACCACGGCCAGGACGCGGTGTCCGTTGCGGCGGGCGTCGGCGAGGCGTTCCAGCACGAGCAGCCCTACGCCCTCGCCCCAAGCGGTGCCGTCCGCCGCCGCCGAGAACGGCTTGCAGCGGCCGTCGGGAGCCAGGCCGCGCTGGCGGCTGAACTCGATGAACGTCGCGGGGCTCGCCATCACCGTCGCGCCGCCCGCGAGCGCCAGGGAGCACTCGCCGAGGCGGAGCGCCTGGGACGCCTGGTGGACGGCGACGAGCGAGGAGGAGCACGCGGTGTCCACGGTGACGGCCGGGCCCTCAAGGCCGAGCGTGTAGGAGATCCGTCCGGAGGCGACGCTGCCCGCGCTGCCGCTGACGAGGTAGCCCTCCAGGTCCTTGCCCGCGCCCCTGCGCTGGTGCAGGCGGGCGCCGTAGTCGGAGTACATGACGCCGACGAACACGCCGCTCTGGCTTCCGCGCAGCCGGGCCGGGTCGATCCCGGCGTCCTCGATCGCCTCCCACGCCGTCTCCAGCAGGAGCCGCTGCTGCGGGTCGACGGCCAGCGCCTCGCGCGGGGAGATCCCGAAGAACGCGGGGTCGAACTCGGCGGCGTCGTGCAGGAAGCCGCCGTGCTGTGTGGTGGACGCGCCGGGCCGGTCGGGGTCGGGGTCGAAGAGGTCGGGGTCCCAGCCGCGGTCCTCGGGGAACGGGGTGATCGCGTCCCGGCCCTCCGCCAGCAGCTCCCACAGCTCCGCCGGGGTGCGCACCCCGCCGGGGAAGCGGCACGCCATCCCCACGATCGCGATGGCGTCGCCGTCGGGGTCGCCGGTCGTGGCGGCCGGGGCCTCCGGCTCGTGCGCGGCGGGCGCGGGGCCCGCTTCGAGGGAGGCGAGGTGCAGGGCGAGCGCGTCGGGCGTCGGGTGGTCGAACACGATCGCGCCGGGCAGCCGCACGCCGAGCTCGCCGCTCAGCCGGTTGCGCAGCTCGACCGCCGTCAGCGAGTCGAGCCCGAGGTCGGCGAACCCCACCTCCGGGTCCACCTCGCCGACGCCGTACCCCAGCACCTCGGCGACGGCGCCGACGACGAGCGCGAGATGGTCGCGGCGGCCCGCCGGAACGGGCGCACCGGCCCGCGTGCTCCCCTCGCCCGGCCCCTGACCCGCCGCACCGGCTCCGGAGCCCGCGGCGGCCGCCTGAGGCACCGCGACGCCCCCTCCCTGGGTCCGGCGCAGCGCGTCGGCCGGGCGCGGGGTGAGGCGGGCCGCGACGACGGCCGGGAGGTCGCGGCGCAACGCCTCGTCGAGGAGGGCCAGCGCGTCGGCCGGGTCCATCGGGGCGAGGCCGGAGGCGGTGAGGCGGGCGAGGTCGCGCGTGGTGAGGGCGGCCGCCATGCCGCCGTCCAGGGACCACAGGCCCCAGTGCACGGTCAGGCCCGGCAGCCCGTCCGCCCTGCGGCGCCGCACGACGGCTTCCAGGGCGGCGTTCGCCGCGCCGTAGGCGGCCTGTCCGGCGGTGCCCAGCACCCCGGCCACCGAGCCGAACGCGACGAACGCGTCGAGGTCAAGGTCGCGGGTGAGCGCGTCGAGGTTACGCGCGCCCTCCGCCTTGAGGGCGATCACGCGGGCGAGGACGTCGGGCGTCAGCCGCTCGACGGTGGCGTCGCCGGTGATCCCGGCGGCGTGGACGACGCCGGTCAGGTCGGTGATGTCTTCGAGGAGCGCGGCGAGGGCCGGGCGGTCGGCGGGGTCGCAGGCGGCGAGCCCGACCCGGTCGGCCCCGGCCGCGCGCAGATCGGCGACGATCTCAGCGGCGTCCGGATGCGCTTCGCCTCGTGTCCCCGCCAGCACGAGGCTCCTGACGCCGTGCTCCTGGACGAGGTGCCTCGCGACGGCCCGGCCGACCGCGCCCGTCCCGCCCGTCACCAGGACCGTGCCGCCTCCGGCGCTCCGCTCCCACAGGGCGGGCCCGGCGTCCCGCCCCTGCGGCTCGGCGGGCAGCGGCGTGAGGACGGGGACGTGGAAGACGCCGTCGCGGAGCGCGGCACGCGGCACGTCGGGCAGCACGGCGGGGGCGGCGGCGAGACCCAGAGGCACGTCCGAGGCTTCCCCGGAGACGCTCAGGGCAGCGGCGGGGTCGGCGTCGAGGAGGGCGAAGAGGCCGGGGTGCTCGGCCTGCGCCGCCCGCACGACGCCCCAGGCCGCGGCGGCGTCCGGGTCGGCGGTCTCGCCGTCCGCCACCGCCAGGCCCCGCGTGACGAGCGTCAGCGGCGCGGGATCGGCCTCGGCGAGGCGGGTCCGCACCACCGCCAGCGCCTCGTGCGGCCCCGCGACCTCCACCACGTCGGCCGTGCGCGCGCTGGCGTCCGCCAAGGGCTCCCAACGCAGGGCGTGCAACCGCGCGCCGGACGGGAGGGCGCGGGTCCGCAGCCGCGCCACCGTGAGCACGGGCTCGCCCTCCGGCGTCGTCAGCTCGACCCGGTAGCCGTCCGCGCCGACGGGAAGGAGCCGGGCCCGCACCCGCGCGGCGTGCGCCCGGTGCAGGGTGACCCCTTCCAGCGCGTACGGCACCCGCCGGGCGGTCCCGCCCAGCTCGTGCAAGGGCAGCACGCGTAGGGCCGCGTCCAGGAGCGCGGGGTGCAGGGCGTACCGTCCCGCGTCGTCCGTGAGCGCGCCGGGCAGCTCCGCTTCCGCGTACAGCTCGTCGCCTTCGTTCCAGGCGGCGGTCGTCCCCTGGAACGCGGGCCCGTAGCCGAAGCCCTGCGCCTCCAGAAGCCGGTGCGCCTCCGCCACGGAGAGGCCGCCCTCACCCAGCAGCACGGCTGCGGGGGCGACCGCACGCGCCCCGCGCCCGGCGTCCTCAGGGCGGGCCCCTCCGTCGGCGTCGGGGGCGGTGGTGAGGGAGGCGGTGGCGTGGGTCGTCCAGGGGTCGGCGTTGTGGGATCGGGTGCGGAAGGTGAGGGTGCCGTCCTGCGCCAGCGCCACCTGGAGGTGCCGGGGCCCGTCGAGGACGATCGGGGCGTCCACCGTGAGGTCGGCGAGGTGGGGGCGGCCGCTGGCGGCGCCCACGGAGAGCGCGACGTCCACCAGGGCGGCGGCCGGGACGAGCGGGCGGCCTTCGACGCGGTGGTCGGCGAGCCAGCCGTGCCGGTCGGTGGAGAGCGCGCCGGTGAGGACGCGGCCGCCGTCCGGGAGGTCGAGCGCCGCGCCGAGCAGCGGGTGCGGGGCGGCGTCCAGGCCCAGGTCGGCGGCGTCCGCCGGACGGTCCTCGGACGGCAGCAGCCAGTACCTGCGGGTCTGGAACGGGTACGTCGGCAGCGGGACGAACCGCCCCTCGGGGGCGAACGGCGTGAAGTCCACCGGGACGCCCGCGACGTGCAGCGCCGCGAGAGCCGAGCGGAAGGAGGCGGGCTCCGGGCCGCGCGCGCGCAGCAGCGGGACGGCCACGGCGTCGTCCACGGTGTCCGTGACGGCTCCGGTGAGCGCGCCGTCGGGGCCGACCTCGGCGAAGCGGGTCGCGCCCGCCTCCCGGGCCGCGCGCACGGCGTCCGCGAACCGCACGGTGCCGCGCAGCTGCGCCACCCAGTAGCCGGGTTCCGACATCTCGTACTCCCCGGCGAGCCGCCCCGTCCGGGTCGACACGATCGGCACGGCGGCCGGGCCGAACGTCACGCCCGCGAGCGCCTCCCGGAAGTCGTCCAGGACGTCGTCCATGTGCGCCGAGTGGAAGGCGTGGCTGACCCTCAGCGCGGTCGCGCGCCGTCCGGTCTCCTTCCAGCGCGCGACGAGCGACGCGATCACCTCGGCGTCCCCGGACAGGACGGCCGCCGTAGGCCCGTTGACGGCGGCGAGGTCGGCCGCTCCCTCCGCGAACGCCAGCACCTCGTCCTCGGCGCCCTCGAAGGCGGCCATGGCGCCTCCGGCGCGCGCCGCCCGCATGAGGCGGCCCCGCGCCTCCACGAGCGCGCACGCGTCGTCCAGGCCGAGCACGCCCGCGACGTGCGCGGCGGCGAACTCGCCCACCGAGTGGCCGACGAGGAGGTCGGGGACGACGCCGTGCGCCTCGGCGAGCCGGTACAGCGCGACCTGGACGGCGAACAGCGCGGGCTGCGCGTTGCCGGTGTCGCGCAGCGCGTCGCCGTCCCCGGCGAGCAGGCCGCGCAGGTCGTGCGGCAGCCGCGCGGCCACCGCGTCGAACGCGGCGGCGAAGACCGGCGAGGCGGCGAGCAGGCCGAGCGCCATGCCGGGCCGCTGCGAGCCCTGCCCGGAGAACACGAACGCGAGGCGCTGCTCGTCCTCCGCGACGCCCGTCACGACGGCGGGGTGCCGCCGCCCCTCCGCGAGCGCCTCCAGCGCCGCCGACACCTCGTCGGAAACAGCGGAAACAACGGCGCGGCGGGCGAATCTCGTGCGGCGGGCGAGGGTGGCGGCCGTGTCCGCCAGGGTCGGCGCTGCGGGCCCGCTCAGGGCCGTGTGCAACGCCTTGGCCTGTGCTTTCAGCGCCGCGTCGCCGACGGCGGAGAGCACGAGCAGTGTTGTTTTCTGTGTTTCCTCTGGAGTCCAGACCGGTGTGGCGGCGGGCTCGGGGGCGGGCGCTTCCGGGGCCTGCTGGAGGATGACGTGGGCGTTGGTGCCGCTGATGCCGAACGAGGAGACCCCGGCGCTGCGCGGGCCCTGCCTGTCGGGCCACTCCTGCGGCTCCGTCAGCAGCGCCACGGGGGCGGCGTCCCAGTCCACGTGCGGCGAAGGCGCGTCCGCGTGCAGCGTCCTGGGCAGCACGCCGTGCCGCAACGCCTGCACCATCTTGATGACGCCGCCTACTCCCGCCGCCGCCTGCGCGTGCCCGATGTTGGACTTCAGGGAGCCCAGCAGAAGCGGATCCCTTCTGTCCCTGCCGTAGGCGGCGATGAGCGCACGCGCCTCGATCGGGTCGCCCAGGCGGGTGCCCGTGCCGTGCGCCTCCACCGCGTCCACCTCGGCGGGACGCAGGCCCGCGTCCGCCAGCGCGCGGGCGATGACCTGCTCCTGGGCGCGGCCGTTGGGGGCGGTGAGGCCGTTGCTCGCGCCGTCCTGGTTGACGGCGGTCCCGGCGACCACCGCGAGGACCGGATGGCCCAGCTCGCGGGCCCGCGAGAGCCGCTCGACCACGAGCACGCCGACACCCTCCGCCCAGCCCGTACCGTCCGCCTCAGCGCCGAACGCGCGGCACCTGCCGTCCGGGGACAGGCCGCGCTGCCGGGAGAACTCCACGAACATCGACGGCGACGCCATCACCGCCACGCCCCCGGCCAGCGCCAGCGAGCACTCGCCCGAGCGCACGGCACGCACCGCGAGGTCGAGGGCGACGAGCGAGGACGAGCACGCGGTGTCCACGGTCAGGGCCGGGCCGCGCAGGCCGAGCACGTAGGCGATCCGCCCGGACGCGACACTGGACTGGGTGCCCGCCAACAGCAGCCCCTCCAGCTCCGCCGGAGCGGCGCGTAGGCGGGTCGCGTAGTCGTCGTACATCGCGCCGACGAAGACACCGGTGTCGCTCTCCTTCAACCCGCGCGGGTCGATACCGGCGCGCTCCAGCGCCTCCCAGGAGACCTGGAGAAGGAGCCGCTGCTGGGGGTCGGTCGCCAACGCCTCGCGGGGGCTCATCCCGAAGAACGCGGCGTCGAACTCGCCCGCGTCGTGCAGGAAGCCGCCGTGCCGGGTGGTGGACGTGCCCCGGTGATCGGGGTCCGGGTCGTAGAGCGTGTCGACGTTCCAGCCCCGGTCTGCGGGGAACGCGCCGATGGCGTCCCGCCCGGCGCTGACGAGTTCCCACAGGTCGTCCGGGGAGGCGACACCGCCCGGATAGCGGCAGCCCATACCGACGATCACCACAGGGTCGTCGTCCGCCACGGCGGCCGCGGTGACGGCCTCCTCGGCGCGCTCGCCTTCCAGGGACTCCAGGAGGTGCGTGGCGAGCGCGGCGGGGGTCGGGAACTCGAAGACGACGGTGGCGGGCAGGTCGAGGCCGGTCAGCGAGGTGAGGCGGTTGCGCAGCTCCATCGCGGTGAGCGAGTCGAAGCCGAGGTCCTTGAAGGCGCGGTCGGCGGGCACGTCGCCCGCGCGGCCGACGACGGCGGCCACCTGCTCGCGCAGGAGCGCGACGGCGGTGCGGTGCCTGTCCTGCGGGCGCTCGGCGAGCAGCCGCCTGGCCCACGCGCCCAACGCGCCCTCGCCCGCCCGGTCGGGGCGGCGCACCAGGCGGGAGAAGAGCGCGGGCAGCCTTCCGGCCGCCGCCTCCGCGCGCAGGGCGGCGAGGTCGGGGGGCGACACGACGGTGTGCGCGGAGGTGAGGCGGTCCAGGGCTTCCAGGGCGCCTTCGACGGGGACGGCGCCGACGCCCGCGCGCGCCAGGCGGGTGCGGTCGGCGGCGTCGAGGTGGCCGGTCATGCCGGTCGCGGTGTCCCACAGGCCCCAGCCGACGGACGCGGCGGGCAGGCCGAGGCTCCGGCGGTGCTCGGCGAGGGCGTCCAGGAAGGTGTTCGCGGCGGCGTAGGCGGCCTGTCCGGCCGCGCCGACGACGGCGACCGCCGAGGAGAAGAGGTCGAACCTCTCCAGCGGCAGCCCTTCGGTGAGCTCGTGCAGATGCCATGCCGCGTCGGCCTTGGGCCGCAGGACGCGATCGAGCCTCGCCGCGTCCGTGCGCACGACCGTCGCGTCGTCGAGGACCCCGGCGGTGTGGACGACGCCGCGCAGGGGCCGGTCGGCGGGGATCGCGGCGAGCAGTTCGGCGAGCGCGGCGCGGTCGCCGACGTCGCAGGCCGCGACCGTCACACCGGCGCCCGCCGCCTCCAGTTCGGCGGCGAGGTCGGCGGCGCCCGGCGCGGCCAGGCCCGCCCGCGACACCAGCAGCAGGTGCGGGGGCCGCTGAGCGGCCGCCAGACGCCGCGCGACCAGCCCGCCGAGCACGCCGGTACCCCCGGTGACCAGCACGGTCCCCTCGGGCGCGCTCCGCGCCTCCTCAGCGGTCTCGGCCGGAACGAGCCGGGGCGCGAACACCGCGCCGTCACGGACCGCCACCTCGCGCTCACCGTGATCGCCCGCGACGGTCTCCGCCGCCGCGCTGCCCGCCACCCGCGCCAGCACGAACCGCCCCGGATGCTCGGTCGCCGCCGTCCGCACCAGCCCGACCACCGGCGCGGACGCCAGATCCCCCTCCTCCACCGCGAACACCACACGCCCGTCCCCCCGCACCGCCTCCCGGATCAACTCCAGGACCACCCCACCCCGATGCCGCGCCTCCGCCACCACCTCACCCTGTCCGCCGCCCACGGCGACCACGGCCGTCTCGCCCGCCGCCAGCCCCCGCACCACCGCGACGGCCAGCGCCACGCCCTCCCCGGACACCGCCGCGGCGCCGCGCGCCGGGTCCGCTCCGTCGGCCGCCACCCGAACCGCCCCACCGCCCGGCGCGGCCGCCTCAGCGCCGCCCCGCGCGCCCACCCGAACCGCCTCGCCGTCGGAGGTCGCCGCCGGTGCCACAGCCCCCTCGGGAGCGGCTGTCGCAGCGGTGTTCGGCGCGGCCGCCACCTGATCGGCCTCACCGTCGAAGGCGACGGCCTGGGCCACGGCCGCCTCGGGTGCGGCCGCCGGAGCGGCGTCCCGTGTGTCGGCTGCCTGGGCGTTCTCAGCGTGGCCGGTGGGCGGGAGGTAAGGGGTGGGGCCGAAGGGGTGGAGGAGGGTGAAGGGGGTGGGGGTGGGGGCCGGGAGGGGGTCCCAGGTGAGGTGGTGGATGGGCGGGAGGGCGGGGGTGGGGGTGGTGAGGGGGCGGAAGGAGAGGGACGCGATGTCGGCGACGGGGGTGTCGTCGGGGGCGGTGAGGGTGAGGCGGTAGCGATCGGGGCCGAGCGGGGTGATGCGGACGTGCAGGGTCTCGGGGGCGGGGGCGTGCACGCGCAGGCCCTCGAAGGCGAACGGGAGGAGGGGGCGGTCGGGGGTGTCGCCGAAGAGCCCGGCGACGACCGGGTGCAGGGCGGCGTCCAGGAGGGCCGGGTGGAGGGCGAAGTCGCCGGAGGCCGGGCCCGCCACGACGGCGTGGATCTCGGTCCTGCCCGCCGCGCCGCTACGCGTGGCGGAGGCGAGTCCCTGGAAGGCGGGTCCGTAGTCGTAGCCCCGGGCGAACAGGGTGTCGTAGACGGCGCGGACGTCCACCTGCTCGGCGCGACGGCCCGGAGCCGGGAGGGAAGGCGGCACGGCTGCCGTCTCGGCCAGGACGCCGCGCGCGTGCAGCGTCCAGGCGGCGTCGTCGGACGGGCGGGAGTGGACCTCGAAGGCGCGGCGGCCGTCGTCGTCGGCGGGCTCCACCCGCAGCTGCAGCCGGGCCCTGGCGAGCGGGAGCGGCGCGAGCACGGTCAGCTCGGCGACGACCGGCGCGCCGGTGCGCGCCCCGGCGTGCAGGGCGAGTTCGGCGAACGCGGCGCCGGGCACGAGCGGGCGGCCGAGGACGCCGTGGTCGGCGAGCCAGGGCAGCCGGTCGGGGTCGAGGGCGCCGGTGAGCAGCGCGCCGCCGTCGGCGAGCGGCACCGCGTCGTCCAGCAGCGGGTGCCGCGACGTGCCCGCGCCCCTGCGGGCGGGCGCCAGCCAGAACCGCTGCCTGTCGAAGGCGTAGGCGGGCAGATCCGCGACGAGTTCAGGGACGACGCCCCGCTTCCACGGCACCGGGACGCCGCCGAGGTGGGCGGCGGCGAGCGCCCCGCGGAAGGCGTCGGGGCCGCCGTCGTCGCGCTTGAGCGTGCCGCCCACCGCGCCCGTGACGCCCCGGTCGGAGAGGATCTCCTCCAGGGCGAACGTCAGCACGGGGTGCGGGCTGATCTCCACGAAGCGGCGGTGCCCGTCGTCCAGGAGCCGGTGGACGGCCTCCTCGAATCGGACGGTGTCGCGCAGGTTGCGGTACCAGTAGGCGGCGTCGAACCCTGTGGTGTCGGCGCGTTCGCCCGTCACCGAGGAGTAGACGGGGATGTGCCCTTCGCCGCCGCGCACGTCCGCGAACGTCTCCAGGAGTTCGTCCCGCACCTCCTCGACGGTGGCGCTGTGCGAGGCGTAGGTGACGGGGATCCTGCGGGCCCGCACCCCGTCGGCCTCCAGCCGGGCCAGGGCGCGCTCCAGCGCGTCCGTGTCGCCCGCCAGGACCGACGAGCGCGGCCCGTTGCGCACCGCCAGCTCAAGGCCGTCCAGGAAGCCGCGAGCGGCGAGCTCGGCGGCGCCCAGGGCCACCGAGGCCATGCCGCCCGACACGCGCCGCAGCGCCTGGCTGCGCAGCGTGATCAGCCGCGCCGCGTCCGCGAGGCCGAGCGCGCCGGCGACGTACGCGGCGGCGATCTCGCCCTGCGAGTGGCCCACGACCGCGTCGGGCCGGACGCCCGCCGCCTCCCAGACCGCCGCGAGCGCGACCATCACCGCGAACAGGACGGGCTGGACGACATCGACCCGGTCCAGGGTCGGCGCGGCCGGCGCGCCGCGCAGCACGTCGAGCAGCGACCACGAGACGTGCGGGGCGAACGCCGCGGCCACCTCGTCGATCTTGGCGCGGAAGGCCGGATCGGCGTCCAGCAGCGTCCGCGCCATCTCCGGCCACTGCGACCCCTGGCCGGGGAAGACGAACACCGTCCTGCCGCGCACGGTCGTCCCCGTGACGGCGCCGGGAGCGGCCTCCCCTGCTGCCAGAGCGCGTAGGGCGTCGGCAAGGGAGGCGTCGGGGGCGAGGGCCGCGCCGTGCGGGAACCGGGCGCGGCCCACGAGGACGGCCGCGACGTCCGAGGGGTCGGTCTCCGGCCGGGCCCTGAGGAAGCCCGCCAGGGCGGCGGCCTGCCTGCGCAGCGCGTCTTCGTCGGGCGCGGAGAGCAGGACGGGCGGGGCCGTGCCTTCGGTGGGCGGTACGGACGGCGCGGGCGGCTCGTCGGGAGCCTGTTCGAGGATGACGTGGGCGTTGGTGCCGCTGATGCCGAAGGAGGACACGGCCGCGCGGCGCGGACGGCCGTGGTCCGGCCACGCCGTCTCCTCGGTGAGCAGCGCCAGGCCGGACTCGGGCCAGGGGATCTGCGGCGTGGGCTCGTCGGCGTGCAGCGTCCTGGGCAGGACGCCGTGCCGCAGCGCCTCCACGACCTTGATGACGCCGCCTACTCCCGCCGCCGCCTGGGCGTGCCCGATGTTGGACTTCAGGGATCCGAGGAGAAGCGGGGTGTCCCGGTCGCTCCCGTAGGCGGCGCTGAGCGCTTGCGCCTCGATCGGGTCGCCTAGGCGGGTGCCCGTACCGTGCGCCTCCACCGCGTCCACCTCGGCGGGACGCAGGCCCGCGTCCGCCAGCGCGTCGGCGATGACCTCCTCCTGGGCGCGGCCGTTGGGGGCGGTGAGGCCGTTGCTCGCGCCGTCCTGGTTGACCGCCGTGCCCGCGACGACGGCGAGGACCCGGTGGCCCGCCTGACGGGCCCGCGACAGCCGCTCGACCACGAGGATGCCGACACCCTCCGCCCAGCCCGTGCCGTCCGCGTCGGCGCCGAACGCGCGGCACCTGCCGTCCGGGGAGAGGCCGCGCTGTCGGGAGAACTCCACGAACATGCCGGGCGACGCCAGCACGGCAGCGCCGCCCGCGAGCGCCAGGGAGCACTCGCCGGAGCGCACCGAGCGGACCGCCCGGTCCAGGGCGACGAGTGAGGACGAGCAGGCGGTGTCGACGGTCAGGGCCGGGCCGCGTAGGCCGAGCACGTAGGCGATCCGGCCGGACGCGACGCTCATGGTGCCGCCCGTCAGCAGGTAGCCGTCAGAGACGCCGTCGCCCTCGTGCAGGCGCGGCGTGTAGTCCGACGTGGTCGCCCCGACGAAGACCCCTGTGTCCGTCTCCTTGAGCGTCTGCGGGTCGATGCCAGCCCGTTCCAGGGCCTCCCAGGCGACCTGGAGCAGCAGCCGCTGCTGCGGGTCGATCGCCAGCGCCTCACGCGGGCTGATCCCGAAGAACTCGGGGTCGAACTCGGCGACGCCGTCGAGGAAGCCGCCGCGCCGCGTCAGCGACGTCCCGGGCCTGCCTTCGTCGTCGAAGAGGGTGTCCAGGTCCCAGCCCCGGTCCTCGGGGAACGCGCCGATGGCGTCACCGCCCTCCGCGAGCAGCCTCCACAGGTCCTCCGGCGACCGTACGCCGCCCGGATAGCGGCAGCCCATCCCGACGATCACGACAGGATCGTCGTCCGGCGCCGTCGCCTCGGCGGAGCGCCCGCGCCCGGCACGCGCGGACGGTTCGGGCTCGGTCGCGAGGAGGGCGACGAGCGCGTCCACGGTCGGATGGGCGAAGAGCGCACCGGGGTCGAGGACGACGCCCAACGCCTCCCCGACGCGCTCGCGTACCTCGACCAGGCCGAGCGAGTCGAGGCCCAGCTCACGGAACGCGACGTCCCGCGCGACCCGCTCCGGGTCGGTGAACCCGAGGACGGCGGCGAGCTCCGCGACGACGACGCGCTCGACGTCAGCGCGCCGCAGCGCCTCGTCCGCTCCAGGCCGGGAGGGCAGGGCCGACGCGTCCGTGGAAGGCGTCGCGGTGGCGGGGGCCGGAGGGCGGGAAGCACCGGGCTCGGAGGCGGGCAGCCAGTAGGGCGTCCGCTGGAAGGGGTACGTGGGGAGGGCCGCGCGCGGGGCCGGAGGGAAGACGGCGGCCCAGTCGACGGGGACTCCGGTGGCGAAGAGGCGGGCGAGGGACGCGGCGGTGTCTCCGTCGCGGCCCAGCAGCGGCACGACGGGCGTGGCGGCGGCGTCGCGGGCGAGGGTCGCCAGTGTGGTGCCGGGCCCGGCTTCGACGTGCGCGGCGGCGCCCAGTTCGGCGAGGCGTTCCAGCGCGCGGGCGAACAGGACGGGGCGGCGCGCGTGTTCGACCCAGTGGTCGGGGTCCGTGGTGGTGACGAGGTCGCCGGTGAGCGTCGAGACGAACGGCAGCCGCGCCTCGCCGTAGCGCAGCCCGGACAGGACGGCGCGGAACTCGGCGAGCACCGGGTCCATCAGCGGCGAGTGGAACGCGTGGCTGACCTCGAGGAACCGGGTCCGGTACCCGGCGTCCGCCGCGCGCCCGGCCGCCGTCTCCAGCGCGCCGAGTTCGCCGGACAGCACGACCGACGACGGCCCGTTCACCGCCGCGACCGCCGCCGCGTCCCCCAGATCGACGAGGAGCCCCTCGGCGTCCTCGGCGGAGGCGGTGACCGCGAGCATGCCGCCGCCGTCCGGCAGCGCGTCCATGAGCCGCCCGCGCGCCGCGATGAGCGCCGCCGCCGACTCCAGGTCGAGCACCCCGGCGACGTGCGCCGCCGCGACCTCGCCGATCGAGTGCCCCGCGACGAACGCGGGCCGCACCCCGTAGGACTCCAGCAGCCGATAGGACGCCACCTCGACGGCGAACAGCGCGGGCTGCGTGAACACCGTCCGGTTCAGCAGCCCCTCGCTCCCCTCCACCCCAGCGACGACCTCCGCCAACCCCCGAGGCAGCAACGGATCCAGAACCCCCACGACCTCCTCGAACGCCTCCCGATAGACCCTCTCCCCCGACCCCATCCCGACCCGCTGACTCCCCTGCCCCGGAAACAGAACCCCCACCTCGCCAGAAACCGCCCGCCCCCTGACAACTCCGGCCCCCGACCTCCCTTCCGCGACCGCCGCCAACCCGGCCCGCACCTCCCCCCAGACCGCCGCCCGCACCCCGAACCCCGTCCGCCGCACCGCGAGCTCCCGCGCCACCCCCACCGGCAACTCCCCCGCCCCCAGCAACCGCCCCGCGGCCTCCCGAACCGCCCCCTCACTCCGCCCGCTCAAGAACAACGGCCCCCCGACACCACCCTCAGCCGACGCCAGCGAGGGCTTGGTGGTCGGGGTGGGGGGTTGGGTGAGGACGAGGTGGCAGTTGGTGCCGCCCATGCCCCAGGAGGAGACCCCGGCGAAGAGGGGGGTGGTGGGGTCGCCGGGCCAGGGGCCTGGGGTGGTGCGGACGTGGAGGCGCCAGGCGGTGAAGTCGATGGCGGGGTTGGGGTCGGTGAAGTTGAGGCTGGCGGGGAGTTCGCGGTGGGCGACGCTGAGGACGGTCTTGAGGAGGCCGGTGATCCCGGCGGCGCCCTCCAGGTGGCCGACGTTCGTCTTCACGGAGCCGACGTGCAGGACGGGCCCCTCAGGGCGGGCCAGGCCGAGCGCGCGCGCTTCCAGCGGGTCGCCTACGGGTGTGCCGGTGCCGTGCAGTTCGACGTAGCGGAGGTCGGCCGGGGAGATGCCGGACGCGGCGCAGGCCCGCCGGATGACGTCGGCCTGCGCGTCCGCGCTCGGCACGGTGAGGCCGTCGGTCGCGCCGTCGTTGTTGACGGCGCCGCCCAGCAGCACCGCGTACACCTGGTCGCCGTCCGCGAGAGCGGCGTCGAGCGGTTTGAGCAGAAGCAGCGCCGCGCCCTCGCCGCGCACGTACCCGTTGGCCCGCTTGTCGAAGGTGTGGCACGCCCCGTCAGGAGACAGCCCGCCGAACCGGGCGACGGCCGCCGTCCCGTCCGGGTCGACGATGAGGTTGACGCCGCCCGCCAGCGCCAGCTCCGATTCGCCGCGCCGCAGGCTCTCGCACGCCAGGTGCACCGCGACGAGGGAGGACGACTGGGCGGAGTCCACGGCGAGGCTGGGGCCGCGCAGCCCGAACGCGTAGGAGAGCCGGTTCGCGAGGATGCCGCGGGTCGTGCCGGTGAGCGTGTGCCTGCCGATGGCGCCGGGCCGGGACAGCGCCGCGTACTCGTCGGCGATCCCTCCGACGAACACCCCGGCCGCCGTGCCGCGCGCGCTTTCCGGGACGATCCCGGCGTCCTCGAACGCCTCCCAGGCGACTTCGAGGAGGAGCCGCTGCTGGGGGTCCATCGCGGCGGCCTCGCGCGGCGAGATCCCGAAGAACTCGGCGTCGAACCCGGCGATGTCGTCGAGGTAGCCGCCGAACCGGACGCCGGGGTGGTCGGGCGCGAGCCTTGTGGTGCGTTCGGCGGGCGCCTCGCCCACGGCGCCGCGGCCCTCGCGCAGCAGCGTCCAGAACGCGCGGGGCCCGGCCGCGCCGGGCAGGCGGCACGCGACGCCGACGACGGCGACGGGGCGGACGGGCTCGTGCGGTTCGCTGGTCACAACGTGCTCCCCTAGGAGGTCGGTCAAAGGAGTGCGGCGCGGACGGCGTCGGCCACGTCGGTGAGCCTCGGCGTCAGGTAGAAGTGGTCGCCTTGCAGGACGGTGAAGTCGAACGCCCCGGTGGTGCTGTCACGCCAGCCGAGGGCGTCGCGCACGGGGACGAGGGGGTCGCGGTCGCCTGTCAGGACCGTGACGGGGCAGTCCACACGCGCTCCGGGTTCGGGCGTGTAGGAGTGCAGGGCCCGGTAGTCGCCGCGTAGGGCGGGCAGGACGAGCGCGCGCAAAGCGGGGTCGGTGCGCAGTTCCGGGGTGGTGCCGCCGAGGTCGAGCACCTCGCCGATGAGCGCGTCGTCGTCGAGCACGATGGACGGGTCGACGCGGGTGCGGTCGGGTGAGCGGGCGGCGGAGGCGAAGATCCGGCCGGGCGCGAGCCGTCCGGACCGGACCGCCTCGAAAGCGACGAGCGCGCCCATGCTGTGCCCGAAGAGCGCGGCGGGCGGCGGTCCCGGCTCGGCGTTGACGGCGTCGGCGACGAGCGCGGCGAGCTCCCGCACGTCGGCGACGGCGGGTTCGCGGCGGCGGTCGAGCCGTCCGGGGTACTGCACGGCGAGGACCCTGACGCGGGGTGCCAGCGCGCGCGCGAGCGGCGCGAAGAAGCTCGCGGAGCCTCCGGCGTGCGGGAGGCAGACCAGGCGTGGCGCGTCCGCGCGGGTGGCGGCGAAGACGCGCAGCCAGTCTCCCCGGACGGGCGCGTTCGCCGCCGTCACCGGGCGGCCCTCGCGGCGTCCAGGGCGGCGGTGAGGCCGCGCACGAGGTCGGAGTCGGCGTCGGGCCGCATCCGCAGCACCGCGAGGAGGCTCCACAGCCGGGTCTCGGCGAGGTGGGACGGCGCCCCGTGGACGTCGTCGTGCTCGACCGTCTCCAGGTCGGGGAGGGTGGCGCGCAGGAGGGCGAGGTCGCCCGGCGGGATGATCTCGTCCCGCCGGGCGCCGACGACGGCGACGGGCACCTTCACCGAGCGGAGCAGGTCGGGAGTGAGCGCCCAGTCCCGGACCCGCCGGTACACCTCGTGGGACGGCACGCCGACGAGGTGCGCGAGGGTGTCGGTCGTGACGGCCGGTACCCGGGCCTGCCAGGAGGCGTCGGTGAAGAAGTCGCTGATGGGCGGCCCGTTGCCTACGACGCCGCGCACACGCGGGTCGTGCGCGGCCGCCTGGAGCGCCGCGTGCCCGCTGAAGCTGAGCGCCAGCAGGTAGCTCTCGCTGACGCGGGCGCGGGGGGCGAGCGCGTCGAGGATCGCCGGGAAGAGCCGCCAGCTCTCGCGGTGGTAGCGCAGCGGGCTCTCCCCCACGCCGGGCAGGTCGGCGACGGCCCCGGCCATCCCGAACGCGGCGATCTGCGGCAGGACGGCGCCCCACTGCTCCTTGGTGCTGACGATCCCGCCCGTCATGAGCAGGAGCGGGCGCGGCGCGAGCACCGAGAGGCCGGTCGTCCAGACGCGGATCTCGTGGCCCTCGAAGGGGACGGTCACAGGCACGATGTCCTGCCCGGCCCGCCAGGCGTCGAACGCGGAGAGGGCGAGGTCCAGCGCGCGCGCTCGCCCCGGCCCGTCCACGTAGGGGAAGCGGCCCATCGTGTAGTGGTGCGCGGCGGCGAGGTGCTCTCCTGCCTCCGCGTGGGCGCGGCCCGCCCGGATCCACTCGTGCGGCCAGGAGCCGGGCCCGTCGCCGTCGTCGCGTCCGATCGCGTCGAGGATGCCCGCGTAGTGGTCCTCCGGGAGGTTCTGGGAGATGGCGTGCGCGACGGCGAAGCGCTTCAGTTCGGCGAGGTCGTTCATCCCGGGTCTCCCTCCAGCGCGTCCTTGGTCTCGGTGAGGATGTCGGCGGCCTCCGCCCCGTCGATGACGCGGTGGTCGAACGCCAGCGACAGGCGCAGCACCGGCGCGACGACGACGGCGCCGTCCCGCGCGACGGGCCGGTCGGCGATCCGGCCCACCCCGAACGTCACGGTGGTGCCGCCGACGGAGTGCAACCCGTCGACGGCCCGGTGGCCCAGCGAGGTGACGCTGAACGTCCCCGTGACGGCCGGACGCAGCTCCAGCCGGTCGGCGGCCTCCCGGAACCGCGCGAGGGCCTCAGCGGACGGCAGGGCGCGCAGCGCGCGGATCCCCGCGAACTCCTCGGCGGTGTCCGGGTCGGCGGCGACCGCCCGGTCCAGGTGCGCCTGGATCTGGGCGAGGTCGGCTTTCTCCAGGCCGGGGACGACGGTGGCGAGCACGACGCGACGTCCGTCGAGGGTCTTGTCGAGGGTGACCTTGGCGGCGACGGTGTCGTAGCGGGCCACGACGGGCTCCAGCCGCCCCCGGATCGCGGCGTTGGCGTCCGGGTGGGCCGCGAGTGCCTTGGCGGCGGCGTGCACGATGTAGGAGACGACCGACCGCCTCTCGCCCCGCGCCTTCGCCGCCGCCCGGTCCGCGACGAGCGCCGTCGCGTCCACCTCGGTGTCGAGGAAGACCGGGGAGAAGTCGCGGATCTGGTCGAGGAAGAACAGGGTGTGGCGGCGCCGGTCGTCGAACGGGGCGCTCACCGCGTCGCCGTCTCGTGCACGGCGGCGAGGGTGCGCGCCTCCAGCAGGTCGGGCAGCGACAGCGTCGCGCCTGTGTGCCGCTCCAGCGCGACGAGCAGGGTGAGCAGCTTCACCGAGTCCCAGCCGGGCAGCTCGTCCAATGAGCGGGTGAGGTCGTCGGCGGTGACGTCGATGTCGAGTTCGTCGCGGAGGATCTCGACGAACCAGTCGGGCGGGGTCTCAGCCATCGGCGCTCCGTTCCAGGGCGAGGCCCGACTGGATCCACTTGCTGGACTCGATCGCGACGGCGAGGGCGCGGGCGGGCGCGGCCATGTCGGCGAGCAGC
The DNA here is from genome assembly GCF_020991275.1 of Actinocorallia sp. API 0066. Classification (GTDB taxonomy): domain Bacteria; phylum Actinomycetota; class Actinomycetes; order Streptosporangiales; family Streptosporangiaceae; genus Actinocorallia. Next base: position 54,843 of record NZ_JAJLQY010000008.1, on the reverse strand, counting down.
GCTTCCAGCTGGAAGAACAGCAGGGCGTTTCCGGTGTTTCCGGTGTCGGCGACGCAGGACACCTCCTTGGCCAGCGGGAACGCCAGCCGGGAGGTGATCTTGTCGGTCATGACGGGTGAGAGCTGGGGCGGAAGCAGATAAGAGATGTCGTCGCGGTCCCAGCCGAGGTCGTCCAGCAGCTCTTCGGCGACCTCCTCGGCGAGCGCGGGCACGAGCTCCTCGATCGCCTTGTAGTCCTCGCTGGCGGGCGGCTCCGCTTTGTGCCGGTCGGCGAGCCCGTACCAGCGGAGCGTCTGCCCCGGCTCCCTGTCGAGGCCGGACAGCCGGGTCCTGACGGCGCGTAGGACGGGCGCCCCGGGGACGTCGTCCGTGGTGAGCACGGCGGCGCCCGCGCCGTCGCCGAACAGCACGTAGTTGACGAGCTCGTCGGGGGGCAGCGCGCCCAGGTCGGCGGTGACGTCGTAGTGCTTGGCGATGACGTCGCCGCCGAGCACCAGCGCGGTGCGGTACCTGCCCGAGCCGAGCAGGGCCGCGGCGACGTCGATGGCTTGGACGGCGCCCGAACAGCCCGACTGGAGCTGGAAGGAGGGCACACCGTCTATTCGGAGGCGGTCGGCGACGACGTTGACGGCCGTAGGCATGAGCGTGTCCGGCGTCGCGGTGCCGAGCACGAGCACGTCGACGTCTTCGGCCGACAGGCCCGCCCGGTCCAGCGCCGCGCGGGCGGCGGCGGTGGCGAGGTCGGCGAGCGTCTGGCGCTGCTCGCCGGTCTCCAGGTCGAGCGCGAGATGGCGGGTCCGCGTCCCGATGAACGTGTCCACCCACTGCCGCCACAGGCCGTCCATCCCGAACCGTCCGGCGAGCGCCGCGGTGTCCAGGGGCGGCCCCGGCAGGGCCGTCCCGGCGCCGACCACGCGTATCGTCCGTCCCACGGGGGGCACCCCCTCTCCCAAGGTCCGCTGACAACACTCCGGACGCTAAGAAAACCCTCTAAAGAACCCCTAACCTCACCCCAAAAGTGACATCTCGGACATCGGTCGACGGGGTGGCGCGGCGCGGGCGGCGCGGTTCACAGATGTGGCAAAGGGAGGGGATAGATGTGGTTTGGCGCTGTTTGTCGGGCCGGTGGGGCGGGCATTCCCATCGCCCCCGGGTCGAGTCGCGGCGCCGGGCACGACGACGTCTGAGGAGGAGCCTTGAGCGTCCGCACCCGCAGGGCCGCGCCGGAGCGGGCGCACGCCCCCGCGGGGCCCCCAGGCGCGTCCTGGCGGCCGGAGAGGGGGCGCCCATGAGCGCCGTCCTGGTGCTGCGGGTGCTCGGGCTCGGCGACTTCCTGAGCGGGGTGCCCGCGTACCGCGCGCTGCGCACCGCGTTCACCGACCACGAGATCGTGCTCGCCGCGCCGCGCCCGCTGGAGCCGCTGATCGAGCTGACGGGCGCGGTGGACAGGCTGCTGCCGACGTGGGACCTCGCGCCGCTCCCGTGGCGCGGCGCGCCGCCCAGGGTCGCCGTCGACCTGCACGGCAACGGGCCGGTCAGCAGGCAGCTGATCGCGACGACGGGCGCCTCGGTCCGGATGGGCTTCGGCGCCCCCGGCGTGCCCGGACCCGGCTGGGAGGAGCACGAACACGAGGTCGCCCGCTGGTGCAGGCTGCTGGAGTGGTGGGGCATCCCCGCCGATCCCGCCGACCTCGACCTCGCGCCGCCGCCCGTGCCGAGCCCGCTTCCCGGCGCCACCGTGATCCACCCCGGCGCGTCGTCAGGCAGCCGCCGGTGGCCCGCCGAAAGGTTCGCCGCGACAGCGGAGGCGCTGGAGGCCGACGGTCACAAGGTCGTCATCACGGCGGGCACCGGGGAGTCCGCGCTGGCACGGCATGTCGCCGAGACGGCGGGGCTGCCGACCGGACGCACCCTGACCGGGCTGGACACCGGACGGCTCGCCGCGCTCGTCGCCCAGGCCCAGCTCGTCATCAGCGGGGACACCGGGGTGGCGCGGCTCGCCTTCGCCTACGCGCGGCCGTCCGTCACGTTCTACGGCCCTGTGTCGCCCGTCCTGCGCGGCCCGCCCCGCAGGCCCGTCCACCACACGCTGTGGCACGGGTCCGTCAGCAGGCCGTCCGAGCTGCACACCGAGACGCCCGATCCGGCGCTGCTGCGCGTCACCCCGCAGGAGGTCCTGTCCGTCGCGAGGTCCGCGCTGCACGCCGTCTGAGTCCGGCATGCCGGTGGACGGCCTTGACAGGGGCATTGCCCTGGCTTGTCCCGGCTCGGGTAGGTGCCAGGACATGGCGGTGAGGGAAGTCTTCATTGATCAGCCTCCGGACATCGTCTGGGGAGTGCTGAGCGACGGCAAGAAGTACGCCGAATGGGTGGTCGGCACCCGGAAGGTGCAGGAGGTCGATCCAGGGTGGCCCGCGCCAGGGGCGTCGCTCCAGTACGTCGCGCGGTACGGGCCGTTCGGGCTCTCCGACCGGACCGTCGTGCGCATCTGCGCACCGCCCGAGCGGCTCGAAATGGAGATCAAGGCGGGCCCGTTCGGGTCGGTGCGCGTCGCGATCCGGCTGATCCCGTGGGGCACCGGAACCGTCGTGATCCTCGACGAGCACCCGCTGCGCGGCATCAGCGCGGGCCTGCACGGCCCGCTCAGCGAACTCGTACTGCACGTGCGCAACCGGCTCATGCTGCGCGAACTCGCGCACACCGTGGAGCGCTCCGCCGCCCGGCAGCGCCCAGCGGCACGCGGGACGACAAAGCCCAGCCGGACCACGGCAGGCCAAGGAGCCCGACGCGGCACCGGGTAAAGACGCCGTCCGGTAAGACGACCTCCACCGGCGCGACACCAGGCAAGGCGCCGTCCCGTAGGCGACCTCCACCAGCGCGCGGTACCGGGTAGCGGAGCACCGGGCTCTCGCGAGGTACCGGGTGGCGGAGCACCGGGCAAGTGGTGCCGTTCCGTAGGGCGGCCTCCACCGGCACGGCCGAGGCCGCCCGGCCACACTCGTGAAGCGTGAGGTTGAGCACTTCGCCGCTCGAATGAGACATTACTGTCTCATTCGGTGTATTGTCGTCTCATGAGTTTTGATCGGGACGCGGTGCTGCGGGCCGCCGCCGAGCTACTGGCGCGCAAGGCCACCGCCACACAGGACGAGATCGCCAAGGCCGCCGGGATCAGCCGGGCCACCCTGCACCGGCACTTCGCCGGGCGGGACGCGCTGATCCGGGCCCTGGAGGAACTGGGCCTGCGCCAGCTCGAACAGGTCGTCACGGACGCCCGGCTGGACGACGGCGCCGCCCGGGAGGCGCTCTCCCGGCTCATCGAGGGCACCCGGCCCGTCGCGGGCTTCATCGCCTTCCTGTCCACCGAGAACCAGCTCTTCGAGGAGGGCGAGATGAACGAGGGCTGGGAGCGGATCGACGCCCGCATCTCGGCACTGTTCCGACGCGGCCAGGAGTCCGGCGAGTTCCGCATCGACATGTCGCCGATCTGGTTCACCGAAGCCCTCTACGGCCTCGTCGCCGCCGCCGCGTGGGCGATCCAGGCCGGGCGCACCGCCCCCCGCGACTACACCCCGATGATCCTCGGCCTACTCCTCGGCGGCGTCGAACGCCGCGACCCCACACCCTGACACCGACAAGACGCGACACCTTGACGCCGACAAGATCCGATTCTCGCCAGGGCGACCCACCATGTCTTGACACTGGCAAGACCTCACGACTTGACATCAACAAGATCCGATTCCCCGGCCAGGACCGGGGCCGGGCGCCAAGTCTTGCCACTGACAAGACGTACTGACTGACACCGAAGATGCCGCGCGACCCCGCACGACACCACGTCCCGACGCCGACGAGATCTCGTGCCACACCCCAATACGACATAAAAACTTGACACCGAAAAGATACCGCACCACCTCGCACGACACCGCGCCTTGACGCCGACAAGACTCGCGCCACACCCCGATACGACGCAACAACTTAACGCTGACAAGATGCCGCGCCACCTCACATGACGTCGCGTCTTGACATCGACAAGATCTCGCGCTCCACCCCAACACGGCGTCATTTCTTGACGCCGACAAGATCCTGATCCCCCGCCACGAAACCCGTCTAAGGAGACGTGGAACATGTCCACCGCATCGCACCAGACGCTGCCGGAAGGCGTCGACCAGCCGAAACCGCGCGGCCGCTGGGCCGCGCTCGGCGTGCTCGTGCTCGCCGTGCTGCTGGTGGCCGTCGACGCGACGGTCCTGGGCCTGGCCAGCCCGTTCATCAGCGCCGACCTCGCGCCGACCGGCGCCCAGCTGCTCTGGATCGGCGACGCCTACTCGTTCGTCCTGGCCGGGCTGCTCGTCTCGATGGGCAGCCTCGGCGACCGGATCGGCCGCAAGCGGATGCTGCTCGTCGGCGCCGCCGCGTTCGGCGCGGCGTCCGTGCTCAACGCGTACGCGACGAGCCCCGAGATGCTCATCGGGGCGCGCGCCCTGCTGGGGTTCGCGGGCGCGATGCTCATGCCCTCGACGCTCGCGCTGATCCGCAACCTGTTCACCGACCCGCGCGAGCGGTCGCTGGCCATCGGCGTCTGGGCCGCGGGCGCCTCGGCGGGCGCCGCGTTCGGCCCCGTCGTCGGCGGGTTCCTCCTTGAGCACTTCTGGTGGGGTTCGGTGTTCCTCATCAACCTGCCGGTGATGGCGGTGCTGCTGGTCGTCGGCGCGAAGCTGCTGCCGGAGTCGAAGGACCCGGCGCCGGGGCCGTGGGACCTGCCGAGCGTCGGCCTCTCCCTCGTCGGCATGATCGGCGTCGTCTACGCGATCAAGGACCTCGCGGGGCACGGGCTGTCGGCGACGGCCGGGCTCGCCGCGCTGGTCGGCGTGACCGCGCTGACGCTGTTCGTGCGGCGCCAGCGGACGCTCGCCTCGCCGCTCATCGACGTGCGGCTGTTCCGGCACCGCGGGTTCTCCGCCGCCGTCTCGGCCGACCTGTTCTCGGTGCTCGGCCTGACCGGCCTCGTGTTCTTCCTCTCCCAGTACTTCCAGCTCGTCCAGGGCATGTCGCCGCTGCGGGCCGGGCTCGCGGAGCTGCCCGCGACGGCGGGCTCGATCGTCACCGGGCTGCTCGCGGGCTGGCTGGTGCGCCGCACGTCGGTGCGGTCGGTCGTCGCGGGCGGGCTCGGCCTGATCGGCGGCGCGCTCGTGCTGCTGGCGTGGCTCCAGCAGGGCACCGGGTACGCGCTGCTGTTCACCGCGCTGCTGCTCGTCGGCTTCGGCGCGGGACTGTCGTTCGCGACGACGTCCGAGGTGATCGTGTCGAGCGTGCCGAAGGAGCAGGCGGGCGCGGCCGGGGCCGTCGCGGAGACCGCCTACGAGCTGGGCGCGGCGCTCGGCATCGCGCTGCTCGGCTCGATGGTCACCGGCGTCTACCGGGGCTTCCCGGTGCCGCCGGGCACCCCGCCGGAGATCGCCGAGGCCGCGCACGCCTCGATGGGCGGCGCGGTGGAGGCCGCCGCCACGCTGGGCGGGCCGGCGGGCCAGGCGCTGCTCGCCTCCGCGCAGGAGGCGTTCACCGAGGGCCTGCGGATCACGTCGGGCGTCAGCGCCGTCCTGCTCCTCGTGACCGCGGCCGCCAGCTGGTTCCTCCTCAAGGGCCAGAAACAGGGCGGAGCCTCCTGACCCGGCCGAAAGCCCCCGCCCCGAAGCACTCCCGACGGAGTCAACGTCGCCCAGCGCCACATCGAACACGGCCCAGGGCGGGCGCTCCCGACGAAGTCGGGGTCGCCCAAGCGCCCCGGCGCCACATCGAACACGGCCCAAGGCGGGCGCTCCCCTACGAAGTCAGTCGCAAGCGCCCCCTCGGACTGCATCGAACACGGGCCGGAGGCTAGTACTCCGGACGGCGGGGTCGGGAGTTGGTGGCTCCTGGCCTCCGGGACATGGTGAGCCGTCGTCACAGGGCCGTGGCGGCGTGGTGTTCCAGGGCCCGCTGGACGAACTCCGCGTTCCGTTCGCCGCCGAAGTTGGCGGCGAACCGGGGGTCGCCGACGTACATCGCGGCGAGGCCGAGTACGTAGTTCCGCAGCGCCTCGGCGTCGCCCGACTCGCCGGGCGTGCCGGGGACGGCGGTGAGCCAGGCGACGTGCCGGGCGGCGAGCGCGGCGGCCTCGGGCCCGTCCGGGGCGGTGCCGGACTCGGCGAGCCGGGCCCAGTCGGTGAGGAGGTCGCCCAGGTCGCGGCGCCACTCCGCCTGCTCGGCGCCGGTCTTGGCGTCCCACCAGGCGGCGCCGCGCGCGTAGGCGTCCTTGCCCCAGCGGCGCTCGACCTCCTCCCGGTACCGGGTGTTGTCGAAGCCGTCGAACATCTCTTCCGCCATCGGTTCTGCTCCTTCGCTCAGCGCGGAAAGGGTGTGCTCGATCGCGCGGACCCTCCTGTCGATCCGCTCCCGCTCCCGCCGCAGCGACCCGATGTGCGCGGCCAGCGCCGACGCTACGTCGGTCTGCCGGGCCAGTACCTCGGCGATCGCGGGCAGGCCGAGGCCGAGTTCCCGCAGCAGGAGGATGCGCTGCAGCCTGACCATCGCGTCCCGGTCGTAGTACCGGTAGCCGTTGGCCCCGACGCGCGACGGGGCGAGCAGCCCCACGTCGCCGTAGTGCCGTAGCGTCCTGCTCGTCGTCCCGGTGATCCGCGCGACCTCCTGGATCGACAACTCCACGCGTTTCTCCTGCCTCTGAACCATGACGGTACAAGTTGACGTTACGTCAATGTCAATGCGGGAGTGGCGGCGCCCCGCCGGTTCCGGCCCCTCGTTTCGACCCATTGAAACTGGAACGTGTTCTAGTAGGCTCGGCGCATGCGGTTCACCTACGCCGAGGCGATGACCGACCCGTCCTACTATCTGCCGCTCGCGCGCGCGGCGGAGGCGGCCGGCTACCACAGCATCACCGTTCCGGACTCCGTGCTCTATCCGGAGGTCTCCGACTCCACCTACCCCTACACCGGGGACGGCGACCGGACGTTCCTCGAGGACAAGGCGTTCATCGAGACGTTCGTGCTCACCGCGGCGATGGGCGCGGTGACGTCCACCCTGCGGTTCACGCCGTTCGTCCTGAAGCTGCCGATCCGGCCGCCGGTGCTCGTCGCCAAGCAGGCGGGCTCCGTCGCCGCGCTCACCGGGAACCGGCTCACGCTGGGCGTCGGGCTCAGCCCGTGGCCCGAGGACTTCGCCGCGCTGGGCGTCCCGTGGGCGCGGCGCGGCCGCCGGATGGACGAGTGCATCGACATCGTGCGCGGCCTGACCAGCGGTGAGTACTTCGCTTACAAGGGCGAGTTCTACGACGTCGCGTCCATGAAGATGACGCCCGCGCCCACCGAGCCGATCCCCATCCTCGTCGGCGGGCACAGCGAGGCCGCGCTGCGCAGGGCGGTGGTGCGCGGCGACGGCTGGATGCACGCGGGCGGCGACGGCGCGGAGCTCGACGCGCTGCTCGGGCGGCTCCAGCGGATCCGCGCGGAGGAGGGCAAGGCCGACGCGCCCTTCCAGATCCATGTCATCTCGTTCGACGCCTACAGCGTGGACGGCGTGAAGCGGTTGGAGGACAAGGGCGTCACGGACGTGATCGTCGGCTTCCGCGTCCCGTACATCAAGGGCCCCGACACCGAGCCCCTGGAGACCAAGATCCGCAATCTCGAGGCGTTCGCCGAGAACGTCATCGCGCGGTGCGAGTAGAACAGGTTCTATAGATGACGACCGGTTACACCTGGGACGCCTCCGACGCCGACCACCCCGCCAGGACCGCCGCGAAGAACTCACAGAGCCGCGTCGCCGCGCGGGACAAGGAAGGGTGGCTCGCGCTCTTCGCCGACGACGCGCACATCGAGGACCCCGTCGGCCCGTCCTTCCTCGACCCCGCGGGCGGGGGCCACCGCGGCAAGGAGGCCATCTCCGCGTTCTGGGACGGCTACGTCGGCATGATGCGGTCCTTCCACGCGCACACCACCGAGTCGTTCGCCAACGGCCCGAGCTGCGCCAACCTCACCCGCATCACCACAACCCTCGCCGACGACTCCACCATGACCGTCGACTGCGTCATCATCTACACCGTCAACCCCAACGGCCTCCTCACCTCCCTCCGAGCCCACTGGGAACCCGACCGAGCCCTGGCCACCCTCACCACCCCCTGACCCCACCCACCCCAAGCCCCTACGACCCCCGCAGGGCTGGGGTGCCGAGGGGCGTCGGGCTTGGTGGGGTGGGGGTTAGCGGAGGAGGACTTTGAGGACGGGGCGGGCGGATTCTCCGGCGGTGGTGTCGGGTGGGGGGGTGAGGGTGCCGCTGTTCCAGAGTTCGGCGAAGCCGTGGGCGATGGACCAGGCGGCGACGGAGGCGGAGGCGCCGGCGGTCTCGGTGAGACCGCGGGCGCCCTCGTTCAGCGCCCGCCAGGCGGCCTGGCGGGCGGCGGCGAGACACTGGTCGGTCTCGTCGAACAGCTCGGGGCGGAACATCACCTCAAAGAGCGCGCGGTGGTCCGCGGCGAAGTCGACGTAGGCGACGCCGAGTTCCAGCAGGTCGTCGCCAGCCGCGGCGAGGACCTCGGCGAAGCGCGTGTAGCCCTCGGTCGCCAGCGCGGTGAACAGGCCCTCCTTGTCGCCGAAGTGGTGCGCGGGCGCGGCGTGCGAGACGCCCGCGCGGCGCGCCAACTCGCGCATGCTCCACCCGCCGGTGCCCGACGCGTCGATGGCCTCGACCGCGGCGTTCATGATCACCCGGCGCAGGTCGCCGTGGTGATAACCCTGCTTGCCGATGTCGTCCACCTCCGGGGGAATAGATGTTGCCACCGTCTAGTTTACCTGACATCCTAGATCTTGTCGTTGACAAGATATCGTTCGTGAGGAAGGTGGAACCCGTGCCCACGCTCCCCTGGAAGACCGTCGCGGCGTCCGACGCGCCGGAGGTCGTCGTCATGGCGTCACGGCTCGAAGTGCGCTCGCTCGCGCAGGCACCGGGGTTCCTCCTCGCGTCGCTCGCGCTGTGGCGGCAGGCGCTGCGCGCGCCGGGCGCGGTCGGTGTCGCGCTCAAGGCCGACCCGCTCCGCCGGACGTTCTGGACGGTCTCCGCCTGGACCGACGAGCAGGCCATCCGCGCATATGCCGGGACGGAACCGCACAGGTCGACGATGCGCCGCAAGCGCTCCGTCATGAAGGAGTCGACCTTCGTCTTCTGGAACTCCTCCCCCGCCGACCTGCCCGTCTCCTGGGACACCGTGCGCGCCCGGATCGCCGAGCAGCGCGCCGCCCGCCCGTCCTGACCCCCTGCGTCGGGACGACCGCATCAGAATGGCCCGCGTAAGGACCCCCGACGTCAGCACGACAGCGTCAGCACGGCCCGCGTAAGGACGGGCCGGGGGTCAGGACGGCCGGGGTCAGGACGGCCCGCGTAGGGACGGGCCGGGGGTCAGGACGGCAGCGTCAGAGCGGCAGCGTCAGGACGGCAGGGGTCAGGATCGGACGCCGGTGATGGCGAACCGCTCGATCTCCTGGAGGTGGCCGCCGGTGGAGACGACGATCGTCAGCACACCGGAGCCGGTGAACGAGACCGTTGACGACCACGGGGTGTTCTGGCCTCCGGCCGGGACGCAGCAGTGCGTGCCGAGCGGCTTGTCGCTGTCGGCGCGCAGGACGGTGACGCGCAGGCTCTCGTCCACGCCGGTGATCCTGCCTCCGACCCGCACCGGTGACGTCACCTGTGACGCGTAGGCGGGCGTGGTGAGGCTGAGCTCGGCGTCGTCGGTGCCGACGACCTCCCAGGGCGCGTCGGCCCCGGACCCGGCCCGGATCAGGTGCAGGACGGCGGCCGTCGCGTCCCTGCTCTCGGCCCGGTAGCCGACGCCGATGCGCGCGTCGCCGCCCTCGATCTTGCGGCTGGTCACCCTGTCGATGTCGGTGAACCCCAGGTGGTCGCGGGTGAACCGGAGCGCGGTGCGCTCGGCGTCGAGGTGCCACGCGTCCGCCCCGCCGTTCTGGTACGCCTTCTGCCAGGCACGCACCGCTTCCAGGCTCGCGAACGGCCACAGCGGCTGGTACCGCCCCGGCAGCAGCGACGGCCGCACGGGCGGCACCCCGGAACCGGTCGCGGTGGGCACGGGCGTCCCATCGGACGGCACGGACGCGGTGGGCGACGCGGACGACGGCGAGGGCGACGGCTGCGGCGGATCGTCGTCACCCGCACAGGCCGCCGTGCCCGCCACCATCAGAGCCACCACAACGGGCAGAAGCTTCAACGCCGTTCCCTTCTCCGGATACCCCGAGCTTCCCCTACCGCCCCCACCCCGCCAAGGCCCACCCGCCCCCTTCCCCCAGACCAACGTCCCTCCCACTCCCTCCCCACGCGCCAAACCGCCACCCCTCCCCCACCCTCATGCGACACCTCGATCCCCCACCCCACCCACACCCCGCCACGCCCCGCCCCGCCACCCCGCACCACGCCACGCCACGCCACGCCAGGCAGCGCCACGCAGCGCCACGCAGCACCACGCCACCCCGCGCCACGCCACGCCACGCCATGCCACGCCACCCCGCGCCACGCAGCGCCACGCCACGCAGCGCCACGCAGCACCACGCCACGCAGCACCACGCCATGCCATGCCATGCCACGCAGCACCACGCCACCCCGCGCCACGCCACGCCACCCCGTGCCGCGCCGCGCCACGCAGCGCCAGGCAGCGCCACGCAGCGCAGCACCACGCCACGCCACGCCACGCCACGCAGCGGATCGTTGCTCCACCCGAGTCCCGTCCTCGCGAGGTATATCGGTGCCTCCCGTGCCTGCCCTTGTGGAGCGGATCAGTGCCGGTTCTGTGCCTCGCGCTCGTGGGGTGGGGTGGGGTGGGTGGGATCTTGCTGTTGGGGAGATGTGGGATCTTGACGGTGACAGGATTTGGGGGTCGAGGTTGGCGGGCCGGGATCTTTGCGTTGGCAAGATCTGGGATCTGGGCGTTGTCAGGAGGTCAGGCGGGGATCCAGTCGGTGTTGGCGCCGCAGATGACCAGGCAGGGGTGAGCGTCGGGAACGGCGCCGATGAGCCAGGCGGCGAGGGGGGCTGCGGCGGCGGGTTCGGCAGCGATGCGGAAGTGCTCCCAGAGGAGGTCTCGGGCGGTCAGGAGGTCGGTGTCGGAGACCAGCACGGAGCGCACCCGGGTCCCGCCCACGGCCTGGACCCCAGTCCTGGTGCTGGCCCTGGTGCCGGTTCCGGTCCTGGCCTCGATTCCAGCGCTGGTTCCGGCTCCGGCCCCAGTGCCGGTGCTAGTTCTGGTGCTGGCCTCGCTGCCGGCGCTGGTTCCGGCCCTGGCCTCGAATCCAGTGCTGGTTCCGGTGCTGAGTTCGATTCCGGCTCTGGCCTCGGTGCTGATGTTGGTGCCGGTTCCGGTGCTCGCCGCGGTTCGGGCTCTGGCCTCGGTTCCGGTGCTGGCCTCGCTGCCGGTGCTGGTTCCGGCCCTGGCTCCGGTCCCGGTGCTGAGATCGGTTCCGACTCTGGCCTCGATTCCGGTGCGGTCCTCGGTTCGGGCTCTGGCCTCGGTTCCAGTGCTGGCCTCGCTGCCAGTGCTGGTTCCCGCCCCGGTCCCGGTGCTGGTTCCGGTGCCAGTGCCGGTGCTGGGCTCGGTTCCAGTGCTGGCCTCGCTGCCAATGCTGGTTCCCGCCCCGGCCCCGGTCCCGGTTCCGGCTCTGGCCTCGGTGCTGGTGCTGGTGCTGGGATCGGTTTTGGTGTGGGGCTCGGTTCTGGGGGTGGTGAGGAGGGTGTGGGGGAGGGTGCCTAGGCGGGTGGCGCCTAGGGCGGAGGCGGCGATGGAATCGATGGGGGTGTCGACGGGGTGGCCGGCGGCCAGGGCGGCGGCCAGGCAGTGGCAGCCGTGGGGTTCTACGGCGACTGTGGAGCGGGGGCCCGCGGCCAGGACGGTGCCCGCGACCAGTCCGCCTCCGCCGACGGCGACGACGATGGCGTCGACCTCGGGGGCGTCCGCGACGATCTCGGCGGCGAGGGTGCCCTGGCCCGCGATCACGTCCGCGTCGTCGTAGGCGGGCAGGTAGCGGCGCCCCGGACGGTCGGCGGCCTCCACGGCGGCGGCAGCGGCCTCCGCGTAGGTGGAGCCGTGCCGTACCAGCCGCGCGCCCGCCGCCTCGATCCTGCGCGCCTTGCCCTCCGGGACGGTGACGGGCACGTACACCGTAGCGGCGACGCCGAGCAGGGACGCGGCCGTCGCGACGCCGAGCCCGTGGTTGCCGCCCGAAGCGGTGACGACGTGCGCCGGGGGCGGCCCGGCGAGGATCGCGTTGAGCGCCCCGCGCAGCTTGAACGAGCCGCCGCGCTGGAGGTGTTCGAGCTTGAGCAGCAGCGGCCGCCCGTCGAGTGAGGCTTCGAGCAGCGGCGTCCTGCGCGCGTACGGGGCGATCGCCCGCGCGGCGGCGGCGACGTCCGCGAGCGACGGCACTCGCATGGTGACTGTCATGCGCCCATCGTGGTCCCGCCCGGCATCAGGCGCCAGCGGCGGAGCTCAGCTCGCCCAGGCCGCCCGAGCTCCTGAGGCGTCAGGCGGCGCCGACGATGCGTAGGGCGATCTGTACGTACCCTTCGGCGACGTCCTCCGGCGTCCACTCCCCCGTACCCCGGTACCAGCGGGCGATGTCGATGCCGAGGGAGAGCACCGCGACCGCGGCGATCTTGGCGTTGGGCACGTGGAAGGCGCCCGCCGCGACGCCCCGCTCGACCAGCGCGCGGATCTCGCGTTCGATGCGCCGCCGGATCGTCCTGATCTCGGCGAGGTGTTCGGGGCTGAGCGCGGCGAGCTCGTAGTTGACGATCCGCGCGCCGGTGTGGTCGCGGGCGTGGTGGACGGCGAAGTCGTGGACGACCCGCCGCAGCGCCGCCACCGGGTCGTCGGACGAGCCGATGGCCTCCTCGACCAGCCGGAGCGTGGACTCGTGGCCGGATCTGGAGATCAGGTAGAGCAGCTCCTCCTTGGACCTGTGGTGGACGTAGAGGGCGGCGGGGCTCATCCCGGCGGCGGTGGCGATGTCGCGGGTCGTGGTGCCGTGGAACCCCTTCTCGGCGAACGCGGTGACGGCCGCCTTCATGAGCCGGGCGCGGGTGGCGTCGGCGCGGGGAAGGTCGGAGGTGTCGGGCATCGCGTCCATCCTCTCCGAGGATCGGGGTCGGGGTTGACGGGAAAACCGTACTGCTGCACCCTGGCCTCACCATTCTAAGCGAGCGCTTAGTAACCTCGGGTCGGGGCGGCTGCGCGCCCCGCGACCGCGACGCACGACGGAAGAGCAGTCATGACCTTGAGATTCACAGGACGCACCGCGATCGTCACCGGGGCGAGTCGCGGCATCGGCCTCGCCATCGCCGAGCGGCTGGTGGCGGAGGGCGCGAAGGTCGTCATCACCGCGCGCAACAAGGACGCGCTGGACGAGGCGGTGGCCGGTCTCGGCGGCCCTGAGCACGCGCTGGGCGTCGCGGGCCACGCCGACGACGTCGAACACCAGGCGGAGACCGTCAGGCGGGCCGTGGAGGCGTTCGGGAGCGCGGACCTCCTGGTCAACAACACGGGCATCAACCCGTCCTACGGTCCGATGATCGACCTGGACCTGGCCGCCGCCCGCAAGACGTTCGAGGTGAACTGCCTGGCGACGATCTCCTGGGTGCAGCAGGCGTACCAGGCGTGGATGCGGGAGCACGGCGGGTCGGTGGTGAACGTCACATCGGTGGCGGGGATCAAGCCCGCGCCCGGCATCGGCTTCTACGGCGCGACCAAGGCGATGCTGGGGCACATCACCCAGGAGCTCGCGGTGGAGCTGGGCCCTGACATCCGCGTGAACGCGGTCGCCCCTGCCGTCGTCAAGACGAAGTTCGCGACGGCCCTGTACGAGGGACGCGAGGAGGAGGTCGCCGCGCCGTACCCGCTGAAGCGCCTCGGTGTGCCCGACGACATCGGCGGCGCCGTCGCGTTCCTGCTCTCCCCCGACGCGGCGTGGCTGACGGGCCAGATCCTCGTGGTGGACGGCGGCCTGACCCTGACCGGAGGCGTGTGATGTCCGAGACCGCACGCGATGACGTGCGGGCGCGGGTCACCGCCTTCCTGGCAGAGCACGACCCCGCCACGACCGAGCCGCTGACGTTCCTGCGCGCCCGCTACGACGCCGGGCTCGCCTGGGTGTCCTACCCCGAGGGCCACGGCGGGCTCGGCCTGCCGCAGGAGCTCCAGCCCGAGGTGGACCGGCTGTTCGCGCGCGCGGGCGCGCCCGGCAACAACGTGCGCGCCAACGGCATCGGCCTCGGCATGGCGGCCCCGACGATCCTGGCGTTCGGCACCGAGGAGCAGAAGCGGCGCTTCCTGCGGCCCCTGTGGACGGGCGAGGAGATCTGGTGCCAGCTGTTCAGCGAGCCGGGCGCGGGCTCCGACCTCGCGGCGATCGCCACCCGCGCGGTCCGCGACGGCGACGGCTGGGTCGTCAACGGCCAGAAGGTGTGGACGTCGGGCGCGCACAACTCCCGGTGGGGCATCCTGGTCGCCCGGACGAACCCCGACGTCCCCAAGCACCAGGGCCTCACGTACTTCCTGTGCGACATGACCGACCCGGGCGTCGAGGTCAGGCCGCTGCGCCAGATCACCGGCGAGGCCGAGTTCAACGAGGTCTTCCTCACCGACGTGCGGGTGCCCGACGCGCACCGGCTCGGCGCGGAGGGCGAGGGCTGGCGGGTCGCGAACGCCACGCTCAACAACGAGCGGGTCGCGATCGGCAGCGGCGGCGGCGTCCCGCGCGGGGGCGGCATGGTCGGTGTCGTCGCCGACACCTGGCGGGCGCACCCCGAGCGCAGGACGCCGGAGCTGCACGACCGACTGCTCACGCTGTGGGTCGAGGCGGAGGTCGCGCGGATCACCGGCCTGCGGCTGCGGCAGAAGCTCAAGCAGGGCCAGCCGGGCCCCGAGGGCTCGGCGATGAAGCTGACCTTCGCCAGGCTCAACCAGCGGCTGTCCGGCCTTGAGGTGGAGCTGCTGGGCGAGGACGGCCTGCGCTACTCGGACTGGACGTTCGTGCGCCCCGACGGCGTGGAGTTCACCGGCCGGGACGCGGGCTACCGCTACCTGCGCGCCAAGGGCAACTCGATCGAGGGCGGCACGTCGGAGATCCTCCGCAACATCGTCGCCGAGCGGGTCCTCGGGCTTCCGTCGGAGCCGCGCGTGGACAAGGACATCCCCTGGAAGGAACTCGACAAGTGAGCGACCTCGACCTGCTGTTCACCGACGTCGAGGACGACCTGCGGGCGTCGGTCCGGGCGCTGCTCACCGACCGGTGCGACCCGGCGTCCGTCGCCGCGCTCTACGACGGCGACCGCGCCGTGGTGGCCGGGCTGTGGAAGGCGCTCGCCGCCGACCTGGGCCTGGCCGGGCTGCTCGTGCCGGAGGAGCACGGCGGCGCGGGCGCGTCGGCCCGCGAGGCGGGGGTCGTGCTGGAGGAGCTGGGCCGGTTCGCCGCGCCCGTGCCGTTCCTCACCAGCGCCGTCGTCGCGACCGTGGCGCTGGCCGACGCCGTGGGGCCGCTGCTCGCGGAGCTGGCGGCCGGGGAGAAGACGGCGGCTCTCGCGGTGCCGCTGTCGGCGTCCCCGTACACGCCGGTGCCGCTGCCGGTGCGGCGTGGTCCTGACGGGCTGCTGCACGGCACGGCGACGAGTGTCGCCGGGGCGTTGGAGGCCGATGTCCTGCTCGTGCCCGTCCGGGACGGCGCGACCGTCGCGCTGTACGCGGTCGGCGCCGACGCGGTGGCGCGCACGCCCGTCGTGTCCCTCGACATGACGCGGCAGCTCGCCGACGTCGTCCTGGACGGGGCGGCCGGGGAGGTCGTCGTGGCCGACGCCGAGGCGGCGCTCCGGCGGGCCCTGCTGACGGGCGCGGCGCTGCTCGCCTCCGAGCAGGCGGGCCTGGCGCAGTGGTGCCTGCGGGCGACGATCGCCTATCTGAAGGAGCGCAGGCAGTTCGGGAGGGTCGTGGGCGGCTTCCAGGCGCTCAAGCACCGGCTCGCCGACCTGTTCACCGAGGTGGAGTCCGGCGGCGCGGCGGCCCGGTACGCGGCGGTGGCGCTCGCCGAGGGCGCGCCCGACGCGGAGCTGGCGGCGGCCGTCGCCCAGTCGTACTGCGGGGAGCTCGCGGTGCACGCCGCCGAGGAGGCGGTCCAGCTGCACGGCGGTATCGGCATGACGTGGGAGCACCCCGCCCACCTCTACCTGAAGCGCGCCAAGGCCGACCAGATCGCCTTCGGCACGCCCGGCGCGCACCGCGCGCACCTCGCCGGGCTCGTCGACCTCCCCACCTGATCCACACCGCGCGCGGGGCCCTGAACGCGATGTCCGGGGCCCCGCGCGCGTCAGGTCTGCCAGAGGGTCGCGAGGGTGACGTGCAGGGCTGTCGCGCCCAGGATGCTGACGACCGCGTTGCGCGTCCGCAGGTGGAGGAGGACGGCGGCGGCAAGCCCCAGGGCCGTCGGCGCGAGCGTGCGCCAGGTGCCGGGGTCGACGTCGCGCAGCGTGTACAGGACGAGGATCAGCATGAGGCCCACCGGCATCTGCAGCGACAGCGCGCGCAGGGCGGCCGACCTGCGCAGCGGGGCCAGGACGGCGAAGGGCAGCGCGCGCAGGCCCCAGGTGATGCCCGCGCTGACGGCCACGGCGGAGACGAGATAGAGGGTGCCGGACATCAGGACGCGCACCTCTCCGGCACCGGCGCGGCGGCGGCCGGGACGGGCACCGCCAGCGCCTCGGGCACCACGAGGAGCCGGGCCGCCTTCCGCCGGGCCAGCGCGTGCCGGGCGAGCAGGCCCGCGGTGAACAGGCCCATCGCGGTGAGGAGCGGCGTTCCCGGGGTGAGCGCGGCGGCGACGGCGAAGCTCGCCGCCGCCAGCAGCGGGACGGGCGGGTCGCGCCGGGCCCGCCACGCGTCGAGCGTGAGCACGACGAACAGGGCGGTCAGCGCGAACTCGAGGCCGTGCAGGGCGGCCGGGACGAGGCCCCCGGCGAGCGCGCCGAGCGTCGCGCCCGCGACCCAGTAGAGCTGGCAGAGCGCCTGCATCCACAGGATCCGGGCGCCGCTCCAGCCACGGGCGCGGCCCCCCGCCGTCATCGCGTACGCCTCGTCGGTGAGCGCGAACGTCGCGTAGGCCCGGCCGAGCGGGCGGACCTGCCGCAGCGGGAACGACAGCGCGTAGAACAGGTGCCGGAAGTTCACCAGCAGCGCCGTCACCGCGATCTGGCCGAGCGGGGTCGCGGCGGCGACGAGGCCGAGCAGCAGGAACTCCAGCGATCCGGCGTACACGACGGCGGCGAAGACCGTGGCCCACCACCAGTCGAGCCCCGTGTGCACCACGAGGACGCCCAGGCTCACGCCGAGGGGGAAGAGGCTCAGCCCGACCGAGGCGGTGTCCCCCGCCGCCGCGGCGAAAGCCCCGCGAACCCGTGCGTCATTCATGAACGCAATAATAGTTCGAAACGCCGCTAATATGGTTTCATACCATTATGGAATTGAGGCCCTGTGCGCAACTATCCAGAACTCGATCAGGTGGATCGTGAAATTCTGTTCCACCTGGCCGAGGACGGGCGGATGTCGAACGTGGAGCTGGCCCGGCGGGTCGGGCTGACGCCGCCGCCGTGTCTGCGCCGGGTGAAGCGCCTGGAGGACGCGGGGGTGATCACCGGCTACCGGGCCGAGGTGAACCCCGAGGCGTTGGGCCGTTCGCTGGAGGTCGTGCTGTCGGTGGAGATCGCGGTGAACAACCTCCAGACCGTCGAGGAGTTCGAGGCGCGCGTCGCGGCGCTGGACGCGGTGCTGGAGTTCCGGCGCATGTTCGGCAGGCCCGACTACTACATCAGGGTCGCCGTGGCCGATCAGGTCGCTTACGAGCGGTTCCTGAGCCAGGAGATCATGCTGCTTCCGGCCGTCTCCCGGGTGGATTCACATCTCACCATGAAGCGCATCAAGGGCTGACCGTGCGCGGGCCCCGTAAGGCCGGGGCCCGCGCGTCGACGTCAGGAGCGCTGCTTGTTCAGCTCGCCGATGAGCTTCCAGGTACGGTCGGCCGCTTCCGGGCCCGCCAGGTCGGTCTGGCTGAACACGACCTCCGTCGCGCCCGCGTCGAAGTACCTCGCGACGGCGGCGGCGATCGCCTCCTCGTCGCCGATCTCCACGAGGTCCACCGCACGCTCCGCCCCCGACAACGCGATGACGCGCTGGTAGGAGGGGACCTGGTCGTAGAAGGCCGTCTGCCGGGCGGCCTCCTCGCGGGTCTCGTCCACCTTGTCGGTGACGACGGCGGGCAGCACCGCGATCACGCGCGGCCGCGGCCGTCCGGCGGCCTCGGCGGCGGCGGTCAGGCCGGGCACGATGTGCTCGGCGAGCGCCTTGGGCCCGGCCAGGTAGGGCAGCGTGCCGTCCGCGAGCTCCCCGGTGACGCGCAGCGACTGCGGGCCGAGCGCCGCGACGAGCACCGGCACCGGCGGCTCCGCCCCGGCGAGCTTGCCCGGGATCGGGGTGGACGCCGTGATCAGCTCGCCCTCGAACTCGACCTCGCCGTCCGCGAGGAACGCCCGCAGCGCGGTGAGGAACTCGCGCAGCCGGGCGGCGGGCCGCTCGAACGGGGTGCCGAACACCGGCTCCACGAACGCGCGGGCGCCCAGGCCCAGGCCGAGCTGGAACCGTCCGCCGGTCGCGGCCTGCGCGGTCTGCGCCTGCGCGCCGACGAGCAGCGGGTGCCTGCCGAACACCGGGACGACGGACGTGCCCACGGTCAGGCCCGGCACCTCGCGTCCGATGATCCCGGCCAGCGCCACCGCGTCGTAGTCGAACCGCTGCGCCAGCCACACCGAGCCGATGCCCTCCTCGGCCGCCCTCCTTCCGCGCTCGACAGCGCTGTCGACGGCGTTCGCCGTGCCGGTCACCGAGAGAACCACACCAAGAGTCATAACCCGACTAACCCGACTGGTTTACTGCGCATTCCCGATGGCCGGATACGGCCGCGACGCCGGAGGCCGGTCAGACGGTACGGGCGGCGAGAGCGGCCGTCAGGGTGATGCGGTCACGGTGCCGGGTCGGGTCGAGGCCCGTCAGGACCGCGACCCTGCGGATGCGGTAGTCCACGGTGTTCGGGTGGATGCGGTAGCGGGCGGCGACCTTGCGACGGTTCAGGTCGGTGCGCAGGTAGAGGCCGAGCGTGTCCAGCAGCTCCGGTTTGTCCGCGATCGGGGCGAGGAGCGCGGCGAGCCTGTCCCGGGCGGGCCCCGGACGGGTCAGCTGGTACTCGATGAGCAGGTCGTCAAGCGTGTACGCGCCGGGCGGACGATCGAAGGCGAGCGCCACGTCACGCAGCTCCGCCGCCAGCCGGGCCGCCTCCGGCACCCCCTCGGGCGCCGCCTGGACCGCCCCCGCGACGACCGGCGCGCCCGCCGTCCCGCTCAGCGCCTCGACCAGCGCCGTCGCCCACCCGGCGTCCAGCTCCGCCGTGGCGCGCGGCAGCAGCACCAGCCCCCGGTCGGCGTGCAACCGGACCAGCACCTGCTCGCCCAGCCTGCGCTCCAGCTCCGCCCGCGCCCTGCGGATCTTGCGCCGGGCCGCGACCGACCCGTCGACGTCGGCGCGGCGCTCGTCCGCGTGGGCGCCGAGGGACAGCGCGAGCACCAGGTAGGCGGGCGGCAGGTCCGCCCCCGACAGGCTCGCCGCGGTGTGCGCGTCGGCCCCGTCCAGCAGCGCGGACAGCAGCCGCTGCCGGGCGTCGCCGCGCTCCCCGATGAGCGCCTGCCGCTCCTCCAGGTATCCGGCCGTCACCTCGGTGACGCTCACCCGCAGCGTGTCCAGCAGGAACCCGTACGCGACCGCCAGCTCCTCCGGGGCCAGGCCGGGGCCCAGCATCTCCACGCACGCCTGCGCGCCCAGGTGGTAGGCGTTCACGACCGCCTCGATCGGGATGCCCTCCTCCGCGCGGCGTGCCGCCGACGCGCGCAGCACCGCGCGGTGCTCGAGCGGGAACGGCTCGCCGGTGTCCAGCACCCGGGCGAACGCCCGGGTCGTCCGCTCGATGACGGCGCGGACCTCGCCCGCCATCTCCTCGGCGGGCAGCCTCCGGTACTCCGCCAGCTCCGCGACGAGGCGTCGCGTGACCGTGTCGGCGAGGCCGGACACGTTCGCGAGGACGCTGCGCGCCGCGGCCCGGCGCGCCCGGTCGGTTTTGTGATCCGTCACAGCGGAACCCCCGGAAACTCTGGCTGATCTCCCAGCGTGCGGTCACCTGACTCCGCTGGATCATAAAGGCACCGGTAGCTCCCGTGAACGGCGTCACACGCCGGGGACGTCCGGCGCCCGCTCCTCGGGCATCCCACCCCCCACCCGCGAGGAGACCTCCCGATGCGTCACCGAATCCTGTCCGCCGTGACCGCCGCCGTGCTCGGCGTCGGCGTCGTGGCGGCGCCCGCCCAGGCGACGGGCGACCTGCCCGTCGGCACCCTCCAGACGGCGGTGTCGAACTTCCTGACCAGCCCCGGCAAGGTCGCGGGCGCCAACGACTGGGACTGCGTGCCGTCCCCCGAGCACCCGACGCCGGTCGTGCTCGTGCACGCGACGTTCGTCAACCTCGGCTCGAACTGGGCGGTCCTGTCGCCCACTCTCGCCAACGCCGGGTACTGCGTCTACGCGTTCAACTACGGCATGACGGTGCTGTCGGCGGGCCGCGTCGGCGGGCTCGGCGACATCAGGGCGTCCGCCGACAAGCTGCGGCAGTTCACCGACCAGGTGCTGCAGGCCACCGGGGCCACGCAGGTCGACCTCGTCGGGCACTCGCAGGGCGGGCTGATGCCGCACTACTACCTGAAGCGGCTCGGCGGCGCCCCGAAGGTCCGCGCGTTCGTCGCGCTGGCGCCCAGCAACCACGGCACCACGCTCAGCGGGCTCACCACGCTCGGCCGGAACCTCAACCTGCTCGGCTTCGCGAACAGCGTGCTGACGCTGCTCGGTGCCAAAGCCCTCGTCCAGCAGGAGGTGGACTCGTCCTTCCAGCGCGACCTGTTCGGCGACGGCGACACCGTGCCCGGCCCCCGCTACACCGTCATCCAGACCCGCCACGACCGCGTCGTCACGCCCTACACCAACGCCTTCCTCAACGGGCCCGCCGTCCGCAACGTCCTCCTCCAGGACCAGTGCCCCGGCAACCCCGTCGGCCACATCGGCCTCTTCGCCGACGGCCCCGCCCTCCAGAACGTCCTCAACGCCCTCGGCCCCGACGACCCCGCCTTCCAGCCCACCTGCGTCAACTACGGCCTCCCCCTCTAGCCCTTCCCTCCCGCGCGCCCGCCCCGCTCAGGGGACGGGCGCGCGCCCCTTTCCACCGGAAGGGGATCCGGGTCAGTGGAGGGCGGGGGCGTCGGGGGCGGAGGGTGGGCGGCGGACGAGGGTGGCGAGGAGGGCGGCGACGAGGGCGAGGCCCGCGCCCCACAGGAAGGCGTCCTGGATGCCGGAGGTCAGGGCCCGCAGCGGGGAGACGCCCGCCTCCGTGTCGGCCTTGGAGCTGACCGTCATGATGGTGATGAACAGGGCGGTGCCCGCCGCGCCACCGAGCTGCTGGAGCGTGTTCAGGATGGCGCTGCCGTGCGAGTACAGGGCGGGCTCGACCGAGCCCAGCGCCGACGCCATCAGCGGCGTCATCGCGAGGCTGAGGCCGAGGCTCACCAGCACGTGCGTCACCACGGCGAACACGAGCGGGGTGTCCGCTTCGAGCAGGCCCATGCCGACCAGCGCGACAGCCATCGCGAGCATGCCGGGCAGCACGAGCGGGCGCGGGCCGAACCTGTCGGCGAGCCGTCCGACGAGCGGCGCGATCAGACCCATCGCGAGGCCGCCGGGCAGCAGCAGGAGACCGGTCTCCAGGGTGGTGAGGCCGCGGACGTTCTGCAGGTGGATCGGCAGCAGGATCAGCGCCCCGAACAGCGCGCCCATGCTGAACACCAGCATGACGATGCCGACGACGAAGTCACGCCCGCCGAAGGGCCGCAGGTCGAGCAGCGCGGCGTCGTGCCGCTGGAGGCGCGTCTGCCGGTGCGCGAACAGGGCGAGCGCCACCGCGCCCGCGACCAACGGGACGGCCGGGGAGACCGGGGCGTGCCCGGCCGCCGACTCGCCGATGCCGCTCAGCCCGTAGATCAACCCGCCGAACGCGACGGCCGACAGCAGGAACGACGGCACGTCGAACCGCGCCGCGCGCCGCTCCTCGTCGGTGTTCCGCACCAGGACGACGCCCAGCGCGACGGTCAGCAGCGCGATCGGAAGGACCGCGAGGAACAGCCACCGCCAGGACAGCGACGACAGGATCAGCCCGGAGAACGTCGGCCCGACGGCGGGCGCGACGGCGATGACGACCGTCACCATGCCCATCATGCGGCCGCGCCGGGACGCGGGCACCAGGGTCATGATCGTGGTCATGAGCAGCGGAAGGATCAGCGCGGTACCCGACGCCTGGACCGTCCGCGCGACGAGCAGCACGCCGAACACCGGGGCGAGGCCCGCCAGCAGGGTGCCCGCCGCGAACAGCGACGTGGCGGTGAGGAACACGGTGCGGGCGCTGAACCGCTGCAGGATCAGCCCCGTCGTCGGGATGATCACCGCCATGGTGAGGAGGTAGCCGGTGGTGAGCCACTGCGCGGTGGCCGCCGTGACGGTGAACTCGGTCATGAGCCGTGGCAGCGCCACACCCATGACCGTCTCGTTGAGGATCATCACGAACGCCGCGAGAAGGGGCAGCCCGATGGCGATCCTGACGTGCCTGGGCATCACCTCATCACCATCACCGGCGGCTGGTGTCTTGGCGACGTCGAGGTCGATGGTCTGCTGCACGTCGGGGGAAGCCTCTCTCGTCGTTCGGGGGACCGGCTCGGGGGGCGGGACCCGACGCAGTCTAAGAGTCGCCAACGACAAAACAGCGCCGCGCATTTCCCCCCGGCCGAACTATCCGAAATACCCGTTCACCCCGCCTCGCCCCTCCTGCCACCCTTGACCCATGAACAAGCCATGGACCACCCCCGAGCGGGTGCAGGCCGAGCGGGCCCGCCTCGAAGCGTCCCTGGACGGCTGGCGCCGCCCCCTCGCGCACGGAGTCGTCCACGAACTCGACGGCGAGCTGACCGTCCAGCGGGTCAACCTGGACGGCGAGGGCGTCCTGTCCGCCGCGGCCCTCGCCGCCGTCACCGGGCACCGCTCCGGCACCGCCGCCGTGCCGCTCACGCCCGAGCGGCTCGATCAGGCGATCGCGCTGCTCAGCCCGGCCGAGGCGTGCGCCGACCTGCCGCACCCGAACCTGTGGACCTGGCGGCTGCTGCGCCGCGAGCCCCTCGGCCGCGCCCGCCTACACGCCGTGTTCGCCGACCGGATCGACGACCCGGACCCGGCCGACCCCGTCGTCCGGGCCTTCCTCGCCGCACTCCACCGGGGCCGCACGGAGCACCCGGACGGCACCACCACGCTGTGGCGTCCGGTGGGGCCCGCGGAGCTGGACCTGCTGCGCGGCGCCGACATGCGGGCCTGGCCGCCGCGGCTTCCGGACCAGCCGATCTTCTACCCGGTGCTCAACGCGGCGTACGCGGAGACGATCGCGCGGGAGTGGAACGTCGAGTCCGCGGGTTCAGGGTTCGTCACCCGGTTCCGGGTGGAGACGGCCTTCGCGCGGCGGTATCCGACGCGGCAGGCGGGCGGGGCGGAGCACCTTGAGCTGTGGATTCCGGCCACGGACGTCGCGGAGCTCAACGCGCGGTTGCACGGGCCGGTCGAGGTGGTCACGTCGTTTCCGTGAGCCCGGCTACTCGGCGGGGCGGCGCAGGAGCGGGGTGAGGGCGTCCAGCACGGCGGGGTCCTCGATGGTCGGCGGGACGGGTTCGGGCCGGTCGGCGGCGATGCCGCGCATGGTGCGGCGGAGGATCTTGCCGGAGCGGGTCTTCGGCAGGGCCGGGACGACGGCGACGTCACGGAAGGCGGCCACGGCGCCCACGTCGCGGCGGACGGCGGCGACGAGCTCCGCCCGCAGCTCCTCCTTATCGACCTCCACACCGGACTTCAGGACGACGAGCCCGTACGGCAGCTGGCCCTTCAGCGCGTCCGGCACGCCGATGACGGCGCACTCGGCGACCGCCGGATGGGTCGCCAACGCCGCCTCGATGGCACCCGTGGACAGGCGGTGGCCCGCGACGTTGATGACGTCGTCGATGCGGCCCATGACGAAGAGGTAGCCGTCCTCGTCCAGATAGCCGGAGTCGCCCGTGTGGTAGAAGCCCTCGTGACGGCTCAGATAGGAGGCGACGAACCTTTTGTCGTCGCCCCACAGGGTCGCCAGGGCGCCGGGCGGGAGGGGCAGCCTAATGACGATCTCTCCCTCACGGCCCGGCTCGACCGGTGCGCCCGACTCGTCCACGATCCTGACGTCCCAGCCGGGCACCGGCACCGTCGCCGACCCCGGCTTGACCGGCATCGGCTCCAGCCCGCGCGGGTTCGCCGCGATCGGCCAGCCCGTCTCGGTCTGCCACCAGTGGTCGGTGACGGGCACGCCCAGCACGTCCGACGCCCACTGGTACGTCTCGGGGTCGAGCCGCTCCCCCGCCAGGAACAGCGCCGTCAAGGAGGAGACGTCGTACTTGGCGAGTTCCGCGGCCTTCGGGTCCACCTTCTTGATGGCGCGGAACGCGGTCGGCGCCGTGAAGATCGTCTTCACCCCGTACTCCTCCACGATCCGCCAGAAGGCGCCCGCGTCCGGCGTCCCGATCGGCTTGCCCTCGTAGACGACGGTCGTCGCGCCGACCAGCAGCGGCGCGTACACGATGTAGCTGTGGCCGACGACCCAGCCGACGTCGGAGACCGTCCACCACACGTCGCCCGCGCCCACGTCGTACACCGCGCCCATCGACCAGGCGAGCGCCACCGCGTGCCCGCCCGCCGTGCGCAGCACCCCCTTGGGACGACCGGTCGTGCCGGAGGTGTACAGGATGTACAGCGGGTCGGACGAGGCGACCGGCACCGGCTCGGCGGGCTCGGCGGAAGGCACCACGGCCGCCCAGTCCACGTAGCCGGGCTGGCCGAGATCGGCCGGGTGCGCGTCGCGCTGGAGCATGAGGACGTGTTCGGGACGGTGCCCGCTCAGCTTCAGCGCCTCTTGGAGGATCGGCTGGTAGGCCACGATCCGGTTCGGCTCCAGCCCGCACGACGCCGCCACGACGACCTTCGGCTCCGCGTCCTCGATCCGCGCGGCGAGTTCCTTGGGGGCGAACCCGCCGAAGACGACCGAGTGCACCGCGCCGAGGCGGGCGCACGCCAGCATCGTCATGACGGCCTCGGGGACCATCGGCATGTAGACGACGACACGGTCGCCCTTCCGGACGCCCAGGGAGGCCAGCGCCCCGGCCACCCGCGCCACCTCGTCGCGCAGCTCGCGGTAGGTGTGGGAGCGTTTGGCGGGCACCATGGCGGAGTCCCAGATGAGCGCGGTCCGGTCGCCGTGGCCCGCCTCCACATGACGGTCCAGGGCGTTCGCGCAGGTGTTCAGTTCCCCGCCGGGAAACCACCGGTGGAAAGGCGCCTCCGAGGCGTCCAGGACGCGCGTGGGCGGTGTGGTCCAGTCGACGAGCCCCGCCGCCTCGCCCCAGAACCCCTCGGGGTCCGCGAGGCTCCGCCGGTACGCCTCCGCGTAGGCACCCACGGCCGTCCCCTCCCGCTCGTCCTGCCTATCCGTCCTTGCTATCGAACCACCACCCTGTGAGCCAGGGCACAAGGGCCCCTTGCCCGGCGTTGATGGGCCGGGGTGGAAGGTTGACGGGGCGGGTTCGACGGCTTAGCCTCGCGCGAGGTAAGCGAGTGCTTGCTTGGTGGGAGGTGCCGGGTGGCGGTCACGGTGGAGGAGCGGCGGGGCATCGGCCTGGCCGCGCGGATGTTCGTGTTCCTGCTGCGGTTCTGGCTGCGGCCGCTGCTGCGGTTCGGGCCGCTCACCCCGCGCGGGCTGCGGTTCGCGCCGATGATCGACGCCGTGTCGCGGGTGCTCGTCGCGCCGCGCCGGACGGTCACGGTGCCCGTCCCGTTCGACGGGTTCCGCGCGGAATGGGTGTACGGCCCCGGCGTGGCCCGGGAGCGCGGCGAGCGGGTGATCCTCTACTTCCACGGCGGCGGCTTTGTGCTGGGCGGGCTGCGCACCCACCGGCGTCTTGTGGCGCGGCTGTCGGCGGCGGCCGGGGTGCCCGCGCTGTCGGTCGCCTACCGGATGGCGCCCTCGGTGACGCTGCCCGCGACCGTCGCGGACTGCGTCGCGGCCTACTGGTACCTGCTCGACCAGGGGTACACCGCCGACCAGGTCGTCATGGCCGGGGACTCGGCGGGCGGCTACCTCACCTTCGCGACGCCGCTCCAGGCCGTCCGGGAGGGGCTGCCCGCGCCCGGCGGCCTCGTGGCGCTGTCCCCGCTCA
The DNA here is from genome assembly GCF_020991275.1 of Actinocorallia sp. API 0066. Taxonomy (GTDB): domain Bacteria; phylum Actinomycetota; class Actinomycetes; order Streptosporangiales; family Streptosporangiaceae; genus Actinocorallia. The sequence goes on along the minus strand of NZ_JAJLQY010000008.1, from coordinate 28,341 downwards.
CCGACCTCGACCACACGGGCAAGCTCGCGCACGCCAACGCCCGGCTCGACTCCTACATCCCGAGCGCCCGGCTGCCGCTGCTGAACGCGCTGCTGTTCGCGGGCGGCGCGCCCGAACCGCCGCACTCGCCCGTCAACGGGGAGCTCGCCGCGCTGCCGCCGACGCTCATCCACTGCGGCTCGACCGAGGTGCTGCGCCTGGACGCCGAACTCATGGCCGAGCGGCTGGACGCGGCGGGGGTGCCGGTCACCCTCGTCGTCTGGGACCGGCAGCCGCACGTGTTCCAGATCTTCGCCGACTTCTGCCGCGAGGGCCTGCTGTCGCTCACCGAGATGGGCGCGTTCGTCCGGTCGCTGCCCTCCTCCGCCGACCGGGCCGCCTGACGCCCCGGCTCAGCCGTCCGGGAGGGCCAGGACGCGCAGGGTCGCCTGGACGAGGTGGGCGCGCATCTCCTCGAACGGGAGGATCAGGTCGGTGCTGCCCGCCGAGCCCATGACGACGCAGCCAAGAGCCGTCCAGGCCCGCAGCTCGGCTTCCGGCGCGCGGGAACGGCCCGCCATCGCGTCGAGCAGGACGGCGGCGAGGTCCACCGGGCCGACGAGGATCTCGCTGACCTCGGGCACGTCCGACAGGAGCAGCGCGACCTCGCGGCGGTACCGGAGCGCGATCTCCACGAACCCCTCGACCGCGACCCGCGCCACCCTGTCGTCGGGCACCGCGTGCAGCCGCCCGTTCAGCTCCACGACGCCCTGGATCGCGGGCGTCAGCAGCTCCCGCAGGATCGCCTTCTTGTCCGAGAAGTGGTACAGCACCGACGCCTTGGAGCAGCCCGCCGCGCTGGCGATCTCCTGCAACGACGTCCCCCGGTAGCCGCGCTCCACGAACAGCACGAGCGCCGCCTCCAGCAGCTGCCCGTGCAGCGGCGCGTGCCCCCGCCCCGCGGCGACGGCCTCCACGGCGGTGCCCTCCCCGCTCCCCCGCGCCGCCGAGTGCCGCCCGAACCCGCACAGCATCCCGAACGACCCACGCCCTGAGCCGCCCTCCCCGTCCGCGATCAGGCCCGAGACCGGATCAGCGAAGCCGCCGGGGACCCCCGGAGCGCCGGACGCCGGATCCGCGACGCCGTCGAAGCCCGAGGCGGCCCGGACGGGCGGCGGCCCGGCGGTACCGGGCGCCGGGAGGCCGTCGAAGACCGAGGCGGCCTGGGCGGGCAGGGGCGCGGCGGCGTCGGACGCCGGGAGGCCGTTGCGGGTCGGGGTGGCCCGGACGGGCGGCGGCGCGGCGGCGTCGGACGCCGGGTCCGGGGTGCCGTCGCAGGCCGGGGTGGGGTTCAGGGCGGTGGCGACGGCGTCGAGTTGGGGCCAGAGGGCGGCGCTGAGGGTCGCGGCGGGTTCGGGGTGGGGGCGGGCCAGCCAGTCGGCGGCGGTGCCGAGGAGGGCGCCCGCGAGGGCGGCGGCGCGCGGGTCGGGCGGCGCGGCGCCGGGGTCGGCGCCGGTGAGGCCGTGCTGGAGGGCGGCGGCGAGGCGGTGCCGCACCGTGTCGATCACGCGGGCGCTGCCCTCGGGGCCGAGCAGCGCCCGGTAGAGGTCGGCGTGCTCGGCGACCCGGGTGAACAGCGCGGTGAGCGCGTTCCGGCCGAGCGGCTCGCGGGACGGCGCCGGGCCGGGCGGCACCACCGGGGCGGCCGCGACGATCGCGTCGCACATCGGCGCGCACGCGGCCGCCGCCAGGTCGTGCACGTCGGTGTAGTGCTCGTAGAACGTCGAGCGGTTGACGTCGGCGCGCTTGGTGACGTCGGACACGGCGAGCTGGCCGAGGCCGCGTTCGGCGACGAGGTCGAGCAGCGCCTCCCGCAGGCGCGCGCGGGTGCGCTGCGTGCGGCGGTTCCCCCGCGCCGGGGCGGCGGGGGACGGTGCGGCGGGGCGGTCGGTCACCCCTCCACGGTACCGTTCCCGACGACTGTCGGAAAACCAACATCTGTCGGCAAATGATGGCCCCAAAGCCCACGCTCCGCGATCACCGCCCGCCAGAAAGCCACTCTGCGCAACGGGCGTATGAGCGGCGTAAAGCCTCACCGTGGGAAAGCCCACACCACGGCGCTTGTCCGATCGGTCAGCGCTGACCGATCGGACAATTACGATGGGGGCGTTTGGTCAGACACGAACCCTCATGGAAGGTGTCTTCGGGGTGGCGACTCTCCTCTACCGGCTCGGCCGGTGGTCCTTTCAGCGACGACGGGCGGTGGTCGCCGTCTGGCTGCTGCTCCTCGCCCTGATCGGCGGCGCGGCGGTGGCCTTCAGCGGCCCCACGAGCGGTGAACTGACAATGCCGGGCACCGAGTCGCAGCGCGCGATGACGGCCCTGGAACGCGACTTCCCACAGGCGGCGGGCGCGACGGGCACCGTCGTGGTGGCGTCCGAGACGGAACGGCCGCTGACGCCCGCGCGGCTCAAGCCGGTGCTCGACGACGCGGCGGCCGTCCCCGGCGTCGTCTCGGCGGCCGACCCGTTCGCGACGGGCGCGGTCTCCGAGGACGCGAGGTACGCGCTCGTCCAGGTGCAGTTCGAGAACGAGGCGCACGAGATCACCGACGCCCAGCGCGCGGCGTTCACCGGGATCGGCGCGGACGCGCCGGGCCTGCGGGTCGAGCACGGCGGCGAGGCGGTGGTCACGCCGCTGGAGATGGGCTCCTCCGAGATCATCGGGATCGCCATCGCCGCGGTCGTCCTCGTGGTGACCTTCGGGTCGCTCGTCGCGGCCGGGATGACCCTGGTGAACGCGCTCGTCGGCGTCGCGGTCGGCATGTCAGGGCTGTTCGCGCTGACGAGCGTGGTGGACCTGACGGACACCGCGCCGATCCTCGCGCTGATGCTCGGCCTTGCCGTCGGCATCGACTACTCGCTGTTCATCACCTCCCGGTACCGCCAACTGCTCGTCGAGGGCCTGGCCGGGCCCGAGGCCGCCGGACGGGCCGTCGGCACCGCCGGGTCGGCCGTGGTGTTCGCCGGGGCGACCGTCGTGATCGCCCTCACGGGCCTGTCCGTGGTCGGCATCCCGTTCCTCACCGCGATGGGCCTGGCCGCCGCCGGAACCGTCGCCGTCGCGGTCGTCGTGGCGCTCACCCTGCTGCCCGCCGTGCTCGGGTTCGTCGGCGAGCGCGTCCTCTCGCGCGGGCAGCGGACGAAGAAGGACGCCCCGGCCAGGGAGGCGTTCGGGTTCCGCTGGGGCCGCGGCGTCACCCGCCTCCGGGTGCCCGTGCTGCTCGCCGCCGTGCTCGGCCTCGGCGCGCTGGCGCTGCCGCTCCAGGACATGCGCCTGGCGATCCCCGACGCGGGCGCCCAGGCCGAGTCCACCCCCGGCCGCCAGGCTTACGACCTCACCAGCGAGGGCTTCGGGCCCGGCTTCAACGGACGCCTCATCGCGGTCGTGACGGGTGACGACAGGCGCTCCACCGAGGCCGCCGCCCGGCAGGCCCAGGCGATCATCGAACGGACCGACGGCGTCCTCGCGGTGACGCCGCCGCAGACCAACGCGACGGGCACCGCCGCCGTCCTCGGTGTGATCCCCACGACCGGGCCCACCGACGTCAAGACCGAGGACACCGTCCGGGCGATCCGCGCCGGGGTCGCATCCATCACGCTCGGTGATGTCGCGTTGACCGGCGTGACAGCCCTCGGCATCGACGTGTCCGCCAAGCTCGCCGACGCCCTGCCCGTCTACCTGCTCCTGGTCGTCGGCCTCTCCGTGCTGCTCCTGATGCTCGTCTTCCGCTCGATCCTCGTGCCGATCAAGGCGGCGGCGGGCTTCCTGCTGACGGTCGGCGCGACGTTCGGCCTCACCGTGGCGGTGTTCCAGCAGGGGCACTTCGCCGACCTCATCGGGGTGGACACACCGGGGCCGCTCGTCAGCTTCCTGCCGATCCTGCTCATCGGGCTGCTGTTCGGCCTCGCCATGGACTACGAGGTGTTCCTCGTGTCCCGGATGCGCGAGGACTTCGTGCACGGCGACACCGCCCAGCAGGCCACCGTCAACGGGCTCGGCCACAACGCCCGCGTGGTGACGGCGGCCGCGCTCATCATGATCACCGTGTTCGGCGGGTTCGTGTTCATGGACGACCCGATCATCAAGTCGATCGGGTTCGCGCTGGCCGTCGGGGTGTTCGTCGACGCGTTCATCGTCCGGATGACGCTCGTCCCGGCCGTCATGTCCCTGCTGGGCCGCTCCGCCTGGTGGCTGCCCAAGGCCGTCGACCGGATCCTGCCCGACCTGGACGTCGAGGGCGCCAGGCTGCACCCGGCCCCCGCCGCCGAGGCCGCGCCCGCCCCCCGCGAGCCCGCCGGGATCTCCTGACCCACCGAGGCCGGGGCCGCCGAGCGCGGCCCCGGCTCCGCCCGACGGGGCTCGTGAGAGTCTCGTCACTTTGTTGCGGCGCGGGTGATGGACGAGTTGAAGAATTCTTCAAGTCAATCTATCGTCGGGCGGGACACAGGGGTGAGGTTTCTATCGTCGGGCGAGGCGCGGCGGTGAGGATGGGGCGCGAGGTGCCGGTTCCGCTGTACCAGGCAAAGGCCGAGTTCTTCCGGATGCTCGGGCATCCGGTGCGGATCAGGGTGCTCGAACTGCTCTGCGAGGGGCCGACCCCCGTCCGCGACCTGCTGGCGCAGATCGACATCGAGGCGTCCAACCTGTCGCAGCAGCTCGCCGTGCTGCGCCGCCAGGGGATCGTCCGGGCCACCAGGGACGGCTCGACCGTCGTGTACGAGCTGGCCGGGCCGGACGTGTCCGATCTGATGAAGGCCGCCCGCCGCATCCTCACCGAGCTGATCATCGGCCAGGAGAGGCTGCTCGCCGAACTCCAGGAAGCCGAGCAGCGCTGATGCCGAAGGCAGTCCGGAGGCTCGCCGCCTCCGTCCGCTCCCTCCTGCCCGTCCGCGAGGACCTGAAGGAGGCGACGCGCCAGCCGCGCCGCGACCTCCTCGCCGGGATCACCGTCGCGATCGTCGCGCTGCCGCTCGCGCTGGGCTTCGGCGTCACCTCCGGGATGGGCGCGGCGGCGGGCCTGGTCACCGCGATCGTCGCGGGCGCGCTCGCCGCGGTGTTCGGCGGCTCCCGGCTCCAGGTGTCCGGCCCGACGGGCGCGATGACGGTTGTGCTCGTGCCCGTCGTGCACCGGTTCGGGCCGTCCGGGGTGCTCGCCGTCGGGTTCCTCGCCGGGATCATCCTGCTCCTGCTCGCGGTGTGCCGTGCGGGGCGGTACGTCCGGTACGTCCCGACACCGGTGGTCGAGGGGTTCACCGCGGGCATCGCCGCCGTCATCGCGCTCCAGCAGGTGCCCGCCGCGCTCGGCGTGCCGACGCCGGAGGGCGAGAACGTCGTCGCGGTCGCCGCCGAGGCCGTCGCGGAGTTCGCGCGGCATCCGGAGTGGGCGTCGATCGGGCTCGCGCTCGCCGTCGCGGCGGCCATGCTGCTCGGCGCGCGGTGGCGGCCGTCGATCCCGTTCTCGCTCCCGGCGGTGCTGCTCGCGACGGTGTGGGCGGAGGTGGCGCACTCCCCCGTGACGCGGATCGGCGCGCTGCCCTCGACGCTGCCCGCGCCGTCCGCGGAGTTCCTCACGGCGTCCGCGTGGGGCGCGCTGCTGCCCGCCGCGCTCGCCGTCGCGGCGCTCGCCGCGCTGGAGAGCCTGCTGTCGGCGACGGTCGCGGACGGCATGGGCTCCGGGCCCCGGCACGACCCCGACCGCGAACTGTTCGGGCAGGGCGTCGCCAACCTCGTCACCCCGCTGTTCGGCGGCGTCCCCGCGACGGCGGCGATCGCGCGGACCGCGGTGAACGTGCGCAGCGGCGCCGCGTCCCGGCTGGCCGCGCTGTCACACGCGCTGATCCTGGCGCTCATCGTGTTCGCCGCCGCGCCGCTCGTCGGCAAGATCCCGCTCGCCGCGCTCGCCGGGGTGCTGCTGGCGACGGCGGTGCGGATGGTCGAGGTCACCGCGCTGCTGGCGCTCGCCCGCACCACCCGGGGCGACGCGGCGGTGCTGCTGCTCACGGCCGCCGCGACGCTCGCGCTCGACCTGGTCAAGGCGGTCGTGCTCGGCATGGTCATCGCCGGGGCGCTCGCGCTGCGCGCGGTCGCCCGGTCGGCGCGGCTGCACCGGGAGGCGCACCCGGAGCCCGGCACGCCGCACGACGAACTCGCGCAGACCCCCGACCACATCGTGACCTACCGGCTGCACGGCCCGCTGTTCTTCGGCGCCGCCGACCGGCTCTCGCGCGAGCTCACCCAGATCACCGACGCCCGGGTGGTGATCCTGCGCATGTCGCACCTCACCACGGTGGACGCGACCGGCGCCGGGGTGCTCGGCGAGGCGGTGACCCGTCTTGAGGCCGACGGGACGACCGTGCTGTTCGCCGGGCTGCAATCCGCGCACGAACGGGTGCTGGCCCCGCTCGGCGTCGTCGACCGGCTGCGCCGTGACGGCCTCGTCTTCCCCTCGACCGAAGAAGCGCTCGCGCACGCGCGGGCACACCTGCTGATCCCCACGAAGGCCCACTGACCATGACGATTCACTGGGAATGCCCCGACTGCGGCGACACCTACCCCGAGACGGCCTGGACGATCGCCGGCGCCTGGCGCCGCCCGTCGCTCCTGCGCCGGGTGACGGCCCTCGTCACCCGCCGCTCCGTCTCCGGCCGCTACCACCTCACCCACACCTGCCCCGAAGGCCACACCCACCCCGGCGGCTCCCCCTACCGCCTGTCCGGCCACCTGCCCTCCACCAGCCGCGCCGTCCTCCCCGACGGCACCCCCCAGACCTTCTTCTCCCTCTTCACCCCGGGCCGCCGCCCCCGCCTCACCGCCCTCCGCCGCTCCACCCACACCCGCTGACCCACCCCCGACCACCCCGCCACACCAGGGCCTGCCCCCAGAACGGGTCAGGCCCTCGCCGTTCGTTCGTCCAGCGGGGTGTCAGGCCGGGCTGACCTGGGGGCCGATCTCCGTCTCCGGGTCCAGCGGGCGATCGGCATCCCGTTCCGCACGGTGGTGAGCGCGGCCCGCTCCGCGTACGTCGCCTCCAGTTCGTCGGCGAGGCGCTCCATCAGCGCCGACCTGCCGTCGGCGACGGGGACGCTCCCGATCGTCTCCTCGTCGGACGGCCGCACCACGGGCAGCGCGCGCCCGTTCGACGGCCGGTGCCACACGCCCCCGATGTAGAGGTGCTCAACGGTGTGCCGCCCCCTGACGCCCTGACGCGGCCCTACACCCGGTCGGGGGCCAGCCGGTCCTGGAGCGTGGCGTGGCGGAACTGGTAGAAGGGGCCGACGACGCGCAGCACCTCCCGCCGATGCGCGTCCTCCAGGAAGCGCAGGGTCCGCAGGGGCGCTTCGCCGCGCAGCCACAGCAGCCCGAACGAGATCGCGGTGCGCCAGGCGTCGGAGACGGTGAGGGCCGCCGCGACGGCGGTGCCCGCGCCGAGCGCCACCGCGGTGACGGCGCCCACCCCCAGCGCGACGGGCAGGGTCTCGTGGGAGGCCATGATGATCGCGTCGGTGACGCCCGCCGCGCCGCCGACCGCGGCACCGAACACCACGCCGATCGACACGCTCCTGCGGACGTCGTGCCGCCACGCCGTCACCGGGTCGATGACCGTGGGCAGGAGCGCGGGCAGCGCACCGGAGCGGCCGTCGATGAGGGCGAACGCCACGAGGAACGCCAGGCCCGTCGCCAGCGCCTCGCAGACGCCCGCCACGGCGCCCAGCCGGAGGCCGAGCGGTATCCCGGTGGCGAGCGCGACGGGCACCGCGGTGGCCAGCCCCGTGGGCAGCCCACGGACAAAAGCCTCGGCCACCGCGCCGGTGCGGCCCGACCGGCCCACGGCGCGCCGCGGCGACCAGCCGGGGCCGTTCCCCGAGGTGAGGCCGACCGCGCCGCCCGTCGCCAGGGCGGCGCCCCCCGCGACGGCGAGGGCGGGCCAGGGCCCCAAGGCCGGGCCGACGGTGAGGAGCGCCGCCATCCCGACGGCGAGCCCCGCGACCGCCGCCATGCCCGGGCGGAACGCGGCGGGACGCGTCCCGGCACGGCCCCGGTACTCCGCCGCCCAGCCGAGCGCAAAACCGAGGACGAGGCCCGCCGCCGCGGCCGGTCCCGGGCCCGCGGTGGTGCGCTCACCGAACGTGTCGACGGTGCCGACGAGCGCGGCGGCAGCGGCGGCGAGAAGCCCGCCGACCACGGTCATCGCCAGGACCCGCGCCGCCCTCGGCGTCCACTCGTGCGTCCGCCACCAGGCGAGGTCCCGGGTTCCGGCGGCGCTCATCCGGGCGGCGGTGCGGCCGAGCCAGCGGCGGGCGTCCGCGACGTCGTAGGCGCGCAGCCGGTGGTCGGCCCTGTCATAGGCGACGGGCAGGACCCGGTCCAGGAGGTGCTCCTCCACCGCGGCCGCCGTGCCGAAGCGGTCGGCGTCCAGGAGGGCGTCCATCTCCGCGTCGTCCAGGCGCGCGTCCCTGAGGAGCGTCACCGCGAGCGGCGACGACAGGGCCCGCGCGAACGGGCTGTCGGGCGCGTCCCTGAGCCGGTCGATGACGCGCCGCCAGGCCGGGGGCGCGGGATCGACCTGCCAGCGGGCCAGGTAGTCGGCGGCCGCGCGCGGCGGGACGGGCCTGAGCCGCAGCGCGGCGGCGTCCCGCAGATGCCCGCCCGGGACGGCGGCGGCGAACTCCGCGGTCCTGGCGAGCAGCACGATCCGGAAGTCGGCCTGCTCGTCGATGGCGCGGAGCGCCGCCGCGCGGGTCCGCGGCGCCATCTCGTCGAACCCGTCGAGGAAGACCGCGACATGGCCTTCGGCGAGGAGTCTGCGCGCGGTGTCCGGCCCGTGCTCACCGGCCCGCAGCACCGGGTAGGTGCGGGTGAGCCGCTCGGCCACCCAGTCGGCGAGCGGCCGCCGGGCGTCCCACCCGTACGGGGTGAGGAGCACCGGGACGGGCACCCCGCCCCGTTCCGCCTCGGCCAGGCCGCGCCGGTGCTCCAGCGCGCGCAGCACGGTGAGCACCCCGGCCGCCGTCTTGCCCGCGCCCGGACCGCCGAGCACCACCATCCGGCCCGAGGCCAGCCCGCCGTAGATCCGGAACAGTTCCTCAAGGCCGCCTTCCCGCAGGTCGTCGGCGGTCGTCGCGGACAGGCCCGCGAGCGGGGCGAACCCGCCCGCTGCGACAGCGTCCTCGGGCCGGCCCGTCACCCCGCCCGCCGCCCACTCCCACCGCACGCCGAGCCGCCGCGCCGCCGCCGGGCCGCCCGCGTCCCGGAGCCGCCGCACCCGCGCCTCCTCCCGCCACTGCGCGCGCACCTCGTCGGCGAGCCCGTCCAGCACCCGCCCGGCCTCCGCCGCCGACGTGATCTCCCGCCACCGGCGGTTCCGCCACAGCCACGCCGCGCCGGCGCTCAGCGCGGGCCCCAGCACCCCGGTGACGACCCCCACCACCACGGCGGCCATGGTCTCGCCGCCGACGCCCGCGACGACGACGGCGAGCCCCGCGACCATCGCCAGGACCACGACCGCGAGCCCGACCAGCACCCCGCCCCGCACATCCCCTCCCCACCGCGCCGCCCCTCCGCAGTATCGCACTCCGCCCCTGCACAGCACGGGATTTTGCGGCATCACCGACATGTCGGGCCCGTCCGTCGCGGCCCTCCGGGGGCGGGGGCGGTGCCTCCCGCCCGGCACGTCCGGCGCCCCCACCAGGCTCGGTAAGCGGGGGCTTTGCTGATTGGTGGGGGTTGGGTCATGATTGGGGGGAGTTTCCAGTGATCGGCGCCACATGTTCGGTACGGGTGATGTCTTCGGCGATGATGCGCACGGCTGACGAGGGCCTGCTCGCGCGGGCGGCGCGCAGGCTGCGCGAGCGCGCCTCGGTCGTGGTGTTCGGCGGGTTCGGCGAGCGGACCGTGCCGGTGAGCTTCTGCGCGGGCGGCGAGACGTCCGCGCTGACGTCGCTGGTGATCAGGCCGACCCGCGGGCTCGGCGGCAAGGCGATGCTGCGCGGCGGGCCGCTGGCCGTCCCCCGGTACGCCGGGGCCCGCGACATCACGCACGACTACGACCCGCAGGTGCTCGGCGAGGGCGTCGTCGGGCTCGCCGTCGTGCCGCTGATGCGGGGGCCGCGGATCGGCGGGCTGCTGTACGCGGGCACCCGCGATGACACGGCGCTCACCCCGGACGTGCTGCGCGGTCTGGCGGCCGAGGCGCGGGCGATCTCGCTGGAGCTGACCGTCCGGGACGAGGTGGACCGGCGGCTGCGCGCCCCCGCCGACCTGCCCGCGCCGCTCAGGGAGCGCCTCCAGACGATCGCGAGCACCACCCGCGACCCGGAGACCAGGGCCGACCTCATCAGCCTGCTCGGCGCCTCTGAGCCCGCCGCCGACGGCCTCCTCACCGCCCGGCAGCGCGAGGTCGTCGAGCTGGTCGAACTGGGCCTGCGCAACGCGGAGATCGCCGCCCGGCTGGGCCTCAGCGAACAGACCGTCAAGACCTACATGCGCGCCCTCATGACCCGGCTGGGCGCCCGCTCCCGCGCTGAGGCCGTGCACCTCTACCGGCACCGCGCCTGATCACGCCCCGGCGCGCTCCCGACGGAGTCCGAGGTCGCCCGAGCGCCCTGAGCGCAAGCGAACACGGCCCTGGAGCTGGGGCGGGGCGCGCCGTCCAGGGCCGTACCGGGGGTACCGTGGAGATGGGAAGGACGGCACCCCGTCGCCCCGGGGCGCCGTCCTTCGGTCCTCTTTCCCGGTCAGTCCTCGGCGGGGGCGGCGGTCATGCCGTCCCGGATGAGGTCCATGACCGAGGCGTCGGCCAGAGTGCTGGCGTCGCCGATCTCGCGGTTCTCCGCGACGTCCCGCAGCAGCCGCCGCATGATCTTGCCGGAGCGGGTCTTGGGCAGCTCCGGCACCAGCAGCACCCGGCGCGGCTTGGCGATCGGGCCGATCTCCTTGGCGACGTGCCCGCGCAGCTCCTCGGTGAGGTCGCCGCCGACGTCGGCGCCCTCCCGCAGGATCACGTAGGCGACGACGGCCTGGCCCGTCGTCTCGTCCGACGCGCCCACCACGGCGGCCTCCGCGACGGCCGGGTGCGCGACGAGCGCGGACTCGATCTCCGTGGTGGACAGCCGGTGCCCCGACACGTTCATGACGTCGTCCACCCGGCCGAGCAGCCAGATGTCGCCGTCCGCGTCGCGGCGGGCGCCGTCCCCGGCGAAGTAGTAGCCCTCCCAGCGCGACCAGTACGTCTCGACGAACCGGTCGGGGTCCTTCCAGATCGTGCGGGCCATCGCGGGCCACGGCTCGGTGAGCACCAGGTAGCCGCTCTCCCCCGGCGCGACCGGCTTGCCCGCGTCGTCCACGACATCGGCGCTGACGCCCGGCACCGGGGTCATCGCGGCGCCCGGCTTGGCGGCGGCGACGCCCGGCAGCGGGGTGATCATGTGGCCGCCGGTCTCGGTCTGCCACCAGGTGTCCACGACGGGCGTGCGGTCGCCGCCGATGGTGCGCCGGTACCAGCGGTACGCCTCGGGGTTGATCGACTCGCCGACCGTCCCCAGCACGCGCAGGCTCGACAGGTCGAAGCCCGCCGGGATCTCCGCGCCCCACTTCATGCAGGTGCGGATCGCCGTCGGCGCCGTGTAGAAGATCGACACCCTGTGCCGCTGGATGATCTCCCACCAGCGGCCCCGGTGCGGGGTGTCCGGGGTGCCCTCGTAGAGGACCTGGGTGGCCCCGGCGGCGAGCGGCCCGTACACGACGTAGGAGTGGCCGGTGATCCATCCGACGTCGGCGGTGCACCAGTACACGTCGTCGGGCTTGTGGTCGAAGACCCCCCAGAACGTGTAGGCGGCCTGGGTGAGGTAGCCGCCCGTGGTGTGCAGGATGCCCTTGGGCTTGCCGGTCGTGCCGGAGGTGTACATGACGAACAGGGGATGCTCGCTGTCCAGGGCCGGGGCCTCGTGCTCGGGCGACGCCGCCGCGACCGCCTCGTGCCACCACACGTCGCGGCCCCGCGACCACGCGACGTCCTGGCCCGTGCGGAGGACCACGAGGACGTGCGCGACGTCGGGGCAGGACGTCAGGGCGTCGTCCACGGCGGGCTTCAGAGCGGAGGCGGCGCCCCTGCGGTAGCCGCCGTCGGCGGTGATCACCAGCTTGGCGCCGAAGTCGTTGATCCGGCTGCGCAGCGCGTCGGCGCTGAACCCGCCGAACACGACGGTGTGCGGGGCGCCGATCCGGGCGCACGCCAGCATCGCGACGACGGCCTCGGGGATCATCGGCAGGTAGATCGCCACCGGGTCGCCGGTGCCCACGCCGAGCGCGGTGAGGGCGTTGGCCGCCTTGCAGACCTCGTCCTGGAGCTCGCGGTAGGTGAGGGTGCGCTCGTCGCCGGGTTCGCCGACGAAGCGCAGCGCGACCCGGTCGCCGCGGCCAGCGACGACGTGCCTGTCCACGCAGTTGTAGGCGGCGTTCAGCCTGCCGCCGACGAACCAGCGGGCGAAGGGGGCGTTGCTCCAGTCGAGCACCTCGGTGAACGGCTCGGCCCAGTCCAGGCGGCCCGCCTGCTCGGCCCAGAAGCCCAGCCTGTCCCGCGCCGCCTCCTCGTACACGGCGGGGCCCAGGTTCGCCGCGCTCCTGAACTCCGGCGCGGGCTCGAACAGCTCTTCCACAGACGCGTTCCCCACAGTCCTCCTCCTCTGCTCCGAGACCGTCGGGACGCCCACGGTAGGCGTCGGAGGAGGAGGGCCCTAGCCACCAAAGTGGGTAGTGGCCCCGGTCACGTCCTGGCCGCCTCGTCGACCAGGCCCGCGCCGACGACGAGGACGAGGAGCCGGTGCATCTGCTCGCGGAACAGGCGGCGGCCCTCGCGGCTGTCCGGCCCGAGCAGCTCGCCCTCGCCGGTGATGATGCCGCCGAACAGGAAGCCGCGCAGGCCGCCCGCGAGCAGGTTGAACAGCATCTGGAAGTCGGGGCGCGAGGCGACGGCGCGGCCGACCACCTCGCGGTGCCGCAGGAAGACCATGTTCCAGTAGTAGGCGTCGAGCCCGTCGAGGTCGGCGGCGTCCCGCATGCCGCGGTGCTGCCAGACCGCCATCTCGTACGGGTGGTCCAGGTAGAAGTCGAGGATCTCCTCCAGCAGTCGGCGCTGCCCCTCCTGGTCGTCGGCGTACTTGTGCTCGACCTCGTCGAGCATCGTGCTCTGCCGCCGGTAGAAGTTCTCGAAGATCCGCTTGTAGAGCCCGCTCTTGCCGCCGTGCGCGGCCACCGTGCGCGCGTCCACGCCCGCGGCGTCGGCGATCATCCGGGTGTCGACGTTGTCGTATCCGACCTCGGCGAAGAGGCGCAGCGCCACACCGGTGATCCTGTCGTCCTCACACATCCCCCCGCCGGTGCTCCCCATGCAGCTCAACCTAGGAACCGGCTGCCCCCGTCCGCCCCCAACCCACCCCATTTCTCCACCAAATCCCCATAAGTCACCACAATAGGGATGAACCGGCCCCACCCGGGCGTCGGGGCCGGGCGGGGTCAGGCGGAGAGGTTGCGGGTGAAGAAGTCGGTGAGCTTGTCGAGGACGAGCGGCACGTAAGCCTCCTTGTCGTAGAGGTCGATGTGGCTGGCGCCGTCCACCCAGAACAGCTCCTTGGGCTCACCGGCCCGCTCCACCGCCAGTTTGCTGAAGTAGGCGGTGTCCGCCTCGGTGCCCGCGATCATGAGGAGCGGGCGCGGGGAGATCAGCCCGACCAGCGCGTAGGAGTCGTACTGGGCGATCTGGTCGACGCTGCGGGCGACGAACCAGTTGGGCGCGTGCGGGTTCTCCGCGCGCGGGGTGCGGTAGTAGTCGTGGCCCTCCCGGTACAGGTCGGGCGCGCCCTCGGCGTCCGCGTCGGTCTCCGGAACGACGTGCGCCAGGCGCGGCTCGGCGCCGAGCGCCTCGGCGGTGCGGTCCCGGCCCGCCTCGTCCAGCATGCCCGCGAGGACCTCGGGGGCCTGGTCGCCGCCTAGGCCGTCGCGGAACAGCGAGCCCATGTCGGCGCCGCTGACGGTGGCGACGGCCTTCATCCGGTGGTCGGTCTGCGCCGCGAAGGGCACGTAGCCGCCGGACGCGCAGATGCCGAGCGCGCCGATCCGGTCGGGATCGACCTCGCCGCGGGTGGTGAGGAACGTGACGGCGCTCCTGACGTCCTCCGCGCGCTGGAAGGGGTTCTCCAGGAACCGGGGCTCGCCCTCGCTCTCGCCCTGGTAGGCGGCGTCGAACGTGAGGGTGACGAAGCCGCGTCCGGCGAGCCGCTCGGCGTAGAGGCCCGCGGTCTGCTCCTTGACCCCGCCGAACGGGTGCGAGACGACGACGGCCGCGCGCCGCTCCGTCCCGGTGTAGTCGTCGGGCAGATACAGGTGGCCCGCGAGGTTCAGTCCGGCGCTGGGAAAGGTGACGTTCATCTTCATGGGCTTTTACCTTTTCTTTGATGAATAACGGTCGTGAACTCCCTGTCACGTTCTTGACACTGCCATCTGGGCACATCCGTCACAAGGGGACGATTCTGTCCCCCGCAATCGTGTCCAGGGACTCCCCTGTCCTCCCCAAGACGGCAATTTTCGTTCGGGCGCGGCGCCCAACCCCAGGGCGGGTAGTGCGAGACTCGGGGGTATGAGGGACGACGCGCGGCCGAGTGAACTGGGTGCTTTTCTGCGCGCCCGCAGGGCCGAACTCAGCCCGAAGGAGGTGGGCCTGCCGGAGGGCGGGGCGAAACGGCGCGTCAAGGGGCTGCGGCGTGAGGAGGTGGCGCTGCTCGCCTCGATCAGCATCGACTACTACACGCGGCTTGAGCAGGGGCGGCGCAGCGCGTCCGAGCCGGTGCTGACGGCCCTCGCGAGCGTGCTGCGGCTCGACGACGACGAGCGCGCCTACCTGTTCGAGCTCGCGGGCAAGGAGGCGGCGCTGCCCCGCCGGAGCTCGGCGCGGAAGGTGCAGCCGCAGTTGCGGCGGCTCCTCGACGAACTCACCACCACGCCCGCCCTGGTCCTCGGCCGCCGGATGGACATTCTCGCGTGGAATCCGATGGCCGCCGCGCTGCTCACCGATTTCGCGCGGATCCCGGAACGGCAGCGCAATTATCTCTGGCTGCTGTTCACCGATCCGGGAATGCGCGCGCTGCACGGCGACTGGGCGAACATCGCGCACAGCGCCGTCGCGATGCTGCGGATGGAGGCGGGCCGCGATCCGGCGGACCGGCGGACGGCCGACCTCGTCGCCGAACTGTCGGCGCGCGACCCCGACTTCCGCCGCTGGTGGGGCGAGCACCACGTGTCCACCCGCGCCAAGGGCACCAAGGTGCTGCGCCACCCGGTGGCGGGCGAGCTCACCCTGGACTGGGACGCACTCGCCTGCGTCAGCGACCCGGAGCAGCAGCTGATCGTGTGGACCGCCGAGCCCGGCACGCCGTCCCATGACGGCCTGCGCATCCTCGCGTCATGGACGGCGGACGGCTCCGGGACGTCCGGCCAGAGGCGGAACCGGGGGAGGCCCGGCGCGGATCCGGGCTAGGGCGGTCAGAACTCGGCGGAGATGTGCCCCTCGCTCGCCGCCCACGAGGCGAGGATCCGCAGTCCGTCGTGCGAGGGGGTGCCCGGCTCCGCCGTCCAGGTGACGAGCTGCTGGTCGGGGTCGGTGACGCAGGACAGCGTGTCCCAGTCCAGGGTCAGCTCCCCCGCGACGGGGTGGCGCAGCACCTTGGTGCCCATGCCGCGGATCGCGACCTGGTGGCTGCCCCACCAGCGCCGGAAGTTCGCGTCCCGCACCGACAGCTCGCCGACCAGCGCGGCCAGGCGCGGGTCGCGCGGGTCACGGGCGGCCTCCATCCGCAGTTGGGCGACGCACGTCTGGGCGACCTCCGCCCGCTGGACGCCCTCCCGGCGCGCGAGCAGATGCTCGCCGTCACCGAGGTCAGGGGCTATCTGGAACTGCTGCGGGCCCAGGGCGAGGCGCAGACGCGGACCGTCAGCGGAATCCGCAGGTACGCCCCGGACGGCGGCCGCCGCCGTTCTCCGTGAGAATTCCAGATAACGTGGGTGTGCTTTTTCGCGGGGCCGCGCGGAAATGACGTGTCCGGATTCCCGGTCACTTTCCGAAAGAGTGTCCAGATTCCTGATCACCATGGCTCGGCGTCTCTCATTACGGTCAGGGCGACACGGATGGAAAGTCCGTGACCCGAACTGACCGAGGTGGACATGACTGCGCGTAAGAATGGACTGGAGAACAGGGAGAGGAACCTTCCCCAACGGCCCGCCGCCCTGCTCAGCGCGACGGCGCTGGCGCTCGCCGCGCTCGGGGTGACGGCCCCGGCGCCCGCCACGGCGGCCGCCCCCTCCCCGTCCCGGTACCTGCTCGTCGGCGGGACGGCCTCGATGGACGTCGGCGTGTTCGGCGTCGGCGCCGACGTCGAACTGACGCCGGTGCCGGGAACGCCGTTCGCGGCGGGCACCGGCTTCGCGCTGGCGATCACCCCCGACGCGAAGACCGTCTACGTCGGAAGCCTCCAGGACAAGGCGATCCACGCCTTCCGGCTCGGCGCCGACGGCGGGCTCACCAAGATCCCGGGCGGCACCACCGACACCGAGACACCGGTGATCGGCGTGGCCGTCACCCCCGACGGCAAGCGGGTGTTCGCCACGATCGGCGGCCTCAACGGCAAGGTGCGCTCCTACGACATCAAGCCGGACGGCACCCTCAAGCCGACGGGCAGGCCCGAGGCGCGCATTCCCGGCCTGAGCACGCTCAGCCAGCCGGTGATCACCCCGAACGGCGACCACCTGTACGTCACCGGCTTCATCGCCAACAACGTGACGGCGTTCAAGATCGCCGCGGACGGCGGGCTCACCAAGATCGCCGAGTACAAGGCGGGCACGTTCCCCGCGCTGCCGAGCGTCACCCCGGACGGCAAGCACCTCTACATCGCCAACGAGATGGGCGGCGACGTCTCGGGCTACCGGATCGGCGCGGACGGCAAGCTCACCCCGACCCCGGGTTCGCCCTACAAGACGGTCGGGCTCCCGCACGGCTTCGCCATCACCGCCGACTCCTCCCGCGTCTACGTGCCGTCGGCGGCGGGCGCGCTCTCCGGCTTCACGATCGGCGCGGACGGCGCGCTCACCGCGCTGCCCGGCTCGCCGTACCCGACGCCGTCGGGCACCCTGCCCGGCCGGGCCGTCCTGTCGCCGGACGAGACCAAGGTGCTCCTCATCGACGCCCTCACCACCCAGGGCAACTCCCGCATCCACACCTACGACGTGAAGCCCGACGGGAGCCTGACCGCGTCGGCGCGGCCCTCCGTCGACTCCGGCGTGTCGTTCTCCGACGGCCCGTCCGGCCTGTTCACGCCGAACCTCGGCCCCGTCGCCGCGCTCAAGGTCACCGGCACCGACGGCCTGACCCGGACGTTCTCCGCCAAGGAGTCCCGCGACCCCGACGGCACCGTCGCCAAGTACCGGTGGACGTTCGGTGACGGCACCACCAAGACCACCACGGAGCCCACCGTCTCGCACACCTACGGGGCGAAGGGCACCCACACCGTCACCGTCGTCGTCACCGACAACGAGGGCTGCTCCACCGCGTTCGTCTACACCGGCCAGACCGCGCACTGCTCCGGCGGCGCCGCGGCCAAGGCCAGCACCAAGGTCACCCTGCGCTGACCGTGGGCCCCCACCCCGCTCACGGCCACCGGACGGCCCACCCCTGACGGCCGCCCCTCACCGAGGCGCCTCCTTCTCCCCGGGAGGCGCCTCTCCCGTTCTCCCCCCGGATTCCGGGACGCGAAAAAGCCCGTGCCCCGCGCGGCGGACCGGCGGGGCACGGGCTTCGGGGAGCGGACACGCGTCGCCGCGACGCCTCTCAGTAGGACCTGGGCAGCCCCAGCACCTGGGTGGACAGGTAGTTCAGCACCATCTCCTGGGAGAACGGCGCGTTGCGCAGGAGGCGGACCTCACGCCACAGCCGCTCCACGTGGTACTCCCTGGCGTAGCCGAAGCCGCCGTGCACCTGGAGCGCGCGGTCGCACGCCTCGTAGCCGGCCTCCGCGCCCAGGTACTTCGCCGCCGCCGACTCCGGGCCGCACGGCTCGTGCGCGTCGAACAGCGCCGCCGCCTTCATCGAGACGAGCTCGGCCGCCTCCAGCCGGATCCACGCGTCCGCGAGCGGATGCGCGACCGCCTGGTTCTTGCCGATCGGGCGGTCGAACACGATCCGCTCGTTGGCGTACTTCGTGGCGAGTTCCAGCGCGGCCCGGCCGAGGCCGATGCCCTCCATCGCGACGACGGTGCGCTCGGGGTTGAGGCCGTCCAGCAGGTAATAGAAGCCCTTGTCGACCTCGCCGACCACCTCGGCGTCGCCGACCTCGAGGTTGTCGATGAACAGCTCGTTGGAGTCGATCGCGGCGCGGCCCAGCTTCTCGATCTCCCGGACGGTGATCCGCGACCGGTCCAGGTCGGTGAAGAACAGGGTCATGCCGTGCAGCGGCTTCTCGTCGGTGCGCGGCGACGTCCGGGCAAGGATCAGGATCTTCTGCGCGTTCTGCGCGTTGGTGATCCAGACCTTCTGGCCGTTGATCACATAGCCGCCGTCGATCTTGGTGGCCTTGGTCTTGATCCGCGACGTGTCCACACCGGCCGTCGGCTCGGTGACGGCGAACGCCATGAGCAGCTCGCCGGAGGCCAGCTTCGGCAGGAACTCCCGCTTCATCTCCTCCGAGCCGTGCCGCAGGATCGGCGCGGGCGGGAAGACGTAGAAGTGGATGGCCGAGCCGCCGCTCATACCCGCGCCGGAAGCCGCGATCTCCTGCATCATGACGGCCGACTCGGTGAGGCCGAGCCCGATGCCGCCGTACTCCTCGGGGATCATCGCACCGAGCCAGCCGCCGTCGGCGAACGCCTTGACGAACTCCCACGGGTACTCGTGCTTGCGGTCCTTCTCCAGCCAGTACTCGTAGTCGAACTTCCTGGCGAGTTCGCGGGTCGCCTTGCGGACGACCTCGACGCTGCTCTCGTCGGTGCTCGTCACTGTCGTTCTCCTTGCTCTCGCGCGACGGGGATGTCCTCCAGGGGCGTCGCCGGGTCGAGCGACGACATGTCCCCCACCGGGTCCCCGAGGTGCCGGGCCCTGATGGCGCGGCGCATGATCTTTCCGTTCTTGGTCTTCGGCAGCGTCTTCACGACGTGCAGCGCCGGCGCGAACGACTTGCCCGCGTTCGCCAGCGCGGTGGCCTCCAGGTCGGCGTGGTCCACCTCGCCGCCGCCGCGCACCACGACGAACCCGACGGCCCGCTGGCCGCGCCGCTCGTCGGGCACGCCGATGACGGCCGCCTCCGCGATCCTCGGGTCCCGCAGGAGCGCCGTCTCGATCTCGGCGGGGCCGACGCGGCGTCCCGACAGTTTGATCGTGTCGTCGGAGCGGCCGTGCACGACCCAGGCGCCCTGGCCGTCGACGCTGGCGAGGTCGCCGTGCACCCACACGTCGTCCCACCGGTTCCAGTACGTCTCCAGGTACCGTTCGCGGTCCTGCCAGAAGGCGTGCGTCATGCCGGGGAAGGTGTTCCGGATGACGAGCTCGCCGACCTGGTCGGTCACCGCCTTGCCGTCCTGGTCGAAGACGGCCGCGTCCACGCCGGGCAGCGGGCCGTTGAAGGCGGCGGCGTCCATCGGCAGGAAGGGGTAGCCGATGAGGATGCCGCCGCCGACCTCGGTGCCGCCGCTGTAGTTGACGATCGGCCGGGTCGAGCCGCCGACCTTCTCGAACAGCCACCACCAGGTCGGCTCGTCCCACGCCTCACCGGTCGAGACGAACGCGCGCAGCGTGTCCAGGCCGGTATACGGGCCGGGGTCGGGCGCTCCCGACGAAGTCGGGCCCGCGAAGCGCCCGGCCCCTGATGAACACTGCCCGTCGTCGGCGACCTTGATCGCGCGGGCGCCGGTGGGCGCGATGCCCTGCACGGTGACGCCATTGCGCTCGATGATCCGCCACATCCGGTCCGCCGACGGGTAGTCCGGGACGCCCTCGATCACGACGATGGTCGCGCCGAGCTGGAGCGGCCCGGTGATGAGGAGCGGCCCGACCAGCCAGCCCAGGTCGGTGATCCAGGCGACGACGTCGTCGGCGTGCACGTCGAAGCCGTAAGCGAAGTCGGTGGCCGCCTTCACCGCGAGCCCTGCGTGCGAGTGCACGATGCCCTTGGGCCTGCCGGTGGTGCCGGAGGTGTAGACGATCGTGTACGGGTCGTTCGCCTCGGTGTCGGCCGTCTCGACCGGCTCGGGGTCGGCGGGCAGCTCGTCCCAGTAGACGTCGCGGCCGGGACGCATCGCGACGTCCTGGCCGGTGTGCCGCACCACCACCGCGTGCCGGACCGAGGGCACCGCCTCCAGCGCCTCGTCCGCGGTCCGCTTCATCGGCACGTTCTTGCCGCGCCGCGTCGTGCCGTCGGAGGTGATGAGCACGACCGCCTCGGAGTCGCGCAGCCGGGTCGCGAGCGCCTCCGCGCCGTAGCCGGTGAACGCGGGGACCGAGACGGCGCCGAGCATCGCGATCGACAGGAACGCGACGATCGCCTCGGGCACCACCGGGACGAACAGGACGACCCGGTCGCCGCGCCGGACGCCGAGCGCGGCGAGTTGGGCGGCGAACGTGCGGACCTGGGCGTCCAGTTCGGCGAAGGTGAGGGTGCGGCGCTGTCCGCTGTCGCCCTCGTAGACGACGGCCGTCTTGTCCGCGAGCGGGCCCGTGGCGTGGCGGTGCGCGCACAGCGTCGCCGCGTTGAGTTTCCCGCCGGGGAACCAGCGCGGGAACTGCTTGCCCTCGGTGTCGTCGAGCACCCGCTCGAACGGGGTGTCGAAGGTGATGTCGAGGTCGTCGACGACGTCGCGCCAGAATGTCTCGGGGTCGGCGACCGACGCGTCGAGCAGGTCTTTCAGGTCGCCGTGGCCCTGGCGGCCGACGGCGGCCAGCAGCCTGCTGCGCGCGCGGTGCGCGGCGTCGGGCGTCCAGGCGGGCGTGCGCGGCCCGCCGGCCCCTTCGGCCTCATGCATGAGCGAGTCCTCTCGTGGGGTCCGCGATCAGGCGTGCGCGGGCTGCTCGGCGGCCGAGCGCTTCAGCATCAGGCCCGCGCGGGTCGCGTCGCAGACGATCTCGTCGCGCTGGTTGAGGCCGTAGTGCCGGAAGATGACGATCCCGGAGTCGGTGCGGCTCTTGGACTCGCGCTTGCTGACGATCTCGGTGCGCACGTGGATCGTGTCGCCGTGGAACACCGGGTTCGGGAACTTGACCTCCTGGAACCCGAGGTTGCCGAGGGTGGTGCCCTGGGTGGTGTCCGGCACGGTGATGCCGGAGACGAGGCCGAGGATGAACAGGCTGTTCACCAGGCGCTGGCCGTGGATGCTGTTCTTGCTGTACTCGGCGTCCAGGTGCAGCGGGGCCAGGTTCAGGGTGAGCGTGCTGAAGAGGACGTTGTCGGTCTCGGTGACCGTGCGGCGCGTCTGGTGCTCGATGACGGCGCCGGGCTCGAACTCCTCGAAGTACAGACCTGGCATGAGGGGACCCTCCTCTACGGGGTGGACAAGGTGACGTGGCGACACAATATATGATGCACGAAGTTCGAACAATGCCCAGAGCCGAAGGAGATTCGGAAAACGCGAAGCGGGCGGGTGTCACCCGCGAGGAGAAAAACCGAGGCGGAGGGCGCACCACCAGGCGCCGGAGAGCCCCGCGGACGGCAGGTGTCCACGGGGTCCATCTCCATAAGACCGCACGGATATGATCACATGCCGTCCCAGAACATCAGACACAGTATATTATCCGTTTTAACATACCGCTCAGTAAGGTGGGACGATCGTGTGGACGGCGGACGGCGTGGTGGCACCCCTTGACCAGAACAGGCGACGCCAGCTTCCCGACGAGGTCGCCGGGTACGTCCGCGAACAGATCATGTCGGGGCGGCTCAAGCCCGGCGACTTTCTCCGCATCGAACCGATCGCCGAGGCCGTCGGCGTCAGCAACACCCCCGTCCGGGAGGGTCTGCTGACGCTGCGCAGCGAGGGCTTCGTCCAGCAGGTGCCGCGCCGCGGGTTCGTCGTCGCGCCCTTCACCCGCCAGGACGTGCGCGACCTGTTCTGGGTCCAGGCGCAGCTCGCGGGCGAACTCGGCGCGCGCGCCGCCAAGCGGATCACACCCGAGGCGATCGCCCGGCTTGAGGAGCTGACCGAGCGGCACGAGGAGGCGATGGGCCGGGGCGACACCGACCTCGTCACCCGGCTCGGCCACGCCTTCCACCGCGAGATCAACCTCGCCGCCGACTCCTACCGGCTCGCGCTGCTGCTCACCGGCGTCGTCAAGCACCTCCCGAACCGCTTCTACGCCACCCTCGAATCCCGGATCGACTCCGCCCACGCGCAGCACACCCTGCTGATCGAGGCGATGCGCGAGCGCAGCACCCGCAAGGCGCGCTCGGTGATGACCGCGCACATCCTGGAGGGCGCCGACCACATCGTCGACCTCCTGGAGGAGCGCGGCCTGTGGGACGACCGGGAAACCGCCTGAGCCGTCCCCGTGTCGGCCCGGCGGCCTCGCGTCACGCGGGGCTTCCCACGCCGTCGGCGGCCCGCCAGGACTTGGTGAGCGTGGCCAGGTCGGCGCGGTCCGTCGTCGGGACGGCGGGCGGTCGGCCCGGGGTGCGGCTGAGGCGGGGCGCGGGGGCGGGGTGCAGCACCCCGCCGACCCGGTGGTAGAGGCCGCGCTCGGCGTTGTGCGGGTGCGCGGCGGCCTCCTCGAAGGTGAGGACGGGGGTGACGCACGCGTCCGTGCCCTCGTAGACCTCCGTCCACTCCGCCTGGGTCCGGGTGGCGAGCGCGGCGGCGATGAGCGCGCGGAGCCTCGGCCACGCGGCGGTGTCGTCCTGGGCGGGCCAGTCCGCGGTGTCCACGCCGAGCCGGGCGACGAACTCCCGGTAGAAGTCGGGTTCGAGGGCGCCGACCGCGAGGTGGCGGCCGTCCGCGCAGGCGTAGGTGTCGTAGAACGGGGCGCCGGAGTCGATCCAGTTGGTGCCCGGCTCGTCCCGGAACAGCCCGGCCGCGCGCAGGCCGTGCAGCCGCGCGGTGAGCAGCGCGACCCCGTCCATCATCGCGACGTCGAGGACCTGGCCGTGGCCGGAGGAGCGGGCTTCGAGGACGGCGCAGACGATGCCGAACGCGGCGAACGCGCCGCCGCCCGCGTAGTCGCCCAGCAGGTTGATCGGCGGGCGCGGCGGTTCGCCGGGCCGGGCCAGCGCGTGCAGCGCGCCGGACTGCGCGACGTAGTTGATGTCGTGGCCCGCCGCGCGGGCGAGCGGCCCGCTCTGGCCGTACCCGGTGAGCCGCGCGTAGACGGCTGCCGGGTTGGCCGCGCGCACCGCGTCGGGCCCGAGCCCGAGCCGTTCGGCGACGCCGGGCCGGTAGCCCTCCATGAACACGTCGGCGTGCGCGGCGAGGCCGAGCACGGCGGCGACGTCGGCGGGGTCCTTCAGGTCGGCCTCGACCGTCGCGACGCCGCGGTTGACCACGTCCTGGTCCTCACGCAGGCCGTCGGTCTGCCCGAGGGCGCGGGCGGCGCGGCGCGCGGGCCTGGCGACCCTGACGACGTGGGCGCCCATGTCGGCGAGCAGCATCCCGGCGAACGGGACGGGGCCCATGCCCGCCAGCACCACGACCCTGACCCCGGCCAGAGGCCCCGCCGCGCCGCCGTCGTTCCACTCCGCCATATCCGCCTACTTTCCGCATGATGTGTCATATATGAGGTATCACAAGCGCCCAGATCGGCACAGCACGGGGGCGCCCGCCGTCCTGTTTGGTGGTGAAACATAATATATGATACTTGTCTGCGGGACAGCGCCCCGTGCCGCACCGGCCCGATGACAGGTGGTAGTTGGAAGATGACAGAACCGGGCCCAGACGACGGGCTGCTCACCGCCGTCGCGCGCCGCGCGCGGGACGCCGCCACCCTGCTGTTCGTCCCCGGCGACCGGCCGGAACGGTTCGCCAAGGCCGCCGCCGCGGGCGCCGACCTCGTCATCATCGACCTGGAGGACGCGGTGCCGCCCGGCCGCAAGGACGAGGCACGCGCGCACGCCGCCGAGTGGATCGCCGCGGGCCACACCTGCGCCGTCCGGGTCAACGCGCACGGCACCCGCTGGCACGACGCCGACACCGCCGCGCTCGCCGGGCACCGCTGCGCCGTCATGCTGCCCAAGGCCGAGGACCCCGCCGTCGTCCGGCGGCTCGTCGCGCACCTCGGCGCGGCCACCCCGCTGATCGCCCTGATCGAGACGGCCAGGGGCGTGCTCGCCGCCCGGGACATCGCGGCCGTGCCCGGCGTGCGGCGCCTCGCGTTCGGCGGCTTCGACCTCGCCGCCGAACTCGGCGTGGACCCCGCCGACCGGGACGCCCTGTACGCGGCGCGCTCCGCGCTCGTGCTCGCCTCGGCGTCGGCCGGGCTCACCGGGCCCGTCGACGGCGTCACCGGGAACCTCTCCGACGACGGCCTCCTCACCGACGACGTCCGGTACGCGCGCCGCCTCGGCTGCACCGGCAAGCTGTGCGTGCACCCGCGCCAGGTGCCGGTCGCCGCCGCCGCGCTGCGGCCGACCGCCGACGAGGTGCGCTGGGCCGAGGCGGTCGTCGCCGCGGCGGCGGGCGCGGGCGCGATCGCGCTGGACGGGCAGATGATCGACAAGCCGGTGCTGGACCGCGCCCGGCGGCTCCTCAGGACCGAACACGAAGGGAACGCATCATGAGGCTCACCGAGGACGAACAGCAGATCGTCGCGATGGTCGCGGAGTTCGTCGACGAGCGGGTCCGCCCGCGCGTCCGCGAGTTCGAGCAGGACGACGTCTACCCCGGCGAGCTCATCGACGAGATGAAGGAACTCGGGTTCTTCGGGCTGCTCGTGCCCGCCGAGTACGGCGGCACCGAGGTCAGCACCGCGTGTTTCGCCAGGGTCACCGAGGAGCTGGCGCGCGGCTGGATGAGCCTCGCGGGCGCGACCGGCGGCCACTCCGTCATCTCCTACCTGATCCGGACGTTCGGCACGCCCGAGCAGAAGGCGAAGTACCTGCCGCAGATGGCCGAAGGCAAGATCCGCGCCACGATGGCGCTGACCGAGCCGGGCGGCGGCAGCGACCTCCAGGCCATGCGCACCGTCGCCACCCCCGGCGCCGACGGCTACACGATCACCGGCTCCAAGACCTGGACTCCAACGCCGCGCACTCCAGCCTGTACGGCCTGCTGTGCATCACCGACCGGGACGCCGTCCCCGCGCACAAGGGCATGAGCGTGCTGCTCGTCGAACCGGGCGAGGGCCTCACCGTCTCGGCCAAGATCCCCAAGCTCGGCTACCGCGGCATCGAGGCGTGCGAGCTGGTCTTCGACGCGCAGAAGGTGCCCGCCGACGCCGTCCTGGGCGGCATCCCGAACCAGGGCTGGGCGCACATGATGCGCGGCCTTGAGGTCGGCCGCATCCAGGTCGCCTCCCGGGCGCTCGGCGTCGGCCAGGCGGCGCTCGACGACGCCGTCCGGTACGCCCAGCAGCGCGAGTCGTTCGACAAGCCGATCTGGAAGCACCAGTCCGTCGGCAACATGCTCGCCGACATGGCCACCAAGATGCAGGCCGCCCGGCTGCTCACCCTGGACGCCGCCGCGAAGCTCGACGCGGGCGAACGCGCCGACATGGAGGCCGGAATGGCCAAGCTGTTCGCCTCCGAGGCCGCCATGCAGGTCGCCCTGGACGCCATCCGGGTGCACGGAGGCTACGGCTACTCCAAGGAGTACGACGTGGAACGCTACTTCCGGGACGCCCCGCTGATGATCGTCGGCGAGGGCACCAACGAGATCCAGCGGAACGTCATCGCCGCGCAGCTCATCGCCCGCAACCGCATCTGACCTCCGGAAAGGCCACCCCTCCGTGGAGAACTGGGAACCGCACACCGTCACCAGCGCCGAACTGGTGGACCCCTCCCCCGTCGCCGCGCTCGCCGCGCTGTTCGACGACGGGCTCCCCGCCCCGGTGCCGGGCGACGAGCTGCCGCCGCTGTGGCACTGGGTGGCGCTGCCGCGCTGGCCCGTCTCGTCCGTCGTCGGCCTCGACGGGCACCCGGCGCGCGGCACGTTCCTGCCGCCGGTGGAGCTGCCCAGGCGGATGTTCGCGGGCGGCGCGGTGGCGTTCCACGCGCCGCTGCGGGTCGGCGCGACGATCACCCGCGAGGCGTCCGTCGAGTCCGTGACGCGCAAATCCGGACGGTCGGGCGAGCTCGTCGTCGTCGTGGTGCGGACCCGGCTCCTCGACGGCGACGTGCTGTGCGTCGAGGAGCACCAGGACATCATCTACCGGGAGGCGGGCTCGCCCTCGGCCACCGCCGCCCCGGTCGCGAACGCCGCCGCGCTGATGCCGTCCGGCGCGCCCTTCCAGCGGGCGGACGCCTGGACGTGGGACCTCACCACCGACCCGACACTCCTCATGCGGTTCTCGGCGGCCACCGCCAACGCCCACCGCATCCACTACGACTGGCCTTACACCACCCGCGTGGAGGGCTACCCCGGGCTCGTCGTGCACGGCCCGCTCATGACCCTCGCGCTCGCCGAGGTGCTCCGACTGGAGGGCGGGCCCGGCCGCGTCACCCGGTTCCGGCACCGCAACCGGGCGCCGCTGTTCTGCGGGCAGCCCGCCCGGCTCGTCGGCGAGCCCGGCGACGGCGGCGTCGCGCTCGGCCTGTACGGGCCCGGCGGCGTCGAAGCGGGGCCGTGCACCAGCCTCACCGTTGACCTCGACTAGGAAGGCACTCCCCCAATGCGTGAAGCAGTCATCTGTGAGCCGGTCCGCACCCCGATCGGCAGGTTCGGCGGCTCCCTCAAGGCACTGACCTCCGCCGAACTCGGCACCGTCGCGCTGCGCGGCCTGCTCGACCGCACCGGCATCGACCCCGAGGCCATCGACGACGTGGTGCTGGGCAACTGCTACCCGTCCGCCGAGGCGCCCGCCATCGGCCGGGTCGTCGCCCTCGACGCCGGGCTCCCGATCACCGTCCCCGGCATGCAGGTCGACCGGCGGTGCGGCTCCGGGCTCCAGGCCGTGCTCCAGGCGGCGACGCAGGTGCAGGCCGGGGTCAGCGAGGTGATCGTCGCGGGCGGCGCCGAGAGCATGAGCAACGTGATCTTCTACGCGACCGACCTGCGCTGGGGCGCCAAGGGCGGCGGCGTCATGCTGCACGACGCGCTCAACCGCGGCCGGGCCACCCCCGGCGGCAAGAACTACCCCGTCGCCGGGGGCATGCTGGAGACGGCGGAGAACCTGCGCCGCCAGTACGGGATCACCCGCGCCGAACAGGACGAACTGGCCCTGGCCTCGCACCAGCGCGCCGTCGCCGCCCAGCGGTCGGGCGTGTTCGGCGAGGAGATCATCCCGGTGCCCGTCACCACCCGCAAGGGCACCGTCGTGGTGGACACCGACGAGCACCCGCGCGCGGACACCTCGCTGGAGACGCTCTCCGCGCTCCGCCCCGTGCTCGGCAAGCAGGACCCGGAGTCCACCGTGACGGCGGGCAACGCCAGCGGGCAGAACGACGCCGCCGCCGTCTGTGTCGTCACCCACCCGGACAAGGCCGCCGAATTGGGGCTGCGGCCCCTCGTCCGGCTCGTGTCCTGGGGCGTCGCCGGGGTCGCGCCCAAGATCATGGGCATCGGGCCGGTGCCCGCCACCGCCGCCGCCCTCGACAAGGCGGGGCTCAAGCTGTCCGACATCGACCTGATCGAGCTGAACGAGGCGTTCGCCGCCCAGGTCCTGGCCTGCACCCGCGAATGGGACTTCGGCGCCGCCGACTTCGACCGGCTCAACGTCCACGGCTCCGGCATCTCCCTCGGCCACCCCGTCGGCGCCACCGGCACCCGCATCCTCGCCACCCTCTCCCGCGAGATGCGGCGCCGCGAGGCCCGCTACGGGCTGGAGACCATGTGCATCGGCGGCGGCCAGGGCCTCGCCGCGATCTTCGAGCGGGTCTCCTGAGCCGCCGCTGACGTCCCGTACGGCGTGGCGGTGACGCCCCGGTTACGCGCGCCCGCGCGCGGCCGCATATCCTGCACAGCGCCGCACCTCATCAGCGCCGGCCCCGACCAGCGGGGCATCTGAATCCTCGGTGACGCCGCCCCACGGGCGGACCCACCGGACACGGAAGGACAGGGCCGATGTACTGGCTCACACTGATCGTCGGGCTCACCGGAACGGCGGTGGCGCTCGGCCTCGCCGGGAAGCGCGTGCTT
>NZ_JAJLQY010000007.1 GCF_020991275.1 Actinocorallia sp. API 0066 | reverse complement strand
CCCAAACCGACGCGGGTGCCGAGGCCAAAACCGGTGTTCGAACCGAGGCCGAGGGCCGCATCGGGGCCGGGGCTGGGGTCAGTGCCCGAACCGGGGCCGGGGCCCGGACCGGTTCGGATGTCGGGGCGGAGGTGGGTGTCGGGGTTGATCTGGGGGAGGTGCGGGCGTTCCTGGCGGCGGGGTTGCCGGAGCACATGGTGCCCGCCGCGTTCGTTGTGTTGGACGCGTTGCCGTTGACGCCGAGTGGGAAGCTCGACCGGGCGGCGCTGCCCGCGCCCGTCTTCAGCGCGTCCGTCTCGCGGGCGCCGCGCACCGCGCAGGAGGAGATCCTCGTCGGGATCTTCGCGACACTGCTCGCCCTGCCCTCGGTCGGTGTCGACGACGACTTCTTCGCGCTCGGGGGTGACTCCCTGATCGCGGCACGGCTGGTCGCGCGCGCCCGCGCCGCGCTGGGCGTCGAACTCACCGTCCGCGACCTGTTCGAGCACCCGACGGTCGCCGCGTTCGCCGAAGCCGCCTCCCGCAGGACGGCAGCCGAACGCCCGCCCCTTCGCCGCATCGACCACCCCGCCCTCTCGCCGCTCTCCTACGCGCAGACCCGCCTGTGGTTCCTCAACCGCCTGGAGGGCGACTCCGGCGCCTACAACATGCCGATCCCCCTCCGCCTCACCGGCCCCCTCGACCTCACCGCCCTGCACACCGCCCTGCACGACGTCCTCGCCCGCCACGAAACCCTCCGCACCACCTTCCCCGAAACCGACGGCACCCCCCACCAACACGTCCACCCCACCCCCACCCCACCCCACACAACCCACCCGCGCACCCCCCACGACGGCCAAGGCACAACCGCGTTCGTTCAGGCCCAAGGCCAGTCCCCCTGGCAACCCCCGACCTCGTCGGCAGCACCCCACCCCCACACCGCGCCCGATAGACCCGAAGACGGACCCTCCACACCCCCCGACTCCGTCAGCGGCACCCACCCCGGGGCCATGTCCGACAGGCCCGAAGACGGACACCCGGCAACCCCCGACTCCGTCAGCGACACCCACCCCGGCGCCATGTCCGACAGGCCCGAAGACGGACACCCGGCAACCCCCGACTCCGTCAGCGACACCCACCCCCACACCGTGCTCGATGGGCCCGAAGACGGACGCTCCACACCCCCCGACTCCGTCAGCGACACCCACCCCCACACCGTGCTCGATGGGCCCGGAGGCGAGCGCTCCGCGACTCCCGGCTCCATCGGCGGCATCCATTCCCGGCCTGGGGGTGGTGATGCGTTTGGTGAGGTGTTTCGGGTGGTTGAGCTTGGTGGGCGGGAGCTTGGGGAGGTGCTGCGGGAGGAGGCGTCGCGCGGGTTCGCGTTGGAGCGGGTCGTGCCGCTGCGGGCCTCGGTGTTCCGGGTCGCGCCGGACGAGCATGTGCTGCTGCTCGTCCTGCACCACATCGCGGGCGACGGGTGGTCCATGGCGCCGCTGGCCCGCGACGTCATCACCGCCTACACGGCGCGCGCCGAGGGGCGGGAGCCGGAGTGGGCGGAGCCCGCCGTCAGGTACCGCGACTACGCGGTGTGGGAGCGCGAGGTCTTCGGCGCCGAGGACGATCCGGACAGCCTGCTCGCCCGTCAGGGCGCGTACTGGAAAGGCGTGCTCTCCGGGCTGCCCGACACGCTGCCTCTGCCGCTCGACCACGAGCGGCCGCCCGTCGCGTCCTACGCCGGGGCCACCCACCGGTTCGTGCTGGACGCCGACCTGCACACCGCGCTCACCGACGTCGCGCGATCCGGGCAGGCGAGCCTGTTCATGGTGCTCCAGGCCGCCCTCGCGGCCCTGCTCACCCGGCTGGGCGCGGGCACCGACATCCCGCTCGGCTCGCCCGTCGCGGGCCGCGCCGACGCCGCCCTGGACGACGTCGTCGGCGTGTTCGTCAACACGCTCGTGCTGCGCGCCGACACCTCCGGCGACCCCGCGTTCACCGAGCTGCTCGGCCGCGTCCGGGAGACCGACCTGGCCGCCTACGCGCACCAGGACCTGCCGTTCGAGCGGCTGGTCGAGCTGCTGGCGCCCGCCCGGTCGCTGGCCAGGCACCCGCTGTTCCAGGTGATGCTGACCCTGCAGAACAACCCGCCCGCCCGGATCGACCTCGACGGGCTCAGCGTCGCCGTCGAACCGGTCGAGGCCGGGGCCGCCAAGTTCGACCTGGAGTTCCAGTTCGAGCCCGGCCCCGACGGCGTCCTGCTCGGCTCGATCGACTACGCGACCGACCTGTTCGCCCCCGAGACGGCCGAGCGGCTCGCCGGATGGCTCCGGGACGTGCTCGCCGCCGTCGCCGCCGACCCGTCTCTCCGGATCGAGGACCTCGACCTGTCCGGCGCCGCCGCCGTCCGCGACACCGTGCGCGGCCGGGCCGTCCGGCGCGCCGACCCGCGGCTCGTCGCCTACGTGGTGCCCGCGCCGGGCGCGGAGATCGACCCCGCCGAACTGCTCGCCTATGTCCGCGAGCAGCTTCCGGAGTCGATGGTGCCGTCGGTGCTCACCGTGCTCGACGCGCTGCCGCTCACCCCGAACGGCAAGGTCGACGTCAAGGGCCTGCCGAAGCCCGATCCGGCGGCGCTGACGACCGCCGTCTACCGGGCGCCGCGCGACGAGCGGGAGCGGATCCTCACGGAGATCTTCGCCGAGCTGCTCGGCGTGCCGCGCGTCGGCGTGGACGACGACTTCTTCGCGCTCGGCGGCAACTCGCTGCTCGCGATGCGGGTGACCGCGCGGGCCAGGACCGCGCTGGCCGTCGAGCTGCCCGTGCGCGCGCTGTTCGAGACCCCGACCGTCGCCGGGCTGTCCGGGCTGCTCGCGGACGCCTCGCCCGCGCGGCCCGCGCTGCTGCCCGCGCGGCGGCCCTCGACGATCCCGCTGTCGTACGCGCAGCTCCGCCTGTGGTTCATCAACCGCTTCGAGGGGCCGTCGGCGACCTACAACATGCCGATCGCGCTGCGCGTCACCGGCGAGTTGGCGCCGGACGCGCTCCGGCGCGCGCTCGCCGACGTCGTGGCCAGGCACGAGTCCCTGCGGACCGTCTTCCCCGAGGACGGCGGCGTGCCGCGCCAGCACATCCTGGCGCCCGAGGAGGCGGTGCCCGCCGTCGCGTTCGCCGAGGCGACCGCGGCGACGCTGCCCGTCCTGCTCGCCCAGGCCGCGGGACGCGGGTTCGACCTGTCGGCCGAGCCGCCGCTGCGGGCGCACCTGCTGCGGCTCGGGGAGCGCGAGCACGTGGTGCTGCTGGTGATGCACCACATCGCCGGGGACGGCTGGTCGCTCGCGCCGCTCGCCCGCGACGTGATCACCGCCTACGGCGCCCGGGTGGCGGGGGCGGCGCCGGGATGGCGTCCGCTGCCCGTCCAGTACGCCGACTACACGCTGTGGCAGCAGGAGCTGTTCGGCGCGGAGGACGACCCGGCGAGCCTGGTCGCGCGCCAGCTCGCGTACTGGACGGAGACGCTCGCGGGCCTGCCGGAGGAGCTCGCCCTCCCGGCCGACCGTCCACGCCCGGAGGAGGCGACGTACCGGGGCGGCACCCTCAGGTTCACGCTGCCCGCCGGGCTGCACGCCCGGATCGCCGCGTTCGCCAGGGAGGCGCGGGCCTCGGAGTTCATGGTCGTGCGGGCCGCCTTCACGGCGCTGCTGTCGCGGCTCAGCGGCGCGACCGACATTCCCGTCGGATCGCCCGTGGCGGGCCGTACCGACGCCGCGCTCGACGACCTGGTCGGCATGTTCGTCAACATGCTGGTGCTGCGGACCGACACGTCCGGGGAGCCGACGTTCCGGGAGCTCGTCGCGCGTGTCCGGGAGACGGACCTGGCCGCCTACGCGCACCAGGACCTCCCGTTCGAGCGTGTGGTGGAGGCGCTGAACCCGCCACGGCACCTGGGCAGGCATCCGCTGTTCCAGCACGGCCTGACGTTCCAGAACAACCCGGAGGCCCGGCTCGACCTCGACGGCTTCTCCGTCAGCGTCGAGCCCCTGCACGGCGCCGCCTCCCGCTTCGACCTCCTGCTCGCCCTCACCGAGACCTTCACCCCCGACGGCGCCCCGGCCGGCCTGCTCGCCGACCTCGAATACGCCCTCGACCTCTACGACCCGGCCACCGCCCGCGCCTTCGCCACCCGCTTCACCCTCCTCCTGGACTCCCTCCTCACCTCCCCCAACACCCCCTACACCACCCACTCCCTCCTCACCGCCCCCGAACGAGCCACCATCCTCGGTCCCTGGTCCACCGGCCACCCCACCCCCCTCCCCACCCCGTCCCCCGACTCCCTCCACACCCCACCCCACAACCACCCCGCACCCGCTCCCGACGACCGCCCCACCGCGCCTCATACCCCGTCTCCGGCTTCGCCCCACGACCCGGCACGCGGTCAGACCGACGACACCCGTAAGCCGACCGCCACCCACGACCGCCGACTCCCGCCACCGGACGGCCTGTCCCCAACCGCGCCGCACGATCCGCCAGGCGACCAAACCGTCCACGACAGCAGGTCGGCCGGAGCCTCCGGCGACGAACCCGAAGGGCCGGAGATTCCGGCCGCGCGGGCGACTGACGAAGCGCAGCCACTGACCGCGGCACCGCTTGGCGTCCCGCACGAGACGGCGGCCGCCGATGACGGACGCGTCCTGCTGCCGACCGATTCGTCCTCGGACGCGCTGCGCGATCCGGCGGGCGGCCAGGCCGACCACGATGGCAGGTCGGCGGGGGCGTCCGACAGCGGGCGCGAAGGGTCGGGGGTTTCGGCCGCGCGGGCGGCTGACGGGGCGTGGGCGCTGGGTGCGGTGCCGTCTGGGGTCGCGCGGGAGGTGGGGAGTGGGTTCGGGGTTGGGGTTGTTGAGGGGTTGTGGGGTGGGGGTGAGGGCTTCGGGGCGGGGTCTGTGGTGGAGGTTTTTGAGGGGTGGGTGAGGAGGGCGCCGGAGGCGGTCGCGGTTTCGTTCGAGGGGGAGGAGGTGACGTATCGGGAGTTGAACGGGCGGGCGAACCGGCTGGCGCGGTTGCTCGTGGCGCGGGGGGCGGGGCCGGAGCGGTTCGTGGCGGTCAAGGTGCCTCGGTCGGCGGGGCTGGTGGTGGCCGTGCTCGGCGTGCTGAAGGCCGGGGCGGCGTATGTGCCGATAGACCCGGACTATCCGGAGGAGCGCATCGCCTACACGGTGGCGGACAGCGCGCCGGTGCTCACCGTGGACGGCGACGTGCTCGCGGAGGCCGCCGCCTACGCCGACACCGATCTCGGCGTCTCCATCGACCCCGGCTCGCCCGCCTACGTGATCTACACGTCCGGCTCCACGGGGCTGCCCAAGGGCGTCGTCGTGCCGCACCACAACGTGCTGCGGCTCATGGCCGCCACCGAGCACTGGTTCGCCTTCGGCCCCGGCGACGTGTGGACGCTGTTCCACTCGGCGGCGTTCGACTTCTCCGTGTGGGAGCTGTGGGGCGCGCTGCTGTACGGCGGCCGCCTCGTGGTCGTGCCCTATGCCGTCTCGCGCAGCCCCGAGGAGTTCCTCGACCTGCTGGCGCGCGAGCGCGTCACCGTGCTCAACCAGACGCCGTCGGCGTTCCACCAGCTCATGGCGGTGGACGACGGACGGCCGCTGGCCCTGCGGTATGTGGTTTTCGGCGGGGAGGCGCTGGAACTCAAACGCCTCGCGGACTGGTACGCGCATGGGCGGGACACCCTCCTGGTCAACATGTACGGGATCACCGAGACGACGGTGCACGTCTCGTACGCGGCGCTCGATCCGGTGACGTGCGCGACGGCGCCGGGCTCGGTGATCGGCACCGGTATTCCGGACCTGCGCACCTACGTGCTGGACGCCCGGCTGCAGCCGGTGCCGCCCGGCGTCGTCGGCGAGCTGTACGTCGCGGGCGCGGGCCTGGCGCGCGGCTACCTGAACCGGGCGGCGCTCACCGCGGAACGGTTCGTCGCCGACCCCTACGGCCCGCCGGGCACCCGGATGTACCGCTCGGGCGACCTGGCCCGGCACCTGCCGGACGGCACGCTCGACTACCTGGGCAGGGCCGACCACCAGGTGAAGATCCGGGGCTTCCGCATCGAGCTCGGTGAGATCGAGGCGGCGCTCGCGGAGCTGCCCGACGTCGCCGACACCGCCGTCGTCGCGCGCGACAACCGGCTCGTCGCCTACGTGGTGCCCGGTGGGGACGGCTCTTCGCCCGAGCCTGCGGCGTTGCGCGCCGCCCTCGCGGCGAAGCTGCCCGCGCACCTGGTGCCGCAGCTGTTCCAGACCCTGGACCGGCTGCCGCTCACCGCGAACGGCAAGCTCGACCGGCGTGCGCTGCCCGAGCCTTCCGCCCCCGAGGGCGGCGCCGGGCGGCGCCCGGCGACGGAGGCCGAGCAGCTTTTCGCGGCGCTCTTCGCCGAGGTCCTCGGTGTCGCGGAGGTGGGCGCCGACGACGGCTTCTTCGAGCTCGGCGGCGATTCGATCGTGGCGATCCAACTGGTGGCGCGGGCGCGGCAGGCGGGCATGGTCGTCTCTCCCCGTGAGGTGTTCCAACTCCGAACGGTGTCCGCACTCGCCGCGGCGGCGCGCCCGGCTACCGCGGACGACGCCGTCGAACGCGAGGAGGAGGGCGCCGGCGAGGGCGCGATCCCACTCACGCCGATCGCGGCGTGGCTGCTGGAGCGTGGCGGCGACTTCACCGCCTTCCAGCAGTCGGTGCTGCTCCGGGTGCCTCCCGGACTGGACGTCGACCGGGTGGCCGACGCACTCCGCACGGTAACCGATCACCACGACATTCTGCGATCCCGGCTTGTGGATAACCGTCTTGTCGCAGGTCAGCGCGGGTCCGTCGACCCCGCGCCGCTGGTCCGCCGGGTCGCCGGGCTCGATCGTCTGGACCAGGAGGCGCGGGCCGCGGCCGAGCGGCTCGATCCGGCGGCGGGCGTGCTCGCCCAGATCGTCTGGTTCGACCGTGGGACGGCTCAGGGCCGACTTCTCGTGATGCTGCACCACCTGGTCGTCGACGGGGTCTCGTGGCGTGTCCTGCTGCCCGACCTGGTGACCGCGCTGGTCTCGGACACCCCGCTCGCGCCCGTCCCGACGTCGTTCCGGCGCTGGGCGGGCAAGCTCGCCGCGGAGGCGTCCGCGCCGTCCCGGACGGCCGAGCTCGACACGTGGCTCGACCTGGTCGAGGGCCCGAACCCACGGATCGGCGCCCGCGCGCTCGACCCGGCGCGGGACACCGCCGCGACGGCCCGCCGCCACACCGTCGAGCTCCCGGCCGAGACGACGGCCCCCCTGCTCGGCGAGGTGACGTCGGCCTTCCACGCGGGCCCGGACGACGTCCTGCTCACCGGTCTGTCCCTCGCCGTCGCCCATTGGCGCAAGGCGCGCGGCGGAAGGGGGACCGGCGTGCTCCTCGACCTGGAGGGTCACGGCCGGGAGGAGGTCGTGCAAGGCGTCGACCTGTCTCGGACCGTCGGATGGTTCACCACCCTGTACCCGGTGAGGCTCGACCCCGGCCTCGCCGACTGGCAGGAGGTGGCGACGGGCGGCGCCGCGACGGGACGGGCGCTCAAGGCCGTCAAGGAGCAGCTCCGCCGCGTCCCCGACAACGGCATCGGGTACGGCCTCCTCCGCTACCTCAACGAGGAGACGGCCGAGGAGCTGCGTGATCTGCCACGCGCCCAGATCGTCTTCAACTACCTGGGCAGGGTCGCGTCGTCGGACGGCGACTGGAGCCCGGCGCCCGAGGAGCTGCCGCCGGGCGAGGACCCGCGGATGGCCGTCGCGCACGTGTTGGAGATCAACGCCGTCACCGAGGACCGGCCGGACGGCCCGGTCCTGCGCGTCACGCTGACGTGGCCGGAGGGGGTCCTGGCCGAGGCGGACGTCAGGGCGCTCGCCGACGACCTGGTGACGGCGCTGACCGGCCTGGTCGCGCACGTCCGGGCGGGCGACGGGGGCGGCTTCACCGCGTCGGACCTTCTGGTGGATCTGGACCAGCGGGAGATCGACGCCCTCCAGACGGCCTGGCGCAACAGGTAGAACGTGTTCTAGATTCTGGAGGGTGACCTACGTACTGGTGGACACGCCGCGCAAGGGCGTCGCCCGGATCACCCTGAACCGTCCCGAGCGGATGAACGCCATGGCGTTCCCCGTCATGGTGCCGCTGCGCGAGGCCGTCGAGCGGGTCTCGGCCGACAACGACGTCAGGGCGATCGTGCTGACGGGCGCAGGCCGGGGCTTCTGCTCCGGCGCCGACCTGGAGAACCCGGGGCCGCCGCCCGGCATCGACGGGCTGACGATCCCGTCGATCGCGCGGAGGTCCATGGAGATCCTCGACCGGGTGATCCTGGCGCTGCGGCAGGCGCACCAGCCCGTCATCGCCGCCGTCAACGGACCCGCCATCGGCGGCGGCTTCTGCCTGGCGATGGCCGCCGACGTGCGGATCGCCGCCGAGGGCGCCGTGTTCAGGGCGGCGGGGATCACCAACGGGCTCACCGCCGCGGAGCTGGGCCTGTCCTACCTGCTGCCGAGGGCCGTCGGCTCCTCACGGGCCTTCGAGATCATGCTCTCCGGACGTGACGTGGACGCCGCGGAGGCCGAACGGATAGGGCTCGTCTCCCGAACCGTCGCGGAGGCCGATCTGCTGGACGCCGCCGAGGACCTCGCCGAGCGGATCGCCGGTTTCAGCCGTGTCGGCACCGAGCTGACCAAGCGCCTGCTGTGGTCCTCGCTCGACGCGTCAAGCCTCCAGGGGCACATGGAGTACGAGGCGCACGCGCAGCTCCTCGTCCGGCTCACCACCCGCAACTTCGAGGAGGCGATCAGGGCTCGCCGCGAGTCCCGTCCCCCGCTCTTCGCGGACTGAAACCCGCAGGCCCCGCCCCGAATAACTGATTCGCGCCGCACCGCGCGCCCTGGTAATGTTCTCCACGTCGAGCGGGGAACCGCTCAGACGATCCGCGCCGCTAGCTCAGTTGGTTAGAGCAGCTGACTCTTAATCAGCGGGTCCGGGGTTCGAGTCCCTGGCGGCGCACCACACCTTTCAGCCCGTCCCAGTCTGCTGGGGCGGGCTGAGGTGTTTCCCGCCCCGATCACGGCGACGGGCGCGCCGCGCCTCGGCGGAGGGCGGGGGCCCTCCGCCGAGGCGCGGCGTGGCGGCAGGTCAGCGGTGCAGGGGGCTGTGGATCTGCTCGGACTGGGGTGGCGCGGCCGGCGGGGGGACGGCGGGTGGTTTCGGCTTCGGCTTGGGCTTCGCCTTGCTGCGGGGATGGAAGAGCCAATCGGTGGGGGGTTCCATCAGCTTGTGGAAGACCAGGTAGACGGGCTTGCTGCACAGCACGATGCCGAGGAGGAAGCAGACGACCATGGCGAGGGTCAGGCCCAGGTTGCCCTCGGGGAAGAGCGCGAACAGGCCGAAGGCGATGCCCACCCGGATGAAGGCGTAGTGCAGGACGTACATGTAAAGGGAGCGGCTGCCGAGCCGGGAGATCCACCCCTCGCGGTCGGACACCAGCGAGAGGACGGCGGCGCCCACGACGATCGTGCCGAAGATCGCGAACAGGCGGAGGCTCATCCCGAACAGCACGGGGAAGTCCGCGCGCTCGTACGAACGGTTCCAGATCGCCCGGAAGATCGTCCTGCCCGTGAAGACCTTCGGGATCGCCAGGTAGAAGACGACGAGCTGGAAGGCCAGGATCCCGAGGGCCGCGACCCTGACGGGGGTGCGCCGCAGCGTCTCGAAGTGCTCACGCCGCACCATCAGCCCGAGCACGAAGAAGGGCAGCATCGACAGCGGCCGCGTGAAGATGCCGAGTTCGGAGAGTCCCGCCACCAGGGAGACGAACACCGACACCGCGAAGGGGTAGCGCATCTGCAGCCACAGGGGCGCGCTGGCCCGCCACAGGAACATCGCGGTGAGGAACCAGAGGTGGATGTACGGGGACAGCGGCGTGAAGGTGAAGCCCTTGAGGCCGAGGAACGCGTCGAGGATCTGGTAGAGCAGGTCGAAGATCAGATAGACGATCGCCACCTTGGCGATCAGCCTGCGCGCGCGCCCCTTGGAGCGGAGGAAACCCTGGCTGAAGTATCCGACGAGGAACGTGAAGACGGGCATCCGGAAGGAGGAGAACACCGCCTCCAGCGCCGAGAACTCACGGGTCCACTTGAGCTGGGTGAAGACGTGCCCAGCGAAGACGAGGAACCCGATGATGAACTTGACGTTGTCGAAATACGCCTCACGGCTAGCCGGACGAGACAAGACACACTCCGTGAACGAGAAAATGCGCAGGGCGAGAGTAGTGGGCCTCCGCGTGCAAAGCGAGCTTAGGATATAAGGGAAGAAATACTGCCGATCGCTCAGAATCGAGCATGAGCCCGAGGCGGGTGGGCCGCACCACCCGGGATCATGCCGGGCGAGTCTGGAAAATCACCGGGCGAGGACGTGTTCCCGCTGGCGCGCAGGTCATGCCGGACGCCCCGGCGCACCGGGATCGGGCGGCACCCGACACCGGTAGGACCCGAAGAATTCACGAGCCCGCAAGACAGCGCAACACTCGGAAATCATCCGCCCGTCACGACCCGGAGGAAAGCCGCAACTCGCGGCGCGTGAGCCAGGTCTGTGCGGGAGCGCACACGAGCCTCGTGTCGGCCGCCTCACACCACCTCTGGTAGTCGCCTGAGTAGAGGCGCTCCCCGAGCCACTGGTAGTCCGAGCGGGGCCGGGGCGTCGGCGTGACGGGAACGAAGCTCGCCGCGTCGTCGGGGTCCCCGGCGCCGTCGTGGCGGGCGACCGCGGGGTAGGGGTAGACGGGACGGGTGCTGGTGACGTCGTCGTCGCCGCCGGACACGGTGATCTTCCCCGGCTCCCTGCCGCTCTCCGTCCAGGCCATCAGGGGGGTGAGGACGTCGAACGTGGCGAGCCCGTTCCCACCCGTGCAGTGCGCGACGCCGGGGAACATGTAGAGCTTGGCGAACTTGTCCACGGCGGCTCCGCCCATGGCCGCGCGCATGGCCTCGTAGTAGGCGAGCGTGCTGCGGGGCGCGATGAACTGGTCCTCCCAGCCGTGCCAGAGCAGGAGCTTGCCCCCGGAGCGCCGGAAGTCGCTCAGGTCGGGGTTGTTGGCGGCGAGGTAGGCGGAGGAGCCCACCAGGTCCCAGAAGGACTCCGTGGTGAACTCGAGCTCGGAGAGCCGCCAGTCGGGGTCGACCACGTTCGTGCGGCCCAGGTACCGGCCGTAGGCGAGCGCGGACCGCTCGCTGTAGGACGACTGGCCCTGCCGATCCGGGACGAACACGCGCCACCCGAGCTCGGAGCCCCACTCGCGCGCGACGGGGACCTCGAACCGGTTGCCGTGCTCGTCCACCGCGCCGTCGTGCAGCCGCCGGACGGCGCCGACCTCGGCCGCCGTCAGGCACCGGGAGCGTTTCTGGCCGGGCTCGCAGCGCAGCACCCCGGGGTCGAAGTCGCAGAGCCGCGGATCGTCGAGGACGCCGTCGGCGACACCGTCGAGTTCGTCACAGGCCGCCACGACCGCCCGGTGGATCAGGGGCAGCTTTCCGGCGAGGAGGATGTACCTGCCACGGCTGTCG
This sequence comes from Actinocorallia sp. API 0066, assembly GCF_020991275.1. Lineage (GTDB taxonomy): Bacteria > Actinomycetota > Actinomycetes > Streptosporangiales > Streptosporangiaceae > Actinocorallia. Next base: position 432,354 of record NZ_JAJLQY010000007.1, on the reverse strand, counting down.
CGGTTGGCCCGCACGCCCCAACCGTGGTGGAAGAAGTTCTGCACGACGACGTTGTTGGCCGGTGCGCCCGCCACGATGCCGTCGAAGTCGTCCGGGAAGCGCTGGGCCTCCATGAGCCCCTCACGGCCGCCGTCGGAGCATCCGATGAAGTAGGAGTAGGCGGGCGCCTTGCCGTAGAACCGGGTGATGATGGCCTTGGCGGCCTCGGCCGTCACGTGCATGGCGCGGTAGGCGAAGTCGATCTGGGCCTGCGGCTCGTAGGCGGCCCAGGACCCGTCGCGCTCGCCCTGGTGGCCCATGTCGGAGGTCGCGCTGGCGACGGTGCCCGCCCGGACCGGCGCGCAGTCCCCGCCCTGGGGGAAGTTGATCGAGGCGTAGCCGCACCGGGCGCCGCAGCCGGTCTGGACGTAGCGCTGCGTCCAGCCGTCGACGGGCAGGCGCATCAGGAGGGTGTTCGCGGGCTCGATGTTCCCGCGGACCTCGCAGTACGGCGCCGTCTCGCCGTCGTTCGTCAGGGTGGCGGTCCAGAGCGCGACCGGCGCGTCGGTGACGTCGTCGAGGGTGAGGCCCGCCAGCGCCGCGCACTCCATCACCGGGAGGAGGGCCGGCAGCGCCGCGAGTCCCTCCGGCGTGACGGGACGGCCGGGAGCGCGCTCCTGGAACACCCCGTCGAAACCCCAGGCCGGGACGAGGACAACAACCAGGAGCGCCGCGACGAAGGCTCTGGTCACAGACCGGGCCCGGCCGCGCAGTCGCCTGGCGACATCCGGCAACGACCCTCTACCGGGATGACGGAACCCACGCATGAACAGATGCTTTCCTCGGACGGTCTCGCGACTCAACTCCAGATGATGCCGCAGGTGGGCGGCGTCAGAAACAGAACACTATAGGGAGACAAGGCGGAGTTCAGAGCAGGCGTCCAAGCACGTCCCAAGACGGGCGTCACGTCCGGTTTTTCCATCCCCTGGGTTATCCACAGGCGTGATCCGCGCCACCGCGCGAACGGTGTAAGAATCGGCGCGGGCGGCGCCACGGGACGCGCCGCGGGCGGAAGGAGCCGGGACGATGGGCACGCGGGGGCTGACGAGGCTGGGATTCCTCACGATCGGGCTGTTCGACGGAAGCGACCCACGGCGCGGCCACGAGAGCACGCTCGAGATCATCGAACTGGGCGAACAACTGGGGTTCGACCGCGCTTGGGTACGGCACCGGCACCTGCAGTACGGCATCTCCTCGCCCGTCGCGGTGCTCGCCGCCGCGTCCCAGCGGACCAGCAGGATCCAGCTGGGCACCGCGGTGATCCCGCTGGGCTGGGAGAACCCGCTGCGCCTCGCCGAGGATCTCGCGACGGTCGACGTGCTGTCGGGCGGGCGGCTCAACCCGGGCGTCAGCGTCGGCCCGCCGATGCGCTACGACACGGTGAAGGGCGCGCTTTACCCGGACACCGCCGATCTTGAGGACTTCGGGTACACCCGCGTCAAACGGCTGCTCGATCTCGTCCGCGGGGAGCCGGCCACGGATTTCAGCGGCGTCGAGGGGTTCGAGGTGTTCTCCGACCGGGTGCAGCCGCACTCCCCCGGCCTCGCCTCGCGCATGTGGTACGGGGGCGGCAGCCTGCGTTCGGCCCGGTGGGCGGGCGAGAACGGGTTGAACCTGCTCACGAGCAACGTCGTCAAGGCCGAGGAGTCCGCGGACTTCGCCGAGGTCCAGCACTCCCACATCCGGGCGTTCCGCGCCGCCCACCCCGACGGGGAGAAGGCGCGCGTCTCCCAGGGCCTCGTCGTCATCCCCACCGACACCGCCACCCCCGAGCAGCGGGCGAAGTACGCCGCCTACGCCGAGGCCCGGACGCCCCGGACGGCCGAGCCGCAGGGCCCGGCCCGCCTCATGTTCGCGCGTGACGTGGTGGGCACGTCCGAGCAGATCGCCGAACGCCTGCGGGCCGACCCCGCCTTCCAGGAGGTGGACGAGGTCGCCTTCGCCCTCCCGTTCACCTTCGAGCACGAGGACTACGTCCAGATCCTCACCGACATGGCCACCCGGCTCGGCCCCGCGCTCGGCTGGCGGCCCGAACCCTGAAGGGCCGCCCTCCGAGCGCGCGGTGTCCCGGCCGGGACGGCACCGGTGTCAGGTCTGGCGGCGCATGGTGGTGATGCCCACCGCGAGGCCGAGGGCCGCCAGCACCACCGCGGCGACAAAGCCGTAGGCGACGACGTTCTCGGCGACGTCCCCCGCGAGCAGGGCGCGCGCCGCGTCGACGATGTGGCTGATCGGGTTGACGGAGGCGACGGCGCGCATCCAGGACGGGCCTTCCTCCAGCGGCAGCAGCATCCCGGAGAGGATCATCAGCGGGAACAGCAGCGTCTGCTGCACGAGCCAGAACATCCAGTCCTTCTTGCGGCTGGCCATCGCGAGCGTGTAGCTCAGGCTGCCCAGGCCGATCCCGAAGACGGCGAGGAGCACCAGCGTGAGGATCAGGCCGGGTACGCTCGCGCGGTAGCCGAACGGCAGGGCCGCGAGCACGATCAGCACCGCCTGCGCCATGATCGGCACGACCTCCTTGAGCGCGCGGCCCGCGAGCAGCGCGCCGCGCGAGACCGGCGCGACGAGGGTGCGCTCGTGCGATCCGGTCTGCGCCTCGAACAACAGGTTCGACCCGGTCGCGCCGGAGCCGAACAGCACGGTCATCACCATGATGCCGGGCACGAACCAGACGAGCGTGTCCGCGGCGGGGCCGCCCGCCTGGCCGACGAGCAGCGGCCCGAACAGGCCGAGGAACACCAGCGGCTGGACGAGGCTGAACACGACGGAGAACGGGTCGCGCAGCAGCGGCCTGATCTCCCTTACGAACACGTTCCAGGTGTCGCGCACCGGGCGCTCGCCGGAGCGGGTGGCGGGGGCGCCCACGGCGGGCACGGAACCAACGGACATCGGCACTCCAAGGTGTCGTCGAAGTCGAAGCGGGGGGCGGGACGGCGGCGGCTCCCGTGGCCGCCGTCCGGAGGCGGATCAGACGGGGGCGGGCTCGGCGTGCTCGGGGGTCGCCGCACCGGCCTCGCGCAGGCTGCGTCCGGTCAGCGAGAGGAACACGTCGTCGAGGGTCGGCTCGCGCAGCGCCAGCCGGACGGGCGGGGCCGCGGCGGCGTCGAGCTCACGCGTCAGCACCGGCACGAGGGCCGGCCCGCCGTCCACGGTGACGCGGAGCGTGGTGGCGTCGAGGCGCTCGACGGTTCGTCCGGTGCGCTTCCCGACGACGGGAACGGCGGTCGCCGCGTCCTCGGGGCTCGTGAAGCCGAGCGTCACGACGTCACCGGCCAGTTCCGACTTCAGCCGGTCCGCGGTGTCGTCGGCGATCACGGCGCCGTGGTCCATGACCAGGACGCGCTCGGCGAAGTTGTCGGCCTCCTCCAGGTAGTGCGTCGTGAGGAAGACCGTCGTGCCGGAGGTGCGGCGCAGGTCGAGGATGTGCTCCCACAGGTTGGCGCGGCTCTGCGGGTCGAGGCCGGTGGACGGCTCGTCGAGGAACAGCACGCGCGGCCGGTGCATGAGGCCGAGCGCGATGTCCAGCCTGCGCTTCTGGCCGCCGCTCAGGTTCATCACCGTGCGGTCCGCGAGCTGCGCGAGGTCGAGCGACTCGATCAGCTCGTCGGCGCGCTGTGTCGCGGCCCGCCGCGCCATCCCGTAGAACGCGCCCTGGCTGAGCAGCTCGTCGCGGACGCGCTGGTTGTGGCCCGCGCTGTTGCCCTGCCCGACGTAGCCGATGGCCCGCCGCACCCGGGCCCGCTCGGTGCGCACGTCGTGCCCGGCGACCCGCGCCGTCCCCGACGTGGGCGGCAGCAGCGTGGTCAGCATGCGGATGCTCGTGGATTTCCCTGCCCCGTTCGGGCCGAGGAAGGCGAGCAGCTCGCCTTCGGTGACGTCGAGGTCGAGCCCGGCGACGGCGGTCACGGGGCGCCGCGCCACGGTGAAGGTCTTCGTCAGGCCCCGTGCCGAGATGATCGGTGTGTCCATGGCGTACACGCTAGAAAGAGACGCGGACGGTTCCCGTCCTCAATTACCCATAACCTGAGATCCATGGGAGAAACCACGGCACGCACGCTCAGTCTGCTCACGCTGCTGCAGTCCCACCGCTGGTGGCCGGGCGAGGAGCTCGCCGAACGGCTCGGCGTCACCACCCGGTCGCTGCGGCGACGGATCGACGCGCTGCGCGAACTCGGCTACGAGATCGAGTCCACGCCCGGCATCGGGGGCGGATACCGGCTCGGCGCCGGCAACCGGATGCCGCCGCTGCTGCTCACCGACGACGAGGCGGTGAGCGTCGCGGTCGGCCTGCGCATCGCCGCGACCACCGGCATCGTGGACGGCGAGAGCACGGCGCTGAGCGCGCTCGCGAAGTTCGAGCAGGTGCTGCCGCCCGCCGTCCGGGAGCGGGTGAACGCGCTGGGCGGCTCGATCCGGCCGCAGGGGCCGCGCGGCGGGCCGATCGCCTCGGCGCTGCTCGGCGCGCTGGCGCTCGCCTGCCGCGACAACGAGCGGATCCGGTTCCCCTACACGGCGGCGGGCGGCGAGGAGACCCGGCGGCACGTGGAGCCGCACTCGCTGGTGTCGGCGCAGCGCAAGTGGTTCCTCGTCGCCTGGGACCTCGAACGCGCGGCCTGGCGCACGTTCCGCGTCGACAGGATCGGCGACGTGCTGGGCACCGGCGTGCGCGCGGAACCCCGCTCCCTCTCCGCCGAGGAGGTCGCCGAACTCACCTTCGCCACGCCCGACCGCACCCCCCGCCACACCGCCCACGCCATCATCGCCATGCCGCTGGACGCCGCGCGCGCCCACTTCGGCCCCTGGGCCCAGGACGCCCGCGCCGTGGACGCCGACCACACAGCCTGGCCCTTCGGCGGCGACGACCACCCCTCGATGACCTACCCCCTCGTCTGGATCCCCGAAGGCGTCCCCTTCACCATCCAAGCCCCCCGCGACTACCTGGAGTTCCTCCACGAATACGCCACCCGCCTCCTCGCCGCCGCCACCACCTCCCTCTCCCACCACCCCTCCCCACCCACGCCGCCCACCCCCAAAACCCCCAACCCCCCGCCCACCACCTGCTAACCCACCCCACCCCAAACCACCAGCCGGTCGCACCACCCTCGGCCCACCGAGCACGACCCGACAGCCCGGCATCAGCCTCACCCGCCGCTCCCACCACACACCACTAACGTCGGCCGCAGGCAGTGATGCGACAGCCCTCGCACCATGGAGCCTCAACACCGTCCCACCACCCGACGATCGGCCCAAGCCGGTGGCACCCACCGCCGCACCCCGGCGCGGCGCCACAGCCCCTGTCCTCTCACCGACGCGCGCGGTCTTACGCGCACCGAAGAGCACGGAAGGCCGTCCCGACGGCCGGTGAGCAGGCTCGGGCCGCCCGCGCGCAACCCAATGGCCCGACACCAGCCCGGCACGCATACCGCTGACGTCGGGCCCGTGGGAGTGTCTGAGGCGGCTCGCGCAAGCCCTTGGGCGGACGGTTGATGAGCAGGTCGGGGCCACTGATACGGGACCCGATGGCCCGAGATCAGCCTGGCGTGATGCACCCCACCGTGCGTCGCTGGCACCGGGCCGTGGGAGCGTCTGAGGCAGGTTCACACAGGCCCGTGGGCGGTTGAGCACAGGGCGCTGCTCGGACCGTCTGATGGACGCAGGCCGTGCGCCGCAGACGTCGGGGCGGCGACGCGCGGACGGTTGGTGAGTAGGCCGGGGCCGCTGACATGCGACCCGATGACCACGGGATTCCCCTGGCACGACGCGGCCGCCGCGCGTCGCCGCGTCGGGCCGTGCAAGCGTCCGAGGCGGGCTCGCACGGGCTCGTGGGCTTTGAGGACAGGGCGCTGCTCGGAGCGTCTGATGGACGCGGGCCGTGCGCCGCGCCGCAGGCGTCAGGGTGGCGACGGGCGTGGGGCGGCGCGCGGACGGTTGGTGAGTAGGCCGGGGCCGCTGACATGCGACCCGACGGCCACGGGATTCCCCTGGCACGACGCGGCCGCCGCGCGTCGCCGCGTCGGGCCGTGGGAGCGTCTCAGGCGGGCTCGCACGGGCTCGTGGGCTTTGAGGACAGGGCGCTGCTCGGAGCGTCTGATGGACGCAGGTCGTGCGCCGTAGACGTCAGGGCGGCGGCGCGCGGACGGTTGGTGAGTAGGCCGGGGCCGCTGATATGGGACCCGATGGCTACGGGATTCGTCTGGCGCGATGCGGCCGCCGTGCGTCGGTGCGTCGGGCCTTTGGGAGTTTCTGAGGCGGGCTGGCGCAGGTCCTTGGGCGGTTGAGGGCAGGGGGCTGTGTGGGGGGTCTGATGGATGTAGATGGTTGTCTGCGTGTGTTGGGTGGGCTGGTCGGTGATCGGGCTGGTGGCCGTGGGGGGTGGCCGTGTGTAGGGGGCTGGTGTGGCTTTCTGGGGGGTGGTGTCTTGTCGGTGGGGTCAGGGTGGGGTGGGGAGCCAGGTGGTGGAGATGAGGGTGTGTTCGGTGGTGTGGAGGTGGAGGGCGGCGGTGAGCCAGGCTTGGGCGAAAGGGGTGGGGGTGGGGTCGGTGAGGCGGCCGAAGGGGTCTCGGGGGCGGCGGTCGGCTTCGGCGGTGAGAGTGAGGGCCAGGGAGGCGGCGGTGGGGAAGCCGGTGGCTCGGAGGTGGGACGGGTCGGCGTCGCCGCGGAGGGAGCGGGCGGCGGCGCGGCGGCCGCCGGAGACGGTGAGTTCGATGAGGCGGCGGGAGCGCCAGAGGGGTGAGCCCGTTAGGGGGTCGGGGGTGGGTGGGGCTTCCGGGGGCGGTGGGAGGTGGGCGGGGAAGTGGGCGCCCTGGAGGCGGTCGTAACCGAGGTCGGCGTGGCCGTCCCACTGGGGCGGGAGGGTGAGGGTGGGGGCGTCGTAAGGGGCTGGGGCTACGGCCAGGGGGATGAGGGTGGCGGGGCGGTCCGGGTCCACGCGGACTATGGCGCGCAGGTGCAGGCCGGGGCGGCGGGACAGGGCGCGCAGGTTCTCCAGGTGGCCGAGATCGGGGTGCGCCAGGGCCGGGAGGAGGCGCACGACGGCACCCTCGGTGCCGTCGGGGCGGACCTCGCGGGCGCGGACGCCGTCACCGTCGGGGCCGATGATGACGAGGTCGCAGCCCAGCGGCGTGCGGGCCCGGTGCTCCGCCTCCTCGGGGTCGGCGCCCGGAGCCGTCGTGAGACGCTCGGCGACGGCCTCGGCGAGGGGTCTGCCGAACAGGCCCGGCGTGTTCCATCCGGAGCCGGGGATCTCGGTGGCGCGCACTCCCCTGCCCGCGCCGAGCCGCCCTTCGGGGGAGACGGTGGTGCCCGTCACGAGCAGGCCCGTCCTGGCGAGCCGGGCGTGGTCGAGGACACCGCCGCCGAGCGCGATAGCCGCGGTGCCCGCGCCGCGCGCCCTGGCCGGACCGCCCGGCCGGACGTCACCGAGGTCGTACCAGCGGCCGTCCTCGCCGAGCAGGTGGGTGACGACGCCGCCGTAGCCGGTGGCGCTGATGACGGGCTCACGGAACACACCGTGCAGGCGGAGGCTGCCGCCCGGCTTGTAGGCGCGGCGGGCGGTGCCGACGAGCGCCGCGTCGGCGTTACCCGCGCCGAGCAGGTGCGTGGTGAGCAGCAGTTCGCGCAGCGCGCCGACGAGGTCGGCGAGCCGGTGCGAGGCGTGCCTGGCCCGCGCCGAGCGCAGCCCCCGCACGACCCGCAGCGCCGCCGCCTCGGCCCGGTGCAGCCCGGCGACGCGCGCGGTGTGCGCGGCCCGCAGCAGTTCGGCCTGCGGCACCGCGCCCGCCGCGGGCACGCCCGCCGCCAGCACCGCCGCCGCGACCTCGAACAGCCCCCGCGCCGCCTTCTCCTGCCGCGCCGTCAACCGCACCGCCCCGGCCTCCTGGACGCCCTGGGCGGCCGCGCCGCCGAACCCCCCGACCGAGAGAGCGGCACCGCCCGGCGCCGTCACAGCGGCCCCCGGAGCGCCTCCCGAGGCGCTGGACGCCCCTGCCGCGCCCGAGCCGGACGTCACCCGCCCCGAGACGCCGTCCTGGTCGCTTGTGCCGCCCGGTGCCGTCGTGTGGCCTTCTGGGCCGTCCTGGAGGGCTGTGCCGCCCGGCGACGTGCCGGAAGGACCGGCGGGCGACGCGGCGTCCGGCTCGGCCTCGTCGCCTTCGCCGAGCCCGTTGAGGGACGGGTCGGGGAGGGGGCAGAGGGTGAGGAGGGCGGCGCGGTGGAGGCAGCGCGGGGAGAGGAGGCAGGTGCAGGCCACGGCGGCCGGGGTGGTGAGAACGCCGGTGGTGGGGTCGGGGGTGAGGGTGACGGTGGTGTCCTCGCCGCAGGCGATGGTCACGGAGCCGTCGGGCTGCTCAGCGCGGGGGTGCGCCTCGTACTGGGCGAGGGCGGCGTCGAGCTTCTTGCGCAGCCGTGTGGTGAGGCTCTCGACGGCCTCGGCGACGACGTCGGGGGCGGCGGGCGGGAGCGGCACGGTCATCGGGGTTCTCCGCGGAGGCGGTCGCCGACCCAGCGGGCCAGGGCGAGGGGGCTGAGGGCGGCCACCGGCATTCCCGCGGCGGCGACCTGGCGGGCTACGGGCAGGCTGTAGCGGGGTCTGCCTGTGTCGTCGAGGGCGGCGCAGCCGAGGAGGTGCGCCCCGGACGACGCCAAGGCGCGGACCTCGCTCAGGAGGCCGCCGAGCGGCGGCCCCTCCTCGAAGTCGCTGACGACGGCGATGAGGGTCCGGCTCGGCACCGTCATGAGGGACCTGGCGTGCGCGAGCCCCGCGGCGATGTGGGTGCCGCCGCCTACGCGCACTTCGAGGAGCAGCCCCAATGGGTCCCGCACCTGCCCGGTGAGGTCGATGACCTCGGTGGAGAAGGCGAGGAAGTGGGTGGACAGCGTAGGCACCCCGCCGAGTACGGCGGCGGTGAGCGCCGACCAGATGACGGACGCCTCCATCGAGCCCGAGACGTCCACCACGAGGATGAGCCGCCACTCCGACTCCTTGCGGGAGCGGGTGGCGAAGACGGGCCGTTCAGGGACGACGAGCGCCGTGCCGTCCTCCCGGCGGCGGGTGTGCGCGAGGTTGGCGCGCAGCGTGCGCGGCAGGTCGAGCTTGCCGCCGGGACGCCGGGTGGGGCGGGGTGTGGCGAGGCCGGTCAGGGCGGGCCGCACCTGGGTGGCCAGTTCCTTGGCGAGTTCCTCGACGAGCCTGCGCACGAGCGGCCGGAGCGCGGCGAGTTTCTGTTCCGGCATGCCTCCGGCGAGCGACAGCACGGTGGTGAGGAGCGCGACGGACGGGCGCACCGAGGCCGGGTCGAGCTGGGTGAGCACGTCGGTGCGTCCGGCGTCGGCGGCTCCGGCGAGCACCTCTTCGCGGAGGTCGGCGCCGAACAGGGCTTCGAGTTCGCTCGCCCAGTCGCGGGCGGAGGGGAAGGAGGCGCTGTTGCCTCCGCCGTCAGCGGATCCGAAGTCTCCTGAGCCTTCGCCTTGCCCCGCCCCGTACAGCTCGTCCAGGGCGCGGGCGTAGCGGCGGGCTTCGCCCGACAGGCGTTCGTTCTCCCGGCCGAGCAGGAGCCGCCACCGATCGGCGGGCGACAGCCGCTGCCCGGAAGCCGCGACCGTAGGAGCAGCGGCAGAGGCGGCGTCGGAAGACGGGCTCACCCCGGGGATGGTGAAGCCGAGCGCCTCCAACGCGGCGGTGGCGGCGGCGTCGGCCGACGTCCACTGGGCGAGCAGTTCAGGGGACGCGGCGAGGGTGGTGTCCACGGTGTCGCCGAGGCGTTCGGCGACGGTGGCGAGCAGCCTGCCGCGCGCGGCGGGGCTGAGCGCGTCGAAGCCGCCGCGCAGCGCGGGCAGCCGGTCCAGGAAGGCCCGGTCGGGCAGGGTCTCGACCCGGTCGGCGAGGGGGTCGAGCGCGGCGGGCGCGCTCTGCAGCAGGGGCGCGGCGGCGGCGAGCAGCCCGCGCAGCCGCCGGGCGAGCCGGGTGCGGCCGTCGGGGTCGGCGGCGCCGTCCACCCAGCCCGCGACGCGCGCGCCGAGCTCCGCCGCCGAGTCAAGCCCGAGCAGCACCTTGACGGCAAGCGAGGCCCCCTGCATGAGCGGCGACCCGTCAAGGGAGAGGTGGTTGAGCGCCCCCTCCATGCGGAGTCCCAGTCGGCGGTCGGCGGCCCGCACGGCCAGATCCACCACGGCACCCGCGTCTTCTGCCTTGTCGCCGCCTGCGAGTCCGGGTAGCGCGCGCACGGCGGCGTCCAGAAGGATCTCGGTCAGCTCCCCGGCGCTTTCGCGCAGTTCAGGGGTGGTGCCCGCCAAATGATCACGCCGGAGCGCCTCAGCCAGGTCGAGCCCTGAGACGAGTTCAGGCAGCGTCGCGGAGGCGGGCAGCGTGTCGGCTGCCTCGCGCAGCCGGACGGCGACGAGTTCGGGCAGGTCGCAGCGGGCGGCGGCCTCCAGCCCGGTGAGGATCGCCGCGCAGGTCGCGCCGCCTTCGGCCGACGCGCGCCGGTGTTCCTCGGCGAGGGTTCCGGCGGCGGCCTGGGCCGCGGTGACGCCCCTGACCCCGGCGAGGTCGAGGCGGGCGGGCACGGACGGGTTCCAGGTAAGCCGCCACTTGGCTCCCAGCGCGGCGGCGTCGCCGGTGCCCGCCACCTCCAGGGGTTTGCCGTAGCCGACGCCGCACACGGTGAGCCGCTGGAGCAGGATCTCGCGGCGCCGGTCGAGGTCGGAGCGCAGTGGTTCGAGCCTGATCTCGCGCGAGCCGGGGTCGTGCGGCCCCGGCAGGCGCAGCGCCGCGAGTTCGGCCTCGACGGACGGGCCGAGCCCGGAGCGCGGCGTGCCGGGGGCCGTCCTGCCGCGCGCGTTGCCCACCATGACCGTCTCCAGGGCCTTGGCGACGGCCCTGCCACGACCGAGGGTCTCGCCCTGGCCGAGCACCGTGGTGACGGCCTCTACCAGCTCGCCCCTACCGGGTGCGGGAAGGCCGCGTAGGGCGGCGAGGTCGCACGCGACCCGGAGCGCCTCGGCGGCCTCGCCCGTACCGGCGGTGTGCCCTGCGGCGCGCAGGGCACGGCACACGTCGGTGATGGCGCGGGCCGCCGCCTCCCGCAGCGGCGCGGGTTCCCCTCCGGCCTCCAGGACCGCCTGCTGCCAGCGCGGATCCCTGATCCCCGCCGGGTAGCCCGAGCGGGCGTCGAGGAGGTCGAACGCGTAGGGCACGAGGGACGTCACGGGGACGTCGGAGGCGGCCTCGCGCGGGTCGTACAGGCCCTCCCCGTCGAGGTCGACGAGGGCGGGCGCGTGGAACGCCCCGACGACGACGGCCGTCCGCAGTCCCCCGGCGACGGCGCCGCGCAGCACGGCGCGCATGTGCGCCTCCCGCGCGAGGTCGACGCCGGAGATCCCGGCGGCCGCCGCGTCGGCGCGCAGCGCCCAGCCGACGGCGAGCGCGGCCCGCCGCACCTCCTCGGGGGCGCAGCCGGGCGCCAGGACCTCGACGGAGCGGTCCCACAGGTCGTCGCCGTCCCGGCCCGCGCCCGCCGCGCGCAGGCCCGCCGCGTAGCGCTGGGGGCCGCCCGCGCCCGGTTCGCCGCCCGCCGCCCAGCCGGGGTCGGCGAGCGGCAGGTCGCAGCACAGGACGGGCACGTCATGGGCCCGCGCCCACCGGATCGCGGCGAGTTCCGGCGAGAAGTCCGCGAACGGGTAGAAACCGAGCCGTCCGTCCGCGTCCGTCCCGGCGAGGGCGAGCGGTGCCACCGCGCCCGGATCGCCCAGGTGCGGGAGCCAGCGCTGGAACTCGGCGGGCAGCTCCACGCAGACGGCGTCGGGCCGCGCCGCGTCCAGCAGCGCGGGGACGACGGCGGCGAGGGCCGGGCTGTGGTGCCGGACCCCCACGAGGAACGGGGCGGCGCCCGTGAGCGCGGCCACCGCCTCCCGGGGGTCGGCCGCCTCCTGGACGAGCGTCACCGGAGCGTCTCCCGCAGATCCCAGAGCCGCCGCCACAGGGCCGAGCCTTCTTCGGCGCGGCGGCGTATCGGGCCGTCCCAGTAGCCGAGCAGCCTGTCGTGGTCGGCGGGGTCGTCCTTGCGGACGACGCCCAGCAGGTGTCCGGGCAGCAGGTCGAGCACGTCGCCGCCGGGCAGGTAGGCGGTGGCGATGGCCAGGGACGCGGCCACCTGGACGGCCTCGGCGGTGGACATGACCGTGCCGGGCCGCTCCACGTCCCAGCCTTCGGCCGAGCGGCCCGCGCGCAGGTCGCGGAACACGGTGACGAGGGCGTCCAGGACGGAGGCGTCCACGCCGAAGCCGGCGCCCGCGCGCTCGACGGCGGCGGTGGCCTGGCGGCGGACGAGCGCCGTCTCGGCGTCCGGGTCGCCGATCGGCTCGACGGTCTCGAAGTTGAACCGGCGCTTGAGCGCCGCCGACATCTCCGACACGCCCCGGTCGCGCAGGTTCGCGGTGCCGATGACGGTGAAGCCGGGCGCGGCGGCGACCTGCCCCTCGTCGGTGCCCGCGAGTTCGGGGACGCTGACCCGCCGGTCGGACAGGATCGACACAAGCGCGTCCTGTACCTCCGGCAGGCAGCGGGTGACCTCCTCTACGCGGGCGACGCGGCCCGTCCGCATCGCGGTGAGGACGGGCGAGTCCACGAGGGCCTGCCTACTGGGGCCCTGGGCGAGGAGGAGGGCGTAGTTCCAGCCGTAGCGGAAGGCGTCCTCGGTGGTGCCCGCGGTGCCCTGCACGGTGAGCGCGCTGGTGCCGCTGACGGCCGCCGCCAGCAGCTCCGACAGCATCGATTTGGCGGTGCCGGGCTCGCCTACGAGCAGCAGCCCGCGCTCCCCGGCCAGGGTGACGACGCACCGCTCGACCAGGGCCCGCTCGCCGACGAACTTCGCCGTGATCTCCAGTTTGTCCGGCAGGCCGGGCACGGGCGCGGGCAGCGCGTAGGGCTCGGCCGCCCCGCACACGAAGTCCACGACGGCGCGCGGGGTGAGCGCCCATCCGGGCGGGCGGGGCCCGCTGTCGTAGGCGGCGAGGAAGGCGAGTTCCTCGGCGTGCCTCTCCTCGGCCGGCAGCACCTGCCGGGCCTGGCTGGCGACGGACGTCATGGGTCGTTCCTTCTCCTCGTGCTTCCGGGGGGCTGGGGGCGGGGTCACCGGCGCCTGCCGGTGCGCCGCACCTCGAGGTCGGCGAAGCGCGGCTCGTCGCCCTCGGTGATCCGCTTCCAGGCGCGCCGGTACACGTCGGCGACGGGCTCGGAGGGGACGGTGAGGGTGAGCGGCGAGCTGCCGTCGGAGGACAGGTCGTACAGGGCGTGTTTCCACTGCTCCATCGGGATGCGCGGCATGCGGGCCTCGGCCCACGCGCCGGGGAGGAACAGGCTCCGCCCCGCCCTCGTCCTACGGGCCTCCAGGACGAGCCCGCTCTCGGCGAGCTCGGCGCGGGCCGCCTTGAGCCGGGCGGGCTTCCAGCCCGTCCAGCGTGCCGTGTTGCGGTCGGTGGGGTCGGGCATCGCGAGCAGCATCAGGTAGACGGCGGCGGCGTCCGCGCCCAGGCCGTGCCGTTCGACGACGGCGGTGACGAGCTCCGGCACCGACCGCGTCGGGTCCTGCGGCCACCAGGTGCCGTCGGGGCCGCGTTCCCCGGCGACGGGATCGCCCGGGTCGGCCAGCAGCGCGTCGAAGCGCGGGTCCTTCACCGCGCGTAGGGCGATCTCGACGGGGAAGGGCGTGCCCGCCGACGAGCGGAGCGCCGGTAGGTACGGGTCCTCCCCTGCGGCGTCCAGGAGGGCGGCCTTGATGGCCGGGTAGGGCATCGTGTCGTAGGTGGCCAGCACGATGGCGCCGTACCGGACCCAGCCCTCACCCTCCTCGGTGGGCGCGCCGGCCGCCTTGCGGAAGGCGGTGACGTCGAAGTACCTGTCGAACCTGAGCATCAGGCCGGGGTGGGCGAGCCGCTCCCGTACGGTCCTGAGCGCCTCGGGCAGGCGGGCCCGCAGGGGGTCGCCCGCGGGGAGCCGGTGGGCGAGCCACGCGGTCATCGCGACGGAGGTGGTGAACACCTGCGCGGTGAAGCCGTCGCCGTCGCCGACGGGGACGAAGTTGTCGCGTTCGACCTTCCACTCCAGGTCGCGGGTGAGGCGGGGTTCGGTGGCGGGCTCCAGCACGCCGCGCAGCGCGGCGGTGGCCTCCCAGCCGAGCCGCACCGCCTTGCCCGCCTCGCCGAGCAGCGCCTCGGACACCGCGATCCGGGCGCCGACCGCGCGGTTCCACACGGCGGCGGCGGCCACCGCGTCGGGGCCCTTCAGCCACAGGTCGGCGGGGTCGGCGGGCAGCAGCGCGGCCAGCAGCTCCTGCCGGACCTGGAGGTCGAGCTTGGTGAGCTGGTCGCGGGCGAGGTCCGCGTCGGCGACCTTGACACCGAGCGCCTTGCGCACCTCGGCGGACAGGAAGCCGCGCTCCCGCGCGGCCAGCCCCGGCATGCCCGCGACGACGAGGGCCGCGAGGGTCGGCGTGACGCCGGTGCGCCGGGCGAACTCGGCGGCGGCCTCCGGGAACCAGGGGGCTGGCCCGCGCGCCACGTACTCGGCGAGGTAGGCGACGGGAGGCCCGGCGCTCCAGGGGACCGTGGCCTCCTCGATCCGCCGCACCCGGTAGGGCGCGGGGATCTCGAACGCGCCGGACGGGTCGTGGTAGAAGCCCTCAAAATCGGCTCCGTCCGGGTCGTAGTTGCTGTTCAGGACGACGAGGACGGCGCCTCCGTCCAGGGCGAGCAGCGCCTCCCGGTTGCCGGGCCGGTTCGTGCCGTCCGCGAGCCGGACGGCCGGGCCGTCGAGCCGGAGGTAGACGCGCCGCCACCGGTCGAGCCCCTCGGCGAGCAGCCTCGCGCGGTCGAGCTCGGCGAGCAGGGCGCCCAGCACGTCGCGGTGCGCGGGGTCGGAACTCCAGGAGACGGCCCGTAGCAGCGCGCCCGCCCTCGCGCCGAGCAGGGCGGTGAAAGACAGCCGGGTGTAGGGCGCGGCCACCCCGGCCAGGTGCAGGGTGCCGCGCGGGGCGGGCTCCTGCTCTCCCGCGACGAGCCGGGAGATCAGGTCGACGGTCTGGGCGAGGCCGGGGGTGTTCTCCACGCCCCACCAGCGCTGCCCGTCGATCCCGCTGAGCGCGGTGTGCACGAGCTGGTCGGCGGGCCCCTCGAAGGCGTCCTCCGGGCCGCCGGACAGCGCGTTCGTCAGCCGCTCGACCGTGGCGTTGATGATGTTCTGCTGGCCCGCCGCGTGCGTGATCACGCCCGTGAGGCCGGTGACGAGCGCGTCGTGGGTCACCGAGGGCAGCAGCGCCCGGACGGCGTCGGCGAGGCCGTCAGGGGCCGTGTGGGCGGCCTTGAGGAGCGCGGCGGCGGTCTCGCGGTCGATCCGGCGCAGCGCGGCCGAGCCACGGTTGTCGCGGGGCCGCAGGTGGGCCCAGTAGCGCCACGGCGGCAGGATCACAGTGCCGCGGCCGAAGACGCCGGGCAGGTGGTCGGTCTTGGCGGTGGCGACGGCCCTGCCCTCGGGGTCGAACAGCTCGACCGACCAGGGTTGCCGGGCGATGGTGCGCGGCCTGGGGTCGCCCGGCAGGAACAGCAGCCCGGGGACGCCGTGGTGGACCCCCGCCGAGACGTTCCCGGCGAGGTCCTCGGCGCGCCACTGGGAGCCGTCGGCGGACCTGATGACGCGCTTGCCGAGCACCCCTCCGACGAGTTCGCCTATCGCGGTGGTGCCCTCGGCCGGGAAGGGCATGAGCCAGCCTTCGGAGACGATCTCGCCGTCCGCCAGGCGGGGTGTGAGGAACGCGGGCGGCTGCCGACGGCCCAGGGCGCCGCTGCGCGGGTCGTACTCGTGCCACGCCTCCCCGTCCTCGTCGGTGGAGCGGCGCACCCAGAACGACGTGCCGTCGCCGATGACGTCGCGGTTCTCGGGCAGCGCGGTGTCCCCGACGTGGAGGATCCCGGCGCCGGTGGTGCGGCCGCCGCCCGGCACCGGGAGGCTGACCGGTTCGTCGCCCCTGTGCCAGTTCAGGGTGGTCGCCTGGACGTCGGCGCCCGTCAGCGAGAACACGCGGTCGGGCTCGGTGTGCCAGTAGCCGTGTGTGCCCCGGTTGCCGCGCGTCTCCCAGTGGACGAGCAGGACGCCGTCCACGTAGCGGAAGCCGACGTCGCCCGTGTCGGCGGCGGGCACCCGCAAGGCGTGGTCGAGGACGACGCCGTCGCCGTCCAGCACGAGGGCGCGCGCGGAGTCGGCGACGACGAGGTAGGGCCATTCCTCGACGATGGTGAGGTCGTGGGCCTGGTCCGGCCTGGACAGCTCGTTCACGGCGGCCTCGAACGCGGGCCAGTGCAGCTCGTCCAGGAGCCCGCCCCGCAGTGTCGTCGCGAGGACTTCGGCGAGGTCCACCATGGAGGCGTCGCCTACGGCGTCCGCAGCGAGGGCGAGCGTCTCGCCGGGGAGCCTGGCGATCTGGTCCAGGGCGCCGTGCAGGTGCGGCAGGCCGGTGCCACGGGCGCGCGCGGCGAGGCCGCGCACCCACTCGCCGAGCAGGGGGCGCGCGCCGGGCGAGGCGGCGAGGGCGCGGAAGACCTCCTCGTCGTTGCCGTTGACGTTGTCGAACCCGCCGAGGAACGCCTGGCGGAAGCGCGGGTCGGCGCCGACGGCCGCGAGGTCGCGCCGCTCGGCGGCGCGGCCCCAGGCCGACAGGGCGAGCCTGCGGCGCGGCGCCGGATCCTCGACGGGCAGGCCGAGGGCGAGGAGGACGTCGAGGAGGTCGGCGTTCTCCGGCACCTCAAGGGCGGCGCCCTTGGCGGCGAGTTCGGCGCGCAGGCGGCCGCTCATCCGCGTGACGAGCTCCTCCAGCGCGGGCAGGCGGTTGGCGCGCCGCCACCGGCTTGAGGGGGCGTTGACGAAGCGGCGGAGCCAGCCCACGGCGCCGTCCTTGGGCGCCTCCTGCGCCGGGTCGCACAGGAGGGCGGTGGCGCCGCTCTCCTCCAGCACCTCAAGCCACAGCTCGGGCATGCCGCCGTCCTGCGCGGACGGCGCCATGTCAAGGAGCTGGGCGCGGATCTCGGGGCGGGCGGCGGCGAGCTCGACGATGGCGGCCCGGTGCGCCTTCCACCAGCCCATGCCCGCCGCCGACGTCGCGGGCAGCTCCAGCATCCGCGCGACGTACTCGCGCTCGGCGTCCGCCGCGTCGCCTCCGGCCGCGCGTGCCAGCCGCCTCAGGTCGGTGCCCATCTGCGCGGACGGAGGCAGCCCGCCGGAGGTGCGGCGCACGCACAGCCTGACAAAGCGGTGCAGGGCCTCGTCCGCAGGCAGCCGCGCCGAGAGCTCCTTGGCGTAGGCGGAGAGGGTCTTCACCGGGACGGCCCCGGCCAGGGCGAACTCCAGGAACACCTCGTCCAGGCGGTCCTCGTCCAGGGGGATGCCGTGCTCGGTCTCGGACTTGCGCGCGCGGGTGAACAGCTGGGCCGCGTACGTGGGGTTCTCGACGGCGAGGAAGTCGCGCCCGGCCCGCTCGTAGAACGTCGGCAGAAGGTGCGGGACGGAGACGGCGAGGCGTCCGCCCAGGTCCACGTACGCCTCAAGGGCGGCCTTCGGCTTGTTCGCCGCGAGGCGGGCGGCCCGCTCCATCTCGGGGACCACCGCGAGCGCGTGGTGGCCGTCCTCGGGGTGGTGCACGAGGACCCACTCGGGGAACCCGAGGGAGGTGCGCCTGCCCAGGCCGACGATCTCGGGGGCGGCGTCCGGCTCCAGGCCGAGGAAGGCCGCGGCGGCGTCCTCCGCCTCCCCGGTGTCGGCGGCCGTCAGCCTGACCACCACCCGGTCGGCCAGGGCGGGGTGCCGGTAGGCGCGCGCGGTGAACGGCACCGCCTCCTCGCCCGCGTCCGTGGTGCCCGTGGGCAGGAACCCGCCCGCCGCCAGCAGCCGTGCCGCCGTGCTCTCCTCGCTCACGCGTTCTCCTCCACGACACGGCCCGCGTACAGGGCCGAAGCCATCCGCATTCCCTCCGACCACGCCACCGGGCCGACCTGCGCGAGCTTCACCGCGCGGCCCTCGGTGTCGTGCCACGCCAGCGCGCCCGTCTCGGTGTCGCCGTCCCAGTAGGGCTCGCCGATCCAGACCGACGCCTCCAGGGCGCCCTCGGCGTCGCGCACGCGGCACGTGGCGTAGCCGCCGGAGACCCGGTAGCCGAGCGACGTGGCGCGCGCCGCGAGCCGGAACCGCGACCCGTACTTGCCGCCCGCGAACCGGTTGCTGCTGGTGGCGGCGGGGTCGAGGTCGGCGGGCTTGGCGAACGTCGCCCGGTAGATCTGCTCGACCCGCTGGGTGACGCCGAGTTCGGCGGCGAACTCCCGCAGCTCCTCCAGGTCGGGCAGCAGCACGGGGTGCGGCAGCGTGACGGACTCCGCGACGATCCGGACGGTCTCGCCGTCGAGGTTCACCGCGCGCAGTTCGCCCGTGCCGGTGACGTCCCGCAGGAAGCCCGCCTCGTCCGGGTCGTCGCCGACGACGGCGAGGTCGCGCAGCGCCGACCGCCACGCCTCGTCGGGCCAGACCCGCGCCAGCAGCGCGGCGGGCACCGGCAGCGACGAGACCATCCAGGCGTCGACGCGGGCCGCGCACTCGGCGGCGTGCCGGTCGAGCCACACGGCGAACCGCCGCAGCCGCGCCACCTCGGCGTGGTCGCGCACCGCCTTGGGCAGCGTCTTGAGCTGCCTTCCGGCCGAGCGCCCCGACGTCGAGCGCGCCGCGACCTTTCCGTCCACGAGGGCTATCTCGTAGCCGTCCCCCGCCTGTACCCAGCCCACGCGGGCCCACCTCCCGATTCACACGACGGCGGGAGCACTCCGGCATCCCGCCCGACGAATGATCAGAACCTAGCGGGCCCCACTGACAAAGCTGCGCGATCGGCGAAGTCCGTCGTGTCCGTCAAAAGAACGCTTACCGACATGATCGGACAAGCAGGCGTTAAGATCACGAAAAACCAAGATCAGATGACAAACGGCCCCCACCGTGACGGCAGGGGCCGATCGTCGCACGAGACGCGTCGGGTCAGCGCTCCAGGGACGCGCGGGGCCAGTCGGCGCGGATCGCCGCCGCCTCGTAGGTCTTCTGCAGGAACTCCAGCAGCTTGGCGTCCGGGTCGGCGGCCGTCCGGACCGCCTCGTAGGGGAGCACGAACTCGCCGAGCGAGGTGTCGTAGCGCGCCTCGGACGGGCCGGAGGGCATGTCCCGGAAGCCCTCCGGCTCCGGGTAGGCGTAGGCGTAGAAGAAGCCTTCGCCGTCGCCGCCCGGCCAGTAGCCCGCGCTGCTCACCTCCTGCGAGTACGCCTCCAGCATCACGTGCGGCCCGCAGTTGGGCACCTCGCCCTTCCACGGCGGCGCCTCACGCCCGGAGAAGCGGGTCGTGGCGAGGTCGAGCGCTCCCCAGAACAGGTGGACGGGGCTCGCCTTGCCGACGAACCGCGACCTGAAGTCGAGGAGCACCCTGTGCGCCTCCACCAGCAGCCGCCAGAACCGCAGCGCCTGCTCGGGATCGTAGGCGCGCGGCGCGTCGTCGTCCGGGAACGGGACGGCGACCTCCAGCTCCACGGGCACCGGCCAGATGTCGGTGTGCAGGCCGAGCTCGTCGAGCATCTCCATGAGCCGGGCGTGGAACTGCTCGACGGTGTGCTGCTCGCCCAGGGCCAGGCGCCTGCCTGTGCCGTCCGTGACGTTGATGTCCAGGCTGTTCGCCATGAAGTCGAAGTCGATGGCGAAGCTCCGCCCCGGATCGCCCGGGATGAGCGACGTGGTGAGCCCCTTGGACGTCAGGTAGAGCGGGGCGTTCCACCATTGATTGATGAGCGGCGTACGGGCGATGCGCACCTTGCCCACCACCTGCGTCCACAGGATCAGTGCGTTCTTGGTGGCCTCGAAGTCCTTCATGGGCAGCGGCGGCCAGACCGGTGACATGCGCGGGCTCTCCTTCAGACGGTCCGGTGGGGCAGGGACACACGCAGCTTCGACTGCCTGTGCGGGAGTGCTTCCCAGTCGTCCATGAAGACCGCCTCCAGGCCGTAGCGCCGGGCGAGCGCGGTGAGCGTCTCGGTCCGGTAGTAGAAGTCCTCACGGAGCACCTGGTGCTCGGGGCCGGTCGTCCGGTCGAAGGTGAAGTCGAAGAAGCCGCCGGGCGCCAGCACCGCGCCGACGTTCGCGAGGCACTCCTCGATGACCTGCAGCGGGGAGTGCGAGAAGACGCTGTGCGCGTGCACCACGTCGAAGTGTCCCCGTGGCAGGAAGGAGAAGTCCAGGCCCCGGACGGGCGTCAGGTGCGGGATCTTGTGCTGGAGGCCGTGCCTGCGGAGCACGTCCTGGGCGGCGAACAGGATGTCGGGCGAGATGTCGATGCCGTAGTAGTTGCCGGTGTCGAGGTACTCGATGAACCTCCAACCCGCCCGGAGGTTCCCGCAGCCGATCTCCAGTAGGCGGTGCTCGGGCTTGAGCCCGTGGGAGAGCAGGTAGTCGTACTGCATCTTCCCCAGGGCCAGCCAGCGGTCGTGGGAGGCGCTCCCCACGGCCTGCTCGGGGTTGCGCGCCGTGTCGGAGCGCATCACCGCCCGGTAGTAGCTGACGTGGTCTCCCGTGGTCATCCGGAACCACGAGTCACGCGCCCACCGCTGCGCGTAGGAGGAGATCCGGTGGGGGTGGCGCACGGCGTAGCCGACCTTGTGCGCGAACGACGCCCGATTCTTGAACTCCATGAAGCCCCTTCAGGCACCCGAGGTATACCGGCTGCTCTCCCGGCCTCAGGGTTTCTACCAGCAGGAACGCGGCCTTCCGTGCCGCTGGCGGCTTCGTCCCCGACACCCCACTCAGCCGTGTCGGCCCGTTCCCCCCGCTATGTCACCGCCTCACCGCCGGGGCCGTCGCGGGTGGCGGATGAGGAGGGAGGCGTGAACCTCCTCGGGGGTGGCGGTGGCGTAGAGGTGCGGGGTGTCGGAGACCCAGGAGGCGTGCGAACCCGGAGGGAGCGTGAGGGGGGCGTCCGGGGGGCCGACGAGGGCGGTGCCCTGGAAGACGGTGAGGTACTCGGTGACGCCCTCGGGGTGGGCCGGGGAGATCTGGCGGCGGCCGGGACGGATGTGGAGGCGGTACAGCTCGGTGGTGTGGGAGGCGTCCTCGAACGTCTCCAGCAGGAGGGCGGTGACGGCCTTGCCGTGCACGGGGAGGACGGGAGCGGGCGGCGCGGGGGCCGGGTCGGTCAGCAGGGCCGCGAAAGGGACGTCGAGCTGCGCGGTGATCGCGTAGAGGGTCTCGACGGTCGGGTTGCGCGTTCCGGCCTCCAGCGCCGACAGGGTGGCCTTGCCGACGCGGGCGCGGTGCGCCAGCTCGGAGAGGGACAGGCCGCGGGCCTGGCGCAGCGCGCGGAGGCGGCGGCCGATCTCGGCGGCGAAAGCGGGTCCGTCGGTCACGGGACAAGGATGCCACTGTTCCGTTTACGGAACACCCGGCCTACACTGGGCGTTCCGTAAACGGAACAAAGGGGGCGGGATGCGGATCCTCCAGCCGGTCCTGGCCGGTGCCGTCATGGCCGTCGTGGGCTTCGCCAGCTCGTTCGCGGTCGTGCTCGCCGGGCTGCACGCCGTCGGCGCCGACGACAGGCAGGCCGCCTCAGGGCTGCTCGCCCTGTCCGTCGCGATGGGCCTCACCGCGATCCTCCTCGGCCTGCGCTACCGGACGCCCATCAGCATCGCGTGGTCCACCCCCGGCGCGGCCCTGCTGGCCACCTCGGGCGACGGCGTCACCTACCGCGAGGCGCTCGGCGCGTTCGCCGTGACGGGCCTCCTGATCGTCCTGGCGGGCCTCTCCAAAGCCCTGGGACGGCTCGTCGCGGCCATCCCCGTGCCGCTCGCCGCCGCGATGCTCGCGGGGGTCCTGCTGCCGCTCTGCCTCGCGCCCGTGCGCGCCGTCGCCGAACTGCCGCGCGCCGCGATCCCGATCGTGCTGACCTGGCTCGTGCTCGGCAGGTTCACGGCGACGAAACGGTGGGCCGTGCCTGCGGCGCTCTCCGTCAGCGTCGTCGCGGTGCTGCTTCTGCGCGAACCGGGCGCCGCCGCCACGAGCTACCTGCCTGTGCTGACCTGGGAGACGCCGTCCCTGTCCGTACAGGCTCTCGTCGGGGTGGCGCTGCCCCTGTTCGTCGTGACGATGGCGTCCCAGAACGTGCCCGGCATGGGCGTGCTCGCGGCCAACGGGTACCGGCCCGACCTGCGGCCCATCCTCGTCGCCACCGGGGCCGCGACGACGGCGGGCGCGCCCTTCGGCGGGCACGCGGTCAACCTCGCGGCGATCACCGCCCAGCTCGCGGCGGGCCCCGACGCCCACCCCGACCCTTCGCGCCGCTGGATCGCGTCGGTCTCGGGAGGTGTCTTCTATCTGTTCATCGCCTTGGGCTCCGGGGCGGTGGTCTCCCTTATCTCGACGTCGCCGTCCCTCCTCATCGAGACGGTCGCGGGCCTCGCCCTCCTCGCCTCGTTGGGCTCCGCCCTGTCCGCCGCCGTCCAGGAGGTGTCTTCGCGTGACGCGGCGGTCATCACCTTCGCCGTCACCGCCTCCGGGATCAGCCTTCTCGGCGTCGGCGCGGCCTTCTGGGGCCTGCTGTCGGGTCTCGCCTACGCGGCCCTCACACGACGCCCCTCCCCCGCCGTCGAAGGCGACAAGGAGCCCACGACCCCGGTGCCGGATCGGCCCCTCGCCGAACGTAAAAGCCGCACGACCGCCTCTAACTGAGCGGCCTACGCCGTCGGGTTACTGGTCGGCGCGGCCCTGCCAGACCTTGAGGTCGATGCCGCTGTGGCCGTAGGCGGCGCGGGCACGGACCTTGACGATGCCCAGAAGAGTGCCCTGCCGACGGGACCCGTAGGCTGCCCGCCGTAGCCCAGGCCACCGGCGATACCCCGCAAAGCCCGACAGGCTTGGTTTTTCCGACACAGGGGACCTATCGCCCTCCGCCCGGCTTTGCGCGGTCCGTCGATCTAGAGTTGTCGATCTATGAGCGGACACAGCGGTGAATGGGCGGCGGTGGACGTCGAGACGTCAGGGATCGACAGGAACCGGCACCGGGTCCTGTCGCTCGCGGTCCTCGTGCTCGACGCCGACGGATGGCCGGTCGAGGAGTACACGACGCTGCTGAACCCCGGCTGCGACCCGGGGCCTGTGCACGTCCACGGGCTCACCAGGGAGCGGCTCGCGGGCGCGCCGCGCTTCGCCGACATCGCCGAGCGGACGGCGGAGCTGCTGGACGGCAGGGTGATGGTCGCGCACAACGCCCAGTTCGACCACGGCTTCCTCACCCGCGAGTTCGCCGCGTTGGGCATGTCGATGCCTGCGCGGCGCACCCTGTGCACGCTCCAACTGAACCGGAAGCTGCGTCCCCCTACGCCGGACTTCAAGCTCGGCACCCTCGCCGCGCACTACGGCGTCCCGCAACAGCGCGCGCACGACGCCCTCGACGACGCGCGCGTCCTGGCCGGGATCCTGCGCGGCTCCCTGGCGGCGGCGAAAGCGCGCGCGCTGGAACTGCCGATAGCCGACGGAGCCAGCCTGTGGCGTGGGTCGTTCCCGCCGAGCGTCCCCAAGCCGCGCTGCGCCTACGAGAGCCCCGGACGCTGGCGCAGCGGGCAGCCGCTCGTGCAGGGCATGAAGATCGCCTTCACCGGCGAGACCGAGACGTCGCGGATCGACCTCACCGCGCGGTCCGTCGCCGCGGGCCTCGACGTGATGGGCAACGTCAGCCGGTACACGAGCCTCGTCGTCGCCAACGACGCCCGCTCGACCTCGACCAAGGCGCTGCGGGCCCGCGCGGAGAGCGTCCCGTTCGTCGACGAGCGCACGTTCCTCGCGCTGCTGCCCGGCATCCGCCCCGGCCGGCTCAGGGAGCGCCGGGCCGCAGCGCCGCCACCGCCACCCGCGGCTCGTCCGCGTAGAACCTGACCGTCGAGACCCGCGCCGTGCCGCCCAGCGGCCGCGTCACCTCGACGGGCTCGGTGAACGCGAGCACCACGTTCGTCTCCGCCGAGACGCCCAACACGAGGACGTCGTCGGCGAACGTGACGCCGTAAGGCTCGTCGTAGGAGCGGGCGAGGCGTACGTCGGCGATCCGTGCGCGCGCGACGGCGAGGTCGAACACGGCGCCGTGGCGGATCCGCACGTGCTCGCGCGTGACGACGTGCGGGCGCGTCGCGTAGGCGGCCGCCATGGAAACGATCGCGACGAGCGCCCACACGTGCAGGCCGAGGGAGACCGCGCCGAGGACGGGCGGGGCCTCCATCCCCCGGAACATCGCCTCCAGGGCGATGGTCTCCACGACCATGGAGAAGCCGAAGACGAGGAGGAGGGAGTTCCCGGCCGACGCGTAGGGCACCGCCACCGAGCCCGCCGGAACGCCGTGCTTTCTGCGCACCGCCCACAGCCCGAGGCTCACGGTGCCGCGCACGTCGATGGCAAGCAGCCGCCGCGCCTTGCGCAGCACGTCTTGAGTCCCCATACGTCCATCAGACACCAGGGCACCGTGCCGGGGTCAAGACGCGGACCCGGCCGGAAATGGCGCCCCGGCATTCGGGAACCGCTTGACGCGAGAACTTTTGCGTTTACCGGCGCCGACCGACGGCGGTCGGAATGGCGGTTCCGCCGACCCGCCGGGAGAAGAGCGTTCCGGGAATTGCTGGATCATGAAAACGGCGGGCCGCCGGATCATGAGGCGCCGTCCGCCTTATCGGACGGTCCTGACGCGCGTGCGCATTCCGTTTCCGTATCTCGGACCGGGAACGGCTTGACCCGGGGCCGGACCCGCCTGTCGAATGTCGCCCGAAACCCGCGCGGCTGCGGGTACCGGGGAAAAACGGGAGTCCGACATGAGCGCTGGGTGGCGCCTCGACGGATACGACGAACAGGGCGAACTCGGCTCGGGACAGCAGGGCCGCGTCGTCCTCGCCCGGCGCGCGACGTCAGGCGACCTCGTCGCCATCAAGTACATGGAAGCCGGGGCCGAACTCCCCGAGGACTCGGAGGAACGCACCCTCCTGCTGCACGAGGCCCGCATGCTCGTGTCGGTCCGCGACGACCACGTCGCGCAGCTCTACGACGTCGTCGAGGACCCCCAGGGCGTCGCGCTGGTCATGGAGGCCGTGGACGGCGTCGCCCTCAAGGTGATCCTCTCCGAGTACGGCGCCCTCGCGCCCGAAGCCGCTCTCGTCGTCCTGCGCGGCTCCCTGCTGGGTCTGGAGGCCGCCCACGCGGCCGGGGTCGTCCACCGGGACTACAAGCCGGCGAACGTCCTCGTCAGGGAAGACGGCGTCAGCAAACTCATCGACTTCGGCATCGCCGCACCGGCCGGAAGACAGTCGATGGCGGGCACCCCCGCTTACATGGCACCCGAACAGTGGACGGGTGAGGCGGCCCTCCCCGCGACGGACGTGTACGCCGCCACCATCACGTTCTTCGAATGCGTGACGGGCGTGCGGCCCTTCCGCGCCGCGCACCGGCTCGCGCTGAGCGCACAGCACCTCACCGCGCCCCCGCCCCTGCACGAACTGCCCGAACCGCTACGGCCCCTCGTGGCGCGCGGCCTCGCCAAGACGGCCGGGGAACGCCCGCCGAGCGCCGCCGCGTTCCTCGCCGAACTTGAGGCCGCCGCGCTCGGCGCGTACGGCGAGGACTGGCGGCGGCGCGGCGCCCTCCTCCTCGGCGGGGCCGCCGCCACCCTCGCCGGACTGTTCCCGCTCGCCGTCACCGGCCTCGCGGGCGGCGCCGCCACGACCGCCCTGTTCTCCGGCGGAGGCGGCGGCACCGCCGTAGGTACGAGCGCCGTCAGCGCGCTCGGCACCGGCGCGCGCGGCGCCGTCAAGGCCCTCATCGGCGGCGGCGCCAAGGCGGTCGCGGGCGTCAGCTTCGTCGCCGTCGCCGCTGCGACCACCGCCGTCATCGTCCTCACCCAGGGCACCTCCCCCGCCCCCGCCGCCCAGGCCCCGGACGACACGGTCACCGTCCTCCCCGCCGCCCCGGGAGCCCCCACCGCCCCAACTAACCCAGAGAACCCGAAGACCCCGGACAACCCGACAAGTCCCAACACCCCAGACAACCCCGCATCCCCCGCTCCAGGCGGCCCCGCAGGCCCGGCGAACCCCGGCGGCCCCGCGAATCCGGAGGATCCGGGCGCCCCTGCGGCTCCAGGAGATCCCGCCGGTCCGGGCGGTCCCGCGGCCCCCGGCGAGCCGGGCGGCCCCGGAGCACCGCCCGCGCTCCCCGGCCCTCCCGCGCCCCCTGGCCCGGATGCGGGCCCTGGTCCGGGTCCGGGCCCCGGCGTTCCGCCCGGCGGCGGACCGGGCGCTCCTGGGCCCGACGCGGGCGGCCCTCCCGTGGACCCGGGTCCCGGAGTTCCCCCGGTCGACCCCGGCCCAGCGGATCCGCCCGTGGACCCCGGACCGGGAGACCCACCGGTGGAGCCCGGCGCCGGAGACCCGCCGGTCGACCCCGGTCCGGAAGACCCGCCCGTGGATCCGGGGCCGGGCGGGGAGGGCCCCGGCGACCCGGACGCGGAGCCGGTGGCCTGCGCGGTGGAGAAGCTCCCGGCGTACGCGTTCGACGCCGTGGAGGTCGGCGAGGCGGCGACGCACACCGTCACGTTCCCCTGGCGCGACTGCTACGGAGGCACCCGGACGGCCCCCGCCATCACGCTGCGGGACGCCTCCCCGGCGTTCACCCTGACCGGGGCCACCTGCACCGAGACCACCTGCGCCGTGCTCGTGAGGTTCGCGCCGAAGAGCCTCACCAAGCACACCGCGACCCTCGTGGTGGCCTCCGAAGACGGCGAGGACGCCCTCACCCTCGCCCTCTCCGGCGAGGCGGCCTTCACCTGCGCCCCCTACACCCGCTCCGTCAACATCGGCGAGCACGCGCGCGGAAGCGGCCCCCACACCGTCGCCGTCGCCTACCCGTGGCTCCCCTGCGACGACGAATCCGCCCTCACCATCGAAGGCGACCCCGCCTTCACCGCCGCCCTGGGCCCCTGCCCGACCACCGCCCCCACCCCGACCTGCGTCATCCACGTCACCTTCACCGCCACCCCCGACACCCCCCTGGGCCCGCACACCGCCACCCTCGTCATCCCCGACGACACCGGCCGCCTCACCACCGTCCGCATCACCCTCACCGCCACCGTGACCACCCCGACCAAACCCACCGCCGAACCCCTCTCCCCGCCCGAACTCAACCAAACCATCCCCGCATAGAACCGAACCAATCCGAGCACAAAGCCGCCCACCCCACGGACACACCTCACCAAGCCACAGCACGGCGATAAAACAGAGCAATATGCGCGCTTCACGAAGCCACGGCGCGAAACGTGAAGACCTCCCGCGAATGCGCGTCGTGAGGTCGGCGGCGCGAAGACGAGGTTTGGACGCGTCGCCGGGATCGCCCGGCAGAACGCACATTCCAAAACGAGCGCACACAGGAACTCGGCGCGAGCGCAAGAACGTCCTGCGAACGCACAGTGCGATTCGCAGAGAGAAGCTGGAGTTCGGACGCGTCGCGAAGATGGCTCGACCGGAACACGTCGCGACGCGCACATGAGCTCGGTGCGGGCGTGCGGACGTCTTGCGGCCGCGCGTGGTGGTGCCGTAGGGCGGAGACGGAACTCGGGTGCGCTCGGGAACGGCGCGGCGGGGCCGGAGGGGAGGGCGGTTCGGGGACGTGCGGGGGTTTGGGGCGTGGTGTGGGGGTGGGCGCGGGGGGTGTTCGGGGGGTGGCGGTGTGTCTTTGGGGTCGGGTGGGTGGGGCGCGGCCATCATGCGTGGGGTCGGTTACCAGAGCACGGGGGTTGTATGAAACGGGGAGTCAGGGCTGTTGTGGCGGTGGCGGCGGCGCTGGGGGGCGTCGCCGTGCCGCAGGCGGGGGCGGTGGCGGCGGAGCCGCGGCTGGCGGCGGCGCCGAAGCGGGTGGAGATCGTCCGGGAGCTCGGCGAGTTCGTCATCCCGCACCGGCTGGAGTTCGGCGGCACCGTCGTCGGCGGCATCTCGGGGATCGACCGCGACCCGGTGACGGGCCGCTGGTACCTCATCTCGGACGACAGGGGCCGCTACGGCTCCGCCCGGTTCTACACCGCCCGGCTGTCGTTCGATCCCCGCAGCGGCGCGTTCAGGGGCGTCACGCTGACGTCGGCGCGCACGTTCCACCGGCCGGACGGCTCGGCGTACCCCGAGTACGGACGGCCCTGGTCGGTCGATCCCGAATCGATCCGGTTCGACCCGTGGTCGCGTCGCCTGCTGTGGGCGAGCGAGGGCGACCGTCCAGACAAGGCCAATCCCGGCATTCCGGTCTCGCCGGTCGCGCTGCGCTGGGCGGACACCCAGGGCACCGAGGTCGGGAAGATCCCGCTGCCCAGGACGCTCAGGATGACGAACACCGAGTCGGGCCCGCGCCGCAACTTCGGCATCGAGGGTGTGACGACGACGAAGAAGCACGTCGTCGCCGCGCTGGAGGGCCCGCGGTACGAGGACGGCGAGCCGCCGACCGTCGAGCACGGCGCGCCGGTCCGGATCACCGTGTTCGGCCGCAGGACGGGCCGTCCGGCCGCCCAGTTCGTCTACCCGCTGGACCGGCTGCCGCAGGCGCCGAACCCGGCGGACGGCCTGTCCGACACGGGGATCTCGGAGCTGCTCGCGGTGTCGGCGACCCGGTTCCTCGCGCTGGAGCGGACGTGGCTTGAGGGGGTCGGCTACCGGGCGCGGATCTACGAGTTCGACATCACCCGCGCGACGAACGTGCTGAGCCGGGACACGCTCACCGCGCCGTACCGTCCGGTCCGCAAGCGGCTCGTGCACGAGTTCACGGGCACCGTGGAGAACTTCGAGGCGCTCGCGTGGGGGCCGAAGCTGGCGACGGGCGAGTGCAGCCTTGTCGCGGCCTCCGATGACAACTTCTACGCGCCCGAAAGGTCGGTCTTCCAGGCGTTGGCGGTGAAGGGCTGCCCCCGCAGGCTCGATTAGAAAGCGCGTCCCCTCCACGACGCCCGGCGGCACCACTGCCGCCGGGCGTTTTGTCGTGTTCGACCGGCGATAAACCCCGGGTTCTCGGCGAATCACACGAACAAGAGCCTATATAGGGTCATATCCTTGGATCTCCCGACAAGCGGTGAAGTCCGCGTAACAAGCGTGAATCACGGTGTGACCTCTGGCGCAACAGCGCCTCCTTAACGTCGCCTCGAAGTAGCCCAACCCCCTGATCGGAGCCACTCCTGTGACGTACGACCTCGACCGCCGGACGCTGCTGCGCGGCGGCCTGTTCGCCACCGGCCTCCTCGCTGCCGCGCCGCTGCTCGCCGCCTGCGGCGACGACGAGCCGTCGACCGAGGCCACCGGCGCGGCCGGCGCGATCGGCGCCGGCAGCCTGCGCCTGTCCTGGGTGAAGAACGTGGAGTTCGCCGGCGCCTACATCGCCGACACCAACGGCTACTACAAGGAGGAGGGCTTCACCAGCTTCGAGCTCATCGGCGGCGGACCGACCGCGACCCCGGCCGAGACCGACGTCGTCACCGGCAAGGCGCTCATCGGCATCAGCGCCCCCGACACCGCAGCCGCGGCGATCCTCAAGGGCGCCCCGATCAAGGTGATCGGCGCCGAGTTCCAGAAGAACCCGTTCTGCATCCTGTCGATGGCCGACAACCCGATCAAGACGGTCGCGGACCTCAAGGGCAAGAAGATCGGCGTCCAGGCGACGAACGAGGCGATCTGGGCGGCGTTCCTCAAGGCCAACAACATCGACCCGGCCAGCCTGGAGAAGGTGCCCGTCCAGTTCGACCCGATGCCGCTCACCACCGGCACCGTCGACGGCTGGATGTCGTTCATCACCAACGAGCCCAACGCGCTGCGCCTCAAGGGCTTCGAGGTCGAGACGATGATGTTCGCCGACAACAACTACCCGCTCGTCAGCGAGGTCTACGTCGTCAAGACCGAGACGATCGAGAAGCGGCGCGCCACCCTCAAGGCGTTCATCCGCGCGCAGGCCAAGGGGTGGAAGGAGAACCTGAAGAACCCCGAGATCGGCGCGAAGCTCGCCGTCGAGAAGTACGGCAAGGACCTCGGCCTGGAGCTGGAGGAGCAGATCCTCGAGTCCAAGGACGGGAACAAGCTGATCCTCACCCCCGACACCGAGAAGAACGGCCTGTTCACGGTCACGCCGGAGCTGATCCAGCAGAACATCGAGACGCTGAAGTTCGCCGGGCTGGAGATCACCGCCGAGCGGCTCTTCGACCTGTCCATCGTCGAAGAGGTCTACAAGGAAGACCCCTCTCTTGTCTGACGGCATCAGCCTCAACGGCCTCGTGAAGGAGTTCAAGCTGGGCCGCAGGTCCGTCACCGCCCTCACCGGCGTGGACCTGCGGACCCCGCAGGGCTCCTTCCTGTCTCTCCTCGGCCCCTCCGGCTGCGGCAAGTCGACGGTCCTGCGCATCCTCGCGGGGCTGGAGAAGCCGACGGCCGGGGAGGCCCTCCTCCACGGCGAGGCCCCTTCGGTCGCGCGTAGCAGCCACCACCTGGGCATCGCCTTCCAGGACTCGGCGCTGCTGCCGTGGCGCTCGGTGACGGCCAACATCCGACTGCCCCTGGAGGTCGCCGGGATCAGGCCGGGCAAGAACCAGGTGAGCGACCTCATCAAGCTCGTCGGCCTGGAGGGCTTCGAGAAGGCGCGGCCGGCGCAGCTGTCGGGCGGTATGCGCCAGCGCGTCGCCATAGCGCGCGCGCTAGTCGTCGAGCCGAAGGTGCTGCTTCTGGACGAGCCCTTCGGCGCGCTCGACGACATGACGAGGCAGCGGCTCAACATGGAGCTCCAGCGGATCTGGAGCGAGCGGGCCGTCACGACGCTGCTGGTCACGCACAGCATCTCCGAGGCGGTGTTCCTCAGCGACGTCGTCGCCGTGATGAGCCCGCGGCCCGGCACCGTCGTCGCGGAGGTGCCGATCGAGCTGCCGCGGCCCCGCACGCCCGACGTGATGCGGACCCCTGAGTTCCACGCCTACCAGGACAAGCTTTCGGAGCTGCTGTTCGGCCCCGGGACGCAGGAGTGAGCGCCGTCGACGGGCGGCGCTTCGCCGTGCCCAAGTGGGTGGCGGGCCTGGGCGGCCTCGCGGGCCTCCTGCTGGCGTGGCAGGCCGCTTCCCTGCTCGTCCCCGGAGACGCCGTCCCCACGCCGCTGGCGACGTTCCGTACCCTGATCGAGGACGGATGGGGCTTCTACTGGCCGCATCTGGAGGGCACCGGGTGGGAGGCCCTGCGCGGCTTCGTGTGGGGCAACCTCATCGCCTTCGGCCTGGCGCTGCTGGTGATCCTCGTGCCTCAGACCGAGCGCGTCATCACCCAGATCGGCGTCGCCTCCTACTGCCTGCCCATCATCGCCGTAGGGCCGATCCTCACGATCGTGCTGGAAGGCGACTCGCCGATGGTCGCGATGGCGGCGCTCCAGGTGCTGTTCACCACGCTCATCGGGGTCCTGGCCGGGCTGCGCGCCGCCGACCCCGCGAGCCTCGACCTCGTGCGCGCCTACGGCGGCGGCCGGTGGAAGCAGCTCGTCAAGGTACGGCTCATCGCCGCGCTGCCCTCCAGCTTCGCCGCGCTGAAGATCGCGGCGCCGTCCGCGGTGCTCGGCGCCATCATCGGCGAGTTCCTCGGCCGCGTCGACACCGGCCTCGGGCTGGCCATGGTCGTCGCGCAGACCCAGCTCGCCACCGAGCGGACCTGGGGCGTCGCGATCGTCGCGGGGGCCCTGGCGGGCTTCGGTTACGCGGTCGTCGCGCTCGTCGCCCGGTTCGCCATGCCCTGGGAGCGTGCGTCGTGATCGTGAAGAGAACAGCGGGGACGCTGCTGTCCATCGGCGTCTCCCTCGTGCTCGTGGTGGTCGCCTGGCTGGCGTTCATCGAGTACTTCGACATGAACCCGATGGTGGTACGCGGGCCGTCTGACGTGTGGGCGTACCTGTTCACAGCGGAGACCGCCGCTGACAACCGGGCGCTCGTGTGGGGCGACCTGACGATCACCCTCGTCGACGCGGGGTTCGGGCTCGTGGCGGGGCTCGTCGCGGCCGCCGTCATCGCCATGGCGTTCGTGCTCTCGACCGCGGCCGAGCAGGCTTTTATGCCGGTCGCGATGATCATGCGCTCGGTGCCGCTCGTCGCGATGACGCCGGTGCTCACCCTCGTCTTCGGCAGGGAGCTGCTCGCGACGACCATCATCGTCGGGATCGTCGTGTTCTTCCCGGCCCTAGTGAACATCGTGCTCGGGCTGCGCTCGGCGTCGCCGCAGGCCGTGGACCTCGTCGCCGCTTACGGCGGCTCCACGTGGACCGCCCTGCGCAAGGTGCTCATCCCCTCGGCCCTACCCGCGTTCTTCACGTCCGCGAGGATCTCCGCGCCGGGCGCCATCATCGGGGCGATGCTGGCGGAGTGGCTCGCCACCGGCAAGGGCATCGGGTACCGGATGCTGCAGGACGTGAGCACGTTCGAATCCGACAACCTGTGGACGTGCGTCGTGGTCATCACGCTCGCGTCGCTGGTGATCTACTCGCTGATCAGCGTGGTCGAGAACATCGTGCTCGCCCGTTTCGGCAGGACCGCCTGACCCCGCGGGGTGCGGCGCGTCACACTGGTGCCATGACCGGCACCCCTCCCGCGCAGCCGTCCCCCGCCCCCTCGCCCCCGGCCGCCGCGCCCGGCCCGCCCGGTGCGGCGGGCGGGCCGACCGGGCTGCGGCACGGCACCGTCCAGGTCGTGCCCAGCGACCCGCGCTGGCCGCTCGCCTACGCGCGGCTGGCCGCCGATCTCGCGCCCGCGCTGGGCGGGCTGGCCACGGCCGTCGAGCACGTCGGCTCTACGTCGGTGCCGGGGCTGCCCGCCAAGCCGATCATCGACATCGCGGTGCTGCTCGCGCCGGGCGCCGACGCGCGGCTCCTGCACGCCGCCGTAGGGCCGCTCGGGTACGCCTTCCAGGGCGACACGGGCGACAAGGGCGGCCTCCTGTACGTGCTGGAGGACGCCGCGCTGCCCGACCACGCCGTCGCCCACCTGCACGGCATCAACGCGGGCGACCCGCAGTGGGACCGCTACCTCACCCTACGCGACCTGCTGCGCGCCGACCCCTCCGCCCGCGACAAGTACGCCGCCCTGAAGCGCGTCCTGGCCGTCCGCTACCGCAACGACCGGCCGGGCTACACCGAAGCCAAGTCCGACTTCATCATCCGTCTCCTCACCACCGCCGCCGAGCGGGCCGAGCGCGAGGTCAGCGGTTCGGTGACCGAACCCGCCGCCAAACCCTGAACGACTTTGACGACCCGTGCCCCAAGCTCCAGCAAGAGCGACCACCCAGGGGTCGCTCCCGAAGGGCGAACGGACCGGTGCCACGGCCGGATCGGAGGCGGCCACCCCGCGCAGGGTCAGCGCCGGAGACGCAGCGCCAGGTGGAAGTCGACACGGTCGGCGAACTGGTCGAGGTCGCGGCCGGTCAGGTCGGAGATCCGCCGGATGCGGTACCGCAACGTGTTCACATGGACGTGCATGACGCTCGCGCAGCGGGTCCAGGAGCCGTCGCAGGCGAGAAACGCCTCAAGGGTCCGGACGAGCTCGGAGCCGTTGCGCGAGTCATAGGCGACCAGGGGCTCCAGAAGCCGGTCGGCGAAAGCACGACGTGTCACAGCGGGCACCCCGGCGAGCAGGAGGTCGTGTGACGCGAGCTCGTCGCAGGCCACCACCCGGGAGCGCCCCGGACGGTCGAGCGCGTAGGCGTGCGCGTGCCGCGCCTCCGTCAGGGCGCCCGCCAGCGCGCGCGGGGTCGGCGCGGTACGGCTCACCCCCACGGTGATCCTGGTGGCCGCCGACATCCGGTGGGCGTCCTCGCGCAAGGCGGCGAGCAGCCCAGGACGGTCGGGCACCACCGCGACGGCCGTGTCCTCGAGTTCGGCGACGGCGCCGTCCGTCACCTCCTCCAGCAGCGCCCCGGCCGGGCCGGCGGCGAGCGAGGCGACGAGCACGACGTGCGGGGCGTCCGGGTCGAGGCCGCACGCCCGCAGCGCGGCCGCGCAGGGCTCCTCGGCGTCGAGCGAGCCGACGAGCTGGGCGGCGAGGCGCCGTTCGACCTGCCGGGCGCTCTCCACCCGGGCGAGGTCGAGGGCGGCGAGCGAGACCAGCTCGTCCATGCCCTCGGGCGAAAGGCTGGCGACGAACCTGCCCCCTACTCGCGGCACTCCGGCGAGGCCCTCGATCCGGTACAGCCTTCCGTCGATCGAAGCGGCCGCAGGCAGGCTCTCCGCTGTCAGGAACGCCGACGCGAGACGCGGCGCCTCCGGAAGCCGTCCGCCCGCCAGGATCCGGCCGGACGAGCCGATCGTCCATCCCCCGACCGCGGGCCACACCTCGCTGAGCCGCGCGCCGGAGGTGAGCGCCGCGATGAGGCCGCGGTGGCGGCTGCGCGCGGCGAGCGCGGCGGCCTCCCGCTCGGCCCACAGCACGGTGGCCATCCGCTCGGTGATCTCCCGGAACGACACGTCGGCGGGCACCGCGAACAGCGGCAGCGCGTGTCTGCGGCACGCCTCGACGAGGTCGTCGGGGATGGTGCCCAGCAGGCCCTCACCGGCCCCCAGGGCGGCGATCCCGGCCCGCGCGAGGTTCTCCACGAAGACCTCGGAGTCGGCGGGCTCACGGCGCCACATGAGGCCCGTCAGGACCATCTCGCCGCCGACGAGGTAGCGCCCGGGGTCCAGCAGGTCGGTGGTGAAGCTGGACCGCAGGGGCCTGTCGAGTTCACGCTCGCCGATGAGGACGGGGAGGCGGCGTCCCGGCTGGTCGAGCACGTCCTTCAGCTGCACGGGGCCCTCCTTGTAGCGGTCTCCAAAGAAGCTAGCCGCCCCGTGTTTCATCTTCGGTGCTTCGCACGTTTCGCGGGTGCTACCCGGGGAGATTGACTCAAGTCATGACGATGGCGGCGTTCCACGGGTTGCCGGCCTCCGAGGCCGAAGCGGCGCTTCTGGCCTGCTGCGCCGTGCCGCGCTGGGCCCGCGAGGTGACGGCCGGACGGCCGTATCCGGACGTCTCGGCCCTCCAGGAGGGGGCGATCGGCCTCCTCGACGCCCTGTCCTGGGAGGAGGTCCTGGAAGCCCTGGATGCCCATCCCCGGATCGGGGAGCGCGCGGCGGGGGCGTCCACGGAGGCCGCATGGTCGCGGCAGGAGCAGTCCGCCGCGGCCGACCCGGAGGAGGACGTCAAGCGGGCCCTGGTGGCGGCGAACGTCGCTTACGAGGAGCGGTTCGGCCACGTCTTCCTGATCTGCGCGACGGGCCGCTCGGCCGAGGAGATCCTCAAGGCCGCCCGCGCGCGCCTGGCCAACCCGCCGGACGCCGAACGCCGCGCCGTGCGCCGCGAACTCGCCGCCATCGTGCGGCTCCGCCTGGAGAAGCTGGTGGCCCCATGAGCCTTTCGACACACGTCCTGGACACCACGCTGGGACGTCCCGCGCAGGGCGTCCCGGTGGCGCTCGACCGCCTCGGCCCCGACGGCTGGGCCCGCGTCGCCGAGGGGGTGACGGACGCCGACGGCCGGATCAAGGGCTGGCACGCCGACGAGGGCCGGCACCGCCTCGTCTTCGAGGTCCCCCGGTCGTTCTTCCCCGAGGTCACCGTCGTCTTCGACGCCGACGGCGAGAACCACCTGCACATCCCCCTGCTCCTCAGCACCTACGGCTACACCACGTACAGGGGTTCCTGAATGAAGTTCACTCTGGGTTCCAACGGTTACGGCAAGGCCGAGTGCCGGCTTGTGCGGGTCGAGCGGGATTCCGCGCGGCACGTGCTCACCGACCTCAACGTGAGCACCCGCCTTTCGGGCGACCTGGCGGCCACGCACCTGACGGGCGACAACTCCGGGGTGCTGCCCACGGACTCGCAGAAGAACACCGTCTACGCGTTCGCCCGCGAGTTCGGCATCGGCGCGATCGAGACGTTCGGCATCGCGCTCGCCAGCCACTTCGTGGGCGAGAACGAGCAGATCCACCGGGCCCGCGTGACGATCGACGCCTACTCCTGGGACCGCGTGGGCGACCACTCGTTCGCCAAGACCAGCGGCGAGGTGCGGACGGCCGTAGCCACCGTCACGGAGGACGGGGCGTGGATCACGGGCGGCCTGCGCGGCCTCACCCTGATGAACACCACGGACTCGGAGTTCCACGGCTTCCCCCGCGACCGCTTCACCACGCTGCGGGAGACGTCCGAGAGGATCCTCGCCACCGACGTCGCCGCCCGGTGGCGCTTCGGCACGCTCGACGTGGACTGGGGCCCCGCCTACGCGGCCATCCGCGAGTCGCTGATCTCGGCGTTCGTGGAGACCTACAGCCTGTCCCTCCAGCAGACGCTCTACGCGATGGGCGCGCGGGTGCTGGAGAAGGTGCCCGAGGTGGCCGAGGTGCGGCTCGCGCTGCCGAACAAACACCACTTCCTCGTTGATCTCACCCCGTTCGGGATGGACAACCCCGACGAGGTGTACTTCGCGGCGGACCGCCCGTACGGGCTGATCGAGGGCACCGTGCTCCGCGACGACGCGCCTGCGGAGGGCTGGGCGTGGAGTTCCTGAGCCCGCCGACGTGGGCGGACGCCCTCGCCGCCAAGGCCGCCCGGCCGGACGCGGTGCCCCTGGCCGGGGGCACCGACGTCATGGTCGAGCTGAACTTCCGGCGCCGGGCGCCCGCCGCGCTCCTCGACCTCACCCGCGTGCCCGAGCTGCGGGCGTGGCGCGAGGAGGACGGGCTCCTGCGGATCGGCGCGGGCGTCAGCTACGCCCGGATCATGGCCGAGCTGGGCGGGCGGCTGCCCGGCCTGGCCCGCGCCGCGCGGACGGTCGGCTCGCCGCAGATCCGCAACCGGGGCACGCTGGGCGGCAACCTCGGCTCGGCCTCCCCCGCAGGCGACGGCCACCCTCCGCTCCTCGCCACGGGCGCCCTGGTGGAGCTCGCCTCGACGCGGGGCGTGCGCCGCGTCCCTGTGGCCGAGTTCTTCACCGGGCCGAAGCAGAGCGTCCTGAGCGACGACGAACTCATCGCCGCCGTCCTGGTGCCGCCCGCGCCGGGCCCGCAGCAGTTCGCCAAGATCGGCACCCGGAACGCGATGGTGATCGCGGTGGCCTCCTTCGCGCTCGAACTGCGGCCGGAGGGCTCCGTAGGTACGGGGATCGGCTCTGCCGGGCCCACCCCGCTGCGCGCCCCGGAGGCGGAGGCGTTCGCGGCGGCGGAGCTGCCCTGGGCGTCGCGGGGGCGGCTCGATCCGGCCGTCGCCGAGCGGTTCGGAGAGCTGGTCGCGGCGGCCGCCTCCCCTATCGACGACGTGCGCGGCACCGCCGCCTACCGGCGGCGTACCTTGGGCGTCCTGGCGCGACGCACCCTCACCTGGGCCTGGAGCGAGCTATGCGCGTGATCTGCACGGTCAACGGAGTCGAGCGCAGCGCCGACGACGTGTGGGAGGGCGAGAGCCTCCTGTACGTGCTGCGCGAGCGGATGGGGCTGCCCGGCAGCAAGAACGCCTGCGAGCAGGGCGAGTGCGGCTCCTGCACGGTCTACCTGGACGGGGTCGCGGTGTGCGCGTGCCTCGTCGCGGCCGGGCAGGCGGCGGGGCGCGACGTCGTCACCGTGGAGGGCCTGGCGGACGGCGAGGAGCTGCACCCCGTCCAGCGGGCCTTCCTGGACGCGGGGGCGGTGCAGTGCGGGTTCTGCACGCCGGGCCTCGTGGTGGCCGTGCACGACCTGCTGGAGCGGGAGGCGGCCCCGAGCGACCCGGAGATCCGCGAGGCCCTGGCGGGCAACCTGTGCCGCTGCACGGGCTACGAGAAGATCCTCGACGCGGTACGGCTCGCCGCCGCGCGGGCGCGGGAGGAGACGCCGTGAACGTCCTCATCGAAGGCGCGGCGATAGCAACCGTCGATCCCTCCGGCACCGAGTACACGAACGGGCACGTCCTCATCGAGGACGGCGTCATCACGTCGGTGGGAGCGGGGCCGTCGCCCAGGAGGCCCGGCCTTGTGCTGGACGGGCGGGGCTGCCTCGCCACGCCGGGCCTCGTGAACACCCACCACCACCTGTACCAGTGGGCGACGCGCGGGCTCGCCCAGGACGCGATCCTCTTCGACTGGCTGAAGGCCCTCTACCCGACGTGGGGAAGGCTGGACGCGGAGGTGGTGCACGCCGCCTCGGCCGCTGGCCTCGCGACACTCGCCCTGTCCGGCTGCACCACGAGCACCGACCACCACTACGTCTACCCGCGCGACGGCGGCGACGTGTTCGCCGCGCAGGTGGAGGCGGCCCGGCGGATCGGCCTCCGCTTCCACCCTTGTCGCGGTTCGATGGACCTCGGCGTCTCCCAGGGCGGGCTTCCGCCTGACAACGTCGTGGAGACGACCGAAGCGGCCCTCGCCGCCACGGCCGACGCGATCGACGCCTACCACGATCCGTCCCCGGCGTCCCTGCTCCGGGTCGCCGTAGCGCCCTGTTCGCCCTTCTCCGTCACCGAGGACCTCATGCGGGAGGCCGCCGTCCTCGCCCGCGCCAAGGGGGTGCGGCTGCACACGCACCTCGCCGAGACGGTCGAGGAGGAGGCGTTCTGCCGGGAGCGGTTCGGCTGCACGCCGGTGGAGTACGCCGAGCGGCTCGGCTGGACCGGGCCCGACGTGTGGCTCGCGCACACCGTCCACCTGGACGCCAAGTCCGTCGCGACGCTGGGCGAGACCGGCACCGGCGTCGCGCACTGCCCGAGCTCCAACGGGAGGCTCGGCGCGGGCATCGCGCCCGTCCGGGCGCTGCTGGACGCGGGCGCCCCGGTCGGCGTCGGCGTCGACGGCGCGGCCTCGCAGGAGGCGGGCCGCCTTGCTCCCGAGCTGCGTCAGGCGCTCTACTACGCGCGTCTGGAAGGCGGCCCGGCCGCTCTGACGGCCCGCGAGGCGCTCCGCCTCGGCACGATGGGCGGCGCCCGCTGCCTGGGCCGGGAGGCCGAGATCGGCTCCCTGGAGCCCGGCAAGCTCGGCGACGTCGCCCTCTGGCGCCTGGACACCCTCGCCCACGCGGGCATCGCCGACCCGGTCGCCGCCCTCGTGCTGGGCGCCGAGCCGCCCCTGGCGGCCCTCCTGGTCGGCGGCACACCCGTGGTCCGCGACGGCGCCCTCTGCGGCGCCGACGAGGCGGCTCTGGCCCGCGCCCTCACCCGCGAGTCCGCCCGCCTGAACGGCGGCGCACCATGACGCCGTCGACCGTGCCGGGCCGC
Source organism: Actinocorallia sp. API 0066 (assembly GCF_020991275.1). Lineage (GTDB taxonomy): Bacteria > Actinomycetota > Actinomycetes > Streptosporangiales > Streptosporangiaceae > Actinocorallia. The sequence continues at coordinate 392,990 of NZ_JAJLQY010000007.1, read as the reverse complement.
CGGGAATCCTCCGGGCCGCGCGGAGCCCGTCGCGGCGGTCCGGGTCGTGAACCCGGGCCGGCGCAAGCCGACGACGTGCGGGGCGGGATGTGAAGGAGGCAGGGGTGAAGGCGCATCTGGGGTTGGCGGCCGGGGTCGGCGCGGGGGTGGGCGCGAGTCCGCAGCGGCCGGACGGGCGGCTGAAGGTGACGGGCGAGTTCGCGTTCTCGTCCGACCTGTGGGCCGAGCAGATGGTCTGGGGCGCGACGCTGCGCAGCCCGCATCCACGGGCCCGGATCGTCTCGGTGAACCTCGGCCCCGCGCTCGCCATCGCCGGGGTAAGGGCGGTGCTCACCCACGAGGACGTGCCTGGCCGCAAGCGTTACGGCCTGGAGCACGCGGATCAGCCTGTGCTCGCCTTCGACGAGGTCCGCTATCAGGGCGAGGCCATCGCGATCGTGGCGGCCGACCATCCTGAGACGGCGGCGCGCGCGGCGGAGGCGATCGAGGTCGTCTACGAGGTGCTGGATCCCGTCACCGACCCTGAGGCTGCCGTCCTGGCGGACTCTCCTCGGGTGCACGCGGAGCGGCCCAACCTCCTGCGGCACGTCCCGATCCGCCGTGGCGCGCCGGACGTCTCCGCGCCCGTCGTCGTCTCCGGCGTGTACGACGTGGGGATGCAGGACCAGGCGTTCCTGGGGCCCGAGTCGGGGCTCGCGGTGCCCGCCGACGACGGCGGCGTCGACCTGTACGTCGCGACGCAGTGGCTGCACGTGGACCGCGACCAGGTGGCCGAGAGCCTCGGCCTGCCGCCCGAGAAGGTGCGGTTCACGCTGGCCGGGGTCGGCGGCGCGTTCGGCGGGCGCGAGGACCTCTCCATGCAGATCCACGCGTGCCTCCTGGCGCTGCGCACGGGCCGTCCGGTGAAGATGGTCTACGGCCGCGAGGAGTCGTTCTTCGGGCACGTGCACAGGCATCCGGCCCGGCTCTGGTACGAGCACGGCGCGGACGAGGACGGCCGCCTCGTCTACGTGAAGGCGCGCATCCTGCTCGACGGCGGCGCCTACGCCTCGTCGTCTCCCGCCGTCGCCGCCAACGCGGCCACCCTGGGCATCGGCCCCTACGACGTGCCCAACGTGACGATGGACGCGGAGGTCGTCTACTCCAACAACCCTCCGTGCGGCGCCATGCGCGGGTTCGGGGCGGTACAGGCGTGCTTCGCCTACGAGTCGCAGATGGACAGGCTCGCGGAGGCCGTCGGGCTGGACCCGGTGGAGGTCCGTGTCCGCAACGCGTTGAAGGTCGGCGATCTGATGCCCACAGGGCAGGTCGTGGAGGGCGCGGCACCCGTGGAGCAGTTGCTACGGCTCGTCCAGCGGCGTCCGGCGCCGGGGCCTGCCGACCTCCTGCCCGGCGGGACGGCCAACACCACGCGCGGCGAGGGCGTCGTGCGCGGGGTCGGCTACGGGATCGGCATCAAGAACGTCGGGTTCTCCGAGGGCTTCGACGACTACTCCACCGCGCGCGTAAGGCTGGAGCTGGTAGGCGGACGTCCGGCCGTGCTCGTGCACACAGCGGCGGCAGAGGTAGGGCAGGGGCTCGTCACCGTGCTCGCGCAGATCGCCCGCACCGAGTTGGCGGTGGCGCAGGTGACGATCGCGCCCGCCGACACCTCCGTCGGCTCGGCCGGGTCGTCCTCGGCGTCCCGGCAGACGTACGTGACGGGCGGCGCCACCAAGGCGGCCTGTGAGGCCGTCCGGGAGAGGCTGCTGGCCCGTCTCGGCAGGCCGGGGCTGCGGCTGGAAGACGAGCAGGTGGTGGACGACGACGGGCGGCCGGTCGCGTCGATCGCGGACGTGCTCGGCGGCGAGGCCGTCGAGGAGACCGTCGAGTGGCGGCACAAGCCGACCCACCCGCTGGACCCCGTGACGGGCCAGGGCGACGCGCACGTCCAGTACGCGTTCGCCGCGCACCGCGCCACCGTCGACGTGGACGTGGAACTCGGCCTGGTCCGGGTCGTGGAGATCGCCACCGCCCAGGACGTCGGCAAGGCGGTCAACCCGCGCGCGGTGGAAGGCCAGATCCAGGGCGGCACCGCGCAGGGGTTGGGCCTCGCGCTGCTGGAGGAGATCCAGGTCGTGGACGGGCGGGTGCGCAACCCCTCGTTCACGGACTACCTGCTTCCCACGATCATGGACATGCCGCCGATGGCGCTGGACATCCTGGAGCTGGCCGATCCCGACGCCCCCTACGGGCTGCGCGGGGTGGGCGAGCCGCCCACGATCTCCTCGACCCCGGCGGTGGTCGCCGCCATCCGGGCGGCGACGGGGGCGGCGCTCACCCGGGTGCCGGTCCGTCCTGAGCACATCACGGGAACCGCATGACACACACGATCCACGACGAACTGGACGCGCGGCTGGCCAAGGCCGACGCCGAACTCGCCGCGCGCTATCCGGGCGAGCGCCCCGGACGGCAGCCCGTCCACACCGTCTACGTCCCGGCCGACCGCGTCACCGACGACCTGCCCGTCGTCTGGGGCGCGGCGGCCCTGGCGGCGCTGGACGAGCACGGCCTCCCGTACCCGGAGGAGCTCGACGCACCAGTCAGGGCCAAGCTCGCGGCCGAGCCGATCGAGGACCTGCGGCTGGACTTCGAGGACGGCTACGGCCGCCGCGACGACGCCCAGGAGGACGCGCACGCGCGGGCCGCCGCCCGGTTCCTCGCCGCCCGCCCGACGCCGTTCTCGGGCATCCGGATCAAGTGCCTGGAGGCCGACGTCCGGCGCAGGGCCGTGCGGACGCTCCAGATCGTCCTGGACGGCCTCGGCGCGGTTCCCGAGGGGTTTGTGGTCACCCTGCCCAAGGTCACGTCCGTGGCGCAGGTGGAGGCGATGGCGGCGGTGTGCGCGGCGCTGGAGCCCGCGCCGGGCGCGCTGCGGTTCGAGATCCAGATCGAGACGCCGCAGTCGATCCTGGGCCCGGACGGCACGGCGCTCGTCGCGCCGATGATCCACGCGGCCGACGGCCGCTGCACCGGCCTGCACTACGGCACCTACGACTACTCGGCGTCCTGCGGGATCGCCGCCGCCTACCAGGCGATGGACCACCCCGTGGCCGACCATGCCAAGGCCGTCATGCAGGCGGCGGCCGCCGGGACGGGCGTAAGGCTGAGCGACGGCTCGACGAACGTCCTCCCGGTCGGGGAGGGCACCCGGGAGGCGTGGGCGCTGCACTCCCGGCTCGTCCGGCGCTCCCTGGAGCGCGGCTTCTACCAGGGCTGGGATCTGCATCCAGCGCAGTTGCCCACGCGGTTCGCCGCGAACTTCGCCTTCTACCGGGAGGGCGCGTCCTCGGCCATCGCCCGTCTGACGGCCTATCTGAACCGGACCGAGAGCACCCACCTGGACGAGCCCGCCACCGCCCGCGCCCTCGCCGCCTACCTGCGGCGCGGCCTGCACTGCGGCGCCCTCACCGAGACGGACCTGCCCTTCGCCGCGAGCACCCTGGAGGCGCTGTGACATCCCCCGCCGAGCCGCTGCGGGCGGTGCGCGCCCGTCGCGTGTACCTCCCGGACGGCGAGCGGCCCGCCACCGTCGTCGTCTCGGACGGCCGGGTGGCGGCGATCCTGCCTTACGACGACGCGCCCGAGGGCGTCACGGACCTCGCGGACGATCTCGTCCTCCTGCCCGGCCTTGTGGACACGCACGTGCACGTCAATGAGCCGGGCCGCACCCAGTGGGAGGGCTTCGCCACCGCGACCCGCGCGGCGGCGGCGGGCGGCGTGACGACCATTGTCGACATGCCCCTGAACTCGCTTCCGCCGACCGTGGACGCCGCGGCCCTGGCCGTCAAGAAGAAGGCGGCCGAAGGGCAGTGCCACGTCGACGTCGGGTTCTGGGGCGGCGCGATCCCGGGCAACGCAGGCGGCCTCCCCGCCCTGCACGCGGCGGGCGTGTTCGGCTTCAAGAGCTTCCTCATCGACTCGGGTGTCCCGGAGTTCCCTCCGCTGGACCCGGCGGGCCTGGAGGCGGCGATGCGGAGGGTGGACGCCCTGTTCATCGTGCACGCCGAGGACCCGGCCCTGGTCAGCGAGGCCGAGCCGGAGTTCCCCGGCTTTGTCGCGTCGCGGCCTCCGGAGGCGGAGGCGCGGGCCGTGGCGACGGTCATCGAAGCCGCCCGTAGGACGGGGGCACGCGCCCACATCCTGCATCTGGCGGCGGCCGACGCCCTGCCTCTGCTCCGGCAGGCGCAGGCCGAAGGGATAAGAATCACAGCGGAGACCTGCCCGCACTATCTGACCTTGCGGGCGGAGGACGTGCCCGCCCTGGCGACGGAGTACAAGTGCTGCCCTCCGATCCGGGAGGGCGCGCACCAGGACGCGCTCTGGGAGGCCCTGCTGACAGGGGTCATCACCTGCGTCGTCTCGGATCACTCGCCCTGTACGCCCGACCTCAAGGAGGGCGACTTCGCGACGGCGTGGGGCGGGATCGCCTCGGTCCAGCTCGGCCTGTCCGCCATATGGACAGAAGCCAGCAAACGCGGCATTTCACTCAACAATCTCGTTGAATGGATGAGCCGGGCGCCCGCCGATCTTGTGGGACTGTCCGCGAAGGGAAGGATCGCCGTGGGGGCGGACGCGGATCTCGTCGCGTTCGCGCCCGAGGAGGAGTTCACCGTGGACGCGGGGACGCTCTTCCACCGCAATCCCGTCACGCCGTACCACGGCAGGACCCTACGCGGCGTCGTCCACACGACGTGGCTGCGCGGCGTGCCTACCGGCGGGGCTCCCGCCGGGAGGTTCCTGCACCGAGAGGAGAGCGTTGTTCACTGAACTCCTGGACCTGGCGTCACGGGCCATGGGCGGCACCGTGGTGTCCGCCAACGACGAGTTCTTCGCCGACCGCGAGAACCTCATCAACCCACACCGCCCGACCTTCACCCTGGCCTCGTTCGGACACAAGGGGCAGATCTACGACGGCTGGGAGACCAGGCGCCGCCGCGAGCCGGGCCACGACCACGCGATCGTGCGCCTCGGCGTGCCCGGCGTGCTGCGCAACATCATCATCGACACCGCCTTCTTCACCGGGAACTACCCGACCGAGGCGTCGGTGGACGGCTGCTTCCTGCCCGACTACCCGGCGCCCGAGGAACTGGAGAAGGCCGTCTGGTTCCCTCTCATCCCGCGCTCGGAGCTCGAAGGCGACACCGAGAACTCCTTCCCGGTGCCGTCCGGGCGGCTCGTCACACACGTCCGGCTGAACATCTACCCCGACGGCGGCGTCGCCCGGCTGCGGGTGCACGGCACGCCCGTCGTGGACCCCGCGCTCGTCCCCGACGTGTTCGACCTGGCGGCCGCCGAGTACGGAGCCACCGTCACGGACTGCTCAGACCGTTTCTACGGCTCTCCCAGCCAGCTCCTGCTCCCCGGGCTGGCCTCGACCATGGGCGAGGGCTGGGAGACCAAACGGCGGCGCGACGACGGCAACGACTGGGTCGAGGTCAAGCTCGCCGCGCCCGGCCTGCCGCAGCTGATCGAGCTGGACACGTCGCACTTCAAGGGCAACTGCCCGGCCACCGCGAAGGTAAGCGCGCTGGACGGGCCGGTGCTCCTCGGGCCCGTCAGGCTGCAGCCCGACACCCGGCACCGCTTCCGCGTCACCGCCGAGCGACCCGTGGACGCGGTGCGCCTGGACATCCACCCGGACGGCGGCATGGCCCGCTTCCGGCTGTACGGCACGCTCCCCCCGCAGACCCGCGCGGACCTCGCCGCGCGCTGGACGGCCCTGCAAGAGGGCTGACGGGAGGGGCGCATGGCGGTTCCCGGTCTCCTGCTCGCGGCGGGCGCGGGACGGCGCTACGGCATGCCGAAGGCGCTCGCGCCGACTCCGGACGAGCCCGGGGTCCTGCTCGTGGAGCACGGCGTACGGACCCTGCGCAAGGCCGGGTGCGCCCCGGTCGTGGCGGTGCTCGGCGCGCAGGCGCGCCGGGTGCCGCCGCTGCCGGGGGTGATCGTGGTGGTGAACGCCGACTGGGCCTCAGGGATGGGCTCGTCCCTACGGGCCGGGCTGGCGGCGCTGGAAGCCGACGCCGTGGTGGTGCTCCTCGTGGACACCCCTGGGATCACTCCCGAGGCCGTCAGCAGGGTCGCCGAAGGCGCCGGGCGCGGAACGCTCCGGGTGGCGACGTACGGGGGCGCGTGGGGGCATCCCGTCGTCCTTGGCCGCGACCACTGGGAGGGCGTCAGCGAACTCGCCGTGGGCGACGTGGGCGCCAGGCCGTACCTGAAGCGGCACGCCCCCGAACCCGTGCCCTGCGACGACGTGGCCGACGGCACCGATCTGGACGTGCCCCGTGCGTGAGGTTCTGGCCGACCTGCTTGAGCAGTGGGCGGACGGACGGCCTACGGGGCTCGCGACCGTGGTCGAGACCTGGCGGTCGGCCCCGCGTCCCGCCGGCGCGGCCATGCTGGTGACGGCCTCCGGCGAGGCGCTCGGCAGTGTGTCGGGCGGCTGCGTGGAGGGCGCCGTCTACGACCTCGCGCACGCGGCAGCGGAGGACCCCGCTTTCACGCCGGTCCTTGAGCGCTACGGGGTGACCGACGACGACGCCCTGGCGGTCGGCCTGACCTGCGGCGGGACCCTCCACGTGTACGTCGAGCGGATCACCCCCGCGTCCTTCCCCGACCTGGCCTCGGTGGCGGAGGACGTCAGGGAGGGGCGGCCCGTCGCCGTCGTCACCTGCGTGGGCCCGCCCACCTCGGACGCCTTCGGCCGCCGGATGGTGGTGCGGCCTTCCACTTCCTCCGGATCGTTCGGCTCGGCCCGTCTGGACGCGGCGGCCACCGACGACGTCAGGGGGATGCTCGCCTCCGGCACGACGGGCGTCCTGCGGTACGGCGAGGACGGCACCCGGCTGGCGGCCGAGCTCACCCTTGCCGTTCAGTCCTACGCGCCGCGGCCCCGGATGATCGTCTTCGGCGCGGTGGACTTCGCGGCGGCGCTGGCCACCGCGGGCTCCTTCGTCGGCTTCCGGGTGACCGTCTGCGACGCCCGCCCCGTGTTCGCCACCCGCCGCCGCTTCCCTTCCGCCGACGAGGTCGTCACCGCCTGGCCGCACCGGTACCTCGCCGCGGAGGCCGCCGAAGGCCGCGTGGACGACCGGACCGTCCTGTGCGTCCTCACCCACGACCCCAAGTTCGACGTCCCGCTTCTCGACGTCGCCCTACGCCTGGACGTCGCGTACGTGGGCGCCATGGGCTCCCGCCGCACCCACGAGGACCGCCTCGCCCGCCTCCGGGACACCACGCTCCCGGCGTCCGCCCTCGCCCGCCTGCACTCCCCCATCGGCCTCGACCTCGGCGCCCGCACCCCTGAGGAGACCGCCATCAGCATCACCGCCGAGATCATCGCCGCCCGCTGCGCCGCCAGCGCCGCGCCGCTGACCCGGACCACCGGCCCGCTCCACCCCGGCCCCGCACGGCGCTGAGCGGGCCGCAGACGCCACGGGCCGCCGCCCGGGTCACCGGGACCGGGCGGCGGCCTCAGCGGCGGTCAGAGGTCCTCGACGGCGTCCGGGACCGGGGTCTCGCCCCCGATGAGTTCGAGGGTCTGATGGACGGCGGCGCCCGAGGTGAGCAGGGCGGCGATGACGGCGGCGACGTCCGCGCGCGGCACCGGGCCGCGCCCCGTGGCCGGCGCCAGCGTGACCAGGCCCGTCGCCGGGTCGTCGGTGAGCAGGCCGGGCCGCAGGATCGTCCAGTCGAGGTCGCGGCCGCGCAGGTCGGCCTCGGCGTTGCCCTTGGCGGCGAGGTAGGCGGCCCAGACCTCGTCGCGGGACGGGTCGGGCGTCTGGTCGGCGCCCATCGAGGAGATCTGGACGAGGCGGCGCACCCCGGCCCGCTCGGCCGCGTCGGCGCACAGGATCGCCGCCCCCTCGTCCACCGTCTTCTTCCGGGGCACGCCGCTTCCGGGCCCGGCCCCTGCGGCGAACACCAGGGCGTCGTACCCGGAGATCACCTCGGTCAGCTCCGCCACCGAGACGTTCTCCAGATCGCAGACGACGCCGGACTGGCCCGCCGCCTCAAGGTCGGGGATCTGGCCGGGGTCGCGGACCAGGCCCGTCGCGGTGCCGTCGGGCCACTGACGGAGCAGATGCAGGGCGATCTTGCCGTGACCGCCCGCGATGACGATGCGCATACCGACCATCCTCTCCCCACCCGGACCACCCAGCGGCCCGCCGGGTAAGGGGAGGGCAAATCTTGGACGGGGAAACCGCAAGGGTGAGCGCGCGCGCTGGGACGTCCGGGATCCTCGCCTCGGGAATCCGCAGACGGACGGGGGATGTGTGCGCGGCGTGCGGGGAACGGCGTGGTTGCTGGGGTGCGCGCTGGCGGCCGGTTGTGTGCCCGCCCCCACCCGGACCGCCCATCCCGCCCCGGCGGTGACCCCGGCGGCCACCCCCCTGGGCGACGGCTCGACCTCCGTGACCGGGCCGCAGCCCCGGCGGTGGCCCGCTACCAGGCTCGTCCCTGGCGAACGCCCTCCCCAGTTCGTCGTGCTCGCCTGGGACGGCGCGGAGACCGCCGACGGCGCGTTCGCCCGCCTCCGGCGTTCGGCGCGCGCGCACGGCGCGTCCATGACCTTCTTCCTCTCCGGCCGCAGCCTCCTACCGGCGCGGGACCACCGGGCGCGGGGAGGCCGCGTGGCGGCCCAGCCCACCGACCGGCAGATCCGCGACACGGTGCTCAACCTCACCCTCGGCTGGCGCGAGGGCCACGAGGTCGCCGCCCGCCTGGACGGCCCGCGCTGCGGCAGGTCGGGGGTCCGCGCCTGGACGGCCGCCGACTGGAAGTCCGAGATCAGGCGTTCGATCGGCCTCGTCACGACCTGGCGGACGGCGACCGGCTTCACCGACCTGCCCGCGCTCCCCTTCGACTACCGCAAGCAGGTCGTCGGAGGGCGCGTCCCCTGCCGCGAGGGCACGCGGGCGCTGCGTAAGGCCGCCCACGACCTCGGCTGGAAGTACGACCCCAACGGCACCGGCCCCCAGGTGTGGCCGCGCCGCCGCGACGGCCTGTGGCGGCTCCCCTCGAAGTCGCTCCGGCGCGGCAAGCCCGCCGCCGTCTACCAGCGGGCCTTCGACCGCGCCTATCGAGGCGACCGGGCGCCCCTGGTCATCAGCGGCCGGTTCACGCACGGGAAGGGCGGCCGCCTGAACGCCGTCGAAGGCTTCCTCGCCCGCAACGCCGCAAGGCCCGACGTCCGCTTCGTCTCCTTCCGGCAGCTCGTGGAGTGGCTGGAGGCCCAGGACCCGGCCGTCCTCGCCAGACTGCGCGCCCTGCCCGTCGGCGAGCGCCCCGCGCGCGGCTGGACGCGCCACCTGTGGGGCGCCGGAAAACGAGATGACAGGGCGTGACCGCCCGTCCCAGGATGGGTTCATGAAGCACTGGCCCCTCCACGGACTGCGCGTCACCACCCCCCGCCTGGAACTCCGCCTGCCGACCGACGCGGAGCTCGACGCGCTCGTCGAGGTCGTCCTCGGCGGCATCCACCCGCCGCAGGTGATGCCGTTCAGCTCCCCGTGGACGGACGGCGCGCCCGAGAAGATCGCCAGGAGCACCCTCCAGTACCACTGGCGCGCGCTCGCCGACTGGACTCCCGAGGCGTGGCGGCTCCCGTTGGCCGTCTTCATCGAGGGACGGCCCATCGGCACCCAGCACGTCTCCGGCGACTCCTTCGGCGTCGTCCGGCACGTCGAGACGGGCTCGTGGCTCGGCATGGCGCACCAGGGCCGTGGCTACGGCACCGAGATGCGCGCCGCCGTGCTGCACCTCGCCTTCGCGGGCCTGGGCGCCCTGACGGCGGGGAGCTGCGCGCACACTGACAACCCGGCCTCGCTCGGGGTGTCCCGCAGGCTCGGGTACCGGCACAACGGGTCGGGCTACTCGGAGGTGCGGGGCCGCAGGGTGGAGGAGATCAGGCTCCTCCTGGACCGTGAGTCCTGGGCGGCGCACCGGACGGTCGAGGCGGAGGTCGAAGGGCTCGGCCCCTGCCTGGAGATGTTCGGCCTGGACGCCGAGCCCTGAACTGTCCGTCTAGGCCGTCTGTGAGCGGGTCAGTCCTGGTAGAGCTTCCTGGCGTAGGCTTCCGGCGCGTAGTAGGACTCCAGCTCAGCGAGGCTCTCCGGTGTCCGCATGACGTCCTTGGTGATCCGCGCGTGCGAAGGCAGCACGTCCGGCTGCCACGTCTCCGGCTGCCACAGGTGCGAGCGCATCAGCGCCTTCGCGCAGTGGAAGAAGATCTGCTCCACCGCCACCTCGACGGCCAGGATCGGCCGGTGGCCCTTGACCGTCATCAGGTCGAAGTAGGGTGCGTCCCGCACCAGCCGGGCCCGCCCGTTGACGCGCAGGGACTCACCGCGTCCCGGGATGAGGAACAGCAGGCCGACGTGTGGATTCCGGAGGATGTTGAGGTAGCCGTCGGCGCGGCGGTTGCCGGGGCGCTCGGGGATCGCGAGGGTCCGCCGATCGATCACGTGGGCGAAAGATCCCGCAGGATCACCTTTGGGGGACGCGTCCAGGTTGCCTTCTTCGTCACCCGTCGCCATGATCAGGAACGGCGACGCGGCGATCCAGTCGAGATCGCGGTCGTGCAGTGCGACCCGTTCCTTGGCCACGGCGCGGGGAAGCGGCTCGCCGAGCAGCTCCCGCAGCTCGGCCGCTGAGGTGATCTCGCTCATCGGACCATCCAAACAGATCGGATGAACGTGGTCACTCCATTAAAGTGAGCCGGATTCAACAGCGCGACGGGAGTGAAGCATGGTGGACGCCCTGAGAGCGGGTGACCCTGCCGCCATCGGACCGTACGCCCTGGTGGGCGTCCTCGGAGAGGGCGGCCAGGGCACCGTCTACCTGGGGCGGCGCGACGGCGTCGACGTCGCCGTCAAGCTCATGCACGCGCGGTTCGCCGCCGACGGCGAGGCCCGCGCCCGGTTCGTCCGGGAACTCGAGGTGGCCAAGCGGGTCGCCCGGTTCTGCACCGCCCAGGTCCTGGACGCCGACGTGGACGGCGACAGGCCCTACATCGTCAGCGAGTACGTCGAGGGCGTCTCCCTCCAGGACCTCGTGGAAAGCGAGGGCCCACGCGGCGGCGCGGCCCTGGAGCGGCTCGCCGTAAGCACCCTGACGGCCCTCACCGCGATCCACGGCGCCGGGATCATCCACCGCGACTTCAAGCCCCAGAACGTGCTCCTCGGCCCCGACGGGCCCCGGGTGATCGACTTCGGCATCGCGCGCGCGCTGAACGTCACCTCCCACAGCCACAACATCGGCACGCCCGCCTACATGTCGCCCGAGCAGCTCGCGGGCCACCAGCTCACGGCGGCGTCCGACCTGTTCTCCTGGGCGTCCTCGATCGTCTTCGCGGCGACCGGGGAGCCGCCCTTCGGCACCGACGAGATCGGCGCCGTCCTCTATCGGATCATGCACGAGGAGCCCCGGATCGGGGCCCTCCCGGCGCCGCTGCGCGACGTCGTTGCCGCGTGCCTCGCCAAGGACCCCGCGCAGCGCCCGACAGCGGCCGAGGCACAGGCGTCGCTCGTGGGCGGGACCGTTCCCGACGTGTCCGCCCCGCCGCCCGTCCTGGCCGCGCCCGTCGCCGCGCCCCCGCCTCCGCCGCCCGCCCCCGCCCAGCCGGACCGGGCGCCCTACCCCTTCGAGATCGGCCCCGCGCCCGGCGAGAGCGACGCCCTGTCCGGCCGCAGGCCCGCGATCGTGATCATGGTGGTGATCGCGCTGATGCTGGCCGCCGGGGTCACCGGCTGGGCGCTCACCCGCGACGACACGCCGCCCAAGGTCGAGGGCATGGCCACGGCCGGGCCCGGCTCGGGCGGCGGCCCCGGCGCGGCGGGCGGCCAGGACGTCCCCGTCCCGCCGGACGGCGCCACCCCGACGCCGACGGGCCCCAGCGGGCAGAAGCCGCAGCCGCCCAAGCCCGTGCCCGCCACGACCGTCACCGTCAACCCGTCGGGGCAGACCACGACCGTCACGGTGACGCCCAAGCCGTCGGCGACTCCGACAAGGCCGGACCCGCCGGAGCCGACCCCCACGCCGACGCCGACCCCCACGCCCACCCCGACGCCCACGGTGAACCCCTACGGCGCCGTCCAGGTGTGCGAGTCCGGCGGCCGTGGCACCGGCTTCCAGGTGCTGCGCGCCCGGACGTTCACGGGCGGCCGCGTTGTCCATCTCTTCAACGCCGTGACCCGCACCCACTGCGTCGTCACCCTGAAGACGGCCCAGCTCGGTGAGCCCACCACCGTCTTCGCCGGCGTCACCCGCAAGTCCGACCGCGCGGGCGCCACCGATCGGGGCGCCTACGAGTACTACGCGGGCCCCGTCTACGTCCGCGCCCCCCAAGCCTGCGTCCGGGCCTCCGGCGGCGGCCCCAACGGCTCCGCCACCGCCGGCTGGAACAACTGCCCCTGACCCCCCGAGCGTCCCCCTGCCGAGCGACCCGCTCACGACCCCGACGAAGCCCGAACACGCCCGACGCGTGCACCGCCGGGGGTTATCGGGGTGTTTGGGGAGGGGCGCTAGGGTCGGGGCCGGAGTTTCTCGGGAGGCGGGGAGTGGGGATGGGCGAGGCGCGGCGGCTGCGGGTCGCGGTGGTCGGAGGGTTGCTCGTCGCCGGGGCGGCGGGCTGCGGGCTCGGCAGCGGCGGCGACGGGGCCGGGGCGGACCGGGTGACGGTCGCGCCGTCCGGGGCGCCGAGCGGGGCGCTGGAGCCGCCCGGGGTGCCGTCCGGGTCTCCGCACGGTGGCGCGCCGACGGAGGAGCCCGACAAGACGGGCGATGCCGGCGAGAGCGGGCCTCGGCCGAAGCCGTCGAAGCCCCCGAAGCCCTCGACGTCGGCGGAGGCGCCCAAGCCGTCGCCGTCCTCCGGGCAGCCGCAGCCGCCCACCGCCCCCGGAAGCGCCGCCAACCCGCACACGCCGGAGCAGGTGTGTGACTCCGGCGGCCAGGGCACCGGCTACAAGGTGCAGCGTAAGGCCGCCTTCCCGGGCGGCACCGTCTACCAGCTGTACAGCGCCGCCACCCAACTCAACTGCGCCGTCGCCCTCAAGACCGCGTCCGTCGGCGCCAAGACCACCGTCTGGGCCACCCTCGCCCGCCAGTCCGACGGCAAATCCGTCACCGACCGGGGCGCCTTCTCCTACTACGCGGGCCCCGTCTACCTGGCCGCCGCAGGCGTCTGCGTCCGGGTCTCCGGCGGCACCCCCCGTGGCTCCGCCACCACCCCCTGGTCCAACTGCGGCTGACCGCTCCGCAGCGCCACTTTCCCCTTACCCTCGGCTACCACGGGAGAAAGGGGACGGCCCCCGCTCAAGGGGGAGAGCGGGGGCCGTCGGAAGAGGCTGGTGTGGGCCGGGGGTCAGACCTGGCCGGCCTTCTCCAGGGCGGTGCAGCAGGTGTCGGTGATCAGGCGGGTGACCACGTACGGGTCCATGTTCGCGTTGGGGCGACGGTCCTCGAGGTAGCCCTTGCGCTCGATCTCGACCTGCCAGGGCAGGCGGATGGAGGCGGCGCGGTTGGACACGCCGTAGGAGAACTCGCTCCAGGGGGCGGTCTCGTGGGCGCCGGTGAGGCGGTCCTCGACACCGGCGCCGTACGCCTTGACGTGCTCCAGGAACTTCTCGCCGAGCGCCTCGCACGCGGTGATGATGGGGTCGTAGCCCTCGCGCATCGCCTGCGTGGAGAAGTTGGTGTGCGCGCCCGCGCCGTTCCAGTCGCCCTTGACCGGCTTGGGGTCGATGGAGAAGACGACGCCGTGCTTCTCGGCGATCAGGGCGGCGAGGTAGCGGGCGATCCAGATGTGGTCGGAGACCTCGACCGGGCCGGCGGCGCCGATCTGGAACTCCCACTGGCCGGGCATGACCTCGGCGTTGATGCCGGAGACGGTCAGGCCGGCGGCGATGCAGGCGTCCAGGTGCTCTTCCACGATGTCGCGGCCGAACGCCTTGTCGGCGCCGATGCCGCAGTAGTACGGGCCCTGCGGGCCGGGGTAGCCGTGCTCGGGGAAGCCGAGCGGGCGGCCGTCCTTGAACAGGGTGTACTCCTGCTCGATGCCGAACCACGGGTCCTGACCGGCGTACTTCTCGGCGATCGGCGTGAGCAGCGCGCGGGTGTTGGTCGAGTGCGGGGTTCCGTCGACGTTCAGGACCTCGGCGAGGACCAGGACGTGCTCGCCGCCGCGGACCGGGTCCGGGAACACCGCGACCGGCTTGAGCTGACAGTCCGAGGAGGTGCCCTCGGCCTGGTTGGTGCTGGAACCGTCGAAGCCCCAGATCGGCAGGTTCTCCAGCTTGGCCTTCTCGGCACTGTCAAGGATGCGAGTCTTCGACCGCAGCTGGGCGGTGGGCTCGGTGCCGTCGATCCAGATGTACTCAGCCTTGACCTTGCTGCTCATGAATATCCTTGCCTGGTGTGCGAGGGTTGGTGTCTCCGGGGTTTTGCCTACGGCAGAGTCTGTAGATCCGCGATTTCGCGTCGATTGCCCTTGTGTAAACCCAAAGTTAACTCGGTACCGTTCCAAACCGCCTGAGCAGGGCGGTTACGCATTGGTTTAGACCAGTGACGGTTCCGCACCCCCCTCGCGAGGTGCGGAACCGTCAGGAACGACCGGATTTCAGCGGATATCTGGGCTGAAACCGCCGAACAGGCCACGAAGGTACAGCAACGGTGTGCTGCCCGTCACGTTGGCCGACAACACGTAGCCGACCTCCAGCGTGTGGTCGCCCAGGTCGAGCCGATCGTAGGTGCGGCAGACGAGCTGGACGGCCGCCCCGTCGAGCAGCGGCACCCCCTGCGGGCCGGTCCGCCACGACGTCCCGGCGAACCTGTCGCCCTCCCGGCTCGCGAACCGCGCCGCGACGTCGCGCTGGTCCTCGGCGAGGACGTTGACGGCGAAGTACGGCAGTTTCGCGAGCGCGGGAAACGTCCGCGAGGAGTGCGCCGCGTAGTAGGACACCAGCGGCGGTGAAAGGCTGACCGCGGAGAACGACGTCGCCGTCAGGCCCACAGGGCCGTCCTCGGTATGGCCCGTCACCACGACGACGCCGGCGGCGTGCCCGCCCAGCGCCTCCCGATACAGGTCGGGGTCGACGCCCCGGCGCGCGTTCAGGTCGGTGACGGCCTCGCTCACGAGAGCGCCCCCGCCTCGGCCGGGGCCGCGCCCGAGTCCTCGGCGTACCGGCTGACGGGACGGGCGAGCCCGTAGTTCTCCCGCAGCGTCGCGCCCTCGTACTCGGTGCGGAACAGGCCGCGTGCCTGGAGGATCGGGACGACGTGCTCGACGAAGTCGTTCAGGCCGCCCGGGTAGTGCGGCGGCATGACGTTGAAGCCGTCGGCGGCGCCGTTCTCGAACCACTCCTGGATCTCGTCGGCGACCTGCTCGGGCGATCCGGCGAAGACCCGGTGCCCGCGTCCGCCGGCGAGCCGCGCGATGAGCTGCCGGATGGTGAGGCCGTCGCGGCGGGCGAGTCCGATGACGAGCTCGAAGCGGGACCGGTTGCCTTCGGTCGTCTCGGGCAGGTCGTCGGGGAGCGGCCCGTCGAGCGGGTAGCCCGACAGGTCGAGGCCGGTCATGTAGGAGAGCTGCGCCAGGCCGTACTCGGGGTTGATGAGTTCCTGGAACTCCTCCTCCAGCCGCTTGGCTTCGGCCTCGGTGGAGCCGATGAAGGGCGAGATGCCGGGGAGGACGAGGAGGTCCTCGGAGCGGCGTCCGTACCTCGCGAGGCGTCCCTTGAGGTCGGCGTAGAACGCCTTGCCTTCGGCGAGCGTCTGCTGGGCGGTGAACACGGCCTCCGCCCAACGCGCGGCGAACTCCTTGCCCGTGTCGGAGGACCCGGCCTGGACGAGGAGGGGGCGCCCCTGCGGCCCGCGCGAGATGTTCAGCGGGCCCTTCACCTTGTAGTACGGGCCTTCGTGGTCGATCGCGTGCACCTTCGTGGTGTCAGCGAAGACCCCGCCCTTGACGTCGCGCAGGACCGCGTCGTCCTCCCAGCTGTCCCACAGCTTGAGCGCGGCCTCGACGAAGTCGTCGGCGCGGGCGTAGCGGTCGGAGTGGTCGGGACGGTCGATGCCGAAGTTGGCGGCCTCGGCCTCGGACGCCGACGTGACGATGTTCCAGCCCGCCCGGCCGCCGCTGATGTGGTCCAGTGAGGCGAACTTGCGGGCGAGGTTGAACGGCTCGTTGTAGGTGGTCGAGGCGGTCGCGATGAGGCCGATGTGCTCGGTGACGGCGGCGATCGCGGACAGCAGCGTCAGCGGCTCGAAGTGTTCGAGCGCGTTGTACTTGACGTTGCCGAAGAGGGCGACGCCGTCGGCGAAGAAGATGGAGTCGAGCTTGCCTTCTTCGGCCTTCTGCGCGAGCTGCTGGTAGTGCCGCAGGCTGATGGTGTTGGACGGGTCGGTCCTGGGGTGGCGCCAGGCGGCCTCGTGGTGCCCGACCCCCATGATGAAGGCGTTGAGGTGCAGCCGTCGGGTGCTCACTGGGTGGTCCTCCAGGTCGAGAAGCGGCGCTCCAGCCGGAGCAGCAGGGCGTTGAACACCAGCCCGATGACCGAGATCGTGATAATCCCAGAATACATATCGGGAATACGGAAATTGAACTGCGCGTCGTTGATCAGGAAGCCGAGACCGGCCTTGGCGCCGACCATCTCCGCCGCCACAAGGACGAGGATCGAGTAGGCGCCCGCAAGGCGGATGCCCGTGAAGACGGTCGGGACGGCCGCCGGAAGGATGACCTTCTGGAACAGCCGGTAGGGCGGCAGCCCGAGGGAACGCGCGGACTTGATGAGGAGCGGGTCGACGCCCTTCACCCCGGCGATCGTGTTGAGCAGGATCGGCCAGGCGCAGGCGTAGACGACGATCGAGATCTTCGACGTCTCGCCGATGCCCAGGATGAGCACGAACACGGGCAGCAGCGCCAGCGCGGCGGTGTTGCGGAACAGTTCGAGCAGCGGGTCGAGGAAGTCCGCGACGGGCTTGTACCAGCCGAGGATCAGGCCGAGCGGGATCGTCACCGCGATGGCGATGGCGAACCCTGCGAGCGACCGGATGAGGCTGGCCTGCGTGTGGTTCCACAGGACGCCGCTGACGGCGAGTTCCTGCCACGCGACGACGACCTCGGAGAACGGCGGCAGGAACACCGCGTCCACGAGTTCGAGCCGGGGCAGCACCTCCCAGGCGATGAGGAACAGGACGATCGCGGCGATCCGGTTCACGCCGGACCCGAGCCCGCGCAGCACGCGGGCCGGGTTCAGCGCGGGCCGTGCCTTGGCCGTCACGACGGCCTCCGCGACGGGCGCCGGATCGTCAGCCGGGGCCGGGGCCGGGGCCGCCGCCCCGGCGGGCCGCCGGTCGAGGGACACGTCAGCCAACGGAGCCCACCGCCTCTCGCTCGTGTGCCTGCGCCGCGGCGACCTCGTCGCGCAGCGCCGTCCAGATGTGGTGCCGGAACTCGCCGAACTTCGCGTCGGCCCGCAGGTCGCCCTCGCGGGTCTCGAAGTCGATGTCGACGATCTCCTTGATCCGGCCGGGCCGCGACGTCATGATCGCGACCCGCTGGCCGAGGTAGACGGCCTCGTCGATGCCGTGCGTGATGAACACGACGGTCTTGCCGGTGCGCTGCCAGATCGACAGCAGCTCCTCCTGCAGTGACTCGCGGGTCTGCGCGTCGAGCGCGGCGAACGGCTCGTCCATGAGGAGGACCTCGGGGTCGAACGCGAGGGACCTGGCGATCGCGACGCGCTGCCGCATGCCGCCGGACAGCTCGTGCGGGTACCGGTCGGCGAAGCCGGACAGCCCGACCAGGTCGAGGAACTCCGCCGCGCGCGCACGGCGCTCCTTCCTGCCTACGCCCTTGGCCTCCAGGCCGAACTCGATGTTGCCGCGCGCGGTGCGCCACGGGAACAGCGCGTACTGCTGGAAGACGATGCCTCGGTCCAGTCCGGGGCCGGTGATGGGTTCGCCGTCCAGGAGGATGGTGCCGGAGGCGGGCTTGGTCAGCCCGGCGATGAGGTCGAGGAGGGTGGACTTGCCGCAGCCCGACGGGCCGACCAGGGTGAGGAACTCCCCGGCCCGCACGTCGATGTCGATGTCGGACACCGCGGTGAACTGCGAGGGACGGCCGAGGTTGGCGTCCCGGACGCTGAAGGTCTTGGTGACCCCGCGGATGCTGATCTTCGGCTGACTCACTTGGATCCGCCGTCGTTGAACTCGTTGGTGAAGACGTCGGCGGGCTTGATGCCCTCCTTGACCTCGCCCTCGCGGACCAGCCAGTCGATCCAGATCTGGAACTCGGAGTCGGCGATCTTGCCGCCGGGGGCGGAGATGCCGAAGCCCTTGAAGTACTTGAGCGCGCTGTTGTCCTCGTTGCGGCCGCGCTTGGCGACGATCTCCTCGAACTTCGCGATGACCTGGTCGCGCGGCGTCTCACGGGCCCAGTCGAGCGCCTTGCCGACGCCGGTGGTGAACGTCCTGACCGCTTCGGGGTTCTTCTTGATGAAGTCGTCGCGGAGCACGATGGAGCCCGCGTTGAACTCGCCGAGCAGTTCGATGTCGGTGAACAGGAGGCGGATGCCGCCGCGCTCCAGGGCCTTGTCGCGCAGGATGCCGCCGAGGGCGCCGACGTCGATCTGCTTCTGCCGGAGCGACTGCTCGGTGTTCACCGGCGGGATCACGATGAGTTCGACCTTGTCGATCTCGGCCTTGGTGAGGCCGCCGCGCTGGAGGTACTCCTTGATGACGGCCTCGGAGTGCGCGCCGAGCGTGTTGACGCCGATCTTCTTGCCGATGAGGTCGCGGGGGCCCTTGATGGGGCTGCCGTCGAGGACGAAGAAGCCGCCGAAGGTGTCCTTGTCGCTTCCGTAGTAGCTGACGACGGCCTTGATGGGGCTCTTGGCGGCGACGAGCTTGACGATCGCGCCGTTGAAGGCGCCGCCGAAGTCGATCTGGCCGGTGGCGACGGACTGGATGTCCTGCGGGCCGGAGATGGTGTTGCCGACCCACTCCAGCTTGATGTTCGGGAGGTAGCCGAGTTCCGCGGCGAGTTCGGCGGGGGTGACCGAGCCGACCTGGCCCTGGTACTTGAGCGTGGTGACGCCGTTCTCCGCGCCGGAGCCGGCGTCGGAGGAGCCGCAGGCGGACAGTGCGGTGGTGGCGAGCAGGGCGACGGCGGGCACGAGGTGTCTGAGCTTGAACATGGGTCTTTCCTTGAAAAGGGGGTCTGGCGGGGGGTGGGGGAATGACGGATCGCTTGTGATCACTGACACTGGGCGCTGAGAACGCGCCCCAGGTCCACGTGCAGACGCCGGGTCAGGCTTACGCTCATGGGTTCCACTGAAGCAGCCGCGTTCCGACAAGTCAACATTTCCTACTTGATTACTGGGGATTTAGGACGCGGGTCACATCCGGGCACTCGGAGCCCCCACGGGACACGCACCGTCCCAGACGCCCCAGACGGCCGCATCCGGCCAGACACACCCCGTCCGGCACACGAAATCACCCCGGCGGCCCCCCGGCGCCGCCTGACACCCGCCACAGGCCGTCCAGACGCGCGGACCCCGGACATTGGCCGAGGCCCGCCCCCCCACGTGGGGAGACGGGCCTCGGGGGTCCTGAGGGCGGCGTCAGGCCGGGTAGTGCCGCTCCGGGGAGCCGACGTACACCTGGCGCGGACGGCCGATCTTGGTGGCCGGGTCGTTGATCATCTCGCGCCACTGCGCGATCCACCCGGGCAGGCGGCCCAACGCGAACAGCACGGTGAAGGCGTTCTCCGGGAAGCCCAGCGCCTTGTAGATGATGCCGGTGTAGAAGTCGACGTTCGGGTAGAGCTTGCGCTGCACGAAGTAGTCGTCCGTCAGCGCGACCTCCTCCAGCTGCATCGCGAGGTCGAGCAGCGGGTCCTTGACGCCGAGGGTCTCCAGCACCTTGCGGGTCGCCTTCTTGACGACGGCCGCGCGCGGGTCGTAGTTGCGGTAGACGCGGTGTCCGAAGCCCATGAGCTTCACCCCGTCTTCCTTGTTCTTGACCTTGTTCACGAACGCCTTGACGTCGCCGCCGTTCTCGTGGATCTGCTGGAGCATCTCCAGGACGGCCTGGTTGGCGCCACCGTGCAGCGGGCCCCACAGCGCGTTCACCCCGGCCGAGACCGACACGAACAGGTTGGCGTGCGAGGAGCCGACGAGCCGCACCGTCGAGGTCGAGCAGTTCTGCTCGTGGTCGGCGTGCAGGATGAACAGCATGTCCAGCACCTTGGCGACCTCGGGGTCGACCTCGTAGGGCTGGGTCGGCAGGCCGAAGGTCATCCGGAGGAAGTTCTCGACGTAGCCGAGCGAGTTGTCCGGGTACAGCAGCGGCTGGCCGACCGACGTCTTGTAGGCGTAGGCCGCGATCGTCGGCAGCTTCGCGAGCAGCCGCACCGAGGCGAGGTCGACCTGCTCGGGGTCGAACGGGTCGAGGCTGTCCGGGTAGTAGGTGGACAGCGCGCCGACAGCCGAGGAGACGACCGCCATGGGGTGGGCGGAGCTGGGGAAACCGTTGAAGAACGAGCGGAAGCGCTCGTGCAGCAGCGTGTGGTTGCTGATCCGGTCCTGGAACGCGGTGAGCTGCTCCGGGGTGGGCAGTTCGCCGTGGATGAGCAGGTAGGAGACCTCCAGGAAGGAGGACTTCTCCGCGAGCTCCTCGATCGGGTAGCCGCGGTAGCGCAGGATGCCGGCGTCACCGTCGATGTAGGTGATCTTGGACGTGCACGACGCCGTGTTCACAAAACCTGTGTCCAGCGTGACGTAACCGGTCTCCGCGAGAAGCTTGCCGATCTTGAGCCCGCCCGGGCCCTCGGTCGCCTCGGTCACCTCAAGAGGCAGCCGCCCGTCTTTGTGATCAAGCCCGAAGTCGGACATTGTTCTCCCGCTCTCCCGTTATCCGTCGGTGTCCGTCTGGTCGGACCCGTCCTGCGAGGACTCCCAGTCTGCCGCGTGACCGTGGATGGCCGGTCCGGACGGGATTCCCTGCGGAAGCGTAAACCGACCATCGCTCGGCACCACAACGCGGGCCGGGTGACCTACTTCACAGGGACGTAACGTCCTTCTTACATCTGCGGTTCCGCGCTGCGCAGCCGGGGACGCGCGGCGAGGAACGACAGCAGCAGCTCACGGGTGAGGGCGAGGCCCATCTCGCGCTGCGCGGGGGTGACCTTCTCCAGCGCCGAGTTGTGCTCGACGTTACGCGCCAGCAAAAGCCTCAGGTCGTCCTCGGCGATCGCCGCCGAACACGCCGCGCACACCCGCCAGGGAGTCGAGTAGTGGTAGGTGCGGTCGCCGACGCGCAGGGTGACGGGCCGGTCGGGGGCGATCGTCCAGACGTTGACAAAACCCTCGGGCCGGGGGGACCCGATGCCGCAGCAGTCACAGGACGGGCTCATCGGCTCGCTGAGGTCGGCGAGCGCGGGCAGGGGGTCGTGATCCCAGACGGCGTCCGGGCGCGCCGGGTGCTCGAACCGGATGCCGGCGAGCTCTCCGTTCGCCCAGTCCTCGCTGAAGTCGAGGGGGGTGTCGCACTCGAGGCAGACCATCTGTATCGCGGTTTCCATGAAAGGACCTCCTGGACCACTGACCGGTGGAGACCGACCCATTCGCGGGCCGCACAATGTCCAACCCCGGACTCTTCGGTGACTATTCCATGACCAGGGTAAAGGATGCGCGGCTCCCGATCTTTGACGCGTTGACCAGGCACGTCCCGGCGGCGTGCCCGCATCGGCCGAGGTTTTACCGAAATAGCCGGGGGCGGCGCGGAAAAATGCCCGCGAAGATCTACCGAAATAACGCGCGGGCCATCACCGGGCGCGTTCGCGAGGGCCCGCGGCGTCATCCGGGCCGCTCAGGACAGCAGGGACAGGCGGTGCTCGGCGAACAGGAGGTTCGCGTGGAACGGCCCCGTCAGCTCCGCGTGCGGCACCGTGGCGAGCTCGCCGAAGGCGGGGCGCAGGATGCCCGCGGCGATGGGCAGCGGCAGCGCCGAGACGACGACCTCGCCCTCCTCCAGCACCTTGCGCAGCTCCGAGCGCATGCCCATCATGTCGCCGATCACGACGATCTGGACGGGCAGCCCGGCGGACAGGGACACCGAAAGCCCGTGGTGTCCGGAACCGTCCGGATAGCGGTACTCGACCACGTACTGCAGCCGGTCGAGCGTTCCATCCTGGATCGAGCAGGCGTCCACGGCGATGGCCTTGCCCGCGTCGTCGGCCCAGGAGGGCAGCGGGGGGAGCAGCGGGCCGCGCAGCTCGCCGACGGCCTTGGCGGCGGCCGCCCGGTGCTCGTGCGGGCCGACGGCGGCGAACACGGCGAGGAAGGCGCGCGCGCCCGGTGTGCCCGCCCTACGCAGCACCTTGATGAGATCGCTCTGCGCCTTGCCCAGCGCCTCTCGATCAGGCGCGGCCTGGCTCAGCTCGCCCAACTGGGCCGAAAGCCACAGCTCGGCCTCCAGCGGGCCCGGCTGCTCCAGCAGCTCGGCGCCCGCCCGCACGTACAGCTCGTAGACGGGCAGCAACCCGGGCAGCGCCAGCTTCGGCGGCCCGGGGACCACCCGGAAGAGATTGTTCCCGTCGGTGCTCACACACCCCAGGCTACTTGGGGGTAATGACAGTTCCGGGCGCTCAGCGGGCTTCCACGACCGCGTAGGCCCGCACGGTGAACGTCCCGACGCCGACGAGGGCGGGCGGCGCCGCGTGGAGGCGGAAGCCGTCGTCGGGCAGGGCGGCGAGGCCCGTCATGTGCTCGACGATCGGGATGCCCGCGCCCAGCAGGGCGGTGTGCACAGGGCGCTCGCCGCCCTTCATCGAGTCGACGTTCTGGGAGTCCACGCCCAGCAGGGCGGCGCCGTTCCGGACGAGGTGGGCGGCGGCCTCGGCGGTGAGATACGGGTGTTCGCCGGAAAGGTAGGCGTCCGTGCCCCAGTGCCGGGAGAACCCCGTGTGCACCAGGACGGCCTTGCCCGCGACGTCATGGGAGGCGAAGGCGTCCACGTCGATCTCCTGACGCCCTTCGGCCCGGATCAGGAGGCCGTCCAGGTCGGCGAAGGACGCCAGCGGCAGGCCCGCCAGATCGGTGCCGCCCTCAAAGCGGTGCAGGGGCGCGTCCAGGTAGGTGCCGGTGTTGCCGAGCAGGCTCACCCTGGCGAAGTGGAACTCCGTGCCGGGCGCGTACCTCGCGCGGGACTCCGCGTGCGTCACGTGGTCGCTGATCTCGGGGCCGGCCAGGCCCGGCACCGTCACCATGCCGGAGACGACCGGGTGGCTGAGGTCAACGAGACGGCGCGAGAGGTTCGTCATGCCCCGATTGTGTCGTCTCAGGAACCGGGGTGATGACCTGGCCCCCGGGCACGGCCTTCCGGACGCCCACGAACGCCCAGTACAGGAGCGCGTAAGCGAGCAGGGAGGCTGACGCCGCCACCATCGCGTCCGTGACGGCGTACCTGAACAGGTGGTAGGAGGCGTCCGGGATGTCCCTCGTGGTGGCGTGCCGCACCCCGAGGGCCGCGGCGGCCGTCGTCACGAGGACGACCAGGGACATCAGGGGCCAGGGCAGGCCCGGTTCCGGGCGGCGCGGGGCCCGGCGGAGCCACCGCGCCAGCCAGACCGCGACGGCCAGGCCGCCCAGGACGCCCGAGCCGTACTGGCCCCAGCGGTAGTACCGGAGCGGGCCGAAGTCCTCGCGCAGCACCGGCCACAGCTCGACGAACGGGCCCGTCCAGTGCGTGAAGCCGTCCCAGACGAGGTGGGTGGCCTGGCCGAGCAGCAGCGAGAACGGGATCAGCCAGGCGTGCCGCCACGCCAGGCCCCCCGCCGGGACGCCGAGCCGCTCCCGCGTCCCGCGCGGCGGGGTCAGGGGCGTGTGGGGTCGGCCACCCGCGCGAGGAAGAGCGGCTGGCCGGTGGCCTCGTCGCGCAGCAGCAGGAGGTAGGGGCGGTCGAAGACTACCTTTTTCGCCTCTTCCGGGGCCGCCGACGTGGCCTCCACGCCCACCGCAGTCGCGGCCGCGGCCTCGGTGCCCTTCTCGTCGAGCCGCAGGGTCGCGGCGTGCTGGACGAACCCGATCTTTCCGGCGCTGGGCCCGATTCCGGAGAAGTCGGCGCGGTCGGCGAACGGCTCGGGCATACCGGCCGCGGCGAGCATGTCGCTCAGTTCGGCCTTTGTGGAAAGGTCCACCTTCGGGAGGGACACCTCGACCCTCTCTTCACGCAGTTCGATGCCGCGTAGGACGGACGCCGTAGGCGGGGCGCAGTCCTTGCCGTCACCGTCCGGGAGGAGGGCGACCATCGAAAGGGTGCCGCCCGTGTACGGAAGCCGTACCGCCGTCCAGCCTTGCGCGGTGCCGTACCCGAAGGAGCCCGCCTGGTTCAGGTACTCGGCCCGCACCTCCGCGCCGGAAGCCGCGGCGAACGGGGCGGGCGCGGTGTTCTCCGGCTTGAACGGGGACCGCCAGTCGGCCTTGAAGTGGACGGCGTCGGTCAGCACCCAGCCGATCCGGTTGAGCCCGCCCTCGGGGATGAGGTCCTTGACCAGGCCGTTCGTCTCGTCCTCGATGGTGTCGTTGATCGTCCTGCGCGACTCCTCCGGCTCGGTGAGCAGCGGAAGCGTCATGATCCCGGCCCGGTAGGCGGTGACAAGACGGTCCAGATAGTCCTGTTCGGTGGGCTCCGCCGCGTCCCGCCAGATCCGGTCGCTCACCTTGACGCCGGGCAGGCCGCGCAGCAGGTTCGTCCGCGCCCGGAGGGCGGCCAGCGGGTCGGCGGGCCAGCCGAGCGCCTTCGCCAACTCCGCGCGGGTCGCGCCCTTCGCGCCCAGCGCCGCCATGCCGAGCCCGCTGGACAGGCTCGACGGCGAGAACACGACGTTCGCGGCGGGGTCGTCGGCGCACCAGGCGTCCAGGAGGGACAGCCCGAACTCCAGATCACCCCTGACCAGCGGCGCCGGGTCGCCCGCCGTCACGCCGAGGTCGGTGCCCCGCTGTTCCTCGGCGTGCGCGTCGGCACACCCTCCTGTGGCGGCGAGCAGGGCGAGCGCGCCCAGCGCCGCGACGGTTCCGAAGATCCTCATGCCCCTGGAGACGGCCGGAGGGCGGTGCCGCGTTGCAGCGCGGACCACACGGCGGTTTTGCGCGGCGATTCCGTCCCTGTTCATGCTCTTTTTCCCTTCTGGCCGTTCCATCGGGAAAGGCTCGCAGCGCGAACACCCCGTCCCACCGAGAACACGAGGAACATCCGAATGACGCGCGTCAACGCCGACGTCGACCCGGACGACGTCCCGTCCAACCCGTCGGACAACGGCCACATCCGTGACGTCCTGTCGCGCCGCGGCCTCATCAAGGGCGGCACCGTCGTCGCCGCCGCCGGCTTCATGACCACCGGCCTCGCCGGCGCCGCCGCCGCCGCGCCCGAGCGCACCAAGCACGGCCACCACGCCAAGAAGCTGCTCGGCTTCAAGGCGATCGCGCCCAGCACCGACGACAGGGTGCGCGTCCCCGAGGGCTACACCGCCCAGGTCCTCATCCCGTGGGGCACGCCCATCAGCAGCAAGGGCCCGAAGTTCAAGAAGGACGCCTCCAACACCGCCGCCGAGCAGCGCCAGCAGATCGGCGCCCACCACGACGGCATGCACCTGTTCCCGCTGTCGAAGACCTCCGGCCTGCTCGCCGTCAACCACGAGTACGTCGACACGACACTCCACTACAAGGACGGCGACGCCGTCATCACCAAGGAGAAGGTCGACAAGGCCGTCGCGGGCCACGGCGTCAGCGTCGTCAAGGTCCAGCAGGGCAAGCACGGCAAGTGGGAGCTCGTCGACTCCCGGTACAACCGCCGCATCACGGCCGACACGCCCGTCACCTTCTCCGGGCCGGTCAAGGGCAGCCACCCGCTGCTGCGCGCCAAGAACCCCGCGCTCGGCACCATCAACAACTGCTCCAGCGGCTACACCCCGTGGGGCACGTACGTCACCTGCGAAGAGAACTTCAACGGGTACTTCGGCACCGAAGACACGTCCTGGAAGCCGAACACCGAAGAAGCGCGCTACGGCGTCGCCGCGGCGTCCGGATACCGGTGGCACACCGCCGACGCGCGTTGGGACGTCGCCAAGAACCCCCACGAGGTCAACCGGTTCGGGTGGATCGTCGAGATCGACCCGTTCAACCCGAAGGCCACCCCGGTGAAGCGGACGGCGCTCGGCCGCATCAAGCACGAGAACGCCGCCGTCACCGAGTCGCACGGCCGTGTTGTCCTCTACACCGGCGACGACCAGGACGGCGAGTACGTCTACAAGTTCGTCGGCGACAAGCCGTGGCGGCTGCGCAAGGCACTCGGCCAGAGCCCCCTCGACCACGGCACCCTGTACGTCGCCAAGTTCAACGACGACGGCACCGGCGTGTGGCTGCCCCTCAAGTTCGGCAAGGGCCCGCTCACCAAGCAGAACGGCTGGAAGGACCAGGCGGACGTCCTCATCCGCACCCGGTCCGCCGCCGACGCCGTTGGCGCGACCAAGCTGGACCGGCCCGAGTGGGTCGCGGTCAACCCCGGCAACAAGGACGTCTACCTGACGCTCACCAACGGCGCCGGCAACGGCGGCAAGGCCAACCCGCGCACCCCCAACCCGTACGGGCACATCCTGCGGTGGCGGGAGAAGCACGGCGACAACACCGCGCTCGCCTTCACCTGGGACGTCTTTGTGCTCGCGGGCGACCCGGCCTACGACCCGACCGTCAAGCTCGGCCCCGACGCCATCTTCGGCTCCCCCGACGGCATCGGCTTCGACCACGACGGCCGCCTGTGGATCCAGACGGACATCTCCAACTCGTCGCAGACCCTCGCGTCCCGTGGCTACGACAACATCGGCAACTGCGCGATGCTGGCCGCCGACCCGAAGACGAAGGAGATCAAGCGGTTCCTGACCGTGCCGCGCGGCGCCGAGGTCACCGGCCTCACCTTCTCCGCCGACGGCCGCTCGATGTTCGTCAACGTCCAGCACCCGGGCGAGGTCTCCGCCGCCTGGGGCGCCCCCACCCCGGCCAACCCCCGCGTCGTCTCCAACTGGCCGGACTTCGACCCGTCCGGCCGCCCCCGCTCCGCCACCGTCGTCGTCACCAAGAAGGACGGCGGCAAGATCGGCACCTGACCCCCTCGGAAAAGCGCCCCCTTCCCTCCCGCAGAGATCTCGGGGAAGGGGGCGCCCCCTTTTCTTGGGGCTTGGTCAGGTGAAGACGGAGTCGGGTGGGGTGGGCGGGGTGAAGGCGTCGCCGTCGTGCAGGGGCGGGTGGCCGGAGGCGAAGCGGTCCACCTCGTCGGTGTCGAGGCAGCGGGCGGGGATCGGCTTGCCCGCGCTGATCCGGGTGAGCGACGCGACGGGCAGCGGCTCCCGTGACGCGGCGACGATCAGGTTGCCGTAGCGGCGGCCGCGCAGCACCCCGGGCTCGCCCATGAGGAGCGCGTGCGGGAACACGCTCCGCACCGTCGCGGCGAACCGCCGGGCGAAGGCGAGCCGCCCGGCGTCGGCGAGGTTCACCAGGTACACGCCGTCGTCGCGCAGCACCCGGGCGACGTCCCGCGTGAACTCGGCGGTGACGAGCGGGAACGGCACCGTGGCCCCGGCGAACGCGTCGAGCACCACAAGATCGTCGGAGGCGGCGGGCAGCCCGGCGATCCCGGCTCGACCGTCTCCTACCCGCACCTTCAACCCCCGCACCTGGCGCAACGGGAAGTTCTCCCTTACCAACTGCACCAGCGCCCCGTCGAGCTCGAAGACCACCTGCCGCGAGCCCGGCCGGGTCGCCGCGACGTACCGCGCCAGCGTGCACCCCGCCCCGCCCACGTGCGCCACGTCCAGCGCCTCGTCCCCCACCCCGAGATGGTCGACGACATCCCCCAACAACCGCATGTACTCAAAATCCAGATACGTCGGATCGTCCACGTCGAGGTACGACTGCGGCACCCCGTCCACGAGGATCACCCACCCGCCGTCCCGGTCCGCGTCCCTGAGGACCTCGGCCTCCCCCTGCCCGATCGTGAACCGCCCGGCCCGCGGCCTCTCCCCACCCCTCATCCCCCCAACCCTAAGACCCCCACCGCCCCGCTCCGGCCCGGCGACGTCACCCGCACGCAGCCCGGAGGCGCCGCCCGCAGCGCCGCGCCGGAGCGGCCCATCACGGGCAGAGCGGGCGGCCAGCGTGGGTGGGTGCGGGCCCGCGGCGTCACGCGCGACGCCGAAGCATCGGCGCCGTCATGGGTGGGGTGGGTCAGGGGAGGTGGGTGAGGACGGCGTGGCGGCCGGTTCGGGGGGCGCGGCGGTAGGAGTAGAGCTCGGGGGTTTCGAGGGTGCAGCGGTCGTCGTGGGTCGGCGGGACGCCCAGGTCGACGAGCTGGGCGGTGAGGGCGGCGCGGAGGTCGAGGCCCGGCGTGCCCCAGCGGGTGGTCGCCCGCATGACCTCGGGGGCGTCCGCGTGCATCGCCTCCGGCACCTCGTAGCAGCGTCCACAGATGCCGGGGCCGATGAACGCGGTCAGCTCTGTGGCGCCCGCCTTGCGCAGCGCGTTCACGAGCGCCGGTACCACCCCGTTCAGGGTTCCGGCCCGCCCCGCGTGCGCCGCGCCCGTCCAGCCGGGACCGGAGACGACGACCGCAGGGCAGTCCGCCCCGAGCGCGGCCAGGGCGAGCCCCGGACGGTCGGTGAAAACGGCGTCGGTGTCCGGCACCCCGTCGTGCGGCCCGCTCACGTACTCGACGTTCACCCCGTGCACCTGCCGCATGAAGACCGCCCCGTCGGCGCCCGCCTCGGTGACCGTCAGCGCCCGGTTCCGCGCCACCGCCAACGGCACGTCGCCCACGTTCGCCCCGAGGTTCCGGCTGTCGTACGGCCCGGTGCTGAACCCTCCGGTCCGCCCTGTCACGACGACCCGCGACCCACGCAGCAGCTCCATCCCCCCATCCTGCCGCACCCGTCACGCCCCACGCGGACGGAGGTCAGTCACGGTTCCGCCCGGCGAGCCTGACGGCGTAGTACACCGCCAGCACGACGACGGTGAGCACGGCCGGGAAGAGCGCGAAGATGGTGATGCTCACGCGGGTTCCTCCATGAGTTCGAAGGGTGGGGGTGTGACGAGCTGGTCGAGGTAGCACAGCCTGATCCATCCGGTGCGGCGGTCCCGCCAGGGCGGCCGGCGCGGACCCGTGCCGTAGTTCGGGGCGCGCGGCGCGGGCACGGCGGACGGGCCCGTCTCGCGCCACAGGAGCAGCGCGCGACGCCCACGACGGCCGGTAGGAGCCACCTTCAGGGCGCCCACCTCCGACGCCGTGTAGTCGGCGTGCCGCATCCCCATCCGCACCGAGACGCCCTCGGGCCCGATCTCCACCCGGCGCGGCATCGCCAGCTCCACCAGCGACGCCAGCAACTGCACCACGGAGAAGATCGTCGCCGCGACGCACACCGAGAGGAAGATCGCCTGAGCCCGGAACACCTCCCCCTGGAACGCGAGCAAGGCGAACCCTCCGCTGACGGCCGCCACCCCATGCGACACGTCGAACCGACTCGTGAACAACGCCCCCACCCGGATCCGCCCCCGATAAACCGGAAGCCGCCCCGCCGCTCCCAGGCCCCGTGACCCCGCTGTCCCGTCCAGCCTTCCCGCCCCCTGCTCCCAGGCCCGGCCCTGTCCGCCCGCCGCCTCGTCCCGCAGCGCGGCGCCCGGCCCCCGGTTCCGAGATCCCGCCGCCCCGTCCCACGGGCCCCGATCCCGCCCGTGCGCTCCCGCCGCCTCGTCCGGCCGTCCGACCCCCGGCTCTCGGGTCAGGCTGCGCGGTCCCGCTGTCCGGTGCGACAGCGGCCCGGCCAGAGCGGTCTGTTCGGGGGCGGGTCCCCGGGTGTCGGGGAGGTGCTGTGGCCGGGGCGGGTTGGCTGCCGGGTCCGGGGCGTGGTTCGAGGTCGGGGCGGCGGGTGGGGTGTAGGCGGCGAGCATCGTGGTGACGGGAGGGGGGAGCCAGCCTTCTGGCAGGGGACCTGCCAGAAGGTCGAGGAGGTGGGTCGGGGTCGGGCGCGGGGCGGGATCGCGGGACAGGCAGGCGCGCACGAGGCCGCCGAGTTCGGGGTCGAGGCCGGTCAGGTCCGGATCTTGGTGGACGACCCGGTAGTTGAGGGCCTGGGCGGGGCCTTCGCCGTAGGGCTTGACGCCGGACGCGTGCGCCAGGACCAGGCCGAGGGCGAAGACGTCGCTGGCGGGGGTGAGCGGGTCCCCTACGAGGAGTTCCGGGGACATGAACCCTGCGGTGCCCGCCTTGACCGTCGCGCCTGAGGCGTCCACGGCTCTCGCGATGCCGAAGTCGATGACGCGGGGGCCGTCGTCGGCGAGGAGGATGTTCGACGGCTTCAGGTCGCGGTGGATGAGCCCGGCCGCGTGGATCGCCTCCAGCGCCTCGGCGAGGCCCGCCCCGAGCACACGCAGGGTGCGGGCGGGGAGGGGGCCGTGGTCGCGCAGCACGTCGGCGAGCGACGGGCCACGGACGTAGGACGTCACCATCCAGGGGGTGCCGTCGGGCGGGTCGGGGTCGGCGTCCACGACGGGCGCGGTATGGAACCCGCCGACCTTGCGGGCCGCCTCGACCTCCAGCCGGAAACGGCGCCGGAACTCCGGATCGGCGGCGTGCGCGGCGTGGATGAGCTTGACCGCGACGGCGCGGCCGCCGGGCGAGTACCCGAGGAACACCTCGCCCATGCCGCCCGCCCCGAGGCGCGCGACGAGCCGGTACCTGCCGACCGCCCGGGGGTCCCCCGCCACCAGAGGCTTCACCGCCCCCATGATGCACATCCCCCAAGATCACCCCAGGCCCCTGGCCACAACAGGCCAGCGGCGGGTGGGGCGCCGGACGGCGGGCGCGGGGGGAGTGCGGCCGACGCCGTCCGGCGGCTCTGGGGTGGGCGGGTCAGGCGGCTTGTTTGCCCTGGAAGGGGAGGTAGCGGTCGGGGCGGTGGGGGTGGGCGGGGAGTTCGGTGGGTTCGACGGCGAGGACGCGGTCGAGGCGGAAGGCGCGGACGCCCCGGCGGAGGCGGCACCAGCCGACGAGATACCAGTGGTCGCGATGGACGAGCGTGGTGACGGGCTCGACCTCGCGGTGCGAGACGCGGTTCCGTTCGTCGGCGTAGTGCAGCCGCACGACGCGGCGCTCGGTGATGGCCTGGGCGAGGACGCGGGCGCGGCGTGCCGTGTCGGGGTCGAGCGGGGTGAGCAGGACGGCGAGGTCGGGGCCGCCGCGCTCGGCCAGGTGGGCGAGCGCGCGCCGCGCGGTGGCGGCCTGGGGACCCGCGCCGAGGTGCGCCAGGGAAAGCGCGAGAGCGGAGATCTCATCGGCGGACAGAGTGAGGCGTTCCACGTGCCCGAGAGCTGTGTCGTCCAGCCCCGGGAGCGTCATCGTGTCCATGCGAAAATCATAGCACATATGTTCGACTACCGCAGTCGCGGTACCGCGTCTAGCAGGGCTTTTGTGTACTCGTGCCCCGGATGTTCGGTGACGTGTTCGACGGTCCCGGACTCCACGATCCGCCCCTCGCGCATCACCGCGACCGCGTCGCACACGTACCTCACGACGGCCAGGTCGTGCGAGACGAACAGCACCGAGAGCCCCAGCCGTCCCCTCAGTTCGCGGACGAGGTTGAGCACGGCGCCCTGCACGGAGACGTCGAGCGCGGAGGTGATCTCGTCGGCGATGAGCAGGGAGGGCCGCGCCCCGAGCGCGCGCGCGAGCGCGACCCGCTGCCGCTGCCCGCCGGACAGCTCACGCGGGTACCGCCCGGCGACCCCCTCGTCCAGCCCGACGAGCCCGAGCAATCTCAGCCCCTCCGCCTTGCGCACCGCCCGCGTGCCGCCCCTTCCGAGCCCTTCGGCGACGGCGTCCCCGATCCGCAGCCTGGGGTTGAGCGACCCGTACGGGTCCTGGAACACCATCTGCGTCGGCCCCGCCCCCGTCACGTCGCCCTCGTAAGGGACGAGCCCGGCCAGCGCCCGCCCCACGCTCGACTTCCCCGACCCGGACTCCCCGACGAGCCCGAGGATCTCCCCCTTCCCGATCGTGAACGACACGCCGTCCACGGCCGTGAGGTCCCCGTACCGCACCCGCATCCCCGACACCCGCAGGCCGCCGTCGTCCTTCACCACTCCTCCTCCCCCGCGCGAGGCCGCTCCTCGTGGGGATGGTGGCAGGCGACGCCGCTTTCGAAAGCGGGGAGGGCGGTCGTGCAAAGCGAGGTCGCCCGAGCGCAGCGGGGGGCGAAGGCACAGCCAGCAGGAACGTCCGACGGCGCGGGCTGGGCGCCCGGGATGGTCGCGAGCGGCTCCGCGCGGTCCGTGTCGAGCGTCGGGACGGACGCCACCAGGGCACGCGTGTAGGGATGACGCGCCGAGCGCAGCGCGTCGGACGGCAGTTCCTCCACGATGCGCCCCGCGTACATCACGAGCACCCGCGAGCACCTGCTGGAGACGACGGCGATGTCGTGCGAGATGAGCAGCGCGGCGGTCCCGGAAGCGGCGTTGATCTCGGCGAGCAGATCGAGGACGCGGCGCTGCACGGTGGCGTCCAGCGCCGTCGTGGGCTCGTCGGCGACGATGAGCCGCGGGTCGCCCATGAGGCCCATCGCGATGACGGCGCGCTGCCGCATGCCGCCGCTCAGCTCGTGCGGGTGGGCGCGGGCCCGCGCGCCCGGCACCCCGGTCCGCTCCAGCCGCGCGACGGCTCTGGCGAGCGCTGAGCGCCGCGTGAGGCCGAGGTGGACGGTCCCGGTCTCGGCGAGCTGCGGCCCGACCCGGAGCGCCGGGTTGAGCGCCGCCATCGGGTCCTGGAAGACCATCGCCAACCGCGTCCCCAGCTCCGACCGCGAAAGCGACAGCAGCGGCCGACCCTCCAGCAGGACGGAGCCCCGCACCCGTCCCGGGTAAGGCACGAGCCCGCCCACGGCGAGCGCCGTCAGGCTCTTCCCGCTCCCCGACTCGCCGACGATCCCGACGACCTCCCCCGGCGCGACGCCGAACGACACACCTCGCACGGGCGTCACCCCGCCGAAGGAGACGGTCAGATCCCGCACCTCAAGGAGGGCGCCGGAAGGCCCGGGACGGGGAGACCGCCCAAGGGGAACGTCAGCCTCCTCCCCGTCGCCGGGCGGCACAGGGGCCCGCGCGGCGGCGCGGGCCAGGGACTCCCCGACAAGGGTGAACCCGATCCCCGCGACCGCGACGGCGAGCGCGGGCCCGGCGATCACCTCGGGATCGACGTACACCCGTGGGAGCGCGTCGTGCAGGAGCCGTCCCCAGTCGTACTCCGGAGGCCGCACGCCCAGGCCGAGCAGCGAAAGGGTCGCGAGCCCGAGCAGCGCGTAGCCGAGCGACGCGGTGACGGACAGGATGAGCGGTTCCGCGATGTTCGGGAGGACGTGCCGGGTCAGCACCCGGAGCCGTCCCGTGCCGAGCATCCGGGCGGCCAGGACGTAGTCGGCGCCCTCCACCCCGGCCGCCAAAGTCCGCGTCAGACGCGCGAGCCCGGGTGCGGAGGCCACGCCGATCCCCACGACGGCCCCCGTCGTGCCCGTGCCCGCGACCAGTGCGGCGAACATCGCCAACAGCAGCACCGGGATGGCCACAAGCCCGTTGATGACAGCCGTCACGGCCCGAGCCCCCCGAGGTCCGAGCACGGAGGGCAACGCGCCCAGAGTCACGCCAAGGCAGGCCCCGATGAGGGTCGCCAGGAAGGCGAGCCACACGCTGAGCCGGGTGGCGGCGAGCGTCCTGGCGAGCATGTCGCGCCCGCCGTCGTCGGTCCCGAGCCAGTGCGCGGAGCTGTGTCCCTCCAGGGTGTGCAGCGGATCGAACCGCACCGCCTCCTCGCCCCACACCCACGGCCCCACCACGGCGAGCACAAGGGTGACGGCTACCAGCGCCAGACCCACGCGGGCCGAGAGCGTCCTCATCCGCGGCTCCGCAGGGCCGAGCGCGGGTCGAGCAGCCCGAGCGCGACGTCCACCGCGAGCAGGACGGTCAGCGAGACCGTCCCGTAAACCAGCACCGCCGCCTGCGCGAGCGCGTAGTCCTTGTTGACGATGGCGTCCACGGTCGCGCCTCCCAGGCCCGGCCACTGGAAGACGTACTCGATGACGACGGAGCCGCCCAGCAGTGAGCAGAGCAGCAGCCCTCCGGTCGTCAAGGTGGCCGTCAGCGTGTTGGGCAGGAGGTGCCGGAAGTACACGCGGTGTGTAGGCAGCCGTTTGGCACGAGCGAGCCGTACGTAGTCGGAGCCGAGTTCCCGTAGCGTCTCCACCCGTACGAGCCGTGCCAGCAGCGCGGTGGGCCCGGCCGCCAACGCGAGCACGGGCATGACGAACGAGGCCGCCCCGTCCTTGCCCGCGACAGGCAACCACCCCAGGGTGACGCCCAGTACGGCGACCATCCCGACGGCCAGAAGGAACTCCGGGATGACCGACAGGGCGCCTGTCGTCGTCGTGAACGCCAGGTCGGTGCGGCGGCCACGGCCGTTCTCGGTGCGCGCCGCCACCCACATCCCCAGTGGGACGGCCACGGCCAACGCCAGCAGCATCGTCGCCACAACGAGCTGCACCGTCGCCGGTAGCCGGTCCGCCACGATCTCGGCGGCGGGACGGCGTGACAGGAACGACTCCCCGAGGTCGCCCCTGAACACGCCGCCCACGTACGCGAGGAACTGGTCGAGCAGGGGCCGGTCGAGCCCCAGTTCCGCCCGGCGCCGCTCGACCGCCTCGCGCGGCGCGGTGGGGCCGAGGGCGGCGCGGACCGGATCGCCCGGAATGAGGTGGAGCATGGCGAAGGACGCCACCACCACCCCGCCCAGAGAGAGCACGAACCGGCCCGCGCGCCGCCCCCGGCTCACCGCGCGAGCATCCGGATCGACGTCGGCCGCACGACCCCGCCGATCACCTCGACCGTCGCGTCCCTGGCCGCCACGAGTTGGGTGGGCAGCACGACCGGGACGACGTCGGCGTTCCTGACCAGCGCCGCCTGCGCGGCGATCCAGGTGTCGCACCCGGCCGCGCCGACGCTCCGCGCCGCTTCGCCGGAAAGGCGCACATAGTCGGCGTTGTTGAGGCTCGCGAAGTTCGACCCGCCCTTGTCCACGCCGGGCCCCGACAGGTACCCGACGAGCTGCGTCGGCAGGCTCAGGCCGAGCGGCACCCACGCCATGTCCCAGTCGCCGTTCTTGAAGAGCGAGTCGGCGTAAGCGGCGTCTGCGGCTCCGACGAGTTCGGTCTCGACGCCGAGGTCCTTCCACTTCTGCGCGACGAACTCCATGCCCGCCTGGACCGACGGGCCCGCCGACGTCTGGTAGGCGATCCTGAGCTTGAGCCGCTTCCCGTCCTTCGCGCGGATCCCGTCCGGGCCCGGAGCCCAGCCCGCCGCGTCGAGGGCCCCAGCGGCCGCTGGGGCGTCGTGCGCGGGCAGGTTCCCGGTGACGGCGTCGCCACGGCACGGGTCGGGCGCGAGGGACGTCAGGTGGGTCGCCGGGACGCCGTTGCCGCCGGACGCGATCTTGCGCAGTTCGTCCAGGTTCAGCACCTGCACAAGCGCCTTGCGCAGTTCAGGCGACGCGCCCGGCTTGCCCGCGCCCTGGTGGAAGAAGAACTCGCCGATCCCGTCGGGCGCCGAACCCTCCCGGATGCCCGGAATCGCCTTGACCCGCGCCCGGTCCGGCCCGGTGAACTGCCCGGCCGTCAACCCACCCGTGGTGAGGAGGTTCGCCGCCGTCGACTCGTCCTTGACGATCTTCAGCACGACCGTCTCCGGCATGCCGTCGACGATCCCCGCACCACCCGGCCCCCAGGCGTAGTCCTTCCGGACCTTGAACGTGTAGTGGTCCCCCGAGACGGCCTCGGTGAGTTCGTAGGGCCCGGAGCCTGACGTCCCCGTCTGGAGGACGCTCCTGTCGGCGAGCCCCTTCCCGCACACGACGGACACCGCCGTCATCGACTCCACCAGAAACGGGTTCGGCTCCTTGGTGGTGAGCGTGACGGTGCCGGCCGCGTCGTCCGGGGTGGCGGTCATCCCGGCCGGGATAAGGACGCCGAGAAGAACAGCCTTGTTCTTCGGGTCCGATAGGTAGTTCATCGAATCGGCCACCGTCTTGGCCGTCACAGCAGAGCCGTCCGCACACGTGACGCCCTTACGCAGCGTGAAGACGACCTGGTTCGCGGTGGCCGCCCAGCGTTCGGCGAGCCCGGAGACGATCCGCCCGTCCGCGTCGGAGTGGACGAGCGTGTCGTAGGCGAAGCCGAGCGTGGTGTTCGTGACGCCGAGCGCCGCCGAAGCCGGTTCGAGCGCGCCCGGATCGGCCGACAGCGCGAACGTGAACGTGCCGCCGTTGACGACCTCGGGCGCCGCGCCCTCGTCGCCGCCGCACCCGGTGGCGGCGAGGGCCAGCGCCAACGCGACGGCCAGGGGTTTTCTCATGGGGGTCTCCTGGGGGGTATGCGGAGATCACCAAGGTTCGCGAACGGGTGGCCGGTCAGTCATCGTCGGATCTGACGAGCCGCGCGGGCCCGCTTGTCGATCCGTACAGCCGTAGCTGGAGCATGGCGGCGAGCCGCGCGCCGGGGTCGGCGAGGTCGAGGCCCGAGATCTCGCAGAGGCGGCGCAGCCGGTAGCGGAAGGTGTTCGGGTGCACCTGGACGGCGGCCGCCGCGTCGTTGACGTTGCCGAACGCGTCCAGATAGGCGGCGAGGGTGCCTACGAGGTCGCTGCCGTTCTCCCGGTCGTGTCTGAGCAGCCGCTGGTAGGGGCCTGTGGGCGGCTGGTCCTGTTCGGCCACGAGGTCACCGAGCTGAAGCAACAGCGAATCGAAGTGCACGTCGTGGAAGTGCACGGCGCGGCCCGTCACGCCGCGTTCCCGCAGCACCCGCAACGCGCGGTCGGCGTCGGCGCGGGAGCGGGCGATCTCGCCGAGCGACCTGGCGAGCCGCCCGACGCCGATGTTCGCCGCGTGCCTGTCGCCGACCCGGGCGAGGAAGTCCTCGGCGACCTGGACGGCCCGGGACTGCGCGCCCACGAGCGGCAGCACCGCGTAGGCGACGTTTCCCACCTGCGCGGCGGCGGCCCTCGGGTGGATCGCGCCGACGTGCAGGGCGAGCGCGTCACAGAACCGCTGCCGATCGCTCTCGGCGCGGGCCGTGCGGGTCTCGTCGGCGCCGCCGAGCTGCGCGGCGAGCACGCACACCCGGTTCGTCGCGAGGTCCAGCCGGGCGGCGGCCTCGGCGGCGTGCTCACCGCGCGTCAGCACGGTGGCGAGCAGGTCCGCCCTGAGCCGCCGCTGGACGTCCGCGCCGGCCCGCTGCCGCAACAGGTGCAACGCCACGATCTTCGCCGCGTCGACGAACGCCGCCTCACGCTGCTCCGTCAACGGCTCCCGGACGGCCGCCCACATCGACCCGAGGATCTCGTCCCCCGCCCGGACGGCGACGGCCACCCGAGGCAGCATGCCCGGAACGTCCAGGTAGACGGGTTCCCGGCTCTGATACAGCCTCCTGAAGAACCCGATCTCCTCATAGAGCCTCACGAACCGATCCGGCACCCGCCGTCCAAGGATCGTCTCCACCCTGAACTCGTCCGCCTCCTCCTGCCTAACCGAATAGGCAAGCACCCGCGACGACCTGTCCTCGATCGTCACCGGCGCGTCAAGCAACGCGCACACCGCATTCGCCACCGCGAACAAATCCCCTTCCCCCTCACCTCCACCCGCCTCCCCCTCCCCCAACACCGACCGCACCAACGCCGCGATCTGCGCCCACGACGCCGCCCGGGTCAGCCCCAACAACGCCACCCCCGTCCGTTCCACCACCCCCCGCACCCACTCCCCCGGCTCCCCCGCCACCTTCACCATCAACCCAGCGGCCCCACACCGCCCCAGCTCCCCCAACAGCCCAGCAACCTCCCCCTCTCCCCCCTCAACCCCCACCCCCAACACCAACGCCCCCGGCGCCACATCCCCCACCGGCTCCAACGGATCATGAATATGCACCCCAGACACCCCACTCCCCCCACCCCCCGGCAAAGCCGCAAACCCCACAACCGTCGCCCCAAGCCCCTCCAACACCCTCGCCAACCCAGTAACCATCCCCCAACCGTACGATCCCCCCACCACCCCCACGTCCAGGTGGGGTTCGGAAGCCCCGCGACGTCGGTTCTCGGGGTCCGTCAGGTGAGGGGCGCGGGCTGGCTTGGGGGGCCGGTGTGGAGGTACGTGTGGATGAGGTCGGCGAGCTCGCCGGGGTAGATGGTCTCGGTGGAGGTGACCAGTTCGGGGATGGTCCACCAGTGGTGGGTTTGGATGTTGTCGGGGTGGGTGGCGTGTTCCGGGTGGAGGTCGGCGGGGGTGGTGCGGGCGACGAAGTAGCGTTCGACCTGCCGGGTGAGGTGGCCACCGACGGGGTGGGTCGTGGTGCGGGTGGCGAGTTCGGGGCCCGGTTCGAGCGTGGTGATGCCGAGTTCCTCCCGGAGTTCGCGGAGGAGGGCTGCCTTGTGGGTTTCGCCGGGTTCCAGGGAGCCTCCGGGCGTGGCCCAGAAGCCGCCGTTCTCCTCGTAGCGCAGCAGCAGGACCCGGTTGTCGGGGTCCAGGAGGATGGCGCGGGCGGCTTCCCGAGTGGGCGGCGTGATCATGGGACTCATGGTAGGTGCGGCTTCTCCACGAGGTAGGGGCCCAGGCACAACGCGTCCAGGTCGGTGTCCTGAAAGGTGGCCAGCGCGTGGGCGGGCGTTTCTACGATGGGTTCACGGTCGTTGAAGCTGGTGTTGAGGACGAGCGGGACGCCGGTGAGCCGCTGGAACTCAGCGAGGACGGCGGCAAGCGGCTGGTCATGCTCGACGGTCTGGACGCGGGCGGTGCCGTCGATGTGCAGGACGCCGGAGATGCCGGCGGACAGGTAGGGGAGGGCGGGTGGGGCGAGGAGCATGAAGGGTGAGGGGACGTCGAGGTCGAACCAGTCGGCGGCGTGGTCGGCCAGGACGGCGGGCGCGAACGGCCGGAAGGGTTCGCGGTGTTTGACGCGGGTGTTGAGCGCGTCGGCGGCGGCACGACCGCGCGGGTCGGCGAGGATGCTGCGCCGCCCGAGCGCGCGCGGCCCGAGCTCGCTGCCGCCCTGGAGCCAGCCGACGAGCCTCCCGTCAGCGACGAGTTGGGCCGCCGTGACGGCGATGGAGCTTTCCCGCCGCCACACGAACGGGGCATGGCGGCGTTCGACAAGGCCGGAACGCGGATCGCGGCGCAACGCCGCCTCGATCTCGGCGTCGCGGTAAGAACGGCCGAAGGAGTCGGCGGCCAGGGGACGGCGGGGCAGCTCGCCGGTGAGGCGGTGCCAGGCCCACAGGGCACAGCCGAGCGCCTGGCCGCGGTCGCTCGCGGGCGGCGGTGCGAAGTAGGAGGCGACGCCCGGCAGCCGACGGACGCGGTCGGCGGCCACACAGTTCAGCGCGACGCCCCCGGCGAAGCACAGGTCGGGCAGCCCCGTCTCGGCGACGACGCCCAGGACGAGCGAGCACAGCGCCGCCTCGGTCTGCGCCTGGAGATAGGCGGCGGCGTCGATGCCGCGCGGATCACCGCCCCGGCTGCCGAAAGGCCCGAAGTCCCACCCTGTGGCCAGCGACAACTCGGCGACGCCACGGCCGTGCGTCGCGGTCAACCGTCCCCGCACGGCGCTCCCGGCGACCTCGAACAGCGGCTCGGGGTAGGCGTGCGGGTCGCCGTAGGCGGCGAGCGCCATCGTTTTCCCGGCTTCCTGCTCGTGCCAGCCGAGCCAGTTGGTGAACGCCTCGTAGGTGGCGCCGATCCCGGCGGCACGTGGCCGGTGCGGCGGGTTGCCCCCGAGACGGTGAATGCCGTCGGGCGTCGCGGCATAGTACGTCTCGGTGTCGCCCCCGTTGGCCGCGCCGTCGACGACCAGGACGGTCGCCTCCTCGGCCGGGCCAAGGCAGTACGCGGTGTAGGCGTGGGCGAGGTGGTGGTCCACGGCAAGGACGGGCACCGGTGCGAGGTGATGCAGCCCGACCCGCTCAGGATCGGGGAGCGTGTGGCCCAGGCCGCTGACCGCGACGAGGTCGATGCCGTCCAGGGTGAGCCCGGCGGCACGTAGGCAGTACAGCAAGGCCGATTCCCAACCGGGGCTGTACCGGGCCCGGTTGAGCCGCTCCTCGCCGATCGCGACGACACCGTCCGAGGTGACGAGCGCCGCGCCGCCGTCGTGGCCGAGGTTGATGCCGACGACGGCGGTCATCGCAGCGTCTCCAGGGGCGCGTCCGGACGCCACAGCCCGGCGGGCCCGTCTGGGCCCCGGTGCAGGGTGGCGAGCTGGCAGATCTGGACGAGGCCGCCGCGCCACGCCAGCGGCCCCGTGACGGGATGCCCGAGTGTCTCCAGGCCGCCCAGCCGCGCGTAGGCGTCGGTGAACACGCCGCCGAGCAGCGGCCGGGCGGGGAGCGGCGGCCACGCCCGGGGGTCCGGCAGTCCCGCGGCGGCGAGGTGGGCCGCCACGTGCGCGTGGACCTGGTCCAGGGTGAGCGCGTCGGTGTCGATGACGAGCGGGCGGTTGGGGCACAGGCCAGGCGCGATGTCGCGGTAGAAGGCGTGCAGGCGGTCGAGTAGGGCGGGGTCGTACCATTGTCGCCACAGGGCGCGTTCGGGGGTTCCGCCACGTCGGGCGAGGCTGACGGACGGGCTGACCAGGAGGACGACGGTCCTGAGCCGTTCGGGCTGCTGCCGGAGGACGTGACGCATGTAGTACGCCAGCGCCTCGGTGAAGGGGAGGGTGCCCCTCGGGACGGTTCCTCCGTCGTGGGCGTAGCAGTAGGCCAAGGCTCCGAGATGGTTGCGGTCCGCCATGATGAGTCCGGTAGCCGGGTCGTCGGCCAGCGCACGGATGCTCCGTGCCTTGGCGGCCTCGTGGTCGAGGAACCAGCGGGACACGCCGTCGTCCGTACGCGGCGTCGCCAGGAGGTGGTTGGGCTCGGCGAACCACACCGCCGCGTCCCCGTGCGCGGTGGCGAGACGGGCGATCAGGGACGTCTTCCCCGCCCCCGGCGGCCCGTCGAAGGCGGCGATGACGGGGTCAGCCATGAGTGCTCCCGAGAGATGTGGCGGTGCGGGCGAGGCCGAGGGCGAGTTCTTCGACCCGCTGGGCGAACGCGGCGCTGCCCGTGGGAACACCGCTGTCGAGCGCGTCGGCGATCGCGCCCCACATCGCGGCGAAGGGGTCGGGCGGTCCGCTGTACGGCGCGGGCCAGGACAGGTCGGCGGCGGAGTCGTCACCGGTCAGGTGGAACGACTCAACGAACACGCCGCCCCCGGGCCGGGCGACGACGATCGTGTAGGGCTGCCCGTGGTCGTCGGTCGCGGTGGCGTGGACGGCCCGGTCGGGACCGATCGCGCACGCGGCCGGGTAGACGCTCCCAACGACGGCGAGAAGCGCCGTGAGCTGGTGGTATCCCTCCCAAAGAAGCACCTTCAACGCCTCCTCCTGGTGCGGCTCCAGGCCGTCGGGAACGGGTTGGGGAGGGTCGTCGGCGAAGGTGTAGGTCGCGAACCCGTCAGGGAGGATGTGAGCGCGGGCGGCGGCGTCCACACCATCCGCCTTGACGAGCCAGCCTCCGTTCGGCGAAAGCAGTCTGTCTCGCAGCGCGCGCACGGCCGGGTCGTAGAGGCGGACCGTCCCGACCTCCAGCAGTACCCCCGCGTCCCTGGCCTGCGCGTGCAGTCGTGCGGAGTACGCGGGGTCCAGGGTGACGGGCTTTTCGGTGAACACGTGCGTGCCCGCTTTGACGGCCTCCTCGATGAGGGTGTGGTGGACGCCCGTCGTCACGGCGATCATGTCCGCGCCGTCCAGCAGCTCGGGCAGGGTGTGCGCGACGGCCGGGACGCCGAACCGCCCGGCCGCCGCGTGGGCGCGCGCGGTGTGCCGGTCGAGGACCGCCGTCACCGTCCAGGCGGGCGAGGCGGTGAGCACGGGCAGGTGCAGGCCGAACGCCGCCGCCCCGCAACCGGCCACCGCGATCCTGTGGGGCCTCATGACGTCTCCTTCCAGCACGTCCGGGTGCCGTGGAGGGCACGCCGACAGATCTCGTCCTCGGACAGCGCCCGCAAGGCGGGGTTGAACAGCTCGACCGAAAGCGGACCCCGATATCCCGCGACGGCGAGCGCTCCCGCGAACTCGATCCAGGGCAGACCGCCGTCACCGGGGAACAGCCGCTGCCCGTCGCTCCACAGGTGCCGGGGCCCAGGCGGCGTGTCGGCGATCTGGACGTGCCCGATCGTGAGCCCCGCGACCGCGACCGGATCAGCGCCGGTGGCCGCCCAGTGAAAGGAGTCGACGCACGCGACGACACCGGGCGTGCGCTCCAGCAGCCCGGCGAGCTCGGGCAGCGTCGTGACGACCGGATGCGGCCCGTCGAGTTCGGCGGGCAGGCCGCGTTGGACGCCGACCGCCTCGGCCGCCACCGTCACGCCGTACTCCCCCGCGACCCGGGCCAGGGCGCGCAACCGTGCCGCGGCGGTCGAAAGCGCGGCGTCCCGCGCCAAAAGGGAGCGCGGGTTGACGACGATCGTGGCGACCGGGCAACCGATCGTCCGCATCGCCTCAAGCCGTTCGGGCAAGCCCGTCAGCGCGTCCGCGTAGTCCTCGACGAGGACCGGATGCGGCAGCACGGGCCCGGCGGGCAGGAGGCCCGACGCCGCCGCCACGCTCAGCCCCAGCCCCGCGAGCAGGTCGGCGACGCGGCCGGGGCCATGCGCGACGACCTGCTGCACCGGCACCTCCACGGAGGTGAAGCCAGCCGACGCCGCCGCTTCCAGGAAGTCGGGAAGAGCGAGGCCGGAGAGCGTCGCCGGGTTGAGGCACGGCGTGAACGCGCTCATGCGGTGGCCAGCTTCCCGGCGAGCAGCTCCGCACGCAGCACGTCCAGCTCGCCCATGACGCCGGAGACGACCTCGCGCACCAGCGCGGTGTCCACGGCGCCGGTGCCCGACGCCTGCGCGAGCACCTGCCAGGGGTCCTCAAGGTCGCGCCCGGCCTGGGAGACCAGCGCGAGCACCCAGGACCGTCCGGTGAGGTGGTGCAGGTGCTCGGCGGCCCGCTGCGCCGCGAGGTTGTAGAGCTTCCCGACGTGGTAGACGGGGTTCTTGCCCGACACGCCCTCCGCCGACCAGGGCCGGAACATCGAGATGAGCCCGTTGGCTCGGTTGCCGCGGCCCACGACGCCCTCGTCCCCGGACTCGATGCTC
Organism: Actinocorallia sp. API 0066; assembly: GCF_020991275.1. GTDB lineage: Bacteria > Actinomycetota > Actinomycetes > Streptosporangiales > Streptosporangiaceae > Actinocorallia. The sequence goes on along the minus strand of NZ_JAJLQY010000007.1, from coordinate 349,643 downwards.
GACCCCGTCACCGTCAGGTACAGCTCGCGCCGCGCCTCGTCGTCGCGGGTGTTCACGGCGACCGTCACCCGGTGGCCGGGGGCCAGCTCCGCCGCCAGCTCGGCGACGGCGCGGCGCACCAGGACGCGGCGCTCGATGTACGTCTCCAGGTCGGGCGTGTGCGCGGCGATCTGCGGGACGCAGCAGGTCAGGCTGACCCGGTCGCCGACGCGGGCGGCCATGAGCTTCACGTCAGTCCCGAAGTACGGGTGCGCCTCCACGAAGCCCGGCGACGTCAGCCGCCGCTCGACCCCGATCACGAACCGTTCGGCCACGCCGAGGGGCGCGTAGCCGACCCCGGCGCTGGTGTCGTTGGCGAACATCCGGTGCCGCTCGGCCAGGTCGTCGATCGAGCGGGGCGCGAACCAGAACCGGCGGCCCGCCCGCTGCCTGTCGGTCTCGCCGTGGACGGCCCCGGGGCTGGACGCGGTGCTGATCCGCCGTCGCACCTCGACGTCCCGCCCGACGTCCAGCAGCGGCAGGGCGTGGCCGAGGAACTCCCGGACGGCGTCGTCCACGAGCTCCTCGACGGGGATGCGGTGGTCGCCGAGGGCCGGGGTGAGCCGACCGTTCACCAGCACCTGGATCGGGGCCGTCAGCCGCCCTCCGCCGAACGCGACCTCCGCCGCGCCGCCTAGCAGCGCTGTCTTGTCGGTGTTGTGGTGCAGGATCGCGCCGAAGTGGTCGAGGCAGTAAGCGCTGTAGGCACGGGAGACCGCTTCGGCGACACCGTCGGCGAGCGTGTCGGGATGGCCGGCACCTTTCCGCTCGACCAGCTCCAGCTCGGGCTGGGGGAATCCGTTCACAGCGGAGACGATCACGGGTGCTTCTCCTCGGTCGGGTCGGTCATCGGTCGGGTGGGCAGCAGGCGGCGACCGGTCAGGCGCAGCCGTGTCTTCTCAGCCCGGTAGGCGGCGATGCGGACGAGGTCGCGCAGCCCGGCGACGGCGTCGGTGGGGCTGGTGAAGCCCCACGCGCCGATCAGTCGGCCGAGCGCGTCCACCACGTCCCGCCGCCCGGCCCGGATCGCGGCGGGCTCCACGTGGACGCTGGTGTGCATCCGGGCCAGGCTGACGCCGTGGCCGACGCCCTGCCGCAGGTAGTAGGCGAGCGTGGTCTCGTCCCGGTAGATCGGGTGGACGGCGTGCGCGGACGGCTCGACGAGGACGGTGTGCCCGCGCTGCCGTGCCCGGTCGAGGAACTCCAGGTCCTCGCAGTCGCCCATCCACCGTCCGCGCCGTCCCAGGTCGGTGCGCAGAAGGCCGATCTTCAGAGCCGTCTCCCGATGGAAGACCAGGTTGCAGCCCGTCACCCAGAACGGCCACGTCGCCGGGGCCCGGTGCGACGGCCACCGGACCGCACCGTGGCACTCGGCCAGCACCGGCGACAGGAACCGGACGCCCTCCGGGTAGACGGCCGTCGTCCGGCCGCCGACCGCGAAAACGCCCTCCGTCTCGATCGCGTCGGTCAGCGCCGCCAGCCATTCCGGATCGGGCAGAACGTCCGGATCGACGAACGCCACGTACTCGCCGCGCGCCGCCGCGATCCCCCGGTTCTTGCCCGCGCTCAACCCGGCTCGCGGCTCCCGGAGCACCCGCACCGCGAACGGCCACGGCCGGGAGTGGACAATCGCGCCCACGCGCCCGGCAGGAGGCGGGTCGTTGTCCACGACCACCACTTCCATCCGCTCTGCCGCGACCGTCTGTCCACCAAGCGCCCCCAACAGCTCCGGCAACCGCTCGCGGTTCCACCCACGGACACTGACCACCACGGACGTCATCGGACGGCCAGCCCGCACCGTCGATCGTTCGTCGGCCATCACGCTTCACCTCCTTCTCCTCCAGGAGGTTCGCGGTTCCCGTCCCGACACCCAACGCCGATCCGTCATAGGGCGGTAACCAACGGTTAGGCCACATTGGCCTAACGCCAGGTGGGATTGCGGTTACGGTGTGGTTCGGGGCTGATCATCAGACCTCTGGACCGGACCCGTGCGTCAAAGGGAAACGTGCTTGCGGAGGGTGGCAGATGGGCGGCACGGTCAAGGGGCGGAGGCTCTGCCCGGCTTGCCGGTACACGCAGCTGTCGCGCTACAACCCGGACCCGCTATGCGCCGTCTGCCTCACCGCCGCCCGCGCCCACCGGCAAGGCCCGGCACCGACCTGGCTGTGGGACTCGGCTCCGCTGCGCGGAGCGCTCGCCCGCGCGGACATGGCCGCCGTGGTCGCCATCGTCCGGGGCGCGTGCGCGATGTCCCAACTGGAGTTCGGCGAGGTCGTCGGCTGGTCCCAGTCCGTCGTCACCAAGGTCGAGCGCGGTGAGCGGCGTACCGCCTACGACATCAGCGAGATCCTGAACCTCGCCGACGCCCTGGGCATGCCCCGGGAAACGCTCATCCCCCTGGTCCTGGGACGTGCCGATGCCACCCCAAGCGGGCAGGATGAAGACGACGCCCGGATGTTCTGGGGAGGGGAGGACGAAGACGTGAAGCGACGTCACTTCGGCCAGGCCGCCCTCGGCACCACCGTGGCCGCCGTGCTGCCTCCGCCGCCGCGTGTGGACCGCGGCCATCTGCGCTACCTGCACACCTGCCTGGACCGGTTGCGTGGCACCGACGCCTCCGCCGGAGGCGCGGGAGTCCTCGGCGAGTCGATCTCCATCTACCGGCGCGCCCGCGCGATGCTCGACGAGAGCGACTACAACGAGCGGACAGGCCGCGAACTCCTCACCGTCACCGCTGACCTCGCTATTGTCAGCGGCTGGCTCGCCTACGACGCTGACAACCAGGGGCTGGCCCGCGGCCTCTACGAACAGGCCGACCAGCTCGCCGCCGCCTCGGACGTCCCCTCCATCCAGATCCATGTCGCCGTCAACCTGGCTCAGCAGTCCACCCACCTCGCCGCCGTGGACGGACAGCGGGGGCACGCCCGTGCGGCACTGCGGTTCGCCGACCGGGCCGCCCGTGCCGCCCGCCACGAGGCGTCATCCTCCCTGCACGCCCTCATCGCGCTCCGCCAAGCCCTCGCACACGCCCGCCTCGGCGATCGCATCGCCTTCGGCCAAGCCATCGGCCTCGCCCGCCGCGAACTCGACCGCGAACAAGGCGACCACCCACCCTGGACGCGATTCGTGACCCACTCTGAGGTCACCGGCTACCAAGCCCTCGGCGCAGAAGCCCTCGGCGGCTCAGACCGGTCCGTCAACCTCTACCTCGACGTCCTGGCAGACGACCGGCGCTCACCTCGTGACCTCGCCGTGTACCGAGCCTGCCTCGCCGGTGCCCTCTGCTCCGCAGGCGACGTCACCGGAGCCGTCAAGCAGGGGCTCCAGGTCCTGTCCGCGCCCGCTGGCTCGCTCCGCTCGGCCCGCGTCCTGCGCACCCTCGCCCCGCTGCGCACCAGTACCGAGGACGAGGAGTTTACCGCGCGCTACGACGCCGCCGTGCAAACCTTCCCGGCGTTGACCGCGTAACAATGGGCCGTATGACGCCAGCCCTGACGTTCCAGCGCCTCAACGCCGACGAGGCCCGCGCGCGCCGAGACACCGTCCGGGACGTCCACGCCGACGCCTACGCCGACACCCTCACCGACCCGTTCCGCGCCGGCGACGCGTTCATGCGCCGCTTCGACGCCTACACCCAAAGGCCCGACTTCGACCTCGTCTTCGCCCTCCACGGCACCGAAGTCGTCGGCCAGACCTGGGGCTGGCCCCTCCCCCCGAACACCGCCTGGTGGGACGGCCTCGTCACCGAACCCGAACCCGGCTTCACCACCGAAACCGGCACCCGCACCTTCGCCCTCTCCGAACTCATGGTCCGCCGCGCCTGGACCGGCCAGGGCATCGCCCACGCCCTCCACAACGAACTCCTCCACCCCCGCCCCGAACAACGCGCCACCCTCCTAGCCCGCCCCACCAACCCCGCCTACGCCACCTACCTCCGCTGGGGCTGGCACCCGGTAGCCCACCTCAAACCCGACCTCCCCCACGCCCCCACCTTCACCGTCCTCGTCCTCCCCCTCCCCCATCCCGCCTCGTCCGCTCCGGATTCGCCCGCAGCGTCCGAGTGACGGGATGGTCGACACCCATGCACCCGCTCGGAGTCGGCCAGGACCCGGTCGGGCAAGGGGAACGGGTCGGTCGTTGGTGGATGTTGGGGTGGGGTTGGGGGGTTTGGGTGTTGTGTTTGGGGGGTTGTTTGTGGAGGGTTGGGAGTGGGTCCGGGAGCTGGGTGTGAGGGGGACGGGGGTGGGGGATGGATGCGGTGGGGCGGCGTGAGGTGGTGTTGAGGGTGTTGGGGTGGGGGACGGTTGTTTATTTTTTGATTATTGGGTTCGCGTTGGATCGGCATGCGTTGTTTGAGTTGCGGGCGCCGGCGGGGGTGGCGGATCTGCAGCGGGCGCAGCGGGGGTATGCGTTGGCGTTGGAGGCTCGGGCTCGGGAGGTGCGGGAGGACGAACCGCTGGTGGCGGCGGAAATGGGGGCGCAGGCGGCGAGGATCAGGGTGGAGGTGGAGGAGGCGGTCAAGGAGCAGGCGGACGGGCGGTACCGGGCGGTCGGGCTGATAGCGGGGACGGGGGCTTTCGCGCTCGGGTATCCGTGGCTTATCTATGTCGTGTACCGGCGTACCGATCCGGACGGGACCCTTGCGGCGGGGGATCTCATTCCGCTTAGGGCGGCACTTGGCTACGGCGTCGTGACGAGTGTCATCACGTTTGTCGCGGGGTTCAGCACGGCCTATCAGTGACGGGAGGCCGGTGAAACCGCTGGTGATACAGGGGGGCTTGCCTGGGCGTGAGGGGTTAGAGGGGGCGGGTGGTTTGGGAGGGGATGGGGAGGTATTCGGTTCTGGTGGTGAGGGGTTGGAGGGTGGTGGGGGTGGGGGTGACGCCCAGGCCGGGGGCGGTGGGGACGGGGAGTGTGCCGTTGTGGAGGGTGAAGGGTGGGGTGATGTCGGTGGTGTAGTAGCGGGAGGAGGCGGAGGTGTCGCCCGGGAGGGTGAAGTTCGGGAGGGCGGCCAGGGCCACGTTGGCGGCTCGGCCGATGCCGGTTTCGAGCATGCCCCCGCACCAGACGGGGACGCCGTGGGCGGCGCAGACGTCGTGGACCCGGCGGGCTTCGAGGAGGCCGCCCACCCGGCCGGGCTTGATGTTGATGATGGAGGTGGCGCCTCGGGTGATGGCGTCGGCGGCCACCGAGGCGGAGGTGATGGACTCGTCCAGGCAGATCGGGGTCCGCACGAGACGGGCCAGGGCGGCGTGCCCCGCGATGTCGTCCTCGGGGAGCGGCTGTTCGATGAGGAGCAGGTCGAAGGCGTCGAGCTTCGCCAGGTGGCGGGCGTCGGCCAGCGTGTAGGCGGTGTTGGCGTCCGTTTGGAGGAGAATGTCCGGGTGTCGCTCACGCACGGCGCGCACCGGCTCAAGATCCCAGCCCGGCTCGATCTTCAGCTTGATCCGCTGGTAGCCCTCCTCCAGGTACCCCTCGACGGCGTCCAGGAGCGCCGGGATCGAATCCATGATCCCTACGGAGACCCCGGCGGCGACGGAAGGCCGGACGGCGCCCAGGAACTCACCGAACGAGGTGGAGCGCTCCCGCAGCCACGCGTCCAGGATCGCGGCCCCGACGGCGGCCTTCGCCATCGGATGCCCGTGGATCGGCCGGAACGCCTGTTCCGCCCGCCACGGGTCGGTGTCGGCGGTCAGCTTCGGCACGAGGAACGACCGGATGACGTGCGCCGCCCCGTCCACGTACTCGGCGGAGTACACCGGTTCGCTCATCGCCACGCACTCGCCCCACCCCTCGCCGTCCCCGGTGACGGCCCGGACGAGCAGCACCGAGCGGCGTGTCTCCGTGCCGAAGGAGGTGCGGAAGGGCGCGACGAGGGGGATCTCGATCCAGCGCAGTTCGACGCCTTCGAGCTTCATCGGGTCTCCTCCAGCAGGTAGTAGCCGTCGCGGGTGATGCCGGTGATCCGCATCCCGGCGGCGAGCGCGGGCGCGAGGGCGGCGCGCACCGCGTACCGCGCGCGCAGGGCGGCCCGGCGTGACGCCTCGCGCATCACCTCGATGTCGGCGGGGACCGCGACGAGGAGACGCCCCTCGTAAGGCTCGTCGGTAGGGTGCTCCGCTCCGGGCTCCAGAAGGACGCGCGCCCCCAATGCCTCCGCCGTCCTGGTCTCCGGGACGGGCGGGATGGGCGCGTCCAGGGCCCACCGCACAAGCAGCCGGTCGGAAGGGGCCCCACCGTTGAGCCTGTCCCGCATGGCCCCGTAGAAGTCCGGCAGGTACTCCTCGACGCGGGCGCCCAGCACGTGCAGGTTGAAGTGCGCGTTACGCCGGACGAGAGGGTCGTACGTCCACACGATCGCCTCGATGCCCCGGGAGAGCGCCCAGTCCCGCTGGTGGAACTTCAGCAGCCTGCCGACGCCGCGCCCGCGCAGGTCGGACCGGATGGCGGTGGCGTGCGAGTGCAGCGCGTTGTCGGCGGTCCGGAAGCCGAGCGCGACGCCTACCAGCGCGCCGTCCCGGTAGGCGCAGGCCACGTAGTTGCCTGAGTGCGCGAGGGCGGTCAGCAGGCCCGGTTCGGCCAGGGGCTGGCCCCACACCTCGGTCATGAGCCCGGCTGCCGCCTGGTGCTCGCGGGGGTCGTGCGGTTCGCGCACCTCGATGTCGCTCACGGAACAAGCCTGCCCGCGCCGGGACGCCGCACTCATCGTCGGGCCCGCCAACCGCGAGCCCGTCTTTTGGTCCGATCCGCCAACCGATCCGCCAACCCGAGCCGCCGACGCCGTCAATGCAGGCGAGCGAGGAGCTCCGCAAGCAGAGCCGCCCGCTCCGGCAGTGTCCGCAGATCCACCCATTCGCCCTCAGCGTGCGCCCCTCCTCCGACGGCTCCGAGCCCGTCCAGGGTGGGCACACCCAGCGACGCCGTGAGGTTGCCGTCAGAGCCGCCGCCCACAGCCGCCTCGCGCAGGGTGGGCATGCCGAGGTCGGCGGCGGCCCCGGCGGCCCGCTGGAACAGCCCGAAGGACGCCGAGCGCGGGAGCGGTCCACGCCGGGGCCCGGCCCGCACCTCAAGGCGGGCGCCGGGCAGGACGGGACGCCGGAAGCGCATCCACCGGTCGATCCGTTCCAGTTCGGCGGCGTCGAAGGCGCGCACGTCCACCGCGAGGCTCGCGTCGGCGGGCACCGTGTTGACCGTGGTGCCCGCCCGGCAGACCGACGGCGTCACCGTGGTGCCCCGGCTGGGCGCGGCGAGCCCGGCGACGGCCTGGATCTGGTGGGCGAGCTCCAGCGCCGCGTTGACGCCGCGTTCGGGGTCCAGGCCGGTGTGGGCGGCCTTGCCGACGATGGCCATCTCGTAGCGGGCCAGGCCCTTGCGCGACGTCTTGAGCGCGCCGTCAGCGCTCGGTTCGGCCACGAGGACGGCGGCGGCCTCCGAAGCGGTGTCCTCGATGAGGTCGCGGGAGGTCTCCGAGCCGGTCTCCTCGTCGGACGTGACGAGCACCCCGATCCCCTCCAGAGAGGGCAGGACGGACAAAGCATGGAAGAGCTGGACGATTCCGGCTTTCATGTCGAAGCAGCCGGGGCCCGTCGCGCGGTGGCCGGTGACGGTGAACGGCCAGCGGGCGAGTGTCCCGACCGGCCAGACGGTGTCGTAGTGGCCGAGCAGCAGCACCCTGGGCCGTTCCGGCCCCCAGCGCAGGTGTTCGCCGAGCACGGCGGGTTCGGTGGCGAGGAGCCGGGCGCCGAGGTCGGCGACGCGGTCGCGGCAGGCGGCGAGGGCGGCGGTGTCGCCGCTGGGCGACTCGGCCTCCACCAGGGACGCGAGGTCCGCGGTCATCGCGGCCCGGTCGAAGTGTTCAGTGGACACGGGGGTTTGTCCTGGCGCTGTAGTGGAGGTGCCGAGAGCCGTCGGGGAGGGTGTGGAACACAAAAGGCACCTTGCCGGGATTCCCTTCCGCGACGCCGACGAACGTGCTGTCGTCGACCGCGACCAGATCGAGTTCGAGCGGTTCGCCGAGGTCGGCCAGCTCCGGTGTCGTCACCTCGACGCGGGCGTGGAGGCCGCGTTCCCCCAGCGTCAGTGTCGTGCGGACGTGCCTGCGTTCATACAGGCCCGCGTAAGCCGACAGATCGAGGGACGGCGGTGAGGCGGGCGGCTCCAGGGGCGGCCGTACGGCGATCCCCGCCAGTTCGGCGAAGATCTCCCGCGAGAGGTCGTTCGCCAGGGCCCCGTCATGGCCGCCGTTCGTCAGCAGCGCGACGACGAGGTCAGCGGAAGGCACCACCCACAGGGCCGCGTTCTGTCCAATGGTGCTGCCCGCGTGCCACAGGACGTCGTGGCCGTCCCAGGTGTCGAGGATCCAGCCGAGGCCCCAGTGGGTGCCGAGCCCGTGCGGGTTGGGCACCGTGACCTGCGGCGTCCGCATCGCGGCGAGCGACTCCGGCTTGAGCAGCCCGCCCGCCAGGTGGGACGCGCCGAACGCGGCGGTGTCGGAGGCCGTCGCGCAGATCAGCCCGGCCGGGCCGATCGAGCGCATCAGCCCCCACACCGGCGTCGGGTGCAGTTCGTCGCCCTTGCCGAGGTGCCCTACGGCCGTCCGCCTGAGCAGCGCCTCTTCCGGCAGTGTGCACACGTCCGTGAGGCCGAGGGGCTCCACGAGCATCTCCCTGAGCGCCCTGTCCCAGACGAGCCCGGTGCGCTTCTCGATGATCCGCCCCATGACGCTGTAGGCGGCGTTCACGTAGGACTGCGTCTCGCCCGGCGCGTGCAACTGCCCCAGCTCCGCACAGGCGGCGACGTACCGTTCCAGGCAGTCGTCGCCCCGCCCCGTGTCCAGGAAGAGGTCACCATCTATCCCGGACGTATGGCTGAGCAGATGCCTAAGTGTCACCGTGGCGGACACCCCCGGATCGGCCACGGCGAACTCGGGCAGCGCCTCCCGCACCGGCGCGTCGATGTCCAGTTCGTCCCGTTCGGCGAGCAACATGATCTGCGTCGCCGTCCACACCTTGGTGACGGATCCGATCTGGAAGAGCGTGCCGGGCGTCACGGGGACGCCGGTCGCGGTGCTGAGCACCCCCGTCGCGTGCGCCTCGGTCGCGCCGCCCCGCCGGATCGCCAGGGACGCGCCGGGCACCCCGTGCGCCGCGGCGAGTTCGGCGAGCCGTCCACCCCAGTCCACCCGGGCTCCTTCCTGCAGTCACGCGGCCGCTACCGCGCGGGAGACGCACCTTAGCCCGCCCGGATCGTCCGCCTCATCGGCAATGTTCACAATCCTTACGAAAGGATTTGTCACCTCCTCCCGCGCGTCCCGCCTTGTGAATCTCTACAGTGATCGCTCATGCACGATCTCGTTCTGCGCGGCGGCGCCGTCCACGACGGGCTGGGGTCGCCGCCGGTCCGCGCCGACGTCGCGGTCTCCGGCGGCCGGGTCGCCGCGCTCGGCGCCGACGTGGGCCCGGCGCGCCGGGTCCTGGACGTCGCGGGCCTGGCCGTCGCGCCCGGTTTTGTGGACCCGCACTGCCACTCCGACCTCGTCCCCGCGCTCCCGGAGGCACAGCCCTTCAAGCTGCTCCAGGGCGTGACGACGGAGGTCAACGGGAACTGTGGCTTCTCCTTCGCGCCGGTGCTGGCGCGCGACGCGGAGACGATGTCGGGCTACGCGGGCGCTCCCGTCACGCCGGGCACGTTCGCGGAGTACCTGGCGGCGATGGAGGCGGCGGGTCCGACCAACCACATGGCGACGCTCGTCGGCCACTCCACGCTGCGCCTGGCCGCCGCCGGGTGGGAGCCGGACGTCTCCGAGGCCGCCGTCGCGGAGATGTGCGCGCTGGCCGCCGAGGCGTTCGAGGCGGGCGCCCGCGGCCTGTCCAGCGGCCTCATCTACCCCCCGGGCTCCTTCGGCGGCACGGACGAACTGGTGGCCCTGGCGAAGGTCGCCCACCGGTACGGCAGGCCGTACACGACGCACATGCGCGACGAGGGCGCGGGCCTGTCCGACGCCCTGGACGAGGCGATCGAGATAGCGCGCCGGGCAAGGGTCGCCCTTCAGGTGTCGCACTGCAAGACGGCGGGGCCGCGCAACCACGGCCGCGCCGGGATGCTCCTGGAAAGGCTGCGCGCCGCCCGTGCCGAGGGCCTCGACGTGCGCGGCGACGTCTACCCCTACCTGGCCGGGGGCACCGCCCTCTCGGCCCTGCTGCCCCCGGCGTCGCTGGAAGGCGGCCTCGACGCCCTCCGCGCAAGGCTCGCCGGGGACATCGAGCCCCTCAGACGAGCCGCCGAGGACCCCGTCCCACTGAAGGGCACCGGCCTCTGGCGGGACACCACACCCGAGGGCGTCCTCATCACCACCCATGCCGACATGTCCGTCGTCGGCCGCACCCTCGCCGCCGTCGCCGCAGAAGCCGACCCGTTCGCGACGGCCTGCGCCCTCATCGCCGCCGACCCGGCCGCCACCATGGTGATCACCATGATGGCCGAGCCGGACGTCCGGAAGCTGCTGGCCGATCCGCTGCTGGGCATCGGCTCGGACAACGGCATGCCGACCGGCCTGGAGCACCCCCGTACCTGGGGCTGCTTCCCGCACTTCCTGGGCGCCTACGTCAGGGACGCCGCCCTGGTGCCGTGGGAGGAGGCCGTCCGGAAGATGACGTCAGCGAACGCCCTGCCCTTCGGCCTCACCGGACGCGGCGTCCTCCTCCCGGGGGCCTACGCCGACATCACGTGCTTCGACCCCGAGACGGTAGGCCACCCCGGCACCTACACCGAACCCGACGTCCAGCCGACGGGCATCCCCTATGTCGTCCTGGAGGGCGCCGTCGTCGTCGACGACGGGAAGTTCACCGGCGAACGCCGAGGCCGCGTCCTGCGCTGAGACGAACCGGACGCGCCGCGCCTCCGGGCTCGTTAGGCTGCGGTGCCATGGCACGTCCGCTGACCGAGATCGTCGAGGAGGGCTGGGCGAAGGCCCTCGCCCCCGTCGAGTCCGACATCGCCGCCATGGGCGACTTCCTGCGCGGCGAGCTCGCCGCGGGCCGCACCTACCTCCCGGCGGGGCAGAACGTGCTGCGCGCGTTCCAGCAGCCCTTCGCGGACGTGAGGGTGCTCATCGTGGGGCAGGACCCGTACCCGACGCCGGGGCACGCCGTGGGCCTCAGCTTCGCCGTCGCGCCCGACGTGTGGCCGCTCCCGCCGAGCCTCATCAACATCTACACCGAGTACATGCAGGACCTCGGCCTACCGGGCCCGGCCAACGGCGACCTCACGCCGTGGACGAGGCAGGGCGTCCTCCTACTCAACAGGTCGCTCACGGTGCAGCCGCGCAAGCCGGCCGCGCACCGGGGCAAGGGCTGGGAGAAGGTCACCGAGCAGGCGATCCGGGCGCTGGTTGAGCGCCGCACCCCGCTAGTGGCGATCCTGTGGGGCCGGGACGCCCAGACGCTCCGCCCGATGCTGGACGGCTACCCGTGCATCGCCTCGGCCCACCCGAGCCCGATGTCGGCCGACCGGGGCTTCTTCGGCTCCCGCCCCTTCAGCCGCGCCAACGCGGCGCTGGAGCAGCAGGGCGGCGCGCCCGTGGACTGGCGCCTGCCCTGACGCTCCGCCGCCTCAGACGTCGGCCGTCGCGCGGGTCAGCTTGAGCAGCTCGTTCAGCGAGTCCCGCAGGTAGTCGACGAGGTTCCAGGCGTCCGGCACGAGGTCGGGGCAGGCGACGATGCCGATGTCGAGGTTGCCGTCGTAGGAGAAGACGGTGATGTTGACGCCGCCCGTCGCGTCGCTGATGACGGACGCCGGGTAGTACGCCAGGACCCGCGCTCCGCGCGCGTACAGCGGCTGCTGCGGCCCCGGCACGTTCGACACCAGGAGGTTGACCGGGTTGAGGGCCGGCGCGACCTGCATGACGAGTTTGGTGGCCATCCCGGCGACGGCGGGCGGCAGCAGCCCCGTCAGCCCCTCGAACCAGGTGCCGGAGGAGGCCGCGAACCGGCGCTTGACCCCGCGCATCGCGCCGCGCACCGCGTAGAAGCGGTCTTCAGGGTCGTCGATCTGGACGGGCAGCGGCGCGAACATCGCCGACAGCGCGTTGCCGTCGGTGCGGCCGTGCTTGCGCCGCAGCGAGACCGGGACGACGGCGACGAGCGGCTGGTCGGGCAGCGCGTCGTGGTCGATCAGCCACTGGCGGAGCGCGCCGGTGCACATCGCCATCACCACGTCGTTGACCGAGACGCCGAGCGCCCGCCGCACCTCCTTGACGTCCTCCAGCGGCAGCGAGCCGAACGCGAACGACCGGTGCTGGGAGATGGGCGCGTTGAACGGGGTGCGGGGCGCGGTGCCGAGCTCGGACGGCGCCGGGTTGTCCCTGCCGAGCAGGCCGCGCAGCGTCCGGGAGACCTCGGGGACGCCGGGCACCGCGCCGAGCAGCGGGAACTGGTCGAGGTAGGGGACGGTCCTGGCGATGGCCTCGGCGGAGCGGACCGGGTGCAGCGCGACGTTCCGGGCGCCCTTGGTGAGCATCGGCAGCAGGCCGGGGCTGGTGAGGGGCTCGCCGGTGAACGGCGGCGGGGTCATGCCCTCGGGCTGGAGGTCGAGGAGCGCGGCGAGGGTCTCGGCGGCCAGCACGCCGTCGACGCAGGCGTGGTGCACCTTGCAGTAGATGGCGGCGCGCCCGCCTTCGAGGCCCTGGATGAGGAACAGCTCCCACAGCGGGCGGCGGCGGTCCAGGGGGCGTTCGTGGATGCGGGCGACCTCGATGCCGAGCTGGCGGTCGTCGCCGGGGTAGGGCAGCGCGACCTCGTGGACGTGGCGCTCGGGGTCGAAGTCGGGGTCGTCCTCCCAGTACGGGAGGTCGAGGCCGAAGGGCACCTGGGCGAGGCGCCGGTGGAGCGGGCGGGCCAGGTGCGCCCGCTCCCGGACCAGCTCGACCATGTCGGCGCGGGTGAGCCTGCCGCCGGGGCAGAGCGTGGTGTCGACGATGCCCAGACCTCCGATGTGGGCCTGGGTGCGGTCTCCTTCGATGTTCAGGAAGCTGGCGTCCACCGCGGTCAGCTGGCCCATCACGTCACGTCCCCGTCCTGTTCGCCCTGCGCGCTTTCCTTACAGCTATGCCGTCCGGGGAGGCCGGTCAACCGAGGTCACAGATTAATAACCAGGACTTAACTTGCGGTCGTGCGGACATACCGACCGCATTCGGCCATGACGCTGACATTCGGACGGGCCGGAACACCGCCATGGCCGAACGGGTCGCCTTCTTCAGCGCAGGCAGGCGTCGAAGGCTCGGCGGAACAGCTCAAGCGAACGGCGCGTCGCCTCCTTGGCGGCCGCCCTGTCGTCCTCGTCCCTGACGGTGAGCTTGATGAGCTCCAGGGCTTCGCGCGGGTGCGCGTCGTCGTACTCGGCGTGCTCGGCGAGCCACATCAGCCCGCGCTTGTCCTCGCCGAGGCGCTCCTTGAAGGCGGGCATGACGGCCTCGGTCCAGTCGCCCGTCGTGCCCTCGATGGCGTAGTTGACGGCCCCGAACGCCTCCGCCAGCGAGCCCCGGTAGGAGACCGACCAGAGGAACTCGTACAGGGACGCCACCTCCGGGCCGGGCCGGTGGTCGATGATCTCGTCCTCGGTGAGGCCCAGCGAGACGCCCCAGTCGATGAACCACTGGGCGTGCAGGGCCTCGGTGCGGATGTTGCCGATGAGCCAGTCCCTGGCGAGCAGGTCGCCGGGGTGCTTGCCGTAGGTGGTGCGGCCGAGGTAGACGCCCATGTACTTCGGGAACGCCTCGACGACGCAGAAGAACTCCTTGACGACGGCCTTCCACGTCTCGTCCGAAACCCCGCCGGTGACGGTGCCGGCGAAGACGGGCGAGGCGAGGACGCCGTCCCAGTCCGGCTTCAGGTCGGCGATCATCTCCTCGACCCACGCCGGGTGCGGCGTCTCGGACAGTTCGCGCTTGACGGTGCGGTGGTGCTGGGTTCGCGAGGGCGGGCGCGTAAGCGCCCCGGTCTCCGCGGTGACGGTCATGGTGACTCCCCTCCATGCCCGGGTGCATGACCCTGCCACTATTCGCTTTGATCCATATATCTGTAAATAAGAGATCTTTGTCACCTTATTTGTGGATCATCCTGAATGGACAAATTGGACTGCGATTCGGGTGGCGCCGCCGCGCGATACCATCAAAAATCACACCATGCAGGCACGTGAACACGCGGTCGTGATCGGCGGGAGCATGGCGGGGCTGCTCGCCGCCCGGATCCTCACCACCCACTTCCCCCGGGTCACCCTTCTGGAACGCGACACCTACCCTGACTCCCCGCAAGACCGGGCGGGAGTGCCGCAGGGGAGACATCTGCACGTCCTGTGGAACTACGGGCTCGGCGTCCTCGACGGGCTCTTCCCCGGCCTGGAGCGGGAGTTCGTCGAGCGCGGCGTGCCCGACCTCAAGCTGCCCGGCGACCTCCTCTGGCTCACCCCGCAAGGCTGGCGACGCAGGTTCGACGACGTAAGCAGGCTCCTCACCTTCAGCCGCGGCATGCTCGACCACGTCGTCCGGGAAAGGCTGTTCGCGGAAGAACGGCTCACCGTGCGGACCGGAGTGGAGGTCACCGAACTGACCGCCACGTCCGACCGTAGGACGGTCACCGGAGTACGGCTCCGTGAACGCGGCACACAAGGCACGGGCGAAGTCCTGGAAGCCGACCTCGTCGTGGACGCCACCGGGCGCACCTCCCGCGCGCCGGAATGGCTGGCCAAACTCGGCCGCCCCTTCCCCGCCGAGACCCGGATCGACCCGCTCCTCGGCTACGCCACCCGGCGCTTCGCCGTCCCCGAAGGCTTCGACCCCGGCTGGAAGGCCCTCTACCTCCAGGCCGGAGCCCCCACCCACCGGCGGACGGGCGGGCTGTTCCCCCAGGAGGACGGCACCTGGATCTGCAGCCTCAGCGGCGCCGGACGCGACTACCCGCCCACCACCGACGACGGGTTCCTCGACTACGCGCGCGGCCTCCGCCACCCCGTCCTGTACGACGCGATCAAGAACGCCGAGCCGCTCACGCCCATCCACTCCTACCGGCGCACCGCCGGGCACCGCAGGCACTACGAGCGGATGCGGGACTGGCCCGCCGGGTTCGTCGCGACCGGCGACTCCGTCTGCGCGTTCAACCCGATCTACGGCCAGGGCATGACCGTCGCCGCGCGCAGCGCCCTCCAGCTCGACAGGATGCTCGGCGAGGGCCGCTCCACCCGCTGGTTCCAGCAGCGCGCCAAGAAGGCCGGAAGCGGCGCCTGGCTCATCTCCACCGGCGAGGACAGGCGCTACGCCGAGACGCAGGGCCCGCCCGTCCGGCCGCACACCAAGGCGCTCAACCGGGCCGTGGACCTCGCGGTGCGCGCCGCCAACAGCGACCCCGTCGTCGCCGGGCAGCTCATCGACGTGCTGGGGCTGGGCGCCGAGCCGTTCTCGCTGTTCCGTCCGGCGATGGCGCGGCGCGTCCTGGCGGCGCGGAACCGGCCGCTGCCCGTCGACCCGCCGGAGCTGGAGCCGCGTCCCGACGCCCCCGCGCCCGTCCCGTCAGAGGAGACCGCCCGGGCCAACGCCGACGCAAGGTGACACCCTGCAAAACTCGGAAGCGGCTTTTGTGCTCCCCGCCGTTTCGGCGGCCACGACGTCGTAGGTTAGGTTGCTCAGCATGAGTGAGATCGTGTACCCGCCGGTGATCGGCGCCGCGAAGGTCATGTTCAAGGTGCTCGGCCTGAAGATCAGGGTCGAGGGCCACGAGAACATCCCGGCGACCGGCGGAGCGGTGATCTCCAGCAACCACATCTCCTACCTGGACTTCATCTTCACCGGGCTGGGCGCCCACCCGGCCAAGCGGCTGGTGCGCTTCATGGCGAAGAAGGAGGTCTTCGACAGCAAGGTCGCGGGTCCGCTCATGCGCGGCATGAAGCACATCCCCGTCGACCGGGACAACGGTGCCTCGTCCTACATCGCGGCGCTCAAGGCGCTCAAGGAGGGCGAGGTCATCGGGGTCTTCGCCGAGGCGACGATCAGCCAGTCCTTCACCGTCAAGGAGATCAAGAACGGGGCGGTGCGGATGGCCGTCGCCGCGAAGGTCCCGCTTGTCCCGGTCGCCCTGTGGGGCACCCAGCGGCTGTGGACCAAGGGCCGCAAGCGCAAGCTGTGGCAGCGCGGCACCCACATCACCATCCTCGTGGGCGAGCCGATGCACCCCAAGCGCGGCGACGACTACGACCAGGTGACCAAGGAGCTGCGCGCCCGGATGCAGGAGCTCGTCGACAAGGCCGAGAGCACCTACCCCGAGGACGGCACCGGCCAGTGGTGGCAGCCCGCGCACCGCGGCGGCACCGCGCCGACCCCGGAGCGCGCCGCCGAGCTCGACGCGGCCGAGCGGGTCGAGCGCGCGGCGCGCAAGGCGGCCCGCGAGGCGCGGCGCGTGGAGGAATAGGCCACTTCTTCGGGATTGGCACTGTTTGCCCTGGTCATCGGGGGTCAGACTTGAGGGCATGAGCGAGCTTCGTCCCGAGACCCGAGCCATCCACACGCCGATCGTCACCCCCACCGGCAGCACCCCGCTGGGCATGCCGATCTACCAGAGCCACCTGTTCGCGTTCGACAGCGCGGACGGCATGGCGGCGGCGTTCGACGGCCCCGGACAGCCCCCGTTCTACAGCCGCCTCGGCAACCCCACGGTCCGGTCCTTCGAACTCGCCCTCGCCGATCTGGAGGGCGGGACGGGCGCCCTGGCGACGGCGTCCGGGATGGCCGCCATCAACGCGGTGCTGAAGGGCCTGCTGCGCTCCGGCGACCACGTCGTCGCGCAGACCTGCCTGTACGGCGGCACCTACGGCACCCTGGAGACGCTCAAGGACAAATGGGGCGTCGAGGTGACGTACGTCTCCGGCGACGACCCGGCGGAGGTGGCCGCGGCCGTCCGCCCGACAACGAAGATCCTCTACCTGGAGACCATCGCCAACCCGACGACGCGGATCCCCGACTTCGGCGCGCTGTTCGCCGCCGTCCCGGCCACCGTGAAGAAGGTCGTGGACAACACCTTCGCGACGCCGCTGCTGTGCCGCCCCCTGGAGTTCGGCGCTGACATCGTCGTGCACTCGGCGACCAAGTACCTGTGCGGGCACGGTGACGTGCTGGCGGGCGTCATCGTCACCTCCTCGCCCGAGGACGAGCGCCGCATCTGGGAGGAGGTTATCGAGACCGGCCCCACCCTCGACCCCTTCGCCGCCTTCCTCCTCCTGCGCGGCCTGACGACCCTGGGCCTGCGCGTGGAGCGGCACAGCGCCAACGCCCAGTACCTGGCCGAACGCCTCTCCTCCCACCCGGCCGTCGCGTCCGTCTCCTACCCGGGCCTGCCCACCCACCCCGACCACAAGCTCGCCCACCACCAGTTCACCGGCGGCGCAGGCGGCGTCCTCGCCTTCGACCTCAAGGGCGCCCGCCCCGCCGGCCAACGCTTCATCGAGTCCACCCGCCTCATCTCCCTCACCGCCTCCCTTGGCGAAGCCAAAACCCTCGCCATCCACCCCGCCAGCACCTCCCACCGCATGTACTCCCCCGCCGCCCTCACCGCCGCCGGCTTCACCGAAGGCACCATCCGCCTGGCCGTAGGCATCGAACACCCCGAAGACCTCTGGACCGACCTCCAAACCACCCTCAACACCCTCTAACCCCCCAGTGCCCGACCAACTCCCCCAACCTGGCCCCGCGTAACGCCACCACCCCCTAGAGTCACCACCATGAGCACAGCCGCACCCCCGGACCCCGCGCCCCCAACAAAGGAGGCCACGTCGATCCGCGCCGCCCTCCTTCCAGAGGATCTCGCGGAGTTCGACGCCGGACTACGGCGCGTCACGAACCGGGCATCCGACGCCCGGGGCGCGACCCCGCCGCACGACTTCATCGAGACCTGGTGGCGTATCGCCGTCTTCTCCCTGAACCCCGAAGCCCACCGCACCGCACGCCGCCAGTCCGAGGCGCTGCTCCGCGGCGAGGCGGTGCCGACCGTCGACGCCGGTACGGTCCTCAGCCGCCTCCTGGCCCCGCCTCCGGAGCACCCGCACGGAGAGGCCCGCGCACGGCTCCGACCGGCGGACGACGACATGACGAAGGCGACGGAAAGGGAGCTGGGTGGCGGTGAGTGAGCACTACGGGTGGCGGCGGGGCGGCGATCGGGACGGCGCGGCAGTGGCCGAGGGGTACGCGGTGGCGCGGCGCGCCCATGAGCTGGGACGTGCGGTGCGGGAGCGGCGTGACGGGCTTGGGCTCTCGCAGGCGGAGGTGGCGGCGCGGGCGGGGATGACGCGGTCGGCGCTGTCGCGGCTGGAGGCGGGCGGGGCAGGGGTGCCGACGATCGGGGTGCTGGAACGGGTCGCCCGCGCGCTGGACGCGGAACTCGTCGTCACGTTGGAGGCACACGTCGCCTAGCGTTCGCCGAAGGCCGGGCGTCGGCTCGCGCCCGCCGAGGGGTTGCGATCCAAGGGCGGGCGCGCGCGGCGGTACGTCGGTTGGTGTCCGGCGAGGGTCAGCGGGTTCTTGGCGGGCGCTCGGTTTTCGGCCTCACCGGGCCCGTGTGGGCGGGACTGGTTCTGTTGGTGGGGAGTTGTTGGGGAGGAATTGGGGTGGGGGGAGGGGGCGGGCTGATCTTGGAGGGTAGTGGTGGGTTGGGGTCGCGGGGGGCGGTCTCGGAGTCGGATGAAGGGGGACTCGATGGATTCTCGGGTGAAGGCGATGCTGGCGGGGAGCGGGTTGGCGCTGGCGGTGGGGATCGGGGGTGTCGCCTCGGCCGGGGAGGCCGCGGCGGGCGTCGAGGGGACCAAGGTGGCGTGCGGAGGCGGCGGTGCCGAGCTGCGCGCCTATCCGGGCGTGCGCGACGGGCAGGCCCGCCAGGTGCACCTCCGCGGCGAACTCGACCTCGGTACCTGCATCACGCACGTGCGCCCGTCCGTCACCAGCGGGACGCTGCACCTGAGGGCCAAGGCGAAGGCGTCGTGCGACTCGCGGACCACCGCGAGCGGCATCGTGCGCGCGGGCCACGCCGAGGGCTTCATCCGCTGGGACGACGGCAGGGGCGTCTCCCGGATCAAGCACGGCAGGTTCGAGGGCACCCTCGCGAACCTCCGGCTCAAGGACGCCAAGATCGTCAGCGGCCGGTACAAGGGCGACAGGGTCAACGCCACGATCCTCGCGAGCGAGAACGTCATCGTCCGTGGCAGCGCCTGCTACCAGGGCATCAGGGAGATCGACGGCCGCGTCATGTCGTTCCGGATCGAAAACCACGACGGGCGCCGCTGACCCGCAGCACCACCTGTAGCGCGCCGCACGAGACGACGAAGCCGCCCTCACCGCGCCGGAGGGCGGCTTCGCCGCGTCCAGGGGCCCGTGCGGGCGGGGGGCGTCAGGCGGCGGTGCCGCGGACGTAGGAGAACATGGTGCGGTAGGCGCAGCGCATGCCGGGCAGGTCGGTGACGGGCTCGGGGAAGTCGAACCTGACGTCGAACGGGGCGGGCCCGCCGGACGGCGGCGGCGTGCACCGCACCCGCAGGCCGAACCTGTCGAGGCCGACGGCCCTGACGATCGGCTGCGGCGAGACCTGGCCGAACCGGGCGCGGAACAGCCCGACGAGTTCGGGCCGGTGGTGGGAGTCCAGGTGCGCGACCATGCCGGGCTCGACGGCGACGAACGGGTCGGGCCGGGCGGCCGCGTAGTCCTCGGCTTCGATGGTCTCGTCGCCCCACACGTCGTCCACGTCGGCTTCGGCGACGTCGAGGCAGAGCACCGTCCATTCCTGTTCGGCGGGGATGCGGGCGCCGATGTCGAGGAGGTCGGAGCGCGGGTGGAGGCGGGAGATGCGGATGGCTGCCTCGCGGCGGCGGTCCAGCGGGACCTCGCTGACCCAGCCGTGCAGCCAGACGGTGCCGCGGACGCGGTCGGCGAGCGGGACGGGGGTGAGGTCGGTGGCGCGGAGGGTGGCGGGCAGGTCGGGTTCCCGGCGGAGCGCGCGTACCAGATCGGACGCGGTCGGCATGAGCAGGAGCGGAACGCCGTCCTCTCCGGTAACGTGCGCGGCGACGGTCAGTTCCTCGTCGAGGCCGAGGACCGCGAGCGTGGCCCCGGCCACGCCGTAGGCGATGGTGCGCGCCCGTTCCGCCGCGCTGGGACCCTTGCTGCTCAAGACGTACTCCATTAGGTTAGGCTAGCCTTAGTTAGGGCAACCTAATCACGAAGGAGGGATTTTGAACAACCCCCGCCCCAAGGCGAAGCTCTCCCGGGCTCTGGGCGTTCCGCTCACGCCGAAGTGCGTCAAGTACTTCGAAGCCCGTCCCTACCCGCCTGGTGTGCATGGACGCAGCCGCAAGAAGGATTCGCCCTACAAGGACCAGCTGTTGGAGAAGCAGCGGCTGCGGGCGCAGTACAACATCCGTGAGGCGCAGCTCAAGCTCGCCTTCGAGCGCGCCCGCAAGGTCGAGGGCAAGACCGGCGAGGCGCTGGTCGTCGACCTGGAGCGCCGTCTCGACGCGATGGTGCTGCGCGCCGGGTTCGCGCGGACGATCTACCAGGCCCGCCAGTTCGTCGTGCACCGGCACATCCTGGTGAACGGCAAGCGGGTCGACCGTCCGTCCTACCGGCTGCGCCCCGGCGACTGGATCAGCGTCTCCGAGCGCAGCAAGTCCATGCTCCCGTTCCAGACGGCGGCCCAGGGCGGGTTCACGCCCGCCGTCCCGGCCCCGTACCTGGACGTCCGGACCGACGCCCTCGTCGCCCGGCTGGAGCGCCTCCCCGAACGCCGCGAGATCCCCGTGGTGTGCGACGAACAGCAGGTGGTGGAGTTCTACAGCCGATAACCAAAACCCGATCGCGCGAGCCGCGAAAGCCACACAAGCGACGGCCAGGCCCGGACCCCGGGACCTGGCCGTCGCCGTGTGCGGATTTGGGGGTGGTTGGGGGAATGTGTGTGGAGTACATTTAACCTAGCGGTTGCTTGTTTCGCTAGGAGGGTGGTTGAGGGACATGATCGAATTTCGGAAGGTGACGCGGAACATCGGGGCGGAGGTGACGGGGGTTGATCTGCGGGAGGCGTTGGACGCCGAGCGGATTCAGGTGATCAGGACCGGGCTGCTGGACCACGGGGTGCTGTTCTTCCGGGACCAGCACATCACCGACGAGCAGCATGTGGCGTTCGCGCGGCAGTTCGGGACGGCGAACCTGCCTCCGATGGACACCAGCGGGTCGCCCGTGCACGTGCTCGACCAGACCGACCCCAAGGGCGAGGGCGGCGACCAGTGGCACAGCGACAACACGTTCATGCGGACGCCGCCGATGGGGTCGCTGCTGCGCGCGGTGATCCTGCCCGAGGTCGGCGGCGACACACAGTGGGCCAACATGTACCTCGTGTACGAGTCGCTCGCGCCGTGGCTGCGGCGGCTGTGCGACGAACTGTACGCCGAGCACGACCTGACGATGTCCGTCACGAAGGCCATCGACAAGGGCCACCGGATGGACCTGCGCGAACTCCAGGAGAAGAACCCGCCGGTCGTCCACCCGGTGGTGCGGGTGCACCCGGAGACGGGACGCAAGGCCCTGTACGTCAACCGCAGCTCCGTCACGCGGCTCATCGGGCTGTCGCGCCGCGAGAACGAGGCGATCCTGCCGCTGCTGTTCGACGCCGTGCGCGACCCGCAGTTCCAGGTACGGCTGAACTGGCGCGTCGGCACCCTCGCGTTCTGGGACAACCGGCCCACCCAGCACTACGCCGTGGCGGACTACACCGAGCGCCGCAAAATGCACCGGGTCACCATCAACGCCCCCGAGTCCATCGACGACGGCGTCCCGAAGGGCCCCAACGGCGTCACCGGCGCGGACGCCCCCGCCGAACCCAACGCGGCCCGCTACCTGTGACGGTGGTGAATTGATGTTCGACGGGCAGGGCGCCCCACCCCGGCCGCCCTGCCCGTCACCGTTCAGCCGAGGGAGGGGAGTTCCTGGCGGCCTCGGGATTCGAGGCGTTCCAGGAGGGCCTGGAGGGTGGCGCGGTCGGTGGGGGTGAGGGGGGCGGCGAAGAACTCGCGGAGCGTCTCGGTGTGGACGGCGCGGGCCAGGGTCAGGGTTTCGCGGCCCTTGGCGGTGAGTGAGGCTTTCTGGACGCGGCGGTCGGTTTCGGAGGTGTGGCGGGTGAGGAGGCCCGCGCGTTCCATCCGGTCGATGAGGCGGGTCATGCCGCCGCTGGTGAGGATCATGTCCTTGGCCATGTGGCTCATCGAGACGCAGCCCTCGTCGAGCCGTAGCAGCACCTCGAACATGACGTGCGAGATCCCCACGCGGCGCTCGAACGCCCGGCCCGCGATCCGCTCCAGCCGGGAGGCGGCGCTGAGCAGCAGCCCGAACTCCCGGATCAGCGCGTCGTCCCCGCTGTCCATCCGCCCATTGTCGTGCACGCCACTCCCGGTTGACAGTGCCCGGACGACCGATATCGGCCCTCCGGGCGGGCCCGAACGCCCCGTCACTCCTTCTTGTCGGTCGGCTTCGCGGTCGGGGTGTCGGCGGGGGCGGGGGTGCCGACGCCGGGGACGGACGAGGCGGCGCTGTCCTCGCTGCCCGCGGGCGTCATGGACGAGATCATCCAGGTGCCGTCCACCTTGATGAGGCCGAGGGTGAGGTGGCTCTTGCCGATCGTCTGGGACTGGCTGAGCGCGGGCGCCTCGATGGACAGGTCGAACACCAGGACGGCGCTGGCGAGGTTCCCGTCTACCCGGCCGACGTACACCGCGTAGGACTTGGACCTCAGGTCGGCCTTCTGCTCGGCGAGCCGGTCGCCGAACGCCTTCAGGTCGAGTTTCTCCCGTTCGGCCCTGGCGTCGCCGGTGAGGAACGCGAGGGTCTTCTCGTGCGCCGACTCGACGTCCCGGTAGGAGAACGTCGCCATGACGTCGCCGAACGCCGACACCCGCGCGACCAGATCGCGCCGCTCGGCCTCCTCCCCCGCCGCCGACCGCCACTGGACCAGCCCGACGACGGCGAGCACGGCCAGCACCACCACGGCGGCGACGAGCCCCGGCACGAGCCGTCCCGCCGCCCGGACCGCCGACCCGGCGCGGCCGCCCGTGGAACCGCCCTTGGCAAGCTCGCGCGCCGCCCGGTCCGTCTTCTCGTCCGACGTGTCGTCTCCGGTCCCGGCCGTCTCGTCGGACGCCTCGCGGGCGCCGCCCTTGACGGTGTCAGTGTCTCCGTCATCGGCGGCGTCCTCGGCCGGGGCCGTGGACTCGGCCGCCTTGCCGGAAGCCCTCTCGTCCGCGGCGTCGCCGTCCTCGGACCCGTCCGCGACGTCGGCGGAAGCGTCGGCGGCGGCGATGAGGGAGTTGAGGGTCGCCTCGTCCAGGTCGGTGCCGTCCTCGTCGACGATCTCGATGACGCGGACGCGGCGGACGGGCTTCTTCGGGGTGGTCATGGGGGCTCCTGCGGGGTCAGCGGCGACGGCGGAGGACGACGGGGAGGGAGCGGGCGGCGACCCGGGCGAGGACGGCCAAGGCCAGCACCGGCGGCAGCCAGACGAGCCAGCCGGGAGGTCCGCCCGCCGTGTTCCCGGCGGCGGGACGGGCCACCGCCGTCGTCGTCACGCCGGGGGACGGCGGCGCGGCGGACGCGGACGGCGCCGGGGCGCCCTGGCCGTTCCGGTCGGGCTTCGTCGCGGTCGGCTGGGACTTGAACGGGTCGGCTCCGTCGGAACAGGAGGGGATGTCCGGGACGGAGGGGATCGGACGCGGCGTCTTGTACTGTAGCGGCGCCGTGCCCGTCACCGATATCGCCGCCTTCATGTTGATGCTCGACCCCTCCGGCGACACCTGGATGATGTCCTTGAGCGCGGCGATGAGCGGCGCCGCCCGGGTGAGGGTCCCCCGGATTCCGGCGAGCGACTCCGGGGTGGCGATCGCGCCGAAGCCCGCCGCGAGCCCCTCGAACCCGCAGCCGACGTAGGGCTGGGTCCTGACGGTGAGTCCGGCGAGCCGGGTGCTGAACCCGGGCGAGCGTTCCAGCAGTTCGGCGAGTTCGGCGCGCAGGTCGGCGAGCGGGCCGAGCAGGGCCGCGCTGTGGCCGATGCCGTCGCCGAGCGCGCCGGAGTTGCGGGCGAGCGTGCCGCTGAGCACGGACAGGTCGGCGACGAGCCCGTCGATCAGTTCGGTCCGTCCGGCGAACGCGGTGCTGATCGAGTCCGCGCCGTCGATGATCTGGCGGATGGAGTCGGCGCGGCCCTCGAAGCCCTCGGCCATCTCGCGGAGCAGGATCCTGGTGGACGCGGGGTCCGTCTCCTCCAGTCCCTCCACCAGCCGCGCGAACAGGTCGCCGTAGGCGATGGGGACGGAGGTGTGCTCCTGCGGGATGACGCCGCCGGGACGGATGTGGTCGTCGAGGTCGGCGCCGGGGCGGGGCGCGAGGCTCACGTACGGCTCGCCGACCGCGGACTTGCGGCCCGCGGCGGCGGTCAGCGCGGACGGGATCCGCACGCCCCGGTCGATGGCCAGTTCGGTGACGACCCGGTGCCGCGGCGCGTCGAGCCGCAGCGACCTGATCTTGCCGACGCGGACGCCGAGGTAGGCGACCTCGAAGCCTTCGTTGAGCCCGGGTGAGGCGCTGAACTCCGCAGTGATCGTGTAGGGGCGCTCGACGAAGTCGAACCTGACGACGTTCGTCAGCGCCCAGGCCGTGAGCGCCACGGTCAGTGTCGCGAAGACCGCGACGTTCAGCTGGACGCGCCGTCCGTTCATCGCCCGCCTCCCGGGAGGATCTGGTCGAGCAGCGGCAGCGTCTCGTGCGCGTCCCGGTGGTCGCCCCCGGCGTCCTTGCCGACGCCGAGTCTGATCGCGCCGAACGTGATCAACTGCCCGTCCCAGATGGACTTGGGGAACGTCTCCTGGAATCCGGCGAGGCTCTTGACGAGGGCCGACAGGTCGCGGTGTCCCTCGCCGAGCGTGGCGAGGGTCGGGTCGAGCCGCTTGATGAGCAGCCGCAGCCGTTCGGCCCTGCCGACGAACACCTTGTCGTTGAGGCGCCGCGCGGTCTCGGTGAGCGCCTCGACCGTGTCGAGGAGTTCGCCCTTGTTCTGTGCCAGGAGCGCGGTGGCCCTGGCGATGTCGCCGGACGCGAGGGTGTTGTTGTGCTTGGCGAGGGTCTCGCCCAGTTCGGCGAGCCGGTCGATGGCCTTGCCGAGGTCCGCGCGCTGCTCGGCGAAGACGGCGACGAGGTCCGCCGACTGGGAGATCAGCCGGTTCAGGGTCGGCCCCTGGCCGTCGAGCGCGGTGGCCGCCTCGTTGACGACGGTGGCGAGGTCGTCGCCGCTGATCGCGGTGAGGAGGCGGCCCGCGTTGCCCGCGACCTGTTCGAACTGGGGGGCGACGCTGGTGCGGGTGATCCGGTCGCCGTCCTTGAGGAACGGTCCGGTCGCCATGTCGGACCCTTCGGGCAGGAGGAGTTTCACGTAGTTCTCGCCGAGCAGCGAGGTCTGCGCGATCTCGGCGCCGGTTCCGGCGGGCAGCCGGTAGTCGTTCTCGATCGAGAACCGCACCTCCGCCTGGTAGCCGACCCTGCGGACGCGCTCGACGCTGCCGATCGTGATGTCGCTGAGCTGCACGCTGTGCCCGGCGACGAGGTTCTGCACGTCGGCGAAGGCGGCGACGAGCGTGACGTCGCCGGTCGGCGCGCCGAGCGTGCCGGGCGCGCATCCGGCGGCGAGGGCGGCGCCGACGAGAAGGCCGAGGAGTCTCATCGTCCTTCCTCCCACGGGCAGTTCGCGTAGGTGGGCGAGGGCAGCAGGCACCGGTCCGGCAGCCCGAGCTGGGTCATGAGGTGGCGGAGCGAGGGGTCGATCGCGAGCTGGAGTTTCGCGACGTGCTTCTTCGGGTCCCATGACGTCAGGAGGCCCTGGGCGACGACCGGCAGCGACTCGACGAGCTGGGCGAGCGCCGCGCTGTTGCCCTTGAGCACGAGCGACACCTGGGTGATGACCCTGATGTCGTCGGCGAGGGTGCCCTCGTACTTCTCCAGCAGGACGTCGCCGCTGCGCACGAGCTTCACCAGGCCCCGGACCAGGTCGCGGATCGCGTGGCGTTCCCGCGCGAGCGCCTCGGTGGCGGTCGAGAGCTGCTGGATCATGGTGCCGAGCACGTCCTCCTTGCCTTCGACGACGTCCGCGAGCTGGGACAGGTTCTCGGCGAGCCCGATCAGCGCGTCGGTCTGGCCGCCGAGCGTCTCGGTGAGTTCGCCGGTCTGCTGGAGCGCGGCGTTGAAAGCCGCGCCGTTGCCTTCGAACGCGGCAGCCGTCTGCTCGGTGGACTTGCGGGCCTGCACGGGGTCGACGGCCTCCAGCAGGTCGGAGAACGCGACGAGCGCGTCGTCCGTCTCGACCGGGAGCGTGGTGTTCTCCTTCTGGATGACGTGCGTGTTCTTCGCCTTCGGTTTGCCGGGCGTGTACGGCGGGTACAGCACGAGGTTGCGCTCGCCCACGATGTTGATCGGCATGATGGACGCCCTGACGTCGGCGGGCAGCGGCACGTCACCGTCCACGACGGCCTCGACGCGCACCCGGTCGCCCTCGATCCGCACGGTTTTGACGGTGCCGACGTCCACGCCCATGACGAGGACCTTCGACCCCTCGTAGAAGCTCGTCGCCCGGTCGAAGTAGACGGTGAGGCGGGTGTCCGCGCCGCCCGTCGCCGCGCAACCGGCGGTGAGCAGCAGGGGGAGGACGGCGGCCAGCGCCGCGTTCCGGGCCCTCACGGCCGTGCCTCGGGCGGCAGGATCGGCTTGCCGCCCTGGAGGACGCCGAGCCCGGTCGCCATGACGGCGAGGCCCTTGCCCGTGCTCCCCGCGTTGGCCAGTCCCTCGAAGGTCGGGCCGAGGAGCGCGAGGTTGCTGTTGAGGTCGGCCATGCCGGGCTCCAACCGTTGGGTGAGGGTGTGCAGGTGGCGCAGGAGGTCGTCCAGTTCCTTGCCGCGTTTCTCCACGACGTCGCCGAGGGCCCGGACGGTGTCGGCGTTGTCGCCGAGCGTGGACGCCAGCTCGTCCCGGTGGTCGTGGAGCGTCTTCATGAGGGTCCGCGACGCTTCGAGCAGCCGGACGAGGTCGCCGTTCTTGCGGGCGAGCGTGCCGGTGAGCTTCTCGGAGTCGGCGAGGAGTTGCCGGAACTCGGGGCTCTTCGCGTTGAGCGCGGCGTTCAGTGTGGTGATGTTGGTGAGGAGCTTGTTCAGGTTCTCCTTGGACGGCGTCTTGATCTTCTCGGTCTCCTTGAGGATCCTGCCGATCGACTCGGTGTCGAGCCTGCTCAGGCCGCCCGTCGTCGTGTTGAGCGCGTCCACGACGGTGAACGGTGTCCCGGTGCGCTCGCGCGGGATCTCCCGGTGTGGCTCGGCCAGGTCGGCGAGGTAGGGCTCCTGGACGGGCCCGGTGAGCTTGACGAACCGGCCGCCGAGGAGGTTGGCGAGTTGGACGTCGGCGCGGGTCCGCGGGCCGAGGTCGATGCCGGAGTCCACCCGGAAGGTGATCCGCACGAAGCCGTGCTCGAAGTCCGGGGTGACGGCGGTGACCGCGCCGACCCGCACCCCGGCCAGCCGCACGTCGTCGCCCTTCTTGACGCCGCCCGTCTCGGCGAAGACGGCGGTGACGTGGTAGCCGCCCTGGAACAGCCCGAGCTGCCCGTACAGGAACGCGAACGCGATGAACGCGCCGAACGTCCCGACGGAGACGAGGGCGACGAGCCGCCGGTTCACGTCGCGCAGCGACGGCGGCCGCAGCCGGCGCGTGGACGCCGTGAACCGCGTGGCGGCCGTGGTGATCCTGGCGCGTGCGGACATCAGCGGCCTCCCGTCAGCTGGGCCATAAGATCGACGAGCCGTTGCTGCCCTTCGAGCAGCTCCTTCGAGCCGCCGCCGCCACCGGGTCCCGGCAGCCGCATCGGCGTCGGGCACTCGCCGTGGCTGAGGCCGAGGCACACGAGGTTGATGCGCAGGTAGTGGCCGCCGCTCACCGCGCTGAACAGGGTGCGCAACGCGCCCGGCAGGCCGCGCAGGATCTGTTCCAGCGCGTCGATGTCGCCGACCGCCGTCCTGACGACGGTGTCGATGTTGCCGATGGCCCTGTCGAGTTCGCGCTGGTTTCCGCTGATCACCTGGTCGAGCACCGCGCTGACCTGGGCCAGCTCGACGGCGGCGGCCGCGAGGACGTCCTTGTTGCCGGCGAACGCCTCGGTGAGCGCGACGAGGTCGTCGATGAGCCCGGCGATCTGCTCGTCGCGCCGGACGGCGGTGGCGGTCAGCGTCGAGTAGGTGTCGAGGATGGACGTGAGCGCGTCCTTGCGCTGCGCGAGGGTGCTGACGACCTGTTGGAGGCCGGTCGTCATGAGGCTGATGTTCTCGCCGTTGCCTTCGAGCATCGCCGCGGTCGCCTGGAGGATCTTGTTGAGCTGGTCGGGGTCGAGCGCGCCGGTGAGCGGGCCGAGCGAGTTGACGATCTCGCCGAGGTCCACGACGGCCTTGGTGGCGGTGAGGGTGTCGCCGTCCTTCAGGTGGCCGTCGCCGTTTCCGGGCACGAGGTAGACGAGGCGCTGCCCGACGAGGTTGCGCCACCGCACTTCGGCGGTGGAGTCGGCGGGCAGCCGCAGGTCGCGTTCGACCTCCATCGTGACGAGGGCGCGGCCCGCGACGACCTCGACCGTCTTGACCCTGCCGACGGGCGCGCCCGCGACTTTCACCAGGTCGCCACGGACGAGTCCGCCGACGTCCGCGAAGGACGCCTTGATCTCGTACCGGTCGCCGAACCCCGATCCCGCGATCTGGGCCCAGATGAATCCGGTGAGCAGCGCCGCGACGACGACGAAGGCGGTGAACCGCAGCAGCACGCCGGGTGCCGGGCCGCGCCGGGGTCCGCGCGTCATCGGCGGCCTCCGTTCGCGCCGGGCGGGCAGGAGCCTTCGAAGATCTCGCACGGGCCCCCGCCGAGGTACATGTTGACCGCGCCCATGCGGGTCCCCTTGGGTCCTGGCAGGTAGAGGATGTCCGTCAGCCCGCGGAAGAACTCGTTGAGGCCCTCGACGGTCTCGCCGAGTTCGTCCTGGTTCGGGTAGAGGGTGTGGGTGATCCGGCTGAGCGCGTCGACGAGGTCGCCGAGGTCGCCGCCGTGCCTGTCGAGGACGCCGGTGAGGACGGCCGCGACGGTGCGGGTGTTCGCGAGGGTCGTCGCGAAGGCGTCGGGGTCGGCGGTGAGGGCCTCGCCGAGCGCGTCGGCGCCCTCGATGATCTGGCCGAGCGCGTCGGCGTTCCGGCCGAGGACGTCGGTGACGACGGCGGTGTCCCTGAGCGTCCGCGCGATGGTCGACCTGTCGTCGTGCAGGGTGTCCACGATCTTCGCGAAGCCCTCGGTGGTCGCCCTGAGCCTGGTTCCGTTGCCGCGCAGCGCGGCGGCGAAGGTGTGCAGGAGTGTCGCGAGGTCCTCGGGGTCGATCGCCTCGGTCAGCGCGGTGATCTTCTCGCTGGAGTCCGCGAGGTCGGCGGGCGCGGTCGTTCTGGCGACGGCCGCGCCGTCCGGCAGGTAGGGCCCGACGCCCTCGCCCTGCCCGAGGTCGAGGGCGAGGTCCTTCGGGCCGAACACGGAGAGCGGTTCGACCGACGCGGAGACCGACGCGGGCAGCCGCACCGACTTCTCGACGCGGAACCGGACGACGGCCCGGCCCCGGGGGTCGAGCGAGACGCCGAGGACGGCGCCGACGGGCATGCCGCGCACCTTGACCTTCGACTTGTCGTCCAGGCCCTGCCCGGCGCGGTCGAAGACGGCGACGTACTCGCGGGACGGCGGGTCGGCGGGGGTCGCCGCCGTCACCGCGGCCAGCACGGCGGCGGCCATGACGCCGCCGCCGATCGCGGCGAACCTGAGCCGGGAGGCGCGGGAGAGTGAGAGGTCAGAGCTGCTCATCCGGTGATGCTCACCGTCCCTCCGTGTCCCCAGAAGATGTACGAGAGCAGCAGGTTCGCGAGGATGATCGCGACGCTGGACTCGCGGATGGCGCGGCCCGCCGCGATGCCCACCCCGACCGGCCCGCCGACCGCGTAGTAGCCCCGGTAGCAGTGGATGAACATGATGATGAAGGCGAAGACGACGACCTTGACGACGCTGTAGAACACGTCCTGCGGCGGCAGGTAGAGGTGGAAGTAGTAGTCGTAGACGCCCGCCGACATCCCGAAGAAGTGCACGGTGATGAACCGGGTGGCGAAGAACGACGCGAACAGCGCGAGCAGGTAGAGCGGCACCAGCGCGACGACGGTGGCGGCGATCCTGGTGCACACCAGATAGGCGACCGAGTTGATGCCCATGACTTCGAGGGCGTCGATCTCCTCGCTGATGCGCATCGCGCCGATCTCGGCGGTGCAGGCGGAGCCGACCTGGGAGATGAGGGCGATCCCGGTGATCACGGGGCCGAGTTCGCGGATGTTGGTGAAGCTGGAGATGAGGCCGGTGAAGGACTCGACACCGATCCGCTCCAGCGACGGGTAGCCCTGCACGCCGACGATCGCGCCGGTGAAGAACGACATGGCGAAGATGACGAACACCATGCCGCCGCCGACGAAGACGGCGTTCACCCCGATCGTCATGTCGCTCATGTGGCGCACGACGGTCCTGCCGTACTTGCGCCGGGCGACGAGGTCGACGACGAGGTGGTGGCAGACGCGGCCGAGGAAGATCGGCATCGCGGCGAGCTGGGGCAACCGGCTCACCCGATCCTGGACGGCCTGGCCCAGTTTGCGCCCGGGGAGGATGGCGGCCAAGAGGGTTCCTCGCTAGATCTTGGGTGGGACGAGGACGAGGTAGAGCGTTTCGAGCACGTAGTTGAGGAAGAACACGAGCAGCGACGTGGCGACCGTCGCCCGGGTGACGGCCCGGCCGACCCCGGCGGGCCCGTAGTCGCACGTCATGCCCATGTGGCAGGCGACGGCGGCGGCGACGAGCCCGAAGACGAACGCCTTGAACAGGGTGATGAGCAGGTCGGTCGGCTGGAGGAGCGAGGCCGCCCCGTCGAAGTAGGCGCCGGCGGTGACGCCCTGCTGGATGACGTTGAAGTAGAACCCTCCGGCGGTCCCGGAGAGGATCACCAGCGAGCACAGAAGCACGCTGACGACAGCGGCCGCCCACAGGCGCGGGGTGACGAGCCGGTGGGTGGGGTTGATGCCCATCACCTGGAGCGCGGACAGCTCGTCGCGGATGCGGCGGGCGCCCATGTCGGAGGTGATGGCGCTGCCTCCCGCGCCGGAGATGAGCAGCGCGGCGGCGAGCGGCGCGATCTGCCGGACCATCCCGGCGACGACGAGCGCCCCGGTGCTGGACTGCGCGCCGATCTGCCGGGCGATGTCGCCGACCTGGAGCGAGATGGTCGCGCCGAGCGGGATCGCGATGAGCAGGAGCGGCACGCTGGTGACCCGGACGATGAACCACGCCTGCTCGACGAACTCGCCGAACCAGGTCCTGACGTCCCAGGTGCGGCGCAGCCCCTCCAGGAGGGTGACGAACAGTTCGCCCGCCTCGTCGAGGAGGCCGAGCGCCCGTCTGGCGAGGAGGCCCGGACCACGCTGGAGCAGCACGGCCATGCGTTCGTACCCCCTTGGCACCACGGGTGGACGGCTCGTTCCAGGAAGCGACGTGCGTCACATTCGCCGGACTCGCGGCACTCTACTGGCATTCGGTCCAACTTGGGAATAGGTGTTGTCAGATAGGCCGGGGAACCCGAATTCCGGCCCGCGCGGCCTGTCGTGCGGGGGCTACCGGGCGTTGCCTTACGTCCGGGCAGAGGGTTGGATCGGTCTGTGACAGTGACGCTCGCCGACGCCGCGGCCCTCCAGGACGACCTCGCCGACCTGCGGCGGGCCATCCACACCGAGCCCGAGACCGGCCTGGACCTGCCCGCCACCCGCGACAAGGTGCTCGACGCGCTGCGCGGCCTCCCCTTGGAGATCACCACGGGACGGGCGCTCACCTCCGTCACGGCCGTCCTGCACGGCTCCCGTCCGGGGCCGACCGTCCTGCTGCGCGCCGACATGGACGCGCTGCCCCTGGACGAGCACACCGACCTGGAGTTCCGCTCCCGGACGCGCGGCGTCATGCACGCGTGCGGGCACGACCTGCACACCGCGATGCTCGTCGGCGCGGCCCGGCTCCTGGCCGCCGAGGACTTCGCCGGGAGCGTCATCCTCATGTTCCAGCCGGGCGAGGAGGGCTACCACGGGGCCCGGCTCATGATCGACGAGGGCGTGCTGGAAGCCACCTGGCAGAAGCCGGTCGCCGCGTACGCGCTGCACGTGTCGTCGTCGATCCTGCCGTCCGGGTTCGTGGTGTGCCGGGGCGGGCCGATCATGGCGGCGGCCGACACCGTGACGGTGACCGTCCGGGGGCAGGGCGGGCACTCGTCCATGCCGCACCGGGCCCGCGACCCGATCCCGGCCGCCTGCGCGATGGTCGGCGCCATCCAGACGTTCGTCACCCGCGAGTTCGACGTGCTCGACCCCGTCGTGGTGACGGTCGGCAGCATCCACGCGGGCGCCGCCCCCAACGTCATCCCCGACGACGCCGTCTTCAGCGCGACGGTACGGTCGTTCTCCACGGCGTCACAGGAGCGGGTGCGTACGGGCCTGCACCGGGTCTTCGCAGGGCTCGCCGCAGCCCACGGCGTCGAGGTGGACGTGGACTACCGGATCGACTACCCCGTCACCAGCAACGACCACGCCGAGGCCGGACGGCTCGCCGCCACCACCCGCGCCCTGCTGGGCGAGCACAGCTACTTCGACGCGCCCCAGCCCATCCTGGCGTCCGAGGACTTCTCGTTCGTGCTGGCCGACGTGCCCGGCGCCCTCGCCATGCTGGGCGCCACCCCGCCCGGCCGCGACCCGGCCACCGCGCCCGGAAACCACAGCGCGGACGCCGAGTTCGACGACTCCGTCCTGGCCAGGGGCAGCGCCCTGTACGCCGCCCTCGCGCTGGGTCGGCTGGCCTCCGCCTAGAGTTTTCCGCCGCTCCTGGTTCCGGCACCGGCCCGGAGCGTGCATCCTTCTTGTCCATGAGCCCCTCCGTCGCGCGCCGGATCCTCACCAGCAACGCCGTCATCGCGCTCGCCGCGATGGGCGTGCTCGGCTACGCCCTCGTCGAGCTGGAGTTCGGCGAGTCCGACCCGCCCGCCATCGCCGGGGACGGCACCCTGTCGGCGGCCGAGGCGCTCAGCCTGGTCCAGGCCAACGACATGGAGCCGCTCGTCGCGGACGCCGTCGCCGCCGCCAAGAAGCGCGCCTACCTGGCCGAGAAGCGCGCCAAGGAGGCGGCCCGCAAGAAGGCCGAGTGGTACAAGAAGAACAAGGCGAAGATCGACGCGAAGATCGCCGCCGAGAAGCTCGCGAAGCTCCCCAACCCGACGGCCGAGCAGAACCTGGACGCGGGCGAGAAGCTCAACGCGGCCAAGGGCTGGCAGGCGTGCTGGCCCGCCCTGAAGATCCTGTGGACCAAGGAGTCCAACTGGAACGAGCGGGCCGACAACCCCTGGAGCGACGCCTACGGCATCCCGCAGGCGCTGCCGGGCTCCAAGATGGCCAGCGCGGGCCCCAACTGGGAGACCAACGCGACGACCCAGATCGTCTGGGGCCTGTCCTACATCGGCGCCCGCTACGGCGACCCGTGCAAGGCGTGGGGCTTCTGGCAGCGCAACCACTGGTACTGACGGCCCGCGCCCGCCGCGCTCAGGCCGGGTCGGCCGCCGCGACCGCCTCCGGGAAGACGTTCTTCGCGATGGAGCGGTCGGCGAACAGGATCCAGTCGGGAGCCAGGGCGGTGGAGTAGCGCTCGAAGTAGAGAAGCTGCTTGCTGATAAGGATCAGCTCTCGCGGGGATTCCGCGTTGTACTGCTTGGCCATGTCCAGGAGCATCGTGATGGTCCGGCCCACGCTGATCCCGGCCATCCCGGACCTCAGGATGGGGCCGAAGACGAGTTCCAGGCGCATCGCGATCTCCGCGTCGGTGCCGATGCCCTCGGGGATGATCCCCAGGTCGCGGTAGTGCGGGACGAGCCGGTGGAAATCGGCGTCGAACATGCCGGTGTAGAACATGTCGCGCATCAACTCCTGCCACGGGCCGTGCAGCTCGCCCATGATCCCGAAGTCCAGGTAGCACATGCGGCCGTCGTCCAGCAGCCAGAGGTTGCCCGCGTGGACGTCGCCGTGGAAGGCGCCGTGCACGAGCGCGGCCTCCACCCACACCTTGACGCCCCGGCGCAGCAGTTCGGGGCCGTCGACGCCCTCGATGCCGGAGGCGTCCAGCTCGTCCAGGGGCCGCCCGTACATGCGCTCCATGCAGATGACCCGGGGGCCGCAGTAGTCCCAGTAGACCTCGGGCGCGGTGACGCCCTCGTTGTCGCCGAACGCGTACATGCGCTCCCTGAAGTCGTGCTGACGCCTGGCCTCCAGCGCGCTGTTCAGCTCCTGGAAGGTGACCGCGTGCAGGTCCTCGATGACAGCGGTCGGCTTGGCCGAGCGCATCACCTTGGAGACCCGCTCCAGGATCCGGGAGAAGAAGTAGGCGACGCGCACGTCCGTCGCCATCAGCTCGGTGATGCCGGGCCGCTGCACCTTGACCACGGCGTCACGGCCGTCGGGGAGGCGGCACGCGTGGACCTGGCCGACGGACGCCGCCGACAGGGGCGTGTCGTCGAACGCGGCGAAGATCTCCTCGGGGCGGGCGCCCAGGCCCTCGGCGATGATCCGGCGGACGCTCGCGCCGTCGATCGGCCGGACCTCGTCCAGGCAGCGCAGCGCCGCGTCCGCGAGCGGCCTGGGGAACAGGCCGGGCGAGGAGGCGATGACCTGGCCGAGCTTCACGTACATCGGGCCGAGCCGCTCGAACGCGTCGATGACGCCGCGCGCGGCGGCGTCCCGGAGGTCCTTCTCGCCGCGCCGCGCCCCCCAGCGCGCGACCTGGCGCAGCGTGTTCCACCACAGCACGGTGACGACGACGGCGAGCCGTGCGGGGTCCTTCCACTCCAGTCTGTCGAGCCGTGGCGCCGTGATCTCCAGATCCGCGGGTGTGGGACCGTCGGTGTACGGGCCACAGAACGTCATGGATGCCTCCGGGGGTGGGAAGTACCGCCCAAGCTAGCTCACTGCGACAAAAGCGTCGATATGTTGCAAGTCACTCCGGAGAGGGCTTAGGTTCGGCTGCATGGACCCCGACTTCCCGTCCGACGGACACCTCCGGGAGGAACGGCTCGCCGCCCGCGCCCGCGCCTGGGCGTCGCCGGGGCCGCCCTCGCTCGGCAGGCTCGCCCGGCACGCCGTCGCCCTGCCCGCCGGCCAGCTCCGCTGGGCCCTCGGCCGCCTCCCTGGAGCCGCCCTGGACGGCCTCGCGGGCGATCCCCGGGACGCGGTGCGGGCCGCGTCGGCGGGATGGCTCCACGAGCATCTGACGGCGCTGGGGCCGTCCGGCGGCGAACTCGCGCTGCTCCTGCGGGACGCCGAGGGCCTCACGCCCGGCGTGCTCGCCGACCTCCTGCGGGACTCCCCCGCGCCGGTCGCGCCGATCCCGGCCCGCGAGGTCCACCGGGCGCTCAGCCGCGCCTTCACCGGCGCGGTCGCCTCGCTCGACCCGGTGCCCCTGGCCGTCTCCCCCCTGCACCAACTGCACCGGGGCACGCTCCAGGACGGCGATCCGGTGCTGCTGCGGGTGCTGCGGCCGGGCGCGCGGGCGGGGGTGCGGGACGACCTCAGGCTCGCCGCCAACCTCCTCGCGCCCGTCGCGCTGCTCCCCCAGGCCCGCTCGGTGCGGCCGATGGCGCTGCTGCGCGCGACCGCCCGGCAGGCCGCCGAACAGACCGACCTGCGGCACGACGCGCACAACTCCACCGAACTCGCCGACCTGCTCGGCGAGCGGATGCGCGGGCTGCGGCTCGCCACACCCGTGCTGAGCGCGCGGGAAGCCGTCGCGTTCACGCTGCCTCCGGGTGCGGTACCCCTCTCCGAAGCGCCTGACGCGGCCGTCAAGGACGTCCTGCCCGCGCTCCTCACCCTCGTGGTCGAGGCGGCGCTCGCGGACGGGGTCTTCCACGCCGACCTCCGGCCCGAGCACCTGTTCGTGCTGCCTGACGGGACGTTCCTGCTCGCCGGATGCACCGCCACCGGACGCCTCGCGCCCCAACTGCGCCGCGCCTTCCTCGACTACGTCACAGCGCTGTTCGGCGGCGACTTCGCGGGCCAGGTGGACGCCCTCGGACGGCTCGGAGCCGTCCCGGAATCCACTGACCGGGCAGCCTTCGAAGCCGACCTACGGGCCGCGCCCGAACTCGCGCCGCTGCGCCTGCTGCGCGCCGGGGACGCCGCCGGGCCCGTCCTCACCGGCCTCGCCGCCAGGCACGGGCTGCGCGTCCCGGCCCGGCTGGTCGGCTGGGCGCGCGCCCTCTTGACCTACCGCGCGCTCACTCGGCATGTTGTCCCGGACACCCCGTTCGTCCAGACGCTGCTGCCCCTGCTGCCCCGTCTCGGCGAGATCAACCGACGGCTGACCGCCGAAGAAGCCGGCTAGAACCGAGGAGATCCGATGGCACGGAAAGCCAAGCACGTCTTCCTGTCCAACGCCTGGCTCGACGCGGTGGAGGCGCTCCGCCCCGCATGGCCCGCCCCGCCCGCCGAACTCGACGGGCTGCTCATCAACCTCGTCGTCAAGGGCGGCCCGGACGGCGACGTGCAGGTGCACACCAACTCCGGCGTCGTCGCGCGCGGCCTGGACGACTCGGCCACCACGACCGTCACGGTGCCCTACGAGGTCGCCCAGCGCCTCTACGTGGAGAACGACCCGTCGCTGGTGATCACGTCGATCATGTCGGGTGAGCTGACCATCGAAGGCGACTCCGCCCAGGTGATGGCGCTGGTGTCGGTCCAGGGCGAGCCGACCCCTGAACAGCTCGCCTTCCAGCGCACGATCCAGGACCTGACGGCCTAACGCTCGTACGGCCGCAGCGCGGGCACCAGCAGCTCGGCGAGGAACCGGCGCAGCGGCCCGCGCGGCTCGGCCACCATGACGGTGACCGCGATCCGCGTCAGCCACTCGGCGACGACCACCGGGTCGCGGTCGGCGATCGCACCGCCCCCGGCCAGCAGCCGCAGCAGCGGGGCGATCCGGTCGGTGATCTCGGTGAACAGCCGTGGGATCTCCCCGGCGAGCAGCGAGCCGATCATGTCCCGCTCGTCCGTCAGCATCTTCTGCAGCACCGGATGCGCGAGGCTCTCCTCGATGACGGTCGCGAGCAGCTCGACGACGGCCTCGGGCCCGTCCAGGCCGGCGATCCGCCCCGGCAGCGTCGCCAGGATCCGGTCCACCTCGCGGGAGACGAGCAGCAGCGCCGCCGACCGGACATTCCCCACCTGCCGGTAGACCGTGGTGCGGTTGACGCCCAGCTCGCGGGCGATGTCCTGCACCGAGGTGCGGCCCACCCCGAACCGGGTGAAACACCGCGCGGCGGCGTCGAGGTACGGGTCGAGGGCGGGGTCGGGCGCGGGCGGTAGCGCGCCCGCCCGCTGCTGCTGTTCCGCCTTCACCGCAACAATGCTACTGGTTTGTCGCAGAACCGACCGTAGTACGGTGTAAGGACCTGTGACCGGACGGGAGGCGCCCATTGAACGCCGTCACCAGGCTCGCCGCCGCACCCCACTGGGCGCACGCCGACCCGCCCCGGATCCGCCCCGGCGGGCTGCGCCACCTGGGGCCGCGCACCTGGCTCGCCATGCACGCGCTCGCCCCGCTGTTCGGCACCCGAGGCATCCGGCTCGCCGACCTGACCGGCCGCGACCGCGCCGTCTTCCACGCCTACCTCCCGTTCGGCCGCGCCGTGATCACCTCGGGCCTCGGCCGGGCCGTCACCGAGCTGGTGACGCTGCGGACGGCGTGGAACACCGGCGCCTGGTACGAGTTCCGGCACCACGTCTTCCTGTCCCGTCTCGGCGGGCTGTCCATCGAGACCGTCGAGCGGATCGCCGCCGGGCCCGACACACCCGGCCTGAGCCCGGCGCAGCGGGTCCTGCTGCGGGCGGTGGACGAGCTGCACGAGGCGCGCGCGATCTCCCCCGCGACGCTGGCCGAACTGCGGACGTTCCTGGACGAACGCCGCGTCGCCGAACTGTGCCTGCTCGTCGGGCACTACGAGATGCTCGCGATGTTCCTCAAGTCCGCCGGGGCCGTCCCCGAGGCGGGCGCCTGGGAGCGCGGGCCGCTGTCCTGGCTGCGCCGCCCCGACGACTCCGACCGGCTCGCCCCGGCGTCGCTGCCCGACCTCAACCGCCGGTACGTCAACAGGATCCAGTCCCGCTGGGCCCCGTTCCTGCCGCCCTGGGCGATCATCGTGCACCGGGGCCGCAAGTCGGGCCGGGTGTACCGGACGCCCGTCATGGCGTTCCGCCACGGCCGTCACCTGATCGTCGCGCTGCCCTACGGCGACCGCGTCGACTGGGTCCGCAACCTGCTCGCCGCCGGACGCGGCGGCGTCGAACGGCTCGGCCGCCTCCGCCGGATCAGCGGGGCGCGCGTCACCGACGTGCCGACCGCTGGCGACCTCGTGCCCGCCCGCTACCGCCCGTTCCTACGCCTGACGAAGATCCTCGTTGTGGAGGTAGAGCCGTGACCGTGCTGCCCCGCCGCATCCGCCGCCCCTGGCACCGCTTCGACGCGGCACTCCGCCGCGCCCTCCCACCGACCGACCTCGACCTCGCCGTCCGCCGCGCCGCCCACACCATCGAAGGCACCCCCTTCACCTCACCCTCCCCCCTCACCGACCGCCACCGCCTCCTCCTCCAGGCCGTCGACCAACTCTGCACCGACCGCATGATCCACCCCACCACCTGGGACGCCCTCCTCCCCCACTACACCCCCGAGCAACTCACCTCCCTCTGCCTCGCCGTAGGCGACCGAGCCACCACCGCCATGCTCCGCCGCACCCTCGGCTTCCCCTGACGGCCCGTCGGCTCAGTGCTTCGGTTCGAAGATGGGGCCCAGGGTGGCGACGAAGGTGCGGATGATCGGGTACTGCTCCTCCGGGGACTTGCCGCGCAGGCCCAGGATCGGGTCGAGGCCGTCGTAGTAGGGGGCCAGGGCCAGGTGCGGGAGGACGATCATGAGGAGGGCCAGGGCGGTGTCGTCGTCCAGGTCGGCGCGGATCTCGCCGCGCTCGCGCCAGCGGGCCAGCAGCGGGCTGATCGACTCGCGGTAGTGCTGGTTCGACGGGCCGCGCACCAGCGTCCGGACCGTGTTGTCGATCTCCAGGTTCATCGCCGCGGTGACGGCACGCTCCAACGGGTGCGCGGCGAAGTAGTCGGCCCACAGGCAGCCGACGTCGCCGAGCCAGTGCGTGAACGACTGGTCCGGGTCGAGCGCGGCGATGCCCAGCTCCATCTCCTCCCGGATGCGACGCGCCGTCTCCTCCGCCACATAGGTGAAGAACTCCAGCTTGTCGCTGAAGTACTGGAACAGCGAGCCCTTGGCGATGTCGGCCTCACGCGCGATCGTGTTGAGGCTTCCGGTGGAGTAGCCGTGCGCGCCGAACTCCCGCTGCGCGGCTTCGAGCACACGCTCACGTTTTGCGGGATTCAGGCGGAACCACGTTGAGGTAGGCATTGACCCCAATCCTAATGCGCGGATCCGCCCGCACCCGGCCAGGGAGCGCTCCCGACGAAGTCGGGCCCGCCAAAGCGCTCCCCGGCCCAGCGAACACAGCGACGGTCTAGAGTCTGGCCATGACTGAGAGCCGCGCGCGCAACGGAACCCAGTGGGCACGGGCTGACGCCACCCGCAGGGCGTTGCTCGACGCGGCCCGCGAGGTCTTCTCCGACCGGGGTTACGAGGCGGCGGGCATCGCCGAGATCGTCGAGCGCTCCGGCGTCTCGGTGGGCAGCCTGTACCACCACTACGGCGGCAAGTCCGGGCTGTTCCTGGCGCTGTGGGAGGAGCACACGGCCGAGCAGGAGCGGATGGCGACCCGGGCCGTCAAGGCGGCCCGCGCGGGCGGCGAGAAGGACTCGATCACCCTGTTCATCACGGGCACCGCGGCGTTCCTGGAGTTCTGCTGGGACCACCGCCGCACGAGCCGCCTGTTCGTCTCCGGCGAGGGCCCCACGGGTTTCGGCCTGATGCGCCGCTCCCGCATGCGCCAGTGGCTCGCCCAGAACACCCGCCTCCTGTCCGACCACAACCAGATGCTCCCCCTCATCCTCACCACCGCCATCGGCGAGGCCGGCCGCGAGGTCTCCATCGCCGACTCCCCCGAGGACGCCCACTCCCTCATCACCCAGACCACCGAAATCCTCCGCCGCCTGGCCCGCTGACGGTGAGATTCAGTGCGCTCAGGCCGCGGCTCCGTCCGGGCGGTTGCTGACCGGCAGCCGCATGGTTCGGTCCCCGAAGTCGGCCACCAGGTCGAGGTGCCCGCCGAGGGCCTCGACGTAGCGGGCGATGACCTCGATGGAGGTGACCTCACCGTGCTCGATCTGCGAGACACGCGCCACGCTGATCCCGATGATCGCGGCGAGCGCCTTCTGCGTGAGCCCCGCGTGCCTGCGCGCCTCCGCGAGCTGCCACCCACGCGCCTCGGCCAGCAGTTGACGCGCGGCGGCCTCGACCTCCTCGCGTGTCACCCCGGCGTCGTAGAGCTTCTGCTCAAGGACTTCCCAGTCCTGCGCGACCCGCTTACCCATCACCGTTCTCCTTCCACCGTGTATTCGGAGTAGAGCCGCTCGGCCAGCGGAATGTTCTCGCGATACCAGCGTTCCCAGTTTCCCGCCTTGTCGCCACCGAGGAGCAGGAGCGCCGATCGGGTCGGATCGAAAGCGAAGATGATCCTGATCTCTGACCTCCCTCGGGACCCGGGCCTCAGTTCCTTCAGGTGGTGAAGCGCGCTTCCTTTGATCCGGTCCACGAGCGGTCTTCCCAGCGTCGGGCCTTGGTCGCGCAAGGTGGCGACCGCTCCGGCGACCTGCCTCGCCGAGGACATATCCTCCTTGATCAGATCCTCGTACCATGCAGCGTACTCATCGGTCACTCTGATGACCCAGGCCAATGCGACCTCCTAAGTTAAGGGTAGCCTTAACCTAGCCTCGCAAGCCAGAGCGCGAATGGGGTTTCCTGCGAAAGGTGGGGCCCGGTGGCGGGCGTTGCGCGGTCGTCCGCCACCGGGGGTCGGGTCACCGGAGGATGTAGTCCTCGCGGCGGGCCTTGCGGGAGTCCGCCCAGAACTCGAAGGTGAAGCCGGGCCAGGTGGTGCGGTTGATGCCGTCCTGGTCGAGGTACCAGGACATGCAGCCTCCCTCGTTCCAGACGGCCTTGCGCAGCCGCTTGTGCAGCTTGTCGTTGTAGGCGCGGACGGCCTCCGGCTTGGGCTCGACGGTCGTCGCGCCGGTGTCGGAGAGCAGCTTCAGCAGGCTCAGGATGTGCTGGACCTGCACCTCGATCATAAAGACGACCGAGTTGTGGCCGAGGCCGGTGTTCGGGCCGAGCAGCACAAAGAAGTTCGGGAAGCCCGGCACGGTGGTGCCGTGGTGGGCCTCGACGCCGTTCTCCCACGCCTGCTGGATCTTCTGCCCGTTCCGTCCGGTGATGACCCAGTGCTCCATCGCGTCGACGACCTTGAAGCCGGTGCCGAAGATGATGGCGTCGACCTCGATCTCGCGGCCGTCCTTGGTGATGACGGAGTTCGGCCGGACCTCCGCGACGCCCTCCGTGACGAGGTCCACGTCGTCGCGCGTCAGGGACGGGTAGTAGTTGTTGGACAGCAGCACCCGCTTGCAGCCGATGGTGTAGTCCGGGGTGAGCTTGCGGCGCAGCTCGGGGTCCTTGACCTGCTTCTTCAGGTGCCGGGTCGCCATCCACTTCATCGGCCCGGCCAGGCGCGGGTCGAGCGCGAAGCTGACGGCGCGCGCCTCCAGCACCCAGTAGATGATGTTCCGGACGGCGCGCGGCACACCGGGCAGCTTGAAGGCGGCGGGGAGCTTGATGTTCGGCTTCGACTGGATCCAGGCGGGCGTCCGCTGGAAGACGGTCGTGTGCGCGGCGACCTCGGCGACCTCGGGCACGAACTGGATGGCCGACGCGCCCGTCCCGATGACGGCGACGCGCTTGCCCCTGAGGTCGTAGGAGTGGTCCCACTCGGCGGAGTGGAACGCCTTGCCCTCGAACGTCTCCAGGCCGGGGATCTCGGGGAAGCTGGGGACGTGCAGGGCGCCCACGCCGGAGATGACGGCCCGCGGCGTGAGGACCTCGCCGCCCACGAGGGCGATGTTCCAGCGCTGGGCCGCGTCGTCGTACTCGATGGCGTCGACGGACTCGCCGAAGCGGATGTGCTTGCGGATGTTGTACTTCTCGGCGCAGTGGGCCAGGTAGCGCTGGATCTCCGGCTGCGGCGCGAAGAGCTGCGACCAGTTCTTGTTCAGCTCGAACGAGAACGAGTACATCGGTGAGGGGACGTCGCAGGCGCAGCCCGGGTAGGTGTTCTCCCACCACGTGCCCCCGAGGTCCTTGGCCTTCTCCAGGATGACGAAGTCGTGGTACCCCGCCTCCTTGAGCTTGATCCCCATGCCGAGCCCGGCGAAGCCCGCGCCGATGATCACGATCTGGCTCATCGAACCTGCCTTATTAGTCGAACCGTCTAGTACTGCCAGTAAGTTACCTCGGGTAAGTTACCGATGGTAGGGTATAGCACTGTGACGCAGACCACCAGCCCGCAGGAACGGCCCGCCCGCCGCAAGCGGATGTCCCGCGAGGCGCGCGAACGCCAGATGCTCGCCGTCGCCGAGGAGGTCTTCGCCGACCACGGCTACCGGGCCGCCTCGATGGAGGAGATCGCCGAACGCTGCGGCGTCTCCAAGCCGATGCTGTACGAGTACTTCGGTTCCAAGGACGGCCTGCTCCTGGCCTGCCTGACCCGCGCCCGCGCCGAACTCCACGACGTGACGGCCGCCGCCATGGCCGAGGGAACCGATCCGATGGACACCCTCACCCGCGGCCTCATCGCCTACTACAGCTTCACCGACAGCCATCGCAGGTCGTTCGAGCTACTCAAGAACGAAGCGGCAGGGCTGCCCTACGCGGCCGCCGAAGCCGTCGAGGAGGCACGCCGCCAACAGCACAATCTCATCGCCCCGATCCTCGCCCAGTGGGCGCCCGGCATCGGCGACATCGAGATCGAGGCGTACACCGAGATCATCATCGGCGCGTGCGAGCGGGTCTCGCTGTGGTGCACCGTCCGGGACGTCACCCCCGAGGACGCCGCCCGCTACACCATCGACTTCTGCTGGGGCGGGCTCCAGGCGCTCTACGAACGCGGCAACGTCACGGCCTGATGAACGCCAGCGCGCCCGCGTAGCCCGGCGCCGGATCCAGATCCCGCAGGACCGTCCTGGCGGGCAGGTCGGCGCGTCCCCGCCACGCCAGCAGGGCCGCCGGGGCGGACGCCGCCGAGACGCGCACGGCCGTCATCGGGACGCGCAGGCCGTCTCCGGTGGCCTTCAGCAGCGCCTCCTTGCGCGTCCAGTAGACGTGCAGGTCGCCCGGCGGCTCGCCCGCGAGCACCGAGTCGGCGATCTCGTCCAGCGAGCGGCCGCGCTCCTCGACGTCCAGGCCGACCGGCACGTCCGCGACGGCCAGGCCGACGAGGCCGCCCGAGTGGCTCACCGACAGGTGCCAGCCGGGGAACAGCGGGCGTCCGTGCTGGGCGCCGCAGCCGGGACACGTCCGGTCCAGGGAGATCTCCGCGGGGGGCCGTCCGGTACGGGCCGACAGCTCCCGCTTGGTGAGGATCACGCCGAGGGTGAACCTGCGCTTGTCGTCCTCCCGCAGGTAGCGCGCGCGCCTCTCGCGCTCCACCGCGTCGAGCAAAGACAGGTCGTCGGCTTCCGCGTCGGAGGTGCGCGCCCAGACGACGCGGCTGGCGAACTCAGAGTGGGGCACGGCCATCAAACTTACGACATCGAACGGTTATCCGGTATCACTAGGTTGGGGCTGTGGCCACAGATCAGGCACTACCGGGCGGCGCGACACCGCTCGGCCCGCACGACCCCCGAGCCATCGGGGCGCACACCGTGCTCGGCAAACTCGGCCAGGGCGGAATGGGCGCCGTGTACCTCGGCAGGGGTCCGCGCGGCCTGGTCGCCATCAAGGTGATCCGCGACGACCTGTCCGCCGACCCCGGCTTCCGCACCCGGTTCGCGCAGGAGGTCGCCGCAGGGCAGCGGGTCGCCTCCTTCTGCACCGCGGCGATGCTCGACCACGGCGTGGACGAAGGGCACCCCTACCTCGTCACCGAGTTCATCGAAGGGCCGACGCTCCAGGCGCACGTGCTCCGGCACGGGGCGCTGACCGAGGGCACCCTCCAGGGCTTCGCCGTCGGCGTCGCGGCGGCGCTCACCGCGATCCACGGGGCGGGCCTCGTGCACCGCGACCTGAAGCCGTCGAACGTGATCCTCTCGGTGTCGGGGCCGCGCGTCATCGACTTCGGCATCGCGCGCGCGCTCGACGCGACGACG
The DNA here is from genome assembly GCF_020991275.1 of Actinocorallia sp. API 0066. Classification (GTDB taxonomy): domain Bacteria; phylum Actinomycetota; class Actinomycetes; order Streptosporangiales; family Streptosporangiaceae; genus Actinocorallia. Next base: position 305,021 of record NZ_JAJLQY010000007.1, on the reverse strand, counting down.
GGCGTCACCCGGACGGGCCAGCTCATCGGCAGCCCCGGATGGATCGCCCCCGAGCAGTTGCTCGCCGACCGCGCCACGACCGCCGTCGACATCTACACGTGGGGCTGCCTCGTCGCGTTCGCCGCGCTCGCCCGGCACCCGTACGGCACCGGCGCGCCCATCGCGCTCGCCTCGCGCATCCTGCACGGCGAACCCGACCTGGACGGCGTCCCGGACACCCTGCTCGGCCTCGTCCACGCCGCCATGGCCAAGGACCCGGTCGCCCGCCCCACCGCCCAACAACTCCTCCTCTCCCTCATCGGCGCCACCGACGCCTCCCCCAACCTCCCCGCCCAGGCGACCCGCCTCGTCGAGGAGACCTGGCACGCGGGCCCCGCCCCCGGCTACGGCCAGCAGGGCGCACAGCCGCCTTACGCGGGCCCCGGCGCGGCACAGGGCGTCTCCGGACAACCGGGGGCGGCGCACGCGCAGCCGCCTTACGCGGGCCCGGAAGCGGGCACCGGACCGGGGGCCGGGTACGCCCAGGGCGCGCAGGGGCCCTACGCGGGCCCGGGCTCCGGGCAGCCGGGGGCGGCGCACGCGCAGGGTGGTTACGCGCGTCCCGACGCGGCCGGAGGTCCGGGGCAGGGCGGTTACGGGCAGCCCTACGCGGGGCCGGAGGCGGGCACGGTTCCGGCGGGCGGCGCGGGGCACGTCGGCGCGCACGCGGCCTGGCCGGGCGGCGGCGGGCACGACACGTGGGACGCGGTGCACGGGCAGGGGCACGGGCCGGTGACGCCGCCGCCGGGGCCGGGACCGGCCACGGCGCCGTCCGGGCCGGGCGCCGCCGGGCGGTGGCGGCGGAACCCGACGCTGCTCACGGCGGGCACCGTCGCCGCGACGGTGCTCCTGGCGGGCGGCGTCTGGTACGGGCTGAGCGACCGGAGCAAGGACAGCGCGAGCGGCGGGTCGGCGGCGGCGAACCCCCTGGAAGCGCAGGGGTACAAGCGGGTGCAACTGTCCGGCGAGACGGGCGTCGGCCAGGCCCGGGACGACGCGGGGGTGCGGCTCGCGGTCGGGTTGCCGCGCTGCGGCGGCACCGAATACCAGACGAAGACGGCGAACAACCGTTTCTGCCTCATCCCGCTCACCGCGTACAACCCGTCGCTCACCGCCGAGTCCCCGCGCATCCCGCTGAACCGGCAGGTGCTGGTCACCGACGACGGCACCGAGATCAAGGTCACCGAGTATCCGAACGGGTTCCTGAACAACGCGCCCAGAGTACCGGCGGGTGGGCTCATCTCCGGGATGCTCCTGTTCGACGTCCCTGAGGACGCCGCCTTGAAGTCCGTCCGCGTGTACGGAGCCAACGACTCCCAAGGTGTGGAGGTGCCGCTGTGAAGCGGATCATCGCTGCCGTCACCGGCGCGGCCCTCGTCGCGACGGCGTTCACGCTGCCGCGTGTGGGCGCGCAGGCGGCCGGGTGCGACAGCACCGCGCGGGCCGACTTCGACGGCGACGGCAACCCCGACCTCGTGCTCGGCGACCCCGGCGCGAACCTCGGTGACAAGGTGGGCGCGGGCCAGGTCACGGTCATCTTCGGCGACGGCGACCTGAAGGAACGTAAGCGGGTCCATCTCACTGCGGAGGACCCGGAGGCGGGCGCGGGTTTCGGCTACTCGGTCGCGGTCGCCGACGTCAACGGCGACGCCTGCCTCGACCTCGTGGTCGGCGCGCCGTGGGCGGCGGGCGGCAGGGGCAGCGCGGAGATCTTCCTCGGCTCGCCCGAGGGCCTCAAGCGCCAGCGCGTCCTCACGCCCGAGGGCGACGCGCCCCGCACGTTCGGCTTCTCGGTCGCGGCCAGGGCGGCGCACGGCGCGCACCCGGCCACGATCGCCGTCGGCACGCCGCACGAGACGGTCAAGGGGCTGAAGTCGGCGGGCGCCGTCCACCTGTACTTCTGTGAGGACGAGGACGCCGCGCCCCGGCACCGGCTGCTCACCCAGGACGATCCGCAGGCCGAGGGCGTCGCGGAGGCGGGCGACCTGTTCGGCTGGGCGGTCGCGCTGGGCGCGGTCATGGGCGACCGGGACGCGCCGGACCTCCTCGTCAGCGAGCCGGGCGAGGACGTCGCGGGCCAGGCCGTGGACGCCGGGTCGTTCAGCGTGGTCGAGGACGTGACGGCGCCGGGCGACGGCAAGGGCCAGCACTGGCACTACGGCAACCTCGGGATCGGCTCCGCCACCGAGGGCGGCCGTATCGGCTGGAGCCTGGCTTACGTGGAGGACGGCGACTCCTCTTACGTCGCCGCAGGAGTCCCCGGCCAGGACGCCGGATCCAAGCGCCGCGCGGGGATCGTCGCCCTGCTTCGATCGACGGGAGACGGCCTCACCCCGCTCGACCCGGTACGGCAGCGCACGGACGGCGTCCCCTACGAGGAGGCCGAGGACCAGTACGGCTGGTCGGTCGCGCTGACCGCGGAGGACGGCGTCAAGGTGGCGGTCGGTGTGCCGTTCGACGAGGCGGAGCAGTCCCGGCCGGACAACGGGTGGGTCCACCTCGTGTCGGTCGCCGACCGGAACGACGCGATCCTCGTCGACGCCCTCAACTCGGACATGCCGGGCGACGCCGGACCGTACGACAGGTTCGGGTGGTCCGTCGGGTTCGTCCCCGGCGCGCTGGTGATCGGCGTGCCCGACGACCAGGAGAATCCGGGCGGATCGGTCATCCTCAAGCCGCTGGACGGGAGCACGCCGATCGAGATCCTCCCCGAGGGCGCCGCCGACCAGGGCGACTTCGGCGCCGGGCTGGCGGCCACCCCGTGACGGGAGGGACGATGGGGGCATGCGTGTTCGGATCTGGTTCTCCTCCGCCCTGACCGTCGTGTTCGCCGCCGGATGCGCGGCGGACACCTCCCCCTCGGCCGCCGACCCGACCCCTGCGGCCCCGGCCCCGTCGGCAGAGCCCTCCCCGTCCGGCTCCAAGCCCGCGGCCAGGCTCGGCAAGGTGAAGCTGGCGGACGTCGCCGAGCTGGCCCAGCCGGTCGGGATGGCGGTCCGCAAGGGTGACGACGCCCTGTACGTCATCGAGCAGGAGGGCAAGGTCAAGTCCGTGAAGGGCGGGCAGACCGATGACGTCCTGGACGTCACCGCCCTGACCGGATCGGGGGGAGAGCGCGGCCTCCTGGGCATCGCCTTCTCCCCCGACGGGAAGCGCCTGTACCTGTACCACACGGCCAAGGACGGCACGATCATCCTGGCCGAGTACCCCGTCACCGCCGAAGGCTCGGTCGACGCCTCCGGACGCCGTGAGGTGCTGCGTCAGGCGCATCCGCGGAGCAACCACAACGGCGGCCAGCTCGCCTTCGGCCCCGACGGCCACCTCTACCTGGGCCTCGGTGACGGCGGCGGCGCGGGCGACCCGGACCGGGCGGGCCAGGACCTCGGGACGTGGCTCGGCAAGATCCTGCGCATCGACCCGAAGGCGTCGGGCGGGAAGCCCTACACCGTCCCGAAGGACAACCCGTTCGTCGGCGAGGCGGGCGCCAAGCCGGAGATCTGGGCGTACGGCCTGCGCAATCCCTGGCGATTCTCCTTCGACGCCGAGACCGGCGACCTGTGGATCGGCGACGTCGGCCAGGACAAATGGGAGGAGGTCAATTTCCAGCCCGGTGATTCCCGGGGCGGCGAGAACTACGGTTGGAGCGCGCGCGAAGGGTCGCACCCGTTCCGCTCGGACAAGCCGGTCGGGGTGAACCCGGTGCACGAGTACCCGCTCCGCGAGAACGGCCAGTGTTCGGTCATCGGCGGCCACGTCTACCGGGGTTCGGCGGTGCCGGGCCTGGCGGGCAGGTACGTGTTCGCCGATTTCTGCGCGGGCTGGATCAAGGCGTTCACGCGTGGCGGCGGTGCTCCGGTCACGCTGCTGCGGAATGTCAACAGTGTGTCGGCGCTGGGTGTCGACGGGGCCGGTGAGCTTTATGTCCTCAGCCTGAACGGAACCTTGCAGAAACTCGTTCCGGCGTGACGGCCGAAGCCGGTCGGTTATCGAGAGAATTCTCGCGTTAGAAGGATGCGGCCGGCTCCCCGGGGGGAACCGGCCGTCTTCTCGCGCGTACCTGGCCTATGCCCAGGACACTCCGGCGCCATTGGCGGCCATGTCCTTCGCCTCCTCTTACAGCTGGTCATCACGTACTAACCAGCAACTTGTGTAGCTAAACCAGTGCATAACGTGGCCAAAGCCCCCTGGCCCGTAATACCAGGCATAACAGTAGAAGCGGAAAGCCGGGACGGCGTACAGAATCCGTGACGTGCGACAAATAATCTCGTACCCGGAAGTAGTCATCCCCGCAAGGAGTCAAATTCCCCTCAGCCGTACAGTTTCAACGCCTCCCGCGCCACCGCCAGCGCCCCCTCCAGGCAAGCCCCCTGCTCATCCTCCGCCTTGGCCCGGTACGCCCGGCTGTAGGTGACGGTGATGATCACGTTCTGTACCCGCACCTCCACCCGTGCCGTCGTCGTCTTCGCGGCGCTGCCCTTGTCCGTGAAGACCCGCTGGAACGCCTCCTCGCCGAGGTTCGGCACCCGCTCCAGCACCAGCGTCCTGGTGATCTTGTCCTCGCTCTCCCGCTTGTAGTCCTCGCCGAAGGCCCACTTGGTGACGCCGAGCGGGTCCGCGTCGCCCGCGATGTTGCCCAGCCGCGTCTCCAGCCGCAGGTAGCGGAACGCCTTCTTGTCCGGCCCGGTGTAGCCGCACGACCCGGCGGTCGTGCCGCCGTGCGCGTCCTGGCCGCCCTCGGGGACGTACTTGAGGAACACGGCCTTGGGCACGCTCTCGCAGACCTTCTTCGGCAGCGCCTCGATGATCCCGCCTCCCGACGACGCGGGCGGCCCCTGCGTCGGGGCGGGCGAGGGCGGATCGGTCCGCGTCGGCGGGTCCGCCGGCCCGGAGGGCGGCGCCGACGGGACCGGGGCCTGCGCCGACGGCTCGCCGGACGGCGAGACCGTGGTGGTCGCCGGGCCCGCGAGCTCGCGGTCCGGCTCGTCCCACACGAGCGGGAGGACGAAGAAGAGGGCGGCGGCGGTGACGATCAGGACGCCGAGGACGAGGCGCCAGCCGCGGGGGCCCGGGATCCGCCGGGACGAGGGCGGTTCGGGCGGGGAGTAGACCCTGTCGAAATCTGCGCGCACGTTCCGAAAGTACGGACCTCGCGGGCGTCTGTCAGTATCCGGGGCAGATATCACCCCCTGCCGGGTCGCCGGTTCCGGATTCTGTCGGTGGCACGGGGAATGATGTCGGTGTGCTGTTGAGTGAACTGGCGGTCACCTGGCGCGCGGTGGCCGAGACGTCGGCGCGCGGCGAGAAGACCGCGCTGATCGCGCGGGCGCTGCGCCGGGCCGGGCCCGCGCGGGCGCCCGTCGTGGTGCACTGGCTGGCCGGCGAGCTGCCGCAGCGGCAGATCGGCGTGGGCTACGCGGCGCTGCGCGAGACACCGCCGCCCGCCGCCGAGCCGTCGCTGACGGTCGGCGAGGTGGACGCCGCGTTCACCGCGATCAGGGACGCCACCGGGCCGGGCTCACAGGCGGCCCGGCGCGAGCTGCTGAACGGGGTGTTCGGCAGGGCGACGGGTGAGGAACAGCGCTTCCTCGTCCACCTGCTGGCCGGTGAGCTGCGGCAGGGCGCGCTGGGCGGGGTGATGGTGGACGCGGTGGCGAAGGCCGCCGAGGTGCCGGTGGCGGCGGTGCGGCGCGCGGTGATGCTGCGCGGCGCGCTCGGCCCGGTCGCCACCGCCGCGCTGGAGGGGGGTGTGGCCGCGCTGTCCGGCTTCACCCTGGAGGTGGGCCGCCCGGTCCGTCCGATGCTGGCCGCCTCCGCGCCCGACGTCGCCGAGGGGCTGAGCGGCGAGATGGGCGTCGAATGGAAGATGGACGGCATCCGCGCCCAGGTCCACGTCGCCGGGGAGGACGTGAGGGTCTTCACCCGCACCCTGGACGACGTCACGGCGCGCGTCCCGGAGGTCGTCGAGGCGGTCCGGGGGCTCGGGCTCGGCGCGGCGGTGCTGGATTCGGAGGTGATCGCGCTGCGCCCGGACGGCAGCCCCGAGTCCTTCCAGGTGACGGCGTCGAACACCGCGGCCGGGGCGCTCCGGCCGTTCTTCTTCGACGTGCTGCACCTGGACGGCGCGGATCTGCTGGACGAGCCCGCCTCGGTCCGGCACGAGGCCCTGGCGGCGGCGGTACCGGAGGCGGAGCGGATGCCGCGCCTCGTCACCGCGTCGGCCGACGAGGCGAACGCGTTCTTCGCCGAGGCCGTCGGGCGCGGCCACGAGGGTGTGGTGCTCAAGTCGCTCACCGCGCCCTACGCGGCGGGGCGGCGCGGCGCGGGCTGGGTGAAGGTGAAGCCGCGGCACACCCTGGATCTCGTGGTGCTGGCCGTGGAGTGGGGGCACGGCAGACGCACGGGCAAGCTGTCGAACCTGCATTTGGGCGCGCGGGACGCCGAGTCCGGCGAGTTCGTCATGCTCGGCAAGACGTTCAAGGGGCTCACGGACGCCCTGCTGGAGTGGCAGACCGAGCGGTTCCTCGCGCTCAAGGTCGCCGACGACGGGTACGTGGTGCGGGTCGAGCCCGTCCAGGTCGTCGAGGTGGCGTTCGACGGCCTGCAGCGCAGTACCCGGTATCCGGGCGGGCTCGCCCTGCGGTTCGCCCGGGTGCTGCGTTACCGGGCCGACAAGAGCGCGGCGGAGGCCGACACCTTCCAGACCGTCCGGGCGCTCGCGGGTGTCTTAGCCGCCGAGGCGGATCGGGTTCACCAGGTCGGCGTAGACGAGCAGCAGACCCATGAGGAGGATGACGGCGCCGACGACATAGGTGAGCGGCAGCGCCTTGGCCACGTCCACGGGCGCGGGCGCGGGCCGCCCGGTGAGCGCCGCGAAGCCCCTTTTTACGCCCTCCCACAGGGCGCCCGCGATGTTGCCGCCGTCCAGCGGCAGCAGCGGAATCATGTTGAACGCGGCGATGCCGAAGTTGATCGAGCCGAGCACCACCAGGAACAGGGCGAGCTTGCCGAGCGCCGCGTCGTGCGAGGCCAGCACCTCGCCGCCGATCCGGCTCGCCCCGACGATCCCGACGGGGCTGTCCGGCTCGCGCTTCGCGTCGTTGAAGGCGGCCTTCCAGACGCCGACCATCTTCTCCGGCAGGTGGGCGAACGCGCTGAGCGTGAGCGTGGTCATCCTGCCGAACTGGGCGAGCACGTACCCGGCGTCCTGGCGGACGAACACCCGCACCGGGGTGATGCCGAGGAACCCGGCGGTGATGGTCTTCGACGGGTCGGCGAGGTCGGCCACCTCGCCGGGGATCGGCGTCGCGGTGAGGGCGCGCGGCGTGCCGTCGCGGGTCACGGTGAGCGTCACCGGACGGCCCGCGGCCTCCCGGACGAGCCCCTGGAACTGCCGGTAGGACGTGACGGGCGCGCCGTCGAACGCGTCGACCCGGTCGCCGGGGCGCAGGCCCGCCGCGGCGGCCGGGGTCGGCGGGTCGGCCGGGCGGCACTGCCGGCCCGTCTCGACGGCCGGGACGACGCACCGCGCGACCGTCCCGATCGTGGTGGACGGCTCGCGCACGCCGATGCCCATGAGCGCGATCCCGAGGAAGAGGAGGGCGAGCGCGAAGTTCATGAGCGGCCCGGCGAACGAGATCAGCGCCTTCTGCCACCACGGCTTGGCGTAGTAGACGCGGCCCTCGTCGTCCGGCCCGACCTCCTCCAGGGCGCTCTCCCGCGCCGCGTCCACGAGCTGCGCGAACCTGCCCGTTGACGACCGGCGCAGCCGTCCCTCGGGGTCGCCGACGCGCGGCGGAAGCATCCCGATCATCCGGACATAGCCCCCGAAGGGGATCCACTTGATCCCGTACTCGGTCTCGCCGCGCCGCCACGCCTTCAGCGTCGGCCCGAACCCGACCATGTACTGCGGACAGCGCACTCCGAACCGCTTGGCGAACACGAGGTGCCCCAGCTCATGGACCGCGATCGACACCATGAGCAGCACAAAGAACACAACAATCCCCAGCACCGTCACACCCGCCCCGTACCCCCCGGACGCCCGCGCCCCCACCCGCCGGGAACGATCTTGACCCCGCCCATCCCCGACCCGGACCACCGAACGCCGGCGGCCTTCGAGCCGGGCTGCGGACGGGCCGTCAGGGGAGGAGGGCGCGGAGGGTTTCCAGGTGGGGGGTGATGTTGATGTTCTGGGCTTCCAGCCAGGCGTCGGAGAGGTAGGTGTGGGTGTAGCGGTCGCCGCCGTCGCAGATGAGGGTGACGACGCTGCCGCGCTCCCCGCGCGCCCGCATCTCCCCGATGATCTGGAGCGCCCCCCACACGTTCGTCCCGGTCGATCCGCCCACGCTGCGTCCGGTGACCTCCGACGTCCAGCGCATACAGGCGATCGAGGCGGCGTCCGGCACCCGGTACATGCGGTCGATCACGGTGGGCAGGAAGGACGGCTCGACCCTGGGACGGCCGATGCCCTCGATCCGGGAGCCACGGGCCGTCAGCGTGGGGTCGTCCTTCACCCACGAGTCGTAGAAGGCCGAGCCCTCAGGGTCGACCACCGCGAGCCGGGTCTGGAAGCGGCGGTAGCGGACGTAGCGGCCTATCGTCGCGGCGGTGCCGCCCGTCCCGGCGGACACCACGATCCAGGCGGGCTCGGGGTGCGGTTCCAGCGCGAGCTGCTCGAAGATCGACGCGGCGATGTTGTTGTTGGCCCGCCAGTCGGTGGCGCGCTCGGCGTAGGTGAACTGGTCCATGTAGTGGCCGCCCGTCTCGGCGGCCAGGCGCGCGGCCTCGGCGTAGATCGTCGCGGGGTCGTCGACGAAGTGGCAGCGCCCGCCCTGGAACTCGATGAGCGCGCATTTCTCCGGGCTTGTGGTGCGCGGCATGACGGCGACGAACGGCAGCCCGAGCAGCCGCGCGAAGTACGCCTCGCTGACGGCGGTGGAGCCGCTGGACGCCTCGATCACCGGGGTGCCCTCGCGGATCCACCCGTTGGAGAGCGCGTAGAGGAACAGGGAGCGCGCCAGCCGGTGCTTGAGCGACCCGGTCGGGTGCACCGACTCGTCCTTGAGGTAGAGGTCGATCCCCCACGCCCGGGGCAGCGGGAACACGTGCAGGTGCGTGTCGGCGCTGCGGTTGGCGTCGGCCTCGACCGTCCTGATCGCCTCGGCGATCCAGGCGCGGCGGGACGGCTCACAGCGGTCGGTGGAATCCAAGGCGTGCCTCCCTACGATCGCCCCAAGACTACGCACGAAGGCACTCGCCTGGCCAAAACCCCCGAACGACCCCACCGGGGACGGGAGAAAGCAGACACCGCGCGGGGTGCGCAAAGAGATGAGGAGACCTAGCGTGTCCGGTCCGCTACGCACGGGTAGGGATATTGGATGGTCGCATGGTCATCGGGTCGGTCGTCTGCGCGGTGCTCGCGGTGGGTCTTGTGCTGGCGGCGGCCCGGCTCCTCGCCCGGCGCGGCGAGCGCGACGACGCCACGGACGGGCCGACGGCCGGGCACGCCGGCTCGATGATGTCGGCCCTGTTCCTGCTCGTCTTCGCGATCGCCGTGATCGTCCCGTGGACGGCCGCCGACGCCGCCCGGCAGAACACCCAGGCCGAGGCCCAGGCGCTCGTCGAGGCGTACTGGGCGGCCGGGGAGCTGTCGCCCGAGGCCAGGGCCCAGGTCCGGCAGGGCGTGCGCGCCTACACCGGCTTTGTGATCAAGGACGAGTGGCCGGTGATGCGCGCCGAGTCGCGCCTCGCCGAGGAGGGCTGGACCCGCCTGGACGAGTTCCGCGCCCGCGTCAACACGCTCATCGCCCCCGACGCGACACACCAGGCGGCCCTGGAGGAGGTCCGCGACCAGATGCAGGACGTCTACGCGGCGCGCAGACAACGGGCCGCCGACGTCGAGTCGACCCTCCCGGCGGGCGTCCTGGTCTTCACCGTGCTGACCGGCCTGGCGATGATCGTGCTGCCGTTCCTCGTCGGGGCCGCCCCGCGCGGCAGGGCGCTGCTTCCGCTGGCGCTGATGGCGGCGATGCTCGGCGTCGGGATGTTCCTGGTGTTCGACATCGACCACGTCTTCGCCGGCTCGCTCGGGGTCGATCCGACGGCGTTCGAGACCGCCGTCGCCGAGTTCGACAGGATCCCGTGGCAAGGCTGAGCGCCGCCCTCCTCGCGCTGCTCACGGCTGTCTGCGCGACGGGCTTCTTCCGGCCGGAGCCTCCTGAGGACGCGCCTGTGCCGGAGGAGAGCTACTGGCTGCAAATCGATCTCTTCCCGTCCCGCCCCGAAGCACCGGACCCTCCTGAGCCGCCCGCTCCGGTCGTGCCCAAGCCGTCGAAGGCGCCTCCGCCTCCGCCGCGCCCGGTGCGTCCTGAGGCACCGCCGCCGCCCCGGCCCGTAGGCGCCCCGACGGAGCCGAGCCCACAAAGCGCGCCCGGACCCCATCAGGCGCCGCCCGTGTCGGTGCCCTCCGCCCCCGCCGCCTCCCCTACGGCGACGCCCACCGGCTCCGCCTCCACGGCGCCCACACACGCCGTGCGCGCCCCGGAGCCCGTGCCCGTGCCCGCGCGGCGCGCGAGGCCGCCGAAGAACATCAACGTCTCCGGGTTCCAACCCCTGAAGACCCGGCCTTCCCCCCTGACAGCCGTTGTCGTCATGGTCGTGGTGACGACCGTCGTCACCGCCCTCGTCGGAGCGCTGTTCGGAGCGCTCCGCTAGGAACCATCCACGACGGCCGGTACGTTTGTCTGGGAATCCTGGGGATGTTGCCCCCTTGGGGGCGGAGTGGGGTAGCTGGATGGAAACGCTGATCGTGCTGGGTGGCGCCCTGCTGTTCCTGGTGCTGCTCATGGCCTCCATCGCGTTCCACGAACTCGGCCACCTGTCCTTCGCGAAGCTCTTCAAGGTCCGCACGCCCCAGTACATGGTCGGCTTCGGCCCGACGATCAAGTCGTGGCGGCGCGGCGAGACCGAGTACGGGATCAAGTGGATCCCGCTCGGCGGCTACATCCGCATGATCGGGATGCTCCCGCCGCGCAAGGACGACCCCGAGGGGATGCTCCGCAACGCGTCCACCGGGCGGTTCCAGATGCTCATCGACTCCGCGCGCGAAGGCGCCCTGGAGGAGGTCGGCCCCGGAGACAGGGACCGTGTCTTCTACTCCAAGAAGTGGTGGCAGAAGCTCCTGATCATGTTCGCCGGTCCCGCCGCGAACCTGCTTCTGGCCGTCGTCTTCTTCGCGATCCTCATCATGGGCTTCGGCACCATGCAGGCCACCCCGGTGATCTCGTCCGTCGCCAAGTGCACGATCCCCGCGGCCGAGGCATACCTCCCCGACGGCACGCCGCGCGAGTGCACCGAGGAGGAGGCCGCCCGCTCCACGCCCGCCGCGCTGGCCGGGCTCAAGCCCGGAGACAGGTTCATCTCCTTCGGCGGACACCGGATCGAGGACTACCCGCAGCTCCAGGAGCTCATCCGGGACTCCGCGAACACCACGGTGCCCGTCGTCGTCGAGCGGGACGGGCAGCGCGTCACGACCGGCCTCGACGTCACCGCCAACCGGCTCCCCGACCTCGACGACCCCGAACGCACCGTCACCGTCGGGTTCATCGGGATCACCCCCCTCACCGACCGGGTGCAGGGCGGCCCCGGCGACGTCCTCTCCCAGATGGGCGACATGACCGCGCGCACCCTTGAGGCGTTCGTCAACCTGCCGCAGAAGATGGTCGGCGTCTGGCACGCGGCCTTCAGCGGCGACGAGCGCGACCCCGAGGGGCCGATCGGCGTCGTCGGCGCGTCCCGGCTCGGCGGCGAGATCCTCGCGTCCGAGAACCCCGGCCTGGAGAAGATCACCTGGTTCGTCGGGCTGCTCGCGTCGCTGAACTTCGCCGTCGGCATGTTCAACCTGATCCCGCTGCTGCCGTTGGACGGCGGGCACATCGCGGGCGCCCTGTGGGAGGGCGTCAAGCGGGGCGGGGCGCGGCTGCTGCGCAGGCCCGACCCCGGCTACGTGGACGTGGCCAAGCTGCTCCCGCTCACCTACGCGATGAGCCTCGTGCTGCTCGTCATGGGCGCGCTGCTGGTGTACGCCGACCTCATCAACCCCGTCAGGCTCATGTGACCGCCGCTCCCGGCATTCTCACCTGATCGAAACTGTTCGATCACTTTACGTGCCATCGACCCGGCGCACGGGTTAGCGTTTGACTACCCAAAGTCAGCACCGCGCCCCCGGAGTCGGTATGTTCAAGATCCCCTCCCGCCGCAAGGACGACTTCGACGACGACGACGGCCCCAAGTCCGGTGAGGGCGGCAGGCACGGCGGCGCCGTGGACGACGCGGCCGACGGCCCCACCGCCGGGCACGCGGGCGCCATGCTCTCCGCGCTGTTCCTCGTGGTCTTCGCCATCGCCGTGATCGTGCCGTGGACCGTCGCGGACTCGGCCCGGCAGAACACCTACGCCGAGGCGCAGGCGCTCACCGAGGCGTTCTGGGCGGCGGGCGGGCTGCCCGAGACGGACACGGTGATGGTCCGCGACGCGCTGCGCGACTACACCGCGTTCGTCGCCGACGCCGAGTGGAAGCCGATGGCCGAGGGCAGGCTCGACTCGGCGGGCTGGGCCCGGCTCGACGCGCTCCGCCAGGCCCTCGACGACCTCGACCTGTCCGACCGGGAGCAGATCACCGCGCGCGACGACGTCGAGGACCAGCTCACCGAGATCTTCGCCGCCCGCAGGCAGCGCGCCGTGGACGCCGCCACGTCGCTCCCGGCCGGGGTGCTCGCCCTGAACGTCGTCACCGCCGGGCTCGTCCTTGCCTTCCCGCTGCTGGCGGGGGCCCGTCCGCGCGGCAAGGTCAAGGTGACGTACCTGCTCATGGCCCTCTCCCTGGGCGTCAGCGTCTACCTGGTCTTCGCCATCAACCACACGTTCACCGGCCCGCTCGGCGTCGACAACTCGGCCTTCCGCACCGCCCAGCAGGAATTCGCCCGCGTCCCATGACCCGCTCCCCCCGCGCCCTCGCCGCCCTCCCCCTCCTGGCCGCCGCCTTCCTCACCCTCCCGGCCGCCTCCGCCCAGGCCGCCCCGCCCCCCGCCGCCGCCCCCGGCCAGGGGATCGTGCTGTGCCTGGGCGCCGACCTCGTCCTGATCCAGCTCGACATCGTCATCATCATCGGCCCCGGCCAGTGCGCCACCCCACCCCCACCCCCACCTCCACCGCCTCCACCCCTGCCCTCGCCGCCTCCGCCTCTGCCCTCACCACCGCCTCCGCTGCCGTCTCCTCCCCCTCCACTGCCCTCGCCGCCTCCGCCGCCACCAGCCCCGCCACCACCGCCACCGCCTGCGCCTGCGCCACCGCCTGCGCCTCCTGCGCCCGCGCCCGCGCCGCCCGCCCCGGCTCCAGCACCGCCAGCGCCGCCACCTCCCGCGCCCGCCGCACCGGCGCCCGCGCCCCCGCCCGCGCCGGAGCCCGAGCAGCCCGCCGCGCCGCAGCCCGCGCCGCAGCAGCCCGCGCCCGCGCCGGAGCAGCCGCAGGCGGCCCCTGATCCGCTGGATCCGGTCGAGACGCCGCCGGTGTCCCTCGCGGCGCCGCCCCCCGAGCCGGAGCCGGAGCCGCCTCCTGAGCCGCCTGAGCCGCCGGAGCCGTCCCCCGTCGTGACGCGCCCCGCGACGTCCCCGCCGCCGGAGATCGTCCGCCAGCAGGTGAAGGCCGCCAGGTTCACCCCGCTCGAAGAGGACCGCGACCCGTTCCGCACGGTCCTCGCGGTCGGCGTCATGGCCGCTGTCATCTCGGCGGGCACCGGAGCCGTCTTCCGCATCAGGTGACGCTGAGGTCGCAGCACTGTCACCGTACGGATAGTCGATTACCACTTGCGCATCTCAAATTACCGTTAGTAACTTTCCAACTGGCAAAGCTCCCCGAGCGAAAGCGGTAACGCATGACCGAGACAGTGGACCGCACCCAGCAGCAGCTCAGCCTCGGCACGGCGGCGGCCAAGAACCTGGCCTCCACCACCAAGACCCCGCCGCAGATGCAGGAGATCACCTCCCGCTGGCTGCTGAAGACCCTTCCCTGGGTGCAGGTCTCCGGCGGCACCTACCGGGTGAACCGCCGCCTGACCTACACGCTGGGCGATGGGCGTATCGAGTTCGTCTCCACCGGATCGCGGGTCCAGGTGATCCCCGCCGAGCTGGCCGAGCTGCCGGTGCTGCGCGGTTTCGAGGACACCGAGGCGCTGCAGGCGCTGGCCGAGCGGTGCGTGCAGCGCGAGCTGGCCCCGGGCGACGTGCTGGCCGAGGCGGGCGCCCCGGCCGATCACGTCGTGCTGCTCGCGCACGGCAAGCTGCAGAAGATCGGCACCTCCAAGTACGGCGAGGAGGCGCGGCTGGGCACCCTGGCCGACGGCGCGTTCATCGGGCAGGACGCGCTGGTCGGCGAGCACGAGTGGGAGTTCACGCTGCGCGCGCAGACGCCCGCCACCGTGCTGACGCTCACCAGGTCGGACTTCCGGCAGATCCGGGACGCCTCGCCCGCGTTGCAGGCGCAGGTGGCCGCCTATCTGGCCAGCCCGGTGCCGGAGCAGAACCACTACGGGGAGAAGGCCATCGATGTGGCGGCCGGCCACGACGGCGAGCCCGTCCTGCCCGGCACGTACGTGGACTACGAGCTGACGCCGCGCGAGTACGACCTGTCGGTCGCGCAGACCGTGCTCCAGGTGCACACCCGCGTCGCCGACCTCTTCAACGAGCCGATGAACCAGGTCGAGCAGCAGCTCAGGCTGACCATCGAGGCCCTGCGTGAGAAGCAGGAGCACGAGATGATCAACAACCCGGAGTTCGGCCTGCTGCACAACGCCGACCTGCGCCAGCGCATCCAGACGCACAGCGGCCCGCCCACCCCCGACGACCTCGACGAGCTGCTGTCGCGCCGCCGCGGCTCCAAGCTGTTCCTCGCCCACCCCAGGGCGATCGCCGCCTTCGGCCGCGAGTGCAACAAGCGCGGCCTGTACCCGACCACGGTGGACGTCGGCGGCCACCAGATCCCGGCCTGGCGCGGGGTCCCGATCTTCCCGTGCAACAAGATCCCGATCACCGCGCAGCAGACCAGCTCGATCCTGGTCATGCGCACCGGCGAGGACGACCAGGGCGTCGTCGGCCTGCACCAGACGGGCATCCCGGACGAGTACCAGCCGTCCCTGTCCGTCCGGTTCATGGGCATCAACGAGCAGGCCGTCATCCAGTACCTCGTGAGCGCCTACTACTCCTGCGCCGTCCTGGTGCCGGACGCCCTCGGCGTGCTGGAGAACGTCGAGATCGCGCACACCTGAGCCGGGTCCCGGCCGCGGCGCGCGCCGCCGCGGCCGGGACACCGCAGGGCTTCGCGCCCACCGCCAGGAAGCACGGCACAACGACGAGGAGCCCGGATGTCCAAGCAGCCCTTCGACCTTCCCGAGTTCTATCTCCCCTATCCGGCGCGGTTGAACGAGCATGTGGAGTCCGCGCGCGCCCACTCCAAGGAGTGGGCGTGGGAGATGGGCATCCTCGGCTCGCCGGTCTGGACCGAGGAGGAGTACGACGCGCACGACTACGCCCTCCTGTGCGCCTACACCCACCCGGATTCACCAGCCCCCGTGCTGGACACGGTCACCGACTGGTACGTGTGGGTGTTCTACTTCGACGACCACTTCCTCGAACTCTTCAAGCGCACCGGCGACCTGACGGGCGCGCAGGAGTACCTGGACCGGCTGCGGCTGTTCATGCCCGTCGATCTGGAGGACGGCTACCCCGAGGCCACCAACCCCGTCGAGAAGGGCCTCGCGGACCTGTGGGCCAGGACCGTCCCGGCGATGTCCCGGCAGTGGCGCGAGCGGTTCGCCGAGAACACCGCGGCGCTGCTCGAGGAGTCGCTGTGGGAGCTGGTGAACATCAACGCCGGGCGGGTCGCGAACCCGATCGAGTACGTGGAGATGCGGCGCCGGGTGGGCGGCGCGCCCTGGTCGTCGGACCTCGTGGAGTACGCGGCGGACGCCGAGCTGCCGCCCGAGATCGCCCGCGCCCGCCCCGCCAACGTGCTGCGCGACACCTTCGCCGACGGCGTGCACCTGCGCAACGACCTGTTCTCCTACGAGCGCGAGGTCGGCGACGAGGGCGAGCTGTCCAACGCCGTCCTGGTGTTCGAGGAGTTCTTCGGCCACGACACGCAGACCGCTGCCGAGCTCACCAACGAGCTGCTGAGCTCGCGGCTCTACCAGTTCGACCACACGGCCGTCACCGAGGTGCCGGTGCTGCTCGCCGAGCACGGGATCGGCGCGGACGGCGCGGCGCGGGTCGCCGCCTGGATCAAGGGCCTCCAGGACTGGCAGTCCGGCGGCCACGAGTGGCACATGCGGTCGAGCCGGTACATGAACTCCCAGGCCGGGCTGCGCTACTCGCCGACGGGCCTGGGGACGGCGGCGGCCCGGCTGTTCCCGTCACCGCAGAACCTCGGGTTCGGCAGGTTCCGCAACTACCTGCACGTGCCGTTCCAGAAGGTCGGCCCGACCCCGCTGCCGGAGTTCGAGATCCCCTACGCGCTGGCGCTCAGCCCGCATCTGGACCACGCCCGGCGGGAGAACAACGCGTGGTCGCAGGGGCTCGGCATGGGTGTGCCGGGCTCGCTGTGGACGGAGCGGCAGCTCAAGGGCTTCGACTTCCCGCTGTGCTCGGCGGGCCTCGATCCGGACGCGACCCCTGAGGAACTCGCCCTGTCGTCGCACTGGCTGACGTGGGGCACCTACATCGACGACTGGTTCCCGCGCGTCTACGCGAACGGGCGCGATCCGCTGGGCGCGCGGGCGTTCGCGCTGCGGCTCCAGCAGTTCATGCCGCTGGATCTCGGGCCGACGCCGCCGCCGCTCAACCCCGTCGAGGCGGGCCTCGCCGACCTGTGGCGGCGCACCGCCGAGCCGATGTCGCAGCGGCAGCGCGCCGGATTCCACAACGCGATAGCCGTGATGATCGACGCGATGGCCTGGGAGGTCGGCAACCTCGTCCAGCACCGGGTCCCCGACCCCGTCGACTATGTGGAGATGCGGCGTGCCACGTTCGGGTCGCAGCTCACCATGTTCCTGTGCCGCCTCGCACACGAGAAGGACATTCCGGACGAAGTCTTTGAAAGCCGGACGCTCCAGTCCATCAACAACGCGGTGTCCGACTATGGAATGTTCACAAATGATCTTTTCTCCTATCAGAAGGAAGTCGAATTTGAGGATGAGCTGCACAACCTGGTGCTGATCCTCCAGAATTTCCTCAACATCGGCAGGGACGAGGCGGTCGACACCGTCGGACGGCTCATGGCCGACCGACGTCAGCAGTTCGAACACCTCGTCGCCGTCGAACTGCCCGTGCTGGCCGACCGCCTCACCCTGGACGCCGCCGCCCGCGCCGCGCTCGACTCCTACCTGGACGAACTGCGCGACTGGATGGTCGCGATCCTCCACTGGCACCGGCACACCAGCCGCTACGTGGAATCCGAGCTCGACCCGCTGGCCCATCTGAGCGACCCTCGGAGCGTCACCGGCACCTCGGCCCTCCGCCCGACCGGCGGCCTGCCCCGTCCCGTCCCGGTCGCGCCGCCCGGCGACGTCCCCGGCGCGCCTGTGCCCGTGGCCGCGCCGGGTGCGGGACCATCGGGCACCGGCCACCCGGCGCCCCGGGTGCCGTCCGGCCCACCGGTGCCCGGCATGCCGGTGCCCGTCGGCCCGGCCGTGCCGCACGCGCCCGCCGCGCCGGTCGAGGCGGCCGCAGGGGCCGGGGCTAAGGGCGCCGCAGGGGCCACGGCGCTGGCCGGGCACGAGCACCGGCCGCCGTCCGTGCCGCTGTATCCGCGCGGCCTGGGCACGGCCGCCGCCCACCTTCCCCGTCCGCGAAGCTAGAGAGGCAGGACCCATGACAGCCGTACACGAGGTGTCGGACCCCGCGGCCGAGGTGCTGGCGCGCGGCCGCGCCCTGGTCGAGCCCGCGCTGCGCGAGGCCGTGGCCACCCTGCCCGAGCCCGTCCGTGGCATCACCGGCTACCACATGGGCTGGTGGGACCGCGACGGGCGGCCGACCGAGGCGGGCGGCAAGGCGCTGCGCCCGACCCTCGCCGTGCTGTGCGCGGAGGCGGTCGGCGGCAGCGCCGAGGCGGCGGTGCCCGCCGCCGTCGCGATCGAGCTGGTGCACAACTTCTCGCTGCTGCACGACGACGTGATGGACGGCGACGCGCTGCGCCGGCACCGGCCGACGGCGTGGCACCTGTACGGGAACGGTCCCGCCATCCTCACCGGCGACGTCCTGCTGGCGCTGGCGATCGAGCTGCTGGCGTCGTCGGGGCTGCCCGCCCGGATGCTCACCTCCGCGGTGCTCGACCTGCTCGACGGCCAGAACTCCGACATGACGTTCGAGACGCGCACCGACGTCACCCTGTCGGAGTGCGTGAAGATGGCGGTGAACAAGACGGGCGCGCTGGTCCGCTGCGCCTGCGCGCTCGGCGCGACGGCGGGCGGCGGCACCCCCGAGCAGGTCGCCTCCTTCGGCCTCTTCGGCGAACACCTGGGCCTCGCCTTCCAGTACATGGACGACCTCCTGGGCATCTGGGGCGATCCAGCCGTCACAGGCAAACCCGCCCACTCCGACATGCTCAACCGCAAGAAGTCACTCCCCGTCGTGGCAGCCCTCACCGCCGGCACCCCCGAAGCCGAAGCCCTCGCCGCCGCCTACTTCTCCCCCACCGACCAGGACCCCGCCCACCTCGCCTCCCTGATCGAGGCCGCCGGCGGCCGCACCTGGACCCTCGACCGCCTGACCCAACTCCGCAACCAGGCAACCGCCGCCCTCACCGCCCTCACCACCACCCCCGAACCCACCCAAGCCCTCATAGCCCTAACCCACCTAGCCACCAACCGAACCCACTAACCCCCACACCAAACCAAACCAAACCAACCGGACCGCTCAGAGCGACGCCGAACCCGCTGGCCACCCACCAAGCCAACGCCGAGCCCGCCAACCACACATGAGACAAACCAGACCGCCCCAACAGCGGGCCCGCCAGCCACACGCGGAGTGATCGGAGCGACAGCGGACCCGCCGATCACGCGGCGGGCCGACCGGACCGGCCAGGGTGACGGCGCGCCCGCCAGCCACGCATGAGGCGAACCAGACCGCCCCAACGGCGGGCCCGCCATTCACACATGAGACAAACCGGACCGTCCCGACGGCGGGCCCGTCAGCCGCACATGAGGCGAACCAGACCGTCCCGACGGCGGGCCCGCCAGCCACACGCGGGGTGATCGGAGCGACAGCGGACCCGCCGATCACGCGGCGGGCCGACCGGACCGGCCGGGTGACGGCGGGCCCGTCAGGCACGTATTGGGCGAAGCGGGGCGATGGGGGTGGCGGCGGGCACGTCGGTCAGCGTCCTCGGGCCGTCGGATGGAGGATCGGCGCGGCGGGGCCGTTCTGGCGAGGTGGCGGCCGTGGCGTCCACAGCGTTCAGCGGCGCTCCTGTGGCACGGAGGCCGGGCCACGGCCGGGCGGACGGCCGGGGACCGGGGTGCCGGTCAGGGGGTCCAGTGGGGGTCGCGGCCTGCGGCGGCGAGCGCGCTGTCCAAGACCGAGGCGGACTCGGGGATGGGGACGGGGTCGGCGAAGCCGTTGTACTGGCGGAACATCGGGGCCAGTTTTGTGACTTCGGCGTGGAGGATTTCGGCCGTGGGGTCGGAGAGGTGGAGGTGGGTGTTGAGCGGGCGGGCCGCGTCCCAGGTGTGCAGGGCCAGCTCGACCAGGAGCATCGCGACGGTGTCGGCGGCCGGAGTGGGGCCCATGCCGGAGACGACCTCGCCCTCCCACGCCCGCGGGCGGGACCAGGCGGTCACCGCGCGGTCGAGGGCCGCCGCGTAGTCCTCCCGCCAGGACGCCTCGGCGGTGAAGTCGGCGGTCTTCAACTCCTCGGGCAGAGTGGTGCGCAGGGCGTAGTGCTCCAGCGCGTGCGACGTCCAGACGATCCAGTGGTTCGTGAGCGCGCGCAGGTCGTAGTCCGGGCAGGGTGTGGCGGCGGTCAGCCTGTCCTGCGGGATGAGCGCGGCGACCCGGGCCGCCTCGGCCGCCGTCTCGGCGAGCGCCCTGAAGAGATCTTCGTTCATGTGTTCGAGGCTAGTGCGGCGTGGGTAGGAGGGTCTTGGAGAAACGCGACGCTAGCCTGGGCGCCATGGCGGAGTCGGCGCGTGGGATCGTCAGCCCTGGTGAGCTGGCCAGGTACGTCGTGCTGGATCGGGTGGCCGCCGGGCTGTGTTCGTCCGGGCCCGACGGCGGGGCGGGGATAGCGGCGTTCGTTGAGTACTACTGGTCGGTGAGTTGGTCGGTGCAGGAGGTCTATGAGGCGAAGGTGCTGTCACATCCGAACGTGCATCTGGTGTTCGAGCCGGACGGGCCGCTGGTCTACGGCGTCGATCGCGGGCTGTTCGTGCGGCGGCTCACCGGGACGGGCCACGTGCTGGGCGTGCGCTTCCTCCCCGGCGCGTTCCGCGCGCTCCACAACGGCCCCGTCGCCGAGCTCGCCGACCGCCGCGTGGACGCCACCCGCGTCTTCGGCCCCGGCATCACCGACGTGAACCGTGCCGTGCAGGCGACAACGGACCCGGTCGCGATGGCCCGCGCCGCCGAGGAGTTCCTCACCCCGCTCCTCCCCGCCAGGCCCGACCCGGCCGCCGTCCGTGCCGCCGAGCTGGTCGCCCTGTTCACCGTCGAACCGGCTCTCTTCCGCGTGGACGAGGCGGCCGCCGCCTCCGGCCTGTCCGTCCGCGCCCTGCAACGCCTGTTCGCCGAGTACGTGGGCGTCTCGCCCAAGTGGGTGCTGCGCCGCGCCCGCCTCCACGAGGTCGCCCATCGCGCCGCCGACACCGCCCCCGTCAACTGGCCGGCCCTCGCCGCCGACCTCGGCTACACCGACCAGGCCCACCTCATCCGCGACTTCACCGCGGCGGTCGGCGAAAGCCCGGCCCGCTACGCCCGCTCCGCCACCTCCCACCCCTGACCAGAGCGAGATCCCGCCACGCGCCTCGGCGGGTGCCCGGGCCCCCGGGCGGGATCCAGCCGCGCGCCGGGGCGGGAACCCGACACCGGCCTGTGCGGCAGGCCCCAGAGGGGCATCCGGCCGGGTACCGGGGCGGGTACCCGGCAGTGGCCAGTGCGGCAGGCGTCAGAGCGGGATCCGGGCACGCGCCGGGGCGGGAACCAACACCGGCCGGTGCGGCAGGCCCAGGACAGCATCCGGGCACACACCAGGGGCGGGAACTAACACCGGCCGGTGCGGCAGGCACCGGGGCGGGAACCTCGCCCTGGCCGGTGCGGCAGGCCCCAGAGGGGCATCCGGCCGGGTACCGGGGCGGGTACCCGGCGGTGGCCGGTGCGGCAGGCGTCAGAGCGGGATCCGGGCACGCGCCGGGGCGGGAACCTGGCCCCGGCGGGTGGGGCAGGCCCCGGGTGGGGCCTGCCGGGGGCGCCGGTCAGAGGGCCGGGTAGAGGGGGTGTTTGTCGGCCAGGGCCTTGACGCGGGCCGTGAGGGACTCCGCGTCGTAGGTGGGTTGGAGGGTGAGGGCGATGATGTCGGCGACCTCGGTGAAGTCCTCGGCGGTGAAGCCTCGGGTGGCCAGGGCCGGGGTGCCGATGCGCAGGCCCGACGTGGTCATCGGGGGGCGCGGGTCGTTCGGGACGGCGTTCCGGTTGACGGTGATGCCGACCTCGTGCAGACGGTCCTCGGCGTCACGGCCGGTCAGCTCCGAGTTCACCAGGTCGACCAGGACCAGGTGCACGTCGGTGCCGCCGGTCAGGACCTTCACGCCCGCCTTGGCGGCGTCCTCCTGGAGGAGGCGGTCGGCGAGGATACGGGCGCCCTCGATCGTCCGCTCCTGCCGCTCCTTGAACTCCTCGGACGCGGCGATCTTCAGCGCGACGGCCTTGGCCGCGATCACGTGCTCCAGCGGCCCGCCCTGCAGACCGGGGAACACCGCCGAGTTGATCTTCTTGCCGAGCTCCGCACGCGCGAGGATGAGCCCGCCGCGCGGCCCGCCCAGCGTCTTGTGCGTGGTCGTGGTGACGACGTCCGCGAACGGCACCGGCGACGGGTGCAGCCCGGCCGCGACAAGCCCGGCGAAGTGCGCCATGTCGACGAACAGCAGCGCGCCGACCGAGTCCGCGATCTCCCGGAACCGGGCGAAGTCGAGCTGGCGCGGGTAGGCCGACCAGCCCGCGACGATCATCTTGGGCCGGTGCTCGGCCGCGAGCGCCGCGACCTCGTCCATGTCCACCCGGCCGTCGGACGGGCTGACGTGGTAGGGCACCACGTTCAGGTACTTGCCCGAGTAGTTGATGCGCATGCCGTGCGTGAGGTGCCCGCCGTGCGCGAGGTCGAGGCCGAGGATGGTGTCGCCGTGGTCGAGCAGCGCGAAGTAGACGGCGGTGTTGGCCTGCGCGCCGGAGTGCGGCTGCACGTTGGCGTGCTCGGCGCCGAACAGGGCCTTGGCCCGGTCGATGGCGAGCTGCTCGGTGACGTCGACGTACTCGCAGCCGCCGTAGTAGCGGCGGCCGGGGTAGCCCTCGGCGTACTTGTTGGTGAGGACCGAGCCCTGGGCCTCAAGGACGGAGACGGGCGCGAAGTTCTCCGACGCGATCATCTCCAGGGTGTTCTGCTGCCGCCCCAACTCCTGGCGGACCGCCGCGTGAACCTCGGGATCAACATCGGACAGATGACCGAAAAGGGTGCTCATGCTTCCTCGATGATCTTGTTGTAGGACTCGGCGTCGAGCAGGTCGGGGTTATCGTCGCCGATCCGGACGCGGAACAGCCAGCCCTCGCCGTACGGGTCGGCGTTGATCGTGCCGGGGTCCTCGGCGACCGCCTGGTTGACCGCGACGACCTCGCCGGACAGCGGCGCGTAGATGTCGGAGACGGACTTGGTCGACTCGGCTTCGCCGCAGGGCTCGCCCGCGGTGACCTCCGCGCCTTCCTCGGGCAGCGAGACGTACACGATGTCGCCGAGGGCGTCGGCGGCGTAGTCGGTGATTCCGACGGTCACGACGCCGTCCTCACCGTCCAGGCCCGAGACCCACTCGTGCTCCTCGGTGTAACGGAGCTGCTCAGGAACACTCACTTGTTCGTCCTCTTGTTCTGATGGGCGGATACCTGATCCGCACCCCCGGCAGGGCGGTGTTCACGGTGGTAAAACGGCAGGTCGACGACGTCGACCTCCTCGTGCTTGCCACGGATGTCCACGGCGGCGGGCCGGGCGTCCACCCGGACCGACGCCATCGCGACGGGCCTGCCGAGGGTCGGCGAGGGCGCGCCGCTGGTGACGGTGCCGCAGGGCTCGCCGTCGTCGCCGATCACCGTGTATCCGGCGCGCGGCACCCGCCGTCCGCGCGCGACGAGGCCGACGAGCCGGTGGGCGGGGCCCGCCTCGGCGATCGCGGCGAGCGCCTCGCGGCCGACGAAGTCGGGCTTCTCCAGCCGGACGACCCTGCCGAGTCCGGCGTCGTACGGTGTGGTGTCGCGGGTGAGTTCGTGGCCGTAGAGCGGCATGCCGGCTTCGAGCCGGAGCGTGTCGCGGGCGGACAGCCCGCACGGGGTGAGGTCGGCGCCGCCGGCCTCGGTGAGCGCCCGCCAGACGGGTTCGGCGTCCTCGGCGGCGACGAACAGTTCAAAGCCGTCCTCGCCGGTGTAACCGGTGCGGCCGATGAACGCCTGGTGTCCGGCGACGACGCCGCTGACCAGGGCGTAGTACTTGAGAGCGGGCAAATCGGTTTGGGTGAGCCGCTGGACGATCTCCTGCGCCTTCGGCCCCTGCACGGCGATCAGCGCGTACTTGTCGGACTCGTCGGACACGACGGCGTCAAAACCGGCGGCCCGCTCGGTGAGCTCCGCGGCGACCACGGCGGCGTTCGCGGCGTTGGCGACGACCAGGAACCCGTGCCCGCTGAGCCGGTAGACGATGAGGTCGTCGATGACACCGCCGTCCGGCGTGACGATCATGGTGTACCGGGCGCGGCCGGGGTCGAGCCCGGACGGCAGGCCGACGAGCGCGTGGTCGAGCGCCTGCGGGGCCTGGCTCCCGGTGACGAAGATCTCACCCATGTGGGAGATGTCGAAGATCCCGGCGGAGGCGCGGACGGCGTGGTGTTCGGCCGTCTCCGAGCCGTAGCGCAGCGGCATCAGGTAGCCCGCGAAGTCGACGAGGGTGCCGCCCAGTTCCCGGTGGACCTCGACGAGCGGGGTGGTCCTGGCCGCGGGCTGCGGGGAACCGTCGGACGGGGCGGTCTGGGCGGACACGGCGGGCTGGCTCCTTGGTGGCCGGGAGTGCGTTTGAGAACCCATCGTCCCATCCACGGGTACGGGGCCTGTGACCTGCCCCTGCACTCTATCGTCCGGGACGGGACCGGCCGAGACGAGACCGGCGGCGCGGACGGTTCCGCGGCGCCGGTCTCAAGCAGAAGGTCCAGCCAGTTCGTCTCGGGTGATCGTTGTCCCCTCTCGTGGACGGTTTCCGTGGAGGCGCTCCGCTCTGGGAGCGACCTGCTACCGACGATACGGAGCACAACCCCTGCGGACACCAGAGAGCCGGGCAAATGGCGGTAGAGCACTCTTTAACCGGGCGGGCCGGTCAGGCGATGCGGGTCTCCTGGTAGACGAGCCGGAACCTGATCACCGAGTGCAGCCCGGCGAGGCCGACCGCCTCGCGGAAGCGGGTGAGCGGCGCCTCCCTGATGAGGCCGAGCAGCAGGCCGAGATCGGCGCTCTCCTCACAGGAGACGTGCAGGACCAGCCGGGAGCGCGCCCGCGAGCCGCTCAGCCGGAGCTGGACCTCCTTGACGCCGGGCAGGTCCTCCAGCGCGCAGGTCAGCTCGGCGAGGGCGGCGCGGGTGCGGACCTTGCCGCGCATCAGCGGAAGGCGGCGCAGCGCGGCGGCCCTGCCCTCGGACGTCAGCCAGTACAGGCCGGCGCCCGCGCCGACCGCGAGCACCGCGGTGATGAGCGGCCAGAACCAGGCGTGCGCGGTGGCGAACGCGGTGAGGTCGTCGTCGAGCACGGGCACGCCCTCGTCACGTCCGGCGCGCAGGTGCAGCACGAACCCGCCGGCGGCGCAGAGCGCGAAGCCGGTGAGCAGCAGCCCGGGGCGCGCCATCAGCGCCGCCAGCCCACGGTGACGTCGACCTGGCGCTCGCGCACCGGGTCGATCTCGGCCAGCCGGTGCGCGACGGACCTGCGCACGAGGTCGGCGAGGTTGCCGGGGTTGCGGTAGCCGGTGGTGACGGTGAGGTCGATCCGGCGGCCGATCCGGGCGCGGGCGCCGGTGACGCCGGGCACCGCGTACGCCGCGTTCTCGACCGACCGGGCCAGCGCGCCGCGGGTCAGCGCCACCGAGACCGCGGGGTCGGCGCCGCGCATGGGCTCCAGCGGGACGCGGGCGGGCCACGCGGCGTGCGCGAGCAGGGCGACCCCGGCGAGCAGCAGCCCCCACCCGGTGAGCGCGACCGACGGGTCGGTCCACGGGGTGGCGCGCAGCCGTGCGGTGAGCGCCTCGGTGAGTTCGGGCGGGACCGCGTGCAGCCCGTGCCGTCTGGCGACGATCTCGACGGCGGCGGCCCCGCACAGCGCGGTGACGACGGCGGCGGCGACGAGCGCGGCGACGGTGCGCCGCGGCTGGAACTCCTCCTCCGACCGCAGCCGGGTCTGCCTGCGCAGGGCGGTGTCCCCGAACAGCTCTGTGACCAGCGTCTCACCCATGAACACGAACAGTAACGGTGTTGCCGTACAGAGCCCTGCCCGACAGCTCCATGATCAAGAAAAGCCGAGCCCGGAACCTCGGGCTCCTTCCTTCAATAGAGCGTCCTGCCCTCCTTCAGCATCTGGACGAACTTCTCGATCCGGGCAGCACGGGTGGTGGCGCGCTTGGCCTCCTCGACCTGGAAGAGGATCGCGAACCGGTTCCGCGACGTCAGCGTGGCGAACAGGGCGGCCGCCTCGGGCGCGGCGTCCAGCGCGGCCCGGAGATCGGCCGGGACGACGGCGTTGGCCGGGGAGGCGTAGGCCACGTCCCACCGGCCGTCGGCCTTGGCGGCGTCGATCTGGGCCTGGCCCGCCGGACGGATCCGCCCCTGCTCGATCAGCGCGGCGACCTTCCCGGTGTTCACCCGCGACCAGCGGCTGCGTGGTCGGCGCGGGGTGAACCGCTGGAGGAAGTACGCCTCGCCGTGGCCGCGCTTCTGCCCGTCGATCCAGCCGAAGCACAGCGCGTGGTCCAGCGCCTCGACGTAGGTGACGGTGGGGATGCCGGACGCCTTCTTGGCGATCTTGAGCCACAGCCCCGGCGACGTGGCGTGCTCGGCCTCCAGCCATGCCTCGAACTCCGCCGCCGAGGCGAACGCCAGCACCGGCAGCCCGTCCGGACCCGTCTCCGCCCGCTCGTCCACCGTGACCACCGCCCCGCTCCGCACTCCCGAAGTACCCATGCCCCCGACGCTAACCGCCGGGTCTGACATTCTCCGCCGCGCGCCGGATGCACGCCCGGAGCATCCGGAACCCTCCGGGTATCAGCGGAAGACGACGGTCTTGTCCCCGTTGAGCACCACACGGTGCTCGGCGTGCCAGCGGACGGCCCGCGCGAGCGCCAGGCACTCCATGTCGCGGCCGACCCGGCGCAGGTCCTCGGGCGAGTGGGTGTGGTCCACCCGCGCGACCTCCTGCTCGATGATCGGCCCCTCGTCCAGGTCGGGTGTGACGTAGTGGGCGGTCGCGCCGATGAGCTTGACGCCGCGCGCGTGCGCCTGGTGGTAGGGCTTGGCGCCCTTGAACGACGGCAGGAACGAGTGGTGGATGTTGATCACCCGGCCCTGGAGCTTGGCGCACAGGTCGTCGCTGAGGATCTGCATGTAGCGGGCGAGGACCACGAGGTCGGCCCGGTAGTGCTGGACCAGGGTGACGACCTCCGCCTCCTGCGCGGCCTTGCCCATCGACATGGGCAGGTGGTGGTAGTCGATCCCGTAGGACTGGGTGAGGGGCCGCATGTCGGGGTGGTTGGAGACGACGGCGACGACGTCGATGTCCAGCAGCCCGGAGCGGACCCGGAAGAGCAGGTCGTTCAGGCAGTGCCCCTCGCGGGACACCATCATGAGGACCTTCATCCGGGTGGCGGCGTCGCTCAGGTGCCAGTCGAAGGCGAAGTCGGTGGCTATCGGCGCGAAGAGCGTCTGGAGCTCCTCCAGCGGCAGGTCCGAGGTGAACTGGACGCGCAGGAAGAACCGCCCGGTGGACGGGTCGCCGTACTGCTGGCTCTCCAGGATGTTGCACTCGCGCGAGGCGAGGAGCCCTGAGACGGCGAACACGATGCCCGGACGGTCGGGGCAGGACAGCGACAGGACGTAACTCAAGCCTTCACCCTCACAGCGCGCGCTCGGAGGACACGAGTCTATGCGCCGACCAGGGCGGCGGCGGACGGGCGCCGCCCGGAAGCGGCTAGATTCGCCGGTATGCGGCGTCTGCTGGTTCTCGTCCTGCTTCTTGCCGCCGTCGGCGCCTGTACGGCGGACGGCGGGGACGGCCCCGCGCCGCCCTCAGGCACCCCGACGGCCCGCGCCGGCATCCCCGTGACGCCCGGAACGCACCGGCTCACGATCGACGTGGACGGCCCCGGCATGCGCGAGTACCTATTGCGCGTCCCGAAAGGTTTCAAGGAGCCCGCCCCGCTTGTCCTCGCCGTCCATGGCGGTGCCTCCAACGCCGAGAGGTTCGTCGGCCAGTCCGGCTGGAACGAGGTGGCCGACAGGGAGAAGATCCTCGTCGCCTACCCGGACGGCTTCCTCCTGAGCTGGAACGCGGGCGGCTGCTGCGGCCCCGCGAAGGCCGCGAAGACTGACGACGCGGGCTTTCTCCGTCAGTTGGTCGACACCCTGGTCGATGCCGGAGTGGCTGATCGTCAGAGGGTCTTCGTCGCCGGGTTCTCCAACGGCGGTGGAATGGCGTACCGCTTGGCCTGCGAGGGTCCGGGCCGCGTCAAGGGCATCGGTGTCGTCTCCGCGTCGCTGATCATCGACTGCGAGCCGGACCGCCCGGTCTCGGCGATGATCGTGCACGGCAGGGCGGACACGTCCGTCCCGTTCGCGGGCGGCGGTAGGCGCGACTTCAACGATCCGCGTCCCTTCACCCCGGTGTCTGAGGCGGTCTCCTTCTTCCGTCGTGAGGCGGGCATCCCCGAACTCGTGCGGGACGGCGTTTGCCGTCAGGGCGAGAACGACGGCACGGTCGTGCGCTTCTGTCCGCACGGGGGCGGCCACGTGTGGCCCGACGGCATGGCGGCGCGCCTGTGGGGCTTCTTCGCGGCGCTCTAGAGCGGACTGATCCAAGGCGATTAGACGTGAACTCTTTTCATGTTTAACCTTCTATGACACTCTTGGGAGGCATGGACCCCTCCCAGCTGAAGGCGCGTTACGACACGGCCACCGCGGCGTTCGACCCCCCCTTCGCGATCGTGGACATGGACGCCTTCCGTGCCAACGCGGCAGACCTCGCGCGCCGCGCCGGAGGCAAGCCCGTGCGGGTCGCCAGCAAGTCCGTCAGGGTGCGCGCCCTCATCGAGGAGGCGCTCAAGACCGAGGGCTTCGCCGGGGTCATGGCCTTCACCCTCCCCGAGGCGCTGTGGCTGGCCGGGCACCGGACGTCCGACGACATCCTCGTCGCCTACCCGACGGCCGACCGCGCCGCCCTGCGCCGTCTCGCCGACGACGAACACGCCGCGTCCGTGGTCACCGTCATGGTCGACTGCGTGGAGCACCTGGAGCTGCTTCCGTCCGACGGCAACCCGATCCGGGTCTGCATGGACATCGACGCCGGGTACCGGGTGCTCGGCGGCCGGATCAAGGTCGGCGCGCAGCGCTCCCCGATCGTCACGCCCGGCCAGGCCCGCGCGCTCGCCGAGGAGATCGTCAAGCGCCCGAACCTGCGGCTCGTCGGGATCATGGGCTACGAGTCGCAGATCGCAGGGGTCGGCGACGCCCCCGCCGGGCAACCCGCGCGCGCACGGCTGATCCGCGCCATGCAGCAGCGCTCCCGGCTGGAACTGGCGGCCCGCCGAGGCTCGATCGTGAAGACGGTCCGGGAGATCGCGGACATCGAGTTCGTGAACGGCGGCGGAACGGGCAGCGTCGAGTGGACGGTCGCCGAACGCGCCATCACCGAGGTGGCGGCGGGCTCCGGGCTCTTCCAGCCGCACCTGTTCGACCACTACACGTCCTTCCGCGGCACCCCCGCCGCGCTGTTCGCGCTGCCCGTCGTGCGGCGGCCCGGACCGCACGTCGCGACGTGCCTGGGCGGCGGCTACCTGGCCTCCGGCCCCGCTGACACGCTCCGCCTACCGCAGCCGTTCCTACCGCCCGGCCTGAAGTTCACCTCCTTGGAGGGCGCCGGAGAGGTGCAGTCTCCGCTGACCGGGGAGGCCGCCGCCTGGCTGGAGATCGGCGACCGCGTGTGGTTCCGGCACACCAAGGCCGGCGAACTGTGCGAGCGCTTCGAGGCCGTACATTTGGTCTCGGGTGACCGCGTCCTGCGCACCGTCCCCACCTACCGCGGCGAGGGGCGCACCTTCCTCTAGCCTTCGCGCCGCGGCCCATCAGTCACGTCCTGTAGTCCCAGGAGGTGGGCCATGAGCGCCGATCCGTGCTCCGGGCGCCCCGAGCCCGCCTCCCCAGGGCTCGACGTGTTCCTGTCCGGCCAGGTCTACATGGACATGATCTTCACCGGGCTGCCCGGGCCGCCCCCGCCCGGCGGCGAGGTGATCACCGACGGCCTCGGCTCGGCGCCGGGCGGCGTCGCCAACATGGCGGTCGCGATGAGCAGGCTGGGCCTGCGGGTCGGCCTTGCCGCCGCCTTCGGTGACGACCTCTTCGGCACCTACCTCTGGGACACGCTGGCCGACCAGGAGAGCGTCGACCTGACGTGGTCGCGTCGGATGCCCGGCTGGTCGAGCCCCGTCACCGTGTCGCTCGCCTACGACGCTGACCGGAGCATGGTCACCTACGTCAACCCGCTACCGCCGCCCGCTCCCGTCTCCTCCCCGCCCCCGGCCAGGACGTGCGTGGTCGACATCGCCCAACCGGTGCCGTCCTGGGCGCTGGAACTGCGCGCGCAGGGCGCGATCGTGGTCGCCGACCTCGGATGGGACCCCACCGAGACGTGGTCCATGGACGTCCTGGAGCGGCTCAGGCACGTCGACGTGTTCCTCCCCAACGCCGTCGAGGCGATGGCCTACACGCGCACCTCAAGCGCGGAGGCCGCCCTGGAACGGCTCGCGGAACTCGTGCCGACGGTCGTGGTCAAGTGCGGCGCGGCCGGGGCGCTCGCCGCGCGCGGCGCCGAGCGGGCCGCCGAACCCGCGCTGCCGGTCGAGGCGCTCGACCCGACCGGCGCGGGCGACGTGTTCGCCGCCGCGTTCGTGTACGGCACGCTCGCGGGCTGGGGCCTGCCGCAGCGGCTCAGGTTCGCCAACCTGTGCGCCGGGCTGTCCGTGCGGCACTACAGCGGCTCGCTCGGCGCGCCCTGCTGGAGCGAGATCGCCTCGTTCGGCGAGACGGGCGAGGTGCCGGGCGACGTCCTGGCGCGGTACGCCTTTGTCGTCGAGCACATCCCGGAGACCGAACTCGACAGGGGCGCCGACGCCGTCGCGCGGGCCCAGCCGACGCTGAGGGGGCGCCAGTGAGGATCGCGATCGTGGGTGCGGGCAGCGGCTACCTGCCGGGGGTCGTGCGCGGCGTGCTGCACCGCGCGGACGACCTGCGCGGCGCCGAACTCGCCTTCCACGACCCCGACGTGCCCGCGATGGAGCTGATGGCCAGGCTCGCGCGCGGCATGCTCAAGGGCCTGTGCGACGTCACCGTCCACCCCGACCTGAAGACGGCGCTGGACGGCGCTGACTTCGTCTTCACGACGTTCCGGCCGGGCGGCATGGAGGCCAGGCACCTGGACGAGGCGATCCCGCTCGGACACGGCGTCGTCGGCCAGGAGACGGCGGGGCCCGGCGGCTTCCTCATGGCCTGCCGCTCGGTGCCCGTTCTGCTGGACCTTGTGGAGAAGGCTCCCGAGGACGCCTGGATCGTGAACTACACGAACCCGACGAGCGTCGTCACGGACGCCGTCCTCCAGCGCTTCCCCGGCCGCCGTTTCCTCGGCCTGTGCGACCAGCACGTCGGCGACACCGAGATGTGGGAGGACCTGCTCGGCCTCGACGGCCTGGAGGCCGACTGGATCGGCCTCAACCACCTCACCTGGGCCGACACCGTAAGGCGGCGCGGCGTCCCACTCGACCTGCCGCCCCTGCTGGCGGCCCTGGCGCCTCCGGACGGCGGCGCGACGCCGTGGCGCGACCCGTCGCGGATGGCGGATCTCGGCCGCGCCCTGGGCTTCCTGCCCAACTCCTACGCCAAGTACTACTTCTTCCACGACGAGGTGGTCGCCGAGCTGCGCGCGAAAGGCACGACCCGCGCCCAGGACATCATCGCGACGCTGCCAAGGTTCTACGCGCAGGTGGCCGAGGAGTCCTACAAGGCCGACCCCGACCCGTCGCGGGAGCGCGGAGGCGGCGAGCACGGGGAGTTCGCGGTGGACGTCATCTGCGCGATCGCGCGGGACGAGGGCCGCCGGATGGTCCTCAACGTGCCGAACGCGGGCCGGGCGATCCCCTCACTGCCGGAGGACACGATCGTGGAGGCGCCCTGCCTGGTGGACGCGCAAGGCGCCCGCCCGCTACCGGTCGGCGACCTTCCGCTCCCGGTGCGCGGCCTCACCCAAGCGGCGGCCTGCTACGAACGTCTGGCTTCCCAGGCGGCCACCACGGGAGACCGGGCCCTCGCCCTGCGAGCCCTCATGGCGCACCCGTTCGCTCTCGGCAAGGCCAGAGCCGACGCGATCCTCACCGAGGGCCTCGCCGCCCACCGGGCGCACCTCCCGCAGTTCGGCTAGCCCGCCCGTCCTGCGCGGCCCGGCCTGTGCCGTCGCCGGGGGTCAGGCGCCGAGGGTGAGTTGCAGGCGTGTCTTGTTGGCGGAGCGGCGGGCGCCGAGGACGACGAGCGCCGCGACGCCGGCCAGCGCGACGCCGCCCGCGATGAGCAGGCGCCTGCGCTGCTGCTCCGACAGCGGTGACGACGCGGCGTCCCGGGGCGCGACGACGGAGCCGAGCACATGGGCGACCTGGGTGATCTCCGCCCGCGCGCGTTCGCCCGTGCGGTGCACGATCGTCGACGGGTTGACCTTCTGGGCGAGCGCGTCGATGTTGCGCGCGAGGTCCTCCAGTTCCCCTTCGATCTCCTGCTTGATCCGATCCGGATCCCTGTCGGCCATCGGCGGTTCCTCCGGCGTAGTGTCGATGCTGGCGATCAGTCTCGCAGGTCGTGTCACCGGCTCGCGCCGCGAGGCCCGGTAAGTTGGGCGCGAGGCACTCATGGCGAAAGGACCAAAGGTGACAAATCGTCTCGAACCAGGCGATGAGGCCCCCGATTTCACCCTCGACGACGCCGACGGCAAGCCCTTCACGTTGTCGTCACTGCGCGGACAGCGGGTGATCCTCTACTTCTACCCCGCCGCCATGACCCCCGGCTGCACCAAGGAGTCCGTCGACTTCGAAGGGGCACTCCCCGACCTCGCGGAATCCGGCGTCGCCGTCGTCGGCGTCTCCCCCGACGCCCCGGCCAAACTCGCCAAGTTCAAGGAGCGCGACGGGCTCACGTTCCCGCTCCTGTCCGACCCCGACAGGCAGACCCTCCAGGCGTACGGCGCCTACGGCGAGAAGAAGCTGTACGGCAAGGTGACCGTCGGCGTCATCCGCTCCACCTTCGTCATCGACGCCGCAGGCAGGATCGAGAAGGCGTACTACAACGTGAAGGCCACCGGACACGTCGCCCGCGTCCGCCGGGAACTCGCGCTCTGAGCGCCACCGGGGCTCCCGCTGATATCGTCGGGACCCCCGGAAAACGGGGCCGTAGCCCAATTGGCAGAGGCCGGCGGTTTAGGTCCGTCGTGTTGTGGGTTCGAGTCCCACCGGCCCCACGAGTTGTCTTCCCTCGCCCCCCTTGTCCACTCCCTGGAGTGGCGTGGCGTCGATATGTGAAAAAAGAGTCCTCCTTGGTGGGGGTGTGCGGCGTACGCTGGATGAGCGAAGCCGATGCCCGGTGCGGGAGGACGCGGTACACCATGCAGGTCTGCAGACCGGTCAGGGACCTTCTGCCCGGCGACCATGCGTGGTTCCCGTTCGCGTCCGAGGAGGAGCAGGGGCACGTCATCGGGCCGTGGATCGAGCACGGGCTGGAGATCCGCGACAAGGTCATCTACATCACGGACGCCGAACCGTGGGAGCTGCCCGGCCTGTACGGGCGTGACCTGGGGTTCGCCGTCCGGCAGGGGCTGCTGTCGCTGATCCCGCTCGGCGAGGCGTGCCTCACCCAGGGCATGTTCGACCCGCAGAAGTACCTCGCCACCCTCAACGACGAGATAGCCAAGGCACAGGAGCAGGAGTTCCGCGGCATCCGGCTCACCGCGGAGAACTCCTGGATCTTCGACCAGCCCTTCGGCGACTCCCGCGTCGACTTCTGCGAACAGCGCCTCGACGCGGCCGTCGCGCCCAGCGTCTCGGTCACCGCGATCTGCCAGACCGACGTCCGGCGCTGCGGAGGCGGCCGGTTCTCCCTGCTGGACTCCCACCACGAGGTCAGGGTGCTCCCCAACCCCGACTTCGACGACCCGCAACTCACCATCACGCGCACGTACCAGCCGCTCGGGCTGCACCTGCGCGGCGAGATCGACGTGACCCGCCGCCTCCGGTTCGCCGAGGCGCTGGGCTCGCTCCCACCCACCACTGAGACCGTCTGCCTCGACCTCGCCGAGGTGACGTTCGTCAGTCTCGACGCCTTCGGCGTCATCACCGACTTCACCCGCAAGCGCGGCCCACGGTGCAGGGTTCTGCTCCGCCACGTGGATCCCGCCGTGCGGTCCATCATCGACGTCGTCGGCCTGCACAGGCTGCCGGGAATCGAACTGGGTGACGGCTGATGCCCCTGACACACGCGGCACTGTCCTACGAGGACCATGACGCGTTCCTGGAAACCGCTGTGCCGTTCCTGCGGGAGGGCGCCGAGCGCGGTGACCCCGTCCTCGCCGTCACCGCGGGGAAGACGGAGCTGCTGCGCCGCGAGCTCGCCGCCTATGACGGCGCCATCACCTACGTGGACTCCGCGGACTTCTACCTGCATCCGGCGCGGATCGTCGCGCGGGTGCTGGCGCTGGCGGAACGCGAGGCGGCGACGGGCGGCGCGGTCCGGCTGCTCGGCGAGCAGTGCTGGCGCGAGCGCGACCCGCTGGAGACGCAGGAGTGGCAGCGGGTCGAGGCGCTGGTGAACGTGGTGTTCGCCGGCACCGGCGCGCACATCCTGTGCGCTTACGACCTCGGGCTTCCACCGGACGTCCTACGCGCCGCCGCTCTCACCCATCCGCAGATGGCGCAGGGCGCGACGCGGATGCCGAACCCCGCCTACCAGGATCCGCGCGACTACCTGTCCACCACCGACGGGCGGCCGCTCGACCCCGCCCCCGCCGACTCCGCGCTCGTCCCGGTGCACTCCCCCGACCTGCGGGACCTGCGCGCGCTCGTCGCGGTGCACGCGCGCCGGCACGGGCTGGGCGGGCCGCTGCTGCACCAGCTACTCGTCGCGGTCACCGAGGTCGCGACGAACGCGCTGCACCACGGCACGCCGCCGGTGACGCTGCGGCTGTGGCCCGAGCCGGACAGGCTCGTGTGCGAGGTCGCCGACGAGGGCGACTGGTCTCCGCCGGGCCCGGCGGAGACAGGGAACGTTCCGCCGCGCGCGCACGAGATCCGGCTCGGCCTGTGGGCGGTGCGGATGCTTTCGGGGCCGGTGCAGGTGCGGACGGGTCCGCACGGCACCCGGGTGCGCATCCACACGCCGGTGCCGCGCGCGATCGCCGCGTCGCCGACCTGACGCGGCGCGCGAAGGATCCTGCACCGTCGGGGGGCGTTTCCAGATACCGGGAGGAACAATTCCACCGAACCGGCCACTCAGCCCACCGAACCCGTCACACAGGCGTAGTGTTGACGTCACCACAGGGAGCCACCGGCCGCCGTCCAGGACGGTCGGGGCGCACTCGCACGGCCCATCCACCCCAGCGCGGACACCCGCGGAGCAGCATGGACGCAACTGAGCACGGGACGATCGGGGAGTTCGGCGCGCACGGCTGGAGCACGGTGCGCCCGGTCGGCGAGCTGCGGCCGGGTGATCACGCCTGGCTGGCCTCCCACCACCCGGAGGAGAAGGAGCGCGTCGTCGGCGACTTCGTCTTCGACGGGCTGAACACCGCGCAGCGCGTCGTGTGCCTGACCGACGTCGAGCCGCATCGCCTCCCCGGCATGTACGCGCGGCACCACATCGACGTAAGGCCGTTCACCGAAGCCGACCACCTCCGGGTCATCCCGTGGCGGCTCGCCTGCGGCCGGCAGGGCAGGGCCGACCCCGAACAGCTCGGCCGGACGCTGGAGCGCGAGCTCGACCGCGCCTTCAGCGAGCGGTTCAGGGCGGCGCGGATCCTCGCCGACATGACCTGGGCGGCGGACGTGCCCGGCGGCGTCGAGTTCATGCTGGCCTGTGACGGCGCGATGGAGCGCCTCATCGGGCCGAGCACCCGGGCCATCGCCCTCTGCCAGGTCGACCTGCGCGCGGTCCGCTCGGCCGACGCGCTCAACGCGTTGCGGAACCACCACGAGGTGCTCGTCGAAGTGAATCCCGAGTATGACGACGGCGTCCTCCGGATGACCCGGACGTACGCGCCGCACGGCCTGCGTCTCGAAGGCGAGATCGACGGTGCCCGCCACCCGGTGCTGACGGACGCGCTCACGACGGTGAGCAGGCCGCGCGCCGAGGTGCACCTGGAGCTGGGCAACCTGAAGTTCATCGACCTCGGCGCGCTGAAGATGCTGGGCGCGCACGCGATGGAGCTCACCCGGGGCAACGGCCTTGTCCTGGACAACCCGACCCCCGATCTGGAGGGCGTGATCCGGATGGTCGGCTTCCATCTGTTCCCCGGCATCACCCGTGGCGAGGGCTGGAGGTCGATGTGACCGGGCAGACGCAGGACCTCCTGCACCAGGCGCTGCTGTACGGCAAGGACGAGGAGTACCTGGCCACCGCCGTCCCCTATCTGCGCGAGGGGCTCGCCGCCGACGCGATGATCATCGCGGCGATCCCGAACCGCTGCTACACCGCCGTGCGCGACGTGATGGGCGACGTCATGGACATGTACGCGCCCGCCGAGGACTTCTACCGGCACCCGGTGCGGACCATCGCCCAGTACCTCGACATCGTGCGGGGCGCGCAGGCCGAGGGCCGTCCGGTGCGGGCGCTGGCCGAGGTGCAGTGGGGCGGCGCGAGCTGGCAGACGCGCGAGTGGGGCCGCTACGAGTCGCTGGTGAACACGGTGTTCGAGAACCGGGGCGTCAGCGTGATCTGCTCCTACGACCGGCGCGTCGTCGGCGACGAGGTCGTGGACCACGCCCGGCGCACCCACCCGGAGCTGTTGGAGGGCGGGATGTTCCCGGCCTACAACAACGCGTTCGAGCACACCGAGCTGTACAACGCGCGGTGCGACAAGACGCCGCTGCCGCCGGTGCCGGCCGAGGCGGTCCGGATGAGCGTCGGCTCGCTCGACCTCGCGGGGCTGCGCGCGTTCGTCAAGGACCACGCGACGCGGCGCGGCATGAGCGCGGCGGTGATCGCGCGGTTCGTCACCGCGGTCAACGAGGTCGCGACGAACGCGGTGCGGCACGGCACGCCGCCGGTCGAGGTGGCGCTGTGGGCGGGCGCCGACGACGTGCTCTGCGAGGTCGCCGACATCGGCCTGTGGCATCCGGACGAGCTGGCCGGGTACCTGCCGCCGGAGAACGCCAACTCGCCGTCGTTCGGGCTGTGGAGCGCCCGGATGCTCGTCGACCTGATCGAGATCCGGGCGGGCTACCACGGCACCCGGGTACGGCTGCTGGCCCGCAAGGAAGACTGAGCCAGGCCCTACGCCGACGGGCTTACGGTTCAGCCGAGCGCGGCGGCCAACGCCCGGAAGGCGTGCCCGCGGTGGCTGATCGCCGCCTTCTCGTACGGGGCGAGTTCGGCGACGGTACGGCCGTCCTTGGCCACCTCGAAGATCGGGTCGTAGCCGAAGCCGCCCTCGCCGCGCGGCTCCCGGATGATCCGGCCTTCCATCCGCCCCTCGAAGACCTCCTCGCGGCCGTCGGGGCGCACCACGGCGGCGGCGCACACGAAGTGCGCGCCGCGCTCGAAGTCGGCGACGTCGGCGAGCTGGTCGAGGACGAGTTCCAGGTTGGCCGTGTCCCTGCCCCGCGCGGCCGCCTCGCCGAACCGGCCCGACCAGCGGGCCGACAGCACGCCCGGCATGCCGTTGAGGGCGTCCACACACAGGCCCGAGTCGTCGGAGACGGCGGTGAGGCCGGTGTGCGCGGCGATCGCGCGCGCCTTGAGCAGCGCGTTCCCGGCGAACGACAGCTCCGTCTCGGGAACCTCGGGCGCGTCGGGGAACTCCGCGAGGCCGACCACGTCGAACGCGGTGAGCAGATCGCGCAGTTCGGCGATCTTGCCCTGGTTGCGGGTGGCCAGCACCAGCGTCGTCATCGGGCCAGCGCTTCCTTCTGCATCATGGTGAGGTCGGTGCAGCCGAGCTGCGCGAGGTCGAGCAGCTCGTTCAGCTGCTCCCGCGAGAACGGGACGCCCTCGGCGGTGCCCTGCACCTCGATGAGGCGGCTGTCGCCGGTGCACACCACGTTCATGTCGGTGTCGGCGCGCACGTCCTCCTCGTAGCAGAGGTCGAGCCGCGACTCGCCCTCCACCACGCCGACGCTCACCGCGCACACCGACGTCAGCAGCGGGTCGCCCTTGGTCAGCTTGCGGTCGCGCATCCAGGTGACGGCGTCGGCGAGCGCCACGTAGGCGCCGGTGATCGCCGCGGTGCGGGTGCCGCCGTCGGCCTGCAGGACGTCGCAGTCGATCGTCACCGTGTTCTGGCCGAGCGCCTTGAAGTCGACGCAGGCGCGCAGGGAACGGCCGATCAGCCGGGAGATCTCCTGGGTGCGGCCACCGAGCCGGCCCTTGACCGACTCGCGGTCGTTGCGGGTGTTCGTCGCGCGCGGCAGCATCGCGTACTCGGCGGTCACCCAGCCCAGGCCGCTGTCCCGCCGCCAGCGCGGCACCGAGTCCTGGACCGAGGCGGCGCACAGGACCCTGGTGCCGCCGAACTCGACGAGCACCGACCCCTCGGCGTGGTCGAGCCAGCCGCGCTGGATACGGACATGTCGGAGCTGGTCGTTCACACGACCGTCAGGGCGAGGCATACCGCCCAGCCTACCGCCGCGATCAGAGGCGGTAGACGGCTCCGCTGCGGGCGAGGTCGATCGGCCCCGAGTACTTGCCGTCCTTGGCCTCGACCATCGACCGCTCCGCGTCGTTCCACGGCACCAGATGGGTGAGGACGAGCCTTCCGACACCGGCGCGGTCGGCGTACTCGGCCGCCTCACGGGCGCTCAGGTGCAGGTCGGGCGGGTTGTCGCCGTCGAGGAAGGACGCCTCGCACAGGAACAGGTCGGCGTCGCGGGCCAGGTCGACGAGCACGTCGGTGCGGCCGGTGTCGCCCGAGTAGGCGACGGTCTTGCCACGGGACGTCACCCGGAAGCCGTAGGACTCGATCACGTGGTTCACGGGCCGCACGCTGATCTCGAACGGTCCGGCGGTGATCGTCGGGGCGAGCGGTACGAAGTCGAACGTGTCGGTCATCCCGGGATCGAGTTCGAGATCGTAGGCTTCGGCCATCCGCATCGCCGAGTTCGGCGGGCCGTACACCGGGATCTTCGGCTTGGTGCCGGACGGGCAGTACTTGCGGGCCACGTAGTAGCCGCACAGGTCCATGCAGTGGTCCGCGTGCAGGTGCGAGATCGCGATCGCGTCGACCCCGTACAGGTCGTGGTGCCGCTGCAACGCGCCCAGCGCGCCGTTGCCGAAGTCGAGGAGCAGCGAGAAGCCCTCGTCCTCGAAGAGATAACAGGAGGCGGGGCTGTCCGGCCCCGGGAAGCTGCCAGAGCAGCCGATCACGGTCACCCGCACGGGGAGCTCCTCTACTGGCTGTGGGTCATGGGGTGAGACGGAAGACGCTCGTGTCGGACGGTGACTCCACGTAGCCGATCACGGGCCCGAGGAAGCGGCGTCCGATCGCGGCGAACACCTCGGGATCCCCGGTCGCGCGGAACCGGTGGACGGGTGGGGCGGCGGCCTCCGCGCGGGCCATGCCCTGATCGTGCAGCAGTCGGTAGACGTCTTTGGCTGTCTCGTCGGCGCTGGAGACGAGGGTCACGCCGTCGCCGACCACGTAGGAGATCACGCCGGTCAGCAGCGGGTAGTGGGTGCATCCCAGAATCAGAGTGTCACACCCCGCCTCGATGATGGGAGCCAGATAAGCGTGGGCGACGTCGAGCAGTTCGGGGCTCATCGTCACCCCGCGCTCGACGAACTCCACAAAGCGGGGGCAGGCGACACTGGTGAGGTCGATGTGCGGCGCGATGGCGAACGCGTCGTCGTACGCGCGGCTCGTCACCGTCGCGTGCGTGGCGATGAGCCCGACCCTGCCGTTGCGGGTGGCCGCGACGGCGCGCCGGGCCGCCGGGAAGATCACCTCGACGACCGGGATCGAGCCGTACCGCTCGCGGGCGTCCCGCAGCATCGCCGAGCTCGCGCTGTTGCACGCGATCACCAGCATCTTGACGCCCTCGGCGACGAGCTTGTCGAGCATCTCCAGGGCGTACTCGCGGACCTCGGCGATGGGTCGGGGGCCGTAGGGCTGACGCGCCGAGTCGCCGAGATAGAGGATCGGCTCCCCCGGCAACTGGTCAATGACGGCCCGCGCGACGGTGAGCCCGCCGAAGCCGCTGTCGAAGATCCCGATCGGCGCGTCTGACATGACGCCTTAGGCTATGCGAAGAGGCCGGAGCACATTGTGTGACGCTCAATACATGAGCCCGACATCTGCTTGTTACTTGCGGGTACGTGCGGTTCGGGCCAGTTGTCGGCTCTGCGCGACGAGGTTTCCCGCGCTGTCCCACACCTCGACGTCCTCATCATGCCAGCCGTCCCGCAGCAGGCGTCCCGCGCCCACCACGGTGAGCCAGCCGGGCGCGGGCAGCGCGCGCAGGTGCCAGGTGAGGTCCACGGTCGGCGACCAGCCGACGTTCCCGGTGTTGGCGACGACGGGGATCAGCGCGTCGAGCGCGAGCGCCAGCACAAACGGGTCGGGGTC
Source organism: Actinocorallia sp. API 0066 (assembly GCF_020991275.1). Classification (GTDB taxonomy): domain Bacteria; phylum Actinomycetota; class Actinomycetes; order Streptosporangiales; family Streptosporangiaceae; genus Actinocorallia. The sequence continues at coordinate 264,586 of NZ_JAJLQY010000007.1, read as the reverse complement.
CTCACCGCTCGCCAACCGGAAATAGGCCCGCATCTCGGGCTTGCCGCTCGGCTCGCCGTCCAGCCAGCCCATGACGGCGGGGTCGAAGCGCATGTCCACCTGGGCGACGAACCCGCTCTGGTCCGCGCCGGACGGGCGGCACACCTCGAGGGGCGGCATCGCCGGGGGTTCGCCCTGGTAGGCGGGCTCACGGTCGGGGTCGAGCGTGCCGGTGGTGACCATCGCGTCCACGACCGGGCGGCCGTCCTGGACGAGCGAGACACGCGCGGTGGCCGCCGTCCGCCCCGTCTTGCGCTGCTCGACGAGCACCTCGGCCGGGCCCGGCTGGGCGGGGCGCAGGAAGCTCGCGGCCGTCGTCAGCGGGTGCGCGTGCGACGACTCGGCGACGGCGGCGCGCAGCAGCACCCCCAGGAGGTAGCCGCCGTTGACGGCCTCACCGAAGCTGTACTCCTCGGCCAGCCGCACGCCGTACCGACCCGCGGCGAGGGGGGTGACCGCGGTGGCGGCGCCGTAAGTCGTCATGGCGGCAAGCCTACATACCCGCCGAATCCCGGGCAGAAGCGAGATCCGTTAGCCTGGCCCGGTGACGCTGCACGAGTCGAAGCCCTCGTCGTACCCCGTCTTCCCGGGCCCCGCCGACGCCACCCCGGAGCCCGCTCCTTTCCCTTTCCCCGGCTTCCAGGACTTTCCCCCCGCCGGCGACCCCACCGCCACCCTCCCCCAGTCCTCCCCCCAACCTCCCCGAACCTTCCCCCTTCCCCCCGAGTACTACGAGACCACCGACCCCGCCCCCACCCCACCCCAGTACCAGCCGGGCGCCCCGCTCCCCCCCGCCTACTACGAGGCCACCGGCCAACCCGACCCCCGCCACACCCAGCCCCCCTCAGCGGACCCCCAACAACGCCGCACGTTCTCCCTACCCCCGGACTACTACGAGACCACCGACCCCACCGCCCACCCCACCACCACCCCATCCCCTCCCCCAAGCCCGCCCACACTCCCCCCCGAGTACTACGAGCCCGCCCCTCGACCCACCGAGACCCCAACCCAGCCAGTCCCCGACACCACACCCCAACAAGGCCCCACCGCATTCGCGCTGCCACTGGACTACTACGACCCCACCGCGCAGCCCAGCCCCACAGCACGACACAGCCAGGGCGCGACCCCGCTTCCGCCGGAGTACTACGACGCCACCGGCCAAGCCGACCCCAGGAACACCGAGGGCGCGGCCCAGACGGGTCCCGGATTCTCGCTGCCGCTGGACTACTACGACACCACCGACCCCACCGGGCAGCCCGGCCCCACGGCGCGACACAGCCAGGGCGCGACCCCGCTTCCGCCCGAGTACTACGACGCCACCGGGCAGGCCGACCCCAGGAACGGCGAGGGCGCGGCCCAGACGGGTCCCGGGTTCTCGCTGCCACTGGACTACTACGAGACCACCGACACGGCCGGGCAGCACGGTCCCGCAGCGCGGCACGGGCAGGGCGCGACCCCGCTTCCGCCGGAGTACTACGACGCGACCGGGCAGGCCGACCCCAGGAACGGCGAGAGCGCGGGGCAGCCGGACTCCGGCGTCGCCACGGGTAGTGAGGTGGCGGCGCAGCAGCCGGGGGGCGCTGGGGTCTCGCTGCCGCCCGAGTATTACGAGGGCGTTGGGCAGGCGGATCCCGGCGTCGCCGAGGGGGTCGGGGCGGAGTCCCCGCGAGGGGCCGGGGCGTTCTCGTTGCCGTCCGAGTACTACGGGGCCGCTGGGCAGGCGGATGCCGGGGGCGTTGAGGGCGCGGGGCAGGCGGACTCCGGCGTCGTTGCGGATGGGGCGGTGCGGCAGGAGGGGGGTACTGGGTTGTCACCTCTGGGTGAGTATCACGAGGGTGTTGGGCGGGCAGGGGATGGTGAGGCGGCTGGGGCTGGGGTGTTGTCGGCCGGGTTCTTTGAGGCGGTGGAGCGGGCTGGGCGGGGGGTCGGGGCGGCGGCGTCGGACGGTGGGGCGGCGGAACCGGGTGAAGTGGCGGGGGCCCAGGGGTTGGAAGGGCTTCTGGGGGTTGGGGAAAGGCGGGGGCGGGTTGGGCGGGTGTTCTATGAGCAGGTTGAGGTGGGGCCGCTGCGGTGGCGGGACGGTGGTGGGGAGGACTGCTTTGACAGGTTGGCTCGGGTCGTCGCGCCTGAGGTTTGGGGGGTGCCGGGCAGGGATGAGACGTGGCTTTTGCGGGAGTATGTCGAGCTGACGTTCGAGCGGCTGCACGCGCTGCGGTTTGTGGCGGTCGCGGCGGACGGGTCGCGGTGCCTGTTCGACACCGGGCTGACCACGGCGGAGGACGCCGCCGTCTACGGGCTGTGCCTTCCGGCCGGTGACGCGGACGGGCCGCCGTGGGCGCTCCAGGGCTGGATCGCCGAGGGCGACGCGCGGCTGGCCGACCGGTTCGCCGCGCCCCCGGGACGCGCCGTCTACACCGCCGACCCGGCCGATCTCGTCTACGACTGGCGGCATCCCCTCGCCGTCAATCCGCGTGCCCTGCTGGAGAGCCCGGAGTCGGCCGCCGCCCTCCCGGCGGAACTGCGCGCCAACCCGTACCTGGCGGGCCTCGTCATGGAGGGCGCGGTGCGCAGGGCCGAGGCGCGGGTCCGGCGCGACCCGCGTGCCGCCGTCCCGGCCTGGGATCCGGCGGCCGAACGGGTGCGGCTGCTGCTGCCCCTGTCGCTCAGCTCTCCCGAATCCGTGGACGTCGCCCTTGTCGTCGCCCGGGAGGACTCCGCCTATCGGGGCGTGGGCATCCTCGCCCTGGACGTCGCGCGGGCGCGGGCAAGGGTCGTCTCCGGCCTGTCCGCCTGGATCACCGCCTGACGACGAGCACAAAGGCCCGCCGCCCCAGGGCGACGGGCCTTCACGAGCGGCACAAGGGTCAGGCCCAGAGCTGCCCGTCGATACGTGCTTCCGCCTCTTCGAGGGTGCCCTCGTAAGCGCCCGTCGAGAGGTACTTCCACCCGCCGTCGGCCACGACAAACGCGATGTCGGCGCGCTCGCCCGCCTTGACGGCCTTGGCCGCCATGCCGAGCGCCGCGTGCACGACGGCGCCGGTGGAGATCCCGGCGAAGATCCCCTCGGTCTCCAGCAGTTCGCGGGTGCGGCGCAGCGCGTCGTGCGAACCGACGGAGAACCGGGTGGTGAGGACGGTCGGGTCATACAGTTCCGGGACAAAACCCTCGTCCACGTTGCGCAGCCCGTAGACCAACTCGCCGTACCGGGGCTCGGCGGCGACGATCCTGACGTCCGGTACCTGTTCGCGCAGGTACCTGCCGACGCCCATGAGGGTGCCGGTGGTGCCCAGGCCCGCGACGAAGTGCGTGATCGTCGGGAGGTCCGCGAGCAGCTCGGGGCCTGTCGACTCGTAGTGGGCGCGGGCGTTGGCCTCGTTGCCGTACTGGTAGAGCATGACCCAGTCGGGGTGCTCGACGGCGAGGCCCTTCGCGACCCGGACCGCCTCGTTGGAGCCGCCCGCCGCCGACGAGGAGATGATCTCCGCGCCCCACATGCGCAGGAGCTGGCGGCGCTCCTCGGAGGTGTTCTCCGGCATCACACAGATGATCTTGTAACCCTTGAGTTTCGCCGCCATCGCGAGCGCGATGCCGGTGTTGCCCGAGGTCGGCTCAAGGATCGTGCAACCGGGGGTGAGCAGCCCGTCCTTCTCGGCCTGCTGGACCATCCACAGCGCCGGCCGGTCCTTGATGGAGCCGGTCGGGTTGCGGTCCTCCAGCTTCGCCCACAGCCGGACGTCGGCCGAGGGCGAGAGCCGGGGCAGGCCGACGAGCGGGGTGTGGCCCAGCGCGTCGATCAGCGAGTCGTAACGCACGGGTCAGCCACCGGCGACGGCGGGCAGCACGGTGACCGTGTCGCCGTCGGACACCTCGGTGCCCAGGCCACCCAGGAAGCGCACGTCCTCGTCGTTCAGGTAGACGTTGACGAATCGGCGCAGACCCTTCTCGTCGACCAGCCGGGCGCGCAGACCGGGGTGCGCGCCGTCCAGGTCGGTGAAGAGCTCGTCCAGCGTGGAGCCCTTGCCTTCGACGGCCTTGGCGCCGCCGGTGAGGTTCCGCAGGATCGTCGGGATCCGGACCTCGATCGCCATCTCTGTGATCTCCATTCACATTTCACACAAAAGTCGTTGTTCCGTCGGGGGCGGGCTCACCGACAGTCGTACACGACCTCGGCACGCGAGTGGGAGAACAGGAAGGTCTGCACCATGACGCCGAGTTTACCCAGCTTCATAAACATCAACGATCCTGACCTCCTCCTCGGTGACGACGCCGTCCACGATCCGGTAGGAACGGAACTCCGTGTCGTCTTCTTCCCGGGTGGACACCAGGACGTAGTGGGCGTTCGGCTCGGACGCGTACGAGATGTCGGTCCTGGACGGGTACGCCTCGGTCGCGGTGTGCGAGTGGTAGATCACGACGGGCTCCTCGTCCCTGTCGTCCATCTCCCGCCACACCTTGAGCTGCTCGATCGAGTCGAACCGGTAGAACGTCGGCGACCGTTCGGCGTTCTCCATGGCCACGAACCGCGCGGGGCGATCAGAGCCGATCGGGCCCGCCACCACACCGCACGCCTCGTCGGGGTGGTCGGCGCGCGCGTGCGCGACGATCTGGTCGACGATCTCGCGGGAAACGGTCAGCATGACCGGCATCGTATCCGGGGGTGCTCCATCAGTCGCCGAAGAGGGTGTGCACGAGGCTGTCCTGGAGTTGGGTGAGCCAGTCGTAGGTGACGTACATCGCGTAGGCGGGGTCGTCCCAGTCGAGTCCGGCGAACCTGTCGTGGCCGTCCTCGGTGATCTCCAGCCGGGTGCCGAGCGCGAGCCGCAGGTCGTTGAGGGCGCGCAGCCAGGAGTGCGCCTGTTCCTGGTCGAGCCTGATGTCGGGGGCCTGGGTGAGGGACTTCAGCACGGTGGCCGCGTCCTTCTCCTTGCCGTCGCGCAGGGACGCCTCGGTGTACCTGCGGAACTCCCCGGACGCCTTGTCGTCCTCGCTGTAGCCGTCGGGGAACAGCCGGGCCAGGACGGGGTCGCTGGGGGGCGTCGTGCTTTCGGAGATCCCCAGTTCGGCGAGGCCGGGATCACCCTTGGGCAGCTCGTCGAACAGCTGGGAGAGCTGGCCCAGCAGGTTCTCGATCACCTGTGCCTCGACCTGCTCCAGCCGCAGGGAGACGCCGCCGCCGGGCCGCCGCCCGAATCCGCCGGCCATCTAGTCGTCCCGCCGCACTGTCGCCCACAGCCCGTAGGAGTGCAGCACCTCCACGTTGCGCTCCATCTCCTCACGGGTACCGGAGTCCACGACGGCCCGGCCCTTGTGGTGAACGTCCATCATCAGCTTCTCGGCCTTCTCCCGGGCGTACCCGAAGACCGTCTGGAAGACATAGGTCACATAGGACATCAGATTGATCGGATCATTCCAGACAATCGTCAGCCAGGGCAGATCGGGCCGGACGTCCTCGTCCGCGTCGGATCTGTCGAGTGCGGCGGGCGCGGTGCTCATCGGATATCCCCTCCCCTCCTACGAACCTACCGGGCGCGAGGTCGGCGCGTCCCCGCCCGTTACGCTGCCGGTGTGAACGTCGGACCGGGCGTGGGCACGGCGCTGCTCACCGATCATTATGAACTGACCATGCTGCAGGCCGCGCTGCGCGACGGCACGGCGGCGCGGCGGTCGGTGTTTGAGGTGTTCGCGCGCAGGCTGCCCCGGGGGCGGCGCTACGGCGTCGTCGCGGGCGTCGGGCGCTTCCTCGACGCGGTGGAGCGGTTCGCCTTCGGCCCCGCCGAGCTGGAGTTCCTCACGTCCTCGGGGGTGGTCGGGGAGGACACCGCCGCCTGGCTCGCCGACTTCCGGTTCTCCGGCGACGTCTGGGGCTACGCCGAGGGCGACTGCTACTTCCCCGACTCGCCGATCCTGCGGGTGGAGGGGTCCTTCGGTGAGGCGGTCGTGCTGGAGACTCTCGCCCTGTCGATCTACAACCACGACTGCGCGATCGCGGCGGCCGCGTCCCGGATGGCGCGGGCGGCGGGCGATCGGCCCTTGATCGAGATGGGTTCCCGGCGCACCCACGAGGCCGCCGCTGTCGCCGCCGCGCGGGCCGCCTACCTGTGCGGGTTCGCTACGACGTCCAACCTGGAGGCGGGGCGTACCTACGGCGTCCCCACGGCCGGGACGGCGGCGCACGCCTTCACCCTGGTCCACGACGACGAGAGGGCGGCGTTCGCCTCCCAGCTCGCCGCCGCCGGGAAGGGCACCACGCTGCTCGTGGACACCTACGACGTGCCTGGCGCCGTCCGCCTCGCGGTGGAGCTGGCCGGGCCGGAACTCGGCGCGATCCGGATCGACAGCGGCGACCTCCGGGTGGTCGCGGAGGCCGCGCGCGCCCAACTGGACGAACTGGGCGCGACGGGCACCCGGATCGTCGTCACCGGCGACCTCGACGAGTACGCGATCGCCGCCCTGGCCGCCGCGCCCGTCGACGGGTACGGCGTCGGCACGTCCCTCGTGACGGGCTCGGGCGCGCCGACCGCGTCCATGGTCTACAAGCTGGTGGCCCGCGAGGACGCCTCAGGAACGCTCCAGCCGGTCGCGAAGGCGTCCCCGGGCAAACCCAGCAGGGGCGGCCGCAAACAGGCGCACAGACGCGTTGAGGGCGGTGTGGCGACGGCCGAGCTCGTCACCCTCTCGGCCGAGGGGCTCGGGCCCGCCGACCGGCCGCTCCAGGTGCCGCTCGTGCGCGGCGGCGAGATCGTCGGCCGGGAACCGCTCACCACGGCGCGCGAGCGCCACCGCGAGGCGCTGGCGGAGCTGCCGCCGCACGCCCTGCACCTGTCCAAGGGCGATCCCGCCCTGCCCACGCTCTTCGGCTAGGAGGCACCATGTCCCGCGCGCTGATCATCGTCGACGTCCAGAACGACTTCTGCGAGGGCGGGTCCCTCGCGGTGGACGGCGGGGCGGGGGTCGCCGCCGCGATCTCCGCGCACGTCGCCGGTCACGCGGGCGACTACGCGCACATCGTGGCGACCCGCGACTTCCACCTCGACCCCGGCGACCACTTCGCCGAGGAGCCCGACTACGCCGCGACGTGGCCGCCGCACTGCGTCATCGGCACCGCCGGCGCCGACTTCCACCCGGCGCTCGCCCTCGGCCCCGTCGAGGCGGTCTTCTCCAAGGGCCGCACGTCGGCCGCCTACAGCGGCTTCGAGGGCGCCACCGACGACGGCACCCCGCTGGGCCCGTGGCTGACCGCACGCGGCGTCACCTCGGTGGACGTCGTAGGCATCGCCACCGACCACTGCGTCCGTGCCACCGCCGTCGACGCCGCCCACGCGGGCCTCGCCACCACCGTCCTCCTCAACCTCACCGCAGGCGTCGCCCCCGACACCACCGACCGCGCCCTCACCCTCATGCGCACCGAGGGCATCACCCTCACCGGCACCCCCGTCGTCCGCTAACCGCCGCCCGGGCCGCCCGTCAGGGGCGGCGGGAGGCCCATTCTCGGATCTTGTTGATGCGGGCCTTGACTTCGGCGGCGGTGGCCTGGGGGATGGCGGGGCCGCCGCAGGACTGGCGGAGTTCGGTGTGCACGACGCCGTGCGGTTTGCCGGTGCGGTGGCTCCAGGCGCCGACGAGGCTGTTCAGCTCGGTGCGCAGCGCGTGCAGGTCCTCCGCCGCCGTGGTCTGCTTCGGGACGGCCGGTTCGCCCCGTTTGCGCTGCGCGGCGAGCTGCTCGTTCTGGCGTTGCCGGAGCAGTGCCGTCACCTGCTCGGGCTCCAGAAGGCCGGGAATGCCCAGGAAGTCCTGTTCCTCCTCGGAGCCGATCTCCGCGCCGAGGCCGAACTCGCCGCCGTCGAACAACACACGGTCAAAGGTGGCGCTCGCCTCCATCGTCTCGAACGGGATCTCCTCCGACAGGTCGGCGCCGTCGTTCTTGCGGTTCGCCCGCTCCAGCGCCTCGTCGTCCAGCCCGTCCTGCTCGCGCGTCCTACGGTCCAGGACGTGGTCGCGCTCGGTCTCCATCTCGGCGGCGTGCCCCATCAGGGTCGGCACGCTCGGCAGGAACACCGACGCCGTCTCGCCGCGCTTGCGCGCCCGGACAAAACGCCCGACCGCCTGGGCGAAGAACAGCGGCGTCGCCGTGGACGTCGCGTAGACCCCGACCGCGAGACGCGGAATGTCCACACCCTCGGAGACCATCCGGACCGCGCACAGCCACCGGTCCTCCGAATCGGCGAACTGCTTGATCTTCTTGCTCGCGTTCGGGTCGTCCGACAGCACGATGGTCGCGCCCTGCCCGGTGATGCCCCGGATCATCTTCGCGTAGGCGCGCGCGGCCTCGTGGTCGGAGGCGATGACCATCGCGCCCGCGTCCGGCATGACCTTGCGGATCTCGGTGAGCCGCTTGTCGGCGGCCGCGATGACCTGCCGGATCCAGTCGCCCTTCGGGTCGAGCGCGGCCCGCCACGCCTGCGACGTCTGGTCCTGCGTCATCGGCTGGCCGAGCGACGCGGCGATCTCGTCGCCCGCCCGGGTGCGCCAGCGCATCTCGCCCGCGTACGCCATGAAGATGACGGGCCTGACGACGCCGTCGGCGAGCGCGGGCCCGTACCCGTAGGTGTAGTCGGCGCGGCTGCGCCGGACGCCGTCAGGCCCCTCCTCGTACTCGACGAACGGGATCGGGTTGATGTCGGTGCGGAACGGGGTGCCCGAAAGCGCGAGCCTGCGGGTGGCGGGCTCGAACGCCTCGCGCACCGCGTCGCCCCACGACAGGCCGTCGCCCGCGTGGTGCACCTCGTCCATGACGATGAGGGTCTTGCGCGCCTCGGTGCGGTTGCGGTGCAGCGCGGGCCGGGCCGCGACCGTCGCGTAGGTGACGGCGACGCCCTGGAAGTCCTTGGCGGTCTTGCCCTGCGCGTTGGTGAACTCGGGGTCGATCTTGATGCCGACGCGGGCCGCCGACTCGGCCCACTGGCGCTTCAGGTGCTCGGTCGGGCAGACCACGGTGATGCCCTGGATGACCCGGCGGTCGAGGAGTTCGCGGGCGAGGCGCAGCGCGAACGTCGTCTTGCCCGCGCCGGGTGTCGCGACGGCGAGGAAGTCGCGCGGGCCGTCCTGGAAGTAGAGCTCCAGCGCCTGCTGCTGCCAGGCGCGCAGCGACCCCGCGGTACCCCACGCGGCCCGTTCGGGGTAGGCGGGCGGCATGTTCGAGGCGGCAAAGGTACTCACGATCCAGAGAGGCTACCGACCCCCACCGACAAACCGCGCCGACTTCGGGAGTGCCGGATCTCACCCCACCCACCCGCACCCCCGCGAACGGACGTCCCGGGCCGTCAGGAGCGGCGGGGGGAGGCGGGCGCGCAGGGCCGGGGCAGGCGGCGCGGCCAGAGGCGGCCGTACCAGAGGAGGAGGCCGCCGGTGAGGAGGGCGGCGGCCCCGGTACGCCCCAGCGCGCCCGTCTCGGCCCCGGTGCGCGGCAGCTCGCTCAGCGGCCCCGCACCGTCCGCCTTGGACGGCCCGCCCTTCCCCGGCGCGTCCTCAGCCCCGCCCTTGGGCGCGCCCGAGTCGGACGGACCCGCTTCCTTGCCCGGAGTGCCTGGGCCGCCTTCCTTGCCAGGCGCGCCGGGGCTCTCGTCGGGCGTGGCGCCCTCGGCGGGCCGTTGCGGCCCCGCGCCCTCGGCGGGGCTCTGTTCGGGGCTCTGCGCGGCGGAGGCGCAGTCGGCGGTCCTGGTGGCGGCGGCGACCTCGGCGCCCTGCGCGTCGCGGACGGAGACGCGCACCGGCACCCCGTCGGCGGTCAGCACAACACGGTTGTCCAGCCGCATGCCGACGCTGATGAACTCGGTGCGCAACACCCTGTCGTCGGCGCGCAGCTCGTAGAACGCGTCGGCCCCGCCGGTGTTGGTGACGGTGACGTCGACGACCCGGCCAGGGCAGCGCACCTCGCCGAATTCGGCATGCAGCGAGCCGGCCGGGCCATCCATGACCACGGCGGCCAGTAGTTCCCCGAGCACCCGGCCTCCCCCAGATCGTGATCATCCGATCACAAGGGGTCGCCTACCCGCGATCGGCGGAACCGAACATCCCCTCCCGGCGGCGCGGCCACAGCCCGCCCCACCACAGGATGATCGCGCCGGTGACGATCGAGGCGGCGCCGGTCGCGAGACGGGCGATGAGGGTGCCGGTGTCCGAGCCGGTCTCGGGCAGCCGCTCGGGCCTGGCGGTGGGCGTCGCCGCGCCCTTCACGCAGTTGAGCTTGTAGCTGCGGCTCTTGACGGTCTCGCCGTCCTGGGTGACCCGCACGATGACCGTCTTGTCCTCGGCGAGGGTGACCTCGCTCGTCCGCGACGCGTTGGCGCCGAGCCGGTCGGCCAGCACGAGTTCGCCGTTGCGGGTGATCGAGTACCCCTGGCTGGCCGCGCCCTCGTTGGTCACCTTGACCGTGACGTCCTTGGCCGGGCAGTCCGTCCTGCCGAACGCCACGGTGAGCCCCGCCGGAGGCGGCGGCGCCGTCGTCTTCGTCGGCGTGGGAGTGGCCGTGGGCGTGGGCGTCGCGGGCGGCGGAGGCGGCGGGTTCTTCGTCGGCGTCTCGGTGGCCGTGGGCGTCGCCGTGGCGCTCGGCGACTCCGGCGGCGGCGAAGCCGAGGACTTGGTGGGCGTCGGCGTGGCCGTCTTGGTGGGCTCCCCCGTCGGGTCACCGGTGGGCGCGTCCGTCGGTGCCTCCTCGGTGGCCGTCGGCGCCGGCGTGCCCGACGCGTTCGAGGAACTGTTGTCGCCGGTGAAAGCCGGGATGACGATCAGGACCCCGATCACAAAGAAGATCGCCGCAATGATCACCCTGACCGGCTGCATCCCCGCGCCTCCCGTAGGCATCACTTGATCGTTTGTTTACCCCCCATTGTGAGGCTTACGCCCGGAATAGGAGTGCCCCTTGGCACGCCCACTGTTGGACCGGCGTGTCCCGGACTTGTGGGACACGAGATGATGGCGGCCATGCACGACGACATCCGGCCAGGACGGCTGCTGGTGGCCACCCCGATGCTGGAGGACCCGAACTTCCGCCGCAGCGTGGTCCTGGTGGTCGACCACGGTCAGGAGGAGGGCACGCTCGGCGTCGTCCTCAACCGGCCGACCGAGGTGGAGGTGGGGCGGATCCTGCCGCCCTGGGCGAACCTGGCCAGCGGTCCGGGCGTGGTGTTCCAGGGCGGGCCGGTCGCGCTCGACAGCGCGCTCGCCCTCGCGCACGTGCCGGGCACCGGCGAGCCGCTCGGCTGGCGCCCGCTGGACGGCATCCCGGCCGTCGCCCGGGTCGGCCTCGTCGATCTGGACAGCCCGCCCGCGCTGCTGGAGGCCAGCGCCGCCCAGTTCCGGGTGTTCGCGGGGTACGCGGGGTGGGGGCGCGGCCAGTTGCGGTCGGAGATCGACGAGGACTCCTGGTTCGTCGTCTCGGCCGAGCCGGGCGACGTCTTCTCCACGGCGCCGGAGGACCTGTGGCGCGCGGTGCTGCGGCGACAGGGCGGCGAGCTCGCCTTCCTCGCGACCTTCCCCGACGATCCGACCCTAAACTGAGGCCATGAGCGAGCCGACTTTCACTCCGGGCCAGGGCGGCACCGGGACCATGATCAAGCCGGATGCCGACGTCCGGCCCGACCTGTCCCACGGTGACGGCGACCACGAGCGCTTCGCGCACTACGTGAAGAAGGCCAAGATCACCGAGAGCGCGTTGACCGGCACCCCGGTCATCGCGCTGTGCGGCAAGGTCTGGGTGCCCAACCGCGACCCGAAGAAGTTCCCGGTCTGTCCGGAATGCAAGGAGATCTACGAGGGCATGTCGCCGGGCAAGCCCGAAGAGTAGCGGGAGTTTCACGCCGCGTCACCGATCCCGATAGTCTGGACGGCCAAGTCGAGACACGTGCGGGGGACGGATGCGGCGGCGCTTTGCGGCCATGCTCACGGTGACGGCGCTGGCCGGGGGCGCGGGCCCCACGGCCGCCCATGCGGTCGGCGGGGCTCCCCCCGCCGCGTCGCCCGAAGACTGCGTGCGCGCCGCGCCCGCGCCCGCCGGGGGGCCGTCCGGCACGCGCCGGGCCCGCGACCTCCACGACCACGCGCCCGAGCAGGTCCGCGCGATGCTGACGGACCTGCTGTTCCGCACGCCCTTCGCGCGGCCGAACCGGCCGAACGCCACACGGGTGACGGTGCCCGTGGCGTTCCACGTCCTGGCCCCCGACGGCACCGGGACGGGCCGCCCCAGCACCGCCATGATCAACGCGCAGATCCGGGTCCTGAACGACGCCTACGGCGGGGTGCGCGGCGGCGCCGACACCGGGTTCCGGTTCCGCCTCGCGTCGGTCGACACGACGGTGAACGCCGCGTGGTTCCGCGACCCGATCGGCCACGAGAACTCCTACAAGCCGCAGTTGCGCGACGGCGGCCCCGGCACCCTCAACCTGTACAGCGCGGACGTCGGCCAGGCCGTCCTCGGCTACGCCACGTTCCCGCAGCACGTGAAGGACAGGCCGCAGCTCGACGGTGTGGTGATCGACCACCGCAGCATGCCGCACGGCACCTACACCAACTACGACCTCGGGTTCACCGCGGTGCACGAGGTCGGGCACTGGCTCGGCCTGTTCCACACGTTCGAGAACGGCTGCACCGCGCCGGGCGACGGCGTCGCCGACACCCCCGACCAGGCGACGCCCTCGGACGGCTGCCCGACGGGCAAGGACACCTGCGTCACGCCGGGCGTGGACGCGATCCACAACTACATGGACTACAGCCACGACTCGTGCATGACGGAGTTCACGCGTGGCCAGGCCGACCGCGTCCGCCGCTCCTGGACGGCCTACCGCGCCGGTGGCGGCGCCGCCTCGGCCCGCTAGCCTCGGCCCGCTAACCCAGGGGTTCCTCGACGGGGTGGAGGTGCCCGCCCGCCGCGTCCCGCACGGCGGCGGCGACGGCCGTCGTCACGTCCGGGTGGAACACGCTCGGCACGATGTAGTTCGGGCCGAGTTCCGCGTCGGTGACGACGGTGGCCAGCGCGCGGGCGGCGGCCACCAGCATGTCCGGGGTGACGCCGGTGGCGCCCGCGTCCAGCAGGCCGCGGAACACGCCGGGGAAGGCCAGCACGTTGTTGATCTGGTTCGGGTAGTCGCTGCGGCCGGTGGCGACGACGGCGGCGTGCTCGCGCGCCGCGTCCGGGCTGACCTCGGGCTCGGGGTTGGCGAGCGCGAACACGATGGCGTCCGAGGCCATCGCGGCGATGTCGTCGCCGGTGAGGATGCCGGGGGCCGACACGCCGACGAACACGTCGGCGCCCTTCACCGCGCCCCTGAGGTCGCCGTCGTAGCCGTCCTCGTTGGTGTGCTCGGCGATCCAGCGCAGCGACTCGTCGAGGTCGGCACGGCCCCGGTGGACCGCTCCGTGCATGTCGCAGACGATGACGTCGCGCGCGCCCGCGTGCATCAGCAGCTTGAGGATCGCGCTGCCCGCGGCGCCCGCGCCCGCCATCGCGATCCGGACCTGTCCGAGGTCCTTGCGCACGACCCGCAGCGCGTTGGTGAGGGCCGCGAGCACGCAGATCGCGGTGCCGTGCTGGTCGTCGTGGAAGACGGGGATGTCGAGCAGCTCACGCAGCCGCGCCTCGATCTCGAAGCAGCGCGGCGCGGAGATGTCCTCGAGGTTGATGCCGCCGAAGCCGGGCGCGATGCACTGGACGATCCTGACGATCTCGTCCGGGTCCTGGGTGTCCAGGCAGATCGGCCAGGCGTCGATCCCGGCGAACCGCTTGAACAGCGCCGCCTTGCCCTCCATGACGGGCATCGCGGCCTCGGGACCGAGGTTGCCGAGGCCGAGCACCGCCGACCCGTCGGTGACGACGGCGACGCTGTTGCGCTTGATCGTCAGGCGGCGGGCGTCCTCCTTGTTGCGGGCGATCGCCAGCGAGACCCGCGCCACGCCCGGCGTGTACGCCATCGAGAGTTCCTCGCGGTTGCGCAGCGGCACCTTGGACTTCATCTCGATCTTGCCGCCGAGGTGCATGAGGAAGGTGCGGTCGGAGACCTTGTGCACCCGGACGCCCTCGATGCTCTCGATCACCCCGACGATCGCCTCGGCGTGTTCGGTGTCCCGGGTGGCGATGGTCACGTCGATGCCGAGCATGTCGGTGGCCGCGGTGTTCACGTCGAGCGCGGTGACGACGCCGCCCGCGTGCTCCACGTGGTGGGTGATCCCGCTGACGGCCCTGCCGCCCGCGGGGACCTCCAACCGGACCGTGATCGAATACGACACGCTGGGCGCGCCCACTTGGAACTCCTCATGCCAGAGAAAAGAACGTGCCCTGACACGCCTTCTGACACATCAGGGCTCATCTGAGGATACGCCGTCCGAGCCAAGCGATGTCAGCGCTCGCAAAAATTGCGAAAATTTCAGAACAGTGCCGCTTGCAGCGCCCTGCGCGCCTTTGCTACGCGCGGGTCGTCCGCGGGGAGCGTCTCGAAGAGCAGGAGCAGGTGCAGCCGTACCGCGTTGCGGTCGTCGCCCGAGGTCGCGCGCACCTGGGCGATCAGCCTGTCGAACGCGCCCTCCACGTCGCCCTGGAGCAGTTGGACGTCGGCGGCCGCGAGCGGATCGGTGCCCACCCGCTCCTGGTCGTAGCCCTTGACTCGGATCGTCAACTCGGTAAGAGCGAGCCGTCGCTTGGCCACCTCGTCGCGCGGGTCGGCGGCGAGCACCTCGCGGAACGCCTCGGCGGCGATCTCGAAGTCGCCGCGCCCGAGCGCCTCCTCGGCGGCGGCGTGCGCCGGGTCCAGCGGAGGCTGCCCGCCCTCGGCCTCCTCCGGCGGCAGGTCGCCCATCAGGCCCTGCTCCTTGAGCGCGGCGAACAGCTCGCCGACGGCGGCGCGCAGCTCGGCCTCGGGCGGCACGCTGTTCAGGAAGGGCATCATCTGGCCCTGGACGACGACGCCGACGAACGGGAGCCGCTGCACCCGCATCTGCTGGAGGTAGCCCTGGAGCTGCTGGTTGACCTCGATGTCCACCCGGGCCAGCAGCCAACTGCCGGCGCCCTCGGCCACCAGCTTCTCCAGGTCGCCCACCAGCGCGTCGCACGAGGGTTCCTTGTCCACGATGAAGGCGACCATCACCGGGACGCGCATGGAACGCTCGACGACGTCGGAGCCGAACGTCGCGTCCGTCACGTCGAACACGTACTGGCCGCCCGCTCCCGCGGGCCGCTCGGCGCGCTCCTGCTGCCTCTTGGCCGCGGCCGCGCGGGCACCCAGATCGACGGCGCCGTGCAGGGAGAAATCACGCTTCTGCATGGGTCCATCCTGCCTCATCCGCGGGGGATACCGAACGCGGCGGCGCGGGCACGGCGCACAGTGGACATCGCGGCGAGTGACCAAAAGACTGCTGACAGCGATACCAAAGGGCCGTTATAGTTCCGCTGTCGATGCGTGATGCCACGGCAAAAGGCCCGGCCGCCTGGGGAGAGCGCCGGAATGGGCCTGAAGGCACACGTGTCGCCGACGACTCAGGGGGATACACAAAGTGATCGTGGAGACATCCGCGATCGTGGCGAAGGGACTGGGCGTCCGCCGTGGGGGACGGTGGGTGCTGCGGCCGGTCTCGTTCGGCCTGCCACAGGGCGCGGTCGGGATCGTGGGCCCGGCCGGCTCCGGCACGTCGGACCTGCTCGCCACGCTCGCGACACTGCGCAGGCCGCACACCGGCCGGCTAGAGGTGCTGGGCCACGACGCCGGGGCCCGCGCCGGGCTGCGGCTGCTGCGCTCCCGCATCGGGTTCCTGCCCGCCTCCTCGCCCTGGGCGGCGAGTTCCTCGGTGCGCGACTTCGTCTCCTACGCCGCCTACTACCAGCGCCGTCCGCCCACGTCCGTCGCGCGGGTGCTCGGCATGCTCGACCTCGACGACGTCGCGGGCTGGCCGCTCAGCAGCCTGCCGCCCGATCTGCGGGTGCGCGCCGGGCTCGCCGCCGCGTGTGTGCACGAACCGGACATCGCCTTCCTCGACCATCCGCTCACCGGCCTGTCGGACACGGCGGCCGCCGAACTCGGCGCCCTGATCGCGGCGGCCGCGCCGACGGTCGTCGTCACCTCGGCCGAGACGGGCCCGCTGACCTCGTGGTGCGACAGCGTGCTCGTGCTGCACCACTGCAGCCTGACCCCCGCCGACCGGGCTCCGGTGCCGTGCCCGCCGCCGGGGCCCGCGGCGCTCGCGGCCGAGCGCCGCGCCGTCCCGTCCGGGGCCGCGCGCGGCCAGACCCCGCTCCCCTGCGGCTGACGCGGCGTGAGTGACCTGGCGCGGGCGGTACGGCCCGCACGGATAGCGCGCGTCGCCCGGGTCATGCGGGTGGACGCGCGGCGCTGGTCGCTGTTGGTGGCGCTGCCGGTGCTCGCGGGGCTCGGCGCGGTCGCGGGCTGGCGGGCGCTGCCGGTCGGCTTCCACGACTGGGACGGCACGGTGCGCGCGGCCGAGGCGTCGGTCCGGTGGGCGGGGCCCGCCGCCGCCGCGCTGGCCGCGTGGACGGGCGTGCGCGGTAGGCGCCTGGACTACCTGCGCGCGCTGGCCGCCCGCTCTCCTGCCGCCGCGCCGCTGCACGATCTCGCCCTGCTCGTCGCGGTGGCGCTGCTCGCCCATCTGGCGGGTTGGGCGCTGCTGGCCGGGCCGGTGCTGCGCGAGGGCGGCTTCGGCGCGGCGCAGGCGGCGGGCGTCGCGGCCGGGTCGACCGCGACGGCGCTGGTGGTGGTGGCCGGGTATCTGGCGGGTCGGATCTGGCCGCACACCCTGGTTGTGGCGGCCGCGGCGGCGGCCGCGTGGGCGTGGGGCGCGTTCCGCCCGTCGGACGCGTGGGCGCTGCTGCCGCCCGCCCGGCTCGCGCCCGTCGACCCGTTCGAGGACCTGCTGCCGGGGGTGCCCGCCGCGCAGGCGGGCTGGGCGGCGGGCCTGGCGGTCGCGCTGGTCCTGGGCTACACCGCGTGGATCACCCGGCGGCCCCGGCTGCTCGTGCCGGTGGGCCTGGCGCTGGGCGGCGTGCTGGGCTGCACGGCGTGGCTGGAGGCGGCGGGCGGCACGGTGACGGCGCCGTCCACGCCGGAGTACGTGTGCCGTGAGTGGCCGGTGAGCGTGTGCGTCCATCCGGCGCTGCGCGACGCGCTGCCGACGCTCGGCGCGGCGGTCGCGCCGCTGGCCACCCGGCTGGCCGGGACGCCGGGCGCGATCCGCCGGATCGAGCAGATCCCGGGCCGGGAGCCGATGCGGGTCGGCCGGGGCGTCGTCGGGTTCCACCTGGCCGACCTGACGCCGGGGTACGAGCGGCGGGCCGTCCGGGAGATCGGCGCGGCGCTGGGCGGCTGCGCGGCGGGCGCGAGCACGGGCTACCAGGAGCAGGTCGTGTCCTGGCTGCTGGACGAGCCGATGCCGGCCCGTCCCATCACCCCGTTCGCACACTGGGCCGAAAGCCAGCGCCGCGAGTGGTTCGCCCGGAACTACCGGTTCTTCCGGGCGTGCGAGCTGAGCCGCGCCCACTTCATGTGAGCGGGAGCGCGGGCTCAGCCCTGCGCGGCGGCCGGTGCGGCGGGCTCCTTGATCCAGTGCTTCTCGACGAAGAAGGGCGCGACGGGCAGCACCGCGGCGACCAGCGCGAGGAACGCGCGGCCGAGGCTCCAGCCCAGGTCGCGGAAGGTCAGCGCGACGAGCGCGACGTAGGCGAGGAACAGCCCGCCGTGCGCGGCGCCGACGACCGACACCGCGAGCGGCTGGTCGGCGAGGTACTTGAGCGGCATCGCCACGAGCAGAAGCAGCAGGAACGACGTGGCCTCGGCGAGCGAGACGTAACGGAAGGCTCGGATCACGTCATCCAAGGTAAGGCCATGATCACAAGAAGGTCATCCGACCCCCTGCATGAGCGGGCTCCGGTGGGGAAGTCTTTCCGCTATGAACACCAAAGAATCGGGGCGATCCGGTCGACTCCTCCAGACGGGGGCCGTCGTTCTGGTGCTCGCCGTGCTCTACGGCATCGCCTCGGGCATGAACTGGCTGCCCGACTGGGCCAACCCCTTCGGCACGACCGACCGGGACCGGTCCGGCCCCGCCGTGCTGAAGTCGATCAAGGACCTGTCGCGCTACGAGGCGGCGACCGGCCAGTTCCAGATCGTCGTCGACCTGGAGAAGGACGCCAAGTTCCTGCCGGGCGCGATCCGGGGCCAGCGGACGCTGTTCGTCGCGATCGGCTCGGTGGACGCCTACGTCGACTTCTCCAAGATCGACCAGCTCGAGGTCAGCGAGGACCGCACGAAGGTGACGATCACCCTCCCGCCCGCCGCCCTTGAGGACGCCGCGCTGGACAACGACAAGTCCTACGTGTTCGCCACCGAGCGCGGCCTGTTCGACCGGATCGGCGACTTCTTCTCCAGCAACCCGAACGACCAGCAGCAGCTCTACCAGCTCGCCGAGACCAAGATCGAGGACGCCGCCGAGGCCAGCGGCCTGAAGGAACGGGCGGACGCCAACACCCGCCAGATGCTGGAGAACCTGATGAAGGCACTCGGCTTCACCGAAGTCACCATCAACGGCCCGGCAACCTAGACTAACCTCGGACTCCTCAGGTGGGGCTCAGAAGCCGTCGCTGAAGACCATCGGTCCGTTCCTGAGGTAGTGGGTCAGAGCGGTGTGGGTCGTGGACACGAACTCGGTTGGGATGTGGTCTGTCGCGGTCCAGGCGACGCGAGAATGCTTGTGGGGTTCGTTGTTGGTTGCTTCGCCGGTCCAGGCGTGGGTGGCGAAGACGACGGTGAGGAACCCGTTGGGGGCTTCGACACCCCAGGCGCCGTGGATGATGCCCGCGATGGTGAGGTCGGCCGGCTCGACGATCAGGCCGGTTTCCTCTTTCAGCTCCCGGGCCGCGGTTGCGGTGATGAGTTCGCCTCTGTCGGCTTTGCCGACGGGCAGGTCCCAGTGCCCCGCCGCGAACTTGGCCCCGGGCGCTCTTTGGAGGAGCAGGACTTGGTCGGTTGTCTTGTCGTGGACGATGACGGCGGCGACGAGGAGCGTGTGGGAGTCCAGCGCCGGTGGTAGAGCGTTGTCGTTCACGGCTCGATCCTAATCAGAAGGCGGTTTGCCGGATTCGCTGCGCGAGAAGCGCGGCACCTGGGACCTTGCGGCGCTGGTAGAGGGCGAGGGTGTGGCGGATGGAGGTGAATGCCGACCGGGTGCGGGCTGAGGCCATGCCTTCGGCCAGGTCCAGGGCGCTGCTCCACGCTGCGATGGCTTCGTCGGCGCGGGCCTGGGCGGCCAGGCAGTCGCCGAGATCCATGTGGGTGAGGAGATGGACTCGCGGGAACGCCTCCAGGTCCCAGGAGGAGAAGGCAGCCCGGTGCCGCTGCTCTGTGCCGAGGTGGTCACCGAGTTCGGTGAGGGTCCGGGCGGTGTGGGAGTCGACGGTTCCGGCGGCCGGCCCCATCAGCAGGGAGTAACTCGGTTGCGGTTCGTCGTCGCGGGTGAGGGCGTCTTCGGCGTCCAAAAGCGCCTCTGCGGCGGAGGACCGGTTGCCGAGTGCGGCGTGGGCTCGGGCGTGGGTGATGTGGAGGAGCGCTTCGGTGGCGCCGTCGGCGTGGCCTTTCGCCCGTTTGAGCGCGGCTTGGATGAGGTCACGGCTGTGCCCGTGCTCTTTCAGGCTGAGGGCTTGGTGCGCGATGGCGCGCATCATCCAGGCGGCGTGTGCGTTCGGGTCGGCTTCGACCGCGAGTTGGTACCCGAGCAGGTAGTACTTCTGGGCTGCGCCTTCTTGGCCGAGATCGTGGTGTTTCCAGCCCAGTAGCCACGCCAGTTCGGATACGGCGGCGTAGGCGTCGCTGCGGGTGTCGCCATTGGCGAACCGGCCGGTCAGAAGTGGTGCTGCGGTGTCTGCGAGATAGGTCGCGACGGTGGACAGGCCGTGCCCACCGCCGAGGAGTTCGTCGGCGGCGCCGAACGCTCGGGTGATGTGGCGGACAACGGTGATCTCCTCGGGGCCGACGCGTGAACTCCCGGTGCGGGCCCGCAGGAGTCGTGAGACCGGCTCGGGGTCGTAGTCCAGCGGCATAGCGACGTCGGAGGCGGTGTAGACCGCCGCGGCCAGATACCCGCGGTGCTCGACGTCGGCGCGGCCGAGGAGGGTGGCCGTTTCGACGGGGTGCGTTCCGGTCCGCTGCGGGCTGCTGTCTGTGGTGAGGCCGAGCTGCGCGAGGGTGATCGGACGCCGGGTTCGGCGTGACAGGGCTTCGGCCAGGTAGTGGGCTGTGCGTTCGACGGGGGCGGTGCCCGAGACCCAGTGCGCGATGGTCGATTTGTTGGTTCGGAGTACCTCGCCGTGTTCGGCCGCGACGCGGACCACGGCGCGTGCCACACCGTCGTAGCTCAGGCCGGCCTCTGCTATCGCTTCGCGGAGTCGAAGATTGGGGACGCGCTCGCCAGGTGCCCGTGGCATCAGATTCCCACCCGGTTTAAACCGAATAAACCCTTCGGGACGCCTCCGACCATAGCGGCCGGAGACTGAGCCGTCGTTCACTTGTGCTGACCCGGACCGTAACGACACGTGTGCGGAGCACTAGCCCCGCGCAGGGCTCAGCGAAGGAGCAGAGCACTATGAGCACCCCGACGATCGACCAGCAGTCCGCCGCCGACACCGCTGCGGACGGCGCCGCGGTGGACTTCGACCCGTTCGGCCTCGACATCACCTTCATCGAGGACACCCCGGCCGCCGACACGATCCTGATGTGCAGCACGAACGACACGTGCGGAAGCTCCTGCCCGAGCGCCTGCACGACGTCCTAGACGGCGCTGCGGCATACCGCTGATCGTCCCAGGCCCGCCTCATGGATCGGAGTGCCAGATGACCCGCTCGCGGCGCAGACAGTACCGGCGCACCGGTCCACCGATGCTGCGGGCCACGGTGAATTGCCGCGGCCTCGAAGTCCCGGCTTGGCCTGCTCCAGGTGCCACGACGGACCAGTGGCGCCTCTGGCTGGGTCCGGTCTGGGGGGATGAGGAGTTCCAGCGGACGATCTCTTCCGCGAGCCCTGACCTGGCGCGCCAAGTCGATGCGATCCTGTCCGGTCGGCAGATGGAAACCCGTCGGGCGCGCCGGGCGGCGCTTGCCGTCGCCCGGTACGCCATCCGCTACGCCCACCGTTCCACCCCTTTCGGGCTGTTCGCCGGCGTCGCACTCGCCGAGTTCGGAGAACGGGCAAAGGTGCGTTTCGGGCAGGCGCACGAGATCGTCGATCGACATGACCCGGCGTGGTTGGACTCCCTGGTCAGAGCAGGTGAGGCGGACCCGGCGGTGCTGGCCGACGTCGAGGTGTGCGTGAACACCCTGGCGCGGATCGACGGTGGCCGGGTGCGCATTCCGGCTGAGGGAACCGCGGAGTTCTCGATGCCGCTGACGGCCGCTGTTGGGTTGGTCGTGGAGGTAGCTTCCTCGCCGATCTCTTACCCAGCCTTGCTGGGAAAGCTCGCCGCCGATTTCCCCACTACCAGCGAAGCGGACAGGGCCGGTCTGGTGGCTGAGCTGCTGCGTGTCGGTTTGCTGCGTTCGGGTCTGCGCGCCCCGGCGACGGTCGTTGACCCGGCATCCGTTCTGCCAGCCGCTGTGGTGGCGGATGCCGACGTGCTGGGCGGTGCGGACCGGAGGTTCACGGACGTGCGGCTGGACGCCCTGGTGCGGTTGCCTGAATCGGTGGCTGTCGAGGTGGAGACGGCCGCAACGGTGCTGGCCCGGCTGTCGACGTGCCCGCAGGGAACGGGGCCGTGGCGCCGTTATCTGGAGGCGTTCGCGGACCGGTTCGGTGAGGGCGTCGAGGTCTCCTTGCTTCAGTTGACCGATCCGGACACGGGCTTGGGGATGCCGGACGGCTTCGGCGCGGCGTCTGAGCCGCCTCGGCCGATGTCACGCCGCGACCGGTTGCTGCTGGATCTGGCGGGAGGCGCGGCGTTGGAGGGCCGTCGGGAGGTGGTGCTGTCCGAGGCGGTGATCGAGGAGCTGGAGGCGGCTGCGGGTGGCCCGCCGACTGCTCGGGCGCCGCATTTCGAAGTGTGCGCGCAGGTCGATGCGCCGTCGATTCCCGCCTTGGATCGTGGTGATTTCCGGCTGCGCGTGCACACGGTCTCTCGGGCCGCCGGGACGATGACGGGCCGGTTCTGGCACCTGTTCCCCGGTGCCGCCGACGGGCACACCAGCTTGCCCACTGTGACCGCCGGGGCTAGGCCGGCACAGCTGTCGTTCCACTCCAGTCGGCTGGCGGCCGATCTGCTCACCCGCGCGCCGCAGGTGCTGGGTGATGTGGTGAGCGTGGGTGAGTTCCGAGGAAGCGACGAGAAGGTGCTGCGTCCCGCCGATCTCGCCGTCGGCATGGAGAACGGCCACCTGTACCTCGTGGTGGCCGAGACGGGCGTCCGGCTGGAACTCCTGGTCCCGACGGCGATCAACTTCGTGTGGAACAACTTCACGCCGCCGCTGGTCCGGTTCCTCGCCGAGCTCAGCCGTGCCTCGGTGCCGCAGATGACGTGGTTCGACTGGGGAGCAGCGTGGACGCTGCCGTTCACCCCGGCGGTGCGCTACCGGCGATCTGTCCTGGTCGCCGCCCGCTGGCAGCTGCGTGAGCGAACCCTGGCGAGTTCAAGCAGCCGGATCGGTCGGCGGACACCGCTGTCGGAGTGGGCTGCGCATCTGCACGCCTGGCGGAGAAGGGCCAGGGTGCCTGAGCGCGTCCTCCTCGCGCTGGACGACCAGCACCTTCTCCTCGACCTCTCCCAAGACCTGGGCATGGACCTGCTTCGCACCCACCTGGGAAGGTATCCCGTCGCTGTGCTCCACGAGGCGCCGCCGCCGGACGCGAACGGCTGGATCGGCGGACGGGCGCACAGCATCGTCCAAGCGGTGGAGGCCCTGCCATGACCACCACGTCAACGAAGCCACCGAAGACGCAGGCGCTGGCTGAGCAGGGTCTCGGCGTGGCGCTGCTGCACCTGGAACGCGGCGACCTCGCCGCAGCTCGGCCTCTGCTGGCTGAGGCGGTCGCAGGTGGCGTCAGCGCCGGCGCGAACGCGGGCCTGTTCCACGGAGCCCCCGCGCTAGAGTTCGTCCTCGGCCGCAGGAGCCGCGCAGGGCGAGCGGTCACCGCCGCCGTTGACCGGATCGTGGCCGCCCGCATCGCGGCTGCCGCCCGCCGCAGAGAACAGGGACGGCTACCGCACCTGGCGGAGTTCGACCTCATCCAAGGGCTGACCGGCCTGGGGACGGTGCTCCTGTCCCGCCCCGGCGCCCCTCAGCTCCACGGCGTGCTGACCGAGC
Organism: Actinocorallia sp. API 0066; assembly: GCF_020991275.1. Classification (GTDB taxonomy): domain Bacteria; phylum Actinomycetota; class Actinomycetes; order Streptosporangiales; family Streptosporangiaceae; genus Actinocorallia. The sequence goes on along the minus strand of NZ_JAJLQY010000007.1, from coordinate 241,212 downwards.
TGACGCACCTGGCCGCCCCGCCGGCCACAGATCCTTCCGTGCCGGGATGGTGGTGCCCAGCAGGCCCGGGGCATGAAGAGATGCCCGGTGGGCACGCCAATAACGGGATGGCGCACGGCATCGCCGGACCGCTCGCCCTGCTCGCTCTGGCTACACGCCACGACATCGAGGTTCCCGGCCAACGGGACGCGATCGGTACGTTCGCCGATTGGCTGGAGTGCCGCGGCGGCTACTGGACCACCCGAGAGCAACTCGGCTCCACCACTGCGTGGCCGAACCCGGCGAGGCGCCCGTCGTGGTGCTACGGAGACCTCGGGATCGCCCGCACCCTGCAACTGGCAGCGCTCGCTACCGATGATCCAGCACGCGCCCGATCGGCTGAGGATGCCGCGGCAGCCGTACTGGACGACCAGACCCGAATGGGTTTGATCACCGATGCGTCGCTGTGCCACGGGTGGGCCGGACTCCTGGCCCTCACCCGGGCCATCGCCGCCGACAGCGCAGACGGCGACCGCTACACCGGCCACCTGGACCAGCTCGCCGAGCATGTCGGCGCGGGGATCGACAGCCTCCCTAGACCGGGCTTCCTCGAAGGCCGCGCGGGCGCACGGTTGGCGCTGGAGGGGACCGACGTCACCGGCTGGACCCGCGCCCTGCTGATCACCTGACCCGTTCACCTCCGAGCCGAGCAGGAGCGACCCGACACGATGGACTGGAACGACGAGAACCTTCCGGCCTCCGAAACCCCGCAGTGGAACCAGGCCACCATCTCCTTCGGCGACCAGGGAGTGGAGGCGAAGACCGCGACCGTGCTGAGGGAGAAGCTGGAAGGGCAGCGCTGGCACTTCCTGCGCAAGGAGGGAAAGGTCCGGCTGCGCACCGAACATCCCGTAGGCGAGATCCTCGACGACCTCGTCACCACCGGGCTCGCCGCCCACTGGGTCAGCGGAGTGTACGAACCCGAGACCGACGCCTTCGGCGGCCCGGACGGCATGGCGCTGGCACACGACCTGTTCTGCGCCGACAGCCCGGCCGCCCTAGCCGAGACCGGCGACCCCCGAGCGCGGGAGCGGACTGTCCTGCTGCTGTCGACCATGCACCGGGCCGCCGGCCTCGACCCCTTCGAGATCGGCGATGTGTGGGCGCGCCTGGCCGCGCTCCGCCCTCGGATCGACGCGCCCCACGACCCGGCGTCCCGCGCCGCGGCCATCGCCGGGATGCGGCGCCTGATGCACGCCGATGCCGCCCAGCGCGAGAACGCAGAGCCCGGCTGGGCTGAGCGCGTCGAAGCGTTCCACACGACCGGGCGCGACGTGGCCCGGCTCGCTGCGAGCGGCGTCCTGACGCGGGGGTCGCGTGCGGTTCTCACCCACCATGCGATCTTCGCGCTGAACCGGGCAGGCGTCCCGCCGAACGAGCAGGCGGCACTCGCGTGGCTCGGCCGCCATGCGTCTTTCGACGACGAGCCAGGCACCGCCGTGTTCACCGGCCCCGCCACACCCCCCGCCCATAACCTCGACCACATGGAGTCCACCATCACCTCGACCACCGACCCCGCCGAGCTCCGCGACGCTCTGGCGACCACGCTGACCTCCTCGGGTCACCTGCGCACGCCCGAGATCATCGAAGCGTTCCGCACCGTCGAGCGGCACACGTTCATCCCCGACGCCGGCATCGAGGCCGCCTACGCCGATGACGCGGTCCCGATCAAGCACGACGACCACGGCGAGATGATCTCCTGCATCTCCGCCCCGTCCATCGTGGCCACCCAGCTGGAGCAGCTCGGCGCCAGGCCCGGCCACAACGTCCTGGAGGCCGGTGCCGCCACCGGCTACAACGCCGCGCTCCTCGGCCGCGTGGTCGCTCCCGGCGGACACGTGTGGACGGTCGACGTCGACGACGACCTCGTCGGCCACGCCGCCGCCCGCGTGGCGGCCTCCGGCGCCGGCAACATCTCCGTACTGCTGGCCGACGGCGCGACCGGACTCCCCGAGCACGGGCCCTACGACCGCATCCAGTTCACCGTGAGCGCCGCGGACATCCCGCCCGCCGTCTTGGAGCAACTCGCCCCGGGAGGGCGGCTGGTCATCCCGATGCGCATCCGCGGCAGCATCTCCCGCAGCTTCGCCTTCGAACGCGCCGACGGCCAGACGTGGAAGGTCGTCTCCTGCGAGATGGCATCGTTCGTGCCACTGCGCAAGGGCATCTGCGACGACGTCTCCACCCTCATCCACCACGACGGTGAAGGCGACGTCCGCCTGGAGACCTTCACTGAGCAGCAGGTGGACCGCGAGGCGATGCGCACCATCCTCGACCAGCCCTCCCACAAGGTCTACACCGGCGTGAAGTTCCGTCAGGGCTCCCCCTGGCAGTGGGTCTACCTGTGGCTCGCGTGCGTCCTGCCCAACGGCCTGTCCCGGATGCCGGGCCGGCGGCCCGGATTCACCCCGCATTTCGGCTGGGGCTCCATAGCCGCCCTGGACGGCGACAGCCTGGCCTACCTGACCATCCGCGAAGGCGAAGACCACGACGGCCGGTACTGGGAGATCGGCATCATCGGCCACGGCCCCGGCGCCGCTGTCCTCGCCGACCAGGTCAGCGCAGCGATCAGCGAATGGGACCGCGACTACGGCAACGACGCCCCCGAACCCGGCTTCCGGATGGCCACAGCCGCCCACCGCGACCTGCTCACCGCCACCGACCCGCGGTTCATCATCGACAAGCCCCTCAGCCGCCTCGTCATCGACTGGCGGTAGAAGACGGTGAGCGCGATGGACCCCGCGATCGCAGCCCGCATCCCGCTGGTCTGCCGCACCAAACCGCCCGGGACTCCACTCGGCACCCGCATCGCCGACCTCACCGCGCTCACCACTCAAATCCCGGGCGCGAGCCACCACGACCAGGTGGCCCGCGCCTGCGGAACCCTCAACTTCGCCGCCCTCATCGCCTCCGACACCGGCCTGCCCGACCTGGCCACCGACCTCTGCTGGAGACAACACGCCATCTTCGCCGAAGCCGAACACCTGGAGCCTGACATCGCCGTCATGGGGCTCATGCCGATCGTGAACATCGCACGACTCCTCATCCGCGAAGGCGATGGCGACGCCGCCTACGACGTCCTCCAAAGGCTCTATCGCGCCGCCCAAGCACGCGGCACTACCAGCATCCGCGGCCACACCGTTGACCTCGCCCCCTGGACACCAACCACCGACCACCACAAGAAGATCTGCACCGAACTGTGGATCACCCTGCTCATCGACGGCGCCCGAGCCCTCACCCGGCAAGGCCGCTGGACCGAAGCCGCCCAAGCGATGGCGGCACACCGCGGCATCGGCAACCGGCTCCTCGACGGCCGCCAAATCAAGATCATGTCCCTCCTGGAAAAGAGCCAGACCGACGAGGCCATTGCGACCATCGAGTCCACCATCCCCACCGAGCCTTGGGAGAGCACCGTCGCTGCGCTCCTCCTCCAGACGATTCGGCCAGAAGCCTCCTCCTCACAGAAGGCTGTGGACCGCACAATGCAGGAGACCCTCACGCTGGTGAAGCAGCCCGACCCGATGACCGCAGTGTTCCGGGTCCGCTTGGCCCAGACCGCGCTCGACCTGCCATCCAGCACAGGCCACACCATGAACCTGCGTGACGCCCTCTTCGACGTGGCCGCCACCGACGCCTACGCCGCCCGCGACGTCTTGGACCAACCCCATCTGCGCAGCCAGATGAGGATCTGGCAGGAAGAACACCTCGCCGCAGTGGTTGCCACCGCATTCCTCGGCGTAAAGACCCTGCCAGCCAGCCACAGGGACACCCTCGACGCGTCTGTCCGCACGGCAGAACATCGGCTTCGCGTGCTGTTCGGACGAAAGCCATCACGAGCGTGAGGTAGACGATGTCAGCCGGCTAGCGCCGCCAGACGACGCGCGAGGGCGCGGCCCGCTGACGGGCCGCGCCCTCCTGCCGTCCTCAGACCTTGACGATCAGGGCGTCGCCCTGGCCGCCGCCGCCGCACAGGGCGGCCGCGCCGGTGCCGCCGCCGCGCCGCTTCAGCTCGTGCGCGAGGGCGAGCACGATCCGGGCGCCGGACATGCCGATCGGGTGGCCGAGCGCGATGGCGCCGCCGTTGACGTTGACGATGTCGCCGTCGAGCCCGAGGTCGGCCGAGGACTGGACGCCGACCGCGGCGAACGCCTCGTTGATCTCGACGAGGTCGAGGTCGCCGACCGAAAGGCCCGCCTTGCCGAGCGCGTGCTCGATCGCCCGGGACGGCTGGGAGTGCAGCGAGTTGTCCGGCCCCGCGACGTTCCCGTGCGCGACGATCTCGGCGAGCCAGGTCAGCCCCAGCTCCTCCGCCTTGGCCCTGGACATGACGACGACCGCCGCTGCCCCGTCGGAGATCTGCGAGGACGAACCGGCGGTGATCGTGCCGTCCTTGGCGAACGCGGGGCGCAGCCGGGCCAGCGACTCGGCGGTGGTGTCGGCGCGCACGCCCTCGTCGTCCCTGAAGACGACGGGCTCGCCCCGGCGGACGGGGATCTCGACGGGCACGATCTCGTCCGCGAGCAGCCCGTTCTTGATCGCGGCGGCCGCGCGCTGGTGGGAGCGCGCCGAGAACTCGTCCTGCGCCTCCCGGGTGAGCCCCAGCCGGGCGTTGACGCGCTCGGTGGACTCGCCCATCGGGATCGCGTCGAACGCGTCGGTGAGGCCGTCGTGGGCCATGTGGTCGAGGACCTCGACGGAGCCGTACTTGTAGCCCGCGCGCGACTTCGGCAGCAGGTGCGGCGCGTTCGTCATCGACTCCATGCCGCCCGCGACGACGATGTCGAACTCGCCCGCGCGGATGAGCTGGTCGGCGAGCGCGATCGCGTCCAGGCCGGACAGGCACACCTTGTTGACGGTCAGCGCCGGGACGGTCATCGGCACGCCCGCCTTGACGGCGGCCTGCCGCGCCGGGATCTGCCCGGTGCCCGCCTGGAGCACCTGCCCCATGATCACGTACTGGACGGCGTCGGGCGCCACTCCGGCCCGCTCCAGGGCCGCCTTGATCGCCAGTCCGCCCAGGTCGGTGGCGCTAAAGTCCTTCAGGGAGCCCTGGAGGCGCCCGATGGGCGTCCTGGCACCCGCGACGATCACTGAAGACATAACTAGGGGGCCTCCCAAACCGCGGCTCACGACGTTTGCCACGATACCCAGCAGCGCCATCCCGAGTTACTGGAGGGTTCGCCCCATGCTTTCCCGCATCGACCACATCGGTATCGCGTGCTTCGACCTGGACGCGACCGTCGAGTTCTACAGGGCGACGTACGGCTTCACCGACGCGCACTTCGAGGTGAACGAGGAGCAGGGTGTGCGCGAGTGCATGCTCAAGATCAACGACACCGGTGACGGGGCGGCGTCCTACATCCAGTTGATCACCCCGACCCGGTCGGACTCGCCCGTCGGCAAGTGGCTGGAGAAGAACGGGGAGGGCGTCCACCACATCGCGTTCGGCACGGACGGCTCGGACGTCCAGGAGGAGGCGGACGGGATCGCGGCGAAGGGCGTCCGGGTGCTCTACGAGCAGCCGCGCCGGGGTTCGCTGGGGTCGCGGATCACGTTCCTGCACCCGAAGGACTGCCACGGCGTGCTGACGGAACTCGTCCAGAAGGCGCCCGCGACAGCGTCTGAGGAGTCCGGCACCTCCGAATGAGTCGGGAAGGCCGGAAAGTCACCGTCTCGATGGTTGTCGTCCGGCGTTGCCTGTTTCGTGACGTGATCGAAACCACCTGGTCACGCAGCGGGTTTTCCGTTGGCGTCTCGGCCTTCATGTCCGATTCACCAGGTCACTCTCCGTCGCGGAGAGGCGGGTCGACCACATTCAGAAAAGGTAACAAATCCGACAATCTACGCAGTGCGTTCAGATGAGCCCCCAACACGGCAGCGGCGGGAGTACGCTGCTCTCGCCGGAAGAAGCTCTGCGCACCGCCAGGCCATCAACCGGTTGTGAGATCACAGATGACCCCGGCCCACTCGTCACACCAGGATTGAGCCTCCATGCAGTCCGACATCGACGCCCAGCTCAGCAACTTCTTCGAAGACACCCCCGCCAAGGAGTTCGACGTAGTCCTCCGCGGCTACGACCGACACCAGGTTGACGAGCACATCAAGCAGCTCGACAACGAGGTGCGCAAGTCCAGCGAACAGGCGGGCGCGCTTCAGCGGGAGCTGTCCGACGCCCACCGCCAGCTGCAGGAGCAGGAGCGCCCGACCTACTCCGGTCTCGGCGCCCGCATCGAGCAGCTGCTGCGCCTCGCCGAGGAGCAGGCGACCGAACTCGTCGGTGCCGCACGGTCCGAGGCCAACGAGATCAAGGCCGCCGCCAAGGTCGACGCCGCCGAACTGCGCGCCACCGCCGAGAACGACGCCTCCGAGCTGCGCGCCACCGCGCAGCGCGAGGGCGACGACATGCGCAACACCGCCGAGCGTGAGGCCGAGGAGGTGCGCACCAGCGCCCGCCGCGAGGCCGACGAGCTGACCTCCACCACCGAGCGGGAGGTCGCCAAGCTGCGCGCCACCGCCGACCACGAGGTCGCCGAGAAGCGCGCCAGCGCCGAGCGTGAGATCGCCAAGCTGCGCACCACCACGGAGCGTGAGGTCGCCCAGCTGCGCGCCTCCACCAAGCGTGAGCGCGACGAGATCCTCACCACGGCCAAGCGCCAGGCCGACGAGATGCGGGCGCAGGCCCAGCGCATCCTTGAGGAGTCCGAGGCGCAGCGCGCCCAGGCCGAGGCCGAGTTCGAGATCCAGCTCGCGGCCCGCCGCGAGGAGGCCGACCGGCAGGACGCCGAGCGGCACGCCGCCGCCCAGGCCGCCACCCAGAAGCTCGTCGCCGAGGCCGAGCAGCGCGCCGCCTCCGCCGAGCAGCGCGCCGCCAAGGCCACCCAGCAGGCCGAGCAGACCCGCCGCGAGGCGGACTCGCACGCCAAGCAGCTGATGGCCAACGCGCGCAAGAACTCCGACAACGTCATCGCCGAGGCCAAGTCGCAGGCCGAGCAGTTGCTCGCCGAGACCAAGGCCGAGGCCGAGCGCATCCGCACTGCGGCGCAGCGCCAGGTGGACGAGCTCACGCGCCAGCGCGACTCCATCACCAGCCACCTGAACCAGCTCCGCCAGCTCATCGGCGGTGTCGCCCCGGTGATGTCGGCGCCGGAGGTCGCGGCTCCCGAGCCCGCGCCCGCCGTCTCCGCGCCCGAGCCCAAGGCGGCCCCGGCCGCCAAGTCCGCCGCCGCCAAGAAGCCGGCCGCCCAGTCCGGCGACGACGACGACTGGTGGCAGGAGTAACCCGCTCCCGTTGAGGGGGCCGGAGGCTGAGTGGTCTGACACAGGGCCCGGGGTCGGCAAACGACCTCGGGTCCTTCGTCGTCTATCTATGGGACGTCAGTTCGTCGTCAGGCTGTGAGGAGTGGGCATGCAGGACTCGACCCCGACCCCCCCGCCCGAAGGTGCGGCGCCGGACCCGGGTGACATCGGCGACAAGGGCACCGTGGTGGACCCGCCCGCGTCCGTCGTAGGCCCGGAACCGGAGGCGGCGCACCCGGTGCCGCTGCCGCGCGGCGCCGACCCCACGCCGCGGATCTCCCCCGACCCGCTCACCGACCTGAGCCAGCGGCACCGCGAGGCGGGCGTCACCGACCTGCTCCCGTTCGGCACGCCAGGCCGTCCGCTGACCCGCTCCCCGTTCGTCTTCGGGTTCACCGCGGTGCTCGGCGGCATCTGCGCGTGGCTGCTCGTCCAGGCGGTCCTCGACGTCGTGCAGGTGCTGATCCTGCTGACGGTCTCGCTGTTCCTCGCGGTCGGGCTGAACCCGGCCGTCGAGCGGCTCGTGCAGGTCGGGCTGTCGCGCGGCAAAGCGGTCACCGTGGTGTTCCTGGCGGTCGTGCTGTTCTTCACCGGGGTCGGTTGGGCCGTCGTGCCGCCCGTCGTCAACGAGATCAGCAAGTTCGCCGAGCACGTGCCCGAGTACATCGTCCAACTCCAGCAGAACCAGCGGATCGCCGAGTTCGACCAGCGCTACAACCTGCTGGAGACGGCGCGGCAGAAGCTGCTGGAGTCCAACTTCCAGGCCAGCGTCGCGGACTGGGCGCTGAACCTCGGCAAGGGCGCGCTGTCGGCGATCTTCAACACCTTCACGGTGCTGATCCTCACCCTGTACTTCCTGGCCGCGCTGCCGCAGATGAAGAACTTCTTCTACCGGTTCACGCCGCGCACCCGCCGCGCCCGCGTCGCCCTGCTCGGCGACGAGATCCTCGACCAGATCGGCGGCTACGTCTCCGGCGCGGCGACCATCACGCTCATCGCCAGCGTCACCACCTACATCTTCCTCAGCATCGTCGGGGTGCCCTACGCGGCGGTGCTCGCGCTCATCGTGGGGCTGACCGGCCTGATCCCGATGGTCGGCGCGACGATCGGCGGCACCATCGTCACGCTCGTCGGGTTCCTCACCGGGGTGCCCGAGGGCATCGCCTGCGGCATCTTCTTTGTGCTGTACCAGCAGGTGGAGAACTACTTCATCTACCCGCGGATCATGCAGCGGTCGGTGAACGTGCAGCCCGTCGTCACGGTCATCGCCGCGCTCATCGGCGGCAGCCTCATGGGCATCACGGGCGCGCTGCTGGCCATCCCGGTGGCCGCGGCCATCTCGCTCATCATCCGCGAGGTCGTGCACCCACGGCAGGACGCCCGTTAGGGGCCCGGCGGCCCGCCGCGCGCCGGCGGGCCGCCGGGGGTTCAGGCGGCGGGGGTGGCCCGCGCGACGGCCGACACGAAGTCCGCGACGGACTGGTTGAACAGGTCGGGCTGCTCGATCGACGTGAGGTGGCCCGCGCGCGGGATGACGTGTAGTTCGGCGTTCGGTAGCACCTCGGTCATGGCGCGGGCGTCGGCTTCGGTCGTGACGCCGTCCTCGTCGCCGACGATGACGAGGGTCGGCGCCTTCACCGCCTTCAGCGTGTCGGTGCTGTCGGGCCGGGCCGCCATCGCGCGTTGCGCCCACGCGGCGGCGGCGGGCGGCGTGGCCTGGACGAGGCCCCGGATCCTGCCGTAGACGAGGGCCCGCTGGCGCATCGTCGTCGGCCCGACGAGGTGCGGCAGCACGTCGGTGAGCAGCGGGCGGACGTCGCGGTCGCGGCCGAGCCGGTCGGCCATCCGCAGCCGGTTGGCGCGGGCGGCGTCGGTGTCGGCGGTCATCTTGGTGTCGGCGAGGACGAGGCCGCGCACCCGGTCGGGGTGGCGGCGGCACAGCGCCATCGCGACATACCCGCCCATCGAGAGCCCGCCGATGACGGCGCGCGGGATGTTCTTGGACTTCAGCAGCGCCGCGACGTCGTCCGCCATCGTCTCCACGGACGGTTCGACGTCGCCCAGCACCGAGCCGCCGAACCCGCGCAGATCGGGGGTGATCACCCGGAACCGGCCGGCGAGCGCCTCGCGCTGCGGCAGCCACATCGACGACGACAGCGGGAACGCGTGCAGCAGTACGAGCGGAGTGCCGCGGCCGACGTCCCGTGCGTACAACTGCATCAGTTTCCCCTTAGGTCTCCTTGAAACGGTTCAATCCCCCCTTCCGTACCCTCAAGACCACACACCCACCACGGCGTGGCCGTCTACGGTCACCGGGGACGCCCGGAAGCGGAGCCGTCAGACGGAGACGGGCAGCGGCCACGCCTCCGGCACGACCCGCTGGACGATCTCGTTGAGCACGATCCGCACGGACGGCTCGCCCACCCACAGGTGCTTGGCCCCCGGCACCCCGACGACCTCGGCTCGCGGCACCCGCGCGAACCGTTGGACGGCCTCGGCCGGGCGCAGGTAGTCGTCCAGCTCCGGCACGAGGGCGACGAGCGGGCGGCCGTCGGCGGCCCAGGCGTCCAGGTCGGTGTCGGTGGCGCGGTGCAGCGGCGGCGACAGCAGGATCGCGCCCTCCACCGAGGGGTCGAGCCCCCACTTGAGCGCGAGTTCGGTGCCGAACGACCAGCCGACGAGCCACACCCGGGGCAGGTCGTGGTACTCGGCGAACTCCAGCGCCGCCGCGACGTCGAACCGCTCCCCCTCGCCCTCCTCGAACGCGCCCTGTGACGTCCCGCGCTCCGACGTCGTGCCGCGTGTGTTGAACCGCAGCACGGCGAGCCCCGCCAGCGCGGGCAGCCGGTAGGACGCCTTGCGCAGCACGTGGCTGTCCATCATCCCGCCGTGCGTGGGCAGCGGATGCAGGCAGACGAGCGTGGCCACCGGCTCCCGGTCCGCCGGGAGCGCCAGTTCCCCCACCAACTCCAGCCCGTCCGACGTGTGCAGCACGACGTCCTGCCGCCGCGCCGCCAACACCGTGGCCGCCCTGATCTCCGTGGTCATGTCACCTTCTGGGTCTTCTGTGCAGGCGGGACGCCCAGCAGGGCCGGTGCCAGTGGCGGCGGTCGTCGGGGCCGCCACGGTCGGCGGGCCAGGTGACGAGGTGCGGGGTCCCGGGCGGGATGAGCTGCTCACACCCGGGACACCGGTAGCTCTTGACCGCCGCAGCCGCCGAGACGGTGCGCACGTGCCACTCGCCGTCCGGTTCGCTCCGGGTCTCCTGCACGCCGAAGGACGACAGGGGACGGGCGCCGCCGTCGTCCCGCCTGTTCTTGCGGGCCATGGGTTCGAGCCTAAGCGTCGGTCGTCAGTCCTGCCACGTGCCGCGTTCGCGCAGGGCGGCGATCGGGCCGACGGGGAAGCCGCAGCCGAGCGTCATCGCGGCGTCGGCGTCGTCGGCGGTGCAGTAGCCGCTCTTCACCATCTCGGCGGCGTCCTGGAGGTACGGGCCGTAGAGCTGCTCGGCGACCTCCGCCGACGCGGTGCCCTCGACGGGCGCGACGACGGTGCCGGAGCCCGCCCGGTCGTAGGTGTAGAAGCCGCCACCGGACTTGCGGCCGAGCGACCCCTCGCTCACCAGCTTGCGCAGCAGCCCGGCGGGCTCGTGGCGGGGCGACCCGGAGTCGGCGTGGATGGACTCCAACACCTCAAGGCAGGTGTCCAGGCCGATGAGGTCCATCAGCGTGAGCGGGCCCATGGGCAGGCCGAGTTCCTTGAGGGAGGCGTCGATGTCCTCCTTGGCGACGCCCGTCTCGGCGAGCTGGGCGGCCGGGCCGAGCAGCCCGAACAGCAGCCGGTTCGCGACGAACCCGGCCCGGTCGCCGATCGTCACGGGCACCTTGCCGAGGTCGCGCACGAACGACGTCACGGCCTCGACGTGCTCGGGCCGCGACCGCTCGCTGTAGATGATCTCCACAAGCTTCATCACCACGGCCGGGTTGAAGAAGTGCACACCCACGAGGGACTCGGGCCGGGTCGTGGCGCCCGCGATCTCCGTCACCGAGAGGGACGAGGTGTTGGTCGCCAGCACCGCGTCGGGACGGCACACCTTGTCCAACTGGGCGAAGACCTTCGCCTTGAGGTCGATCAGCTCCGGCACCGCCTCGATCACCAGGTCGCGGTCGCCCAGGTCGGTGAAGTCGGTGCTGAACGTCAACCGGCCGAGGATCTGCTCACGCGCCTCCTCGGTGAGCCTGCCCCGGGTCACCGCGCGCGCCGTCGAGTTCTCCACGGTGGTCCGGCCGCGTTCCAGCGCCGCCTCGTTCACCTCGATGCCGACGGTGTCGATCCCGCCGCGCGCCAGCACCTCGGCGATGCCCGCGCCCATGGTGCCGAGCCCTACCACGCCCACCTTGCCGAAAGCCATAACCGTTCCTCTTCTCGACAGCGCCTGGGAGAAAGTCTCCCAGACGCCCTTCCCGGGGAAGGCAAGGGACCATGCGCTTCGGACTCTTCCTCCCCGCCGGGCAGTGGCCCGGCCAGTCCTCCACCACCGCCCTCGCCCGCACCGTCGCGCTCGCCCGCGCCGCCGAGGACGCCGGTTTTGACGAGGTGTGGCTCGCCGAGCACCACTTCATGACCTACGGCGTGTGCCCGTCCGCGACGGTGCTGGCCGGGCACCTGCTGGCGGCGACGTCACGGATCGCGGTGGGCACCGCCGTCGCGGTGCTGCCGTCGCGGCATCCGGTCGCGCTGGCCGAGGAGGCGCGGCTCCTGGCGTCGCTGGCGCCCGGCCGGTTCCTGCTCGGGGTGGGCAGGGGCGGGCCGTGGCGCGAGCTGGAGGTGCTCGGGACGGGCCTGAGCCGCTACGAGACGGGTTTTCCGGAGTCCCTGGACCTCCTGCTCGCCTCCCTGGACGGCGGGGGCTCTGTGGCGGCCGACGGGGCGTTCTTCCGGTTCCGCGAGGTGCCGTTGCTGCCACGGCCCGAGACGCCGCCCCCGGTGTTCCTCGCCGCGACGAGCCCGGCGTCCGAGCGGCTCGCGGCCGAACGTGGCCTGCCGATGCTGCTCGGCATGCACGTCGGCGACGCGGAGAAGGCGGCTGCCGTCGGCAGGTACCGGGAGTTCGGCGGGCCGCCGCGCGCCGGGCACGTCACGACGGGCGTCGCGTGGGTGGGCCGGACGCGGGAGGAGGCGCGGCGGACCGTCACCGAGGAGTTGCCGCGCTGGATGGGGCCCGGCCTCGCGGGCTACGTGCCGGTGGACGGGCGGCCCCGGCACGTCAGGGACGCCGCCGAGTACGCGGCGGAGCTCGCCGGGATGCACGCCGTCGGCACGGCGGAGGACTGCGCGGAGGCGTTGGCGCGGGCCTGCGCCCTGCCCGACGTGGGACGGGTGGTGCTGCTCGTGGAGTGCTCGGCGGACGCCGGGCGGGTCGCCGAAACGGTGCGGAGCCTCGGCGGGGAAGTGCTGCCGAGGCTCCGCGAAACGGTCAGCAGTCGCGCAGGTGCGGCTGCTGGTTGAGGATCTGCTCCCGTGCGGTGACGAACTGCCGGTAGGCGGTGCCCTCCCCCTTGGGGAAGACCGCCACCCGGTGGCAGTTCTGGAAGGCGAGCTTCACGCCGAAGTAGCGCTCGATGCTGCCGCGCATGGCGTCGCTCGCCAGGACTCGCAGGAGCTGCCCGCGCGCCTGCTCGTCCGGTGGCGGGGTCTGGTTGTCGGCGAAGTCGCCTCCGGCGACCTCGAGGTCGGCGACCAGCCCGCTGATCAGATCCCACGCGTACGGGAGGGAGGTCCTGATGCACTCGACGAACGTTGCGTCGTCGATCTCACCTTGCTGTGCCCTTTCGAGCAACTGGGGGGAGACGTCAAGGGACATGCGTGTGGCTTCCTTCCGCCGGAGTGTCCACAGGTGACGCTAATCACCTTTTTGGGAGACGTCCAGTGCGCCGGGCCACGGAACGAGACCTTTCGCTTACCCGCCCGTAACCTTGGCATGACCAACCCGCCCGGGCCGAAACCCCCGTGCCGGATGGGACGAGCGGGACATATGTGACAGATGGGGTGGACAGGGCGGGTGGGGCGGATAGGACGGGAGGGATAAGCGGGACGGGCGGGGGCGGAGGCGTCAAAGATTCCAGAAGAGGAAGAGGGAGTGCCCGATCCGGGCGAGGTCGCCCGGAATGCCGAACCAGCCGGTGATGCCGTAGACGAGCGAGAAGAACGCCCGGTTGATCGGTGGGATCCAGAGCAGCGCGATGAGGCCGAGGAACAGGTACATGCCGTAAGGCGCGACCCTCTGCACGAACCGCCGTGGCAGATACGGCTCCCAGATGCCGAACCCGTCGAGCCCCGGCACCGGGAGCAGGTTGAGCACCGCGGCCGTCACCTGGAGGAAGCCGAGGTAGGCGACCGCCGTCCAGAACACCCCGTGCTCGCCGCTGAGCACCTCCAGCAGGTCGTCGGCGCCCGCCCACTGCTGGAGGGCCACCCCGCACAGCGCCGCGAACAGCAGGTTCGCCGCCGGCCCGGCGAAGGAGATGAGGCTGTGCCGGATCCTGCCCGCGATGGCGCCCCTGTCGATCCAGACGGCGCCGCCCGGCAGGCCGATGCCGCCGAGCAGCAGGAACAGCACCGGGAGCACGATGCTGAGGGTCATGTCGGTGTACTTGAGGGGGTTCAGCGTCAGGTAGCCGCGCGAGGCCACCGAGTGGTCGCCGAAGCGGTGCGCGAGCGCGGCGTGCCCGAACTCGTGCAGGCACAGCGACACGATCCAGCCGCCCAGCACGAACCCGAAGACGGCCAGGCGCGCGGGCTGGCTGGCCTCGTCGCCCGCGCCCCAGGCGAGCATGCCGCACAGGACGGTGAAGGCCGCGATGCCGAGGAACACCGGGCTGATCCCCCGGTTCGAGCGGCGCTGTGTCTGACTCACGAGCCGAACGCTACCCGTCCCGCGCGCGTTCCGGATCCGGCCCTGTGGATAACTCGGGGACCCGCACGTCAGAGCGTCGCGGCCGGGACGAGCGCGGGCACCACGTACGTGCGCAGGAACTTCGCGGTCTCGGCGTCCGGCCGGTCCAGCGGGGCGAGGCTGAGCGAGGCGATGAGCCGGAACAGGAACTCGACGGTGCCGAACACGTCGAGTTCGGCCCGCAACAGGCCCGCGTCGCGCGCCGCGCGGAAGTACGGCTCGACCTTCTCCGCGCACAGGTCGAGCGCCCGCTGTGAGGCGTGCGAGACGGCCTTGTGCGTGTGCCCGACCGCGTCCGGGACGAACAGGGCGGCGAACTTCGGCTCGTCGCGGACGAACCGGACGGCGTCCAGCACCCCGGCCACCACCGCGTCGGCGGGGTCGAACCGCTCGGGCACCCGGGCGGTGAGCCCGTCCAGGAAGCGGCCGACGTCGCGCAGGAACACGGCGAGGATCAGTTCGTCGCGGCCGCCGGAGAAGTTCCGGTAGAGCGTGGCCCGGGACATCCCTGCCGCCTGGGCCACGTCCTCTACCGTCGTCCTGGCGACCCCGACCCTGGCGAAGCACTCCTCGGCGGCGTCGATGATCCGCTGCTCGGTGGAGGCGCGCGCGGCCGGGGCGGCGGGGGCGGCGGACGGGGAGGTCATGTCCCCCAGCCTAGCCGTGAGACAACGCTTGCTATTTGTCTCAACGATCCGTAAGTATGTGCTTATGAACCTGCGGAAGCGGATCGACGACTCCTACTGGGCCACCCTGGCCGCCGCCCACCTGCCCGGCGAGCAGTACACCGAGCCCGTCGGCGACCCCGGGCTCTTCGGCCCCGGCTCCGCCGTCTGGTACCTGCACGCCGACCCCTCCGGCGTCCTCGGCGGCGTGTCGGGCCTGCTGCTCGGCGCGCTCAACGAACCCGTCACGCACGGCACCAACCAGCACTCGAACTACCTGGAGGATCCCCTGCGCCGCCTGGGGTTCACCAGCAGCTTCGTGCGCGGCGTGTCGTTCGGCGCGACCCCGGTCGCCGAGAAACTCGTCGGGATCGTGCGCGCGATGCACAAGCGCGTCCACGGCACCATGCCCGACGGCCGCCCCTACTCGGCGACGAGCTCCGCCGACATCATCTGGACCGGCGTCACCCAGTCGGCCCAGGCCGTCCGGGCGCACCTGCGCTACCACCCGAAGCCGCTGGACGGGAAGGGCGTCGACGAGTACTTCGGGCAGTACTCCGTCGTCTCGGAGATGCTCGGGGCGACCGACGTACCCAAATCGCGCGCCGACGTTGCCGACTACTTCGCCGACATGCGGCCGCGCCTCACCGTCTCGGAGGAGACGCTGGAGACGATCCGGTTCCTGCGCTCGCCCGTCGGCGGCGACGCGCAGTCGCGCGCGGCGACCCGGCTCGTCAGCAGGGCCGCGACCGACCTGCTGCCGCCCTGGGCGAAGCGCCTACTGGGCCTCCAGCCGCGCACCCCGCTCGACCCGCTCGCCGCGCGCGCGGCGGGGCAGGTGCTCACCCGGACGCTGCGGTGGGGGGTGCGGCAGCGCGCCATCGAGGAGGCGCACGCGCGGGTCGGCGTCCCCTACACCCGGCCCTGACCAGCAATTCCCATTAAGCCCGACAAACCAGACATACCATTTCCGATAAAGCGCGTGTTTGCCCGATAATTGACCAAGGAGAAGCGCGACACAGCGATTTATCGGCACCGCTCTCGGACAGGTCACACGATAACGATCTATCCGGGAGGATGCATGATCAAGAAGATGCTCTTCGCGACAACGGCCGCGGCGACGCTGGCGGCGACCCCGACGGCCTTCGCGTCCACCTCCACCATCCCCGCGGCCCCGCCGCCCACGGCCGCCGACACCGCGGCCACGGTCGAGAGCACCGCGACGGTCGAGACAGCGCCGCAGACCGTCGGCGCCCTCGCCGTCCCGATGAACCGCGCGGCCGCGCCCGCGCTGCCCAACTACCGCCGCTACCGCGTCGCGGTCGACCTGGACCTGCGCGACTACCGCCGCGACCGCTCCGTCCTCGAGGTCACCCTGAAACGCGACGGCACCAACAAGGTGCTGCGGCGTGCCACCGTCTGTCTCCAGCAGCGCCAGTACCGCAGCGGCGGCCAACGCCGTTTCCGCACCACCTCGTGCCGCACCACCGACCGGTTCGGCCAGACCGGCTGGGTGCTGCGCGACAACCGCACCTACCGGGTGTACGTGCCGGGCACCCGGTCCCACTACGCGAAGTACACCTACTCCTTCACGCCCGACCTGTGACAGACGCGAAGCGCGGGATCGAGCGGAACGCTCAGAACAGCGTCCCGTCCCGTTCGATCCCGCGCAGCGCGTCGTAGTCCAGCGTGACGGTGTCGATTCCCCTGTCGTGCGCCAGCACCCGCGCCTGCGGCTTGATCTCCTGCGCCGCGAACACCCCCCGCACCGGCGCCAGCAGCGGATCCCGGTTCAGCAGCTCCAGATACCGCGTGAGCTGCTCCACCCCGTCGATCTCCCCGCGCCGCTTGATCTCGACCGCGACCGTCCCGCCCCCGGCGTCCTTGCAGAGGATGTCCACCGGCCCGATCGCCGTGGGGTACTCCCGCCGAATCAGCCGGTACCCGTCCCCCAAGGTCGTGATGTGCTCGGCCAGCAGCTCCTGCAGGTGCGCCTCCACCCCGTCCTTCTGCAGCCCCGGATCCACCCCGAGCTCATGCCGATGATCATGCAGGATCTCGAAGATCGTCAGAATGAGCTGCTCCCCCGACTTCCCGTGCGTCACCGTCCACCGAGCGATGGCCCCGTTCTCCTCAAACCCCTCCTCCCGCACACTGCACGGCGGATTCATCCAGTTCAACGGCTTGAACGCCCGATCATCCGCGTGAATCGACACACTCCCGTCGGCCTTCATCAACACCAGCCGAGTAGCCAACGGCAGATGCGCCGTAAGCCGCCCCACGTAGTCCACCGAACACCGAGCAATCACCAAACGCATACCCCCCAGTCTCCCACCCCCTCCCCCCGGCCCACGCCCGATCCACCACACTCACCCGGTCGAACGCAGCGTCGCGCTTCTGGGGTCGGTGATGATCATGTTGCCGAGGCTGATGACGTCGTAGTCCTCCAGTTGGACGTGGAGTTGGGTCGCGCGTAGCCAGCGGGTGCGGGGGTCGTTGTGGGCGATGGTGGCGTCGCTGGGTGCCAGACCGGCCCGGGTGGGCCGGTAGAGCATGCCCGAGAACCCGGCCGGGGCGACGCGCCGGGGACGCAGCACCACGTACCCCCGACGCAGGTGCGGGCACAGCCGCGCCGACCGCTCCACACACCCCGGACACACCGGCGGATGCGCCGTCATGACGGGCGCGGGCCACGGGCCGTCCGCGCTCTCGTACTCCTCCTGCGACAGCATCCACAACCCGCTCTTACCGCAGGGCGTGCCGCACACCTGGCACAGCAGACGGCGCATCGCCTCCCGCTGCCGGAAGAAATGGACGGACTTGAACTCCGGAACCCCGACGCCGGGGCTGAACCCGATCCGCGTCCACAACACCCCCGAACCATCACGGTCCTCCGCCCTCTCGTCGGCATACGCGATCCGCCCACCACGAACCACCACCGCGACCGGCGACGTCTCCTCCGACGACCACGCCGTGATGTACGGCACAACACCCCAACGCGCCAGATTCACGGCGGAAAACCCACGCATCGACATATGCACGCACTCCCTTTCTTGAATCACAAAAGGAACATCCGTGACGGCCTCTGCCCTGTGGCGTCTTGGCCGGTCGAAAGCCACCGCCATCTCCAGAGGTCGGGATTTCCCGTCTTCGCCTCAAGCCTCCGGCCGCATGGCTAAAGTTCGCCACAGAGACGTGAACACGAGTGACGGCGCGTGTCCACAACCCGGTGTGGAACCCGAGAGGACCCCCCAGATGCCGACGATCGACCCGTCAGAATCGGCCCGCGCTTACCTCGCCTATCACCTGAAAAGGCTGCGAGAGGCGAGAGGCTGGTCTCAGGCTTTCCTCGGGCGAAGAATCCACGTGAGCAAGAGCCTCGTAAGCGGCTTCGAGACCATGCAGCGACGCCCGACCCTCAAGAACCTCGAAGCACTCGACGGCGCGTTCAGCCTCGACCACACCTTCGCCCCCCTCTTCCCGCTCATCCTGAAAGAGCCCGGCCTCCCCGCAGGATTCGAGGAGTACACGGACGCCGAGTCCGAAGCGGGCATGATCCGGATCTACCAGAACTTCGTGGTGGCGGGCTTGCTCCAGACGCCGGAGTACGCACGGGCGGTCCTCGCCCCCGGCGCGCAGCCGACCAGGCTGGAAGAACTCATCGAGAAGCGGGTAGGGCGGCAGGAACTCCTGGCGCGGGAGCAGCCGCCCGCAGTCGTCGCCCTCCTGGACGCCTCGGTGCTGCGCCGTCCGTTCGGTGGACGGGACGTGGTGCGCGGGCAGCTCGAACGGCTGCTCGAACTCGCCGAGCTGCCCCACGTGCACGTCCACATCGTGCCGGAGGCCGCTGAAATCTGCCCGGAGGGCTCGTTCACGCTGCTATCGTCGCCGGGCGAGGCGGACCTCGGCTACGCGGAGATGGCGGGCGGCAAGGGGCAACTCGTCGACGACGCGAACTACGTCGCGGAACTTGGCATATTGTTCGAGCTGATCCGGTCCAACGCGCTCACCGCCGAGGACTCCGGAGCCGCGATCCGAAAGGCGTTGGAGGAACTGTGAACACGACGACGACGTTCACCCAGTGGCGCAAGTCCAGCTACAGCGGCGGCGACAGCGGCATGTGCGTGGAAGTCGCCTGGCGCAAGTCCAGCCACAGCGGCGGCCAAACGGGCCAGTGCGTAGAAGTCGGCGACGTCTCCACGCAGATCGGCATCCGGGACAGCAAGCACCCGAACGCCGGACACCTGACACTCACCCGCACCTCCTTCACCGGCCTCATCAACCACGTGAAGTCAGGCACCCTGGAACTGTAAATACCCCTCCCCACCGGCCCCGGCAGCTCCACCAGCCGGGGCCGCCGCATCTCCACCCAACGAAACAACCACCCCTAAAGCCAAGCCGTGACCAGCGACCCCACCGCAAGTTTCGCCCGGCCCGTCGTAGCCGCCGGAGTCCTCTTCTTCGACCACCAAGACCGGATACTCCTAGTAGTCCCCACCTACAAGGACTACCGAGACATCCCCGGCGGCTACGTCGAACAAGGCGAGACCCCCCACGAGGCCGCCATCCGCGAAGTCCACGAAGAACTCGGCATCACCCCCCCAATCGGCCGCCTACTCCTCACCGACTGGGCCCCCAACCCCACCGAAGGCGACAAACTCCTCTACATCTTCGACGGCGGCACCCTAACCAACACCCACCTCACCAATATCCACCTCGACCCCGCCGAGATCGCCACCATCGAATTCCACCCCGTCGAACACGCCACCACCCTCACCATCGACCGCCTAGCCCGCCGCCTCCACCACGCCACCACCGCCCGCACCAACAACACCACCCTCTACCTAGAACACGGCACCCCCAAGCCGTAAACAAACCTCCCCGGCGTTCAACGTCGCCCGGTCGCCGCTGAAGCCGAAAGTGGCACCGCTGTCCCGAGGGGTCGGGATGGCCGTCTCCGGCCCGTTGGAGTTTGGGGATGACGCAACCTGCCGAGGCCAGGGGAGGCATATCCGATCGTGTCCCCCTCCTGGAGGGCAGTATGTCTGTACCGTTCCGTCTGATCGGGCATCTGCCCGGATCGCAGGATGGCCAGTCTCCGACGGCATGGCTAGAGGAAGGAACGGGGCGGCTGATGTTGCAGGGCCCGACCGTCCTCGACCGGGCCGTCCTTGAGGGGTTGGCGGCGGTGTGCGCGGCGGACCACGGGGCGGTGCCCCCGGCGCATGAGACGGTGATCGCCTGGCCGCCGGAGATGCTGCCTGTTCTCAAGGAGATCGTGAATGCCTACGAACGCCGCGCCGCTGCTGACGGCGACCGATCCGGCGAAGCCTGAGTTCCCGCCCCTGTTCGCCGCCTCGACCAGGTCGGCGATCCACCTGGAGCTGAGGGACGGCTACGCGGTCTCCCGCGAGGACAAGGGCTACACGGCGTGGAAGGCCGGACACCGGGACGACCCCGCCGACCCCGCGTCCTGGTGGCGGCCGTGGCTGACCGTCATCCAGGAGGCGACGGCACGCGGCGTCGAGGTGCGCCGCCTGCGCGTGGTGTCGGAGCCGCTGAGCGAGTACACCCGGTTCCTGCTCGACACGGCTTTCACGAACGTGCACGCGGGCGAAGCCACCCGCTGGCTACCGAGGGCGCAAGCGTGCGATCTGAAGTTCCCGGCGAACGACTTCTGGATCTTCGACGACGAGGTGCTCATCTGGAACCACTTCAGCGGGGACGGGGTCCCCGTCTCGATGGAATGGTGCACCGACGCCGAGGTGATCGCGTTCTGCGCCGAGTCGTTCGAGGCCGCCTGGAAACGCGGCATCGACAACGCGGAGTACACCAGGTCCAGCACCTGACCGCCGAGCACTCCCCACCATGGCCGCTTCCCCGTCCTCATCCGCGCAGCGCGCCCTCCAGGACCTCTCCGACCGGCTCCGCGAACTCCGCCTCGACGCCGGGCTGACCGCGTCCGCGCTGGCCGCCGTGATCGGCTGGCGCGGGCACACGAAGGTATCGAAGATCGAGCACGGGGCCAGGCTGCCCAGCGCCGCCGACATCAGAGCCTGGTGTACCGCCTGCGGCGCCGCCGAGCAGGTCCCCGAACTGCTGGCGGTGCTACGGAACGTCAAGGGCGCGTACCTGGAGTGGACGCGCCTGCACCGGGGCGGTCTGCGGCAGCTCCAGCAGGCGTGGGTGCCCCTGTGGGAGCGAACACGACGATTCCGGATCTACGAGCCCGGCATCATCCCCGGCCTGTTGCAGACGCCCGCCTACGCCGAGCACCTATTGCGGCTCATCGCCGAGTTCCGGGGAACCCCGACGGACGACCTGGCCGAAGCCGTCGCCGCCCGGATGGACCGGCAACGGGTCCTGTCCACAGGCCGGACGTTCGCGTTCGTGCTCGAAGAGAGCACACTCCGAGCCCGCTACGGTGACCCCGCCGTGATGGCCGAACAACTCGACAGGCTCATCAAGGCGTCCCGCCTCCCGAACGTGTCCCTCGGCGTGATCCCCGCGAACACCGAGCGCGTCATCTGGCCACCCGAGTCGTTCTGGATCTACGACGACGCCCAAGTCTCCATCGAGTCCGTCACAGCCCTCATCACCGTCACCAACCCCACAGAGATCGCCGTCTACGGGCGGACCTTCGAACGACTCGCACAGATGACGGTCGTCGGAAACCAGGCCCAAGCCCTGATCGCATCCGCACGCGACGAACTGTAACGACCCCCGCCACACCTGGTCACACCAGTGGAGCCGGAGCGGGTGCTCTCGGCAGAGTCGTCACAGACAACGACCCCACTGGAGACTCGATGCCGTCCTTACCCATGGCCTCCTGGGCCACGGCCTTCTTACCGTCGCTGGCATGGCGATGGATGCTGCCGCCGCCGAACGCGTCGCCTACGTGCTGACCCCTCGAAGCGCGGACCGGTGAATGTCCCCTCCCCCTGCGTGTGCCTAGGAGGCCGCACGGTGCTCGAAGACTTCGAGGTGAGCCGCGTCGAATCATTCTTCGGCAAGGTCGCCCCCACCCCCAACGACGATGTGTCGGGCGTGGTCATCACGCATCTGCTGGCGGAGCGGCCGACGTTCCTCCGCGCGGTCGGCCGGGTCTGTGACATCGCGTCCGTGCTCCCCAAACCCAAGTCCATCGACCACACCGCCCAAGCCGTCGTGGCGAACCTGATGAAGGTCGATCCGCTCGACCGGCAACGGTTCAGCGACCCTGACGCGGTTCTGCAGTTCCTGGAGTCCCGTGCCGCCGGCCGCCGACTCATCCTCCTGGACGTCGGAGGCTACTTCGCCCCCACACTCACACACGTGTGCGCCCGGTTCTCCGGCGAACTGATCGGCGTGGTCGAGGACACCGAGAACGGCCACCAGCGGTACGCGAGCCTGGAGAAACTGCCATGCCCAGTCTTCAGCGTCGCCCGCTCCCCACTCAAAGACCCCGAAGACTTCCTCGTCGGCCAATCCATCACCTTCAGCACCGAAGCCCTCATCCGAACCCGAGGCGACATCCTGAACGGCCGAAACGCCACCGTCATCGGCTACGGAAAAATCGGCCGCTCCATCGCCGCCATGCTCCACGCCAAACACGTCACCGCCACCATCTACGACCACGACCCCGTCAAACGCACCCAGGCACTCTCCCAAGGCTTCCGGACCACCCACACCCTCCGCACCGCCTTGACCGGAGCCGGCCTCGTCATCTGCGCGACCGGAAACCTCTCGCTCCGCGAGGACGACTTCGCCTCCATCGCCAACGGCGCCTACATCGCCTCGGTGACCAGCTCGGACGACGAACTGGAACTCGACACCCTGAACACCCTCTACACACGGACCCCCAACGGCGACCACATCACCCGATACTCCCGGACAGGCCACTACTTCTACGTGCTGGCCGGAGGCAACGCCGTCAACTTCCTGCACGGCGCATCCGTCGGTGCTTTCATCTTCCTGGTCCAAGCCGAAATCCTGGCCGCGCTCGCCGTACTGGCTGGGAGCGAGCGCCTGGAACCAGGGCTGCATGAGCTGGACAAAACCGGACGAAGCCGCATCGCCGAACTGTGGCTCCACCACTTCGACAGGACGACATGACCGTCAAGCACAAAGAGATCCGCGCCATCGTCACTCGCTACCTGGCGGCCCACCCCGGTGAGGCCGAACACCTCGCGCGCCTCCTGGACGCGCTGAACGGCGACGCCGGGGACCTGACCAGCCGTCACACCTTCGAGGGCGGCCATGTCACCTGCGGCGCCGTGGTCATCGACGACGACCGGCGACTCCTGCTCATCGAACACAACGCACTCGGCAAATGGCTCCTACCCGGCGGCCACCTTGAACCCGAAGACGGCAGCCTGATCCAGGCCGCGCTCCGAGAACTGGAGGAAGAGACCGGCATCTCCTGGCACAGCGCCATCTCGCCGCCCGGACACGACGTCACCCCGATGGACATCGACGTCCACACCATCCCCGCCAACCCGGCCAAAGGCGAACCCGAACACTGGCACGCCGACTTCCGTTACGCCTTCCACGTCAACGAACCCAAAGTCTCCCTCCAATACGAAGAAGTCTCCGGCTTCGCCTGGCGCGACCACTCCGATGCCCCCACCCCCAAACTCGCCGCGAAGCTCACGAACCTTTAAGCGCCTATCCTGCCCCGACCGCCGGGGGCGTTCTCCTACGGGCAAGGGGATTTCCCGCAGGCTGAGGGGTTCCATCGCGACACGCTAAGGCTTTCCGTGTGGTGCAGGCAGGATGAGTTCCAGCAGGCGAAAGGCTATGTCGAAGCGTTCCGCAAGGTGACCGGGAATCATCGTGATCTTCTGGAGGGACGGCGTGGCTGAGGTTCTTTGGTCTGGATCGGCTCGTCGGGTTCGCCGGGCGGGACGGGGTTCAGCGGGTCGTCGTCGGGGCGGGCGTCCAGCGTGACGGGCGGGTGCTGCTGCTCCAGCGGCAACCCTCGTGACCGAGGCCGTGCGGGAGATACTCGCCGTCCACCGTCGGCGTCACGTATGACACCCCAACGCGAACCTCCTACGAGGCGGCGACCCCCGTCCGCGATCTTTCCTCGCCTGGACGCACCCGCCGGATGGCTTGCGCGGTGGCATCGCGATCTGTCTGTGAGGGTCGGGTGGTCCTTTCGTCTGGTGTGTGTGGGGTGGGTGGGGGCGGCAGACTGGGGGGGTGAGTGGAGTGGTGATCAGGAAGGCGCGGCCGCAGGACGAGAGGGTGCTGGCGGACCTCGATCGGCGGACGTGGTCGGGGGAGAGTTCGGCGGGGCCTCGGCCCGGGGTGGGGCCGCACTTTTTTGACAGGTTTCATCTGCCGGAGCATTTTCTGGTGGCGGAGCTTGGGGGGAGGGTGGTGGGGTATCTGCGGCTGGTGCAGCCGGTGTTGGTGGCCAGTGCGGCGCATGTGCGGCAGATCCAGGGGCTTGGGGTGGATCATGACGTGCGGCGGACGGGGGTGGGGCTGGCGTTGGTGGAGGCGGCCTGTGCCGAGGCGCGGCGGCAGGGGGCTCGGCGGGTCACGTTGCGGGTGTTGTCGGTGAACACCGGGGCGCGGCGGCTCTACGCGAAGGCCGGGTTCCACATCGAAGGGATTCTCCGGGAGGAGTTCTATATTGACGGGCGGTATGTGGACGACGTGCTGATGGCCCGGTCCGTGTAAGCCCGTCAGCCGCCTGGCTTCCAGAGGATGTCGTCGCCGCCGGAGGCCGTCCGGCACAGGATGAACAGGAGGTCGGAGAGGCGGTTGAGGTAGCGGGCCGTCAGGCCGTTCATGGAGTCGCCGTGTGCCTCGATCGCGACCCAGACGGAGCGTTCCGCGCGGCGGGAAACGGTGCGGGCCACGTGCAGGTGGGCGGTCGTGAGGTCGCCGCCGGGGAGGATGAAGCTCCGCAGCGTCGGAAGGGGCGCGTTGTACTCGTCGCACCACGCCTCAAGACGCTCCACGTAAGCCTCAGTGACGCGTAGCGGCTCGTAGCCGAGATCCGGGACGACGGGAGTGGACAGATCCGCCCCGACGTCGAACAGGTCGTTCTGGACGCGTCGCAGCACCGCCGCGACGTCCGGGGCCAGCCCCCCGGAAGCCAGCGCCACCCCGAGGAACGCGTTCGCCTCCTCGACATCCGCGTAGGCGGCGAGGCGCGGGTCGGTCTTGGCCGTCCGGCTCATGTCGCCGAGCCCGGTGGTGCCGTCGTCACCGGTCCGGGTGTAGATCTGGGAAAGGACGACGGGTTCGTCTTCACGGCTCATACGCGCAAGCGTAGAGCCCGCCGCCTCACGCGCCCGAAGGCAGGTCCACGGGCCAGCCGGGCGGCGAGGACTCCAGCCAGGCGAGGAACCCGGTGAGCGCCCCCAGCGACATCGCCAGCTCCACCTTCGCGTCGCCGCTGCGCACCTCGATGATGGCCGCGTCGCCCGCCAGCGCCTCGGCCTCCTCCTCGGACGGGGTCCGCCGCCCCAGCACCACAAGGCCGCGCCGCTGGATCACCATCCGGGGCCGACGCCGGAACCCGAAGACCCGGTGCCACTGCAACTCGTCACCCTGGTAGCGGCCGATCCCCAGCCGCCACACGCCCGTGCCCGCCAGATCCCGCAGGCTGCACTCGACGGTGCCGCCGCCCAGCTCGAGCAGCCACCGCCGCAGCGTCATCACCGCAAAAAGGGCGACAACGACCAGTACGACGGCGACGAGCACCCAGCCGGTGATCTCTGCCAGGTGCTCGCCCACTGCCGGTCTGCTCTCAGACGTCCGCGCCGGCCGCGCGGAGCCGGGCCCGGGCCCGGCGCTCGGCCACGGCCTGCGGGTTGTCCCCGTCGCCCGCGGCCTGCGCCGTGGCGAGGGCCTCACGTGCCTCGGCCAGGTCGATCTCGGCGCCCAGCTCGGCCTGCTCGGCCAGCACCGACACCTCGTTGTCGGCCACGGAGAAGAACCCGCTGCCGACCGCGGCGACGATGACCTCGCCGCCCTCGGGGAAGATCTTCACGACGCTGCCGTCGACGAGGACGCCCAGCACCGGGGCGTGGCCGGTACGGATACCGATCTCACCCTCGATGGTCTGCGCGACCACCATCTCGGCCTGGCCCGCCCACACCTCGCGCTCGGGCGAGACGAGGGCGACTCTGATCGCCATAGTGCTCTCTCCTCTTCAAGAAGGGCCGCCGGGCCCGGACACCCGGCCCCGGCGGCCGGAGACCGCCTTACTTGGCGAGCTCCTTCGCCTTCTTCTCGACGTCGTCAACGCCACCGCACATGAAGAACGCCTGCTCGGGGATGTGGTCGTACTTGCCCTCGGTGAGGGCCTTGAACGAGGCCACGGTCTCGTCGAGCGGAACGGTCACACCGGGCTGGCCGGTGAACTGCTCGGCGACGTACATCGGGTGCGACAGGAACCGCTCGATGCGCCGGGCGCGCTGGACGGTGACCTTGTCGTCCTCGGACAGCTCGTCGATACCGAGGATCGCGATGATGTCCTGGAGTTCCTTGTACTTCTGCAGGATCCCGATGACGTTCTGGGCCACGTCGTAGTGCTCGCGGCCGATGATCGCCGGGTCCATGATCCGGGAGGAGCTGTCCAGCGGGTCGACCGCCGGGTAGATGCCCTTCTCGGTGATGGCCCGGGAGAGCACGGTACGCGCGTCCAGGTGGGCGAACGTGGTGTGCGGCGCCGGGTCGGTGATGTCGTCCGCGGGGACGTAGATCGCCTGCATCGAGGTGATCGAGTGACCGCGGGTCGAGGTGATCCGCTCCTGCAGCTGGCCCATCTCGTCGGCCAGGGTCGGCTGGTAGCCCACCGCGGACGGCATGCGGCCCAGCAGCGTGGAGACCTCGGAACCGGCCTGGGTGAACCGGAAGATGTTGTCGATGAACAGCAGCACGTCCTGCTTCTGCACGTCGCGGAAGTACTCCGCCATCGTCAGCGCGGACAGCGCGACCCGCAGACGGGTGCCCGGGGGCTCGTCCATCTGGCCGAACACGAGGGCGGTGTCCTTGAGGACGTTCGCCTCGTCCATCTCCACCCAGAGGTCGTTGCCCTCACGGGTGCGCTCGCCGACACCGGCGAACACCGAGGTGCCACCGAAGTTACGGGCGACACGGGTGATCATCTCCTGGATGAGCACCGTCTTGCCCACACCGGCGCCACCGAACAGACCGATCTTCCCACCCTTGACGTACGGGGTGAGGAGGTCGATGACCTTGATGCCCGTCTCCAGGATCTCGGTCTTCGACTCAAGCTGGTCGAAGGGCGGAGCGCTGCGGTGGATGCCCCAGCGCTCGGTGATCTCCAGCGACGCGGTGGGGGCGTCCAGGCACTGGCCCAGCGCGTTCCACACGTGGCCCTTGGTGACGTCGCCGACCGGCACCAGGATGGGCGTGCCCAGGTTGGTGACCGCCGCGCCGCGCACCAGGCCGTCGGTGGGCTGCATGGAGATGGTCTTGACCACGTTGTCACCCAGGTGCTGGGCGACCTCGAGGGTCAGGGTCTTGGTCTCCGCGCCGAGTGTCACGTCGACGTTGAGCGCGTTGTTGATCTCGGGCATCGCGTCGGCGGGGAACTCGACGTCGACGACCGGGCCGATGACCCGGACGACGCGGCCGGTGCCGATCGCTACCGCAGTTGAAGACATGTTCCTTTTCACTCCCCGCGACCGGCGTCGGCGAGCGCGTCCGCGCCACCGACGATCTCGCTGATTTCCTGGGTGATCTCGGCCTGCCGCGCCTGGTTGGCCTGGCGCGAGTAGAGGCCGATCAGATCGTTGGCGTTGTCCGTCGCCGACTTCATGGCCCGCCGCCGCGCCGCGTGCTCGGACGCCGCGCCCTGGAGCAGCATGTGGAAGATGCGGCTTTCGAGGTAGTTGGGCAGCAGCAGGTCCAGCGCTGTCTCGGCCGACGGCTCGAAGTCGTAGGACGGCAGCGGGCCATCGACCCGCTCGACGTCCTCAAGCTGGAGCGGCAGCAGCCGCTTGACCTGGACCTCCTGCGTGAGCATCGAGACGAACTCGGTGTAGACCACGTGGATCTCACCGACACCGCCCTCCGCGTCCGTCTTCAGGAAGTCCTCGACCAGCTTGCGGCCCACCCGCTCGGCGCTGGCGAAGTCGGGCTGGCCGGAGAAGCCGACCCACTCGCCGCCGAGCTCGCGGTCACGGAACGTGTACCAGGTGACGCCCTTGGTCCCGATGACGTACGGCACGGGCTCGCGCCCCTGCTCACGCAGCAGGGCCTGCAGCGCCTCGGCCTCGCGGATCACGTTGGAGTTGTAGCCGCCGCAGAAACCGCGGTCCGAGGTGATGACCACGACCGCCGAGCGCTTGTCCTCCGGCTGCTCGTTGAGCAGCGGGTGGTTGATGCCCGGACGGTGGCTGACCAGCGCGGTCAGCGCCCTGGTGATCTTGTCGGAGTACGGCTTGGAGAGGGCGACCCGCTCCTGTGCCTTGGTGATCCTGGAGGTGGCGATCAGCTCCTGCGCGCGCGTGATCTTCGCGGTCGACGTGACCGACTTGATCTTGCCGCGCAGGACTCGAAGCTGAGCTCCCATGGATCAAACCTTCTTGACGCGCTTGATGGTCTCCTGCTCGACGTCCTCGGCGTCCAGGGGCTCGACGGGCTCGTCGGCGCCCAGCAGGGTGCCCGCGCTGGTGGTGAAGCCCTTCTTGAACTCGGTGATCGAGTCCTTCAGGGTGGTCAGCGCGTCGTCGGACAGCTGGCGGGTCTCGCGGATGCCGGGCAGCACGCCCTTGGCGTTGTGCTCCACGTGGTCGAGGAACTCGGCCTCGAAGCGGCGGATGTCCTCAAGCGGGACGTCGTCCAGCTCACCGGACGTGCCGGCCCACACCGAGACGACCTGCTTCTCGACCGGGAACGGGCTGTACTGGGGCTGCTTGAGCAGCTCGACCAGACGGGAGCCGCGCTCCAGCTGGGCCTTGGACGCCGCGTCGAGGTCGGACGCGAAGGCGGCGAACGCCTCCAGGTCGCGGTACTGCGACAGGGACAGCCGCAGCGTGCCGGCGACCTTGCGCATCGCCTTGATCTGCGCCGAGCCACCGACCCGGGAGACCGAGACACCGACGTTGATGGCAGGCCGGACGCCCTGGTTGAACAGGTCCGTCTCCAGGAAGCACTGGCCGTCGGTGATGGAGATGACGTTGGTCGGGATGAACGCCGACACGTCGTTGCCCTTGGTCTCGATGATCGGGAGGCCCGTCATCGAGCCGGCGCCCAGGTCGTCGGACAGCTTCGCGCAGCGCTCCAGCAGGCGGGAGTGCAGGTAGAAGACGTCACCGGGGTACGCCTCACGGCCCGGCGGACGGCGCAGCAGCAGCGACACGGCGCGGTACGCCTCGGCCTGCTTGGACAGGTCGTCGAAGACGATCAGGACGTGCTTGCCCTGGTACATCCAGTGCTGGCCGATCGCGGAACCCGTGTAGGGCGCGATGTACTTGTAGCCGGCGGGGTCGGACGCGGGAGCGGCCACGATGGTCGTGTACTCCAGCGCGCCGGCCTCCTCCAGCGTGCCGCGCACGGCCGCGATGGTGGAGCCCTTCTGGCCGATGGCGACGTAGATGCAGCGGACCTGCTTCTCCGGGTCGCCGGAGAGCCAGTTCTCCCTCTGGTTGATGATCGTGTCGACCGCGACCGTCGTCTTGCCGGTCTGCCGGTCGCCGATGATCAACTGGCGCTGGCCACGGCCGATCGGCGTCATCGCGTCGATGGCCTTGATGCCGGTCTGCAGCGGCTCGCTCACCGACTGGCGCTGCACGACGGTCGGAGCCTGCAGCTCCAGCGCGCGGCGCTCGGTCGAGTCGATCGGGCCCTTGCCGTCGATCGGGTTGCCCAGGGCGTCCACGACGCGGCCCAGGAAGTCGTCACCGACCGGGGTGGAGAGGACCTCGCCCGTGCGACGCACGGCCTGGCCCTCTTCGATCTTTGTGAAGTCGCCCAGTACAACAGCGCCGATCTCGCGCGTGTCGAGGTTCAGCGCCAGACCGCGGATACCGCCGTCGAACTCAAGGAGCTCGTTGGCCATCGCCGAGGGGAGGCCCGAGACACGAGCGATACCGTCGCCGGACTCGGTGACAGTGCCGACCTCCTCGCGCGCGGCCGCGTCGGGCTCGTACGACTGGACGAAACGCTCCAGCGCGTTCCGGATCTCATCCGGACGGATCGTCAGCTCCGCCATGATTCCTCTCTTGCCCTTCAGGCGATCCGCCGGCGCACGCCGTCAAGGCGTCCGGCGATCGTGCCGTCGATTGCCTCGTCCCCGAGCTGGACGGCGATTCCGCCGAGCACCGCGGGGTCGATTTCGATGTTCAGGTGTACCTCGCGGCCGTAGGACGCGCCGAGCGCGGCCGCCAGACGGTTCTGCTGCTCGCCGGTCAGCGCGACAGCGCTGCGCACGAGCGCGACGAGCCGGTTGCGCCGAGCGGCGACGATCTTGCCGTAGGCGTCGAGCCCACGCTCCAGGCTACGTCCCCGGGGATGGGTGACGACCTCGAGCACGAGGGCCAGGGTCGGCCCACCGACCTTGCCTTCCAGCAGGGACCGCACGAGCTCGGCCTTGCGCTCGGCCGGGAGGCGCTCGCCCGCGAGCGCGTTGCGCAGCTCGGGGTCGCCCTCGATGATCCGGCCGAACCGGAAGAGGTCCTCCTCGAGCTGGTCGAGCTGGCCGGCCTGCTCGGCGGCGGCGGCCTCGGCGGCCACCGCGTAGAGCTCGATCGCGTCGGTCAGCTCGCCGGAGGTGCTCCAGCGGCGCCGGACGACCTCCTGGACCAGCGTGACCGTCGCGTCGCCGACCTTGCCGTCGAGCAGCGCGCCGACGATCCCCGCCTTGGCCTCGGCCGGAGCCGAGGGGTCGGACAGGGTGCGGCGCAGGCCGTGCTCGCGGTCCAGCAGGCGCAGGACCTCGAACAGCTCGGCGCCCAGCGCGGACGCGTCGGCGGTGCCGAGGATCGCCGGGAACCGCTCCTCGACCGCGGCCAGTGCGGCCCTGCTGACAGCACCCGCCATCAGAGGGCCTTACCGGCGGCGTTGGAGGACTCGAGCTCCTCCAGGAAGCGGTCGACGATGCGGCGCTGGCGTGCCTCGTCCTCAAGGGACTCGCCGACGACGCGTCCGGCCAGGTCGACCGAGAGCGCGCCGACCTCGGCGCGCAGCGAGGCGAGGGCCTGGGCCCGCTCCTGCTCGATCTGCGCCTGGGCGTTCTCGACGATCCGGCGGGCCTCGACCTGGGCCTGTTCCTTCATCTCCGCGATGATCTGGGCGCCCTGCTCGCGGGCCTCCTCGCGCAGGCGCGCCGCTTCCTGGCGGGCCTCCGAGAGCTGGCTCTTGTAAGCGTCGAGGGTCTGCTTGGCCTCGGCCTGCGCGTCCTCGGCCTTCTTGAGCCCGCCCTCGATCAGCTCGGTCCGCTCGGCGAGCGTCTTCTGGATCCGGGGAGTCAGGATCTTGCCGACGACCAGGACGACGACGAAGAAGGCGAAGATTCCGACGACCAGCTCATAGGTGTGCGGAATGAGGGGGTTGTTGCCCCCCTCCGCAGCGAGCAGTGAAGCTGCTGTGATCATGGTGTTCGCAGCCTTTCGTCAGGGGTTTTCAGCGGCCGATCAGCCGTAGATGAACGGCGCGACCAGACCGATGAGCGCGAGCGCCTCGGTGAGAACGAAGCCCAGCATCATGTTCTGGCGGATGACACCGGTCAGCTCCGGCTGGCGGGCGATCGCGTTGACGCCCTGACCGAAGATGATGCCGACGCCCACACCCGGGCCGATGGCGGCGAGGCCGTAGCCGATCGCACCGACGTTGCCTTCGACGGCGGCGATGGCCGACTGGGCGACAACGCTCATTACTTACTCCTTCAGTTGGCCGACGGACGTTCCGCCGGTCTGGTCCTTGGGGATAGGAGGCGTTAGTGGTCCGCGTGCAGGCCGCTGCCGATGTACATGGCGGCCAGCATCGTGAACAGGAATGCCTGGAGGAACTGGATGAACATCTCGAAGGCGGTCATGAGAATGGTCATGACCACGCCGAGCACGCCGACGGGAGCGCCCAGCCACGACGGGTTCTCGATGAGGAACCAGTAGCCCACGAGGCTGAAGAAGGCCAGGATGATGTGGCCCGCGAACATGTTCGCAAAAAGTCGGACCGCGTGGGTGAAGGGCGCGAGCACGAACGTCGAGAGGTACTCGATCGGGACGAGCAGCACGTAGATCGGCTTGGGCAGGCCGGGGGGAATGAGGTTGGTGAAGTACTTCACCGGCCCCTGGTGCTTCATGCCCAGGTAGATCTTGAGGATGTACACGCTCAGCGCGAGAACCGCGGGGAACGCGATGTGCGACGCGACCGGGAACTGGATGACCGGGATGACGGCGAAGATGTTCCAGAACCAGATGAGCATGAACATCGACAGCAGGAGCGGCATCCAGCGCTCGGCGTCCTTGCCCAGGAACGGGCGGGCCACCTGGTCGCGGACGAAGACGTAGCCGACCTCGCCGATGTTCTGCATGCCGCGCGGCACGAGCTTGGGCTTGGCGAACGCGCTCCACGCGAAGGCGATGGTGATGAGGGAGCCGAGCAGGGCCAGCACGACCGGCTTCGTCAGCCATTCGGGGCCGCCCGCGAACAGCGGGGGGAAGTCGAACAGTTCGGCGCCGGGCGGGGTGAACTCAGCCCCCGAGGATGCGAGCACGATCGGTGTACTCACTTCTTCACCTCTGTGGGCACGGTGGTCCGCTCGCTGCACTCGCGCACTGTGGCGTTCCCTTCAAGCTGATATCGGATCAAGAACCGGCTGACCGGGCACGGGGACCGGCGGTCAGCGACCGTATTTCACGTAGACCAGGTAGACGGCGAGCACCACACCGATCACCAACCCGACCGGCTTGAACAGCTCCCACCCGGTCAGACTGGTCAGCAACCAACCCGCGCCGCCCCAGATGACCATTCCCGAGAGGATGTAGCTCGGGACCGACCACATGGCGTCTGCGAAGCTGGGGCCCGCCCCTCTGGAGGGTGCCTCGTGCTCGCTCATCGCGTTCCGGACAATAGCAGGCTAGACGCGGACTGGTCATATCGGAGTGGCCCTGTGCGAGGCGCGCTCACGCGCGTCGTCGCTGCGGGCTTCACCGGCGGGTTCATCGATATAGGGCTTCCGTGTGTTGAGGGTGATCCGGAACTCGGCGACGATCCAGGCGACCGCGAGGCCGACGACCGTCCAGCCGAAAACGGCGGTGTCGAAAACCGTGACACCCTTCACCGCCGAGACCAGGATCATCATGGCGAGCACCTTGAGCACGTAGCTCGTCAGCCCGGCGATGATGACGGTCTGCGGGGAGATCTTCGAAGCCCAGTTCACGACGTACGCGCTGAGAGAGAAGAACGCGATCACCGCTGCGGCGGCCAGTGCCGCGCCGAGGGCGCCTTCCAGCCCGCTGACGAAGGTTCCGACAGCGACGGCGACGACTCCGGCGAGGGAGACGGGAAGGGCGGCGCCGAGTAGGAGGCGCGTGCCTGACGAGTCCATGAGGGCTCCGGGGTGGTTACGTTACGTGTTCGTCTCTACTTAGTGAAAGCTATCACAAGCCTAGGGAACTCCGGCAATTACCCCCGGGCGACGGCAAGGCGAACGGAGCGTTACACGGGTTGCCGGGTTCGGTCACCGGGTCCGGCCGCGGCGGCCTCGACTTCGGCCTGGAAGGCCCTCCGGGCGATGAGGCGCGGCACCCCGACCATAAGGGCGGCACCCAGAGCCGCTACACAGAGCGTGACGAACAGCACGGCCGCCTGCCAGGTGGGCGAGTTCGGCGGGACGAACGACAGCGCGAC
Organism: Actinocorallia sp. API 0066; assembly: GCF_020991275.1. Taxonomy (GTDB): domain Bacteria; phylum Actinomycetota; class Actinomycetes; order Streptosporangiales; family Streptosporangiaceae; genus Actinocorallia. The sequence continues at coordinate 207,435 of NZ_JAJLQY010000007.1, read as the reverse complement.
CATGCAGGCGCCGACCAGGCCGACCCACCCGTACATGATGAGGACCGAACGCCGGTGGGAGTGTCCCAGACGGAGAAGCCGGTGGTGCAGGTGGTGCTTGTCCGGCGCGAACGGCGACAGGCCCTGGTTGGTGCGCCGCCACACCGCGAGCAGCATGTCCGCGAACGGGACGACCACCACCATCGGCACCAGCAGCAGCGGCAGCCACAGCGGGAAGATCGAGTACTTCTGCGCGAGCGCCGTGTCGAACAGCGCGATGAGCTGGATCGTCGCCGCCGAGAGCAGCAGGCCGATGAGCATCGAGCCGGTGTCGCCCATGAAGATGCGGGCCGGGTGGAAGTTGTGCGCCAGGAACCCCACGCAGATCGCGACGAGCACCCCCGCGATCATCGTCGGGCCGATGAGCAGCGGGATGTCGATGACGTCCGCGAGCCGGTAGGACAGCAGGAACAGCGCGAACGCGGCGATCCCGACGACGCCCGCGGCCAGGCCGTCCAGGCCGTCGATGAAGTTCACCGCGTTGATCGTCGCGACGACGATGAAGATGGTGAGCGGCACCCCGTACAGCGGGGCCAGGGCCAGCGATCCGCCGTCCGGGCGGGGCAGCGCGCTCAGCTGGACGCCGTTCATGATGAGGATGCCCGAGGCGGCGATCTGCCCGGCCAGCTTGGTGAGCGCGTCGATGTCCCACAGGTCGTCGGCGATGCCGAGCATGACGATCAGTGCGCCGGAGAGGATCACCGCGTTGGCCGTCTTGGTCTCGATGAAGACCTCGGTCATGTGCGGGAGGGCGCGGGCCATCACCAGCGCGCCGAGCAGCCCGCCGAACATGGCGAGGCCGCCGATGCGCGGGGTGGGGACCTTGTGCACGTCGCGGTCGCGGACGGCGGCCTGGGCGCCCATGGCGATCGCCAGGCTCTTCACCGGGGAGACGAGCAGGTAGGTCACGGTGATGCCGGTGAGGATCACCAGCAGGTACTCCCGCACGCCCCCACCCCCGTTCCCCGTCGGCCCTACTGTTGAGACGGCCGCGGCAGCCCGTCGGTTGGCACCGGGCGACGTCCCACGATCAGGACACCTTACGCCTTCCGGCCGTCCCGGATGCGCTTTCCACGGCCTTCGTCCCCTCTGCGGCTCCGCTCGCCGTCGGCCGGATCAGTAGAGCTGCCTGGTGGTGCCGCACACGGTCGGCGTGTACGTCCATCCTGCTTCCGTGTACTTCTGAGTACCCGCGCAGGGCCGGTAGAAGAGGTGTCCTGACAGCTTGTTGACCGCGAGCCGACTGGTCCAACGTCCGGCGCTGTCCCTGGCGTTCCAGAAGGTCCAGGTGTCGGTGGTGGTGCCGTCCTCGTCGGTGAAGGTGACGATCACCCCCGCGTGGCGGCGGTCGGCGGCGAGGTCCCTGATCCGGAGCAGCAGCCGGGCGGCGGGTTCGCCCCGCTCGCGGACCCTCCCGAAGGTGCCCCACACCTCCGCCGGGACGCCCTCGGCCGCCGCGTCGGGGAACTGCTTGCCTGCGAACGGCGTGGTCCCCGCCGGGACGGCCCTGCGCTCCGCCGCCGGGAGGCCGCCGGTGAAGGGGGCGCCGGGGGCGAGCCGGGCGGCGCGCGGACCCGGGTGGACCGTGCCGACAGAAGCCCGGTACAGGCGGGTGACGGGCCCTGGACGCACCACGGTACGGCGGCCTTGCCGCTTCACCAGGACCTCCCGGACCCACAGGCCCTCGGTGAACTCTGAGGTGAACGCCCTGGGGAACCGGTAGGTGATCTTCCCGTCCACGGGCCGCTCCCGGTTCGCCGCCTTACGGGGCTCCCGGACGACGCACCCATGGCAGCGCGGGCGGTCCACCGGCTCGATCCCCTCCACCCGGCCTCCGCGCACCGTGCCGGGACGTGGCTCCCCGGCCCGTCCGACGGGGTGGTAGACGGGCGAGTGGTGCTCGTCCCACGCCTCGGCCGTCGCGAACTGGACACCGGCCGTCCAGCCGTCGCGGCGCCGGTCGGTGAGCGTGAAGGAGACGGTGACGGCCTCCTCCGTGATGGTGTACCTGCCGCTCGCGCCGATCGACCTGAAGGCGGCGGCCGCGCCGTCAGCGGTGCGGAAGCGGCCCTCGGCCAGCACCGCGGGGGGCGCCTCCGGCCTGGGCGGCTTCGGCTTGGCCTCCGGCGGGGCGGCACTGCCCGGCGCGGCGAGGAGGGCGGCGCCCGTCAGCAGCGCGCCCGTGACGGTCAGGGTGACGCGTGGCATCCGGAGGGCTCCCGTGGGTGGTCGCTGGCTCGGTGCCGCATCGTACTCAGAAGAGCTTCTTCCAGGCCCCGTACTTGCGGCTCTTGCTGTTGGTCGCCTTCAGCGCGACCTTCCGCACCTGGAGGTGCTTGGCCGACGTCGCCCAGAACAGCCCGTAGTGCATGGTGAACTTCTGGTCGTAGGGCTTCCCGTTGGGTTTGACCCGGAAGTACACGTCGGACTGCTTCCACTTCCCCTTGTCCCAGGCGCGGAACTGGACGCCGGGCGACCACCCGTCCCGCTTGAGGTCCTTCAGGTACCCCCGCGTCCACACAACATCACCCTCGCGGGTGTACACCCCGTACGGCCTCACCGCCTTGAGGATCTTGGTCTTGCCCGCCGGAGCCGTCCACTTGCGCGTCACCGTGTCACCGGGCGCCGCCTGCGCCGCCCCGGCCCCTACCCCCACAAGAAGGGCGACCCCCAAGGCCGCCGCGGCGATCCGCCGCATGTCCCCACCCCTTGATCGCCCGCAAGAATTTCCGCACGGACTGTACCGACAACCAGCCCCCAAAACCCCCAAACCGGTTGCATGTGACCTTTGCCACACCGACCGAATAGCCGGGCACAGCACCCGAAAAGCACCGAGCCCGGCCCCCTCCACGGGGTGCCGGGCCCGGATCCGCCCTGGGGGCGCGACCGCCTAGAACAGCTTCTTCCAGGCCCCGTACTTGCGGCTCTTGCTGTTGGTCGCCTTGAGCGCGACCTCGCGCACCTGGAGCTTGGTGCCGGTGGCGCTCCAGAAGGCGCCGTAGTTGTAGCGGAACTTCTGGTCCGCGGGCTTGCCGGTGGTGCTCAGCTTGGCGAAGTAGACGGCCGAGTACCGCCACTCACCCTTGTTCCAGACCCGGAACTGCACGCCCGGGGACCAGCCGTTGCGGGCGTAGTCCTGGACGTAGCCCCTCGTCTTGATCGACTTGCCGGTGCGCGTGTACGTCCCGTCGGCCTTGATCGACTTGAAGATCGCGGTCTTGCCCTTGTTGGTCACCCAGCTCTTGGTGACCTTCTTGGCGGTGTCGGCGGGGGCGGCTCCGGCGGGGGCCGCGGCCAGGGCCATGCCGACGCTCAGGGCGACGGTGGTGACGGTTACCGCAGCGATTCGCCGCATGTGATCACTCCTTGATCTCTGCCTACTCGGGTCGGGACTGTAGCGGTAAAGGAAAGATCACGTTTATGCGCCGCATATGCCGTCTGTGCCGGTGACCGAAATAGGGGCGTTTTTGAGAACCAGCGGACGGACGGCGGCGTCCAAGAAGGGATGTCCGGCGGTCGGGCCGGACGCCGGACGATCCCCACTGACCACTCTGAGCTGCTGGAATACCATGGGTCACAGGTGAATCACCACTAACACACCGGTTGCATGTGAGCTTCCTCACTTTTCCCGTCCCATGGCATGGCCCGGTTGGCGCGAACCGGCTGCGCGCTGCGCTGCGTTCGCGAAAGACTGCACCCGGTGATGACCCGATTCTCCTCCCCCACCCGGCGCCCCTCCCCCACCGGCCTCATGACGGCCCTCACACTGCTGTTCCTCGCCGCGCTGCCCATCCTGTTCCGGGATCAGCAGTCGGCCGAGGCGACGGTGCCGTCCTACGAGGCGCTGCTCACGATCGGCGCGGACGGCACGGTCAACGTTCGCGAGACGTTCACCGTCGATTACGCGGAGGAGAGCTCGACGGGCCTGCTGCGTCGGGTCAGGCAGCGCGACGGAGACCGCGTCTACCGGGTGACGTCGGTGGAGGTCGCCAGCCCCACGTTCGCGCCGGTCAACCTGACGGTCCGCGACTTCATGCACGAGCGCCAGCTACGGATCGGCGCGGACCGTCCCGTCTCCGGCCGCCACACCTACGTGCTCTCCTACGACCTCGTCGGCGTGCTGCGCGAGGGCGGCGCCCACGACGAACTGCTCTGGGACGTGCTGGGCCCCGGCTGGCCGCACCCGATAGCGGACGCGACGGTACGGCTGCGCGCCCCCGTCGTCTTCGCGGCGGGCTGCCTCGCTGGACGGGCCCGCGCGCACACGCCGTGCGCGGGCGGCCCCGGCACGCCCGGCACCGCCGAGTTCCGCCAGTCCGCGCTGCTGCCGCGCGAGGGGATGGTGGTGCGCGCCGCGTTCACGCCCGGCGCCCTCAGCGTGCCGGTGCCGACGCGGGCGCCCGCCCACTTCGGGTTCACCCCGTGGGGCTGGCTCGTGCTGCTGGCCGCGGCGCCGCTCGGCATGGTCGTGCACGGCCGCAGCCCGGTGTGGCTGCGTGGCGCGATGCTGGCCGGAGGCGCCGTCCTCGTCGTCTGGGACGTCCTGGACGACGTCATCGACGGCGGGGTGTGGCGCGCCGCCGTGGACGACAAGCTGCTGTCCGGGCTGATGCTGCTGACCCTGGGGTACCTTGCCACCCGGCGCGCCCGCTAGGCCCCGCACGGCGGCCTCAGCGCCGCACGGGAGCATTCCGGCCTGACCGTCCCCTGACCCGTCCGGGCCCCGCCGTCAGCCCGTCTCCGGATCCGCGCGGGGCTCGTCGGCGGCCGTCAGTCCTTCTTGAGGTCGGGCCCGGCGCCGGTGTCCTTCGTCAGGTCCACGTCGGGCTTCTCGTCCGGCGCGTCCTTCGTGAGCCTGACGTCGGAGCCGGTCCCGGTGTCCTTGGTGAGCTTCACGTCGGCGGGCTTGTCGACGTCGTCGTCGGCGAGGTCCTTCTGGAGGGAGAGCGCCGCCGCGGCCTCCTCCTCGGCGAGCTCCGCCGACGTGAGCGCGTCGTCCTCCTCCTCGTCACCGAGGAACTCGTCGCGCAGCAGCACCCCGCTGACGGTCCGCAGCCGCGCTTCGGAGATCGCGCCGCGGCGCAGCAGCTTCGGCAGCGTCCCGGTCAGGTCCACGATGCTGGAGGCGGCCCCGGCGCTCGACGGCCCCCCGTCGAGGTACACCGAAACGGAGTCGCCGAGCATCTCCTGTGCCTCCACGGCCGTCCGGGCGGCCGGGCTTCCGCTCAGGTTCGCGCTGGACACCGCGAGCGGACCCGTCTCCCGCAGCAGTTCGAGGGCGAGGTCGTGCAGCGGCATCCGCACCGCGACGGTGCCCTTGGTGTCGCCGAGGTCCCAGGCGAGGCTCGGGTTCGCGTGGCACACCACGGTGAGCGCGCCCGGCCAGAACTCGTCGATGAGGTCCTGCCCGTAGGGCCCGAGGTCGTCGATGAGCGCCGTCGCCGCCCGCACCGAGCCGACGAGCACCGGCGGCGGCATGTCCCGCCCGCGCCCCTTGGCTTCGAGCAGCGCCCGGACGGCGGCCGGGGTGAACGCGTCGGCCGCGATCCCGTACACGGTGTCGGTAGGGAAGACGACGACCTCGCCACGGCGTAGGCAGGACGCGGCGTCCGCGATGCCCCGCGCCCGCTGGATCGGGTCAGAGCAGTCGTAGTGTCGGCTCATGAGGGGCTTACTCCATCGAGGTCGTCAGGCGCGCGGTCACGAACCTGTCCCGGTCGGTGAGGTCGCGGCGGTTGCGCACGTCGCGCCAGCCGCGTTCCTCAGCGAAGATCCAGTAGACGGACGCGCCCTGCAGGTCGCTGTGTTCGACGGCCACGAACCCGCCCGGACGCAGCAGCCTACGGGCCGTCCGCTCCACCGCGCGGACGGCGTCGAGGCCGTCGTCGCCGCCCCCCCACAGCGCGGGCGCCGGGTCGTGCTCGCGCACGTCGACCGGCACGTACTCCCACTCGCTCATGGGGATGTAAGGCGGATTGCTGACCACAAGGTCGACGCGCCCGTTCAGTTCGGGCAGCGCGCCCGCGAGGTCGCCCTGGTGCAGCGTGACCTGCCCGCGCACGTCGAGGTCGGCGATGTTGCGGGCGGCGTGCCGGTGCGCGTCGGCGTCGAGTTCGACGGCGTGCACCCGCGCCTGCGGCACCTCCTGCGCGACCGACAGCGCGATCGCCCCGGAGCCGGTGCCGAGATCGACGACGACGGGGTCGGCGACGTCCATCTCGCGCAGCCTGTCGATCGCCCAGCCCGCCACCACCTCGGTCTCCGGCCTCGGCACAAAAACGCCGGGGCCGACCGTCAGCTCCAGGTACCGGAAGTAGGCGCGGCCGGTGATGTGCTGGAGGGGCTCGCCCGCCTCACGCCGCGCCACACCCTCCCAGTACCGGGCGTCGAAGGCGCTGTCGGGCAGCGTGTGCAGCTCGCCGCGGCCGACGCCGTGCACATAGGCGGCAAGCTCCTCGGCGTCGGCACGCGGGGAGGCGACACCGGCCTCGGCCAGCCGGGCCGTGGCCCGCGCGATCTCGTCGAGAAGCAAGTTCATTACTGCTGAATTTCGTCCAGCCTGCGTTCCATGTCGGCGTCCACCAGCGCCTTGATGACGGCGTGCAGGTCTCCGTCCATCACCTGGTCGAGGTTATACGCCTTGAAGCCGACGCGGTGGTCGGAGATGCGGTTCTCCGGGAAGTTGTAGGTGCGGATGCGCTCGGAGCGGTCGACAGTACGGACCTGCGCCTTACGTTCGGCGGAAGCGGCGGCGTCGGCCTCCTCCTGCGCGGCGGCCAGCAGCCTGGAGCGCAGCACCCGCAGCGCCGACTCCTTGTTCTGCAACTGGCTCTTCTCGTTCTGGCACTGCACGACGACGCCCGTCGGCACGTGCGTGATCCGGACCGCCGAGTCCGTCGTGTTCACCGACTGCCCGCCGGGCCCGCCCGAGCGGAACACGTCGATCCGCAGGTCGTTCGGGTCGATCTGGATGTCGATGTCCTCGGCCTCGGGGGTGACGAGCACGCCCGCGGCGGAGGTGTGGATACGGCCCTGCGACTCGGTGACGGGCACCCGCTGCACCCGGTGCACGCCGCCTTCCCACTTGAGCTGCGACCAGGCGCCCTCCTTGGCCTTCACGGCCATGGTGACGCTCTTGTAGCCGCCCAGGTCCGACAGCTGCGAGTCGATGATCTCGGTCTTCCAGCCGACCCGCTCGGCGTACCGCGTGTACATCCGCAGCAGGTCGCCCGCGAACAGCGCGGACTCCTCGCCGCCCTCGCCCGCCTTGATCTCGACGATCACGTCCTTGTCGTCGTTGGGGTCGCGCGGGACGAGCAGGCGCTTCAGCCGCTCGTTCAGCTCCCCGATCCGCGCCTCCAGGGCCGTCGCCTCCTCGGCGAACGCCTTGTCCTCGGCGGCCAACTCGCGGGCCGTGCCCAGGTCGTCCTCGGCCTGCGTCAGCTCCCGGTAGGTCTCGACGATCGGCCGCAGGTGCGCGTAGCGCTTGCCCAGCTCGCGCGCCTTCTTCTGGTCGGCGTGCACGGCGGGGTCGCCGAGCGCCAGTTCGATGTCGGCGTACTCGCGCAGGAAGTCGTCGAGGTCCAGGTTCACGGGTCTGTTCTTTCGGCTCGGCACGGCGGGGCGGGTGAGCAGTGGAGCCCGGCACGCGGCGCACGCCGCGGCCGGGCTCCCCGCACCCCTACTTGTCCGCTGCCTTCTTCTTGCCGAAGCGGGCCTCGAACCGGGCGACGCGGCCGCCGGTGTCGAGCAGCTTCTGCTTGCCCGTGTAGAACGGGTGGCACTGCGAGCAGACGTCGGAGCGGATCTGGCCGCTCTCCACGGTGCTGCGGGTCGTGAAGGTCGCCCCACACGTGCAGGTCACCTCGGTGACGACGTAGGCGGGGTGGATCTCGGGCTTCATGGTGGATCTCCTTCGAGACGGCTCCGGGTCAGGAATGCGGATCACCGCACCTGGGAACCGGAACCTGTGGGCCCTCCCAGTATGACGGATGCCGCGCCGTGCGAGGACCAGCGCTTATCCCGTGGGCCCACGGTCGCCGTGGGGCGGGGAACCGCCGCTAGCGGTTGTCGCGCAGGTGGGCGAGGACCGCCTGGACCCGGCGGTGGGCGTCCGGGGAGGGGGCGAGGCCGAGCTTGCCGAAGATCGACGAGATGTGCTTCTCCACCGCGCCCTCCCCGACGACGAGTGAGCGCGCGATCCCCGCGTTGGACAGGCCCCCGGCCATCAGCGCCAGCACCTCGCGCTCGCGCGGGGTGAGGCCGCGCAGCGGGTTGCGGCCCAGAAGCTGGCCGACGACCTCGGGGTCGATCACGGTGCCGCCCCCCGCGACCGTCCGGACCGCGTCGGCGAACTCCGCGACGTCCGAGATCCGCTCCTTCAACAGGTAGCCCACGCCACGCGCCCCTCCCCCGATCAGTTCGGCGGCGTACTGCTCCTCGACGTACTGGGAGAGCACCAGGACGGGCGTAGGCCGGATCGTCAGGGCGGCCCGCAGCCCTTCGTCACCGAATCCGGGCGGCATCCGGACGTCGGTGATCGCCAGGTCGGGCCGGTGCTCGGCGACCAGGGCGACGAGCGCGTCCCCGTCGCCGCAGGCCGCGACCGTCTCGACGCCCTCATCCGTGAGCAGCCGGATCAGCCCCTCCCGCAGCAGCACCGAATCCTCGGCGATCACGACACGCACGCTTCCCCCTCTTCGTTGATCCCGGTCCTCCAGCGACTGCGAGGGGCCGTCACCAGGGCGGCCCCGCGCTCACGTCGTCATTCCATCGTGTCGGGAGGGGCTGTCACCAGGTGCAGGGCAGGATGGCGCGGACGACGGTCGGGCCGCCTTCGGGGCTGTCCAGGGAGAGGGTGCCGTCGATCGTCGCGGCGCGGTCGGCGAGCCCGGCGAGGCCGCCGTGCGGCGCGAGGACGGCGCCGCCCCCGCCGTCGTCGCGGATCTCCACGACGACCCGGTCGCCGTCCCGCCGCACCTCGACGGCCGCCTGGTCGGCCCGCGCGTGCTTGGCGACGTTCGTCAGCGCCTCGGCGACGGTGAAGTAGGCGATCGACTCGACGGCGGCGGGCGGCCGCTCGGGCAGCGCGACGCTGATCCGCACCGGCACCGGTGAGCGCCCGGCCAGCGCCGACAGCGCCGCCTCCAGGCCCCGGTCGGTGAGGATCGCCGGGTAGATGCCGCGCGCCAGGTCGCGCAGTTCGGCGATCGCGGCGCGGGCCCCCTCGTGCGCCTGGTCGATGAGCAGCCGGGCCTGCTCCGGATCGTCGTTGATCTTGGCGCGGGCACGCCCGATGTCCAGCGCGACGCCGAGGAGGCGCTGTTGTGCGCCGTCGTGCAGGTCCCGTTCGATCCTGCGCCGTTCGGCCTCGGCCGCGTCCACCCCGCGCGCCCTGCTGGCCTGCAACTGGGTGGCGCGCACCCGCAGCGCCTGCTTCTCCGACGGCCCGAGCAGCGCCCGCGACAGCGCGACGTGCCCGATGCTCAGCACCTTGACGACGTAGAGGCACCCGATGAAGCAGCCGAGCCCGAGGACGGTGAAGGGCAGCCCGTCGTACCAGGAGTCGACCCGGGGCTCGTACCTTCCGAAGTCCGGTACAAAGCCCTCGTTGATCTGGCCTCCGACCGGCGCGAAGACCAGCGCGAACGTGAGCCCCCACATCACCATGGAGCTCACCCAGTACCCGAAGGCCAGCGGAATCCGCACGACCTGGAAGGCGAGGTCCTTCCACGTGGCCGGATCCCCGAGGATCGTCTTGCCCTTCTGGAACAACGACCCCTGCGGGGTCTGCCTGTACGGATCAGGTATCCGCACCCCGAAGGCGATCCTGATAAGCCGCCGATCAAGCATCGACCCCGCCCGCAGCAGCACCAGCAACAACGCCCACAGCGGCAACCCGACCCAGATGATCGTCGTGGCCGCCGCCAACGGCACCCCACCCGCCAGAACCACAAGCCAGACAAACCCGAGCGGCGACGAAAGCGGAAAATACAACGCCGCCTTCCACACCGAGACGTCCCGCACCAACTCCAACGGCGTGGGAATGGCCGGAATCCCAGGGCCACGCCCTCCAGAACCTTCCATCATGCCTCCCTCTCTCTCGACACCCCCAGCCTCCCGAACCGCCCAGCCCCACACCATCCGGCGACCCACCGTCCCCAGAGTGGGGATAACCCCCGAACCGCGACCCGTGGGCACGGGAAAGGGCCCGCTCGGACGAACCGGGCGGGCCCTTCGCGTGGGGTGACGGTCAGTCGTGGGCGACCGTGGTCTTCTGGACCTGGAGCAGGAATTCGGCGTTGGACTTGGTCTCCTTCATCTTCTCGAGAAGGAGTTCCAGGGCCTGCTGGGTGTCGAGGGCGTGCAGGACGCGGCGGAGCTGCCAGACGACGCGGAGTTCCTCGGGGGCCATGAGGATCTCCTCCTTGCGGGTGCTGGACGCGTCGACGTCCACCGCCGGGAAGATGCGCTTGTCGGCGAGCTGGCGGGAGAGCTTCAGCTCCATGTTGCCGGTGCCCTTGAACTCCTCGAAGATGACCTCGTCCATCCGGGAGCCCGTCTCCACGAGAGCGGTGGCGAGAATCGTCAGCGAGCCGCCGTTCTCGATGTTGCGGGCCGCGCCGAAGAACCGCTTGGGCGGGTACAGCGCCGTCGAGTCGACACCACCGGAGAGGATGCGGCCCGAGGCGGGCGCCGCCAGGTTGTAGGCGCGGCCCAGACGGGTGATCGAGTCCAGCAGCACCACCACGTCGTGGCCCAGCTCCACCAGCCGCTTGGCCCGCTCGATGGCGAGTTCCGCGACGGTCGTGTGGTCCTCGGCCGGACGGTCGAAGGTCGAGTGGATGACCTCGCCCTTCACCGACCGCTGCATGTCGGTGACCTCTTCGGGCCGCTCGTCCACCAGCACGACCATCAGGTGGCACTCGGGGTTGTTCTTCGTGATGGCGTTGGCGATCGACTGCATCACCATCGTCTTGCCGGCCTTCGGCGGGGAGACGATCAGACCGCGCTGGCCCTTGCCGATCGGGCTCACCAGGTCGATGATCCGGGTCGTCAGGATGTTCGCGTCCGTCTCCAGGCGCAGCCGCTCCTGCGGGTACAGGGGGGTCAGCTTGGAGAACTCGACGCGGCCGCGCGCCTGGTCGGGCTCCATGCCGTTGACGGTGTCGAGGCGGACCAGCGCGTTGAACTTCTCGCGCCGCTCGCCCTCGCGCGCCTGCCGGACCGCGCCGGTGACGACGTCGCCCTTGCGCAGCCCGTTCTTGCGGACCTGCGCGAGCGAGACGTACACGTCGTTCGGGCCGGGGAGGTAGCCGGTGGTCCTGACGAACGCGTAGTTGTCGAGGATGTCGAGGATGCCCGCGACGGGGATCAGCACGTCGTCGTCGGCGACCACGGGCTCGGCCTCGTAGCGGTCGCGTCCGCCGCCGGTGCCCCGGCCCCGGTTGCGCTCGCGGAACCGGCGGCCGCGCCGCGAGGCGCGCTCCTCCTCGTGCTCTCCGCCCTGCTGGCCGCCGCCGCTCTGCCGCTCCTCACGGCCGCCGCGGTCGCCCCTGTCGTCACGTCCGCCGCGGTCCTCACGGCCGCCGCGCTCGCCACGGTCCCCGCGCTCACCGCGCTCACCGCGCTCACCGCGCTCACGCTGGCGTTCGCCGCGCTCGCCCCGGTCGCGGCCGCTGCGGGTGCGCTGCCGGCCCTCACGCCGGTTCTCGCCGCCCTCGCCCTGCTCGTCGATGGACCGCTCCGTCCTGCTCTCGGTCCTGCTCTCGGCGGCCCTGGCCTCGGCCTTGGGCTCCACCTTCGCCTCCGCCTGCTCGACGTCCTCGCGCGGCGCGGCGCGGCGACGGGTGCGGGTCGGCGCCTGCTCGGCGCTCTCGGACCTCGTCTCCGCCTTCCCCTCGGCCTTGACGGTCTCGGTCTTGGTCGCGGCACCCGACGTGGCCCCCGCGGCCGGGCCGCCCTGCTTCTCCTGAATGGCAGCGATGAGCTGGCTCTTGCGCATCCCGGTGGTTCCGCTGATGCCGAGCTGGGCCGCGAGGGTCTTGAGCTCGGGGAGCACCATGGCGGACAGCCCGGTGCCACGACGGGCGCGCTTGGGCGCGGGCGCCTCGGCCGGCGCTTCGTTCAGCAGTTCGCTGGATTCGCTCACAAAGGGTCCTTCCCAGGGAGCGGGTGTGGGCCGATAGGAGGCCGATCTACCCGATGGTTCGACTCGGCGGGGGCGCCGAATCCGGCGATCAGTTCGCCATGCGGAATTTCCGAAGACAGCCAGATGATCGCGTACTCGTCCCCAAGCCGAAGGGAATCAGAAGTGGAGAGCCAGGTGCACGGGCGCATCGGCGGTGGTGATGCCGATGGGCCAACGGCCCCGAGCGGGGCATCTGGTGCGGCTTCCAGCCTAACACCACCATGGCGCACTTGTATTCCCTGAGGTCAGCGTGTTCGCGAGTCGCGCGGCTGAACGCGGGCACCGAAGGGGCTGACGTTCAGCTGGTGCATATCCCAGCCTTTACCCGCCTCGATTTGCGGCCAACCGACGGTAGGCCACCCGAATGCCAGAACCGTAGGCCCGGCCCCGGAGACCACGGCCGGCACTCCCGCCCGGCGGAGCCGCTCCACCAGCGCCGCCGAGCCCGGCATCGCGGGCGCACGGTAGGACTGGTGCAGGCGGTCCTCGGTCGCGTCCAACAGCACGTCGTAGCCCAGTTTGCTGGTCAGTGCGGCGATGAGCAAGGCCGCGCGGGCAGAATTCGCCGCGGCGTCCGCGTGGCTCACCGACGCGGGCAGCAGCCCGCGCGCACGCTCCGTGGCGAGCCGCTGGTCGGGCACGAACACGGTGACGGGGGCGTCGAGGTCGAGCCGGACGAGCCGGGGCCCGTCGTGCCGCGTCCACGCGATGGTGAGGCCGCCCGCCAGGCACGGCGCGACGTTGTCGGGATGGCCTTCGATCTCGGTGGCGAGCGCGAAGGCGGCGTCGTCGGAGAACGCGCCTCCGGCCGGGTGAAGCGCGCGCGCGGCGGTGATCCCCGCGACGATCGCGGCGGACGACGAGCCCATGCCGCGGCTGTGCGGGATCCGGTTGACGCAGTGCAGCCGCACCCCGCCGGGCGCGGCGGCCGGGCCGATCCGCTCCCACGCGCGGCGGAACACCTGCACGATGAGGTGTTCCTCGCCGAGGGAGGCGAGTTCCTGCCCCTCCCCCTCGATGGAGATCTCGACGCCGGAGGAGGCCGTCTCGACGGTCACCTCGTCGTGGTAGGTCAGGGCGAGGCCCAGGGAGTCGAAGCCGGGACCCAGGTTGGCGCTGGTCGCCGGAACCTCGACGGTGACGCTGTCGCTCATGCTCTCCGCTCAGCTAAGGGTGCGGGGGTGCTACGGCTCAGGCAAGGCCGAGCGCGGTGGCCGCCTCGTGCGCGTCAACCCGGACCGTGGTGGGCTTGGGCGCGCCCGAGATGGCCCAGTCGGGGTCCTTGAGGCCGTTGCCCGTCACGGTGCACACGACCTTCAGACCGGGCTGGATGGCGCCCTGCTCGCTCGCCTGGAGCAGCCCCGCGACGGACGCGGCGGAGGCGGGCTCGACGAACACGCCCTCCTCACGGGCGAGCAGCCGGTAGGCGGCGAGGATCTGCCGGTCGGTGACCGAGCCGATGGCGCCGCCCGACTCGTCGCGGGCGGCCGAGGCGAGGTCCCAGGACGCGGGGTTGCCGATGCGGATGGCGGTGGCGATGGTCTGCGGGTTGCTCACCGGCGCGCCCGAGACGAACGGGGCGGCGCCGCTGGCCTGGAAGCCCATCATCCGGGGCTTCTTCGTGGACACCCCGTCGGTGTGGAACTCCTTGTAGCCCATCCAGTAGGCCGAGATGTTGCCCGCGTTGCCGACGGGGAGACAGTGCACGTCAGGGGCGTCGCCGAGCGCGTCGACGATCTCGAACGCGGCCGTCTTCTGGCCCTGGAGCCGGTAGGGGTTCACCGAGTTGACCAGCGCGACCGGGTAGTCCACCGCGAGCTTGCGGGCCAGTTCCAGGCAGTCGTCGAAGTTGCCGTCCACCTGGAGCAGCTTGGAGCCGTGCACGAGCGCCTGCGCCAGCTTGCCCATCGCGATCTTGCCGCGCGGCACGAGCACCGCGCAGGTCATGCCCGCGCGCACCGCGTAGGCGGCTGCCGACGCCGAGGTGTTGCCGGTGGACGCGCAGATGACGGCCTGCGCGCCCTCCTCGGCCGCCTTGGAGATCGCCATCGTCATGCCCCGGTCCTTGAAGGAACCGGTGGGGTTCAGGCCCTCTACCTTGAGGTAGACCTCGCAGCCGGTCTGGGCCGAGACGCGGTGCGCCGGCACCAGGGGGGTGTTGCCCTCAAGCAGCGTGACGACGGGGGTCTTGTCGGTGACCGGGAGCCGGTCACGGTATTCCTCTATCAGCCCGCGCCAAGCGCTCACGGCTTTTCCTCTCTGGATGCGTGCCGTCGAAGGGACGGCATCAGAGCCGGCTGCCCGTAGGGCAAACCCGAACCGGGGAGTGACCTGCCTTTATGGGGAGCGAGTCTAGACGAGATCAGATGTCGCCCTCGACCCGCATCACCGACGCCACCTCGCGCACCGACGGGTGTGAGCGCAGGGACTCCACCGTGGCGTCCAGCGCCGCGTCGGGGGCGCGGTGGGTGACGATGACGAGCTGGGCGTCGTCGCCCCTGCCCTCCTGCCTGACGGCCTGGATGGACACCCCGTGCCGGGCGAACTCCTCGGCGACCTGGGCGAGCACGCCCGCCTGGTCGGCGACGTCGAGCTGCACGTAGTAGCGGGTGACGGTGTCGCCCATCGGGAGGATGGGCAGCGCCGCGTAGGTGGTCTCCACGGGGCCGGACGCGCCGCTGACCCGGTTGCGGGCGACGGCCACGATGTCGCCGAGCACCGCCGACGCCGTCGGGGCGCCGCCCGCGCCCGCGCCGTAGAACATGAGGCTCCCGGCCGACTCCGCCTCGACGAACACCGCGTTGTAGGCGCCGCGCACCGAGCCGAGCGGGTGCGACCTGGGGATCATCGCCGGGTGGACCCGGACCGAGACGCCCCGGTCGCCGCCGCGCTCGCAGATCGCCAGCAGCTTGACGACGCAGTCCATCGCCTTGGCGCCCGCGACGTCCTGCGCGGTGACCGCGGTGATGCCCTCGCGGTGCACGTCGGCGGTGGTGACGGGGGTGTGGAACGCGAGCTGGGCGAGGATCGCGGCCTTGGCGGCGGCGTCGAACGCCTCGACGTCAGCGGTGGGGTCGGCTTCGGCGTACCCGAGGTCCTGCGCCTCGGCGAGCGCGTCGGCGAACCCGGCGCCGTGCGTGTCCATCTGGTCGAGGATGTAGTTCGTGGTGCCGTTCACGATGCCGAGCACCCGGTGGATGCTGTCGCCGACGAGGGACTCGCGCAGCGGGCGCAGCAGCGGGATGGCCCCGGCCACGGACGCCTCGTAGTAGAGGTCGACGCCGAACTCGCGGGCCGCGCCGAAGAGGGTCTGCCCGTCCTCGGCGAGCAGCGCCTTGTTGGCCGACACGACGGACTTGCCGGATTTCAGCGCGCCCAGGATGAGGGACCTGGCGGGCTCGATCCCGCCGATCACCTCGACCACGATGTCCACGTCCGGGCGGGTGGCGAGGCCCATGGCGTCGGTCGTCAGGAGGTCGGCGGGGACGCCCGCGCGCACCCGGTCGGGGCGGCGGACGGCGATGCCCGCCAGCTCCACCGGGGCGCCGACCCGCGCCGCCAGGTCATCGGACTGCTCCAGCAGCAGCCTGACCACCTCGGTGCCCACGACACCGCATCCGAGCAAAGCCACCCGCACCGGTTTCACGGCTGTCCCACCTCCATGTCGAGCCTCAACAGATCGGCGACCGTCTCCCGACGGACGATGACGCGCGCGGCGCCCTCACGGACCGCCACCACGGCGGGCTTGGTCACGTGGTTGTAGTTGCTGGCCATCGACCGACAGTAGGCGCCCGTGGCGGCCACGGCCACCAGGTCTCCGGGCGCAACATCTTCGGGCAACCATAGGTCACGCACGACGATGTCCCCGCTTTCGCAGTGCTTGCCGACAAGTCTGCACAGGAGGGGCTCGGCGGTCGACTCCCGGCTGACGAGCTTCGCGGTGTACTCGGCGCCGTACAGGGCGGTGCGGAGGTTGTCGCTCATGCCTCCGTCCACGCTGACGTACGTGCGGATGCCCTCGACGTCCTTGATCGTGCCGACCTCGTACAGGGTGATCCCGCCCGGACCCACGATGGCGCGGCCCGGCTCGACCGTCAGCTTCGGGACGGGCAGGTCGTACGCCTTGCACTCGCGGGCCACGATGTCGCGCATGTTGTCGGCGATGAGCTTGGCGTCGATGGGCTCGTCGCCCTCGACGTAGGCGATGCCGAAGCCGCCGCCGAGGTCCAGCTCGGGCAGGACGACGCCGTGCTCGTCCCGGATGGCGACGAGCAGCTCGGCGACGCGGTGCGCGGCGACCTCGAACCCGTCGGTCTCGAAGATCTGCGAGCCGATGTGCGAGTGCAGCCCGACCAGCTCCAGCCGCGGCAGCGCCAGCACCCGCCGGACGGCCTCCAGCGCGGCGCCCGAGCCACGGGAGAACCCGAACTTCTGGTCGTCGTGCGCGGTGGCGATGAACTCGTGGGTGTGCGCCTCGACGCCGGTGGTGACGCGGATCATGACCTTGGGCCGGACGCCGAGCCGTTCGGCGTGGAAGCCGAGCCGGGCGATCTCCTCGTAGGAGTCCAGGACGATCCTGCCTACGCCCGCCTCCAGGCCCATGACGAGCTCGTCGGCGGACTTGTTGTTGCCGTGCATGGTGATCCGCTCGGGCGGGAAGTCCGCCGCGAGGGCCAGGGCCAGCTCGCCGCCCGTGCACACGTCAAGGCCGAGGCCCTCCTCGTGCAGCCAGCGCACGACGGCGCCGCTGAGGAACGCCTTGCCCGCGTAGTGCACGCTTCCGTCGGAGAAGGCCGCCGCGTACTCGCGCGCGCGCTGGCGGAAGTCCTCTTCGTCGACGACGTACAGGGGGGTGCCGAAGTCGCGGGCCAGGTCGCGCACGTCGACGCCGCCGACGGTGACGGCGCCCCCGGCGCGGGTGGCGGTGCGCGGCCACACCTCGGCGGCCAGCGCGTTCAGGTCGGCCGGTGCGGGTGACGGGTGGTCCTCGGGCAGGACGTTCTCGTGCCTGCCGCCCGCCGGGTGAACTCTGCTCACAATCTCTCTCTCGGGGTCTCTCCGAGCCTGCGCAGCCCGTTGCTCAACGTGACGCGCACGGCTCCGGCGAGAAGGACGCGGGCGCCGTGCTGCGGGGTCGGCTCCTCGCGGAACGCCTCGTGGACGTCGTGGTAGGCGTCCGCGATCCGTTCCAGTTGGAGCACCGGTTTTCGGTGCCCGTCGAACCCCGCCAGCAGCCCGAGCAGCTTCCGTTCGGCAGGCGTGGTCAGCGCGGCGGCGTCGCCCCGCGGCACGCCCAGCTCGGGCGCGCGGCGCAGCACGGCGCAGGCGCGCTCATGCGCGAACCTGACCCGGAAGCCGGGATTGTCGAACGTTCTGGGGAAATCCGCCCAGCACGCCTTGATTGTCGCACCCGTGCCGTAGCGCTCGTCGCGCGTGATCGCCTCGGCGATCCGGCCGGGCACCGCGAGGTGCACCGCGAGCAGGCCCGGACCTCTCGTCTCGACATGTGAGACGCCGGGGTGCGCCGCGACCTCTTCGGCGATCGCCTGCGCGGGCAGCCGGTGGCGCACCGCGACCGGCGAGACATAGGTGTCCTCCCAGGTGATCGCGGCGCCGGACACGACGACACCGGTCACGGCACGGACCGCCGTGACGATCACCGCGTCAAGCTCACCGGGAGTCACGCCACCGAGGGTAGCCGACCAGAATGTGGACAGCCGAACTGTGTTTATTGGGGGCCGGGCGCTTTGCGAGCCCGGCGCTACCCCTCCGGCCTTGGCGGCCTACGGGGCAGCCCCGGGAGCGCCCGGCCCCGGGCGGGGGGCCTGGCGGCCCCCCGGTCCCGGGCCGTGTGCTGACAGGCGGCGGACGGTGCGGATCAACTCGGCTGGGTCGAAGGGTTTGGTGACGTAGGCGTCGACGCCGATCTCGATGCCCCGGTCCAGGTCGCGCTCCTGCGCGCGGGCGGTGATCATCACCACCCTGATGTGCGCCGTCTCAGGGTTCTCGCGGAGCCGGACGGCGGTGATCCAGCCGTCGAGGCGCGGCATCATCACGTCCAGCGTGATCACGTCCGGCGCGACCTCGCGGACCCGGTCGAGACAGTCGCGGCCGTCCACCGCGGTGGCCACCTCGAACCCCTCAAGCTGGAGGTTGACCGCGATGAGCTGCCGAATCACCTCGTCGTCATCGACGACCAGCACCCGCCCGAGCTTCTCGACCACGGGACCGAGGCTAGCCGGAGCACACGGGGCGCGCACTCGAAACGATCGCGTGCGCGCCCCGGCGTGAACCCTGGTAGCCTTGTCTCCCGTTGCGACAAGCGACATGCTCCCGTAGCTCAGGGGACAGAGCGTTGCCCTCCGGAGGCAAAAGCGCAGGTTCGAATCCTGCCGGGAGCGCAGTGGGCACAAGGGCGCGGATCATCGAGATCCGCGCCCTTTGTCATGGCGCCGCGCGTCTCTTGTCAGGCCGCTGAGCACCCGGCGCCGGGCGGTTGTGCGCGGGGCGGGCGGGGCGCGGCGGCGGCACAGCGTCGGGACGGGCGGGTTGCGGAGGTGTCGGGCACTACGGTCTCATCCTGGGCGAAACCGACGAGACTTCGGAGGTCCATGATGTTCGGCACACGAGCACGCGTCCCGGCCGCGCTCGCCCTGACCGCCCTGGCCGCCCTGTGCGCGGCGGGCTGCTCCGGCGGCGACGGCACGGACAAGGACGGGAGCGGGGACGGCGCGACGGCCAAATGCGCCAACCCCGACCTGTCGCTCAAGCTCGGCGAGGGCCAGGGCGGCGCGGGCACCCACGTGCGCCGCATCGAGATCGTCAACGGCGGCGCGCCCTGCACGCTGGAGGGACGGGCCGAGGTCTACCCCTACACCGGCGACGGCCAGCGCGTCGCGGGCGTCGGCGCCGCCGAGATCCCCGAGGGCTTCGGCGGCATCGGGGGCGTCCCGCCCGCCACCACGCTGCCCAAGGGCGGAAGCGCGGTCTTCTACCTGATGAGCAGCGGAGGCGGCGGCGAGTGCGCCAAGGCGTCCGGCCTGGCCTTCAACGCGCCGGGCACCGGGGACGGCGTCGCGCCGGTCCAGGTCGCCTGGGACTGGACGCCGTGTGGCACCATCGCGGTGTCCGCGATCTTCCCGCCGAGCTCGAATTTCTGAGCCGCGTTCTGATGGGCCCTGCGGCCGGTTGACGGGCCCGGAGACTTCCGGCCGGGGCGTGCTCCGGCCGTCCGCAGGGCCGAAAACGATCACGATGGGTCACCGGCCATCGTCAGATCGAACTAATCCGCTGCTCAAGTGGGCATCAGCCGGTCCTCTTCGCCATGATGGTCCCTACGCCCGCGCCGACGGCACGGGCGGTTCCACGAACGACGAGGAGAAACGATGGCTCTGCCGACGCTGACCCCCGAGCAGCGGGCCGAAGCTCTCGCCAAGGCCCAGGAGGCCCGCAAGGCCCGCAGTGAGCTGCTGGCGGCGCTGAAGGCCGGGACGCTCAGCCTGGGCGACGTGCTCGACCGCGAGGACGCCGTGGCCAAGAAGACCAAGGTCACGCAGGTCCTGAAGGCGCTGCCCGGTTACGGCCCGGCCAAGGTCTCCGCCCTGATCGAGAAGCTCGGCATCGACGAGAACCGCCGCGTCGGCGGCCTCGGCGAGCAGCAGCGCGCCAAGCTGCGGGCCGAGATCGGCGGCTGACCCGCCGCGTCTGCCCCGGAACCCCGTCATGCCCGGCATGGCGGGGTTCCTTCATGTCCGGCCGCCTACGGGGGACTTCTGCCCACCTTGGGGCGGGTTGAGCCGGGTTGCGCCGGGTTGGGGGAGGTTGGGGCGGGTTGGACCACATAGGAACACATAGGAAATGGTCCGACATGATCAGGGATGATTCGAAATTAATTGGCCACGATCGGACCACATCGGCGGCTATCGTTCAAGATAAGACCGATATTCACTCCATTACCCCGCGCACTATCACGCAGGTCAGAGGGTCTGTCGGCATTTCGAGGAACCATAACGAATTCCGGAAAAAGCCCAGCCGATTACCCGGGACTGTGCAACTCTCGCCCCGTGAGCAGATACTCAGGGTCGCACGCCGCGCACAACTCCTCCCCGGGCCGGGTTGTCGCCTTTTCCCTCATTCCCGTCATCGCCCTGGCCGCCTGGGCCGTCGTCGGGCTCGCGATGCTGTCCACCGGTTCCGCGCCGCCCTCGGAGGTGCCGCTCTCGGCACCGCGGCCGGAGCGCACCACCGTGTGGGTGAGCGCGCCGACGCCGTCCAAGGTCGCCGTGCCGCGCAGGACCGAGCCCGTCGAGTCGGCCGACACCTCCGCGCCGCCCGTCGCCGCGCCGCCCGCCGCCGTCGAGGCCGAGCCGGTCAAGCCGCGCCTCTCCCTCGGCCAGCTCCCGTGGACGGAGGCCGACATGGCGCAGGAGGCGGCTGAGGAGTCCGCACCGGCCGCGCCGCCGCAGGGCCACCCGTTGACCCAGGAGAGCGCCGCCCCGACCGTCCAGGAGTCCTCAGGCCCCGTGCCGCGGCCGAACGAGGCGCCCGACGACGCGCACACCGCCGGGCAGCACCCGAGGACGGCCGAGCCCGGCCCGCACTCCCCCGGATCGCGCGCCCAGCGCGCCCGCCCGGACGCCCCGGTGAGCATCCTCCTCCCCTGACCCCCTTCCCCTTCGACCCCTTTGGACCCCGACCGGCGCGGCGACCCTCGACCGCGGCCGGTCGGTCTGTTTTCCGGCCCGGGGGCGGCCGCTCCCGACGAAGTCGGGGCCGCAAAGCGGCCGGCCCCGGGCCCATCGAACACGCCCGGAGGCGGCCGCTCCCGACGAAGTCGGGCTCGCGAAGCGGCCGCCTCCGGGCCCATCGAACACAGCTGGTAAAGCGGGGGTGCGCATTCTCCTTAGGCGGACGACGCGGTCGGTGGTGGGCGGGGCTGGTGCTTAGGATCGCAGCGTCCTTGGCGGACTCAGCCACCACAAACACGGTCGGGGGTTGCGATGGGCAGATCGCGGGTCGGGCGGCGGGTCCGGCCGCTGTGGCGCTGCACAGGGCGTTCCTACGCGAGCCGGGACTACGATCCGGCGCGCTACCGCCTCGCCCCGGCCGAGCCGTTCCTGACGCTGGCGGAGCTCGCGCGCGCGGCCGACCCCGAAGGCGCCGACGCCTGGGTGCCCGCGACCGGCCTGGTCTGGGACCGCCGCGAGTTCCTCGACCAGCCCTGGGTCGGCGACTGGATGGCCGACTGGGACGACGGCGAGTACTTCTGCACGATGATCCTCACCCGGTACGGCGACTTCATCCCCGCCGACCTCGCGGTGCTGGAGGCCGTCGCGATCGACTTCCAGGGCATCGAGACGGTCGGCCACGAGGCGAGCTTCGTGCACGAGTCGCACGTCAACGCGTTCGCCGGGGTCGACGACCTGCACCTCGCCCTGCACGCGCTGTACCGCGACCAGTGGATCGTCCCCCTGACCGACGGCACCCTGGTCGCGCCGCGCCTCATCCTCGTCCCGGCCTGACGGGGCACGTCAGGGCTCCAGGACGTCCAGGAGGGCCGTCAGGAGCGCCGGGACGGTGTCGGGGTACCAGCCGGGCGGCGGGGTCCCGGTGGCGCCCAGGGCGCGTTCGCGGGCGTCGGCCTCGGCGTCGGAGAACGGCCAGGCGGGCAGCGCGGTCCGCAGGCGGCACTCGCGGGCGAGCGCGGCTATCCGGTCCGCCGCCGGGTGGGTGTCGGCGTGCAGGGCGAGGGCGAGGCAGGCGGCCCGCGCGCCGGTGAGCGCGTCGCGGCGGGCGGCGGCGGCCCTGAGCATGCGGGCGCAGCGGCGGGCCGCCGCCGCGTGGTCGCCGCCGAGCCTCGCCGCGTGCGCCGCCGCCTCGTCGAACGCGGTGCGGACGGCAGGGGCCCCGGCCGCGCGGGCCCGCTCCTCGCCCCTGGTGAGCGCCGCGCCCGCCCCGGCGAGGTCGCCGCCGACCATCAGCGCCCACCCACGGGTGAGCAGGGCGCGGGCGCCCACGAGCCCGTCGCGCGCGGTCAGCGGCGCGGTGCGGGCCAGGCACTCCAGCGGATCGCCCGCCCTGAGGTGCACGAAGGCCGCCTCCTCGGGGTGCGGGAGCGGCCCGGCCGCCTCCGCCTCGGCGACCAGCGCGAGCGCGTCGTCGGTGCGGCCGAGCCAGGCGAGGGCGACGGCCAGGGAGGGCAGCACGGCCGTCACCGCGCGCGGGTCGCCCGAGGCGCGGGCCTCGGCTGCGGCCCCCGCCACGAGCGCGGCGGTGCTCGGGTGGACGGCGAGCAGGTCGAGCCGGACGAGCCGCCCGTGCACCTCCGCGCGCCGCCGCAGCCCGCGCCTTCCGACGCCGAAGAGGCCGAGCGCCGTCTCGTAGTGGGCGCGTGCCTCGCCCTCCTCGCCGATGCGGGCTCTGAGCGTGCCCGCGCGCGCGTGCATGACGCCGGTCTCGTGCGGCGGCAGCCCGACGGGGTGGTGGAGCGCGCGCAACGCCCAGGAGAGCGCCTCGTCGGGCCCGACGCCGTCGGGCAGGTCCTCGCCTACCGCGTCGATGAGCGCGGCGGCGGCCCTGACCGGCTCCTGGCCCGCGCCGGGACGCAGCGCCCAGCGC
This sequence comes from Actinocorallia sp. API 0066, assembly GCF_020991275.1. Lineage (GTDB taxonomy): Bacteria > Actinomycetota > Actinomycetes > Streptosporangiales > Streptosporangiaceae > Actinocorallia. The sequence continues at coordinate 184,589 of NZ_JAJLQY010000007.1, read as the reverse complement.
AGCGCGGCCAGGACGTCGGCGGGAGCCGGACGGCGGCCTTCGAGCGCGGTGAGCAGGCAGTAAGCCAGCAGCCTGTCCCTGAGCGTGCCGGGGTCGTCGCAGCGGGCGGCGCAGGATTCGGCGAGCCCCTGCCGCAGTGTGCCCGCCTCGGTGACGAGCCCGGCGGCGGTGAGCGAGGCGAGCAGGTCGGGCACCTCGGCCGGGCTGAGCGGCGGATGCCCGCAGACCGCCGCGACGGCCTCGGGCGCGGCGGGGCCGGGGAAGACCGTCATCCGGGCGAGCAGCAGCGCTTCGGCGCCCGGCAGCACGTCGGCCACCCAGTCCGCGACGTGCTCGGGCGACGGCCAGGGCAGCCCGAACGCGGCGTGCAGGTCGCGGCGGCGGCGCAGGTGGTCGCGCAGCCGCAGCGCGGGCACCCTGCCGAGCAGCGCCCCGGCCAACTCCAGCGCCAGCGGCACCCCGCCGAGCAGTTCGGCGAGGTCGGCCCGCACGTCGGGCTCCCCCCGGACTCCTCGCGCGCGCGGCGGCACCGGCGAGCCGAGCAGCGCCAGGGAGCGCGGCACGGGCCGGGGCATGAGCAGCCGGACGGCCGCGCCGCCCGCCAGCGGCGGCACCCCCCACACCCGCTCCTCCACGACGTCCAGGGGCGTGCGTGAGGCGACGAGCAGATGGCACGTCTCCCCTCCCCCGTGCCTGACGGCGCGCACGACGTCCTCGACGGCACGGCGCGCCCCGGCCGTCAGGTGGCCGGTGTGGTCCAGGACGAGGAGGGCGCGCCTCTCCCTTACCGCGCCCAGGACCGTCGCCAGGGAGCCGGACGGCCCACGCCACAGCCGGAGCGCGTCGAGGATGAGGTCGGCGGCGGCCCCGGAGGGCGCGTCCGGGGGCAGCGCCGCGCAGTCGGCGTAGGCGCAGCCGTCGGGGTAGCGCGGCCCCAGGAGCCCCGCGAGGCCCTTGGCCAGGGCCGTCTTGCCCACGCCCGCCGGTCCGACGAGCGTCAGCGCGCCGTAGGCGGGCAGCAGCCCTGCCAGTTCCCGCAGCTCGGTGTCCCGGCCGACGAGGCCGCGCCGGACGACGAGCAGCGGGGAGGCGAGGGTGTCACGTAGTCGCAGATCGAGCATTTCCCGGCTCCGATCGGGCGGTGTCGGCGGTCAGCCGCCGACGAGCCGCGCGAAGTAGGAGGGCAGGCCGTCATAGGGATTGGCTCCCGCCCTGTCGGTGATGTAGCGGACGCCCGCGTTGCGGCGGCGGGCTAGGGCGGCGACCACTTCCATGTCCTCGGAGCGGCAGCCGTACACGAGATGGCACAGACGCGCGGAATCGGCGGCGAGCGCCCACGCGGGCGGCTCGGCGGCGGCGTAGCGGGTGACGGGCCCCTCGAACGTCACGAGGACGTCCGCGAGGTCCAGGTAGGCGGGGTCGGGGTGCGTCCCGTGGTTGAACACCGTGAGCCGCGCTCCGGCCACCCGTGCGCGGTCTACGAGGCCGCGCATGTAGGCGACGCCCTCGGCCTCGGAAGGCACTTGATCGAAGAAGACGTCGTTGACGCCGTACCAGCGCCGGTACTTCTTGAGGTCGGCAAGGACGAGGCCCGCCTCACGCCGTCCATAGGAGACGTCCACGTAGGCGGCCAGGGTGCCTCCGCGCGCGGTGACCCGGCGGGCCGCCCGCACGTACACCGGGTCGGGGTTGGCCCCCGGCCCGCTGGCGACGTTGAGGACGACGCAGCGGAGCCGGGGGTCGGAGATCCGCTCCCACAGGCCGGGGCGCACGTGCGGGGCGAAGTAGGCGGGCACGAGGACCCGCGCGGGCGGCGGAGCCGGGGGCGGCACGGCCGCCGTGGAGAGCGCGCAGAGCATGTTGCGGCGGCTCAGCACGCCGTCTCCCACAGGTCGCGCACCGAGGCGTCCAGCGGGGTCGCGGGCGTCCAGCCGAGCGCGGCGGCCGCGGTCCCGATGTCGGCGCGCTGCCACGGCACCGCGGCCGACCTGGCCGGGCCCTCCCCGTCCTCGGTGAGGGCCCGGCCGGGCACCAGCGTGAGCAGGGCCCGCACGAGGTCGCGGGAACGCGTGGCGGTGCCGCTGCCCACGTTGATGACCCCTGTGACGTCCCGGGTGACGGCCGCCAGCACCGCGTCGGCGACGTCCCGGACGTCCACGTAGTCGCGGACGGCGCCCAGCGGCCCGGTGCGGATCTCGGGGGCGCCGTCGGCGAGCTGGCCCGCGACGCCGCCGAGCAGCGACGCGCGGGGCGCGCCGGGCCCGACGGGGTTGAACACCCGTAGCACGACGGCGCCGGGCGCGCGCAGGGCGAGTTCCGTACCGGCGAGCTTGGTCATGCCGTAGGCGCCGACCGGCCTTGGCGGCGCGGACTCGGCCACCGGGACGCCCTCGGGCACCCGCCCGTACTCGGCGGCCGACCCTAGATGGACCAGCCTTCCGCCCTCCGCCCTGACGGCGTCGGCCAGCGCCGCGACCAGCGTCACGTTCCCGGCGACGAGGTCGGCCGGGCCGCCCGCGACGGCCCCCGCGCAGTTGACGACGGCGCTGGGCCGCAGCCGCCTCAGGAGGTCGCGCAGGCCCTCGTGGGAGGGGTCGAGGTGGAGGTCGGCGGCGTCGGGCGTGCGGGAGGCGGTGACGACCTCCCAGCCGTCCAGGACGGCGGCGCGCGCGGCGACGTGGCGGCCGAGGAAGCCCGTGGCGCCGAGCACGAGCGCGCGCCGTCCGGTGCCGCTCATCCCGCGCTCCCGAGCAGCGCGGGGCGCAGCGCGTCGAACTCGGCGTTCGCGCGGTCGTAGTCGTCGGGACGGCCGATGTCCAGCCAGTAGCCGTCGAAGGCGAAGTCGAGGGGCTCGCGCCCTTCCGCGAGCAGGTCCAGGACGAGTTCGTCGAAGCCGAGCGGCAGCCCTGGTGTGTACTTGGCGAGCACCGCCTTGTTGAGCGCGTACACGCCCATGCTGACGCGGTAGTCGTAGCTGGGCTTCTCGGCGAACTCGGTGATGCGGCCGCCCGCGGTGGTGAGGACCCCGAAGTCGATCTTGACCTCGCGCCGGTAGGTGGCGACGGAGAGCGCGGCCCCGGCCGTCCGGTGGTGGGCGAGCAGTTCGGCGTAGCAGAGGTCGGTGAGGATGTCCCCGTTCATCACCAGGAAGTCGTCGGGCAGGCCGTCCATGCGCAGCAGGGGGCCGATGGTGCCCAGCGGGGAGTCCTCGGGGGCGTAGCCGATCCGCAGGCCCCAGCGTGTCCCGTCGCCGACATAGGAGCGGATCAGGTGGCCGAGGTGCCCGATGGCCAGGGTGACCGAGGTGAAGCCCTGCGCGGCCAGTTGGTGGAGGACGATCTCCAGGATCGAGTACCTGTCGCCGATCGGGACGAGCGGCTTCGGCAGCGTCGTGGTGTACGGCCGCAGGCGGACGCCCTTGCCTCCGGCGAGGATCACAGCGTGCATGGTGGTCCTTTCAGGGTGGTGGGGAGGGGTCAGACGGCGTAGGCGCCGGGGCGGTAGCGGTCGAGGTTGCCGGTGAGCCACGAGGCCGTCTCGGCGAGGCCGCTTTCGAGGGTGTACTCGGGCTTCCATCCGGTGGCTTCGCGCAGCCGTGTGCTGTCGCAGACCAGCCGCATCACCTCGGAGGCGTCCGGACGCGTGCGTTGCGCCTCGGTGACGAACCTGACGTGCGGCCTGCCCATCACCTCGGCGATCGTGCGCGCGAGGTCGCCCATGGAGATCTCGCCGCCGACGCCCGCGTTGTACAGGCCGCCCTCCAGGCCCGGCGTCGTGAGCGCGGCGGCGAAAGCGGCGGCCGTGTCTTTCACGAACGTGAAATCGCGGGTCGGGGTGAGCGAGCCGACCTTGATCTCCTCCATTCCGGCCGCGATCTGGGAGATGACGGTCGGGATGAAGGCGCGGGCGGACTGCCGGGGCCCGAAGGTGTTGAACGGGCGGAGCGTGACGGCGGGCAGCCCGAAGGAGGCGTGGTAGCTCTCCACCAGCTTGTCGGCGGCCGCCTTGGACGCCGCGTACGGGCTCTGTGCCTGGAGCGGATGGCTCTCGGCGATGGGGACCGTCCGGGCCGTCCCGTAGGTCTCGCTGGTCGAGGTGTGCACGAGGCGCGGCGTCCGGTGCTCCTTGGCCGCCTCCAGCACGTTCAGGGTGCCGGTGACGTTGGTGTCGACGTAGCTGCGCGGCGCCCGGTAGCTGTAGGGGATCGCGATGAGGGCGGCGAGGTGGCACACGCCGTCGGCGCCGTCCACGAGGGCGCCGACGCTGCCGGGGTCGCGCACGTCGCCGAGTTGGACCTCGACGTTGGCGAGCACGTCGGGGGCGAGCGCGTCCAGCCAGCCCCAGGTGCCCTGCGAGGTGTACTGGGCCATCGCGCGGACCCGGTGGCCGCGCTCGACGAGCAGTTCCACGAGGTGGGAGCCGATGAACCCGTCGGCCCCGGTCACCGCGATGAGCGTCTGCATGAGTCTTCCGTTCGTGTGTGTTCGTGGGTGGGGTGTCAGCGGTGGGTCGTGGCGCGCCCGAGCACCACGACCGCGTGGCCGAGCAGCGCGGCGAACAGCACCGCCGCGCCGGAGAGCTGGACCGCGCCGGGGTCGGGCGCGGCGGCGAGCAGGACGGCCGTCTCGGCGGCCAGGACCGTCCCGCACAGCCCGACGGGGGCGGCGGTCTCGCCGAAGGACTGGAGCATCAGCGCGACGACCAGGGCGCCGCCCAGCAGCAGGAAGCAGGCGACGACGGCGCCCTCGCCCGGTGTCGGGCCCGCCGCGCCGACGGCGAGGCCGAGCAGCACCGCGAGCACCAGCAGGAACCGGGCGAGGAGGTCGCCGAAGGCGGTGCGCGCCGCTTTTGCGAACGCGCTCGGGGTGCGCGCGGTGTGCAGCAGCGCGTGCCCGCGCGCCCGGTAGGCGGTGAGCAGCCATTCGGCAGGGCCCATCGCGACCGAAAGCGCGACCATCGCGGCGCTGGTGGCCGGGGCGGGCGGCCCGTGGCCCGCGTAGGACGCGACGATGGTGAACGTGAGCAGACCACCAGCGACCAGGCCGAACGCCGCATACGGGACGGCCCGCCGGACCATGATCCAACTGACGCCCGGAGCCGTCCCCTCGCGCGTCCGCTCGTGCGCCAGCGCGGCCACGGAAAGGCCCGTGACGGCCCAACCGGCCACCTGGAGCTGCCAGGCCAGGCCCGCCGCCGTCGTGGCCGCTCCGGGCAGCAGGCAGGCCAGGAGCCACACCTCGGCGCCGGTGACGAGCGCCGCCGTCGCCGCGAGCAGGTAGAAGCTCTGCGCGCAGGCGACGGCGACGACGGCCCAGCCCGCGCCGAGCGCGAGGCCGAGCGCGGCGGCCACCAGCGCCAGCGCGGGCGTGCCCAGCAGGACGCCGAGCGCGAGCACGCGGCGGCGCGCCCCGTCCGTCCTGGTGTAGGCGAGGGCGGCGACGCCCTGCGCGACCGGCCAGCACAGCACGAGCGACAGGGTGAGGACCAGGCCGCCCGCGTCCCTGGCCAGCAGCGGCCCGGCCGCGACGTAGCCCAGGCCCGGCATGCCGAACAGCGCGCCGCGCAGCACGTACCGCAGGGCCGTCCTCCACACGGGTGCCTGCGCCGCCCACGGGTTGGTGAAGGCGACCGGCCGGGGCGGGCGGCGGATCGAGCCCGCGTAGAGCCGCTCGCCCAGGGTGAACACATCCGGGAACCCGTAGCGGCGGGCCGCCCTGTCGCCGAACCCCTCGGCCTCCAGGGCGGCGGCCACCTCCAGCGGGTCCACCGCGCCCGCCAGCAGGCCGGGGAGCCGTTCGGGGAGTTCCGTCTCGTCGGGGACGAGCGCGCCCGCGAGGTCGGCCTCGTCGGCGTCGTCGCCCTGTGCGCCGGGACGGGTGAGCAGCTCCGTCACGCGACCACCCGCTCCCCGCGCCGTCCCTCGTAGACGAGGCGGTGGTAGACCTCACGGAAGGAGGACACCGCCTTGTCCACGGTGAACAGCTCAAGGGCCCTGCGCCGGGCCGCCTCGCCCATGCGGCTGCGCCCTGCCCGGTCGCGCAGCAGCCGGACGGCGGCCTCGGCCATCGCCTCCGGATCGCGGGGCGGCACGACGAGCCCGCACTCCTCGCCGCCCGCGTCCGGCCGGACGGCCTCCGCCACGCCCCCCACGTCCGTGGAGACCGTGGGACGGCCACACGTCATCGCCTCGATGAGCGTGTAGGGGAACCCCTCGGAGATGCTGGAGAGCATCACCACCGTGCCCGCCGTGTAGGCGTCCCTGATGTCGGCGACGCGGCCCTCGAACGTCACCTGCCCCTCCACGCCCAGCCTCGCGGCGAGCGCCTCGCAGCGGGTCCGGTATCCGGCGTCCCCGCCGCCGAACAGGCGCAGCGTGGTGCCGGGCACCCGTGCGCGCACGAGCGCGAACGCCCGGATGAGCGTCTCCAGGTCCTTGATGGGGTCGATCCGGCCCGCCCAGCTCAGGGTGGGCCGCACCGGCTCGGGCCCGGCCGGGGGGAACGCCTCGGGGTCCACCCCGTTGTAGACGGTCCTGATCCGCTCCTCGCGCGCCCCGCACCGCGTCTCCCACCGTTGGTTGTAGCGGTTGCCGGGAGTGATGAGATCGGCGGCGCGGTAGCCCTCGGCGCACAGCAGCCGCAGGAAGCGCAGCATGACCGCCTTCACCGGCCACGTGTAGCCGTGCGCGTAGCCCAGGTAGCGCTCGCGCAGGTAGATGCCGTGCTCGGTGAGGCAGAGCGGGGTGCCGTGCGTCCACTTGGAGGCGAGCGCCGGTAGGACGGCCACCCCGTTCGACACCGCGTGCGTGACATCGCCCTTCGGGGGCGTCAGGGCGAGCGGCCGTAGCGCGTGCTCCAGCAAGGAGACGGCGGTGAGCGCGTCGTGGACGCTCGGGTGGACGCCCTCCGGCAGCGTCCGCAGCGCCCATTCCTGCATGAGCCACCGCACCGGCCCCTCGTCGGCCAGGAGGCGCACGAGGCTCGGGCCGAGCCCGTGCAGCGCCCGCAGCGCCTCGCCGAACGCCACGGTGTCGGCGGCGTGCCCGGCGGCGTCCGCGCCCGGCTCCTCGGCGCCGCGCGCGGTCAGCGCGAGCAGCGCGCGGAACGCCTCCTCGAACCGGCGCGCTCCGGCCGGGGACGGCCGGGCGCCGCGCGGCGTCGGCCCCCACAGCGGGAACGCGGTGACGGCGACGTGGCCCGGCGGCTCCCACACCCGCCGCTCGTGCCCGGTGCCGGTGAGCGCGACGACGTGGAACGCGTGCTCGGGCATGCCGCGCACGAGCTGGTCGCACCACACGCTCACGCCGCCGTAGGAGTGCGGGTAGGTGCCCTCGGTGACAAGGGTGACGTTCATACCGTCGCCGCGCCCACCGTCAGGGTGACCGTGCCCGTCGTGTAGGCCGACCGCTCGCCCGCGTACTTCTCGCCGAACACGACGAGGTTCAGCAGGCCCGTCCGGGTGCCCTCCGGGACGGTGACGGGCACGGAGACGCCCGTGGGCGCGCCGGAGATCCTGACCTTGCCGTCCTGGAGATAGGCCGTCACGGTCGTCCTGGCGGCCCGCCAGGCGGCCTGGCGGCGCAGCTCGGCGCCGTTGTCGCGCATCCGCTGGTTGACCAGGGGGCTCGCCGGGTCGAAGAGCGCCGCGTAGTCGTCGAGGACGCGGTCGAGCAGCGGGTAGAGGATGCGGTCCTCGGCCAGGTTCGACTGGTGCACGTAGTGCGGGCGCGGGTCGTTGCGCAGGATGTGCGCGAGCGTGATCCGGGCGTCCAGCGGCACGATGTGCTGGCGGTAGCCGGTGGCCGGGTCGAGCGGCGTGATGCAGGTGACGGTCTGCGGGTTGTCCTCGCAGATGCCGCTGCCGCCGTCGGCGCGCGCGGTGTAGATCCAGTTGTACTCGTCGGCCATCTCGGCCTCGGTGCCGACGTTGAAGTAGTTGGCCATCGGGTAGCGCGGCACGGTCAGCGCGGGGCCCACCTGGCGCTGCTCGAAGTCGCGGGAGGCGTCGGCGCCGAGCCACTTCACGCCGGTGTCGGCGGCGGCGAGCGGGAGGTTGGGGTTGTCCTCGGGCTGCTGCGGCAGGAGCTTCAGGCCCGAGTGCTCGCCGGTGACGACCTCGTCGGCCTCCAGCGGCAACAGCCTGGTCGCCGCCCACGTGCGGTTGTCGCGGAACTGGTCGCGGATGTAGGCGCGGGTCGCCCACACCGTCCTGCCTTGCGCGTCCTTCCTGCACGCCCAGGGGCTGACGTCGTAGTTCTGCTCGCACCCGAGATAGGTGTGGTCGAGCGTGTGGTTGGCCCACCGGAACTTCGTCCGGTGCCGTTGGAAGGCCGTCAGCAGAGGGTCGGAGCCGTTGGCGGCGACCTCGTCCTGGCTGCCTCCGCCGTTGAAGTACATGTCGAGGGGGAAGGCGCGCCGCGACTGCCAATCGACGGCCTTGGCGACGTCGTCCGGCGTCATCCGGATGTCCTGGGTGGCCACCTCGGGGTCGGCGCAGTCCTCGCCGGGCGTGCAGTCGTGCTCGGTGCTCCACCGGGCGTCGCGGGCGAACACGTCGTCCACGTGGACGCTGAGGTACTGCCGGTTCAGGCCCAGGTGGACGCCCTTGGTGAGCCACGTGAGGAGGCCGTGGCCGAGCGCGCGGAACTGGGTCTGGTGCTCGTTGGCGCTGAACGTCAGCACGAGCTGCGACCTGCCGTCCTTCGTGTGCACCCCGGCGAGGGTCCTGCCTCCGGTGGTCAGGAAGGGCTGGAAGGTGGTGCCGTCGGCGTTCGGCAGAGGCGTCGCGGGGTAGCCGTAGGTCTCCGGGGCGGTCGGAGAGAGGTCCTCGAAGGGGATGGTCCCCTTGAGGTACCGGAACGCGCCCGCCTTGGCCGCCGGTGACAGTTGCGCGGACGTCCCGTCGAGGGTGCCCGCCGTCTCGGGGTAGTTCAGGCCGACTTCGGGGGTCGGGTACACGTACGCACTGATCTGCCGGATCCCGAACCGCCTCTCGAAGTCCGTCAGCGCGGTCAGCTCGGCGGGGTCGGCGAAGGGCGACGCGTTGGGCAGGATCACGCCCTGGTACCTGGCGCGGGGGGCGCCGCCGACGGTGTCCTGGAGGAACGCAGGGGTGATCGCCGGACGCCCCGGAGCGCTCAGGTCCACCAGGTCGAACGGCACGCCCTCGGCGTCGAGGCGGGCGGCGAGGGCCGCGACGGACGGGCTCTGGCCGTCGGTCACCACGAGGACCTTCAGGTCGATCCGCGGGCCGGGGGCGGCGAGCGCCGCCGTCGGCTGGACCACGAGGGCGGCCGTCAGGGCGAACACCGACAGGGCCCGTATGCCGGGACCTTTCATAGAGTCTCCTCAGTAATCAGGCTGTTGCCGTGTGTAGCGTCTTTCATCCGGCGGGGGCCGGGGGACGGAATGGGGTCCCGATTCAGGAACGGGCCGGTCCTAGGACCCGCCACCTGGCGACCGCGTGCTCCCTGTCGTCGGCTTTCAGCCGCCGATAAATCTGGTGCACGTGGTTCTTCACGGTCTTCTCGGATATGTACAGCTCGCTGGCTATGCGGCGGTTCGACCAGCCGCGCGCCATCAGTTCCATGACCTCGGTCTCGCGCGGCGTCAGGCTGTGCCCGAAGCCCCGGCTGCGGCCCGGCGACTCCGGCGAGCCGCCGTGCAGCCAGCCGACGAGCGCGGTCACCACGGGCGGCGAGAGGTAGCCCTCGCCGCGCGCGGCGGCCCGCACCGCGGCGGCGAGTTCGGCGGCGCCGAAGCAGCCGTGCGCGAGCACCGCGTGCGCCCCGGCCCGGACCGTGCCGACGAGCAGCGCCGGGCTGTCCTCCGAGGTCAGCGCCACCACCCGGTGCGCGGCGGCGAGCCGCTCCACCTCGCGCACCCCCTCCGTCCCGGCCGCACCGGCCACGACGACGTCCGGTGCGTCCGCCACCAGTTCGATCCCTTCGACGTCCCGGAGCAGCGCGCCCACCCCCAGTTCCAGGACGGCGTCACGCTCGCGCACCTGCACCCTGACCACGTCAGCCGACACCTCGAAGACACCTCCCCGTCCCCTCGAACGCCCTCGTCCCAAGGGTTCGCCGGTGCGCCCGGATCACCGAACGTCACCGGACCGGCACCCATCGTCCCCCAAGTGGCGGCGATCCCCCCGGTAACAAGGCAAGTCAGTAGGGGTCACCAAGAAAAATGCCCGACTTGTTGGAGAAAGCCGGTTCCGCCGCCGAGAAACCCACCACGAGGAGGGCAGGCCCGTCACCTGGAGCCGCGCCAAGAACAACGGGTCTTCACCTGGATGTCCCGATCCGTCGCGCCACACGGAGTTCACCGGGGTTCGCCTGACCCATCCGTCCCATCCCCTATAGGTTGGGCTGCCCGTCTTGATGGAGCTTGATGGAGGAGGTCCCCGTGGTCGCAGTGGTCAGGCTTCGCGCAGTACTCCCCGGTGTCGTCGCCGGTGCCTGCGCGGTGGCGGGGGCGGTCGCCGTCGCGGCCCCGGCGCAGGCCGCGCCGCGCGCGTGCGTCCTCGGCACGTGGAAGCAGACCGCGCACGTCGGCACCGTCATCGCCGACGACTCGCGCACCGAGCTGCGCGGCGCCCACGGCGTCAGGCTGAAGGTCACCCGCACCGGCGTGGCTTACGACTTCACCAAGTCCACGAAGGAGACGACCACCGGCGTCGTCGAGGGCATCCACTGGAACGCCTGGACGAAGTACACCGGGAAGCTGTCGTTCGACGCGACCGTCAAGGGAGCCAAGTCCGGCACCATCCGCGTCAAGCCGAGGACCGCGGCGGGAGGCGCGCGCGGCACCCACAAGGTGACCCGCCCCAACGTCGGCACCCAGCGGAACTGGAAGCTGCGCACCACCTACCGGGCGGGCGGCCAGGAGAGCGTCGCCCCCGCCAGGTCGTCGTTCTCGTGCTCGGGTGGCAAGCTGGTCCTCAAATCCGGCTTCGCCTTCGACGGCCGGAAGATCACCATCGAGCGGGTCTTCACCAGGATCCGCTAGCCAACCGGGATGCGCCACCGTTCATGACCGTCTACACCAACGCCCGTATCGTCACACCGACCGGCGTCATCGGCCGCGGCTGGCTGGAGGCCGAGCACGGCCGGATCACCGGCGTCGGCACCGGCGACCGGCGCGGCCGCGACCTCGCCGGAGCCTGGCTGCTGCCCGGATTCGTCGACCTGCACGTCCACGGCGGAGGCGGCCACTCGGCCATGACGTCCTCCGACGCCATCCGTGAGGCGGTCGCCTTCCACCGGGCTCGGGGCACCACGACCACACTGGTCAGCCTTGTCACCGCGCCCCTGGAGCACCTGGCCAAGGCCGCGGGGTGGATCGCCGACCTCACCGAGGAGGGCCTGGTCGAGGGCTGCCACTTCGAGGGGCCGTTCCTCGCGCACTCCCGCTGCGGCGCGCAGGACCCGGCGGCGCTCCGCCCGCCCAGCCTGGCCGAGCTGCGGCTCCTGCTGGACGCGGGACGCGGCACCGTAAGGCAGATGACCGTGGCGCCCGAGCTGGTCAACCCCGACACCGGCGACGACGGCATCGACCTCGTCCGCGAACTCGTCTCACGCGGCGTCATCGCGGCCGTCGGCCACACCGACGCCACCTACGCGCAGGCGCGCGCGGCGTTCAGGGCGGGCGCGGCGCTCGTCACGCACGCCTTCAACGGGATGCGCGGGCTGCACCACCGCGAGCCCGGCCCGTTCGTCGCGGCGGTCGAGTCGCCCGGCGTGATCCTCGAAGTGATCAACGACGGCATCCACCTCGACCCGGCGATCATGCGGCTCGCGCACGGCCTCGCGCCGGACAGGCTCGCGCTCATCACCGACGCGATCGACGCCACCGGGATGGGCGACGGCGAGTACCGGCTCGGCGCGATGCGGGTACGGGTCAGTGACGGCGTCGCCCGGCTCGTCGAAGGCGGATCCCTCGCCGGGAGCACCCTCACGATGGACGCGGCGCTGCGCAGGGCCGTCAAGGAGGTCGGCCTGCCCATCGAGACCGCCTCGCGCTACGCGTCGGCGATCCCGGCCAAGGTGCTGGGCCTGGGCGACCGTGGCACGCTCGTGCCCGGCCGCCGCGCCGACCTCGTCATCCTCGACGGGGACCTCAACGTGGTCGAGGTCCCCTGAGCGGCGTCAGGACTCAGGACTCGCGGCCCTCGGCGTGCAGGGTCAGCCACACCCGCAGGCACATCTCGAACGCCATCCGCGCCTCCGGGTCGTACAGCTGGTCGCCGAACAGCTCCTCAAGCTGGTGCAGCCGGTACCTGACGGTCTGGGGGTGCACATGGAGCCGCGCGGCCACCTCGGTGGCGTTGAAGCCGTTCTGGAGGCACGCCAGCAGCGTCCTGGCGAGCCGGTCGCGGTGCCGGGCGCGGATGTCGAGCAGCGGCGCGAGCCTCGTCCGCGCGACGGTCCACACCAGCTCCTCGTCCTTGAAGACGACGAGGGTCGGCAGGTGGTCCACGCAGCGGATCAGGCCGTCGTCGGGCACCACGCCGCGGTGCGCGAGCGCCAGCACCTCGCGGGCCCAGCGCAGCGAGCCGCTGAGCTCGGTGAGCTCGACCGTCGGGCCGATCGCCGCCGACCACTCGCGCAGCGCCGTCTCCAGCGCCTGCCTGCGGCCCGGACCGTCCGGGTCCGGCACGACGAGGCACGGTTCGTGCCGGTTGAGGTCCATGAGCACGTCGGGCGGCAGCGCGGGCTGGAGGTACTCCTCGGTGCGGCGCTCGCGCAGGGCGACCGCCGCGACGTTCTTCGGCAGCCGCCACCCGGCGTCGCGCGCCGCGTCGGCGAGGACGGAGGGCGAGGGCGTCGGGTCGGCCAGAAGCATGTCCATGAGCCTGCGGCGGCGGCGCGTCTGCTCCCCCGCGACCTGCTCGCTCGCCGTGTGGTAGCCCGCCGAGGCGGCGGCCGCCAGCTCGTCCAGGAACAGCAGGATCGCCTCTGCCAGCTCGCCCAGTGACGTGCGGGGCAGGTCGTACCGCTCGGACTCCGCGGTGATCCGCCGGAGCGCCACCCGCGCGCCGATCCGCATCGCGACCTGGAGGTCGTCAAGGCTCCTGCCGACCCTGGCCTCGCCCCAGCCGATGTACCGGAACACCTCGGTGAGCCGGTCCAGGGACGCGTCGGCGTCGGTGATCAGCCTGACGAAGTCCTGGAGCGCTCCCTCTACGGCGGTCCTGATGTTCGTGACGTAGGCCGGTTCCATCCGCGCGAACTCGGGGACCCCGGCCTTGATCTCCTCGATCATCTCGTCGGCGACGCCGCCGAGGAACGGGGCGAAGAAGGCTTCCCAGTCGCCGGGCAACTGCGGGAACGTCCTGTGCGACGGACCGTCCAGCGTGATGGACACGGCCTCACCTCCCCTAGGTATCGCCCGTTTTTCCGTTTTGTTGCGGATGGCAAGTTACCTGGGCGTAAGAGGGCGCGCACCACCGTGACGGACAAAACCGCCGGGCGGATTGTCAGTCATGTGACAAGAGCGGAAGGGGGAGGGGCGACGGGTCAGCGACCCCCCATGATCAGCCTCGCCGCGGTGCCCACCATCGCACTGACCTCCTCGCGCGGCCTGGCGAGCGTGGTCAGGCCGATGAGCGCCGCCAGCACCACGTGCCCGATCACCACCTCCACGTCGTCCACCGGGACCCCGGCCACCGCGTCGATCGTCCGGTCGGGGTCGATCGCGGCGCCGAAACGCTCGCGGATGTAGCGGAACAACTCGTTGCGGGCGTCGTCCACCCCGGCGTCCCCGGACGTCGCGGCCTGCACGATCGCGCTGGTCAGCGGCAGGTTGTCGGCGGCGATCGCGACGAGCGCCTCCAGCATGCCGCGCAGCCGCTCGACCGGATCGGCGCCCGGCACGTCGGCGAGGTCGTCCATCACCCGCGCCCAGTCGGCGGCGACCTCGGTGAGGAGGTGGTCCTTGGAGGAGAAGTACCGGTAGACCGTCGCGCGGGCCACCCCCGCCCGGTCCGCGACGTCGTGCATCGTCACGGCGGGGTAGCCGCCCTCGCTCGCGAGGGCGTGCGCCGCCTGGACCAGCCGGGCGCGCCTGGCCTGCTGATCCCGGCTCAGCGTGCGCGTCACAGTGATCCGTACGTCGCCGGTCAAGGTGGCACCTCCACTTTTCCAAGAACATCTTCGCGCACCCGCGCACGCCCGGTCACCCCGGGTCCCGCGTGATCGCCTTTCCCACCGATGATCTGACCCGTCTGACGACCCGCTCAGACTCCCCCTACCCTCGGATTGGTCTAGACCTTTGGGAGTTTGACCATGGGAGTCACGGGTATCTCTGCTGATCATGAGGCATAGGTGAGGTTTCTTCGACTTGCCGAAAGTAAGAACTTGGAAGTAGCTCGACCGGCATTTGACTGGTGTGTCAAGAATCACCCCATCCATCGTGAGTTTTGGGAACCCGCACATGAAGCAATCGGCAAGCCCCGAGACCGGCAAGGTCAACTGGAAGCGGTTCAGCCTGATGATGGTCCCCGCGAGCATCGTGGTCGGGGCCTTCGGCGTCGCCACGGCGTCCGGCGCGCTCGCGTCCTCCTTCGCCGTCTCCGGCAGCAGCTTCAAGATCACCGCTGACCGGCTCGAAGGCAAGGGATTCGTCCAGTTCGGCAGGGTCATCCAGCCCTACGGCAAGGGCCCGACCCCGGTCGCCGTCTCCGGCATCGCCGAAGCGAAGATCTTCAACATGTGCCAGTCGGTCGCGCTCGGCCCGTTCGCGCTCCGGCTCACCGCGGGCAACTCCCGCGCCCCCGTCACCGCGCGCAACCTCGTCCTCGACGTGGAGGAGCTCTCCGGTGACGCCACCTTCACCAACATCCAGATCGGCCGCGACGCCTCCACCCTGGACGCCGCGGGCAAGATCCGGAGCCACCAGCCGGGCATGTTCGGCCAGCAGGCCGACACCGTGGTGATCAACAACCTCTCCCAGACGGCGTGGACCACCACCGCGGGCGTCTTCAAGCTCCCCAACCTGAAGCTCGGCTTCGGCGGAAGCGGCGATGTCTGCAAATAACCGATTCCGCCTGTGGCGACGGACGCGCCCCTTCTGGGGCGGTGTGTTCGTCGTGCTCGCGGGCGTCGAACTCATCTCCGTGCCCTTCGCGCCGCTCAACGTCAGCATCCACCAGGGCATGCCCGGGGTCGCCTCGTGGCTGGCGGGCGCGCTCCTGATCACCTCGGGTGCCCTGGCCTGGACCCACCCCGTCCAACGGCACTTCTACGGCATCGTCGCGATGGTCGCGGCGCTCGCCTCGTTCCCGACATCCAACCTCGGCGGGTTCTTCGTCGGCCTGCTCCTCGGCGTCGTCGGCGCCGGGCTGATCTTCGCCTGGGCGCCCACACGCGCCCGTGAGCGGGCGCCGTCCGACCACGGGATCATCCCCGGCCTGCTGCCCTGACCTTCCCTGAACTTCCCTGAGCCCCGACGCGGCCCGCCGTCCCCGTCCCCTGACCCGAAAGCCTCATCCGTGCCCGCCAAGCCCCTGGCCCTCACCGTGCTCCCGACCCTGCTGTGCGCCGCCCTGTACGCCGCGTTGCACGCCGCCCCAGCTCACGGGGCCGAGCCTGCGGCCGCGGCGGACACGGCCTGCCCTGAGGTGCCGAGCGACGCCGCGTCCGTCACCCCGGAGCAGGCCGTCGTGTTCTACCGGCAGTGGGAGGCGGCCGGTTGCGCGGCGCCCGCCACCAAGGCCGTCAAGGCGGAAGCCCCGTTCACGATCTCCACGCAGGCCGTCACGCTCACCGCGGACGCGCTCACCCACACCGGCCTGTCTTATGACGGCGTCGTGCGCTTCCCGACGGCGACGGGGACCGTCCGGCTGCTCAGGTTCTCGATGACAACGGCGACGCTCACGAACGTCAGGCAGACGTCGGGTCAGCGGACGACGCTCACGGCCCGCGAGTTCGTGTTCTCCGGCGCCGTCACCATGTACGCCACCAAGATCACCGGTAGGGCGTTCGGGCTGCTCCCGATGACGCTGACGCCGGACGCGCCGCCCCCGCTCGTCCCGTCCGTCATGTCCTTCACGGGAGTGACGATCGAGGGTTCGGTCGTGCTGGCGGCCGCGGGCGCCGTCAAGGGCCTCGTCGTCCAGGGCTGAGCCCTCAGGGTGCGCTCGCCTAGCGCAGCAGGAGGAAGGCGACGAGTACGGCGATCGCGATGGCCGCGACCGTCAGGGACACCACGATGATCACCGTGTGCCCGGTGCCGGAGCCGCCTTCCGGGGCGGGTGAGGGCGCGGGCACGGGCGGCGGCGTGTGCATCGCCATCGGGGGCGGCGTCTGGTAGGCGGGCTGCGCGTACCCGTAGGGCTGCGGCGGAGGGGTCGGCGTCGGGGCGGACGGCCGCTCCCAGTTCTGCGGCTCCAGCACCGTGTGCGGCGCCTCCGGCTCGGCGACGACGCGCGGGATCCGCCGGGACGGCCCGGGGTCCAGGACCGTCTCCAGCGCCACGTCGCGGGCCGCGCGCGGCCGGTCCAGCACCGTCTCGTCGAACTGGGTCGGCGCCACGTTCGGCCGGGACGAGGAGACGTCGGTGAGCAGCGGCAGCGCCTGGTCACCGGTCATCCGCGCGGCGGGCTCCCTGGTCAGCAGGCCCTCCAGGACGCGGGTGAGCTGCCCCGCGTGCCTCGGCTTGGGCGCGGGCTCCGACAGGGCCGCCGACAGCACCGCCATCGCGTCGGCCCGCTCGTAAGGCGCGTGGCCTTCTACGGCGGCGAACAGCGTCGCGCCGAGCGACCACAGGTCCGACGCCGCTGTGGCCCGTTCGCCTTGGACGCGCTCCGGCGGGATGTAAGCGGGCGAACCCATGACCAGGCCCGTCTGGGTGAGCGTGACGTCGCCCTCCATCTGGGCGATGCCGAAGTCGGTGAGGACGACCCGCACGGGGTGGTCCTCGTTGATGAGGATGTTCGACGGCTTCACGTCGCGGTGCAGGATGCCGCGCCCGTGCGCCGCCCGCAGCGCCTCCAGGACCTGCCGTCCGATCTCGGCCGCCCGCCACGGCGCGATCGTGCGCTCGACGTCCAGGATGTCCTGGAGCGAGCGCGCCTCCACGAGCTCCATGACGATCCAGGGCCGCCCGTCCTCTTCCACCACGTCGTGCACCGTGACGACGTTGGGGTGGTTGAGCCGCGCGGACGCCTTCGCCTCACGCAGGGTGCGCTGCTTGAGCACGTCTTTCTCGCGCTGGGAGAGTCCCGGCCCGAAGGTGACCTCTTTGACGGCGATGTCCCGGTCGAGCATGGTGTCGCGGGCACGCCAGACGACGCCCATGCCGCCGCGGCCGATCTCGCCCAGCAGTCGGTACCGGCCGCCGAGTGGCCGCCCCGGCCCCTGTTCCATAACGTCCCCTAAGCCGCAAGAGAAGGAGAACAGGTGCACCACCCTCTCACGATTCACATGAATCGAGAATAAACCGGGCGATCGCCTTGTACTGGTTCCAGCCCTCCCTGGGGAAGACGGTGAACAGCGCCACATGCTCGTCGTTCACCACGTACCGGCGGTTCACGCCCTGCATGAGGCGGTTGGTGCCCTCCTCGCGGAACCGGTGCCGCAGCTCGGCGCCCGGCTGCCCGCCGACGTCGACCGGCTTCAGCGACAGCTTCCGGTAGTCCTTGAACTGCTTGGGGTACTGCGTGAAGGAGTCCTCGGGCGCGAGTCCCGGGCTGCCGTTGGACCAGTCGCGCAGGTCGAACTGGAAGTAGCCCTCTCCGTCCGGGTCCTCCCAGCGGACATAGCGGGCGCTCTGGTCGTACTTGCTCTGCAGCCACCCCTTGGGCACCGAGACGGTGAACCCGAACGCGTCCCTGCGCTGGTAGCCGTCCGAACCCCCGAAGATCCGCTCCTGGAAGGCGTAGAGGCCACCCGCCAGCAGCACCGCGACCGAGGCCGCGAGCGCCACGTAGAGGCGCCAGGAGAAGCCGCGCCGCGCCGGGGGACGCGCGGGCGGCGGCGGGGCCGGGGTGACCTGCTCCGTCGGCCGGAAGAGCGTCTCGTCCCTCGCGACGGGCACCTCGACGACCGCCGGACGGGGCGCGGGCGGCGGCTGCCGCGGAAGGTGCCGCGCCGGATCCGGCGTGGTGACCATCGCGGAGGCGCGCGGCAGGAACAGCGAATCGTAGGTGTCGCCGCTGCGCCGCGCGTCCGGCATCCGCCGCGGCGGCGTCGCGGGCATCGTGGTGGCCTCGGCGTGCGCCCGGTGCAGCATCTCCGCCGCCGTCGCGCCGTCCAGCCTCGCCTCGGGGTCCTTCTCCAGCAGGCCGACGATCACCGGCACGAGCGGGCCCGCGCGGGTCGGGGTCGGCAGCGGCTCCATCATGACCGCGGCGAGGGTGGAGAGCACCTCGGGCCGCTCGAAGGGAGGGACTCCCTCACACGCCGTGTACAGGAGCATCCCGAGCGCCCACAGGTCCGACGCGGGGCCGGGCTTCAGCCCCTGTGCGCGCTCCGGCGACAGATAGGCGGGCGATCCCATGACGATGCCCGTCTGGGTGAGAGTGGCGTCACCCTCCAGTTGCGCCACGCCGAAGTCGGTGAGGATCACCCTGTCGTCGGCGAGCATGACGTTGGCGGGCTTCACGTCGCGGTGCAGGATCCCGGCGGCGTGCGCGGCCCGGAGCGCGCCGAGCACCTGGCGTCCGATCTCGGCGACCCGTCCCGCCGGGAGCGGGCCGCTGGCGTCGATGGAGTCCTGGAGGGTGCCCGCCCGCACGTACTCCATGACGATCCAAGGCGCGCCCTCTTCTTCGACCACGTCATGGACGACGACGATGCCGGGGTGGCTCAGCCGGGCGGCCGCCCTCGCCTCGCGGAGCATCCGCCGGTACAGGACGTCACGGGCGGTGTCGTCGAGGCCACGCGGCGCGATGACTTCCTTGACGGCGACGGACCTGCCCAGCACCTCGTCGCCGGCGAGCCAGACCGTGCCCATGCCGCCCCGCCCGAGCACCGACTCCAGCCGGTAGCGTCCGCCGAGCAGCCTCCCCTCGCCCTGCGTCATCCGCCGTCCCCATCGGTCGCCTGCTGTGTCATTTGCCCTTAAAGCTCGCGAAGAGCGGTTCGAGCCGGGCCATTGTCTCGTCCCACGACGACGCGGGCGCCATCACCAGGATGGCGTAGCCCATGTCGCCCATGACGAACCCCCTGTTGAGCGCGCGCATCTGGCCGCCCCTGCTGCCCTGGAAGGTGAACTCCCAATCAGCCGAGGCCGCCCCGTCGGTGCTGGCCACGGGCTTGCCTTCCGCGCCGGACGGGCGGATGCCGATCAGCTGGTAGCCGGTGAACCCGTTATTAGGCGCCTGCTGTTCCCAGTCGGCCAGGGCGTTCGGCCCCGGCTGGTCGGTCTGGCCGATCTGGACGCGCAGGCCGTTGGCGCCGTCGAAGTAGTGGTTCAGCGGGTCGCGGCGGTCGGGCTCGCCGAAGTCGTTCGGCACGAACACCGAGTAGCCGCTGGCGTCCTGGTGGAGGCGGAACCCGGCGGGCGGGGCGCCGTCGGCCGCGGTGGGCGTCACGGTCGTGGTCGGCGTTGAGGTGGGCGTGGCGCCGTCCGTGCCGGACGCGGCGGGCTGGCTGACCGACGGCGGCTTCGCGGCGTTCTCGCCGCCCTCGGCCTCGCCCCCGGAGCCGGTGAAGCTCTGCGCCAGCGCGATGCCGCCGACGATGATCGCGGTGACCAGCACGATCACCGCGACGATCAGGCCGGTGGTGCGGGACGGCCCGCGCGAGGACGCCGCCTCGGTGCGCGCGCCGAACAGGTCGAGGCCGTCGTCGGGCAGCCGCTCGGCCGTCGTCGGCGCGGCCTCGGCGGGCGCCTCGGACCGCAGCGCGACGGCCACCTGGTGCTCGCCGCTCAGCTTGCCGTCGCGGGCCAGCTCGTCGAGCATCCGGCCCGCCTCGTGCACGGTGAGCCTGGTGTCGGGGTTCTTGTCCAGCAGCCCCTCGATGACGGGCCACAGCGGGCCCGCCTTCTCCGAGACGACCACGTCGTCAGTGATGATCGCGATTAGGGAGGCCATCGGCTCCGGCCGCTCGTACGGCGACTTGCCTTCGACCATCGCGTACAGGGTGATCCCCAACGACCACAGATCGGAGGCGGACCCGGCGACCTTGCCGCGCGCGCGCTCGGGCGCGATGTAGGCGGGCGATCCCATCACGAGGCCGGTGGCGGTCAGCGTGGCGTCCCCGGTGGACGTCGCGATGCCGAAGTCGGTGAGGACCGCCCGGTCGCCCGGAGCCAGCAGCACGTTCGACGGCTTCACGTCGCGGTGCAGGACGCCCGCCTCGTGCGCGGCGTGCAGCGCGCTGATCATCTGGCCGCCTATCCGGGCGGCCCTCCGGTACCCGAGGGTGCCCTCGCCCTTGATCACCCTGTCCAGCGAGTCGGCCTTGATCAGCTCCATGACGATCCAGGGCCGACCGTCCTCCTCGACCACGTCATAGACGGTGACGACCCCCGGATGGGCCAGCCTGGCCGCCGTCCGCGCCTCGCGGAACGTGCGCCGGTGCTGGAGGTCGCGCTCCTCGTCGGTCAGACCGTGCGGAAGGATGACCTCCTTGACCGCGACGTCACGGCCCAGGACCTCGTCGAACGCCTGCCAGACGGTGCCCATGCCGCCCCTGCCGACCTGCGTGTGCAACCGGTACCGACGCGCCAATATCCGGTCACTCGGGGTCTCGTTCGGCATAGAAGCGACCATATCCAGGTTCGAAGGTGCATAAGGGCGGCGTCCCGTCCGCGTCGCGTCCGGGAGTGCGCTCTGGTTGCGTTAGACGCCGGAACCGCGGCGGATGTTCGCGCGAGGTCGGGGAGGGATCGGGGACTCCTCCCGGTCGGGGACGGATGCGGAACGCACTGGATCACTGGCGTACGGTCGCGCCCAGCATAGTGTTCTGGTATGTCCGCCGTCGGGATTTCTGTCCATCACCGCGCGGATTTCCGGGACCGCGGGGAGGCGCCCCTAGGCGTCGGCCTTGCGCGCCACCCACAGCGCCCAGACCACGAGCGGCACCTGGAGCGGAAGGCGGGCCTGCACGGCGAGCCGCAGAGGCTTCGGCTTGTCCTTCCAGTCCCGGGCCATCTTGATGTTGGCCGGGAAGACGGCGGCGAACAGCCCGGCGGCGGCGAGCGCGCCGAGGCGACGGGTGCTGGGGTTGGCCACCGCGGCGGCGACGGCGATCTCGGCGATGCCGCTGAGATGCGTCCACGCGCGCGGTGTGCCGGGCAGCGACTCGGGGATGATCGCGTCGAAGGGTCGGGGCACGGCGAAGTGCAGCGCCCCCATCGCGGCGAGGCCCGCGCTGAGGCGCAGGGCCGCCGCGTCGCCGCGGCGGGGTGGGGTGTCAGCGGTCTGCGTCATGCACCCCACCATGCCACGGGGGCGAAGTAACCCACGAGTCACTTAGCCGATAGAGTGCCCAGAACCACATTCGGGAGGCTGACCATGCGGACGGGACTCGAAGGCAAGACCGCGCTCATCACCGGCGCGTCACGCGGCATAGGCAAGGCGACGGCCTTCGCCCTCGCGGCGGAGGGCGCCAACGTGGTGCTCTCCTCCCGCAAGCAGGACGCGCTCGACGAGGTCGCCGCCGAACTCAAGGCCGCCCATCCAGGGGTCGGCGTGCTGGCCAAGGCGGCCCACGTCGCCGACGAGGCGGCCGCCACCGCCGCCGTCGAAGCGGCCCTCACCGCTTTCGGCGGCCTCGACGTGCTCGTCAACAACGCGGGCACCAGCCCGCACTTCGGCCCGATGGTCGAGATCGACGCCGCGCGCGCCGCCAAGACCGTCGAGGTCAACCAGTACGCCATCGTGCTGTGGACACAGCTCGCCTGGAAGGCCGCGATGGCCGAGCACGGCGGCGTGATCATCAACATGGCGAGCATCGGCGGCCTCGTCACCGAACACGGCATCGGCTACTACAACTCAACAAAAGCCGCGGTCATCCACCTGACCCGGCAGTTCGCCGTCGAGCTCGCGCCGCGCGTCCGCGTCAACGCCATCGCGCCCGGCCTGGTGAAAACCAAGCTCGCCGCCGGGCTCTGGGAAGGCAACGAGGAGGCCATCGCCAAGGCGCTCCCCCTCGGCCGCCTGGGCGTGCCCGAGGACATCGCGGAGGCCGCGGTGTTCCTCGCCGGCGACTGCTCGTCCTGGATGACCGGACAGACCATGGTTGTCGACGGCGGCTCCGTGATCCGCCCGGCGATCGCCTGACCACCTTCAAGCAGGAGGCTCGCATGAACTGGGGACTGACCATTCCGCTGCCCGGCGTCAAACTCGCCGACCACCGCGCGCTGGTGGAGGAGCTGGCCGGCCTCGGCTACACCGACGTGTGGTCCGCCGAGACCAACGGCTACGACGGCTTCACTCCACTCGCTCTCGCCTCGCAGTGGGCGCCGACCCTAAGGCTCGGGCCCGCCATCGTGCCCGTCTACACGCGCGGCCCTGCGCTGCTCGCCCAACAGGCCGCCACCATCGCCGACCTCGCTCCCGGCCGCTTCATCCTCGGCATAGGCACGTCGAGCGACACCATCGTGGAACGCTGGAACGGCATCCCGTTCACCGAGCCGTTCGCCAAGGTCCGCGACACGCTGCGCTTCCTGCGGCGCGCCCTGTCCGGCGAGAAGGTCACCGACGAGGCCCTGGGCGTCAAGGGGTTCCGGCTGGAGTCCGCGCCGGAGGTGCCGCCGCAGATCGCGCTGGCGGCGCTGCGTCCCGGGATGCTGAGGCTCGCCGCGCGCGAGGCCGACGCGGCCATCACCAACTGGCTGTCGGCCACCGACGTCGCCCAGGTCCGCGAGGCGTTCCACCCCGACAAGGAACTCCTCGCCCGCCTCTTCGTCGCCCCCACCTCCGACGCCGAGGAGGCCCGCAACCTGGGCCGCTGGCTCATCGCGTCCTACCTGAACGTCCCCGTCTACCGCGCCTTCCACGAGTGGCTGGGCCGCGGCGAGGCCCTCCGCCCCATGCACGAGGCGTGGGCCTCCGGCGACCGCCAGGGCGCCCTCAAGGCCATCCCCGACGAGGTGGTCGACGCCCTCGTCATCCACGGCACCCCCGAATCCTGCCGTGCCCAGATCAGGTCCTACGTCTCCAACGGCCTCACCACCCCCGTCCTCATGCCCCTCCCCACCTCCCAGTTCACCGGCGCCGAGGCCGTCCGAGCCCTGGCCCCCACCGCCCCCTAGCCGTCCGCCGGTGGGCGGCCCCCTGGAGGAGCCGCCCACCCGCGTGCGCGTGCGCGGCGGGTCAGGTGAAGGACGGGTGGGGGCCCAGGGCCATGTACTCGAAGAGGCCGTAGCCCGTTGTTGGGCCGTTCGGCGCGGGGTAGGTGAAGCGCGCGACGGAGTCGACGATGCCCCAGAAGCGGTCGGCCTCCTTTTGGGTGTCGTGCAGGACGGACTGGACGACGGGCTCGGAGCCTTGGTACATGCCGTGCTTCCAGTCGGGTTCCAGGCCGTAACCCGTGCCGACCATGATGTGCACCGGAAGCAGCGGGCTTACCTGGACGTCGAAGGGCTCGCCTCCGGGTGGCGCGAAGGAGATCGTCGCGGAGACGACGTCACGCGTCCCCTCCGCGTAGACGGGCCGGTATTCGGGGCGCCCCAGGTACTCGGCCTCCCGCGCCGGGTCCGACCACACCCGGAGGGCCTCCTCCAACAGGCGCCTGCCCTTCTCGTCCTCCTGCACGATCGTGAGGATCGCGTGGTCCTCGAACTGCATGGGCGCGTACATCCAGTAGAAAGTCCCCGCGTTCTTGACCTGGACGCCCAGAGGCTCCGGCTCGCCTACGGGACGGATGCCCCAGGACCGGTCTCGGGTGCCCCACCAGCGGTCCGGGCTTACGTCGACCGTGGTGTCGCCGTGGGTGATCACGCCGCTCCAGCGGCCGGTCTGCGCCATCCGGGTGGAATCGAACATGACGCGTTCCTGCCAGCGCAGGTAGTGGCGGGGTTCGAGCGTCGCGGGGACGGTGCCCTCCCACGTCAGGTCGAACGACAGGCCGTGGCCCTCGTCCTCCAGGACGACCCGCAGCCGCTTGAGGCCCTCCAGGACCTCCACGCGGAACGGGCCCACCGACGTGTCCATGCGGTCGGCTCCGAGCTCGCGGGAGGCCCGTACGACGCGGTGCTCGGTGCCCGTCCGCAGCACCGCGAACGCGTCGGTGACGCCGAGGTTCGGGTACTGCCCCACGCCGACGATGAGCATCATCTCGTCCGAGCAGGGGTGGCAGTTGAAGTAGTAGCGGTCGTAGAAGTTGCGGTCCGACGTGGCCACGTGGCGCATCACGCCGGAGATCTGGTGGACGGGGTGGTCGTCCAGGGGGGACAGCGTCACAGCTCCTCCAGCACCTTGTGCAGCAGCCTCGTCGCGGTGTTGTCGTAGGGGAAGGGGTCGTCGGGGCCTACGAGCTCGTAGTGGATGAGTAGCTGGCCTATCCGGGCCATGACGGCGGCGAACTTGAGGCCGGAGAGGACGTCGTAGGGGCGGAGGTCGTCCAGGTCGCGGCCAAGGAGCGCGGCGTAACGGGCGATCGTCTCCGCCCGCGTGGGGAAGCCGGGAAGGCCGGGCGATCCGACGGCGTCGCGGTGGTGCCGGTCCAGGTACAGGTACCAGGACAGGTCCTCTTCCGGCTGGCCGAGGGTGACCATCTCCCAGTCGAGGATGGCGGTCACCTCGCCTTCGACGAACAGCAGGTTCCCGATCCTGGAGTCGCCCCAGAGCAGGGCGGGCGGTCTCTCCTCACGGGGCGGGTGGGCGCGGAGCCACTCCAGGGCCCGCTCGGCCACGGGCACCGTCCCCGTGTACGCCCACTTCAGGTAGTTCTCGTAGTACGCGAGACGCTGGCCCCATCCGGTGGGCCCGTACCTGGTCTGGTCGACGTACTCCAGGCCCTTGACGTCCTGGTGGTGGACGGAAGCCATCGCGCGCAGGCCCGCGTCCCACAGGGCCGCCCGCTCCTCTTCCGCGATCTCGGTGACCCACCCTTCCTGGTGGTAGGGCGGCATGTCCGAGGGCGCACGCCCCGGCCGCGCCGCCATCACAAAGAACGGGGCGCCCAACAGGGAGGCGTCCGGCTCGTACCAGAACACCTCCGGCACGGGCAGGCCGCGCGCGTGGAGCTCGCGCAGGACCGCGTACTGCTCCTCGAAGCGGGGCTCGGGGAAGATCTGGTAGCCGGTCGGGGCGACCTTGGCGACGTAGTCCGCGCCGCCCACGGAGAACAGCAGGGTCTCGGCGGAGAAGCCGCTCGTCGACGGGGTCTCCAGCCGGTCCACCCGGGCGCCGGGGAGGCGGTCGACGAGCCAGGAGTCCAGGATGGCGCGCGTCACTTCCGGGTCGCGCTGGTCGGGTACGGGCAAGTGAACACCACCTAACTAGCGCTTGGTCATATCACCGCAAGGTAAACCCTCGCGTCCCCGCTGGGAAGAGGCCCCCTAAGATGCGAGAAGTGGAGATCAAGGCGGTTTTCTTCGACGTCGGCGAGACCCTCATCAACGAGGGCCGCATCTACGACGCCTGGGCCGACTGGCTCGGCGTCCCCCGCCACACCTTCCACGCCGTGCTCGGCGGGGTGATCGCGCGCGGCGAGCCCCACATGGCCGTCTTCGAGCACTTCCGCCCCGGTTTTGACCTCGCGGCGGAGGAGGAGGCCCGGCGCGCCGCCGGCGTGCCGAACGGCTTCGACGAACGGGACCTCTACCCGGACGCCCGGCGCTGCCTCGCCGCCCTGCGCCGGCACGGGTACGTCGTCGGCGTCGCGGGCAACCAGCCCGCCGAGGCCGCCGCCCGGTTCGCCGCGCTCGGACTGGAGACCGACCTCGCCGCGATGTCCGCCGAGTGGGGCGTCGAGAAGCCCTCCCCCGCCTTCTTCGCGCGCCTCTGCCAGGAGGCGGGGCTGCCCGCCGCCGAGATCCTCTACGTCGGCGACCGCGTGGACAACGACATCGTCCCGGCCGCCGCCGCGGGCCTGCGCACCGCCTTCCTGCTGCGCGGCCCCTGGGCCCACGTCCAGGCCCTCACCCCGCTCCCCACCCCGCCGACCCACACCCTCGTCGACCTCGACGCCCTCACCGCCCTCCTCACCACACCCTGACGCCCTGACCTGCGACGGCCGGTCAATTCTCCTGGTTTCGCCTGGACGCTTCGGCGGGCGCCGCGCGGACGGCTGGGCCCTGTTCGGCCCAGCGGGACGGACTCGGGTCATCTCGGCGCGGTAGACGTTGTGCGGAACACGGCTGGGCGATTCGGCGCGGTTGCGGGGATTCGGTGTGATCGGTGGTACCGCGGGCGCGGCAGTCGGCGTCCCCTAGAGGCGATTCCTTAACCCGTGAGGATGAATCGAGGACCATCCGAGCAGGGGATTCGCGGGGCGCGCGGGAAACCTAGCGTGGAGCGTGCATGGACCGAACGCGCCGAACGCACCGGTCCTGAACGCATCGGGGAGGAAAAGAAATGTCGACGCTGTACCGGCCGGGCCGCGAGCCCGGCGGCCGGATGATCGCGGGAGTGTGCGCGGGCCTCGCCCGCCGGTTCGAGATCAGCCCGACGCTGGTCAGGGTGCTGTTCCTGCTGTCCTGCATCCTGCCCGGCCCGCAGTTCCTCGTCTACGTCGTGCTGTGGATCATGATCCCTTCCGCGGAGGCGGTCCGGCGCCGCGGCGGTTGAAACCGCCATCCCGAACGCGCGAAAATGCTCAACGTGCCGATCGTGTCACCGTACGCTACCGCGTGGTGCGCGCGGCCTCCCGCGTCGAACAGCCGTGCGCCTCTTGGAGTTTTGTGGGGCGGCGTGTTAGATCGGGGATCGGGAGGAGGGGGCGTGCGCGGGGAGCTGAAAGACGAGACGGGAAACCTGCTGCGTTTCCTGCGTGACCTGGCGCGCGCCCAGCGCCTCCGGGTCCTCGACGTCGACGGCCACGACGAGGTGCACTGGCTCGCCGAGCTTCCCGCCGAGCTGCCGGTGCACACCGAGGCACGCCCCGGCGAGGCGCTCCTCGGTCTGCCCCCCATCCCGCTCACCCCGCCGGCCGAGCTCAGCGAGTTCGACGGCTGGCTCGCGCTGCGCCGCTGGTACCGGACGCTGCGCGCGCACGCCGAGATCCCCGAGGGCAGGCAGCTCGTGCTGGCCACCGGCCTGCTCACCTGGACGGCGGAGGACGGCACCGAGGTCCGCGACCACCTGCTGCTCACCCCCGTCCGGATCCGGCTGGACCCGGAGACCGAGCGGGTGGACGTCGTCCTGTCCGAGCGGCCGACGGTCCTGCGCGACCGGGAGTTGCTGGAGGGCCTGCCGGGGTTCCGCGCCGCCCGCACCGACTGGCTGCGCGACGCGGTCCGCTCCGGGCAGGGCGCGGCGCTGCGCGCGTCCGCCGCGGACATCCTGCGCAAGTGGTGCGGGTTCGCGTTCGACGAGCCGGTGCCCTTCCGCGAGGACTGGACCGACGACCCCGAGGCCACCGGCCCGCGCGTCCGCCTGGCGCCCGCGCTGGTGCTGCGCTCCTACGCCGACCTGTCCCTCATCGACTACCTCGACGCGATGCTCGCCGCGCTCACCTCGGGTGGCGCCGAAGTCCCGCCGGGCATCGCCCGGTTCCTGCACCCCGGCGAGAACGACAGGCTCGCCCACGTTCCCGACCGGCAGGCGGCGGGCGGGCTGTTCACCGCGCTGCTGGCGCGCGGCCAGCGGGTCCTCGCCGTCTCCGCGCGGCCGCACGAGCTGCGCGAGTCGCTGCCACCCGAGCTGGCCGGGCTGGCGGTGACGGTCGCCGGGGGCCGCACCGATCTTGACGAACGGCTGCGCGCGCTGGCCCAGCGCGTCGCGGCGCACGACCCCGAGCGGTACGAGCGGGCGCTGGCCGAGCACGGCGCGCGGGCGCAGGCGCTGGAGGCCGAGGCGGCCCGGCTGCGCACCCTGCTCGCCGAGCTGCGCGCCGACGTCTCCTACGACTTCGGCCCCGGCTACCGGGGCTCGCTGGAGGAGCTGGAGGCGCTGCTGCGGCCCGGCCACCGGTGGATGCCGGTCATCCCCGGCCTGCCCGAGCGCCCGCCGCTCAGCGCGGCCGAGGCGGCCGAGCTGGCCGGGCTGCTGGCCACCCAGACCCCGCAGCGGCGGGCGCGGGCCGCGCAGCTGCTGCCCGAGCCGGGCGCGCTGCCCGGCGTCGACCAGGTACGGGCCCTCGTCAGCGTCGCGCAGATCCCGGCGCCCGACCCGGCGGGCGATCTCGCCCAGCGGCTCGCCGACCGCGATCCCGCGGTCATCGACCGGCTGGAGGCAGCGGCGGGCACCGTGCACCGCGCCCTCACCGAACTGGGCGTCAGCTGGGACAGCAGGGACTGGGCGCTGCGCGCGCTACGCGACGGCATGGCCGGGCCGTCCCCCGGCTGGGAGCGGCTGTCCGAGCTCGGCGCGCGGGCCGCCGTCGCCGACCGCGCGCTCCGCATGGTCGGGGCGCGCTGGGTGCTGCTGCCCACCGGCACCGAAGGCGAGCTCATCACGACGGCGCGCGAGCTGCGCGAGCACCTGGCGTCGGGCGGCACGCTGAAGCGCGGCCCGCTGCGCCCGGCGGTGCAGCGGCGGGCCGAGCCGTTGCTCACCGAGGCCACCGTCGACGGCGAGGCGCCCACCACCGCCGAGCTGCTCGACGTCGTCATCGCCGCGCTGGAGGGCAGGCAGGCCGTCGAGGATCTGGTCGGCGCGTGGTCGGCGGCGGGCGTCTCGCTCACCGAGACACCGGCGCTCGACGGCATGGTCGCCCAGTTCGCCGGGCTGTACACGCGGCTCGCGCAGGTCAGGACGGCGCTGCGGGCCATCGCCGACACGGCCGGGCTGCTCCGGCACGTCGGCCTCGCGGTGCCGCTGACGTCCCCGGAGGAGTGGATCACCTATCGGGGCGCGTTGGAGACCGTCCGGATCCGGCGCCGCGCGTCAACGGCGTGGGCGGCGCTCGCCTCGATGCGGCAGGCGGTGGAGCTCCAGATCCGGCGCGGCGGCGCCCCTCCGGAGCTGACGGCCGCGGCCGCCGCCCTGTCCGCCCGGGATCTGCCCGCCTACGAGCGCTGCCTCACCGCGCTGGAGGCGGCCCGCGAGGAGCAGCGCGTCCAGGCCCGCTGTACCGCCCTGCTGAACCGTCTCGCCGAGGCGCATCCGGCGCTGGCCACGGCGGGTGTCATCGTGCCCGAGGAGTGGGACGAGGCGTGGCGCTGGGCCTATATCTCCTCCTATCTGGCGGATCGTCCCCGGCCCGCCGCCGAGGCCCGCGCCGAGGAGGACCTGGCCCGCACGGAGTCCCTCGCGGCCGAGGCCAAGTCCGCGCTGGCCGCCGCCGAGGCATGGTCCTGGGCCCTCCGCCGCGCCGGCGCCCACCCCGCCCCGGAGTCCCTCCCGCTCTGGATCATGCCCCGCGACCAGGTCCCCGTCACGGTCCCGCCCGCCCCGAACTCCTTCGACGTCGTCGTCCTGGACCATGACAACGACCCCGTCGAGGCCCTCTACCTCCTCTGGCTGGCCCCCCGCATCATCATCCTGGGCCCCCCGTCCGACATCCCCTCCACCCAGTCCCTCACCCCCGACTCCACCCTCTTCGGCTCCCTAGCCGCCCGCTTCACCCTCCTCACCACCCCTCCAGCCGCACCCACCACAACCGACCCAGCCGATGGCGCCACCCCAGGCACACAGAGCGCCCCAGAATTCGAGACCCCACCACCCGCAACCCCCCTGAGCGCCCCCACCCACGGAGGCGCATCCCCCAAGCACACACCCGCCACACCCCACCCAGCCACCAGCGTCCCCCCGGGAACACCCGACACCCCAAGTCCCGAGAACACCCCAGCCACAACCCACCCAACCACCAGCACCCCTCCGGAAGCGCACGAAGCCCCGCACCCCAAACCCGGCCCCGCCATCACACCCCCGCACACCCCCGCCCCCGCCTCCGGACCGGCCACAACCCAGAACGAGCCGACAGCGCACGGCACCCCCACCCCGCCGGAGAGCTCCCCCACAGCCACAAGCACAACACACCACAAAGCCCCCAACACCAGCCCCACAGAACACCCACCCGCCGCCCCCCTCGCCCCCCCAACGCCAGAAACCCCAAAGACCAAAGACTGCCAAACCACCACAACAACCCCAAACACCAACCCACCCCCAGACAACCACGCCATCCCACAACAAGCCGACGCGTCCCGCTCAACCATCAACACGGGCACCACCACCCCGCCCCCAGCCCACGGCGAGACCCCAACACCCGACACACCCACCCCAGCAATAGCCCCAAACCCCAACAACCCCGAAACCCCACCAACCACAAGAACCGAGCCCAACACCTCAGGCCGAACAACAACTCCACCCGACAATCACCCCCACAACGGAGGCAAGCCCGAATCCCCGTCACCAACGCAGTAAAGCCACCAACACCCTTCCAAACCAACACACAACATCGACAACCAAGAACAAACACCCAAAACACAGCCGGACGCCAACACACCCTCAGACCACCAAGAGACAGCGGCAGCCGAAGACACGAACCCAGCAGAGCAGGCAGCCAGCGACATTAGACTGGGAAGCAGAAGCAAAGCTCAGTAGGGCCGATGGCGGCGGCTTTGGGCGTCGGGACGCCGGAGCGTCGCTGCCGACGGAAAGGGGAGCCGCGCCGGAGGATCGGGGAGATTCGGCAGACGAGTGGGCCCATGGTGAGAGCGGGCAAGACCGGCGCCGGTGGACCGGCGGAGGTGAAGCGCCGCTGCCGGAGGCGCGACGGCGTCGGCACTTCAGCGGCGCAGAGAGTGGTGCTTCGGGTGGCCGGATGCTGGCGTGCTGCGGGTGGGGATGGGCGCCGGAGCGGGTGGAGGTGAAGCGCCGCTGCCGAGGGTGCGACGGCGTCGGCACTTCTGCGGCGCGGAGAATGGTGCTTCGGGTGGCCGGATGCTGGCGTGCTGCGGGTGCGGATGGGTGCCGAAGCGGGTGGAGGGGACCGCGCAGCGATCGACATGGGCGGTGGGAGCTCGGTACTGCCACGCGGAAAGATGTCGGCACATGCCGCGAGCTGGGCCGAGGGGGCCTTTGGGCGTCGGCGACGGTGGAGTGTGGCTGCGGTTGGGAAGAATCCGACGGGGCGGGCGGGAGAGAACTGTGACGGGGTACGGCACGGTGGATCTGGCTCGGCGGGGGCTTTGGGCGTCGGCGATGGTTGAGCGTGGGGAACGAGTGGGACCGGTGGGGCGGGATCGGGGGTGGGAGAGGGGTAGAGGTCCCGATGTCTTGGACTGGTGGGCGGCCTATGAAGGTGGCTGGGGTGGCGGTGGGGTGCGGTGAGGCTGATGGGGGCGGGGGCCTCGGGCCTCGGATGTTGGTGGTGCTGAAGCTCGGGGCGCGCTGGGGCCTTGGTGGGGTGGCGGGATGGGGGCGGTGAAGGGGGGCGGGATCGGGAGTTGGTGGGGCGGTCGGGTCGAGGCTTGGGGTGGCGGGGCTGGATGAAGGAGGGAAGGAGGGCGGCTTGGGGAAGGGGCTGGTGGGTGGGTGCGTGGAGGTGGGGCGGGCGCGTGGGGGTGGTGTGGGCGCGTGGGAGTGGGGCGGGCGCATGGGAGTGGAGCGGGCGCATGGGAGTGGAGCGGGCGCGTGGGAGTGGGGTGGGTGCGTGGGAGTGGAGCGGGTGCGTGGGGGGGGTGGGAGTGGGGGTTAGGGGGTTTTGTAGTGGTAATAGATTGATTCGTAGGTTTCTCGGAGGGATTGGGCGGCTCGGGAGAGGGGGAGGCGGTAGTCGGATTCGAGGCGGCGCCAGCGGCGGATGCGTTCGTCGGCGGCGGGGGGGATCTCGGAGGTGGGGGCGGTGGGGGGGAGGCCGACTCGGGCGGGGTCGGTGCGGGCGGTGGCCAGGTCGATGAGGTCCTGGACGGCGGGGGGTGGGAGGGGGAGGCGGCCCGCGTGGAACTCGGCCAGGAGGGTGGCGTACTCGGATTGGCGGAGGGCGGGGAGGCGGCGGAGGCGGTCCAGGGTGGCGCGGAGAGCGGACAGGGCGGTGGCTTCGGCCGGGGTGGACGGGGACCAGAGGACCGGATCCAGGGCGGTGATGGCGCTTTGGGCGCGGAGCACGTCGGCGTCCTCGGTGAAGGTGGTGCGCATCGTGTCGAGGAGGCGGTCGATGCCGGAGCGGGCGCGGAGGGCGCGGGTGATCCGGACGGCGCCGCGGGCGCCGTCGTCGACGAGGGCGAGGGCCTCGCCGATGCCGTACAGGCCGAGCAGGGAGAGGAGACGGGCACGGGCCTCCCCCCCGACGGGGGCTTCCGCGAGGAAATCCTCCGGCGAATAGAGGATGCGCCCCCGGAGCTCGGGCGAGGTGGCGTGAGCCAAGTCCTGGAGGGCGAAGGCGTCCGACTCGGTGAAGGAATCGCCCAGGGCCGCCTCCGCCAGCAGGCCGGCGATGGGGATCACGTCGGAGACGAGGCCGCGTAGGCGGGCCGCGTAACGGGTGGCGATGCGGTCGGCCTGCGGCCAGGGGTCGCCGTAGCCGTCGCCGAGCTGGTCGATCCGGCTGAGCACGCCGAGCGTGTTGCGGACGGCGAGGCCGGAGCCGTCCATGGCGGCGCGCAGCGCGGTGAGCGACTCCTGTTCGCGCTGCCCCGGATGCGGCATGACGAACAGCAGCGCGTCGCAGGACGCGAGCGCGGCGAGCGAGTCGCGGTCGAGGGCGCCGCCGCCGGTCAGGCTGTCGAGGCCGGGCGTGTCCACGACGGTGTGCCGTTTGAGCACCGCGTTCGACACCTCGACGGCGACGCGCGCCACCTGCGCCGCGGGCCTACCGAGGTCCGCGGGCACGCCGCCTCCGGGCGCGCTGGGCACGTGGTAGGCGGGGCCCGTCCTTGGCGTCACCTCGACCCGGTTGTGGTGGTGGTACCGGAACCAGGTGACGACGGTCGTGCACTCGGTCGCGTCCGTCGCCGCGAGCGACTGCCCGAGCAGCGCGTTCACCAGCGTCGACTTGCCCGCGTTGACCCGCCCCCCGACGGCGACCCGCAACGCCTCCTCCGCCAACCGCGCCACCACGGCGTCCACCGTCTCCGCGGCCCGCCCGGTGAGCACCGGCCGCGCCTTCGCACAGGCTTCCACCAGCGTCTCGCAGAAAATCTCCCTACCCCCAGTCAAGGACGATCGGGACGCCGGATGCGTCCTGTGAAGGGTTCATGTCGGCTTAGCTGATGACGAGTTGGGACGGGTAGGCACCGTTCAGGCCGAACTTGCCGAGGCAGGTTCCGTTCTTGTCGGCGAGGACGTACGCCTTACCCCAGATCGCGTCGGTGAGATAGATGCTGCGTCCTGAGCCGACGTAGGCACGGCCCCCGGTGTAGACGCCCGCAGTGTCCACTTCGTGCAGGTAGGTGTCGTAGGAGGAGTTGTTCACGATCGTGAAGGAGAGCGGGACCGAGCCGGCGCCGGCGCGCACGGTGAAGTCGCACTTCCAGTACACGACGGACCCGCTCCACCGGAAGTAGACCTGCGGGACGGACGGCGCGGGCGGGTCGGACTCGTCGTCCGCGCCCCAGAAGTTGTATCCGCCCGGCCGATCAGAGGTGGGACGCGGGGACGGGCTGGGGTCGTCGAAGCGGCTCGGCTCGTCCTCGGGCGACGGCGAGGGCGAGCGCGACGGGGACGGGGGGTCGGGCTCGTCGGGCTCGTCGGGCTCGTCGTCGGGGTAGTCGGACGGGTCGTCTTCGTCGAGGGCGTGGGTTCGGCTGGAGCTGGAGTCGTCCTCCATGGCGGCGTGGACGCCGGCCGCGCCGAGGACGATGGCGACGCCGAGCAGGGCGGCGATCCCCGACCGGGCGACGGGTCGGCGGCGGCGCCGCGCGGGGCGGGGCAGCGTGATCCGCGGCTCGTCCTCGTCGGCGGGCGGGGCCGTGACGGAGGCGGGGGCGGACGTGGGGGAGGTGGCGGCCCGGTAAGAGTGGAGGGCGCCAATGACAACGACGGTTTTGGGGTCGCCTTCGACGGAGGGGATGCGGCCGAAGGTCTCGGCGAACAGGTCGGTGACCAGGGGGACGCGGCTTGATCCGCCGGTGAGGTAGATCTCGGCGAGGTCCGCGAAGGCGAGGCCGGCGCGTTCGACGGTGGCGGCGAGCTCCACCATGGTGGTGCGCAGGTGCGGGGTGATGCGCGCGACGAACTCGGCACGCTGCACCTGCACCGCCTCGGCGAACCCGTCTACGGGGATCTCCCTCTGGAGGTGCTCCGACAGCTCCTCCTTGAGCCTCGTGACGTCGGAACGCAGCAGGTTGAGCCGTCGCATCACCGCGGGTTCCGGTCCGCGGTGCAGCGCCTCCCAGTCGGCGGGCGACGCGGCGGCGGCCCGTTCGGCGACGAGGCCGAGCAGTTCGTCGTCGAAGTCCTCGCCGCCGAGCCTGGGGTGCCCGCCCGCCGCGCCGACCTGCTCGAACCCGTCGGCGGCGCGGCGCAGGACGGCGGTGTCGAAGGTGCCGCCGCCGAGGTCGTACACGGCGACGCACCTGCCTTCCTCGACCCGGTGGCGCGCCGCGTAGTAGGTGGCGGCCGCGACGGGTTCGGATGTCAGCCACGGTTCAGGCAGGTCCGCTTCAGCCGCCGCCGCCTTGAGTACGGCTGTCTCCACGTCGCCCCAGCGCGCCGGATGGGTGAGGACGAGCCTTTCGGGTGGCCCGCCGTGGATCCGGGTGGCCTCCGCCGCGAAGCGCCGGAAGATGGCCGCCACGAGGGACGAGACGGGCACGTCGGTCCCGCCGAGCCGGACGGCGTGCCCCAGCAACAGCGCCCGTTTCGGGCACCTTTCAGCGGATTCGGGGGAGCTGTTGCGATAGTTCAGCGCGGCCGTTCCGACCATCAGGTCCCCGTCCCCGCCGAGCGCGACGGCCGAGGGGAGATAGCGCGAGTTCCCGACCTCCACGAGGTCGATCGAGCCGTCCCGGAGCGTCGCGGCCGTGCTGAAGGACGTGCCGAAGTCGATCGCCAGCACCCAACCGGCCATGGGGTCACCACCTTTCTCAGTACAGGGTTGGACGAGACGGACCGACCCGGCTGTTTCCGGGAACACCGGTGCGTTCCGGATCCGTCCAACCGGGCAGAACCGCCAACGCACCGGGAGGCAAACCCGATGGAACCGGACTTCTCCGGGCATGACATGACGCTCGCCGAGTACGCGGGCCTGGACGACCTCCAGCCGCCGGCCCCGCCCGTCCTCACGGGGAACCCGACGCTGGACGCGATCACGGCGCTGACCCATGACGCGTCGCTGGGCGCGTACCAGACGATCCTGGACATCGGGTCGCTGCCTGCGGAGCCCGCGGGCGTCCACACGGACTTCCTGGCGGACCTGAACGCCACGCTGGCGCCCGCGATGGACGCCTACCACGACGCGCTCGCAGCGGCCGAGGACGCCCCGCCCGTGGCCGATCCGGAGCGGGACCCGACGGCGGGGCCGCGCCTGGCGGACATCAACACGACGAGCGTCTACACCGACTACGCCCGCTGGACGTACGGCCTGGACTCATGAGCCTGGCGCACGAGGCGCTGTCCTGGCTGGCCGCCGCCCTTCCGGACCTCGCCCCGCCAAAGCCGGAGCTCCCGAAGGGCTTCTCCTTCGATCCCGGCGGCTTCCTCATCGACGAGTCGGGCAAGCAGGCTCCCCTGGATCTGAAAGACAAGGCGCTCCTCGCCCCTGACGGCCGCATCTACAACCCGGAGTCCGGGTTCACCTACGGCTCCGACATGGAGATCCTCGACAAGAGCGGCACCATCGTGGGCCCCGACCGCCTTCTGGGCCTCGCCCCCGACCAGAACGGTGACAAGATCCGTGACGTCGTCCACCACTCCGACGGGAAGTGGCTCTTCAACGGCAGAAAGGCGGAGGGCTTCGACGTCTACGTGAACACGCAGGCCGAGGGCGTCCAGCCGCCGCGGCCCGTGGAGGACGGCGGCGGGTTCCGTGGGACGGTCACGCTCGTCACGACGCTCGCCACGGGCCTCGTCCTGGGCGCGCTGCTGTGCTGGTACGCGCTGCGCGACCGGATGCTCCCGGCGGCGCGCGACGGCCGTCCCGACGCGGCGGAGGCCGAGCGGGCGTGGCGCGCGCAGCGCCCTGAGCGCGCCGCTGCCGAGCGTGAGCGGACGTTGCTGGTGCGCGCCCTCATCGACCTCGCCGACCGGCTCCAGGAGCACAACCCGGGCCTGTGGCGGATGGTCAACCGGCAGTTGGAGCGGGTCGGGGTGACGGTCTACACGCCGGACGGCGAACGGTTCGACCCCTACCGGCACAAATCCCTCACCTTCCGCAAGACGGACGTGCCCGAACACAACGAGACGATCGCGAGCACGGAGCTCGTCGGCTACCTCGACCGGGGCGCCGTGCTGCGCGAGCCGGAGGTCGTCGTCTACCGGATGCTCGACGACGACCGTGTCCGCTGACCGGATCGAGGACGTCCTCGCCGCCGTCGCCGACGCCGCCGGGCGGATGGGCCTCGCCGGGACGGCCGATCCGGTCAGGGCGGAGCTGGCGGGGTTGCCGGACGGGGCGGCGCGGGTCGTCGTCGTCGGGGAGAAGAAGCGCGGGAAGAGCTCGCTGCTGAACGCGCTCCTGGGACGTCCAGGGCTGCTCCCGGTAGACGCCGACCTCGCCACGAGCACGTACATAGCGGTCGGCTACGGCGATCAGGAGGGTGCCGTGGCCGTCGACGCGCAAGGTGAGCGCGTCGAGACAGGGCTGAGCGGGATCGCCGAGTACGCGGCACTCGATCCGGTGACTGCCCAGGCCGCGCACCCTGACGTCACCCACGTCGAGGTGACCGTGCGGTCCGAGACGCTCGCGCGCGGGCTCGTCCTGTACGACACGCCCGGCGTGGGCGGGCTCGTCGCCGGGCACGGCGCGGTGACGCTCGCCGCGCTGGACCGCGCGGACGCCGTCCTGTTCGTGGTGAGCGGCACGAGCGAGCTGACCGCCTCGGAGTGCGCGTTCCTGCACCGGGCGACCGACCGTGTCGCGACCGTCCTGTTCGTCCTCACCCAGACCGACAAGTACCCTTCCTGGCGCGCGGTCCTGGACCGGAACCTGGCTCTCGTCGCCGAGCACGCCCCAAGGCTCGCGAAGGCCCCGTGGTACGCCGTCAGTAGCAGGTTCCGCCTGGACGCGATCCGCACGGGCGACGCGGCGCGCGCAGAGGCGAGTGGCTTCGGGCCCCTGGAGGCGGCCCTCATCGAAGGCGTCGCAGGCCGGATCACCGCCCTACGCCGGGCGAACGCGGCGCGCACGGCCGCGCTGGTGCTGAACCGGCTCGCCGGAGAGCGGCGGCGCGGGCTGCTCGCGCTCGCGGGCGATCCGGCGCTGCTCAAGGAGATCACCGCCGACCGGGACGCGCTCACCGCGCTCGGCCGCGAGGACGCCGCCTGGCGGACCAGGCTCGCCCGCGAGTTCGCCGCCCTCGACCAGGAGCTGATGCGCCTCTACCAGCGGCTCATCACGGACGTCCAGACGGCCGCCGAGGAGCTCATAGCCGAGACCGACCCTGAGGACGCCGAGGAGGCCGTCAGGGAGATCGAGACGGGCCTGCGCGCGGTGTGGGCGCGGATGGAGACGGCGGCGGGGCGCGGCGCCGACCGTATCGCGTTCGGGCTCGCCGCCGACCTCGCGGCCGACGGCGTGGACGCGCTCACCCTGCACGTCGTGCGCCCGCCCGGCGTCGACGACCTGGGCGCGCCGCGCTGGAGCGGCCAGGACGAGCGGGGCGGCGCCCTGTTCACCGCGGTCGAGCGGTATCTGCCGGGCATGGGCGTCGCGTTCATGATCGGCAACGTGCTGACGCTGTCGCCGCTCGTGCTGTTCGGGATCGGCGGGCTCATCGGCCACGGCATCCACAGCCAGCGCCGACTGCGTGAGGAGCGGGCAAGGACACGCGCCGACCTTACGAGGCACCTGCACGCACTCATACGCAGGCTCAACCAGGAGGTACCCGCAGAGCTCAAGAACGGCATCGCCCGGATGCTGGAGGAGGTGCGTGACGCCGTCGCGGCGAGGTTGGCCGCCCGGCGCGCGGAACTGGAGCGGACCCTCACCGAGCGGGCGGAAACCCTCAAGGCCGCCGAAACCGAACGGGCGCCGCGCCGGGCCGCGCTGAAGGCCGACGTCGCCGCGCTCGAAGCGCTGGCCGCCCGGCTCGCTGCGGCCCGCTGAGGGCGTCGCACCTGCCCCTCTGACCCCTGCCATCACACCGGGAGCGGCGAACCGTAACCGGCACGGTAACGGTCTCGACAACCCGGAGCGGATTCCCTCTTTTGATGGGATGTCCGATTCGGAACCGGCCTACCTTCCGTCCCAACGGAGGCAGAAGGACGGGCATGAAACGGGACAACGAAGCCGAACTGGCGCTGATGCGCCGCATCGCGGCGCGGGACGACACGGCGTTCGAGGAGTTCCTCGCGCAGGCGGGCACGATCCTCGACGCGTTCTGCCGGAACCAGACGCGCGACGCCGACGAGGCCGACGAGCTGCGTCAGGAGGTGATGCTGAGGGTGTGGCTGAAGGCGCGGGCGTTCGACGGGCGGTCCTCCCTGCGCACGTGGCTGTACCGGCTCGTCGCCAACCTCGCGGTGGACGAGCACCGTAGGCGGTCGCGGCTGCCTACGCCCGTCGCGCGGATGCCGGAACCGCCGCACGCGGCACCGGGACCCGAGGCGGCGACGGTGCGCGACGCCGAGTTGCGCTGGGCGCTGGCGCGGCTCGCCCCGCATTACCGGAACGTCGTGCTGTTGCGTGATTACTGCGACATGCCGGACGGCGAGGTGGCGCGCCGCTGCGGCATCGCCACCGCGACCGTGCGCAGCAGGCTGCACCGGGCCAGGCACGCGCTCAGGCTCACGCTGGCGGCGTCCTGAACGTCGGCGAACCCCAGGACCGGCCGTGGCCGCCCGACTCGTTCCTCGGCTGCCTGGGGACCGCCACGACGGCCGCGCTGCTCAGGCTCGGCACCGAGCGGGTCTACCCGGCGGGCGTCGGGCTGTTCAGCGAAGGCGACCTCAGCAGCCACGTGCTCGTGCTGACGGGCGGCTGCGTCAAGATCGTCGGGGTGACGCCGGGCGGGTCGGCGGCGCTGCTCGCGCTGCGCACCGGCGGCGACCTCGTCGGCGAACTCGCCGCGCTGGACGGCGGCCCGCGCTCGGCGTCCGCGCTCACCGCCCGCGCGACGCCCGCCCGGCTGCTCAGCGCCGAGGAGTTCACCCACTTCCTGCGCGACGACCCGGCGGCGTCGCTCGCGGTGCACAGGTCCGTCGCGGCGAAGCTGCGGGCCGCGACGGAGTACCGGGTGAGCTTCGGCGGCGTCCGCGAGATGCGCCTACTGGCCACCGGCTACCGCCGCCTCGTCCTGCTCGACCGTCCCGGCCTGGAAAACCTCGTCTTCAAGGAGGCGACCCTGTGACCGCCGCTCCCTCCCGCGTCGTCATCGCCCTCACCGCCCGCGCCCCCCTGCTCCCGGCCCACCTCGACGCCCTGGCCGACACCGCCCTGTCCGCCGCCCACCTCAACCCCGCCCACTGCCCCCGAAGACACGAGTCCACCACCCTCATCCTCCTGCTCCCCCCGGACACCCCCCTCTCCCCGACCATCCCCACCTTCCTCACCGCCCTGAGAGCCACCCCCACCCCCCTGAACGCGGCCGTCACCGAGGGCGCCACCACCCCCGACCTCACCGGCCCCGCCGTCACCACCGCCCTCCGCCTCACCGCCACCCTCGCCACCACCCCCTCCCCCACCCCCGTCCTGGCCGCCCTCCCCCCGTCCCTCCTCCCGGAAGCCGAGCACCGCACGCCCACACACCACCCAGCCGAACCAGCCGAGACCCCAAGCCACACGACAGAGCACCACACGGCCGGGACACCCGTAACCCCGGCTCGCCCACCAGGACGTAACGCGGCCGAGGCTGGCGGGGCCAGGAGCCGTACCGCAGGACACGACGCAGACGAAACGACCGGGACCAACGACCGTACGGCAGGACGCGGTAGGGGGTTCGCCGCGCGGCATCCGCTCACGGTGTCAGTGATCGTCGGTGTCGCAGCCGAGGCGATCCCCTTCCTCGTCCTCAGCCAACTCATGCTGCCGGACCTACCGGACTACGAGCCCCTCCCACCCATCGAGATGCCCGACATGTCGGAGATCCTGGCCGGAATCCCCCTCCCCCCAGATCCCACCTCCCCCCAGAACCCGACGATCCCCACCAACCCCCCATCAACGATCACCCCCGACATACCTCCCCCAAGCGGACTTCTCCCTCCCCCCGACGCGCTTCTCCCCGGCACTCCGGCGACCCCCACCGACGCGTTCCCGCCAAGCGGGCCGCTGTCGTTTGCGGACGTCCTCCTCCCAGGCGGGCCAGCGGCTCCCGGCGACGCGCTACCACCAGGCACACCGGCGGACCCCTCAGACGTGTTCCTCCTGGGCGGGCCGGTGGCTTCCGGAGACGTCCTCCTTCCGGGCGGGCCGGGTGTGCCCTCGGACGGGTTTGTCCTGGGTGGGCCGTTGACTGTCGGTGACGTGTTTCTTTCGGAGGTTTCTGGTGATGGGTTCCTGACGGAGGAGACGGGGGGAACCGTGGAGGGGTTCTGTCCTGGGTTTGGTGGCTTTGGGGTGGATCGGGGGGTTGAGGGGTGGGATGGGGCGATCTAGTGGGTGAGGAGGGTGGCGCTGCCGTGGCCGAAAAGGCCCTGGTTGACGGCGATGGCGGTGTTGGGGGACGGGACCTGGCGGGGGCCTGAGCGGTGCCGCAACTGGCGGGTGAGTTCGCAGATCTGGGCGATGGCCTGGGCGGGGACGGCCTCGCCGAAGCTGGCCAGGCCGCCGGAGGGGTTGACCGGGATACGGCCGCCGATGGTCGTCTCACCCGCGCGGAGCAGGGATTCGGCCTCTCCGGGCGCGCACAGGCCGATGTCCTCCATCCAGTCCAGTTCCAGCGCGGTGGACAGGTCGTAGACCTCCGCGACCGACACGTCGGACGGCCCTATCCCGGCCTCCTCGTACGCGGCGTAGGCGAGCGCGGCGCGGAACGGCCGGGCGGGCTCCGGCACCGTCATGGCCGCGTCCGTGGCGAAGTCCGGCAGGTCGATGACGGTCTTGGGGAATGTCGGCGTCACCGTCGAGAGCCCGGCGATCCGCACCGGCCGCGCCAGCCCCCGCGAGCGCGCGAACTCCACCGAGGTCAGGACGAGCGCCGCCCCGCCGTCACTCGTCGCGCAGATGTCCATAAGGTGCAGCGGGGACGCGACGACGGGCGATTCCAGCACCTCCGCGACCGTCGTCTCCTTGCGGTAGCGCGCGTTGGGGTTGGCCGCGCCGTGCCGCGCGTTCTTCACCTTGACGAGCGCGAAGTCCTCGGGCGTCGAGCCGTACAGCGCCATCCGGCGGCGGGCGGCGAGCGCGAAGTACAGCGGGTTGGTGGCGCCGAGGAGGCGGAAGCGCAGCCAGTCGGGGTCGTCGGGCCGGTCGCCGCCGACGGGCGCGAAGAACCCCTTGGGCGCGGCGTCGGCGCCGACGACGAGCGCGACGTCGGCGAGCCCGGCGAGGATCTGCGCCCGCGCGTTCGCGATGGCCTGGGCGCCGGAGGCGCAGGCCGCGTAGGACGACGACACGCGCGCCCCGGACCAGCCGAGCGCCTGTGCGAAGGTCGCGCCCGCGATGAACCCCGGGTACCCGTTCCTGATGGTGTCGGCTCCGGCGACGTACTGGACGTCCCGCCACGAGAGCCCTGCTTCCGCGAGCGCCTCACGCGCCGCGGTGAGCCCGTAGCCGACGAAGTTCTTCCCCCACTTGCCCCAGGGGTGCATGCCCGTCCCGACGACGGCGACGTCTCCGCTCATGCCACGGGCCTCCACATCCACACGAGGTGGTCGTCGTCGCCTTCGGTGTACAGCGTGCCGACGGTCAGTTCGACCTCCTGGCCGACCGCGAGGTCGTCGACGCCGACGCCGGGCACGACCTGCCCGAGGACGACGATCTTCTCGACGTCGAGTTCGACGGCGGCGACGACGTAGGGCCGGAACGGTTCCGGCGACACGTACGGCGGCGGCGGTTTGTACCGCGAGTCGGCGTACGACCAGATCCTCCCCCTGGTCGAGAAGGTGTAGGGCGCCAGCTCCGACCCGTCCTTGGGCCCGGCGCATCCGGGGTTGCGGCAGGCGATCTCGTTCCGGGGGAAGTAGGGCGTCCCGCAGTCGCCGCACCGTGTCCCGACCAGGGCCGCGGGATCGACCGAGAACCACCCGTCCACCGCGGGTTTCCGACCCAAGGCACACCTCCAAAACCAACCAAGCGACCGCTTGACTATAACCCGTGCCCGCCCGCCCACGACACCCCGGGGGGAGGGGGTGGTTAGGGGCAGAAGGGCCTTCCATCGACGGGCGGTTGTGGGACGCTGGAGAGGGGGTCGGTCGGGCGGGAAGAGGGGCTTGGGGTGGGTTCTGCGCGCCGGGTGGCGGGGCATCGGCTGGCTTCGACGTTCCGGGGGGTGCCGGGGCGGCCCGAGCTCGT
This sequence comes from Actinocorallia sp. API 0066, assembly GCF_020991275.1. GTDB lineage: Bacteria > Actinomycetota > Actinomycetes > Streptosporangiales > Streptosporangiaceae > Actinocorallia. The sequence goes on along the minus strand of NZ_JAJLQY010000007.1, from coordinate 142,036 downwards.
CGGGGTGGAGATCGAGGCGGCGGTCGTCGATCCGCGCAGCGGGGTGTCGCTGCCGTACGACGGGGCACGGGGCGTGCGGTCGCTGCTCGCGCTGGTCGCGGAGCGGTGGACGGGCACGCCGCTCGTCGAGGCCGGGGAGCTGATCGGCTTCCGCAGGCCGGACGGCGCGGAGATCATGCTGGAGTCGGGGTGCGCGCTGGAGTACGGCTCGGCGCCCGCGCCCCGGCTCGGCGATCTTGTGCCGCGCGTCAGGGAGGACATGACGCGCCTCGCGCACCTGGCCGCCGAGGCGGGGGTCGCGCTGCTGTCAGGCGCGCTCATGCCGTACAACGGGCCCGGCCATCGCACCTGGGCGCCGAAGGCCCAGATTCCGCTCATGCTCGGCTATTTCGACAGGCACGTGCCGGGGTCGTCCGGCTGGGCCGCGATGTCGCGCATCCTGTCGGTCCAGACGACGCTCGACTACACCGACCCGGCCGACCGCGACGCCAAACACCGGATGGCGAACGCGGTGTCCCCGCTGGTCGCGGCGCTGTTCGTGAACTCCCCGGTCTGGGAGGGCGCGCCGACGGGCCTGCGCTCGCAGCGCCTGCGCGTCTGGCAGCGAGTGGACCGCACCCGCGCCGGGTTCCTCCCGCACTCCCTCGACTATCCGCTTGATCCCGACAAGTACCTCGACACGCTCACCGGCCTGCCGCCGATCTTCCGGCGGGTGGCCGGGATCAGCGCGCCGGCCCCGGACGGCAAGGCGTTCCGCGAACTGCTGGAGCACGGCTACGGCGACGGGACATACCCGGACGAGTCCGACTGGAAGGCGCTGCTGTCCACCCTGTGGCCGTATGTCCGGCTACGCGACACCCTCGAACTCCGCGTCGCCGACGGCCCCCACTACACCGACTGGGCCGCCGTCCCCACCCTGTGGACGGCGCTCGGCTACGACCCGACCGCCCGCGAGGAGGCCGCCGCCCTGATGCGCGGCAGATCCGTGGACGACCTGGACGCCCTCATCGACGACGTCGCGATCCACGGCCTCGAAGCCCACCTGGACGGCATCCCTATCCGCCAGAAATGCGCCGACCTCGTCACCATCGCCCACGAGGGCCTGACCCGCCTCGTCGCCTCCGGCCGCGAACCCGAAGACGTCCTGACCTACCTGGCCCCCCTGGACAAAATCGCCGCCTCCGGCCAAACCGCCGCCGACCGCCTCCTGGCCGACTGGCCCACCACATACGCCGAAAACCCCGCCGCCTACGTCACCGACCACCGCTGGCGCTGACCACACGCGGGACAGACGCTCGACAACCCGACGCCGCCGAGAGCTCCCCCAGGCCAGGGAAGGTGCGCGCGGGCCCGTCGCCCGAGGACGGGCCCGCGTGCGGTTCAGCCCGCCGCGTTGGCGGCGGTCTCCTTGGCCCAGCGGTAGTCGGCCTTCCCGGCGGGCGAACGGCGCATCTCCGGCACGAACGCGTAGGTGCGCGGCACCTTGTAGCCCGACAGGAGGGAGCGGCAGTGGGCGTCCAGGTCGGATTCGGTGGTGGCGCCCGCCCGCAACTGGACGACGGCCGCCACCCGCGAGCCGAACCGCGAGTCCGGGATCGCGGTGACGAGCGCGTCGAACACCCCCGGATGGGTCTTCAGCACGGCCTCGACCTCCTCCGGGAACACCTTCTCGCCGCCGGTGTTGATGGCCTGCGAGCCGCGCCCGTAGACGGCGATCGTTCCGTCGTCCTCGACCGTCGCGAGGTCGCCGGTGAGCAGCCAGCGCCGCCCGTCCACCACGGGGAAGGTCTTGGCGGTCTTCTCGGCGTCCTTGTAGTAGCCGGACGCGATGTACCCGCTGCGCGCGACCTGCCCGATGACGCCCGATCCGGCCTTGACGGGCTGGAGGTCGTCGTCCAGGACGGCGATGTCGGGCGCGTCCGGCGCGAACCGCAGCCCCTTCTCGGGTGACGATCCGGGTGTGGCCTGCGCGGTCGAGCCGGACTCGGTGGAGCCGAACCGGTCCATGATGATCACGTTCGGCAGGAGTGCCTGGAGCCGGGCCGCCACCGCGCCCGTCATGATCGCCCCTGTCGAGACATAGGCGAACAGGGCGGACAGGTCGTAGCTGTTCTGCTCCAGCGCGTCCGCCATCGGGATGGCCATGGCGTCGCCGGTGATCGTCAGCGAGTTGACCTTCTCCCGCTCGATGGCCCGCCACACGGTGTCGGCCTCGAACTTGCGGACGAACACCATGGTCGCGCCGATCCACCAGCCGATCCACATGCCGACCTGGGCGGCGCCGTGCATGAGCGGCGCGACGGCCATCATGATGAGCTGCCCGCTGTTCGCGGCGTGCGCGACCCAGCCTTCGGGCGTCTTGGGCGGCTCGTAGGTCGGGTTGGCGAAGCCCCACAGGATGTTCTTCGCCGTCCAGATGACGCCCTTGGGCATCCCGGTCGTGCCGCCGGTGTAGATGACGTAGTGGTCGTCCTCGCCGCGCGGCGGGAAGTCGCGCGCGTCGGACTGGTCGGCGACGAACGCGCCGTACTCGACGGCGCCCGGCACCGTCGTCGGCCCGCCGACCGCGACGAGCCGCCGCAGCTTGGCCGCCTCGGGCGCGACGGCGGCGACCCGCTCGTCGAACTCGGTGTCGAACAGCAGCGCGACGATGTCGGAGTCGTCGTAGAGGTAGCGGAGTTCGTTCTCGACGTACCGGTAGTTGACGTTCACCGGCACCGCGCGGATCTTCATCACCGCGACGAGCGCGGTCACGTACTCGATCCCGTTGTAGAGCTGCATGCCGACGTGCTGCCCCGGCCGGACGCCGTCGGCGGCCAGCGCGTGCGCGAGCCGGTTGGCGGCCCTGTCGAGTTCGGCGAAGGTCAGGCGGTCGTCGCCGCAGATGACGGCGAGCCGGTCCGGCAGGGCGTCGGCGACGCCCTCGAACAGGTCGGCGTGTTGGAAGAGGGTCATGGCTTCTCGCTTCCGACGATCCACATCGCGAAGAACTGGGCGCCTCCCCCGTAGGCGTGGCCGAGCGCGCGCCGCGCGCCCTCGACCTGGTGTTCGCCCGCCATCCCGCGCACCTGGAGCGCGGCCTCGGCGAACCGGATCATGCCCGACGCGCCGATCGGGTTGGACGACAGGACGCCGCCCGAGGCGTTCCACGGGATGTCCCCGTCGAGCGCGGTCGCGCCCGCCTCGGTGAGCTTCCAGCCCTCGCCCTCGCCGCAGAACCCGAGGTTCTCCAGCCACATCGGCTCGTACCAGGAGAACGGGACGTACACCTCGGCGACGTCGAGTTCGGACCTGGGGTCGGTGATTCCGGCCTGGCGGTACACGTCGGCGGCACAGTCCTTGCCGCCCTGCGGGTTCACGGTGTCGCGGCCCGCGAAGAAGATGGGTTCCGACCGCATCGCCGTCCCGTGCACCCAGGCGGGCTTGTTGGGGGCGCGCCGGGCGGCGTCCTCGCTGGCGAGGACCATGGCGCACGCGCCGTCGGACGACGGGCAGGTCTCCAGGTAGCGGATCGGTTCCCACAGCATCGGGGTGCTCTCGACCATCTCGCGGGAGATGCCCGGGATGCGGAGGTGCGCGTAGGGGTTGCGCAGCGCGTTCTCCCTGTCCTTCACCGCGACGAGCGTCCCGACATGGTCGGGTGCGCCCGATCTGCGGATGTAGGCACGGATGTGCGGGGCGAAGTAGCCGCCCGCGCCGACGACGAGCGACGTGCTGTGCGGGCCGCCCACGGTCAGCGCCCACGTCGCGTTCGACTCGGACTGCTTCTCCCAGGCGATGGTGAGCACCCGCTGGTGCACGCCCGACTGGATCATGCTCGCGGCGACGATCGCGGTCGAGCCGCCGACCGATCCGGCGGTGTGCACCCGCATGACGGGTTTGCCCGCGGCGCCGAGCGCGTCGGCGAGGTACGCCTCGGGCATCATGACGCCCTCGAACATGTCGGGGGCCTTGCCGATGACGACGCAGTCGATGTCGTCCCACGTAAGGTCGGCGTCCTCAAGCGCGCGCACGGCCGCCTCGCGGAGGAGGCCCGCGATGGACACGTCGAGGCGTTTGGTCTGGTAGCGGGTCTGGCCGATCCCGATGATCGCGCAGGGGTTGCCCATGGCTCAGCCCTCCAGGACGGCGACGAGGTTCTGCTGTAGGCACGGGCCGCTGGTGGCGTGGCCCAGGGTGCGGCGGTTCTCGCCGCGGTGGATGCGGGCGGCGGCCTCGCCGATCCGGACGAGCCCGGCGGCCATCACCGGGTTGGCCGACAGCGGCCCGCCCGACGGGTTCACCAGCACGTCGTCGCCGAGGTCGAGCGCCTCGCGCAGGATCAGCTCCTCGTGGCTGAACTGCACGTGCAGCTCGGCCACCTCGACGCCGGTCGCGCCCGCCTTCGCGCCCGCGAGCCGCGCGGACGGCGACACCGACAGGTCGCGGACGCCGGGCGAGTGCGGGTCGGCCCGGTGGTCGATGCCCCGGATCCACGCGGGCTTCAGACCCGTCCGGGCGGAGATCTCCGCGACCCTGTCGCCCGTAGCCAGGACGACGACAGCGGCGCCGTCGGCTTCCGGGGCGACGTCATGGGCCCGTAGAGGCGCGACGTCATAGGGCGCGTCCGGCGAAGGCTCGTCAAGGTGCAGCGCGTAGGGGTTGTTCCTTCCGGCGGCGCGGGAGCGGGCCGCGACAGCCGTCAGGTCGCCTTCCTTGGCACCCGAGCGGGTCAGATAGGCACGTGCCTGGAGCGCCGCCATGGAGACGGAGTCCACGCCGAGCGGAGCGAGATAGTAGGGGTCGTAGCCCCGTGACATGATCTCGCGCAGCGACCCCTGCGACGGCTTGCCGAACCCGTAGACGAGCGCGGTGTCCACCTCGTCGGAGTACTGCATCTTGACCCACGCCTCGTACAGCGCCCACGCGCCGTCCATCTCGACGTGGCTCTCGGAGATCGGCGGCCAGGCCCCGACGGCGTCCAGCGCGGACACGAACGAGAACGGCGCGCCCTGCAGGTAGTCGTTGGAGCCGGAGCAGGTGAAGCCGAACCGGGAGATCCCGACCTGCTCCTTGACGCCCGAGATGAGCGGGAGCAGCATCTCGGTCTCAGCGAGCCCGGTGTCCTCGGCGCTGTGCCGCGTCTGGGCGAACGCGACGATCGCGATGTCTTTCACATGTACTCCGCGATGCGGTCGAAGGGGACGTCGGGCTCGTCGATGGGCTCGAACCACCGGATGTTCGTGATGGTCCGTCCCCACTCCTCGCGGGGCTTCCACAGGGCGCGCACCCGCATGCCCATCCGGACCTGGTCGGCGGGCAGCCCCGAGACGAGCGCGACCATCGCCACGTCCGCGCCGTCCAGCAGCACGTAGGCCGAGACGAACGGCACCTGCGGGGCGCGCGGGTCGGGCAGGTTGTTGACGGCGAAGGTGGTGACGGTCCCGGTGTCGGCGACCTCGACCTCCTCGGTCGTCGGCACGCCGTCCTTCGGGCACAGGCCCTTCATCGGCACCATGACCTTCCGGCAGACCGGGCAGCGGTGCCCGAGGATCCGTCCCTCGGAGACGCCTTCGAGAAACCGGTCGAGCGCGCGGCCGGGCTTCAGGTCGTACTCCAGCCGGGACGGCGCGGTGATCATCGTGACCTCGGGCTGGAACGCCTCGATGTCGGAGATGTCGCCCCTGCGCTCGGCGGCGGCCCGGTACCTCGGCCGCACCCGCAGGCCCGGCTTCAACCGTTTCGGCGGGGCCGCGCCGCGCTCGTACTCCCCGACGTCCAGGACGTGCAGGATCGCGGTGTCCGCGCCGTCCGGGCGGACCAGCGCCCAGGCGAACGGCCGGTCCAGCGGATGCGACGGCAGCGGCTCGCCGACCCAGGCGAACGACTCGACCGTCCCGGACGGGCCGACCTCGACGTACTCGTCGGTGACCGCGTGCCCGTTGTCCGGGTCGTACTCCAGCGGCGGGAAGATCACCCGGCCGGATCCGGCCCGGACGCCGACGAGCCGCCCGTCCCGCAGCTCCGACAGGAACCGCCCGATGACCGGCCCGACCGAGCGGGTGTAGCCGCCCGGGAACTCCAGTGCGTGGTTGGTGGGCAAAGAGGACTCCAGGCTCAGATCGAGGTCGCGCGGTCGGCCCAGTACGGGTCCCGCAGCTTGCGCTTGAGCAGCTTGCCGTTGGGTTCGCGGGGCAGCGCGTCGGTGTAGTCGATGGTCCGAGGCCACTTCATCCGGGACAGGCGCGGCCTGAGGAACGCGAAGATCTCCTCCGTCAGCGCCTCGTCCGGCGCGACGCCGACGGCCGGTTCCACGACCGCCTTGATCTCCTCGCCCCACTCCTCGTTCGGGATGCCGAAGACCGCGACGTCGGCGACCTTCGGGTGGAGGATGATCTCGTTCTCGATCTCGGCCGGGTAGATGTTCGCCCCGCCCGAGATGATCATGTCGGACTTGCGGTCGGACAGGAAAAGGTGGCCGTCCTCGGTGAGGTAGCCGATGTCACCGACCGTGAAGTAGTCCCGCAGCCGCTCCTTGGCGGTCTTCTCCGGGTCGCCCTTGTACTCGAACTGGACGCCCGCCATCTTCATGTAGATCGTGCCGGGGGTGCGCGGCGGCACCTCCTCGCCGTTCTCGTCGACGACGAGCAGCTCGGAGATCGGCCACGCGGTGCCGACCGTGCCGGGGTTCTTCAGCCAGTCCTCGGGCGAGGCGACCGTGCCGCCGCCCTCGGTTGCCGCGTAGTACTCCCAGATACACAGGCCCCACCAGTCGATCATCTGCCTCTTGATCGGCACCGGGCAGGGCGCGGCCGCGTGGATCGCCCACTTCATGGACGAGACGTCGTAGCGCGTCCGGACGTCCTCGGGCAGCGTGAGCAGCCGCTTGAAGTGCGTCGGCACCATGTGGGTGTTGCTGATCCGGTACTTCTCGATGGTCCGCAGCGTGTCCTCGGCGTCCCACCTGTCCGTATAGACGAGGGTGTGGCCCATGTGCAGCGCGGAGCCGCCGAACTGGGTGACGGCCGTGTGGTAGTTCGGCGACGTCACCAGATGGGCCTCGTGGGCGCCGCCCGCCGCGATCCCCGGGGTGAAGCCGAAGAACGTCAGCAGGAACGTCATCAGCTCGGCGCTGTCGTCCGGGTCGATGCCCATGAGGGTGCGGCGCACGCCCTTCGGCCTGCCCGTCGTGCCGGACGTGTAGTGCATCGTCGCGCCGTTGCTGCGGTCGTCCGGTTTGGTGTCCGGATGGCCCTCGGTGAGGCGTTCGACCGGGACGAACCCGGGCACGTCGCCGAACGCGAACCTGCGCTCGGGCGCCAGGCCCGCCTCGTCCGCGCCGCGCACACCCTCGGCCGCGTGCCGCTCGTGCACAAAGAACGCCTTGGCCTCGCTGTCGGCGACGATGTAGCCGATCTCCGGGCCGGTCAGATGCCAGTTGATCGGTGTGTAGTACCAACCCGCCTGGAGCGCGGCCAGGTACAGCACAAGGCCGTCCACGCCGTTCGGGACGAGGCCGCAGACGCCGTCGTTCTTCGCCAGGCCGAGCCCGCGCAGCGCGTGCACGAGGCGGTTCGCGCGGGCGAGCAGGTCCCCCGCGGTGTACTCGGTGCCGTCGGGGTCGACGGCGGCGATCCACGCGGGATCCTTCTCCGCGAGCCGCCAGAAGCCCAGCGTGCCCATGACCATCTCCCTTGCACTCGGGGGTGGGGTGCCGTGAGACTCAAGTCCAGAACCTGAGTAGATCACGTTCTAGTTTGAGTCGGCAAGGGGATGTTTTCTCTTGTTGTACTGGTGAAGGGGAACCTAGAATCTGTTCTTGTTATTGCCGCCGGGCAGGGGCCATCGCCGCGCCGCCCCCGCGTTCCCCGAGGAGCCCTGACGATGCCGGAGAAGCTGCCGATCAGCACCGCACACTGCACCGTGGAGCAGGACGGTCCCACAGTCATCGTGACGATGAACAGACCCGAAGCCAAGAACGCGTTGAGCAGCGACATGCTCATCGGGATGGCCGACGCCTTCGCTTACATCTCGGAGGAGCCGTCGGTACGGGTCGGGGTGCTCACCGGCGCGGGCGGCGACTTCTGCGCGGGCGCCGACCTCAAGGCCATGGGCACGCCCTCCCCCGACGAGCGGGTCCGGCAGCGTGCCGCCGAGATCGAGAACTACCACTGGAAGGGCCTGCTGCGGGAGGCCGTCCCGACCAAGCCGATCATCGCCGCGATCGAGGGCTACGCCGTCGCGGGCGGCACCGAACTCCTGCTCGGCACGGACCTGCGGGTCGTCGCCGAGAACGCCACCCTCGGCCTGTTCGAGGCCCGCCGCGGCCTGTTCCCGATGGGCGGCAGCGCCATCCGCCTGCCCCGCCAGATCGGCTACGCCGCCGCGATGGACATCCTCATCACCGCCCGCGAGGTCTCCCCCGCCGAAGCCCTCTCCCTGGGCCTCATCAACAAGGTCGTCCCACCCGGCACCGCCCTCAAGACCGCCCTCGAACTCGCCGAGGCCGTCGCCGCCTCAGCCCCCCTGTCCGTCCAGGCCATCCTCCGCGTCCACCGCGAAACCTCCCACCTCCCCGAAGCCGAAGCCCTCAAGCTCCAGGACGAGATCGGCTGGGCGGTCATGGCCTCCGAAGACGCCAAGGAAGGCACCCGAGCCTTCCGCGAAAAACGCCCCCCCAACTTCAAGGGCGCCTGACCCCCGCCCGGGGTTAGTCGAATCGGGAGGTGTCGAGGGTGAAGGAGAAGGGGGCGGGGAACGGCAGGGGGGAGCCGAAAGGCGCGGACGCTGTCTGCGTGTAGGTCTCGGTGTTCGGGTTTGGCTCGCTGTACAGGTGTGCCGTCTCGGTGTCGCGATCCACCAGGAGGTAGAGCGGCACCTCGGCCCGGGCGTAGGCGCGGTGTTTGAGGAGTCGGTCGTCTCTGGGCCGCTGCGAGGTGACCTCGACGACGAGGGCTACCCCGTCCGGCTCCATCCAGGAGCTGTCCGTGTTGAACACGTCGAGTTCCTCGGGGGCGAACACCGCGTCCGGGATGACGTGCCTGACGTCCGTCCCCTGCTCCCCGGGCAGCAGCAGGCCGCGGTTGCCCGAAACGCTCATGTCGACCGCAGACCGCCGGATCACCTGCGTGATGATCGCGGAAATCGCGCGCTCGTGCCTACCCGACGGGGGTGGCGACACGATGATCTCCTTGTCCAGGAGCTCCGCGCGGAACCCTTCCGGGATCTCCAGGCGCAGAAACTCGTCCAACAACCACTGACCGTCGTTGGACAAGCTTCCGATGGGCGACACAACGATCTCCCCTTCGATGAGTTCCGCACGCAGCCCCGGGGGGGTCTCCATACGAAGAAACGCGTCCAACAACCACTGACCTGCGTCAGGCGGGTTCGCGCCGGGCTGTGACGTCATGTCGCTCCCTCTCACGATGGGTTGCGCTGTCATGCCACTCCTCCCCGTCACCGCCAGCATAGGACGCAAGCCCCCTCCTGGCACCCGACAGCCGCCGAAAGTCACCGCGAAACTACCGTAAGCATTCACCCCCTGTCCGAGATTTCCACGATCTCGGTCACCAAGGCGAAGACACACCAAAAGAAGGCGCCCCCGGAGGGGGGCGGGGGCGCCTTTGGGTGGGGGGTTTGGGGTTAGTCGTCGGAGACGAGGGAGTTGAGGCGGTCGGTGGCTTCGATGAATTCGGACATGAGGTCGTAGACGACTTGGGCGGTGGGTTTGACTTGGTTCATGGAGCCGACGATCTGGCCGACGGGGAAGGTGACGAGTTCGCCGTCGCCGGAGCGGGAGATGCGGCGGAGGGCGTCGGAGACCAGCATGAACTGCATCGGCATGGGGAGGTAGCCGGGGGACTTGTCGGACTCCCAGGCTTCGGTCCAGGCGGTCTTGAGGAAGCGGGCGGGCTTGCCCGTCCAGGCGCGGGAGCGGACGGTGTCACGGCTCGACGCGGCCAGGAGCTTCGGCACGGCCTGCTCGGGGGTGTCCGCCTCGTCCACGGTCAGCCAGATCGAGCCCGTCCAGACGCCCTCGGCGCCGAGCGCGAGACCCGCCGCGATCTGACGGCCCCGTCCGATGCCGCCGGCGGCCAACACGATCGCCTCGCCGCCCACCGCGTCCACGACGTCCGGAATGAGGACCATGGTGGAGATCTCGCCGGTGTGTCCGCCCGCCTCGGTGCCCTGCGCGACGATGATGTCCACGCCTACGTCCACCTGCTTACGCGCGTGGTGGGCGCTGGACGCGAGGCCCGCGACCTTGACGCCGTGCTGGTGGGCCAGCTCGACGACGTCGGCGGGCGGCGGGCCGAGCGCGTTGGCGAGCAGCGCGATCGGGTGCTTGAGCGCCACCTCGACCTGGGGACGGGCGGTCTGGTCGGTCCAGCCGAGCAGGGCCCGGCCCGCGGTCTCGGCGGACGGTTCGACGCCGTGCTCGGTGAGCAGGTCCTCCAGGAAGTCCCGGTGCTGCTGCGGGATCATGGTCTGGAGCTTGCCCAGCAGTTCCTCGGCGTCGCCCAGGTCCGCGCCCTCGTACTTGGCCGGCATGACGACGTCCACCCCGTACGGCTTGCCGCCGACGTGTTCGTCGATCCACTTGAGCTCGAGTTCGAGCTCCTCCGGCGTGAAGTAGAGCGCACCCAGCACGCCCATGCCGCCCGCGCGGCTCACCGCGGCGACGACGTCGCGGCAGTGACTGAAAGCGAAGATCGGGTACTCGATACCGAAGAGTTCGGTTACACGTGTCCGCACCCCCGCACGGTAACCCGCCCGGGGGAGAAACTGCAACATGTTCTATTTTGTTCCGCAGTGCCAGCGGCGCCGCCGGAACGGGTTCTACTTCTTGCGCGATCCGCCGACGAGGCTGAGCACGCCGCCCGCCAGGAGCAGCACCAGCCCGGCGCCGAACGCGACGGTCGGCAGCGTCACCCGGACAAGCGTGATGTTCGCGGCGTAGTCCTCCGAACGCCGCGCGAGCGCCCGCACGTCCCTGTCCCGGGTGACGAGGTCGGCCCTGATGAACACGCCCTCGTGGCCGTCCTCGGTGCGCAGCGTGGAGTCGACGTCCTGGCGCAGCTTGATCGGCATGCCGGTGCGCGGGTCGATCCAGAAGGTGTTCGTCGACGCGTAGTAGCGGTCGATCTTGACCGCCTTCGCCTTCTTCGGCAGGCCGACGACGGTCGGGTCCACCTTCTTCTTGGACTTCGCGACGAGCGTCGGCTCGACCTTCTGCTCGAACCGGAACGCGGTGACGCCCGCGACCGTCTCGACCCCGGCGAAGACGGCGGGCCACGTCCGGCCGGTCGGCAGGTCGAACACCTGGTAGGTGCGCCGCTCGACCTCGCCGATCGGGAGCATGAGGCCATATCCGGTCTGCCGGACCGACGGGTCCCGGTCGAGGTTGGCGCCCGCCGCGTTGGTGAGCAGGCCGGTGCGGCGGTCGGGCGAAAGCTGGAACTCGATCAGCGCGAGCTGGCCGTCCTTCTGGCCCAGGTAGTAGGTGCCCGCGAGGGCGAGCACCTCGTCGGTGCCGTTGCGGACGTCGCCGGAGAGGCTGAGCTCGCCGGTGATCTCCGCGCCCTTCTTGACCTTGTTCGTCACCAGGTCGTAGTAGGACGCGTCCGCGGCCACCAGGGTGACCTTCTGCTGGAAGTCCAGCGGCGCCGCGACGACCTTGTCGGCCACGTAGAACCGGGTCAGCGGGGCGAGCGTCAGAAAAAAAGCTCCCAGCATGACCAGCAAGAAGCCGCCCCGCCGCATCGCCCGCACCTCCGCGCGTTTGGTGGGGCCCCCGTGCAGCCCCCTCATTACTGGGCCGTAACCATACCGGAGCGGACATTCGGGGCTCAGGCGTCAGACAACTTGTTATGCGACCTAGTATCTGGCCGTGACACTGCGTCCGGGGTACTTTCTCCCGCTTCTCGGGTTGGCGGCCGGGCTCCTCGTGCTCGGGCCCGCGCTCGCCCCCGGCTTTGTGCTGTCCTACGACATGGTGTTCGTGCCGGATCCGGCGCGGACGGGGGCGATGTTCGGGACGACGGGCGGGTTCCCCCGGCAGGTTCCGAGCGACGCCGTGGCGGCCGCCCTTTCCTTCGTTCCTTACAGCCAACAATTCATCCTCCTGACCATCTTCGTTCTCGCCGCCTGGGGGATGTCCCGGCTGGTTCCGGGGCCGTGGCCGGGAAAGGCCGCGGCCGCCGTCTTCTACGTCTGGAATCCCTACGTCGCCGAAAGGCTGCTGCTGGGGCACTGGGCTCTGCTGCTCGGCTACGCGGGCCTGCCCTGGGTGCTGGACGCGGTGCTGCGGAGGCGACGGCTCTGGGCGGCTCTCCTTCCGGCCGCGATAGGCGGGTTCGCCGCCATGAACCTCACCCTTCTCGTCGTCGTGGCGGGCCTCGTCGTCATGCGCGGTAGGGGCGCGGTGAAGGCAGGCGTGACGTTCGTGGTGCTCGCCCTGCCCTGGCTCGTCCCGGCCCTGCTGCAAGCCTCCGGTACCCGGACCGACCCCTTGGGCGTCGACCTCTTCGCGGCGCGGGCGGACACGCCCTTCGGCACGTTCGGGAGCCTGCTCTCCCTGGGCGGCATCTGGAACGCCGAGACGGTGCCGCCCGGCTACGCGAGCTTCTTCACCGCCCTGCTACGGCTGCTCCTGGTGTGCGCGTGCCTTGCCGCGCTCGTCCGGGCCCCCCGGACGGATCTGGAGCGGGCCGCCCTACTGGCCGGCTCGGTGGGCCTGGCTCTGGCGTCGATCGGGATCACCGGGCCTGGACGGGCCGCCTTGCGCGGGCTCGTGGAGTGGACCCCTGCGTTCGGTGTCCTGCGTGACGGCCAGCTCTACGTGGGCGTCCTCGCCCTGGCCGCCGCCGTGGGCCTCGGACGGCTCGCCGCCTCCGCGCCCTGGGCCGTCATCGTCCCGGTGGCGCTCCTTCCGGGCCTCGCCTGGGGCGCCTTCGGCACACTCCGCTCGGTGGACTTCCCCGACGACTGGCTCCGCGCCCAGAAGGCGATCAACGCCGATCCGGTGGAAGGCAAGGTCCTCTCCCTGCCGTGGGGCGCCTATCGGAGGTTCGAGTGGAACCATGGCAGGGCCGTCATGGATCCGCTCCCCCGGATGGTGTCCAGGCACGTCGTCTGGGATGACGGCTTCACCGTCGGGGACAGGACTCTGGCCAACGAGGACCCCCTGGCCGTCGAGGCGGCCCGCCTCCTCGACGGCCCAGGCGGCCTGACCCGGCCACTGGCCGAGGCGGGTTACCGGTACGTCGTGATCAGCAAGGACGCCTCCACCGCCGCGCTGCGCGCGCGCTTCACGGGAGCGGAACCGCTGCTCGACGGCCCCGCACTCCTCGTCCTCCGCCTCGACCACACTGGCTGATTTGGTAGAAATGGCTCTACTCTTGGCCCCCCTGGACTGAAAGGCCGACCATGCGCATCCTCGTCGCGATCCTCGCCGGTGTGCTGCTGGCGACCGGTTCGTCCGTGGCCATCGTGAACGCCGCGACCGCCAAGCCGGACCCCAAGCCGCTCAACATCTTCGGCTACGGCCAGCGGTAGACCTTGGCGCTGTCATCGGGGACGGTCGACGACGCGGAACGCTCCCTCGGCGGACGGCCCGTGCCGCTGCGCGTGGCGATCGTCAACTGGCGCGACCCGTGGCAGCGCGCGGCGGGCGGCGCCGAGCTGTACGCGTGGCGGATGGGCGAGCAGCTGCGCGACCGGGGCGCGGCCGTCACGTTCGTGACGAGCCGGGAGCCGGGCCAGGCCCGCCACGAGGTCAGGGACGGCATCCGGATCGTCAGGATGGGCGGCGTCTACTCCCGGTACCCGCTGGTGCTGGCCTGGCTGCTGCGGCACCGGTCGGCGTTCGACGTGGCGATCGACTGCATGAACGGCATCCCGTTCCTCTCGCCGCTCGCCCTCGCCGCCCGCACCAAGATCATCCTGCTGGTCCACCACGTGCACGACGCGCAGTTCTCGGTGTACTTCGGACGGTTCCTCGCGGCCGTAGGGCGGACGATCGAGGGGCCCGTCGCCAAGGTCGTCTATCGGGGGCGGCCCACGGTGGCCGTCTCCGCGTCCACCGCCCGTGAGCTGCGCGGACGGCTGGGCTGGCGCGGGCCTATCTACATCGTCCCGAACGGCGCGCCTACGCCCGTGCCCAGGCCGCGCGGTTACGCCGCCGGGAGCCCGGCGATCGTGTGCGTGGGCCGCCTTGTCGCGCACAAGCGGGTGCACGAGGTCGTCGCGGCGGTCGGACGGCTGCGCGCCGACCATCCCGGCGTCCACCTGCACGTCGTCGGGCGGGGCGAGGAGCACGAGCGGCTCGCCGCGCGGGTGCGCGCGCTCGGCCTTGACGAGCACGTGACGCTGCACGGCTACCTTTCCGAACGGGCCAAGGACGACCTGCTCACCGGCGCCGACCTCCACATCTCCGCGTCCCGCCACGAGGGCTGGGGCCTGTCGGTGATCGAGGCCGCCGCGCACGGGCTGCCGACCGTCGCCTACGACGTGAACGGCCTGCGCGACGCCGTACGGGACGGAGAGACCGGCTGGCTCGCCGCCCCCGACGAGGACCTCGCCGACACCGTCCGACGGGCCCTGAAGGAGCTTGAGGCGCGCGGACCGGGCATCAGGGCCGCGTGCCGGGCCTGGGCGTCCGGGTTCACCTGGGAGGCGAGCGGCGAACGGCTGCACCGGCTGATCAGGGACGACCTCGATGCGTTCTGACGGGCCCTCCCCGGGCCCGGGGGCGGGCGCTCCCGACGAAGTCGGGGTCGCGAAGCGCCTGCCCCCGGGCCCAAACGAACGCACCGCGCGCGACAAGGTGCGGATCTGGGTGGGGGCGCTCGTTCTGCTCACCCTCGCGTTCGCGGCCGCGCCCGGCCGGATCCTGCCGGACACCAAGCTCGACATGGCGCTGAACCCCGACGGGTTCCTCGCGCGCGCGCTTCACCTGTGGGACCCGTCGGGCGCGTTCGGGCAGGTCCAGAACCAGGCGTACGGCTACTTCTTCCCGATGGGGCCGTTCTACCTTCTGGGCGACGCCCTGGGGACGCCCCCGTGGATCACCCAGCGGCTCTGGCTGGCGCTCGTGCTGTGCACCGCCTACTTCGGCGTCCTGCGGCTGGCCAGGGCGATGGACCTGGGCGGGCCGAACGCGCGGCTCGTCGCCGCGTTCGCCTACGCGCTCGCGCCCCGCGCGCAGACGCTGCTCGGGGTGAACTCCTCGGAGTTCTGGCCTACGGCGGTGCTGCCCTGGACCCTGCTTCCGCTGGTCACGGTCCGCTCGCCCCGGAAGGCGGCGGCCCTGTCGGCGCTCGGCGTCGTCGTCTGCGGCGGGATCAACGCGACGGCCGTCTTCGCGGTCCTGCTGGTGCCCGGCCTGTACCTGCTGTTCTACCGGCGGCGCCTCCTGCTGTGGTGGGTGCCGCTGACGGCCGCCGCGTCCTTCTGGTGGCTGGCCCCCACGTTCCTGATGGGCCGGTACGTCTTCCCGTTCCTCCCCTACACCGAGACGGCCACGACCACCACCTCGGTGACGTCGCTCCCGAACATCCTGCGCGGGGCGGCCCAATGGCCGGGCTACCTGCCGTCCGGGTTCAGCCCGTGGTGGCCCGCCGGGAACATGTTCGCCGCCTCCTGGTGGCTCGTCCTGGCGACCGGCCTCCTCGCCGGGTTCGGTCTGCTCGGGATCCACCGCTCCCGGCACCGCGTGTTCCTCGGCGTCAGCCTCCTGCTCGGCCTCGCGGTGATCGTCTCCGGGCATCCGGGCGGGCCGCTCGCCGACCAGGTCCGCGACCTCCTGGACGGGCCGCTCGCGCCGCTGCGCAACCTCCACAAGTTCGACGCGCTCGTCAGACTGCCGCTGGCGCTCGGACTGGCCCAGGTCGCGGTCAAGATACGGACCCACCGGGTCGCGGCCGTCCTCGTGGCGCTCACGGCCGTCCCGGCGGTGACCCCGGGGCTCGGGATCCGCGAGGCGCCGGTCGGCGTCCCGTCGTACATGCGGGAGGCCGCGGGCTGGCTCAACGCCCGCGAGGGCACCGTGCTCGCCGTGCCAGGCCAGGGGTTCGGGCAGTACACCTACGGCCGCATGATGGACGACCCCCTCCAGTCGCTCCTCACCGGCCGGTGGGCGGGCCGGATCGTCACGCCGAGCGGGTCGGTCGGCCTGGCCCGGCTGCTCCAGACGTTCGACGACAGGTTCGCCACCGGGCGCGGCTCCCCCGGCATGGCCGAGGTGCTCGCCAGGATGGGCGTCCGCTATCTGTTCGTCCGCAACGACGTGGAACGCGGCGTCCTGGCCGGGGCGTGGCCGTCGCGGGTGCACGACGCGATCGACGCCATGCCGGGCGTCCGGAAGGTCGCCGCGTTCGGCAAGGACGTCGGCCTGCCCTTCTCGGACGCGACGGCCTCCTACGACCAGCGCTACCGGGCCGTCGAGATCTACGAGATCCCGGCGGCCGCGCCGCGCGCCACCGTGGTGGAGGCCGAGCCCCTGCGCGTCACCGGGGGGCCCGAGGCGCTGATCGCGCTCGCCGACCAGGGCATGCTCGGCGACGGCCGTCCCGTCGTCCTCAACGACGCCGACGGGTCCGGCGCGGGCCCCGACGTCGCCACCGACACGCTGCGCCGCCGCGAACTCGCCTTCTCCGACCTGCGCGGCGGCGTCTCCACCACGATGACCGCCGACCAGGAGTACCTGGGCGACGCGTCCACCAAGGACTTCACGCTGCCCGGCTGGGAGGCGCACACCTCCGTCGCCGAATACCGGGGCATCAAGGACGTCACCGCCTCCACCAGCGCGGCCGACATCACCACGGGCTCCAACGTGGGCCTGCTCTCCCAGCATCCGTTCTCCGCCCTGGACGGCGACCCTTCGACCCAGTGGACGTCGGCGAGCTGGAGCGGGGCGATAGGCGAGTGGCTCAAGGTGGCGTTCACAGAGCCGCGCGATCCGGGCCGGATCTCAGCCGCGTTCTCCGTCAGCGACCTGCTGGGGCCGTCGGTCTCGGAGGTCGCGGTGGAGACGGAGGCGGGCCGGATCGTCCAGGAGGTCAGGAAGACGGCGCGGCCGCAGGAACTGCGCGTGCCTTCCGGGCAGACCCGCTGGCTCAAGGTGGAGATCACAGGGCTGCGGACCAAACGGGCCGTCACCCTCGGCACCAGGGTCGGGATCACCGAACTGCGGGTGCCCGGCGTGAAAGCAGAACGCGCCATCACGGTGCCGGACGGAGCGGGCACCCTCCTGTTCACCGGGCTGAACGGGTACTCGCCCGGCTGCACACGCGGCTCCCGCGCCTGGGTGTGCTCGGGCTACCTCGCCGCGCACGGCGAGGAGGGCACCGGGTTCGTCAGGGCGTTCACGCATCCGGGCGGCGAGGTCAGGCTGACGGGCACCGCGATCGTCTCCCACCCCGGCCTCGCCGCCGAGTACACCGGGACGGACGCCGTCCGGGCCTCCTCGGCGCTGGTGGACCATCCGGCGGCCCAGGCCCGGTCCGCCTTCGACGGCGACCCCTCGACGACCTGGACGCCCGACGTGGGCGACGACGACCCCAGCCTGACCCGGACGTTCGCCGAGCCCGTCACGGTCTCCTCGCTGCGCTTCACGTTCCCGGCCAGACGGGGCGTCACCCGGGTGACCGTCACCGGCGACAGGGGCGGGCCGCAGGAGACGTTCATCTCGCCCAAGGGCGTCGTCCGGATCGCCGCGATCCGGACCAGGACGCTCACCGTCGAGTTCCCCGGCACGCCCGGCATCCAGATCTCCGACGTGTCCATACCGGGCGTGCCTCCTTTGGGCGTCGCCAAGTCGGTGCCTTCCGGGTGCGGGACGGGGCCCGTCTTCACCGCCGGAGGGCGACGGCTCCAGACGCGGCTCGTAGGCGGGTCCGTCGAAGACGTGCTCGCCGGGCGGCCCGTGCCTTTCGCGTCGTGCGGGAAGGCGTCCCTTCCCTCGGGTGGGCAGACGCTCGAAGCCGAGCCGGGGTCCTTCCTCGTCGCGACGGCGGCCGTCCGGCCCGTCCGGGAGGCGCCCGCGAAGGCCGACGTCGCCGCCGCCTCCGTCACCCGCTGGGACGCCTCCGAACGGGCCGTGGAGGTCCGTACGACGTCCGGCGGGTACCTGACCGTCCCGGAGAACTTCAACCCCGGCTGGAAAGCCGTCCTGGACGGCCGGACCCTCACCCCCGTCACCCTGGACGGCTGGCGCCAGGCATGGAAGCTCCCCGCCGACGCGTCCGGCACCGTCCACCTCACCTACACCCCCGACCGCCCCTACCGCCTGGCCCTCCTCACCGGCGCCCTCATGGCCCTGGCCATCGCCCTCCTGGCCGCCCTCCCCTCCCGCCGCGCACCCACGCTCCTCCCCACACACCCCAAGGACCGCGACCTCTCCTGGACGGCCCCCCTCCTCGGCCTCTGGGCGGCGGGCCCCCTCGGCCTGGGCTGCGGCCTCCTCACCTGGGGCCTCCTCCAGCGCCGCCGCCCCCCGGCCCGCCTCATCCTCGCCCTGACCGCCCTTGCCTCCACCTCGACCCTCCTGGCCACCTACCTCTTCTCCAAGGGCCTCCCCCTCCTCCACCCCCTCCTCTCCAACCACCTCCCCACCGCCCTCTGCGTCGTCCTCATCACCCTCACCCTCCGCCCCCCGAGCAGGCCGCTCCGCCAGCCCAAGGCGCAACGACGCCAGGACCAGCGAGACCAAGGGGGCGCGCCCGATGCGGCCCTACGCCTCGATGACCAGGCGGCGCCAGAGGAACAGTCCGTAGGACACGACACCCGGACGGCCCGTTAGACCGTCCGCCCAGCCGACGCCGGAGTCAGTTCCCGGCGGAGACGGGACGCGGGGCGGGTTCCTCGCGAGGCGGGTTCCGGCGGGCGCGGGACTGGAGGTGGCGGGCCAGGCGTTGGGCGGGCTGTTCGACGAGGACGAGGCTGAGGGAGGCCAGGACGAGGGAGAACAGCACGGTGACGGACAGGACCAGCCAGAAGTCGAAGGCGAAGTGGTCACGGCCGGTGAGGGCGTACCAGCCTTCGATGACGACGGCGTGCCACAGGAAGACCCCGTAGGAGACCAGGCCGATTCTGCGCATCACGGGGTTGGCCAGGAGGCCGCGGGTGAAGGGGTGGTCGGGGGCGAGCGCGGCGGGCGCGACGGCGGCCGCGGCGACGACCACCGTGAGCAGCGAGAACACGACGTACTGCCGGGCCGTCTGGTCGCCGCCGAACAGCGGGGTCGCCAGCGGCGTCGAAAGCAGCGCCAGCGCCGAGACCGCCACCGTCCAGCCGATTCCGGGCGCGCGTCCGACGGCCTCGCTCAGCCGTCCGGGACGCTCCGCCAGCACGGCCAACGCCATCCCCAAGGCGAAGTACAGGAGCGAGCGCGGTAGCAGCCGCTCGTTGTAGAACAGCACGGCGATCGGGTCGTAGCCGAAGACCGGCCCCGTGTACTCCACGAACCGCAGCCCGAGCGCCTCGACGAGCGACAGCGCGAACAGCGCGCCGATCCCCCCGAGCAGCCGGCGCCGTGAGCCCCGCGCGAACCGGTGCAGCCCCAGGGCGAACAGCGGTAGCAGCAGGTAGAAAGCGGCCTCCACCGAGAGGCTCCAGATGGGCACGAGGCCGGGCAGGCCGAGCGCCGTCAGGTCCCACGGGGGGTTCGGGTCGTAGTTCTGGGTCAGGGTGATCATCTGGAGCCACAGCACGGGGTCGGCGGCGTGCTCGCGGTTCAGGAGGACCAGCGCGAAGGGCAGCATCAGCCAGTACGCGGGCAGGATGCGCAGGGCCCGGCGACGCAGGAAGTCCCGCGTGCCCGGCAAGGGCGTCCCGTCCAGGGTGGCCCGCGCGTACGGCCGGTAGAGCAGGTAGCCCGACAGCACAAAGAAGATCGGCACGCCCACACCGCCGGCCGCCAGCATCCGCCAGCCGATCCCCGGGTCGTTGAGCATGCCGGTGGGCCCGACCACGTGGACGCCGACGACGAGGGCGATGGCGACCGTGCGCAGGCCGTCCAGGGCGTCGAGGTGCCCGGTGGGCACCCTGCGCGGCCCGCCCATGCTGCCTCCAGGTCCGATCCGCCCCGGTGGTTCGGGGTGTGCACCAGTGTGCCGTCAGGGGAGGGGTGACGGGTACGTTCTGCAGATGAGCCAACGCCTGTCCCGGGCTGTCGCGCGGGTGCTGCCCAAGCGTCTGGTGGGCGCGGCCGTGAGGGCCGTGTACCCCCGCGCGGAGCCTGAGTTGCGGCACCTTGACGAGTTCGTCCCGGTGGGGGGCACGGCGGTGGACGTCGGCGCGTGGTTCGGGCCGTGGACGGCGCGGCTGCTCCGCAGGGCGGACCGTGTCGTCGCGGTCGAGGCGGATCCGGAGCTCGCGGCGCTGCTGGGGCGGACGTTCCCGGCCGTGCGGGTGGTCGCCGCGGCCGCGTCCGACCGGGACGGCATGGCCACCCTGTGGTCCCCGCCCGCCGGGGCGATCGTCGGGCTCTCGACGCTGGAGCGGGAGGCTGGCGGCGGCGCGAAGGTCCCCACCGTCGCCCTGGACGGCCTGGGGCTGGCCGACGTGCGGTTCCTGAAGTTCGACATCGAGGGGCACGAGTTGGCGGCGCTGCGGGGCGCTGAGGGGCTCGTGCGGGGTGATCTGCCGGTCCTGCTGCTGGAGCTGGAGGCCAGGCACGGCACGCTCGACCCGGTCGTCGACCTGCTGGACTCCTGGGGATATGCGGGGTTCGTCCGCTCCGGCGGCCGTTGGCAGTCACTGTCGGGTTTCGATCTTGCATCGCATCAGGCGGCCCACGCCGCGCACCTGACCCGTTCGTTTCCCAGCCGAGTACTGTTTCCCGGGACGGGATACCTCAACTCGGTACTCTTCCGGCATCATTCTCGGGCGCGCTGACCGCAAGAGGCCGTTCCCGGCAGGCGTTGTTACCCGTGGGTCAAGTGGTGTTGAATCGTGCCCGACCCCCCTGGAGGAGACACCGTGGATCGTCGTACCGACCGCACCGTCGGCCTGGTCACGATCATCGCCATGGCCGCCGTCCCCGCCGCCGTCCTCGGCCTGGTGCGGGTGGACGCGAGCTTCGACGGCGGCGCCCCCAGCGACGTCGCGATCACCCCGGTCTCCGAGGACTACCCCGGCGCGCCCAAGCGGCCGCCGAAAGCCGAGACCGTCGAGATCGTCCTCCCGCCCGCGCCCGCCACGCCGACCATGCCCAAGCCCGAGATCCCGGGCGAGTCGGGGCCGCTGCCCGCGCAGCTCACCTCCTTCACCCGCTACACCGGCACCGTGACGTTCCTGCCGGACGGAAGCGAGCAGACCCAGGAGGAGGCGCACTTCACGCTCAAGCCGAGGTTCACCATGAAGGCGACGAGCGTCAAGAGCCGCCTGGTCGGCCAGAAGTGGCGCAAGGTGAGCACCACGGTCATCACCATCAAGAACGGCGTGCAGACCACCAAGGTCGGCAAACAACCCGCCGAGCGGGAGCAGCTGACGCCCGAGCAGGTGGCCGAGCTGAAGCGCCAGGCCGACCCCCGGTTCATCACCCGGCAGATCAAGCGGCTGCCCGGCGTCCACACGCGGTACGACAAGAAGACCAAGCTTTACAAGCACTCCCTCGACCTCACCGCGGGCGGCAACTTCCTGCAGTACCTGCCCGAGGACATCGGCGGGCTGATCCCCGCGGGCGCGGAGCTGCTCGGCGTCAAGATCGAGGGCCTCTCGGACGCCAAGGACCACTCGGTCATCGCCTCGTTCAACGGCGCCAGCACCGTGGGCGCGATCGGCGTCGGCGTCGTCCACACCAACATGCGCTGAGCACACGCTCGGGGCCGCAGCTGTGTTCGATTGGGCCCGGAGGCGGACGCTTCGCGACCCCGACTTCGTCGGGAGCGCCCGCCCCCGGGCCGTGACCCGTTCAGGCGTCGCGGGGTAGCCCGAGGATGCGTTCTCCGATGACGTTCAGGTTGATCTCCGTGGTGCCGCCGCCGATCGTCATGGCCCGGGACGCCAGGAGGTAGCGCGTCCAGCGCGCGCGCAGGTCGCCCCGCCAGCCGCCGGTCAGGCCGCCGGACGTGCCCAGCAGCTCGTACCCGAACTCGGTGACGCGCTGGCCGTGCTCCATCGCGACGAGCTTCCGCACGGTCGCCGTCGCGCCCGGATCGGTGCCGGAGAGCTGCTTCATCGTGGCGCGCAGGCCGAGCAGCCGGAACGCGTGCTCGTCGGCGGCCAGCGCGCCCAGGCCGCGCCGCACCACGGGGTCGTCGGCGAGGCCCAGCCCGTCGATGAGCCGGACGAGCTTCGGCAGGTCCGCGCCGAGCTGGAAGGTCGAGGTCAGCCCGACCCGCTCGTTGGCGAGCGTGTTCCGCGCGACCTTCCACCCGGATCCGACGGGCCCCACCACAAGCTCGTCCGGCACGAACACCTCGTCCAGGAACACCTCGTTGAAGACGGCGTCACCCGTGGCCTCCCGTAGCGGCCTGATCTCGATGCCGGGTGAGGCCATGTCCACGAGGAAGTAGGTGATCCCGTCGTGCTTGGGCGCGTCGGGGTCGGTGCGGGCGAGGCAGATGCCCCAAGCGGCCTCGCGTGCCAGCGACGTCCAGATCTTCTGCCCGGAGATCAGCCACCCGCCCTCGACCCGCTCCGCGCGCGTCCGCAGTCCCGCCAGGTCGGAGCCCGCGCCGGGCTCGGAGAACAGCTGGCACCACAGGAACTCGCCGCGGAACGTCGGCGGCAGGAACCGCTCCTGCTGTTCGGGGGTGCCGTACTGGACGAGCGAGGGCACCACCCACGAGCCGATGAGCAGTTTGACCGGCTTGACGCCCGCCGCCTTCAGCTCCTGCGCTATGACGACCTGCTCCAACGCGCCCGCGTCCCGCCCCCACGGCCGGGGAAGGTGCGGGGCCACCCATCCCTCGGCGGCCATCGGGCCGCGCCGGGTGAACTCGTCCATCGCGGCGAACTCCGCGACGCGCGCCCTGATCTCGGCGCGCAGCGGCTCGGCCTCGGGCGGCAGCTCCAGCGCCGCCTCCCGGCGCACCCCCGCGAGGACGAGTTCGGCGAGCCTGTCCTCGGGCGAGGGGCCGCCCTTCACCAGCGCGCGCAGGGTGAGCGCCCTGCGGTAGACGAGGTGGGCGTCGTGCTCGAAGGTGTAGCCGATGCCGCCGTGCGTCTGGATGTTGTCGGCGGCGCACGCCACGGCGGCGTCGGCGGCGAGCGCCGCGGCCGCCTCGACGGCGTAGGGGTCGAGGGAGCGGGCGGCGTCCCACACCGTCGCGCGGGCCCGCTCCAGCAGCACCTGCATCCTGGCGAGCTTGTGCTTGATCCCCTGGAACTGGCCGATGGGCCTGCCGAACTGCTCGCGCATCCTCGCGTAGGAGACCGCGTCGTCGAGGGCGCGCGCGGCCACCCCGCACGCCTCCGCGCCGAGCAGGACGGCGGCCAGGGCCCGCGCGTCGCCGACGCCCGGCACCGGGGCCGCCACGACGCCGTCCACCGTGACCGACGCGACGCCGCGGGTCAGGTCGAGCGCCTCAAGGGGCGCCACAACGGCCTCAGTGGCCTCCAGCAGCACCCAGCCGTCCGCGACGGGCAGGAGGAGCAGATCGGCGCCCGCGGCCCCCAGCACGATCTCAGCGGCTCCCGAGACGGTGTCGCCGTCCCGCGTCAGGTCCGCGGTGAGCGCGACGGCGGCGGTGCGCGACCCGTCGGCGAGGCCCGGCAGCGCCTCCTTGGCCGCCGCCGACCCCGCGAGCAGCGCCCCGGCCAGGACGGTCGGGGTGAACGGCCCCGGCGCCAACGCCCTGCCGAGCTCCTCCACCGCGACGGCGGCCTCGACGAGCCCGAACCCCTGCCCGCCGTGCCCCTCGGGCAGGTGCAGGCCGAGCAGCCCCTGCGCGGCGAGCGCGGGCCAGAACGCGGGCCGCGCCGCCCCCTCCCGGACGGCCTCCGCCCCGACGTGCCGCGCGACGAATCCGCGCACGGACGCGGCGAGCGCCTCGTGCTCCTCGGTCAGACCGATCGCCATGAACCTGCCTCCTCACCCTCGGGTAAGGGGCAGGTTACTAGAACGCCGTTCGGTGACGGGAGGGGTCAGCCCGCCTCAAGGCCGTTGATCACCGCGTTGATGTCCGGCCACAGGCTCTTCGCCGTGTTCGGCATCGAGATGAACAGTAGCGAGGGCGACTTCCTCCCGGTGTCCACCAGCGCCGTCACCACGACCTCGCTCTTCGCGACGATCGGCGTCCGGTCGAAGCTGAACACCGAAGCGACAAGCCAGCCCTTCTTGCCGCTGACGGTGATCTCCTGGGAGGCGAACGGCCTGCTCTTGTGCGGGAACGCGTAGAGCCGGCTCTCCAGGCCCGCGGCGACCCTCTCGGTCTTCTCGCGCAGGTCGGCGCCTCCGGCGGCGGCGCGCTTCTCCACCGGGCCCAGCGCCTTGGACAGGATCGTCCCGTACCAGAGCTGGGTGCCCTTCTTCTCCGTGGGCAGGATCTGCTGGCCGGACCAGCCGCTCTGGAAAAGCTTGTTCTTCTTTGTCGGGACCGTCCACTTGCCCCCGAACGCCGGGTAGCGCAGCCGGGCGCCCTGGTCCTCGATGACGCCGGTGACGGGCGACCCCGCGCCCTTGAACTGCCGGAGCGGCTTCAGCGGGTAGACGGTGCCCGGCTCCGGCGTCATGCTCGGCACCGCCGCCGGACCGCTCGCCGACGGCCCGACGCGCGCGTCGCCGTCGTCCGCCGACCCGTCCTGGTTCAGCACGGTGACGGTGAGCGCGACAAAGGCGATGAGGGCGACGACGCCCATCCCGGCGAACAGGAACGTGCGGCCGCGGTCGCGCCGCATCTCGCCCTCGTCCAGCCCGGTGTTCTCGACCCCTGCCTGCTTGTTGGCCTCGGTCTCCTCGCGCATCCACTCGGGCATGCGCCAGTTCCCGCTGGACGGGATCCCCGCCTTGACCGGCCCGGCCGGCCCCGACATGTCGACGCCCGCGTATCCCGCGACCCCGGGCCCGTCATCCAGCCCGCCAAGGTCCTCAGCCGCATTTTCGGTCCGACCAGAAACCGGGTATCCCTCACCCGCGACCGCACCAGCCTGCTGCGGCACCCCAAGCCCACCAGACGCCTCGGGCCCCTCGGGGCCTTCCGCCCCAGAGATCACCGAGTGCGCGTCCCCGGACCACGTGGGTTCGGCGAACACCGGCTGCGGCCCAGACGTCGCCACACCCTCAGGACCGTCACCCACGACGCCACCCTCAGCCTTTTCCGGACGCTCCGAAAGCTCCCCCTGATCGGACATGCGGCACAGGCTACGCGAAGATCAAGATTCTGGACGCCGCAAGTCGATAACAACTTAGAACCCCCCTCCCCCACCCCCCACAACCCCCACATTCCCCCCACCCCAAGTGCCCAAAAACACACCCCCATCCCCCAACACACCCTTCCACAGCAACCACAGCCAAACCCCAGCCACGACAGCGGGGGCGTGGGGGCGGCAGCCCCCACATCGGGGGGCTCGGGGGGTCGCCCCCCCGACAAAGGAAACGAGCCGTGGGAGCGCCCCAAAGGGGCGCGAACACGGCTCGAGCGAGTGGAGGTGCAGGGAATCGAACCCTGGTCCTACAGCAGTGAGTCAGGTCTTCTCCGGGCGCAGCCTTGCATGGCGTTTTTCTCGGCCCCAGTGCTCTCGCAGGCTAGTCACTGACGGGCTCAGTCGCTGTTTGGTGTTCCCACCGGCCCCGCGACCGGGTCGGTGGGTTGAGTCTCCTAACGATGCCGGATCCTGGGTCGGAGACGCTCCCAGGCCGACAGAGTCGCTAACTCGCCTCAGGCGGCGAGGGCGAACTCAGTGCGCTTAGAGTTGGCACTTGTTGGTTTGCGATCTCGGGATTAACGAGGTCGTGATCGCAGCCCTCGGCCCGCTTCCCCTGGCACGACTACCGCAGTCGAAACCGATCACCCCCATGTATGAAGTTGTCAACGGCACTGAGCCTATCTGGTGAACGCGCCGCCTGCCAACGGCATTCCCGCCGCCCCGACGCCCCGGCGCCCCGACGGCGGGGACGGCCGTCAGGCCGCCCCGTCGGTGCTGGTCGCCTTGGCGGGCGGGGTGGCGGCGGCGTTGAGGAACAGGGAGGCGACGCGCGCGGCGTCGACGTTGCCCTCGATGGCCAGCGCGATCCCGTAGGTGTTGCCGTAGTAGCCGACGAACCAGGAGACGGTCTTGCCGTTCTCGTCGGTCACCGTGGACTTCAGGCCGCCCTGGTACTTCTTGCGGCCCTCGACGGCGGCCTTGGCCGTGCCGCGCCGCACCCCGGCCGCCATGATCTTCTGGAGTTCGTTGAGCGTCGTGGGCTCCACGAACCGGGCGGCGGCCGACGCGATCGGCGGCGGGTCCTGGATGAGCAGGGGTTCGCGCCATGTCCCGTTCTGGAGGGCGGCGGCGAACAGCGCCATGGTGAGCGGGCTGACCTTGACGGCCCCCTCGCCGACGGAGAACAGCCCCTTCTCGGCCTCGGTGACGGGCGTGAGCCCCTCGGCCCGCGCGTGCCTGACGTTGGACAGGTCCCAGCCGGAGCCGTCCAGGCCGAACTTCTCCAGGGTCGCCGCGAGCGTCGCCGGGTCGAGGGCGGCGCTGTCGCGGGCGAGCGCCGTCCGGCACCCGTTGGCGACGTTCAGGCCCAGCGTGGACTTGGTGCGCGGACGTGACGTCGAGAACACCACGCCGCCGACGGTCTCCTCCTCGGAGCAGGCCGACGCGGTGTCGGACTTCTGCCCCTTGGCGAGCAGCGCCGCCGCCAGCACGGGCGAGAAGGTCGTGCCGGGCGCGTAGAGTCCCTCGAACGCGAGGTTCTTCCCGGCGGTCAGGTGGTTGGCGGCGGCCAGCACCTCGCCGGTCTGGCTGCGCACCGCGACGAGCGAGGCGGGCACGCCCAGTTCGCGCAGCGCGTTCTCGGCCATGAACTGGACGCTCCGGTCGAGCGTGGTGCGGACGGGCAGGGCGTCGCGCGGGGTCAGGTCGTCCTGCCCGGCGACGGCGACCTCGGCGTCGGCCTCGGAGAAGTCGCGGATCTCCTTGCGGCGGGCGCCCTGCGCGTCGAGGATCACGACCTTGACGGCGGGCAGCCCGGCCAGCCGCCGCTGGAAGAGCAGTTGGAGCCCGGACGAGCCGACGGTGTCGCCCGGCTGGTAGGGGGCGCCGACCTGGCTGAGCACGTCGGTGGTGGCGGGGCCGACGAGTCCGAGGAGCGCGTCGGCCTGGATCGGCTGGGTCTCCAGTTCCTTGCTGCGCAGTTCCACGCCGGGCACCTGGCGCAGTTTGAGCGCCTGCGGGCTGCCGTTGGGGAACTCGGCGAGCTGGAGGAACGAGCGGGGCGGCGCGGAGGAGATCCGGCCCTTGAGCCGGTCCTTGTCCTGCTTGGTGATCTCGCCGATGCCGTCGACGGTGCCGTTGAGGTCGGTGAGGCGGCTGGGGATCACGCCGAAGATGTCGGTCTTGACGGCGCGCAGCAGGGAGCGTCCCTTGTTGTCCTGGATGACCTGGCGCTGCGGGACCTCGCTGACGACGGCGAGCCGCTCCCCCTCCTTCAACTGCGGGTGGATGACGGACGGGCTCCACACGACCTTCCAGATCCCGTCCAACCGCCGCAGCGTGAGGTGGCCCTGGTACTCCAGGGGGCGGCCGTTCTCGCCGAGGTCGATCCGCACCTGGAAGCGGGCGGCCGCGGTCTCGGCGCCGGTCTTGTCGATGCGGCCCTTCTCGTCGGGGGCGCCCCCGGTGCCGCCGGCCCGCAGCCGCAGCCGCAGCGACGCGGCGTCGAGCTGGGTCCGCACGTCCTTGAGCGCCTGGACGACGTCGCCGGGCGGCGCGCCGACGGTGTGCGAGGCGGCGGCCTCGTAGTTCTGCACCTGCCATGCGATGAGGAAGTCCTTGACGGTGAGGAACGGGCTCGCCTGCGCGCACGCCGAAAGCAGCCCGGCGAGCATCACCCCGCCCGTCGCCGCCCCGACGATCCTGCGTGTCCTGCTCACTTCACCGACCCCGGTTCCGTGCCCGCAGCGCCCGGGCCATCTCCCGGTCGGCGTCCCGCTGGGCGATGGTCTGCCGCTTGTCGTGCGCCTTCTTGCCCCGGGCGAGTCCGATCTCGACCTTGGCCTTGCCGTCCTTGAAATACAGGGCGAGCGGGACGAGCGTCAATCCCGGTTCGTTCGTCTCTTTGATGATCTTGCTGATCTCGCGCCGGTTCAGCAGCAGCTTCCGGGTGCGCCGCGCGGTGTGGTTGGTCCAGGTGCCCTGCGAGTACTCGGGGATGTGGATGTTGTACAGGTAGACCTCGCCGTGGCCGTCGACGGCCGCGTACCCGTCGACGAGGGACGCGCGGCCCTGGCGCAGCGACTTGACCTCCGTCCCGGTGAGGACCATGCCGGCCTCCCAGGTGTCGACGATCTGGTAGTCGAACCGCGCCTTCTTGTTCTGGGCGATGTACTTCTGGCCCTGCTCGCGAGGCACTCTCTGCTCCTGTCCTAGGCTCCGGTCAGTCCCGCGAGGACCACCCGTGCGCGTTCTTCCGCGTCCGACTCCCCGGCCGCCACGTCCGGTTCGATGCCGGCCCCCTCGAGGTTATGGCCGTCGGGGGTCTCGTAGCGACCCACGGTCAGCTCCACCGCCGACCCGTCAGGCAGTCGCACCGGCTCCTGCACCGTTCCCTTCCCGAACGTGGGTGATCCTACGAGGATCGCCCTGTCCCGGTCGCGGAGCGAGCCCGCGACGACCTCGGCGGCGCTGGCCGTCCCCTGGTCCACCAGTACGACGACGGGGATCCGGGAATCGCCGGGACGGGTGACGTTGATCACCTCCGGCGGCGAGGAGTTCCCGTCGTAGGTGACGACGGGGCCGTCCGCGAGGAACGCCGACGCCGTCTCGACCGCCTCGGCCAGCAGCCCGCCCGGGTTGCCGCGCAGGTCCAGCATGACCGCCGTGCTGCCCGCGACGCCCTCCCGGACCCGGGCGCCCACCCCGTGGGTGAAGACGGCGACCCTGATGACGGTGAGGCCGTCCTCGCGCCGCACGCTGACGTCGCCGCTCTCCGGGTCGGGACGGACGGTCTTGCCCTCGCCGTCGAGCCAGGCGGTGAAGTCGGCGAACTCCTGCGGAGGGTAGTAACGCGCCCAGGGGTCGCCCAGTTCCCTGACCATCGCGGTGAGCGCCACCTCGCGCAGCCGGGTGCGGCTGACCGGGCCGTCGGCGGCCGCCGCGATCGCCTCGACCGCGTCGTCCAGGACCCGGCCGTCGGACGCGGCGGGCTGGATCGGGGCGGGCGCCGCCGAGCCCGACATCGCACCGAGGGTGTAGCCGCCCAGCAGGGCGGCCACCAGGGCCGCCCCGCGCACCGTCCGCCGAGGTCTGGACACCACCCCGGCAGCTTAAATCTTCAGGTAGCGCCGCAGGGTGAGGAACGAGGCGCCCGCGCAGAGCAGGACGCCCACCGCCATCGAGAAGATGATGACGCCCGCGACCTGGGTCCAGGTCAGCTGGGTGGCGAACTGCAGCGACTCCTGGAGCCTGTCGATGAGCAGTACCTTGCTGCCCACCAGCATGATCGCCGCGATACAGCCGCCGACGAGGCCGGCGATCGCGCCCTCAAGGATGAACGGGAGCTGGATGTACATGTTGGACGCGCCGACGAGCCGCATGATGTTGGTCTCCCGGCGGCGGCTGAACGCCGACAGCCGTACCGTGTTGCCGACCAGCAGCACCGCCGCGAACACCTGGATGAGCGCGACGAACAGCGCCGCCCACTGCAGGCCGCCCAGGATCCGGAACAGCTTCTCCAACAGTTCGCGCTCGTTGACGATCTGGTCGACGCCCGGCGCGTTGTCGGCGGCGCTGATCACCGCGTCGTAGTCCGACGGGTCGGTCAGCCTCACCCGCAGCGAGTCCGGGATGTCGCCTTCCTTGGTGGCGGCGAGCATGCCGGGCGTCTTGGCGAACAGGTCCTGGAAGCGCTTGAACGCCGTCGCCTTGTCCTCGTACTGGACCTCGGCGACCTGCGGGAGCTCGTCCAGCGTCGCCACGAGGGTCTCGCGCTGCTCCTTGGTGGCGTCCTTCTTCGCGCAGTCCGGGTTGGAGCTGGACTTCGCGCACAGGTAGATCGAGACGTTGACCTTGTCGTACCAGTAGGTCTTGGACGAGTCGACCTGCTTCTTGATGAGCATGCCGGTGCCGAACAGCGCCATGGCGATCGCGACCGTGATGACGAGGGAGATCGTCATCGTCAGGTTGCGGCGCAGGCCGATCCAGATCTCCTGGAACACGAAGTAGAGTCTCATCGGGGCCTATGTTTCCTCAGTATGCCTGGCCGTAGACGCCGCGCGACTGGTCCCGGACGACCCTGCCGTCCTCCAGCTCCACGACGCGCTTGCGGAAGGCGTCGACGATCGCCGCGTCGTGCGTGGCCATGACCACGGTGGTGCCCGTCCGGTTGATGCGGTCCAGCACCTTCATGATGCCGATGGAGGTGGCGGGGTCGATGTTCCCGGTGGGCTCGTCCGCCAGCAGGATCATCGGCCGGTTGACGAACGCGCGCGCGATGGCCACGCGCTGCTGCTCGCCGCCGGACAGCTCGTCGGGCATCCGGTGGGACTTGCCGTCGAGGCCGACGAGGTCGATGACCTCGGGCACCACCTTGGTGATGAACCGGCGGGGCTTGCCGATGACCTCGAGGGCGAACGCGACGTTCTCGAAGACGCTCTTGTTGGGCAGGAGCCGGAAGTCCTGGAAGACGCAGCCGATGCGGCGGCGCAGGTGCGGCACCTTCCAGTTCGTGAGTTTGCCCAGGTCCTTGCCCGCGACGTAGACGCGTCCCTGGGAGGGGCGCTCTTCCTTCAGCACCATCCGCAGGAACGTGGATTTGCCCGACCCCGACGGACCCACCAGGAAGACGAACTCGCCCTTTTCGACGGCGACGTTGCAGTGCTGGAGGGCCGGCCGGTTCTGGTTCGGGTAGACCTTGGTGACGTTGTCGAAATTGATCACGGCTGCATCACGGTGCGCCAGTCTAGGGGCTGATGGGCCACGGTGTCCCCCTCGGAGTTGGCTCTGGAGCAGTCTAGGGGTGACACCGGCATGGATAGTCCTTCTTCCGGACATCTGATGGGGGTCGGGCGCGGGCCCCCCCGCCGGGCGTCAGAGGCCGCCGGGCTCGCCCGCCTCGGCCTTGCGGAGCCAGCGGATCTCGGCCTCCAGGAAGTCGTCGATCCAGCCGTCCAGGACGCGCTCGGGGTTGCCCTCCTCGTGGAGGGTGCGCAGGTCCTTGACCATCTGGTACGGGTGCACCACGTAGGAGCGGATCTGGGTGCCCCACGAGCTGGTGCCCTCGCCGCGCAGCTTGTTGAGCTCGTCGGCCTCCTCCTGGCGCTTGCGCTCCAGCAGCTTGGCCTGCAGCACGTTCATCGCGGACGCGCGGTTCTGCAGCTGGGAGCGCTCGTTCTGGCAGGAGACGACGATGCCGGTGGGCAGGTGGGTGATCCGGACGGCGGAGTCCGTGGTGTTGACGCCCTGCCCGCCGGGGCCCGAGGACCGGTAGACGTCGATGCGCAGGTCGTCCTCGTTGATGTCGACGTGGTCGCTCTGCTCGACGACGGGCACGATGTCGACGCCCGCGAAGGACGTCTGGCGGCGGCCCTGGTTGTCGTAGGCGGAGATCCGGACCATCCGGTGGGTGCCGTGCTCGCCGCGCAGCGTGCCGTAGGCGTAGGGGGCCTTGACCGCGAAGGTCGTGGACTTGATCCCGGCCTCCTCGGCGAAGGACGTCTCGTAGATCTCCGTCGAGTAGCCGTGCCGTTCGGCCCAGCGCAGGTACATGCGCTGGAGCTGCTGGCTGAACGCGGCGGCGTCGACGCCGCCCGCCTGGGCGTTGATGGAGACGAGCGCCTCGCGCGCGTCGTACTCGCCGGACATGAGGGTGCGCACCTCAAGGGAGCGCATCTCGCCCGCCAGCGCCTCGCGCTCGGTGTCGGCCTCGGCCCTGGTGTC
This sequence comes from Actinocorallia sp. API 0066, assembly GCF_020991275.1. Lineage (GTDB taxonomy): Bacteria > Actinomycetota > Actinomycetes > Streptosporangiales > Streptosporangiaceae > Actinocorallia. Next base: position 110,023 of record NZ_JAJLQY010000007.1, on the reverse strand, counting down.
GGCGTCGTCCTCCTCGGCGGCCATCTCGTAGAGGACCTCGAGGTCCTCCAGGCGGCCGCGCAGCGCCTCCACCTTGCCCAGCTCGCTCTCCAGGCTCGACAGCCGCCTGGTGACGGTCTGCGCGTGCTCCTGGTCGCTCCACAGGTCCGGGTCGGCGGCCTGGTCCCGCAGTTCGGCGATGTCGCGGCGCATGACGTCGAGGTCCATCACCGCCTCGATGCCGGTGAGGGTCGCGCCGAGCTCCTTGAGGTGATCCATGGGGTCGATGGCAGCCACCCGTCAAGCTTATCCGCTGGCCGCGCCGCGCCGGGCAGCGCATGGTGATGGCACAATCTGACGCCAGTACCCGTCAAGGACCGTCGGACGACGACCGTGAGACCCGGGGGGCGCCGTTGCGAGCCACCGTGATCGCGGCGGCCGCTTTGCTGCTGGCCGCCGGGTGCAGCGGTGACCCCGCGCCGCCCCGGCGGGTGCCCGTGGCCGTCGCGCCGAGCGCGGCCGACACCCCGCTGACGCCGCGGAGCGCAGCGGTGGGCTTCCGCACGTGGGCGTTGAACGACGACCTGGCGCGGGCCTCGGGCGACACGCTGCTCGCGCAGTCCTGGGCCGACGACTCCCAGCAGGCGGTCGCGGTGGCCGAGTTCCGGGAGCGCAAGGCGGACGGACGGCCGGTGCCGCGCCACGTCTACGGCGAGCCCGTGCTCTGGGTGCCCCGGCTGGCCGGGTACCCGCAGTGGTTCGTCGCGTCGGTGAAGCGCCAGGACAAGCCGGTGCTGATGGCGTTCATCCGGAAGAACCCGAAGGAGCGGTTCCGGCTGAGCGTCGTCGTGACGCCCGGCAAGGGGATGAAGGTGCCCAAGGTGCCCGTGGACAAGGACGGGTACGCCCAGGCCGTCGCGCCGGACGCCGAGACGGGCCTGCTCACCAGCCCCGGCACGGTCGCCTCGCTGCAGGCGGCGGTGGCCGACGAGGGGCCGCGCAGCTTCTCGGCGCGGGTCGTGAAGGAGGGCCCGTACACGACGGGCCTGTTCACCGCGCACCAGAAGGCGGCGAAGGCGGCCGCCAAGCACGGCCTGACGGTCACCAGCACGTTCACCGTGCCGGTGCAGCCGCTGTTCGCGCTGCGCACCTCGGACGGCTCGGCGCTGGTGCTGTACCCGCTGACCCGGGACACCGCGACGGTGCACACGGACGCGGCCGACCCCGAGCCCGTCCCGGTGCCCGAGGCGTACGCGCACCTCGTCCCGCACGGGCTTGAGGCGTCCCGCCTGCACGTGTTCAGCAGCCTCCAGTTCGCCGCCGTGGTGCCCGCGCACGCGCAGGGCAAGGAGCGGCCCAAGGCCGTCGTGATCGCCTCCGGCGGCGGGGTGACCCGGATCAAATCGGCTTGAACGCAGTGTGATCGGTCCCGCACTGTGCGATGCTTCCGGGCGAGCACAGTCCATTACCCGATGAGGCAATCCATGCGCACTGCGTACACGGCCCTGGCCGTTCTCCCGATCGTCCTCAGCTCCGCCTGCGGCGGCGCGGACAAGGCCGCCGACGCCGCGGCGCCGCCCGCCCTGACCCTGGACCAGGCGAAGGGCGTCCTGACCGAGTACCAGACGGCGGCCGCCAAGGCCGCCGCGGCCCTGGACCCGGCGCTGCTGACGCCGGTGGAGACGGGCCCGCAGCTCCAGATGGACACCGCGGCCTTCAAGCTGCACAAGGCGACGAAGAAGAAGCGCGAGGCGGTCACCTTCACCGACCCCGTCTTCTACGTCCCACGGATCGCCGAGGGGCGGCAGCGCTGGTTCGCGGTGGACGCCCAGTCCGGCGGCGACACCCGGCACGCGCTCCTGTTCGTCCAGGACGGGGGCGAGGGCGGCACCTGGAAGCTCGCCGCCGATCCGCGACGTAAGGAGACCACCCCGCTGAAGGGCGTCACCCTGGACGCCGAGGGCTACGCCGAGTCCGCGACGGACGGCCTCGCGCTCAAGCCGGACCAGCTCGCGGGCGCGCACGCCACACTGCTCACCGACGGCCCCGAGGCGGCGGGCGCCAAGGGCCTGGCGGCCGGGCCGCAGACCACCGACACGCACGCCATGATCCAGAAGATCAACACCGGTCTTGGCCAGGCGGGCGTCACGTTCTCGACGAGCTTCGCCCCAGCGGGCACCGGAAGCTACGCGCTGCGCACCGACAACGGCGGCGCGTTCGTCTGGTACGTGCTGCGCCAGCAGGAGGCGTACGCGGGCGACAAGGTGCCGGTCGCGGGCGACCTGCTCGGCCTCGCCCCCAAGGGCAAGGTCAAGAACCTCACCGCCACCACGCTGATCCAGTACCTGGCCGACGTGCCCACCACGGGCGACGCGACGGTCAAGGCGGTCAGCCGCAAGGCGGTCGAGGCCCAGGCGTCCTGACGCCCCCGAGACGTCGGCGCGGGACGGCATATGACCGCTGCCCCGTCCCGCGCCGATGAAAGCGCGTAGGGCGCCCCCGGTGACGGCACAAGGGGCGCCCTACGTGTGTGGTGTGTGCGCGGGTCAGTCGGGCAGTGTGCTCGCCCGCACCAGGGTGCGGATGGCGCGCAGCGCGACCGACAGGGTCGCCAGGTCGTAGCTGTCGCTCTCCCAGATCTCGGTGAGGGTCTGCGCCGCCCTGCGCACCGCCGCCTCGTTGCGGAGGTTCCAGGCCGCCACCCGCGCCTCCGGGTCGCCGGACGCGGTGTTCACCACGACGTCCCGGGCCAGCTCGGCGTGCGCGGCGTACAGGTCGTCGCGCAGCGCGCCCCGGGCCATCGACCGCCAGCGGTCGTCGCGCGGCAGCGCGAAGATCCGCTCCCGGAGCCGGGCGAGCTGGAGCCGGTCGCCCAGGTCGAAGTAGACCTCGGCGACCTCCTCGACCGGCCGTCCCGTCTCGTGCGCCACCTCGACCAGGTCGAGCGTCGAGTACGCGGCGACCATGATCGCCGACCGCTCGGCCAGCTCCACCGGGACGCCCCGCGCGACGTACATGTCGCGCCGCTCCTGGAACGCCTCGAGGTCGCGGCCGGACAGCTGGTCGGGCAGGGTCGCGGCGAGCTTGGCCGCGCCGTCCCGGAACCGGGCGATGGTCTCGCGGACGTCGAACGGCGGCCGCCGGTTGGCGACCAGCCAGCGGGCGCCGCGCTCGGTCAGCTTGCGCGCCTCCAGCAGCAGCTTGATCTGCGCCGCCTGGTCGACGCTGCCGCCCAACGCGTCCACGTCGGCCCAGTAGCTCTGCAGGTCGAAGACCTCGCGGACGACGAGGTAGGCGCGGGCCAGGTCGGCCGGGGACGCGCCGGTCTCCTCGCCCAGCCGGAAGATGAACGTGGTGCCCGAGTTGTTCACCACGTCGTTCACGACCTGGGTCGTGATGATCTCGCGGCGCAGCGGGTGCGCGTCCATGTAGCGGCGGAACCGCTCGCGCAGCGGGGTCGGGAAGTACTCGACGAGCCAGTCCGCCAGGTACGGGTCGTCCGGCAGCGCGGAGGCGGTGATCTCCGCGTCCAGCGTGAGCTTGGTGTAGGCGAGCAGGACGGCGATCTCCGGGGAGAACAGGCCCTGCCCGGCCTGGCGGCGCTCGGCGATGGTCTTGTCGTCCGGCAGCGCCTCCAGCTTGCGGTTGAGGCGGCCGTCGCGCTCCAGCTTGCGCAGGTAGCGGGCGTGGACGTGCATCATGCTGGACGCCTGGGCGCGGGTGGTGCCGAGCACGACGTTCTGCCGGTAGTTGTCCCGCAGGACCATCTCGCCGACCTCGTCGGTCATCTCGTCCAGGAGGGCGTCGCGCTGGCGGGTGGTCAGCTCGCCGTCCCGCACCACCTCGTCCAGGAGGATCTTGATGTTCACCTCGTGGTCGGAGGTGTCCACCCCGGCGGAGTTGTCGATGAAGTCGGTGTTGACCAGGCCGCCCTGTTTGGCGAACTCGATCCGGCCGAGCTGGGTGAGGCCGAGGTTGCCGCCCTCGCCGATCACCTTGCAGCGCAGCTCGCCGCCGTCCACCCGGACCGGGTCGTTGGCCTTGTCCCCGACGTCGGCGTTGCTCTCGGTGGACGCCTTGACGTAGGTGCCGATGCCGCCGTTCCACAGCAGGTCCACCGGGGCGAGCAGCGCCGCCTTGATCAGCTCGAACGGGGTGAGCGCGGCGACGTCCTCGTGGATGCCGAGCGCCGCCCGGATCTGCGGGGTCAGCCGGATCGACTTGGCCGAGCGCGGGAACACGCCGCCGCCCTCGGAGATGAGCGTCGTGTTGTAGTCGGCCCACGAGCTGCGCGGCAGCTCGAACAGCCGCCGCCGCTCCGCGAACGAGACGGCCGGGTCCGGGTCCGGGTCGACGAACACGTGCCGGTGGTCGAACGCGCACACCAGCTTGGTGTGCTCCGACAGGAGCATCCCGTTGCCGAACACGTCGCCGGACATGTCGCCGACGCCGACCACGGTGAAGTCCTCGGTCTGCACGTCGCGGCCGAGCGACTGGAAGTGGTACCTGACCGACTCCCAGGCGCCGCGCGCGGTGATGCCCATCGCCTTGTGGTCGTAGCCGACCGAGCCGCCGGAGGCGAACGCGTCGCCCAGCCAGAAGCCGTAGTCGGCGGCGACGCCGTTGGCGATGTCGGAGAACGCGGCGGTGCCCTTGTCGGCGGCGACGACGAGGTAGGTGTCGTCGCCGTCGTGCCTGACCACGTCCGGGGCGGGCACGACCTTGCCGTCCACGAGGTTGTCGGTGAGGTCGAGCAGGCCGGAGATGAACTCCTTGTAGCAGGCGATCCCGTCGGCCAGCCACTGGTCGCGGTCGATCACCGGGTCGGGCAGCCGCTTGCCGACGAACCCGCCCTTGGCCCCGGCCGGGACGATCACCGTGTTCTTCACCGCCTGCGCCTTGACCAGGCCGAGGATCTCGGTGCGGAAGTCCTCGCGCCGGTCCGACCAGCGCAGGCCGCCGCGCGCGACCGTGCCGAACCGCAGGTGGACGCCCTCGACCCGGGGCGAGTAGACGAAGATCTCGAACTTGGGCCGGGGCGCGGGCAGCTCGGGGATGCGCGCCGGGTCGAACTTCAGCGACAGGTACCGCCGGTGCTGCCAGAAGTTGGTGCGCAGGGTGCCGCGGATCATGTCGAAGAACGTGCGCAGGATGCGGTCCTCGTCGAGGCTGGCGACCTCGTCGAGCATGCCGGACAGCTCCTCGCTGATGGCGGCGGTGCGTTCCGGCTCGCCCTCGGTGAGCGCCGGGCTGAGCCGCGACTCCCACAGCCGGACCAGCAGCCGGGTGATCGGCGCGTTGGCGCGCAGCACGTCCTCGATGAAGTGCTGGGTGAAGGCGGTGCCGATCTGGCGCAGGTACTTGGCGTAGGCGCGGATGATCATCGCCTGCTGCCAGGTGAGCCCGGCGTGCAGGACGAGCGCGTTGAACCCGTCGTTCTCGACCTCGCCCCGCCACGCCGCCATCAGCGCGTCCTGGAACAGGCCCTTGAGGCGGCTCTCCTCCACGTCCGTGACGGAGTGGCGAAGGCCCAGGTCGTAGATGTGGAAGCGGCGGCGGTCGCCCGTGTTGATCTCGTAGGGGCGCTCGTCCACCACCTCGACGCCCATGTGCTGCAGCATCGGCAGCATCCGGGACAGGGAGATCGGCTCGCCCCGGTGGTAGATCTTCAGGCGGACCTCGCCGGGGGCCGCCTCGTAGGGCTCGTACAGGCTCATGGTCGTCGCGACGTCGTCGTCCAGGGCGTCCAGCCTGCGCAGGTCGGCTACCGCGGTGCGGGCCGGGAAGTCCGCCTTGTACGCCTCGGGGAAGGCGTCGCCATAGGCGGCGGAAAGCGCGCGCGCGGGCTCCTCGCCGACCTGGCTGACGATCGCCTCGGCCAGGTCGTCCGACCAGGAGCGGGTCGCGGCGGCGAGCCGCGTCTCCAGCTCGTCCGGGTCGACGTCGGGCAGCGGCTTGCCCCGCTCGCCGCGCACCACGATGTGCAGGCGGGCGAGCTGCCCCTCGGTGACCTGGGCGCTGTAGTCCACCGCGACGCCGTTGAACGCGCGGCGCAGGATCTCCTGGAGGCGCAGCCGGATCTGCGTCGTGTACTTGTCGCGCGGCAGGTACACCATGCACGACATGTAGCGGCCGTAGTCGTCCTTGCGCAGGAACAGCTTGAGACGGCGCCTGTCACGCAGCCGCAGGACGCCGGTGGAGATCCTGACGAGGTCGTCCACCGACGTCTGGAAGAGCTCGTCGCGCGGGTAGTCCTCAAGGATCTCGATGAGATCCTGCCCGTCATAGGACTCCGGGGTGACCTCCGCCCGCTGGAGCACCTCGTCCAGCTTCCGCTTCAGGACGGGGATGTGCGAGATCGACTCCGAGTAGGCGACGTGCGTGAACAGCCCGAGGAAACGGCTCTCACCGACGACCTCGCCGCCCTCGAACCGCTTGACGCCGATGTAGTCCAGGTAGTGGGGGCGGTGCACCGTAGCGCGGCTGTTGGCCTTGGTGAGGATGAGCATCTTCGGCTCACGGGCCCTGGCCCTGACCTCCGGCGGCATCGCCGCGAAGCTGCGCGACTCCTTCTTCTCCTCGCGCAGGATGCCCAGGCCCGTGCCGGAGACCGGGATCAGCGTCGATCCGTCCTCCGACAGGGAGTAGTCGCGGTAGCCGAGGAACGTGAAGTGGCCGTCAGCGAGCCAGTCGAGCAGCTCGACGCCCTCCGCGATCTCCTTCTCCGGCAGCGGCGGCGGGTTCTCCCTGACCTCCAGCGCGATCTGCCCGGCGAACGACTGCATCATCGGCTCGTCCTCGTCGGCCATGTACACGTCCTTGAGGACGCGCTCCAGGTCGGCGCGCAGCTCGGCCAGGGCCTCCGGGTCGGTGGTCCGGTCGATCTCGATGTGCAGCCACGACTCGTCGACGTCGTCCAGGATGTCGCGGCTGTGCCGGAAGTTCACCAGGCGGCCGTCGGCGTCCCGGTCCACGCCCATCAGCGGGTGCACGATCAGGTGGACGGCCAGCCCGTGCCGGCTCAGCTCCATGGTGAGCGAGTCGATCAGGTAGGGCATGTCGTCGGTGACCGCCTGCACCACGCTGTGCCCCGGATCCCAGCCGTACTCCTCCAGGCCGGGGGTGAACACGCGCAGGAGCGTCTGTCCCGGTTTGCGCCGCTCGCCGAAGTGGCGGTGCCCGAGGGCGGGCCCGCACACGTCGGCGGGGTCGCGGGTCAACAGGTCCTCGGGGGAGACCTGCCGGTAGTACAGCCTAAGGAAATCGAGCACCTGTTCTTGTTCGTGGGGTTTCGCGCAGGTCCGCGCGGCCCGCACCAGCAGGTCGTCCTTGGCTTCGTCGAGTGTGCCCATGGTCGGCAGCGATCCCTTCATCACTCCGTTGTGATGCCGCATCCGTACCACGCCCACCCTAGCGAGTGCGCCGCCGGTATCCGCCCGGAAGCCGCACGTCCGGCGCCGGACGCCCGGTTCCCAGCCGGGGGATCAGTTGCCGCCGAGCGGCGGCAGGACGCCGCCCGCGCCGCCCGCACCGCCTCCGCCGCCCGCGCCACCCGCGCCGCCGGTCGGGTCGGTGGTCGGGTCCACCGGGGGCGGCGTCGTCGGATCCGGGTCGTCGGGCGGGTCCACCGGCGGCTGGGTGACCGTCGGGGTGGACGTCGGCTTCGGGTCCTTGGTGGTCTGGCTCGGCTTCGGCGTCGTCGACGGCGTGCCGGTCGGGGTCTCGGACGGCTTTGTCGGGGTCGTCGTGGTGTAGATCGGCGGGCCCTGTCCCGGGTCGGTGGCGGTCGCCGTCGAACCCGGCCTGCGGGTCGGGTCGTTGCCCTGCGAGGGCGGGCCCGGCTCGACCGTGGTCGGCGCCTCCTTGGCGCCGGCGTCGGCCGAGGAGATCTTGTAGACGACAAAGCCCGCCCCGCCCGCGGTGAACACGGCGAACGAGACGGCGGCCGCCGTGATGAACCAGGGGACCTTCGCGGCCCGGCGCGCCCTGCGGGCCTCCCGGCGCGGGTAGACGCCCGGCGCGGGCGCCAGCTCGCCGCCGCGCGCCGCCCACTCGCCGGGGCTGAGGCCCTGCACCGTGGTGCGCGACGGGTCGAGCGAGGTGACGTTGGGGTCGCCCGCGTCCACGGCCAGGGCCGCGCCCACGTTGAGCATCGCGGTGGGCTCGTCGCCCGCGGCGGCGATCGGGGCGGGCGCGTCGGCGTGGCCGAGCAGCCGCATCAGCACGTCGCGGGTGGACGGGCGGTCCTCGGCGTCCTTGGCGAGGCAGTCGAGGATCAGGGCCCGCATCGAACCCTGGAGCGCTCCCAGTTCCGGCTCGTGGTTGGCGATCCGGTTGATCACCGCCATGATCGTGTCCTGGCCGAACGGCGGCTCGCCGGTGGCGGCGTAGACCATCGTGGACGCCCAGCAGAACACGTCCGCCGCGGTGCTGACCTCCTCGCCCTCGACCTGCTCGGGCGACATGTAGGACGGGGTGCCGATGACCCGGCTGGTGAGCGTCGTGGACGCGCTCAGCGCCTTGGCGACACCGAAGTCGATCACGCGGGGGCCGTCCGGGCCGAGGAGCACGTTGTGCGGCTTGAAGTCGCGGTGGATGATCCCGGCCTGGTGGATCGACACCAGGGCCGTCGCGGTGCCCACGGCCAGGCGCTCCAGCTCGGCCTCGCTCAGCGGGCCGTCCTGCTGGACCCGGATCTGGAGGCTGGGCCCCGGCACGTACTCGCTGACCGTGTAGAACTGGTCGCCGTCCGCGCCGACGTCGTACAGTCGGGCGGTGCAGAAGGGGGCGACCTTCTTGGCCACCTCCACCTCGCGCAGGAACCGCTGGCGCGCCTTGTCGTCGGCCTCCAGGTGCAGCAGCTTGATGGCACGCGGCTCCCCGCCGTCCGCGTGCCTGCCGAGGTACACGACCCCCTGGCCGCCCTCGCCGAGCCGGCCCTCGATCCGGTACTGGCCGAGGCGCAGCGGATCATTGGACCGTAGCTCCGCCACCATCGTTGGTCTTCCCCCGTCGTCGCCTCGCGGCTTCGGTTTCGTCGTCCGGCGCCCCGGCCGTCCCTTTCGTCCGCACCGCGTTCACCCGCGTTTCGGATGGACTGTACAGCCGTGAAGGCGGGGGGCGCAGTAGAGCACCTTTGTGGAAGAGGACGCCCAAACACCCCGACGGCGTTGCCCGGACCCGAGAATTCCTTTCCCGCGCGTTCCCTGACCAGTGTTTTTCTGGATCACACCTCGAGCCCGCGTGACTTACCTCACATTCTGCCATGCCGGGAACTTCCCGTTAGGGTCTTGCGCATGACGGAGGCCGTCCGTAAGGAACTGACGATCGGGGAGCTCGCCGAGCGCAGCGGCGTCGCCGCCTCGACACTGCGCTTCTACGAGCGCGAGGGACTGATCCACAGCCGCCGCACGACGGGCAACCAGCGCAGGTACACCCGCGAGACGCTGCGCCGTGTCGCGTTCGTCCGGCTGGCCCAGCGCGTCGGTGTGTCGCTCGCCGCGATCCGCGAGGCGCTGTGCCTGCTCCCGGAGGGGCGGACCCCCACCCGCGCCGACTGGGCGGCCCTGTCGGCGTCCTGGGAGGAGGACCTCACCCACCGCATCACCCTGCTCACCGAACTGCGCGACCGCCTCACCGGCTGCATCGGCTGCGGCTGCCTCTCCCTCGACCTCTGCCCCATCGTCAACCCCAACGACCACCTCGCCGCCGAAGGCCCCGGCCCCAGAACCCTGACGGATTTATTGGGCCGGTCTCCGGGGGTGTGCCTAGCGGGTTAGGCGGTCGATCGTTTCGAGGATGGCGCGGGTGTCGGCGAGGGTGGGGAGGACGGCGTCGGCGCCCGCGGCGCGGAGTTCGGTCTCGGTGGCGGTGCCGGTGGCGACGCCGACGCTGCGGGCGCGGGCGATCTGCGCGGCGCGGACGTCCAGGGGGTGGTCGGCGACCAGGACGGTCGCGGCCTCCGCGATCGTCGTCTGGTAGGCGGCGGCCGCCTTGATCCGCGACGTCTCGATGGTCGCGCCCTTGGGGTAGACGGGCGAGAAGTAGCCGCCGACGGACAGGTCCAGGTGCCGGTCCAGGCCGAGTTCGGCGAGCTTGATCCGCGCGGTGCCCTCCAGCGAGCCCGTCAGCACCGACTGGACGGCGCCGGGCAGCCGGGCGGCGGCGGCCAGCGCCTCGACCGCGCCCGGCAGCACCCTGGCGTGCGCCCGCACCTTGTCCCGCCGGACGGCGAAGGCGCGCTCCAGCGCGGCGGTGAACGCGTCCAGGTGGTCGTCGTCGGTGACGATCCCGTTGAACGCGAGGGTCTCGAAGATGATCTCCGACTCGGTGCGGCCCGCCGTCGGCGCCAGCCGCACCATCGGCTTGCCGGTGACCTCGGTGAACGCCTCCGCGTACGCCTCGCGGGTGACCCTCCCCGCGTCGAGCAGTGTGTGGTCGACGTTCCACAGGACGAGGCGCGAGGCTGGGCGTTCAGGGTGCGGCACCCGCTCATGATGACAGGTCGTCTCTTCGGCCCGAACGGTCAGCGCATGTGCGGGTAGCGGTAGTCGGTCGGAGGCACGAACGTCTCCTTGACGACCCTCGGGTTGACCCAGCGGACCAGGTTGAAGATCGACCCCGCCTTGTCGTTGGTGCCGCTGGCGCGCGCCCCGCCGAACGGCTGCTGCCCGACGACCGCCCCGGTCGGCTTGTCGTTGACGTAGAAGTTGCCCGCCGCGAAGCGCAGCCGCTCGGTGGCGTGCGCGATGGCCGCCCTGTCCCTCGCCATGATCGAGCCGGTGAGCGCGTACTGGCTGACCGACTCCATCTGGTCCAGCATGTCGTCGTAGCGGCCCTCGTCGTAGACGTGGACGCCGAGGATGGGCCCGAAGTACTCCTTGGTGAAGATCTCGTCGGCGGGGTCGGCGGAGCCGAGGATCGTCGGCCGGACGAAGTAGCCGCGCCGGTCGTCGCAGTTGCCGCCCGCGACCAGCTCGACGCCGTCGCGGCCCGCCCTGTCGATGGCCGCCTTGTGCTTGGTGAAGGCGTTCTTGTCGATGACGGCGCCGCAGAACAGCGACAGGTCCTCCGCGACGTTGCCCATGGTGAGCGCCTCGGTCGTGGCGACGAGGTCGTCCTTGATCCGCCCCCACAGCGGGCGCGGGATGTAGGCGCGGGAGGCGGCCGAGCACTTCTGGCCCTGGTACTCGAACGCGCCGCGCACGAGCGCCGTGACGAGCGCGGCCGGGTCCGCGCTGGGGTGGGCGACGACGAAGTCCTTGCCTCCGGTCTCGCCGACCAGGCGCGGATAGCCCCGGTACCGGGCGATGTTCTGGCCGACGTCCGTCCAGAGCCGCTGGAAGGTGCCGGTGGAGCCGGTGAAGTGGATGCCCGCGAGGTCCGGGTGCCGGACGGCGACCTCGGAGATCGCCTCGTGGTCGCCCGTCAGCAGGTTGATGACGCCGGGCGGGAGGCCCGCCTCCTCAAGGAGCCGCATGATGAAGTACGCGGAGAACGCCTGTGTGGGCGACGGCTTCCAGACGACGACGTTGCCGAGCAGCGCGGGCGCGGTCGGGAGGTTGCCCGCGATGGAGGTGAAGTTGAACGGCGTGATGGCCAGGACGAAGCCTTCGAGCGGCCGGTACTCCATCCGGTCCCAGATGCCGGGCGAGCTGGCGGGCTGCTCCGACAGCAACTGCCGGGCGTAGGCGACGTTGAACCGCCAGAAGTCGATCAGCTCGCACGCGGAGTCGATCTCGGCCTGGATCGGGCTCTTGGACTGGCCCAGCACCGTCGCGGCGTTGAGGACCTGGCGCCACGGGCCCGCGAGCAGGTCGGCGGCGCGCAGGAAGATCGCCGCCCTGTCCTCGAAGCCGAGCGCGCGCCAGCCCGGCGCCGCGTGCTTGGCGGCCTCGATGGCGGCCGCCGCGTCGGACGGCGTCGCGTTGCGCATCCGGCCGAGCACGTGCCCGTGGTTGTGCGGCTCGACCACGTCGATGTCGCGGCCCGCGCCGGGGCGGCGGCGGCCCCCGATCGTCATGGTGAGCTCCAGGCTCGCCGAGCCGAGCTCCTTGATCTCGGCCTCCAGGGCCGACCGCTCAGGGCTGCCCGGGGCGTACGACTTCACCGGCTCGTTGTGCGGAACCGGAACGTGGGTGACGGCGTCCATGCCGGGCTACTACCCAGTGTCATCAACCGGACACCTTCCGATGAAGCGCCCGATTCCCCGGCGCGGACGGCGGCCGCACGAGCGCGACGGCGTCCGGGGCGGCGGCACGGAACCGTCCAGACGGCGCGGAGCGGGCCCAGATCAGCCGGAGAGGACCCAGCGGCCCTCCCGGTGCCGCAGGACGTACCGGGGCCGGTCGGGCGACGTGGGGGCGCCCCGCGGCCACACCAGGTCGCGCGCCCTGACGACCCAGACGTTCGCCGCGCTCCCGGCGACCGCCTTCCGCACCCGGACGGCGCTGAGCTTCGCCCGGTCCTCGGGGCTCAGCGCGGCGATCCAGTCGGCGCACGTCCCGCCGAGCCGCTTGCGCGCGTAGCCGGGCCCGACGTTCGCGCAGACCGCCGTCCGGCCCGCCCCCGCGCCCCTGAGGATCTTCTGGAGCGCCGCGCGGGCCTCCCGCCCGTCCAGCGACTGCGGGGCGGCCGCGCCGTCCGGCGTCTGGCTCGCGAACAGCGGGAAGTCCGGTTCGGCGGTGAGCGGCGGCATCGGCACCGGCTCCGCCTCGGCGGCGCACCCGGTGAGCAGCACGAAGGCGCATCCCGCAGCCACCGCGCGCACCAGCACACCGACCCCTTTCCGCGCCGCAACCTACTCCCCGCGACGCGGAAACGTCCAACCCCCCGAGGGCTACAGGGCGCTGGTGATGCCCGCGCCGAGCTTGAACGCGCCCGGCACCGCGACGGGCAGGCGGCCCTGCGGAACCGCCTTCCCCGCGAGGATCTTGGCGAGCCCCTTCACCGAGACGGCGCTGGTGGAGTAGGTGACGGCGGCGGCCTGCGCCGACCCGGCGTGACGCAGCCCGTAGGGGCTGCCGAGAAGGGCCAGCACCACCTTCTTGCGGCCCGAGAGCGCGGCGACCGTCCCCGCGACGTCGGAGCCGGTGCGCGAGGTGACGACGTGGGTGGCGGCCTCAGGGCCCGCGATCTTGACCCCCTCGGCACGCAGCGCGGCGGTGACGGCCTGCGCGTCGCTCCCGGCGACGTACACGCCGCCCTTCAGCGGCAGCGCCTCCTTGTTGCGGACGACCGTCACCGCGCGCGTCGCGACGTCCAGCGCGGTCGCGCGGTGCTCGGGGGTGCGCTGGGCGGTGACGGCTGCGGCCGGGTCCACGGTGGCCCCGCCGAACAGGCCGCGCGCCTCCTTCAGCGTGAGGATCCTGATGACGGCCGCGTCCAGCGTGTTCTGGGAGATCCTGCCCTTCTTCACGGCCTTGACGAGGGCGGCGTGCGCCTGGCCGACGTCCGGCGGCATGAGCATCATGTCGGCCCCCGCGAGCACCGCCCTGACGGCCGCCTCGGGCGCCCCGCCCTCGACCTGCGCTCCGGCCATCAGGAGGGAGTCGGTGATGATGACGCCACGGAAGCCGAGCTTCTGCCTGAGCACCCCGGTGAGGATCTTTCTGGACATCGTCGCGGGGGTCTTGGACTTGTCCAGGGACGGCACGACGAGGTGGCCCGTCATGATCGCGTCCACGCCCGCCTCGATCGCCGACCGGAACGGCGGCGCGTCCAGCTCCTCCCACCTCGCTACCGAATGGTCGATCTCGGGGAGCCCGGTGTGGCTGTCCACGGCGGTGTCGCCGTGGCCGGGGAAGTGCTTGGCCACCGCGGCGACGCCCGCCGTCCGGTACCCGTCCACCTGGGCCGCCACGAGCCTGCCGACGGCGGCCGGGTCGGACCCGAAGGAGCGCACCCCGATCACCGGGTTGCGCGGGTTGACGTTCACGTCGGCGTCCGGCGCGAAGTTCAGGTTCACGCCCACTGCGTTGAGTTCGGTGCCCGTCACCACGGCGGCGTGCCGGGCCAGTTCGGCGTCGCCGACCGCGCCCAGGGCCATCGCGCCCGGGAACGTCGTGGTGAAGTCGGCCCGGGAGACGATGCCCGTCTCCTCGTCCACACCGAGCAGCAGCGGGATCTTGGACGCGCCCTGGAGGGCCTCCGACAGCTCGGCCGCCTTGCGCGGGCTCTTGAGGTTGCCGGGGAAGTAGATGAAGCCGCCGACGCCGTGGTCGGCCACCAGCTTCTTGCCGTCGGCGGCGTTCTTCACGGTCGGCAGGAGCAACTGCCCCACCTTCTCCGCGACGCTCATCTCCTGCACGAGCGTGGCGGCGAGCGGCACCGGCTCGGGGGTCGGCGTCGTGGTGGGCGGTGTGCTCGCGCCACCGCCGCCTCCGCCCGCCGAACACCCGGCCAGTGCCGCGCACCAGGCCATGGCCAGCGCGACCGTGCGTGTCCTCATGACGACTCCCCCCATGTCCAGGGGAGGGTAGTACCCACGCGCACCGGGCCGCGCCGCCTCACACGCCGGGCGGGTTCCGCCTTTGCCCGAACCTGCCCGGCCGTCTCCCGCGCGCGCTAGGCGGCCGCCAGACGACGGATCGCCATCCGCGCCGCCCCCGCCGCGCCGTCACCGGCCCGGCAGGGCTCGCTCTCGAAGCGGGCGCGCAGCCCCGCCCGGACGAGATCGGCGACCATGCCCTCACCGAGCACGGACCCGGCCATGACGACGGGCGCGGACGGATCGCCGAGCGCGGGGATGATGGCGTCCACGTCCAGGAGAAGGGACGAGGCGGCCTCCTCGACGATCTTGAGGGCCACCTCGTCTCCGTGCTCGGCCGCCTCGTTCACCACGGGGCCGATGGCGCCGAGCGCCGCCGGGGGCCTGCCGTAGACCTCCTTGATGATCGCCTGCGGCAGGGAGCTGGTCGGGGCGGTCCGTGGGGGCGCGGAGATCGTGTGGCCGATTCCGGCCAACACGAGCGGGCGGGGGCGTAGCCCGGCCGTGGCCTCCGACCCGAGCAGCGCCGCGGGCACCAGCGCCGACAGGAGGGTTTCCGGGCCCCTGCCGTCCATCGCGGCGAGCGCCGCCTTGACGCCCTGGCGGCCGATCCAGACGGCGGAGCCCTCGTCGCCGAGGAGGTACCCGTAGGCGTCGGCGCGGGCCACGATCTCGCCGTCCCGGATGACGGCGGCGCCCGCGCCCGTCCCGGCGAACACGACGATCCCGCTGGGGGCGGCGGTGCCGGACGCGAAGTTGATGGCGATGTCGGTGAAGACCTCGGGCTCCCCGGCCATCCCGAGGGTCTGCCAGGCCCGCTGGGAGGCCGAGACGAGGACGGGACGGCCCGCGGCCCCCGCCCCCGCGATGCCGAAGACCCCGCCGCGGACGGCCGCCGGGTCGATCCCGGCCGTCGCCTGCGCGAGGGCGGTGAGCAGGGCGGATTCCGGGTCGCCCCCCGAGTTCGGGTTGGCGCCCGGTCCGCTGCCGACCCCGACGACGGTGCCGTCGAGGGTGGCCAGCGCACAGCGTGTGTGCGTGCCCCCGGCGTCGATCCCGACGACGTACGGCTCGGTGCTCTCCGGCGCGGTGTGGCGCGGCACGTCGTTCGGGCTGACGAAATCAGTCATCACATCACGTCCGTAAAGACTTTGGCGTTGACGCGACAAACCCCTTGTAAGAAACTTTCTTCCATGAGGAAACCCGAAGGTCAAGACACGGGACACCAAGAAGCGGGACACGCAGCACCTCCACTCAGCACGGTGGTCAGAGTTCGCTCACTGCTGCCGTCCCTACCGCCGGCCGAACGACGGGTGGCCCAGCGGGTGGTCGACGACCCCGAGGGAGTGGCGGGATCGACCATCACGGAGCTGGCCCAGGCGTGCGGGACCTCGGAAACCACGGTCATCCGGTTCTGCCGGGCGATCGGCTTCAACGGATATCCCGAGTTGCGGCTCACGCTCGCGACCGAGGCCGGCCGCGCCCAGTCCGCGTCCGGCGGGAGGGTTGTCGGCAGTGACATCGGACCGGATGACTCTCTCGAAGATGTGGTGGAGAAGGTCACCTTCGCCGACGCCCGCGCGGTGGAGGAGACCGCGGCGCAACTCGACCTCAAGGTCCTGGCCAGGGTCATCGACACGGTCGTCGCGGCCCGGCGCGTCGACGTCTACGGCGTAGGCGCCAGCGCCTTCGTCGCCCTCGACTTCCAGCAGAAGCTGCACCGCATCGGCCACACCTCCTATGCGTGGTCCGACGCACACATCATGCTGACGAGTGCGGCAGTTCTCCAGCCCGGGGACGTTGCAGTCGGTATCTCACACAGCGGCACCACCGTCGAAACGTTGGACGCGCTCGCCGTCGCGGCCGGGCGCGGCGCCACCACGATCGCGCTCACCAACTTCCCCAAGAGCCCCATAGCCGAGCAGGCCGACCTCGTCCTCACCACCGCGGCGCGCGAGACGACGTTCCGGTCCGGCGCGACGGCGAGCAGGTTGGCCCAGCTCACCGTCATCGACTGCGTTTTTGTCGGAGTCGCGCGGCAGACTTACGAGCCGACGCGGGAGGCACTGGAAGCCACCTACACCGCAGTGCACGGACGCAGTGTCCGGCCGGAGAGGAAGAGGCGATGAACGAACTCCCCATCGACCTGCCGACCGAGCGGCGCAACCCTCGCACCGCCGAGATCGACACCCTGCCCACGCTGGAGGTGCTGCGCCGGATCAACACCGAGGACGAGCGGGTGCACCAGGCCGTCGCCGAGGTGCTCCCCCAGATCGCCGACCTCGTCGACCTCGCCGTCGCGGCGCTGCGCCGGGGCGACCGGGTGCACTACTTCGGCGCGGGCACCTCGGGCCGGCTCGGCTTCATCGACGCCGCCGAACTCCCCCCGACGTACGGCACGCCGCCCGAGTGGGTCGTCGCGCACCACGCCGGGGGCGCGCACGCGCTGTCCCGCGCGGTGGAGGGCGTCGAGGACGACATCGCGCTCGGCGCGTCCGACGCCGAGGCGCTGAACCCGGGGGACGTCGCGGTCGGCATCGCGGCGAGCGGCACCACACCCTACGTGGTGGGGGCGCTGCGCTACGCGACGGAGATAGGCGCGTCCACCGGGCTGATCTCGGCGAACCCGTCGTCGTGGTTCGGCCGCGAGGTGGACGTGCACATAGGTCTGGACACCGGCCCCGAGGTGATCAGCGGCTCGACCAGGATGAAGGCGGGCACGGCCACCAAGATGGTGCTGAACGCCTTCTCCACGACGGTGATGATCAGGCTGGGCCGCACCTACTCCAACCTGATGGTCAGCGTGAACGCCCTCAACTCCAAGCTCCGCAGACGGCTCATCCGCATCCTCGTCGAGGCGACCGGCCTGGACGCGCGGACGTGTGAGCACGCCCTCGCCGAAGCGGGCGGCGACACCCGGGTCGCCCTCATCACCCTCCTGGCCGACGTCACCCCCTCCCGCGCCTCCCGTGCCCTCGAAGACGCGGGCGGCGCCGTCCGCGAAGCCCTGCTGCTCCTGGGCGACGTCAGGAGAGATACGGCCTGAGCTCCTGCCGGGCCACCGTCCGGACATGCACCTCGTCCGGGCCGTCGAACAGCCGCATCGCGCGCACCCACGTGTACATGGCGGCGAGCGGCGTGTCGTCGCTGACCCCCGCCCCTCCGTGCACCTGGATCGCCCGGTCGATGACCTCGTGCGCGATCCGCGGCACCACGACCTTGATGGCCGCGATCTCGGTGCGGGCGCCCTTGGCGCCGTGCCTGTCGATCAGCCACGCGGTCTTCAACGTGAGCAGCCGGGCCTGCTCGATCGCGATCCGCGACTCGGCGATCTGCTGCTGGACCACGCCCTGGGCGGCCAGCGGCCGGCCGAACGCGACACGGTCGGCGGCCCGGCGGCACATCAGCTCCAGCGCCCGTTCGGCCATGCCGAGGGCGCGCATGCAGTGGTGGATGCGGCCGGGGCCGAGCCGTGCCTGGGAGATGAGGAAGCCGTCGCCCTCGTCGCCGATGAGGTTGGCGACGGGCACCCGCACGTCCTCGAAGCGCAGTTCGCAGTGCCCGTGCTGGTCGTGCCTGCCGAACACCGGGAGGTCGCGCACGACGGTGAAGCCGGGGGTGTCGCGCGGCACGAGCACCATCGACTGCTGCCGGTGGACGGGCGCGTCGGGGTCGGTCTTGCCCATCACGATGAAGATCTTGCAGCGTTCGTCGGCGGCGCCGGTGATCCACCACTTGCGGCCGTTGACGACGTACTCGTCGCCGTCCCGCACGATGCTCAGGGTGATGTTGGTGGCGTCGGAGCTGGCGACGTCGGGCTCGGTCATCGCGAACGCCGAGCGGATCTCGCCGTCCAGCAGCGGCTCAAGCCAGGTCTTGCGCTGTTCCTCGGAGCCGAACATGTGGAGGACTTCCATGTTGCCCGTGTCCGGCGCCTGGCAGTTGAGCGCCTCGGGCGCGAGGTCGGGGCTGCGCCCGGTGATCTCGGCCAGCGTCGCGTACTCCAGGTTCGTCAGGCCGCCGAGGTCGGGCAGGAACAGGTTCCACAACCCGCGCCCGCGCGCCTCCGCCTTGAGCTCCTCGACGACGGGCGGGAGCGCGTGCGGGTCGTTCACCGCGCGCCACTCGGCGTAGACCTTCTCGGCCGGGTAGACGTGGGAGTCCATGAACTCCAGCAGCTTGGCCTGGTACTCGGCAGCCTTCGGGCTCAGTTCGAAGTCCATGTCGGGCAGTCTGGCAAACCGGGGACAGAGGTCACTTACCGGGGTGGCACTAACTGACTCACGAGTCAGCTCGTAACATGTCCGGTATGACCCTCCGCGCCGTGATCACCGACTGGGGCGGGGTACTCACCGCTCCGCTGCAGGACGCCATCAGTGTGTGGCTCACCGCCGACGAGATCGACGTCGCGAGCTACCGGGAGACGATGCGCGCCTGGTTCGGCGGCGCCTACGCCGGGACGCACGCCATGTCGGCCTTCTCCGGTGGCAACCTCATCCACGCGCTGGAGGACGGCACCCTCCCGGCCGAGGAGTTCGAACGCCTCCTGGCCGCCGAACTCCGGACCGTGGACGGCGGGCCCGTCTCCCCCGACGGCCTGCTGTCCCGCATGTTCGCCGCGTTCCACCCGATCGAGACCATGTACGAGGCGCTGCACGCGGCCAAGGCGGGCGGTCTGGCGACGGCGCTGCTGTCCAACTCCTGGGGCAACGCCTACCCGCGCGAGCTGTGGTCCGGGCTGTTCGACACCGTCGTCATCTCCGGCGAGGTCGGCATGCGCAAGCCGGGGCGGGAGATCTTCCGGCACACCGTCGAGGTGCTCGACCTGCGGCCCGAGGACTGCGTCTTCATCGACGACATCGCCGAGAACATCAGGACCGCGACCGACCTCGGCATGACCGGCGTGCTGCACACCACCCCCGAGGACACCAGGGCGCAACTCTCGGACCTGCTGCGGCTGCCCCTGTGAGCGCCGCAGCGGGCCCGGGACGTCACAGGTAGCCCCAGGACTCCGCGATGGGCTGGAGGGGCTCCGGGACGTCCTCAACGTCGGGCAGCGGCCGTCCCGGCTGGACCCGGCCCGTCGCGACCTTCGCGCGCCAGTCCCCGATGCCCTTCTCGATCGGGCCGTGGTCGCGCGCCCCGTACTCCAGCATCAGCGGCGACCATTCGACCCCGAGGTAGGCGCACAGGTCGCGGGTGACGGCCTCCGGCTCGGCCACGAGGTCCTCGTACCGGTACGTCGGGCCCGGCAGCTTCGTCCGGCAGTGCTCGACCGCCTCCATGAACCGCAGCGTGTGCGGCACGGCCTCGTCCATCGGCCGCCGCTCCGGATCGGCCTCGTGCCACGACAGCGCGATCGACAGCGGATGCCGGATGAGGAAGAAGAACCGCGCGTCCGGCCAGCACTGGCGCAGCCGCCACCAGGCGAACACGTTGCTCGGCGTCTTCTCCACGAGCACGTCCTTGCCGCTGCGCGTCAGCTCGCGGTGCAGCAGCCGGTCCCACAGCAGGTGCTCGACGTCCGTGCGCCGGTGGCCGAACGCCTCGATGGCCTGCCGCGCGGGCGGCGACTTCAGCTCGACGCCGATCCGCCGCAGGTGCAGTTCGTGCGGCGCGAGGACGCGCGGGTGGCTGTTGAGGATCAGCCGCAGCAGCGTCGACCCCGACCTGACCGACGACATCAGGAACACCGGGGCGCGCACCAGCCTGTCGTGCTCCGGGTCCACCGGGGGGCGGGCCTTCTCCAATGGCAGCGGGATCTCCTCGATCCTGCGCCGCACCTCCCAGCCGGTCCGCTTCTCCAGCTCGCTCCGTACTCTCCTGCGCCACCTCATCCCGGGGAAGCTAGGGCGGCCGGGGGTCGGGACGGCGAACGGCGGCTTGCCGTCGCGTGAACGTCTGTTCCCCAACATCAACGCGTGTGAACGGACGCGCCCTGGCGCGCCCGCGGCCGGGCGGCGTACCCGGCCGCGGACGGCGCCGTCGCGAACGCCCCGATGGGGCGGGGCCGGGTCGATCCCTCACATCGACGCGGTCGCGATACGCAGCCGGCGCGCTGCCTACCACCACCCTGACGTCCGTCCGGCCGCTCCGCCAGCCGCCTTGCCCCTATGAGCTCATAAGGCGCGGTTATGAGTGGACGGCGTAAGCCATAGGCTGGGCTTATGGGGGAGCGCGCGCCGCTGTGGCACCGGGTGCCCGACCTCGCCGCGCTGGAACTGCTGCTGGCCGTCGCGCGGCTGGGCAGCCTCGGGCGGGCCGCCGCCGAGCTCGGCATCTCCCAGCCCGCCGCCAGCGGCCGCATCCGCACCATGGAGAAGCTGCTCGGCGTGCCGCTCGTGGAGCGCTCACCGCGCGGCTCCCGGCTCACCCGCGCGGGCGCCCTCGTGACGGACTGGGCGCGCCGCGTCGTCGAGGCCGCCGAGGCGTTCGACGCGGGCGCGCAGGCACTCCGCGCGGACCGCGACTCCCGCCTCCGGGTCGCCGCCAGCATGACGATCGCCGAGTACCTCATGCCCGGCTGGCTCATCGCGCTGCGCGCCGCCCGGCCGGACACCGCCGTGTCGCTGCTGGCCGGGAACTCCCAGTTCGTCGCCGAACGGCTGCTCGCGGGCGACGCCGACGTCGGGTTCGTGGAGGGGCCCGCGCTCCCTCCCGGCCTGGACGGCGCCGTCATCGCGCGGGACAGGCTCGTCGTCGCCGTCGCGCCCGCCCACCCGTGGGCCCGGCGGAGCGCCCCGGTCCGCGCCGAGGAGCTGGCCGCGACCCCGCTCATCCTGCGCGAGGAGGGCTCGGGAACCCGGCAGGTCCTCGACGACGCGCTGGGCAGGCACGCGGCCCCGCTGCTGGAACTCGCCTCCACGACAGCGGTGAAGGCGGCCGCCGTCGGCGGCATGGGCCCGTGCGTCCTGAGCGAGCTCGCCCTCACCGAGGAGCTCTCGACCCGTCGCCTTGTCGAGGTGCCCCTCGCCGACGTCACCCTGACCCGGCGGCTCCGCGCCGTCTGGCGACCCGGACCCCACCCGGCCGGGCCCGCCCGCGACCTGCTGGCGCTCACCCGCACCCCCACGCGCTGACCCGCCCGCCACGACGCGCGCCGGAGCGGACGTGGCCGGGCCGCCGGGGTGCCACACTGGGGGGATGCGCGTCTACCTTCCCTCCACGTTGCCGGAACTCGCCCGCGCCCTGGCGGACGGGGAGATCACCGTGCACCGCGCCTACGCGGTGACCCCCGCCCTGCGCGAGTGGTACGCCGACGGCGACACCGAGGAGCTGGAGTACGCCGCGATGCTGGCCGCCGCCCGCGCGAGCCTGCGGATGCTCGCGGGCGACCTCGACGCGCCGTGCCGCCGTGTCGTGCTCGCCGCCGAGGTCCCGGACGGCGCTGTCGCCTACGAGGGCGGCTACGAGAACCTGGGCGAGAGCGACCGCGCCGAAGTACGGCTGCGCGACGTCGTCCCGCTGAAGAAGGTCGTCTCCGCCCACGTCGACGACCCGGCCGCCGCCCCCGACGTCCAGGCCGCCGCCCGCGCCCTGGGCGCCGCCGACCAGGGCGACCTGGACGCCCAGTTCACCGTGGACGGCGCCGAGGGCCACGAACTCATGTGGTACGCCACCCAGGAACTCTCCGACCTCCCCTGACCCCTCCCGGCGTCAGCCGAGCGGCTGGTCCACCACAAGACCGGGCGGGGTCAGAGGCCGAGGGTCTCCAGGGCGGGGAGGGCGGCACGGGCGGCGGCGCGGGCGTCGCGGGCGGTGCGGGCGGCGCGGGCGGCGCGGGCCGCCTCCTGGCACTCGGCGAGGGTGTGCGCGGCGAGGGCGGCGCGTACCAGCGGCAGCGAGGGTGAGCTCATCGAAAGGCTGGTGACGCCCAGGCCGGCGAGCACGCAGGCCATGACGGGGTCGGCGGCGGCCTCGCCGCAGACGCCGCAGCCCTTGCCCGCGTCGGTGGCGGCGCGGGCCGCGTGCGCCATGAGGTCGAGCAGCGCGGGCCGCCACGGGTCCTGGAGCCGGGTGAGGCTGGAGACCTGGCGGTCCACGGCGAAGACGTACTGGGCGAGGTCGTTGGTGCCGAGGCTGAAGAAGTCGACCTCTTCGGCGATGTCGTGCGCGCGCACGGCGGCGGCCGGGACCTCGATCATGATCCCGGCCTGCTGGATGCCCGCCTCACGGCACTTGTCGGTGAACATCTTGGCCTCTTCGGCGTCCGTCACCATCGGCGCCATCACCCGCAGCCTGTCGGGTGGGAACCCCTCCGCCGCCTTGGCGAGGGCGCGCAACTGCCCTTCGAGCACGTCGGGGTGGCGGCGCAGCAGCCGGAGCCCGCGCTCGCCCAGCGCCGGGTTCGGCTCGACGCCGGCGGGCGGCAGGAACGACAGCGGCTTGTCCGCGCCCGCGTCCAGCACCCGGACGACGACCCGTGGGAAGGCTTCGAGGACGGCACGGTACGCGGCGATCTGCTCGGCCTCGCCGGGCGGCACCGCCTCGTCCAGGAAGAGGTACTCGGACCGGAACAGCCCGACGCCCTCGGCCCCGTGCTCCAGGGCGGAGGCGATGTCCTTGGGCCCGCCGACGTTGGCCAGCAGCGGCACGGCGTGGCCGTCCTTGGTGCCGCCCGGCCCCGTCGCGCTCCCGACGGCCTCCGCGCGCGCCTTCTCGGCGGCGCGGGCCTTGTCGATCTGGGCGGGCTCGGGGTCCACGATCAGCCGTCCGGAGGCGCCGTCGGCGAGCACCCGGGCGCCCACGGGCACTTCGAGGGCGCCGGGGCAGGCGACGATCGCGGGGATGCCCATGGCGCGGGCGAGGATGGCGGTGTGGCCGATCGGCCCGCCCTCCTCGGTGACGAACGCGACGCAGTGGGCGGGGTCGAGCAGCGCGAGGTCGGCGGGCGCGAGGTCCTGGGTGATGAGCACGTAGGGCTCGCCCGACTCGGGCAGGCCCCGTTCCTCGTGCGCCATCAGCCGGGCGACGGTCCGGTCGCGGACGTCGTCGAGGTCGGCGACGCGCGCGGAGATGTAGGCGCCCGCGCCGCCGAGCAGCTCGCGGTAGAACCCGAACGACTCGTAGACGGCGCGGGCCGCGCTCAGCCCCGCCGAGACGCCGACGGTGACCTCGCCCGCGAGGTCGGGGTCGCGCGCCATGAGCGCCTGGGCGGCGAGGACGTCGTGCGTCTCGCCTCCAGCCGCCGTGGCCCGGGACTCCAGCTCCTGCGCGACCTCCTCCAGGGCGGCCAGCGCGCGGGCGGTCTCGGCGACGCGGTCGCCGGTGAACGGCTCCACGGGCGGCACGGGCACGGACCCCGTCATCACCCTGACGGGGCCGACCCCCACGCCCGGACTGACGCCGGTGCCCAGGAACTCACGCATTCGGCTCCGTGAACAGGGTGACGAGGGAGTCGAGCACCTCTTCGGCGCCGTCCCCCTCGGCACACAGCTTCAGCTGCTCGCCCGTCCGCGCGTCCAGCGCCAGCACCCCGAGGATGCTCTTGGCGTTGACGGGCGTGTCGGCGAAGCGGCCGATGGTGACGTCCATCGGTGCGAGGGCAGCCGCCTTGACGAACTCGGCGGCGGGCCTGGAGTGCAGCCCGACCAGGGACTCGACCCGCACGTGTCGCTCAGCCATGATCCTCCTTCAGGGGTGAATTGTTCCAGACGATCGGCTGATCGCTCACCCGCTTCGGTTCGATGCGCCGCCGTTTCGGATTTTGGCCGAGTGTGGTGAACGGCGGGATGATCGGTGGTTCATTCTGGAGTTGACCCTGGTGAAGGGCACACTACTTCCAACGGCTCCCTTTGCCTGGGGCATTCCCAGCTTATGCTCCAGTCTGCGTTACTTTACGCAATCCGCGCGGGTTGTCCGGATCAATGCCGAGTGTCCGGGCCAGCCGCTCAACCAGCAGCTGACCAGGCACGATGAGGCCCAGCGGCGCCACCCACTCGGGCAGTCGCGGCCCCGGCAGCGCCAGCGAGGACGCCTCCGCGAGCGCCTCCCCGCCGCCGATCCCGTAGACCCGCGCCCCCGCCTCCGTGACGCGCCGGGCGAGCGCCACCGTCCCCTGAAGGGTGGGGCTCTCCTCCGCGCCCAGGACGATCGCCGGGGTCTCGGCGTCCACCACGGCGATCGGGCCGTGCAGGAGATCGGCGTAGGACAGGCCCATCGCGTGGAGGTAGCACGCCTCCTTGAGCTTCAGCGCCAGCTCCAGGGCGGTGCCGAAGGCGATGCCACGGGCCGACACCACGGTCCCCGGCACCTTGGCCAGCTCCGCGACCGCGGCGTCGAGCGCGTCGCTCGCCTCGGTCGCGGCGATGAGGCGCTCGATCTCGGCGGGCACCTGGAGCAGGTCGTCCGGGTCCACCTGGGCGCCGAGCCCGACGGCGAGCACCGCGAGGGCCGCGAGCTGGGTCGTGTAGGTCTTGGTGGCCGGGACGGCGAGCTCGTCCCCGGCCCTGGTGAGCAACGCCACATCGGCGGACTCGGCGAGCGGCGAGCCCTCCCCGTTGGTGACGCCGACGGTGACCGCGCCGCAGGAGCGCGCCCACTCCATCGTCTCGACGATCTCCTCGGTGCGGCCCGACTGGCTGATCGCGACGGCCAGCACCCCGTCCAGGTCGAGCCTGCGCCGGTAGGTGGTGGCGACCGACGGCGCGGCGAGCGTCGCCAGGCGTCCCGCGTGCGTCTCCACCAGGTAGCGGCCGTAGACGGCGGCGTTGTCGGACGAGCCGCGCGCGATGAACAGGACCTGGCGGGTCCGTCCCGCGACGGCCCGGACCGCGTCGAGCTGGGGCAGCAGGCTGGTGACGGTGGTGCGCAGCGCGTCGGGCTGCTCGCCGATCTCGTGCCGCATGCGGCTGGTCATGCGTCCTCCTGGACGGGCTGGGGGTGTGCTCATGGGCAAGGCACTCACCAAGGAGAGCTACCTTGAAGACGGTCTGGACCAGTCCGGACTAGACCAGTACGAACCATACCCTTGTGAAAGCATGAGCGGACAGCCCCCGTGCGCGGGTTCTTCCTCACGCAGCCCTTCCCAGCGAGGCGGTGTCAACGCATTGATCGACGCGTCAAGCCCGGTCCCGAAGTACGTTCAGCTCCGCGCCCTGCTCGTCGACCTGATCGACGAGGCGGGCGCCGAGCCCGACGCGCCCATGCCGTCGGAACGGGAACTGTGCCAGCGCTACGGCCTGTCCCGCATGACCGTACGTCAGGCCGTCGACCAGTTGGTCTCCGAAGGACGGCTGTACCGCGTGCCGGGCAAGGGCACGTTCGTCGCCCGACCCAAGATCGACATGCCGCTCCGGCTCAGCTCGTCCTTCACCGCCGAGATGAAGGCGCGCGGCCTGACGCCCGGCGCCGTCGACATCGACCACCGGACCGTTCCGGCCTCGGGCCACGTCGCCCGCGCGCTCGGCCTGGGCGCCGGGGCCTACGTGCACGTGTTGGAGCGGCTGCGCACCGCCGACGGCACCCCCATGGCCGTGGAGCGCTGCCACATCCCCGCCTCGCTCGCCCCCGACCTCCTGACCTTCAGGCTCGCCGGACAGTCCCTCTACGACCTTCTGGAGCGCCGCTACGGCATCACCTTCGACTCCGGTGACCAGACCGTCGAAGCCGCCATCGCCACACCCCTGGACGCCGAACTGCTCCAGCTCCCCCAGCCCAGCCCCGTCCTGCTGCTGCGCCGCCGCTCCTACCTGAAGTCCACCTGCGCCGAGCTGACCGAGTCCACCTACCGGGCCGACCGCTACCAGCTGCACACCACGCTCGACCTGCCCCGCCAGCCCTGACCCACGGATGATCTTGCTCCGGCTGGGCATTCCCTGACACCGTCCCGCCTCTTCCCAGGCACGCGCGCCGCGACCGGCGGCGCCCGGCGAGAGGAGGCCACGGAATGGGACGGGTGCGGGTGCTGCGGCTGGTTTCGGCAGGCTCGGGCGACGAGGGACGGCCCCCCGACGACCCCGCCACCGACGGGAGCCTCGCGCTCGCCGACGGCTCCGGCGGCGACGGCCTGGAAGCGGCCGCCGAACGGGTGATCTGGGTGGCCGCCGAGGTGTTCGCCGGGCTCCGCCCGTTCCCGCAGCTCGCCAGGCTCGCCACCGTCGAACTCGCCGAGGTGCTCGCCCGCCAGCGGCACCCCGCCGGACGCGGCGGCGCGGGCGCGCCCCGCATCCGGAACCGGCGCGTCCAACGGCCGGGACCCGGCGTCGGCGAGGTCACCGCGACCGTCGTCATCGGCGGGCGGATCCAGCCCGTCGCCGTCCGGATGGTCCGCAGGCGCGGGGCCTGGCGCTGCGCCGCCGTCGAGACGGCCGTGCACTGGTAGGGACGGCGAACGCCGCCCGCTCCCGGCGAGGGGAACGGGCGGCGTCCGATGATCCGCGTGAGATCCGTGTGCTAGCGGGCGCCGCCGTGGCAGCGCTTGAACTTCTTGCCGCTGCCGCACGGGCACGGGTCGTTGCGGGACACACCCTCGTACGACGGCACGGAGTCCTCGACGTGGTGCTCCACCCCGCCCTGCTCGTCCGGCCCGGAGAAGTCGAGCTTCTTGGCCTCGGGCTGGCCCAGCGCGCTCGCCGCGACGGCCACCGGCATGACCCCGACCTTGGCCGCGGGCTGCTCCTCCACCTCGACCTCCAGGTGGTAGAGGTAGCCGACCGACTCCTCCTTGATCGCCTCCATCATGGCGGCGAACATGTCGTAGCCCTCGCGCTGGTACTCCACCAGGGGGTCGCGCTGCGCCATCGCGCGCAGGCCGATGCCCTCCTGCAGGTAGTCCATCTCGTAGAGGTGCTCGCGCCACTTGCGGTCCAGGACCGTCAGCACAACACGGCGCTCCAGCTCCCGCATGACCTCCGCGCCCAGCTCCGCCTCACGCTTGTCGTAGGCGGCCTGCGCGTCCTCGCGGACCTTGTCGGCGATGAACTCGGCGCTCAGGTTCTGCACCTCGCCGCCCGCCTCCTCGACCAGCTCGTCGGCGGTGACGCTGATCGGGTACAGCTGCTTGAACGCCTTCCACAGCATGTCCAGGTTCCACTCCTCGGCGAAACCCTCGGCGGTGGCGCCCGCGACGTACCCGTCGACGACCTCGTCGATCATCCGGCGGACCTGCTCGTGCAGGTCGGCGCCCTCCAGCACCCGGCGGCGCTCGGCGTAGATGACCTGGCGCTGGCGGTTCAGCACCTCGTCGTACTTGAGGACGTTCTTGCGGATCTCGAAGTTCTGCTGCTCGACCTGGTGCTGGGCCGACTTGATCGCGGACGAGACGATCTTGGCCTCGATCGGCACGTCGTCCGGGATGTTCAGCCGCGTCATGATCGCCTCGACCCGCGCCGAGTTGAACAGCCGCATCAGGTCGTCCTCCAGTGACAGGTAGAACCGGGACTCGCCCGGGTCGCCCTGACGGCCGGAGCGGCCGCGGAGCTGGTTGTCGATCCGGCGGGACTCGTGCCGCTCGGTGCCCAGCACGTACAGGCCGCCCGCCTCGGACACGACCTCGTGCTCGCCCTTGACGGCCTCCTTGGCCTTCTCCAGCGCCTCCGGCCAGGCCGCCTCGTACTCCTCGGGCGTCTCCAGCGGCGACAGGCCCCGGTTCAGCAGCTCCAGGTTGGCCCGGAACTCGGGGTTCCCGCCCAGCATGATGTCGGTGCCTCGACCGGCCATGTTGGTGGCCACCGTGACGGCGCCCTTACGGCCCGCCTCGGCGATGATCGTGGACTCCTTCTCGTGGTGCTTGGCGTTCAGCACCTGGTGCGGGATGCCCTCGGACTTCAGCATCTTCGACAGCGTCTCGGACTTGGCGACCGAGGTGGTGCCGACCAGGACCGGCTGGCCCTTCTCGTGCCGCTCGGCGATGTCCTTGACGACCGCCTCGAACTTGGCGAGCTGCGTCTTGTAGACGACGTCGGCGACGTCCACGCGCTGCATCGGCCGGTTCGTCGGGATCGGGATGACGCCGAGCTTGTAGATCTTGTTGAACTCCGACGCCTCGGTCTGCGCGGTGCCGGTCATGCCGCCGAGCTTGCCGTAGAGCCGGAAGTAGTTCTGGAGGGTGATCGTGGCGAGCGTCTGGTTCTCGTCCTTGATCGCCACACCCTCCTTGGCCTCGATGGCCTGGTGCATGCCCTCGTTGTACCGGCGGCCCTGCAGGACACGGCCGGTGAACTCGTCGACGATCAGCACCTCGCCGTTGACGACGAGGTAGTCCTTGTCCTTCTTGTACAGCTCCTTGGCCTTCAGGGCGTTGTTCAGGAAGCCGACAAGCGGGGTGTTCGTGGCGTCGTACAGGTTGTCGATGCCGAGCCAGTCCTCGACCTTCTCGACACCGGTCTCCAGGATGCCGACGGTGCGCTTCTTCTCGTCGACCTGGTAGTCGCCGTCGTCGGCGTCGGCGGCCGAGGCGCGGCGCAGCCGGGGCGCGATCTTGGCGAACTCGGCGAACCACTTGGAGTTCTGGTCGCCGGGGCCGGAGATGATCAGCGGGGTGCGGGCCTCGTCGATGAGGATCGAGTCCACCTCGTCGACGATCGCGAAGAAGTGGCCGCGCTGGACGCAGTCCTCCAGCGTCCAGGCCATGTTGTCGCGCAGGTAGTCGAAGCCGAACTCGTTGTTCGTGCCGTACGTGATGTCGGTGTTGTACGCCTTGCGGCGCTCCTCCGGCGTCATGTTCGCGAGGATCACGCCGACCTCAAGACCGAGGAACTGGTGTACCCGGCCCATCCACTCGGCGTCGCGCTTGGCCAGGTAGTCGTTGACCGTGACCACGTGCACGCCCTTGCCGGCCAGCGCGTTCAGATACGCGGGCAGCACACAGGTCAGGGTCTTGCCCTCACCGGTGCGCATCTCGGCGATGTTGCCCAGGTGCAGCGCGGCGCCGCCCATCACCTGGACGTCGAAGTGCCGCTGGCCCAGCACCCGGCGGGCCGCCTCACGGGCGGTCGCGAACGCCTCGGGGAGCAGGTCGTCGAGGGTCTCGCCCTCGGCCAGGCGCTCCCGGTAGGTGTCGGTGAGCGCGCGCAGCTCCGCGTCGGTCTTCTCGGTGAACTCGTCCTCGATGGAGTTCACCTGGTTGGCGATCCGCTTGAGCTTGCGCAGGACCTTGCCTTCGCCTGCGCGAAGAATCTTGTCGACGATAGCTGGCACTCTCGGAAGCTCCTTGCAGATCGGATAGCCGCGCGTCCGCAGCCTGTCCTGACGGGTCGCCCCTCGGGTCAGGGCCTTGTCCGCGCACACCACTTGTCGCGCATACCACTCGTAGCCTGTCCATCCTAGGCGAGGTCAAGGATGGAGCAGGTCACCCTCACGCGCAATTCCTAACGCCGAAGGCGCCTGTCCGGTTCCCCGCCCCCGTCCGTTAACGGCCACAGGACCGGCCCGGGGGCGGCCGCTCCCGACGAAGTCGGGGCCGCGAAGCGGCCGCCCTCCGGGCCCATCAAACAGGTCACAGCCGACCCTGTGCCTTGAGCGCCAGATAGGCGTCGGCGAGGGCGGGCGCGATCTCGTCCGGCGGGGCGTCGACGACCTCGACGCCGTACTCGCGCAGTTCGGCCTTGAGCCTGCGGCGTTCGCCCCGCGCGCGTTCGGCGGAGGCGGCGTCGTAGACGGCGGCGAGATCACCGCGCGCGCCCGCCATCTCGCCGACGCGGGGGTCGGCGACGGCGGCGACCATAACGAGGTGGCGTGAGGTGAGCCGGGGCAGCAGCGGGATCAGGCCCTCCTCCATCGCGGCGGTGTTCAGCTCGGTCAGCAGCACCACCAGGGACCGCTGTCGGGATCGGGCCAGGAGCGTCGCGACCATGCCCGCGGCGTCCGACTCGATCAGCTCGGGCTCCAGCGGCGCCATCGCCCGCACCATCGACGGCAGGAGGTCCGTCCGGGAGACGCCCTCGACGCGGGCCCTGACGCGCCGGTCGTAGGCCAGGAGGTCCACCCGGTCGCCCGCGCGGGAGGCCAGCGCGCCCAGGAGCAGGGCGGCGTCCATCGAGCAGTCAAGGCGCGGGATGTCGCCCACCCGGCCCGCCGAGGTGCGCCCGGTGTCCAGGATCAGGAAGATCCGCCTGTCCCGCTCGGGACGCCACGTCCGCACCACGACCTCGCCGCGCCGCGCCGTGGCACGCCAGTCGATCGACCTGACGTCGTCGCCCGCGACGTACTCGCGCAGCGAGTCGAACTCGGTGCCCTGGCCCCGGATCAGCGCGACCTGCTGGCCGGTCAGCTCGCGCAGCCTGCGCAGCTTCGCGGGCAGGTGCCTGCGCGACGGGAAGCCGGGCAGGACCCTGACCGTCCAGGGCGCCTGCCGGGTGAGCTGCCGCGCGACCAGGCCCAGCGGCCCGGTCGAGCGGATCGTCACCGACACCGACGAGCGGTCGCCGCGCCGCGTCGGCGCCAGCCGCAGCTCGGCGCGGCGGCGCTCCCCGGCCGGGACGTCGATCTCGAACGTCCGGGGCGTCACGCCCGCGCTGGGCGGCCACGCGTCCCGGACGAGCGCCCTGACCCGGCGCCTGCCCGGGTTCTCCACGATCAGCCCGACCGTGCCGCTCTCGCCGAGCCGGATGGTCGTGTCGCCCGTCCGGTGCAGGACGAGCCGCCTGACGTTCCCGGCCAGCGCGAAGTCCAGCGCGCCGAGCGCCACCAGCGCCCCCGCGATCGCGGCGATCACCCAGCCGTGCGGCACGAACAGGGGGATCGCGCAGGCCAGCAGGGCGAGCAGCGCCACCCGTCCGGTGAGCGCCATCAGCGCGGCGTGGGGACGGTCGCCAGGACGCCGTCGAGGACGCCGTCGGCGGTCGCGCCTTCGAGCTCGGCCTCCGGGCGGAGCTGCACCCGGTGCCTGAGCGTCGGCCGGGCCAGCGCCTTGACGTCGTCGGGCGTCACGTAGTCGCGGCCGGACAGCCACGCCCAGGCCCGCGCCGTGTTGAGCAGCGCGGTCGCGCCGCGCGGGGAGGCGCCGAGCTGGAGCGACGGCGACTGCCGGGTGGCCCGGCACAGGTCCACCACGTAGGCGATGATCTTCGGATCGATGTGCAGGGTGCGCACCGCCTCGCGGCCCGCGTCCAGCTCCGCGATGCCCGCGACGGGGTTGATCTCGGCGAGGTCGCGCGGGTCGAACCCGAGGGCGTGCCGCTGGACGACGCCGATCTCCTCGTCGCGGGTCGGCAGCGGCACGGTCAGCTTCAACAGGAACCTGTCGAGCTGGGCCTCCGGCAGCGGATAGGTGCCCTCGTACTCGATGGGGTTCTGGGTGGCGCACACGACGAACGGGTCGGGCAGCTTGAACGGCTTGCCGTCCACCGAGACCTGCCGCTCCTCCATCGCCTCCAGAAGCGAAGCCTGCGTCTTGGGGGGCGTCCGGTTGATCTCGTCGGCGAGCAGCAGGTGGGTGAACACCGGGCCCCGCCGGAACTCGAACTCGGCGGTGCGCGCGTCGTAGATCAGCGAGCCGGTGACGTCGCCGGGCATGAGGTCGGGGGTGAACTGGACCCGCTTGAACTCCAGGTCGAGGGCCCTGGCGAGGGTGCGCACCAGCAGCGTCTTGGCAACGCCGGGCACGCCTTCGAGCAGCACGTGCCCACGGCACAGCAGGGCGATCACCATGCCGGTGACCACGGCGTCCTGCCCCACGACGGCCTTGGCGACCTCGCCGCGCAGCGCGGCGAGCGCGCGCCGCGCCCCGTCCGCGCCCTGGACCCGCTTGTCCAGCACCGTCTCGTCGCTCATCGCACCCGTCTTTCCAGTTCGTCAAGGAGGTCGGTCAGCCGCAACAGCTCACCGTCGTCGCCAGGTTCAGGACCGTACAGCGCCCAGTAGGCGGTCGGTGCGTCGAGCCCGCTCCTGGCCGCGGCCAGCGGCACCACCTCGGCGGCGCGGGCCGGATCGGCGGCGGCGCTGCGCGGCAGGCCGAGCAGCGGCACCAGCCGTTCCCGCGCCGCCTCGCGTAGGGCGAGCGCCGCCCTGTCCCTGGCGTGGGCGGCCCGGTACAGCCGGGCCCTGCCCTCGACGGCCTCCGCGGACCGGACGGCCACCGGAAGCCGTTCGACCACCACCGGCCCGAGCCTCCGGGCCCGCCACAGGGCCGCGAGGGCGACGGCGACAAGCCCCTGCAGGAAGAAGAGCCACACCGAGGTCGGGACGAGGTCCATGAAGGACTGGTCGCCCGTGATCTCGTCCTCGCTCGGCAGGTCGGGGATCAGCCAGACGACGCCGCCTTGCGCGCTCAGAAGCGTCAGCCCGAGAGCGGCGGCGCCCTCCTCCGTGAGGTGCCGGTTGGTGAAGGGACGGCCGGATCCGGCCACCGTCACCGTCTTGGCGCCCTCGGACCTGACGAGCCGGAAGAAGCTCGACGCGGGGTCGTAATCCTCGTACAGGTAGCAGGCGGTGCCCGTCTCGGCGGCCCGGTAGACGTGGGACTCGCCGAAGTCCACCGCGCCCGCCGCCGCACCCAGCGCGCAGCCGTCCTCGGCCGGGCCGGTGTCGGGCGCGGTGCCGGTGCGCTCGACGCCGGGCGCGAGCCGGGCCAGCGCGGCGTCCGTCGGCGCGATGAGCAGCACCGACCCCGTGGCGTTCGCGAGCACGGTGAGGTCCGCCTCGGTGAGCCGCTCGGAGCGGACCACGACCACGAGCTTGGTGGAGCGCGCGGCGGAGGCGGCGGCGTTGGCCGACCGCACGACCTCCACCGGGGTGCCCTGCTGCCTGACGATCTCGGCGAGCGCGCGGGAGCCGTCACGGCCCGCGTCCTCGGGGTCGAGGTAGCCGCTCGTCACCGGAGGCCGCAGCGCTGCCAGCACGACCGCCAGCAGGACCACGGCGAACAGCGCGGCCACGATGCCGCGCCAGCGCCGGAACCGGCGTCCGGCGACCTGGCCGGCGCTCTCCGGGGCGGGCGCGTCGGTGGCGGTGGCCGTCACACGGTCTCCAGGGGGCGGGGCCGCGCGGCGCGCACGGCGTCGTCGAGCGCGACGAGGACGGCGTAGGACTCGGCGGTGCCGGGCCGGTCGCCGTACCAGACGTCGTCGAAGATCCGGGCGCCCGGCAGCAGGTCGACGGGCAGCGCCGCCGACGCCTCCAACGCGAGCTCGAACGCGGTACGGCCTGGCCTCGGTTCCAGGATCGCGCGTTCCTCCAGGTCGCGGGCTATCGCGCGCAGCCTTTCCCGGATCGCCTCGGCGTACCCGCCTGCGGCTGCCGCCTTCTCGGCGGCTGCCCTGTGGTCGACGGAGCGGCTGGGCACGTCATCGAGGACCGCCTTGCGCCCGCTCGGGTTGCGCCGGTTACGCATCCACAGGTAGCCGATCACCAGGACCAGCGCCGCCAGCAGCACGAGCAGAAGGACGGTGGTGATGCTGCTCCCCGCGCCCGACCCCTGCGGGGTCGGCCTCGGCGGGTCCGGCATCAGGTTGTCGAGCCACTCCCTGAGCTGGTCGATCATCTTCTCCAGGAACGACGGCTGGTCGCGCTGGTAGACGGGCTTGCTCAGCTCCCGTTCGGCGAGGTCGCGCGCCTGCTCCCTGGTCAGCGGGTCCGGGGCGCTCATCGGCTTCCCGCCCACAGCGTCAGGAGGTCGTCGTCGGGGACGGTGTCGCGCCGCTGGATCTCCAGGTCGAGCCCCTCCCTGCGGTGCCTCCGGTCCAGGTACATCAGCGCGATGACGCCCGCCTGGAAGGGTGTGGTGATGGCCGTGGAGACGATCCGGCCGAGCGTGTCCACCGAGATCGCGGCGACGGCCTGACCGCCCGTCTCACCGCCGAAGAACAGCATCTCCACCACCACGAAGGGCAGCCGCAGCGCGCCGCCCATGAGGAACGCGATGAGCAGCGTCAGCGCCAGGACCATGAACGTCCGCCACCACTGGCCGCCGACCAGCCGCCACGACCTGGCCAGCGCCGCGCGCGGGCCGAGCCGCTCCAGCACGAGCGCGGGCGCGGCGAGCACCGTCGCCACACCGAGCCACACGACCAGGAAAAAACCGGCGGGAAAGCCCACCACGGCGAGCAGGATGCCGAGCGCCGCCGACCCGTCCGTCCCCACGACGGCGATGAACGGCAGCAGCGGCAGCACCGCCACCGCGAGCACGCCCGCCGGGACGCCCAGGGCCAGCACCAGCAGCCGACCGAGCCGGGGCCGCACGTCCCGCCACACCCCGCGCGGGGTGGCGCCGAGCCCGAAGTAACCGCGCGCGATGACCGGCGCGTAGGCGCCCGCCAGCAGCAGGACCGCCACCGACCCGATGACGGAACCCGCCAGCGTGAGCATCGCCTGTGATCCGAACGAGCGCAGCAGCACATGGGGGGTGACCTCGCCGGTGGCCTGACCTCCGACCAGGAAGTACGCGGCGAGCGTCACCAGCAACTGGACGGCCCCCACCACGGCGAACGCCGGACCGAGCACCGCGCGCGGCGACCGGCGCAGCAGAGCGAGGGCCGCGTCCAGCATCTCGGCCGCGCTCAGCGGCCGCAGCGGGATGTCCCCGCCGAGCAGGTCGGCCCGGTCGAATCGCACGGAGCCATCCTGCCATGTGTCCCTATATCCAGGAGATCCCCAACTCCTGCCCCTCCCCAGGTGGTGCAAATCTCGCTTGTTGTAGGCGAATCGGAACGCAGCGTACCGGCCGTACCCCCTAGATCACCGGGCTTTCGGTGATTAGCGGCACTGCGACCGGTAAAACGCGGGTAACCTGTGGCTCACCTGGCATCCGGTGGCGGCACGTGGGCAGCCCCGCCTCCCTACGGAACGGCTTGAGAGGGCGCATGAGGGGACGTGTACTGGTCGTCGACGACGACCTGGCGCTCGCGGAGATGCTCGGCATCGTCCTGCGCGGCGAAGGCTTCGAACCGGCCTTCGTCCATGACGGGGACAAGGCGCTCGAGGCGTTCCGGGAGACCCGTCCCGACCTGGTGCTGCTCGACCTGATGCTGCCGGGCGCCGACGGCATCGACGTGTGCAGGCAGATCCGCGCCGAGTCCGGCGTGCCGATCGTCATGCTCACCGCCAAGAGCGACACCGTGGACGTCGTGCTCGGGCTGGAGTCCGGCGCCGACGACTACGTGGTGAAGCCGTTCAAGCCCAAGGAGCTGGTCGCCCGGGTCCGCGCCCGGCTGCGCCGCACCGACGAGCCCGCCCCCGAGACCCTGCAGATCGGCGACATCTCCATCGACGTCGCCGGGCACTCGGTCAAACGCGGCGACAAGCACATCCCGCTGACCCCGCTGGAGTTCGACCTGCTCGTCGCGCTCGCCCGCAAGCCGCGCCAGGTCTTCACCCGCGAGGTGCTGCTGGAACAGGTCTGGGGCTACCGGCACGCCGCCGACACGCGCCTGGTCAACGTGCACGTGCAGCGGCTCCGCGCCAAGATCGAGAAGGACCCGGAGCGGCCCGAGATCGTCGTCACCGTACGAGGCGTGGGTTACAAGGCCGGGCCCGCCTAGCCCGTCCCGCACAGCGAGGTAGCCCCCCATGAAGACCACCGTGCGGCGTGTCGTCCGCGGCCTGTGGCGCCGCTCCTATGTGCGTTGGCGGCGGTCCATCCAGGTCCGGGTGGTCACCTCCACGCTGCTCATCTCGACGATCGTCGCGGTGGTCCTCGGCGTGTTCCTCATGCAGCAGATCACCACGGCGCTGCTGGACGGCAAGGCGGAGGCCGCGTCCCAGCAGGTCAACGAGGGCCTGGGCATCCTGCGCCGCACCACGGGCGAGAACCTCGGTGTGAACGTCGCGGAGAAGGTCGCCAAGGAGCTCGCCGCGCGCGGCGGGCCGTCCGGCCTGTACGAGGTGTACCTCCGCAAGGTCAACGAGACGACGAACGGCGGCGTCCCCACCAACGACCTCGACCCCCGCAGCGTCCCGCCACGGCTGACCAAGGCGCTGTCGGAGGCGCCGTCCGGGCAGAAGGTCTGGACGATCGGCGAGCTGACCCGCCAGTACGACGAGCCCGAACCCGCGCTCATCATGGGCGGCCGGGACGGGCCGTACGAGCTGTACTACCTGTTCCCGCTCGACCAGGAGCAGCGCACGATCTCGATCGTGCAACGCACCCTCGTCGGCGTGGGGATCGCGCTCGCCCTGCTGCTCGCCGCGATCGCCTCGGTGGTGACGCGGCAGATCGTCGTGCCCGTCCGGCTCGCCGCCCAGTCCGCCGAACGGCTCGCCAAGGGCCGCCTTGAGGAGCGGATGAAGGTGCGCGGTGAGGACGACCTCGCCAAGCTGGGCCGCTCCTTCAACGACATGGCCGAGACGCTCCAGGAGAAGATCCGCGAACTGGAGAACCTCTCGCAGGTGCAGCGCCAGTTCGTCTCGGACGTCTCGCACGAGCTGCGCACCCCGCTCACCACCATGAAGATCGCCGCGGACATGCTGTACGAGCACCGCGAGGACTTCCAGGCGGGCGTCAGCCGCTCCACCGAACTCCTGCAGAGCCAGATGGAGCGCTTCGAGTCGCTGCTCGCCGACCTGCTGGAGATCTCCCGGCACGACGCGGGCGCGGCCACCCTCGACGTGGAGTCCCTCGACATCAGGGAACTCGTGCTCGGCGCGGTCGACGACGTCCAGGACGTCGCCGAACGGCGCGGCGGCAAGATCGTGCTGAAGCTGCCCGGCGAGGCGTGCATGGCCGACGTGGACCGCCGCCGGGTCGCCCGGATCCTGCGGAACCTGCTGTTCAACGCGGTCGAGCACGGCGAGGGGCGCGACATCGTCGTCACCGTCGCGGCCGACCGGGACGCCGTCGCGCTCGCCGTCCGGGACCACGGCACGGGCCTGCGGCCCGGCGACGCCCAGCACGTCTTCGAGCGGTTCTGGCGGGCCGACCCGTCGCGGGCCCGCACGATCGGCGGGACGGGCCTCGGCCTGTCGATCTCGCGCGAGGACGCCCAGCTGCACGGCGGCTGGCTCCAGGCGTGGGGCGAGCCCGGCGTCGGCTCCCAGTTCCGGCTGTCGCTGCCGCGCGCCGCCGGCGCCGAGCTGCGCGGCTCGCCGCTGCCGCTGGTGCCCGCCGAGGTCGAGCTGAACCGCACGATCATCGCCGATCTGGAGGTCGCCGAATGAGACGCCTCCTGCACCCCGTCTGCGCCGGGCTCGCGGGCCTGGTGCTGGCGTCGGGCTGCGCGTCGCTGCCCACGGGCGGGCGGGTCGCCACCGAGACGTATGACGCGCGCACCGAACCGTTCGACGAGCCTTACGTCCGGATCGTCCCGACCCGTCCGAAGGCCGGGTGGGCGCCGGAGGACGTCGTGCGGGGCTACCTCGTCGCGATGGCCAACTTCGACAACGACAGGACGACGTTCCGCTCCTACCTCGCCGACGACGTCAAGTTCGACGCGTCCCTCCGGCCGCCCATCACCGTCCTGGACGACGACGGCTTCCAGGGGCCGCTCCTGCTGCCCGGCCAGAACGACAAGGTCAGCCAGGTCCAGCTCGTCGGGAACCGGCTCGGCCGCATCACCTCCTCCGGCCAGTACGTCGCGGCGGGCCAGCAGGCGCACGAGGTGACGTTCACCCTCACCCAGAACAAGGCGGGCGAATGGCGCATCGCCTACGCGCCGCGTGACCTCGTGCTGCGCCGCAGCGACGTGGACCGCGCCTTCCGCACCACCAACCTGTACTACTTCGCTCCCGACCGGCAGAGCCTCGTCCCCGACGCCGTGTTCCTGCCGCAGCTCAACCGCTCCGACCTGCCGTCCCAGCTCGTCAAGTCGCTGCTCAGCAAGACGACGCCGTGGCTCAGCGGCGCCGTCGTGTCCGCGTTCCCGCCCGGCACCCGGCTGCTCGGCGGCAAGGTGCGCCTGGAGGACGACGACATCGTCACCGTCAACCTGAGCGAGGAGGCGGCCACCGGCAACATCGACGAGATGTCGGCGCAGCTCATGTGGACGCTCGGCCAGCTCAGCGAGGTGCAGACGCTGCGCGTCCAGATCGACGGCCGCACCCGCAGGACGAGCGACGGCCTTGAGGTGCAGACCCTGAAACGCTGGGAGCCGCTCGGCCCCGACGCCGCCTATGCCGCCATCGCCAAGACCCGCTACCTCCTCGACGGCGAAGGGCGGCTCTCGCTGTTGCAGGGCAAGCAGAGTTCGGCGTTCCCGGCGCTGCGGCAGCGGTCCATGCGGGCGCCCGCCGTCTCCCTCGACGGGCGGGAGTTCGCGGGCATCTCCGGACGCTCCCTCCAGGTCGGCGACCTGTCCACGGGCGACGTCAGCGAGGTGCTCAAGGCCGAGAAGGGCGCGACGCTGCTGCGGCCGTCGTGGGACAGGCACGGATACCTGTGGATCGTGCAGAACACCGGCAGCACCTCGACCCTGTGGCTGCGCGCTCCGGGCGCGGTGAAAGCCGTCCAGGTGGCGCTGCCCAAGGAGCTCGGCGGGCAGTTCAAGGCGCTGCGGATCGCGCGTGACGGCGTCCGGGTGGCCGCGCTGGTCTCCAACGGGCTGACGACGGAGATCCAGATCTCGCGCATCGCGCCCACCGCGACGGGCTACGCCATGGGGCCGTTCCACCCGATCAACGCCGAACTGTCCGGCCTCGTGGACCTGGCCTGGCGCGACGCCGACACGCTGGCCGTCCTGGGCACGTCGGGCACGTCCACCAGCGTCCTGCCCTACGAGGTGCCGATCAGCGGCGGCGCCATCCATCCCATCGGCGGCAGCTTCGAGGGCGCCCCCGTCACCATCACCGCCGCCCCCGGCCAGGACATCATGCTGGGCGTCGAGTCCAAGGAACGCCCGGAACCCACCATCTGCCTCCAGACCCTCAACGAGGACCCCCGCTTCAGCACCTGGGACTGCGGCACCCCCGGCTCCTCCCCCGCCTACCCCGGCTGACCCCCCGGCGCTCCTTCCGGCCGCCGCACGGCCGTTATCCACAGGCCACGGCGTCAGGTCGGCCGCCGAGCTGAGTTATCCACAGATTTTCCGGCGGCCGGTTCCGGGGGGTCGCGGCGGCGCATGATGTCGGCATGAACTCGCTGATCAAGCGCCTGAAGCGCCTCTTCGCCGCCCTCACCGATCTTGTGCTGCCGCAGCGCTGCGCGTCCTGCCGCGCCCCCGGCGCCCCGCTCTGCGCGCGCTGCGCCCGCCCCCTCGCCGCCCCTCCCACGCGCCTCCCGGCCCCGCCGGGCTCCCCTCCCCTCTGGTGCCTGGGCCCGCACGAGGGCCCGCTCCGCCGCCTCCTCATCGCGCACAAGGAACGCGGCAGAACCACCCTCACCCGCCCCCTCGCCGCCGCCTACGCCCACCTGGCCACCACCGCCCTCTTCCACCGCCCTCCCGGCGAGCCCTGGCAGGGCGTCGCGGAGCCGTCCCGGAGTCCCGGCGAGCCATCTCGGCCTCCCGGCGAGGTGTGTCTTGTGCCGGTGCCGTCCACCAGGGCGGCCGTGCGGCGGCGGGGCCGGGACGCGATGCTGGCGCTGGCCCGCGCCACCGCCGCCGAGTTGCGGGCGCGGGGCGTTCCGGCCCGTGCCGCCCCGGCGCTGAGCCGCCGCCGAGGCACCGCCGATCAGGGCGGTCTGGGTCGCGCCGCCCGGCGGCGCAACCTCCACCACGCGCTGCGCGCGTCCCCGACCCCGCCGGACGCCCGCGTTCTCGTCCTGGACGACGTCACCACGACCGGCGCCACCCTCCGCGAGTCCGTCCGCGCCCTCACCACCACCGGCACCCGCGTCGAGGCCCTCCTCGTCCTCACCACAGCCCACGACCCCACCCTCCCCACGGCCCCCGGCACGACGCGTGGCGGGCGGGCGGAAATCCGGACAAAAGGTAAGGGGGGTTTATGGGGTGGCCAAGAATCCAGGAAACTCACCTGGAGGTGACAAGGGGGTTACCGCGAGCCGCCTCCCTGGACCAGGGGCCTTTGGCCGTCGCTTTGATCACTGTGCGTGAGATTTGCCGCCTTCCTCCCCGATGACATTCGGGCCGGGAAGGGCTAGCGTGCTGACATGGCACCCGCCCGGGTCCGTGGTTGCGCCGGTGGGCTCGCCCCCGCAGGGGGGCGGCGTACCGAGCTAGCCGATGCCAGTCGCAGGCGAAACGGTCCACGTAAGCCGACTTTTTGTCGAGTGATCACGGTGCGGCTTAGAAGTAAGTCCTGCCCCGCCGGCGGATCAGATATCCGCCGTCACGGGAGAAGAGCAGTAGTGGCATGGGCCGCGAACCTCTCAGCAGGCGATTGTGGGGTCGAAGACCAGGTCGGCCGGGCGGGTGCTCCTCCACCTACGGAAACACCGGGAACTTCGAATTCCCGGCTGTCCGTTATCTCGAATGAGAAGGGGGGTCCCTACGTGGACATCATCGTTAAGGGCCGCAGGACCGACGTGAACGACCGCTTCAAGCGGCACATCGACACCAAGCTCGCCAAGCTCGAACGGCTCGATTCCAAGATCATCAGGGTCGACGTCGAGGTCAGCTCGGAGCGCAACCCGCGGATGGCCGACCAGCGCGAGCGGGTCGAGCTCACCCTCCACTCCAAGGGCCCGGTGATCCGGGCCGAGGCCGCCGCCGACGACCGCTACGGCGCCCTCGACATGGCCCTGGACAAGCTGGACTCCCGGCTGCGCCGGATGGCCGACCGCCGCAAGGGCCACCACATGCGGGAGGGGGAGGCCATCAAGGCGAGCGGCATCGAGATGCCCTCGACGCTGCCGCCGACGCCCACGCCCAGGCCCGCCCGCGCGCCCGAACCCGCCCGCGCCGCCACCGGCGTCGCGGTCACCGAGCGCCAGCCCGACGGATACGAGCGGCCCGACCTCGACGAGGAACTGCTGCCCATCGCCAAGGACGGGAACTGCCCCGTCGTCGTCCGCGAGAAGGCGCACAAGGCCGGACCGATGGACATCGACCAAGCCCTGTACGAAATGGAACTTGTCGGCCACGACTTCTTCCTGTTCTCTGACAAGGAGAGCGGTCTTCCCAGCGTCGTGTACCGCAGGCGTGGCTGGGACTACGGCGTCATCCGTCTCATTGACGAGTGATGCGGCGTAAACAACCCGTCACCCGCCCTCGCGTGCCATGATCTAGGGATCCCATATGGGGGAGGAAGAGTGAGCGAGATCCCCGAACCTCGCACCGATCCGATCCGTGTCCTGATCGTGGACGACCACGCCCTGTTCCGCAGGGGCCTGGAGATGGTCCTGTCCGGTGAGGCCGGGATCGACGTGGTCGGCGAGGGCGGTGACGGCCTGGAGGCCGTCGACAGGGCGCGTGACCTGCTGCCCGACGTGATCCTGATGGACATCAGGATGCCGCGGCGCGGCGGCATCGAGGCGTGCGCCGCCATCAAGGAGGCGGTCCCCAGCGCGAAGATCGTCATGCTGACGATCAGCGACGAGGAGGAGGATCTCTTCGAGGCGCTCAAGGCGGGCGCCACCGGCTATCTGCTGAAGGAGATAGCCATCGACGAGGTGCCGCAGGCCGTCCGGGCCGTGCACGGTGGACAGTCCCTGATCAGCCCGTCCATGGCGTCCAAGCTGATCAGCGAGTTCACCGCGCTGGCCCGCCGGTCGGCGGAGAGACAGCAGCAGGTCCCGGCCCCCCGGTTGACCGACCGCGAGATGGAGGTCCTGCGCCTCGTCGCCCGTGGCCTCGGCAACCGGGAGATCGCCAAGGAGCTGTTCATCTCCGAGAACACGGTGAAGAACCACATCCGCAACATCCTGGAGAAGCTCCAGCTGCACTCGCGCATGGAGGCCGTGGTCTACGCGGTCCGCGAGAAGCTGCTGGAGATCACCTGACGGGTCGCGGCGCGTCGGGCCACCGGCCGGGCACGGCGCCCGGTGGCCCGTCCGCGCCGCGACGTCAGGCCGAGACGGGGGCGAGGTCGGGGGTGTCCGGGGCGTCGCCGGTGTCGCCCGCGGCGACGGCCTTGCGGCCGAAGTACCAGATGTAGGACAGGAAGGCGATCTCGGCGACGACGCCGATGCCGATGCGCAGCCACGTGGTGTGCACCCAGCCCGTCACAAAGCCCTCGATCAGGCCGGAGACGAGCAGCACCGCGACGAGCCCGAGCACGACGCTCATCGCCGCCCTGCCCTCCTCGGCCAGTGCCCTGCCGCGCGGCCGCCGCCCCGGGTCGATGATGGTCCAGCCGAGTCGCAGGCCGACCCCGCACGCCACGTAGACGGCGGTGAGCTCCAGCAGGCCGTGCGGGAGGATCAGCCCGAAGAAGATGTCGGTCTTGCCGTGCGCGGCCATCAGCCCGCCGACGACGCCCAGGTTGAGCTGGTTGAGCACCAGCACGTACAGCGTGGGGATGCCCAGCAGGATGCCGAACGCGATGGCCTGCGCGGACACCCACGCGTTGTTCACCCACACCTGGAACGCGAACGCGCTCGCCTGGTGCTCGGTGTAGTAGTTGGCGAAGTCGTGCTCGACGAGCTGCTGGATGTCGTAGGGCGTGCCGAGTGTCGACTGGACGCGCGGGTCGTTCACCACCCAGATCGCGACGGCCAGCGCGAGCGCGTTGCCGAGCACGGCGCAGCCGATCCACCACCAGCGCTGCCGGTAGACCGTGGCCGGGAACGAGACGGTGACCAGGCGTGCCGCGTCCCGCCACAGCGGCGCCTGCGCCCCGGACACCGCCGCCCTGCCCCGCGCGACGAGCGAACTGAGCCGCCCGATGAGGACGGGGTCAGGCGTCGCGGACCGCACCACCGACAGGTGGGTCGCGGCCCGCTGGTACAGCTCGACCAGCTCGTCGATCTCCGCGCCCCTCAGCTTGCCGGCCCGGTTGATCAGATACTCCAACCGAAGCCATTCGGCGTTGTGCGCGGCAGCATAGGCGTCGACATCCACACCCCGAACCTACCGGTCCTGAGCCCCCGGACCGTGAACTCAATCCGGCATACTGGGCGGCATGACGGTCGCCTCGGAGGAGTTGGTCACGGGTGAGGCGGTGGCCCTTGACATCCGGCCGGCCCGCCTGGCCAGCCGGGCCGCCGCGCTGCTGCTGGATCTCGCGATCATGCTCTCGGTGATGTCGACGCTGGCGCAGGCCGTCCAGTTCGTCGTGCTGTTCGCGGACGAGGCGGTGGCGATCGGGCTCGGCATCGTGGTGGTCGTCGGGTCGGTGGTGGGCTACCCGTCGGTCTCCGAGACGCTGACGCGCGGCAAGACCGTCGGCAAGATGGCGCTCGGCCTGCGCGTCGTCGCGGAGGACGGCGGTGTCGTCAGGTTCCGGCAGTCGCTGATGCGGGCGCTCACCGGGTTCGTCGAGTTCTTCCTGTTCCTCGGCGCGCCCGCGCTCATCTGCTCGCTGTTCGACCGCAGGGGCCGCAGGCTCGGCGACATCTTCGCCGGCACGCTCGTCATCCAGGACCGCACCGCCGCGTCGGCCGCCGCGGTGCCGCCGCCGGCGCTGATGCCCCCGCACCTGGCGCCCTGGGCGGCCGCGCTCGAACTCTCGCAGGTCTCCGACGACCTCGCGCTGAGCGTCCGCCAGTACCTCCAGCGTTACTGGGAACTGCTCCCCGAGGTGCGCGCCTCCATGGGCGCCTCCCTCCTCGCCGAGGTCGCGCCGCTGCTCAGCCCTCCGCCGCCGCCCGGCAACCCGCCGGAACTGCTGCTGAGCGCCGTGGTCACCGAACGCCGCACCCGCGAGGAGCGCCGCCTCGCCGCCCGCACCGCCCGCCGGGTCGCGCACCTGCAGAAGCTCGGCCAGCACATCCCGCAGCCACCGCCGCCGCAGCCCGTCTACTTTCCGCACTCCCCCACCGCCTTCCTCCCCCAGTTCCTCCCGCTGGGCCCCTCCCCCTACGGGCCCCCGCCCCAGCGCTGAGCGGGAACACCCGCGCGCGGGGGCTGGGGCTGGGGCCGGGTCAGGGTTCGGGTTGGGTGAGGACGCCGCAGGCCAGGCGGCCGCCGGAGTCGCCGGTCTTGAGGGTGTCGGCG
Source organism: Actinocorallia sp. API 0066 (assembly GCF_020991275.1). GTDB lineage: Bacteria > Actinomycetota > Actinomycetes > Streptosporangiales > Streptosporangiaceae > Actinocorallia. The sequence continues at coordinate 65,695 of NZ_JAJLQY010000007.1, read as the reverse complement.
TCGGGGCCCTTCTCGCCGGTGGGGTCGGTGTAGCGGTCGGGGATGTTGGACTGGTTGTCGGCGAGGACGTGGATGATCACGGCGGTGCCGTCGGAGTCGAAGAGCTGGCCGATCTCGAAGCGGTCGGTGACGGCGGTGGCCGAGCCCGTCCCGTCGGCGTTGACGAGGAGGTCGGGCAGGTCGCCGGAGTGCTCGCCGTGGTCGTGGCCGTTCAGGTCGAAGTGGCTTCCGGCGCTGGCGAACGGGCTGCCTGTGGCGGGGTCCGTGGCCGCCGGGTCGCAGACGCCCTTCTCGTGCAGGTGGAGGCCGTGGTAGCCGGCGGGCAGCCCTTCGCCCTTGACGGTGATCTCGGCCATGCCGCCGTCGGCGTCCGCGATCGTCAGAGTGCCGACGTGCTGCCCTTCCGCGTTCTTGATCACCGCGCTGGCCTGCGGATCCTGCGCCACGTCGTCGCCGACGGCGGCCGCGGCCCCCGCCGCGGCGGTGGTGCCCGCGCCGAAGGCGACGGCGAGCGCGAGGTGGGTCATGCGCAACATGAGAAGTCTCCCCCGTAAAGTGTGGTTTTCTTCTCCGACTTCAAGTATCGGCGCAGGTGGGCATGCTCCCGCGCTCCCGGGGGCAAACGTTCCGTCTCCGCGACACGCCGCGAGATCACCGGAACGCGGGTCAGAGATTGGGCGGGGATTCCAGGGATTCGAGTTCGAGGCCGTCGGCGGCGAGCACGACGTCGCCCGCGAGGTGGAAGTCGCGGGCCTCGGCCGTCTGCAGGTCGGCCGCCCTCCAGTGCTCGACGGGCAGCGGCCCCAGGTCGGTCTCGTGCGTGTCCACCGACAGGAGGCTCCAGCGCTGCGCCACGAGCCGTGTGGCGAGCGCTGCGCCTTCGATGACGACCAGCGGCACGTCAGCCGATCCGCCTGCCTCCAGCCGCAGTGAGCGCGCCACAGCGACGAGGAACCCGGGCGACTCGCCAAGGAACCCGTGCGCCTCCGCGGTGTGCTCGCGGTCGCCGCGCACCCACAGCACCTCGCGTCCGGCGCAGCCGCCGCGCAGCGTCCAGTCCGGCGTGCGCAGTTCGAGCCGGACGGGCCGCCACCGCGAGTCCACGGTGAGGTCGACGCCGGGCGCGACGTACCGCCAGCCCGCGGGCCCGGGCGCGCACTGGAACTCCTCGCGCGCGCCCGTGGCGGTGCGCAGGTAGGCGCCGCGCGGCATCAGGACCCCGATCGCCAGGACGACAGGTAGTCCTCCTGGTCGGCGGTGAGGGCGTCGATGTCCACGGCCATCGAGGCGAGTTTCAGCATGGCGACCTCGGCGTCGATGTGTTCGGGCACCTGGTGCACGCCGGGCGCGAGGCCGGGGTGCGCGCCGGCGAGCCACCCGCAGGTGAGCGCCTGGTCGGCGAACGACATGTCCATGACGGCGGCGGGGTGCCCCTCGGCGGCGGCCAGGTTGACCAGGCGGCCCTCGCAGAGCAGGACGAGCCGCCGCCCGTCCGCCAGCAGGTACTCGTCCGCCTGGGGCCGCACCCGCTGGACGTCCACGGCGAGCGCGGCCAGCGCCCGCACGTCCACCTCGACGTCGAAGTGTCCGGAGTTGGCGAGGATCGCCCCGTCCTTCATCACGGCGAAGTGCTCGGCCCCGACGACGTCGCGGCTGCCCGTCGCGGTGATGAACACGTCGCCGTGCCTGGCGGCGCGTTCCATCGGCTCGACCAGGAAGCCCTGGAGGAGCGCGTCCAGCGCCTTCACCGGGTCGATCTCGGTGACGACGACCCGTGCGCCCAGTCCGCGCGCGCGCTCGGCGAGGCCCCTTCCGCAGTACCCGAATCCGGCGACCACGATGGTCTTGCCCGCGAGCAGCGTGTTGGTGGCCCTGACGATGCCGTCGAGGGTGGACTGTCCCGTCCCGTACCGGTTGTCGAAGAGCCGTTTGGTGGCGGTGTCGTTGACGGCCACGACGGGGAAGCGCAGGGCGTCCTCGCGTGCCATCTGGTGCAGGCGGAGCACGCCCGTCGTGGTCTCCTCGCAGCCCGCCAGGACGCCGTCGAGGAGGTCGAGGCGTTCGGTGTGCAGGATGTTCACCAGGTCGCATCCGTCGTCGATGACGAGGTGCGGGGCTATGTCGAGCGCCGCGTGGATGTGCCTGTAGTACGTGTCCATGTCCACACCCGCGCGCGCGTGGACGGACACCCCGTAGGAGACGGCGAGGGCCGCCGCCGTGTCGTCCTGCGTTGACAGCGGGTTGGAGGCCGCGACGGCGACTGTCGCGCCGCCCGCTTGCAGCGTGCGCAGCAGGTTGGCCGTCTCAGTGGTGACGTGCATGCAGGCAGCCACGCGCAGCCCCTCCAGGGGCCGTTCCTCCGCGAAGCGGGCGCGGATCGCGGCGAGGACGGGCATGGCGCGGTCCGCCCAGTCGATGCGCCGGACCCCGGCCTGCGCGAGGCCGGGGTCCGCGATGTCAGAGCCCGTGGGGTCGGGGTAGGTCAAGGCCGCTCAGTACCGGTAGTGGTCCGGCTTGTAGGGGCCCTCGACGTCCACGCCGATGTACTCGGCCTGCGCCTTGGTGAGCGTGGTCAGCTTGACGCCGAGCGCGTCCAGGTGGAGGCGGGCGACCTTCTCGTCGAGGTGCTTGGGCAGCGTGTACACGCCGATCGGGTAGTTCTCGGTCTTGCTGAACAGCTCGATCTGCGCGATCACCTGGTTGGTGAACGAGTTGGACATGACGAACGAGGGGTGGCCGGTGGCGCAGCCCAGGTTCATGAGGCGGCCCTCGGCGAGCACGATGATGGTGTGGCCGTCGGGGAAGGTCCAGGTGTGCACCTGGGGCTTCACTTCCTCCTTGACGACGCCGGGGATCCGGGCGAGTCCGGCCATGTCGATCTCGTTGTCGAAGTGCCCGATGTTGGACACGATCGCCTGGTGCTTCATCCGCGCCATGTCGTCGGCGGTGATGATGTCGAAGTTGCCGGTGGTGGTGACGAAGATGTCGGCGATCTCGACGACGTCGTCCAGGGTGGTCACCTGGAAGCCGTCCATCGCGGCCTGGAGCGCGCAGATGGGGTCGATCTCGGTGACGATGACGCGGGCGCCCTGGCCGCGCAGCGCGTCGGCGCAGCCCTTGCCGACGTCGCCGTAGCCCGCGACGACGGCGACCTTGCCGCCGATGAGGACGTCGGTGGCGCGGTTGAGGCCGTCGATGACGGAGTGGCGGCAGCCGTACTTGTTGTCGAACTTCGACTTGGTGACAGAGTCGTTGACGTTGATCGCCGGGAACGCGAGGGTGCCGTTCTTGGCCATCTCGTAGAGGCGGTGGACGCCGGTGGTGGTCTCCTCGGTGACGCCCTTGATCGTCTCGGCGGTGGTCGTCCACCGGCCGGGGGTCTCGGCGATCGTCCTCTTGAGGGTGTCGACGATGACGTGCCACTCCTCCGGGTCGTCCTCGGAGGCGGCGGGGACGGCCCCGGCCTTCTCGTACTCGGCGCCCTTGTGGACGAGGAGGGTCGCGTCACCGCCGTCGTCGAGGATCATGTTGGGGGCGGAGCCGTCGGGCCAGCGCAGGGCCTGGTCGGTGCACCACCAGTACTCCTCCAGGGTCTCGCCCTTCCAGGCGAAGACGGGGACGCCCCTGGGCTCCTCGACGGTGCCGTCGCGGCCGACGACGACGGCAGCGGCGGCGTGGTCCTGGGTGGAGAAGATGTTGCAGCTCACCCAGCGGACGTCGGCGCCGAGCGCGACGAGGGTCTCGATGAGCACGGCGGTCTGGATGGTCATGTGCAGCGAGCCCATGACCTTGGCGCCGCGCAGCGGCTGGGCCGCGGCGTACTCCGCGCGGATCGCCATGAGTCCCGGCATCTCGTGCTCGGCGAGCTGGATCTCCTTGCGGCCGAACGCCGCGAGCGAAAGGTCGGCGACCTTGTAGTCCATCTTCTACGACTCCTCTGGTTGGCTCCGCCGGGAAGTCTAGGCCCGCTTCCGCCCTGAGGGCACGCCTGAGGGGCTGAATCTGACATAAGATTGTCAGAATGAGGATCACGGAGGCGGCGCAGCGGCTCGGCACCTCCCCGAGAATGCTGCGATACCGGGAGAAACTAGGACTTCTTCCGCCGCGTGCGGGCAGGGTGCACCGGCAGTACACCGAACTCGACCTCCGCGCCGTCGGCCTCGGCCTCGCCGTCGAGCAGCGCTACGACGTCGGCCCCTCCGAACTCGCCTTCGCGCTGCGCGTCCTGGCCGACCCCGAGGCGCGCGCCCGCGTCCAGGAGCTGGGCGAACGCCTCGGCCGCCTGACGCCGCAGCCCGTCCGCGCCCTGGACTTCGACCAGGCCAAGGCGCAACGCCTGCTCAGCCCGACGAACCGGGCACCACAAGCCCGCTTTCGTAGGCCAGCATCACCGCCTGGGCGCGGTCCCGCAGGCCCAGCTTCGTGAACACCCGCGCCACGTGGGTCTTCACCGTGTGCTCGCTCACCACGAGCCGCCGCGCGATCTCCGCGTTCGACAGGCCGCCCGCCATGAGCACGAGCACCTCGTTCTCCCGGGCCGTCAGCGTGGCCAGCGCGGCCGGAGGGGTGATCCGGGACCTCCGCTGCCGGGCGAACTCCCGCACGAGCCGTCCGGTCACCTGAGGGGCGAGCAGCGCGTCCCCCCGCGCCACGATCCGCACCGCCGAGACGAGGTCGGCGGCCGTCGCGTCCTTCAGCAGGAACCCCGAGGCGCCCGCGGCGAGCGCGTCGTACACGTGCTCGTCGATGTCGAAGGTGGTGAGGATGAGGACGCGCAGGCCCTCCGCCGCCGGATCGGCGAGCACCCGCCGGGTCGCCTCGATGCCGTCCATGCGCGGCATCCGCACGTCCATGACCATCACGTCCGGCCGGTGCCGCCGGGCCAGCTCGACCGCCTCCGCGCCGTCGCCCGCCTCGCCGACGACGGTGATGTCCTCCTGCGCGCCGAGCAGCGCGGCGAACCCAGCCCGGACGATCGTCTGATCGTCCGCGATGACCACCCGGATCATGCGTCTTCCCCTCGCCGTTCCCCCGATTGTCCCAGTCCCCGCGCGTTGCGCCAGTCTCAACCGGGCGGCCGCCCGGCCTCAGGGGCGCAGGGGCAGGTCGGCGGCGACGTCGAAGCCGCCGTCGGGGCTCGGGCCCGCGTGGAAGTCGCCGCCCAGCATCGTCGCGCGCTCGCGCATGCCGATGAGGCCGTGCCCGCCGCTGGTCGGCAGCGGGAAGCCGTCCACCCTGGTCTGCGCGGGCCCGGCCGACGCGTTGTGGACGCGCACCGCCAGCCTGTCCGGGTGGTAGGTGAGGTCGATCTGGACGGGTGCTCCCGGCGCGTGCCTGCGCACGTTCGTCAGGGCCTCCTGGACGATCCGGTAGGCCGACAGCTCAAGGGTCGCCGACAAGGGCTGCTCCGCCCCGCGCACCGCGAGGGAGGCCGATCCGCCCGCGCCCCTGTGCTGTTCCAGGAGATCGCCAAGCCTGTCCAGCCGTGGCTGCGGGGTGACCTCGCCGTCCGCGGCGGGCGCGTCCGACCGCAGGACGCCCAGGAGACGGCGCATCTCCACCAGCGCCTCGCGCGCGGTGTGGGCGATCTCCGCGTACCCCTGCCTGGCCTCCTCCGAGAGCGACGGCATCGTGTAGGGCGCCGTCTCGGCCTGCACCGCGATCATCGAGACCGAGTGCGCGACGACGTCGTGCAGCTCCCTGGCGATCCGCGCGCGCTCCCGCATCACCGCCTGGTCGCGCTGGGCGTCGCCGAGCGCCTGGAGCGTCTCGGTCCGCTGCTCGCGCGCCTCGGCGGCGGTCGCCTCGACGGTGCGCCGCGCGTCGCCGAGCCCGATCGCGCCGATCACCGCGGCGACGGCGGCGGGCCACGGGATCGAGTCGAGCCCCGTGCCGGCGACGTAGACGACGCCGACGGCCATGAGCGACGTCACGGCGAGCACCCCCGTCGAAGCCCGGGGCAGCGCCTGCGCGAGCAGATACAGCATGCACAGGGCCGCCGCCATGGTGGTGACGAGGAACTCCTGGCCCGACAGCAGCGAGGCGGCGGTGGCGCCCAGCGTGATCGCGGCGGCGGGCCGCAGCACCTCGCGCCGCCACACCAGCGGCAGCGTCGCGGCGACGGCGAACCCGCCCTGGACGCTGAAGAGGTCGGACGTGTTGGTGCCGACCTCGTAGATGGCCGCCAGCGTCAGCAGGAGGCCCGTGACGGGCGCGTACACCCACGAGGAGGAGAACCGCTGCCAGGCGGCGATCCAACGCGGCGCGGGCGCCTCTGGGGCCCCCTGCGGGACCACCGCCTGGGGCACCAGTACGGTCCCGTACGGCCCGTAGACCGGGCCCTGGGGCGCACCCTGCTGCTGTCCGTAGAGGCGGGCCATGATCCTGTCCCGGAGGGGCCGCAACAGCCTGCCGAGCCCCTCCAGCGCCCACAGCAGGAGCTGGCCGACCGCGGCCACGCCCCGGCCGGACAGCCGCCACAGGTGTTCGGCCGCGCCGGTCCCGAGTGTCTTCTCGCTGCTCACGGATTCATCCTCGCCGGGTTTACGTCGGATCGCCTCACCTTAGGGTGCGATACCCGGTGGCCCGCTCCGTCTGAAGGATGACCCTGTGACGCACCCGACGGGGGAGGCGGAATGATTCCGCGCCTTCTACGGTTGAAGCCAGAGAGCAGGAGATGGGGGTCTCCAGAGGAAGCCCCCGCGCGCCGGATTCGGGGGAACCGGCGGGCGGGGGCTCCGCTCATCAGGGCGTCGGACGGCTCAGGCCGCCGACGCCTTTGTCTTTCTCGTCCGGTTCGCCTAGGCGACCGGCGCCGCGCCGTTCTGCGCGGACTTCTCCGGCCTGTGCTTGTCCAGGTCGGGCTCCAGGTAGATGAGCCGCGCGACCGGCATCAGCTCCCTGACCTTGCTCTCGGCCGCGTCGATGGCCTTGGCGATCTCGACCGCGGTGTCGTCGTCGCCGACCGCGATCTTCGCCGCGACCAGCAGCTCCTCGGGCCCCAGGTACTGGGTGCGCAGGTGGATCACCCGGTCGACCTCGGGCACCGACTCCAGCGCCGCGATGATCTCCTTGTCGGCGGCCTCGCCCGCGCCCTCGCCGAGCAGGAGGCTCTTGGTCTCGAACGCGAGGATCACCGCGATGACCGCGAGCAGCACGCCGATCGCGATGGTGCCGAACGCGTCCCAGATCCCGTCGCCGGTGATGACGGCCAGGCCGACGCCCAGCAGCGCCAGGACCAGGCCGACGAGAGCACCCAGGTCCTCCAGGAGCACCACGGGCAGCTCGGGCGCCTTGGAGCGGCGGATGAACTCCCACCACGACCGGTCGCCGCGCACCGCGTTGGACTCGACGATCGCCGTCCGGAACGAGAACGTCTCCATGACGATCGCCGCGATGAGCACGCCGAACGCCCACTGCGGCGACTGGACCGGATGCGGATCCTGGAGCTTGTGCACGCCCTCGTAGATGGAGAACACCGCGCCTACGGTGAACAGGACGAGCGCGACGATGAAGGCGTAGAAGTACCGCTCGCGGCCGTAGCCGAACGGGTGGTCGGGCGTGCTGGCACGGGTCGCCCGCTTCTTGCCCACCAGCAGCAGCGCCTGGTTGCCGGAGTCCGCGACGGAGTGGATGGACTCGGCGAGCATCGACGAGGAACTCGTGAAGACGTAGGCCACGAACTTGGCCGCCGCGATCCCCAGGTTCGCCACGAGTGCCGCGACGATCGCCTTGGTTCCGCCTTCTGCTGACATCTAGTAGATCCTCGCTTCGATTTCGGTGCGCGCGGGGACGGGGCTCGGGTCCACTCCCAGCGCCAAGGCCAGGTAAACGGACACATAGTCGCACAAGCCGATCAGCGAGGCGGCGCGCTCCAACGAGTGCGCGCCTTCGGCGGTGATCTCCGTGACCGGGATCCCCCGGGCGCGGGCCGCGTCCGCCACCGCGACGCGCCCTCCCTCGTTCAGCACGACGAGATGGAGCGCGGACTCGGGGTCGTCGGTCCGGTCCCGGAAGAAGTCGTCGGCGTCGGGCGGGGCGGCGTCCAGGGAGCCGGGCAGCGGCCTCGCGACCGGCACCTTCGCGTTGTCGCCGAGCTGCGCCGCGAGCCGCTCGGCCGCCGCCCGCTCCAGCGGCGTGCCGCCCCACGGCATCGGCAGCGCGCCCGCGAGGTCCAGGGCGAGCTGCTTGGCCGGGTTCACAAAAGGTTCACCCGACGGACGGCACCTGTGCGCCACCTCTTCCAGCCGTACGGCGGCGGCCTCCAGCGCGTCGTCTGGCAGCGCGACGATATTGAGGCCGCGTAGGACGAGCAGGATGGGCACCACCTGCGCCCACAGAAGCGCGCGCACGGGCCCGGCCGGGGGTGGCAGCGGCACGTACAGCAGCCGGTTCTGCACCGCGAGGGAGCGCAGCCGGGCGTCCGCGTGGCCGATCCCGACGACGGCCGTGCCGCGCCGCACCGCCTGCGCCGCGAGGTCGAAGGACTCGTCACCGAGCGCGAAGAGCAGGTCGGTCGCGCCGATCCAACCGGGCAGCGCCTTGCCGTCCACCGCGAGCACCGGCACCGGACAGCCCGTCCCGCACACCGCCGCGACGACCTGCCCCGCCGCGCCCGGACCCGCGACCACGACGGACCTGGGCCGTCCCGCGCCGTGCAGCGCCTCGGCCAGGCCCGCCTCCGCGGTGAGCCCGGCCGCCTGGCGCAGGTGGGCGGCGCCGGAGGCGACGAGACGGAGCATGCCGCTCCGGTCGCCCGCCTCCAGCGCGTCCGGGTCGTCGAGCGCGCCCGCCGCGTGGGTCATGCCCGGGGGGCCCTCGCCTCGTCGACGAGCAGGACCGGCACGCCCTCGGCGGTCACCGGGTAGACGTTGCCGCACTCGCCCTCACAGACGAGCTCTCCGTCCTCGGCGCGCAGCGCGCCCCTGCAGTTCGGGCAGGCGAGGATCTCCAGGAGCCACGCGTCGATCTTCACTTCGCCTCCTCGGTGCGGACGATCGCGAGGACTTCGTCCCGGATCGCCGCCATGGTCCGCTCGTCTCCCGCCTCGGCGTTGAGTCGAAGCAGCGGTTCTGTGTTGGACGCGCGCAGGTTGAACCACCAGCCGTCGCCCGTGAACGTCGTCCCGTCCAGCTCGTCCACGGTGACGCCCGCGCGTCCGGCGAAGACGGCCCCGACCCGCGCCACGGCGGCCGCCTGGTCGGCGACCTCGCTGTTGATCTCCCCCGAGGCGACATACCGGTCGTAGGACGCCAGCAGCGACGACAGCGCGCCGTCCTGCTCGCCCAACGCCGCCAGCACGTGCAGGGCGGCGAGCATCCCTGAGTCGGCGAACCAGAAGTCGCGGAAGTAGAAGTGGGCCGAGTGCTCGCCGCCGAAGACCGCGCCGACGTCGGCCATGGTCTTCTTGATGAACGAGTGCCCGACGCGGGTGCGCACCGGCACCCCGCCGTTCTCGGCGATGATCTCCGGCACGGCCGCCGAACAGATCAGGTTGTGCACGACGCGCGCGCCCGGATACTTGGCCAGCTCCCGCTCGGCCACCAGCGCGGTGATCGCGGACGGCGAGACGATCTCGCCGCGCTCGTCCACGGCGAAGCAGCGGTCGGCGTCGCCGTCGAAGGCAAGGCCGAGATCTGCCTTGTGCGCCACCACGGCGGCCTGGAGGTCACGCAGGTTCTCCGGCTCGATCGGGTTCGCCTCGTGGTTGGGGAACGTGCCGTCGAGCTCGAAGTACAGCGGGACGACGTCCAGGGGCAACCCCTCGAACACGGCGGGGACGGTGTGCCCGCCCATGCCGTTCCCGGCGTCCACGACGACCTTGAGCGGACGGATGCCGTCCAGCTTCACCAGGGTCTTCAGGTGCGCGGCGTACCCGGCGAGCAGGTCGCGCCGCTCCACCTTGCCGACGGGGCCGTCGTAGGGCGGGACACCCGCCGCGACGAGATCACGGATGTCGCGCAGGCCGGTGTCCTGGCCTACCGGACGGGCTCCGGCAAGGCACATCTTCATGCCGTTGTACCGGGCCGGGTTGTGGCTGGCGGTGAACATGACGCCGGGCAGGTCCAGGCTGCCGCTCGCGTAGTACAGGAGGTCCGTCGAGCCGAGGCCCGCCTCGACCACGTCCGCGCCCTGGGACGTCGCGCCGCGCGCGAAGGCGGCGGCCAGGGGGACGGAGGAGGCGCGCATGTCGTGGGCGGTGACGATCCGGGTGGCGCCGGTGACCCGTATGAAGGCCGCCCCGGTGGCTTCGGCGATCTCCTCGTCGAAGTCATCGGGTACGACGCCGCGCACGTCGTAGGCCTTGAAGATCTTGGCGAGATCGCCCACGTCGGGTGTCCCTCCGGCTCGTCGGTCTTGGACTTCGAGCCTACCGGGGTGAAGGGGGGACGCTGTTACGCGGTCGTTTCTTACGGTCGCGGCTGGTCGGAGCGCAGGACCCGGAGATGGCCCCTGCGGCCCACCTCGGTGCCCTGCCCCACCGGCTCGGCTCCCGGACCCGTCGGCCGGGCCGCCTCACGGACGGCGTCGGCGAGGGCCTCAAGGTCGTCGCTGGTGGGCTGGTCGGACGCCTCTTCGGCGGGCAGCCGCAGCAGCTCCCAGCCCATGGGCGCGGTCAGCCGGTCGGCGTGTTCGGCGCACAGGTCGTAGCAGTGCGGCTCGACGTACGCGGCAAGCGGACCCAGGACCGCGGTGGAGTCGCGGTAGACGTACGTGAGCGTGAAGACTGCAGACGCTTTGCACGCGGTGCGGGAGCAGATGCGGACAGGGCTCACGTTGGCTGAACGTACGCCTTTCCGGCCCGCATCGCCAGTATCCGCGTGATCGTGTCTCGCGTTTCATCTAATACAGCAACAAATCGGTTGGCCGTTACCCCCGTTGCCCCCGTTCCCTCCGGGGCCCTCCCGCTCCACGCGTAGACTGCCCGCGTGAGGAGAGTCAGGCGCCGTGACCGCCACGGCCGAGGGCTGCGCGGCCCGCTGGCCCCGCCCGAGGTGCCGATCTCCCTCACCCGCGCCGAGAAGTTCGACGACCTCGTCCGCGAGGAGGTCCAGCGGATCGTGGCGCCCTGGCGGTCCGAGCTGTCCGGCGTCGAGTTCGCCGTCGAGGACATCCCCGAGGCGGTGCCCGGCGCGGCCCGGGTGCCCCTCGCCGTCACCAGGACCGTCGCGGGGGTGCCGCGCGTCGTGGTGTTCCGCCGCCCGCTGGAGGCCCGCGCGGGCAAGGACGGCAAGGGCGAGCGCGAGCTGGTGCGGCTCATCCACGAGGTCGTCGTCGACGAGGTCGCGATCCTGCTCGGCCTCGATCCCGAGGACGTCGAGGACCCCGAAGAGGGCTGACAGCCGCCTACGGGATCACTGAGGTGAGGCTGTCGGAGACCGGCGGGAGACGGATCTCCAGCGGGGCCGGGACGAGCGTGCGGACGGTGCGGTGGTCGCGGCGCTGGCCCGCCTTCACGGTGAGGACGCGGGCCCCATAGACCGGACCGGAACCCGCCTTCGGGACGATCCGGACCGCCGTCGCGGTGAACGGGACCTCGACCGTGCGACCCGCCGGGATCCTGACCTCCGCCGGGGCGCCCTGGCCCGGCACCAGCGGGGTGATCTCGACGACCGCGTCCCGCTCCGGGGCCGTGAGGACGACCGAGGCCGTCTCGCGGGCCGCCGCCTTGACCCGGGTGGCCCCGGCGGCCGGGAGCGCCCCCACGGCCGTCGTGCCGCCGTCCAGGGGCACCGCCGACGCGCCGAGGCCCAGGTCGTAGCCGCCCGCGGCGAGCCCGGCGACGAGCGGCTTGGTCGAGCGCAACTCGACGGCGGCGGGCTTGCCGCCGAGCGCCGCCTCAAGATCGACGGGGATCACGGTTCCGGCGGGCACGTCGAGCAGGCCCTGGCCCTCGGGGGCGAACACGCCGTCGGCGGTGATCACCCGGATCTCCACCCTGGCGTCGTCGCGCGAGGGCGTGCCGACGAAGAGCGTCCGGGTGCCGCTGCCGCCGGGCACGCCCGGCACGATCACGTGGCGGGCGGGGGGCGCGGCGGCCGTCGCCCAGTCGAGGCCGCGGCGGCCCGCGTCGGCGTGGACGGCGGCGGCGACGCGCCCGCTCGTCGCGGTGACGCGCAGCGCCATCACCCGCGCGTCGGACGCGATCGGGCCGAGCCCGTCGAGCGTCTCGCCGATCCCGATCACCCGGGTCGAGCGCGGCGGGATCTCCAGCGCCTTGCCGTCGGTCGTGTCGAGTGAGCCGTCGTCGGAGATCGCCTCAAGGTCGACCGAGGCGGGGGCGTCGTCGACGTTCGTCACGTGCAGGTCCAGGGGGCCGTCACCGGGGCCGGGCGTCACGAACCAGTGCTCGGTGCCCGGCGCGGTGCAGGGCGCCGACTCGACGCCGCGCTTGCCGACGACGGTGTGCGCCGCCTCCAGCCCGGCCGCCGCCCCGCCCTGTGCCCTGACGGCGACCGCGGTGCCCTTCTTCAGGGTCCCCGTCCAGACCCCGGTCTGCTCGAACGCGGCGAGGGGCTTGCCGTCCGCCTTGCCGTCCAGCGCGCTGACGCTGGCCCCGCCCTCGCCCTTGCCGGCCGAGGCCGCCCCGAACCTCGCCCCCTGCTCCGCCGCCGGACACGCCAGCAACGCCGCCTCCACGACCACGGCCTCCCCCTGATGCCCCGCCACCGCGCCGGGCCGCGACAGAGCCGCCGCCCCCGCCAACGCCGCCACCCCGACCAGGATCAACGCCGCCACCCCGTACCGGTTCCCGGCGACAGCCGTAGCCACCTCAAGCACAACCCCCACCACCCGGTCCACCCGCTTCCCCCACGAGTCCCCCCCGACCGCGCGCCCCTCCCTCCGCCGAGCCCGAGGCACCCCCGCCCCGTCTCCGTCGCCCCCACCCCGCCGCCAAGGCCCCACCCCGACCCGAGCCACCTCACCCTCCGCCCCAACCCCAACCCCAGCAGCCACGCCCGCCCCAGCAGCCCCCTCCACGTCATCAGCCCGCCCCACAGCGTCACGCCCGGCCTTCGAAGCCTCACTCTCCTCGTCCCCACCCGCGTCCAGCACCGACCCAGCCCAAACCCCACCCGCGAACCGCCCACTCCGCCCAAGGCCCTCCTCACCCCCTCCTTCAAGCCACCCCGCGCCCCACGCGTCCGACGCGCCACCCGTCCGACGGTCGTCCCCCGACCAGCCGCCCAGCCCGCCCGCGCTCACGGCACCCGAGCCCCGCGCGTCCAAGCCCGACCCGTCATCGTCCACCGCCCCCGACGACTCCGCCCCGTACCTCCGCGCACCGCCACCCAGCGCGCCGTCGTCAAGCGACGAACCGCCCGCACGAGACCTCCGCGCCCCCGAGCCCAGTGGGCCCTCGCCCCACGCACCGCTCTCCGACGCGGCGGAGCCGGGCAGGCCGTAGCCCCGTGTGCCCGCGCTCAGCGGGTCGTCGGCCGTGCCCGAATCGGCTGCGGGGCGGCCGCTTGTCGGCCGGTCGTCCGATGTGGTGCCCGTCCGGTCGTCCAACGTGATGCCCGGCTGGCCGCTGTCCTTCGACCAGTCGCCCGACGTGGTGCCGTGGTTCTGGGCGCGCGTGTCCAGCGGGTCGTCGTCCGTGCCCGAGTCGGCTGCGGGACGGTCGTCGGTCGGCCACTCGTCGGCGTGCTGTGGGGCGTCGTCGGCGGCGCTCGCGGGTGGCGGGGCCGTTGGGGTTCGGGGCTGTTCCCACCAGGGATTGGAGAGGTCGTCGTCGGTCACGGGGTGGCTCCCCTGGCGGTGGCGGGTTCGGGAACGGGGGTGGGCTCGGGGGTGGTGGGAGCCGGGGTGGGGCGGGTGGCGCGGCGGCGGCCCAGGCGGCGCGGGCGGTCGCGGCGGACGGGGGTCTCGCCGCCGGGCAGGGCCAGGACGATGACGATGATCAGGGCGAGGGCCTGGACGGCGGTCCAGGTGGTCCAGAGCCGGTCGCCTCGGGTGAGGGTGAAGGTTCCACCCGTGGCGGGCACCTCCCAGGCGGCGGCCCAGCCGTCCACCGTCAGCTCCTTCGCCGGGGCACCGGCGAGGGTGGCGGTCCAGCCTCCGGCGGGCTCGGCGAGCAGCACCCTGCGTCCGGGTTCTCCGGCGGGCAACTCCACCCGCGCGGTCACCTCGTGCGACGGCAGCGGGGTCACCCCGTCGGCCTCCAGCAGCATGAGCCGGGCCCCGGGGTCGGCGAGCCGCCACACGGCGAAGTCGCCGCTGCGGCTCAGCCGGACGAGCCCCGGCACCCCGTCCAGCCGTTGCAGGAGCACCTCGTCGCGGGACGTCCGAGGGTCCCGGTTCAGGTAGAGGAACTGGACGCCGAGCCGGTTGACGGCCGAGGCGTCCCGGCCGGAGGCGAGGTCGGCCACCACCCGGTCTAGGTGGCGCCGTGCCTTGTCGCCTGGCCGGAACTCCTCGTCTCCGAGCGCGGGTGACGCGCCCCGGAGCAGCGCGTAGGAGACCCCGCCCTTCCCGTCGGGCGCGAGCGCGAGGGTCCGCGCCCGGGTCTCGGCGTTGACGGCGGTGACGAACGGCGGCAGCGCCTCGTCCGACGCCGCCTTGACGGGCCCCTTCACGCCGGTCCCGATCCAGGCGATCCCGGCCAGCGCGGGCGTCGAGACGGCGATGAGCACCGCCCCGGCCGCCCCGAACCGGTACTTCCACGTCCCGGTGGACACCAGCTCCACCGACCGCTGGAGCCCCGCGCAGGCGGCCAGGATGAGCCCTCCGGCGGCGAACGCCAGCGGCACGCCGGGCCATCCGGGCGCGCCCTGTCCCGGCGTCTCGGTGACGATGACGGCCGACACGGCGATCGCGGCGAGGAACCCGAACAGGATGAGCATCCAGCCGCCCATCACGGCGGTCCGCCGACTCCGCAAAGGCAGCGCCGCCACCGCGAGCGTCAGAAGCCCGGCCGCCGCCCACCCGAGATCCGTGCCGGGCCCGCCAGGGTCGAGCGTCAGGATCGACCGCACGGAAAGGCTCGTGTCCACGAGTTCGGGCCGGTGCAGCCCCGCTTCGAGCAGGAACCGCGACGGGTGCCGCAGCAGTTGCAGCGTCGTCGGCAGCAGGAGCAGCGGCGGCACCGCCAGCCCGATGACGAGGTCGATTCCGCTCGCGGCCTTCGACCCCAGGTAGGAGAGCCCGCCCAACACGAGCAGAAGCAGCCACGTCAAGGGCACAAAAGCCATCGCTACCGTAAGCAGCAGCGCGAGCCCCCACGCGGCACGCCGGGCCTGGCGCGCGTCCACCTTCCCGCGCGGCTCCCGCAGCACCCGCGCGGCGAGCAGTCCGATCAAAGGCAGCAGCACGTACACGACGCACGTCCCGAACCGCCCGGACGACACGGCACCGCTCGCCACGGGCAGCAGCGCGTAGGCGACGGCCGCCCACACCCGGATGGCGCTCGCCGGAACCCTGCTCCGCCGGATGAGCCGGGCCGTCCGGGGCCCCGCGGGCAGGCTCGTGGGGATGAGCCGCTTGGCCGCCAGATAAGCCGTCAGCCCGGCCAACGGCACACACCCGACGAGGATCGCCGTCACCGCCAGCCACGGCTTCCCCAGCGTCAGCACGGACAGCCCGGCCAGCACGGCCAGGTAAGGCGGTGAAGCGTCAGCCGACCCAAGGCCGACCTGGTGCCACCCGGACGCGTAAGCCGACCACATCTGGGCGGTGCTCTCCCACACCGGTACGAGCGCCCCGCCTCCCAGCCGCCCGTGCGCCAGGAAGGACCGCTCGGCCAGGAACGCCACGCTGGTCAGCACCAGAAGGACGATCGCGCTGGGATGCGCCAGCACCCTGCGCACGATCCCGAAGCCCCGCTCCGCAAGCGGAATCTTCTCCTCTTCGGCTTCCAGCTCGTCCAGCCCGTACTCGGTGGGCGCGATGACGGCCCCGAGGCGCTCCCCGAGCCTGCGCACCGTCACCCAGTGCGGCTGGAACCTCCGCACCGACCGGTAGACGCGCGCTCTTCCATTCGCCCGGCCCGCCCGGAGACGCCGCAACGTACCGGGCGCGGCAAGCACGTCCCGCAGGGCGTCGAGTTCGTCCCGCAGCGCCATCGGCTTCTTGGCCAGCAGCAGGAGGAACACCCTCAGGAGGGACCCGAACAGAAGCCGTCCGAAGGAGACGAGGGCCGCGCGCGTCGGAAGGTTGGCCAGCAGCACCCACAGCGCGTTCCGCCGGTCCAGCCGCCGCGCCGCGACGGGCGTGTCCCGCACCCCGCGCGCGGCGGCCTCGGCGTGGTAGACGATGGCGTCGCTGACCGCGATGACCCGGTGCCCGGCGGCGTGGACGCGCCAGCCGAGGTCGACGTCGTCGCGGAACAGCCCGAAGCGGGGTTCGAGCCCGCCGGTCTGGCGCCACACGTCGCGCCGGATGAGCAGGCCCGCGGTGCTGACGCCGAGCACGTCGTGGACGCCGTCGTGCTGGCCCTGGTCGAACTCGCCGCGGTCCACCCCGGTGTAGCGGCGGCCCTGCCCGTCGAGGGCCACACCGAGCTCCAGGAGGAGGCGGCGGTCGTCCCAGTCGCGCAGCTTCGGTCCGGCGAGCCCGACGTTGGGGTCGCGGTCGGCGTGCAGGAGGAGGTTCTCCAGCGCGTCGGGCGCGGGGGCGGAGTCGTCGTGCAGGATCCACACCCACTCGACGGGTTCCTCAACGGCCACCTGCATGTTGGCGGCGGGCGTCTCCAGCGCGCGCGCGACGGCAGTGGCGAACGGCACATCACGATCGAGCGTCAGCAGGTTCCCCGGCCCGACGACCCCGGCGACGATCGCGGGCCCGGTGTCGGTGCTCCCGGTGTCGGCGATGACGAGGCGCTGGATGCGGCGCGTCTGGGCCAGCAGCGCCTTCAACGTCTCCGGCAGCCAGCGGGCGCCGTCGTGCGAGACCAGCACGGCGGTGACCACGTGCCTGTCGAGTCCAGACGCCACGAATGCTCACAAAAGGGAGGAGGCGGGGAAGAAATGAGAACAGCCGCGCGGACCCGTGGTCCACGCGGCTGCCCACTCTACTGTGACCGCCCGGTCTCGGTCAGCGCCGGGACGTGTCGTCGCCGCCCCGTCCGGCGCCGGTCTCAGACGGCGGCGCGCTTGAGCTTGCGCCGCTCCCGTTCCGACAGGCCGCCCCAGATCCCGAACCGCTCGTCGTGCTGGAGCGCGTACTCCAGACACTCCGCGCGGACCTCGCAAGCCCGGCACACCTTCTTGGCCTCGCGGGTCGAGCCGCCCTTCTCCGGAAAGAACGCTTCCGGATCGGTCTGAGCGCACAGGGCGCGCTCCTGCCAGCCCGACTCCTCACCTTCGTCTGCGCCGTGCGCAAGCGGGATCACGATCTCGCCCATGCGCACCCTCCTAGCCGCCCCCGTAGAGCCCCCCGGTCAGAACTACACACTCGAAATTACACGTGTGTAGTCCCTCGTGCGTCAAGCGGCAGGGGCCACAGGTGGGGTGAACTATGGGTTATCCGGGCGAAGCTCCGCGCTCCTGGGGCCGATTATTGCGGACCTTGATCCCCGCGATACCAGTTCTGGTCATTCTGCTGGGGCTGCGCGGACGGATCCTCGCCGAACTGCCGGGTCCACTGGCCCTGGTCGGGCTGCGGCTGCTGGCCCGGCGCGGGCTGGCCCGGCTGCGCGGGCTGGCCGTACTGCTGCTGCCCGTACGGGTCCTGCGGCTGGCCGTACTGCGGCGCGGCGGGCTGCCCGTACTGCTGCGGCTGCTGGCCGTAGGGGTCCTGCGCGGGCTGCGCCGTGGGCTGCTGCGCGTACGGGTCCTGCACGCCGTACTGGGGCTGGCCGTACTGCTGCGGCTGCTGGCCGTACTGCGCCTGCTGACCGTACGGTTCGCCGTAAGGCTGCTGCCCGTAGACCTGCCCCGGGACGGGCGCCGGACGGGCCGGCTGGAAGGTCCTGAAGTTCAGGAAGGCGTAGTAGGCGGCGGCGCCCGTCACGGCGAGCTTGCTCAGGCCCCAGAAGAACGCGGCGGCCTTGGAGCCCCCGCTGATGAAGCGGGAGTCGGCGAGCAGCCCGGCGAACAGGCACAGCAGGCCGAGCGCGGCGCCCAGGGCGAGGACGGCGAGGGCGCCCGTGACGATGTTCTTGGCCTGCGGCGACGGGGTCCCGTACGTGGCGAAGATCACCGTGAGGACGCCGAGCGCGGAGAGTCCAATCCCGGCGAACAGGCCGAAGCTTCCGGTCTCGTAATAGGCGTTCGCGGTGAAACTCCCCGAGAACAGCGAGATCAGCCCGGCCAGAAGCTGGAGGGCGGCGGCTCCCAGCAGCACAAAGGCGGCGGGTTCGCGCAGCCGCTGCAAGGCTTCGGTGTTCACTGGATCACTCCATAATGGGGTATTTGGGCGGCTCATCCCAGGGCGCGTAGCGTATCGCAGGGATGGAAGACTTGAACCGTGAAAATCGTGGTTCTGGCCGGGGGGATAGGCGGCGCGCGCTTCCTGCGCGGGCTCAAGGCGGCGGTTCCGGACGCCGAGGTGACGGTCATCGGCAACACCGGTGACGATATCCATCTGTTCGGGCTCAAGGTCTGTCCCGATCTGGACACCGTGATGTACACGCTGGGCGGTGGCATCAACGAGGAGCAGGGCTGGGGCCGCGCCGACGAGTCCTTCAAGGTCAAGGAGGAGCTCGCCGCGTACGGCGTCGAACCCCAGTGGTTCGGCCTGGGCGACCGCGACTTCGCCACGCACATCGTGCGCACCCAGATGATCGACGCCGGGTACCCGCTCTCCCAGGTCACCGAGGCGCTGTGCGACCGGTGGAAGCCCGGCGTCCGCCTCCTGCCGATGACGGACGACCGCGTCGAGACCCACGTCGTCGTCGAGGACGAGCGGGGCCGCCGCGCCGTGCACTTCCAGGAGTGGTGGGTGCGGCTGCGGGCGTCGGTGCCCGCGCTGGCCATCACGCCGGTGGGCGCGGACGAGGCGAAGCCCGCGCCCGGCGTCCTCGCGGCGATCGCCGAGGCGGACTTCGTGCTGTTCCCGCCTTCCAACCCCGTGGTGAGCATCGGAACCATCCTCGCCGTCCCCGGCATCAGGGACGCGCTCAAGGCCAAGACCGTCGTGGGCGTGTCGCCCATCATCGGCGGCCTACCCGTGCGCGGCATGGCCGACGCCTGCCTGACCGCGATCGGCGTCGAGACGTCGGCGGCGGCCGTCGCGGGCTTCTACGGCCCGGCCCTGCTGAACGGCTGGCTCGTGGCCACCGAGGACGGCCCGCACTTCGCCTCCCCCGGCCTTGAGGACATCGCCGTGCGCGCGCGACCGCTCCTCATGTCCGACCCGGAGGCGACGCGCGCACTCGCCCAGGCGGCTGTGGACCTCGCCCTAGAGCTCACGGCGGACCCGGGTAAGGAGACGGCGTGAGCATCGAGATAAGCGGGATCGCGGGCCTGCCCGAGATCAGGCCGGGCGACGACCTCGCGGCGCTCATCACCGCCGCGGCGCCCGACCTGCGGGACGGCGACATCCTCGTCGTCACCTCCAAGGTCGTCAGCAAGGCCGAGGGGCGCGTGCTCCAGGCCGACGACAGGGAGAAGGCCATCGACTCCGAGACGGTGCGCGTGGTGGCCCGCAAGGGCCGCACCCGCATCGTGGAGACAAGGCAGGGGCTCGTCATGGCCGCCGCCGGGGTGGACGCCTCCAACACGGCGCCCGGCACCGTCCTGCTCCTGCCGGAGGATCCCGACGCGTCAGCGCGCGCGCTGCGGGCCGCGCTCCCGGCCCGCGTGGCGGTGCTCGTCTCCGACACGTTCGGACGGCCGTGGCGGGCCGGTCAGACGGACGTCGCGATCGGCGCGGCGGGCCTGGACCCGCTGGACGACTTCAGGGGCCGCACCGACACCCACGGCAACCTCCTGGAGGCGACCGTCACCGCCGTCGCCGACGAGCTGGCGGCCGCCGCGGAGCTGGCCAAGGGCAAGCTCGACGGCGTCCCGGTGGCCGTCATCCGGGGCCTGGCCCATCTGGTGACGGAAGCGGACGGCCCCGGCGCCCGCGCCCTCGTGCGCGACCCGGCCGAGGACCTCTTCCGCTGGGGCGGCGCCGAACTCCTGCACGCCCGCCGCACCATCCGCGAGTTCACCGCGCGGCCGGTGGACGGCGAGGCGGTCCGCCGCGCGCTCTCGGCAGCCCTGACGGCTCCCGCCCCGCACCACACGACGCCGTGGCGGTTCGTGCTGCTGGAGTCGCCCGAGTCACGGCTGGGCCTGCTCGACGCCATGCGCGACGCCTGGCGGGCCGACCTGGAGGCGGACGGCTTCACCGAGGAGTCCGTCACCAGGCGCCTGCGCCGTGGCGACGTCCTGCGCCGCGCGCCCTACCTGATCGTCCCGTGCCTGGACACGTCGGCGGGCCTGCACGACTACCCCGACGCGCGCCGCAACGCCGCCGAGCGGGAGATGTTCCTCGTCTCGACGGGCGCGGCCGTGCAGAACCTCCTCGTGGGCCTCACAGCCGAGAACCTGGCCTCCTGCTGGGTCTCCAGCACGATGTTCTGCCGTCCGGTGGTCCGCGCGACCCTCGGTCTGCCCGACGCGTGGGACCCGATGGGCGCCATCGCCGTCGGCCACGCCGCCGCCGAGCCCAGAGACCGCCCCCCGCGCCTGCCCGACGCGTTCGTCGAGATCCGCTAGCCGCCGCCGGTAAGGGGCGCGGGCCCGGGATGCGGGTGATGACGGCGGCGGAGACGGCGGCCAGCACCGTCAGGAAGACCGCGAGGACGATCGTGGTGTCCAGCAGCGACGTGAGGGTCACCAGGACGCCGGAGGCCACCACGGGGATCGTCAGCCCCACGTAGGCCACGAGGAAGAACGCCGAGATCACCTCGCCCCTGCGGTCCTCCGGCGCGACCAGCGTCATGAGCGTCAGCCCCGCGCGGAACGCCAGGCCCACGCCGAGCCCGCCGACGAGCGCGCCGACCACCAGCAGCGGCAGCGACGCCGCCGCCACCGCCGCGACCATCACCGCGGCCCCCACGGGGAACACCGCCAGGCCCGCCAGGATCGCGGTCTTCGGCGGGAACCTCCCCGCCGCGACCTGCGCGACGGCCGCCGCGCCGAACATCAGCGCGGCCAGCAGGCCCGCCGTCTGATGGCTGTGGTTGCCCAGCCCCTCGGCGAGCACCTGCCCGGCCAGCGCGGTGACGAAGCCGAGCAGCGAGAACGACGCCAGCGCCGCTATCGAGGCGGCGAGGAAGGGCGCCCGGATCGCGGCGGGCACCGACGCCCGCTGGAAGCTCACCCCCGCGCGGAGACCGTCGCGCCGTGCCACCGTCTCCGGTAGCCGCCACGCGAAGACCAGCCCGACCGGGGCGAGCAGCAGCATCCCCACCAGGAACGGCGTGAAGAGCGGCCGTGCCACATGGTCGGCGAGAACCCCCGCGATCAGCGGCCCGAGCCCGAGCCCGCCCATGTTCGCGAGCGTGGCCATCAAACCGGCCTTGCCCCGATCCCCCAACGGCGCTTCCAGCTCAGCCAGATAGGCCGTGGCCGCACCCGTCATCAACCCCGCTGACACCCCTGACACCACCCGTCCCACGAACAGTCCCGCAAGCCCCGAGAACTCCATGAACACCAGCGCCGACACCGCCGAGAACCCCACGGCCCCCACCAACACCGCCCGCCGCCCCACATGGTCGGACACCCGCCCGAACACCTGGAGCGTTCCCAGCACCCCCACCGCGTAAACCGCGTAGATCACCGTCACCATCAACGGCGACAGGTCCAGCCGCCCCGCGTAGATCGCGTACAGCGGCGTCGGCAGCGTCGTCCCCGCCATCACCACAGTGAACAGATACGCGACGAGCACACTCCCCCGCCGCACCCCCCGTTTTCCACCCATGCCTATGATCTTCCCCCACCAGCCCCAACCGTCGCACATCCCCCCACTCCGCCACGAACGACCCACCGAGCCGCCCCGAGCGCGCGCGGCACTCGGGGCGGACGGGACGGACGGGACGGGTCAGGCCGTGGCGAGGGGCAAGAAGTGGCCTACGCCGTCGGTCTTGCGAGCGGCCGCCAGACGTTCGGAGGTGGGACGTCCGTAGGTCGTGGTGCGCTGGACGGCGGGACGGCCCGCGCGCGCGGCGATGGACTCCAGGGACGAGATCGTCTTGAACGACCCGTTCCCGGAGCCCGCCATACGGGAGATCGTCTCCTCCATGAGGGTGCCGCCCAGGTCGTTCACGCCGCCCTGGAGGACCTCGGTGCACAGGTCGTCCGAAAGCTTCACCCAGCTCGTCTGGATGTTGTCGATGGCGCCGTGCAGGAGGATCCGGGCCAGCGCGTGGACGGCGCGGTTCTCCCGCACCGTCGGCCCCGGCCGCGCGATGCCCGCCAGGTAGATCGGCGCGTTGTGGTGCACGAAGGGCAGCAGCACGAACTCGGTGAATCCGCCCGTCTCCTCCTGGAGGGAGCGGAGCAGCCTCAGGTGCCCGACCCAGTGCGCGGGCGTGTCCACATGCCCGTACATCATCGTGGACGTGGTGGGCAGCCCCACCGAGTGGGCGGTCCTCACCACGTCGACCCACGCCGACGTCGGGAGCTTGCCCTTGGTCAGCACCCAGCGGACGTCGTCGTCGAGGATCTCGGCGGCGGTGCCGGGCAGCGAGTCCACCCCCGCCTCCTTGGCGGCGATGAGCCACTCGCGCAGGGACAGCCCGGTGCGGGCGACGCCGTTGACGACCTCCATCGGGCTGTAGGAGTGCAGGTGGATGTCGGGCTGCCGCTTCTTCACCTCACGGGCGAGGTCGAAGTACGCGGTTCCCGGAAGGTCGGGGTGGATGCCGCCCTGCATGCAGATCTCTGTGGCCCCCGCCTCCCACGCCTGGTCGACGCGGTCGCCGACCTGCGACAGGGAGAGGCTGTAGGCGTCCGCGTCGGTGCGCCGCTGAGCGAACGCGCAGAAGCGGCATCCCGTGTAGCAGACGTTGGTGAAGTTGATGTTCCGGGTCACCACGTAGGTGACGTCGTCGCCGTTCACCTCGCGCCGCAGGTCGTCGGCGATCCGGGCGAGCGCGGTGAGTTCGGGCCCGTCGGCGTGCAGCAGGGCGAGCGCGTGCTCGTCCGACAGCCCCGCCGGGTCCCGTTCGGCCGCCGCCAGCGCTGCCTTGACGTCGGCGTCGAACCGCTCGGGGGCGCGCACCCTGTCGCGCAGCGCGTCCCAGTCGCCGTACACCTCGTCGAAGTCGTCGCGCCTGTCGGACGTGCGCCCTTCGCTGTCGATGGCGACGTGCAGGTCCGTCCGCCCGAGCGGGGAGGCGAACCCTCCGTCCGGCTCCTGCCAGGGACGGCCTTCCACCACCGCGTCCTCCGCGGCGAGCCCGTCAGGTGTGGAGAGCGCCCGGACGTGCTCCACGAGGCGCGGGTCCAGCCACGGCTCTCCCTTCTTCACGTACTCCGGATAGATCGTGAGCCGCTCCCGCAGGGTGAACCCCGCCGAGGCCGTCCGGGAAGCGAGTTCGTCTATCTGCGGCCACGGACGCTCGGGGTTGACGTGGTCGGGCGTCAGCGGGGACACCCCGCCCCAGTCGTCGATCCCGGCCCGCAGCATCAGCGCGTACTCGTCGTCCACGAGGTTGGGCGGGGCCTGGATGCGCGCCTTGGGCCCGAGGACGAGCCGGGCGACGGCGATCGTCGCGGCGAGTTCGGCGAGTTCCGCGTCCGGCGTGCCGCGCATGGCGGTGTCCGGCTTGGCGCGGAAGTTCTGGACGATGACCTCCTGGATCGCGCCGTACTCGCGCATGGTCCTGCGGATCGCGAACAGCGCGTCGGCGCGTTCCTCGATGGTCTCGCCGATGCCGATGAGGATGCCGGTGGTGAAGGGGACGTTGCAGCGCCCCGCGTCTTCCAGCACCCGCAGCCGGACGGCCGGGTCCTTGTCGGGCGAGCCGTAGTGCGGCCCGCCCTTCTCGGTGAACAGGCGGGTCGCGGTGGTCTCCAGCATCATCCCCATGGACGGCGCGACGGGCTTGAGCCGCTGGAAGTCGCGCCAGGACAGGACACCGGGGTTGAGGTGCGGTAGCAGGCCCGTCTCCTCAAGCACGCGGATGGCCATCGCGCGCACGTAGGAGAGGGTGTCGTCGTAGCCTTGCTCGTCCAGCCATTCGCGGGCCTGGTGCCAGCGGTCCTCGGGCCGGTCGCCGAGCGTGAAGAGTGCCTCCTTGCAGCCGAGCGCCGCGCCCTGACGGGCGATGTCGAGCACCTCGTCGGGGCTGAGGAACGGCGCCGGGAGCTTGTGCGGGGCGGTGGCGAACGTACAGTAGCCACAGCGGTCGCGGCAGAGCCGCGTCAGCGGGATGAACACCTTGCGGCTGTAGGTGATGACGCCGGGGCGTCCGGCGTCGCGCAGACCGGCGTCGCGGGTGCGGGCGGCGTGGGCGAGCAGTTGGTCGAGGTGCTCTCCTCGCGCGTGGAGCAGGACCGCGGCCTCGGCCCGGTCGAGGGTCTTGCCGTCGCGGGCGCGCGCCAGGGCGCGGCGCAGCCCGGATTCACTCACTGCGCTCTCCATGAGCGCACTCTATGCCAAGCGTCATAGTGGGAACAGGGCAGACCCCCCACAACAGACGAAAGTCATATGAACGTAAAGAACCCCGCTAAAAGCCCCGGTAATCCCGAACGCTCAGGCGGGGTCCGCGCTTCGGCGGCGTATGCCCCGCGAGCTGCAGCAACGTCGTGACGCGGTAGCGCTGCCCCCGGTACGGCTCCAGCAGCTCCAACATCGTCGCGTCGTCCACCTTGCGGCCCAGGAACGCCCAGCCGACGATCCCCGGAAGGTTGTAGTCGCCCACCGACACCGCGTCCGGGTCGCCCAGCGCCCGCTGGCGGACCTCCGCGACCGTCCAGGGCCCGACCCCCGGCAGCGCCCCCAACCGCGCCGCGGCGCCCTCAGCGCGCCCCACGGGCCCCTCTCCCGGCTCGCGTTCCAGCCGGGCCCGCGCGGCACCGATGATGGTCCGCCCACGGACGGCCTCCGCGCCCGCCCTGTGCCACTCCCACGACGGGATCCGCGCCCACACCTCCGGCGGCGGCGGCACCCGCAGCTCCGGCACGCCCGGCGCGGGCTCGCCGAACCGCCGCAGCAGGTACCCCCAGGCCCGCCACGCCTCGGCGCCCGGCACCTTCTGCTCCAGGACGGCCGGGACGAGCGCCTCGAACACCAGGCCCGACCGCGCTATCCGGAACGGGAACCTACGGGCCGCGTCCTTCACCACGTCGTCCACCGGAACGAGCCTCTCCGGCTCGTCCTCCGCGCCCAGCAGCGCGGGCAGCGACTCCAACAGCCACTCCGCGCCCGGACCCCACGCCTCCGCCTCCACCCGCCCGCCCGACGCGGACACCGCCAACGCGCCCGGCCCTTCCGGCGTGCGGGAGGCGCGCCAGACGGTGCCGTCAGGGGTCACCCGATAGGCGGGGTCGTGCGGACCCCGCCGGTACACCGCGAGGGTGCGCCGCGGCCGCACCGGCCACGGCGCCTCCCAGACGCGGGTCGGCACTACACGTCGCTGGAGAACCGGACGGCCGTCGGCGGCAGCTCGATGCCCGGCCACAGCCGCAGCCCGTCGCCGAGCTCGTTGCCGGGGCCGACGACGGCGCCGTCACCGAGGATCGCGCCGTCCAGCATCGCGCCGGACGCCACCCGTGCGCCCCGGCCCAGCACCGAGTTGCGCACCCACGCGCCCTTGGCCACGACCGCCTCGTCGAACAGGACGCTCCCGCTGACCGTCGAACCCGCCTCGATCGTCGCGTCGCAGCCGACCACGGTGCCCGCCGTGACGACGGCCCGCGGCGACACGTTCGCGCCCTCCAGGGCCAGCATGGGGCCCGGCTTGCCCGGCAGCGCCGGCGACTCCAGCAGGCCCGTGACGAGGTCGCAGGAGCCGCGCACGAACGCCGAGGGCGTGCCGACGTCGAGCCAGTAGTGCGCGTCCACAAAGCCCATGACCGTCTCGCCCGCCGCGATCAGGCCGGGGAACGTCTCCCGCTCCACCGAGACGACCTCGTTGAAGGGGATCGTGTCGATCACCTCGCGGCGGAACACGTAGGAGCCCGCGTTGATCCGGTTGGTGACGGGGTTGTTCGTCTTCTCCAGGAAGGCGGTGACCCTGCCGTCGGGCGACGTCGGCACACACCCGAACCGCGAAGGGTCGTCCACCTCGGTGAGGTGAAGGGTGACGGCCGCCTCGGAGTCCAGGTGGGTCTGCACCTGGTCGGGGATGGAGTGGCCGGACAGGATGTCGCCGTTGAGCACGAGGACCGGATCGTCCGGCTTGCTCACCAGCGCCTGGCCCGCGTTCCGGATCGCGCCGCCCGTGCCCAACGGACGCGCCTCGTCCACATAGACGAGTTCCAGCCCGTAAGCCTCGTTCCCAAAAGCCGCCTCGAACATCTCCGACCGGTAGGAGGTGGCGAAGACGATGCGGGTGATGCCCGCCGCGCTCGCCCTGGCCAACTGGTGCGCCAGGAAGGGCACGCCCGCGGTCGGCAGCAGTGGCTTCGGGGTGGAGATCGTCAACGGCCGCAGCCTCGTTCCCTTGCCCCCGACCAGGAGTATCGCTTCCACGCCACACCTTTCTGACACCATCTGACCCGGCCGTCCGGAGCAGATCACAGAGCCTACTGGCAACTTTCTCCCCCATAGGGTGGCCGAGTGAACTCCCGCCGGCTCAAGTCGATCTTCGTGCTCACCGCACTGGGCTGCTGCCTTTACGGCGTCGTGTCCCAGTGGGCGGCGATCACCGATGCCTTGTCCCGGATGTCGCCCCCCGGCCTGGCCGGCTCCCTCATCGCGGGCCTGGCCGGCCTCGGATGCTGGATGCTCGGCTGGCGCGCCCTGCTCACCGGATGCGGCGCCCCCCTCCCCGTGCGCGCCACCACCAGAATCATGTTCCTCGGCCAACTCGGCAAGTACGTGCCCGGCTCCGTCTGGGCCCTGGTCGGGCAGGTGGAGCTGGCCCGTGGGTACGGGGTCGCCCGGACGGCGTCGGGGGCGGCGACGCTGCTGGCGATGGCCACGACCGTCGCCACCGGGTGCCTCACGGCCGCCGCCCTCCTCCCGCTCACCTCGGCTGACGCGGTAAGGACGTACTGGTGGGCGCTCACCCTGACTCCCGTCCTGCTGGGCTGCCTGCACCCCCGGATCGTCACGTGGGCCCTGAACCTCGTGCTCCGGGCCGCGCGCAGGCCACTGCTGGACAAGCCGGTGCCCACCCGGACGATGGGCGCCGCCGTCTCCTGGACGCTCCTGGGGTGGGCCTGCTTCTCCGTCCACCTGTGGCTGCTGCTTCCGTCCGGATCCCCGGCGCTCGCGGGCGGCGCCTACGCGCTCGCGTACGTCATCGGCTTCCTCGTGATCTTCGCTCCGGGCGGCCTGGGCGCCCGGGAGGCCGCGCTCGTGCTCGCGCTCGCCCCGGTGACGGGCCAGGCCGAGTCCCTCGTCGTGGCGCTCGCCTCCCGCGCCGTCCTGACCGCCGCCGACCTCCTGTGGGCGGGCGTCGGACGCCTCCAGCCCGCGCCCGCGAACGAAACGCGCGGCCTCGTCCCCGGCGACGATCACCGCCCCCTGGAGGGGTCCCCGTGACGGCAGGCGGCTACGGCGCCGTCAGCGCGTCCAGGTAGCCGCGCCAGACGGGTTCGGGGTCCGGACGCTCGACCCTGGCCCGGAACCCGGCACGGTCGGCCTGGAGCCTCGTGACGGCCGCGCGCAGCGAGTCGGGGTCGTCCGGCTCGGCCAGGACGCCGTCCACGCCGTCGCGGATCTGCGCCGGGAACCCGCCGACGCGGGTCGCGATCACCGGCAGCCCGTGTTCGAAGGCCATGAGGACGTTCTGTGAGGCCGTCGCCGAACGGTAGGGCAGCACGAGGGCGTCGGCGCGGGCGAACAGGCCGGGGATCTCCTCGGCGGCGAGGTAGCCGGGCCGCAGATCCACCTGGTCGGTGATGCCGCGTTCGGCGATGAGCGCGCCCGCTTCTTCGAGCCCGGACCAGAACTCCCCCGCCACGGTCAGCCGCACCCCCTCGGGAAGCGCGCGCAGGAGCACGTCGAGCCCCTTGTAGGGCCGCACGATCCCGAAGAACAGCAGCCCCGCTCCCCCGGCCCCGCCCTCGGGGCGCCCGGCGGGCAGGTGCATCGGCAGCTCCGCGACGCGCACGGGCGCGTCCGTCAGCGCCTCGGCGAGAACGGCCTGCTCGGACGTGTGCGTGAGCACCCTCCCGACCCGGCGCAGCAGGGCCCGCATCAACGGCCGGTCGTAAGGCTTCGGCTCATGGGGAAGCACGTTGTGGCAGAGCGCCACGGCCTTCCCCTTGTCCCCGAGCCCCCGCAGGATCCCCAGGTACGCGGGTACCTGCACGGACGAAAGCACGGCCAACACGACAAGATCGTAGGAACGCAGCCTCCTACCGGCCGCGTACCACCCGTCCGGACGCCGCCACGACAGCCTCCGGGACGTCGAAGGAAAGAGCTCACCCTCGGGGACGTCGATCGTCTGCCGCCCCGGATACAGGAACCCCGGATACTGCGCCTTCCACGATTCGAGGACGACCTCGTGCCCCGCCGCCGCGAGCCGGTGCGCCAGCTCGGTGGTGTGCCGTGCCCCGCCGCCCTTGTAGGGGAACGCGGGCCCGACGAGGGCGATCCTCACACGTCGCCCCGGGACCGCACGATCAGATCGGCGAGCAGCGCCAGCGACGCCGTCAGCAGCCCGCTCATGAACATCAGCATCGTGTTGTTCGACAGGTACAGCAGGTTGTGCGTGAACTGGTCCACCACGGCCTTCACCACCGCCAGGCCGAGCAGCCACAGCGCCAGCGGCATGAGCACCTTGAGCGGGTTGAAGTACATGATCATCCGGAGCACCTGGAGGATGTACCGGTAGGCGTCCTTGGTGAAGTGGAACTTCGACTTGCCCGCGCGCTTGTAGTAGTCGATGGGCAGGTACCGCACCCCGTGCTGGTTACACAGGAACGCCAGTGTGATCGTGGTGACACAGGAGAAGCCGGGCGGCAGCAGCCGCAGGTAGGGCCTGGCGACGTCGCGGCGGAACGCGCGCAGCCCGGAGTTCAGGTCCGGGATCTTCGACCCCGACAGCCGCTCGGCGATCTTGCGGATCGCCCACTTGGCGGGGACGCGCAGCAGCTTGTGCGAGCCCTCCTCGGTGCGCCGCGCGCCGACGACCTGGTCCACCGTGCGATCCTCGTCGAGGATCTGCACGAGCTCGGGGATCCGCTCGTTGGGGTAGGTCATGTCGGCGTCGGTCCACACCACGACGTCGCCGCGGGCCTGCTGGCTGCCGATCCGGCGGATCGTGCCGGACCCGCTGTTGTGGTGGAACGGGATGACGCGCAGGTGCGGGAACCGCGGCTCGACCTCGCGGAGCCGGGCCAGCGTCTCGTCGGTCGAGCAGTCGTCGAAGGCGAGCAGCTCGTAGGTGTAGCCGCTCGCGTCGAGGCTCTTGGCGATGCGTTCCACCTCGTCCGCGACGTGGTCCTGCTCGTTGTAGCAGGGCAGGACGACGGTGACCTGGACGGGCGGCTGCTCGGGACTCACGGCGCCCACCCTACCGAGAAGCCGCAGACCACGGCGGCGGACCGGGACACCGGTGAACGATCGACAACGATTCAAACA
The DNA here is from genome assembly GCF_020991275.1 of Actinocorallia sp. API 0066. Lineage (GTDB taxonomy): Bacteria > Actinomycetota > Actinomycetes > Streptosporangiales > Streptosporangiaceae > Actinocorallia. Next base: position 36,058 of record NZ_JAJLQY010000007.1, on the reverse strand, counting down.
AGAAGCGACAGATCCGCCATACTGCTGACAACCTTGGCGAAATTTCAGGATCACGAGCAGGGGCCATGCGCGGCGGAATCGACTACGACCTCGACTTCCTGGAGACACCGGAGATCAGCGGGGAGTACCAGGCTGCCGGGAAGCAGGGCAAGGGCTGGAAGATCGCCCAGTGGGTCTCCATCGGCCTCGCCGCGTGCGTCGTGCTCACGAGCCTGACGGCGTACGGCTTCTACTACAAGTTCCTCGCGGGCAACATCGAGCAGCTCAAGGACACCGGCAACCTCAAGGACGAGAAGCGGCCGGAGAAGCTGAACAGCTCGGTGAACATCCTCGTCCTCGGCTCCGACACGCGCGGCGGCAAGAACGGCAAGTACGGGAGCAGCGTCGAAGGGGAACGGTCCGACACCGCGATCCTGCTGCACCTGTCGGCGGGCGGGGAGAAGGCCGTCGCCGTCAGCTTCCCGCGTGACTCCTGGGTGCCGATCCCCGAGTGCAAGGACAAGGACGGCGGGACGGTCGGCGCCCGCACCGACAAGATCAACTCGGCGTTCGCCTACGCGGGCCCGTACTGCACCTGGGCGACGATCGAGAGCCTCACCCAGATCCGCGTCGACCACTTCGTCAAGGTGGACTTCACCGGCTTCCGCGACATCGTCAACGCGATCGGCGGCGTGGAGATCTGCTCGCCGAAGGCGTTCACCGACCCGAAAGCGCAGCTCGTCATCCCCAAGGCGGGCCGCCAGGTCATCAACGGCAAGCAGGCGCTCGGCTGGGTCCGCACTCGCTACCAGCTCGGCGACGGCACCGACCTCGGCCGGATCAAGCGGCAGCAGCAGTTCATGAGCTCGATCGTGCAGAAGGTCACCAAGGGCGGCATCCTCACCGACCCGATCAAGCTGCCGAAGTTCATCAACGCGGCGACCAAGTCGTTGAAGACCGACGAGGGCTTCAACTCCACCGAGATCCTGGATCTGGCCAACAAGGTCAAGGGCATCAACCCCAAGAGCATCCGTTTTGTCACGGTGCCGTGGCGGTACGCGACCGAGGCCGAGCGCGCGTCGAACCCGGCGCTGGCGGGCGTCGTCTTCTGGCAGGACGCCAAGGCGCAGGAGCTGTTCGACGCGATCCGCCGGGACAACCACATCGCCAAGCAGCCGAAGTCGGGCAAGCCGAAGACGCAGCCCGCCGACCAGGAGGACGACGGCGTCACCACCGAGCCCGTCGCGGCCGCCAAGCCGGTCAAGCCCGCCGACATCACGGTGAAGGTCTACAACGGCACGAACCGCCAGGGACTCGCGGGCCGCGCCGTCACCGACCTCGGCGCGAAGAAGTACCAGGCGTCACTGGGCGCCACCGGCACCTACAAGAACGGCACCCTGGCCCAGACCGTCATCGCCTACGGCACCGGCGGCGAGGCCGCCGCCGCCCAACTCGCCAAACTCCTCCCCGACACCACCCCCCAACTGGACGCGACCCTCCCCGCAGGCGAAGTCCACCTCTACCTGGGCGCCGACTACACGGGCCTGGGCTCCGCCCCCGCCTCCATCCCCAAGGTCGACGACGAAGTCAAGGCCAGCGACAACATCTGCAAGGGCAACACCGCCTGACCCCACCGACCAAAACCCGACCCGCCGGACTCCGCGTCCCGATGGCCTGGCGCGCGCCCGCGAGGCGTGACGTGCCGTCAGCCGGTCAGCACCGCAGTCGTCCGAAGGTGGGCGAGCGCCTGGCCGATGTCGGCCCGGGAGAACAGGGCACGTTTGCGCTGATTCCAGGAGGCGACGAGGCGAGCGACCTCGTCCACGTCGAACGTCGCGGCCTCGGCGGCCACGAAGTGGACGGTGCCGAGTAGCTCCATCCCATCGGGGTACTCATATCCGGAGATCGCCTCAGCGACCGCCCCCCAGGCCCGGTCGAACTCGGGGTCGCCAGACGCGCACGCCTCCAACCCCGCAGGCAGCAGCTCAAGGTCGGCCCGCGCGCCGCCCGTTCCATCGCCGTAGCCGACAAGATAATGGCCTTCGAGTCCGGCGAGCTCACGATTGAGGTCAAACGAGACGGGACCGTACTTGCCGCGCTCGAACCGGTAACCCAGATCCAGCCCGGCTGCTTGAAGCAGGTAGACCGTCTTGTGCACCTCGACAAGCGACGTCGCGGTGTCGATCGCGACCCCCGCGAACAGCGACGCCGTCGCATAGGCGCGCACAGCGTGCAGAAGCCGACTCCGCCGAAGGTTCATGCGGGGCGGCCTCGGATCGACCGGCATGTCCCGTGGATCAGGGGTGCCCAGGCCGTACAGCCTGATCTCGCAGTCCGTTCCGCCCAACCGATCCATGATCAGAGCCCGCACCACCGACCATTCGAGGCCGCCGTTACCGCACCCGAGCGGCGGTATCGCGACGCTACGCAAGCCCAGTTCGTCAATCACCTTCGCGAGCGCCACAAGCCCCGACTCGATGTCCGCGAGTCTTGACCGCTCCCGCCAGTGACGCTTGGTCGGGAAGTTGAGAATCCAGCGACCATCGACGAGACGGGTGCTGAAGATCTTTCCGGGTACGACTGAGCCACGGGCGCAGGCTGCGCGGTACGCCTCGAAGTTGTCCGGGTAGGCCCGCTTGAACTGGAGCGCCAGGCCCTTGCCCATCACCCCAACGGTGTTGACGGTGTTGACCAGCGCGTCCGCGTCGTCCAGAAGGAGGTTCCCCGACTTCTCCGTGATCATCAGGACCCCCTTCCCCTCGCATCTCTATCCGCCGCCGCACTCACAGTCGCGTGGAACCCCAAAGTACCAATGGGTTCTGACATAGACGCTAGGCCGGTGCCCCGACGCCGCCGCGATCCGCTCGACTTCATCCGCCCGGCGTCCGCAGCAGGCGGCAAGGCAGACGAACGCCTCCCACGGGACGTGCTCATGCACCAGGAGTTCGGCCATACGGCGCTCCTTACGGGAACCATCGTCCGCCGTGTTGTACCAGTAGCGGGCCTCCATCACGTCCCAGTCGATGTGGTGGGGCAGCCGTGACCGGTCGTCTACGAATCTGGCGGTGCGGAGGACGGCGTTCCGATCGGTCGCCAGCCACCGGCGACCGTGCTCCTCGATCTTCGACACGCGGCTGACGAGATAGATCAACTCGGACTCGGTCCCCTGATAGGTCGGGACTCCGCCCTTCACGATGCTGTTGAGCATCGGTGACTTTTCAGCGAAGTAGAACGGCACGTAGTCCGCGACGACGCCGTGTGGAGCCAGGGGGACCGCGCGACGGCGGCGGTTGCCCTTGATGCTCGGCATGCCGCACTCCTGGACGCCGGGCGGACGGAAATTGTCGGCGAGGAGTCCCGACGCCACGATTCCGGCGAGGTTCTCCAGCGGTGTGAAGTGCAGAACCCACGGATCGTCACGATCCGGCTTCGGCGAGGTCATGGCTTGTTCATCCTAGGCCGAGGGTGCGGCTGTGAGGGCGCCGAGGGCGGGCGGTTACTTCGGGGGGATCTGGGACATCCAGGCGGGGATGGTGAGGGACCAGGTGGAGCGGGGGCGGGATTGTAGGGCGTGGCCGTCCTGGCGGGTGTGGAGGTCGACGACCTGGATGGGGGTGCCGTAGGGGGCGACGTCGGAGGCGGCGGCGCCCAGGACGACGGGGCGGCGGCCGATGGACAGGATGCGGTCGGCGACGCGCTGGACGTCGGTCGGGGTGGCGCCGTCGACACGGGCGGTCGGGATGTTGCAGGTGTTGCGGATGACCGGCGAGAACCGGTCGGCCGTGACGCGTTCCACGATGAGCACGGTGGCGCCCTCGCCGAACTGGCGGCACAGCGCCCGGACGGCCGCCGCCTCGCCCTGGTCCACCGGCTTGAACACCAGACCCGCCGACGACAGCGCGACCGGCACGGCGAGCGCCACCGAGCCCGTCAGCGCGAACAGGAACGTGACGGCCCTGCCGTAGCCCGTCCGCCGGACCCGCCGCGTCGCCCACGCCAGCAGCCAGACGGCGAACAGGATGACGCCCGGGATGACGATCGAGACGAGCCGCCGCGACGCCCACGGATGGTCCGGCGTGATCCCCGGACGCAGCAGCGTCGCCACCGTCGTCAACGCGATGACGGCGTAGGGCAGCACCCACTCCGGCGACTCCCGCCGCAGGATCCGCCGTAGCAGCAACGCAGCCCCGAACGTCGCGAGGATCAGCGCAGGCACCCCGACGTACCACGACACCCAGTGCAGGGACAGTTCGGTGTACTGCCGCGTCCCATCAACCGGCAGACCCACCGATTTCTGAAGAAAAGCGATGTAGTCCGAATTGAACCGATCCTCGGCGTTCGCCGGAACCCGCCGCACCGTCTGCACGTAAGGCCGCACCGCGAACGCCACCATCAGCAGCACGGTCAGCACCGCCGCGACGTCCGGCAGCCGCCCCCGCGCCATCCAGTCCCCGCCGCGCCGGAACGACTCCGGCTTCCACCGCCACAGCACCGCCATCAGCACCGTGCCCAGCACCGTCGCCCCGGTGACGGCCAGCAGCGGCACCAACGACCCGCGCAGGTACGACAGATAGGGCCCCGACAACAGGTACCCCTCAAGGAGCCCGCCCCCGGCCCCGAGCAGGAGTCCCGCCGCGAGCGGCACCCCCGCGTCCCGCCTCCGCGCGAAGAGCACACCGGCGAAGACGACGACGGGCAGGATGTCGCGGAGCCCGTCGATCCGCACCAGCACCACAAGCCCGAGGGCGAGCCCGCCCAGGAACGCGCGGCCCCGTCCGTCGGGGACGTCGCGCACGTCGTGCAGCAGGCACAGCCCGCCGAGCAGCAGCACGAGCGCCGCCGCCTCGCTGTAGGTCGAGCGGGAGACGAACATGACGGGCCAGCACAGCGCGAACGCCGCCGCGCCGACCGGCGCCCACAGCGGCCCGACGAGCCGCGCGGTGAGCCCGCCGAAGGTGAGCACCGCGCCCGCGCCGAGCAGCGGCGGCATCGCCAGCAGCGCGGGCAGGCCGCCGATCCAGCCGCCGAACGCGAGCAGCAGCGGCAGCCCTGCCATGAACTGCGGCACGATCGTGCCGTCGGCGTCGGCGTAGAAGCCGGGGCTGTCGAAGCGCAGCGCGGGGTCGGGCCCGCCGAACGCCCACAGGGACGGCGAGATCGGCAGGCTGCCGTGGGTGTTCAGCCACGCGGTGAACTGGGCGTAGGTGGCCGGGTCGCGCCGCACGATGATCTGCTCGGAGGCGAACTCCCACTGGACGGCCAGGAAGACCGCCGTCACCAGCAGCACCCCGGTGAGCGGCCACCACGCGAACCGTGACACGACCGGCGAGGCCGGGACGCGCACGCTGCCGCGCCAGCAGACGGCCAGGAGCAGCGCCGCGACGGGCGGGAACAGCAGGAGCGCGGGCCCGATGGTGAAGGAGCCCGCGAGCAGCAGGGGGAGTCCGACGACGAGCCAGGCGACGGCGAGCAGGGCGGGGGCGACCGTCAGCCGCGCCAGCAGAGTCGGCGGTGCCGCTGGTGGTGTCACGGTGCAGCAGGCTAACGCCTGCCCCGTGTGCGCGCCGTGAGGCCGTGGCACGTGGGCCTCCGCCGGTACCCTTCCGCCATGGATCTCATGCGCGGCTCGGCCCAGCGCCCTCTGGTGACGTTCTATGACGACGCCAGGGGCGAACGCGTGGAGTTCTCCCGCAGGACGTTCGACAACTGGACGGCCAAGACGGCGAACCTCCTGGTGGCCGGGCTCGACGCGCAGCCTGGAGGCAAGGTCGTCATCGACCTTCCGCTGCACTGGCAGACCGCGGTGTGGATCTTCGCGGCCTGGTGGGCGGGCCAGGAGGTCGTCCTCGGCCGTGCCGCCGTCCGGGCGGAGGAGGGCCTCTGGGTGACGGACGATCCGCGCGGCGCCCCGGAGTGGCCCGACGAGGTCGTGGGCCTCTCCCTGGACGCGCTGGGCGCCCCGCTGAAGGACGCGCCCGCGTGGGTGACGGATTATGCCGTGGAGGTCAGAGCGTACGGAGACCGTTTCGCTCCGTACGCGTCCGAGGGCCCCCGGCTCACTGTGACGAACACCACATTCACCGCATCACAGCTAGATACCGAAATCGTCACATTCCTCAATGAACACCCGCTTCACACCGATGATCGGGTTCTGGTGACGACCCCGTTCACGGACGCCGGAAGTCTCGTTTCGGGACTGCTCGCCCCCCTCCGTGCCGGCGCATCGGTCATACTTTGTCGCGACCTCGACGATGATCTCTTGCCGCGCCGGATCAAAACGGAGCACGTGACCGCAGTAGCCGGACCGGAGACGCCGTACGCCAACGTACGCCGCCTCCCGTGACCTACTCTCGTGGAGCCATGAACAGCCCCCTCTATCTCGACTACGCCGACGACACGCAGGCGCCGGAGCCCGAGACCCTTGAGAGCAAGGGCGTCTCCAAGGGATGGAAGGCGCTGGGCTGGGCGTCGGTGGCGCTGTCGGGCGCGCTCGTCCTCGGCAGCATCTCGGCCTACGGCTACGTCCGCTACCTGGACGGCCGCATCGACCGCGTCGCGATCCCCGACGACGTCGCCAACCAGGTGCCGAAGCTCAACGAGGCGGTCAACATCCTGCTGCTGGGCTCGGACTCCCGGCAGGGCAAGGACAACGAGAAGTACGGCAAGAGCCTCGTCAACGAGGTGCCGCGCGCCGACGTCACGATCCTCATGCACTTCTCGCCGGGCGGCGGCGCCGTCACCGGCATCAGCTTCCCGCGCGACCTCATGGTCGAGATCCCCAGCTGCACCACGCTGGACGGCGGCACGTCCGCGCCGCAGACCGGCATGATCAACTCCGCGTTCAGCATCGGCGGCGCGCCGTGCACCTGGAAGACGATCCAGTCGATCACCAACATCCACATCGACCACGTGGCCGTGGTGGACTTCGCGGGCTTCAAGGGCGTCGTCAACGCGATCGGCGGCGTCGAGATCTGCCTGCCGAACGACGTCAACGACAGGGCCAGCAAGCTCAAGCTGACGAAGGGCAAGCACCTCGTCAAGGGCGAGACGGCGCTGGCGTACGTGCGCGCGCGGCACGGCCTCGGAGACGGATCCGACCTGAGCCGCGTCAAGCGCCAGCAGCAGTTCCTGGGGTCCGTCGCCAAGAAGGCGCTCAGCCAGGGCGTGCTGGCCAACCCGGTGAAGCTGAACGCGCTGCTGCGCTCGGCCACCAAGACCGTCGAGGTGGACGAGGGGTTCACGCTCGACGCGATGATGGACCTCGGCACCAAGCTGAAGGACGTCAAGGTCAACAAGATCCGGTTCGTCACCGTCCCGTACGCCGCGTACGCGCCCGACCCGAACCGGGTCGCGCTGGCCCAGCCCGACGCGAACACCTTCTTCTCGCAGATCGCCAACGACAACGAGATCGAGGACATGAACAAGAAGGAGACCGTCCCGGCCTCCCAGGTTCAGGTCAAGGTCCTCAACGGCAGCGGCATCGAGGGCGCGGCGGCCCGCACCGGCGAGGCGCTGACGGCCAAGGAGTTCCAGGTCCTGTCGGTCGGCAATCCCAAGAACATGCCGACCGAGACCCAGATCCTGTACGGCGAGGGCGCCGAGGCGGCCGCCAACACGCTCGCCAAGCAGGTGTCGGGCGCCAAGCCGGTGCCGTCGCCGAAGGTCGCGCCCGGCACCGTCCACCTCGTGCTGGGCCCCGGCTGGACGGGCCTCACGCCCAAGGCGAAGCTGCCGAAGAAGCTCGACGGCGAGATCAAGGCCAACGACAACATCTGCGCCAAGACCTGAACCGGGTGACGATCCTCACACACTCCGTCACCGGGGCCTGCTACGTTGCTGATCCGGCTTCTCGGCGGGCTCTACTGAGGATCGTCCACGTTGTCCCAGATCACCGTTCCGGCACCGGCCCCGGCGTCGACCGCCGCCCCGGCCAGGGCGCGCGACGCCTTCTTCGACAACGCCAAGTACCTCGCGATCCTGCTCGTCGTCATCGGGCACACGATCGTGGGGCTGCGCGCGAAGGTGCCCGCCGCTGAGGGTCTGTACACGTTCCTGCACATGTTCCACATGCCGCTGTTCATCCTGGTCACCGGCTACTTCTCGCGGACGTTCTCCCTCAACGGTCACAAGGCGCGGCGGCTGCTCACGAACGTCGGTATCCCCTACGTGCTCTTTGAGGTCGCCTATTCGCTGTGGGAGTGGCACTTCAACCACAAGCCGCACCTGGAAATCAGCCTTCTCGACCCGATCTACCTGACGTGGTTCCTGCTCGCCCTGTTCCTGTGGCGCCTCTCGACGCCGGTGTGGCGGCAGATCCGCTGGCCGCTGGCCGTCGCGGTGGCGCTCTCGCTGCTCGCCTACACCGCGCCGCTCCCCGACGACCTGGAGATGCACCGCGTCTTCGGCCTCGCCCCCTTCTACGTCCTGGGGCTCAGCCTGCGGCCCGCGCACTTCGCCGTGCTGCGCGCGCGCCGGGCGCGTCCGGTCGGCGCGGTGGTGCTGGCCGCGGGGCTCGCGGGCGCCTTCTGGGTCAGGGACAGGGTCGACTACCGCTGGTTCTACTGGCGCGACTCGCACCACGAGCTGGGCGTCGGCAACCTCGGTGGGACGGCGATGCGGCTCGCCATGATGGTCACGGCGCTCGTCCTGGTGGCGGCGTTCCTGGCCGTCGTCCCGCGCGGCCGCCACTGGTTCACCGGGTTCGGCGCGGCGACGGTCTCCGCCTACCTCCTGCACGGTTTTGTGATCAAGTACGCGCAGTTCCAGGGGTGGGACCACCTGCCGTGGCTGCGGAACGGCTGGGGCCTGGCCGGAACCGTCGTTTTTGCGGTCGTCCTGGGGACGGCACTGTGCACTTCGCCGGTGCGGAACATGTTTCGCTGGGCCCTAGAACCCAGGGCAAGCTGGGCATTCAGCCGAAAGTGATCCACACCACGCGTATCACAGGTGACCATCTGCGGCATGAACGGCACTTGACGGGCACCGGAAGTCTGTAGAGTCATCGGATGCCGCACGCGTGATCGTGGTCCCCGGGGCACGGTCGGCGCCTCGGTAGACTCGCGGCAGGCCCTGCCGCCCGGCCAAGCCTCCATTGCTGGAAACGGATTCATCTGGAATGAGCAGCGTGTTCCTGAGCGTCATCGTGCCCGTGCACGGGGTCCAGGGTTACCTCCGCCAGTGCCTCGACTCGATCCTCTCCCCGGGCTGCCCCGGGCTCGAAGTGATCGCCATCGATGACAAGTCCCCGGACGGCTGCGGCGCCATCCTCGACGAGTACGCCCTGCGCGATCCGCGGGTCCGGGTCGTCCACCTGGAGGAGAACGTCGGCCTCGGCGAGGCCCGCAACGTCGGCCTGTCCCTGGCCACCGGCGAGTACGTCTGGTTCTTCGACAGCGACGACTACGCGGCCGACGGCGCCATGGCCTCCGTCTACGACAGGCTGCACGAGACGAAGCCGGACGTCCTGATCTTCGACTACGCGCGCGCCTACTGGCACGGCAAGGTCCAGCGCAGCGTCATCAACAAGCTGTTCCGCGAGCCCCCGGCCCCCGACGTCTTCGCGCTCAAGGACCGCCCCAGCGTCCTGCAGCTCATGATGACGGCCTGGAACAAGGCGATCCGGCGCGAGTTCCTGCTCGACCTCGGCCTCAAGTTCAGCGGCGGGTACTACGAGGACATCAACGTCACGTACCCGATCCTCATGGCCGCCGACAAGCTGAGCCTGCTCGACGACGTCGTCTACATCTACCGGCAGCGGCGGCGCGGCGCGATCACCAGGACCGGCGGCAAGAAGCACTTCGACGCCTTCAAGCAGTACGAGCGCATCTTCGCGTTCATGGACAAGCACCCCGAGACCGATCAGTACCGGCCGCTCATGTTCGACCGGACCATGTGGCACCTGCTGATCATCCTCGGCCGCGGCGACCGCGTCCTGCCCGAGGACCGCGCCCGGTTCTTCAGCGAGATGTCGCGGATCTACACGAAGTTCCGGCCGCGCGGCCACGCGCTGCCCGAGGACGCCCCGCTCGCGGCCAAGTACAAGCTGATCGAGAAGAACAACTACCGGGCGTTCGCGCTGTCCAAGCAGGTCAACGAGCGGCGGCTGTCGGCAAGGCAGCAGCTCCGCAAGGGCCGCAAGCAGGTGCGGCGCGCGCTGTCCTTCGCCAAGGGCAAGGCCAACGGGCTGTACTACCGGGTCCAGTTGCGGCTTCCGATCGACCCGAACCTCGCCGTCTACGCGGCCTACTGGTACCGGGGCTACGCCTGCAACCCGGCCGCGATCTACGAGACGCAGCGTGAGCTCGCCCCGCACGTCAAGGGCGTGTGGGTGGTCCGGCGCGGCGCGCACAAGGACATGCCCGAGGGTGTCCCCCACGTCGTCGCGGGGACGCGCGCGCACGCGCGGCTGATGGCCCGCGCCAAGTACTTCGTCAACAACGTGAACTTTGTGGACGACCCGGTCAAGCGCAGGGGCCAGATCCACGTCCAGACCCAGCACGGCACCCCGCTGAAGAAGATGGGCCTGGACCAGATGGACTACCCGGTGAGCGCCGGGGACATGGACTTCAAGGAACTCATCATGCGGGCCGACCGCTGGGACTTCCTGGTGTCGTCGAACCCGCTGTCCAGTGAGGCGTGGGACAGGGGCTTCCCCTGCTCCTACGAGATGCTGGAGGTCGGCTACCCGCGCAACGACAGGCTCGTCCGGGCGACGGAGGCCGAGAAGGCCAAGCTGCGCGCGGAGCTCGGGATCAAGCCGGGCGTCAAGGCGATCCTGTACACGCCGACGCACCGCGACTACATGAAGCGTTTTGTGCCCCAGTTCGATCTCGTCGAGTTCATGAAGCGCCTCGGCCCCGATTACGTCCTGCTGCTGCGCGCGCACTACTTCTACAAGCCGAAGAAGCGCGGCCTGCCCGAGGACCGGATCATCGACGTCTCGGGCTACCCGACCGTCGAGGACCTCATGATCGCCTCGGACGCGCTCATCACGGACTACTCGTCGATCATGTTCGACTACGCGGTCCTGGAGGACCGTCCCATCGTCATCTACGCGAACGACTGGGACACCTACAAGCGCACCCGAGGCGTCAACTTCGACCTCTCCGACCACCCCCCCGGCCTCTTCACCCAGACCGAAGACGAACTCTCCGACGCCTTCCTGACCAACGCCGCCTGGTCCTCCACCGCCGCCAAGTCCCGCGTAGAGTTCCGCGCCCGCTTCTGCCCCTGGGACAACGGCCACGCCGCCGAACGCGTAGTCCGCCGCGTCTACCTCAACCAACCCCTCCCCTAGCCCGCACCACTAACGCCAGCCCGCACAGGCCCTTCCCGCTTGGGGAAGGGCCTGTTTTGGTTTGTTTGGGGGGGTGGGATTGGGGGTTGTCGGGGTGGGTTTGGGGGGTGGGTGGGGAGGTGATCTTGGGGGGCGTGGGGGTGATGGGACTAACGTCCTGGATTTCCCTTAAGGGGGGGTGAAGATCCGGTAATGTCCCTTGGCGGTGTTCTGTACGGGGCTGGGGAGGTTCGGAGTGACCAAGGGTCATAGACGGGTTTTGGCTGGGGTTGTGGCGGTTGTCGCGGCTGGGGGGCTGGTCGCGGGGGTGCCGACGGCGGCGTCCGCGGCGGGGGTGAAGTCGCACATCGTGTTCAACAACCCGTTGACGCCCAAGGGCGCCAAGAACATCGAGAACCGGATCCAGAAGCTCGTGCAGGGGGCGCGGCCGGGGAGCAGGATCCGGATCAGCGTCTACCGGTTCAGCAACGCGCACGGCATCGCGGACGCGCTCATCGCCGCCGACCGGCGCGGCGTCGACGTCCGGATCATCGCCGACAAGGGCGCCACCCGCAGGCACGCGCCGAACTACGCGCCGACCGGCTTCGAGCGGGTCAGGGACGCGATCGGCGGCGACAAGGTCGTCACCTGCCCGGAGACCAGGGCGTGCATCGGCGAGAAGCTGAACCACACGAAGTTCCTGCTGTTCAGCAACGTCCGCGGCACCCGGAACATCGTCGTGCAGACGTCACAGAACCTCAACGCGACCGGCGGCACCACCACCGACTGGAACGACGCCGTCGTGCTGGCGAACGCCACAGGCACGTACAACGCCTACTACCGGTACTTCGGCGACCTGTGGACGCGCAAGCCCGTGCCGAACTACTGGCGCAAGCGCGGCGGCGAGGTGTCCAGCCCCGAGGCCGTCGTCCAGTTCTTCCCCAAGGCCCGCCGGACGGCGGACCCGATCGCCAAGACGCTGCGCCAGGTCAAGTGCCTCTACACCAACAACGGCAAGGCGCGGAAGAGCCACGTCCGGATCACCACCGGCAACTTCAACAACAAGCGGGCCGAGGTCCTGACGGCGCTGACGGGCCTGGCCCGCAAGGGCTGCACCGTCGAGGTCATGCTGACGGTCGACCCGGCCGACGGCTCCCGCACCGCGGTCATCCCGGTGCTGCGCGACGCGGGCGTGAAGGTCTACGACTTCGGCGAGTACACCAGCCCGAACCCGATGCACTCCAAGTACATCCTGGTGTCCGGGAAGCTGGGCCAGAAGGTCGGCAAGTGGACGTGGACGGGTAGCGCGAACTTCACCTACGGCTCGCTCTACCAGGACGACGAGGCCGTCCTCCAGCTCCGCAAGGTCGGCAAGCTGGGCCCGAAGAAGATCCACGACACCTACCGCTGCAACTTCGTGCGGGCCCGCGCCCAGTTCCTCGGCCGCCCCGTCCCCCGCCCGAACTGCAAGTAGCCGTCTGATCGCGGGGCCCGGCGCGTGCCGGGCCCCGCTGGGCGTCAGGCGGGGCCGAAGACCGCGTCCACCACGCGGCTGGCGGCGTGGCCGTCCTCCAGGGCGCAGAAGCGCTCGTGGAAGGACCGGTAGGGGTCCCGGTACTTCTCCTTGACCTCGTTGATGTCGCGGAGCGCGGCGACGAGCGCCTCGGTCGTCTCCAGGAGCGGGCCGGGGGCCTCGGACTCGAAGTCGAAGTAGAAGCCGCGGAGCTTGTCCCGGTAGTGGGCGAGGTCGTAGGTGTAGAAGAGCATCGGGCGGCGCAGGTTGGCGAAGTCGAACATCACCGAGCTGTAGTCGCTCACCATGACGTCGGCGGCCAGGTACAGCTCGGCGATGTCCGGGTAGAGGGAGGCGTCCCTGACGAAGGGGGCCTCCGGCGCGCCGTCCACGACGTTCGGGTGGAGCCGCGCGACGAGCACGTGGTCGTCGCCGAGTTCGCGGCCGAAGACGTCGAGGTCGATCTGCCAGTCGGCCTTGTAGCGGCCCTGCCCGTAGAACTGGTCGTCGCGCCAGGTGGGCGCGTACAGGACGACCTTCTTGCCTTCGGGGATCTCCAGCCGCTCCCGGACGGACGCCGCGATGGCGGCCGCGTCGGGCGAGTACAGGACGTCGTTGCGGGGGTAGCCCGCCTCGATGATCTCGCCCTCGTACTTGAAAGCGCGTTGGAGGATCTTGGTGCTGAACGGGTTGGGCGACACGAGGTGCGTCCACTCGGGCAGCTTGACCTCGCCGACGGTCGCGGCGTGCGCCTTCTGCATGCCGGGCGCGTAGGCGAAGTGGACCTCCTTGACGTCCCGCCCGATCTTCTTCAGCGGGGTGCCGTGCCACGTCTGCAGGACAGTCTGCTCAGGGTGCCGCCGGAACCAGTCGCCTATCCGGTGGTTGGCCACGATGTACTTCGACGACGCGATCGCCTCGTGCCAGTCGCGGCCGTTCAGCCGGACCGCCTTGGCCGTCGGCGGCAGCTCCACCTGGGCGTCGCCGACGACCCAGAGCTGTTCCAGGGTGCTGCCACGGCGCACGAGTTCCTCGTGGATGGCGCGGGTGCTGTCGGAGTACTGGCGGCCGCTGAAGCAGGTGAACAGGACGGCGTCGCGCAGGCCCTGTTCCTTGACCTTGAGCCGGGCCTCCTGCCGCATCTTGGTGGCGGCGCCCTGTTCGCCCGGTTTCAGGTCGTTGCCGACCTCCAGGACGAGCCTGCCGCCCTGGTTCTCCACCCCGTAGGACCGGAGCGCCACCTCGACGGCGGGGGGCAGCACGGCGTCCTCGGCGAGCCGGACGGCCAGCGGCCGGGCCCCCTCGGCGCGGAACAGGATGTCCCATTTGCCGGCCCGCAGCGGGAGCGTCCCGGCGAGCGTGGTGATCCGGGTGAGCGGGAGGACGGTCTGGCCGTCGGCCATCGGGAACGGGATGTCCAGTTTGCGGCCGCGCGAGCGCAGCACCACAGTGCCCTCGGCGTGCACGGGGTGGCTGCCGCGCAGCGTGAGGGTGCCGTCGGACGCGAGTTCGGCGGCCTCCACGAGGTACCGGGCGGTCCGGAGGCTGAGCTGGGCGTACCCGGAGGGGTTGCGTCCGGCGACGGCCTCGCGGGTGCCGGAGAGGATCCGTTCCTGCTGGGTCTCCTCGGCCAGCACGGCCTGGACGCCGTCCACGTGGAACTGCCAGGCGACGGTGTCGTCGAGCCGTGTCTCGTCCTGCCGGATCTCGGGCAGGTCGGCGAGCGCGATCGCGGCGGTGAACGCCCCGCCGGACGCGGTGACGGCGAACGGTACCTTCTTGTCGGCCCGCACCAGCGTCAGTTCCCCGGCCTCGGGTGCCCTGCCCTCGACGTGTAGGACGTCGCCGTCCCAGCGCAGCCCGGTGATCTTGACCCGGACGGTCTCGACGCGCAGCCGCAACTGCCGTTCCACCATCTCCGGGACGATCCGGACGTCGTCCGCCACGTACCCGTAAGGCGGGAAGAGCCCGGATCCGGCGGATCCCGGCTTGAGCGCGCCCGAGCGAAGCAGCCCGTCGGCGAAGACCCAGGCGTGGACCTCCCACACCCCGTCGCGCCAGCCGCCGCGACGCCGTAGGCGGGCCGGGTCCAGGGTGAACTCAAGGCCGCGCCACGCCTTACGGCGCAGTGACTGCCGCGCCTTCAGCCGGACCCGCCTACGCCCCTGCTTGAGCGTGACGCCCTTCACCGACGTCCAGCGCCGCCGCATGCCGACCGAGGTGATGAACGCCTGCCCGGAGACGGCGAGCTTGCCGTCCGTCCAGGAGATGTCCTCGATCCGGCTGCGCATCCGCACCTCACGCCCCGCCCGGTAGATCCTGGCGGGGATGGCGAGCTTGTCGTCCTTCCAGTACGGGTAGACGACGTAGCGGCGGATCGGGTCGCGCACTATCGACGGGCTGGTGCCGCCCCGCTCGTACCGGACGACCTTCACCAGCTCGGTGATCAGCCGCCGGGACGCCAGGTGCCACTTGAGCCGGGTGAGCGCGCCCAGGTCGTCGAGGATCCGGGGTTCGACGGTTTCGGCGAACTGCGCGGCGAGGTCGATGATCGCGGCCCGGTCGCGCGGTTCGGCGTCGGGGAGCGCGTCGAGGAAGACCTTGAGTTCGCGGTCGAGCAGCGCCCCTTCGACGAGCCGCCGCTCTCGGGCCCGCCAGTGCCCGTCGAGCCTGCCGCGCACGGCGGCGACGGCGGCGAACGCCTCGGCGGCCTCGGCCGGGCTGGTGCTCGGCCCCGCCTGCACGGGCGCGTTCCGGCCGACGACGATCTCCGGCAGCACCTCGACGGAATCAGCCAACTGGTAGGCGCTGACCGTGACGGCGAGGTCCGGTAGCCGGTCGGTCTCGGGGAAGCGCAGCCCGTGCGCGTCCCAGAAGGCGCGGCGGAACAGTTTCCCGCCGACGATCCTGTCGTTGACGAGCGCGGGGAGGGCCCGCACGGACGTCGCGCGGCGCCGGGCCGCGAACGCCTCACGGTGCAGCCAGGACCGCCAGATGCCGCCGTTCTCGGTGAGCGTGCCGATGTTGCCGGCGGCGAAGTCCGCGCGTGATCCGGTGAGCGCGGTGTGCAGCAGGTCGAGCGCGTCGGCGGGGATCCGGTCTCCCTCGTCGACGAAGAACAGGAAGTCCCCCCGGGCCTCGCGCACCCCCAGGTCGCGTGCCGCCCCCCGGCTCAGGCCCCGCCCGGCCAGGAGCCGGAACCGCTCGTCGGGCAGATCCCCGGCCGCGGGCGCGCCGTCGGCGACGACGAGCGCCTCGAAGTCACGGAAGGTCTGCCCGGCCAGCGACGCCAGGGTCTCCGCCGGGTCCGGCTCGCCGCCCGAGGCGAGCACGATGACACTGATCATCAGGAGTTCTCACAGTATTGGGTGACAGTTCATGAATCAGGGGAATTGCTGTAACTTTCGTAGCCAACGGAGTGTACGCCGTGACCCATTCCCCACGCCGCCTCATCCCACCGTGTGGAACAAGTATCACTTTCCGGCGAGCGCCGGAACTCCCGTTTCCGCTGGGGAGTCCGTTTCCGTGGCCCGGCGTTCCGGGAGGAGTACGACGATCACGGCGGCCACCGCGAGGATCCCGAGCCCCGCCGACGTCCACCAGTTGTTCACCGGGTCCCGCACGAACGGCATCGGGTCCGGCCACGGGTCGCCCCGGAACTGCGGGACGCCGGGCAGGAAACCGAGCGATCCGACGGCCAGCCGGAGCTGCGTCAGGCCGTCGATCCGGGTGGCCGGGGCGAGCGCGAGCAGCGGAAAGATCAGCGGGTCGTACCAGGGGTGCTGCACCGGCGAGACGAACAGCAGCGCCGCGCCGACCGCGAACGACACGCGGGCCGCCTGCCCCTGCCGGGTCGTCGCGGGCGTCAGTTTCCACAGCAGCGCGCCGAGGATCACCGCGCCCGCGAGATAGCCGAGCTGGTTCATCTGCCCGTAGGTCAGCTCAACGCCCCAGCGCGGGAGGAAACGCCACGGGTTGGTCGGTGAGACGTCCTGCGCCTTGTCCGCCAGGATCTCGAAGGCGCGCGGCCCGGCCAGCAGGTAGCCGCCGAGCCCGGTGGCGACGACGCCGCCGAGCAGCCCGGCCAGCGTCGGCCACGAGCGCCGCGCCACCCACGCCAGCCCCAGCCCGGCGACGAAGAACGGCGCCTTGACGCCCCCGGCCAGCCCGATCAGCGCGCCCGCGTACATGCCGGCGGCCCAGACCGGGGTGCGCGCGCCCGCCCGGAAGAAGACGGCGAAGGCCAGCGCCATGAACGCCGCGCCGTACACGTCGTTGTGCGCGCCCGCCACACAGGCCCACAGCATGAGCGGGTTGCAGGTCCACAGCAGGTGCGCGCGGATCCTGGCCGTGGTGTCACCGGCGATGCGGTCCAGCACGAGCGCCACCACGGCGAACGCGCCGAACGCGGCGACCTTGAGCAGCGAGACGATCGCGTACATCGACGCGCCGCCCGCCCAGGCCGCCGCCGCGAAGATCCAGTTCGAGACGGGCCCGTAGACCGAGGGCGTCCGCCGCCACGCCTGCGGCGCGTACTTGGCGACGGGGTCGCGCAGGTCGATCAGCAGTTGCGGGACGGTCTGGTACGGATCATGCCCGAGCAGGAGCATCCGCCCGTAGAGGGCGTAGCTCTGGACGTCGGTGGAGCCCCCCACCGGCACCAGCGCGTACACGAGGGCCGCGCCCAGCCCCCCGGCCAGCAGCAGCCGGAGCGACGGCCGCCAGCCCCACCGCAGCGCCAGCAGGCACAGGCAGACGCCGAGCGCGCCGAACCCGACCATGGCGAAGGTGAGCACAACAACGAGCAGCGCGCTCGGATCGGCCTTGAGGGACCATCCGCCGCCGCTCTGGGGCACCGTGTTGGAGGGTCCGAGGAGGCAGGCGAACACGCCGAGACCCACGGAGAGCAGGACAGCGGCGAGCCCCGCCGTCCCGACCCACCGGGATCTGGCAGACATCTCAACAGCAGAGGATATGTGTGTTTGGTGGACGCTCAGGGCCAGCCGCGGCGTAGGCCGAGTTTGGCGAGGATCCTGGGGAGCACCGGCGCGGACGAGAGGGCGACGGCGAGGCGGCCGCCCGTGGTGCGGTAGGGCCGGGCGGAGCGGCGCAGCCCGACCCGGGCGGCGGCCAGCGCGTCCGGCAGGAACGCGCCGCGCAGTCCCGCGACGTCGAACTCGATCTGCCAGGTGCCGTCGCGCAGGAGCCGGAGCGGCAGGTCGGCGGTGAACGCGTCGCCGTCGAACCGGGCGGGCGCGTCCACGACCTCCTCGGAGCCGCGCAGCTTCGCCTTGACCGTCACCGGGACGCTGGCGGGCATCGTGCCCGTGACCCGCACAACGCCCCGGCCGACCCGCGCGGACGCGACGATCTCCGGCGTCCTGGACTGCCATCCGGCGTCGACGCTGAGGTTGCCGTAGTCGGTGCGGTGGCCGCGCAAGACGGGCTTGCCGTCATCAACAAGGACGAACCGGGTGTCGGGCGTCTCCAGGTCGCCCAGCGCGGGCCTGGCCGCCAGCGGCACCCCGTCCAGGGCGGCGCGCACGACGATGTCCCAGCGGCCCTTCGACAGGGGCGTCCCGGCGAAGTCCAGCACCGCGCGGAACGGCTCGGCCGACGCCACCGGGAACGCCAGCTCGGCGGGCTCGTCGCCGCGCAGCCGCAGCAGCACCGAGAGGTCCGAGGCCCGCCCGCCCGCCAGCTCGACGTCGCCCTCCAGCACGAGCCGGGGCCCGTCCCAGCGGGCGGCGGTGAGCTGGGCGTGGAACGGGAGCCGGTCGGTGACGTCGAAGCAGGCGTCCGGGAGTTCCCCGAACCCTGGCGTGTCCTGGTAGACCCTGCCGTCCACGACCTTCAATGGCGGCACCTTCTCGGCCGTCCCGAAGGCGACGATCTCAGGGATCAGGTCCTCGCGGCCGTCCGTGAGGCAGTGCGCGAGCTGACGGAAGAACGGGGCGCTGGCCGCGCTGATCGCCGGGGTGAGGTGCCGTTCGACGAGCACACGGGCACCGGCCTCGGTGATCGCGCGCCGCTCCGGCGACGCCGCCAGGTAGGCGGCGCCGAACCGGGCCGAGACCTCCTCGCGGAAGTGCCGCCGCAGCATCCGGTCCCGGGCCGGGCCGGGCTCGGTGTGCTCCTCGACGAGCCGCATCACCCTGCCGATCACCGGGAAGAACTCGGTGTCGGGCGCGCCGCCCTGCTGCATGATGCTGCTGCCGTCCTCGCGCTCCACCCAGTAGTAGGCGTCGTAGTCGGCGAGCACGCTCACGCCCTTGGCCCGGAAGTAGGCGAGGGCGGTGAACTCCTGGTCCTCGTGCGAGAGCAGCCCCTCGGGGAACCGGGTGTCGCCGATCAGGGAGCGGCGGAACAGCTTGAGCGGCGCGAGTGTCGCGTACAGGTCGGGCTTGTCGTCGTGGATCGTGGTGCTGCCGACCGTCTGGCGGAACAGCCGGACGGGCACCTTGCGGCCCACTCCGACGTACTTGCCTATGACGATGTCGGTGGCGTTCTCCTCGGCCATCTCGACCATGAGCTCAAGGGCGCGGGGCCCGAGCCAGTCGTCGGCGTCGAGGAAGAGCACAAACTCGCCGGTCGCGCGGTCGAGGCCCGCGTTGCGCGGGGCGCCGGGGCCGCCGGAGTTCGGCTGGGTGAGCACGATCATGCGGCTGTCGGTGAAGCGTCGCAGCACGTCGAGGCTGTCGTCGGTCGAGCCGTCGTCGACGCAGATCAGTTCGAGGTCGCCCAGGGTCTGGCCGAGCACCGAACCGACACAGCGCTCCAGGCTCGCCCGGCAGTTGTAGACCGGGACGATGACGCTGACTGTGGGGTGGGGCACGCGAGAATTCCTGTCACAAGGGAGCACAAGCACATTAGCCGGGCTCTCGACCTAAGGCGAGAGAAGCCCGAACGAACGATCATGCAACGCGTTAAGGGAACATAAAGTACGCATCCGACGGCACAGTGTCCACACCTCGTCCTCGCCTCGTTCACCTCGCCTCTCACGGGCCGTCACACGCGGCTCCTAACGTCGGACTCCTCTGCCCGACCACCGGGCGGCGAACGACGAGGAAAGTGTGTGCGAGTCCACAGCGAACGGGTCGTCTGCGTGATCCCGGCCCGGGGCGGCTCCAAGGGCGTCCCGGGTAAGAACTTGGCAAAGGTCGGGGGCGTCCCCCTGGTCGCCAGGGCGGTGCGTGCCGCCCGCGCGGCCCGGACGGTGGACACCGTGCTGGTCTCCACCGACGACAGGGAGATCGCCGAGGCCGCCCGCGCGGCGGGCGCCGCGATCATCGAGCGGCCCGACGACCTCTCCAGCGACGGCGCGACCTCGGAGTCCGCGCTGATCCACGCGCTGGCCGCGCTGCCCGCGCCGCCCGAGATCACGGTGCTCGTCCAGTGCACCTCGCCGTTCCTCGACCCCGCCGACCTCGACGCGGCCGTCTCCCGCGTCCTGGACGGCGCCGCCGACTCCGTCTTCGCCGCGCTGGAGACGCACGAGTTCCAGTGGGTCGAAGGCGCGGACGGGCTGGCCGGGGTCGGCCACGACGCCGCCTACCGGCCGCGCCGCCAGGACCGCGCCCCGCACTACCGGGAGACGGGCGCCTTCTACGTCATGCGGACGAGCGGGCTCCTCGGGCACGGGCACCGGTTCTTCGGCAGGATCGCGGCACAGCCGGTGCCGCGCGCCCACGCGCTGGAGATCGACACCCCCGAGGACCTGGCCGTGGCGCGGGCCCTGGCCCCGCTGGCCGACCGGCCCGAGGCGCTCGACGTGGACGCCGTCGTCACCGACTTCGACGGGGTGCACACCAACGACACGGCCGGAGTCGGCCAGGACGGGCACGAGACCGTCACCGTCTCCCGCGAGGACGGGATGGGGGTCGCCCTGCTGAAGAAGGCGGGCGTGCCGTTCCTCATCCTCTCCACCGAGACCAACCCCGTGGTGAAGGCGCGCGCCGCCAAGCTCGGGGTGCCCGTCCTGCACGGCATCGCCGACAAGGCGGCCGTGCTGGACAAGTGGCTGCGCGACGCCGGATGGGACCCCGCGCGCGTCGCCTACGTGGGCAACGACGTCAACGACCTCGGCTGTCTGGCCCTCGTGGGCTGGCCGGTCGCGGTGCCCGCCGCGCATCCGGACGTCCGCGCGGCGGCCAGGCTCGTGCTCACCCGCCCCGGCGGAGGGGGCGCGGTCCGCGAGATCTGCGACCTGGTCCTCAGGCACAAGAACAAGAGCGAGGAATAGCCATGGCAGCTTCCGTCACCATCGGCGACCTGCGGGTCGGCCACGGGAACCCGGTCTACGTGATCGGCGAGATCGGCATCAACCACAACGGCGACATGAAGATCTGCCGCCAGCTCATCGACGTCGCGGCCAACGCCGGCTGTGACGCGGTGAAGTTCCAGAAGCGCACCCCCGAGATCTGTGTACCCGTCGACCAGCAGTCGAAACTACGTTCGACTCCCTGGGGCGAGATGACGTACCTGGAGTACAAGCACCGCGTCGAGTTCGGCAAGGAGGAGTACGCCGAGATCGACGAGTACTGCGCCAAGCGCGGCCTCCAGTGGTTCGCGTCCCCCTGGGACGTGCCGTCGCTGGAGTTCCTTGAGGAGTACAACGTGGTGACGCACAAGGTCGCCTCCGCGTCCATCACGGACCGTGAACTCCTGCGGGCGCTCGCCGCGACGGGCAAGCCGGTGATCCTCTCAACCGGTATGTCGGAAATCGCCGAGATCGACGAGGCCGTCGAGATCCTCGGCACCAACAACCTGGTCATCCTGCACGCCACGTCCACCTACCCGCTGCCCGCCGAAGAGGCCAACCTCCGCACGATCACCACGCTCCGTGAGCGCTACGGTGTGCCGGTGGGCTACTCAGGGCACGAGCGCGGCCTCCAGATCAGCCTCGCCGCCGTCACGCTCGGCGCGTGCGCCGTCGAGCGGCACATCACCCTCGACCGGACGATGTGGGGCTCCGACCACGCCGCGTCGCTGGAGCCGACCGGCCTCCAGCACCTCGTCCGGGACATCCGGGTGATCGAGCAGGCCCTCGGCGACGGCGTCAAGCGCGTCTTCCCGGGCGAGGCCGAGCCGCGCGAACGCCTGCGGAGGACCACCGCCTGATGGGCACACCCGCCCCGCGGCTGTCGGTCGTCATCCCGATGCGCGACGTCCAGGCGTACGTCGGCGACATGCTGCTCACCCTCAGGAGGAACACGGCCCCGGACATCGAGTTCCTCGCGGTGGACGACGGCTCGCGGGACGACACCCCGCGGCTGCTCGCCAAGTCCGGGGTCGCCGGCCTGACGGTCCTCACCAACCCGGAGGCGCTCGGCCTGTCCGGTGCCCGCAACACCGGCCTGGCCGCCGCCCGGGGAAAGTACGTCACCTTCCTGGACGGCGACGACTGGGTCGCGCCCGGCTACTTCACCGCCCTCGCCGACGCCGTCGAGGGGCTCGGCTGCGACTTCGTCAGGGTCGACCACGTCCAGGTCAGCGGGCGCAAGCACAGCCTGCACCGGGCCCCGATGGGCAGGCGCGACGAGGTCCTCGACCCGAGGGACGCGATCCTGCCCGTCCACGACAGGTCGATGGTCGACTACCCGTACGCCTGGGCGGGCGTCTACCGGCGCTCGCTCGGCGACCTGCTCCACTTCCACCCGCACCTGCACACCGCCGAGGACCGGCCGTGGATCTGGCGGCTGCACCGCGAGGTGCCCGGCTACGCCGTCGTGTCCCTGGCCGGGGTGTTCTACCGGCGCTCCGTCTCCGGCTCGCTCACCAGGATCGGGGACGCCCGGCAACTGCACTTCTTCGACGCGTTCGACCTCGTGCTCGCCGAGCTGGACGCCGACCCGGACGCCGTACGGCTGCGCCGCAAGGCCGTCCGCACGTACTGCGCCATGATCGCCCACCATCTGAACGAACGTCACCGGCTCACCCCCGCGCTGCGCAGGGAACTGCGCCGCCGTGCCCGACGCACCGTCCAGGGTTTCCCCCCGGACACGCTCGCCGAGGTCCTGCCCGGCCTCGGTACCGACCGCCGCGACCTGTTCGCCGACCTGTTGGGCATCGACGCTTGACCACCACGCAGATCCTCCTCGCCTCCACGCCCTTCGGCGCGCTCACCCTCGCCGCCGCCCTGGACGCCGGTCTCCTGGGCGACGACGGGAGCCGCCGCCGCGTCCTCGTCGTCAGCAACAACGCGGCGATTCCCGAACTCACCCCCGGCCTCACCGCGCAACCCGGCTGGGAGACCCTCGCGCACCGGTTCCACACGCTCGTCGACTGGAACGCGGAGATCGCGCCGCTGCACCCGTCCGGGTGGACGCCGCGCGAGGACGAGCTGCCGCTGTACGAGCGGTGGCTCAGGGACAGGTGGGGGCTGACCGGACACGACATCGAGCTCGTCGTCGAGTCCATCGCCGTCGCCCCCGCCCGCACCCTGTGCGCCCTGTTCTTCGGCGCGCCCATCACCGTCTACTCCGACGGGCTCATGTCCTACGGCCCCACCCGGAGCACCCTGCCTCTCGGCGTCGGAAGCCGGATCGACGCCTTCCTTCACCTCGACCTGGTGCCGGGACTCGTCCCGCACCTCCTCGCCGAGTACGGGGTGCCGTCCCGGACGATCCCCGACGCGGCCTTCCGGAAGGTCCTGGACGAGGTGACGGGGGCCGTCCGGGGGGCGCTGACCGCCCCGGACGGTACCGAAGTGCCCGAAGGCACCCCTTTGATGGTCGGTCAGTACCTGGCCGCTCTGGAAATCCTCAGCGCGCAGGAGGAAGATGACCTTCATGTGGCGATGCTGCGTGGAGTCGTGGCCCGTGGGTTCACGACCGTGCTCTTCAAGCCCCATCCGGCGAGCCCGGTCAGGGCGACCGAACACCTGGCGGCCGAGGCGCGGCGGCTCGGCGTTCGGCTCCTGGTCGTCGACCAACCCGTACCGGCCGAGGCGTGGTGCGCGGCGGTTCGGCCCGCACTGATCGTCGGCTGCTTCTCGACGGCGCTCGTCACCGCGACCCGCTACTACGGCGTCCCGGCCGCCGCCGTCGGGGCCGAGATGCTGCTCGACAGGCTCGCTCCCTACGAGAACAGCAACCGGATACCGGTGACGATCGTCGAGGCGACCGTGCCCGCGCTCGGCGAGGACGGCTCCCTCACCGAGCCCGCGAACTACGGGCCGCTGCTCGCGCCGCTCGTCGCGGCGGTCACCTACGCGATGCAGGCGGGCACCCGGCCTGAACTGCGCGCGGAGGCCGCCGCCTATCTGAAGGAGCACTGGCCCGAGGTCCAGCGGTTCTTCAAACGGCGCAGGCTGACGTCGCTGGGGCTGCCGGGCGGGCTGCCGCCGAACCGCGCGGTCGAGGTCGCGGTGCCGAGGGCGAGCCGCCGCCGCAGGATGGCGCTGCGCGCCTTCCGCCAGGTCGACCGGTTCCGGGACTGACGGCCCGTGCCCGGCCCCGTCCTGGTGTGCGCGGCGACGACCCGGCTGGCCGTCGCCGCGCACACCGCCGCCCTGACCGCCGGCCTCCTCCCGGCCGGGCCGAGCTGGCGGACGGTGCTGCTCGCGGCGGAGGAGCCGGGCCCCGGGATCGCCGCCCGGTTCGGCACGGTGCTGCGCTGGGACGACGAGTTCGGGCCGCTGCGCCCGGACGGCTGGACCCCGCGCGTCGGCGACCTGCCCGTGCTGGAACGGCTGCTGACCGACCGCTGGTCCCTGACCGGCCCGCTCCACCTGGTCGTGGACGGCATCGCGGGGCTGCGGTCGCTCGCCCCGATCCTGTCGCGCGCGCGCATCACCGTCTGCGTCTCCGACCTCGCCTCCTACGGCCCCACCCCCGTCCGTCTCCCTGTGGGCGTCGGCTCCCGGATCACCTCCCTCCTCCACCTGGACCTTCTGCCCGGCGCCTCGCCCGTCCTCCTCCACGAGTACGACCGACAGCCCGTGCCGATCCCCCTCGCCGCCCTGCCCGCCCTCCTCGGGGTTCCGGCAGACCCGCCCCACGGCGTCCTCCTGCTGGGCGAGTCCCTCACCCGGCGCGCCGCGCTCCCCCAGGCCGTCGAGGACAGGCTCACCGCCACCGCGCTGCGCGCCGCGCTCCGCGCCCGCCCCGCCACACCGGACCCCGACCCGCCGCCCGGCGACGGCGATCTCGTCCGGGGCCCGCGCCGGCGCGGGCACGGCCCGCGTGTGTGGTTCGCGGGCGAGACGGTGCCGCGCGGCCTGGTCCGGGAGGCGCGCCGGCTCGGCGTGCCCGTGCACGTGGTGGCCGACCCGTGGTCGGTGCGGCCCGCGCTCGTCGTCGGGCACGCCGGGCCGGAACTCGCCGCGTACGCCGCGCTCGCCCGCGCCGGCGCGCTCCCCGGCACCGCCGTCGCCGCGCTCGGGGCGGGCGCGCTGGCCGGGGGCGCCGAACGGGTCGCCGCGGTGCTCGTGGACCGGACCGTGCCCCGGCTCACCGGCGGCGGCCGGATCGTCGCGCCGCCGCCCGCCGCCGACCTCCAGGAGTCCCTTCGCGCCCTCGCCTACACGCTGCGGCCCGGCCACCTGCCCGAACTGCGCGAGGACGCGCTACGCCACCTCGCCGGACCGTCCGCCCCGCGCTCCCGTTTCCCCGCCGCCGGCCTGGCCGCGCTCGACCTGCCCGTCCCCTCGGCGGGTACGCGCCTGCGCCGGGTCCTGTCTCCCGGAGGCCGCCCCCGCCATGGTCGTCCTGTCGCTGATCAGCCCGGTCCGTGATGTCGCACCCTACGTCCCGGACCTGCTCGCCTCCCTGACCGCGAACGCGCGGCCCGGCCACGAGTTCCTCGTCGTCGACGACGGCTCCACCGACGCGACCGGCGACCTGCTGCGCCGTGCCCGCGTGCCCGGCCTGCGCGTCATCACCCGGCCGGAGCCCGGCGGCCCGTCCACCGCGCGCAACACCGGCCTCGCCGAGGCGGCGGGCCGCTACGTGACCTTCCTCGACGGCGACGACTGGATCCGGCCCGGCCACCTCGCCGACCTCGTCGCCGCGATCGAGACGCTGGACTGCGACTTCGTCATGACCGACCACGTCGAGGCGCGCGGCACGGAACGGCTGCTGCGCACGACGCCCGAGGCGCGCGCCCGCGAACGGCTTCCGGCGCGCGCCGCGATCCTGCCGCAGCACGACAAGTCGATGGTGGACTACCCCTTCACCTGGGCCGGGATCTACCGCAGGTCGCTGGGCCCGCTGCTGGAGTTCGACCCCCGGCTGCACACCGCCGAGGACCGGCCCTGGTTCTGGCGGCTGTACCGGCGCGCGGCGTCGTTCGCCGTCGTCCCGCTGGGCGGCGTCTTCTACCGGCGGGACGCGCCCACCGCGCTCACCCGCATCGGCGACGCCCGCCAACTGCACTACTTCGACGCCTTCGACACCGTGCTCGCCGACCTCGCCGCCGACGGCGAACCCGACGTGCTGCGCTACAAGGCGATCCGCAACTACTGCGCGATCATGGCGAACCAGATCAAGATCGAGTCAAGGCTGACGCCCGCCCTGCGCGAGGCGCAGCGCGCCCGTGCCGCCGCCACCCTGCGCGGCTTCCCTCCCGAGCTGCTCGCGTCGGTGCTGTACGGCGCCTCAACCGAGCGGCGCGAGCTGTTCGCCGAACTCCTCGCGCCGCCCGACCCCGCTCAGACGCCGCGCAGCGCGCGCCGCGCGCGCAACAGCGCCCGGTAGGCGGGCGGCGGCAGCTCCACCCTCGCCCTGCCGCGCGTCCGCGCCCACCTGCTCTGCGTCGGCTGGTACGGCGCGGGCAGCGTCTCGGCCTTGGCGACGAGCTCCTCCAGCGCCGAGGTCCAGTCGTTCTGTTCGGCGGGGTGGAAGTAGTTCTCCGCGCACCACCGCTCGGACGGCCGCCGGAACGTGCCGCGCGCCAGCTCGTCGAGCGTCCCGATGAGCCCGCTGTCCTCGAACACCAGGTTGATCATCTTGGCCGACACGCCGAAGTCGCCGAGCACGAGCACCGGCGCGTCGGCGGCGATCGCCTCCAGCGCCGCCGTCGAGCTGACCGTGACGAACCCGGCGGCCCTGGCCAGTTGCACGTACATCGGGCCCGCGTCGAACTCCAGGAGGTCCCGGTCGTAGGGCAGCTCCTCCCACAGCTCCTCGTAGTGCAGCGCCTCCCGGTGCGTCTGCTGCTCACCGCGCCGCGCCCGCAGCTTCACCACAACACGCAGGTCGGGCCGGCTGAGCGCGAGCGCGGCCAGCGCGTGCAGCACCTCTTCCCGCTGCTCCCTGCCTGCGGGCACCTTCGCCTGGGTCGCGAACACCACACGGTCGCGCGGGACGTCCTCCTGCGCCGCCCGGTGCGTGCGCGCGGGCTCCAGGAAGGGCAGCGTGGTCCGCACGACCCGGCCGGGGATCCCGAGCGACTCGCCGATCTCGGTGAACTCGGCGACCTCGCGGGCGCTGTGCACGATGAAGAGGTCGGCGGCGGCCCGGAACTTCCAGGCCCGGCGCGTCGCCGGGACCGAGATGCCGGGCAGGCCCGACACCAGGACGCGGCGGCGGCCCCGCGACACCCACGGCGCGAGCGCCCGCACCACCGGACCGGTGCACATCAGCAGCACGGCGTCCGGGTCGAACGTGCGCAGCAGCGTCCGGAACGCCTGCGCCG
Source organism: Actinocorallia sp. API 0066 (assembly GCF_020991275.1). Classification (GTDB taxonomy): domain Bacteria; phylum Actinomycetota; class Actinomycetes; order Streptosporangiales; family Streptosporangiaceae; genus Actinocorallia. Next base: position 8,654 of record NZ_JAJLQY010000007.1, on the reverse strand, counting down.
ACACGACGGGCGGGACCTCCTCGCCGCTCCCGCTGACGGCGGCGGCCCGCTGCTCGGGCGAGGGCGTGATGGGCGTGCGCACCACGATGAGGCGGTGTTCGCCGGGCAGCCCGCGCAGCAGCGCGGCGGCCCACTTCAGGTAGGAGTCGGAATCAGCGACAGCGAGCAGTCTCAAGCGAACTCCGGTCCTACGGTGAAAAGGCTGAGATGGGTGCGGAGAGAGGCGTCGGCACGGTCGGTCCACCAACCGGACGGCACCGTGACGCCCTCGATCACGGGCCCGTCGCCGCCGAGCAGGACGCGCAGCGACGACAGCGCCGTCGAGGGCAGTGACACCACACGGTGCCAGGATGTCAGCCCGCGCAGGCTGAGTTCGACGGGCAGCCCGGACTCCCGGACCCTGACGCGCGGGTCGGCGCGCAGCAGGTCGAGCACGTCGGCGCTCTCCCTGCGGTGCGGGTGGTAGACGAACGGCTCCTCCGAAGCCCGCGCCCGCAGCCACCGCACGTACGCCTCGCGGTCGATGAGCCCGTTCGCGACGAGCGAGGTGCCGAGCACAACGAGCCGCTCGTCCGGCGGCGGGTCGGCGGGCAGCGAGCGCAGCCACGGGAAGTCGTGCCGCACCACACTGATGCCCACCCGGTGCGCGCGCGCCATCACGGCGGACGGCACCGGCAGCCCGGTGAACACGGTGACCCTTCCGTCGGCCGCCAGCGCGCGCAGCCGGGCTCCGGCGACCGCGCCCAGCGCGCGGCGCGGAAGGCCCGCCTGGGCGCGCGCCCGGACGAGCGGCTGCCGCCACGGCCCGCAAAGCAGCCCGAGCAGGTGCAGTGTGGCCAAACCGTCATCAACCAGGAGGAGTCTGCGCGGTGCGGGCGACCTGAGCAGCGCCGTCTGCGCCTGCCCGGAGAAGGCGTCGCCGAGCGCCCAGCCCGTCCTGCCCACCGCGGCGCGACGGGCGGCGACCAGTTCCACGCCAGGCGGGAGGCCCAGCCGCGTCGCCTCGGCCGCCGTCGCGGCGAGCGCCGCGGAGCCGTCGCGCACCCGGACCGCCGCGGGACCGAGCACTCCGGCGTACCGCGCCTCCAGCACAGACAGCAACTGCAGGGGTGACTCGACCCAAGCTAGCTCCGTCATGGCACCTATCAATCCGGGGTAGGTTCCGTCACGATGTGACTGACCGTCACCAGAACCTTCGCATAACCACATGAACGGGCGGCCAACTTGAGCTGTCGGAACCGATTAACAATTCGCCTGTCCGTTGATCTCGCTAAGCTGCTCCGGTCCCCCTCACTCCCCAGGAGCCATCTCTTGAGTAACAGGCGTCGCTTCCTGTTCGGCGCGGGCGTGCTGGCCGCCGGGTCGGCCGCCTGCGCGGCCTGGCCGTCCCAGCGCGAAGGCGCACCGGCCCCCAAGGAGAAGCTCGCGGCGGGCGACCAGCCGCCCAGCTCACCGCACGGCCAGCTCGGCGAGGTCGTCCGGGCCGACGACGTCGCCCAGCGCGGCCCCGGCGCCACGGGCAGGCCGAACTTCATCGTGATCCTCGCCGACGACCTGGGCTGGGGCCAGATCGGGGCGTACGGGCAGTCGAAGATCAGGACGCCGCGGATCGACCAGCTCGCCAAGGAAGGGCTGCTGTTCACCGACGCCTACGCCTCGGCGCCCGTGTGCGCGCCGTCCCGGGCGTCGCTGCTCACCGGCCTGCACGCGGGCCACAACCCCGTCCGGCGCAACCCGCCGAAGGAGGGCGAGCTGCCGCTGCCGGCGGGGACCCGGACGATCGGCGACGTGCTCCAGTCCGTCGGGTACAAGACGGGGCTGTTCGGCAAGTGGGGGTTCGGCCGCAACTCCGCCGACGAGGGAAGCCACCCCAACGCGCGGGGCTTCGGCGAGTTCTTCGGCTACATGACCCACCACCAGGCCAAGAGCTACTACCCGCGCTTCCTGTGGAACAACCGCAACCGGGTGCCGCTGCCGGGCAACTTCGACGACTACGGCGCGCTCTACGGCCCGGACCTGATCATGGACAGGGCGCTGGAGTTCGTCGAGGCGAACAAGGACGACCCGTTCCTGCTCATGCTCACCCTGCCGCTCCCGCACGCCCCGTCGGTGATCGGCGATCTCGGGCCGTACCGCAACCGCGACTGGAGCCCCGCCAACAAGACGCACGCCTCCCAGATCACCCGCCTGGACGCCTACGTCGGCGTGCTGATCGACACGCTCAAGCGCAACGACCTGGACGAGAACACCATCGTGGTCTTCACCGGGGACAACGGCGCGCACGAGGAGAACGGCGTGGAGCCCGCGTTCTTCAACGCGAGCGGCCCCTACAAGGGGATCAAGCGGAACCTGTACGAGGGCGGCACCCGTGTCCCGTTCATCGTCTGGTCGCCGAAGCTGCTGCGCCGGACGGTCCGCAAGCGCACCACACACCCGATGGCGCACTACGACCTCATGGCCACGATGGCCGACTACGCCGGTGCCCGCACCCCCAAGAACGACGGCCTGTCGCTGCGCCGGGTCCTCAACGGGACGGGCGGCGCCCCCAAGCACGAGTACCTCTACTGGCTGCGGCTGCACGCCGGGTCCACCAAGACCCACCGCTCGCTGGAGAAGGGGCGGGGCCGGCAGTGCTCGGCCGCCGTGCGGTTCGGCAACTGGAAGCTGATCGGCTGGGCCCCCGGCCACGAGTACTCGGCGCCGAACGGCCGCTGGACGTACGAGCTGTACGACCTCAGCAAGGACCCGGGAGAGCGCAAAGACCTCGCCAAGAGCCGCCCGGCGATCGTCAACCGTGGTGTTCGCTACATCAGGCAGGCGTGGCGAGCACCATAATGGTGCCGAGGTTGCCTGTTTCTCAGTTAATATTCAGCAACATTAGTCCAGATTGGTACGGTTCGTCGCTATCGTCTCCTGCGAGCCACCAACGACCCGGGACATGAGGGATGCAGGAAGCACAGCGCAGCACCGCAGTCAAGCGGGCCATCCGCCGCCGTACCGAACACCTCGCCGAGGCCCTGCGCCCACCGGGCGTCAAGCCCAAGCGCCGGGTGGAGATCCCCACGCGGCGGCACGGCGCCAAGCGCCTCGTGCCCTCGCCGGTGTTCGTCATGTCCTCCCAGCGCTCCGGCTCGACGCTGCTGCGGGTGATCCTCAACAGCCACACCCAGATCCGCGCGCCGCACGAGCTGCACCTGCGCACGATCAAGGTGGAGCCCAGCCGTGAGTTCACCGACGACGTCATGGGGGCGCTCGGCCTCACCCGCAAGGAGCTCGAACACCTGCTCTGGGACCGGATCCTGCACCACGAGATGGAACGCAGCAAAGCCGCGGTCATCGTGGACAAGACCCCGGCCAACGCCCTGATCTGGCGCCGCATCAACAGCGCGTGGCCCAAGGCCCGGTACATCTTCCTGCTCCGCCACCCCCAGTCCGTCGTCGAGTCCGTCATGAACCGGCGCAAGGGCGCCCTGGTGGAGGACGTCGTCGACGAGACGTACAACTACGTCGCCGGCGTCGAGGAGGCCAGGCAGCACCTCGACGGCGTCACCGTCAGGTACGAGGACCTCACCGCCGACCCCGAGCACGAGACCAGGCGCATCTGCGAGTACCTCGACCTGCCCTGGGAGTCCGGGATGCTCGACTACGGCGCGCAGGACCACGGCCCGATCAAGCCCGTGTTCGGCGACTGGAGCGCCAACATCAAGTCCGGCAAGGTCCAGGCGGCCCGCCCGCTGCCCACCGCCGAACAGATCCACCCCCGGCTCCTGGACACCGTCAAGACCTGGGGATACCTGGACTGACGGGCCCCGGCACCCGCACAAACTAGAGCATCCGACGGCGAGCCGCCTCCCTGCGTTCACGCAGCGTACATCGGCGCTGGTCACGATGCCCGGTGAAGCATCCTTTCCGGCATCGTGAGCACTCGGGAGGCGGCCCCATGCGGGTCTGCGTCTGCACCGTCGGCCACCACCCCGAGGACGCCCGGATTCTGCACCGGCAGATCCGCGCCCTCCTCGACGGCGGCCACCGCGTCACCTACGTCGCGCCGTTCCGGGCGTACCGGGCCACGCCCTGGCCCGGCATCACCCCCGTGGACGTCCCGCGCCGCGCCCACCGCTTCGCCGCGCTCCGGCACGCCCGCCGCGCCATGGCCGAACGGGCGGCGCACACCGACCTCTTCCTCCTGCACGACCCCGCCCTACGCAGGGCCGTCCCACGCGGCGTCCCCGTGGTCCTCGGTGACGCCTTCCCCACCCTCACGCCCGTCCCGGCCGCCCCGCCGCGCCCGCCCGACGACCCCCGCGTCGTCCACCTGGGCGACCTGACCAGGGCGGGCGGCGCCGCCGAACTGATCACCGTGGCGCGCGGCCTGGCCGAGCACGGCATCGCCACCGAGGTGATCGGCGCCGCCGCCGAGGACGTCAGGCCGATGCTGCGGACCGCCCAGCGCGAAGGCGTGCTGCGCTGGTACGGGTTCGTGCCGAACGACAGGGCGTTGCGGATCATCTCCGGCGCGTCCGCCGCGCTCGGCCCGCTGCGCGCCGCCCGGCCGCTGCCCGCCGTCCCCACGCCCGTCCTCGAGTACCTCGCGCACGGGGTGCCCGTCGTCGCCGGGCCGGAGCCCGCCACCGGCTACCTGCTGGAGGAGACGGGCGCGGGCCTGATCGTCCCCGACGCGGCCGCCGCCGTCCGGGCCGTGCTGCGGCTGCGCCGCGACCCCGCGCTCCGCGCCGACCTGGCCCGGCGCGGGCACGCCGCCGTCGCCGCCCGCTACGACTGGGCCGACGCCGTCCCCGCCTTCCTCGCCAGGATCGAGGCGGTCGCGGCGGGCCTGGACGGCGACGTCACCGCAGATGCGCGAACCGCCGCGCCCAGTCGGCGAACCACCCGGCGAAGAACGGCACGCCCTCCGCGAGCGGCATCACATAGGTGACGGTCTCCGCGTAGTACCGGCGCTGGAAGTCGGGCGGCATCCGGTCCAGCGTCGAGACGTTGCTCGCCCGGTCCGCCAGCTTCACCGCGACGACCTGCGCCGGAGCCTCCCTCAGCCGCCGCAGGTAAGCCACCTTCGCCGCCCGCTTGTCCCGCTTGGACACCACCGGCGGCTTCGTCAGCCAGTCCACGTACTCGGCGACGACGGGCCCGAACTCCGCCTCGATCTCCGCGACCGTCGTCGGGGTGTCCTCGGCGACGTCGTGCAGCAGCGTCGCGGCGAGCACCTCCGGATCACGCTCCCCCGCGCCCCTGACGATCACTTCGAGCGCCTCGAACAGGTGCACGGTGTAGGGCTCGCCGGTCGGCCTGCGCTGCGCCCCGTGCCAGCGGGCCGCCGCCTCCGCCGCCCGCCGCACCGTGGCCAGGCCCCCCGCGTCCAGCAGGACGGCCAGCTCCGGCTCCGCGTCCGTCCAGGAGGTCCAGGACCCCGGCACGGCGAACGAGGGCGGCTGCGGCCGTTTCAGCCCGTCAGAGGGCATGTCAGTAATCCCGGTACACGGATCCGCCGCGCCGTCCGACGCTTTTCCCGGGTGGTCGGTGTTCACGGAATCACCGTAGTGCGGGAGGATCGGCGCATGGGAGCCGAAGCCGCCGAGCCGCGGGAATGGGTCGTCGAGGAGAGCGTGCTGATCGCCGCGCCGCCGGACCAGGTGTTCGCCGCCGTGGCCGACCCGCGCCGGGTCACCGAATGGTCGCCCGAGGTCTTCAAAGTCTGGGTCCGCGACGAACCCGTCGAGGAGGGCAGCAGGTTCGTCGGGTTCAACCGGCGCGGCCCCTACGTGTGGTTCACCACCTGCGAGGTCACCGCCCACCTGCCAGGACAGGTGTTCGCCTTCCGCGTCTCCTCCTTCGGGATGGAGGTCGCGCTGTGGGGCTACCGGATCGAACCCGTCGACGGCGGCACCCGCCTCACCGAGTACTGGCAGGACCTGCGCCGCGGCTACCGCACCGCCGGCGTCGTCTCCCTGCTCGGCCGGATCTTCACCGGCACCCCGCCCGCCCGCAGGGCCGGGATCAACAGGGACGGCATGCGCGCCACCCTCGAAGGCGTCAAGGCGGTCCTGGAACGGGACGAACGCGCGGGACGGGCCTCCACCGGCGACACCGGGAGCGCATAAGCTTCTTCCTCTGTCGAGAGGGAGAGGTATGTCGCCGACCAACGTGGGGCGCCCCGCCGCCGGACCCGCCGCCGGGCAGGTCAAGGACGCGGAGATCGCCGCGGAACAGACGACGGTCGACGCCGCGTACGTCCGTCTCGACGAGATGCGGGTCGAGGCCGAGCACCTGCTCAGGGAGGGCTTCCGCCAGTCCCAGGCCGGCACCCGCAGCTCGCTCGTCGACCGCGACGCCATGGTCTACCAGGCGTCGCTGCGCACCCAGGCGCTCAACGTCGCCGACGACGGCCTCGTGTTCGGCAGGCTCGACCTCCGCCAGGCCGTCACCGAGGCCGCCCAGAACGGCGAGGCCCCGGCCGCCGAGCGCAAGGGGCCCCTGTACGTCGGCAGGATCGGCGTCCGCACCCGCGACCACGAGTCCCTCGTGGTGGACTGGCGCGCCCCCGCCGCCGAGGCGTTCTACCGGGCGACGCCCGAGGACCCGCGCGGCGTCGTCCGCCGCCGCGTCCTGCACTCGCGCGGCCACCGCGTCATCGACATCGAGGACGACCTCCTCCAGCCCGCCCTCGTCGACGGCCTCACCGTCGTCGGGGACGGCGCGTTCCTCGCCTCGCTCGCCCGCACCCGCGAAGGCGCCATGCGGGACATCGTCGCGACGATCCAGCGCGAACAGGACGTCGTCATCAGGGCGCCCGCCGACGGCACCGTCATCGTGCGCGGCGGCCCCGGCACCGGCAAGACGGCGGTCGCCCTGCACCGGGTCGCCTACCTGCTCTTCCACCACCGGCGCCGCTTCGGCGGCCGTGGTGTCCTCATCGTCGGGCCCAACCAGCGGTTCACCGCCTACATCGAACGGGTCCTGCCGTCGCTCGGCGAGGGCTCGGCCGCGCTGCGCTCGCTCGGCGACCTCGTGCCCGGCGTCACCGCCACCCGGCACGACAGCCCCGAGGTCAGCCGGATCAAGGGTGCCGGATCCATGGCGGCGGTGCTGCGCAGGGCCGTCGCCGACCACCCGCCGGGCGCCCCCGAGCTGCTGACCGTCGTGCACGCGGGCGTTGTCGTCAGGCTGGACCGGGTCCGGCTCGACAAGCTGCGCCGCCAGCTCCACCAGCGGGTCTCCGGCAGCGTCAACACCGCCCGCCGCAAGGTCGCCGAGACCCTCCTGGACACGCTCTGGGACAGGTTCGTGGAGATCGGCGGCCTCGTGGACGCGCCCGGCATCAAACGCTCCGAGTTCATCGCCAACGCGCGCGACCAGCTCGGCGACTTCCTCACCACCTGGTGGCCGATCCGCACGCCCGCCCAGGTGCTGCGCACCCTCGGCGACCCGGAACGGCTGCGCGCCGCCGCTGGCCGCGAGCTCACCCCCGACCAGGTCGGCAGGCTCGCCGCCTCCTTCACCCACGAAGACGACTGGTCCTACCAGGACGTCGCCCTCCTCGACGAGATCGACGCGGTGCTGGGCCGGCCGCCGCGCGCCGCCGGGAAGGTCCGCGAGGACGACCCGTACGTCGTGGACGGCGTCAACATCCTCACCGGCGAGGAGGTCGCCGACTGGGAGCCCGAGTACCGGGAGCTGAGCACCTCCATCGAACGGTCCGAGCGCGCCCGTAGGGTGGACGACGAGGCAGAGGAGGCCACCGACTTCGGCCACGTCGTCGTGGACGAGGCACAGGACCTCTCGCCCATGCAGTGGCGGATGCTCGGCCGACGCGGCCGCCAGGCCACCTGGACCGTCGTGGAGGACCCCGCCCAGTCCGCCTGGGAGGACCTCGACGCGTCACGGCAGGCCATGAACGCGGCGCTCGGCATCGGCGGAGACGGCGGTGGCGCCGGGCCGTCACGCAGGCCGTCACGCGGGCAGTCACGGAACCGGGGCGGACGCGACCGGCGCGGCGGCGGGGCCCGGACACCGCGCCGACCGCACCACGCGTTCGAGCTGACGACGAACTACCGCAACTCGGTCGAGATCGCCGCAGTAGCCACCCGGGTGCTGGCCCGTGCCGTGCCCGACGCGGCACCGGCCCGCGCCGTCCGGCGGACCGGCTACGAGGCGATGGTCGCGCTGCACCAGGACGCCGACCGTCCCGCCCTGCTGCACGCCGCCCGCGACGCCGTGGTGGACCTGCTCGGCCAGGTCGAGGGCACCATCGGCGTCATCCTCCCGCTCGGCTGGCCGAAGGAGACCTGGGACGTGCCCGACCGTGTGCAGACCCTCGACGTCCTCGAAGCCAAGGGCCTGGAGTTCGACGCCGCCGTGCTCGTCTCCCCCGAGGAGGTGGCCGCGCAGACCCCGACCGGCCTGCGCACCCTCTACGTCGCCGTCTCCCGCGCCACCCAGCGCCTCACCGTCCTCACCACCGACCCCACCTGGCAGAAAACCCTCACCACCGACTGACCCCCACCCCCAAAGCGCCCCCGACCCACCACCCGGGGGCGCTTTTTGACGACCCGTGCCGTGCTTTCCCCGGAAATGCAGAAAGGGCCCCGGATCTCTCCGGGGCCCTATCTTTCACAGTGTATTGCGGCGGTGTCCTACTC
>NZ_JAJLQY010000006.1 GCF_020991275.1 Actinocorallia sp. API 0066 | reverse complement strand
GGGGGGGGGGGGGGGGGGGGGGGGGGGGGGGGGGGGGGGGGGGGGGGGGGGGGGGGGGGGGGCCCCCCCCCCCCCGCCGCGCTCAGTACTTGCGGGCGCCCAGCGCCTTCATCAGGTAGGGCCAGGCGGTGTGGAACTCGCGGTTCCAGTACGCCCAGTTGTGCATCCCGTCCCCGTACAGGTGGGCCCTGCACGGGATGCCGAGCGCCCTGATCCGGGCGACGAACGACTTCACCGTGACGCCGACGAGCCGCTCCCCGACGCCGCCGACCACCTGGAACTGGGCGGCCCCGGCGACGCCCATCTGCTCCAGGACGTCGGCGAAGGAGGCGTCCAGCGGCCCGGCCCTGCCGGTGGTGCCGGTCGAGACGTACAGGCCGACGCCGCGCAGGTTCGGCGCGAGGTAGTACGGGTCGTGGGTGAGCCAGTTGGCCCTGTCCTTGACCGGGTCGCCCCACTTCTGCTCGGGGGAGGCGCCGGTGGGGGAGCCCAGGTCGGCGAGCTGCATCATGGTCGGGATGCCCGGCTTGGTCATGTGCAGGATGCCGCTGAAGGAGGCGACGTACTTGAAGAGCCCCTTGTGCCGGGCCGCGTAGGTGACGGCGCCCTGGCCGCCCGATGAGATTCCCATCACAGCCCGCCGGGTGCCGCCCCGGTAGTTGCGCTGGACCAACTGGACCACGTCGGTGGTGTGGAAGGTCTCCCAGTTGACGACGCCGCCGCCCCTGGGCCGTAGCCAGTCGGTGAATCCGGCGGCCACCCCGCCCTCGGGCATGACCACCAGGACGTCCCAGGCCGCCGCCCAGTCCTTGAGGTCGGTCATGACGTCCCAGCCCTGGTAGTCGCCCTCACCACCCCCGCCGTACACATAAAGTACGGGCCAGGTGCGTCCGGCGTTCTTGCTCCAACCCCGGGGCAGGAACAAGCGGACTTTCGGCTTCATGAAGGGAATCGACGGCGTGTCGATCGTCAGGTCGAGGGTGCGTGCCCTCACTTCCTCTTCGGCGATCACCTGCGCGCCGGTGTCGGAGGGCGCCGCGTGCGCCGCGCCCGGGCGCAGGACGGTGAACATGCTGGAGAGCGCGACACCACCGAGGGCGGCGCGCCTTGTCACGGAATGCACGGTGCTGTCCCCTGGGGTGAGCCGAGTCCGGCTTGTTGGACGCTGTGTCGGTTGACCGCTGAACCTAGCGGAACATCCTGCTAACCCGCCACTCGTATCACTCTGGGTGACGGGAATGGACGCTTCGTCCGCACACGCGTCACGACCGGTGGTTGACACGGGTTGACCTATCCACTTGCATTGCAGAATGCGCTCTGAAAGATCAATGCCCGCCTGTGATTTTCGCGTTTCGCAATGGCGAATGGAGCATTCCGAGCCCGAGCGCCTACGCCCGGCGTCCGGGCGTGCAGGTGCCCTGACCGTATGATTCGCGGACGAGCCGGAAAGTTCGGATGAGTTTCGTGAGCGTCGTCACGTCGCATCGCACGGCGGCTAACGGACAGTAGCGACGGCTCCGTGGATAAGGCCAATGGGCCTCCGTAATCTGTTGAAAGTAACTTCTGGGCAACGCGGGTCCTATAGGGTCTAGACCGTTTCGTGCGGCATGTGCCGCTTTCCGTGTTCGTGGAGAGGCGCTCTGTGACCGACATGTCGACCTCATCGTCGACCTCGCCAGGCGGGCCTGACTTCGAATGGCTCACCGGCGGTGTGCCGCAGGCTGCCCAGCAGCCGGCGCCGCAGGCGCTGCCGCCGCGTCCGCCCCTGCCCCCCCGGCAGGCGCGCCCCGGGCCTCCTCCGGGCCAGTACCCCCAGCAGACCGCCCCCGCCCCCCGGCCCCCGCAGCCCGGGCCGCGTCCGCCGCAGCAGCAGCCGGGCCCCCGCCCGGTCGCCGCCGGCATGCGCGTCGGCCAGGCCCCCCGCCCCCGCACCGCGGGCCCCCGCCCCCAGCGCCGCCCCGTCCCCCCGGGACCGGTCGGCGGCGACACGCTGCGGACCATGGAGGACCTCCCCCCCATGCCGCGCAGGCCCCAGCCCAGGGGCCGGAGGCTGCGTCCGGTACCGCCGATCCCGGACCCCTCCCCGCTGCTCCCGCAGCCGCCGGACGACAAGGAGAAGTACTCCTACGCCGACCGGCACGTGTGGGTGCTCAACGTCTTCTCGTTCATCAGCTTCGTCTGCCTCGCGATCACCGCGATCAAGTTCGTGACGATCAGCCAGCTGTGGCTCGCCGCGCCGTTCCTGTTCTTCACGGTGCTGAACTACCTGCTGTCGCTGCGCCTGGACCTGTTCACCAAGAACTTCGACCTCGACCGCCACCGCGAGATCGTCGACAACTGGAACCCCGAGCGCTACCCGTCGGTCGACATCTTCCTGCCGGTCTGCGGCGAGCCCATCGAGGTGATCCACAACACCTGGACGCACGTCCGCCGGGTCGTCGAGTACTACCCCGGCAAGTGCGTGCCCTACGTCCTCGACGACGGCGCGAGCCCCGAGCTGGCCGCGATGGCCGCCGACTTCGGCTTCCGCTACGGGTCCCGCCCGAACCGCGGCTGGTACAAGAAGGCCGGGAACCTCCAGTTCGGCTTCCACAGCTCCGACGGCGACTTCATGCTCATCCTGGACGCGGACTTCGCGCCCCGGCACGACATCCTCAACGAGGTGCTGCCGGTCATGGACGACGACCCGAAGATCGGCATCGTGCAGACCCCGCAGTTCTTCCGCGTGCTGGACCACCAGACGTGGGTGGAGCGCGGCGCCGGCGCGTCCCAGGAGCTGTTCTACCGGTCGGTCCAGGTGGCCCGGCAGCGCCGCAACGGCTCGATCTGCGTCGGCTCCTGCGCCGTCTACCGGCGGGCCGCGCTGAACGAGAACAACGGCACCACGCTGATCGAGCACTCCGAGGACATCCACACCGGCTACGACCTGCAGGTCCTCGGCTGGAGCACGCAGTACGTCCCGATCGCGCTGTCGGCCGGCGTCTGCCCGGACAACGCGGGCGCCTTCCACAACCAGCAGTACCGCTGGTGCATGGGCTCCTTCTCGCTGCTCGGCGCGAAGAAGTTCTGGAAGGCGCCGCTGCCGTTCTCGACCAAGATGTCGTTCGCGGCGGGCATGCTCTACTACCTGCACACCGCGATCTTCACGTTCGTCGCGCCGATCCTGCCGATCATGATGCTGCTCGGCGCGCCGCACCTGATGAACCTCAAGCACATGATCTGGCTGGTGCCCAGCATCATCTACGCGTCGATCATCTTCCCGGCCTGGCACCGCGCGCCCTTCCGCCTGGAGGCGTGGGCCGTCGGCTTCATGCAGGGCTGGGCGCACGTGTTCGCCCTGTGGGACATGATGCGCGGCCGTGAGATGGGCTGGAAGCCGTCCGGATCCAGCGGCGTGAAGAAGAACAAGATGGGACGCGTCTACAAGTCCTACGTGTTCTTCAGCGGCGGCTGCGCCGCGATCTGGCTCGGCCTCGCCTGCTGGCGGATGGCCACCATGTACCCCCCGGACGTGGCGATGGCCCTGGCCACCGCCCTGTTCTACGGCGTGGTCGTCGGCCGGGTGCTGGTCCAGCCCCGCGAGTACCGCGACGTGGTGGACGACTGACATGACCCTGAGCAGAAGGCTGCGCGCGGCGGCCGTCGTGATGACGGCCGCTCTCGCGCTGACGGCGTGCGGCGATCCCGCCCTGGACCGCGACGCCTACCACTCGGCGCAGAACATCGACGACCTCGCGCCCGTCAAGCCGGTGGACCTCCGCAAGCTGATCTGGCCCGAGAAGGACTACCTGGGTCTGGCGTATGACGGGACGATCGAGTCCGGCCTCCAGCGCCGCGACGAGTTCGGCGAGCTCGTCGGCAGGCCGCACAACCTCCTCAAGTACTTCGAGGAGTTCGGCGGCCTGTTCAAGGTCAAGGAGAACAAGAAGATCTGGGAGTCCGGCGCGCTGCCGTTCGCCGACGTCGAGCCGTACGAGGGCACCCTCAAGGAGTTCGCCGAGGGCAAGTACGACAGGGACATCGAGTCCTACGCCACCGCGGTGAAGAACTCGAACATCCCGATCGCCTACTCGTGGGGCCACGAGATGAACGGCTGGTGGTACCCGTGGGGGTACTGCTCCAAGTCCGGCGAGTTCAAGGGCAACGGCACCAAGAAGGACCCCGAGGACATCGGCGACGCCTGCAAGGGCGAGTCCAAGGAGAACACCCCCGAGGACTTCGTCGCCGCGTGGAAGCACATCCACGACGTCTTCACCCGGCTCGGCGTCGGGAACGTCATCTGGGTCTGGAGCCCGAACACCGCGCAGGGCGACGGCATGCCCGCGCTGAAGGAGTTCTACCCGGGCGACGAGTACGTCGACTGGATCGGCATCTCCGGCTACATGTACGAGACGAAGGGCGAGCGGGACAACCCGGCCATCTTCAAGGACCTCTGGGGCGACATCTACCAGGAGACCCGCACCTTCACCCGGAAGCCCTTCGTGATCGCCGAGACCGGCTCGACCGCGTCCCTGCGCCGCCCGAACGACGTCCGCCGCCTGTTCAACGGAACGCACAAGTACCGGGACATCCTGGGCTTCGTCTGGTTCGAGGTGAAGAAGGTCGAGTTCGGGAACGAGACGGACTTCCGCGTCGCCGCGAACCCCAAGGCGGTGCAGGCGTACCGCAAGTTCCTCAAGTCCAAGCGGGGCCAGATGTTCGGCTTCGACCCTAAGCAGCTGATCGACGAATGACGACTGAGACGCGGCACGAGGTCCGCCCGCGCGGGGACCAGACCGAGCCGAAGAAGTACCGCTCGAACGTGCGGCCGGCGCCGTACCGGATCCCGGCCGCGCCGCCGATCGCGTGGGCGCCGGGCAACAGCAAGCGCCGCGCGTGGCTGAGCCGGTTCGTGCTGTCCGGCCTGCTCGTGATGCAGGCGATCCTCACGCTGCGCCTGCGCAACTCGGTGTACCCGGGCGAGACGTCGATCCTGCCGTCGAACGGGGACTTCCACGGCGGTACCGGCCTGTACCCGGCGCTGTCGGAGAGCCTTCAGGCGGGCCTGGGCGTCCAGGGCATGCGGTTCCTCAGCCTCGTCTTCATGATCTGCGCGACGGGCCTGCTCTACTCCTGGTCCACCCGCCTGTTCAACGAGCGGGTGGGCCTGGCCGCGGCGGGCGCGCACAGCGTCATCGCGCCGACCCTCGTCGCGGGCGCCCTGGCCACCGAGGACGCGCTGGCGATCTTCCTGCTCGCCGGCACGGTCTGGCTGGTCGCGCTGAGCCGCACCGGCCCCGTCTGGCCGCTGTTCGCCGCGGTGCCGGTCGCGGTCCTCGCCGTCGTCGTGAAGTTCGGCTCGGTGTTCTACCTGCCGTTCATCGTGCTGCTGGCGCTGCTGGTGACGGCCCGGCACACCTCGGTCGGCCAGGCGGTCCTGCGCTCGTCCGGCCTGGTCGTGGCGCTGCTCGTCGGCGTCGGCCTGTTCGCCACCGGCGGCTCGGACGGCGCGCCCGCCGCCGTCGGGTTCGGCGACCTGTTCAGCGGCTGGGCGCACTGGCTCGGCGCCTACCTGGCGGTCGGCCTGTTCGGCGCGGGCTTCTACGTCTGGAAGGCGCGGATGGGCGAGGTGCCGGTCGGCGCCGACCCCGAGCCGGGCCGTGGCTGGCGGGTCGCGCTGTCGGCGGCGTTCCTGCTGCCCGTCGTGCTCGCCCCCGTCTTCCTCGCCTTCACCACCTTCGAGGGCTCGCTGTGGCGGCTCCAGTTCGGCTTCGCCGGGCTGTTCGGCGCCACCATGGTCGGCGTCGGCCTGGTCCGGATGATCGGCCGCCACTTCCGCTTCCCGCAGGTCGGCATCATCGCCGCGGTCGGGCTGCTCGCCCTCGGCATGGCCCAGTCGGAGTACGAGTACACGCTCTGGCCCAACTACGACAACATCGCCAAGGTCCTGGACCAGAGCGTCGAGCCCAGCAAGCGCTACCTCGGTTCGGCGCCGGAGACCTTCGGCACCTACATGGAGGAGTTCCGCACCGCGCAGTGGACCGCGACCGACAAAATCGTGACCAAGGACCTGGAGCGCGGCGGACTCGCCGAGCTCAAGGCGGTCCTGCGCAAGCGGACCTACGAAATGATCGTCGTGCAGATCCCGACCGTCAGCCCGACGGACGAGGCGCTGCTCGAACAGCTCAGGGCAGGCACCGGTGACTACCGCGTGCTGACCGGGGTGCCCTTCCGGCTCGGCTGGACCGAGGGCACGCACCAGATCTGGGTGAAGAACCTTCGCCCCGCGGTGCCCTGAGCACGTCCCATCACCAACCCCCTGGAGCACCATCCGTCATGACGTCCATCCGACCACTCCTGGCACTCACGCTTCCCGTGGTGTTCGCGGCCGGTTGCGCCTCGCCCGCAACGGAGACCGCTGCGCCCAAGGACAAGACAGCCATCACCATCGACACCGAGGCCGACGGCCGCGACATCTACGAGGAGGAGACCCCCGAGGTCCCCACCCCGTCGCCGTCGTCGTCGTCCGGTGACCGCGTCCGGCCGAGCGCCGGAGGCACCACCACCGCCGTCGAGCCGCAGGGCTCCACCGACGACGAGGCCGACGAGGGCGCGGCGGGCGGCGACGACGCGGCCCGCAAGCCCGCCAAAAAGAAGAAGAAGGTCTGGAACAACCCCCGGCCGAAGAACTTCAAGCGCTACAACGCGCCGGGCGTCGTCAACGTCAACAAGCACATCTACCCGCGCCGCGACATCTTCGGTGTCTTCACCGACCAGGCGCGCAACCAGATCGCCGACCGCAACGCCCTTGCCAAAAAGGTCGGCATGAAGCCCAACATGATCAAGAGCTTCTACAACTGGGGCAACACCTTCGACCCGCAGTGGGCGCGGCGGATCTGGAACGCGGGCGCCTACCCGCAGTTCGAGCTGGAGGCGCACACCCCGGCCGAGGCCACCGTCGCCACCATCGCGGCGGGCCAGCAGGACGAGTACATCCGGGCCCTGGCGACCGGCATCAAGGCCGCCAACGTGCCCGTCGTCTTCAGCCCGTTCCACGAGATGAACGGCGACTGGTACCCGTGGGGCCACTGCGGTCCGACGTCCAAGCCCGAGTCCAACGCCTGCCAGGTGAAGACCACTCCCGCGCAGTTCCGCGCCGCGTGGAAGCGGATGCACAACATCTTCAAGAGCGTCGGCGCCACGAACGCCATCTGGCTGTGGCAGGTCAACCAGACCGGCGCCCGGCCGCGGGTGGGCCTCAAGCAGTTCTACCCCGGCAACGCCTACGTGGACTGGCTCGGCGTGGTGGGCTACTACTACCACCGCAACAACTGGTACCACACCTGGAACGACCTGTTCGTCCCCACGCTCAACCAGCTCAAGAAGGTCAGCAAGAAGCCGATCTTCATCCCCGAGATGGGCATGGAGCCGGGCAAGTGGCGGCCCGCTGACATCAAGAACTTCCTCACCGCGGTGGGCAAGCGCAAGGACGTCATCGGCTTCCTCTGGTTCAGCTACAACAAGCCGACCGAGATGGACTTCCGGATCGACTCCAGCGCCGCGTCCACCAAGGCGTTCAAGTACTGGATCAAGCAGAACACCTACGGTTTCGACCCCCGCAAGCTCAAGTAGCGGGTTCTCTCGCGGCATCGCGGGGCCTCCGTACCGGCCCCCCGTGTCGTGAACCCATGTCAGCCCTTAGGCTCCTCCGCAGCCCTTAGGCTCTTCGTCGTCCCGCCACAACCAGGATGGCCCTGGAGGCCCCATGAAATTCCGACACCTGATCGCGGCAGCCCTGCCCCTCGCCCTCGTCGTCGGCTGCTCGTCCACGGGCGGCTCGGTGGAACCGCACGCGGCGACGTCGACGCCGGTCACCGCCGACGACTCCGGCCAGGCGGGCGGCGCGGGTGCGGACCGGGCGGCGCCCAAGCGCGAGTACCTGGGCATCTACATGGAGGGCAAGTACATCAACAAGCCCGCCGCCCAGGCCAAGCTGTGGAAGCAGCGGGTCGGCCGTTCCCCGAACATCGTCAAGCAGTTCCAGGCGTGGTACGCGCCCTTCCCGACGGCGTGGGCCAAGCAGGCGGTCAGCGTCGGCGCGATGCCGCAGATCGAGTGGGAGCCGCACGGCGTCGGCCTCATCGAGACGATCGCGGCGGGCGGCACCGACGACTACCTCGTCCAGTACGCCAACGCGGTGAAGGCGTTCAAGAAGCCGGTCTCGATCAGCTTCGCGCACGAGATGAACGGCTTCTGGTACGACTGGGGCACCAAGAACACCAAGCCGAAGACCTTCGTGAAGGCGTGGCGGCACATCGTCGACATCTTCAACAAGCAGGGCGCGAAGAACGTCAAGTGGCTGTGGACGCCGAACGTCATCTACCCGATGCCGAAGGTCGGCCTGAAGCAGTACTACCCGGGCCACAAGTACGTCGACTGGATCGGCGTCATCGGGTACTACCGCAAGAAGCAGAAGTCCTCGACGTTCGCGTACATCTTCGAGCCGACGATCAAGAAGATCAAGACGTTCTCGAAGAAGCCGATCCTGCTCGCCGAGACCGGCGTCCAGACGGGTCCGGGCCGCGACAAGAAGATCGCGGAGCTGATGGCCAAGGTAGCGCAGCGTAAGGACATCATCGGAATCATCTGGTTCAACATGGACAAGAGGAAAACAGAGGGTGCGGACTACCGTCTTGAGGTAAACAAGTCGGCGCTGAAGACGTTCCGCTCCTACACGACCAAGTACCCTTTCGGCCGTCCCTGACGTCCGAAACGGGAACGGAACGATGACCGAGCTGCTCCGCCTGGACAACCCCATCCGCGCCTATGACTGGGGTTCCCGGACCGTCCTGGCCGAGCTGCTCGGCCGGGGCGGGCCGAGCCGTGGCCCGGAGGCGGAGCTGTGGATCGGCGCCCACCCCGGTGACCCGTCGCGGATCGCCGGGGCGGGTTCGCTGCTCGACCACATCGCGCGCGCGCCGGAGCCGATGCTCGGGCCCGGCGCCGACAGGCTCCCGTTCCTGCTGAAGGTGCTGGCCGTGGAGTCGGCGCTGTCCATCCAGGTGCACCCGGACGCCGCGCAGGCGGCCGCCGGGTACCTGCGCGAGGAGCAGGGCGGGCCGCCCGTCGGCGACCCCAAGCGCTGCTACCACGACGACTGGCCGAAACCCGAGCTGCTGTACGCGGTGACGCGGTTCGAGGCGCTGTGCGGGTTCCGGCCGCCCGCCGAGGCCGCGGCGCAGCTACGCGCGCTGGGCGGGGCCCGGCTCGGCAGGGTCGCCGACGTGCTGGACGGCGAGGGCGCCCGCGCCGCCGTCGTGCTGCTCACCGGCTGGCCGCACGACGACAGGGCGGCGCTGGTCGCCGAGGCGGCCCAGGCGGGCGGCTGGGTGGCCGGGCTCGCGGCCGCGCACCCCGGCGATCCGGGTGTCGCCGTCGCGCTGCTGCTCCACCATGTGACGCTGGAGCCGGGCCAGGCACTGTTCGCCAGGCCGCGCACCATCCACGCCTACCTGCACGGGACGGCCGTGGAGATCATGGCGAGCTCGGACAACGTGCTGCGCGGCGGGCTCACCCCCAAGCACGTGGACCTGCCGGAGCTGCTGGCCGTCACCGACTTCGCGCCGTCCGCGCCCGAGCTCGTCCCGGCGGTCCGGCAGCCGAACGGCGAGGACCTGTTCCCGGTGCCGTGCGCGCAGTTCCAGCTGACCCGGCTGCGGCCGGCGGAGGGGGCCCCGGTGCGCGTCGCCGACCCGGGACCCGGCGCGCTGCTGTGCCTGGAGGGCGAGTTGCGGGTCGAGCGGGGCGGCGGGCACGAGCGGCTGGTGCGGGGCGAGGCGCTGTTCGTGCCGCACCGCGGCGGCCCGATGACGGTCTCCGGCGACGGCCTCGCCTTCCGGGCGGGGGTGCCCGGCTGACACCGACTTTTTTCGCTGAATCCATCGACTGTTTCATTCCGGACACGGCACGGGGTTGTGGCCGAGGCTGCTGGTAGCATCCGCTGCATCGAAAAACCGGTCACAAAGTGAACTGATGGACCGGACGGCCGTACGGGGTGACGATCGCCACATGGGTGTGCAGTCGAAAAAAGTGGTCTCGCCCGACAACTAATCGCCTTCCCGGCGCATCCAAGCCGTGGAGGCGATTTCTGTTTCCCGGGCGACCCGGGAGGCGGAAGCGGCAGGGGAGACGACTCGCCCCAGACATGAGAGGAGGTGACCGGCGTTGCGGTTCCCACGAACCACGACATTTCGCACAGACGCCGCGGCACCCCCTCGACTCCGCAGCCGCGCCCCCTCCGGCCAGCCGCCCTCGGGCGGGATCGAGCAGTTCGTCGAGGAGGCGGGCCGCCGGCCCGTCGCCCCTGTGTCTTTGTCGGGTGATTCGTAGTGCGACGCAATAAGATCATTTCCCTCGCCGCCGCCGGAGTGGTGGTGGTGGCCCTCGTTGTCGGCGGTGTCTTCCTGGCGCTGCGCGGCGGCGACGGAGGGGACAAGGAGGAGCCGAAGAAGGCGGCCGCGCCGACCGCGCTCGCCGAGGACGTGCCCACCGAGGTCGTCCCCGGCGAACCGGAGACCGCCTCGCCGGAACCGGTGGCGCCGGAGGTCACGATGACGCCGCCCGACCCCGTGGCCATCGCCAAGGCCAAGGAGACACCGGTCCCCGTCCCCGAGAACGTCGACGGGTGCGACCACGCGTACGGCGCGACCATCTGCGTCCCGTGGGAGTTCCCGAGAGAGGTGAAGACCCAGGCGCAGAAGTGCGAGTACCTGAAGGTGCGGGGCTTCACCCGGCTTGAGGTCCCCGGCCGGGACCGGCACGGGCTCGACCCGGACAAGAACAAGATCGCCTGCGACAACTGACCTGTGGCCCTGGGGGTTTGGCAAAGATGAGGTTCCACCGTAGGACCCGCTCGGTCCTGTTCGCCTCCGCCGTCGGCGCGGCGGCGGTCGTCCCGGGCCTGAGCGGGCAGGCCGTCGCGGCGCCCACGCCGTCGATCCAGAACGCCGGCCTGGAGCGCCTCGCGGAAGGCGTGCCCGAGTGTTGGCAGGAGTACTCGACCGGCCGGAACACGGGTGCGTTCCGGGTGGTCAAGGGCGCCAGCGGCAAGGTGGCCACCGAGGTCGAGATCACCGCGCGGACCAGCGGCTACAAGGCGCTGATCCAGGACGCCAAGTGCGCGATCAAGGTGAGGCCCGGCCGCCAGTACGACCTTGAGGTGCGCTACCGGTCCACCTCCGACTCCCCGGAGATCGTGCTGTTCCGCAAGAACGCGGGCGGCAAGTGGGTGCGCTGGGAGACGCTGCCGCCGCTCTCGGCCGCCAAGGCGTTCCGGTCCGCGACGGTGCGCACGCCCGTCGTCCCCGCCGGCACCAGCGAGATCCGGTGGGGCCTGGCGCTGTCGGAGCCCGGCACGCTCGTCACCGACAACTACCGGGTCGCGGCGGCCTCGGGCGAGCTGCGGTGCAAGGGCCCCGAGTGCAAGCGCGGCAAGTGGGTGGTGCGGTCGTTCGCGGGGAACACCGGGGTGCGGGCCATCCACAGCGTGCTGCTGCACAACGGCAAGGTCCTCATGATCGCCGGGTCCGGCAACGGCGCCGGGCGGTTCGGCCGTGGCGAGTTCGTCACCAAGGTCTACGACCCCAAGACCAACAAGTTCACCAACGTGCCGACCCCCTACGACATGTTCTGCGCGGGCCACGTCCAACTGCCCGACGGCCGCGTCCTGGTGATGAGCGGCACCGAGGAGTACGCCCAGTACGACGAGGTCGGCAACGAGACGGCTGGCTGGATCGGGTCGAAGAAGTCCTACATCTTCAACCCGAGGACCAACCGGTACCAGAAGGTCAACGACATGGTCGACGGGCACTGGTACCCGTCGGCCACCATCCTCGGCAACGGCGACGTCTACTCCGTCGGCGGGTACGCCGCGCAGCGCGCCGAGAACGCCGCGAACCTCGTGTCGCTGGTGGCCGAGCGGTACTCGCTGGCGCAGAAGCGCTGGCTGAACCAGGACGAGGTCGCGCAGCCCGGCATCAACTGGGCGACCTACCCGTCGCTGATCCTCACCGAGGACGGCCGCCTGTTCTACAACGGCTCCAGCGTCTTCAGCCACCCGATCAACGCGGACGGCTCGCTGCGCGGCCCCGGCTTCCTCAACCCGACCACCGGCGCCTGGGGCGCGCTGCCGAACAACGGCAACCTGCGCGCGCCCGCCTCGCGTGACATGTCGGCGGCGCTGCTGCTGCCGCCCGCGCAGGACCAGAAGGTCATGATCATCGGCGGCAAGAACTTCGCCGACGCCAACGCCAAGGCGATCCGCTACACCGACGTCATCAACCTCAAGGCCGCCAACCCGCGCTTTGTGGCGGGCCCGAACCTGCCCTACGGCAGGGTCGCGATCGGCGACCAGGTGACGCCGCAGGGCGGCGGCGCGGGCAAGACCTACGTGTCGGCCGTCATCCTCGCCGACGGCAAGGTCTTCGAGACCGGCGGGTCGCAGTACACCCGCTCCGAGCACGTGCACGAGGCGTCCATCCTGGACCCGACCAAGCAGGCCAAGAACATGAAGTGGACGCCCGTCGCCGCCGACCCGGTGGCGCGCACGTACCACAACACCGCGGTCCTGCTCCCGGACGGCAGGGTGCTCGCCGTCGGCAGCAACCCCGACTACCCGGGCGCCGACGGCGACAGCTTCTTCGACACCCGCATCTCGATCTACAGCCCGCCCTACATGTACAAGGGCGCCCGGCCGAAGATCACCACCGCGCCGAAGGGCTGGAAGCGCGGGGCCAAGCCGGTCGTCAAGACCAACACGAAGATCACCAAGGCGTACCTGATCCGGCCGATGGCCGTCACCCACTCCTCCGACCCGAACCAGCGCCTGGTGAACCTGCCGGTCAAGTCGCTCGGCGGCAACCGGTACCGGCTCACCATGGACAAGCGCGCGAACATCACACCGCCCGGCTGGTACATGCTCGTCGTCCGGACCAAGGGCGGCCAGCCCTCGGTCGCCCGGTGGGTGCACATCAGCTGACACAGACTCTCCCGTGCGCGTGCCGGCGGCCCCCGCCGCCGGCCCGCTCCGCACACAGCGGGAGGCGCCGCGGCGCCTCCCGTGCAACAGAATTCTGGAGTTCCCCTCATGCGGTACCAACGCCCCCGAGCGTCCGCGGTCCTGTTCGCCTCCGCCGTCGGAGCCACCGCGCTGTTCAGCGGCGCGGTGCCCGCGGCCAACGCGGCGCCCACGCCCAAGGTGCAGAACCCCGGCCTGGAGAAGGCGGGCGGCGCGCTGCCCGACTGCTGGGCCAAGTACTCCACCGGCAACAACACGGGCACGTTCCGTTCGGTGAAGGACGGCCAGCGCGGTTCCAAGGCCGTGCGGGTCAGCGTCACCCGCCGCACCGGCGGCTTCAAGGCCCTCCTGCAGAAGCCGGGCTGCGCCGTCAAGGTCGACCCGGGCAAGAAGTACGACCTGCAGCTCGCCTACAAGTCCACCTCGGGCAAGACGGCGCTGACGGTGTTCCGGCAGCAGAAGAACGGCAAGTGGGTGAAGTGGCACACCTTCCCCTACCTGCCCGCCTCGGCCAAGTACCGGCTGTCGGTCGGCCGGACACCGCCCGTCCCGGCCGGGACCAGGGCGATCCGGTTCGGGCAGGGCCTGTACGGCACCGGCACGCTCACCACCGACAACTACCGGATCGCGCCCGCCAAGGGCACCGCCAAGTGCGTCGGCTCCGAGTGCACCAGGGGGCACTGGACCGTCGAGGACTTCGGCAACGGCGGGGTGAAGGCGATCCACAGCGTCCTGCTGCACAACGGCAAGGTGCTGCTCATCGCCGGCTCCGGCAACGACCCCGGCAGCTTCAACGCGGGCACGTTCGTCACCAAGGTCTACGACCCGAAGACGAACAGGTTCACCAACGTGCCGACCCCCTACGACATGTTCTGCGCGGGCCACGTCCAACTGGCCGACGGCAGGGTGCTCGTGCTGAGCGGCACCGAGGAGTACGCCGAGTACGACGCGGTCGGCAACGAGACGGCGGGCTGGAAGGGCTCGAAGCAGTCCTACGTCTTCGACCCGCGGACCAACCGGTACACCAAGGTCAACGACATGGTCGACGGCCACTGGTACCCGTCCGCCACGATCCTGCCGAACGGCGACGTGTACTCCGTCGGCGGCTACGCCTTCGAACGCGCCAACGGCGATACCGGCGGCAACAAGGTGTCCCTGGTCAGCGAGCTGTACTCGGCGAGCCGCAAGCGCTGGCTGCCCGCCGACCAGGTCGCGCAGACCGGGATCAACTGGGCGACCTACCCGTCGCTGCACCTCACCACCAAGGCCGCCGCGCTGTTCTACAGCGGCGTCTCGGTGTTCTCGCACCCGGTGAACGGCGACGGCACGCTCCTCGGCCCCGGCTTCCTCAACCCGACCACCGGCCAGTGGGGCGCGCTGCCGAACAACGGCAACCTGCGCCGTCCCGAGGCGCGCGACCAGGCCGCGTCGGTGCTGCTGCACCCGGCGCAGGCGCAGCGGGTCATGGTGATCGGCGGCAAGAACTTCGCGACGCCCGAGCCGTCGATCCGGCTCACCGACGTGATCAACCTGAACGCGGCGAACCCACGCTTTGTGGCGGGCCCGAACCTGCCGCACGGCGTCATCCACTACGGCAACGGCACCGACGCGCCCGCGCGCCGCCAGACCGGCGCCCAGGGCAAGACGTACGTGTCGGCGGTCCTGCTGCCCGACGGCAAGCTGCTGGAGACCGGCGGCTCGGAGGGCAACCGCTCCGACCACGTGCACGGCACGTCCATCCTCGACCCGGTGCCGTCGGTGTCGAAGATGAAGTGGCGTCCGGTCGCGCCGGACCCGGTGAGCCGCAGCTACCACAGCTCGGCCGTGCTGCTCCCGGACGGGCGCATCCTCGCGGTCGGTAGCAACCCGCTGGACAACTCCTTCGACACGCGGATCTCGATCTTCCACCCGCCCTACCTGTACAAGGGCGGGGACGCCCCGAAGATCACCAAGTACACGAAGGGGCTGACCACCGGGTCCCGTCCGACGGTCACCGTCAGCGGCCCGGCGGTCACCAAGGCGTCGCTGATCCGGCCGATCGCCGTCACCCACTCCTCCGACCCGAACCAGCGCTCGATCAACGTGCCGGTGAAGGCGCTCGGCGGAGGCAAGTACCGGCTCACGATCGACACGCGTAAGAGCGTCGTCCCGCCGGGCTGGTACATGCTCTTCGTCCAGACGAAGTCCGGCAAGCCGTCCACCGCCCAGTGGGTGCACATCAAGTAGGCGCACCCCCGACCGCCCTCGACCAGGCGTGATCCCCGGGCGCGGCGGCGGCTCCCCCCGAGCCGTCGCCGCACCCGCCGGGCCGAGGCTTCCCCGTCCGCCTCGTGACCCCGGAGGCCCCCATGCGGTACGAACGCCCCCGTGCCTCCGCGGTACTCGTCGCCGCCGCGGTCGGTGCGACCGCGCTGCTGTCGGGCGCGGCGCCCGCCGCGCACGCGGCGCCGAAGCCGAAGGTGACGAATCCCGGCCTGGAGCAGGTCTCCGGTGGGCTGCCGACGTGCTGGACGGGCCACACGACGGGTAAGAGCACCGGGACGTTCGCGTCGGTCAAGGGCGGGAACAGGAGCGCGAAGGCGGCGACGGTCGCCGTCTCGGCGTACACGGGCGGGTTCCGGGCGCTGCTCCAGGCGCCGAAGTGCGCGGTCAAGGTGGATCCGGGCAAGAAGTACGACCTTCAGCTCGCGTACAAGTCCACGTCGGGCAAGACGGCGCTGACGGTGTTCCGGCAGAAGAAGAACGGCGCGTGGGTGAAGTGGCACACCTTCCCCTACCTGCCGTCGTCCAAGGGCTTCCGGCTGTCCGTGGGACGGACCCCGCCGGTCCCGGCCGGGACCAAGGCGATCCGGTTCGGCCAGGGCCTGTACGGCACGGGCACGCTCACGACCGACAACTACAAGATCGCCGTCGCCAAGGGCACGGCCAAGTGCGCCGGGTCGGAGTGCACGAAGGGCCACTGGATCGTCGAGGGCTTCGGCGACAAGGGCGTCAAGTCCGTCCACACCGTCCTGCTGCACAACGGCAAGGTCCTGATGATCGCCGGGTCGGGCAACAACATCAACGAGTTCCGCGACCCCAAGACCAAGCTCTACGACCCGAAGACCAACAAGTTCACCAACATCCCGACGCCGTACGACATGTTCTGCGCCGGGCACGTCCAGCTCCCGGACGGCCGCGTCCTGGTGATGGGCGGCACCGAGGAGTACTCCGACTACAACGTGGTGCCGGACACCGGATGGCTCGGGTCCAAGCAGTCGTACCTGTTCAACCCGAAGACCAACCGGTACGAGAAGGCCAACGACATGGCCGACGGGCACTGGTACCCGTCGGCGACGCTGCTGGCCAACGGCGACGTCTACTCCGTCGGGGGCTACGCCGACGAGCGGCAGGACGACGCCGACCAGGGCAACCTCGTCTCGCTCGTCGCCGACCGGTACTCGTGGTCCAAGAAGCGGTGGCTGAAGGAGGGTGAGGTGGCCCAGCCGCGCATCGACTGGGCGACGTACCCGGCGCTGCACCTCACCCCGAAGTCGGCGGAGCTGTTCTACAGCGGCAGCTACGTCTTCGGCCCGCCGCGCCACACCGACGGCCGGTTGCGCGGGCCGGGCTTCCTCGACCCGGACACCGGGGCGTGGGGCGCGCTGCCGGACTTCGGCGGCCTGCGCCTGCCGGAGGCGCGCGACCAGTCGGCGGCGGTGCTGCTTCCACCCGCGCAGGACCAGCGCTACATGGTCATCGGAGGCAAGGACTTCAGCAACGGCGAACCGGCTATCAGGCTCACGGACGTCATCGACCTGAAGGCCGCCAAGCCGCGCTACAAGGCGGGCCCGGACCTTCCGCACGGCGTCATCCACTACGGCGACGGCACCGACGCGCCCGCCCGCAAGCAGACCGGCGCCCAGGGCAAGACGTACGTGTCGGCGGTCCTGCTGCCGGACGGCAAGCTCCTGGAGACGGGCGGCTCGCAGCAGACGCGGTCCGACCACGTGCACGGGACGTCGATCCTCGACCCGGTGCCGTCGGTGTCGAAGATGCGGTGGAAGCCCGTCGCGGCCGACCCGGTGAGCCGGAGCTACCACGCCTCGGCGGTGCTGCTCCCGGACGGGCGGGTGCTGGCCGTCGGGAGCAACCCCTGGGACAATTCGTTCGACACCCGGATCTCCATCTTCCATCCGCCTTATCTCTACAAGGGCGGCGACGCCCCGAAGGTCACCTCGTACGCGAAGGGCCTGACCACGGGCGCGCAGACCACCATCAGGACGAACGCGCCCATCACCCGGGCGTCCCTGATCCGTCCGATGGCGGTGACCCACTCCTCCGACCCGAACCAGCGCTCGGTCAGGGTTCCGGTGCGGTCCCTCGGCGGCGGGAAGTACCGGCTGACCATCGACAAGCGCAAGAACGTCGTGCCTCCGGGCTGGTACATGCTCTTTGTCCAGACCAAGTCCGGGAAGCCGTCGGAGGCCCGCTGGGTGCACATCCGCTGAGCCGGTGCCGGGTCCGGTCCGATCTTGCGGTAGAAACAGTGGGCCTAATCCGACAAATAGGACATATATGACTTTGGAGGTCTGATGCGGTACGAGCGCCCCCGTGCGTCCGCCGTTCTGTTCGCCTCGGTCGTCGGGGCGACGACGGTGCTCGCCGGGGCCGTCCCCGCCGCGTCGGCAGCCCCCTCGCCCAAGGTGCAGAACCCCGGCCTGGAGAAGGTCGGGGGAGGGCTGCCCTCCTGTTGGGCGCGCTACACCACCGGGAACAACACCGGCACCATCGGAACCGTCAAGGGCGGGCAGAAGAGCGCGCGCGGGGCGACCGTCAACATCACGCGGTACCGGGGCGGCTTCAAGGCGCTGCTCCAGTCGACGAACTGCGCGGTGAAGGTCACGCCCGGCAAGAGGTACGACCTCCAGCTCGCCTACCGGTCCACCTCGGGCAAGACCGCCCTCACGGTGTTCCGGCAGAAGAAGAACGGCAAGTGGGTGAAGTGGCACACCTTCCCCTACCTGCCCGCCGCCAAGGGCTTCCGGCTCTCCGTGGGACGAACCCCGCCCGTCCCGGCCGGGACCAGGGCCGTCCGGTTCGGCCAGGCCCTGCACGACACCGGCACGCTCACCACCGACAACTACAAGATCGCGCCCGCCAAGGGCACGGCCAAGTGCGTCGGGTCCGAGTGCACCAAGGGCCACTGGACCGTCGAGGACTTCGGCGACGGCGGCGTGCGCGCCATCCACAGCGTCCTCCTGCACAACGGCAAGGTCCTGCTCATCGCCGGATCCGGCAACGGCGAGGCCCGCTTCCGGCGCGGCGAGTTCGTCACCAAGGTCTACGACCCGAAGACCAACAAGTTCACCAACGTGCCGACGCCGTATGACATGTTCTGCGCCGGGCACGTCCAACTGCCCGACGGGCGGGTCCTCGTCGTCAGCGGCACCGCCGAGTACGCGGGGTACGCGGGCGGCGTCACCGAGGACGGCATCCCCTACACCTACGAGTACCAGGGGTGGCGCGGGTCCCGGAACTCCTACATCTTCGACCCGAAGACCAACCGGTACACCAAGGTCAACGACCTCGTCGACGGCCACTGGTACCCGTCGGCGACCCTGCTCGGCAACGGCGACGTCTACTCCGTCGGCGGCTACAACTACGCGCGCGGCGGCGACGAGGAGAGCGTCGTCTCCCCGTACTCCGAGCGGTTCTCCTGGAAGACCAGGAGGTGGCTCGGCGACGCGGCGGTGCCCGAGACCGGCATCAACTGGGCGACCTACCCCTCGCTCGTCCTCGCCGCCAACGGCAAGCTGTTCTACAACGGCTCCAGCGTCTTCAGCTACCCGCGCTACTACGGCAACGGCAACATCGTCGGCCCCGGCTACCTCGACCCGAACACCGGCGCCTACGCCGAACTCGGCGGCACCCCGGACAACCCGAACGACAACGCCGGACTGCGCTACCCCTACGCCCGCGACCAGTCCGCCGCGCTGCTTCTCCCGCCCGCCCAGGACCAGCGCGTCATGGTCATCGGAGGCAAGAACTTCGCCGACCCCAACGGCACGGGCCTGCGCGCGACCGACGTCATCGACCTGCGCAAGGGCGCCGCCGCGCGCTACGCCAAGGGCCCCAACCTGCCCTACGGCACCGTCGAGATCGGCGGCAACTACACCCCGCAGGGCGGCGGCGCGGGCAAGGTGTACGTGTCGGCCGTCATCCTCGCCGACGGCACCGTGTTCGAGACCGGCGGCTCGCAGCAGAACCGGGCCGAGCACGTGCACGAGGCGTCGATCCTCGACCCGTCCAAGGCGACGGCCGCGATGAAGTGGAAGCCCGTCGCGTCCGACCCGGTTTCCCGGACGTACCACAGCAGCGCCGTCCTCCTCCCGGACGGCAGGGTCCTCGCGGTCGGCAGCAACCCGGACATCCCGGTGCCCGAGGACGGCAACGACAGCTACTTCGACACGCGGATCTCGATCTACCACCCGCCCTACCTGTACAAGAAGGGCGAGGCGCCGAAGGTGACCAAGGTGGTCAAGGGCTGGAAGTACGGAGCGAAACCCGTCATCACCACAAGCGCGGCCATCACCTCGGCGTCACTCGTGCGGCCCATCGCCGTCACGCACTCCTCCGACCCGAACCAGCGGTCGGTGCGGCTGCCGGTGAAGGCGCTGGGCAAGAACCGCTACCGGCTCACCCTCACCGGCAACCGGAACATCGCGCCTCCCGGCTGGTACATGCTCTTTGTCAAGACGAAGTCCGGCAAGCCGTCGCAGGCGACCTGGATCCACATCGGCTGACGCCGGCCGCCCCGCGCGTCAGCCAGGGCTGCGGCGCCACCACCAGGCGGCGGCTGCGGCACCCGCGACGACGGGCAGCACGAGCAGGAACGGCAGTGGGAGGTCCTCCAGCGCGTCCTGGTCGGCCGCGTCGGCCTCCTCCGGGCGCGGGGCCGTCGGCGGCAGCGCGGCGCCCGTGGACGGGCCGGGCTGCGCCGTCGGGGCGGCGTCCTCGGGACGTGCCTCGCCGGACAGCTCCGGCTCCTTCGGCTTCGCCGGCTTCGGGTCGGCGACGCGCAGGGCGAACGCGTCGGTGCGCAGGCCGACCCCGCCACGGGTGATCTCGAACCCGGCCTGGACCTTGCACAGGTAGGCGTCCGCCTTCTGGAAGCCCCGGTCCACCGCGTCCTTCGCGAACGGCTTCAGGTCGAAGTTCGTGATCTTTGTGGTCTGTTCGCGCATGTCGTAGATCAGCCCGGTCTGTCCGGTCGGGCCGGTGAAGCGGTACAGGTCGTACACGTGGTCGCCGATCGTGAGCCCGTCGGCGACCTTCCAGTCCGGCGACGGGTCGATGCCGGGGCTGGCCAGCCAGATCATGATCTCCAGCGCGCCGCCGTTCGCCACGATGTGCGGGTTCGTCGAGGTGCACGCCGCCCTGTCCGGGTGGTACCAGACGTCATAGGACGCGTTGTAGTCGCCCTCGGCGAGGGTGATCTCCCAGGTCGTCCGGACGTCCTTGGGGGAGTCGATCCGCAGCGGCAGCCGCTCGTCCGCCAGCGCCGTGCCGATGTTCGGATAGGCCCCGGGCGGGGCGCCGTTCGTCAGGTTGCCCCAGTCGAGCGAACTGCCGGTGACCGTGAAGCCCGCCTCGCCCTCGAACGTGACACAGATCTCGCCGTGGCTGTTCCACCGGTTCGCCTGGACGGCGTACCCGCCCTCGACGAACCCCGGCTCGCCCGTGTTGCACCTGACCTCGGCGCGCGCCGCCGCGCCCCACGGGCACAGCGCCGCCGCCAGCGCGACGGCCGTCGTCCCGCCCACCGTCCGGGCGGTCGCCGCCCCGGTCCGTCTCACGCCACGCAAACGCTCTTCCTCCCACTGTCCCCCGAAGGTCTCATCGAAGCACAACGCGCGCCGGGCACAGGCAGGTTCCCCGCGAAGATCACGAGCTTGGGCGATTCGTTAACCCCGCGGAAATCTGGTAGCTTGCGAGACGTGCTGTTCGGCCTGATCCTCCTTAGCGGCCGCGACGGGGCCTGAAAGACGGGCTTCCCCGCCGCGGAGCTGAGTGTTGCCCGTCATTGTGAGTACACAAGACGAGGAGCCGGACCCCCGATGAACGACCAGAAGCCCAGCGGCATGCCGTTCCAGCGCTACACGCCCTTCGCGCCGGTGAAGCTGGCCGACCGCACCTGGCCTGACAAGGTGATCACCGAGGCGCCCCGCTGGTGCGCGGTGGACCTGCGCGACGGCAACCAGGCCCTGATCGACCCGATGGACTCCGCCCGCAAGCTGAAGATGTTCCAGCTGCTGGTACGGATGGGCTACAAGGAGATCGAGGTCGGCTTCCCCGCCGCCTCACAGACCGACTTCGACTTCGTCCGCACCATCATCGAGGACGGGCTGATCCCCGACGACGTCGTCATCCAGGTGCTGACCCAGGCCCGGCCCGAGCTGATCCAGCGCACGTTCGAGTCGCTGGAGGGCGCCAGGCAGGCGATCGTCCACCTGTACAACTCGACGTCCACGCTCCAGCGCCGGGTCGTCTTCGGGCAGGACAAGGACGGCATCACCGCCATCGCCGTCGAGGGCGCCAAGCTGTGCAAGAAGCTGGCCGCCGAGACCGACACGAAGATCTTCTTCGAGTACTCGCCCGAGTCCTTCACCGGCACCGAGCTGGAGTACGCCGTCGAGGTCTGCAACGCGGTGAACGACGTGTGGCAGCCGACGCCGGAGTGGAAGGTCATCGTCAACCTGCCCGCGACCGTCGAGATGGCCACGCCGAACGTCTACGCCGACCAGATCGAGTGGATGCACCGGCACCTGGCCTACCGTGACTCCGTCGTGCTGTCGCTGCACCCGCACAACGACCGCGGCACCGCCGTCGCCGCCGCCGAGCTGGGCTACCTGGCCGGGGCCGACCGCATCGAGGGCTGCCTGTTCGGCAACGGCGAGCGCACCGGCAACGTCTGCCTGGTGACGCTGGGCCTGAACCTGTTCACCCAGGGCGTGGACCCGCAGGTCGACTTCTCCGACATCGACGAGGTCCGCCGCACCGTCGAGTACTGCAACCAGCTACCCGTCCACGAGCGCCACCCCTACGGCGGCGACCTCGTGTACACGGCCTTCTCCGGCTCCCACCAGGACGCCATCAAGAAGGGCTTCGAGCACCTGGAACGTGACGCGGCCGCCGCCGGGGTGCCGGTGGACGACTTCACCTGGCAGGTTCCGTACCTGCCTATCGACCCGAAGGACGTCGGCCGTACCTACGAGGCCGTCATCCGGGTCAACAGCCAGTCCGGCAAGGGCGGCGTCGCCTACATCATGAAGACCGAGCACTCGCTGGAGCTGCCGCGCAAGCTGCAGATCGAGTTCTCCCGGGTCGTCCAGGAGCACACCGACGACCAGGGCGGCGAGGTCACCGCCGACACGATGTGGCGGATCTTCGAGCGCGAGTACCTGTCGGGCGGCCCGCGCATCGGCCTGCTGGCGCACCGCACGTCGTCCCGGGTGGACGAGAAGGACCTGCTGAACTGCGACGTCCGCATCGACGGCGAGATCCGCGAGATCGAGGGCATCGGCAACGGCCCGATCAGCGCCTTTGTGGACGCGCTGGCGCCCGTCGGCGTCGACGTCCGCGTCCTGGACTACGCCGAGCACGCGATGAGCTCCGGCGGCGACGCCAAGGCCGCCGCCTACGTCGAATGCCAGGTCGGCGAGCAGACCCTCTGGGGTGTGGGCGTGGACGCCAACATCGTCACCGCCTCCCTGAAGGCCGTCCTGTCGGCCGTCAACCGCGCCTGACCCTTTCCGACCCCGCCACCAGGGCACACCCACCCGCCGGCACCGAGGCCCGGAACCACAGTTCCGTCAGCCCCACCCGCGCCCCAGGCGAGACCCGCCCACGCGCCCAGAAACGGCCCCCGCCAGGTGAACCCCACCTCCGGGGGCCTTTCCATGCGCTCGGTGCGGTGGTGGCGGATGCTTCAGATGGGTTTGCATCCTGGGAATTGCGCATTCTTTGATTAATCAGTTAAGTGACAGCTATCACTGCTGGCCCAGGGGGTTGTGGGGCTTTCGGGGCCGGTCTGGTCGGTCGGTGTGGCGGGGGAAAGTCGAAGTTCACTGTTCCTTAATCTCGGATAAGGCGTTACGATCACACCGGTTGCTTAGCCGGTTAAGTGAGATGTACCACCCTGGTTGAGGAGGAGAGAAGTCGGATGAGACGTATTCTCATGGCGATGCTGGTGGCGTTCGCCGCCGTGTTCGTCGGAGCGGTGCCCGCGCAGGCGGCGGGCGGGTTCACGGTGAGCGGCGGGAAGATCTACGACGCGAACGGGAACCTGTTCGTGCCGCAGGGCGTGAACCACGCCCACGCGTGGTACCCGAGCCAGACGTCGTCGATCGCGGCGATCCGCGAGGCCGGGGCCAACACCGTGCGGGTGGTGCTGAGCGGCGGCCGGTGGGGGACGAACTCCGCCTCGGACGTCGCCAACATCATCGACCTCTGCAAGCGGAACCAACTGGTCTGCATGCTGGAGAACCACGACACCACCGGGTACGGCGAGGACGGCGCCGCGCGGTCGCTGAGCGCCGCCGCGCAGTACTGGGTCGGCATCGCCTCGGTCCTGCGGGGCCAGGAGGCGTACGTGATGATCAACATCGGTAACGAGCCCTTCGGCAACAGCGGCTACCAGAACTGGGCGTCCGACACGGTCGCGGCGATCAACACGCTGAGGTCGGCCGGGCTCTCGCACACGCTGGTCGTCGACGCCCCGAACTGGGGCCAGGACTGGTCCAACACGATGCGCGACAACGCCGGGACGGTCGCCGCCGCCGACGGGAACACCGTGTTCAGCGTGCACATGTACGGCGTCTACAACACGGCGTCGAAGGTGCGGGCCTACCTTGACTCGTTCACCAGCCGGGGCCTGCCCATCCTGGTCGGCGAGTTCGGCGACAACCACTCCGACGGCGACCCCGACGAGGCGACGATCCTCAGCCACACCCGTGGCCAGGGCATCGGTGTGCTCGGCTGGTCCTGGTCCGGCAACGGCAGCGGCGTCGAGTACCTCGACATGGTGAACGGCTTCTCGGCCACCTCGCTCACCCCGTGGGGCCAGCGCTTCATCAACGGCACCGACGGCCTGAAGGCCCGCGCCCCCCAGGTCGCCTCCGTCTACACCAACGGCAACAACGGCAACGACGGCAACGACGGCAACGACGGCGGCACCGCCCCGAACGGCTACCCGTACTGCTCCAGCGCCTCCGCCGACCCGGACGGTGACGGCTGGGGTTGGGAGAACAGCGCGTCCTGCGTCGTGCGCGGCTCGTCCGCCGACACCGGCAGCGGCAACGGCAACAACGGCAACAACGGCGGTAACGACGGCAACTCCACGGCCCCGAACGGCTACCCGTACTGCTCCAGCGCCTCCGCTGACCCCGATGGCGACGGCTGGGGTTGGGAGAACAGCGCGTCCTGCGTCGTGCGCGGCTCGTCCGCCGACACCGGCAGCGGCGGCGGCAACGGCAACTCCACGGCCCCGAACGGCTACCCGTACTGCTCCAGCGCCTCCGCCGACCCCGACGGTGACGGCTGGGGTTGGGAGAACAGCGCGTCCTGCGTCGTGCGCGGCTCCCAGGCCGACGCCTGACCCCTGACCCACCTCGACTCCCACACCCACTTCGGCAAGATCGTCCTCACGCTCTGACCCCCAAGGCCCCCGGACACCTCAGTCCGGGGGCCTGCTGGATGCCCGGTGTGGCGTCCCGCGATCACTCCCGGTGGAGGAGGGCGACGTCCACTCGTCTGCCGACCGTGGGCAGGGAGGCGAGGGCGGTGGCGAGAATGGTGAGCGCGCCCGCCGCGAGGACCACGAGCGCGCCTTGGAGGCGTGCCAACTCCTCGTCGCCGCCGCCCGCGAGGTAGGCGTACCCGGCCAGTTGGCCGGTGATGACGGCGAGGAGGAGGCCGACGCCCAGGGGAAGGACGAGCTGGAGCAGTTGGGAGGCGCGGAGAAGCCGGAGCGGAACCCCGACGAGCACCAGGGCGGCGACGTCACGGCGGCGTTCGACCGCGCGGTCGACCGAGGCGATGAGAAAGGCACACAGGCCGACCAGGCCGCCGGCGCCCAGTCCGGCGTACAGCAGCACGCCGATGAGTGCGGCGCGCTGCTGCGCCTCCAGATCCGCGCCGACCAGTTCGATCTCGGTGCCGGGTAGCAGCACCGACAGCCCTTGCAGGACACGTTGGACGACGGAGCTGTCGGGGCTGGACGCGAGATAGATCTCGGCGTCGTCGGGGAGGGCGCGGCCGTCCAAGGCGGACGGTGGCAGCAGGATCGTCGCGGTGCCCATGAGGGAGGCGTCGTTGGGTGTCAGGCGCAGGATGGGGTCGGGAGCCGCGATCGTCAGGGAGCCGGACTCCAGGGGGACGGAGAGGCGCTCACCCGGCGGCGGCGTCACCACGCCGGGTGAGCGCCAGTCGAGCCGGTAGGGGGTGGCATCGGCGCAACTGTCCAGCGGGGACGAGGAGAAGGCGGCGAGATCGGCGCAGGTGCCTACCAGGACGCCGGTCCCTAGGTGCGCGACGTTCCATGTCTCGGGGCGCTCCGGGTGCGGTTCGTCATTGATGGTGGGCGGCACCCAGAGTTGCAGCCCCGACCCGGTGACCCCGCTCAGGGTCCGCAGCGTGTCCCGGACGGGCGCGGGCACCCCGGAGGCGGAGAAGCGGTATTCGCGGTGCTTGCCCGTCGGCGAGGCGGTGGCCTGGACGAGCGTGATCACGTGCTGGGCGACGCCGGTGGCGAACACGGCGACGACGAGCCCGGCCACCACCCGCAGGGCGTTGCCCGGGTCGTGCCGCAGCCGTCGGGTCGCCAGCAGGCTCGGGAGGCCGCCGCCGAGCCGGTGCAGGAGTTCTGCGGCGTGCGCGGTCAGCAGCGGGATCGCGGCGACGAGGCCCGCGCCCGTCAGCAGGATCCCGGTGATGAGCAGGAGGTCGGCCGCCTGCCCGCTCATCGTCCGACCCAGCGCGCCGACCACGACGAAACCGGCCAGCACGCCCGCGCCGAGGAGGAGCGGCAGCGTCGTCCACGGGCGCGGGGCCCGGGTGGGCGCCTGCCGCCGTACGCCGAGCGGGTCGAGGAGGGCCCGGTGGGTGCCCGCGAAGTTGGCGGCCACCGCCAGCAGCGGCACCATGAGCAGGCAGACGGTCAGCGCGAGCGGCGAGGGGTGGAAGTCCTCGGGGAACCACCGCACCCCGGGCAGCCCGCTGCGGGCGAGGGCGTGGTCGGCCGCCAGGAACAGCGCGACCCCGAGGAACGCGCCCGGCACCGCGTAGGCGAGCGACTCCACCGCCGAGACGCGGCGCACCTGCCGGACGCTCATGCCGAGCAGCCGCAGCGCGGCGAGCCGCCGCGCCCGGGTCGCCGCCGACAGCCGGGTGCACACCCAGAGGAAGACGCCGGTCGGAACGAGGACCAGCAGCGCCACCGCCAAGGAGATCAGCCGCACCTCGGCCGGGTCCATGCCCGCCCCGGCCGCGCCTGGGACGCCGAAGCCGGTGAACGGCTCCGCGTCGGCGTCGGCCTTGTGCCGTGCCACGCCCTCGTAGGCGAGCAGCTCGTCGGGGGAGGCCAGCCCGGCGTCCTGGACGATCCCGGCGGGCGTGCCCGTGAAGGACGCGCGGAGCGCGGGGTCGGCCGCGTAAGCCGCCGCGAGCCGGGGAGACAGGAAGAGCTCGCCGGGCCGGGGGAGCCGGGCCAGCCCCGGCGGCGCGGGGCCGTCCTGTCCGGCGGCGGCGATCGCCATCCGGGTCAGCGGACTCGCCCGCCAGGAGCCGAGTTCCCCGGCGATCGTCGGCAGGCCGCGCGCGTCGTCGGGGTCCGCGGCGACGACGGGCACCCGCTGTTCCTTGCGGGCCTGCTCGGCGCCTAGGAGTCCCGGCACGCCCAGCATCGCGGCAAGGCAGGCGACGCCGAGCGCCGTGCCGAACGACATCAGGGCGAGCCGCAGCCATCCCGCCCGGCCTGCGCCGCGCAGCAGGCGCAGGCCGATCCCCAGTTCCGTCACGGGTTCTCCCGCTCGGGCTCGGTGACGCGGCCGTCCCGCATGAAGACCGTCCGGTCGGCCCGCTCCGCCACGGCCGCGTCGTGCGTGACGATCACGACGGCGCTGCCCCGGCTCCGGGCGAGGTCGAGCAGCGCTTCGAGGACGAGTTCCCCACTCGCCTGGTCGAGTGCGCCGGTCGGCTCGTCGGCGAAGACCACCGAGGGGCGGTGCACCAGCGCCCGCGCGACGGCCGCCCGCTGCGCCTGGCCGCCCGAGACCTCGGCCGCTGTCCGTCCGCCCAACTCGCCGATGCCGAGCCGGTCGAGCACCGCGGCAGCCTCCCGTTCGGCGGCCCCGCGCCGCACCTTCCGTAGCCGCAGCGGCAGCGCCACGTTCTCCAACAGGCTCAGTTCCGGCACGAGTTCCCCGAACTGGAGCACAAACCCAAAATGCTCCCCGCGCACCGCGCTCCGCCGCTCGTCCGACGCCCGCGCCAGATCCTCCCCCTGGAAAAGCACGGCACCGTCGTCCGGCACCACAACTCCGGCCAGACAGTAAAGCAACGACGACTTCCCCGACCCGCTCGGCCCCCGAACGGCGACGACCTCCCCCGCCCCGACCACAAATCCCACGTCCCGCAGAACCCGCTCCCCGCCATACCCATGACTCAATTCCCGGGCGACCAACACCCCTGCGTCCCCACCGAGCAACCGGACCATTCCCTAAGCGAAGTGACAGTGCGTCGAAAATCAGGGCCGGCGACCGTCGGAACAGACGGACGCCGGCGCGGAGCCGTCCAGGTCAGCGACGAAGCACCTGCTGCTTGGAACAGTTGTCGGGGCGCAGGGTTCCACGATCGCGGCACACCTTGAAGCTCACCGTCTTGCC
This sequence comes from Actinocorallia sp. API 0066, assembly GCF_020991275.1. Classification (GTDB taxonomy): domain Bacteria; phylum Actinomycetota; class Actinomycetes; order Streptosporangiales; family Streptosporangiaceae; genus Actinocorallia. The sequence continues at coordinate 451,208 of NZ_JAJLQY010000006.1, read as the reverse complement.
GTTGCGGCTGGTCTCGTAGGTGGAGACCCACTTGCTGCCGTTGCGCTTCCCGTAGACCCTGGGCCGTGAGGTGCCGTTGGCCTCGGTGTAGACGTTGTGCTTATCGCCCTTGTTCGTGTCAGTCAGCGTCCCCCAGTAGCGGACCCCTCGGTAGGTCTTGGTGCCTCCCGCGAGCTTGACCTTGATCTTGTCGTCCCACTTCCAGGAGCCTTTGAAGTCGGCCCCTGTCGTTGCGTGCTTGAGGGTTCCGCCCTTGCCTCGCTCATCTTCTGAGGCCGCGTAGGCGGAACCCATGCCGATGGCGAACGCTCCGACGGTCAGCAGAAAACCCGTGACGAATCTTTTGGCGAACAAGGAGGCTCCTCGATTTACCCGATGTCCAGACTCGTGAATTGGTGGGTCGAATTTTGTGCTACCGATTCCTATCACACCCTGGCGTGAGATTCTCGGTGGTGAAGTGTGGGGAGGGTCATGTGGCCGGATTTGGTCGGCCATTGGGTCGGGGGTTGCGTGGGCTATATGTAATGGTCCGTAGGTGTTTGAGAAGTTCGTGAGGGTGGGGTTGGGGTAGGGGAGGAAGAGGATTCGCCGGGGACAGGGAGGGGTGGGGTTCGATGAAGACACGGGAGGAAGCGCTGTCCAGGCTGGGGGCTTCGGTGGGTGTGGAGTTCGGGGTGAACGGGGTGCGGAGGCGGGTGGGGGTGGAGGGGCGGGTGACGTTGTTGGACTGGCTTCGGGACGAGCTCGGGCTTACCGGGGTGAAGAAGGGGTGTGATCAGGGGGCGTGTGGGGCGTGCACGGTGTTGGTGGACGGGAAGAGGGTGGTGGCGTGTCTGATGCTCGTGGCGCAGTGTGACGGGCGGGAGGTGACGACCGTTGAGGGGGTGGCCGGGGTGGGGGAGGCCGGGGCGGTGCAGGACGCGTTCGTCAGGCACGACGCGTTCCAGTGCGGGTACTGCACGCCGGGGCAGATCATGTCGGCGATCGCGCTGATCGGTGAGGGGCGGGCCGGGACGCGCGAGGAGATCGCCGAGTTCATGAGCGGCAACCTGTGCCGGTGCGGCGCCTATCCGCGCATCCGTGACGCGATCGTGGACGCCGCGGGCGGGGAGGTCGGCTGATGGGTCCGTTCACGTATGTGAGGGCCGTCGATCCGGTCGAGGCCGTGGGGGTCGTCAGCGCCGATCCGGGGGCGGCGTTCCTCGCGGGCGGCACCACCCAGCTCGACCTGATGAAGGACGGCGTGCTGAGCCCCGAGAAACTCGTGGACATCACGCGGCTGCCGCTGCGCGGGATCGCCAGGACGGGCACCACGATCCGGGTCGGCGCGCTCACCACGATGGAGGAGCTCGCCGCCGATCCGACGGTCGCCGTCAGGGTCCCGTTCGTCAGGGAGGCGCTGTTGGCGGGCGCGTCGGTCCAGCTCAGGAACATGGCGACGATCGGCGGCAACCTGCTCCAGCGGGCCCGCTGCCGCTACTTCCGGGACCCGTCGGTCGCCGCCTGCAACAAGCGCGAGCGGGGTTCGGGCTGCGCCGCGATCGACGGCGTCCAGCGCATGCACGCGATCCTGGGCACCAGCCCGCACTGCGTCGCCCTGCACGCCTCGGATGTCGCCGTCCCGCTCATCGCCCTCGACGCGCTCGTGCACACGCGAGGCACGGACGGCACCCGCACCGTTCCGCTCACCGGCTTCTACCTCCCGCCCGGCGACACCCCGGACGTGGAGAACGTGCTCCGCCGGGGCGAGCTGATCACCGCGGTGGAGATCCCGCTCCCGGCCGAACGGACCAGGACGCACTACCTGAAGGTCCGCGACCGCGCGTCCTACGAGTTCGCGCTGACGTCGGCGGCCGTCGCCGTCGAGCTGGACGGCACGACGATCACCGGGGCGCGGGTCGCGCTCGGCGGCGTCGGCACCGTCCCGTGGCGCGCCTGGGACGCCGAGGACGTGCTGCGCGGCGCCACCGTGGGCCGTGACGCCTTCCGCGAGGCCGCCGAGGTCACCCTGGCCGGGGCGAGGCCGCTGCCCGGCACCGCGTTCAAGGTGGAACTCGCCAAGCGCACCCTGATCCGCGCCCTGGAGACCGTGACGGGAGCACCGTGATGACGATCACCGCACCAAGGATCGGCGCCGCCCTGGACCGCGTCGAAGCGCCCCTGAAGGTCACGGGAGCCGCGCTCTACCCCAATGACGTCTCCTATCCGGGCCTGGCCCACGCCGCTCCCGTCCGCGCGACGATCGCCGCCGGACGGGTCACCGCGATCGACACCGCCGAGGCGCGCGCGGCCGAGGGCGTCATCGCCGTCGTCACCGCCCTGGACGCGCCCAGGCTGCGCCGTGGCCCGGTGACGCTGCTCGGGATCTCGCCGCCCGCCCCGCTCCAGGACGACCGGATCCTGCACTACGGCCAGTACGTCGCCGTCGTGGTCGCGGACACGGCCGAGCAGGCCAGGCACGCCGCCTCCCTCGTCGCCGTCGAGTACGCCGAGGACGTGCCGATGCTCGACATCGGCGATCCGCGCGCCGAGGTGGAGGACGACCCGTGGGGCATGGACGTCGACAGGGGCGACCTCGAAGCCGGGCTGGCCGAAGCCGACGTGGTGATAGACGAGACCTACGCGACACCGGACAACACGAACAACCCGCTCGGCCTGATGAGCACCGTCGCGGTGTGGCACGGCGACGGCTCCCTGACGGTGCACGACGCCACCCAGTGGCCGCACGGCGTGAGGATGAGCCTCGCCGAGACGTTCGGGGTGCCCGAGTCACGGATCCGGGTCCTCGCCCCTTACGTCGGCGGAGGGTTCGGCGCCGGGCTGCGCGCGTGGCAGCACGTGATCCTCGCCGTCCTCGCGGCCCGCGAGACGGGACGCCCGGTGAAGCTCGTCCTGACCCGTCCGGAGATGTTCACCGGGGTCGGGTACCGGCCGGAGAGCATCCAGCGGATCAGGATCGGCGCGACCCGCGACGGCCGTCTCACCGCCCTCGCGCACGAGGCGATCGCGCCCGTCGCGCTGGAGGACGACAACTTCGAGGCGGTCTCGCACACGTCGGCGCGCGCCTACGCCTGCCCGAACGTGATGACCCGCGACAGGCAGGTCAGGCTGAACATCCCGTGCCCCGGCTCGATGCGGGCGCCCACCGAGGCGCAGGGCAACTTCGCCCTGGAGAGCGCGATGGACGAGCTGGCCGTCGACCTGGGCATCGACCCGCTCGACCTCCGGTTGCGCAACTTCGCCGGGACGGACCCGCTGACCGGCCTGCCCTGGTCGAGCAACGCGCTGCGCGAGTGCTTCGCGCGGGGCGCCGAGCTGTTCGGCTGGTCGCGCCGCACCCCGGAGCCCGGCTCGATGCGGGACGGCCACTGGCGCGTCGGCTACGGCCTTGCCGGGGCGTCCTATCCGCCCTACCAGGTGCCGTGCCAGGCGCGCGCGTCGCTGCAGCACGACGGGTCGGCCTTTGTCCGCAGCGCCGCGACCGACATCGGCACGGGCACCTACACCGTGATGACGCAGCTCGCCGCCGAACTGCTCGGCCTCGACGTCGCACGGGTGCGGTTCGATCTGGGCGACACCGACATGCCGTACTCCCCGCAGGCCGGGGGCTCGGGCCTGACGGGCGCGCTGGGCAACGCCGTCCGGTCCGCGTGCCGCCAGCTCCTCCAGGCGTTCCTCGACGTCGTCGCGGACGATCCGGAGTCGCCCCTACGCGGCCTCACCCTGGACGAGGTGGAGGCGGGCGGCGGAGGGATCCACAGGGCGGGCGACCCCGGGAGCGGCGAGGCGTACACCGCGATCCTGGCCCGGCACGACCTGGCCGAGCTGAGCGCCGACGGCCGCAGCACCCCGCCCACCCCGGACACGACGGCCTGGGCCGGGGCGTTCGGCGCGAGGTTCGTCGAGGTCAGGGTGGACGCCGACCTCGGGGTGATCCGGGTCGCCCGGGTCGTCTCGGTGATCGACGGCGGCCGCGTCCTCAACGCCAAGACCGCGACGAGCCAGATCGTCGGCGGCACGGTCGGCGGCATCGGCCAGGCCCTCTTCGAGGAGACCGTCACCGACGAAGGCACAGGCCGGATAGCGAACGCCACGTTCGGCGACTACCTGATCCCGGTCAACGCCGACGTGCCCGACATGGAGGTGGTGTTCGTCGGCGGCCCCGACACCGCGACCCCGCTCGGCACCAAGGGCGTCGGCGAGATCGGGCTCGTCGGGATCGCCGCCGCCGTCGCCAACGCCGTGCACCACGCCACGGGGCGGCGGCTGCGGTCCCTGCCCCTCACCCTCGACGCGCTGCTCTGAGCCGCCTGAGCCGTCTGGGCGGCTCTGGAGGCCGCCCCGGTCCCTGACGGCCGGGGCGGCCCGCGCGTCCCGGGGGAGGGCTCAGAGGAAGACCGAGGTGCCGTAGATCACGGCCCAGGCGCCGCCCAGCGCGAGCATCACCCTGTCGCCGAGCAGGACGTCCTCGGGCGCGCCGCCCTCGCCCCTGTCGACGATCAGCGCGTACCGCAGGACGGCGAGCGTCATCGGCACGATCGACAGCATCCGGAGCTGGCCGAGCGTGCTGCCGTCGGGCTCCAGCGCCCACAGGCAGTAGGACAGCATCATCAGCGCCGCCGCGCCCTGCCACACGAAGCGCAGGTAGCTCTCGCTGTACTCGCTCAGCAGCTTGCGGGTGTGCTTGGCGTCCTCGCCCAGCTTGGCGAGCTCGGACGCGCGCTTGGCGCCGACGACGAACAGCGAGCCGAACCCGACGGTGATGAGGAACCACTGCGACGGGGTGATCGCGGAGGCGGTGCCGCCCGCGAGGCCGCGCATGAGGAACCCGGACGCGACGACGGCGATGTCCAGCACCGCGACGTGCTTGAGCTTCACGCAGTAGGCGATCTGGATCGCCGAGTAGACGGCCAGCAGCAGCGCCGTCGTGCCGTTGAGCAGCAGCGCCCCGCCCACCACGGCGACGAGCGAGAGGCCGATGCCCGCGGCGTACGCGACGGCGACGGGCACCTCGCCCGACGCCACCGGACGGAACCGCTTGACGGGGTGCGCCCGGTCGGCTTCGGCGTCCATCGCGTCGTTGAGCAGGTAGATGCCGGACGCGGCGCAGCAGAACAGGACGAACACCACGGCGGTGTGGCCGAGGACCGCGGCCTCCAGGATGCGGCCGCCCGCGACGGGCGCGGCCAGCACGAGCACGTTCTTGGTCCACTGCTTGGGCCGTGCGGTCCGCAGCAGCCCGCGGGCGAGGCCGCGCCGGGTGGGGGCGGTCGTCGGGGCCGAGTCGAGGGTGAGACTCAAAGCGGGGGTCCTTTCGGGGGGAGCCTAGCGCCGGGCGTCGGGTTCGGCCTCCAGCCGGAAGAGCTTGCCGTCCGGGGGCGGGTTGTACTTGGGCGCGACGCCGCCGAGGTCGGTGACGAAGGTGAACGAGGGGTCTTCGTACAGGTCCTGCCGGACCGCGTCCCACACCTGGGAGCGGTCGATGAGGACGTGGTCGGCGCCGGCGGCGCGCAGGTCGTGGGCGAGCCGCGCGGTGTCGGAGGGGGGCTCGACCACCACGAGGTTGCGCTGCATCTTGATGCCGCGCAGCGGTTGGATGAGGGACTGCAGGTTGCCGCGCGCGACGGCGATGGTGGTGCCCTCGGGGAGGGCGTCGAGGGCGCCGAACTCGGTCCAGGGCCACACCCGCCGTTCGGCCTGGGGGGCGACGGACATGGCGAGCAGCCGGTCGAGCGGGAGCCCGCCGGTCTTGAGGAACAGCGCCTGGTCCTCGGGCGCGCCGCTGGTGATCGCGACGTGCCGGTGGCCCGTCCACACCGCGAGCGCGACGCTGGCGGCGAGCACGAGCCGCAGCCCGCCCCCGGCGACGCGGGCGAGGGAGCGTCCCTGGGCGAGCCGGGCCGTCAGGTAGACGGCGAAGACGACCAGGCACGCGTAGCCGAGCAGGACGTACCTGCCCCACCAGGGCGCGAGGGCGGCGCCGTAGGTGACGCCGATGCCCAGCAGCAGCAGGACGCCGACGCCGGGCCGCCGCCACGAGTTCTTCAGCCACACCAGGAGGCCGAGGATCGAGGCGGGGAGCACGAAGGTGAGCCACGCCACGCCGAGCCCGCCCAGCCGCACGTCGTACACCTGGGTGGTGCGCAGGTCGGTGAACGGCTGCGACCAGGAGGCCCACAGCTGCTCGGGCAGCGTCATGTCCCGCAGTTCCAGCGGGACGTTGGTGTTGAGCACGACGTCCTTGACGTCGCCGACGCCCTCGAACCCCAGCATGGTGACGGGGTAGAAGGGGTTGTCGTAGTGCTGCCAGGTCCTGAGGTACCAGTAGCCGCCGATGACGGCGATCGGCACGGCCAGGGGCAGCGCGCCGCGCAGGAACGGCCAGACGCCGAGGCGGTGCCGTCCGGCCGCGCAGGCGACGATGACGAACGCGGCGCAGCCCGCCACGCCCATCACCGCGAGGCTGCTGCTCTTGGTGGCGGTGGCGGCGCCCAGCGCGAAGCCGAGCACGAGCATCTTGCGGGAGACGACCTGCGCGGGCCGTCCGGAGAGTTCGGCGTCGCCCCTGACGCTCGCCAGGACCGCGAGGGCGGCGAGCCCGAACGCGGCGCTGTGCACGTCGACGTAGAAGGTGTTGGCCTGGGCGAACACCGAGGGCGTCAGGAGGAAGGCGAGGCCCGCGAGGAGGGCGGGGGCCCTGCCCATGCCGAGCCGCCGGGCCAGCGCGACGACGGCGGCCCCGGCGATCGCGTAGCCGGGGAGGAGGAACAGCACGCCGAGGTCGGTCGCGCCGAGGAACACCATCGGCCACCCGGCGAGGGACTCGACGCCCATCGGGTAGGCGTCGGCCCAGATCACCTCGGTGGCCCTGCCGACCTCGCCCGCCTGGAGCCAGGCCGACGGGGCGACGAGGTGGTACATCAGCCCGTCCCAGTCGCTGGGCGGCAGCCGTACCCCGAGCCAGGCCCTGAGCCCGTAGACGAACGCCGTCAGCAGCGCGAGGGAGAACACCACGGGGTGGGGTGCCCAGCCGCGCGGCGCCCGTCGGGTCCAGCCGCGCAGGCGGCGGCGGAACGCCCTGGGGTGGCGTGCCGACTCGCGGGCCCCGGCCAGGAGGCCGATCCCCGCGTAGACGCCCGCGCCGCAGGTGAGCGGGACGGGGCGGTAGAGCTGGAGGAGCGCTCCGACCACGACCGTGAGCAGCATCACCCCGCCCAACGCGAAGACGCCGAACGCGACTGCCGCGTCCGACGCCCTGGTCGGCCTGGTCCACACCGTGAGACCCAGGGCGCCCAGGAGGACGAGGGAACTCGCGATGATCAGGAGCGCCGCGTGCGGCAACACCCGAGTTCTCCTTCCCGTGAGCGTAGGGAGATCCTTGCTCAACTGGGAGGGAAGGTTATCCCAATAGTTACTGTGATTCGGCGTTATTGGCGAGAATTAAGTGTTTTGCCCTACGATCGGGCGGGTGCAACGATACCGGAACTTGATCGGCGAGCTGGCTCGGTTCGGCAGCGTGGGGGTCATCTGCGTAGCGGTCAACTACGCACTGTTCAACCTGCTGCACTTCGGCTACGGGATGGGCGCGCTCACCGCCAACTCACTGGCCATGGTGGCGTCCACCACGTTGGGGTTCCTCGCCAGCCGCTACTGGACCTTCCGGCACGCCCAGAACTCCGGGCTCGCGCGCGAATACACCCTGTTCTTCGTGATGAACGGCATCGGGTACGTCATAACGCAAACCGTGCTGTACCTGGCCGCACAGATGTCACTCGAAGGTAAACTCTGGTCAAATATCGCCTTGACCATCGGCATCGGCCTCGCGACGATCTTCCGCTACTTCGGCTACAAGCGCTGGGTGTTCGTCAAGCCGACCGCCGGGCAGGCGGAGCCGGACGCGGCACAGGGCACACTCGTCCAGCGCTGAGGCCAGCCGAAACGTCACACAGGGCACGGCACGGGCGGCCTCAGCCGTCCAGGACATGGTGCACGAGTTCGCGCAGCGCGCCCGTCAGATCCGACTCCCCGACGGTCACCGCCTCGCCGTCGATGTCGATCGCGTAGGAGAACTGGTCGGGCACCCGCCGCCCGCTCGCCCGGCCCCGCACCGCCGCGAGATCCACCCGCGCGACCAGCGACCGCAACACAGGGTCGTCGGCGGTGTCGGAGCGTCCTTTGCGTTTGATGCCGGCGAAACCGCCGGTGCGCACGACCGTCACCTTCATGGCGCCACGCCCACCGCCGTCCAGGCGTACGCCACCGCCCCGTGTTCGGCCGACCCCTCGCCGAAGCGCGCCGCCGCCCGCCGGACGGTCTCCGCGGCGAAGCCCCGGAAGTCGGTGTCCGGGTAGAGGGCGCCGCCGGTGAGCGCGTCGAACCAGATCAGGCCCGCCCGCTCCCACGCGTGCCCGCCCAGCTCCGCCGCCAGCAGGTGGAAGGCGCGGTTCGGGATGCCCGAGTTGATGTGCACGCCGCCGTTGTCGTGGTGGGTGCGCACGTAGTCGTCCATGTGGCCGGGCTGCGGGTCGCGGCCCAGCTCCGGATCGTCGTAGGCGGTGCCCGGCTCCTTGAGCGAGCGCAGCGCCTCGCCCCGCACGGCCGGGCCGAACAGGCCCGCGCCGATCAGCCAGTCCGCCTCGTCAGCCGTCTGCCCGAGATGGTGCTGCTTGACCAGCGAGCCGAACACGTCCGACATCGACTCGTTCAGCGCGCCGGGCTGCCCGTAGTAGGCGAGATCCGCCGTGTACTGGGTGACGCCGTGCGTCAGCTCGTGCGCGGTGACGTCCAGGGGGCCCGTGAACGACAGGAACAGGCGGCCGTCACCATCCCCGTAGACCATCTGGGCGCCGTCCCAGAACGCGTTGTCGTACTCCCGCCCGAAGTGGACGGTGGAGACCATCTCCATGCCCGCGTTGTTGATCGAGTCACGGTCGTAGACGTCCTCGAAGAACCGGAACGTCGCGCCCAGCCAGTCGTAGGCGCGGTCGGCCACCGGATCGCCCGTCGGGTCCTGGCCCTCGGAGCGGACCGTCTTGCCGGGCAGCTCCTCCAGGTGCATCGCGTCCTTGACGGTGCGCCACGGCTCGTCCCTACGACCGTTGCCCTGCGTGACCGGCCCCGCCAGCCGTCTCTCGGTGCGGGTGGCCGCGTCGAGCCGCAGGGTGCGCAGCGCGAGCGCGCGCAACTCCGGGTCGGCCGACCCCTCCAGGACCCGTTCCAGCATGTGCGGGGGCACGATCGTGCATCTCATGCGTTCCACCGTGCCACGGCCCGCGCCGCATCGCCCAGGGAAATCGCCGGGGAGCGGGTCCGGAAGCGGTCGCTTTCCGTATCTTCAAGGTCACCAAGCGCTGGCCGAGGCGCCCGTTTCACGACGGACCATGCGGGACAATGGACAGCGTGACGATCTACCGCGATGAGGGCATAGTGCTGCGCACCCAGAAGCTGGGGGAGGCCGACCGGATCGTCACCGTCCTCACCCGCAGGACGGGCCGGATCAGGGCCGTCGCCAAGGGCGTCCGCAAGACCAGGTCGAAGTTCGGCGCGCGGCTCGAACCGTTCACCCACGTGGACCTCCAGCTGTACGAACGGCGCTCGCTCGACCTCATCTCGCAGGCCGAGACCATCCGGCCGTACGGGGAGCCGCTCGTCACCGACTACCCCCGGTACACCGCGGGCGTCGCCATGCTGGAGGCCGCGGAGAAGCTCACCGCCGAGGAGCGCGAACCGTCACTGCGGCAGTTCCTGTTGCTCGTCGGCGGGCTGCGCACACTCGGCGACCGCACCCACGACGCCCGGCTCGTCCTCGACGCGTTCCTGCTGCGCTCGCTGTCCGTCGCGGGCTGGGCCCCGTCCCTGGACGCCTGCTCGCGCTGCGGCGGCCGCGCCGGGATCCGCGGCTTCTCCATCCCGGCCGGCGGCGCGCTCTGCCTCGCCTGCCGGGTCCCCGGCTCGGCCACGCCCGCGCCCGAGACGTTCGCGCTCATGATCGCGCTGCTGCGCGGCGAGTGGGACGCCGCGGACGTCAGCGAGGACCGCCACCGGGTAGAGTGCAGCGGCCTCGTGGCCGCCTACCTGCAATGGCACCTGGAACACGGCATCAGGTCGCTGCGCCACGTCGAGAGGAGCAAGAGTGAAGTTCCGCGCCCCGGACCCGCACCCGAGCGGGGCTAGACCCCCGGAGCTGCCCAAGGAGCTGGTCCCCCGGCACGTCGCCCTCGTCATGGACGGGAACGGGCGCTGGGCCAAGGAACGCGGCCTGCCCCGCACCGAGGGCCACAAGCGCGGCGAGTACTCCCTCTTCGACGTCATCGAGGGGGCGATAGAGCTCGGCGTGCCCTACCTGTCGGCCTACGCGTTCTCCACCGAGAACTGGCGGCGCTCGCCCGAGGAGGTCCGCTTCCTCATGGGCTTCAACCGCGACGTGCTGCGCCGCCGCCGCGACCAGCTCCACGCGATGGGCGTCCGGGTGCTGTGGGCGGGCCGCAAGCCCAAACTGTGGCGCTCGGTCATCAGCGAGCTGGAGACGGCCGAGGAGATGACGCGCGGGAACGACGTCCTCACCCTCCAGTTCTGCGTGAACTACGGGGGGCGCGCGGAGCTGGCGGACGCGATGGCGGCGATGGCCCGCGACGTCAGGGCCGGGCGGCTCAACCCGGACAAGGTCACCGAGAAGACCGTCGGGAAGTACCTGTACCAGCCTTCGATGCCGGACGTGGACCTGTTCCTGCGTCCGTCGGGGGAGCAGCGGACGTCGAACTTCCTGGCGTGGCAGTCGGCGTACGCCGAGATGGTGTTCATGGACACGCTCTGGCCCGACTTCGACCGGCGGCACTTCTGGTACGCGTGTGAGCTCTACGCGTCACGGGACCGGCGTTACGGTGGCGCGGAGCCAAACCCTGTAATCACTACCTGATTAGTGTAGTATTATCTCCGGCAAGGGGGCACCGTTCTCACGGCGCGCGACCGGTGCCCCCTCACCTCTACACTCCGGAGCCATGAGCTACCCCCCATCCGGCTCACCCCAGCCCGAACCGTCCTCCGGCCCGCCGCCTCCCGGCCGCCACCGCGCGACTCCAGGCCCGCCGCCCGGAGCCCCGTCCCCGCCCGGAAGCCCCTTTCCGCAGGGGTCTCCGCCCGGTGGCCGCTACGGACCGTCCGGGGGGCAGCCTCCCTACGGGTCTCCGCCCGGTGGCCACGCCGGGCCCTCACCTTCTTATGGGGCGCCGCCGCCTTACGGGCCGCCCGGAGGGGCGTCCCCCTCCTATCCGCCGCCCGGGGCGCACTACGGTACGCCCGGAGGCGCGCCACCCGCTTATGGGCCGCCCGGAGGGGTGGGAGGCGCACCGCCTGCTTACGGGGTGCCGCCGCACGTGTACCCGCCTCCGGGCGGGCCGCCGAAGCGGGGGTCCCGGGCCAAGACGTTGCTCGTCATCGGGCTGCTGATCGCCGTGGTGACGCCCATCGGGCTGGTCGGCAACTGGATGCTCACCGGCGACATGACCGAGCGGGACGACGAGGGGAACGTCCTGGCCGAGGGCGAGACCAGCGCGCTCCACCTCCGGCAGGGTGACTGCTACCGGGAGAAGGCGAAGGAGCCGGACGGGGACGAGACCACCGTGACCGGGGTCGAGGCCGTCACCGTGGTGCCGTGCGACAAGCCGCACAGCGCCCAGGTCATGCAGCGGATCACCATGAGCGGCAAGTACCCGTCGGACAAGCAGGTCATGGACAGGTGCGCCGAGGCGATCGTGATCTGGGCGGAGCGGCACCCGGCCGCCGACCGGAAGCTGCGGAAGGTCGACGCGGAGTACGGGGCGCAGACGTTCATGCCGACCCGGCGCTCGTGGGAGTCGCTCGACGACAACGCGATCGTGTGCGGGATCGTCGTCTTCGGGAAGAAGAAGCTGACCTGGCAACTCCCCGTCGACAAGTGACGGACGGATCTCGCAGACCAGAGGTGACGCTCATATCGGAAGTGTCGGTGGATGCCGATAGGGTGCCGCCTCATGAGCTTCCCCCCTTCGGGTCCGCCTTATCCGGGCGCGCCGAACCAGCCGCAGCCCCCGTACGGGGGGCAGAACCAGCCTTACGGGCAGCAGCCCCAGCCCGGACAGTACGGCCAGCCCGGACAACCCGGCCAGCCCGGACAGTACGGCCAGCCCGGACCGTACGCCCAGCCCGGCCAGCCGGGCCCCTACGGCCAGCCGGGCGGCGCGCCCTACGGCCAGCCCGGCCAGCCCCCGGCGCAGCCCCAGCCCGGCTGGCAGGGCCAGCCGCCGTACCAGGGCGGCCCCGGCACCCCGCCGCCGTTCCCCGGCGGCCCCGGCGGTCCCGGCCGGAACCCGTTCGACCCGCCGCCGCCCGGCTTCGGCCCGCCGCCGCGCAGGAACCCGCTGAAGAAGCTCGCCGGGTTCGCCGGCGCCCTCGTCGTCATCCTGGTCATCGCCCTGTTCAACTTCGGCGGCCGGATCTTCGACGCGTTCGACGGCCCGGAGCGCGACACCGGCAGCTCCGAGATCACCGAGGCCGGGTCGATGGCCCCGTGGGACCTCAAGGTCGGCGACTGCTTCAACGACGACGACACGAGCGCGCCCCCGCCGAGCGGCACCACCGAGACCCAGACGGTCTACCGGATCAAGGCGCTGCCCTGCACCCAGCCGCACAACGCCCAGGTGTTCACGGCGCTGACCATGAGCGGCTCCTTTCCCGGCGACCAGACGATCTTCAACCGCTGCCAGGACAAGGCGCAGACCTGGGTGGGGGCGTTCGCCGACGAGGCGGCCAAGCTGGAGAAGCAGGACCCGAACTTCGGCGTCCTCGCCTACTTCCCGCTCGTGAACGACTGGAAGACGTCGGGGAACAGGATCACCTGCAGCCTCTACGTGAAGGACAAGACCCTCACTTGGAAGATCCCCAGTTGACCCTCGTGGGGGCTTGAGTAAAGCAGAGGGTAAAGCCGTCTCCGGTGATCCGGGGGCGGCTTTCGCTTTGCCTTGGGCGGATCTTCTTGACGGTGCCGGGGTGTCGTCCGATCCGGGCGATCAAGGCGCTCGCGGCCCGCTGACGTGCGGTCTGAGGGGCGTTCGGCCCCCTCCGGAGGGATGATCGGCAACTTTTTTGAGATTGCGTTACCCCTTTGAGATAGGGGGTTTCGAGGCTTCCGGCATACTCGGACGAAGCGGACCTTTGGCGTTTCCTTGACGGATATGGTTAACTAACCGTTATCGCGACAAGGACCGGCAAACCAGCCCAGGGTCTTGTACAGACAAAGAGGCTTGTACGCCCGCATCAAGCGCAGTCCGCCGTCTCGGCGCCCGACTAGCGCGACAGCCCGGACTCCCGCGCGGGAGCCGTCGGCCCCCGGAGATCTTCGACGATCCCGCAGCGCCCCCGGGTTGTGCCCTGTCACCCGATCGAAGGAAGCACCTTGACCAAGCGCGCCCTCACCCTGTCCCTGACCGGTGCTCTGGCCCTCGCCGCCGTCACGACCGGCGTTGTCGCCAACGCCGACGAGTCCGCCGCGCCGACCGCCGCGAACGCCGCGGCGCTGGCGCCGAAGAAGGTCCCCGCCTCCCCGACTCCCGACAAGAAGGCCGACGAGGCCAAGAAGGAGCGCGAGGAGAAGAAGGCCAAGGCCCTGTGGACGGGTACCACGACCGCGACCTACTTCTGGGACGACGGTTCGGGCATCAACGGCGACACGGGCGCCCCCGCCAGCGGCAAGCCCATGCAGAAGGGCATGTTCGCCTCGCCGTCCTGGCCGCTCATGACCAAGGTGAAGGTCACCTACAACGGCCGTTCCGTCACCGGTTTTGTCGGCGACCGCGGCCCGGGCGAGCCGTCCCACCGAGGGATCATGCTCGACCTGGACACCTACACCTTCCGCTACCTCTACGACGGCAAGAAGCCCGCCGACCGCTACAACGCGGGCGTCCCCGCCGGCCACCTCAAGAACGTCAAGGTCGAGGTCCTCGAATGGGGCAAGGGCGCCGGCACCCGAGGCCCCTGGAAGCCCTTCGGCTCCTGATCCCCACCCCGGCTGGAACGCCCAAACCCTCCGGCGCTCCACCCACCCACCGGAAAGCCCCGGCCACCCCCTGGCCGGGGCTTCCACACGTCCAGACCCTCACTGCCCTTCCGGTGTCTGGAACGCAGGATCCGGGGAGTGTTTGGGGGCGGCGTTTGTTCCGCGTGGCGGGTAGGTGAGCTGGACGGGGACGCAGGCCACGGTGCCGCCGACGTGCTCCCACCACTGGCCCTGATAGTGGACGGGTTTGGAGCAGTGGCGGCAGGCGGGCCACGTGTGGGCCTCGCTCATCAGAGGGACCTCAGATCCGTGGAGATCCGCTGTGCGGCGTGCCATACGTCGGAGACGGGGGCGACGCGGCTGGCGGCCCAGGTGAACCGCCACCCGCCCGCCTTCTCGACGAAGTCGGCTTCGACGGCGAGGATCGCGCCGCTGCGGGCTGTCACCCGTAGCACCATCGGCTGCCCCGCGCCTCCTGGTCCGACGACGGCGTCGAGTCCATGCTGCTCCCGGAGCATGGCGCCAAGATCCGACAGATGATGAAGTCGCGGGGACGTGCGCGAAGGCGCGCGCGTGTCGGGAACGTGCGGCGGGGCCCCGGATGTGCGCGATGGCTCGTTCTGGGCTGCCCATGTGTCGTCAGGCATGGTCGGACCTCACCTTTGATCCAGGCGCCCGGCACCGGCGGCGCCGGGCCGGGGTCGCGTCGTGATCTGGACATCTGTGTTCGCGCCCTGGTTTCAGCGCCTGACGGCGGGGTCGTCCTCATAGGCTCGGTGCTGTCCGCACTGGTGAGGCCCGTCAACCTGGGTGCTTTTGCTTAAGCAAAAGCAATCCTGGCTGAGGTGGTGGGTCGCGTCAATATGCTTAAGCAAAATCGTCCCGGGAGGTCGCGGTGGGTGTGCGGTTTGAGGAGATTGCGGGGGATCTTCGGCGGCGGATTCGGGAGGGGGAGTGGCGGCCTGGGGAGGTGTTGCCGCCGATGGCGGAGTTGGCGGTGGAGTATGGGGCGGCGCGGAACACGGTGGCGGCGGCGGTGGCGGTGTTGGAGGACGAGCGGCTGCTTTGGGCGGCGCGGAAGAGGGGGACGGTGGTGTTGCGGCCGGGGGAGCGGCGGACGCTTCAGCGGGGGAATCTTGTGCGGCGGAACACGCGGCATGTGGGGGAGGGCGGGGAGCGTGTCGTCGGCGGGTACAACTTTCCGGCGGCGCTCTCGGGGGACGAGGTGTGGGCGCACCACATTCCGGCGACGGCCGAGGTCGTGCCGATCCCGGAACGGCCCGCGAACAAGTTGAAGGTCATTCCCGGGACGCCGGTGTTGCGGCGCAGGAGGTGCACTGGGCCTGAGGGTGAGGCGCCGTTCCAGCTGTCCGACAGCTGGATCCACCCCGACGCCTACGCGGAGGTCCCGGCCGTCGCCGAGCCCGGTGCGGGGCCCGGGGCGTGGATCGACCGGCTGGAGGAGGCGGGGCACGGGCCGATCTCCTGGATCGAGATCCAACGGGTGCGCATGCCCGTCAAGGAGGAGGCCGACCTGCTCCAGATCCCCACGCGCATCCCGATCCTGGAGATCCTCCGGATCGGGTATTCGGCTCGGACCCAGCGGCCCGTCGAAGTGACCGTGGCGCGTATCCCCGGGGACCGGGTGGAGATCATCACGCGGCTTCAGCGTGACGCGTCCGCGGCCTATCCTCCGGCTGCCGGGTCGTGAGGTGGGACGCGAAAGCCCCGGCGAAGGGCCGGGGCTTTCGGGAGGGGAGGGTTAGCAGCCGATCAACTGGGCGGCCAGGAAGCTTTCGACCTGGTCCAGGGAGAGGCGTTCCTGCTTCATGGTGTCGCGTTCGCGGATGGTGACGGCGTTGTCTTCGAGGGTGTCGAAGTCGACGGTGATGCAGAAGGGGGTGCCGATCTCGTCCTGGCGGCGGTAGCGGCGGCCGATGGCGCCCGCGTCGTCGAACTCGACGTTCCAGTGGCGGCGCAAGGCGGAGGCTAGGTCTCGGGCCTTGGGGGAGAGGTCGGCGTTGCGGGAGAGGGGGAGGACGGCGACCTTGACGGGGGCCAGCCTTGGGTCGAGGCGGAGGCTCACGCGGGTTTCCATCTGGCCCTTGGCGTTGGGGGCCTGGTCCTCGGTGTAGGCGTCCATGAGGAAGGTGAGCATGGCGCGGTCGACGCCGGCCGCGGGCTCGATCACGTAGGGGGTGTAGCGCTCGCCCGTGGCCTGGTCGAAGAAGTTGAGCTCCTTGCCGGACGCCTTGGAGTGCGCGCCCAGGTCGAAGTCGGTGCGGTTGGCGATGCCCTCCAGCTCGCCCCACTCCGAGCCCTGGAAGCCGAACCGGTACTCGATGTCGACGGTCCGCTTGGAGTAGTGGCTGAGCTTCTCCTTGGCGTGCTCGTAGAAGCGCAGGTTCTCCTCACGGATGCCGAGGTCGCGGTACCAGGCCATCCGGGTGTCGATCCAGTACTGGTGCCACTCCTCGTCGGTGCCCGGCTGGACGAAGAACTCCATCTCCATCTGCTCGAACTCGCGGGTCCGGAAGATGAAGTTGCCCGGAGTGATCTCGTTGCGGAACGACTTGCCGATCTGGCCGATGCCGAACGGGACCTTGCGGCGGGCCGCCTGCTCGACGTTCTTGTAGTTGATGAAGATGCCCTGGGCCGTCTCCGGACGCAGGTAGGCGAGGCCGGAGGCGTCCTCGACGGGGCCGAGGTAGGTCTTGAGGAGGCCGCTGAACTGCTTCGGCTCGGTGAAGGCGCCCTTGGTGCCGCAGTTCACACAGGTGAGGTCGGCGAGGCCGTTCGCGGGCGGGCGGCCGTGCTTCTCCTCGTACGCCTCCTCCAGGTGGTCGGCCCGGTAGCGCTTGTGGCAGTTCTGGCACTCCGTCAGCGGGTCGGTGAAGGTCTCGACGTGGCCGCTGGCCTCCCACACCTCACGGTTGAGGATGACGCAGGAGTCGAGGCCGACGACGTCCTCGCGGCCCTGCACCATGGCCTTCCACCACTGGCGCTTGACGTTGTTCTTCAGCTCGACGCCGAGTGGGCCGTAGTCCCAGGACGCGCGGAGTCCGCCGTAGATCTCGCTGGAGGGGAAGACGATGCCCCTCTTCTGGGAGAGCGAGACGATCTTTTCCATCACATCGGAACGGCGGGCCATGTGTATGTCTCCAGCAAGAAACCCCGGTAATTGACGGTTTTGAGTCTAGGGCACGGGGGTATCCCGCAAGGTCGTATAACCGGCCGCGTCTCTGACTCTCCGTGGTCGAATCGGCGTGATTGCGCTACTTTCAGTACACGAGGCCGTCGACGATGTTGCTGTCGACGTGCAGTTTGATCCCGCCGTGCTTCTCGGTGTGCCCGCCCCGGTACTGCTTGATCCGCCGGTGCGGGTGCCACAGCTCGTCGGGGAGGTAGCTGAGCCCGTGGACGCGCTTGCGGCCGTCCCAGCGGGCGAACCAGATCGCGTCGGGCCGCCGGACGACGTCGGTGTCGGCCTCGACGAGGTCCCTGATCCCGGACGAGACGCTGCTGTAGACGCCGGACTTGTAGTCGAGCTCGTGCAACCGTGCCGTCCAGGCGTGCAGGAACTTGAGGACGGCCTTGCGGCACCCCTTGTCGTTGCGGTTGTACGCCTCGATGTCGAAGTAGAGGGGCTGCCGTGTGGGGATGCCGAGTTCGACGGCCTTGGCGACGGCGTCGTCGGCGCTCGCCTCGCCCTTGCGGACGGCGTTGTCCTTGCCGAACCGGGCGCGGTAGGGCGAGCAGGGCGCCTGCGGCCCGACGTAGGTGGGGATCAGCCGGTAGCCGAGCGCCCGCACGTTCTTCACCCATTCCTTGGTGAGGCGGGGTTGGGCGCAGCCGCGCGCGGCGCCGCCGATGTAGATGTTGGCGATGGAGTACGCCTTGCGCCATGCCTTCATGGTCTTGAGGGACGGCGCGGTGCAGGTGTCGAATCCGGGGCCTTCCTCCCAGGCCCTGCGCTTCTTGACGGGTTCCTCCGCTTCCGGCTCGGGTTGTGGCGCGGTGCCGGGCCCGGCGGTGGCCGTCTGGAGTGTCTGTTCGAGGAGGAGCGGGTCGTCGCCGTACACGCCGGTGATCCGGACGCCGGACTGCGGCAGGTCGAGGGTGAGCTGCTGGTCGGCGCTCTCGGCGACCTTGACGGCGCTGAGCGCGACCCGCGCGGTGCTGCGCCGCGCGTCGGCGGGCCCGGACAGCCGGGCGGTGGACGGCGGCAGCGCGGTGACGTGGATCGCCTCGGTCCGGCCGACGACGCGGGCCGGGCAGTCGGGTTCGGCGCCGGAGCTGCCGAGGTAGATCGCGTGCTGGTCGAACCGTGGGCAGCGGCGTGAGTCGCCGTCGAGCCGGTAGACGGGCCACCCGTCGGGCACCGCGATCCGCAGCCCGCCGTACTCGACGGTCCGGGCCGGCGCCTCCGGCAGCGCGGTGGCGTCCGGGCCGGGCGAGACGGCGGCGACGGCCAGGAGCGCGGAGACCGCCCCCAGGGCACCGGTGGACAGGATGACGGCTCTGCGCATGACGCTCCCCCCGAAGCGGATCTCGCTGATGATCACCCGTGTGCGGGGGCGGCAAACCCGGGGGCGGCCGGGTCTTACCCGTCCTTGATTACTTCGGGTCGATCACCTCGTAGGCGCCGGGTTCGTCGATCGCGAGGGCGGACAGCGGGACGAACTCGTGCCGGATGGGGCCGAGCGCGCGCCGGTAGTATCCGGCGCCCTCCCAGCGGGTGATCAGCGCCCACAGGTCGGGTTCGTCGACGGAGCGGGCGAGGTGGCCGTCGAGGTAGCCGGGGGAGGCGGCGAGCGCGGTGAGGATCGGGCGCATCCTGGCGGTGAAGTCGGCGTCGTCGGTGACGCGGTAGCGGGTGATCGCGATCATCCCGCCATCCTGGCACCCTTGGACGTATGGGCCTGCGTGATCTGGTGGAACGGCACTCCGCGACGACCGTGGTGTTCCTGCACCGCCTGCCGGGGTGGGTTCTGCCGCTGGTGGTGGCGGTGTTGATGCTGGTCGGCCTGTTCGTCCACTCGTGGGTGGGCGCGTTGGCGTTGGTGGCGTTGGCGCTGTTCCTGGGGTGGTTCGCCTACCTTTCGTGGCCGGGTCTGCCCTGGTCGGGACGGCTTTTGCGGGTCGGTGCCGTGGTGCTCCTGCTTCTCTTCGCACTGGGCGATATCACCCGGTTTTGACAATCGTTTTCATTGTCGCCATGATGGGGATATGAAGCTCCCCCTGGTGATGTCGGTGGCCGTGTCCGGAATGCTCCTCGCCGTGTCCGCGTGCGGCGGCGGTGGCGCCGGCGCGGGCGACCCGGACAGAACCTCGGTGACCGCCTCGTTCTACCCGGTCGCCTGGCTCGCCGAGCGCGTCGGCGGCGGCCACGTCACGGTGACGACCCTCACCTCGCCCGGCACCGAGCCGCACGACCTCGAACTGTCGCCCCGCCAGATCGGCGAGCTGAGCGAGACCGACCTCGCGGTGTACGTCAGGGGCCTCCAGCCCGCCGTGGACGACGCGATCGCCCAGCACGCCGCCGCCAAGGCGCTGGACGCCGGGTCCGTGGTGGAGCTGCTGCCCTCCGACGGCCACGAGGAGGGCCACGAGGACGAGCACGGCCACGAAGAGGAGGAGGAAGACCACGAGCACGAGGGCGATCACGACCCCCACCTGTGGCTCGACCCCTCCCGGATGGCGACCGTCGCGACGGCCCTGGGCGAGCGCCTGGCCGAGGCCGACCCCGCCCACGCCGACGACTACCGGGCCAACGCCAAGAAGGCGGCCGACGACCTGACGGCCCTGGACGCCGAGTTCAAGGACGGCCTCGCCAAGTGCGCCGACAGGACGATCGTCACCAGCCACACCGCCTTCACCTACCTCGCCGCGCGCTACGACCTGAAGCAGGTGGGCATCTCCGGCCTCGACCCGGAGGCCGAGCCCTCGCCGCGCCGCCTTGCCGAGCTCGTCGAGCACATCAAGGAGAACAAGGTGACCACCGTCTTCACCGAGACGCTCGTCAGCCCGAAGGTCGCCCAGGCGCTCGCCGACGAGGCGGGCGTGAAGACGGCCGTGCTCGATCCCGTCGAGGGCGTCAGGGCGGGCTCGTCCGACGACTACCTGTCGCTCCAGCGCGCCAACCTGGCAGCCCTGCGCACGGCGCTGTCGTGCTCCTGAACCGCCGCCCGAGGAGGGCCACCATGACCGTCGAGACGGCACCGGCGCCCGTCCCCGTGTTCCGGCTGCGCGGCGCGCGGGTGCGGCTCGGCGGCCGCGAGGTCCTGCACGGGATCGACCTCGACGTCGCGCCCGGTGAGGTCGTCGCGCTGATGGGCCCGAACGGCTCGGGCAAGTCCACGCTGGTGCGGGCGCTGCTCGGCCTGGTGCCGCTGGCGGGCGGCGAGCGCGAGGTGTTCGGCGCGCGCCGCCCCCGCGACTTCGGCAGGCTCGGGTACGTCCCGCAGCGGCTCAGCGTCGGCGGCGGGGTGCCCGCGACGGTCCGCGAGGTCGTCTCCTCCGGCCGGATCGCGCGTCGGCCGCGCTGGCGGCCGTCCGGCGCCGCCGACCGCAGGGCCGTCGCCGCCGCCCTTGACGCCCTCGACCTGACGCCGCTGGCCGGGCGCAACGCCTCGGGCCTGTCCGGCGGGCAGCAGCAGCGGGTGCTGATAGCGCGCGCGCTGGCCGGGGAGCCCGACGTGATCGTCATGGACGAGCCGCTGGCCGGGGTCGACGCGGCCAGCCAGGAGGCGCTCGCGGGCACGCTCGCCCGGCTCGTCGCCGACGGCGTCACGGTGCTGCTCGTGCTGCACGAACTGGGCCCGCTCGCCCCGCTGATCACCCGGAGCGTGGTGCTGGAGCACGGCGCGATCGTCCACGAGGGCACGCCGCCCGAACCGTCCGGCGACTGCGCGGCGCCCGGCCACGACCACGTCCACCCGCACGCGGCGCCCACCACGGCGTCGCTGTGGGACGGCGGCTACCCGGTGCAGAAGGACTGACGTGCTCTCCTACGACTTCATGCAGCGCGCCCTGCTAGCAGCGCTCCTGATCGGCATCGCCGCGCCCGCCGTAGGCACGTTCATCGTGCAGCGGCGGCTTTCGCTGCTCGGCGACGGCATCGGCCACGTCGCGCTCACCGGCGTCGCGCTCGGCCTGGTCACCAGCACCTCGCCGCTGCTCGGCGCGATCGTCGTGGCGGTGCTCGGCGCCGTCGTCATCGAGCTGCTGCGCGCGTCGGGGCGGACGGGGGGCGACGTCGCCCTCGCGCTGCTGTTCTACGGGGGCCTGGCGGGCGGCGTGCTCGTCACCAACCTCGCGCCCGGCGGCAGCACCTCCAACCTGCTGTCGTACCTGTTCGGCTCGATCAGCAGCGTCTCCGAGCGGGACCTGTGGGTGATCGGCGGGCTCGTCGCCGCCGTCCTCGCGGTGCTCGCGGTGTTCGGCCGCGAGCTGTTCCTGCTCTGCCTGGACGAGGAGATGGCGCGCGCCTCCGGGGTGCGGGTCCGGTTCCTCAGCATCCTGCTCGCCGTGGTCGCCGCGCTGACGATCGTCGTCGCCATGCGGGTCGTCGGGCTGCTGCTGGTGAGCGCGCTCATGGTGGTGCCCGTCGCGGCCGCCCAGCAGCTCACCCGCGGCTTCAAGGCGACCGCCGCGCTCGCCATGGCCTTCGGTGTCCTCGCCTCCCTCGGTGGCCTCACCGCGTCCTACCAGTGGAGCGTGGGGGAGGTGAACATCTCGCCCGGACCCGCGATCGTCGTCACCGCGCTCGGGCTCTTCCTGGTGAGCGCGCTCCTCGGGCCGCTCACCCGACGCCGCGCCGCGCATGCCATCCCTGGACCGCTAGAGTCGGGGCGAAAGAAAGCGGTGAAGGAGGCCCCATGACGACCGCCCGACGCGACGCCGTCCGCCGCGCGCTGGCAGGCGGCGAGGGCTTCCGCAGCGCGCAGGACATCTACGCGGTGCTGCGCGCCGAGGGCTCCAAGATCGGGCTGACCACGGTGTACCGGGCGCTCCAGGCGCTCTCGGAGTCCGGCGAGGTCGACGTGCTGCGCACCGCCGACGGCGAGGCCGTCTACCGGGCCTGCTCCAGCGTCGAGCACCACCACCACCTGGTGTGCCGCTCCTGCGGCCGGACGGTCGAGGTCGCGGGCCCCGCCGTGGAGAAGTGGGCCGACGCGCTCGCCGCCGAACACGGCTTCACCGACATGACCCACACCATCGAGATCTTCGGCACCTGCCCGGACTGCGCGGCCGTCGCCGCGTCCTGAGGCGGCCGTCACGTCCGAGGGGTGCGGTGCGCCGGGCGGCGCCCGATTAGTCTTGGCACAGCGGGTCCGTCTCCGCCCATGTCGGGTGGGCGGAGGCGGAACCGCCTCAGGGTCGGAAGCGGCGGCCTCGTGAGCCGCCGCCTCCGGGGGGACCGGTCCAGCGGGCTAGCTGAACGGGTAGAGCCGCTGGCCGCGCTCCATGCCGATCACCTGCATCACCGCGTTGATCAGCGCGAGATGGGTGAACGCCTGCGGGAAGTTGCCGAGGTGCCGCCCGGTGTGCGGGTCGATCTCCTCGGCGTACAGCTGCAGGTGAGAGGCGTAGGACAGCAGCTTCTGGCACAGCGTCTTGGCGCGCTCGGACTCGCCGATCATCACCAGCGCCGACACCAGCCAGAACGAGCAGATCGTGAAGGTGCCCTCTTCCGAGGCGAACCCGTCGTCGGTCTCCTCGGTCCGGTAGCGCAGCACAAGATCGTCCTCGGTGAGCTCCTCGCAGATCGCCAGGACCGTCTCGCGGACGCGCTTGTCGTCCGGCGGCAGGAAGCCCAGCAGCGGGATCAGCAGCACCGAGGCGTCCAGCGACTTGGCGCCGTAGTGCGCGGTGAACACGCCGCGCTCGTCCAGCGCGTTGTTCAGCACGTCGTCGCGGATCTCGTCGGCGGCGCGCTGCCAGCGCTCGGCCCTGCTGTGCTCGTCGGCGCCGCGCAGCCGGGCGAGCTGGGCGCCGCGCTGGGCGGCGAGCCAGCAGAACACCTTCGAGGAGGTGAAGTGCTGGGGCGCGCCGCGCACCTCCCACATGCCGCAGTCCGGCTCGCGCCAGTGCAGCAGCGCCTCCTCGACCTGGGTGACGACGATCTTCCACAGCCTGTCGTCCAGCCTGTCCCGTTTGCGGACGAACAGGTAGACCGATCCAACGATCGCGCCCCACACGTCGTGCTGCGCCTGGGTGTAGGCGCCGTTGCCGATCCGGACGGGACGGGCGTTGTCGTACCCGGACAGGTGGTCCAGGTCGGACTCGGGCAGCTCCGACCGCCCGTCCACCCCGTACATGATCTGGAGCCGGCCGTCGGACTCCTCCGCGACATCGGTGATGAAGTGGAAGAAGTCGTTCGCCTCCCAGTCGTAGCCGAGGGTGTAGAACGCCCACAGCGTCATGGTGCTGTCGCGGATCCAGGTGTAGCGGTAGTCCCAGTTGCGGTCGCCGCCGGGCGCCTCGGGCAGCGACGTCGTCGCCGCTGCGGCCACCGCGCCGGTGGGCGCGTAGGTGAGGCCCTTCAGGGTGAGGGCGCTGCGCTGGAGGAAGGACCGCCACGGGTGGTCGGGGAAGTCGCCCCGGTCCAGCCAGTGCTGCCAGTGGTGGACCGTCCACCGTAGGCGGGACTCGGCCTCCGCGAGGTCGCGCGGCGCGCCGTGGGTGCTCCACGACAGCGCGACGAACCGGGACTCGCCCTCCTTGAGCAGGCTCCTGCTCGTGGCGAGCGACCCCTCGAACCCGACGTTCATGTCGGTGGTGAGGTGCAGGCTGAGCCCGCCGCCGACCGCGACGGCCGCCTCGTAGCCCTGGCCGGTGTAGCTCCAGCGGGCCGGGGTGCGGCCGTACTCGAACACCGGCATGCAGTCCATCCTGACCTGCACGTTCCCGTTGACGCACTTGACCTTGCGCAGGAGCACGTGGTCGGCGTCGTAGTCGGTGGGCGCGCGGCGGTGCGATTCGGACCGTTCCGTCTCGTGGTGCCACGGCCCCATCAGGAGGGCGTCGGTGACGACCAGCCAGCCCCCTCGGGTCCACCATGTGGTCTCCATGACCATGGTGCCCGGAATGTAGCGCTGTGCGGCGGGCACCTCGACGCCCGCCGGGCCGATGCGGAAGTATCCGGCGTCGCGGTCCAGGATCGAGCCGAACACGCTGGGCGAGTCGATCTTGGGAAGGCAGAGCCACTCCACGTTGCCGCTCGGCGCGATGAGCGCTGTCGTCTCGCAGTCGGACAGGAATCCGAAGTCCGCGATCGGCGCGAACGGCTCGCTGCCGGGCCCCAGGGCCCCACGACGTCGCACGGCCTCACCTCCCTCGTACCTGGCTTCCCCGGTTTTCACGGGTGGGCACGCTCCAATCCAGTGTGAAAAGAACGCAAAGTTTCTGGAACAAGACGATTGGCTTAGACCACGGCACCCCCTCTGACCAGGGGGTTTGTCCTCTGGGAGAATAGGGTGAAGGGGTCTGAACTGGGCAACCGGTACAGTTCACGCCCAAAGGGTGGAAGGAGCTGGCCGTGCCGAAGTTCGTTTACGACTTCACCGAGGGCAACAAAGATCTGAAAGATCTCCTGGGCGGAAAAGGTGCAAATCTTTCCGAAATGACAAACCTGGGCCTTCCTGTGCCTCCGGGGTTCACCATCACCACGGAGGCTTGCCGGCACTACCTGGCCGAGGGACGGACCCCCGACGGCCTCGCGGAGGAGATCACCGCCAAGCTGACCGCCCTGGAGGAGTCCATGGGCAAACAGTTGGGCCAGGCCGACGACCCGCTGCTGGTCAGCGTACGGTCGGGCGCCAAGTTCTCCATGCCCGGCATGATGGACACGGTCCTCAACATCGGATTGAACGACGAGTCCGTGCTGGGCCTGGCCAAGCAGGCGGGCGGCAACGACAGATTCGCCTGGGACTCCTACCGGCGCCTCATCCAGATGTTCGGCAAGACCGTGCTGGGCGTCGAAGGAGACCTCTTCGAAGAGGCCCTCGAAGAACTGAAGCACGCCAAGGGCACCACCGACGACCTCGACCTGGACGCCGACGACTTCCGCGGCCTCGTCGACACGTTCAAGGGCATCGTCCGCGCGCACACGGGCCGTGAGTTCCCCGGCGACCCGCGCGAACAGATGGACCTCGCGATCAAGGCCGTCTTCGACTCCTGGAACTCCGACCGCGCCATCCTCTACCGCCGCCAGGAGCGCATCCCCGCCGACCTGGGCACCGCCGTCAACGTGTGCTCGATGGTGTTCGGCAACCTCGGCATGGACTCCGGCACCGGCGTCGCCTTCACCCGCGACCCCGCCAGCGGCCACCAGGGCGTCTACGGCGACTACCTCCAGAACGCGCAGGGCGAGGACGTCGTCGCGGGCATCCGCAACACCGTCCCGCTCGCCGAGCTCGAGAAGATCAACAAGGACGTCTACGACCAGCTCCTCGCGATCATGGAGAAGCTGGAGAACCACTACCTCGACCTCTGCGACATCGAGTTCACCGTGGAGCGCGGCAAACTCTGGATGCTGCAGACCCGAGTAGGCAAGCGGACCGCCGCCGCGGCGTTCCGCATCGCCTGCCAGCTCGCCGACCAGGGCCTCATCGACCTCAACGAGGCGGTGCACCGCGTCAACGGCGACCAGCTCGCCCAGCTCATGTTCCCCCGCTTCGACGCCGCCGCCCCCAAGAAGCAGATCGCCAAGGGCATGAACGCCTCCCCGGGCGCCGCCGTAGGCAAGGCCGTCTTCTCCTCCGAGGCAGCCGTCGAGGCCGCCGCGCGCGGCGAGAAGGTCATCCTGGTCCGCCGCGAGACCAACCCCGACGACCTCACCGGCATGATCGCCGCGCAGGGCATCCTCACCTCCCGCGGCGGCAAGACCTCCCACGCCGCCGTCGTCGCCCGCGGCATGGGCAAGACCTGCGTCTGCGGCGCCGAAGAGCTCGACGTGGACGTCAAGAACCGCGTCATCCGGGTCAACGGCACCGAGGTCCGCGAGGGCGACGTCATCTCCATCGACGGCACCTCCGGCGCCGTCTACCTCGGTGAGGTGCCCGTCAGCGACTCGCCCGTCGTGCAGTACTTCGAAGGCGCCCTCGCCCCCGAGGACGGCGACGAGCTCGTCCAGGCCGTGCACCGGATCATGACGCACGCCGACTCCGTGCGCCGCCTCGCCGTCCGGTCCAACGCCGACACCCCCGAGGACTCCGCGCGCGCGCGGCGGTTCGGCGCGCAGGGCATCGGCCTGTGCCGCACCGAGCACATGTTCCTGGGCGACCGCAGGCAGCTCGTCGAGGACCTGATCCTCGCCACCTCCGACACCGAGCGCGAGACCGCCCTGGCCGCCCTGGCGCCGCTGCAGCGGGAGGACTTCCACGGCATCCTCAAGGAGATGGACGGGCTGCCGGTCACGATCCGGCTCATCGACCCGCCGCTGCACGAGTTCCTCCCGGATCTGACCGAGCTGTCGGTGAAGGTGGCACTTGCCGGTGCCGACGCTTCCGAGAAGGACCGCAGGCTCCTGGAGGCCGTCCATCGCCTCCACGAACAGAACCCTATGCTCGGTCTGCGAGGTGTGAGGCTGGGTTTGGTGATTCCTGGCCTTTTCGCGATGCAGGTACGGGCGATCGCTGAAGCTGCGGCCCAGCGCCTCACCGAGGGCGGCAGCCCCCGGCCGGAGATCATGATCCCGCTCGTCGGCTCCATCCAGGAGCTGGAGCACGCCCGCGAGGAGGCCGAAGGTGTGCTCGCCGACGTCGGCGGCGGCGTCGAGGCGCTCATCGGCACCATGATCGAGCTGCCGCGCGCGGCCCTCACCGCGGGCCAGATCGCCGAGGGCGCCGAGTTCTTCTCCTTCGGCACCAACGACCTCACCCAGACGACGTGGGGCTTCTCCCGCGACGACGTCGAGGCGTCCTTCTTCAGCCGCTACCTCGACCTGGGCATCTTCGGCGTCTCGCCCTTCGAGACGCTGGACCGGGACGGCGTGGGCCGCCTCGTCCGGATCGCCGTCGAGGAGGGCCGCAAGACCCGTCCCGGCATCAAGCTCGGCGTCTGCGGCGAACACGGCGGCGACCCCGAGTCCGTCCACTTCTTCCACGAGGTCGGCCTGGACTACGTGTCCTGCTCCCCGTTCCGGGTGCCCGTCGCGCGCCTTGAGGCGGGCCGCGCGTCCGTCGAGACGACGGGCAGCGACAGCCGCTGACAGGGTGTCGGCCCGATGCTCCGCAAGGCGGGGCGTCGGGCCGAACTCCGCGATCTCCGCGCCCGTCTCACATAGTGTGAGTGCCACGATGGCGATGGACGCGGATGTGATGAGCAGGCAGGACGAGGGTGCCGAGGCGGCGGGGCCGGCGCGGCCCGGGAGGCGGCGCGGCGGGCGGTCCCGGTTCCTGGTGTGGACCGGACGCGTCCTGTTCGTCGTGATCGCCGTCGGCGTGCTCACCCCCCTGACCGTCGGCTGGCGCGTCTGGTACGAGGCGCGCCAGGACCACCGGCCCAAGTCCGACGCGATCATCGTCCTGGGGGCCGCGCAGTACGACGGCCGCCCTTCGCCCTACCTGGAGTACCGGCTCAGGCACGCGTTCGAGCTGTACACCGACAAGGTCGCCCCGAAGATCGTGACGGTCGGCGGCAAGCAGACCGGAGACAGGGTCACCGAGGCCGCCGCGGGCCGGAGCTTCCTGATCCGGCTGGGGGTGCCCGCCGGGGACGTGGTCGCCGTCGAGACCGGTAGGGACACCCTCCAGAGCATGGTCGCGGTAGGCAAGACCTACAAGGAGAACGGCTGGAAGACCGGCGTGGTCGTCACCGACCCCTGGCACAGCCTCCGCTCACAGAAGATGGCTTCGGAGAACGGCATCAAGGCCGTCTCGTCGCCCACCCGCAGCGGGCCGAGCGTCCTCACCAGGGACACCCAGATGCACTCGATCGTCCGGGAGACGGGCGGCTACCTCTACTACGTGTTGCTGGGGCGTAGCCGCGCGAAGACGTGAGCGTCACCACGCTGTCACTCCCTCCCTCTATCCTCGGTGGATGAACGGCTACACCTCCTTCGACATCGAGCGCTGGGCCCCCGAGGTGCCCAAGCGCCGCGACCGCACCGCCTTCGAGCGCGACCGCGCCCGGGTGCTGCACAGCGCGGCGCTGCGGCGGCTGTCGTCCAAGACCCAGGTGGGCGACCCCGGGTCCAACGACTTCCAGCGCACCAGGCTCACCCACTCGCTGGAGTGCGGCCAGGTCGGACGTGAGCTCGGCAAGTCGCTCGGCTGCGACCCCGACCTCGTGGAGACGGCCTGCCTCGCGCACGACCTCGGACACCCGCCCTTCGGGCACAACGGCGAGAAGGCGCTCGACGTCTTCGCGGGCGAGTGCGGCGGGTTCGAAGGCAACGCCCAGTCCTTGCGGCTGCTGACGAGGCTGGAGCACAAGTCGTTCGCCTCCGACGGCCGCAGCGTCGGCCTCAACCTGACGCGCGCGTCCCTGGACGCCACGATGAAGTATCCGTGGCGGCGGCGCGACAACCCGGCCAAGTACGGCGTCTACGACGACGACCTCGAAGTCGCCCTGTGGGTCCGGGCCGAGGCCCCGTCGGACCGGACGTGCTTCGAGGCCCAGGTCATGGACTGGTCGGACGACGTCGCCTACTCGGTGCACGACCTTGAGGACGCGCTGGTGACGGGCTCCGTCCACCTCGGGATGCTGGCCGACCCGCTGCTCCGGCGGGACGTCGCGGAGGTCGCCGCCAAGATGTACGGCAGCGAGGGCGACGCGCCCGAACTGGAGGAGCGGTTCACCGTGCTGCTCGCCCAGCCGTTCTGGCCGGGTGAGATCGACCACACGGCGAGCGCCTACGCCGCGCTGAAGAACCTCACGAGCTGGCTCATCGGACGCTTCTGCATGGGCGCGGAGGAGGCGACGCGCGAGGCTTTCGGCCCCGGCCGCCTCACCCGCTACGACGCCGACCTCATCGTCCCCCGGCACATCCGCCAGGAGGTGTCGTTGCTCAAGGCCGTCACGGCGCACTACGTCTGGGTGAGCTACGAGGCCAGCCGCGCCCGCCAACGCGAGGTCATCACCTCTCTCGCCGAGGCCGTCGCCGCCGGCGCCCCGGAGACACTGGAGCCCCTCTTCCGCTGGGCCTACGCCGACGCGGGCACCGCCGCCGCCCGCCGCCGCGTCATCGTCGACCAGATAGCCTCCCTCACCGACACCAGCGCCCTGGCCTGGCACGCCCGCCTCCACCCCTGACCTCCGGAGCGCGCCCCGCCCGCGGAGTTATCCACAGGGTGCGTGGTCGGGTGGACACGGGATGTGACAGTGTGGGGGTGCGGCGTGGGCGTCCGGTGCGGTCGGGTGGCCGGGCGGGCGTCGTACGGGGAACGAGCGCGGGGAGGTCGCGATGGCGGGGAAGGGCACGTATGTGATCGTCGGCGGGGGGCTGGCGGGGGCGAAGGCCGCCGAGACCCTCAGGGCCGAGGGGTGCGAGGGCGAGATCGTCGTCGTCGGGCGTGAGCACGAGCGCCCCTACGAGCGGCCGCCGCTGAGCAAGGGAGTCCTGCTCGGCAAGGCGGCGGACGACTCGGTGTACGTGCACGACGCGTCCTGGTACGCGGCGCACGACGTGCGGCTGATGGAGGGCGTCGAGGCGCGGGCGCTCGATCTCGTCGGGCACCGGGTGCGGCTGTCGGACGGGGCGGCGCTCCAGTACACCAAGCTGCTGCTGGCCACCGGCGCCACCCCACGGGTGCTGCGGGTGCCGGGCGTCGGCCTCGGCGGCGTGCACACGCTCCGCACCCGGGGCGACTCCCTCGCGCTGCGCGAACGGCTCGCGCCGGGCGACCGCACCGTGGTGATCGTCGGCGCGGGCTGGATCGGCCTTGAGGTGGCGGCGGCGGCCCGCACCTACGGCAACGACGTCACCGTGCTGGAGGCCGAGTCGGGGCCGCTGCACACGCCGCTCGGCCCCGAGGCCGGGGAGCTGTTCGCCGCGCTGCACCGCGCGCACGGCGTCAAGATGATCTTCGACGACGGGCTGTTCGCGCTGCGCGGCGCCGGGGCGTCCGTGGACCACGTCACCACGTCCCGGGGCCGCGAGATCCCCGCCGACCTCGTGCTCGTCGCCGTCGGCGTGACGCCGGAGGACTCGCTGGCCAAGGCGGCGGGCCTCAAGTGTGAGGACGGCGTCCTGGTGGACGCCTCGCTGCGCACCGACGACCCCGACGTCTTCGCCGCGGGCGACGTCGCGAACGCCTACCACCCGCTGTACCGCCGCCACCTGCGCGTCGAACACTGGGCCAACGCGCTCAACGGCGGCCCGGCCGCGGCCCGCGCGATGCTCGGGCAGGACGTCGTCTACGACCGCGTCCCCTACTTCTTCTCCGACCAGTACGACATGGGCATGGAGTTCTCCGGCCTCGCCGCCCCCGGCACCTACGACACCGTCGTCTTCCGGGGCGCTCCCGACTCCGGCGAGTACATCGCCTTCTGGCTCTCGGCGTCCCGCGTCGTCGCCGCCATGAACGTCAACACCTGGGACGTCACCGAAGACCTCCAGGCCCTCATCCGCTCCCATCGCCCGGTGGATCCGGCCCGCCTCACCGACCCGTCCGTCCCGCTCCCCGACCTTTGACCCCCGTCCCGGGGCCCGCCGAGTCCGGCAGTGCCTCCCGCACGCGGGCTGGCGGCCGCCGCCGGGGAATCGGGCGGGGGAGCGGGTCGTTGTCCGGGCATGACGTATGAGCCTTGTGCGGATGACTGCGGGATCCGTGAGGTGCTGGACAGGCTGGGCGACCGCTGGTCGGTGCTGGTCGTCGTCGCGTTGGGCAAGGGCGCGCACCGGTTCCGGGAACTGCAGCGTGCGGTGCCGGGCATCTCGCAGCGCATGCTGACGGTCACCACCCGGCGGCTGGTGCGTGACGGCCTCGTCCGCCGAACCGTGCATGACACCGTCCCGCCCCAGGTCGAATACCAGCTCACTGACCTGGGCCTCGGCTTCGCCACGATGGTCGACGGCCTCGCCGCCTGGTCCCGCGAACACCGCCCCGCCATCAACGAGGCCCGCGCCACCTTCGACGCCGCCGACCAGTCCCCACACCCCGCCGCAACACCCACCCCCAGGACGTAAGGCACGCGTCCCGCAGCAGCGTCGACCAGCCAGGAGGTGCGGCGGGCGAGGTGTCGTGTCGCGGCGTCGACCAGTTGGGAGGTGAGGCACGCGTGCGTCCGTCGCGGAGCGGACCGGTCAGGGGTTGAGGCGGGTGGTGATGGTGGTGGTGATGAGGTCTCGGACGGGGCGGGGTTCTCGGCCCAGGAGGGTGGTGAGGTCGCCTTTCGGGACGTCGGTGAGGAGGCCGGAGGAGACCAGGGAGAACAGGGAGACGCTGTGCGCGACCTGGTAGGGCTCCTGGCCGGTGAGGGGCAGGAACGCGCGGAGGTCGGCGAGGGAGACGGGGGTGTAGCGGACGGGGCGGCCGACCGCGGCGGCGAGCAGTTCGGTGAGGTCGGCGGCGCCGATCGGGGTCCCCTCCAGCTCGTAGACGCGGCCCGCGTGCCTGCTGGCGCGCCCGGCGGCGAGGTCGCGGGCCGAGTCGGCGGCGACGCGCACCGCGGCGTCCGCCAGATCGGCCCGCGCCACCACGGGCAGCCGCCCGTCAACGCCGAACGGCGCGGCGAACACCCCGGTCTCGGCTGCGCCGACCGCACTGTCCGCGGCGAGCCCGGCGGCGATCTCGGCGTAGAGGCCGTTGCGCAGCACCGTCACGTCGAACGGCGCCGCCGCGAGCCGCCGCTCCGTCCACCGGTGCGCCGCCGCGATGCTCAGCAGCTCCGCCGACCCGACGAGACTCGTGTACACGACATGCCGCACCCCCGCCTCCACCGCCGCGTCGATGAGCGCCCCGTGCCGCGCCCTGACCACGTCGTCCTCCGCGTACCCCGCCGACACGAAGACCAGCACCCCGACCCCGGCCAACCCCCCCACCAACGTCCCAGGCTCGTCAAAGTCCACCCGCCTCTCCGCCCCTCCTTCCCTACTACTCCCCCCAACCACCTCAACATCCCCAACCCCGGCCAGCCCCTCAAGGACCAACCCCCCAAGCCCCCCAGAAACCCCAGTAACCAGAACCACCAGAACCCCTCCTTCGTTCGTGTCCCCCCACCCTCCCCACCACCCCCCACCCCAGAAAGAAGGCACCCTCCCATCACCTACACACACCGAGGTAACCCCCCAGCCTGACACCCGGACCTCCGCACCTAACGTGACCCGGATCACGTCGCCTGTCCCAGTCGCCGACCTCTATGGAGCTTGGGGTACTCCCTTGATCTTGATCCGGGAAAACGGGACAAGACCGAAGAAGGGGGCAGTCGATTTGAGAAAGTTGCTCGGTTAGAGCAGCAACTGTCCGGGGTTGTGGGTCTTCTTGGTATGGAGAGGGAACACGTGATCCGGTGGCCAGCCGCGATCGCCGACCGGGACGCGCTGCCCGCGTTCTACCGGGAGCACCAGACCGGGCTGGTGCGGCTCGCGGTGATGCTGGTCGGCGACGAGGCCACCGCCGAGGACGTCGTCCAGGACGTGTTCGTGCGCCTGCACCGCGAGCGGCCCGCACTCCGCGACGAAGGCAAACTGCTGGCCTACACGCGGGCGGCGGTGCTCAACGGGTGCCGCTCGGTGCTGCGCAGGCGCAAACTCGCGCACCGCCACGCCGAACGCCACCTGCCGCCGGTGTGGTCGGCCGAGGCGGCGGCGATGCTCGGCGAGGACCACCGCGAGGTGATGCGCGCCCTGCACCGGCTGCCGCGCCGCAAACGCGAGGTGCTGGTCCTGCGCTACTACGCCGACCTCCCCGACGCCGAGATCGCCGTGGTGCTGCGGATCCGGCCCTCGACGGTCAGGTCCACCATGTCCCGCGCCCTGGCCGCGCTCGAACGCGAACTGGAGGCCACGCGATGACCGTCGAGGACCGGCTCAGGGCAGCGCTCCGGGACACCGGCGACCTCGTGGCCGACCGCCCCCGCCCGCTCCGCCACACGCCGCGCCAGCGCGCGCGCTGGCAGCGGCTCCTGCCTCTCTGGTCGGCCCTCGCCGCCGCCCTCGTGGTCCTCATGCCGTCCGCCCTGCCCGACGACACGCGGGACACCGACGTCCGGGCGGCCGTACCCGACATCGGCGCGGCACCACCGTTCTTTGTCGCCGTCCACCGGGGGCAGGGCGCCGCACCGGCGCGGTTCGAGGTCCGGGCGACGGCGACGGGCGCGCTGCTCGACACGAACGCGGCGGGCGGGGGAGAGGACTTCCTCGCCGTCGCGCCGGTGCCCGAGGACGGCGACCCGGACGCGCGCACCTACCTCCTCCTGGTCCGGGAGAGCACGGCCACCGCGCCCGGATGCGCGACGTACGGGGTCCGCCGTATCGCGATCTCCGCCGGGGGCCGGTTCACGAGCTGGGGGACGGAGCCCGTCGCGTTCGAGGCGGCGGACACCGGGCCCCACAGGCTGGCCACCACCCCCAAAGGCGACGCGATCGCCTATTCCTACCGTTCGTGCAGGCCGGGCTGGGTGACGTCGGAGGGCGTCGAGGGGCCCGTCGGAGAGGCACGGATCGCCCATCGCTGGAAGGACACCACCACGACGTGGCCGAGTGGCGGGGAGGTGCTCGGCCTCGCTTACACGCCGGACGGGCGCGACCTCGCGGTGTTCCGGAAGGAGGCCGAGGACGGGCGCGGTGAACTCCTCGTCGTGCGGACGGCCGATCCCGACGACGTGACGACGCCGCTCGCGCGGGTCGGCGGCGACGCGCTGCACGACCGGCTCGCACCGGCGCGGCTGTCCCAGGCGATGATCACGCCGGACGGGGCACGGATCATCTGTGTGTTCGGCGAGCCGTGGGGCTCCGGCACCGCGCTGAGCCTCGTCGAGGCGGCCGGGGGCTCCGCGCGCCCGTTGGGCCCGCCGGGATCGCTCCGCGCCGAGGGCCCCGTCCTGCTGGCACAGCACCCGAAGGGCACGGAACTCCTCCTCCAGGCGGGCGGTAGAACCATCCGCCACGTCGACGGGACCGACACCGTCATCGTGCCGGACGGCGCTACCCCCGCCGACATCGCCTGGTAACGCCGGGTTACGCACCCGCGCTCCGCACGGGCTCACGGCCCCTCAGGGGCTCCCGCACGCCCGAAAACAGGGAGGACGCAGTGTCCCTCGTTCTGCGCGCCCGGCCGTCGCTCGACCCGCTGACGGGCGGCGGGAACCACAGCGTCCGGCTGCTGCTGCTCGGCTGGCTCGGGCAGGCGGTGGTGCGGTGGGGGCTGGCCTGGCACCGGCTCGGGCCCACCGCCCACCCGGACGAGGCGGGGTACCTCGTCGCGGCGCGGCTGCTGGCGGGAGGGCCCGGAGCCGACCTGTCCGGGCACACCTTCTACCAGGGCGGGTATCCGCTGCTTCTGACGCCCGTCTTCTGGGTCACCGAGGATCCCGTGCTTGTGTACCGGCTGGTGATGCTCGTCAACGCGCTGGTCGGAGCGCTCGCCCTTCCGCTCGCGTACGTGGCGCTCAAACGGATCGGCCTGACGAGCATGCCGCTTGCGTGGGCGGCCTCGCTGCTGCCCGCTGTCGTCGTCTTCGGACGGCACGCTTTGGCGGACGCCGTGCTTCCGGTGGTCGTGCTGGCATGGCTGCTCGCGCTCGGCCGCTTCCTGGACGGCAGGGGCGCGGCGGTGCCCGCGAGCCTGCTCGCCTGTTACGCGTGGGCCGTCCACGCGCGGGGCGCGGTGCTCCTCGCCGTCCATGTCGTCGCGCTGCTCCTGGCGGTGCGCGGGAGGCGACGGCCCGCGTTCGCGGGACTGGCCGTCGTGGCGGCCGGGTGCTGGGCTGTCGTGCGGCTCAACGGCCTCCTGCTCGCCCGCCTCTACCCGGACGGGGCGCTCGACCTCGGCGGCACGCTCCTGGACCGAATGCTCAGCGTGGACGGCCAACTCTGGGCCCTGTCCGGCGCGGCGGGCCAGCTCTGGTACATGATCGCCGCGACCTGGGGCCTGGCGGGCGTGGGCCTCGTTGTCGTGGTCGCGGCGGCGGTACGTGGGCATCCCCTTGCGTTGGTCCTGTGTGCGGTCACCTTCGGTATCGCGTACGCGTCGATGGCGGCGCTCCCGGATGAGAACCGGGTCGGCAACTTTGCTTACGGGCGCTACCTTGCCTGCTTCGCCCTCGTCCACGCGCTCGTCGGGCTCAGGGCGCTCGCCGATCGCAGGGCCGTGCTGGGCGCTGTCGTGGGGCTCGCCGTCACCGCGAGGGTCGTCGCCGGCTACGCGGGTGGGCGGTTGGAGGACGCCGTCTTCATCGCCTTCGACTTTCCCGAGATCATCTTTCTGACCGGTGAGGACGACGCGTTGGAACTCGGCGCCGCGACGGCGTCCGCCGCCGCCCTGCTGGCCGTGCTCGCCCTCGTCCAGCGGCGGGCGCTCGTCCTCGCCCTGGTCAACCTCGTGGCGCTGACGAGCGTCACGGCGCCGTGGCGGGCCGAGCAGGTGCCGGACGCGGGGCTTCCCGAGGGCGGTGTGCTCACGGCGCGGGACGTGCCCTGGCAGGCGCGCGCGGCGCTGTACCACCGGGTGTCGTGGACGCGGATCGGGTGGTACGAGACGGGTGATTCGGTGCACCCCGGGGTCTGCGCGGTGCTCGTCCCGTGGCGGCCGGGCGCCCCGATCGAGCTGACGTGGCCTGGCCATCCCGTCGCGTGGCGGCCGCTGCCGAGCGTTCCCGGGACCGTTGTGTGGACGTGCCGTGCTTCCTGATGTCAGGGGAGCAGGGTTTGGGCTTTGGTGAGGAGGTGGCGGAGGGTGGGGGCGGTGGGGGCGTGGGCGTTGGCGAGGGTGGTGCCTGAGGGGAGGGGGAGGATGGCCAGGCCGGGTTCGGTGTGGGGGGTGGAGGGGGTGGTGCGGAAGAGGGAGCCGACGGCCTTGGCGGGGCCCAGGACGGCTCGGGAGCGGGAGGTGGGGTCGGCGCGGAGTTCGTGGCGGAGGACGGGGTGGCCGGCGCGGGTGACGTCGATGCGGCTCGTGTGGAGGCCCGGCGGCTCGTTGTGGCGGCCCAGGATCAGCTCCTCCTGCCAGCGGAGGGTGCCGTGCGGGCCCAGGGCGACGCGGGCGTGCGCGTGGTGGTGGCAGCCTCGGGCGGCGACGGTCGGTTCGGGGGCGAAATCGAGGTGGCCCTCGACGTCGGCGTTGACGGTGTAGCGGGACTCGCCGTCACCGGGCAGCGCCAACGCGACGGCCACCGACCGGATCGTCAGGGACGCGCCCGCGCCGACCTCGATGTCCAGCCGGAGCCTGTCGCCGCCGAGCGGGCCCGCCGCCGCGCCGACCAGGTACAGCCCGTCGGGCGTCTCCCGCAGCGCGATCGGCCCGTCCGAACGCAGCCTCGTCAGCCGGGTGCGCCCGTCCGGCCCGGCCTCCGCCGTCACCGCCGCGTGCGCCACGTACCCGCGCCCCATCAGCTCTCCTCTCGACCCACCCGCACCGCGTCGCCCGTGTGCGCGCGGTACGTCCGCCGACCTTGGATCTCTCGTAGGTCAGTGGTGGTGGAAGTTGTGGACGGAGGTGCGGACCCAGTCAGTGATCTTGGGCACGGCGGGGTCCTCGCGGATGGAGCTGAAGATGACGGGGCGGCCCTCGCGGACGGCGGCGGAGTCGCGGTCCATGACGTCGAGGTCGGCGCCGACGAGGGGTGCCAGGTCGGTCTTGTTGATGACGAGGAGGTCGCTCGTGGTGACGCCGGGGCCTCCCTTGCGGGGGACCTTGTCGCCGCCGGAGACGTCCAGGACGAAGATCTGGGCGTCGACGAGGCCCTGGCTGAACGTCGCGGTCAGGTTGTCGCCGCCGCTCTCCACGATGACGAGTTCCAGCTCGGCGTGCCGCTCCTCCAGCTCCTCGACGGCGTCGAGGTTGGCGGAGATGTCGTCGCGGATGGCGGTGTGCGGGCAGCAGCCGGTCCGGACGGCCATGATGCGCTCGTCGTCCAGGACGGCGTTGCGGCGCAGGAAGTCGGCGTCCTCGGTGGTGTAGATGTCGTTGGTGACGACGGCGAGGTTCAGCTCGTCCTTCAGCACCCGGCACAGGGCCGCCGTCAGCGCGGTCTTGCCGCTGCCGACGGGTCCGCCGATGCCGAGGCGCATGGGGCGTCCGTGCTTCGGCGCGGCGTGGTGCTGGTCGGGTCCGTGGTATCCGCCCATGGTGGGTCTCCTTAGTTCAGTTCAGGACTCGAACAGCCGCAGGTCGGCGCGTAGGTGCTCCTCGGCCCACTGGTCGAGGAGCGGCGCCGAGGCGGCGGGCAGTTCGGCCCAGTCCTTCTCCGCGTGCGCGGCGGCTTCTTCGGCGACGGAGTCGACGTCGGGGGCGAGCTCCGCCAGGGCCCGCTGCACGCCCAGGGGGTCGAGCCCCAGGAGCCGCACCGCCGCCGACGCGGGCCCCGTGACGGCCCCGTAAGCGGCGACAGCGGCAGCGTCCAGGGCGGTGCATCCGATGACGTGAGCGGCGGCGCCCAGGACGAGCGGGTGGTGCGGCCCTCGGGGAGCCCCCGCAGGCACCTGCACCCGGAGCCCGTCGAACACGGCCGAGGGCCACGTCGCCCGAGCCGCCCTGAGCAGCGACTTGCCCTGCGCCCGTGACGCCGCACGCTGGGCGGGCGACGGTGTACGCGCGTCCGCTTCGGCGTCCGGAAGCGCCCAATCAATGGACGTCCCCGCGTGCACGCAAGCAGCCGCCGCCAAGGCTCCCGCCACGAGGCCAGCCGTGTGCAGCCGACCGTGGAGGAAGTCCGCGAGGTCCGCGATGGTCGCGACGGCCCCGGCGGTGACGGCCGGTTCCAGGCCGCCCGAGTGGGCGTGACCCCCGGCGGGGAGCCGGGAGTCGGCGAGCATCAGCAGGTGGGCGCGCATCAGAAGAGGAAGTACCGCTGCGCCATCGGGAGCTTCTCGGCGGGAGCGGGTTCGATGACCTCCCCGTCGATCCGCACGGTGAAGGAGTCCGGTTCGACCTCGATGCGCGGGAGCGCGTCGTTGAGCGGCATGTCGGCCTTGCCCAGCGACCTGGTGTTCCGCACCGGGACGAGCGCGCGCCGCACGTCGATCTTCGACTTCAGGTCGTCCTCGATCGCCGCCTCGGAGACGAAGTGCAGCGAGGTGGCGGCCGCGACGGTCGGGGAGGCGCCGAACATGGGCCGGGGCAGCACGGGCTGCGGGGTCGGGATGGAGGCGTTCGCGTCGCCCATCTGCGCCCACGCGATGACCCCGCCCTTGACGACGAGGGTGGGCCGCACTCCGAAGAACCGCGGGTCCCAGAGCACGAGGTCGGCGAGCTTGCCGACCTCGATCGAGCCGACCTCCCCGTCGAGCCCGTGCGCGATCGCCGGATTGATCGTGTATTTCGCGACATAGCGCTGAGCGCGCAGGTTGTCGGCGGGCCCGCCCAGCGAACCGCGCCGCGCCTTCATGACGTGCGCCGTCTGCCAGGTCCGCACGATGGTCTCGCCGATCCGACCCATCGCCTGCGAGTCCGAGCCGATGATCGAGATCGCGCCCAGGTCGTGCAGCACGTCCTCGGCGGCCATCGTGGTCGGCCGGATCCGGGACTCGGCGAACGCGAGGTCCTCCGGCACCGACGGCGACAGGTGGTGGCACACCATGAGCATGTCGAGGTGCTCGTCCAGGGTGTTCACCGTGTGCGGCCGTGTCGGGTTCGTCGAGGACGGCAGCACGTTGGGGTGCGCCGCGACGGTGATGATGTCCGGCGCGTGCCCGCCGCCCGCGCCCTCGGTGTGGTAGGCGTGGATGGAGCGGCCCGCGATGGCGCCGAGCGTGGACTCGACGTAACCGGCCTCGTTCAGGGTGTCCGAATGGAGCGCCGCCTGGACGCCCGACGCGTCGCACACCCTGAGGCAGGCGTCGATAGCCGAAGGGGTCGTTCCCCAGTCCTCGTGCAGCTTGAACCCTGAGGCGCCCGCCTTCAACTGCTCCCAGAGCGCGGCTTCGGACACCGTGTTGCCCTTGCCGAGCAGGGAGACGTTCACCGGCCAGGAGTCCAGCGCCTCCAGCATCCGGTGCAGGTACCAGGCGCCCGTGACGGTCGTGGCCTTTGTGCCCTCGGCCGGGCCCGTGCCGCCGCCGATGAGGGTGGTGACGCCCGCGCCGAGCGCCTCCTCGATGAGCTGCGGGCAGATCAGGTGGACGTGCGAGTCCACCGCGCCCGCGGTGAGGATCTTGCCGTTCCCGGCGAGGATCTCGGTGGACGGCCCGATCACCAGGTCCGGATGCACCCCGTCCATGATGTCCGGGTTGCCCGCCTTGCCGATGGCGACGATCCGCCCGTCCCGGACGCCCACGTCGGCCTTGACGATGCCCCAGTGGTCCAGGATGACGACGCCGGTGATCACCAGGTCGGCGGCGCCCTCCGCACGCGTCGCGCGGGCCTGGCCCATCGACTCGCGGATGACCTTGCCGCCGCCGAACACGGCCTCGTCGCCAGCCCCCGCGCCGCGCGCGAGGTCCTCGGTGACCTCGATGAACAGGTCGGTGTCGGCGAGCCGGATGCGGTCGCCTGTCGT
Organism: Actinocorallia sp. API 0066; assembly: GCF_020991275.1. GTDB lineage: Bacteria > Actinomycetota > Actinomycetes > Streptosporangiales > Streptosporangiaceae > Actinocorallia. Next base: position 411,574 of record NZ_JAJLQY010000006.1, on the reverse strand, counting down.
GGGCCCGTAGAGCGCGGCGTAGCGCGCGCGCGAGATCCGTGCGCGGGTGAGATCAGCCATGCAGGCCCCCTTCCGGACGCAGGCCCGGCACCAGGCGGTGCCCGGCCAGCGGTACGAGGTCGACGTCCCGGACGAGGCCGGGCTCGAAGCGCACGGCCGTCCCGGCGGGCACGTCGAGCCGGTAGCCGGACGCGGCCTCCCGGTCGAACTCCAGCGCCGCGTTGGCCTGTGCGAAGTGGTAGTGCGACCCGACCTGGACGGGACGGTCGCCGGTGTTGGCGACGGTGAGCGTGATCCGCTCCCGTCCCGGGTTGAGTTCGACCGGTTCGTCCCCGACGACGACCTGGCCCGGCGCCCAGCCGCCGGACGGCTCCGCGCCGCTCACGGGATCGGCCTGTGCACGGTCACGAGCTTCGTCCCGTCCGGGAACGTCGCCTCGATCTGGACGGAGTCGAGCAGTTCCGGGATGCCCTCCATGACGTCGTCGCGGGTCAGCACCCCGCGTCCGCTTTCCATCAGCTCGGCGACGGTCCGCCCGTCCCGCGCGCCCTCCAGGACGTGCACGGCGATGATCGCGGTGGCCTCGGGGTGGTTGAGCTTGAGTCCGCGCCCCTGGCGCTCACGCGCCACGCCCGCGGCCACATGGAGGAGCAGCCGTTCCTGCTCATGGGGAGAGATCAGCACCCGCCGACGTTATCGCTGGTCAGCGCGTGCCCTCCACCTTCGGAACCATGGGAATTGCCGATTTAACTCCGAATTAACTACGTCTCGGACGAGTCCCCAGGAGCTGCCCGCGCGCTCCCGTCCGGCCATAGACTCGGCGTCATGGCTGGGCGCATCCGACAAGAGGACATCGCGGCCGTCCGGGAACGGATGCCGATCGATCAGGTGATCGGCGAACACCTCCAGCTCGTCAGCGCGGGCGGGGGCAACCTCAAGGGCCTGTGCCCCTTCCACGACGAGAAGACGCCCTCCTTCAACGTGACCCCCGCGCGCGGCCTCTACTTCTGCCACGGGTGCGGCGTAGGCGGCGACGTCATCAAGTTCGTGCAGGAGGTCGACGGGCTGAGCTTCGCCGAGGCCGTCGAAAGGCTCGCCGGTAAGGCGGGCATCCAGCTCCGGCACGAAGAGGGCGGCTACGTCCCCAACAAGGAGCGGGGCCAGCGCGCGCGCCTGATCGAGGCGCACAAGGCGGCGGCGGAGTTCTACCAGCAGCAGCTCACCTCCCCGGAGGCGGGGGTGGGCCGTCGCTTCCTCATGGACCGGGGCTTCCAGGCGGCCGACGCGGCGCATTTCGGCGTCGGCTACGCGCCCAACGAGTGGGAGGCTCTCGTCCGGCACCTGCGCGCGCGCGGGTTCACCGACAAGGAGCTGATCGACGGCGGCCTCGCCGTGCAGGGCCAGCGCGGCCCGCGCGACAGGTTCCGGGGCCGTCTCGTCTGGCCGATCCGCGACTCCACGGGCGACGTCCTCGGGTTCGGCGCGCGCAAGCTGCTCGACTCCGACAACGGGCCGAAGTACCTCAACACCCCCGAGACGCCGATCTACCACAAGAGTTCCGTCCTCTACGGGCTCGACCTGGCGCGGCGGGAGATCGCCAACACCAAGAAGGCGGTCATCGTCGAGGGCTACACCGACGTCATGGCCTGCCATCTCGCCGGGGAGAAGACGGCGATCGCGACCTGCGGCACCGCGTTCGGCGAGGAGCACATCAAGGTGCTGCGCCGGATGCTCATGGACCGCGCGGAGGGCCGTGGCGAGGTGATCTTCACCTTCGACGGCGACGCGGCGGGCCAGAAGGCGGTGCTGCGCGCGTTCGCCAACGACGACAAGTTCGCCGCCCAGACGTTCGTCGCCGTCCAGTCCGACGGCCTCGACCCGTGCGACCTGCGCGTCAAGGACGGCGACGCGGCGGTCCGCGACCTCGTCGCCTCCCGGGTCGCGCTGTACGAGTTCGTCATCCGCAGCCGGATCGCCGAGCACGACCTCGCCGACCCCGAGAGCCAGATGCGGGCCCTGGACGCGGTCGCTCCCGTCGTCGCGGGGATCAGGGACGCGGGACGGCGCAAGGCGTGGGCCGCCAGGGTGGATCTCTGGATCGGCCTCATGGACGAGCGTCTCGTGCTCAGCCGGGTCGCCGATCACCTGAAGGGCGCCCCGCCGCGTCAGCGCGAGAAGCCGCGCGCCGCCGACCCGGCGGACCCGACGGTCGAGCTGGAGCGGGAGCTGCTCAAGATGGCGCTCCAGCGCCCCGCGACGCTCGGCCCGGTCTACGACACCCTCGCGGCCGACGCGTTCTCCGTGGCGGAGCACAGGGGCGTCCACGAGACGGTGCTGGCGGGCGGCGGCACCGGCGCGGCGGCCGCTCCGATGGAGTGGGCGGCGCGGCTGCGCGACCTCGCGACGGCGGAGGACATCCGTGCCCTTATCACCCGTCTCAGTGTGGAGCCCCCCAAAACGGATCCGAAAGCCGACGCGGTTTCGGACGACACCTATTCCAGGGCACTCCTCGTCCGATTCCTGGAACTCCAGCTCACCCGTGAGATCGCCGCGCTCAAATCCAAACTCGGGAGGCTGAATCCGGTCTCCGAGGCGGAGGAGTACAACCGGCTGTTCGGCGACCTCGTCGCCCTTGAGCAGCGCCGACGCGGCCTGCGTGACGGCGGCGGCGTCTAGGGTCCGGAAGGATCCCGGGAAATTGGGGCCTGCGTTTTCGCTGTGTCATGGCGCACACTGTGAGCGTGGGCCCTTTGACATTGCCCAGCGAGGCGCCGTCGGCCGAGCAGGTCGCCGACCTCGTCGCACGTGGCAGGGAGCGCGGTGGCGTCACCGTCGATGACGTCGCCGCCGCGCTCGATCGCTCCGAACTGCCGGCCGACGCCCTTGACGGCGTCGTCCGTTTGCTCGCAGAGCAGGGGGTAGAGGTCCTGGAGTCCAAGGAGGACTCCGAGGAACTCACGCGAGCGGAAGAGGGAGACCTCAGCAGAAGGGCGCCGACGAGCGACCTGGTCCGGATCTATCTGCGCGAGATCGGCCGCGTCCCGCTGCTGACCGCACAAGAGGAAGTAGAACTCGCCAAATCGATCGAGGCGGGCCTTTTCGCGGAGGAGAAGGCGGCCAGAGCCGCCATCCTCCGGGTGCACGAAAGGCTCGAACTGGAGACGCTCGCGCGTGAAGGGGCGCGGGCCAAACAACGGCTCATCGAGGCCAACCTGCGCCTGGTGGTGTCCATCGCCAAGCGCTACGTGGGCCGCGGCATGCTGTTCCTCGATCTCATCCAGGAGGGGAACCTGGGCCTCATCCGTGCCGTCGAGAAGTTCGACTACACGAAGGGCTACAAGTTCTCCACGTACGCGACGTGGTGGATCCGCCAGGCGATCACCCGTGCCATCGCCGACCAGGCGCGCACGATCAGGATCCCCGTGCACATGGTGGAGACCATCAACAAGCTGATCCGCGTCCAGCGGCAGCTGCACCAGGACCTGGGCCGCGAGCCGCTGCCCGAGGAGATCGGCGCCGAGATGGGCCTCGTGCCCGAGAAGGTCGTCGAGATCCAGCGGATCGCCCAGGAGCCGGTCTCGCTCCAGTCGCCGATCGGCGAGGAGGACTCCGACCTCGGCGACTTCATCGAGGACGCCGACGCCGTCGTGCCGATCGAGGCGGCGGCGTTCATCCTGCTCCAGGACCAGCTGGAGGACATCCTCGCCACCCTGTCGGACCGGGAGCAGCGCATCATCCAGTTGCGCTTCGGCCTGTCCGACGGACACCCCCGGACGCTCGAGGAGGTCGGCCGGGAGTTCGGGGTGACGCGGGAGCGCATCCGGCAGATCGAGTCCAAGACCCTCGCCAAGCTCCGGCACCCCTCGCGCGCCCAGATGCTGCGCGAGTACCTCGAATAGGACGCCCCCACCGAGCCCGCCGGACGGTCCCCGGACCGTCCGGCCAAGCCGGACAACCACCGCATAATCCCCGGCAGGGCATCCCGTGTCAGGGGCTCGTCGTCTACGGTGGGCTTATGCTGATCGTGACTACCGACACCGTCCCCGGCTACGAGATCCGTTACGTCAGGGGCGCGGTGAGCGGCGCGGGGGTGGCGCACGGCGGCCTGTCACAGGCCCGCCGGGAGGCGATCGAGCGGCTCAAGGCCGACGCCGAACGGTACGGGTGCAACGCCGTCCTCGGCATGCGCTTCGCCAACTGCCCGCTCGGCGACGGGTCCTTCGAGGTGTACGCGTACGGCACCGCCGTCCTCGTCGAACAGGTCAAGTCCGACACCCCGCCGCAGGACCGGGTGGCCGTGCCGCCGCCGGTGCCGACGCCGTCGGGCGGCATGCCGATGGTCGGCCGCAACCTCACCGTCCAGGTGCCCGGCCGCTGACGTCCGTCACGCGCCCGAGCGTTCGGCGCGGATCGCCTCGACGACGTCGCGGGCCCGGTCGGTGATCGCGCGGAGCTCGGTCAGGTAGGTCCAGTAGTCGGGGGAGGCGCCCTCCAGCAGGGCGGGAGCCCGGTCGAGCCGGGTGACCAGGGCGTCCAGGGCGCGCGCGTGCCGTGGCGCCGCCCCGCCGGGCGCGGCGACGGCCAGCCGCTGGGCGTCCCGGACGGTGAACCGCGCCCGGTCCAGCGGCCCCCGCGGATCGGCCGTGACGGCGCGCAGCTCCGTCACCCTGTCGGTGACGCGGGCGGCACGGCGCTCGGCGTCCTTCAGCTCGGTGCGGGCCGCCGCCAACGCGCGCGGAGCCTCCTTCCAATCGCCGACGGAAGCCGCCCGCTCGGTCTCGGCGATCCGCTCGCGCGCGCGCTCCAACGCCTGCCCTATCGCCTCAGGCGCGCCCCGCAGATCCTGCCAGCAGGCCATCGCGTAGGTGCGGCGCAGCTCACTCATCGCCTCCTCCACCCGCGCGCGGCGGCCCTCGGTCATCTGCGCGCGGGTACGGACGCTCGCCAGCCCGTTGCGCGTCCGCTCCGACGCCTCCGCCAGCTCCCGCGCCGCCTCGACGATCTGCTCGGCCGTGCCGCGCACCTCACGGGCGCGCTCCATCGCGCCGCGCAGGCCGAGCCCGCCCAGGCCCTCGCCCGTCAGCTCGGCCAGCCGTGCGCGCGTGGTGTTGAGGTCGCCTTCCAGCTCAGCGGGGTCCATCCCCTTGGCACTCGCACTGTCGATGGCACCACGGGCCGCACCCAGAGCTTCCCTTGCCCCGCGCAGGAGAGGCGCGAGGTCGTCAAGAGAACTCTCCAGGCGCGCGATGAGGGGGGCGAGGTCGGCGGCCAGCCGGTTGAGCGTCTCGGTCGCCCGGCGCAGCGCCGCGACGGTGCCGCGCAGCGCCCGCCCCGCGTCCTCGTACTCGATCATCGACCTGTCCTCGTCGTCCAGGTCGTGGCCGTCGACGACGCCGATGTACTCGGCGGCCGCCTTGTCCGCCGCCGCGTCCGCGTCGGTGGCGCGCCGCCGCATCCGGCCCGCCGCCTCGCCGTCCAGATCGCCCAGGACGGTCAGCCGCGCCGTGACGAACTTCTGCGCCTGGTCCATGTCGAAGAACGCCTGGAACGCCTCCTCACGGGTCGCCAGCGCGCCCTCCCTGGCCTGGACCGCCCGCGGGTCGCGGCGGCCCCGCCGCCGTTGATCACGTGCCACGGCTGTTCCTCATGGGCGCCTCCTCTGCCGGTTCGTCCCCCTCACAGACAACCATTTCCGCTTGTGGACGCAAACCATGGATGAGGGTCGGGAACAGAGGGAACCGATAGAGTCACTTAGACGTCTGTCAGGTGGAACCCGTTCGAAACCCACGCAAGATCTCACGAGATCAACCTTTACCTGGAGGCAAAGATGCCGGTCAGCCTGAGCAAGGGCGGCAACGTATCGCTGAGCAAGGAGGCCCCCGGGCTCTCCGCAGTCATCGTCGGCCTTGGCTGGGACGTCCGGACGACCACCGGTACCGACTTCGACCTTGACGCCTCCGCGATCGTCGTCGACGCCTCCGGCAAGGTCCTGTCCGACGGCCACTTCGTGTTCTTCAACAACCTCACGACCCCGGAAGGCGCCGTCGAGCACACCGGCGACAACCTCACCGGCGAGGGCGAGGGCGACGACGAGCAGGTCAAGGTCAGCCTCGTCGGCCTTCCGCCGAACGCCGAGCGCATCGTCTTCCCCGTCTCGATCTACGACGGGATCAACCGGGGCCAGAACTTCGGCCAGGTCCGCAACGCCTTCATCCGTGTGGTGAACGCCGCGGGCGGCGCCGAGATCGCCCGCTACGACCTGTCCGAGGACGCGTCCACCGAGACCGCGATGATCTTCGGCGAGCTCTACCGGAACGGCGCCGAGTGGAAGTTCCGCGCGGTCGGGCAGGGCTACGCGTCCGGCCTGGCGGGCATCGCGCAGGACTTCGGCGTCAACGTCTGACCGGCGACCGCTAAGGAGCACTCCGACCATGGGCGTCAGCCTTTCCAAGGGCGGCAACGTCTCGCTGAGCAAGGCGGTACCCGACCTTCGTGCGGTGACCGTCGGTCTCGGCTGGGACGTGCGGGCCACCACGGGCGCGGACTTCGACCTGGACGCCTCGGCGCTGCTGCTGGGGTCGAACGGCAAGGTACTCTCCGATCAGCACTTCGTCTTCTACAACAACCTCACCAGCCCGGACGGGACGGTCGAGCACACCGGTGACAACCTCACCGGTGAGGGTGACGGAGACGACGAGGCGATCAACGTGGACCTCGCCTCGGTCGATCCGCGGGTCGAGCGGATCGTCTTCCCCGTGTCCATCCACGACGCGGTGAACCGGGGCCAGGCGTTCGGGCAGGTCCGCAACGCCTTCATCCGCGTGGTGAACCGTGCCGACGGCACGGAGCTCGCCCGCTACGACCTCTCCGAGGACGCCTCGACCGAGACGGCGATGGTCTTCGGTGAGCTCTACCGCTACAACTCGGAGTGGAAGTTCCGTGCGATCGGCCAGGGGTACGCCTCGGGCCTGCACGGGATCGCCTTGGACTTCGGCGTCAACGTCGGTTAACACGGCCGCGAGGCCGCGAACAGGCCCGCGCGAGCGGGTCAGGGACAGCAGATCATGATTTTTCGTACGTTCGGGTGGTCGTTCGCGGTCACCATCCTCGGCCTGGTCGCGGGCTTCCTCTACGGAGGATTCTCCGCGTTGGCGGTCGTGGCGATCCTCGCGGTCCTGGAGATCTCGCTCTCCTTCGACAACGCGGTCGTCAACGCCAAGGTCCTGGCGCGGATGAGCCCCTTCTGGCAGAAGATCTTCCTCACCATCGGCATCGCGATCGCGGTGTTCGGCATGCGGCTGGTCTTCCCCATCCTCGTGGTGGCGCTGACCGCGAACATGTCGCCGTGGGGCGCCGTGGACATGGCGTTCAACGATCCGGACAGGTACCACTCCGAGATGGAGTACGCCTACCCGATGATCGCCGCGTTCGGCGGAATGTTCCTCATGATGCTGTTCCTGAACTGGATCTTCGAGGACCGCGACATCCACTGGCTGGCGTGGCTGGAGAAGCCGCTGGTGCGCATCGGCAAGCTGGACCAGCTCCCGGTCGTCATCGCCGGCGCCACGCTCGCCTCGGTCGCCACCTGGGTGTCCGACGACGCGCACCGGCCCAACGTGCTCGTCGCCGGCATCCTGGGCATCGTGACCTACATCCTGGTCAACGGCCTCGGAGAGCTGTTCAACCAGCCGGAACTGGAGGAGGGCGAGGAGAAGCGGCGCGGCCCCAACGACCTCGTGCTCGCCACGGGCAAGGCCGGCTTCTTCCTGTTCCTCTACCTGGAGGTCCTGGACGCCTCGTTCTCCTTCGACGGCGTGATCGGCGCGTTCGCGATCAGCACCGACCCGATCATCATCGCGATCGGCCTGGGCATCGGCGCGATGTACATCAGGTCGATGACGGTCTACCTGGTCCGCCAGGGCACGCTGAGCGAGTTCAGGTACCTGGAGCACGGCGCCCACTGGGCGATCGGCGCGCTCGCGGTCTGCATGATGATCAGCATCGGCCACCACCTGTCGGAGTGGATCACCGGCGGCGTCGGCGCGGGCCTGATCATCACGGCGTTCCTCAGCTCCGTCGTCCTGCGCAACCGCAACGGACGCGCGAGCGACGAGCCCGAGCAGCCGGAGCTGGAGTCCAGCCGGATCTGACAGCGCACGCGGAGCCCCGGCCGTCGCGGACGGCCGGGGCTCTCGGCGTTCTCGGCGGTCCGTTATGCCGAGTTAACTGGGTGCTTACCGGATTTTCGGGCATCGGGCTTCTGTGTGATTAAAGTTGCATTCGCTGCCCCGCGCCGCCGGAACCACGAGCGACGGCCCCGCGTTGAGCGCTCAGACCGAACGGGAAGGTAGCTGAGCCGTGCGTCACTTCCACCAGATCGACGCCGCCCGCCGCGCGGCACTGTTCCACCGCGAACCGGGTGATTTCGGTCGCGACTCGGCGGCGGACCTCCTCGCCGTCGCCCTGGGCGCCACCCTCTACAGCCCGGCCACCCGGCCCCGGCTCGCCGCCGACGTCCACCGGTGCGCCGCCCTCGGCGTGCGCAGCATGGTGCTGTGCCTGGAGGACTCGATCTCCGACGCCGACGTGCCCGCCGCCGAGGCCAACCTCGTCGCCCAGGTCCGGGCGATCGACCCCGCGCTCGCGCCGCTCCTGTTCGTCAGGGTCCGCACGCCGGAGCAGATCCCCGACCTGACCCGGCGGCTCGGCCCCGCCGCCGCGCTGATCACCGGGTACGTGCTGCCCAAGTTCGAGGCCGGCAGCGGCAAGCTCTACCTCGACGCCACCGCCGAGGCCGCCGACCTCGCCGGGCTGCGGCTGCTCGCCATGCCCGTGATCGAGACCCGCGACGCGCTCTACCGGGAGACCCGCACGGCGGTGCTCACCGACGTCGCCACCCTGCTCGACCAGCGGCGCGAGCAGATCCTCGCCGTCCGGCTCGGCGGCACCGACCTGTGCTCGGCCTACGGGCTGCGCCGCCCGCGCGACCTCACGATCTACGACATCCACCTCGTGGCCAGCCTCATCGCCGACGTCGTCAACGTCTTCGGCCGGGCCGACGGGACCGCCTTCACCGTCACCGGGCCCGTCTGGGAGTACTTCTCGGCGGGCGAGCGGCTGTTCAAGCCGCTGCTGCGCGAGTCGCCGTTCGCCGAGAACTCCGCCGAGGTGCTGCGCGCCCAGCTGATCACCGCCGACCTGGACGGCTTCATCCGCGAGGTCACCCTGGACAAGGCCAACGGGCTCACCGGCAAGACCGTGATCCACCCGAGCCATGTCGCGGCGGTGCACGCCCTCTCGGTGGTGTCGCACGAGGAGTTCAGCGACGCGACGGACATCCTGGGCATCCCGGCGGGGGGCGCGATGGCCTCCAGCTACGCCAACAAGATGAACGAGGCCAAACCCCACCGGGCCTGGGCGGAACGGACACTGCTGCGGGCCGAGGTCTTTGGAGTGGCCGCACCCAATGTCGGATTCGTTGATCTTTTTGACGCGGCGGTGAGCGCCCGGTGACGGCACCCGTCTGGACGGGCGCCTGGGTCGCCTCCCGGCTTTCCCTCACCCTCACCTCCCATGCCACTCCTGTCGGGCTCACGCTGCCCGACCTCGTCGGCCTCGCCGTCCGGCGCAACCCACGCCGCGCCCACCTCCTCGTCTCCACCGTCCTGGGCAAACACGTGCCCACCGACCCCCGCCTCGTCCACTCCGCCGCCCTCCTCCTGGGCCGCCTCGTCGCCCTCACCCTGCGACCCGAGGCGGGGCCGGTCGACGGCGTGGCGCTGCGCGCGGGGAAGCTGCTCCGGGCCGGGCTCGCCGGGGACGTCGCGGCGCCCGGCGCGCTCCGGGACCTGCTCGTCGCGCACGCGCTGCCGCGCCGGGCCGTCGTCGTCGGGTACGCCGAGACGGCGACCGCGCTCGGCCACGGCGTCGCCGACGCGCTCGGCGAGGCCCCGTACCTGCACTCCACGCGCCGCCCCGTGCCGGGCGTCACCCCGTACGGCGGTTTTGAGGAGGAGCACAGCCACGCCACCAGCCACCTCCTCCTGCCCGACCCGCCCGACCTGCTCACCACCGACCTCCCCCTCGTCCTCGTCGACGACGAACTCTCCACCGGCCGTACCGTCCGCAACACCCTGCGCGCCCTGCACGCCGCACACCCCCGCCCCCACTACATCGTCGCCTCCCTCATCGACCTCCGCGCACCCGCCGACCACACCGCCACCGCCGCCCTCGCCACCGAACTCGACACCCGCATCGACGTCGTCACCCTCGCCACCGGCACCGTAACCCACCCCACCGACATTCTGACGACCGCCCAGACCCTCCTCACCACCCTCACCCCACCCGCCGCCACACGAGCCGCCCGGCACGCCGATCCCGACCCCGCCACGCGCGCCGAGCAGGTTCAGGCCGCCCCCGGCGCCGCGCGGGCCGCACAGGGCCAGCGCGCCACCGTCGTTCCCGGTGATCCCGATGCGTCCGGTGCCGCACCCGGCGTCACGCGGGTCATGGAGATTCAGGGCGCCACCGTCGTCCCTGGCGCTGGCGCGTCCGGCGTCGCGGGGGCCGTGGCGGACCGGAGCGGCACGGATGTTCCCGGCGACGCCGGTAGTGAGGGTTTTGTGCGGGTTGATGTGGGGTGGCCGGAAGAGGTGCCTTCGGGGGGGCGGCACGGGTTCGGCCCGGAAGATCGGGAAAGGCTGGAGAAGGGGCTGCCGGGGATGGCGGCGGCCGTGGCGGAGGAGCTGCCGGAGGCGGCGCGGCGGGTGCTGGTGCTCGGGTTCGAGGAGCTCATGTACACGCCGCTGCGGCTCGCCGAGGCGCTCGCCGACCTGCTGCCCGACGTGCGGGTGCGGTACTCGACCACAACGCGCTCGCCCGTCCTCGCCGTGGACGACCCCGGATACGCGATCAGGAACCGGCTCGCCTTCCCCGCGCACGACGCGCCCGCCGACGGGCCGGGCGAGAGGTACGCCTACAACGTGGACCAGGGATTCGACGCCGTCGTCCTGGTCGTCGACGAGGAAGGGGACACACCCGTGCTCCAGGACGGCCTGCTGCCCGCGCTGCGTGCCACGACCGGCCGCCTACTGGTGGCGGTGGTGCCGTCGTGAGCGCCGTCCCCCTGCACGGCCCCGGGTTCGGCAGCTACCGGCCCGACGACGTCGCCTGGCTCCTGACCGACCTGTCCGACGCCCTCCTTGAGGCGCCGACAGAGGAACGGGAGGAGGCGATCCAGTCGGGCGCCGCCCACTACGCCGAGTCCCTGCCGATCGAGTACCAGCCGTCGCCGGAGTACCAGCGGCTCTTCCACGCCGCCCTGGAGACGTCCGCCGCGCGGGTGGCCGACGCCGTCGCCGCCATCACCGAGCGGATCATCGCCGAGCGGGGGCGCGGCGCCGTCCTGGTGTCCCTCGCCCGCGCCGGGACGCCCATCGGCGTCCTGTGCCGTCGTTGGGCCGCTTACGCGCACGGGCTCGACCTCCCGCACTACGCCGTGTCCATCGTGCGCGGCCGAGGCATCGACCTCGTCGCGATGGATTGGCTCGCCCGCCACCACGACCCGCGCGCCGTCATGTTCCTCGACGGCTGGACGGGCAAGGGCGCCATCACCCGCGAACTCGCCGCCGCCCTCGATTCGCACGGGGGAGGGTTCTCGCCCGAGCTGGCCGTGCTCGCCGACCCCGGCCGCTGCGTGCGCGTCCACGGCACCCGCGAGGACTTCCTGATCCCGTCGGCCTGCCTGAACTCGACGGTCTCCGGGCTCGTCAGCCGAACCGTCCTGAACCGTGACCTCATCGGGCCGCACGACTTCCACGGAGCCAAGTTCTACAAGGACCTCGCCCCCGCCGACGTCTCCCAGCTCTTCCTCGACGCGGTCACCGCGCACTTCCCGTCCGTCACACCGGCGCCGCCCCCGGCCGACGCGGCGCCCGACTGGTCCGGGTGGGCGACCGTCCAGCGGATCAGCGCCGAGTACGGCATCGGCGACGTCAACCTCGTGAAGCCCGGCGTGGGGGAGACCACCCGCGTGCTGCTGCGCCGCGTCCCCTGGAAGGTGCTGGCCCGGCGCGGCGCCGACGCCGACCTCGCGCACATCCGCGTCCTCGCCGCCGAGCGCGGCGTGCCCGTCGAGGAGGTGGACGCCGACCTGCCCTACGCGTGCGTCGGCCTCATCAAACCCAAGGGGCCCCGCCCATGACCGTCGCCGTGTGCACCGACCTGGATCGCACCCTCATCTACTCCGCCAACGCCCTCGCCCTGGAGGACGTGCCTCACCCGCCTCGTCTCCTCTGCGTGGAGCTGTACCAGGCCAAGCCGCTGTCTTACGTCACCGAGGAGGCAGCCGAGGAGTTGGCTCTCCTCGCGCGGCGCTCCTTGCTCGTCCCCACCACGACCCGTACGCCCGAGCAGTACGCGCGCGTCCGGCTGCCCGGACCGCCGCCGCGCTACGCCATCTGCGCGAACGGCGGCTTCCTCCTCGTCGACGGCGAGGAGGACCCCTCCTGGACGGCCCGGGTACGCAAACGCGTCGCCGACTGCGCCCCCGTCCTCGACGTCCACGACAGGCTCCGCGCGATGAGCGGCCCTTTCACCAAGAGCGTGCGCGTCGCAGCCGACCTCTTCGCTTACACCGTCGTGGACCGCGCCTCCCTACCGTCGGGCTGGCTGGACGACCTGACGGCCTGGTGCGCCGCCCGCTCCTGGACCGTCTCCCTGCAGGGCCGCAAGGTCTACGCCCTCCCGATCCCCCTGACGAAGTCCGCCGCCGCCCGCGAACTCGCCACCCGAGAACCCTTCACCCACCTCCTGGCCGCCGGCGACTCCCTCCTGGACGCCGACCTCCTCACCCTTGCCGACGCCGCCATCCGCCCCGCCCACGGCGAACTCCACACCACCCCGACCCCCCTCCCGCCCACCCTCACCGTCACCCCCGCCCCCGGCATCCGCGCCGGCGCCGCCATCACCTCCTGGCTCCTCTCCAGAGCCCTGGACCCCACCCGAATCCCCACCACCGGCCCCTGGCGCCACCCCTGACCCCCGCACTCAGGCCGCCTCGGGCCCAGCGGCCCTGAGCCCGCGCGGCGACGGGCGGCCGTGCGGCGTCAGAGGCCGACCTCGCGGCGGACGGCGAGCAGGAGCTGCTCCGCCTTGTTCTTGACGCCGGGGTCGGTGGAGTCGAGGTCGGCGTCGTAGACGAGGGACCAGAGGAGCCCGTCGGGCGCGGGCGAGGGCCGGTCGTGGGTGGCCCGGCGGCCGACGATCCGGACCCCGCCGTCGTCACCGAAGGTGAAGTACCTGCTGACGACGACCGTGGACGTCACCCGCTCCTGCACCACCGAGGGCACCGCCCCCGGCTCGGTCAGCCTTACGTGGTACTCGGCCTCGTCCGCCCACACGTGCAGCCACTCGTCGTTCCACGAGGCCCGCAGCACCTTCTCCCACGGCACCCGCACCAACCCGTCTTCCCCGTCCGGCACATACAACGCGTACCGCGTCACCACGACATGCGACCCGCCACGCGTCCCCGCCATGGCGAGCACCCGCTCACCCCGCTCCAACCGGAGCTTCTCCCGCACAGACCGATCCACCCGCACCATCCCCCCAACCTACCCCAGCCGATCTTCCCCGTCCGTCCCTTCCACCCCACCTGATCAGCCGTTCCAACCCCCCACCCCCGAACCCGACCCCCCGAACCGTCGCGACAGTCCACCGCCCGATCCACACCGCCGCCCAAAAGCACAAGGACAATAGATCAGACCCTCCCCACCCCGGAATAGGCCGATGACTCACCCAGAAATGACTCAGGGCCGGTTCTCGGGAAAGAGAACCGGCCCTGAGCTGCAAGGAAACGCCTTGCGGAAAAGCTCCCGCGATTGGACTCGAACCAATAACCTGCCGGTTAACAGCCGGCTGCTCTGCCAATTGAGCTACGCGGGATCGTGTGGTGGGGAGTGGGGTTCTCCCTGCCAGCGCGTCTAGGTTAGCGCATGTTGGCGGGTGGTCGCGCACGGGTTTTGGGCGGTGGGGGAGTCGGCGGGCGGAGGGTGGGTAGGGGGTGGGGGTAGGCAGTGCGGGAGACGGCCTGGGGGGTCGGGTATATGAAGCGGGTGATCTTCGCGGGCGGGCTTGCCGTGGGGTACGTGCTGGGGGCGCGGGCTGGTCGCGAGCGGTACGAGCAGATCAGGCGGGCGGCGCTCGACGTCTGGGGGCATCCGGCCGTGCAGACGGCGGCGGCGTCGGTGCGGGAGCAGGCGGCCGAGGCGGGGTCCAAGGGCGCGCACCGGGCGGGGGAGCTGGCCAGGGACGGCTGGGCGCGGACGGGCGAGATGGCGGGAGCGGCCAGGCAGAAGGTGAACGAGCGGCTGCACCGCAAGGAGGAGAGGGAAGAGGAGATGGCGGCGACCTGACGGGGGGCTTTTCAGAACGCGAACACGGGTTCACGCTGGGGTGATGAGCCCGCGACTGACCGGTGACGAGACGGTTCTCTGGCAGGCGGCCGCCCGGGTGCTGGACGCGAACTGGACGGGGTCGGCGACGGTGCCGTCGCCCGGCCTGTACCCGCACCAGTGGAGCTGGGATTCGGCCTTCGTGTGCCTGGGCCTGGCCCGGCACCGCTACGAGCGCGCCGAGCGTGAGCTCGCGAGCGTGCTGCGCGCCCAGTGGCGCAACGGGATGGTGCCGCACCTGGTGTTCAACGCGAAGGTCGCCAGGCACGCCTACTTCCCGGGGCCCGAGCTGTGGCGCAGCCGGGGCCGTCCGGACGCGCCGCGCGACGTGGAGACGTCGGGCATCACCCCGCCGCCGATGCAGGCGGTCGCGGCGCTGCGCCTGCACCGGGCCGCGCCGGACGTCGAGCGCAGCCGCGCCTTCCTGCGGGAGATCCTCCCGAGGCTGACGGCCCAGCTGCGCTACCTGGCGACGGTCCGGGACCTGGGCGGCGCGGGCCTCGTGTCGATCTGCCACCCGTGGGAGTCGGGCCTGGACAACAGCCCCGCGTGGGATAGGCCGCTGGCCGCCCTACGCCTGCCGCCGGTGCGGTACGCTCCCGACGCCGTCCGGCAGGCCGCCCCTACGGGCGTCGACTACGAGCGCTACGTGTGGCTCGTGACGACCCTGCGGGATGCCGGATACAAGGACGGCCATCTCAGGGACGTTCATCCGTTCGCCGTCGAGGACCCGCTCGTCAACGGCACCTACCTGGCGGCGCTCCAGGCGGTCGCGGAGCTGGCGGAGATCACCGGCGGGGATCCGGTGCCGCACCGGGAGGCGGCGGCGCGGGTCAGGGAGGCGCTGCTGGAGCGGCTGTGGGATCCCGAGCAGCGCTGCTTCCGCGCGTTGGACGTCAGGACGGGCAAGCCGGTGCCCGCGGTCACGGTGGCGTCGTTCGCGCCTCTGCTGGATCCCGGGCTGCCCGCGTACGCGGTGCGCGGCCTGGCCGAGCTGCTGCTTTCGTCAAGGTTCGCCGGGGCGGCGGGCTATCCGGTGCCGACCTGCGACATCCAGGCTTCGGCGTTCGACCGGGCGGGCTACTGGCGCGGCCCGTCGTGGATCAACACGAACTGGATCGTGTGGGCGGGCGCGGCCGGGCACGGCCTCACCGCGGTGGCCGACCTGATCGGCGGCGCGACGCTGCGCCTGGTCCGCCAGTCGGGGTTCCGCGAGTACTTCGACCCGTTCGACGGGACGGGCCGGGGAAGCCATGACTTCAGCTGGTCCGCCGCGCTCGTCCTGGATCTGCTGGCCTCGCGGGGAACGTCGCGGGAGCCCGTGGGATACCGTGACCCACTGTGACCGGTTCGCCCTTTGTGAGTATCACCACGGACTTCGGCGCCGCCTACACCGGGATCGTCGCCGGGGTCGTCGCCCGGATCGCGCCCGCCGCGCGGGTGCAGGTGCTGAGCGACGAGGTGACCCCCTACGCGGTGGCCGAGGGCGCGTCCCTGCTTACGCAGGCGCTCCCTTACCTGCCTATCGGGATTCACGTCGCGGTCGTGGATCCCGGCGTGGGTACGGCACGCCGTCCGATCGCCGTGCGGGCCGCCCGGGGCGACGTGCTCGTCGGCCCCGACAACGGGTTGCTGGCGCCCGCCGCCGAGGCGCTCGGCGGGGTGGTGGAGGCGCGGGTCCTGGAGGCGCCGGGGCTGCGCCTGCCGGAGCCGTCGAGCACGTTCCACGGCCGCGACGTCTTCGCGCCCGCGGCCGGGCACCTGGCCAACGGGGTGCCTCTCGCCGAGTTCGGACCGCGCGTGGAGCCGCTCCCCCTACGGTTGCCCGCCCCCGAGGTCGGGGACGGGACGCTCACGGCGACGGTCCTGTACCCGGATTCGTTCGGCAGCCTCGTGCTGGCGGCCCACCCGGACGACCTACGCCGCGCCTTCGGAGAGCTGCCTTACGGACACGTGCTCGACCTGGACGGGATCGCCGTTCCCTGGGTGGACACCTACGGGAGGGTGCCCGCCGGCGACCCCTTGGTCTTCACCGATTCCTCGGGGCGGCTGGCGCTTGCCGTCAATCAGGGTTCGGCGGCGCAGGCGTTCGGGCTGAAGGCGGGCGCCCGCCTCACGCTCCGCGCGCGGGGCCGGGCCTGAGACGGGCGCCTTACGGACGTCAGCTTCGCAGCAGTTCGGCGACGCCCGCCTCGATGCCGGAGGCGAACACCGTGGCGTCCGGCTGCCCGTCGAAGTCGGCGCTGACGCCGAAGTACAGGCGGCCCAGGTAGCTGAAGATCGCCGTGGCGAGTTGGATGCCGCCCGCCAGGGGGACGCACGGGTACATCGCGACCATGCGCCGTCCCAGGATGTACAGGGGGAAGGCCGGTCCTGGCACGTTCGTCGTGACGGTCTGCACGATCGGGTTGAACAGCCGGATCGGGGTGCGCGCGCCGAGGACGAGCAGCGCGGGCGCCACCGCGGTGTCGGTGATCTTCGTGAGCTGGGCGGCGCCGCGCTCCTGCCGGGTGGACTTGAGGTCGTCCATCTGCGTCCGAATATGCAGGAGTCGCGCGACGGGGTCGGGCTGCCCGACGGGCAGGTTCACGAACACCGCGGACACCCGGTTGGTGGGTATGCCCCGTTCCTCCTCGGTCCGGGTCGAGACCGGGACGGCCGACCGCACGACCACGTCCGGGGACAGGTCCCCGCGGCCCGTCAGCTGCGCCCTGAAGCCCGCGGTGACGGCGGCGAGCACCACGTCGTTGACCGTGCCCCCGTGTGTCTTGCGGACCTTCCTGACGTCGTCCAGGGCCACGTCCGCCCAGCACCAGCGCCGGTGCGGCCCGATCGGCCCGTTGAGGACGCTCGCGGACGCCCGGGTGAACCGCGAGAGCTGCCGCGCGAGGCCGCCCGCGTAGTCCACGACGCCGGGGGCGCGCCGCACCATGCCCGCGAGGTCGCCGGGGAGGCGCCGCGCCAGCCTGACGGGCTGCAGGACGTTGTCCACGAGGGTGTCGGCCAGCAGTTCCAGGTCGGACGGTTCGGGCCGGGGCCGCCACTCGTGCTCCGGCTCGGGCTCGGGCGCGTCGGGGGAGAGTTCGAACAGCGACGCGATGAGGTCCATCCCGGCGACGCCGTCGACCATGCAGTGGTGCACCTTGCCGATGAGGGCCCAGCCGCCGCCCTCCAGGCCCTCCACCAGGTACAGCTCCCATAGTGGTTTCTTCGGGTCCAGGCGTTGGGCGAGGACGCGGCCTGCGAGGTTGCGTAGCTGGTCGGGGCCGCCGGGCGCGGGGACGGCGGTGTGCCTGACGTGGTACAGGATCTGGAAGTGGCGGTCGTCCACCCAGACGGGCCGTCCGGCGTGCAGCGGCACGGACCGGACGCGCTGCCGGTACCGCTCCACGCCGGGGAGTTTGGCCGCGACGAGCCGGACGAGGTCGCCGTAGGAGGGCGCGGGGCCTTCCATGACGATCACCGCCGCGACGTGCAGAGGGGTGTTCTCGTCTTCGAGGAGGTAGAAGCTGGCGTCGAGCCCGTTCATCCGCTGCATGCGGAGAACACAACCATTGTCAGATCGCTGCTGACAATGCGTCGATTTCCCGATACCTGTGGTTATGGGCGTCCGGAAGTCTCCGGTATGCGAGCTTTGGTGACGGGGAGTGAGGACCGTCCGGTGACCCCGAGCGCGACGACCGCACCGACGAAGCAGAGCACCGCCGTCAGGGTGAAGATCTCGCTGTACTCGGTGTGCAGCGCGCGCTGGAGTCCCGCCTCGTAGACGAGGTACTGGGCCCTGAAGTCCGGGTTGTTGAAGGGGAGCGGCACCACGAGGTCCGCCACCAACTCCTGTAGGCGGTGGAACCCGTACGCGGACACAGCGGAGATGCCCAGCAACATGCCCATCATCCGTGCCACCACGACGGCCGAGGAGGCCACTCCGTGCTGGCCGGAAGGCACGAGCCGCAGGACGGCCGACGACACCGGCGCGATGACCAGGCCGAGCCCGAGGCCGGTCAAAGCGAGGTCCACGTCCATCCGAGGGAGTGGCCCGTAGGACGCCCCGGAAGGGTCGAGCGGCCATCCGGAAATGAGGAGGTAACCGCATCCGGCCAGCCCCATTCCGGTCGCTAGAGGGATCCGTTCGCCTACGCGTCGTGCCAGCGCGCCGCCCAGCACCGCCGCCAGGGCGAGGGCCACGAGGAACCGCGACAGCAGGAAGGCGCCCTCCGTCGTCGTCTTCCCCAGCAGGGTGGTGGCGACGAGTTGGACGTCCACGAGAGTCACCATCAAGGCGGCCCCCGATAGCAGGCTCACCCCGAGGACGGCGAAGACCGGCCCCTTGCGCGCGCCCGTGAGGTCGAGCAGCTTGTGCCGCGTCCGGGTCTCCCAGAGGCCGAACAGGACGAGCGCCGCCGCCCCGCCGACGATCATCGGCACCCCGTACGACGGAAGCGCGCTCGTCTCGGGCTCCGGGTTGTAGGTGCCGACGACGAGCAGCCCGAGGCCGGCCGCCAGAAGCAGCCCGCCCACGACGTCCACTCTTCCCGTCCGCTCAGGGCGGCCCGGCGGGACGGTGAAGTGCAGGGCGACCATCGCCGCGGCCGCCAGAGGCAGGTTCACCCAGAACAGCCCGCGCCAGCCGACCAGCGCGGCCAGCCCCGCCCCGTACAGCGGCCCGAGCACGCTGCCGAGCTCCTGGAGCGCCCCGACGACCCCCAGCACGACGGGACGGCGCCGCTCCTCCCACAGGTCGCCCGCCAGCGCCATGGTGATGGGCAGGAGGGCGCCTCCGGCGACGCCCTGGAGCACCCGTCCGGCCACGAGCGCCTCGACCCCGGGCGCGGCGGCGGTGAGCGCCGAGCCCGCCGCGAACGCCAGCAGGCAGGCGTGCATGACGGTCCTGCGCCCGAACCGGTCGGAGAGCTGGCCGAGCAGCGGCATCGCCGCGACGTACCCGAGCAGGAACCCGGTGACGACGGGGATGAGCCGCTCCGGCCGGTTGACCGGAAGTCCGAGGTCCCTGCCCATGTCGACCAGGACCGTCACGATCACGTAGGCGTCGAGCGACGCCAGCAGGACCACGGCCCCGCCGGTGCCGATAGCAAGGCGGCGTCCTGCCATGGCTTACGGCGCCTTGATTTCCGGGTTGGCGTTGAAGTCGCTCAGGGTGAGGGTCGCCGAGCCGCCCGCAAGGTCCATCCGCACCTTGGTGAGCCGCTTGGTGTCCTCGTCTATCCACACCGAGCCCTTGAGGTCCTCGGTGACGCGGACCCCGATCGCCGTGACGGCGGCGGCCGGAAGCGTCGCGTCGACCTTGACGGCCCCGTCCTCGACCGCGACGGCCTTGGCGTCCTTGGCCTGGGTGAGCAGAAGCGGGATGCCGCGCTCGGGGTCCAGGATCGCGGCCGGGTCGAGCAGGTTGGTGATCATGGACTTGTCGGTCTTCTGGTAACCGCCCGCCAGATTGAAGTACAGATCCGGGCCGACCAGGATGAACTTGATCTCCAGGGTGAGTCCGAGCTGCACCGCCGTCACGTCGCCCCGCGCGTCGCCGTTGCGCAGCAGGTCGCCGTTCATCGCCCGGACCGGAAGGTCCGGGGTGCCTTCGGTGGTGAGGGCGAAGGCGACGCTGGTGACCTGCTTCATCGCCTCGGTGGACTGCTGGAGCAGCGGCTGCGCGGGCGGCAGGTCGGCGGTGCCGGAGTCCTTGTCGGCGCTGCAGCCGGCCACCAGGGCGACGGCGAAGAGCGTCGCGAGGAGGGTGCGAAGTCTGGACATGGCGGTGAGCCTAGCCACAACGGCGGTACGCGGGACAGAGACCTTTGGGGGAGCCGTCAGGGCTCGGCGGGATGAGTCCGCACCCGCATGCCCTCCGGAAGGCGGACCGCCGCGTTGAACAGCTCGACGCCGACGAGTTCCCCGGAGTGGGCGAAGTCCAGGATGGCCGCCAGTTCGCCGTCACGGCCGTCGAGCTCCAGCTGGTCCACCGCGTCGCCGTCGTGGTCGAAGACCCCGGAGAGGCCGATGTAGGCGCTGTTGGAGGCCGGCTCGTGGATGACCCTGACCCGGTGGAACGGCGACGGGAAGCCGAGGTCCGGTTTGCCCCAGAGCCGCAGGCGGTGGCTCATCTCCGAGCCGGTGAGCACCCCCCAGATGACGCCCTGGACGAGCTGGAGCGCCTGTACCGCGTCCTCCCCGGCGATCTGGTACTGCCCGTCCCACTCGCCGAGCCCCTCGATCGCGTAAGGGCAGGCCCACTCTCCCTCCCCCTCCGGATCGAGGTAAGGCTGCCCGATCGACACGACCACATCGCCGACCCCCTGCCCGTCGACGTCGTGCAGCTGCAACACCCGCCTGGCGATCACATTCACACCGACCACCTACCGGCAATCCCGCCCCCCGAAACCCCCGCCCCCGGCTGCGATCGCGGTTGCCGAGCCGGGCCCGTTTCTTGGGTCAGGCTTGAAACTCCCTACTCCCTCCCGAAGCCGCCCACGCTCCCTCTAGACTCTGGAGAGTCGGCGTGAGGGGCGGTAGCTCAGCCGGTCAGAGCAGCGGACTCATAATCCGCCGGTCGTGGGTTCGAGCCCCACCCGCCCCACCCCTGCCCGGCCCGGGTCAGCCGGCTTTTCGGGGGTCGAAGCTCCAGACGGGGTCGGCGACGGCCTTGCGGAAGGCGTTCAGGGACGTTCTGCTGGAGTTGACGCGCCAGTCGCGTTCCTTCTTGATGTTGAACCAGACGACGCCGATGATGTCGTCGCGGCGGGCGATCTCGGCGTAGAGGTCGGCGATGTGGCCCGGCTTGTTGACGGTGGGCGGCGCGGCGGTCTCGGGGATGAGGACGGGCAGGTCGGTGAACTTGCGCATGGCCTTGATCGGCGGCCCGAACAGCTCCTCGAAGGAGCGGGAGTCGTTGCTCCACTCGAAGTAGCCGATCGGCCCGACCCAGTCGACGTAAGCGGCGCCGGGGAAGTACGGGCGCAGCCTCATGCTGTTGTTGATCAGCACGTTCGGGCTCCACAGCCAGATGGCGTTCGTGGCGCCGACCCGCGTGAAGACGTCGTGGACGTGCCGGTAGGCGGCGATGTACTCCTCCGCCGTCGCCTTCTTGGTGCCCCACGGGTACCAGTGGCCGTTCATCTCGTGGCCGAAGCTGAGGACGACGGGGATGTCGAGCGCGCGCACGGCCTCGGCGAACGTGTGCACGTGCACGTCGCGCACACCCGCCGCGATGTCCCGCAGCGTCGACTTGTACGGCTCCCAGACGACGAGGGGCAGCGCGCCCCCGGCCCACAGGGAGGACACCTTCTCGGCCGGGTACAGGTCGTCGAACTCGGAGTAGATGGGCACCAGGTTGGCTTTTTTGCCCGCGAGGCGGGCGAAGGTCTTCAGGCCGGTGTCGTCCGGCCGTCCCGCGCCCTCGTAGGCGACGCCCAGATACTTCTTCTTGGGCTTGAGCAGCGGACGCACGTCGTAGGGCGCCGAGTGCGACATCCGCTCCGCCTTGGGGGAGGGGGCCTTGCCGGCTTCGCCGCATCCGGTGACGAGCAGGAGGAGGGCGGTGGAGGCGAGTGCGGTGAGCCGTCTCATCCGAGCCTCACCCAGATCCGGTAGTCGCCCTTCAGGGGCCCGTAGTCGTACTTGTAGGTCGCGCGCAGGCGGTAGAGCCCGCCGACGAGGATCCGCTCCTCGATGAGCGCGTTGACGTCGGGGGCGACCCCGCTGTCCAGCACGATCAGGTCGAACGCACCGGTCTGGACGGCGTCCAGGTCGGTGAACCCCTCGGTGGCCGTCCATTGGGCGGCCCGGGTGCCGTCCGCTCCGATCGTGTAGATGGGCACCTGGGGCGTCGAGCTGAGGTAGGTGCCCTCGGCGGTGAGTTCGGGCCTGACGAGGCTGACCATGTCGGCGGAGTGCGGCCAGGCGGCCATGAGGGTCCCGGCCTGGCCGAAGCCGAGGGCGAAGAGCGCGAGCCACGCCGCGATGGGGAACTGGGGGCTGCGGAAGTGGCGGCCGAGGAGCCAGGACATGCCGAGCCCCACCATGGGCGCGGCGAGCACGGTGGCGTAGCCGAGGTGCTCGGGCAGCGTCGCGATGGTGCCGAGGCCCGCCTGGTAGAACGGCACGAGCAGGGCGGGAATGGTCAGCACGAGGCCGATGGCGAGCCGGACGCCCGGCCGCGGCCCCGTGACGGTGACGCCCGGCGTCTCGGTCAGCGGCCCCTTGCGCCAGTACATGAGCGTCCCGAACAGCGTGAGGGCCACGTAGAGGCCGCTGTACTCGGCGGCCCGCCACAGGATGTCGCCGGTGACGTCCGCGCCGCCCACGCCGCCCGTCAGGGCCGTGCCGACGCCGCCCGTGAGGGCCGCGGTGACGCCCGCCCCGACGTCGCTCGCGATGACGAACGCGACGATGCCCACGCCCACGACGACGGTGAGCACGGCGGCGCGCGCGCACGCCCTGCCGCCGCCCGCGCGCGGCCAGCAGGCGACGGCGGCGGTGAGGACGACGAACGGGAGGACGACCGCCGCCGCGTAGTTCGCGACGAACGCGAGCACGCACAGCGGCCCGGCGAGCAGCACGACGGCGGCCGCCGAGTGCGCGAACCGGATGAGCGCCCAGATGGCGCAGCTCAGGAGGAACACCGACAGCGCGTCGGAGGTGGCGATGCCGCCCGTGAACGTGGTGGACGCGACGACGGCGAAGGACGCCACGGCCATCAGGGCGGGCCGCAGCCCGAACAGGCGCCGGGCGAAGCCGTACACGAGGGCGCTGGCGACGAGCATGAGCGCGAGGCTCAGGGCGCGGGCCCCTTCGAGGCCGAAGGCGGCGTCCAGGGGCGCGACGAGGAACGGGTACAGGAAGGGCGCGCCGGGCAGGTGCTCGGCGTGGCTTCCAAGCGAACCGCCCGCCTGCGCGACGGCCAGGTAGAGCGCCTCCTCCGGGGAGGCCGTGTTGTCCAGGCGGAGGGTCAGGACGGCCTGGAGCGCCAGGACGGCGAGCAGCGCCGCCGCGCCGAACCGGCGGCGGCGCCGGCTGGGCTCGGCCGACCAGGCGACGGGCGGCGTCACCGGGAGCGTGTAGCGGCGCGGCGAGTCCTGCCGGGTGACGAGCGCGCCGCTCATTCCGCCGCCGCCCGCGGCTGGACGACGGCCCGCAGCACCACCGCGAGATGGAGCAGGCCGGCGCCCAGGACGAGGGCGTAGTCAGCGGGCCCGTACTCGATGGACCGCCAGACCCCCAGGCCGACCCAGAGGACGGAGCTGCTGACGCTCCAGCCGAGCAGGCCGATCCAGAGGCGGCGTGTCTTGTTCTTCTTGGCCTTGCCGCCTCCGGTGGGCTGCCAGCCCATCTTGCGGCCCCGTAGCAGGTCGGTGATGGCGAAGAAGTGGGCCCACCCGTAGAGGATGCGGACGGCCCACGCCTCGATCCGGTAGGCGCAGCGGTGCCACAGGGGGAAGATCACGGTGCCGTGGATGATGCTCGGTAGCAGCCACACCATGTGGTGGGCGTCGAAGAGTTCGGGCGCGATGGCGAGCATGACGATCGGCAGGATCGGGCCGACGACGGTGAACAGCGCCGTGTGGGCGTAGTAGAAGAAGCCGGAGAAGTACGACATGCGCGAGACGCGGCGCATCTCGGTGCCCCAGAACTTCCTGCTCGTCAGCAGGCTCATCGAGCCCATGCACCAGCGGTACTGCTGGTTGTAGAACGCTCCGACGTTGTCCGGGCAGACACCGGCGGCAAGCGCCACGGGCACGTACTTGAGGTCCCAGCCCAGCGCGCGCAGGTCGAAGCCCGTATGGACGTCCTCGGAGTGCTCGATGAGGGTGGTGCCGCCGTTCTGGTCCAGGGCGGCACGACGGTAGAGCGCGCACGTGCCTACGCAGATCGCCGCGTCGGCCGCCTGACGGGACACCTGGGCCGATCGGTAGAAGTACTCCTGGACGGCCCCCGCCCCCCGCTCGATCCAGCCCTGCTCGTCCAGCACCCGGAAGTACTGCGGCGTCTGCACGATCGCCAGGTCGGGCTGGGCGTCCATGTACGGGAGGATCTGGTTCAGCATGTCGGCGCGCGGCGTGAAGTCGGCGTCGAGGATGAGGATGAAGTCGCCGTCGGAGCGCTGGAAGCCGAACTGCATGTTGCCGGCCTTCTTGTACCAGCCCCGGTTCGGCCGTACCGCGTAGCGGAAGCCGAAGTCCTCGGCCATCGCGGCGAGGTCGGGGTCGGCGCTGTCGTCCATGACGAACGGCACGACCCGGCCCGGGTACGTCATGGCCATCTTGCGCACGTGCGTCCAGGTGTTGTGCAGCACCTCGATGGGCTCGCCGCACACCGGGAGGAACACGTCGACGCTGGGGTACCTGTCCGGCTTCCAGTGGCGTACCAGGCGGTTGTGCTGGATGACGTTGAAGGACGGCGAGAACCAGTCGAGCCGGACGGTCACCAGGAAGTAGACGACGGTGAAGAGCATGAAGGGCACGAACGGCCAGGCCCAGCCGATGTGGGCGGCGAACCGCACCTCGCTGATCAGGATGAAGATCATCCCGACCATCGAGGAGATGTTCAGGAGCCACAGGTGGCGCGCCGAATAGGAGTCGCGCTCCTCGTCCGTCGGAGGCTGGGGGAGGAGCCTGGAGTCCGAGACGGGCGGCGGAGGGGACGCGCGCGGCTTCGGGGCGGGCCGTGGCGGGCGGGTCGGCGCGCCGACGGCGGCGACCGGCCGCAGGGGCGGCGCCTGCGGCGGGACGGCGGGGCCCGTGTGCCGCCCTGAGGCGGCCGGAGGCGGGGCGGCCTGCGCCAGGGGCGCCTGCTGCCGGGGGACCGGTCCGGGAGGGCGCCTCCGCTGCGCTGGGCCGCTGTGCTCGTGCGGGCCACGGTACGGGGGTCGGGGACGGCGGGGGTCGCCGTCCGGCCAGCCGACGGCGGTACGTTCGGGAGCCCCGCTGATGTCGTGGTCGGGCCGGTCGTGCATGCGGCTACTCCGTGCTGCTCTGTGGTACTCCGTGCGCAGGTCAGCTGGGTTCGGTGGGGGATCTTGCGATTTTAGGCCGAGCTGATCCGCTGATGTCTGTCTTTGGCCTTGTCCATGTAGGTCGCCCGTTGCCTCCCGGAAAACTCTTTGTTTCCGGTGACCGCACGGTCGTGATCCTGCTGAGGTGCGCCGGAGCGGAGCCGGCCCCCGCGCGGCCGGGGGCGGGTGCCGCGTCGGGGCTTTGTGCAAAGTGACACATTTCACTTCCCTCCCATGCAACCCGAAGATGGTTCGATGATCGTCCGTGGGCCTCGTGGGGCGCGGCGGACGGGTGGGGCATGCTCGGAGGACTGACGGCTATCGGAGGGCAGGATGAGCGAGGAGTTGCGGACGAGGGTCCGGGGGCTGATGGGGCGGGCGCGGGACGATCTCGCGGAGCTTGTGGCGTTCCGGTCGGTTTATGACCCGGCGCACTACCCCGAGCAGGAGTGCGAGGCCGCGGCCCGGTGGGTGCTGGCGGCCTGCGCGGCCGAGGGGCTGACGGAGGGCGGGTCGCACGAGATGCCTGACGGGTCCTTCACCGTGGTGGCCCGTAAGGCGGCGCCCCCAGGCAGGCCGACCGTCCTTCTGTACTGCCACTACGACGTGCAGCCCCCGATGGACGAGACGGCGTGGCTGACACCGCCGTGGGAGCTGACCGACCAGCCCGACGGCCGCTGGTACGGACGTGGGGCCGCCGACTGCAAGGGCAACCTCGTGATGCACCTGACGGCCCTGCGCGCGCTTGGCGACGACCTGCCTGTGGGCGTCGTCCTCGTCGCGGAGGGCTCGGAGGAACAGGGCGGGCCCGGCCTTGAGGAGTTCCTCCCCGACCACCCGGAGCTGACGCAGGCGGACGTCATCCTCGTCGCGGACAGCGGGAACGTCGAGGTGGGCGTCCCGACCTTCACCGAGACGCTGCGCGGCATGGCCAACGTCGTCGTCTCGGTGGAGACCCTCGCGGGGCCCGTGCACTCCGGCTCCTACGGCGGGGCCGCCCCCGACGCGCTCATCGCGCTCATCCGGATGCTCGGCACCCTGCACGACGAGCGCGGGAACGTCACCGTCGAGGGCCTGCGGGCCGACCAGACGTGGCACGGGGTCGCCTACCCGGAGGGCCGCTTCCGCGCCGACGCGGGCGTCCTGGACGGCGTGGGGCTCGTCGGCGGCGGCACGGTGGCCGACCAGGTGTGGGCGCGGCCCGCCCTGACCGTGCTCGGGGTGGACTGCCCTCCAGCGGAAGGCTCGGCGGCCGCCGTCCAGGCGAAGGCGAGGGCCCGCCTCAACCTGCGCGTCCCGCCGGGCACGGCGCCCCAGGAGGCGCTCGACCTGCTGACGGCGCACCTGAAGGCGGCGGCCCCCTGGGGCGTCCGGGTGACGGCGGAGCCCGAGGGCACGGGCGAGCCGTTCCGCGCGCACACGGGCGGCCCGGCCTACGCGAAGATGGGCGAGGCGTTGAAGGCCGCCTACGGCAGGGAGCCGGTGAGCCAGGGCGAGGGCGGCTCGATCCCGCTGTGCGCGGTGTTCCAGCGGGTCTACCCGGACGCGGAGATCATGCTGTTCGGCGTCGAGGAGCCGTCCTGCCTCATCCACGCGCCCAACGAGAGCGTGGACCCGACGGAGATCGAGCACCTCGCGTACGCCGAGGCGCTGTTCCTGGCGTCGCTGTGAGGCGCTGAGCGGGCCGTAGGGGCCCGGAAAGCGGCTGTCCCCGTCCGCCGGGTCGGCGGACGGGGACAGGACGGCCGCGTCAGATCTGCGTGCGCCGCGGGTTCGCGGTGTTGGTCGGCCAGTTCGCCAGGGCGGCGGCCACCTCGTCGGCGGCGGTCGTCTCGGAGGTCTCCTCGGCTACGGAAACAGGCTGATCGGTCACGGCGTTCCTCAACTCGGCTCGGTCGACGGGCGCGGCGCCGGACGACGCGGGAACCGGCTCCTCCGTCATGCGCGACCGTCTTTCCACGGGTCAGTGATCTTACCACCTCATGTTATCCGGACATTCCGCACGGTCAGCGGGGCCCGGCGAGGCTGAATCCGGTCATAGTAAGGGCCAACCAGGCGAAAGCACGCTTGTTGACACGATCAGGGATCAAGCTTCACTCGCCTGAAACAGAGGCCACCTACTGTGCCGCCATGGCGGACATCTTCGATGACTATCAGCCCGCGGCGGCCTGGGACGAGATGTTCGAACGTGCCGGCGTGCCCCGCGCCGCCTACGGCCCCGTCCTCGCGGCCCTCCAGCCGCTGGACCCGGCCGAGCTGCGCTTCCGGGCCGACCAGCTGGCGCGCGTCTTCACCGACCGCGGCGTGACCTTCGACTACGCGGGCGAAGAGAGACCCTTCCCCCTCGACCTCATCCCGCGCGTCATAGACGCGCTGGAGTGGCCGGGCCTGGCACGCGGCGTCCGACAGCGGGTCCTCGCCCTGGAGGCGTTCCTCGCCGACGTGTACGGGCCGGGGGAGATCTTCCGCGACGGGGTGGTGCCGTGGCGGCTGATCTGCTCCTCGGCGCACTTCCACCGGGAGGTGAGCGGGCTCACCCCGCCGAACGGGGTGCGGGCCCACATCTCCGGCATCGACCTCATCCGCGACGAGGACGGCCGCTTCCGCGTCCTCGAAGACAACGTGCGCACCCCGTCAGGGGTGAGCTACGTCATGGAGAACCGCCTGGCGATGACCCGGACGTTCCCGGGGCTGTTCGCCGAACAGCACGTCCACCCCGTCGACGAGTACCCCGCCCGCCTCCTGGCCGCCCTGCGCGCGGCCGCCCCGCGTGACGTGTCCGACCCCGTGGTGGCCGTCCTCACCCCCGGCGTGGGCAACGCCGCCTACTTCGAACACACCCTGCTGGCGCGGCTGATGGGCGTCGAACTCGTCGAAGGCCGCGACCTGCTCTGCGCGAACAACCGCGTGTACATCCAGACGACGCAGGGACGCCGCCCCGTCCACGTCATCTACCGCCGGATAGACGACGCCTACCTGGATCCGCTGCACTTCAACGCAGGCAGCGTCATCGGCTGTCCCGGCATCGTCAACGCGGCGCGCGCGGGCAACGTGACGATCGCCAACGCGGTCGGCAACGGCGTCGCCGACGACAAGCTGATCTACACCTACGTGCCGGAGATGATCCGCTACTACCTCGGGGAGGAGCCCCTCCTGGCCAACGTGGAGTCCTACCGGCTCGACGACCCCGACGTCACCGCGTGGGTGCTGGAGCGGCTCGACCAGCTCGTCCTCAAGCCGGTGGACGGCGCGGGCGGCAAGGGCATCGTCATCGGCCCCCACGCCGACCAGGAGACGCTGGAGGCGCTGCGCGCGTCCGTCACCCGCGACCCGCGCGGCTGGCTCGCCCAGCGGCCCGTCTCGCTGTCCACGGTGCCGACGCTCACCGAGCGCGGCCCGGCCCCCCGGCACGTGGACCTGAGGCCGTTCGCGGTGAACGACGGCGAGGACGTGTGGGTGCTGCCGGGCGGCCTCACCCGGGTGGCGCTGCCTGAAGGGGAACTCGTCGTGAACTCCTCGCAGGGCGGCGGATCCAAGGACACCTGGGTGCTCGCCGCCGACAGGTCGGCCGCGCAGGCCCCCGAGCACCCGCCGATCCCCCTGCCGCGCGCCACGGCCGACGTCACCGTGCCCGAAGGCGGCCCCGCGGAAGGAGCACAGCAGCAGTGAAGACAGGACTGCTCAGCCGCATCGCCGAGACCCTCTTCTGGATCGGCCGCTACGTCGAGCGCGCCGACGACACCGCGCGCATCCTGGACGTGCACGTCCACCGGATGCTGGAGGAGCCGTCCGCCGACGTGGACGGCGGATGCCGCGCCCTCATGGCCATCCTCGGGGTGCCGCCGGGCGACGAGCGCATCGACATAGGCACCGTCCTGTCCCGCCTCGCCTATGACGACGCCAGCCCTTCGTCCATCACCGGGGCGCTCCAGGCGGCGCGCACAGGGGGCCGCAGCGTACGCGAGGTCATCTCCACCGAGATGTGGGAGTGCCTGAACGTCACGTGGCACGAGCTCGAAGGCAGACGGCGGGAGGCGACCCGGCTCGGGCCGCACGTGTTCCTGCGCTACGTCAGGGAGCGGGCCGCCCTGTTCTCCGGCCTCGCCGACGCCACGATGAGCCGTGACGAGGGTTGGCACTTCCTCGTCCTGGGCCGCAGCCTGGAGCGGATCGACATGACGGCGCGGCTGCTTTCGCTGCGGACGCCGTCGGCCTCCTACGCGCCGGACTGGTCGATGCTGCTACGGGCCAGCGGAGCCGACGAGTCCTACATCCGCACGCACGGCGGGACGGGCGAACCACGCCTCGTCGCCGCGTTCCTCATCCTGGACCGGCTCTTCCCCCGGTCCGTCCTGCACGCGCTGACGGTCGCCGAAGAGTGCCTGGCCGTCCTGGATCCCGATCCCGCGCGCGCCGGGTTCACCGACGCGGCGCGCCGCCCGATCGGGCAGCTGCGGACCCGGCTGGAGTACACGGACGCGTCGCTGCTCCTGGAACAGCTGCCGGAGCTGCTCACGGCGATGCAGAACACATGCGGCAGGGCGTCGGAGGCCGTCGCGGACAAGTACTTCCAGTACGCGCTTCCGGTGGCCTGGGAACAGGAGGGCTGACATGGGCTGGCGGCTACAGATCACGCACACCACGCGCGTCTCCTACGACGGCGACGCGCGCGCCTCCTACAACGAGGTAAGGATGGCCCCGCTGACGCTTCCCGGGCAGACGGTCCTGGGCAACCGGCTCACGGTGGAGCCGCACGTCCCCGTCTGGTCCTACTGGGACTACTGGGGGAGCGAGGTGTCCAGCTTCGACCTCCAGGCTTCGCACCACTCGCTCGTCCTCGTGGCGCGCAGCACCGTCGAGACGAGCACGGCGCCCACGCTGCCGGACCCGCCGAGCTGGACCGAGCTGCCCGCCTGCGTGGAGAGCCTCGGGCTTGAGGAGTACCTCGCGCCGACCCCGCGCACCGAGCTGTCGCCGGACCTGTGCGCGCAGGTCCGCGCGCTCGTGCGCGGCGCTGATCCGCACGAGGCGGCCTCGCTCGTCTCCGGCTGGGTGCGGGACAGGGTCGCCTACGTGTCGGGCGTCACGGGCGTGCACACGAGCGCGCAGGAGGCGTGGGAGGACGGGCGCGGCGTCTGCCAGGACATCGCCCACCTCACCGTGGGGATGCTCCGGACGGTCGGCCTGCCCGCGCGCTACGTGTCGGGCTACCTGCACCCTGACCCTTCCGCGCTGCCCGGGGACACGCTGGAGGGCCAGAGCCACGCCTGGGTCGAGTACTGGGCGGGCGACTGGGTCGCGCACGACCCGACCAACGGCGTCGCCGTCGGCGAGTGCCACGTGACCGTCGCCCGGGGCCGCGACTACGACGACGTCCCCCCACTCAAGGGCATCTACCACGGCGCCCCCAGCAGCGTCATGAACGTCCGCGTCGAAGTCACCCGCCTGGGGTGACCCGCGCCCGAACCCCCGGCCCAATCAAGCAGAGTTCAAGCAGCCTAGGACGCCGCCGGTTCGGCCCTTGCCGAAGGCGCTCACGCGTTCGATGGCGTCGCCGTGGCTGCTCGGGTCGGTCCACGGGGTCTCGTCGCCGAGCTTGGTGAGGCCCGCGCTGATCTCGGCGGTGTCGCCCGCCTCCCACAGGAGGGTGCCGTCCTTGGTGGCCCCGTACAGGACGGCGCCCGCGAGGCAGTCGGCCTGGAGTTCGCTGGCGGCCGAGACGAGGCTGGTGTCGAGGCGGTGCTGGATGGCGTGGCCCCACTCGTGCGCGATGACGAGGTAGATCCAGGCGTCGCCTTCGGCGTAACCGTCGCGCATCAGGTTGAAGTCCCAGGCCACGTAGTCCTCGGGGATGCAGAAGTAGGCGTTCATCTCCAGCGCGGGTTCGCCGCCGCAGGTGAAGCGGTTGGGGTCGCTGCCGTTGTAGGCGCCGAGCACCCTCGGCGCCGTGTAGGTGCCGGTGAAGAACTCGCTCCAGTGCGTGGACCAGTAGGTGTTCACGACGTCGACGGCGTCGTTGATCTCCTTGGTGACGTCGGCGTCGGAGAAGCTGTCGTTGGCGGTGGGGACGCCGCCCTGCTCGGTCGTGGGGCCGTCGCCGGTCTGCGGGGCGTCCTGCTTGATCGACGAGCTGGGTGTCGGCTGGACGATCGAGGGATCCCCGATCTGGAAGGTGCACCCCGCGGTCGCCAGGACGGCGGTAAGCGCGAGGGGGAGAAGGCGCTTGTGCAGCATTTTCGGTATCGCTCCGTGGGGGTCAGGGCGGGGGATCAACCACCTACTGTGACTCCCGGAAAGCGACACCGGTTCACGGAACCGACCAGCGTCACATATCCGTTGTTTTCTCGGCATAAGCGGCAGGATCTGCGATGACCCGCTGCAACACCTGGCCCGCCGCGCCCAGCACCGCCGCGTCCGGCCCCGTCGCCGACGGGACGAGCACGGGCAGATCGGGACGGAGCGTCGCCAGCCGTTCGGCGAGCACCTCGCACAGCGGAGGGGAGAGCCACCGGAACAGCGGCGTGTAGCACCCGCCCAGCACGATCGTCCCCGGGTCCAGGAGGTTCACCGCCGAGGACAGCGCTATCCCCAGGGCCCGTCCAGCGCGCGCGCAGGCGTCCAGCGCAGCGGGATCACCGGAGGCGAGCGCTTCAGGCGAGGGGAGTGCCTCCTTGCCCGCGAACACCTCAAGGCAGCCCGTCGCCCCGCACCGGCAGGCGCGTCCCCCGGCCTCCGCGCCGGAGGCGACCGCCACGTGGCCGAGCTCCCCCGCCATCCCGGACGCGCCGCGGAAGAGCGCGCCGCCGCTGACCAGGCCCGCGC
Source organism: Actinocorallia sp. API 0066 (assembly GCF_020991275.1). GTDB lineage: Bacteria > Actinomycetota > Actinomycetes > Streptosporangiales > Streptosporangiaceae > Actinocorallia. The sequence goes on along the minus strand of NZ_JAJLQY010000006.1, from coordinate 379,300 downwards.
CCACGCCCGTCTCGCCCGAGACGTACAGGAAGTCGCGGGGCGCCGCGCCGAACTCCAGCTCGCCCAGGGCCGCGAGGTTCGCCTCGTTCTCGACCGTCACCGGGCGGCCCAGCAGGGCGGGCACGTCCACGTCGCGCCAGCCCAGGTTCGGCGCGTTGTGCACCCGGCCCCCGCCGACCGGCCCCGGGATCGCCAGGACCGTTCCCGCGACCCGCAGCCCCGGCACCTCGCGCACCGCGGCGTCGCCGAGGGCCGCCAGCGCCGCCAGGACGGCGGCGGGGCGGTCGGCGCGGTTGTCGCGGCGCAGCACCCGCCGGACCCGCACCCGGCGCGTCAGATCGACCACACAGGCCGCCAGATAGGCCACGTTGACCTCCAGGCCCAGCGCGGCCACCCGGTCGCCGCTGAGGCTGATCTCGACGCCCGGACGGCCGCGCTCGCCGTCCGGGACGGCCGGTGCCTCGGCGACCAGGCCCGCGTCGAGCAGGTCGGCGACGAGCCGGGAGACCGTGGTCTTGGTCAGGCCGGTCAGCTCGGCGAGGGCGGCGCGCGTCAGCGGCCCGCCCCTGGCGACCTCGCCGAGCACGAGCCCGAGGTTCTGCGCGCGCATCGCGCCGTGCCGGACCGGCGCCTGCGAGGAGTTCGCGTGCATGGACTTGACGATGTCACCTCCATCGGGTCTTATTAAGTTCATAATATGGACTAAATACCCGGAAGTTCCATGAACACCAGGCCCACCCCCCGATCAAGAACCCTGCGCAGAGGAGCACCCGCGTGACCGCCTACACCCCGAGGCCGGAAGACAAGTTCACGTTCGGCCTGTGGACCGTCGGCTGGGAGGCCCGCGACCCGTTCGGCGACGCCACCCGCGCCCCCCTCGACCCCGTCGAGAGCGTCCACCGGCTGGCCGAGCTGGGCGCCTACGGCGTCACCTTCCACGACGACGACCTCCTCGCCGTCGAGAAGGACCGCGCCAAGGCGATCGAGAGGTTCCGGGGCGCCTTGGCCGAGACGGGCCTGAAGGTCCCCATGGCGACGACCAACCTGTTCACCCACCCCGTCTTCAAGGACGGCGCGTTCACCGCCAACGACAGGGACGTCCGCCGCTACGCGCTGCGCAAGGTCATCCGGAACATCGACCTCGCGGCCGAGCTGGGCGCCACCACCTACGTGTGCTGGGGCGGCCGGGAGGGCGCCGAGTCGGACGCGGCCAAGGACGTCAGGGTCGCCCTCGACCGGTTCAAGGAGGCGTTCGACATCCTCACCTCCTACGTCCTCGACAAGGGCTACGACCTGCGGTTCGCCATCGAGCCCAAGCCCAACGAGCCGCGCGGCGACATCCTGCTTCCGACCATCGGCCACGCCCTCGCCTTCATCAACTCCCTGGAGCACCCCGAACTCGTCGGCCTCAACCCCGAGGTCGGCCACGAGCAGATGGCGGGCCTGAACTTCGTGCACGGCGTCGCCCAGGCCCTGTGGCACGGCAAGCTCTTCCACATCGACCTGAACGGCCAGCACGGGCCCCGCTACGACCAGGACCTCATCTTCGGCCACGGCGACCTGAAGGGCGCCTTCTTCCTCGTGGACCTCCTTGAGTCCGGCGGCTACGCGGGCCCCCGGCACTTCGACTACAAGCCGCTGCGCACCGACATGGACGTGTGGCCCTCCGCCGCCGCCAACATGCGCACCTACCTGATCCTCAAGGAGAAGGCGGCGGCTTTCCGCGCCGACCCCGAGGTCGCCGAGGCGCTCGCCGCCAGCCGCGTCGCCGACTTGGCCGTGCCCGCGCTGGCCGAAGGCGAGTCGGTGGCCGACCTCGTCGCCGAGGACTTCGACCCTGAGGCCGCCGCCCAGCGCGACAGCGCTTACACCCGGCTGAACCAGCTCGCCGTCGAGTTCCTCCTCGGGGTCCGCGGATGACCGCTCCCCGCCTCGTCGCGGGCGTCGACTCCTCCACACAGAGCTGCAAGGTCGTCGTGGTGGACGCCGAGACCGGAGCCCTCGTCCGCGAGGGCTCCGCACCGCACCCGCCCGGCACCGAGGTGGCGCCGCGAGCCTGGTGGCACGCCCTGGAGACGGCCGTCGCGCGCGCGGGCGGCCTCGACGACGTGGCCGCCCTGTCCGTCGGCGCGCAGCAGCACGGCATGGTCTGCCTGGACGGCTCCGGCGCGGTCGTGCGCGACGCCCTCCTGTGGAACGACACGCGCTCGGCCCCCGACGCCGCCGACCTCGTCGCGGAGAAGGGCGCCGCCTTCTGGGCGGAGGCCGTCGGCAGCGTGCCCGTCGCCTCCTTCACCGTCACCAAGCTGCGCTGGCTGGCCCGCAACGAGCCGGAGAACGCGGCGCGCACCGAAGCCGTCTGCCTACCGCACGACTGGCTTACGTCGCGCATGACGGGCTCCCTCGTCACCGACAGGGGCGACGCCTCCGGCACCGGCTACTACGCGCCCGCGTCCGGCGAGTACCGGACCGACCTCCTCGCCGACGCCTTCGGCGCGGTGCCCCGCCTGCCCGAGGTGCTCGCGCCGCGCGCGCGGGCGGGCGCGTGGAACGGCGTCGCGGTGGCGCCCGGCACGGGCGACAACATGGCGGCGATGCTCGGCGTGGGCGGACGGCCCGGCGACGTCGTGGTGTCCGTCGGCACGTCCGGCACCGCGTTCGCCGTCGCGAGCAGGCCGAGCGCGGACGTGACGGGCCAGGTCGCGGGCTTCGCCGACGCCACGGGCCGCTACCTGCCCCTGGTCGCCACGCTGAACGCCGCGCGCGTCCTGGACGCCGCCGCGGCCATGCTCGGCGTCCCGCTGCCGGAGCTGAGCGATCTGGCGCTCTCCGCCCTGCCCGGCGCGGACGGCCTCACCCTGATCCCGTACCTGGAGGGCGAGCGCACCCCGAACCTCCCGGACGCGACCGGCACCCTGCACGGCCTCCGGCTGGCGAACTCGACCCCGGCGCACTTCGCGCGCGCCGCCGTCGAGGGACTCCTGTGCCACCTCGCCGACGCCGTCGACGCGCTCGGCCTGGACCCGTCCCGGATCCTCCTCATCGGCGGAGGCGCCCGCGCCAAGGCCGTCCGCCACCTTGCCCCCGCGATCTTCGGCCGCCCCGTGCTCGTGCCCGACCCCGCCGAGTACGTCGCCCTGGGCGCCGCCCGCCAGGCCGCCTGGCTCCTCACCCCCACCGAAGACCCCCCCGAGTGGACCTCCACCCCCACCCGCACCCACACCGCCGCCCCCACACCCGACGTCCGCGCCCGCTACACCGCCCACCGCCCCTGAACCCCGCCGCGGGCCCCCCTTGGGGGAACCCGCCCGCCCCGGCCCCCGACACGTCGCGCAGGGCCCCTACACGTCGCGCAGGGCCCGGAGACGTCGCGCTCGGCTTCCGAGGCGTTGCGCCGGGCTCTGACATGCCGTGTCGGGCTCAGGAGGGGTTGCGCCGGGCCTCTGGCATGTAGGGCTCGGCTCCGGAGACGGGCCGGGGCGTCCGTGGGCGGGGTGCACGTTGGACGGCCTGGAGTGGGTGCGGGCGGGTGGAATCGGGTTTCGGTTGGCTGATGCCGGGTCAGGCGGGGATGCCGCCGAGGGCGGGGGAGAGGGCGTGTTTGTTGAGATGGGTGGGGCCGTGGGAGGTGAGGGCCAAGGGGAGGCCGAGTGCTGTGGAGATGGCCTCCGGGGTGGCTTGGGCGCCTGAGTAGACGGGGCGTTCGGTGAGGAGGGTGTGGGTGAGGCGTTCCTGGGCGGGGAGGGAGGCGTGGACGGGGAGGGCGGTGAATCCCTGGTAGGAGGTGCAGAGGTCGGTGGGTGGGGTGTCGGTGTGGGTGAGGGCCAGGTAGTCGGCCCCGTCGCAGGCACGGAGGGCGTAGCGGAGGGCGACGGCGTCGAAGTGGCCCACGCGGAAGGCGCCCTGCCAGGTGGCCGCGGTGTTGTGCGGTTCGGGGCGGTGGAGGGCGGGGTCCTCGGTGACGAAGGGGCCGGGCCCGTGGCGGGTGGTGTAGGTGCGGGTGACAGCGAGGCGGACGGCTTCCGCGCCGGAAAGGAGGTCCAGGGCGTTGGCGAACGTCGTGGTGGACCAGGTCGTGTAGGGGTGGAAGCCGTGGAGTTCGTCAAGCAGGACGCCCTGAGCGCCCTCGAAGACCACGGGGCCCTCCGCGAGGAGGTAAGGCAGGAAGCGGGCTTCGTCCACGACGGCCACGGCGGAGGCGAAGGCGGTGAAGGCGTCCACGCAGGCGTCCACCGGAGGCGCGTCGGCGGTGGGGAACTCGTCCAGGACACGGGAGCGCAGCGCCGTCAGGGAGCGGCGTAGGCGGGCCGGGGAAAGGCAGTCGCCCGCCCGAGGCGCGTCGGGGTGGTCGAGGGCGTAGCGGGCGGTCTCTCCTACGCCCATGCCGCACGAGCCGTGGCGGGCCGCGCCGCGCGCCAGTTCACGCGCGCGGTTGGCGGCCCGGTGGTAGGGCGTCGTCAGCAGGGCGTCGGAGGAGACGGCCAGGCGGGCGAGCGCGTCCGGCACGCCGACCGTCCGCAGGTGGTCGGCCTCGGCCGCCAGCGCCAGCGGATCAACCATGACGAACCGGGACAGATAGGTGCGAACGCCCGGCGTGAACGTGCCGGCGCCGACCTGCGCGAACGTGTGGTGCCTCCCGTCGGGCGTCACGACGTTGTGGGCGGCCTGCGCGCCCCCGTTGAAGCGGACGACCGCGTGGAACGGCCGGCGCCCGCCCCCACGGGCGCACAGCCAGTCCACGACGGTCCCCTTGCCCCCGTCGCCGAACCCGAGGTCCACGACGACGACGTGCGGGCTCACAGCCGCCTCGTGCCCCTCGGCACGTCGTCCCTGACGACGAGGGGCACGTCCGAGCGCGCCACCGCGCCCCTGTCGAGCGGGGCCAGCGCCCGCGACACCGACGGGCCCGCGGCCGAGCCGACCTCCGCGAGGTCGTTCAGTCCCTCGGCGAGGTCGATGGCCTCCTCCGCCAGGCCGACGGTCAGCGCCACCGTCTCGCACACCGCGTCGAGGTCGTCCAGGTAGAGGACGTGCTGGCCGAGCAGCCCGCGCCAGAAGTCGCGCAGCTTCGGGTCCTCGCCGTGGAAGGTGCCGGTCGGGATGATGAAGTAGACGTGCCACTTCTCCTGCAGCTCGGCGACGATGTCGGCGACCGGGATGTCGGCCTCCAACGTGTCCCCGATGATCCGCCTTACCTCGTCCTTCTTCACCTTCGCGTACGCGAGCTCGTCTCCCATGAGGAAGAGGTAGCCCCTCTTGCGCCGCTTCTCCCAGCAGTCGGTGACGGTGTGCCGCGCCATGAAGTACAGGGCGAGCTCGTAGGACTCGGTCATCTGGCCGCCGCCCCCGCCCTCCAGGAGGATGCGGCCGAGGTCGTCGTCCATCCGGTTGTCGGACTCGAACTGCCCGACCTGGAGCGGCGCCCGGTCGCAGGTGGCGTCGCCGATGGCGCCGAAGAGGATCTGCGGGTCGGTGGCGTAGCCCTTGCGCAGTAGCAGGCCGAGCAGCTCGGGCAGCTTGGCCTGCAGGCCGCGCGGCACGTTCCGCATCGAGCCGGTGACGTCGAACAGCACGCCGATCGCGAGCGACTCGGGGTGGTCGTCGCCGTCCCGGCTCTCCCGGACGGCGACGCCGTGCGGGTCGAGCGAGGGGTGCACGCGGGTGGCGCCGGAGTCGCTGTGCGCGAAGGCGCTGGCGCCGGTGGCGCGCCGGTAGCTCGCGGCGGCGTCGTAGACGCCGGTGTCCCAGGTTCCGCTACCCATGATGGGTGCTCCTTTCCGAGGGGTCCTAAGGCGGGGTCACAGAGCGAAGGGCCGGAAGGTGCGCGGCCCGTAGAGGCGTTCGAGGAGGTCGTCGAGTTCGGCGAGTAGGCGCCACGCGTCAGACGGACGCCGCCGGGGCGAGGCGAGGGTGCAGCCGCGTGCGAACGCGCGCAGGGGCGCCGGGGTGAGCGGGCCCATCAGGTACGTCATGACGCGGGTGGCCATGAACAGGTCGGTGGCTTCCACGGCCCGCTCCCGCGCGGGCACCTCCGGCGGATAGAACGACGCGCGCGCCTCCACGAGGAGGGGCACCCGCCCGCTGGGGTCGGTGTCGGCGTAGCAGCCGGGAACGGACTGGCCCCACCCGACCAGGACGAGCCCGTGCGCCTCCGGATGGATCATGACGTGTTCCGGCAGCACCGCTCCGTGCAGCACCCCGGCCCGGTGCGCGAAGCCGAGCGCCACGAGCAGCCGCCGCCACATCCACGCCGCGTCACGCGGGTCGAGCCCGTCCGGCCGGGCCGCGCGCACCTCGGCGAGCGTGCGGAAGCCCGCGCAGCGCGACTGGACCGACGCGCTGCGCCCCTGGTAGCGGACCCGCTCGATCAGCCGCGGCACGTACGGCAGGAACCGCGGGTCGCCGTCAGCGGCGAGCTGGCGCAGCGCGACGGCCTCCCGCTCGACGAGGTCGCCGTCGGCCGGGTCGCGCGGCATCTTCAGCAGCGCGTCCCCGTCGGGCGCCCGCACCGCGTACAGGTCGGCGATGTCGCCGCGCGCTATCCGCGCCCCCACCTGGTAGGCGGCCTTGCGTGTCCGCAGGACCGTGGTGCCCCGGTAGGCCCGCCACCGTTCGGTGAGGCGGGTGAACCCGTCGGGGTCGGCGCCGGTGTCGGGGTGCAGCGCCCGCGCCAGCCGGTGGTAGACGCGCCTCGCCTCGGCCGGATCGCTCCCGAACACGTCGGCGGGCTCGCGCTCCAGCAGGGCGAGCGCCTCTTCGACGGTCATGGACCCTCCTCACAGGGGGACGTGCGGCACACGCGGACGGAAAGCACAAGGGGAGAAGCAGGGGAGAGGTAGGGGAGACCGAGGGAAGGCGGCACAAGGAGGCCGAGCTGTCAAGGGGACAAGGAGGGGACACCTGGGGGGCGGGAGGGGGTCACCGGACGCCGTCCTCCGTTCCGGGGCGCAGGAGGGCCGGGTGGAGAAGCCGCGCGTCGCCCGACCGGTACAGGCGGGCCCGCGGCCCTCCGCGCCGTCCTCCCGACGCCGTCGTCTGCCCCGTCCCTTCGACGAACCCGGGCACCGACAGCACCTTCCGGTGGAAGTTGCCCGCGTGCAGGGCCTCGCCCCACACGCACTCGTAGACGGCCCGCAGCTCCGGGATCGTGAAGACCTCGGGCAGGAAGGCGGTGGCCAGCGGCGTGTACTCCAGCTTGCCGCGCGCGCGCTCCAGCCCGTCGGAGAGGATCCGCGCGTGGTCGAAGGCGAGCCGCCGGGTGGCGCCGGGAGGCTGCGCCCCGGAGGCGGTGAGCCCCAGCGACGGCACGGGCACCCACGCGGCATCCGAAGCGTCACTTCCAGCTTGGGGGTCGGCCATCGTGGGTCCGAACGCCAGATAGGCGACCGAGACGACGGGCATCCGGGGGTCGCGCCCCGGATCGCCGTAGGTGGCGAGCTGTTCAAGATGAACTCTTCCCGGCGTTTCCAGGCCCGTCTCCTCGGCCAGTTCGCGCGCGGCGGCCGTGTCGAGGTCCTCCGCGCCGACCTTGACGAACCCGCCCGGCAGCGCCCACAGGCCCTGGAACGGCGGCCTGCCGCGCTCGACGAGCAGGACGTGCGGCACGCCGTCCCTGATGGTGAGGGCGACGACGTCGACGGTCACCGCGACGGCCGGATACCGCGAGGGGTCGTAACCCGCGAGGAACTCCTCCTCATCCGTCACCGCACCCACCCCTTCCTGTCGGTCCGCTTGATGTTCTCTAGATGAGTAAAACTCAATATGAGTACAACATAACCGCCCACACCGCCCGTGTCCAGTTGTTACGATCAAGGCAGCGGGAGGAGCCCTCGATGGCGCAGGCGTATGTGCAGGTGACCACCTCGACCGACGAGCGCGCGGAGGCCGGTGAACTGGCCGAGGCGGCCGTGGCCGAGCGGCTGGCGGCGTGCGCCCAGGTGGTCGGCCCGATCACCAGCACCTATTGGTGGGAAGGGGAGATCGAGACCGCGCAGGAGTACCAGGTGGTCTTCAAGACCACGGCCGACAGGTTCGAGCAGCTCGCCAGGCTGATAGCCGAGCGGCACTCCTACGAGACGCCCGAGATCATCGCCACCGCGATCGCGGCCGGCAGTGCCGAGTACCTGACCTGGGTGTCGGACCAGACGGCCGACGACGACGAGGAGGACGAGGACCTCCTGGAGTCGGTGGACGAGGACGATCTGGAGATCGTCGAATGACCGGGCGGCTGGCGCGCGGCCTGGGCATCGCGGGGCACGCCCGGGTGCTGCTGGTGGGCGCGCCCGCCGCCTTCGACCTGGGCGAGCTGCCCGGTGACGTGCTGCTCACCTCCGCCCTGCCCGATTCGCCCGACCTCGCCGAGGGCGAGGCGCACTGGCAGGTCATCGTGGTGTTCGTCCCCGACGCCGAGTCCCTGGCCCGCCTCACCCCGAAGCTGCTCCCGCGCCTGGCCCACGGCGGCGCCCTCTGGCTCGCCTGGCCCGCCGCCGGCCCGCTCACCGAGGCCGACGTCCGCGCGCACGCGGCCGCCCACGCCCTCACTCCGGGCCCCGCCCTCACCGTCGCCGACGCGTGGCCCGCCCTCGCCTTCACCCGCCCCTGACGCCCGGCTGGGCCATGCCGAACCGAGCAAAGGCTTGGCCGGTGCGTAAGTGGCGGTTTACCCTGGCCCGGCAATGGTGACATATCGGACTAGGTGAGCGCACGGCACGGGAGTCGACGTGGTGGCAGGCAGGGCGACGGCGGCAGGGCCCGATCACGGCATGTTCGGCCCGGGGTCGGTGACGTGGCGGGTGATGGCCGAGCCCGTCCTCATGGTCGGCGGGTTCCGGGCGCTGCTGCTGCAGGCGCTGCACCCGCACTCGATGTGGGGGACGGCGCAGAACTCCTCGCTGATGGACAAGGACGCCGCCTGGGGCCGACTCGGCAGGACGATCGAGTTCGTCAGGGTCCGCACCTGGGGCACCCACGAGGAGGTCGAGCGGGTCGGCCGCCGGGTCCGGAAGATCCACGCGAGGCTGAGCGGGGTCGACCCGCGCACCGGCGAGACGTTCCCGGTGGACGACCCGGAGAACCTGCTGTGGGTCCACATGGGCGAGGTCGACTCCTACCTCGACGTCGCGCACCGCGCCGGGGTCCCGCTCACCAGGGCCGACCGCGACAGGTTCGTCGACGAGCAGCGCCGTTCGGCCGCTGTGGTGGGCCTCGACCCGGCTGACGTGCCCTCCTCCGTCGCGGAGATGGCCGACTACTACGCCAGGATGCGCCCGAAGCTGTTCGCCTGCGACGAGGCGAGGGACGGCCTGCGCAGGCTGTTCAACCCCGAGGTGCCGACCCCGTTCGTGCCGTTGAAGCTCGCCGCGCCCGGTGTCGCCACCCTCGTCGTCTCGACGCTGCCGCGCTGGGCCCGCCGCATGTACGGCCTGCCCGGCCTGCCGACGACCGACCTCGCCACGACGCTCGCGCTCAAGGGCCTGTACCGGACCACCCGCCTCGTGCCCCCCGCGCTGCGCTACAGCCCTGACGCCAAGCGCGCGCACGCGCTGACGAGGGACTCGCTCAACCCCGCCGCATGAGCCTGCCGACCGCCGCCATCAGCTCGGTGGACATCTCGGCGTCCTTGCCGTCGCGCGCGCCCTCGGCGACGCAGTGCCGCACGTGCCCGTCCAGGAGGCCGAGCGCCACCTTGTCCAGGGCGGCCTGGATGGCGCTGATCTGGGTGAGGACGTCGATGCAGTAGCGGTCGTCGGCGACCATGCGCTCGACGCCGCGCACCTGGCCCTCGATCCGGCGCAGGCGCGTCTGGAGCTGGTCCTTGGTGGCGGTGTAGCCACGCGTGGTCATGTGAAGGTCCTCACGTCGGTCCGGGGGAGTCCAGCCTACCCAAGCCCTCGGGGGTATGCTCTGGTCGCGTCGGCATACCCCTACCCGGTATGTCGCCCCGTTCCGTACATCGCCCGGTGTGCGGCGGATATTCCCGGCGGGCCCGGTCCCGCCGCCTACCGTGGAGGATGAACGGCATGACCGAGCGCACCTACACCGTCCAGGGCATGACCTGCGGCCACTGCCAGGCGTCGGTCACCGAGGAGGTCGGGGAGGTCGCCGGGGTCGCCTCGGTGGCGGTGGACCTCGCGGGCGGCCTCGTGACGGTCTCCGGCGACGGCTTCTCCGACGACGCCGTGCGCGCCGCCGTCACCGAGGCGGGCTACACCGTCGCCTGAGCGCCCGGAGGGACGTTCCAGGAGGTGATCACCTCGCGGCCGTGTTCCAGGCCGAGGGTGGAAGCCGTCCCGGTGTCCAGGGCGAACAGCCTTCCGTCCCGCGCGGGCAGGCCCAGCCACCGCGCGGTCAGGACGCGCAGCACGTGCCCGTGCGCGACGAGCGCCACGTCGCCGTCCGCGAGGTACGGGCGCGCCTTGGCGATCACCCGGTCGCACCGCCCGCCGACGGCCTCGACGGTCTCGCCCGGCGTCCGGCCGGGGATCACGCCGTCCTTCCAGATCCACCAGCCGGGGATCTCCTGCCCGATCTCAGGAGTCGTACGGCCCTCGTAGCCGCCGTAGTCCCACTCCCACAGGTCGGGCTCGGGTTCGGGGGAGGGCACCCCGGCGAGTTCGGCGGTGCGCCGCGCGCGCACGGCGGGCGAGCACAGCGCGAGGACGATCTTGCGTTCGGCCACCCATGGCGCGAGGGCGCGGGCCTGCTCCTCGCCCCGTGCTGTGAGCGGGATGTCGGTTCTGCCGGTGTGCTTGCGGTCGCGGCTCCACTCGGTCTCGCCGTGCCGCAGGATGACCAGTTCGCCCATGCCGATCATGCTACGCGCGCGGCCCCCGCCCCCCTCGGCCGGGAGCCGCGCGCCCCACGTCAGGCGAGGACCTCGGGGAGCGGGGTGAAGTCCAGCCCGTGGGCCTGGGCGACGGCCTCGTGGGTGAGGCGGCCGGCGTGGGTGTTGAGGCCGAGCGCCAGCGCGGGGTCCTCGCGCAGGGCGCGCGTCCAGCCCTTGTCGGCGAGCGCGAGCGCGTAGGGCAGCGTGACGTTGGTGAGCGCGCGGGTCGAGGTGTTGGGCACCGCGCCCGGCATGTTCGCCACGCAGTAGAACACCGACTCGTGCACGGCGTAGGTCGGGTCGGCGTGGGTGGTCGGCCTGGAGTCCTCGAAGCAGCCGCCCTGGTCGATCGCGATGTCCACGAGCACCGAGCCCGGGACCATCCGCGAGACCAGCTCGTTGGAGATCAGGGTCGGCGCCTTGGCGCCGGGGATGAGCACCGCGCCGATGACGAGGTCGGCCCGCAGCGCCTGCTGCTCGATCTCGTAGGCCGACGACACAAGGGTCTTGATCCGGCCCTGGTAGATGGCGTCGATGTACCGCAGCCGGTCCACGTTGACGTCCATGACGGTGACCTCGGCGCCCATGCCCACCGCGATCTGCGCCGCGTTCAGGCCGGACACGCCCGCGCCGATCACCACGACGCGCGCGGGGGAGACGCCGGGGACGCCGCCGGGCAGCACGCCGCGCCCGCCCGCCGGACGCAGCAGGCAGGCCGCGCCGACCTGGGGCGCCAGCCTTCCGGCGACCTCGGACATGGGCGCCAGCAGCGGCAGCGACCTGTTGGGTAGCTGGACGGTCTCGTAGGCGATCGCCGTGACGCCCGCCGAAAGCAGCGCGTCGGTACAGGCCCGGGAGGCGGCGAGGTGCAGGTAGGTGAAGAGGACCTGCCCGGCGCGCATCCGCTGGTACTCGGGCTCGACCGGCTCCTTCACCTTGAGGATGAGGTCGCCTTCGCCCCACACCTCGTCGGCGGTGTCGACGATCTTGGCGCCCGCGTGGAGGTACTCCTCGTCGGTGATGGACGACCCGACGCCCGCCCCCGCCTCGACGAGGACCTCGTGCCCGTGCCGCACGAGCTCGTGCACGCCGGCGGGCGTGATCGCCACCCGGTACTCGTGGTTCTTGATCTCGCGGGGAACGCCGACCTTGACGCCGCCCGCAGTGTTGCCAGACACAGTGTCCTCCCCGGTGGCACGGCACCGCGCCGTCACCCACCACCTCCAGGGTGCTGCCGGAGCGGCCGGGGAGGACATGTGCACTGTGTCGGTTCCCAGCCCTGATTCGTGACAGGGTGTCAGGGCTTGCGGGCGATCCCCCCGTACATGAGCTTCTGCCCCACGGTCAGCTTCTCGGCGTCCACGGGCGCCGTCGGCCGCCACAGCGGGTTCGGGACGACGCCGGGCTCGGCCAGTTCGTGCCCGGCGAACCAGGCGGTGATCTCCTCCTCGGTGCGGAACCTGCCGGTGCCGAGGATGGCCAGGAACTGCTTCTCGGCCTCGCGGGCCTCCGCGCTGGAGGCGCAGAAGCTGGTGATGAACAGGTGGCTGCCCGACGGCACGGCGGCCATGTAGGCGTCCACGATGCCCTGCGGGTCCTCGTCGTCGTGCAGGTGGTGCAGGATGCCGACGAGCATGATCCCGACCGGCTGGGTGAAGTCGATGAGCTCGACGACCTCCGGCGCGGCCAGGACCGAGCCGGGGTCGCGCAGGTCGGCGCTGAGGACGGCGGTGCCGGGGCTGGAGGCGAGGATCGCCCTGCCGTGCACCTCGACGATGGGGTCGTTGTCCACGTAGACGACACGGGCCGAAGGGTCGACGGCCTGGGCGACCTCGTGGGTGTTGCGCACGGTGGGCAGGCCGGAGCCCAGGTCGATGAACTGCCGGACGCCCTGGTCGATCATGTGCTGCACGGCGCGGCCGAGGATCTCGCGGTTGTAGCTCGCCACGTCGTAGATCTCGGGCACGATCTTGACGAGCTCGGCGACGAACGCCCGGTCCACGGCGAAGTTGTCCTTGCCGTTGAGGACGACGTCGTAGGCGCGGGCGATGCTCGGAACGGTGATGTCGATGCCCTTGGCCGCCCACTCCTGCTGCGATTCCGTCATGGGAACCTTCCGGTGTCGTTGAGGGGACTTACAGCGTACCGAAGATCTTTTTTGATGATCTCGACATTTCCGTGGAAACGCCACCCATGGCGCCGTCTCACCGGAGCCACTCGTCGGCGATCGCGACCGTCAGCTCCTCCAGGAGCGGTCCGGCGGCGCGCATGCACCGTTCGGTGTCCCGCTCGATGTCCGTGAGCGCGTACGCGGCGCTGATGCGCGCCCGGCGCAACTGCTCGCCGGTGAGGCTGCGCCGCCCGGCCACCGCGACGACGGGCACGCCCGCCCGCGCCGCCGCCCGCGCCACCCCGACCGGCGCCTTGCCGCGCAGCGTCTGCGGGTCCAGGCTGCCCTCGCCGGTGATGACGAGGCGGGCCCCGGCCAGCTCCGCGGTGAACCCGAGCAGGTCGAGCAGGTAGGAGATGCCCGGTTCGACCCGGGCGCCGAGGAACGCCAGCGCCGCGAACCCGACGCCGCCCGCCGCGCCCGCGCCCGGCTTGCCCCGCGACGGCCTGCGCGTCGCCGCCTCCGCGAGGTCGGCCCATCGGCGCAGCCCGGCCTCCAGCACCTTGACGCCCTCGCGTGTCGCGCCCTTCTGCGGCCCGTACACGGAGGCCGCCCCCTGCCTGCCGAGCAGGGGGTTGTCCACGTCGGAGGCCACCACGAACTCCGTCCCGGACAGCTCGCCCAGGCCACGCAGGTCGAGCGCGTGCAGGGCGCGCAGCGCGGCGCCGCCCGGAGGCAGCGGCGCGCCCTTGGCGTCCAGGAGGCGGCCGCCGAGCGCGCTGATCATGCCCGCGCCGCCGTCGGTGCAGGCGCTGCCGCCGAGCCCGAGGACCACACGTTTCGCGCCGCCGCGCACGGCGGCGAGGATCAGCTCGCCCGTCCCGGCGCTGCTGGCCGTCATGGGCTGCGCCCTGCCCTCGGGCAGCAGGTGCAGCCCGGACGCCTGGGCCAGCTCGACCACCGCGACGTCCTCCCGGACGGCGTAGACGGCCTCCACGGGCCGTCCGGTGGGCCCGGAGACCGCGACGGTGTGGGCGGCGAACCCCGCCGTGACCGCGGCCTCCACGGTGCCCTCGCCGCCGTCGGCGACGGGCAGTGACCTGAGCGGGATCCCGGGCCGCTGCCGGGACAGCCCGGCGGCCAGGTGCCGGGCGACCTGCGAGGCGGTCAGTGAGCCTTTGAACTTGTCCGGGGCGATGAGAACATGCCCGGTCGGTGAAGCCACCTCGTCGTGCCTTCCTGGCGGATCTTTAAGGGGATCGGTCCATTCAACGCCGACGCAAGTGTCTTGGAGGCCAGAGTGTCCTACCCGATACCGAACAGTCGCTGGACGGGGTCGAGGAAGAAGTAGACGAGGAACACCGCGGAGATCACCCACAGCGGCCAGGGGACGCTCCGGCGCAGCGCCGTCCGGGCGACGGCGAAGGCGATGACGCCGATACCGATGCCGTTGGTGATCGAGTAGGTGAACGGCATGGACACGATCGTGACGAACGACGGGATCACCATCTCGGGGTCCCGCCAGTCGATCTTGCCCACCTGGCTCATCATCAGCGCGCCCACCACGATGAGCGCGGGCGCTGCCGCCTGCGCCGGGACGAGCGAGGCCAGCGGGGTGAAGAAGAGGGCGAGCACGAAGAGCAGGCCCGTCACGATGTTCGCCAGGCCCGTCCGCGCGCCTTCGCCGATACCGGCGGCCGACTCGGCGAACACGGTGTTCGCCGACGAGCTGGTGACACCGCCGAGCGCGGCGGAGACGCCGTCCACGGTGAGGATCCGGCCGAGGCCCGGCACCTTGCCGTCGTCGCCGACGCGGCCCGCCTCCTCCGAGAGGCCGACGATCGTGCCCATCGCGTCGAAGAAGCCGGACAGGACGAGCGTGAACAGCACGACGAGGGCGGTGACGAACCCCGCCCTGCCGAACCCGCCGAACAGGTCGAACTGCCCGAAGAGCGCGAAGTCGGGCAGGCCGAAGACGCCTTCGGGGAGCTTCGGCACGATCAGGCCCCACTCCTCGTCGCGGACGTCGGCGACCGCGTTGACGACCGCCGTCAGCACGGTGCCGGAGGCGATCGCGATGAGGATCGCGCCCGGAGTCCCCCGGACGTACAGGACGATCATCAGCAGCAGCGTGAAAGCGAAGATGAGGATGGGCCAGCCCTTGAGGTGGCCGCCGTCGCCGAGGGACAGCACGGTGCCGCCCCCGCCGCTGACGAACCCGGCGTCCACCATGCCGATGAGCGCGATGAACGCGCCGATGCCCGCGGTGATCGCGTACTTCAGCGCCAGCGGGATCGCGTTCATGATGAGCTCCCGCACCCCGGTGACGGCGAGCAGCACGATGACAGCGCCCTCCAGCACCACGAGCCCCATGGCCTGGCTCCAGAGCATCTGCGGCGCCGCCTGGTAGGCGACGACGGCGTTGATGCCGAGCCCTGCGGCGACGGCCATGGGGGCGTTGCCCACGAGGCCCATGAGCAGCGTCGAGATACCGGCGGACAGGGCTGTCATCGCGGTGAGCTGCGGTACCGAAAGCTGCGCCCCGGTGACGTCGGCGGCGCCGCCCAGGATGATCGGGTTCAGCAGGAGGATGTAGGCCATCGCGACGAAGGTCGTGATGCCGCCGCGCAGCTCGCGCGGCACGGTGCTGCCCCGCGCCGACACCTCGAAGAACCTGTCGATACCGGCCGGGGCCATGAACATCCTCCTACGATCACTTGATTACGCAGGATTATTCCGTGATGATCGCCGCCGTATACGTGTGGGGTGCGAGTTGCAGTTCAAGCCGGTTCCCTGCCGACGGATCGAAGATCACCTGCACTTCCGGAAAAGCGGTACGGAAGTACTGACCGGCCCCGAGCCTCGCCCGGAACGGCCCGTCGCCCGTGGCCTCCAGCCGGATCCCTCCCCGCTCGTCGGTCACGCCTTCCTCGGCCGCCTGCCAAGACTGCCCGTCATAGGTGTCGAGGCGGACGGGCACGCCGGACGCCGGGACGCCCCGCACGGCGTCCACCACCCTGATCGTGATGCTCATGAGCCCATCCAAGCGCCACTAGCCTTAGCGCGTGCGACTGAGGGACCTCTTGGAGATGGGCGAGCCGGGTGTATCGCTGCTGTCGGGCGAGCACGCGCTCGACCGACCCATCCGCTGGGTGTACCTCACCGAGCTGGTGGAGGCCGGCCGCTACCTTTCGGGCAACGAGCTGGTGCTCACCGGGCTGATCGGCCCCGGCCTGCGCGAGCGCCCCGAGGAGCTCGTGGACGAGCTCGTGGACGCGGGCGCGACCGCGCTGGGCGTCGGCCTGTCCGTGCAGGACGCGGTGCCGAGCCGGGTCCGCGAGGCGTGTGCCAGGCGCGGACTGCCCCTGCTGGAGATAGCCCGCGAGGTGTCCTTCGGGACGATCAGCGAACTCGTCACCCGGCGGCTCACCGCCGAGCGGGCGGCGGGCCTGGCGACGGTCCTGGGCAGGCACCGGCGCCTCATCGCCTCCGTCGCCGAGGGCTCCGGCCTGGAGTCGGTGTTCAAGCTGACGCGGGCCGAGCTGGGCCGGGCCTGCTGGGTGCTGTCCCCGACCGGCCGGGTGGTCGTCGGCCCCGGCGAGGACCCGCCGGACGCCCGTCGTCTGGCCGCCGAGTACCTGACGGCGTCCCGGCTCCCACACGTGGTTTCCGGCGGCTCCGAGGGGCCGCGCACGCTGCTGCCGATCAACAGCCGCGCCGCGCACCGGGTCGCCGGCTGGTTCCTCGCCTGCGAGGGCGAGCTTGCCGACCTGCCCGAGGAGGTCCGCGAGTCCGCGCACGAGCTGGCCGCCCTCGCCGCGCTGGAGCGGGCCCGCCTGGAGGAGGGCCACAAGGTCGAGCGGCGCCTGCTCGGCGAGCTGCTCGACCCGGCGCCCGCCGAACCCGCCGAGATCTCCGCGCGGATGCGCACCTGCGGGCTCGACCCGGCCCGTCCCTACGTGGCGGTCGCCTGCGCGCTGGGCGACGCCGCCGAGAGCGTCGCCGTGCTGCGCGAACTGATGCCCGAGGCGACGGCCGTCACCGCCGTCGAGGGCGAGGCCGTCACGGTGGTCGCGGCCGAGGACAGCCGTGAGGAGCTCGTGGAGCGGCTCAGGGAGGCCGCCGGGCTGCTGGAGGCCGGGCTGGTCCGCGAGCGCCTCACCGTGGGCGTGAGCGGCCCCGCGACGGGTCCGTCGCTGCTGCGCGGCGCCGTCGAGGAGGCGCGGCACACCCGCAGGCTCGCCGCCGCCCGCCGCGTCGGCCGCGCCCACGTGGTGACGAGCGACGAGATCCACTCGCACGCGCTGCTGCTGGCGACCGTGCCGGACGGGGTGCGCCGCTCGTTCCGGGAGCGGCTGCTGCGCCCGTTGCAGGACTATGACAGGGAACACCACTCCGACCTCGTGGCCACCCTCACCGCCTTCCTGGACCACTCCGGCTCGTGGAACAAGTGCGCGGCGGCCCTCCATCTGCACGTCAACACGCTGCGGTACCGCATCCGCAGGGTCGAGGAACTGACGGGCCGGGACCTGTCCACCCTGGAGGACAGGGTGGACTTTTTCCTGGCACTTCGTGCGATGTAAGGACGGAGCGTGCTCGAATCAGCAACAATGCACGCGCGGACCGATCCCGGCGGGTGCGGCATGGGCGGCCGCGGGCGGCAGGAGCAGACCCAGCGATGCCGCGACCGCCAGGAGGGCCGAGCCAAGAGCGGCGATGACTGTGCGCTTACGGTTCATGACTCGTAGCTAAGAGGAGCGGACGCCAATGAGTCAAGAGACTCTGGGAGACCGGATCAGGAACCTCCGGATCAAGCTCGGCGTCAGCCAGGCCCAGCTCGCCTTCCCCGAGCTGTCGGACAGCTACATCTCGCTGATCGAGAGCGACAAGCGGGTCCCGGCCCCGAGCGTGATCGAGCTGCTCGCCCGCAAGCTCAACTGCTCGGCGACGTACCTGGTGAGCGGCGTCAGCGAGGACATCGTCGACGACCTGCGGGTCACCCTGGAGTACGCCGAGATCGCGCTCCAGAACGGCGCGGCCGCCGAGGCCCGCGACAGGTTCGCCGAGGTGCTCGGCCACTCCGACGCGCTCGCCCTGCCCGACATGCTCAAGCAGGCCCGCTGGGGCCACGCCCTCGCCCTGGAGGCCAGCGGCGCGCTGGAGGAGGCCATCGAGGCGCTCCGGGAGATCGCCTCCGGCGCCTCCCTGGAGTACGACCGCGACCACTGGACGCGCGCGCACGTCGCCCTCAGCCGCTGCCTGCGCGAGCGCGGCGACACCAGCGCCGGGGTCCTGGTGGCCGAGGACGCCCTGCGCCGCCTCGCCATCGCGGGCGGCGAGCTCACCGACGCCGCCGTCCACCTGGGCGCGACGCTGCTGGGCTGCTGCATCGAGCGCGGCGACCTCGTGCGGGCCGGGCAGCTCGCCGACGACCTCGTGGGCCGCGCCGAGAAGATCGGCACCGTCCAGGCCAGGATCGCCGCCTACTGGGAGGCCGCTTACGTCGCGGAGATGCGCGGCGAGTACGAGCGCGGCGTCTCCCTCGCGGAGCGGGCGCTCAGCCTTCTCGGTGAGGCCGAGGACCCGCGCAATCTCGCCAGGCTGAAGCTCGCCTACGCCTCGCTGCTGCTGCGCGCCCGCCCGTCCGAGGCGGGCCGCGCCAAGCAGGTCCTGGTCCAGGCCCGCGCGGGCATCGAGGGCAGCGCCGCGGGCGAGGTGGACACCGCCTGGTGCCTGACCGAGCTGGCCCGCGCCGAGACCATGCTCGGCAAGCCCGCCGAGGCGATCGAGCTGGCCGGGCAGGCGCTGAACCTGCTGGGCGAGGAGCCGCGCCGGTCCTCCGCCTGGGCCCTGACGGTCCTGGGCGAGGCGCACGTCAGGCTGGGCCGCCGCAACGAGGCGGTGGCGTTCCTCACCAGGGCGGCGACCTGCCTTGAGGAGATGGAATCGACCCGGGACGCCGCCCAGGCGTGGTTCGACCTCGCCGAGCTGATGGGCGAGACGGGCGAGGAGACCCAGCGGCGCGACGCCTACCGCCGCGCCCTCGCCTGCGTCGGCCTCTGATCCGCCTGGGGGCGCTCCCGGGGTTGCCCCGTAGGCCCCCAGGCCGGAGGGGCGGCGCCGGGCTCGCAAAGCGCCCCCAGGCCAAATAAGCAAGAGCCCGGTTGTGTGCGGACCGGGCTCGGTGTTCGGGGAGACGTCGGGGTCAGGCCGCCAGGGCGACGGCTTCGCGTTCGCCGCGTCCGCGCCGTTCCGCGCTGCCCGGACGGCAGGAGAAGACGACGAGCCGCAGCACCACGAACCTGATGCCGCCGGCGACGGCTGAGGCGGCGAGGTAGACGCCCTGGTCGAGCAGGACGCTCGGATCGGGGTTGAAGGCGCGCAGCACCAGCATGGCCGCCGAGGTGGCCAGGAAGGCGCCGAACGCGGTGAGGGCGGATTCCGCGTGCATCCGGAAGCCCCGCCTGTCACTGCGGAAGGTGACGCGGCGGTGCAGCTCCGTCGCCAGGACCGTGCCGCCCGCCGTGATCAGCGCGTTGACGGCGAGCAGGCGCGCGGGCACGTCGCTGACCATGCCGTACGCCGAGAGGAGCATGGCGGACAGCACCGTGACGCCCCCGCCCATGAGGACGAAGAGGACGAACGAGCGGACCGGTCCCGGCGTGGCCGGACCGGTCGGTCTTAGGTGGGGCCGATCGCCCCTCGGGGGATTCCCTACGCTCATGACCTCACGCTATCGGCAGTCTCTGACACTTTTAACGTCTGGATCACCCTAACCGTGAACCGACACCTTAGATACAACCGTTTCTTGTCTCGTTCGTCACTCCCGCGTGAGAACGAGATCTGTACGGGACCTCAGGGGGAGACGACCCCGAGGCTACTGCTGGCACCATGAGGGGGTGAGACCGCTTCGCCCTCTTTTCGCAGCCCTGACCTGGCGCAGGTGGACCTTCCTGCTCCTGGGAGGGCTCCTGGCGCTGCCGCTCACGATCATCGCGGGTGCGGCGGCCAGCGCCTCGACCCTCCTGGTCGGCAGTGAGCCCTATGCGACGCTCGTCGCGTTCGCCCTGATTCTCGCCGTGCTGACCGGCATAGGTCTGCTGCCGATGGTCCGGAAGCTGGAGGGGGCCATCGCCGTCGAACTGCTCGGCGCGCCCCAGGTCCCGGGCACCAATCCTCGGTGGCCCGCCCGGCTGCGCGCCTCCGGCTGGTTCGTCGCGCACCTCGCGGGCGGCGCGGTGGCCTGCGGCATCACGATCGCGGTGCCCTCGCTCGTCGTCTACGGGCTGCTGTTCCCGATGTTCGAGGGCGAGGTGGCGGCGGAGTTCATGACGAACGGGATCATGGCGGCCGTCAGGGTCGCCGCGCTCCTGCTCGTCCCCGCCACCCTTTACGGGATCGTCCTGGCGGGCCACCTGACCGCCAGGGCCGCCGAGTGGGCGCTGGGCCCGTCCGCGTCCGAGCGGGTGGAGGCGGCCGAGCGCAGGGCGTCGGTGCAGGCCGAGCGCACCCGGCTGGCCCGTGAGCTGCACGACTCGGTCGGGCACGCGCTGAGCATCGTCACCGTCCAGTCGGCGGCGGCCGAGCGGGTCCTGGACCGGGACCCCGAGTTCGCCCGCCAGGCGATGAAGGCGATCGAGGAGTCCGCCCGCACCGCCCTGGAGGACCTGGATCACGTGCTCGGCCTGCTCCGCGAGGAGCAGACCGCCAGGACGCCCCAGCGCACCCTCCACGACCTGGACGACCTCCTGGCCAACACGGGCCTGGACGTCTCCGTGGAGCGCGAGGGGGACCTCGCGCGGCTCCCCTCGGCCGTCTCGCGGGAGGCGTACCGGATCGTCCAGGAGGGCCTCACGAACGTCGCCAAGCACGCCGGGCACGTCCCGGTGGAGCTGCGGCTGGTCGCGCGCCAGGGGGCGCTCGACCTGGAACTGTGCAATCCGATGGGGGCGCGCACCCACGGCCGGGGCACCGGCGGGCGGGGCCTGGCCGGGCTCGGCGAACGCGTCGAGGTGCTGGCCGGGCGGTTCAGCGCCGGGGCCCTGGACGGCCGCTGGCGGCTGTGCGCGACCATCCCGCTGCCGAAGGGGACCGCATGACCTCCGTGCTGATCGTCGACGACGAGCGGCTGATCAGGGCGGGCCTGGCCGCCATCGTGGGCGCCGAGCCCGACCTCAGCGTCGCGGGGGAGGCGGGCGACGGGGCCGAGGCGCGCGCCCAGGCCGCCCGCCTGGAGCCCGACGTCGTGCTCATGGACGTCCGGATGCCGGGCGTGGACGGCCTGGAGGCCACCCGCCGGATCCTCACCGAGCTGCCCCACCCGCCCAAGATCCTCGTGCTGACGACGTTCGAGAACGACGACTACGTCTACGACGCGCTCCGGGTCGGCGCGAGCGGGTTCCTCCTGAAGCGGTCGCGGCCCGAGGAGATCCTCCAGGCCATCCGCCTCGTCGTGCAGGGCGACATCCTGCTGTTCCCGGCCGCGATCCGCGCCCTGGCCGCGCCGCGCAGCGCGCCCGCGCCCGCGCGCTGGCACGCCGACCTGACCGAGCGCGAGGCCGAGGTGCTGCGGCTCATGGCGACCGGCCTGTCCAACGCCGAGATCGCCGACCGCCTGTACCTGAGCCTCCAGACGGTCAAGACCCACGTCGGCAACCTGCTCGCCAAGCTGGGCGCCCGCGACCGCACCCAGGCCGTCATCCACGCCTACGAGACGGGCTTCATCCAGCCCCGCTGAGACCCTGAGGGCGCCGGGCCCGTCCCCTAGGGGACGCGCTGTGCGGCCCTCAGCGCCCCGCTGCGGCCCGCGGCGGCCTCGCGACGGCCCGGAGTCGCGGCGGCTAGTCCTGGCCCTTGTTGAGGCCGCTCAGCATCTCGTTGTACCGGGTCAGCTCGGCGTCCTCGTCGCGGTCGGCGCGGCGGTCGGTGCGGCGCGCCCTGCGGCCCTCCGACACCGCCCACTGGCCGACGATCGCCAGCAGCACGATGAACGTCGGGATCTCGCCGAAGCCCCAGGCGATCGCGCCGCCGTTCTGGATGTCGTCGACCAGCGGCCCCGCCCACGGCGGGTAGACGACCTTGTACCAGTCGGCCGCGAGCGGCTCGCCCATGTTCATCAGGGAGAGGCCGAGGAACGCGTGGAACGGCATCGTCACGAACAGCAGCAGCAGCCGCCACGGGTAGCCGATCGGCCTGGGCGACGGGTCGACGCCGATGATCACCCAGTAGAAGAGGTAGCCGCTCAGCAGGAAGTGCGCGAGCATCGCGATGTGCCCCAGGTGGCTGCCCATCAGCCACTCGAAGGCGGGGCTGTAGTACAGCGCCCACGTGCTGCCCATGAAGATCAGCGTCGCGACGGCCGGATGCGCCACCACGGCGGTGTACTTGCTGTGCAGGAAGGCCGTCAGCCACTCGCGCGGACCCCTGTCGCCGCGCACCTTCGCGGGCTTGAGCGCGCGCAGGGCGAGCGTCACGGGCGCGCCCAGGACAAGGAAGATCGGGCTGATCATGGCGATGACCATGTGCTGGCTCATGTGCACGCTGAACATGGTCGGCGCGTAGGTGGCCACGCCGCTCAGCGTCGCCACCGCGACGGAGAAGGCGCCGAGCAGCCAGAACACCGTCCGGTACCAGGGCCAGCCGTCGCCGCGGCGGCGCAGCCGCACCACGGCCGCGGCGTAGAAGCCGACGAGCGCGGCCACCAGCACCACCCAGAACAGGTCGAACCGCCACAGCGTGGCCAGCCGCTCGACGTTCAGCGGCGGCGGCATCTCGTAGCCCAGCAGCGCCTTGACGGAGCTCTCGGCCTCCAGCGACGTGACGGGCGGCGCGGTCTGCGCCAGCGCCACCGCGAGGCCCATCGTCGCCGCCATGATCGCCGCCTCGACCACCGCGAGCCGGGTGAAGGCGAGCGGCTTGCGGTCGGCGATCATCGGGACCGTCCACTCGCGGTGCCGCCACCCGATCCACACCAGGACGGCGAAAGCCGCCATCTTCGCCAGCAGCAGCCGCCCGTAGTCGGTCTCGACGAGCTGCACCGGGTCGGGCAGCCGGGAGATCGTGCTGGCCAGCCCCGACAGCCCCACCACGATCGCGCACCACAGCGCGAGGCGGCTGAACCGGGAGGCCGCCGTCTCCAGCAGCCTGCCCTTGGTGAGCGCGTGCCAGGTGAGGACGGCGAGGCCGCCCACCCACGGCACGACGGACGCCAGATGCAGGGCGAGGCCGATCATCGCGACCGAGTGGTTGGGCGAGGAAGCCGAATGCCCCGTCAGCGCGGGCGGAAGCAGCGCGACGAAGGCGAGGAACAGAAGGCCGAGCGCGGCGGCCGGGGTGTCCACGGTGCGTCCAAGGAGGGCGATCACCACGGTCGCGAGGATGACGAGCAGGAGGGCGGTGCCCTGCGGGAGTTGCCCTACGTAGCTCGACAGTTCGTTGCCTCGCAGCAGCCCGCCTACGCTCACCCCGAGAATGTCGGCCACGGTGAACACGAGGGTGGCGCCCGCGGCGCACGCCCAGACGGCGGCGCACCAGGAGGCGGCGCGCAGGTAGGTCGTGGCGGCCGTCGTCAGGCCGTCCCGGATGAGGGGGAGCAGCACCACCGCCATGACCAGGCAGCCGACCGTCAGCGCCGCCGAGAGGTCCATCACGGTGCGCGCGACGGGCAGGCCCCAGCGCACCAGGTCACCGGCGTCGCCGATACCGGGGATCACCTTCTCGGCCAGCGAGCCGCCCGCGTAGAGCGCGGCGACGAGGCCGAGCACCGCGGCGAGCGACGCGACCGCCGCCGCCCGGTAGGCGCTACGCATCGCGCCGCCTCCGCATGGTGATCAGCAGGCCGAAGCCCACGCCCGCGGCGAGGCCGGCGCCGACCATGAGCCACCGGGTGCCGCCGCCCTCGGTGTCCGCCACCGCCGACGGGGAGGCCGACGCCGTCGCGGGCGCGGAGGCCCCGTCGGTCGTCTCGGCCCCCGGCTTGAGCGTGAAGGTGAGGCTGCCGGAGACGGGATGGCCGTCGCCGGAGATCACCCGGTAGCCGACGGTGTACTCGCCGGGCGCGAGGTTGGCCCTGACCTTCTGCACGACCTCGTTGCCGTCGATCTTCGCCGTGCCCCTGTGCGCGCGCTTCTCCGCCGCGTCCTGGACGACCACCCTGGCCGAGCGGACCTCCTCGTTGAAGGTGAGCACGACCTCCTCCACGGCGGAGACCTCCGCCTTGTCGCCCGGCGAGCTTCCGCTCAGCGCGGTGTGCGCGGAGACGGGCGTGGCGAACGTGAGGGCGGCGAGCACGCCGAGCGCGCCGGCGGCCCCGGGGAGGGTGAGGAGTCTCATGAGCGTCCGATTCGGGGTGTGCAATGGCCACCCCCACCCTATTGACCTCAAGCCATGCCCTGCCCCCACCCCGGCCGCGGGTCCCGGCCCGGCTTGTGTCACCCCTGTCCGGGGTGCCTTCCGTAGGTGACGAACTCCGCTTCGACGCCCTCCGGGTCGGTGAAGGGCAGGTAGCGCAGGTCGCGTCCAGGGCGGTGCCACACGGGGTCGTCGGTGCGCCATGCCTGGGCGCGCAGCGGCTTCTTGTCGACCTTGGTGGTGGCCGTCAGCGGCATGGCGGAGACGATCCGGACGTACTTGGGCGCCCACTTCGTCCCGAGATCCTCCTGGGCCGCCAGGAAGGCGGTGAAAGCGGCGGGGTCGAAGGGCGTGCCGTCGAGTTCGAGGGACGCCATCACCTGGTCGCCGGTGCGCGGGTCCGGGACGGGGTAGACGGCGCACATCACGACCGGCGCCCACCGGGCGAGGATCCGTTCGACGGGGGCCGCCGCGAAGTTCTCCCCGTCCACCCGGAGGCGGTCGGGGGTGCGTCCGGCGAAGTAGAAGAACCCCTCCTCGTCCCGGTAAGCCAGGTCGCCGCTGTGGTACCTGCCTTCACGCAGCCGTTCGGCGTCGGCCTCCGGGTTGTTGTAGTAGCCCTCGAAGGCGGTCGTGAGCCCTACCATCTCGCCGATCGCCTCGGGGTTGTGGAGCCTGCCCGAGGCGTCCAGGACGGCCCTGGGGCACTCCTTTCCGGTGTCGGGGTCGAGCACGAGGATCTCGACGCCGTGCTGGGCCACGCCGAGCGCGTCCGGCGGGGTCTCCGGGGTGCGGCGGATCGCGATGGCGCCCTCGCTCGACCCGTAGCCCTCGACGACGGCGCACCCGAACCGCTCGGCGAACGCCGCCCGGTCCCGCGCCGACGCCTCGGTGCCGAACACCCGCGCCAGCGTGCAGCCCGGATCGGCGGCCCCGGCGGCCAGCACGTAAGCGAGGGCCCGGCCTACGTAGTTGAAGTACGTCACGCCGTAGCGCCGGACGTCGGGCAGGAACCCCGAGGCCGAGAAGCGGCGGCGCAGCACGACGGTCGCGCCGACCCGGACGGCCATCGCCAGGTTCGCCATGATCGAGTTCCCGTGGCACAGCGGCATCGCCACGTACGTCACGGACTCCCGCGCCAGCCCGAACCCCTCGGCCATCTCCGCGATCACCGCGAGCCGCCCCTGGGAGCAGCTCACCGCCTTCGGCGCGCCCGTGGAACCGGAGGTGAACAGCAGCAGGTACCGCGCCCCCGCATCAGGAAGGCTCCCGTCCCAGGGCTCCGCCTCGGCTACCGCCCGCGCGTAGGCGGCCGAGTCCACCAGCACGACCGGCGGCCCGCCCCCGCGCGCCGCCACCGCCCACGCCCCCGCGCCGCCGGGCTGTGTTGGCTCTGGCCCGGAGGCCGGGCGCTTGGCAAGTCCCGACTCCGTCGGGAGCACCCGGCCGCCGGGCCGGTGCGACTCCGGCAGGACGTCCAGGCCGGTGGCGTCGGTGACGAGCACGTCGCAGTCGGTGTGCGCGATGTCGGCGGCCAGCTCGGCCCCGCGCCGTGTCGGGTTGACCCCGACCACGACCGCTCCGCGCAGTGCCGCCCCCACCAGCCAGAACACGTACTCGGGCACGTTCTCCAGCAACACCCCGACATGAACCGCCCGGCCCGGCTCCGAGGGCGCGAGCCGCCCGATGAGGGCCGCCCGCCTGCGTCCCTCCTCGACCACCCGCCGCCAACTCCACGCCGCGCCCTCAAAGCGCAGCCCCACCCCCTCGTCCCCGCCACGGGCCGCCACCATCTCCGCGAACGTCGCCATACCAACCAAGCGTACGCTTGGCCCCACCCCCTGTCAGCCCCCACCACGCGACCCCGCGACGGGGGCCCGACGTCCCGCCCGGCCCTGGGACCGTGGAGGTTCGGCAGTCCACCGCACGGTTCCTCGCGGCCGACCTCCCGCGCGGCGTGGAGCCCAGGAGGGCTGACAGCCGACCGCGCGGTTCCTCGCCGCCGACGTCCCATCCGGCGCGGGTTGCGGGAGGGGGCAGCGGTTCCTCGCGGCTGAGGTTCTGTGCGGGTGGGGTGCCGGGGTCAGCAGTCGCAGCCGCAGTTGCAGCCGCCGCCTCCATCACCGCTGCCACAGCAGTTGCAGCAATCGCAGCAGTTGCCGCAGTTGCAGCAGTCACCGCAGCCGTCGGCGCGGCCGCAGGCGCAGCGGTCGGTACAGCCCGCGTGGTAGTACTCGCTCCACTCCGGCCGCCACAGGCCGCAGGTGCAGCCGACGAGCGCGCCCGCGAGGCACAGCTCCGGCCCGCAGCCCGGCCGGGCCTTGCGCGGCCGGAAGCCGGGCGGAAGCGGCGTCCCGGGCGGCGGGTACGGCCCCTGCGGCGGCGGCCCGGCGGGCGGATATCCCGCGTCGGGAGCACGCAGGTCGGCCAACGGACGCACGTGGAGGCCGCGCCGAGCCCCGTCCTCCTTCACGACGGGCGGTGACGCAAGGACGTCCTGCCAGGGCGCGCCGTCGAAGGCGGCGAACGGGTGCCCGTCGAACGTACGACGGACCGCCTTGCCCGCCTCGTGGCCGAGCAGGGCGTCCACCAGCGTCCGCGACTCGAAGTCGGCCTCGGCGAGCGCCAGCCGCAGGCCGTGCAGGGCGGCGTCGCACAGGCGGCGCGCCTCGCGCAGCGGCGTGCCGGTGGCGAGCAGCGGGTTGAAGGCGCCCGTCGTGTGGTCCTCCGGCAGGTCCTCGACGGCGTCCAGGAGGTGCGCGAGCCGTCCGAAGAACCGCCCGGCCTCGGCGAGCGGCGCGGCGTTCCCCGGCCGTCCGGCGAGCACCGCGGTGTGCGCGAAGGCGGCGGCGACGGCCTCCTCGGTAGGCTCGGTCAGCGCCAGCAGCGGCAGCCCCGGCGTCCGCTCCAGCTCGGTCTGCCGGGTGACGGCCTCACGCAGCGCCGTCACGTCGAACGCGAGCGCGGCGCCCGTCCTGCCGCCCGCGGCGTCCCAGGAGTCGGCGACCCGGCCCGCGACCGCCGCGGGCACCCCGCGCGCGAAGGCGCCGTCCCCGTCGGCGATGTGGTCGCGCGTGCGCCCGGCCGCCAGCAGCAGCGACACCGACGCCGCCAGCCGCGCCCCCTCGGCCCGCGCCGCGACGACGTCGGCGCCCCTGAACCCGCGCAGCGCGCACGCCCCCGCGCGGCGCCGGGGTGAGGCGGCCTCGGACTGCGCCTCCGTCAGCACCGAGACGAGCAGGCCGTCATAGTTCGTCACGAGACGGGCCTTGTGCCCGTGCTCGTCCCGCAACGTCAGGCACAGCCCGCACAGGTGCGCCATCCAGTCCTTGAAGAGCGTCGCGCACATCCCATGACGGCACGGTCGAACCACCCCGAACAATGCAGGCCCCCTCAGATCAGGCTTCCGGCATTATTCAGCGGATGCGCCCCGCTCGGCTATGTCACATCTGACGCTTTGGTCACGGAAGTCCGGGACTCCTGTCCCGTCATGACCCGGGCAGCTCGCCCAGCTTCACCTGGACCGTCTCGGTCTGCCCGCCGCGCCGGATCTCCACCGGAACCGTCTGCCCGACCCGCAACTCGGCAAGCACCTCCGCGAGCTGCGTCGTGCTGTGCGTCGCCTTGCCGTTCACCGAGGTGATGACGTCGCCCTCCTTGAGCCCCGCCTGGGCCGCCGCGCCGCCCTCGGTCACCGCGACGACGGCGACCCCGTCCCGCTCGCCCGAGGAGATGTTGACGGTCTGCGCGATCGTGACGCCCAGCGCCGCCCGCCCCGAGTTGGTGACCCGCCCCGACGAGATGAGCTGCGGCGCGATGTTCTTCACCGTGTCGCTCGGGATCGCGAACCCGATCCCGGCGGCCGCCCCGTCACGCGTCCCGGCCGACAGGGTGGGGATGCCGATGACGCTGCCGTCCATCGTCACCAGGGCGCCGCCGCTGTTGCCGGGGTTGATGGCGGCGCTCGTCTGCACCGCGTTGGAGATGGTCGCGCCCGGGAACGAGCCCTCCTGCCGGGAGCTGACCGTCCGGCCCGTCGCCGAGACGATCCCGTTGGTGACGCTCCCGGTGAGCCCGAGCGGGCTGCCCATCGCGAGCACGAGCTGGCCCACCCGCAGCGTGCCGGAGTTCCCGAAGGTCGCGGGCGGAAGGTTGGCCCCGTCCACCTTGACGACAGCCAGGTCGCCCGCTGTGAACGCCCCCACGAGCTTCGCGGGCAGCGCGGGGCCTCCGCTCGACGGGAACACCTGGTAGGTGCGCGCCCCCGCCACGACGTGCGCGTTCGTCACGATGTTGCCGTCGCCGTCGAACACCACGCCTGAGCCCTCGCCCTGGTCGGTCACGATCTGCACGACCGACGGCAGCACCCGGGTGACGACCTGCTCGTACCCGTCCTGCACGCCCGGCGCCGCCGCGCCGGGCGAGGTGGGCGCGCCGGACGAGAGCCGCAGCGGGCTGTCCCCGCCCGAGCACCCCGAGAGCACGAGGACGGAAGCGAGTACGGGCGCGGCGGCACGGAGGTGTCCTGTTCTCACGTGCGGTGCCTACCCCGCGCCGCCGCCCGCGACGGCGACGGCCCGGCGACCTTGACGCGAGATTTGCCCCCGCGTTATGCGCTCCCGCGTCATTTACTCACGCGTTCGCGGTGCCCGTTCCGGAATCGAGCGCGTACTCTCGGAGACGTCAGGATCCACCCGCACGGGCAGTGCGAGGGTCAGACACCAACAAACCGGACAAACGAAGGGTCGGCGGTTATGGACACGCACCTTCTCCCGGGCTGCGGGCAGTGCAGCTGCTCCGACGAGGCCCAGGCCGTCGCGGTGACGCTCCTGTCGGTCACCGCGGTCGACTGAACGCCGGGCGCCCCCTCAGGCGTGCTGGTTCAGCCACAGGGCGAGTTCCTCGCCCAGCACGCCGCGGACGGCGAGGACGGCCACGCCGAGCGTCAGCAGCGGCGTGACGATCCAGCGTTCCACCTTGCCGTCCGTCCTCGGCACCAGCGGGAACCCGAACCGCCACGGCGCGGGCCACAGCAGCGGGCAGCCCTGCGGGGTGAGGCAGTCCCCGGCGATGTGCACGAGGCAGCCGAACGCCACCGCGTACCCGACCCACGACGTGTCGACGTCGTGCGCCCAGAACACCACGATCGCGGCGATCCCGGCGTTGAGCACTCCGGTGGACACGTCGTTGCCCTCAACGCCGACGCCGAGCCCGCGCAGCCCGAGGCCCACGAGCAGGAACAGCGCCGCCCACCACCCCCAGATCTGGTGGTCGGCGAGCCACTGCGCCCCGTAGCCCGCCCCGACCGCGACGAGCACGGAGTGCGTCCCGTTGCGGTGCCCGCCGAACACGGAGCCGACCGCCTTGCACAGCCACCGCGTCAGCACCCCGAACGTGTTGGCTATCGTGCCGCGCGGATGGTCGACGTCCGGCAGCATCGCCGCCCCCGCACACACCACCACCCCGGTGGCCAGCTCCGCAGGCCCCATCGGCACCGCCCACGCGCCCACGAGGTCCCGAGACTGCGCCACCGGCGCCACCGCCAGCCAGGCCACCGCCCCGCTCAACGCGTGCGTCCGCCCCATCATCAAGCCCACCCCCAAACCCGAACCGCCCGCATTATCCCGAGCAGTCCCCCCCAACCCCAGCCCCCACGCCGGGTCAGGGGAGGGTGAGGATTTCGGGGGTGGTTTCGGTGACGAGGATGGTGTGTTCGAACTGGGCGGTGCGTTTGCGGTCCTTGGTGACGACGGTCCAGCCGTCCTGCCACATGGTGTACTCGTGGGTGCCGAGGGTGAGCATGGGCTCGATGGTGAAGGTCATGCCGGGGCGCAGGACGGTGGTGGCGTGCGGGTCGTCGTAGTGGGGGACGACGAGGCCGGAGTGGAAGGTGGTGCCGATGCCGTGGCCGGTGAAGTCGCGGACGACGCCGTAGCCGAACCGGCGGGCGTACGCCTCGATGACACGGCCGACGACGTTGATGGCCCGGCCCGGTTTGACGGCCTTGATGCCGCGCATCATGGCCTCCCGGGTGCGCTCCACCAGCAGCCGCGACTCCTCGTCCACGTCGCCGACCAGGTAGGTCGCGTCGGTGTCGCCGTGCACGCCGCCGATGAACGCGGTGATGTCGACGTTGACGATGTCGCCGTCGCGCAGCACCGTGTCGTCCGGAATGCCGTGGCAGATGACCTCGTTGACGGAGGTGCAGAGCGACTTGGGGTAGCCCCGGTAGCCGAGCGTGGAGGGGTAGGCGCCGTGGTCGAGCAGGAACTCGTGGCCGATCCGGTCGAGCTCGTCGGTGGTGATGCCCGGACGGACGGCCTTGCCGACCTCTTCGAGGGCCTGCGCGGCGATCCGGCCGGCGACGCGCATGGCCTCGATGATCTCGGGCGTCTTGACGTCGGGTTCACCGGTCTTGGGGGCCTTCTTCCCGACGTACTCGGGCCGCTCGATGCTCGCGGGGACCTTGCGCGGTGCGGAGACCCGGCCGGGCGTGAGATACGTCGTCGTCATGGAGGAGAGTTTAGTTCCCGTTTCGGGGCACGATCCGAGACGGCCGTCGAGCGAGGAGGCGATGCGGCGATGAGCGACGAGGGACACTGGTTCTACTGC
This sequence comes from Actinocorallia sp. API 0066, assembly GCF_020991275.1. GTDB lineage: Bacteria > Actinomycetota > Actinomycetes > Streptosporangiales > Streptosporangiaceae > Actinocorallia. The sequence continues at coordinate 348,404 of NZ_JAJLQY010000006.1, read as the reverse complement.
CTGAAGCACATGCGGGTCGAGTACGGCCCCGGCTGCCCGAACAAGGACAGGATGGGCCCGTACGACACCGAGGACCGGGCCAAGCACGCCCTGGAGCACGCGCGTGAGCGGAACGAGGCGTGGGACGCGGAGGACGCCGATCAGGGCTCCTGAGGCCCGGCCACCAGGTCGAGGAAGCGGGCGAGCCGGTCGCGCAGGCCACGTCTGCCGCCCTCCTCGCCCGCCACGGCGCTGACCAGGTGCTGGGCCTGCTCGAACGTCACGGGCCCGGCGGGCGGCACGGTGAGCGCCTCGTGCGCGAGCCCGGTGAGCTCCCGGTCGCCGCCGTCGAGGGTGAGGATCACCGCGCCGGTGCGCCGGGCGTCGTCGACGCGTTCCAGCAGCGGCGCGGGCGCGGCGGCCGCCTCGGAGACGACGAACAGGGCCTCGCCGCGCCGGGCGTCGGCGAGCCGGTCGAGGCCGATCGCGAGGTGCGGGGGCGCGCCGGGCGGCGGCTGCCAGCGCACGAGTGTGGGTTTGAGTGAGGGCACGAACCGGCTCTCCTCGTCGAGGTGGGCGGCGAGGTGCCAGGGCTCCTCGCCGTCTGGGGCGCCGAGGAGCAGCAGGTCGTCACGGGCGGAAGTGCGAAGGGTTCTGGCGAACCGCCGGGTCTGCTCCATGGTCTCGGAAGAGGCCAGGAGCTCCCGCAAGAACGCCACCTGTCCGTGGTCCATGCGCGCCATGGTGGCGCAATTCTCCGCGCGACACGCGGTGTTCGGCGCACCCGATGGGGTGGCGACGAAGACCGAAGCCCGTTCTGGGAGGATGCGCCCATGACTGATCTCCCTGACGTGAGCGGCTTGACGATCGGCATCCTCGGCGGCACCGGGGACCAGGGCAAGGGCCTCGCCCGGCGCTTCGCCCTGGCCGGGCAGAGGGTGGTCATCGGCTCCCGCGCCGCCGACCGGGCCCAGGAGGCCGCCGACGAGCTGGGCCACGGCGTGCGCGGCGCGGACAACGCGGCCTGCGCCACCGAGTCCGACATCGTGATCGTGGCGGTGCCGTGGGGCGGCCACCAGGCCACCCTGGAGTCCCTGAAGGCGGAGCTGGCCGGCAAGGTCGTGGTGGACTGCGTGAACCCGCTGGGCTTCGACAAGCAGGGCGCCTACGCGCTTCCGGTCGAGGAGGGCAGCGCCGCCCAGCAGGCCGCCGCCATCCTCACCGAGAGCAAGGTCGTCGCGGCGTTCCACCACGTGTCGGCGGTGCTGCTGCTCGACCCGGAGGTCGCCGAGATCGACCTCGACGTGCTGGTCCTCGGCGAGGACAGGACGGCCACGGACACCGTCCAGGCGCTGGCCGAGCGCATCCCGGGCGTCCGGGGGATCTTCGGCGGACGGCTGCGCAACGCCCACCAGGTCGAGGCGTTCACCGCCAACCTGATCTCCATCAACCGCCGCTACAAGGCGCACGCGGGCATCCGCCTCACCGACGTCTAGGAACCCTTGAAGGGAGCACCCCGCGAGGCCCCGCACGGCCCTGGGGTGCTCCGCCGAGGTCGGGAGTCGAAAGCGTCCCCGTGCCCAGTCGGACACGGCCGTAGGGTGATCTTTCGGAAACGCCGGGTAGGCATCCCCGTGTGGGGGTGCTGAGCGGGATCGTCCTGCCCGTGCGGCGGAAGGGTCCGGTCCAGCGTGTGCTCTGGCGGCTGCTGGTGGCCGTCCTGCTGATCGTCGCGGTGACGGGGATCGTCTACTTCGGCCGGGCCGGGTACGGCGACGCGGCGGGCGGCCCCGTAGGGCTGCTGGACGCCTTCTACTACGCGTGCGTGGCGGTGTCCACGACGGGATACGGCGACATCGTGCCCGTCACCCCCGAGGCCCGGCTGATCAACAGCCTTGTGGTGACCCCGATCAGGGTGCTCTTCGTCATCATCCTGGTCGGCACCACCCTGGAGGTGCTCGCCGAGCAGTCCCGCGAGGAGTGGCGGCGCAGGCGGTGGGAGGCAACGGTGGAGGACCACGTCGTCGTCATCGGGTACGGCACCAAGGGCAGGGCGGCCGCCGACGCGCTGCTCGACGCGGGCATCTCGCCGCACAAGGTCGTCGTGGTGGACGTCGCGCACGCCAGCGTCGCGGAGGCGGGCGGGCGGGGGCTGGTCGGCGTGGTCGGCGACGCGACCCGCAGCGTCGTGCAGCGCCGCGCGGCCGTGGACAGGGCGCGTGACGTGATCATCGCGACCGGCCGCGACGACAGCGCCGTGCTCATCACGCTGACGGCCCGGCAGATCAATCCGGGGGTGGCGATCCAGGTCGCGGTGAACGAGTCGGAGAACGAGCCGCTGCTACGGCAGAGCGGCGCCGACCACGTGATCCCGGCGGCGGAGGCGGCGGGCCGCCTGCTGGGCCTGGCGACGAGCGAGCCGAACGTCAGCGCGGTCATCGAGGACCTGCTCGTGCTGGGCAGCCGCCTGGGCCTGGTGGAGCGCCCGGTGACGCCGCAGGAGGTGGGCAGGCCGGTCGGGACGGTCCACGACCCCGTCCTGGCGGTCGTGCGCGACGAGCAGACCCTGCCCTACCACGGCCTGCCCGACCGGATCATGGAACAGGGCGACCGCCTCATCGTCGTCCGCCACCACCCCGCCTGACGCAGGCGAAAGGGGCGCGCCGGACGGCCACGGAGGGGAGGAGGATCCGAGGCCGTCCGGCGCGGGGTGGGAGAAGGCTTCTCCGAGAGGCGCTCGCCTACTTGTAGGTGTGCTCGCGCGCGGGGAAGACCCCGCCCACCACCTCGTCGGCGTACGAGCGCGCCGCGTCGGCGAGCACGGAGCCCACCGAGGCGTACTGCTTGACGAACTTCGCGGGCCGCTCGACGAGCCCCGCCATGTCCTGCCAGACGAGGACCTGGGCGTCGGTGCCGGAGCCCGCGCCGATGCCGACCGTGGGGATGGACAGCGAGGCCGTCACCCGCTCGGCCAGTTCCTCGGGCACGCACTCCAGGACGACGGCGAACGCGCCGGCCGCCTCCAGGGCCTTGGCGTCGTGCAGGAGCTGGTCGCCGGCCTCGCCGCGCCCCTGCACCCGGTAGCCGCCGAAGGCGTTGACCGACTGCGGGGTGAGGCCGAGGTGGCCCATCACGGGGATGCCGGCCGCGACCATCGCCTCGGCCTGCGCGGCGACCCTTCGGCCGCCCTCCAGCTTGATCGCGTGCGCTCCGGTCTCCTTGAGGAACCGGACGGCGGTGGCGAGGCCCTGTTCGACCGACGCCTGGTAGGAGCCGAACGGAAGGTCGGCGACGACCATCGCGCGTTTGGAGCCGCGTACCACGGCGGCGGTGAGCGGGATGAGGTCGTCGACGGTGACGGGGATCGTCGAGTCGTAGCCGTAGACGACCATCGCGGCGGAGTCCCCGACGAGGAGCACGGGGATGCCCGCCTCGTCGAAGATCCGCGCGGTGAGCGCGTCGTAGGCGGTGAGCATCGGCCACTTCTCGCCGCGCGCCTTCGCGGCGGCGATGTCCCGTACGGTGATGCGCTTGGTTCCCTGGCCGCCATAGAGCATGGTCGACCGGTCCTGCGACACAACGGACATGGCTGGATCTACCTCCAAGTCTCGAATCGCCCCAACGGCGTACCCGGACGAATCAGATGATTCCACCAACTCAACGCGAGGGGAAGAGGGGGTCATTCCCCGGCCGGTCCCGGCTTGTCCCCGGGTAAAACGAAACGAGACAGTTGCGTATCGAATCTGGCCGGGCGTAGGCTCTATTACGAAACGTTTCCGTATCGCTGGGAGTGCGCGTGTCCCTTCCCCCCGACCGGCCCCCCGTCCCCGACGACGGGCATCCGCGCCGCTGGGCGGTCCTCGGCGTCATGGTGGTCAGCCTGCTGATCGTCGCCCTGGACAACACCATCCTCAACGTCGCCCTCAAGACCCTCGCCGACCCCGTCGCCGGGCTCGGCGCCAGCCAGGGCCAGCTCGAATGGGCGATCAACTCCTACACGCTGGTCTTCGCGGGGCTGCTGTTCACCTTCGGCATCATCGGCGACCGGATAGGCCGCCGCCGCGTCCTCACCGGCGGGCTTGTCGTCTTCGGCCTCGCGTCCCTGATCTCGGCCTACGCGCAGAGCCCGGAACAGCTCATCTGGGCCCGTGCCCTCATGGGCCTCGGCGGCGCCGCGATCATGCCGCAGACCCTCTCCATCCTGTCCAACGTCTTCTCCGAGCGGGAACGTGCCAAAGCCATTGGCATCTGGGCGGGCGCCGTCGGCATCGCCATCGCGGTCGGCCCCATCACCGGCGGCCTCCTGCTCGAACACTTCTGGTGGGGCTCGGTGTTCCTGGTGAACGCGCCCGTCGTGGCGGCGGGGGTCGCCGCGACGGTCCTGCTCGTGCCGGAGTCCCGCGACCCGTCGCCCGGCCGCCTCGACCCGCTCGGCGTGCTCCTGTCCATCACCGGCCTCGTCGCGCTCACCTTCGGGATCATCGAGGGCGGCGAGCGCGGCTCGTGGCTCGACCCCGTCGTGCTCGTGCCGATCGCCGCCGGCCTCGCCGTCCTCGCCTGGTTCGTGGCGCACGAGGCGCGCACCGACCACCCGGCCCTGGACGTCAGGCTGTTCCGGGACCGGCGGCTCTCGGCGGCCGTCGGGTCGATCGGCCTCGCGTTCTTCGCCTGCGGCGGCACGTTCTTCTTCGGCGCCCTGTACCTGCAGTCCGTCCGGGGGCTGTCGCCGCTGGAGGCGGGCGCGATGATGCTGCCGATCGCGGCGGGCCAGATGCTGCTGTCCACCCGCGCCGCGGGCCTGGTCCGCAGGTTCGGGCCCAAGGCCGTCGCCGCGACCGGACTCGGCCTCCTCACGCTCTCGATGGGCGGCTACGCGCTCCTGGAGCCGACGACGCCGCTGTGGTACTTCGGGCTGCTCGGCGCGCTCCAGGGCGCGGGCATGGCGAGCGTCGCGACCCCGGCGACCCAGTCGATGATGTCGGTGCTGCCGCGCGAGAAGGCGGGCGCGGGCTCGGCCCTGGGCAACACCGCGCGCCAGGTGTCGATGGCGATGGGCATCGCGATCAGCGGCTCGCTCGTCGCGTCCCTCTACCGCGACGGCGTCCGCGAGCACCTCGGCCTGCTGCCCGAGCCGCTGCGGGCACACGCCGCCGAGTCCCTCCAGGCCACCGCCGACGCCGTCGCCCGCACCGGCGCCGACGCCCTTCTCGCCCCCGCTTACGAAGCCTTCCTTACCGGCCTGCACGCCACCGCGCTGGCCTCCGCCGCCGTCGCTCTCCTCAGCGTCCTCGCCGTGCTGCGCTGGATGCCGGGCAAGCCCGCCGCCGAAGGTCCCGCGCCCAGGGAGCCCGAGGCCCCGCGCGAAGAGGAGACGGCGGGTGCGAGAATGTGAAACCGCGATGAACGACACAAGAAGCCGGTCCCCGGGCCGGCCGCGCAGCGCCCGTGCCGAACAGGCGATTCTTGAGGCCACCCTGGACCTCCTCGCGGAGGAGGCCGGGGTGGCCGGCGTGTCGATCGAGGCGGTCGCGGCCCGCGCCGGGGTGGGCAAGACCACGATCTACCGGCGCTGGCCCAACAAGGAGGCGCTCATCATCGACGCGATGGCGACGCTGAAGACGCCGCTGCCGCCGCTGTCCGGCGGCCCGGTGCGCGACGACCTCGTGGCCATCGCCCGGACGTTCCGCACCGAGGGCTCCGAGCGCGACTCGCGCTGCGCGTGGAGCGTCATAGGCGGGGCCGGGCGCTATCCGCAGCTGTACGCCGACTACCAGGAGAAGGTGATCGCGCCCCGGCACGCGACGGTCATGGAGCTGCTCCAGCGCGGCATCCGCAACGGTGAGCTGCGCGCCGACCTCGACCCGGACATCGCGATCCTCGCGTTCGTCGGGGCGCTCACGCTGCCGAGCCGCTCGCACGGCAGGGTGCCGGAGCTGGGTCCGGATTATCCCGAACAAGTAGTTGACGCACTTTTGTTGGGCTTCGCCCCGCGATGACGTGACATGAACCGCGCTGTGTGACGGAATCGTCCGCCTGTGTCATCGCGTTCGCGCGTAACAAGCCGCGCGGAAGGCCCGAGTACCGCATACTTGTGCGGAAGGACAAACGGAGCAACCGGTCGGCGGGAGAGCCAAAGGTGAGAACCGCGATGGCGCGCAAAGCCAATGCGTCTACCGCCGATTCGGCGTCCAGGACCCTCGTGCTGGGCATCGACGAGCGCGGTGTGATCGTCCAGTCCGGGCACAACGCCGAGAAGGTCATCGGCATCGAGGCGGACGCCCTGATCGGCTCGCGCCTGTACGACCTGCTCGACGAGGGTGGCGACCAGATCCCGGCCATCCTGCAGGCCGTCCGAGAGGGGCAGGAGCGCACCTCGGTGTGGCGCCTGCACGGCCCCGGCGACGCCGTGGTGACGGTCCAGCCCATGGTCGGCGGCGGCGACCTCTTCGCCCTCGTCCACCTGCGCGTCGCGCTGTCCACCACCGAGCGCTTCCAGGACCCCGCCCGGGTGCGCCGCGCCCTCATGGACGACCCGCTCACCCGCTTCGGCTCCAACCTCGACCTCGACCAGTGCGCCCGCTCCCTCGCCGACGTCGTGGTGCCGCACTACTGCAACGTCGCCGCCATCGTCGTGCTGGAGAGCCTGGTGGCGGCCGACGAGAACCACGGCGAGGCGGGCGGCTCGGCCGTGCTGCGGCGGCTCGCGCTGGCCACCGACGACCACGAGCTGGAGTGGGCGGCGACGTTCCCGACGGGCGAGGTGCTCGTCTACCCGCCCGGCACCCCCTACCGCGAGTGCCTCGACCGCGCCGCGCCCGTCCACCTCAGGCACATGACGGCCGAGCAGGCCGGGCAGATCGCCGACGCGTGGCGCCGCGCGCCCGTCCGCGACCTGCTCGACGACGTGTCCATGGTGATCCTGCCGCTCATCGCCAAGGACAACCTGCTGGGCCTGATGGCCTGCACCCGCACCGCGGGCTTCCGCCGGTTCGACGCCTACGACGTCGAGATAGGCATGGAGTTCGCCTCCCGCGCCGCGATCGTCATCGACAACGCGCGCCGGTTCAGCCGGGAACGCGCCACCGCGCTCACCCTCCAGCGCAGCCTGCTGCCGCTGCGGCTGTCGCACCCCTCCTCGGTGGAGGTGCGGCACCGCTACCTGCCCGGCAGCAAGCTGGTCGAGGTCGGCGGCGACTGGTACGAGTCCATCTCGCTGCCCGGCGGGCGCGTCGCCCTCATCGTCGGCGACGTCGCCGGGCACGGCGTCAAGGCCGCCGTCACCATGGGCCGGCTGCGCACCGCCCTGCACACGCTCGCCAACCTCGACTACCCGCCCGCCGACGCGCTGCACATCCTGCACGAGCTGATGACGGAGCTGGGCGAGCAGGAGCCGCACTTCGCGACGTGCGTGTACGGCGTGTACGACGCCACCACCGGCACCCTGGAGATCGCCTCGGCCGGGCACCTGCCGCCGCTGCTGCTGCGCGCGGACGGCACCACCGAGTACCTGGAGCTGCCGGACGCGCCGCCGCTCGGCGTCGTCGGAGGCAACCCGATCGAGAGCCGCGAGTTCGCCGTCGAGGACGGCAGCATGTTCGTCATCTACACCGACGGCCTGGTGGAGAGCCGGGGCCGCGACATCGACGACGGCCTGGAACGCCTCAAGGGCATCTTCGACACCTCCGCGCTGGAGCGTCCCATGGAGGACCTCGCCAAGGCGTGCCTGGCCGGGGTGTACGACGACCACCACCGCGACGACATCGCGCTGCTCATCGCCCGGCTGCGGCGGCTGCCCGCCGACACCCGCGAGTCCTGGACGCTGCCGGGCGACCCGGCGGCGGTGCGCCGGGCCCGTGGCCTGGTCCGCACCCAGCTGGCCGACTGGGGCCTGGCGGAGCTGTCCTACCCGGCCGAGCTGCTGGCGTCCGAGCTGGTCACCAACGCGCTGCGGTACTCGCCCGGCACCCTGGAGCTGCGGCTACTGCGCGAGCGCACCCTCGTCATCGAGGTCATGGACCGGTCCGCCGCGCTGCCCCGGCTGCGCCGCGCCGCCGACGACGACGAGAACGGGCGCGGCCTGCTCGTCGTCTCGGAGTACTCGCGCCGCTGGGGCACCCGCCGGACGGCGCTGGGCAAGGTCGTCTGGTGCGACCTGCGCCTACCGGGCATCGACCCCGACGACACCGCCTTCACCGAGGAGTGGCCGGGCAAGAACCACCACTCCGACTCCTTCCCCCTCCCGCGCCTGCCCCTGGACGGCCTGCCCCACCGCACCCCCTGACACGGCGGGTGGTCCCCTGACGCCGTCGGCGACGACGGCGAGCGCGGCGGCGCAGAACGCCCGGTGTTCTGTCGTGCGACGGACACCGGGCGTTTCGCGTGACGGTCAGAGGATCTCCAGGTAGCGCTTGCGCTCGTAGCCGGTGACCTGGCGGCGGTAGTCGTCCCACTCGGCGCGCTTGTTGCGCAGGAAGAAGTCGAAGACGTGCTCGCCCAGCACGTCGGCGAGCAGCTCCGAGCGCTCCATCGCCTTGATCGCCTCGTCCAGCGACTGGGGGAGCGGCTGGATGCCCAGCACCCTGCGCTCGGCCGGGGTGAGCGCCCACACGTCGTCCTCGGCGCCGGGGGGCAGTTCGTAGCCCTCCTCGATGCCCTTGAGGCCCGCGCCCAGGATCACCGCGAACGCCAGGTACGGGTTGCAGGCGGTGTCCAGCGAGCGGAACTCGATGCGCGTCGCGTGGCCCTTCTGCGGCTTGTACATCGGCACCCGCACCAGCGCGGAGCGGTTGTTGTGGCCCCAGCAGACGTAGGAGGGGGCCTCGCCGCCCTGCCCCGCCGACTCGCCGGGCCCGCCCCACAGCCGCTTGTAGGAGTTCACCCACTGGTTGCAGACGGCGGTGATCTCCGGCGCGTGCCGCAGCAGGCCCGCGATGAACGCGCGGCCGACCTTGGACAGCTGGAACTCCGCGCCCGGCTCGTAGAAGGCGTTGCGGTCGCCCTCGAACAGCGACATGTGCGTGTGCATGCCGGACCCGGCCTGGTCGGTGAACGGCTTCGGCATGAAGGACGCGTGCACGCCCTGCTCCAGCGCCACCTCCTTCATCACCAGGCGGAAGGTCATGATGTTGTCGGCGGTGGTGAGCGCGTCGGCGTAGCGCAGGTCGATCTCCTGCTGGCCGGGCGCGCCCTCGTGGTGGCTGTACTCCACCGAGATGCCCATCGACTCCAGCATGGTGATGGCGCTGCGCCGGAAGTCGTGCGCCGCCGAGTGCGGCGTGTGGTCGAAGTAGCCGCCCTGGTCGACCGGCTCGGGGATGCGCCCGTCCTTGGGCATGTCCTTGAGCAGGAAGAACTCGATCTCGGGGTGCGTGTAGAACGTGAACCCCAGATCGGCGGCCTTGCCCAGGGTGCGCTTCAGCACGTGCCTGGGGTCGGCGAACGACGGTGTGCCGTCCGGCATGAGGATGTCGCAGAACATGCGCGCGACGCCGGGCGCCTCGGCCCGCCACGGCAGGATCTGGAACGTGGACGGATCGGGCTTGGCGAGCATGTCGGCCTCGTGGACCCGGGCGAAGCCCTGGATCGACGAGCCGTCGAAGCCGATGCCCTCGGCGAAGGCGCCTTCGAGCTCGGCGGGGGCCACGGCCACGGACTTGAGGAAGCCGAGGACGTCCGTGAACCACAGCCGGATGAAGCGGATGTCCCGCTCTTCCAGCGTCCTGAGGACGAACTCCTGCTGACGGTCCAAAACCATTCTCCCTCTTGCACCACGCCGTACCGGAAGTCTGGTGTTCAACCACCTTCCCTGGCCCGGCCTTCAGTCTGCCCTGCCGGTATTTCCCCAGCGTTACAAACCTACCCGTCCCGGCCTCGGAGGGCACGTCGAGGGGGTGCGTCCAGGCATCCAAGACGTCCCGTTTACGGCGGCTTCACCGAGAATTTCGGACTGGCCGGAGTCCCCCTTCTCCTCACCATGCCCATCCAGGCGATGTGAGGATCCTTCGGAGGTGCCTCACTTGTGGCTTGCCAAGTCCTCGAATGAACAGGGGAATACGGGATACCGTCATCACGTGAGCGTTATCAGCGTGCCCTATCACCTCGACGAGCGGCTCCCGGCCTTCGAGGCACCCGTAGAGGCAGACGAGACCATCACGCTGCTGCTGCCCGAGAGCGGGCACTGGCAGCGGATGGCCGTGCTCTACGACACCGTCGCCGACACCGTCGCGAAGGCGGTCTCCGAGGGGGACCGGCCGGTCGTCGTCTCGGGTGACTGCACGACCTCGCTCGGCGTCGTCGCGGGCCTCCAGCGGGCGGGAGTCCAACCCTCCATCGTGTGGTTCGACGCCCACGGCGACGTGCACACGCCCCGCAGCTCCCTGTCCGGCTACCTCGGCGGCATGCCGCTGCGCCTGCTCGTCGGCGCGCACCCCGAGGTGATCGCCGACCTGCTCGGCCTCGCCCCGGTGCCGGAGGCGAGCGTCACCCTCGTGGACGGCAGGGATCTCGACCCGCCGGAAGCGGAGTACCTGGAGACGGCCGAGATCACCCGCTGTTCGGTGGACGAGCTCGTGCTGCCCGACGGCCCGATCTACCTCCACGTCGACTTCGACGTCATCGACTGCGAGGAGCTCCCGGGCCTGCTGTTCCCGGTGCCCGGAGGCCCGTCCCGCAAGAAGGTCGCCAAGGCCATCCGCAAGGTCCTGGAGACCGGCCGCGTCGTCGCCGTGGGCGGCGCGTGCACCTGGCACGCCGGGCACGGCTCGGCCGCCGTCGCCGGACCCGTCCTGGCGCCGGTGTTCGCCACCGAGGCCGTCGTGGAGGCCGTCCCTGAGGCCGTCTCCTGACGGGACTTTGACCCTCGCGGAGGGTGCTCGTCACCCGGAGTGACGGCCAGGTTGACCTACCGTGATGCCATGTCTACCTCCGAGTTGCAGGACCGGAAGCTGGACCGGGTCTTCGACCAGCTCGACGTGAACCGTGACGGCGTCGTCGACCGGGAGGACCTCGCGGGTCTGGGGGCCCGCTTCCTGATCGGGTTCGGCGAGCCGCCGACATCGGCGCCCGGAAGAGCGCTCCTCGAGGCGTTCGACCAGGTGTGGGCCGCCCTGATGTCGCGGCTCGACCTGGACGCCGAGAGCCGGGTGACGCGCGACCAGTTCCGGCGCGGCATGGCCGAGGCGTTCATCACCGGGCCCGACTACGAGCCCGTCCTGCGCCCCGTCGCCCAGGCCGTCGCCCGCATCTGCGACGCCGACGCCGACGGCCTCATCGACCCCGTGGCGTTCCGCACCATGCAGACCGCCTACGGCACCCCCGAGGGCGACATCGTCACCGCGTTCGGCGCCCTGGACGCCGACGGCGACGGCATGGTGACCGTGGTGGAGCTGGAGCGCGCGGCCCGCGAGTTCTACACCGGCGACGACCCCGCGGCCGGCGGCAACTGGCTGTTCGGCCGGATCTGATGGACGTCTCGCTCCTGCTCCCGCTGGCGGACCGCATCCCCGCGATGACCGCCCCCTGCCGCGTCCACGAGCGGCTCTGGCCGATCGGCGAGGAGTCGCTCGCCTGGGCCCGCTCCCACGGCCTCGTCCTCGGCGAGGCCGATTCCACCCGGATCGGCCGCGGCCGCTTCGAGCGGCTCGTCTGCCGGATCCTGCCGGACGTCGCGCCCGCCCGCGCCGTGCTGCTCACCGAGTGGCTCCTCTGGCTGTTCGCGCTCGACGACACCATCGACGACGGCCCGATCCGCCGCTCCGCCACCTCGGTGGACGCCCTCTACGAGCCGCTCGCGCTGACCCTGCGGCGCGGCACGGCCCGGCCGGGCGCCAGCACCCTGGAGACGGCGCTCGCCGACCTGTGGGCCCGCACCGCGCCCGGCATGAGCCAGGACTGGCGGCGCAGGTTCCGCGACCACCTCGCCTGGCACCGCCAGGGCTGCCTGGACGAGGCGGTCGCGCGCCGGACGGGCGAGCTGCCCGCGCCGTCCCGCTACCCGGCCGTCCGGCGCCGCCTGCACGGCCCGTTCCTCCTCGACCTGCTGGAGCCCGCGCTGCGCACGGAGGTCCCCGACGAGGTGCTCGGCCTGAGGGCGTGGCAGATCCTCGTGGACGGCACCGCCGACGTGACGGCGTGGAGCAACGACCTCGTCGCCTACACGCCCGACGCGCACAGCCCGCTCAACCACGTCGCCGTCACCGCACGCCAACTGGACCTGCCTCCGCGCACGGCGGCGGCGGTGCTCGTCCACGAGCGGATCTGGGCGCGCCTGGAGGAGGTCGGTCACGCGGCCCGCGCTCTCGGGCCCGAACTGCGACGGCTGCGGCTCGACCCGCTGCGCGCGCGCGGCGTCGCCCGGGTGGCGTCCGCGCTGCTCGCGGCGCCGCGCGCGCACCTCGACTGGCTGCACGAGTGCGGCAGGTACAGTCCGATGCCCGATCCGTCCGTTCCCTCACCCCGCCGCAAGCCGCGCGTAACCTTGACGTGAGATCTGTAACGTTCCGGAGACCTTGCCGCCCTTGATCCTCTGCGGGAGCGGCGGGGAGGGTTACTTTGATGGGTGTGAGTGAACGCCGTACCTCCCTCGCCGCGAGGCTCGCGCGGTTGGGCTTCACCGACGCGTCGGCGGCGCAGCAGGCCCTCGCCGCCCTCCCGGTCCCGCTGGACGACGCAGTCATCGACGCGCTGGGCGGGACGGCTGATCCCGATCTCGCCCTCAGCGCCCTGCTCCGGCTCACCGAGGCCGATCCGTCGCTGCGGGATCCGCTCCGCGCCGACGACGCCTTCCGCGCCCGGCTCCTGGCCGTGCTCGGGGTCAGCGCGGCCCTCGGAGACCACCTTGTCCGCCATCCCCGACAATGGAACGTTCTCAGGGGCGAACCCGAGGCGCCCGATCCGGGGGAGCTGCGCGCCGCGCTGCTGCGCGCGGTCGGCGCCGACCCCGCCGCCGCGCTGCCGGTCGCCGCGCCCGGCGGCGTGGACGCCCTGCGCGTCGCCTACCGGGAGCGCCTGGTGAACCTCGCGGGCCGCGACCTGTGCGGCGAGTGCGACGTCAAGGAGGTCGCCGCCGAACTGGCCGCGCTCGCCGACGCCGCGCTGGAGGCGGGCCTGGCCATCGCCCGCGCCGAGGTGCCCGACCACGCGCTGGCCCGCCTCGCCGTCATCGGCATGGGCAAGTCCGGCGGCCGGGAGCTCAACTACGTCTCCGACGTCGACGTCATCTTTGTGGCCGAGGCCGTCGGCGATGACGAGGAGGCGGCGCTCAAGGCGGCGGGCAAGGTCGCCGCCGCGATGATCCGCGCCTGCTCGGCCACCACGCCCGAGGGCGCGCTGTGGGAGGTGGACGCCAACCTGCGTCCCGAGGGCAGGTCGGGGCCGCTCGTGCGCACCCTGGCGAGCCACCGCGCCTACTACGAGCGCTGGGCCAAGACGTGGGAGTTCCAGGCCCTCCTCAAGGCGCGCCCGGTCGCCGGGGACACCGACCTGGGCGCCGCCTACCTGGAGATGACCACGCCGCTCGTATGGCGGGCCGCGCAGGGCGAGGACTTCGTCGCCGACGTCCAGGCCATGCGCCGCCGCGTCGAGGAGGACCTCAAGGAGCGGCACGGCGAGGTCGAACGCCAGCTCAAGCTCGGGCCCGGCGGCCTGCGCGACGTCGAGTTCGCCGTCCAGCTCCTCCAGCTCGTGCACGGCAAGGCCGACGAGGAGCTGCACAGCGGCAACACCCTCGACGCGCTGGCCGCGCTGTCGGCGGGCGGCTACGTGGGACGTGAGGACGCCGCGTCGCTCGACGAGGCGTACCGGTTCCTGCGCCGCACCGAGCACCTGCTCCAGCTCCACCACCTGCGCCGCACCCACCTGGTGCCCGCCGGGCACGCCGAGCTGCGCCGCCTCGGCCGCGCCCTCGGCCTCCAGGGCGACCCGGCCGAGGAGTTCACCGAGAAGTGGCGCCGGCACGCCCGCGGCGTCCGCAGGATCCACGAGAAGCTCTTCTACCGGCCGCTGCTGGTCGCGGTGGCCAACCTGCCCGACGAGGCCCGCCTGACGCCCGAGGCGGCCCGCGCGCGCCTCCTGGCGCTCGGCTACAACGACCCGGCGGGCGCGCTCCGGCACATCGAGGCGCTCACCAAGGGCGTCTCGCGCCGCGCCGCCATCCAGCGCACCCTCCTGCCGGTGATGCTCGGCTGGTTCGCCGACGCGCCCGACCCCGACGCCGGGCTGCTCGGCTTCCGCCGGGTCAGCGACGCCCTCGGAAGCACCCCCTGGTACCTGCGCCTGCTCCGCGACGACGTCACCGTGGCCGAACGCATGGCCAGGCTGCTCGCGTCCAGCGCCTACGTCACCGACCTGCTGCTGCGCGCCCCCGACGGGGTGTCCATCCTCGGCAAGGACGGCGAGCTGAAACCGCGCGCGGTCGGCGAGCTGCGGGCGGAGGCGATGGCCGTGGTGTCCCGGCACGAGGACCGCGAGAAGGCCGAGCACGCCGTCGCCGCGGTCCGCGCGATCCGGCGCCGCGAGCTGTTCCGCGTGTCGGTCGCCGACCTGCTCGGGATCGTCTCGGTCCGCGAGGTCAGCGAGGCGCTCACCGATATCGCCTCGGTGACGATCGAAGCCGCGCTGGTCGCCGCGATCAACAAGATCGAGACGGCCAAGCGCACCCCGCTGCCGTGCGAGATGGCCGTCGTGGCGATGGGCCGGTTCGGCGGCCACGAGCTCGGCTACGGCAGCGACGCGGACGTCATGTTCGTCTACGACCCGCACGAGGGCGTCACCGACCGGGAGGCGCACCAGGCGGCGCACGCCGTCGCCGAGGAGCTGCGCAGGCTGCTCGCGCTGCCCGCGCCCGAACCGCCGCTCGGCATCGACCCGAACCTGCGGCCCGAAGGCAAGTCCGGGCCCTTGGTGCGCAGCCTGTCGTCCTACGCCGCGTACTACGGGCGCTGGTCCTCGCCGTGGGAGAGCCAGGCACTGCTGCGCGCCGACCCCCTCATCGGCTCCGAGCGGCTGCGCGCCGCCTTCGCCGACGTCATCAACCCCATCCGCTGGCCCGACGGCGGCATCTCCGACCGCGACGTGCACGAGATCCGCCGCCTCAAGGCGCGGATGGAGGCCGAGCGGCTCCCGCGCGGCGTGGACC
The DNA here is from genome assembly GCF_020991275.1 of Actinocorallia sp. API 0066. Classification (GTDB taxonomy): domain Bacteria; phylum Actinomycetota; class Actinomycetes; order Streptosporangiales; family Streptosporangiaceae; genus Actinocorallia. Next base: position 333,292 of record NZ_JAJLQY010000006.1, on the reverse strand, counting down.
GGCGGCTGCACCTCAAGCTCGGCCCCGGCGGCCTGTCCGACGTCGAGTGGGTCGCCCAGCTCCTCCAGCTCAAGTACGCGAGCGAGGTGCCGGGCCTACGCACCACCCGCACCCTCGACGCGCTGGAGTCGGCCGTGGAGTACTCGCTCCTGGACGCGCCCGACGCCACCGTCCTCGCCGAGGCGTGGGAGCTGGCCACCCGCATCCGCGGCGCGGTGATGCTGGTGCGCGGGCGCGCCTCCGACCTCCTGCCCACCGACCACCACCGTGAGCGCACCGCCGTCAGCAGGATGCTCGGCTACCCCGGCACCGGCGACATGCTGGAGGACTGGCGCAAACACGCGCGGCACGCCCGCGAGGTCACCGAGCGGGTGTTCTACGGGAGCGGCCGCTGAGCGGTGCGGGGCCCTTGACGGCCGCGAGCGCCAGGACGACCAGGGCGACCCCGGCCACCGCGTCGAGCACGTAGTGGTTGGCGGTCGCCATGATCACCAGGATCGTCGCCGCCGGGTACAGCACGCCCAGCGCCCGCGTCCACCAGTGCCGGCCCAGCGCGACGAGCGCGATGCCGCACCACACCGCCCAGCCCGCGTGCATCGACGGCATCGCCGCGTACTGGTTGGCCATCGCCGCCGACACGCCCGAGGAGTACAGGCCCGGCGTGTCGAACAGCACGACCGGGTCGGCGAAGCCCTCGCCCGGCAGGAAGCGCGGCGGGGCCAGCGGGAACAGCCAGAACCCGACCAGCGCCAGGCCCGTCGCCGCGACGATCGCCGTGCGCATCCGGGTGTAGTACGCCGGATGAGACCGGTACAGCCACACCAGCACGGCCAGCGTCACCAGAAAGTGCGCGCTCAGGTAGAAGAGGTTCGCCGCCGTCGCCAGGGACTCGCTGGCCAGCAGCGCCCGGTTCAGCGCCAGCTCGACGTCGAGCGAGAGGGCACGTTCCAGGTCGAGGATCCGCGCCGCGTTGGCGAACGCCTTGACGGGCCCGTCCGGGTCGTTCAGCAGCACCCGGACCAGGGAGTAGGCGCCGTAGAAGACGACGACGAGGAGGAGTTCGCGCCAGACGGGCGGCCTGCGCGCGGCGGGGGCGCGCGCCGCCGTCCCGCCGCCGGTCGCGGGGGGACGCGCCCGGGTGGGAGCCAGGGGGGCGAATTGGACCATGCGCCCAATTTTTCATTGAGTGCATGATTTTGTTATCGGCAGTCCGAACGGTCTTGATCTCACCCTTGGGGCGTAGCGTTCCCCGAGGTCAACCCCCGGGAAGTCCCCCGTTCGCGGTGCGTTCACCCCCGTAGGGGTGGGTCCGGGCCGTCAGGGGAGCCGCTGGATGACGGGCGTGGGGTTCTTGATCGCCTTGCCGACCGGGCAGTACCTCTCGTGGACACGCTTGGCGACCGAGCGGAACACCTCCTCAGCCTTCTCATCCTCAGGGGGGAGTTCCACGTCATACGTGATGGTGACCTGCTTCAGCTCCGTGTCGGAGACCTTCTCGCCCTCCACGACGGTGGCGAGCCGGGTCAGGCGGTGGCCGCGTCTGGCCGTCAGGGGCTCGACCGTCGCCAACTCGCAGCCGCCGAGCGCGACGAGGAGGAGTTCCAGCGGGGAGAACACGCCGTCGTCCTTGGTCGAGCCGATCTCGATCCGGCCGCCCCTGTCGTTGGTGGCGACAAAGCCCGTCTCGGTGCGCTCGACCCTGACCGTTGGCATGGTTCCTCCAGGTTCGTCGTGCGGTGTCCGTTCCTTGGGGAACGGCCCGACGTTCCGGATCATCCCCATTCCTCGTCGAGGATGTCCACAGAAACGCGGAAACGCCTTTCCGAGGCTCTCCGTAGTCGTACGGTGACCCTGAAGGGGTTCTTCAACACGCCCTCGGGCCCAAGCGAACATGGACAGGGAGCACAGGTTGAGCACAGACGGACAGCCGCACATCCTCGCCATCGGCGGCGGGACCTTCCTGCCCAACAGCAGGCACGGCCTGGACCCGAGCCCGCTCCTGCGATACGCCTTCGACCTCACCGGCCAGGACCGCCCGCGCGTCTGCTTCCTCGCCACCGCCCTGGGCGACCAGGCCGAGCCCGTCGCCCAGCTGTACGAGGCGTTCGGCCGGCTGGACGCCGAGGTCACCCACCTCGCGCTGTTCCCCATGCCCAACGTCGAGGACATGCGCGGCCACCTGCTCGCCCAGGACCTCGTGTACGTCGTCGGCGGCAGCGTCGTCAACCTGCTCGCGCTGTGGCGGGCGCACGGGCTCGACGAGGTCTTCGCCGAGGTGTGGCGCGCGGGCGTCGTCCTGGCGGGCCAGAGCGCCGGCGCGCTGTGCTGGCACTCCGGAGGCAACACCGACTCCTACGGGCCCGCCCTGCGCCCGCTCAACGACGGCCTGGGGCTGCTCCCGCACGCCTGCGGGGTGCACTACGACAGCGACCCGCAGCGGCGGCCCCTGCTCCAGGCGTCCATCGCCTCCGGTGAACTGCCCGACGGCTACGCCGCCGACGAGGGCGTCGCCCTGCACTACGTCGGCACCGAGTTCGTCCAGGCCGTCGGCTACCGGCCCGAGGGCAGGGCGTGGCGCGTCGAGCGCGACGGCACCACGGTGAAGGAGACGGTCATCGAACCGCGCCAGCTCCGCTGACAGCGCAGCCCCGGGCCCGATCGAACACAGCCCGGGGGGAGTAGGGTCGAAGGCGTGATTTTTGTACACGCGGGCTTCGGTGACCAGGCGGTTCCGTACGAGGAGGGGTGGGCCCTGCAGCGGCGCACCCACGAGCGCCGGGTCGCCGACACCGTCGCTGACACCGTGATCATGCTGGAACACCAGCCGGTCTACACCGCGGGCAAGCGCACCGAGCCGCTCGACCGCCCCCTGGGCGACCCGGGCGCGCCCGTCATCGACGTGGACCGCGGCGGCAAGATCACCTGGCACGGCCCCGGCCAGCTGACGGTCTACCCGATCGTCCGGCTGCCCGACCCGATCGACGTGGTCGCCTTCGTCCGCCGCATGGAGGACGCCATGATCGGCGTGCTCGCCGAGTTCGGCCTGGAGGGCGTGCGCGTCGAGGGCCGCAGCGGGGTCTGGCTCGTCGACGGCAAGGGCCCCGACCGCAAGGTCGGCTCGGTCGGGCTGCGCGTCTCCCAGGGCGTCACCATGCACGGCATCCAGATCAACTGCGACTGCGACCTGACCTGGTTCGACAAGATCGTCCCGTGCGGGATCAGCGACGCGTCGTCCACCTCGCTCACCCGCGAACTGGGCAGGCCGGTGCCCGTCCGGGAGGTGCTGCCGCTGGTCGAGCGGCACATCGCCGAGCAGCTGGGCGCGGCGGAGACGTTCCACCGCACCCTCGCCCAGCTGTAGGGCCCGGCTAGCCCATCGTCTTGAAGACCGACTCGCCACGGTCGGCGGCGTCGGTGAAGAACCGGCCGAGCGCGTCGTAGCACGGCCGGAACAGCTTGTCGCGGGCGTCCTCGCCCCACGCCTGCACGCCCTGGACGTCGGCCTCGGCCATCGCCACCAGGTCGAACCTGCGGCTGGGGAACGGCGTCGCCCGCAGATGGTCGGCCGCCACCTTCACCCGCTCGGGGGCCAGGTAGATGACGTCGAAGCCGAGCGCCTCGGTGCCGTCCTCGGTGAGCAGCCGCCCCCCGCAGACGATGTCGGCCTCCGGGGAGCGGCCCTCCCACGGGTCACCGGTGATCAGATAGTGCAGGCCCTGCCAGTTGCCGCCCAGATCGAGCACCCGCCCGGTGTGGGCCTGCCGCCAGCCGGCGGCCGCCAACACCCGGCGCGCGACGTCGCCGGGGTCGGCGCCCCCCTCCACGGGCAGCCTCAGATAGGTCATGGCCAGCGCCACGGCGGTTCCTCTTTCCCTTGCTCCACGCTTGACAACAGCGAGTCACCCTAGAGAGATCCACGCCGGGCGCGGGCGCGAATCGCGGGATTGCGCCCCCAAGAACCACCCGATTGTTATAGAGGGCGCACTTTCACGGCCGTGCCGTAGGCGCAGATCTCCGTACCCGTGTCGCGCAGGTCGTTCGCCGCATACCGGACGGCCAGGATCGCGTTCGCGCCCTTCGCGGCCGCCGCCTTGATCAGCCGCTCCCGCGCCTGGAGCCGGAAGTCGTGCAACTCCCGCGCCAGGCCCTGCGGCTCGCCGCCCAGGAACGTCTTGATCCCCGCCTCGATGCTGGAGATTCCGCTGCGGACCATCACCGTGAGACCGAACACATCGCCGATCACCTCGGTGACCTCGTAGCCGGGGATGTCGTTCATGGTGGAGACGATCACGGGACCGGGCCTTCCTTGGGGGATCGAGCGGGCCATTCCTGGACGTACTCTAAACGTGTGAGTGCTGTGGCCCCAGAGGGACGGAAGCTGCTGCGGCTCGAAGTCCGCAACGCAGAGGTACCGATCGAGAAGAAGCCGCCGTGGATCAAGACGCGGCTGAAGATGGGCCCCCAATACAAGGAGCTCACCCAGCTCGTCAAGAACGAGGGGCTGCACACGGTCTGCCAGGAGGCGGGCTGCCCCAACATCTTCGAATGCTGGGAGGACCGCGAAGCCACCTTCCTCATCGGCGGCGACCAGTGCACCCGGCGCTGCGACTTCTGCCAGATCGACACCGGCAAACCCGCCGACTACGACACCGGTGAACCCGTCCGGGTCGCCGAGTCCGTCGCGTCCATGGGCCTGAAGTACGCCACCGTCACCGGCGTCGCCCGCGACGACCTGCCCGACCAGGGCGCCTGGCTGTACGCCGAGACCGTCCGGCAGATCCACGCGCACGTGCCCGGCTGCGGCGTCGAACTGCTCGCCCCCGACTTCAACGGCGAACCCGAGCTGCTCGGCCAGGTCTTCGCCGCGGCGCCCGAGGTCTTCGCGCACAACCTGGAGACCGTCCCGCGGCTGTTCAAGCGGATCCGCCCCGCGTTCCGCTACGAGCGGTCCCTGGACGTCATCACGCAGGCCCGCAAGGCGGGGCTCGTCACCAAGTCCAACCTGATCCTCGGCATGGGCGAGACCCGCGAGGAGATCAGCGAGGCGCTCCGCGACCTGCACGGCGCGGGCTGCGAGCTGATCACCATCACCCAGTACCTGCGGCCCACACCGCGCCACCACCCCGTCGAGCGGTGGGTGAAGCCCGAGGAGTTCGTCGAGCTCCAGGACGAGGCCGCCGAGATCGGGTTCGCCGGGGTCATGTCCGGACCCCTGGTACGGTCCAGCTACCGCGCGGGACGCCTGTACCGGCAGGCCGTCGAGGCCCGCGCCGATCACTAGAATGAGCAGCATGGCAGAGAACGAAAAACCCGGGCGGTTCAAGCAGATCCGCATGGTCGCCCAGATGGTGAACCGGGCCGACCGCAAGGCGCTCCCCCTGGTCTTCGCCGCGGCGCTCGGCACGCTCGCGCTCTGCGTCGTGATCGGGATCCTCTGGGCCCCGCTGTGGTTCATGATCCCGCTCGGTGTGATGCTGGCCGTCATCGTCGGCCTCATCGTGTTCGGGCAGTTCGCGCAGCGCACCCAGTACAAGATGCTGGAGGGCCAGATCGGCGCCGCCTACGGCGTGCTGGACACCATGCGCGGCAACTGGGTGATCACCCCCGCCGTCGCGGGCAACCGGAACCTGGACGTGGTGCACCGCGTCGTCGGCAGGCCCGGCGTCATCCTCGTCTCCGAGGGCCCGGCCAGCCGGGTCGGCTCGCTGCTCGGCGCGGAGAAGAAGAAGATCTCCCGGCTCGCCGCGGGCGTCACGATCTACGACGTCCAGGTAGGCGACGAGGAGGGGCAGGTCCCGCTGTCCAAGCTCCAGTCCAAGCTGGCGAAGCTGCCGCGCAACCTCAGCAAGGCGCAGGTCAACGACCTGAACGACAGGATGCGCGCACTGCCCGCGCGGCCCGCCGCCCCCGGCGGCCCGGTGCCCAAGGGCGTCCGGCTGCCCAAGGGGCCCAAGCCGCCCCGGCGCTGACACCCCTCTGCCACGGAAGCCCGCGACCGTCCACCGGTCGCGGGCTTCCGCGTGTGCGCCCCGCGGGCGCTCAGTACTCGATGACGGCGGTGTTGGCCGCCCTGTCGTGCAGGCCGCGGTGGTCGCGGTCCCACAGCAGGGCGGGCACGACCAGGCCCAGCAGCAGCGCGCGGGCCAGGCTCCAGCCGAGGCCGACCGGGCGGCCGTCCAGCCGGATCACGCGCAGGCCCGCGATCCGCTTGCCCAGGGTCGTCCCGGCGACGGCGACCAGCAGCCACGCCTGCAGCACGAACACCACGAGGTTCAGCACCGCGTTCGCCTGGTCCGACCAGCCCAGCACACCGCTGATCCAGCCCGCGACGATCATCGACGCGAACCAGTCGACCAGCAGCGCGACCAGCCGCCGCGCGTAGCTCGCGACCGAGCCTGAACCGTTCTTGGGGAGGCCCAGGCGCTCACCGGGGTAGCCCAGGTCGGCGCCCGCCGTACGGGCCCCGGTCAGCCAGGTTCCGGTCCAGCTCGGGCCCTTCTTGTCACCGCTCACCCCACAAAACTACCGGTACCGGCCAGGCGGACTGTCGCGCCCCGCGTTTGTCGGACCGCGAGCGTAGGCTTGGCGGGCGGTTACGACGGTGTGACCCGCAGGATCGGTAAGCCCCTGAAGGAGGCTGGATTGTTCAGCAGCGCCGAGGAAGTCCTGAACTACATCCGGGAAGAAGGCGTCGAGTTCATCGATGTCCGCTTTGTCGACCTGCCCGGTACGGTGCAGCACTTCACCTTCCCCGCCTCGAACTTCGGGGAGAACGTCTTCTCCGACGGCCTGATGTTCGACGGCTCGTCCATCCGCGGCTTCCAGGAGATCCACGAGTCGGACATGCTCCTGCTGCCCGACCCGACCACCGCGGTCGTCGACCCGTTCCGGCAGCACAAGACCCTGAACATCACGTTCTTCGTGCACGACCCGCTGACGGGCGAGCCCTACAGCCGCGACCCCCGCAACGTCGCCAAGAAGGCCCAGGACTACCTGGTCGGCACCGGCATCGCCGACACCGTCTACTTCGGGCCCGAGGCCGAGTTCTACATCTTCGACGACGTCCGGTTCCACACCGCGGCGAACGAGGGCTTCTACTTCCTCGACTCCATCGAGGGCGCCTGGAACACCGGGCGCAAGGAGGAGGGCGGCAACCTCGGGGCCAAGCCGCCCTACAAGGGCGGGTACTTCCCCGTCCCGCCGATGGACCACTACACCGACCTGCGTTCGGAGATGGTCCAGCAGCTCATCAGGGTCGGCATCGACGTCGAGATGCAGCACCACGAGGTCGGCACCGCCGGCCAGGCCGAGATCGACATCCGGTTCGCGCCGCTGCTGCACTCGGCCGACAACCTGATGCTCTACAAGTACGTGGTGAAGAACGTCGCGCGGGCGGCGGGCAAGGCCGTCACGTTCATGCCGAAGCCCATCTTCGGCGACAACGGCTCCGGCATGCACTGCCACCAGTCCCTCTGGAAGGACGGCAGCCCGCTGTTCTACGACGAGGTCGGCTACGCGGGCCTGTCCGACACGGCACGCTTCTACATCGGCGGCCTGCTCAAGCACGCGCCCGCCCTGCTGGCCTTCACCAACCCGACGGTGAACAGCTACCACCGCCTGGTCCCCGGCTACGAGGCCCCGGTGAACCTCGTCTACAGCCAGCGCAACCGCTCGGCCTGCATCCGCATCCCCATCACGGGCACCAACCCGAAGGCCAAGCGCATCGAGTTCCGCGTCCCGGACCCGTCCTGCAACCCGTACCTGGCCTTCGCCGCCATGCTCATGGCCGGCCTTGACGGCATCCGCAACAAGATCGAACCCGTCGAGCCCGTCGACAAGGACCTCTACGAGCTCCCCCCGGAGGAGGCCCGAGGCATCCCCCAGGTCCCCGCCTCCCTGGAGGCCGTCCTGGAAGCCCTCGAAGCCGACCACGACTTCCTCCTGGAAGGCGGCGTCTTCACCCAGGACCTCATCGAAACCTGGATCACCTACAAACGCGAAAACGAACTCGACCCCATCCGCCTCCGCCCCCACCCCCACGAATTCGAGTTGTACTTCGACGTCTGACGGGCCGCCGACAGCACTATCACGTACCGTAGCGGTCCCTATCCAGACCGAGGATCGCAACGACGTCTGACCTGACCGCCACCCAAAGCCCGTCGGGCCTGCTCCAGTGAGTGGCCCGGCGGGTTCTCTCTTTGTCCACCGGCCGTGCGGCGGGAGGGGCGGGGGGAAAGTTGGGGGAAAGGGTGGCGGGGAAAGTTAGGTTAGGCTAGCCTAAGTTCTGCGCCGGTGGGGTGGCCCGGCGTGGTGTCTCTCTGGGGGGCCGTGCCGGGTGTTCGCAGGCTCTGGGCGGTGCGGCCTCTCAGGGGGACGGGGGGAGGATGATGGGGGCGAGGTGGCGGCGGGCGAAGGCGGCGGTGGTGGTGGGGTCCGTGAGGGGGGTGGTGGGGGTGGTGGGGGTCAGGCAGTAGGAGACGACGGCTCTTGCCAGGACGTCGGTGGCCTGTTCCATGGTGGGGTAGATGACGTCGGCTTCTCTCAGGAGGTTGAGGTAGAAGGCGCGCATGAGGGCGATGAGGGGTTCGCCGTCGACGGTGAAGGAGGGGAGGAAGGGGGCGGGGTCGTTGGTGAGGAGGGGGGCCAGGGCGCCCCGGCGGGCGGCGTCGATGACCAGGGCGAAGCAGGCGGCGATCTTGTCTTCGAGGTGGTGGTGGGTGGCGGCCTCGGCCTGGCAGCGGGCGTAGAGGGCGCGGGCCTCGGCGATGAGGACGGCGGTGACGAGCTCCTGCTTGCTCGCGAAGCGGCGGTGGACGGTGACGCGGGAGACGCCCGCGCGACGGGCTATCTCCTCCATCCGGGCGCGCCGGATGCCGACCTGGAGGAACTCCTCAAGGGCGGCGGCGAGGATCTTCTCGGTGGTGCGGTCGCGGTCGGCGGTCCGGGACGCCGGGCGGGCCAGTTCCTCCAGCATGGCGGGGCTCCCTGCCTAGAATTCGATTCGGGATAAGTCTTCCCTTACTGTTCCTCGATGTTACAGAATGCGGGAAACGTAACACCGCTTCAACGTTGAGGTGCTCATGGATCTGGGAACCATCGCGGCGCGCACCCCGGACAAGCCCGCGGTGATCATGACCGGCTCCGGCCGGGTCGTGACCTTCAGAGAGCTGGACGAGGCGAGCAACCGGCTCGCGCGGGTGTTCCACGCCGCCGGCATCGGCCCCGGCGAACACGTCGCCGTCATGATGGAGAACCGCTGGGAGCTGCTCGCCGTCGCCTGGGCGGCGCAGCGCTCCGGGCTCTACTACACGGCGGTCAGCAACCGCCTCACGGCCGACGAGGCCGCTTACATCGTCGACAACTGCGGGGCGAAGGCGTTCGTCGCCTCACCCGCCGTCGCGGAGGTCGCCTCCCGGATCTCGGCCGCCAACGACAGGCTCGTCGTCAGGCTGATGCCCGAAGAGCGGGCGCCCGGCTTCGACTCCTACGAGGACGCCCTCGCGGCCGCCTCGCCGGAGCCGCTGGCCGAGCAGTTCGAGGGCGTGGACATGCTCTACTCCTCGGGCACCACGGGACGTCCCAAGGGCGTCAAGCCGAAGCTGGAGAAGGTGGCGTTCGGAAGCCAGCCCGGCATCCTCTACACGCTCATCCAGATGCTGTTCGCGCCCGACGAGGACTCCGTCTACCTGTGCCCGGCGCCGCTCTACCACGCGGCCCCGCTGCGGTACTCGATCGCGTTCCACAGGTTCGGCGCGACGGTCGTCGTCATGGAGAAGTTCGACCCCGAGGAGGCGCTCAGGGCGATCGAGCGGTACGGGGTGACGCACGGGCAGTGGGTGCCGACGATGTTCATCCGCCTGCTCAAGCTCCCGCAGGACGTCCGCGCCGCCTACGACCTCTCGACGATGAGGTTCGCCGTGCACGCGGCGGCGCCCTGCCCCGTCCCGGTGAAGCAGCAGATGATCGAGTGGTGGGGGCCGATCCTGCACGAGTACTACGCGGGCACGGAAGGCAACTGCTTCGTCTACACCGACTCGGCGGGCTGGCTGGAGCATCCGGGCAGCGTCGGCAAGGTGCTGCTGGGGGAGGTGCACGTGCTCGGCCCGGACGGCGAGGAGCTGCCGGTGGGGGAGACGGGCGCGCTCTACTTCGGCAACGGGCCCCAGTTCGAGTACCACGGCGACCCGGAGAAGACCCGCTCCGCGCAGGACCCCAACGGCCGTGGTTGGACGACGCTGGGCGACATCGGCCACGTCGACGCCGACGGTTTCCTGTACCTGACCGACCGCCAGTCCCACATGATCATCAGCGGCGGCGTCAACATCTATCCGCAGGAGGCCGAGAACCTGCTCGCGGTGCATCCGAAGGTCGTGGACGTCGCCGTGTTCGGTGTGCCGGACCCGGAGATGGGCGAGCAGGTCAAGGCGGTCGTGCAGGCAGCCGACCCGGACGAGGCGGGCGACGCGCTCGCGGCCGAGCTCATCGCGTACTGCCGGGACAACCTCGCGCACTACAAGTGCCCGAAGAGTGTGGACTTCCGGTCCGAGTTGCCGCGGCACCCGACGGGCAAACTACTCAAGCGCGTCCTGCGCGACGAATACGCAAAGTCGTAACCGAATCCGGAAGGACCGATATGTCCACACCGATCCCGGAGCTCGTGGCCCGCCTCCGCGCGACCCACGCCTCGGGCAGGACCAAGCCCGCGGCGTGGCGGATCCGCCAGCTCGACGCGCTCGGCCGCCTCCTCGCCGAACGCGAGGACGACATCGTGACGGCCCTGGAGTCCGACCTCGGGCGTGAGTCGTTCGAGGCGTGGTTCGCCGACATCGCCTCCAGCCGCATCGAGGTCCAGGACGCGAAGAAGAACGTGCGCAAGTGGATGCGCGCCAAGCGGGTCGCGACCCCGCTGGCGATGCAGCCGGGAAGGTCCTGGATCCAGTACGAGCCGCTCGGCGTCGTCCTGGTCATCAGCCCCTGGAACTACCCGTTCTACCTCGCCGTGGGCCCGCTGGTGGCCGCGCTGGCGGCGGGCAACTGCGTCATCGTCAAGCCGTCCGAGCACGCGCCCGCGACGTCGGCGCTGCTGGCCGAGCTGCTGCCCGCCTACCTCGACCAGGACGCCGTCGCGGTCGTGGAGGGCGCGGCGGAGGCGACCCGCGACCTCATCGACCAGGGACTCGACCACATCCTGTTCACCGGCGGCCCCGAGATCGCCAGGGCGGTCATGGCGGACGCCGCCAAGCACCTGACCCCGGTGACGCTGGAGCTGGGCGGCAAGAGCCCCGTCGTCGTCACGGCGGCCACCGACCTGCCGGTCGCGGCGCGCCGTGTCGTCTACGGCAAGCACCTCAACGCGGGCCAGACGTGCATCGCGCCCGACTACGTGCTCGCCGAGCGGAGCGTGGCCGAGGAGTTCGCGCGCGAGGTCGTCAAGGCGATCGACGTGATGACCGAGGGCACCGAGGGACGCGCGCGGCCGATCGTCAACGAGCGGCACGCGGCCCGGCTCGCGGGGCTGCTGGAGAAGCACGGCGGCAAGGTCGTGCACGGCGGCGGCAGCGACCCGGCGAACAAGCGTGTCGACTTCACCGTGGTCGCCGACCCCGAGCTCGACTCCCCGCTCATGACCGAGGAGATCTTCGGCCCGATCCTGCCGATCGTGTCCGTCGCGAACCTGGGCGAGGCCGTCGAGTTCGTGACGTCGCGGCCGAAGCCGCTGGCCGCGTACCTGTTCAGCCCGTCCAAGGCCGACGAGCGCAGGTTCCTGGCCGACGTGTCGGCGGGCGGCGTCGTCATCAACAACGTCGGCTACCACGTGCTCAACCCGCACCTGCCGTTCGGCGGCGTGGGCAACAGCGGCATGGGCGCCTACCACGGCGAGTTCGGCTTCCAGACGTTCAGCCACCGCAAGGCCGTCATGCGCAAGTCCACGACCCCCGACCCCAAGCTCGTCTACCCGCCCTACACCGAGGCCACCAAGCGCCTCCTCCGCCGCCTCCTCTGACCCGCACCCCCGCACCCCCGGCAAAGACCTTTTGACGGCCCGGACCGCTCACACCCGGGCCGTCAGAAGCCGTCAGTGCTCCCGCGCAACCAGCCCCCGATGACGGGCCGCCGACCAAGGCAAGAGCGACCCACCCAAGAGCCGAACGAGTCCGCCCCGGCCCCTACCGCCCCAACGCCGCCCGAAGCCCCGTCACCAGCTCCGGATCCTCAAAAGCGAACCCGTCCGCCAACAACCGCGTAGGCAGCACTCGCTGCGACACCAGCGGCCCCTCGTCCGCGAACTCCCGCAACACAAGCCGCAGAACCGGCGCCGGAACGACGAGGAACGAAGGCCGCCCCAACACCCCCGCGAGCCCTTTGGTGAACTCCGCGTTCGTCACCGGCGCAGGCGAAGTCAGGTTGACCGGCCCCGAAAGCTGAGAACCCCCCACCAGGTGGGAGAGCGCCCGCACCTCGTCCCGCAGCGTGATCCAGCTCATCCACTGCCGCCCGGACCCCAGCCGAGCCCCCAGCCCAAGCCGGAACAACGGCAGCAGCGGCTTCAGCATCCCTCCGCGGCCCGCCAGCACGATCCCCGTCCGAGGATGCACCACCCGGATCCCGGCCCGTGCCGCGGGTGCCGCGGCCGCCTCCCAGTCCGCGACGACCTGCGCGAGGAACCCGCCCCCCTGCGGGTCCTCCTCGTCCCGTGGCGCGTCCCCGGAAGGCCCGTAGAACCCCACGGCCGACCCGCTCACGAAGACCCGAGGCGGCGTGTCCAGCCCCGCCAGCGCGTTCGCGAGCAGCGCGGTGCCCTTGACCCGGCTGTCCCGGATCTCCTTCTTGTACGCGGCCGTCCACGGCCGGTCGCCGACGCCCGCGCCCGCCAGGTGCACGACGGCGTCGAAGCCCTCCAGCGCGGGCGTGTCGATCCGTCCGCCCGCCGGGTCCCAGAACACCTCGTCGGGGCCGGAGGGGGCGCGCCGCACCAGCCGGGAGACGGCGAAGCCCTCGCCGCGCAGCCGCGTGGCGAGGGCTTTACCGATCAGGCCAGAGGCACCCGAGATGATCGCTCGCATGCCCGAAGACTAGCCCTAGAGGCCGAGGTCCGACTCGAAGTGGCCCTCCTCCAGCCGGTTCTTGACCGTGGTGAGGAACCGGGCGGCGTCGGCGCCGTCCACGATCCGGTGGTCGTAGGTCAGCGCGAGGTAGACCATCGAGCGGATCGCGATGACCTCGCCCAGCGACGGGTCGTTCACCACGACCGGGCGCTTGACGACCGAGCCGGTGCCGAGGATGCCGACCTGCGGCTGGTTGATGATCGGCGTGTCGAACAGGGCGCCCCGGCTGCCGGTGTTGGTCAGCGTGAAGGTGCCGCCGCCCAGCTCGTCCGGGCTGACCCGGTTGGTCCGGGTGCGCTCGGCGAGGTCGGCGATCTTGCGCGCGATCCCGGCCAGGTTCAGTTCGCCCGCGTCCTTGATGACGGGGACGATCAGGCCCTTGTCGGTGTCCACCGCGAAGCCGAGGTGTTCGGCGTCGTGGTAGGTGACGGTGTTCTCCTGCGAGTCGATGACCGCGTTGACGTTCGGGTGCACCTTGAGCGCCTCGATGGTGGCGAGGGCGAAGAAGGGCATGAACGACAGCTTGACGCCCTCGCGCGCGAGGAAGTCGCCCTTGGCCCTGTCGCGCAGGCGGGCGATCTTGGTGACGTCGACCTCGACGACCGTCGTGAGCTGTGCGGAGACCTGGAGGGACTCCACCATGCGGCGGGCGATCGTCTGGCGCAGCCGCGACAGCTTCTCGGTCGTGCCGCGCTTGGCGGCGGCGGCCTCGGAGATGACGACGGGCGCGGGGGCGGGGGCCGGGACGGGCGTCGCGGCGGCGGCCGGGGCGGCGACGGGCGCGGCGGCCTTGGCCTTGGCGGCGTCCTGGACGTCCTGCTTGCGGATGCGGCCGCCGACGCCGGTGCCCTTGACCGTCGCGAGGTCCACGCCGAGCTCGGACGCCATCTTGCGGACGAGCGGCGTCACGTACGCGCCCTCGGCCTCGACGGCGGGAGCGGGCACGGACGCGGCGGGCGCGGCCGGCGCGGCGGGCGGCCACGCGGCGGGGGCGGGCGCCGGAGCGGGCGCGGGGACGGACGGCACGGGCGCCGGAGCCGCGACCGGCGGCGCGGGCGGGCCGGGCGGAGCAGGTGGCGCGGGCGGCGCCGGGGCGGGCTCAGGCTCCGGCGCGGGCGCCGGAGCGGCGGCGGGCGGAGCCGCGGGGGCCGCCGCCTCGCCCGCCTCGGCGATGGTCGCCAGCAGGGCGCCGACCTCGACCGTCTCGTCCTCGGCGACGGCGATGCTGGTCAGCACGCCGGCGGCGGGCGAGGGGATCTCGGTGTCGACCTTGTCGGTCGACACTTCGAGCAGCGGCTCGTCGACCTCGACGGTCTCCCCCTCTTTTTTGAGCCAGCGGGTGACGGTGCCCTCGGTGACGCTCTCACCGAGCTGCGGCATGGTGACGGAGACCGGCATGGTTCTCAGCGACTCCTCTATCGAACTGCTTCGTGGGCTGGGTTCAGCCGTGGACGTGCAGGGGCTTGCCGGCGAGCGCGAGCGCCGCCTCGCCGACGGCCTCGGACTGGGTCGGGTGCGCGTGGATGAGCTGCGCGACCTCGGAGGGCAGGGCTTCCCAGTTGTAGAGCAACTGGCCCTCGGTGACCAGCTCCCCGATTCTCGCACCGACCATGTGCACGCCCAGGATCGGGCCGTCCACCTCGGCGATCATCTTGACCTCGCCCTGGGTGCCCAGGATCTTGCTCTTGGGGTTGCCCGCGAGGTCGTAGGTGATCTCCTTGATCTCCAGCCCGAGTTCGCGCGCCTTGGCGGAGGTGATGCCGACGGAGGCCACCTCGGGGTTGGAGTAGGTGATGCGGGGGACGCCGTCGTAGTCGATGGGTGTCGGGTTGAGGCCGGCCAGCCGCTCGGCGACGAGGATGCCCTCGGCGAAGCCGACGTGCGCGAGCTGGAGGGTCGGGATGAGGTCGCCGACGGCGGAGATGGTCGGGACCGAGGTGCGGCAGTACTCGTCGACGACGACGAAGCCGCGGTCCAGCCGGACGCCCGTCTCCTCGAAGCCCAGGCCGTCCGAGACCGGCCCGCGGCCCACGGCGACGAGCAGCAGCTCGGCGTCGATGGTCTTGCCGTTCTCCAGGCTGACGGTGACGCCGGTGTCGGTGGTCTTGGCGCCCGCGAAGCGCACGCCGATCTCGAACTTGATGCCGCGCTTGCGGAAGGCCCGCTCCAGGCGCTTGGAGGAGGTCTCCTCCTCCAGCGGCAGCAGGTGCGGGAGCGCCTCGACGATGGTGACCTCGGCGCCGAACGAGCGCCACACCGAGGCGAACTCGACGCCGATGACGCCGCCGCCCAGGATGACGACGGACGACGGCACCCGGTCGAGTTCCAGGGCGTGGTCGCTGGAGATGACGCGGTCGCCGTCGATCTCCAGGCCGGGCAGCGACTTGGGGTACGAGCCGGTGGCGAGCAGGAGGTGCGCGCCCTCGTAGAGGTCGTCGCCGACCGCGACGGTGGTCGGCGAGGCCAGGCGGCCGAGCCCGTTGACGATCTCGATGCCCTTGGACTTGATCAGCCCGGTGAGGCCCTTGACCGTGGTGGAGACGATCTTGTTCTTGTAGCCCTGGACGCCTTCGACGTCGATGCCCTCGAACGTCGCCTTGATGCCGTAGTTCTTCGCCTCGTTGATCTCGTCGGCGACCTCGGCGGCGTGCAGCAGCGCCTTGGTGGGGATGCAACCCCGGTTCAGGCAGGTGCCTCCGAGGACGGAGTCCTTCTCGATCAAGGCGACGCGCATGCCCAGCTCGGACGCGCGTAGCGCCGCGGCGTAGCCCCCGCTCCCGCCTCCGAGTACGACGAGGTCGTACGGGCCCTTGTTCGCCACTGGATGCTCCTTATTCCGATCCACACTGATCACCCGGCGGGGTGTAGCCGAGCCGAGAAGTGCCAGGTAGGACAATCTTTTCACTTGTACTGACCGGTAGGTCCCGGCGGTGCATGAGACGGGTCACAGGTTCCCGTCCGCCACCTCCCGGGCGAGGCGGACGAGGGTCCGGGTCGCGGCCCCCGTGCCGCCCTTGGGCGTGTAGCCGTAGGGCTCGCCCTTGTTGAAGGCGGGCCCGGCGATGTCCAGATGGGCCCAACGCACCCCGTCGGGCACGAATTCCTTGAGGAAGATCCCGGCGGTGAGCATGCCGCCCCAGCGGTCGCCGGAGATGTTGGCGATGTCGGCGACGGGCGAGTCCAGGCCCTTGCGCAGCTCGTCGGGCAGCGGCATGCCCCAGGACTGCTCGCCGACGGACTCGGCGGCCGCGACGACCTTCTCGCGCACCTCGTCGTCGTTGGCCATGACGCCGGTGGTGCGCACGCCGAGCGCGACGAGGGCCGCGCCGGTGAGGGTGGCGACGTCCACGAGCAGGTGGGGGGAGTCCTCGGCGGAGCGGGCGAGCGCGTCGGCCATGACGAGGCGGCCTTCGGCGTCGGTGTTGAGGACCTCGACGGTCTTGCCGCCGTAGATGGTGATGACGTCGGAGGGCCGCTGCGCGGTGCCGGACGGCATGTTCTCCGCGATGGTCAGGTAGCCGATGACGTTGACCTTGGGCTTGAGCGTGGCGATGGCCTGGAGCGCCCCGAGGACGGCGCCCGCGCCGCCCATGTCGGACTTCATCCAGTCCATGCCCTCGGCGGGCTTGATGGAGATGCCGCCGGTGTCGAAGGTGATGCCCTTGCCGACGAACACGACGTTCTTGTCGGCCTCGGGGTGGGTGTAGGAGAGCCGGACCAGCCGGGGCGGGTTCACCGAGCCCTGCCCGACGCCCGCGATGCCGCCGTAGCCGCCGTCCACGAGCGCCTTCTCGTCGAGGATCTCGACGTCCAGGCCGGTGGCCTTGGCGACCCGGTCGGCGACGTCGGCGAGGTCCTCGGGGGACAGGTGCGACGGCGGCGTGTTCACCAGGTCGCGGACGAGGGTGACGGCCTCGGCGACGACGGCCTCCTCCGCCACCCGCGCCTGCGTCTCGGCGGGCGCGGCGACGAGGAGTTCGCCGACGGTCTCGGGCTGCTCGCCCGTCCGGTAGCGGCCGAAAGCGTAGTTGCCCAGCAGGGCGCCGGTGGCCACCGCGGCGGCCGCGTCGGCGTCGGCGGCGGGCAGTGCCAGCGCCGCGGTGCCCTTGCCCGCCAGCGCGCGCACGGCGGCTCCGGCGGCGCGGCGCAGCGTCTCGGCGGTGGGGTCCGCGCCCAGGCCGGCCGCGACGACGACGGGCGCGGGCAGCGCGCCCAGTGTCGGCAGCTTGTGCACCTCACCGGCCTTGCCGGTGGCGCCGACGGCCTTGAGCGCCTCGACCAGACGCCCGCCGAGCGCCGTGTCCACAGCCTCGGCGCCGGGCGCGAGGGAGGGACCTGGCAGGACGCCGACGACGACGGCGTCGACGTCGAGGGAGGCGGGATCGTTCTGGGTGAGCTTGAGATTCGTCGTCACGCCTCTCGACCTTACTCGCCCCCCGCACCTGTTTTCCCCGTTTCGATCAAGCGCCGCGCCCACCTCAGCGACCCAGCGTGAGGGCCACGAGGCACACCGCGACCGTGCCCTCGCACAGCGCGCCGAGCACGTCGCCGGTGATCCCGCCGAACCTGCGGACGAGGTGGCGCCGGAACAGCCCGGCGAGGAGGAGTCCCGCGAGCGGCGCGAGCGCGTAGGGCAGCGCCGCGCGCGGCGATCCGGTCCAGGCGAGCGCGGCGAGTCCGGCGCCGCCGAGCAGCAGGGCGGTCAGCACGGTGCCCGGACCGCGCGGGACGGTCCCGGCGACCATCGAGCCGAGCCCGTCGGGCCGGGCCGCGGGCACGTCGAGCGCGCAGGCCCGCACGATCGCGACGCGCCCGGCGACGGCGGCGACGACGAGCGCGAGCGCCGGTTCGGCGAGCGAGGCGACCGCCGCCACCTGGACGAGCGCCGTGAACACCAGGGCGAGCACCCCGAACGGCCCGATGTCGGACTTCTTCATGATCTCCAGGGCGGTCTCGGCGGGCCGTCCGCTGCCGAGCCCGTCGGCGACGTCGGCGAGCCCGTCCCAGTGCAGCCCGCGCGTCAGCGCCGCGCCCAGCCCGACCGCGAGCACCGCCGCGACCAGACCGCCCGCCCCCAACGCGTCCAGCCCCCAGAACACCGCGCCCTGGACGACCCCGACCGCGAGCCCGACGACGGGCGCCCACCGCATCGCCGCGCCGAACTCCGCCCGCCCGGCCCGCGAGTACCGCACCGGGACCACGCTGAGCAGCCCGAACGAAAGCCGCAACCCTCCAGGAATCCCCACGTCGGCCGACCCTACTCCTCCCGCCGCCCGCCCGCCGGGGTCAGAGCGGCAGGACGCGGCCCGCGACGACGAGGGCGACGGACTCGGAGGCGTCGGCCAGCCGCTGGTTGAGCGCGCCGAGCAGATCGCGGAACAGGCGCCCGGAGCGGGTCTCGGGGACGAGCGAGAGGCCGACCTCGTCGGTGACGGCCACGACGGTCGCCCGCGTGGCCCGCCAGGCGGAGACGAGCGCGTCCAGGTGGGGGAGCGCCGCCTCGGGCGAGTCCCAGGCCCCCGCCGTGTCCATCGTGGCGGCGAGCCAGGTTCCCAGGCCGTCGATCAGAAGCGCGTCACGCTCCTTCGAGAGCAGCGAGACGAGATCCGTAGTCTCCAGCGTCCCCCAGTGCGCGGGACGCCGCTCACGGTGCGCCCCCACCCGGCGCGCCCAGTCCGGATCGGAGTCCGCGACGGGCCCCGTCGCCACGTACGTCACCCGTGGATGCCCGGAAAGCCGCAGCTCCGCCTCCGCCGACTTGCCCGACCGTGAGCCGCCCAGCAGAAGGGTCCGCCCGGTAGGCGGACGACGCCAGAACTCCAGCCGCCGCGCCAGCTCCGCCTCGTTCCGCACCCGGTGGTCCACGTGCACCGCGTAGACGGCCGTCCCCGCTCCGACGGCCCCCCGCGCGCGCAGGGCCCCGAGATGGAACGGATCGGCGAGCAGGTCCAGCAGGACCGCCGCGAAAGTACTGTCTGAGACGGGCTCGGGCAGGCCGCCGGGCGCCGCGCACAGCAGCAGCGCCCCCGACGGCGCCCGCACCTCGCACCCGCCCGGAACCGGCGCCGCCTCCAGCCGGTCCAGCGGCACCCCGTCCACCCGGACCCGGAACGCGGCGTGCGGCGCGGCGGCGGCCGACCCGCACGACGCGCACCCGCAGTCCGGCACGGGCCAGCCCCCGGCGGAGGCGTCTCCCTCGATCTCGATGCGCACCCGACTATGATCGCGGGGCGGCCGTCCGCCGGGCTCACCGAACCCGGCGCGGGGCCGTGGCAGGGGCGGTAGTCGGTCGAGGGGAGCGCGGTGCAGATGGCGTGGAGCTGGCGGTACGAGAAGGCCGACGGAACGGTGGTCCCGACCACCGGGCTCCCTGACGTGCAGGAGCAGCCCGAATACCAGAGCACGCAGAGCGACGCCGAGAGCTGGCTCGGCGAGCACTGGCGGGTCCTCGCCGAGGCGGGCGTCGCCCAGGTCTGGCTGCTGGACGACGACCGCACGGTGTACGGCCCGCTGAGACTGGCGCTCGACTAGGGCCGCGGCTTCGGCGACTGGGTGAGGGCCGGGTCCCGTACGACGGCGTCGCCCAGCACCGCGTCGATCTCGGCGAGCAGCTCGGGCGCCAGCTTGACGCCCGCGGCCTTGACGTTGTCGTGGACCTGCTCGGGCCGGGACGCCCCGATGATCGCGGCGGACACGTTCGGGTTCTGCAGCACCCACGCGACGGCGAGCTGAGCCATGGACAGCCCCGCCTTGTCCGCGATCGGCCGCAGCCGCCGCACCCGCTCCAGCACCTCGTCGCGCATCCAGGCGCGGACCATGTCGGCGCCGCCCTTGTCGTCGGTCGCGCGTGATCCGGCGGGCGGCGCCTGCCCCGGCAGGTACTTGCCGGTGAGGACGCCCTGGGCGATCGGCGACCAGACGATCTGGCCGATTCCCTCGCGCTCGGACAGAGGCACGACCTCGGCCTCGATGACGCGGTGCAGCATCGAGTACTGCGGCTGGTTGGAGATGATCCGGTCGAAGCCGCGCTCGTCGGCGATCCGCAGCGCCGCCTCGATCTCCTCGGCGCGCCACTCCGAGACCCCGACGTACAGCGCCTTGCCCTGCCGGACGACGTCCTCGAAGGCGCGCACGGTCTCTTCCAGCGGCGTCTCGTGGTCGAACCTGTGCGCCTGGTACAGGTCCACGTAGTCGGTGCCCAGACGGCGCAGGGAGCCGTTGATCGACTCCATGACGTGCTTGCGGGACAGGCCCCTGTCGTTCGGTCCTGAACCGGTCGGCCAGTAGACCTTGGTGAAGATCTCCAGCGACTCACGCCGGACGCCCTTCAGCGCCCGGCCGAGCACCTCCTCCGCGCGGGTCCCGGCGTAGACGTCGGCGGTGTCGAACGTGGTGATCCCCGCGTCGAGGGCGGCGGCGACGCAGGCGCGCGCCGCGTCCTCCTCGACCTGGGAGCCGTGTGTGATCCAGTTGCCGTAGGCGATCTCGGAGATCTTCAGGCCGCTGTGGCCCAGGTTGCGGAATTCCATGATCCCGATCCTAGGACGCCCGAAACCCGCTCAGACCAGGTGCTTCTCGCCCGGCTTGCGGCGCGGGTTCGGCAGCCGCAGCCGCCGGATCTGCAGCGACCTGGACGCCGCGTACAGGCCGACGCCCTTGACGGCCTCGTCCGGGAACCGCTCCCTGGCGATCCGCTTGACCGACTGGGACAGCAGCAGGCTCTCGGTGAGCACCACGGCCAGCAGGACCGGCGGAACCAGCACAAAGAACACCTGGGTGGCGGGGTGCGGCACAAAGCTCGCCATGACCACCACGAACATGATCAGCATGAGGTAGGAGCCGACCGTGCGGCGCGAGTCCACGTAGTCGCGGGCGAACGCCCGGACGGGGCCCTGGTCGCGCTTGGGCAGGTACTTCTCGTCGCCCCTGGCCATGCCCTCGCGGACCTTGGCGCGGTCGCGGGCCTGCCGTTCGCGCACCTGCTTGTACGCCTCTTTACGGTCCTTGGGCGCCACCACGCGCTGGTTGCGGCGGCTCTTCTCGGCCTCCGCGCGCTTGGGCGTGGGACGGCCCTTGCCGCCCTCCTTCGTAGGGAGGTCTTCGGCCGTCTCGGGGGTCTGCGGGGTTGCACCGCCACGTCGGAACACAGAACGAAGGATATTTGATGTCGATACCGGTGAGGAACCTCGTAGATCCCCCGAGCGTCGAAAGCGTAGGGTGAAGAGGGAGCCCGACCCGTATCACGAAGGGACGTCCGCGCGCGATGAGCGTGATGAAGCGAATGTCGATGATCTTCAGATCCAAGGCCAACAGGGCGTTGGACCAACTGGAGGATCCGCGGGAGACCCTGGACTACTCCTACCAGCGCCAGGTGGAGATGCTCCAGAAGGTGAGGCGGGGCGTGGCCGACGTGGCGACCTCCCGCAAGCGCCTGGAGCTCCAGATCTCGCGGATCGAAGGAGAGCACAACAAACTGACCGAGCAGGGCCGCAAGGCGCTGCAACTGGGCCGTGAGGACCTCGCGCGGTCGGCGCTGGAGCGCCGTGCGGGCCTCGACTCCCAGCTGAGCGACCTGCGGGTGCAGTACCAGCAGTTGCAGGGCGAGGAGGAGAAGCTGGTCCTGGCGGCCCAGCGGCTCCAGGCCAAGGTCGACGCCTTCCGCACCCGGAAGGAGACGATCAAGGCCACCTACACCGCCGCCGAGGCGCAGACCAGGATCAACGAGGCGTTCAGCGGCATCTCCGAGGAGATGGGCGACGTGGGCCTCGCGGTCCAGCGCGCCGAGGACCGCACCGCGCAGCTCCAGGCCCGCGCCGGGGCGATCGACGAGCTGCTGGCGTCGGGCGCGCTCGACGACTTCAGCGGCCCGCGCGACGACATCCAGGCCGAACTCGACAGGGTCGGGTCCAGCACCGGTGTGGAGTTGGAGCTGGAGCGGCTCAAGGCCGAGCTGGGCCAGGGCGGTGCGCCCAAGCAGCTCGACCCGGGCGCCCAGCAGGCGCCGCAGGGGCAGCAGCAGCCGCACGACCAGAGGCCGCAGCAGGGGGGCTGAGCGATGATCGTCCGGATCATGGGCGAGGGGCAGATCGAGCTCGACGAGAGCGCGCTGCCCGAGCTGAACAAACTGGACGACGCCCTGGAGGCGACGATCGAGCGGGCGGACGACGCGGCCTTCCGGGACGCGCTGGCCGCCCTGCTCGAAAGCGTCCGCGAGGCGGGCAGCCCGCTGCCCGACGACAGCCTTGAGCCGTCGGACTTCATCCTGCCGCCCGCCGACGCGCACATCGACGACGTCAGGAACATGCTCGGCGACTCCGGCCTCATCCCGGACTGACCCGGGAGACCGGCGTCGTCCGGGAGGGGGACACGGGCGTCATACGCGTGATCCCCGGCGCACCCGATCCGGGACCGCACGGTCCCGGATCAAAGGTGCGTGTTACTACGGCAGGGCTAGCATCTGGTCGAGGGCGACGCGGGCGTAGTGGGCGGTGTCGGCGTCCACCGTGATCTGGTTGGGCACCTCGCCCCGGACCAGCGACTCCAGCGCCCACACCAGGTGGGGCAGGTCGATCCGGTTCATGGTCGAGCAGAAGCACACGGCCTTGTCCAGGAACATCACGTTCTTGTCCGGGTGTGCGTTCGCCAGCCGCTTGACGAGGTTCAGTTCGGTCCCGATGGCCCAGGCGCTGCCGGGCTCGGCGGCCTCCAGCGCCCTGATGATGTACTCGGTCGAGCCGACGTAGTCCGCGCCCGTCACGACGTCGTGGCGGCACTCGGGGTGCACCAGCACGTTGACGCCCGGCACCCGCGCGCGGACCTCCTCCACCGACGCCCGGGTGAACCGCCCGTGCACCGAGCAGTGCCCCTGCCAAAGGATCATCTTCGCGTTCCGGAGCTGCTCGACGGTCAGCCCGCCGTTCGGGCGGCGCGGGTTGTAGACGACGCAGTCCTCCAGCGTCATGCCCATCTCCAGCACCGCGGTGTTGCGGCCGAGGTGCTGGTCGGGCAGGAACAGGACCTGCTCGCCCCGCGCGAAGGCCCAGTCCAGGGCCCGCTTGGCGTTCGAGGAGGTGCACACCACACCGCCGCGCCTGCCCACGAACCCCTTGATGTCGGCCGAGGAGTTCATGTAGGTGACCGGCACGACCCGGTCGGCGATCCCGGCGTCGGCGAGGGCGTCCCAGCAGTCCTCGACCTGGTCGAACGTCGCCATGTCGGCCATCGAGCAGCCCGCCGCGAGGTCGGGAAGGATGACCTTCTGCTCGGCGGTGGTGAGGATGTCGGCGGACTCGGCCATGAAGTGCACGCCGCAGAAGACGATGTGGGGCGCGTCGGGCCGGGCCGCGGCGTCGCGGGCCAGCTTGAAGGAGTCGCCCGTGACGTCGGCGAACTGGATGACCTCGTCACGCTGGTAGTGGTGGCCGAGGATGAAGACGCTGTCGCCGAGCGCGGCCTTGGCGGCGCGGGCACGTTCCACCAGCGCCGGGTCGGAGGCCGCCGGCAGGTCGCCGGGGCAGTCCACGCCCCGCTCGCTCGCGGGGTCGGCGCCCTGGCCGAGGAAGAGCAGTGGCAGATCGGTGGTGGTCGTCACGGGGGCTCCCTTCCCGCGAACGGGGGACTTATCGTCGTTCTGACGACACCCATGTAACCACAAGGCCGGACATGTGGGTGAATCCGGGGTGCCCCTGGGCTTCGGGGAGGCACCCGTGGCACCATGAAAAAATCCCGCCGTGTGGGGAAGAACCCCGCGGGCAGGTACGTTGTCATTCGAAGCAGTCCCACTGCCAAGCACACTCGCCCCGCACCGGGAGTACATGAACATGACGGAGATCAGCACTCAGCAGGGGATCGTCCTCACCGACGCCGCCGCGCAGAAGATCAAGGCTCTGCTGGAGCAGGAGGGCAGGGACGACCTCGCGCTGCGCGTCGCCGTGCAGCCCGGCGGCTGCTCCGGCCTGATCTACCAGCTGTTCTTCGACGAGCGTTCGCTGGACGGCGACGTCGTCGCCGACTTCGACGGCGTCAGCGTGGTCACCGACCGGATGAGCGCCCCCTACCTGGGCGGCGCCACCGTGGACTTCGTCGACACCATCGAGAAGCAGGGCTTCACGATCGACAACCCGAACGCCACCGGTTCCTGCGCCTGCGGCGACAGCTTCTCCTGAGCTGGCGGCGTTTCGGGGCGTCCACTGCCGGACGGCGGTCGCGCGCGGCCGGAGGGTGTTCAGCCCTCCCGGGGCCTGGCACAGTACGCTGTGCAGGCCCTTTTTCTTTCCCCGCATGAGGAGAGCACAGCCGTGCGCATCGCCGTGACAGGCTCCATCGCGACCGACCATCTGATGACCTTCCCGGGGCGGTTCTCCGACCAGCTGCTGCCGGACCAGCTCGCGCAGGTCTCGCTCTCCTTCCTGGTCGACGAACTGGAGATCCGCAGGGGCGGCATCGCCGCCAACATCTCCTTCGGCCTCGGTTCGCTCGGCCTGAACCCGTTGCTCGTCGGCTCGGTCGGCGCCGACTTCGCCGACTACCGCGCCTGGCTGGAGCGGCACGGCGTGGACTGCTCCGGCGTGCACACCTCCGAGCTGCGGCACACCGCCCGGTTCATGTGCACCACCGACACCGACCACAACCAGATCGCCTCGTTCTACGCGGGCGCGATGGCCGAGGCCCGCAACATCGAGCTGTCCCCGCTCGGCGACCTCGACCTCGTCCTGGTCAGCCCGAACGACCCCGAGGCGATGGTCCGGCACACCGACGAGTGCCGCGAGCGCGGCATCCCGTTCGCCGCCGACCCGTCCCAGCAGCTCGCCCGGATGGACGGCGCGGAGGTGCGGCGGCTGCTCGGCGGCGCCCGCTACCTGTTCACCAACGAGTACGAGAAGGCGCTCTGCGAGCAGAAGTCCGGCTGGACCGACGGCGACGTGCTGGACCGGGTCGAGATCCGGGTGACCACGATGGGCGCCAAGGGCGTCGTCATCGACCGCAAGGGCGAGCCCGGCCTGCACGTGCCCGCCGCGCCGGACGTCAACAAGGTCGAGCCGACCGGGGTCGGCGACGCGTTCCGCGCGGGTTTCCTCGCCGCCGTCGCCTGGGGCCTGGGCCTGGAGCGGGCCGCCCAGCTCGGCAACCTCGTGGCGGCGCACGCGCTGGAGACGGCGGGCGCCCAGGAGTACCAGCTCGACCGGGCCACCCTGGTCGAGCGGATGGCCGCCGCCTACGGCGCCGACGCGTCCGCCGAGGTCGCCGCGCACCTGTTGTAAGGGGCGCCTCGTCAGGGGCGGGCGCGCGGCCCGGTTCAGTAGTCGCGTTTGATGTGGAAGGCCCAGCCGCCCTGCGGCAGGGCCTCCTCCCGGACGAACGTCTGCGACTTCATCCGGCACCAGGCCGGGATGTCGGTGCGGGCCGCCGCGTCGTCGGCCTGCACCGCGACGACCTGGCCGAGCGGCACCTCACGGATCCGCTCGGCGAGCATGATGATCGGGATGGGGCACTTGCGGCCCAGCGCGTCGAGCACGAGGTAGGCGGGGGGCCCGGCGGGCACCGGGACGGGCTCGGGTACTGCCTGCTCGGCCTCGGCGGCGCGGCGGCGGCGGAAGCGCATGGTCTGCTTCCCTTCTGGCGGTGCGGTCAGGAGGTCACGCCCGCACTACGGCGCAACCGGACCACCGCCTCGGGCAGGACGGCGAGGAACCGGTCGACGTCCGCGGCGGTCGCTCCCCGGGGCAGCGATACCCGGACGTTGCCATGGGTAATCACTCCCATGGCCTCCAGTACATGGCTAGGACGAAGGCTATCCGCAGTACAGGAACTTCCTGAGGAAACCTCAAAACCAAGCCTGTCCAGTTCGGTGACGATCGCCTCACCTTCCACATAGAGGACGGAGAACGTCACCAGGTGGGGCAGGCGTCGTACGGGATCGCCGACGATCTCGACGTCCGCGACGAGCCGGGGCACCTCGGCCCTGATCCGCTCGACGAGTTCCCGGTGCAGGGCGCCCGCCGCGCCGGACTCGGCCGTCGCCGCCTCCAGGGTCGCCGCCGTCGCCGCGGCCGCCGGCACGTTCTCGAACCCCGGCACCCGCCTGCCCTCGCGCTCGTCCTCGGGCAGCGGCGAGCGCCACCGGGTGCCCTTGCGCACGACGAGCAGGCCCAGGCCCGGCGGCCCGCCGAACTTGTGCGCGCTGCCCGCCAGCAGCGACCAGCCGTCCGGGACGGCGACGCGCCCGAGCGACTGCGCCGCGTCGACAAAAAGGGGAACACCCGCCGCCCGGCACGCCGCCGCCACCTCCGCGACGGGCTGGACCGTGCCCACCTCGTGGTTGGCCGACTGAAGGCAGGTTAGCGCGGTGTCGGGCCGCAGCGCCGCGGCGAACGCGGCGGGATCGACCCGCCCGTACAGGTCCACCGGGACCGTCGTCACCGCGCCGCCGTCCCGCTCGTGCGCCTCGGCCGCGTGCAACACGCTGGAGTGCTCGACCGCGCTCACCACCAGGTGCCTTCCGACCCGCCGCCTGCCCGCGAGCGCGCCCAGCACCGCCAGGTGGACGGCCTGCGTGCCCGACGTGGTGAAGCTCAGCTCGTCCGGGCGCACCGACAGCAGCGACGCGATCCGCGACCGTGCCTGATCCAGTAGCATTCTGGCCCGTCGTCCCGATCCGTACAGACGCGCCGGATCGGCCCAGCCGGTCGCGTACGCGTCGAGCAGCGCGGAACGTGCGGCGGGATGCAGCGGTTCGGTCGAGGCGGCGTCGAAAAAAGGCACACCACGACACTAACGGGGGTCCCGGCGGGGACTCTCCGGACACCCGCGCTAATGTGTCCACCACAACGAGGGAACTAGTGAATTGCAGCCGCCCGGGGGAAGCTCCCGGGCTTCATCTGTGGGGAAGGCAATCCGTGAGTCCGACCCGCTCTAGGGAGCGGCGTACGCCAGTGAGTGGCCGCCGCCGAGCGCTGAGCAGCGCGTCCGCGCTGGCTCTGCTGGCGATGGCGGCCACCGCCTGCGACGCCGAAGAATGGAAGCGCGTAGGCTTCCCCGAGCCCTCCAGCGAGCAGGCGCATCGCATGCTGACGCTGTGGCAGGGCACGTGGATCGCCGCGGGCGCCGTCGGCGTCGTCGTCCTGGCCCTGATCATCTGGGCAGTGTTGTTCCACCGCAAGCGGAAGGGCCAGGAGGGCCTTCCCAAGCAGGTGCGCTACAACCTGCCGGTCGAGATGCTCTACACCGCCGTGCCGTTCGTCATCATCGGCGTCCTGTTCTTCTACACCGCGCGTGACCAGAGTTACGTCGAGGACCTGAAGGACAACCCGGACGTCACCGTCGACGTCATCGGCTACCAGTGGAGCTGGCAGTTCGACTACATCGGCGACCAGTTCAAGAAGGCCGACGGCACACCGGTCAGCATCGTCGGAACTCCGACCGCCCCCGACGCCCCCGGCGGCACCGGCAACGGCGAGAAGCCCGTGCTGGTCCTCCCGGTGAACAAGACCGTCCACTTCAACCTCAAGTCGGACAACGTCATTCACTCGTTCTGGGTTCCCGCGTTCCTGTACAAGAAGGACGTCATGCCCGGCTTCGAGAACCAGTTCCAGCTCAAGCCGACCAAGACCGGTACCTATGAGGGCCGGTGCGCCGAGCTGTGCGGTGTCGACCACACGCGGATGCTGTTCCAGGTGAAGGTCGTGACGCAGGGCGAGTTCGACGCCTACATCGCCGAGCAGAAGGGCGGAGGCGCGCAGTGACCGCGATCTCAGAGCAGCCCGCCGCGATCGCGGGCGGCCAGCGCACCAGCAAGGGCCGGCTGGTCGTCAACTGGATCACGTCGACGGACCACAAGGTCATCGGCTACCTGTACATCATCACCTCGTTCTCGTTCTTCCTCATCGGCGGCGTGATGGCGCTGGTGATGCGCGCCGAGCTGTTCGCGCCCGGCCAGGACTACGTGAGCAACGAGCAGTTCAACCAGCTGTTCACCATGCACGGCACGATCATGCTGCTGATGTTCGCGACGCCGCTGTTCGCGGGCTTCGCCAACGTCATCATGCCGCTGCAGATCGGCTCGCCCGACGTGGCGTTCCCGCGCATGAACATGCTGGCGTACTGGTTCTACCTGTTCGGCAGCCTCATCGTCGTCGCCGCGTTCTTCACGCCGGACGGCGCCGCCAGCTTCGGCTGGTTCGCCTACGCGCCGCTGTCGGACTCGGTCCGCTCGCCCGGCATCGGCGGCGACATGTGGGTGGTCGGCCTGACCCTGTCGGGTCTCGGCACCATCCTGGGCGCCGTCAACTTCATCACCACCATCATCGGGATGCGCGCGCCCGGCATGACGATGTTCCGTCTGCCGATCTTCGTGTGGAACGTCCTGCTGACGTCGCTGCTGGTCCTGCTGGCCTTCCCGGTGCTGGCCGCGGCGCTGCTCGCGCTGTACGCCGACCGCAAGTTCGGCGCGCACGTCTTCGACGCCAGCCACGGCGGCGCGATCCTGTGGCAGCACCTGTTCTGGTTCTTCGGGCACCCCGAGGTGTACATCCTCGCGCTGCCGTTCTTCGGCATCGTCACCGAGATCCTGCCGGTGTTCAGCCGCAAGCCCATCTTCGGCTACATCGGCCTGGTCGGCGCGACGATCACCATCGCGGGCCTGTCCATCACCGTGTGGGCGCACCACATGTACGTGACGGGCCAGGTGCTCCTGCCGTTCTTCTCGTTCATGACGTTCCTCATCGCGGTGCCGACCGGTGTGAAGTACTTCAACTGGATCGGCACGATCTGGCGCGGCCACCTGACGTTCGAGACGCCGATGCTGTTCTCGCTCGGCTTCCTCGTGACGTTCCTGTTCGGCGGCCTGACCGGCGTCATCCTCGCCTCGCCGCCGCTGGACTTCCAGCTGTCGGACTCCTACTTCGTCGTGGCGCACTTCCACTACGTCGTCTTCGGCACCGTGGTGTTCGCGATGTTCGCGGGCTTCTACTTCTGGTGGCCGAAGTGGACCGGCAAGATGCTGAACGAGACGTGGGGCAAGATCCACTTCTGGACGCTGTTCGTCGGCTTCCACATGACCTTCCTCGTCCAGCACTGGCTGGGCGCCGAGGGCATGCCGCGCCGCTACGCCGACTACTCGGCGGAGTTCACCGGCCTGAACCAGCTCTCCACGGTCGGCTCGTTCCTGCTGGGCGCCTCGATGCTGCCGTTCTTCTACAACGTGTACATCACGTGGCGGAAGGGCAAGAAGGTCGAGGTCGACGACCCGTGGGGCTACGGCTGCTCGCTGGAGTGGGCGACGTCCTGCCCGCCGCCGCGGCACAACTTCACCTCCATCCCGAAGATCCGCTCCGAGCGTCCCGCGTTCGACCTGCACCACGCGGCCGAGGCCGCGCGGGCGGCCGAGCTGGCGGGTGTCGACCTCGCGGCGATCGAGGGCGGGTCCGAGAAGAAGGGGGGGCACTGATCCATGCGCTTCCAGGCGTTCATGTTCTACGGGTGCGGGGTCTTCTTCCTCATCACCGACATCGTCTACTGGTACTTCTCGGGCGAGTGGACCGGCACGACCGCGATGGCGCTGTCCGTCGGCCTCGCGTTCATGATCGGCGCGTACCTGCACTTCACGATCAACCGTGTCGAGCGGC
This sequence comes from Actinocorallia sp. API 0066, assembly GCF_020991275.1. Lineage (GTDB taxonomy): Bacteria > Actinomycetota > Actinomycetes > Streptosporangiales > Streptosporangiaceae > Actinocorallia. Next base: position 303,564 of record NZ_JAJLQY010000006.1, on the reverse strand, counting down.
TGCGCGGCGTCGAGCTGCCCGAGGACGACAAGCTCGGTGAGATCGCCGACTCGGCCGGCGACCAGGGTTTCTACAGCCCGCACAGCTGGTGGCCGCTGTGGGTCGGCCTGTCCGCGGCGACCCTGTGCCTCGGCATGATCTTCGGCGCGTGGCTCATGCTGCTGGGCGGCGCGCTGCTGATCCTGACCTCGATCGGCTTTGTGTTCGAGTACTACCGGGGCCAGTACGTGGCCTGACCCGCCACGGCCGGGCAAAACCTTGCGCCGAAGGCCGGTGTCGTCCCAGGGACGGCACCGGCCTTCGGCATACTTGCGTTCCGTCACCGGACGCGCACCCGTCGATGTTTCCGGGCACGCGCACCACGGGTATCAAGATCGCAGGACGCGGAGGGCCCGCGTCTCTCGCTGTGGTCTTCGCATGGCCCAGGACGGGACGACACACAGGAGGTTGCACGGTGCAGGTCAACCGCGCCGCGAGGAGGGTCGGGGCCGCCGGGCTGCTCCTGGCCCCACTGCTCGCCAGCTGCTCCAGTGAGAAGTCGGCTCCGCCCGAGGCGGCCGTGGTCATCTCCCCGGCCAACGCGGGCACGGTACAGCCCGACACGCCCGTCACCGTGACGGCGAGCCGGGGCTCGCTCCAGGCCGTCACTGTCAGGGACGCGCAGGGCAACGTCGTGGTGGGCGACCTGGCGGCCGACAGGTCGTCGTGGAGGTCCCGCTACCCGCTCCAGCCGGGCGGGCAGTACGCCGTCACCGCCGCGGTGTTCGGCGCCGACAGCCAGGTGCAGACGGCCGAGTCGGCGTTCCGCACGGACAAGCCGCAGACGACGGCGGCCACCAAGATCCTGTTCCCCGACGCCAAGGAGACCGTCGGCGTCGGCATGCCCATCAAGATCGACTTCGACCGCGAGGTCACCAACAAGGAGGCCGTCGAGCGGGCCCTGGAGGTGCGCTCGTCCAAGCCGGTCGAGGGCGCCTGGCGCTGGTTCGACGACAAGAGCGTCATTTTCCGGACCAAGGAGAACTGGCCGGCGCACACCCAGGTGCGGCTCATCGGCCACCTGGCGGGCGTGCAGCTCGCCAAGGGCGTCTACGGGGAGCAGAACCTCGACCGCGCCTTCCGGATCGGCGAGCGGATCGAGAGCGTCGGCAACGCCAGGACGCACAAGGTCGAGGTGAGGATCGCCGGGAAGAAGGCACGTACCATGCCCGCCAGCATGGGCAAGGGCGGGGTCCGCAAGTACATCACCACCAACGGCAACCACCTGACCATGGAGAAGGAGTACATGACCGTCATGACGTCGCCGGACGCCGGCCCCGGAGACGCGGGCTACTACCGGATGAACGTCTACTGGACGGTCCGCATCTCCAACAGCGGCGAGTACCTGCACAGCGCGCCCTGGTCGGTGGGCTCGCAGGGGGCGGCGAACGTCAGCCACGGCTGCATCAACCTGTCGCCGGAGAACGCCAAGTGGTTCCACAAGATCAGCCACCGCGGCGACCCGGTGAAGATCGTCGGCACCGACCGCGAGCTGGAGCCGGAGAACGGCTGGGGCTACTGGCAGCTGAACTGGAAGGACTGGCTGAAGAACAGCCGGGCCAAGGCCGTCACCACCGCCGGGCTCGACGGCACCGCGCACGCCGCCGCGCAGGCCGAGGCCGCCGCCTCGGTGCAGGGCGGCGCGCCCGCCACCCCGGCCGCCGAGACGTCCAAGGCGCCCGCCTCGGCCCCCTGAGGCCCGGCCCGGGGGAGGACCGGAACGCAGAAAAGGGGCCCGCGGGCCCCTTTTCGCGTTGTCCGGAATATCTCAGGAGGGCCTGTGGCGCTGTGAGACGGTCACCCAGCGGTCCAGGAGGTCGCGGGCTGCTCCGGAGTCGATGGCCTCCCCGGCGCGCTCGTAGGCGTCCTTCAGGGCCGGGACGAGGCCGTCGGGGGACGGCGCGCCCTCGGCCGCGACCAGCGCGGCCGCCGCGTTCAGCCTGACCATGTCCCGGATCGGGCCCGGCTCGCCCGCCAGAACCTTGTGCACGACGCCCGCGTTGTAGGTGGCGTCCGCGCCGCGCAGCTCCTCCAGGGTGGAGCGGGGGACGCCCAGCTCGGCCGGGTCGAACACGGCCTCCCCGACGACGCCGTCGCGGACCGTCCACACCCGGGACGGGCCGGTCGTGGACAGCTCGTCCAGGCCGTCCTCGCCGCGGAACACCAGGCCGGTCGAGCCGCGCTCGGCGAACACCCCGGCGATGATCGGGGCCATCCGCTCGTGGAACACCCCGACCGCGAAGGACTTCGGCCGCGCCGGGTTGGTCAGCGGGCCGAGGAAGTTGAACACCGTCGGTGTGCCCAGCTCGCGGCGCGGGCCCGCGGTGTACCGGAACGCCGGGTGGTAGACCGGCGCGAACAGGAACGCCACACCCGCCTCGCGGGCCACCCGCTCGGTCGCCTCCGGCGGCAGGTCGATCACCACGCCGAGCGCCTCCAGCACGTCGGCCGTGCCGCAGGAGGACGACGCCGCGCGGTTGCCGTGCTTGACGACCTTGGCGCCCGCCCCGGCCGCGACGATCGACGCCATCGTGGAGAAGTTCACCGTGTGGTGCTGGTCGCCGCCCGTGCCCACCAGATCCACGAGGTCGCCCTCGATGTCCAGCGGCGTGGCGTTGGCCAGCATGCCCGTCGCGATGCCCGCGACCTCCGCGACCGTCTCGCCCTTGGCCCGCAGCGCCACCGCGAACCCGGCGATCTGCGCGTCCGTCGCGGCGCCGGCCATGATCTGGCTCATCGCCCAGCCGGTCTCCTCCGCGGTCAGGGAGTCCCCGGACAGCAGGGCGTTGAGCAGGGCGGGCCAGGTGGTTCGGGCACTCACGGCGAGGTCTCTTTCGGGCTCGGTGACGGCTGGCGTTCTGACGGACGACGGGCACGGGTGTCTGGGACACCCGGCGCGGACGACGGGACGGGCCCGCCGCCGCTACAGCACGGGCAGGCGGTCGGCGGCCCGGCGGCGCAGCAGCTGGGCGGCCTCCTTGGCCACCTCGAACGGGTCGAGCGGCTGGAGCACAACCGCGTCGGCCCGGGACCAGGTCGCCAGCCAGCCGTCGTCCCTGCGGGCGATCACCGCGAGGACCGGCGGGCAGTCGTAGACCTCGTCCTTGGCCTGGCGGCACACGCCCAGGCCGCCCGCGGGCTGCGCCTCGGCGTCCAGCACCGCGAGGTCGATCCCGCCCGCGTCCAGCAGGCGGACGATGGCGGGCTGGGTCGCGCACTCGACGTACTCCACGCGGGGGAGGTCGGCGGCGGGGCGGCGGCCGATGGCCAGCCGGATCTGCTCACGGGTCGCTGCGTCGTCGCTGTAGACGAGGACCTTGACCGGTGTGGCGTCCGTGGTGCTCATGGCGCAAAGATACTCCCTCAGGCCCAACCCACAAGGGCGGACGCGGCCCTGCGGACCACTCGCGGCGGGCTCGTCCATAACGTGGGGGCGCGCGGTGAAGTTCCAAGTTGTGACCGAAGCTTCGGGCGCAAACGGGGGGTCCTGCGCAGGGTGGCCGCGAGGTGCCGTAATAATGCTGCCCGTGGCAACTGCATCCGCGATAAAGACAACTACGCATGGCGGCCGGGCGAATCGTCCCAACCTCGTCAATGTGGGGACGATCGTTTGGCTGTCGTCCGAGCTCATGTTCTTCGCGGCGTTGTTCGCGATGTACTTCACCATCCGGTCGGTGACCACGGGCGCCGGCGGAGAGTGGCCCCAGGCCCACCTGGACCTTCCGTTCGCGTCGATCAACACGCTGGTCCTCGTCCTCTCCTCCGTGACCTGCCAGATGGGCGTCTTCGCCGTCGAGAAGAAGGGCGGCTCCGACGCCGACCGTCTCCGGAAGATGCGCTTCTGGTACCTGATCTCCTTCCTCATGGGCCTCTACTTCGTCCTGGGCCAGCTCTGGGAGTACCGGGCCCTGATCGAAGAGGGCGTCACCCTGTCCGCGAGTGCCTACGGCTCGGTCTTCTACCTGACCACCGGGTTCCACGGCCTGCACGTGACCGGAGGTCTGATCGCGTTCCTGTTCGTCCTGGGACGCACGTACGCCGCGAAGCGCTGGACCCATGAGCAGGCGACGAGCGCGATCGTCGTTTCGTACTACTGGCACTTCGTGGACGTGGTCTGGATCGGCCTGTTCGCGACCATCTACCTGATCCGATAACGAGGACCATCCGTGACTAGGTTCACCGCATGGCGCCGGCGCTCGTGGGCGGGCTACGCCGTCGTGCTGGCCGCTTTGGTGGCCATCGGCGCCATCTACGCCGGTGTGTCGCCCGCAACCGACCAGGCGCAGGCGTCCGGCTCCCAGGCGCAGGCCGCCGACCTGGCCAAGGGCAAGCAGCTGTTCAACCAGAACTGCGCGAGCTGCCACGGCCTGAACGCCGAGGGCACCAAGGACTCCTACGACAACACGATCGCGCCGAGCCTGATCGGCGTGGGCGCGGCGTCGGTCCACTTCCAGATCACCACCGGCCGCATGCCGGCGATGACGACGGCGGCGCAGGTCCCGGCCAAGAAGGTCGTGGCCCCGTTCGACGACCCCGAGAACGTCACGGCGGTCGCGGAGTACGTCCAGTCGCTGGGCGGCGGTCCGGGTGTCCCGGTCGTGCCCGAGGGCGGCGACGTCGGCCTCGGCGGCAAGCTGTTCCGCACGAACTGCGCGCAGTGCCACAACTTCACCGGCCAGGGCGGCGCCCTCACCGAGGGCAAGTACGCGCCGAACCTGCTGGAGACCACGCCCGTCCAGATGTACGAGGCGATGCTCACCGGCCCCCAGGCGATGCCGATCTTCAACGACACGACGCTCACGCCTGAGGACAAGGCGGCGATCATCGCGTTCATCGAGGCGGTCCGTGGCGAGCCCAACCCGGGCGGCGCCGGACTCGGCCGTATGGGCCCGGTCTCCGAGGGCGTCGTCGGCTGGCTGGTGGGGATCGGCCTGCTCGTCTTCGCCGCCATCTGGATCACCGCCAAGAAGCCGAAGAAGCTGAAGAAGTCATGAGCGACGAAACCAACGAGAATCCCGCGCCCGAGCGCGTGATCGGCACCCCGGCCGCGGCCCCGGCGGGCAAGGTCCTGGTGTCCGACGACGAGGCGGGCCCGGTCGAGGCCGGCTTCGACATCGACGAGAGCAAGGCCAAGAAGGCCGAGCGCATCGTCGCCCTGCTGTTCCTGCTCGCCTTCGCCGCGGGCGTCGGCTTTATGGTCTACTTCATCGGCTGGAGCGGCCGCGACGGCGGCATGCACGGCATCGAGCGGACCCAGGAGTCGAACCTGTGGCTCGGCAGCCTGATGACGCTGTCGTTCCTCGCCATGGCGGCGGGCGTCACCGTCTGGTTCCGCCGGCTGATGACGAGCGTGCCGATCGAGCAGGAGCGGCACGACCTCGCCACCGCCGAGGCGACCCGGGCGTCCTTCGCCAGGGACTTCCAGCAGGGCACGATCGACAGCGGCTTCACCAAGCGGCCGCTGCTGCGCCGCACGCTGCTGCTGGCCGCCGCGCCGCTGGGCCTCGCGCCGCTGTTCCTGCTGCGCGACCTCGGTCCGCTGCCGGAGAAGCGGCTGCGCTCCACCTGGTGGGGCGAGGCCGTGGCGAAGGCCAAGCGCGAGGGCAAGCAGGGCGTCCGGATCATCGTGGACGGCACCAACGTGCCGCTGCGGGCCTCGGACTTCAACTCGCCCGGCGGCATGATCACCGTGCTGCCCGAGGGCATCCACGAGAACGGTGAGGAGACGCTGACGCTCATCGCGAAGGCGACGACGATCCTCATCAACATCGAGCCCGAGCTGATCAAGCCGGTCGAGGGCCGGGAGAACTGGACGGTCAACGGGATCGTCGCGTACTCGAAGGTCTGCACGCACGTCGGCTGCCCCGCCGCCCTGTACGAGCAGACCACGCACCACATCCTGTGCCCGTGCCACCAGTCGACGTTCGACGCCACGGACGGCGCGAAGGTGGTCTTCGGCCCGGCGGCCCGCGCGCTGCCGCAGCTACCGATCGCGGTCGACGACGAGGGCTACCTCATCGCCACCGGCGACTACCCCGAGCCCGTCGGGCCGAGTTTCTGGGAGCGTGGCTGACATGGCCGACGAGCAACTTCCCAAGGCCGTCGCGGGCCCGCTGAACTTCGTGGACGACCGGCTCGGCACGGTCGGCTTCATGAAGCGGAACGTCAAGAAGGTCTTCCCCGACCACTGGTCGTTCCTGCTGGGCGAGATCGCCCTGTACTCGTTCATCGTCCTGCTGCTGAGCGGTGTGTTCCTCACGCTCTGGTTCAAGCCGAGCATGCTGGAAGTGCACTACCACGGCTCCTACGAGCCGCTGCAGGGCGTGCAGATGTCCGAGGCGTTCGCCTCGACCCTGCACATCACGTTCGACGTGCGCGGCGGTCTGCTCATGCGGCAGATCCACCACTGGGCGGCCATCCTGTTCATGGCCTCGCTGATGGTGCACATGCTCCGGGTGTTCTTCACCGGCGCGTACCGCAAGCCGCGTGAGATCAACTGGCTGATCGGCATCGGCCTGTTCACGCTGGGCATGGTCGAGGGCCTCTTCGGCTACTCGCTCCCGGACGACCTGCTTTCCGGCACCGGTCTGCGCATCACCCAGGGTGTGCTGGAGTCGATCCCGCTCGTCGGCACCTACGGGTACATGTTCCTGTTCGGCGGCGAGTTCCCCGGCGTGGACATCATCCCGCGCATGTTCACCCTGCACGTGCTGCTGATCCCGGGCATCATCCTGGCGCTCATCACCGCGCACCTGATGATCATGTGGCACCAGAAGCACACCCAGATGCCGGGCACCGGCGGCACCGAGACCAAGGTGACGGGCTACCCGTTCTACCCGGTCTTCATGGCCAAGGGCGGCGCGTACTTCCTGTACACCTTCGGCGTCATCGCGCTGCTGGCGACGTTCGCCCAGATCAACCCGATCTGGCTGTTCGGCCCGTACGACCCGTCGGCGATCTCGGCGGGTTCGCAGCCCGACTTCTACATGGGTCTGCTCGAAGGCTCGCTGCGGCTCATGCCCGGCTGGGAGATCACCGCCTGGGGCCACACGCTCAGCCTGAACGTGCTGATCCCGGCGCTGCTGCCGCTCGGCATCATCTTCACCGGCGCGGCGATCTTCCCGTGGCTGGAGCGCTGGGTGACCGGCGACCACCGGTACCACCACGTCAACGACCGCCCGCGCAACGCCCCCACCCGCACCGCCCTCGGTGTCGCGATGGTGACGTTCTACGGCGTGCTGTGGCTGGCGGGCGCGAACGACGTCCTCGCGGAGAAGTTCCACCTGTCGCTGTTCGCGACGACGTACTTCTTCCGCGTCACGGTGTTCCTGTTCCCGGTGCTGGCGTTCATCATCACCAAGCGGATCTGCCTGGGCCTCCAGCGCAGCGACGCGGCGACGATGGCGCACGGCTACGAGTCCGGCACCATCCTGATGAGCCCGGAGGGCGAGTTCTCCGAGCTGCACAAGGAGCCGGCCGCCTCGGAGAAGGCCAAGCTGCTGTCCAAGGAGGAGCCGAAGGCCCCGCTGCCCGCGGTCGACGCCAACGGCGTCCCGGCCAAGGGCACCAAGGGCCCGATCGGCCACCTCCGGACCCGGCTGGCGCTCTGGTGGAACGCCGACACCGTGCCCATCCAGGGCGACGGCGACCCGCACCACCACGGCGGCCACGAGACCGAAGAGGGCGACCAGCCCAAGCAGCTGACGCACTGACCACGGTTGCCACACAACCGCAGGAGGGCCCGCTCCCCGCGAGGGGGGCGGGCCTTCCGCCTTTCCGGGGTCTACTCGGGGAGGCCGAGGGAGAAGACGGCTTCCAGGTCGTGCCGGGAGTAGGTGCGGAAGGCGATGTGGGTGTCGGTGTGCACGACGCCGGGGATCTTGTTGAGGCGGGCCGGGATGACGTCGGCGAGGTGGTCGTGGTGGCGGACGCGGACCATGACGAGGAGGTCGTGGTCGCCGGTGATGGAGTAGACCTCGCTGACGCCGTCGAGTTTCACGATGGCCTCGGCGACCTCGTTGATCTTGTCGACTTCGGTCTGGACCAGCACGATTGCCGTGATCACTGGGGCCTCCTCCTTGACGTCCGGCTCTGTCCGGGTCATCCCAGATTACGAGGGGCGTCCCCGGGCCGGGCGGGCGACGCCGTCAGGAGAGGGCGGAGGAGCGGGCCTGGGCGTGCGGGGTACGGGCCAGCAGACCGAGGAGGGCGCCCGCGGCGAAGCCGTAGATGTGCGCGACGTAGGCGACGCCGTCGGCCGAGCCGAGGCTGAGCCACTGCAGCACGAAGAACTGGCCGAGCAGCACCCAGGCGGGCAGCCGGAACGGCAGGAAGCCCGAGACGAGCGCGATCGTCCGGGAGCGGGGGTGCAGCACCAGATGGGAGCCCAGAACCCCCGCGACGGCCCCTGAGGCGCCGACGAGGGGTGTCTCCGAGCCCGGGTGGGTGACCGCGTACCCGTAGGCGGCGGCGAGCCCGCAGACGAGGTAGAAGAGCAGGAACCGGAACCTGCCGAGCCTGTCCTCGGTGGCCTGCCCGAAGACGAACAGGTACAGCATGTTGCCGAGCAGGTGCAGCCATCCGCTGTGCAGGAACATCGAGCTGAAGGCCGACAGCAGCGGCGTCTTGGCGTAGGTGACGTCCCCGCACTCGGCGGCGATCTCGGCGGGCAGCGGCAGCGCCTCGTCCGACGTCAGCTCGCGCGGGATCGCCCCGTACTGGTGCACGAAGACCGACTGCGCGCAGCCCAGCTCCCGCGCGCCCGTGCTGTCGTTGCCGAACACCGCCATCGGGGTGAGCAGGAACACCACGAAGTTGACGGCGATGAGCGCGTAGGTGACGAGCGGTACCCGCCTGGTGGGCTGGTTGTCATACAGGGGAATCGCCACGTCGGCCAGCGTAGGGCTTCGGCTCGCCGTAGGCGGCGTCGATCCACGCGCGCAGGCTCTCCGCGCCGCCCACCGGGCACGTCCACGTGCCCTCCACTTCGACGAGGCGGACACCGGGCGACTCCAGCCAGCGCAGCAGGCAGTCCATCTCCTCGGGCGCGGCGGCGTAGCGCTCGGGGCCGGGCAGGACGGTCTCGGCGGCGGCGGTGCAGGCGTCCACGTAGGGCCGGTAGCGGGGCGCGTCCGGCGGGATGCGGCCCGCGCCGGCGAGCCTGCCGCGGCGCACCACCGCGACGTCCCAGCCGCCCCCCGCGGCCGGGCGCGCCGCGACGAGTTCGGGGCAGGCGGCGAGCGCGGTGAACCGCTGGGCGCGCGCGGCGGCCCGGACGAACGCGGCGAGCCTGTCCCGCAGGACGGCGGCCTCCTCGTAGCGCAGTTCGGCGGCGAGCCTGTCGATCCGGGCGCGGGCGGCCCGCACGACGGGGCCCGCGTCGCGCGTCATCGCCTCGTGCGCGAGCGCGGTGTGCCGCGCGTACTCCTCGCGCGACTCGCTGCCGTCGCAGGGCGCGCCGCACCTGCCGAGCTCGGCGAGCGCGCACGAGTGTGGGGTGCCCGCGGCGATCCGGCGTTCGCTGAGCGGCTGGCGGCACTGCCGGACGGGCGTCGCCTCGTGCAGCGCGGCGCGCGCCTCCTCGGCGGCCCGCGCCGACGGGAACGGCCCGAGGTGCGCGGTGTCGCCCGTGCGGCACTCGCGCACGACCGACAGCCGGGGGAACGCCTCCTCGGTGAGCCGCAGCCACACCGCCCGCTCGGGGAACTTGGACCTGCGGTTGTAGCGCGGCTTGTGCGCGGCGATGAGGCGCAGCTCGCGGATCTCGGCCTCCAGCGGGTGCGCGCACGGAATCGTCCTGACGCGCTCGGCGATGCCGACCATCTCGCGGACGCGTCCGCGCGTCTCGCTGGCGGTGAAGTACGACCGGACGCGGGTGCGCAGGTCGCCGCTCTTGCCGATGTACAGGATCTCGCCGTCGCGCCCTTCGAAGACGTACACGCCGGGCCCGGACGGCACGCCTTCCGCGAGGTGCCTCTTGGCCTGCTGCTCACGGGTGGGCGCCTTGGCGAAGGCCCGCGCCTCCTCCAGCGTGCTGACGCCGAACGCGCCGAGCCGCTCGATGAGGCCGTGCAGCACGTCGACGGTGGCGCGCGCGTCGTCCAGGGCGCGGTGGGTGGGGCTGGTGGCGGCGCGGAAGAAGCGGGCGAGGGTGGCGAGCTTGCGGTTGGGCACCTCGTCGCGGGTGAGCACACGGCGGGCGAGATCGACGGTGTCCAGGACGGGGAAGCCGGGCCAGTCGTAGCCGTGGCGGGCGCACGCGGCCTTCAGGAACCCGACGTCGAAGGGCGCGTTGTGCGCGACGAGCACGGTGCCGCGCGCGAACTCCAGGAACGAGGCGAGCACCTCGGGCACCGGGGGCGCGCCGACGACCATCTGCTGGGTGATGCCGGTGAGCACGCTGATGAAGGGCGGGATCGGAAGCCCGCAGTCGACGAGGGTGCCGAGTTCACCGAGCGTCGCGCCGCCGCGCACCTTGACCGCGCCGATCTCGGTGATGCCGCACTCGGCCGCCGACCCGCCGGTGGTCTCCAGGTCGACGACGGTGAAGGTGACCTCGCTGAGCGGGGTGCCGAGGTCGTCGAGGGTGCCTTGAACGCCGTGCATGCTCGGCACCGTAGGGGCCGCGTGTGACAAAATCCGCTCAGCACGAACGACGGCGGACGAGGAGCGGGACCATCAGTTCGGACGAGAGCCTGCGCGGGCCGCTGCCCGAGGCGGTGCGCCGCCACGTGGTCGAGGCGGCCGCCGAGGTGCTCGCCGCCCTTCCGCCGGACGACGTGCCCGTGCCGCTGCGCCGGATCGCGAAGTTCCGGCCCAAGGCGCGCGCCCGCGAGGGCGGGTCGGTCATCGCCAAGCAGTTGGAGGCCGATCCGGACTTCCGCGGCCGGGTCGCCGAGGCGCTGCGCGCGGCCGAGCCGGATCTGGTCTCGACGCTGGAGCGGGGTGAGGCGCCCGCGGGGGCCGACACTGTCCAGGTGGCCGCCGCCGCCTATCTGCTGCGGTCCGAGGGCTGGCCGGAGCGCGTCGAGACGGCCCGCGCGGAACTGGCCCGCGCCAGGGAGGACGCGCGCGAGGCCCAGGCCGTCCAGGAGGCCGCGCAGCTACGGGCCCGGCTGGAGGAGGCCAGGGCGGCCCGCGCGGCCGAGATGGACAAGCTGAGGGCCGAACTGAAGGGCGCCAAGGCGGAGATCGCGGATCTGCGGCGCAAACTCGGCGAGGAGCGCAGGGTGGCGCGCGAGGCGGTCGAGCGCGCGGCGGAGCTGGACGCGGCGCGCCGTGCCGAGAACGAGGAGGCGATGGGCGCCCTCGGGGCCGTCGAGCGGGAGCTGCGGACGGTCAGGGCGAAGCTCGCGTCGGCCGAGACGGCGCTGGAGGCGCACCGCAAGGCCGCGCGCGAGGGCCGCAGCATCGAGGACGTGCGGCTGCGGCTGCTTCTGGACACGCTCGTGGACGCCGCCCAGGGGGTGCGGCGCGAGCTGAACCTCCCGTCGGTGATCTCCCGCCCGGCCGACCACGTGGCGGCGTCCGGCGAGGCGGGGACGGCGCACGGAAGGTCGCTGTCGGAGAACGACTTCCAGCTCTTCCACGAGCTGCTCACGCTGCCGGGGATGCATCTGATCGTCGACGGCTACAACGTCACCAAGACCGGGTACGGCGACATCCCGCTCGCGGACCAGCGGGCCCGCCTGATCAGCGGGCTGGGCGGCCTGTACTCCCAGACGCGCGCGGAGATCACCGTGGTGTTCGACGGCGCCCAGGTGGAGGGGCACGTCGCGGTGCAGGCGCCGCGCGGGGTGCGGGTGCTGTTCAGCAGGCCCGGCCAGATCGCCGACGAGCTGATCGCCGAGCTGGCGCGGGCGGAGCCGCCCGGCCGGGTGTTCGTCGTCGTCTCCTCCGACCAGGAGGTGGCCGCCTCCGCGCGGCGCGCGGGCGGCCGGACGGCTACGGCGGGCCTGCTCCTGCGGCGGCTCGGCCGGTTCTGAGGCACGTCCTGACACCGTTCCGAAATGCCGTGAAATGTGGCGTTTCGGTGGCGCGGGTACTCCTTCTTCACTAGGGTCACGCCTGACAAAACTGTGCAAGAAGGGGCGTTTCCCAGCGTGGCCGCTGACACCTCGAAGTTCCGGCGTCTCGCCGCCGTCTGTCTGGTCGCCTCCGTGGTCTGGAGCGTCCCCGGCGCCGCCCTCGCCGAGCCGACGCGGGCCCAGGCACAGAAGAAGCTCGACCAGCTCAACGAGCAGGTCGAGAAGCTCGTCGACAAGTTCAACGCGCTGAACCAGGACCTCAAGGTCGCCGAGCGCAAGCTCACCTCCGCCAAGAAGGCGGCGCAGCGCGAGCAGAAGGCGTTCGACGCCGCGCGCCAGGGCATCGTCCAGATGGCCTCCGACGCCTACAAGACCGGCGACATCAGCGACATCACCGCCCTGCTGTCCTCCGGGGACCCCCAGGCCGTCCTCGACCAGGTCTCGATGTTCTCGCACGTCTCCAAGCAGCGCGGCGACAAGATCAAGGACTTCCTCACCTCCACCCAGCGGCTGGAGCGCGAGAAGGGCAACGCGCAGGACGCCTACGACAAGGTCAACGTCAAGGTCAAGGCGATCAAGGACCAGCGCGCCGTCATCGACAGGGCGATCAAGAAGCAGCGCACCCTGGTGCAGCAGCTCGGCGGCGAGCCCGCCACCCCCGCCGGGCCCGTCGGCGGCACCTACGACGGCCCCGCCAGCGGCCCCGCCCGCACCGCCCTGGAGTACGCCTACAAGCAGCTCGGCAAGCCCTACATCTACGGCGGCGCCGGCCCCACCGGCTTCGACTGCTCGGGGCTGACGATGCGCGCCTGGGGCGCCGCCGGAGTGGCGCTCCCGCACAACGCGGCGGCCCAGTTCAACCTCACCGCGAGCAAGCGCGTCTCCTTCGACAACCTCCAGCCGGGCGACCTGATCTTCTTCAGCGGCCTGGGCCACGTCGGCCTGTACGTCGGCGGCGGCAAGATGATCCACGCCCCCCGGACGGGCAGGAGTGTGGAGATCGTCAGCGTTACCTCCGGCTACTACAAAGCACGCTTCGTGGGCGGCGGACGGCCCTAGCCGCGACGTCCCACAAACCCCTCCAGGCCCGGTGAAAGCGGGGGTCGAGGGGTCTCCGCGGGGGTGAGACCTGTGTCACCCCGCAGTCAAAGCCCGCTTCACCTGGGCTTGGTCATCTTTGCGGGGCATTTGCCTTTCGCTGTTTCTTTGGTACCTTCAGGTTGAGCGCGACGTTATCCGAACGTTGCCTCCCGGTGGCTCCCCCCAGGAGTCAGCAGTGGTACGGCCGACCAGCCTGATCCGAGAGCCCGCATCAACAGCCGATGCCGGGGCCGCGCAGTGAAGCGTAGGACAGTGCGATCTGAGCCCATCGAGGCCGTCGGCACACCCCAAAACCAAACCGCAGCCGTGCGGCGGAGCGCGCCCAGCGCCGGGGCCCCATCACGCCCAAGCCGTACGGACTGAACGCCGAGTCCGCGTGCGCGCGGAGCCGGGGACCCACACCCGCGGGCACCTCGAACCACCCCCAAAGGGTTCGAGCCATGCCCACGGAACGGGGTTAATCGGCCGGGCCGTCCCTCGGGGCGGCGGGCCGTAGGGCACTTCTCCACTTCCGCCCGAACCCGACAGCTAACCCGGTAGGCGTCAGGAAGAAGGAGATTCCCCTGTCTCGCATCCCTGGCACCCGCCTGCCTTCCCGGCGTGTGCGGCTGGCCTCCGGCCTGCTCGCCACCTCGGTGCTTGCTCCCGCGGCCCTCATCGCGGTTCCGGCGCAGGCGGTCGCGGCCGAATCCACGGCCCCGACGCAGAAGGCGACCAAGAAGAAACCGAAGAAGAAGACCTGGGCCGAGCGCAAGAAGACCGCGCAGAAGGCCCTGGCCCTGGCGAAGAAGAAGAAGGGCAGGCCGTACGTCTACGGCGCGGCCGGCCCGAACTCCTTCGACTGCTCAGGTCTCGTCGGCTACGTCTACCGTCAGGCGGGCGTGAAACTGCCGCGGACCACCACCGCGATCTACGCCGGTGTCCCGAAGAAGATCAAGTGGAGGGACCTCTACCCGGGGGACCTGGTCTTCTTCTACGGGGGCCGGAGCCACGTAGGCATCGTCTCCAAGGTTTCCGGCGGGAAGGTGTGGATGATCCACTCGCCCCGCACCGGAGACCACGTCCGTCAGGTACTGCTCGACAGCTACCGCAAGAAGAACTTCAACGGAGCCGTGCGCCCCTACTAGGCACACGGACCCCCACGGCGGGGGTGCAGCACCGGAACCCTCCGGTACCCCCGCCGCGCTCACCAGTCAAATGCACGCGGGACTGGCTCTCTCCCTGAGGGAGCCGTCCTCCCGCCGAGTCCGCGCCCAGCGCGGAGCCGGGGACCCACTCGCCGATCACGATCGGCACGGGGTGAATCGGTGGCCCAGCCACCGTAGGGCTATTCCAGGCCCGAATCCGTCAGCTAACCCGGTAGGCGGCATGGAAACCAGGAGTTGAAGCAACATGACCGGTCGTCACGCCAAGCAGACCGCCCTGACCCTCAAGCTCACCGGCGGCTTCCTCGCCACCACCCTCCTCGCCGGCACCTTCACCGCCGCCGCGCACGCGAACACGCTGGAGGAGGACGCCAAGACCTCCGCCGAGGTCACCCAGTCCGCCCTGAACCTCGCGGGCATCGGCGCCGTCAACGAGGGCGGCCTGGCCGCCGTCCAGGTCAAGCTCGACGGTAAGAAGACCGGCGCCGCCGAGGAGGACGCCCGCCAGGCCGACGAGTCCGACCGCGAGGCCGACGAGTCCGAGGCCGCGGCCGCCGTCAGCGCCGAGGACTTCATCAACCAGGCCAAGAGCCAGCTCGGTGAGGCCGAGGACGCGACCGGCCGCACCAAGTTCGGCGAGTGGTACGCCGAGACCGACCGGGCCGGCGAGACCATCGCCCGTGACGGCGGCAGCCGCTCCGCCTACAAGGCCGCCGAGTGGTGCAACATGTTCGTCTCCTGGGTCGCCGAGCAGACCGGCACGGTCAAGACCGTCGGCCAGGACGCCTGGACCATCGCGCACGCCAAGTGGTTCAAGGAGCAGAGCCGCTGGGGCACCACCCCGAAGCCCGGCGCGATCGTCTTCTTCAACTGGAACGGCGCCAAGGGCCTCGACGACATCGTGCACGTCGGCATCGTCACCGGCGTCGGCTCGGACGGCACCGTCCACACCGTCGAGGGCAACACCGGCAACAAGGTGCAGCTCAAGCAGCGCTCCGCCAGCCAGATCGTCGGGTACGGCTACCCCGAGTTCAAGGGCTGACCAGCCCGCACGGACTCATAGCCGATGGCACGAAAGGCCCCGGGACGTCGGGTTTCCGGCGCGGTCATAGGATCGCGACCCATGGAAGCCGACGCACCGGGGCCTTCGCGCGTCCCCGGCCGCCGCGCCGTCCTACTGGGCGGGGCGGCGCTGGGCCTGGCGGGCTGCCGGGCGGGCCCCGCGCCCGCCCCGTCGGCCCGGCAGGCCGACCCGGCGCGGGTGGACGCGCTGCTGGCCGCCCGCTCGGCCGCCGTCCTGGCCGGGGACAAGGCGGGCTTCCTGGCGACGGTCGATCCGGCCGAGCCGGGTTTCCTGGCCCGTCAGGAGGAGCTGTTCGGCTCGCTGGCCGCCCTGCCGCTCGCGGGCTGGGCCGAGACCGTCGCGGAGCTGGACGGCGGCCTGGTGACCGTCAGGGTCGCGCACCGGTACCGGGGCTTCGACACCGCCGACGAGGTCCGCACCGGCCATCTGAGGGTCGGCCCCGCCGGGTTCACCGGGGACGGGGGCGACGGGCGCGCCGACGACGCCCAGATCTGGTCGCGCGGGCCGGTCGAGGCCGTCACGGGGGCGGCGAGCCTGGTGGTCGGCTCGGGGCCGCTGCGGCAGATCGCCGCCCTGCTGGACGCCGCCGCGCCCCGAGTGACGGCGGCCGTTGGACCGGACTGGGCCCGTAAGGCCGTCGCCCTGGTGCCGGTGGACGGCGAGCACGCCAGGGCCCTGGCCGGGGACCGCGACCTGGGCGAGGTCGTGGCGTTGGCGACCGCCCGCCCCAACGCCGACGGGAGCCCCGGCCGTCCCCGGATCCTCGTCTCCCCGGAGACCTGGCCGCGCCTGTCCGCCCTGGGCCGCCGCGTGGTGCTCACCCACGAGCTCACCCACATCGCCCTGGACGCCGGATCGGACACCACGACGCCCATGTGGCTCGTGGAGGGCTTCGCGGACTACGTCGGCTACCTGGGGACGTCCGTGCCCACCCGTAAGGCCGCCGCCGAACTCGCCGCCGAGGTCAAAGCCGGAAAGCTCCCCGACCGCCTCCCGGACGCCGCTGCCTTCGGCACCTCCGCGCCCCGCCTCAGCCAGTCCTACCAGGAGGCCTGGCTCGCCTGCCGCATGATCGCCGAGACCCACGGCCGCGCCAAGCTCCTCGCCCTCTACCGCGCCGCCCGCACCCTCCCGGAGCCCGAGGCGCTCAAGCGGGTGCTCGGCGTCGAAGACCTCACCCCCGCCTGGCGCGCCTACCTCCGCGCCCACCTGGCCTGAACCGCCTCGACGGGCTGGTGGGGCGGTACGGGTGGGTGCGTGGCATTGTGTGGGGTGCGATGAAGAGCCTCATAGTCACCAACGACTTTCCGCCGCGGCCCGGCGGGATCCAGCAGTTCGTGCACCAGCTGGCGCTGCGGCGGCCCGAGGGGTCGGTCGTGGTGTACGCGCCGCAGTGGCGGGGCGCGCGGGAGTTCGACGCGGCGCAGCCGTTCCCGGTGGTCCGGCATCCGACGTCGCTGATGCTGCCCGAGCCGTCGGTGCTGCGCAGGGCGCGGGACCTCGCGCGCGGCGAACGCTGCGACGCGGTGGTCTTCGGCGCGGCGGCCCCGCTGGGGCTGCTGGCGCCCGCGCTGCGCGAGGCCGGGATCGGGCGGGCGGTGGGGATCACCCACGGGCACGAGGCGGCCTGGGCGCAGCTCCCGGCCGCGCGCGGCCTGCTGCGGCGGATCGGCGACGGCCTGGACGTGCTCACCTATCTGGGCGAGTACACCCGGTCAAGGATGGCCCGCGCGCTGTCCCCGCAGGCGGCGGCCCGGATGACGCGGCTCGCGCCCGGCGTCGACGAGGACGTGTTCCGGCCCGGCGCGGGCGGCACGGAGATCAGGAAGCGGCACGGCGTCGACGGCCGGCCGGTGGCGGTGTGCGTCTCGCGGCTCGTGCCCCGCAAGGGCCAGGACACGCTGATCAGGGTGTGGCCCGCCGTGCGCGCGCGGGTGCCGGACGCGGTGCTGCTGCTGGTGGGCGGCGGCCCTTACCGGCGCGAGCTGGAACGGATGGCCGAACGGTCGGGGGTGCGGGACTCGGTGGTGTTCACCGGCTCGGTGCCGTGGAGCGAGCTGCCCGCCCACTACGACGCGGGCGACGTGTTCGTGATGCCCTGCCGGACCCGGCGCGGCGGCCTGGACGTCGAGGGCCTCGGGATCGTCTACCTGGAGGCGTCGGCCACCGGGCTGCCCGTGGTGGCCGGGGACTCCGGCGGCGCCCCCGACGCCGTCCTGGCGGGCGAGACGGGCCTGGTGGCGCCCGGCCGCGATCCGGGTGCCGTCGCGGACGCCGTCGCGGGCCTGCTGGCCGATCCGGCGGCCGCACGGGCCATGGGCGCGCGGGGCAGGGCCTGGGTGGAGGCGGAGTGGACCTGGACCCGCCAGGCCGCCCGCCTGGAAACCCTGCTGACCGGCTGAGCCCGGCCCGGGGGCGCTCCCGGGGCTGCCCCGGAGGCCCCACGGGCCGGAGGGGCGGCCCCGGGCTCGCAAGCGCCCCGGGGCCAATCAAACACAGAACTATCAGCGGCCCTGGCCGCGGCGCAGGGGGAGGGACTTCTTGGCGGCGGCGTGCCTGCCGGTCTTGGCCTGCGCCGAGTGCGGCTGCTGGCGCTGCCGGTTGCGCGCCGAGCGCCGCCTGTCGGACTGGGTGCCCTCTTCGATCTCGTTGCGTGAAAGCCGGGACATCGCTGGTCAACCCCCTTCGGAGATGGTCACGGAAACCATCCTTCGGTTGACACTCAGTATCGAAGAGGGTTGACCAGGGCGGAACCGACAAACGGTAGATCCTGGGTACTGCCTACCGGTAGATGTCCTCGATGACCCCGGTGAAGTCGCGGACCACCAGGTGCCGCTTCACCTTGAGCGACGGCGTCAGGTAGTCGTTCTCGACGGTGAAGTCCTCTTCGAGGATCTGGAACTTCTTGATCTGCTCGGCGTTGGAGACCGAGAGGTTGGCGTTCGCGACGGCCTTGCCGATCTCCGCGAGCACCTTCGGGTCCTCGGCCAGTTCGACGACGGACTTGCCCGCCAGGCCGTTGGTCTCCTGCCAGGGGCCGATCGCCTCGGGGTCGAGCGTCACCAGGGCGGCGATGAACCGCTGGCCCTCGCCGACGACGAGACACTGGCTGACCAGCGGGTGGGCCCGCACGCGGTCCTCCAGCGGGGCGGGCGCGACGTTCTTGCCGCCGGCCGTCACCAGGATCTCCTTCTTGCGGCCGGTGATCGACAGGAAGCCGTCGGCGTCCAGCGAGCCGAGGTCGCCGGTGCGGAACCAGCCGTCCTCCAGGGCCTCCTTGCTCGCCGTCTCGTTGTTCCAGTAGCCGCCCAGCACGCCGACGCCCTTGATGAGGATCTCGCCGTCCTCGGCGATCCGGATCGAGGTGCCCGGCACCGGCTTGCCGACCGTGCCGATGCGGAGGTTGCGCGGGGTGTTGACGGTGGCGGGCGCGGTGGTCTCGGTGAGGCCGTAGCCCTCCAGGATGGTGATCCCGACGCCGCGGAAGAAGTGGCCGAGCCGCTCACCCAGGGCGGCGCCGCCGGACACCGCGTGGGACACGTTGCCGCCGACGGCCTCGCGCAGCTTGCCGTAGACGAGCTTGTCGAAGACGGCGTGCTTGACCTTGAGGCCGAGACCCGGGCCGGACGGGGTGTCCTGGGCCTTGCTGTAGGCGATGGCGGTGTCGGCGGCCTTGGCGAAGATGTTGCCCTTGCCGCCGGTGATCGCCTTCTGCTCGGCGCCGTTGTAGACCTTCTCGAACACGCGCGGGACGGCGAGGAGGAAGGTCGGCTTGAAGGAGCCGAGGTCCTCCAGGAGGTTCTTGATGTCGGGGGAGTGGCCGAGGACCACGCCGGACTCGATCACCAGCACCTGGATGAGCCGCGCGAACACGTGCGCGAGCGGGATGAACAGCAGCGTCGAGGCGTCGGCCCGGCCGGTGAGCACCTCTTTCAGCTCGCCCTCCTTGGCGTTGCGGCACAGCTCCACGAAGTTGGCGTGGGTGAGCTCGCAGCCCTTGGGGCGGCCGGTGGTGCCGGAGGTGTAGATCAGCGTCGCCAGGTCGGTCGACGTGCGGGAGGTGCGGGCCGCCTCGACCTGCTCGTCGGTGACGGACGCGCCCGCCTCCGCCAGCTCGGCCAGGCCGTCGTCCTCGATGACCCAGACCTGGTCGGCACCGGCCTCCTTGGCGGACGCCTTGTGCGTGACGGTCTCGGTGAAGATCCCGACGGCGCCGGAGTCCGACAGGATCCAGGTGATCTGCTCGACCGAGGACGTCTCGTACACCGGGACGGTGACCGCGCCGGCCGTCCAGATGGCGTAGTCGATGACGGTCCACTCGTACCGGTTGCGGGACAGCAGGCCGACCCTGTCGCCGGGCTTGACGCCCTTGGCGATCAGGCCCTTGGCGATGGAGACGACCTCGTCGCGGAACTCGCCGATGGTGACGGGCCGCCAGCCGCCGGGCAAACGGCGCCGGAACGCGGTCTGGCGGGGGTCGCGCGCGGCGCGTTCGAACACGGTGTCCGTCGTCGTCGTCGAGGAGGGCACCTCCACCAGGGCGGGAGCTGTGTATTCACGCACTGAACTGGTCCTTAGCGTCTTCGCGGGATGGGGGCTGGCCCGAACGTACCCTGTTTCCGTGGACTTCGGCTACTAGGCGGTAGCTATGTTTCGAGGATATATCCGCGTGTTCGAACCTTGACTTGATCGCGATGTTGTGTGGGAGGCGTGCGCGTCCACGTGGTGAGCGATGTACAGGGTGGGCCGGAGCGGGTGGCTTCAGGATCGCCGGACGGCCCGTCCGTGCCGTCCCCGGAGGAGTAATCTCCGCGTAGGACCATGACGAAGGGGACGCGATGGCCGACCGGACGAGCTCCAGCATCACGATCAACGCCGACAAGGCCGCGATCATGGAGGTGATCGCGGACTATCCCGCGTATCCGCAGTGGGCGGACGGGATCGTGGCGGCCGAGGTGGTCAGCGCCGACGAGGAGGGCCGTCCCGAGGTCGTCAGGATGACGCTGGCGTCCGGCCCGATCAAGGACACCTACAGCGTGCGCTGCCAGTGGTCGGGCGTGGACGAGCTGCGCTGGGACCTCGCCGAGGCGGGCACCGTGGTCTCGGGCCTGAGCGGCAGGTACGCGCTCGGTGAGGGCAGCGGCGGCACCGAGGTGCTGTACGAGCTGGCGGTGGACGTCAAGATCCCGATGATCGGGATGATCCGCCGCAAGGCCGAGAAGATCATCATCGAGTCGGCGTTGAAGGGGCTGAAGCGGCGCGTGGAGAGCTGATCCCGCCGGGGCGGCCGGTGCCCGACGGACCTCCGCGCGATGGGGCGGCGGGCGGGATGCGTTTAGGTGAAGTCCGGAAAAGTCGGGATAGCGCAGTGGACCGATCGAAACGGACAATGGAGGCGCGGGCTGGCGCTGACCAGTACGCGCGGGTAACCGGTCGCGCACGGTACGGTTACCGGCCGACCATGAGGCGAATGGGAATCGCATGACCGATCAGCCGGGATATGTCCTTGAGGAGGCGTTCAAGCTCCTTGAGGCGGTTCGCCGCCGGATGACCGACGACCGTGGACCGCAGGGCGGTGACGTGTGGAGCGAGGCCGTCCGTGAGGAGCGGGCCGAGGGCACGTGTCCGCACAACTGTCCGGTCTGCCGGGCGATGGAGGCGGCGAAGTCCTCCGGTCCCGATGTCCTGGCCCATGTGGTCGATGCCGGTCAGTCCCTCTTCGCAGCCTTCCAGGATGTTTTGGCCGGGTATGAACGCACTCGCCCAACACGTCCGGAAAGCGGGGGCGGGACCTGGCGGGCGGACCGCGCGCCCCGAGAGGGGGAGCGCGGCGCCGGCGGGGACGACCCGCTGGATGTCGGCTGACGTGGATCACCCGGGCGACGGGAACCGCCCGGGGTGGAAGAGGAGGGTTCGGCGATGTCGCTGACCATCGGTGTGGATGTGGGTGGCACCAAGGTGGCCGCCGGAGTGGTCGACGACCAGGGGCGGATCCTCGAGAAGCTGCGCAGGCCCACACCGTCGACCAACCCCGAGCTGACCGCCGGGGTCATCGCCGAGGTGACGAACCTGCTGAAGGCCAAGTACGACGACGTCTCGGGCGTCGGCCTGGGCGCCGCGGGCTTCGTCGACGAGACGCGGTCGATCGTGCTGTTCGCCCCCAATCTCGCCTGGCGTGACGAGCCCCTGAAGGCCAAGGTCGAGAAGCTGACCGGGCTGCCCGTGGTGGTCGAGAACGACGCCAACGCGATGGCCTGGGGCGAGTACCGGTTCGGCGCGGGACGGGGCGAGGAGCACGTCGTGTGCGTCACGCTCGGCACCGGCATCGGCGGCGGCATCATCGTGGACGGCGCCCTGTACCGCGGCAGGCACGGGATCGGGGCCGAGCTCGGCCACGTCCGGGTCGTCCCGGACGGGCGGCGCTGCGGCTGCGGCAACCGCGGCTGTTGGGAGCAGTACGCCTCCGGCAACGCGCTCTCGCACGAGGCGCGCGACCTGGCCAGGGTCGAGCCCAAGCGCGCGGCCCGGATGATCGAGCTGAGCGGCGGCACCATGGAGATCACCGGCCTCGCCGTCTCCGAGGCCGCCCGCGAGGGCGACCCCGCCGCCCTGGAGTGTTTCCAGACCGTCGCGTGCTGGGTCGGGCAGGGCCTCGCGGACCTCACCGCGATCATGGACCCCGGCCTGTTCATCATCGGCGGCGGCCTGTCTGCCGTGGCCGACCTGCTGCTGGAGCAGATGACCAAGGCGTTCACCGAGGCCGTCACCGGGCACGGCCACCGGCGGCTGCCCGAGGTGCGGATCGCCGAGCTGGGCCCGGACGCGGGCATCGTCGGCGCGGCCGACCTGGCGCGGCTGTAGGAGCGGAGCGGTAGGGCGCGGCGGACGGTCGGCGGGCGCGCGGTGCGGATACTCACCTACAACCTCAGGTCGCTGCGGGACGACCCCCTCGCGGTGGCCCGGGTGGTGCGCGCCTGCGCGCCCGACCTCCTGTGCCTCCAGGAGGTCCCCCGGTACGGGCGTTGGCGGGCCGCGCGGGCGGGGCTCGCCCGCGAGGTCGGGATGACCGTGCTGGCCGGACGCCGTACCGCCGGGCTCGCCGTCCTGGGCCGTCCCGGGGTGCGGCTCCTCGCGAGCGGATTCCACCGGCTGCCCTGGGCGCCGCCCCTGCACCGGCGGGCCTTGGCCGTCGCCGTGGTGTCCGTGGAGGGGCGGGCCCTGGCCGTCGCGTCCACCCATCTGGGGCTCGACCCGCGCGAGCGGCTGCGGCACGCGGACCTCGTGCTGCGGCTGCTCGCCGGACGGCCGGCCCCGGCCGTCCTGGCCGGTGACTTCAACGAGGGCCCCGACGGGCCCGCCTGGCGGCTGCTCGCCTCCCGGCTCCGCGACGCGCACGCCGTCGCGCCCGAGGGCGGCGCCGCGACCTTCCCGGCGGGCGGCCCGCGCCGCCGCATCGACGGGATCTTCACCGACCCCCGGCTCACCGTGCTCGGCTGCGGGGTCCCACCCGACCCCGGCGGGGACTTCGCCCGCGCCACCGACCACCTCCCGGTGCTGGCGCGGCTCGCGCCCGGCGGCGAAGGCTGACAGCCGCCTGACGCCACGGCCCACGGCCCGGTCAGGTCAGACCGGCAGGGCGGGACGGCCCGCATGATGCCCGGCATGCCGCTAGAGTCCCGCTTGGGTAGCCGCTATCGGCCAGGAGGACGGGCGTGGAGATTCTCATCAACGTCGGTATCGGCAAGGCCGCGACGGTCGCGCCGGGCAAGCGCGCCGCGCTGGTCTTCGACGTCGAGTGGAACGACCCGGAGGGGGTGCACGCCAACCCGGCGGCGGCCTGGCTCCCCAAGGAGTCCGGGCTGCACGTGACGACGCTCACGGTGACCGTCAGCGGCCAGACCGCCGGCGAGAAACTCAAGCTCAGCGTCGCCGAGTTCACCAGGGACGGGAAGTCACGGGTGAAGGACCTCGTCGGCGAGGACAAGGTCGGCAACGGCACCAAGGTCGAGTACACCCTGACCGGGCTCGTCTCGCTCTGGAAGGACAAGTCCTACAGGGCCGAGGTGGAGAACTTCGGCACCTCCACCGTCACCGTGGAGAAGGCGTACCTGAAGGTCGCCAAGTAGCGCGTCAGACGACGGCGCCGTCGTCGCCGTCCCTCGGCTCGTCGCCCATCCGCAGCACCAGCGTGACGAACCCGCCGATGAACGCGGCGACCGCCAGGAAGGCCGCCCAGCCGGGGGCCTGGAGGCGCATCACGACCGTGGTGAGGATGTAGGCGGGGCCGCCGACCAGGCAGACCCAGGCCAGCCGCGTCGTCGGGTCCGGGACGGGCAGCGGGGGCGGAGGCGGCGGCTCGTAGTGGCCCTCCTCGTCCGGCTCCTGCTCGCCCGGATCCTTCCGCTCCTTGAGGTCGCCTTCCGCTTCGTCGTCCTCGTCCGTGTCTTTCTCGGACTTCGCGGACTTCTCGGACTCCTCGGCCGTCTCGGGCGGCGCCGTGCCGGAGAAGACGATCCGCGCTGTCGGCAGCCTGCCCGTGCGGTCCTCACCCGGATCCAGATGCTCCTCGTCCGGCCAGGACTGCTCGGCCGGGGTGTCGAAGCCCGCGACGATCTCCGCGAAGATCGCGTCGTCGTCGCGCTGGTCCCGCTCGGGCGCCTCGGGGCGCGCGTCGGCGCCGGGGGCGGCGGGCGCGGCGGCCAGCCTGTCCCGCAGCAGCGGGTGCAGCAGGCGCTCGGCCTCCCGCTTGTGCGCGACGTCGACGTGGACGTGGTCGAGCACGTCGGGGCCCGAGGTGTCGCCCGGCAGCGCGTAGGCGGCGATCCCGGCGGCGCCCAGCAGGGCGAGCAGCTCGTCGGCGAGATCGGGGACGAGGTCGATCAAGGGCGTGTATGCGTCCGCTGACAGCCCGTTCTCGCGGCGGTTCACTTCCCTCAGCTCCTCGGTTCGCCGGCCACCATCATGCGATGAGCCTACGGTGCGAATCGTCCCACGGGGGCGCCCGGGGACGCGATCCCTCCGCCCGGCCGGGTCCGTGCGAAGATGTCTGGCACTTCGAACGGCCTACAAACAATTCGGGAGAGGCGGCGGGATGTTCTGGTGGATCGTCAAGTCCATCTTGGGCCCCATCCTCTGGGTGGTCTGGCGTCCCAGGAACCGCGGGATGGACAACGTCCCCGACGAGGGCCCGGCGATCCTCGCGTGCAACCACCTGTCGTTCGCCGACCACTTCTTCGGCCCGCTGCCGCTGCGCCGCCGCATCGTGTTCCTCGGCAAGCGCGACTACTTCACCGGCAGGGGGATCAAGGGCTGGTTCAGCCGGTTCTTCTTCAGCGGCGTCGGCGTCATCCCGATCGACAGGACGGGCGGCAAGGCGAGCGAGGAGGCACTGGTCACCGGCTTGCGGGTGCTCGGTGAGGGCAGGCTCCTCGGGATCTACCCCGAGGGCACCCGGGTGCCGGACAACCGCCTGTTCAAGGGCAAGACCGGCGTCGCCAGGCTCGCGCTCCAGGGCCGGGTGCCGGTGATCCCGATGGCGATGATCAACACGTTCGAGCTGATGCCCGCCGGGTCCAAGCCGCGCGTCCTCGGGCTGCCGGGACGGCCCGGCGTCCGGTTCGGGCGGCCGCTGGACTTCTCGGAGTACTACGGCCGCGAGGACGACCGCGAGGTGCTGCGGACCGTCACCGACCAGATCATGAAGGCGATCCAGGACCTCTCCGGCCAGGAGTACGTCGACCGGTACGCGGCCGAGGTCAAGGCCGAGCAGCAGGGCCGCGAGGTCCGCCGGGACGAAGACGAGGAATGAGCACGCCCGCCGCCCGCCCCTGGGCCCGGCGCACAGGCCCCGGCGTCGAGGCCGTGCTGTGGCGGGCGACGGCGGTGTTCCGGGCGGTCTCGTGCGCCTACGCGGGCGCGCTGATCGCCAACGGGTACGGCGAGTACCGGTATCCGCTGGGCGGGCTCGCGGTGTTCGCGGTGATGGCCGCCTGGACCGTCGTGGCGGCGCGGGTGCGGGGCGGGCGGCTCTTCGGCGTCGCGGACGTGGCCGTGGCGGTGGCCTGTCTGCTGGCCACCGGGCTTGTGGAGACGCGCGAGCACCTCGCCGACGGACGGCCCAACCTGACCGTCAGCTGGGTGGCGGCGCCCGTCATGGCGTGGGCGCTGCGCGGCGGCGCGCGGCGCGGGGTGGCGGCGGCGCTGGCCGTCGCGGTGCCCGACGTCGCCCTGCGCGCGCTGTACGCGGAGGTGTTCAGCCAGACGACGTTCAACGGCGTCGTGCTGCTGCTCATGGTCGGCGTGATCGTCGGGTACCTCGGGCGGCTCGCTATCGACGCCGAGCTGCGGATGGCGCGGGCCGTCGCGCTGGAGACCGCGACCCGCGAACGCGAACGGCTCGCCCGCGACCTGCACGACTCGGTGCTCCAGGTGCTCGCGCTGGTCCGGCGGCGCGGCGGCGAACTGGGCGGCGAGGCCGCCGAGCTGGGACGGCTCGCGGGGGAGCAGGAGGCGGCGCTGCGCGCCCTGATCTCGGCGGAGGTGCTGGCGGTGGTGCCGGGGCCGCGGCTGCCCGGCTCCGGCGACGACGACGGCGGCACCGCTGATCTGCGGGCGCTGCTGCGGCCTTACGCCTCCGCCTCGGTGCAGCTCGCGACCCCGGCGACGCCCGTGGTGCTGGCCCGTGCCGTCGCGCGGGAGCTCGCGGCGGCGGTGGGGGCGGCGCTGGACAACGTCGCGGCGCACTGCCCGCCCGGGACGCGGGTGTGGGTGCTCCTGGAGGACGACGGCGCGGCCGTCACGGTGAGCGTGCGGGACGACGGGCCGGGGATCGCGCCCGGCCGTCTCGTCGAGGCGGAGCGGGCCGGGCGGCTGGGGCTCGCGCAGTCCGTGCGGGGGCGGGTGCGGGACCTGGGCGGCACCGTGGAGATCGTCTCCGCGCCCGGCCAGGGCACCGAGCTGGAGCTCACCGTCCCGCGCTGACACCGCCCTTAACCCGGCGGGTGCATCATTGCCCCGTTCCGCCCCCGACCCCAACCCGCCAGGCCCGGGAGGCCCCCATGCCCGACCCCCGCGAACCCTACGACAAGCCCGTAGCGGGCCGCCCGCTCCCCACCCCGCCCGCCGCTGTCCCGCCCCCGGCCCCTTCCCCCACCCCCGAACCCACCACCCGAACCGACATCCCCACCCAGGACCCCGAGGGCTCCACCGTAGCCCCGTCGCCCGCTCCCACCGACCCGGACGTCACCGCCGCCGACCCGGCCCCCGGACCCGACGGCGCCGCCACGTCGCCGGTTCAGGGGGCCGAGGGAGCCGTCGCGTCACCGGTTCCGGACGCGGGCCAGGGTTCGTCCGTCGCGTCGCCGCCGCCGCCTCCGGGCGCGCCCGGAGGCGCTGGGTCCGGGCCGGGTGCTGAGGGCGCTGTCGCGTCGCCGGTGCCGCCCGCGCCTCCGTTGGGGGGCGGGGAGGTGCTGGCGGGGCCCGCCGGGGCGCCTCGGCGGCCCTGGGGGCCTCGCGTGAAGCGGGTGGTGGGGTCGGGGGCGGTGTCGCTGCTGGCGGCGGGGCTGCTCGGCGGGCTTGTGGGCGGCGGCGTGGTCGCGCTCGCGGTCGGGGACGGTGACGACGATCCCGAGGTGATCCGTGTCGAGTTCGACCGGCGGTGGGGCGGCGACCGGCCGTGGCACGAGGACCGGCCCTGGTACGGCGACCGCTGGTCCCACCCGGAGCGGCGGATTCCCGACTTTCCGGGGATGCCGGATGAGGGGCCGCGGCCTCCGCTGCCCGAAGGGTCGCCGATGCCCGAGCCGTCCGGGTCGGGCGGCGCGGGGCCGTTCGACCCGCCGACCGTCGTCCCGCCCTCGTCCTGAGCGAACGCCGCCCGCGCGTGGACCGGGGTCGCCCGGCGCGTCACACTGTTAGTCGGTTTGTCGTGATTCGTAAGGTGGGGCCATGGGCGGCGTCAGGGTGATGGTGGTGGACGACCACCCGATGTGGCGGGACGCGGTGGCCCGTGACCTCGCCGAGGCCGGATACGACGTCGTCGCGGCGTGCGGCGAGGGCCGTCAGGCGGTGCGGGTCGCGGCGGCGGTGCGGCCCGAGGTCGCCGTGGTGGACCTGCGGCTGCCCGACATCTCCGGGGTCGAGGTGACACGGGCGCTCGCCGCGCTCGACCCGCCCGCCCGCGTCCTCGTGCTGTCGGCGAGCGGAGAGCAGGAGGACGTCCTGGAGGCGGTGAAGGCGGGCGCCACCGGCTACCTCGTGAAGTCCGCGGCCCGCGCCGAGTTCCTCGACGCGGTGGCCCGCACCGTGCAGGGCGACGCCGTCTTCACGCCGGGCCTGGCCGGGCTCGTCCTCGGCGAGTACCGCAGGCTCGCCGCGGTGCCCGCGCCCGCCCCGGACGCGCCGCGCCTCACCGACCGCGAGACCGAGATCCTCCGCCTCGTCGCCAAGGGCCTCACCTACCGCCAGATCGCCGAACGCCTCGTGCTGTCCCACCGGACCGTGCAGAACCACGTCCAGAACACGCTGGGCAAACTCCACCTCCACAACCGCGTCCAACTGGTCCGCTACGCCATCGAAAAGGGCCTGGACACCCCGTGAACCCCCCGTTCGACGGACAGGGCTCCGGCGGCCGCCGAAAGTCGGGCGGAAATGTCGGCAGCGGACGAAACCGGCGGGTACGGCGGTGCATCCAAGGGTGTGTGGGCCGCGGGCCCGGTGAGGAGGTGGCGCGGTGAACGGTGAGCCGACCTGGGGGATCTCCGGCGGGGACTTCCTGCTGTACTACGGGATCCTCGCGGCCGTGGTCCTGGTCGTCGTGCTCGGACTGCGGCGCTGGCTCAGCAAGGGGCGGGAGAACCCCGAGGGGCTGCCCGCCGAGGAGCTCGCCTTCCTGGTGGGCGGGCCGCGTCAGGCCGTCGCGGCGAGCCTCGCGCGGCTGCGGCTCGCGGGCGCCGTCGGCGCGGAGAAGGGCGGCGGGGTCAGGGCGACGGGCGTCGCGCCCCCGCCCGGCGCGACGCCGCTGGACTACGCGGTGCTGTACGCGGCCGGGTCCGGCGCGCGGACCCGCACCCTGCACCTGAACTCGGGCGTGGCCGGTGCGCTCGGCGCGATCCGCGAGGCGCTGATAGCGCGCGGCCAACTGCTCGGCTCCGACGAGCGCAGGCAGGTGCGGCTCGCCGCGGTGCCGCTGCTCGCCGTCGTCGCGCTCGGCGTGCTGCGGCTCGTCGCCGGGCTCGCCAACGACAGGCCGGTCGGGTTCCTCGTCGCGGTCCTCGCCCTCATCGGTGTGCTCACGGTGGTCCTGCTGATCGCCGCGCCCGTCAAGACGCGCGGGTCCACGCGGACGATCGCACGTTCGGCGGGGCAGCTGCGCGGCCTGCACCCCGCGTCCTCGCCGTCTTATGCGTCCCACGGCCATGAGGCCGCCGCCCTTGCCGTCGCGATGTTCGGCGCCACCGCGCTCATGGCGATGGACCCCGCTTTCGCCGCCGAGGCCGAACTGCACAGGGGGCTCGCCGGGGACAGCGGCGCGGGCGGCTCGGCCGCCACGATGAGTTCGTGCAGCTCGTCCTCCTCGTCCTGCTCCAGCGGCTCCTCCTGCTCCAGTGGCTCGTCCTGCGGCGGCGGCGGAGGCTGTGGCGGATGACGCTCCAGACGACGACGGGGCCGACCGTCGGTATCGGCTGGCGGCCCGAGATCGCGGAGTTCGTCGCCGGGCTGCCGGGGCTCGCCTTCACCGAGGTGATAGCCGAGTCGCTGCACCACCCGGACCCTGAGCTGCTCGCCTTGCGTGACCGGGGGGTGCGGGTCGTCCCGCACGGGGTGAAGCTTTCGCTGGGCGGCGCCGAGGAGGTGGACCCGGCGCGGGTCGCGCACCTCGCGCGCGGCGCCGCGCTGGTGGCGGCGCCGCTGGTCAGCGAGCACGTCGCGTTCGTGCGGGCCGGAGGGTTGGAGGCGGGGCACCTGCTGCCGGTGCCGCGCAGCCGCGCCGCGCTGGCCGCGCTCACCCGCAACATCGCGCTGACGACGGCGGAACTCGACGTGCCGCTGGCCGTCGAGCCGATCGCCGCGCTGTTCGACTGGCCCGACGACGAGTACACCGAGGGCGAGTTCCTCACCGAACTCCTCGACCGGACGGGCGCGCTGCTCCTCCTCGACGTGGCCAACGTCTACGCCAACGCCCGCAACCGGGGGCAGGACCCTGTGAAGGTCCTGGAGTCCTTCCCCCTGGAGCGGGTCGCCTACTGCCATGTCGCGGGCGGCATGGAGGGTGACGGCCTCTACCACGACACGCACACCGACCCCGTGCCGTCGGAGGTGCTCGCGCTGGTCGGGGAGGCCGAGGAGAGGCTTTCCCCTGAAGGCAGGCTCGGCTACCTCCTGGAGCGGGACGGCGGCTACCCGCCCGGCCACGTCCTGGCGGCCGAACTCGACGCGATCGCGGACGCCGCCCGGCTGGAACGGATCACCCGACGTGCCGCGTGAGGAGCCGTCCGGCCTCGCCGCCCGTCAGGAGGCGCTCGTGCGCGCGCTCGTCGAGGGCGCGCCCCTCCCGGACGGCTTCGACGCGCACAGGGTCGGGACCACAGCGCGCGCGCTGGCCCGCAAGCGGTACGGCGACGCCGCACGGCTGTGGCCCGAACTCCTCGCCCACCGGGACGCCTACGTCGCCTGGGCGGCCGACCACCCCACCCGCGGCACCTGGCAGGACGTGTGGGACTTCGCCCGAGCACACCGGGACTCGCTCGACGCCCCCGCCCGCGCGGCACTGGCCGTCCGGGAGGCCCTGTGGCGCTACGGCGACGCGCCCAGGCCCCGGCGGCTTCCGACGCTCCGCCTCTACCCGCGCGGGGTCGTCGTGGCCGCCTTCGGCAGGGCCCGGCTCCTGGGGAGAAGGTAATCACCCAGGGTGACGGGTAGGTCTTCCCCGAGCGACGACGGGGGGACGCCATGCGGATCGGGGTGCTCACCGGCGGGGGCGACTGCCCCGGCCTGAACGCGGTGATCCGCGCGGCGGTGCGCAAGGGCGTCCGCGAGTACGGCCACACCTTCACCGGATTCAAGGACGGCTGGCGCGGGCCGCTGGAGGGGGACTCCGTCGAACTGCCACTCTCGTCCGTCCGGGGGATCCTCGCGCGGGGCGGCACCATCCTCGGCTCGTCCAGGACCAACCCCCTGCACGAGGAGGACGGCCCACGCAAGATCATCGAGAACCTCACGGCGCTCGGCGTGGACGCGCTCATCGTGATGGGCGGGGAGGACACCCTGGGCGTCGCGGCCGCCCTGCACGGGCAGGGACTGCCCGTCGTCGGGGTGCCCAAGACCATCGACAACGACCTCGCCGCCACCGACTACACGTTCGGGTTCGACACGGCCGTCTCGATCGCCACCGACGCGCTCGACCGGCTCAGGACGACGGCCGAGAGCCACCACCGGGCCGTCGTCTGCGAGGTGATGGGCAGGCACGCCGGGTGGATCGCCCTGCACGCGGGCCTCGCGGGCGGCGCCGACGTCATCCTGATCCCGGAGCGGCCCTTCGACCTCGCCAGGGTCGTCGGCTGGGTGGAGGCGCGGTTCCGGCGCGGGCTCGCCGCCGTCCTGTGCGTCTCGGAGGGCGCCGCGCCCGTCGAGGGCGACATGACCCTCCAGGAGGGCGGCACCGACGCGTTCGGGCACGTCCGGCTCGGCGGGGTCGGCTCCTGGCTGGGCGAGCGGCTCCAGGACGCCACCGGGCGCGAGGCCCGCACGACGGTGCTCGGCCACCTCCAGCGCGGCGGCGCCCCCACCGCGTTCGACCGGGTGCTCGCGACGCGGTTCGGCCTGCACGCGGTGGACGCCGTCCAGGACGGGGCGTTCGGCACGATGGTCGCGCTGCGCGGCACCGAGATCGTGCGGGCGCCGCTCAGCGAGGCGGTCGCGACGCTCAAGACCGTCCCGCCCGGCCGCTACGACGAGGTCGAGGTCCTGTTCGGCTGACGGGTGAAGCCGACGGGTGAAACGGTCAGCGCGGGACGGGCCCGGCGAACCCGGAGGTAAGGGCTGTGGATAACCGGTCGAAGTGCTCCTCCGGATGAGCGACACTGAAAGGCAGTGTTCGCAAGCCCCTCTGGAGGTCTGACATGCCCGCGGCGTCCGTCATCGGAGAGCCCTGCGTGCTGCTCAAGCTCGGCGAGATCGTCCTCAAGGGCAAGAACCGGCACCAGTTCGAACAGCGCCTGCAGAACAACATCCGCAAGGCGCTCGCCTCCACCGGCGTCGAGACGGTCCTGTGGCAGCGCGCCGGTGTGATCGTCGTGCGGGCCAAGGGCGGCGCCGTCGCCGACGTCGAGAAGGTCGCCCGGCGCCTTGAGGACGTCATGGGCATCGTGATCGTGCACCGCTGCTGGCGGGTCGACAAGACCGTCGAGGCGATGACCCAGGCGGCGCTCGACATGGTCGGCCAGCATCCGGCCGCGGCGCTCGGCGGCAGCTTCGCGGTCCGGCCGCGCCGCCGCGACAAGCGGTTCCCGATCACCTCCTCGGAGATCGGGATCACCGTCGGCTCGGCCATCAACGTCAAGTTCGGCCTGCCGGTGAACCTGAAGAAGCCGGATCTTTCGGTCTCGATCGAGGTGGACCGGGACGAGGTGTTCGTCTACACCGACGGCACGCCGGGCCAGGGCGGCCTGCCCGTCGGGTCCAGTGGGCGCGGCCTCGTGCTCATGTCCGGCGGCATCGACTCGCCCGTCGCCGCCTACCGGATGATGCGGCGCGGCCTGCGGGTGGACTACCTGCACTTCTCCGGCATGCCCTTCACCGGCCCGGAGTCGATCTACAAGGCGTACGCGCTGGTCCGTGAGCTCGACAAGTTCCAGGGCGACTCGCGGCTCTTCGTCGTCCCGTTCGGCAAGGCGCAGCAGCAGATCAAGTCCGCGGGCGAGGACAGGCTGGCGATCATCGCGCAGCGCCGCCTGATGCTGAAGACCGCCGAGGTGCTCGCCGAGCGCCGCCGCGACGGCGCCCTCATCACCGGCGACTCACTCGGCCAGGTCGCCAGCCAGACCCTCGTCAACATGACGGCCCTGGACGACGCGGTGGACCTGCCGATCCTCCGCCCCCTCGTCGGCATGGACAAAACCGAGATCATGGACGCCGCCCGCCGCATCGGCACCCTGTCGATCTCGGAACTCCCCGACGAGGACTGCTGCACCCTGCTGGCCCCCCGCCGCCCCGAGACCGCCGCCAAGATCGCCGACCTCCGCCAGATCGAGAAGCGCCTGGACGCCGAGGAACTCGCCGAACAACTCGCCGACTCCGTCCAACTCCACACCCCCGCCTACGGCGCCGAATAAGGGCTTCCAGGCCCACCCGATGAACCCGGCCCCCGGGCCAATTAATCGTCGATGATGCCGTCGGCGCGGAGGCGCATGGCCATGATCTCGATTGGGGGGTCGGGGTCGAAGTCGGAGGGGCGGGGGGTTTCCGGGCCGTCTTCGCCGAAGCGGGCGATCTTCTCCAGGCGGACGACGCGGAAGCGGCGGCCGGCGACGGAGATCTCGTCGAGGCGGGCCGTGGTCAGCAGGATCGCCGCCTCGGAGTAGGCGCGGCGGGTGGCCGGGTCGGGCCGCTCGACCGCCGGGATGACCTGCTGGAGGTACTCGGCGAGCGCCTCACGGGCCAGGTGCGGGGTCGCGCACGCGGCGGTCGCCGAGCGCCACCCGTCGTGCAGGAACTCCGCGACGGAGAACGCGGCGGCCATCGGCACCGGGATCGGATGGCTGTCCAGCGCGCGCTGCGCGTCGGCGAGCGCGTCGCCCTCCAGCAGTCCGGGACGGTCGGCGAGGTCGGCGAACTCGGCGGCCAGCGCGAGCCGGTCGGGGGTGCGCGGGCCGTCCGGGGAGAGCAGCTCGGCGGGACGGGGCCGTGACCTGCGGAACTTCGGGTCCGGGTCGGTCGGGCGCGGCCCCTCCGGCGCCGTCGCGTTCATCCTGAGGAGCTGCTCGACCCTGATCACGCGGAAGACCCGGCCGCCGACCGTCAGCTCGTCGTGGCGCTGCCAGTCCAGCAGCCGCGCGGCCGCGAGGTAGGGCTCGGGTTCGGTCGCGCGCTGGGCCTCCTGCCGGAGCTGCCCGGCGAGGTCGTCGCGGGCGCACTGCGGCGTCGCCTCGCCCATGCTGCGCACCCGCCAGCCCGACGCGACCCGCTCGGCGACGCCGAACATCGGCCCGGCGGGCACGAGTACCGGATACACCGTGCGGGCGCGCGCCGCGTCGGCCGCCGCCAGCGCCCGCAGCGGATCGCCCGCCATCAGCTCGCGCAGCCCTCGCTCGGCCGCCTCGTCCTCGTAGGCCATGCGCCCATCGTCCCCTCAGCGCGTGGCCTTTCGCAGCATCTTGCCGACAATGTCCGAGAGATTCCGCCAGCCCGAATCTCCCGGCCGCACCGACCGCCGCGCGCCGGGCGGGCACCCTGTGCGGGGCGCCCGCCCTGCGTCGGCTAGACGGCGGCGGGCTCGGCGGCCGGGGTGAGGGCGCGGCCGACGACGGGCGGCAGGGCGCGCACCAGGGCGGCGAGCTCGGTGAGGTCGTCGTGGACGAGGGCCTGCGGGCCGTCGCACAGGGCGGTCTCCGGGTGCGGGTGGACGTCGATGATGACGCCGTCGGCGCCCACCGCGATCGCCGCGCGGGTGAGCGGCAGCACCAGGTCGCGGCGGCCGCCGGAGTGCGACGGGTCCACGATCACCGGCAGGTGCGCGAGGCGCTGCGCGACCGGAACGGCCGAGATGTCCAGGGTGTTCCGGGTCGCCTTCTCGAAGGTCCGGATGCCGCGCTCGCACAGCACGATGTCGAGGTTGCCGCGCTGAGCGACGTACTCGGCTGACATGAGCCACTCTTCGATCGTGCCGCTCATCCCGCGCTTGATCATCACCGGCTTGCCCGCGTCGCCCACGGCCTGGAGCAGCGCGAAGTTCTGGGTGTTGCGGGTGCCGATCTGGAGCATGTCCGCGTACTGCGCGACCAGCTCGACGTCGCGGGCGTCCACCACCTCGGTGACGACCGGCATGCCCGTCTCCGCGCGCACCTCCGCGAGGATCCGCAGGCCCTCCTCGCCGAGCCCCTGGAACGCGTAGGGCGACGTGCGGGGCTTGAACGCGCCGCCGCGCAGCTTCGCCATGAGCGCCGCCTTGAGGGTCTGGTCGGGCGTCTCGACCGCGCACGGGCCCGCGATGAGCGTCATCGTGTCCGGGCCGATCGGGACGCCGCCGACGCGGACCGTGGAGCGTTCGGGGTGGTTCTCCCGGCTGACGAGCTTGTAGGGGGTGGAGATCCGCACGACGTCGCCGACACCGCGCTGGCCGCGCAGGTTCAGCGCGCCGAACCGCTCGCTGTCGCCGACGAGGCCGACGATGGTCCGGTTGACGCCGCGGCTCACGAACGCCTCGCCGCCCGCCGCGCCGACCAGCGCCACGATGTTGTCGATGTCGGACTCGGTGGCCTCGGGGGCCATCACGACGACCATGGGATCTCCTCGTACGAAGGGTGTCTCGGGAAAACGAAAAAGCCCCGGGCCAGTGGCGGCCCGGGGCTCTTCGGAGTCAGCTTGCGTCAGCGCAGCATCTGGCTGACGAGTGACCCGTGAGATCCGGGCTCGTCATACCAAAAGTAAAAGCGAACGCTACGCATGCCCCACACCCTAAGGCATGATCGCGGGTGCCCGGAACACCGGGGTGCCCGGCCGGGCCGTGTCCGGCGGGTGGCAGGATGGGCCGGAAGATGACCTCCCCAGAGAAATCCCTGCCGCCGGGGCAGTACGTGCCCCGGGGCTTCCCGGTGCTGCACTACGGTCCGGTCCCGCGGTTCCGCCCCGAACGCTGGGACTTCCGCGTCTACGGGCCGACCACCGGCGGCGCGGAGGGCCGCTGGGACTGGGACGCGTTCCAGAAGCTGCCGCGCACGGAGGTCGTCGCCGACTTCCACTGCGTCACCAAGTTCACCATCCCCGACAACCTGTGGTCGGGTGTGAGCGGCCGCACGATCGTCGAGATGGTCCCGCCGCACCCCGACGTCACCCACGTGATGCTGTGGGCCGAGTACGGCTACAGCGCCAACATCAGGCTGTCGGACCTGACGGCCGAGGGCATGGTCTTCGCCACCCACCACAACGGCGAGGAGATCACCCCGGACCACGGCTTCCCCGTCCGGGCTGTGGTGCCGCACCTGTACGCGTGGAAGAGCGTCAAGTGGTCGCGCGGCATCGAGTACCTCGTGGGCGACCGGCGCGGCTTCTGGGAGGAGCGCGGCTACCACACCACGGCCGACCCCTGGCGGGAGCAGAGGTACTCCTACCAGGAGGACTGATAGTCACCTGGCGGAAGTGATTGCGCGCGCAAGGTGATGGAGGCAGGGTCCTGCCATGTCCTCAGCGTCCTTCACCACCCCGTCGCCGGCCGAGCCCGCCGCGCTGCGCGTCCTCGCCGTCGACGACGAGCTGCCCGCCCTGGCGGAGCTGGTCCACCTGCTGCGGGCCGACCCGCGGGTCGAGCGGGTCACCGGGGCGGGCGACCCGGCCGAGGCGCTGCGCGGGCTCGGCCGGATGATGGCGGCGGGGGAGCGGCTGGACGCGGTCTTCCTCGACGTCAGGATGCCGGGCCTGGACGGGCTGGACTTCACCCGGCTGCTGTCCGGCTTCGCCCGTCCCCCTTCCGTCGTGTTCGTGACGGCGCACGACGACTGCGCCGTCACGGCGTTCGAGCTGGGCGCCCTCGACTACCTGCTGAAGCCGCTGCGGCAGGGGCGGCTGGCGGAGGCCGTCGGACGGGTCCAGCGGGCGGCCCGCAGCGAGGCGGCGCCGCCGCCGGACGAGCTGATCCCGGTGGAGCTGGGCGGCCGGACCCGCCTCGTGTGCCGCTCGGCCGTCACCCATGTGGAGGCGCAGGGCGACTACGTCCGCCTGCACACCGAGGGCGGCGACCACCTTGTCCGGATCCCGCTCGCCGCGTTGGCGCGCCGCTGGGCTGACGCGGGGTTCGTGCGGATCCACCGGAGCACCCTGGTGGCCGCCGCGCACATCACCGAGCTGTGCTTCGACTCGGGCCGGGTGGCCGTCCGGGTCGGGGAGACCACGCTGCCCGTCAGCCGTCGGCACGCCCGCGAGGTCCGCGACCTGCTCGTCCGCACCTTCCACGCCTCACCCGCCTCACCCGCCTCGGGCACGGACGCCGGGTGACGGTCCGGGGCGAGCACGGTGCGTAGGCGGGCCCGTGCGGACCGCTCGTCGCGGGGAATCGACCGCTTGTCGGCGGGAGGTGCTCCGTCCGTCGCTGACGGCCCACCGCTGGTCGCTCAGGGTGGCGAGATCACTGCGGAGCGTGGTCACGCGGCGTAGTGTTCTCTTCAGCAAGACGATTCTGGAGGTTCTCTCCCGGGGCCGGTCTGACTCCGGGGTGAGAACCACAGCTGCCGGCTCCCGTACCGGGGGGGTGGGAGACGGCGGTGATGGCTCAGGCGCTGAGCGGACAGTCGGGGGGTTGTCCGTCTCAGCGCCTGAGCGCATTTCCGGGCCGCGCGCGGGGCGCGCCGCCCTTCGGGCCGCTCAGGAGGCGGGTTCGGCGCGCAGGCGCTTGAGGGTGTCGATGTCGGCCTTGTGCGGCTCGGCCGAGCGGCCCGGCGTCTCGATCACGAACGGCACGCCCGCGACGGCCGGATGGCGGAACAGCGCGGCGAACGGCGCCTCGCCGATGTGCCCGGCCCCGATGTTCTCGTGCCTGTCCTTCTTGGAGCCGCAGACGTCCTTGGAGTCGTTGGCGTGGACCAGCTTGAGGCGGCCCTCCCCGACGGTCGCGACGAGCTCGTCGAGGGTCTTCTGGACGCCCTGGTCGGCGGCGAGGTCGTGGCCCGCGGCGAACACGTGGCAGGTGTCCAGGCAGACACCGAGCTTCGGATGGCGGTCGAGGGCGTCGAAGTAGGGGCCGAGCTGGTCGACCGTGGCGCACAGCATCGCGCCCTGCCCGGCCATCGGCTCCAGCAGCAGGTCGGGCGCGTCCTCGGGCAGCGCCTCCAGCAGCGGCAGCACGTGCTCGCGGACCTGGGCCAGCGCCGCCTCCCGCGACTGGCTGACCGCCGAGCCCGTGTGCACGACGACGCCGCGCGCCCCGATCTGCGCCCCGCGCGCCAGCGCGTGCGCCACCGAGGCGACGGACTTCTCCAGCGTGTCCGCCGACGGCGACCCGAAGTTCACCAGGTAGGGCGCGTGCACGAAGACGGGGAGTCCGCCCTCGCGCAACTTGGCGTCCTCGGCGGGCTTGCCGACCGCCTGCGCCCACCCCCGCGGATTGCTCACGAAGACCTGCACGGCCTCCGCGCCGATCTCCGCCGCGTACTTCAACCCCCCGGTGCCGAGGCCCCCGGCCACCGGCACATGCGCCCCGATCGGGCTCACCGTTTCACTCATGGTGGCCCCAGCGTAAAGGACCCATGTGACAGTCCAGGACGCGCCGACTAGTGGGTGATCGTTACGGTGGAGCCTTGGGGGAGGCGGGTGCCGCTGTTGGGGGAGAGGCTGATGACGCGGTCGGTGTTGAGGCGCGGGTTGAAGGCGACGACGAAGCCGCGTCGTTCCAGTTCGCCCTTGGCCTCGTGGATGTTCCGGCCGAAGAGGATCGGGACGAGGACGTTGCCGTTCTCGTCCGGCTGGTCGCAGAACGGGTTGAGGTTCCCGAGGAAGCACCGTTCGTGCTTGTTGATCCCGAGGTTGACCGTTGAGCCGGGGCCGAGCACGGTGCCCTTCGGCGGGTCCTGCCACAGGACGGTGCCGTCCGGCTTGCTCGGGTCGTTCTGCTCCTGCTGGTTGACCGTGAGGTCGCCGCCGAGCTTGTTCTTGATCGTGTCGAGCTGCGCGTAGGCGTCGTCCTTGCCCTTGCCGACGAGATCGGGCATCGCGAGGCCGCTGGAGACGAACAGCGTCAGCGGCTCGTCGGGGGAGTGCGTCTGGCCCGCCTTGGGGTCGGTGCCCGCCGCCATGCCGTCCGGCTCGGACGACGGCCGCTTCTCCTCGGTGATGTTCGTGAACGCCTTGAGCGCGTCCCGCGCCTCGTCCAGGGGCTTGCCCGCCACGGCGGGGATCTTGACCGGGGTGAGGCCCTTGGACAGCACGAGGACGACCGTCTGGCCCGGATCCACCTTGGCGCCCTCGCCGGGCGTCACCTTGGCGACGGTGCCCTTGGGCGCCCGGTCGGAGAACTCGCGCTGGTCGGCGATCTCGTAGCGGATGCCCTCGTCGCTGAGCTTGGCGGTGGCGTCCTCCTGGGACATGCCGATGATCTGCGGGACATGGTCGTACTTGCCGGACACCTGGTA
The DNA here is from genome assembly GCF_020991275.1 of Actinocorallia sp. API 0066. GTDB lineage: Bacteria > Actinomycetota > Actinomycetes > Streptosporangiales > Streptosporangiaceae > Actinocorallia. Next base: position 264,836 of record NZ_JAJLQY010000006.1, on the reverse strand, counting down.
CCAGACGGCCCAGCCGATCACCATCGAGGCGATGACGCCGAGCGTCACCAGCACGAACCTGCCGGTGACGAAGTGCATGATCCGGTCGAGCAGGAGGACGTCCTCGCGGCCTCCCGGCTCCTCGCCGGGCCGCAGGACCGCCGTCCGGTTGTCGCCGGGCGGCAGGACGGCCGTGTGGTTGTGCAGCACGGAGGTGGCGTCGCGCGGGCCGCTGTGGTGCTGGGGCAGGACGGACGTGGCGCCCTCGGGGGAGGCGTGCTCGCCCGTCTGGCGGCGCGCGTGCTCGCCGGTCTGCCGCGTCGGGACGCCGGGGACGCCCGGCGCGCCGGGCGCGGGCAGCGGCAGGTTCGGGTCGGCGAGCAGCGCGTAGAAGTGGCCCGCGTCGGTGGGGCGGCCCGCGGGGTCCTTGCTGGTGGCGGCCATGACGAGCGCGTCGATGCGGGGCGGGATGCCCGGGACGAGCTGGGACGGCAGCGGGATGGGGTCGTTCACGTGCGCGTAGGCGACGGCCAGGGGGGTGTCGCCCTGGTGCGGTTGGCGTCCGGTGAGCAGCTCGAACAGCAGGACGCCCGCCGCGTACACGTCCGAGCGGGCGTCGGCGCGGCCGTCGATCACCTGCTCGGGCGCCATGTAGGCGACGGTGCCGATGATCATGCCGGTCTTGGTCTGCTTGCTGTCGGTCTCGGCGCGGGCGAGGCCGAAGTCGGCCACCTTGACCTGGCCGTCGCGGGTCAGGAGGACGTTCTCGGGCTTGACGTCGCGGTGGATCAGCCCGGCCCGGTGCGCGGCCCCCAGCGCGGACAGGATGGGCGCCATGATGCCCAGGGCGTCGCGGACGGGCAGGCGGCCCCGCTCGTCCAGGAGGTCGCGCAGGGTCCTGCCGGGCAGGTACTCCATGCTCAGGTAGGTGCTGGCGCCGTCGGTGCCCTGGTCGTAGACGGCGACCACGTTGGGGTGCGACAGCGCGGCGGCGGCCTTGGCCTCGCCCATGAACCGGCGGACGAACTCCTCGTCCTGCGCCAGGTGCGGGTGCATCACCTTGAGGGCGACGACTCTGTCGAGCTTCTTGTCGCGTCCCACGTAGACCGTGGCCATACCGCCCTTGGCCACTTTCGACTCGATGCGGTAGCGCTCGTCGAGCACACGCCCGACGAGCGGGTCCACAGCTGTCGCGTCCATCTGGGCAGTCTAAGGGCGAATCCGACCGTTACCCATCGGTCTGTGGGACTACCTTTTCGTCCGTTCTGGAACCGTGATCATGAATTGTCCACTTCGCTATCGGTGGTCGCCAGGCCCTCGAACGGGGACGAAGCCCGCGCCAGGCGGCGCATCGGGATCCGTCCGGCGAGCCGGGCCTCCCGCCCCGCCTCGACCGCGTGCCGCATGGCCCGCGCCATCAGCGCCGGCCTGCGCGCGCGCGTGACGGCGGTGGCCAGCAGCACCGCGTCACAGCCCAGCTCCATCGCCAGCGCCGCGTCGCTCGCGGTGCCGATGCCCGCGTCCAGCACGACCGGGACGCCCGCCCGCTCGACGATCAGCTCGATGTTGTGCGGGTTGCGGATGCCGAGGCCCGAGCCGATCGGCGCGCCCAGCGGCATCACCGCCACGCAGCCCGCCTGCTCCAGCCGCTGCGCCAGGACGGGGTCGTCGTTGGTGTAGGGCAGGACCTTGAAGCCGTCGGCGACGAGGCGCTCGGCAGCGTCCAGCAGCTCCACCGGGTCGGGCAGGAGGGTGTGCTCGTCGGCGATCACCTCCAGCTTCACCCAGTCGGTGCCGAGCGCCTCGCGGGCCAGGCGCGCCGTCAGGACCGCCTCCCCGGACGTGAAGCAGCCCGCCGTGTTCGGCAGCACCCGGATGCCGTGCCTGTCGAGCAGCTCCAGCACCGACCCCTTGGCGGCCGGATCCACCCGGCGCATGGCGACGGTCGTCAGCTCCGTCCCCGAGGCCAGCAGGGCCTCTTCCAGGACGTGCATGCTGGGCGCGCCACCCGTGCCCATGATGAGGCGCGAGCCCAGCTTCTCGCCGGCGATCTCCAGCGCGTCTTCCACCTGTGCTCAGCCTCCCTGGACCGCGGTGAGGATCTCCACCCGGTCGCCGTCGCGCACCGGCGTCGCGGGCCACACCGCGCGCCGCACCACCTCGTCGTTCACCGCGACCGCGATGCCCCGGCCCGCGTCGGCCGCCTCCGCCGCGACGACCTGCGCGACGACGTCGGCGACGGTGGCGCCCTCGGGCAGCGCCCTGGCGGCTCCGTTGACCAGCACTCTCATCGGCTCTCCAGGGGGGCGAAGCGGGCGGCGGTGAAGGGGCGGGCCACCTCGGGCAGGTCGCCTCCGGCGAGGACGTCGGCGAGCGCGTCGGCCGTCAGGGGGGCGAGGAGGACGCCGTTGCGGTAGTGGCCCGTCGCGTACAGCAGGCCCCGCACGGCGGAAGGGCCGAGGATCGGGGCGTTGTCGGGGGATCCGGGCCGGAAGGAGGCCGTCACCTCGGTGAACTCCAGCTCCGTCACCCCTGGGAAGAGCGCCCTGGCGTCGCGCAGCAGCTCCCACAGGCCGCCCGCCGTGACGCGGCCGTCGAAGCCCATCTCCTCCTGGGTGGCCCCGATGACGAGCTCTCCGTCGGGCCTGGGCACGAGGTACATCGAGAAGCCCTGGACGAGGCCCCTCGTCGCGCGCGTCAGGAACGGGTAGGGCGAGCGCAGCCGGATGATCTGGCCCTTGACCGGGCGGACCGGCAGGTCGGACAGGCCGCCCGACCAGCTTCCGGCGGCCAGGACGACCTGGTCGGCGCCCAAGGTCTGCCCGTCCTCCAGTAGGACGCCCTTCGCCCGGCCGTCCTCGACGAGGATCTCGCGCGCGCGCTGGCGGACGACGGGGATGCCGGCGCAGGCGGCCGTCAGGGCGCGCAGCACCTTGCGCGGGTCCACGCTGCCGTCGTCGGGCGCGAGGATGCCGCCGCGGACGGACGGCGCCAGCATCGGCTCCAGGCGGCGGCACTCGCGTCCGGTGAGGAGCTCGGTGCGCAGGCCGAGCGACGATTGGAACTCGTGCTGCTCACGCAGGAACGCGAGGTCGTCGCCATCGTAGGCGACCGACAGGTTGCCCTCCGCGCGGTGCCCCACGTCGACGCCCGTCAGCTCGGCCAGCTCGGCCGCGAACGCCGGGTAGCGGTCGCGGGAGTCGATGCCCAGCCTGAGGTGGTCCTCCTCGCCGTACTGGAGCTCGCCGACGGGGGTGAGCATCCCGGCCGCCACGTGGCTCGCGCCGGAGCCGGGGGCGGGGTCCACGAGGGTGACGGGAAGGCCGCGCTGGGAGGCGCGCCAGGCGATGCCGAGGCCGATCACCCCGGCCCCGATGATCACGATCAAGCCAGTTCGCTCCCTTCGCCGGCATGACCCGGATCAGGTTCCTACGGTCGGGAGCCGCGCGCTCCCCTCTCAGCCCCCGCGAGGGGCTCCCGTGCCTTACGGCCCCAGGGTATGCCCTGACCAGCCATCCCGGGTTATCGAGGCATCCGGTGCGGAACGCCGTTCTCGGCCGTGGTTAGGGTGACGGAACCCGTGGTGGGTAAGGGCCGGTGGGCTGGAGGTTCTTGATGGAACGTGTGATCGTGGTGGGCGGCGGGCTGGCCGGGGTGCGGGCCGTCGAGGCGCTCCGGGCCAGGGAGTACACGGGCGCGCTGACCCTCGTGTCGGCCGAGGAGGTGCTGCCCTACGACCGGCCCCCGCTGTCCAAGGGCGTGCTCACCGGCGACATCGAGGACACCACCGTGGACGCCGCCTGGGACGCGCTGGAGTGCGACATCAGGTTCGGCAGCGCCGCCACCGGGCTGCGGCCCGACGAGCGCGTCCTGGAGACGTCAGGGGGCGACCTGCCCTACGACGGCCTGGTGATCGCCACCGGCGCCGAACCCGTCCTGCTGCCGGGGCCCGGCGCCCAGCACGTCGTCAGGACGATGCGGGACGCGCGGGAGTTGCGGCCGCTGCTCGTGCGCGGGGCCCACATCGTCGTCGTGGGGGCCGGGTGGATCGGGGCCGAGGTCGCCACCAGCGCGGCCAAGCTCGGGTGCCGTGTGACGGTCCTGGAGGCCGCCGAGACGCCCGTCGCCGTCGCGCTCGGGACCGAGCTGGGCGCGCTCACCGCCCCGTGGTACGCCGAGGCGGGCGTCGCGCTGCGGTGCGGCGTCAAGGTCGCCTCGATCGAGGACGGCGGTGTGGCTCTCGTCGGCGGGGAGTTCCTCCCGGCCGACGCGGTCGTCGTGGGGATCGGGGTGCGGCCGTCGCTGGAGTGGCTCGGCGGCGCCCTGGAGCTGGACGCGCGGCTCGGCGGGATCGTCGTGGACGGCTCGATGCGCACGTCGCGGCCAGGGATCGTCGCGGTAGGCGACTGCGCGGCCTGGTGGTCGGGCCGCTACGGCCGCCGGATGCGGGTCGAGCACTGGGACGTCGCGCTGAACGCGCCGGAGGTGGCCGTCGCGTCACTGCTCGGGGAGGAGGCCGTCTACGACGAGGCGCCCTACTTCTGGTCCGAGCAGTTCGGGCGCATGGTCCAGTACGCGGGGCACCACGAGGGCGCGGAGCGGCGCTTCTTCCGGGGCGACCCGGGTGAGAGGTCCTGGGCCGTCTGCTGGGTGACGGGCGACCGGCTGGAGGCGATCCTGACCGTGGACAGGCCGCGCGACCTCGTCCAGGCGCGGCGGATCATCGGCGCGGGCACCCCGGTCGACACGGCGAAGCTGGCGGATCCCGCGATAGCCGTGCGAAACGCCGTCCGGACGGTTTCATAGCCGGGCCGGGATGGTAGACACGGAACCGTGACGAAGACGCACGTTGACATCGATCCCGAACTCGACTCCCTCGTGGGGGAATGGCACACCCTGACCGGCGCCGCCTCGATGCTCGGCCTCCCCGCCGGGCGCGTGAAGCAGTGGGTCAAGGAAGGCAAGCTCGTCGCGGCCTACCGCGCCGTCGGCGGCGGCCCCCAGGTGCCCGCCGCGTTCTTCGCGGACGGCGAGATCATCAAGGGGCTGCCCGGCACCCTGACGCTCCTCGCCGACGCGGGCTACGACGACGTGGCGGCCCTGCGCTGGCTGTTCACCGAGGACGACACCCTGCCCGGCAGCCCGGTACAGGCGCTGCGGGAGAACCGCGGCACCGAGGTACGGCGCCGCGCCCAGGCCCTGGCGTTCTGAGGTGGGTTCGAGCGTAAAGGCGGTGGCCGCGCGCGAGCGGCTGGCCACCGCCCGGCTCTACCTGTGCGTCGACACCAGGGCCCGGCAGGGCGACCTGCCCGCGTTCCTCGACGCGGTGCTCTCCGGCGGCGTGGACATCGTGCAGCTCCGCGAGAAGGGCCTTGAGGCACGCCAGGAGCTCGCCGCCCTTGAGGTGGTCAAGGAGGCGTGCGCAAGACACGGCGCGCTGCTCGCGGTGAACGACAGGGCAGACATCGCCTACGCGGCCGGGGCCGACATCCTCCACCTCGGGCAGGACGACCTGCCCGTGCCCGTCGCACGGCGCCTCGTCGGGCCCGACATGATCGTCGGACGGTCCACGCACGCGATCGCCGAGGGGGAGGCCGCCGACGTCGAGGAGGGCGTCGACTACTTCGCGGTCGGGCCCGTCTGGGAGACGGCGACCAAGCCGGGACGGCCCGCCGCCGGGTTCGCGCCCGTCCGGGCCGCCGCCGCGACCGCCACCCGGCCGTGGTTCGCCATCGGCGGGATCAACGCGGACAACCTGGACGAGGTGCTGGCGCTCGGCGCGGGCCGGGTCGTCGTCGTCCGGGCGCTCACCGAGGCCGCCGACCCGCACAAGGCGGCGGCGGAGCTGTCGGCGCGGCTCAGGCCCTGACCGCGCCGGGTGATACTGGAACCCATGAGCACCCCGGAAAAGCGCGCTGAGCGCGTCTCGCCGCCCGCCCGGCCCGTCCTGCCCGACGTGACGTCGGACGAGCGGGCCGAGGGCTGGGGCGACTGGCGCGACGACGAGGGCAACGACGCGCGGCTGCGCGAGGACGTCCCGCCGCACTGGTGATCGGCGGAACGGCCCGCGCGGCGCGCGGGCGGCTGGTATAACTCGGCATCCCGGCCCCCTCCCTCCCCCGTGAAGGTCGCCCCCGTGCCGAGCCAGCCCGACACCCCGCTCCGCCCCGAGGACCCGCGCAGGATCGGGCCCTACACCGTGCTGAACCGGCTCGGCGAGGGCGGGCAGGGCGTCGTCTACCTGGGCCGCGACCGTGAGGGGCAGCCCGTCGCCGTCAAGGTGCTCAGGGGCGGCCCGGCGGCGTCGGCCAAGGCGCGCGGAAGGTTCATCAAGGAGGCGGGCGCGGCGAGCCGGGTCGAGGCCCCGCAGGTCGCCAAGGTGCTCGACGCCAAGGTGACGGCGGAGCGGCCCTACATCGTCAGCGAGTACGTGCCGGGGCCGACGCTCCAGGACGAGGTCGCCGCCTCCGGGCCGCTCAAGGGCCCCGAACTGCACAAGATCGCCCTGCGCACCGCGGTGGGGCTCGCCGCGATCCACCGGGCGCAGGTCGTGCACCGGGACTTCAAGCCCGGCAACGTGGTGCTCGGGCGGCGCGGCGCCAAGGTCATCGACTTCGGCGTGGCGCGGCTGCTGGACGGCCGCACCCCGACGACGTCGCACGCCGTGGGGACGCCCGCCTACATGTCGCCGGAGCAGGTCGAGGACCTCCACGTCGGCCCCAAGTCCGACGTCTTCTCCTGGGGCGCGACCATGGTCTACGCCGCCACCGGCAGGCCGCCCTTCGGCGGCGGGCCTTCGGGCGCCGTCATGCGGCGCATCACCGACCGTGAACCCGACCTGGGAGAGCTGCGCGGCGGCCTGCGCGGGCTCGTCGCGCGCTGCCTGGACAAGGAGCCCGACGCCCGCCCCACGGCGGCGGAGATCGTCAGGTTCCTCCGCGCGGAGGCCCGCCCGGCCGCGCCCGCCCCGCCCAAGCCCGTCCCGCGCTACCGCACCCGCATGATCATCGCCCTGGTCATCGTCACCGCCCTCGGCTTCACCTGCGGCATGCTCCTCTGAGGCGCGGCCCTTGGCGGCCGCGCCGTGGGGGCCGTCGGGGGTCAGCTGGGGAGTTTGTAGACGGCGACGGCGCAGGCGGAGCCCAGGCCGATGTTGTGCTGGAGGGCGACGCGGGCGCCGTCGACCTGGCGGGCGTCGGCCTTGCCGCGGAGCTGCCAGGTGAGTTCGGCGCACTGGGCGATGCCGGTGGCGCCCAGGGGGTGGCCCTTGGAGATCAGGCCGCCGGAGGGGTTGACCACCCACTTGCCGCCGTAGGTGGTGGCTTCGGCGTCGATCAGCTTGTGTGCTTCGCCTATCGGGGCCATTCCTAGGGCCTCGTAGGTGATGAGCTCGTTGGCGCTGAAGCAGTCGTGCAGCTCGATCACGTCCACGTCGTCGATGGAGACCTGGGCCTCTTCCATCGCCTTGGCGGCCGCCCGCTGGGAGCAGCCGAAGCCGACGACGTTGATGGACGACTTGTCCTCGAAGCTGTCGGGGGTGTCGGTAGCGATGTGCTGGCCTGCGATCTCCACCGCCTGCCCCCACAGGTCGTGCTCGTCCACGAACCGCTCGCTGACGACGATCGCGGCGGCGGCGCCGTCGGACGTGGGGGAGCACTGGAGCTTGGTGAGCGGCTCGAAGATCATCGGCGCGTCCTTGATCTGGTCGAGCGTGTACTCGTCCTGGAACTGCGCGTACGGGTTGTTCACGGAGTGCTTGTGGTTCTTCCACCCGATCCAGGCGAAGTGCTCGAGCTGGGAGCCATAGCGCTCCATGTGCTCACGTCCGGCGTTGCCGAACATCTGCGGCATCGGCGCCGCGGCCTCCCAGCCGCCCCGGCCCTCGACCATCGCCTTCAGGTGGTGGTCCACGATCGTCACTTTGGCCTGGCCGACGCCCGCGCCGAGCGAGCCCTTCTGCATCTTCTCCATGCCGAGCGCGAGGACGCAGTCGGCCAGGCCGCCCCGGATCGCGTTCCTGGCGAGGAAGAGCGCGGAGGAGCCGGTGGCACAGGCGTTCGCCACCGTCATGACGGGGATACCGGTCATACCGGTCTCGTACAGGGCGCGCTGCCCCATCGCGCCGTACATGGAGCCCGCGTACGCCTGCTCCACCGTGTCGTAGGAGATCCCCGCGTCTTCCAGGGCCTTCCCGACGGCCTCCTTGGCCATATCCGGGTACTCCCAGTCACGGGAACCCGGCTTCTCGAACTTGGTCATCCCGACCCCGACGACGAAAACCCGACCGGCCATGCCGCCTCCTCCTGCTGTGAGCTTGGGGCGAGCATAGCCAAGTCGGCGAGCGCTTACTTGGTCGGGGTCTGACCGGAGGAAGCGAGAAGCCCCCACACACCGGTGTGGGGGCTCTTTGGTGGAGCGGGGTTGCACGGGCCGTCAAAGGGTGTTTCGGGCGGTGCGGCCTCGGGGCGCCGGGGTCAGACGCGGCGGGCGGTGGCGGCGACGGCGAGGTCGGTGAGGGCGGCGCGGGCCTCGGGGGTCAGCGTGATCTCGCCCAGGGCGCGGTGCGCCTCGGCGGCGAACTCGTCGATCATCCGCTCGCAGCCCGCCAGCGCGCCGGTGTCGGTGAGGATCGCGCGCAGCTCCTGGACGCCGTCCAGATCGAGCTCAGGGTCGCCCAGGCGGCGGTTGAGGGTCGCGCGCTGGGCAGGGGTGCCCCGCTCCATCGCGAGGGCGATGAGGACCGTCCGCTTGCCCTCGCGCAGGTCGTCTCCGGCGGGCTTGCCCGTCTCGGTCGGGTCGCCGAACACACCGAGGACGTCGTCGCGGAGCTGGAAGGCGGCGCCCAGAGGCAGGCCGTAAGCGGACAGGGCGTCCAGGTGGGCGGCGTCCGCACCCGCCATGGCGGCGCCCAGGTGGAGGGGGCGCTCGATCGTGTACTTGGCGCTCTTGTAGCGGACGACCCTGAGGGCGCTCTCCACGTCGCCCGTGCCACGGGCCTGCTCCAGCATGTCCAGGTACTGGCCGCACATCACCTCGGTCCGCATGATGTCGTAGAGCGGACGGCCCGGGGCGAGCGCCTTCTCGGGCAGCCCGGAGCGCTCGTACATCTCCGTGGACCAGGCGAGGGTGACGTCCCCCAGCAGGATCGCGGCGCCCGTCCCGAAGGACTCGGCCGAGCCCGGCCAGCCCTCCCTGGCGTGCATCGCCTCGAACCTCCGGTGCACCGAAGGCTGGCCGCGCCGGGTGTCGCTGCCGTCCATGACGTCGTCGTGGATCAGCGCGCTCGCCTGGAGCAGTTCGAGGGACGCCGCGGCCGTGAAGACCTCGGGGCCGTCCGTGCCGCCCGCGCCGCGCCATCCCCAGTAGCAGAAGGCCGGACGCAGCCGCTTGCCGCCCGACAGGAGCGAGTCCAGAGCAGAGAGCATCGGCTCCAGGTCCTGGGTGATCGCCAGGAGGACGGGGCGCTGACGATCGACGAACGCGTAGAGCGCCTCGTCGACCTCTTTGCGGACACGGCTGGACGTCATGGACGTCAGCCTAATGGTGAGTGGTGGGATTTATGGGCATTTGTGGTATCTGGTGTATCTCTGTTCTCGCCCGCCTCCGTCTCAGCATGCGGATCGGTACCCTGCTGCCATGACGTCTGCGCGCCCCACCATCCGCGAGCTCCTGGCCACCGGAGAGAGGTCCTTCTCCTTCGAGTTCCTGCCCCCGAGAACCGAGCAGGGCGTCGCCAACCTGTGGCGGGCCATCCGCGAGGTCGAGGCGCTGCACCCGACGTTCGTGTCCGTCACCTACGGGGCCGGCGGCTCCACCCGCGACACCACCGTCGACATCGTCGAGCGGGTCGTCACCGACACCACGCTGACGCCCGTCGCCCACTTCACCGCCGTCAACCACTCCCTCGCGGAGCTGAGGCAGCTCGTGGGACGGTTCGCGTCCGTCGGGGTCAAGAACATCCTGGCGCTGCGCGGCGACCCCCCCGGCGACCCCACGGGCGCCTGGGTGCGGCACCCCCAGGGCGTTGAGTACGCGGGCGAACTCGTCGAGCTGATCCGCTCCTGCGGCGACTTCTGCGTCGGCGTCGCCGCCTTCCCCTACAAGCACCCCCGCTCGCCCGACGTCGAGACCGACACCCGCCGCTTCGTCGAGAAGTGCCGCGTCGGCGCCGACTACGCGATCACCCAGATGTTCTTCCGTGCCGAGGACTACTTCCGGCTCCGCGACAGGGTCGCCGCGCAGGGCTGCGACATCCCGATCCTGCCCGGCATCATGCCCGTCACCCAGCTGAGCACGATCGAGCGGTCTGAGAAGCTGTCCGGCGCGCCCTTCCCGGCCGATCTCGCCGAGCGCTTCCACGCCGTCGGCGCCGACCCCGAGGCCGTCCGCGCCCTCGGCATCGAACACTGCGCCGAACTCTGCCAGGAGCTCCTGGACGAGGGCGCCCCCGGCATCCACTTCGTCACCATGAACCGCTCGACGGCCACCCGAGAGGTCTTCGGCCTCCTCGGCGCCACCCGCGCCGCCGCCGTCTGACGGCCCGAGGGCGGGCGCTCCCGACGAAGTCGGGAGTTGCCAGGCGTCCGCTCTCGGGCCCGACCGAACACGGCCCGCGAGCCCGTCAGCGGGAGGCGGGCTCGTTGACGCGGGCCAAGGGGAGCCGGGCCCCCATGACGGCGTAGGGCGGCCCGCCTCCGGGGAACTCGAACGCGCTCAGCAGGTCGTGGAAGCCGACCGACCGGTACAGCTGCTTGGCGGGTGTCTCCGGGTGCCGCTCCAACGTCGACAGCACCACGGTGCGCTCCCCGCGCTCCGCGCACAGCGTCGTCAGGAGGGTGCGCCCCAGCCCGCGCCCCTGGTAGTCCGGGTGGACGTGCAGTTCCGCGACCTCGTAGGCGTCGCCCAGCCAACTCCGCGCGTGCTCGTAGCCCGCCCGCGTGCTCAGCTCCCGGTTCACCACGTCGTGCCACCACTGCCCGACCGCGCCGTGGAACCCATAGATGAACCCCACGGGCGTCGCCCCGAACGCCCGCCGCCGCTCGTACACGAACGCCCGGAACCCCGGATACGACGCGTGCCGGTGCATGATCGCCAACCGCCCCGGCAACTGCGCCTCCGGCGGACTCATCGCCGCCACATAAACCCCGAGCAGCCCGTTCAACCCCCGCTGAAACGCCCTGCCGTCGATCTCCCGCAACACTGGCTCCCTCATCCCCCCGACCCTACGACCCCCTCCCCTCCGAGCAAGCCGATCCCTCAACTAGTGGTAAGACTCCTCGGCGTCGCGGTGACCCGCTCGTAGATCGCCCACAGGATCGTGTCTGCCGCCGTCTGGAGCCGCCGCCTGCTCGACGTGAGGTCCTCGCCCCAGGTGCGCGCCTCGGGCCCCAGCCAGGCGTCGGTGCCCAGGAACGTCCGGTGCGGGGCGTTCAGGCACTCCCGCAGCGTGTCGGCGCTCCCGTAGGCGGCCGCGTACCGCTGGTACAGCTCGCGGTAGGCGGGGTTCGGCACGTCACCCGGAGGCGTCTGGCCCGCCGTGTACGGCGGCGGCACGCTGCTCGGCGGCGGTGGCGCCGCCGGAGGCATCCCCACAGCTCATCACCTCTCTCGCGTCAGTCGGCCTGCGCGCCCGCGCCCGCCGTGGTGAGTCTGGTACCGCTGGCCGACCCCATCGGGGTGGCGCCGAGCACCCGCGCCGCGTCGTCGCCCGCGCCGAGCGCGACCGCCTCGGCCCTGACGTCGGCGACCCACGCGGCGTCGAAGTCCAGTTGCGCGTCGGCGGTGCTCAGCGACTCGGCGATGGCGTCGAGCTTGGCCTGGTCGCCGCCCGCGGCGTCGATGAGCTGGGCCGTCCCCTCGCTGCCGAGCCGCTCGTAGAACGCGGCCGTGTAGTCGCCGTCGTCGGCGTTCGCCTCAAGCCGCTCCCACGTCTGCGCCGCGACGTCGCCGCTTTCCAGCGCCTCGATCGTCGCGTAGGCGTCCGTCACCCCACCCGCGACCCCGCCGGGCGCGTCAGCGGCACCACCGCCCGGCCCGGCGCCGTCGGCCGGGTCGGGCGCTCCCGCACCGTCCTGCGGCTGTGCCCCGGGCTCCTGCTGGCCGCCGGTCCCGCTGTCGTGCGCTCCGGGCTCCTGCGTGCCGCCGTCCTGCGCGGCGGGGTCCTGTGCGCTGCCGTCGTGCGGGTGGTCGCCCGTACTGCCGTCGTGTGCTCCGGGGTCCTGGGTGCCGCTGTCGTGCGGGTGGTCGCCGTGGTCCGCGCCGCTGTGCGACGGGTCGTGCGCGTGCGGGTCCTGGCCGTTGTGGTGCTGGTCGCCGGAGCCGCTGTGGTGGGACGGGTCGTGGGCGCTGCCGTCGTGGCCCGGCTGGTGCTCGCCGGGGGTGCCGGAGTGGCCTCCGGGGCCGCCGTTGTGGCTGGCCGGGGGCTGCTCGCCGTTGTGGCCGGAGCCGTGGTCGCCGGAGCCGTGGTCGCCGGGGGCGGGCGCCGGGGGCTCGGCGGGCTGCTCCGGCGGCGCGGACGGGTTCTGGGCGGGTGAGGTGGGGGAGCCGCCTGAGCCGTGGGTCTGCGGGGGCTGGTCGCCGTCGGTCGTCGGGGTGTCGCCGCCGGTGGGGGTGGCGGGGGCGTCGTCGGTGGTGCCCGTGCCGGAGCCGGGCGCGGCGGTGCCGCCGCCCACGTCGGTGGGGGTGCCGCCGGTGTCGGGGTCGCCGGCGGCGAGGTCCGGGGCCGTGGGCGGCGGGGTGACGTCCTGGGGGCCGTCGCCGGGCGCCGTCGGCGTGACGGTGGGGATGTCCGGGTCAGGCGCGTTGGGCGTTTCGACGGCGATGTCGGGATTGTCCCACTGGGACTGCGCCGTGTTGCGGCGGCGGGTCAGCATGCCGAGCTGGTCGGCGACCCACTGCTGGACGGCGCGGGCGTCGCGGTAGGCGTCGGCGGCGACGCCCAGGGGCGGGGGGTTGGCGGTGAGCCAGGCGTTGATGTCGTCGGCGGCACGTTCCAGCTGGCGGATCAGCTGGGAGAGTGCCGGGACGTCGATTCCGCGGAAATTCGGATCCCGACTTGCCGGACCTGCCCGCATGCTCATCGGCGCTCCCTGCCCCAGGACACCTTCCGTGACCTGTGTACCACAGGAACCCCCGCCCCGTCTGCCGGGAAAACCCGTCTTGTGGAGGGCGTCAGCGGTCCAGCGCCGCGTCGAGCGAAGCCTCGTCGCGGGCGACGTAGGCGCGTCCGTCGTCGGTGATGACGATCGGCCGTTGGATGAGCGCCGGGTGCTCGGCGAGAATCTCCAGCCAGCGGGCCCTGTCGCGCTCCGCCGCGCGCAGGCCGAGCTCCTTGGCGACGGGCTCGCCCAGGCGGGTGATGTCCCACGGCTCCAGGCCGAGCCGCTTCAACACGTCCGCAAGCTCCGCGACGGTGGGCGCGTCCTCCAGGTACCGCCGCTCCTGGAACTCCGCCCCGCTCTCCCGCAACGCCGCGAGCGCCGTCCGACTCTTGGAACACCGCGGGTTGTGCCAGATCTCCATGCGCCCGACTCTACGCCGCGCTCCCCTTCGCCCCGCGCCGAGCCGTGTCGGTTCGGGTCAGGCGACTTCGGTGGGTGTGCCGTTGGTGAGGGTGAGGAGTTCGGCGTAGGTGGTGGGGAAGACGGTGTGCGGGTGGCCGGCGGCGGCCCAGACGGTCTCGTGGCGGTCGAGCCAGACGTCGACGAGGGTGCGGATCGGGGCGGGATGGCCGACCGGGGCCACGCCGCCGATCGGCTGGCCGGTGGCGGCGCGGACGAACTCGGGCGTCGCGCGGCTGACCTTCGCGGCGCCGACGAGCGCGGCGATCCGCTTGACGTCGACGCGGTGGGCGCCGCTCGTGAGCACGAGCAGCGGGGCGCCGTCGGCGTCGAAGACGAGGCTGTTGGCGATCGCGCCGATCTCGCAGCCGAGCAGGTCGGCGGCGGCCTGTGCCGTCGGCGCCGCCTCGGCGAGCTCGACGACGCCGCCCCCGGCGCCGGAGGCGGCGAGGACGGACGCGACGTGGACGGTGTTCGGATGCATGGCCGAAGCCTAGCCGCGGCCGCCGGACGTTCCGGCGTGCGCCGGGCGCCGGTTTCCGCGGTACGCGGGAGGCCCCGTGGGGCGGGGGCTTCGGGAGTTATCCACAGGCGTCGAAGCGTTCTGTCAGTGGTCTGTGTTCTCATCTGAGTACCCGGTGGACCTGGGGATCTTCGGATCGCGAGGCGCGGTAATCGAACGTATTGACGAACGATGACGCGTCGGGTTTACTGGGGGCATGTCGAACCGGTGTTCGACATGGTGCGGGACTCGCGGCCCGCATCCGAGGCAAGGCGAGCCGGTGGCAGCGCAAACCTGTCGGTTCGCTCCGGCCGGGCTGGAGGAGGGGAAGCCTCCGGTCCGGTCGGCGCCGCGGCGCAGGGCGCGAGGAGTTCGTCCCGGAGGGCGCCGTACGGCTCCGTCCGGCCGATAAGGAGGCAATGCCATGACCGTGCATCCGATGCCTCCGGGTCCGCCGATCCGGAAGGCAGCCCCTACCCACGCCAGGCACCTGTTGCGTGACGCCCGTCGCCTTCTCGCGGAAGCGGCGGAGTCCACCCATGCGAACGTCCGCTACGCCACCGCGCACCTCGCCGCGCTCCGCGCCGCCGCCGCCGTCCTGCGGGTGCGCGGCCCCGTCGCCCCGGCCCGTGGCCGCCCCCGCCCGGCCTGGGTGCAGCTCGCCGAGGCCGAGCCCCTGCTCGCCGAGTGGGCCGCCTTCTTCGCCGCGGGCGCCCCCACCCGCGCCGCCGCCGAGGCCGGCCTCCCCGCCGCCACCACCCCCGCCGAGGCCGAAGACCTCCTCCACCACACCGAAACCTTCATCACCCTCGTCGAGGACACCCTGCACATCCCCACCCAGCAGTCCCTCCCTCTGACCGGCTGATCCCCCTGCGGCCAGAGGGAGGGACCTCCCCACCAACCCCAACCCACCCCCGCAGCAAAACCCACCCACCGCCGCCCAGCACAACCCAAACCCCAAGCCACCCCACACCGTAGGCACTCCGACCCCGCAGCCACACTCCGCCGCGACGCGAAACCCGAGACCCGCACCCCAACACCGTCCGGAAGACGCTCAGCGACGGTTCCGGACGCGAGGCCCGTGCCGACCCTGAACCGGGAAGGCGTCGGCCCGACGAGCAAGCCGTGCCCCGAGGCACGAGACCGCCAGCCCCCAGCACCGTCCGGGAGGCGGACGGTCTCGGCTGGAGCGGGTTGTCGAGTGGGGTGGGGGTCAGGGGGAGGGGCGGAGGAGGTCGGTCATGGGGATGAAGTCGGTGAAGTCGTCCTGGGTGCGGGCTTGGGGGAGGGGCGGGGTGGCGTCGGTGGTGGGCGAAGGGGCTGGGGTGGCGAGGGTGGGGGTGGGGTGGAGGATGCGGGTGGCCAGGATGGTGGCGGCTTGGGTGGTGCGGGTGTTGAGGGGGGTGGTGTCGTGGGAGGTGGTGGGGGAGCCGAAGTCCTCGGCGGCGGCGAAGACGGAGAGGGGGACGATGTCGGCCTTCAGGTAGGTGAAGAGGGGGCGGAGGGTGTAGTCGATGGCGAGGGAGTGACGGGCGGTGCCTCCGGTCGCGGCCAGCAGGACGGGGACGCCGGTGAAGGCGCCGGGGTCGACCACGTCGATGAAGGACTTGAACAGGCCCGCGTAGGACAGGTTGAACGTCGGGGTGACGGCGATGACGCCGTCGGCCGTCTTCAGCCTGTCGATCGCGGACTGGAGGCGTTCCCCCGCGAAGTGCGTGAGGGTGGCGTCCACGACGTCGTGGGCGTAGTCCTTCACCTCGATGACGGCGACGTCGACGGGGTGGCCCCGCGCCTCCAGCACGTCGCGGGTCGCGGCGGCCAGCCGGTCGGCGAGCATCCGGGTCGAGGACGGCACGCTCAGCCCCGCGGAGATGACCACGAGGCTGAGCGGGCGGGCGGCTTCACTCATCGGTTCGGTTCCCTTCGAGGACGGGTCGGGCGCTACTCGTCGGACGCGGCGGACGGCGCGTCGTCGGACGAGGAGGACCCGGCGGACCCGGCGAGCTCCTGCCCGGCGGGCGCGTCGGCGAGCCGCTGCTGGGCGCGCCGCTCGCGCAGCATGACCTGGCGCCGCGCCTCCTCGCCGCCCTCGGCGGTCAGGCCGGTCCAGTTGTCGCCGGTGCCGAACCGGTACGCGTCGGAGTGGGGCTTCTCGCCGTCGGCGGCCAGCGCGGCGTCACGGGCGGCGACGAGCGCGGCGTGCGTCGGCCCGTCCGGGACGTGCGCGGGCCGCAGCGCGTCGAGTTCACGGCGCAGCACCGGCACGATCCGGGTCCCGAGGATCTCGATCTGCTCCAGCACCGTCTGGTGGGGCAGCCCCGCGTGGTCGACGAGGAAGAGCTGCCGCTGGTAGTCCCCGACGACGTCGCGCATCCCGAGGTACCGCTCGATCACCTGGTCGGGCGACCCGACGGTCAGCGGCGTCTCCCGCGTGAAGTCCTCAAGGGACGGCCCATGCCCGTACACCGGCGCGTTGTCGAAGTAGGGGCGGAACTCGCGGACGGCGTCCTGGGAGTTGTCCCGCGCGAAGAACTGCCCGCCGAGCCCGACGATCGCCTGGTCGGCGGTGCCGTGCCCGTAGTGCTCGAACCGCTGCCGGTAGAGGTCGACCATCTGCTTGGTGTGCCGGGGCGGCCAGAAGATGTTGTTGTGGAAGAACCCGTCGCCGTAGAAGGCGGCCTGTTCGGCGATCTGCGGGGAGCGGATCGAGCCGTGCCAGACGAACGGCGGCACCCCGTCGAGCGGCCGGGGGGTTGCCGTGAACTGCTGGAGCGGGGTGCGGAACTCGCCCTCCCAGTCGACGACGTCCTCGGTCCACAGCCGGTGCAGCAGGTGGTAGTTCTCGACGGCGAGGTTGATGCCCTGCCTGATGTCCTGCCCGAACCACGGGTAGACGGGCCCGGTGTTGCCGCGGCCCATGACGAGGTCGACGCGCCCCTCGGACAGGTGTTGGAGCATCGCGTAGTCCTCGGCGATCTTCACCGGGTCGTTGGTGGTGATGAGGGTCGTCGCGGTGGACAGCAGCAGCCTGCTCGTCTTGCCGGCGATGAACCCGAGCGTCGTCGTGGGCGAGGACGTGACGAACGGAGGGTTGTGGTGCTCGCCGAGCGCGAACACGTCGAGGCCGACCTGTTCGGCGAGCGTCGCCATCTCGACGACGCGGCGCAGCCGTTCGTGCTCGGTGGCGATCTTCCCGGTGACGGGATCCGGCGTGATGTCGGCGATGCTGAAGATGCCGAACTGCATGGGAGACGGTTCCCTCCGTCAGCGGCGCGGGGCCCTCGCGCCCCGCGCCCAGTGGTTGAAGGTTTAACTATCTCACCTTCCGCCCTATTCCTCGGCGTCCTCAGAGCGACCCGAGGTCGGAGCTCAGCCAGTGCTCGGGCCGCATCCTGATGACGACCTCGGGCCCGTGCTCGCGCTCGGCCGTCTCCACGTAGGGGCCGACCTTGTCCGGCGGCAGGTAGCGGGCGGACATCTCGGTCAGGTCGTCGTGGGTGCCGTCGCGCGTCTCCACCACCGGCCCCTCGACGGAGACATAGCGGATGGTCGGGTCGACCCTGTCGATCATCAGGGTGAAGCGGCCGTTCTCGGCGATGGCCCGCGCCTTGCGGGAGTCCTTGCCGGTGAGGATCCACACGTCGCCGCCGGGCGCGTACTGGTACCAGACCGGGACGGACAGCGGCGCCCGCCCCTCCTCCACGACGGACAGCGCCGCGATGTGCGGTTCGGCGAAGAAGCTCTCGCGCTCTTTCTGGGACAGCGGCATGGCGGATGACTCGCTTTCTCCTCGACGGACGAACGAACGGACCGAACACGGTCCGCGACGTCACCCCTTCCCCGATCGCCGCCCTCCCGCACCCGTGGGTGCCCGCTCGGGCGCCCCGCGCCGGGGCTGCGGACGGTAACGATGAGATTGTTCAGTTTTATGAAAAAGGTTCGGAATGGCCGGGGGCTGGTCGGGGTGCTCGCCCTCCTCGGCGTCGTCGCCTACGCGATGCCGGTCGCGGTGATGACGCCCGCGCTGCCCGTGGTCCAGGCCGAACTGGGCGGCAGCGCGGCCGGGGTGGCCTGGAGCGTCACCGGGATCGTGCTGAGCGCCTCGGTCGCGACACCGGTCATCGGCCGTCTCGGCGACCTCTTCGGCGCCCGCAGGGTGCTGCTGTGGGTGCTGCCGCTGGGCCTCGCGGGCCAGGTCGTGACGGTTCTCGCGCCCACCCTCACGATCCTGCTGGCGGGACGTGCCTTGGCGGGCGTCGGAAGCGGCGTCTTCCCCCTCGCGTACACGCTGATCCGGGCCCACGCGAGAGAACGGGCCGCCTCCGGGATCGGCGTGATGTCCTCGATGCTGGCGGTCGGCGGCGCGCTCGCGTGGGTGCTGGCCGGGCCCGTCATCGACGGCCCCGGATGGCGCTGGCTCGTCGCCGTCCCGGCCGTGCTGCTCCTCGTGGGGACGCTCCTCGCGCTCGGCCTACCGGAGACCGAAGGCGGCGCGGGAAAGAGGATCGACTGGTGGGGCGCCGTCCTGTTCGCCGCGTGGCTGGGCTCCGGCCTCACGGCGCTCACCCAGGGCGTCTCCTGGGGCTGGACGTCTCCCGGCGTGCTCGGCCTCGCCGTGACGGCCGTCGTCGTCTGCGGCGTATGGCTGCGCGTCGAGGCACGGGTCGAAGAGCCCCTGATGGACCCGGCGATGCTCAAGATCCGCGGCGTCTGGACGGCCAATCTGGGCTCGATCCTCGCGGGGTTCTGCCTGATGGCGGCGGGTGTGCTCATGCCGCTGCTCGTCCAGCTCCCGGTCCGCGACGGGTTCGGGTTCGGCGGCTCGGCCACCGACACCGCTCTCGTCGCGCTCCCTTCGAGCCTCGCCATGACGGCCGCCGGGTTCACCGCAGGGCTGCTGGCCCGCCGCGTCGGCGCCCGGACGGTGCTGGCCACGGGCGGTCTCCTGACGGCCGCCGCCTACGCGGTGCTGCTGGTGGCGCACACCGAGATGTGGCACCTCATGGCGGCCAACGCGGTGCGCGGCGTCGGCCTCGGGCTCGCCTACGCGGCGGTGGCGGCCCTCGTCGTCACGGCCGTGCCGTTCGCCCAGACGGGTGTGGCGACGGGCGTCAACACGCTGCTCAGGACCGTTGGCGCGGGACTGGGCACCCAGATCACCGCGGTCATCATCGCCGGTCATGACGGCGCCAGGCAGGGGTTCCTGCTCGCGTTCGCCGTGTGCGCGGTGCTGGCCGTGGGTGTCGTCGCGGCCGCCCTGCTCGCCCCGCGCCGGGCCCGCGCGCGGGAGCACGCCCCGCTCCGCGAGACGCTCCCCGAGCACACATGACGGCACGTGCACACGGGGCAGAAAAATTGGCCCGGTCCAAACTCATGGACCGGGCCAAAGTCGGGGGAATCGGTTAGAAGCCCTCGACGGCGCGCCGCGCCTCGGGGTCCAGCACACCCCAGTTGATGAGTTCCTCGGTCAGTTCGGCCGGGGACTTGTCGTAGATGACGGCCAGGGAACGGAGGTCCTCCTGCCGGATGGACAGGACCTTCCCGTTGTAGTCGCCGCGCTGGGACTGGATCGTCGCCGCGTAGCGGGCGAGGGGACCCGCCTTGTCCTTAGGAAGCTGCGTGAGCCGCTCAAGGTCGATGACGAGCTTCGGCGTCGGGCCCAGCGGGCTCGGCGCGGCGCCGCCGGGGAGCAACTCGTTGACGGGCACGCCGTAGAACTCGGCGAGCTCGTTCAGCTTCTGAACGGTGACGGCGCGGTCGCCCCGCTCGTACGAACCTACGACGACGGCCTTCCAACGGCCGCGCGACTTCTCCTCCACTCCGTGCAGGGACAGGCCCTGCTGGGTCCGGATGGCACGAAGCCGTGCGCCCAGAGCCTTCGCGTATTCAGACGGCATCTTTTGCGGCCCCCAGGCTCACTCTCATAGTCGGTGTTCACTCCAGGGAGGGCCCGGCACGGGGTCGGCTGACCACCCTGAGTATGGTTACGGACAGTGACGGTAAAACGGAGACGGCCAAAGGTCAAGCTGTTCGGAAAAATCCGGTCGAATCTGTCACTGATCTCTGACCCTCCGCGAGCCGCTCAAGCCCACTGTCCAGGAGGCTATCGGCAGGTACGGGAGTGCCCCGTGTGACCACTCTCACCTGGTGTTATGGAGGTACCGCGCGGGACCCCGCAGGGCGACGGTACTGCTACCGTGAAGAGGACATGACGTCCTTTAAGCCCCGTCCCGTGAGGCGGGAAAGGAGGTTGGCGCAGTGACCGCTGCCCAAAGCCAGGACGCGCCCTACAAAGCCGTCCTGGAGGCCCCCGAGATCCGGCGGGCGCTGACCCGGATCGCGCACGAGATCCTGGAGCGCACCAAGGGCGGATCCGACGTCGTCCTGCTCGGCATCCAGACGCGGGGAGTGAACCTCGCGCGCACGCTGGCCGAGCGCTTCCGCGACGTGGAGGGCCTCGACATCCCTTGCGGGTCGCTCGACGTGACGATGTACCGCGACGACCTCCGCATGAAGCCCGCGCGCGCGCTGAACCGCACCGAGCTGCCCCCGAAGGGCATCGACGACAGGATCGTGGTCCTGGTGGACGACGTCCTGTACTCGGGCCGCACGATCCGCGCCGCGCTCGACGCCCTCAACGACCTGGGCAGGCCGCGCGCCGTCCAGCTCGCCGTGCTCGTCGACCGCGGCCACCGGGAGCTGCCGATCCGCGCCGACTACGTGGGCAAGAACCTGCCGACCTCCAGCCAGGAGACCGTCCGGGTGCTCCTGCGCGACGTGGACGGCCGTGACGCGGTCCTGCTGGGGCCGAAGGGGGACGCGAAGTGAAGCGCCATCTGATCTCCGCGGCCGACCTGAGCCGCGACGACGCCCTCCTGGTGCTGGACACCGCCGAGGAGCTGGGCCGGGTCACCGAGCGTTCGGTGAAGAAGCTCCCGACGCTGCGCGGCCTCACCGTGGTGAACCTCTTCTTCGAGGACTCCACCCGCACCCGCATCTCGTTCGAGGCGGCCGCCAAGCGGCTCTCCGCGGACGTCATCAACTTCTCCGCCAAGGGCTCCAGCGTCTCCAAGGGCGAGTCCCTGAAGGACACCGCGCTGACGCTGGAGGCGATGGGCGCCGACGCCGTCGTCATCCGACACGGGGCCTCGGGCGCGCCCTACCGGCTCGCCGACTGGATCAACGGCAACGTCATCAACGCGGGCGACGGCACCCACGAGCACCCCACGCAGGCGCTCCTTGACGCGTTCACGATGCGCCGTCACCTGGGCTCGCTGGACGGCCGCAAGATCACGATCGTGGGCGACGTCCTGCACAGCCGGGTCGCCCGCTCCAACGTCCTGCTGCTGTCCACGCTGGGCGCCGAGGTGACGCTGGTGGCCCCGCCGACCCTGCTGCCGGTGTCGGTGGACACCTGGCCCTGCAGGGTCTCCTACGACCTCGACGCGGCGCTGCCCAAGAGCGACGCGGTGATGATGCTGCGCGTCCAGCGGGAGCGGATGAACGCCGCCTACTTCCCGACCGTCCGTGAGTACAGCCGCCGGTACGGCCTGTCCGCCGAGCGGTACTCGCACCTGCCCGAGCACGCCATCGTCATGCACCCCGGCCCGATGAACCGGGGTGTGGAGATCGCCGCCGAGGTCGCCGACTCGCCCCGCTCGACCATCGTCGAGCAGGTCGGCAACGGCGTCGCGGTGCGGATGGCCGTCCTGTACCTGCTGCTGGGCGGCGCCCAGCCCGCGATCGGAGCCGACAAGTGAGCCTGTACCTCATCCGGAACGCGCGCGTCCTGGGCGGCGAGCCCCGCGACCTCCTGATCCGCGACGGGGAGATCGCCGAGATCGGGGTCGGCCTCGAAGCCCCGGCGGCCGAGGTCGTCGAAGCCGAGGGCCTCGTCGCGCTGCCCGGCCTGGTGGACCTGCACACGCACCTGCGCGAGCCGGGCCGCGAGGACAACGAGACGGTCCTGTCCGGCACCCGCGCGGCCGCCAGGGGCGGTTTCACGGCCGTGCACGCGATGGCCAACACCACGCCCGTCGCGGACACCGCGGGCGTCGTGGAGCAGGTCTGGCGGCTCGGCCGCGAGTTCGGCTACTGCGACGTGCACCCGGTCGGCGCCGTCACCGAGGGCCTGGCGGGCAAGAAGCTCGCCGAGCTCGGCGCGATGGCCGACTCGGCGGCGCGGGTGCGGGTCTTCTCCGACGACGGCCACTGTGTGGACGACGCCGTCATCATGCGCCGCGCGCTGGAGTACGTGAAGGCGTTCGGCGGGGTCGTCGCCCAGCACGCGCAGGAGCCGCGCCTCACCGAGGGCGCCCAGATGAACGAGGGCGAGGTGTCCGACCGGCTGGGCCTGCGCGGCTGGCCCGCGGTCGCCGAGGAGTCGATCATCGCCCGCGACTGCCTGCTGGCCGGGCACGTCGGCTCCCGCCTGCACGTCTGCCACGTCTCGACGGCCGGTTCCGTCGAGATCGTGCGCTGGGCGAAGTCCAAGGGCTGGAACATCACCGCCGAGGTGACCCCGCACCACCTGTTCCTCACGGACGCGTGCTGCGAGGAGTCGCCTGCGGGCCGCTCCTACGACCCGATCTACAAGGTCAACCCTCCGCTGCGCACCCAGCGCGACGTGGACGCGCTGCGCGCGGGCCTGGCCGACGGCACCATCGACTGCGTCGCCACCGACCACGCCCCGCACGCGGTGGAGGACAAGGAGACCGAGTGGGCTGACGCCGCCATGGGCATGATCGGCCTGGAGACGGCCCTGTCGGTCGTGCAGGCCGCCATGGTGGACACCGGCCTGCTGGACTGGGCCGGCGTCGCCGAGCGCATGTCCGCCAAGCCCGCCGAGATCGGCAACCTCCCAGGCCAGGGCCGCCCCCTGGAGCCCGGCTCCCCCGCCAACATCACCCTGTACGACCCGGCCTACCGCGCTCAGGTGGACGCCACCACGTTCGCCTCCAAGAGCCGCAACACCCCGTACGCCGGCCTCGAACTACCCGGAAGGGTCGTAGCCACGTTCCTACGAGGCCGCCCCACCGTGCTGGAAGGAAAGCTTGTATGACACAGGCCATGCTCGTCCTTGAGGACGGACGGGTGTTCTTTGGTGAGGCGTTCGGCGCCGAGGGGGAGACCTTCGGCGAGGTCGTCTTCAACACCGGGATGACCGGGTACCAGGAGACACTTACTGACCCGTCGTACCATCGGCAGATCGTGGCGATGACAGCGCCGCACATCGGGAACACCGGGGTGAACGACCTGGACCCCGAGTCCGGGCGGGTGCAGGTGGCCGGGTACGTCGTGCGGGAGCCCGCGCGGGTGGCGTCGAACTGGCGGGCGCAGCGGTCGCTGGACGCCGAGTTGAAGGCGTACGGGGTGGTCGGCATCGCGATGCCCGGCACCCGCGCGTTGACCCGCCACCTGCGTGACAGGGGGGCGATGCGGGCCGGGATCTCCTCGACCGAGAGCGACCCGCGCGCGCTGCTGGCGCGGGTCCTGGCCAGCCCCGGTATGGCCGGTGCCGACCTTGCGGCTGAGGTAGCCACGCGGGAGCCCTATGTGGTGCCCGCGCGGGGTGAGGCGCGGTTCCGTGTCGCGGCCGTGGACCTCGGCATCAAGGCGATGACCCCGTACCGGATGGCCGAGCGCGGATGCGAGGTGACGGTCCTGCCCGCGACGGCGACGGCCGAGCAGATCCTCGCGCTGAACCCTGACGGCGTGTTCTTCTCCAACGGGCCCGGCGACCCGTCCACGGCCGACCACCAGGTGGCCGCCCTGCGCGGCGTGCTGGCGGCGGGCAAGCCGTTCTTCGGGATCTGCTTCGGCAACCAGATCTTCGGCCGCGCCCTGGGCCTGGGCACCTACAAGCTGCGGTTCGGGCACCGGGGCGTCAACCAGCCCGTCCAGGACCGCAGGACGGGCCGGGTCGAGATCTCCGCGCACAACCACGGGTTCGCCGTGGACGCCCCCCTGGACGGCCCCTTCGACACCCCGTTCGGCCGCGCCGAGGTCTCCCACGTGAACCTCAACGACGGCTGTGTGGAGGGCCTGCGGCTGCTGGAGCGGCCGGGCTTCTCGGTGCAGTACCACCCCGAGGCGGCGGCGGGCCCGCACGACTCCACGATCCTGTTCGACCAGTTCTGCGCCCTGATGCAGCACGCCAAGGAAGGTAACTGAATGCCCCGGCGCGAGGACCTGAAGTCCGTCCTGATCATCGGCTCGGGGCCGATCGTCATCGGGCAGGCGTGCGAGTTCGACTACTCCGGCACCCAGGCGTGCCGGGTCCTGAAGGCCGAGGGCCTCAGGGTCGTCCTGGTCAACAGCAACCCGGCGACGATCATGACGGACCCGGAGTTCGCCGACGCGACGTACGTCGAGCCGATCACCCCCGAGGTCGTCGAGAAGATCATCGCCAAGGAGCGCCCGGACGCGCTGCTCCCGACGCTGGGCGGCCAGACCGCCCTGAACTGCGCCGTCGCCCTGCACGAGGCGGGCGTCCTTGAGCGCTACAACGTCGAGCTGATCGGCGCGGACTTCGACGCGATCCAGCGCGGCGAGAACCGCGAGATCTTCAAGGGCATCGTGGAGGAGCTGGGCGCGGAGGTGGCGCGCTCGGTCATCTGCCACACGATGGACGAGGTGCTGGCCGCGGCCGGGCAGCTCGGCTACCCGCTGGTGGTCCGCCCGTCGTTCACGATGGGCGGCCTGGGCTCGGGCTTCGCTTACACCGAGGACGACCTGCGCCGTATCGCGGGCGCGGGCCTCGCCGCGTCTCCTACCAGCGAGGTGCTCCTTGAGGAGTCGATCCTGGGCTGGAAGGAGTACGAGCTGGAGCTGATGCGCGACCGCAACGACAACGTCGTGGTCGTCTGCTCCATCGAGAACCTCGACCCGATGGGCGTGCACACGGGCGACTCCATCACGGTCGCCCCGGCGCTGACCCTCACTGACCGCGAGTACCAGCACATGCGGGACGTGGCGATCGCGGTGATCCGCAAGGTCGGCGTGGACACCGGCGGCTGCAACATCCAGTTCGCGGTGCACCCGTCCACCGGGCGCATGATCGTCATCGAGATGAACCCGCGGGTGTCGCGCTCGTCGGCGCTGGCGTCCAAGGCGACGGGCTTCCCCATCGCGAAGATCGCGGCGCGGCTCGCCGTCGGGTACACCCTGGACGAGATCCCGAACGACATCACGAAGGTCACCCCGGCGTCGTTCGAGCCGGTGCTCGACTACATCGTGGTGAAGGTGCCGCGGTTCGCGTTCGAGAAGTTCCCCGGCGCCGACCCGACGCTGACGACGCACATGAAGTCCGTCGGCGAGGCGATGGCGATCGGCCGGAGCTTCCCCGAGGCGCTCCAGAAGGCGCTGCGGTCCCTGGAGCAGAAGGGGGCGGCCTTCTCCTGGGCGGAGGCCCCGCCGCCCCTGGAGGAGCTTCTGGCGTCCATCCGGGTGCCGCACGACGGCAGGCTGCGCGAGGTCCAGCAGGCGCTGCTGGCGGGCGCGACGATCGAGCAGGTGTACGCGATCACCGGGATCGACCCGTGGTTCCTGGACCAGATCGCCGGGATCAACGAGATCGCCGCCGAGATCCGGCTCGCCGACGACGCGCTCACCGCGCCGAAGCTGCTGCGCGCCAAGCGGGCGGGTTTCTCCGACGCGCAGATCGCGGGTTTGCGCGGCCTGAACGAGGAGGTCGTCCGGGAGGTCAGGCACGCGCTCGGGGTCCGCCCGGTGTACCTGACCGTGGACACCTGCGCCGCCGAGTTCGCCGCGCAGACGCCCTACCTGTACTCGTCCTACGACGAGGAGACAGAGGTCCCGCAAGGTTCCAAGCCGAAGGTGATCATCCTGGGCTCGGGCCCGAACCGGATCGGGCAGGGCGTGGAGTTCGACTACTCCTGCGTGCACGCGTCCTTCACGCTGGCCGAGGCCGGCTACGAGACGGTCATGGTGAACTGCAACCCCGAGACCGTCTCCACCGACTACGACACCTCCGACCGGCTGTACTTCGAGCCGCTCACCCTGGAGGACGTGCTGGAGGTCGTCCACGCCGAGCAGCAGACGGGCGTGGTGGCGGGCGTCATCGTCCAGCTCGGCGGGCAGACCCCGCTGGGCCTGGCGCAGCGGCTCAAGGACGCGGGCGTGCCCATCGTCGGCACCAGCCCGGAGTCCATCCACCTCGCCGAGGACCGCGGCGCGTTCGGCCAGGTGCTGGCCGAGGCCGACCTGCCCGCGCCCAAGCACGGCACCGCGATCTCCGCCGACGAGGCCGTGGCCATCGCCAACGCGATCGGCTACCCGGTGCTGGTGCGGCCGTCGTACGTGCTCGGCGGACGCGGCATGGAGATCGTCTACGACGACGCCGCCCTGGTGTCGTACATGGCGACCGCCACCGAGGTGAGCGCGGACCGGCCGGTTCTGGTCGACCGCTTCCTCGACGACGCCATCGAGATCGACGTGGACGCCCTGTTCGACGGCGAGGAGCTGTACCTGGGCGGCGTCATGGAGCACATCGAGGAGGCCGGTATCCACTCCGGCGACTCCGCGTGCGCCCTCCCGCCGATCACGCTCGGCCGGGAGAACATCGACCGTATCCGGGAGTCCACCTTGCGGCTCGCGCGGGGCATCGGGGTCCGTGGCCTGATGAACGTGCAGTACGCGCTGTCGGCGGGCGTCCTGTATGTCCTGGAAGCCAATCCGCGTGCTTCCCGGACCGTCCCGTTCGTCTCCAAGGCGACGGCCGTGCCGCTGGCCAAGGCGGCGGCCCGGGTGATGCTCGGCGCCTCGGTCGCCCAGCTACGCGCCGAAGGCGTGCTGCCCGCCGAAGGCGACGGGGGAGACCTGCCCCTGGACGCGCCGATCGCGGTCAAGGAGGCGGTGCTCCCGTTCAACCGCTTCCGCAACGCCGAAGGCCAGGGCGTGGACACGATCCTCGGCCCGGAGATGCGCTCGACGGGCGAGGTCATGGGCATCGACGAGGTGTTCGGCACCGCCTACGCCAAGTCCCAGTCGGCCGCCTACGGCTCGCTGCCCACCAAGGGCCGCGCGTTCGTTTCCGTGGCGAACCGGGACAAGCGGCACATGATCTTTCCGGTGAAGCGGCTCGCGGACCTCGGTTTTGAGATTCTTGCCACCGCGGGCACCGCCGAGGTGCTGCGCCGCAACGGCGTCCGTGCCAAGATCGTCCGTAAGCACAGCGAGGGACCGGGGCCCGACGGCGAACCCACCGTCGTGCGGCGCGTCCTGGACGGCGAGGTCGATCTCATCGTCAACACTCCGTTCGGCGGTCCGGGGCAGTCCGGGCCCCGCCTCGACGGCTACGAGATCCGCACCGCCGCGGTGGTCGCCGGCATCCCGTGCGTCACCACGGTCCAGGGTCTGGCCGCCGCCGTCCAGGGCATCGAGGCCGTCGCGCGCGGCGACGTCGGCGTCCGGTCCCTCCAGGAGCACGCCCAGCACCTGCGCGGGCCCCGCACCGTCTAGCCGGGGGCACCGCCACGACACACGCGAACAGGGAGGCCGCCATCTCCACCGAGGCATCCGGGACGGGGACGGGCCCCGTCCAGTCCCCCGGGACCGTCCTCACGGTCCGGCAGGTGGCGGCCTACCACGCGATGACGGTCGTGGCCCCGGCGGTGGCCGAGAGGTTCCGCCCGGGGCAGTTCGTGGCGGTGGCCGTCGGCGGCGAGCACACCTCGCTGCTGGCGCGCCGCTGCCTGCCCGTCTACGAGGTGAAGTCGGATTACGGCGGCACCGTCGAGTTCGTCTTCGAGGCCGACGACCCCGGCAGCAGGTGGCTCGCCTCCCGCCGCTCCCGCGACGCGCTGGATCTCATCGGCCCGCTCGGCCGCCCCTTCCCGCTGCCGCGCGACCCGGCCTCCTGCCTGCTCGTGGGCGGCGCGCACGGCTCGTCGGGGCTGTTCGCGCTGGCCGACACGCTGCGGCAGCGCGACTGCAAGGTCCACTTCGTGCTCGCCGCCCCGCACGCCCACCAGGTGTACGGGGCGCTCAGCGCGCAGCGGATAGGCGACAGCTCGACCGTCATCACCCGTGACGGGTCGCTGGGCGTCGCCGGGATGGTTCCGGACCTGCTGCCCGGCATCATCGACCAGACCGAGGCCGACGTCGTGTACGCGGCGGGCCCGACGAGCCTGCTCAGCGCGGTCAGCGGGATCGCGTCCGCGCTCGGCATCCCCTGTCAGGTCAGCCTGGGCGAGCTGCTCAGCCGGACCGCCGCCTGCGGCATCGGCGTGTGCGCCTCCTGCGTCCTGCCCGTCGTCGGGGACGACGGCCACACCCGGATGGTCCGGGCCTGCGCCGAGGGGCCCGTGCTGCGCGGGGAGCGCGTGCGCTGGGGCGACCTCGGCACCATCCCCCTTGACGCGCTCGGCGGCCCCCGCGCCCCGCAGACGCCGCTGGAGGCAGCGCCGTGAACCTCACCACCCCGATAGGCGCCGTGACCCTCGCCAACCCCCTGGTGACCGCCTCCGGCTGCGGCGGGACCGGCAGGGAACTCGCCCCCTACACCGACCTGTCACGGCTGGGCGCCTTCACCACCGCCACCGTCATGGCCAGGCCGCGCGCCGGACGCCCCACCCCCCGCATCGCCGAGACGCCCAGCGGCCTGCTCAACGCGATGGGCCTGCCGGGCCCCGGCCTTGAGGCGTTCCTGGCCCGCGAGCTGCCCTGGCTGGCCGCGCAGGACGTCCCGACCGTCGTGTCGGTCGGCGGCAACACCGTCCAGGAGTTCGCCGAGATCGCCACGCGCCTGGCCGCCGCGCCCGCCTTCCGGGTGGCGGCGGGCGGGACGGGCGCGGTCGCCGGCGTCGAGGTGAACGTGGCCTGCCCCAACGCCGAGGACAGGGGCCGGATGTTCGCCGCCGCGCCCGCCGCCGCGGCGGAGGTCGTCCGGGCCGTGCGCGGCGCAATTCATCGGGACATCCCGGTATTGGCCAAACTTTCGCCGGACGTCACAGATATCGCCACCATTGCACTGGCCTGTGCCGATGCCGGGGCGACGGGTTTGTCACTCATCAACACGGTCTCCGGACTCGCCATTGATCCGGCCACATTGCGCCCGGCGCTCAGCGGCGTGTCCGGCGGCCTTTCCGGGCCCGCGGTGCGGCCGGTCGCGCTGCGCTGCGTCTTCCAGGTGCACGCCGCGATCCCGGACCTGCCGATCGTCGGCGGCGGCGGCATCGCCACCGGCTCCGACGCCCTGGAGTTCCTCGTGGCGGGCGCGACGGCCTTCTCGGTCGGCACCACCCTGCTGCACGACCCGTCGGCCCCCCAGCGCATCCTGAGGGAGCTGGAGGAGGCACTGGCGGCCCGGGGCGTCGCCCGGCCCGCGGACGCCGTCGGCATGGCGCACCGGCCCGCGAGCCCGCCCCGCATCGCGCCGCCGCCCCGTCCCCGCATCGAGGAGCTCACATGAAACCCGCGCCCATCGCGGTCGCCCTGGACACCGACGACCTGGCCACCGCCGTGCGCTGGACGCGCCAGGTCGCGCCCTGCGTCAGCACCGTGAAGGTCGGCCTTGAGCTCTACCTGAAGTACGGGCGCGAGGTCGTCACGCGGGTGCGCGAGGCGGGCGGGCAGCGGGTCTTCCTCGACCTGAAGCTGCACGACATCCCGGCGACCGTCGAGAAGGCGGCCCGCGCCGTCGCCGACCTCGCCCCGGCCTACCTGACGGTGCACGCCTCGGGCGGCACCGCGATGGTGAAGGCCGCCGTCGCGGCGGCCCCTGAGACGAAGATCACAGCGGTGACGGTGCTGACGTCCCTGGGGGAGGCCGACCTCGACGCGATCGGGCTCGCCGGGCCGTCCCAGGACGCCGTCCGCAGGCTCGCCGCCCTCGCCGTCGGCGCGGGCGCGCGGGCGCTCGTCTGCTCGCCCCGCGAGGTGGCGCGGGTGCGCGCGGAGGTCGGCCCGGACATCGACCTCATCACGCCCGGAGTGCGTCCGGCGGGCGCCGCGGCCGACGACCAGACGCGGATCTCGACCCCCGCCGAGGCACTCGCAGCGGGAGCCGATCTCCTGGTTATCGGACGGCCGATTACCCGTGATTCGGATCCGGGAAGGGCGGCCGCCGAGATCGCCGCGCGGCTGCGCGCGGAGCGCTGAGCGAAAGCGCAGGCAGGCCGGTGCGCCGACCGTTGTGATCAACACAGCGTGAGTCGCCGATTACTCATAGAGAATTTCGTAGATATCTCACGCTAATAAGCGCGCATCACGTTGCCCTATGGGGTGGAAAGTCGCTAGTTTCCGGGGCGTCCGACTCCGTCGAGTGGAAATCACGAGGTGACCGGCGTGGCTCTTCCGCCCCTTACCCCCGAACAGCGTGCCGCGGCCCTGGAAAAGGCCGCATTGGCCCGCAGGGAGCGCGCAGAGGTCAAGAACAAGCTGAAGAACAAGGGCATCTCCCTTAAGGACGTTCTCGACCAGGGCCAGACCGACGACATCGTCGGGAAGATGAAGGTTTCGGCGCTGCTCGAGTCGCTCCCCGGCGTGGGCAAGGTCCGCGCCAAGCAGATCATGGAGCGCCACGGCATCGCCGAGTCCCGCCGCGTGCGGGGCCTGGGCGCCAACCAGCGGGCCTCGCTGCTCGCCGAGCTGGGTGCCGGCACGGGCGCCAAGTAGCCCGTCCGTCCGCCGGGTCCGGGCCGCCGGTCACACGCACCGGACGGCCCTGACCCGGCAGGACGTTCCCGGCGGGCGCACCCGCCGTGATAGACCTGGGGACGCGATGGAAACCTCCGCGATGGCGACCTCCGAGTCCGCCCAGTCCCCGGCTCCCCGCCTGACCGTCCTGTCCGGGCCGTCGGGCGTCGGCAAGAGCACCGTCGTCGCCCGCCTCCGCCAGGACCACCCCGGGGTCTGGCTCTCGGTCTCGGTGACGACCCGCGGGCCCCGCCCCGGCGAGACCGACGGCGTCGAGTACTTCTTCACCGACGACGCCGGGTTCGACAAGCTCATCGCCGAAGGCAGCCTGCTGGAGTGGGCCGAGTTCGCGGGCAACCGCTACGGCACCCCCCGCGCCCCGGTCGAGGAGCGGCTCGCCGCCGGGGTCCCCACGCTGCTGGAGATCGACCTCCAGGGCGCCAGGCAGGTCCGCGAGACCATGCCGGAGGCCCGCCTGGTCTTCCTCGCCCCGCCCAGCTGGGAGGAGCTGGTCCGCCGGCTGGTGGGCCGCGGCACCGAATCCGACGACGTGATCGAACGGCGCCTGGCGGCCGCCCGCGTCGAACTCGCCGCCGAGAAGGAATTCGACGTGACACTGGTCAACCACTCCGTCGAAGGCGTGTGCGAAGAGCTGCTAGCCTTGATGGCTGACCACTGAACACCTCCCGACCGACCGACCACTTCGAAAGGCGCATCCGTGGCAGCCAACAGCGAGGGCATCACCAACCCGTCGATCGACGAACTCCTGGAGGTCGTCGACACCAAGTACGGCCTGGTGTCCATCGCGGCCAAGCGGGCCCGGCAGATCAACGCCTACTACGCCCAGCTCGGTGAGGGGCTGCTGGAGTACGTGGGGCCGCTGGTCGAGACCCAGGTCCAGGAGAAGCCGCTGTCCATCGCCCTGCGCGAGGTGCGCGAGGGCCTGCTGCACACCGAGCCGATCGAGGCTTGACCGGCCCGAGGGTCGTTCTCGGCGTCGGCGCCGGGATCGCCGCGTACAAGGTGTGCGAGCTGCTCCGGCGGCTCACCGAGTCGGGGCACGGCGTCAAGGTCGTCCCGACGGCCGACGCCCTGCGGTTCGTGGGCGAGCCCACCTGGGCGGCCCTTTCCGGCCAGCCCGTGCGGACGGGCGTCTGGGAGGACATCGCCGAGGTTCCGCACGTGCGGATCGGGCAGACGGCCGACCTCGTGTTCGTCGCGCCCGCGACGGCCAACCTGCTGGCCAAGGCCGCGCACGGCATCGCCGACGACCTGCTCACCAACACCCTGCTCACCGCCCGGTGCCCGGTGGTCTTCGCGCCCGCCATGCACACCGAGATGTGGGAGCACCCCGCGACCCAGGCCAACGTGGCGTTGCTGCGGGAGCGCGGCAACATCGTCATCGAGCCCGCCTCCGGGCGGCTGACGGGCCGGGACACCGGTCCGGGCAGGCTGCCGGATCCGGCCGAGCTGTTCGAGGTGGCCCGGCGCGTCCTGGCGGGCGATCCGCGCGACCTCGCCGGACGGCACGTCGTCGTCTCGGCCGGGGGCACCCGCGAGCCCATCGACCCGGTGCGCTTCATCGGCAACCGCTCCTCCGGCCTCCAGGGCTACGCGCTGGCCCGGGTCGCCGCCGCGCGCGGCGCCAAGGTCACCCTGGTGGCCGCCAACACCGCGTTGCCGGATCCGGCCGGGGTCTCGGTGGTCGGGGTCGGCTCGGCGCTGGAGCTGCGCGAGGCGGTCCACCAGGCCGCGGCCTCGGCTGACGTCGTGGTGATGGCCGCCGCCGTCGCGGACTTCAGGCCGGTGACGGTCCAGGGCTCCAAAATCAAGAAGACCGAGGAATCGGATACTTTGCCTATCGAATTGGTGAAGAATCCCGATATCCTGGCCGAGCTCGTCACCCGACGGGCGCCGGGGCAGGTCATCGTCGGGTTCGCCGCCGAGACCGACGACGTGCTCGCCCACGGCAGGGCCAAACTCGCCCGCAAGGGCTGCGACCTCCTCGTCGTCAACCAGGTCGGCGAGCACCTCACGTTCGGACAACCCGACAACGCCGGAGTGATCCTCGCGGCGACCGGGACCGAGCGGGAGATCCCGCGCGGAAGCAAGGACGCGCTCGCCTCCGCCGTCTGGGACGAGGTCGCCGGACTCCTGGCCTGATGAGGGCCGCGCCACCCATGCCGTCGCGACGGCCGGGCGGCTAGACTGCGCAACGCCTGATCCACATCGGGACCGCCCGCTCAGGTCCCGGCCCGCTAACCTGCTACTGGTTGAAAGTCAGCAGCCGCTGCAAGGAGTTGACCTAGTGTCCCGTCGCCTCTTCACCTCCGAATCGGTCACCGAGGGCCACCCGGACAAGATCGCGGACCAGATCAGTGACGCGATCCTCGACGCCATGCTGAAGGACGACCCGAAGAGCCGGGTCGCCGTCGAGACGATGATCACCACGGGTCAGGTACACGTGGCCGGTGAGGTCACCACCGAGACCTACGTGGACATCCCGGGCGTCATCCGGGAGAAGATCCTGGAGATCGGCTACGACTCCTCGGCCAAGGGCTTCGACGGGCACTCCTGCGGCGTGTCGGTCTCCATCGGCGCCCAGTCCCCGGACATCGCGCAGGGCGTCGACGACGCCTACGAGAGCCGCGAGGGCGAGGCCGGCGACGACCTCGACCGCCAGGGCGCGGGCGACCAGGGCCTCATGTTCGGCTACGCCACCAACGAGACCCCGACCCTGATGCCGCTGCCCATCACCATCGCGCACCGGCTCGCCCAGCGGCTGTCCGAGGTCCGCAAGAACGGCGACGTCGCCTACCTGCGGCCCGACGGCAAGACCCAGGTCACCATCGAGTACGACGGCCAGCGCGCCGTCCGCCTCGACACCGTCGTCGTCTCCTCCCAGCACTCGGCCGACATCTCCCTCAAGGAGCTGCTGACGCCGGACGTCAAGGACCTCGTGGTGGACCCGGTCCTGGCCGAGTTCGACCTCGACACCACCGGCTACCGCCTCCTGGTGAACCCGACCGGCCGCTTCGAGATCGGCGGCCCGATGGGCGACGCGGGCCTCACCGGCCGCAAGATCATCGTGGACACCTACGGCGGCTACGCTCGGCACGGCGGCGGCGCCTTCTCCGGCAAGGACCCGTCCAAGGTGGACCGCTCGGCCGCCTACGCGATGCGCTGGGTCGCCAAGAACATCGTCGCCGCGGGCCTGGCCGACCGGGCCGAGGTCCAGGTCGCCTACGCGATCGGCAAGGCGCAGCCCGTGGGCGTCTTCGTCGAGGGCTTCGGCACGGAGAAGGTGGACATCACCAAGCTCCAGCAGGCCGTCCTGGAGGTCTTCGACCTGCGTCCGGCCGCTATCGTCCGGGACCTCGACCTGCTCCGTCCGATCTACTCCCAGACCGCCGCCTACGGCCACTTCGGCCGTGAGCTGCCGGACTTCTCCTGGGAGCGCACCGACCGCGCCGACGCCCTGCGCGCGGCCGTCGGCCTGTAGTCCCCGGCTCTTCGCGAAGGCCCGTGTCCGGTTCCGGACGCGGGCCTTCGCGCTTTCCTCAGCCCGCCTCGGCGGGTTCCGCGGCCTCGACGGTCCGGGGCAGGGCGGCGACCGTCCTGACGACGGCCGCGCGCCGCCGGGCGAGCGCCGCCTCGTCGTCCTCCTCGTCCAGGATGAGCCTGCGGAGCTGGGGGACGGCGAAGTTCCAGGCGACGAGGCCGAGCAGGGTGAACATGGCGTCCCTGGCGGCCCTGTCGGCGTC
Organism: Actinocorallia sp. API 0066; assembly: GCF_020991275.1. GTDB lineage: Bacteria > Actinomycetota > Actinomycetes > Streptosporangiales > Streptosporangiaceae > Actinocorallia. The sequence continues at coordinate 230,373 of NZ_JAJLQY010000006.1, read as the reverse complement.
CTCGGGGGCGTCGGGGCCGAGCAGCGCGCAGACCGAGTGCCGGTAGGTCGCGCGCCGCTCCTCCTCGCCCTGGACGCGTCCGGGGCCGTTCTCCAGCGCCTCCCACAGGAGGAGTCTGACGAGTTCGGGGTGCTCGCGGTACCAGTCGAAGAGCTGCCCGGCGGAGGTCACCGGATCGGCGAGGTCGAGCACGCCGGAGCCGCACGCCTCGTCGAGCTTGGCGCGCAGCACCGCGCCGAACAGCTCCTCCTTGTTGCCGAAGTACAGGTAGATGGCCTGCTTGTTGGCCTTCGCCGACGCCGCGATGCGCTCGACGCGGGCCCCGGCGAGGCCGTGCGCCGCGAACTCGGCTGTCGCCGCCTGGAAGATCCGGCGACGGGTCGCCTCGGCGTCGTAGTTCATGTTCGTAATTTAAACCATGCGTTTGACTTTCCGGTTCGGGCTGGTCGATGATCTAAACCAACCAGATGGTTTATTTGTGAAGGGGAATCCCATGACCGTCACCGCGCCAGCCCCCGCCCCCGTCCGCTCGCCGCTGCCCGACGGCCTCGCCGGATCGACCGTCGTCATCCTCGGCGGCACCTCGGGCCTCGGCCTCGCCGCCGGACGGCTGCTGCACGGGCTCGGCGCCCGCGTCGTGCTGTCCGGCCGCGACAAGGACCGGCTGGACGGCGCCGTCGCGTCCCTCCAGGGCGGGGAGCGGCCCGAGGACGTGCTCGGCGGCACCGCCGACGCCGCCGACGAGGACGCCGTCCGCGCCGTCTTCGACCTCGTCGACCGGGTGGACCACGTGCTCGTCACCGCCGGCGGCTTCACCGGCGCCGGGCCGCTCGGTGGGCTGACCTCCGCCTCCGTCGCCGCCGCCTACGACACCCGCGTGTGGGGCGCGCTCGCCACCGCCCGGGTCGCCGCCGAGCGGCTGCCCGCCGGCGGCTCGATCACGCTGACCTCGGGCATCCTCACGCTCCGGCCGGTGTCCGGCACGAGCGGCGTCGTCGCCGCCGTGGGCGCGGTGGAGACGCTCGCCCCGGCCCTGGCCGTCGAGTTCGCGCCGCGCCGCCTGCGGGTCAACACGATCCGCTACGGCTCGTTCGACACGCCGCTGCTGCGCGGCGCGCGCGGCCTGGACTCCGACGAGGCGGTGCGCGTCGCGGGGGAGGGCACGCCGCTCGGCCGCTTCGGCACCGCGGAGGAGGCCGCCGCGGCCGCCGTGTTCCTCATCGCGAACCCGTACATCACGGGGCAGGTCATCACGGTGGACGGCGGCCAGTCGCTCGTCTGACGGGGCGGATCCCGGCGGCGGGCCGCCGCCGGGACCTCCACATGGACTCATGAGTCCAGTATGGTAGACGAACTAATCCACTTTGGGGAGGTTCGATGGACGGGCGCGCGCTGACCACACTGGAGATCCTGGAGGCCGAACGGGAGATCCACCGGACCCACTTCCGGTTCTTCCAGCTCGCCGACCGCGGCGACTACGCCCGGCTCGGCGCCGAGTGCTTCGCGCCCGACGTCGACATCGAGTACACGATCATGCCGGGGCCGCCGCAGCGGTTCTCCAGCCGCGACGGCTTCACCTCGTTCATGCTCGCGGGCTCCCCCCGGATCCCGGACGCGCACGGCCCGGCCGTCGCGCACGTCGCGGCGCAGAGCTCGATCACCTGGGACGAGGGACGTCCCCATCTGTCCGGATACGCCACGGTCTGGCACTGGGCGGCCACCCGGACCCCCTCCGGCCGCCACCGGCCCGCCGACTGGACCACCGTCGGGCGCGTCGAGGACGACTACGCGCGGATCGACGGGAAGTGGCTGATCACCCGTCGCCGGGTCTCCCCGGCCGCGGGGCTGGTCGCCACGGGGGCCGCGCCCGGCCTGGGCCGGCCGACCGCGTCCGTCCGCTGACGCCCCCGGATGCGCGGCGGAAGCGCCGGTAGGGTGGGGGCCGTGGTGGAGGTACGGGTCCCGCGCGGGCGCATCGACAAGAGGCAGGCGATCGTGGACGCCGCCTTCCGGGTGTTCGCCCGGCAGGGGTACGAGCAGGCCAGCGTGCAGGACATCGCCGAGGAGGCGGGCGTCTCCAAGCAGACGGTCTACAACCACTTCCAGGACAAGCAGGCGGTCTTCAGCGCCGCCATGGCCGCCACCGCCGACGCCGTCCTCGCGGACAACCTGGCGGCCGTCGAGCGGCTGCGCGATCCGGGTCCGGACCTACGGGCCGCCCTGAACGAGACGGCTTTTGGGCTGCTCAAGATCTGCTGCGACCCTCGGTCCAGCGCGCTGCGGTCCCTCACCTACGCGCAGCTCACCCGGTTCCCGGATCTCCTCGAAGTCGTCCAGGGGCGGCTGGCGAGCGGGCTCGGGCCCGCGATGGCCGACCGGCTGGCCCGGCTCGCCCTGGCGGGCGAACTACGTCCCTGCGACCCCGAGCGTGCCGCGGAACAGTTCCTGGCCCTGCTCACGGCACCGGTGGAGACACGCTCCAGGATGGGCACCCGCAAGCTCCCCGAGGACGACGTCAAGGCCGTGGCCGAGGCCGCCGTCGACACGTTCCTACGCGCCTACGGGACACGCTGAACCAGCCCGGAGCCGGGCGCTCCCGACGAAGTCGGGGCCACGAAGCGGCCGTCCTCCGGGCTGAGTTGAACACAGCCCGGGGCCGGGCGCTCCCGGCGGAGTCGGGGTCGCGAAGCGGCCGTCTTCCGGGTCCATTGAACACAGCCCGGGGGCGGGCCCGACTTTGTCGGGCGGGCCCCCGGGCGTGGCCGGGGTCAGGGGACGAACGGGGCCTCGCCTGCCGCGACCAGGCCGCCCGCGGGGGAGGCGGCGCTCCAGGCGATCAGCCACCTGCCGTCGACGCGGGTGAAGTCGCTCTCCACGAGCCAGACGGCCGTCCAGTCGGCGGGGCGCAGGTCGCCGAGGCGGGTGTTGCCGGTGTGCCAGTACCAGGCCGTGACATAGGAGACGACGCGTGGGCGTTCGCCGTCCCACTCCACGACGCCCTCACCCACGACGTGCGCGGACGTCTGGGTCCAGGGGGCCACGCGGGTGCGCAGATGGGCGGTGACGTCCTCACGGCCGCGTAGGAGACGGCGTTCGGGGACGGGGTGGTCGATCTCGACGTCCGGCGTCAGCAGCTCCGCGACCTCCGGGTAACGCCGGGCGTCGAGAAGGGCGAAGAACTGGAGGAACGTCTCTCGAACCTCCTGCTCGTCGCGCAGACGGCCGATCCGCTCTTCGATCGTGGCCGTGGTGTCGCTTTGGGCGTCCTGCATCGTGTCTCCTCTCATCGGTGCGTCGGGTCGGGCGTGCGGTCGAGGCGGGCGCCGGGGATGGCGGCCAGCAGGGCTCGGGTGTGCTCGTGGCGGGGGTCGTCGAAGACGGCCTGGGCGGTGCCCGTCTCCACGATCCGGCCCGTGCGCATGACGGCGACGCGGTGGGCGATGCGCTTGACCACGGCGAGGTCGTGGGTGATGAACAGGTAGGCGACGCCCGTCTCCTCCTGGAGGGCGGCGAGCAGGTCGAGCACCCGCGCGCGCACGGACACGTCGAGCGCTGAGACCGGTTCGTCGCACACGATCAGCTCGGGGGAGACCGCGAGCGCGCGGGCGATGGCGACGCGCTGGTTCTGCCCGCCGGACAGCTCGGCGGGCCGCCTGCGCAGCGCCGAAGCGGGCAGCGCGACCTGTTCGAGCAGCTCCCGCGCCCGCTCCGCCCTGGCCGCCCGGTCCCCGATCCCGAACGCGCGCAGCGGCTCGGTGACGACGTCGAGGACCGACAGGCGCGGGTCGAACGACGAGGCCGGGTTCTGGTGGATGAGCTGGACGCGTCTGCGCAGCAGCCTGAGCCGCTCGCCGCGGTGCCGGGTGACGTCCTCCCCGTCCAGCACGATCCGGCCCGCCTGCGGCTCGCTCAGCCGCAGCACGAGCCGCGCCGTCGTGGACTTGCCCGACCCGGACTCGCCGACCAGCGCGAGCGTCTCCCCGCGCCGGATCTCGAACCCGACCTCGTCCACCGCCCGCACCGGGGCCTTGCCGAGGCGGAACTCCTTGACGAGCCCCTCGGCGACGAGGAGGGGCGCTCCGCCGCTCGCGGGCGGCGGCTTCGGGGGGCTGTCGGGGACGAGGGTGGCGGCCAGGAGGTCGCGGGTCGCGGGGGCACGCGGATCGGTGAGGACGCGGGCGGTAGGGCCGGTCTCGGCGAGTTCACCCCGGGCCATGACGGCGGTGCGGTGCGCCCGGTCGGCGGCGACGCCGAGGTCGTGCGTGATGAGCAGGACGGCGGTGCCGCTCTCGGCGGCGAGCCGGGTGAAGTGGTCCAGGATGACCTTCTGGACCGTCGGGTCGAGCGCGCTCGTCGGCTCGTCCGCGACGATCAGGTCGGGCCGGGCGGCGATCGCCATCGCGATCAGCACCCTCTGCCGCATGCCTCCGGACAGCTCGTGCGGGTACTGCCGCGCGCGCACGGCCGGATCGGGCAGGCCCGCGCGGTCAAGCAGCGCGACGGCCTCGCCCCGCGCGGTGCGGCGTCCGGCGAGGCCGTGCACGACGAGGGCCTCGGCGACCTGCGCGCCGATCCGCTGCACCGGGTTCAGCGCCACCCCGGGGTCCTGCGGCACAAACCCGATCCGGGCGCCGCGCACCTGCCGGAAGGCGCGCTCCGGGAGCCGGGCGAGGTCGAGCCCGCCGAACGTGATGGCGCCGCCGTCCACGCGCGCGCCCGGAGGGAGCAGCCCGGTGACGGCGTGCGCGATCGTGCTCTTACCCGATCCGGATTCACCGACCAGGGCGACGATCTCACCCGGACGTACATCGAGGTCGACGGAGCGGACGGTGGGCAGCCGTCCCGAGGGCCCCCGATAGGAGATGGAGAGGTCGCGCAGCGAAAGCAGGGGAGCGTCCTTCATCGGTGCAGCCTTTCGCCGTCGAGCGCGCGCGCTATCCGGTTGAGGGAGAGCACGGTGGCCACCACCACGAGGCCGGGCAGGGTGGACAGCCACCAGGCGTTCGCGAGGTAGTCGCGGCCGCCGGAGATGAGGGTGCCCCACTCCGGCGCGGGCGGAGGCGCCCCGTACCCGAGGAAGCCCAGGGACGCGACGGCCAGCACCGCCGTCCCGAGGTCGAGGGTGGCCAGCGCGATCACCGGCCCCCGCGCGTTCGGGAGCACGTGCCGGAACAGCACGCCGCCCCAGCGCACCCCGCAGACCCGCGCGGCGTCCACGTAAGCGGCCTGCCTTACTCGCAGCACCTCGGCCCGCATGACGCGGGAGAAGGCCGCCACACTCGCGGCCCCGACCGCCACGGCGACGTTCAGGGTGCCGCGGCCGAGCGCCGTCACGAGGGCGAGCGACAGGAACAGCGCCGGGATGGACAGCAGCACGTCCACGGCACGCATCAGGACGCCGTCGATCCGGCCGCCCGCGAAGCCCGCGACGCCGCCGATCGCCCCGCCCGCGACGAACGCGACGGCGACGGCCACCAGCGTCGCCTTGAGCGAGAGGGCGGCGCCGTGCACGACGCGGGCGTACAGGTCGCGGCCGAGCTCGTCGGTGCCGAACCAGTGGCTCGCGCTGGGCGGCTGGAAGCGCTGCTCGGGGACGCCGCGCAGCGGGTCGGCCGGGGCGAGCAGGCCGGGCAGGCACGCGGCGAGGACGACGAGCGCCACCACGAGGACGGAAAGGGCGAGCCCGGGACGTCTCAGGAGGGATGTGGTCATGTCCGGCCTCCCGTACCGGTCAGCACGATGCGCGGATCGACCAGCGGGGAGAGCAGGTCGACGATGAGGTTCACGACGACGAAGACGGCGGCGCTGAGCACGACCACGCCCTGGACGACGGGCACGTCCTGGGCCGTGACGGCCGCGACGATGACGCGTCCCAGGCCGTTGCGCGAGAACACCGTCTCGACCAGCACGGAGTTGGCCAGGAGGCCGCCGACGAGCAGGCCCGCCACGGTGAGGGCAGGCAGCGACGCGTTACGCAGCGCGTGCCTTAGATGGACCCGGACGGGGCCAGCCCCCTTGGCCCGTGCGGTTCGCACGTACGGTTCGGCCAAGGCCGTCGTCAGGCTACGGGCGAGGACCTGCGCGACGATCGCCGCCGTCGGCACCGCGAGGGTGAGCGCCGGAAGCACAAGGCCGCGCCATCCGTCGTCGCCGAACGCCGGGAAGATCCGGAAGCGGAACGACAGGAACTGGATCAGCATGAGCCCCACCCAGAAAGCGGGAACGGAGCCTACGAGGGGCGGGAGCGACAGCAGGAGCTGACGCAGCCAGGGCCGCGACCCGTAGGTCGCGGCGAGGGCGACGCCCGCGCCCAGGACGAGCGCGAGCGCCAGTGCGGTCAACGTCAGCGTCAGCGTCTGCGGGAGCGCCTCGGCGATGAGGGAGCCCACCGGGCGGCCGGTGGCGAACGACGCGCCGAAGTCGCCCCGGACGGCGTCCGCGAGGTGCGTGCCGTACTGGACGAGGACCGGCTTGTCGACGCCGTACTCGCGCCGCAGCTCGGCCAGCCGCTCGGGGCTGACCGAGGCCGCGGCGCCTCCGGCTCCGGTGAGCGCCGCGATGGCGTCACCCGGAAGGAGCACCAGGATGAGGAAGGAGACCGTGTAAGCGGCCCAGAGGACCACGGCCGCCTGCCCCATCCGGTGAAGGACGTACAAGCGCATTCAGCTCTTCCAGGCGTCGTGCAGGTGGATGTCACCCGAGCCCGCGAACCGGAGGTCGTGGACCTTGCCGGAGACGCCCAGCACCGTCCGCTGGTCCACCACGGGCACCACGTAGGCGTTCGTGACGATCAGCCGCTGCGCCTCGGCGACAAGACCGTCGCGCCGGGCCGGGTCGGGCTCGGCCGCCTGCTGGTCGAGCAGGGCGTCGAGGGGGGACGCCGGGACGCGGTAGGCGTTGACGAGCTTGGTCGAGTACAGGGTGCGCAGGGCGTCCGGGTCGGCCCGGTTGTAGTTGCCGCCCCAGAAGGCGTCGAAGTCGCCCGACTTGAGCAGCGCCGGGAACTGGGCGACCTGGAGCTCGGTGAGGGCGAGGTCGATCCCCACGTCCTTGAGCTGCTGCTGGAGGAGCTCAAGGGCGGGCTTGAAGACGGCGACGTTGCTGAACCAGACCGTCTTGAGCGTCAGCTTGGCGCCGTCCTTGGTGCGGATGCCGTCCGGGCCGGGGGTCCATCCGGCGTCGTCCAGGAGCTTCTTCGCCTGCTCGGAGTCGTAGGCGAGCTCCGCGCTCAGGTCGGTGTAGCCGGGGGTGTTCTCGGCCAGGACGCTCGTCGCGGGCCGGGTGCCGCTGGAGAAGACCGTCTCGACGATCTGCTTGCGGTTGATCGCGACCTTGACGGCCTGGCGCACCTTGACGTCCTGCAAGGCGGGCTTGCTGCTGTTGAGGCCCAGGTTGTAGCCGATGCCCGGGATCGTGTAGCCGACCAGGCCCGCGCCCGCGCCCTTGATGGCGGCTTCTTCGGCTTGCGCGAGCCTGCCTATCGCGTCCACCTGGCCGGAGGTAAGGCTGCCGGTGCGCACGCCCGACTCAGGTACGACGGTGAAGACGAGCTTGTCCAGGTAGGCCGCGCCCTCCTTCTTCCAGAGGGACGAGCCCCAGGCGTAGTCGTCGCGCCGGGTGAGGGTGGCCGACTGGTTGGGCGTGTAGTCCGCGAGCACGAATGGACCGGTCCCGACGACGCCGTCGGTGCAGCGCTCCTGCGGTGTCCTCTTGGCGCTCGCGGACGAGACGACGGCCAGCGCGGACGTCGTCGTCGCCTGGAGGAACTGGGCGTTGGGCTGCTTGAAGGAGATCGCGGCGGTGAGGTCGTCGACGACCTCGGTGCCCGCGTAGCCCTCCACGTAGCCGGTCGCCTGGACGGCGAGGGCGCCCAGCTTCGGCACGGCGTCGAAGCTGTCCTTGACGGCCTGGGCGGTCAGCGGCGTGCCGTCGCTGAACGTGACGCCGGGACGCAGCCGGAACGTGAACGTCTTGGCGTCCTTGCTGACCTCCCAGCTGGCGGCGAGCCAGGGCACGATCTCGCCGGTCTCGGGGTTCTGGTCGGTCAGCGAGTCGACCGTCTGGCGGAGCGAGTACAGCGTGTCGCTGCTGCCGACCTGCTGGGGGTCGGCGCATCCGGCGTCGGTGGCGACGGCGAACGTCAGGGTCCCGCCCGGCCGCGCGGTGGTGGCGCCGCCGTCGTCGTCGGCCCCGCCCGAGGCGCAGGCGGCGAGGGGCAGCAGCGCCACGAGCGCGATCGGCAGGGCGTGAAGCCGCCGCCCACGACGGGCGGTCCGGCACACAGGGGTTCGACTCACGGGTCTTCCTGTTCGTTGAGCTAATTGAACTTTTCAGACCAAATAAGTTGACTTACTGGTCCAGCCTGAAAGTAGTCCCGACTGGACTCATGAGTCAACATTCATAGACCCCTAGTTCTACCCCAGGATGTGACAAGGCCCGCACCCCCTCGGGGCGCGGGCCTTGGCTGACGGCTCGGGTCAGGCGTCGGTGACGGGCAGGTAGACGCGGTTGCCCGCCGCGTTGAACTCGGCGGACTTCGCGCGCATACCCGCTGCCGCCGCCTCACGCAGGTCGGCCGAGATGCGCATCGAGCAGAACTTCGGCCCGCACATCGAGCAGAAGTGCGCCGTCTTCGCGGGCGCCGCGGGCAGCGTCGCGTCATGGAACGCGCGCGCGGTGTCCGGGTCGAGCGCCAGGTTGAACTGGTCCTCCCAGCGGAACTCGAACCGCGCCTCCGACAGCGCGTCGTCCCAACGCTGCGCCCCCGGATGCCCCTTGGCCAGGTCGGCCGCGTGCGCGGCGATCTTGTACGCGATGACGCCCGCCTTGACGTCGTCCTTGTCCGGAAGCCCGAGATGCTCCTTGGGCGTGACGTAGCAGAGCATCGCGGTACCGAACCAGCCGATCATCGCCGCGCCGATCGCGCTCGTGATGTGGTCGTAGCCCGGCGCGACGTCCGTGGTGAGCGGGCCCAGCGTGTAGAACGGCGCCCCGTCGCACAGCTCCTTCTGCAGGTCCACGTTCTCCTTGATCTTGTGCATCGGGACGTGGCCGGGACCCTCGTTCATCACCTGGTTGTCGTACTCGGCGGCGATCTTGGTGAGTTCGCCCTGGGTGCGCAGCTCGGCGAACTGGGCCTCGTCGTTGGCGTCCGCGATGCAGCCAGGACGCAGCCCGTCACCGAGCGACCAGGTGATGTCGTAGGCGGCGAAGATCTCACACAGCTCACGGAAGTGCGTGTAGAGGAAGTTCTCCTCGTGGTGCGCAAGGCACCAGGCCGCCATGATGCTCCCGCCACGCGAGACGATGCCCGTCTTGCGCTCGGCCGTCAGCGGGACGTACTCCAGCAGCACGCCCGCGTGCACCGTCATGTAGTCCACGCCCTGCTCGGCCTGCTCCACGACCGTGTCGCGGAACAGCTCCCAGGTGAGGTCGGTCGGATCGCCTCCGACCTTCTCCAGCGCCTGGTAGAGCGGGACGGTGCCTACCGGGACGGGGGAGTTGCGGAGGATCCACTCGCGGGTGGTGTGGATGTCACGGCCCGTCGAGAGGTCCATGATCGTGTCGGCGCCCCAGCGGGTCGCCCACGTCATCTTGTCCACCTCCTCCTGGATCGAGGACGCCACCGCCGAGTTCCCGATGTTGGCGTTCACCTTCACCAGGAACCGCGAACCGATGATCATCGGCTCGATCTCGGGATGGTTGACGTTCGCGGGCAGCACCGCCCGTCCCGCCGCCAACTCCTCGACGACGACGCTAACGTCAACGCCCTCCCGCAGCGCCACGTACTCCATCTCAGGCGTCACGACCCCCCGCCGCGCATAAGCCCGCTGCGTGACAGCCGCCCCCTTCGCCCGCCGCGGCCGCCTCTCGGAGAACGCCTCCGCGGGCTTCTCCCAGTTCCTCCTCCCGTCATCAAGCGCCTGACGTTCCCGCCCCGCATACCCCTCGGTGTCCCCCCGCTCGGCGATCCACCCGGCCCGCAACGCGGGCAGCCCCCGCCGAACATCGATGCTCACCCCAGGATCGGTGTAAGCCCCCGAAGTGTCATACAGCTCAACAGCCTCCCCATTCGTCAGATGCACCACCCGATGCGGAACCCTCAAGTCGTCCCTGGACCCAATGCGATACGCCTTATGCCACGAAACAGACAAAAAGCCCGCCTCTCCCTACGCCGGCATGACCCGGTCAGGTTCAAGCGGTCGGAGGCCGCAACAGCCACCCTCTCAGCCCGGTGCACCGGACTCCCGCGGTATCGGTCCCCCCGACGCTAACCCACCCACCCCACCCCAAACCACCCCACCCCCCGAGCAACCGGACACGCCGCCCGGTGTCGATCCGCCGCGCCCCGCCGCCTCACCGACGCCGGGCCAGCCCCGAGAAGCCTTCACCCACCACCGTCGTCAACGACGCCGCCCGGCCATGGGACGGCGTCCAGCGCCAGATGCCAGGGAAAGGCCGCGAGCCGACTGCCACCCGCACCCGGCGCGTGGGGCTCGAACTGCCCAGCCCCGTACAGCACGGTGACGCCCAAACGCCGCAGGTAGGCGATGCTCTCCGAGAAGACCGGATTGGAGGCCAGCGCCGAGTTGACGAACGGCAGAACCGCTGTCGGAACGCCCAGCGGCACCAGTTCGGCCAGCAGGGTGAGCGCGTAGGTGTCGGCGATGCCATGCGCCCACTTGTTGACGGTGTTGTAGGTGGCAGGCGCGACGACGACCGCCCGCGCCCGCGGCAGCCCCCGCGCCTCTCCCGGCCTCCGGTGACGGCTGCGCACGGGATACCCGGTGAGCGCCTCAAGCCCGGCAACGTCCACAAACCCCACCGCCGAGGGCGTAAGAACCACACACACCCTCCACCCCCGCTCCTGCGCCCCCCGAACCGCGTCGGCAACCCGCACCGCCGGCCCAGCAGCACACACCACGAGGTACAGAACAGAACCGTGCCGCGTCACCTTCACGCCACCAGTCCAGCGCGCACCGCGACCTGACGCAAACTCACCGACCGACTGGTCTCCTCCTCAGCGAGCAGCGCCGCAATGAGGTCCCGGCCGAGCGGACGACGACGTACTTCCTGCGGAGAGGTCAGGTCCGCGAGCACCAGCGCTTTGACGGCCGGTGTGGGTTGCCCGCACTGGCGGTGCGCCTCGGCCAGGTCGAGAAGGTAGTTGGCCTTCCGTTCCCGCGGAAGCCGGTTGAGGTGCTCGTCGCTGACCTGCTCGGCGTAGGCGACCGCTAGGGGCCCGTTCCCGAGCCGGACGAGCGATGCGAGGCGATGGGCTTCGACGTTCGGCATGCCGAACGCCGTCAGAGGGTGGTCGTAATCGTCACCCAGACGGGCGGCGAGCGTTGCGGCCCTCTCATGCATGTCCATGCAGGTCTCGGCGTCGCCCTCCCTCGCCGCGGCGATCTCGGCCGCGAGCAGCATCATGCCCACAAGCGCCAGGAGTTCGGGTGAGGCTGTGGCCAGGTCCGGTTCAAGCTGCCCGAAGGCTGTGTTGACGAGTTCGACGGCTTCTTTGCGCTGACCCACCGACATCAACGCACGAGCGGCGCACCGGGTACCGCGAGCGAGCGAGACGGGGTCTCCGGCCTGGGAAGCCGCACTCATGGCCCGGTCGGCGGCCAGCCAAGCGATCTCGTGAGACCCGAACTTGTGCAGCGTAGAACTTGCGATCTTGTAGACCATGACGGCGAGGGCGGCGGCTTCTCGGCCAGCTCCGCCACCGTACCCCAGCGCTTTCTGGGCGTCGGTGATCAAGCTGGGGAGCATTCTGCCGACCGTCGCGAAGTCGGAAGCGAGGAAGGCGGTGTTCGCGTATTCGATCCTACGTTTGAGGGACTCGACATCGACCGGTGGGCCGGCGTCCGCAAAGAGCACGCCGTAGGAACCGAGCGCGGACTTGATCGCTGAGACCTCCACAGCGCCGGGCTTGGCCTCGGCCTCCGTGGCCGCGTCGCTGATCAGCGTGGTGACGTTGACCTGGAGAACCTCGGCCACCCGCTCCAACATGGGCAGGCGGACAACCTCACGCTGACCACTTTCGATCTTCTCGGCCCAGCTCTGGGATCTGCCGACCAGATCCGCGAAGTGGCGCACAGTCATGCCCCGCTTCCGGCGCCAGTAAGCGATACGGCGAGCGATGTCTTGGCTTCTTGTCATCGGTTCCAAGCCTCCTGCGGGGCCGCCAGGACAACCACACAAATTGTACGGTCACGCCCTGTCGCCAATCCCTAACTTCAGACCGAACAAACGACGATGGCCGCACATCGCGGCCTCCGTCAACAGAACGGCCCCGAAAGTGGTGATCTCACGCACCGGCCGGGGCCGTGACCAGTCGCTGAGATTCTCGGGAGGGCGTGATGGCCGATGCGGGGAGGCAGGGGGAAGCTGTCGACTTGGCGGTGTTGCAGGAGCGATTTCCTGGGTGGACTTTTGCGGCCACCGCCACGGATGTGTCGGCTCGGCGGCGGCGGGCGCTCACGTGGGATGAGATGCACGCCGGGCTCGTCGTCTACGTGGCGGCTGTGACCGTGGGCGAGTTGGAGGCGTTGTTGACGGTGCAGTCCGGGATTGAGGCGCGGGAGGCGGGGCGGTGACGGATCTGATCGTGGTGGGGATCATCGGTCTGTTGCTGTGGGTCGTCCTGGTGGTCGGTCTGGTCGTCTACGTGAGGTCAGGCCGGTGAGACGCGGTGAGCCGGAGCCGTCGTTTCGGCGGGGGGTGGCGGCGGTGGAGTTGCTGCGGCGGGTGCGGCAGAAAGCGGGTGTTACCGCAGAGTTCGGGTGGGCGGTTTCGGTGGATTCGGTGGTGGTGGCCGGGCCGGGTGGGACGTTGTTGGTGTGGGTGTCGCAGCCGGACGACGAGCCCGCGCGGTATTGGGCGGACGTGCCGGGCGGGGAGGTCAACGACTACCTCGGGGCCGGTGAGGGGGCCGACGGGCTTCCGCAGATCCTCGGGATCATCTGGCGGCGGGTGGGCTGCGACGGGTGACCGCGTGGAAGGGGCAGGGGGCCGGGGTGGGTTTTCCACAGGGGGAAATGCGGTGGGGGCGGGTTGGTGATAGGTGTGGGGGGTGGGTGAGGACGGGTTGATTCCGGGGACGGAGGGGCTGGCGGCGGCGGGTGAGGGGGGCTTGGAGCGGGAGTCGGCGGGGGGTGGCGAAGGGGTTGTGGCGCGGGTTTTGGTGGATGTTGGGTTGGTGCATTTGGATCGGGTTTTTGACTATGTGGTGCCGGAGGGGATGGGGGTGGGGGTGGGGTGTCGGGTTCGGGTGCGGTTTCGGGGGAAGTTGCGGGATGGGTTTGTGGTGGGGGTGGGGGAGGGGAGCGGGTATGAGGGGAGGCTTGTGCCGCTGGAGCGGGTGGTGTCTTCGGAGGCGGTGTTGGTGCCGGAGATCGCCGGGCTGGCTCGGGAGGTGGCGGACCGGTATGCGGGGACGTTGGCGGATGTGGTGAGGCTGGCGGTGCCGCCACGGCACGCGCGGGCGGAGAAGCGGGAGCGGGGGGAGGCGGCGCCCGTGCCGGAGGCGCCGGACGGGCCGGGGCACTGGGCCGAGTATCCGGCGGGGCCGTCCTACCTTGCGGCGCTCGCGGAGGGGAGGTCGCCGCGGGCGGTGTGGACGGCGTTGCCGGGGCCGCACTGGCCGGGGGCGATCGCCAGGGCGGCGCGGGCGGCCGCGTCGTCGGGGCGCGGCGTGGTTGTGGTGCTCGCCGACGGGCGGCAGGCCGACCGGGTGGCCGCCGCGCTCACCGCCGAGTTCGACGGGGCGAGCCCACACGTCGTGCTGCGCGCCGACGACGGGCCGGAGAAGCGCTACGGGCGCTGGCTGCGCGCGCTCAGGGGCGAGGCGCGGATCGTCGTCGGCACCCGGGCGGCGATGTTCGCGCCCGTCCACGACCTGGGCCTCGTCGTGTTGTGGGACGACGGCGACGACGTGCACGCCGAACCGCACGCGCCCTACCCGCACGCCCGCGAGGTGCTGGCGCTGCGCGCGCACCGGAGCGGCGCGGCCGTCCTGTTCGGCGGCCTCACCCGCACCGCCGAGACGACCCGGCTCGTCGAGACGGGCTGGGCGCACCCGCTCACCGCGCCGCGCGAGACGGTCCGGAGGTTCATGCCGCTGGTCCGCCCCACCGGCGAGGACGCCGAACTGGCCCGTGACGAGGCGGCCCGCACGGCCCGGCTACCGGCGCTCGCCTTCCGCACCGCGCGCGAGGCGCTGGCCGACGGCCCGGTTCTCGTCCAGGTGCCACGACGGGGCTACCTCCCGGCGCTGGCTTGCGCGCAGTGCCGGGAGCCCGCCCGCTGCCCGGCCTGCGCGGGCCCGCTCGCGCTCGGCTCGGCGGGCGGCGCGCCCGCGTGCCGCTGGTGCGGCGCGATCGCCGGGGCCTGGCGCTGCGCCGAGTGCGGCGGGACGCGGGTGCGCGCGGTCGTCGTCGGCGCGGGCCGCACCGCCGAGGAGCTGGGCCGCGCCTTCCCCGGCGTGACGGTCCGCACCTCCGGACGGGACGCGGTGCTCGCCGAGGTCGGCGCGGAGCCCTGTCTCGTCGTGGCGACGCCCGGGGCCGAGCCCGTCGCGGCGGAGGGGTACGCGGCGGCGCTGCTGCTCGACGGCTGGGCCATGCTGGGCCGTCCCGACCTGCGCGTCAACGAGGAGGCGCTGCGCCGCTGGCTGACCGCGGCCGGGCTGGTCCGCCCCCAGGGCAGGGTCGTGCTGGCCGCCGACGCGGGGCTCCCGGTCGTCCAGGCGGTGGTCCGCTGGGACCCTGTGACGTTCGCCGAACGCGAGCTGGCCGAACGCCGCGAACTCCGGTTCCCGCCCGCCGCCCGGATGGCGTCGCTCACCGGCACGCCCGCCGCGATCCGCGACCTCCTCGACCACGCCCGCCTCCCCGAGACCGCCGAACTGCTCGGCCCCGTCCCGCACGGCGACCCCCGCCACGGCGAGACCCGCGAACGCGCCCTCCTGCGCGTCCCCCGCCGCGACTCCACCGCCCTCGCCCGAGCCCTCAAGGAGGCCCAGTCCATCCGAGCCGCCCGCCGCGCCCCCGACCCCGTCCGCATCCAACTCGACCCCCTCGAACTCCTCTGACCCGGCCGACCACCCGAAAGACGGAGGCCAACAGCCGAGCGGTACCGCCTTCTTGACCGACACCAGCGGCCCGCCTTCGGCCGAGCCGGGCCGCGACAGGTGGCGCTCGGCGGCGGAGGATCGGGTCAGGTCGCTTTTGGGCGGTGGCTGGCGGCGTGTCTTCGTTCGGGCTGGGCCGCGACAGGTGGCGCTCGGCGGCGGAGGATCGGGTCAGGTCGTTTCTGGGTGGCGGCTGGTGGCCTGGCTTCGGCCGGGGTTGGGCCGTCGTGTGATGGTGGGGGTGGGGGGACTGACGTGGGGACGGGGGGTTAACGGTTGGGTGGGGAGAGAGCGGGAGGGTGGGGAACTCCTCTAGGGTTGTCGGGTGGCTGAGAAGTGGGTGGAGAAGACCGTCGCCGGGTTCGAGAAGTGGGCCGGGGAGCGCGGCGGGACGGACCTGCACGGGGCACGGATCATCGTGTCGCTGCTGGATCTGAACGAGACGGGCGAACTGACCGTCGAGCTGCTGGAAGAGACGCTGCTTGAGGACTTCCCCGAGAACGTCCTCGCGGGGCCGGACGACGCGCCCGCCGTGCTCAGCGCGGCCCGCGCGCTGGTGGAGTACCTGGCGCGCGGCGAACTCGACGCCGCCGTCGCCCAGGGCTGCCGCGAGCTCCTCGACGGGATCGGGCCGCGCCTCACCGAGGCGCTCGCCCAGTCCGGCGGCGACGAGGGCGACGCGATGGAGTTCCTCGGCCGGATGATGGCCGCCGAAGGCATCGACCTCGACGACGAGGCGGCGGTGTCGGCGTGGATCGCCGAGTTCGAGTCGCTGTCGGAGGAGGAGCAGATGGCGCGCGGCATGCGCCACTTCGCCTCCGAGAACGTGGTGCCGCCGGTGAAGCTCGCGCCCGTCCCGGAGCTGGCCGCCGCCGCCCGCGAGTCGAACCTGCTGCGCGAGGCGCTCGGCCTCGCCGACTGGATCGGCGAGCGCCCCGTCGTGAACGGCCGCCTCACCGCCGCCGACGCCCAGGCCGCCGCGCAGGCGCTGGCGCTGCCGGCCCCCCGCGCGGGCGGCGACGTGGTGCCCGAGGTCGAGCGGATGTGGGACGCGCTCGGCGAGGTCGGCCTGATCGAGAGGGACGGCGCGGCCGTCGCCCAGGGCAAGCGCCCCGACATCGCCGTGGACGAGGAGGTGCTCCGCCTCTGGATCTCCCTGCTGGACGGCCTCGTCGGGCAGGAGTACGCCGAGGGCGAGGCGCTCAGCCCCGTCGAGGTCGTGTGGAGCGAGCTGCCCGGCGTGCTGCTGCGCCTGTACGAGCACGGCACCCCCGTCGCGATCGGCCAGCTCGTGACGGACCTGCTGGAGCACATCCAGGCCGGATACGACGTGGCCGACGGCGAGGTGTTCGCCGAGGGCGTCCCGCAGGCGCTCCGCCTCGACCTGGAGGACCTCGCCCGCTGGGGCGCCGTCGAGTTCGTCACCGCCGACGAGGCCCGCCTGACGCCGCTCGGCGTGTTCGCCGTCCGGGAGCTGCTGCTGGCCGAGGGTTACACCGCGCCGCTGATCGGCGAGCTGGCCGCCTCGACGGCCGCGGACCTGGTGCAGGGCCTGGCCTTCCACCGGGAGGATACCGCCGAGGAGGAGGTCGCCCTCTGGCTGGCCCGCCGCTCGGCGGAGGAGGCGGCCCAGCAGCTCCTCACCCTCATGCGGGAGGGACGCCCGTCGCAGCGCAACATCGCGGCCGTGGTGCTCAGCCAGGTGGACCGCCCGGCCGAGCAGCTCATCCGGGGCGCGCTGGACTTCCCCGAGACCCGCCCGTACGCGCTGATGTGGCTGACCGGCCAGGGCCACGAGGACGTCGCCCCGTCGGACGCCGACATGCAGTGGATGTTCGTCGACACCGTCGCCGGGATGACCGAGGCGCTCGGCGCGCACGACGCCGTCCACCTGGCCCTGTCCGACACCCCGCCGGACGCCGACCTCACCGGCCTGATCTCCGACATCTGGCGCCTCCCCCACCCGGACGTCGCCGACGTCCTGGAGGCCATCGGCGACCACCACCACGACCGCGAACTGGCCAAACTGGCCCGAAAGTCCGTCTTCAAGGCAAGGTCCAAGTAAGACTTCAAGGCGAGGCCGAAGTCAGACGAAACCCGGGAGGGTTCTTCGTCCACCCAAGCCACAGGCTCGTGGTGGAACACCCCCGGACATAGATCGGGCGCCTTCGGGCCGGTTCGAACGCCCCCAGGGCGGTCGGACCGGCCCGAAGCTTGAAAGCGCCCGATCCGCGGCGACGAAGGAGCCGCCAGAAAACACAGCAGTCGCGCTTAGACTGGGTGCTGATCCGGAGAACCTTTGAGCTGGGAGCCGTCGTGTCTGTGAAGCCGATTCGTCTGTTCGGGGATCCTGTTCTGCGTACGCCCGCGGAGCCCGTGGTGGACTTCGACAGGGAGTTGCGGACGCTGGTGAAGGATCTGACCGACACCATGATCGAGGCGCCCGGGGCGGGGTTGGCGGCGCCGCAGCTGGGGGTGAGCCTGCGGGTGTTCACCTACTTCGTGGACGATGTGCTGGGCCATCTGGTGAATCCGTCGCTGGACCTGTCGGAGGAGATCCAGGAGGGCGACGAGGGCTGCCTGTCCATGCCGGGTCTGGCTTTCCCGACGAAGCGGGCGTATGGCGTCGTCGCCAAGGGCTTCAACATGTACGGCGAGCCGATCACGGTCGAGGGCACCGAGCTGCTGGCGCGCTGTGTGCAGCACGAGACGGACCATCTGGACGGCGTCCTGTTCATCGACCGGATGGATCCGGAGCAGCGGAAGCTGGCGATGAAGGCGATCCGGGAGGCCGAGTGGTTCGGCGACCCGGCCCCGGTGGTGAAGGCGTCGCCGCACCGCACCTTCGGCCGGGCGCTCTGAGGCGCCGGTGAGACTCGTTTTTGCGGGCACCCCCGAGACGGCGGTGCCTTCGCTCAAGGCCCTGTTGGAGTCGTCGCACGAGGTGGCGGCGGTCGTCACCCGGCCGGACGCGCCCGCCGGACGCGGCCGGAGGCTGGCCGCGAGCCCGGTCGGCGAGGTCGCGGAGGCGGCGGGCGTCGAGGTGCTGAAGCCCGCCCGCGCGAGCGATCCGGAGTTTTTGGCCCGGCTCACCGAGCTCGCGCCCGACTGCTGCCCGGTCGTCGCCTATGGGGCGATCCTCCGCAAGGAGGCGCTGGCGATCCCGCGCCTGGGCTGGGTGAACCTGCACTTCTCGCTGCTGCCCGCGTGGCGCGGCGCCGCCCCGGTCCAGCACGCGATCCTCGCGGGCGACGAGATCACCGGCGCGATGACGTTCCAGATCGAGGAGGGCCTGGACACCGGGCCCGTCTTCGGCCACCTGACCGAGCCGGTCCGCGCCGACGACACCAGCGGCGCCCTGCTGGAGCGGCTCGCGGTGGTGGGCGCCCGGCTGCTCGTGGACACGATGGACGGCCTGGAGCTGGGCGCGCTGCGTGCCGTCCCGCAGTCCGAGGAGGGCGTCTCCTACGCGGCGAAGCTGACCCCGGACGCGGCCCGCGTCGACTGGACGGCCCCCGCGATGCGGGTGGACCGCCTGTGCCGCGCCTGCACCCCGTCCCCGGGCCCCTGGACGACGCTGCGGGGCGACCGGATCAAGCTCGGCCCGGTCCGTCCGGCGGCGGGCGGCGGTCCGCTGGCGCCGGGTGAGATGAAGGTCACCCGTGGGGAGGTGCTGGTGGGCACCGGCACCCACCCGGTGGCGCTGACCGAGGTGCAGCCCCCCGGAAAGAAGCGTATGAGGGCGGCGGACTGGGTCCGTGGCCTGCGGCCCGCCGCCGACGAGCGGTTCGCCTGATGCGCGCCACGACGACGGGGGGACACCGTGCCTGAACAGCGCCGCTCCAGCGCGCACCGCGCCCGGCCGCACGACAACCGTAGGCCGGCCCGGCAGGCCAAGCGCCGTATGCCGGGTGACGCGGTACGCCGCGCCGCCTACGACGTGCTCCGAGCCGTCGATACACGTGACGCCTACGCGAACCTGCTCCTACCGCGTGTCCTGCGCGAGAAGGAACTGAGCGGCCGGGACGCCGCGCTGGCCACCGAGCTGACCTACGGCACGCTCCGGGGCCGCGGCACCTACGACGCGATCCTCGACCTGTGCAGCGACCGCCCGGTCGCGAAGATCGATCCGCCGCTGCGCGATCTGTTGCGGCTGGGCGTCCACCAGCTCCTGCGGACCCGGATCCCGGCGCACGCGGCCGTCTCCACGACGGTCGATCTGGTCCGCTCGGTCGCGGGGCCGGGCCAGGCGAAGTTCGCGAACGCGGTGCTGCGCCGCGTCACCTCGCGGGACCTGCCCGGCTGGCTCGTGGTGATCGCGCCCGACGACGAGCTGGGCAGGCTGTCGGTCGTGCACAGCCATCCGAGGTGGATGGTCTCGGCGCTGCGCGACGCGGTGGGCCCCGCCGAGATCGAGGACCTCCTCGCGGCGGACAACGAGCGTCCCGGCGTGACCCTGGTGGCCAGGCCGGGCCGAATCCCCGTCGAGGAGCTGTACGGCCTGGGCGCGGGCCCGGCCGCCTACTCCCCGTACGCCGCCTACCTCGCCGAGGGCGATCCGGGCGAGCTCGCGCCGGTCCGCGACGGCCGCGCCGGGGTGCAGGACGAGGGCAGCCAGCTCGTCGCGCTCGCCCTGGCCGCCGCGCCCCTGGACGGCCCTGACGCCTCCTGGCTGGACGTGTGCGCGGGCCCCGGCGGCAAGGCGGCGCTGCTGTCGGCGGTCGGCGCCGAGCGCGGCGCGCACCTGCTGGCCTGCGACGTCCAGCCGCACCGCGCCGACCTGATCACCCGCGTCGTGGGCGCCAACACCACGGTGCTGGTCGCGGACGGCACCGAGCCCGCCTGGACGCCGGGGTCGTTCGACCGGGTCCTGGTGGACGTGCCGTGCTCGGGCCTGGGCGCGCTCCGCCGCCGTCCCGAGGCCCGCTGGCGGCGCACCCCGCAGACCGTCGCCGAACTCGGCCCGTTGCAACGCGCGCTGCTGTCGAGCGCGCTCGACGCGGCGCGGCCCGGCGGCGTCGTGGCGTACGTCACGTGCTCCCCGCACCTCGCCGAGACCCGCGTCGTCGTGGACGACGTGCTGCGCGGCCGTACCGACGCCGTCCGGCTGGACGCGGTGGACGTGCTCAGCGGCGTCGCGCCCGGCCTGTCCGGCCTGGGCACCGGCCCGTACGCGCAGTTCTGGCCGCACCGGCACGGCACCGACGCGATGTTCCTCGCGCTGCTGCGCCGCACCGCCTGAGCTGGGGTTTCCCGGCCGGTGCGGGGTCCGCCCTCACCGGCCGGTTCCCCCGGCCGGGGGACGGCCGGGCGCCGCGCGGACCCTAGACTCGACACCACCATGGGCATTCAGATCTCTCCCAGCATCCTGTCCGCCGACTTCGCGCGCCTGGCCGAGGAGGTGGCCGTCATCTCCGACGCCGCCGACTGGGTGCACGTCGACGTGATGGACAACCACTTCGTCCCCAACCTGACGCTCGGCCTCCCCGTGGTGGAGGCCCTGCTCAGGCACAGCGCGCTCCCGCTGGACTGCCACCTCATGATCGAGGACCCGGACCGGTGGGCCCCCGCCTACGCCGAGGCGGGCGCCAAGAGCGTCACGATCCACGCCGAGGCCGCCAAGGCGCCCGTCCGGACGCTGCGGATGATCCGCGCGGCGGGCGCGCGGGCCAGCCTCGCGCTCAACCCGGCCACCCCGATCGACGCCTACGAGGACCTGCTCGACGAGGTGGACATGATCCTCCTCATGACGGTCGAGCCCGGCTTCGGCGGCCAGCGGTTCCTCGACCTCGTGCTCCCGAAGATCCGCCGCGCCCGCGACCTCATCCGGGGCCGCGACCTGGACATCTGGCTCCAGGTGGACGGCGGTGTGGCGGCCGACACGATCGAACGCGCCGCCGAGGCGGGCGCCGACGTGTTCGTCGCGGGCAACGCCGTCTACGGCGCCGCCGACCCCGCCGCCGCCATCGAGGACCTCCGCGCCCTCGCCGAAAAGAAGGCAGCCCACCCCCGCCCCATCGGTTTCGGAAGGGCCTGAAGGCACGCCCTGTTTGATCGCGGCTCCTTCGTCGCCGCGGATCGGGCGCTTACGAGCCCGTCGCCCGCCCCTCCGGCCTGGCGGCCTGCGGGGCGGACGCCGGGGCGCCCGATCGTGCGTGTGGCTGTCTTTTGTGGCGTCGGATCCGACCCACTCGCCCAAGCGAGCGCTTGGTTGGCCCGATGTGGCCGTGGCGGGGGGTCGGTATGGCGACCGGAACATCTGTCATGGCAGACTTGTTACCGAGTCATAAGACCCACGAGAAGGTGCCCGGCGGGTCACAGCGCCGGTCCGGGTGCCGCTCCGCGGTCCGTGAACTCCAAGCAGTGCAGCAAGGACGTGGCGCGCAGACAGCGCGGCACGAGCGTGCTCCGGGGTCGGTGCAATTCCGAACCGGCGGTAAAGTCCGCGACCCGGCCGAAGCCATCGGCCGGCTGATCCGGTGAGATTCCGGTACCGACGGTGACAGTCCGGATGGGAGGCAGCGCGCACAGCCAGGCATGCCCGCGTGGGCGTGTCGGGCTATTCCTCTACCCCCGGAGCTCCCCAACCAGATCAGGGAGGACTGGGGAGTGTTCACCGGAATCGTCGAAGAGCTCGGCGAGATCGTCAGCAAGACCGAGGGCCCGGAGTCGGCGGTGCTCGCCATCCGTGGGCCCCTCGTCACCTCCGACGCGTCCCACGGCGCGTCCATCGCGGTCAACGGCGTCTGCCTGACCGTCGTCGACCTCAAGGAAGACGTCTTCACCGCCGACGTGATGCGCGAGACGCTGGAGCGATCCAGCCTCGGCGCCCTCACGCCGGGCGACGGCGTCAACCTGGAGCGGCCCGTCCGGCTCGCGGACCGGCTCGGCGGCCACCTCGTCCAGGGCCACGTGGACGGCGTGGGCAGGATCACCGAGCGGATCCCGGCCGAGAAGTGGGAGATCGTCAGGGTCTCCCTTCCGGCCGACCTGTCCCGTTATGTGGTGGAGAAGGGCTCGATCACGGTCGACGGCATCAGCCTCACCGTCGTGGAGGCCGCCGCCGACTCCTTCACCGTCAGCCTCATCCCCACCACCCTTGAGCTCACCACGCTGGGCCGCAAGGTCGTGGGTGACCCCGTCAACCTGGAAGTCGACGTCGTCGCCAAGTACGTCGAGCGCCTGATCGGAGAGCGGAAGTGACGACGTTCAACACCATCGAGGAGGCCCTGGCCGACATCGCCCTGGGCCGTCCGGTCGTCGTCGTGGACGACGAGGACCGGGAGAACGAGGGCGACCTGATCTTCGCCGCCGAGAAGGCGACGCCCGAGGTCATGGCCTTCATGATCCGCTACACCTCCGGTTACGTGTGCGTCGCGCTGCCCGAGAGCGACTGCGTGCGCCTCGACCTGCCCCCGATGCACCACACCAACCAGGACGCCCGGGGCACCGCCTACACCGTCACCGTGGACGCGGCCGAGGGCGTCTCCACAGGAATCTCCGCCGCCGACCGCGCGCGCACGACCCGGCTCCTGGCTTCGGCCGACACCGTGCCGTCCGACCTGCGCCGCCCCGGCCACGTGGTGCCGCTGCGTGCGCGCGAGCACGGCGTGCTGGCCCGGCGCGGCCACACCGAGGCGACGGTCGACCTGGCCCGGCTCGCGGGCCTGCGCCCGGCGGGCGCGCTCTGCGAGATCGTCAACGACGACGGCACCATGGCCCGCCTCCCGCAGTTGGAGATCTTCGCCAAGGAGCACGACCTCAAGCTGATCTCGATCGAGCAGCTCGTCGAGTACCGCAAGCGCACCGAGAGCCTCGTGGTGCGGGCCGCCGAGACGGTGATCCCGAACCGGTTCGGCACCTGGCGCGCCGTCGGCTTCGCCTCCAGCGTGGACGGCGGCGAACACATCGCCCTCGTGCTCGGCGACCTCGGCGACGGCACCGACGTGCTCACCCGCGTCCACTCCGAGTGCCTCACCGGCGACGTGCTGCACTCCGACCGCTGCGACTGCGGCACCCAGCTCGACGCCGCGATGGCCGAGATCTCCGCCCAGGGCCGCGGCGTCGTCGTCTACCTGCGCGGCCAGGAGGGGCGCGGCATCGGCCTCATAGCCAAGCTGCGCGCCTACGCCCTGCAGGACGGCGGCGTGGACACCGTGGACGCCAACCTGGAACTCGGCCACCCGGTCGACGCCCGCGACTACACCAACGCCGCGCACATCCTCGCCGACCTCGGCGTCTCCTCGGTGCGGCTGCTGACGAACAACCCCGACAAGGTCGCCGCGCTGCACCGCTTCGGCCTCGACGTGACGGGCCGGGCCGCGCTGCCCGTCCACGTCACCGAGCACAACCTGCGCTACCTGACGGTCAAGCGCGACCGTCTCGGACACCAGATCGAGGGATTGGCATGAGCGGAGCGGGACGTCCGGAGGACACCACGGTCGAGGCGTCGGGCCTGACCGTCGGCATCGTCGCGGCGCGCTGGCACGGCGAGATCACCGACCAGCTCCTCGCCCGCGCCGTCGAGGCGGCCAAGGCGTGCGGCGCCCAGCCCGTCGTCGCGCGGGTCGCGGGCACCCTGGAGCTGGCGGTCGTGGCGCAGCAGTTCGCCCGCGACCACGACGCCGCGGTCGCGCTCGGCTGCGTCGTCCGGGGTGAGACCGCTCACTTCGACTACGTCTGCGACTCGGTGACGGCGGGCCTGACCAGGATCGCGCTGGACGAGGCCACGCCGGTCGGCAACGGCGTGCTCACCTGCGACGACCTCGACCAGGCACGGGCCCGCGCGGGCCTGCCCGGCAGCACCGAGGACAAGGGCTGGGAGTCGGTCGTGGCCGCCCTCGACGCCGCGCTGACCCTCCGCGACCTGCGGGGTCGCGGCGACGTCCGCTGAGCCTGCGGTAAAGTTACGTGCCCGCAGTGTTGCGGGCACGTAACTCCGTCCGCGCCACTCAAAGGCGCGGCGGCGACCACGGTAGGGGAGGCGAAGTGACCGCGCTCGGCATGGCATTCGACCTGCGAGGCACGCGGCACGGTGGGCACGCCGGCCATGGCCGGGAGCATCACCGCTCCTGACGCGTCACCCGGAACCCACGAAGACCTCCATCGAAAGGCATCTACCGTGCTGTCCCTCGTTCTGCCCAAGGGCTCCCTGGAGAAGGCGACGTTCGAGCTGTTCGGCGCCGCCGACCTGGCCGTCCGCCGCGCCAGCGACCGCGACTACCGCGCCCAGATCGACGACCCGCGCATCGACAAGGTGCGGGTGCTGCGCCCCCAGGAGATCCCGACCTACCTCGAACAAGGCCTGTTCGACCTCGGCATCACCGGCCGCGACTGGATCACCGAGACCAACGCGGACGTCGTGTCGCTCGGCGAGCTGCGCTACTCCAAGGCCACGTCCAACCCCGTCCGGGTGATCATGGCGGTGCCGCAGGACGCGCCGTGGCAGACCGTCGCCGACCTGCCCGACGGCGTCCGGATCTCCACCGAGTTCCCCGCCCTCACCGACCGCTTCCTCGCCCAGCACGGCGTCAAGGCCAAGGTCTTCCCGTCCTACGGCGCGACCGAGGCGAAGGTCCCGGACATCGTCGACGTGATCGTCGACCTGACCGAGACGGGCTCGTCGCTGCGCAAGAACGGGCTGCGCATCCTCGACACGCTGCTCACCAGCTACACCGAGCTGGTCGCCAACCGCGAGGCGTACGAGAACCCGGAGAAGCGGGCCGCGATGGAGGACATCGCGCTGCTGCTCCAGGGCGTCATCCGGGCCCGCGGCCAGGTGCTGATCAAGCTGAACGTGCCGGCCGCGCAGCTCGACGCCGTGCTCAACGTCGTCCCGTCGATGGCGTCGCCGACGGTGACGCCGCTGGCGGGCGGCGAGATGTACGCGGTCGAGAGCGTCGTCGCGAAGGTCGGCATCAACGAGCTCATCCCGAACGTGAAGGCCGCGGGCGGCCGCGACATCCTGGAGATCCCGATCTCCAAGATCATTGACTAGCACCGTGTCCACGCCGGCGACCTGGCGGCCACGGCGCACCGTGGCCGCCGCGGCGGTGATGGCCGTCGCGATCCTCACCACCATGGTGTGGCTCGCGATCGCCATCTCCGACACCTTCCAGCTCGCCGACAGGATCGGCATCGTGCTGTTCGGCGTCTTCTTCGCCTGGGTGCTGTCGCTGCTGGCGCGGGTCAAGGTCGTCGCGGACGAAGCCGGGCTGACGGTCGTCAACCCGCTGCGCACGCACCGGTACACGTGGCCGGAGATCGTCGGGATCAGCCTCGGCGTCGGCGCCCCCTGGCCCTACCTCGACCTCGCCGACGGCACCACCAAGGGCGTCGTCGGCATCCAGGGCTCGGAGGGCGACGACGCGCGCGCCGCCGTCCTGGCGCTGCGGGAGCTCATCGCCGAGCGCGGGCAGGCCCAAGAACCGCGCTGACACCGGTCAAGATCACCCTAAGCGGGGCTCGCCGCGCCCGGCGCCGGGGAAAACCCGCTGGGTGATCTTCCAGCCGAACGACGACCTCCGTCTGGACGTCAACGCGATCGACTACCTGATGCTGGCGATCTACTTCGTCACCGTCCTCGGCATCGGGTTCGCGGCACGCCTCACGGTGCGCTCCAGCGTCGACTTCTTCCTGTCCGGACGGTCGATGCCCGCGTGGATCACGGGCCTGGCGTTCCTGTCGGCCAACCTCGGCGCGACCGAGATCCTCGGCATGGCCGCCAACGGCGCCCAGTACGGGCTGATGACGACGCACTACTACTGGATCGGCGCCGTCCCGGCGATGGTGTTCCTCGGCATCGTCATGATGCCGTTCTACTACAAGTCCGGCGTGCACAGCGTGCCCGAGTTCCTGCGCCGCCGCTTCAACCCGGCGACGCAACTGCTCAACGCCGTCTCGTTCGCGATCGCGCAGGTGCTCATCGCGGGCATCAACCTGTACGCGCTGGCGCTGGTGATGCGGGCGCTCGTCGGGTGGCCGCTGCCGGTGTCGGTGGTGGTCGCCGCGGTGTTCGTCCTCATCTACATCACCCTTGGTGGTCTGTCCTCGGCGATCTACAACGAGGTGCTCCAGTTCTTCGTGATCGTCGCGGGGCTGATCCCCGTCGTCATCCTGGGGCTGAAGAAGGTCGGCGGCGTCTCCGGGCTGAAGGAGAAGATCGAGGGGAGCCCGCTCGGTGATCCCGGCCTGCACACGTGGGCCGACACCGGGTTCGGGCAGGCCAACCCGATGCAGGCGAGCTGGCTGGGGATCGTGCTGGGCCTCGGCTTTGTCCTGTCGTTCGGCTACTGGACGACGAACTTCGCCGAAGTCCAGCGCGGCCTTTCGGCGAAGAACAACACGGCGGCCCGGTTGACGCCGATCGTCGCGGCCTTCCCGAAGATCTTCATCCCGATCCTCACCGTGGTGCCCGGCATGATCGCGCTCGTGGTGTTCCCGCAGCTCAGCCAGCCCGGCGCGGACTACAACTACTCGATTCCGCTGCTCATGGGCGAGGTGCTGCCCAACGGCGTCCTCGGGGTCGCGCTGACGGGCCTGCTGGCGTCGTTCATGGCGGGGATGGCGGCCAACATCTCCGGCTTCAACACGGTGTTCACCTACGACATCTGGAAGCCCTACATCGTGAAGGGCCGCCCGGACCGCTACTACCTGAGCACCGGCCGCTGGATCACCGTCGTCGGCGTCGGCTGCGGCATCTTCACCGCGTTCATCGCCGCGCAGTACGCCAACATCATGGCCTACATGCAGCAGCTGTTCTCGTTCTTCAACGCGCCGCTGTTCGCCACCTTCATCGTCGGCCTCCTGTGGCGCAAGATGACGCCGTGGGCCGGTTTCTGGGGCCTGCTCATCGGGACGCTCAGCGCCGTCACGTCCTACCTGCTGTTCCAGACCGGCGTGCTGCGCGACACCTACGGCACCGAACTGAACGCGAGCTTCTGGGGCGCGGGCATCGCGTTCACCGTCGACGTCATCGTGTCCATCGTGGTCTCGAAGATGACGTCCCGGACGGCCAAGAGCACCGAGGAACTCCGCGGCCTCGTCCGCGGCATCCCGTCCGACCGCCCCGACGACTCCGTGGCAGGCGACGACCGCTGGTACCGCTCCCCGGTCAAGCTCGGCCTGGGCGCCCTGGTCCTGTCCCTGGCCTGCTACATCCCCTTCTGGTAGGAGCCCTCACGTGCGCAAACTACTCGCCAACCTGCTGGACATCCGCACCGTCATCGGCGGCATCTTCACCCTCTACGGCCTCATCCTGACCATCCTCGGCCTCATCGACGACGCCGCCGCCCGAGCCAAAGCCGAAGGCGTAGACATCAACCTCTGGGTCGGCCTAGCCATGCTCCTCTTCGGCCTGTGCTTCCTAGCCTGGACCTTCGTCAAACCCCGCCAGGGCCCCACCGAAAAAACCGGCCCCGACCCCCTCGACGAAGGCGCCCCCGAACCCGGCGGCCTCACCAACCCCAACCCCCCCAACCCCCCAGACACCTCCGGCAGCACCGCCCCGGAGTGAGCCAGGCGATCAACGCCGCCTTGTCAGTAGCGTCCCGCCACCCGCCACGCCGTCCCGGCCTGCGGCGGAGCAAGCATCAACTCACGAAGCCGACCCAAGGACGACGCCTCCACCAGCCGATCCGTAGCCCGAGTAGGCCCGGCGACAAACCCGAACCACGTCCCACAGGCGTCCCCCCACCACACCCGCGCGCCGCGGATCTCCCGCTCCAACGCGGCGGCCTGGCGCCGCCGCGTGCGCCGTGCCTCGTCCTGCGCGACGCCCTCCCGGCTCAGCCGCACCATCACCGGCCACCTCCCGCCGCGCGCAGCCGCCCCACGAGCGCGGGCATCGACGTCTCCCACACGATCAGCGCCAGCAGCGCCCGCATGTTCGATATTGGGCACTCCACGTACCCGTCTTCCCCGACTTCGAGCACGAACCGGTTACCCGACGTCCGCCGCGGATACACCCCGGTCCCGACCGTCGCCCCCCGGCGACACACCAACAGGTAGGGCCGCCGCCCCTCCCACCGCAGCCGTGCCCGCACCCCCAGCACCGCCAGCGGCACCCGCAGCAGCGACAGCACCGCCCACTCGACCCGCGCCCGACGAACCGGGCATCCCATGTCCCCGGGCACTGCTGACCTGTCGGCGTCGCGCATGTGGAGGCCCCTCGTCTAACGTCTAACGTCTGGTGTCATAAGATTGCACGGTGATCTCGGGATGCGTCAACCGGAACGTCTAACGTTTCTGGTCTCGTATGCTGCTACCAGGGAGGCAAGGATGACCAAATACCGAGATATCGCCGCAATTCTCCGCGACGAGATCATGACGGGCGCGTACCCACGGGGTGCGACGCTGCCTCCTGAGCCCGAACTCGCTGAGCGTTTCGGGACCACACGAGCAACGTTGAACAACGTCCTCAGGGTGCTGCGCACCGAGGGGCTAATCTCCACCCGGCAGGGGAAGGGGACCTTTGTGACCGCCATGCCGCGTAAGATCCGCCGCGACGCGATGACCCGCTACACGAAGGCCGCCCGCGAGCAGGGGGGTGGGCGCGTTCGACACCGAGATCAGGGCGCTCGGGATGACCCCGCGTTCCCAGCTCACCGTGAGCCGGGCCGTCCCACCGCCGGAGGTCGCGGAGATCCTCGGTACGCCGGACGGTGAAGAGGTACTCGTCCGCCACCGCCGGATGTTCGCCGACGACACGCCCGTCCAGATCGCCCCGTCCTACATACCGCTCGACATCGCGGCCGGAACGGTCCTCGAAGAGGTCGAACAGGGTCAGGGCGGCATGATCAGTCGGCTCGCCGAACTCGGCCACGCCCAGCGGCGCATGACCGAACGCGTCACCGTCAGGCCGCCGACCGAAGAGGAGATGGCCTTCCTCGACATGTCAGCGGACCAACGCGTCTTCGTCATCACCCACGTCGGCTGGACCGCCGAAGGCCGCCCCGTCGAAGTCTGCCTCCACGTCATGCCCACCCACTACTGGGAGATCGACTACGCCTGGGAAATCGACACCTGACCCCCCAAGCCCAGCGACCGCCGCCCACCCGACGGTCCCCCCACCCGTCACCACCGCCCAGGAGCTCGGGTGCGAGGGAATGGCGGACGCCGTCCGGCGTCCGGAAGAAGCCGATCTTGGTGGAGACGGTGAAGCGGCCGAGGAGGTCGGCGGCGACGTCGGCGAGAGTCTCGTGTGAGGTGAAAGCCCGGTAGCTGAAGCCGGTGTCGAGATGGGTGACGCCGAGGTCCAGCGCTCCGGTCAGGGTGTCGCGGCGGTGACGAGATCGGTGTAGCCCGAGGACAATTCCGGGGTCAGCCATGCGCACAGCTCCTCTTCGACCAGGATCTCCGCGACCCGCTCGGACGCGCTTCCGGCGACGGCCACGGCGTCGGCGAGTGGCACCGGATCTCCGCCCAGAAGCAGCCGAAGCGAGGGCAGCGCCTCATGAGCGAAGGTGAGCCGCTTCCCCGCAGCCAGAACCTCGACGGTGTTCTCATGGCTTTCGATCCGCGGCGGGAAGTCGGTGACGCACACGACGGAACGGAGCGGGCCGAGAACGGCCAGGTGACGGACGTGGCGTGATGCGCCGGTCTCCTGCTCATGGGCCGTGAGGTAGGCGGCCGGGCCGCGGGACCGTATGAGTGCGGCGGCCTCGTCACCGAGCCGTCGGCACTGATGTTCCCGCTCCCGCGGGTCGGCCCACCGCTGGAGATCCTCACGGAACAGGTCGGTGTCGCGGGACCAGTCGGCGAGCCAGGACATCCAGTGGACGCCTGTGCGCTGCACGAGACCGAAGGTCACGTGCATGCTGAGGCCGGTGCCGAGCCCCTTTCGGGTGGCCTTGTGCCAGGAACCGCGCGGGATGTGCATCACCTCGCCAGGGCGCAGGACGCCGGTCCAGACGACGTCCGCGCCGGGCGTGGAGTTCCGCGCGGCGTCCCGGTACATAGGTGCGCGGCGGGAGCCGCCGCGCACCTCCCAGCGTTTCTCTCCGGCGAGCTGGACGATCAGGACGTCGTGGTCGTCCCAGTGCAGGTCGAAGCCCGTGGCGTCGTTGGTGGTCAGGTAGACGTTGGCCTGGACGCGCTCCCGGGACCACCATTGCAGTGCCCGGCAGGCGGCTTCCAGGGTCGGATCGAAGACGTTCACCTGGTCCACGACCAGGGTCGCGCCGCCGTCGAGGAGACCGGCCAGACGGCGCATGTCGACCATCCCGATGCTCTGGCCGCGGCGCGTCACACCTCGCGTGACGTAGGCGTTCGGATGCAGTTCTGTCCCGTCGCGGAAGCAGCGCAACTGCGGGTCGGCCAGGCTGCGCCGCATCACCAGGTCCAGCAGGCGCGACGGCGTCAGGAGGCGTTCGACGAGGTCTGTCCCGGCCCCGCCCCCCACGGCGAAATCCCGGCCGAGGCGTTCGGGGCCGGCCCAGCCGAGCGCCTTCTCCACGTGGTCGATCAGCCGATGGGTCATGACGGTGATGCCCTCTCTGCGCTGGGGGAGGGGCCGTGCCCGTCAGCACGGCCCGGGTGGTTCAGGCCGGGTGGTTCAGGGCGTCGCCTTCGGGCCACGAGCTGTCGCCGCCGCCGTCCGGTGGCGGGTCGGACTGGCCGGTGTCGTACCGGTCGTGGATGGCGCCGAGGACCTCCACGGCCACCAACAGGTCGTCATGCATGAGCTACCGCCTTCCGACAGAGGACGGGCGCGGCCTCGCGACGGCCGCAGCCCCGTGCCTTCTCGAGGATGGCGCGTCGGCGGCTGCCCGGCCAACGAACTTGCGGCTCCTTGCGGCCCGGCGTCTACGCGGAGAGGTCCCGGAGCGCCCCTTCGATCAGATCCGCCGCCGCGTCGCCGTAGGCGGCGAGTTCGGACAGCCCGGCGAAGGTCTCGGCGTACATGGCGATCTCGGCCGGAGCGGTGACGTTGAGGAATCCGGATACCAGCTCGACGCTGACCCGGGCGTCATCGAACATGAAGAACATCTCCACGCCCCACTGCCGCTCGCTCCGGTCGGTGCCGGACGGGATGATGCCGAGGGAGACGGCGGGCAGTCGCCGCACGTCCAGGAGGCGGCGCAGCTGGCCTGCCTGGACGCGGGGGCCGCCGACCTGCATGCCGAGCGCCGCCTGTTCCAGGACGAGGTGAAACCGGTGCCCGCCCCGGCTGAACAGTGATTCCTGCCGGTTGACGCGCTCGGCGACCGCGGCCTCGACGTCGTTGACGGCCACCCGGCGACGTGCTCGGACCGAGGTCAGGATCGCGCGGATGGCGTCCTCGGTCTGTACCGGGCCGGGAACGAAGGTGGGCGAGTAGACACGGAACAGGTTGGTCCGTTCGTAGAGGTCGCGGACCTGGACGTTCAGGTGCTTGAGGCCGGTCCGCTCGGCTCGCCGCCACTCCAGCCACGTCGAATCCACCGCGCGGACGGTCGCGATGAGTTCGGGGGCGAGGCCGGGCACGCCGCACGCATCGCACCAGCGCCGGACGTCCTGCTCCGAGGGGGTCTTCTTGGCGTTCTCAATACGTGAGGTCTTCGCCTCGTGCCAGCCCGCGGCAGCGGACAGCTGTCGTGCGGACAGGTTGGCGTCGAGCCTGAGGTCACGGAGCCGGTCGGCGAGTGCCTGCCGGGCGGCCTGGGCTGTGGAGGACGAAGCGGGGGGCGTCAAAGGGGAGTCAGACCTTGAACTCCCCGTGCGGGATCGCCCGCTTCCAGGCGGCGGAGAAGGCCGTCACGACCGGGGCGACCGTGGCCTTGTCGGTCACGACGTCCGAGCCGACGAGATCGCCCTCCCCGGAGAAGTGAAGGAACAGCGCGGTCTTCCCGTCCACCGCCCAGACGTCCACGGCCGGGATGAGGAGGTCGCGGGCCTCACGCCGGGCGAGCCAGCGGATCTCCTCCCCTCCGGCGAGATTGACGGCGGGCGTCACCGCGTGCTCGAACCTGACGTACTCGGACACGGGCTCGGAGACCACGCGCACCCGCCGTATCCGCACGCCGCGTGACACCGTCGCCCGGACCAGGCTGGTCCAGTCCTCGTACTCCGCGCTGACCTTCTCGACCGGCTCACCCGCCAGCCAGCCCAGATAGGCGGGATCGGAGGTCAGGTAGGCGTCGCGCAGCTCGAACTTCACGGCCTCGTGCTCCGCGCCGTCCAGCAGGTCCTCAAACGACACCTCGGACATCACATGCCTCCACGATCTCGACGGTCGCGGTCTCCGGCAGCCACACGACCAGTTCGTCAGCGAGGATCGGGCTATCCGCCGCGATCTTTGCCAGTATCTCCGGGTCCGCCACGATCGTGCCCTGAATATGGAAACCGTCGTCCGTGCGCGTCGCCTGCCCGGTCCCGGCCGTCTTCCCGTCGCCGTGCGTCCCAGCGGAGGGGTGGACATCGCACGCCGCCCGGATGATCTCCGTCATCGACTCCGGCAACCAGACGAGCGCCCGGCCATTCGGAACCGGTCGCCGCTCCACGATCTTGCCCTGGAAGTAATAACCGCCCCCGGGCTCCGCAGCCCGGAACACGGCGGGACAAGCACCTCCGGGGTTGTCGGGCATGATCCCCACAAAGATCACGGGCACGCGCTTCCTCCAAGCCTCGCGACGCGCGGATGCGCACGCCAGAAGACCTAGGCCGCCAACCGCACAGACAAACCCCCTTGACCCGGTGTGGACACACTTCAGCTCCCGGACCCCGGTACCGCGTGGCGATCACGCCAGGTCAGAGGCCAGCGGCACGGGTGGCGTGTTCGAGGGAGGGGAGTGTGTGGGGTGGGGGTGGTGTTAGTTCGGGGTTGGGGGGATTGCGTCCATGAGGAGTTCGTTGCAGCGCTCGCCGTTCCAGATGCCGCTGTTTCGGCGGGTGCCGACGACGCTGAAACCGGCGCGGCGGTAGGCGCGGACGGCTGGCGTGTTGGGGGCAAGGACGGTCAGCATGACGTTGTGCAGGCGCAGGATGTTGAAAGCGTGGTCCAGGGCGGCGCGCGTGGCGGGGGCGGCCAGCCCGCGTCCCCGGCCTTCGGGCCCGAGCGCGATGAAGAACTCGGCGGTGCGGACCGCGTGGTCGATCGCCAGGGTGATCGTCCCGATCGGCAGGTCCTCGCCGTCATAGACGGTGAAATGGGCGTTGTCCCCGCTCATCTGGGCGTGCAGCCCGGCGAGGCGTTCCGCCCGGGACACGGGCTCGGCGCGCCCATGCCCCTCCATGATCCGAGGATCGTTGTCCCACCGCACATAAGCGTCGATGAGCCCGACCTCCAACGCCCCGAGCCGCACCCCCGCGCTCACCGCACCGCCCCCGTCCTCACCCGTGGCACCCTACCGCCGTCCGGGGACGCGGAGCGAGGACGAGTGCCGCGGCGGTCGTAGCCTTCGGGCGGTGTGGGGTGGGATTGGTCGGAGGGGGTTAGTTAGGTGATGGTGATGGGGTGGCGGACTACGCCGGACCAGAGGTAGCCCTTGTTGTTGTAGGGGGAGCCTAGGGGTTCGGTGACGCCGGTGGTGTCGGTGGCTCGGGCCATGAGGGTGGCGGGGCCACGGGTGGTGGGGCGCCAGGGGAACTGCCACTGGGACCAGGTGTGGGGGAGGCGGGGGCCGACCAGGTGGGCGGGGGTCCAGCCTTGGCCGTTGTCGGTGCTGATCTCCACCGAGCGGATGGCGCCGTTGCCGGACCAGGAGCGGCCGGTGAGGAGGACTTCCTCGCCGCGCGGCAACCTGGCGCCGGGGGCCAACTCGAAGGCGCTCTTGACTGGCATCGTGGTGAGGGGGGCGCTGCCCTCCGGGGGGAAGCCCAGGCCGAACAGGCGGTAGAAGTCGGTGTTCCAGGGGGAGTGCAGGGGGGAGGTCGAGACCTCGATGTCGCCTAGCCACTTGATGGAGGCGACGCCGACCCAGTCGGGGACGATCAGGCGGATCGGGAAGCCGTGGGCGGGCGTCAGAGGGGCGCCGTTCATCTCCCAGACGACCAGGACGTCCTTCATCGCCTTGGCGACCGGCAGCGGCCTGCGCATCCGCCCGTAGTCCACACCGGCCTCGACGTAGGCGGGGTCAAGGCCGCGCGGCAGGAGGTCCACGGCGTCGTCGCGCAGGCCCGCGCGTTCCAGGACGAGGGAGAGCGGGGTGCCCGTCCATTCGGCGACGCCGATCGCGCCGAGGCCCCACGGGGTGCCGGAGACGCGCTGGTTCTGCTGCGACGTGTACAGGGTGCGGCCGTTGCCCGCGCATTCGAGGAACGCGGTGACCGTCCGGGAGGGCATCTCCCGCAGCGTGGGGTAGTCGAACGTGACGGGGTCGCCGCGTAGGCCGTCGCCGTGCAGGGTGAGCGTCCAGGAGTCGACGTCGATCTCGGGCACGCCGGTGTGGCTGTGCACGAAGAAGTGCTCGGTGGGCGTGAGATGTCCGACGCCGCGCATGTCCTCCCAGTTCATCTCCCAGGCGCCGTCGCCCTTGCGAAGTTCTTCCCGCAGCACGGTCTCAGCATGAACCCTAATCCCTACATAGTCAATCGACATTGCGGAAATCTCGCGCCGCCCACCTCCGAGCCGGGACGAACCCGTGCCGTGATGGCGCCGTGATCGTCATGTGATCGGACCGGCCCGGCGTTCGGCGGCTTCCCGGCGTCGAAGATAGCGCGAAGGATTCGCCAGTGATCGCGGAGGTGTGCAAGATTGGCTGCCATGCGCGGCGGATTCCCCCTGTTGTCCAGTGCGGTCGCGGTCGCCCTCGCCCTCGCGGCGGGTGTGTGGCCCACGGTGCGCGTCGCCGCGCTCGGCGGCCCGGACGCCGCCGAGATCACCGCCCAGGCGCGGATCCCGGACCAGACCTGGCCCACCCCCGCCAAGGGCTCCTACACGGTGCCGCAGCCCGCTGACGACGGCCTGCCGCCGGTGCTCACCAAGATCGAGACGCAGGAGAAGGTCGTCTTCCTGACGATCGACGACGGTTACGAGTACGACGCCGAGTTCGTGCAGATCGTCCGCGACCGGAAGGTCCCGATCCTCACGTTCCTCACCAGTACCTACATCTCCCAGCACGGGCCGTACTTCTGGGCGCTCCAGCACGCGGGCTCCCGGATGGAGAACCACTCGGTCAGCCACCCCAACCTGCCGTCGCTCGGCCCGGAGGGGCAGAAGCAGCAGGTCTGTGGCGCGTCCGACACGATCGAGCAGCAGTACGGCCGCCGCCCTACGCTGTTCCGCCCGCCGTTCGGCTCCTACAACGACATCACCAAGCAGGTCGTCAAGGACTGCGGGATGAAGTCGATCCTGCTCTGGTCGGCCGAGTACTACAACGGGACGACGTCGCCGCAGGGCGTCCGCGACGCGTTCGTGCGCGGCGACGGCGGCACCGGCTTCAAGCCCGGCGACATCGTCCTCATGCACTACCGCAAGGGCCTCGCCCAGCAGATGACGACGATCCTCGGCTGGATCGAGGAGCAGGGGTTCAAGCCCGCCGCGCTGGAGAACTACCTGCCGGAATCGCTCGGCGGCAACGCGCCGGGCTGAGCCGTCAGATGCCGCGCATCCGCAGGACCCGCAGCGCCAGGTTCAGGTTGAGCTGGAGGTGCGGGTCCTCGGTGAACGGGCCGAGCATCCGCTCCAGCTTGCCGATCCGGTAGCGCAGCGTGTTGTAGTGGAAGTGCAGCCTGCGCGCCGTCTCGGCGACGTTCAGGTTGGTCTCCAGAAGCACCTGGAGGGTGCGGCGTAGGTCGGCGGCCTCAGGGTCGGCGTCCTCGGCGAGGTCGCCCAGCGTCTCGGCGACGAACGCGTGCAGCTCGGCGGTGTCCTCCACCAGGCTGAGCAGCCGGTACACGCCGAGCGCGTCAAAATGTGCCGTCTCGCCGGGCCCGTGCAGTTGCCTGCCCACCCGGACGGCCTTGACGGCCTGGTCGTAGCACTCCGGCAGCCCCGCCGGATCGGCCGCGACCCGGCTGACGCCCGTGGTGAACACCAGGCCCTCGGCCGTCGAGACCTCGCGGACGAGCCCCGACACGAGGTCCGGCAGCGAGCCGTCCTCGGCGGGCAGCCCGACCACCGCGACCACCTCGTGCGCGAACGAGGCCACGGCGGCGTCCCGGTCGCGGCGGCGTACCGCGGCCGTCCAGGAGGCCGCGAGGCGCTCCTGGGCGTTCTTGGCGCTCTCCTGCGACCGCTCCGCGTCGTCGAGGTCGAGGGACGCGACGACGACCGCCACCGGCCGGGTGAGATCCCAGCCGAACCCGGCGCAGTGCGCGACGACACGGGCGGCGTCCCCGGCCCGTCCGGCCAGGACGTCGCGTAGGAAGTCCGCCCGGTACTTGCTCTCGACGGCGGCAACCGCCTGTTGTTTGGTGATGACGAGCGCGGCGACCGTGGCGGCCCGCTCCAGGATCCCGACCTCGGTGTCCGAAAGGCCCCGGCCCGGGAAGAACGCGGCGATCAGCCCGTGGTCGAGGCCGCCCGCCGCGACGGGCACGACGACCCTGTCGCCGTGCAGGCCGATCCCGTGGTCGTGCTCCAGCCACTCCTCCAGGGCGGCGAGGTCGGCCGGGGTGCCCGCACGGGCCAGGACGCGTTCGTCGCCGTCGAGGGTGACCACCGCGCCGTCCAGGAGTTCGGCGAGTTCCGCCGTCACCTCCGGCAGCCCGCCCCCGCACAGCACGATCTGGACGAGCGCGCGGTGCACCTCCTCGGTGCGGGCGAGGATCGCGGCCTGCCTGTTGAGGATGTCGGTGAGCACCTGGTTGAGGATGTCGTCGAAGCCGACGTGCTCAGGGAGCTGGATCAGGGGGAAGCCCAGCCTGTCAGCTCTTGCCAGCATCTCCTCCGGCAGCCGGTCAAGGTAGGCGCCCGGCTTGACGGCGAGGGCGGCGACCCCGCGCTCGTTCAGGCCCGTCACGAGGTGGCCGAGCGCCTCGGGCCGGTTCCGCAGCGGATAGCCGGTGGTCAGAAGCAACTCGTTCGGCTTCACCCAGGCCAGGACGTCGGGCACCTCCATGACGTTGAGGCGCTGCACGACGCGGTCCAGCCCGGCGGCGCCCGCGACGAGTTCGGCGTCGGCGAGCGTGGACACGCCGAGGACGTCGCGGACGGGCAGCCCGTAGGTGAGGGTCCCCGTGCTCGCGAGGCGCAGGCGGGGCGGGACGGTGTGGGTCTCGCCGGACCTGCGGGTCCAGAGGTCGGTGCGTGTTTCCATCGCCGGATAACCCTCACAAGAAAGACGAAGGATGACAAGTATCCTTGGCAACTTTCCCCATACGGCGATCGTGTGAACGAGCGTTAACGTCCGTTCGACGTCGTCGCCATGGAGAAGGGAAAACCGTGACGGACCGCCCGGCCCCCCGGCTGCTCGTGACCGAACCGGTCGAGCGGAGCGCTGCCCGTCCCCCCGCCCCCGGCGCCGCCAGCCTCGCCCTCCGCGACGCCCTGGAGCGGCCGCGCCGCGCCGCCCGCGTCGTCGCGGTGTTCCCCTCGGCCGTCTACCTCCTGCTCGGC
Source organism: Actinocorallia sp. API 0066 (assembly GCF_020991275.1). Classification (GTDB taxonomy): domain Bacteria; phylum Actinomycetota; class Actinomycetes; order Streptosporangiales; family Streptosporangiaceae; genus Actinocorallia. The sequence goes on along the minus strand of NZ_JAJLQY010000006.1, from coordinate 192,763 downwards.
TCCGGCGGCGAACCCCGGGTCGTCGCCCTTGTGGGGGCGGACGAGGGGCGTCCCGCCAACTCCGTCGTCGTCCCGTCCGTTTCCGGCCGCCAGCCCTTCACCGGGGTCGCCGAAGGCGACGAGGGCTGGGTCGGCGACGGCCACGTCGAGGCGGGCGGTGTCTCCGTGCGCGTCAAACGCTGGTGGGACCCGCGACCCGTCCTCGGCCCGCTGCCCGCCGCCCGGCTCCGCCACGCGATCATGACCCTGGAGAACTCGCTCGACTTCTCCACCTGCGGCCTCGCCGGACACCCCGGACCGCCCGCCCTCGCCGCCCACTGCGCCGCCGGCGACCTCGCCAAGGCCGTCCCGGCCGCCGAGCGGATCGTCGGCCTCGGGCCCGGCCTCACGCCCAGCGGCGACGACGTCCTGGCCGGGCTGCTGCTCTCGCTGCGCCTGCTCGGCTCCGTCCTGGACGGCGGCAACCGCGCCGTCTGGCTCGCCGGATGGCTCGCCGCCGCCGTCACCGCCGACGCCGACACCCGCACCACCGCGCCGGGCGCCTCGCTCCTGCACTGCGCCGCCGCCGGACAGCCCACCGCCGAGGCCGCCGCCGTGCTGCGCGGCCTCGCCGGACGGGAACCGCTCGTGCCCGCCGTCCGGCGGCTCGCGCTCGCCGGCCGCAACGGCGGACCCGACCTCGCCTGGGGCCTCCTCGCCGGCGCGGGGGCGGCCCTCGCGCTGCGCGGGGAGGCGGTCGGGAGGGCGACCGCGTGACCCCACCCGTCCGGGTCGGGGGGCCCGGCGCGTACGGCGCGGCGCTGGCGGCGCTGCACGGGGGACGGGACGTGCTGCTCGACGGTGAGGACGTCAACGTCGCACAGGAGATAGCGCTCAAGGACGAGGCGGCCAGACTCGGCCGGCTGGTGCTCGGCCCGTGCGCCTGCCCCGGCAGCCTGCCTCCCGGACCGTACGGGGTTGTCGCGGTGTCCCCGCAGGCCACCGAAGAGGTGATCGCCGTCCTGACGCGGCAGGGCAGGGGCGGCAGGGTGCTGCCCGTGGGGGAGCGCGACCTCTCGGCGGCCGTGTGCGGCCGGGCCACCCTCCAGGCACTCGCCGTCTGCGACGCCGACCCGGCGATCGAAGCGATCGTGCTCGCCGCCGAACGGCCCGCCGGGACCGTCGCCGCGCTGCTGCGCGAGGCGGCGCGCCGGCTCGGCAAACCCGTCGTGTCCGCCGCGCCCGGCGAGGCGGCTTCCGTGCTGGCCCGGCTCGACGCGCTCTAGGACGTCCCCTCGCCCCGAGGTCACGGAAATGTGGCAGCCACAGGGATCTTGCACCGCGGCGGTTCCGGGAGAATGCTGCCATGACGCTTTCGGGGAACCAGTACACCATCACCGCCGGCGGCTACCGGGCGACGGTCACCGAGCAGGGCGCCACCCTGCGCGAGCTGACCCACGAGGGACACCCCCTGGTGCTCGGGTTCGCCGAGGACGAGGTGGTCTCCGGGGCCGCGGGACAGATCCTCGCGCCCTGGCCCAACCGCATCGCCCACGGCACCTACGTCTTCGAGGGCGTCGAGCAGCGCACACCGATCACCGAGCCCGACCGCGACTGCGCGATCCACGGCCTGGTGCGGTGGGAGCCGTGGACGGTCACCGCGCAGGGCGACGCGAGCGTCACGCTCACGCACCGGCTGCTCGGCCGCCCCGGCTACCCCTACCGGCTCGACCTCTCCGTCACCTACACCCTCGACGCCCGCACCGGCCTGACCGTCCGGCTCGGCGCGGCCAACACCGGAACCCGCAACGCCCCCTACGGGCAGAGCTCCCACCCGTACCTCACCGTCGGCCTGCCCCTGGACGAGTGCACCGTGACGTTCGGGGCCACCCACTACCAGCCCGTCAACGAGCGGCTCATCCCGTCCGGCGCGCCCGTGCCCGTCGCCGGGACGCCCTACGACCTCAGCTCCGGCGGCGTCTTCGGCGACCGCGTCATCGACACCGCCTACACCGGCCTGGAGTTCGCCGAACGGCGCGCCTGGGTCGGGCTGTCCGGGGGTGGCCGCACCGTCGGACTGTGGGCCGACGACGCCCACCCGTGGCTCCAGCTCTACACCGCCGACCACCTGGCGGGACGCCCGCGCACCGGCCTCGCCGCCGAACCCATGACCTGCCCGCCCAACGCGTTCAACACAGGAGTCGACCTCATCACCCTCAAACCCGGTGACGCGTTCGCCAGTTCTTGGGGGATCATCTCCTTGTGAACCTGAGCGTCTCGAAGACCGACGATCTGGCGGAGCGGGTGCGCGCGCTGACCGCCGAAAACGCCGGCCGTCCGGGGCCCGCGTCCGCCGAGGGCCGTCAGCCCGTGCACACGGTGTTCGTCCCGGCCGACCGCTTCTCGCGCACGACCACCGCCGACTGGGGCGCGCAGGCGCTGCGGCTGCTCAACAAACACACGCCGGGCGACGGCTCGTTCGGCGCGTCCTTCGAGCTCGACCCGACCCTGGCCGGGCAGATCAGGTCCAGGGTCGCGGCCAAGCTCGCCCGCGAACCCATCGAGGACCTGCGGATCGACTTCGCCGACGGGTACGGGGAGCGTTCCGACACCGAGGAGGACGGGCACGTCGAGCAGGTCGTCGAGGCCGTCGCGACGTCCTACAACGCCCAGCAGCTCCCGCACTTCTGGGGCGTGCGCGTCAAGTCGTTCTCCGGCGGCGGGCACGTGCGCGCGATGCGCACCCTCGACGGGTTCCTCACCTCGCTGCGCGATCGGCTCGGCAGGCTGCCCGGCGGCTTCACCATCACGCTGCCCGGCGTCACCGGCGCCGAGCAGGTCACCGTCTTCGCCGACTTCCTCGACCGGCTCGAAGGCGCGCTCGGCCTGCCGAACGCGACGCTGCGCTGTGAGATCCAGATCGACGCCCCCGAGGGCCTCGCCGACCACCGGGGCGGGCTCGGCGTCCGGCGGATCCTGCTCGCCGGGCAGGGACGTATCCAGACCGTCCACTTCGGCGGGCTCACCTACGCCGCCGCGCTCGGCCTGCCCGAGGAGGAGCAGCGGCTTACGCATCCCGTCTGCGACTTCGCCCGGCACGTCCTCCAGACGACGACGGCGGGATGGGGCGTCCGGCTCTCCGACGGGCCCCCGCACCTCGTCCCGCGCGACGACTCCGCCGACGAGGTCGTCCCGGCCTGGCAGGCGCACGCCAACGAGGTCAGGCACGCGCTCGCGCACGGCTTCTACCAGGGCTGGGACACCGACCCGGCGCACCTGCCCGCCCGCTACGCCGCCGTCTTCGACTTCCACCTGAGCGGTGTCGAGGCGGCCATCGGGCGGCTGCGCGCCACCCCGAACCCGCCGCGCGCCCTGCTGGACCGGTTGAACCGCGGCGTCGCCTGCGGCGCGCTCGACCCCGAGGTGCTGAAGGGCTGACGCACGAGGGCCCGCGCTGTCGGCGGGCCCTCGGTCCTGCTCACGCGGTCGATGCGGTGCGCGCTCAGCTCACGCCGAGCAGGTCGACCACAAAGATCAGCGTCTCGCCGGGGCGGATCGCGGCGCCCGCGCCGCGCTGCCCGTAGCCCAGGTGCGGCGGGATGACGAGCTTGCGGCGCCCGCCGACCTTCATCCCGGCGACGCCCATGTCCCACCCCTTGATGACCCGGCCGCCGCCGAGCGGGAACTCGAACGTGTCGCCGCGGTTCCAGGACGCGTCGAACTCCTCGCCCGTCGAGAAGGCGACGCCGACGTAGTGCACGGACACCAGGTGGCCGGGCTTGGCCTCCTCGCCGTCACCCACGATGAGATCGGTGATCTCCAGGTTGGCGGGCGGAGCGCCCTCGGGAAAGTCGATCTCGGGCTTGGTCAGCGCCATGGGGTTCTCCTCGCTGGTTTTTCCGGACCGCACGAGGCTACCGCCCCGACCCGCGCGGCGAACGGAGAACGGGGTGCGTCCGGCGTCGCGGTGGGGTGGCGCGACGCCGGGGAATGCGGCGGAGGTGTGGAGTGTTCGCGTTGGGGTGAAAGTCGAGATCTATTCAGATGTGGTGTGTCCGTGGTGCTATCTCGGACAGGCCAGGTTCCTCAAGGCCGTCGAGGCGTTCCCCGGCGACGTCGAGATCGTGTGGCGGCCGTTCCAGCTCGACCCGGCGGCGCCGACGGACGAGTCAGGGCTCGCCGACGCGGTGCTCGCGGCGAAGTTCGGCGGCGCCGACAAGGTGCGCGCCGCGCACGCCCGGCTGCGCGCCCTCACCGCCGACGAGGGGCTGCCCTACGAGCCTGAGGCGGCGCACCATGTCAACACCTTCCAGGCCCACCGCGTGCTGTGGCTCGCCGGTGAACTCGGCCTCCAGGACGCCCTGGCGGCCCGCCTCTTCCGCGCCCACCACGCCGAGGGCGCCGACCTCAACTCCGCCGCGACCCTGACCGCGCTGGCCGCCGAAGCGGGACTGCCCGCCGACCGTGTCCGCGCCCTCCTGGACTCCGACGAGGGCGCCGCCGAGGTCTCCGCCCAACTCGCCGAGGCCCGCGCCATCGGCGTCAGCGGCGTCCCCTTCTTCCTCTTCGAAGGCAAGTGGGCCGTCTCCGGCGGCCAACCCACCGAAGTCTTCACCGCAGCCCTCCAGGAAGTCGCCTCCCACCTCTGATCCCCTCCGTTTAGGGGGTGGGTGGGGTGGTGGGGGTGGGCGGGGGAGGACAGGATGGGGGATATGGGACTGCTGGGTGGGGAACGTGACGGGGTGCTGAGCGTCGCGGGGGAGGTGGTCGGGCGGGCCGAGCTGGCCGCGCGGGCGCGCGGGGTGGCCGGGCGGATCGGCGGGGCGAAGAGCGTCGCGGTGCGGGCCACGGCGAGCGTGGACACCGTTGTCGCGGTGGTCGGCGGGCTGCTGGCGGGCGTGCCCGTGGTGCCGGTGCCGCCGGACTCCGGGCCCGCCGAACTGGCGCACATCCTGGGCGACTCGGGCGCGGAACTCCTCGTCGGCGCGGGTGACTACGGCCTGCCCACGGTGCCCGTCACCGGGGACTTCTCGGGCGGCCTGCCGGAACCCTCCGACGACGCCACGGCGCTCATCCTGTACACCTCCGGCACGACGGGCGCGCCGAAGGGCGTGATGGTCTCGCGGGCCGCCGTCGCCGCCGACCTCGACGCGCTCGCCGAAGCGTGGGCGTGGACCGCCGACGACGTGCTCGTGCACGGCCTGCCGCTGTTCCACGTGCACGGTCTCGTGCTGGGCGTGCTCGGCGCGCTGCGCACCGGCTCCGGCCTCGTGCACACCGGGCGGCCCACGCCCGAGGCGTACGCGGCGGCGGGCGGCAGCCTCTACTTCGGCGTGCCGACCGTGTGGTCGCGCGTCGTGGAGTCGGGCGCGGCCGAGGCGCTGCGCGGCGCGCGGCTGCTGGTCTCCGGCAGCGCGGGCCTGCCCGCCCCCGTCTTCGACGCGCTCGCCGCCGCCAGCGGCCACCGGGCCGTCGAGCGCTACGGCATGACCGAGACGCTCATCACGGTGAGCGCCCGGCACGACGGCGAGCGCCGGGCCGGACAGGTCGGCCTCCCGCTGCGCGGCGTGCAGACCCGCCTCGTCGGCGAGCACGGCGAGGCCGTCCCGCACGACGGCGCGACCCCCGGCGAGCTGCTCGTGCGCACCCCGACCGTCTTCCAGGGGTATCTCGGCCGCCCGGAGGCCACCGCCGAGGCACTGCGCGACGGCTGGTTCCACACCGGCGACATCGCGACCATCGCGCCCGACGGCTGGCACCGGATCGTCGGGCGGGCCTCGACCGACCTCATCAAGAGCGGCGGCTACCGCATCGGCGCGGGCGAGATCGAAGCGGCGCTGCTGGCGCACCCGGCCGTCCGCGAGGCAGCCGTGATCGGCACCCCGCACGCCGACCTCGGCGAGCAGGTGACCGCCTTCGTCATCGCCGACGGCGTGACCGCCGCCGACCTCATCGACTTTGTGGCCCGCGACCTCTCCATCCACAAACGCCCCCGTACCGTCCACTTTGTCGACTCCCTCCCCCGCAACGCCCTCGGCAAGGTCCAGAAAAAACTCCTGCCGTCCTGACCCACCCAACACCACGCCTCTGACAAAACGCGACCGCCCGGCTCCGGACCGTCGTCGTTGGGCGGTGATGGGGTGGTCTGGGGGTGTTTGGTGTAATCGGGGGGTGGCAGACGGGAGTGGGGCGGCGCGGGACGTCATCGGCGCGGTGTTGGATCCGGGGACGTGGGAGTCCTGGGACGTCGCGCCGCGCGAGCCCGACGCGGCGGTGGGGCCGGGCGGGTACGCGGGGGCGTTGGCGGCGGCGCGCGAGCGGTCGGGGAGCGACGAGGCGGTCCTGACGGGCGCGGGACGGCTCGGGGGACGGCGGGTCGCGCTGATCGTCAGCGAGTTCGCGTTCCTCGCCGGGTCGATCGGGGTGGCGGCGGCCGACCGGATCACCGCCGCCGTCGCGCGCGCCACCCGCGAGGGGCTGCCGCTGCTCGCCGCGCCCGCCTCGGGCGGCACCCGTATGCAGGAGGGCACCTTCGCGTTTGTGCAGATGGCGCGGATCACCGCCGCCGTCATGGCGCACAAGGCCGCCCACCTGCCCTACCTCGTGTACCTCCGCCACCCCACGACCGGCGGCGTCCTCGCCTCCTGGGGCTCGTTGGGCCACGTCACCGTGGCCGAACCCGGCGCCCTCATCGGCTTCCTCGGTCCCCGCGTGTACGCCGCCCTGCACGGCGAACCCTTCCCGCCCGACGTCCAGACCGCCGAGAACCTCGCCGCCCGCGGCCTCATCGACGCCGTCCTCCCCGTGGCCGCCCTCCGCCCGGCCCTCCTCCGCGCTCTCTCCGTCCTGTGCGCCCCCGAACTCCCCACGCCCGCCGCACCGACCCCCGCCGAGCCGGGACGTGCGGACGGTCCGGGGGCGGAGGACGGGCGGTCGGCTTGGGAGATCGTGGCGGCGAGCCGGGAGGACGGGCGGGTGGGGGTGCGGGAGGTGCTGGCGGCGGCGGGGGAGGTGACGGCGCTGTCGGGGACGGGGGCGGGGGAGAGCGATCCGGGGGTGCGGCTGGCGTTGGCGAGGTTCGGGCGGGCCGGGTGTGTGGTGGTCGGGCAGGACAGGGCGAGCCAGCGGGAGGGGCATCCGATCGGGCCCGCCGGGCTGCGGGTGGCGCGGCGCGGCATGCGCCTGGCCGCCGACCTGCGACTGCCGCTGCTGACCGTCGTGGACACGCCGGGCGCCGTCCTGTCCGCCGACGCGGAGAACGGGGGACTCGCCGGGGAGATCGCAAGGTGCCTCGCCGACCTCATCACCCTGGACGCCCCGACCGTCTGCCTGCTGCTCGGCGAGGGCACCGGCGGCGCCGCCCTCGCGCTGCTACCGGCCGACCGGGTGCTCGTCGCACGGAGCGGCTGGCTCATGCCGCTGCCGCCCGAGGGCGCCTCCGTCATCGTGCACCGCACCCCCGACCGCGCCGCCGAACTGGCCGCCGCCCAGGGCATCACTGCCGCCGACCTCCTCGCCCGAGGCATCGCCGACGACCTCGCCCCCGAAACCCCCGAAGCCCTTGTCTCCGCCCTCGAACACGCCTTCCTCACAGCACGAGCCCTCCCCACCACCGCCCGCCCCACCACCCGCACCGCGCGCTTCACCCCGTGACCCTTCGAAGGCCACCGGGGAGAGCCGGTGGCCCGGCTCACCCGGACGCGTCAACGATCGCCGGCTGACGTCGGCGGCCCTGTCCGCGCCGTGCGCTTCGCCGCTGGGCCCGTCAAAGGGACGGGGTCAGAGGCGGCGGTGGTCGAGGGAGGGGAGGACGGCGCGCACCCGGGTGGTGAGGGAGAGGTCGACCGGGACGGTGCGGACGGCGGGGAAGGGGCCCAGGTCGGCGGTGACGGTGCCCATGGGGTCGACGGCGAGGGAGCGGCCCACGCCGGTGCGGGCGCCGCGCGGCGGGTCGGTGAGGTCGGGGGCGCGGTCCACGGCGAGGGTCCACAGGGTGTTCTCGATGGCGCGGGCACGGACCAGCGTGGTCCAGTGCTCCTCCTTGAAGGGCCCCTGCGCCCACGCGGCCGTGATGACGAGCATCTGGGCGCCCCGGTCCACCAACGCGCGCGCCAGCTCCGGGAAGCGCACGTCGTAGCAGGTGATGAGCCCTATCCGGGCGCCCGCGAGCTCGACCACGACGGGTTCGTCACCGGCCGCGACGTTCTTGGACTCCTTGTAGGCGAACGCGTCGAACAGGTGGATCTTGCGGTAGGAGCCGACGAGGGCGCCCGTCGCGTCGATCGCGACGACGGTGTTGTGCACCCGCCCGTCGCCGGACGGCTCGAAGGTGCCCGCGACGATCGCCGTCCCGTGCGCGGCGGCCTCGGCGCGCAGCGCGGTGACGAACGGCCCGTCCAGCGGCTCGGCGACCGGCTTCAGGCTGTTGCCGAACCGGATGAGCGTCGCCTCGGGGAACACCGCGAGGTCGGCGCCCTCGGCCTCGGCGAGGGCCGCCCTGACGTTCGCGAGGTTGGCGGCCGGGTCGTCGGTGACGTCGATCTGGCACAGTGCGGCACGCATGCCCGCCAGTCTAGGGTTGCCGGGTGACCGAACCACTGGTCGGCCGGATGCGCGGCTTCGGCACGACGATCTTCGCGGAGATGTCCGCGCTCGCCGCCGCGACGGGGGCGATCAACCTGGGCCAGGGCTTCCCCGACGAGGACGGCCCGGAAGGCGTCCTGCGCCGGGCCGTCCTGGCGATCGAGGGCGGCCGCAACCAGTACCCGCCGGGGCCGGGCCTGCCGGTGCTGCGCGAGGCCGTCGCCGCGCAGCGCCTGGAGAGGTACGGGCAGTCCTACGACCCCGACAGCGAGATCCTCATCACGGTCGGCGCGACCGAGGCGATAGCGGCGTCCGTCCTGGCGCTGGCGGGGCCGGGCGACGAGGTGATCGCCTTCGAGCCGTTCTATGACTCCTACGCGGCTACGGTCGCGCTGTCGGGGGCCACCCTGCGTCCGGTGACCTTGCGTCCCGTAGGCGGCCGCTTCACCTTCGATCCGGACGAGCTGCGCGCCGCTGTCACGCCGCGCACGCGGGTGATCCTGGTGAACTCTCCGCACAACCCGTGCGGCACCGTCTTCACGCGCGAGGAGCTGGCCGCGATAGCCGCGCTCTGTGTGGAGCGCGACCTCCTGGCGATCACCGACGAGGTGTACGAGTACCTGGTCTTCGACGACGCCGCGCACCTCCCCCTCGCGACCTTCCCCGGGATGCGGGAGCGGACGGTGACGATCTCGTCGGCGGGCAAGACCTTCTCCGTCACCGGGTGGAAGACGGGCTGGGTGTGCGCGCCGCCGCCCCTGGTCGCCGCCGTCCGGACGGTCAAGCAGTTCCTCACCTACGTCGGCTCCGGGCCCTGGCAGGAGGCCGTCGCCTATGGGCTCGCACACGAGGGCCCGTGGGTGGCGGGCCTGCGGGCGACGTTGCAGGCGAAGCGGGACCGGCTCATGGAAGGGCTGGAATCCGCGGGGTTTCAGGTCTTTCGTCCTGAAGGCACCTATTTTGTGCAGGCGGATCTGCGGCCGCTCGGCCACGACGACGGGCTCGCCTTCGCCCGCTCGCTGCCCGAGCGCTGCGGTGTCGTGTGCGTCCCGACGCAGGTCTTCTACGCCGACCCCGCGCGCGGCAGGCACTATGTCCGGTTCGCCTTCTGCAAGCGGGCCGAGGTGATCGACGCCGCCGTCGCCCGGCTGAAGGGGAGCGGGCCCGCCGCCTCCGCGTGATGCGGGTGACGCCCAAGGCACCCTCGGTGACCGGCGATGGCTATACCCTTCCGTGGGTGTCCGCACCGAAGCTCATCAAGCCGCAGTTCCCCGACGACGACGGTTCCGCCGACCCCCGGCTCCAGGCCGCGCTGACCGCCTACGCGGGCGGGCGCGCCGCCGAGCACACCGTGCTGGAGGCGCTGTCGCACGCCAGGCTGCTCGTGCCGATCGTCGCGGTGCTCAACCAGGAGGAGACCGTCCACGGCCTGCGCCGCGAGAAGGAGAGCGACATGGCGTTGCCGACGCTCATCGGCGCGGACGGCAGGCGCGGCGTGCTCGGCTTCACCTCGCTGAAGACCCTCCAGCTCTGGCAGGCCGACGCCCGGCCGGTGCCGGTGCGCTCGCGCGACGCCTGCCGGACCGCCCTGGACGAGGGCGCCGACGCGCTCGTCGTGGACGTCGCGGGCCCCGTGCCGTTCGCGGTGGACGGCGTCCGGCTGCACCTGCTCGCCGAGGGCGCGCCCGTCCCGCCGCCGCACCGTGACCCGGACGTGCTCGCCGCGATCGAGGCGGCGTTCCGCCCCGAGCCGGGCGTCACCGGCGTCCGCGTCGGCCCCGGCAACGACACCGAGCTGTCCGTCCGCTTCCACGTGGACCCCGGCATGGACGAGCAGGCCGCCGTCCGCCGCGTCGGCGACCGCCTCGCCGACGTCCTGCGCGGCCGCATCGTCGGCGGCGTGGAACTCACCGTCGCCCGCCGCTGACCCGCCCGGATCCGCGGTGGGGGAGGGGTTCGCGGGGTTTTCCACAGGGGCGCGAGCGGGATTTCTCGCGGCGGGTTAGCTTGTCGGCATGAGTGAGATCGCGGTGCACTGGAGCGGCCCGGTCCGCGCGCGGCCGGTCGTCGTCGCGGCGGTGGCGGCGGGCGTGCTCGGGCTGCTGGGCTGGCGGGTGGGGGCGCGGCCGGAGTTCGCCGCGTACGCGGTGCTGGCGCTGGTCGGCACGGTGCTGGCGTTTGTGGACGCGGCGCTGAAGATCCTGCCGGAGCCGCTGACGCTGCCGCTGCCGGTCGCGCTCGGCGCGCTGCTGTGGCTGGCCGCGCCGCAGCCGGGGCGCAGCCTCGGGTGGGCGTTCGGCGGGGCCGCGCTCCTCGCCGCGTTCTACGGCGTGCTGTGGCTCCTGTCGCCCAACCGGGGGATCGGCTTCGGCGACGTGGTGCTCGCCCCGTCGCTCGGCCTCGCCCTCGGCTGGCTCGGCCCCACCGCCCTCATCACGGGCCTGGCCGCCATCCACGTGCTGGGCGCGCTGTGGGCGATCGGCCTCGTGGTGACGCGCCGCGCCGGACGCGACACCGAGATCCCCTACGGCCCGTTCCTCCTCACCGGCACCCTCGTCGCCGTCCTCCTGCACGCCTTATCCCGGGCCGGCCGTGCCGGGTGGTCACGGGAGGGGGTGGGGAGGTGGAAGAATTACCGGCATGTTGCGCTGGTTGACCGCTGGGGAGTCGCACGGGCCCGCTCTCGTCGCGATCGTCGAGGGCATGCCCGCCGGGGTGCGGGTGACGTCCGGGGACGTCGCCGAGGGGCTGCGGCGGCGCAGGCTCGGCCACGGGCGGGGCGCCCGGATGAAGTTCGAGCAGGACAAGGTGACGATCCTCGGGGGGGTCAGGCACGGGCAGACGCTCGGCGGGCCCGTCGCGATCGAGGTCGGCAACACCGAGTGGCCCAAGTGGGAGACCGTCATGGCGGCCGACCCGGTGGACCCGGACGTGCTGGCCGCCCAGGCGCGCAACGCCCCGCTGTCGCGGCCGCGCCCCGGCCACGCCGACCTGTCGGGCATCCAGAAGTACGGCTTCGACGACGCCAGGCCCGTCCTGGAGCGGGCGAGCGCCCGCGAGACGGCGGCCCGGGTCGCGCTCGGCGAGGTCGCCAGGGCGTTCCTGCGCCAGGCGCTCGGCGTCGAGGTGCTCAGCCACGTGGTGTCGCTCGGCGAGATCGCCGTGCCCGAGGACGCGCCGCTGCCCGGCCCCACGGACCTGGAGGCGATCGACGCCACCCCGGCGCGCTGCTTCCACCCGGAGACGGACGCGGCGATGGTCGAGCACGTGGACGAGCTGAAGAGGGCGGGCGACACCCTCGGCGGCGTCGTGGAGGTCCTCGCCTACAACCTGCCGCCGGGCCTGGGCAGCTACGTCCACTGGGACCGCCGCCTGGACGCGCGCCTGGCCGGGATCCTCATGGGCATCCAGGCGATCAAGGGCGTCGAGGTCGGCGACGGCTTCGAGACGGCCCGCCGCCCCGGCACCCGCGCGCACGACGAGATCGAGGGCACCGCCGAGGGCGTGCGCCGCCGCACCAACCGCGCGGGCGGCATCGAGGGCGGCATGACCAACGGCGAGGTGCTGCGGGTGCGCGCCGCGATGAAGCCGATCTCGACGGTGCCGCGCCAGCTCGACACGATCGACGTGCTCACCGGCGAGCCCGCCAAGGCCATCAACCAGCGCAGCGACGTCACCGCGGTGCCCGCCGCCGGGGTGGTCGCCGAGGCGATGGTGGCGCTGTGCCTGGCGGACGCGGTGCTGGAGAAGTTCGGCGGCGACCACGTGGAGGAGACCGCGCGCAACGCCCGCGCCTACCTCCAGTCGCTGGTGGTGAAATGAGGCCGCGCGCGGTGCTCATCGGGGCGCCGGGCAGCGGCAAGAGCACGATCGGCGTGGCGCTCGCCGAGGCGCTCGGTGTGCCGTTCCGCGACACCGACGCCGACATCGTCGAGGTGGCGGGCAAGCCCGTCGGCGAGATCTTCGTCGACGACGGCGAGGCGCGCTTCCGCGAACTGGAGCGGGCGGCGGTGCGCGCCGCGCTGGACGAGCACGCGGGCGTCCTGGCGCTGGGCGGCGGCGCGCCGCTGGCCCCGGAGACCCAGGAGGCGCTCGCCGGGCACCGGGTGGTGTACCTGGAGGTGTCGCTGGAGGAGGCCGTCAAGCGGGTCGGGCTCGCTTCGGCGCGGCCGCTGCTGGTGTTCAACCCGAGGTCGCAGTTGCGCAAGCTGATGGCCGAGCGGCTGCCCGTCTACGAGCGGCTCGCCGAGATCACCGCGGTCACCACGGGCCGCACCGAGGAGGAGGTCGTCGCCGAGCTGGTGGCGGCCCTGGAGGGCAGGCCATGAGCGAGGCGTCCAGGATCACCGTGAAGGGCGAGAGCCCCTACGACGTGGTGATCGGCACCGGTGTGCTGGACGAGCTGCCGGGCCTGGTCGGCGGGCGGGCGCGGACGGTCGCGGTCATCTACTCGGGCGCGACCCCGCGACTGGCCACGCCGGTCCTGGAGGCGCTGGAGAAGGCCGGGTACACCGCGCACGGCCTGCCGGTGCCCGACGGCGAGGGCGCGAAGTCCGTCGAGGTGCTGGCGGGGCTGTGGACGTCGTTCGCGGCGCTGGGCGTGACCCGCTCGGACGCGGTCGTCGGGGTCGGCGGCGGCGCGGTCACCGACCTCGCCGGGTTCGCCGCCGCGTCCTGGCTGCGCGGGGTGCGCTGCGTGCTGGTCCCGACGACGCTGCTGGCGATGGTGGACGCCGCGGTCGGCGGCAAGACCGGCATCAACATCGCCGCGGGCAAGAACCTCGTGGGCGCGTTCGCGCCTCCCGCGGGCGTGCTGTGCGAGCTGGACGCGCTCGCGACCGTCCCGCACGAGGACTACATCTCCGGCCTCGCCGAGACGATCAAGGCGGGGTTCATCCGCGACCCGCGCGTCCTCGAACTCGTCGAGGAGGATCCGGCGGGCGCCGCCTCCCCGCACGGCCCGCACACCCGTGAGCTGGTCGAGCGCGCCGTCCGGGTGAAGGCCGACGTGGTGGGCGCAGACCTCAAGGAGGCGGGCCTGCGCGAGATCCTCAACTACGGCCACACCCTCGCGCACGCCATCGAGAAGATCGAGGACTACCGGTTCCGGCACGGCCACGCCGTCGCGATCGGCTGTGTGTACGCGGCCGAGCTGTCCCGGCTGGACGGCAGGATCGACGCCGACCTCGTGGCCAGGCACCGCGCCGTGTTCGCCTCGGTCGGCCTCCCGGTGACGTACAAGGCGGAGGCGTGGCCCGCCCTGCGCTCGGTCATGAACGTGGACAAGAAGACCCGTGGCGCGACGCTCCGCTTTGTCGTGCTGGACTCGCTGGCCGAGTGCGGGCGGCTTGAGGGCCCGGCCGAGGAGCTGCTCCAGGCGGCCTACCTGGAGGTGGCGCGGTGAGCCGGGTGCTCGTCCTGAACGGCCCGAACCTGCGGCGCCTGGGCACCCGCGAGCCGGACGTGTACGGCGCCCAGACGTTCGACGACCTGGTGGACCTGTGCCGTCGCACCGGCGCCGAACTCGGCCTGCGGGTCGAGGTCAGGCAGACCGACGACGAGGCTCAGATGGTGGCGTGGGCGCACGAGGCGGCCGACGAGCGCCTCCCGGTCGTCCTGAACCCGGCGGCCTTCACGCACTACTCCTACGCGCTGCACGACGCGCTCGCCCAGCGCACCGCGCCGCTCATCGAGGTGCACATCTCCAACCCGCACGCGCGCGAGGAGTTCCGCCACACCTCGGTCGTCTCCTCGGTGGCCACCGGCACCATCGCGGGCTTCGGCCTGAACTCCTACGTCCTGGCCCTGCACGCCCTCAAGACCCTGCTGTAGCCGCGCCCGCGCGCCCCCCGAACACCCTTTGACGGGAAGCGCCGAGCGAGGCCCGTCAAGCCGCCCCGTCGGATGTGGCGGGTTTTTCGGCACGGGTGCCCTCCGGCTCGCCGAGAGCCGCCCGCACGAGTGCCTCAAGTTCACTGGCCACGTCATCGAGCGCGTCCGTGTTCTTCGCCGCCCGGCACAGGATCGTCGCGCCCTCCACGGCCGAGACGATGAGCGTCGCCAGCGTCGCCGCGCGAGCCGGTGCGCACCCGCCCGACACCAGCCCCGACGCCAGTGTCTCCCGCCACTTCGCGAACGCCGCCGCCGCGGCCTCGGCGAGCTGCGGCGCCTCCTCGTGCGACTCGATCGTCACCGCGGCGATGGGGCATCCGGCCTGGAAGCCGCTGCGCACGAGCACGTGCCGCCACCAGCCGATGAACGCGTGCATGGCGGCGCGCGGGTCCTCGCTGATGGCCGACTCGGTGCCCGCCGCGATGAAGTCGCCCGCGTAGCGCATGGCCTCGACCGCGAGTTGGACCTTGCCGCCGGGGAAGTGGTGGTAGATGGAGCCGCGGGGCGCGCCGCTGTGCGCGATGACGTCGCGGAAGCCGGTGCCGCTGTAGCCCCGTTCGCGGAACAGGTAGGCGGCGCTGCGCACCATGCGTTGCTTGGCACTCATTGTCGCATTATGTCAGTATTCCTATGACAGTCATCATAATTCGGTAGCACCACCCGCACGATCTTCCGGCCGGAGGGCACATGATCGACATCGAGAACACCGGGTCAGGGGTCTTCGTCCTGCGCCTCACGCAAGGGGAGAACCGGTTCCACCCGGACTTCCTCGACGCGTTCGAGAAGGCGCTCGACGGGATCGCCGGGGAGGCCCGCGCCGTCGTGACCACCGGCGAAGGCAAGTTCTACTCCAACGGCCTCGACCTGGAGTGGCTGACCGCCAACGGCGACCGCCTCGACTGGTACGTCGGCCGCATCCACGGCCTGTACGCGCGGTTCCTGACGCAGAACCTGCCGTCGGTCGCGGCGGTCAACGGGCACGCGTTCGCGGGCGGCGGCATGCTCGCGCTCGCGCACGACTTCACCGTGATGCGCGCCGACCGTGGCTGGTTCTGCCTGCCCGAGGTGGACATCAACATCCCGTTCACGCCCGGGATGGCCGCGCTGATCCAGGGCAAGCTGCCCACCGAGGCCGCGCACGAGGCGATGCTGACGGGCCGCCGTTTCACCGGCCCGGAGTCGGTCGCCGCGGGGATCGCGCACCACGCCGTCGCCGAGGACGAGGTGCTGGGCAAGGCGGTGGAGATCGCCACGCTGCTCGCCGCCAAGGAGGGCAAGACCTTCGGCGCGATCCGCCGGACGATGTACCGCCCGGCGATCATCGCGCTCTCGGGCGAGGCGACGCTAGACGTACCCGCCTGAACCACCCCATTATGACGAGCGGCATACTGAACTCCGTTCGGTACGTCGGCAGGATCCCGCAACGAGGAGTGACCATGCGCATCGGCATGCCCCTGGGCTACGCGGGCGGCTTCAAGGAAGCCGTCGAAGAGCTCATCGACTTCGAGAGGGCCGGACTCGACATCGTGTACGTCGCCGAGGCGTACAGCTTCGACGCCGTCAGCCAGCTCGGCTACATCGCCGCCAGGACCGAGCGGCTGGAGATCGCCTCCGGCATCTTCAACATCTACTCGCGCACCCCCGCGCTCATGGCGATGACCGCCGCGGGCATCGACTACGTCTCCGACGGCCGCTTCACGCTCGGCCTGGGCGCGTCCGGCCCGCAGGTCATCGAGGGCTTCCACGGCGTGCCGTACCACGCGCCGCTCGGCCGCACCCGCGAGGTCATCGAGATCTGCCGCAAGGTCTGGAAGCGTGAGGAGCGCCTCTCCTACGAGGGCAAGTACTACACGCTGCCGCTTCCGCCCGAGAAGGGCACCGGCCTGGGCAAGCCGCTGAAGATCATCAACCACCCGGTGCGCCCGGCGATCCCGATCGAGATCGCCGCGATCGGCGAGAAGAACGTCGAGCTGGCCGCCGAGATCGCCAACGGCTGGCAGCCGATCTTCTTCCTGCCGGAGAAGGCCGCCGACGTGTGGGGCGAGTCGATCGCGCGCGGCAAGGCCAAGCGCGACCCCGAGCTGGGCGACCTCGGCATCTCGGTGATGGCGACCCTCGCGATCGGCGACGACGTCCAGGACTACCTCGACTTCGGCCGCCCCCACCTCGCCCTCTACATCGGCGGCATGGGCGCCAAGGGCAAGAACTTCTACAACTCCCTGTGCCGCCGCTACGGCTGGGAGAAGGAGGCCGAGGAGATCCAGGAGCTGTACCTGGCGGGCAAGAAGAACGAGGCGGCCGAGAAGGTCCCGTTCGAGCTGCTGAAGAACATGTCGCTCGTCGGCCCCGAGTCCTGGGTCAAGGAGCGCGTCGCCGCGTTCAAGGAGGCCGGGGTGACGACGCTCAACATCACGCCGATCGCCGCCGACCACGCGGGCAAGGTCAAGCTCATCGAGCGGATCAAGGAGCTCGTCGCCGACGCGTGACGCCGCCACCTGCCGAGGGCCCCGCGCACAGCGTCGTGCGCGGGGCCCTCACGCGGCTACAGCAGCGGCAGCAGCTCGGCGGCGACCCGCTCGCCCGAGCGCACCGCGCCGTCCATGTAGCCGGTCCAGTAGTCGGACGTCTCGGTGCCCGCCCAGTGCACGAGGCCGTGCGGGGCGCGCAGCGCGGGCCCGAACTCGGTGAGCACGCCGGGCGCGGTGATCCCGGTCGGGCCGCCGCCGCTCCACGGCTCGTCGTCCCAGATCTGGTGGGCGGTGCGGGTCGGCGCGCCCGCCTGGGCGCCGAACAGCTTCGTGAACGAGGCGAGGCACGCCGCCGTGAGGTCGGCGGCGGAGCCCGCGCGCAGCGACCGCAGGTTCGTCTGGCTGACGAAGCCCATGAGGATGCCGCGTGAGCCGTCCGGCGGGCTGTTGTCGAACGTCGCGTCGATCGCGCCGGAGTCCGCGACGGCCTGGCCGGTCAGCCCTTCGGCCCGCCAGAACGGCGTCGGGTAGACCGCGACGAACTTGGCCACCGACCCCATCGGGAACCGCTGCGCGAGCTGGGCGCGCGCGGCGGGCAGGCCCGGCAGGAACTCGATCTTCGCGGTGACGGCGGGGGACATCGCGACCACGGCCCGCTTCGCCGAGACCGTCACGCCGTCGGCCGTGACGACCACCCTGTCGCCCTCCTGGGCGATCCGCCGGACGGGCGCCGAGAGCCGCACCCGGTCGCCCAGCGCCGCCGCCAGCCGGACGGGCACCTCCTGGGAGCCGCCCACGAACCGCGACTCCTGGCCGCCGCCCGCGGTGTTGATGAGCCGGTCGACGTCACCGGGGTTGCCCGCGTTGCCCGCGGCGGCGATGTAGTTCAGCACGTACAGGAGGGACACCTCCTTGGCCCGTACCGACAGCGTGGTCGAGATGAACGCGTCGAGCAGGAACCGCGCCCCCGACGAGAGCGTGTTGGCCCGCGACCACGTGTGGAACGTCTGGGAGTCCCAGTCCTCCGCGCCCTGCGCCGTCCACGGCGTCCCGGGGGTGATCTTGTTCGCGGCGTTGCCGAGCCGGGTGAGCGCCAGTTCCAGGTCGATGACGCCCCAGTCCGGCGGCACCGCGCCGAGCAGGCCGTCCGTCGCGTACAGCGAGCGCCTGCCGTTGCGGTGGTAGACGTTCTTGCCGGTGTTGTAGGTCTTGAAGGTCGCCACACCCAGGCTCTGCGCCAGCGCGGCGATCCGGTCCTGGGTCGGGCCGATGAACTCGGCGCCGCCCTCGCTCGTCGTGCCGTCGCCCAGCGGCAGGCCGTACACCCGGCCGCCGGGACGGTCGCGCGCCTCCAGCACGACCACGGAACGGCCCGCCGCGACCAGGTCGCGGGCCGCGGTCAGCCCCGACAGGCCGCCGCCCACGATCGCGACGTCCACCTCCAGGGGCTCGGCCGGGTCGCCCGGCGCGGCGGCCGCGCGGGCGGAGGGCAGGGAGGCGAGCGCTGCGGCGGAGGCGACGGCGCCTCCGAGCATCCGCCTGCGGCTTACTGACGTCATGGTGCCGATCCTTGGGGGGTTGAGGGGCTACTGACGTGAAGAAGACTCGCGTTGAACGGCACAAGCTAGGGGAAAGCCCGGAGTCGATCAAGCAGCGCACGTCGCAGGGTGTCCGTCCCCGCGCACCGCGTAGGTTCGGGGACATGCCGCAGATCCACGAACGGCGCCGCGCCGCGCTCGCCGCCCGCCTCCCCGCGCCCGCCGCGCTCATCACCCGCCTCGTCAACGTCCGCTACCTGACCGGCCTGGCCTCCTCCCACGCCGCCGTGCTCGTCTTCGCCGACGGCCGCGCCGTCCTCGCCACCGACGCCCGCTACGCCGGGACGGCCGCCGCCGTCGCGCCCGACCTGGAACTCCTCGTCACCCCGCACGTCGCCGCCGAACTCGTCGACCGCGCGGGCGGCGAGGTCGCCTTCGAGGCGCACGACATCACCGTGGAGGACCACGCCGCCCTGTTCGAGAACGTCCGCGCGGTGCCGCTCGGCCGCCTCGTGGAGGAGCTGCGGACCGTCAAGGACGAGGAGGAGATCGCCCTCCTGCGCCGCGCCTGCGCCCTCACCGACCGGACGTTCGGCCTCGTCCTGCCCAAGATCGCGCCCGGCGTCACCGAGAAGGAGATCGCCCGCGCGCTGGAGCGCGGCATGGTCGACCTCGGCGCCGACGGGCCCGCCTTCGCCTCGATCGTCGCGAGCGGCCCCAACGGCGCGGTGCCCCACCACGTCGCCGGCGACCGGCCCGTCGCGGACGGCGACCTCGTGACGATGGACTTCGGCGCGCTCGTCGAGGGCTACCACGCCGACATGACGCGGACCGTGGCCGTCGGGTCCGTCGCGGGCTGGCAGCGCGAGATCTACGGCCTCGTCGCCGAGGCGCAGGCCGCCGCCGTCGCCGCCTGCCTCCCGGACGCCGCCGTGCCGGACGTGGACGCCGCCGCCCGCGACGTGATCAAGGCGGGCGGCCACGCCGCCGACTTCACCCACGGACTCGGCCACGGAGTGGGCCTGGAGATCCACGAGGCTCCGATGCTCGGCCCCACCCGGACCGGTAGACTGACAGATCGAGTTCCCGTCACCGCCGAACCGGGCGTCTACCTCGCCGGCCGCGGCGGTGTCCGGATCGAGGACACGCTCGTGGTCCGCGCGGGCGGCCCGGAACTCCTCACCCAGACCACCAAGGAACTGCTCGTCCTCTGACTGACGCTGAGGCGGGCGGCCGACGAACGAAAGACGATTCGAGTGGCGACGACGAACGACCTCAAGAACGGCCTTGTACTCAAGCTGGACAACGGCGAGCTGTGGTCGGTGGTGGAGTTCCAGCACGTCAAGCCGGGCAAGGGTCCCGCCTTCGTCCGCACCAAGATCAAGCACGTCAAGTCCGGCAAGATCGTCGACAAGACCTTCAACGCCGGCACCAAGGTGGAGACGGCCACCGTCGACAAGCGCGACATGCAGTTCTCCTACAAGGACGGCGAAGACTACGTCTTCATGGACAACGAGACGTACGAGATGCTGCACGTCTCGCCCGCCGTCCTGGGCGACGCCGCCAAGTACCTGCTCGACAACGGCGGCGCGATGCTGGCGATCCACGAGGGCGAGGTGCTCTACGTGGAGCTGCCCGTCACCGTCGAGATCGTCGTCCAGCACACCGATCCGGGCCTGCAGGGCGACCGCTCCACCGGCGGCACCAAGCCCGCCACCCTGGAGACGGGCGCGGAGATCAAGGTCCCGCTGTTCATCACGACCGGCGAGAAGATCAAGGTCGACACCCGGACCGGCGACTACCTCGGCCGCGCCTGATGGCCGCTCGCACCAAGGCCCGCAGGTACGCCTTCGAGATCCTCTTCGAGGCGCAGCAGCGGGACATCTCACCGGGCGAGGTGGCGCTGCGGCGCGGCAAGCCCAAGGGTGAGGAACTGGCCGAGCACGGCCACGCGGTACGGATCATCGAGGGCGTGACCAGGCACCGCGAGCGGATCGACGAGCTGCTCGCCACCTACGCCGTCGGCTGGACGCTCGACCGGATGCCCGCGGTGGACCTCACCGTCCTGCGGATCGGCGCGTTCGAACTGCTGTGGGCCGACGACGTCCCGGACGGCGTCGCCATCGCCGAGGCCGTCGCCCTGGCCACCGACTTCTCCACCGAGGAGTCGCCCAAGTTCGTCAACGGCCTGCTCTCCCGACTCCAGGAGCTCAAGCCCAGCCTCGCCCTCTGACACCTGTGCGCCCGGCCCGCCTCGTGCGGGCCGGGCGTTCGCGTCCTTCGGGCGCGCGGCGGCCCAGGGGCGCTCCCCGACGCAGTCGGGCTCGCTAGAGCGCCCCTGGGCCGAGTCGAACACAGCCCTCCTGTGGATTGTCACCGAGCCTGGCTAGGGTGGGGGCATGAGCGTGCACGAGGGCCTGCGCGACCGGGCCACCACCGAGCGGGGCGCGCCGCGGTCCGCCGCGGGCCCGCTGGCCGCCGTCCGCGAGGCGCTGGCGCCCGTGCTGTCCCAAGGCCCCCTGGACGTGCTGGACGTGGGCGGCGGCACCGGCCACTACGCCGTCCCGCTGGCCGCCGCCGGGCACCGCGTCACCGTCGTGGACGCCAGCCCGGACGCGCTGGCGATGCTGGAGCGCCGGGCCGCCGAGGCGGGCGTGTCCGTGCGCGGCGTCCAGGGCGACGCCGCCGACGTGGCCGCGCTGGTCGGCCCCGATGCCGCCGATCTTGTCCTGTGCCACAGCGTGCTGGAGTACCTGGACGACGTGGCGGCCGTCGTCGCCGCGCTCGTCGCGGTCACCCGGCCCGGCGGCACCGTGAGCGTGCTCGTGCCGGGCGCGCTCGCCGCGGTGGTGCACCGGGCCGCGGCCGGGCAGTTCGCGGAGGCGCTGAAGGCGCTCAGCGCCGCCGAGGGCGGTTCCGGCCAGGGCCGGGCCCCGAGCCGCCGGTTCACCCGGGCCGCGCTGCTCGGCCTCGCGGACGCCGCGGGCCTCGCCGAGCCGCGCATCCACGGCGTCCGGGTCTTCACCGATCTTGTCGCCGCCCCCGACACCGACCCGCGCGCCGCCGAGGCGCTGCGCGCCCTGGACGAGGCGGCCGCCGTCCACCCGGTGCTCGCCGATCTCGCCGCCCAGCTGCACCTCACCGCGGTGCGGCCGGGCTAGCCGTGTCCCGCAAACAGCAGCTCCACCGGCCGGGCCCGGTGCGCGGCCCGCTCGCCGACGACACCGGCTGCCCGGTCCTGCACGTGGACATGGACGCCTTCTTCGTCTCGGTCGAGCTGCTGGAGCGGCCGGAGCTGCGCGGCAGGCCCGTCCTGGTCGGCGGTGTCGGCAACCGGGCGGTCGTCTCGGCGGCGTCCTACGAGGCGCGGACGTTCGGCGTGCACTCGGCGATGCCGATGTCGCGGGCGCTGCGGCTGTGCCCCCGCGCGGTGGTGCTGCGGCCCAGGCACGAGAAGTACGGGGCGATGTCCCGGCGGGTGATGGAGATCCTGCGGTCGCTCACCCCGCTGGTGGAGCCGCTGTCGGTGGACGAGGCGTTCCTGGACGTCTCCGGCGCCCGCAACCTCTTCGGCCGCCCCGCCGAGATCGCCGCGCTGATCCGCCGCCGGGTCGCCGACGAACTCGGCCTGACCTGCTCGGTCGGGGTGGCCCCGACCAAGTTCCTCGCCAAGCTGGCCTCCACCCGGTGCAAGCCGGACGGCCTGCTCGTCGTCCCGGCCGACGGCGTCCTGGAGTTCCTGCACCCGCTGCCGATCGCGCACCTGTGGGGCGTCGGGGAGCGCACCGAGGAGCGGCTGCGCTCCCTGGGCCTGCGCACGGTCGGCGAGCTGGCGAGGTTCCCGGTGGCGGCGCTCCGGGCCGAGCTGGGCAACGCCCTGGGCGCGCACCTGCACGAGCTGTCCTGGGCCCGCGACCCCCGGTCGGTCACCCCCGAGAGCACCGACCGCAGCGTGGGCGCCGAGGAGACGTTCGAGACCGACGTCACCGATCCGGCCGAGGTGCGGCGCGAGCTGCTCCGCCTCGCCGAGCGGACGGGCGAGCGGCTGCGCGCGGCGGGCCTGCGCGGCCGGACGATCAGCGTCAAGCTGCGCGAACCCGACTTCCAGACGATCACCAGGGCGCGCACCCTGCCCGAGCCGACCGACCTCTCCCGTGTGATTTATCTCACAGCGTGCGAGCTGTTCGCGGCCTCCGGACGGGAGCGGGTACCCCTCAGACTGATCGGTGTCCGCGTGGAGAACCTCGCACCCGCGGGCGAGGCACCCCGTCAGCTGGCCCTGGACGAGCCGGAGACGGGCTGGCGAGAGGCCGAGCAGGCGATGGACGAGGCGGCGCGGCGGTTCGGCAGGGGGGCGATCAGGCCCGCGGCGCTGCTGCCGCCGACGCCCCGCGGGCCCGGACGTGAAGCCGGTGCCGCGTGGGACGGCAGTAACGCAAGGGGAGGCACCGATGCATAGGTTGTGGTCCTACCGCCGGAGTTTTCTTCACTCAGGTCGTTCCGGCTCGTATTCTGGGCATATCACCGTTAGCCAGGTCCCCGTCCGGCTAAGGAGCACCAGGCACCCGAACCACGGGGCAGTCGTTGGGAGGCACCGTGCCGCTCTCTGAGCACGAGCAACGTCTGCTCGCTGAAATCGAGCATGCGCTGTACGAGGAAAACCCGAAGCTCGCGCATGCCTTCCGGTCCACCAACCCGCAGAGCCACTACAAGCGGCAGATCGTCAAGGCGGCGCTGGGCCTGGTGGTCGGTATCACCGTGCTCATGGCCGGGCTCGTGGTCGGCAAGGGCGGCGTGACGGTCGCGATCAGCGTCACCGGCTTCCTGCTGATGCTGGCCAGCGGCGTGTGGGCGCTGTCGAGCTGGAAGCGGATGACCGGAATCGGCGCCGTCGGCGACTTCGAGCCCGGCGGGGACGGCACGTCCGCGCCGCGCGGTCGCGGTTCGTCCGGCGGATTCATGAACAAGCTCGAGGAACGCTGGCGCCGCCGCTCCGAGGAGCAGTGACCGTCCGCGTCCCCTGAAGACCGACGAAGGGCCGCGTCCCACCCGGGGCGCGGCCCTTTGACGTTCTCGCCGTCCCCGCCGGTCGGTCAGGGGGCGTCGGTGTCCTCGCGGCCCGCGCGGCGGGGCAGCCGGTCGCGGGCCGCCTCCCAGGCGCGGCGCACGGCGTCCAGCGACGAGGCGGGCAGCAGGCTCGCCCGGACCCGGGCGGGCCGGGTGGCGGCGGCGTCCATGGCCGCGCGCACGGCACGGGTGTCGCCGCGCAGCCCCGCGCCGCCCTGCGGGGGCAGCGCGCCGGGCGGCGCGTACCTGGACAGCTCACGGGCCAGCGCGATCCTGGCGAGCGGTTCGGCGGCGTCCGGGCCGAGGCGCCGCCCGAGCCGCCCGATGACGGCCCGCGGCGACTCGGCGACCTGCCAGCCCAGCCCGTAGTCGAGGGCGTCGCCGCGCAGCTGCGCCCAGGCGGCCGAGGCGGGGTCGGCGGCAGGCCCCCAGCGCAGCCGCAGCAGCGCCGCCCTGACGAGCCGGGGCGACCCGGCCAGCAGCACGAGCAGGAGCGCGCCGATGATCCACCCGACGGGCAGCGCCCCGTCCTCGTCGGCGCCCTGGGTCCGCTCGGGGTCCGTGGCGGCGGCGGTCTCGGTCGGGGCCGCCGAGGGGGTCTCCTCCGCCGAGGCGGTCGGCTCGGGCGTCTCCGGGCCCTCCTCGGACCCGTCGTTCTCGGGCGTCTGTGTCTGCGGCCGGGTGTACTCGGGCGACCCGACGGACGAGGGCGCGCCCGTCCCGCCGGGGGTCGGCTCGAACCTGACCCATCCGGCGCCCTCGAAGTACAGCTCGGGCCAGGCGTGCGCGTCCCGCTGCCGCACCAGGTAGGTGCCGTCGGCCTGCCAGGTGCCCGGCGCGTACCCGACGACGACGCGGGTGGGGATGTTCAGCAGCCGCGTCATGAGCGCCATGGTCGCGGCGAACTGCTCACAGTAGCCGCGCCGGTCGTGCAGGAACGCGGTGAGGTCCGACAGGCTGGTCGGCGGCGGGGGCTCCAGCGAGTAGGTGAACTCCCGGTTGAACCAGCGCTGGAGCGCGACCGCCTTGTCGAACTTGGTACGCGCCTTGCCGGTGACCTGCTCGGTGAGCGTGATCACCTCCTGCGGCAGGCGCGGCACGTCGGTGTAGCGCCCGAGGCCCGCCGGGGACGCCCGGCGGAGCTGTCCGGGGGTGGGCGTGGCGCGGCGGCTGTCCACGGTGTAGGTGAGGCCGTCGGCGTCGGCGCCGGTGGAGAACACCATGAGGGACTGCCGGTCGGCCCGCCAGGCGTCGCCCTCGATGTCGATCTCGCGCGGCGCGTAGGGCAGCGCCAGGAACTTCATGTCCCTGACCTTGGGCGCGACGGTGATCTCGGTCCTGCTGTCCACGTAGGCGGACACGGTGAGGCCGGGCACCCGTGGCAGGGTGCCGCCGTCGATCTTGGGCGCGGCGCCCGACGCGAGGGCCGAGTACGTCCAGCGGTCGTCCTCGAAGACGTCGAGGGCGAAGATCCGGAGGTAGTCGGGGTCGGCCGCGGTGGTGCGGTACCGGAGCACCTCGGCGTCCCCGAGGTTGGTCAGTTTGCGTTTGAGGTCCACGAGCGGGTCGGCGGTGGTGATCGTGGTGGAGCCGCCCGAGCCCTTGCCGCCGAAGTCGAACACCGCCGTCGCGCCCAGGCCCGGCACCAGCGCGGGGATCGCGACGGCGACCGCGATCGACGCGACGCCGACCCGTTTGCCCGCGGTGACGCGCGGCGCGAAGGTCTCGGCGGAGCCCTGGACGCTGGGGAAGCGCCCGAAGGAGGACGGCACGACGCGGCCCCAGGCCGTCACCCTGTCGCGGGCCTCCAGGGCGAGCAGCGTGAGGTACCCGCCCGCGCCCAGCGCGAAGGCGACCCAGCTGACGCTCTCCGTACGCACCGCCGCAGGCACGCTGTACAGGGCGAGTAGCGGCAGCCCCGCCGGAGCGGCCTTGCGCAGGCGGACCGCGAGGAGGTCGACGGCCGCAGCGACGAACCCGACGCCGTACGCCGTCATGATCCGCACCCCGTCGCCGACGGGCAGGGGCGCCGCGTACGTCTCGGCGGTGTGCCTGCCGTCGCGCAGCAGCGCCAGCATCGCCTCGATCGAGTCGGCCGTGGGGATCACCCACAGCAGCGCCTGCGACCCGGTGAACACCGCGGTGAGGTACAGGTGCAGCGCGGCGATCGAGCCGACCAGGGTGAACACCGGCGGCACCCGGAACCTGCGCACCAGCGCGCCCGCCCCGGCCACCACGAGGATCGCGCCGAGCGTCGGCAGCACCCAGGAGCGGTCCTGGAACAGCGGCGCCAGGCTGGTCGCGGCGAGCGCGGTGGCCGCCGCCGACGCGACCGCGAGCACCGGCCGAGGTCTCCGCTCGCCGTCCTCCCGGCTCATCCGGCCACCCCCGTCCACACGGCGGGCAGGTCCGCGAGCGAGGTCGGGGCCAGCACCCGCCAGCCCGCCCCGCGCAGCGGCGCCGCCGCGCCCGTCTCGTCGCCGTCCACCAGCAGCGCCACCGCGCCGCCGTGCCGCACGCCCGCCAACGCCTTGGCCTCCTCGGCGGTGATCCGGCCGAGCACCGCCACGAGCAGCCCGCCGGAACGGCCGGCTCCGGTGCCGCGCACCGCGGCCAGGCCCGGCACGAGGCTCTCGCCGTCCGAGCGGGCGACCACCGCCATCGCGTCCAGCAGCTCACCGCCCGCGTCGGCGCCCGGCCGCTCGACGACCGACGGGTCGTGCCCGGCGTCGGTGACCAGGCGCAGCGCCAGCCCCTCCTCGGCCAGGTGCACCCCGACCGAGGCGGCGACCGACACGGCGAGCTCGAACGACGCCTCCTCCGGATGCGCCGCGCGCCGGGTGTCCAGCAGGACCGTCGCGCGGCGCTGCCACTGCTGCTCCTCGCGCCGCACCATCAGCTCGCCGTGCCGCGCGGTCGAGCGCCAGTGCACCCGCCGCAGGTCGTCGCCGCGCCGGTACTCGCGCGGCGCCACGTCGTCCTCCCCGGTGACGGCCAGGGCGCGCGCCCGGTGCTCGCCGTCGCCGTCCCAGGCGCCCAGGACGCGTTCGGGGGGCAGGTCGATGATCCGGGGCGTGATCGTCAGGGTGTCGGTGAGGCTGAACGACCTGGCCAGCTCGACCAGCCCGAACGGGTCGGCGAGCCGCACGGTGAGCGGCCCGACCCGGAACCTGCCCCGGACGTCGGACCGCAGCCGGTAGCTGAGTTCGCGGTGCCCGTGCGGTTCGATCCGGTCGAGCACGAACCTGGCCCGTCCGCCGAGCGTGTACGGCACCTTGTCCTCCACCAGCAGCAGGCCGGAGGGGAGCTTGGAGACGTTCTCCAGCCGCAGGTCGGCCCGCGCCTCGTGCCCGGCGGGCAGCCGCGCGGGCCACAGCCGCCGCGCGCACGCCAGCCGGTACCTGGTCCGGGAGACGGCGAGCGCCGAGATCAGCGGCAGCGCCAGCACCAGCAGCCCGGCCCGCAGGAGGTCCCGCTCGCCCAGCAGGAACGAGCAGGCGACCGCGGTGACGCCCGCGGCGGCGAACGACCTGCCGCGCGTGGTCAACGCCTCCAGCGCGGTCCTGACGACGCCCACGTCAGCCCCTTACGGGCAGCCGAGCGACGATCTCCGCGACGATCTGCTCCGGCCTGCGCCGCTCCACCCGCGCCTCGGCGGTCGGCAGCAGCCGGTGCGCCAGCACCGGGACGGCCAGCGCCTGCAGGTCGTCGGGGAGCACGTACTCGCGCTCGTCCAGGGCGGCGCGGGCGCGGGCGGCGCGCACCAGTTGCAGCGTGGCCCGGGGCGAGGCGCCCAGCCGCAGGTCGGGGTGCTCGCGGGTGGCCGACACGAGGTCCACCGCGTACTGCTTGACGGCGGACGCGGCGTGCACGTGCCGGACGGTCTCGATGATGCCGCGCACCTCGGCGACGGACGCCACCGGCTGGAGCAGGTCCAGGGGGCTGGCGGTGCCGTGCGAGTCCAGCATGTCGAGTTCGGCGGCGAAGCTCGGGTAGCCCAGCGAGATCCGCGCGGTGAACCTGTCGCGCTGCGCCTCCGGCAGCGGGTAGGTGCCCTCCATCTCGACCGGGTTCTGGGTGGCGACGACCATGAACGGCCGCTCCAGCCGGTGCGTGACGCCGTCGACGGTGACCTGGCGCTCCTCCATGCACTCCAGCAGCGCCGACTGGGTCTTGGGCGAGGCCCGGTTGATCTCGTCGCCCACGACGATCGTCGCGAAGATCGGGCCGGGCACGAACTCGAACGCGCGGCGGTCCTGCTGGAAGACGCTCACCCCGGTGATGTCGCTCGGCAGGAGGTCGGGGGTGAACTGGACCCGTCTGACGGTGCCGTCGACGGCGCGGGCGAGGGTCTTGGCGAGCATGGTCTTGCCGACGCCGGGCACGTCCTCGATGAGGAGGTGGCCCTCGGCGAGCATCACCGTCAGGGCCAGGCGGACGGCCTCGGTCTTGCCCTCGATGACCGACTCGACGGCCGCCCTGATCTTCCCGGCGACGCCCGCCACGTCACCCAACCCGGTACCGGCGCCGCTTCGCACACCCACTGTCACGAACTCTCCGCCCTGATCGGTGTTTTCCCCTGCCCAATGTAGGGGCTCCGCGCGCCCATGGTTCGGAGTCGGGCGCTCCCGACGAAGTCGGGCTCGCGACAGCGCCCGGATCCCATGAACACGTCCGCGAGCGCCATTATCCGTCCTTTACCGGTGTTACCGACAGTACGGCTTCGGGCGGCCGCCCGTCGCCCGGGACGCGGCGCGGCGCGCGGTGGCGCGCGGCGGCTGTGCGGCGGCGTGTGGTGGCGCCCGCCACGCCGCGCCGCCCCCCACTTTCCCCCACCCGCCCTGAGCAGCGGCTTCTGGTCCGTGGAGCGGTGCGAAACACCCGTTTTCCTAGTTGACGGTGGGGAGGAGTGGAGTACAGTGGGGCGCTGTGGGGCAAGGGTCCCATGATCGAGTCGTACGCTTCCCGAGCAGTAGGTAGACCGCACAGGTAGACCGGGCATACGGCGCGAGGGGGTGGTGCCGTGTTCCTCGGTACGCATCCTTTGCGCCTCGATGACAAGGGGCGGCTGTTCCTGCCGGCCAAGTACCGCGAGGAGCTGTCAGGGGGACTGGTGATCACAAAAGGCCAGGAACGCTGCCTTTACGTCTTCCCCACGGCTGAGTTCGAGCGGATCACCGACGCCCTCGCCGGCGCTCCCGTCACCGCCAGGTCCGTGCGCGCCTACGGCCGCGTCTTCTTCGCCAGCGCCTCCGACGAGGTCCCCGACAAGAGCGGCAGGATCACCGTGCCGCCGCCGCTGCGCGCCTACGCGGGCCTCACCCGCGACTGTGTCGTGATCGGCGCCAACACCCGCCTGGAGATCTGGGACGCCTCAGCCTGGGAGTCCTACCTTCAGGCCGAGGAGGAGTCCTTCGCCGAGATCTCGGAGGAGGTGCTGCCCGGGATCCTGTAGCTCGACCCGGCGTGGGTCACTCCGTCCGGCCAGGTCTCCACCCGCTCTCCCCGCCAGCTGGCGCAGCTTCCCCGGCGCCAGGTGGCCCTTCCTCAGGGCAAGCGGTTGGGGACCTGGCCGGGCGAACACCCGCCCCGGGCGCATGTCCGATCGACCGCGAGCGGTCGGCTGCCGTGGGGGAGTCACACACCATGATCGATCCCGGACACGTTCCGGTGCTGCTCGACCGCGTCCGCACGACGCTGGAACCCGCCGTGGGGGCGGCGGGCGCGTTGTACGTCGACGCGACCCTGGGCATGGGCGGGCACGCCGAGGCGATGCTCACCGCCTTCCCCGCGCTGCGGCTGCTCGGCCTCGACCGCGATCCCGTCGCGCTGGAGCGCGCGGGCAAGCGGCTCACGCCGTTCGGCGACCGCGTCACCCTCGTCCACGCCGTCTACGACGAGCTGCCTTCGGTGCTCGACCGGCTCGGCGAACCGGACATCCAGGCGATCCTGTTCGACCTGGGCGTCTCCTCGCCGCAGCTCGACGAGCCGGAGCGCGGCTTCGCCTACTCCTACGACGCGCCGCTGGACATGCGGATGGACCAGACGCGCGGCGTCACCGCCGCCGACGTCCTCAACACCTACCCGCCGGGTGAGCTGACCCGGATCCTGCGCGAGTACGGCGAGGAGCGGTTCGCCCAGCGGATCACCGCCGCGATCGTGCGGGAACGGGCTAAGGAGCCGTTCACCGGCAGCACGCGCCTCACCGAGCTGGTGCGCGGGGCGATCCCCGCCGCCGCCCGCCGTACCGGCGGCAACCCGGCGAAGCGGACCTTCCAGGCGCTGCGCATCGAGGTCAACAGCGAGCTCGCCGTCTGGGGGCGCGCGCTGCCCGCCGCCCTGGACGCCCTGTCGGTCGGGGGCCGCGTCGCGGTGCTGTCGTACCACTCGCTGGAGGACAGGATCAGCAAGCGCGTCCTGGCCGAGCGCACCACCGACCACACACCGCCCGGCCTGCCCGTGCCGCTGCCCGAGCTGCAGCCCACGTTCAAGCTGCTCACCAGGGGCGGGGAACAGGCAACCGAGGCGGAGATCGCCGGGAACCCGCGGGCCGCCTCGGTCCGCTTCCGCGCCGCCGAGCGGATCCGGGAGGACGCATGACGACGATCGAGCGCGGCGGGCCACGCCGCCGCGGAGCCTCCCGCCGCACCAAGGACGACCCGGCCTCCGACACCCCGACCCCCCGCGCCGCACAGCCGGGCCCCGCCGAGCCGCCCTCGGGCCGTCCGGCGCGCGCGGCCACGGGCGCCGCGGAGGCGGCCACCGGCCGTTCCCCGCGTGCGGGCACGGGCACCGACGAGCGGCCCGCGCCGCGCCGTGTCGGCAGGGCCGGGACGGCGGCACGTGACGCCGCCAAGGCTCCGGCCGCGCCGCGCGGGGCCGGGCGGGCGGCGGCGAAGGCCGAGGCGCCCGCCAAGACGACAAAGCCGCCGACGAAGCCGACAAAGCCCACGAAGCCGGTGAAACCCGCCAAGCCAGTCAAGCCCGCCAAGTCGTCGCGGAAGGCGGCGCGGGCGGCGAGGGCGGAGGCGGCGAAGGCGGCGCCCGTCGCGCCGCCGCGCAAGGCGCCCGAGCGTGCCCCGCGTCCGGCCCCGGCCCGGCCGGAGCCGACGCCGGAGCGGCAGGCGCGGCCGCGGCAGTCCGCGCGGGACGGCAGTCCGCGGGCGCCGTTCGTGCTGCTGCTCCTGTGCCTGATGGGCGGCGCGCTGGTGAGCCTGCTGGTGCTCAACACCGTGCTGGCCCGCGACTCCTTCACGCTGAGCGCGCTGGAGAGGAGCGAGAGGCGGCTCATCCAGCAGAAGCAGCAGCTTGTTGAGGAGATCGCCCGCGAGGAGGCGCCGGACAGGCTCGCGCTCAAGGCCGAGAACCAGGGCATGGTCCAGCCGGAGCAGCTCGCCTTCGTCGATCCGGTGGACGGCAGCGTCACCGGCGGCAAGAAGCGCCAGGTCCCGTCGGCGGCAGCGGCGGCGGCCGCTGCGGCCGGGGTGATCGGGGTGCCCGGCGCGATCGTGCCGGGCGACGGCATCCCCGGCTGGACGGGCCCGCAGCCCGGCACGCCGACCGACCCCGCCGAGGGCCGGCGGTGACGGAGCGGCCCCGCACCCCCGGCGGGCAGGCGCCGCCGGGACGGCGTCCGCGCGGCCAGGCCCCGCGCGGCCAGACGGCCCGCCGGACGACGGGCGGCGCGGGCACCCTCCCCGAGGGTGGCCGGGCCGACCGGGACCGGACGCGGTCGGGCGCGCCCCGCAGGGCCGTCCCCGGCCGGGCGGCGGCCGCGCCGCGCCCGCGCCCGCCGCGCCGTCCGCCGCCGCGTCGCCTCGCCGTGATGCGGCTGCGCGACCCGATGAAGCGGCTCAACGCGGGCCTGCTGATCATCGCGTTCGTGCTGTCGCTGTTCGCGGGGCGGCTGTTCCAGCTCCAGGGCCTCCAGTCCGACAAGTGGTCGGAGGCGGCGATCAGCCAGCGGCTGCGCAAGATCGACCTGCCCGCGGTGCGCGGCACCATCACCGACGCCTCGGGCCGTCCGCTCGCGCTCACCCAGGAGGCGCGCGGCGTGTTCGTCGACCCCTCCCGGGTCGAGCCGGCCAAGCGGACGGAGATCGCCGCGCGGCTGTCGTCGCTGCTGGGCCTGGACGTGCGGGACGTGCTGGAGGCGCTCGGCCGGGAGAAGACCCAGTACGTGCCGCTGGCGCACTGGGTGAGCCCGGAGAAGGCGCGGCTGGTGCTGTCGCTGGGCTACAAGGGCGTCGGGACGGTCCCGGAGTCGCGCAGGTCGTATCCGGCCGACGCGGTCGCCGCGAACGTCATCGGGTTCGTCAACCAGGAGGGCGACGGCGGTGCGGGCCTGGAGTACGCGCACAACAAGCTGCTCAAGGGCGTGGACGGCGAGCAGCGGGTCGAGATCAGCAGGGACGGCCAGCACATCCCGATGGGCGAGGGCCAGACCAAGGACCCGGTGCCGGGCCAGGGGCTGCGCCTGTACCTGGACCAGGACATCCAGTGGGAGGCCCAGGAGGCGGTCGCCAGGGCCGTCAAGGAATTCAAGGCCGAGTCCGGGACCGTCGTGGTGATGACGCCGGACGGCAAGGTCCTCGCGATGGCGTCGGTCCCGACGTTCGACCCGAACGAGTACGCCAAGGCGACCGGCGGCCAACTCCAGAACCGTGTGGTGCAGGAGGCGTTCGAGCCGGGCAGCACCGGCAAGGTGATCACCGCCGCCGCGCTGCTGGAGGAGGGGCTGGTGACGCCGGAGACGGCGTTCACCGTCCCGGACCACCTGTGGAAGTACGACAAGCGGTTCCGCGATTCGAGCCGCCACCCGACCTGGAAGAACATCACGTTCGGCGGCATCCTCGCCAAGTCCAGCAACATCGGGACGATCCTGGCGTCCGAGGGCCTGTCGAACGACAAGCTGCACGGCTACCTGACGTCGTTCGGCTTCGGCAGCCCCACCGGCGTCGGCCTGCCCGGCGAGACCCAGGGCCTGCTCAACCCGCCCGCCAAGTGGAGCGGCACCGACAGGTACCCGATCTCGTTCGGCCAGACGGTGTCGGTGAACGCGCTCCAGATGGCCAGCGTGTACGCGACGATCGCGAACGGCGGCGTTCGGGTCACCCCGACCCTCGTCGCCGGGACCCTGGACGAGGCCGGCGCGTTCAAGCCCGCCGCCGCCCCGGCCAGCCGCCGCGTGATCAGCGAGGAGACGGCGCACCAGTTGATCCGGATGCTGGAGGGCGCGGTCGGCAAGGACGGCACGGCGGCCACCGCGCAGATCCCCGGCTACCGGGTCGCGGGCAAGACCGGCACGGCCGAGCGCTACGTGGAGGAAGTCGCCGACTACCAGGGGTACACGGCGTCGTTCACGGGCATGGCTCCGGCCGATGATCCACAGCTCGTCGTCCAAGTCGTGCTGCAAGATCCCAAGAAGGAGTACTACGGTGGCGTGGTGGCGGCCCCCGTCTTCCGGGAGGTCATGTCCTTCGCGCTGAAGTCACGCAAGGTGCCGCCCACCGGGACGGTCGCGCCGACGCTGAAGATGTTCGCCGACTGATCCGGCAACCGGGCGCGCCGGTCCGGCGTCCCACAGAGCGATGTCCGCACGAGAGAGTTACCTGATGCGTCCTACGAGCAATCCGGCGCGGCCGCTGTCCGGCCTCGCCGAGCGGCTGGGGGTGCGGTGGCGGGGCGCGGGCGAGGTCTCCGGGATCACCCACGACTCCCGCCAGGTCCGTCCTGGCGACCTGTACGCCGCGCTCCCCGGGGCACGGTTCCACGGCGCCCACTTCGCCGCGCGGGCGGCCGACGCGGGCGCCACGGCGATCCTGACCGACGCCGAGGGCAGGGCGGAGGCCGAGGCGACGGGCCTGCCCGTGCTCGTCGTCAGGGCCGTCCGGCCGGTGCTGGGCGAGGCCGCCGCCTACGTGTACGGCGACCCGGCCGCGAGCCTCCTGCTGATCGGCGTCACCGGCACCAGCGGCAAGACGACGACCGCCTACATCCTGGAGGCGGGCATGGACGGCGCGGGCCTGCCCGCGGGCGTCATCGGCACCGTGGAGACGCGTCTGGCGGGCGAGCGCCTGCCGTCGTCGCTCACCACCCCCGAGTCCACCGACCTGCACGCGATCCTGGCCGCCGCGCGCGAGCACGGGATCGGCGCGATGGCGATGGAGGTGTCCAGCCACGCGCTGGACCAGGGCAGGGTCGGCGGCGCGGTGTTCGACGTCGCCCTGTTCACCAACCTGTCGCAGGACCACCTCGACTACCACCCGACGATGCGCGACTACTTCGGCGCGAAGGCGGCGCTGTTCACGCCGGAGCGCAGCCGGGTCGGCGTCGTCAACACCGACGACCCGTGGGGCCGCGAGCTGGTGGCCCGCGCCGGGGTGCCCGTCACCACGTTCTCGCCGGGCGGCGACCGCTCGGCCGACTGGCGTGCCGAGGAGGTGCGCCTGGACGCGCTGGGCAGTTCGTTCAGGATCGTCGGCCCGCTCGGCATCGAGGCCGACGTGCGGGTGGGCCTGGCCGGTCCGTTCAACGTGGCCAACACGCTCGGCGCGATCGTCGCGCTGGTCGAGGCGGGCCTGCCGCTCCAGCGGATCGTCGGCGGGATCGCCGCGATGCCGGGCGTGCCGGGCCGGATGGAGCGGGTGGACGAGGGCCAGGACTTCGCCGCCCTGGTCGACTACGCGCACAAGCCGGGCGCCGTCCAGGCGGTCCTGGACACGCTGCGCCCGGTCACCGAGGGACGGCTGGTCATCGTGCTGGGCTGCGGCGGCGACCGCGACCGGGGAAAACGCCCCCTCATGGGCGAGGCCGCCGTCCGGCTCGCCGACCTCGTGGTGTTCACCGACGACAACCCGCGCTCGGAGGACCCCCTGGCGATCCTCGCCGCGATGGTCGAGGGCGCGCTGAAGGTCCCCGAGGACGAGCGCGGCCACCTTGTGGTCGAACCCGACAGGGCCGCCGCGATCGACCTCGCGGTGAGCCGGGCCCGCAGGGGCGACGTGCTCGTCGTCGCGGGCAAGGGGCACGAGCGCGGCCAGTATGCTCGCGGGCGGGTCGTCCCGTTCGACGACCGCGAGGTCCTCGCCAAGGCCATCAGGGAGCGGCAGTGATCGAACTCGCCCTGGAGCGGATCGCGGGGCTGGCCGGGGGCGAGGCGCACGGCGCCGCCACCGTCACCGGCCCCGTCGTCATCGACTCGCGGCAGGCGGGGCCGGGCTCCCTGTTCGTGGCGCTGCCCGGCGAGAACGCCGACGGCCACGACTACGCGCCCGGCGCCGTCGAGCGCGGCGCCGTCGCGGTGCTCGGCGCCCGCCCGGTGCGCGGCGTCCCCACGGTCGTCGTCCCCGACGTGGTGACGGCGCTGGGCCGCCTCGCGCACGGCGTTCTCGGCCTGCTGCCGGACCTGACGGTGGTCGGCGTCACCGGGTCGTCCGGCAAGACCTCCACCAAGGACCTCATGGCCCAGGTGTTCGCCGTCGCCGGGCCGACGGTCGCGCCCGCCGGGTCGTTCAACAACGAGATCGGCCATCCGCTGACCGTCCTGCAGGCTGGTCCCGCCACCCGGTACCTGGTGCTGGAGAAGAGCGCGCGCGGCATCGGCCACATCCGCTACCTCACCGACATCGCCAGGCCGCGCGTCGGCGTCGTCCTCAACGTCGGCACCGCCCACCTCGGTGAGTTCGGCAGCCGCGAGGCGGTCGCGCAGGCCAAGGGCGAGCTGGTCGAGGCGCTCGACGTCGGCGGCGTCGCGGTGCTCAACGCCGACGACCCGCTCGTCGCGGCGATGGCCTCGCGCACCGAGGCGCCCGTCGTCTTCTACGGCAGGGACGCCGCGGCCGAGGTGCGCGCCGCCGACGAGGTCTACGACGACGAGGGCAGGGCGTCCTTCACCCTCGTCACCCCCGAGGGCACCGCAGCGGTCGGCCTGCGCCTGCACGGCGCGCACGCCGTCGCCAACGCGCTCGCCGCGGCCGCCGCCGCGCGGGCCGTGGGACTGCCCCTGGACGCCGTCGCGACGGCCCTGTCGGCCGCCGTGCCGGTCAGCAGATGGCGGATGGAGGTCACCCGCAGGGCGGACGGCCTCACCGTGATCAATGACGCCTACAACGCCAACCCCGAGTCGGTGCGCGCCGCCCTGGACGCGCTCGCCCGGATGGCGGGAGGCCGTCGGACGTTCGCGGTCCTCGGCCCGATGGCCGAGTTGGGTGCCGCCGCCGTTGCGGAACACGAGAAGATCGGACAACATGCCGCGCGGAGCGGCGTGACCGGTCTGATCGCGGTAGGCCCGGACGCGGCCCCCGTCCTGGAGGGGGCCAAGCGCGCCGGGACATGGAACGGAGAGTGCGTACAGGTGGATGACGTCGGTACGGCCGTGGCCGTGCTGGGCGAACGGCTGGGCCCGCAGGACGTGGTGCTCGTCAAGGGCTCCCGGGTCGCGGGCCTGGAACGGGTGGCCCAGGCACTGCTCGCGGCCGCCCCCCCGGAGGCTTCGGCGTGAACAATGTGATCCTGGCGAGCGGCATCGCCCTCTTCATCGGGCTGCTCGGCACCCCCCTGTGGATCCGCCTGGTGGTACGCCTCGGCTACGGCCAGATGATCCGCGAAGACGGTGTGGCCACACACCTCAGCAAGCGCGGCACCCCCACGATGGGCGGCACCGTGATCGTGGTCGGTTCGCTGCTCGGCTACGCGGGCGCGCACCTGATCACCTGGACCACGCCGACGATCTCGGCGGGCCTCGTGCTGTTCCTCATGACGGGTCTGGGCATCGTCGGCTTCGTCGACGACTACATCAAGGTCTTCAAGCAGCGCAGCCTCGGTCTGCGCAGCCGCGCGAAGGCGACGGGCATCGTCGTCGTCGGGGTGATCTTCGCGGTGGGGTGCCTCCAGTTCCCCAACGAGATGCTGATCACTCCGGCCGACACCTACCTGTCGTTCCTGCGCGACTTCGGGCCCAACATCGGCCCGTACCTGTTCGTGGTGTGGGCGCTCATCCTGATCCAGGGCGTCTCCAACGGCGTGAACCTCACCGACGGCCTGGACGGCCTCGCCTCCGGCACCGTCGGCCTGATCCTCGCCGCCTACGTGATCATCGGGAACTGGCAGTTCCGCCAGTCCTGCGCGCAGAGCCTGGAGCCGCACTGCTACTGGGTCCGCGACCCCCTCGACCTCGCGGTCGTCGCCGCCGCCGTGCTCGGCGCCTGCTTCGGCTTCCTGTGGTGGAACGCGCCGCCCGCCAAGATCTTCATGGGCGACACCGGCTCGCTGGCCCTCGGCGGCGTCCTGGTCGGCCTGGCCATCACCACCCGCACCCAGATCCTGCTCGCCATCCTCGGCGGCCTGATCGTCCTCATCACCATGTCGGTGATCCTCCAGGTCGGCTGGTTCAAGCTGAGCGGGAGACTGCTCGGCCAGAACAAGCGATTGTTCAAGATGGCGCCGCTCCAGCACCACTTCGAGATGTCGGGCTGGGCGGAGACCACGATCGTCGTCCGGTTCTGGCTGATCTGCGGCCTGTGCGTCGCGACCGGCGTCGGACTGTTCTACCTGGAGTGGGTGCCCAAGTAATGGACTTCAAGGACGTGCGCGTCGTCGTCGCCGGGCTCGGGGTGTCCGGCCGGGCCGCCGCCCGGGTGCTCGCCGAGCGCGGCGCCGTGGTGACCGGGGTCGACGCGCGCACGGAGGTCGACGGCGGGCAGGAGCTGCGCGCCGTCGGCGTCACCCTCCGGCTCGGCGACGGCGACACCCTGCCCGAGGGCGCCCAGCTCGTCGTCACCTCGCCCGGCTGGAAGCCGACCGCGCCGCTGCTGGTCGCCGCCGCCGACGCGGGCGTCGAGGTGATCGGCGAGGTGGAGCTGGCCTGGCGGCTGCGCCCGGAGGAGGGCGCGGCGCCGTGGCTGGCGGTCACCGGCACCAACGGCAAGACGACGGCGGTGCGGATGCTCACGTCGATCCTGCGCGCGGCGGGCCTGGACGCGGTCGCCGTCGGCAACGTCGGCGAGCCGATCGTGGAGGCCGTCACCGCCGGGCACGACGTGCTGGCCGTCGAGCTGTCCAGCTACCAGCTGCACTGGTCGTCCACGCTCGCCCCGCACGCCGCCGTGATCCTCAACCTCGCGCCCGACCACCTGGACTGGCACGGCAGCCTCGCGGCGTACGGCGAGGCGAAGGCGAAGATCTATGGGCCCGGCACCGTCCGGATCTGCAACGCCGACGACCCGCTGACCGTCGCGCTCGCGGGCGACGGCGCCCAGGCGTTCACACTCGGCACCCCGGCGCCCGGCGAGTTCGGCGTCGTCGAGGACCTGCTGATCGACCGCGCGACGACCGAGGACCCGGTCCGCTCCGCCGAGGAGCTCGCCGCGCTCGGCGACGTGGTCCCGCTCGCCCCCCACAACGTCGCCAACGCCCTCGCGGCGGCCGCCCTCGCCCGAACACTCGGCGTCTCCCACGCGGCGGTCAAGGACGGTCTCCGGTCCTTCCGGCCCGACCCGCACCGCATCGCGCACGTCGCCGATGTCACCGAGGTCGCCTACGTGGACGACTCCAAGGCGACCAACCCGCACGCCGCCGCCGCCTCCCTGGCCGCCTACGCGCACATCGTGTGGATCGCGGGCGGGCTGCTCAAGGGCGCCGACGTCGAGGACCTCGTCCGGAACGCCGCGCCCCGGCTGCGCGGCGCCGTCCTGCTCGGCGCCGACCGCGCCCAGATCGCCGCGGCGCTCGCGCGACACGCCCCGGATGTCCCGGTCGTGGAGGTCGCCGCGACCGACACTGGTGCGATGGATCTCGTGGTGACCCAAGCGGCACGCCTCGCCCGTCCCGGCGACACCGTGCTGCTGGCCCCGGCGGGGGCGTCGATGGACATGTTCGCCAACTACGGCGCGCGCGGCGACGCGTTCGCCGCCGCCGTGCGCCGCCTGCCCGGCGCCGGGAGCGCCGGAAACACCGGGACACCGGAGGCGTGACGGCCACCGCCGGAGGGGCGGCGGACGAGGCCCCGCGCCGGGGTCCGCGCGCCCAGGTCGCGCACGCGCTGAGCCTGCTCGACCGGCCCCTGACCTCCTACTACCTCGTCATCGGCTGCACCCTGCTGCTGCTGGCGCTCGGCCTGACCATGGTGCTGTCGGCGTCGTCGGTGACCCAGCTGAAGTCGACGGGCTCGGCGTTCACCCTGCTGCAGAAGCAGGCGACATGGGTGGCGCTCGGCCTGCCGCTGATGGCCGTCACCGCGATGCTGCCGCCCCGGTTCTTCCGGGTCGCCGCCTACCCGATCCTGCTGCTGTCGGTGCTGGCGCTCGCCCTCGTCCTCGTGCCGGGGCTCGGCCACTCCGCCAACGGCGCCACCCGGTGGCTGAGCTTCGGCAGCGGGTTCCAGCTCCAGCCGTCCGAACCCGCCAAGCTCGGCCTCGCGCTGTGGGGCGCCGACCTGCTCGCCCGCAAGGACAAGCTGCGGATGCTGAACGACTGGCGGCAGCTCCTCATCCCCCTCATGCCGGGCGCGGGCATCCTCGTGCTGCTCGTCATGCTCGGCAACGACCTGGGCACCACCCTCGTCGTCTTCACGATCTTCCTCGCGCTGCTGTGGGTGATCGGCGCGCCCGCCCGGCTGTTCGTCGGCATGACCGGCCTCGTCGTCCTGCTCACCAGCATCCTGATCGTCGTCGAGCCCTACCGGATGCAGCGCCTCACCGGCTTCCTCGACTCCACCGGCGACCCCCTCGGCATCAACTACCAGAGCAACCAGGGCCTGTACGTCCTCGGCTCCGGCGGCTGGTTCGGGACGGGCCTGGGCGAGGGCCGCGCCAAGTGGGAGTACCTCCCGCACGGCGACACCGACTTCATCTTCGCCGTCCTCGGCGAGGAACTCGGCCTCGTCGGGACGCTCACCGTGCTCAGCCTCTTCGGCCTGCTCGCCTACGCCGGGCTCCGGGTGGCCCGCCGTGTCCGCGACACCTTCATGCGGCTGGCCGCCACCGGCATCACCGCGTGGGTCGTCGTGCAGGCCATCGTGAACATCGGCGCGGTGATCAACGTCCTACCCATCACCGGAATCCCGCTGCCGCTGGTGTCCTACGGCGGCTCGGCGCTCATCCCCACACTGATCGGCCTGGGCGTCCTGCTGTCGTTCGCCAAGCGGGAGCCGGGGGCCCGGCAGGCTCTCGCCGCTCGTGGCCCCGGACCGGGCGCGCGCGCTCTAAGCTGGCTGGGTCTGGGCCGGTCCAGATGAACCCCCCGTCCGAGATCCCCGGATCTCCACCGAGAAAGGTCGTCGCGTCATGAGGGTTGTCCTAGCCGGTGGCGGCACCGCCGGTCACATCGAGCCTGCGCTCGCCCTCGCCGACGCGCTCCGGCGGATGGATCCGTCCGTCCGGATCACCTGCCTGGGGACCGAACGGGGACTGGAGACCACGCTGGTGCCGCAGCGCGGGTACGAGCTGGCGCTGATCCCGCCCGTCCCGCTGCCGCGCACCCTCACGCCCAAGCTGCTCGCCGTCCCCGGCCGGCTGAACAGCGCGATCAACGCGGCGGCCGGGGTGCTGGACCGCACCGGCGCCGACGTGCTCGTCGGGTTCGGCGGGTACGTCGCCAGCCCCGCCTACCTGGCCGCGCGCCGCCGCCACGTGCCCATCGTGGTGCACGAGGCCAACCCCAAGCCCGGCATCGCCAACAAGCTCGGCGCCCGGTT
This sequence comes from Actinocorallia sp. API 0066, assembly GCF_020991275.1. Classification (GTDB taxonomy): domain Bacteria; phylum Actinomycetota; class Actinomycetes; order Streptosporangiales; family Streptosporangiaceae; genus Actinocorallia. The sequence goes on along the minus strand of NZ_JAJLQY010000006.1, from coordinate 152,543 downwards.
CACCGACCACGTCGCGGTGTCCCACCCCGACACCCCGCTGCCCAACGCCCAGTTCGTCGGCATCCCGATCCGCCGCCAGATCGCCGAACTCGACCGGCTCGCGATCGGCGACAAGGCGCGCAGCTACTTCGGCCTGGACTCCGACCTGCCGACGCTGCTGGTGTTCGGCGGCTCCCAGGGCGCCCGCTCGCTCAACCGGGCGGCCGTCGCCGCCGCCCCCGCCTTCCGCGCGGCGGGCGTGCAGGTGCTGCACATCGTCGGCAAGAAGAACACCGAGGAGGCCGAGCCCGGCCGCCCCGGCGACCCCCAGTACGTCACCATCCCCTACTGCGACCGGATGGACCTCGCCTACGCCGCCGCCGACCTGGCCATGTGCCGCTCCGGCGCGATGACGTGCGCGGAGCTGTCGGCCGTCGGGCTGCCCGCCGCCTACGTGCCGCTGCCCATCGGCAACGGCGAGCAGTCCCTGAACGCGGCGCCCATCGTCAACGCGGGCGGCGGCCTCATGGTCGAGGACAACGCCCTGAACCCCCAGTGGATCGTCGACAACGTGCTCCCGATCCTCAACGACGCCGACCGGGTCGTCCGGATGTCCGAGGCGGCCGCCTCGATGGGCCGCCGCGACGCCGACATGACGCTGGCGCGTATGGTCTTCGAGGTCGTCCGCGCCGCGCGGTGACCCAACGCAGCCCGTCGAAGAAGGTAGAACGCCCGTGAGTCTGGTCAGCCCCGTCGACGTCGTGCCCGCCGAAGGGCTCGGTCGTGTCCACTTCATCGCGATCGGCGGCGCGGGGATGTCCGGGATCGCCCGGATCATGCTGGCGCGCGGCATGGCGGTGTCCGGCAGCGACGCCCGCGACTCGGAGATCCTGCGCGAGCTCGCCGACCTGGGCGCCCGGGTGCACGTCGGCCACGACGCGGCGTACCTGGGCGACGCCGACACCGTCGTCGTCTCCACCGCGATCCGCGACACCAACCCCGAGCTCGTCGCCGCCCGCGAGCGCGGTCTGCGGGTGCTGCACCGGGCCGCCGCGCTCGCCTCCCTCATGGTGGGGCGCCGCGCCGTCGCGGTCGCGGGCACCCACGGCAAGACGACCACGACCTCGATGCTCACGGTGGCGCTCCAGGCCGCCGGGCTCGACCCGTCGTACTGCATCGGCGGCCAGCTCGTCACCACCGGCCTGGGCGCCGACGAGGGCGGCGGCGACGTGTTCGCCGCCGAGGCCGACGAGAGCGACGGCTCCTTCCTCATGTACACCCCGCACGTCGCGGTCATCACCAACGTGGAAGCCGACCACCTGGACAACTACGGCGGCTTCGCCGAGGTGAAGGAGAACTTCGCCCGGTTCGTCGAGCGGATCGAGCCGGGCGGCGTCCTGGTCGCCGGGATCGACGACCCCGTGGTCCGGGAGCTGGTTTCGGCGGCCCCCCGGGTCATCACCTACGGCGTCGCCGAGGACGCCGACCTTCGCGTCACCGGGTTCACCCCGCGCGGGCTCGGCTCGACCTTCCAGCTGTCGGGCGTCGGCGAGGTCGCCCTGGCCGTCCCGGGACGGCACAACGCGCTCAACGCCGGAGCCGTCGTGGGCGTCGCGCGCGCGCTGGGCGCCGACCTGGAGGCGGTCGTCAAGGGCCTGTCCTCGTTCGGCGGGGCGCGGCGACGGCTTGAGGCCAAGGGCGAGGCCGGGGGAGTCCAGGTCTTCGACAGCTACGCCCACCACCCGACCGAGCTGACCGCCGACCTGTCGGCCACCCGCGACTACGTGGGGGAGCGCGGCCACGGCAGGATCGTCACCGTCTTCCAGCCGCACCTGTACAGCAGGACCCGGTTCTTCGCCGCCGAGTTCGGCGCCGCCCTGGCCGCCTCTGACGTCGCCGTCGTGCTCGACGTGTACGGCGCGCGCGAGGACCCCGAGCCCGGCGTGACGGGCCGGCTCATCGCCGACGCCGTCCCGGCGGGCGCGGCCGAGGTCCACTACCTTCCGGACTTCGCCGCCGCCGCCGTGGACGTCGTCGCGCTGACCCGGCCCGGTGACGTCGTCATCACGGCGGGCGCGGGCGACGTCACCACGCTCGGCCCCGAGATCCTGCGCCTGCTCGGCTGAGCGGCGGCGTGTCGGGCGACGGGACGGCGGGGCCGCGAGGCCATCATCGGGACATGCCGCACACGTCCCCGTCCGCCCGCACCCGTCCCGACGCGCCCCCCGCGCCGCGCGGCCGCGACCGCTGGAAGATGCTGTTCGTCCTGCTGCTGCTCGCCGCCCTCATCGGCGCCGCCTCCTGGGTGGTGCTCGGCTCCCGGCTCCTCGTCGTCCGCGACGTCGAGGTGCGCGGCCTTTCGCTGCTGAGCCGCCAGCAGGTGCTCGACGTGGCGCGGGTTCCGGTCGGCACCCCGATGGCGCGGCTGGACGTCGGCGCGGTCGAGCGGCGGATCGCGGCGGTGCGCGAGGTCGAGTCGGTGAAGGCGCGGCGGTCCTGGCCGACGACGCTGGTGATCAGCGTGGTGGAGCGGGAGCCCGTGGCGGCCGTCGGGTGGCAGGGACAATACGCGCAACTCGATAGATTCGGTGTGACAGTTCTCACCGGACCCCGCAGGCCCCGTGATCTGCCCGAACTCGTCGTCGCCGCGCCGGGGGCTGGCGACCCCGCGACCCGCGCGGGCCTCGCGGTGCTGCGCGACCTGCCGCCCAGGTGGCGGGCCCGCCTGACGACGGTCGAGGCGCCGGGGCCGGAAACGGTACTGCTCAGGCTGGACAGTGGACTCGCCGTGGTCTGGGGTGCGGCGGAACGCGCTCCGGAGAAGATCAAATTGTTGGAGACGCTGCTTTCCACGAAGGCGGGGAAGGCGGCCCGGACGATCGATGTGAGCGCGTCGGGCGTGGTCACTACCAGATGAACTGCAATTCCCACGAATCGGGGCGAGCGGCGCGCAGTACGACACGCCGATTTGCTCAAGGGTCCGTTAGTTGACCCTGATGGGGGGCGGCCCTACTGTCCCTAGCAGCCCTGAGGTTTACATAACTGTAAGCCTCAAGTAGAGGGTAAAGGTTAGTCCGGACAACAAGCTAGCGGAAAGGCCCCTCACCGTGGCAGCACCGCAGAACTACCTCGCGGTCATCAAAGTCGTCGGCATCGGCGGCGGCGGTGTCAATGCCGTCAACCGGATGATCGAAGAGGGGCTCAAGGGCGTCGAGTTCATCGCGATCAACACCGACGCCCAGGCGCTGCTCATGAGCGACGCCGACGTCAAGCTCGACGTGGGCCGCGAGCTGACCCGCGGTCTCGGCGCGGGCGCCAACCCCGACGTCGGGCGCAAGGCCGCCGAGGACCACCGCGAGGAGATCGAGGAGGTGCTCAAGGGCGCCGACATGGTCTTCGTCACCGCGGGCGAGGGCGGCGGCACCGGCACCGGCGGCGCCCCCGTCGTCGCGAACGTCGCCAGGTCGCTCGGCGCGCTGACCATCGGTGTGGTCACCCGTCCGTTCAGCTTCGAGGGCAAGCGCCGCGCCATGCAGGCGGAGGCCGGAATAGAGACCCTCCGCGACGAGGTCGACACCCTCATCGTCATCCCCAATGACAGGCTGCTGTCGATCTCCGACCGCCAGGTGAGCGTGCTCGACGCGTTCAAGGCGGCCGACCAGGTGCTCCTGTCCGGTGTCCAGGGCATCACCGACCTCATCACCACCCCCGGCCTGATCAACCTCGACTTCGCGGACGTCAAGTCCGTCATGTCCGGCGCGGGCTCGGCCCTCATGGGCATCGGCTCCGCCCGCGGCGACGACCGCTCGGTGGCCGCCGCCGAGATGGCGATCTCCAGCCCGCTGCTGGAGGCCAGCATCGACGGCGCCCATGGGGTGCTGCTGTCGATCTCCGGCGGATCCGACCTCGGCCTCTTCGAGATCAACGAGGCCGCGCAGCTCGTGTCCAACGCCGCCGCCCCGGACGCCAACATCATCTTCGGCGCGGTCATCGACGACGCGCTCGGCGACGAGGTCCGCGTGACGGTCATCGCCGCGGGCTTCGACGAGCTCCAGCCCGTCGCCCCCGAACCGGAGGCCAAAAAACTCCCGCCACCGCCGCCACGGCCGACCGTCACCGAGGCCGCCGCCAAACCGGTGGCGTCCACGGCCGACCCCGCCGCCCCGCCCGCGCAGGGCGGCGCGGTCGAGGAGCGCGAGCCCGCGCAGGCCCAGGCCGAGCAGGACGAGGCGGAGTTCGAGGACGGCCACGCCAAGGTGCCGCGGCCCGCTTCGGAGCCGCCCGCGGTGACCCGGATGGACAAGTTCTTCGGCGGCGAGCCCGTGCGGCGGCGCACCCCGCCGGTCGAGTTCGAGGACGAGATCATCGACGTTCCGGACTTCCTGAAGTAGCCGCGCGGTGACCCGGGAACAGGAACTCGCGGAGGCCCTCACCGGCGTCCGGGAGCGGATCGCGGTGGCGTGCGACAAGGCGGGCCGCGACCCGTCGGAGATCACGCTCGTCGCGGTGACCAAGACCCGTCCGGCCGCCGACGTCAGGCTGCTCGCCGGGCTCGGGGTGACCGACATCGGGGAGAACCGGGACCAGGAGGCGGGCCCCAAGGCCGCCGAATGCCGTGATCTTCCGCTGACCTGGCACTTCGTGGGCCGGCTCCAGACGAACAAGGTGAAGTCGGTGCTGAGGTACGCGTCCGTGGTCCACTCGGTGGACCGCCCACGGCTGGTCGGCGCGCTGTCCGCCGAGGCCGCCGGACGGGCCGAGCCCGTCAGGTGCCTGGTGCAGGTGTCGCTCGACCCGCCGGAGGCGGACGGCAGGGGCGGGGCGAGGGTGGAGGACGTCCCGGCGCTGGCCGAGGCGATCGCCGCGGCCCCGGGGCTCGCACTCGGCGGGGTGATGGCGGTCGCGCCGCTCGGGGAGGACCCCGGGCCCGCGTTCGCGCGGCTCGCCGAGATCGCCGCGGCGGTCCGGGCGGACCACCCCGGCGCGTCGACCATCTCCGCGGGAATGAGCGGAGACCTCACCGAGGCCATCGCCTGTGGTGCGACACACGTCCGCATCGGTACGGCGTTGCTCGGCGGCAGGCGGGCAATCGTCGGGTAATGTCCGGCCTGTAGGTAGCGGACGCCGTCCGACAAGAGGGTCGAAACAGGACACTCTGGACGGATATTCGGATCGGAGGGGTCCATGGCCAGCGCGATGCGCAAGATGGCGGTCTATCTCGGCCTCGTCGAGGACGACCGCTACGACTACGACGACTACGAGGACTACGACGACGTCGACGGCGAGCAGGCCGTCCAGCGCCGCCGCCAGCCCGTGGACGACGACGCCACCGCGCAGCTCTCCTCCGAGCCCCCCGTGCCGGCGCAGGAGCGCACCCAGCCGGCGTCGCCGGATTTGACGCGTATCACTACGCTTCATCCCAGGACGTACAACGAGGCCCGGACCATCGGCGAGCGCTTCCGCGAGGGCACTCCGGTGATCATGAACCTCACCGAGATGGTCGACAGTGACGCCAAGCGGCTCGTCGACTTCGCGGCCGGCCTCGTGTTCGGGCTCCATGGGAGCATCGAGCGTGTTACGAACAAGGTGTTCCTGCTGTCCCCCGCCAACGTCGAGGTCACCGCCGAAGACAAGGCGAGGATGGCAGAACGCGGATTCTTCAACCAAAGCTGACAGCCACATGCGAGAGTGTCCGTGACAGTCGTTGGAGCCGTTCTGACGGTGATCCTGTATCTGTTCCTGCTGGTCCTGATCGGCAGGCTGGTCCTGGATTACCTCAAGTTGTACGCGGAGAGCACGTCGAGGCAGCCTTGGCGGCCCAAGGGAGTCGTCCTCCTGTTCGCAGAGCCGATCTGGACGATCACTGAGCCGATCCTCGTGCGGCTGAGGCGTATCTTCAAACCGTTGCGATTGGGTAACGTGAGTCTCGACCTGAGTTTCATGGTGCTGTTCCTGATCGTCTTGATCCTCATCAGGGTGGTCGGTGCACTGACGACGTGATCGTCTTCGCCGTGGGACTTTGATCGGATACCGTCCTGGGGACAGACTCCAAGCGCGCCAAGGAGACCAACATGCCGCTGACACCCGCGGATGTGCGGAACAAGCAGTTCAGTACGACCAGGCTGCGGCCTGGTTATGACGAGGAAGAGGTCGACGCCTTCCTTGATGAGGTCGAGGCCGAGCTCGACCGCCTGATCCAGGAGAACGAGGAGCTGCGGGCCAAGCTCGCCGAGTGCCTGCGCGGCAAGGTCCCGGCCATGGCGGCGCCGATCGTTGAGCCCAAGCCCGATCTCGCCCCGCCGATGCCCGAGCCGATGCTCCAGCAGCAGCCGCCGATGCAGCAGCCGCAGGTTGAGCCGGTCGGCATGGGCGGCCTGACCCAGCACGCCGCCTCGCAGATCGAGCAGCGCCCGTCCACCGAGGACAACATGGACACCGCGGCGCGCGTGCTGGCGCTGGCGCAGCAGACCGCCGACCAGGCGATCGCCGACGCCCGCCGTGAGGCCGACGAGCACCTGGGCCGGGCCCGCCGTGAGGCCGAGGACATCCTCGGCAAGGCGCGCCGTTCGGCTGACCAGATCGTCTCCGAGGCCCGGTCGCGCGCCGAGCAGCTCGACCGCGACGCCCAGGAGCGGCACCGCCAGGTCATGGGCTCGCTCGTGCAGCAGCGTGAGGAGCTGGAGCGTCGGGTGGACGACCTGCGCGCGTTCGAGCGCGAGTACCGCAGCAGGCTCAAGGCTTACCTGGAAGGCCAGTTGCGCGACCTCGAAGCGGGCGGGGAGAGCTTCCAGCCTTCCCTGACGGGTCCCCAGCCCGTCGCGGTGCCCGCGCACGCCGGCGCGACCCAGTCCGCGCCCGTGGTGACCGGGCCGACGCCGTTCCCGCCCCCGTCGGAGGCGCAGCACGGCGGCACCGGCGCGTTCCACGTGGGCGAGCCCCCGCAGGACCGGCGCTGAGCGCGTTCTCCGGGCACTGACCGGGGCGCGCCGAGGACGGACGTGTGTGCGGTGGGCGGCGTGGCCTTCCGCGGACACGGCGATCCCGGCCTGACATGCGTCGGCGCCGTCAGGCTATAGGGTGCTGCTCGGTGGTGATCCCGCTCACCGGCAGCCCGTCCGCACCGGGCCCGGGGCTGCCGTTTCTTCGGTTGCCGGGAGACGCCGCCGCGCATACCGGGGACCGGGGAGTAGGGAGACCTTGTGATCATCCTGAGTGGCCTGCTCGTGATCGGCGCGATCGCGTTGCTGGTGGCGGGGATCGTCGTCCAGGACGAGGCGGTGCTGGGCCTGCACGGGCTCCAGCTCATCTATATCTCGATCGCCGTCAGCATCGTGTCGTTCCTCTGCCTGGCCATCGGGGTCTTCCTGCGCCGCAGGGAGCTGTTCGGCACCGTGCCCGCACGGCCGGCCAAGCCGGTCGCGAAGTCCCGGCCCACGGGCAGGGCGGCGCGCCAGGCGGCGGCCCGGACGGCCGAGGAGCCCGAAGAGCCGGACGACCCGATGCCGCAGGCGTTCCCGATGCCGTCCGCGCAGGTCCCCGACGACGCGCTCGTGCACGTCGTCCCCGGCCGCAAGCGCTACCACCTCGACACCTGCCGGCAGTTGGCCGGCCGGCCCACCGAGGAGCTCACCTACGTCGAGGCGCAGGAGGAGGGGTTCAGCCCCTGCACCGCCTGTCTGCCGGACACCGCCCTGGCGGCGCGCGCCACGGCCGGTCCGGCGGACGGCGGTACCTCCCTCGCCGAGGGCCCCGACGCCTCCGTCGAAACGGTCCACGACAGCCCCTACCTGGGCGCCCCCGCCGACCCGTATCTCGCCGGAGCCGCCCGCACCGAGGCGTTCCCGGCCACCACTTCCGGCGCCGAGCCGTTCTCCGCCGAGCGGCGCGCTGAGGGCTTCGGGACGCCGTTTGAGACGGGCCGCACCGAGACCTTCCCGGCCGAGCCGCCCCGCGCGTCGGCCGCCGAGCCGCCGCGCGGCGGATCCTTCACCACCGACCCCGTGGAGCCGTGGCACGCCGTGGCCGACCCGGCCGGGTCGTCGGCGCCGTCGGCCGCGCCCGTCGCCGACACCGTCACCGACTGGGTGCCCACCACGTTCGGGCCTGGGCCGCTGGACGGGCCGGTCGAGCCCGTCGCGGACGAGCCCGCCGAGGGCCGGTGGAAGCGGGTCGTGGAGCCCGTCGCCGCCGAGCCGATCGCCCGGTCGGGCGACACCGTCGTCGCCGAGGAGCCCGAGGTCGAGCCGCGCGCCACGGTGCCCGCGCCCGCCCCGGCGCCCGCCGAGCCCGTCGTCGAACCCGCCCCGCCCGTCCCGGCCGTGCCGCAGGTGAGCGTGCCGGAGTCGCGGGAGCCCGAGTCGCCGGTGGCCGCCGAGCCGCCCGCCGGGAGCGGGCCGCTGGTGCGGATCCTGTCCGGCACCAAGCGCTACCACCGGCCCGAGTGCGCCCTGATCGAGGACATCGGCGAGGACGACGAGGACCTGGAGTCGCTGCCCAGGACCGAGGCCAAGGAGCGCGGCTGCACCCCGTGCCTGGTCTGCCAGCCCGACAAGGAACCGGCCGTCTGACACCCGAACCCGGAACGGCCCGTGCCCCTGCGGCGCGGGCCTTCTCCGTCCCCGGGGGTCAGAGGCCGAGGTCGCGGCGGATCTTCTCGCGGCGCTGGCGGCGGAGTTCCCTGCGCTGCTCGCGGGGGAGCTTGCGCTTGAAGCTGAGGCCGCCGAGCAGGACGAATCCGGTGAAGCGGATGATGGGGGCGTTCGGGTCGACCGTGTCGTTCCTGGGGTCGTCGGCGCCGCCGAGGATCGCCATGACGTCCACCTCGACGCGCACGCCGGGCGGCAGCTTCACGTCGACGCCGCCGAGCACGCAGTTGACGTCCACGACGACCTCGCGCTGGGACAGCACCGCCTCGCGGAAGTCGAGATCGACGCCGCCGAGCACGCAGGTGATCGTGGTGTGCGGTTCGACCAGCCAGCGTCCCTTGCGGTCGGCGCCGCTGAGGACCGTCGTGATGGAGCTCGGGCGGCGCGACGGCGGGACGGGCTCCGGTTCCCGCTTGACGAGGGAGACGCGGGGCTGGGCGCCGTGCGAGGGCAGGTCGGCGGTGAGGGGTTCGAGGTCGGCGTAGGTCTTGGCCGCGTACAGCAGGTCGAGGCGCTCGGCGTGTTCCTCGGGCGTCAGCCGGCCTTCGGCCAGGGCCTCCCCGAGGAGCCCGGCGACCGCGTCCCGGTCGGCGTCCGACGCGCGCAGGTCAGGCTTCTTCTCCAGGTCCACCCCTTCACTATCGCAAAGACGAAGATCGCGGCCAAGCGGGCGAAGCCGAGATGGGGGAAATGCCAGGGAGGTCCCGGGGTGGGCCCCTAGGGGCCCACCCCGAGAGCGTCAGCTACGGGTCAGCGTGAACGCCAGGCCCAGTTCGGTGTCGGTGTGCGTGGGCTCGGCGTCGCCTTCGACGAGGGAGTCGGCGAGGACCTCGCCCGCGATCTCCTTGCCGTGGGCGCGGAGCGCCTCGGCCAGCTCGGCGTCGGAGGTCCGCCAGACCAGGGCGATCCGGTCGGTGACCTCAAGACCGGACTGCTTGCGCGCGTCCTGGATCATCCGGACGGCCTCACGGGCCAGTCCCGCCCGGCGCAGCTCCGGCGTGATCTCCAGGTCGAGCGCGAGGGTCTCGCCGCCCGCCGACTCCACCGCCCAGCCCGAGCGGGGCCGCTCGGTGACGATGACGTCGCCGGGGCCCAGCTCCACGACGCCGACCTCCGGCACGTCCACGGCGAACGTGCCGCGCGCGCGCAGGTTCGTCACCAGGGAGGCCGGGTCGGCCGCGGTGATCGCCTTGGCCACCAGCGGGGTCTGCTTGGCGTGCCGCTTGCCCAGCTCGCGGAAGTTCGGCTTGACCTCGTACTCGACGAGGTCGCCGCCGATCGAGGACAGCTCCTCGAAGGCGCCGACGTTGAGCTCCTCGGCGATCTGGGCGCGCAGCGCGTCTGGGAGGGCGGCCCAGCCGGGCGCGCCGACGAGGGCACGGCCCAGGGGCTGGCGGATCCGCACGGACGAGGAGGTGCGGGCCGCCCGGCCGAGATCCACCAGGCGGCGGACGAGGGCCATCTGGGCGGTCAGGTTCGCGTCCAGGAGTTCCTCGTCGGCCTTGGGCCACGCGGTGAGGTGGACGGACTCCGGCGCGCCCTCGGGCCTGATCACGTCCCACACGTGGTCGGTGACGAACGGGACGAGCGGGGACATGAGGCGGGTGAGGGTCTCCAGGCACTCGTAGAGGGTGGCGAAGGCGGAGCTGTTCTCCGGCGTCGTCGGGCCCTCCCAGAAGCGGCGGCGGGAGCGGCGCACGTACCAGTTCGACAGGTCGTCGACGAACTCGGCGAGGCGGCGGCCCGCGGTCTGGGTGTCGAAGTCCTCCAGCGCGGCGGTGACCTCGGCCGTCGTGCGGTGCAGTTCGGCGAGGGCCCAGCGGTCCAGGAGCGGGCGGTCGGCGGGGGCGGGGGCCTCGGCGAGGCGGGCCGGGGTCCACGCGGCACCCTGCGCGGCCGCGGCGTTGGCGTACAGGACGAAGAAGGACGCGGTGTTCCAGTAGGTCAGCAGGACCTTCCGGACGATCTCCTCAAGGGCGGCGTGGCCGACGCGCCGGGCCGCCCACGGGGAGCCGGAGCAGGCCATGAACCAGCGCAGCGCGTCGGCGCCGTGCCGGTCCATGAGGGGGAGCGGCTGGAGCACGTTGCCCAGGTGCTTGGACATCTTGCGGCCGTCCTCGGCGAGGATCAGCCCGAGGCACAGCACGTTCTCGTACGACGACTTGTCGAAGACGAGGGTGCCGACGGCCATGAGCGAGTAGAACCAGCCGCGTGTCTGGTCGGTCGCCTCGCAGATGAACTGGGCCGGGTAGTTGGCTTCGAACTCGGCCAGGTTCGTGTAAGGCGCGCCGTGCTGAGCGAACGGCATGGAGCCCGAGTCGTACCAGGCGTCGATGACGTCGGGGACGCGGGTCGCGGTCTGGCCGCAGGCCGGGCAGTCGAAGGTGACGTCGTCCACGAAGGGCCGGTGCGGGTCGAGGCCGGAGTGGTCCTCCCCGGCCAGCTCCGACAGCTCCTTGAGGGAGCCGACGCAGGTGACGTGCTCGTCCGGGCACAGCCACAGCGGCAGGGGCGTGCCCCAGTAGCGGGAGCGGGACAGCGACCAGTCCACGTTGTTGCGGAGCCACTCGCCGTAGCGGCCCTCCTTGATCGTCTCCGGGTACCAGCTGGTGCCCTCGTTCTCGCGCAGCAGGGCGTCCTTGACGGCCGTCGTGCGGATGTACCAGGCGGGCAGCGCGTAGTAAAGCAGCGCGGAGTGGCAGCGCCAGCAGTGCGGGTAGCTGTGCTCGAAGTGGGCGCCCCGGAAGAGCAGGCCGCGCGCGCGCAGGTCCTCGGTCAGCCTTTCGTCGGCGTCCTTGAACAGCACGCCTCCGACGAGCGGGACGTCGTCCAGGAAGCGGCCGTCCGGGCCGATCGGGTTGACGACGGGCAGGCCGTACCGCTTGCAGGTCTGGAGGTCGTCGGCGCCGAACGCGGGGGCCTGGTGGACGAGCCCGGTACCGTCCTCGACCGTCACGTAGTCCGCGAGGAGGACGAAGTGCGCGCCGGGCAGCTCCACGAGGTCGAACGGCCGGGCGTAGGGGGTGCGCTCCAGCTCGGTGCCCTGGAAGGACTCCCGGACGGTCCAGCCCTCGCCGAGCGCGGACGCCACCAGAGGCTCGGCGACGATGACGGGCCGCTCGCCCTCCTTCTCGGCGACGACGTAGGTGACCTCGGGGTGCACCGCGACGGCGGTGTTGGAGACGAGGGTCCACGGGGTGGTCGTCCAGATGAGCAGGTCGGCGCCCTCGAAGCGGCCGGACGTGACGGGCATCCGCACGTAGACCGAGGGGGAGGAGACCGTCTCGTAGCCGCCGGGCTGGCCCAGCTCGTGGTCGGACAGGCCGGTGCCGCAGCGCGGACAGTAGGGCGTGATCCGGTGGTCGCGGAACAGGAGGCCCTTGTCCCAGATGACCTTCAGGGACCACCACACGGACTCGACGTAGGACGGGTCCATCGTGCGGTAGGCGCCCGCGAGGTCCGTCCAGTAGCCCATCCGCTCGGTCAGTTCCTCGAACGCGTCGGTGTGCCGCATGACGGACGCGCGGCAGCGCTCGTTGAACTCGGCGATGCCGTACGCCTCGATCTGGGGCTTGCCGGACAGGCCGAGCTCCTTCTCCACGGCGACCTCGACGGGCAGGCCGTGGCAGTCCCAGCCGGCCTTGCGGGGCACGTGGTAGCCCTGCATGGTCTTGAACCGGGGGAAGACGTCCTTGAAGACGCGGGCCTCGACGTGGTGCACGCCGGGCATGCCGTTGGCGGTGGGCGGGCCCTCGTAGAAGACCCAGCCGGGGCCGCCCTCGTTGCGGTCGAGGGAGCGCTGGAAGATCTTCTCGTCCTGCCACCGGCGCAGCAGGTCGCGTTCGAGGGCGGGCAGATCCACCTGGGCGGGCAGGGGTCGGAAGGACACGGCGGTCGCACCTTTCAAGACCGGAGTCGGATATGACATGAGTCCTGAAGGGACGACCCTGGGCGGGCCGCGGTACCACCCCTCTTGGCCGCGCGTACGCGACCCGCTTCGTTACGTCCGGCTGCCGGTTCTACTGGGCTCCGGGACTCCCCGGTGCTGTTCTTCCGGCGGCTCCGGGGTGATGGCCCCATCACTGCCTTGCCGACGACTGCCACGATTGTACGGGTACCGGACGGCCGCGCTCGACCCGGTTTCCGGCCATGAACGGCTAAAGGACGCGGCGGAGAACGGACTTGAGGCGGGGTATCGGACACGGCCCCGTCCGGTGAGAGAGGAGCGCGGGATGACGGTGCGGCTGGCGATCAGGGTGGGGCCCGGCGCGGCGCGGACGAAGGTGGGCGGGGCGCGCGGGGACGCGCTGGTGGTGAAGGTCGCGGCCCGCGCCGTCGAGGGCAAGGCGACCGAGGCGGCGTTGGAGGCGGTGGCCAAGGCGCTGGGCGTCCGGCGGCGCGACGTGCGGCTGGTGTCGGGGGCGACGAGCCGGGACAAGGTGCTGGAGATCGACGGCGACGTGATCCAGCTCACTGAAAAGATCGACCAATTGCGCGGTTCCTGACAGGCCGTCGTGGGGCATATGCGGGTGGTGACCAGATCGGCAGCGCCGCGGGCGTTTGCCGTCCCGCCGAATGGAGACCTATGCTTCCCGCACTGCCCGTCGAAGAGAAGCTCGGCGCGAGGGGGACCGCCATGGCCGGAACCGCGAGCGTGAAGAACAAGCCGGCGGCCAAGGCGGCCGCCAAGGCGGCCGAGGCGCTGCCAGTCCGTGAGGGCGAGGAGCACTGGACGGTCAAGGAGCTCGCCGCGGTGCGCACCCGGCTGAGCGTGGAGATCGAGGAACTGGCCGCGGAGATCAAGGCGGCGCTCAACCAGGCGGCCGAGCACGGCGACTCCGGCGAGGGCGCCGGGGACGACCAGGCCGACGCGGGCGCCAAGACCTACGAGCGGGAACACGAGCTGGCGCTCACCAACAACTCGCGCGACCTGCTGGAGCAGAACGAGCGCGCGATCGCGCGCATCGACGCGGGCACCTATGGTGTATGTGACAACTGCGGGCAGGCGATCGGCAAAGCACGCCTCCAAGCCTTCCCGCGCGCGACCCTATGTGTGACATGCAAACAACGCGAGGAGCGTCGCTGAGCGACGCCGCAGACTCTCAGGGAGCCGGGACCATTTCCGCTGCAGAGACGGGGTCCCGGCCCCGTCGTCATATCGTCCTTTTCGGGTGTGTCGCCGCGTTCGCCCTGGCGCTGGACCAGGTGACCAAGCTGATCGTGGTGGCGCGGCTGGAGGGGGAGCGCCCGATCGAGCTGCCCCTCGGCCTGACGACGCTGCGCGTGGTGCGCAACGCCGGGGCCGCCTTCTCGATCGGCACCGGCATGACCTGGGTGTTCACCCTGATCGCGCTCGGCGTCACGGTCGCGATCATCCGCTACGCCCGCGACCTGCGCAGCGTGCCGTGGGCGATCACGCTCGGGCTGCTGCTCGGCGGCGCCGTCGGCAACCTGGTCGACAGGCTGACCCGCGCGCCCGGCGGCTTCCAGGGCCACGTGGTGGACTGGATCGAGTGGCCGAACTGGCCGATGTTCCAGGGCTGGCCGGTGTTCAACCTCGCCGACACCGCGATCGTCTTCGGCGGGATCGCCGCCGTCGTGCTGGCGGGCCTGGGCTACCAGCCCGACGGCACCCGTGAGACCAAGGACTCCGCCGAGGTCGCCGAGCCGGTGCAGGCGGCCGAGCCCGTCGCCGAGCCGGGGGAGCGGGCCGCCGCCGAGGAGCCCGCGCAGGGCCGTGAGACGGCCGTGGAGACGCGCGAGAAGGCGGCCGGAGAGGTGAAGGAGTGAGCGGCGAACGGTCCCTCTACGTGCCCGAGGGCCTGGAGGGCGAGCGGCTCGACACCGCGCTGTCCCGACTGTTCGGGCTGTCGCGCTCCCGCGCCGCCGAGGTGATCGCCGCGGGCGACGTGCGCCTGGACGGCCGCGACGTCGCCAAGTCCGAACGCGTCAGCGCCGGGGCCTGGCTTGAGGTGGTGCTCCCGCCGCCGCCCAGCGCGCCCGTGCCGGTGGCCGAGCCCGTGCCCGGCATGACGATCCTGTACGAGGACGACGAGATCATCGTGGTCAACAAGCCCGTCGGCGTCGCGGCCCACCCGACCACCGGCTGGACCGGGCCGACCGTGATCGGCGGCCTGCTGGGCGCCGGGCACACCGTGGCGACGTCCGGCGCGGCCGAGCGGCAGGGCATCGTGCACCGGCTGGACGCCAACACCACGGGCTGCATGGTCGTCGCCAAGAGCGAGCGCGCCTACTCGCGGCTCAAGCGCGCCTTCCACGACCGCGAGGTCACCAAGCGGTACCACGCGCTCGTCCAGGGCCACCCGGACCCGTTCCGGGGCACCGTGGACGCGCCCATCGACCGGCACCCGGCCGGGAACGGGCGGTTCGCGGTGGTCGCCGGGGGGCGTCCCTCGGTCACGCACTACGACACGGTGGAGGCGTTCCGGGCGGCGTCGCTGCTGGACATCACGCTGGAGACCGGGCGGACGCACCAGATCCGGGTGCACATGTCCGCGTTGCGGCATCCGTGCGTCGGGGACCTGCTGTACGGGGCGGACCCCACGCTGGCCGCGCGGCTGGGCGTCGGCAGGCAGTGGCTGCACGCCGTCCGGCTCGGCTTCCTGCACCCGGCCACCGACGAGTACGTCGAGTTCACCAGCCCCTACCCCGACGACCTCCAGAAGTCCCTGGACCTCGTCGCGGCGGAGTCCTGAACCCGACCGTCCGCGCGGCGCGCGGACGGTCGAGACCGTTCCTCAGGCTTCGATCTCGCCGAGGCTGACGCGGACGGCGTGGATGGCGGCGTCCGACAGGTCGGACTCGACGAGGGACGCGCCGGGGAACCGGGCGAGCTCGCGCTGCAGATCGCCGACCGACAGGTGGCTGATGAGCAGTGCCAGCGCGGTGCTGCCCGGCGGGACCGCCTCGCGCAGCTCGGCGATCTTGTCGTCCTTGATCCCGGTGTCGATGAGCTTGCCGAGCAGCGCGCCGCCGCCCGCGCTCGCCGCGCCCGCGACGAGGCCGCCGACCGGGCCGCCGAGCAGGGTGCCCAGCAGCAGGCCCCACATGCCAGCGCCGAGCGCGCCCCGGCCGGGGGTCACGTCACGGGTCTCGCGCACGATCGACTTGCCGTCGGTCTCACGCTCGATGAACACCGCGTCGTGCACCTGCAGCTGGTCGTTCTTCTGCATGCGCGCGGCGGTGAGCATGAACTCGCTCGCCTTGAGCGGGTCGTCGAACCCGATGACGAGCAGCTTCTGCTGCGGTTGGTCAACCATGGTCCCCACCTTCCCGTCCGGGCCGCTCCCGGAACGTCACTACCATGGGATCATGCTCCCGATTGATCCTGAAACCGCTACCTTGGCGCAGATCCGCACGGCGATCGACGCGATCGACGCGGAACTCGCCGGGCTGCTGGAGCGCAGGGCCGCCCTCGCGGGACGGGTGCAGCGGCTCAAGCCGGTCGGCGGACACCGGGGCCGCGACCCCGAGCGGGAGGCCGCGATCGTCGACGCGATGGCGCCGCACGCGCCCAGCCTCAGCCGCGACCACCTGGCCCGGATCATGAACGCGGTGATCGAAGCGGGCCTGGACGCCGCTGATCCCGCGCGAGATTAGGGTGGCCGTCATGGCCAAGCGTGTTTCTCAGGGGACTCCGGCGACCGTCGCCGCGACCAAGGCGGGGATCGCCTTTCAGCTCCACCCCTACGAGGTGGGCGAGGCGGCCTCCTCCTACGGTGAGGCCGCTGCCGCCGCCCTGGGCGTCGCGCCCGAGCGGCTGTTCAAGACGCTCCTGGCCGAGGTGGACGGGAGGCTGACGGTCGGTGTGGTGCCCGTCGCGGGCCAGCTCGACCTGAAGGCGCTCGCTTCGGCCGTCGGAGGCAAGAAGGCGCAGATGGCCGATCCGGCCGACGCGGAGCGGGCCACCGGCTACGTCGTCGGAGGGATCAGCCCGCTGGGGCAGCGCAAGAGGCTGCCGACCGTGGTGGACGACAGCGCGTCAGCGTTCGCGACCGTCTACGTCTCGGCCGGGCGGCGCGGCCTGCAGATCGAACTCGCCCCCGCCGACCTCGTCCGGCTCACCGGGGCCGGGCTCGCCCCGATCGGCCGCGGGTAGCCGGCGCGCCGCGTCGATCGCTTCCAGCACGCCGAAGACGGCGACGGCGGCCAGCGGCCAGAGCGTCAGCACGCCGCGCGCGCCGAGATCCAGCGGGGCCCGCACCCGGGTGCCGTCCGCGCCGGTCGCGACGGCCTCGGTGAACGCCGTGAGGCCGAACCGGTGGCCGAGCCACCAGGCGAGCAGCGCGCCGAGCACACCGCCGGTGAACAGGCCGAGGACCAGGCTGAGGTCGGCGCCGCGCCCGCCGCGCCAGTAGGCCAGGAGGCCGGTGAGCACGCCCGCCCCGACGGCCAGCAGGGCGAAGCGCCCGTCGGCGGTGATGAGGGTCTCGCTCTCGGGGTCGAGCAGATGCGGACGCTGGTCGACCACCAGGTAGAGCGGCCGGTCCGCCAGCCGCGTCCACAGCAGTCCCACCGGCACGCCGACCAGGGCCACGGCCCCGGTGACGGCCGCCCAGATCCCTAGGTTCCGGGCCAAATGGTCACTCTCCTGTACGTCCCGGGAAGTTGATCTCTCGCAGCGTAACGTCACCGTGGGGTCAGCCCGGGAAGCGGACACAAACCGGGCCGCCGCAGGTAGTGTTCCGAACATGTCAGGATTCAGCTCGGCGTTCGAACGCCTGGGTGCCGCGCAGTCCGCGCTCGTCCTGGCCCGGCAGGAGACCCTGGCCGCCCATCTGCCCCGCGCCGACTGGAGCGCGGACCTCAACGGCCGCACCTACACCAGCGGAGGGGTCACCGTCAGGGTCGGCCTTCTCGGCAGTTACGCCGCACGCGAGCGTACCTGGTTGTGGGGGTGGGCGAACGCCCAGTTCGGTCCGACACACCCGGCGGTCGCGCCGACCCTGGCCGTCCGGGAGGCCGGCGAGCGGCTCGGGGTGCCCGAGTTCACCGTGCCCGAGCTGGATCTGTCCTGGTTCGAGGGCGACAACGCGGGGCACCTGGTCGCGATCGCCGCCGCCGGGGTGCTGGGCGGCTCCGGCTACATCGGGGCGGGCTACGAGGGCGGCTCCGCCTACCTGCACGTCGACGACCCCCAGGTGCCGCCGACCTCCTTCGACGCCGCCTCGGTGCCGTCCCTGATCGACAAGGCCGTCGCGCTGTTCCCCGCCGACCCGCAGCTCACCCTGACCCGGCTGCTCGCCCACCACCGGGTGCCCTACCGCCGCGCCGGCACCGGCGTGGAGGCACGGCTGCCCGGCGGCCGCACCGCCGTCGCCGACTTCTCCGGGACGCCCCGGTTCACCGCCTGGGCCGAGACCGCGCACGTCTGAGCGGCCCTCCGGCGTCTCACCCCCTGAAACCGATTCCCGACCCCGGCGTCGCTGTCCGTAGACTTGCCCGTGTGATTTCCCGAATCGACCTGCGCGGCGCCCTGCCCGGCGACCTGCGCGACGTGCTGCCCCGCGCCGACTTCGACGTCGAGGCCGCCCTGGCGAAGGTGCGGCCCATCTGCGAGGACGTGCGGCATCACGGCGTCGAGGCGGTGCTCCGCTACACCCGCGAGTTCGACGGCGTCGAGCTGGCCACGACCCGCGTCCCGGCCTCCGCGATCACCGCGGCGCTGGACACGCTCGACCCCGCCGTCCGGGACGCGCTGGAGGAGGCGATCCGGCGGACGCGGATCGTGCACGGCGCGCAGCGCAGGCGGGACGTCACCACGACCGTGGTGCCCGGCGGCACCGTCACCGAGCGCTGGGTTCCGGTGGACCGGGTCGGTCTGTACGTGCCGGGCGGCAAGGCCGTCTACCCGTCCAGCGTCGTCATGAACGTCGTCCCGGCGCAGGAGGCCGGGGTCGGGTCCCTGGCCGTCACCTCGCCCGCGCAGAAGGACTTCGGCGGCCTCCCGCACCCGACCATCCTCGCCGCCTGCGCGCTGCTGGGCGTCGAGGAGGTCTACGCGGTCGGCGGGGCGCAGAGCCTCGCGATGTTCGCCTACGGCACCGAGGAGTGCCGCCGCACCGACCTGATCACCGGGCCCGGCTCGATCTGGGTGGCCGCCGCCAAGCGGTACCTGCGCGGCGTCGTGGGCATCGACGCCGAGGCGGGGCCGACGGAGATCGCGGTCCTGGCCGACGAGACGGCTGACGCCGCTTACGTCGCCGCAGACCTGATCAGCCAGGCCGAGCACGACACCATCGCGGCGTCCGTGCTGGTCACCGACTCGGTCGCGCTGGCCGAGGCCGTCGAGGTGGAGCTGGCCGCCCAGGTCGCGCGGACGAAGCACCGCGAACGCGTCACCGAGGCGCTTTCCGGACGGCAGTCGGCGATCGTGCTCGTGTCCTCGCTGGCGGACGGGCTTGAGGTCGTCAACGCCTACGGGGCCGAGCACCTGGAGATCCACACCGCCAACGCCGCCGACGACGCCGCCCGGGTGCGCAACGCCGGCGCGGTGTTCGTCGGCCCCTACGCGCCGGTGTCGCTCGGCGACTACCTCGCCGGATCCAACCACGTGCTGCCCACCGGCGGGTGCGCCTGCCACTCCTCGGGCCTGTCCGTGCAGTCGTTCCTACGCGGCATCCACGTCGTCGAATACAACAGGGAGGCGCTGCGGGAGGCGACGGCACGGGTCGTCACGCTCGCCGAGGCTGAGGACCTGCCCGCCCACGGCGCCGCGCTCAAGGCGCGCTTCGACTGGGAGATCCCCTCATGACCTCGCTCCAGGACCTGCCGCTGCGCGACGACCTGCGCGGCGAGAAGGCTTACGGGGCGCCGCAGCTGGACGTCCCGGTGCAGCTCAACACCAACGAGAACCCCTACGGGCCGTCCGAGGCGCTGGTGAAGGCGCTGGGCGAGGCCGTCGCGGCGGCGGCCGGCGGGCTCAACCGCTACCCCGACCGGGACGCCACCGCGCTGCGCGGCGAGCTGGCCGAGTTCCTGACGGCCGAGTCCGGCGTGAAGCTCGACGCGTCCCGGGTGTGGGCGGCCAACGGCTCCAACGAGATCATCCAGCAGATCGTCCAGGCGTTCGGCGGTCCGGGACGCAGCGCGATGGGCTTCGAGCCGTCCTACGCGATGCACCCGACGATCACCAAGGTCGGCAACACCCGTTGGATCGACGCGCACCGGGCCGAGGACTTCGGGCTGGAGGCCGAGCGGGCGGTCGCCGCGATCGAGGAGCACCGGCCCGACATCGTCTTCCTCACCTCGCCCAACAACCCCACGGGGACGTCCCTGGATCTCGCCGCTATCGAGGCGGTGCTCGCGGCCGCGCCCGGCATGGTCGTGGTGGACGAGGCGTACGGGGAGTTCCGCCGGACGGGCACCCCGTCGGCGCTGGAACTGCTCGAAGGCAACCCGCGGCTCATCGTCACCCGGACCATGTCCAAGGCGTTCGCGCTGGCCGGGGCCCGGCTCGGGTACCTCGCCGCCGACCCGGCCGTCCTGGAGGCGCTGCTGCTCGTGCGGCTGCCCTACCACCTGTCGTCCGTCACCCAGGCCGTCGCGCGGACGGCCCTGACGTTCCGCAGCGAACTGCTCGGCTACGTCGACCAGCTCCGCGCCGAACGCGACGCCGCCGTCACGTGGCTGCGCGGCGAAGGACTCAAGGTCGCCGACTCCGACGCCAACTTTGTGCTGTTCGGCGAGTTCGACGACCGGGACGCGCTGTGGCGGCGGCTGCTGGACCGCGGCGTCCTCATCCGGGCCGTCGGCCCGCCCCGGTGGCTGCGGGTGTCCGTCGGGACCCCCGCCGAGATGGCCGCCTTCCGTACCGCCCTCAAGGAGTCACTGTGAGCAGGACCGGCCGCGTCGAGCGGGCCACCAAGGAGACCAAGGTCCTCGTCGAGATCGACCTCGACGGGACGGGAGAGGTCGACGTCAGCACCGGCGTCGGCTTCTACGACCACATGCTGGCCCAACTCGGCAAGCACGGCTCCTTCGACCTCACGGTGCGCACCGAGGGCGACCTCCACATCGACAGCCACCACACCATCGAGGACACCGCGATCGCCCTCGGCCAGGCGTTCAAGCAGGCGCTCGGCGACAAGAGCGGCATCCGGCGCTTCGCGGACGCGTCGATCCCGCTGGACGAGTCCCTCGCCCAGGTCACCGTCGACCTCTCCGGACGGCCCTACCTGGTGCACTCCGAGCCGGCGAACATGGCGCCGATGATCGGCCCCGACTACGACACGACGCTGACCCGGCACATCCTCGAGTCGTTCGTCGCGAACGCCGAGATCGCGCTGCACGTCCACGTCCCGTACGGGCGCAACGCCCACCACATCGTCGAAGCCCAGTTCAAGGCGCTCGCGCGGGCCCTGCGCTACGCCAGCGAACACGACCCGCGGGTGCACGGCATCCCGTCCACCAAGGGCGCGCTGTGACCGCCGCGGCGGGCGTGCTCGCCGCCGAGGGCACCGTCGACCTGTTCGGCCTGTCGATCCCGTGGACGGCCATGCTGCTGTTCGCGCTCGCGCTGTTCCTCGCGACGGGCGTCTACAGTTTTGTCAGGCAGGGGCTGAAGATCGCGGCGGTCGTCGTCGGGGTGCTCGCGGTGCTGTCGGTGCTCGCCGCGATGGGGAGGCTCTAGATGAAGAAGATCGTCATTCTCGACTACGGGTCGGGCAACCTGCGCTCGGCCGAACGCGCCGTCGCCCGGGTCGGCGCGGACGTCACCGTCACGTCCGACTTCGACGCCGCGCTCAACGCCGACGGCCTCGTCGTGCCCGGCGTGGGCGCGTTCGCCGCCTGCATGTCCGGCCTGACGTCGGTGCGCGGCGAGCAGATCATCGGCCGCCGCCTGGCCGGGGGCCGTCCCGTCCTGGGCATCTGCGTCGGCATGCAGATCCTCTTCGCCAAGGGCGTCGAGCACGGCATCACCACCGAGGGCTGCGCCGAATGGCCCGGCACCGTCGAGCGCCTGCACGCCCCGGTCATCCCACACATGGGCTGGAACACCGTGGAGGCCCCCGCGGACTCCGTCCTGTTCCGCGGCCTCGACCCCGCTACCCGCTTCTACTTCGTCCACTCCTACGCCGTCCGCCACTGGCAACTGGAACCCGACCGCTTCACCCCCCCTCTGGTCACCTGGTCCCACCACGGCGAACCCTTCGTAGCCGCCGTAGAAAACGGCCCCCTCTCCGCCGCCCAGTTCCACCCCGAAAAATCCGGCGACGCCGGCGCCACCCTCCTCACCAACTGGCTCACCACCGTCTGACCACCGACCCCGAACGCCCCGGCCCACCAGCCGGGGCGTTCCGCTTCCGCACGGCAGGCGGGGCGGGGTGAGGTTTGGGGGTGGGAGGATTGGGGGGTGAGTAAGGAGAGGGCTCGGCGGAGGGCTGAGCGGGAGGCTTTGGCGGCGCGGGTGAGGGAGGAGGCGGCGGTTCGGCGGGGGAGGGAGGAGAGGCGGCGGGAGTGGTGGGGGAAGGTGTTTGGGTGGGTGCCGAAAGGGAGGGTGGGGAAAAGGGCTTGGGCTCGGCGGCGGAGGGTGGGTGGGGTGGTTGTGGTGTTTGCTTTGGTGCAGGGGGTGGCTTGGTGGGTTGGGGTTTCGGGGATGGGGAGGTTTGGGGTTTTTGTGCTTAGTGTGTTGTTGCTGCCGGTGTTTGCGTTCCTGGTGTTTGATCGGCGGGGATGGTTAGGGATATGGGAGACCGCCCGGTCCCGGGTGGGGCGGGCGGTCTTGGGTGGGAACGTTCCTATGGGGTGGGGACGGGTGGGTTAGGGGCGGTCCAGGGCTCGGTCCAGGTTGACGGCGGCGCTGATGAGGGCCAGGTGGGTGAAGGCCTGGGGGAAGTTGCCCAGGGCTTCACCGGAAGGGCCTATCTCCTCGGCGTAGAGGCCGACGTGGTTGGCGTAGGTGAGCATCTTCTCGAAGACCATGCGGGACTCCTTGACGCGTCCCGCCGCCGTCAGCGCGTCCACGTACCAGAAGGAGCAGAGGTTGAAGGTGCCCTCTTCGCCTTCCAGGCCGTCGTGGCCGGTGGTGGCGTAGCGGTGGACGAGGCTGTCGGAGACGAGCTCCTTGCCCAGCCGGTCGAGCGTCATGAGGAAGCGCGGGTCGGTCGGGCCCGAGAACTTCACCATCGGCATGCACAGGACGGCGGCGTCGAGCAGCTTGCTGCCGGGGTGCATGACGTAGGCGCCGATCTCCGGGTCCCAGCACTCCTGCTGGACGAACCGGTACGCCTTGGCGGCCAGGCGCTGCCACTTGTTGGTGCGGGCGGGCAGGCCGCGGTCGCGGGCCAGGCGCAGGGCGCGGTCGAAGGCCGTCCACGTCTGGAGGCCCGAGTAGGTGAAGCGCTGGCGTCCGCCGCGCACCTCCCAGATGCCCTCGTCGGGCTCCTCCCAGTGGTCGGACAGCCAGTCGAGCCGCTTGGAGAGCGTCTGCCACAGGTCGTAGGAGATCGGGACTTCGCGGTTGTACATGTACACCGCTTCCATGATCTCGCCGTACACGTCGAGCTGGCGCTGTCCGGCGGCGCCGTTGCCGATCCGGACGGGACGCGACCCCCGGTAGCCCTCGAGGTGGTCGAGGGTGTGTTCGGGGATCTTGTCGGAGCCGTCGACGGAGTACATGATCATGACGTCCCGCTCCAGCGTCGCCTCCTCACAGCGGAGCTGGAGCCACTCCATGAACGCGGCGGCCTCCTCCAGGAAGCCGAGCGTCATGAGGGAGTAGATGGTGAACGCGGAGTCCCGCAGCCACGTGTACCGGTAGTCCCAGTTGCGGACGCCTCCGATGTACTCGGGAAGCGACGTGGTGGGCGCGGCCACGAGGGCGCCGGTGGGGTGGTAGACGAGCAGCTTGAGCGCCAGCGCGGAGCGGTGGACCATCTCGCGCCAGCGGCCCCGGTAGCGCGACTGTCCGATCCACTTCTGCCAGAACTCCTGCGTGCGCAGGAACATCTCGTCGGCCTCGCCGGGCACGAGCGGGTGCACGTGCCCCTGCCACTCCAGGACGACGTCGACGGTCTCGCCCTCGTCGAGCGTGAACGTGGCGCAGACGCCGTCCCCGTCGTGGACGAGGGGGACGTTGGAACGCAACACGAAGCGGCCGGCCGAGGAGGTGAAGACCGCTCCGACGCCCTCCACGATCTCGATCTCGTGGGAGGCGCGGCCGTAGTCGAAGGCGGGGTAGCAGCCCAGCTCGAACGTCGCCCGGCCGCGCACCGCGCGCGCCTGGCGCACGATGAGGTCGCGCGGCGGCGCCGACCCGCTGGTCTCCGGCACCATGAAGTCGATGACCTCGCCCACGGCCTCGGCGGTGAGGAAGCGGGTCATCAGGATGTTGGTGTCGGGCAGGTAGAGCTGCTTGGGACGGTTCGCCGACCGGCAGGACAGCGAGAAGAAGCCCCCCTTGCGAGCGTCCAGCAGGGAGGCGAACAGGGACGGGGCATCGAAGCGGCCGGGACAGAACCAGTCGATGGTCCCGTCGGTGCCGACGAGCGCGACGGTGCGCAGATCGCCGACGATGGCGTGTTCTTCGATGGGCAGGTAACGGCCGTACTGGACCGATCCATTTCGAGGCACTCTTTTGATGGTCCTCGCTCATGTGTTGGGCGGATTTCGTACGTGTTAACAGCGTGATCCAGAAGGGGACCCGCCGGTAACCGTCTTGCCAGGATAAGTCGGTATGCGGGGCTGGTGGGTCAGGATGGACAGGTCCCGCGGTATTCCCTGATCGTCGGGCTGGGGAAAGCGGGCCCCGGGCAGAGGAAGGGGTCATACCGGACGTCGTCATCCACATAACGCTTAAGCCATGAAACAGTGTATTTGGCGATGACCGGGTTGGCGGTGTTGAAGCTGAGGTGTCCTCCGTCACGCAGTTCGACGTACGCCTTCTCCGGGGCGCGCGTCAGGCTCGCGTAGAACGGCTCGGCGTGCTTGTCCACCGGAGCGACCCTGTCGTTCTCCGAGCCGAAGATGAGGGTCGGCACCCGCACCGACCGCCAGTCGCGCCGCACGTGCCAGGGCGCCAGCGGCACCGCCGCCTTGAGCCCCGGACGGCGCGCCGCCGCCCGCAGCGTCGCCCCGCCGCCCATCGAGTGCCCGACGACGGCGAGCCGCTCGGCGTCGATGAGCCCCTTGGCCGGTCCGGCGACGAGCCGGTCGAGCGCGGCGAGCAACTGGTCGGCCCGCTGGTCGGGGAAGTCCGCGCGGCGCACCGACGACAGGGTCAGCACAACGAACCCGTGCGAGGCCAGGAGCGGCCCGTAGAGCCTGATCGACTTCTCCGTGCCCATGAACCCCGGCATGACCGCGACGGCCCCGAACGTCCCCTGAGAGGCGTCCGTGGGGTGGTGGACGGTGCCCGCGCCCGTCCCCTGGCCCGCGGCCATCCGGGTCTGCGTGACGGCGAAGGGCCCGCGCGCGGCGACGAGGACCTCCTCGGTGGGCGCGGGCCCGCGCTGGTAGGGCCCGGCGACGGGCGGCGCCGCCACGGCCGGCGGCGGCGCCAGGCCGAGCAGGGCGGCGGCGACCGGGACGGCGAGGACCCGGGACGCGGTCGAGAACAAGGCGCGATCCCCTTCCGTAGAGATGACGACTACGAAGTGTGATCGCGATCACGCGCGTTGTCCGCGCGGCGCGCGCGGGAGAAAGGAAGATCATTGGCGCGGCGGGAGGGGAAAACCCCGGTCAAGGCCGTTCCCGGTAGGCTTTCCGCCATGACCCTGACGCTCCTTCCCGCCGTTGACGTCGCCGACGGCCAGGCCGTGCGCCTGGTGCAGGGCGAGGCCGGCACCGAGACCTCCTACGGCAGCCCCCTGGACGCGGCGCTCGCGTGGCAGACCGCGGGCGCCGAGTGGATCCACCTGGTCGACCTGGACGCCGCGTTCGGCCGCGGCTCCAACCGCGAGCTGCTGCGCGAGGTCACCGGAAGGCTCGACGTCAAGGTGGAGCTGTCCGGCGGCATCCGTGACGACGCGTCCCTGCGCGCCGCGCTCGACACCGGGTGCGCCCGGGTGAACCTGGGCACCGCCGCGCTGGAGGACCCGGAGTGGACGCGCGCCGCGATCGCCGAGTTCGGCGACCGGATCGCCGTCGGCCTGGACGTGCGCGGCACCACCCTGGCGGCCCGAGGCTGGACGAAGGAGGGCGGCGACTTGTGGGAGGTGCTGGCCCGCCTTGAGGAGGACGGCTGCCCCCGGTACGTCGTCACGGACGTCACCAAGGACGGCACCCTGCGCGGCCCGAACGTCGAGCTGCTCCGGGAGGTCTGCTCCCGCACCGACAAGCCGGTGATCGCCTCCGGTGGCGTCTCCTCCCTGGAGGACCTCCTGGCGCTGAAGAAGCTCGCGCCCGAGGGCGTCGAGGGCGCGATCGTGGGCAAGGCCCTGTACGCCCGCGCTTTCACGCTGGAAGAGGCGCTGGAGCTCACTCGATGATCGAGCGGATCTCCTCGGGCGGCCCCTGGGAGGAGGTGATCGGGTACTCGCGGGCGGTGCTGGCGGGCGACATGGCTTTTGTCTCCGGATGCACCTCGACGGTGGACGGCGAGGTCGTCCACGTCGGCGATCCCTACGAGCAGACCCGGACCGCCTTCCAGATCGCCCTGTGGTCCCTGGAACGCCTGGGCCTGTCGGCCCGCGACGTGGTGCGCACCCGCATGTACGTCACGTCGGCCGAGCACGCCGACGCGGTGGGCCGCGCGCACGGCTCGCTGTTCGCGAAGGTCAGGCCCGCCGCGTCGCTGGTGATCGTGGCGGGGCTGCTGGACCCGCGGATGCTCGTGGAAGTGGAAGTGGACGCCTACCGGGGAGCGCTGGCATGACCGTTGCCGTACGGGTGATCCCGTGCCTTGACGTGGACGCGGGACGCGTCGTGAAGGGCGTCAACTTCCAGAACCTGCGGGACGCGGGCGACCCGGTGGAGCTGGCCCGCCGCTACGACGCCGAGGGCGCCGACGAGCTGACGTTCCTGGACATCACGGCCTCGTCCGGAGACAGGTCCACCACCTACGACGTGGTCCGGCGGACCGCGGAGCAGGTGTTCATCCCCCTGACGGTCGGCGGCGGCATCCGGACCGTCGAGGACGTGGACCGGCTGCTGCGGGCCGGAGCCGACAAGGTGTCCATCAACACCGCCGCGATCGCCCGTCCTGAGTTCCTGCGGGAGGCGGCGCACCGGTACGGCAGCCAGTGCGTCGTGCTGTCGGCCGACGCGCGCCGCTGCGCCGACGCCCCCTCGGGCTACGAGGTGACGACGCACGGCGGCCGCAAGGGCACCGGCATCGACGCGATCGAGTGGTGCCGCCGCGCCGAGGAGTTGGGCGTCGGCGAGATCCTGCTGAACTCGATGGACGCCGACGGCACGAAGAACGGTTTCGACCTGGAGATGCTGAGGGCGGTCCGTGAGGTGGTGAGCGTCCCTGTGATCGCCAGTGGGGGAGCGGGCGCCCTGGCGCACTTCCCTCCGGCGGTGGAGGCGGGCGCCGACGCGGTGCTGGCCGCCTCGGTCTTCCACTTCGGCGACCTCCTGATCTCCGAGGTCAAGGGCGCCCTCGCGGCGGCGGGGCACCCGGTTCGTTGACGGCGCCGGGTGGGCGGCGTTGGGCGCCGCCCATCCGGGAAACATTTCGGGTTGGTATGTATGGGTTCTTTCCAGTCATACGCATAACCTGTCGGGGTGAACGTAGCGATCGCCACCTGTGCCGCCCTGCCCGCCGGAGACGAGGACACCCCCGCGCTCATCGGCGAACTCGCCGCGCTCGGCCACCACGCCGAGGCGGTGCGCTGGGACGGTCCGGCCGACTGGGCCGCCTACGACCTCGTCATGGTCCGCAGCACGTGGGACTACCACGACCGTCGCGGGGAGTTCCTGGAGTGGGCGCGGAGTGTGCCCCGGCTGGAGAACCCCGCCGAGGTGCTCACCTGGAACACCGACAAGCGCTACCTGCGCGACCTGGAGGCGGCGGGCGTCCCCGTCGTCCCGACGCTGTGGGATCCGGCCGGGCTGCCCGAATGGCCGGACTACGTCATCAAGCCGGCGGTGTCGGCGGGCGCCCGGGACACCGCGCGCTGGTCGGCGGACGAGGCGGGGCCCGCGGCCGAGCACCTGTCACGCCTGCGCTCCGAGGGCCGCACCGTCATGGTCCAGCCCTACCTGGACGCGGTGGACTCGGCGGGCGAGACGGCGCTGATCTTCTTCGACGGCGTGTTCAGCCACGCCGTCCGCAAGGCGCCGATCCTCAAGGCGGGCGCGGGGATCCAACCGGCCATCGCCGACACCAAGGACGAACGGGAGCAGATCGCCGCGCGGGCCGCCTCCCCGGCGGAGCTGGCGCTGGGCGGGCGCGTCCTCCAGACCGTCCCTGGGCGGCCGCTGTACGCCAGGGTGGACCTGATCCCCGGCCCGGACGGCGCGCCCGTCCTGCTGGAACTGGAGCTCACCGAGCCGTCGCTGTTCCTCGGGCACGCGCCCGGCGCCGCCGCCCGGCTGGCCGCCGCGCTGGCGCGGCGGCTCACCTGCGGGGCCGAACTGGCCAGGTGACGGCCCTTCGCCGCTACTCGGTGACGGTGACGCCCGTCGCGATCTCCAGCACGACCTGGTCCTGGGTGATGGACTTCACCCGGACGCTGAAGTTGCCGGACTGCTCCTCGCCGTCCAGCGGCACCGTGACGTTCTGGCCGCCGATCTTCACGGTCACGGACGAGTCGGTGGCCTCGACGAGCTGGGCGTCCACCCCGAGGACGCTGGCCTTGGCGTCCACACCGCGGTCGAAGGTGACGGTACAGCTGCCCGTGGTGAGGGCGCAGTCGGCGTTCTCGCTGGAGCAGGCCGACGCCGTGCCCAGGGCGAGGGCGAGCAGGGGGGTGGCGAGCAGGAGGCGCGTCTTAGCGGAGATCATGCCTGGAGTGTAGGCGGCCGAACGGGGGCGGCACATCGCGCTGCGGGACCACCCTCTCGTGCGTCCGGGGGAGGAGAAGGAGATCCGGCCGATACCCGGAGAGGATCTTCAGCGGGGGTTCACAGTTCGGGCGCCGCCCTGTCGACGGCGGCCGAGACGACGCCGGGCTCCTCGGCGGCGCATCCGGCCAGGCGGCGCAGCCGCAGCGCGTTGTCCTCGGTGAGCGGGGCGGCCGCCGCGGCGATCTTGCGGGCCTCCTCCTCGCAGTCCCACAGGGCCTCGGCCGCGTAGGACTCGGCGGTGTGCGGGGCGGTGCGGAGCAGCGCCGTCAGGAGACGCGGGCGTAGGTAGGCGTACTCGGTGGCCGTCCACGCCTCCTTGAGCAGCGGCACCGCGGCGCCCGCGCGGAGCCTGCCGAGCCCCTCGATCGGGTGGGCCGCCGCGCCCCAGCTCTTGGCGCCCAGGGCCGTCTCCAGGTCGTCGATGAGCACGGGGACGTCCTGGGCGGTGCCGTGCCCGGCGAGGATCGTTATCGCGACCTTCCTGCACCCCGGTGTCCCGCCCGCCCACGCGCGCGCCCTGGGCAGCGCGGCCGACCCGCACTCGCGCAGGGCCCGGCAGATGACGCCGCGCCACCTACCGGGCCCCTCGGGGAGGAACTCCTCGGCCAGGTCGAACAGGGCCGGACTGCGCCGCCTGCCCAGTTCCAGGATCGCTTCCACCGACGCGTCCGAGCGCTGGTGGGCGAGCGCGACGAGCTGGGCGTCGGAGCCGGTCGGGCGGGTGTGCTCGCGCGGTCTCGGGGTGGGGCCGCCGCGCCTTCGGGCGACCGCGTCGGCGATCACCCGGTGCTCGGCCGCCCACTGCCGGATGACGGGATTGCCGGGATCGTCGACGAGCCAGTGCAGGTCGTCCTCGTCGCAGCGGGCCGCGGCGACCGCGCCGAGCCCGTGCACCAGGGCCGGGTCGCCGAGCGAGACGAGCGCGTCCAGCGCCTCGAACCACCCGGCGCCCTGCTCGGCGTAGCGGCGCAGCGGCGAGGCGGCCTCGCGACGGCTGAGGCGCACCAGGTCGGTGAGGGTGTCGATGGCGAGGGAGGCGCGCCACTCGTCGCCGTCGGAGGCGTCGGCCGGATCGAACAGATGGTCCGAGAGCGGATGGACGGGCAGTTCCAGATCGACGATGAGGCGCGCGTAGTAGAGGCTGCGCGACTCGACCTGCCTGTCCCACCTGGGGTCCCGGCGGACGCAGTCGTACACGAACTCTCCGGCGCCCCGCGTCCGCGCCGCCCGGCGCGCGGCCCTGCCGAGGCCGCGCTGTAGCTGTCCGTGCAGGGTGTCGACGGGCTGAATCACGTTGGCGTCCACCAGGCCAGCATGCGCAGGTGAGGACACGTGGGGCAAGTGCCTTTTACCTGACGGGAATGGACGATCATCCGTGGGCGCCTCCGGCCCGCCCCGAGGTGAGGTTCTCCTGCCCGGAAAGTGATCTTCGGGAATAACTGTCGTACCCCGATGGTAGGCATGGGTGCCGAAACATATGAGTGACACGGGGAGATCTTTCGTGACAGAACGGGTCAGCCCCCAGGTCCTGCGTGAGGGCCTGCGGGTACTGGGGGTGGCGATCCGCACCGAGCCGCTGACGTTCGGGCTGTCGGTCGCCGCCAGCGCGCTCTACGGCGGCATGACGGTGGCGAGCGCGTGGGTGCTGGGCCGGGTCGTCGAGCGGGTGATCCTGCCGGCGTTCGCCTCGGGCGAGCCGGGCCGGGGCGCGCTCGCGGCGGGCGCCGCCGCGATCGTCGCGGTCGCCGTGCTCAAGGCGCTGGGCGTCGCGGGCCGCCGGTTCTGGGCCGGGCTCATGCAGTACAACCTGCAGGCCCGCTACCGCCGCGAGGTGACGCGGCAGTACCTGCGGCTGCCGCTGGCCTGGCACCAGAAGCACCCGACGGGCCAACTGCTGTCCAACGCCAGCAGCGACGTCGAGGCGGCGTGGGCGCCCATCGCGCCGCTGCCGATGGCCGTCGGCGTCGTCTTCATGCTGTTCTTCGCGGCCGTGTCGATCCTCGCGATCGACCTGCCGCTGGCCGTCGTCGGCTTCCTGCTCTTCCCGATGATCGCGCTGCTGAACCTCGCCTACCAGCGCGTCCTGTCGCCGAAGGTGGCGCGGGCGCAGCAGCTCCGGGCCGAGGTCAGCGAGGTCGCGCACGAGAGCTTCGAGGGCGGCCTCGTCGTCAAGACCCTCGGCCGGGAGGCAGCCGAGACCGAGCGGTTCCAGGCAGCGGCCGAGCGGCTGCGGGACGCCAACATCACCGTCGGACGGGTCCGCGGCCTGTTCGACCCCGTGCTGGAGTCCCTGCCCCGGTTCGGGGTGCTGGCGGTGCTGCTGTTCGGCTCGGTCCGGCTGGACGCGGGCGCGATCAACGCGGGCGACCTCGTCCAGGTCTGCTATCTGTTCACGCTGCTGTCGTGGCCCGTCAGGTCGCTCGGATGGGTACTGGCGGAGCTGCCTAGGAGCGTCGTCGGGTGGAACCGGGTGCGGGCCGTCCTGGACGCGCGC
Source organism: Actinocorallia sp. API 0066 (assembly GCF_020991275.1). Lineage (GTDB taxonomy): Bacteria > Actinomycetota > Actinomycetes > Streptosporangiales > Streptosporangiaceae > Actinocorallia. The sequence goes on along the minus strand of NZ_JAJLQY010000006.1, from coordinate 121,451 downwards.
GGAGCCATGCCCTACGGGGAGGAGTCCCTTGACTCACCCCGGGCGGCCGCCCTGGAGGCCAAGGAGCTGACGTTCGGGTACGGCGACGCCACGGTCCTGAAGGGCGCGGGGCTGTCCGTCGCGCCGGGGCGCACCGTCGCGCTCGTCGGGGCGACGGGCTCGGGCAAGTCCACCCTCGCCTCCCTCCTCGTCCGCCTGGTGGACCCGGAGGAGGGCGTCGTCCGGCTCGACGGCGTGGACGTGCGGGAGCTCGCCCCCGGCGAGGTCGCCCGCGCCGCCGCCCTCGTCCCACAGGACACCTTCCTGTTCGACGACACGGTGCGCGGCAACATCGCCCTCGAAGGCGACCTGCCCGACGCCGACATCTGGGCCGCGCTGCGCCTCGCCCAGGCCGACGGGTTCGTCGCCGGGCTGCCCGACGGCCTCGACACCCGGCTCGGCGAGCGCGGCGCCACCCTGTCCGGCGGCCAGCGGCAGCGGCTCGCCCTCGCCCGGGCGCTGGCGCGCGGGCCCCGCCTGCTCGTCCTGGACGACGCGACCTCCAGCGTCGATCCACAGGTCGAGGCGCGCATCCTGGGCGGGCTCAGGGACACCGAGGCCAGCGTCGTGGTCGTCGCCTACCGCAAGGCGACCATCGCGCTCGCCGACGAGGTCGTGCACCTCGTGCGCGGACGCGTCGCCGACCGGGGCGCCCACGCGGAGCTGCTGGCGCGCTCACCGGCCTACCGGAACCTGGTGAACGCCTACGAGAACGCCGAGGCCGAGCACGCGGAGGAAGCGCTCCAGGCCGACGGCATAGACGCCGACGGGATAGACGAGGACGTGAAGGCATGACCGTGCTGAACGAGACGGCCCTACGCGAAGGCGCGTTCGCCACCCTGCGGCGCGGCCTGGCGATCACCCCCGAGTTCCGGCGCGGCATCGCTCTGACGATCGTGCTGGCGCTGGTCGCCACGGCCGGGCGGGTCGTCACCCCCGTGGCCGTCCAGCAGACCATCGACCACGGCCTGCCCCTGGCCGGATCGCCCGACCTCGCCTACATCCGGAGCGCGGTGCTGATCTGCGCGGCGGCCATCGTCGTGACGGCCCTGTGCGCCTACCTCATGAACGTCCGCCTGTACCGCAGCACCGAGACGTCCCTCGCGTCCCTGCGCGTCAAGGCGTTCCGGCACGTGCACGACCTGTCGATGCTCACCCAGAGCGGGCAGCGCAAGGGCGGCCTCGTGTCCCGCGTCACCGGAGACGTCGACCAGATCAGCCAGTTCATGCAGTGGGGCGGGCTGATGTTCCTCATCTCGGCGGGCGAGATCGTCGTCGTGACCGCGCTCATGGCCGTCTACTCCTGGCAGCTCACCCTCGTCGTGTGGATCGCGTTCGTGCCACTGGCGCTCGCCTTGCGCCACTTCCAGCGGCTCATCTCCCGCGCCTACATGACGGTCCGGGAGCGGATGGGCGACCTCCTGGCGGCCGTCAGCGAGTCCGTCATAGGCGCGCCCGTGATCAAGGCGTACGCGGCCGAGCGGCGGACCGCCGAACGGGTGGACCGCGCCGTCGAGCGGGGCAGGGTCGCTCAGAAGCGCGCCCAGGGGCTCGTCGCGCTGACCTTCCCGACCAGCGAGATCGTCGCGGCCATGGCCACCGCCGCCGTCGTGGCCGGCGGGGTGCTGCTCGGCGTCGGCGGGGACATCAGCGCGGGCGAGCTCGTCGCGTTCCTGTTCCTGGTGACGCTGTTCGTCAGCCCGATGCAGCAGGCCACCGAGATCCTCAACGAGGCGCAGAACGCCATCGCGGGCTGGCGCCGCGTCCTGGGCGTCCTGGACACCGACCCGGACGTCGCCGACCCCGGCCCGAAGGGTCACACCCTGCCACGAGGGCCCGTGGGCGTCGCCTTCGAGGACGTCGCGTTCGCCTACCCGTCGGGGCCGCGCGTCCTGGAGGGCGTGACCGTCGAGATCCCGCCGCAGGCCCGGATCGCCGTGGTCGGCGAGACCGGCTCGGGCAAGACCACCTTCGCGAAGCTCCTCACCCGGCTCATGGACCCCGTGGAGGGCGCCGTCCGGGTCGACGGGGTGCCGCTGCACCGCGTCCGGTTCGCCTCCCTGCGCGAGCGGATCGTCATCGTCCCGCAGGACGGGTTCCTCTTCGACACCACACTCGGCGAGAACATCAGGTACGGACGGCCCGGCGCGTCCGACGCGGAGATCGTCGCCGCGCTGGGCGAGCTGGGCCTCGGCGACTGGCTGGAAGGGCTGCCGCGCGGCCTGGAGACACCCGTCGGGCAGCGCGGCGAGTCCCTGTCGGCGGGGGAGCGGCAGCTCGTCGCGCTCGCCCGCGCCTACCTCGCCGACCCCGACCTGCTCGTCCTGGACGAGGCGACGTCGGCCGTCGACCCGGCCACCGAGGTCCGCATCCAGCGCGCCCTGGACGGCGTCACGCGCGGCCGGACGTCCGTCGCGATCGCGCACCGGCTCTCCACCGCCGAAGCCGCCGACGAGATCCTCGTCTTCGACAAGGGCCGCATCGTCCAACGCGGCCACCACAGCGCCCTCGTAGGCACCCCCGGCGTCTACGCGGACCTGCACACGTCCTGGCGGAACGCGTCCACGGGTCGGGGCGGCCCACAGAGCGGGAAGAGCGGACCGAACTGAGACGGAGCTGTCGCCGGTCCGTGAGGATTGTGTGATCAAGTCCGTGTGCGGCGGGGGCGCCGACCACCGGATCGGAGGGTGTCGGGGTGGGAGTGTAACGGTTCGGCGGTGGCGGCCCGCTAAGGCATGACGAGGGGTGAAATCCCTTACTGGGCAGGGGTTTTCGGACCTCGCGGGCCGTCACCAAACGGTGATACTCTCGCCCCAGCGGTAGCAGTCTTGGTTCGTTACGTGTTCTGCCAGTGGTATAACGCCCGCGCGAACGATGGACAGCGGGCGTCTTGGCTTTCCCGGGGACGGTACCCGGGGGCGAGGACCCCCCGTGCAGGCCGCGGTGGGGCCACGAGGTGTGGCGCCGTTGTTTTGCCGCAAGGAGAAAGACCATGCCCCAGCAGGGCACCGTGAAGTGGTTCAACGCCGAGAAGGGCTACGGCTTCATCGCCGTGGACGGCGGCGGACCCGACGTCTTCGTCCACTACTCGGCCATCCAGTCCTCCGGATACCGGAGCCTGGAGGAGGCCCAGCGCGTCGAGTTCGAGGTGACCCAGGGCAACCGGGGCCCGCAGGCCGACCAGGTCCGCCCCCTGTAGCACGCGCAGACCCCACAAGACCCGCGCCGAGCACCCTCGACGCGGGTCTTGCTAGTTGAGGGGCGTCTGGTCCACCCCCAGCCCCTAGGTGTTTCCAGCCCAGCCAAGTGGGCTTCCAGCCCAGCCCCCGGGGGGTTTTTCCAGCCCAGCCACGGACGGATCGGGCGCCTTCGGGAGGGTCCAAACGCCCCCAGGGCGTTTGGACCCTCCCGAAGCTCGCAAGCGCCCGATCCCCGCCGCACCGCAGGCCGCCAAGGCCGGAGGTGAGGCCAGCTAACACTAGCTATAGGCTTTCCCCATGTCAGCGCCAGCGCCTGCGGCTCCGAACAGTACGGAGCTCGACCCGAAGATCGCCTCCCGTCTCAAGCGCACCGAGGACGGGCTTGTGCCCGCGGTCGTGCAGCAGCACGACTCGTTGGAGGTGCTGATGATGGGGTGGATGGACGACGAGGCGTTGCACCGCACCCTGACGACCGGGCGGTGCACGTTCTGGTCGCGCAGCCGTAAGGAGTACTGGGTGAAGGGCGCGACGTCGGGGCACGCCCAGTGGGTGAAGTCCGTCGCGTTGGACTGTGACGGGGATGTGCTGCTCGTCCGGGTCGACCAGGTCGGCGCGGCCTGCCACACCGGTGACCGCACCTGCTGGGACGCCGATGATCTCGGCGCCGTCGTCGGTGAGCGCCCGGAGCCGTGACAGCGCCCGCCGCCCCTCTCGCCGCGTCCGGCACGCCCGGGCGCGGTTCCGCACGCCGTGAGATGACGGCTGTCGCGCTCGTCGCCGTGGCGGGCGCCGCCCTCACGCTCTTCGCGTCCGGCCGGGTCTGGGCGTTCGCCGAGCTCGTCGGGGACGCCGGGCAGGCGTCGCCGCACGGCGGCGCGACGATCGCGATCGGCTCGTGGGAGGTCGCGGGTGGTGATCTCGCGGCGACGGCGGCGCTCGGCTGGGCGGCGCTGGCCGCGACGGCGGCGGTGTTCGCGGTGCGCGGGGTCGGCCGGATCGCGGTCGGTGTGCTGCTCGCCCTGCTCGGCGCGCTCACCGTGCCGCTCGCGCTGACGGCCGTGGACGACGCGTCGGTCCGCGCCGCGCTCGTCGACCGGACGCTTCTCGTCGCGGGCGAGCGGATCGCCGCCGACGCGACGGTCTGGCCGTGGCTGGCCGCCGCGGGCGGCGTCGTGGTGGCGCTGAGCGGCCTGTGGACGGCGGTGCGCGGCCACGCCTGGCCCGGCATGTCGGCCCGCTACGAGCGCGGCTCACGTCCCGTCAGGGCCGCTTCCCCGGACGATCCCTCCGCCCTCTGGAAGTCCCTCGACCGTGGTGAGGATCCCACCGCCGACACGTCGGGTGGCGGTGCGTGAGGTCGGTGGGGCTCGTGGTGGCCGAGCGCCCGGAGGTGACGTGCTGAACTCCGAGGTCCCCCGCCCCGCCGAGTCCGGCGGCACCGTCCTGGTCTTCGAGCACGATCCGGCCGTGGCCGAGTTGGAGCGCGTCTATCTGGCGCGTGAGGGTTACCGCGTCGTCGTCGAGTCGGATCGGGCGCGGGCCGTCGCCGTCGTCGCCGAGGTCGCGCCTGACGCCGTCGTGCTCGACCTTTCCGCGCTGCCGCCGCCGCTGGGCGCGGCCGAGCTGTACCGGCGGGTCGCCGAGGCGGCGCGGCCCGCGCCCGTCATCAGGGTGCTGCCGCCGGGCCGCGCCGAACCGGCGGGCGACCGCGCGGTGGTCCGGCCGTTCAGCCCGCGCGCGCTGGTGGCCGCCGTCGCGGCCGCGCTGCGCGCGCACGCCGAGGACACCGCCGCCGACGTGCTCCGCGCGGGCGCCCTCGTGCTGGACCCGCGTACCCGCTCCGTCCGCGCCGGAGACCGGCCCGCGACGCTCACCGCCACCGAGTTCGACCTCCTCGCGCACCTCCTGCGCCATCCGGGCCGGGTCTTCACCCGCGAGCAGCTCCTGGCCGCCGCCTGGACGTCCGGGGCCGCCGCGGGCGTCCGTACCGTGGACGTCCACGTGGCCCAGCTGCGCGCCAAGCTGGGCCCCGCCAGCCCCATCCGCACGGTCCGGGGCGTCGGCTACGCCGCCGACATCTGACCGCTCCGCCGACCGTCGGCGGGGTGGGGGCTGGGCGCGGGTGGGCGGGGTCGGTACCGTGGGACGCGTGACGGGGCTTCAGGGGGTCCGGGGGCGGGCCTTGGCCGGGCCGCTGGCGGTGCTGGCGGCGGGAGCCGTGGGCGTCGCCCTGGTGGCGGCGGTCGATCCGAACGAGGCGGGGCACTATCCGACGTGCCCTTTCCTGGCGTTGACGGGCTGGGCCTGTCCGGGCTGCGGGGGCCTGCGGATGACGCACGCGCTCGCGCACGGCAGGCTCGTGGAGGCGTTCGGCCTCAACCCGCTGGCTTTCGCGCTGATCCCCCTCGCGGCCTACCTGTGGGTGGCGTGGACCGTCGCGGCGGCACGCGGCACCCCGGTGCGGACGGGCCTGGGGGCCAGGTGGGCGGTGTGGGCGCTCACCGGTACGATCTTGGTCTTCTGGATCGTCCGCAATCTGCCGTTCGGGCAGGCACTGGCCCCGTGACCCCGCACCCGCGCGGGATCGGCCGCCTGGCGGCCGCACCCCTGGCCCGGGGGGCCGTGTGTGAGCGGGGGCCGGTGAGGCGGCTAACATCGGGCAGACAAGAACCGTGACGAGGGGACAACCGTGAGCGTTCTCGACGAGATCATCGACGGAGTGCGCGCGGATCTCGCGGACCGGCAGCGCACCGTTTCGCTGGCGGAGCTGAAGGACCGGGCCGCGGCCGCCGCGCCGCCCCGCGACGCGCTCGCCGCGCTCGGCGGCGACGGGGTCTCGGTGATCGCCGAGGTCAAGCGCAGCAGCCCCTCCAAGGGCGCGCTGGCCGCCATCGCCGATCCGGCGGCCCTCGCCCGCGACTACGAGGCCGGGGGCGCGAAGGTCATCAGCGTGCTCACCGAGCGCCGCCGCTTCGGCGGCAGCCTCGACGACCTCGCCGAGGTCCGCGCGAACGTGGACATCTGCGTGCTGCGCAAGGACTTCATCGTCACCTCCTACCAGCTGTGGGAGGCGCGCGCGCACGGCGCCGACATGGCTCTGCTCATCGTGGCGGCGCTGGAGCAGGAGCCGCTGGTGTCCCTCATCGAGCGGGCCGAGTCCATCGGGCTCACCCCGCTGGTCGAGGTGCACACCGAGGAGGAGGTCGAGCGGGCCGTCGCCGCGGGCGCCAAGGTGATCGGCGTGAACGCGCGCGACCTCAAGACCCTTGAGGTGGACCGTGGCACTTTCGCCCGGCTCGCCCCGCTCATCCCCGCCGACCGGATCAAGATCGCCGAGTCGGGGGTGCGCGGCCCGCACGACCTGCTGTCCTACGCGTCGGCGGGCGCGGACGCCGTCCTGGTCGGCGAGAGCCTGGTGACGGGCAAGGACCCGCGCGCGGCCGTCGCCGACCTCGTCGCCGCGGGCACCCACCCCGCGCTCCGCCAGGGCAAGTGACCCGCCCCGCCGAGGGGCCCGACATCCGTTCCGCTTGAGGAAGTCTTCATGACCATCGAAAACACCGTGCCGGACGCCGCGGGGCGCTTCGGCCGGTTCGGGGGCCGGTTCGCCCCCGAGGCGCTCATGGCGGCGCTCGACCAGCTCGAGACCGAGTACGAGAAGGCCAAGCAGGACCCGCAGTTCCAGGCGGAGTTCCAGGACCTGCTGACGAACTACGCGGGTCGGCCGAGCCTGCTGACCGAGGCGCCGCGCTTCGCCGAGCACGCGGGCGGCGCCCGGATCCTGCTCAAGCGCGAGGACCTCAACCACACCGGCTCACACAAGATCAACAACGTGCTGGGCCAGGCGCTCATGACCAGGCGCATGGGCAAGACCCGGGTGATCGCCGAGACCGGCGCGGGCCAGCACGGCGTCGCCACCGCGACGGCAGCCGCCCTGCTCGGCCTGGAGTGCACCGTCTACATGGGCGAGGTCGACACCGCCCGGCAGGCGCTCAACGTCGCGCGGATGCGGATGCTCGGCGCCACCGTCGTGCCGGTCAAGAACGGCAGCCGCACCCTCAAGGACGCGGTGAACGAGGCGTTCCGCGACTGGGTCGCCACCGTGGACGACACGCACTACGTGATCGGCACGGTGATGGGGCCGCACCCGTTCCCGATGATGGTCCGCGACTTCGTCAGGGTCGTCGGCGTCGAGGCCCGCGCGCAGTGCCTGGAGCAGCTCGGGCGGCTGCCCGACGCGGTGCTCGCCTGCGTCGGCGGCGGCTCCAACGCGATCGGGATCTTCCACGAGTTCATCCCCGACGAGGGTGTGCGGCTGTACGGGTTCGAGGCCGCGGGTGAGGGCCTGGAGACCGGCAGGCACGCCGCGACGATGACGGCCGGGGCCGTCGGCGTCATCCACGGCATGCGCACCTACGTGCTGCAGGACGAAGAGGGCCAGACGATCGAGTCGCACTCGATCTCCGCCGGGCTCGACTACCCGGGCGTCGGCCCCGAGCACTCGTGGCTGAAGGACACCGGCCGCGCCACCTACGACTCGATCACCGACGCCGAGGCGATGGAGGCGTTCGCGCTGCTGTGCCGCACCGAGGGCATCATCCCGGCGATCGAGTCCTCGCACGCGCTGGCCGGGGCCGTCAAGGTCGGCAAGGAGCTGGGCCCCGAGGCCACCCTCCTGGTGTCCCTGTCGGGGCGCGGGGACAAGGACATGCACACCGCGGCCGCGTACTTCGGCCTGATGCCGGAGGACGGCAAGTGAGCGTTGCGACGGCCTTCGAGAAGGCCAAGGCGGAGAACCGCGCGGCCCTGGTCGGCTACCTGCCCGCCGGGTTCCCGAGCGTCACCGGCGCCGTCGAGGCGGCCAGGGCGATGGTGGACGGCGGCTGCGACGTCATCGAGATCGGCCTGCCCTACACCGACCCGCTGATGGACGGCCCGACCATCCAGGACGCCGTGCACCGGTCCCTGACGGGCGGCACCCGCCTCGCCGACGTGTTCGCCACCGTCGAGGCCGTCGCCGCGACCGGCGCGGCCACCCTCGTCATGACGTACTGGAACCCGGTGGACCGGTACGGCGTCGAGCGGTTCGCGCGTGAGCTGCGCGACGCGGGCGGCTCGGGCCTCATCACGCCCGACCTGACGCCCGAGGAGGGCCAGGAGTGGCTTGACGTCGCCGACGCCTACGACCTCGACAAGGTCTTCCTGGTGGCGCTCAGCTCCACCGAGGAGCGCATCGAGAAGATCGTGGACGTCTGCCGCGGCTTCGTCTACGCGGCGTCCCTCATGGGCGTCACGGGCGCGCGCAGCGCCATCGACACCGGTGCGCCGGGCCTCGTCGCCAGGACCAAGGCGCACACCTCGCTGCCGGTCGGGCTCGGCCTGGGCGTCAGCACCGGCGCACAGGCCGCCGAGGTCGCGGGCTTCGCCGACGGCGTCATCGTCGGCTCCGCCTTCATCCGCCGCCTCCTGGACGCCCCCACCCTCGCCGACGGCCTCCGCGACGCCCACGCCCTAGCCGAAGAACTCGCCGAAGGAGTCAGGGCCAGAGCCTGAGGGTCTGAACAGCGCAACGCGCCCCCGCGATCACCGATCCCGGGGGCGCGTTACGTGTATGTGCCTATAAGCTCGCTCGGTGTAGTCGGGTGTGGCGCTGGGTAGCTCATCGTGGCCTTATGGCGGGTTGGCTAGCGTGCGGCTCGCCGGGGCCGGGAGGGGCCCGGTGTCGACGCGAGGAGAGTTGGGTGACCGAGACGCGCGGGGAGCCGGACGTGGAGGCGTGGGCGGAGTCCGGCGGGCGGGAGCGCGCGGCCTGGATCGGGTGGGTGACGTTCGCGGCGCGGCTCGGGCTGGCCGGTGTGCTGTTCTGGGCCGGGTGGACGAAGTTCACCGAGCCGGTCGTGCTCCAGCGGCAGGCCGTGGACGCCTACCAGATCCTGCCCGAGGCGCTGGTCGGGCCCGTCGGGGTGGGGCTGCCCGTGCTGGAGATGGTGCTGGCGCTGCTGCTGGTCGTGGGCTTCGCGACCCGGCTGACGGCCGTCATCTCGGGGGTGCTGATGGCTCTGTTCATCGCCGGGATAGCGTCGGCGTGGGCCCGCGGCCTCGCGATCGACTGCGGCTGCTTCGGCGGCGGGGGGCCGGTCGCCGAGGGCGAGACCAAGTACCTCCAGGAGATCGTCCGGGACGTGGGCTTCCTGGCGCTCGCGGTGTGGATCACGGTGTTCGCGCCCGGTCGGCTCGCCGTCGACCGCAAACTCGGCCTCTAGGGGCCTCCCGCCCCGCGCGACGAGAGACACACGCGCCGGGCGCGGCGAAAGACAAACGATCGAAGGGGATCGCGATGGGCAAGGCTTCGCGGGAGCGTTCCGCGCGGGAGCGGATCGCCGAGCAGCGCAAGCTGGAGGCGCGCCGCGACAAGCAGGTCAAGACGCTGGCGGTGGCGGGCGGCGCGCTCGCGCTGATCGCGGTGGCCGTGGGCGTCGTGGTGATGGCGGACGCCGGCAAGGACGAGCCCGCCTACACCGGGCCGCTGGCGCCCACGAGCCGTCAGGACGACGGCTCGGTCGTGATGGCCAAGGAGGGCGTCACCGCGCCCGTCCTGGAGGTCTACGAGGACTTCCAGTGCCCGGCCTGCAAGGGCCTGGAGGAGAGCTCGGGCAACACCATCAAGCAGCTCGCCGCCGAGGGCAAGGTCAAGGTCGTCTACCGGCCGTTCCGGCTGTTCGGGCAGGACCCGCTGAAGGGCAACTCCGAGCGGGCCGCCAACGCCGCGCTGTGCGCCCCCGGCGACAACTGGATCAAGTTCCACGACCGGCTGTTCGCCGAGCAGCCCAAGGAGGGCAAGGTCGGGTTCGAGAACGCCGACCTCATCTCCTGGGCCGCCGACTACGGCGTCAGCGGCGCCGCGTTCGAGTCGTGCGTGAACAACGGCGAGAAGGGCGCGCAGGTCCAGGCGATGACGGACCACGCGTTCAACACGGCGGGCGTGCAGTCCACCCCGACGATCGTGCTGAACGGCAAGAACGTCACCGATCAGGCGTGGTCGGGAGACGATCTCGCCAAGGCGGTCCAAGAGGCGTCCTGACGGACGGCTCCGTAAGGCGGCGGGCGTGATCCCGCCGCCTTTCCTGTGCCCGAGAAGGCCGCCGGACGCGGTAACGTCACCGTCATGCAGCTCGCCTCGATCCCGAGCCCGTCGCAGGGCGTCTGGCACCTCGGTCCGTTCCCGCTCCGCGCCTACGCCCTGATGATCATCCTCGGTGTGATCGTCGCCGTCTGGCTGGGTGACCGGCGCTGGGTCGCCAAGGGCGGTGAGCCCGGCACCGTCATCGACGTGGCGGTGTGGGCCGTCCCGTTCGGCCTGGTCGGCGGGCGTCTGTACCACGTGGTCACCGACTACCAGATGTACTTCGGCGACGGCCGGAACCCGGTGGACGCGCTGAAGATCTGGCAGGGCGGCCTGGGCATCTGGGGGGCCGTCGCGCTGGGCGCGCTGGGCGCCTGGATCGGCTGCCGCCAGAAGGGGGTGCGGCTGGCGCCGCTGGCCGACGCGGTCGCGCCGGGCATCGCGCTGGCGCAGGCGATCGGCAGGTGGGGCAACTGGTGGAACCAGGAGCTCTACGGACGGCCGAGTTCGCTGCCGTGGGCGGTGGAGATCGACCTCGCGCACAGGCCGAAGGACACCTACGGCATGGTGCTCCCGGAGTACGCGGACGTGGGCACCTACCACCCGACGTTCCTGTACGAGTCGCTCTGGTGCGCGGCCCTGGCCGTCGTGCTGATCTGGGCGGGCAAGAGGTGGAACCTCAACCACGGCCGCACGTTCGCGCTGTACGTCGCGGGTTACACGCTGGGCCGTGGCTGGATCGAGCTGCTGCGCGTCGACAACGCGCACGAGTTCCTGGGCCTGCGGCTGAACCTCTACACGTCGGTCGTGCTGTTCCTGGCGGCCGTCGCCTACCTGTACCTGAACCGCGGCAAGGGGAGCGTCCCCGAGCGCCTGGACGGCGGCCACAGCTACTTCCCGGACGCGCCCGCCGCCGCCGCGCCGCTCGACCCCGCCGACACCGAGCCGACCGAGGACCTGTCGGCGATCCCGCCGGAGCGCCGCGCCGAGGCCGCCGAGAAGGCGGCCGCCGAAGCCGAGGCAGCCGAGGAGGCGGCGGAGGACGGCGACGAGCCGAAGAGCGCCAAGGCCGCGCCGGACGAGCCGGAGGACGACGCCCCGGAGGCGACGAAGGCCGAGGCCGCGGACACAGACGCGGAAGACGAGCCCAAGGCCAAGACCGAGGACGCCGGGGACGAGGCCGCCGCCGAGGCGACGCCCGTCCAGGAGCCGGGCGGCTCCGCGCAGGAGCACGCCGAGGACCCTGAGCGCGAAGGAGAGGCGGTCAAGGACCGCGCCTGACCCCTCGTGCCGCCCCGGGCCCGCGCGGGTCCGGGGACGGCGTTTGACGGGCCGGGAGCGGCCGGGATCGGTAAGCTCTCGACGCGATGTCTGGAATGTCTGGAGGAGCGGTGGGCGGAACGAGCGCGCGGACGAAGCCCGCCGACGAGGAGATCTGGCCGGAGCCGGCGGGTCGCGGGGGTGTGGGCAAGGCGGTCGTCGCCGTGCTCGTCGTCCTCGTGCTGGTCGCCGCTGGCGCCGCCGCGTGGTTCCTCTTCCGGCCGTCCGACGGCGCCGCGGGCGAGGAGACGGCGCAGGGCCCCGTCCCCGACGTGTACGTGCCGCAGTCGCCGGGCCAGGACGCGGGCAAGGTCGCCTCGCGTGACGGCGACATCCGCCCGTTCACCAAGGGCGAGCTCTTCGACGGCATGAAGAAGGTCACCTACCGCAAGTACACGTTCACCCTGAAGACCGCCGAGGTCACCGAGGACTGCGCCGCCGCCGTCTGGGGCGAGCTGCTCCCGCAGACGCTGGCGCGCGGCAAGTGCACCCAGGTGGCCCGCGCGGGCTACCTGTCCGACGACGGTCAGTACGCGGGCGTGTTCGTCGCGGTGAACGTCGTGGACCAGCGGGCGGCCCAGCAGGTCCTGAACTCGCTTGATCCGGCGCTGAACGGCGGTTTTGTCCGGGCGCCGGAGATCGAGGGCGCGCCCGACTTCGGGTCGGGGTTCACCGCCGCCTACAGCCAGGCCATCGGCCACTACGTGATCATGAGCTGGGTCGGCAGGGCGGACGGCGAGCCGCCGGCGGCGATGAACGAGCTGATCGACACGAGCCTCGCCGTGCAGAAGCCCGAGGAGTTCGCCTGGGGCCGGATCGTGCTGCTCGACCCCCGATGAGCGACCCCTACCGCCGTCCAGGGCACCCCGCACCCCGTCCGGGGCCGGGGCCCGCCCGGCGTCCGGTGCCGCCCGCCGCGCCCACGGGGCCCAACCCCGTCGTGCGGCCGGAGGACGCGCGGGAGGCGCGGAGGAAGGCCGAAGGCGGCCGCGAGGGTGCGCGCAAGGGCACGCCGGGTAAGCCGGGCGGGGGAGGCCCGCAGGCGCGCGCCCGCCGGAAGAAGCAGTCCCGGCTGTTCTTCGGCGCGGCCGCCGCCCTGGTCGCCCTGGCCGTGGTGGCGCTGGCCCTGGTCGTCGTCCTGTGGCCCGGCGACGACGGAGGCGGCGCCGATGATGGCGCGGTCCAACTGGGTCAGCCGGAGCTGACGGGTTTCGCGCCCGGCACCTACTCGTTCTCGCCTTCCACCGACGTGTTCACCGAGATCGCCAGCAGGGCGGAGGATCCGGAGCCCCTGACAGCCGAGGAGATGTTCCCCAAGGGCTCGCTCACCGACGAGACGGCCGACGCCAAGATCGTCCGGCGGGCGGCGGTGCTCGACGAGGACTGCGCGGACGCGGTCTGGGGCACCGGCCTGACCGACGCGCTCGGCAAGGCCGGATGCAGTCAGGCGGTGCGCGGACTTTACACGGACCCGAAGAAGGGGTTCGCGGCCCTCGTCGCCGTCTACAACCTCAAGGACTCCGACGCCGCCGACGCCGTCGTCAGGGCCTTTGGGGCAGGTCGCGCCGGTTTTGTCAGGGTCCCCGACGCCGCGCCCGAGTTCTTCGGGCAGGGGTACAGCATGGCCCGTGGAATAGCGATGGGGCACTACGCGGTTGTGAGCTGGGTGCAACGCTTCGATGGCACCGGTGACGAGGGCAGCCGCCCGCTGCTCTCACTGCTGGTGACGGCGGCCGAGGCGGACGCGCTCTACACCCGCGCGGCCGGATGACCTGCGTGTTTCCGTGAGGTTGATCACGGGTGAACGGACAGGTCTAGACCTGGAGGGTCTGGTTTGTCCGGCTATGATGGGGTAGGCATACAGGACGGCCTTGACCCGTAAGGATTCAAGGACCGGCCGACGGCGTGCCCTGGAGCTGATCGACGAAGACAGCTACCGGCGAAAGGATTCGAACTCGAAAGTTTCGCCAACCCACCCAGTCGGGCATGATCTGGGCATTGATGTAACCTTTAAGTAATACTCGCAGCAGGGCCAACGCCGTCCCGAACTGCACTGGTCAGTTGACAGTGAACTTTACGGGAGGGTTGATGGCGGCTGCTGCCCTCACACCTGGTCAGCCCGAAGCGCAGGGGCTCTACGACCCGGCCAACGAGCACGACGCCTGCGGCGTCGGCATGGTGGCCGACCTGCACGGGCGCAAGAGCCACGAGATCGTCGAGCACGCCCTGACGGTCCTGCGGAACCTCGACCACCGCGGCGCGGTCGGCGCCGAGCCCGATGACGGCGACGGTGTCGGCATCCTCACCCAGATCCCCGACGCGTTCTTCCGCACTGTCGTGGACTTCGACCTGCCCGAGGCCGGCGCCTACGCCGCGGGCCTCGCCTTCCTGCCCGCCGACGCCGAGGAACGTGCCGCCGCGGTGGCGCACATCCACGCCGTCGCGGCCGAGGAGGGGCTGACCGTGCTGGGCTGGCGTGAGCTGCCCGTCGACCCGAACTTCTGCGGCCCCGCGGCCCGCCGCGTCATGCCGCACTTCAGCCAGCTGTTCCTGACCGCCTCCGCCGACGGCCCCTTCGCCGGACGCACCGGCCTGGAGCTGGACCGCGTGGTGTTCTGCGCCCGCGAGCGGATCGAGCAGGACGTCCGGGTGTACTTCCCGAGCCTGTCCAGCCGGACCATCGTCTACAAGGGCATGCTGACCACGCCCCAGCTGGAGCCGTTCTTCCCCGACCTGTCCGACCGCCGCTTCGACTCGGCGATCGCGCTCGTCCACTCGCGGTTCTCCACCAACACCTTCCCGGCGTGGGAGCTGGCGCACCCGTACCGGTACCTCGCTCACAACGGTGAGATCAACACCGTCAAGGGGAACCGGAACTGGATGCGCGCGCGCGAGGCGCTGCTCGCCTCCGACGTGCTGCCCGGCGACATCTCCCGGATCTTCCCGGTGATCGACATCGAGGCGTCCGACACCGCGTCGTTCGACGAGGCGCTGGAGCTGCTGCACCTGGGCGGCCGGTCGCTGCCCCACGCGGTGCTCATGATGATCCCCGAGGCGTGGGAGAACCACACCGAGATGGACCCCGCCCGGCGGGCGTTCTACGAGTTCCACTCGACCCTGATGGAGGCGTGGGACGGCCCCGCGTCCGTCTCCTTCACCGACGGCACCGTCGTCGGCGCCGTGCTGGACCGCAACGGGCTGCGTCCCGGCCGCTTCTGGGTGACCGAGGACGGCCTCGTCGTGCTGTCGTCGGAGTCCGGCGTGCTCGACATCGACCCGGCCAAGGTCGTCCGCAAGGGCCGCCTCCAGCCCGGCAAGATCTTTGTGGTGGACACCGAGGCCGGCCGGATCGTCGAGGACGACGAGGTCAAGGCGTCACTCGCGGCCGAGCACCCCTACCAGGAGTGGCTCGACGAGGGCCTCGTCCGCTTTGAGGAGCTGCCTCCGCGCGAGCGCGAGGTGCCCACCCACGACACCCTGGTCCGGCGCCAGCAGACCTTCGGCTACACCAACGAGGAACTGCGGATCATCCTGTCGCCGATGGCCACCACCGGCGCCGAGCCGATCGGCTCGATGGGCACCGACACGCCCGTCGCCGCCCTGTCGGAGCGGCCGCGGCTGCTGTTCGAGTACTTCAAGCAGCTGTTCGCGCAGGTCACCAACCCGCCGCTGGACGCCATCCGCGAAGAGATGATCACTTCGCTGCAGTCCACGCTCGGCCCCGAGGGCAACCTGCTCGACCCGGGCCCGCACTCCTGTCAGCGTCTCGTCCTGTCGACCCCGATCATCGACAACGACGAGCTCGCCAAGATCATCCACATCAACGACGAAGGCTCGCTGCCGCACCTCCAGGCGCACGTCGTGCACGGCACCTACCCGGTGGCGGGCGGCGGCGAGGCCCTGCGCAAGCGCCTCGACGAGATCTGCTCCGAGGTGTCCCGCGAGATCGCCGCCGGCGCCCGGATGATCGTGCTCTCCGACCGCGGCGCCGACTCCGCGCTCGCCGCGATCCCGTCGCTGCTGCTCACCGGCACCGTGCACCACCACCTCATCCGCGAGAAGACCCGCACCCGGGTCGGCCTTGTGGTCGAGGCGGGCGACGCCCGCGAGTGCCACCACATGGCGCTCCTCATCGGCTACGGCGCCTCCGCCGTCAACCCGTACCTGGCGATCGAGACGGTCCAGGACCTCGTCCGCTCCGGCGACCTCACCGCCGTCGACGAGACCAAGGCCGCGCGCAACCTCGTCAAGGCGTACGGCAAGGGCGTCCTCAAGGTCATGTCCAAGATCGGCGTCTCGACCGTCGCGTCCTACACCGGCGCGCAGATCTTCCAGGCGATCGGCCTGGGCGCCGAGGTCGTCGACTACGCCTTCACCGGCACGTCCTCGGAGATGGGCGGCATCGGGTTCGCCGAGGTGGCCCGCGAGGTCGCCGCCCGGCACGTCCGCGCCTACCCGGCCAACGGCAACGAGCTGTCCCACCGCACCCTTGAGGTCGGCGGCGAGTACCAGTGGCGGCGCGAGGGCGAACCGCACCTGTTCAACCCGCAGACCGTCTTCAAGCTGCAGCACGCCACCCGGACGCGGCAGTACGAGATCTTCAAGGAGTACACCCGGCTGGTCGACGACCAGTCCGCCCAGCTGATGACGCTGCGCGGCCTGTTCGGGTTCAAGGCCGACCGGCGGCCCGTGCCGATCGACGAGGTCGAGTCCGTCGCGGAGATCGTGAAGCGGTTCTCCACCGGCGCGATGTCCTACGGCTCGATCTCCGCCGAGGCGCACGAGACCCTCGCGATCGCGATGAACCGGCTGGGCGCCAAGTCCAACACCGGTGAGGGCGGCGAGGACCCGGCCCGGTTCACCCCCGACGCCAACGGCGACTCCCGCCGCTCGGCGATCAAGCAGGTCGCGTCCGGCCGGTTCGGCGTGACGTCGGAGTACCTGACGAACGCCGACGACATCCAGATCAAGATGGCGCAGGGCGCCAAGCCCGGCGAGGGCGGCCAGCTGCCCGGCCACAAGGTGTACCCGTGGGTGGCGAAGACCCGGCACTCCACGCCCGGCGTCGGCCTCATCTCGCCGCCCCCGCACCACGACATCTACTCGATCGAGGACCTCGCCCAGCTCATCCACGACCTGAAGAACGCCAACCCGGCGGCGCGCGTCCACGTGAAGCTCGTCTCCGAGGTCGGCGTCGGCACGGTCGCGGCCGGCGTGTCCAAGGCGCACGCCGACGTGGTGCTCATCTCCGGCCACGACGGCGGCACCGGCGCGTCCCCGCTGACGTCGCTCAAGCACGCGGGCGCCCCCTGGGAGCTCGGCCTCGCCGAGACCCAGCAGACGCTGCTGCTGAACGGCCTGCGCGACAGGATCGTCGTCCAGGCCGACGGGCAGATGAAGACCGGCCGCGACGTCGTCATCGCCGCCCTCCTGGGCGCCGAAGAGTACGGCTTCGCTACCGCGCCGCTCGTCGTGTCCGGCTGCGTCATGATGCGCGTCTGCCACCTGGACACCTGCCCGGTCGGCGTCGCCACCCAGAACCCGGTGCTGCGCGAGCGGTTCTCCGGCAAGCCCGAGTTTGTGGTGAACTTCTTCGAGTTCGTCGCGCAGGAGGTCCGCGAGCTGCTCGCCGAACTCGGCTTCCGCACCCTGGACGAGGCCATCGGCCAGGTCGGCGTGCTGGAGACCCGGGCCGCGGTGGACCACTGGAAGGCGTCCGGCCTCGACCTGTCGCCGATCTTCCACACGCCCGAACTGCGCGAGGGCGCCGCGCTGCGCTGCGTCACCGTCCAGGACCACGGGCTGGAGAAGGCGCTCGACAACACGCTGATCCAGCTCGCCGAGGGCGCCGTCGCGTTCGGCGACCGGGTACGCCTGGAGCTGCCGATCCGGAACGTCAACCGGACCGTCGGCACCATGCTCGGCCACGAGGTCACCAAGAAGTGGGGCGGCGAGGGCCTGCCCGACGACACCATCGACATCACCTTCACCGGCTCGGCCGGGAACTCGTTCGGCGCGTTCGTGCCGCGCGGCATCACGCTGCGCCTGGTCGGCGACTCCAACGACTACCTGGGCAAGGGCCTGTCCGGCGGGCGGATCACCGTCCAGCCCGACCCGGCCGCCCAGTTCAACGCCGAGGACCAGATCATCGCGGGCAACGTGCTCCTGTACGGCGCGACCTCCGGCGAGGTGTTCCTGCGCGGCCTGGTCGGCGAGCGGTTCTGCGTCCGGAACTCCGGCGCGACGGCCGTCGTCGAGGGCGTGGGCGACCACGGCCTCGAGTACATGACCGGCGGCCGCGTCGTCATCCTCGGACAGACCGGACGCAACCTCGCGGCCGGCATGTCCGGCGGCGTCGCCTACGTGCTCGACCTCAAGCCGCAGCGGGTCAACCCCGAGATGGTCGAGATCGAGGCGCTGGCGGACGACGAGCGGGAGGCGCTGCACGCGCTCGTCACCCGGCACGCCGAGGAGACCGGCTCGACCGTCGCGGCGAAGCTGCTCGCCGAGTGGGAGTCCGCGGTGGAGCGGTTCAGCAAGATCATGCCGCGCGACTACAAGCGGGTGCTCGAAGCCAAGGCCGCGGCCGAGGCCGAGGGCCGTGACGTCAACGAGGCCATCATGGCCGCGGCTCAGGGATAGGGGGCGAGGAAAATGGCAGACCCCAAGGGGTTTCTGAAGGTCACGCAGCGGGAGCTGCCGGCCCGGCGGCCGGTGGACGTGCGCATCCGTGACTGGAAGGAGGTCTACGAGGACTTCCAGCGGCCCACCCTGGAGCGCCAGGCGAGCCGGTGCATGGACTGCGGCATCCCGTTCTGCCACCAGGGCTGTCCCCTGGGGAACCTCATCCCCGAGTGGAACAACCTGGTCTACAAGCAGGACTGGCGCGAGGCCATCGAACGGCTGCACGCCACCAACAACTTCCCGGAGTTCACCGGGCGGCTGTGCCCCGCGCCCTGCGAGACGGCCTGTGTTCTCGGCATCAACCAGGACCCGGTGACGATCAAGCGCGTCGAGGTCGAGATCATCGACCGGGCGTTCGCCGAGGGCTGGGTCAAGCCGGAGCCTCCGGCCGTCAAGACCGGCAAGAAGGTCGCCGTCGTCGGCTCCGGGCCCGCTGGCCTGGCCGCCGCGCAGCAGTTGACGCGCGCCGGGCACGACGTCGTCGTCTACGAGCGGGCGGACGCGGCGGGCGGCCTGCTGCGCCGTGGCATCCCCGAGTTCAAGATGGAGAAGCGGCACGTCGAGCGGCGGCTCGACCAGATGCGCGCCGAGGGCACGGTGTTCAGGACCGGCGTCAACGTCGGTGTGGACGTCACCGCCGAGGAGTTGCGCGCCGAGTACGACGCGGTGGTGCTGGCGGGCGGCGCGACGGTGTGGCGCGACCTCAGCGTGCCGGGCCGCGAGGCCAAGGGCGTCTACCAGGCGATGGAGTACCTGCCGATCGCGAACCAGGTCGCCGAGGGTGTCCTGCCGGAGCCGACGATCTCGGCGGAGGGCAAGCACGTCGTCGTCATCGGCGGCGGCGACACCGGCGCCGACTGCATCGGCACCGCGCTGCGCCAGGGCGCCGCGTCGGTGACCCAGCTGGAGATCATGCCGAAGCCGCCCGCCGCGCGGCCCGGCGGCCAGCCGTGGCCGACGTTCCCGATCCTGTTCAAGACCGAGAGCGCGCACGAGGAGCTGGAGGCCGCGGGCGGCCCCCGGGTCTACGCGGTCAACACGCTCGGCTTCACCGCCGACGAGGACGGCAACGTCAAGACGCTGCGCCTCGTGGACGTCGAAGGCCCCCAGACCGGCTTCAAGCCGATCGAGGGCACCGAGCGGGAGATCCCCGCCGAACTCGTCACCCTCTCCATGGGCTTCCTCGGCCCGCAGCGCGAGGGCCTGCTGGAGCAGCTCGGCGTCGACCTCGACGGCCGGGGCAACGTAGTCCGCAACCTGGACTACCGCACCTCCGTAGACGGCGTCTACGTCGCCGGCGACATGGGCCGAGGCCAGTCCCTCATCGTCTGGGCCATCGCCGAAGGCCGAGCCGCCGCCTCCCGAGTAGACCGCGACCTCCAGGGCACCACCGCCCTCCCCTACCCCATCCCCCCCACCGCCCGCCCCATCGCCTAACTACCGTCACCAGAAGGGCGCGCCCCCGACCAGGGGACGCGCCCTTCACACTTCCCCTCAACCACCCAGTCCCGAACCCCCCGAGCGCCCCCTAAACTGGCGCGGTGATCACAGCGGTGGTGTTCGACATTGGCGAGACCCTGGTTGATGACACTCGGGAGTGGGGAGCTTGGGCCGCGTGGCTGGGCGTTCCGCCGCATACGCTCTCGGCGCTGGTCGGGGCGGTCACTGCGGTGGGTCGCGATAACGCGGATGCGTTGCGGCTGATTCGTCCGGGGCTCGATGTGGCCGCCGAACGCGCCGCACGGGAAGCGGCGGGATGCGGCGAGCAGATCTCGGAGTCGGACCTCTATCCGGACGTCCGGCCCACGCTCTCCGAGCTGCGCGCTCGCGGCCTCTGGGTGGGTGCGGCCGGCAACCAGACGGTCCGAGCGGGTGAACTACTCAGGAATCTGAACCTCCCCGTTGATGCCGTGGCCACGTCCGGGGACTGGTCAGTGGCCAAGCCAGATCCTCGGTTCTACTCGCAGGTCAGCACCTGGGCTCAGCGGCTGCCTCACCAGATCCTTTACGTCGGCGATCATCTGGACAACGATGTGCTCGCCGCTCAGGCAGCGGGTCTGCGTACAGCGTTGATTCGTCGCGGGCCGTGGGGCTACCTGTGGTCCGACGAACGGGAGACGGCAGCCCGCGCCGACTGGCGAATCAATGATCTGCTCGAACTCCCCGATCTCCTGACACCCGTTTTGTGACTCTCAGCCAAGAGATCCTTGCTGAGAGGTATGTTACGCAGAGACCTGATCGGAGTCTCTGATGGCGGTTCCCGCACCATCGATCGGTAAGCAGATCGCTGCCACTCGTACGGCTCGGCGCATGTCCCAGCCAGAGCTGGCCGAAGCCGCACACATCTCGTTGAGCACGCTCCGGAAGATCGAACAAGGTAGCAGAGCGGTCACTGAACCTGTTCTCTTCGCGGTCGCCGATGCGCTGGGAGTCGAGCCGGAACGGTTGACAGGAGTGGAAGGTAGGTCGAACAGCCGTGTCCACGGAGCGATACCCGAGATCCGCCGGGCAGTAGACGCCTACGATCTTCCGGAAGAGGGGGCCGTTCGCCCGCTGAACGAATTGCGGACGGCTGTCCATGAAGCTACAGCGCAGAGACTCGCGTCGCAGTACACCCGCCTCAGCGGGACGATCGCGGATCTCTTGAGCGAGTTGTCCAGAGCGCTCCACACCGGAAGCCCCGATCACCGGCGGCAGGCTACTGCGCTGTTCACAACTGCTTATCGCGCGGCGGACTCGATCGCTTACAAATATGGCTACTACGACCTGTCCGCGCGCATGATCGAGATCATGCGCCAGTCGGCCGAACTGGCGGAGGATAGGGTCTTGACGGCGACTGTCGCCTATGTCCGGACAGAGACGTTCTTCGCGAGCCGCAACCTAGCACCTGGGTTGCGTGCTCTCCAAGATTCTCTGAAGGTCATTCCGACACCACGAACCACGAGAGAGGTTGCCGCTCTTGGCGCGCTGCATATGCGTGCCGCAGTCGTGGCCGCTCGCCTGCTAGCGGATTCAGAAGTCCCTGACGAGCACATGAGGCAGGCCCGCAAGTTCGCTTCGCTCGTCCCTGAGGGCGTCTATAGCGGCACGGCTTTCGGCCCAGACTCGATGCGGGTGCATGAGGTATCCATGGCAGTGGAACTTGGTGACGGAGGTCGGGCGGTCACAGCTGCGGGTGGTTGGAGCCCGCCGACCGGATTCCCGGCCGAACGACGCTCCCACTACTTCCTTGAGGTAGCGCGTGCCCAGCTCTGGACCGGGCGACGCGACGATGCCTTCCGGTCCCTCCAGAACGCACGCCGGATCGCGCCGCAACACGTTCGCGAGCATCCCCAAGTTCGCGAGGCGCTCGGCACTCTTCTCCGTCTGCATAGGACTCCTCCCCAGTCTCTCATCAGCTACGCGGAATGGGTGGGGGCGATATAACAGCCCCTCCGCAAGAGGGGTGACACAAGCTGTGTCACTTTGGTAGGGACAGATACAAGACCATCGAACCGCTGGACAACGGAAAGCCAGAGTCGGCGGCGCGGTCAGTATCCCTTCTCCGTGCGGCCTTCATAGGCGGCCCCCGGTGCCGTGATCTCATCCACTGGGCCGGGGCCTCGACCGGAGAGGGGTCTGATCGATGGGCGGGGATATGGGGTGTCCGGTTCGTCGGGCGCGGGGGGAGTGGTGGGTGTTGATGGTGTTGCGGGTGCCGTTGGGGGTGCTCGGGGTGCGGGGGCGGGTGCGGTGGGAGGGGCGGCGGCCGTATCTGTTGGTGAGTCGGTGGGGTTCGGTGGTGGGGACGTGTGTGTATCCGCGTCGTTTGGTCGGGGGTGGGTTCGTGTTGGAGGTGGGGGATGACGGGCTGGTGGAGTGTCCGGTTCGGGATGTGCGGGCGTTGTTGGCGTTGATCGTGTGGGAGACGTCCAGGCCCGCCCTGGTGGGTCATCTGCGTGCGGTGGGGCGGGGTGGTCGGTGATGGTGCGGTTGAGTCGTGCGGCCGCCGAGGCTGAGCGGGCGAGGCGGGAGCGGGCCTGTGTGGCGGCGGAGTTGGCGCGGGAGGTTCCGGGGGCCTTGGTGTGGTGGGGGGAGGCGTGTGGTGTGTGGTTCGCCTACGTGCCGGGGTCGGAACGCGGGAGAGCCCGTCTGGTGGAGGCCGCGACGTTGGGGCGGCTGCGTGAGTTGATGATCGGGTGGCCGGGTGCGGGGCGGGCGCGCCATGTCTAGGGTCGTGGACTGGCGGGCGCGCCCTTCGGCGTTCCGAGTTATCCACAGGGGTCGCGGAGAGTGTCGGGGTGTGTGTTTAGGGTGGGGGTATGCGGATCTTTGTTGTTGACGCGTTCACGGATCGGGCGTTCGCGGGGAATCCGGCGGGGGTGTGCCTGCTGGAGAAACCGGTGGAGCCGGGGTGGATGCAGGCGGTGGCCGCGGAGATGCGGCACTCGGAGACGGCGTTCGTGCGGGCGCTCGATCAGGGGTTCGAGTTGCGGTGGTTCACGCCGGAGACGGAGGTGAGGTTGTGCGGGCACGCCACGCTGGCGGCGGCGCGGGCGCTCTATGCCGAAGGGCTGGTGGGGGCGGGGGAGGAGATCGAGTTCAGCACGCTCAGCGGGGTGCTGACGGTGCGGCAGGAGGGGGCGGGACTGCGGCTGGACTTCCCGTCGGTGCCCGCCGAACGGATCGAGGCACCACCGGGGCTCGCCGCGGCGCTCGGCGCGGAACCGGTGTTCACGGCGCGGAACACACAGAACGACATCCTCGCGGTGCTGCCCGACGCGGCGACGGTGCGGCGGCTGCGGCCGGACATGGCGCTGCTCGCCACCCTCGACGCGCGCGGCGTCTGCGCGACGGCGCCGGGCGACGCCGACGCGGACGCCGACTTCGTGTCCCGCTTCTTCGCGCCGTCCGTCGGCGTCCCCGAGGATCCGGTGACGGGCTCGGCGCACTGCATGCTGGCGCCCTACTGGGCCGAACGGCTCGGCAGGTCCGCCCTCACCGGGCTCCAGGTGTCGTCCCGGCCCGGCCGGGTCGGCGTCGAGCTGGCGGACGGCCGGGTCGCGCTCACCGGAGAGGCGGTGATCGTCCTGATCGGCGAACTCATGGTGTGAAGAGCGCGCGGGTCAGCCTCGGTGGTCGGCGAGCCAGGCTTCGATGTCGTCGGCCTGGCGGGGCAGCGCGGCGGAGAGGTTGACGGCGCCGGTCTCGGTGACCAGCAGGTCGTCCTCGATGCGGACGCCGATGCCGCGCAGCTCGGCGGGCAGCGTCAGGTCGTCGGGCTGGAGGTAGAGGCCGGGCTCGACGGTGAGCACGTGGCCCGGCTCGATCACGCCGTCCAGGTACGTCTCGGCGCGGGCCTTGGCGCAGTCGTGCACGTCCATGCCGAGCATGTGGCCCGAGCTGCACAGGGTGTAGCGGCGGTACAGGCCGGAGTCGGGGTCCAGGGCGGCTTCGGCGCCGCCGGGCAGCAGGCCCCAGTCGTCGAGGCCCTCGGCGATCACCCGCGTCGCCGCGTTGTGGAAGTCGCGGAACCGCGCGCCGGGCCGGACCGCGGCGATCGCCGCCTCCTGCGCCGCGTACACCAGGTCGTAGACCCGGCGCTGCGCGTCGGTGAAGGTGCCGCCCGCCGGGATCGTGCGGGTCACGTCGGCGGTGTAGAACGAGTCGGCCTCGACCCCGGCGTCGAGCAGGAGGAGCTGGTCGCCGGGCACCGGGCCGTCGTTGCGGATCCAGTGCAGCACGCAGGCGTGCGCCCCGGCCGCGGCGATCGTCTCGTAGCCGGTGCCGTTGCCCTCCAGGCGGGCGCGGCGGTTGAAGGTCGCCTCGATCCAGCGCTCGCCGCGCGGGTGTGCGATCGCGGCGGGCAGCGCGGCGGCCACGTCGCCGAACCCGGCGATGGTGAAGTCGACGGCGGCCTGGAGCTGCCCGGCCTCGTACTCGTCCTTGACGAGGCGCAGTTCGGCGAGCACGGCGTGCAGCTCGTCGTCGGCGGCCCCGTCGGCGGGCGCGGGCACCAGGCCGTCCACCGCCTCGTCCACGCCGCGCACCACCCGGACGGGCGCGGCGCCCGAGGCGATCCGGGCGGGCAGCGTCGCCAGGTCGGCGGCGGCGAGGCCGAGCGCGGCCTCGGTCTCGGTGAGGGTGCGGCGGCGACCGACCCACAGCTCGCCGTGCCTGCGGTCCCGGTAGAACTGGGCGCCCATCGGGCTGCCGTCGCGCGGGGAGCGCGGATGCGTGTAGACGACCGCCTCGTGGCCCGACGGCGTCGGCTCCAGCACCAGCACCGCGTCGGGCACCGCCTCGGCGGCGGTCTCGGCGGTGAGGTGCGCGTACGCGGTGTGCGGCCGGAACGGGTAGTCGCAGTCGTTGCTGCGGACCTTGAGCCCGCCCGCCGGGATCACCAGGCGCTCGCCGGGGAACCGGGCCGACACCGCGGCCCGCCGCTTCGCCGCGTACACGGCGGCGGGCACCGACGCCACGGGCAGGTCGCTCGGGGCCCACCCCCGCTGGAAGAACTCCGCGAGCGCCGCGCTCACGGGCAGGTCATGGCTGCCGGTCACAAAGCGGGCGTCCTCGGAGGTGTTCATACACGTTTCCCGTACGTCGGTCCTGGTCGGTTGGCCGCCGCAAGCCTACTCGCGCCCCTCGACCCACGACGCCACACCGGCGTCAGCGGGTGGTGGCCCAGGCCCGGACGGCGGCGTTGAGGTCGGGTTCGGTGAGGGGGGAGCGGGGGACGTCGGCGGAGGTGGCGCGCAGGCCCTCGAGGACGAGGGCGTGGTAGCGGAGCCAGGGACGGCCGGGGGCGTGCCGGGTGTGCTCGGCGACGTCCGCGACCGCGAGCATCGCCAGGACCAGGTCGCCGATCTCGACGTCGGGCCGGACGACCCCGGCGGTGCGGGCCCGGTCGAGCAGGCGTTCGGCGGGTGGGACGAGCGCGGCGAAGACGCGGCTGAGCCTGTCCTCGCCGGACGTCGGCGCGAGCGTGATCTCGCGCAGGCCCCGGTCGGTGAGGTGGTCGACGGCGATCGTGTGCAGGAAGCCGGTGAGGCCCGTCCAGGGGTCGGGTTCGGCGAGCGCCTCGTCGGAGAGCCGGACGAGGCAGCCGAGCTGCCGTTCGAACACCGCCTCGACCAGCGCGTCGCGGCTCGGGAAGCGCCGGTAGACGGTGCCGATGCCGACGCCCGCCGCCCTGGCGACCTCCTCCAGGGTCGTCTCGACGCCGCGCTCGGCGAACGCGCGCTGGGCGGCGTCGAGCACCCGCTGCCGGTTGCGCTCCGCGTCCCTGCGCAGCGGCCGTGAGGACATCGTCATGATGCCCGGATTGTACCGGCCCCCTTGATCACCCTCCGGGGCTCGCGGGTTCGCCGCGCGCGGGGCGCCGCCGCAGGTAGGGGCACGGATGGGGAGGCGGCCTAGGATCTGGCGGATGGAGACCGTCGAGACCGAGATCACCACGTGTTATCTTGTCTAGCGGACTTGGGTACTACCGGCTCTGAGCTGGCACTTTGATGAGAGTTCATGAGCTACTTGCCTAGCGCAGCGCTATAGGTCAAGATAACGGGCATGGAAGCTGCGGAGTACGACGCCTTGACCGAGTCCTGGCTGATCCACCTCACCGCCGAGCGGAAGAGTCCCCAGACGCTCCGGGGCTATGGCACGGCCGCCCGCCGCTTCGGCGCGTGGGCGCGCGACAACGGGGGCGACCACACCCTTGACCGCCGGAGTGCCGCCGCGTTCCTCGCCGACCTCCTGAGGGCTGGGGCGTCCGCCGAGACGGTCCGCACCCGCGCCAAGGCGCTGAAGCAATTCTCCCGGTGGCTGGCCGAAGAGGAGGAGACCGACCACCACGAGCTGGCCACCCTCACGCTGCCGAAGGCGGACGACCCCGTCGTCCCGGAACTCACCGAAGAGCAACTGGCCGACCTCATCGCTGCGTGCGCGGGCAGGGACCTGCGGGCGCGGCGGGACGAGGCGATCATCCGGCTCATGGCCGAGACGGGCGCGAGGGCCGGTGAAGTCGTCGGAATGAGCATGCAAGATGTGAGTATCCGCGACGGTGTCGCGACGATCCGGCGGGGAAAGGGCGGCAAGGGCCGCCGCGTCGCCTTTGGTCCGCAAACCGCCCGCGCCATCGACCGGTACCTGAGACTACGGCGCTCTCACAAGCTTGCTGAGACTCCCGCGTTGTGGCTGGGGGATCGAGGGCAGGGTTTCGGGTATTACGCGCTCCACCAGATGTTCAAGCAACGCGGGGCCGCCGCCGGGATGCCGTGGCTTCACCCGCACATACTCCGGCACACCTTCGCTGGGCGCTGGCTGGAGGCCGGGGGCTCGGAGAACGGCCTGCTGGCGTCGGCGGGGTGGTCGTCGCGGGCCATGATCGACAGGTACAGCCGGTCAACGTCCCAGAAGCGGGCGATCGAGGAGGCCCGCAGGCTCGGGCTCGGGGACGTGTGACGCGGTCTACGGCGCGAACCCTATTGGCGTTGATTGGCGTCGGCTAGCGTTGTCTAGCGCTGGCGAATTGCTGTTTCTTATCGTGCAACAATGCGGGCCGCACAGTGGCTCGGGGTCATTTGGTGCGCCTTAGGTTATCTCGGGTTGCGCCTTCCTGTATTTTCTTGCGTTTCCTTGCACCGCTGGCTCTTCGCAGTTCTTCGCGAACGCCTTGGCACGCTTCGGTACGCCCTGGACACCGGCGGACGCCGGTGGAGTCCCACAGCAACCCCCACCAGTGTCTACCAGTGCCTACCGGCGCGTGGCGCGCGGTGGGCGGCGCCGTGGACGCTGCTGTGGACGCTGCTGTGGATGTGTGCATTGCTCCGCGCGCAAATCGTGGGAGTTCGCCTAGGAGAACACAGGCAGCGGCGCGCAGGAAGTCGCAGGTGGGTGCGGGGGAAGGTGGGTGGATTCGGGGGACGGCCGCTAGGGCGCGCTAGGCTCGCGCATGGGCTTCTGGGGTTATCCACAGGGCACGTAGGCGAGTCGTGTTGTCTACGCAGTGCCTCTCGGCTAATCTTCAGCGAAGACGCCGGAAGGCCCACCGCGGGATGCCGTAGGAAGCATCTTTTCCCGCAGTGGGCCTGAGAGCAGCCCGGCAGTGCCGAGTCTGTTCGGTGGGCGTCGCTTCTCAGGCGACGCTCACCGGTTCATCAATGTATGTCTACAGCGAACCGCTGTGCAAGTCACCTCGCAGTGACACGCAGACTACGTTGAGTGACTAGGTGCTGCTGGGCCCCACGAGAGGAGCCCGGAGTGGCAGCCAGCAAGACCCTGACCGCCGAGGAGCGGGTGCTCCGCGCCCGCATGGCGGGGAACGCGACCTGGGCCAAGGTCACCGACCGCACCGCCGCCACCGCCCCCGCCCGCGAGGGGTGGCTGGCCAAGCTGGAGCGCGAGGTGGACCCCGAGGGGGTCATGGACCCCGAGACCCGCGCGGCGGCCGTCGAGAACGCTCGTCGCGCCCACATGGCCAGGATGTCGTTCCTGGCCGCGAAGGCCGCGCGGAAGGCCCGCGAGGAGCGCAAGGCCGCCCGCGACGCCGAGACGCTGGAGCGGGCGCGCGCCCGCGACCGCGCCGAGGCCGGGGAGCGCGAGGCCGATGAGGCCGCCCGGTGAGCGGCCTCGCCCACACCTCGCCCTTCGACGCGATCAGGCGCATGGACGAGCGCGGCGAGTACTGGACCGCCCGCGACCTCATGCCCTTGCTGGGCTACTCCCGCTGGGGGAACTTCGAGGACCGCGTTCTGTCCGCCCGTACCGCTATCGACCTTGCGCTGGGCGAAGGCGCAGGTCACGACCATATTGCCGACACCGGCAGTATGGTCCCGATCGGCTCGGGAGCGAGTCGCGAGGTCGCCGACCATCGCCTGACCAGGTTCGGCGCGTACATGGTCGCCCTGGAGTGCGACGGCTCCAAGCAGGCCGTCGCCGACGCGAAGGTGTACTTCGCGACGAGGGCCCGCCAGGCCGAGGTCGCCGACGCCGCACCCGCCATCACTGAGGGCGGCGAGCTGGACCTGATCGAGACGCTGGCGGCCAAGGCCACCCGCGCCGTGCAGATCGCCCGCACCGAGCGGGCCGCCCGCCAGGAGGCCAAAGAGCGGCTCGCCGAGGCCGAGCCCAAGGCCGAGGCGTGGGACGTGCTGGCGACCGCCGACGGCGACGTCGATGTCGCCCAGGCCGCGAAACTGCTTTCCCGCGACCCGTCGATCGAGATCGGGCAGCGCCGCCTGTTCCGGGAGCTGGAGCGGCTCGGCTGGATCTTCCGGTCCGGGCCGGACGGCGCGTGGACGCCCAAGCAGGACCGTGTGACCAGCGGCCACCTGTCGATCCTGCCCCAGTCCCACTACCACCCGCGTACCGGTCTGCTGGTCCTCGACCCGCCGCAGGTCCGCGTGACCGTCAAGGGCTTGGAGGCCCTGCACCGGCGTCTCGGTGGCACCGGCCGTCTCGACGCCCACGGGCGGCAGCTCAGCCTGCCCGCGTAGCCCACAGCCCCATCCCCTGCCCGGCGGTCTCCCCCCGCCGCCGGGCCCCTCAACGCACCCTCAGAACGGGGGACCCATGTCTGAGACCGACGACGGCCACGCTGCCGCCCGCCGCGTCGCCCAGCAGCTCCGCCACCGCCGCGAGGACGCCCGCAGGCAGCTTGCCGCCCGGCGTGCGGCCGAGGGCCGCGCTGAGCGCGCCCGGCAGTGTCCCGTCCAGCAGCGGGCCGACCACGCCGCCGACTGCCGCGAGGCGATCCACCATCTCATCCGCGCCTACCTCGCCGACATGTCCGAGGTCGTGCTCGCCCGGCGCGCCGAGCGCACCGGGCAGATGGCCGAGCCCGACCGGGCGCCCATCGTGGCTGCCCTGCGTGCCGACATCGACGGCTGGCTCCGCGACGAGCTGGACGGCGGGCGCGGGTGAGTGTCGAGGCCATCCTGTGGGCGCTCGACCACGCCCCCATCCCCGCCACGGGCGGCGACAGGAAGCCGACGGCGGATAGCGCCGCCCGGCTCGTCTTGATCGCCCTCGCCGAACGCGCCGATAAGCAGGGCCGCGACTCCTGGCCCGCGATGACCGAACTCCAGCTCCGGACCGGGCAGGACCGCCGGACGATTCAACGTGCCCTCGCCCGCCTGGAGGCCGCCGACCTGATCGTCCGCGCTGGGGCGACGGCGGGCGGCTGTAACCGGTGGAACCTCGCGATGCACCGCCGCCGCGACCTTGAGGCCGAGCGGAAGGCTCTTGAGGAGAAGGCTGAAGCCGAACGCCAGAAAGACGCGGCCCGCAAGCGGCAGACCCGCGCCGTCCAGGACAACTTGACCGGAACCGTCCAGGACAACTTGTCAGGGACGGCGGTGGATGTCCAGGACAAGTTGACCGGAGTCCAGGACAACTTGACCGGACAAAGCCAATGTCCGGGACAAGTTGACCGGAATCCGGGACAACTTGACCCCCATACCGTCCTACCGCCCCTCTGTACCGCCCCTGTACCCCCCTCCCCGCCGCCTCCGGCGACGGCGGGCGCGGGACAGCTCGACGGACAGACCCAGATCGGCGACGACGGCGGGATCGTGGTCCCGCTGCCCACCCCGTCACCCGAAGGGAAGCCGAAGCGGAGTCGCGCCAAACCGAAGGCCGCCAAGCCGGAGGCGTCGCCGAAAGCCGACGCCGTCGTCGCCGCCTACATCGACGGCGTGCGCGCCGCCACCAACGGCGAGGACCCCACCCGCCGCCAGATCGCCAACATCGGCAGGCAGGCCAAGGAATTGCTCGCCGAGAGCAAGGACCCCGAACGGCTCGTTAAAGCCGCCCACGCACTCGGCCGCAAAGTTCAGCTTGGCTTCCACAACTTGGGGATCGAGTACTTCCGGCTCGCCGCCCCGCCGCCTGACACCCGCCACGCCCCCGGCACCGGCTCCCAGGTCCCGGCCCGGGGCTTCGAGTACACCGAGAAAGGACTTATTGGACGATGACGTTCTACGAAGACGACGCCATGCGCGAATGGCACGAGGAGCGCCGCCGCCACCGGCTGGAAATCTTCTGCCGCCAGCGCCCCGCCAACCTCCGCGACGCCGGCGACCTGCACCCCGACGTCGCCGCCTGGGGCCGCCGCCTCCTCGACGGCGACGCCGCCAACCTCGTCCTGGCGGGCCAGGTTGGCACCGGCAAGACCTGGAGCGCGTTCGAGGTCCTGGAACGCGCGATCTCCGACGGCTACCCCGGCCGCGTCATGGTCGTCTCCGGCTCCCGCTGGCGTACGGCCATCGCGCCGCCCACCGACCGGTCTGCGCTCGCCGCGATGACCGCGGCCGACATCCTGCTCCTGGACGACCTGGGCGCCGGGCGCGGCAATGAGTGGGAACGCGAGCTGCTGCTCGGCGTCGCCGATGAGCGCTGGGCCCACCGCCGCCCGACCATCACCACCACCAACACCCCCGACCTCACCGCCGCGTTCGGCGAGCGCATCGTCTCCCGCCTCGCCGACCGGGCCACCGTCGTCATCCTCAACGGCCAGGACAGGAGGGCCCGGTGACCCCCGAGTTCGACACCGACCCGATGCGGGACGAGCACGCCGAGCGGATCGTGCTGAGCGCCATGATGAACTCGGCCGACGTCGCCGACGACATGATCGCAGGACTCAACGAATCCCACTTCCCCGCAGCGCACGGCGCCGCCTTCAGGGCCCTGAAGGCCCTGCGGGAGGCCGGTGCCCCCACCGAGCCGCATGCCGTCCGCGCCTGGCTCGACGCGCGCGGGGAGCTCCAGCAGATCCTGGGCGGCACCGGGAAGTTCGTCATCGACATCTTCGAGGCGGCGCCCGTCCCGCAGAACGCCTACCACTACGCCCCCATCCTCGTGGACTGGGCGTCACGGCGTGGGCTGGACGCCGCAGCGACCCGGCTCCGGCGGCTTGCCCGCACCGGTGACATCGGCACCGAGGAACGGATCGGACTCGCCGCCGACGCCCTCGCCGAACACACCGACGTCTCCGACCAGCTCGCCGACACCGCCCCCACCCTTGCCGCCGCCCTGCCCGGATACCTCGACCGCCTGGAGGACAAGACCCCCGACCAGACGCTCCCCACCGGCTGGACCGACCTCGACCGGCTGTTGGGCGGCGGCCTGCGCCCCGGCCAGCTCGTCGTCGTCGGGGCCCGGCCCGGCATGGGCAAGTCCGTGTTCATGCTCAACGCCGCCTACCACGCGGCAGTGACACTCCGCGTCCCCGCCCTGTTCGCATCGCTGGAGATGAGCCGGACCGAGCTGATGGACCGGATCGTCTCCCACGCCGCCAACGTCGATCTCACCGCGCTTCGCGAGCGGAACCTGACCGAAGACCAGTGGGGCCGGGTCGCTCGGTCCATCGACCGTCTCGGCGACGTCGAACACCTCGTCCTGGACGACGACCCCGGCGTCGGCCTCACCGGCATCCGCGCCCGGCTCCGCAAGATGCGCCGCTCCGGCGACCCCGCCCGCCTCCTGGTCGTGGACTACCTCCAGCTCATGCAGAGCGAGGGCCGCCGCGCCGACAACCGGGTGGCCGAGGTGTCACAGCTCAGCCGCGCGTTGAAGCTGCTCGCGAAGGAGTTCGACATCCCCGTCGTCGTCGGCGCGCAGCTGAACCGCGAGGTCGAAAAGCGCACCGACAAACGACCGATCCTCGCCGACCTGCGCGAGTCCGGCTCGATCGAGCAGGACGCCGACATCGTGATCATGCTGCACCGCGAAGACGCCTACGACAAAGAGGCCCCGCGCGCCGGTGAGGCCGACTTCATCGTGGCCAAGCACCGCAACGGCCCCACCTCGACCGTCACCGCCGCGTTCCAGGGCCATCACAGCCGCTTCATGGACATGGCCACCGACCGATGACCCACACCACCAACACGAACGGGCCCGTCTCTAGCAGGCCCGTTCAGAAGGAGTCTCCCATGACCGAACAGCACGACGCCGACCGCCTCGCCTCCCTCCATCGGCAGATCGCCGAACTCACCGGCAAGCCGCTCGCCGAGATCGAGGCCATGGGCACCGGCGACATGTGGGACCAGCTCGCCCGCACCTCCCTGGAGACATTCGCACTCGGCCTCGCCTCGCGGCACGAGGCCGGCCAGACCTACACCCTGATGAACGAGGGTCCCGCCGAGCAGGCCAAGCGCGGCCTGGAGAACCTGAACCGGGTCTACGCCCACCGCAAGCTCTTCCCCGTCCTGGACCCCACGGTCATGATCAACCTGTGGGGCTTCGGCGGGGTCCAGGTCCACTTCGTGACCTTCGGACCCGACGACAAGGCCACCCACCGCTACGTCCTCATGTCCGAGCTGGCCGAAGCGCTCGCCGTCCACCCCGCCCACGCGGACAAGTGGCTGCACATGGAGCAGGAACAGGCCCTACGCGCCCAGCGGGAGCATGACGAGGAGGCCGGAACCCTCGGATGGGACTACGTCCTCGACGTCATCGACCTCGGTCTCGACATGATCGTTGACGACCCGGAGGCCAAGCCCGACCGCGACGGTCGCCGCCGGTCCCACGCCAGCGACGCCCTGATCGAAGCCGACCGCCTCCTGTCGTTCATGACCATCAGCCCGTGGAACCGCGAGTTCCTCGACAACTCCAGCGCCCTGTGGG
Source organism: Actinocorallia sp. API 0066 (assembly GCF_020991275.1). Lineage (GTDB taxonomy): Bacteria > Actinomycetota > Actinomycetes > Streptosporangiales > Streptosporangiaceae > Actinocorallia. The sequence goes on along the minus strand of NZ_JAJLQY010000006.1, from coordinate 88,481 downwards.
GCCACGCCTTCCGTCACGCCTTCGGCGACAAGCTCGCCGAGTCCCCCGTGTTCGACAGCGATGGAAACGCCATCCCCGGCAAGTCCGCCGCTGACTTCCTGGGCGACACCGAGGGGCTCACCGAGGAAGAGGCCGCCCGCCGCGCGATCCGCGGCCCCGGCTTGCCCGACGACCAGGACTAGCCCGCCCGGCCGCCACGGCGTGCGCACGCCGTGGCGGCCCCACCAGATCGGAGGAACCCGTGACCGAACCCCGCCCCTGGCACCCCACGGATGATGTCGTCGCCCGGCACCGCGCCAAGCACCCGGCCGACGTGATCGACTGTCCCACCTGCGCGGCCTGCGACCTCGCCGAACACCTCGACCAGTTCGCCGCGCAGCTCGTCGGACGGCTGGACGCCCTTCGCACCCGGACGGATACCGACACCGCGCTCGCCGAAGCCCAACGCCGCGCCGACGCCGCCGAAACCGCCCTGAGTCGCGTACGAGCCAGCCTGGAAGCCTCAGGCGGTGTGTACGGTCCCGAACCCGTCCGCCAAGCCCTTATCGAGCTGGACGGCTGGGGCGCGTTCGGCCGGAACGGAGAATCCCCGTGACGGCCATCCTCGCCCCCGTCGCCGCATCACTGGCCATGCTGGCGTTCGCGGCCGGACTCACGCTCGGCCGCCGCCAGCGCCCCACCACCGACGAGCTGGTGACCGCCGCGCGAAACGACGCCGCCGCAGCCCGCCGAACCCTCGAAATCGCCCGCGAGACCTACATCTCCCACCTGACACACTGCACCACCCTGTGGAAGGACGCCGCGTGACCCTGCTCGACCGCACCGCCGCGAACCTCCGGCTCGTCAGCGACTACTGGCCCGCCATCGCCGAGCTGCGCGACCCCGCCGTCCACGCCCCGCGCCCCTCCAGCGTCATCGACCTGAGGCAGCGCGCCGAACTCGACTACCGGGCGCGGCAGGAACGCGCCGACCGCAACGCCGACGCGCCCGGCGCGCACCGGGACGCCGCGCGCGCCGAAGTGCTCGACCTGATGGCGCAGCTCGTCGCGGGAGCCGACGAGATGTGCGATGAGATCGCCGCCGCGCTCGGCATCATGCCGCCCGCGCCGCCCACGACGGCGTTCGCCGACCCGGCCCCGCAGCTCGACTTCGCCGCCCGGCACCTCCACCAGCTCGATCACGCCGCCCTCCGGCACGTCGCGGGTGCGGCCGACCGGATGGCCTCCGAGGTCACCAGAGCGCTGTTCCTCGACCCGTCCGGCCAGACCCTCAGGGTGGTCTGCCCGTGGTGCCGGGGCGGGCTCACGGGAGCGTTCAGCCTGCGCGTGCGACTGCTGCCTGGGCACCTCGCCGCCATCGTCTGCGAGTCCGACATCCCGTGCGAACCCCCGGCCCGCAAGGTCGGCACGTGGTGGGGAGGCCGACCCGCATGGCCATTCGAGCAATGGCGGTGGCTCGCCCGCGAGCTGTACCGGGCAGACGGACGCGAGAGGATGACCGCATGACCCTGGTGGACTTCCTCAAGGCGCGACTCGACGAGGATGAAGTCGCGGCCACGAAGGCGAGCGAGTTCTCCGCCGTCTGGGCCGAGACTGGGACGTGGTGCCTCGACGACATGCGGCACACCGTGGTCGGCGATGGCGAGGCGTACTGTGGCCCGCACAATGCCGAGCACATCGCCCGCCACGACCCGGCGCGCGTGCTGTGCGAGGTGGAGGCCAAGCGCATGATCGTCCGCGCGCACGAGAAGTGGTGCAAGGGCGCCTGCGAGACGACGTCCAGGGGCGGCGAGACGTACGACGCCGCCCACTGGTGGGCGCTCAAGGCGCTCGCCATCGCCTACGCCAACCACTCCGACTACCGGGAGGAATGGCGGCCTGCCTGACCCCAGCCCTGGGAGTGGATCATCTGGGCCACTGCGACCATGTGCTCCGCGTGGTTGTAGGGCAGTCGTCGCATCATCGGGAGCAGCCCTCCGACGGCCTCCGCGACGATCCCGGTGCCCGCGCGGAACGGGAGCTGCTTGGAACCGTCTTCACGCTCGTAGTGGTACTGCCACTCCGACGCGCCGAGCTCCGATGGGACGATGGTCACTGCTGTCCGGGTTACCGCATCCGGGGCGCCTGTCCAGCCCGATACCCGGACACGGCCCGGCCCGTCCAGTCCGGCTATATAGCCGGACTGGAATGCGGCGTCCTGGATCTGGCGGGCCACTGCCTCAAGGTCCATCAGATCTCCTTTCACGTGGGCTTAGTTCGATGCTATGGGACCGCCCGGACGCGAGCGTGAGACAAATGCGAAGCGGGCATTAGGTAGAGCTGCTGACCAGGGGTCATCGCATCTTGTGATCGTGGGTTGATGCGGGTTATCCACAGGGTATGATCAGCAGCGACAGGAGAGGTATGCCCGGCCATAGCGCCGGGCATCCGCGTTTCCGGGGGCATGCGGAACCCACCCCGCCCTGGCGACGCACCCCACCCCACGGCAAGCCCGCCCCCACACTCCCCGAGGAGGCGCGCGTGACCGCATGGCGTACGTCCCCGCTGCCGAAGAACTGGCCGAGCGTCCGCAAGATGGTGCTGACCCGTGACGCGCACACGTGCCAGATTCAGGGCCCGCGCTGCACGACCGGCGCGACCGAGGTAGACCACATCGGTCGCGCCGACGACCACCGGGCCGAGAACCTGCGCGCCGTGTGCAGGACGTGCCACGCCAGCAAGACCGGGAAGGACGCAGCCAAAGCGCGCGGCCCGCGCCCGAGCCGGGCCAGGCCGCGTGAACAGGGACACCCCGGACTGCTGTGACCTCACGCTCCGTCAGTGACGGGGTGGGGGAGGGCCCCCGGTCAGGGGGTCCCCGAACGGCAGGGGTTAGCTGCTCGCTCCGTGTACGACTCTGGGTAGTTTCGGCGATCACCGCGCGTGCTGTCCGTGAGGGGGTGCCTGATGGCCGGTATGGGGCCCCCGCCCGCAGTGAACAAGCGCCGTCGCAACAAGGACGCCTTCGCTGAGGGCGCGGTGGCGGTTCAGGCCGGGCCGTGTCCGCCTCCGGATGAGCTGCCGGGCTGGGAGGGGTACTCCACTCCCACGTTGGCGTGGTGGAACACGTGGTGCGCTGCGCCTCAGGCGGCGCTGTTCACCGCGACAGACTGGCAGCGGCTCGTCATGCTCGCCCCGCTGGTCGACCAGTACTGGTCGAAACCATCCACGAAGCTGATGGCCGAGATCCGGCTGTCGGAAGCGTCGCTGGGCGCGACGCATCTGGACCGTCTCCGGGCCCGGATCACGATCGAGCGGCCGGAGCCTGCGCCGGAGGCCGCGCCCGCCGGGGTGGCGGACCTGAGGCAGGCGCGCCGGAAGCGCATGACGGATGCCTCGTGAGCTGCTGCGCGCGCCCGGTCACGACCGGGACCGCTCCCTAGGCAACCTCGCGTGGGCGTGGATTGAGCACTTCGCCGTTCACGGGCCCGGTGACGTCCAGGGCGATCCGGTCGAGCTGGACGGGGAGTTCGGCGGGTTCATCGTCGACGCCTACGCGCTGCGTCCTGAGGGTCGGAGGCTCTACGACTCGGCCGTCATTAGCCGGGGCAAGGGCCGGGCGAAGTCCGAGCTGGCCGCGTTCATTGCCCTGTTCGAGGCGTTCGGCCCGTGCCGGTTCGCCGGGTTCGCCGAGGGCGGCGAGACCTACGTCTGGCGCGATTTCGTCTACGCCTACGAGCCCGGCGAGCCGATGGGGCGCCTGGTGACGTACCCGTTCATCCGCTGCCTGGCCACCGAGGAGGGGCAGGCCGGGAACACCTACGACAACATCCACTTCAACCTGACCGAGGGGGCCTTGTCGGAGGGGCTCCCCTCCGGCGCGGCCGGGCTGACCCGCGTGTTCCTGCCGGGCGGCGGCGAGATCGTCCCGTCCACCGCGTCGTCGGCAGCGAAGGACGGCGGCAAGGAGTCGCACGTCGTTTTTGACGAGACGCACCTGTACACGCAGCCCGAGCTGCACCGCATGTACAAGACGGTGGACCGGAACCTGCGCAAGCGGCGGTCTGCCGAGCCGTGGGGGCTCCAGACCACGACGATGTACCAGCCGGGCGACGGTTCGGTGGCCGAGAAGACGCACGAGCGGGCGCGGCTGATCGCCGAGGGCAAGACCCGTGCGACCCGGCTGCTGTTCGATCACCGCGAGGCCCCCGCCGACGTCGATCTGACAGATCGGGCGCAGCTCACCGCCGCCCTGCGAGAGGTCTATGGACCGTTCGCTGACGTGCTGGACCTCAACGGGATCATCGAGAACGAGTTCTGGAACACGGAGAAGGACCCCGAGGAGTCCTGCCGGTACTTCTTCAACCAGCCGACCGCTGCCCGCGACGCGTGGGTGGCGCATCCGGCGTGGCAGGCGTGCGCGGCCCCGGACCTGGCCGTTCCGGACGGGTCGGCGATCGTCATGTTCTTCGACGGCTCGCTCGCCGACGACGCGACCGCCCTGGTGGGCTGTCACATGGAGACCGGGCACGTGTTCGTGCTCGGCTGCTGGGAGCGTGAGGCGGGGGCCGAGGGTGACGGCTGGCGCGTGGACAAGCAGGACGTTGACCGGGTGGTCCGGGCCGTCTTCGGCCGGTACGACGTGGTGGCGTTCTTCGCCGATGTGTACGGCTTCGAGTCCTACATCGACTTGTGGGGCAACGAGTTCGGGTCCGGCCTGCTGCTGGATGCGACGCCGGGCCGGTCCCGTCACGCGGTCGCGTGGGACATGCGCGGTCGCGAGCGCGAGTTCACCGAGGCGTGCGAGCGGATGGCCACCGACATCCGGGAGCAGGACGTCACCCACCCCGGTGACCCGCGTCTGACCCGGCACGTGCTGAACGCGCGCCGCCGCCCGAACCGGTACGGCGTGAGCATCACCAAGGAGGGGCGCGAGTCCCCGAGGAAGATCGACCTGGCCGTCTGCGCGATCGGCGCGCGGATGGTCCGGCGGCAGGTCCTGGCCCATCCGAAATGGGCCAAACGCTCCCGCAAGCGCGGGCGCGCCGCGTTCGTCTGAGGAGGATGTGATGAAGCTTCAGGTCGTCGAACTTCCGTCCGTGGTCGTCGGCGAGAACGTCGAGACTCCGTTCATGGTCGTCCTGTCGGAGGTTGACGAACCTGCGCCCGACCCCGAGGTGCTGAGCCGCGCGGCCGACCGGATTGGAGCGCGGGGTTTCCTCGTCTCCGGGGAGGCCGTAGAGGTGCTGCCCAGTGTTGTCCAGTGACGAGGCCGCCGCGCGGGCGCGGGAACTGCTGGAGTTCCGCCGCGCCGAGGCGAGGCGGCTGGACCGCATCCACGAGTATGTGAGGACCGACCCGAACTGGCGTCCCCCGTGGCTGTCGGCCAGTGCCCCGCACGAGGTCCGGCGCCTGGCCGAGGTGTCCCGCGTGAACATGCTCGCGTTCGTCGTGTCGGCCCGCGTGCAGAACCTCTACGTGGACGGCTACCGCACCCCCCGCAGCGCGGACGACGCCCCGGTGTGGGCGACGTGGCAGGCCAACGCCTTCGACGCCCGCCAGATCGGCGTCCACCGCGCGGCGATGACCTACGGCGCGTCGTACGTGACCGTGCTGCCGGGCGACCCGGTACCGGTGATGCGCGGAGTCAGCCCGCGGGACATGACCGCCATGTACGGCGATGATGACGATTGGCCGGAGCTGGCGTTGCAGAAGCGGCGCAGCTCGTGGCGGCTGATCGATGCCGAGGCCGTCTGCACCCTCCTCCGCGAAGGCGACACGTTCCGGACGGTCGGCGTCGAGCTGCACGGCGCGACCCTGCACGGCGTCCCTGTGTGCCCGGTGGTCCGCTACCGGGAGACCGACGACCTGGACGACCCCGTCGTGGGGCTGGCCGAGCCGCACATGGACCTTCAGGACCAGATCAACATCACCTCGTTCGGGCTGCACGTCGCCCAGCACTACGGCGCGCACCGCCAGCGTTACATTCTGGGCTGGCTGGGCGAGTCGGAGGAGCAGCGCCTGAAGGCCAGCGCGAGCAAGCTGTGGACGTTTGATGACCCCGACGTCAAGGTCGGAGAGTTCGGCCAGACGGACCTGGGCGGTTACATCGAGTCTCGGGAGGCGTCGCTACGCCATCTGGCGACCGTCTCCCAGACTCCGGCGCACGAGCTGCTGGGTCAGCTCGTGAACCTGTCCGCCGAGGCGCTCGCCGCCGCTGAGGCCGGGCAGCGCCGGGCCGTCGCCGAGAACCAGACGGTGATCGGCGAAGCCCACGAGCAGGCCCTCGCTCTGGCGGGGGCGTATCAGGGGCTCGCACCTGACCCCAGCGCTGCCGTCAGGTGGCGCGACACCGAGGCCCGGAGCTTGGGGCTGGTGGTGGACGCGCTCGGGAAGATGGCGCAGATGCTCGGCATCCCTCCGCAAGCCCTGTGGGAGCGGGTCCCCGGCGTCAGCGACGACGATCTGGAGCGGTGGCGGACCCTGGCGGCTGAGGGCGACGCGTTCGCCCGGCTACAGGCCACGATCGAGCGGCAGATGAACCCGGTGCCCGGTGGCACGGACGGCTGAGGGCGCGGCCCTCACCGCCCAGCACACCCGCCAGCAGCTCGCGCTGCGCGCCGGGCTGATCCGGGACCTGCAAGCGGTGTGGCCGCTGTGGGCGGTCGGCGAGGTCGCCGAGTTCAGCGCGTTCCTCGACGTCGCCGTCTCCCTGATCCAAGCCGGGCACACCGACAGCGCCGCCATCGCTGCCCGGTACTTCCGCCAGTTCCGCGCCGCCGAGGACGTCGCAGGGACGGCCGAACCGCGCCTCGCGCCCCGGCTGAACCCGGCCGACATCGCCGCGAGCCTGCGCGCAACGGGCCTGGCCGGAACGATGCGGGCGCTACGCGCTGGACACTCGCCACAGGCCGCCAGCCGCGCCGGGTTCGTGCTCGCCCAGGCCAGCGCGACGCGCCTGGCCTTGTCCGGCGGACGCGACACCGTCACCGCCTCGTCACAGCGCGACGGCCGCGCCCAGGGCTGGATACGGGTCGCGTCAGGGAACGCGTGCGCGTTCTGCGCGATGCTCGCCAGCCGAGGCAACGCCTACACCCGCGAGCGCGGCGCGGCCTTCCAGGCGCACGACGGATGCGGCTGCTCGCCCGAGCCGTTCTACGCCGGGTCCCGCCTGCCCGCCACGAGCGAGCGGTACGCGCGGCTGTGGGAGCAGTCCCGCGACGTGGACGTGTCCGACACCGACACCAAGCACCCGGCCCTCACCGCCTTCCGGCGACTGATCGAGGGCTGAACCAGCGCCACGGCCGCGCTTCGTACGGCCGGACGCCACTCATTCGAGGAGTTCCACCATGTCCGACGACGACAAGCCCACCCCGCCCGCCGGGGGAGACAAGACGTTCACCCAGGCCGACCTCGACAGGCTCATTGCCGAGCGGCTGAAGCGTGAGCGGGAGAAGTACGCCGACTACGACGAGCTGAAGCAGCGCGCCCAGGCAGCCGATCAGGCGGCGGATTCGAGCAAGACCGAACTCCAGAAGCTCACCGCCCGGGTCGAGGCCGCCGAGAAGAAGGCCGCCGCCTCGGAGCTGAAGGCGCTGAAGTCCGAGATCGCCCAGGCCAAGGGGCTCACGCCCTCCCAGGCCCGGCGTCTCCAGGGCAGCACCCGCGAGGAGCTGGAGGCCGACGCCGACGACCTCTTGGAGGCGTTCGGCGGCAGCAAGAAGGACGAGCCCAAGGACACCGACAAGGAGACCGAGGGTGACGGCAAGAAGGACGAGCCGGACGAGCGCACCGAGGCGTCGCCGTTCGGGAGGCCGAAGGAACGGCTGGTGCCGGGCGCCGCGCCCGAGGCCAAGCCGGAGGAACCAAACGACGACCTGGCCGACGCGGTCCTCAAGAGGACCCGCGGCCTGTAGCAACCCACGGCCGCGCGCCGTGGCGAGAACGGAGGAATCATGGCGGTACTGACCGCTCAGCGGATTTCCAGCCTGGCCGTGGCCCTGCTGACCCGCTCCCTGGTCCTGCCGATGACCGTCTCCCGTATCCCGGGTGCCGAGTTCTCCGGCGACAACGGCGACAAGATCACCGTCCGGGTGCGTCAGCCCCGCGCGGCCCGCAAGCAGGTCACCCCCGGCACCGACATCGTGTTCGACGCGATCAACGAGGTGCCTGTCGAGGTCACCCTGACCCACCTGTACGACGCGGCCCGCCTCACCGACGAGGAGATGTCGCTGGACATCGTCGACTTCGGCGTCCAGGTCACGCAGCCGCAGGTCGCCGCAGTCGGCATCGGTGCCGAGGACGAGCTGGCGGCGGCGATGAACGTGCTCACCCCGGACGCGGCGTTCGCCGAGACGGCCACGCCGTCCGACACCGACGACGCGATCCTGGCCGCCCGCGAGGCACTCAGCTCGGCCGACGTCCCGGCTGGTGACCGGTTCCTGGCGGTCGCGCCGGACATCACCACCCGCCTGCTGAAGGTGGAGAAGTTCGTGCGCGCGGACGCGGTCGGCGACGGGACCGCGATCCGCGAGGCGATCATGGGCCGTATCTACGGGTTCACCGTGGTGGAGTCCAACGGCCTGGACGCCGGGACCGCGCTGGCCTACCACCGGTCGGGTTTCGCCTTCGCCAACCGGGTTCCCGTCGCGCCGCGCGGCCTGCCGTCCAACCAGGTCGGCACCGCTACATCCGGCGGGATCAGCATGCGGCAGATCTTCCAGTATGAGACCAAGAACCTGCGCGACCAGTCCGTGCTGAGCACCTTCGCGGGCGCGAACGTCGTGCAGCGTCCCAGGGTCTTCAAGCTGGCCGTCGACGGCGAGTCCTGAGCCGTGGCCGCGCTCATCACCGTTGAGCAGCTACTCGCCCGGCCAGGCTTCGACGGGGTGAGCGAGGCCCAGGCCGAGGCCGTCCTTGAGGACGTGTCGGCGCTCGTGGCACTGGTGGCGTCCCCCGTCGTGCTGACGGCGGGGACGCTGCCGCCCGCGATCGTGCCCGTCATCGTCGCCGCCGCCCGGCGCGGCCTGCACAACCCGCGCGGCCTGTCGGGCGAGCAGCTCGGCGACTACGGGTGGCAGGCCGGGGGGCAGGCCAGCACCGGCCTGTTCCTGACCCGGCACGAGGAACGCATCGTCCGGCGCGCGGCCGGGCGGCTGGGCGCGGGCAACGCCGGTCTGGACTCCGACCTTCCCCTTCCGCCGTACGCCGGGACGGCGTTCGAGGACGGACTACTGGAGGCGATGGATGGCTGACGTCCTGCCGCCCCTGGACACCCCTCAGGAGGCCCCCGTGATCACCCACCTGCTGAACCGGGTCCTGGAGGTGTGGAGGCCGGAGCACGCTCCGGACGGCTCCGGCGGGCAGACCATGCTGTTCGCCTACATCGGCGACATCGCCGCGAAGGTCGACCAGCCGTCCGCGACGGAGAAGGCGACGGCCGACCAGTGGGGCGCGGAGCACACCAACACCGTCTACTTCAGCCCCAGCGCGGACGTGGCGCGCGGCGACGAGCTGCGCGGCGACGGCGAGACGTACCGGGTCCTGGCCACCATCTCGCCGAGCCGCAACACCTACACCAAGGCCCCGGCCGAGCGCACCGAGCACGAGCCGCCCCCGGAGGAGTCATGAACGTAGAGGCCATCACCAACCGCAAGATCGCGGTCGGCCAGGTCGAGCGGGCGGTGTGCGAGCGGCTCCGCGCGCTGGCCGCCGAGGTCCCGGCCGACCAGGCCATCGTGGAACTCGGCGCGTATCGGGGCCGCTCCACCGGCTGGCTGCTGCTGGGCGCGGGCGAGGGGAACGGCGCGCACGTGACGACCGTGGACCCGTGGAACCTGCGCCGCAAGGCGTATGAGTCGGGCAGCCCGAAGTACAACGCGCCGGACACCTACGCCGCGTTCTGCGAGCACATGGACCGGATCGGCGTCCCGCCCGGCGCGCACACCGTCCGCCGGGCGCTCGGCGCGACCGTCGCGGCGAAGTGGGACGGCAGGCCGGTCGGGCTGCTGTTCCACGACGCCGAGCACACCGCTGACGCGGTCACGGCGGACCTGCGCGCGTGGGAGCCGCACCTGTCCGATGACGCCGTGGTGGTCCTGCACGATGCGGGCCGCCCCGAGTGGGGCGTGATCGAGGGCGCGGCGCGCGTCCTGACCGCCGACGGGTGGGACTGGGACGGCCGCGAGGTCATGGCGTGGGACCGCCGCCCGAACCGGCGCGGCGCGCTGATCGTGAGGCGGTCCGCGTGATCGTCTTCGCGAGCAACGCGACCGGCTGGGACGAGCAGGCCCAGGCGCTCATCCCCGGCGGGATGGTGGACGCCTACATCTCCCCGATCCTCGCCCACCTGGACCCGTCCGCCTACCGGGTGGAGCGGCAGCCGCGGCCCGGCGCGGTGAACGCCTACCTGTCGATGCGCGGACGGTACCGGGTGCGCCGGGAGATCGGCAAGGTCGGCGTGATGATCGACCACGGCATCGCCGACAAGGACTATCGGCGCGGCCTGAAGATGTCCACGTTCCACTACGTCACAGTGCCCGGCCCCACGGTGGCCGACCGGGTGGTGTCGGGCGGCGTCCCCCGCCGCAAGGTGGTGCAGGTCGGCTACCCGAAGCTCGATCCGCTGTTCAACGGCGATGTCCCGCGCGTCCCCCGCCCCGCAGGCGGGCGGATTCGGGTGCTGTGGGCGCCCACCCACGGCGGCGGCTCGGAGGCATGGCAGGACGGTAACCGGGCCGCGCCCGGCGCGGGCGCTACCTCCTGGTGGGCCCGCGAAGAAGTGCTGTCGGCGCTCGACCCCGACCTGTTCGAGCTGACGGAGGCCCCGCACCCCCGCCACCGTCCCGACAAGCGCGCCACCCTCGCCGAGTACGCCAGCGCCGACGTGGTCATCGCGGACGGCGGGTCCACGATTTACGAGGCGTGGGCGCTCGGCCTGCCCGTCGTCTTCCCGTCGTGGGTCACCCGTGACCGGAACCTGGAACGCGCGGGCGGCGCGACGCTGGAAGCCCGCATCTACCGGGAGCGGATCGGCTATCACGCCGACAGCCCGCAGCACCTCGCCGACCTCGTCGCCCAGGCGGCCGAGGAGGGCCAGGGCGAGCGCGCCGTGCAGTTCGTCGCCGGAGTCCTGCCGCCCGAGGTGCGCGGGCGTGGCGGCGAGCTGCACGCCGAGTTCCTGGCCGGGCTGGACGCGGCGAAGTGGCGCGGCCGTGGCTAGGGGCGTGGGTGTGTCCGGGCTGCCCGAGCTGATGCGGGAGCTCGACCGGCTCGGGGCGCGGATCGAGGCCGGGGTTCTCAAGGCCGTAGAGGAGTCCGCGCAAGCCGTCCGTACGGACGCGCGCGGCGCGGTCCGGGTGGACACCGGCCGTCTCCAGCGCGGCTTGACCGTCCGGGTGGACCGGGCGCGCCTGCTCGCCGAAGTCGGCTGGTTCGACCCGAAGCTCTACTACGCGGCCTTCCAGGAGCACGGCACCAGCTCGATCCCCGCCAACCCGGCGCTCACCAGCGCCGCCGAGTCTGAGCGGCCCCGCTTCCCCCGCCGCCTGGCTGCTGAGATCGAGCGGGAGATCGGCCGGTGAACGCGACGAGCCCGATGGGCGCAGTCCAGCAGGCCGTCTACAACCGGCTCACCGCCGACACCATGCTGGGGCACCTCGTCACCGGCGTCTACGACGAGGTCCCCGAGGGCACGTCGTTCCCCTACGTGGTGCTGGGCGAGTCGATGGAGCAACCCGACAACCGGCACGGCGGGTTCGGCCGCCAGACGGTGGAGACCCTGCACGTGTGGTGGGACCGGCTCGGCATGGCTCAGGGCAAGGCGATCATGTCCCGGCTCGTCGCCCTGCTCGACCACCAGCCGCTCATCATCTCCGGCCTCCATCACGTGGCCACCCGCTACGAGTTCGCGCAGGTGTTGCGCGACCCCAACCCCAAGCTCCGGCACGGCATACAGCGGTACCGGATCTTCACCGAACAGGAGCCGTGAATGGGCGCGCTCATCGGCCTTCCGATCTGGCTGGCCATCGGCGACAGCGACCCGATCGAGGTCGCCACCGTGGACATCCCCGCGCGCGTGGACGGCGCGGCCGTCACCATACGGGACGCCCAAGCCCGGCGCGCACTGGCCGAGGCGCTGCGCGCACTGGCCGACGTCCTCGAAGACGACACAGAACAGGAGTAAAGCCCATGGCAGGCATCGACGGCTTCGGAACGAAGTTCCTGCGCGGGAACGGAGCGACCCCCACCGAGGCGTTCGTCGCGATCGCCGAGGTCACGAACGTGACCCCGCCCGGCATGAGCCGGGACACCTACGACGTCACCTCGCACGACAGCCCCAACAGGCGACGGGAGTTCATCGGCGGCCTGGTGGACGCGGGCGAGGTCTCCATCGAGATCAACTACGACCCGGCGCTGCACGACGTGCTCGTCGCGGACTTCGACGACGTGGACCCGCGCAACTACCAGATCCAGTTTCCCGACCCGGCGCTGACCACCTGGACGTTCGCGGCGATCATGACCGGCTTCGAGCCGGAAGCGCCGCACGACGACAAGCTGTCCGCGTCCGTCACGTTCAAGGTGTCCGGAGCGCCGGACCTGTCCGAGGAGTCCTGACATGGCGTTCCTGACCAAAGACGCGATCCTCGCAGCCTCCGACCGCGCCCACCGCGACGTAGACGTCCCGGAGTGGGGCGGCACGGTCCGCGTGATGGCCCTGTCGGGCACCGACCGCGACGCGTTCGAGGCGGCGTTCGTGGACGCAAAGGGAGGCAAGGGCGGCCCGTCCGCGTCCGTCCGCCTCCACAACTTCCGCGCGAAGCTGCTGGTGAAGTGCCTCGTCGACGACCAGGGGAACCGGCTGTTCACCAACGCCGACGCGACGGAGCTGGGTCAGAAGTCCGCCGCCGTCGTGGACCGGCTCTTCGACATCGCCCGCGAGCTGTCCGGGATGGACGACGACGCGGAAGCCGAGGGAAAAGACGACTCCGAGCCCGACCCGAGCGACGGTTCTACCACCGGCTAGCGCTCTCGCTAGGCTGCACGGTCGCCGAGCTGCTCGCCCGCACCTCCTCAGCCGAGCTGACCCAGTGGATGGCGTATGAGCAGATCGCCGGGCCGCTCGGCCCGGCACGCGCCGACGCCCAGGCCGCGCTCGTCGCGTCCGTCATCGCCAACGCCAACCGGGGAAAGGGCCGCCGCTTCACCCCGGCCGACTTCATGCCGGCCTGGGACCGGCAACCCCAATCCCTGCACGAGCAGATCGCGGCTATCAAGGCCCACCACCGCCGCTTGGGCGGCACCACCAACGCAAGGGGGTGACCGGTGGCGAGTCTGGGTGACCTCATGGTCCGGATCGGCGTGGACGCCGACCAGGTGGGGCGGGACCTTGAGCGCACGCAGGGGTTCTTCGAGCGGCACGGGCAGAAGCTGGCCGTGGCCGGGGCGGCGATCGGGGCGGGGGCCGCCGCCGCGATCGGCGTCGGCGTCACCGCCGCGCTGGAGAAGGAGCGCCTGGGCGACAAGCTCGCCGCGCAGCTCGGTGGGAGCGAGGCTGAGGCGCAGCGGCTCGGAAAGGCCGCTGGTGACCTGTATGCCCAGGGGCTGGGCTCTGGACTGGAGGAGGTCAACAACGCGATCCGGGGCGTAGTCACCAACATCGACGGGATGGCGGCGGCGAGCGAGGCCGACTTGAAGGCCGTCACCGGCAGCGTCGTCAATCTCGGCACGGCCTTTGGCGAGGACGTGGGTGAGGTGTCCCGCGCCGTCGGCAAGATGATCAAGACGGGGCTCGCCAAGGACGCCACGGAGGCCCTGGACATCCTGACGGTCGGGTTCCAGTCGGGGGCGAACGAGGCAGCCGACCTTCTCGACACGTTCACCGAGTACTCCACCCAGTTCCGGAACATGGGGCTGGACGGACAGACCGCGATGGGCCTGTTGTCGCAAGGGCTCAAGGCCGGTGCCCGCGACGCCGACGTCGTCGCCGACGCCATCAAGGAGTTCTCGATCGAGGCCGTCGCCGGGTCCGACAAGATCCGCGACGCCTACGACGAACTCGGGCTGAACGCCGACAAGATGTTCGCCGCGCTCGGCAAGGGCGGCCCCGAAGCCGCCCAAGCCCTCGACCTCACGCTGGACAAGCTCCGCGCGATCCAGGACCCGGTGAAGCGGAACGCCATGGCCGTCGAGCTGTTCGGCACCAAAGCCGAAGACCTCGGTGACTCCTTGTACGCGCTCGACCCGTCGTCGGCCGTGTCCGCGCTCGGCGACGTCGAAGGCGCCGCACAGCGCATGGGCGACACCCTCAACGACAACGCCGCCACCGGCATCGAGTCCTGGAAGCGCAAGACGGAGTCCGCGATGGCCTCGCTCGTCGGCGCGCCCGGCGTGCTCGGCGACACCGCCCAGGCCGCTACCGGCATGGCCCAGGCCCTCGCCCCGGCCGCCTCGGGACTCGGCGGCCTGGCCATGGCCGCCATCGCCGGGGCCCAACTGCTCCCCGCGATGGCACGCGGCGCGGCGATGGCGGCGACCGCCGTCGCGTCCGGCACGGCGTCGATGGTCGCCAGCATGGCGCGGACGAGCGCCGCCATGACCGTGACGTCCGCCCGCTACGTCGCGGGGTGGGTGGTCATGGGCACGCAATCGACGCTCGCCGCCGGGCGGGTGGCGTTGGCCTGGCTCATCGCCATGGGACCCGCCGCCCTCGTCATCGCCGCCGTCCTCGCCCTGGTCGCCCTGGTCGCCCTGAACTGGGACAAGGTCAAGACCTACACCGGGGCGACGTGGAACTGGGTCACCAACAAGACCGCCGCCGCGTGGGAGGCCATCCGCGCCGTGTTCGTGCGCGTCCTCCGGTTCCTCGCCAACCTCTTCTTGAACTTTACCGGGCCCGGCTTGATCATCAAGCATTGGACAACGGTCCGTAACGCCACGTCGAGCACGTGGGCCTGGGTGGTCGCTCGCGTCCAGACGGCGGTGCGGGGCACGCTGGCCGCTGTCGGCTGGATCGCGGCCCTGCCCGGCCGGGTGGCCGGGTGGTTCGGACGCGTCCGAGACGCCGCCGTCAGCCGGGCCCAGAACCTCGTCGCGTGGCTGCGCGGCCTGCCCGGCCGCATCCTGGCCGCGCTCGGGCGGCTCAACATGTTGCTGTACAACGCCGGGCGGAACGTGATCACGGGCCTGATCAACGGCATCACGTCCATGATCGGCCGCGTGGGCTCAGCCATGTCCGGCATCGCCAGCCGGATCAGAAACTTCCTTCCTTTCTCCCCGGCGAAGGAGGGCCCGTTGAGCGGGAAGGGCTCTCCAGACCTGGCGGGCGCGAAGATCGGCGGGATGCTCGCCGACGGCATCACCTCGTCGGCCACCCTCGTCCGAGGCGCGTCCATGCAACTCGCCGCCGCCGCCGCGCCCCCGAACATGTTCACCAGGGGCGTCTCTCCGGCCAAGCCGAAGCTCGCCGGGGCGACCGCGCCCGCCAGCCCGAACACGTCGGTCGGGTCGGCGTGGGCGTACTCGCCCGCCCCCGCTGCCCGCGAGAAGACCGTGATCGAGATCCGGGGGGACGGGTCCCGGTACGGGGACCTGCTGGTTGAGGAGCTGCGCCACCGGATCGCCGTCAAGGGCGGCGATGTCCAGCTCGTGCTCGGCTCCAGGCTCGCGAGAGGGTCCGCCCGATGAGTGTCGATCCGCGTACCGAGCTGTCCCTCGACGGGACCACCTGGACCGACGTCACGGGGTGGGTGCGTGAGGACACGCCCGTCGAGATCGGTGGGCGGGGGCGGACGTCCGAACAGTCCGCGACCCTGGAACCCACGTCATTGACGTTGACGCTCGACAACCGGGACGGCCGGTTCTCCCCCCGCAACCCGCGCGGCCCCTGGTATGGGCAGATCGGCCGCAACACCCCCATCCGGGTCTCCGTCCCGGCCGGGGAGACGTACGCGCTGCTGCCCGGCGACGCCGAAGCGTCCCTCCTCGCGCCCTACGACCCGTCCGTGGCGCTGACGGGCGATCTGGACATGCGGATCGACCTGGACGCCGAGTCCTGGCGGACCCCGTGCGTGCTGGCCTCCCGCTGGTCGGCCGGGACCGGCGACCGGTCGTGGCTGTGGACGCTGCACGGCACCGGGCGGCTCCGGTTCTTCTGGACGCCGGACGGCGGCACCGGCAATATCGGCGTCGCCTCCTCCACCACCCACATCCCCGCTACCGGCGGGCGGCTGTGCCTGCGCGTGACGCTGGACGTGGACAACGGGGCGGGCGGCAGTGTCGTCACCTTCCACACCGGCCCCACCATCGGCGGCCCGTGGACCGTGCTCGGCGACTCGATCACGCTCGGCGCGACCACCAGCGTCCACGCCGGGAACGCCGACCTCGAAGCGTGCTCCGCGCTGTCGATCGGGGGCGACTCGGTCGAGACGCTGCTACCGGCGTGCGGGCGGCTGCACGGGTTCCAGTTGCGCGACGGCATCGGCGGTTCTCTCGCCGCCGACCTCGACGTGTCGGCGGCCGCCCCCGGCGACGGCGCGATCGTGGACGGGGCGGGGTTGACGTGGGTGGTCATGCCTCCGGCCGAGGTCACCGATAGGGACTACCGTGCCCACGCCGAGGTGTCCTCATGGGCGCCGCGCTGGGCCCCGGCCTCGCCGGACGTTCGCGCCCAGGTGGAGGCCGCCGGGATCACCCGGCGGCTCGGCCAAGGCGACGCGCCCGTCGCCTCCACCCTCAAACACGCCCTACTGCAACAGGGCGACCTGGTGGCGTACTGGCCGTGCGAGGACGGCCAGGACTCCACCCAGATCGCCTCCGCGATCGAGGGACACCCCGCGATGGCCGTCACGATCGAGCAGCCCGACTACGCGAACTTCGACGGCTTCGCGTGCTCGGACCCGCTACCGACCCTCACCGACAGCCAGTGGATGGGGACCGTCCCGGCCTACGACGCCTCGGGCGGCACGGCGCAACTGCGCTGGCTGTTCCACATCGACGCCGGAGTCGCCGGTGAACGCGTCATCACCCTGTACTTCACCGGCGGCAGCCTCCAGCGGGTCGCCGTCTTCTACGGCGGCACCGGCGGCGACCTGGCCATCCGCGCCCACACGTGGGACGGCACCCAAGTCCTGGACACCGGCTACATGGACTTCAACATCAACGACCGGCTGTCCCGCATGGCGTTGCAGGCCACCCAGATCGGCGCGGACGTCGAGTTCGCACTCGTCGCCCTGGACGTCGGGCAGACGGTCGGCCAGACGGCCACCGTCACCCTGAGCAGCCAGACGTTCGGCCGGGTGTCGGGCGTCGGCGTCAACGCCGGGGGCGGCCTGACCACCGGCACCGCCGTGTTCGGCCACATCAGCGTCCACAACCGCATCACGTCCATCTTCGACCTGCGCCGCCAGATGGACGCCTGGACCGGGGAACTGGCCGCGCACCGGATCATCCGGCTGTGCCGCGAGCAGGGCGTGCCCGTCGTAGTGCTCGGCAACCCCGATGGGACCGCCCCGATGGGACCGCAGCGGTCAGGCACACTCCTGGAACTGCTAGACGAGTGTGCGCGGGCTGACGGCGGCATCCTGTACGAGCCGCGCTGGAGGCTCGCCCTGGCCTACCGGACCCGCCAGGCCCTCTACAACCTCGACCCGACGCTGGAACTGGAGTTCGGGCAGGACCGCGAACTCGGCGAGCTCGCACCTGTGGACGACGACCAGGCCACCCGCAACGCCGTCACCATCACCCGCCAGGGCGGATCATCGGCCGTCGCCGAACTGGAGGCCGGGACGCTCTCGATCCAGCCGCCGCCGAACGGCGTCGGCAGGTACGAGACGAGCGAGACCGTCAACGTCCTCACCGACGACCAGCTCCGCGACATCGCGGGCTGGCGGCTGCATCTGGGCACGGTGGACGAGGCGCGCCACCCGTCCATCCCGCTCACGCTGTGGGACCACGCCTACACCACCCCCGCGCAGGTGGAGGCCGCCCGCCGCCTGGACGTCGGCGGACGCCTCACCATCACCTCGCCGCCACCGTGGCTACCGCCCGCCGCCATCGACCAGATGGCGGTAGGGCTGTCGGAGACCATCACCAGCCAGACCCACTACGGGCGCGTGGTCGGCGCGCCCTACGCGCCCTGGCGCGTCGCCACCGCCGACGACCCCGTTCTTGGACGCGCCGACACGTCGGGCTCTGAACTCGCCACGGACATCACCGCCAGCTCGACCACCTTCACCGTCGCGATCACCAGCGGCCCCGAATGGATCTGGGAACCCGCCACCGAGTTCCCGTTCGACATCCTCGTCGGCGGCGAGGTCATGCGCGTCACCGCCGTTGCCGGGCCCACCTGGACGTTCGAGACGGACACGCACGGATGGTCCGCCGCCGACTGCACCATCACCCGCTCCACCACCCGCGCCTGGACAGGCCCCGCGTCCGCGCTGCTCACCACCACCGGCACCCCCACCCAGAACTACGCCCGCCCCACCGGGACGCACCGCGCCCTGGTCACCCCCGGCACCGCCTACGCCACCTCGTTCCGGGCCTACAGCGTGGCCGGACACGGCACCGTGGCCGCCGCCATCGACTGGTTCACCGGCGCGGGCGGCTACATCACCACCTCCACCGCCACCAAGGCCCTGCCCGCCGCCACCTGGACCCACCACACCCTGACCAGCGTCGCCCCCGCGAACGCGGCGGCCGCCGGATACGGGCCCACCATCGGCGGCAGCCCCGGCGCCGGAACCGAGGTGTGGTTCGACCACGTCGAGTTCGGCCGGATCGAGCGGCAGATCTTCACCGTCCAGCGCGGCATCAACGGCATCACCAAACCCCACCCGGCCGGAACGCCGGTCCGCCTCGCCCAGCCCATGACCCTCGCCCTGTAGGAGGTGCCTTTTGCCGTACCCGAACTTCCGAGCGGGGCAGATCGTCACCGCCGCCCTGCTCAACGCGGGCAAGCCCGAGTACACGATGACGTCCGGCGACCAGGCGAACACCACGACCACCGTCGCCGACATCCTCGGGTTGGGATTCTGGGCGCTCGCGAACGCCCATTATCTGTGTGAGCTGTGGATCGCGTACGACGCGCCGACCGCGACCGACGCCAAGTTCCAGTGGTGGTCGGCGAACGGGGCGATGGAGCGGAACATCCTCGCCCTAGAGACCGGCACCACCACCAACGTCAACAGCAACATGATGGCGATCCGGCGCGGCCCCGGCACCGCCCAAGCGGTCGGCGGACCGGGCGGAACCGCCAACGGCTACTCGGTTTACCACGAGACGTCCATGCTCCACACGGCCGGGACGGACGGGTGGGTTACCGCCCAGTTCGCCGCGAACGCCTCCGGCACCGCCACCGTCCGCGACTCCAGCCTCCTCGTCTACACGAGGCTGGCATGACCACCCCCGATCCGCTCGGCGGCGTCCAGATCGGAGCGCGCGAGATCTACGACCGGCTCGGCGACGTGGACCGCAAGGTCGACCGCATGGACGGCAAGGTCGATCGGCTTACCGAGCAGTACACCGGTCTGCACGGCGACATGCGCCGTATGGACGAGCGGCAGGACCGGGCCGAGCAGGTGATGGCGACCCGCGCCGACCTGGCCGAGATCCGCGCCGACATGACCGCCGCCAAGACCCGCACCATCCAGACCGTCGCGGCGATCGTCGGAGGTGGCGGGCTGATCGCCGCCGTGGTCATGCCGCTCGTTGCGAAATGAGGAGCCCGTGAAGCTGATCACCCGCGCCCAGTGGGGCGCACGCGCGCCCCGCTCGGCGGCGTCCCACCTCGCCAGCACACGCGGGGTGAAGGTGCACTACACCGGCAGCCGGGTGGACCCGCGCCTCGCCACCGACCATGACCTGTGTTACGCGCTCGTCCGCCAGATCCAGAACGGCCACATGGACGACAACGGGTGGGCGGACATCGGGTACTCGTTCCTGTGCTGTCCGCACCGGTTCGTCTTCGAGGGGCGCGGCCTGCACAAGCTGCCCGCCGCCAACGGCCCGGGCCTGAACAGCGGGCACTACGCGGTGCTCGGCATGGTCGGCAACAGCGGGCTCGTCGTGCCGAACGACGAGATGCTGCACGGCATCCGCGACGCCATCGAGCACCTGCGCGCCAAGGGCGGCGCCGGAACCGAGATCAAGGGCCACCGCGACGGCTACGCGACGAGCTGCCCCGGCGGCCCCCTGTACGCGTGGGTGAAGGCCGGAGCACCCCGCCCCGACACCACCACCACGGAGGACGACGGCATGACTCCCGAACAGATCTACAAGGCCGTCTGGCAGCGGGACGCCATGCCTGCCCCGAACGGTGACCCCACCAACCCGACGTGGATGCCGTCGTCGGTGCTCACCGACGTGAACAAGAAGGTCCGCGCGCTCCAGACCGAGGTGTCGAGCCTCAAGTCGCAGCTCGCCACCACCAACGCCAAGCTCGACCAGGTCCTGGAACTCCTCAAGCCCGAAGGAAGCCCCTCGTGATCGACTCCGTGATCCGGACCGTGTCCGCGATCGTCATCGCCCACCTGCTGACCCTCGCCGCCAAGGCCGGGATCACCCTGGACTCGGCGGCGGTGGAGATCGTCGTCACCGCCACGGTCGGCGGCACCGCCTACTGGGTGATCCGCTGGGCCGAGAGCCGCTGGCCGGTCATCGGCCGGTGGCTGCTCGGTCTCGGGATCGTGGACACCCAGCCCGTCTACCGGCCGACCGAGAGCGCACCGCCGCGCGGCTACGACGCCCGGTAGCCCGCACAGCACGCCGCCCCCGCACCTCTCCGGAGGTCGGGGGCGGCTCTTTCACGTCCCTACCGGGCCTCGCCAGCCAGGATGCGGCCCCACGCGTCCCGCGCCTGCGCCCGGCGCGCCACCAGCCCCGAGGGATACATGGACACCCGGCCCGCGCGGTCATGCCGCATGACCCGGTACGCGCCCCCGACCATCGCCCACTCATACATCGCCCCGTCCCCGCACCGGGCACACGTGGACTCCACCACCCGCGCGGTACCACCCGGCCACGGCACCCACTCCAGGGGCTCCGCGTCGCCGCCGAGCGCGACATGCAGGCCGGTGCACTGACGGCGCGCCCTCACCGGCCCGCCCTCGCCCACACCACCAGGGCGACCATCAGGACCACCCACAACAGCACGGCGATGATCCCGGCCACGATCAGGTCCGTCACAGCCGCTCCACCGCCTCCACCGCCCCGCCGGTCACCGCGCAGCACGCCCGCCCGTCCAGCAGGTGCCACCACGCCGCTTCCACACTGCACAGGTAGCCATCCGCCGTGTGCCGATCCGCCCGCGACTCCGCCTCCAACTGACGGCGCAACCGACGGCGCGTGTCCTCCATCAACGTCGGCGAACACCCCGCCCGCGTCTGACGCAGGTTCAGGTCCGCGCGGCGGGACGCCATCCACGCCCCACCCGACGCCCGCCACACGTTCCACGCGGGGTATTCCTCCCGCAGCTCCGCCAGTTCGGCGGCCTCCCGCTCCGTCTGCGTGTATGTCACCACGCCTCCCTTCGTCGTGACGACAGGGAAGCGTGGAAATCGCACCCGAGGGGACACGGTTCGTGTCCCCTTGGTCACACGAGCAGACCGACCCGATCAGCGAGAACGCGAGCGTCCCCCCTGAGATGGAGCGGGCCTTCGGCCAGATCGCGGATCATACGGTGGGCGTACCCGTTGAACCGGACCGTCTCGGGGGCCGTGGCGAACGCGGTACGCAAGGTGGCGAGAGCATCGGCAGAGTCCCCGCCGATCTGGTGTGCGCGCGCCATCTCGACCAGGTGCCTGGCCTGGCGTGGCGCTGACGGAATAGCGGTGTTCGCGGCGCGGCGCGTCTGCTGGGCGGCCTCGGACTTCTGCCGGAGTTCGACCGCGACGGTTACCGCATGCGCGGGCATCACCGCGCGGCCGAACGAGGTCATCGGATCGTAATGGCCAGCAGGCAGACGCGACGCCACCGCGTCGGCTTTCTCCCACCACCGCCAAGCCGTGCCGCGCTCACCCGCCCGCGCCGCCGTGTACGCGGCAGCGAAGTGCAGCCCACCCCACGCGCCGACAAGGCCATCGCCCGCACCGTCGAGATGCGGCGCGACCTGCTCGATAGCGCGACGAGCGACGGATTCCGCCGCGTCGAAGTCTCCGATATCGCGATGTGCCTCGACCAGCAGCCATGCCGAATCTGCGAGCGCCTTCGGGTCTTCGGACTCCTCCGCCGCCATCAAGCCCCGCTCGGCGACCCGCCACAGCAACCCCGTATCGGGCTGGTACGCGGTGAAGAACTGCGCGAGGTGATAGATCCCCGCCAAGGTCGCGAGTGCTTCCCGCCGCTCATCGCCGCGACGCGCGCGCACGGTGGCCTTCCCGCCGCGGATCAGGCCCGGCAGCAGTTCACCGATCACGGTCCGATGATCCGGTGCCGCGTGCCGCGCCCGCCAGGCCGCCGCGAGCCGGGCCCGAAGTGATGCGACCGACTGCGCTTCGACGTCGGCGCTACTCCCGACCTCGTTGACGGCATCCCGGACAGCGGAAAGGGCCGGATGGCCCGGCCCCCGAAACATGTTCGTCGGCATCGACTGCCCGCCCGTCAACTCCGAGAGGTCCCGGATTTTCAGAACTTCGGCGATGCTCACCAACACGGGCAGGCGCGGCGTCTGGATCTGGCCGGATTCCACCGCCTTCACCCACCGCCCCGACTTACCCACGAGCCCGCCGAGAACATCGCGCGTCATCCCCCGGCGCATCCGGAAGAACTTGATGCGCTCCCCAGTGGACAGGCCCGGCTCTACCGGACCAGTGCTACCTTGATGCATAGTCCCGCACCTTCCTTTGAAGCCTCGACAACTCCAAAGGTAAGGGCGGGACTTCGCCGTTCACAGCGAATCCCGCCGCGAACTTGCGCCAGCCGCGCGACCTGACCGAACTACTGCCGCGAGCGGTGGGGGTTCTCGGACCGGCGCGCCTCACAGTTCATCGAGGCCGCGTCGGTGGTCCCCAAAATTTTGGGGACCGGTCTCCCCGCCCCCTCGAACGAGGGTCAGGCCCGCGAACTCGCCCGGGTCCCCGAGCCGGAGCGCGCCGACGTGTGAAGTTCGGGGTAATAATATGACCGCGCATCCCACACCCCATCTGACCAGGCTTTTTACTGCCGTACCGAAAAGCCTGGCCCGCGCGCGCATGAGCCGCTACGAGGGAGGCATTCAGGCTGAAGGTCTCCTTGCCCGCGTGACCCAGGCATCGCGGCGCCCCCGAAGGGTGCCGCGATGTCCTCAGCCCCCATGGGCGCGGGCGGCACTCCAGTTGTTCCGCGCGGGAGAACTGGGCACCCTCACCCTCGCGCGCGCGGACGGCACGCAATACCCCGCGAGAGGGTATTGACCTGGCCTCCTCCTCCGGGCCGCCTCGACGTCCCCCATTCCCCCGTACGCGCGGGTAGCGCGGGCCGCCAGGGGTGCGCACTTTGCGCGTACCCCTCAGCCCCCATACGCGCGGGCGGCACATCGCGGCATTCATGTTGAATGCCGCGAACTCCCCTCAGCCCCCATACGCGCGGGCGGCACCTTTCGCGGGCAGGAACGCGATGAGGGGTACACGCTGTCGTGTACCCCTCGTCTTCCTCGTCGGCTACCCCGCCGCCAGGGCCTTGCGCACCCTGTACCGGGTCACCCCGAACTCCTCAGCGATTGCCCGGATCGACCGCCCCGCCGACCTGGCCGAAACGATGGCCGAATCCAGGTCGGCCACCAAGGGCTGACCAGGCGGGCCGATGACGGCCGGGTGGCTGAGTGCGTGGTCGGCCGGGACCGTGATCGAGCGAGTGGAACCAGGGGCGTCCACACTGTGGACCCCCTCCCCCTCGCCAGGTCCCGCGAGGACCTCGCGGTTCGCGCCCGTCAGCCTGACGGCCGCAGCCGGGGTACCCACGATCCGGGTACCCTTCGCTCCCTCCGCGACGACCCGGGAGACCGACCGCCAGACCTCCGCCCACTCCCGACTTTCCTCACGCCCGACCGTGTGTGACGAAACTCCGCCGCGCCGGATCATCCCCATCAGCAGCTCGTGGGCGAGGACAAGCGCGACAGCGGGCCACCCGGCCACCGCAGCCCCCACAGGGCCGTGATCGAGCCCGTGAAGCACGTTCACCGCCCCCGTCGCCCCGATGCCCAACCCGAGCGCCAGCCACGCCAGGAACGGCGCACGAGACCCACGCCGGGCCGCGTCCAGCATCACCAGACCCGGCACGAACACCAGCCCGTCGATCGTCAACGGCGTCAACCGCGCCGTCCAACCATCCTGCCCGTGCTCCGACGCGATGGCGTAGGCGTGCTGGTAGGACACCACCGCCGCGATCACCGCCAAGGCGACCACCGTCACGGCCGCCAGCGCCCGGATCGCCCTGTCCGCCCGGCTCATCGGTCAGCCTCCGCCCGCAGCGTCCGCAGCACCGCCCGCGCCAGCGCCTCCGCCACGTCCAGGCACTCGGCCGCCAGCTCGACGTCGGCGTCGCCGATCTCGACGTGCCGGGCCAGCAGCACCCGAGCCAGCTCCGCCGCCTCATACAGCGGCAGCACGAGCACCGGCGCCGTCGTCGGCAGGCCCAGCGCCTCACCCAGCCGCGCCCACCGCACCGCGACCATCGACATCCCCTCGCGCTCGACCATGAACCGCATCTCGGCCGCGTACACCCCGACCGGGGCCGGGTCGTCCCACTCGGGGATCGCGTGGGAGTCGTGCAGCACCGGGGCGGGCGCGGGCAGGGGGTACTCGCCCCGGATCGCCGCAGCGAGGGGGCCGGGGCGCAGGACGGTCCGGCCCTGGTCCCACGCCGCCGCGTCCACGATCCGGCCGTCGGGCAGCTCGACCACCGGGGAGGCGGCCTCCGGGAAGACGCACGCCCGGCACGCGAACACCTGCCCACCGTCCACCACGCCCACCGGCAGGGCCGGGGCCGGGTCGGCCGCGTGGTCCCGACGGCAGACGACGCACGCCAGGCCGTCACGCTGGGACTGGTCGAGCTTCGCGGCGTCGAAGGGCACGCCGAAGCTAAGATCTGACACTGGGTCCTCGCCTTGTCTTGAAGGTGTGGATCAAGGCCCTGGACTGGTGCTGCAACACCGTCCGGGGCCGCTTTCTGTATTACACTTAAGCAGGGTGGTAGCGTCCCGTCAAGGAGCTTGGCTAAGATTCTTGTATGACAGAAAAGCCCAAGATCGGTAGGCCAGCCACGGGCAAGACGCCCGTCCGGAGTGTTCGGGTCCCCGACACCATCTGGGGCCCGGCAGTCGAGAAGGCATCTGCCGAGGGCAAGACCATCACTGAGGTGATCACGGAGTCTCTACGGCGCTACGTCGCGCGGAAGCGGTGATCTGGTGGTCAAGGATAACGACAAGCACAGCGGACATGAACGACCTGGTAGGGAGCCTGCTAGCGCAACGGTTAGCCAAGCCGTAACCACGTGGTACCTGGAGCAGACCTCGTTGGACGACCTGCGGCCGGGCAGGGTCGCGCCGATCGACGTGGTCAGGGCGGAGGTGCCGAGTCCGGAGCTGAGCCGCTACCTGTACTTCGGCGTGGGCGGTGACCACCTGTGGTCGGACCGGCTGCCCTGGTCGTACGAGCACTGGGAGCACTGGCTGGCCAGGCCCGGCGTCGAGACGTGGATCGCCTGGGATCGCGGCACGCCCGCCGGGTACGCCGAGTTCACGCCTGGGGCTGACGGCGACGTCGAGATCATCTGCTTTGGTCTGCTGCCTGCTTTCACCGGGCGGGGTTTGGGCGGTCATCTGCTCACGGAAGCCGTCCGTCGGGCCTGGACGCTGGGCGAGCGCCACCCGCTCCCGCCGACCTCGCGGGTCTGGCTTCACACCTGCTCCCTCGACGGCCCGGCCGCCCTGCCCAACTACGAGGCGCGCGGCTTCCGCGTCTACGACACCAGGAAGACCGTCGAGCAGGTCTGGGCCAAGCCTCTAGGC
The DNA here is from genome assembly GCF_020991275.1 of Actinocorallia sp. API 0066. GTDB lineage: Bacteria > Actinomycetota > Actinomycetes > Streptosporangiales > Streptosporangiaceae > Actinocorallia. Next base: position 62,522 of record NZ_JAJLQY010000006.1, on the reverse strand, counting down.
CCGTGGCCGGGCTCCCGCCGCTGATCAGCGGCGGGGTTGTGGGCGGGGCCCGGTGGGGGTTTGACTGGAGGGATGGGGTGGGCGTTCCTGGCCGGGGTGGTCCCGGTGCTGGCGTTTCCCGGGGTCGGGCTGTGGTGGCTCGCCTGGGCGGCGGTGGTGCCGGGGGTGCTCTGGGCGCGGCGGGCGGACGACGTCAGGGGGGCGCTGCGGCGGGGGTGGGCGTTCGGGGCCGGGTACATCGGCGCGGCGATGTACTGGACGGCGCCCAACATCGGGCCCGCGCTGCTGCTGGTGGCCGTCGGGTTCGGGGCGCTGTGGGCGCCGTTCGGGGTCGCCGCGCGGGTGTGCCGTGGCTGGGACGGGGTGCTGGTGCTGCCCGCGGTGTGGGTGGCGGGCGAGTACCTGCGGTCCTGGCACCCGTTCGGCGGGCCGTGGGCGGTCTACGGGGCGACGCAGTGGGAGAGCCCCGAGGTGCTGCGGCTGGCGGCGGTCGGCGGGGTCTGGCTCGTCTCGTTCGTCCTCGTCGCCGTCAACGCCGCCCTGGCGCTCCTGATCACGCGCCTCGCGGCCGCACGCGTCCGGGCGGCGCCGGAGCGTGGACGGGGACTGCTCGGCCGCGCAAAGTGGTGGCACGGGCTGGCCGGGGTCGCGGCGGTCGGGGCGGCCGTGGCGGGAGTGGCCGGGTTGACGCGCGGGGCGGGGGAGGCGCGCGAGGAGATGACGCTGGCGCTGGTCCAGCCGGGGGTGGTGACGGGGCCGGAAGTCCGGTTCGCGGAGAACGAGCGGCTCTCCCGGACGGTCGAGGGCGCCGACCTGATCGTCTGGGGGGAGAGTTCGGTGGGCTTCGATCTGAGGTCGCGCCCGGACCTGCGGGAGCGGATCGCCGACCTCGGGACGGTCCTGGTCAACGAGGACGCCAGGACGCCCTCGGGGCGGATCTCCAAATCGTCGGTGCTCTACCGGGACGGAACCGAGGCCGACAGGTACGTCAAGATGAGACTCGTCCCGTTCGGGGAGTACATCCCGCTCCGTCCGCTCTTCGGGTGGCTCGCGGCGATCAGCGGGGCCGCCGCCGAGGACCGCGTGCCCGGCGACGGGCCCGCCGTGTTCGACGTGCACGGTGTCCGGATCACCCCGCTCGTCTGCTTCGAGTCGGCCTTCCCCGATCTGGGCAGGGTCGCCGTCGCGGACGGGGCGCGGCTGATCGTCGTCCAGTCCGCCACCTCGACGTTCCAGGAGAGCTGGGCGCCCGCGCAGCACGCCTCGCTCGCCGCCGTCCGGGCCGCCGAGACCGGCCGTCCCGTCGTACAGGCGGCGCTCACCGGGGTGACGGCTGCCTTCGGCCCGCGCGGGGAACTCCTCGCCTGGCACGGCACCGACGAGACAGGCGTGTTCCCCGTCGTCGTCCCCCTACCGGACGCCGACGCGCGCACCCCCTTCACCCGGATCGGAGACCTCATCCCTCTGACCTGCCTCCTTATCGTCGTCTCCCTGCGCTCCCGCACCTGGCCGGGACCGGGTGAGAAATGGGTGAGAGCGCGCTGAGAATGCCCGGCGTTCACCGGGACGGCCGCGCGCGGTGGCTACCGTGAGGGCATGACCTCTCCCGACGAGCCGCGCGCCCACATCCTCGTCGTCGACGACGAGCCCGCCGTCCGCGAGTCGCTCACCAGCAGCCTCGTCTTCGAGGGCTACCGGGTGAGCGAGGCGGGCGACGGCGTGGACGCGCTGGAGTCGGCCGAGAAGGCGCGGCCCGACCTGATCATCCTCGACGTGCTCATGCCCCGCATGGACGGTCTCACCGCCTGCCGAAGGCTCCGCACCGGAGGCGACGGCACCCCGGTGCTCATGCTCACGGCCCGCGACATGGTCGGCGACCGCGTCACCGGCCTGGACGCCGGGGCCGACGACTACCTGGTGAAGCCGTTCGAGCTGGACGAGCTGCTCGCCCGGGTCCGCGCGCTCCTGCGCCGCAGCGCCATGACGTCCCCCGCCAAGCCCGGCGAGGAACCCGCTGACGAGGTCCTGGAGTTCGCCGGTTTGCGGATGAACACGCTCACCCGAGAGGTGACCCGTGAAGGCAGGCCGCTGGAGCTGACCCGCACGGAGTACATGCTCCTGGAGATGTTCATGGCGCACCCCCGCCAGGTCCTGACCCGCGAGCAGATCCTGGAGACCGTCTGGGGCTTCGACTTCGAACCCGCCTCCAACTCCCTCGACGTCTACGTGATGTACCTGCGCCGGAAGACCGAGATAGACGGGCTGCCCAGGCTCGTCCACACGGTGCGCGGCGTGGGTTACGTGCTGCGCGCGGGATCATGAGGCGGCTCCCGCTGCGCGGCAGGATCGCCCTGCTGGCCGCCGCGGCGGTGGCCGTCGCGGTCGCCGCCTGCGCGCTGGCGAGCTGGTTCCTCGTCCGCGACGCGCTGTACGCCCAGCTCGACAAGCAGCTGACCGTCCAGGCCGGACGCCCCGGGCCGGGCCCCGGTGGCGACTGGATCAGGTTCGAGATCGCCAACGCCGTCGAGCACTGCGCGGCCGAGGCCACCAACGCCGATCCGAACGCGCCGAGCCCCTACGGCCGCATCCGGCCGCCCAGTGAGCGCCTCCAGCAGGTCGTGCTGCCCGACAGCAGGGTCTGCACGATCGTGAACCAGGGCGTCATGCCCGTCTCCGAGGCCGATCTCGCCGTGGTGCGCGGCAACCGCGACCTCGTCTTCCACGACGGCTCCGGCACCGACGCCGACGGCGCCCGGGTGAACGTCAGGATCCTCACCCATGTCGCCTACATAGGCGAGAACGACGAGCGGATCACCGTGATGACGGCGCTGCCGCTCGGCCAGGTCACCGACCCGCTCGGCGACCTCGCCCTCACCCTCCTCCTCGTCTCCGTGGGCGGCATCCTCGGATCGGCTGTCGCGGGCCTGCTCATCGCGCGCGCCTCCCTGCGGCCGGTGGACCGGCTGACGGAAGCCGTCGAGGAGGTCGCCAGGACAGAGGACCTGTCCGTCCGCATCCCCGAGGAGGGCAGCGACGAGATCGCCCGCCTCGGCCGCTCCTTCAACACGATGACGGCGGCGCTCGCCGCGTCCCAGGAACGCCAGCGCGCCCTCGTCGCCGACGCCGGGCACGAGCTGCGCACCCCGCTGACGAGCATGCGCACCAACATCGACCTGCTCATCCGCAGCGAGGAGACGGGCCGCGACCTGCCACCCGAGACCAAGGCCCGCCTCCTGGACAGCGTCCGCGCCCAGATGCGCGAGCTGACCACGCTCATCGGCGACCTCCTCCAGCTCGGCAGCCCCGCCGCCAAGCCCCGCCAGCACACCGAGGTCGCCTTCCACGAGGTCGTCCAGCGCGCGGTGGACCGGGCGAAGCTGCGCGGCCCGGGGCTCACCGTGACGGCCGACCTGACGCCCTGGTGGGTCGAAGGCGACCCCGACAGCCTGGAGCGCGCCGTCGTCAACCTGTGCGACAACGCCGTGAAGTTCAGCCCGTCCGGCGGAACCGTCGAGGTGACGCTCGCGGACGGCGTCCTGCGCGTCCGCGACCACGGGCCCGGCGTCGCCGAGGAGGAGCTCCCGTACGTCTTCGAGCGGTTCTGGCGGTCGCCGTCGGCGCGCAGCCTGCCCGGATCGGGGCTCGGCCTGTCGATCGTCGCCCAGGTCGTCCGGGAGGCCGGGGGCGAGGTGACGCTGGAGGCGGCCCCCGGCGGGGGCGCCATCGCGCGCCTGAGCCTGCCGGGGACGCCCGCCCGCCGCTGACCCCGGCGCACTCTCATCCGGGCTTCACGCGCCGATCAGGGGCCTCCCAGCCCCACCCGGCATCGTCGCCGGCATGAGTACGACCACCGACCTCCCCGGCGCCCCGTCCGACACGGCCGAGACGCGGCGCCTCGCGAAACTCGTCGAGATCGTCGTTCCCGTGCACAACGAGGAGCACGTCCTCGAAGCCAGCGTCCGCAGGCTGCACGGCTACCTCACCGCGACGTTCCCCTACGCGTTCCGCATCATCATCGCCGACAACGCCAGCACCGACCGCACCAGCGACGTCGCGGGGCGGCTCGCCGAAGAGCTCCCACACGTCCGCGCGCTCAGGCTCGACCGCAAGGGTCGCGGTCTCGCCCTACGGCACGTGTGGGGCGCGAGCGACGCCGACGTCGTCGCCTACATGGACGTGGACCTGTCCACCCGCCTCGAAGGGTTCCTCCCGCTCGTCGCGCCCCTGCTGTCCGGCCACTCCGACCTGGCCATCGGCAGCCGCCTCACCCGACAGGCCACCGTCGTGCGCGGTGCGAAACGGGAGTTCGTGTCGCGCTGCTACAACCTGCTGTTGCGCGCCACCCTCGCGGCCCGCTTCTCCGACGCCCAGTGCGGCTTCAAGGCGGCCCGCGCGGAGGTCGCCCAGGCGCTTCTGCCCCAGGTAGAGGACGACGCCTGGTTCTTCGACACCGAGCTGCTGCTGCTCGCCCAACGCACCGGCCTGCGCATCCACGAGGTGCCCGTCGACTGGGTGGACGACCCCGACAGCCGGGTGGACGTCGCCCGCACCGCCCTCGACGACCTCAGGGGCATGGCCCGGGTCGCCCGGCGCATCGCGCGCGGCGACTTCCGCGCCGCCGGGGCCCGCCGCGCTGTAGCCGACCTGCCGGACGGCATGGCGAGGCGGCTTCCGCGCTTCGCCCTCGTCGGGATCGTCTGCACGGTCGCGCAGGCCGTCCTGTACGTCGCGCTCCGGACGGTGCTGCTCCCGTTCGTCGCCAACGCCCTCAGCCTTCTGCTGACGGCGGTCGCCAACACCGCGCTGAACCGGCGCTTCACGTTCGGCGTGACGGGCGGGGGCGGGGCCGTCAGGCACCAGCTCCAGGGCGGCACCGCCTTCCTCGTCGGGCTGTGCCTGTCGACCGGGGCGCTCGCCCTTCTGCACGGCCTGGCCGAACGGCCCTCGCGCGCGCTTGAACTCGTCGTGGTGGTCGCCGCGAACGGGCTGGCGACGCTTGTCCGGTTCCTGCTGTTGCGCGGCTGGGTGTTCCGCGCTCGCGTCCCCAAGGAGGCACTCCGATGACCGCCGTTCTCGACACCCCCGCACAGGCCACGGCTCCCGACGCCGCCCGTAAGGCGATCGTCCGGGTGTTCCTCGGTAGGCGGGACGATCCGGCCTGGGCCCGTCCCGCGCTGTGGGCGGTGCTCCTGCTCGCCGGGGCGCTCTACACGTGGAACCTCACGGCCTCCGGAGACGCCAACACGTACTACGCGGCGGCCGTCTACTCCGGGGCGCAGAGCTGGAAGGCGTGGTTCTTCGGGGCGCTGGACGCGGGCGCCTTCATCACCGTGGACAAGCCGCCGTTCGCGCTCTGGGTGATGGGGCTGTCCGCCCGGGTCTTCGGCTACTCGTCCTGGAGCATGCTGCTTCCGCAGGCGCTGGCCGGGGTCGCGGCTGTCGGCGTCCTGTACTCGTCCGTCCGGCGCGGCCTGATAGGACGGCTCGGGCCCGCCGGGGCGGCGGGCGGTGCCACGGTCGCGGCTCTTGTCCTCGCGCTCACGCCCATCACCGTGGCGATCAACCGGGACAACAACCCCGACACGCTCCTGGTGCTGCTCCTCGTCGCCGCCGCGTGGTGCTGCCAGCGCGCCGCCGCCACGGGACGGCTGCTTCCGCTGCTCGCCTGCGCGGCGCTCCTGGGGTGCGCGTTCAACACCAAGATGCTCCAGGCGTTCGTGCCGCTGCCCGCCTTCGCGCTCGGCTACCTGCTGCTGGCCGACGCCCCTCTGGGACGGCGTATGCGGAACCTGCTCCTCGCCGGAGTCGCGCTCGTCGTTTCGAGCGGCTGGTGGATGGGCGTCGTGGCGCTCGTGCCCGCCTCGGCCCGCCCCTACATCGGCGGCAGCACCGACAACACCGTCTGGGACCTCGTGATCGGCTACAACGGGCTCGGGCGCGTCTTCGGCGGCTCGGGCGGCGGGCCCGGCGGCGGGGGAGGCGCGAGCTTCGGCGGCGAGCCGGGCGCGCTGCGCCTGTTCAACACGACCATGGCCGGGCAGATCTCCTGGCTGCTGCCCGCCGCCGCGCTCCTCGCCGTCGCCGGACTCGCCGTCGTGGGCCGCGCCCCGCGCCCCGACCCGGCGCGCGCCCTCCTCGCCCTCTGGACGGGCTGGCTGCTGCTGCACCACGCGGTGTTCAGCTTCGCCGAAGGCACCTTCCACCCCTACTACACGACCGCGATGGCCCCCGCCGTCGCCGCCCTCGTCGGCGCCGGCGCCGCCCTGCTCTGGCGTGCCCGGGGCCCGCTGGCTCTGGTGCTTCCGCTGACGGCCGCCGTCACCGGCGCCTGGGCCTTCACCGTCCTCCGCCGCACCCCCGACTGGCACCCCTGGATCGCCTGGACGACCGCCGCCCTCACCGCCGCCGCCGTCCTCCTGCTTCTGTCCCGCGCCCTGAGACCCGCAGCCCACACCCTCACCGCGCTCGCCCTCACCGCCCTCCTGGCCTGCGGCCTCACCGGCCCCGCCGCCTACGCCCTCGCCGCCGCGAGCACCCCCGTCAACGGCACCAACCCCACCGCAGGCCCGTCCACCGGCCCCTCCGGCAGACCCAATGCCGCCGGATTCCCCGGCGCCCCGCCCCAGAACGACGGCACCGCACCGACCGCCCCCGACCAGCGCGACTCGAACACACCCGGCGGCTCGGATGCGCCCGGCGGTTCCAGTGCTCCGAGCGGCTCCGACGCGCCCGGCGGCCCGAGCACTTCCGGTGGTTCGGACATGCCCGGCGGTTCTGGCGCGCCGGGCGGTTCGAACGCCTCCGGTGGTTCGGCCGCGCCCGGTGGTTCGGGGCCCGGTGGCTTTGGTGGGCGGGGTGGGCCTGGGGGGAGGAGCGGGCTGGACGAGGAGACCGTGGCGTTCCTTGTGGCGAACCAGGGGAGTGCGTTGTGGCTCGTCGCCGTGTCGGACGCGCAGAGCGCGGCGTCGCTGATTCTGAAGACGGGGGAGCCGGTCATCTCGATGGGCGGGTTCACCGGGTCCGACGAGGCGATGAGCGTCGCGCGGCTCAAGGAGCTCGTCGCGTCCGGGAGGTTGAAGTACCTCGTTGTAGGCGGGCGCGGATTCGGCGGGCCCGGCGGCGGCGTAGGCGGCACCGACGAGGTGACGGCGTGGGTCCGGGAACACGGGACCGTGGTTGAGGGAGTGGGCGACGGATCGCTCTACGCCCTCACCACGGAAGCGACAGTCTCGTGAAATATCGGAAAACGTACACCATGCGGTGGCGAGGTGCGGATGACCATGCGAATCTCTGATATATGAGCATCATCCGGAGCATCGTGTTCGGTGACCCCGAGCAACCCCGGTGGGCGCGTCCGGTCCTGTGGGCGCTGCTCGCGCTCACCGTCCCGCTGTACGGGTGGGGCCTGTGGGCCGAGCCCGGCAGGCTGCCCGGCGCGGCGTTCGGCGTCGCCACGGTGGCCGTGCTCTACGGCGCGGTCCGTACGGCGTTCGGGTACGGCGCCGCGACCCTCGCCGCGCTCGTCCTGGCGCTGAGCCCCGTCGCGGCGGACGCGAGCCGCACCGACACCACGGGCGCGCTCGCCGTCCTGCTGTTCGTCGGCGGCGCCTGGGCCGTCACCCGCGCGCTGCCCGGCACCGCGCCGCTGGCGCCCCGCCTGGCCGGGCCGTTCCTCGTCGGCGCGGGCGTCGCCGTCCTGACGACCGGCGGCACGCCCTCGTCCGACGGCGCGCGCGGCCTCGGCTGGACCGTCGACGACGGCCTGGGCGGACAGCTCGCCTGGCTGCTCCCGTTCGCCGTGGTCTCCCTCGCCGTCGGCCTGTACATCGTGCGCGGCGACCGCGCGCGCACGGGCGCGCTCCTGCTGTGGGGCGGCTGGACGGTCGGGCTCTTCATCACGCTCAGCCTCGGCCTGGACGCCCTCCCCTACGCGCTGCTCGCCCCCGCCGTCGCCGCGCTCGCCGGAATAGGCGCCGCGCTCATGGGCCGCACCGGACGGCCCTGGCCCGCCGTGCTCGCGGTGTGCGTCGCGGGCACCGCCGTCCTCGCGTTCGTGCTGCTCGCCCGCACCCCCGACTTCCACCCGTGGCTGCGCTTCGCGCTGCTCGCCCTCGCCGCGGCCTCCGCCGCCCTGATGGCCCGCAAGCGCCTCGCCTGCGGCATGGCCACCCTCACCGGCCTCACCGCCGCCCTCGCCGGACCCGCCCTGTTCACCCTCGCCGTCGCGGGCATCATCACCCCCGCCTGAGCCCGCGCGCGGGGCGACGGCGCGCCCGGACCCGCGATACGGGACGCGGAGGGCCGCGCCGCTCTACGCTGGTGCCTCCCATTTCTCCCGGAGAGCCCGTGCCCACGCTTCACAAGTTCGCCGTGCTCGTGCTCGGCGCCGCGCTCCTGTTCGGCCTGCTGCTCGCACCGCAGCAGGAGAAGCCCGCCGACGTGGTGGCCAGGCCGTCCGGCGGCGCCGCGGCCGAGCCCGCCGCGCAGACCGCGACGCCCACCGCCAAGCCGACGCCCACCAAGACGCCACCGCCTCCGCCGCAGCCGGCCTCGGCCGAGGCGGTCGCCGCCAAGGCCAACGAGCTCGGCCAGGTCCCGGTGATCATGTACCACCGGATCATCGCCAAGCCGTTCTCCTCGATCGACCGGACGCCCGCCGAGCTGCGCGCCGAGCTGGAGTCCCTCGCGAAGGCGAACTACGTGCCGGTCACCGCCGCCGACTTCGTGCGCGGCACCATCGACATCCCGGCCGGGACGCACCCGGTCGTCCTCACCTTCGACGACGGCAACCCGACCCAGTTCGCGCTGGACGCGTCGGGCAACCCCGTCCCGGACACCGCCGTAGGGGTCCTGTTCGAGGTCGCCTCGCGGTATCCGTCGTTCCGGCCCGTCGCGACGTTCTACGTCAACAAGGACCCGTTCCAGCTCGGCGAGCAGGCCAATCCGGGCGTGGCGTGGCTGGTGCAGCACGGGTTCGAGATCGGCAACCACACGCAGACCCACCCGAACCTGGCGGGGATGGCCCGTAAGGGTGTGGAGAAGGAGATCGCGGACAACGAGGCAGTGGTGGAGAAGATCTCCGGCGCCCGTTCGGTCACCTTCGCGTATCCGTTCGGCAATCCGCCGCGCAGCAAGGCCAAGGACAACGCGTTCGTGGCCAAAGGCCCGTCCTGGGAGTTCAAGGGGATCTTCCTCGCGGGCTGGAACCCGTCGGTCTCGGTCTACTCGAAGGAGTTCGACCCCACCCGTATCTCCCGTATCCGGTCGAAGGATAAGGTAAAGGAAGACGGGTGCGATAAATTCTGCTCCACGGCCTGGCTCGAGTGGCTGGAGAAGAATCCCGACCAGAGATTCACCTCTGACGGGGACAAGAACACCGTGACCGCGCCTTCGTCCAGGATCGGGGATCTGAACCCCGACTGGGCGGCCCAGGGGCGCGTGTACTGAGCGGTGCGGAAGGCCGTCGAGGCGGCCGGTAGATCTTCGCCGGGGCCCCGCGATTGACCGGGGCCCCTGCCATCTCATATGCTGATCGCTGCGCTGTGGGCCTGCGGCGCTTCGGACGGAGCAGGCGCACGCTCGATCTGGTCGACATCGGTCCGCTCGGGGGGCTCGGCCCCTCACACTCCGGTCTTGGCAGGGACGAAGGGCCCTCGCGCAAGGAAAACCGACTCATGTCCGTATCCGGAGCCAGTCCATACAATGACGAGCAGCACCGAAGCCACCTCGACCACCCCGCAGGTAGCGGTCAACGACATCGGTTCGGCCGAGGACTTCCTCGCCGCTATCGATCAGACCATCAAGTACTTCAATGACGGCGACATCGTCGAAGGCACCGTCGTCAAGGTCGATCGAGACGAGGTCTTGCTCGACATCGGTTACAAGACCGAGGGCGTCATCCCTTCCCGGGAACTCTCGATCAAGCACGACGTGGACCCCAACGAGGTCGTCTCCGTCGGTGACGAGGTCGAAGCCCTGGTCCTCCAGAAGGAGGACAAGGAAGGCCGCCTGATCCTGTCGAAGAAGCGCGCCCAGTACGAGCGCGCCTGGGGCACGATCGAGAAGATCAAGGACGAGGACGGCATCGTCACCGGTACGGTCATCGAGGTCGTCAAGGGTGGTCTCATCCTCGACATCGGCCTGCGCGGCTTCCTCCCGGCGTCCCTGGTCGAGATGCGGCGCGTCCGCGACCTGCAGCCGTATGTCGGCAAGGAGCTCGAAGCCAAGATCATCGAGCTGGACAAGAACCGCAACAACGTGGTCCTGTCCCGCCGTGCCTGGCTGGAGCAGACCCAGTCCGAGGTCCGCCAGACCTTCCTCAACACCCTTCAGAAGGGCCAGGTCCGCAAGGGCGTCGTGTCCTCGATCGTCAACTTCGGTGCGTTCGTGGACCTCGGCGGCGTGGACGGCCTGGTGCACGTGTCCGAGCTGTCCTGGAAGCACATCGACCACCCGTCTGAGGTCGTCGAGGTGGGCCAGGAGGTCACGGTCGAGGTCCTGGACGTCGACATGGAGCGCGAGCGCGTCTCCCTGTCGCTGAAGGCGACCCAGGAAGACCCGTGGCAGCAGTTCGCCCGCACCCACCAGATCGGCCAGGTCGTGCCGGGCCGCGTCACCAAGCTGGTGCCGTTCGGCGCGTTCGTCCGGGTCGAGGAGGGCATCGAGGGCCTGGTCCACATCTCCGAGCTGGCCGAGCGCCACGTGGAGATCCCGGAGCAGGTCGTCCAGGTCGGCGACGAGATCTTCGTCAAGATCATCGACATCGACCTCGACCGCCGTCGCATCAGCCTCTCGCTGAAGCAGGCGAACGAGAGCGCCGTCGAGGTCACCGAAGAGGACTTCGACCCGACCCTGTACGGCATGCCCGCCGAGTACGACGCCGAGGGCAACTACAAGTACCCCGAGGGCTTCGACGCCGAGACCGGCGAGTGGCTCGAGGGCTACGACTCCCAGCGTGAGACCTGGGAGCGGCAGTACGCCGAGGCCAGGACGCGCTTCGAGGCGCACCGCAAGCAGATCGACGAGGCCCGCAAGGCCGACGCCGAGGCTGCCGGCGGCGAGGGTGGCCAGACCACCTACAGCTCGGCCGAGGAGACCTCCGGCGGCGCCCTGGCGACCGACGAGGCGCTCGCCGCGCTGCGCGAGAAGCTCTCCGGCAACCAGTAGCACCCCGACGCGCGCCGCGTGACCCCAGGGTCGCGACAGCGGCACGCAGGACGTTCGACAGCCCGGCCCCGGACCCAGTGTCCGGGGCCGGGCTGTTTTCCGGGGCCCCGGGCCGTTGTCGCGGCGCGCCCGGTTGGCGTGACCGGCGGTCCCCGGCGACCTGGATGCGACTACTATCGTCGCGTGGTCACGACTGACAAAGGCACCCAAACGGGGGGCCCTGCCGGAGCTGCGGCGGGGCCCTCGATCATTCCCCGTGGTGTCGCCCGGCTGACGCTGATCGCCGTCACGGTCGCGGTGTTCGCCGAGACGCTCCGCTACGGCCTTCCCGCGTTCTCCCGCACGTCCGTCGGCGCCGCCGCCGGGCTCGCCGCGCTGGCCGTCGCGGCGGCGTTCCTGGCGCCCGTGGTGCGGGCGCTGCGGGGCCCGCGCTGGCTCGTGGTCCTCGGGGTGGGCGGCCTGCTCGTCACCCGGGTCGTGGCGCAGGGGATGGGCCCGGTGCTGGACCTCGCCGTCATCGGGACGGCTTTTGGGCTGCTGGCGCTGCCCGCCCTGTACGAGAGCGCGCGCGGCCTGTCAGGCGTCGGGTTCGCTATCGCGGCCACCGCGGGGCTCGCCTATGACACCGGTATCCGGATGCTGTTCTCGACCTGGGATCCGGTGTGGCGGAGCGGGATCGGCTCCTGGGCGGTCTGCCTTGTCGTCGTCGGTCTCGGCCTGGCCGCGCTGGCCCGGGAGATGTCGTCCCCGGCGGTGCCGTTCCCCGGCATCAGCTGGCGGGACGCCCTGGGCGCCGCCGCTCTCGGCCCCTTCCTCGCGTTGCAGGTGCTCGTCCTTTCGAGCCCCGCGTTCGTCGCGTCCTCGGGCTGGCTCTCGTTGACGTCCGCCTACCTTGTCGTGCTCGCAGGGCAGGCGCTCGCCCTGGCGTTCCTGGCCTCGGGCCTCGCCGTGCGGGCCGTGCCGGGCGGGGTCGGGGTGCTCGGCGGCACCCTGCTGGGTGTGTGCGCGGGCGCCGTCGCCGGGACGTACGCGCTGGACGGCAAGGTCGTGGTGGTCGCCGTCGTGCCCGCCCAGCTACTCGCCGCGTGGCTGCTCGCCGTCGCCTGCCGCGCCCCGCTGCGGCTGGCCGGGACGGGCGGCCCGATCTGGCGGGTGGACGTCGGCGCCGCGCTCGGCGGGGTCGCGCTGATGGCGATCCTCGTGCCTTACACGCTGAACCCGGTGCATCCGCTGCCGTTCCCCAACAACGCGCTGAGCGGCCTCGCGGGCATCCTGCTGGGCCTGCTCGCGGCGATCGCGGCGGCGCGCGGCGGCCCGCTGCCCGCGCGCGCCCCGCAGCGCGCCATGACGGCCCTCGGGGTGTGCCTGCTGCTGGTGGTGCCGGCCGCCGTCTTCGCGCTCACCTCCGAGCCGGTGCGGACCGTCGCGCCGCAGGAGATCCGCGTGGTGTCCCTGAACATCGGCCAGGCGACGCGCGACGGAAGGCTCGACCCGGAGGCCGTCGCCCGCAGGGTGGCCGAGCAGGACGCCGACGTGGTGGCGCTCCAGGACGTCGGCAGGGGCACCCCCGCGTCCGGCACCGCCGATCTCGGCGTGTGGCTGTCGCGCAGGCTCGGCATGACCCTGGTGTGGGGTCCGGCCGCCGACGCCCAGTACGGCAACGCGATCCTCACCCGGCTCAGGGTCGTCTCGTCCGGCACGTCCCGGGTGTTCAGCGGCGAGCAGGTCCGCGGCTACGTCTGGACCAGGCTGGAGACGGCCGAGGGCACCGTCGACGTGTGGACGACCCGGCTCGCGCCCGGCGACGGCGGCGCGGGCGACCGGGCGGCGGAGATGTCCGCGCTGGTCAAGGCGTGGAGCGGCGCGCCGCGCACGGTCGTCACCGGTGACCTGAGCGCGCCCGCCGACGCCGAGGAGATCGGCATCCTCACCGCGGCCGGGCTGCGCCGCGCGCCCGGCACGCTCGGCCAGGACCTCACCCAGAACGTGTTCGGCACCGACGACATGGTGTTCGCCGACGTCGTGGTGCGGCCGGGCGGGCTCGTCGCGGTCACCGCGAAGGTGGGCCGGTGATCAGCCGGGCGGAGCCCGACGACGCGGGCGAGATCATCACCTTGCAGCGCGCCGCTTACGTCACCGAGGCGCAGACGTACGGCGACCCGTTCCTCCCGCCGCTGGTGGAGCCGATCGAGCAGCTACGCAAGGTGCTGAAGGGTGACGCGATCGTCCTGAAGGCGGTCAAGGACGGCAGGATGGTCGGCGCGGTCCGGGCGACGTTCCACGAGGGCACGTGCCTGGTCGGCCGCCTCGTCGTGGCGCCGGACCGGCAGCGCGAGGGCGTCGGGACGGCGCTGCTGCGGGCCGTCGAGGAGGCGGCGCGCGGCCTCGCGACGTCGCTCGTGCTGTTCACCGGCCACCTGTCGGACGGCAACCTGCGGCTGTACCGGCGGATGGGCTACGCCGAGTTCCGCCGGGAGCGGGTGTCGGACCACCTGGTGCACGTCCACCTGCGCAAGCCGCTTCCGGAAGCCTGAGGAGAAGGAGAGACCATGCCGAAGGTGCGGATCGGCCTTACGGGGGGCATCGGGTCGGGCAAGAGCGAGGTGTCGCGGCGGCTCGTCGCGCACGGCGCGGTGCTCATCGACTCCGACGCGCTGGCCCGCGAGGTGGTCGAGCCGGGCACGCCGGGGCTCGCCGCGATCGTCGCGGAGTTCGGCGAGGGCGTGCTGCACGGGGACGGCACGCTGAACCGCGAGGCGCTCGGCGCGATCGTCTTCGCCGACAAGGAGAAGCTGGCCCGCCTCAACGCGATCACCCACCCGCTGATCGGGGTGCGCGGCCAGGAGTTGCTGTCGGCCGCGCCGGAGGACGCCGTCGTCGTCTATGACGTGCCGCTGCTCGCCGAGAACGGGCTGAAGCCGCTGTACGACCTGGTCGTCGTGGTGGACGCGCCGGTCGAGGTGCAGTTGGCGCGGCTCACCGGGCAGCGCGGCATGACCGAGGAGGCGGCGCGGGCGCGGATCGCGGCGCAGGCGACCCGGGAGCAGCGGCTGGCGATCGCCGACAGGGTGATCGACAACTCCGGCACGCTGGAGGCGCTGCAGAAGCAGGTGGACGAGCTGTGGGCGTCCCTCTGACGACGCCGTAAGCGGCCCGGTTCAGGAGTCGAGGGCGGCGCGCAGCACGTCGGGCCGGTCGGTGGTGATGCCGTCGACGCCGGAGGACGCCAGCCGCCGGAGCGACGCCGCGTCGTTGACGGTGTAGGCGTACACCCGGTACAGGGCGTTGTGCGCCTGCCGGACGTATCCGGCGCCCGCCGAGCCCTTCGGCACATGGATGACGTCGGCGTACAGCCGCGAGCGCAGCATCTCGGCGAAGGTCGGCGCGCCGAGCAGCCCCATCTCGATGGTGGACGGCAGCCGCTCGTTCATGTCCCGCACAGCCGACCACTGGAAGCTCTGCACGAGGGTGCGGCCCCGGACGTGCCAGTGCCGGTCGGCCTTGAGCAGCGCGGCGACCCGCTGGGTCAGGCCCGGGTACTTGTCGGGCTCCTTGAGCTCCAGCACCACACCGTCGCCGGTCGCCTTGACGGCCTTGAGCGCCTCGGCGAGGGTCGGCACCCGCTGGCCCCGGTACGCCTTGCCGAACCAGGCGCCCGCGTCGAGTGTCTTGATCTGTTTGAGGGTGAGGTCGCCGACCCGCCACGAGGTGCGCTTGGGGAACTTCTTGCGGGCGTCGGTGGTGCGGGTGAGCGTCGCGTCGTGGATGACGACGAGCTTGCCGTCCTTGGTCTGCCTGACGTCCAGCTCGATGAGGTCGGCCCCGCGCTTGCCCGCTTCACGGATGGCGGCGAGGGTGTTCTCCGGCGCGTAGGCGGACGCGCCCCGGTGCGCGATGACGACGACGGATCTGCCGGCCCGCGCGTTGGGCTGCATCGGGCTCGCGGCCCAGGCGGCCTGCGGCGGCTCGGCCCGGACGGGGGCGGCGGGCAGGACGAGCGGCAGCACCGCGGCCGCCGTGAGCACGGCGCCGAGCCGGGCCATGGGCGTACTCCTCCTCGCGCAGGGGCACCGGTGCGCGGGAGGGCACCCCGGTCGAACGACGACAACCGTAGGCCACCCGGGTCCCGCCCGCCACACGTTCACCGCGTTAGCGCGTCAGGCGGAAGATGTCTTCGTCGGGTCAGGGTGCCGTCCGGTCGGGTGCGGGCAGGGCGCGCCTGATGATGTCGGCGACGTCGCCGTCCCCGAACGCGGGGGGCAGCGCCATCCCGAGCGTCTGGAACAGCCGTCTGACCTCGGCGACCGTGGGCTCGTCCGACAGGGGCGCGGACCTGGCCTGCTCCATCGGCACCCGGCGCGCCTGGTCCAGGCTGTTGAGCAGCTCGGTCGAGCACCAGTCGTAGAAGAACTTGCCCTTGTCCACCTTGAGGGCGGGCGCCGCGGGGTCCTCCCGGGTGACGACCACGCAGGACGCCGACAGCTCCCACCGGACGGTCGTCATCGTCCGGGACAGGCCGATGTCGATGTCCAGCAGCCGGAACCGCTCGCGGTGCCAGCACGCCGCCAGGACCGTCGCGTACGCCTCCTTGCGGGTGCGCTCGGCCGTCCACGGCTCGGCGCCGTCCACGCTGTCGGCGCAGGCGCGGCGGAACCGGGTGTAGGTGTCGCAGGCGGCGCCGTCCGCCGGGTCGATGATCTCCAGCCGGACGAGCAGCGCCCTCCCGTCCCGCCGCGCGCCCGCGACCAGGCCGGGCAGGGTCACCGCGCGCAGGGACACGCCGGTGCCGCCCTTGAAGATCCACCTGTCGGTGCCCGTCCTGGCCGCCGCGAGCGCGGGGCCGACCTCGGCGCCGCCCAGCACCTGGACGGCAGCCGCCTCGTCCAAAGCGAGCCGGGAGCGCCGGACGAGCTGCTCGAACTCCTCGATGCGGTCCAGCCGCTCCGGCAGCACCGCCAGGGCCCGCAGGGACTCCCTGACCTCGTCCTCGACGGGGCCGCGCCGGCGCCTGTCGCGCAGGATCGCCACCGCCAGCAGGGCCAGCACCAGGAGCGTCGCGCCGAGCAGGACCCGAAAGCCGGGCCCGCCGACCAGCCCGGCGACCGCGGCGACGACCGCGACGACGAGCGCGATGCCGGCGTCCGCGTTCCTGACGATCCCTACGGCGAACCGAGCCAATGCCATCCCCGTACCTGTCGGCGGCCCGGTCATCGTAAACAAAAACCCCCGCCCGGCGACAGCCTTAAGGATTGCCCAACGAATGGGCAGGCGACGCTGCGTGTCCCTTCTGGGGGGAATGAAGCGATCCAGCGGTGTCAGGAGGACGACAAGCGGGGGAGCCACATGGCGAGCGACGAGCGGGACGGGAACGGCGGCGCCGCCGGACGCGACGAGCCGCGCCGCGGCGGCCCGCCGGAGGGGCGGGAGGAGCCCGGCGGCCACGGCGCGGGGGAGACCGGCCCGACCGACGAGCTCGGCATCGCCGAGACGGGGCCGCGGGCCAAGGACGCGCGCGAGTCGGGCGCCTTCGGCACGGAGCGGCGGCGTCCGGGCGAGCCGCCGGGCGCGGCGGTCGACTCCGGCGCCACCGGCACCGAGCGGGGCCGCAAGGACTTCAATCCCGCGTGGCTGCTCGTGCCCGCGGCGGGCCTCATGCTCGGCGGCCTCGGCGTCGCCAACCTGACCCGCGAGCCCGAGGTGCGGACCACCCCGACGGTCACCGTGACCGCCGCCGACCGGACCGTGACCGTCCCGGCCGCGCCCGCCGCCTCGCCGTCACCGGGCGCGTGCCGCCTGGTGTTCACCGACACGCGGTTCGAGCGGACCGTGGGCACGATCCGCGACTCGCGGACCGGGGCGTCGCTGAGCGCGCCGGACGGGCGGACGTTCGCGGTCGTCAACACGGCGGTCCGCAACGAGGGCGGCAGCCCGTGCTCGGCCACCGCGGGCTTCCAGCGCGGCTACACCGACTCCGCCACGTTCTTCCCCGGCAAGCGCAAGGTGGGGCAGCTGCTGGAGGGCGGCCGCGCCCTGGAAACCGCGATCGGGCCGGGGCAGGCGGTCCAGGGGACCTACGTCTTCCAGATCCCGTCCCGATCCACCCTCAGGGAGGTGCGTCTGCGCCAGAACGGCGGCAGCGAGTGGACGACGGTCAGGGCACGCTGACCGCCCGTCCTCCATCCAGCGATCTTCGGAGCGAGGACCATGAGCACACCGATGGACATCAAGAAACTGCTCGGCGCGCGGATGACCGGGCCGGGCGGGGAAGAGCTCGGCACCGTCGAACAGATCTTCTTCGACGACGTGACGGGCAATCAGGAGTGGGCGCGGCTGCGCATGGGCGGGATGCTCGGCGGCAAGGACCGCTTTGTGCCGCTGGCCGGAAGCTCGCTCGCCGGACGCGACCTCGTCGTCCCCTACGACAAGAACAAGATCAAGGACTCGCCCGAGCTGTCCGTGGACCGGCACATCACGCCGGAGCAGGAGGCGCGGCTGCGCGCCCACTACGGCCTCGGCACCACCACGACGACGCCCACGACGACGTCCGGCAAGGCCACCAGCGCGGCGGCGGCGGGCGCGGCCGGGGCGGCGGGCGCGGCGGGCCACACCGGGCGCGGGACGATGCCCGGCGGCAGGCCCGAGACGCCGTCGGGCCCGACGGGCATGCCGGGCGCGGCGGGCATCGCGGGCACCCGGCCGACGGGTCCGTCCGGGACGGGCACGCACCCGTCGGCGGGCGACCTGGGCCGTGAGGCGGCGGCGCGCGGCCGCGAGTTCGAGCAGCACCGGCCCGAGGACCTGTCCCTGACGCGCTGTGAGGAGCGCATCCACTTCCGCACCGAGCAGGTCGAGGTGGGCCGGGTCAGGCTGCACAAGTACGTGGACGTCGTGCCCGTGGAGGAGCGGGTCAGGCTCGTGCACGAGGAGTTCGAGCTGGAACGGGTGCCGGTGGCCGAGGGCCAGACGCCGGGCGCCGACCAGATCGGCGAGGACACCGTCGAGATCGTCCTGCGCGGGCAGCGCGCGTTCGCGGTGAAGGAGACCCATGCCGTCGAGCGGGTCAGGCTCACCGTCAAGCAGGTCCCCGAGGAGCGGATCATGCGGGACGAGATCCGGCGCGAGCGGATCGAGGTCGAGCGGTTCGAGGACGGGGTCGGCAAGCACGTCGGCTCCCGCGAGAACCTCGCCGAGTCGACCCGGCACGACCCGCCGCTCGACCCGGGCGGCCGACCCGACCGCCGCTGAACGACCGGACAACCGACCCAGGGCCGACCTACGCCAGCCACCGATTCTGTCGGTGGCTGGCCGTACGGTGGGAGGTGGACATCTGGGAGGGGTCATCATGACGGAGAGCGGCAGTGGCACGGCGGAGACCGGCACGGCCGGGGCGCGCACCGAGCTCCAGCAGCGGCTCGACGCGCAGCGCATCCGCAGGCCCTTCGAGGTCGTCACCGAGATGACGCCCTCGGGCGACCAGCCGGGCGCGATCAGGGCGCTGGCGGAGCGGATCGGGCGGGGCGAGAAGGACTCGGTGCTGCTGGGCGCCACCGGCACCGGCAAGACGGCGACGGTCGCCTGGCTGATCGAGCGGATCCAGCGGCCCACCCTGGTGATGCTGCCGAACAAGACCATCGCCGCGCAGTTCGCCAACGAGCTGCGCGAGATGCTGCCCAACAACGCGGTCGAGTACTTCGTCTCCTACTACGACTACTACCAGCCCGAGGCTTACGTCCCGCAGACGGACACCTACATCGAGAAGGACTCCTCGATCAACGAGGAGGTCGAGCGGCTCCGGCACTCGGCCACGTCCTCCCTGGTGACGCGGCGCGACGTGGTCGTGGTGGCGTCGGTGTCGTGCATCTACGGCCTGGGCGCGCCGGAGGAGTACGTCGACCAGATGGTGAAGCTGGCGGTCGGCCAGGAGATCGACAGGGACAGGCTGCTGCGCCGTCTTGTGGAGATCCAGTACGCCCGCAACGACCTCGCCTTCACCCGCGGCACGTTCCGGGTGCGCGGCGACACCATCGAGGTGATCCCGCAGTACCAGGAGCTCGCCGTGCGGATCGAGATGTTCGGCGACGAGATCGACAAGCTGTCCACGCTGCACCCGCTCACCGGCGAGGTGATCGAGGAGCACGAGGAGCTGCACATCCTGCCCGCCACGCACTACGGCGCGGGCGAGGCGCGGCTGGCCCGCGCGATCGAGGGCATCGAGGCGGAGCTGGAGGAGCGTCTGGCCGTCCTGGAGGGCCAGAACAAGCTGCTGGAGGCGCAGCGGCTGCGCATGCGCACCACCTACGACCTGGAGATGCTGCGCCAGATCGGTTCCTGCTCGGGCATCGAGAACTACTCGCGGCACGTCGACGGCCGGGAGGCGGGCTCCGCCCCGCACACCCTGCTGGACTTCTTCCCCGAGGACTTCCTGCTGGTGCTGGACGAGTCGCACCAGACGGTCCCGCAGATCGGCGCGATGTACGAGGGCGACGCCTCCCGCAAGCGCCAGTTGGTGGACCACGGGTTCCGGCTGCCGTCCGCGCTGGACAACCGGCCGCTCAGGTGGGAGGAGTTCCTGGAGCGGATCGGCCAGACGGTCTACCTGTCGGCCACCCCCGGCGCGTACGAGATGGGCCGGGTCAAGGGCGACGTGGTGGAGCAGGTGATCCGCCCGACCGGCCTGGTGGACCCGGAGATCGTCGTCAAGCCGACCCGGGGCCAGATCGACGACCTGGTGCACGAGATCCGGCTGCGGGCCGAGCGGGACGAGCGGGTCCTCGTCACCACGCTCACCAAGAAGATGGCGGAGGATCTCACCGACTACCTGCTGGAGCTGGGCATCCGGGTCCGGTACCTGCACAGCGAGGTGGACACCCTGCGCCGGATCGAGCTGCTGCGCGAGCTGCGCCAGGGCGAGTTCGACGTGCTCGTCGGCATCAACCTGCTCCGTGAGGGCCTCGACCTGCCCGAGGTGTCCCTGGTGGCCATCCTGGACGCCGACAAGGAGGGCTTCCTGCGCTCGGAGACGTCGCTGATCCAGACGATCGGCCGGGCCGCCCGCAACGTGTCCGGCGAGGTCCACATGTACGCCGACAAGATCACCCCGTCGATGGAACGGGCGATCGACGAGACCAACCGGCGCCGCGCCAAGCAGGAGGCGTACAACACCGAGCACGGGATCGAGCCGACGGCGCTGCGCAAGAAGATCGCCGACATCCTCGACTCGATCGCCCGGGAGGACGAGGACACCGCGCTGATGATGGGCGGTTCCGGCCGGGCCCAGTCGCGCGGCAAGGCGCCGGTGCCGGGCTTCGGCAGCCGCGCGGAGGTCGGCAGGCACACCGCCGACCTGGTGGGGGAGCGGCCGCGCGCGGAGCTGGAGGGCCTGGTCGCCTCGCTCACCGACCAGATGCACCAGGCCGCCAAGGACCTCCAGTTCGAGGTGGCGGCCCGGCTGCGCGACGAGATCAAGGAGTTGAAGCGGGAGCTGCGCGATCTCAGAGAGGCCGGCATCTCCTGAGCAGCGGCAGCACGAGGGCGTCGGCGAGGCGGGCGGCGGCGCCCGGGTCGCTCACCGGGTCCAGCAGCACGGTCCGGTAGGCGAGGTAGGCGGGCACCACCGAGAACACCAGGTCGGGGTCCACCTCGGGGTCGACCTCACCGCGCAGCACGGCGCGGCCGAGGATCCGGCGGCCGACCTCGTTGCGCGGCAGGATCACCTGCCGCCGGTAGGCGCGGTTCAGCTCGGGGTCGACCGGCAGCCGGGCGGCGAGCGCCTGCACGAGGTCGCGGTGCAGGATCTGCTCGCTGAGCAGCCGCGAGATGATGACGATGAGTTCCTCGCGGAGCCCGAGGTCGCCGGGGTCCGGCGGGGTGGGGAAGCAGCCCGCGACGAGCGCCTCCATGGCCAGGTCGGCCGCGGCGGGCCAGCGCAGCCGCAGCGCGGGCAGGGAGACCCCGGCGCGCTCGGCCACGGTCTCGTGGGTGACGTCCTGTGCCTCCCGGAACACGTCGATGACCGCCGCGTAGATCCGGCCGTCCACGGCGGGTTCGGCCGAGGTCTCGTCGTTCGTCAGGGTCACGCCCATGCCTTCGCTGTCCGTCTCGTCTCCGTCACTCAGAACGGTGGAAAGTGTGGCAATACGGCACCCCGGGTGTCAGGACTTCCCCCGAAAAAGTTCGGAGATTTGCTGCCGCGCGGAAGAATCCTTCTACGGTCGCGTCACCGCCAGCGGACGGCCCACGTGCGGCCCTGCCTGCCGCGCCGCCGTCGGGCCCGCACCAGCAGCCGCACCGCGACGGCCAGGAGCACGACGACGAGGATGACGCCGAGCAGCGGCGCGAGGATCGCCACGACGCTGAGGCCGAGCGAGAACACGTCCTCGGTGGTGCTGAGCACGGGCGCGGCGGTGCCCGCGGTGCCGAGGTTGGCGACGGGCCGCACCGCCGTCTTGGTGCCGTGCACGAGCAGCGCCGTGCCGATCCCCAGCAGCCAGCCGATCCAGGGCTGCTGGGCCAGCAGCGACGTGCTGGTGCCGATGGCCTGGTCGATCCGGTCGGCGGCGGTGCTGGCGGCCATCACCGCGCCCCCGGCGGCGGGCCGGATGAAGGTCTGGACGGCGTCGTTGACGCTGTCCACCAGCGGCACCTTGTCGAGGACGACTTCGGCGGCCAGCAGCAGGCCCAGGAGGGCGATCGCCCATCCGTTGCCCATCCAGGCGAACTCGGGCGGCAGCACCACGACCTCGCCGTACCGGGCGAGCAGCCCCACGACGAGGATCGGGATGTAGGCGTTGAGCCCCGCCGCCGAGGCGAGCCCGAGGCCGGTGAGAAAAGCGAGCATTCTTCCCCTCCCGCAGCGACGGTTCCCCCGGACGGCTCGGGCGGAACCCGCTTTCCGGTCATAGGACGCGCACGGCCCCGGCGCGGTGCCGGGGCCGTCACGGGAGAAACCGGGATCACCCCGGCGGGGGTCACTCCGCCTCGGTGAGCCTCGCCAGCCGGTCCACGCTGTCGGCGAACTCCTCGACCATGTCGTAGACGACCTGCTTGGCGGGCTTGACGGTGTTCATCAGCCCCACGCACTGCCCGACGAAGTAGTTGACGAGCTCGCGCGCCCCCTCGTTGCCGGTCTCGGCGTGCTTGACGAGGTGCCGCATCGCCCCTTCGGCGACGATCATCTGGAGCGGCATCGGCAGCGCCCCCGGCGAGTCCGGGCCCTCCCACTCGGCCGTCCACGCCGACTGGAGCTGCCGGGCGGGCTTGCCGGTGCGCGAGCGGGACCGGATCGTGTCGCGGGCCGTCGCCTGGAGCATCTTGGCCTTGACGGTCGGCGGGGTCTCGGCCTCCTCGGTGGTGAGCCACACCGAGCCGCACCACACGCCGGACGCGCCGAGCGCCACGGACGCGGCGATCTGCCGTCCCGTCGCGATGCCGCCCGCCGCCAGCACCGGGATCGGCGCGACCGCGTCGACGACCTCGGGCACCAGCACCATGGTGGAGATCTCGCCGGTGTGCCCGCCCGCCTCGCCGCCCTGCGCGACGATGAGGTCCACCCCGGCGGCGACCTGCCGCCGCGCGTGCTCGACGGTGCCGACGAGCGCCGCCACGGGCACCCCGGCCGCCTTGGCCTTCTCCACCATGATCGGCGGCGGGGTGCCCAACGCGCTGGCGATGAGCCGGATCGGGTGGTTCAGCGAGATGTCGATCAGCCGGGTCGCGCCGCCGCCGGTGACGCTGCGCGCGCCGCCCCTGGCCTGCCTGGCCATCTCCGGCGAGGTCAGGTCGGGCAGCGGCACGCCGTACTTCTCGAACAGGTTCGCCAGGAACGTCCACACCTCCGGCGGGATCGCGGCGAGCGGGTCGCCGCCGTCCTTGGCCGAAGGGTCGATCTTGGACGGCACGAGCACGTCCACGCCGTAGGGCCGCCCGCCCACCTCACGGTCGATCCAGGCGAGCTCCTCCTCCAGCCGCTCGGGGCTGTAGGCGACGGCGCCGAGCACGCCCAGGCCGCCCGCGTTCGTCACCGCCGCCACGACGTCGCGGCAGTGGCTGAAGGCGAAGATCGGGAACTCGATCCCGAACGTCGCGCACACATCGGTCTTCATCATCGGCTCCCGGATGCGTTGGGTGTGGACGGGTCAGGCGGGTACAGGCGGGTTCAGGCGGGGCGGAAGACGAGCACCGGCTCGCCCTCCTCGGGCCGGACGAACGCGGCCCTGAGCGGCAGGCCCTCGACGGGCGCGTCAACGCCGTCGAGCGCGGCGTGCAGCCACGGGCCCTCGGCCAGCTCGACGTAGGCGATGTGCTGGACCTCGCCCTCGCCGCGCGGATGCACCTTCGCCCACGTGATGAGCACGGCGTCGCCCGCGACGGGCGTCCAGGTGAGGGTCTCGCTGCCGCAGCGGTGGCAGCCGGTGGCCTCCGGCGCGTGCCAGTGCGCGCACTCCGCGCACCGCTTGACGGCCAGGTCGCCGCGTCGCGCGTGGTCGAAGAACGCGTCGGTGAATCCGTCCCTGCGGATCGTCGTCATCGGGTCACCGTCCGGTCGGGCTGAGGATGAGGGTGCTGTGGTGGTCGAGGATGCCGCCGTTGCCGCTGACGAGGATCACCTCGTTGCGCGCGGCCTGCCGCTCGCCCGCCTGCCCGCGCGCCTGGATGACGGCCTCCGACAGCGGCGTCATGCCCCACATGTAGTAGCCGGAGAGCTGGCCGCCGCCGGTGTTGGTGGGCAGCGCGCCGCCGGGCCCGAGCGCCCCGGACGCGGCGAAGGCGCCGCCCTCGCCCTTGGCGCAGAAGCCGTAGTCCTCCAGCGTCAGGAGTGTGGTGATCGTGTAGCAGTCGTAGATCTGGCACAGCTGGACGTCGGCGAGGGTGATCCCCGCCATCTTCAGCGCGGCGGGCCCGGAGAGCGTCGCGCCGGTCGTCAGGCCGAAGGCGCTGCCGCGCTCGCGGCGGTCGCCCGGGTGGCCCTGGCCCCAGCCGAGCACGTGGACGGGCGGCTGCGCGAGGTCGGCCGCCCGGTCGGCGCCGGTGACGATCACCGCGACCGCCCCGTTGGAGACGAGGCAGCAGTCCAGCAGGTGCAGCGGCTCGACGACCCAGCGGGACGCCTGGTGGTCGGCGAGCGTGATCGGGTCGCGGAGCTGCGCGAGCGGGTTCATGGTCGCCCACCGCCGGGTGGACACCGCGATGGCGCCCAGTTGCTCGCTGGTGGTGCCGTAGCGGGCCATGTGGCGCTGCGCGGCGAGCGCGTAGAGCGCGTTGACGGACCTGAACCCCTGCGCGGCCATCATGCCGCCGTAGCCGAGGTAGTCGCGTGACGAGCCGGTGTAGGCGGCGCCGGCGGAGACCTTGGGCCGTAGCGGCGCGTCGGCGAACACACAGGCGACGGCCGAGGCCCCGCCGCTCGCCACGGTCATCGCCGCGTGCGCGACCATCGCGCCCGCCGTCGCGCCGAACGCGTTCATCGCGGTGAGCAGGCGCAGGTCCCGCAGGCCCAGGGTGTCGGCGAGCTCGATGCCCGGCGAGCCCCCCATGCCGTGGCTGACGAGCAGCCCGTCGAGTTCGTCCAGGGCCAGCCCCGCGTCGGCGGCGGCGCGCCGTACCGCGTCGGCGGCCAGCCTGCGCGCGCTGCGCCCGTACACCTTGCCGAGTTCGGTCATGCCGAGCCCGGCGATGGCGACTCCCCCCATCAGGAAGCACCTCCTTACTTCTCCCGGGAAAGCCTACCGAATCCGATTCTGTTCGGGCGAGGGGAGATCTGGGGTACCGTGGGGGAGAATCTTGATCGGCACAAAGGCCACCGGGAGTCTCCGATGTGCTACCTTGTGCAGTGGTCGTAGCTGTACTTTCGCCTGATCGAGTGTTCGATGCCCGCGGAGTTCATCTTTCGCGGGTTTCTTCTTTTTTCGGGGGAACTTCGTGGCGACCACGGGCCCGCGCGGTGCGGGCCCGAGCGACAAACCAGGAGTGCAGTATGGCGCAGGGCACCGTCAAGTGGTTCAACGGCGAGAAGGGATACGGCTTCATCTCCCAGGATGAGGGCGGCCCCGATGTCTTCGTCCACTTCAGTGCCATCCAGGGCAGCGGTTACCGCAACCTGGAGGAGTCCCAGCGGGTGGAATTCGACATCACGCAGGGCCCCAAGGGTCCGCAGGCGGAGAACGTCCGCGGCCTCTGATCCCGAGCTGACACGGGCCCCACGCGGGTGAACCGCGCGGGACCCGTCTTCTTCACCGACCCGCCTCGGCGGGTCGCGGCGGCGCGTCCCCGAGGGGGCGCGCCGTTCGTCGTGTCCGGGCCCGCAATCCCCGGCCAAGTCCGCGCCAAACCTTCCCCAAGTGCCGTCCGCGACCGTTGGTGACATCGCGGGGCACCCCCGCGCCGGAGGGCCGCCCGGCCCCCGGAGCCGACGGAGAGGGAAGACATGACGACGGGGTACGAGGCACGGATCGCGGCGCTGCGGGGCGCGGTGCGCGGCCGGGTGCTGGGCCGGGACGACGCGGGGTTCGCGCGGGCGGCGCTCGGCTGGTCGGTGGGCGTGCCGCAGCGGCCCGTAGCGGTGGTCGAGGTCGCCGACGCGGCCGACGCCGCCGCGCTGGTCCGGCACGCGCGGACGGCGGGGCTCACCCTCGCCGCCCAGCCCAGCGGCCACGGCGCGACCACCGCGCTGGACGGCACGGTGATCGTCCGCACCGGACGCCTGCGCGCGATCACGGTGGACCCGGAGGCCGGAACGGCACGGGTCGGCGCCGGCGCGTCCTGCGCCGAACTGCTGGCGGTCGCGGGCGCGCACGGGCTGACGTTCCCGGCGGGCAGCTCGCCCGCGGTGAGCGTCGCCGGGTACACGCTCGGCGGCGGCATCGGCTGGTACGGGCGGAGCCGGGGGCCCGCGTCGGCGTCGGTGCGGGCGCTGGAGATCGTGGACGCCGAGGGCGCCGCCCGCACGGTCACCGCCGCCGCCGACCCCGAGCTGTTCTTCGCCCTGTGCGGCGGAGGCGGCGACCACGCCCTCGTGACGGCGCTGGAGGTCGCGCTGTTCCCCGCCCCCGCCCTGTACGGCGGCCGGATCGTGTGGCCCGCCGAGCGGACCGCCGACGTGCTCGACGCGTTCGCCAAGACCACGGCGACCGCGCCGGAGGAGCTCAGCCTGTGGCTGTCGCTCATGGTGGTGCCGCCGCTGCCCGACGTCCCGGAGTTCCTGCACGGCAAGTCGATCGTCGCCCTGGACTCCGCCTACCTGGGCGGGGCCGACGAGGCGGCGGAGCTGCTCGCCGCGTTCGCCGCGATCGACGGTGTGATCATGGACACCCGTGGCCCGCTGCCGCCCGCCGAGCTGGGCGCCATCTGCGCCGAGCCGACCGACCCGATGCCGAGCCTGCACCGGGGCGAGCTCGTCACCGACCCGGAGGCGGTGTTCGCGCTGCTGCGCGACCTCGCCGACTCCGGCGGCGTCCTCCCCCTGGCGTTCGTGCAGCTCCGCCACCTGGGCGGCGCCTACACCCGCGTCGACGCGGGCGCCTGCGGCCCGTTCGACGAGCCGTACCTCCTGTCCATGATGGGCGTCACGCCCGGCGAGGAGATCGCTGCCGCCGTCCGGGCCCGGATCGCCTCCCTCGTCGAGGCCGCCCGCCCGCACGTCAGCGGCCGCAAACCCTTCACCTTCCTCGCCGGAGGCGAGAGCACCTCCGCCGCCTTCACCCCCACCACCCTGGCCCGCCTACGCGCCGCCAAGCGCGCACACGACCCGAACTCCCTCTTCCGCAGCAACCACCCCGTCCTCAACTAACGCAAACCTCGGGCTGTGCGGGAGCGCCGCCCCCGGCCCGGTCCGCGCACAGCGGACCGGGCCGGAGCCCTGCGATGGCTCCGCACCCGGCGCAAGCCGGGCCGGAGCCTTGCGTGTGGCCCGCGTACGGGGCGGGCTGGGGTTTGGGGCGGGTCTGTACACGGTTCAGGCCCGCCGGGAGGGGGTGTCAGGTGCGGAAGGGGCCGGTGACGCAGTAGGTGATGCCGCCCGTGGAGGAGCCGGAGGTGCCCCGCTGGGAGGAGAAGTAGAGGCGGTTCCCGGCCGGGTTGAAGGCGGCGCCGCACAGCTCGGAGGAGGACTGGTTCTGGACGCGGAGGAACACCGAGATCTTGTCGTCCGGCGTGATCATGTTGATCTCCATGTTGCCGCCGTCCTCGCACACGTACAGGTCGCCGTAGGACGAGCCGGTGATGTTGTCCACCCCGGTGAGGGTCGGGGTGCCGGTGACGAGGTTGTCGTCGTAGGCGAGCTCGTAGGTGTTGTTCGACAGGTTGAGCTGCCACACCCGGTTGTCGCCCTTGGTGGTGAACCACACGGTGTCGCTCGCGTACCAGCAGCCCTCGCCGCCGTTGAAGGACTTCGAGCCCGACACCTGGTTCCTGGTCGCGGTGGGGGAGCCGTCGGGGTCGGGCACGGTCGCCCACGAGAACGACCCGGACGTCCCGGACCCGGCGACGAGCACCTGGAGCGTCCCGGCCGAGAGGTTCCCCCACGTGGTCGGGACGAACCGGTAGAACCGCCCGTTCGTCTCGTCCTCCGTCAGGTAGACCACCTGCCGGACGGGGTCGGCCGCCGCCGCCTCGTGCTTGAACCTGCCCATGGCCGGGCGCGCCTGGGCCGTCCCGCCGAACGGATAGGTCTCCCACACCCGGCCGAGGCTGATCTCCTCGCACGACAGCCACGTGTTCCACGGCGTCTTGCCGCCCGCGCAGTTGGTGCTGGTGCCCGACAGGATCCGCGACGCCGCCGTCACGTTCCCGGACGAGTTGAACCTGATCATCGAGGCGCCGCCGCCCGCCGCCGCCGACACCTCCGCGTTGGACGTGTAGATCCAGCCGGACCCGTCGGCGAAGCAGGCGCCGCCGTCCGGGGCGCTGTGCCACACGTAGGACGTGCCGGACACGACCTGCCCGGAGCGGGCCACGACCTGGCTGGTGAACCCGGCGGGCAGCCGGATGCCGTTGGCGTCGGGGGACTGGAGCGGGCCGTAGGGGGACGGGGCGTTCTGCGCGGGCGCGGCGAGCGCGCCGCGCATGAGCGAGCCGGAGACGGCGGCGGTGCCGGCGGCGAGCACGCTCGCGCGCATGAAGAGACGACGGTCCATGGGGGATCTCCTCCGCGAGGGATGGACGGTGCGACTCGGTTGTCTCCGAGCCGCGCGTCCGCGAAGGCGACGCCGGATGTCCGGATGATGTCGGTCTTGTGACCGCGCGCGGAAGGAACTTTTCGCGCTCAGCCGCTGCCGCGGAAGATGCTCACTTCTCGGCGAACGCGTCGGTGGCGGCGATGAGCCGGTCCAGGACGCCGGGCTCGTCGAACGCGTGGCCCGCGCCGTCGACGAGGTGGAAGTCGGCCTCCGGCCACGCCTTGTGCAGGTCCCACGCGGTCGCGACGGGCGTGCACACGTCGAACCTGCCCTGCACGATCACCGCCGGGATGTGCCGGATCGCGTCGATGTTGTCGAGGATCCAGTCGTCGGACTCGAAGAACCCGCCGTGTGTGAAGTAGTGGTTCTCGATCCTGGCGAACGCGACCGCGTAGTCGGGGTCGTCGAACTGGCTGAGGTGCCCGGCCGAGGGCAGCAGCGTGATCGTCGCGCCCTCCCACGTCGCCCAGGCCCGCGCGGCGGGGAGCCGCACGTCGGGGTCGGGGTGGTGCAGCCGCTCGGCGAACGCGGCGACGAGGTTCTCCCGCTCCTCCTCGGGGATCGGCGCGACGTACCGCTCCCACAGGTCGGGGTAGATGAGCGACGCCCCGTACTCGTAGAACCAGAACAGCTCGAACGGGCGCAGCAGGAAGATCCCGCGCAGCACCAGTTCGGACACCCGGTCCGGGTGGGTGATCGCGTACGCCAGCGAAAGGCAGCTCCCCCAGGAGCCGCCGAACACCATCCACCGGTCGATCCCGAGGTGCTCGCGCAGCCGTTCCATGTCGGCGATGAGGTTCCAGGTGGTGTTCCGTTCCAGCGTCACCGCCGGATCGGCGGCGTGCGGCCTGCTGCGGCCGCAGTTGCGCTGGTCGAACAGGACGATCCGGTACCGCTCGGGATCGAACTGGCGGCGGTGCGCGGGGGAGCACCCGCCGCCGGGCCCGCCGTGCACCATGACCACCGGCTTGCCCTGCGGGTTCCCGCACACCTCCCAGTGGATCTCCTCGCCGTCCGGGGTCGGGAGGAGCCCGGAGTCGTGCGGTTCGATCGGCGGATACAGGGTGCGCGGCTCCATGATCTGACATTCTGTCAGCACCGCCGGGTGCCCGTGACGGTGCCCGTATGGTGGGACGGGGGAGACAGACCCGCCACCCGGTCGTAGAGTCTTCCCGTAACGACGTCGTGATGATCCCCTGATGGAGTCTTTACCGTGAGTGACCTCAACGGAACAGGCGGCCAGCGCCCCGCAACGCCCGGCGGCCTGTCCTGGTCGCCTTCCCCCGCGCAGGCGCCCCGGGAGCTCCTGACCTCGCCCCCGTTGGCGGCCCCCACCGGGGTCGCCGCGGCCAAGGCGGCCGCCGTCGCCTCGGGCGACGCCACCCTCACCGCCGGGTGGGACCTCGTGGACAAGCTCAAGCAGATGGCCGAGCTGCTCGGCGAGGCCCTCTCCGCGGGTGAGCGCCGCATCATCGACGTGCAGAGCGAGGCCGCCGCGCAGCTCGCCAACGCGCAGAACGACCGCGAGAAGGCGCAGCGGGACGCCGCCACCGCCTGGACCGAGGTGCAGCGCAGCCGCACCCGCGCCGAGACGGCCGAGCGCCGCGTCACCGAGACCGAGACCGCGATGCGGCAGCTCGTCACCCAGCACGACAACATGCAGGCGGCCCGCGACGACGCGCTGCGCTCGGTCGAGGAGGCGTCCAACGCCCGCCGCGCGGCCGAGGAGCGGATCGGCGAGCTGTCCCGCGCGGTCGAGACGGTCCGCGCCGAGCTGGCCTCCGTGCGCGCCGCCCTCGCCGACGCCGAGAAGACCGCCCAGGCGCTCCAGGTGGCCGCCGGGAACGCCGCCCAGGAGGCCGAGGAGGCCCGCAGGCAGGCCGCCGACGTCACCCGCCAGGCCGCCGAGTCCGCGCGCCAGGCGGACGACGCCAGGCGCCGCGCGGACGCCGCCGAGGCCGAGCGCTCCAACGCGATGGAGACGGCGGCGCAGGCGCTGGAGCAGGCCAAGATCTCCGAGTCGGCGCGTGAGGCGGCCCAGCAGGACAAGGCGCGCGCCGAGTCCGAGGCGACCCTCGCGCTGTCCCGGGCCGAGCAGCTCACCCGCGAGCGGGACGGCGCGATGAGCGCGGTCCGCCAGATCGCCACCGAGCGGGACGAGGCGCTGGCCAAGATCAAGGAGCGGGACGCCTGGGTGGACCAGCTCGCCGAGGCCGTCACCGAGCAGCGCGCCCAGCTCGGCGCGCTGTCCCAGGAGCGCGACGCCGCCCGCAACGCCGCAGACCAGGCGCGCAGCCTGATCGACGAGCTCACCCGGCAGCTCCGGGTGATCATGCCGTCGTCGCCGCTGCACAACCACGCGGCGCTCAGCGAGGTCGGCGCGACCATGACCGACTCCAGCCGTAACGGCTTCCCCGGCTAGCGAACCCCCGGTCACGCGGCCGCGGCGATCACTGCGCGACGCCGCCGCGTCGCGCTGGTGTTATTCTGGTACCCCGTGGACAGGGCGGTTCGAGCCCGCCGCACGCCTACCACGGGAGTTCCCTCTTGCGTCTCGCAGATTCCTCGCGCACCACCAAGCACCTCTTCGTCACCGGCGGCGTCGCCTCCAGCCTCGGCAAGGGGCTGACGGCCTCCAGCCTGGGGCGCCTGCTGACGCTGCGCGGCCTGCGGGTCACGATGCAGAAGCTGGACCCGTACCTCAACGTCGACCCCGGCACGATGAACCCGTTCCAGCACGGTGAGGTGTTCGTCACCGACGACGGCGCCGAGACCGACCTGGACATCGGCCACTACGAGCGGTTCCTCGACACCGAGCTGCACGGCAGCGCCAACGTCACCACCGGCCAGGTGTACTCGAACGTGATCGCCAAGGAGCGGCGCGGGGAGTACCTGGGCGACACCGTTCAGGTGATCCCGCACATCACCAACGAGATCAAGGACCGCATCCGCGGCATGGCGGGCCCCGACGTGGACGTCGTGATCACCGAGGTCGGCGGCACCGTCGGCGACATCGAGTCGCTCCCGTTCCTGGAGGCGGTCCGCCAGATCCGGCACGAGATCGGCCGCGACAACGTGTTCTTCCTGCACGTGTCGCTGCTGCCCTACATCGGCCCGTCCGGCGAGCTGAAGACCAAGCCGACCCAGCACTCGGTGGCCGCGCTGCGCAACATCGGCATCCAGCCGGACGCGATCGTGCTGCGCTCGGACCGCGCGGTCTCCCAGAGCATCAAGCACAAGATCAGCCTGATGTGCGACGTGGACCGCGAGGCGGTGGTGTCCGCGGTGGACGCCGCCTCGATCTACGACATCCCGAAGGTCCTGCACGCCGAGGGTCTGGACGCCTACGTGGTGCGCCGCCTGGACCTGCCGTTCCGCGACGTCGACTGGGGCGTGTGGGACGACCTGCTGCGCCGTGTCCACGAGCCCGCCCACGAGGTCGAGATCGCCCTCGTAGGCAAGTACATCGACCTGCCCGACGCCTACCTGTCGGTCACCGAGGCGCTGCGCCACGGCGGCTTCGCCAACGACGCCCGCGTGAAGATCCGGTGGGTGAAGTCCGACGACTGCCAGACCCCCGAGGGCGCCAAGGCCCAGCTCGACGGGGTGGACGGCGTCCTCATCCCCGGCGGGTTCGGGGTCCGCGGCATCGAGGGCAAGCTCGGCGCGATCCGGCACGCCCGCCAGAGCCACCTCCCGACCCTCGGGATCTGTCTCGGCCTCCAGTGCATGGTGATCGAGGCCGCCCGCGACCTCGCCGGGATCACCGACGCCGACAGCGCCGAGTTCGACGAGCACACCAAGCACCCGGTCGTGTCCACGATGGCCGACCAGGTCGACGTGATCTCCGGCGAGCGCGACCTGGGCGGCACGATGCGCCTCGGCCTGTACCCGGCCGACCTCGCCGACGGCTCCCTCGTCCGTGAGCTGTACGACGGCGCCCCGCGCGTCCTGGAACGGCACAGGCACCGCTTCGAGGTCAACAACGCCTACCGGGACGACCTGGAGCGGGCGGGGCTGGTCTTCAGCGGCCTGTCGCCCGACGGACGGCTCGTGGAGTACGTCGAGCTGCCCAGGGACGTCCACCCGTTCTTCGTGGCCACCCAGGCGCACCCCGAGTTCCGCTCCCGGCCGACCCGCGCGCACCCGCTGTTCGCCGGGCTGATCGGGGCGGCGCTCGACCGCAGGGGCTGATCCGGGAGAGGATGATCTCCATGGACCTGCGAGACATCCCCGAACGGTGGCCGACGGTCGGCTCCACCGAGTACTTCAAGGGCCGGATCCTCACGGTCCGCGAGGACGAGGTGGTCATGCCGGGCCCCCACGGGCCCGAGGTCGTCAAACGGGAGTACGTCACGCACCCGGGCGCCGTGGGGACCATCGCGCTGGACGAGCAGGGCCGCGTCCTGCTCCTGCGCCAGTACCGCCACGCCTGCGCGCACCTGCTGTGGGAGCTCCCGGCGGGCCTGCGCGACGTGGAAGGCGAGCCGCTGTGGCGGACCGCCGAAAGGGAGCTGCTGGAGGAGGCGGGCTACCGGGCCGCCACCTGGCACACCCTGATCGACACGTTCCAGACGCCCGGCATGAGCGACGAGCGGGTCCGGGTCTTCCTGGCCCGCGACGTCACCCCGGTGCCCGCCGCCGAGATCGACTTCGTGCGGGTCCACGAGGAGGCCGACATGCCGGCCGTCTGGGTGCCGCTGGAGGAGGCGGTCACGGCGGTGCTGGCCGGCGAGGTGCACAACGCGCTCGCCGTCTCGGCGGTGCTCGCGCTCGCCGCCGCCCGCGCCCGCGGCTTCGCCGGGCTGCGCGACCGGGACGCCCCCACGGGCGAAGCGGCCGGTGACGCCTGACACACCCCCGAGGCCGCGCCAGGGCCCGCACGACCCGCGACTCCCGCGCGTCGTGTTGCCGCTGCTGCCGTGGCGTCTTAGGCTCGCGACGACGACGGTATCTCCACGCCGTCGGGGAGGTTTGAACCTGATGCCAGACGCAGGCGCGGAAAGCGTGCTCTCAGCGGCGATAGCCACCGAGCCCGGCGGAGCGCTCGGTCCCACCCGGCGGCCGGTCCCCAAGTTCCCCGACCCCGAGCCACTCGCCGAGCACGGGCCCGCCCGGATCGTCGCCGTCTGCAACCAGAAGGGCGGCGTCGGCAAGACCACCACCACGATCAACCTGGGCGCCGCGCTCGCCGAACAGGGCCGCCGTGTGCTGCTGGTGGACTTCGACCCGCAGGGCGCCCTGTCGGTCGGCCTCGGCCAGGGCGACCCGCGCCAGCTCGACGTCACGGTGCACAACATGCTGCTGGAGGCCGAGACCGAGTGGGAGGACATCCTCCTGGAGACCACGGTCGAGGGCATGCACCTGCTGCCGTCCAACATCGACCTGTCGGGCGCGGAGGTCCAGCTCGTCCACGAGGTCGGCCGTGAGTACATCCTGTCGGGCAAGCTCAAGGGCGCCGTCGAGCACTACGACTACGTCCTCATCGACTGCCAGCCGTCGCTCGGCCTGCTGACGATCAACGCGCTGGCCGCCGCGCAGGGTGTCATCGTGCCGCTGGAGTGCGAGTACTTCGCGATGCGCGGTGTGGCGCTGCTGATGGAGACGATCGAGAAGGTCCAGCAGCGGATCAACCCGACGCTGGTGATCGACGGCTTCCTCGGCACCATGTACGACTCGCGCACCCTGCACACCCGCGAGGTGCTCCAGCGGATCGTGCAGGCGTTCGGCGACAAGGTCTTCCACACGGTGATCAACCGCACCGTCCGGTTCCCCGACGCGACCGTCATGGGCGAGCCGATCACCACGTTCGACCCCTCCTCGATGGGCGCCAGCCACTACCGTGAGCTGGCCAAGGAGGTCATCCAGCGCTGGAAGCTGCTCACCTAGCGGTGTCGGCCTCCACTAGGCTCGCAGCCGTGGAGGAACTGCAGCAGGGCGAGGAGGCGGCCAAGGGCTTCCAGGTGCACCTTGACGTCTTCTCCGGCCCGTTCGACCTGCTCCTCGGCCTGATCGCCAAGCACAAGCTGGACATCACCGAGGTCGCCCTCCACAAGGTCACCGACGAGTTCATCGCCTACATCAAGGCGCTCGGCCCGCGGTGGGACCTGGACCAGGCGTCGCACTTCCTCCTCGTCGCCGCGACCCTCCTCGACCTCAAGGCCGCCCGGCTGCTTCCGTCCGGCGAGGTGGACGACGAAGAGGACCTCGCGCTCCTGGAGGCCCGCGACCTGCTGTTCGCGCGGCTCCTGCAGTACCGGGCCTACAAGTCCGTCGCCAAGACGTTCGCGGCGCGGATGGCCGAGGAGGCGCGCCGCTTCCCCCGGCTGGTGCCGATGGAGCCGCAGTTCGCCACCCTGCTGCCCGAGGTGCTGCTGGGGCTCGGCCCCGCCCAGTTCGCCGCGCTCGCCCAGCGCACGTTCCAGCCGAAGCCCGCCCCGCCGGGCGTCTCGGTCGCCCACATGTACACGCCCCAGGCCAGCGTGGAGGAACAGGGCGCTATCCTCGTGGAGCGGCTGCGGCGTCTGCGCAGGGCCACCTTCCGGACGCTGACCGCCGACTGCGCGGGCACCTTCGAGGTCGTCGCCCGCTTCCTGGCCCTGCTGTCGCTCTACCGCGAGCAGGCGGTGGCGTTCGAACAGCTGGAGCCGCTGGGCGAACTGCACGTCATCTGGACCGGGAGCGAGGAGGGCGACATCGTCCTCCACGACGAGTTCGAGGGCGCGCCGCAGCCCGCCGCCGCCCAACTCGACGAGCCCGCTGGAGGACAGCTGTGAGTGACGACCTTCCACCGCTGAAGGCGTCCCTGGAGGCCGTCCTGCTGGTCGTCGACGAGCCCGTGGCCGAGATCACCCTGGCGCAGTTGCTGGAGGTGCCGACGGCGCGGGTCGCCGAGACGCTGCGGGAGCTGGCCGGGGAATACCGGGAGCAGGGCCGCGGGTTCGAGTTGAGGGAGATCGCGGGAGGCTGGCGGTTCTACACCGCCGCGTTCTGCGCCCCCGTGGTGGAGCGGTTCGTCACCGACGGCCAGCAGACCCGCCTCACCCAGGCGGCCCTGGAGACCCTGTCGGTGATCGCCTACCGGCAGCCCGTCAGCCGGGCCCGGGTGTCGGCGATCCGCGGCGTCAACAGCGACGGCGTCATCAGGACGCTGACGCTGCGCGGCCTGATCGAGGAGGCCGGCCAGGACACCGAGTCCCAGGCCACCCTCTACCGCACCACCGGCTACTTCCTGGAGCGGCTCGGCCTGCGCTCCCTGGAGGAGCTGCCCGAGCTCGCCCCGCACCTGCCCGACGAGATCACCGACATCGAGGACGTCTCAGCATGAACACCACCGGCGACGCCACGGACGGCGAGGGCGTACGCCTCCAGAAGGTCCTCGCCGACGCGGGGATCGGGTCGCGCCGCGCCTGCGAACGCCTCATCTCCGACGGCCGGGTCAAGGTCAACGGCAAGACCGTGAGCTGGTTCGGCGAACGCGTCCACCCGCGCACCGACGAGATCCAGGTGGACGGCCGCAAGATCGAGACCTGGCACGAGTTCCGCTACTACGCGCTGAACAAGCCGCTGGACGTCGAGAGCACCATGGCGCCCGGCCGTGGCACCCGCACCCTCATCGACTTCGTCGAGGACCTCACCGAGCGGATCTACCACGTGGGCCGCCTGGACACCGACACCGAGGGCCTCATCCTCCTCACCAACGACGGGGAGCTGGCCCACCGGCTGACCCACCCGTCCTTCGGCGTCACCAAGACCTACCTGGCCGACGTGCCGGGCCCGATCGCGCGCGACCTGGGCCGCAGGCTCCGCTCGGGGATCGTGCTGGACGACGGCCCGGTCAAGGTCGACGGGTTCAGCCTCGTGGAGCAGTCCGGCAGGCGCGCGCTGGTGGAGGTGGTCCTGCACGAGGGCCGCAAACACATCGTGCGGCGGCTGCTCAAGGAGGTCGGGCACCCCGTGCGCCGGCTGGCCCGCACCGGCTTCGGCCCGGTGCAGCTCGGCCGGCTCAAGCCCGGCGGGGTCCGCGCGCTGACGGAGAAGGAAGTCGCGGCGCTGTACAAGGCCGTCGGCCTGTAACGCGCCCAGGTGAGGGGAGGACAAGTGGCAGTACGCGCCCTGCGGGGAGCCATCCAGGTGGACGCCGACGAGCGGGACGAGATCCTGGAGGCGACCACCGAACTGATGGCCGAGGTGATGTCCCGCAACGAGCTGACCACCGACGACGTCATCAGCGTGATCTTCACCTCCACGCCCGACCTCAAGGCCGAGTTCCCGGCCCTGGCCGCCCGCAAGCTCGGGTTCAGCGAGGTCCCGCTGATCTGCGCCACCGAGATCGACAGGCCCGGCGCGCTGCCGCGCGTCATCCGGCTCATGGCGCACATCGAGACCGACCGGCCCAGGTCGGAGATGCAGCACGTGTACCTGCGCGGCGCGACCGCGCTGCGCGTCGACATCGCCCAGTGAGCGGCGCCCTCCCCGGTAAGGTCCTCCCGTGACGGAAAATCCGCGAGTCGTCGTGATCGGCACCGGCCTCATCGGCACGTCGGTGGCGCTCGCCCTGCGCGGGCGCGGCGCCGAGGTGCTGCTGTCGGACGCCGACGAGGCGTCCCTGGCCATGGCGGTCGAGCTGGGCGCGGGCACCCCGCTGTCCGGGGCGCCCGCCGGGCCCGTCGACATCGCCGTCCTCGCGGTGCCGCCCGCGGCCGTCGCGGGTGTGCTCCAGGAGGCCCAGAAGGAGGGCCTGGCCCGGTACTACACCGACGTGGCGAGCGTGAAGGCGCGGCCCGTCATGGACGCGATCGCGCACGGCTGCGACCTGGCCAGCTACGTCCCCGGGCATCCGCTGGCCGGGCGGGAGCGGTCCGGGCCCGCCGCCGCGCGCGCCGACCTGTTCCTGGGCCGCCCGTGGGCGCTGTGCCCGACGCAGGCGACCGACCCCGAGGCGCTGGAGGCCGTCACCGGGTTGGCGCGGTCCTGCGGGGCCGAGGTCCACCTCGTCGACCCCGTCGAGCACGACAAGGCGGTCGCGCTGGTCTCGCACGGGCCGCACGTGGTGTCGGCGGCCGTCGCGGCACGGCTGGAACGGGCCCCCGACGTCGCGCTCGACCTCGCCGGGACGGGCGTGCGGGACGTCACCCGGATCGCGGCCTCCGACCCGGCCCTGTGGGTCGGCATCCTGACGGCCAACGCCGAACCCGTCGCGGAGGTGCTCGACGCCGTCGCCGCCGACCTGGCGCTCGCCGCCGCCATGCTGCGCGCGTCAGCGGGCGCCGGGCCCGACGTCGCCGACGTGATCATGGCGAAGGTCGGCGACCTGCTCGGCCGTGGCAACGCCGGCCGGGCCCGCATCCCCGGCAAGCACGGCGGCACCCCGTCGGCCTACACCCTCGTCCAGGTCGTCATCCCCGACCGGCCCGGCGAACTCGCCCGGATCTTCGAGGCGGCGGGCGACGCCGGCGTCAACATCGAGGACGTGTCCATCGAGCACTCGCCGGGCCTGCCCGTCGGTGTGGCGGAACTCTCCGTCCGGCCCGAGGCGGCGCAGCCCCTCGCCGTCGCGCTGCGCGAGCGCGGCTGGGCCGTGCCCGTCCTGCCCTGAACCCCCTCGCGGACCCCGGTCCGCCCGCACTCCTGGGAAGAACGAATGTCGCTGATCATCGCCATGGACGGGCCGTCCGGGTCCGGCAAGTCCAGCGCGGCCAAGGGTGTCGCCCGCGTCCTCGGGTACCGTTATCTGGACACCGGCGCCATGTACCGAGCCGTCACCTGGTGGATGCTCGACCAGGGCGTCGATGTCGAGGACGCGGCGACGGTCGCGCTGCACGCCGCCGAGATCTCGCTGGAGATCAGCACCGACCCCGACAACCCGGGCGTCGTGGTGGGGGGCGTGGACGTCACGGGCCCCATCCGCTCCGCGGAGGTCACCCGGGCCGTCAGCGCGGTCAGCCGGGTGCCGGAGGTACGCGGGCTGCTGGTCCGCCTCCAGCGTGAGATCATGGCAGCCGGGGCCATCGTGGCCGAGGGCCGCGACATCGGCACCGTGGTCGCCCCCGACGCCCCCCTCAAGGTCTTCCTCACCGCCAGCGAGGAGGCGAGGGCGGCGCGCAGGGCCAAGGAGATCGCCGACCCGTCCGTCTCGGTCGAGGCCACCCTGGCCGACCAGGCACGACGGGACAAGGCGGACTCCACCCGCGCCACGTCCCCCCTGACCAGGGCCGACGACGCCGTGGAGATCGACTCGACCGAGCTGGGGCTCGCCGAGGTGGTCGACGCCGTCGTGCGGCTCGTGAAAGAGCGCGCCTAGCACCGGATGACGAGTCCTCCGGTGCCTGGCGGGACGCACCGGAAAAGGACACATCATGACCGAGCAGGACTTCGCGCCTGAAGAGTTCGAGACCTACGACCCCGACGAGTTCGACCCCGCCACCTGGGAGGGGTACGAGGAGTCGGCCGAGGAGGCCGCGCCCGCGCGGCTGCCCGTCGTCGCCGTGGTGGGCCGGCCCAACGTCGGCAAGTCCACCCTCGTCAACCGGATCATCGGACGCCGCGAGGCGGTCGTGGAGGACGTCCCGGGCGTCACCCGGGACAGGGTCTCCTACAAGGCCGCCTGGAACGGCCGCGAGTTCACCGTGGTGGACACCGGCGGGTGGCTGCCGGACTCGCGCGGCCTGGCCGCCGCCATCGCCGAACAGGCCAAGCTGGCCGTCGAGCTGGCCGACGTCGTCCTGTTCGTGGTGGACACGACGGTCGGCGCCACCGACATCGACGAGGCCGTCGTGGAGATCCTGCGCCGCGCCAAGAAGCCGGTCGTGCTGGCCGCGAACAAGGCCGACGACGCCAGGCTGGAGCTGGAGGCCACCTCGCTGTGGGCCCTCGGCATCGGCGAGCCCGTCCCCGTCTCGGCGCTGCACGGCCGCTCCTCCGGTGACCTCCTGGACCGGGTGCTGGAGGCGCTGCCGGAACCCGCCCCGCGCGAGCGGCTGGGCGAGGAGCTCGGCGGGCCGCGCCGGATCGCGTTGATGGGCCGTCCCAACGTGGGCAAGTCCAGCCTCCTCAACAAGCTGGCCAAGGAGAACCGGGCCGTCGTCGACTCGGTGGCGGGCACCACCCGCGACCCGGTGGACGAGCTCATCGACCTCGGCGGCAAGACCTGGCGGTTCATCGACACCGCGGGCATCCGCAAGCGGCACCGCGAGAACCAGGGCGCCGACTTCTACGCGATCCTCCGCACCCAGTCGGCCCTGGAGCGCTCGGAGGTCGCGGTCGTGCTCGTGGACGCGTCCGAGCCGCTGGCCGAGCAGGACCTCAGGATCGTCAACACGGTCGTGGAGGCGGGCCGCGCGCTCGTCCTGGCCTACAACAAGTGGGACCTCGTCGACGAGGAGCGCCGCTTCTACCTGGACCGGGAGATCGAACGGCAGCTCGTGGGCGCCCGCTGGGCCCCGCGCGTCAACATCTCGGCCAAGACCGGGCGGCACGTGGAGAAGCTCGTCCCCGCGATCGAGCGCTCCCTGGAGAGCTGGTCCTACCGGGTCCCGACGGGCAAGCTGAACCAGTTCTTCACCGACCTCGTCTCGTCCCACCCGCACCCGATCCGGGGCGGCAAGCAGCCCCGCGTCCTGTTCGCCACCCAGGCGGGCACCCGGCCGCCCCGCTTCGTCCTGTTCACGAGCGGCTTCCTGGAGCCCGGCTACCGCCGCTTCATCGAGCGCCGCATCCGCGAGGAGTTCGGCTTCGAGGGCACCCCCATCTCGGTGACCATGAAGATCCGCGAGAAGAAGCGGGACCGCGACAAGCGCTTCAACCGCCGCCGCTGACCGGAGAGCCTTGACGCTCTGGTATTCTTGATGACTGACCGGCTTGGGTCTGTGGTGGGCCCGAGCGCGCAAGTGGAGACTGCTCCCACCTGGTCGGCCGGTGCGGCCGAGGGGTTCGGTCGGCGCCGTCAGGCGCTGTGTGGCTTTCGACGTGCATCGCGTAGTCTGGATGTGCGTGTCGAGAGCCCTACCGATGGTGGCCTCGCATGCGCGTCGTGCGGGGCTTGTCTCATGTCAGGGCCCTTGCGACAGGTTCCCCAACACCTAGCATGGCCCCGGGAGGTCCCATCAGCGCCGAAACGCGTTTCAACGAACCGCGCATCAACGACCGCATTCGCGTGCCGGAAGTCCGGCTCGTCGGGCCCAATGGCGAGCAGGTGGGCATCGTCCCCATCGCCAAGGCGCTCGACCTTGCCCGCGAGTCCGACCTCGACCTCGTCGAGGTCGCGCCGACCGCGCGGCCTCCGGTGGCCAAGCTCATGGACTACGGCAAGTTCAAGTACGAGTCCGCGATGAAGGCGCGTGAGGCGCGGCGCAACCAGGCGCACACGATCATCAAGGAGATCAAGCTCCGCCCGAAGATCGACCCGCACGACTACGAGACCAAGAAGGGTCACGTGGAGCGGTTCCTCAAGGGCGGGGACAAGGTCAAGGTGACGATCATGTTCCGCGGCCGCGAGCAGTCGCGTCCGGAACTCGGCTACCGACTCCTGCAGCGGCTCGCGCAGGACGTCACCGAGCTGGGGTTCGTCGAGTCCAACCCCAAGCAGGACGGCCGCAACATGATCATGGTGATCGGGCCGCACAAGAAGAAGGCGGAGGCCAAGGCCGAGCAGGCCGAGGCCAGGGCGCAGCGCAACGCGGCACGCGAGAGCGCCGCCGACGAGGAGGAGACCGGCACCGAGCCCGGCTCCGAGTGAGACCCGCCCGACCGGGGGTCTCGCGGAAGGCGGGACCCCGGTCGGGATGTACGCGACACAGCTGACCAGGCGTGCATCTTTCCCCTGCACGTCCGGTCAGCCACGCCTAGAAGAAAGAGGGAGACGGCCGCCATGCCGAAGACCAAGACCCACAGCGGTGCCAAGAAGCGCTTCAAGCTGACCGGCTCCGGCAAGGTGGTGCGCCGCCGCGCGAACAAGAACCACCTGCTGGAGCACAAGCCCACCAAGCGCACCCGTCGCCTGGACGGCAACGCCGTGGTCTCCGCCGCGGACACCCCCAAGATCAAGAAGCTGCTCCGCAAGTAAGCGGACGTTCCAAGACCCATAACGACCACGGCAGGGCAACGAGAAGCCCCGCCCCCACGAAGGAGTTCTGACACGTGGCACGCGTGAAGCGGGCGGTCAACGCCGCCAAGAAGCGTCGGGTCGTCCTGGAGCGTTCGAGCGGCTACCGCGGGCAGCGCTCGCGCCTGTACCGCAAGGCCAAGGAGCAGCAGCTCCACTCCATGACGTACGCCTTCCGCGACCGGAAGGACCGCAAGGGCCAGTTCCGTCGGCTGTGGATCCAGCGCATCAACGCCGCGGTCCGCCTCAACGGCATGACCTACAACCGGTTCATCCAGGGCCTGAAGGCCGCGGAGGTCGAGGTCGACCGCCGCATGCTGGCCGAGCTCGCGGTGAACGACGCCGACGCCTTCGCGGCGCTGGTGAAGGTCGCCAAGAACGCCCTCCCGGCCGAGGCCTGAGGCGCCCGGCGATGGCGGGCCTCGTCGAGCTGACCAGTATCCGATCCCCTCGGGTGAAGTCCGCTCGCAGGCTCGCCAAGCGGGCCTTCCGGCAGCAGGACCGCAGGTTCCTGGCCGAAGGCCCGCAGGCGGTGCGCGAGGCGCTCGCCCTTCCGGGCGGCCTCGTCGAGCTGTACACGACGGCCGAGGCGGCCTCCCGCCACGCCGACCTGGTGGACGCCGCCGCCAAGGCGGACGTCCCCGTGCTGCGGGTGAGCGGCGAGGTGATGGCCGAACTCGCCCAGACCGTCACCCCGCAGGGCCTGCTCGCGGTCTGCGCCTTCCTCGACGTGCCGCTGGAGCGCGCCCTGTCCGGCGCCCCGAAGCTGGTCACGGTCCTTTCCCACGTGCGCGACCCCGGCAACGCCGGGACGGTCCTGCGCGCCTCGGACGCCGCGGGCGCCGACTCGGTGGTCTTCACCGACGCGTCGGTGGACCCCTACAACGGCAAGTGCGTCAGGGCGTCGGCGGGCAGCCTCTTCCACCTGCCCGTCGTGACGGGCCCCCGGTACACGACGCTCATCCCGGCGCTCAGGGCGGCGGGCCTGACGGTCCTGGCCGCCGACGGCGCGGGCACCCGCACCCTGGACGACCTCGCTGACGACGGCTCCCTTGCCCGTCCCACGGCCTGGGTGTTCGGCAACGAGGCGTGGGGGCTGCCCGAGGAGATACGGGCGCTCGCCGACGACGTCGTGCGGGTGCCGATCCACGGAAAGGCCGAGAGCCTGAAC
This sequence comes from Actinocorallia sp. API 0066, assembly GCF_020991275.1. GTDB lineage: Bacteria > Actinomycetota > Actinomycetes > Streptosporangiales > Streptosporangiaceae > Actinocorallia. The sequence continues at coordinate 19,912 of NZ_JAJLQY010000006.1, read as the reverse complement.
CTCGCGACCGCCGCCGCCGTCTGTCTCTACGCGTCGGCGCGCGCGCAGCGCACCTCCGCCTGAGTCCTGACCGCCCTGTCAAGATCCGGCGGTTGACGCCGGGTCCGACCGGATGCGGACTATGGCGGTGCGATGTCCGCCAGGCCCTTACTGCGAAGATGACCATGAAGGCCCGGCCCCCACGCGGGCGCGCGGCCGTGACACTGGCCTACGAGAGGGAGTACATGCTCCGCCGACCGAGGTCCGAGCCGATGCGCTCAGGCGGCCTGCGCTGCCACGGCGTCGCCGAAGACAGGGCACTGCGCGTCGAACTGGTCGACGGCCGGGACGAGACGGCCGTCGTCAGGGTCGCCGGGGAGATCGACCTGCGCTCCGCGCTGACGCTGCGCGACCATCTCACGGCGGTGCTCCAGGCGGGCTACACGTCGGTCGTCATCGACTTCCGCGCCGTGTTCTTCTGTGACGCCTCGGGCCTCAACGTGCTGGTGGCGCTGGCCAACCGGGCGTCGGCGCAGGGCGGCGGCGTCTGGCTGTACGGGGTCAGGCCGGCGCAGCGCAAGCTGTTCGAGATCACCGGGCTGCACCGCCGCCTCCCCATCGCCGACGGTGTTGAGGACGCCCTGACGCTCGCCGCGTCGGGCGCCGCGCCGGAGTCCGGTCGAGGCCCGGAAAACCCTTATCCGTAAGGGGTTTCGCGCTCCCAAGACCCCCTCGCACGACGATAGGCTTTGCGCTCAGCGGCCGGTGCGGAGGGGGCCTTTCATTGTGAGCGGGGACGGGTGGTTCACGGCGGGGGTGCCGAGCCCGCGAGGCGTGCCGTCCTACGGGGACGAGCTCCCCGACGGCCTGCTCGTCGCCGACTCCCACGGCCTCGTCGTCGCGTTCAACCGGCGGGCCGAGGAGATCACCGGCCTGCGCCGGACCGCCGTGCTCGGCCGGGACGCCACCGCCGCCCTCCCGCTGCACGACGGTGAGGGCAAGGACTGGTGGAAGAGCGTCGATCCCTATCGGGGCCTCTCCACCCGGACCCGGCATCCCGAGTGCGGCCTCTACCTCGCCGACGGGCGCGAGGTCCTCGTCACCGCCTCCTACGTGCGGGACGGACGTCGGCGGGTGCAGCGTTTCAGCGTCTCCCTGCGGGACGCCGTCGCGCGCGCGCGTAGGGAACGTCAGCGGGCCGACCTGGTATCGACCGTGGCGCACGAGCTGCGGTCGCCGCTCACCAGCGTCAAGGGCTTCACCGCGACGCTCCTCGCCAAATGGCACAGGTTCAACGACGACCAGAAGCTCGTCATGCTGGAGACCGTCAACGCCGACGCCGACCGGGTCACCCGGCTGATCACGGAGCTGCTCGACGTCTCCCGGATCGAGGCCGGACGGCTGGAGATGCGCCGCCAGGTCGTGGACGTCGTCGCGACCGCCCGCGAGGTGATCACCCGCCGCGTCGCGGCCGGCGACGCCGCCGCCCGGTTCCGCCTGGACGCCCGCGGCACCCTCCCCGACCTGTGGCTCGACCCGGACAAAGTCCACCAGATCCTGGGCAACCTTGTGGAAAACGCCCTGCGCCACGGGGCTGGTACTGTCACCATCGTCGTGGAGCCCGACAGCGGAAGGGAGGGGGCCGTGGTGTCCGTACGCGACGAAGGCGAAGGCATCCCCCCCGAAGCCGCCCAGCGCGTCTTCCGCCAGTTCTGGCGCGGCAACCGCCGCCGCGGCACCGGCCTCGGCCTCTACATCGTGAAGGGCCTCGTCGAAGCCCACGGCGGCACCATCACCGTCCAACAGGCCCCCGGCGGCGGCGCCGAGTTCCGATTCACCCTGCCCGCCGGAATACCCGCCTGAGCACGGGACCCCGGACGGACTTTCCAGAGTCGGCCTTCCCGACCGAATGACCAGGCGCGGCACGCACCAGCCCAGCCGTCAGTGATCACAGTCCCCCCGCAGTCGATGATCACCACCCCCACCACTCCCGACATCGCCAATTGATCATCCGACAGCCGGAACGCTCGACCCACCACCACTAGACTTGCGGGGTAATCCCCGCTAGGAGACGTTGAAACGACATGTCTGCACCCAACAAGTCCTATGACCCCGTTGAGGTCTCGGTGTTGAAGCCGGAGGCCGTGGAGGGGGCGGTGAGTGACGCGCTGGCCGCGATCGCGGCGGCGGTGTCGCTGGAGGAGCTGAAGGAGGCTCGGCTGGCGCATGCCGGGGACCGGTCGCCGCTGGCGTTGGCGAACCGGGAGATCGGGGCGTTGCCGCCGCACGCGAAGGCGGACGCGGGCAAGCGGATCGGGGCGGCGCGCGGCGCCGTCAACCGGGCGCTGAAGGAGCGCCAGGAGGCGCTGGAGGCCGAGCGGGACGCGCGTGTGCTCGTCGAGGAGACGGTGGACGTCACGCTGCCGTGGGACCGGGTCCAGCGCGGCGCGCGGCACCCGTTGACGACGATGGCCGATCGGATGGCCGACGTGTTCGTCTCGATGGGGTTCGAGGTCGCCGAGGGGCCGGAGATCGAGGCGGAGTGGTTCAACTTCGACGCGTTGAACTTCCCGCCGGACCATCCGGCGCGGGCGATGCAGGACACCTTCTTCGTCGAGTCCGAGGACTCCGGGATGGTGCTGCGGACGCACACGTCGCCGGTGCAGATCCGCGCGCTGCTGTCGCGTGAGCTGCCGGTCTACGTGGTCGCGCCGGGCAAGACGTTCCGGACGGACGAGCTGGACGCCACGCACAGCCCGGTCTTCCACCAGTTGGAGGGCCTCGCGGTGGACGAGGGCCTGACGATGGCCGACCTGAAGGGCGCGATCGCGGCTTTTGTGAACGGCCTGTTCGGCGACCCCTTGCCGGTCCGGCTACGGCCGTCGTTCTTCCCGTTCACCGAGCCGTCGGCCGAGGTGGACATGCAGTGTTTCGTCTGCCACGGCGAGTCTGTGGGCAATCCGGACAGGGCGTGCCGCACGTGCTCGTCCGAGGGCTGGATCGAGATCGGCGGCTGCGGCATGGTCAACCCGCGCGTCCTGCGGGCCGCGGGGGTGGATCCGGAGCGCTACTCGGGCTGGGCGTTCGGCCTGGGTGTGGAGCGGACGCTGATGTTCCGGCACGGTGTCGCGGACATGCACGACATGGTCGAGGGTGACGTCCGGTTCACCCTCCCGTTCGGGATGGAGATCTGATGCGGGCCCCGCTTTCGTGGCTGCGTGAGTACGCGGCCCTGCCCGCCGGGGTGACCGGCCGGGAGCTGGCCGCGAAGCTGATCGCGGCGGGCCTTGAGGTCGAGACGGTCGAGGAGGCCGACATCACCGGCCCGATCGTCACCGGCCGGGTGCTGGCGATCGAGGAGCTGACGGAGTTCAAGAAGCCGATCCGCTGGTGTCAGGTGGACGTCGGGAACCCCGAGCCGCAGAACCTGATCTGCGGCGCGCGGAACTTCGCCGTCGGCGACACGGTCGTGGTGGTGCTGCCGGGGGCCGTCCTGCCGGGCGGGTTCGCGGTGGGCGCGCGCAAGACCTACGGCAGGGTGTCCGAGGGCATGATCTGCTCGCTGCGCGAACTGGGCATCGGCGACGACCACGACGGCATCCTCGTGCTGCCGGAGGACACCGGCGTCGGGGTGGACGCGATCGAGCTGCTCGGCCTCGCCGACGACGTGCTGGACATCGCCGTCACCCCCGACCGGGGCTACGCGCTGTCAATCCGGGGCCTGGCGCGTGAGGCGGCCATCGCCTACGGTGTCGCGTTCACCGACCCGGCTGACGTGCCGATCCCTGACGAGGGGCCGTCCTACCCGGCGTCGATCGAGGCGACGGACGTGTGCGACAGGTTCGTGCTGCGCCGCGTCAGCGGGTTCGACCCGGCGGCGCCGTCGCCGCTGTGGCTGCGCACCCGGCTGTTCCGCTGCGGGGTGCGCCCGGTCTCGCTGGCCGTGGACGTCACCAACTACCTGATGCTGGAGCTGGGCCAGCCGCTGCACGCGTTCGACGCGGCGAAGCTGACCGGTGAGGTCGTGGTGCGCCGTGCGCGCGCGGGTGAGTCGCTGGAGACGCTCGACCACGTCAAGCGCACCCTCGACCCCGGCGACCTCATGATCACCGACGGTTCCGGCGTGATCTCGATCGCGGGCGCGATGGGCGGCCTGCACACCGAGATCGACGGGTCGAGCACCGAGGTGGTGATCGAGGCCGCGCACTTCGACCCGGTCTCCGTCGCGCGGACGGTCCGGCGGCACCGGCTGCACAGCGAGGCGTCCTACCGGTTCGAGCGCGGGGTGGACCGGGAACTGCCGCTCGCCGCGTCGCTGCGGGCGGTGCGGCTGCTCGCGGAGCTGGGCGGGGCGCGCGTCGTGCCGGGCGCGACGGTCGCCGAGGCGCCGGTCGAGCCGGTGACGATCACCATTCCGGTGTCGCATCCGGAGCGTGTCGCGGGTGTCGAGTACTCCCGTGAGACGGTCGTGCGGCGGCTGGAGCAGGTCGGCTGCACCGTGGCGGGCGACGACCCGATCACGGTGACCCCGGCGTCCTGGCGGACCGACCTGACCGACCCCAACGACCTCGCCGAGGAGGTCATCCGGCTGGAGGGCTACGACGCGATCCCGGAGCGGGCGCCGCGCCCGTCGGCGGGCCGTGGCCTGACGTCCCGGCAGCGGCTGCGCCGCAGGGTCGGCCGGGTGCTCGCCGCCACGGGCCACAGCGAGGTGCTGAGCTACCCGTTCACGTCCGTGAAGGACTTCGACGCGCTGCTGCTGCCCGTGGACGACGCCAGGCGTGGCGCGCTGCGGCTGGCGAACCCGCTGTCGGAGGACGAGCCGCTGCTGCGCACCACGCTGCTGCCCGGCCTGCTGCGGACCGCCGCCCGCAACCTGGGTCGCGGCCAGACCGACCTCGCGCTGTTCGAGACGGGCCTCGTCTACCGGCCCAAGGACGGCGCAGGCAAGGTGCCCGCCTACGGGGTGGAGCACGCGCCGAGCGAGGCCGAGCTGGCGGCGATCGAGGCGGCGCTGCCGGACCAGCCGCACCGTGTCGCGGTGCTGGTGGCCGGGGCCGCCGAGCCCGCCGGATGGTGGGGCGCCGGACGCCGGGCGGGCTGGCAGGACGCGATCGAGGCGGCCCGGCTGATCGCCCGTGAGGCGGGCGTGGAGCTGCGTGTCACGGCCGACCGGCACGAGCCCTGGCATCCGGGCCGCTGCGCCGCCCTGTGGCACGGCGACGTCCTCGTGGGCCACGCGGGCGAACTGCACCCGCGCGTCGTCCAGCACTACGGCCTGCCCGAGCGGGCTTCGGCCGTCGAACTGGAACTGGACCGCCTCCCGGACGGCCACTCACCCACGGCCCCGCCCGTGTCCACCTACCCGGTGGCCACCCGCGACGTCGCCCTGATCGTCCCCGCGAACACCCCGGCCGCCACCGTCGAGGCCGCCTTGGCCGAAGGCGCGGGCGACCTCCTGGAGTCCCTCCGCCTCTTCGACGTCTACACCGGCGACCAGGTCGGCGAAGGCAACAAGTCCCTCGCCTACGCCCTCCGCCTCCGGGCCCCCGACCGCACCCTCACCGCCGAGGAAGCCTCCACAGCCCGAGACGCCGCCATAGCCCGAGCCACCGAACTAACCGGAGCTACTCCGCGAACCTGAACTGTGTTTGCTGGCCGCACCGCAGGCCCGGGGGGCCTGCGGTGCGGCGGGGATCGGGCGCTTGCGAGCCCGGCGCCGCCCCTCCGGCCTGGCGGCCTCCGGGGCGACCCCGGGGCGCCCGATCCGGGCGGGGCTGGGCTTAAACCACGGCGTGTGTGCCTACTTGCGTTGCAGGGTGAAGGCGTCGCCTTCTCGGGTGAGGACGTAAGGGCCGTTGGCGTAGGCGGTGCCGTCGTGGGTGGTGGCGGTGTTGCTGGTGGTGTCGTAGAGGAGGGATTCGTCGCCGGTGGTGTAGGCGACGGTGGTGTCGCCTGCGGAGAGGGTGGCTTTGCCCTGGGGGAGGCGGTCGGGGACGGTGTGGGGCTGCCAGGTGTCGGCGTCGTAGACGGTGAGTTTTCTGTCGTCGGCTACGGAGAAGGTGTTCTCGGCGGCGGCGAACAGGGCGTTCTTGCTGACGGGAGGCAGGGACCTGTCTTCGGATTCGCCTGTCTCCAGGTGGACGCGGTGCAGGTCCGTGGTGTCGTCTCCGAGGACGTAGACGTACGGGTAGGCGAGTCCGGCGGCGTAGCCGTCGGTGAGTTCGGTCGGCTTTCCGGCGCAGCCCTTGGCGCTCCAGACGCGCGCACCGGTGCGGTCGGTCCAGACGACGTGGCCCTGGTCGACGTGGAAGCCGAGGCTGGCGCGGCGGGCCACGCCCGCGGCGCCGAGCTGGACGGGCGTGCCCGCGGTGTCCTGGCACATGAGCTGGAACCCGTCGCGGGTGCGTTCGGGCCAGACGGAGAGGTCGGCGGATCCGGCGGCGGCGTAGAGGCCCTTGGGTTCGGCGAGGGGGACGGGCGCGCCGAGCAGGCTGTCGAGGTCGGCCCGCCACAGGGTGCCGTCGCTGCGGCCCTTGGGCCCGACGCCGGTGCCGAGGACGGTGCCGTCCGCGCCGATGCCGAAGACCGAGAGGGTCTTGCCGGTGGGCAGGTTCCGGCCGAGGCCGCCCGCCGCGCCCGGTGTCGTCTCGTCGCCGTCGGTGGCGCCGCCGACGCCGGGGGAGCCGGACTCCTCCGGGTCGTCGTAGCCGCCGAGCAGCGGGTCGTCGTCGGGGTCGGCGCTGCCTATCGCGACGGGCGCGGTGCCGTTGAAGGCGCCGTCCTCAAGGGCGGGGAGGAGCGCGGGCACGCCGAAGCCGCCCGCGACGACCAGGGAGGCCCCCGCGACGGTCCCGGCGACCCGGCGCCTGCGGCGGCGCACCGCGACCTGCCGGTTCACCCGGCCCAGGACGCGCGCGCGCACCTCCTCGGACGGGTCGGTGCCGTCCAGCGCGCGGAGCCTGCCCTCGACGAGCCGCTCAAGATCTTCCACGTCGGTCCTCCATGAGTGCGCGCTCGGGATCGTCCAGCATCCCCGCGCGCAGTTTGGCCAGGGCCCGGGACGCCTGGCTCTTCACCGTCCCTCGGGAGCAGCCGAGCGCGCGCGCGGTCTCCTCCTCGCTCAGCTGTTCGAAGTACCGAAGCACGAGCACGGCCCGCATCCTGGGCGGGAGTGAGCCGAGCGCGGCGTCGAGCCCGTCTATCTCGTGCACCCTGTCGAGCCCGGGGTCGTCGGCGGCCGTCTCGGGCACGCCGGGCACCAGGTGCTCCAGCTTCGGGCGGCGCCAGCGGTTGGCCATGATGCGCGCCATGGTCGTGCGCACGTAGCCCTCCGGATCGTCCTTGCGCCTGATCCGGCCCCAGGCGACGCCGGTACGGGTGAGGGCCTCCTGGACGAGGTCCTCGGCGTCGTGCTGGTTGCCGGTGAGGACATACGCGTAGCGGTAGAGCGCCGGGAAGCGGTTCGCGACGAAGTCGTCGAACTGCCGGTCCAGGTCCCCGCCGCGCATGAATGTCCCTCCCTTCTCAAGACACCCGGGGGCCCCTTCCGGTTGCATGGGAAGTGCCAGGGGTCGTCCTGAATCCTCCCATGTCCACATGGTGAGAGGTTCCTTGATCGCACTTGAATACTCATCCGGACCCATGCATACTTTTTCCGGCGGCGAGGAGAGGAAGCGCGGACATGGGGTACCGGGTCGCAGTGGCGGGCGCGAGCGGCTACGCGGGTGGTGAGCTGCTGCGCATCCTCGCGGCGCACCCCGAGTTCGAGATCGGCGCGCTCACCGCGGCGAGCAGCGCGGGGCAGCCCCTCGGTGCGCTCCAGCCGCATCTACGCGCCCTCGCGGACCGGATCCTGGTCGAGACCACCCCGGCGACGCTCGCGGGCCACGACGTGGTCTTCCTCGCCCTCCCGCACGGCGCGTCCGGCCCGCTGGCCGCCGACCTCGGCGACGACGTCCTCGTGGTCGACTGCGGCGCGGACTTCCGGCTGGAGGACGCGGGGGAGTGGGAGCACTTCTACGGCTCCCCGCACGCCGGCACCTGGCCCTACGGCCTGCCCGAGCTGCCCGGACAACGCGAGGTCCTCGCCGACACCAAGCGGATCGCGGTGCCCGGCTGCTACCCGACCGTCTCGTCCCTGGCCCTCGTGCCCGCCTACACCGCCGGACTGGCCGAGCCTGACGTCGTCGTGGTCGCCGCGTCCGGGACGTCCGGCGCGGGCAAGGCCCCCAAGACGAACCTGCTGGGCAGTGAGGTGATGGGCGCGGTGTCGGCCTACGGGGTCGGTGGCGTGCACCGGCACACCCCGGAGATCACCCAGAACCTGTCCAGGGCGGCGGGCGAGGCCGTCACCGTCTCCTTCACCCCGACGCTCGCCCCGATGAGCCGGGGCATCCTCGCCACCTGCACCGCCAAGGCCAGGCCGGGCGTCACCTACGCCGCCCTGCGGGAGGCGTACGCCGCCGCCTATGACGCGGAGCCCTTCGTTGATCTGCTGCCGGAAGGGCAGTGGCCGTCCACCGCGATGACGCTCGGCGCGAACACCGCGCTCCTGCAGGTCGCCCTGGACGAGCGGTCCCGACGAATCGTGGTGGTCGCCGCGATCGACAACCTCACCAAGGGGACAGCGGGAGGCGCCGTGCAGTCGGCCAACCTCGCGCTCGGACTCCCCGAGGGGACCGGGCTGACCACCTTCGCCGTCGCACCCTGAACTCCCACCCGACAGCAGATAGAGGGCACATGAGCGTCACCGCACCATTGGGCTTCCGCGCCTCGGGCATAGCCGCGGGCATCAAGGACAACGGCAACCGCGACCTGGCGCTCGTCGTCAACGACGGGCCGTCGCGCGCCGCCGCCGCCGTCTTCACCAGCAACCGCGTCAAGGCGGCGCCGGTGCTGTGGAGCGAGCAGGTCGTCTCCGGCGGGCGCGTCCGCGCCGTCGTGCTGAACTCCGGCGGCGCCAACGCCTGCACCGGCGCCCCCGGCTTCCAGGACACCCACACGACCGCCGAGAAGGTCGGCGAGGTCCTCGCGGACTCCGCCGGCGAGATCGCGGTCTGCTCCACCGGCCTCATCGGCATCCGGCTGCCCATGGACGAGCTGCTCGCGGGCATCGACACCGCCGCCGCCGAGCTGACCCGCGACGGCGGCCTCAACGCCGCCGACGCCATCCGCACCACCGACTCGGTCGCGAAGATCTCCTTCCGGCGCGGCGAGGGCGGCTACATGGTCGGCGGCATGGCCAAGGGCGCGGGCATGCTGGCCCCGTCCCTGGCGACGATGCTGGTCGTCGTCACCACCGACGCCGACCTTTCCGCCGAGGCGCTGGACCGCTGCCTGCGGCACGCCACCTCGCACAGCTTCGACCGGCTCGACGCCGACGGCTGCACGTCCACCAACGACACGGTCCTCCTCATGGCCAGCGGCGCCACCGGCGTCGTCCCGGAGGAGGCCGAATTCACCAAGGTGCTGACGGAGGTCTGCCTCGACCTCACCCGGCAGCTCCTCGTGGACGCCGAGGGCGCGTCCAAGGCGATCGCCATCGAGGTCGTCGGAGCCGACTCGGTGGCCGACGCCGTCACCGTGGGCCGCTCGATCGCCCGCAACAACCTCCTCAAGTGCGCGATCAAGGGCGAGGACCCCAACTGGGGCCGTGTCCTTTCGGCGGTCGGCACCACCGACGCCGTCTTCGAGCCCGACAGGCTGAACGTCGCCATCAACGGCATCTGGGTGTGCCGTGGCGGCTCGGTCGGAGAAGACCGCGACAAGGTGGACCTGCGGCCCCGCGACGTGTCCATCACGGTGGACCTGTCGGCGGGCAAGCACTCCGCGACCGTCTGGACGACCGATCTCACCGAGGAGTACGTCCACGAGAACTCGGCGTACAGCTCATGAACCGCAAGGAGGCCATGAGCAAGGCCGCGGTCCTCATTGAGGCGCTCCCGTGGCTGGAGAGGTTCCAGGGCAAGACCGTCGTCGTGAAGTACGGCGGTAACGCCATGACGGAAGACGCGCTGCGCGAGTCGTTCGCAAGCGACATCGTCTTCTTGCGGCTCGCGGGCCTGCGCCCGGTCGTCGTGCACGGAGGCGGCCCGCAGATCAACGCCGCGCTCGCGAAGTTCGGGATCGAGTCGCACTTCACCGCGGGCCTGCGCGTCACCACGCCCGAGGCGATGGACGTCGTCCGGATGGTCCTCACCGGACAGGTCAACCGCGACGTCGTCGGGCTGGTCAACGCGCACGGGCCGTACGCCGTCGGCATGTCCGGCGAGGACGCGCACCTGTTCACCGCCGAGAAGCTGCACGCGATCGTGGACGGCGAACCGGTGGACATCGGGCAGGTCGGCGAGATCGTCAAGGTCGATCCGGGCGCGGTGCAGAGCCTCCTGAACGACGGCCGCATCCCCGTCGTGTCGTCGGTGGCGCGCGGCGTGGACGGCGCGATCTACAACGTCAACGCCGACACCGCCGCGGCCGCCCTCGCGACGGCCCTGGGCGCGGAGAAGCTGATCGTGCTGACGGACGTCGAGGGCCTGTACGCCGACTGGCCGAACAGCGACGAGGTCATCCGCGAGCTCACGGCCGCCGAGCTGGAGGAGCTGCTGCCCGACCTCGCGTCCGGCATGGTGCCCAAGATGGGCGCCTGCCTGCACGCGGTCTCCAACGGGGTGCCCCAGGCGCACGTCCTTGACGGACGTGTCCCGCACTCCCTGCTACTGGAAGTCTTCACCGATGAAGGAGTCGGAACGATGGTGGTGCCGTCATGACGTGGCAGGACGACTTCAAGGCCGCGTTCATGCCCAACCGCCCCCTCCCGCCGCTCGTCCTTGAGCGCGGCGAGGGCCGCACGGTCTGGGACGTCGAGGGCAACGCCTACCTCGACATGTTCGCGGGCATCGCCGTCTCCTCGCTCGGGCACAACCACCCGGCGCTGGTGGCGGCCGTCACCGCGCAAATCGGGAAGATCGCGCACGTGTCGCCGCTGCTGACCACCGAGCCGGAGATCCGGCTCGCGGGCAAGCTCGTCGAACTGCTGGGCCTGCCCGGCAAGGTGTACTTCGGCAACTCCGGCACCGAGGCCAACGAGGCCGCTTTCAAGATGGTCCGCAAGCACGCGGGCCCGGACAAGTACCTCGTCGCGACCGAGAACGGCTTCCACGGCCGGACCATGGGCGCGCTGTCCCTCACCGGCAAGAAGGCCATCAGGGAGCCGTTCGCGCCCTACGGCGTCGACGTGCGCTTCGTGCCTTACAGCGACGCGGACGCGCTCAAGGCCGCCGTCACCGACGAGTGCGCCGCCGTCTTCCTGGAGCCCACGCAGGGCGAGGCCGGGGTCGTGCCCCCGCCGGACGGCTACCTCACCGCCGCCCGCGCGATCTGCGACGAGACCGGCGCCCTGCTCGTCCTGGACGAGATCCAGAGCGGCGTCGGCAGGACCGGCCGCTGGTTCGCGCACCAGCACGAGGGCGTCCGTCCCGACATCCTCACGCTCGCCAAGGGCCTGGGCGGCGGCGTCCCGATCGGCGCGGTCGTCGGCGTCGGCGCCGCGGGCGACATCTTCGCGCTCGGCGACCACGGCTGCACCTTCGGCGGCAACCCGCTGTCCGCGTCCGCGGCCCTGGCCGTCCTGGAGACGGTCGAGCGCGACGGGCTGATGGACCACGCCGTGAAGATCGGCGCGCGGCTCTCCGACGGGATCAGCGCGCTCCGGCACCCGCTGCTCGCCGGGGTCCGCGGCCGCGGCCTGTGGCTCGGCGTCCTGCTCACCGCGCCGGTCGCCGCCGACGTCCGCGACAGCGCCCAGGAGGCCGGATTCCTGGTGAACAACGTGCAGCCCGACGCGGTCAGGCTCGCGCCCGCCCTCACCATGACCGAGGACGAGGCCGACTCCTTCGTCGCCGCCCTCCCCGCGATCCTCGACGGAGTCGGCTCATGACCCGGCACTTCCTGCGCGACGACGACCTCACCCCCGCCGAACAGGCCGAGGTCCTCGCCCTGGCGCTCACGATGAAGGCCGACAGGTACGGGCCCAAGCCGCTGGCCGGGCCCAAGTCCGTCGCCGTCCTGTTCGACAAGTCCTCCACCCGCACCCGCGTGTCCTTCATGGCCGGAATCGCCGAACTCGGCGGAAACCCGCTCGTCCTGGACACCGGAAGCAGCCAGCTCGGACGCGGCGAGACGATCGCCGACACCGCCCGCGTGCTGGACCGGGTCTGCGCCGCCATCGTCTGGCGCACGTTCGGCCAGGACCGGATCGAGGAGATGGCCCACGCCTCGACCGTCCCGGTCGTCAACGCGCTCACCGACCAGTTCCACCCGTGCCAGGTGCTCGCCGACCTGCTCACGGTCCTGGAGCGGCGCGGCGAGCTCGCCGGGCTCACCCTCACCTACCTCGGCGACGGCGCCAACAACATGGCGCACTCCTACCTCCTCGGCGGCGCCACCGCCGGGATGCACGTCCGCGTCGCCGGACCCGAAGGGCACCTGCCCGACCCGGACGTCTGGCGGCGCGCCGAGGAGATCGCCAAGGCCACCGGCGGCTCCGTGGAGATCACCACCGACGCCCGCGCCGCCGCCACCGGCGCGGACGTCCTGGCCACCGACACGTGGGTGTCGATGGGCCAGGACGACAAGGACGTCTCCGTCTACGAGCCGTACGCGCTCACCGAGGAGCTCGTCTCCCTGGCGGGCCCGCAGGTGGCCGTCCTGCACTGCCTTCCGGCCTACCGGGACAAGGAGATCGCCTCCAGCGTCCTGGACGGGCCCAACAGCGTCGTGTGGGACGAGGCGGAGAACCGCCTGCACGCCCAGAAAGCACTGCTCGCCTGGCTGCTGGAGCGGTAGCGGTGACCACCCCGATGACGAAGACGGCCCGGCAGGCCCGCGTCCTGGAGCTGCTGACCCGGCACAAGGTCCACTCCCAGGGCGAGCTCGCCAGGCTGCTCGCCGACGACGGCCTGGAGGTCACCCAGGCCACCGTCTCGCGCGACCTCGTCGAGATCGGGGCGGTCCGGCTGCGCGCCGACGACGGCAGCCTCATCTACGCCGTCCCGGGGGAGGGCGGCGACCGCATCAAACTCGCCCGCACAGGCAACGCCGAGTCCTTCGCCTCCCGCCTCGCCCGGCTCGCCCAGGAACTCCTGGTGTCCGCCGAGGCGTCAGCGAACCTCGTCATCGTGCGGACGCCACCGGGGGCGGCGCAGTACCTGGCGTCGGCGATCGACCACGCCGAATGGCCCTCGGTCCTCGGCACCGTCGCGGGAGACGACTCCATCCTGGTCATCTCCCGCGACCCGCTGGGCGGCGAGGCACTGGCGGCCCGCCTGCTGGCGCTGACCGGGCGACGAAGCCAGGGGTCGGAAGACCCCCGCCCCCGCGACAACTTTTCATGACTACCCAGAGGAGAAGAACACCCATGACTGAGCGCGTCGTACTGGCGTACTCCGGGGGCCTCGACACGTCCGTCGCGATCCCCTTCCTCGCCGAGAAGATGGGCGCCGAGGTCGTCGCCGTCGCCGTCGACTGCGGCCAGGGCGGAGAGGACATGGACGCGATCCGGCAGCGCGCGCTGGACTGCGGCGCCGTCGAGGCCGTCGTCGTGGACGCCAGGGAGGAGTTCGCCCGCGACTTCTGCTTCCCCGCCATCCGCGCCAACGCCCTCTACATGGACCGCTACCCGCTGGTCTCCGCGCTGTCGCGGCCCCTCATCGTCAAGCACCTCGCCGCGGCAGCCTCCGAGTTCAAGGGCACCCACGTCGCGCACGGCTGCACCGGCAAGGGCAACGACCAGGTCCGGTTCGAGGCGGGACTCGCCGCGCTGAACCCCGACCTCAGGTGCGTCGCCCCCGCCCGCGACTACGCCTGGACCCGCGACAAGGCCATCGCCTTCGCGCAGGAGAAGGGCCTGCCCATCGAGGTGTCGGAGAAGAACCCGTACTCGATCGACCAGAACCTGTGGGGCCGCGCCGTCGAGACGGGCTTCCTGGAGGACATCTGGAACGCCCCGATCGAGGACCTGTACTCCTACACGTCCGACCCTTCCGTCGCGCGTGAGGCCGACGAGCTCGTCATCACGTTCAAGGACGGCGTCCCGGTCGCGATCGACGGCCGCGCGCTCACCCCGTTCCAGATCATCGACGAGCTCAACAAGCGGGCCGGCGCCCAGGGCGTCGGGCGGATCGACATGGTCGAGGACAGGCTCGTCGGCATCAAGTCCCGCGAGGTCTACGAGGCGCCCGCCGCGATCGCGCTGCTCGCCGCGCACATGGAGCTGGAGAACGTCACGGTCGAGCGCGACCTCGCCCGCTTCAAGCGGTCGGTCGACCAGCGCTGGGGCGAGCTCGTCTACGACGGCCTGTGGTTCTCGCCGCTCAAGGACGCGCTGGAGTCGTTCATCGCGCAGGCGCAGACGCACGTCAACGGCGAGGTCAGGCTGACCCTGCACGGCGGCCGCGCGACCGTCACCGGGCGGCGCAGCGGCTCGTCCCTGTACGACTACGACCTGGCGACGTACGACACCGGCGACACCTTCGACCAGAGCCTCGCCAAGGGCTTCGTCGAGCTGTGGAGCCTGCCCAGCAAGATCGCCGCGGTGCGGGACCGCAAGGAAGCCTGAGTTTTCCACAGGGCCGCTCCGGGGTGTCACTCCGGAGCGGTACAACTGTGTGGACGCCCGCCGAGCGGCGGCGGGCGCGATGACCACGACTTTTCGGAGATGTCACAGTGAGCAAGGCACCGACCCGGCTGTGGGGCGGACGGTTCGAAGGCGGGCCGTCGGACGCGCTGGCACGCCTGTCCGTGAGCGTCCAGTTCGACTGGCGGCTCGCGCCGTACGACCTGATGGGGTCGCGCGCCCACGCCCGCGTGCTGCACCGCGCGGGCCTGCTCGACGAGGGCGAGCTGGAGCGGATGCTCGGCGCGATCGACGACCTGGAGCGCGCCTGCGCGTCCGGCGAGTTCCGCCCCACCGTCGCCGACGAGGACGTGCACACCGCCCTGGAACGCGGCCTCCTGGAGCGGCTCGGCTCCCTCGGCGGCAAGCTGCGGGCCGGCCGCTCCCGCAACGACCAGGTCGCCACCGACCTGCGCCTCTACCTGCGCGACCACGCCCGCCGCGTCGTCTCGCGCCTGGTGGAGCTGCAGACCGCCCTCATCGACCAGGCCGAGGCCAACTTCGGCGTCGCCGCCCCCGGCATGACCCACCTGCAGCACGCCCAGCCCGTGCTGTTCTCGCACCAGCTCCTCGCGCACGTCCACGCCATCGGCCGCGACATCGACAGGCTCCGCGACTGGGACAGGCGCGCCTCGGTCTCCCCGCTCGGCTCCGGCGCGCTCGCCGGCTCGTCGCTGCCGCTCGACCCCGAGGCCGTCGCCGCCGAACTCGGCTTCGACTCCGCCGCCGCCAACTCCATGGACGCCGTCAGCGACCGCGACTTCGTCGCCGAGTTCCTGTTCGCCGCGGCCCTCACCGGCGTGCACCTGTCGCGCATCGGCGAGGAGGTGTGCCTGTGGGCGTCCCAGGAGTTCCGCTGGATCGAGATGGACGACCAGTACGCCACCGGGTCGTCGATCATGCCGCAGAAGAAGAACCCCGACGTCGCCGAGCTGGCGCGCGGCAAGGCGGGGCGGCTCATCGGCCACCTCGTCGGGCTGCTCACCACCCTCAAGGGGCTGCCGCTCACCTACAACCGCGACCTCCAGGAGGACAAGGAGGGCGCGTTCGACGCCGTCGAGACGCTGCTGCTGGTGCTGCCCGCGGTGTCCGGGCTCATCGCCACCATGCGCGTCAACACCGCCCGTCTTGAGGAGCTCGCGCCGCAGGGGTTCGCGCTGGCCACCGACCTCGCCGAACTGCTGGTGCGGCGCGGCGTCATCTTCCGGGACGCGCACGAGGTCGTCGGCCACCTTGTCGTCTGGTGCCAGGTCAACGACAAGGACTTCGGCGACCTCACCGACGAGGAGCTCGCCAAGGTCTCGCCGCACCTGACGCCGGACGTGCGTGAGGTGCTCAACGTGCCGGGCGCGATCGCGTCCCGCAAGGCGTACGGCGGCACCGCCCCCGACCGCGTCCGCGAGCAGATCACCGCGCTGCGCGCCGCCGCCGACGAGGCGGCCGCCTGGGCCTCGCCGTCCTGAGGTCGCCGCCGGACGGGGCGCGGGCCGCGTCCCGTCCGGCGAGCCGTTCCCCGCTCGACGGTTCCTGCGGGGATGATGCGGCCATGCCGCACGCCGTCGTCGAACTGCACATCCCGCGCCCCACGGACGATCCGGACCCCGATGAGTGGGCCGAGGAGATCGAGTCGTTCCTCGCCGACCTTGAGGAGATCGGCGAGATCGAGGTCCCGGCCGACCCGGAGACCCGCGCCGCCGTCCACGTCTTCTACCTCACCGGGCCGGACCCGGACATGCTGCTCGCGGCCTGCGCCCAGGCGGCCGCGCTGCCCGGGGTTCCCCGCGGCGCCTACGCCGTCGTCACCGCCGAGCCCGCGCCGCCGCGCCGCGTCAGCCTCTCGTGAGCGCGCGGCCGGTAGGGGTGCCGCTCCCGGCGGGTCTCAGCTCGGTGGCGTGTCCCGGAGGAAGGGCTTGAGGAGGGAGAACAGATGGCGGCGCAGGCGGGCGACCGCCTCGGGGCTGCGTTCGGCGCCCACACCGCCCGGAAGGTTGTTGAAGAAGGCGTCGATGGTCCAGATCAGCGTCCAGAGCATGAGGGCGAGGTCGACGTCTTCGCGGAAGACCTCGGCGCTGGCCTGCGCGAGCCGCTTGAACTGCGGCAGGGCGTAGCGTTCCTCGATCTCGTGCAGGTCCGCCGCGTCACCCATGCGCCGCTGCTGCCACATCGCGCTCAGATCGGGATTGCCGCCGACATAGTCGATGAACCTGTTGAGATGCCGTTCGACCCGGACCTCGATCGGCAGCCCCGACTCTTCGGACAGAAGGCCCAGCAACGCGTCCATGGGTTCCTGCGTGCGCCGGAAGACGTCCTCGTACACCGAACGCCTGTCGCCGAAGTGCTCCTTGACGACGGAGGTCGGCACCCCCGCCGACTGGGCGATCATCTCCAGCGTCGTCCCGTCGTAGCCCAGTTGGCCGAAAAGGGACTGGGCGCTGTCGAGGATGTGGTTCCGGAGCTCGCCGTCCGCGTCCTGCACCTTCGCCACCTCTCCCCACCCGATGCCGACTCTCTCCCACCTAATCCGATCCGGTTCCAGCCGACGGAATGCTCTGTGCCAACCCGAGGGAATGCTTTACCCCGAGGAAAAGCATTCGGCACCCGGACGCCCCCGCCCACGGTCCGCGTCCGCGCCGCGTAGAGTGCGGGAGCCGAAGGGAGGCGGGGTTGGAGCGGGTGCGGACGCCGCTGGAGCGGGGGTTCTTCGACCGCGACGTGACGGACGTCGCCAGGACGCTGCTGGGCTGCGTCCTCTGGCGGGCGGACGAGGCGGGCGTCGTCGGGGTCCGGATCACCGAGGTGGAGGCTTACGCGGGGACGGAGGATCCCGCTTCGCACTCGTACCGGGGAAAGACCCCGCGGAACGAGGTGATGTGGGGAGAGCCCGGCCACGCCTACGTGTACTTCACCTACGGCATGCACTTCTGCGTGAACCTCGTGTGCGGCCCGGAGGGAGTCGCCTCCGCGGTCCTGCTCCGAGCCGGCGAAGTGGTCGCCGGAAGCGACGTGGCTCTCACCCGACGTCCCGGATCATCCCGCAGAGACCTCGCCCGAGGCCCCGCCCGCCTCTGCAAGGCGATGGCCATAGACCGGGCCCTCAACGGCGCGGACGTCTGCTCCCCGGGCGACCTGGTGATCACCCCCGGAGACGCCCCCCACCCGAACACCGTCAGCGAAGGCCCCCGAGTAGGCGTCTCCTCAGCCCACGACGTCCCCTGGCGCTTCTGGCTGACGAACGACCCCACCGTGTCCGCCTACCGCCGCCACACTCCCCGCCCCCGCACCCGCTGATTACCACCACGCCGTCTTCATCGGGCACCCTGGGACAGGCAAGACTCCGGTGCACAGCAGAGAATGGAAGACCGTTGACCGACATCGTGGACGAGCTGCAGTGGCGTGGCCTGTTGGCCCAGACCACCGACCTCGAGGAGCTGCGCGCGGCCCTCTCGGCCGGGCCCGTCACGTATTACTGCGGCTTCGACCCCACGGCGCCGAGCCTGCATGTCGGCAACCTCGTCCAGTTGCTCACGATGCGTCGGATCCAGGACGCCGGGCACAAGCCGCTCGCGCTGGTCGGCGGGGCCACCGGGCTGATCGGCGACCCCAGCGGGCGGTCCGCCGAGCGGCAGCTCAACTCCGAGGACGTCGTGGCCGGATGGGTCCGGCGGATCCAGGGCCAGGTGTCGCGGTTCCTGTCGTTCGAGGGCGAGAACGCGGCGCGCATGGTCAACAATCTCGACTGGACCGGCGGCCTGTCCGTGATCGACTTCCTGCGCGATGTCGGCAAGCACTTCCCGGTCAACCGGATGCTCGCCAGGGAGGTCGTCGCCTCCAGGCTCGAAAGCGGGCTCTCCTACACCGAGTTCTCCTACCAGCTGCTGCAAAGCATGGACTTCCTTGAGCTGCACCGCCGCCACGGGTGCGTCCTGCAGAGCGGCGGCAGCGACCAGTGGGGCAACCTCACCGCGGGCGCCGACCTCATCCGCAGGGTCACCGGCACCCACGTGCACGCGATCTCCACCCCGCTGTTGACCAAGCCGGACGGCACCAAGTACGGCAAGACGGCGGGCGGCGCGATCTGGCTCGACCCCGAGCTGACGTCCCCGTACGCGTTCTTCCAGTACTGGGTGAACGTCGAGGACGGCGAGGTGGGCAAGCTGCTGCGCACGTTCAGCTTCCGGTCCCGCGAGGAGATCGAGGAGCTGGAGAAGCAGTCGGCGGAGCGGCCCGCCGCCCGGATCGGCCAGCGCGCCCTCGCCGAGGAGCTGACCACGCTGGTGCACGGCGCGGACGAGACGGCGAAGGTCGTCGCCGCGTCGGCCGCCCTGTTCGGCCAGGGCGGGCTCGACGCGCTCGACGCGCGCACCCTGGAGGCGGCGCTCGCCGAGACACCACGGGCCGAGCTTCCGGCCGGGGCGGACCTGCCCTCGGTGGCGGATCTGCTCGTGGCGTCGGGCCTGTGCGCGAGCAAGTCCGAGGCCCGGCGCGCGATCAAGCAGGGCGGGGCGTACCTGAACAACGTGAAGGTCGCGTCCGAGGAGGCGGTGCCCGAGGCCGCCGACCTGCTGCACGGCCGGTTCCTCGTGCTGCGCCGCGGCAAGCGCACCCTCGGCAGCGTCGTCGTCGGCTGACCCGCGCCGCGCGACCGTCCGCCCGGCGGTCCGCCGGGGTGCGTCTTTTTGACGGCCCGTGCCAGAGCGACAGGCCCGTATCACCGGTTCCGGTGATACGGGCCTCACTGCATTGAGTGTTTTGCCGGTATTGCCAGAGATTGACCCGGGCGGCGTGTGGAAAACGAGATCCGGGTCACACGGGTTTGCCTCGACGGCGGTCCGGGCATGCCGATCGGTACAAACAAGCAGGTGAGCGGGCGATTCACCCCCGCGTAACGCCGATTTGACGTTGCCGAGGGCTCCCCGTAATGTTCTTCCTGCCCCGAGGGGAGACGGACGCGAGAGCGGACGGCCCCGGGGACAGAACCTCTCGAACTTCCCGGAACATCCGGAGTCGTGCGAAGCGCCTCCGAAGCTCTGGTAAGCTAGGGAAACCGCCTCGAAACAAACCCGCAAGGGTGGAACGCGGCGCGGGTCCGTTTCTTGAGAACTCAACAGCGTGCTAAAAGTCAGTGCCAATTAAGGCCAGGACTTCGGTTCTGGTCATCCTCGTCTGAGGATTTCTTTGAGGCAATACGGACTAAGGTCTCGCCAGACCTTGTTCATATGCCAGATCAACACACTGAGGTTTGGCTCCGGTCTTTGGCTG
>NZ_JAJLQY010000005.1 GCF_020991275.1 Actinocorallia sp. API 0066 | reverse complement strand
CGGGTGAGCGGGGTGCCGGAGGCGTGGTCGACCAGGGTCCAGGTGTAGCGGGGCGCGCCCTGGGGATCGCCGGCCATGTTGCCGAACCACATGGCGAGTCCTCTGAGAAGGGGCTTGGAGGGGGGCCGAACAGGACGTCTTGGGGAGCTTTGCGCCAGTCCTCCAGGGCGACGAGTGCCGTGTCGCCCTTGATTTTGATTCCGGCGTAGGTCTTCACAGCCCAGTAGATGTTCTGGAACTCGGGGCCCGCGTCAGGGTCGAGGGAGTTGCGGATGTTGAGGTCGAACTCCTTCTCCTCGGGCGTGGTCGGGCGGGGGTCGAACCCTTTCGGTTCGTTCGTCGCCGGTGTCGTCGCCTTCGTGGAGGGTTCCACGGCGGGAAGGGGTTCCGGGGTCGCTTGGCAGCCGCTGAGGGAGGTGGCGAGGAGGAGCCCTGCGACCGTGCTGACGATTCTGCTGGACATGGGCGGGTTCCTGGTGGTGAAGGGCGGGGTCGGCGAGCGTAACACTCGCGGATCATGGAACGCAGCTGATCCAGCTCTGACGCCCGGGGCGTATTGATGCGCACGCTGTCGTGGCGTGCGTGCCGCCGTCCAGCGACGTCCGTTCCGGTCTGTTGACGTGCGGAAACGGTCGTTTCTTCTCGCGGGCAGGGGTTCGTGAGGGCTGTCAGTTGCAGTTGAATGCAACGGGAACTGCAACTGGACAGCAGCACGGCCGGTGCCCGTTCGAGTACCGGCCGTGCGTTGTGCCTGTTCAGGCGGGTGTTGCAGGGCGGAGGATACGAGATTCGAACTCGTGAGGGCTTGCACCCAACACGCTTTCCAAGCGTGCGCCCTAGGCCACTAGGCGAATCCTCCGTGGGAAAGCTTAGCGGGTGTTGGGGAGTGGGTGAACCTGGATTACGGACGCCAGGGGGAGGGGGGAATAGAGGTGCGGGAAGAGGTCACCGGTGGGGGAGGGTTCGTAGCGGACGTCCAAGGAAGCCGGGTTGATCTCGATGAGGAGGAGGTCGGACGGAGGGACGTCGCGGTAGTAGGTGGTGAGGACGTGGTCGAGTTGGGCGGCGGTGCAGCAGTGGATAAAACCGACCTCGTCGAGGGTGGTGTCACGGGAGGACAGGGAGTAGGGCGTGTCGGGGGTGACGGCAGCCCAGGCGGTGCGCGAGGCGACATGGAAGACGGAGGACATCCCCGGACTGTACGGCGCAGGGGGGCGGATGCCATAGACTCAAGGAGACCCCTCGCATGGCGTCATCTTGTGAACCTCCCCAGGGCCGGAAGGCAGCAAGGATAAGCAGGCTCTGGCGGGTGTGCGAGGGGTCCTTTCGTCTGACGGACGGGTCCCTCGATGAGTCTGGCTCTCTACCGCAAGTACCGCCCCGCCACGTTCGGTGAGCTGAAGGGGCAGGAGCACGTAGCCGAACCGCTCCAGCAGGCACTGCGCAACGGGCGGGTCAACCACGCGTACCTGTTCAGCGGCCCGCGCGGCTGCGGCAAGACGTCGAGCGCCAGGATCCTGGCCCGCTCCCTGAACTGCGAGCAGGGCCCGACGCCGGATCCGTGCGGCGTCTGCGAGTCGTGTGTGGCGCTCGGCCCCGGCGGCGCGGGCCACCTCGACGTGATCGAGATCGACGCGGCGTCCCACGGCGGTGTCGACGACGCCCGTGACCTGCGGGAACGCGCCTTCTTCTCGCCCGTCTCGGCGCGGTTCAAGGTCTACATCATCGACGAGGCCCACATGGTCACCCGGGAGGGGTTCAACGCCCTCCTGAAGCTGGTCGAGGAGCCTCCGCCGCACCTGAAGTTTGTGTTCGCGACGACGGAGCCCGAGAAGGTCATCGGGACGATCCGGTCGCGGACCCACCATTACCCCTTCCGGCTCATTCCGCCGAAAACCCTCCAGGAGTTGCTGGAGGAGATCCTCGGGTCGGAGAACGTCCCTTACGAGGAGGCGGCGCTGCCGCTCGTCGTCAGGGCCGGGGCGGGCTCGGCGCGCGACTCGCTGTCGATCCTCGACCAGCTACTCGCCGGGTCGGACGAAGCGGGCATCACGTACACCAGGGCCGTCTCCCTGCTCGGGTACACGGACGCCGCCCTGCTCGACGAGGTCGTCGACGCGTTCGGGCAGCGCGACGGCGCGGCCGTGTTCGCCGCGATCGACAGGGTGATCGAGAGCGGCCAGGACCCGCGCCGCTTCACCGCCGACCTGCTCGGCCGCTTCCGCGACCTGGTGATCATGGCGAACGTGCCCGAGGCGGTGAACACAGGGCTGATCGACGGGCCTGCCGACGAACTCGACCGGATGAAGGCGCAGGCCGCCGCCATGGGCCCCGCCGACCTCACCCGGGCCGCCGACCTCCTGCACACCGGGCTCACCGAGATGCGCGGCGCGACCTCACCGCGGCTCCTCCTCGAACTGATCTGCGCGCGCATCCTTCTACCGGGCGCCTACGGCAACGAGTCGGCGCTCCTCGCCCGTCTCGACCGCCTGGAACGCAGCGGCCCGCCCGCCCCTGCGGGCGGATACACGCGGGACGCGTCTCCGCCACCCGCGCGCGGCCCCGCCTCCGACGCGCGCGCTTACGCCGATCGTGACGCGCGTCCCGCTTCCGCGAGCTCCGACGCGCGCGCTTACGCCGCCTCCGCGTCGTCTGCTCCGCCCGCGCGCGGTGACGCCGACCGCGACGCCTTCTCGGCGGCTGCCCCCGGCTCGTGGGGCGGGACGCCGGGTTCCACTGACGGCGCTGCTCCTGGCTCGACGTCCGGGGGCGGATCGGCGGGTTCCGCCGGAGGCCCGGTTCCCGGCTCGACGCCGGGAGGCAGGCCGACGGGTGCCGCAAGCTCGGCTCCAGCGGGTTCCCCTGAGGGACTCGCTCCCGGTTCGACACAGTGGGACAGGTCAGCGGGCTCGACGTCCGGGGGCGGATCTGCGGGGTCCGGTTCCGGCTCGACGGCTGGAGGCGGATCGGGGGGTTCAGTGCCGTCGTCCGGGGCCTCCCAGGCAAGCCCCGCGCCGTCGTCTGGGACGGGGGAGCGGGTGCCCGACTGGGCTCCCGAGCCGTCGTCCGCAGCGCCGCGCCCGACCGGGCGGCCCGCCGACGACGGTTGGGGTGCGCCCGCGCCGCGGCGGTCCGCGCCGACGGGCGGGGTGGACGTGCAGGTGGTGCGCCAGCGCTGGCCGCAGATCCTGGAGGCGGTGCAGCGGCGCAGCCGGGTCGCGTGGATGTCGATCATGGAGGGTGTCGCGCCCGCGTCGGTCGAGGGCACGGTCCTCACCATCGCGTTCGACCACGAGGGCAAGCGCAAGAACTTCGTCAACGGCCGCCGTGACGGTGTGCTCGCCGAGGTGCTGAAGGAGCAGCTGGGCGTGGACTGGCGGATCGAGGCGGTGCTGGGCGGCTCGGCGCCCGCCGCGCCGCCGCGCCCGCCCGCCCCCGCCGCGTGGGACCAGCCGCGTCCGCCCGCGCCGGAGCGCCCGCGTCCGCCCGCCGCGCCCGAACCCCAGCCCCGACCCGCGCCGCCGTCCGCCGCGCCCGCTCCGGCGCCCTCAGCGCCGTCCGCGGCCCCGCCTCCGGCCGCGCCCGAGGCGGCGGACCCGCTGCCGCCGCCCCCGGACGGCCCGGACGACCTCGACGAATCGGACACCGTGGGCCGCGCCGACTTCGGCCTCGCCCTCATCCAGCGCGAACTCGGCGGCCAGATCATCGGCGAGGCCCCGAACGCGTGACCCGCTGCGGGTGCCTCCCTCCGAGGGGACGCGCCCCCGTGGCGGCTGCCTGTGGAGGACGCCGGAGCCGCGCGCGTTCCGTGACGCGTCTCGCACGGGTCGTCAAGCCTGCGGGCCCGGGCGGGGTCGTATCGGAATCGGGCGGGGCGGCGTAGGCTCGGAGTCCAAGTTGGCGGAGGGGGAAGTGCCGTGGAGCCCGGTTTCGACATGCAGCGGCTGCTGGAGCAGGCGCAGGCGATGCAGGAGCAGCTGTTCGCGGCGCAGCAGGAGCTCGCCGACGCGGAGGTCGAGGGGACGTCGGGAGGCGGCCTGGTGAAGGCGACGATGAACGGGCAGGGCGAGATCACCGCGTTGGTCATCGACCCGAAGGTGATCGACGCCAGCGACCCGGTGGAGACGGCGGAGACCATCGCCGACCTGGTGATCGCCGCGATCCGTGACGCCGGTCGCGCCGCCGCCGAGCTGCAGCAGAGCAAGATGGGTCCGTTCGCGCAGGGTATGCCCGGCATGCCGGAACTTCCGGGGTTCTGAGCGATGTACGAGGGTGTGGTGCAGAACCTGATCGACGAGCTGGGCAGGCTGCCGGGTGTAGGCCCGAAGGGCGCCCAGCGCATCGCCTTCCATCTGCTGAACGCCGATCCCGCTGACGTCACCCGCCTTGCGGACGCGCTGCGCCAGGTGAAGGAGAAGGTCAGGTTCTGCCGGGTCTGCGGCAACGTCGCGGAGGAGGCCGAGTGCCGGATCTGCCGCGACGTGCGCCGGGACAGGGCTGTCATCTGCGTGGTGGAGGAGTCGAAGGACGTCGTAGCGATCGAGAAGACCCGGGAGTTCCGCGGTACTTACCACGTTCTCGGCGGGGCGATCAGCCCGATCGAGGGCGTAGGGCCCGAAGATCTTCGTATCCGCGAGCTGATGCAGCGGCTCGCCGACGGGGAGGTGACCGAGTTGATCCTGGCCACCGACCCGAACCTTGAGGGCGAGGCGACGGCGACGTACCTGGCCCGGCTCGTGAAACCGATGAACCTGAAGGTGACCCGCCTGGCGAGCGGACTCCCGGTCGGGGGCGACCTGGAGTACGCCGACGAGGTCACGTTGGGCCGCGCTTTCGAAGGACGGAGACTGCTCGATGTCTAGTGCGAACACCTCGAAGGACTGGGACGACCTGGCGGAACGGGTCGTCCTGCATGTGGAGAACTACCTGGCGGGCCTGGAGCGCTGCGCGCGCGGCGAGGCGGCCAGCCAGACGGTGTCGGTGCTGCTCCTGGAGGTCGCCCAGGTGATGCTGGCGGGGGCGCAGCTGGGCGCGAGCCCTGACGTGGTGCTGCCCGACAACTGGGAGCCGGAGATAGGCGAGGACCCTGATCTGGACGCCGTCCGGCAGGGCCTGGCCGAGCGCCTGCCCGCCGTGGACGACTACACCGAGGTGTTCGACCCTTACAAGGACCCGGAGACCACCACCTACCGGCTGTCGGACGACCTCGTGGACGTCGCGTCCGATCTCGTCCACGGCCTGCGTCACTACAGGGAGGGCCGCACCCTTGAGGCTCTCTGGTGGTGGCAGTACAGCTACCTCAACCACTGGGGCAACCACGGTGGCGCCGCCCTGCGCGCGCTGCACGCCGTCGTGTCCGGGGTCCGGCTGAACGTGGCGGAGGAGGAGCTCGTCGCCACCTGACGGGCACCCGCCAGGAGTGCAAGGAAAGCGGGGTCGAACCGGGGCCCGTGCCCGTGGGGACTTCCGGGGAGAACACGCTGGGCCGGGATAGACCGCCCTGATCGGTACATCCCGGCCCAACATGGAACAACAAAGGAACAACGGGTAAAGCCTAAACGGTTCGTGCCGGTTTGCGACCCTCTCCGGCCGGAACTCGTCATGCCGCGTTCGGGCCGGTGGCGCGCCGTCCCGGGCCCCGGTGACGGGACGGCGGCACAGGGGCGTCAGGACCGCTCGGGAGCCTCGTCCGTCCAGCCGATCCGGGTGAACACCTCGTAGGCGCGCAGCCGCTGATCGAGGGTGTCCGCCATCTCCCTGGCCCGCGGCAGGCCCGTCTCCGGGTCGAGGACCAGCCGGTAGGGCACGCCGTCCGGGTCGGGGGCGAGCTCGACGGCGTGGCCGGGCCGTCCCATGGAGTCCACGACGGGCCCGGCGTCCCTGACGCCCGGCAGTGAGGCGAGCACCCGGTAAGCGGCGGCCCGTACCTCCGACCGCACAGGCAGGTTCACGATGAGATGCACCGTCGCGCTGTACAACCGCGCGTTGAAAGCAGCCCCCCCACCTTCGAGCGAGGGATCCGGCCCGGCGTCCTCCGGGCCTGTGGTCGGTGGCTCGCTCGGGTCGCTGTCCTTCGGGTCGTTGTGGTCGGAGACGCGGCGGGCCAGGGCCTGCTTCAGCTCGTCCGGGTCGGTGGGGAGGGTGGCGAGCTGCTCCAGGGTGATCCCCGCGTCGCCGAGGCCGCCGACCTCGGAGGCGCTCTCCAGGAGGGTGACCTCCTGCGCGCCCGGCACGTCGTCGTTCACGTAGCGGAGGAGGAAGACGCTCCCCTTGTCCGGGCTGGTGGAGACCCAGAGGGACCACTCCTGGTAGGTGTTGTGCTTGTACACGAGCCCGGGGGTGTCGGGGCGCTGCTGCGTCCGCCTGGTGTCCACCCGCCAGTAGGCGGCGGTCGGGAGCTTCTCGATCTTGGCGGCGGCCTCCCGGAGCAGGGTTCCGGCGTCGGCGGCGGCCTGTGTCGTCGCGGAGGCGGGGGAGGCGGGCGGCGCGGCGCCGCGCGGCCCCGGCACGACGACCGCGACCGTGGTGACGACGGCGGCGAGCGCGGCCGCGCTGAGCGCCGCGCCGCGCCAGGAGCGCAGCCCGCCCGACCTGCGGCCCTCGCCCCTGACGGCCTCCGCGAGCCGTCGGCGTCCCGCGTCGCGGACCTCGTGGCTCGGCCCTGGACCGGTCAGCAGGTCCTTGAGCGCGTCGAGTTCGTTCACCGTTCGGTTCCTTCCAGTGCGGCGCGGAGCTTGGCGCGGGCCCGGCTCAGCCGGGATCCGACGGTGCCGTAGGCGATGCCGAGCGCCTGGGCGATCTCGGCGTGGCTGAGGTCGGCGAGCGCGGCGAGCAGCACGACGTCACGCTCCCGGGCGGGTAGCGCCGCGAGCGCCGCGGCGAGCTGCGGCTGGAGCCGCTGGGCGGCCACCGCTGTGACGACCCGGCTCTCGTGGCTCGCGGCGGGCGGCTCGGCCACGGTCCGTGCGAGCGCCCTGTAGTGCCGCGCCTCGGCCCGCTGGTGCCGGGCGACGAGGTTCGTGGCGATCCCGAACAGCCAGGCGCGCACCGATCCGCGCGCCGGGTCGAACCGCGCCCGGTACCGGAACGCCGTGGTGAACGTCTCGGCGGCGACGTCGTCGGCGGTCTGCGCGCCGAGCCGGCCCGCCACATAGCCGTAGATGACGTCGAAGTGCCGGTCGTACACGTCGGTGAACCGTTCGGCGTCCTGCGGCAGCCCGGCGTGCGATTCGGGCTCCGTATCCGTCATGTCCTGAATCATGGCCCCACCTCGGTGGCCGTCATGGGTCCGCCTTTCGCCGGGGACGGGTGTCACGGGTACTTCGCCGGACTCGTCACGGCCTTTCCCGTATGTCGGCGTATCGGCGGGAGCCGGGCTGTGGATAACTTCTTTGACGGCTCCCGCGAGGTGTCATGATCGGGGTGTCGGCCGGTCGCGGAACGTGGCGGCCAGGGGGTCGGCGCACGGTCAGCGGTTCGGTGTTTTGAGGGGGTTGTGGGTCATGTGGGGTCTGCTGCGGAGGATCTGGCGGTCGAAGTTCGCGAAGCGCTATCACTGGCGCGTCCTGTGGCTCACGCACGCCACGTTCATGTGCGGCATCACCGCCGTCGTGCACACCGACGACGGCCGCTACCTCCTGCTCCGGCACCGCTTCTGGCCCGACGGCCGCCAGTGGGGCTTCCCCACCGGCTACGCCAAGAAGGGCGAACGCCACGAAGACACCATCACCCGCGAAGTCCGCGAGGAGACGGGCCTCAAAGTCGAAGTAGGCCGCCTCCTCAAAATCAACAGCGGCTACCGCCTACGCATCGAAGTCTTCTACGAGGCCCGCCTCCTGGACCCCTTGGACGCCCTCACCCTCGACAACCGAGAAATCCTGGAAGCCGCCCTCTTCACCCCCTCCACCCTCCCCAACGACTTCCCCCCAGCCCACCGCTCCCTCCTCACCCTCCTTTGAAGAGCCCCAACCCACCCGAAGCCGAAGTCACTCCAGCCAGCTCCGCGTGGCCTGCGTACTCGGATGATCACTCCCCAGCACTCTGATCTTCGCCTCCAACACGGCTCGGAACTCCCGCCGTGCCTCCTCTTCCCGGCCCTGCTTCAGCATCGCGTACGCGAACTCGTGGCGGGAGGCGAGTGTGTCCGGGTGGTCTTCGCCCAGGACGCGCTGGCAGGTGGTGTGGATGGTGCGGAGTTCGGTTTCGGCTTCGCCGTACCGGCCCTGCTCCAGCATCGCGCGCGCGATGTTGTGGCGGGTGGTGAGTGTGTTCGGGTGGTCTTCGCCCAGGACGCGCTGTTGGGTGGTGTGGAGGGCGTGGAGTTCGGTTTCGGCTTCGCCGTACCGGCCCTGCCCCAGCATCGCGTACGCGATGTTGTGGCGGGTGGTGAGTGTGTTCGGGTGGTCTTCGCCTAGGACGCGCTGTTGGGTGGTGTGGATGGTGCGGAGTTCGGTTTCGGCTTCGCCGTACCGGCCCTGCTCCAGCATCGCGGACGCGATGTAGTGGCGGGTGGTGAGGTGGGAGGCGGAGTCCGGGGTGGGCGGGGTGGGGAAGGCGCGGGCGTGGGATTCGGCGAGGCGGGGGGAGCCGGAGAAGATGAGGTAACTGAGGGCCCGGTTCGTGGCGTCGAGGAGGGGGGTGTTGGTGCGGGCGGAGGGGTGGTGGAGGGCGGCGAAGAGGTGGGGGGACAGGGCGGACCAGGAGGGCCAGGAGGCGGGGAGGTTGGGGTTGGGCAGGGTGTCGGCGGCTTCGGTGAGGAGGGTGGGGGCGAGGGTGGGGAAGGTGGGGTGGGGGAGGGTGCGGGCGGCGTCGCGGACGAGGGGGTGGAGGTGGAGGAGGGGGACGGGTGGGGCGTCGGGGGCGGCCGGGTCGTCCATGGTGATGAGGCCGAAGTCCTGGAGGGCGGCGAGGGCGGCCCACAGGGTGTCGCCGGTGAGGTCGGCGAACTCCTTGGAGGTGGGGAGGGATGCGGTGGTGAGGACGAGTTCGTAGGGGATCGGGGCTTCGGGGAAAGCGCCGAGGAGGGCGAGGAGGGGGCGGGCGTGTGGGAGGCCGCGGGCTTCCAGGTGGGCGAGGGGCATCAGCCAGATGTCGCCGAGGGGGCCGCCCGAGGGGCGTGCCCGCAGGTCCGAGGTCGGGGTGGTGGGGAAGGTGAGGGTCAGTGTCCCGGATTCGAGGGCCGTGAGGCAGTCGGTGTAGGTGCGGGGGACGGAGAGGTCGGCGAAGGCTCGGCCCACGCGGGAGGTGCGGGCGAGGAACGAACCGGCGAGCGTCAGGGCGAGGGGGAGGCCGCCCAGCCGGGCGGCGAGTCGGGCCGCGTCGGGGAGGGGGCCCGCGCGCCCCCGGGTGAGGTCGTTGAGGACGTGGGCGGCGTCGGTGTCGGCGAGCGTCCCTACGTGGTGGAGGCGGCACCAGTCGGCCCAGGTGTCCTCGCCGCCGTCGCGGGTGGTGACCACCACCAGGCCGTGCGGGGAGCGGACCGGGCGCAGCCAGCTTGTGCCCCAGTGCAGGGGGCGTCCGCCGATGCTCAGCACCGCCGGCTCGTCGGCGTTGTCGATGACGAGGAGCCACGGCCGTCGCCGGGAGTTCAGGGCCCGCCACAGCGATTCGGGGTGGTCGGGGGCGTTGAGCTGCTCGCCGGTGAGCCCGACCGCGCGGGAGAGGGCGCGGATCGCGGGCTGGAACTGCTCGGTGTCGGCGGCGGGTAGCCACCAGACGTCGGCACCGCCCGCCACGCCGTCGTCGGCCGGGCTGTTGCCCGTCGTGCCGTCGTCGGCTGCGCTGTTGCCCGTCGCGCCGCCGTTCGTTGCGCCGTTGCGCGCCGCGCCCCCGTCGGACGCGCCCGTGGCGGACGCGCCCGTGGCGGACGCGCCCGTGGCGGATGCGCCCCTGGCGGACGCGCCGTGCGGGCCGTGGGCGAGGCGGGTGGCGAGTTCGGCGGCGACGCTGGTCTTGCCCGCGCCGCCCATGCCGTGCAGGACGTGTACGCGGGGCCCGTCCGGTGCGGTGTGGGCGGCGGTGAGTTCGGCGAGCAGGGCGTCGCGGCCGCGTAGTGGGCCGCCGGTGCGGGTCGGCGGTGAGATCGGCGCGGGGTCCTCGACGGGTGCGCCCTGGAAGCCGAAGATCGGATTCCCGTTCAGGGAGTGGATGTTGACCTGGCGGCTTTTGTCGTGCGCTTCCGGGGAGAAATCGGACATCAGAGTTTAAAGGTGGGGTTGCCGTTGATGGTGGTGATGTTGATCTGCTTTGAGTCGTGGTAGGAGCGTGCGTTGTTGACGGTCGTCGGCTGGGGGAAGAGCGCGCGCAGCTCCGCCGCCGTCGTGCCGTTCGCGTCGGCTTCCAGGAGGGCGCGCCAGCGGGCCGTCCACAGGTCGCGCGCGGCGTCCTCGGCGGCGGTGCGGGCCTCGCCCTCAAGGGGGCTCAGTTCGGCGCGGGTCTGCTCCAGCGCCGTCCCGGCCTCCTGCTCGGCGGCGGTGTCGCCCCTGCCGAACAGCCTGGCCGCCCGATCGCGGATCGCCGCCCAGCCGTCCTCGGCCATCGCCTGGACCAGTCCGGTGCCGCCCGCCGCCGCCAGCGCGATCGCCGCTTCCGTCAACATGTCCGTTCCCCCACCTCTCGTTTCCCCATTTCATGGTAAAGACTCAATAGGCGGGAGATCGGTTCCCTCGGAAACCCGGCCTGTCGGAACGGCGGACGTCGGGTGGGGAAAGGGATACAGGGGGCGCGGGTGGGTGAGGAAAAGGACGTTCCGAAATTCGGGTCTTATGGGGGCTCGACTCAGATCAACATCGGCGACGTGCGGGGGGACGTCGCGTTCCGGCAGGGTGGGGGGCGGGCTGAGGGGGAGCGGCTGTCCCTGCGGCCGCCGGTGTGGAACGGGACGTTGCGCGGGAGGGAAAGCCTGCTCGCGGAGCTTGCCGGGGCCCGTGCGGGTGCGGGGCCACGGGTGCGGGTGCTGCACGGGCTCGGCGGCTGCGGCAAGACGAGCGTCGCGTCGCGGTTCGCGGAGGCGGCCGGCGCCGACGGGGTCGAGGTCTGGTGGATCGCCGCGCACGACCCCGAACGGCTCGACCGGGGCCTGACCGCCCTCGCCCGCACCCTCGGCCTGACCGAGGAGCACCTGGCGCACGGCCACCTTCCCGACCTCGTCTGGCGTGCCCTCGCCGCGCACGACCCGCCCTGGCTGCTGGTCTTCGACAACGCCGACACCCCGGCGGTCTTCGAAGTGGACGGCGCTCCGCTCGGCGCCGGCACGGGCTGGCTGCGCGAGCCGCCGCCGCAGGGCCTCGCCGTCGTCACCACCCGCGAAGGCGCGCCCCGCTGGTGGGACGCCCCCTGGTGCGCCCGCCACCCCGTCCCGCTGCTGCCGACCGACGCCGCCGCCGACGTCCTCCGCGACCTCACCGGCCCCGACGCTGGCCCGCCCGAGGACGCCGCCCGCCTTGCCGACCGCCTGGGCCACCTCCCCCTGGCCCTCCGTATCGCGGGCTCCTACCTGGCCGCCGTCCGCGCCGTCCCCGCCCCGTTCGCCGACCCTTCCGCGGCCCGCACCTACGCCTCCTACACGGCACTGCTCACGTCCGACGCCCTACCCCCGCTCGCCACCCCCGACGAAGACCAGGACCTCGCCAGCGTCGCCGCCACCTGGCGCCTTTCCCTCGACCTCCTCGCCACCCGCGGCCACCCCCACGCCGCCCCCCTCCTCACCCTCCTCGCCCGCTTCGCCGAAGCCCCCATCCCCTACTTCGTTTTGCCCCCCGACCTCCTCGCCGCCTCCTCCCTCCTCCCGGATCTCACCGGCCCCGCCCTCTGGAAAACCCTCACCGCCCTGGCCGATGTCAGCCTGGTGGACCTCTCCGAGTCCGACCTCCTCCTCCACCCCCTCGTCCGCACCCTCACCCGCATCCAGGACCCCGACCCCACCGCTTCCCTGGCCCTCACCTGCTGTCTCCTCGCCGAAGCCGCCCTCTCAGACCCCCTCGGCCAGCCCGAAGACCCCACCACCTGGCCCCTCTGGCGCGCCCTCACCCCCCACACCACCGACCTCCTCCCCCGCCTCACCCCCACCACCCCACCCAAAACCGCCGCCGACCTCTGCACCGCCGCCCAGTTCACTGCCCGCTTCACCCAAGCCAGCGGCAACGCCCCACTCGCCGAGGCCGAATTCCGCGCTCTCCGCACCACCTTCCAGCTCGTCTTGGGCGAAGATCACCCGGACGCACTCGCCACCCGCCACAGCATCGCGTACGCGGTGCTGGTGCAGGGCCGGTACGGCGAAGCCGAAACCGAACTCCGCACCCTCCACACCACCTTCCAGCTCGTCTTGGGCGAAGATCACCCGGACGCACTCGCCACCCGCAACAACCTCGCGTACGCGGTGCTGGTGCAGGGCCGGTACGGCGAAGCCGAAACCGAACTTCGCGCCCTCCACACCACCCGCCAGCGCGTCTTGGGCGAAGACCACCCGGACACACTCACCACCCGCCACAATCTCGCGTCCACGGTGCTGGTGCAGGGCCGGTACGGCGAAGCCGAAACCGAACTTCGCGCCCTCCACACCACCCGCCAGCGCGTCTTGGGCGAAGACCACCCGGACACACTCACCACCCGCCACAACCTCGCGTACGCGATGCTGAAGCAGGGCCGGTACGGCGAAGCCGAAACCGAACTTCGCACCCTCCACACCACCCAACAGCGCGTCTTGGGCGAAGACCACCCGAACACACTCACCACCCGCCACAACCTCGCGTACGCGATGCTGAAGCAGGGCCGGGAAGAGGAGGCGCGGCGGGAGTTCCAGGCTGTGTTGGAGGCGCAGATCAGGGTGCTGGGGAATGATCATCCGGATACGCAGGCCACGCGGCGGCGGGTGGAGGAGTGAGGGTCGAGGGGTGGGATGGGGGTCTCAGTGGGTGAGAAAACCTGGGTGAAGGGTCACAGGGGGTATCGGTAGACTCTGGGGGTCAAGCTTTGCACTCGAACTTGTAGGAGCGCCGCCTGTGGCTCTTGTCGTGCAGAAGTACGGCGGCTCCTCCGTCGCCGACGCCGACTGCGTGAAGCGGGTCGCTCAGCGCATCGTCGCCACCAGGAAGGCCGGTAACGACGTCGTCGTGGTGGTCTCCGCGATGGGCGACACGACGGACGAGCTGATCGACCTCGCCCAGCAGGTGTCCCCGCTCCCGCCCGCGCGGGAGCTCGACATGCTGTTGACGGCCGGGGAGCGGATCTCCATGGCGGTCCTCGCCATGGCCATCGCCAACCTCGGACACGAGGCGAAATCGTTCACCGGATCCCAGGCCGGCGTGATCACCGACTCCTCGCACGGCAAAGCCAAAATCATCGACGTCACGCCCGGCCGGATCAGCAACGCCCTCGCGGAGGGCTCGATCTGCATCGTCGCGGGCTTCCAGGGCGTCTCGCAGGACTCCAAGGACATCACCACCCTCGGCCGTGGCGGGTCTGACACGACGGCGGTCGCCCTCGCGGCGGCCCTGAACGCCGACGTCTGCGAGATCTACACCGACGTGGACGGCGTGTTCACCGCCGACCCGCGGATCGTCAGGACGGCCCGGCAGATCCCGCGCATCTCGTACGAGGAGATGCTGGAGTTGGCCGCGTCCGGCGCCAAGATCCTGCACCTGCGCTGCGTCGAGTACGCGCGCCGCTACAACATTCCGATCCACGTGCGGTCCTCGTTCAGCCAGAAGGAAGGCACGTGGGTCGTCGGGAGCAACGAGGGGACCGAGGTGGAGAACGCGATCATCTCCGGCGTCGCGCACGACCGGAGCGAAGCCAAGATCACGGTGGTCGGGGTGCCCGACAAGGTCGGTGAGGCCGCCGCGATCTTCCGGACGCTCGCCGAGGCCGAGATCAACCTCGACATGGTCGTGCAGAACGTGTCGGCCGCCGCGACCGGCAAGACCGACATCTCCTTCACGCTGCCCGCCGCCGACGGCCAGGCCGCCCTGTCCGCCCTGAACAAGGCACAGCAGCGGATCGGTTTCGACTCGCTGCGGTTCGACGACCGCATCGGCAAGATCTCCCTGGTCGGCGCCGGGATGCGCACCCATCCGGGCGTCACCGCAACGTTCTTCGGCGCGATCGCCGACTCCGGTGTCAACATCGAGATGATCTCCACCTCGGAGATCCGGATCTCGGTGATCGTCGCCCAGGACGACATCGACACCGCCGTCGCCGCCGCGCACCGCGCATTCGACCTCGACGCCGAACAGGTCGAGGCCGTCGTTTACGGAGGTACCGGCCGATGAGCCGCAAGCCCACTCTCGCCGTCGTCGGCGCCACCGGGGCCGTCGGCACCGTGATGCTCGACATCCTGTCCACCCGCGAGGACGTGTACGGCGAGATCCGTCTCGTCGCCTCGCCCCGCTCGGCGGGCAAGAAGCTCACCGTGCGCGGCGAGGAGGTCGTCGTGCAGGCGCTCGCGCCCGAGGTCTTCGACGGCGTCGACATCGCCATGTTCGACGTGCCGGACGAGGTGTCCGCGCAGTGGGCGCCGATCGCGGCCGAGCGCGGCGCCGTCGCCGTGGACAACTCCGGCGCTTTCCGGATGGACCCGGACGTTCCGCTGGTCGTCCCGGAGGTGAACCCGGACGCGGCCAAGGCCCGGCCGAAGGGCATCATCTCGAACCCGAACTGCACGACGCTCTCGATGATCGTCGCGCTGGGCGCGCTGCACCGGCGCTGGGACCTCGCCGAGCTCGTCGTCGCGTCCTACCAGGCGGCGTCCGGCGCGGGCCAGGAGGGCATCGACACGCTCTACGCGCAGCTGGAGAAGGTCGCGGGCAACCGTGAGCTGGGCCAGCGGGCGGGCGACGTGCGGGCGATCGTCGGCACCGAGGGACCGTTCCCGGCGCCGCTCGCGCTGAACGTCGTGCCGTGGGCGGGCTCGCTCAAGGAGGACGGCTGGTCGTCCGAGGAGCTGAAGGTCCGCAACGAGTCGCGCAAGATCCTCGGCCTGCCCGAGCTGCGCGTCTCGGCGACGTGTGTGCGCGTCCCCGTCGTCACCACCCACTCGCTGGCCGTGCACGCGGTGTTCGCGCAGCCGGTGGACCAGCGTGAGGCCCAGGCCGTGCTCGCGGCCGCGCCGGGCGTGGTGCTGAGCGACAACCCCGAGGCGTACGAGTTCCCGACGCCGAGCGACGTCGTAGGCACCGACCCGACCTGGGTCGGCCGCGTGCGCCGCGCCCTGGACGACCCGAAGGCTCTCGACCTGTTCCTCTGCGGAGACAACCTCCGTAAGGGCGCGGCCCTCAACACCGCCCAGATCGCCGAACTCGTCGCCACCGAGTTCACCGCCTGACCCGCACACCCCCGACGCCCGTCCGTTTCCTCACGAAACGGACGGGCGTCGCCGTTTCCGCCGACGCCGCCGCGACCGGATAAGACGGCGTTGGCGCGGGGGCGGGTCTGGAGGAGGGTGAGGAGGCTGACGGCGGTGACGGGGGCGGCGTGGCGGCCGATCGTCCAGGTGACGCCGCGTTCGACGAGGGCGGGGGCGGGTGGCTCGCCGGTGAGCCAGGTGCGGACGAGGGGCGCGAAGCCGTCGCGGGGGAGCAGGGCGAGGGCGGTGGCGTACTGGTCGTCGCCGATCGCGGCCCGCAGGTCGGCGCGCAGGCCGGACAAGAACCGGCGTTCGGGCAGGCCGAGCCGGTGGATGGCCTGCCGGGCGCTCATCCGGTGTTCGGCCAGCGCCTGCGCCGCGTGCCAGGTGTACCGTGACGCGCCCAGTTCGTCGGCGACGAGCGAGGTGAAGCGCCGGAGTACCTGCGTGTGGAGCTGTTCGACGAAGGATTCGATCTCGGTCATCAGGCACCGCCCAGGTAGGAGTCGAGGAGGTCTTCTTCGCTGACGGTCGTGTGCGCGCGGGCCACTGCGACGGCGTAGGCGCCCGCCAGGACACTGCGCAGCTCCTTGATGGAGATCCCGTCGCGGGAGCGGCCCGCCATGGCCGTCATGTAGGAGTCGACGAGCGCGCGCGGGAAGCGGGGGGTGGCGCCGCCGCGCATCCGGGCCCGGACGAGTTTCCAGCCGTCGCCGGGGCTGAGCCCGCGCACCTCCAGGGGGACGGTTCTGAGGCCGTACCGTGAGGTCAACGTGGCGGCGGGGTCTGTTTCGTCGGTGCTCGTCTCGGCCATGAACACGAGGCCGGGCCTGCCCAGGTACCGGTAGTGGTCGAGTTCGGCCGCGAGTTCCGAAGGGGGGAGCAGCACGAGGACGAGGCGCCTGTCCTCCTCGTCCTGGGCGAGCAGGAGATCGCTCATCGCCGCGTACAGCAGGTCGGGCGGGCCGGGCCGCAGCGGGCGGCCGAGGAACTGGCCGACGCGTCGGGCCACCCGCCGGGCGACGAACGCCACCCGGCGCTCGACGGGCAGTGCCTCGAACGTCGGCGGCACCTGGTCGGTGAAGTCGATGATCTCGGCCTTGTAGCCGCCGGAGGTCTCGCCCGCGCGTTGGAGCCAGTGCGCGCAGCGGTGCATGAGCGCGGTCTTGCCGCAGCCGGAGGGGCCCTTGAAGACGAACAGCCAGCCCGTCGTGAAGGGGTCGCCGGAAATGGCGCCCTTGAATTTCTCATAAGCCTGGAAACTATGGTCAACAGGGACATAATCCCTTTCGTGTGCGGCGAGCCGCCAAGGGCAGAGCGGAAGGTGCCCGGCCTCGGGGGAGGTGTCGAACGGGTTCATGCGTCGGGGTGTCGCGTCCATACCGGCTCACTCCTCATCTCTCGGCGGGACAGCAGGGGGTGCTCCATCCGCGCGGCGAGCCGCGTGGTGTGCCTGACGAACTCGTCGAGCGCGCGGTGCGTCGTGTCGTGCCGGATGCGCCGCTCGGCGGGGCTGAGCCGCGTCCATCCGCTGGTGAGGCCCGCGCCGAACGGCCCGTCCTGGAGGTGCTCCAGGAGACGGCGCGGCCAACGCCAGCACGGATGGCGGCTGATGACGTGCTCAAGTTGCCAGGCGAGATCCTCCTGACGGGCGCGCAGCTCCCACGTCGACGGGGTGGAGTGGGCGGTGAGCCGCAGGTCGAGCCACTCCTCGCAGGCGTGCCGGAAGTCGTGCGCGGCCAGCAGGAGGCCGCGCGCCCGCTCGCGGTTGCGATCCTGCGCGCGGGGCAGCTCGGTGGCGGCGAGCGTGAGCACGGCGCCGACGATGAGGGGCAACAGCACGGCGAGCAGGGAGCGCATGGTCACCGCCGGGGGGTGCGCGGAACACGGCAGCGGGGTTTTTCTGTCTCTTCCCCTATCTGAGGGAAAACAATCCAGTCATGGGACGGGAGGTGCGGACGCGCTGCGGAGTGTCGGTCCGAAGAGGTAGACATGGAGCATGAGCGACGACAGGTGGAAGAAGCGGTACCGGGCGGCCAGGGTGAGCCTGCCCGGGTGGGCCCGCGAGGCGCCGCACCGGGCGCTGTTCCGGTCCAACGCCGGCGGCGTGTGGGAGGTCTACACGTGGGACAGGGAGACCGGCGAGCAGCGCCAGGCCACCAGCCGTCCCAACGGCACCATCATGGCCGCGCTCGAACCCTACGGCCGCGACGTGTGGTGGTTCGCCGACACCGACGGCGACGAGTTCGGCGTCTGGGTGAAGCAGCCCTTCGAGGGCGGCGAGGCGGTCCCGGCGACGCCGCTGGAGGCGTCCTATCCGGCGGGCCTCGCGCTCGGCCGCAGCGGCAGGGTCCTGGTCGGAAGGTCCGGGGAGCACGGCTCGTCCGTCCACCTCGTCGATCCGGACTCCGCGCCCGTCACCCTGTACGAGCACAAGGAGAACGCCTACCTGGGCGGCCTGTCCAGGGACGAGGGCCTCATCGCGATCGGGCACAGCGAGCACGGCGACGCGAGGCACCCCGCCGTACGCGTGGTCCGCCCGGACGGCACCACGGTCGCCGACCTCTGGGACGGTCCGGGCAAGGGCGTGGGCCCGTCCGGCTTCTCCCCGGTCGAGGGCGACCCGAGGCTCCTCGTCGCGCACGAGCGGCGCGGTAAGGAAGAGCTGCTCCTGTGGAACCCGCTCACCGGCGAGGAGGACGAACTCGTCTTCGACCTGCCCGGCGAGGTCGGCGCGAGCTGGTTCCCGGACGGCGCGAGCCTGCTCGTCTCGCACGGCTACGAGGCCCGTGACGAGCTGTTCCGCTACGACCTGGCCACCCGCGAGCTCACCCGGATCGAGACCCCGCGTGGCTGTGTGGGCGGCGCGACGGCGCGGCCGGACGGCACCGTGGAGTTCGCCTTCACGTGCGCGGCCGAGCCGCCCGTCATCCGCTCGACGACGGGCGCGGTGGTGCTGACCCCGCCGGGCGAGCCCGCGCCCGGCTCCGTCCCGATGGAGGACGCCTGGGTGGAGGGTCCGGGCGGCCGTGTCCACGCGCTGGTGTCCAGGCCGGAGGGCGAGGGCCCGTTCCCGACGATCTTCGACGTGCACGGCGGCCCGGAGGCCCAGGACGTCGACGCGTTCAACCCGAACACCGCCGCCTGGGTGGACCACGGGTTCGCCGTCGTCCAGGTGAACTACCGGGGCTCGACGGGCTACGGCTCGGCCTGGCGGGACGCGTTGGAGGAGAAGGTCGGTCTGATCGAGCTGGAGGACGTCAAGGCGGTCCGTGACTGGGCGGTCGAGACGGGTCTGGCCGATCCTGAGCGGCTTGTCCTGGCGGGCGGTTCCTGGGGCGGCTACCTGACGCTGCTCGGCATCGGCACCCAGCCGAAGGACTGGACGGTCGCGGTGGCGTCCGTGCCCATCGCGGACTACTTCGCCGCTTACGAGGACGAGATGGAGGCGCTCCAGGCGTTCGACAGGTCGCTGTTCGGAGGCTCCCCGCAGGAGGTGCCCGAGAAGTACCGCGAGTCCTCTCCATTGACGTACGTGGAGGCCGTCGAGGCGCCCGTCCTGGTCCTGGCCGGGGAGAACGACCCGCGCTGTCCGATCCGGCAGATCAACAACTATCTGGACGCGCTGGACAAGCTCGGCAAGCCGTTCGAGGTCTACCGGTATGACGCGGGCCACGGGTCACTCGTGGTTGAAGAACGGATCAAGCAGGTGGAAGCGGAGATCGGCTTCGCCATGAAATACCTGAACATGTCCTGATCCGCCCGGTGTTTCGGGTCTGCTCCGCAGGGGATCTCCCCGCTCGTCCGAGGGGGGAGATCCATGAAGCGCACGGGTCGGCTGGTGGGCGTCGCGGGGGTCGCCGGCGCCGTCACGCTCGTGTGCGCGGTCGCCTACACGGGGCGGGAGCCGAGGGTGGTCGTCAGGCCGTCCGCACCCGTGGCACACCAGCAGGTCGCACCCGCGGTGCGATCGTTCGAACGCCTCGGCCACCGCGCCGCCGAACGCGCCCTGGAGGCCGAGGGCGTCAGGCGAGTCAAAGGCGGCCGGTGTAAGGGACGGGCGCGGGGCCCCTGCCCGTCCTACGCGGGACTGCGGCGCGGCACCCTGGAGGGGCTCGTCCGCTTCGCCCGTGAGAGCGGATGCGCGGTGACGGTCTCGGGCGGCACCGAGAAGGGCGGCCGGAAGGCACTGTACG
This sequence comes from Actinocorallia sp. API 0066, assembly GCF_020991275.1. GTDB lineage: Bacteria > Actinomycetota > Actinomycetes > Streptosporangiales > Streptosporangiaceae > Actinocorallia. The sequence continues at coordinate 513,861 of NZ_JAJLQY010000005.1, read as the reverse complement.
GGCAAGGGAACGGCTACAGGGTGGAGCTCGCGCCCACCCGCTGCGTCGATTCCCACATCCGCCGGACCATGCCCCGGGTCGCCGTCCGCGCCGACCGCGCACCCCTGTACCGGGACGCTCGGGGCGACGCCCTGTACGCCGACGAGCGCGCGCGCTGGCACGTCTTCTACGGGCCCCGGTGGTGCGTGGCCAAGCAGGTCAGTCTCAGGCGCGCACACTGCGAATGACGTCGACGAGCTCGCGGGTGACCGAGCGGAAGCCCGGCAGCCGCGACATCGACACCATCTTCTGCACCAGCGGAACCGTCCTGTCCACGAGGAGGTAGGTCTTGCGGCAGCCTGGCGAGTCGTCGTGCACCCAGTACAGGACGATGCCCATGGAGTAGAGCCACAGGAGTTCGGGCAGCTCGGCGCGGAAGTCGGGGTCCAGCTTGAGGTCGCGGGAGCCGTCCACGACCTCGCGGTAGATCGCGACTGCGGCGGCGCGGGCGGGCCCCGACTCGGCGCTGAACGGGCTGAGCGGGCTGGTCGGCTCGGCGGCGATCTTGAAGAACTTCCCGGCGAACGAGTGGTACGGGACCATCGTGTCCACCCGGGCGCGCAGCACGCCGAGCAGCCGGGCCGCGAAAGCCGTCTCGGTGTCCAGGACGGCCTTGCACGCCGCCTTGTGGGTGTCCTGGAGCTCGTCGTAGTACGACTGGATCAGCTCTTCCTTGGAGCCGAAGTAGTAGTAGGCGTTGCCTACCGACACCCCGGCCTCCTTGGCGATCGCCCGCATGGTCGTCGCCTCGTAGCCGTGTTGGCGGAAGAGCCGCAACGCGGTCTGGACGATGAGTTCCCTCGTCTGCTCCGACCGTCCGGTGGCCTTCGGCTCGCTCACGGCTCCACTCTAGGGCGCTGCGGGGGGCGTCCGCCCTGCCGCGTCCTCAGGAGCCGCTGGACGCGGTCGGCTCCTCCGGCCCGCCCTCGCGCAGCACCTCCTGCCAGTGCGCGCGGTCGTGGACGGCGGCGGGTGTGTCGCGCAGGAACTCGGTGAGCGCCTTCACGAACCGCGCGGGGTCGTGGTGGTGCGGGAAGTGCCCGGCGCCCTCGAAGACCTCCAGGCGGCTGCCCGGGAGCGCCCGCTGGGCGACCCGCGCGTGCGCCGCCGGGATGATGCCGTCCTTGTCGCCCCACACGATGAGGGTGGGCAGGTCGGCGGCCAGGTAGCTGCGGTCGAGCATGGTGATGGCCTGGCCCGAGACGTCCGCCGCCGCCCGGATCGTCCGCAGGAAGGCGCGGCGCGCGGACGGGCTGGCGAACCGGGCGTACCGGGACAGGACGTAGGCGAGGTCGGGTCCGAGGCCGATGCCGCCGAGCAGCCGCAGCATCGGCTCCGCGGTGAGCACCGCCTGGCGCACCGGCTGCGCCGACAGCATCGCCAGCGTGCTCGCCGCGCCCGGCACCGTCGCGAGCCGGAACGCCGGGTGCACCTCGCGGCCCATGCCCGCGCTCGACACCAGCGCGAGCCGCTCGCAGCGCTCGGGGAACTGGTAGGCGAACTGCATCGCGACGCCGCCGCCGAGCGAGTGCCCGACGACGCTCACCCTGTCCACGCCGAGGACGGTGAGCAGGTCGCGCATCCCGCAGGCGTAGGCGGCGACGGCGTAGTCGGCGCGCGGTTTGGCGGACTCGCCGTGGCCGAGCAGGTCGGGCGCGATGACGGTGTGGGTCCGCGCGAGCTCCTCGATGACCGGGAGCCAGGTCTCCGAACTGTCGGCTATGCCGTGGATGAGCAGTAGCGCGGGGCCCTCACCCGTCAACCGGAAGGCGCGACGATAACCATGCACTTCACGGAACCGCAGATCGACGGTCATGGGGGAAGGGTGTCTCCGTCGAGTTTCACGTCGGCGTCGGTCAGGTAAGCGGCATGTGACGCCGAGCTCTTCGCGGGGTTGAGATGCCTGTGGATAACTTTCGCCACCCGTTCGACGGATGTGATGCCATAGGTCATGGAGGGATTGCCATGGGTCATCACCACGATCATGTAGTCGCGTCGCGAACCGTCGAACGTCCCCAGGCTGTGCACGCGCCAGCCGAGCGTGCTGCGCGGCAGCCAGCCGTTCTTCACGTGCACGTTCACCCCGGTGGCCCCGGCGGGCGTGCCCCAGCGCTGGCCGCTCACCGTCTGGTTCATCAGGCCGAGCAGGTACCGCCTTGACGTCGCGGTGAGCACCTCGTCCTCGACGCGGGTGAGCCGGATCAGCAGCCTGAGCTGGTCCAGCGCGGTGCTGCGGCTGATGCCCCAGTAGCGGGTCGGGCCGAGCGTGGTGGCCCGCATGCCGACGTCGTCGAGCAGGCGTTGCAGGCGGGCGCGGCCGAGCTGCGACCACAGCGTGGACGTCGCGTTGTTGTCCGAGCGGGTGATCGCCGCCTTCGCGAGGGATCTCTCCCGCGTGGTGAGCGAGCGTTTCTGCTTCTGCGCGGTCTGCAGCAGCGCCGCGACGACGGCGACCTTGATGGTGCTCGCCGTGTCGTACTTGCGGCCGCTGCCCAGGTAGCAGCCGATGCCGCGCTCCCGGTCGAACAGGGCGACGGAGATGCTTCCGGCGCGGCCCTGCACGGCGGCCCTGAGGTCGGTGCCGAGCCGGGTGGCGAGCTTGCGGTGCTCCCTGTCGCTCTCGCAGACGGGGTCGGCGGCCGCGGAGTGTCCGGGTGTGACGGCGAGGGCGGTGGCGACGAGGGCCAGGGTGAGCGCGGCGCGGCCGAAAGCGGCCACGCGCGGGGGGAGGTTCGGGGTCGGCGACGGCTGCACGGGCATCATCCCCTCGTGCTGGGAGGAGGCACACTGTAATGATCACTACCCGTTCCGGGCCAGGTCCACCGTCGGAAGCGAGGCGCAGATCACTCGGACGCCGGTGCCGTCCGGGGCGTCACATCGGCGTGTCCCGGTACGGGGATCCGCGTCTCCCGGCGGTGTCGGTAGCGCGGTCCCTGGTGCGCCGGGGCTCCGGAGAGTTAGTTTTCCGGACGTTACGAGCGCTTACCGAGAAGGTAGATGATCATGCGCAGGATGGTGCTGTCCGTCATGGTGCTCGCGGTGGCGGGGCTGGGCCTCACCGCGTGCGGAGGAAGCGACCGCTGGTGCGAGTTCGACGCGACGGACACCGTCGTCGCCGACAGTTACTGCGAGCGGAACACTCCGGGATACGAGTGGGAGTACGAGGACTCCTCGAAGAAGAAGAAAAAAACGTCGAAGTCGAAGTCGTCCACCAAGCACTGACGCGGAAGGGCCCCGCCCCGTCCCCCGAGGACGCGGCGGGGCCCCGGAGCGGGGCGGACGAGGGTCAGCAGTTGCCGGCCGTCGGCTTGCCCGCGAACCGGTCGCCCAGCCAGGCGGTCACGTCGTCCTTGGCGAGGCCGTCGGCGATCAGGTGCTCACCCAGGTAGTTGTCCTTGAACTGGGTCGGGATGCCCGCCGCGCAGTACCGCCGCCGGGTCTCCACCTGCGTCGCCACCGGGATGATCTCCTCGAAGACGCCGCGGTACTGGAACGTCGGGAAGCCGATCTTCCAGCGGGCCGCGGAGTTCGGGCCGCCGATGTCCACGCCGAGCTCCTGCTCACGCAGGGCGTCGAGCCAGCTCTTGCCGGAGGGGTCGGTGAGCGTGTAGAGCTGCGCCAGCGTGTACTTCGCCGTCGTGTAGTTCTCGATCCGCGCGCCGAAGAACTTCCCGAGCGTGCCGAACAGGCAGAGCGTCTTGGCGTCCGCGATGGCGGTGTGCCCCTTGTCGTTCAGCAGCTCCTTGAACGGCAGCGTGGGGTACGCCTCGGTCAGGCCGAGCACCGCGTCGACCATAAATCCGGCGAACGGCCCGCCGTTGAGCTGCTCCGCGGTCATCTTCAGGTCGCCGGGCACACCGCCCGCCGCGGCCCCGGCGATCTTCAGCTCGGGCGCGTACGTCGCGGCCCGCTGCGCCGCCCACAGCGAGGCGGCGCCGCCCTCGGAGTACCCGGAGATGCCGACGGGGCCGTCGGCCTTCAGCGGGCTGAACGGGATGTTCCGCGACGCCCTGACGACGTCCAGCACCGCGTTCCCGGCGTTCGCGCCGATCATGTAGGTGTGGACGGAGCCATCGATGTATCCGGCGCCGTCGGTGGCGGCCACGGCGTACCCGGCCTTGAGGAACGACGCGATCTGGTCGCCCTCGTACATGTCCTGGTAGTCGCCGGCGAGCTGCTTGGAGAACGCGCACTGCGGTCCGGAGCCGAGCGTGCCGGGGTGGAACGCGACCGTCGGCCGGGAGCCGCCCTTCGTCCAGGCCGCCCGGGGGATCGCGACGGTGCCCGTCACCGGGACCTTCTTCCCGTGCAGGTCGGTCGAGACGTAGCGCACCTGGTAGGCGGTCATCGGGATGTTCCCGGGAACCTCCTTCAACGTGACGGTGCGACAGGCGAGGACGTCGCCGACCGGCGCCGAGATCGGACTCGCCGGGGCGTAGATCTGTTTTGCGCTCGCCAGGCACAGCAGCGGCGCCGCGACGGCCGGGCCCGGCGCCACGACCGCGGGGACGGCGGCCACGGCGGCGGCGGTGAGCAGGACTCGGAGTCTCATCTGATCTCCAGGGTGGGGGGTCGATGCCGGACGAATCTCCATGGGAAAACCGCCGCGGCCCATGGAGCCGGATGATGAATTGGCCCGCCCGAAACTGCGCCCGGCTACGTATCCGGGCACGTCCCGGCAGGTCAGCGGCACTTTGTCAATTTGTGATGACAGTGGTCCGTGTCACGTTGCCGGGCTGAGTTTCCCGGTATCGCCGTCCCGCCTAACGTCACAGGGGTGGAAATCGCGACCGACCACGGGGAGTTGCTCGACCAGCCATGGCGGAACGTGCCGCGTGAGGAGGCCGCCTGGCTGCGTCCGCATGTCCCGCGCCTGCTCGGCGTGATGATCGAGGCGGTGCAGCGGCATGTGCCGGAGTACGCGCGCCCCGGCGACGACCTCTACACGAAGATCATCGAGCAGGCGTGCACCCACGCGATGAACCAGTTCGTCGCGGTGATCGCCGATCCGGAAACGTCCTGGGAGGGCATTCGCCAGCTCTATTTTGAGATCGGTTATGGCGAGGCCGTCGAAGGGCGCAGCCTGGAACATCTGCAGAACGCGATGCGCGTCTCGTCCCGCGTCGCGTGGCGTTACCTGTCGGTCGAGGCGGAGCGGGGCGGCAAGCCGTGGTCGCGGGTCGCGGTGCTGGCCGAGGCGAACTTCGCGTTCCTGGACGAACTGGCCTCCGCCGCCGCGCACGGGTACGCGCGGGCCACGGTGAAGGCGGCCGGCGAACGCGAGCAGCGGCGGACCCGGCTGCTCGGACTCCTCCTCGCTGACCAGCCCGTGGCGGCGGAGGTCGTCGAGGACCAGGCGGCGCGTGCAGGGTGGCCCCTTCCCCGTCGTCTGGCGGTGGTCCTCCTCGTGCCGCGTAAGGAGAGCGCCGAAGGGCCCGCGGGCCTGCCCCCGCACCTGCTCGGCGGTCTCGACAACGGAAGGCCGTGCCTCGTGGTGCCCGACCCCGACGGCCCGGGCCGCGCCGCCGATCTCGCCGCGACCCTCGCGGGCTGGACCGGCGCGATGGGCCCGTCCGTGCCCGTCGGGCAGGCGCGCGTGTCGCTCGTGTGGGCGCGCCGGACCCTCGACCTCGTGACGTCCGGCGAGATCGACCGCCGCGGCACCCGCCGCTCGGGCTTCGTCGCCCGCGCCGAGGACCACCTGCCGCAGCTCCTCCTGCGCGAGGGCGTCCCGCTGACGTCGCTGGTAGCGTCCCGTCGGCTGGAGCCGCTGCGGGCGGCCGGGCCGAAGCACGGGCCCCGCCTTGCGTTGACGCTGCTGGAGTGCATGAAGAACGGCTTCAACGCGACGGGAGCCGCGACGGTGCTGCGGGTGCACCCCCAGACGGTGCGCTACCGGCTCGCCCAGCTGCAGGAGATGTTCGACTTCGACCTTGAGGACCCGGAGATCAGGCTGGAGATGATGCTCCTGCTGCATGTCTGGATCCGTGAGGTTTTGTCGGTGAGGTCCTAGACTCCGCGCATGCGTCCCGTCGTCGCCCCCCTCGTCCTGACGGTGCTCGCCCCGGCCGTCCTCGTCGCCGCGCCCGCGTCCGCCGCCGGGCCGCTGACGGTCCGCTCGGCGACCGCCTCCGGCAGCCCCGTCATCACCGCCGGGAAGGCGGTGAAGGTGCCGATCCGCGTGCGTGTCACGGGCACCCGCGTCACCGACGTCGACGCCACGTTGCGGCACCCGAACGGCAAGGGCTTCGCACTGGTCAGCGACCTGAAGCGGGTGTCCGGGAGCGCGGGAGACGGCGTATGGCAGGGCACCGCCCTCCTGGACAAGGCTGACGCGGGCGGTAGGTACACGCTGGAGGTCGCCGCGACGGACGGCACCTCGGCCGAGCCGTACTACGACTTTGTGATCTATCGCAAGAAGAACGCGGTGACCGTCCGGCGTGCCGTGAAGCTCACCCTGAAGCTGCCCAAGCAGGCCGTCAAGGGCAAGCGGGTGCAAGCGCGCGGCACAGTGAAGGGGCTGAACGCCAAGGGCGGGTTCGCCGGGCTCAAGGGCCGCACCGTCCATGTGTGGTTCCGGCCGAAGGGCGGCGGCAAGGCCGTCCGGCTCGGCACGGTACGCACCAAGGCGGGCGGAACGTTCGTGTTCGCGATCAAGACCTCGCGCGACGGCTCGGTGTCGGCGCGGTTCCCCGGAAACGCCCAGTGGCAGAAGCGGGCCACCGGCTGGAAGGCGCTCGACGTCCGGTGAGACGCGGCGCGGCGCGGAATGTCAGAGGGGCGTGATTCGCTTGTCTGGAAGTCGGCGATCGGCCGCGGACGCTGCGCCGTGCGTCCCCCGGCCGCCGACGGAGGGAGCTGAAGCATGCTGACGCTGATGGCGGTCCACGCCCACCCCGACGACGAGGTGATCAGCACCGGCGGGGTGCTCGCGCGCGCCGCCGCGCTGGGCATCCGCACCGTGCTGGTGACGTGCACGAACGGGGAGCAGGGCGACGGCCCAGGCGGGGTCAAACCAGGTGAGGCGGGGCACGATCCGATCGGCGTCCGCGAGACCCGGCTGAAGGAGCTCGAACGCTCCGCGCGCATCCTCGGCATCGAGCACGTCGAACTGCTCGGGTACGCCGATTCGGGCATGGCGGGCTGGGCCGCCAACACCGCGCCCGGCGCGTTCGCCGCCGCCGATTTTGACGAGGCCGTCACCCGGCTCGTCGCGCTGATGGAACGGTACCGGCCGCAGGTCGTCGTCACCTACGACGAGAACGGCGGATACGGGCACCCCGACCACATCCAGGCGCACCGCGTCGCCGTCGCCGCCACCGACCGCAGCGGCGTCCCCGAGCGGCTCTACTACTCCGCGATGCCGCGCTCCGCGATCGTCGAGTTCTCCCGGCTGGCCCGCGAGCAGGGCTGGGATCTCGGCTGGCCCGAGCTGGAGGAGGGCGCCGAGCTGGAGTTCGGCACGCCCGACGAGCTCGTCACCAGCGTCGTCGACGTCACCGAGCACGTCACGCGCAAGGCCGACGCGCTGCGGGCGCACGCCAGCCAGAGCGACGGCGCGTTCCTGCTGGAGCTGCCCGAGGCCGCGCAGGTGGCGTTCTTCGGCACCGAGGCGTTCGTCCGGGCGCGCGGCGAAGGCCCGGCGGAGGAGACGGATCTGTTCACCGGAATCCAGGGCTTCGGCTGACTGCCCGCGTTCTGCTATATTGCCCCCGAAGGTCATGAGTGCCAGCGCCAAGCCCCGGCTCGCTGGCCGCCAACCCTCCTCCGCGGTGGGGTGGCCCGGGTGACGACCTGGCCTGACGCGAACGGCGTCGGGCAAGCGCGGATCCCACGGGCTGAGTCTCCGGGATCCCTGAGGGAACCCGGAGGTCCCCCATGTCCGTCCTCACCACCGCCCCCGCCCTCGTCGGCACCGACGCGCCCGTCCCCGTCCGCGGCGGGTTCGTGCCCTACGCGAACTTCGACTACGCGGCCTCGGCGCCGTGTCTCCAGGCCGTCGCCGACGCCGTCGCGCAGGCGCTGCCCTACTACAGCAGCGTGCACCGCGGCGCCGGGTACGCGTCCCAGGTCACCACCCGCGCCTACGAGGAGGCGCGGGAGACCGTGCGCGAGTTCCTCGGCGGGCCGCAGGCCGTCATCTTCACCCGCAACACCACAGACGCCTTCAACCTGCTCGCGCGCGCCCTGCCGCACGGCACGTCCGTCGTCGTCTTCGCCTCCGAGCACCACGCCACCCAGCTACCGTGGCGGCGCGCCGTCCGGCTGCCGATCCCGTCGAGCCCGGGCGAGGCGGTCGCCGCCGCCGAGCGGGCGCTGCGGGAGTGCGCCGAGGGGCCGCGCCTGCTCGTGGTGACGGCGGCCTCGAACGTCACCGGTGAGCTGTGGCCGATCCACGAGCTGGCCGACGTCGCGCGCCGCTGCGGCGCCCGCATCGCGGTGGACGCCGCGCAGCTCGCCCCGCACCGCCCGTTCGACGCGACGGACTTCGACTACGTGGCCCTTTCCGGCCACAAGCTGTACGCGCCGTTCGGCGCGGGTGTCCTGGCGGGCCGCGCCGACTGGCTGCGTGCCGCCGACCCGTACCTGCGCGGCGGCGGCGCCACCCGCAGCGTCACCGTCGAGGGCGACGTCGACTGGGCGGTCGACCCCGAGCAGCGGCACGAGGCCGGCACCCCGAACGTCGTCGGCGCCATCGCCCTGGCCGCGGCGTGCCGCACCCTGCGCGACTGGGACGCGATCGTCGCCGACGAGGAACGCCTCCTCGCCGAACTCCGCGACGGCATCGCCGCCCTGCCCGGCGTCCGCGAACTGTCCCTCTGGGGCCCGTCGCACCCGCGCGTCGGCATCGTCTCCTTCACCGTCGACGGCCACTCGCCCCGCTCCGTCGCCGAGTACCTCTCCGACGTCCACGGCATCGGCGTCCGCGACGGCAAGTTCTGCGCCCACCCCCTCGTCGACACCCTCACCGGCTCCCCCACCACCACCGCCATCCGAGCCAGCCTCGGCCTAGGCACCACCCAACTCCACATCACCCGCCTCCTCACCGCCCTAAAAACCCTAACCACCCCCACCCCCTAACCCCACCGTAGACCGCGCCCCACCACCCCGCGCGGCCCTACGCCCTCCCCAACGCCCGCCCGCCAAGCCGGTCCCGGGGAGCCCAGGATGGTGCTCCCCGCCTCCGCGCCCCGAGCCGCCCTAAAAGCCCTCACCGCCCGTGGCCGCGCGCCCCACACCGCGCGCGGCCCTACGCCGTCCCCAGCACCCGACCCGCCCGTCCGGCAAGCGCCCAGGACGGTGCTGCCCGCCTCCACGTCCGAGCAGCACTGAGAGTCCTCACCGCCCCCTTAGCCCCGCCGGTGGCCGCGCGCCCCACACCGCGCGCGGCCCTACGGCGTTCCCGGCCCGCGCCGCGCCCGTCCGGCAAGCCGGTCGCGGGGAGCCCAGGACGGTGTTGCCTCGCCTCCACGTCCGAGATCCCGCCGCCCCGCCGCATGAGCGTCTGACGGGACGCCCCTGCCGATTCTTACGCCTTGGCCTAGCCCGTCGCCCCGGACTCGCTTCGCCGAACCCGGACGCCACCGCCATGCCCCTGCCGCACGCTCGGACGGGCGCGGAGTGGGGCCGTCCGGCGCGGTGCGCGGGGCACCCCGGCAGGCCCGGCGCGCGGAGAGGCCCAAGGTACTCTCGGCGCGGATCCGGCCCCGCCGATGCCAGGGCACCGCACGCCGCCGGGACCGCGCTCGCAGGATGGTCTTCCACACCCGCGCCCGAGTACCCGAGCAGGTGTGCTCGGCGCCGAGGTGCCGCGCGTTCCTCGCCCAGGTGCCGGGGTCTCGCGGGGTGCCCGGCTGACCTCCATGTTCTGGTCGCACGTCGCATCGGACGCGCGTGGGGCTGGCGCTGAGGTGCCGTGCGTTTTTCGCTCAGGTGCCGGGGCATCGCTCGGTGCCTCGATGACCTCCATGTTCTGGTGGCGCGCTTTGGCGGACGCGCGCAACACACGGCGCGGGATCGTGTGTTCTGGAGCTGCGGTGGGTTGGGGTGGGTGAGGGGGTTGTGGGAGGGGGAGAGGGGGGTGACGATGGGGGGAGGCGGAGGGGGTGGGATGCGCGGGGAGATCAGGGTTGAGTGGCCGGAGGAGCCGTATCCGGGGTTGGGGGATCCGGCGGGGTTGCCGGTGGGGATGCTTATTGAGGAGCTTGAGGAGCTTGAGGGGCTTTGGGGGGTGTTGGGGGAGAGTCTTGGGCGGATGGGGCCGGGGGCGCTGTGGCCCGGGGCGTTGCGGTGGGATCCGACGTACGGGTGGCAGATCCTTGAGGTGTCGCCGCCGGGGTTCGGGGAGCCGCCGGTGGCGGAGACGCCGGGGGCGACGCTGCGGGACGTGTGGGCGATCGTGTCCGGGCTGGTGCGGGTGGCGGCGGGGCGTCCGCCGCGCGACCTTGAGGACGTCTTCACGCTGCTGGACCTGTACGCGGGCGTCTTCCCGCACGGCCTCGACGCCGTCGTCTACGCGCTGCTCGCGGAGGAGGACCCGCGCGCCGTCCTCGCGGCCGTCCGGGCGCGGTACGACGGCGAGGTGAGGGTGTGGCCCGCCGCGGAGACGGCGGTGGGGTCACGCAAGGCGAAGGGCAACCCTGAGTCGGACAACGAGGACGCGTTCACCGTCGTCAGGGACATCCACGGCGCGGTGATCCTCCTCGTCTGCGACGGCGTCACCGGCCAGGGGGACGGCTCCGGGGCGCGCGCCGCGCGGGCCGCCGTCGAGACCACACGCGAGTACTTCCTGGGCGACGACCACGAGGGCCTCGTCGCGGGCATCGCCGAGGCGGACAGGGTCGTCGTGGAGCGCTCGGGCGGTGCTTCGACGCTGCTCGCCGCCTCCGTCGCGCCGAACGGCCGTACCGAGCTCGCGCTCGTCGGCGACAGCCCGGCCTGGCTCGTCCGCCCGCTGCCCGACGGACGGCGCGCCGCGTGGCGGCTCACGCCCGCGCAGACGGTGCTCGCGGTCGAGATCCGCACCGAGCCGTCCGCGCACTGGGGCGGCTCGATCCTCACCCATCACCTGGGCGGTTACGCCGACGAGCCGTACACGGCGTCCGTCCAGACGCTGCCCGGCGATCTCCTGGTGCTGCTCAGCGACGGCGCCGCTGTGGAGTCCGACACCTGGTTCGGCGACGATCTCGCCGCGCTCGCCACGGTGCACCCCACGGCGTCCGGGCTGGCGGCCGCGCTGGTCGCCCGTGCGGAGCTGCTCGGCGGACGCGACAACGCCACCGCCGTCGTCGCCGAGATCAGACCCGCCTGATCACAGCACGATCCGGGGCAGCTGCGGAGGCTTCGCCCGCTTCTTCCACTCCCTGGGGTAGCCCAGTGATACCTCCTCAAAGGGGACGCCGTCGTAGTTGGTCTCACGCGGAATATGTAGATGTCCGTAGATCATGGACTTCACCGGGAACTTCCGGTGCCAGTCGGCGGTCGCGGTTGTGCCGCACCACTGGGCGAACTCCGGGTACCAGAGCACCTCGGTCGGGTTCCGTACCAGCGGCCAGTGGTTCACCAGGACCAGCGGAAGCTCCGGATCGCACTCGGCGAGCCGTTTTTCGGTCAGCGCGACGCGCGCGGCGCACCACGCCTCCCGACTCGGATACGGGTCCGGATGCAGGAGCCGTTCGTCAACGCACACGACGCCCGTCTTGTACGCGTATGCCAGGCCCTCCTCCTTCGTCCGGCACCCGGGTGGCAGGAACGAGTAGTCGTAGAGCAGGAACAGCGGTGCGATCAGCGCGGGCCCTCCGCTGCCCTCCCATAGGGCGTAAGGGTCCTCCGGCGTCAACACCCCCATTCCCCGACACATCTCCACGAGGTACTCGTACCTCGCCACGCCGCGCAGCCCGTCCGCCCTGTCGTTCACCGTCCACAGCTCATGGTTGCCCGGCACCCAGATCACCCGGGCGAACCGCCGCGTCAACACCCCCAGCGCCCACTCGATGTCCTCCACCTTGTCCGCGACGTCTCCGGCGACGATCAGCCAGTCCCCGTCCCCGGTGGGCCGCAACCCCTCGGTAACCGCCCGATTCTCTGCATAGGAGACATGCAGATCGCCAACCGCCAAAAGTCTGGGTTCCACCCCCTCATCATGCCTCCCCGCCCCCGCGAAGTTTCACGTGAAACCCCCTGGGTTCACGACCGTCCCACTCTGTGGCAGATGTCGCTTGATCGCCTTCTTTGAGGTATACCGCCGTTCCGGCACATGGACAGCATGAATCCGGTCTATCCTGCGCGCAGATGCACATGCAGATGCAAGTGCAGTGACGGTAAGGCGCAACTGAGTCACTCATTGCGCCAGGAGCCCGGTGTCGCCGCCGCGGACGTCGGTCGCGGACGACGGGCGGGGTGGCCTCTGTGGCAGCAGCGGCCACCCCTGATGGCAGTCCCCGCTACAGCTGAAGGAGAACCGCGTGCCAAACGATAGCCCGCGCCCCGAGGAACGTCCCACCGGACCATGGCGAACGCTCGCCGCGTGCGCCCTGATCGTGACGGTCGTCGCGCTCGCCGTCCTCTGGACGGAGGCGGCGGCCCCGCTCGCGCTCGGCATCGCCGCCGCCGACCTCGTCCACCGCTTCCTGGGCGGACGGCGACCCGAACAGCCGGACCGCGAAGCCCCCTGAGCGGCGCGGCACCGAGCCGTGCGGACGGCGGCCCCCGACCGTCCGCACGGCCTCAGAACGCCCGCGGCCGCGCGAACCAGGTGGAGATCGAGTCCTTGTAGCCCTGCGGCATCACGAGCGCGCCGACCTCGTGGTGCCGGAACAGGGCGAGTTCCTTGTGCTCGTGGCTGATCCGGGGCACCGCGTCCGGGTCGAGCAGGCGGCAGCCGTAAGTCACGATGAAGACGTGCCGTGCGGGCAGGGGTTCGTACATCCACACGTCCAGGAGTTCTTCCGCCCGCACCCGCCATCCGCATTCCTCGGCCACCTCTCGTACCGCACATTCCGCGGCCTCCTCTCCGAGCTCCAGTTTTCCGCCGGGCAGCTCCCACTCCTCACGTTCGTTCTTCAGGAGCAGCACCCGCCCGTTCCCGTCCACCACCACGGCTTTCACCGAAATCGGATAAAGCCCAGCCGTCACCATGCCTCCCCGCCCATCGTGCCCAGTCGGCACACCGTTCCACACCTATCCCTGAGGCCACACTGTCCTGTGACACAGGGTCACCCTTTTCCGGGCCGATGTCACAATCCGGTCATCTCTCCTGGTGGAACGGCACTGTCGGGGCGGTAACTGGCATTTACGCTGGTTGTCAGCGTGTGTGATCAATGGAAGTCCGATCCGGGCGAGCCCCCGGCCCGGGGTCGCCCTCGGGCCCGTCGAACACGGCGCGGGGGTGGGCGCTCCCGACGAAGTCGGGAGTTGCCAAGCGCCCGCCCTCGGGCCCGTCGAACACAGCCCGGGAAGGTGAGGACGATGGTCAGAGGCTTCACCCGCAGGTTCGATCCGGAGCGGCCGCGCGACGCCGCCGCCGAACAGCAAGACGCCCATCTGCCGCCCCCGACGGTGCCGATCCCGCGTGCCCCGTCCGGCTCGGCCCTGGTCCTCCCCGGAGGCCGCCCGCACTCCCTCTACCACTGCCGCCACGACTGCGACGTCCTGATAGCCGACTCCCACCTCACCGAACTCTGCGCCCAGGACCCCCGAATCCACGTCGCCAAAATCGACACCCTCCGCTCCTGCGAAGACCGCGTCGCCTGCCCCCTCTGCCTCCCCACCGAAACCGACTACACAAAAATCAAACGCTGTTCCGTCACCACCCCCACCGGCCCCCGAGAAGCCCTCCTCACCCTCTGGCGCCGAGCCCCCGACTCCACCTGGCACGCCGTAGTCATGTACACCCTCAACTCCCGCCTAACCGCCCACCCCCACCCCGCAACGTCCCTCAACCCCCTCCCCACCCGCCGCTAACCCAGACCGCGAGACCCCCATACCCAAGCCGCATCGCTCTTCCGGCTGACCCGGCTGCCTCGGCGTGGCTGTACCAAAACCACGCACCATTCACAGGGCCTGAACGAGCGTCTACCTGGCCTGCTCTGCTTTTGCACGCCCGTTGTAGCCGAGGGCCGGACCATTCGCTCGCAACGCACGGATGAACATCGATCTGGCTTGAAGTCGGCCAACGGTCGCCTCCCGCCGCCTCACCAGATGCCCTGAAGTCCAGTACATTATCCGTGAAGTGATCAAGTAGCCGAGCCTATAACTTCTGTTACAGGACAGGTTCAACCCGCTAACACCAGAGCTCCGATGATCTGCATCAATCCGAGACCGTGTCAGTAGGGGCAATGCGCCAGATGATCTCGACCTGATCTGTTCCGGCTTCCGGGGGACCTACAATCACGTGATCTATCAGGTAGAGGCAGACGAGCCGTTGTGCTTGCGGCGTGGCATCGTCCCAGTTGTCCGGTGTCAAGGCCAATGCTTCCCGAAGCACAAGGACATCAGACTCCAGCTCCTCGACTTCGGCGAGGATCTCCGCAGGGACCTCCAGGCGGTCGAGCGCCGCAGCTGAGCGGCCCAGGACGTTCGGCTCTTCGCCGATCCGCCTCAGCACCTGTTCGGCGACGGTCGCATCGAGGGCTTCGGCATCGATTTCAGCGTGCCCATCCCCGTCTTCGTCATCATCAGCACCTGCGACCCATCCTCCTTTGAGGACGTGGAGAAGTGTCCTGAGGAAGGACTCGGGGCCGACTTCCGCGATCATCCGGAGATTGACGGCTATCCATTCCTCTTCCGAGACGATCGGTTCGTGCGGCCACGCCAACTGCGGGTCGATCTCGATCGCGTAGATCGGGTTGACCATGAGCCGAGCGATGTCACTCGAGACCCACTGCTTGCCATCTCCATGTACGCCGTCTGCGGGGTTCGGGTGCACGAGTTGCTCAACCGCACCGTACTCGCCTACGTACGCGGCCTTCCAAAGAGACATGAATCTCTGGACTTCGATGGCAGCCGCTCGGGGCGCGGAACCCGTCAGATGGACCAGCGCCCGTACCAGCGTCTCAAGGGTCTCCCAGCGTGGAAGCGTCTTACCGCTGATGATCGTACGAACCCGTTCGTGGCTCAGGGTCGCCGGAAACTCATCCGCGTCGACCTTACTGATGGCCCGCGTGCTGGGCCATCCGGCCGCAGCGTGAATCTCCTGGAGAGCGACCACGAGGTCGCGGTGCGGACCAGGGGGGAGAGTGTCCTCGCCCAGCATCGGAATCCGAGGCATGCCGTTCCTTGTCAACTATCGTCAAATCGCAGCAGAATTCTAGCCCTCGGGAACCGGTTTTCCGGATCAACTGTCAATTAGTGCCTCACCCGATCGCTGACACCGCAGACTCGAATCATCGAGTTCACGTCACGAGAGGACTACGGCCATGGATGAACGTCCGAACGCTAAGAGAGCAGCGGAGCTCTGCGCTAGGTACGGGGCAGTGCTGATCGCCATCGGAAGGCTGGTCTACGACCTGCTCGTGCGTAACGGCGATCTGCGCTGAACTTCTCCCTCAACTGAAGTAGGTTCGACGGGGCCCGCAGCAGCAGGGCGGTCACGCGGACGGTTGCCGGGGCGGGTTCGTGGACTTTGTCGGCAACATCGGAGTTTGGTGTCTGTTTGGGGCACAGCGGCGGAGACGAGAAGTAGGACGATCCGAAGATCGTGGCCGGGTTGGTCGCGTGGGCGAGGGTTGGCCGGTGAGGCGCACCCCGGCAACGGCGCCGACCGTCCGGCGGTGCCCGGCGGTCCACGAACTGCTCCGAGAGCTTTCGCGGACGCCGGGCATCACCACCGTGATGGGATGGGCGGTCTTGGTGGAGTGACCGGGGCAGACGGACGCCGCTGGTGTGGCTGTCCGCAGATCGATGAACACCGCATCCTCGACACCGGACCAATCCAGCACGTCGCCCGTCACGTCGAGCCAGAACGCAAGCGGTTTGCGAACCTCCGCCACCGCCTGGGCCAGCCCATTCGCGCTGCCCAGCAGCGGCTGGACGAGTTCGACCTGTTCGGCGAACAGACCCCGCCAGAATTCCAGAACGAAAGTCGTCGGCCGCCCGCGGCCTTCCACCGGGCGCAGGCAAGGGACGCCTTGGCGCGCGTTTTTACGGCGCGGGTCCGAAAGCGGGGATGCTCGAAGTTCTGTAATGCGCGTTCGCGCCGTGTGTGTTCGACCGGGCGTCGGCACCTACTCTTTCCACTGCTCCCTGCTGGTGAGGTGCCACCACGAGCACGCGGGGCAGCGGTACTCCCGTCGTGGGGGTGTGCCCCGGCGCCGGGCCATGCTGCCCGGGTGCTGGAGCACTGAGAGAGTGGCCACCGCTGCGGCCTGCGTCCGGTAGCGGGCCTTGCGCGGGTGGAGCGGACAGGGGCGCTGGCGCAGAGCGATCTTGCGGCGGCGGAATCTCATCACGAGTCTCAGTCTCCGATCCCTGGGGCGGTGCCGGTGAGGTTTCGGGAAGAGCCCCTTGAGCGGGATGACGCCTGCGCGGCCGGTGCCGGTGTCTGCCCGGCCGTGGCCGGTGCTCCCGGTGCGCGGCCGGAACTCGCAGGGACGAGCGGAAGCGTGCTGGGGCGTCGAGGGGCGGTACTTCCGCGCGACTCCGAGGATGCGGGCGCGCCTCATGGACGATCTCACCGAGGAGTGGGAGATGGCCCTTGACGCCCGGCTGGAGATGTCCCCGTCGTCAGCGGTGCCGGTGCTCGATGCCCTGCTTGCGGCACGGCGGCGGAAACGAGAAGTGGGACGATCCGAAGATCGTCCCACAGAATTCCCACAGGAAGGGGTTCCCCTCCTTGTTGCCAGACCCCGAAAGGGGGTCTGACCTGGGTCGGGGTGGCGGGATTTGAACCCACGGCCTCTTCGTCCCGAACGAAGCGCGCTGCCAAGCTGCGCTACACCCCGGTGCACAAACCGCTGGTTTGTTGCGCCTCGGAGAGTCTACAGGATGGGGAGGGGTGGGCGGGAACCGGAAAACCTGGGGAGGCGTTGGGCCTGGCGGCCCTTGCCTGGCGGGGGAAAGGGGGAGGGGGTTAGGGGGGTGGGGTTAGGGTTAGGAGGGTGGCTTCGGGGGGGCAGCAGAGGCGGTAGGGGGCGGTGGGGGAGGTGCCCAGGCCGGCGGAGACGTGGAGCCAGGAGGAGGACCAGCGGTGTAGGCCCTTTACTCGGGGGCGGTCGATGCCGCAGTTGGTGGCCAGGGCGCCGTAGAAGGGGACGCAGACTTGGCCGCCGTGGGTGTGGCCGGCCAGGAGGAGGCGGTAGCCGTCGGCGGCGAAGCGGTCCAGGTTGCGGGGCTCGGGGCTGTGCATGACGCCGATCGTTAGGTCGGCGCGGGGGTCGACGGGGCCTTCGATCGCGTCGTAGCGGTCCAGGTTGATGTGGGAGTCGTTGATGCCGGCGAACTCGATGTCGAGGTCGGCGATCTTCAAGCGGCCGATGTGGTTGTTCAGGTCGAGCCACCCGGACGCCTTCAAGGCGGCGCCCAGCTCCTTGTAGGGGAGGTTGGGGGTGCCGCCGCGCTTGGAGTAGTCCTGCTGAGAGGTGCGCCACAGATAGCGCGCCGGGTTCTTGAACGTCGGGGCGAACATGTCGTTCGAGCCGTAGACGAACACGCCGGGACGCTCCAGCAGGGGGCCGAGGAGTTCCAGGAACGGTCCGACGGCGTCCGGGTGGGAGATCGAGTCGCCGGTGTTGACGACGAGGTCGGGCTCCAGCGCGTCCAGGGCGCGGACCCAGCGGATCATGCGGGTGCGGCCGGGCGTCAGGTGCGCGTCGGACACGTGCAGCACCTTGACGGGGTGTGTGCCGGGCTTCAGGACGGGCACCTCGTAGCGCCGCAGCTTGAACCAGTTGCGCTCGATGACCGAGGCATAGGCGAGGGTCGCCGCGCCGGCGCCGAGGAGGCCCAGGGGGGCCGCGAGAAGCTTCCGCATCCGTCAATGCTGCCAGACGACGACGGATGCCGGGATAAACGGAGTGATCCGCGCAAGGGGGCAGGGCATGATGGGGGGATGCTCAAGGAAAAGCTGGAGGCCGACCTCACCAGCGCGCTGAAGGCCCATGACGAGGTGCGCAAGCGCACGCTGCGGATGGCGCTCGCCGCGGTGACGAACGAGGAGAAGGCGGGCAAGGCGGTACGGACGCTGAGCGACGACGAGGTCGTCAAGGTGCTCGCGCGTGAGGCCAAGAAGCGCAGGGAGGCCGCGGAGGCGTTCGCGCAGGGCGGCCGGGAGGAGCAGGCCCGCGCGGAGCGCGAGGAAGGCGCCGTCCTGGAGGAGTACCTGCCGAAGCCGCTGTCCGACGACGAGATCGCGGCGCTGGTCAAGGACGCGATCGCCGAGTCCGGCGCGGCGGGCCCGCGGGGCATCGGCGCGGTCATGAAGATCGTGAACCCGAAGGTCGTGGGCCGCGCCGACGGCGGCAAGGTGGCCGCCGAGGTCCGCCGCCAGCTCGCCTGAAGCCGACGAACCACTGAACCACAAAGGCCCCCGAAAGGGGGCCTTCGCCGTGTCTCAGTCGTGCTCGTCGCCGTCGCCACCGCCGCCGCGCCGCCCGCCGCTGACGTAGATCGTCACGGTGGTTCCGGGTTCGGCCTTGGACGGGCTGACCCGCGCGACGGTCCCGCGCCGCTCGCCCGATCTGACGGGCCGCGGCGAGACCCGCACGTTGAACCCGGCCTCCCGCAGGATCGCCTGTGCCTCCTCGACGGGCTTGCCCTTGACGTCGGGGACGGGCACCTCCTTGACGTCGCCGAAGTCGCGGACGGGCGCCTTGAAGGACAGGACGGGCTCCCCGGCGAGCGCCGCCGTCATGGTGCGCTGCCAGACGGGACCGGGGATCGTCGCCCCGTAGATCCCGGTGACGGGGTGGGCGTGGCCGCCCCTGAAGTCCCAGTAGGCGGTGGCCGCGGCGAGGTTCGGGGTGTATCCGGCGAACACCGCGCAGGAGTAGTTCTCGCAGGTGCCGGTCTTGGCTGCCGCGGGACGTCCGATGGCGAGGCCGCGCGCGGTGCCCTGGGAGATGACGCCCTGGAGGATCATCGTGGTGGCGTCGGCGACCTGCTGGTCGATGACCTGCTCGCACTTGGGGGCAGGGATGTCGATCTTCTTACCGTCGGGGCCGACGGCGTTGGTGACGACGTTGGGAGCGCAGTACTTGCCGCGCGCCGCGATGCCCGCGTAGGCGGCGGCCAGATGCACCATGTCGATGGGGTTGACGCCGAGGACCTGTGACGGGATCGGCTGGATCGGCTGCCCGTTGGTGCGGACCATGCCGAACTTGGTGGCCATCTCGGTGGCCTCGCAGACGCCGACCTCCTTCTCCAGCGCGGCGTAGTAGGTGTTCACCGAGTGCCAGGTGCCGGTCTTCATGTTGAACGAGCCGGCTTCGGAGTCGCTGGCGTTGCCTACGGTCCACGAGCCGCCGCCGAGGCGCCCGTTGACGGCGGGCGGGTAGGCGTAGGCGCAGTCCTGGAAGCCGTGGATGGTGGTCTTGGCGGGTGAGGAGAAGGCCGTCCGGATGGGCAGGCCCTGGTCCAGTGCCTCCATGAGGGTGAAGACCTTGAACGTCGATCCGGCGTCGACGCCGTAGACGCTGCCTCCGTGCGCTTCGTCGGCGGCGAGGTTGATGGTGGTCTCGCCCTTGTCCGAGCCGTACTTCTTGCTGTTGGCGATGGCGAGGACCTTGCCTGTGCCGGGCTGGACGACGGCTTCGACGTTGACGCGCCAGCCGGTCGGCTCGGTCGCGTACCTGACGGCCTGGTCGGCCGCCTTCTGCACCTTCGGGTCGAGCGTCGTGTAGATCTTGTAGCCGCCACGCAGGAGTTTCTTGCGGGCCGCTTCCTTGAGCTCCTGCTTTTCCTTGTCGTCCTTGGGCTTGGCGTCGCCCATGAAGATGTTGATCATCTCGTAGTAGACGTAGGAGCAGAAGTACGGCGACTGGCTGGCCTCGCAGCCGCCCTTGGGGTGGAACTCCTTGAGCTTGAGCGGCTGCTTGCGGGCCTGAGCGGCCTCCTCGGGCGTGATGTGGCCGAGGTCCTGCATCCGGGCCAGGACGGTGTCGCGGCGCTCCAGCGCGGCCTCGGGATGCAGGGTGGGGTCGAGCGCGAACGGGTTCTTGGTGATGCCGGCGAGCGTCGCGGCCTGGGCGAGGCTGAGCTTGGAGGCCGGGATGTTGAAGTACCGCTTCGAGGCCGCCTGGATACCGTAGGCGCCCGCGCCGAAGTACGCGATGTTCAGGTAGTCCCGGAGGATCTCGTCCTTTGTCATCGTCTGCTCCAGTTGGAGCGCGAGGCGCAGTTCGCGGAGTTTGCGGTTGATGGTCGCCTCGGTGGCTTCCTTGTAGCCCTCTTCGGTGTCCGTGTTGTTGACCAGCATGTTCTTGGCGAGCTGCTGGGTGAGGGTGGAGCCGCCCTCGACGGTGCCGCCGTTGGTGGCGTTGCGGGTGAGGGCCCGGATCGTGCCCTTGAGGTCGAGCGCGCCGTGCTCGTAGAAGCGGGCGTCCTCGATCGCGACGATGGCCTTCTTGACGACGTCGGCGACCTGTTCGAGCGGGACGTTCTCGCGGTACTCGTCGAAGAACGTGGCGAGGACCTTGCCCTTGGCGTCGTACACGACGGTCTTCTCGGCGGGCGTGCGGGTGATCTCCGCCACGTCCATGTCCATGAACCCGTCAGCGGCGTCCCGTGCTGTGATCGCGCTGCCACCGACGCCGGGGAGCACGACCAGGGCGACGAGCACCCCTGCGGCCACGCTCGCCGCGAGCAGCTTGAGCAGCTTCAGGGCGGTCGATTCCCGGTTCTTGGCAGAGGACAGCACGGGGCTACGGTACCCGGAACGATCGACCATGCCGTCCCATAAGGGGCTTTCAGCTCATCTGGCGCCACCGTTGCTGAGGAAGAGCGTGACCGTGCCACCCCGCGCGATCTGCGACGACGGCGACGTGTACACGACGGTCCCCTTCGGCAGATGGGAGCGGACGGGTCCGCGTGACACCGCCGTCTTGAACCCGGCACGGTCGAGCGTAGAGACAGCGGCGCCCAACGCCATGCCCCGGGTGTCCGGAAGGGTGACGAGTGGACGGTGCGCGCGGTGCGCCGCCTTCAGACTCGCCGACCAGATCTCCGCCGGGATGCCCGCCCCGTAGACGCCCGTGACGGGGTAACGGAAGCCACCTCGGTAATCCCAGTAGGCGACGGCCGAAGACAGGTTCCCCGAAGTCCCGGCGAAGACGGCGCAGGAGAAGTTCTCACAGGTGCCCGTCTTGCCTGCGGCGTCCTTGGACGGCTTCTCGATGCCGTTCGCCGTCCCGCGCGGGCCGAGGACGCCCCGCATGATGTGGTGGGTGGTGTCGGCCACCCAGGGGGAGACGACCTTGCGGCAGCGCCGCTCAGGCAGGTCGAGCCGCACGGGCCTGCCGTTGGGTCCGGTGGCCTCCAGCACCGAGACGGGCGGGCAGTAGACGCCGTGGTTGGCGATGCCCGCGTAGGCGGCCGAGAGGTGCACCATGTCGATCTCGTTGCTGCCGAGCACCTGCGGAGGCACCTCCTGCAGGGGTGTGCCGTCGCCTCGGGTGATGCCGAACCGCTGCGCCATCTTCACCGACTTGCACAGCCCGACGGCCCGCTGGAGCTGCGCGAAGTAGGTGTTGACCGAGCCCCAGGTGCCGGTGCGCATGGTGAAGCGGCCCGACTGGCTTTCGTGCGAGTTGCGCACCGTCCAGGCGGGCAGCTCTCTTCCCTTACATGTCTTGAAGCCGCGGAGGGTCATCGACCCGGGCGAGGGGAAGGCTGTCCGGACGGGCATGCCGGCGTCGAGCGCGGCGAGCAGCGTGAAGATCTTGAAGGTGGATCCGGCGGAGACGCCGACCCCGCCGCCGTGCGCCGCGTCGGCGGCGAGGCTGAGCGTGGTGCGTCCCTCGCCGGTGCCGAAGCGCTTGGACGTGACGAGCGACTTCAGCCGTCCCGTCCCCACCTCCACGACGGCCTGGGCGGCCACCTTGGCCGAGGAGGCCGACGAGCGCGCGTCCACCGCCTCCTGGACGGCGTGCTGCGCGTGCGGGTCGAAGCTCGTGCGGATGGTGTAGCCGCCGCGCTGGAGCTTCTCCTCCGCCTCCTTGAAGAGCTCCGGCTTGCCCTGCGCGAGCACGCGGACCATCTCGGCGCGCACGTACAGGCAGTAGAAGGGCACGTCGCTCGTGGCGCAGCCGCCCCTTGGCTTCGTCGGGTGCAGCCGGATGCCCTGCGCGACCTGCCGCTTCTCCTCCTGACGGGTGATGACGCCCAGCTCCGCCATTCGCGCAAGGACGACGTCGCGCCTCTCCCGCGCGGCTTTCGGATGCAACAGGGGGTCGTAAGCGAAGGGGTTCTTTGTGAGGCCCGCGAGGAGGGCGGCCTCCGGCAGCGTCAAGGCGGACGCCTGCTTGCTGAAGTACCTCTGCGCCGCCGCCTGCACGCCGTAAGCACCCGCGCCGAAGTACGCGATGTTGAGGTAGCCCTCAAGGATCGCGTCCTTGGACATCGTCTTCTCCAGTTGCAGCGCGTGCCGCAGCTCCCGGAGCTTGCGCATGAACGTAGGGGCGGTGACCTGCTGACGTTCCTTCTGGGTGCGCGCGTTGGCGAGCAGCAGGTTCTTCGCGTACTGCTGGGTGAGGGTGGAGCCGCCCTCACGGGTGCGTCCGGCCTCGGCGTTGCGGGTGAACGCGCGCAGCACAGCCTTGGCGTCCAGGGCGCCGTGCTCGTAGAAGCGGGAGTCCTCGATGGCGATGATGGCCTGGCGCATGACGGGCGACACCTGGTCGAGCCGCACGGGGTCGCGGAACTCGTCGAAGAACGTGGCGATCGGGCGGCCGTCGGAGGCGTACACGACCGACTTCTCCGACGGGTAGCGGGTGATCCGCTCGACGTTCATGTTCCTGAAGTCGTCGGCGGCCTTGCGCGCGCCGAGCCCCGCCGCCCCCGCGACCGGCGCCAGCAGCAGCGCCACGAGCCCGCCCGCCGTCGCGCTCGCCGCCACCAGCCTGCCGAGCGTGCGCGGCACGCCCTCACCCCGATCCCCCGATTCGAGCATGTCGATCAAGGTACCCAAGGAGGACCGCGCTACTCGGCGTCCGCAGCCGGGCGTCCCACGGCGTCGTCAGGCGAACCGAGCACTGTAGCAGTGACTAGTCACCAGGCGCCTCATGGCCCCAGTGGGCTATATCGAGAATGGGCCCTCTGGGGGCTGTTGAATCGCCCCTAGCTTCCGTAAGTTTCTCCCCACGGCTTTTGTTTGGCGGCCTGACGTCCGCGCCCGTCTAGGCCAAGGAGCGCACAACTACACAAGACCCTAGGGGAGTGGGGCCAAGATGTGGATCACGGATTGGACCGCCCGTGCCGCCTGCCGTAACGCGGACCCGGACGCCCTGTTCGTTCAGGGCGCGGCTCAGAACCGGGCCAAGCTCATCTGTCGGGGCTGCCCCGTACGGACCGAGTGCCTGGCCGACGCGTTGGACAACAAGATCGAGTTCGGCGTGTGGGGTGGGATGACCGAGCGCGAACGGCGAGCGCTGCTGCGGCGCAAACCGGGCGTCACGTCGTGGCGCGAGCTGCTTGAGACGGCCAAGGAAGAATACGAGCGCACCTCCGACGATTCGGACGAGCTCGTCGCGAGCTGACGACATCACGCCCGAGGGTCGACCGCGGTCGGCTCTCGGGCCCATCAATACGGACCCGGGTACTTTCTGAAGTACCCGGGTCCGTGATGTCTTAAATGTCGGCTGGAGCTAATGGCCGGATGTGGCCAGCGCCGCGCCGATGACCCGGAGCCCGGCAAGGTCGTGCACGTCCTCGGCCTGGGCCGGAACCGTCGTCACCGGAACCGTCGGGTTCGCCGACGCGAAGTGGTCGCGCAGCCGTTCCTGCCGTCCGACGAGCTGCATCCGCTCGGCGTGCAGCCGCAGCAGCGAGGCGGCCAGCGTGTGGTCGCCGCGCTCGTCGAGCGTCTCGGCCGCGGCGGTGCTGCGCGCCGCCGACAGCGCGTGCGCCGACGACACGGCCATCCGGTTCACCACGAGCCCGGCCAGCGGCATCCGCTCGGAGTTCAGCCTGTCGACGAAGTAGGTGGCCTCGCGCAGCGCGTCCGGTTCGGGCGCCGCGACGACGAGGAACGCCGTGCCCGGCGACTTCAGCAGCTCGTACGTCTTCTCCGCGCGTTCCCTGAACCCGCCGAAGACGGTGTCGAAGGCCGTGACGAACGTCGAGACGTCCTTGAGAAGCTGCCCGCCCAGCACCTTCGTGATGGCGCCGGTGACCAGGCTGAAGCCCGCGGTGAACACCTTCATGCCGAGCCGGCCGCCCGCCTTGGCCGGGGCGAGCAGCAGCCTGATGAACCTGCCGTCCAGGAAGCGGCCCATCCGCTCGGGCGCGTCGAGGAAGTCGAGCGCGTTCCGGGACGGCGGGGTGTCCACGATGATGAGGTCCCACGCCTGCGAGCGGTGTAGCTGGCCGAGCTTCTCCATCGCCATGTACTCCTGTGTGCCGGAGAACGACGAGGAGAGCGACTGGTAGAAGGGGTTCGCAAGGATCTGCTTGGCCCTGTCGGGGTCGGAGTGCGCCTCGATGATCTCGTCGAAGGTGCGCTTCATGTCGAGCATCATCGCGTGCAGCTCGCCCTCGCCGCCGACGCCCTCGATCTTGCGCGGGCTGTTGTCCAGCTCCGAGAGGCCCAGGGACTGCGCGAGGCGGCGCGCCGGGTCCACGGTGAGCACGACGACGTCACGGCCGCGCTCGGCGGCCCGGACGCCCAGGGACGCCGCCGTCGTCGTCTTGCCGACGCCGCCCGCGCCGCAGCACACGATGATGCGGGTGCGCCGGTCGTCGATGAGCGCGTCGATGTCGAGGTTCTTCACGCCGCTCCTTGGTCGCGCAGGGCTCGGGCGAGGTCGTACAGGCCGGCGAGGTCCATGCCGTCGGGCAGGAACGGCAGGTCGTAGCGCGGCCGGTGGGTGATCCGCGCCTTCTCGCGCTGCTCCAGGCGCGTCCTACGGGAGTGTTCGGCGGCTTCCGCCACGAGGGCTTCGGCGAACTCGGAGGCGTGCTGCTCCAAGCCGGACGCCTTAAGGCTGCGCGCTATCTCGTCGACGTCCAGCTCGCCCTTGCCCGCCGCGTCCAGCGCCTCGGGCGGCAGGACCGCGGGACGTTCCATGTTGACGATGACGCCGCCGACGCCGATCCCGGACGCCTCCAGGTCGCGGATGCCGTCGAGGGTCTCCTGGACGGGCATCTCCTCAAGGAGCGTGACGAAGTGGACGCGGGTCTGCGGGGAGCGGATGACGCTCATGACGAGGTCGCCGTGGTTGCGCACGGGGCCGACCTTGGCCAGGTTCGACACCTCGTCGGAGACGTTGAGGAACTTGGTGATCCGGCCGGTCGGGGGCGAGTCCATCACTACGGCGTCGTATTTGAAGTCCTTGCCCTGGCGGCGTCGTACCGACTCGCTCACCTTGCCGGTGAGGATGACGTCGCGTAGGCCGGGCGCGATGGTGGTGACGAAGTCGATCACGCCGAGTTTGGTGAGCGCCTTGCCCGCGCGCCGGAGGTTGTAGAACATCTCCAGGTACTCGATGAGCGCCTCCTCGGTGTCGATGGCCAGGGCGAACACCTCGCCGCCGCCGTGCGCCACCGCGACCTTGCGCTCCTCGTACGGCAGCGGAGGCACGTCGAACAGTTGGGCGACGCCCTGCCTGCCCTCGACCTCGACGAGCAGCACCCGCTTCCCGCCCGAGGCGAGGGCGAGCGCGAGTGCGGCGGCGACCGTGGTCTTGCCGGTGCCGCCCTTGCCGGTGACGATGTGCAGCCGGACGCCGTCCCAATCGGTGTCTTCAACGCTCACGTCTTTGAGGTTATCGTCAGGGTCCCGACGATCATCAGCCCGGCCGTAAGTAATCCCTGACACGGCATCCGGGATCTAGGCTGGAACGCGACGGGCCTCGGTCCCGTCTGATATGCACCCAAACACCGGGAGGTGCACGATGTCCGCACTCATCATCGTCTTCGGGATCCTCCTCTTTTTCCTTCTCGTCGCGGCGGCCACCGGAGTCAGGGTCGTCCAGCAGTACGAGCTGGGCATCGTGTTCCGGTTCGGTCGGCTGCTCGCCAACAGCGTCCGCGGCCCCGGCCTGACGCTGATCATCCCGCTGGTCGACCGGCTGCAGAAGGTCAACATGCAGACGATCGCCATGGGCGTGCCCAGCCAGGACGGCATCACGTCCGACAACGTGACGGTCCAGGTGAACGCCGTCGTCTACTTCCGGGTGATCGACCCGGGCAAGGCGATCGTCAACGTCCAGAACTACGTGTACGCCGTCTCGCAGGTCGCCCAGACGTCGCTGCGGTCGGTGATCGGCAAGGCCGAGATGCAGGAGCTGCTCTCCGAGCGGGACAAGATCAACACCGCGCTCCGGGCGATCATCGAGGAGATGACCGAGGGCCCGTGGGGCGTCCGGATCGAGCGTGTCGAGATCAAGGACGTGTCGCTGCCCGAGGGCATGAAGCGCTCGATGGCCCGCCAGGCCGAGGCCGAGCGTGAGCGCCGCGCCCGGATCATCACCGCGGACGGCGAGTACCAGGCGTCCAAGCGGCTCGCCGCGGCGGCGCACGAGCTGTCCAAGGACCCCGCCTCGCTCCAGCTGCGCCTGCTCCAGACCGTCACCGACGTGGCGGCGGAGAAGAACAGCACGCTGATCATGCCGCTGCCGGTGGAGCTGCTCCGCTTCTTCGACAAGATGACGCCGGACCAGGACGAGCCCGTCACGGCCGCCGCCCCCGTCGAGGAGCCGCCCGCGCTGGAGGCGACCATGCAGGATCTGCCCGACGTGCCCACGGCGCCCGCCGTGGAACCGGTGGCCCGCCCGGACAAGCGGGGGTGACCTCTACGCTTGGTCCATGACCAAGTGGGAGTACGCGACAGCACCTCTGCTGATCCACGCGACGAAGCAGATTCTGGACAACTGGGGCGCCGACGGCTGGGAGCTCGTCCAGGTGATCCCGGGACCGCAGGGCGGCGACACCCTCGTCGCCTACTTCAAGCGGCCCCTGCCGTGAGCGCGGTCGCCCAGCGCCTCGCCGAGCTGGGGCTTGAGCTGCCCGAGGTGGCCAAGCCCCTGGCGGCTTACGTCCCGGCGCTACGGACGGGCTCCTACGTCTACACCTCCGGGCAGCTCCCGTTCGTCAAGGGCGAGCTGCCCGCCACCGGCAAGGTGGGCGCCGAGGTGACGCCGGAGCGGGCCGCCGAGCTGGCGGCGGCGTGCGCGCTGAACGCGGTCGCGGCGCTGGCCTCGCAGGTGAGCCTCGACGACGTCGTGCGCATCGTCAAGGTCGTCGGCTACGTGGCGAGCGCGCCGGACTTCACCGGGCAGCCCGCGGTCGTCAACGGGGCCTCCGAGCTGCTCGGGAAGCTGTTCGGCGAGGCCGGGCGGCACGCGCGCAGCGCGGTCGGCGTCGCGGTGCTGCCGCTGGACGCGCCGGTCGAGCTGGAGCTCGTGGCCGAAGTCAGGTAACCCTTGACTTATCGGTTGCGGTGCGCACAGATTGTCCGGCATGAACGGACTTGAACTTCCGCCTGAGTTCCTGGAGCGCATCCGGGACCTGGAGGCCGGGCGCACGCAGCCGCCGGTCCCGAAGCACGCGGCCACCGTGCTGCTGCTTCGGGACCGGGCCGACGGCCTTGAGGTGTTCCTGCTCAGGCGGGTCTCCTCGATGGCGTTCGCGCCGGGCGCCTACGTGTTCCCCGGCGGCGGTGTGGACGCCCGCGACGCCGAGTACGACCAGCCCGGCACCGACTTCGCCGCCTGGGGCGCCGCGTTCGGCGCCGCCGAGGGCACGGCCCGCGCCCTGGTCTGCGCCGCCGTCAGGGAGACGTTCGAGGAGGCGCACGTCCTGCTCGCCGGGCCGTCGCCGGAGAAGATCGTCGAGGACACCGGGCCGTTCGAGCCCGACCGGCTCGCGCTGCTGGACCGCAGCCACTCCCTCGCGGGCTTCCTGGACGCCAACGGCCTCGTCCTGCGGGCTGACCTGCTGCGCCCCTGGGGGCACTGGATCACGCCGGTGATCGAGAAGCGTAGGTACGACACCCGCTTCTTCGTCGCCGCCCTGCCCGAGGGCCAGCGCGCGCGCGACGTGTCCACCGAGGCGGACACCGTGGAATGGGTGCGCCCCGCCGACGCGTTGGAGCGCGCCGTCCGGGGCGAGATCTTCATGCTGCCGCCGACGATCGCGATGCTGCAGAGCCTGACAGCGCATCCGACCGTCGCCGACGTGCTGGCCGCCGAGCACACGTTCACGGTGCACGAGCCCGCCGCGAAGATCATCGACGGGGTTCCGTATCTTGTCCTTCCAGATGAGGCTTCGCACCACTATGGGGCGTAATGGGGATTTCCCGGAGTGAGCTGGCAACGGTACGGCGGTTCCTCGCCGAACCGAAGGCGGGGCTGGCCCTGCTCGGATCGCGCGGCGGCGTCTTCGGCCGCCTCGCCGCGCGCGGCCTGCCCGACGTGTCCATCGGCGCGACGGAACGGGCGGTGCCCGTCCTCGCCGTCAACCCCTCGCCGATGACGCTCACCGGCACCAACACCTGGATCGTCGCCGAACCGGGGGCGCGCCGGGCCGTCGTCGTCGACCCCGGGCCGAACGACGGGCGGCACCTGCGGGCGGTCCTGGCGGCCGTCCGCGCGCGGGGCATGGAGGTCGGGCAGATCCTGCTGACGCACGGCCACCACGACCACGCGGCCGGCGCCAAGCGGTTCGCCCGGATGAGTGGGGCGCCCGTGCGGGCCCTCGACCCCCGGCACCGGCACGGCGGCGAGGGGCTGGCCGAGGGCGACGTGATAGCCCTGGACGGCCTTGAGCTGCGCGTGTGGGGCACGCCGGGCCACACCGGGGACTCACTGTCGTTCTGGCTCCCCGCGGACGGCTCCGTGCTCACCGGGGACACCGTGCTGGGCTACGGCACGACGATCGTCTCCGACCTCGGCGACTACCTGGAGTCGCTGGAACGGATGCGGGACCACGCCGCCGAGAACGGGATCGACAGGATCCTGCCGGGGCACGGGCCGATCCTCGCCGAGCCCGTCAAGGCGCTCGACACCTACCTCGGCCACCGCAGGGCGCGCCTGGAGCAGGTGCGCGCCGCGCTGGAGGCCGGCGCGTCCACCGCCCGAGAGGTCGTGGAGAGCGTCTACGCGGACGTGGACAGGAAGCTCTGGCCCGCCGCGGAGTGGTCCGTGCAGGCTCAGATGGACTATCTCGCGTCCGGCCGCTGACCCGGGGGGCGCGGCCGGACGGTCACTTGGAGCGCTTGCGCAGCCGCTCGATGTCCAGGATGACCACCGCGCGCGCCTCGATCCGCAGCCAGCCGCGCGCCGCGAAGTCGGCGAGCGCCTTGTTGACGGTCTCCCGCGAGGCGCCGACCAGCTGGGCCAGCTCCTCCTGGGTGAGGTCGTGGTGGACGTGCAGGCCGCCGTCCGTGGGTTGGCCGAACCGCTCGGCCAGGTCCAGCAGGGCCTTGGCGACCCGCCCGGGGACGTCGGTGAAGACCAGGTCGGCCATCACCTCGTTGGTCCGGCGCAGCCGCTCCGACAGGGCCTGGAGCAGCGAGATCCCGACCTCCGGGTGGGCGGTCAGGAACGGGCGCAGCTCGTCGTGGCCGAGGCCGGCCAGGCGGCACTCGGTGACGGCGATCGCGCCGGCCGTCCGGGGCCGGGGGTCGAACAGGGACAGCTCGCCGAACATCTCGCCGGGGCCCAGCACGCTGAGCAGGTTCTCCCGGCCGTCGGGGGCCATCCGGGTGAGCTTGATCTTGCCGTCGAGCACCACGTAGAGGCGGTCGCCGGTGTCCCCTTCGTGGAACAGGCTCTGGCCGCGGGCCAGGCGCACCTCGCTGACGTGGGCGCGCAGCGCCTTGGCGCCCGCGTCGTCCAGCGCCTGGAAGAGCGGGGCTTTGCTGAGTACTTCGATGTCGCGGTCCGACACGCCTTCTCCTCCCGAACACGCACTTGTATGCCCAGTGTGACGCACCTCGCACCGAGCGGGTGAACGTGGGGTCTTGGCGCGTCCGAGTCCTGACTTTACCGATCCACCAGACGAACGTGACGCCGGTGTCCCGGGCAACAGCTTACTCTCAGGTAACTTCAATACACGTCACGTACGTACCTTTTGTCACTGGCGAGTTTCTTGACATAGCGGTCGGCCGCCTCGTCGGTGAGGCCACCGTGCAGGACGGCGATCTTGCGCAGCGTCACGTCCACGTCCTTGGCCATCCGGCGGGCGTCTCCGCAGACGTAGAAGTGGGCCCCCTCCTCAAGCCAGGCCCACAGCTTCGCCCCGTGCTCGCGCATCCTGTCCTGGACGTACACCTTCGCCCGCTGGTCCCGGGAGAAGGCGAGGTCGAGACGGGTGAGGAACCCGTCGCCGTGCATGGCCAGGAGGTCGTCCCGGTAGTAGAAGTCGGTGGCCCGCCTCTGCTCGCCGAAGAAGAGCCAGTTCCTACCCGACGCGCCCCTGGCCCGCCGCTCGTCCAGGAAGCCCAGGAACGGGGCGACGCCGGTGCCGGGCCCGACCATGATCATCGGGGCGTTCGGGTCGGCCGGAGGTTTGAAGTGCGCCGAGCGCTGGACGCTCACAGGCACCTCGGTGCCCAACGGGCTGTCCGCGAGGAACGTCGAGGCGACGCCCTTACGGAACCTGCCCTGCGGGTTCTCGAACCGGACCACCGAGACCGTCAGACGGATCTCCCCGGGGTGGGCTGAGGGGCTAGAGGAGATCGAGTAGCTACGTGGGGTGAGTGGGCGGAGGATCGAGAGCCACTCGTCCTGGGCGGCGTCCACCGGGAACTCGGCGATGACGTCCACGGCCTGGCGGCCCCAGGACCACTGGGCGAGCTCGTTCTCGTTGCCGGGGCGGAGCAGCTTCTTGAGGAGCCTGTCTCCCGTGCGGTCGCACAGGAAGCGCAGCAGGGCCGGAGTGATCTTCGTGAGGTCGCGCCCGGCGATGTCGGCGTCGTCAGGGAGGCCTGTCGCCTTGCGCCACTCCTCGACCAGGTCGGGGCAGTTGGACGGACGGACCGTCAGGGCGTCGCCCGCCTCGTAGGCGAGATCGGTGCCTGAGATGTCGAAGGTGAACTCCCTGACCTCCTTCTCCGCGCCTGGGAGGCTGAGGAGGACGTTGCCCTTGAGGAACGACGTCACAGGGGCGTTCTTCTTGGGGGCCGTGCTGACGGCGGGCTTGGGGGCCTCCGGCGGGGGGAGATCCCCCGACAGGGCCCTGACGACCTCCTCCAGCCACCTCGTGGCGGCGGGCTCGTAGTCGGGCTCACAGTCCACGCGGGGCGCGAGCCGGACGCCGCCCAGCTCGCCGAGCCGGTCGTCCATCCGGCGTCCGTGGCCGCAGAAGTCGTCGTAGCTGGAGTCGCCGAAAGCAAGGACGGAGTAGCGGACGCCGTCCAGGCGCGGCGCCTCGGGCGCGGAGAGCGAGGACCAGAAGCCGGTGCCGTTGTCGGGGGCGTCGCCGTCGCCGAACGTGCTGGTGACGACGAGGATCTCGGAGACGGCGCGCAGCGCTTCCGGCGTCGTCTCGTCCATGTTGACCAGCGGCGCGGTGAGGCCCTTCGCGGCGAGCCGGGCGGCGACGGCGGCGGCGAACTCCTCCGCGTTGCCCGTCTGCGAGGCCCACAGGACCATGACGGTCCTGGCGGGCGCCGCCGGGGGCGCGGTGTCCCCACGGCTGTAGAGGCCCGCCAGCATGCCGTTGATCCACATCGCGTCGTCCGGGGCCAGCGGGGCGCCGGCGGGCAGCACGGGGACCTCGCCGGGCGCGGGCGGGGTGACCTTCAGCGCGGCGAGGAAACCGCTGAGGTAGCGGCGGCCCGACTCGGCGAGCACCGGGGGCGGCGGCAGCGGGGCCCCGAAAATGTCGGAGGCGGCACCTACGGTGGGAGACGGTTCGAGCACGGTGTGCGCGGCGGCGGTCGGCGCCGGCGCGGCGGCGGGCGCGGGCGCGGCCACCCGGGTGAGGGCGACGGCGCACACCTTGAACTCGGGCTGGAAGGAGAGCGGGTCCACCGCGTCGCTGGTGACGGCGTTGACGCTGCGGTACTCGCCGAACAGGTCGTTCCAGTGGAAGGGGGCGAAGCCGCAGCCGGGCAGCACCCGGTCGGTCACCACGGCGGGCAGCACCGCGCGGCCGCGCCGGGAGGCCACCTCCACCTCGTCGCCCTCGGCGATCCCGAGGGAGGCGGCGTCGTCGGGGTGGATCTCGACGAACGGGCCGGGGTTGAGCTTGTTCAGCTTGGCGACCTTGCCGGTCTTGGTGAGCGTGTGCCACTGGTGCTGGACGCGGCCGGTGTTGAGCGTGAACGGGTAGTCGTCGTCGGGCAGTTCGGCCGGGTCGGCGTGGGGCCGTGGGTAGAACACGGCCTTGCCGCTCGGCGTGGGGAAGAGGGGGGTTCCGGTGGAGAGATAGCGGATCGGGTTGCGGTCGTCGCCGTCGGGGTCGGCGGCGGGCCACTGCACCGACGTCGCGCGCAGCCTGTTGTAGGTGACGCCGCGCAGGTCCCAGCCGGTGACGGGGTTGTGGAAGCGTTTGAGCTCCTCGAACACCTCCTCGGCGCTGGCGTAGGTGAACGCGTCGGCGAAGCCCATCTCGCAGGCGACACGGGCGATGATCTCCCAGTCCGGCAGGGCCTGTCCTGGCGGGTCGAGCGCCTTGCCCGTCAGGGTCAGGTTCCGCTCGGAGTTGATCATCACGCCCTCGCCCTCGGTCCACAGGGCGGCGGGCAGCACGAGGTCGGCGTAGGCGTTGGTCTCGGTCTCGGCGAACGCGTCCTGCGCGACGACGAACTCGGCGGCCTCAAGGCCCGCGATGACGGTCCTGCGGTTGGCCACCGACGCGACGGGGTTGGTGCAGATGATCCAGCACGCCTTGATCGCGCCCTCGGCCATGCGCTCGAACATCTCGACGGTGCCCTTGCCGACCACGGGGCTGACCGACCCCTCGGGCAGCCCCCACACCTCCTCGGCGAAACGCCGGTCGGCCTCGGCGAGCACCACACGCTGGCCGGGCAGGCCGGGGCCCATGTAGCCCATCTCGCGGCCGCCCATCGCGTTGGGCTGGCCGGTGAGCGAGAACGGGCCGCAGCCGGGCTTGAGGATCGTGCCCGTCGCCAGGTGCAGGTTCACCAGCGCGTTGGTGTTCCAGGTGCCGTGCGTCGACTGGTTGAGCCCCATCGTCCAGCACGACATCCAGCGCGGCGCGTCCAGGATCAGCTTGGCCGCGTCCCGGATGTCGCCCTCGGCGAGGCCGGTGAGGCGCGCCACGGTGGCCGGGTCGTAGTCGGCGAGGAACTCCGGCATGCCGTCCCAGCCCTGGGTGTAGGCGGCGACGAACTCCTCGTCCACACCGCCCGCCTCGACGATCAGGTGCAGCAGGCCGTTGAGCAGCGCCAGGTCGGCGCCCGGTTTGATCTGGAGGTAGAGGTCGGCCTTGGCGGCCGTCGCGGTGCGCCGGGGGTCCACCACGATGAGCTTCGCGCCCGCCTTCACCCGCTCCATCATCCGCAGATAGAGGATCGGGTGGCAGTCGGCCATGTTCGAGCCGATCACCAGGAACAGGTCGGCGTGCTCGAAGTCGGTGTAGGAGCCGGGCGGGCCGTCCGCGCCGAGCGAGAGCTTGTAGCCCGTGCCCGCGCTCGCCATGCACAGCCGCGAGTTCGACTCGATCTGGTTGGTGCCGACGAACCCCTTGGCGAGCTTGGTGGCCAGGTACTGCGCCTCCAGGGACATCTGCCCGGAGACGTAGAAGGCCAGGGCGTCGGGCCCGTGCTCGTCCAGGAGGGCGCGTAGGCGGCGGGCCGTCTCGGAGATCGCCGCGTCCGCGTCCATCGCCTGTGGACCACCGTCGGTGTGCCGCAGGGCGGTGGTGAGCCTGCCCGGGGCGGCGAGCATGTCGGCCGTCGTCGCCCCCTTGGTGCACAGGCGGCCGAAGTTGGCGGGGTGCGTCTTGTCCCCGGAGGCGCGGACGACCTTGCCGCCCGTGATCTCCAGGACCATGCCGCATCCGACGCCGCAGTACGCGCAGACCGTCTTCACACTGGTAGGACTCACCCGAAAACGGTATGAAGTGCTCGTTACCGGAATGTCACATTGGCCGGTAACGACGCGTTACGTCCCTCACACACCGCACAGGAACGCACTGTGAGGTCACGCAGGGTAAGCGTGCGTCTCGGTCGCCTTCACCGCTGCCCAGACCGTGCTCCCCGGCCGCAGGGCCAGATCGGCGACGGCGGCGGGGGTGATGTCGGCGGCGGCGGCGAACGGTCCCGTCAGATGGACCCGGACGGACGTCCCATGCCGCTCCACCCCTTCGACCGTCGCCTTCCACAGGTTCCTCGGGCTGCCGTCGGGGCGTTCCCGGTACAGGGCGACGGCGCTCGGGGCGAAGGCGACGAACACAGGGCCGTGGAGGGGCTCGGCGACGGAGAGTCGGGTGCCTTCGACGTCCACGAGAACGCCGTCGGCCGTGCCCCGGTGGAGGTTGAGGCCGACGAGCCGGGCCACGTAGTCCGTCCGGGGGCGGTGGGCGATCTCCGTGGGCGTCCCCTCCTGGACGATCCTGCCGTCCTCGATGACGATCAGCCTGTCGGCGAGGACCATCGCGTCCAGCGCGTCATGGGTGACCAGCACCGCGACGCCCCCGAAGGCCGCCAGATGGCCGCGCAGGCCCGCGCGGATCTCCAGCCGGGTGTGCGCGTCCAGGGCGGCCAGCGGCTCGTCCAGGAGCAGCAGGGCCGGTTCCACGGCGAGCGCGCGGGCGAGCGCCACCCGCTGGGCCTGGCCACCGGACAGTTCGCCCGGTTTGGCCTTCTCGTACCCGGTGAGGCCGACGCGGGCGATCAACTCCTGGGCGCGCTTCCTTGCCTGGGCCGCTTTGACGCCCCTGCTACGAGGGCCGAAGGCGACGTTCTCCAGGACGCTCAGGTGAGGGAACAGGAGGTAGTCCTGGAAGACCATCCCGACAGGCCGCTTCTCCACCGGCACCTTGTCGAGGGGCCGTCCCTGGAGGGTGATCCCCCCGCCGTCAAGAGGGACGAGCCCGGCCAGCGCGCGCAGGGCCGTCGTCTTGCCTGCGCCGTTGGGGCCGAGCAGCGCGACCACCTCGCCGCCCGCGACGTCCAGGGCGAGGTCGAGCCGGAACGCGCCGCGCCGCACGTCGAGCCGGGCGCTGAGGCCGCTCACGGGATCCACCTGTCGCGCAGCGCCGTCAGGATCGCCACGGAGACCGCGAGGAGCACGAGGCTCAGCACGATCGCCGCCTCCGGGTCCGTCTCCAGCGCCAGATAGACGGCGAGCGGCATCGTCTGGGTCTCGCCGGGGAAGTTCCCGGCGAACGTGATCGTCGCGCCGAACTCGCCGAGCGCGCGCGACCAGCACAGCACCCCGCCCGCCAGCACACCCGGCGCGATCAGCGGCAGCGTGACCCGGCGGAACACCGTCCAGCGGGACGCGCCGAGCGTCGCCGCCGCCTCCTCGAACCGCGGATCGGCGGCCCGCAACGCCCCCTCGACGGTGATCACGAGGAACGGAAGCGCCACAAAAGCCTCGGCGATGACGACGGCGGCCGTCGTGAACGGCAGCGTGATGCCGAACGCGGCGTCCAGGTGCCTGCCAACGAGCCCGTTGCGGCCCAACACCAGCAGCAGCGCCACACCACCGACGACGGGCGGCAGCACCATCGGCACCGTCACCAGCGACCGGACGAGGCGCCGCCCGCGAAAGCGCGTCCGCGCCAGCACCCACGCGAGCGGCACCCCGAGCACAAGGCAGACGGCGGTGGCGAGGGTCGCGCTGACCAGTGACAGCCGCAGCGCCTCCAACACCGCCGGTTCCGCCAGCCGCTGCGGCAGCGTCCGCCACGGCGCCCGCACCAGCAGCCCCACCAGCGGCAGCACAAGAAACGCCAACCCCACCGCCGCCGGAACCGCCAACATCCACGGCGCCCCACGCCCCGCCCTCACACCCCCACCTCCCGTCCCTTCCTCACAAGCCTGCCAAGACCGCCAAGACCGCCCGAGCCGGGGACCCCGTCAGCCGACGACGCCCCCGGCAACCCGCTGACTTCCCGTCGATCGCCTATAGGCGTCTCCGGGTCGTCCAGTTACGAACGCGTCGGGGCTGTCGGCCCACGGGCATCCCCGGGCGGTCCGTCTGGGAACGCCTTCGGGCTCTCGGCCTATCGACGCCACCGGGCGGTTCGCTTACGAAGCGTCCCGCCCGGTCGGCCTACGGGCGGCCCCGGGGTTACGGGGTGGTGGTGAAGCCCGCCTTGGTGAAGAGGTCCTTGGCCTGCTGGGAGAGGACGAGGGTGACGAACAGCTGGGCGAGGTCCTTGGCCGGAGCGTTCTTCAGGACCGCCACCGGGTAGTCGTTGATCGCCTTCTCAGCCTCGGGGAACTCGATGCCCTCGACCTTGTCGCCCGCCGCGATGACGTCGGTGCGGTAGACGAGCGCCGCGTCCACCTCGCCCAGGGTGACCTTCGTGAGCGTCGCCTTGACGTCCTGCTCCAGGGTGACCGGCGTGATCTTCAGCCCGGCCGCCTCGATGGCCTTCTTCGCGGCCGCGCCGCACGGCACCTGCTCGGCGCACAGCGCCACCTTGACGCCCTTGTTCGCGAGGTCGGCGAAGTCGTCGACCTTCGCCGGGTTGCCCGCGGGCACCGCGATCTCCAGCTTGTTGCTCACGAACGTCGTCGGCGCCTCGGCCAGCGCCGCGTCCGCCACGGTCTGCATCGTCGCGGGGCTCGCCGCGGCGAACACGTCGGCGGGCGCGCCCTGGGTGATCTGCTGGGCGAGGGTCGCGCTCGACCCGAAGTTGAACTTCACGGTGACGCCGTCGTTCGCCGCCTCGAAGGACTTGCCGAGCTCGGTGAACGTCTCGGTGAGGGAGGCGGCGGCGAACACCGTCAGCGTCGTCTCCTTCGCCGCGCCGTCGCCGCTCGAACCGCCGCAGGCGGCGGTCGTCAGGGCGAGCAGCGCGGGCAGCGCCAGGGTGAGGGCGCGCTTGAACATGGGGGTCTCCTTCGATGCGTCACGGCAGCTCCACGACGACGTTCGTGGACTTGATGACGGCGACCGCGACGACCCCGGGCTCCAACCCCAGCTCGTCGGCGGCCTGCCTGCTCATCAGCGAGACGACCCGGAACGGCCCCGCCGCCAGCTCCACCTGCGCCATGACGGAGTCCCTGCGGACCTCCGTCACGATGCCGCGGAACCGGTTGCGGGCCGACGACCTGCCCTCCCCGCCGCCCTCGCCCACCTGGGCGCGGGCGAACACGGCGAGCGCGGCGCCGGTCACGAGCCGGTGCCCGTTGTCGTCGCGCTCGGCGGCGAGCCTGCCTCCGTCGACCCACCGCCGGACGGTGTCCGGGCTGACGCCGAGCAGTTCGGCGGCCTCGCTGATCCGGAACGTCGTCACATCATCACCCTACCTATGCACATACAAGGGATAGAACCTCTCACACCTCGCATTTGCTGGAGTGACAACCTTCTTACATTCGCATCAGCGAGGCAGGTGCGGGTCCCGACCCCTGGGCCCCGACGAACACGGCTCGTGAGCCGGGACCCGCACCACGAGGATCTAGAAATCCTCGTCGAAGGAGACCGATCCTTCGACCGCGACCTGGTAAGCCGACACCCTCCGTTCAAAGAAGTTCGACAGCTCCTGGACGTCCTGGAGCTCCATGAACGCGAACGGGTTCGCCGTCCCGTACCGCTGCGGCATGCCCAGCCGGGCCAGCCGCCGGTCCGCGACGAACTCCAGGTAGGCGCGCATGTCCGCGGCCGACATCCCGGGCAGGCCGTCGCCGCACAGGTCGTGCGCGAACGCCAGCTCGGCCGCCACCGCCTCCTCCAGCATCTCGGTGACCTGCGCGGCGAGCTTGTCGTCGAACAGGTCGGGCTCCTCGGCGCGCACCGTGTCCACGACCGAGAACGCGAACTCCATGTGCAGGGACTCGTCACGGAACACCCAGTTCGTCCCGGACGCAAGGCCGTTGAGCAGCCCCCGCGAACGCAGCCAGTACACGTAAGCGAAGGCGCCGTAGAAGAACAGGCCCTCGATGCACGCGGCGAAGCAGATCAGGTTCAGCAGGAAGCCGCGCCTGTCCTCCCGCGTCCGCAGCTCGTCGAGGCGCGAGATCGAGTCGATCCACCTGAAGCAGAACTCGCCCTTCGCCCGGATCGACGGGATGTGCTCGATCGCCGCGAACGCTTGGACGCGCTCCTCGTCCTCCTGCAGGTAGGTGTCCAGCAGCGTCAGGTAGAACTGGACGTGCACGGCCTCCTCGAACAGTTGCCGCGACAGATAGAGACGCGCCTCAGGGCTGTTGACGTGCTTGTACAGGTTCAGGACGAGGTTGTTGGCCACGATCGAGTCACCCGTCGCGAAGAACGCGACGAGCCGCTTCACCAGGTGCAGCTCCTCCGGCGTCAGCTTCGCCAGGTCCGCGAGGTCGGAGGCGAGGTCCACCTCCTCGACGGTCCACGTGTTGCGGATCGCCGCCCGGTACCGCTCGTAGAAGTCGGGGTAGCGCATGGGCCGCAGGGTCAGGTCCATGCCGGGGTCGAGCAGGGTCATTACTGGCACGCCTCGCAGATCTCGGGGTTCTCCAGGGAGCAGGCCACTGCCTCGGCGTCCACCGGGAGCGTCGTCGGGGTCGCCTGGGCCGGGACGGTCGCCTGCGCGATCCGCGTCGCCGGACGGGACCGCAGGTAGTAGGTGGTCTTCAGCCCGGACTTCCAGGCATAGGAGTACATCGACGACAACTTGCCGATCGTGGGTGTCGCCATGAACAGGTTGAGCGACTGGGCCTGGTCGACGAACGGCGTCCGGGCCGCCGCCAGATCGATCAGCGCGCGCTGCGGGAGCTCCCAGGCCGTCCGGTAGAGGCGCTTCATGTCGTCGTCCAGGACGGGCAGGTCCTGGATCGAGCCGTCCGCCCGCTTGATGGCGTCGCGGACCTCGGGGATCCACAGGCCGCGCTCGGCCAGGTCGCGGACCAGGTAGCGGTTCACCTGGAGGAACTCGCCCGACAGCGTCTCGCGCTTGAACACGTTGCTGACCTGCGGCTCGACGCACTCGTAGCAGCCCGCGATGGACGCGATCGTCGCCGTCGGGGCGATCGCGACGAGCAGCGAGTTGCGCAGGCCCGTCGCGGCGACCTTCGCCCGCAGGTCCGCCCATTCCGGACGCGTCGCGGCGCCCGGGAAGTGGTCCGGGTGCAGGACGCCACGGGCGGCCCGGGTGCTGCCGTAGGCCGGGTGCGCGCCCAGCTCGGCCGCCAGCGCAGCCGACGTCCCGTAGGCGGCGAGCGCGATCTCCTCCGCGATGGCCGTGGACAGCGCGAGCGCCTCAGGCGAGTCGAACGGGAGCCGGAGCGTGAAGAACACGTCGGCGAGGCCCATCACGCCGAGGCCCACCGGACGCCACTTGAGGTTCGCCCGCTCCGCCTCGGGCGTCGGGTAGAAACCGCGGTCGATCGTCCGGTCCAGGAAGCGGACCGCGGTGCGGACCGTCGCGCGGAGCCGCGCGAAGTCGAACCCGTCGGGGCCGACGTGCCGCGCCAGGTTCACCGAGCCCAGGTTGCAGACGGCCGTCTCGCCGTCGGAGGTGACCTCGAGGATCTCCGTGCACAGGTTCGACAGGTGCACCACGTTGCCCGGCTCGGCCGTCTGGTTGCAGGCGCGGTTCGCGGCGTCCTTGAACGTCATCCAGCCGTTGCCGGTCTGCGCGAGCGTCCGCATCATCCGGCCGTACAGGCGGCGCGCCGGGATCTGCCGGACATAACGCCCGGCCTGTTCGGCGGCCCGGTAGGCGGCGTCGAACTCGTCACCCCACAGGTCGACGAGCTCCGGCACCTCCTTCGGGTCGAACAGCGACCAGTCAGCGTCGGCCTCGACCCGCCGCATGAACTCGTCGGGGATCCAGTTCGCCAGGTTCAGGTTGTGCGTGCGGCGCGCCTCCTCACCCGTGTTGTCGCGCAGCTCGAGGAACTCCTCGACGTCGGCGTGCCACGGCTCCAGGTACACGCACGCCGCGCCCTTGCGCCGCCCGCCCTGGTTCACCGCCGCGACGGACGAGTCCAGCGTGCGCAGCCACGGCACGATCCCGTTCGAGTGGCCGTTCGTGCCCCGGATCAGCGACCCCCGCGACCTGATCCGCGACCACGAGATGCCGATGCCGCCCGCGTACTTCGACAGCCGCGCGACCTGCCCGTACCGCTCGTAGATGGACTCCAGCTCGTCGCGCGGCGAGTCCAGCAGGAAGCACGACGACAGCTGCGCGCGCGCCGCGCCCGAGTTGAACAGCGTCGGCGACGACGGCAGGTACTCCAGGCGCGACATCAGCCCGTACAGCCCGGCCGCCTCCGCGACGGTGTCGGACAGGCCGCACGCCACCCGCAGGAAGAAGTACTGCGGCCGCTCGATCACCTTCCGGGTGACGGGATGGCGCAGGAGGTACCTGTCGTAGACGGTGCGGAGCCCGAAGTACTCCATCCTGCCGTCGGCCGCGTGCTCGACGAGCCCGTCGAGCTCCGCCGCGTGCGCCCTGACGAACGCCGCCGTCGTCTTGTTCAGCAGCCCTTCCGCGAACGCGAGCGCCACCGACTCCGAGAACGTCGTGACGCCTTCACCGGCCACCTCGTCGGCGATGAGCTCGGCGAGCAGGCCCGCCGCCACCCGCGACTGCCCCGGGTCGGCCGCGACCCGCGCCGCCGCCTCCCTGATGGCCCGCTCCCGCTCCTCGGCCCCCGTGCCCACGTCCCCCTGCGACACCACGGTCACCGTCATCTGCTCTCCCTCGCAGCATGCGCCGGAGGGCACCGCGGCACGACGGCACGCGGGCTCGAAGCGCGGCCCCGCGCACACGTCCTCCGCCGTCCCTCGCGGCCGTTGGACGAACTCCAAGCGCAGGCAGGTCTTCGGACTCAGGGGCGCCGTGCTCTCGCCTACCGGCCGTCGCTTCCCAGACCCATAAAAGGCCCAGTGCTTCTGACGGCTTCCGTTCCCCTTCACCGCTGCGGGGCAGTCCCGGATTCCCACCGGGTTCCCTCTTTCCCCGCTCCCTCCCGGAAGCGGACCAGCGCACCAGAACTCTACATCTAGCCCTCCATCCTCAACACCACCGCAACATCTTGAGTTCTGTAGCCCTCCCCACATCCGGCCCCCTCCGTATGGGTGTGGGGTCGGCGCGCTCGTCGCGCCGTCCATCACCGCCGACGTTAAGCGCCGTCGCCGCGGTCCACATCCCGCGGTCGGAGTGTTCCGGCATACCGCGTTCGGACGACGCGACTTGACGGAAAAGAAGGGGTTTCGGAGGAAAACAGGGGCGATGGTGTCACCCATCCGCGGGCACCCAAGCTCTTAAACGTCAGGATCGTCAGGATCGGGGGACGGCATGGAACAGCGCGCGGACGGCAGGGTGTTTCTGGTCGGCGGGGGCGTCGGGGCGCTCGCCGCCGCCGCGTTCCTCGTCCGGGACGCGGCCGTGCCGGGCGAGCGCGTCACGATCCTGGAGCAGCTCCCCGTCGTCGGCGGCTCGATGGACGGGGCGAAGGCGCCGACGGCCGAGGGCGGCTACGTGACGCGCGGCGGCCGGATGTTCGAGGAGGAGCACTACGTCTGCCTGTGGAACCTCCTGGAGAGCATCCCCACGCTCGACGACCCGGTGATCTCGGTGCGCCAGGAGTTCCTCGCGTTCAACATCGAGCACCCGACCCGCGCCAGGGCCCGGATCATCCTCGCCGACCGCTCCATCGCCGACGCCGCCGACCTGGGCTTCGACACCCGCGCGCGGGCCGACCTGACGCGGCTGCTCGCGATGCCCGAACGCCTCATCGGCTCCCGCAGGATCGACGAGTTCTTCCAGCCGTCGTTCTTCGAAAGCAACTTCTGGTGCATGTGGCGGACCACGTTCGCGTTCCAGAACTGGCACTCGGCGGTGGAGCTGCGCCGCTACTTCCTCGCGTTCGTGCAGGAGTTCGACCGTATCCACACGCTCTCGGGCGTCCGGCGCAGCAGGTACAACCAGTACGACTCGGTCATCCTGCCGATCCTCCGGTGGCTGGAGGGCAAGGGCGTGCGCACCGAGTACGGCGTCACCGTCACCGACGCGCACTTCGCCGACGCGGCCTGCCGCCGCATGACCGCCCTGGACGTCGTCAAGGACGGCGTCCAAGAGCGGATCGAGCTGGGCGCGGCCGACAAGGTGTTCCTCACACTCGGCTCGATGACGGCCGACACCACCTACGGCGACCGCACCACCGTCCCTGAGATCATCCGCGACAAGCGGGACGGCTCCTGGCGGCTGTGGGAGCGGCTCGCAGACAAGGCTCCGGACTTCGGACGGCCGCTGGCGTTCAGCGGCTCGGTGGACGAGACCAAGTGGGAGTCCTTCACCCTCACCCTGCACAGCCCGGCCCTCCTGGAGCGGATCACCGCCTACACGGGCAACGTGCCGGGGGCGGGCGCCCTCATGACGTGGAAGGACTCCTCCTGGCTGCTGTCCATCGTGGTCCCGGCGCAGCCGCACTTCCGGAACCAGGAGCCGGGCACGTACACGCTGTGGGGCTACGGCCTGTTCGGCACCCGCCCCGGCGACCACGTGCGCAAACCGATGGACGACTGCACCGGCGCGGAGATCCTGGACGAGCTGCTGGGCCACCTCGGCTTCACCGA
Source organism: Actinocorallia sp. API 0066 (assembly GCF_020991275.1). Lineage (GTDB taxonomy): Bacteria > Actinomycetota > Actinomycetes > Streptosporangiales > Streptosporangiaceae > Actinocorallia. The sequence continues at coordinate 471,028 of NZ_JAJLQY010000005.1, read as the reverse complement.
CATCGCTGACGAGGTCCGCGCCACCACGCAGGTCACGACGGTCCAGATGCCCTACATCGACGCCCAGTTCCAGTGCAGGGCCCCCGGCGACCGTCCTTACGTCGTCCCGAAGGGCGCGCAGAACTACGCGTTCCTCGGCCAGTTCGTGGAGGTCCCTGAGGACGTCGTCTTCACCGTCGAGTACTCGGTGCGCACCGCCATGATCGCCGTCTACCACCACTACGGGGTGACGAAGCCGATCCCGCCGATGTACCACGGCCTCACCGACCCGAAGGTGGCCTTCTCCGCTCTGCGCACCGCCCTGGGATGACGTCCGGCGGCGGTAACTAGGCGGGTTCGCAGTGCGCGAGCGCCAACGCGGTCAACGTCTGCGCGGCGGTGACGACCTCGGACAGGGGGACGTACTCGTCGGGGCCGTGAGCGAGGTCGATGTCTCCCGGGCCGTACTGCACGGTGGGGATGCCGCCCAGGCCCGTCAACAGCCTTAGGTCGCTGCCGAAGGGCGCTCCCCAGGAGGCGGGCTTGCTTCCGGTGACGGAAGAGTGCGCGTCGGAGAGTCGGCCGAGCAGCCCGCCGTCCTCCCGGGGCAGCAGGCCGGGCGCGAACTGGCCGCCCCAGAACTCGACGTCCACGGGGTTCTCGCGGAGCCAGGGGTCGGCGGCGCAGGCGGCCGCCACCGCCTCCTCCAGCGCCGCTCTGGCGGCCTCAGGGGTCTCGTCCAGGCTCACGCCGATCCTGCCCTCGGCGACGAGTTCGCCGGGCACCGAGGACGACCAGTCGCCCGCGTGCACGGTGCCGACCTCGATCGCGTACGGCAGCGCCCAGCGGCGCATGAGCGGGTCGACGTCGGCGTTGCGGCGCGACTCCAGCTCCCGCAGCGCCCCGAACACCGGCCAGAGCTTCTCGACGGCGCTGACGCCCCGGTCCCGCCGCGAGGCGTGCGCCGCCCGGCCGGGGACGCGCAGCCGGAACGTGAGCGCCCCCGCGTTGGCCGGGACCGCGTCGAGGCCGGTCGGCTCGGCGATGACGCACGCGTCGGCGCGCCAGCCCCGCTCCAGCAGCCCGTAGCTGCCCACGCCGCCGTCCTCCTCGCCGACGACGCACGCGAGGAGGACGTCACCGCGTAGGCGGACCTGCCGGAGCGCGCGCAAGGCGAAGAGCTGGGACACCAGCCCGCCCTTCATGTCGCACGAGCCGCGCCCGTACAGCCTCCCGTCCTCCACGTGCCCACTGAACGGGTCGGCCGTCCACGCCGCGAGGTCGCCGGGAGGGACGACGTCCACGTGCCCGTTGAACATGAGGGAGCGGCCGCCTCCGGTGCCCGGAAGCCGGGCGACGAGCCCCCACGCCCGTTCACGCGGCACCTCCATGCCGGGGAACCCTGCGGAGGCCGTCAACGCGGCCATGGGCAGCTCCCAGTGGTCCACCTCGAAGCCTTCGGCGCGCAGCCAGTCCGCGAGGAGGCTCTGGATATCGACCTCACCGGGTGCGCCGCCCACGCTGGGCACCCTGACGAGCTCCGCAAGCAGGTCGGTCATGGCGTCCGCCTCGGAGGCGAGCGAAGCAACAACATCGGTCATCGCTCGGCCGCCTCCTCGCGCACGGCGTCGGCGTAGTGGCGGCCGATCGGGATGACCAGAGGGGTTCCGCTCACAGGATCGGAGGTGACCCGGCACCGCATCCCGAAGACGTCGTCCACCAGGTCCTCGTCGATGATGCGCGCAGGCGGGCCCTCGGCCACGATCCGCCCCGCCTTCATCACAACAAGCCGGTCGGCATAGCGGCACGCCTGGTTGAGGTCGTGCAGCACCATGACAACGGTTCTGCCCTCGCCGCGGTTCAGGTCGACGACGAGGTCGAGCACGTCGATCTGGTGCGCGAGGTCGAGGAACGTCGTGGGCTCGTCCAGCAGCAGGATGGGCGTGCCCTGGGCGACGGCCATCGCGATCCACGCCCGCTGCCGCTGCCCGCCCGACAGCTCGTCCAGCGCCCGGTCGGCGTGCTCCAGCATGTCGGTGGCGCGCAGCGCGTCCGTGACGGCGTCCTGGTCGGTCGCCGACCACTGCCGCCACCACGTCTGGTGCGGCGACCTGCCCTGCCGCACGAGGTCGGCCACCGACAGGCCCTCGGGCGCCACGGGCGACTGGGGCAGGATGCCGAGCCGCTGCGCCACCTGCCGCGTGGGCATCGTGTGGATGGCCTTGCCGTCCAGGGTGACGGCACCCGCGCGCGGCGTCAGCAGCCGTGCCAACGCGCGCAGGAGCGTGGACTTGCCGCAGGCGTTGGCGCCGATGATGACGGTGATCTCCCCGGACGGGACAGCGAAGTCGAGCCCTTCGACAACGACCCTGTCCTCGTAAGCGAGGTGCACCCCCTCGGCCCGTAGGCCGGGGCCGGTGGCGAGCGGCGTATCGGACACCTTCACGGGCTTCATCCTCCGGATCCTGCCTTGTTGGCGCGAGCGAGCTGCCACAGGAGGAACGGGGCGCCGAGCACCCCGGTGACCACACCGACCGGCATGACCGAATCCTCCATGATCCGCTGGCTGATGAGATCGCTGACGAGTACGAGCGTCGCGCCGGTCAGCGCGGACGCGGTGACGGGCGGCGCGGGCGTGCGGGCCAGCCGCCGGGTGATCTGGGGCGCGGCGAGCGCCACGAACAGGATCGGGCCCGCCGCCGCCGTCGCGAACGCGGCGAGCGCGGCGGCCGCGACGAGCAGCGCGAGCCGCACCCGCTGGACCGAGGTGCCGAGCCCGGCCGCGACCTCGTCGCCCAGCCCCAGCACCCGCTGGTGGCGGCCCAGAAGCAGCACGAGCGGCAGCAGCGCGGCGAGCGCGACCGCGAGCGGCACCGCCTGCTGCCAGCCGCGCTGGTTGAGGTTGCCGACGAGCCAGCCAAGGATGAGCTGTGCCTGGACGGTCCCGGTACGGCTGACGAGGTACGTCGTGGCGCTCACGCACATCCAACTGACGCCGATGCCTACGAGCACGATGCGGTAACCCGTCGTGCCACGGTTCCACGCGAGCAGGTAGATGGCGAACGCGGCGGCCAGCGCCCCGACAAGGCCGAGCCCCTGCGTGCCGAGCCCGGACCCGATGCCCAGCACGATCCCGACCGCCACGGCCGTCCCGGCGCCCTGCGTGATGCCGAGCATGTCGGGGCTGGCCAGCGGGTTGCGGGTGAGCGCCTGGAAGACCGCGCCCGAGACGCCGAAGGCCGCCCCGACGAACAGCGCCACCATCGCGCGCGGCAGCCGCAGCTCCTTGACGATGAACACGTCGGCGAACTCCCCGGAGCCCCACAGCGCGGGGATCACGCGGTCGACGGTGATGTCGTAGTCGCCGCTGCCCAGCCCGATCGTGAGGCAGAAGACGAGGAACGTCACGCAGGCGAGCGCCAGCCAGACGACGACGAGGCGGGGCCGCAGGACGCCGGACAGGCCGATCGGCTTGACGCGGAAGGCAAAACGGCCGGGTGAGCGGTGGAGGACGACCATGGCTACACCTCCGCGAGGCGTCGGCGGCGGATCATCGCGATGAAGACGGGCGCTCCGAGGAACGCGGCGATGAGGCTGACATCCAGCTCCTGTGGCCGTACCACGACCCGTCCGACGATGTCGGCGAGCAGGACGGCGCAGGGCGCGGCGAGCATCGACCCCGGGAGGAGCCAGCGGTGGTCGGGCCCGGTGACCGTCCGGACGACGTGCGGCACCACGAGGCCGATGAAGATGATTGGCCCGGTGACCGCGACGGCCGCGCCCGTCAGCAGGGTGACGGAGAGCGCGGCACGTAGGCGGATGAGATTGAGGTTGCGGCCGAGGGACGCGGCGACGTCCTCGCCCAGGGAGAGGTTGTTGAGCGAAGGGCCGAGGCTCAAGGCGAGCAGCGCGCCTCCCACGAGGAAGGGCAGGACCGTCAGAACGGTCCCGAAGGTGTGCCCCGAAAGCGAACCGGAGGACCAGTAGCGGTAGCGGTCGAGCGCCTCGGGGTCGGTCAGGGCGATGCCGCTGGTGAGCGAGTCAAGGAAGTACGTGATAGCGACACCCGCCAGGGCGAGCTTCACCGGCGACGCCCCGCCGCGTCCCCTACTGCCGAGCAGATAGACGACGACAGCGGCGAGCGCCGCTCCGGCGAACGCGAACCAGACGGTGGCGAGCAGCGCGGTGACGCCGAGCAGCGCGGCCGCCCCGACGACGCCGAACGCCGCGCCCGCGCTCACCCCGAGCAGTCCGGGGTCGGCGAGCGGGTTGCGGGTCAGTCCCTGCATGACGGCCCCGGCCAGGCCGAGCGCCGCGCCGACCACAACGGCGACGAGCGTCCGGATCGTCCTGGTGTCGCGGACGATGGCGCGCACCTCGGGGTCGAGGCCGGGACGCGTCGGGTCGGTCAGCGCGCGGAGCACCTCGTCGAGGGGGATCGCGCGCGCGCCGATGGCGAGCGACAGCAGGCACAGAACGGCGAGGACTCCCGCGCAGCCGACGAGGAGAAGTGCTCTGGCGGGTCTCGTCGGCGCGACTGTGGTGGGGGTTTTGGTCACAGGAGTCCGTTCTGGCTGTCCAGGTGGGGACTTTCGCACGGGTGATTCGTCGGGGACACGGGGCGGGGCATTGATGATAGGTAAGGCTTACCTTAATATCACCCTCGCTCAGGTGGTCGGCAGCGTAAGCCGACCTAACCCCCCCGAAGAGGAAATGATGTCGGACCCCTCCAGAACCCTCCGCCGTCTGCTGACGGCCTTCGCCGCCGTCACGGTGGCCCTGACCGTCGCGGGCTGCGGCGGCTCCGAGTCCCCCGAGAAGTCCGCCGCGCCGTCGGAGCCCGCGGCCGTCGCCCCCTCCTTCCCCGTGACGGTGGAGCACCTGCATGGTTCGACGACGGTGGACAAGGCGCCGGAGCGGATCGTGACGATCGGGCTGTCGGACCACGAGCCGGTCCTGGCACTGGGGTACAAGCCCGTCGGGGTCACCGACTGGTTCGAACGCAAACCCTTCACCGACTGGCCCTGGGCCAAGGACGCCTGGGGCGGCACCGAACCGGAGATCCTCGGCCTGCGCGAAGACGGCGTCAAGGTCGAGAAGCTCGTCGCGTTGAAGCCGGACCTGATCTTCGCGATGTACTCCGGCATCCAGAAGGACAACTACGACCAGCTCTCCCAGATCGCCCCCGTCATCGCCCAACCCAAGGACCACGACCCCTACGCCGCCCCGTGGCAGGACTACACCCTGCTGGCCGGCAAAGCCCTGGGCGTGGAGCAGAAGGCCAAGGACCTCATCCAGAACATCGCCGACCGGTTCGCCCAAGTCCGCAAGGACAACCCCCAATGGGGCACCCTCACCGCGGTAGCCGCTGACTCCTTCAAGGCGGGCCAGTACTCCGCGTTCCAGAAGGGCGACCCCAAGTCCGCGTTCCTGGCCGACCTCGGCTTCCAGATCCCCGAAGAGATCACGAAGAAGGCAGGCCAGTCCAACGTCGCCGAATTCGGATCCGAAGGGTTGAACATCCTGGAGGTCGACCGGCTCGTCTGGCTCACCACCGGCACCGAACCCCACGGACGCATCAAGAACGACGCCGTCTACAAGGAGCTGAAGGTCGCCAAGGAAGGCCGCGACCTCTTCCTCACCTACCAAGACCCACCCATCGGCGCCGCCCTCTCGTTCAACACCGTCCTGTCGATCCCCTACGCCATCGACCAGGTCGTCCCCCTCATCAAGAAGTAACCTTCACCGCCCAGGTCCCCCGCCCTCGGACGAAGCCGGGGGACCTCGGCGTCACGGGGTGGGCGTAAAGGGGCTCGGGGGTGATCGCGGAGGTTCTACGCTGGGGGGATGGCGACGCAGGGGAGTTCGCGGCAGAGGGAGAAGCGGTTCAGGGACGAGACGCGGCTGGGTCTGGTGCGGCGGGCAAGAAGGATGAACCGGACGCTGGCGCAGACGTATCCCGACGCGCACTGTGAGCTGAATTTTCGGGATCCGTTCCAGCTTCTCGTCGCGACGGTGCTGTCGGCGCAGACGACGGACTCGCGGGTCAACCTGACGACGCCCGCCCTGTTCGCCAAGTACCCGACCCCCGACGACCTGGCCGCCGCCAGCCCCGACGACGTCGAGACGATCATCAAGCCGACCGGCTTCTTCCGCGCCAAGACCAAGTCGATCATGGGCCTGTCCGCAGCGATCCGCGACCGCTTCGACGGCAAGGTTCCCGGCCGCCTCGACGACCTCGTGACCCTCCCCGGCGTCGGCCGCAAAACCGCCAACGTCGTCCTCGGCGACGCGTTCGGGGTGCCCGGTTTGACGGTGGACACGCATTTCGGGCGGGTGGTGCGGCGGTTCGGGTGGACGGCGGAGGAGGACCCGGTGAAGGTCGAGGCCGCCGTCGCCGAGCTGTTCCCGAAGAAGGACTGGACGATCCTGTCGCACCGGCTGATCTGGCACGGGCGGCGGCGGTGTCACGCGCGGCGGCCCGCCTGCGGGGCCTGCCCGCTCGCCGACGACTGCCCGTCCTACGGCACCGGGCCTACCGATCCCGAAGTCGCGCGCAAGCTGATCCGCGACCGTTCCTTCGCCTGACGGCGCCGGTACCGTCCGGCCACGCGGACGGTACCGGCGGGTAGGCTCGCGGAGGGTGGCGGGGCGCACAGGCAACGGCCGACCGGCGGCGGCGCGGGGGCCGAGAAAGCAGGTTCCAGGTGAATATTCTCGTTCCGGAGGGCGTTGGGCCGAACGTGATCCCCTCATGGCTCGATCTCTTCCGCGAGCGGGCGCCCAGGATGACGGTGCCCCCGTTCCTGCGGCCCGCGCCGAACGCGCGTCCCGCGGCCGTCCTCATCCTGTTCGGTGAGGGCGTCGACGGGCCGGACGTGCTGCTGCTGGAGCGCGCGGCCACGCTGAAGAAGCACGCGGGGCAGCCCGCCTTCCCCGGCGGCTCGCTCGACCCCGAGGACGACGGGCCTGTGGGGGCCGCCCTACGCGAGGCGGAAGAGGAGACGGGAGTGGACCCGTCCGGCGTCACCGTCCTCAGCGCGCTTCCGGAGCTCTACTTGTCGCGCAGTGATTTCCGGGTCACCCCTGTCGCCGCTTGGTGGCACACCCCTTGTGCGATCGCTCCCGGCCATCCGGGGGAGGTCGCCTCCGTCACACGTGTGCCGATCGCCGAGCTCGTCGATCCGGACAACCGGGTCGCCTTGCGCGCGCCCGGAGGCTTTGTAGGCCCGGCGTTCAAGGTGCGGGACATGCTTGTGTGGGGGTTCACCGCGGGCCTGCTCACCACGGTCCTGGACGCGGGAGGCTGGGCCGTGCCGTGGGACCAGAGCCGCGTGGAGGATCTGCCCCCAGAGGTGATCAGCCTCGCCGCACGGGGATGAATCACCCTGTACGGTGACACGCCCGGTCACCATCTCGTCCCGTCAGGGGACTCTCAAAAGGCGGATCTCCCGGTACTTTGAAGCGGTGCTGGGCGACCACCTTCTCGACGTGATCCTGATCGTGCTCCTCGTGCTGTTCGCGGTCTCGGGCTACCGGCAGGGCTTCATCGTCGGTCTGCTCAGCTTCGTCGGCTTTGTGGGCGGCGGCGTCCTCGGTGTGCTCATCGCGCCGCCGCTCGTCACCTGGGTGGTCGAGGGCGAGGCGCAGCAGGCGCTGCTGGCGATCGTCATCGCGTTCCTCGCCGCCACGTTCGGCCAGCTCATCGCGTCCTCGGCGGGCGCCGTGCTGCGCAACCGGGTCACCGGTGACAGCGCGCGCGCGGTGGACGCCGCGGGCGGGGCCGTCGTCAGCGTGCTGTCGCTCATGCTCGTCGCCTGGTTCATCGGGGTGGTGCTGCTGGATCAGTCGCCCATCCGGGCGCTGTCCAAGCAGGTGCACAACTCCGCGGTGCTCAAAGGTGTGGACCGCGCCATGCCGGTCGCCGCCGACCGCTGGGCCAAGTCGTTCGACAGGTTCGTCGGAGGCACCGACTTCCCCAAGGTCTTCAACGGCCTCGGCGGGGAGCCGCTGGTGGACGTCGGACCGCCGGACAAGTCGGTCGAATCCTCGCCCGCGCTGCGCAACGCGCGACGCAGCATCGCCAAGATCGTCGGGACCGCGCCGAACTGCGCGACCGAGCCGCGCCAGCGCCGCATCGAAGGCACCGGGTTCGTCTTCGCGCCCGAGCGGCTCATGACCAACGCGCACGTCGTGGCGGGCACCCAGGGGGCGCTGTCGGTCCAGGTCGGCCAGCGCGAGTACGACGGGCACGTGGTGCTCTACGACTCGCAGCGCGACATCGCCGTCGTCCACGTGCCGGGCCTGCGCGCCAAGCCCCTGAAGTGGGACACCGACGCGCAGCGCGGCGACGCGGCCGTCGTCGCGGGCTTCCCCAAGAACCGGCCGTACACGGTGCGCGCCGCCAAGATCAGCTCGCGGCAGAAGGCCAAGGGGCCCGACATCTACCGCAGCACCCAGGTGACCCGCGAGATCTACTCGCTGCGCGGCACCGTCGAACCGGGCAACTCGGGCGGCCCGCTGCTCACCCAGGACGGCGACGTGTTCGGCGTCATCTTCGCTGCCGCGATGTCCGACCAGGACACCGGCTACGCGCTCACCGCCGACGAGGTCGCCCCTGACGTCGCCGTGGGCACCACCGCCACCCGCCCCGCCGACACCCGCGCCTGCGCCGACTGACCGGGGCCGTCCCGCGCGTCCTTACGCCCGGCTGTTAGCACGGCGATAGTGGACGAGGCATCCGGGAGCGTCAGAGGCGGAGGTCCTGCTCGGTCTCGACGGCCTGGAGGATGGCCGGTAGGTCGAGGCCGTAAGACGGGCCGTCGTAGGCGGCCAGGTCGCGGGTGGCGCGGGTGAAGAGCGCCTCGGCGCCCCTGGGGTTGCCTCGGCGCAGATGGGTGAGGCCGACCGCCAGCTGGGCCAGGGCGCGCCACAGGGGCCGCTCGGGGGCCGGGCAGGACTTCCACCGGGCCTCCAGGACCTCGTGCGCGTGGAAGGGCCTGTCGGCGGCCAGGAGGCGGCGCGCCTCGGCGACGGTCTCCTCCGCGTCCAGTGACAGGTCGTCCGGCGTCGTCGGGACGCCCTCGGCGCCGTGCGGCAGCGGCCGCCCGTAGGCGTCGCGGGGACGGGCGTTGCGCGGCCGCCCGCCGGGGTCGCGGTCGCGCATCAGCGGCCGAGCCAGGCGAGCAGCTCCGCGTTGAACGCCTCGGGCCGCTCCTCGTGCGGGAAGTGCCCCGCGTTCTCGACGGCCTTCCACGTGTAGGGCGCGTCGACGTACCTTCCCGACCCCTGCGCGACGGAGACGGGCAACGCAGGGTCCTTCGCCCCGTGCAGATGCAAGGTGGGCGCGTGGACGGGAGCCGCCATCCGATGCGCGTAACGCAGCCCGTCAGGGCGCAGCACCGAACGCAGGAACCACCGGTGGTACTCCAGCGCGCAGTGCGCCACGCCGGGGATCCGCACCGCCGCGCGCACCTGCCGCTCGGTGACGGCGTCCGGCCAGCCCGGCGACGACCAGCGCTCCAGCAGCCGTGCCGCGCGCACCGCGTTGAACTCGGTGAGCCGCCGCTCCGGCCACACCGGAAGCTGGTTGACCAGCGCCTGCGCCATCCAGGGCGTGCGGACGGCACGCCGGACCCGCAGCGGGTGCGGCGCGGAGACCGCGACGAGCCGCTGCACGACCTTCGGGTGGTAGACGGCCATCGTCCAGGCCAGCAGCCCGCCCCAGTCGTGCCCGACGACGACGGCGCCCGCCTCGCCCAACGCCCGCACCAGGCCCGCCGCGTCGCCCGCGAGGGTGACGAGGTCGTAGCCGCGCGGCGGCTTGTCGCTGCCGCCGTAGCCGCGCAGGTCGACGGCGGCCGCGCGGTACCCGGCGGCGGCCAGCGCGCCCATCTGGTGGTGCCAGCTCCACCAGAACTCGGGGAAGCCGTGCAGGAGGAGCACGAGCGGCCCCTCGCCCTGCTCCGCGACGTGGAAGCGGGTGCCGCCCGCGCTCACGTCCCGGTGCGTCCAGGGACCCGGCAGTTCAATGTTCACGGGAGCGCTTGAGCATCTTCACGCCGTCCTGCAGGGTCTCGCGGGTGCGGCGCGCACCGTCGATCTTCTTGATGCGCCGCCAGCCGATGAGGATCAGCACCGCCGCCAGCAGCAGGTACAGCGCGGCGACGAGGGTGAAGGCGGCCCAGTGCCACACGCCGAGCCCGACCAGCGCGTAGGCGAGCGCGATGGACAGCAGGATGACGATCATCCCGGCCATCAGCGCGGCCACCGCGAACAGGACGGCGCCGATCGCCGCCTTCTTGGCGTCCTCCTTCAGCTCGATCTTGGCGAGCTCGAGCTCGGACCTGACGAGCTTCTGGACGTTGCCGGTGGCAGCGGCGACGAGCTCGCCGAGACTCTGCTCCTCGACGTTCGATCGAGCCATGGGGACCCCCTACTGATGCCGGTGTGAAGCGTGTGGCGGGTGGCGCCGCCGATCTTTGACCGATCGTATCCGGGAGGTCCGACACTCGACGGTCGCGTCAGAGGCCGAGCGCCTTTTTGATGGAGTCCATGACCGTCGTGTCGGCGAGGGTGGTGGCGTCGCCTATCTCGCGGCCCTCGGCGATGTCCTGGAGGATCCGGCGGACGATCTTGCCCGAGCGGGTCTTGGGCAGCTCCGGCACGACCAGGATCCGTTTGGGCTTGGCGATCGGCCCGAGCGTCGCCGCGACGTGCGCGCGCAGCTCCTCGACGTCCACGTCGCCCTCGCCCCTGGCGATGACGAACGCGGCGATGGCCTGGCCCGTCACCGGGTCGGTCGCGCCCACCACCGCGGCCTCGGCCACCCTGGGATGCCCTACCAGCGCGCTCTCCACCTCGGTGGTCGAGATGTTGTGGCCGGAGACGAGCATGACGTCGTCGACGCGGCCGAGCATCCACAGGTCGCCGTCCTCGTCCTTCTTCGCGCCGTCGCCCGCGAAGTACAGGCCGTCCCAGCGCGACCAGTAGGTCTTGACGAACCTGTCCGGGTCGCCCCAGATCGTCCGGGCCATCGACGGCCACGGCTCGGTGAGCACGAGGAACCCGCCCGAGCCGTCCGCGACGGGGTTGGCCTCCTCGTCCACGACGTCCGCGCTGACGCCGGGCAGCGGGCGCATCGCGGCGCCGGGCTTGCCCTCGGTGACGCCGGGCAGCGGACTGATCATCATCGCGCCCGTCTCGGTCTGCCACCAGGTGTCCACCACCGGCGCCCTGCCACCGCCGATCCGCTCCCGGTACCAGACGTAAGCCTCGGGGTTGATGGGCTCGCCGACGGAGCCGAGCACGCGCAGGCTCGTCATGTCGAACTCCGCGGGGATCGCGTCGCCCCACTTCATGAACGTGCGGATCGCGGTGGGCGCCGTGTACAGGACGCTCACGCGGTACTTCTCGACGAGCTCCCACCAGCGGCCCCGGTGCGGGGTGTCCGGCGTGCCCTCGTACATGACCGAGGTCGCGGCGTTGGAGAGCGGCCCGTAGACGAGGTAGGAATGGCCCGTCACCCACCCGATGTCGGCGGTGCACCAGTAGACGTCGGTGTCGGCCTTGAGGTCGAACACCTCCCAGTGGGTGAAGGACGCCTGCGTCAGGTAGCCACCGGTGGTGTGCAGGATGCCCTTCGGCTTACCCGTCGTGCCGGAGGTGTACAGGATGAACAGAGGGTGCTCGGCGTCAAGGGGCCGCGCGACGTGCTCGGCGGACTGCCGGTCCACCAGGTCGTGCCACCACACGTCGCGGCCGCCCCACTCGACGTCCTGGCCGGTGCGGCGGACCACGAGGACGTGCTCGACGGTGTCCGTCAGCGCCTTGTCCACGGTCGGCTTGAGCGCGCTCGGGACGCCCCTGCGGTAGCCGCCGTCCGCGGTGATGACGAGCTTGGCCTGCGCGTCCTCGATGCGGGCGCGGAGGGCGTCGGCCGAGAAGCCGCCGAAGACGACGGAGTGGGTGGCGCCCACGCGGGCGCAGGCGAGCATCGCCACCGCCGCCTCGGGGATCATCGGCAGGTAGATCGCGACCCTGTCGCCCTTGCCCACGCCGAGCTCGGCCAGCGCGTTCGCGGCCTTGCAGACCTCGTCCTTGAGGTCGGCGTAGGTGATCGTCCTGGTGTCGCCGGGCTCGCCCTCCCAGTAGAAGGCGACCCTGTCTCCCAGACCGGCCTCCACATGGCGGTCCACGCAGTTGTAGGCGACGTTCAGCTCACCGCCCACGAACCACTTCGCGAAGGGCGGATTGCTCCAGTCGAGCACCTGAGTCCAGGGCTTCGCCCACGTAAGCCGCTCCGCCCGCGTGGCCCAGAAGCCGAGCCTGTCCTCGGCGGCCTCCGCGTAGGCGGACTCCCCGACGTTCGCGTGCGCCGCGAGCTCGGCGGGCGGCGGGAACCTGCGGTGCTCGCGGAGCAGGTTCGACAGCGCTTCCTGGGTCACGGGTACTCCTCTGTGCCGGGTACCGAAATGGTACGTGACGCAGGACACGTCACCCGGCTGTGTACCCTCGGGCGCGTGGACGACGCTCTTCTTCAAGTCTCACTCCTGCCCGGCGTACAGGACGCCTGTGACACGGCGCGCAAGGCCGTCGACAGGCTCCGCGGGCACCGTGTGCTCCGGCGCAAGAGCACGGAGGTCTCTACCGAGTCGCTGCTGCGCGGCGCCAGGGCGTCGGCCGCGCTGGAGGGCGCTCCGGCGCACCTGGAGGAGGTGCGCTCAGGCAAGGCCACGCACCCGCTCGTCCAGGGGGCGCTGCGGATCTCCGGCGAGATGGGGCCGCTCGGCGCCACCTGGAAGACCGCGCCCCGCCAGGTCCTCGCCCGCCTGCACGTGCTCGCCGCGCGCGACGCGGTGCCCGCCGAGCGGCTCGGACGGCCCCGGGACGAGGGCACGCCCACCCCGGCCGAGGTCGCGGCCCGCCTCGACATACTGAGCGACCTGCTTACGGCCAGGTCGACGGCCCCCGCCATCGTGGTCGCCGCGATCGTCCACGGCGAACTGCTCGCGCTGCGGCCGTTCGGCGAGGCGGACGGCCTCGTCGCGCGCGCCGCGTCCCGGCTGACGCTCATCGACCGGGGCCTGGACCCGAAGGCGCTCGTCGCCCCCGACGTCGGCCACCTGGAGTTCGAGAAGGAGTACCGCGAGACGTTCGAGGGGTACCTGACCGGCTCCGCCGAGGGCGTCGCGGCCTGGATCAGGCACTGCGCCGAGGCCGTCGCGTTCGGCGCGCGCGACTCCCAGACGCTGTGCGAGGCGATCGAGCGGGGCTGACGGCCCCCTGGACGTGTGGCGGGCGGTGTCACCCCGGCTTCGGCCGGATGACGCCGCCCGTTTTGCACGTCACTCTCGGCTACCAGGCGTGCGATTCGTCAACGCCGGAACGGGTGTGCCCGGGTCGCGGCGGCGCCGGTCGTGGCTGGTCGGGCGTGGGTACCGGAGCACCGTGCCGGACCGTTCGTCCGCGCCGCGCCCTGATCTTCGGTCGGGCGAATTCGATCACCCTGGGTGATCCACGTCGGGTGACCGAAAAAATGCCGATGGTTATCAGGGCCGATCCTCGACGGATCCGTCCGTGATCAGGCAGCATATGAGCTATCTGATGACACGGCGGCGGCCACTCCGCTGCGGCATGCCCGACTTCTCCCGGAAGATGGGCCCGGCTCCACCCCCCCGGAGCCGGACCATCGCGACGACCCCCGCTCTCCCCCCCGGCGGGGGTCGTCGCACTTATCCACAGGCCGCTCAGCAGAAATCGCGCGGATCGGCGAGTGTGGTCCCCATGAACGCGCTTGTGCTCTCCGCGGATCCCGCACTCGTCGACGACGCCCGCCGCCTCGCGGCCGCCGCGTCCGTCGAGATCGCCGTCGCCCGCAACGCGGCGGAGGCCCGCTCGGCCCTGCGCCGGGCCGCGCTCGTGCTCGTCGGCCTGGACTTACCGGCGACGGTCGAACGGCGTCCCGGCCTGGTGGTGCTGACGCGGTCCCGCACCGTCCCGGTGTACGAACGGGCCCTGCTGCTCGGCGCCGAACGCGTCGCCGTCCTGCCCGACGACGAGGCGTGGCTGACCGAGCGGATGGCCCGAGTGTGCCTGCCCGGGGCGTTCGGCGCCCTCGTCACCGTCACGGGCGCGCGCGGCGGCGCGGGCGCGTCGGTGCTCAGCGCCACGCTCGCGCGCACCGCGGCCCGGCGCGGCTCCCGCGTCCTCCTCCTCGACCTCGACGCCGACGGCGGCGGCCTGGACACGCTGCTCGGCCTGGAGACGGCGCAGGGCACCCGCTGGGCCGATCTGGCGGGGCTGCGCGGCAGGCTCTCCCCGCGTGCCCTGCGGGAGTCGCTTCCACAGGCCCGTGGCGTCGCCGTCCTGTCCCACGCCCACGACAGGCGCGGCAGGGTGCCGCCCGAGGTGCTCGCCTCGGTCCTCGCCGCCGCCCGGCGTGCCTACGACCTCGTCGTCGCGGACTGCCCACGCGGCGTCGAGGCCGCCGCCGACAAGGCGCTCCTGCTCGTGCCCACCGAGGTGCGCGCCGTCCTCGCCGCGCGTTGGGCGGCGCCGGGCGGCACCGCGCCGCTGCTGGTCACCCGGGGGCCCGCGCCGGGCGGGCTCGCGCCCCGCGCCGTCGCGGAGGCGCTCGCGCTGCCACTGGCCGGGCACTACGACTTCGAACGCCGGGTGCCCGCCGCCGTGGAACGCGCGGATCCACCCGTCCGGGGCGGCATGGCACGGCTGTGCGCCCGGCTGCTCGACGGCCCGCTCGCCGCATGAGCGGGCCGCCACCCGTCAACGACGCGCTCGAAGGCGCGGCGAACCACTGGAGGGAAACGATGTCCACGTCGATGAGGGCCCGGTGAACTGGGCGGAAGCGGTACGCGGAAGGCTCGCCGAGAGCCGCAGCGCGGCGACACCGGGCGCGGTGGCCGCCGCCCTGCGCGCCGAGGAGAGCGCGCTCGGCGACACCGAGGTGCTCAACCTCGCCCGCGAGGTGCGGGCCGATCTGGTCGGTGCGGGCCCACTGGAACCGCTGCTGCGGGATCCGGCTGTGACGGACGTGCTGGTGAACCGGCCGGACGAGGTGTGGGTCGAGGCGCGCGGCTCCCTGCTGCGCACCACCGTGCGGTTCCCCGACGAGCGCGCCGTTCGCAGGCTCGCCCAGCGGCTCGCCGCCGCCGCGGGGCGCAGGCTGGACGACGCGGCGCCTTACGTTGACGCTCGGCTGCCTGGAGGGGTCCGGCTGCACGCGGTGCTGGCTCCCGTCGCCGTCGGCGGCACGTGCCTGTCGCTGCGCACGCCGCGCGGAAGGGCCTTCACCCTGCCCGAACTCGTCGAGGCGGGCAGCCTGAGCCTTCCCGGTGCCGATCTGCTCGCGGCGCTCGTCGCGTCCCGGATGGCGTTCCTCGTCACGGGCGGCACGGGCACGGGGAAGACCACGCTGCTGAGCTGCCTGCTGGGGCTCGTCCCCTCCGGCGAGAGGCTGCTCCTGGTGGAGGATTCGGCGGAGTTGCGGCCCGACCATCCGCACGTCGTCAGGCTGGAGGCGAGGCCGCCGAACATCGAGGGGGCGGGCGGCGTCACCCTGCGCGACCTCGTCCGGCAGGCCCTACGGATGCGGCCGGACCGGCTCGTCGTCGGCGAGGTCCGTGGGCCTGAGGTCCTGGATCTGCTGAACGCGCTGAACACGGGGCACGAAGGCGGCTGCGGCACCCTGCACGCGAACACGCCGGAGGACGTCCCGGCCCGGCTGGAGGCGCTCGGCTGCGCCGCCGGGCTGAGCCGCGAGGCGCTGCACAGCCAGCTCGGCGCCGCCCTCGACGTCGTCGTCCACCTCGAACGCCGGGGCGCGCGCCGCCGCGTCAGCCGCATCGCCACCCTCGTCCGCTCCCCTTCCGGCCTCGTGGAGGCCCACACCGCCGTCCACCTCACCCCCACCTCCGTGCACTTCACCCCCGCCGCCACCCCCCTCCTGGCCCGCCTGGGCTGGCCAACCACCACAACCCCAGGACAACCGCCCCCCGGCCCCCACGAAGGCTCCATCGGAGCCAGAGCGGAACGACACGGCGGCACGGACGAGGCGGCCAGCAGAGCCGAGCACGGGGGCCACAAAGGCACAAAGCGTGCGTGGCGCCCGAACGCGGGGCGCGCGGGAGATGGAGAGGTGCGGGACGCGGAGCCGCAAGGCGTTCGGGACATGGGGCGTGCGGGAGACGGGGACGCGGGGCGTGCGGGCGGCGGAGAGGTGCGGGACGCGGAGCCGCAAGGCGTTCGGAACATGGGGCGTGCGGGACGCGGGGACGCGGGGCGTGAGGGCGGCGGAGAGGTGCGGGACGTCGGGACACAGAGTGTGCGGGAGGACGTGCGGCGTGGGGGAGGCGGGGATGTGAGGGAGGCGGCGTGAGTGGGGGAGGACGGCGGGGCGGGGTGCTCGCCGGGGTGTCGGCGCGGCGGCTCGCGGCGTTGGAGCGGCCGGGACGGGCGCGGGCGGGGCCGTCGTGGGGGCGGGCCGTCGCGGCGCTGCGGGGCGGGCGTCCGCGCGCGGGGGCGTGGGCCTCCGGCGTCGTCGAGCTGTGCGACGGGCTGGCCGCGGAACTCGTGGCCGGGCGGACGCCCGAGGACGCGCTGGCCGGGGCGGTGGCGGCGCTCCCGTCACCGCTCCGGGAGGCCCTCGCGGGGGTACCCGCGGCCTCCGACGTCCCGGAGGCGCTGCGCGAGCGCGCCGACCGTCCCGGCGCCGACGGCCTGCGCCTGCTCGCCGCCTGCTGGAGCATCGGCGTCGAACGCGGCGCCGCCTTCGCGCCCGTCCTGGACGGCCTCGCTTCCGGCCTGCGCGACGAGCGCGCGCACCGCGCCGCGATCCGCTCCCAGCTCGCCGGGGCCCGCACCACCGCCCGCCTCCTCGCCGTCCTCCCCGCCTTCGGCCTCGCCATGTCCTGGTCCCTCGGCGCCAACCCCCTCGTCTTCCTCTTCACCACCCTCCCCGGCGCCCTCTGCCTCCTGTCCTCCCTCACCCTCAACACCCTCGGCCTCCTCTGGACCTCCCGCATAGCCACCACCGCCGAATCCCCCTGACCAACGCCGAACCCATGCCCGACACCCTCTGCCGACAGCCGACCCTCTCCCACACCCGGCCACGCCCCCCTCCGGGCATCCTCGTGCTCGGCGGTGCCGCTCGTGGGGCCAGGCAGGCGCCTGATCGGGGTGTGGCCTGCGGGTGACGGGCCTACGGGTGACGGGCCTACGGGTGGCGGGGCTGCGGGTGGTGGGCCTGCGGGTGGCCGGGTGGCGGGGCTGCGGGGGTGCCTGGTTTGTCGGGTGGGAAGAGAACTGCTGGTTTGAGGGGAAGAGATGGTGATGGGTGTGCGGGGTGGGGTTTCGCGGCGGCGGCTGGTTCGGGTGTTGGAAGGGGGGCGGAGGCCGGGGCGGGTGGGTCGGCGTGGGGGAGTGGGGCGGTGGGGGCTTGCAGGTGGAGTAGGGGTGGCGGTGTGGTTGTTCTTCGGGGGGATCGTCGGGGTTGTCGCGGGGGTGGGGGCGGGGGCCTGGTGCGGGTGGTGGGCTGGGCGGCGGGAGCCCGTCGAGGTGGTGCGGCGTAGGCGGCGGCTGGAGTCAGACCTCCCGATGGCGGTGGAGTTGCTCGCCGCGTGTCTGAGGGCCGGGGTGTCCTGGCCGGACGCCGTCGAGGCGGTGGGGGAGGCGCTCGGCGGGCCGGTCGGTGAGGAGTTCGAGGCGGTGTCGGCGCGGATCCGGCTCGGCGCCGACCCCGCCGACGCGTGGGCGGCGCGCGCCGCCGAACCCGCGCTCGCGCCGCTCGCCCGCGCGGCGGCACGGGCTGGACGCACCGGCGCGCCCCTCGGCCCCGTCCTGACCCGGCTCGCCGGAGACCAGCGCGCCGCCGCGGCCGCCGCCGCCGATCTGCGGGCGCGCGCCGCGGGCATCAAGGCGGTCGCCCCGCTCGGGCTGTGCTTTCTGCCCGCGTTCGTCCTGCTCGGTGTTGTTCCGTCCATCGCGGGCATCGCCGCCGGCATCACCCTGCCCTGACGTGGCTCACCGCCCGATTTCCCCGCGCTGTCAAGCGGTCCGGAAGTTATCCACAGGGAAACTTGACGGTGAAGCGGCTCCGGAGGTGTTCGGGGCCGCTTCTCCTTGTCCGGGGGGTGTTGCTGTGAGCTGGGGGTTTGTCTTCCGGTTGGGTGATCTTGGTCGTGTTTGGTCGTGTTCGGTCGGTGGTGATCGCTGTGTGCGGTCCAGTCACGGACCAGATTTCGGGTCTGTTTGTGCAGGTCAGGGCGTTGCGGGGTGTGGGTTCGGTCCAGGGCGGGTGATGTTGGGTCCGGGTGGCGGGGAAGGTCGGCATAGCCCGTGGTTTTGGGGCTGCGTCTGTGGTCTGGGTCGTTGTGGGGTGCGCTGGGGTGGGGGGTTGGGCGCGCTGGTTGGTGCGTGTGTGGGGTGAGGGTCGCGCGCCCGTGTTCGGTTGGGGAGGCGGCCGGTGGGGTGGGTGGTGCCGGGGGTGCGGGGGCGGGAGCCCCTGTTGGTGGTCGGATGCCTCAACCAAGGGCAGGGTAGGCGGCGGTGGGGCGCGTGTGCGGGCGGGGCGGGACTCGGCTACCGGTATTCGCTCCTGGAGCAGTCCGCCTTTGGGTAGACGGAGTCCGGGGGCTCCGGTCTGGGGGATCGCCTCGGCGGTCGGCGTGCGGGGTCGTGGGCGATCCCTTTCGGGGTAGGGGTGGTGGCGGGGTGCGCGGTCGCTGGTCCTCGCGTCGCGTTCAGGTCGCCGCTCTCGTCCTCGACGCGGCTTTTCAGACCGTCGCGCGGGCGCTGACAGGACTTGGCGGGCTGAGTCGCGGTCGAGAGACTGGCGTGGGACAGCAGATCTTGGGAGGCGACGGTGGCGACGTTCAAGGCGATGTTCGGTTCGGCTCAGTGGGTGGGTGGGGAGCAGCGGACGCAGGCGGAGATCGAACTCGACCATGTGATCGGTCTTCGGGGTGATGAGCGGGTCATCAACGTCCCGGCTTCTGAGCTGATGATCCTCACGTCGGGGGACCTGCCTCGGAATCTGGTGCAGGCGATCCGGCAGACGCGGGGTCAGGCATATCGGGCGTGGACGGAGCAGGAGGAAGCGGCGCTGCGGGAGATGTGGGAGCGGGGGGAGGAGATCAAGGTCATGACGGAAGCGCTCGGGCGGCAGTGGGGCGCGCTGAGGATGCGGGCTCGTCGGATGGGGCTTCCCGCTCGTCCTGGCGGTGATGCTCCTTGATCTATGAAGAGGATTCGTCATACGCCTGGTGGAGCTTTCAGGAGGGCGGCGGCGTGTTCGTGGTGGCTGACCGCGTGTGGGTTGCCCTGGATCGTTGACGGTTGGTCCCTGCTGTTGTCCGGGCGCACGTTCGGGCAGGGGCGAGGTGGGTGTCGGTCTGCGGGCCGGTGTCCCCTGGGACTTCAGGAGCGACGCTAGCGGTGGCCCGTCAGGGCGTGGTCCGGGACCGCCGCGTAAGCGGCGGTCCCTTGATCCTGTAGGGGAAACCCTCACACACCGGGGTCATGTCAGCTCAGACGCCGATGAGGGAGGTGTGGATGTGGTCGTCAAGGTCGGCGACGAAGGATTCTGTGCGCCATGGACGCAAGGAGAGCCGAACTTGTCGAAGTCGTTGTGACGGGACGCGCCCTCGGGTCGCGGCGATGAGATCCACGCATTCGTGGAGCATGGTCGCGCTGCTCTCGGCTGCGCCGGGTCCTCCGGTGTTGAGCCGGGCAAGCGACTGGTCGGTGAGGACGATCGCGCGTTGGACTGTGTCACGGGGGCGAGTGAGCGTCTGGGCTGATCTGGCTAGTTGTCTCTCGGCTTCTTCGGCACTGCCGAGGAAGATTCCGCAGACGCCTTCAAAGCCGCGTAGACGTCCTTTGGAGAAGACGCCTTGTCCGGGATCGTTAGCGGTGTCCTGGTCCAGGGCGCGCCAAGCGAGGCGCAAAGCGTTCTCGGCTGTGGCTCGCTGTCTGCCGGTGCGGGCTGCCATCTCGGCTTGGAGAGCGTAGGCGCGGGCTTGCAGCGGGGCGTTGGGCACTCGCCGTGCGTCCTGTACGGCTTGGTCGGCGATCGCTTGGGCTTGCGAGAGGTCGCCGGTCGCGTAGTGAACGACCATGGCTTGACTGGTGCGTATGAGGGCGCGGCAAGTGGTGTCTGCGGAGGCTCCAGCGACGGAGACAGCTTCCGCATAGAGAGCGAGGGCGGAAGCGTCATCGTGCGTCTCGAACGCAAGGCGGGCGGCTTGGGCGAAGACGGAAGCGGTGACCTCCGCAAGCCGAGGTCGGTGTTCGTCGGGGATCGGCCCGCTGAACAGCCTCCGACAGACGTCAACAATTGCGGCTTGCGCCAAGTGGAGGCGAGCGAAGGGGACCGAACCTATCTGAGCGCCGACTGCCTCGCTGCTGGCGGCCAGGTCACCAAGAAGCGCAGGGGCCATCCGCGCCGGATCGGCCAGCGCACCCGCGAGAGCCCCTTGCAGTGACTCGCTTACGAACGCGAGTAGGTTTACTCCTGTACGGGTGAGGGAGACCGCTACAGATGTTCTCAGCTCGTCAAGCTGCTCGGTGCTCACTCCCGCTCCCGCGAAAGCAGAGAGCAGCGCGTCGAAATCCGATCCAGGACCGAGCGAGGATTCCCCCGTCGCAGTGCGGGCGAAGGCGTGCGCGAGCAGTATCCGGTACTGCTCGTTGGGCACAGTGGCCGCGCTCTCCCACCGGGCGATGGTCCGTTGGATACTGGAAGGGTTGTTCATGGCCAGCCGCTGAAAACGCAGCGCTTGTGCCAGTCCGCGCAAGACCCGCGCTTCGTCCGACCAGGACCACCCGCGTGAGAGACGTAGCCTTCGAAGCGTCTGTGCGCAGGTCTGCCGTTCCATGCTCACCTCAGCAGTGAACCACCGGATCGGGTCACACGGGGACGATTAGCCGAGGTTTGTGGAGCCGCTTAGCATATTCCAGGGTGTAGCCGGTCCCTCCAGCCTCGGTCCCGGACAGCGGAAATCCGATGACGAACGAACTGCGGTCCACCATCCATCGGTTACGCGAGTGATAGCCCGCCGTCCGGGTCTCTAGCCCGAGTTCGACCAGTTCGTCCAGCCTTCCGAGCCGCTCGGCGGCGGCTACCGCCCTTCGCGCCTCGTCAGGCTGATCTCCAAGCGATGCCGGTACCACGACGACGATTCGCGCGCCAGTCTCCTCCGCGAGCCAGAGCAAGGCAAGTGAGTCGATACCGACAGCACCGCCAACGTGGAACGTCGCAGACGGCGGGGCGAACGGTCGGACGAACTGACCGAAAACAGCGGCGTAGTCCCTGACCGGGCGATGGCCGACATCGCGTGTGCCGGTAATTGTCACTGTCTGCGTTATCGCGTTGGCCCCAATGTCATCGGATGTCATCTGTCCCTGCCCTCGCCTGACGGGTCTACTCGTTAGCGGGCGGGCCTCCTTGGCCTGTTGACGACAGAACGGCCCCGGACACGGTGATCTCACCCACCGGCCGGGACCTTGACCAGACACGGGAGGTCTGATCCATGGTCCATATTAGTGGCCACCCGGTGCGGTACCCGGCTTTTCGGGCGGATGACGGCGGGCTTACCCTGCTGGGCCTGCGTGCCCGGTACGAGGGTGTTTTGATGTGGTTCGGAGAGGCCACGCGGCACTACTGGGCGTTGGTCGGCGGCCGGTTGATCGAGGCCGGGACGCTGGGTGACTTGGAGGCCCTGCTTCGCGAGTCGGCCACTCCGCACCGCCGGACGCACCAGCCGATGCCCCGTTCCTTCTCGCCATCCGAGCCGACGCGCATCGGAGCGCCGCGCCACTCGGACGTGCCGCCGCTGCCCCACGCCGCCGCTCCTGGGATCGACCGGTGCGGCATTCCGTCCGCATTCGTGCCGACGTCTCCGGCCGTCGCGGGGTCGGCGGATTTCCAAGGTCGGGACGGTTCGTCGCTCGCGTCCTGGCGTCGCCGGTGAGCTGCGAACCCACCGACCACACCGGCCGCGTCACCACCAACGATTCCGATGACGAGAGGAACAGTGCTTTGCCGTCACGTCAGATCCCCGCTTTGTCGCTCGTCCCGGCTCCCGCCGTGCCGCCGGGCTGCCCGGTGTGGTGCACGAACCCGCATCCGGATGATGAGTCGCATTACGGGCCGTACGCGGACGTGCCCGCGCTGACTCCTGACGGGGAGCCGCTGTTGGTGTTCCTTGAGCGGGACCTGGAGAAGGGCGACGTCATCACCCTTGCCCTGCAAACGCCGGTGTGGGAGCTGGCTGGGGTCCTGACCGGCGAGACGACGTTCACGTTGGATCAGGCGGCCGTGCTGCGGGACACGCTGAGCCGTCTTCTCGTGGCGTCCGGGCGGGCGGCGTCCGGGCCGGACGGGTCGGGCGCGGGGGCGTCGTGAGCGGCGCGGACACGGTGGCGGCGGTCGTGATCGGCGTCCTGTTGTGGGTGCTGGCGGCCGTGGCGCTGGTGGTGTACCTGCGGGCGGGCCGGTGAGGCCACTGGACGGGCCGGTGGCGCGAGCCCGTGACGCCGTTGAGGTGCTCCGCCGTGCGTTGGCCGGGTCGGGGTGGGAGTACGGGGCGTTGTGGGAGGTGCCGCGTGAGGAATGGCCTTCCGGCTTGGCTTCGGCCTATGACGGCTACCGTGACGGCATGGCGGCTCTGATCGGGGCTCTTGCCCGTCATGACGGCAGGGATCCCGACGCGCTGGACGTCGATGAGCAGGCGCGGTACGCGCTGGTGGCGTTGGCGTTGGTGTAGCCGGTTCGCGCCCTGCCTGGGGAGGCATCCGCCAAGTTGTGGGGGTGCCTCTCCTTCGTTCCACCGAGAGCGAGTGTGACCTGGGGTTTCGTTGCGGATACCCGTTAAACACCCCCTTAGGCCCCCTCTTTTACGCCCCTCAGACGCCCCTTGGATTCACCTGGTTATGCGCCTTGTTAAACGCCCCCCTGGTCGGGTGAGTATGGCGGTGGTCGGGATACGGGGAGGTGCCGGTGGGGATGGGCGGGTTGTCGGCTGAGGGTCAGATGTGGGCGCGGCGGTTGAGCGGGGAGTTCGGGGCGTGGGCGGATGGGGTGGAGCGGGCGGGGCATTGTGTGCGGCCTGTGCGGTTGCGTGGGGGTGCGGCGGCGGTTGATGTGGGGACGGGTGAGGTGGTTCGGGAGGTCTCGACGGAGGGCCGTCCGGACGGGGTGCTGCTCGTCGCGTGCGGGGATCGGCGGGCGGCGGTGTGTCCTCCGTGTGCGGAGACTTATCGGCGGGATCTGTGGCATGTGGTCGCTGCCGGTCTGCGCGGTGATGGCGACGGTGGCGGGGGTGGCGGGGGTGATGAGTGGGCGGGGGCTGTGGGTGTGGCGGGGGTGTCGGGTGGTCCGGTGGTGTTCGCGACGTTGACCGCGCCGTCGTTCGGCTCGGTGCACACGGTGCGTGCGGATGGTTCGTGTCGGGCTCGTCGGACGCGGCCTGTTTGTGTGCATGGGTATCCGCGTTTCTGTAACGCGCGTCATCAGCGGGGGGATGTGGTGGTGGGGACGGCGTTGTGCGTCCACTGCTATGACTACGTGGGTCATGTGTTGTGGCATTCGGCGGTGCCGGAGTTGTGGCGTCGGACCACGGTCGAACTCGCGCGGGCCGTCTCGCGGCTGTCGTTGGAGTTGACCGGGCGGCATCGTTCGGTCCGCGAAGTCGGAAGGGCGCTGCGGTTCAGCTACGTGCGGGTGGCTGAGTGGCAGCGCCGGGCGGCCGTTCACCTGCACGCGGTGATCCGCCTTGACGGGCGGGGCCCGGACAGCGAGGTGACGGCTCCTCCGGTATGGGCGACGCGGGAGCTGTTGGTGGCGGCGGTGCGGGAGGCGGCGGATGCGGTGCGGGTGGGGTTGCCGTCCCCGGACGGGATCGAGCGGGCCGCGACGTGGGGCGGTCAGGTGGACGTGCGGCCTGTCGATGACGCGCGGCGGGCGGCGGCGTACTTGGCGAAGTACGCGACCAAGACGGCGTCGGACTCGGTTCCGGGCCTGCCGGTGCGGCGGTTCGGTGGCCGGACGTTGGACCGGTTGCGGCGTAAGCGGGTGCATTGGCATGTGTTGATGCTGGCCGGTACCTGCCTGCGGTTGGCCGACCACCCGGCCTGTGAAGGGCTGCGGCTGGCTGAGCACGTGCACACGCTGGGCTACCGGGGCCACCACGCCAGTAAGAGCCGCCTGTACTCCACCACGATGAAGGCCCTGGGTGAGGTGCGGCGGGCGTGGCGGGCGCAGCGCAACGGCGGGGACGTGTGGACAGCCGACCCGGACACGGTGGTGGTGGGTGACTGGCGGCTGGTCGGGATCGGCCACGCGAGCCCGGGTGACGCCCTCCTGGCCGAACAACTCGCCCGCGACGCCGCCACCGTCCGGCGGGCGATGAGATACCACGACGTGACCCCGGTACGGATGGTCGATGACGGCGAGCCCGCCCGGTGACCGCCCTCAGATCCTCGCGCACGCACAGCCGCACCGTCGGCTACCGGGTGCGCCCGGCAAAGAAGGCCGCGCAGCGTCCACACAGGACCGGGCCGAAGGCCCCGGCAATGAGCCGCCACGCAGTGGCGTCCATCCAAGGGCGGCGGGCGGGGGCTTGTGGGACGGCGCCCGGCAACAACCTTGATGATCTTGATCGGTGCTGTTAACGCAACCATTGTTTTCGCGTTTATGGTCGGCGGAATGTCCGTACCCGGCCATTCTCGCTCTGGGTTTTGTGGGTGGTTCCGCAAGGCTCTGGTTCGGTCGGTGAAAGGGGTGTCGTGGTGGGGTCGAAAACGTTTCTGTCGGTGGATGATATGGCGTCTGAGCTGGGCTTGTCGCCTGTGACGGTGTATCGGTGGCTGCGGACCGGGCGGGGTCCGAGATATGCGAAGCTGCCGAACGGGGTGATTAGGATTCGGCGTTCTGACCTGGAAAAATGGTATTCGGAATTCGAGAACAATCCCCCGGAGTAGGAGAGATGGAAACACAAGAGGTCACTATTTGGAAGGTCCGCCAGCGGGCGCGTAGCAAGCCGTTTCAGGTGCGATGGATCGTGTGCGGCCGGGAGAAGGGCAAGTCCTTCTCGACCGAAGAGCTGGCGGGCGACTACCGCAAGGCGCTGTTGAAGGCCGCGAACCTGGGTGAGGAGTTCAGCTTGATCACCGGTGAGCCGGTGTCATGGGCACGGAAAGGGGAAACGGTCCTCGCGCACACGCGGGCGTGGATCAAGACGAAGTGGGATGACGCCGATGTGTCCCCCAACAGCCGCAAGAGCGCCGTAGAAGGCATCATCCCCGTCATCCTCGCCACCCTGCGGCCCCTGCGGAACCGCCCCGCTGACAAGCTGCTGCGGAAGGCGCTGCGGCACTACGCCCTACGCCCCCCGTCCTGGAACGGCCCCGTGCCCGCACCCGAAGCCGACGCGCTCGCCTGGCTGGACCGGGCCTCCCGCCCCCTGGTCGATCTCGGGCACAGCGATGTCCTGCGGCCGCTGCTGGACGACCTGGGACGCGGCGTCAAGAGGCAGCAGCTCAAGCCGTCCTCGGTCCGGACCCGCCGCACCGCCCTGTCGGGCTGCCTCGCCTACGCCGTGGAACGCGAGATCTTCACCACCAACCCCGTCCAGGGACTGCGCATCAAACGACAACGCACAGCACACCGGGTCAACCCACGCCACGTCCCCAACACCCCCCAAGCCCTCCGCCTCCTCGACGCAGTCACCGCGCAAGCCACCCGGCAAGCCCTCCACCTGCGGGCCTTCTTCGACTGCCTGTACTGGGCAGGCATGCGCCCCGCCGAGATCCGCCACCTACGCCGTATCGACTGCCAGTTGCCCACCACCGGCTGGGGCCGGCTCACGCTCGCCGGAAGCACCCCCGAAGTCTCCGCCGACTGGACCGACGGCGAAGACCGCTTCGAGGACCGCGAACTCAAACACAGATCCGAAGACGATGTGCGCATCGTCCCCATCCCCCCGATCCTCGTCACCTCCCTCACAGCACACCTGACCACCTACGGGACAGCCCCGGACGGACGCCTGTTCTGGGACGTCCGCACCGACGACCACCAGCACATCCCCGTCTCCCTCTACGGCCCGATCTGGACCAAAGCCCGCGACACCGTCCTCACCGACGACGAGAAAGCCCTCAACCTCGCCTCCCGCCCCTACGACCTACGCCACGGCAACGCAAGCATGCTCCTCGACGCAGGCGTCCCCGCCCCCGAAGTCGCACGCCGCCTCGGCCACAGCGTCGCCATGCTCAACACCACCTACGCCCACTGGCTCCACGGCCAAGAACAACTCGGCAACACCCTCATAGACGCCGCCCTCCAACGCCTGGCCTCAACCGACGCCACCATCCACACCCTCACCAGGACAAACACCCCCCACGGCCCCATCACGGACCAAATCCCCCTCTTCCAAGCCGCATAACCACATAACCCCAGGCCAACGACCTACAACAGCAACAAACCAAGTTCTCCACAGGCTGTTAAACGATCTTGACGGGTTTTGTGGATGCTGGGGGTGTGCCGGACGACGGGTCCGGCCCGAACCCCCTGGAGGTCGGATGTGCGAGTGGCGAGGTCGACGGAACGCGGGCATGACCACCGCCGAGTACGCGGTGGGAACGGTGGCCGCAGCGGCGTTCGCGGGCGTCCTGTTCAAGATCGTATCCAGCGAACGGGTCCAGGAGCTGGTGTTAGCGATCATCGACAGGGCGCTGGCCCTGGCCGGGTGAGCCGCCGGGGTTCGGCCACCGTCGAGACGGCGCTGGCCCTCCCCGCGCTCCTCGCCGTCGCCGCCGTCGCCCTCTGGGGCGTCGCGGCGGCGACGGTCCGCCTCACCTGTGTGGACGCCGTCCACACCGGCGCCCGCGCCGCCGCCCGAGGCGAACCCCCCGACCGAGTCCGCGCCCGCATCCTGAACGCCGCCCCACCCAACTCCACCGTCACCCTCACCCACACCCCCGACACCACCCGCATCACCCTCACCACCACCTACCCCCCACCCGCCCGCCTCCCCCTCCCACCCCTCACCTTCACCCTCACCGCCGAAGCCCTCACCGAACCCCCACCCCTCCCCCCACCACCCACCCCAACCCCACCCACCCACCCACCCACAACACCGGATAACCCCCAGGCCCCAACACCGCGCCCACCAACACCCAGAGCCACGCCACCCAACCCACCCCCCGCCCTGCCTGCCCAACCCACCTCACCTGCCCGACCCACCCGACCCAACCGACAGCACCGACGAAGCCCCTGACCCACACGCGCCCGCCAATGCAAGCCATCGCGCATGACGACCGCCCGGACCACAGCGCAGTGCCGGATCACGACGCAGCGCCGGGCGCCACGGCGCAGTGCTGGGCCACGGCGCAGTGCTGGGCGCCACGACGCGGTGCTGGGCCACGGCGCGGTGTCGGGCCACGGCGCAGTGCCGGGCCGCGACGCAGTGGCGGGCGACAGTGCAGAGTCGGACAACCTGAAGGAGGGAGAGGAGGTGGGGGAGGTTGGGTGAGTGGGGGAAGGGGGGTGGGGTGGTTTGGGGGGTTGGGGTGATGGGGGTGGTCTGGGGGGTGGCGGTGGTGGGGGTGGGGGTGGGGGGTGTGCGGGCGGAGCGGAAAGGGGTGGAGATGGCGGCGGATCTGGCGGCGTTGGCGGCGGCGGGGAGGGTGGTGCGGGGGTACGAGGACGGGTGCCTGGTGGCGGGGAGGGTGGCTGGGTGGAACGGGGGTGTCCTGGACGGGTGTCGGACCTGGGGTGGGCCCGGGGAGGGGGTGGTGGTGGAGGTGGCGGTCTCGCGGAGGGTGCGCGGGGTGTTCGGGGCGTTGCCGTTGCGGGCTCGGGCGGTGTCGCGGGCCGGGACGATTCCCGTGGATGGCGGGATGTGGACCGGAGCGGTCGCGGCGGGCGACGGTGGGTTTTGTAGGGGAAGTGCGTGAAATCGGGGGATCTTTCATTACGGGGGGTGTGGAAATGCGTCGGTGGGGGCGGGATGGTGGGCTGATGGCCGATGCGGAGATGAGGGGCGGCGTGCCGAGTCGTCACCTTTCTGTGACTTTCGCCACGAAACGGTCGGATACGCTGCGGCCAGGTACCGGGCGTGACGGAAGGGGTCGCCGCGTGAGGGTCAGGGCGCTGCTGCTGGTGGCTCCGCTGCTCGCCGTACTGGGCGCCGCGCCGGTACAGGCAGCGGGCGCGGCCGCCGCCGCACCGAAGATCTCGCCGGCGAACGGATCGGTCATCACCTCCCCGACCGTGACGATCAGCGTCAGGACGGCCCCGGCCGGGGGCACGCTCTACGTGGACGGCCGCCCCGTCGCGCAGGGCAGGAACCAGACGCTCACCTACACGCTCGACGGCAGGACCGAGCCGAACGGCTCGCACACCGTCAGGCTCGAGGCCCTGCTCCCGTGGGACGCCGCGTCGAGCACGTTCAAGATGGCGGTCCCGGCCGCGACGCCGAGCGGGCTGACGGTCGCGGCGTCGGGCAAGAAGGTGACGGTCCGCTGGAACAAGGGCGACGAGCCCGACCTGACCGGCTACACCGTCTCAGGCGACCTCGGCACCAAGAACGTGTCGGCGGGTTCCTGCGGCGCCCAGTGCTCGGCGACGTTCTCCGCGGCGGGCACGGCCAGCGGCAAGGCGACGGTGAGCGTCGTCGCCAAGCGGTCCGGGGCCGCGGCGTCCGGCGCCTCCTCCCGGACGGTCCGGGTCAGCACCGTCCAGACGCCGAACAACCCGGGCGGCGGCGGGAACGCGGCGGGGCCGCCGCCGCAGGTTCCCGACTTCGACTACCGGCCCCCGGCGGAGCCGCCCGTCTACCCGTCCGTGGCGCCCAACGACGACGCGTTCGACGACGAGAAGCCGTCGGTCGGCGACTTCTACCCGACGCCCGAGGCCGCCGCCCCCGCCGACATGATCATGCTGGACGGCGGCAACGCCTCGGGGACCGTCGCGGCGGAGAGCCTCCAGTGGGGCAAGAGCCTGGCCATCGCCCTGGTGCTGCTGCTGTGCGCCGCGCATCTGGGGACGTGGACGCGTCGGCTGCGCACCGCGCGGGCCGACGGGGCGGGCGGAGCGCACGTCGTGCCGGGGTCGGCGCACGCCCGGGTCGAGGCGAGCCGCCGCCACATCGCCGCCGCCATGGCCGCCGCGCGCGGTGATTCCGCGCCCGCCGACGCCAAGTCCTCGCGCCGCCGCAGGCGCAAGGCGGCCCCCGAGCCTGAGCCCGTCCAGGACACCACGGTCCTGGAGACGCCCGACGGCGAACTCGTCGAGGAACTCAACCTCGAATACACCCCGCGCCCCCTCCCCGCCGACAACACCCCGGACCAGGCGACCGCGGCCGACGAGCAGCCCGAGCCCAAGTACGACGCGGCCCTGGCCGCCCTCATCGACATCGCCACCCCCCGCGAAGCCGACACCCCGTCCGAGTCCTCCTCCGCCAACCTCACCGAGGTCCTCGAACACCCCCGCCCCCGCCGCGGCCTCCGCCGCCGCTAACCCCCGAACAGCCCAACGCCCCCGCGCCCGATCAGGGGGTGAGGAGGTGGGTGAGGAGGGTTTGGGCGGCGGGTTTGGAGAGGGGGTCGTTGTTGTTGCCGCATTTGGGGGACTGGATGCAGGAGGGGCAGCCGTGGTCGCAGGGGCAGGCGCGGATGGCGTCGAGGGTGGCTTGGAGCCAGGGGCGGGCGGAGGCGTGGGCGCGTTCGGCGAAGCCGGCGCCGCCCGGGTGGCCGTCGTAGACGAAGACGGTGAGGCGCGAGGTGTCCGGGTGGAGTTCGGTGGAGACGCCGCCGATGTCCCAGCGGTCGCAGGTCGCGAACAGGGGGAGCAGGCCGATGGAGGCGTGCTCGGCGGCGTGCGCCGCGCCCGGGGCGTCGAAGTCGTCGTGGGCGGCGAGGAGTTCGGGGGCGAGGGTCCACCAGACGGCCTTGGTGCGCAGGACACGTTCGGGCAGATCCAGCGGGTGTTCGCCGACGATCTCGCCGGTGGCGCGGCGCCGCATCCGGTAGGCGACGACCTGGCGGCGTACCTCGACCGTCCCGAAATGCAGGCTCGCGTGCGGTGACCACTCGGTCTTGCGCTCCTCCTCCAGGACCCGGATGTCGGTGAGGGAGCGGGCGTCGGTCGTGTGGTCGGGCGTCGCGGGGGTGACGAGCGCGACAAAGTCGTCCAGATCGAGCACGTCCACCACAAACGTCTCGCCCTGGTGGACGTACACGGCGCCCTCGTGCACGGTGCTGTGCGCGGCTGCCTCGTCGACGGTGCCGAGCAGCCGCCCGGTCGCCGCCTCCACCACCTGGATCACGGTCGGGCCCGAGCCGCGCAGGTCGACCTGGGGCCGTTCCCGGTGCGTCCAGAACCATCCGGCGGGTCGTCGGCGCAGCACTCCGCGCGCCGCGAGGTTATCCACAAGCTGGGGAGCGGACGGGCCGAACAACGTGAGATCGTCCGGAGTGAGGGGCAGCTCGGCCGCCGCCGCGCACAGGTGCGGTTCCAGGACGTACGGGTTGGCCGGGTCCAGCACGGTCGCCTCGACGGGGGCGCCGAAGATCGCGGAGGGGTGATGGACGAGATAGGTGTCCAGGGGGTCGTCGCGGGCGATGAGGACGGCGAGCGCGTCCTGTCCGCCGCGTCCGGCGCGGCCGGCCTGCTGCCACAGGGAGGCGCGCGTGCCGGGCCAGCCGCAGACGAGCACCGCGTCCAGCCCTGAGACGTCGATGCCGAGTTCCAGCGCGTTGGTGGTGGCCAGGCCGAGCAGGGAGCGGGACCGCAGGCCCGCTTCCAGCGCGCGGCGCTCCTCCGGCAGGTAGCCGCCCCGGTAGGCGGCGACGCGTTCGGCGAGTTCGGGCGCCGCCTCGGCCAGGGCGTGTTTGGCGGTGAGCGAGACGGTCTCGACGCCGCGCCGCGACCGGACGAACGCGAGCGTCTGGGCGCCGGCCGCGACGAGGTCGGCGAGCAGGTCGGCGGTCTCGGCGGGCGCGGGCCGCCGCACGTCGCCCTCGACGAGCGGGGGCTCCCACAGCGCGAAGGTCATCGCGCCGCGCGGGGAGCCGTCGGCGGTGACGGCGGTCACCGGCAGCCCGGTGAGGACGGACGCGGACGCGGCGGGGTCGGAGACCGTCGCGGAGGCCAGCACGAACGCGGGGGAGGAGCCGTAGCGGGCGCAGACCCGCCGGAGCCGCCGGACGATCTGGGCCACGTGGGAGCCGAACACGCCCCGGTACCCGTGGGCCTCGTCGATGACGACGTGGCGCAGCCGCCGCAGGAAGGAGGACCATCGGGAGTGGTAGGGCAGCAGCGAGTAGTGCAGCATGTCCGGGTTGGTCAGGACGATGTTCGCGTGCCGCCTGATCCAGTCCCGCGCCTCACCCGGCGTGTCGCCGTCGTAGGTCGCCGCCTGGACGGAAGGGAGGCCGAACCCCTCGATCGTGCGTAGCTGGTCGTGTGCCAGGGCTTTGGTGGGGGCCAGGTAGAGGGTGGTGTCGCCGTCGAAGGCGGCGGTGAGGGCGGGCAGCAGGTAGGCGAGTGACTTGCCTGACGCGGTGCCGGTGGCGACGATCACGGACGCGCCCTCGTGGGCCAGGGACGCGGCCTCGGCCTGGTGCGTCCACAGCCCGGGGACGTCGAGGGCCGACACCACGGAGGCGGGGATCCACGCGGGCCAGGGCGCCGTGCGGGCCGGTCGGGCGGGCACGGTCTGGACATGGGTCAGCCGCCCGCGGCGCCGGGGGTCGCTCCGCAGGACGTCGAGAAGATGATGCGCTGACACAGGTTTCCAGTCTGACACCGTGGGAAGGGAGAGGAGAACGCTCCGACACCCCCAAAGCCCCGTGATCGGCAGGTCAGACCGCGCGAACAGAGGATTTCGTGTGAACACGGCGCTGGAGCGTGGTTGAATTTCGACGGGCGAACGCTGCAACGTCCGATGACATTGCTTACATTGCGGCAAATGCGCTGGAGGTTCCGTGGACCTGAAGGTGACCGACTACACGAGTGACGACGGCATCACCGTCATCAACGTGGAGGGAGAGATCGACGTCTACACGGCGCCGAAGCTCCGGGAGAAGCTCATCGATCTTGTCAACAAGGGTAAGTTCCACCTTCTCGTCGACATGGAGAAGGTCGAGTTCCTCGACTCCACGGGTCTCGGTGTGCTCGTCGGCGGGCTGAAGCGGGTGCGCGCGCACGACGGCTCCCTGGAGCTGGTCTGCACGCAGGAGCGGATTCTCAAGATCTTCCGGATCACCGGGCTGACGAAGGTCTTCGGCATCCACGACTCGATCGACGAGGCGCGGGAGAAGCGCAAGGGCGCGAAGTAGCCGTCGTGGCCACCGTCGAAGTCGCGTTCAGCGCGCTCCCGATCCATGTGCGCACGGCGCGCATGGTCACCAGGGCCGTCGCGGTGCGCTCCGGGGTCGCTGAGCCGCTGCTGGACGAGGTGCGCCTGGCGGTCGGTGAGGCGTGCTCGCGTGCGGTGGAGGCGCACCAGAAGCACTGCCCCGAGGAGCCCGTCCGGCTGGCCCTGACCGAGGGCGGTGGCCGGTTCTCGGTCGCCGTCAGCGACCGGGCGCAGGCCGCGCCGGCGGAGGAGGACGGCCTGAGCATGGCCGTCATCAAGGGGCTCGCCGACGAACTGGAGATCGCCTCCTCCGCGGAGGGGACGACGCTCACCATGAGCTGGCCCGCGCGCTGAACCCATCAGCAGGAAAAGGCCCCGTAGTGCGAGGTGCGACCGCGCAACTATGGGGCCTTTTCGCTTTTAGTCGTGTTTGTCGGGAGAAAGTCCCGATCACCATCCCGGAGAAAGTGGGGTAAAGCGCCGGGGGGTTGTGATGGGTGAGACGGAAATCTCAGACGGAGATCTTCTTGTCGTCGGCGCCGTGGCGGTGGTGGCGCTGCTCGCCCTCGGCGTCGCGGGGGTGCTCGTCCGGCAGGTGCTCGCGGCGGGCCAGGGCACGGCGCGGATGCGGGAGATCGCGGAGGCCGTCCAGGTGGGGGCCGCGGCCTATCTGCGCCGCCAGTTCACGGCGGTCGCGGTCTTTGTGGTGTTGATCCCCTTTCTCCTGCTGCTCCTGCCCGCCGAGAGCACCGGGTCGCGGATCGGCAGATCTGTCTTCTTTGTCCTCGGCGCTGTGTTCTCCGGCGCGACGGGCTTCGCCGGAATGTGGCTCGCGGTGCGCGGGAACGTCCGGGTGGCCGCTGCGGCCCGCGAGACGGGCGAGAAGGACGCGATGCGGATCGCGTTCCGCACGGGCGGCGTCGCGGGCATGCTCACGGTCGGCCTCGGCCTGCTCGGCGCTGCCGTCGTGGTGCTCGCCTACCGGGGCCAGGCGCCGGGCGTCCTTGAGGGCTTCGGGTTCGGCGCGGCGCTGCTGGCGATGTTCATGCGGGTCGGCGGCGGGATCTTCACCAAGGCGGCGGACGTCGGCGCGGACCTCGTCGGCAAGGTCGAGCAGGGCATTCCCGAGGACGACCCGCGCAACGCCGCCACGATCGCCGACAACGTCGGGGACAACGTGGGCGACTGCGCGGGCATGGCCGCCGACCTGTTCGAGTCCTACGCGGTGACGCTCGTGGCCGCGCTGATCCTCGGCACCGTCGCGTTCGGCGCGCAGGGCCTGGTCTTCCCGCTGATCGTCCCGATGGTCGGGATCGTCACCGCGGTGGTCGGGATCTTCGCGGTGGCGCCACGGCCCTGGGACAGATCGGGCATGAGCGCGATCAACCGGGGCTTTCTGGTCTCGGCGGTGGTGTCCGCGCTGGGCGTCGTCATCGCGGCCGTGCTGTACCTGCCGTCGTCCTTCGCGGAGCTGGACGGCGGCGCGGACGTGGCGGCCGACCCGCGGGTGGTCGCGGTCGGCGCGGTGCTCATCGGCATCGTGCTCGCGGCGGCGATCCAACTGCTCACCGGCTACTTCACCGAGACCGGCCGGGCCCCGGTGGAGGAGGTGACGGACAGCGCCCGCACCGGCCCGGCCACGGTGATCCTCGCCGGGGTGGCGCTCGGCCTGGAGTCGGCGGTGTACTCGACGCTGCTCATCGCGGGGGCGATCTACGGGGCGTTCCTGCTGGGCGCGGGGAACACCTCGGTGGCCCTGTTCGCGGTGGCGCTGGCCGGGACGGGCCTGCTCACCACGGTCGGCGTGATCGTCTCGATGGACACGTTCGGTCCGGTCTCGGACAACGCCCAGGGCATCGCGGAGATGTCGGGCGACGTCCGGGGCGACGCGGCGGAGGTGCTGGAGCGCCTGGACGCCGTCGGCAACACCACAAAGGCGATCACCAAGGGCATCGCGATCGCCACGGCCGTCCTGGCGGCTACCGCGCTTTTCGGCTCGTTCCGGGCGACGGTCGAGGAGTCGCTCGCCGAGGCCGACGAGAGCGCACGCCGGGCGATCGGCCCGGTTTTCACCGAGTTCTCCCTCTCGGTGGACCAGCCGAACGTGCTCATCGGCCTGCTCATCGGCGCGTGTGTGGTGTTCCTGTTCTCCGGCCTGGCGATCCGGGCGGTGGGCAGGGCGGCGGCGCGGGTCGTCCTGGAGGTGCGCCGACAGTTCCGCACAAGGCCGGGGATCATGGACTACTCGGAGAAACCGGACTACGGCCGTGTCGTGGACCTGTGTACCCGAGACGCCCAGCGCGAGCTGGCCACGCCGGGACTGCTGGCGATCCTCACCCCTGTGGCGGTCGGCTTCGCGCTCGGCTACGCCCCGCTGGGGGCGTTCCTGGCGGGCGCGATCGCCTGCGGCGCCCTCATGGCGGTCTTCCTCGCGAACTCGGGCGGCGCCTGGGACAACGCGAAGAAGCTCGTCGAACAGGGGCGGCTCGGCGGCAAGGGGTCGCCCGCGCACGCCGCGACGGTCATCGGCGACACGGTCGGCGATCCGTTCAAGGACACCGCGGGCCCGGCCATCAACCCGCTGCTCAAGGTGATGAACCTGGTGTCCCTGCTGCTCGCCCCGGCCGTTGTCGCGCATGCCGGGAACACGGTGCTGCGGGTCGCGCTGACGGTCGTCGTGGTCGCCGTCGTCGCGGGCTCGGTGGCGGTGTCGCGGCGCCGCAGGGTGGACCCGGCGGCCGACCCGGCGGACGCCGCGACGCCCGGTTGACGGGGGTTCCCGGAGTTATCCACAGCCCGTGCCGAAGTGTGCCGCGCGCCGTCTACGCTGGGGCCCATGAGTGGTGCCAAAGGATTCGCGCTGATCTTCGGTGCGATGCTCCTGATCATGGTCGTGCTGTGGATACTCGCGGCGCAGGTCGCGCCTTGAACAAGCGGCTTCTGGTGTTGCGGCACGCCAAGGCCGAGGCGGGCTTCGGGCTCGCCGACCACGAACGCCCGCTGGCCGAGCGCGGGCTGCGTGACACCGCGGAGATGGGCGCGCACCTCAGGGCCGAGGGCCTGCGCCCGGATCTTGTGCTGTGCTCGACGGCGCTGCGCACCCGCCAGACCCTGGAGGGCCTCGGCCTGGACGACGTGCCCGTCTCGTTCGAGCGCGGCATCTACACCGGTGACGGGTACGACCTGCTCACCCTCGTGCAGATCACCCCCGCGGAGGTCGGCACGCTCCTGCTCGTCGGGCACAACCCGGCGGTCCACGAGCTCGTCATCATCACCGGCAACGAGCCCGTCGCGGAGTTCCCCACCTGCGCGCTCGGCGTGGTGGAGCTGGCGGGATGGGAGTCGCACGGCGGCAGCCTGCTGTCCTACCGGACGCCCAAGACCCTGCGATGACCCGCCGTTGAGGTCCGCTCACGCACAATGATCATGTGTGGGGGCGGCTCAGGCGGAGCGCGTCGGCCGACTACGGGCTGACCGGGGCGGTCGGTGTCGGCCTTCCCCTCGTCGTCGGCGCCCTGACCGGGGACTACGCCGAGGGCGCCTGGGTGGGGCTCGGCGCCTACCTGCTGGCGCTCGCGGTGCCGAAGGGCCCCTACACCCTTCCGGCGCGCCGGGTCTGGGCGACGTTCGCGGTGATCGTCGTCTGCGCGGCGGCCGGGGTGGCGGTCTCGGCGCACCTGTGGTGGGCGGTGCTGGTGGTGCCCTGGGTGGCGGCGGTGGGCGCGGTGGTCCCGTGGATCGGCATCACCGGGCCGCTCACGGTGCTCGTCGCCGCGACCCAGCCGGGCGGGCAGGACCTCTCCCACCTGGTGCCCGCGGTCGGGCTGGGCGCGCTGTGGATGGCGCTGCTGATGCTGCTGCCGTTCCGCCGCAGGGTGCAGCGGCAGTTGCGGGCCACCGTCGCCGACGCGGCACGGGCCACCGCCGCGCTGCTGGAGGAGCCGGGCGGCGGCGACGACCTGCGGGAGCGGGCCGCCCGCGAGTTCGCCGAGGCGCGCGCCGCGCTGGAGCTGACCCGCCCGACCGAACGCGGCCTGCGCCGGGAGCGCCTCATCGACGCCCTCGTCCGGGTCCTGCACTCGGCGGTCACCCTGCACACCCTCCAGAAGGGCATGAAGGACCCGCCGCCCGAGGTGCACGAGGCGATCGTCTACCAGGCGGCGCGGCTGCGGGTGCTGGCGGACGCGATCGAGAACTCGCTGCACCTGCCGTCCGCCCAGACCGCGACGCTCACGCGGCTGGACGAACGGGTCGACGGGGTGCGTGCGCGGTGGCGGCTGGAACGGAGGGAAGGTGAGGAGACAGGCCAGGAGTACCTCGACCTGTTCGTGCTGGAGCAGGCGCGGCGGCTGCTGCACCGGATCGGCGGCTCGGTGGAGACGGCGGTCCGGCTGGCCAACGGGCTGACGTTCGAGCGGGCCCACCCGGCGCTCCCCACGCTGCCCTGGCCCTGGGCCGATCGGGCACAGCCAGGGGGCGGGCGCTCCCGACGAAGTCGGGAGTTGCCAGGCGCCCGCCTCCGGGCCGATCGAGCACAGCCCGGAGACGGGCGCTCCCAACGAAGTCGGGAGCTGCCAAGCGTCCGCTCCCGGGCTGATCGAGCACAGCCGGGGCGTGGTTGGCGGGTGGCGCTCGCGCATGTGGGGGAGCGGTCGCCGACGTTTCGGTATGCGACGCGGCTGTGTGTCACCACGGGGGTGGCTCTGGCGGTGGTGGCGGCGTTCGAGCCGGAGCACGGGAACTGGCTGGCGATCTCGGCGATGGTCACGACCCGCGCGACGTACGGGGAGACGCTGGAGCGCGCGCGGGCCCGCATCGTCGGGGTGCTGGCCGGGGGCGTGCTCGCGGCGCTGGTGCTCCAGCTCGTGCACGCCAAGCTGCTGCTGGCGCTCGTGGTGTTCGCGTTCGCGCTGCTGGCGTTCGCCTTCCGCGACCTCGGGCACACGACGTGGGTGCTGTTCGTGACGCCCACGATGATGACGCTCGTGGACTTCGCGGCGCCGCTCGGCTGGGAGGTGGCGGCGCTCAGGGTGGTCCTGACGATCGCGGGCGTGCTGATCGCGCTCGTCGCGGGGCGGCTGCTGTGGCCGCGCGGCGGCCTGCGGGTGGAGGAGCGGGTCAGGGCGGTGCGCCGCACCCACGCGGAGCTGGTCCGGGCGATGTCGGCGGTGCTCGACCTTGAGCCGAACGACTACAAGGGCGCCTACCGCAGGGCCCGCAAGGCCGCCGACGAGCTGGCGCGCGCCCGGAACCGGATGGCGGCCGAGCCCGCGCCCGACACCGAGCGGATCGGCGAGCTGAAGCGTATCCTGCAGACGGCGCAGCGGGTCAGGGACCACATGGTGACGCTGCGGGGCCTGCTGCCGGAGGAGACGATCGATCCGGGGCCGGTTCCGGGGCTGCTCGACACGGTCGCCGACGCCCTGGAGGAGGGCGGCGCCCCGGACACGGGCCCGCAACTGGGCCTTCTCGACGCCTACCTGTCGGACCTGGCGAAGGCGCGCAGGGCGGAGGTGGTGGCGGGCCGCAAGGGCGACACCCCGCTGCGCCGCGACCTGCTGCACGCCGCGGCGGTCAGGTCGGCGCTACGCGGCCTCGCCTCGGAGTCCTTCGGCGAACGCGACGCCGACGAGGACGAGTAACCCGGCCGAGACGAGCAGGCCGGGCATGCCGGGCGAGCCGGGAGACGACTGTCACGAGTAACCCGGCAAAGACGGGCATGCAGGGCATGCCGGGAGACGACTGTCACGAGTGCGCCGGGCGGCCGAGTGGACCGGGAGACGAGGGGCCGGGTCAGGCGCGGTCTTCGGCGTCGGCGGCCTCGACCTCGTCGCGGGAGAGGCCGAGGAGGAACAGGATGGTGTCCAGGTAGGGCACGTTGACGGCGGTGTGCGCGGCCTGCCGCACCACGGGCTTGGCGTTGTAGGCGATGCCGAGCCCTGCGGCCTGGAGCATGTCGAGGTCGTTGGCGCCGTCGCCGATCGCGACGGTCTGCGCGACCGGCACCCCGGCCCGCGCGGCGAACTCGCGCAGCGCGGCGGCCTTCCCGGCCCTGTCGATGATCGGGCCGACGACGCGGCCGGTGAGCCGCCCGTCGACGATCTCCAGGGTGTTGGCGGAGGCGTAGTCGATGCCGAGGTCGGCGGCGAGGCTGTCGGTGATCTGGGTGAAGCCGCCGCTGACGATCGCGAACTTGTAGTCGAGCCGCTTGAGCGTGCGCACGAGGGTGCGGGCGCCCGCTGCGAGCTCGATCTTGTCGCGGACGGCGTCGATCGCGGCGACGTCGAGCCCGGCCAGCAGCGCGACCCGCTCGCGCAGCGACCCGGCGAAGTCGAGTTCGCCGCGCATCGCCGCCTCGGTGATCTCGGCGACCTTGTCGAGCTGGCCCGCGTGCTCGGCGAGCAGCTCGATGACCTCGCCCTGGATGAGCGTGGAGTCGACGTCCATGACGATGAGCCGCTTGGCCTTGCGGTGCAGCCCGGCCCGCTGGACGGCCACGTCCACGCCGAGGCCCGCGGCCTCGACGGCGAGGGCGGCGCGCAGCGACGTCGGGTCGGCGCCGGAGATCAGCAGTTCGATCGCGGTGACGGGGTAGCTGCCGAGCCGTTCGATCCGGTCGATGTTGGCACCGTGCGCGGCGATCCGCCCGGCGACGCCGGAGACGGCGGCGGGCGTCAGCGGGCTGCCCAGCACGGTGACGTGCAGTTGGGCGCGCCTGCGCTTGGCCTTCCTGCCGCCGCCCGTGGACAGTTCGAAGTCCATCTCCAGGTCGTCGGCGACGGCCTTGACCGCCTCCAGGACGCCGTCGACGCTCTCGTCGCCGACGGCGGACACGAGGACACCGAGGATGAGCCTGCCGCGGATCACGACCTGCTCGACGTCGGAGACCTCCAGCGGGAAGGCGGCGAGGGTGGCGAACAGCCGGGAGGTCACCCCTGGGCGATCCCTGCCGGTCAGCGTGATGAGCAGCGTCCGTTCCATAGCTCGCCCCACGCTACCGCTCCGTCGCCGGAAAGCGGGCACCGAGTCCAGGATGTGGACGCCTCCGGAGTAATCCGAACGCGGTAGGAATGGCCCGCAAGATGGCCCCAGAGGTTGATCCACGAGAGCGTGCGGAGGAGTAGCGTCGGAGGCAGGGAGAGCAGGTGACGGGAAAGACGGGAAAACGGACTGGTGAACGGTGAGCGAGTACGCTGACCCACTACTCTGATGCCAGACCGCACGGGGGGTCGCCGGCCGCGGGGGTGGCACGAACCGCCGCAAGGAGAACGTCATCGAAACTGCTATGAACGTTGCAATCAGGTACGCAGCGGGTTCGGACATCGGCTGTAACCGGGAGAACAACGAGGACTCCGGGTACGCCGGGCCCTTCCTGCTGGCTGTCGCGGACGGGATGGGCGGCTACGCGGGCGGCGAGGTGGCCAGCTCGACGGTGATCAACGCCCTGCGCCGGTTCGATGTCCCGGTGCCCGAGGCGGAACTCCAGGGCACGCTGGCCCGCGCGGTCGCGGAGGTGAACGGCGCGCTGGGGCAGGCGATCGCCGCGCACCCCGAGCTGAACCGGATGGGGACGACGCTCACGGCGATGTTGTGGAACGGCACGAGCAAGTTCGCGCTCGCGCACATCGGGGATTCCCGGGCCTACCTGCTGCGTGACGGCGTGCTGTTCCAGATCACCAGCGACCACACGCTGGCCCAGTTGCTGGCGGACGGCGGCGACGCGGGCGAGAACTCGCACCTGTCGCACATGCTGTTCAAGGTGCTGGACGGCGGCCCGGATCGGGAGCCCGATCTGGCGCCGCGTGACGCGCATCTCGGTGATCGCTACCTGCTGTGTTCGGACGGCCTTTCCGGTCCGGTCGGCCCGCAGGAGATCTTCGACCTCCTGTCGGAGGAGAAGGAGCCGCACCAGGCGGTGCGGCGGCTGATCGAGGCGGCGCGGGCGCACGGCGGGCCGGACAACATCACCTGTGTGGTCCTCGATGTGGGCGAACCAGAACCACACGGGGAAAGCCAGCGTCCCACACTGGTGGGAGCGGTCGCAGGCGCCTGACATAACGGTCTGGTCCCGGCGCGGTCCCCTGGCTTGACGGCATGCCCGTAAAAGCCGGTATAAGGGCCAGTTAAAGGACAGCAGGTCGGGTGGAGGCATTCATGACGGGGGTCATGGCGTTGCGCCGGCGTCCCCTCGGAGTTTCCGCGACGAGGGTCGCGGTGATGACGGCGGCGGCGCTTGTCGTGGCCACGGCTCACGGGATCCACGATCCCGGGATCATCTGCCCCGCCCGTGCGTTGACCGGCATCCCCTGCCCATTCTGCGGCGGCACCACCGTCTTCATCGAGCTCGGTTCGGGTCACCCCGTCCGGGCCCTCCTGGCCAATCCACTGGTGTTCCTCGGCGCGATCGTGTTCGCCGTGGCGCCGCTGGGGCTGGAGGCCCGATGGCGTGCGGTGGGGTCGCGGGCGCGTGCCTGGATCCTCGGCACCGCCATCGCAGGTTCCGGCATCTGGCAGCTCGTCCGATGCGGAGTCCTCTGATAGCGCGCGCCGTACCCCCGGCCCTCGCACAACGCCAAAAGACTTAGGAGAGTCAACGTGGGAAACCCCCCCTACGATCCGTACGGCCAGCAGCAGCCCGGCTACGGACCGTCCACGCCGCCGCCCCAGCCGGGTTACGGCCAGCAGTACCCGCCGCCGCAGCAGCCGCCCGCCTACCAGGCGACGCCTCCGCCGGCCTACCCGGCGCAGCCCGCCTTCCCGGCGGCGGCGCAGCCGCAGATCCCCGCCCAGCAGCCCTACGGCTACGCGGGCGGCGCCTACGGCGTCTACGCGGGCTGGGGCTCGCGGGTCGCCGCTTATCTCGTCGACGCCATCATCATCGGCCTGGTGCCCGCCATCTTCTACGGCATCGGCATCAGCCTCAGCGCCACCTCGCTGGAGGTGGACCCGACCACCGGCGCGCTCACGAGCACCGGCGGTTCGGCGGTCGGCACCCTCCTGATCCTGTTCGGCGCGCTGCTCGCGCTGGCGGGCGGCCTGTGGCTGATCTACCAGGAGGGCACCACCGGGCAGACCATCGGCAAGCGGCTCGTCAACATCCGTCTGATCAGCGAGCAGACCTCGCAGCCGATCGGGTTCGGCCTGGCGTTCGTGCGCAAGATCGCGCACATCCTGGACGGCCTGCCCTGCTACATCGGCTACTTCTGGCCGCTGTTCGACGCCAAGAAGCAGACGTTCGCCGACAAGGTGATGAACACCGTCGTCGTCCGTTCGCACTGATCGCGTTCTACGCCGGGGCGTCCCTCACCGGGGCGCCCCGTTCCATCCGGGGAGGTGGGCGCGTTGCACGAGGGCCTCGTGCTGTCGGGACGGTTCACGCTGGAACGCAAGATCGGCCAGGGCGGGATGGGCGCGGTCTGGGCGGGCCGGGACCAGGTCCTGGGCCGGAAGGTCGCGATCAAGACGCTGGCGATCAGCCCGACGCCGGAGGCCGCGCGCCGGCTGCGCGCCGAGGCCCAGATCGGGGCGAGCCTGTCCCATCCGGGCATCACCGTCGTCCATGACATCGGCGAGTACGAGCAGCGGCTCTACGTCGTCATGGAGTACCTGGAGGGCCACGATCTCGCGCGGGAGCTGAGGTCGGGCCCGATCCCGCACGAGAGGGCCGTCTCGGTGGCGCGGGACCTGCTGGGCGCGCTCGGCGCCGCGCACGCGCAGGGTGTGGTGCACCGGGACGTGAAGCCCGCGAACGTCATGCTGCTCGACAAGGGCGGCATCAAGATCCTCGACTTCGGCATCTCCCGGTTCGCCGACGCGACCCAGACGGGCTCGGTCATCGGGACGCCGGGCTACATGGCGCCGGAGCAGTTCGCGGGCGGCGACCTGGACGGCCGCTGTGACCTGTACTCGTTCGGCATCCTGCTGTACGAGATGTTCACCGGCCGGATGCCGTTCGAGTGCGCGACGCTGCCGGAGTTCGTCCACGCGCACCTGTACCGGGAGCCGGAGCCGCCGCGCACCCGGCGGCCGGATCTGCCCGAGGCGCTGAACCGGCTGATCCTCGACCTGCTGGCGAAGGACCGCGCGCTGCGGCCGGCGTCGGCGGACGAGGTGTCGGCCCGGCTCGCCGCGATCCGTTTTGACGGCACGTCGTTCGGCCTGCCGCAGGCGACCCCGCCGCCGCAGGCGCTGATCCGCTCGCCTCCGCCGCAGGGCACGCAGCCCGCGGGCGGCGGCGCGCTGCCTTTCTCCGGGGCGCCTTACCCGGCCCAGCACGGGCTGACGCAGCAGCCGCCGACCCCCGCCCCGTTCGCCTCGCCGCAGGGTTTGCCGACGGCGCCGTCCGGGCAGGGCTACCCGGGAGTGCCGCTCCAC
Organism: Actinocorallia sp. API 0066; assembly: GCF_020991275.1. Classification (GTDB taxonomy): domain Bacteria; phylum Actinomycetota; class Actinomycetes; order Streptosporangiales; family Streptosporangiaceae; genus Actinocorallia. The sequence goes on along the minus strand of NZ_JAJLQY010000005.1, from coordinate 428,297 downwards.
CATCCGCCCGTGCCCCAGCCTCTGCCGCCCCCGCCCCAGGCGGTGCCCGGGTACGCCGGGTGGGCGGTCCTGCCGCAGGTGCGTGAGCCGTCCTACCTGCGGCGGTTCGGCGCGTTCTGCATCGACTGGGTCCTCGGGTTCTTCCTGGTCATCCTCTTTGTCGCCGTGATCACCATCAACGACCCGGCCGAAGCCGACATGTCCGACGCCCAGGGCACCGCGATGATGATCGTCTGGGCGCTGATCTACCTGGTGTACGGGGCGATGGAGGGCTCGCTCGGGTACAGCCCCGGCAAGGGCCTGTGCCGTCTCCAGGTCGTGGACGAGCGGACCGGCCAGCCGCTCGGCCTCGCGCGCGGCATAGCCAGGACGTTCGCGCAGATCCTCAACTGGTGGAGCTGCTTCGTCGGCTACCTGTGGCCGCTGTGGGACCACAAGAAGCAGACCTTCGCCGACAAGGTGTGCCTGGCGAAGGTGCTGACCCGCTAGCGGGCGGGCTCGAAGACGGCGCCGTGCGCCGCCACGTGGGCCCGCCGGACGGCCCGGTCGAGCAGCCGCAGCGCCTCGGCGCGGGCGGCGGCCTGGGCGGCGGTGAGGTTGCCGCCCGCCGTCCGGCCCGCGAGGCCGACGATCAGCCCGAGCCGGACCGCCTGGGCGTCCACCCGGTGGGCGCGCGCCGGGTAGCCGGGGGCGAGGCCGCTGTCGGTGTCGTCGCGCAGCGCCTTGAGGACGGCCGAGCGCTCCCCGTTGATGTCGTCGAGCGTCGTCATGATCTCCGTCACCTCGTGCATGGCGGCGGTGAGCGCCCGGTCGGCCTCGGCGACGGACGGGACGTCGGGGGCGTCCAGCCGGGCCGGGAACACTCGCCAGACGGTGCCGGTGTAGGACGAGCCGCGCCTGTCCTCGGCCGGGACGAGGCCGACCGCGGTGTCCTCCAGCAGCGCGACGGCCGCCTCGCCCGTCTCCAGGGCGGCGGCGTTGAACTCGGGCGGGCCGGTCAGGCCGAGCGGGTCGCCGGGGGCGGGCAGCGCGAGGCGCAGCGCGCGCAGGCCGGGCCGCAGACCGGCGAGCCAGGCCCGGAGCGGCACCTCGCCCACCAGGTGCGGCCCCGTGCGCTCCACCGCGTCCACGGCGAGGTCGAGGCCGGTGTGGCCGGTCAGCCAGGCGTTGGCCCAGGCGACGAGGCTGGGGGAGGGACGGGAGCCGTGCATGCCCTCCACAGTAACCGCCCGCACGGGTGCGGGCGGAGGACGGAGAAGACGCCTCCGGCTGCAATAGGGTGGTGCGCGGAGGCTTGAATGGGTGAGGTACTGAGGCTTGAGGGCGTCGTGATCCGGCGCGGGCAGGCCAGGTTGCTCGACGGCGTCGACTGGACGGTCGGCGAGGGCGAACGCTGGGTGGTGATCGGGCCGAACGGCGCGGGGAAGACCACTCTGCTCCAGGTGGCGGCCACCACGCTCTTCCCGACCGAGGGACGCGTCCAGGTGCTCGGCGAGACGCTCGGCGAGACCGACGTGTTCGAGCTGCGGCCCAGGATCGGGTTCGCCAGCGCCGCCGTCGCGGAGAAGGTCCCGGCGAACGAGACGGTGATCGACCTGGTGCTCACCGCGTCGTACGCGATCCTCGGCCGCTGGCAGGAGGAGTACGACTCCTCGGACGTGGCGCGCGCGGTGGAGCTGCTGGAGGCGCTGGGCGCCGCGGAGCTGGTGCGCAGGCGGTTCAACACGCTGTCGGAGGGCGAGCGCAAGCGGGTGCAGATCGCGCGGGCGCTGATGCCGGATCCGGAGCTGCTCATGCTCGACGAGCCCGCCGCGGGCCTCGACTTGGGCGCCCGTGAGGATCTGGTGGCGCGGCTGTCGAAGCTGGCGGGGGAGATCACCGCTCCGGCGATGGTGCTGGTGACGCACCACCTGGAGGAGGTGCCTCCGGGCTTCACACACGCGCTGCTGCTCCGCAAGGGCGCCGTGGTGGCCTCGGGCAAGGTGGACGAGGTGTTCACCGGCGAGAACCTCACCGCGTGCTTCGGGCTGCCGTTGAGCGTCGAGAAGCGCGACGGGCGCTGGTCGGCCCGCGCGCTGTGACCTGCGACCCCGCCCGAGGTGTGACGGGCGTCGCTCTCTACGATCGACGTCCATGACACCTTGGGAGGCCGCCGCGATCCTTGTGGCGGGAGCGGGCGCGGGCGGGATCAACGCCGTCGTCGGCTCGGGTTCGCTGATCACGTTTCCGACGCTCGTGGCGCTCGGTTATCCCCCCGTGGTCGCGAACGTCTCCAACAACATCGGCCTGGTGCCGGGGTCGATCACCGGCACCTGGGGGTACCGGCGGGAGTTGGCGGGCCGGTCGGGGCTGCTGCTGCGGCTGGGCAGCGCCTCGCTGGTCGGCGCGGTGATGGGCGCGCTGCTGCTGTTGTGGCTGCCGGAGAAGGCGTTCCGGATGATCGTTCCGGCGCTGATCGCGATCGCGCTGGTGCTGGTGGTGGTGCAGCCGAAGCTGAACCGGTGGGTGGCCAAGCGGCGCAAGACCGAGGCGGCGCACGGCGGTGCGCTGCTGTGGGGTCTGGTGTGTCTGGCCGGGGTCTACGGCGGTTATTTCGGGGCGGCGCAGGGCATTCTGCTCATCTCGCTGCTCGGCATCTTCCTGGCCGACGACATGCAGACGGTGAACGGGCTCAAGAACGGCCTGTCCGGGATCGTCAACGCGGCGGCGGCGGTGATCTTCATCGCGATCGCCGAGGTGGACTGGTGGGCGGTGCTGCTCATCGGCATCGGCGCGACGCTGGGCGGGTACCTGGGCGCGTCGGTGGGCCGGAAGCTGCCGACGTGGGCGCTGCGCGGTGTCATCGTCTGTGTGGGTCTGACGGCGATCGCCAAGCTCCTCCTCGGGTAGCTGGACCAGGCGCTAGATCGGCCTGACCTGGACGGTGCCGTCCTCCTCGACGCGGGTGTCGAACGGCGTCTGGCGGGCGGTGGCGGGGCCGTCGACGACCGAGCCGTCGCCGACCCGGAAGGTGCTGCCATGCCAGGGGCACATCACACACGTCTCGCCCTGCACGGTGACGATCCTGCCCTGGTGCAGCGGGCCCGCCAGATGGGCGCAGGAGTCGGCCAGGACGTGCACCCGCTCGCCCTGCCGCAGCACAAAAAGATCGAGGTAGCCGAGCCTGCGGTGCACCGGCCAGCCGTCGGGCAGCTCGTGCAGCGAGCACAGGTCGTGCCAGCCGAGCGGGACGAGGTGGGCCGCCGACGGCGCGTGGTTGGCCCCCGCGGCCATCCGGAAAGCCAGGTGGCCGCCCAGGTAGGAGCCCGTGAAGAGGGTGCCGAGCCCGACGAAGGCGAGCACCCTGCCCATGCCCGTCCGGCCCTTCACCCGGGCGATGAGGGACGCGCCGAACAGCGCGTTCGCGACGCCCTGGACGGCCGCGTGCGCGAGCCCGACCCGCTGCTGTTCGCGGTGCAGCGCCGACCAGTCGGCCCAGCCCGTGACGATCGTGGGCACCGAGGCCGTCAGCCCCGCCGCGATGAGCACCTGGGACGCCCGCTGGGTGCCGGGAAGGAGATCGAGGAGGGCGGCCGAGCTGTAGGCCCCGATAGGCAGGTCGGTGAGGGGCGCGTGCGCGGGATGGCCCAAAGGCACGCCCCACAGGGTGTTCCGGACCGAGCCGCGCGGCAGCACCCGTTTTACGATCGAGGTGAGCTCGCGGATCCGGCCGTCGGCCGCCGCGTTGAGTTCGAGGCGCTCGGCGAGGCCCACCGGGTGGGCGCGCGCGGCGACGCGCCGGACGGGCCGGGCCACCCTGGTGATCAGTCTTCCTGCTCGTCCCCGGTTCACCGTCACCGCCCCTTCGTCACCGACATCTCCGACAGTAACGCACACACTCCGTGACGCTCGGTGGCAGCTCCCGATCTGTGGACAACCCGTCCGACAGAATGGCCGAAAGCTGACAATCTTCACCACTCCCTTGCGATGACTCCCTCGCTTACCGTGGTCGAGGCGGTGTGAAAATTCCGCCGAGCCCGAACCCCGACCCCGGTGCGAGCCATGAGTCATGAGTGATGAGGCGGCCCACATAGAGGCCGAGTTCCCCGGCTGGCGCGTCTGGCGCAGCGGCACCGACCGCTGGTGGGCCTACCGGACGTCCAGCCAGCCCCTCTCCATCGAGCAGCTCAGGGCGGGGTGCCGCCTGCTCGTGCAGGCCGACACCCCCGCCGAGCTGCGCGTCCAGATCCACCAGGAGATCGCCCGCGCCGCCGTCTAGCCGCCGTCTAGGGGACGGGCGTGAGCGTCACCGGCACCCCGTTGAAGACGGCGTTCCCCGACAGCACGTCGATAGCCGACTCGTCGGTGAGCGTGTTGGCGCTGACGCCCGCCCGCGCCGCCGGGATGCCGAGCCGGGTGCCGGGCCTGGTGTGCCCCCAGCCGTGCGGCAGGCTGACGACGCCGCGCATGATCTCCTCGTGCGGCTCGGCCTCCACCTCAAGGGAGCCGGTGCGGGACGACACCCTTACCGTCGCGCCCGGCTTGATGCCGAGCGCGTCGGCGTCGTCCGGGTGCAGCCGCAGCGTGCAGGTGTTGGAGCCGCTGTTGAGCTCGGGGATGTGGTGCATCCAGCTGTTGTTCGAGCGCAGGTGGCGGCGGCCGATGAGCACAAAGCCCTCCGGCCTGCGTGACGCGCGCAGCCGGGCGACGTCGCGGGCGAAGATCTCCGGGCACAGGTCGACGCGGTCCAGGACGAGCACCTCAGGGAGACGCGGCTGGAGCGGCCCGAGGTCGCGGCCGCCCACGAGGTCGGCAAGGGTGAGGTCGTAAGGCCCGAGCCGGACCATCATGTCGAGCCTGGTCTCGACGTTGGGCGGGCCCAGCTCGGCCCGCAGATCCTCCCGGCCCGCCTTCTTCAGCGTGCTCTGGATGATCGCCTCGTCCAGCTCGGCCGGGGTGACGCCGAGCAGTTCCCCGGCGAGCCGCGCGATGATCTCCGCCTCGGACGGCCGGTCGCCCCGGTCCACGACGGGCGGTGAGTAGCGCGCGTAGTTCCTTACGGTGAACGAAAGCAGCGCCACGTCATAGTGCGGGGAGCGGGTGTGCGGGGGCGGCGGTAGCAGGACGTCGGCGTGCGCCGTGGTCTCGTTGACGTAGGGGTCGACGCTCACCATGAACTCAAGGTTCTCCAGCGCCTTGCCGATCCGGTCGCCGCCGGGCGCGGACAGCACGGGGTTGCCGCCGATGGTGATGAGGGCCCGGATCCGTCCGTCGCCCTCGGTCTCGATCTCCTCGGCGAGCGCGGCCACCGGCAGCTCCCCGTTGACCTCGGGCAGGCCGCGCACCCTGCTGTGCCACCGGCCGGTCCGGTAGGGCCGTGAGCGTTTGCCGAAGGAGTGGGCGGCCTTGGGGAACATCGCGCCGCCGGGCCGGTCGAGGTTGCCGGTGAGGAGGTTGAGGACGTCCACGAGCCAGCTCGCGAGCGTGCCGAACTCCTGGGTGCAGGTGCCGATCCTGCCGTAGACGGCGGCCGTCTCGGCGGCCGCCAGCTCGCGCGCGATGAGCCGGGTGGTGGCGGCCGGGACGCCGGTGAGCTCCTCGGTCTCCTCGGGGGAGAACCCGGCGGCGAGTTCCCGTAGCCGGTCCAGGTGGTCCACCTCGTGCCGGAGGTTCGTGAGGCCCTCGGCCAGGAGGGTGTGCACGAGCGCGAACAGGAACCAGGCGTCCGCGCCGGGACGGATCGGGACGTGCCGGTCGGCGAGCGCGGCCGTCCGGGTGCGCCGGGGGTCGACCACGGTGAGGCGGCCGCCGCGACGGCGCAGCGCCTTGAGCCGTCCGGGGAAGTCGGGGGCCGAACACAGGCTTCCGTTGGACTCCAACGGGTTCGCGCCCAGCATCAACAGATAGGACGTCCGGTCGAGGTCCGGGACGGGGATGGCGAGCGGGTCGCCGAACAGGTAGCCCGCCGCGACGTGCTTGGGCATCTGGTCGATCGTGCTGGCGCTGAAGACGTTCCGGGTGCCTATCCCCCGGATGATGGCGGGCCCGTACAGGGTGCCCGCCACGCTGTGCGCCGTGGGGTTGCCGTAGTAGACGGCCACGGCGTCCTTGCCGTACCGCTCGACGATCCCGCGCAGTGCGTCACCGGCGGCGGCGAACGCCTCGTCCCAGCCCGTCTCGGCGCCGTCCACGAGCGGGGCGGCCAGGCGGCGCGGGTCGCCGTCGAGCCTGCCGAAGCTGGCGCCCTTGGGGCACAGGAAGCCCTTGCTGAACGGATCGGCGCGGTCGCCCCTGACCTTCACCACCCTGTCGTCCTCAAGGGTCAGCTCAAGCCCGCACAGGGCCTCGCAGAGGGGGCACGTCCTCGTCGCGGTTCGGCTCATGTGCGTATGTAAGCACTTGCTCAGCTGAGACGACAGGGCCCCGGCGCCGACGCTGGGCTCCCGCACAGCGCAAAGCGCGCGTCAAGAGAGGACAGGAACCCGGAATCGCAGGTAATGGCGGGGGATGATCTTGCGCGTGGCGTCGTTGAGATCACTTGTCCTGACCCTGCTCGCCGCGTCCGTCCTGGGCGGCACCGCGACGTCGGCGCACGCTTCGGGCGGGACGTACACGCCCGCGCAGGGCGCGCTGTTCAGTAGGCCGACGGCGGCGGGCGCCGGGTCGGAGAACGTCATCAGGGACCACCTCATCGCGCTCATCGACCACGCGTCGCCCGGCTCGTCCATCAAGGTCGCGATGTACCTGTGGCGGGACAAGGCCATCACCGACGCATTGGTCAGGGCGAAGAACCGGCGCAAGGTCACCGTTCAGGTGATCATGAACAACTCGTTGGACAGCGACTCGCAGGAGCACTTCAAGGACCTGCGCAAGCGGATCGGGACCTACCGGCCGGGCTTCACCGAGACGTCCTGGGCGGGAGAGTGCGTCCGTACCTGGGGCTGTCTCGGGACGGGCATCCACCACAACAAGTTCTTCCTGTTCTCGCGCGTGGGCAAGGCCAAGGACGTGGTGGTGCAGAGCTCGGCCAACCTGACCCTGGAGGAGCGCACCGAGTTCTGGAACAACGCCTACACCGTCGCGGACTCCGGCCTGTACGGGATCTACGACTCCTACTTCGAGCGGCTCAGGGAGGGCGTCGGGCGCGTCACCACGCCCGACGACGACGCCTACACGCACGCCGTCAGCGGACGGCACCAGCTCTACACGACGCCCAGCGCGGGCACGACCGATCCGATCTCGGACGTCCTCGACCAGATCGTGTGCAGCACCGACCCCAAGAAGCCGACCCGGATCAGGGTCGCGATGTTCAAGTTCGGCCTGATCCCCGTGGCGGAGCGCCTCGCCGCGCTCAAGGCGACCGAAGGCGGCCACTGCAGGGTGCGCGTCGTGTACGGCAACTTCGGCACCAACCTGGCCACGGTCTTCCGCATGGAGGCGATCCTGCGCAAGGGCACCAACCTGGCGCGGGTCTGCGAGGGCCTGATGACGGTCCACTCCAAGTACATGACGATCGACACGGGGGCGGGCAGCTTCGAGGGGGTCACCCAACGCAAGGTCGTCTTCACCGGCAGCTTCAACTACATGCCCTACGACCTGCGCCGCAACGACGAGACGGTGCTGCGGATCGACGACCGCAAGGTGCACGACCAGTACGTCCTGGACTTCGAGAAGGGCATGGTCGCCCGCTGTTCCAAACCGTGGTGGAAGGGCGACCGTTTTGCAACGCGGTGAGCTGTCGCTTATGACGTGATGTCCGATATGTTGCGCTCTACTTCACGGTAACCGTGGGGTACCCCCGAGTAGGGGTCGCTGAATGGTGAGTGCAGCACGGTGAAGCTTGAGAATTTCGGTCGGCTCCTAACGGGTGCCGTCACCTCCGTCCTCCTGGGCGTGGGACTCCTGGGCGCCCCGGCCACGGCCGCCGCCGGGCCCGTCCCGGCCGACGGCGGAGCCCGGATCATCGAGACCGTTCACGTCACGCCCCGCACCGTGGACATCACCATCGACACCCCCTCGATCACCGCGATGGACCCCAAGGCGCGCATCCTGCTCCCGGAGAGCTGGACCCCCGACGCGACCCGCACCTGGCCCGTCGTCTACGTGCTGAGCGGCGGCCCCGACGTCTACACGATCTGGACCGAGAAGACCGACATCGCCGAGACGGCCGCCAAGGACGACGTCATCGTGGTCATGCCGGACTCCGGGCAGAGCCAGGGGTTCGTCGACTGGTACAACGGCGGCAAGGGCGGCTCACCCAAGTGGGAGACCTTCCACACCCGCGAGCTGCGCCAGCTCATCGAGCGGAACTACCACGGCGGCGTGAAGCGGGCCGTCATGGGGATCTCCTCCGGCGGCTCGGGCGCGATGATGTACGCGACCCGCAACCCCGGCCTGTACAAGCACGTCTCGTCCTTCAGCGGTGTCCTGCACCCGACCAAGCCCGGCGTCCCGGCGATCATGCTGCTGTCGGACCTCACCATGGGCCAGGTCGCCAACCCCTGGAACAAGCTCGGCGACCCGCTCTTCGACCGCTGGAACTGGCTGGAGCACGACCCGTACGTCAACGCGGCGGCCCTGCGCGGCACCGGCGTCTACATCTCCGCGGGCACCACCGGCCTGCCGGGACCGCTGGACCCGCCCCCCGGCGTGATCATCGATCAGTACGGCCTGCCTGAGGCGTTCGTCTACTACGCCGCCGGGATGGGCTCGGAGAAGCTCGTGGGGATGACGAACAAGGACATGGCGGCCCGGCTGGAGGCCATGGACATCCCCGCGACCATCCGCCTCTACGGCGACGGCCTGCACAACTGGACGTACTGGAACCGCGAGTACAAGATCGCCTGGCCCGAGGTCATGCGGGCGCTCGGCCTCTGACGACGGTCAGGCGGCGGCCTGGCAGCCGGGGCACAGGCCCCAGTAGATGACGTCCGCCTCGTCCACGGCGAAGCCCGCGGCGTTGGCGGGCTCCAGGCAGGGCGCGTGGCCCACGGCGCAGTCCACGTCGGCCACCGCGCCGCACGCGCGGCACACCAGGTGGTGGTGGTTGTCGCCGACGCGGGACTCGTAGCGGGCCGGGGAGCCGGCGGGCTCGATGCGACGGAGTAGGCCGGTGTCCGTAAGCGCGTTGAGCGCCTCGTAGACGGCCTGGGTGGAGACGTGGCCCACGCGGTCGCGTACCTTGCCGGCCACCTCCTCGGCCGTCAGGTGCCGGGCGAAGCGCAGCGTCTCCAGGATCGCCACCCGGGCCGACGTCACACGCAGCCCCACACCGCGCAGTTGGGCAGCGGAGTCCACCTTCTCGGTCACAATCACTACTCCACCCCATAAACACGACATAGTCAAAAAAACAAGACGATCACGGCTGTTCCGGGAACAGTACGAACCCATGCCAACCGGACAGCCTGGTGGTGCGGCACGTGCCCGGTCGGGGGATGATGGACCGGTGACGGAGACGGGGACCCCACTGCGGAGGAAGCCCGCTCAGCGCCGATCGGCCGAGCGGGTCCAGCGTATGCTCGACGCCTGCGCGGAGATCCTTGACGAGGCCGGCTATGACGGGCTCTCTACCACCCGGATCGCGCAGCGCGCGGGGGTGGCGATCGGCTCGGTCTACCAGTTCTTCCCCGACAAACGGGCCGTCGCCCAGGCGCTGGCGCTGCGCAACCTGGAGGAGTTCGGCGGCCGGATCGGGGCCATGCTGGACGAACGGCAGGTCGAGAGCTGGTCGGGCCTCGTAGGCAGGGCGATCGACATCTTCGTCGAGATGCACCGGACCGTCCCCGGCTTCCGGGTGCTGCGCTTCGGCGACGTCGCCGACCAGCACCTCCTCGACGAGTCCGCCGACAACAACGCCGTCGTCGCCCGGCGGCTCCGCGAGCTGATCGTGCCCGCCGCGGGCGTCCCGGACGGGCCCGAGCTGGAGCGGGCGTTCGCGATCACCGTCGAGTCCGCCGACGCGCTCATCAAGATGGCGTTCCGCCGCGAGCCCGAGGGCGACGACGCGGTCATCGGCGAGGCCAAGCAGATCATCCAGAACTACCTTTCGGGCTATCTCGAACGCTGATCCACCCCCTGACATGCGCTCACGCGGTCGAAAACCACGATTCTCGGACATTACGTCTTTGCTGCGTCCAACGCCTGTCCACACTGCCACCATGGAGCCATGACCGGTGACGAGCTGGCGCGGCCGCGGAGCGGGTCCGTCGGAGGTATCCCCTTTGTGGCGCTGCCTCCTACCGCGGTGGACACGCCGCCCGGCGACGGCGTCATCGTGTCCTTCCACGCCTTCGACCCGCCGCGCACCGAGGCCGCCATGGCCGCCGCGCTGCCCATGACCTCGGTGCCGGTCTGGCGGGTCTACCTGGGGCTGCGGCTGCCCGGCGACGTCGCCGACCGCGACTACGTCAGGCTGCTGGGGAGCACGGTCGAGCGGGCGGCGGGCGAGCTGCCCGAGGCCGTCGCGGCGCTGCGCGGGCTGCTGGGGTGCGGCGACGGCGCGATCGGGCTCGTCGGGCACGGCGAGGGCGCGCTCATCGCGTTGCTCGCGCTGGCCGAGCGGCGGGTCGCGGTGTCGGCGGCGGCGCTGGTCGCGCCCGTGTTCAGCCCGGCCCGCGCCGTCGCCGCCCGCGAGCAGCGGCTCGGCCCGCACCCGTGGACGGACGAGACACGCGCCCTGGCCGCCCGCCTCGAAGTCTCCGACCGGGCCGCCGAGATCGCCCGGCAGGACCCGCGCGTGCTCCTCGTCAGCGGCGGCACCGACCTTCTGGTGCCGACCTCCGAGGTGATGGCTCTGCGCGACGTCCTCGCCGACGCGGGCGTCTCCACCGTCGAGGCCGCCACCTTCCGGATGGGCCACGCCCTCGCCGACGCGCCCGGCCTGGAGCCGCGCCCGCCCGTCGCCGCCGCCGTCAGCGTCGACGCCGCCCTCACCGACTGGTTCCGCAGGCACTACGCCACCACCCCCGACCACACCGCGAACGCCCTCCCCGCAGGCGTCTGAGACGCCGCCGGACCACGCGTACGGCGAGCGTCTCGTGTAGGGCGCGGTGTTGTTAGGCGAGGGTTCGTAGCAGGGCGGCGAGGGTGGTGACGGCCGTGTCGATCTCGTCTTCGGTGTTGTAGTAGTGCACGGAGGCGCGGACGCGGGCGGCGGGGGTGGGGCCGTCGTCGTAGCGGTAGGTCTGCTCCGAGACGCGGGTGACGACACCGCGCGCGGCCAGGCCCTGGACGATCGTGGCGGCGGGTGCGGAGGTGTGGCCGAAGGTGACGATGCCGCTCTTGTGCCGTCCGCGATCGTGCACGGTGATGCCGGGCACGTCGGCGAGGCCCGCGCGGAGCCTTGCCGCCAGCCCCTGGACGCGTTCGGCGATGGCGTCCAAACCGAGGTCGAGCGCGTAGCGGGCGGCGGCGGCCAGGCCGAGCTGGCCCGCGACGGACCGTTCCCAGCTCTCAAAACGCCGCGCGTCCGGCCGGAAGGTGAACGAGGACGGGCCGGTGAGGTCGGCCGCGCACAGGTCGACGACGGCGGGCTCCAACTGGTCCAGCACGCCGCCGCGCACGTACAGGAACCCGGTGCCACGCGGGCCGCGCAGGAACTTGCGGCCCGTCGCCGAAAGCAGGTCCACGCCCAGCGCGCTGACGTCCACCGGAAGCTGCCCGACGGACTGGCAGGCGTCCAGCAGGAACAGCGCCCCGTGCGCCCTGGCCAGCGCCCCCACCTCGGCGGCCGGGTTGATCAGCCCGTCGTGCGTCGGGACGTGGTTGAGCGCGACCAGCCGGACCCCGCCGCGCCCCAGGGACTCCTCCAGGGCCGTCAGATCGATCGTGCCGTCCGCGTCGTCCGGGACGACCTCCGTGACCGTGCCGTGCCGTCGCGCCGCCTGAGCGTACGCCAGGGCGTTGCTGGAGTACTCGCTGGTCGTGGTGAGAATGCGGTCGCCCGGTTTGAAGGGGATCGCGTAGAAAGCCTGGTCCCAGGCGCGGGTGGCGCTCTCGGTGAACGCGATCTCGCCGGGCGCGGCGCCGACGAGCTCGGCGAGCGTGCCGTAGCTCGCGGCGAGCCGCCCGGCGGCGGCGTCGGCGGCCTCGTACCCGCCGATCTCCGACTCCAGGGTGAGGTGCGCGACCACCTCCGCGAGGACGGGCGCGGCGGCCAGCGCCGACCCCGCCGCGTTCAGGTGGACGGCGTGCCGGGTGCCCGGAGTCTGTGCCCTGATCAGGTCTGTGTCCACACTCGTCCTCTCGCGGGGCTGGTACGAACCAGCATAAGGAGCCCGGCATCCTAGGGGGATGATGCGCAGACTGATCGCCGCCGGAACCCTCCTCGCCGTCGCCGGGTGCTCGTCCTCGGACGGCGACGCGCGGCCGGAGGCGGACCGGGGCACGGCGGGCGCTGTCTTCTCCGTCGCGTTCGCGGGCGACGTCGACTTCTCCGGGCCGCTCGCGGCGAAGCTGAAGGACCCGGACAAGGCGCTCGAAGCGGTCAAAGCGCGGCTCGGCAAGGCCGACGTGACCCTCGCGCACGCCAGGACCGTCGAGGCGCTGCCCGCGCTCCAGGCCGCCGGGGTGGACGCCGCGATGGTCGGCGCGGCCGAGGTGCCGAAGGACACCACGATGCCGGTGATCGGCGGCACCTTCGAACCCCTCGTCGCGTCCGTCAACGGAGGGCAGGTCGCGTTCTTCGGCGCGGAACAGGCCGTCATCGGAGACGAACGCCTCCTCAAGGCCATCAAGGACGCGAAGGGCAAGTACACCGCTGTCATCGTCTACGCCGAGTGGGGCGAGGACGGCAAGAGCTGCCCGAGCCCGGCACAGCAGGGCCAGGCCGACAAGCTCGTGGCGGCGGGCGCCGACGCCGTCGTCGGCAGCGGCGCCGGGGTCCTCCAGGGCGGCGGCCTGCTCAAGGAGAAGTACGTCCACTACGGGCTCGGCGGGTTCGTCGCCCCCGGATTCGACGCCGAAGGGCCGAGCGGTCAGAGCGGAGTGCTCACCCTCACGTTCAGCGGGTCGATCGTCACCGGCGCCGACTGGGCTCCCGCCCGGCTCACCCCGCCCGGCCTGCCCGAACTCCTGGAAGGCGAGCCCGCGCGGAACGCCTACACCGCCTGGCAGGCACTCGCCGGATGCGCGGGCCTGAAGCAGTGAACACCTCTCCGGGACCGTCGAACACGTGGCGTCCTAGGGGCGTCATCTAAGGGAGATCATGCTCTGCCATCCTGGTCGGCGGCAGAACACGCGTCGCCGGAGGGGGCGGAACATGCGGGGAAAGATGATGGCGGTCTGCGTCTCCCTGGCGCTCGCCGCGGCCGGGTGCAGCAGCGGCGAGGACAACGGGGCGGCCGTCGGGGAGACGTCGCCGCCGCCCGTCAAGGAGTCCTCGGCGCCGCCCAAGCCGGTGAAGGAGCCCATCACCCTGGCGTTCGGCGGCGACGTCCACTTCGAGGACTACCTGCGCGCGCGCTTGAACCAGCCGAAGACGGCGTTCGGGCCCATCGCGCGGACCCTGCGCAAGGCCGACTTCGCGATGATCAACCTGGAGACGGCCATCACCGAGGGCGGCACCCCCGCTCCGGGCAAGCAGTTCACCTTCCGGGTCGCGCCCACCGTGTTCCGGGCGCTGCGCGCGGCCGGTGTGGACGCCGTCAGCATGGCCAACAACCACGGCATGGACTACATGGAGACGGGCCTGGCCGACTCCCTCAAGGCCATCAAGAAGTCGAAGTTCCCCACACTCGGCATCGGCAAGGACGCCGACGAGGCGTACGCCCCCCACCGCGTCGAGATCAAGGGCAACAAACTCGCCGTCCTCGGCGCCACCCAGGTCCTGGACGACCACCTCATCCCCGCCTGGACGGCCACCGACACCCAGGGCGGCCTGGCCTCCGCCAAGGAGGTCGCCCGCATGGTCCAGGCCGTCAAGGCCGCCCGCAAGGGCTCCGACCTGGTCGTCGTCTACCTCCACTGGGGCCAGGAACTGGCCACCTGCCCCTTGCCCCGCCAAGAGGAGTTGGCCAACCAACTCATCAAGGCCGGCGCCGACGTCATCGTGGGCGGCCACGCCCACGTCCCCCAGGCCGGCGGCTACCTCAAGGGCCGCTACGTCCACTACGGCCTGGGCAACTTCATCTTCAGCTCCGCCAACGGCCAAACCGCCAACTCCGGCGTCCTGGTCCTCAAAACCAAAGGCCGCAAAATCCTAAAATCCACCTGGAAACCCGCCCGAATCTCCTCCGGCCTCCCCACCCTCCTCCAGGGCCCCGCCGCCAAAACCGAACTCACCCGCTGGCAGTCCCTCCGCTCCTGCACCACCCTCACCCCCACCCCCAACGCCTGAGACCCACACGATTTACGCAACACCCCAGATTTTTTTGCGACTTTAACGACAAAGCCGACAATTGTTCGGGTCGCACTGTGCTGACGAATTTGTTTTTCGCCAAACCCTGTTAAAGTCGCCGCATGCCGGGTACATCACACGTACGCCGTGCCGCCTGCCGCTGCGGCCCCCCACCCGAATTCTGCATAGCCGACAAAACACCCCTCACCCAACACGCCTGGAGATCGGATGCCTTCCGCAACCAGCCGCGTATTGATCGGGAGTTGGCCGTATCCCTGCTGATTGGTAATCATTGGACTCCCGAGACCGCCAGCAGGTACGTTCTTCGAGGGGAGTCGCCAACGCCCAAGAAGCTGGCGAGCGTCGCGCTCAGGGTGACGACCGCTGGCAGGCTGCGCGAGGCGGGCTTCGCCGTGGTCCACACGACGGGAAAGATCAAGGACAGTCCACACGTCTCTGTGGTCTTCCCCGCGGTCAGGCCGTTCGACGAGTTTGAGGTTCCCTGGCCCCCTGCGGTGTCAGAGCGGTTCGGGGCGTGTTTCACTGGAGATGGCGAGAGAGGAGGTGCAGCGGCGTGAATCATGACGAGATGGTGCAGCGTGGTCGGTTGCCGTGGGCTCCTCGGGCCGGTTCGGGTGATCTTGAGGTGTGGCAGGAGTACGAGGTTCCGCAGGTCGGCACGTTCCGGCTGGGGGGTCAGGTCGTGCTGTTCACCTCGATCGACGTGGCGTCGGCCCGCACGACGGTGTGGGCGTACCGTGTCCTGTCGCCCGCCGAGGCGGATGCCGCCGCCGATGTCACCTTCGGCTCGGCCGAAGAACTCAAGGACTACGTGGACGCCCTGTTCCGCCACCAGAAGGCGGTACTGGCGCTGGCAAGCGATCTGCTGATCGACAAGTGGGCCCCCGTGGACGTCGGCGACGACCTCCTCAAAACCGCGGTCGGTTTCCTGGGCGACCTACTGAAGGCGACGGCAACCCCCCGCGAGGCGTTCCGAGGCGCCGTAGCCGCCGTCGAAACCGTCCACTCCGACTTCGCCGAAGCCTGACCCACCCCACTCCCAGCCCCATTCGGGTGAACTCGATGCAAGTCTCGGGGGCGTCGCCACCGGCGTTTCCGGCGCACGGCGTGGTCCACGCAGCCCCGCTGATGTCGATTCCGTACAGGTCGTCCTTCATGGCCTTCTCCTTGGGGAGGAAGGGGGTAACCGTCTACGTCAGCTTCGGGTTTGTGCGTGGTGATGGGACAGCGTTATGCAGAGATATGCAGGAACATCAGCGGAGGTCTTGGAGTGCGGCCTGGATCAGGGCGCGGGCCTGGGTGCCGTGGACGGCGGAGGCGGTGAGGACGGCGAAGGCTCGTTCGTAGACGGCTATCTCCGAGGGTTGGGTGATCGTCACCTCGGCGGTCAGCAGTTCGGTGATGACGCGCTCGGCGTCGTAGATCCAAAAACCGTTGAGCGGCCATATCGCGTCGCGGGGAGCGGCTGAGGGGATGACACCGAGTGAGACGTTCGGGCGGGTCATCACTGTCAGGAGGTGACTCAGCTGCGTCGCCATCGCCGCCGCTCCGCCGTAGCGGGTGCGCAGAGCCTGTTCCTCGATGATGACGGCGAAGGTTCTGTGCCGGTCTTCCAGGACCTTGCGGCGATACATCCGCGCTTCAACCGCCTCGTCCAGGTCGTCAGGGATGCGGTTGAAAGAGATCACCGATCGCAGGACGGCCTCGGCGTACGCGGGCGCCTGGAACAGTCCGGGCACGATGGCGGGTTCGTAGAGGCGGAAGCGTGTGGTCCGCTCCCACAACGGGAGATAGGACTCCTGAACCTGGCGTAGCCCGTTGCGCTGTCTACGCTTCCAGTCCGCGTAGGCCGACGACACGGTCAGGGCGACCGCTGTCAGATCCTCGACCTCGTCCTCGGCGTCGCACAGCCGACACCACACGCGGAGGTCCTCGACGGAGGGCGACGTGATGGTGTGTTCCAGCTTCGACACCTTGGTCTGATGCCAGCCGGCCGCTCGGGCCAGGCCGGTGGCGGTGAGGCCCGCCCGGACACGCAGGTCACGAAGCCGATCGGCCAGAGCCTGACGGGCCTGCTGCACCCCGGAGTTCGGCGATGGACGGGGCGCGGGGTCGTCGCTGATCTGGGATGCCTTCGGCCGTCCGTCGCCGTCGAACACGTTGAACATGATCTGCCGCGAGTCGACCATCCACAGGTCGTTCCCGGGCAGCCGCAGATCGGTCGCCTGGTCGCGGGACAGCCAGCGGACCTCCTCGCCGCATTCCAGCTCCTCGATCGCCCGACGCAGCACCGGGATCATCCTCGCAGGAATCCGGAGCACGTGGGCGAGTGCCCTTGACCGCTGTCGGGGTCCGTCCCGATGAACGTGAGAGCCACAACGACCTCCCAGGTCAGCCGAATGCAGGGCTATGCATGGAGTGTGCCGAGCGTCGCCGTCCCGCAAACCGGCATGGCCGGGCACGGCCATGTCAGAAGTGTCGTGTTCGGGTGGGGGGTTCTGGGTTTTGGGTGAGGTGGTGGTCGTGCCAGCGGCGGGCGGCGGCGACGGAGGCGTTGGTCCAGGCGTCGAGTCTCGGTTTCCATTTCGAGCGGGCGGTGCTCTGGTAATGGGCGACCGCGTCAAGGTCGCCCAGCCCGAGGGTTTTCCAGACGGGGAGCTCGGCCAGGATGCTTTCCGCGTCGTAAGGGGTGTGTCCGCAGGTCATGAGGCACTGCGCGAAGGCCGTCGCGTCCCACCACGGCGCGCCGCGTTTGTAGCGCGCCCAGTCGAGCAGATAGGCGCGGCCGTCCGGCGCGACGCGGACGTTGCCGGGGTTGAGGTCGGTGTGCGCCAGCGCCCCGCCGCCGAACCGATGCGCGTCCTCCGGCCGGGCATGGGCCGAAAGGTCCATCTCCCGAAGCGGGATCGTGGGGCAGGGGGTTTCGCTGAGTCTGTCCAGCAGGTCGAGCACGAGGGGGATGTCCGGTGAGAGCGGTGAGTAGTCGGCCCGCCGTCCTTCGACGTGGTCGAACCCGACGATCAGCCATCCGGCTTCTTCTACCTGAAGCCGGATCTCTGGTGAGAGGTGGGTGACGTGCTGGTTGATCACGATCTCCCGCCGCAGTTGCCTGGCCTTGAGGTCGTCGTCGAGCTTCGCGCCTTTGACGAACAGCCTGCCGACCCCGGCCTCCACCGTGACGGTGAGGTCGGAGTTCAGCCCCTCCGAGACCGCCTCCACCTCCGTCACGTCACCCACCTCCCGCTGAACGGCGTCCCGAACCTCGCGAGGCAGCCCCTGCCACCGAACCTTCGTCATATCGCTGAGCCTGCCAGAGGTCGAGAACGAATACGGGTCAGACGGAACCGAGGAACGCGCTCAGCTCGGCGTCGCTGAAGCGCATCGGGGTCATGCCCGGCTGCTTGGAGTCGCGGATGGCGATGCCGCCGGGGAAGCGGGTGAACTCCATGCAGCTCTCCTCCTCGTCGCTCTCGGTTCCGACGTTTCCGGCACACGGCGTCGTCCACGCCGCCCCGCTGATGTCGATTCCGTACAGGTCGTCCTTCATGGCTCCTCCTCAGAAGCCTTCCCGCGCGGGTTCGCGCGGCCTTAGGACCGAAAGTAGGCGAGGGGCGGCGGACGCTCCTATGGGTTTTCACTTGTTTGTGCTCGGGCTCGCGCGGCTTCGATCAGGGCTCGCGCGGCGTCTCCGTAGACGGCCATGTCGGAGAGGAGGGTGAAGGCTTTTTTGAAGGTGTTCAGTTCTTCGGGGCGGCTGGTTCTGAAGCCGCCGGACCACATGGGCGAGCGGACCATCAGGCCGTCGAAAAGGTAGAAGGGCTCTCCCGGTGGCACGGTTCGCGGGGGTCCGGCGGGGATGACGCCGAGTGCGACGTTGGGCAGCGTGGTGACGCCGAGAAGGAACGTGAGCTGTTCGGCGAGGACCTCGGGGGCGCCGAAAGTGAGGTCGAGGACCCAGGACTCGATGACGAAGTGGTAGGTGTTCCGTGACGAGCCCGATGTCACGAGCCTCTGTTTTGGCAAACGGGCCTCGGCGGCGGCCCTGGCCTCGCTCTCGGGAAGCCCGTACATGGCCTCGGCTGTCCGGAACAGCGCGTAGACGTAGTCGTGGGTCTGCAGGATGCCGGGGACGCATTTCGACTCGTAGACGGCGAGTAGCTTCGTCCCGTCGTAAAGACGGTCCTCGCGCTGGTGGAGAAGCCTTTGGCCAGCTCGAAGCTCCTCGCGCCACTCCACCCACATCCGCTCGACCTCCAGCCGAGCGTTCTTCAGGTCGTCGATCTGGTCTTCGGCGCCGCAGGCACGGCACCACGCCTCGATCTCCGAGTTCCTGATGCCGTAGGTGCCGCTTTCGATTCTGGAGATCTTGGAGTTGGACAGCCCGGTTCGGCCGCTCAGCTCCAGCCCCGTCAGCCCGGCCTGAATCCGGAGGTTCCTGAGGCGTTGCCCGAAGTCCTTCTTGGCCTCGGCCGCACGGGTGGACACAGTGGATCGTGCTCAGTCCGGGTGGTACTCGGGCTGTGGGACGCCGAGTTTCCAGACGGCCTCAAAAGAGGTGAGGCAGAACTCGATGACGTCGGGGTCGGTGGAGAGTTGCCGGTCACATACCTCGTGTTCGGGTGAGAAGACGTTGAAGGTGGCGGTTGTCCGGTCGAGTAGCCAGAAGTCGTTTCCCGGCAGGGCGACGGCGGACAGGAGGCGTCGCGGGACGAACCGCACCTGTTGCCCGGCCTCGTGCAGCATTCCGGCCAGCGGATATCCCCAGCGGTGGTAATCCGAGAGCGGTTCGGAGACCACCTTTGCGGTGCGGTAGGTCTTTCCGTTGGCCGTGTCCGCGCGGATCCTGTCGCACCAGGGCCTCATCCAGGCACGGTAATCGGCCTCGTCCCACGGTTCACCGGCCTTCCAGGCGGCGAACTTGTCGACCTCGCCGCCGTTCGTGGCGTAGACGTCGCGCAGTTCCAGGTGGAGGGCCTCTTCCCTGAACGTCCTGAGCAGCTCGTCGCGGTCGTCAGCCGAGATCGACTCCATAGCGCTCCTTCGCGTACCGCCGGACGAACTCCTCCATCAGGTCGTCGGGGAACCAGAGATGCCCCTCATCGGGCTTCAGTGAATCGACCGCCGCCATCCGTCAAGACCGGGGCCGCCCATGGGGGCAGCCCTCGCGGTTGGCGAGGGCTGGGTGGGGCGGGGCTGGGGTCAGGGGGTGGGGTGGGGGGAGCGGAGGGACTGGGTGAGGGCGCGGAAGGCGGCGCGGGGGAAGGCGTGGACGTGGCCGTTGGGGTGCTTGGAGTCACGGATGGCGATGACTGTGGGGAGGGGGGCTACCTCGACGCACAGTTCGCCCTGGCCGCTGCTGTGACTGCTTTTGCGCCACTGGGCTGTGGACACATCCAGCTTCATTGTAGGTACTCCTTCAGGTGTTTCTTGATCAGGTCGAGGGACGCTGCGTGCGGTAGCGCCTCGCCTGCAAGGATTCCGAATCGTGTATCGCCTCGTGCGACTATTTCTGGATCTTCTATTACCTGAGATAGCTCAGGCGGTTCGACGTACATGAGCCCTGAGCCATCCTCGAACCCCAGGAGGGCGAATATGCCGTCAAGTGCCGCGTAAGTCACCGAGGAAAAGGGTAGTACCCAGATCCGGACGTTGGGCCTGTCGGCGATTTCGATGATCTGTTCGATCTGTTCCCGCATGACTTGGGAACCGCCCACCGGGGTGATCAGCGCAGCCTCGTGGATGATGAACTGGAACTCGGTGTACGGGACCTTGGTGAGGATGCGCTGGCGATCCACACGGGTCGCGATGCGTTCCTCCAGGACGTCAGGAGTATGACCTGCGGCCACCATCAAGGCACGGGCGTAGTTCTCGGTTTGCAGTAGGCCGGGAATGACCTGGGGTGAGAACTCCCGGACCGATGCGGCGACTTCCTCCCGGACAAGGTACTCCGAGAATCCTTGGGAGAAGTTGACAAGTCTTCCGGCTCGGATGATGTCCTCGCGGAGTTCGATGAACTCGGGGTCCTTGAAGTAGGTGGCGCAGTCTTCGGCGAACTTCTCCGAGATGGATTTGTCCGTTGCCTCCATCTTGTGGAGCCATTGGGCTGAGTAGCCCATTTCTTCTGCGAGGCGTTCGAGGGAGAACCGGCGCGCCTCACGCTGTCTGCGGAGCTTCGCGCCGAAGTAGGCGCGGAGCGAGCCGGGTTTCCTGCTGTTGTGGCGAGGCATCAGAGGGTCGGCCTCCGTATCAACCATGGCGGGTGGGTGATATTCGGCGGCCCGTGGGTGATGGATCGTCACTGCGGGGGCAGCCGGAGGTGTCACCAGTTCATTGCCGACCGTATCCGGGCTCGTAGAGGCTGGTCTCAGAAATCGCGCAAATCGCGGTATGAAACCTTCCGTCGTCCGGTTCTGAGGGCCGGTCGGCGCTGATCCGAGAGGAAAGATGCCATGTCCACCGTTCCGCCGTCCTTCGAGGAGTTCGAGTCGTCGGTTGAGTTGGCGTCCGGGTGTCCGTCCTGGTGTGGGGAGCCGCACCCCGCCGACGAGCCGCACTTCGGGCCGGTGGCCGGGTTGTCGGCCGGGTCGCCCGGGGGCGGGTCGCTTGAGGTGGTGCTCGAATGCGTCGTCGGGGACTCGGGGGACGACGCGTTCAGCCTCACGATCGAGACCCCCTACTGGGGGCTTCCGGAGAGGGGGCCCGCCATGTTGACGCCCGCGCAGGTCGTGGAGATGCGGGACGCGCTCGACCGGCTTCTCAAAGCCTCCGGGCACCGCGCCGCCTAGCCCGCTGGGACGGGCAGGGCCCGGCCGCTCCGAGAGCGGCCGGGCCCGAAAAGAAGTAAGGGCTATTCGCCTTCTTCGAATTCGAACTTGGCGGGGACTTCGACCTTGCTGTTGGCGGTTTCGTCGCCGAAGACGATGCCGATCTCCCGGTGGGCTTCGAGGGTGATCTTGGACGGGTCGTCGGTGACTTCCTTGCCGTCCACGTAGAACTTGAGGGTGTGGGTGGCGTCGGTCTTGAACTGGCCGATCTGGGTCTTGGAGAGGGGGATCTCCCAGATGTCGAAGACCTGCTGGAGGGTGAAGACCTTGTCGGGGCTGAACGACTCGACGTGCAGAACACCGCGGGTGTCGTGCGTGTGGAGTTCGGCGATGTTGCCCGCGGCGTCGATGCCGAGGTTCGCCGGGATCTGGACCTGCTCGCCGTTGACGAACAGCGACAGGTGCGCGTGCACGTGCCGGGCCTGGCCCTCCATGCCGAGCTTCACGTCGAGGCCGAGTTCCTTGGCGCGCTTCACCGGGTCGGCGGGCAGCGCCCACGGCGGGCCCGCCTCGACCCGCGCCTGGTTGGCCTTGGCGGCCCGCGCCTCCTGCTCCTTCTGGTCCTTGTTGATCGCCCAGAAGGCCCCGCCGCCGAGGGCGCCGACGATGACGAGCACCACCGCGAAGGTGATGATCCAGCGGACGCGCTCCCGCCGCTTCTCGGCGGCGCGCATCGCGGCGACGCGTTCCTTCGCGCTGCCGCCCGCCTTGCTCTTGGTAGCCACTTGCCTGGTCCTCCGGGGATCGTCACGGGTCATGGTCGGGCATGCCCCCGCTCAAGGATAGGTAAGAGCTTGGCCTCCCCAGGCCCTCCGGCGCCACCCCCCACGGGGCTCCGGCACCGGCCGCCGCCGCCCGACATCCCCGGAAATGGCCGTGGAAAGGGCTGGGGGAAAACACCGGAAATCCGTTTCCCGGGGAATTCTGAAACGCTTCACTTCCTGTTCAAGGAACGCGTGGTTTCCCTTTCCCGACCCGCTGACCTGTACTAACGTCCTCGCCCGACGGTGCCGTCGAAAGGGGCGGTCTCACGAGTCCGCAGGGGGATGGGGAAATGAAGAACTCGACGAAGGCCCTGGTCTGTGCCAGTGCGTTCGCGCCGGTGCTCGCCCTTGTGGGCGCGCCGGCCACGGCCGCGGAACGCGAGTTGGAGCCCGCCGCGATCCTCGCGCAGGGCACCGGGCTCGTCGCGAACCAGGCACGGCCCGTCGTCCAGCTCGTCGAGGGCGTCGAGGTCCGCAAGGAGGGCATGGACGTCGCCCGGGGCCTCGCGGTGGTGCAGCAGCTCAGCAACAGCACGCAGCAGGTGACGGCGCTGCTGTCCGGCGTGTCCGCCAAGCCCGACGCGCTCAACCTCACCAACCTCGGCAGCCGCTGCGCCGCCGCGCCGGACGGGACGCTGACGGGCGGCGCCGTCGTGCACGGGACGGCGGCCGGGCGACGGCTGCCCGAGACGCCCGCCGCGGGCACCCGGATCCCGTTGAAGAACGGCGCCTACGCGATCCTCAACCACCAGACGGCCGACGCGCTCGGCGGCGAGGTCGTCGGCCTGCGGCACGTGGACGCGGGCGGCCAGGCCACCGACTTCGCCGTCTCGCGCTGCTCGGCGGCCCGGGTGCCCGCGCCCGCCGACCCGGTCGGCAGCCTCCTCAACGGGGTGCTCGGCGGCAAGAACCCGCTCGGCGACCTGCTCGGCGGCGCCACCGGCGGCGGCGGTGGCGGCGGCAAGCCCAAGCCCGCGATCAAGGGCGGTGTCCCGGTGAAGGGTGGCGGCGACCTCATCGGCCAGGTCACCGGATCCGGGACGAACAAGGACATCCTCGGCCAGCTCACCGGCACCCTGTCGCCGCTCGGCCGCACCGCGGGCGGACGGCTCCCCGACCGGGACGCCGACCTGTCGTCGCCCGTCCCGGCCTCGGCGCTGCGGGCCGACGGCGACCCCGTCGCGCTCGGCACCCCCGCCTCGATGCTGCTCGGGCCGAACAACCCGCTGATGAAGGCGGTGCTGGGCAGCCTGACCGGCATCGGCGCGGCCGCCAAGTCGGTGAACCCGGGTGGCGCGGGCGGCAAGCTGGGCGGCCTGCCCGGCCTGCCGGGGCTCACCTCGATGGAGGCGGGCCAGATCGGACTGCCCACCAACCCTCTGGGCTAGTCCTTACGCGCGCGGAGGCCGCGTTGTCCCCACCGGGACGGCGCGGCCTTCCGCGTTCCGGTCAGCCCTGGGCGGCGAGGTCGGCGGCGAACGCGGCGGCGGCGCGGCGCATCACCGGGATGACCTTCTCGACGGCTTCGGGGGTCATCCTTCCGCTCGGCCCGGAGACGGAGAAGGCGGCGAGCGCAGGGGTCTGCGGCAGAGGCATCGCGACGCAGCGGACGCCGAGTTCCTGTTCCTCGTCGTCGACGGCGTAGCCGCGCGCCCGGATCTCGGCGAGCTCGGCCATGAGGGCGTCCGGGTCGGTGAAGGTGCGGGGGGTGCGGGCGGGCATCCCGGTGCGGCCGACGACCTCCCGGGCCGTCGCCTCCGGCAACTGGGCGAGCAGCGCCTTGCCGACGCCCGTGCAGTGCGGCAGGACCCGCCGCCCGACCTCGGTGAACATCCGCATCGAATGCCGCGACGGCACCTGCGCGACGTACACGACCTCGTCGCCTTCGAGGACTGCCATGTTGGCGGTCTCGCCCAGTTCGTCCACGAGTCCGGCGAGGACGGGCCGGGCCCACGTGCCCAGCAGCCGGGACGCGCTGTCACCGAGCCGGATCAGCCGGGGCCCGAGCGCGTACCTGCGGGACGGCCCCTGCCTGACGTACCCCTGCGCGACGAGCGTCTGGAGCAGCCGGTACGCGGTGGGCATGGGCAGCCCGGACCGCTCGGTCAGCTCCGTCAGGGCGAGCTGACCGCCCGCGTCCGCCAGATGTTCCAGCAGCTCGAAGGCCCGCTCCAGCGAACGCACACTCATGGCCGCCAGTGTACGGAAACCGGTTTTCGCTTCGTGAAAGAGGGCGGGCGGGGTTAGACGGGCGGCGGCGCGGGGCAGGAGACCCGAAGCCCCCCAGGTGATCTTCGAACGACGCGGGGAGGCGGCGTGAGGCGGGCATGCGGCACTGCGGTCGCGGCGGGACTGTCGGCGGGCCTGGTGGCCTGGCCGGTGGCCGCCTGGAGCAGCAGCGGCAAGGACCGGCCCTCGGGAGAGGAGAAGGTCGAGGTCGCCGCGGCGGTCGAGGCCGTCGCCAGAACCGGGGACACCGTCTTCTACGAGGTGGAACTGAGGGTGCCGGAGGGGGTGGCGCGCGACGTGCGGCTCGCCGTCTCGGCGGCGGCGCCGAACGCGCGGTGGACGGCCCACCCGGCCGACTGCCTGGCCGTGGACACCGGGCTCAGTTGCAGCCCCGGCGAGGTCCAGGGCACCGTGCGGCTGTCGCGCTTCGGCGTGCGGGCGCCCGGCGGGCCCGGCCGGATCACCGCGACGGTCGCGGCCGCCAACGCGCCCGGCGTGCTGGTGAGCGCCGAGCCGGGGGTGGGGCCTGACCCGGCTGTCCAGGGGTCCTCATCGCAGACGAGCTCGGCGGACGCCTCGGTCGCGCCACCTCCGCCGCCACCGGTAGGCGACGCGGACTTGGACGCCGACCTCGATTCCGAACTGGACGCGGACGCTGAGACCGACCTGGACGCTTCGGGCGACGCGGTGACGCCCACTCCGGCGGCTCCCGACGGGACGTCCGCTCCGGCGGTTCCGGGCGGCAAGGACGCCTTGGGCGACGCGGCGACGTCCTACGCGGTGGCTCCGGCCGTTGAGGACGACGACGAGGTGATGACGCCGAGGCCGTCGCCGAGTGCGGCGGCGCCGAGGTCCGGGCCCGAGGGGCGGCCGGCAAAGATCTGGGACGACCCGTCCGCGTGGGGTTCCGCCTCGAAGTCGCCGAGCCCGGCCGTGACCGGGGCCGCCGACAAGAGCCCGGCTCCGGCTCCGACGCGGCCCAGGCCCCGGTCGTCGGGCGAGGAGGGCAGGACGCCGGTGGTCGCCGCCGCGCCCGCCCCGCAGGCCAAGCCCACGACGCAGGGCCCGACGACGGCGGCCGTCAAGAGCCCGGTCCAGGCTCCGGCGCCGAGGCCGACGCCGACGCCCAAGCCGTCCGGGGAGGACGGGCGGACATCCGGGAGCGAGGGCACGGCCCCGAGGCCGAAGCCGAGCACGGTCGCGCAGGCGCCGCGCTCGAAGCCCAGGACGGCCGGTGAGGGACGGGTGCCGCCGCGCAAGCCGGTCGGGAAGGCCGCCCAGGACCCCGGAGTCGCGCCGCCGAAGTTCGGGTCAGGCGCGTCGGGGCCGGGCGGCGGCCAGTTCACGGACGAGGAGCCGGGTCCGGCGTTCGCGCTGGACGGCGTGGTGTTCGAGGACGAGACGGACTACACGGGCCAGGCGACGCCGTCGCGGGCCGACGGCACCGGCCCGGTCTTCGGCGAGACGGCCCAGGGCGGCCCCGCCCGGCCGTCCGCCGCCGGGCAGGACAGAACGCCCGTCTTCGGCACGGGCCAGGGCGCCCCGTCGCCCACCGCACCCGAGGCCGCGCAGGACGACCCCGCCCGGTCCGGCAAACCGCCGGTCTTCGGCACGGGCCAGCGCGCCCTCGCACCAACGGCACCCGAGGCCGGTGTGCCGGTACTGCCGACCGCGCCGACCGCGCAGGACGGCTCCGGCGCCGACGCCGGGAGCGCCCAGCCGCCGGGCGCGTCGCTCACCCAGAACGGATCGGTCGCTGGCGCCGGAAACGCGCCGGGGACGCCGGTCGCCCAGAACGGGTCGGTCGTGGCCGCCGACGGCACCCAGGTGCCGGGCGGGCCGATCGCGCAGAACGGGTCGGTCGCGGGGGCCGGAAACGCGCCGGGGGCGTCGGTCGCCCAGAACGGGTCGGTCGTGGCCGCCGAAGGTGTGCAGGTGCCGGGTGAGCCGGGAGCGCAGGGGCCCCATGTTTCGGGGGCGCAGGACGGGATTCGGGGCGGGGTGCCCGGTGTGGCGCTGCCGCAGGTCGGGTCGGTGCCTACGGCGGTGCCGCAGGGGACGCAGGGGTTGACGCCTCGGGTGGTGGTGCCTCGGGCGCCGCAGGCGGTGAGCCAGGTGCCGCAGGTGCCTCGGGCCGTGGCGCAGCCGCCGGTGGTCGCGCCTCCGGCGTTGCCGCAGCTTCCGCAACTGCCGCAGTTGCCCCAGGTGCCGCAGGTGGCGTTGCCGCAGGCGCCCGTGGCGGTGTCGGCGCCCGTGGCGCCGCAGGGGGCGGTGCCGCTGCCTGCGGCGGTGGTGCCGCAGGTGCCGGTGGTCGGGACGGTGCCGGGGCAGTTGCCCGGGGCGGTGCCGGGGCAGGTGCCGGTGGCCGGGGCGGGGCAGGTGGCGCTGCCTGAGGTGGCGGGGCAGGCGCAGTTCGGGGTGGCCGGGCAGGCGGGGGTGCCCGCTGCGGCGTTGCCGTCGCTTCCGGCGGCGGCTCCGGCCAGTGCCCAGGCCGAGGTGGCGCCCGAGGCGAAGCCGGCGCAGCCGAAGCTGGTCGAGCACGCCGCGTTCTCGTTCAAGGCGGACGACCTGTGGGACGAGACGGAGGAGCGGTCGGCCTGGCTGACGGTGCTGGCGATCGCCGTCGTCGGCGAGGTCGTGCTGCTGTGGTTCACCATCGCGGTCGGCGTCTGGCGCAGGCGACTCACGGTGAACGACGGTTACTCTCTGCGCCGGAAGAAGCGGCGGTAGGCCAGGGGGGCGAGGGGCGGGCCGAGCGAGAGCAAGGGCAGAAACCGCAGGTCAACGAGGTAGGTTCACCGTCTTGTCATCCATCTGACAAAAGGCCGGGAATCGAATCGTCGTGGCGGTTAGTGACCCTCGGACCTTACGGTCCGGTAGCCTCGCGAGGTCATACCCACGCCCCCCTGGAGTCCTTGATGGCCTTGGGTTCGCTGCTCCCCGATCTCGATCGACGGCCCCTGGTCGGCCTGCTGGCCGAGCATGCCGTGACCAAGCCGGACGCCAGGGCCTTCACGTTCGTCGACTACTCCGTCGACCGGGACGGCGCCAAGCACACGCTGTCCTGGGCGCGGGTGTGGCGACGGGCCAGGGCCACCGCCGTCGCGCTGCTCGAACACGCCGACGAGGGCGACCGCGCCGCGCTGCTCCTCCCGCAGAGCCTCGACTACCTGGTGACGATGTCGGGCGCGTTCGCCGCGAAGGTCGTCGCCGTCCCGCTGTTCTCGCCGGACCTGCCGGGCAACGCCGACCGTCTGATCCGCGCCTACTCCGACGCCGCCCCCTCGGTGATCGTGACGACGTCGGCCGCGCTCCCCTATGTCGAGAAGTTCCTGGACGAGCACGACGTGCCCCGCCCGCGCGGCATCGTCCTCTCGGACGAGATCGACGAGGCGGCGGGCGACTCCTACGTCCTCCCCGAGATCGGCCCGGACGACCTCGCTTATCTCCAGTACACGTCGGGCTCCACCAGCGCGCCCGCAGGGGTGGAGATCACCCACGGCGCGTTCGCCGCGAACGCCCGCCAACTGTGGACGTCCTGGGACCCGCCGGAGATCGAGACGTGCGAGGCGGTCAGTTGGCTCCCGCTCTTCCACGACATGGGCCTGGTGACGGCTCTGGCGCTGCCGCTCGTGCACGGCAACCACGTGATCCTCGCCGATCCGATGTCGTTCCTGATGCGTCCCGTCCGGTGGCTGCGGCTGCTGTCTGAGTGCCCGAACGTGTACACGGCAGGCCCGAACTTCGCTTACGACTACGTGTCGGGCCAGGCCAACGAGAAGAGCCTTGAGGGGCTCGACCTCAGCGGCCTGAACGTGTGCCTGAACGGGGCCGAGCCGATCCGGCCGTCCACGGTCGAGAACTTCACGAAGGCGTTCGCGCCGGTCGGGCTGCGGCCCGGCGTGCTGCGGCCCGCGTACGGGCTGGCCGAGGCGACGGTCTTTGTGTCCGGCAGCTTCGTCACCAACCCCGACCCGGACGTGCCCGCCCGGATGCTGAACGTGGACCGGGAGGCCCTCACCCAGGGCCGGATCGTGCCGTCGGACGCCGAGAACGCGCAGCCGCTCGTGTCGTGCGGCGCGCCCACCGGCCAGTTCGTCGCGATCGTGGACCCGGAGACGCGCCGGGAGAGACCGGACGGCACCGTCGGCGAGATCTGGGTGCACGGCCCGAACGTCGGCCGGGGCTACTGGGGCAACACCGAGCGCAGCGCCGAGACGTTCGACGCCGTCATCGAGGACGCGCAGGGCATCCCGTCCGGCGGCTGGATGCGCACCGGCGACTTCGGCGCGGTCCACGCCGGCGACCTGTACGTCACCGGCCGGATCAAGGACCTGATCATCGTGGACGGCCGCAACCACTACCCGCAGGACGTCGAGGTGACCACCGAGGCGGCCTCGGCGGCGATCCGGCCCGACCACGTCGCCGCGTTCGCGATCCCCGGCGCGGAGACCGAGCGGCTCGTCGTCGTCGCCGAGCGGAACCGGCGGCTTCCCGTCGCCAGGCTCGACCTCGCCGAAGTGGAACGCGCCGTGCGCGCGAAGGTCAACCAGGTCCACGAGATGCACATCCACGAGTTCGTGCTGATCGAGCCCGGATCGTTGTCCCGGACGTCGAGCGGCAAGGTCGCCAGGGCCGCGAACCGCGACCGCTACCTGAGCGGCGACCTCGTCAGGACCGCCGACCGGCTCGCGCGCTAGCGCCAGGCAGGAGACTCCGCATGTACGGCTGGGGACGCTTCGTCCATCGGTACCGCTGGCTGGTGCTGTTCCTGTCCGTGCTCATGACGGTCGGCGCGGGTTTCTGGGGCCTCGGGGTGTTCGCCCCAGGTGTCCTGAAGAACGGCGGTTTTGAGGACCCGAAGGCCGACTCGACGGCCGTGTCGCGGACCGCGTCGATGGTCTGGGGCGGCGCGAACCCCGACGTGATGCTCGTGTACCGCAGCGCGGAGCACAAGGTCACCGACCCGGAGTTCATGGGCGCCGTCCTCACCACCGTGGGACGGCTGCCCAAGGCGAACGTCAAGCAGATCTTCAGCTACTGGCACATAGAGGGCAGCACCAAGGAGGCCAAGGAGGGGCGCGAGAACATCGTGTCCCATGACGGGTACAGCACGCTCGTCATGCTCGTCCTCCAGGGCGACGACGACCCTCTCAAGGCGGACGCCGCGAAGGTCGCCGACCTGGAGGAGGTCAAGAAGCACATCGACGCGCCGGGGCTGACCGTCCAGGTCGGCGGCGCGATCCAGATCGGCAACGACTTCCTCCACCAGATGCAGGCCGACCTGGTGAAGGCCGAGATCATCTCGCTGCCGCTGGTCCTCATCATCGGCCTCATCGTGTTCGGCAGCGTCGCCGCCGCGCTCCAGCCGGTGTTCCTGGCGATCTTCTCGATCCTCGGCGCGTTCGCCGTCATGCGCGCGACGACGTACGTCCTGGACGTGTCCAGCCTGACGACGTCGCTCGTCACCATGCTCGCGGTCGGCCTCGCGATCGACTACTCCCTGTTCATCATCAACAGGTTCCGGGAGGAACTGGGCAAGGGGCGTGACGGGCCGACGGCCATGGGCGTCACCATGGCGACGGCCGGACGGACCGTGATGTTCTCCGCCGTCACCGTCATGGCGTCGATGGCGGGCCTGCTGCTGTTCCCGCAGATGTTCCTGAAGTCGATCGGCATCGCGGGCAACGCGGTCATCGTGGTCGCGCTGATCATGTCGCTGGTGATCCTGCCCTGCATGCTGTCGATCCTCGGGCCGCGCATCGAGTTCGGCCAGATGCCGTGGCGCAAGCGCCGCAAGCGCAAGCCACGGCCGGAGGAGCAGGGCACCTGGTACCGGCTCGGCCAGAGCGTCATGCGCCGCCCGTTCCTGTACTTCGTGGGCGTCAGCGCGGTGCTCGTCGCGGGCGTGACGCCGTTCCTGCACGTCGAGTTCGGGCTGTCCGACATCAGGTCGCTGCCGGAGGGCATGCCCGCCCGGGTCGTCGTGGAGACCGTCCAGAAGGACTTCTCCGGCGGTGTCCTCGACCCGATCGACGTGCTGCTCGAAGGCGCGCTCGTGCCGAAGAACTTCACACCGGGCAAGGACGCGTTCCCGGAGAACCTCGCGAAGTTCCGCGACCGGATCGCCGCGATGCCGGGCGTCACGGCCGCCCAGTTCACCAACCAGAGCCGTTCGGACGGCCTGGTGCGCATGCAGGTGACCTACGAGGGCGAGGCCAACGACCCGGCCACCAAACAGCTCGTGCGGGACCTGAGGGCGCTGGACAACCCGACCGACCGGCCCGAGGCCGTCAACCACATCGTGGTCGGCGGGTCCACCGCCGTCCAGATGGACCTCATGGACAGCCTCGCCCGCTCGCTGCCCAAAACGGCGATCTTCGTCGCGGTGGCGATCTTCCTGCTGCTGTTCGCGGCGTTCGGCTCGATCCTGCTGCCGATCAAGGCGGTCATCATGAACCTCCTGTCCATCGGCGCCTCGTTCGGCGCGATGGTCTGGGCGTTCCAGGACGGCCACCTCGCGGGACTGCTCGGCTTCACCCCGACCGGCTCGCTGGACGCCAACTCCGTCATCCTCGTGCTGGCCATCGTGTTCGGGCTCTCGATGGACTACGAGGTGTTCCTCCTCAGTCGCATCCGGGAGGAATGGGACAACACCCATGACAACCGGCGGGCCGTCGCGCGCGGGCTCCAACAGACCGGCGGGATCATCACCAGCGCGGCGGTGCTGCTCATCGTCGTCGTCGCGGCCTTCTCGACGGCGAAGATCACCACGGTGCAGCAGCTCGGCGTCGGCCTGCTCGTCGCGATCGTGGTGGACGCGACGCTGGTCCGGTCGCTGCTCGTCCCGGCGACCATGCGGTTCCTCGGCGACGCCAACTGGTGGCTTCCCGGACCGCTGAAGAAACTGCACGCGGCGATCGACCTGCGCGAGGTCCACGACGTGGACATCCCGGGCGAAGGCGGCAAGGGCGGCCCGAGTAAGTCGCCGGTGACACCGGCGCCCGCCGCGGCACTGAACGGACAGAACGCGCGTCAGGGTCGGCATCGGGGCGGTCACCGCCGGGCCACGCGCGGCATCGTCCCCCTCCAGGGCGGCGGCTTCGCCTGGTCGGACAGACCGGTCAAGGTGGGCGCCCCCCGACAGGGTGGACAGCCGCGACGGAGACGTGAAATCGTGCCCAACCCGGACGGTCCGGGATGGCACTGGCGCGAGGTGGAGGATGATTATGCGCGGTGAACCCCTGCGTCGTGTAGGCGTCCTCGTCGGGGCCGTCGTCCTGGCTGTCGGGCTCGTGCCCGGCGCCGCGACGGCCAAGCCCAAGTACAAGCCAGCCCCGACCGGCGCGACGATCACCAAGTTCAGCTACCTGACCAAGAACAAGCGGCAGGCCGACATCACGGTGAGGTCGCCCTCGCTGCCGGGAGTGAACCCCAAGGTCAGGCTGCTGCTGCCGAAGAAGTGGTCGCGGAACTCCAAGCGCACCTGGCCGATCGTGTACCTGTACCACGGCGGCCACGACGACTGGCGCTCCTGGACGCGCAAGTCGTCCATCGCGTCCATCGCGTCCAAGTACGACGTCATCGTGGCGATGCCCGAGGGCGCCAACGGCTCGTATACGAACTGGTACAACTACGGCAAGTACGGCACCCCCAAGTGGGAGGACTTCCACATCAAGGAGGTCATCCCGCTGCTGGAGCGCAACTTCCGCGCGTCCAAGACGGCCGCCGTCATGGGCAACTCCTCCGGCGGGCAGGGCGCCATGACGTACGCCGCCCGCTACCCGCGCAAGTTCAAGTACGCCGCCTCGCTCAGCGGCCTCCTGCACCTCAGGGCCCCGTTCATCCCGCAGTTCCTCTACCAGATCAACTCCGGCAACGGGCAGGACCCGAACGCCATCTGGGGCCGCTACCCCGCCGACGCCGCGAACTGGCGGCTGCACAACCCCTACGATCTCGTCGAGGGGCTGCGCGGCACCAAGATCTTCTTCTCCTCCGGCACCGCGGGCCAGCCCGGACCCGGCGACCCGCAGGACCTCCAGCCGTGGGACATCGGCCTCGTCGCCGAGCAGTGGACCGGCCACAGCGTCAAGTACTTCAGGGACAAGCTCAAGGAGAAGGGCATCCCCTACACCGCGCACCTGTACGCCAAGGGCACGCACAACTGGCCCGCGTGGAAGCGCGAGACGGCCTGGGTCTGGCCACGGATCATGAAGACGATCGGCGCCAAGAAGTACTGACATGGGCTCCCCTTACCGTCGCTCCCTCCCCGCCGCCCTCCTCGCGCTCGTCCTCGCGTTCGCCCTCGCCCCGGCACCCGCCGCCGCCGCGAAGGTCACGTTCCGCAAGGCCGACAACGGCAGCGCGATCACGTCCTACAAGTGGGTCACCAAGGACAAGCGCAGGCTCGACGTCTCCGTGCGCTCCAAGGGCCTCGGGAACAAGACACGCAAGGTACGGCTGCTGCTTCCGCGCGGCTGGAAGTTCACCTCCAAGAAGACATGGCCCGTCGTCTACCTCCTGCACGGCGGAGGCAAGGCCGACTACCGCTCCTGGACGCGCAGCTCCCAGATCGCGACGCTCGCCGCCAAGTGGAACGTCATCGTGGTGATGCCCGAGGGCGCCAACGGCTCGTACACGAACTGGTACAACAACGGCAAGGGCGGGCCGCCCGAGTGGGAGACCTTCCACATGACGGAGGTCTTCCAGCTGATGGAACGGAACCTGCACACCGGCAAGCGCAGGGCCGTCATCGGGAACTCGTCCGGCGGGCAGGGCGCGATGACGTACGCCGCCCGCTACCCCGGCCGGTTCAAGTTCGCCGCCGCTTACAGCTCGCTGCTCTCGCTGCTCTCGCCCGGCGTGCCCGAAGCGCTCGGCACGATCAATGCGAACCAGGGCAACCCGGACAGGATCTACGGCGACCCGGAGAAGGACAGGGCGAACTGGGAGGCACACGACCCCTGGACGCTCGCGCCCAACCTGCGCGGCACCACCCTGTACTTCTCCTCCGGAAGCGGCATGCTGCTGCCGAGCGACCCCGGACTCATCTCCGAGTACTTCACCGGCATGAGCACCAACGACTTCAAGAAGCGGCTCACCGCCCTGAAGATCAAACACCAGTCGCACATCTACTCCGGCGGACGGCACTCCTGGCCGTTCTGGAAGGCCGAGCTGAAACGCTCCTGGCCGAAGGCGATGAAGGCGATCCAGGGCAAGAAGTACAAGAAGTAACGGCGCGGTACCGCCGTCACGGGGCGGCGCTAAGGCGTCCACCTCGAACCAGACGGTGGTGCCGTCGCCGTCCGTGCGGCTGCCCCAGGCCCGGGACAGGCCGTCCAGCAGAGCCAGGCCGCGGCCGCCCTCGTCGCCGTCGTCCGCCTCCTGGACGACGGGGACACCGCCGCCGCTGTCCGCGCACTCCACCCGGACACCCTTCTGCCCGCGCCACACGGTGACCTCCACCACGCCGTCCTCCGGGCCGTGCTCCACCGCGTTCGTCACGATCTCCGAGGTGAGCAGCTCCACCACGTCCACCACCTCCTCGGCCCAGCCCCGCAGCAACCCGCGCACCCACCGCCGAACCCGTCCGGGCGCCCGGACCTCGCCGGGCACCTTCACCACCCCCAGACGCTCGCCGAAGTCCGCGTCCTCACTCATGCAGGGCCCCCTCCCCGGGGCCGTACCGCGCGGCCCACACCGTCGAACCGCCCCGCCTCCGGCGTCATTCCCTTCCCACACGCCCCCAAGCCCCCGGACGGCCCGGCCGGGGCGTCCCGACGAAACGGGCATGGAACAGCACGACAAAAGCCGCGAGACCCGTCCAACGGACGGGCCTCGCGGTGTGGCGCGACGTGCGGGGTCGCCTCACGGCGAAAGGCACAACACGGCTCCAGCCGAACGGTATTCCGTGAAGGCGATAGATGGGACCCGGGGACACCCGGTCACATCGGCCACGCCCTGTGCAACAGACCTTGCCTCCGGGATGTTCCCCAGCCCCAAAAAATCTTGCCGGGGGCGCGCCGGAAAAACCCGTGGAACGGCGACGAGTCGGCTCCTACCATGGGGAACGCGGCAGGGAAGAGGGGCGCTCCGGGCATCACCGGGCCGCGTTCCCCGCGTTGTCCCCGCCGTCTCACCTGGCAACGGCATTGAGGCCCGAGGTTCGAATCCTCATTCACCGGCGTCCCTTCCCACGCGCCACGAGCGGGCGTGCGGCTCTGCGGGCTCTCCTTCGGGAGGACGCCCCCGCCGCCGTCCGCGGCGCGGGGAAGGGACGCTCTCTCCCAAGGAACGGAAGAAGGTGACCGCATGCGCGTGACGGTCATGGACTGGGAGCGCACGCTCCTGTACCGCGACGGCAGGTTCCAGCGGCTGCTGGCGCCCGGCCGCCACCGGATCGGCCGCGCCCGCCGGACGACCACGATCGCGGTGGACATCAGGCCGCGGATGCTGCACGTCTCCGGCCAGGAGCTGCTGACGTCCGACGGCCTGGCGCTGCGGCTCAGCGCTGTCGCCGGGTGGACGGTCACCGACCCCGTCGCCTTCACCACGGGCGCCCAGGACGCTTCACACGTGCTCTACCACCGGGTCCAGGACGCCGTCCGCGACGTCGTCTCCGCGGCCTCCCTGGCCGAGCTGACGGCCGAGCGCGCCCGCCTGTCGGAGGGCCTGGCCGCCCTTGTCGTCGGCGACCTGCCCGAGCTGGGCGTCGTCGTCTCCGAGGTCGCCATCCGCGACGTCATGCTGCCGGGCGAACTCCGCCGCGCCGCCCTGGAAACCGTCCTCGCCAGGGAGCAGGGCCGCGCCGACCTGGAGCGCGCCCGAGCCGAGGCCGCCGCCCTCCGCTCCCTGGCCAACACCGCCCGCCTCCTCGAAGACCACCCGTCCCTCCTCCACCTCCGCACCCTCCAGGCCGCCACCACCCCCGGCACCAAACTCGTCCTCGAAACCCGCCCCTCCGCCACCTGACCCCGGCCCGTCCAGCAGACGGCCCCGCCACCACGCGGGGCCGTCCTGCGCATGTCCGGGGCAGGGGGCGGAGGCGTTTGGTACCAAGAGAGTGTGAAATCGGAGGAGACGCGGTCGATGCCCGCCTGCCAGGCGTGGTTCTTCACCCCGGAGTGGCTCGCGGGTGAACGCGAGGCGGACGCGGAGCTGCGCGACGGCCGGGGCATCGTGCACGGTTCGGCCGAAGAGATGTTCCGGTACCTTGACGCGCTCGGTGAGGGGTCAGGGTTGGAGGAGGTCCAGGGACTCGCAGGCTCGGGCTACGCCGTCTTCGGCGTTGAGGGAGGTGGCGAGGTCTCGGGTGCGGGTGGTTCGGGTGGTGGTGACGAGGTCGCGTAGGCGGGAGGTCAGGGATTCCACGGTTAGGTGTTTGA
Organism: Actinocorallia sp. API 0066; assembly: GCF_020991275.1. Lineage (GTDB taxonomy): Bacteria > Actinomycetota > Actinomycetes > Streptosporangiales > Streptosporangiaceae > Actinocorallia. The sequence continues at coordinate 392,761 of NZ_JAJLQY010000005.1, read as the reverse complement.
CCGGGAGGGGGCGGGGGCCGGCGCCCAGGGCGTGGACTCGGTCGGCCCAGTAGGGCTGGTCGCCGAAGAAGGGGCAGACGAGGGTGGGGAGACCGGCGCGGAGGGACTCGGCGGTGGTGCCGGCGCCGCCGTGGTGGACGGCGGCGGCCATGCGGGGGAAGAGCCAGCTATGGGGGACGTCGCGGACCACCAGCATGTCGTCCTCGGAGGTCGCGGGGTCGCCCTGGAGGACACCTCGGAAGCCCGCTAGGCGGAGGGCCGTGCGGATCTTCAGGGTCGTCTCCTCCGGGTCGGCCGGGCGCATGCTGCCGAACCCGACGTAGACGGGCGGCGGGCCCGACTCCAGATAGGAGACCAGTTCAGGGGGCGGCTCCCAGTGCGGCTGGTCCAGGAACCAGAAGCCGGTGACCTTGACGTTCGCCGCCCAGTCGGTCGGCCGGGGCACGAGCACCTGGCTGAACGCGCACAGCACCGGCGCGTCCCTGACGTCACGGCCCGGCCCGACGAGGGGCAGCGGTTCGAGCTTCAGCCGGCCGGTCCGCCACGGGTTGAGGAACGGGCGGGTCAACTGCCACGTCACGAAGTCCAGCGCCTCGTAGGTGAGCCGGTTCGCGTACGGGCCGAAGTGCCGGACGGCGGGCAGGAACGGATGCGGGAAGGCGCCCGTCGGCTGGGACGGCTGGAAGTGGATGAGCGCGTGCGGGATGCCCCGGTGCTCGGCGACGTGCGCGCCGAGGAACCCGAGGGTGGGCGCGAGCATGAGGTCGGACCCGTCGGTGCCGTCCGTCACCTCGGCGAGCAGTCGTTCGGCCAGCGGCGCCGCGATCCGCTTGACGCCGCGCAGGAACCGGACGGGGTTGCGGCCGCCCCCGAGCAGCTCCTGGCCCTCGGGGGAGTCGACGATCCGGGTGGGGTCGATGGACAGCGGGCGGAAGCCGAGCCCGGCGCCTGTGATGAGCCCCTCGTAGGCGGCGGAGGCGATGACGCGGACTTCGTCGCCCCGGTCGGCCAGGCCCCGGCCGAGCGCGACGCACGGTTGCAGGTCGCCCCGCGACCCGGCGGCGAAGATGACTACCTTCCGGCCCATGTGCGGTCTCCCTCCGTCGTCGTCTCATAGGGACTGTAAGGCGGGGGAGGGGGCCACGCGGAGGGGATCTCCGCCTTGCGGTTGGTACCCCACCAGTCCGGGATGACCGGGAACGAGCCGGACGTGACGGACGACGGCTCGGGGGGCGGGGCCGCGCCTTCGGTCTTGTCGGTGAGCTCGCTCTTGCGCTGGAGGGTGAACACGACGATCACCGCGCCGACGAGCACGATCGCGGCGCCGAGCAGCAGCGCCGCCGACGAGCCCCGCTCCATCGCCTCGACGGGGTCGGAGCCCTCCTCCCTGGCCGACCGCATCATGGCGTTGAGCAGGGCGCCGAGCACAACGATGCCGAGCGCGGCGGAGATCTCGCGGCCGACGTTGATGACGCCGCCCGCCACGCCGGTCCGGCTTTCGGGGACCGCCTTGAGGACGTAGAGGCCGAGCGGCATGGTGAGGGCCGAGCCCGCGCCGACGAGGATGATGCCGGGCAGGATGTCCACGAAGTCGTCGCCCTGCCGCAGGCCGGAGAAGGCGATGAGGCCGCAGGACATGAGCACCATGCCGGTGCCGATGGGGATGCGTGGCCCGAACCTCCCGGCGAGCCAGAAGCCGACCGGCGTGAGCAGGCCGATGATGACGGCGGGCGGGATGAAGACGGTGCCCGCCTGGGACGCCGACCAGCCGAGGACGTCCTGCATGAAGTTGCCGGAGTAGGTGAGGACGCCGGAGAACCCCATGCCCCACAGGATCTGGCCTGCCAGGCCGCCGGAGAACGCCTTGTTCCGGAAGAACTCGGTGGTGATCATCGGGTTGGGCGCCCACTTCTCCACGAGCACAAAGGAGAGGAGGGAGACCAGGGCGAGGGTGAAGACGGCGAGGACGCTGGGGTGGGTCCAGCCCACGTCGCCGCCCGCGTGCACGCCGTAGGTGATCGAGAACAGCAGCGTCGCGGAGGTGAGGACGGCAGGAAGGTCGACGCTCTCGGGCCGGTTCTCGCTCTTGCCGTCCAGCACGAGCAGGCCGAGCAGGATGGCGAGCAGGCCGGGGCCGACGTTGATGAGGAAGATCCAGTGCCAGCTGAACGCGTCGGTGATGATGCCGCCGATGGTGGGGCCGAGGGCGGAGGCGACGGTTCCGGTGAGGATGAAGACGAGGTTGCCGAGCGACTTCTGCTTGTCGGTCCGCTTGTTCATCACCATGACGAGCGTCGCGGGCAGCGCGAGGGAGGCGCCCGCGCCCTGCACGATGCGGCAGACGATGAGCTGGGACAGCTCCTGGGAGAGGCCGCACCCGAGGGAGGCGAGGGTGAAGGTGCCCATGCCGAGGGTGAAGATCCGGCGGACCCCGTAGACGTCGACCAGCCGCCCGCCCGCGATCATCAGGCAGGAAAAGATCAGAATGTAGGACGTGGTGACCCAGGTGGCTGTCGGAAGTGTTGTTCCGAAATGCTCGCGGATGGTCTTCAGGGCGATGTTCGTGACCGTGTTGTCCAAGGTCACCATGAACGCGCTGACGGCCACGACCGTCAGCGTCCACCCATACCTGTCCCGTCCCATTTAGCCCCAATTCACCCATATACCCGTGGGGAACCTCTTGTCATGGGGGTGATAAGGAACACCCGAGATTCTTGGTCCGGATGCGAAGAGGGATGTGCTCAAACTAGGACAAGGTGGTCGCTCGCACCGGCCCATGCCCATGTTGGGGGAGCTCATGTCCGAAGGCACCGGGGATCCGCAGCTCCAGGGCGAGATCCGGGACTTCCTCGTCCATGAGATAGCACGCCGCGCCGACCTCGCCGCCGACGCGGTGGACGTGGACCGTCCACTCGAGGAGTTCGGGCTCGCCTCCCGCGACGCCGTCGCGATCGCGGGCGAACTGGAGGAGCTGCTCGGCCGCTCACTGCCCGCCACGCTCGTGTGGGAACACCCCACCATCGCGCGGATCGCCGCCGCGCTGAGCGGCGCCGAGCCCGAGCCCGCCCCCGCGCAGTCCGTGCAGGCCGCCCAGAACGCCGCCAGGGCCGCCGACGAGCCCGTCGCGGTCGTCGGCGTGGGGTGCCGCTTCCCCGGCGGGATCGACGGCCCAGAGGCGTTCTGGAGCTTCCTGCGGGAGGGCCGCGACGCCGTCGGCGAGGTGCCCGACGGCCGCTGGGACGCCTTCGACGACGGCTCCCCCGAGATCGCCGACCTGCTCGCGAACGTCACCAAGCGCGGCGGCTTCCTGGACGACGTCGCCGCCTTCGACGCGCGCTTCTTCGGGATCACGCCGCGCGAGGCCGCCGTCATGGACCCGCAGCAGCGGCTCGTCCTAGAGGTCGCGTGGGAGGCGCTGGAGCACGCGGGCCTCGCGCCCGCACGGCTGCGCGGCACCAGGACCGGCGTGTTCATGGGCGTCTCGGCGCCCGAGTACGCGGGGCTCACCGCCTCCGACCTGACCCGGCTTGAGGCGTTCACCGCCACCGGGGCAGCCCTCAGCATCGTCGCGAACCGCCTGTCGTACCTGCTCGACCTGCGCGGCCCCTCGATGATCGTGGACACCGCGTGCTCCTCGTCACTCGTCTCCACCCACCTTGCCGTCCAGTCCTTGCGCGCCGGTGACAGCGACGTGGCCCTCGCGGGTGGCGTCAACGTCCTGCTGTCGCCGACCATCACGATGACCTTCGACGCCGCCGGAGGCACCGCCGCCGACGGCCGCTGCAAGGCGTTCGACGCCTCCGCCGACGGCATGGTGCGCGCCGAAGGCTGCGGCGTGCTCGTGCTCAAGCGGCTCTCGGACGCGCGGCGCGACGGCGACAGGGTGCTCGCCGTCGTCACCGGCACGGGGGTCAACTCCGACGGCCGCTCCAACGGGCTCGTCGCGCCCAACGCCGACGCGCAGAAGGCGCTGCTGCGCGACCTGTACGACGCCGACCGCGACGTGGACTACATCGAGGCACACGGTACCGGCACGTTCCTGGGCGATCCCATCGAGGCCAGGGCGCTCGGGGAGATCCTGGGCGGCGGCCGGACGGAGCCGCTGCTCCTGGGCTCGGTGAAGTCCAACCTTGGCCACATGGAGGCGGCGGCGGGCTCGGCCGGGCTCATCAAGACGGTGCTCGCGCTGCACCACGGGCTGATCCCGGCGTCGATCCACTACCGCGAGCCGAACCCGCACATCCCGTTCGACGAGCTCAACCTGCGCGTCGCGGACACGCCGACGGCGTGGCCCGACCACGGGCGGCTCGGCCGCGCCGGGGTCTCCGGGTTCGGCTTCGGCGGGACGAACGCGCACGTCAGGCTGGAGGCGGCGCCCGAGGTCGAGCCCGCGCCGGCCGAGGCGGTGCCGGTCCGCGCGTTCCCGCTGTCGGACGTCGCCGCCGACCGGCTGCCCGGCTACGCCAGGGCGCTCCTGGACGCGCTTGAGGACGCCCCCGGCGGCCTCGCGGACGTCGCGGCGACCCTGCGCCGTCGCGACCCGCGCGGGCGGGCCAGGGCCGCGATCGTCGCGCGCGACCTGGACGGGCTGCGCGAAGGGCTCACCGCGCTCGCTGAGGGCGTGCCGCACCCGGCGGTCGTCACCGGGACGGCGGTCGGCTCTCCGGCCCGGCCGGTGTTCGTGTTCTCCGGGTACGGGGCGCAGCGTCCCGGTATGGCGCAGTCGCTGCTGGCCGAGGAGCCCGCGTTCGCCGAGGCGATCGACGACCTCGACGCGCTGTTCGCCGAAGAGGCCGGGCTCGACCTGTGGGGGCTGCTCGAAGACGGGCGGATGCCCGAGGGCCCGGCCGAGATCATGCCCGTGCTGTTCGCCGTGCAGGTGGGGCTGTCGCGGGTGTGGCGCTCTTACGGGGTGGAGCCTGCGGCCGTCGTCGGGCACTCGATGGGCGAGGTCGCGGCCGCCGTCGTGGCGGGGGCGCTCAGCCTCTCCGACGGCGTCAAGGTGATCGTCCGTAGGTCGCGGCTGATGATGGCGCTCGTCGGAGGCGGCGGGATGGCCGTCGTCGGGTGCGGGCAGGCCGAACTCCAGGAGTACACCGGGCCCACCGTGCACCCGGCCGTGCTGTCGTCGCCCAAACAGACCGTCGTGACGGGCGCGGCCGACGCGATCGAGGCGGTGCTCGCCTGGGCGTCCGGGAGGGGATACCTCGCGCGTCAGGTGAAGGCCGAGGGCGCAGGGCACTCGCCGCAGGTGGACCCGCTCCTGCCGGAGCTGAGAGCGCAACTGGCCGACCTCGCGCCCCGCGTCGGCGAGGTGCCGATGTACACGACGGCGCTGGAGGACCCGCGCAAGCTGCTCGACGGGTCGGCGCCGCTGGACGCCGAGTACTGGGCGGCGAACCTCCGCAACCCCGTCCGGCTCGCGGACGCCGTCGCGGCGGCCGCGCAGGACGGGCACCGTACCTTCATCGAGCTGAACGCCCACCCGATCCTCTCCCTCGCCGTCGCCGAGACCCTGGAGGGCTCGGGGGCGCACGTGCTGCACTCGCTGAAGCGCGCGCCCAAGGGGCAGGAGACAGACGACACCCTCACCTTCCACGCCCAGCTCGCGACGCTCGCCGTGCACGGCCACACCGTCGCGGGGCCCGGCGACGGCGCGCTCGTCACGCTGCCGCGCGCGCCGTGGCGGCACGAGCGGCACTGGGCGGACGGCGCCCGCCGCGTCGCGGGCTCGGGCGCGCACCCGCTGCTCGGGGCGCACGTCGAGTTGCCCGGCGAGGACAGGCACGCCTGGCAGGGCACCGTCTCGTGGGATGGGCCGCTGCTACCGGCCGCCGCGCTTGCGGAGATGGCACTCTCCGCAGGAGAGATGGGCACAGCAGGTGCGGAAGGCGGCGCGATCGTCGTGCGCGCGCTTGAACTGCCCCGTCTGCACGCCCTGGACGGCGACGCGGAGCTGAGCACCACCCTGGACGAGGACGGGCAGGTCGCCGTCCACGCCCGCACGCCTGCGGGCTCCTGGGCCCTCGTGGCGGCAGCCCAGACGACGACGGACGAAGCCTCGCCCTTCCCGGCGCCGTCCGGTGAAGGCAAGCGGGTGGAGGGCGCCGCCAAGGGCAGCCGCCACTACCGCGTCCACCCGGAGGTCCTGGACCGCTGCCTGAAGCACGCGGCCGCCGAAGCGGGCGAAGGCTCCTGGCTGCCCGAGTCGATCGCCTCGCTGCGCGTCGCCGGGCCCACCCACCGGGGCGGCCTCTGCCACACGGTGATCCGCCGCGAGGCCGACCGCGCCGTCGCCGACCTCCTCCTCACCGACGACGAGGGCACACCCCTCCTGCACGCCAACGGCATCGTCCTCACCCCCCGCCCGACCCCCCTCCCGCTGACCGCGAAGCTCGTCGAAGCCACCTGGCACCCCGCCGACCTCCCCGCCCCCCGGATTGACGGCAAGGGGCACCCCACTCCGGGGGCGGACTCCCCGTCCAATGCCACGACGGCCGCTGACCCGGTGGGTTTCGACCCCGGTGCGACCAACGCGCGCCCCGCCGCTGACGAGGCCGACGAGGCCGGTCTCGTCGTGCTCGGGGACATCGACTGGGCGGACGCCGAGAACGCCGTCAGGGCCCGCGTCAGCGCCGAGACGCGGCACGTGGCGCTCGTCCCGCCCGCCGACCTGACCGACGAGGCCCTCGTCCTGGCCGTCGTCGGCGCGGCCAAGGCGCTTACCGCGCAGCGCCTCTGGCTCGTCACGCGCGGCGCGAGGGCCGTCCTGGACGGCGAGCCCGGCAACCCCCGCCAGGGCTTCCTGCCCGCCGTCGTCCGCGTCCTGGGCTTCGAACGCCCCGGCCTCCGCGCGACCCACCTCGACCTCCCCGCCAACACCACCGAATCCGCCGCCCTCGCTGCCACGACCTCCGCCGAAGCCGTGGCCCTGGCCGCCACGATCCCCGCCGAAGCCGCAGCCGTCTCCGGTGCATCCGGCGACGAGGCCGTCACGCGGATCCTGCTGCGGGAGATCGCGGGCGAAGGGGCCGACGCCGAGATCGCGTGGCGCGGTGGGCAGCGGTACACCGCGCGGCTCGCGGCGGCGGCGCTGCCGGAAGGCAGGCCGCGCAAGGTGGTCCGGAAGGGCGGCGCGTACGTCATCACCGGCGGGTACGGCGGCATCGGCCTGGTGACCGCGCGGCTGCTGGCCGAGCGCGGCGCCGGCAGGGTCGTGCTCTCGGGCCGCTCCGGCCCCGACGAGACGGCCCGCAAGGAGATCGAGAACCTGCGCGCGCTGGGCGTCGAGGTCGAAGTCGTCCTGGGCGACATCGCCGCCGACGGCACGGCCGAGCGCCTCGTCAAGGCGGCCACCGAAAGCGGCAGGGTCCTGCGCGGCATCGTGCACGGCGCCGCCGGGATGGCCGACCGGCTGTTCGCCGAGATCGGCCCCGAAGACCTGCACAAGGTGTGGACGCCGAAGGTCGCGGGCGCATGGCGGCTGCACGAGGCGGCCCCCGAGGACCTCGACTTCTTCCTCGTCCACTCCTCCGCAGCCGCCCTCCTCGGCTCCCCCGGGCAGGGCTCCTACGCCGCCGCGAACGCCGCCCTGGACGCGCTCGTCGCCCACCGCCGCGCCCACGGCCTGGCCGCCACCACGGTCAACTGGGGCACCTGGGCGGAGGTCGGCGGCGCGACCGAGGCGGGCGTGACCGTCATCGAGCCGCTCAGCCCCCAGGAAGGCGTCGAGGCCCTGGAGGCGCTCCTGGCCCGCGACCGGGCCGCCACGGGCGTCCTGCGCTTCGACGCGGCCCGCGCCGTCGAGCTGTTCCCCGAGATCCGCCGCATGCCGTTCTACGCCGCGCTCGTCGAAGCGGCGGGCCGCACCGCGACGGCCGACGACTGGCCGGGCCCCGACGGCCTGCGCGCCATGGCCCCCGAAGCCGCCCGTGCCGCCGTGCGCGCGCGGGTGCTGGAACGGGTCTCGTCCATCCTCGGCTTCGACGCGGGCCGCCTCGACCCCGCGACCCCGCTCACCGAACTCGGCCTCGACTCGCTCGTCGCGGTCCGGATCAAGAGCGCCATCGAACACGACCTCGGCCTGACCGTCCCGCCCGCCGTGCTGCTCCAGGGCGCCAGCGTCGACGTGTTCGAGGACTGGGCGGCGGGCGAACTCGGCCTCGGCGAAGCACCCGCCCGCGAAGGCCGCGACGAGGCTTACGTGATGCCGCGCGACGCCGCCGAACGCCTCGTCGTCCGGCTCTTCGAAGAACACCTGGACCTCCCCAAGGTCAGCGTCACCGAGGACTTCTTCGCCCTCGGCGGCCAGGAACACCAGGCCGACCAGATCCACGCCGCACTCCAGGCCGAACTGCACACCGACCTCGACCGGCTCGCGCTGTTCGCCGAGCCGACCGCCCAGGGCGTCGCCGACGTCATCAGGGCGGTCGAGGACGAGGCCGCGCGGCAGACCGTGCGGCCCCTCCAACCGCGCGGCGACGGGCTCCCGTTCTTCGCCGCGCACCCTGCGGGCGGCACCACCGGCTGCTACCAGCAGCTCGCCGCCCTCATCGGCACCGCGCAGCCGTTCTACGGGCTCGAACGCTGGGAGGACGCGCCCAGCGTCGAAGAGCGGGCCGCGCGCTACGTCGAGCACATCCTCCAGACCCAGCCTTCCGGGCCGTACCGGCTCGGCGGCTGGTCGTTCGGCGCGACCCTCGCCTACGAGACGGCCCGGCAGCTCACCGCCGCCGGGCACGACGTCGAGTTCGTCGCGCTGTTCGACGGCGGCGTCCCGCTGCCCACCGACGACGACGCCGACAACCTCGCCAAGAGGTTCGCCGGATTCGCCGCCTACCTGACCGAGACGTACGGGACGGAGGTGAAGCTGGAGTACGCCGAACTGGCGGGCAAGAGCGAGGACGAGATGTTCGCCCTCGTCGCCGAGCGGGCCGCACCCGTGATGGCGTCCCTTCCCCCGGCGGTCCTGCACCACCAGCTCACCTCCCACCAGGACACCCGGACCCTGGAGAGGTACACCTACCGTCCCTACGACGGCAGGGTGATCCTCTACAAGGCGCCGCTGCCCACCCCCTGGGCCGTCCAGGACGCCCGCTACATCGACCTCGACGCGACCAACGGGCTCGGGCCGCTGTGCCCGAACCTGGAGATCGTGGAGGTCGTCGGGACGCACCACCTGAACCTGCTGGACCCGCCCGGTGTCGACACCATCGCGGCGCATCTGGCCGGTGAACTTGCCCATGCCACGGCGCGCTCACCCAGAGGAAACGACAATGTCTGACCTGCTCCAGGCCGTCATCGACGGCGCCTCCCCCGAGGAGCTGCAGAACACCCCGCTGCCCGAGTCCTTCCGCGCCGCGTACACGCTGCGCGAGGAGGTCGGCATCTTCGAGGGCGAGACCGACAAGGACGTGCGCAGGTCCCTGCACGTCGGCGACGTCGCGATGCCCGAGATCGCCCCTGACGAGTGCGTTGTCGCCGTCATGGCGGCCGCCATCAACTTCAACACCGTCTGGTCGGCGATCTTCGAGCCGGTGCCGACCTTCGCGTTCCTGGAGAAGTTCGGCAAGCAGGGCTGGTACGGCGCCCGGCACGACCTGCCGTACCACATCCTCGGCTCCGACGGCGCGGGCGTTGTGGTGCGCACCGGCGTCGGCGTGAAGAACTGGAAGGTGGGCGACAAGGTCGTCATCTCCCCGGCCTACGTGGACGAGGAGGACCACGCCTCCTACGACGACGGCATGATGACCGAGACGCAGCTCGCGTGGGGCTTCGAGACCAACTTCGGCTCGCTCGGCGAGTACTGCGTCGTCAAGGCCAACCAGCTCGTCAAGAAGCCCGCCCACCTGACGTGGGAGGAGGCCGCCGCCAACACCCTGTGCGCGGCGACCGCCTACCGCATGCTCGTGGGCTCGCACGGCGCCCAGATGAAGCAGGGCGACGTCGTGCTGGTGTGGGGCGGCACGGGCGGCCTCGGCTCGTACGCGACGCAGCTCGTGCGCAACGGCGGCGGCATCCCCGTCGCGGTCGTCGGTTCGCAGGACAAGGCCGACCTCGTGCGCAGGCAGGGCGTCGAGCACGTCATCAACCGGAACGAGCTGGGCCTCGGCCCCGAGGGCTTCCGCGCCCGCAAGGCGGGCCGCATCCTCGGCGAGGCGATCCGCTCGACCGTCGGCGAGGACCCGCAGATCGTCTTCGAGTACCTGGGCGCGGAGACGTTCGGCGCGTCCGTCTACGTCGCCAAGCGCGGCGGCAAGATCGTCACCTGCGGCTCCTCGACGGGCTACCGCCACGAGTACGACAACCGCTTCCTGTGGATGCGCCTGAAGAGCATCGTCGGCTCACACGGCTTCAACTACCACGAGGCCGTCCAGACGAACCGCCTCATCTCCCTCGGCATGATCCACCCGACCCTCTCCAAGGTCTTCGACCTCAACGGCGCGGGCGAAGCGACCCGAGCCGTCCAGACCAACCAGCACACAGGCAAGGTCGCCGTCCTCTGCGCCGCCCCCTCCGAGGGCCTCGGCATCGACGACCCCGCCCTCCGCGCCAAGATCGGCGAAGAGAAAATCAACCTCTACCGCTCCTAGACCCTGTGGCCCAGGCGGGACCAAAGCCTTTTGGTCCCGCCTGCGTATTACCGTCAACGCTCCCCGAACCGTTGGCCCCCCTGCCATTCCGGGTCGCCGTTCCGCCGAAGGCGCTCACCTTCTTCTGCCTCTTCCGCTTCTTCTGCGTTTCTGTCGGCAGTCCTCGTCGCCTGCGCGGTATTCCTCGGCGTAGAGCCTGGGGTCGGCGAGGATCGCTTTGATGAGCGGGGCCGGGCCGCCGACCACGGTGTGGGTGACGTCGGGGTCGCTGGCCAGGCACCAGGACCGGTCGGCGGGCCAGAGCATGGTGACGGGCTGCTCGTAGTCCCAGCGGGATTCCCACGGCAGGTAGACCAGGTCGCGCAGCGGCCCGGCCACCAGCAGATACTCGATATGGCCGACCACCCGTGTGGCGAAGGGGATCTCGGACGTATCACCCTCCCCCGGGACCGGGTCGTAGGAGGCCAGGCAAGCCGGGGCGTCCTGGCCGGAGGCGGCCAGCAGGATCCGGTCGAGAGCGGCCTTCTGAATATCAGACGGGTGGCCCTCATCATCTCCCGCATGCTGCACCCGGACGGTGCGCGCATAGGACATCGGCAGCTCAGGGCCCTCAGGAGCCTTACTGATAGCGGTCACCCATGCGGCGAACCAAGCGACTTGGTCAGGGTCCATGCGTTCGATCATGAGGAGAACGTATCCATTACGCTGCCCACGACATAGCCGGACACAAAGGAATGAGTGAGAACAGCGTGTTCTTCAGAATGACTTGTGCATCCGTCAGCCTCGTCGCCGGTGCGGCACTGCTCACCGCCGCCCCCGCCCTCGCCGCCGAGTCCTACGTGACCGAGGACGGCACGGCACGCATCACCGTCGATGCCGAGGGCGACTTCACCATCGTGGCCAGCCCGGCCGCGCCCTCCTCCCGGGCCGGGGAAATCGTCTGCACGGGCGCGTTCAGGAACAGGAAGCCCTACGACCACCCACATGCCGGTCACAGCTCGGATCGGAAGAAGGTCAACGCGCATCTGTCCATCAAATGCACGGGCCCCGGAGCCGGCGCGACAGTGGTCACGCTCACCTCCCGCATGAGCGACGGACGCAGGATCGGCAAGGCCAGCACCAAGACGGGCCGGGGCGGCGCCAGAGTCGGCGGGGACCTCGTCTGCCTGAAGCAGAAGCGCACCTACCAGGCCCTGGGGACCATCTCCATCAAGTTCCCCCCGAGGTACACGCCCCCGGCGGCGTCCAGGACCGTGAAGAGCCCCTCCAAGCCCTTCAAGCAGGGCAAGAAGAAGCTCTGCGTCAAGCCCTGACCGTCGAGCGTCAGGGATCCCGCGAGCCGGAGCACGGCCCGGGACGAGGGCGCGGCGGCCCCCGTCCCGGTGCGGGGACGGGGGCCGTTTGCGGGTTAGAGGAGGGGGTAGCGCGGGGGGTTGACGGCGTTGAGTGTGTGGTTGCCGATGTGGTGGTACTTCCAGCGGGCGGGGTCGTGGAGGGAGTGGACGCGGACGTTGCGCCAGTGGCGGTCGAGGCCGTGGGTGGCGTCGGCGGAGCTGGTGCCGGAGAGTTCCAGGATGTCGTTGGCGATCTGGACGGAGACCTCCTGGGCGAAGGACTTGGCTTCGGCGACGGCCAGGGAGGCGGCGGCGGTGTTCTCGTCGGTCAGTTCGGGGGCGGCGTAGGTGGCGTCCAGGATGGTGCCGGCGCGGGCGAAGAGGGCTTCCAGGGCGTGCAGGCGGGTGGTGAGCTTGCCGACGTGGAGGAGGACGTGGGGCTCGTCGGCGGCCCGGTCGTGGCCGGACTCGAACCACGGGCGGGAGCGCTCGGCGATGAAGGCGGCGCCGTCCTCCAGGGCGGCCCTGCCGATGCCGACGTCGATCGCGGCGTGCAGGAGCTGGTCGTAGGCGCCCAGGGTCTGCGGGGGCGGGTCGGTGGGCAGCGGGCCGAAGGTGACGACCCGCTCTGCGGGCACGTGCACGTCCGTGAAGGTGATGGAGCCGCTGGCGGTGGGGCGCTGCCCGAACGCCGTCCAGTCGTCGAAGAACTCGACGCCCTCGTCGTCGGGGCGGACGAAGGCGATGACGGGCAGGGTCTGGTCGCCGTCCTCGGACGCGTCGACGCCGATCCAGCCGGAGGCGAGCGCGCCCGTGGTGTAGAACTTGCGGCCGTTCAGCCGGAACCCTCCGGCGGGGTCGGCCGTCAGCGCCGTCCTGCGGTCGAAGACGTGCCTGGTGCCGCGTTCGGCGGTGGCGTTGCCGAACCGGACGCCGCGCACCGCCTCGCCGAAGAAGAACGCGCGCTGCTCGTCGCTCCCGGCTTCCTTGAGGATGTCGATGATCACGAAGTGCGCGAGGAGGAGTTGCGCGACGGACGGGTCGCCGACCGCGAGCAGCCTGAACACCTCGCCCACGGTGCTGGGCGCGACCCCGCCGCCGCCGTGCGCGGTGGGCACGGAGATGCCGAGCAGGCCGGTGGCGGCCAGGTCGGCGAGTTCGGCGGCGGGGTGCCGCGCCTGCCGGTCGCGGTCGGCGGAACCGGGCCTGACCCGCGCGGCGACCTCGGCCGCGACGGCGGGCGCGGTGCTGTCGGTGAGCGCGGGAGGGGCGGCTACTGCCGTCTGCACTGTCATGGTTCGTCACCTTCTGCTCGGTGGGTCGCTCCGGCTTGCCAAGCTCCCTATATCCATACATTATTGGTAGGGAAAATAGGAACCCGTGGTAAGGAGAATCTCACCTGGGACTCACGAGGCGGCGCCGAACCGGCGCGTTTTGGGGGAAAGACGAAGGCCACCGCTGGAAGCGGTGGCCTTCCTCGTACTGGAGGGGTGGAGGGGTGGAGGGGCGGACGCGTCAGAGGCGGCGGAGGCTGATCACCTCGCCCGCCACCGCGCGGTGGTCGGGGGTCGCCGGCGTCAGCGCCAGCGACTGCTGCAGGCGGCGGGCCCGCAGCACGATCTCCAGGTCGAACCGGAGATCGGGGTCCAGGAGCTGGTCGCCGAACAGCTCCTCAAGCTGCCGGAGCCGGTAGCGGACCGTCTGGGGGTGGACGTGCAACCGCATCGCCACCTCGTTGGCGTTACGGCCGGACTGGAGCCACGCCAGGAGCGTCTCGGCGAGCCTGTCCTGCTGGCTGCTGCGCAGATGCGCGAGCGGGGCCAGCCGGAGCTCCGCGAGCGACTTCAGCAGCTGCTCGTCCTGGAAGAGGATCAGCGTGGACATGTGGTCCACGCAGCGCACCACGCCCTCGGCGTCGATCACGCCGCGCTGACCGAGCTGGAGCATGTTGCGGGCCAGCCGCATCGAGTGCGCCGCCTCGGTGACGGCGACCGTGGGGCCGATGACGCCCGCGCAGTCGGCGAGCGCCCTGTCGACGACCTGCTGTCTGCCGGGGCCGTCGGGGTCGGGGATGATCAGGGACGGCTGGGTGCGCTCCAGGTCCACCAGCACGTCCGGCGGGAACGCCGGCGGGCGGGTGTCCTGGTGGCGGATGTCCAGGGCCACCGCCGCGACGGTGCGCGGCATCGGCCAGTGCGCCGCGGCCGCCAGGTCGGCGATCGCGTCGTGGCCGGTGGACTCCGACAGGAGCAGGTCGAGCAGCCTGCGGCGGCGCCGCTGCATTTCGCCCGCCACGGCGGCCTGAGCCTGCCGGTACCCCTCGGCGGCCTGCCTTGCGATGTCGTCCTGGTGCACGAACACCGCCTCGCAGAGCGCGGTGATCATGCGGGGTTCCAGCTCCCAGGCGTTCCGCGCGAGACGTCGCCAGGCGACGAGCCCGCCGACGCGCACCGCGCTCTGCAGCGGGTCCAGGCTGCGGCCTTCGCCCGCCTCGCCTCTGCCGATGTTCTGGAAGAAGTCGGGGTCGGGGTGCGGACCACCGCGGGCGAGGCGCGCCACGAAGTGGGCGAGCGCGCGCTCGACGACGGTACGGAGGGTGGACGCGTAGGGGCCCTCACCCCTTGAGTACTCACGGACCTGGACGCGGATCTCGGCGATGATCTCCTCGGCGACGAGGTCGAGATGCGGCAGGACGTGTTCGGCGAGCTCGCGCGGAAGCTCTGACCATGGGCTCCGCCCGGCACGTCCGGCGCGGGAGGGGATGCCCAGTTCTGCTGTCACGCGGTGACCTCCATCCGGCATTGGGCCCCGCGCGCCCTGGGGCTGATCGGTCGACACGAACACCTCGGTGGTCATGACGAATATCTCATGCAAGTGTGGCGTAAATCATGCTCTGGCGCTTCGCCAGACCGCCAGTGTAGGTCCGGGGAGGGCCAGGATCGGCCGCGATCTTGTGGCAACTTCGGCGTAACTTCTGGTGGGAGCCGTCGTCGGAGGCCCCTCCCGGCCCTCCGCGCGGCGGCTCGCGGCGCGCGACGGCCGAAGGTGTTCCAATCCAGTAACGGTCGCGGCTATATCTCGGATATGCCGTGCCGGAGGCGACGATTCACTCCTCAACGACCGCTGATAACGCGGCTTCGAAAGCATGACACCAGGCTGACCATTTACGTCAGCCCGGGCGGCCCCCTTCCGCGGGGTCTCATCGAAAGTTCATCCGGCGGTCCCGTCCCGGCGGGCTCCGCGACCGCCCGGCGACCGCCGGGCGACCCCCTCCGAAGCGTGCCGGAACCGACTCGGTACAGTCGGTGATAGTCACCCTGGGTGACGGGGTGCTGCGCAAGCCCGGGGGACCAGGTTCGGCCGAGTGGCCAGTCGGGGGGATCAGATGAGGTGGTGGCCGCGCTCGATCCGGGTGCGGGACACCCTGCTGGCCGCGCTCCTCGGCCTGATCGTCTCCGCGCTCATGGCCGTCGGGGTGATGTTCTTCTTCCGGCAGGCGATCCTCGGCCAGATCTTCGGGTCGGCCGAGCGCGCCGCCTTCCGCACCGTCGGGGACGTGCGCGCGGACCGCATCGTCGATCCGCTGCGCAGCGTGGACGGCGTCCACCTCATCCAGGTCCTCGACACCTCGGGCCGGGTCGTGGCGGCGACGCCGGAGGCGCACACGGAGCCGCTCAGCCAGCTCAGGCCGCCGCCGGACGACAGGGTGGACCGCCGGGTGGAGTGCAGGCACGGCGAGTGCCACGCGGTCGTGGCGGTCCGCTCCGTCGTGGACGAGGACACCGACTTTGTCATCGCCGCGGTGCGGCTGCCGTCGATGCTCGTCGGCAGGGGCCTCGACCTGGCCGCCGGCCTCGGCGTCGTCGGCATCACCGGGCTCGCCGCCTGGTCCACGTGGATCATCGTCGGCAGGACGCTCGGCCCGATCGAGGCGATCCGTCGGCAGATGTCCGAGATCAGCGCGTCCGACCTGCACCGCAGGGTGCCGGAGCCGCACGGCGACGACGAGATCGCGCGGCTGGCCCGGACGTCGAACGAGACGCTGGAGCGGCTGGAGCGGGCGGTGGACCGGCAGCGCCAGTTCGCCTCCGACGCCTCCCACGAGCTGCGCACGCCCATCGCGGGGCTGCGCACCAACCTGGAGGGCGCGCTCCTGCACCCCGACGACGCCGACTGGGAGGACGTCGCCAAGGCCGCGCTGCGCGACACCGACCGGCTGGAGACGATCATCACCGATCTGCTTCTGCTGTCCCAGCTCGGCGCGGGCACGTCGGTGCCGGAGGGCTTCGACCTGGGTGAGCTGGCCCGGCTGGAGTCGCGGCCGGGCGTCGAGGTGGAGGCGCCGGAGCGGGTCTGCGTGCACGGGGTCAGGTTCCAGTTCGCCAGGCTCTACGCCAACCTGCTCGACAACGCCGAGCAGTACGGGCACGGCGAGACAAGGGTGACGGTCCGCAGGGACGGCCCGGAGGCGGTGCTCGCCGTCCGCGACAACGGCCCCGGCATCCCGGCGGAGGACCGGGAGCGGATCTTCGAGCGGTTCTCCCGGCTGGACACGGCGCGCAGCAGGGCGGCGGGCGGCACCGGGCTGGGTCTGGCGATCGCCCGCGACATCGCGCGCTCGCACGGCGGGGAGCTGACCGTCGCGGACGTCCCGTCGGGCGCCTGCTTTGTGCTGCGGCTGCCGCTCGTCGACCACGAGGGTCCGAGCGAGGAGGGCGGCAAGAGGGCCTGAGCGGCCCGCTCAGCCCGCCACGGCGATCCGCTGGCGCTCGGCCGCCGCGGTGGCGCTGAGGATGACGTCGGCGACCATCCGGGGCGCGTCGGCCATCGGCACCCGGCCGCAGCCGGGCAGCCGCAGGTGCGTGACGTGGGGGAGCATCGCCCGCGCCGTCCTGGCCGGGCCGGGGAGGCCGCCACGGACGCCCCAGGCGAGCGTGACGGGCACGTCGGCGAGGTCGCCGGTGAAGGCCGACCCGTCGTCGGGGGAGGGCCGGACGCCGCCGTAGTGGGCGAGGTAGGGCAGCGCGCCGACCGGGTCGGGGGGCGCCACGAGCCGCTCAAGGAGCAGCCCCGGCAGCGCGAAGGCGCGGCGCACGGCCCGCAGCACGGCGCGGGGGCGGCGCGCGGCGCCGAACCCCGACGGCTCGATGACGACGGCCGAGGAGACGATGCCGCGCTCGGCGGCCTCCAGGGCGACGAGCCCGCCGAACCCGAACCCGGCGATGTGCGGGTGGCGCAGGCCGCGCAGGGCGAGCGCCAGGGCCGTCGTCGTCGCGTCGAGGTCGCCCTGCCGGACGGAGGCGACGAGGACTTCGCGCTCGGCGGCGAGGAGGCCGATCACCGGCTCCCAGGCCCTGCCGCGCTGCCCGGCGCCGCACAGGAGAACGAGTGGCGGCCCCGCGCCACGGCGTTCGAAGACCATGTCCATGGCCGGAAGATAACCGCCGGAGACCGGCCGGTCATATGTCCGAGATCACAAGAAACCTGGGAGAAACCCACCTGTCGCCATCAGGACACACCGACCGCGCACCCGCCCGGAGTTTCGGATGTCCGGTATCGCCCTCCGGGTGGCGCGGCGTTGGACGTCCAGGAATCAGGCGGGGACGGCGGCGGGCGGCTTGCGGTGCTCCAGGGCGGTGCGCAGTTGGGCGCGGCCGCGGTGGATGCGGCTGCGGACGGTGCCGAGCTTGACGCCCAGCGTCGCCGCGATCTCCTCGTAGGTGAGGCCCTCGATGTCGCACAGGACGACGGCGACCCGGTACTCGCGAGCGAGGGAGTCCAGGGCCCGCTGGACGTCGGGGTCGAGCGCGGCGTCGTCGATGATCTGGGCCGGGCCGCGCTCGCCGCTGCGCAGCCGGGCGGCGGCCTCCTCGGTGAGGGCGTCGAACCGGATCCGCTGGCGGCGGCGGGCGCCGTCCAGGAACAGGTTGGTGGTGATGCGGTGGAGCCAGCCCTCGAAGGTGCCGGGCGTGTAGGAGGACAGCGAGCGGAACACCCGGACGAACACGTCCTGGGTGAGGTCCTCGGCGTCGTGCCTGTTCCCGGTGAGGCGGTAGGCCAGGCGGAAGACCCGCCCGGAGTGCTCGCTGACGATCTCGTCCCAACTCGGCGGCGTCCAGGCAACCGGTGTGCTCACGTCTTCGCCCCCTGCTCTGGTTGCTGAATCGTTATCTACCCTGCCGTCACCCCCATAAGAGGGACGTTAAGGGGTCCTGGTGGACGTTCTGTCACTTCCGTACTAGACCGCAGCTCAGTGCCCTGGTAGCGCGAACAAATTGTGACCGGAATCTCTCGGGGGCGTGATAGGTGGGTATTGCCGGTTAACGCCGACGAAACGAGGATGGCCGCACGTCTCACGCGATCACCCCCGGGGAGGAGACCCATGTCCAGCTACAACCTGGCCGACCTTTTGGAGCTCATCGCAGGCGCGGCACCGGATCGCGAGGCCCTCGTGGCCGGCGACGTCCGGCGCACGTACACCGAGCTGAACGCCCGCGCCTCGCAGGTCGGGCACCACCTCACGGCCCAGGGGGTGCGGCCGGGCGACCACGTGGCGATCCTCTCCTGGAACCGGGCCGAATGGCTTGAGGCGTTCTTCGGCATCTTCAAGGCGCGCGCCGTCCCCATCCCGGTCAACTACCGGTACGTCGCGGGCGAACTGCACCACGTGCTGTCGGACTCCCGCGCCACCGTGCTCATCGGCGAGCGCTCCCTGCTGGCCAAGGTCGACCGGGCCGCGCTGCCCGAACTGCGCCACGTCGTCGTCCTGGAGGACGGCGGCGACGCGGACATCCCCGACGCCGTCGGCTACGAGGAGGCGCTCGCCGCGCAGCCCGCCACCGACGACTTCCCGCCGCGCTCCAGCGACGACCGCTACATCATGTACACCGGCGGCACCACCGGCTACCCCAAGGGCGTCGAGTGGCGCTGCGAGGACATCTTCTTCGGCGCGATGGGCGGCGGCAACCCGCTCGGCGACCCGATCGGCGCGCCCGAGGAGATCGTCAGGGCCGCCGAGCAGGCCCCCGCGACGACCCTGGACTGCGCGCCCGTCATGCACGGCGCAGGCCAGTGGGTGGCCATGATGACGGTCCTCAGCGGCGCCCGGATCGTCCTGCTCAACGACAGGACCTTCGACCCCGCGCGGGTGCTCGACCTCATCAAGGAGGAGGGCGCGAACGTCGTCATGATCGTCGGCGACGTCATGGGCAGGCCGCTCGCGGCGGAACTGGCCAAGGGCGGCCACGACGTGTCGTCGGTGTTCGCGGTCGCGTCCGGCGGCGCGCCGCTCACCGAGGCGGCCAAGGCAGCGCTCCAGGAACGGCTGCCCGGCGTGCTGTTCCTCGACAACTACGGCGCGTCCGAGACCGGCACCCTCGGCCCGTCCGTGGGCGGCGGCGAGGGCACCGCCCGGTTCCTCATGAAGCCCGGCACCAAGGTCCTGGACGACGACCTGCGCCCGGTCAAGCCCGGCGAGATCGGCCGGCTCGCCCGCTCCGGCCACATCCCGCTCGGCTACTTCAACGACCCCGCCAAGACCGCGACCACGTTCTTCACCGACGAGCACGGCGTCCGCTGGTCGGTGCCGGGCGACTTCGCCAGCCTGGAGGAGGACGGCACGATCGTGCTGCTCGGCCGGGGCTCCCTGGTGATCAACACGGGCGGCGAGAAGGTGTACCCCGAGGAGGTCGAGGTCGCCATCAAGGACCACCCGGGCGTCTACGACGTCGTGGTCGTGGGCGTCCCCGACGAGCGGTTCGGCCAGCGCGTCGCCGCCGTCGTCGCGCCCGTGCCCGGCCACGAGCTGACCCTCGACGACCTCCTGGCGCACTGCCGCGACCGGATCGCCGGGTACAAGCTGCCGCGCCAGCTCCAGATCGTGGGCGAGGTGCAGCGGACCGCCGTCGGCAAGTCCGACTACAAGTGGGCCCGGTCGGTGCTCGGCGTCTGAGGAGGCTCCGGCGCGCGGCGTTCGTAGAGGTCGGCGAACGCGGCGAGCACCGAGGGCCAGGTGCAGTGCTCCGGCACCGTCGCGCCGTTGTGCGCGGCGATACGGTGCCGGAGCTCGTCGTCCTCGACCAGCCGGACCAGCGCGTCGGCCAGGTCGCGCGGCGACCCGCCGAGCAGGCCCTCCCGCTCGGGCCGCACGAAGTCCGCGACGCCGGAGGCGGCGTGCGCGATCACCGGCACGCCCGCCAGCCGCGCCTCCAGCGCCGCCAGCCCGAACGACTCGCGGCGCGCGGGCGCGACGAAGACATCCGCCGACGCGAGCACCTCGCGCACCTCCGAGCGGTCGAGCCGCCCTGTGAGCTTCACCCAATGGTCCATCCGGTTCTCCCGCAGGAACCTGCGGACACCGCGCGCGGCGGGGCCGTCGCCGACGATCGTCGCCCGGATCCTGGTCCGCCGCCCCGCGTCCCGCAGCACCTTCAGCAGCGTGAACGGCTCCTTGCGCGGCGCGAGCCTGCCGACCGCCACCACGTGCACGGCCCCCGTCGGCAGCCACGGCCGGATCGTCCGCCACGGGCCGGTGTCGATGCCGTTCGGCACCACCCGCACGTCGGCGCCCAGCGCCCTGCGGATCGGCCGGGCCGCCGCCTCGCTGACCGCCGTCACCGACACGTCACGGGAGACCAGCCGCCTGTAGACGGCCCCGGTGGGCCGCCCCCACAGGCTGTGCACGGTGACGACGGAAGGCACGTCCCGGCAGGTGGCCAACGCACGCCACGCGAAAGGCGACACCACCCCGGCGTGGACGTGCATCACGTCGGGCTTCAGTTCGTCCAGGACGGGTCGGAGCGAACCCCCGATGGGCAGCCCCCACGGGACACGCGGCCCGACCCGCTGGAGGCCGACGAAGTCCGGGCCCGGCGTCGCGGTCACCACCCGCACGTCGTGGCCCAGCGCGCGCTGCGCCGCCGCCAGCTCGTCCACCTGGACCTCGATCCCGCCGAGCCGGGGCAGGAAGCAGTCGCTCACATGCAGGATCCTCACCTTCGCGAGTCTCGGCAGCGGGCGGGCCGCAGACCGGCAGCGGCTTCCCCTCTGACCCAGACTTGACCCCCAGGCACCCGGATCTTTTCGCGCCGCAGGGCAGGTTCCGCTCCATGCGCACCTGCGTCTTCTTCCACGCCCACCCGGACGACGAGGCGCTCCTCACCGCGGGCCTCATGGCCAGGCTCGCCGACGCCGGGCACCGCGTCGTCCTCGTCGTCGCCACCGCGGGCGAACGCGGCCGGACGGGCCTGCCGACGGTTTCGCTAGGCCCGCTGCGCCTCCGGGAGCTTGAGGAGTCGGCGCGCGTCCTCGGCTGCGCCCGTGTTGTGCCGCTCGGCTACCCCGACTCCGGCCTGGACGGCGGCGCGCCCGGCGGCTTCGCGTCACGGCCCGTCGCCGAACCGGCAGGGCGGCTCGCGGCGATCCTGCGCGAGGAGGACGCCGACCTCCTGACGGTCTATGACGAACACGGCGGCTACGGCCACCCCGACCACGTGCAGGTACACCGCGTCGGGGTGGAGGCGGCCCGCCTCGCGGGGACACGCGTCGTCCTGGAGGCGACGGTGGATCGGGACCGCCTGTGGAGATGGCTACGGCCCCTCTCGAAGGTGCTCCCCCTGGACGGCTGGAGGCAGGCATACACTCCCGGCTCGCGCATCAGCCATCGCGTAGACGTCCGCCGCTACGCCGCCGCCAAGCGCGCCGCGATGGCCGCGCACGCCAGCCAGGGCTCCGGCGGCCCGCGCCTGCTCGCCGTGCTGCGCAGGCTCCCGGACCCGGTGTTCCGGCACGCGCTCGGCACCGAGTACTACGTACGGCGGTGAGACGGCTCGTCCTGTCGGCGGGCTCACTGCTGCTCGCGGCGGGCCTCATCGCGGTGATGCCCCGCCTCGTCGGCGCCGACTGGACGGCCATCGTGGCGGGACTCGGCGCGCTCAGCCCCGGCGTGCTGGCTCTGCTCGTCGTGCTGTGGCTCGCGGGCCTCGGCATGTACACGTTCGTCCTGACGGGCTCGCTGCCCGGCCTACGGCACGGCCAGGCGTTCCAGCTCAACGCGGCCGGCAGCGCCGTCAGCAACCTGCTGCCGTTCGGCGGCGCGGCGGGCGTCGCCGCGACGTTCGCGATGGCCGGGAGCTGGGGATTCTCCGCCCCGTCGGTGACAGTCTCCACTCTGGTCAGCGGAGTCTGGAACGTCTTCGGACGGCTCCTGCTCCCGGCCCTGGGTATCGTCGCTCTGCTCTCCATAGGCGAGGTGCCGAACCGAGAACTGGGTGCTGCCGCCGCCTCAGCCGGCGTGGTGCTGGCCGCGTGCGCGGTCCTCCTGGCGGTCGCACTACGCTTCGAAAGCGCCGCCCGCTGGGTGCACGACCGGCTGCACTCCTTGGCCGCCCGCTCCCCCCACCGTCTCGCGACCCTCCTACGCGGCCTGGGAACAGCCCTCCTCCGCATCCGCGCGGAGACGATCGACGTCCTACGCACCGGCTGGAAGACCCTCACCTTCGGCATGACCGGCTACCTGTTCCTCCAGGGCGTCCTGTTCTGGGCCTGCCTCTGGGCCGTAGGAAGCCCTCCCCGCCTGGCCGAAACCGTAGCCGCCTTCGCCCTCAACCGAGTCCTCACCAGCGTGGTCCTCACCCCCGGCGGCACCGGCGTCACCGAAACCGGAACCGCCGCCGCCCTGGTCCACTTCGGCCTGGACGCCACCCCCGCCGCCACCGCCGTCCTCCTCTACAGCTTCTTCACCTACGTCATAGAAATCCCCCTAGGCGCCCTAGCCTGGACCCACTGGCTATGGCACCGACACCAAAAGCCCTAGCCCTCCGGCCCAACCCCGAGCCGCTCAGTGCTCGCCGACACGGCCCCCGAGCCGCGCCCGTAGATCGCCGTTCTCCGCAGCGAGCCGTTCATTCTCCGCCTGGAGAGCAAGGTGCTCGCGGGAACGCTCGTCGAGCTCAGCCTCAACCTTGTCGAGGAAGTCGTCGACTTCGGGCGTGTGATAACCGGGGGCGACACGAGTGGTGATGAAGGTGACGTTCCGGACATCGTCGGCGGTAAGCCGATGAGGCAGGCCACGGTGCCGCGCCTTCTTCGGCTCCGCCGCTTCCGCGACGGCTTCGGCGAGCCCGTCGATCTTCCGCCCGAGCTCACTGATCGCCGTCCAGATCTTGTCGGTGTCACTCATGACTCTTTTCCTACAGGCTCGGTGACGCGCATGAGCGCTGTTCGGGCCTTCGGCCGAGTCACGCCCCCGTACCGGGCACCGCATCGCCGTCGCGGTCGTCGTTCGTCCAATGACCCGAGGTGCCGGTCGAGTTCACGAGCAACGACCCTGGGTGGCAGGTCCGGAAGCCCCGTGGCGAGCATGCGTTCTCTCAGCGTGACGGGTTTGCGGAGTGCCGTTCCAAGACCTGGCGACCGCCGAGAGTTGAGGCGGATCGATTGGAGCTGACGTGACCGGATTTCGTGGCGGCGTCGGTCGACCTCGGTATCGATCAGCGTGGCGAGGGCGGGTGCCGCACTCAAGTAGCGGGCTGTCGGCCATGACAGAAGGGTCAGCGAGGCCACGATGCCGAGATCAGTGAAGTACCGGTGGTTGGTCGTCGGCATGCCTCCAACGCTGCTCAGGTCGTGGGGATCACGGTTCTCCTTGAGGAGGATCTCCTGCTGAAGTTGAAGAAGCGTATGGAGTTCGGCGGGAGCCTCGCCCTCGTCTCGGGCTGCGAGGTCCGTGCCGCAGAACGGATGCTCCACTCCGCTCCGTCCAGGACCAGCCCGGCACCGACCGAGAGGTCCAGCACCGCCCGGTCAGTCATGACCGGCCTTCCCGAGAACTACCAGCGAACCATCTCGCAGCGGCGCGGCCAGATCGATGCCCAACCGCCGACGCCAGATCAGATGAAGCAGCTGAGCCCGAGCAACCGCAGGAACCCGGCTCCGGTCCGCAAGTTCCCCGAACGTCAAGCCGGTCCCTGCCATCTCGACCAGGCCCGGCCTCAAGCTCAGCGGGTCGGTCAGCGGACGCCGCTGCGAGGACAGCGCACTCACCGTCGTCGCGACATGAGCACGCCAGCCCGCCGCAACCGCATAGTTCCAGCCCGCCACCCCGAGGAGGACTCGAACCTCACCCGCACCGGCTGAGAGAAGACGTCCACCACCTCCCCGGCGAAATCCAGAACGAGCAGAAGCCGTGCTTCCTCCAGGCTCTCGAAAGCGTGATGGCGGCCGGTAGAGACCATGAACTGCAATCCGGGCCGATGCCGCTGCGCCCGGCACCAGCTCATGTCCGGCCTGCCTCTTGGGCACCGGCGCGAGAAGATCGGGCCAAGCGCAGCAGTTCGACCAGACCGGCGAGAGCACAGCATCACCGCCCCACTCAGCAGCACCGAAACCCCAGACAAACACGCACTTGTCACCCACCGAAGTCGAACAGACACATTCGAGGGTGACATTCCTCTGGCGAGCCCGATCGGATAGCGGCTCTGCCGATGGGCCACCAGAGCTCTGCGATGATCTCCACGTGGAGCAACAAGGACCAGCGCCGACGCCGATCATTCTCGGCATCGACGATCTACGCTCTCTCCCCAGAACCACACGGCTCGCCCGCACGAGCGCTGGAGGCATTCAGCTCCTCAAGGAGCACCACAACGAGTTCATCGACGAGCTCTGGCTTGACCATGATCTGGGCGGCGACGACAGCATCATGCCCGTCGTGGCGCTCCTGGAGGAGGCCGCGTTCAACGGCCACCCCTTCCAGGTAGGAACGATCTTCGTTCATAGCGCCAACCCCATCGGCGCCGAAACCGTGGTCCGCGTCCTCACCCGATGGGGCTACCGAGTTCGCCGAGCGACCGCCTGACCTCAGGACCCCGCAGCATGGTGCCCCGGCCGCTCCGCCTGGAGGTCGAACACACCGGCCTCGACGGGGCCCGCACCGTCACCGTGTTCACCGACGCGCTCGGCCGCCTGTACGGCAGTGCGCAGGGTTGGGTTCGGGGTTGTTGGTGGTCTGGCTGGGGTTGGTTGGGGGAAAGGTGGTGGAGTCTTGAAGGTTGGGGGGCCGTTTCGGGCGCACAAAACGGGCAGGAGGTGAGAGACAGAACGAGCTCCTCCGGGAGCTGTCACGTGCGAGACGGGGGTCGGGCCAATTCTTGTCGCGGGGCGGTACCGGCTACTGGAAGAGCAAGGCCGGGGAGGGATGGGCGTGGTGTGGCGCGCCCACGACGAAGTCCTCGACCGGGTGGTCGCGGTCAAGGAGATCCTGCTCCCGCTGGGGGCGGACACGGAGCGGCGGCGCGAACTGTGCAGGTCGCTCACCCGGGAGGCGCGGTCGATGGCACGGCTCAGCCATCCAGGGACGGCGGCCGTGCACGACGTGCTCGTCGCCGGTGGCAGGCCCTGGCTGGTCATGGAGTTCCTCGACGCGCCCGACCTGCAACAGGTCATCGACACCGAGGGGCCGCTGGATCCGCTCCGCGCCGCCGAGATCGGAAGACAACTCGTCGCGGTCCTGCGCGCCGCCCACGGAGTCGGCCTGCTCCACCGCGACGTCAAACCCAGCAACGTGCTGGTCTGCGCCGACGGCCGGGTGGTGCTCACCGACTTCGGACTCGCCATCCACACCGAGGACACCGATCTGCGCGTCCTAGAAGGATCGCCTGCTTACGTCTCACCCGAACAGGCCCGTAACGACCCGCTCACGGCGGCGTCCGATCTGTGGTCGCTCGGTGTGACGCTCTACACGGCGGTGGACGGGCGGGCGCCCTACCGGAGGGCGGGCGCGCTGGCGTCGATGCTGGCGGTCCTCGTCGACGAGCACGCGCCGCCGCGCAACGCGGGGCCGCTGCGCCCCGTCATCGACGGCCTGTTGCGCAAGGACCCGGCGGACCGGCTGACGGCGGCGGAGGCCGCCCGGATGCTGGAACGGCTCGGGAATCCGGGTCCCCGGCTGCTCGACCTGCTCCGGCCCGTCCGGGCGGCGGCGCGGGCCTGACCGCCGGACCCGGACGGGCGCCCGCGCCTGACGGGTCCCGAGCGTCCACCGAGAATCCTGGGACATTCCGGGACATTCGTCGGTCCGAGTGGAGCCGAACGTCACGTTCGCACGTCTTATCCCCGTGTGGTCGTCAACGCCTTGGGGGCAACCACACAGCAAGCACCTGGAAATGGCAGGGGATGAACCGGTCTCACCACCGTAGACGAGGCAACTGTTCGGCCATCCGCACCACCGCAGGACCGTGCCGCCCGCGCGGCGGCCTGCACGCACTGCTCGCCTTCGACATCTGCGCCTTCGGGGACCTGGCGCGCAGCCACGAGGACCTGCTCTACCTGCGCGCCACCATGTACGGGTTCGTCGAGGAGTCCTTCGGCCTCGCCGACCTGCCCTGGGGCCTGTCCCACCGCGAGGACCGCGGTGACGGGATCCTGCTCGCCCTGCCCGCCGGGGTGCCCACCGTCCAGGCGGTCGACCCGCTGGTGGACCACCTGGGCGCGCTCCTCGCCGACCACAACCGCCGTGCCGCCGAGCCGTCCCGGCTGCGGCTGCGCATGTCCGTCGACGCCGGACATGTCACCCACGACGGTTACGGTCTGGTCGGCCGGGCCGCCAACCAGCTGCACAGGGCGCTCGACGCGCCCGACTTCAAGGCGGCGCTCGCCGCCTCCAGCGCCGACCTCGGCGTGATCGTCTCCTCGTTCGTCTTCGGTGAGGTCGTCTCCGGCCGCGCCGGTGCCGACCGCTACAGGCCCGTCTCCGTCGAGGTTAAGGAGACCAGCACAAGGGCGTGGGCCTGCTTCCCCGACGGCTCCTTCGTGCCCCGACTGCGGGCCGTGCCGCTCGACCCCGCCTGGGAGGGCGCGTGACCCGTCGGCCACACTGGGGGGCATGAGCAGAGCACTGGTTCTGGCCGGCGGGGGCGTCGCCGGCATCGGATGGGAGGCGGGCCTGGTCACCGGCCTGCGTGAGGCGGGCGTCGACCTCGGCACGGCCGACCTGATCGTCGGGACGTCGGCGGGCTCCGTCGTCGGCACCATGATCGCCCAGGACGCCGACCTCGCCGAACAGGTCGCCGGGGCCGCCGCCGCCGAAGCGGAGGCGGCCCACGCCGCGGACGTGGACATGGCCAAGGTCATGGAGGCGTTCACCCTCATGTACGGCGAAACCGGGCTCTCCCCCCGGGAGGCCCGGCGCAAGATCGGCGAACTCGCCCTGACCGTCACCGGCGACGGCGCCCGGCTGGCCATGATCGGCCAGCGGCTGCCCAGCCACGACTGGCCCGACCGCGACCTCCGGATCACCGCGGTGGACACCGCCGACGGCGAACTCCACGTGTGGACGGGCGGGTCGGGGACGCCGCTGCCGCTCGCCGTCGCGTCGAGCTGCGCCGTCCCCGCGGTCTTCCCGCCGGTGGAGATCGCGGGCCGCCGCTACATGGACGGCGGCGTCCGGTCGATCAGCAACGCCGACCTCGCCGCGGGCCACGACAAGATCGTCATCATCGAGCCGATGGCGCACATGACGCCCCGCGCCGTGCTGGACCGGGAGGTCGCCCGCCTCGGCGACGCCAAGATCGCCGCGATCGCCCCGGACCGGGCGACGATCGAGCTGTTCGGCGTCGACGTCCTCGACCCCGGCCTCTGGCTGCCCGCCTTCGCCTCCGGCCGCGCCCAGGCCGCGGTGGCCGTCGAGCAGGTCGGCGCCGTCTGGGGCTGACCTCCGACGGGTTCGGGGGCGGGCGCGGATGGCCCATCATGGAGGGATGAGCCTCCATGACCTGCTTCCGGAAGACGGCGATCCCGACAAGGTGTTCGAGGCGTTCGCCGGCTGGACGGAGCAGCGCGGCCTGAGCCTTTACCCGGCTCAGGAGGAGGCGCTGATGGAGCTGGTCACGGGCGCGAACGTCGTCCTGGCGACGCCCACCGGGTCGGGCAAGTCGCTGGTGGCGGCCGGGGCGCACTTCGCCGCGCTCGCCCGCGACGAGTGCAGCTTCTACACCGCGCCGATCAAGGCGCTGGTGTCGGAGAAGTTCTTCGACCTCGTCGAGCAGTTCGGCAGCGACAACGTCGGCATGATGACCGGCGACGCCTCGGTCAACCCGAACGCGCCGATCATCTGCTGCACCGCCGAGGTGCTCTCCGCGATCGCGCTCCAGGAGGGCGACCGCGCCGACATCGGCCTCGTCGTCATGGACGAGTTCCACTTCTACGCCGAGCCTGACCGGGGCGTCGCGTGGCAGATCCCGCTGCTGGAGCTGCCGCAGGCGCAGTTCCTCCTGATGTCGGCGACGCTGGGCGACGTGTCGCTGTTCGAGAAGGATCTGACCCGGCGGACGGGTCGTCCCACCGCCGTCGTGCGGTCGGCGACGCGTCCGGTGCCGCTGGAGTACTCCTACAAGCTGACGCCTTTGCACGAGACGATCGAGCACCTCCTGTTGGAGAAGAAGGCGCCCGTCTACGTCGTCCACTTCACCCAGGCGGCGGCGATCGAGCGGGCGCAGTCACTCATGTCGGTGAACGTGTGCACCAAGGAGGAGAAGGCCGAGATCGGGAAGCTGATCGGCCGGTTCCGGTTCACCACCAAGTTCGGCAAGACGCTGGAACGCCTGGTCAGGCACGGGATCGGGGTGCACCACGCGGGGATGCTGCCCAAGTACCGGCGGCTCGTGGAGCGGCTCGCGCAGGCCGGGCTTCTCAAGATCATCTGCGGCACGGACACGCTGGGCGTCGGCGTCAACGTGCCCATCCGGACGGTGCTCTTCACCGCCCTGTCCAAGTACGACGGACGCCGGGTGCGCCGCCTCCGCGCCCGCGAATTCCACCAGATCGCCGGACGTGCCGGACGTGCCGGGTTCGACACCGTCGGGTACGTCGTGTGCCAGGCGCCCGACCACATCGTGGAGAACCACAAGGCCGTCCTCAAAGCAGGGGACGACACCAAGAAGCTGCGCAAGCTCGTCCGTAAGAAGCCGCCCGAAGGGTTCGTCTCCTGGGACGAGGAGACGTTCACCCGGCTCCAGACCGCCGAGCCCGAACCGCTCAAGTCCCGGTTCGAGGTCACCCACACGATGCTGCTCTCGGTGATCAACCGGCCCGGCAACGCGTTCCAGGCGATGCGGAAGCTCCTCACCGACAACCACGAGGACAGGGCCGCCCAACGCCGCCACATCTCCCGCGCGATCGCCATCTACCGGTCGCTGCGCGCGGGCGGGATCGTCGAGGAACTCACCGTCCCCGACGCCGACGGCCGCTGGGTCCGCATCACCGTCGACCTCCAGGAGGACTTCGCGCTCAACCAGCCGCTGTCCACCTTCGCGCTCGCCGCCCTCGAACTACTCGACAAGGAAGCGCCCACGTACGCGCTCGACGTCGTCTCCGTCATCGAGGCGACGCTGGACGACCCGCGCCAGATCCTCGCCGCCCAGCTCAACAAGGCCAAGGGCGAGGCCGTCGCCGAGATGAAGATGAACGGCATCGAGTACGAGGAGCGGATGGAGCTGCTGGAGGAGGTCGACTACCCCAAGCCGCTCGAAGACGTCCTGGACGGCGCGTTCGAGATCTACGCGCGCGGCAACCCGTGGGTCGCCGACCACCCGCTCCGGCCCAAATCGGTCGTCCGCGACCTGTACGAGCGGCTGATGAACTTCTCCCAGTACGTCCACCACTATGACCTCGCGCGCAGCGAAGGGATCGTGCTGCGCTACCTCGCGGGTGCTTACAAGGCGCTGGCGCAGACCGTCCCCGACGCGGCCAAGACCGAGGAGTTGCAGGACCTCATCGAGTGGCTCGGTGAACTCGTCCGTCAGGTGGACAGCAGCCTCCTGGACGAGTGGGAGCAGCTCGCCAACCCCACCCTGGACGCCGAGGAGCCCCTGGAGGAGAAGACGGGAGCTGTCACGGCCAACCCGCGCGCCTTCCGGGTGCTCGTCCGCAACGCGCTCTTCCGGCACCTCCAGCTCGCCGCCCGCCGCGCCTACCGCGACCTCGCCGAACTCGGCACCGGATGGGACGCGCCGGAGTGGGAGGACGCCGTCGAGGCGTACTTCGACGAGCACGACGAGCTGCCCACCGGGGCGGACGCGCGCGGCCCGGCCTTCCTCCAGATCACCGAGGAGGAGGGCGTCTGGCGGGTCCGGCAGATCGTCGCCGACCCCGACAAGCACCACGACTGGTCGCTCACCGCCGACGTCGACCTCGCCGCGTCCGACGAGACCGGCACCGCCGTCCTGCACGTCAGGGACTTCGCCAGGCTCGACTGAGCGGGGGATGTTTCTCCCCGGCTGGCGAAACGGTCGGGACAAAGAGAAACAGAAGGCGTACGGTCAGTACATGCCGACGACCAAGGAACGCGCGGACGAGGCGTCCAAGATCCTGGCCTCCCAGCTCAGGCAGCTCCTGGCCCAGTCGACCCATTCGGTGACGTCGCTCGCCGCCGAGGTCGGCTGGGCCAAGTCGAAGGTCTCCAAGATCCAGAACTGCCGGCAGACCCCGTCCGAGGAGGACATCAGGGTCTGGTGCACCGCCACCGGCAACGCCGACCACATCCCCGAACTCATCGCCGCCGTCCGCAACCTCGACGGCCTGTACATCCAGTGGCGGCGGATGGAACAGGGCGGGCTCCGGCCGGTCCAGACGTCGTTCCAGGGCCTGTACGAGGACACCCGCGAGTTCCGGATCTTCCAGCACGCGCCCATCCCGTCGCTGCTCCAGACCGCCCCCTACACGCTCGCGCACCTGACCGCGATCATGGAGTTCCGGCAGGTGCCCAACGACGTCGAGGACGCGGCCCGGGAGCGGCTCGCCTACCAGCGCTACCTGGACGACGGCACCAAGACGTTCTCCTTCGTCGTCTCCGAGGCCGCGTTGTACGCGCCGATGCTCGGGCCGTCCGGGATGCGGGAGCAGCTCACGAAGCTGCTGACGTTCACCGACGGGGCGCCCGCCAACGTCGCCGTCGGGGTGCTGCCGCTGCGGGCGCCGCGCTCGGTGTGGCCGTGGGAGGGGTTCTGGATCTACGACTCCCGCGAGGTGCGGCCCGATCTCGTCGCGGGGCAGATCCGCAACCGGCAGCCCAGCGACGTCCAGGCGTATCTGGGTACTTTCGAACGGCTTGCCCAGGCTTCCGTCTACGGGCGGGAGGCCCGCGCGCTCATCCAGGCGGCCACCCCATGAGAAACGATGAGAAACCGGCTGGACCGCTCCCCCTTCCCATCCTTACCTTGGGTGCCATGACCTTCGACGAAGGACTCGTGACCGCGCCCTCCGGCACGGCCGAGCGCACCTTCTTCACCGAGGCCGCCCAGGTCGCCCAGGCCCGGTCATGGGTCAGAGCCACCCTCCCCGAATCCTGCGCCGCGCGCGACGACTACCTGGTCGTCGTCTCCGAGCTGCTGGGCAACTGCGTGGTCCACGCCCTGCCGGGCGACGCCACCCTGTCCGTGCGCCACGCCGAGGGCGTCGTCTCCGGCACCCTCGTCCACCGCATGCCCCCCTCCGGCCACGTGGCCTTCACCCAACCCACGTTGACCGAGATCCGCCACCTGGCCGAATCCACCACCCCCCCGGACCCCTTCGACCTGGCCGAATCCGGCCGCGGCCTCCCCCTCGTCGTCCTCCTCTGCCAGGGCTCCGTCCTCGTCGAAGAACACCCCACCCGCACCATCACCCACTGGACCGTCCCCGGCTGCCTCTGCCCCTGACGGGGTGCGGGGTCAGGCGCGGAGGGCGGTGGTGGGTTCGGTTCGGGTGGCACGCCAGGAGGGGTAGAGGCCGGCGAGGGCGCCGGTCAGCGCGCCGAGGAGGGGGGAGGGCAGGACGGTCAGGGGTTCCAGGATCGGGGTCCAGTGGCGGGCGGCGGAAGCGGTGACGACTACGGCCACGCCCAAGGCGGTGCCCAGGAGGCCGCCCAGGAGTCCCAGGGCCGAGGACTCGGCGAGGAACTGCAGGGCGATGTGGCGGCGGCGGGCGCCGAGCGCGCGGCGGAGGCCGATCTCGGCGGTGCGCTCCAGGACGGACACCAGCGTGGTGTTGGCGATGCCGACCGCGCCGATGACGAGGCTGACCGCGGCGAGCCCGAGGAAGAGGAAACCGAGGTCGGTGTCGACCTGGTCGCGCAACGTCCGTGGATCGGGCGGCGCCACCACCTTGAACCGTTCGGGCTGGTCCGCCCGGATCGCGACGGCCACCTGGCGCGCGACGGTCGGCGCCGCGCCCAGCCGCGTCTCCACGAGGAGCCGGGCCGGCCGTCCGTCGCCGGGGTCGGGCGGGCCCCACAGCGCGGCCGCCGTCGTCGTCGGCACGATGACCGACAGGAGCACCTCGGCGCGCCGGTCCACGCCGTCGATGATCCCGACGACGGTGAGCGCGACCCCGTCGACGAAGATCGCGGGCTGCGCGTCGAGCCGGGTCACGCCGAGCCGTGCCGCGGCAGCCCTGCCGAGCACACACACCCGCTGCTTACGGTCCTCGTGGAAGGCGTCGTAGAGACGTCCTTCGCCCGGTCGCGCGTGTACGGCGGCCAGATAGCCGGGACTCGCCGCCATGACGGGCAGCGCCTGCGCGTCGTCGGGCGCCGCGAGGCCGGGCGGACGGGCCGACGTCGGCCCGGTGGCGGGCTGCCAGTGGACGCCCGCGTTGACGACCCCGTTCAGCGCGGTCAGCCGCCGTTCGGTGCCGTCCGGGAAGGGCGCGTCGGCCAGCGACGGGTCGGCGGGCGCGTCCTCCACGGAGACCTCGGTCGCGGCGAGCGCGGTGAACCGCTGCGAGATCTGGCCGGACGCGGTGGCCGTCAGGCCCAGCACGGCGACGAACGCGGCGATGCCGAGGAGGGTGCCGAGCGCGGTCAGGGCGGCCCGTCCCGGCCGGGTGAGGATCGCCGAGACCGCCTCGCGCGCCGCGTCGGCGGGACGCAGCCGGGTCGGTGCGACGCGGGTCCGTTCCGTGGTCACGGGCGCGTCCGGGGGCGGGTCTCGCGCAGCGCCCCGTCCCTGATGGAGACGGTGCGGCCGCCGCGCGCGGCGACGTCGGGGTCGTGCGTGACGACCATGACGGTGAAGCCGTCCGCGTGGAGTTCGTCGAGCAGCGCGAGCACGGTCGCGGCGTTCGCGCTGTCGAGGTTGCCGGTGGGTTCGTCGCAGAGCAGCAGGGACGGCCGGTTCACCAGCGCGCGGGCGATCGCGACCCGCTGGCGTTCGCCGCCCGACAGGAGCCCGGCGGGGGTGTCGGCGCGGGCGGCGAGCCCGACACGGTCCAGCAGCGCGTCGGCGAGCCGGGCGCGGGTCCGGCGCGACGTGCCGGTGTAGAGCTGCGCGAGCATGACGTTCTCGCGCGCGCTGCGGTGCCCGAGCAGGTGGAACGCCTGGAAGACGAACCCGATGCGGCGGCCGCGCAGGGCGGTCCTGTCGCGTTCGCCGAGGGCCGCGGTGTTGATGCCGTCGAGCCGGTAGACACCCTCGGTCGGCCGGTCCAGCAGCCCGGCCAGGTGCAGGAAGGTTGATTTGCCCGATCCTGACGGCCCGACGACGGTCACGTACTCACCGGCGGCGACGGTCAGGTCGGCGGGCAGCAGCGCGCGGACCGGCGGCGGCCCGGGGTGGGTCCTGCCCACGCCGGTGAACTCGATCACCGGCGGGGTCATCGGGTCTCTCCCACAACGACGTGGTCGCCTTCGGCGAGGCCGTCGCCCTCGACCTCCGCGAGCCCGGCGGCGGTGACGCCGACCGTGACGGTCACCCGGGTCCGCCGTCCGTCCGGGCCGACCCTGACGACCTGGGTCGATCCGTCGGCGACCGCGTAGACCGCCGAGGTGGGGACGACGAGCACCGGTCCCTCGGTGGCGGCGGCTGTGATCGTCAGCCTGACGTTCTGGCCCGCGAGCCGCTCCGGCAGCGGCCTCACCCCACGGACGACGACAGGATGGCCCGGCTCCATCTCTTCGCCGCCCTCGGTGAACGCGCCTACGGACGTCACCTTTCCGGCGAAGGACAGATCGAGTTCCTCCGCGAGGATCCGGACGGGTTTGCCTACCCGGACGAGCTCACGATCCACCGGAGACAGCGACCCCTTGACCGTGAGCTCTCCGGTGGCCAGCTTCATCAGGACGCCTTCCGCCTCCGCGCCGAGCCGCGCCTTGACCTCGACGACCCGAGCCGGGAACCCCGGGACAAACTGGACTTCCCCGGACGGAAGTATCACGGTGGTGCGCGGTTTGCCGGGTTTGCCCTTCGGCTTCGCCGGCTCCGTCGGCTCCGCCTGCTCGGTCACGGGCTGGAACCCGCGATCGGCGTACAGCCGCCGCACGGCCTCCTGGGTGGACGGGCCGTACACGCCCTCGGCGTCGCCGATCCGGTGGCCGAGCTCCCGCAGCGCCCGTTGGAGCTGGACGACGTCGGGACCCCTGAAGCCGTCGCGCAGATCCCGGTAAGCGGGCACCCTGCCACGAAGCGCGATGATCGGCCGCCCGGAGACGACGACCACCACCCCACCCGGTTCGACCCGCTGTCCCGCCTTCAGGGGTGGCGCGGACACGACCGACCGCGTCGTCTCGGCCGGCGCGACGGCCGTGACCTCGACCGTCCTGCCGGGCGCCACCACACCGCGCAGCACGACCGTCGCGCGGAGCACCTCGCGCGCCACCGGAACCGTGATGACGGACGGGACGGGCGGCCGCGCCTCGGCCGCCGCGTCCTGCGGCGACTTGACGAACGTGGAGGCGACCAGCCCCCCGCACGCCATGAGGACGGCCGCCAACACGAGCGCAAGGAGAACCGTCTGCCTACGCCGCATCTAGGTCATTCCGAGGGGACAGGCGGTAGGTTCCCGCCGACGATGGCCGCCGCGTTCTCCATCATCCGGTCCAGCGCGCCCTTGACCTCGGTGAG
The DNA here is from genome assembly GCF_020991275.1 of Actinocorallia sp. API 0066. Classification (GTDB taxonomy): domain Bacteria; phylum Actinomycetota; class Actinomycetes; order Streptosporangiales; family Streptosporangiaceae; genus Actinocorallia. The sequence continues at coordinate 357,967 of NZ_JAJLQY010000005.1, read as the reverse complement.
AGCCTCGAAGTTGTCCTCGATGAACTGGTTCTCGTGCTCGGCGACGACGGCGTACTCGACGCCGACGTAACGCACGGCGTCCTTGCACTTCATGTCGGCGACGGCGGTGCGCCGCTCCAACGCCGATCCCGGGTCGTTCGCCCAACGGGGGTCGTTGTTGGGGTCGTCCGCCATCCGGTAGTCGAAGCCCGCCTTCTTCATACAGGCGCTCCACTCGCGGCTGACGGCGAGGTGGCGCGGGTCGGCGTCCGCCGCCGTGGCGGCCTGTGCGGCGAGCGTCATCGGGTAGCGGGGGTCCACCCCGGCCGGGACACCGTCCGCGATCCGCCGCCGCGCCTCTCCCGCGCACCCCTCGACCGGGATCGGCCTGCTCCGGAACGTCGAGACGCCCTGCCCCTGGAGGAGGTTGATCTCGTCGGGCGTCAACCGCGGCCCCGCGTCGCCCGTAGGCTCGCCGACGCCCTTGGGCAGTTGGTAGCCGTACCGAGCCGCCACGCCGACCGGAATGTAGTAGAAGCGACGGTCCCGATGCTCGGTGTCGAACACGTCAGGCCGATGCGTCCTGACGGGATAACGCACCCCGTAACGCTTCATGCAGTCGCTCACAAGAATGTCGTCGGCGTCCCGCAACGCCGCCGCCTGCTCCGGCGTCGCCTGGTAATACTCCAACGGCAACCGCACCTCATTAAGCGACCGCACGTCCGTAGGCACCGGCGTCACCGCGGGCCGCCCGTCCTCGCCTGTCTTCGCGGTGGAGCACCCCGCCGCCACCGCCGCGACGGCGGCCAGGACGGCGAGGCGCACCACAACACCAGAGGAATTCATCAAACCGGTCAACACGCCCAGGTGAGGGAACGCGCCGCGTTGTTCCATGAGCCGGTGATGTTCCAGTAGTCACCATTGGGCTGGAATGTCGCGATAATTCCACCGCTACCGTTCTGTCCGAAATGTAGCCGTGCCGCGCAGCTCGTCCCGAGGTTCTTGCCGGAACTGATCGCCTTGTCGACGACGCCCCCGACACTCGACGGCTTGAAGTGGTTGTCGGTGAAGTAGTTGTCGCGGCCCTCGTAGTCGTAGATACCCTGGCTCGCCTGCCAGTTCCACTCCTTGTAGCCGCAGAACTCCTTCGTCTGGCACGCACCGTTGAAGTTGGTGTTCGCCCAGGCGGCGGGCGCTACCACGAGCGCGCCTCCCACCGCCAGGGGAACGGCCACGATCCAGCTGTGTTTCGCCATGCCACTCCCGTCGTCGCCTGGTTCCGGCGAGGGGTAACGTTCGCAGAGCCGGGCGATTCAGCTCAACACCCAAGATCGCATGACGCAGATCACTGCCGCGTTCACCAGTGCATCCGGTCGGTGTCCGTATTCGGACGAATCCGCCTGACAACCTTTTCCGGTGCGGTAAGCGGCGGGCAGGGCGCGAACGGACAGGGGATGCGGTTCCGTGCCCGCCCCGGTATGGCTGAGCGGGCGTTTTGCTGGGCGTGCGGCAGGTTCGGGCGTCAGTACTGGGTGGCGGCGAGCATTTGGGTGAGGGTGAGGGTGGGGTGTTCGCGTTCTATGGCGCGGAGGCGCCATTTGTCGGTGAAGAGGACTACCAGGTCGTTGGTGAGGGAGCGGGTGAAGACTTCTACGCCGCGTATTTTTGACAGGGTTTCGGCGGATTCGGGGGTGGTGAGGCGGCATTCGGAGAAGTCCATGGTGGTGAGGTTCACCGGGGAGTTGAACTCGTGTTCCATGCGGTGGGCGACTACCTCGAACTGGAGGGGGCCGACGGCGGCCAGGACGGGGGCCTGCTCGCCGCGGACGTCGCTGCGGAGGACCTGGACGGCGCCCTCGCTGTCGAGTTGCTCGATGCCTCGGCGGAACTGCTTGTACTTGCCGACGTCCTTGGCTCGGCAGACCATGAAGTGTTCCGGGGCGAAGGCCGGGATGGGCGGGTACTCCACCTTTGGGCCGTCGTAGAGGGACTCGCCGACGGTGAGGCCGTGGGTGTTGGGCAGGCCGATGACGTCGCCCGGGTAGGCGGTGTCGACGGTGGTGCGGTCGCGGCCGAACACCGTCTGGGCGTGCTTGGTGACGAGGCCGCGCCCGGACGAGCCCATCGTCAGCGTCATGCCGCGCTCGAACCGGCCCGAGCAGACCCGGATGAAGGCGAGCGAGTCGCGGTGCGCCTTGTCCATCCCGGCCTGGACCTTGAAGACCTGGCCGGAGAAGGGCGCGTCCAGGGGGCGGCGGTCTCCGTCGGCGGCCTTACGGGGCGACGGGGGCGGCGCGTAGGTGGTGAGCGCGTCCAGCAGCGAGCTGACGCCGAACTGGGGGAGCGCCGCGCCGAACAGGACGGGCGTGGAGATCCCGCCGGTGAACGCCTCCAGGTCGAGTTCGGCGCCGATCTCGGTGAGGAGGGTGAGTTCCTCCATGGCCGTCTCCCAGACGTCGCCGAGTTCGGCCGCGGCGTCCTCGGCGGACATCCGGACGGCCTGGGCCTTGGCCCCGCCGACGCCCGGCACGAACTTGGTGAAGGAGCCGTCGGCGCGGCTGATGAGGCCGCGGAAGTCGCCGGCGATGCCGACGGGCCAGGTGAGCGGGGCGGCGTGCAGCCCGATCCGCTGCTCGATCTCGTCGAGGAGTTCCAGCGGCTCACGGCCCGGCCTGTCCCACTTGTTGACGAACGTCACGATCGGCACGTCGCCGTGCTTGCAGACGTCGAAGAGCTTGAGGGTCTGGGTTTCGAGGCCCTTGGCGGAGTCCAGCAGCATGACGGCGCCGTCGACGGCCGACAGCACCCGGTAGGTGTCCTCGGAGAAGTCGGCGTGGCCGGGCGTGTCCAGGAGGTTGAGGAGCGCGCCGTGGTAGTCGAACCGGAGCACCGAGGAGGTGATCGAGATGCCTCGGCTGCGTTCCATCTCCATCCAGTCGGAGGTGACGCCCGCGCGGTCGCCCTTGCCGTGTACCGCGCCCGCCGTGGAGATCGCCGCGGCCTGGACGGCGAGCGCCTCGGTGAGGGTGGACTTGCCGGCGTCGGGGTGGCTGATCACCGCGAAGGTGCGCCGCCGCGCTGCCTCGGCCGTGACCTCGTCGATCTTCGCCTTGACGGTCGACACCCGCACCCCTCCCGCGCTTCTGACTTCAGCCTTCCCACTCTACGGTCAGCGGGCCCCCGCTCCGACCGGCCGCCGCGGCCGTCCGGGGGTTCTACGCGCGGCCGCCCGGGTCCCGCCGCTTGGCGTCGCGGTAGGCGAGGACGTCGCCGCGCCGGTAGAGGCGGCGGGTCCGTCCGCCGCGCAGGGGTTCTTCCGTGACGGGCGAGGGCCAGCCTTTCGGCGGCCTGCTGGCGTACACGGTGACGGACCCGGACGCGAGCCCGAGCAGCCGTCCGGCTTCCGCGAGGGTGATCAGGTCCGCGTCGGACGCGGTGCCCTTCCCCGAGGCCGCTGACGACAAAAGCAGGGCCGAGTGCCAGGAGGCCCACTCCTGCGCGTCCCAGTACAGGGCTTTGCCTTGGACGAGCGCGGGCTCCGGATGCCCGTTGGCTTCCCGGTCGGCCCACAGCTCCTTCAGCGCGTGCCTGGACAGCCCGTGCCGTCCGGCGAGGCCGTCCCGTGAAAGCAGACCCTCCGGGACGGCGGGTGCCGCTTCCCGCGCCGTGTACCAGGCGTGCCAGACGTCCGCGTCCCAGGTGAGCCGGTTTCCGAGTGATCCGTCCGGCTCGGGGTGGCCGTTGGCGGCGCGCTCCCGGAACCACTTCTCCAGGGTGCTGCGGCCGAGTCCGTAGCGGGCCATGAGGTCGGCGCGGGTCACAGACGTCACCGGTGCAGTCTGTCGTACCTCGCGGATACGCTGCTACCACCATGACCAGGCCCGTCAAGCCCGCTGTGCGCTTCGCCCTGCTCGTCGCGGGCGTCGTCGCCGCGGCGGCGCTGTCCTCGCTCGTCCTGCCCGGCAGGGAGGGCATCGCGGCGGCCGTCGAGGGGGCGGGCGCGCTCGGCCCCGTGCTGGCGGTGACGGGCAGCACCCTGCTGATCATGGTGATGTTCCCAAGGACGGTCCTCGCGTTCGTCGCCGGCCTGATCTTCGGTGTCGGGCCCGGTGTGGCCTACGTCATGGCGGGCGCGGTGCTCGGCGCGAGCCTCGCGTTCGGCGTCGGCAGGCTGATGGGCCGCGAGTACGTGGACGCGCTCCTGGCGGCCCGCCGTGACGGCTGGCGCGGCTGGATCTCGGCCCGGCTCGCGAGAGTCGACGGCTGGCTCGGCCGCAACGGCGTGCTCGGCGTGCTCACCGTGCGGTTCGTGCCGGTCTCGAACTTCGGCCTCGTGTCGTACGCTTTTGGCACGTCCGCCGCCCGTTACCGGCACTTCGTCCTCGGCACGGCGATCGGCTCCGTCCCGTCCACCTTCGGGTACGCGGCGCTCGGCGCCGCCGTCTTCGGTGAGGACGCGGTTCCGATGACGCTCGCCGTGCTCACCGGCCTGGGACTCCTGAGCCTGGTGGTGACCATGGGACTACACCGAGTGCGCAAACCCACCGGCCGGTGGTCGCCAGAGAGCGTCAAGTCGGGATAGCTTGAACTTGGTCCGCAGGTGACCACGCAGAAGTGAGACTCCTGGAGGTCCCCCCGAAATGAAGATCCTGATCGCCGGCGCCACCGGGGTCGTCGGCAGAGCCCTCGTGCCGCGTCTTGTGGCGGCGGGGCACGAGGTGTCCGGTACGTCCCGGCGCCGTGAGAACAGCCGGCTGCTCGAGGAGATGGGCGCACATCCCGTCATCGTCGACGTGCTGGACGCGCGCAAACTGAAGAAGGCGGTCAAGGCGGAGCGGCCCGACGTCGTCATCCACCAGCTCACCGACCTGTCCGGCAACGACTTCGAGGCCAACGGGCTGCTGCGCATCAACGGCACCCGCAACCTCGTCGACGCGGCCAAGGCGGCGGGCGTCGAGACGATGATCGCGCAGAGCATCGCCTGGCTGTACGTGCGCGGCGAGGAGCCCGCGGTGGAGGGCGACGAGCTCGACCCGCACCTGCCGCCGTACAAGAGCGTCACCGCGCTGGAGGAGGCCGTCGCCGACATGCCGCGCGGTGTCGTGCTGCGTTATGGAGCGCTTTACGGCCCCGGCACCTGGTACGCGGCCGACGGCGAGATCGCCGCCAAGGTGAAGGCGGGCGAGCTGTCACGCGGTCCGATGTGGACGTCGTTCGTCCATGTTGAGGACGCGGCGGCGGCCGCCGTGGCCGCGTTGGAGTGGGAGCCGGGCGCCGTCAACATCGTGGACGACGAGTCGGCGACCGCCGACGAGTGGGTGCCCGCCTACGCGGCGGCGCTCGGCGCGCCCGAGCCCCGCGCGCACCGGCACGCCGCCGCGCAGGGCCGCCCGGTCTCCAACGCCAGGGCGAGGGCGCTCGGCTGGAGCCCGGCGTACCCGACCTGGCGCGACGGCCTGCTCTAGCCGGGTCGACCTCTGGCCGGGGTCAACCGGGCGGGCCTGAGCCGTCGTCGCGGCGCCTCCGACGCCGCGACGTCGCCCGGCCCCTCCCGGGCGGCTTGACGGGCTCGGCGGACCCCCTCGTCCCGCCGTGCCCTGGGCCTGTGCTGCCCGGAAGCCTTTCCGGGGGTCTCAGAACCCCACGGTGAACCAGAAGCGCAGCCTGGTGTCGGGCAGCCGCTCCCAGCCCCATTCCTTGGCGAGCGCGTCGAGGATGAACAGGCCCCGCCCGCTCTCGGCCTCGCCCGCCGGATCGGCGCCGGGCACGGGATCGCCCCCGCCGCCGGCGTCGACGACCTCCACCCGCACCTGCTGGTCGCCCAGCTCCGCGCCCAGCTCGATCTGGCCGCCGGGAGCGGCGTACAGCACGCTGTTCCCGAACGCCTCCGACAGTAGCTGGACCGCCGCGTACTGGGCCGGGTGCTCCTCGCCCAGCCAGCCCGCGAGCCAGCGCCGTGCCACTCGCACCTGCTCGGGCGCGCCCGGCATCGTGATGCGGGTGGCGGTCAGCATTGTCGTTCGCTCATCGCGATCGCCCGAACGATAGTCGGCCGGTCCATCACCGGAACCCCCTGAGATCGGCTCCGCAGCGCATTCCATGTCGCTACGCTCTGAGTGTGGGACGCGACGGGGCGTCATGTAAAGCGCTTCGCTGGAATATTCCAAACTGGGCCTCCCCCGGGCCCGGGACAAGGTACGCGGGAGTGTCCTGATGACAACGGGACGGACAAGTCCGACAGTACGCAGGCGGCGGTTGGCGGCGGTGATGCGCAAGCTCCGGGCGGAGCGCCAGGTGAACCTCGACGAGGTGGCGCGCGGGTCGAGCGTGCCCCGCACGACGGTGCACCGGATCGAGCACGCGACGCACGCCCCCAAGGTCAACGACGTGCGGGCGCTGTGCGCCTACTACGGGCTGGCCGAGGAGCACGCGGAGGAGCTGATGACGCTCGCCCGGGAGAGCAGGTTGCGCGGCTGGTGGCAGAAGCCGCATTCGTCCATTCCGAGCTGGTTCGAAACTTATATCGGGCTGGAAGAGGAGGCGTCCGACATACTGGTCTATGAGCACGAGCTCGTCACCGGGCTGCTCCAGACCGAGGACTATTTCCGCGCGCTGCTGCGCGTTGATCCACTTCTTCCGGAGGCGAGCGAGCGCGAGAAAGATCGGCGCGTAGAAGTCAGGACAAAGCGCCAAGAAAGGCTCACCGGCCCCGACGCACCACGATTGTGGGTCATTCTTAATGAGACGGCAATACGTCGTCCGGTGGGCGGCCGTCAGGTGATGAAAGAGCAGCTCAGGCGGTTGATCGAACTGTGCGAGCCCCGGCACGTCACCCTCCAGGTACTGCCATTCTCAGCCGGTGCGCACGCCGCCGTCGACGGCAGTTTTCATATTCTGAACTTTCCCGTGCGTAGGGATCCCTCCATCGTGTACCTTCAGTTCCGCCGAGGCAGCCTCTATCTGGAGGAACCGGCAGATCTCGATGAATACACCGGGATCTATGAGCATCTGCGCGCGACCGCGCTCTCCCCCGACCTGTCGGTCGAACTGATCCGGCACGTCATGGACGAGGCGTTCTGACCGCACGCGGAATTCCATGAAAAAGAGGGATTAGCCATGCAAACACCCTTCGGTTGGCGCAAGAGCAGCCACAGCGCGCAGAACGGCGCCTGCGTGGAGCTCGCGACCGCGCGTGCCAAGACCGTCGGCGTGCGCGACAGCAAGAACCCCGAGGCCGCCGCGCTCGCCTTCGCCAAGCCGGCGTTCCGGTCCTTCGTCGCCGGCGTCAAGGCGCTCTGACCGCGCGGCCGGCGCGGTGCCGGCACGCGGCGACGGGCGCGGCGTCCGCGAGGGCGCCGCGCCCGTGTCACGCGTGGACGGGGTCGCGGTGGCGGACACCGTGCGCGAGCGCGACCCCGGTGGCCACCACCGAGCCCGCGAGCACGATGTACAGGCAGAGCACGTAGTCCCCGATCGTCGGCACGAGGCCGCCGCCGGTGAGCACGGCCGCGCCGACCGCCGCCGAGACGCTGCCCCCGGCCGTCCGGACGAGCACGTTGATGCCGCTCGCGATGCTGCTCGAGTCCATCGGCACGTGCTGGACGGCGAGCGTCCCGATGGAGGCGTACGCGATGCCGAAGCCGAGCCCCTGGAGCGCGTTGAAGACGAGGAAGTCAAGGACGCTCGTGTGCCACAGCGCCAGGTACAGGTACGAGAGCCCGGCCACGGCCGACCCGGTCGCCAGCGTGTAGGCCGCGCCGAGCCGCTCCGCGATCCGCCCGCACAGGAACGACGCGGCGACCATCGCGACGGTGTTGGGCAGCGCGACCAGCCCGACCGTGAGGACCGTTCCGCCCAGCCCGTAGCCGACCTCGTCCGGTGCCGACTGCACCAGCGACGACACGAGCGTGAACGACCCGTACATCGAGAACCCGAGGAACACCGAGGCGACGTTCGCCGACAGCGACTTGCGCCCGACGAGGATGCTCATCCGCACGAGCGGCTCGGCCACCCGCGTCTCCAGCGCCACCCACAGGGCTCCGAGCACCGCCGTGACGGCGAACAGCCCGAGCACCGGCCGTGACGTCCAGCCCCAGGCGTTGCCCTGGCTGATGCCCAACAGCAGGCAGACGAGGACGACGGCGAGCAGCAGCGCCCCCGCGACGTCCGGACGGCCCCCGTGCCGCACCCCGCCGCCCGGCACGACGAGGACGACGAGCACGAACGCCAGCACGGCGAACAGCCCGGCGAACCAGAAGATCGGGTGATGGTCGTCGGTGTGCCCGGCGATGACCCCGGTGAGCAGCATGCCGACCGCGCCGCCGACGCCCAGCGTGGCGCTGACGACGCCGATCGCGCCGATGACGCGGCGCGGCGGGAACGTGTCGCGGATCGTTCCGATGGCCAGGGGGATCATCGCCGCGCTGACGCCCTGGAGGGCGCGTCCGGCTATGAGGACGCTCAGGTTGGGCGACAGCGCGCACACGACTGAGCCGAGCATCAGCATGCCGAGCGTCAGCAGGATCATCGGCTTCTTGCCGTACATGTCGCCGAACCGCGACAGCAGCGGCGTCGCGACGGCACCGGCCAGCAGCGACGCGGTGAACAGCCACGTCACGTCGGTCATCGAGACGCCGAAGGTGGCGGCGACCGTCGGCAGCAGGGGGATGACGAGGGTCTGCTGGATGGAGACGACCGAGCCCGCGAGGGCGAGCGCGACGAGGATCGGCCAGGTCCCGCGCCCCTCCCGTGCCGGTGTGGGTTTCGCCGTCGTCTCGGCGTCGGGCACGGTGCTGGTCAAGGGGCGCTCCCGGGGGGTGTGCAAGCGTTTACTTGACCAGGTAAACACGTGTCACCACCGGAGGCTTCCCCGGGTAGGCCGGTATGGCGCGGGGTGAGCCGCCTCTCACCCTCCGGCGTTAGACGGCCGTCAGGAACGTGTGGTGAAGGAGCGCAGGAAGAAGACGAGGTTGGCGGGGCGCTCGGCGAGACGGCGCATGAAGTAGCCGTACCAGTCGCCGCCGTAGGGCACGTAGGCGCGCATCCGGTGGCCCTCGCTGACGAGCGCGTGCTGTGCCTCGGTGCGGATGCCGTAGAGCATCTGGAACTCGTAGGAGGCGAGGCTCCTTTCGTTCCGCTCGGCGAGCGCCTTGGCGATCTCGATCATGCGCGGGTCGTGGGTGGCGATCATCGGGTAGCCGCCGCCCGCCATGAGGATCTTCAGCAGCCTGACGTAGTTGCGGTCCACGTCCGCCTTCTTCTGGAAGGCGACCTCGGCGGGCTCCCGGTAGGCGCCCTTCACCAGCCGTACCCGCGATCCGTCATGGGCGAGCGCCTTGGCGTCGTCCTCGGTGCGGAACAGGTACGCCTGGAGTACGGCGCCCGTCCCCGGATGCTCCTTGCGCAGTTCGGCCAGGATGCCCAGGGTGGAGTCGACCGTCGTGTGGTCCTCCATGTCGAGCGTCACCGTGCTGCCGACAGCGCTCGCGGCCTCCGCGACGCGCCGGGCGCCGTCCAGGGCGAGGTCCTCGTCGAGCGCCTGGCCGAACGCCGACAGCTTCACCGAGACCTCGGCCCGCGCAGCCAACCCCTCGGCTCCGAGCGCCTCAAGCAGCCGCAGGTAGGCGTCCCGGTTGGCCAGCGCCTCGGCCTCGGCGGTGATGTCCTCGCCCAGGAAGTCGAGCGTGACGTCAATGCCGTGCGCGGCGTTCTCCCGGACGGCGGCGAGCGCGGCGGGCAGCGTCTCCCCGGCGACGAACCGGTCGACGACGGGACGGGTCAGTGGACTCGCCGAGACCACCCGGCGCAGCGTCCGGCTGCGGGCGGCACTGAGCAGGATCGGTCCGAGCATCGAGGGCACCTCCTTCTGGCGGATGTTCCCGACCCTAGGCAGGGCCACGCGGGGCGGCCATCGACAACGGTCACGAGTACTTTGGACATGTGTACGAGAGGGACTTCCAGGAGATCACCGACGCCGTCTCCGGGCTGCTCGGCGCGCCCGCCACCCTGGAGGACCGGGACTTCCGGCTCGTCGCCTTCGCCGCGCACACCGGCGACCTCGACCCGGTGCGGGCCGGGTCGATCCTGCGGCGCGGCTCCGAGCCACGGGTCCGCGCCTGGTTCGAGTCGTTCGGGATCACCCGCGCGCGCGGACCCGTCCGGACCCCTGCGGACCCGGCCATGGGCACGCTGGAGCGGCTCTGCCTACCGGCCCGTCATCGTGGCGTCGTCTACGGGTACCTGTGGCTGCTGGACGGGGGCGCGATCGCCCTGGACGACCCCAGGCTGGCCGAGGCGATGGGCCTCGCGGCCGAGGCGGGGGTGAAGCTGGCGTCGAGCCCGTCGCGCGCGCTGGAGGGGTTGCTGTCGTCGTCGCCGGAGGAGCGCGGCGCCGCCGAGTCGCTGCTGGCCGGGCACCCGCTCGCGGGCACCGCCTACGCGGCGGTGTACGCGCCGGGCGCGCAGATCCCGGCGGGCGTGCTCGGCACCGGCGACGTCCTGCTCGTGCGCGCCGCCGACGCCCGCGACCTCGCCGGACGCCTCGGGGTGCCCGCCGGGGTCGGCGGGCCGCGCCGGGGCCTGGGACGGGCCCGTGCTTCCCTGGAGGAGGCGCGGTTCGCGCACCGGTTCGCCAGGACCGTCGCCGGGCCCGTGGCCGCCTGGGCCGATCTGGGGCCGTACCGGATGCTCACCGCGCTGCCCGAGCCCGACCCCGCCGTCGCGCCGCTGCTCGACCCCGCGCACGCCGCGCTGCGCCGCACCGCCGAGGTGTACCTGGACGAGGCGGGCAACGCCCAGCGCACCGCAGCCGCCCTGACCATCCACAGGCAGACCCTCTACTACAGGCTCGGCCGCGTAGAGGCGCTGACCGGCCTCGACCTGGACTCGGGCGAGGACAGGCTACTGCTGCACCTGTCGCTCAAGGCGGCGCGGCTGCGCGGCCCCCAGGACCCTCAGGACAGGTAGCCCCAGGCACGCGCGACGTCCCGCAGCTCGGCGGGCACGTCCCCCTCGCCCGGCAGCGGCCGGGCCGCCTGCACCTTGCCCGACTTGATGTTCTTGCTCCAGTCGCCGAACACCGGCTTGATCGGGCCGTGGTCCTGCGCGCCGTAGTCGAGCATCGACTCCTCCCACGGCACGCCCAGGTAGGCGCAGATCCGCTGGGTCTCGCGCGCCGGGTCCGCGGTGAGGTCCTCGTACCTCACGGTGACGCCCTGGAGCATCTCGCGCGCCGCCTGGACACCGGAGACGTACGCGAGCACCTCCTTGACCACCGCGTCCTTGTCGGCGCTCTTACGCCGGTTCATGACGGACTCCACGACGGACGCCGGGTGCCGGAGCAGGAAGAGGTAACGGGCGTTCGGCCAGGCCGACGAGATCCGCTGCCAGATGAGCGCGTTGGCCGGGGTCTTGTCCACAATGACGTCCTTGCCCGCCTTGGCGAGCTCGTGGTGCAGGATGCGGTCCCACAGCAGGTGCTCCAGCTCGGTGCGGGTGAGCCCGAGCGCGCCCATGACGTCCTCGGCGAACTCCCGGTTCGGCTCCACCTTGAGCGTGCGCAGGTGCAGCTCGTGCGGCGCGCGGATCCGCGAGTGGCTGTTCAGCAGCACACGCAGGAGCGTCGACCCCGACCGTACCGACGAGAGAAGGAAGACGGGCGAATCGACGAGACGCGTGGCCGACCGGTCCGGTAGTGGCGTCTTCCGCTTGAGCGCCACGCCGGGGGGCCGCACCGCCTCAAGGAGGTGCGCTCCCCTGCGCCGGAGTGCCTTTTTCAGAACGCTGTCGCGTCGTCCGTCCTGCATCCCTCACCTCGGGGTCGACCGCTCCTGCCGGACAAGACCGTACCGGAGATAACGAAAGTGTGGCGAAAGATTCCGGAATAAAACGTACTGTTCATGCAACCTTGACGCCCGTTGATGTGTCGTCATCGCAAAGATCACGGGCCATCAGCGTCGCCCCGGCCACCGCCCCCGGCATGAAGACGACGGCCCCCAGCGGGATGAGGAACAGCACGGCGGTGCCCGCGCCGAACCCCAGCGTCCGCGCCCGCGCCGTGCGCAGCAGCGCGAACCGGTCCCTGCGGCGCAGGCCGCGCCGGTCCATCGCGATGCCGGTCAGTTCCCCCGCCAGGAAGTAGCCGGAGACGAACAGCGCGACCACGGGCACGACGGTCTGGCCGACCACCGGGATGAACCCCAAGGTGAGGAACAGAAGGCCGAAGCCGACAGCCGCCACGCCCAGGATGACCGCGTCCTTCACACTGCGGAGCAGACCCGGGAAGAACGCCTCGTCCGACTCGGGCACAGGGCCGCCGAAGGAGCGCTCCACTCTCAGGGACAGCTCCTCGTAGAACGGCTCACCGATGATGAGCGTCACCGCGGTGAACATCAGCAGCGACACAAAGCCGACACCCGCGAACAGCGCGAGCCCCGCGACGATCCGGAACGCGTCGCGCGGCCCGTCCGACCAGCCGTCCGCGAACGGCGTCAGCCACGCGGCGACGTCGTCGGCCTTGAACGCGAACCAGACAAGCAGCCAGCCGAAGAGAACGAGCGTGACGAGCGCCGGGACCAGCCCGAACGCCCACTGCGCCGGACGCCGCGCCACCCACCCGATGCCGCGCCCGAGGTACCGTACTCCGTCGATCATCACTCCGCCTTCTCCACGGACCGCCTACCCGCGCGACCCTAGCGGCAGCGAGGCCGCACAGGATGGGACGAACGAGCGCGTCACGAAGTTCTGGACGAACCGTCAGAAGGTGTCCGCGCCGGTGCGCGCCAGGACCTCACGGGCGTTGCGCAGCCGCGCCGAAAGCTCAAGCTTGTGCGCGGTGAGACGTTCCTTGTGCTCGTTGACGAGCCGCATCTCGTGCGCGGTGAGGACGGCGAGGCGCAGCCCCGCGTAGTTCACCCGCGCCTTGCAGGAGACGTCCGCGGAGGCGACCAGGACCTCGGCCGGGCTCGGAGGGCCGGGCACGAGCCACCGCGCGTCGGAGGCGACCGATCCGGGCGTCTGGTAGGGGTACCCGACCTGCCGCATGCAGGCAGCCCACCTGGCTGTCACCTCGACCGTACGGGGATCCTCCTCGGCCAGCTTGACGGCTTCCGCCTGAAGCTCGGTCCTCGGCCAGTGCAGATCGGACGTGCCGCCGAGCTTCCTCCGCCCCTCGGCCAGACACCCCCCGTCGGGAACCCGGATGCCGCCGTACTCCGGCACCCTGCCCAGCCAGACGTCCTCCTCAGCCTCCGTCGGGGGCCCGGCACCGCCCAGGGGCCGCAACCCCTCCCACCCGGCCCCCAGGCCGTGTCCGTCCGGGCCCGAGGGCCGGGCGCTTGGCAAATCCCGACTTCGTTGGGAGGGCTCGGCCGTCGGGCTGTGTTCGTTTGGGCCCGTGGGTCGGGTGCTTGGCAGGTCCCGACTTGGTTGGGAGCGCCCGGCTCCCGGGCCGTAGCCGTGCCTGGCGCGCGCGGGGTCGATGAGGCCGAACAGGCCCGGGTGGGTGATGATCGAGTAGCCGTCGTGGCGGCGGGGCCTCGTCGGGTAGGTGAGGCCGAAGCCGTCCATGCACCCGCGTGCGAGGAACTGCTCGGCGATGATGATGTCGTCGGTCTCCCTGAGGTTCGGGGAGAAGTGGTCGAGCGGCAGGCGGATCGCCTCGTCCCGCGTGATGACGGACACCGGTCCGAGCGGCGGTTCCGCGTCCTCGGGCTCGCCGGACGCGTCGTCCGAGCATCCGTTCAGTACCAGCAGCACCACGAGCAGACAGGCGGCGAGCCGCGCAGCGGAAATCGTCCCCTCCAGGATCATCGCGCGAAAGAACTCCGCATCGCACGATAGCGCCCGGTTTCCTGGCAAAACGGTCGGGATTGGCGGGGTCAGTCCGGGTGTGTCGCGGTCACCACGGTGGCGGCGTGCGCCTGGGAGGTGGCGACGCGGACACGCAGGCCGTGCGCGGTGAACACGGCCTTCGCGGCGCGGGACTGGCGGGTGCTCGTCTCGACGAGGACGTGCCCGCCGGGGGCCAGCCAGTCCGGCGCGGCCGCGGCGACCCGGCGCAGCACGTCCAGGCCGTCGGGGCCGCCGTCCAGGGCGACCCGCGCCTCATGGTCGCGCGCCTCGGACGGCAAAAGGGGGATCTCCTCGGACGGGACGTAAGGCACGTTCGCCAAGAGGACGTTCACCCTCCCGCGAAGCCCGTAGGGGAGAGGAGAGAAGAGGTCGCCCTCGTAGACGTGTCCGGGCACGTTGCCGCGCGCGCACGCCACCGCCGCGGGGTCGATGTCGCAGGCGTGCAGCTCCATGCTGGGCCGCACCGCGTGCAGCGCCGCCCCGAGCGCCCCCGAGCCGCAGCACAGATCCACAACAACGGCCTTGTCGCCCGGTAGCAACGCCGCCGCCCGAGCCACAAGGAACTCGGTGCGCCGACGCGGCACAAAAACCCCGGGCGCGACGGCCACCCGAAGCCCGGCGAACTCGGCCCACCCGACCGCGTGCTCCAGCGGCACCCCACCCGCCCGCCGCTCGACCAGCTCCCACAGCTCCCCTTCCCAGCTTGCCGAAGCGGCCAACACCGCCGCCTCTTCCTCCGCGAACACACACCCCGCCCCGCGCAGCCGCGCGACAACCGCGTCGACCACCCCCGCCGAAAACCGATCCGCCATCCCAGCACCTTCCGGATAACTCCGGGGCGCCCTCCACCCGGCCCAACGAGCGGAACCCGCTCTACCACCCAAGGGAGGACACCCACCGACAACGACCGTTGATGGGGCTCACCTCCCTGAATCCGACCACCGACCCTGGCCCGTTCCACGTTACTCGATCTTCCCCCACCCCCACTCTCCCCCTTCCCCTCACCCCACCCACCCAGAACACCCCCACACCCACCGCACATCCCCACACTCACCGGACATCCCACGCCTGACAACAATCCCCGCCCACCCGTGCCCCCAGCACTCTGCGGCTCACCCCAGCGTGCTTCCCCTACCCGAGACCACCTCCGCGCGCACCGGACGTCCCCACGCCCAACGACAGTCCCCGCCGACCCGTGCCCCAGCGCTTCGCGGCTCGCCCCAGCGTGCTCCCCTTACCCGAGACCACCTCCACGTTCACCGGACATCCCACGCCTGACAACAATCCCCGCCGACCCGTGCCCCAGCACTTCGCGGTTCGCTCCAGCGTGCTCCCCTTACCCGAGACCACCTCCACGCGCACGGGACGTCCCCACGCCCAACAACAGTCCCCGCCGACCCGTGACCCAGCGCTTCGCGGCTCACCCCAGCGTGCTCCCGCTGCCCGGGCCGTCCCGGGGCCAGCGTGATCCGGCACTCAAGGGGCGTGCTCTCCAACGCCCGCCCCGTGAACGCTCCCTCGCGCCGTGTTGCTCCTGTCGTCTGGCCTGGGGTCAGGTGGCGTTGAAGGTGGCTGGGTCGGGGCCGAAGCGCTCGTTGCGGTTGAGGTCGTCGATGGTGGTCATTTCGGTGGGGGTGAGGGCGAAGTCGGTGATGGTGTGGTTCTCCTTGATGCGGGAGGGGGTG
The DNA here is from genome assembly GCF_020991275.1 of Actinocorallia sp. API 0066. Taxonomy (GTDB): domain Bacteria; phylum Actinomycetota; class Actinomycetes; order Streptosporangiales; family Streptosporangiaceae; genus Actinocorallia. The sequence goes on along the minus strand of NZ_JAJLQY010000005.1, from coordinate 342,452 downwards.
ACGGACTTCGGGATGGCGATGTCGCCGCTCTGGTAGTGCCAGCGCAGGACGATCTGGGCGGGGGAGCGGTCGTGCTCGGCGGCTATGCGGGCCAGGACCGGGTCGTCCAGGAGGCCGCGGCCCTGGCCGAGGGGGCTCCACGCCTCGGTGGCGATGCCGTGCCGGGCGTGGTAGGCGCGCAGCTCCGTCTGGGTGAGGTAGGGGTGCAGTTCGATCTGGTTGACGGCCGGAACGAGTTCGGTGTCGGCGGCGAGGCGCTCCAGGTGCGGGACGAGGAAGTTCGAGACGCCGACGGCGCGGGCCCTGCCCTCTGCGGCGATCCGCTCCAACGCGCGCCACGTGTCGACGTACTGGTCGCGGCCGGGCATGGGCCAGTGGATGAGGTAGAGGTCGACGTACTCCATGCCCAGGTGCTCCAGGCTGCGGTCGAACGCCTTGAGCGCGTTGTCGAAGCCCTGGTCGCCGTTCCACAGCTTGGTGGTGACGAACACCTCCGCGCGTGGCAGGCCCGACTCGCGGACGGCCCTGCCGACGCCGCGCTCGTTCCCGTACGCGGACGCGGTGTCGACCCCGCGGTACCCGGCCTTGAGCGCCAGGCCGACGGCGGTGACGGCCTCGTCGTCGCTCACCTGCCACACCCCAAAACCCTGCCGGGGCATCATGACTCCGTTGTTCAGCTCGATGGCGTTCAGCTCGTGCTCGCTCATGCCACCACTCAACCACGGATCGTCACCAGCCCTTTCCGCAGCCTGTGGATAACCCCGGAACCCCCCACGCCACCGGCGTTCCGGCGGACGCTTCGCCAAGTGCGAAACCGGGTTCCCGAACCCGTCCCGCCGGGTTAGTAAGGGGGGACGGGCCGCCGGCCCGCGACGAACGGGCCGGAACCACGGCCGATGGCGACGGGGAGGGGCCCGCGATGCTGGAACCGGTGCGCGATACCAAGGCGGACGAACGAGGCAAAGGGGACGCCGATCGCCCCCTGCTGCGCGAACTCGTCGGCGACGAGCTGCGCAGGCTGCGCCGCGAGCAGGGCAGGACCCTCGCTGACGTCGCCAGGCACGCCCGCATCTCGATGCCCTACCTCTCCGAGGTGGAGCGCGGCCGCAAGGAGGCGTCGTCGGAGGTGCTCGCCTCCGTCTGCGACGCCCTGAGCGTCGACCTCGGCGCGCTGCTCACCGAGGTCGGCCGCACCCTCCTCGCGACCCGCGCCCCCGCCCGCGCCGCCGCGCCCGTCCGCACCGCGAGCCGCGACATCTTCTGCCTCGCCGCCTGACGCCGGGCGCCGGGGCCCGGACGCCGGGCGCTGGCCGCCCGGCCGCCTGACGCCGGGCGTCAGCCGGGCAGGTCGCTTCGGCTGGAGATGACGACGTCGGCGAGGCCGTAGGCGACGGCCTCGTCGGCGGTGAAGGTGACGCTGCGGTCGGTGTCCTCGCGGATCTTGGCCGCCGGGTGCCCGGTGTGCCGGGCGAGGATCGCGTCCATCTCGGCCCGCACCCGGCCGACCTCGCGGGCCTGGATCGCGAGGTCGGGCAGGGTGCCGCGGGCCTGGCTCGACGGCTGGTGCAGCGTCACCTTCGCGTGCCGCAGCACCGCCCGCTTGCCGGGCGCGCCCGCCGCGAGCAGCACCGCCGCGGCCGACGACGCCTGCCCCATGCAGAACGTCGCGACGTCCGGCTTGACGAACCGCATCGTGTCGTAGATGGCCGTCAGCGCGCTGAACGAGCCGCCGGGGGAGTTGATGTAGAGGCCGATCTCGGTGTCGGGGCTCTCCGACTCCAGGTGGAGGAGCTGCGCCATGACGACGTTGGCGACGCCGTCGTCTATCTCCGTCCCCAGGAAGACGATCCTGTCGGACAGCAGCCGGGAGTAGATGTCGAAGGCCCGCTCCCCGCGCGGGGTCCGCTCCACAACGGTGGGAATCGTGTACTGGCTCATCTGCTTACAGCCCCGTCCTTTGCCGTACGAACGCCGGTCGTATGTCGTCGAGGTTCTCCACGACGTGGTCGACGAGCCCGTATTCGCGGGCCTCCTGCGCGGTGAACCACCTGTCCCGTCTGCTGTCGCGTTCGACGGTTTCCTCGCTCTGCCCGGTCTGCTCCGCGGTGAGCCGGGTGAGCAGGCCCCCGATGCGCTCCAGGTGGCCCGCGTAGATCTCGACGTCGGCCGCGGTGCCGCCGAAGCCCGCGGAGCCCTGGTGCATGAGGATCTGCGCGTTCGGGAGGCTGTACCGCTTGCCGGGGGTGCCGGCGCTGAGCAGGAACTGGCCCATGCTTCCGGCGAGGCCGAGCGCGAGTGTGCTGACGTCGTTGGGAATGAGCTGCATGGTGTCGTAAATGGCGAGTCCGGCGCTCACCGAACCGCCGGGGGAATTGATGTAGAGGCTGATGTCCCGGTTGGGGTCCTCGGTCGAGAGCAGCAGGAGTTGGGCGCAGATCCGGTTGGCTATGCCGTCCTCCACCTCGGTGCCGAGCAGCACGATGCGCTGGTAGAGCAGCCGGGTCGCGAGCTGGTCGTCGAGACCGCCGGACACGGCTTCCGCCGATCGCCGCATTCTTCCTCCCCTTTGTTCCGAGCTGTTCCGACGCGTCGGATCGCCGTCGTGTCCTCGACCATAGGAATGCGCGGGCGCCACGGAAAGTGTTCTCTGCCGACAGCAGATAATCGCCGGGAAAAGCGGCGCGACAGGTTCGAACCCACGGCCGTCCCGCGACGTCCTAGAGTGCGGTCGTGACGGGCGAGGCAGCCCGTCCCCCCGGCGACGGAAGGGATTCCATGAGAATTGCGGCAGCGACCCTGACCGCTCTCGTACTCGCGTTCACCGTGGCCGCGCAACCGGCTTCGGCCGCGCCGCCCAAGCTCACCTCCTTCGGCTACGGCAAGCTCAAGTTGGGCCAGACCAAGAAGCAGGCGCTGAAGACCGGCCTCATCCGGGTGTCGGGCCAGTCCGGCGGCGGCTGTACGACGTTCGTGTTCAAGAAGAAGCCGAAGGACGCGAGCGGCTACCTGTCCAGCAGGTACGGCGTCATCGCCATCTTCGCGGCGAAGTCGATGAAGACCCCCAAGGGGGTCGGCGTCGGCTCGACGTGGAAGGCCGCCAAGAAGGCGTACCCGAAGCTCAGGCAGGGCCCCAACGTCGCGGTGACGCCCGCGCCGGGCAACAAGAAGGCCCAGTACTGGTTCCTGTTCGACGCCAAGAAGCGCGTCTACCAGATGGGCCTCGTGCACAAGAAGCAGCACTGCTTCAACTGACGCGTAGGGCGCCGCCTTCGAAGGCGGCGCCCTTGCTTGCGTTCAGGGGACGAGGACGACCTTGCCACGGGACGCACGGCCCTCGATGGCGGTGTGCGCGGCGGCGGCCTCGGCCAGGGGGAAGGGGTGGACGAGGGGCTTCACCTCGCCCCGGGCGACGGCCTCCAGGGCGTGTGTCTCCAGGACGCGCAGCTCACGGATGGGGGCGCCGAGCACTCCGGTGAAGGTGAGGGCCCGGTCGATGAGTTCGGCCGTGGTGGCCTCCACCGGCCCTCCGCTGGCCCAGCCCACGACGACGTGCTTTCCGCCGCGTGTCAGCGACTCCAGGCAGGCCCGCGCGACGGGGCCGCCTACGCCGTCGTAGACGATGGTCGCGCCTCCCTCCAGCTCGGCCCGCATCTTCTCGACCCAGTCTTCGGCCGACGTGTCCACGGTGAGCGGCACCGCGCCGTCGCGTCCCCTGACGGCCGTGACAGCCGCGCGCTTGGCTTCGCCGCCGTACAGCGCGACGACCTTGGCGCCCGCCGCCAGCGACAGGTAAGCCAACTGGTTCCCCAGCCCGCCCGACGCGCCGGTGACGATGACGGTGTCCTGCGGGCCGGGAGGCGCCGCGTTCAGGACGAGCTGCGCGGTACGTCCCGTGCCTATCGCCGCCACCGCCTCGGCGAAGGCGACGCCCTCAGGCAACGCGTGCAGGGAGGCGGCCGGAGCCACGGTGTACTCCGCGTAGCCCCCGTTCAGGAACCCCACGTGGACGACGACGCGCTTGCCCGCCCACGTCTCCGGGACGTCCGGCCCGACCTCCGCGACGGTCCCCGCGACCTCGCGTCCGGGCGTCATGGGCAGGTGGTGCGGCGGCATCGTGGGCGGCGCCTGCCCCTGCCGGATGACGGTGTCCAGGGTGTGCACGCCCGCCGCCCCCACCCGTACCAGGACCTGTCCGGGCCCGGGGGAGGGCCGTTCGGTCTCTTCCAGGACGAGCACGTCGGCCGCCCCGAACTCACGTTGCACGATCGCCTTCATGCGTTCACCTCGATCAGTTCGTTTACGGGAGACTTCTCGCGCGTCCGGGTGACCCGGGGCGCGACGATGACAGCGGCGACGCCCACTGCGGTGACGAAGCCGAAGACCGCGCCGAAACCGTGGCTCAGCCCGGCGAAGAGCAGGCCCGCGACGGCGAGGCACAGGGCGGCCCCGAGGGAGTCGAGGATGGTCAGCGCCGACGAGGTGAACCCCCGCTCGGCGGGCGCGGCGAGCCCCAGCGCGAGGGTGCTGAGCCGCGGGTACATGAGGCCCATGCCGGCGCCGCCCACGGTCCACCCGATGATCGCGACGGCGGGGTGCAGGCCGAGCGCCGCGGTCGCGAACGTCGCGGCGAGGGAGCCGAGGATGAGCGCGGTCCCGCTGGTGACGGCCCTGCCATGCGGCAGCCGTGCGCCGAGCTGTCCCTGCACCGCCGAGGCCGTCGACCAGCTGAGGCCGCCCAGGGTGAGGCTGAGCCCTGCGAGCGCGGGCCCCCACCCGTACTCCTCGGTGAGCAGGTACGGCAGGTAGACGTCCCCACTGAAGAAGGCTCCGGCGGCCAGGCCGCGCAGGAGGATCACCGAGGGCAGGCCGCGGCGCGCCGTCAGGGTGCCGCGCGGGACGAGCGGGCGGAGCGCCACCACCATCACCGCGATCGCCGCGAGCGAGAGGGCGACGCCAAGCCCGGACACCCCGCCGACGAGGTTGAGCGCCAGCACGGAGAGCGCGGCGACCGCGGCCCACACCAGGAGCCAGGGCCCGTGCGACGAGGCCGCTGCGGCGTCCTCACGCGCGCCGACGCCGCGCAGCGCCGGGACGACCATGAGCATCGCCGCCGCGACCAGCCCGACCACACCGAGGAACACCCAGTGCCAGCTCAGCAGCTCCGTGATCCCGCCCGCGATCGCCGGCCCGACGAGGGCCGGAACCACCCAGGCCGCGGCGAACAGGGCGAAGATCTTCGGGTGGTGCGCCTCCGGAAAAACCTGACCGACCACCACATAGAGGGCGACGGTGATCGCGCCGCCGCCGAGCCCCTGCGCGAGCCGTCCCGCGACGAGCGCCTCCATCGTCGTGGCGAGCCCACACGCGAGCAGGCCCGCCGCGAACAGCGCGACCGACGTGTAGAGCGGCGCCACAGGGCCCTTCCGGTCCGCCCACAGACCGGCCGCGACCATGCCGATCACCCCGGTGGCCAGGGGTCCCGCGAACGCGAGGGCGTACCAGCGGGCGCCGTCGAGGTCCGCGCTCACGGCGGGCATCACCGTGGTGACCGCGATGTTCTCGAAGGCGGCGAGGAACACCAGCGCGCACGAGCCGAGCGTCACCCAGAAGAACGCGCGGCTCCACACCCCCGGCTCCGCCGGTACAGGGGTCACTTTCAAGTCGCTCATGTGCTCGACCGTAGGACCTCAAGGTAGCTTGAGGTCAAGCGAATTACGAGGAGTTCCCTTGGCCACCTCGCCCTCCGCCCCGCTGACCGTCGGGGAACTGTCACGACGCAGCGGAGTCGCCGTCTCCGCCCTGCACTTCTACGAGCGCGAAGGGCTGATCACCGCCGAGCGCACCGCAGGCAACCAGCGCCGCTACCGGCGTGACACGCTGCGCCGCGTCGCGTTCATCCGCACCTCGCAGCGCGTCGGCATCCCACTCGCCGACATCCGCGCGGCCCTGGGCTCGCTGCCTTCCAGCCGCACACCCACCCGCGCGGACTGGGCGGCCCTGTCGGCCTCGTGGCGCGACCGCCTGGACGCCCGGATAGACGAACTCCTGTCCTTGCGCGACGCCCTCAGCGACTGCATCGGGTGCGGCTGCCTCAGCCTCACCGCGTGCTCCCTCAGCAACCCGTCGGACACGCTCGCCGACACCGGATCGGGGCCCCGCCGCTGGCCCGTTCCGGCCTCCCGCGCCGACACGTGTGACGGACAGGAGACGCTCGCGGCCGTGAACTCCTAACCTGCCAAGGCCGACATATGCGGAGATCGGCAAGGCGGACCGGAAGGGGCCGGGCTCATGGAGGAACCTCCCGCCGGGCGCGGTTCGCCCCTGGCCTGGGCGGCGCACCCGGCGACGGTCGGCGCCGCCGTCGTCCTCGCCGTCAACGACCACCTTCTGAAGGCTGCCTTCCCCGGCGTGGTGACGGGCAAGCTCAGCGACGTCGCGGGGCTCGTCCTGGCACCCGCGCTCCTCGCCCTCTGCCTCGGTCTGCTCGGATGGAACGGAAGCAGGGCGGCGGCCTTTGCCGTGGCCGTCACGGGAGTCGGCTTCACCCTGGCGAAGGCGACGGACACAGGGGCCGCCGTCGCCTCCCACGCGTGGGCCGCCGTCGTCGGCCCGTCCCTGGTACGGGCCGACCCCACGGACCTGCTGGCGCTGCCCGCCCTCGCGCTCAGCTGGTTCGTCCACCTCCGCACCCGTGACGCCGGGGCGCGCTGGACGCGCGCCGCCAGGGTCGCTCTGGCCGTGCCCTTCGTGGTGCTCGCCACGGCCGCCACCTCCGTCGACGACAGGTCGGTGACCGCCGCACAGGCCGTCCCCGTCAACGGGGAGATCATCGTCGGCGGAGGCGGTGGCTACGTGGCCACCGAGGACGGGTTCACGTGGCGGTGGGTCAGTACGGAGCAGGCGTACGCGGCCCTCGCGGGCACCCCGCCCCCGGACTGCCTGCCTTCCGACCCCGCCCACTGCTACCGGGTCGTCCCGCACAGGCTCGCCGTCCAGGAGACGACCGACGGGCACGTCTGGAAGACGGTCTGGGAGATCTCGCCGGGACGCGCCGACTTCCTGCGGCGCGAGAACGCCGTCGGCCGGGACCCCGCGATGTTCAGCCACTCCCTCGCCGTCCTCGAACACCCCGACGGTTACCACATCGTCGTCGTCGCCAACGGAGACGACGGCATCGCCCTACGCAACGCCCGAGGCTCCTGGAAACGCCTCGGCACCCCCCACCTCATCTCCGTGAAGACCCCCACCACACCCCCGACCCCCGACGCCACCCTCCCGACCTCCCCGCCCTCGACCACTCCGCCTACGGATGCGCGGCCTACGCGCGCTCCGACGACGGTCGTTCCGACTACAGCCGTCGCGGTGCCGCCCACGGACCTTCCGGTGGCAGTCGTTCCGACCACGGATGTCACGGCGCCGCCCACGGTCGCTCCGCCTACGGGTACACCGGGCGCGGGCGTCGCGCTGCCTCCTACGGGCCCGCCGTCCACGGGTACACCGGGCGCGGGTGTCGGGGTGCCGCCGTCCTTCGGGGAGTCGCCTACGGCGGGGGGCCCTGAGGCGTCGGTCTCGCCGACTCCGGTCGAGTTCGCCGTCGCGCCGGTTGAGGAGTGGCGGCTGAACCCGCTCACCGATGGGTCCGCCTACCGGTACCGCGCTCTCTTCGCGGGCCTGCTCGTGTTCGCTCTCGCCGCCCCGGCGGCGCTGGGCCCGCTCCGTCCCCTGCGCTGGGGTACGCCGCTCACCCTCATAGGCGCGTCCCTCGGCCTGGCCCTGCACTCCCTCGACCTCGCCGGGATCCTCGTCGGCCCCTTCATGCTGGGCTTCCTCATCGCGGGCCTGACGCTGCTGGTCATGGCCATCTTCCAGTACCTCGAGGGGGTGGAGCCGCTGCGTGGCCTGGCCTTCGCCCTGGGCGGATCGGTCCTGACGCCGGTGCCCATCCTCGCCTGGACGCGCGGCGCCCCCGACGACTTCCGCGACGCCGCCCTCTTCGCCGTCTTCCTGGGCTGCGTCACCGTCGTGTCGGCTTACCTCGTCCGTAAGCCGCCCCGCCTGCGCGGCCGGAAGGCGGAGCCCGGCTAGCGGAGCCCGGCTAGGTGAGCCGTCGGCAGAGCGGCGCCGCGAGGTCCGTCGTCGTGAGTAGGAACGCGACGGTGTAGTCGATCAGGTGCTCTCGATCGATCGTGAGCTCGCCGCGCAGCCAGGACGCCGTGAGGTCCCACAGCCCCGACGTGACGGTGAACGCCGTCAGCGCGACGTCGGTGTCCGACAGCGGCGTCTCCCCGATGACCTCGCGGGTCAGCGTGGCGAACATCGTCGACAGGTTCTTGATGATCTCGCCGCGCCGCTGCTGGAGCAGGGGGTGTGCCGGGAACTCGTGGCCGAGCACGTGGGCGCGGCGCGGATCGGCGACGAGGAAGTCGACGGTCGCCGTCACCGCGGCCCGCGCCAGCTCCGGCATGCTCGCAGGAGCGGCCTCAGCGGCCGCCAGGATCCGCGCGGTGCCCTCGGCGGCCTGGGCGTCCACGATGGCGAGCAGGAGCGTGTCGCGGTCGCTGAAGCTCTCGTAGAAGTACCTGTCGTTCAGCCCGGCGAGCGCGCACACGCCGCGCACCGTGGTGGCCGCCCAGCCGCGGGTGCCGAGCAGCTCGAAGCCCGCCTCCATGAGCGCGGCACGGCGCAGCGCGCGCCGCTCCTCGGCGGGCACGCCGCGGTAGGTACGGGTCCGCTGCGGCTTCACCCGTCCGATTCTGCCGCACCCCCTTGACGGCGCCGACGATTCTGGTCATCGTTGACACCAGAATTTCTGGTGTGTCTCATCACCAGAATCGCCGTGACGTCGAGGAGGGCGGTCGCCGGTGACCACGGACAACGCAGCGGGGAGGCTCGCGGTCGAGGAGATCAACCTCGCCGACCTGAGGTTCTGGAAGCGGCCCCTGGCGGAGCGCGCGGAGGCGTTCCGGGTGCTGCGCGCCCAACCTGGACCGCGCTACTTCCAGCTCCCGAAGATGCCGATCGTGGGCGAGAGCCCCGGTACCTGGGCGCTCGTGCGGCACATCGACGTCGCGGAGGCGAGCCGTCACCCTGAGGTGTTCAGCAGTGAGCCGAGCGCCACCAGCCCGACCGATCTTCCCCGGATCGTCGAGCGCTACTTCAAGTCCATGATCGACATGGACGACCCGCGGCACGCCGTCATCCGCCGCGTCGTCTCCCGCGCGTTCACCCCGCGCATGCTCGCCAAGGCCGAGGACGACATCGCCGGACGGGCCCGCCGCATCGTGGACGAGCTCATCGAGTCCGGTCCGGGTGACTTCGTGGCGAAGGTCGCGGTGCGGCTCCCCACCGAGGTCATCTGCGACATGCTGGGCATCCCGCCGGAGCAGTACGGCCAGGTCATCGCCCTGACCAACCGGACGATCGGGTACACCGACCCCGAATACACCGGCGTTCAGGTGGACTACAGCAGCGGCGTCGGCAGGGTCAGCACACTGGGCATGCTGCGCACGCTCAGCGCCATGTCCGTCGCGGGCTGGCGGCTGCACCGGCTCGCCGCCCGGCTCGGCCGCGAGCGGGTCAGGCGCCCGACCGGCGACCTCACCTCCGCCCTCGTCAACGCCAACGTCGACGGCGAGAAGCTGACGCCGCAGGAGTTCGGCGCGTTCTTCCTGCTCCTCGTCGTGGCGGGCAACGAGACGACGCGCAACGCCATCTCCCACGGCCTCAAACTCCTCACCGACCACCCCGACCAGAAGGCACTCCTGCTGGAGGACTTCGAAGGCAGGATCGCGGGAGCCGTCGACGAGATCATCCGCTACAGCAGCCCCGTCATCTTCATGCGCCGCAACGTCACGCGGGACTACCTGCTGAACGGCCACCGGTTCCGCAAGGGCGACCGCGTCTCCCTCTACTACCCTTCCGCGAACCGTGACGAGACCGTCTTCACCGACCCGGAGACGTTCGACATCACCCGCTCGCCCAACCCGCACATCGCCTTCGGCGGCCCCGGCCCGCACTACTGCCTGGGCGCCAACCTCGCCCGCCGCGAGATCACCGTCATGTTCCGCGAGCTCCTCACCCGCCTCCCCGACATCCACACCACCGCCGAACCCGACCGCCTCGAATCCGGCTTCATCAACGGCCTGAAACGCCTCCCCTGCACCTTCACCCCACCCGCCCCCTGAAATATCGCCGATCTTCAGACTCCGACCCCCACTCCCGTGATGAGATTCCCGAGTCCACACCGGGCGTCAAGGGAGGAATCGGGTGTCCGCTGCCTGGCTCATCAGGGGAGGCCGCGACGGCGAGCGCGAGCGTGAGGCGCTGGGGTCCGGCCTGACGATCGTCGGCTGGTCGAAGGTGGGCGACGTGTCCGCCGCGGCCTCACGGGAGGATCTCAGGGCGCTTGTGGAGCGCGCCTACCCCGAGCTGTCCGCCAAGGTCGCCGGGAACTGGACGGGACAGCTCTGGCGGTTCGCCAAGGAGATCGCGGTCGGCGACCTCGTGGTGATGCCGCTGCATACCGATCCGGGCAGACTCGCCGTCGGTAGGGTGAGCGGCCGCTATCGGCATCGGGACGAGGCGCCGGAGGGACGCCAGCATGTGCGCGACGTGGTGTGGCTGCGCGGGGATGTGGCAAGGGACGCGCTCAAGCCGGACCTCAGGGCGAGCGTCGGCTCCCTGCTGACGGTCTGCGGCCTCACGCGCAATGACGCGGCACGCCGCGTGGCCGCCGTCGCCGAGCACGGTCTCGACCCAGGTGTGGACGGCGCCGAGGAGGTCACGCACTGGCAGAAGCTCCTGGCGGAGGCCGTCGCGGGCCCCGGCGAGCCCAGGCGGCTCACGGTGCGCGACCTGCTCGAACACTGGGGATGGCAGCGCCGGACGGCCGCCGTGATCGAGCTGGTCAGACAGGACCTCGCCGACGCCGGACTGACCACCCGGCCGCCCTTCACCGACGGATCGCTCGACACCGTCGTAGCGCTGGTCCCGGTGAGCCCCGAGCTGGCCACGGCCGAGACGGAGGACGCCAGGCAGGACGTCGAGGACGTCGAGGACGTCGAGGCGATCGCGTCGGTTACCCCGCACATCGGCACGCTGCCCCCCGCTGTGATCGTGGCGGTGCCGAGTACCGCGACGCTCCAGCAGGCCGTCACGACGATGCTCTCGCACAACTTCTCCCAGCTCGCCGTCATCGATGACGACGGCCGCTATCACGGCGCGGTGAGCTGGGAGTCCGTCGGCCGCGCGCATGTGGCGCGCAGTTCCCCGACCCTCGCGGACGCGACGGCGAGAGCGACCGTCGTCGACCACGACGCTCCGCTGCTCGACCTCATCGGCGTGATCGACGCCGAGCAGTTCGTCTTCGTCCGCGCGGCCGACCGGGCACGGGTCACGGGGATCGTCACGGCGTCCGACCTGACCCGGCAGTTCGGCGACCATGTGCGCCCGTTCGTCCTGGTCGAGGAGGTGGAGACGCGCCTGCGCCGGAGCTGCCGCAGCGCCGGGATAACCGAGGAGGAGTACCAGCGCGCGACGCGGAAGCGGTGGGTGACGTCGGAGGAGCAGATGACTCTCGGCGCCTACCCCTTCCTGGTCGGCCTGGACTCCTGTTGGGCGAAACTCGGCTGGAACGTCGACAGGCGACAGGTGATCGACCTGCTCAAGGAGGTGGCGAGGGTCCGCAACGACCTTATGCACTTCAGTTCGGACAAGATCGATGATCGGGGGTTCCGTGCGATCGGGGGTCTGCTCTGGATACTGAAGACGGTCGATCCGAGGCCGTGAATAGGAGAGCCCCGGGGAGGCGGTGCTTTCCCAGGCCGGTGCGGCAGTCCATGGGGAGCTTCTGGACGCCGAAGGCCATGTCGGTCGTCGCGGGGATGCGGACGTCAGCCGGCTGGTTCGTCGGCGGGGCGGGTGCCGCGCCAGTAGTGGATCTCCAGTGCTAGGGAGAGGTTCAAGGGGTTGTCGTTCAGGGGTCGGGGGAGGAGTTCCTCCGCGCGGGCCAGGCGGGTCAGGACGGTGTTCCGGTGCAGGTACAGGTTGCGTGCCGCGCGTGCCGCGTTGGACTGCTCGGCCAGGTAGGCGCGCAAGGTGCGGCACAGCTCAGGATGTTCGGCGAGCGAGCCCAGGGTGCGTTCGGCGAGGTGCCGGGCGGCGCGTAGGTCCTGGGTGGCCAACACGGCGGCTTGGACGCGGTCGTAATCGGCGACGCGTCTCGGTGGGTCCGGATGGTCCAGAAGGCGGCGGGTCGCCTGCGCGGTGAAGTGGCTCTCCCGGAAGCCCTCCACCCCGGAGGCCGTCGCGCCGAGTGTCACCCGCAGGCGGGGGAAGCGGCCGAAGGAGTTCTCCAGGCCGTCCGCGTCGGGCCGGATCCGTCCCGGCAGCCACGCCCACAGCGTCGTCGCGTCGGCGAGGACGGTGAGCGGCCGCCCGCCCGGCACGTGCGTCGCGAGCAGCTGCACCGCCTGCTCCAGGACGCCTGGCTCCGGCCGTGGCTCCCAGCTCCACAGGACGGCCGCCGTGTGCGTCCCGTCCAGCCGGTATCCAAGGCGGGCACCGGCCTCCGCCGGGTCGAGGGGCGACTCGCGCAGCAGCAGCTTCACCGCCTCCAGCCGCTCGGCGTGGACGCTGCGGGTCAGCGTGTCCCGCTGCCGCGCGATGTGCGCGGTGACGGCCGCCAGCGCCGTGTCGACGTAGTTGGCCACCGACCGGGAGGTGATGTCGAGGAGGGTGCGCAGCTCCGCGGGGTCCTCGGTCAGGGTGAAGGCCGCCGCCATCCAGTGCCGCCACGCGACGTTCTGGCCCACCCTGAAGGCATGCAGGGCGCGATCATCCAGGCCACGCCGTACGAGCTCGCTGAGCAGCGCCATCGCCTCCGGGCTCATCTCGGGCGCCACGGGCTCGCCGGGACGCGCCACGTTGGCCAGCGCCCAGCGCAGCAGCACCGCCCGGTTGCTCCGCCGCACCCCCTCAACGAACGCCGAGTCCCGCGACAGCTCGCCGCCCACCTTGAGCACCGCCGCGTCGATGTCCCGGAACACCCCCTCCGGCCCCTGCAACAACCGCGAGGCACCCTCCCTGATCAACCCGGCGATCCGCCCAGAAGGAACCTCCCACTTCTCCACCCACCAGACGCTACCGCGCCCCCCTGGGCATTCCGCCCACCCTTCCCCAACCCACCCCCTCCTCCACCCATCCCCCCACCCCCAAACCTGTGCACAACGCACACATCCCCTAGCCCTCCAGATACTCCTGAACCCCCCGCAAGAACCCGAACCAGTCCCCACCCGACCGCCGCCCCAGGCTCAGCTCCAACGTCCTCCGCAAGGGGTGCGGCGACCCCATGATCGCGGTGTTCCGCTCGGCCAGCCTCCGCAGCTCCGTCGGCGTCGGAAGCCGGTCGCTCTTGGCGGAGTTGCACGCGGAGTGCGCAGGGCTGAGGTTCCAGACGCTGTCCAGATCGGGCCCGCGCCATGGGGTGAACCTGGACATCAGCGAGAACGGGAACACGTGGTCCACGGCCACGTCGCCGTGCGGGTCGAGATGCTCCCAGCAGAGGAGGCAGCGCCCCCGCTGGAACCCGAGGACGGCGGGAATTACCCCGGCGACCGAGCGCCGCCGCCGCCGGTCGGTCAGCCACAGGCCCGACGTGTCGAGCCCGAACCCGTCGGCGACGAGCCCGCGCCCGATCTCGGCGGAGAACGAGAACTCCACGATGTTCCACCGCGCCTCCAGCTCCCCGCGGAGCTGGCCGAGGCCCCCGGCCGCCGTCGCGCGGTGCAGGGCCGGCAGCAGCCTGACGACGCCGTCGCGCCGCCCTCCGACGAGCTCGTAGAACCGGTGCGGAAGCTCGACGCCGCCGCGCAGGTTGTGGAACTTCCGCATCACCATGCCGGGCATGCCGCGCACCGCGGCGTCCAGCAGCTCCTCGGTGGGCGCCCCGAGCTCCCTGGTCCGCGCCGCCTCGCGGGCCGCGACCGACAGGAAGTCGGTGGGGCGGCTGACGCTCTCCGCGGGCGCCTGCGGGGCGGCGTCCAGGTGGTCGACGATGCCCAGCGCGTACCGGGAGGCCAGCTCGACGAGCGAGACCTCGGTCCGGCCCTCGGCGCCGAAGTCGAGCAGCGCGGCGCCGAGCGCGAACTTGTACGTCCGCGCGTTCGCGCCCATGAGCACGGCCATCCGCCACGCCGAGCGGGCTGTCGGCTCCGACCTGAAGAAGTCCTCGTCCACGGCCCGCCCCTCCGCACGATCGGTAGATATCAGGGAGGGTAGCGACGAGCACCGACAAAGTCGGACATCTCATTTCATGTCAGTTCTGGTGGCGGAAAACGAGGGTGGTCCAGCCGACCCCGGGGCGGTCGAGCCGGTCGGTCGAACCGGTGCGCAGGACGACGCCGAGCCCTTGCCCGGCCGCCAGCGCGATCGTCTCCTCGGCCGTGACGTCGAACATCGGGCGTCCGGGAGGCGACGGCCCGTGACGCAGGGTCAAGACGAGCATCCCCGAGGGCGCCAAGAGGACGGCCAACCGAGCCATGGCCCTAGGCCGCTCGTCCGCCTCCAGATGCATCCAGACGGCCGACACGAGCACCAGCCCATAAGAGCCCTCCACCGAGGCGAGGTCCGGCAGTGAGTCGTCCACCCAGGTGATCGCCTCCTCCGGATGCGCCTCCCGCCCGAACCGGCGCATCCCCTCCGACGGCTCCACCGCCACCACCCGGTGCCCCGCCCGCACCAGCCCCGCCGCGTCCCGCCCACTCCCCGCCCCCACGTCCAACACCCGCGACCCTCCCGCAGGCACCAACCCCAACCAAGCCCCATGCACCTCCTCGAACCCCACACCCTCGTACACCCGCCCCAACTCCCCGCCCCGCCCCTCATACCCCTCCCACCCACGCACCCCCTCACCCAAACACACGCCCGCCCCCCACCCGATCCGCCCCGCCGCCGCAGTGCCAACACGAGGCGGTGGACGTAATGTCGAAATATCCATTTTTGGCGTTCTTAATATCCCCTAACGGTAACGATGTAAAGAATGGCGGTAAAGGTGCGGTCGCCCCTGAGTGGTTGACGACGGATTCCCGAAAAAGCTGGTATCGCGGATAAAATTCACCATGGTAACCGTAGGAGGTTCCATGCGTCTGGAAATGCTCTTCAAGGACGACAGGTCCGGTGCCAACGGATGTCCTGCGGTCTACCTGGCCAAGGATGGGCAGGTCGTGGTGCAGGGCTAGGGTATCGATGAGGACACCTTCACCCACCTCGTCAACGTGCTGCCCGGGGAGACGGCCCTGCGCATCGACGCCTCCGTGCTGCTGGGCGCGGCGGACGTGCTGCGCGCGCGAAAAGAGGCGGGCTAGATGGGAAGGGTCTTCCGCTCCCTTGACGACCCGGAATTCAATGAGTTCTTCACCGGATTCCGGTTCACCGCCTATCGGCTGGAGTCACTTCAGCATTATGACGTCTCCTATGAGAAGGCGGAGTTCGAGCTTTTTCTGAGTGGCCGCACGCGCGGGTTGTTCCCGGGCATCGACGCCTGGATCGACGGCACGGTGAAGCCCGCGCACGCCGCGGGGAAGCGCCTGTACCGGGTGCACGTGGTCGAGGAGCCGTTGTCGGATTACGTGCGTTTCGAATGCGGATGGGCGTACCGGCACACCGTCGCGGCGGGTGAGGAGATCCGGCTGATCCCGGTGCCCGCCGGGGAATGGCCGGAAGGTCTGCCGCACCGTGATTACTGGCTGTTCGACTCGTCCGCGCTCATCGTCATGCACTACCGCGACGACGGCGCCTTCGAGGCGGCCGAACGCGTCGAGGATCCGGAGCGGATCGTCGAGGCCAACCACTGGCGCGACCTCGCGGTACACCGCTCGATCCCCTTCGAGGCGTTCGCCGACAGGCACGGCCACACGTTCTGAGGCGGCCTCATGACGGAAGGCGACACCTACAGGGGAGAGGCCGACGCCGTCGTCCAGATCGGCACAATGCACGGCCCGCTGACGGTCGGCGGCTCTCGGGGGTGTGTGGCCTTGATCACGAGCAGAAGTACGCTGTCAGGGCTGGTGGCTAGGGAAGGGGCTGTGCGTGTGACGCTTGACGTCCTCGAACCGGAAGACGCCGTGGCGCTCCTCGGCGAGGTCGTCGGCGTGGCCCGCGTCGTCGCGGAACTGGAGCAGGAGCGGCACCGGCTGGACTCGCTCGCGTCCAGCGAGGACGAGTTGAGCGACGTGCGCGCCGCGTTCTCCTGGTCCTACCACGCGCTGTCCCCCGAGCCGCGTACCGCGTTCCGGCTGCTCGGTCCGCACGCGGGCCGGGAGATCGGCGTCGACGCCGCGGCGGCGCTGTTCGGCGCGCCCGACGCCCGGTTCGCGCGCCGCCTGCTCGACGCCCTGTGCTCGGCCCATCTCCTGCGGGAGGTCTCCCGCGGCCGCTACCACCTGCACGACCTTCTGCGCGCCTACGCCGTGGAACGTCTCGCGGAGGAGACCAGCCCCAAGGAGCGGACGCGTACGGTCCGCCGTGTTCTCAGCTGGTATCTGCTGACGGCGGACGCGGGAAGGGCGGCGATCCTGCCCTTCTCCCATGAGGTGCCCCTCGTCCCTTCCGACGGCCTGGTGATCCCCGCCTTCACCGACGCTGAGCAGGCCATGCGTTGGTTCGCGGTCGAGCGGCTGAACCTTCTCGCCGCGCTGGACCAGGCTGACGGCGAAGGCGAACCGGGCTGGCGCCTGACGGGCCCGCTCGCGGTGGGGCGGTATGGGCGGGATTCCTAGTTTGTTGGTTGACTTGGTGGGGTTTGGTTTGGGAGGGTGGCGGCGGCTTTTAGGGAGGAGTGCATGGTGGGGACTACCAGGAGTTATGTGGGGCATGGGGCTTTGGTGGGGCGGACGGTGGGGGAGTCGGTGCCCTGGTGGGATGTGCCGCCTCGGGCTCGGGAGGGGGCGCCGAACATTGTTGTGGTGTTGATGGATGACATGGGGTTCAGTGATGTTGGGGCGTTTGGGTCGGAGATCGAGACGCTGGTGGTGGACGGGTTGGCCCGGAGGGGGGTGCGGTTTGCGAACTATCACACGAATCCGTTGTGTTCGCCGTCTCGGGCGTCGTTGCTGACCGGGTTGAATCCGCATAATGCGGGCTTTGGGTTTGTGGCGAACGCTGACCCTGGGTTTCCGGGGTGGGCGTTGGAGTTGGCGGACGACGCGCCTACGTTGGCGGAGTCGTTGCGGGCCTCGGGGTATGCGACGTACGCGGTGGGCAAGTGGCACCTCACCAAGGACTCCACGATGAACGAGGGGGCCTACAAGCGGTCGTGGCCGCTTCAGCGGGGCTTCGACAGGTTCTACGGGTTCCTGGAGGGGCTGACGAGCCTTCACCTGCCGTACCACCTTGTCAGGGACAACTCGCCGGTGGCGGTCGACCAGTACCCCGACGGCTACTACCTCACCGACGACATCACCGACGAGGCGATCTCGATGGTGAAGGGGCTGCGGGCCAACTCCGACAAGCCGTTCTTCCTGTACTACGCGCACGGGGCCGTCCACGGGCCGCTCCAGGCGAAGGCGGAGGACATCGCCAAGTACCGGGGCAGGTACGGCAGGGGGTGGGACGCGGTGCGGGAGGAGCGGTTCCAGAGGCAGATCGCCTCAGGGCTGTTCCCCGAAGGCACCGAGCTGCCTCCGCGCAACGGAGAGGTCCACCACGACGTCGAGCCCTGGGACTCCCTCCCTGAGGAGGAGCGGGAGCTCTACGCGCGGATGAAGGAGGTGTACGCGGCGATGGTGGACAACGTCGACCAGAACCTCGGCCGCCTCCTCGCGACGATCGAGGCGCTCGGCGAGCTCGACAACACACTCGTCGTCTTCACGTCCGACAACGGCGGCACCGGAGAGGGCGGCCCGCAGGGCACCCGCAGCTACTACCGGACGTTCTCGCGCGGGCCGCACCTGCCGCGCGAGTGGCACACGGACGTGCCGCGCGACCTGGACTCGCTCGGCGGCCCCGACAGCACGATCCACTACCCGCGCGGTTGGGGCATGGCGTCCAACGCGCCCTTCCGGCTCTACAAGGGCAACACCCACGCGGGCGGGGTGCGGGTGCCGTTCATCGTCTCCTGGCCCGCCGGTCTGGGTGAGCTGGCGGGCCAGGTCCGCACGCAGTACCAGTACGTGACGGACCTCTACCCGACACTCTTGGAACTCGCCGGAGTGGATCGCCTGTCGGAGCGCCAAGGCAAGGAGGCACGCCCGCTCGACGGGTTCAGCTTCACGGGCCCGCTCCGCGACCCGGAGGCGGCCAGCACCCACGTCGAGCAGTACTGCGAGATGACAGGCAACCGGTCCTACTACCGCGACGGTTGGAAGCTCGTCTCCCTGCACCAGCCCGGGACGTCCGCCGACGACGCCCCCTGGGAGCTGTACAACGTCGCCACGGATCCGACCGAGGCGCACGACGTGGCTGCCGAGCACCCGGATCTGGTGAAGGACTTGGCGGCCGCCTGGGAGCGCGCTGCCTGGGACAACCGTGTGTTCCCCGTGGACGACCGGGGCCACCTGTTCGTGAGCCGTCCGCCGTCCGACCGGGCGTTCAGCCGTCCCGTCACGCTGCTGCCCGGCACGCCGAGCCTGGAGCGGTACAGGTCGGCCAAGCTGGTGGCGCTGCGCTCCTTCGACGTCGAGACGCGCCTGACGTACGCGCCGGGCGACCAGGGCGTCCTGTTCGCGCACGGCGACCTGGGCGGCGGCTACAACCTCCACTTGGAGGACGGCCGCCTACGCTTCGTCTACAACGAGTACGGCGCCCTCCACGAGGCCGACGCGGGCGAACTGGCTCCGGGCGAGCACCTGGTGACGCTCAAGGCGACGATCCTGCCCGACTACCGCTGGCGCTTCGACGTGCTTGTGGACGGCGAACGCAGGACGGGCCTGGACGAGGTGCTCATCCTCTTCGGCTTCGCCCCCGCGCAGGGCATCGACGTGGGCGCCGACCGGCGCAACCCTGTCTCGTGGCCGCTCTACCAGCGTCACGGCGCCTTCCCCTACACGGGCTCGCTCACGTCGGTCACCTACCTGCCCGGCGCCCCGGCCCCCTACGACCCGGCCGAGGTCCTCGCCCTCCTCCGCGAAGCGGGCGCCGCCTTCGAGTGACGCCCTGTGCGACGCCTCCCCGAGCCGTGCTCTCGGGGAGGCGCTCGTCCAAGCAGCCCAACGTAAGACGCCCCCCGGAATCCGGGGGGCGTCCTGCGTGAGGGCCAGGTCAGGCCGTGTTCTTCAGACTCGTGAGGACCGTGGGCAGGCGGCGGGCCCGCTGCTCATCGGGGTCCGGCACCGGAACGGAGTCCACCAGCGCCCGCGTGTAGGCCGAGGACGGCCTGGTGAGCACCTCCCCTGTGGGTCCCGACTCGACGAGTTGGCCGTTCCGCATGACGGCGACCCGGTCGGCCACCTGGTTCACCACGGCCAGGTCGTGGCTGATGAACAGGCAGGCGAAGCCGTGCGCCTCCTGGAGCTCCGCGAACAGCTCAAGGACGGACGCCTGTACGGAGACGTCCAGCGCGCTGGTCGGCTCGTCGGCCAGCAGTAGGTCGGGTTCCAGCGCCAACGCGCGCGCCAGGGCGACCCGTTGGCGCTGCCCCCCGGACAGCTCACGGGGCAGCCGCGACCCGTACGAGCGCCCGAGAGCGACCTGCTCCAGCAGCTCCTCGGCCCGAGCGACGCGCGTGGCGGGCGTCCCGACCCGGTGGACGTCGAGCGGCTCCGTGATCGACTCCAGGACCGTCCGGCGCGGGTCGAGCGAGGCCGCCGGGTCCTGGTGCACCACGCCGATCCGCTTGCGGAGCGCGCGCAGCTCGCGCCGTCCGAGCCCGGCGAGGTCGGTCCCGAACAGCCGCACCGTGCCGGACGCGGCGCCGAGCCGCCCGACGGCGACCCGGCCGAGCGTGGTCTTGCCGGAGCCGGACTCGCCGACGAGCCCGAGCACCTCGCCCGGTGTGACGGCGAGCGTGATCCTGTCGAGCGCCGCCTTACGTCCCGGGTAGTCGACGACGAGGTCGTCCACCGCGAACACGGGCGCGGCCTCCGTCGCGGGGCGGACGGCCCGCCCCTGACGTCCCAGCCTGGGCACCGACGCCAGCAGTTCGCGCGCGTACTCGGTGGACGGCGCCGCGAAGAGCCGCCGCACGTCCTGCGTCTCCAGGACCCGGCCGTCGCGCATGACGGCGACCCGGTCGGCGAGGTCGGCGACGACGCCCATGTTGTGCGTGATGAGCAGGACCGCGAGCCGCCGTCCGCGCTGGAGTTCGCGCAGCAGGGCGAGGATCTCGGCCTGCACGGTGACGTCGAGGGCGGTGGTGGGTTCGTCGGCGATGAGCACGTCCGGGTCGGCGGCCAGCGCGAGCGCCAGCACGATCCGCTGTTTCTGCCCGCCGGAGAACTGGTGCGGGTAGTCCCGCGCCCGCTCCGGCGGGATGCCGACCTGCCCGAGCAGCTCTCCGACGCGCTCAGCGCGCGCCTGACGGGATTTCACACCGTGTGCGCGGAGGACCTCACCGATCTGCCAGCCGACCCGCTCGACGGGGTTCAGCGCCGTCGAGGGCTCCTGGAAGACGAGCGCGATCCGTGCGCCGCGCACCCGCCGCAGCGCTTCCTCGTCGAGCCCGAGCAGCTCCTGCCCGTCGAACGCGACGCTGCCCGTCGCGGTCGCGCCCGGCGGCAGCAGCCCGAGGACGGCCAGCGCCGTCACCGACTTGCCCGAACCGGACTCGCCGACGACCGCGAGCACCTCGTCGGGCAGCAGGGCGAGGGACACGTCCTCGACGGCCGTCGCCCCGGGGAACCTGACGCTCAGGCCGTCGATCGTGAGCACCGGGTCGGTCATGACGCACCTCCTCGCCGCGCGGCCAGCAGGCCCTGCGCGATCAGTTGGAAGCCCAGGACGAGGACGACGATGACGAGCAGCGGGCCGACCGCGTACATCGTGTTGGAGCCGAGCTGGGCCATCGCGTCGGCGAGCACCCCGCCGAGCGACGGTTCGGGCGGTTTGACGCCGATGCCGAGGAAGTTCATCGCGCTGAGGATGAACACCGCGCCGGACGCCGACAGCGCGAGCTGCACGATGACGGAGTCCAGGATGTTCGGGACGATGTGTTTGCGCAGCACCCAGGCCCGGGACGCGCCCATCGACTCGGCCGCGTCCACGTAAGGCAGTTCGCGCACCTTCAGTGTGGCGGTGCGCACGAGCCGTCCGAAGAGCGGCAGTTCCGCCCCGATCACCACGCAGACGACGGGCAGCACGCCCGTCCCGGTGATCGCGGCGATGCCGATGCCGAGGATGATCGGCGGGAACGCCAGCACCACGTCGAAGGCGCGCTGGGCGAACACGTCGGCTATGCCCGTCTGGCTGGCGACGAGCCCGATGAGCCCGCCCAGCAGGGCGCCCGCGGGCACCGCTATGAGGCAGATGAACAGGTCGATCCGGATGCCGTACAGGACCCGCGAGAACACGTCGCGGTTGACCTCGTCGGTGCCGAACGGGTGGGTGCCGCTCGGCCCGAGCAGGTTGGCGCCCTCGATCTGCTCCTGCGGCGAGAAGGGCGCGAGCAGCGGCGCGAGCACGCCGAGCAGCACGATGACGCCGATGAGGACGACGCCGACGAGGCCGCGGCCGTGCGTCAGGCCGTTCCGCCGCACGGGCCGCCTGTCGGGCTCGGCCTTCACCTGGGCTTCTTGCGCCTTGAGTTCTGTCATCGCGCGCCTCCCAGGCGTACCCGCGGGTCGAGGAGGGCGTGCGCCACGTCGGTCAGCAGTTGCAGCACCGCGAAGACGACGACGGACAGGATGAGCAGCACCTGCACGACCGGGTAGTCGCGGCCGGTGATCGCCCGCTCGATGAGCAGCCCGAGCCCCGGCCACGAGAACGTGAACTCGACGAGGACGGCGCCGCCGAGCAGCGCGCCCGTCTGGAGGCCGAGCACGGTCAGGCTGGTGGGCAGCACGTTGCGCAGCGCGTGCCGGAGCAGCACCCGCCGCCGGGAGACCCCGGCGGCGAGCGCGGTGACCACGTACGGCTGCGCCATCTCGGTGCGCAGCGACTCCGCGACGTACCGGGTGAGCACCGCGCCTATCGGCAGCGCGAGGCACACCGCCGGTAGCAGCAGGTACTGCACGGTGATCGACGGGTTCGCCAGTAGCCCGTCGCGCGGCACTCCGCCGCTCGGGAGCACCGGCACGAGCACCCCGAGCAGCAGGATCAGCGCCACGCCCATGACGAACGTCGGCACCGCCACGGCGAGCGTGTTGATGCCCGTAAGCAGGTGCTCCAGCCACGGCTTGCGGGTGCCCGCCCACAGCGGCCCCAGGACGAGCGCGGTGAGGACGGCCAGGAACAGCGAGCTGGAGGCCAGCAGAAGGGTGTTGCCCAGGGACTCGGTGATGAGCGAGCCGATGGTGCCGCCGATCAGGTACGACCGGCCCGGGTCGAACGTCAGCAGCCCGCCCAGCCAGGCGAAGTACTGGGTCACCCAGGGCCGGTCGAGGCCGAGCTCCGCCCGGATCGCCTCCACCGCCTCCGGTGTCGCGTTGGCGCCCGCGAGCGCCGTGGCGGGGTCACCCGGGACGAGCCGGATGACGGCGAAGATGAGCACCGAGGCGGCCGCCAACACCAGTGCGAGTGAAGGCAGCCTGCGCAGCAGATACGCGGTCATGACCTCACCCGGTGAGCTGCGCGTCGGTGAGCAGGAGTTCGGAACGCTTCGTGTAGGAGATGCCCTTCACGCGGTCCGTGACTGCCCAGCGTCCTTCGATGATGGCGATCTCCAGCAGGAACGCGCCGTCGAGAAGGTCCTTGGACAGCTTGCGGTACGACTCGATCGCCTCGGGGCTGTCGCCCTTGATCTGCTTCCAGGCGGCGTCCGCGTCCTTGATGTAGGTGTCGGACTCGTAGTGCGAGCTGTTCTTCAGCGCGTTGAACGGGTAGGCGCTGACGGTCAGCGTGGACGGCGTGTACTGGGCCCACGAGTGGTAGGCCGTCCACAGGCCGGGGAACTTGCCTCCGATGAGCTGGGCGACGAACGTGGGCGGGTCGAGCGGGTCGAGTTCCACGTCGATCCCGATCTCCTTGAGGTTCGCCTGGACGATCTGGGCCGTCGCCTGGAACAGGGGGGAGGGGGTCTGGTAGCTGTACTTCAGCGTCGGGACCTTCTTGCCGTAGTCCGCGAGCAGGCTCTTGGCCTTCGCCACGTCCTTCTTGTAGAAGTTGTTCAGCTCCTCGTCGTAGGCGGGCGACGTCTTGGGCCACGGAAGGCTGGCGGTGTAACCGGCGCCGCGGAACACCTCGCTGAGGATGCGGTCACGGTCGAGCGCGTAGGCGATGGCCTGCCTTACCCGGACGTCCTCCAGCCCGTCCACGGTGAGGTTGGCGGCGACGTACACCTGGATCTCGGCGCCGGTGCGCTGGATCTTGGTGATGTCGCCGGCCTTCTCCAGCCGCTCGATGTCGAGGTTGCTGATGCCGTAGGCGTAGTCGATCTGGCCGCTGCGGATCTGGTTGGCCTGCGCCGTCGCGTCCGGGATGACCGCGATGTCCACGGCGTCCAGGTAGGGGCGGTCCGGCACCCGGTACTCGGCGTTCTTGGTGAACTGGAGGCGCGCGTTCGGCGTCCACTTCTCGAACTTGAACGGACCGGTGCCGACGTACCTGCTTCCGTCGCCGATCCCTGCGAACGTCTCCTTGTCGACGATCGGGACGATCTCCAGGAGGTCCAGGATGTTGCCCAGGGGGTGCTTCAGCGTCAGCACCGCGGTGTTCGGGTCCGCCGTGTCGACGGCCGCGATGGCCGCGGCGGTGCTCTTCAGCTGGCCGTTCCACTTGGGGTCGGCGTAGCTCTCCAGCGAGAACTTGACGTCCTCGGAGGTGAAGGCGCGGCCGGTGTGGAACTTCACGCCCTGGCGCAGTTTCAGGGTGACGGTGAGGCCGTCGTCGGAGATCGTCCAGCTTTCGGCGAGTCTGGCCTGCGGCTTTAGACTGTCATTGGGGTAGAGGATCAGGCTCTCGTACACGAGGCCGATGATCGTGGTCACCCCGTCGTTGGAGTTGGTGTAGAAGTTCGCGGGCACCAGGTCGGTGCCGATGGCGCCGGCGAAGGTGCCGCCCTTCTTGGGGGTTCCTGAGGTCTCCTGGTCGACTGCCGACGCGCAGCCGGTGAGGCCGAGGAGGACGGCTCCACCGGCGGCGCCGGAGAGCAGGGTGCGACGGGACAGGGCGGTGCTCATGGACACGTCTCCTTGCTTGTGGCCCACGAGGCGGGCGCTGGGACATTCACTCCCGCCGGTTTGTATGGTATTCCTACCAAACAAGTCAAGTAAGTAGGAAGGCGGGACCGTTCCGGACCCGTCACGAAAGGAGCGCGGCAGATGACCCGGCTGCACAGCGAACCCACCAAGCTCGAAGTGACCAAGGTCGGCGGCAACATCGGCGCCGTCGTCTCCGGCCTGCGCATCGGCGCCGACCTCGATCCGGCCGCCGTCGCGGAGTTCCGCGCCGCCCTGCTCGCGCACCGCGTGGTGTTCCTGCGTGACCAGGAACACGCCACCGACGACGACCAGTACGCCTTCGCCGCCCAGCTCGGCGAGGTGACGTCCCCGCACCCGACCGTGCGCGGCGACGGGAACGCGATCCTCCCGATCGACTCCGAGCAGGGCAAGGCCAACAGCTGGCACACCGACGTGACGTTCGTGGACCGCGTCCCGTCGATCAGCGTCCTGCGCGCCATCACCCTGCCGCCCTACGGCGGCACCACGGTGTGGGCCAACACCGTCGCGGCCTACGCGAACCTCAACCCGGCCCTCAAGGCCCTCGTCGGGGAGCTGCGCGCCCTGCACAGCAACGACTTCGACTACGCCGCCGAGCGTCCGGTGGACCGGTCCGACGGCAAGGTGGAGGCGTACCGCGCCGAGTTCCGGCGCACCGCGTTCCTCACCGAGCACCCCGTCGTGCGCGTCCACCCGGAGACGAACGAGCCGTCACTGCTGCTCGGCCACTTCGTGAAGTCCTTCCCCGGCTTCTCCACACCGGACTTCCAGGACCTGTACGCGCTGCTCCAGCGGCACATCACCAAGCTGGAGAACACGGTCCGCTGGACCTGGCGGCCGGGCGACATCGCCATCTGGGACAACCGCTCCACCCAGCACTACGCCGTCGCGGACTACGACGACCACGCGCGCCGCCTGCACCGCATCACCATCGCCGGCGACATCCCCGTCGGCCTGGACGGCACCCCCAGCACCGTCATCGAAGGCGACGCCTCACCCTTCTCCTCCATCGCCCCCCAGGCCGCCTAACGATCCGCCCCAGACGGCCCGCCTACGCGGGCCGTCCTTCTGTGTCGCAAAAATATGTAGATCGGTCTACTATTGCCGTCATGAGCAAAGGACGGGCGACGCGAGAGCGGATGATCGGAGTGGCGGCGGAGGCCATCGAGGAGATGGGACCAGCCGCCACCGGGATCAACGAGGTGCTGCGTAGGGCGGGCGCACCCAGGGGGTCGCTGTACTTCCACTTCCCCGGCGGGAAGGACGAACTGGTCGCGGAGGCCGTCAGGTTCGGCGCCGGGCGGATCACGGAGCTGGCGGTCACGGCGGCCGACGAAGGCGGAAGCGCGGCTGACGTCATCGGAAGGCTCATCAAGGCACTCGCCGACCGGCAGGAGGAGTCCGGATTCACCAAGGGCTGCCCCGTCGCGGGCACCGCGCTGGACGCGCCCGCCGGGTCCGAGCTGGCCGGGCTGTGCGCCGAGATCTACGACGGGTGGGAGGCCACCCTGCGCGGGCTGATCACGGCCGAGGGACGTCCCGAGGCCCTCGCCGGGCAGATCCTCGCGCTCGTGGAGGGCGCGCTCCTGCTCAGCCGGGTCCGCGCGACCCGGGCGCCGCTCGACGCGGCCACCGTCACGGTTCGCACACTTCTGGAGGCGGCATGACCACGCCCGACGTCCTCGTCCTCGGTGCCACGGGGCTCATCGGCCGCTGGCTCGTCCCCGAACTGACCCGGCAGGGTCGGCACGTCGCCGTCGTCGTCCGCCGCGCCGCCGAACGCGCCGACGAGTACCGCGCCTGGACCGCCGCCCACAACGGCGACCCCTCCCGCCTGACCGTCCTGGACGGCGACCTCACCGCGCCCGGCCTCGGCCTGCCCGCCGACGCCCCGCTCGCGGACGTGCGAGACGTCTACAACCTGGGCGGACGCTTCGCCTTCGGCCTCGCCCGGGAGGAGGCAAGGCGCGTCAACGTGGACGGCGCCCTCGAAGTCGTCCGTTGGACGGCCCGCCTTACGGCACCCCGGAGGCTCGTCCACATCAGCGGCTACCGCGTCGGCTCGTCCCCGGTTGGCGACCTCGACCTCCTCTACCGGAAGCTGGGCGCCTACGAGGCGAGCAAGGTGGAGGCCGACGGAGCCGTCCGTAGGGAGGCGACGGCCCTGGGCGTCCCGTTCAACATCGTCAACCCTTCGACGGTCATAGGCGACTCCCGTACCGGCGAGACCACCCAACGCATCGGCCTGGCCGCCCTCGTCCTGGACCTCCACCAGCGCCGTCTCCCCGCGCTGCCCGGCTCCCGCGACACCTGGGTGCCCGTCATCACGGCCGACCACCTGGCGCGCTTCCTCGCTGCCGTCCCCGAACACGCCAAACCGGGCGAAGCCCTCTGGGCCCTGGACGAATCCACCCCTCCCCTCCACACCCTCCTCCGCCAAGTGGCCGCCCACCTGGACGTCCCCGCCCCCCGCCTGTCCGTCCCCGCCGCCCTCCTCCGCCGCCTCCCACCCCGCCTCACCGGCACTGACCCCGAAACCCTCTCCTTCCTCTCCGCCGACCGCTACCCCACCACCACCGCCACCACCCTGTCCGAAAAAGCATCCCTCACCCCACCCCCCCTCCTCCCCGCCCTCAACGCCTGGTCCACCCACCTCACCACCCACCCCTGACAAAAAGGGGCCCACCGCAAGCGCGGTGGGCCCCTCAGACCGAGCCGCTCAGTGCATCGGCATGACCTTGGTGGAGGCATCCGGTTTGTGGCGGGGGAGGAGGATGGCTGGGAGGAAGGCGAGGGCCAGGAGGATGAGGGCCCACCAGAAGGTGGCGCCGAAGGACTCGGCGAGTTTGGGGGCCAGTTGGGCTTGGACCTCGGGGGGGACGTTGGCGGTGGCGCCGAGGCCGCCGCCGCTGGCGCCGGGGAGGCGGGAGGACAGTTCGGTGGTGAGGATGACGGACATGGCGGCGGTGCCGATGGAGCCCGCGACCTGCTGGATGATGTTGAGGGCGGTGCTCGCGCGGGGGACCTCGTCGTGGTCGAGGGTCTGCATCGCGGCCGACATGGTCGGCATCATCGTGAGGCCCATGCCGAGGCCCATCACGAACAGGGCGCCGCCCAGCAGCGTCATCGACGTGTCGACGTCGACCTGGGTGAAACCGAACATGCCGAGGACAACGAACACCAGACCGGCCAGCACCACCCGGCCAGGGCCGATCTTGTCGGTGAGCACGCCGCCCACCGGCATCGTCACCATCGCGCCGAGACCCTGCGGGATGAGCAGGAGACCGGTGTGGAAGGCGCTCTCACCCAGGACCACCTGGTAGTAGAGCGGCATGAGCAGCATCGCGCCGAAGAACGCGAGACTGAACAGCACCATCGT
Source organism: Actinocorallia sp. API 0066 (assembly GCF_020991275.1). Lineage (GTDB taxonomy): Bacteria > Actinomycetota > Actinomycetes > Streptosporangiales > Streptosporangiaceae > Actinocorallia. The sequence goes on along the minus strand of NZ_JAJLQY010000005.1, from coordinate 314,768 downwards.
GCCCGACGCCGCCGCGACGGACCGGCGCTTGAACAGCCGCAGGTCGATCAGCGGCACCCGCGCGACCAGCGCCCGCACCACAAACCCGGCGACGAGCAGCGTGCCCGCCGCGGTGAACCCGATGACCTCCAAGGAGTCGAACGCGCCGTGCTCCGCGCCCGTCGCCAGACCGTAGATCAGCGCGGCGAGACCGGGGGACAGCAGCAGCAGGCCCAGCAGGTCGAGCTTCTCACCCGGCTGGGGAGTGTCACGGTCCAGGACGCGCCACGCGAGGAACAGCGCGACCGCGCCGATCGGCACGTTGATGTAGAAGATCCAGCGCCACGACACGTCGTCGACGAGCCAGCCGCCGAGGATCGGGCCGGTGATCGGGCCGAGCAGCATCGGGATGCCGACGACGCTCATCACCTTGCCGACCCGCTGCGGGCCCGCCTTCTGGGTCAGGATCGTCATGCCCGCGGGCATGATCATGCCGCCGCCGAGGCCCTGCAGGACCCGGAAGGCGATGAGCGACTCGGCCGACCACGCCATGCCCGCCAGCGCGGAGCCGACGACGAACAGGCCGATCGAGATCATGTAGAGCCGCTTGGTGCCGAACCGGCTCGCCGCCCAGCCCGTCACCGGGATGACGGTGGCCAGCGCCAGCGTGTAGCCCGTCGCGATCCACTGGATCTGCGACAGCGGCGCGTTGAACTCCGCGGACAGGTCGCGGATGGCGACGTTGACGACGGTGACGTCGAGGATCGACATGATCGCGCCGAGCACGACGACCATGGCGACGGCGAGCACACCGCGGTCGAGCCCATCGCCGCCGTCCGACTTTCCGACGGCGGCCTTCGCCTCCGGGGGGGCTTCAGAACTCACGTGTAGATCCATTTCTTCGAGACCCGGAGACTCCGGGCGCAAGAGGCGATCGCGCCGGACCTGGTCCGACGAACAGGTTCCGGCGCCTACGAATCAGCGGGGCGGCCTGTCGACCTTATTCCGTCCCCCCGACAAAACTCGCCCGACCCCCGGCCGACAGCCGGGTGGAGGAGCGGACGATCAGCTCGGGCTCGAAGAGGTACTCGACGGGCTTGGCGGGATGGCCCTTGATCTCGTCCATGAGCGCGCGGACGGCGGCGATGCCCATGGCGCGGGCGGGCTGGCGGACGGTGGTGAGGGGCGGGTCGGTGAACGTCATGAGGGGGGAGTCGTCGGAGCCGACGACGGAGACGTCCTCGGGCACCCGCAGGCCGCTGCGGCGCGCCTCGCGGATCGCGCCGAGCGCCATGAGGTCGCTGCCGCAGACGAGGGCGGTCGCGCCGCGCCGGAGCAGCGCCCCGGCCGAGGTGCGGCCGCCCTCCACGCCGAACGGCCCGAGTTCGACGAGGTCGTCGGGGGCGCTTCCGTGGCATTCGGCCATGGCGGCGCGGTAGCCGCTGAGCCTGCGCTGTACGGGCGTGTAGCGCAGGGGGCCGCTCAGGAACCCGATCCTGCGGTGTCCGAGTTCGGTGAGGTGCCTGGTGGCGAGCGCGCCCGCGGCGACGTCGTCGCAGGAGACGGTGGGGATGCCGAGGCCCTTCAGGTGGCCGTTGACGAACACCATGGGCAGGCCCTGTTCGAGGAGGCCGGTGTAGCGCTCCCGGTCGATGGTGCTGTCGGCGTGCAGGCCGGAGACGAAGATGATGCCGGACACGCCGCGGTCGGTGAGCATCCCGACGTACTCGTCCTCGCCCGCCCCCTCGGGGGTCTGCGCGCACAGGACGGCGGTGTAGCCGTGCCGGGCCAGGGTCATCTCGATGACCTGGGCGAACATCGGGAAGACGGGGTTCTGGAGTTCGGCGACGACCAGGCCGACCAGTCCGGCGCTGCGCGGCCGCAGGCGGCTCGGCTGGTCGTAGCCGAGCACGGCGAGCGCGGTCATCACGGTGCGCCGGGTCGCGGCGCTGACGCCGGGGCGCTCGTTCAGCACGCGGGAGACGGTGGCCTTGCTGACCCCGGCCTGGCGGGCGATCTCGTCGAGCGTTGTCATGGCCACCGATTCTGGGGTGCCTGCCTGTTCTTTGCAAGATTCCTGAAACGGCGACGCAAGTTCCTGCAACATCTTCCATGAGTGATGACGCGTTGCTAGCTTCGGCGCACCGCGCGGCCGTGAGCCGCGTCACCCCGCCCCGATCGACCTGGAGTTCGTCGTGCGCAGAACACTCTCACTCCTCGCCGGAACCGTCCTCGCGTCAGCCGTCCTCACCGGCTGCGGCGGCGACGCCGACACCCCCTCGACCGCCGCCCCCGGCACCACGCTCGTGATCTGGGCCGACCAGCGCCGCGCCGACGCCCTCAAGCCCTTCGCCGCCGCGTTCGCCGCCGACAACGGCGTCAAGGCCGAGGTCGTGGCCGTCACCCAGAACCAGCAGCAGACGTTCGTGACGGCGTCCCAGGCGGGCAAGGGCCCTGACGTGATGGTCGGCGCGCACGACTGGATCGGCAACCTCGTGCAGAACGGGCTGATCGACCCCATCCAGGTCTCCGACAGCGAGATGGACGGCTACGTCGACGTCGCACGCAAGGCCGTCACCTATCAGGGCAAGGTCTACGCCGTGCCCTACGCGGTGGAGAGCCTCGTGCTCTACCGCAACACCGAGCTGGCCCCGGACGCGCCGGAGACGGTCGAGGACCTCGTCGCCCAGGGGGAGCGGCTCCGCAGGACCGGCAAGGCGTCCCAGGTCATCGGCTACCCGATCAGCCAGCAGGACGGCCAGTCGGGCGACACCTACCACATGTACCCGCTGTTCACCTCCGGCGGCGGGTACCTCTTCGGCACCGACGCCCAGGGCGACCCGGACCCGTCCGACCTCGGGGTCGGCACCCCCGCCTCGATCAAGGCGTTCGAGCGGATCGCGGCGCTCGGCGAGAAGGGGTCGGGCGTGCTGCGCCGCTCCTCCACCTCCGACAACGCCTCGGCCGCGTTCACCTCGGGCAAGACGCCGTTCATGGTGGCGGGCCCGTGGCGGCTGCCGGACGTGCGGACCGCCGGGACGAAGTACGCGATCTCCCCGGTTCCGGGCTTCGCGGGGGCGGGCCCCGCGCGGTCGTTCGTCGGCGTGCAGTCCTTCTTCGTCGCCAGCAAGGGCGCCAACAAGGCGCTCGCCCAGGAGTTCGTGAGCACCACGCTCGGTTCGCCCGAGGTCGCCGACGCCCTGTACGAGGCGGAGCCCCGGCTACCGGCGCTCAAGGAGTCGCTGGAGAAGGCCGCCGCCGACCCCGACGTCAAGGCGTTCCAGGACGCGGCGGCGACAGCAGAGCCGCTGCCTTCGATCCCGCAGATGGTCGCGATCTGGGGGCCGTTCAACACGCTGATCCACGCGGTGATCAAGGGTGAGCCGGTCGCCGCGGCCGTCACCGCAGCCGGAGCCGCGATCAAGGAGCAGCTCGGCTCATGACGCAGGACACCGTGGCCGGGGCGCGGTCCGCCGCGCCCCGGCCCTCGCCGCCGTCCCCGCCGCCGCGCCGCGAGTGGTCCGCGCACCCGGGCGCGATCGCAGGGCGCGTCGTCACAGCGGGCGCGCTCGCCGGGATCGGCCTCTGGACCGCCGCGCCGCTGTGGGCCGACCGCCACTGGGCGGGACTCGCGTGCGTCGTCGCCGTGACGGCAGCCGCCCTCGCCGTCTACCTGTCGCCCAAGAGGCTGCCAGGCAAGTACCTGTTCCCGACGACCCTGCTTATCGTGCTGTTCCAGCTCTTCCCCATCGGCTACACGCTGTCGCTCGCCGCCACCAACGTCGGCGACGGCCACCTGGGCACCAAGGCCGAGGCCGTCACCGCGATCGAGACGTCCTCGGTCCGCCGCGACCCGGACTCGCCCGAGTTCCGGCTCACCGTCGGCGAACGCGACGGCGCCCTGGTGTTCCTGCTCACCGAGCCCGGCAGGCGCGACGTGCGGCTCGGCGACGCCGACGGCCTGCGCCCGCTGCCCGGCGCGCGGACGAACACGGGCGGCAGGGTCGTCGAGGCGCCCGGCGTGCGCGTCCTCACCGCCGCCGAGGCCGCCACCCGTGGCCGCGAGCTGACCCGGATCGTCGTCCCGGTGCCCGGCGGCGGCATCCGCAGCCAGGGCCTCACCCGCGCCTACCAGGGCACCGCCGGATCCCGCTACGACGCGTCCTGCGACTGCGTCGTCAGCGACGGCAGGCGCTACCACGCCGACGAGGGGGAGGGCCGGTTCGTCGCCGCCGACGGCACCGCGCTCGACCAGGGCTGGAAGGTCGGCGTCGGCCTCGCCAACCTCACCGCCGTGTTCACCGACTCCCGGCTCGGCGCCGACGTCGTCGGCGTGTTCGCGTGGAACCTCGGCTACGCCGTCGCCGTGGTGGTGGTCAGCGCGGCGCTCGGGATCGCGCTCGCGCTCGCCCTGCACCACCCGTTCATGCGCGGCGTGCGGATCTACCGCACCCTCGTCGTGCTGCCCTACGCGATGCCCGCGTTCGCGATGCTGCTCGTCTGGCGCGACATGTTCAACACCGACTTCGGCCTGGTGAACCGGCTGCTCGGCCTCGACGTCGACTGGCTCGGCACCGGCCTCACCGCGCGCCTGTCGGTGATCCTCGTGCAGACGTGGCTCGGCTTCCCGTACATGTTCCTCGTCGCGACGGGCGCGCTCCAGTCGATCCCCGGCAGCTACCTGGAGGCCGCGAAGGTCGACGGCGCGGGCGCCTGGCAGCGGTTCCGCGCGATCACCCTCCCGCTGCTCATGCTCGCCCTGGCCCCGCTGCTGGTGTCGTCGTTCGCGTTCAACTTCAACAACTTCAACGGGATCTTCCTCATCACGTCCGGCGGCCCGTTCCCCGCCGACGACCCGACGGTCGGCGCCACCGACCTCCTCATCACCTACACCTACCGGATGGCGTTCGGGCAGCAGGGCGCCGACTACGGGCTGGCGGCCGCGATGTCGGTCTACGTGTACCTGATCGTGGCGCTGCTCTCGATCGTGAGCTTCCGCCGTACCAACGCGTTCCGCGAGGTGGACCGATGAGCCGAGAGATGCTCGCCCGGCACGGATTCGCCGTGCTCGTCACGGTGTTCGCGCTCGTCCCCATCGTGTTCGTCCTGTCGGCGGCGCTCAACCCGCTCGGCACCCTCGACTCGACGACCGTGCTCCCGAACGGCGCGGGCCTGGACAACCTGCGCGACCTCAGCACGGGCACTTCCTTCTGGACGTGGTACCGCAACTCGATCGTGGTCGCCGGGATGACGGCGCTGCTGTCCGTCGCGGTCTCCGCGCTCGCCGCGTACGCCTTCAGCCGGTTCCGCTTCCACGGCCGCCGCGTCGGGCTGGTCGGCCTCCTCGTCATCCAGGCGTTCCCGCAGTTCCTCGCGATCGTGCCTCTCTACGTCATCTTCAGCGTGATCAGCGACACCTGGCCCGCCTTCGGCCTGAACAGCGTGTGGGGCGTCGTCCTGCTCTACATCGGCGGCCAGGTCGGCGTGAACACCTGGCTGATGAAGGGGTTCTTCGACTCGATCCCGCGTGAGCTGGACGAGGCGATGCTCGTCGACGGCTGCACCCACCGGCAGGCGTTCACCCGGGTGATCCTGCCCCTGTCCGCGCCGATCCTCGCGATCAGCGCCCTCCTGGTGTTCATCGCGACGATCAACGAGTTCCTCGTCGCGAGCGTGTTCCTCACCGGCGACGGACAGCGCACCCTCGCCGTCGGCCTCTACGGCCTCATCGCGGGCGAACGCAACTCCAGCTTCGGCATGTTCGCGGTCGGCACGCTCCTGACGGCGATCCCCACCGTCCTGCTCTTCCAGTTCCTCCAGCGCTACATCGTCCACGGGCTCACCGCGGGCTCGGTGAAAGGATGACCATGCTCGACAACGGGTTCCACCACGACGGCTCCCCCGACCACGTCTCCACCCTCGCCCCCGAACCGGGCGAGACCGTCACGGTGTTCGTCAGGACGCCGCCCACCCAGCGCGACGGCGTCCACGTCAGGACCGTCCGCGACGGCGAACCCCACTTCACCGAGGCCGTGCTCGACCGGGACACCGGGGACGAACTGTGGTGGCGTGCCGACATCACCGCGCACAACACGGTGACGCCCTACCGGTTCCTGCTCACGGGGGCGTCCGGGTACCGGTGGCTCACCGCCGCCGGGCTGCACGCCCACGACGTCCCCGACCACCAGGACTTCCGGCTCAGCACCCACCCGGCGCCGCCCTCCTGGGCGGCCGACGCGATCGTCTACGAGATCTTCCCCGACCGCTTCGCGCGCGGCGGCACGGCCAGGCCCGCCCCCGCGTGGGCGCTGCCCCGCGCGTGGGACGACCCCGTCGTCGGCCGCGGGCCCGAGACCGAACGCCAGTTCTTCGGCGGCGACCTCGACGGCGTCCGCGCCCGCCTCGACCACGTGGCGGCGACCGGCGCGAACACCCTGTGGCTGACGCCCGTCTTCCCCGCCCGCTCCAACCACCGCTACAACGCCTCCGCCTTCGACCGGATCGACCCGGCTCTGGGCGGGGACGCCGCCTACCGGGCGCTCATCGACGCCGCGCACGACCGGGGCTGGCGCGTCCTCGGCGACCTCACCACCAACCACTGCGGCGACGACCACCCGTGGTTCACCACCGCCCGCGCCGACAAGGAGTCGCCGGAGCGGACCATGTTCTGGTTCGGCGACGACGAGGACCACGGCTACGCCGCCTGGATGGGCGTGCCGTCGCTGCCCCGGCTCGACTGGTCGTCGGCCCGGCTGCGCGAGCTGATGACGGACGGGCCCGACGCCGTCGTCGCCCGCTGGCTCAGGTTCGGCCTCGACGGCTGGCGCGTCGACGTCGCCAACATGACCGGACGGCGCGGCGGGCAGGACCTCACCCGCGAGGTCGCCGCCCGGATGTGGGCCGCCACCGTGCGGGAACGCGCCGACGCCCTCCTCGTCGCCGAGCACACGCACGACGCGACGGGCGACCTCGACGCGGGCGGCTGGCACGGCACGATGAACTACGCGGGCTTCACCCGGCCCGTCTGGTCCTGGCTGCGCGACCCGGACTCCACCCTGCCGTTCCTCGGCGTCCCGGCCGACGTGCCACGGCTCGGCGGCGACCTCGCGGTCGCGACGATGCGGGCGTTCGCGTCCCGGATGTCGTGGCGGTCGTTCACGCACTCCTGGTCGATCCTCAGCTCGCACGACACCGCGCGGATCCGCACCGTCTGCGGGCCGGAGCTCGCCGCCGTCGCCACCGGCCTGCTGTACACGCTGCCGGGAACGCCGATGGTGTACGCGGGCGACGAGATCGGCCTCGAAGGCGCCTGGGGCGAGGACGCCCGCCGCCCCCTGCCCTGGGACGGGACCGACGCCTGGGACCACGCCGCCCTCGCCCTGCACCGCGACCTCGGCCGTCTCCGGCACACCCACGCCGCCCTCCGCCACGGCGGCCTCCGCTGGCTGCACGCCGGCGCCGACACCGTCGTCTTCCTCCGCGAGCTGGCGGGCGAACGCCTCCTCGTCCAGGCGTCGCGCGCCGCCCACACGCCCGTCCGCCTCCCCCTGGCGACCCCCGCCGAGCCGCTCAACGGCACCACCGCCCTCACCCCCGACCCCGCCGGAACCCTCACCCTCCCCGCCGACGGCCCCGCCTTCCACGTCTGGCGGCTGTAACCCCCCGCCCTCCGGACGGCGGGTCCCGCGAAACCCCGCCGTCCGGCCCCGCCGGCCCGCTGTTTCGCGTGTCGTTGAGAATTGCGCTGGATCGGGTTTCGGTCTCCTTCTTCCCGGGGTCCGGGCACACATATTTCGGGGGTGTGGTGGGATGTTGGCGCCGGGCTGATCACGGATCGCCCGGGTGAGATATCGACGCGATCTCGGGTGGGATTGTTTAATCCGCGACACTATGGCGGACGTCACTTCTTGAGGGTCCTCTCCGAAGCGCCCTCCGACCCCTTGGCGGGCCGTGACGCAGGTCGCATCGACCGCGTCGGAGCCGCAGGTCGGAAGGGTGCTTCCGCTGTTGGTACTAGGCCCGGAGACGCAGGGCTCAACCAATGGTCGGTATCGCCCTCTCGGCCGTTCGGCGGAAGACCGCCCGAAGCGCGCGCCACTAGCTTTGCGCCCGTCGGGCCGTCAGGTCGAATGCGACAACGGGCATTCCATAAAGGGTGCCGGGGGCGAATTCGATGACCGACCAACGGGTTTCGGACGGCGCGCCCGATTCTGTTGACCGGCTTGTGGAAGGCGAGGGGCCGTCGAATGTCGGAACATGAAAAGTTCTCTCCACACCAGGCGCGGACCCTCGTGGAGGTGCTGCGCCACCGGGCCTCCCGGACACCCGACCGGATCGGCTACCGCTTCCTGTCCTATGACGGCAGCGGCCGCACCGAGGTGACCCCCCTCACCTACGGACGCCTGGACGCCTGGGCGCGGGCCGCCGCCGTCACCCTCCTGGACGAGGCGGAGCCCGGCGACCGCGTGCTCATGCTGTGCCCGCCCGGCCTCGACTACCTCGCCTACTTCTTCGGCTGCCTCTACGCCGGGCTCATCCCCGTCCCCGCCTACCCGCCGACCTCCGCCCGGCACATCGGCAGGGTCGAGGCGGTCGCCCGGGACTCGGCCGCCAAGGTCGTGCTCGTCGGCGGCGTCGCCGACCTGACCGGGCTGCCGGAGAGCTTCGAGACCCCCGACGGGCCGCCCTCGGCGGTGGCCGCCGCCACCTGGATACTCGTCGGCGACGACGTCCTGGACGGCCGGGAGGAGCGGTGGAGCCCGCCGTCCACCGGGCCGGACGACACCGCGTTCCTCCAGTACACGTCGGGGTCGACCGCCGACCCCAAGGGCGTGATGGTCACCCACGGCAACCTCATCGCCAACGCCAGGTCGGGCGAGGCCGGGTTCGAGCTCGGGCCGGAGAGCGTCGGCGTGAGCTGGCTGCCGCCCTACCACGACATGGGGCTGATCGGCGGGATCATCTTCCCCCTCTACACCGGCTTCCCCATGAACCTGATGTCGCCGACCTCGTTCATCCGCGAGCCGGTGCGCTGGCTCGACGCGATCACCCGGTTCCGGGCGACGGTCAGCCCCGGCCCGAACTTCGCCTACCAGATGTGCGTGGACCGGGTGGACGAAGAAACCCGGGACCGGCTCGACCTGTCGAGCTGGACGCACGCGCTGAACGGCGCGGAGCCGGTGCGGGCCGACGTGCTCGACAGGTTCGCCGACGCCTTCGCCCGCACCGGCTTCAAGCGGAGCGGCTTCTACCCCTGCTACGGCATGGCGGAGAGCACCCTCGTCGTCTCCGGCGGACGCGCGGGCGGCGACCCCGCCGTCCGGCTGGTGTCCAAGCCCGACCTTGAGACGGGCATCGTCCTGCCGCCCCGCGACGTCGCGTCGGCGCAGGCGCTCGCGGGCTCGGGCCGGATCGTCCCGGACATGGACGTGCGGATCGTCGACCCGGCGAGCGGCGAACCCGCCGAGCCGAACCGGGTCGGTGAGATCTGGCTGCGCGGCCCCAGCATCGCGGTCGGCTACTTCGACGCCCCCGAGGCGACCGAGGAGGCGTTCGGCGCGCGGCTCGCCGACGGCTCGGGACCGTTCCTGCGCACCGGCGACCTCGGCCTGATGCTCGACGGCGAACTCTTTGTGACGGGCCGCGCCAGCGACCTCATGATCTTCCGTGGCCGCAACGTCTACCCCCAGGACGTCGAGGCGACCGCCTGCGACGCGCACCCCGCGCTGACCGCGACCCGCGCCGCCGCCTTCTCGGTGGAGCACGACGGCGCGGAGGCGCTGGTGATCGTGCAGGAGCTGCCGCGCGGCGGGGCGAGCGAGGCGGCGATGGAGCGGTTCGCCAAGGCGGTGCGCCGCCGGGTGTCGGAGGCGCACCAGCTCCAGGTGCACGAGATCGTCTTCATCGGGGCGCGGAAGATCCCGGTGACGTCCAGCGGCAAGATCCAGCGCAAGCCGTGCAAGGCCCGCTACCTGGCCGGCGACCTGCCGCGCGCGAGCGCGACGCCCGGCGCCGACTGGGAGGACGACCCAGGCCCCGACGACGGGGGCGGTGGCGGCGGCGGAACCCCGGCCCCGCCGCCGCCGTCCTCGTCCCCCGGCGCCGCCGCGCCCGCGTCGCGTGTCGAGGCCAAGGTCACCGAGCTGGTCGCGAAGTACGCGGGGGTCGGCCCGGAGCGGGTGGACGCCGGAGAGCCGTTCACCGCGTACGGGCTGGACTCGGTCCACGCGGTGGCGCTGGCCGCCGACCTGTCGGACTGGCTCGGCCGCGAGGTCCCCGCGACGTTCGCCTGGGATCACCCGACCCTGGCGGAGGCGGCCCGCGCCCTCGCCGCCCCGGACGTCCCGGACGTCTTGGAAGCGGCGCCCGCCGGGCGGCCCGAGCCTGCCGGGCGGACCGGGCCTGTCGAGGCCGCCGGGCCTGATGACGGCGTCGCGGTCGTCGGCGTCGGGTGCCGCCTGCCGGGTGGTGTGGTGGACGCCGACAGTTTCTGGGATCTGCTGGTGTCGGGCCGGTCGGGGATCGGCGAGGTGCCCGCCGACCGGTGGGATCTGGGGGAGTTCTTCGACCCGGACCCGGACGCGCCCGGCCGCATGTACGCCCGGCACGGCGGGTTCCTGCCGGACGTGCGGGGTTTTGACGCCGGGCTGTTCGGGATTCCGCCGCGCGAGGCGGTCGGGATGGATCCGCAGCACCGGCTTGTCCTTGAGGTCGTCTGGGAGGCGCTGGAGCACGCCGGGATCGCGCCGGACAGCCTGCGTGGCAGCAGGACCGGGATGTTCGTCGGGATGGGCGGCTCGGACTACGAGCGGCTCGGCCTGCGCGGCGGCGTCCCGATCGACGGCTACGCGGCGACGGGCTCGGCGGTGAACTTCGCCGCCAACCGGGTCTCGTACGCGCTCGGTCTCGAAGGCCCCAGCCTCGTCGTGGACACCGCCTGTTCGTCGTCGCTCGTCGCGCTGCACCTGGCCGTGCAGGCGCTGCGGTCGGGAGAGTGCGACCTGGCTGTCGTCGCCGGGGTGAACCTGCTTCTCGCGCCCGACACGTATGTCGCCCTGTCGAAGGGCCGGATGCTGTCGCCCACCGGCGAGTGTCATACGTTCGACGCCTCCGCTGACGGCTACGTGCGCGGTGAGGGCTGCGGCGCGGTCGTGCTGCGCCGCGCCGCCGACGCCCGCGACCTGGACGGCGACGTGCTCGCCGTCGTCCGGGGCACCGCCGTCAACCAGGACGGGCGCAGCAACGGCCTGACCGCGCCCAGCGGCACCGCCCAGCGGAACGTCATCCGGCGGGCGCTGTCCGTCGCGGGCGTGGCGCCCGGCGAGGTCGGCTACGTGGAGGCGCACGGCACGGGGACGCCGCTGGGCGACCCGATCGAGGTACGGGCGTTGGCGTCCGTCCTGGGTGAGGGTCGGGAGCGGCCGCTGGCGCTCGGTTCGGTGAAGACGAACATCGGCCACCTGGAGGCAGCCGCCGGGATCGCGGGCCTGATCAAGGCGATCCTCGTCGCGCGGGAGGGCAGGATCCCGCCGCACCTCAACCTGAGCGCGCCGAGCCCGCACATCGCCTGGGCGGACCTGCCCGTCCACGTCCCGACCGAGCTGACGGACTGGCCCGACGAGCGCCGTGTCGTCGGCGTGTCGTCGTTCGGGTTCGGCGGCACGAACGCGCACGCCGTCCTGGAGAACGCCCCGCCCACGCGGCCGGAGCCCGTCTCCGAGGCCGCGCCCGAGCCCGTCGTCGTCAAGCTCGCGGCCGCTGACGACGCCGCGTTGCGCGCGGCCGCCGCCCGGCTCGCCGACCACGCCGCGACGCTCACCCCCGCCGACCTGCCCGCCCTCGCCCACGCCGCCGGGGTCGGCCGCGCCGACCTGGCCGAGCGGGCCGCCGTCGTCGCCGACTCCCCCGACGAACTCGTCGACGGCCTCCGCGACCTCACCGAGGGACGCGTCCGCAGGGGCCTCGCGCGCGGCCGCAGGCCGCCGGGACCCGCCCGCAAGGTCGCCTTTGTGGTGCCGGGCCACGGCGCGCGCGTCGCCGGGCTGTTCGCCGGCCTGTACGGCGAGGTCCCCGCCGTCACCGAGACGCTGGACGCGCTGGCCGAGGTGCTCGGCCCCGTCACCGCGCCCCCGCTCGCCGCGCTCCTCGACCCGGCGGCGGCGGACTCCCTCGCCGCCACCGAGACGGCGCAGCCCGCCCTGTACGCGGCGGCCGTCGTGCTCGGCGCGTGGTGGCGGTCGCTGGGCGTCGAACCGGACCTGGTCGTCGGCCACAGCCTGGGCGGGTACGCGGCCGCCGCGCTCGCCGGGGTGTTCTCGCTCCAGGACGGCGCGCGCCTCGTCGCGGCGCGCGGCAAAGCGATGGCAGGGCTCCCGGCGGGCGGCGCGATGGCGGCGCTCTCCTGCGCGCCCGCTGACCTCGCGGGCCTGCCTTCGGTGGCGTCCGGGGAGGTCGTGGTAGCCGCCGAGAACGGACCCCGTGAGACGACGGTCGCCGGGCCCGTCGAGGCCGTCGCCGCGCTCGTCGCGGAGTTCGCCGCGCGGGGTGTGCGCGGGACCCGGCTGGACGTCCCGCTGGCCTTCCACTCCGCCCAGATGGACGCGGCGCTGCCCGCCCTGGAGCGGGCCGTCTCCGAGATCGCCCTACACGCGCCGAGCACACGGCTCATCTCCGACCACACCGGTGAGCTCGCCGACGAGCGGATCACGACGCCCGGCTACTGGACGCGGCACACCCGCGAGCCGGTCCGCTTCGGCAAGGCCGTGGCCACCCTGCGGGCGCAGGGCGCCGACATCGTCGTGGAGCTGGGCCGGGGCGGGCTGCTCCCGCTCGTCGCCGCCGCGACGGACCGCCCTCCGCTCTGCGTCCCGTCGGCGCGTTCGGGCGAGACCCGGCGCGCGCTGCTGGAGTCGCTGGCCCGGATCTGGGCCGACGGCGCGGCCCTCGACTGGCACCGCGCGACGCCCCGCACGGGCCGCGTCCCGCGCCTGCCCGCCTACCCGTTCCAGCACACCGCCTACTGGCCCGCCGAACTCACCACGGCGACACCCTCTCCCGTCACCACGACGCCCGCGCCGGCGGCACCCGCACTGGTCACGGCCACCCGTGCCCCGGTCGGGGGGACGCCCGCTGTCGGTCGGGCGGAGATCGAGGCGCTGTTGCGGGTGGCGCTCGCGGACCTGCTCGGCCTGCGCGACCCCGCCGACCTGCCCGGCGAGACCGGCCTGTTCGACCTGGGCCTGACCTCCGCGATGGTCGTGGAGCTGCGCGGACGGCTGGAACGCGACCTCGGCAGGGAGATCCCGACGACCGCCGTGTTCGACCACCCGACCGTCGCCAGGCTCGCCGCCAACCTCGCCCACGACAACGCCGCGACCGCCGCCGCACGCGTCCCAGCCGCCGCGCTCGTCCCGGCCGTCGGCGGAACGCCCCTCGCGATCGTCGGCATGGCCTGCCGGTTCCCCGGCGGCGCCGACGACCTCGACGCGTTCTGGCGGCTGCTCAGCGAGGGCCGCGACGGCACCGGCCCGGTACCACCCGAACGCTGGACGCCGACCGGCGACCACGACGCCCGGGGCGGCTTCCTCACCGGCCCCGTCGCCGACTTCGACGCCGCCGCCTTCGGCATCTCACCGCGCGAGGCCCGAGCCATGGACCCGCAACAGCGCCTGCTGCTTGAGGTGGCCCGTGAGGCGCTGGACGACGCGGGCACCCTCCCCGGCGCGGTGGAGGGCACCCGGACCGCCGTCTACGTCGGCATCAACACCTCCGACTACATGCAGCTGCTGGCCGCCGACCCGGACGCCGACCTCGACGCGCACGTCGCGACCGGCAACACCTTCAGCGTCGCCGCCGGACGCCTCAGCTACCTGCTGGGCGCGCAGGGCCCGAGCCTCGCGGTGGACACCGCCTGCTCGTCCTCCCTGGTCGCCGCCCACCTCGCCGCGCGGAGCCTGCGCTCGGGCGAGTCCGACGTGGCGATCGTCGGCGGCGTCAACCTGATGCTCTCCCAGACGACGACAGGCAGCCTCGCCAAGATGCGCGCGCTGTCTCCCGACGGCAGGTGCAAGACGTTCGACGCGGACGCCGACGGTTACGCGCGCGGCGAGGGCTGCGGCGTCGTCGTGCTGAAGCGCCTCGCCGACGCCGAGGCCGACGGCGACCGGATCTGGGCGGTGCTGCGCGGCTCGGCGGTGAACCAGGACGGCGCGAGCGCGGGCCTGACCGTGCCGAACGGCGTCGCCCAGCAGCGGGTGATCCGGGAGGCGCTCGCCGACGCGGGCGTGGCCCCGGCGCAGCTCGGCTACGTGGAGGCGCACGGGACGGGCACCCCGCTCGGCGACCCGCTGGAGATCCAGGCGCTGGCCGAGGTGCTGGACGGCGCGGACCCGGTGTGGGTCGGTTCGGCCAAGACCAACGTCGGGCACCTGGAGGCCGCCGCCGGCGTGTGCGGGCTGATCAAGGTAGCGCTGATGCTGCACCACGGGATGGTCCCGCCGCACCTGAACCTGCGCGAGCCCAACCCGTACGTGCGCTGGGACGAGGTCCCGGTGCGGGTGCCCGCCGAGTTGACGGAGTGGCCGCAGGACCGGCCCCGGATCGCCGGGCTCAGCTCGTTCGGCTTCAGCGGCACGAACGCGCACCTCGTCCTCGCGGAGGCACCCGCCTCCCCGGCCCGTGACGAGCCCGCGCCCCGGCCCGAACTGCTGCTGCTTTCGGCCTCCGGCGAGCAGGAGTTGGCCGCCGCCGCGAGCGCGCACGCCGAGGCGCTGCGCCGCACCGGCGCGGTCTGGCCCGACCTGACCCGCACCGCCGCGCTGGAGCGCGAGCACCTGCCGTTCCGCGCCGCTGTCGTGGCGTCGGGCGTCGAGGAGGCTGCGGCCAAGCTGGAGGCCGCTGCGGCGGGGGCCAGGAAGGACGGCCTGCGCAGGGACAGGGCCAAGACCCGCGTCCGCACCGTCGTCGTCTACAGCGGCCAGGGCTGCCAGTGGACGGGCATGGGCCGCGCCCTGTGGTCCGACCCCGTCGCCGGTCCCGTGCTCGCGCACTGCGACGCCAGGGTCCGGGAGCTGGCGGGCTGGTCGCTGCACGAGCAGCTCACCGCCGACGACGCGCGGCTCGACGACACCGTCTTCGCGCAGCCCGCGATCTTCGCCGTGCAGGCGGCGCTCACCGCGCTGTGGCGGTCCTGGGGGCTGCGGCCCGACGCGGTGCTCGGCCACAGCGTCGGGGAGATCGGCGCGGCTTACGCGGCTGAGGTCTTCGACCTGGACCGCGCGCTGGAGATCGTGGTCCGGCGCGGCGAGGTGATGGGCTCCACCCGTGGCCAGGGCGCGATGGCGGTGCTCGGGCTGCCCGCCGAGGAGGTCGCCGAGCTGCTGCCCGCCTTCGCCGGACGGCTGCACGTCGCCGCCGTCAACAGCCCGGCCCACACCGTCGTCGGCGGCGAGGCGGCGGCGCTGGCCGAACTCGAACAGCAGGCTCGCGCGCGCGGCGCGCTCTGGACGGCGCTCAACGGCGACTACGCCTTCCACACGCCGCTGATGCTGCCGGTCCGCAACGACCTGATGACCGCGTTGCATGGGTTCGTCCCTGACCCTCCCTGCCTGCCCGTGTTCTCCACCGTCACCGGGGAGGCGGCCCACTCCCGCTCCTTCGACTCCGCCTACTGGGCCGACAACATGGTCCGCACCGTGCGGTTCCGCGACGCCCTCACGGCGGCCGCCGGATCCGGGCACACCGTCGTCCTGGAGATCGGCCCGCACGCCGTGCTGGGCGGCGCGGCGGCGGCCACGCTCGCGGGCCGCGAGGAGGGCGCCACGGTCGTCGGCTCGATGCGCAACGGCCGCGACCCGCGCACCACCCTCCTGGACGCGGCGGGCGCGCTGCACGCGGCAGGGGTGCCGCTCGACCACGCGGCCATCCAGCCGGGGGAGGCCCGCAGGGCGTGGCTCCCGCCCCGGCGCTGGCGGCGCGAGCGGTTCTGGCTCCCGGCCCTCCCGTCCCTCCGGACGGGACGGGAGGGCACGGGCGACGACGCCGCCACCGAGCAGGCCCACGCGCACTCCTACGAGATCCAGTGGCAGCCCGCCCCGGCGCCGCGCGGTACGGCGGCGGCCGACGGGACGTGGCTGCTGCTCGCCGACGAGGGCGGCCTGGCCGTCCGGGTCGCGGCGGCGCTGGAGTCGGCCGGGCACCGCGCCGCCGTCGTCTCCGGCACCCCCGGCGCGACCGGCCCCGACGCCCTGCTCGCCCCGGTCACAGCGGCTTTGGCGGAGACGCCACGGATCGCCGGGATCGTCCACCTGGGCGCGCTGGACGCCGCCCCCGACGTCCGCACCCCCGGCCCGGAACTGGACGCGGCGCTGGCCCGCGCGTGCGGCCCGCTGACGTTCCTGCCGCGCCTGCTCGCCGAGCGGCCCGCACCGCTGTGGCTCGTCACCCGAGGCGCGACCGGGCTCGGCCCCGGACCCGCCGCGCTCGCCCAGGCCCCGGCCTGGGGCCTCGGCCGGGTCTTCGCGCTGGAGCAGCCGGAGAGCTGGGGCGGCATGCTTGACCTCGATCCGGACGGCGCCGACCCCGCGCGGGACGCCGCCGCCGTCACCGCCGAACTGCTCGGGCCCGACGGCGAGGACCAGATCGCCTACCGGGCCGGGGAACGCCGGGTGGCCAGGCTCACCCGCGCGGCCGAGCCCGCGCGGCCCGGCGCCGCGATCGACCCCGACGGCGCCTACCTGGTGACCGGCGGCCGGGGCGCGCTCGGCCTGCGCGTCGCCGAACGGCTCGCCGCACGCGGCGCGCGGCACCTGGTGCTGCTCGGCCGCAGGCCGGTGCCCGACCCCGAGGCGGCGGGCCCGTCCGACGCCCCGCTGCTCGCCGCGCTGGCCCGGCTCCGCGAGCAGGGCGTGACCGTGCACACCCCGAGCGCCGACGTCGCCGACGCCCGCGCGATGGCCGCCGTGCTCGGCGCGGGCGGGTGGCCCGCGCTGCGCGGTGTGGTGCACGCGGCCGGGATCTCCGTGCCGTGCGCGCTCACCGACCTCACCTGGGACGGCCTGCGCGGCGTCCTGCTCCCGAAGGTCGAAGGCAGCCTCGTGCTCGACGCGCTCGCCGACCCCAAGACGCTCGACTTCTTCACCATGTTCTCCTCGGCGTCCTCGGTCTGGGGCTCGGCGCTCGCCGGGTCCTACGTCGCCGCCAACTTCTTCCAGGACGTGCTCGCACACGACCAGGCCCGCCGCGACGTGCCCGGCCTGGCCGTGAACTGGGGCTGGTGGTCCGACAGCGACATGGCCGCCCAGCACGCCGACTACTTCGAGGCGATGGGCCTGCACGTGCTGCCCGACGACGTCGGCCTCGCCGCGCTCGACCGGCTGCTCGGCTCGGGCACCGCCCAGCGCACCGTCGCCCCGGTCGACTGGGCCCGGTTCCGCGCCGTGCTGGAGGCCAAGCGGCGCAGGCCGCTGCTGGAACTGCTCGGCGACGACGGCGGCCAGGACACGGCCGCCGTGGACCGGGCGTTCCTGGCCCGGCTGGACGGCGCGCCCACCGCGACGGCCCGGCGCCGCGTCCTCGAAGACCTGCTCCAGACGCACGTCGGCGCCGTGCTCGGCGCGGCGGACGGCGCGACGCTCGACCGGGAACTCGGCTTCTTCAGCGCGGGCTTCGACTCGATCATGAGCGTCGAACTGCGCGCCCGGCTTCAGACCGCGCTCGGCGCCAAACTGCCCGCCACCCTCGCGTTCGAACACCCGACGATCGCCGCGCTCGCCGCCTTCCTCCTGGCCGAGGTGCTCGACCCCGGCACGCCCGACCCGGCCCCGGCGGCGGCACCGTCCGACGACCTTTCCCTCGAGCTGGAACAGCTTTCCGAGGAGGAGCTGGTGAGGCTCCTCGAAGACGAACTCGCACAGGAGGATCGCTATGAGCATGGTTGACGGTCATTCGCTGGAGGCCGTCGGCGCTCCGGAGCGGCAAGCGGTCCTCCGCAGGGCGCTCGTGGAGCTGAAGGCGGCCCGCGCGGAGCTCGCCGCCGAACGCAGGACCAGGACCGAGCCGGTCGCCGTCGTCGGCGTCGGGTGCCGCCTGCCGGGCGGTGTGGTGGACGCCGACAGCTTCTGGGACCTGCTGGCGTCCGGCCGGTCGGGGATCGGCGAGGTGCCCGCCGACCGCTGGGACCTCGGCGTGTACTTCGACCCGGACCCGGACGCGCCAGGCCGCATGTACGCCCGGCACGGCGGGTTCCTGCCGGATGTGCGGGGCTTCGACGCCGGGCTGTTCGGTATCCCGCCCCGCGAGGCCGTGGGGATGGACCCGCAACACCGGCTTGTCCTTGAGGTCGTCTGGGAGGCGTTGGAGCACGCCGGGATCGCGCCCGACAGCCTGCGCGGCAGCAGGACCGGGATGTTCGTCGGGATGGGCGGCTCGGACTACGAGCGGCTCGGCCTGCGCTCCCAGGCCGTCATCGACGGATACGCCGCGACCGGCTCGGCGGTGAACTTCGCAGCCAACCGGGTCTCCTACGCGCTCGGCCTGGAAGGGCCCAGCCTCGTCGTGGACACCGCGTGCTCGTCGTCGCTCGTCGCGCTGCACCTGGCCGTCCAGGCGCTGCGGGCGGGGGAGTGCGACCTCGCCATCGTCGCCGGGGTCAACCTCCTCCTCGCGCCCGACACGTCGGTCGCCCTGTCCAAGAGCCGGATGCTGTCACCCACCGGCCAGTGCCATACGTTCGACGCCTCCGCCGACGGCTACGTGCGCGGCGAGGGCTGCGGCGCGGTCGTGCTGCGCCGCGCGTCGGCCGCCCGGGACGCCGGAGACGACGTGCTCGCGCTCGTCCGGGGCACCGCCGTCAACCAGGACGGGCGCAGCTCCGGCATCACCGTGCCGAACGCCGCAGCGCAACGGGCCGTCGTCCGCCGCGCCCTGTCCGTCGCGGGCGTGGCCCCCGGCGACGTCGGCTACGTGGAGGCGCACGGCACCGGGACGCCGCTGGGCGACCCGATCGAGGTGCGGGCGCTCGCCACGGTGCTCGGCGAGGGCCGCGAGCGGCCGCTGGCGCTCGGTTCGGTGAAGACGAACATCGGCCACCTGGAGGCCGCCGCCGGGATCGCGGGCCTGATCAAGGCGATCCTCGTCGCCCGGCAGGGCAAGATCCCCCCGCACCTCAACCTCGCCACGCCGAACCCGCACGTCGCGTGGGAGGACCTGCCCGTCCACGTCCCGACCGAACTGACGGACTGGCCCGACGAGCGGCGTGTCGTCGGCGTGTCGTCGTTCGGGTTCGGCGGCACCAACGCGCACGTCGTGCTGGAGAACGCCCCGGCCGCCGCACCGGCCGAGCCCGCCCCCGAGGCCGCGCCCCAACCCGTGCTCGTCAAGCTCGCCGCCGCCGGGACCCCCGGCCTGCGCGCCCTCGCCGCCCGGATGGCCGACCACGCGGCGACGCTCACCCCCGCCGACCTGCCCGGACTCGCGCACGCCGCCGCCGTCGGCCGCGCCGACCTCACCGAACGGGCCGCCGTCGTCGCCGACTCCCTCGGCGAACTCCTCGACGGCCTCCGCGCCGTCGCCGACGACCGGCCGCACCCCGCCGTCGCCACCGGCCGCCGCGTCCCCGGCGCCACCGTCCGGGTCGCCTTCCACGCCGCCCCCGGCGGCCCGCCCGCCGCGCTCACCGACGGGATCGGCGACCGCTCCGCCGACCTCGCCGAAGCGCCCGACGACTACGCGCGGGCCGTCGTGCTCGGCCGGTGGTGGCGGTCCCTCGGCGTCGAACCCGACGTGCTCACCGCCCACGGCACCGGCGCCTACGCCGCCGCCGCGCTCGCCGGGGTGCTCCCGGTCCGGGACGGCGCCCGCCTCGCCGCCGCCCACGCTCAGGGCGGCGCCGCGCTCGCGGACGTTCTCGCCGACGTCACGCTCAGCCCGCCCGCCGTCGACCTCGTCCTGGACGGCGCGCCCGCCGGGACCGCCGTCACCACCGCCGCGTTCTGGCTCGACCGCGAGGCCCAGCCGGAACCGGCCGACCCGGCCTCCGACCCGGCCGGTGTCCTGATCGACCTCGGCCCCGCCGCGCCGCCCGCCGACCCGCGCCGGGCCCGGCTCCAGGCCGTCGCGCGGGCCTGGACGGGCGGCGTCACGGTCGACTGGCGGGCGGTCACGCCCGTCGCGGCCCGCCCGGCCGGGCTGCCCCGCTACCCGTTCCAGCGCAAGGAGCACTGGTTCACCACCGGCCCCGCCGCGCCCACGCCGACCGGCGCCGCCCTCGACGCCCGGATCGTCGAGACGGCCACCGGCGACGTGATCGCCGAGACCGCCCTCTCCCTCGCCGCCCTCCCGTTCCTCGACGAACACCGGGTCCACGGGCGGATCGTCGTGCCCGGCGTCGTCCTCCTCGAACTCGTGCTGCGCACCGCGGAACAGGCGCTCGGCGAGCCCGTCTCACTCGCCGACCTGACGATCTCCCGCCCCCTCACCCTCCCCGACGACGGCGAGAGCCGGGTCCAGGTGGTGCTCACCCCCGCGACCGGAGAGGTCCGGGTGCACAGCAGGGGCGAGGACGGCTGGCCGGAACAGCTCCGCGCCAAGATCGTGCCCGGCACCGCCGACAGCGCCGACACCGACACCGCCGCCTACACCCGAGCCGCCTCCGGCTGCGCCCAGCGGCTCGACCACGCCGCGTTCTACGCGCGGGCCTGGCACCCCGCGTTCGTCCTCGGCCCCAGCTTCCGGCTCGTCCGCGACGCGGCGCGCGGCGGCGGCGCGGCGACCGCCCGGCTCGACCCGCCCCCCGCCGGATGCCTCGGCCTCACCGCGGGCGTCCGGCCGGACCTGCTCCTGCTCGACGCCTGCGTCCAACTCGTCGCCGTCGCGGCGGGCGCCGACGAGCCGGACTGGACGCGCGACCCCGTCCACCTCGGCACCGGCTACGAACGGCTGACCGTGCACCGGCCCGTGCCCGCAGGCGAGACCCACGGCACCGCGGTGCTGCGGCCCGGCGCCAACGGGACCGTCACCGGCGACGTGCTCCTGACCGACGCCGAAGGGCCCGTCGCCGAACTGCGCGGCGTCTCCTTCCGGCCGCTCACCGAACGCATGCTGGCCCGGCTCACCACGCCCGGCCCCACCCGGCCCGCCGGCCCGGACGTGGCCCGGCTCCGCGCCCTCGACGACACCGAGCGGACCCGGCAGGTCCTCGCCCACCTCGTCACCCTCATGGCGCGCGGCCTCGGCACCACACCCGACGAGGTCGAGACCACCGCGCCGCTCACCCTGTACGCCGACTCCCTCATGCTCGCCGAACTGCGCGCCGCGATCGAGCGCGACCTCGGCGTCGCGCTGCCCGTCGCGACGTTCTTCGACGACACCGACCTGGCCGACCTGGCCGGGCTGGTCGCCGCGGAGCTCGGGGTGCGCGCGCCGGCCGCCCCGAGCACCGCGGCACCCGCCCCCGCCGCGCCGTCCCGGCCCGCGCCGCCCACCCGGCGGCCGCGCGAGATGAGCGTCGCCGAGATGACCGAACTGGCCGCGCTCGACCCGGAGATCACCGCGAGCGGCCCGCCCGCCGCCACCGCGCCCGCCGCCACCCTGCTCACCGGCGGTACCGGGTTCGTCGGCGCGTTCCTGCTCGCCGAACTGCTCGCCCGGCACGACGGCGACGTCCTGTGCCTCGTCCGGGCCGACGACGAGGCGCACGCGCTGCGGCGGATCACCGCCAACCTCGCCCACTACGGCGTCGACCTCGGCGACGCCGCGTCCCGGATCGTCCCCCTGCCCGGCGACCTGACCAAACCGCGCCTCGGCCTCACCGACACCGCCTTCACCGACCTGCACGCGCGGGTCGGGAGCATCCACCACTGCGGCGCGATGGTGAAGTGGACCTACCCGTACAGCGGCCTCGCCCCGGCCAACGTCGAAGGCACCCGGGAGATCCTCCGGCTGGCGACCGTCGGCGCGCCCCGGCCCGTCCACCACATCTCCACCGTCGGCGTCTTCTCCTCCACCGAGTTCACCGCCGACGTCGTCCACGAGACCGACGACCTGGACACCTCCGGGCCCCTCGTCGTCGGGTACGCCCAGTCCAAGTGGGTGGCCGAGCGGATGGTGCGCACCGCGCACGAGCGTGGCGTCCCCGTCACCATCCACCGCGTCAACACCGGCGGGCACAGCACCACCGGCGCGTTCAACCGGCTCGACCACCTGTCCATGCTGCTCAAGGGCTGCATCGAGGCCGGGATCGCGCCCGACACGCTCAACATGCCGGTACAGCCCGCGCCCATCGACTACGTGGCCGCCGCCGTCGTCGCGCTGGCCGCCGCGCCCGAACACCACGGCGGCACCTTCCACCTGGTCAACGACAGGCTGATCAGCTGGCCCGAACTGTTCGACCACGTCCGCGACCACGGCTACCCGCTCGCGCAGGTGCCGTTCGACGAGTGGCGGACCCGCGTCACCGGCCGTGACTCCGGCACCGTCGCCCTGCTCGGCCTCGCGCCCTTCCTGCACGAGGCGGTCGACCACGTCCGGCTCCCGGTGTCGGACTCGGCGCACACCCGCGCCGCGCTCGCCGCGACCGACGTGCGCTGCCCGCCCCTGGACGCCGCCCTGGTCTCCACCTATCTCGACCGGTTCGCGGCCACGGGTTTTGTCGACCCGCCCGCCCTCCCCTGACCCCCCGAGAGGACACAGCATGCCCGCGATCAAGATCGACCTGACCGACGAGGAGTACCGGCTCCGGCCGTGGGACATCTACGCCAGGCTGCGTGACGACGCCCCCGTCCACCACGTGCCGAACGGCACCTGGGAGGGCCACGACTTCTACGTCCTCAGCCGTTACGAGGACTGCGAACTGGCCCTCAAGGACAAGAAGCTGTTCTCCTCGCACATCCGCAAGGACGACTACCTCAACCTCCCGATGCTCGTGAACCGCGACGCGCCCGAGCACACCCGGCTCCGGAAGATGGCGAACCGCTCGTTCAACGCGAGGCTCGTCCGCACCCTGGAGAGCTGGGTGCAGGGCATCATCGACGACCTCATCCAGGACCTGCTCGCCCAGGACCGCGTCGAGTTCGTCGAGGGCTTCACCACCGCGCTGCCGCTGCGCGTCGTCGGCGACATGCTCGGCATCCCGCTCGACCGCAAGAACGACCTGCGCCGCTGGTCGTCCGCCGTCATGGACACGTTCGCCGTCGCGGCCGGGATGGACCCCTCGCACGTCCCCGGCTTCTTCGAGGACCTCATCGAGTTCGGCAACTACATGGCCGACCTCGCCCGGGAACGGCAGGGCAAGGAGAACCGCGGCGACATCCTCGGTGAACTCGTCGTCCAGCACGAGATCGGCGACATGACGCGCGACGAGCTCGTCACCATGGCCTGGTCGTTCGTCGCCGCCGGGCACGAGACCACCATGAACCTGCTCGGCGGCGGCATCCACATGCTGCTCAGCGACCCCGCCCTGGCCGCCCGGCTCGTCGCCGAACCCGACCGCACCCTCGACTTCGCCGAGGAGTACCTGCGGCTCTACAGCCCCACCCAGTGGCTGCTGCGCCGCGCCGCCGACGACGTCGTGCTGCACGACACCGTCATCCCGGCGGGCGCGCTCGTGCACGTCGTGATCGGCTCGGCCAACCGCGACCCGCGCAGGTTCGACGAGCCCGGCGGCTACGACCTCGACCGGGACAACAAACTCGACCACCTGGCGTTCGGCGCCGGACCCCACTTCTGCCCCGGCGCCGCGCTCTCCCGGCTGCTCGCCGACCTGACGTTCCGCTCCTTCTACCCGCACCTGCACCGGTTCTCCCTCGACCCCGACAGCCCGCCGAAACTGCGTACCCGTCAGGGCTCGTACGGCATCGCCCAGATGGACCTCGTCGTCCACCCGGCGTCGTCCGGCCAGCGGTGACGCGGGTGACCCAGAACCCCAGCAGAAGGACGATCCTCAGGGCGGGCACGGTGTCGGCCGCGTCCGCCGCGCTGGCCGCTGGCGCCGCCACCCCGGCGTCCGCGGCCCCCGAACCCGTCGACGTCCTCATCATCGGCAGCGGCTACGCGGGCGCCGTCGCCGCGCTCCGGCTCGCCGAGGCGGGCATCGGCAGCGTGGTGCTCGAACGCGGCCGCCGCTGGACGATCACCGAGGCGGGCGACACCTTCGCCACCCCCCGGAACCTGGACGGGCGGGCCGCCTGGCTGTCGGTCACCTCACCGTTCAGCGACCGGCCGCTCTCGCTGTTCACCGGCGTCCTGGAGTTCGCGCCGGGACTCGGCGTCTCGCTCCTGGCGGGCGCGGGCGTCGGCGGCGGCTCCCTGGTCAACTACGCCGTCATGGCCGAGCCGCCGCAGGACCAGTTCGCACGCTCCTTCGGGCCGCTGCTCGACCACACCGAGATGGCCGGGACGTGGTACCCGCGGGCCCGCGCGCTCATCGGCACCGCGCCCATCCCCGACGACGTCCTCAACAGCCCCTACTACACCAACGCACGCGACTTCCAACGCCAGGCCGACGCGGCGGGCATCCCCACCGAACGGGCCGAACTGGCGATGGACTGGCAGCGGGTCCGCGAGGAGATCGCCGGGACGGCGCCGCCCGCCGCCATCAACGCCGAATCCATGTTCGGCATGAACAGCGGCGCCAAACGCAGCGTGGACCGGACGATCCTCGCCGCCGCCGAAGCCACCGGCCACACCACCGTCCTGCCGCTCCACCGGGTCGACAGGCTCAGCGCCTCCGGCGACCGCTACCTCGTCCGCTGCGCCCGCCTCGACGACAACGGCAGGGTGCTCGCCAGGCCCGAGTTCCGCGCCCGGCACGTGATCCTCGCGGCGGGCTCGCTCGGCACCGCGCGGCTCCTCGTCCGGGCCAAGGCGCGCGGCGACCTCCCCGGCCTCAACGACGAGGTCGGCAGGCACTGGGGGAGCGGCGGCGACCACATCACCGTCCGCACCGGGATGCCGCCCAACAACCCCGCACAGGGCGGTCCCGGCCACATCCTCGCCAAGGACTGGGCGGACCCGGAGGCACCCGTGACCCTCCTGGGCTTCCCCGTCGGGTACCCGTTCCAGGCCGAGACGCGGGCCACCTCCGCGCTCGGCGTGCTCACCGCACCCGCCCTCGGGCGCTTCACCTACTCCTGGCTGACCGACAGCGTCGGGCTGCACTGGCCCTCGCTCGACGGACGGATCAGGGCGCTCTCGACCGCCGTCGACCGCACGCTCGGCAGGATCAACACGGCCAACCCCGGCACGTGGACGCTCGCCTCCACACCCGCCATCACCGCGCACTCGCTCGGCGGGGCGGTGCTCGGCAGGGCCACCAACGGGTTCGGCGAACTCGTCGGACAGCCCCGCCTGTACGTCGTCGACAGCTCCCTCATCCCCGGCTCGACCGGCTCCGTGCCGCCCGCGCTGACCGTCACGGCGCTGGCGGACCGGTGCGTCCAGGGCATCCTGGCGGAGCGGCTGACGTGAGCGTTCCCGACACCGCCACCGAACCCGCGGCGCGCGCCCTCACCCCCGCCCGGCGGTGGTGGATCCTCGCCGCGGTGTCCCTGGCGACCTTCATGTCGTACATGGACAACAACATCCTGAACGTCGCGCTTCCGTCGATCCAGCGGGAGCTCAACGTCACCATCGCCGGGCTGGAATGGATCGTCAGCAGCTACGTGCTGGTGTTCTGCGGGCTCATGCTCGCCGGGGGACGGCTCGCCGACCTCTACGGCAGACGGCGGTTCTTCCTGCTCGGGGTCGGCGTGTTCACCGCGGCGTCCCTCATGGCCGGGCTCGCGGGCGACCTCACCACGCTCGTGGCGGGACGGGTCCTCCAGGGGATCGGCGCGGCGCTCGCCATCCCGGTGTCCCTCGCGGTGCTGACCGACACGTTCCGCGACGAACGCGAGCTCAACCGGGCCGTCGGCGTGTGGAGCGCGGTCGGCGCGCTCGCCCTGGCACTCGGCCCGCCGATCGGCGGGTTCATCTCCGAACACTTCCGGTGGGGCTGGGTCTTCCTCATCAACGTGCCGTTCGGGCTGCTGACCATGGTGATCGCCTGGCTGACGCTGCGGGAGTCACGGGCCGCGACCGCCACCCGCATCGACGTCCCCGGCCTGGCCGCTTCCATCCTCGTGCTGTTCCCGCTGACCTACGCGCTCATCGAAGCACACGTCAGAGGGTGGGGATCCCCGGTGATCCTCGGCTCCTTCACGCTCGCGGCGCTCGCCCTCGCCGCGTTCGTCGTCATCGAGAACCGGGCCACCGACCCCATGGTGGACCTAGCGCTCTTCCGGAACCGGGTGTTCAGCGGCGGGCTCGTCGCCATGGTCCTGTGGGGCTTCGGCGTCATGGGCGTCTACTTCTTCACCGCCCTGTACTTCCAGAACATCCTCGGCTTCACCCCGACCCGGGCCGGGGCCGCCTTCATCCCGCTCGCCCTGTGCATGGCCGTCGCCGCGATCCTCGCCGAGACCGCCACCCGCAGGCTCGGCGCCGCCGTCACCGTCGTGACGGGGCTCGCGCTCACCGTGGCGGGCATGGTCGCCGGCTCGCTGCCCGGCCAGGGCAGCGGGTTCACCGACTTCCTGCCCGCGTTCGTGCTCCTCGGCGTCGGCTCCGGCCTCGCGCTGATCCCGCTGACCGCCGTTGTGCTCGGCGCGCTGCCGCCCGAACGGGCGGGCGCGGTGTCCGGCCTGGTCAACGCCTCACGGGAACTGTCGGCACTGCTCGGCGTCACCGTGGTCGGGGCGATGCTCACCGCGCGCCAGGCGGCCGTCGAACGCGGCGGCACCCCGCCGCCGGACTCGTTCGTCGACGGGTACCAGTTCGCCCTTCAGGCCGCCGCCGCGATAGTGGCACTCGGGCTACCGTTGAGCGCTTGGGTATTGCGTCGCCGAAAATTATGAATAATTTCGTTTCGCATAATCCCGGGGAGGCTGTGAGATCAATTTCACAACTTCCCCGGGGTCAGCGCGGGAGCGATCCAGATTAGTCTTTCACCTTGCGTTAATGTCATGCCAGGGGGCTGCACGTTGTCCGCGTGGTCGCGATAGTGGTGCCGGCGGCGGATGTTATGGTCCTCACATGAACCTTTCGCCAGGGGGAGTCATGGATGTGGGCCACACGCCGGCAACGGATTTCATTGGTCGGAAGGCGGGGGCGGCTGGCACGGTCCGCGTGTTCGTACACGACACTAACGACCTCAGCCGGGCGGGATTGGCGGCGATTCTCGAATCAGAGCCGGGAATCGTGGTGGTCGGACAGTCGGCCGAACCGGGGCAACTGGTGGACGGGGTCCGTTTCGGGGTGCCCGACGTGGTCCTGCTCAACCTGGACGGGACCAGCGCCGACGTCGTCCGGGGGCTGCTCGGGATCGAGGTCGTGAGCCGTTTCCGGATCGCCGCGATCTGCGCGGCCGGGGTGCCGGAAGTGGCCGTCGAGGCGCTCCGGCACGGGGCCGGCGGCGTCCTTTCCCGCAACGCGCCGAAAGCCCAGCTGGTCGACGAGGTCCTCGCCGTCGCACGGGGCACCGTGGTCCTTCAGCCTTACGTTGTCCGAACGCTAGTGGAGCGTTTCGATACGCCCTCTCCAGCCCCAACGAATGTGATCGGCCAGCTCGACGGAATGAAACTCACGGCACGCCAGAGAGACGTTCTGAACCTTGTGATCATGGGATATTCGAACGCCGAGATCGCCGAGACGCTGAATGTCGCCAGATCAACCGTCAAAAGCCACCTGTCGGCCATCCTGCGGCACCTCGGACTCCGCGACCGGAGCCAGCTGATCGTCTACGCCCAGCGGTTCGCGGCGGAGACCGAGTGAGGTGTGATCGGCTTCTCATCTGTCCTCCCCGACGGAACGGTGACTCTGTATATAGCGCTCACTATAGTCATGGGTGTGCCTGGTACGTCTAGGGGAGGCCGGAACAAGAGTGCCGACTCCCGCGAGAAGATCCTCGATGTCTCCGAGCGGCTCATGGCCGCGCACGGCTACGCGGCGACCCCCATCTCGGCGATCTGCCGGGACGCGGGGCTGCCGCCGCCGTCGATCTACTGGCACTTCGGCAGCAAGGAAGGGGTGCTCGCCGCCGTCATGGAGCGCGGCGCCCGCCGCTGGTTCGCCGGGCTGCCGACCTGGGACGACCTGACCGGGCCGCCGCAGGAACGGGTGCGCGCGCTCCTGGACGCGGGAGCCGACGGGCTGGCCGCGCACCCCGCCTTCCTCCGCCTCTTCTACATGCTCGCCCTGGACAGCGCCGGCGACGCCGTCGCCGCCGAACTCGTCCAACGGGTGCGGCACCGCGCCATCGCCCACTTCCGCGACGCCATCGGCCAGATGCTGGCGGCCGCGCACCCCGCCGCCGTCGCCGAGCCCGCCGCCGCCGAACTGACCCGCTTCGCCGTCGCCTACTCCGACGGCTGCTTCTTCGCCCTGCACCTCGAACCAGAACAGACCGACGTCAAGAAGATGTTCGCCGATCTGGGGCTGGCGCTGACACAGCTCACCCCGATCGTGGTCGCCCGGATCCGGGCGGCTCCCGAGCCGGACCGCTGAGAGGGATGTAGCTGAGATGAACGCACAACGCACGGTAGTGATCACCGGAGGGTCGCGCGGCCTCGGATACCAGGCGGCCAAGGTGATCGCCGCCGAGCGCGGCTGGTGTGTGGCGATCGCCGGACGCAACCGCGCCGCCACCGTCGCCGCCGCCGACCGCCTGTCGGCCGAGACCGGCGGCCGGGTCGTCCCGCTCGACCTCGACCTCGCCTCGCTCGCCGACGTCCGGCGCTTCGTCCGGGAACTGCCGCTCCGCGAACTGCCGCCCGTCCACTCGCTCGTGTGCAACGCGGGTGTGCAGTTCGTCAGCGACGTCCGGTACACCGACGACGGCTTCGAGGAGACGTTCGCGGTCAACCACCTCGCCCACTTCCTGCTGGCGAACCTGATGCTGTCGCTGCTCCAGCCGCCCGGCCGGATCGTCTTCGTCGCCAGCGACACGCACGACCCCGCGCGCAAGACCGGCATGCCCGCGCCGCGCTACACCGACGCGCAGTCTCTCGCCCGCCCCGTGGACCCCGAGGGCGGCAACCTGCACGGCCGGATCCGCTACACCACGTCGAAGCTCTGCAACGTCCTCACCGCCTACGAGCTGGACCGCCGCCTCGACACGAACGACGGCGTCACCGTCAACGCGTTCGACCCGGGCATGATGCCGGGCTCCGGCCTCGCCCGCGACTACGGCGCCTTCCAGCGCTTCGGCTGGCGCTTTGTCCTCCCGGCCCTCACCGTCCTCCCCCTCAACATCCACACCCAGCGCCGCTCCGGCCGCGCCCTGGCCCGCCTCGTCCTCGACCCGGCCCTGGAGACCACCAGCGGCCGCTACTTCGAGGGCTTCACCGAGACCCGCTCCTCCACCGACTCCTACAACCTGGACCTCGCCGCCGACCTCTGGAACACCAGCTCCGCCCTCACCGACCTAACCCGCCCCGTCCCCTAACCCAACCCCCCACCCCGCCTCCGCTCACCAAGCCGCCGCCGCCCAGGCGCCCAGGTCACAAACCTGGGCGCCCCGGCGCCCGCCGCCCCCACCGCGCAAGCGCGCACTCCGCCGTCGCCGCCCGCGACGTCGCCCGGGTCTGGGTGTGGGGTTCGGCGGTCAGGTGACGGACTGGAGGAGGCCCCAGGTGAAGTGGGCGGTGTGGGCGGTTCCCTCGGGGGTGGTGAAGGTGACGGCCCAGCGGCTGGGGCCTTCGCCGTCTAGGTGGGTGACGGGGGCGAAGGCTTGGGCGACGTCGCCGACCACACACGACCAGGGCGCCAGGTCGGCGACGGAGGTGAGGTCGGGGATGGGCGACGACTCCGGGCGGACCAGCCACTCCTGGAGGAGTGTGCCCTCGGGCCCGGCAAGCGCCTCGTAACGGAACTCCGGCCACAGCGGCAGCGTCCACCGGGAGGCGCGGCAGTGGACGTCGCCCAGCGGCCGCTCGGCCACCTCCTCGGGAGGTCCGAGAACGGCCCGCAGCCGCGCCACTCCGCGCGGCGCGCTCCGCGCCCGGACGAAACGCTGCCAGCGGGCGTTCACCTCCCGCATCTCCGTCCGCGACGCGCCCAGTCGCCGGGCCGCCTCAAGCACAAGATCCGGTTGGAAGTCCCCCATCCGCCGCAACAGAACCAGTTGGAACTCGCGCCGCCCGAACCCGTCCACCCCCCACTCCTACCACCGAAGCCCCGGCGGCGACGGCCCAGAGCGCCCGATGTCCGGCCAGGGCGTCGGTAATGCCGTCCGGACGTCCAAAAGCCGCGTTCCGGAGGGGGTGGAAACTCTCAAAGGTGGAAGCTCGCGATCCGCCCTGGAAAGATGGGATCTTGGCGGAGGGGGTGGCGGATGGACGAGCCGGTGCCCGAAGGCATCGACATCGACGTCACCGTGCCGAACGTCGCCCGGATGTACGACTACTACCTGGGCGGCAAGGACAACTACGCGGTCGACCGCGAGACCGCCGCGCGGGTGCTGCGGGCCGCGCCGCAGACGCCCGCGCTGGCCCGCGCGAACCGGGCGTTCCTCGGCAGGGCGGTGCGCCACCTCGTCCACGAGGCGGGCATAACGCAGTTCCTCGACCTGGGGGCAGGGCTGCCGACCCAGGGCAACGTGCACGAAGTCGCCCAAGAGGCCGACCCCGCCAGCCGATGCGTGTACGTCGACAACGACCCCGTCGTCCTCGCGCACGGGAGGGCCCTGCTGACGGGCGTCGCGGGCGCCGCCGTCCTCGCCGGGGACCTGCGGCGGCCCGCCGACCTGCTGGCAGACCTCCGCCACAAAGCCACGCTCGACCTGACGGAACCCGTCGCCGTGCTCCTCGTCGCCGTCCTGCACTGCCTGACCGACGAGGAGGACCCGTGGAAGGCCGTCCGGGCGATCGGCGACGCCGTCCCGTCCGGCAGCCACCTCGTCGTCTCCCACATCACCGCGGCGGAACTGCCCGACGCGGCCGAGGCAGGCGCCGCGGTCTACCGGCGCGCGGGCGCGGCGATGACGCTCCGGCCGCGCGCCGCCATCGCCCGCTTCTTCGACGGCTTCGACCTGCTCGAACCCGGCCTGGTGCCGCTCACCGAGTGGCGTCCCGGACCGGCGGGCGCGCCGCTCGGGCTGCCCGCGTGGTTCCTGTGCGGGGTCGCCGTCAAACCCTGACCCGTCAGTACCGACCCCACGGAGAGTGACAAGGTGACGGAACTCGACTTCAGCCTCCTCGCCGCCGCCCAACCCGTAGGCACGACCGCCGAGATCATGGACGGTGTCCGCGAAGAGCACAGGGCCTTCTATTCGGCCTACGGCAAGGGCTTCTGGGTGCTCACCAGATACGAGGACATCCTGGCCGCCTTCCAGGATCCCGAGCTGTTCTCCAGCGCCTCGGTGAACGCGCTCGACCCCGAGCCCCGCTACCGCTGGATCCCCGAGATGCTCGACCCGCCCGAGCACACCGGGTGGCGGCGGCTGCTGCGCCCGCACTTCACCCCGGCGGCCGTCAAGGCGCGGGAGGCGCGCGTCCGCGAGCACTGCGCCGGGCTCGTCGCCGGATTCGCCGCGTCCGGCGGGTGTGACTTCGTGGCGGACTTCGCCGTCCCGTTCCCGGCGGTGATCTTCCTGGAGCTGATGGGCTTGCCCGTCGAGCGGCTCGACACCTTCCTCGCCTGGGAACGCGCCATCCTGCACGGGCCGCCTTCGGCGAACGCCGCGCGGATGGCGGCGATGGGCGAGGTGACCGCGATGTTCGCCGAGCTGATCGCGCACCGGCGCGCCCACCCCGCCGACGACCTGATCAGCGACGCCGTCACCTGGACGCTCGACGGCGCGCCCATCCCCGAGGCCGACCTCCTCGCCATGTGCCTCCTGCTGTTCATGGCGGGCCTGGACACCGTCACCTCGCAACTCTCCTACGCGTTCTGGCACCTCGCCACCCACCCCGCCGACCAGAAGGAGCTGCGCGCGGACCCCGACCTGATCCCGTCGGCCGTCGAAGAACTGACGCGCGCCTACTCGATCGTTCTGCCCGGCCGTAAGGTGACCCGCGACGCCGAGTTCGCAGGCTGCCCCATGAAAGCGGGCGACATGGTGATGCTCCCGCTGACGTCCGCGAACCGTGACCCGCGCGCCTTCACCGCCCCCGCCCGCGTTGACCTCCGCCGTCCCCACAACCGCCACCTCGCCTTCGCCGCCGGGCCCCACCGCTGCCTGGGCGCCCACCTGGCCCGCCTCGAACTCCGCGTCGCCCTCGAAGAATGGCACCGCGTCCTCCCCCCTTACGCCCTCAACCGCCCGAACCCCACCGAACACACCTACGGCCTCCAGGGCCTCAACACGCTGCCCCTCACCTGGTCCTGACCGTTACCCAGAACCCAGCGAAGAACACCCGGCTCAAGCCACCAGTTCGGTGGAACTTGACGACGGCGTCGGACGCGATGTCGTCCGTCCTCCGTGCGTGATCTCGCGGTCGTGGTCGACAATGCCGGGTATGGGGAGATCTCGTGTGTGGTGGGCCGTCGGCGGGCTGCTCGTCGGTGGGGGACTTATCGGTCTCGGGGTGTTCTTTCACTCCGTGAAGCTGGAGAACGCCGACCGCTGGGCGAGCGTGATCGGGGTCTTCGTCGGCCTGGTGAGCCTGACCCTCTTGGCGGTCGAGTTCGTCGGCGCGCGACGCGGCTCCGCGACGTCGGCGGGGCAGCGGGTGGGCGAGGTGGCCGGAGACAACTACCAGTTCGGTTCGGTCACCGGCGGCCTGCGGATAGGGCCGCCCCGAGCCGTCCCCGGCCCGCCGCAGGAGGGCGGAAGCCCGGCTCAGGCCCCCGAGGACGGCGGCGGCCAGTCGGCGGGACGCGTGGGCGGCCGCAACGTGCAGGCGGGTTCGGTGGACGGCGGCGTGGAGATCGAGCCGGAGGGACCGACGGCGTGACCGGGGGACGGGGCCGACGCGGGTTCCCGGGCGGGCTGTGGGCGGGCGACGTCGGGGGCTCCAACATCCAGATCGGGTCGGCGTCCGGCCCGGTCACCGTGGTGGTGGAGAACACCGACGCCGCATACCGGCTCGACCTTCTCTCGCCCGTGCCAACGCCGCGACGGGTGCCACGGTCGCAGCGTTCCCCGTCGTTCCTGCTGGACACACGGCGGATGGTGGTCCCCTACTGGGAGCGCCCGACGATCCAGGGCGAGCTGGCGTCCTGGTGCGCCGACGATGAGCCGGTCTCGGTGCGGCTGCTGTACGGGCCCGGCGGCGCGGGCAAGACCCGCCTCGCCGGTCGGTTCGCGACGCTCGCCCACGACGACGGATGGCAGGTGCTGGAGGCACGGGACCTGTCCGCACCCGGCCAGGGCGTCGCCACGCACCGGGCCGACCAACCGCAGGACGGCGACGCGCTGGTCGTCGTCGACTACGCCGACCGCTGGCCCCTGGAATCCCTCACCCGCATGATCGCCGGACTCGTCCACCGCCACGACACCCGCACCGCCACCGACGGCGCGGACGCGGGGAAGCTCCGGTTCCTGCTGCTGGCCCGCCCCCAGCAAGGATTCTGGAGCGACGTGGAAGCGGCCATCGGCGCCCTGCCGGTGGACCTGGCCGACCCGATCCCCCTCGAAGGACTCACCGACCGCCCCGACGCCCTCCACCAGGCTTTCCACCAAGCCGCCCACGCGTTCCAAGAAGCCCTGGACGCGCCTCCCCGCCAGGTCCCACTCCCCGCAGGGCTACTGACTCCTTCGCCCGGCACGGACCCCCTGTCGCCGCTGACTGTGCACATGGCCGCCCTGGCCGCCGTATGCGCCGTAGAGGCCGACGACCCCGTCCCCGACAGCGACGACCTGTCCCGCTACCTCCTCCAACACGAGCGGCGCTACTGGCTCACCACCGAGCAGGGCCCCGAGATCCTGGCCACCACCGTCATGCTGGCCAGCCTCTTCGGCCCCGCCCCCGACCACGCCCAGGCCCGCTCCTGGCTGATCAACGCAAGACTCGCCCCCACCCCCACCGCCGCCGACCAACTCCTCTCCACCCACGCCCGCCTCTACCCCGAACCAGCCCCACCAGCCCAGGCCCTCCCACCCCTCAAACCCGACCACTTCGCCGAAGACCTCGTAGCCGCCCACCTTTCCTCACCCCGCCCCCGAGACCTCCTCACCGACCTCCTCACCAACAACCACACCACCCCACCCCAAGCCCGCCAGGCCCTCACCGTCCTAGCCGCCTCCGCCGACCGCCACCCCACCACCCGCACCTACCTCTTCACCCTCCTAGCCACCACCCCCACCATCCCCCAGTCATGGCTCACCCCCACCCTCATCCAAACCGTCATCACCCACGCTCCCCACGACGTCGCCACCCTCCTGGACAACGCCATCCCCATCCACCGCACCGACCTCCTCCGCCCCACCCGAGACCTCAACCACCACCTCCTCACCACCCTCCCCACCACCGCCACCCCAGCCCAACGCGCCCACCGCCTCAACAACCTCAGCATCAGCCTCGCAGGCACCGGAGAAACCCGCGCCGCCCTGAATCCCGCCCGCGAAGCCGTCCAACTCTGCCGCACCTTGGCCGAGGACGACCCCACCACCTACCTCCCCGACCTGGCCGTCGCCCTCAACAATCTCAGCAACTGCCTCTCGGCCGTCGGGGACAGGCGCGCCGCGCTGGAGGCCGCCCGTGAAGCCGTCCAGATCCGCCGGGTCCAAGCTGAGGCCGCCGTCTACCTGCCTAACCTCGCCCTGTCGCTCAACAATCTCGGCAACCGCCTGTCGGAGGTGGGAGATAACCGGGCTGCGTTGGAGGCAGCTCGTGAGGCGGTCGGGATCTATCGGGTACTGGCTGAGGCTGAGCCTGCCGTCCACCTGCCCGATCTGGCCGTGTCGCTCAACAATCTCGGCAACCGCCTGTCGGGGGTAGGGGAGGTGGGTGCCGCGTTGGAGGCCGCTCGTAGGGCCGTCCAGATCTGGCGGGCTTTGGCTGAGGCTGAGCCTGCCGTCTACCTGCCTGACGTCGCCCTTTCCCTCCACAACCTCGGCAACTGGCTGTCGGAAGCAGGAGAGGCGGACGCCGCCCTGGAGGCCACCCGCGAGGCCGTCCAGATCCGCCGCGCCCTGGCCGACGAAGAGCCCGCCACCTACCTCCCCGACCTGGCCAGATCCCTCAACAACCTCAGTGCCCGGCTGTCGGAGGCCGGGGATGGAGATGCCGCGCTGGAGGCCGCCCGCGAAGCCCTCCAGATCCGCCGCGCCCTGGCCGAAGCCGACCCCGCCCACCTACCCGGCCTCGCCATGGTCCTGGCCGTCAACGCCGGAGTACGGGACACGTACGGCCGCGACCTGGAGAACGCTCTCAGGTTCGCCGACGAGGCCACCGCGATCTTCGGTCGGCTGGCCGAAGACCTCCCCGACGTCTTCAACCAGCCGCTCACCGTGGCACAGCACCTGAGGGATTCCCTCCACACCAAGATCAACCAACCGCACAACGCCGCCAACCCACCCCCGGCCCACGGCGAAGAACCCCCACCCGCGTTACCGCCACTCGGATGGTGACCGTCGTGGCTTCTCGGTCAGGGGTTCACGGTCGAGTGATGGTAGGCCCTGAGGTCGGAGAGGAGGGTGTCGAGAACGAGTTCCTCCTCGATCCGGACGGCGCGGTGGGCCATCGCGGCGGCAAGAGAAGGGGACCAGGGAGTGGGCTGCGGCCGACCGGTCAGCGGGCCGCCGGACGGGGCGGCGAGGTAGTCCTCGGTGGAGTAGCGCCAGGGGACGAAGCGCACACGCGCGTGGACCGCGCTCGCGATGGAGACCCCTCCCCAATCGAAGTCGCCGTGGTAGCGGAAGCTCGCGCCGCCGTCGGAGAGAAGCGCGAGGAGACGCCAGACAGCCGATGAGGGGCGTCCACCGACGCAGACGAGAGGCGGGCAGCCGGAGCCGAGCTCGTCGGCCGCCGCGGCGACGACCACGGGGTTCTCACACACGTGCACGGCCGCGGCCCGGAGGGGGCCGACATGATCGCGGAGCTGACGAAGGGTGAGGCAGGAAGGTTGGCCCGCGGCCTTCTGGGCGTGCAAGACAGCCCCCAGAGGGGTGGTGGGATCACCTGTGAGTCCGAGGACCAGGACGGTGGAAGACAGCTCGTCAAGGTGCACACCCACGGCCGCCCACGTCGCGCGGCGGGCCTCGGCGGACGGTTCGGCGGCGAACGGGGCTCCGGCCAGCGCGCGGGCGGCCGACAGCGCGAGCGTGCCGAGCGGCCGCCCGTCGTCGAGCGCGTGCGCGTCCCCGCAGGTCTCCGCAGCGAGGCGGCCAAGCGGCACCGACAGGGAGGGCAGGCGATCGAGCACAGCGGCGAGCCGCGCGACGAGGGGAGCCGCGTCGGCCGGTGCGGGGGCCAGGCGGCGGATCAGGCCGGTGGTGTCCAGCCACGACCGCCAGTCGTGGAGTTCCGGCCGGTCCGCGACGACAGTGTCGAGCGGCAGGTAGGCGTCCCGCCAGGCGGTCTCGGTGGCACGGCGCCGCTCGGCGAGGGAGTCGACAGGCCCGGTGAGCACGGTGACGGCCACGGCGAGCCCTCCGTGCCCCGTGGCGTGGAGCAGCTTGTCGACGTCACCGAGATCGACGGTCAGGGTCGCTCCCGTGGCGGGTCTGCGACCCAGCAGCGCCGCCAGCGCGCGACGCTGGCTTTGTGTGGGCTCGGACAGGGTGACGGCGCCGGTCAGCGCGGTGCCCCGGGCGAGGCGGCGCCGCGCCCGGTCGATCAGCCAGGCGAGATCCGGACCCCCGATCAGGCGGCGAAGCCGATCCTCGGCCGATCCCGTCGTCGCGCCGGTCATGAGAAGAGCGTCTCCTCCGAAGCCACCGGTTCCGACGGTTCGGGGAGGCGGAACGCGTCAGGTCGCGGCGCCCGGGTGCGCTCGCGGCCGTCCCACCGCCAGGGGGTGACGAGGACGGCGTCGATGCCGTCGCGGCGGGAGAGCTGGCAGATGGCCAGCCCCGGCACCTGCGGGTAGCAGCCCCATTCACGTTCGCTGGTCATGACGACGTCCATGTCGAAGGTGGCGAGCAGCCCGAGGCATTTGGCGCGGGAGTCGTCGTCAACGCCCGCGAACGCCTCGTCGAGGGCGACGAGGCGCGGCGCGTGCGGGTTGCCCGCGGATTTGTAGTAGGCCGAGGCGGCGGCGAAGAGCGGCACGGACGCGGCGAGGACCCGCTCGCCCCCGGAGGCCGGGCCGGTCGCGGCGCGCCACTGTCCGTCCTGGAGGCGCTGGATCGCGAACTCGTGCCACGACCGGTAGTCCAGGGCCCGGGTGAGCTGTTCGGTCCAGCCCGCCGACGGGTTCTCCGTGTGCTCCCGGGCGATCTGGTCCTGGAGGAAGGCGCCGACGGAGGTACGGTCCTCCTCGGTCCAGGCGTCGATCGTCTGGCGGAGCTTCGCGCGCACCCGGTCGAGCCCTTCGGGAGCCTTCTTCGCGGGACGCCAGATCAGCCGCAAGGTCATGCCGGTGGAGGTGGGACGGGCGTTGAGTTCGCCGTTCATCGCGGCGACCTCCTCCTCACCGGCGAGGATCAGTTCATGGAGCGTCCCGGCGACCTCGTTGAGGAGGTGGTTCTCCAGGATCTCGCGTTCCCTGGCCGACAGCAGCGTGGCCCGGTGGTCCTTCTCCTCCGCGAGGGCGGCGGCGAGTTCGGGGATGTCGCGGGTCCTGCCGTGGAACACGACGTCAACGAGCATGATCCCGTCGCGCAGGGTCAGGCCGACCGAGTGGCCGTGCCGCGACATCGTGTCGGAGAGGATCTTGTGCTCCTCGGCTACCCGTTTCTGGGCGCGGTCCCAGGGCCCGTCGTCGTCGGCGACGGACTCCAGCGCGGCGTTGGTCGCCCGCGCGAGCTGGACGGCGGCGGTCGGCGACCAGGGCTCGGCGGCATCGGGGATCTCGGCTCCCGGCAGGGCGAGGGCGAGAATTCCGGTGCCGGCGAAGGCTCGGAAGGCGGTGACGGCCCGGTCCCGGGTCTCGACGGCCTGCCGGATCTGACCCTGGAGGGTTTCCCGGCTGCCCTCGGCCGTGCCCCGGGCGAGCAGGGCTTTCTCCTGGAGCCCGCGGACGTCGCGTTCGGAGGAGGCGCGTTCGGCGATGGCCTGTTCGACGGCGCGCAGACCGCGGAAGAGTTCCTCGACCCCGGCTCCGGCGGTCTCGACGAGCGCGCGGTAGGTCTCGTCCGCGGTGGTGGCGGCGGCGCGCGCCTCCTCGGCGCCGAAGGCGGCCTCGGCCGCCCGCTCGCGCAGTTCCGCCAGCTCCGCGGCGGCCTCCTTGACGGTGGTGCGCGCGTCGAGCACGGCGGTGATCATCGGCCAGAGCGGGGCCAGGGCGAGCCGGTAGTCGGCGAGCGCGGTCTTCACCGCGGGAAGGCTCGCCGGTTCTTCGGGCAGTCCGACGTCCAGGGCGAACTCCGTGGCACGGACGCGCGCGGCGTCGGCCTCCCCGCGCCGCCGCTCGGCGACGCCCGCGGCCGTCGCGTGGGCCTGGTCGAGGTCGCGTTTGCCGCGGTGCTCGCCGGCGAGCCGAAGGTGTGCCTCGCGCAGCGGCGTGTCCGGGGGAATCCCGCGGTGCTCGTCGGTGAGTCGTGACTGGCGCGCGGCCAGCCTCGCGCGTTCGGCGGCGAGCCCTTCCAGGGCGGCTTCGAGTACGGCCAGTTCGGCGCGTGCGGCGGCGAGCCGTTCCCGCCGGGCGGCTTCGCGGGCTCCTTGCCCGACGTATACGGCGTTCTCCTTGCGCCAACGGCCCCCGAGCGGCCCGTTGGCCCACGTGCCGTCCACCGACACCCAGGTGGTGCCGCCAGGCCCCAGCCCGATCCGCCCCAGAACCTCCGCGATCACCGTGTCGGTGAGGGGAGCGACGGCCGGGTCGGCGCGGTCGGCGGAAGGCATGAGAACGTCGGCGCAGCTTGGTCCGGAGATGGCGGAGCCGGTCAGCAGGAACGAGTCCTCGGCGTCGAGGAGCCCGCCGTCCGGCGTGATCCAACCGTCGAGTAGCCCGGACGCCTCCAGCGCGGCCTCAAGTCCCGCCCGGTGCTCGGGCGAGAGTGCTTCGGCGAACTCCACCGCCTTCCACAGCGGCGCCCCCGGCCTGCCGTCCCGCGCGCCGCCGTCCCGGAAGTGGGGGACCGGGGGGACGGCGGTGACGCCGGATTCCAGGCGCGCGATCTCAGCGCGAAGCGTGTCGGCGCGGCCACGGTGCTCGGCTTGCGCACGCTGAAGGTCGCCGTCGGCACGGGCGAGGGCGGCTGTGGCGTCACGGGCCGCGTCGTGGACGAGGGAGGCTGCCGGATTGACGCCGGAGGCGGTGCCCGACCAGGACTCCAGCGCCGCGAGGACGCCATCGGAGTCGGGGACGCGCAGCTCGACGAGTCCGGCGAGGTAGGCGAGATAGTCAGCGGTGAGCACCCCGATCTCGACGCTCACCCGCTCTTCGGCCAGCGCGATGCGCTCGGCGGCCCGCTGTAGTTCCCCGGTGAGCCGCTCGACCTCGCCACGGGCGTTCTCCCAGCGCGCGCGGGCTCGCGCGGCGTCGGCGAACAGGCGCTCCAACTCCGCGACGGCATGCTCGCGGTTCGCGGCGACGTCCTCGACGGCCCGTCGGACGGCGGTCGGATCGCTCTCCCAACCCGCGACGGCTTCGCGATGCCGGTCCGCGCACCCGCTGAGTTCCGCGGCTTCCAGCGCGGCGGAGAACGCCGCCGACAGGTCCGCTTCGGCCCGCGCGGACCGGCGGTCCAGTTCACGGGCCTTGCCTTCGGCCCGGTCGGCGTGGCGGGCGTGATCGGTCGCGTCCTTCGTCCGGTCCTGGGCGAATCGGACGAGCCGCCGGGCCTCCTCTCCGGTCTCCTTGAGCCGCTGCGCGTCGCGCATCTCGGGGCTCTGCCTGAGGGCGGTCTGGCGCGCCTCCAGCTTGACGCGCTCGTCAGCCAGGGTCTTCAGCTTCTCCTCAGCCTCGGCGATGTCCTGGCGGGCGGACGCCAAGCGCTGCTCGGCCTCGATGAGATCACGGCCGAGATGCTCGTAGCGGCTGTGCGCGATCCGGAGTTCGCCGGCCTTGCGTTTCGCGGCGATCGCCGCGTAGCCCTGGTAGTGCCGGAGGAATCCGCTGGCGGCCTGGCTCGCCTCCTCTAGGGCGCGCAGCGCGTCGCGCTCCTCGTCCAGACCGCGGAACGCTTCGGCGACCGTCCCGACCAGGGCCGTGCTGAGCGGCGGAAGAGCCTCGGTGAGGGCACGGGACAGCAGCTTCTCGTCCGGCTTCTTCGACAGCTGCGGCTGACGGATCTGGATCAACAGGTTCACCAGCGCGTCGTAGCGGTGCTCGCCCAGGCCGAACAGCGCGGCGTCCACGGCCCTGCGGTAGTCGAGGGCCCTGTCGTAGACGGTTCCCCGTCCCTCAAGGGCGTCGCGAAGCTTCTCCCGCGTGACGGTGACGCCCGAGCCGGACACCAGGGCGACGCCCGCACCGACGCGCTCGCCCGTGACGAAGAACCAGTGCTTGGTGATCCCGCGGTCCTTGACGGCCTTGAGGCCACAGCCGATCGTCCGGTACTCGAAGCCGCCCTCCGAGGTGCGGCGGCCGAACTCCAGCCACGTGTAACCGGTCCGTTCGGGATGCGGATGCCTGCCGCCGAGCAGAAGGTTCCACTCCATCCGCTTCTGCCGGTCCCCGTCGGGTTCGACGCGGTGCGGTGACAGCTCTCCGTCGAGCAGGAACGGCAGCGTCAACGCGAGCACCTTGGACTTGCCGGTGCCGTTGTTGCCGCGCAGCAACAGCCTGCCGTCGTGGAAGTGGAACTCCTCGGCGTCGTAGTAGAACATGTCCACGAGCCCGGCGCGCAGCGGCTTCCAGCGCTCGGAGTCGGGGCTCGGGAGCGTCATCGGGGTTCCTTGACCGTCGGTTCGGCGAGCGCGTAGCGGGAGATCGCGGGCAGCGCCGCGACCGAGGAGCCCCGGATCTCGGCGAGGCGCAGGGCGGTCAGCCGGTCCAGGACACCGGCGAGCAGCTCGGTCTCGGCGCCCGGCTCGGTGACGCCC
Organism: Actinocorallia sp. API 0066; assembly: GCF_020991275.1. GTDB lineage: Bacteria > Actinomycetota > Actinomycetes > Streptosporangiales > Streptosporangiaceae > Actinocorallia. Next base: position 273,723 of record NZ_JAJLQY010000005.1, on the reverse strand, counting down.
TTGCGCCAGTACGTCTGGTGGGCTCGGGCGGCCGCGCGCACGAAGGCGTGCAGGGCGTCCAGCGGGACGGTGCCGTGCTCGGCCAGGTGCTCCGCGACCAGAAGCGTCAGATGGCCGTCGGTGCGCTGCTCGGGCATGCGGATGTCGGTGAGCTCGTCGTGCGGGTCGACCATGGCCACGCCCTCGGCTCTGATCTCGGCGATCAGGCCGGTCGCCTGCTCGATGCGGCGCGTGATCGCGTGCCGCTGGGAGGTCAGGTACGCCCGTTCGGCCTCGGTCAGGTCCGTGTGGTAGACGACGGGCTCGTCCAGGAGCCTGCGGGTCAGCGCTCTGCGCAGGGCCTGGTTGCGGAGGTCGTCGGTGTCGGGCAGGGGTACGGCCACCAACGCCGAGAGCCGTTCGTCCAGGGTCGCCGCCTCGACGGTCGAAGGGCCGCGAGTCCCCGTGAGCAGCCTCGACAGCACCTCCCGCCGGACGTCGTAGAGCACGTCACCGGAGGCCGACAGGTAGGACTCCTCCTCTCCCGCGACCCGGCGCAGCACGCCCCAGTCGATGAGCAGCCGGACGACGGCCACGAGGTCGGTCCGCTCGGCGCGGCTCTCCAACGGGAAGGAGAAGTCGAGGTCGGGTTCGGCGGCCGCGGTCAGCACCTCGTCGGCCAGCCGGCCGAGCGTCGTCTGGGCGTCGGCGCGCTCCAGCACGGACAGCGCGAGGCAGAGCACGACGTAGCGACGGCGCCCGAACGGCTCGCGCGCCCGGCCGCGCGCCGGGTGGGTGCTGTCGGACGTGGCGGACACCGTCTTGAACAGCCGCGCCACCCCGGCCTCGACGTGCAGCCGCCAGCCCGTCTCCCGGGTGAGCCACTCGCGCAGCTCCCGCTGGCAGCGCCGGACCTTGAGCAGGGCCTCCGCGTCATGCTCGGCGGTGAGCAGCGGTTTGGCCAACAGGGCGCGCAGCGCCCCCCGGCGCAGCTCGACCTCCTCCGCGCCCGTCACGACGTCCCCATCAGATCCGTGATCTCGATCAGATGCTCCGGGCCGGAAAGGACGCCGTCCTCGGTGCGGACGCGGATCTCGCCGCCGTCCGGGACCGGCGACAGCCTGACCTCGAAGGAGCCGTCCGCGGTGATGGTCCTGACCTCGGTCTCCCCGGGAGCACGGGCCGACAGCGCGTCACCCAGCAGGGCGAGGAACAGCCGGAAGACCTTCGGGTCGAGGACGTCGAGGGCCGAGAGCGGCACGGGACCGTCGGTGCACAGGCGCGCACGGGCCTCGGCGGTCTCGGCCGCCTCACGGTCGGCGAGCTCGCGCAGGTGCCGCTTCTCCTCCGCCCGGCTCCGGATCTTCGCCTGCCTGCCTCGGCGCTCGTAAGCGCCGGTCTTGCGCAACTGCGGTGAGATCCGCAGCGGAGGAGCCTCGGCCCAGGGCGTCGTGGAATCGGGCTCGGCGTCCCGCCAGGCGTCGAGGGTGGCGCCGGTGACGGTCAGATGCCGCGCCGGGTTCAGGCCGAACGCGGCCCGCCAGATCCGGTGCGCGCTCGCGTCGTCGGGGGCCTCGGCGAACCAGCGGGCGAGGGCGCGGAAGTCGGCGGAGCGATCCGACCTGCCCGAACGGCGCTCGTTGAGCAGGCCGACCGCGTCGATCAGCTGCTTGATCGCGCCGACCGCCGACTGGCGCAGCAGCCTGGACTGCGAGCTGTGCCCACTCGTCGAGACGAACCATCCGCTGAGGCCGCGCCACCTGTTGCGCCATGCCTCGAACGCCTCGCGCTCGGCCCGCGCCAGGCCCGCCGCGGCGTCGGCGCCGTCGGGCACCGCGTCCGCCGCCTCCCGCCGGGCGGCCAGCAGGAGCAGGCGCTCATGGCCGAGTTCCTCCAGCCGGACGAGTAGGCCGGCGATCCTGGCACCGGAGTTGGCCAGGTCGGAGATGAACCGGTTGATGTAGTCGATGAGGCGTTCCTTGTAGGTGATGAAACCCTCCACGTCGCCGTCGGAGAAGTCGATCGCGCGGCGCAGCGAGGCCATGAACGCCTGGGCGTTGTCGGCCAGTGACGTGAAGCGCTCGGCCAGCGCCAGCAGCAGCAGATGCGCCTGCGCCGGGTCTGGGTCGGGCTGGGCCGCCAGCTTCTCCAGCGCCGCGAGCCGCTCGGCGATGTCGGCGAGCGCCACCGACTGGAGCGCGCCGCGCTGCCCCACCACCTCCTCGTACAGGGCGATGGCCTGCTCGGCCGCGTGCCCCTGCGGGGTGAGCTGGAAGAGAAACCGTTTGCGGTGGAAGTCCTCGACCGAGGTGACCCTGCCGGTGTCGGCGTCGGCCCGCAGGTTGCCCCACTCGACAAGTTTCTCCAACGCGGCGACCAGCGCCTCGTCCGCGCCTCGACCCAGCTCCGCGGCCACGTCCTCCGGCCGCAGATGCACCACGAACCTGTCCTTGGCCCGCAGAAAGACCACAAGGATCGCCCGGTAAAGCCCCTCCAGAGGCGTCCCCAGATGCGCGAACGGCTGAGCCCCCCGCTCGCCCCCCAACACCATCTCCGCCACAGCCCAATTATCAGACGTCATCCCCTTGCCGGGCAGCGGATGTGAGAATTTCCCCATGTTCCCGCCATCACATCCACCCGACCGGACCGAGCGCAGTTCGCGGATCTTGTCGTAGTGCCGCTCGCATCGATAAGCGAGAAGTGGATCGGGCGGTCCGACGGGTCCGCCAGCGTCCAGATCGTTGGGTGATGGGCGGCCGGCGGACGGTGCCGACCGCGAGCATGAGAGGCTCATCGTGACAACTGGGGTCTGCATGACGAACGACGCCGAGACCGAGGAGCAGGTCGAGCACCTCTTCGACTATCTCAGCGCGTTGGCCCAAGAGGTTCAAGAGGTTTATGCCAAGCCCGTCCGACACCTCGGTCAGGCGTTCGGCAGGCAGCGTTCGCAGGGCGCGTAGCCCTTGGACTGGGCGATACGCAGTGGCGTGAGTTCCGGGTCGTGGATGTCGTGGCCGCGCCAGGTGGCGTGGCGGTGGCCGTCGAGGAGGCCGGGGCAGTCTGCCGTCCGGTGCATGCTCCGGCCGCCCGCGGTGATGTAGACCCGGGCGACGAGGCCCTTCGGTACGGGAGCGCACTGCGTTTCGACGCACTGTCCGACGATCAGGTCGTGGACGCACCGCTCATCCGCGGTGTGCGGGCGGGCGGGTTCTCCGGCGGCGTCAGCGGTGCCGGCCGGTCGGGGTGGATCGCTCTCGGACTGGACGCCGAGAATGTCGTCGCGATAGCGGGCCGCGTGAGGTCCGAAGGTGTTGACGAGTGCTTCTGCTTGCGCGTCCTCCCGGCCCTGGGCGGCGAGTTCGTCGGCTCGTTCGTTGTCGGGTACTCCGGAGTGGCCCTTGACCCATTCCCAGGTGACTTCGTGGGTCGCGGTGGCGGCTTCCAACCGTTTCCACAGGTCGATGTTCTTGACAGGATTTGTCGTGGAGATCCGCCAGCCGTTGTGCTTCCAGTTCGCCAGCCGCTGGGTGATTCCGAGGCGGACGTACTGGCTGTCGGTGTGGATCCGTACCCTGGAGGGTCTTTTCAGGCATTCGAGCGCGCAGATGGCGGCCATGAGCTCCATCCGGTTGTTCGTGGTGTCAGCCTCGCCTCCGTAGATCTCGCGGACATGGCTCCCGTAGCGAAGCACCGCTCCCCATCCGCCGGCCCCGGGATTGGGGGAGCATCCTCCATCCGTGTGGATGACCACGATTCCCGAATCCACACCGGCTCCTGTCGACGGACCTAGATCGAGAATCTCATCATGGTCATGTGTGCCGGTCGGTGTCCAGCAGAACTTGACGTGCGGTGAAAGGGGAGTCGTTCACAACTCCGGACCACCTGCTGAATAAGGCCGGGGCAGGGGCCGCCCATTGTCTCGGCCAGGCGCTCGCAATCGGCAAGGACCCACGCCTCGGTCTCGTCTCGTGCAGGACCAGCTGTGGGATGAATCTCGGGCCGCCGATCGCCTCGGCCACCAAGCGTTCGACGCCCCTGACACGGTCGGCGGGGCCGCCGGTCGTGGGTCGATCCGCCATGCCGGGAGCCTCGGAGAATCCCAGCAACGGAGGTTGCCGCTGTCACGAGTATCCGAGCCGGGCTTCGAGACGTTCGACCTCGCGGGGCTTGACCTGGGCGGTCGCGACGATTTCAGGACTGAAGCAGGCAGGGTTGCCGATCTCTAGCGTGAGGGCGATCTTCGCGCTCCTCAAACCCCGGCTCTGATGCCTTCGATAGTCGCTGAGAGCCGACCCGCCTGTTGCGACAACGTCGAGGATCAGCAGACCTTCGGCGTTCGTGCTGCTAAGCCCCGTCACAGACCCAGCATCTACCAGCCTTCGCATCTCGCCCGCCTCAGTCTTCATCTCTGCGATCTTGACGCGTGCCGCAGAATAAACCTCCCCACAAGGGTCTTTGTTCCACGGCAGCCAAGTGGTTTTCATGACCGCAGCGGTGGCACCAGCGCCCGCGAGGACAGCCAGAGGTACCGCAAGCCGGGCGGAGAAGCGCATGGACAGACCCTAGGCAACAAACGCAGCGCAAGGGCTGCAAAGCAGCATCGACGCCACAACAACGAGACCTGCCACCAGCCATCGGAAGATTGTCGATTAACCGCCCGAACTACAGCCACGCTGCGTTCATCAGCGCGAGAACGGCATCGTTCCGATTCGAACAGTCGCCCACCGCTTGTGCCGGTGGATCTTCATCAGCAGCTCCGACCGCACCTGGTTCAGGGACGAGCCACTACATCGAAGCCCGCGCCACCGAACCCGCCCAAGAACGCCGCGCCAAAGCATCCGAGCCACGCGATCTCCAAAACCACCAGCCGCCCCTCCAAAGCCCCGAACTCCTCGACCACATCCCGCAATCCAACCTCGGCCTCACCACCGTGCCCGAAGCCGTCCTCCGCCAGCTCTACTACCGGTGCCGGTTCCCCGAGGAATACGCGCTGGTCAACAAGATCGACCACCCCAGGGTCGTCTACCTGAAGGAAGCAGCCTTCGCCGACCAGATCGAAGACTGGCTGCTCACATCCTTCGGGCCATCGCAGCTTCCGGAGGCGATCGAAGCACTGAGGACCGCGAACACCGACCCCTGCGAGACACCAAGCCGACGATGCCGAACGCCTCGCCGCCTGCGACCGGAAGCTCGCCCAGTACCGGGCCGCCATCGACACCGGAGGCGACATCCTCACTATCAGCGAATGGATCAACGACGTGATGAAGGCGGAGCCCGAGGACAAAGCCGACCTCTACAAAGAGATGGGCCTCAAAATGACCTACTGGCCCCAGAAACAACTAGTGGAGGCCAGGTCGGAACCCGACCCCCACGTGTACGGAAGGTTTGTGTCCGAGGGGGGACCACAACCACCCGCCCACACCTACCCCATCGGCGAGGTCTACCGCGTCCGGGTGGCCTGATCGCGTGCATACGGTGCCCGACTGTCGCTGGGCCGGGCGCCGTACGCACGGGTTCGAATCCCCAACCGGAAACCAGCCAGATGGCTGCACCCCGACCGCTCGCGGATCCCCGACGTGCGCTGGTTCTGGTCGGCTGGTGCGCGCTGAATCATGCCGCCCAAGGGTGATGGTGGGCCCTGCCTTCTTCTGTCTATTGAGGAGGTTCTCGGCGCTCTCGCACCTCATCATGGTCCTGCCTTAGGTGCAGCCGGACGCCCGCCCGTGCCCGGCACGGATACCGGGTGGCCCACTCCGGTGCTGCCCGTTGGCTGTGAAGGACGGCCTTCACGTCGTAACCGCGCCCCCTACACTGTTATGTTCTTGTCGGTGCTCTTAGTGATCGCGATGGAGTTATCGGTGACTATCCCTGGGCCGCAGGCAGGCTTTGCTGTGCCGCTGTTCGACGACAACCCGTCGGTTGATGACCTGTTGGGATTCGACACGGTAGCCGAGGTGGTGGCCAGGGTTGTCAGCGCGGGCGGGTTGGACCCGGTCACGGTGGGGATCCACAGCGCTTGGGGCGGGGGGAAGTCCACCGCTTTGAACCTCGTCGCCAATCGGCTCGGCCGTATAGGCAGTGTAGTCGTGGTGCGGATTGACCCATGGGAATTCGAGAACGCCGAGGATCTTCGCGGCACTCTGATCGCCCAAGTGCTCGATGAGCTGCAAAGTCGCGTCGCATCGGCGGAGATGGAGCCGTCAAAGCGCCGGCAGTTGGTCAACCGTCTTGGCGATTTGCGACGGCGCATTGCCTGGGGGCGTGTGGCAGGGGTGCTTGTGTCAAGCGCCGTAACCCTCTCGCCGAACTTCGCGGAGCTCCTCGACGCACTGACTCCCCAGCCGAAGGAGGAGGAGTCCGACGCCGGCACGGCTAGCTCCCAGGGCATGGCGGGCTTCCGGCTAGCGTTTGAGCAGCTCATGGGCGAGGTTGACGGCATTGAGAAGGTTGTTGTGCTTGTCGACGACCTCGATCGTTGTCTCCCACCGACAATCATGGCGACGCTCGAAGCGATCAAACTCTTCCTGTCAGTGCGCCGAATGGCGTTCGTGCTAGCTGCCGACGAGGACCTGATTCGAGAAGCGATCGGAGTCCACTTGGAGGGAGCCTCCCGGGGTGGGTTCGCCAAGCTCTACACGGAGAAAATCATCCAGCTTCCGATCTCACTGCCCGTTTTGTCAGTGGAGCAAGCGGAAGCCTACATCACGCTCCTGCTTTGTAAGAACGCTGGACATCTCACCACGCAGGCGTTCCAGGACGTCGTCAACGCGGCAAACGAGCGCCGCCTGCAGGGCAAGGCGCCATACGTTGCCGCCGGTGAGAACGAATCCGACGGCCCACGGGTCGAACACTTGGTTATGGCGGCGCGTATTGCAGCCGGCCTCGGCGCCGACGTGTGGCGCAGCCCACGAGCGATCAAGCGCTTCCTTAACGCATTCGCCGTCCGCGAGCACCTCACCCGCACCAGCGGCGCCCAACTAGAGCTCGAAGTGCTACTCAAGCTCTACCTGCTGGAGATCCGGTACCTGGAGGAGTTCCGCCTGCTGAGCCAACAGTCGTCCGCGGAACGCACCGCGCTCATCGCTGACTGGGAACGTTGGGCTTCCGACGACGGTGACCAACCGCAGGACGTGCGTGAAGAGACCAAAGCATGGGCGGCAAGTCATCCATCGCTTGCCGGACTTGAAGCCCAGGTCGAGCGGTACCTCAGCATCGCCGCAACGCTGCTGAGCGACGTTCGTTTCGGCGGCGCGGTCACCGGCGCTCTCATGCGGATCATCGAGGGTCTCGCCGACGCTTCCGAGGCAACCCGGAACGCGGCGGCGCAGGAGCTGAAGGAACTGGAGTCGGCCGACCGACAAGTTGTGGTGCAGAGCCTGGGTATCCAACTGAGCCGACTAGCAGACCCAGAGCCGGTGATTTGGTCGCTGTCCACGGTCAGCCAGGCGGATCCAGACTTGGCTGACACGGCTAGTCGGGTACTGAGCCAGCCGACCTTCTTCAGGCGGCTGGAACCTCACCATGTCGTGCTCCTCGGTGTACTCCCGGATGTGCTGCGCGCGATCATCGGTACCGAAGGGCTGGACCCCGACGTCGTAGAAGCGGCGCGCGCCGAACTGACCGAGCCGCCGAGATAGTGGGCACCTCCGGCGCATACGGCGGCAGCGGCAACCAATCCTGGGACACCGCCCACGACGCGTACAGCAACGCCACCGCAGGCGGACCAGGACCGTCAGACGCGCAGGTGCAGACATTTGTCAACGCCTTCATGCAGGCGTTGGCAAAAACAGCCGGACCGACGCCGGGACCCTCGTCGTATCCGCTGGCTTCGCTGCGCCCGCAACGGGCTCGCGGCCCAGGAGACAGCGGGGGTTCTAGCAGCTCCGCCGGGGGAGGCGGTGCCCGTAACCTTGGCCGGCAGACCGCTCGCGGCGCCGCTGCCGTCGCGGGAGCCTCTGCCCTGCGCGCGGGCAACCGAGCGACGTTGGCCGATCTCGGTCTGGACTTGCATCATCTTGACAGCCTGCCCACGCCCAGGGCCAGGTGCGCATACATCGTCGACACCCTCCTCGGAGCGCCAAGTCACCCAGATGACGTAGCACTGCGCGCCGCGACGCTGCGCACCATGGTAGAGATCCAGAAAGCCAAGGAATTGCCGACCGCGGGGCAGCAGATGGAACTCTTCCTTCAACACCTTGCCTACGAGCAGGTACTGGTCGAACTGACCTCGCAACGGCGCAGCGACACCATCACACCGCAGCGCGCGAAGGAAATCGAGGAGAAGGCGAAGAAATATCTGCGTGCCAGCGTCAGGGCGATGAAGCTACCGCAGGAGGCAATACTCACTGCCCAAGCCTTCGTCGCGTCCGCGGCTACGCTCGCGCACAAGGTGTTCACCGTCTTCCGAATACGAGGTAGGGGATGAATCGCCTCGAACTTCTACCGGACGGCTCATCAGGCGCTCAAAGCGACGCAGCCATCTACTCGTGGCCCATGATGCCCGGCCGCACGGCTGCGATACACACCGACATTAGCTGGTCGATGACCGAGCTCGGCCCGGCCGCGCCAACGGCCAAGGATCTCTTGCGAATCGTCGCTGCCGCCTACCTGGCCGACCGAACCGTCTCACGGCCACGGCTGGCAATGCGCCGCGACCTGCACATCATTGTCCACATCGAGCAGCCAGAGGTCTGGACTCAAGAAATCTTGGACCGGCTTGCGGACTTGCTACACTGGCTGTCCGGTGACACATGGCATATCGACATCGTCCCCACACGGCCGATTCCTGAGCACGGTCGGCTCGATGTCCCTGCCACACCAGCCGATACTGTCAGTCTGCTCTCTGGCGGGCTCGACTCCCTGTGCGGCGCCCTCCTACACCTCGGTAAAGCAGCCACCACCATCTTTCTGGGGCATCGCGACAGTTCCACCGCTGTGCTAAGAGCGCAGGACACCATCAAGACGGCGCTGCAGCAGCGGCAACCGGCCACCACCTATCTTCGGTACGCGTTCAGGCCAGTCACCAAACGCCGTGAATCGACGCCACGCACACGCTCCCTGCTGTTCATGGCTATGGCCACGGTCCTGGCATCCGGCCATCGCGCAACTCGCATTCTGGTCCCGGAGAACGGATTCACCAGCATTAACCCTCCTCTGGAGCCCTCGCGCGGCGGTCCACTTACCACCCGATCCACTCATCCCTGGACCTTTTACACGTTCCAATTGCTACTCGACGCACTGCCATTGGACCGGATGACTATCACCAACCCGTACGCCACCATGACCAAAGGCGACTTGGTTGCTGCGGCATTGCACCCCGGCTCAGCTGACGATCTACGCTTGGCGGCCACCACCCTGTCCTGCGCCAAGCAAAATGCTGGCCGCCTGCGAGGCGGGAATCCTAACCTAAACTGCGGCCTGTGCATCGCCTGCCTCGTGCGCCGCGGTGCCTTCGCTGGCGCCCAGTTGACCGACCAGACCGAATATTTGGCGAACATGCTGGCTGGGCCGAAACGCGAAGAACTCTTGCACCTACGCCGCCACGATATTGCTGCATGGACTTACGCCACTGAGGTCGGCTTCGACGAATACCGTGTCATCGCTTCGGGCCTGTGGCCACCGCATACTGATTTCGACGCGGTACTCGCAATCTGCAACCGAGGACTGGAGGAGCTCGCTCGTGTCACTATCTGACCTACCTCCACTGGACTGCCATGCCCATATTGCACCCGACGTCACCGCTCCCCAGGTCAGGGCGCTGAACGGCGCCATCGTCTTTGCGATGACCCGCAGTCCTGCGGAGGCCAGTGCAACCGTGCGCCGCAGCGACGCCACGATCCTTTGGGGCTACGGCGCCCACCCAGGCGTCGCCTCCGCGGTAGCAGCCGTCACCGAAGCCAGCGTCCGACGCGCCGTCGGCCAGCACGCAATCATTGGCGAGATCGGCCTTGATCGCAAGACCGCGCTGGCACCGCAACTGGCCGCACTCGATATCATCCTTGAGATCTGCTCCGAGCAACCGCTCCTATTGTCCCTGCACAGCACCGGCCGCACCAGCGAACTACTCGATGCACTCATACGCCGACCACAGACCGGCGCAATACTGCACTGGTTCAACGGTACCCGCGACGACATCGAACGTGCCACCGCCATGGGCTGCTACTTCTCCGTCAACGCAGCCATGACCGACGAACGACTCGCACGGATCCCACGCGACCGCCTGCTGCCCGAGACCGACTTTCCGAGCAGCCGTCGCACCACACGTGCCCGAATACCAGGGGACATCGCTTTCCTCGAACAACGTATGTCCGAACTCCTGAACCAGCCATCGTCTGCTATCCGCGAGTTGTGGTACCGAAACCTCGCCACACTGGCAAACCGCGCCAGCGTCACCTCGCGGCTTCCGTCAACCCTCCGCGAAATTCTCAGCAGCTTCTAGTGTCTGTAATTGAATGTTCTTAACTCTTGCCGGATGCAGGTGTGGGATGATTCGTGCATGGTGCTGACGCCTGATGAGCGCGATGAACTTCAGTCGGTGGTTCTTGTGGGATACGACGGTTCACTGAGCCTTTTCCATCAGCCTGTTCGAGGCTGATGATCACAGCATGATCGCGGGTGGTGTGGCGCGGCCGGGAAGTGAAAAAGCCGCTGGTAGGAGGGGTGGACTCTCGCCTCCGCCCGACCCCCACCGGAGGCTTCGCGTGCTTTTCTATCGTTCTTCGCTGCCGTTGTCGCGTTCGACCCTGAACTACCTGACCGGGCTGGTGCGCCGGAACCGGGTGAAGCTGGGGAGCAAGGGCCGCGTGTTGACGGCCGGGCAGCAGGCGCTGATGACGCTCGCGTACTTGAAGAAGGGCGAGACGTTCGCGCAGCTCGGGGCGGGTTTCGGGGTCGGGACGACGACCGCGTGGCGGTATGTCAACGAGGCGGTGGCGTGGCTGTCGGCCCGCTCGCCCAAGCTCGGCCAGGCCCTCGCGAAAGCCCGGAAGGACGGCGTGGAGCATCTGATCCTGGACGGCACGCTCATCGCGATCGACTGCGTGAAAGCCGACCGGCCGTTCTACTCCGGGAAACACAAGAAGCACGGCGTAAATCTGCAGGTCATCGCTGGTCCGGACGGCCAGATCGTGTGGGTCTCGGGCGCGGTGCCGGGCTCGATCCACGACCTGAAAGCCGCCCGGAACTGGGGCATCATCCGCGCCCTCGCCGCCTGTGGGCTGATCGTCCTGGCCGACAAGGGCTACCACGGCGCGCACCCGGCGATCCTGACCCCGTACAAGGGCAAGAACAAGCCCGCCTCACAGAAGCAGCCCAACTGCTCCCACGCCAAGCTCCGCAGCCCCGGTGAACGAGCAAACGCCCAGCTCAAGAGCTGGAAGATCCCGACCAAACTCCGCTGCTGCCCCCACCGCGCCGGCCACCTCGCCAAGGCCATCAGCGTCCTCCAAAACCGCGAAGCCTCAGCTCACGCATGATGGAAAAGGCTCAGTGTTCCGGACTGGATGAAAGTAGCCCCGTCGGGCGGGTGAGGCTCGATCGGGAAGGGGGATCGGGTGCGCCCGCGGTGATAAATGAATGGTTATGGGCCGTGGAAGGGTCGGGGGGAGTCCCATCCGATGGTGCTGAGGGGGGTTTGGCGGGTGAAAGCGGCGAGTCCTTGGGCTGTGTACGGGTAGGTGTCGGAGGGCAGGTTGTGGAGGGGCTGCCAGGTGACCTCGGAGCATTTGTGGGGTTCGGCGTTGTGGGGGGTGCCGGTCCAGTGGGTGGCGTGGAAGAAGACGCCGATGCGGGCGTGGCCGTGGGGGTTGCGGTAGTGGATGAGGTGCGCGAAGCGGAGGTCGGGTTCGGTGATGTGGACGCCGATTTCTTCTTGGGCTTCGCGGATGGCGGCTTGGGTGATGGTTTCGTTGGCTTCGAGTTTGCCGGAGGGGAGGTTCCACATGCCGTCGGCGTAGCCGGTGCCTTGGCGTCTGGCGAGGAGGACGTGGTCGTCGCGTAGGAGGATGAGCAGGGCGTCGACGATGCTGGTGTAGGTGGTGTTCGGGGCGGTGGGGCTCATAGGCGCGTCAGGCTAGCGCGGGCTGGACTCCCGTCTGGGCCAGACGCGCGGAAACCCATGAGACGCGCTCGGCGGTGGTCAGGCCGCGAGGGATGGGGGTCAGGGGGAGGTCGATCTCGTCGGCGGCGCTGCGTAGGGTGAGGTCGAGTTCGGCTTGTTGGTCGGCGACCTTGTCGCGGAAGCGGTCGCCGGGCTGCCAGGGGCTGAAGGTGTCGGAGGTGTAGAGGACGGCGTCGTACAGGTGGGTGGTGGAGGCGCAGAGGCGGAGCATGGCGTCGATGACGGGGTGGTCGCTGGGCGGTAGAAGCATGCGGGCGTAGGCGGCGACGTTGAGGAGTGTCTTGTCGGTGATGAGGAGGGTCTGGTTGCGGGCGGCGCGGAGCTGGGTGGTGAGGTGGGCGCCGAAGGCGTCGAGTTCGGCGACGAGGTCGAAGGTGCCCTTGCCGTGCAGGACGATCTCTTCCATGAAGGGGCTGAAGCGGGCGGGCTCGCCGGTGCAAGCGACGTGGACGCCTTGTTCGCGGTAGTGGCTGGTGAGGGCGTGGACGAGAGTGGTCTTGCCGCTGGCGTGGGTGCCTTCGACGGCGATGACGCGGCAGTCTCGGATGGGCACAGGGCCTCACAGGAGGTCGCGGAAGGTGGGGGTGTCGAGCCAGGCGAGGGAGCCGGCGAGTTGGGTGTGGAGGACGGTGTTGACGTTCAGGGTGTTGTGCCAGGTGGTGCGGCCGGTGGCGTGGAGGGCGGTGTAGGCGGCGGAGAGGCTGTGGCGGAGGTTGAGGACGGTGATGCGTTCGCGGGCTTCGGTGTCGGCGTCGTTCAGCCAGTCGCGGTGTAGGGCGGTCATGGATTTGCGGCGGAGTTCGGGCTGGGTGACGTCGAGGCGGAGTTCGGCGCAGACGTCGACGAGGCGGCGGCTTGTGCCGGTGAGGACGTGGCCGGTGTCGTAGCGGGAGTCGATGACGCGGGGTGTCGTCTCGGTGCGGCGCTGGTGCCAGCGTTCGCGTAGGGCCTCGGTGGCGGTGAGGGGGCGGGTGCTGGCGTTGCGCAGGACGGCGAGGTCGCTGGAGACCTGGTGGCCGACGATCAGGTCGGCGTGCTCGGCGAAGGCGGCGATTCCGGCGTCGGCGGTGTCGATGAGGTCCTGGGTCTCCTGCGCGTTCTCGACGTAGACGCTGGTGTAGCTGAACTCTGTAGGAGCGGCTGCGGCCTCGGACACGGGGACGGAAAGCCAGGTGACGGACCAGCAGAAAGGCACGTTTCCGTTCTTGATCCGGTAGTTCTTCGTCCACTCGACGTCGAGAGAGGCGACCAGGAGGTGACCGTCCTTACGGGCGGGCGCCTGGGTGAAGCCACCGACGCTGCTCTTGATGATCATCGTTTCCCCGGTTGGTTCGGGTTTGTCAAGAGACCTGTGCGCCGGCTAGGCCGCGCTCCTCGCACGGCGCACAGGAGCTGTCTCTTCTTCGAACTCTCAAACGGTGGCGTGGGCCTCGTGTGGTGTGCTGAAGGAGGCCCCGAATGCCTGGGTGGGGAAGCAGTCGCCGAGGTTGTCGGCCATTGCCTGCCCGACGTTCATCATGCCGTCCCACGCGTACTCGTCCCGCTGGCGAAGGCCCGCCAGGCCGGTGACGAGCGCGGTGTCGGTCGCGCAGGCGGCGGCCCACTCACCGACTTGGTGGGCGAGGGCCGCGTCGTTCGAGTCGCCCGCCACCGCCAGGCCAGGCATCAGCGGCGCTTGGAGTGAGGCGACCAGCCCGTCGAGCGTGCATTGGGGTTCCAACGCGCGCTGGACGGTGCGGGGATCGATTCCGCTCGACTCGATGATCTGGGCGAGGTCCAGGCGCGGCCACCTGTCGGCGACGTCGCATATCTGCGCCATGTTCGGGTCGGGCTTTCCCCCGTTCCAGACCCGAGCGAGTGCCCGGGTCCCGCGGTTGGCGTTCTCGTCGGGCGCGAGATCGGCGATGACGTGCAGCGTGTCGGTGAGCTGGAAGCCGAGCACCACGTGGGCCAGGCGGCGCGCCCGCGCGACGTCCAGCTCGAACAGGCGCACCAACGCGGACCGGTCGGCCTCGGTGACGGCCGACACCGCCCGGAAGCCGAACCGCAGCCCGGCCGTGGGGTCCACGGGCCGGGTCCGGTGCGTCGGCAGGTACACGACCGCTGACGCCACGGGAAGAGTGCGCTCGCCGTCGTCGACGAACAGCGCCGCGAAGCTGGCCGCGAGCCGGGGTTCCTTGCGCCAGAGTTGGCCGGTGCCGTACGGGTCGTCGGGCCAGAGCATGTTCGTGTAGGTCGTCATTAGGCCGCCGCTCGGTCGCGGGTGAGGATGCTGGTCCCGAGGTGCTTGGCGAAGTGGTTTTCCTGGTAGGGGTACCGCTTCCACAGCTCGGTCATGGGCTCCTCGCGGACGTTGCCGAGCCGTAGGAACAAGTCGGGCTGGTCGTAGACGGGCCAGGCGTTCGCGTTCCCGTTCGGCTCGATGACGATCATGTGGCCCTCGGTCTCGGCCGTCCACGGCGTCATCCGGATCGCGGGACGCCATTCGTGCGTGACGCGGAGCTCGGCCAGCCGGTCGAAGTGGTCGGTCGCCTCCGGCACGGTGATGAACTCGTGTTCGGCCAGGTTGAGCGCGTTGCCCTTCCGGAGCGGAAGGATCAGCTTCACCTTGCCCGCACCCAGTACGTCGGCGATCTGCACCAGGTAAGGCAAGCCGTGCAGGGTAGAGCGCAGCACGACCGCCGAGAAAGAGACCGGGATACCGGCCTCATGGAATGCCCGCACCCCCGTGAGGACCTTGTCGTAGTCACCGCGGACCCGGCGGAAGATCTCGCGTGGCCCGTCGAACCCGATGTTCGCGAACTCGATCTTTCCCGCCAGCTTCGGCGCCAGATCCATTCCCCGGGTGGCGTTCGTCGGCAGACCGATGATGAACCCGTCGAAGACGTCCACGACGTCCAACAGATCCCGGCGTAGGAGCGGTTCGCCGCCCGACAGGAACACCCGGTGAACGCCTTCCAGGTTCGCCGCCATCGTGCCGAGTTCGTCCAGGGACGGGTCCTTCATGTGCGCCGTCTCGCTACAGAAGGTGCAGTCGAAATCGCACCGCTTCGTCACCTGGAGAATCACCGACAGCGGAGCCTTCGCGCTTGCGGCCAGCGTCCTGGGGTCCCCGTCGCCATCGAGCGCGAAGTGGTGGCCCGCGGTGAACGCCACCCCGCCGTCCACGAGTCTCCCGTTCCGTGCGGGCACTTCCGGCATACCGAGCATCGTCATGCTGATCTCCGTTCCGAGCTACGCGGACATTGCCACGGCAAGTGAACGTCGCCACGAACGGGTCCGCCCAGAGGAGGAAAGAGGAGAGGAGAGGAGGTGGTCCGTGAACGCGTAGGCTTGGGGCGTGAGTCGGCATCTTGAGGTTCATGTGACGGCGAGCAGCCGTGAGGAAGCGCAGAGCATCATCGACGCGGCTGTCGAAAGCCGGACGGCGGCATGCGCGCAGATCAGCGGTCCGATCTCCTCCACCTACTGGTGGCAGGGGGAGATCCAGCGCGACGAGGAATTCCTCATCCTGATGAAGACGACCAAGGAACGGTTGGACGACCTCGTCGAAGTGGTCCGGTCCGCGCACTCCTACGACACTCCGGAGATCGTCGCCGTCCCCATCGAAGGGGGCCTGGCCGACTACCTGAACTGGATCACAGAAGAGACGGCGGTGTCGTCTCCGGACGCGTAGAGGCGTACTCCGCCCTGAAATCTCGGGCCACCTGCGCACGGGCGGGTCGCAGTTCCGTCACCACGTTGTCCAGGCGTTCCCAGCCGAGCGGAGCGTTCAGTTTCACCGTCGCGGTGAAGGCCGACCGCGCGGAGCTCACGGCCTCGGTGACATCGCCTATCCGGTACTGGGCGAGCGCCATCTCCGCTTTGACGACGCACAGCTTCTTCACCTCGGTGTCGGAGCCGAGGTGGAGACCTATCTCGTCCATCGCCGCGAGCGCGTCGTCCTCGCGGCGAAGACGCGAATGAACGGTGAGTCGCATCGAGGCGAACCGTCCCGGGTCGAGGAAGCAGGTCCACGGGCGGGCTCCGATGTCGGCCTCGCTGTAGACGTCCTGTGCCTCGTGGATCGCGTTCAGGGCGATGTCGTCGGCGTGGAGGGCGGCGGCTTCTTCGGCGAGGCGCGCGAGAAGCCAGGCGCGGGTGGCCGGGTCCGCGTCGCCCAGCTCCCGGACGGCGTTCTGAAGCATCCGAACGCTTTTCGCCGTGTCGCCACCGGTCATGTATGAGTGGTAGCCCGTCATGCAGGCTCCGATCGCGGGATCGTCACCGTGCTTCGCGGTGGCTCGGGCCAGCCTGGAATGCGCGGCGGCGGTGCGCTTGTCGCCCAGTTCCCAGGCGAACCACGCGGCCAGAACGGCGCTTTCGCCGGCGAGGACGGCGAGACGTGTCCGGTCCTGTTCGGAAATTCTGCTTTCCATGAGGGCGCTCACCTCGTTGAGGTGGGTGACCAGCGCTGGGAACAGCGTTCCCGAGGGAAGATGCTCTTCCAGCCGGTGCAGTCCCCTTGTTCTCGCTTCCAGGTGTGAGATGACCGTGTCGTCGGGTCGGTGCGCTCCTGAGAGGGCCTTCATCAGGCGTTCCGCGGGACTCGCGGCGAATCCCGCCGTGGTACTCGCGGCCAGTTGCAGCAGAGTTCGTCGGTCCATCCTCTGATCGAGCCTTCCTACAGTCCAGGCGAGGAGCAGCAGGTCTCCGGGTATCTCCGTCTCGCTTGATGACGGCTCACCTTGAAGCGCCCACACACGCCGGTAGAGCTCCGCGTAGAGAGCTCCGGGCCGGTGTGTCCCGCTTTCATGAAACCTGATCTCCCGCACTATCGACTCACGGCTCGGCAGCGTCGACCGTGTCTTCGCGTCAGCGGCCAATTCGAGCTGCCGAGCCATCTCCTTCTGCGACCAGCACAGACGAAGACGCCGTTCCCGGATCTCGTCCGCCCAGCCGGGCCTCACCGCATCCTCGCTCATCAGGTGCGCCTCATCGACGGTAGCTGCGGGGTTCTCCTCTGACCTCCTCCAGTCTCCCCCTGACAAGGCCCGTCGCGCAGGTATTCGCTTTGAGTGACCGCAGAGGCACGGAAGAAGCGCCGCATCCCGAAGCCGGGATGCGAGCTCAGGAGGGTCGTATGGCTGGCGAGATGACGGTGGACGGGGAAGTCCTACGGCATGCCTGGCACGCCACCGGCCAAGAGGTCCTGTCGGTGGGCCTGGGCGTGGCCGACATGCTCGCCGAGCGACGGCCCGGCCCGCGCGTTCGTCGTGCGGGTGTTCGCCGAGTGGTTGGGCCTGCCATTTGCCCGCATGACCCGGACGAGGCTTTCGCTCTGGCCGTGGGCGTGAAGGTCGTCACGGTCCTCCGGTGCCTCAATGCCTACGGTCCCGCACGTCCCGCGTGAGTTATCGCGGGAACTCTTCCTTGATTCCAGAAAGGTGTATGTCTATGCAGGAGCATTCTGCGGCTGGGATGAATCTGGCGCGGTGGGGGGTGGTGCCGTACATCACGGCGTGGTCGTCGGAGGAGGTGTCGTCTGTCTCGGTGGTGGTTCGGGGTGGGCGGATCGCTTATGTGGATGAGAGGGCGGGGGATCGGGATGGGGCGGGGGTGTTGTGGACGCGGATGGGGTTCAGTCCGGGGGTGGGGGTTCCGGAGTTCAAGTCGGTGCATTCTCTGCGGCATCGTCGGGCGATGCGGGATTTGCTCTGTCAGGTGTGCGGGACGTCCTGTGGGCGGAGCGCGTTGTGGATGCTTTCGCGGGAGGAGTACGAGAGTGAGGAGGGGCCGTGGCCCGCGCCGGTGATGACGGCTCATCCGCCGGTGTGTCCGGGGTGTGTGGAGCGGTCGGGGCGGTTGTGTCCGCACCTGCGTAAGGGGTATGTGGTGCTACGCTCCCGGCGTGTCGCTCCGGCCGCGATCTCGGGCATGCTCTACCAGCCGACGCGGGCTGGGCTGAGGGCCAGTGCGGCCGCCACCATCGCGCATGACGACCCGCGTACGCGCCTGCTGCGTGCGGCCCAGCTTCATGTGGAGCTGGTGGACTACGAGGTCGTCGATCTCGGCAGCATGATCGCCACCGGTTCCCGGGGCGCTGCGGTGCGCTCGCGCTCCCGCGCCGAATGACACCCGGCGCCCTGCCCCCGCAAGAGCAGCGAGGGCGTCCACTTCCTGGTGGACGCCCTCCTCCCCGCGACGAGAGTGACCTCCGGGTTATTCTTCGTGTTTGGGGCTTGGTTCTTTTAGTGGGGCGATTTATCGTCTGGACCTTGAGTGCCGTGGGTTGTGGTTACGCTCGGTGATGTGGCTCGGTGGGGTGTTTCTGAGGCGAGGGGTGTTCTCGCGGGTGTGGTGGCGGATGATCTGTTGGAGGCTTATTGCGTGTTGGTGGCGTGTGATGAGCCTGTGGTGGGTGAGGCGGAGCGGGAGTTGGGGGCGGGTGTGGTCAGGGCGTTGTTGGATCGGGGGATGGTGCATTTGTGGTCGCATTCGGATCGGTTGGTTCCGGTGGCGCCGCATCTGGTGTTGCACACGGCTTTGGTGGAGTTGCAGCGGCGTTTGTTGGCGAGCCAGCGGGCGTTGATGACGGGGCATGAGCGGTTGGCGGAGGCGGCGCGGACGATCGGCGCGGGGGCGGGGATCGTCGGTGGTCTCGTTCGGGTGGTGACTGATCGGGAGGAGATCACCGAGCTTTCGATTTCGATGATCAATGTGGCCAAGAGTGAGTGGATGACCCTGGAGAACCTGCTTCAGGAGACGCCCATGGACGAGGCCGCGGCGATAGCGCCGTTGCCGGTGTTCGCCGGGGGCGTGCGGTGCCGGTCCATCTACGAGAGCGGGTTTCTCCACCATCCGGCGGGGGTGCGGAATATTCGGGCAGCGGTTGAGGCGGGTGAACAGGCGCGGGTGGTCCCGCACGTCGGGATGAAGCTCAAGATGGCTGATGAGAGCACGGCGTTGTTGCCGTTGACGCCGACCGGGTTGGGTGGGGCGTTGCTGGTCGAGTGCCCGTCGATCGTCGGTGGGTTGCGTGAGTACTTCGAGATGTTCTGGTCCCAGGCCGTGCCTTTTGGGGAAGGGGCGGGCGCGGATCTGACGGGCCTGTCCGAGGTCGAGAGGCGGGTGCTCCAGATGATGGGGTCCGGGCTTCAGGATGGGTCCATCGCCCGTCGGCTCGACGTCAACGTTTCCACGGTTCGGCGTCATATCAACAGAATGAAGGAGCGCCTGAATGTCGAGTCACGGTTCGCGATGGGAGCGGCGGCGGTTCGCCGGGGGTGGATATGAAGCCGGTCCCCGTTTTGAGGATTTTGTACCGGCGCAGCGATTCCAGGCGGAGGCCCTCAGCGTCTCCCCTTGCGGGCGCAGTGTCGCCTATGCGGCGAACCGGTCAGGAGGGTTCGACCTGTGGATTCAGCCGTTGGCGGGAGGTCCGTCCAGAAGGGTTTCCGCGCCGCCGAGGTCGGCTGTCCGGGACGTGGCGTGGTCGCCGGACGGGTCGTTCCTGGTCTTCAGCGCGGATGAGGAGGGCGACGAGCTCCACCGCGTCTACCGTGTCGGGATCGCCCCGGAGGCCGAGCCGGAGGTCCTGGTCGCCAGCCCGGGTCGGCACTGCGTGCTGGCCGTCGGCAGCCCGTTCGATCCGACCGGCGGGTTTCTCGTCTACGCGACGAACGACCGGGAACCGACCGTGCAGGACGTCGCCGTCCGGGACCTGCGCTCGGGGGACGTCCGGCGCGTCATCCCCGAACCGGGGTCCATGCTCGTGCCGGTCGGGATCTCCCCGGACGGGCGGCGGCTCCTCGTCAGGAGCGGCAGGTCGGACACCGACATTTCGGCCCTCGTGATCGACCTCGCCGACCCGGAGGCGGCACCGCTCACCGTCTCGGTGCCGGGCGGGGTCGTCGAGGCCCTCGGGTGGCTGGACGACGCGTCCGGCTTCCTGTTCCGCACGGACCAGTTGGCCAAGGACCAGTTGTCGCTGGCGCGCTACTCCCTGCTGACGGGGGCGTGGGAGCAGATCGGCGCGCCCGAGTGGGACGTGGAGCACGCGGCGGCCGAGGCCGGTCTCCTGGTGTGGGTGGAGAACCAGGACGGCCGTTCCGTCCTTCGCGGACTCCGGGGAGACTCGGTGGTTGAGTTTCCCGAACTCCCGGACGGCCACATCATCCGGATGCGGATCGTGCCGGGCGGGACGGCGGTCGTCCTCCACCTGGACACCCCGACTCGCCCCGCGGAGATCGTGGTGATCGACTTGGCTACGAGGACGCTCCGATACCTCACGGACAGCCGCCCGCCCCGTCTCCACGTCTACGAGCCCGTCAAGGCGAAGCGCGTCTCCTACCCTTCGGAGGGCGGGCGGAGGATCTCCGCGCAGATCTACGTTCCGCGCGGGGACGGCCCGTTCCCCGTGGTGATGTGGATTCACGGCGGGCCGCGAGGGCAGGAGCGTCCCGTCTACGCCAGGTCCGGCCTCTACCAGCACCTCGTCGCGTGCGGTGTGGCGATCGTCGGCCCGGACGCGACCGGCTCCAGCGGCTACGGAACCGCTTTCGAGAAGCTCATCTACCGTGATTGGGGCGGCCCCGACCTTGAGGACTTCGCCGCCACGGTGGAGTACCTGAAGCAGGCGCCTTGGGCCGACGAAAGCAGGGTCGCGGTAGTCGGAGCCTCGTATGGAGGCTTCGCCGCCCTGTCGTGCCTCTCGCGCCTCGACCACCCGTGGGCGGCCGGGGTCTCGATCTGCGGCCCGTCGAACCTCGTCACGCTGGCGGCCGCGTGCCCGCCCACCTGGCGTGACGCCGTCGACCGCATCCTCGGCGACCCGGAACGGGACGCCGAGCAGTTGCGCGCCAGGTCACCCATCACCCACGCCGACGCGATCGACGCGCCGCTCTACGTCATCCAGGGCGCCAGGGACCCCAGGGTGCCGCGCGGCGAGTCCGACCAGATCGTTGAACGGCTGCGCGCGCGCGGTACCGAGGTCCGCTATGACGTCTTCCCGGATGAGGGGCACGGGTTCACCAAGAGGCACAACGAGCTTCATGTGTACCGAGAAATGGGGCAGTTTCTCCGGAAACATCTACTTTAGTCATCGAGTAGTGATCCTCAGCACCCGATGAGAAACTGGGCAGTAGATATGACATCTGCGTGATGTCGGTTCGAACGGTCCTGAAATCTGCTTCCCTTGGAGAGGCGCGAACCGTCGCGAGTTCGGTGTCGCGCCATCTTGATCGGATTCTCGCGGAGGGAGGAACAGAAAAGATGCGAGTGGGTGTCACCTGGATCAGGCGGACGCTCCGACCGGCCTGCGCCGTCATCGGTACCAGCCGGACGCACGCGGCCATCGTTGCCTGAGGCGCGGCTGTAGCGCTCCGGACAACCTGAGCCGCGACGGCGGAGCCCCTGGCAGGGGCTCCGCCGTGCCTTCGCCTCCTTCAGCCGATCCAGCCTCGCCGCGCGGCTTCGACCCCCGCCGCGAAACGGGTCGCCACCCCCAACTCTTCCCGTATCGCCGCACAATGCCGCCGAACCGTACTCGTCGTCACCCGGAGACGTCTGGCGATCGCGTCATCGGAAAGCCCTTGTGCAAGAAGACGCAGCACTTCGAACCGGGCGGACGGAAGCGGGCAGTCGCCACTATCACCGATGACCGGAACAGCGCGCTCCCACAACAGGAACACATCGTCGCAACGGGACTGGTTAGACGCCGGTAACCGGTGACGTACCGCCGCTGATCATCGACCCCAATGGCGTAATTGCCGCAGAAATAGCTCGTGGAGGCAAGGCTTGCGCCTGCCTCCACGTGGGTGAAAGGTTTGTGTCCGAGGGGGGACTTGAACCCCCACGCCCCGTAAAGGGCACTAGCACCTCAAGCTAGCGCGTCTGCCATTCCGCCACCCGGACTGGTGTGGGCCGCGCCTGCGGGGCGCGGCGGCGGACGTAACTGTATCAAAGGCTGGGGGTGGTGGCGATTCGGAGGGCGGGAGGGGGTGGGGGAGCTGGGAGGATTGGGGGAGTGCGTGGTGTCTCGTGGGAGGGGTCGGGATGGAAGACGAGGTCGTCGAGCTGTGCCGGGAGCTGATCCGGATCGACACGTCCAACACGGGGGACGTGGACGGGCCGGGGGAGCGGGTCGCCGCGGAGTACGTGGCGGAGAAGCTTGAAGGGGTGGGGATCAAGACCACGGTGCTGGAATCCGCGCATAGGCGGACCAGTGTGGTGGCGCGGATCGAGGGGACGGAGCCCGGCAGGGACGCGCTGCTGCTGCACGGGCACCTGGACGTGGTGCCCGCGCAGGCGTCCGACTGGACGCACGACCCCTTCGGCGGGGAGATCGCCGACGGGTGCGTGTGGGGGCGCGGGGCCGTCGACATGAAGGACATGGACGCGATGATCCTGGCCTCGGTGCTCGACCGGGCCCGGACGGGACGCAGGCCGAAGCGCGACCTGGTGCTGGCGTTCCTCGCCGACGAGGAGGCCGGAGGCAAGTACGGCGCGCACTGGCTCGTGGACAACCACCCCGGGCTGTTCGAGGGGTGCACCGAGGCCGTCGGCGAGGTCGGCGGATTCAGCCTCTCCGTGCCGGGCGACCGGCGCCTGTACCTCATCGAGACCGCCGAGAAGGGCCTGGCCTGGATGCGGCTCAAGGCCGTCGGCACGGCGGGGCACGGCTCGATGGTGCACGACGACAACGCGGTGACGGAGCTGGCCAAGGCCGTCGCCAGGATCGGCGAGCACAGGTTCCCGATCCGGCTGACGCCGACCGTGCGGCGGTTCCTTGAGGCCGCGTGCGAGGCGTACGGGGTGGAGTTCGACCCGAAGGATCCCGAGGCGTCCCTCCCGCACCTGGGCACCCTCGCGCGGATGATCGGCGCGACGCTGCGCAGCACCCTCAACCCGACGCGCCTTGACGCGGGCTACAAGACCAACGTCATTCCGCAGCACGCGGAGGCGCAGATCGACGGCCGTTTCCTGCCGGGCTACGAGAAGGAGTTCTTCGAGACCGTCGACGCGCTCCTGGGCGAGAAGGTCCAGCGCGAGTTCGTGCACTATGACATCGCGGTCGAAACGGAATATGAGGGCGATCTGGTGGGCGCGATGGAGGAGGCCCTGACCTGGGCGGACCCGGGCGCGATCCCGGTGCCGTACTGCCTGAGCGCGGGGACGGACGCCAAGTCGTTCGCGACCCTGGGAATGCGCTGCTACGGGTTCGCCCCGCTGCGCCTCCCGGCAGATCTGGACTTTTCCGGAATGTTCCATGGAATCGACGAACGCGTGCCCGTCGACGGACTTCAGTTCGGCGTCCGGGTGCTTGATCGTTTTCTCGACAACGCATAACCCTCGGGCTTCCCGCAAAACCCCGACTTAATCTTACCGTGGTGCTAGCATTACCCTCCGTAGGGGAGAGATCGTCCTTCCCTACGCGCGGGAGGTGCGCGTGTCCGGACGGCGGGGGCGGCCCGGACACGCGGTCCGCGCGACCTGCGAACCCCGGGAGCCCCATTGAGTACGCGCGGCCGTCGTCCGGCCCTCCTCGCCGCCTGCGTCGTCGCGCTTGGCCTCCTCGCGCATCCGGCCCCCGCCGCCGCGCATCCCGCCCCCGCAGCCAAACCCCCGGCTGCGGGGCTCGTCCTCCCGGTGAGCCTCTGCGGCAACGCGATCTCGATCCTGGGCACCGCGGTGGCCGCCTGCGCCCTCCCGGACGGCCGGGACGGCCAGGACGGCATCGTCGTCTGCGGCAACGCGATCGCGATCCTGGGGGCCGCGACGGCGTCGTGCGAGGGTCAGGGAGGCTTCCAGGTCTGCGGCGCCGCCATCGCCGTCCTGGGCCAGGCGACGGCCTCCTGCGGCCCGCGCCACAGCGAGCACAAAGAGCACAAGAAACACAAAGACCACACAAAGCACGGCGGCCACGGTGACGACCATGTGAAGAAGGACACCGAAGACCGGGACAGCCCTACCCCCGGGCTCGGCGGGTGACGCGGGTGAGCGGCCTCGTCGGCGCCCCGCCGGGTTAGCGCGCTCCGCCCGTCCCGGGAGCGCGGCTCGGGGCGGGCGGAGCCCCCCGCGGCGTCAGACGCGTTCGCGCAGGGTGCTCCGGGCGCGGATGATCTTCTTGCGGAGCTGGATGCGGCGCCGTCCGTCACGATGGACGCGTACGGTGTGGAGTTCCCAGCCCCCGTACTCGGCGTGCTCGGTCATCACCTGCCGGGCGACCTCGCGGGTGGTCCCTCGTGGCAGATTCAGGATCAGGTAGGTGTACTCCCCCATCACAACCAAAGGATGCCAGACGGGAGCGGCGAGATGAACCCTTCGGGAAGAGCCTGGTCTTCCATGACGTTGAGGCGTGTCATCCTGTCGGGGGTTTATCGTCGCGTGGTGGGCGGGAACCCCGCACGGCAGGGGGCGGGCGTCGCCGGGGGTACCGTCGGGGTGAAGGCGCCATGAGCGACGACACGTCAGAAACGAAGCGTTTGAAGCGACACGGATAGGTCGGAGAGCTGTGCCAGCCAGTAACGGCAGCAGGTCGGGAGTCACCCGCCTGGTGATCGTCGAGTCGCCAGCGAAGGCGAAGACGATCGCGGGCTACCTCGGCAAGGGTTACGTGGTCGAGTCCAGCATCGGTCACATCCGCGATCTTCCCGCGGACGCGGCCGAGGTGCCGGCGAAGTACAAGGCCGAGCCGTGGGGGCGGCTGGGCGTGAACGTCGACCACGAGTTCGAGCCGGTCTACATCGTCAACTCGGACAAGAAGCAGCAGGTCGCGAAGCTGAGGAAGCTGCTCAGCGAGGCCGACGAGCTCTTCCTGGCGACGGACGAGGACCGCGAGGGCGAGGCGATCGCCTGGCATCTGCGCGAGGTCCTCAAGCCGAAGGTGCCGGTGCACCGGATGGTGTTCAACGAGATCACCCCCGATGCCATCCGGGCGGCGGCAGCCAACACGCGTGAGCTGAACCTGCAGCTTGTGGACGCGCAGGAGACCCGTCGTATCCTCGACCGCCTCTACGGGTACGAGGTGAGCCCCGTCCTGTGGAAGAAGGTCATGCCGAAGCTCTCGGCGGGCCGGGTCCAGTCGGTGGCGACGCGCCTGGTGGTGGAGCGGGAGCGGGAGCGCATCGCGTTTGTGCCCGCCGACTACTGGGACATCTCCGCCGATCTCGGGACGGGCAGGGACGAGGAGCCGAATCTCTTCACGGCCAAGCTCGTCTCTATCGATGGCACGCGGGTCGCCCAGGGCCGTGATTTCACCTCGCTGGGCAAGGTGAAGGGCAACGCCCGCCAGCTGGACGAGGAGACGGCGCGCGGCCTTGCGGCCCGCCTGGAGGGACGTCCCTTCAAGGTCACCTCCGTCGAGCAGAAGCCGTACACGCGTAAGCCGTACGCGCCCTTCCGCACCACCACGATGCAGCAGGAGGCGAGCCGCAAGCTGGGGTTCTCGCCCAAGTACGCGATGCAGATCGCGCAGCGGCTCTATGAGAACGGTTACATCACCTACATGCGTACGGACAGCATCACGCTGTCCCAGACGGCCATCGCCGCCGCGCGCAACCAGGCGAGCGCCCTGTACGGCGCGCAGTACGTGCCGGACAAGCCGCGCGTCTACACGGGCAAGGTGAAGAACGCGCAGGAGGCGCACGAGGCCATCCGCCCCGCGGGCGACACCTTCCAGACGCCCGCCGAGACGCGCCTGACGGGCGACCAGTTCCGGCTGTACGAGCTGATCTGGAAGCGGACGATCGCGTCGCAGATGAAGGACGCGGCGGGCCAGTCGGTCTCCGTCCGCATCGTGGGCGAGTCGTCCAACGGCGAGGCCGCCGAGTTCGGCGCGTCGGGCCGGACGATCACCTTCCACGGCTTCCTGAAGGCGTACGTCGAGGGCGCCGACGACCCCGAGTCGGGCACCGACGACCAGGAGTCGCGGCTGCCCGTGCTGGCCGAGGGCGACGCGCTGGACCCGCGCGCGCTCACCGCCGAGGGCCACACGACCCGGGCCCCCGCCCGGTACACCGAGGCGTCCCTGATCAAGGAGCTGGAGGACCGCGAGATCGGGCGGCCGTCCACCTACTCCTCGATCATCGCGACCATCCTCGACCGTGGGTACGTGTTCAAGAAGGGCACCGCCCTTGTCCCGGCGTTCCTCGCGTTCGCCGTGGTGCAACTGTTGGAGAAGCACTTCGGCAACCTCGTGGACTACGACTTCACCGCGCAGATGGAGGAGTCCCTCGACGCCATCGCGCGCGGGGAGGCCGAGCGGGTGCCTTGGCTGCGCCGCTTCTACCACGGTGAGCACGGCCTGAAGGAGCTCGTCAGCGACCTCGGGGACATCGACGCCAAGGAGATCTCGTCCTTCCCGGTGAAGGACGATCCCGGCACGATGATCCGGGTAGGCCGCTACGGCCCCTACCTCGACCGTGACGGCGAGCGCGTCAACATCCCTGAGGACCTCGCCCCCGACGAGCTGGACAAGGCGAAGGCCGACGAGCTGTTCGCCCAGCCCAGCGGCGACCGGGTGCTCGGCCGCGACCCGGAGACGGGCTTTGAGGTCGTCGCCAAGAACGGGCGGTTCGGGCCGTACGTGACGGAGATCCTGCCTGAGGAGCTCACCACGACGGCGTCGGGCCGCAAGAAGGCGGGTGCGCCCAAGCCGCGCACAGGCTCGCTGTTCAAGGACATGTCACTGGACACGATCACCCTGGAGCAGGCGCTCCAGCTGATGTCGCTGCCCAGGGTCGTCGGCGAACTGGACGGCGAGGTCGTCACCGCGCAGAACGGGCGGTTCGGTCCCTACCTGAAGAAGGGGACGGACTCCCGCTCGCTGACGTCCGAGGCGCAGATCTTCACGGTGACGATCGACGAGGCGCGCGAGCTGTACGCCCAGCCGAAGCAGCGGGGCCGCAGGGCCGCCGCGCCGCCGCTGCGCGAGCTGGGGAACGACCCGGTCTCCGGCAAGCCCGTGACGGTCAAGGAGGGCCGTTTCGGCCCGTACGTGACCGACGGCGAGACCAACGCGTCGCTGCGCAAGGGCGACGAGGTCGAGGCGATCACCATCGAGCGGGCCGCCGAGTTGCTGGCCGAACGTCGCGAGAAGGTCGCCGCGGCGGGGCCGAAGCCGGCGCGCAAGCGGGCCCCGGCCAAGCCCAAGACGGCGGCCAAGACCACCACCAAGGCGAAGCCCACAACGAGGGCCAAGTCGCAGGCATAGGGACACGGGCCCGGATACCCTCACTGGCATGAACAATCCGGGCGTCTTGTCGGTCGGGCCCTTCCGGCGGCTGTGGATCGCGGTCACGCTGTCCAGCCTCGGTACCTGGCTGAGCCTGCTAGCGCTCACCGCCATGGCGCACGCCCTCGCGGGCTCCTACGCGACGCGTGCCTACGCCGTCGCCGGAGTGCTCGCCGCGACGCTGCTGCCGGTGCTGCTGCTCGGCCCGCTTGCGGGTGCGCTCGTGGACCGGCTGGACCGCCGGGTGGTCATGCTCGCGACGGACGTGGCGCGCTTCGGCCTGCTGCTCTCGGTGCCGCTCGTGGGACGTCTGGAGTGGGTGTTCGCCGCTGCCTTCCTCGTCGAGCTGGCTTCGCTGCTGCGCAGGCCCGCCGAGGACGCCACGGTCCCGGCGGCCGTGCCTCCGAAGCTGTACCCGCGGGCCCGGAGCGTCGCCGTGTGGACGGTCTACGGCACCGCTCCGGTCGCGGGCCTTGTGTTCGCCGTGGTGGCGTTGCTCGCGCGGTGGCTGCTTCCGGGTCCGGATCTGGCTTTGTACGTGACGTCGGGGGTGTTCCTCGCGGGTGCGGTCGTGGTGTTCACGCTCAGGGTCGGCGCGTCCAGGCATCCCGTTACGGTGCCGTCCCTGCCGGGGCGCATCCTGGACGGCTGGAAGTACGCCGGAGGCACGCCGCTTGTCCGGGGTCTGATCATCGGGCTGTCCGGGGTGTCGGTAGCGGGCGGCCTGCTTATCGGTGTGCTCCGCCCGACCGTCGCGGCCCTGCAGGCGGGCGACGCCGGTTACGGGATGCTCTTCGGCGCCGTCTTCCTCGGGCTTGCTTCCGGGATGTTCCTCGGACCGCGGATCCTGCGCGACCTGAGCCGCCGCCGCCTCTTCGGCCTCGCCGTCCTGGCGACGGCGCTGGCGCTCGTCCCCGCGGCGCTCATCCAGGAGCTGGTGGCGCTGTTCGTGCTGTCCGGCCTCGTCGGGTTCGGCGCGGGCGTGGCGGGCGCGACGGCTGTGGCGATCGTGGCGGAGGAGATCCGGGACGACCTCCAGGAGAGGACGTCGTCCTATCTGCGGTCGCTCGTGCGAGTCGTCCTGACGGTCTGCGCGGTGCTCGCCCCGCTGGCGGCCGGGGCGCTCGGAAGCCATCTCCTCGCCTTGGGTGACCTCTCTTACACCGTGCAGGGCGCCGCCGAGGTGCTGCTCATCGGAGCCGTCCTCACGCTGCTCGCGGGGCTCGCCGCCTTCCGCCTCACCGACGACCGGCGCGGCATCCCGCTCAAGGCGGATCTGTATGGTGCGCTGCAGGGCGTGGCCTACGTACCGCCCACCCCGGGCAAGAAGAAGGAGCGCGGCCTGTTCATCGCCTTCGAGGGCGGCGAGGGCGCGGGCAAGACCACCCAGTCGCGGCTCCTGGCGATCTGGCTGCGCGACAACGGCTTCGACGTGGTGACCACCCGCGAGCCGGGCGCCACCAAGGTGGGCATGCGGCTGCGCGCGATCCTGCTGGACCGTGAGACGACGGCGCTGTCCGACCGCGCCGAGTCCCTGCTGTACGCCGCCGACCGCGCCCAGCACGTGGCCGCCGTCGTCAGGCCCGCGCTGGAGCGCGGCTCGGTCGTCATCACCGACAGGTACGTCGACTCCACGCTCGCCTACCAGGGCTACGGCAGGGAGCTGCCGGTGGAGGAGATCAGGGCCGTCAACGAGTGGGCGACCGGAGAGCTCGTCCCTGATCTGACGGTCCTGCTCGACGTGCCTCCTACCCTCGGCCTGGGGCGGTTCGCCTCTCCGGCCGACCGGATCGAGTCGGAGCCGCAGGACTTCCACGAGCGCGTCAGGCGGGGCTTCCGGGCGCTGGCCGAGGCGGCGCCGGAAAGGTACCTCGTGGTGGACGCCGCGCTCGCGCAGTCCGAGATCACCCGGCAGATCCAGGAGAAGGTGCTGGCGATCCTGCCCGACCCCGTCCCGGCGTCCACGGAGGACATCACCTCCACGTTCCCCGCTATCACCGACGCATGAGGCCGACCCCGCGCGCGCTGGCCGTGCACTAGCCTGGCGGACGTGACGGTGTTCGACGATCTGGTGGGCCAGCGGCCGGTCGTCGCGCAGCTCAAGGCGGCGGTCGCGGCGGCGCGCGAGGGCACCGGCGGTATGACCCACGCCTGGCTGTTCACCGGCCCGCCCGGCTCCGGCCGGGAGGCCGCCGCGTCGGCTTTCGCCGCCGCCCTCCAGTGCACCGAGGAGCCCGCGGGCTGCGGCTACTGCGCCGCCTGCCACCAGGTCCTCGCGGGCACCCACGCCGACCTGGAGGTCGTCAGGCCGCAGGGGCTGTCCTACTCCGTCCGGGCGACGCGTGAACTCGTGCTGCGGGCGGCGGCGCGGCCCAGCGGCGGCCGGTGGCAGATCGTGCTGTTCGAGGACGCCGACCGGGCCACCGAGGCCGCTGCCAACGCGCTGCTGAAGGCGATCGAAGAGCCGCCGCCCAAGACGGTGTGGCTGCTGTGCGCGCCCTCGCCCGACGACCTTGTGATGACGATCAGGTCCCGCTGCCGCCTCGTCACCCTGCGCACCCCGCCCGTCGAGGACGTGACGGCGCTGCTCGTCCAGCGCGACGGCGTCGAACCGGAACTCGCCCGTGTGTGCGCGCAGGCCGCCCAAGGGGACATCGCGCGTGCCCGGCAGTTGGCCGGCGACCCGTCCGTGCGCGCGCGGCGCGCCGACGTCCTTGCCGTCCCGGCCCGCCTGACGGCCGTCGGGCCCGCCGCGCTCGCCGCCGAATCCCTGGTCAAGACGGCCGAGGAGGAGGCGAAGGCGATGAGCGAGCAGCTCAACGAGTCCGAGACCGCCGCGATGCGCCAGGCGCTCGGCGAGTCGGCCAAGGGCAGGATGCCGCGCGGCACAGCGGGCGCTCTGAAGGATCTGGAGGACCGCCAGAAGTCGAGGGCGACCCGGATCAAGCGGGACGCCCTCGATCGCGCCCTGCTCGATCTGGCGTCCTTCTACCGGGATCTGCTGGCGCTCCAGTTCGGCGCGCGCGTGCCGCTGGTGAACGGCGACCGCTCCCGCGAGCTCGGCGACCAGGCCCGCCGGATCACGCCGGAGGGGGCGCTGCGACGGCTCGACTCGATCATGGCCTGCCGGGAGCGGCTCGCAGCGAACGTCAATCCTTTGCTCGCGGTCGAGGCGCTGATGATGGAGCTGCGCACCGGCTGACCCTTCCGATACCCGCGCGGGGAGCCCAGCGAAGACCACGGTCTGTAGCGTCCTGGGAAGGAACCCGTTTCGGGAGGTGCGATGCGGCGCGTACTCACCGCCACAACCGCGGTGGCCGCCGTCACCGCGACCCTGATCAGTCCGCCCGCGCAGGCGGGCCCGGGGACGCCGGGCGAGCGTGAGTTCCTCGTCCTGTACGGCGCGGGGGTGCCGCTGGACCGTGCGCGCGCGGCCGTCACGGCCGCGGGCGGGGCTGTCACGGCCGAGAACACGGCGATCGGCTTCGCGACCGTCCTCACCAGTAGTACGCGCTTCGTAGGCGACGTCATCGCTTCCCAGGACCTCGCGGGCGCCGCCCCCAACCGTCCCGTCGCCGCGCTGCCCAAGGAGGGCCGCTCGGGCGACGCCGCCGAGTCCGTCCGCGCCCCGGAGCCGACCGCGACGGGCTCCAGCGGGCCCGTCAAGCCCGTGGCCGAGCGCCAGTGGGACATGAAGCAGATCAACGCCCCGGAGGCGCACGCGCTGACCAAGGGCGACAAGGGCGTCCTCGTGGGCGTCATGGACACCGGCATCGACGCCTCGCACCCCGACATCGCGCCGAACTTCGACCGCGCGCTCAGCCGCAACTTCACCGTCGACATGCCGCGCGACGCCAACGGCGTGACGATCGACGGCGAGTGCGCGACCGACCCTGACGGCTCGTGCCACGACCCCGCCGACGTGGACGAGAACGAACATGGCACCCACATCGCCTCGACCATCGCCGCACCCGACGACGGCGTAGGGATCACCGGTGTGGCGCCGAACGTGACCATCGTGAACCTGCGGACCGGCCAGGACTCCGGCCAGTTCTTCCTCAAGCCCACCCTGGACGCCCTCGTCTACGCCGCCGACAACGGCATCGACGTGGTGAACATGTCCTACTACCTCGACCCCTGGGCCTGGAACTGCCCGGACGACCCCACGGCGACGCCGGAGGAGCGGCTCCAGCAGAAGACGGTCATCGAGGCCGTCAACCGGGCGCTGCGCTACGCGCACGGCAAGGGTGTGACGCTGATAGCGGCGGCGGGCAACGACAAGTCGGACTACACCAGGGCCATCATCGACAACGCCAGCCCCAACTTCGCCTCCATCCCCGGCCAGAAGCCGCGCAAGCGCAGGGTGCCGCCCTCCTGCGTCTCCCAGCCTTCCGAGGGGGAGCACGTCATCCCGGTCTCGGCGACGGGTATCACCGGACGTAAGGCGTACTACTCCAGCTACGGCCTGGGGTACGTGGCCGTGGCGGCGCCCGGCGGCGACAAGGTGGACACGCCCGACGGCAGGGTCGACGACGAGATAGGCGTCTGGGCCGCTTACCCGGAGCAGGTGGGACGGGCCGGAGGCACGATCCGCGCCGACGGCACTCCGGCCGTCCCGTATGTGGTGAAGGAAGGCGGCGCGTACTACGCCTCCCTCCAGGGGACCTCGATGGCCGCGCCGCATGCCGCCGGGGTGGCTGCCCTCATCGTCAGCAGGTACGGCCAGGCCGACCCCGTGCACGGCGGCCTTACGCTCGACCCGGTTGAGGTCCGTAAGCGGCTCGTGGCGACGTCCGTCCCTACGGCCTGCCCGGTCCCGGCCACCTACACCTACCGGTGGAACCTCGGCGAGGCGGAGCACACCTCCACCCAGACGTGTGAAGGCACCCTCTCCGATAACGGCTTCTTCGGCGCGGGTGTCATCAACGCCCGTGACGCCGTCGAGTAGGAGGCCCGTCGTCACCGCTCCAGGTCGGCGCGCATGGCCGTGAACGTGCGGGCCGCGGTAGGCAGGTCGCTGTTGGGGAAGAGCGCGACGCCCGCGGTGGAGGCGTCGGCCCAGCCGCAGACGGCCTGCCCGGTCTCGGCGAGCGAGGCGAGGAAGCACTCGACGGAGCCGCCCAGCGGGCCCGCGTCGAACGTCCCGGCGGACGCGCCCTCGGTCCAGCCGATCATGTCCAGCAGGCCGCGCCAGAGGTGCTCACGGCGCTGTGAGGCGTCCTCCGGCACCCCGTCCACCGCGACGACGAGGACGGCGTCGGCAGCCGTTCCGGTGGGAGGCAGGTACTTGCCCATCACCAGGTTCATGTTCTGCCGTATCTCGCCCGGATCGAAGGGCACGTCAGAGAGGCCGCCGCTGTCCTTGATGAGGGGGAGGCCGCCCGCCGGGTCGGCGAGCACAACACGTCGCGTGCCTGAGGTGCTCTTGGGCGGCGTCCTGCCTTGCTCGCCCTGGCTCTGGCCGTCGCGGTCGTCGGTCTTGCCCGGTGTCGACTGCCCGGTGGACTGCCTCGGCTCCACCTGGAAGGCGCAGCCCGTAAGCAGGCCCGCGCAGAGCAGGACCGCGAGGCCCCGTCCGATGTTCATGGTCTTCCTTTCCTTCCCCGTAGGAGAAGGCTGCCGCGCGCGCTGGGCGGGCGGACAGGGAGCCCCGTCCCGTCGGGGCCGGGACACCGCGTCAGAAGCGGCGGGAAGCCTCCTCGTGCGCGGCGACGGCCATCGCCACGAACTCCCCGGCGCGGTGCGCGAGCGGCCCGTCGGTCCGCCAGGCGACCACGTGGCGCAGCCTGAGCGGGGAGCCCTTGAACGGCCTGATGACGACGCCGGGCGTCTCCAGGGCCGTCGCCTGGCACAGGGTGACGGCGCCGTGGTCGGCCACGAGCGAGCGGGTCATCGGCTGCTCGGTCATCATGTGCCGGACGCGCGGGGTGAAGCCGTTCTCCTCGCAGGTGGCGTACACGTATTCGTGCCATCCGACGCCGTCGGAGGGGGTGAGCACCCAGTCCTCGTCAGACAGGTCGGCCAGGCCGATCTCCGCCAGGTCGGCCAGAGGGTGGTGCTCGGGAAGCAGCGCGTGGATCGGTTCTACGGCGATCGGTCTGATCTCGACCGAAGAAGGGACCGGCGGCTCGTATCCCGGGTAGTCGACGATAGCGGCGGCGTCCAGGCGGCCCGCACCCAAGAGGTCGAGTAGGAGACGCGGCGAGTACTCGGTGTGCACGGTGATGGAGGCTTCCGGCTCGGCGAACAGGCGGCGCACGAGGCCGGTGAGGAGCGGGGTCGCGTACCCGCCGACGCGCAGGGTCGCCCGGTTCTCCGGCGCGGACGCCCCGGAGATCAGCTCGTCGACGGTCAGCAGCACCGAGCGGGCCCGGGTGAGCACGAACTGGCCGAACGGGGTAGGCAGCACCCCGAACCTGCCGCGCTGGAACAGCTGGCCGCCGAGCGTCTCCTCGATGCGGTGCAGCTGGGAGGTGAGCGCGGGCTGGGAGACCCCCACGGCGGAGGCGGCGCGGCTGAGGCTCCCGGCGTCGGCGATCGCGCAGAGCGTCCGCAGATGCCTTAGCTCAAGCTGCATGACCTGCCCTTCTCCATTAACCTGAAAAATATACACATCACAGATGGGTGCTCAGGAGCGATGACAGGACAGGGCGGATCGGTGATCCACCGTCATTCCGGGTATGTGCTGATCGATCATCTTCTTGAGGTTCCCCTCGACCACGCGGACCCCGGCGGGGAGCAGATCCCGCTCTTCGCCCGCGAGATCGTCGCCGAGTCGCGCGCGCACGACGGGCTGCCGTGGCTGCTGTACCTGCAGGGCGGCCCCGGCCACCGGGCGCCGCGCGGGCTGCCCGCCTGGGTGGAACGGGCCGCGCGCGAGTACCGCGTCGTCCTGCTCGACCAGCGCGGGACGGGCCGCAGCCACCCGCTCACCCGCCAGACCCTCGCCGACGTGCCCGACCCCGCCGCCCGGCTCCGCCTCTTCCGCGCCGACGCGATCGTCAGGGACGCCGAACTCGTCCGCGCCCGGATCACCGGCGGACGGCCCTGGAGCGTCCTCGGGCAGAGCTTCGGCGGCTTCTGCGCGACCACCTACCTGTCGTTCTTCCCCGACGGCCTCAACGAGGTCATCATCACCGGCGGTCTCCCCTCGCTGACGGCGACCGCGGACGACGTCTACAGGGCTGCCTATCCGCGCGTGCTGGAGCACAACGAGAGGTTCTTCGCCCGCTATCCGGGTGATGAGGAACTGGCCCTACGCGTCGCCGAGGTGCTGCGTAAGGAGGACGTCCGGCTACCGTCCGGGGAGCCGCTGACGGTGCGGCGCTTCCAGACGGCGGGCATGGGGTTCGGCACGCACGCCGAGTTCGACGACCTCCACTACCTGCTGGAGGAGGCTTTTGCGGGGCCTTCCACGCTTTCGGAGGTCTTCCTCCGCCGGATCGAGGCGAAGATCTCGTTCGCCGAGCACCCGCTGTACGCGCTCCTGCACGAGCCGATCTACGCGCAGGGCACGGCCACCCGCTGGGCCGCCGAGCGGGTCCGCGCCGAGTTCCCCGAGTTCGACGGCTCCGCGCCGTTCCGCTTCACCGGCGAGATGATCTACCCCTGGCTCTTTGAGGAGGACGCCGCCCTGGCCCCCCTCCGCCCCGCCGCCAAGGCCCTCGCCGCCCACACCGACTGGCCAGCCCTCTACGACCCGGCCGCCCTCGCCCACAACACCGTCCCGGTCGTCGCCGCCATCTACACCCACGACATGTACGTCGATACCGACATGTCCCTCGAAACCGCCGCCCACATCCCCAACCTCCGCCCCTGGCTCACCCCCGACCACGCCCACGACGCCCTCCGCGCCACCCCCACCGTCCTCACCCACCTCCTCACCCTCCTCCACTCCTAACCCCCACCCCCAAGCGCGATCCGAGGCCGTGGTGGTCGGAGCTGGGCGGTGCGGTTGGCTGTCGGGCGTGGGGTGGGAGGTCAGGTGAGGGTGCCGTTGGTGAGGTGGAGGGTTCGGGTGGTTTGGACGGTGGTGAGCATGCGGCGGTCGTGGGTGACGAGGAGGAGGGTGCCCGGGTAGGTGGCGAGGGCGGATTCGAGTTGTTCGATGGCCGGGAGGTCGAGGTGGTTGGTGGGTTCGTCCAGGACCAGGAGGTTGACGCCGCGGGCCTGGAGCAGGGCGAGGGCGGCGCGGGTGCGTTCGCCGGGGGAGAGAGTGGCGGAGGGGCGGGTGACGTGGTGGGCGCGTAGGCCGAACTTCGCGAGCAGGGTGCGGGCGTCGGCGGGCGAGAGGTCGGGGACGTGGGTGCGGAAGGCGTCCAGGAGCGGGGCGCCCGTCTCGAAGAGGCGGCGGGCCTGGTCCACCTCGCCGACGACGACGCCGGGCCCCAGCGAGGCGGTGCCCTCGTCGGGCGCCAGACGGCCCAGGAGCACGGCGAGCAGGGTGGACTTGCCCGAACCGTTCGGCCCGGTGATCGCGATCCGCTCGGCCCAGCCGACCTCCAGCGAGACCGGGCCGAGCGTGAAGCCGCCCCGGCGCACCACGACGCCGCGCGCGGTGGCGGTGACGGCCCCGGAGCGCGGCGCGGCGGCGATCTCCATCCGCAGCTCCCACTCCTTGCGCGGCTCGGCGACCTCGTCCAGCCGTTCGATGGCCCGCTCGGTCTGCCGGGCCTTGGCCGCCTGCTTCTCGCTCGTCTCCGCGCGGTGCCGCTTGCCGATCTTGTCGTTGTCGGGCGCCTTGCGGCGGGTGTTGCGCACGCCCTTGTCCATCCAGTTGCGCTGTAGCTGGGCGCGCTCCTTCAGGGTGTCGAGCTTGTCGGCGTACTCCTCGTACTCGGCGCGCGCGTGCCGCCGCGCGATCTCCCGCTCGGCCAGGTAGGACTCGTAGCCGCCGCCGAACACGTTGATCTGCTGCTGGTGCAGGTCGAGTTCGACGATCCTGGTGACGGTCCTGGCGAGGAACTCGCGGTCGTGGCTGACGAGCACGGTGGCGGCGCGCAGCGACGTGACGAACTTCTCCAGCCGCTCCAGGCCGTCAAGATCGAGGTCGTTGGTGGGTTCGTCGAGGAGGAAGACGTCGTAGCGGCTGAGTAGGAGGCTCGCCAGCCCCGCGCGCGCCGCCTGCCCGCCCGACAGCGACGCCATCTCCTGGTCGAGCCCCACGGCGAGCCCGAGGTCGGCGGCGACCTCCTCGGCCCGCTCGTCGAGATCGGCCCCGCCGAGCGACAGCCACCGCTCCAGGGCCGTCGCGTACTCCTCGTCGGCTCCGGGCGCGCCCGCCCCGAGCCGCTCGGTGGCGGCGTCGAACTCCGCCTGCGCCCGCGCCACGCCGGTGCGCCGCGCGAGGAACGCCCGCACGCTCTCGCCCGGCCTGCGCTCGGGCTCCTGCGGCAGGTACCCGACCGTCGCGTGCGGCGGGTTGACGCGCACGTCGCCCTCCTCGGCGGGCAGTTCGCCCGCCAGCGTCCGAAGCAGCGTGGACTTCCCCGCCCCGTTCGCCCCGACCAGCCCGACGACGTCGCCGGGCGCCACCACGAGGTCGAGCCCGGCGAACAGCGCCCTGTCCCCGTGCCCGGCCGCCAGCCCCTTCACCACGATCGTCGCGCTCATGCCCGGAACGCTACCCGCCCGCCAAAAATCTCGTTGACACCCCTGTGGACAACTCCGCGCGACGGCCCCGCGCCAGGGACGGAGCGGGGCTGATCGGTGCGAAGCGGATGTTCCTACAGGTTCTCTCCGAAGAAGGATTCGAGCCTGTCGAGCGCCTGGTTGACGTACTTGGGCTTGTCGTACAGGTCGTAGTGGCTCGCGCCCGGGACGACAAAGATGTCCTTCCGGTCCGAGCGCGCCCGGTCGAAGAGCTCGAATCCGTCGCGGTAGGAGCCGAACCCGCCGGGCACGTCGCCGACGATGACCTGGAGCGGCTGCGTCAGCAGGACCTCGGCGAGGTGGAAGGCGTCGAAGCCGAACGCCGCCTCAAGCCCGGAGAACCGCAGCTTGTTGGGCGAGTTCGGGCTCTGCCCGCGCGGAGTGCGGTAGTACTCGACGGCGTTGACGATGTCGATGTCGCTGATACCCGCCTTCTCCCGTTCCTCGGTGGAGTTGGGGATGTAGGTGGTGATCTGCGGTTCGGCCCCGCGGGCCTCGGCCGTCCGCTGCCTGCCGATGGCCTCCAGCGCGTCGGTCGCGGCGTGCGGGGTCAGGCCGCCCTCCCGCATGATCCGCCCGTAGTTCGCGGCCACGACGGTGGCGACGGCCCTGAACCGGTGGTCGGTCATCGCGGCGTGCGCGGCGTAGCCTCCGCCGCCGCAGATGCCCAGGACGCCGATGCGGTCCTCGTCGACGTAATCGAGCGTGACGAGGTAGTCGACAGCACACCGGAAGTCCTCGACGCGGGAAGCGGGGTCCTCCAGGTACCTCGGTTCGCCTCCGCTCTCGCCCTGGAAGGACGCGTCGAAGGTCAGCGTCACATATCCCAGCGCGGTGAGCCTTTCGGCGTACAGGCCGGACGTCTGCTCCTTGCAGCTGCTGATCGGGTGGCCGCAGACAATGGCCGGATACTTTTTCTTCGCGTCGAATCCCGCCGGGACGCGAAGGTCCGCCGCCACGTCGGCGGACCGGTTCTTGAAGCGCACGGACTCCATTTTGGTGATCACTCCCCAGGGTGCTCCGGGACGAGGTCGGCCTGCGCTCTGCGCTCATCTATGCAGGTCAAACACACAATCATGCTGTGAAGCCCGCCGGGCGGCACGCGCATGAAGCGTCGTTGAAGACCGCCGTCCCCGTATTCCCGGTTCTTTTGCTGAATTTGTCAGCCGCGATACGCGAACCGTCTCGTCGGCTACGTCATCAACACTCACACACACCTCCATCGCCCACAATGGGCCATTCCTGGACCCCCTTCCGCGAAACGCGTCGAGAAAGGCGTCAGGGCACCAGGCCGAGCCTGCCGGGGCCGCGGCGGCGCACCTCCGCGGCGAGGTCGGCGCCACACGGCACGAACCACTCGGCGCCGAACCCGCGCACCGCCTTGCCGGATGCCCCTCGCGGCGCCTGCCCGACAAGCTGAGCGACAAGTGGACGACCCTGGTCCTCAACGCCCTGCGGGACAGTCCGAGGCGCCACAGCGACCTCTCAAGGCTCTGACCTGCTGAGATTCGCCCCGGCACAGCCGGCCCTTGGTGAAACCACGGTGAAACGGCGAGCGCACGTGGCGTCGGCTGGAGTCAGCCAAGCTCGGCGGGTCGAGTGTGTTCTCGCAGGTCAGCCGTCACCTCTGTCGGCTGACCCCGCTCTGGTGGGTCGCGTGGGACTCGAACCCACAACCTACGGATTAAGGAGGGGGGTTTTCGGTTGTCTGTCACCTAATGCGGCTTATTGCCGAACAGCCCTAGTTCTCCCAGGTCAGACCTTGATTCGCGTGCTCTAGGACTTCGGTCTAGTTCGGAGCCGTGGAGGCTGCTTCGGTCCCCTTCGTGGGGATCGGGTGGGGATTTTGTGGGGCGCTGTCTCAGCGGTTAGAGACCCCCACCCCCGCACGTGGAGTGGGCGGGATGTGACAGGGAGGGTTTGTCGGTCTCAACCTCCTGAGAAGCCTGTAAAATAAAATACCCCCGTGGGGTAATCGACCAAGCATTCATGGCGAACCCCGTCCGGGATCCCTAGCTTCCCCCTGTACGGCCTGGGGTTCTGCCGCTTGGCTGTTCCCCGGTAGATACCCGTAGAGGACCCATGTTGCATCGGAGCAACCATGCAACAAGATCATTATTCCAAGACAAGAATATTTGGCTGACCGTTGACCATGGGACTGTCTACGCCTAGCGTCCTCCGTAGTAGCTAGCCAAAAAGAGAAGGAGACGGACGCGATGGA
Organism: Actinocorallia sp. API 0066; assembly: GCF_020991275.1. GTDB lineage: Bacteria > Actinomycetota > Actinomycetes > Streptosporangiales > Streptosporangiaceae > Actinocorallia. The sequence goes on along the minus strand of NZ_JAJLQY010000005.1, from coordinate 234,540 downwards.
CAACACGAACCCTGCTGTCATCGTGAGCGACTGCAAGGGCGATGACTGCCCGAAGGTGTTCGCCCCTCAGGATGGGATGGTTCCCATTCAGGGATATGTGAGGCCGGACATCACCACGCCGGACGGAGAGGCCGCAATTCAGATCCCGGTCTCGATGATTCTGGAGGCTGCCCGTGTACTTGGAGGGTAGAGAGTGGTCCCGCTACACAGCCGACTTTAAGGAGTCGGCATTCCGGCTTGAACTTCATCAGGTCTACACGATGCCGGATGAGCAAGAGGAGTTCGAGCGCTTTAAAGCGGGAGAGAAGCCCCCTAAGGACCTGCATTACCCATGGCTAGACAAGGTGGCCAATGCGGCTCGGACAGGCCGCACCATTCAGCGGGTTCACGTAGTAGAGCAGCCGCTCTCCGACTATCTGAAGTATGAGTTCGAATGGGGGTATGCCTTCAATGTCAGATCAGGAGAGGACATCCGCATTCTCGATCTCACAGGCAAGCCGAACCCAGGATTGCCAGATCATGACTTCTGGATGTTCGATGAAGAATCAGTCGTGAGAATGCTCTACCGGCCCGACGGAACACAGATAGGCCGGGAACTAATAGGCAAGCCGGACATAGAGATGTACCGGCGCTATCGGGATGTTGCTCTACACGGCGCAGTCCCATTCTTGGAGTACTGGCAAGGAAGTGCTTGAGCCAGAACAGCTAGGGCAGCAGAAGAACGAGCTTGCCCTGTATCTCAGGGATCTACGCAGGCAGGCCGGTCTCACGGGAGACCGGCTATCTGTGCGTTGCGGTATAAGCCAATCTAAGATATCGAAGATCGAGACGGGTAGGGTCCTTCCATCCCTGATGGATGTGGAGCGAATCCTAGGGGCATTGAATGCCCCGGCGGACGTAGTTGAAAAAGTGGTGTCTCTTGCCCGCTTGGCGAATACTGAATTCTCGGGTCTGCGATCTTCTCTTCGAAGGGGTCTGCACCATAGGCAGAGTGAACTAGCTTCAATCGAAGCTGGCGCTTCGAATATCCGGTTCTTCCTGCCGACGATGATTACCGGACTTCTGCACACCCCGGAATATGCTAAGGCAAGCCTTGCTACCATCCCAGGGGATCACTCAAAGGCCATCGCTCGAAGACTTGAGCGTCAGAGCATTCTGTATGACCAAAGTAAGCGGTTCGTGTTTGTGCTTACGGAGGCTGCCTTGCGCTGGCCACTGTGCGAGCCGTCTGTGATGATGGTGCAGCTTGGCAGAATTGCCACGCTGGCAGCGTTGCCGAATATTGAGGTGCGAGTTATTTCCTTTGGTCAAACGCTGCTTCCCGAAGGGCCTCTGAACACCTTCACAGTCTACGACGAATCTCTAGCCACAGCTGAGACGTTCGGCGGTGCAGTCGTCATGAGAGATCCCCGCGACGTTAGCTATCACCTAGAACTGTTCTCGACATTCGAGGGCTACGCCTTGTCTCCTGAGGACTCTCGGGGGTTCTTGATCGCGCTTCAGGAGAAGTTTATTCCGTAACGAGAAACTACTTGGCTTGACGAGATCTCGCTCATAGCTTCGAGGCATGGAGAGAGCACACCTTGAGGAGCTGAGGAAGGCCCTTGAAGGTAAGGGCCTTGAATCGGACCTCATCGAAGGACCCAACGTCACATTCCTGAGGATTGGCCACAGGAACCCTGAGCAACGGCCAGAGGCTGTCACCTGCCGAGAGGCAGAAGGAGAGCTGTTCTTCGTCGGCTCTTTTGGCTCTCTCATTGCTCCGGCGCGGCATATTGAATCGGCTGTGGAGCGGATTGCCCATCGAGTCTCAGCTGAGGTTCCTTAGCCATGGCCGAACTCGCGGAGAGGATCGCAGCAGGAAAGCAAGCAGCCCGAGAGCTTGAAGCTAAATGGCCGGGATGGATCATCCTCTTCGGGGACTATCATCGTGTCTTCTGGGCCTGTGCGTGCTGGATACCCACGGAGGCAGTGAATATCACTGCCGAAAATCCCCAGGACCTAGAGCGGGTCATGAGAGCCGTAGAAGCCCGCCACCCTAAGCGGATAGCTTGGGTGCGCCGATGAATAAGCCAGACCTCGACAAGGCAGTGGAGAAGGCGAAGAAGTCGTTCTTTGACCTCTTTGGCCTCATGATCGCCTACGATCTTGATTTCAAGATACTTATGCTCTTGCTTGAATGGCCTATGCCAGTAGCGGCGGCATACAAGCAATGGGCAGCCGACGTGAACGAGGTGGCGCGTATCCTCGTGTCCCGTGATGGTGTGGAGGATGGCGACAGGCTCTCGGAGGCAGGCAGAGCCCGCTACACCGTGCGAGCCGGGGAAGTCATCGAGAATTAATTGACTATGGAAAGATTTCAGGAGCTGGCCCGAATCCGTCCGAATTTATTTGGCAGCGTTGTTCGTCTGGTGCTGGTGATACCTCCATGCAGATAGAGAATCGCAAATCGTTAACTACTTTACGCAGGTACCTGTGCGAATAGTTTGGTACGACGCTGCCCCACGTTTGCTTATCTTGATGTACCGCGTCGATTGCACGCCAAACCTTAGTCGACCTCTCCATCACTTCAATTGAGGCGTAATAAGAAAGCACATCTAGCTTGGCTTCTACCCGAGTGCACTGCTCGCGATTAAGTTTCGCAGGGTCGGGTGTGTTCACGTAATCATCGGGCAGGGATTCTGGGTCCACGGCCGTCGGTTCGCCGGGTTCAGCCTCATCGCTTTCTTTCGGTAGAGTTCTTCTGATGCAGATCCGCACTTCTTCGGAGAATGAGAAATAGACCTCTCTCTTCTTTTCGATCTCTGCATTTTTCTGCTTGATCACCTCTAGCTCTTTAGTGAGCTCTCGATTTGATTTGCTTTCAGCGATGAGAGCACCAGATGTGCAGAGTGCCACGAGAATCGGTACCACAATTGCTGTCACGATAAGCCAAGCTCGCCCGTTGTGGCTCGTGACATTGGTGGAAGAATCCTCGTCTGAGGAGTCGGTGCGGGGCGTTACGGAATGAAGGGTGTAGTTCACGCCTATAGGACTCGACGAGGGGCGCGCGGGTTCCCGGTGATCTAGATCGGCTTGGCATGGGAAGATGGGCATGCATGCACATTTGTGTGCATATTGGGTCGAAAGCCCTGAGTGTCTCTGTGGGGCCTGAGTCGGCAAGAGGCATGGATGGGTGAGCCTGTGGCTCTCTCAGGCCCTCTGAGGGGTTTCTAGGCAGCTGAGCTTCCCCGGCTAAGCACTTCGCCGGTAGTGGGATCTACGTGGTAGCCGGTTGCACTGTCGTACGTCGCAAACTGACCTACCAGTTCCGGAACCGGACCACGGAGGTTCGCGGGGTGGGGCTGATCTTCACGACCGAGGACGGGAAGCCGATCACGCGAGAGTACATCCGGTGGCGCTGGAACAAGGTCTGTGGGGCCGCCGAGATCAAGCTGACGCCCCATCAGCTTCGTCACACGATCGCAACCCTGCTGATCGGGGATGGGTGGATGTGAAGACGGTCCAGTCGATTTTGGGCCACAGCAAGGCAGCGATCACGCTCGACATGTACACCGACCCCTCTGAGCAGGGACGAGCCAAGGCGCGTAAGGCGCTGGCCCGCCGCCGGATCAAGGCGGCCTGATCCCCACCTAGTGGGGATCGAGTGGGGGCCGAAGCCCCCCTCTTTGATCCGGCCGCAGGTCAGCGGCTTGCAAGTGGGTCGCGTGGGACTCGAACCCACAACCTACGGATTAAAAGTCCGGAGCTCTGCCATTGAGCTAGCGACCCGTCGAGCATCATACCGATCTCGCCTCGGTGGGTGGCAGCGGATTAACCGGGGGCGGTGACAGGGCTCCGGGGGGAGGGGTCAGGCGAGGAAGGCGACGATGTGGCTTTCGGCGGCCTCCTTGGTGACGCCGAGGGTGTGGAGGGGGCCGGAGGGCTCCTCGGACTCCAGGAGGGCGAGGAGGATGTGCTCGGTCCCGATGTAGTTGTGGCCGAGGCGGAGGGCTTCCCTGAACGTCAGCTCCAGGGCCTTCTTGGCGCCCGCGTCGTAGGGGATGAGGGCCGGGGCGTCCGGGACGGCGTCAGGTAGGCGGGCCTCCAGGGCCTCCTTGACGGCGTCGAGGGTGAAGCCCTGTTCCTGAAGCGCGCGCGCGGCGAGCGCCTCCGGCTCGGTGAGGAGGCCGAGCGCGAGGTGGAGCGGCTGGATCTCGGCGTTCCCGGCGCGGTGCGCGACGTTCATGGCCGCGGCCAGGGTGTTCTTCGCGCGCGGGGTGAAGCGTTCGAAGCCCTGGCTCATGTCGAGCGGCTCGTCGCCGGGCTTGACGACAAAGCGCTTCTGGGCCGCCTGCTTGCTTACGCCCATGCTCTTGCCGATCTCGGTCCAGGACGCGCCGGAGCGGCGCGCCTGGTCGACGAAGTGGCCGATGAGGTGGTCGGCGAGTTCGCCGAGGTGATCGGCGGCGATGACGGCGTTGCTCAGCTGCTCCAGCTCGTGCGCGTTGACCTTCTTGATCGCCGCGATGAGGTCGTCCAGCCGGATGGGGTACTCGATCTGCGCAGGTTCGCTCATGTCGTCAACCATAGGTTGACGTCGCCCGATCGTCAACTCAAGGTTGACGGCTCAGATTCCACGGTGGCGGCCGGGCCGGGCGCTGGGATTCGGCGGATCAGGGGAGGGGTACGGGCGGGACGACGGCGTCGCGGGGGGAGTACGGCAATGATGCGAGCGCGGGTCGCTGAGCTGATGGGGCGGGCCAAACGCGATCTTGGGGAACTCGTCGCGTTCCGGTCGGTGGCCGACGCAAGGCAGTTCCCCGAAGAGGAGTGCCTGGAGGCCGCCCGCTGGACGGCGGACGCCTTCACCGAGGCGGGCGTGCCCTGCAAGCTCCGGGAGACGCCGGACGGAAGCCACGCCGTCGTAGGGCACCGGCCGGGCCCGGAAGGTTCACCGACGGTCCTGCTGTACGCCCACTACGACGTCCAGCCTCCCGGCGAGGGCTGGACGAGCGACCCCTGGCGGCTCACAGAGCGGGGCGGCCGCTGGTACGGGCGCGGGGCCGCCGACTGCAAGGGCAACGTGGTGATGCACCTGACGGCCCTCAGGGCGGCCGAGCCCAGGGTCGGCGTGAAGGTCGTCATCGAAGGCAGCGAGGAGCAGGGCACGGGCGGCCTGGAACGCCTCCTGAGGCACGACCCCGAACTCTTCGAGGCGGACGCCGTCGTCGTCGCCGACACGGGCAACACGGCGGTGGGCGTCCCGACGTTCACGACGAGCCTGCGCGGGCGGGCGGGCGTCGTCGTCACCGTCACCACGATGGAGAGCGCGCTGCACTCCGGGACGGTAGGCGGGGCCGCGCCTGACGCGCTCGCCGCGCTCATCCACATGCTGGGGACACTGTGCGACGCCGCGGGCAACACCACGATCCGCGGCCTGAAGTCCGACCAGCGCTGGCACGGCGCGCCCTACCCGCTCGAAAGGTTCCGCCGCGACGCGGGAGTCCTGGACGGCGTCGGGGTGGCGGGCACCGGCACCGTCTCGGACATGCTGTGGGCGCGGCCCGCCCTCACCGTGCTGGGCATCGACTGCCCGCCCGTCGTGGGCAGCACCGCCGCCGTCCAGCCGAGCGCGCGCGCCCGCCTCAACCTGCGCGTCCCGCCGGGGATAGACCCGGGCGCCGCCTGTGACGCGCTGATGGCACACCTGCAGGCGGTCGCGCCGTTCCACGCGAAGGTGGAGATAGAGCCGGAAGGGATCGGGAGTCCCTTCCTGGCCCGTACCGGAGGCCCCGCCTACACGACCATGACGGCGGCCCTGTGCGAGGCGTATGGCAAGAAGGTCGTCACGCGCGGCGAAGGCGGGTCGATCCCGTTGTGTCCCGCCTTGCACCGCGCGTTCCCGAAGGCGGAGATCATGCTCCTCGGGGTCGCGGAACCGGCGTCGCGCATCCACGCCCCCGACGAGAGCGTCGACCCGTCGGAGATCAGGCATCTCGCCGTCGCGGAGGCGCTGTTCCTGCGCGACTACGGCTGAGCGGGCCTCAGTTGGCGTGCAGCGCCTCGTTGAGCCCGCCCCAGGTCCCGGACCGCGGGATGACCTCGACGGCCCCAGACTGCGAATTACGGCGGAACAGGAGCCCGCTGGCGCCGGAGAGGTCGAGCGCCTTGATGATCTTTCCGTCGGGCAGCGTCACCCGGGTCCCGGCCGTGACGTACAGGCCCGCCTCGACGACGGTGTCGTCGCCCAGCGAGATGCCGATGCCGGAGTTGGCGCCCAGCAGGCAGCGCTCGCCGAGCGAGACGACCTGCTTGCCGCCGCCCGACAGGGTGCCCATGATCGACGCGCCGCCGCCGATGTCGCTGCCGTCCCCGACGACGACGCCGGCGCTGATCCGGCCCTCGACCATCGAGGCGCCCAGCGTGCCCGCGTTGAAGTTGATGAAGCCCTCGTGCATGACGGTCGTGCCGGTGGCGAGGTGCGCGCCGAGCCGCACCCGGTCGGCGTCGGCGATCCGCACGCCCGACGGCGCGACGTAGTCCGTCATCCGGGGGAACTTGTCGATGCCGTAGACGGCGAGGTATCCGCCTTCGGCCCGCACAGCCAGCCGCGCCGCTTCGACGCGCTCGGGCAGCACCGGGCCCGCCGACGTCCACGCGACGTTCGCGAGCAGCCCGAAGACGCCGTCGAGGCTGAGGGTGTGCGGCCGGACCAGCCGGGCGCTCAGGAGGTGGAGCCGCAGATAGACGTCGTGCGCGTCCTTCGGGGCGTCCGCGAGCGAGGCGATGGTGGTGCGCACGGCGACGACCTTCACGCCGCGCCGCGCGTCCGCCCTTACGGCGGCCGCCAGGTCGCCCGCCTCCGCGTCTTCAAGGACGACCGTCCCGGCGTCACCGGGGGCGTCGGCAAGGGCGGGGGACGGGAACCAGGTGTCCAGGACGGTGCCGTCATCGGCGATGGTGGCGAGGCCGTCGGCCTGCGCGCCGGAAGAAGTTACAGAGCTCACGGCCCTCAGGGTAGTGAATGCAAGCGCGCGCGCAGCGCGAAGGCCGGCCTCCCCCCGAGGGAGACCGGCCCGCACGGGGTCAGCCGACCTTGATCTCGTAGGACGCGGCGAGCTCGGACACCGCGGCCTCCTTGACGACCTTCAGGCCGCCGACGGCCTCCTTGTCGGCCTTGAGGATGTACGTCTCACGGGTGGGCGGCTGCTTGGGGTCGGTGAAGTCCATGGTGGAGCCGAACCCGCCGTCCCAGGCGCTCTGCGAGCGGTGCGCGGCGATGATGCCGGCCCGGCTGAGGTCCTTGTTCTCACACGCCTTCTTCAGCGCGTCGCCCACGACCACCGCGCCTGTGTAGCCCGCCATGACGCCGTTGTCGAGGCCGTCCTGGGGGAACTTGGCCTTGTAGCCGTCGATGATCTCCTTCATCACCGGGAGGTCGGCGCTGAGCGGGCTGGACGCCTGCATGATGTGGAAGTCGCCGAGGAGGGCGGGGCCCGCAGGGGTGGCGAGGAGTTGCGGCGCGAACGCCGAGTTGCTGCCGAGCAGCGGCACCTTCAGCCCGGTGGCCCCCGCGACGCCCGCGAACGACGCCGTCTGCCTCGGCGCGGTGGACAGGATGACGGCCTTGACGCCCGCCTGCTCCATCGCGGACACCTGCGAGCTCATGTCCGCGTCGGTCGCCTTGACCTTCTGCTCGACGACGCTCATGCCGAGCTTGCCCGCCGCGTACTTGGAGCCCGCCAGGGAGTCGTCGCCGTAGTCGCCCTCGACGTACACGTGGCCGATCTTGTCGCCCGCCTTGAGGCCGCGTTCCTTCACCAGGAAGTCCACGCCGTTGATGACGTCGACCGCGTAGGTGGTGCCCGTCATCTGGATCGAGTCGGCGCCCAGGAGGCTGGGCGCCCAGGCCAGCGCGAGGGTGAGCGGCCCGCCCGCCTCCAGGCGGTCGCGGACGGCGGCGACGGTGGCGGAGCCGATGAACTGGGGCAGCGCCGCCACGCGGGGCTCCAGTTCGGTGTAGGCGGACACTGTCTTCTGCACGTCGTAGCCCATGTCGCGGACTATCGGTTCGATGGTCCTGCCGCAGATGCCGCCTGCGGCGTTCACCTTCTCGTAGTAGAGCTGCCCGGCCTGGCTGATGCTCTTGCCGAGCGGCGCGTAGGGGCCGGTGAGGTCGGTGATCAGCCCTACGGTGATCTTGTCGTCGGTGACACCGGGGCCGTGCTTGACGCCGTCGGCGCCGATGGCCACGCTGCCGTCGACCGCCTTGTCGCTGGCGCACGCGGTGGCCGCGAGCGCCACCAGGGTCACGAGGGTCACGCCGAAGGCGCTCTTGCGGAGACGGAACCTGCTCAAGAGGAGCTCCCTGAGGGGGTGGAGGGGTGATGGGGGAAAGCGCCCGCGAGGCGCCGTCGGACGCGCTGGGCGAGCCCCAGCAGCCCCGCGGGCAGGAACAGCACGACGGCGACGACGACGGAGCCGTAGAGGATCCGCGCCGCCTCCGCCGGGGAGAAGCCGCCGGTGCCGGGCTGGGCGACGAGCGGCAGCGCGTCGCTGTACCGGGTGAGCACCTGCGGTAGCAGCGTGACCAGAGCGGCGCCTACGACAGCGCCGCCGACGGATCCGAGCCCGCCGATGACGATCATGGCCAGGTAGTCGAGGGCGAGCATGATGCCGAAGTACTCGGGGACGGTCCGCTGGAAGGCGAGGGCGAGCATCACCCCTGCGAGCCCCGCGTACATCGACGAAAGCACGAACACCCCGGCGCGGTATTTGGCGACGGGCACCCCCATGACGCCCGCGGCCGTCTCGTGGTCGCGGATGGTGTTCATGGCGAGGCCGGGACGTCCCGCCAGGACGCCCTTGGCGAACCAGCCGGAGGCGAGCAGCACCACGACGGCCAGATACCAGAGCCGCTCCAGCGAGCCGAAGGGCACGCCCAGGACGACCAGCTCAGGGGTGTCGGCGAAAGAGAAGCCGAACAGGGAGAACGGAGGTACGGCCCTGCCGTTGTATCCGCCGGTGACGGGTTCGGCGTTGAACAGCACGTGCTGGCCGAGGAAGATCAGCGCGAAGGTGGCGATGCCGAGGTAGGCGCCCTTGAGCCGTCCCGCGATGGGGCTGAACAGCCCGCCCGCCGCGCCCGCCGCCGCGACGGCGAGGACCGCCGCGAGCGGCGTGGGCAGACCGAAGCCGAGGAGATGGCTTCCGGGCTCGGAGGCGAGCAGGACGTACGTGTAGGCACCTACGGCGAGGAAGAACGCGTGGCCCATGGACAGCTGGCCCGTCGCGCCCGTCAGGAGGTTGAGGCCGATGGCGCCGACGGCGGCTGACATCGCGAACAGCCCGGCCATCAGCCAGAACGCCTCAAGGTAGAACGGGACGACGACGACGGCCAGCGCGGCGGCCGTCCACAGCGCGGGCCTGGCGAGCCGGGAGGCGCGGGGTTCAGACACGGGTCAGCTCCCTCGTCCCGAACAGCCCTGCGGGCCTGAACAGCAGCACGATGATCATCACGAGGAAGGGCGCGACGTCGCCGATGCCCCGGCCCAGGAACGCGAACTCGCCCTGGTAGCCGCTCATCAGCGCCTCGGTGACGCCGATGATGAGCCCGCCCACGAGCGCGCCGGTCGTCGAGTCGAGGCCGCCGAGGATGGCCGCGGGGAACGCCTTGAGCGCGACCAGGCCGGTCGTGCGGTCGAGTCCGGGGGTGGGGAACACCGTCAGGAACAGGGCCGCCACGGCCGCCAGAGCGCCCGCCACGGCCCAGGCGCTCAGCGAGACCCGCCCGAGCCGGACGCCCATCAGCGCGGCCGTCTCGTGGTCCTCAGCGGCCGCGCGCATGGCCACGCCCCAGCCGGTGTGCTTGAACGCGAGCAGGAACGTTCCGATGAGCGCGCCCGCGACGATCAGCGCGACGACCCGGGTCTCGGCGATCGACACCGGGCCGAGGTGGAGCACCGCGTCTCCCCAGGGGTCGCCCATCGCCATGACGCGGGTGCCGATCCTGCGGGTCAGCTCGGTCGCCAGGATGATGTCGACGCCGATCGTCACGATGGCCAGCACGCTGTGGTCGGCGGCACGGGACCGGCGGATCACCGCGAACTCCACGAATGCCCCGGCGAGCGCCGCCCCTGCGGCCCCGGCCAGCAGCGCGGGCAGGAAGCCGATCCTTCCGTGCAGTTCGGCGACGAGGAAGCCGCCGACGAGAAGCAGCGAGGCGTGTGCGAAGTTCACCACCTCGCTCGCCTTGAAGATGATGACGAAGCCCAGCGCGATGAGCGCGTACACGGCGCCCATCGAGACGCCGTTCAGCAGCAGTTCGGCGAAGTGCGTCACGCCGTCTCCTCCTTCCGAAGCGGTTCTTCGGCGCCCAGATAGGCGCGGATGACGGCGGGGTCGCGCCGCACGTCGTCCGGCGCGCCGTCGGCGATGCGCCTGCCGAAGTCCAGGACGGTGACGGCGTCGGCGAGCCGCATGACCATGCCCATGTCGTGTTCGACGAGAAGGAGTGAGATGCCCAGGTCCTCCCGGATCGCGGAGATGAGCCGGGCCATCTCGCGCCGTTCGCCCCCGTTCATCCCGGCCACCGGTTCGTCCAGGAGCAGCAGCCGGGGCTCCATGCACAGGGCGCGTGCCAGCTCGACGCGCTTCTGCACGCCGTAAGGCAGCAGCCCGACCGGCGTGTGCAGCCAGCCCGCGATACCGGTGAACGCGGCTATCTCGGCCACCCGCGCCGCGTGCGCGGCGCGTTCGGCGCGCGCACGGGGCAGCCGCAGCCCGGCCGACACGAAGCCCGCGCGGGTGAGCCGGTGGCGGCCCAGCATGAGGTTGGCCGCCACAGGCAGGTGCCGGGAGAGCGCGATGTTCTGGAACGTGCGCGCGACCCCGAGCGCCGCTATCCGGTGCGTAGGCAGCCGGGTCAGCTCCGCGTCGCCGAAGCGGACGCTGCCCGACGCCGCCCGGTAGACGCCGGAGAGGACGTTGAAGCAGGTGGACTTGCCTGCGCCGTTCGGCCCGATGACCGCGTGGATCGTGCCCGGCTCGACGGTGAAGCTCACCGCGTCGAGCGCGAGCAGCCCGGCGAAGCGCACGGTGACGTCGCGGACCAGGAGGCTGGGGACGGGAGGCGGGGTCATCCGGCCCACCTCGTCAGGACGGGCCGTGGCGCGGCGTCGTCCTCGTCGTCGTCTGGGCCGCCCTCGCCCAGGTAGCGGCGGCGCACCTCGTCGCTGGAGGCCAGCTCGGCGGCGGGCCCGCTCATCGCCACCTCGCCCACTTCGAGCACGTAGGCGTGTGACGCGAGGGCGAGCGCGGTGGCGGCGTTCTGTTCGACCAGAAGCACCGTGGTGCCCTGCGCGTTGATCTCGGTGACCGTCTCGGCGATCTTCTGCTGCATCAGAGGCGCGAGCCCCAGGGTGGGCTCGTCCAACAGCAGCAATGACGGCCTCGCCATAAGGGCGCGGCCGATGGCGAGCATCTGCTGTTCGCCGCCCGAAAGCAGCCCGGCCCGCTGCGCCGCCCGTTCGGCCAGCACAGGGAAGAGGTCGAGTACCCGCTCCCGTGCCTCTGCGGCCGCCTTGCGCCCCGCGCCTCCGAGCGCGCCGGCGCGCAGGTTCTCCGCGACGGTCATCCGCGCGAAGATCCGGCGGCCCTCGGGGGACTGGGTGACGCCCCGGGCGACGACCTCCGCCGCGTCGAGGCCGGACAACCGAGCGCCCGCGTAAGCGATGTCCCCTCCGGTGATGGAGCCTCCGTGGTGGCGGAGCGTCCCGGAGATCGCGCGTAGGAGAGTGCTCTTGCCCGCGCCGTTGGCGCCGAGCACGGCCACGACCGCGCCCCGCGGCGCCTCCAGCGTCACCCCGCGCAGGGCGCTGACCCTGCCGTAAGCGACCTCCAGGTCGTGTACCCGCAGCCCGGCGGGGTCGGGCGGCGGTTTGGCTGCTGCGTCCAATGGTGCTCCCAGGGGTGTGTGACGGCTCACACAAGCCGGACCGGTAGGCGGCCGTCCATAGCGCGCGCGCAAGTGAAGACAGGTGCACAAGCCGCCGGGGGAGCAGGGTGGGTGACACGTGTGCAAACGCACACTTATTTGATAACGTCCGTTTGATGTTTGTGACCGCTCAGCAAGCCGGGGGTGGTGCCGTGCAGGACTCGGCACGGACGGAGAGCGAGGACTACGTCCTCATCCGCAGTGTCGCGGAACGGCTGCTGGAGCAGGTGCCCGACATCGCCGCCCGCCTCGCGGCGCGGCTGAGAGCCAGCGAGGACGCCTACCGCCTGGTCCCCGAGACCGAGCTGCGGCGCGACCTGGAACGCGGCTTCAAGGCCGGATTCGCGGCCATGTGCCTGCCGCCGCCCGAGCGCAGGGACGCCGTCGTCGCGGCCGCCACCGCCGCCCGCCGCGCCGAACAGGGCGTCCCGCTCGACTCGCTGCTGCGCGCCTACCGCCTGGCCACCCAGATCACCTGGGACACCATGGCCGCCATCATCACCGAACGGCATCCGGGCAAGGAGGCGGCCCTGCTGCACGCGGCCGGACGGATCTGGATCGCCGTCGACAGGCAGGCGACGGCAGCGGCCGCGTCCTACCGGCGACGGGAAGCGGAACTGCGCAAGCGCGGCGCCGAAAGGGCGGGCGCCCTCCTGGACGCGCTGCTTGAGGGCCGGGCCGATACCGAGGTCGTCCGGGAGACGGCCGCCGTCTTCGACGTGCCGCGCTTCGGCGGCTACCTCGTCGTCGCCTGCCGTCCCGAGGCCGTGTCGCCCCTTCCGTCCGACGGCCTACGGATGCTGCGAAGGGCCCGTACTGACGGCGTCTTCCTAGTGGTCTGCCTCGACGGCACGGACGCCGCCACGGCCCTCACCGCCCTACGCGCCGCGCTGCCGGGACCCGCCGGCGTCAGCCCCCTCATCGACGGCCTCCTCGGCCTGTCGGAGGGGCGCAGGCTGGCGATGACGGCACTGCGCACCTGCGCGGGCACGGAGGTCGTCAGCCTCGACGACAGGCTGCCCGCAGCCTTGGCCGTCAGCCAGCCCGACCTGGCCGAACGGCTCGTCACGACGGTGCTAGGCCCCCTGCTCGCCTTGGACGAGGCAGAGCGCGACACCCTCCTCGGCACGCTCGCGTGCCTACTCGACTGCGGCGGCTCCATCGTCAGGACGGCGGCGGCCCTGTACTGCCACCGCAACACCGTCTTCAACCGGCTTCGGAGGATCGAGGCCCTCACCGGGCGCTCACCCGACCGGCCCCGCGAGGCGCTCGAACTCGCGCTCGCCCTGGACGCGCACCGGCTCGCCGCCGCAGGCTGACGCGCCCGTCAGCCCCGGTAGGCGGCGATCCCGGTGATGGCCTCGCCCAGCACGAGCGTGTGGATCTCCTGGGTGCCCTCGTAGGTGAGCACCGACTCCAGGTTGTTGGCGTGCCTGATGACGGGGTACTCCAGCGTCACGCCGTTCGCGCCCAGGATCGTCCTGGCCTGCCGGGCGACGTCCAGGGCCGTCCGCACGTTCGCGAGCTTGCCGAACGAGATCTGCTGCGCGGTGACCTTCCCCGCGTCCTTGAGACGGCCGATGTGGAGCGCGGTGAGCCCGGCCTGCCCCAGGGCCACCTCCATCCACGCGAGCTTCTCCTGGGTCAGCTGGAAGCCGCCGATGGGCTTGCCGAACTGCTCGCGGGTCCGCGCGTAGTCGACCGCCGTCTCGTAGCAGGACCGCCCGGCGCCGACGACGCCGAAGATGATCCCGAACCTCGCCTCCGCCAGGCACCCGAGCGGCGCTTTCAACCCCTTGGCCTCCGGAAGCAGCGCGTCGGCGGGCAGCCGGACGTCGTCGAAGGCCAGCTCGGACGTGACGGAGGCGCGCAGGGAGAGCTTGCGCTTGATGTCCGAACGGGTGAATCCAGGGGTGTCGGCGGGCACGAGGAACCCGTTGACGCCCTCCTCGGTGCGCGCCCAGACGACGGCCACGTCCGCGACGGACCCGTTCGTGATCCACATCTTGGCGCCGTTGAGCACCCAGTCGGAGCCGTCGCGCCGCGCGTAGGTGCGCATCGAGCCAGGGTCGGAGCCGTGGTCGGGCTCGGTAAGGCCGAAGCACCCGATCAGCTCACCCGACGCCATCCCAGGCAGCCACTTCTGCTTCTGTTCCTCCGAGCCGTACTTGTGGATGGCCGCCATGGCCAGGGAGCCCTGCACCGACACGAAGGAGCGCAACCCGCTATCGGCCGCCTCCAGCTCCCTGCACGCGATCCCGTAGGCGACGGCACTGGACCCGGCACACCCGTAACCCCGTAGGTGCATCCCGAAGAGCCCGAGCCCGCCCATCGCCCGCGCCAGCTCCCGGACGGGCAGCGTCCCGGTTTCGAACCAGTCGGCCACATAGGGGTCGATGGCCTCGTTCCGGAAGGCGCGGACGGTGTCGCGTACGAGTCGTTCGTCCTCATGGAGCAGGTCGTCGATCCGCAGTACGTCCATGGCGCTTCCTCCCGGGGTGAGACCCTGGCGAGCTTACTCAGGGGGCCGGATCAGGGTGCGCTCAGGGACCTTCCCCGATGCGGACGGGGCGGGTCGAAGGGCACTCTTAAGACATGAACGCGAACCTGTACCGCAAGACGGACAACAAGATGCTCGCCGGAATCTGCGCCACCATCTCGGCGCGGACCAACCTCGACCTCAACATCACCCGCCTCGCCGTCGCCGGCACCGCCGTCATCGGCACGGCCGTAGGCTTCGGCCTCGCTATCCCGGTCCTGTACGTCCTCGCCTGGCTCCTCATCCCGGCGCAGGGCGAGACCTCCTCGATCGCCCAGAGGTGGTTCAACAAGCCCCAGGTCCAGGAGGCGCTCAACAAGACCTCCGACGCGCTCAACAAGAAGAAGGGGCAGTGACCTTCCTCGCGGGGACCGACGGGGCGAGCACGACGCCCATGACGTCCCCGCGCACCCTCGTCCACACGAGGGACAGGATCGCGGCCGTGGACAGTCCCGCCATCCCGGCGAGCGCGACGACCGTCTGCGGCCCGATCACCTGGGCCAGCGCGCCCCCCACGAGGATCCCCAGGCCCTGACCCGCCAGGATCCCCGACTGGGCCAGCCCGAACGCCCGTCCGCGCCCCTCCGGCGGAACGGCGGACACGAACGCGGTGTTGGCGGCCACCTGGTAGGCGCTGCCGACGCCGGACAGCCCCCACAGCAGGACCGTCATCGGGAACCCCGGATCCAGCCCGCAGAGCACCAGAGGCGCGCAGGCCAGTATCGACATCCACCCCATCGCCTTGATCCGCCCCATGGGCCGGACGAAGCGCGAGAAGACGAAGCTGCCCGCCACCATCCCGGTGGGCATCGCCGCCATGAGGACGCCCACGTACAGCGGATCGTCCCCGAACGTCGCCCCGTAGGGCGCGGCCAGCCCTTCGGGGACGGTGTAGAACGAGCACAGCCAGGCGAAGCTGACGAGGCTGCGCAGGGTGCGGTCACCGAAGACCATCTTGGCGCCCTCGCGCGTCCCGCCCCACAGGCGCAGCCGCGTACGGGCGTGCGTAGGCGCGGGACGGTGCTTGAGCCCGATCAGGACGAGCGCCGAGAACAGGAACGTCAGCGCGTTGACGATGAGCGCCTCACGTGTCCCGACGAACGCCACCAACGCGCCGCCCGCGATGAACCCGATCATCTGACACGCCTGGTGCGTGATGTTCGTGATGGCCGCCCCGAGGACGTACTTGTCACCTTCCAAAACGTCAGGCAGCAGAGCGGCCCTGGCCGCGGAGAAGGGCGACGCCATCAGGATCGTCAGGAAGATGAGCACGCACAGGGACCAGAAGGGCATCCCGTTCAGGGCCATCACGCCCATGAACCCCATGCGGACGACGTCGCTGACGACCATCACCCTGCGCCGCGGGAAGTGGTCGGCCAGGCCCGACAGGACGGGCCCGCCCATGATGGGCGGCAGGTACGTCAGCGCGTAGGTGAGCGCCGTAAGGAGAGGACTCTGGGTGCGGTCATAGACGAGGACCGCCAACGCCACCTGTGCCAGTTGGTCGCCTAGTGAACTGAGCGTCTGCGCCGCCCAGAGACGGCGGAACTCGCCGTCCGCGAACACTTCCCGGTAGGTGACCCGTTTCTCAGGTGGACGCCTGTGCCTGCCCATGCTCTGCCCGCCACAAGTCGATTTCTCGACATCAAATCACGTAGCGTCGCAACCAGGTGACCGAATGTGCTGAAATTCCCAGGGCTTTCGCGGCGTTCACCAGCCGAGTGCGTGGAGCCTCTCGTCGTCGATGCCGAAGTGGTGGGCGATCTCGTGGACGACGGTCACCGCGATCTCCTCGCGGAGTTGGTCGCGATCGTCACAGATCGCCAGGTGCTCCGCGCGGTAGATCTCGATCGTGTCGGGCAGGACTCCTCCGTACCAGTCGCCCCGTTCCGTCAGCGGAATACCGGTATACAGGCCGAGCAGGCCCGGTTCCGGTGCCTCGTCCACCACGACAATCACCACGTTCTTCATCATCCCCGTCAAACCCGGAGGAATCGTGTCCAATGCCTCCGACACCAGCTCCTCGAACTCAGCCTCCGACGCCTCCACCATGCGCCGTCTCCTTTCCCGGGTCGTCTCCACGGTCTTCAACCGCCGCACCGCTCGGTGGAGTTCCCTCGTCGCCGTGGCCGTCCTCGGCACTCTCGTCGGCCTGCTCGCCGGCGGCCGGATCGAGACGCCCGTCGGGCCCGCTGACGCGTCGCTGAGCCTGTCCCTGTCGCCCGAGGGCGGAACCGAGGTCGAGGTGCCCCCGCTCGGCTCGCTGCGCCTCGACTCGCACCACGGGCCACTCGTGCTCAAGGCCCAGATCACCCGGCTGCGCCCGGCCGCCACCCAGGCGTTCATCAACGACCCCGCCAAGATCCAGACCCTCGAAGCGAAGATCACCGACGAGGTCCGGCACGGCGTCGTCTGGCTCGCCATCCGCGCCGTAGTGGCAGCTCTCGCTTTGACGGCCCTGCTGGCACTCGCTCTCTACCGTGACTGGAAAGCCGTCCTCAGCGCTACGTTGGCTTCCCTTCTCCTTATGACGGGCTTCTCCGGCCTCGCCTGGGGGACGTTCCGCCCGTCGTCCGTGGCCGAACCCCGCTACACGGGTCTGCTGGCGAACGCGCCACAGCTCGTCGGCGACGCCCAGTCCGTCATCGACAGGTTCGCCGAATACCGGGGCATGCTCGCCAAACTCGTCGGAAACGTGTCCGAGCTGTACGCGACCACCTCGACCCTGCCCATCTACACCCCGGACCCCGACACGGTGCGCGTCCTGCACGTCGCGGACATCCACCTCAATCCGCTCGCTTTCGACGTCATCCGGAACATCACCGAACAGTTCCAGGTGGACCTCGTCATCGACTCCGGCGACCTCACCGACCACGGCTCACGGCCCGAAGACAGGTTCGTCGCCAACATCAACACCATCAAGGTCCCTTACGTCTTCGTCCGAGGCAACCACGACTCCAAGGGCACCGAGGCCGCCGTCGCCAAGCTGAAGAACACCGTCGTGCTCGACGACCGCGCACAGGAGGTCGGCGGCCTCCTCATCTACGGCGCGGGCGACCCCCGCTTCACGCCCGACAAGACCAACGACCACGACAACCTCCCCTCCAGCGCACTGGAGGCACAGGGTCTCCTTAACGCCGAAACCCTGCGCGGCCTGCCCAAGCCGCCCGCTGTCGCCGTCGTACACGACCCCGCCCAGGCCCGTCCCCTGGACGGCCTCACACCGCTCGTCCTCGCGGGCCACACCCACCGCCGAGGCACCGAGACCCTCCCGAACGGCACCCTCCTGTTCACCCAGGGCTCCACCGGCGCCGCCGGCCTACGCGGCCTCGAACACGAGTCCCCCACAAAGATCAACCTCAGCCTCCTCTACTTCAACCGCACCACCCACACCCTCCAAGCGTGGGACGACTTCACCCTCGGCGGCCTAGGCGAACAGTCCGTCCAAGTCGAACGCCACCTGGCCCCCGCCCCCACCCCCCTCCCGTCCCCCTCCACCACCCCCAGCCGCTGATACCGATTACGCCTTCCCCACCCCCGTCCCGTACACTGACCCCAACGACCAGCCCTCATCGTCTAGTGGCCTAGGACGCCGCCCTTTCAAGGCGGTAGCACGGGTTCGAATCCCGTTGGGGGTACCACCCAAATCCCCGCAACCCCGGAGTTTTCTCCGGGGTTTCTGCGTTTTGGTCGCTTTGGGTGGTTCGGATGGCGGTGTGGGTGGCGCGTTGGATGGTGGGTGTGGTTTCGGCGGTCATGGTGAGGGTGATCTCCGCCCGGTCAGTGATGTGATCGTAAATGATCTCCAGGTTGAAGGCGTCGTAGAGCTGCCGCAGGACAGCCTCGGGCATCGCGGTCAGGCCGACTCGGACCTGCGGGACGAAGTCGAGGAGTTCGGGGTTCTGGGTGGGCGGTTGCTGGTTGTTGAGGTTTCGGAGTTCGGCGGCTTTGGCCCGTCGGTCTTGGGCGAGCTGGGTGGTGCGGGCGTCGATTTCGCGGGCGAACTCGCCGGAGCAGTCGGGGTCTTCGAGGCGGCGCATGAGCCGGGCGCGGCGTGCGTCGAGGTCGTCGATGTGGGCTTGGAGCCGTGCGAGCTGTTCGGCGTGTTCTCGGGTGGCGGCGAGTGCGGCCTGGTCGAGGACGTCCTTGAGTAGGAGCGCTCGGTTGGGGCCGAAGATGTGTGCGGCGAAGAAGTCGCTGATGCCCTGAATGAAGGGTTCCTCGCGGACCCAGATGCTTTTGGGGTGTCCCTCGGGGATGCGGCCGCGGCCGGGTCGGCAGACGTAGTAGGTGTTGCCGCGCGAGTCCTTGCCTCCCATGAGCCGCCCGCAGAGGTGGCAGCGGATGTAGGAGCGCAGGAGGTAGGTGCGCTGGGTGTCGGGGTGGGAGTTGCCGTCTTCGATGCGGGATCGCTGCCGTTTCTTGTTGATGCTCTGGGCGGACGTCCAGATGTCCAGCGAGACGATCGCCTCGTGTGAGGGCTCGGCGGACCACACCCACTTTTCGGGTGGGTTGAGCTTGCCGCTGTCGGTCTTGGTGGCCTCGCGGTTGAAGACCATGTAGCCGGTGTACTTCGGGTTGATGATGACTTCGCGCACCGAGGACTCGGTCCATTGGCCGACCGCGCGGGAGGGATCGACGGGGGCGGGCGGCGGGTTGAGGACGAGGTCTCGGTTCAGTTCGGCGGCGATGGCCTTGTAGCCGAGCTTCTCGGCCACGCGGAGGTCGAAGATCCGGGCGACGACGGGCGCTTTCAGCGGGTCGGTCTTGAGGTGTGCTTGGTGGCTCCTTGCTCGCGGCGTGAGGCGATGGGGTGCGGGACGTCGTGCTTGAGGTACCCATAGGGAGGTTTGCCGATGTTGTAGCCCATGTGGGAGTGGGTGCTGAGCCCATCCCAGGACTTCTCCAGCAGCTCCAAGACGTACCACTCAGAGACGCCCTGCTTGACGCGGCGGGTGAGGGGCTGGGTCGCGCGCTTCCCGCTGGTGATCAACGGTTCGTCGGCCGCGATCAGGAGTACCCCGGCGCGCTCCAGGAGGGTTTCGATCTCCTGGGACACGTGGCTGCGTCTTCCGATGCGGGCGATGTCCTCGCAGATGACGGCGTCGAACCGCCGGTCGGGTTGGCGGGCTTCGGCCAGGAGGTCCTGGATGCCTCCGTCGCGGGGGATGGGGATGTTGAAGCGCTCGTGTCCTCGGCCGTGGCCGCGTGCGTCGAGTGCCTTCCGGCCGGATTCGACGTCGTAGAAGTAGGCGACCATCGCCCCGCCGGGAGGTAGGGCGGCTTGGGAGTTGCTGAGCTGCCGGAGCAACGACGTCACCGGGTCTTGCAGGTCGTCGGTCGAGGTCCGCCCTGCGAACGCGACCCGCAGGAGCCGGTCGGCGGCGAACGCGTCGTAGCCGATCAGCTGCGCACGTCGGCCTCCCGTCCCGGCGCTGATGGCATCGAGTGGGATCGGTGAGTGCTGCTGGGGTGCGGCGATGTGGAAGCGGAAGGACAGGACGGGCACACCCTCGGGTGAGCCCGTCCTCGCGGGTTCAGGCAAAGGAGAGCCGCCGGGCGACCCGGACGGGGACGCCGGCGGTGGTGAGCCGGAGCAGGACCGTGCTGTAGTGGACGCCGCGGTGTTCCAGGCGGTCGCTGGAGCGGGCGATGACGAGGTCGAAGCGCCTGAAAGGGTCGCGGGCTTCGCGCAGCAGGTCGGTCATGGAGCCGTCGCGCCCTAGGGCGAATCCTTCGGGAAGAAGATCCGATTCCCCGACGTCGAAGAAGACCGTGGTGATCTGCTCACAGGGGTTGAGGACCCGTTGGCAGAGCTCGCGCTGCTTCATGATCCGCATCTCTGCGCCGTGCCAGTCGTCGATGCGCCCGTAGAAGGCGATGCGCATCACGGCCTGCCCTCTCCTCTGCCGGTGGCCGCCGTGCGGCCGGGACGGGTATCGACACCGACCTCGTTTCCGCATGTCAAGTCGTCGCCTCCTCGGGCCGAGTCGGCCCGCTGGAAGACCAGGAGGTCTTCGTGGGCGCTCGCGCAGACGGGCCGTCCGGCGGCGCGGTTGCGTCGGGTTTTCGAGGATCTGGAAGAAGCTCGCCCGCGCGACCAGTTGCCCGTCCTTGATCCCGCACAGCAGCGCGGCCAGACGCGCTTGCAGGACGAGGCCGGCGTTCTCGGCCGCGGCGAGGACCTCTCCGGGCAGGTCGACCAGCTCTCCCTTCACCCGGAACGGACGGGTCGTCACCGCCAGAACACCACCGGGCCGAAGCAGCAGGGACGACCCGGCGAGGATCTGCCCGAACCCCTCGATCAACGCGGGGAACCGCCGGTAAGCGAGGTTGGAGCGGTCCTCGGAGTAGCGGTGGTCCCACTTGCTCACAGGACCGCCGTCACCATCCCGGATCTCCGACCTGACCTGCCCGTGCGTGCTCGCCCCGTACGGCGGCGAAGTGAGCACGAGCGCGGCCTTGCCGTGCAGGTCCGAGCACACGGCGGCGGTGTTCCGCGCATCCGCCGCACACCACCCTCGGCTGCCCAGAGGCTCCCTGGGCAGCCGCGTGCAGCAGGTTGCGGACGCTCAGGTTCGCGAAGTCGGCCTCGTACTCCATCCCGACGGCATCGCGGCCGAGGTGGACGGCTTCCACGAGGGTCGTGCCGATCCCGCACATCGGATCGACCATCAGGTCACCCGGCTCGGTGTAGGCGCCGATGACGGCTCTGGCGATCGAGGGCAGCATCTTGCCGGGATGCCTCATCGACTCCGGCAGATACCGGCCCCTGCGCTGCACCCGCGAGACCACCTGCCCGGTCGCCAGGACGGAGGGAACGAACTCAGTCATCGACACCCCCGCGCGGCTTGGTGAACAGGCACACGTCGGCGTGAAGCGACACCACAGGCGGCAGCATCGTCTCCTGCGGGTCCCGGAGTTGGGCGAGGTCGTCGGGCCCGGCCTGCACAACGAGGACGTCGCCGTCGATCGGTACTCGGATCGCGATGGCGTGCTGCACGTACCGCAGCCCGGCCCGACGTGCGTTGCGGACGATGCGCGGGGCGAGGTCGAACAGTCTGCCCTGCGCGTACCGGGCCGTGGTGACCACTGCGACATGTCCGCCGGGCTTCAGCACCCGGGCCGCCGAGTCGAGGAACGCGTGCCGCCGCGCGGTGTCCAGCGTCCGCACGTCCCACCGGCAGGCCGCGCACCCGGGATCACGCCGCCCACCCGAGGGGTCTCCTCCGAGCCCGACGACGGGCGGAGCCCCGATCACGAGATCGACCTCGCTGGCCAGATCCGCGAGCCCTTGGCAAAGGTGATCAGGCAGGCACGGCCGCAGCAGAACCCGGTCCCGCTCCTCCTCTGTGAGCGTCCGGGCGAGCCTCTCCTGAATCCGCTGCGCGAGCGGAAAGTGCGGCACGCACGCGACCGCACGCCGCCCGGCACGGACCGAGGCCGCCGTCACCGCCTCGCCTGCGGCGAACGCGTCGACGACCATCCCCTCGTTGCCGGTGCATACGTTCAGGAGATGCCGGGCGAGCTCAACTCCGACCGTCCCCCGGTGCCGCACGCACGACGGCTCACCAGCCGTCTCCTCCTCCGGCCTGTCCGGGCACAACCAAACCGTGAGGGGCAGCAGCTCCTGCCCCGCCTTCTTGTCTCCCATGCGCAAGTGACCCGCTGACGATCACCCGTTCCCCCGCACTCTTGAAACACCGCCGGACGGCAGCAGACTGGAGAGTCGCGTGTCTTGGTGTTGCTCCTCTAATCACCTGCACGGATGGCGAAGACGGCCCTCCGCTCCCGAACGCGGCCCCAGCCGTCATGTAGTTGTGGGTGATGGCGGTGACTGTGGGTGTCTCGCAGTCCTGGCCATCGCCGCCCAGTTGGATCGCGATTACATCCGCGACATGACCCTGGAGGGGCAGCAGACCGCTGCTGCCGAGCGGCCGCCACGGCGGACGCTCCAAAGTCATCGACGACGACATGCTCACCTTCGCCCTCCGCGACAAGGGCGTGTCAGCCCCCACATCGCCGCCGAGCTCACCATCAAGACCGGCAAGGATACTGGCCAGAAACCCTCGGTCGCCTCCGTCTACCGCGCGTTCGCCGACGCTATGGAGCAGACCAACGATCCCGCTTAGGCCCTCCCCTGAGCGCGCACCCACCGGCTATCGCCAATTTCTGCACTCGAAAGTCTGATACCCAGCGACTACTGCATCAACGAACTATGAGACTTAATGCAAAACCTCAATAGTCTGCAAGCCCTTAGCTCTTGCGGCCCCGATCCCAGAACAACTTCTCGAATCGCGAATATTCCGGCCTTAGGCTCGTTCTCCCTGTGTAGGTGGCGTGCGTTGTAAGGAAGAGGCGCGGCCCCGCCCAAGCGCCGGTCGACCACAATTGGATCAACCACGCCGGAGCCGTGCCAAGGGTTTGGGATAGCTCAACCCAGGAGGCCGTGTCGGCGGCATGCTCGCCGTGCGCCATCGATGACCCGCTTGTCCAGGCATACCCTTCGATGCCGATTCGGCGCTCGAGGTTTTCGCTGAGCCAGTCAATCGAAAGGGGCGTGATCTCGGAAGCGCGACGGCCCTTCTTCACGGGCCAGCCCCGGTCCTTGGCGTAGATCAAGATGTCGGCGATGTCCTTGGCGGGATCACGGTTGGAACCGTGCTCGTCGTCACCGTTGTTGTCGATGACATGGTTAGCGTCAGCGACGCCATCGCCGAGCATTTCTGTGAGACGGATACCTGCCGAGAGCCGTGCGAGGCGACGGGTCAGGGCGCGTTTCAGACGCTCATCAGTCGTGATGGTCGGGTCGATCACCGCTGTGGCCCATAGGCACGCCTCGAAGATCCCGCGTGCGACCGAGACCGCGCCCATCAAAGATGCCTCCGCGCGAAGCAGGACGGCGAACCCCCGAAGCTGATCGGCGGCGCTCAGGATGTTGACCTCTGATTCATATCTGAGAATCTTTGCGGCTGGCTCGGCGCGGTCCCCGAGCAGAACGTCGGGTGCCTTCACGTCCTCTCGCGCTGGGCTCTTTCCGCCCATTGCCCAAGGCTCGAGGCCCAACTTCGTGAATCCGTCAGCTATCTCGTCGACCGCTGCCGCGAGCGCGTCGCGGCGCTGATGCGCCTCCTGTCTGCCTCGATGTATCTGGAGGACCATTTCCCTTGCCCACGCCTCGTCGTACTTGCTGGCATCACCCTCGCCTGTCACGAACCCAACCCTGCCAGAAGGCGCCGACCAGGGAGAAGCGATTTCCATCATGGGGAGTCGCGCCGGGGCACCGTGCGGGTACTCCCGCTCGGACCGGCCTGCGAGGAGGATCGGTGCAGGAATTATCGGTAGCGGGCGGGAACGGCTTCGGCTCGGTAACGAGCGGGTCAATCGTCTGGCTGAGCGGTGTTCCCCAGCCTCTGAATGGCGGACCGCGGACACGAAAACGATGTGCGGAGCGTCATGGCTCTCTGCCAGGCTCGTCCCCGTGCTGATCAACCCACTTGCCGGCATGCGTCGGCACGACCTCATCCAGACGCTCCGCGAGGCAGAGACCAAAGGCCGGAACCTGTCGGGATTCCAGACCGCGTCCGTCCTTCACGCCAAGTACCTTCAGTGGGTCGTCGACACCGAGCGACAGCTGCGCAACGTGATCAGCTCGGCCGACCTCGACCGGCTCATCCGCACACCCCGCTTCTGGGCCCTGCACGGTGTCAACTTTGCTGGCATAGACAGCGCCACGGCGTTCGACTTGGTGCGCGTCGAAGTCGAGGAGGCGGTCACCAACCTTGGCGAAGCCTGCCAGGCCCTGGAGTTCCTCGACACCCGGTGGCCTAACCGAGACGCCATATTCGTCGTCTGCGACACCACGTTCTACTGCACCTATCCCTCCAAGCTCGAGGACGCCGACCTCGCCAGCGCGTTCGGCCTCACCAACCACGACATCCACCTTCTCTTCCCACCCGTCGTCGTGAAGGAGCTCGACCGCCATAAGGAGTCCAGGAACCAGCACCTGCGCTTCCACGGCGGCTACACTCTCGCCGTCCTGGCCGACCGCGTCGACCAGGGAAACGAGACCGGAATCCTGCATAAGCCCCGCCTTTCCGCCGGGATTCCGGAGACTCGCCGAGGACTCGTCACCGTCGAAGCGCTCGTTGACCCGCTGCACCACGTCCCTCTCGACGACGACGACGCCGAGATCGTCAGTAGTGCCCTGACTGTCTCTCGGCTCGCAAGCCAAAGACTCATCTTCGTCACCTACGACACCCACCAGGCACTCCAAGCCCGAACCGAAGGCCTGAAGACCCTCCATCTGACCAGACCCGTCGAAAACGAACCAGACGCCGATATGGGACCGCCCCAGCAGAGCCGCGGGAAGAGAGGGTGAGAGGCAACCGGCTGACCGCCACCTGACCGGACCCTATGCGAGTGGAGAACTGAGACGAAGCCGCTCGTTACTCGCTGGGCTGGGCTTCCGCGTCGTTCGGTCCACCGTCGCGTGAACGAACGAAGGCTTCCCAGTCTTCAGGGTGAGAGATGGGCAGCAACCGGAACTGTTGGTCGTGGGTGCTGTCGTAGGGCGTGACGGCCGTGTGCTTCATCCGAACGTGGTCGTTGATGAGCAGCATCTCGATCACCTGGGCGGCGACTCTCAGGTCCTTCGCCGTTGTCCCAGCGGGGATTGCCGAAGGAGAAGAGATCGTTCCGTTGCTGTCACGATCGACGTAGAAGCCTTGCTGTTTCGCGGCATTGGCTTCACGGGCAGCGGCTTCGGCTTGGGTGTGCTGTCGGGCGAAGTGCGCGTCCCATGCTTCGGGGCTTGCACCAAGATCAGCAGTGCGGCTGTGGTCGCCCCAGAAGCCGTCAAGCTCGGTGCTGTAGACCGCGGCTTCGAAGTACTTCTTCGTGTGGCTCCGCCCGTGCTGGGCCAGCTTGGCCACAGCCCGAGGGGTCTCGTCCCCCTGGCTCCAAGCATCCTCGAAGGCGTCGTAGATCCATAGGGCTTTGCCGAGCTCTTCTTGCGCAAGGACCATGAGAGACCGCGCCCTCCCGAAGGACTCGGCAGACAACAGGAGATAGGAGTCCTTGAGCAGTGAGGTGGCGTTGTCCATCAGAGCTTTCCAGTATTCGCGTGCCTGCCCAGGGCTCATCTCGACCATGGAGAGAGTCTGCCTCGGATCGCCCGGCAGGGCAGCCCGGGATCTGACCTCGAGCGGTGCTGCGTGCCCTGTCGCTTTGTCGAAAGATGGCTTCCTTGCTGTCCGCGCAGCATCTCCGCAGCTCAGCGGCCTGTCAGTGACTTGGCAGGGACTTTGAGTAACTACCCCGTAGGACGCCAGGACGAGCGGAGGAGAGGGCCCTCACGTGTTCTCAGGCAGCGGCCGGTGGGAGGACCGACCACGTCGAAAGCACCCGGAAGCTACCGGGCGGTGGTGGAGATCTAGCGGCCTCATCTCTTCGGAAGGAGTCGCGATGTCTGGTGGTCAGGGTGTGGCCGGGAACGCTCTCGTGTGTGCGGAGAAGGTCTTCCGGGTCCTGGTGGAGGGGCCGGAGCCGCTGGGGCTGTATTGCGGGGGGGATCGGTGGGGGTGGCTTCCGGCTCGGCCTGTGGATCTCGCTGAGCTGGGCAGCCTGCTTCTGAAGGGCGGGTGCGCGGATGAGGTGAAGGACGCGGTGTGGCGGGAGATGGTGACTCGGGCGCGGACAGGGCGGCCGGAGTGGGTGATCGGGTGTGTGGGGCTGGCGTTGCCGGGGCTGAGGAACGTCGTGGCGAGGGCGTCGCACAAGTGCGCGCCGGGGCTGGCGGAGGACATCGTGTCCGAGGCGGTCGCGGAGTTCGTGGCGCAGCTTCAGCAGATCGATCTCGGGCGTCCGCACGTGGTGGCGCGGTTGCTGCTGTGGGCGCGGAAGGGTGCGCTGCGGGCGCGGGGACGGGAGACGCGGCACGTGATGCGGCGTGAGGCACTCGACGTCCTGGACGAGGTCGCCGCGAGCGGTGAAGGGGCGATCGGGCAGGAGCCGGTGCCGAGGCGGTTCGGGTCGGGGCGATCTCGGCGCGGGCGGCGGAGCTGATCAATGCGACGCGGCTGGAGCGGCAGTCGCTCCAGGACTTCGCGAAGGCTGCCGGGGTACCCGCGGATCGCCTGTACAAGCAGCGCAAGACGGCGGAGGCGCGGCTGGCTCGGGCGATCGAGGAAGGTCAAGTCCTGGTCAGCAAGGTCGGACTGCTTTCCGATTCGGGGTCGTGAGGCGGGTGCTTTACCTATGACGAGCACGATCACGGCTTGATGCAGCACCGGGGCGGTCACCCGTTCCCGTTGCAGCCGATCGTCACTTCGAGGGTTCCGAAGGAGGACACCCTTTCCGGCCCGCATCGGGTCGTGGTCGTGCTCGGTCCGTGAGGTTCCCGACGAGGAGACCAGGGATCGACAGATGTCTTTCGCACGCAATGAACAGCCCGAGGGCGGGCCGTCGCCGGCTCCGCGTGGGCGGCGGGTCGCGGCCACCGCCTGGTGGACGGTCGGTTGCCTCGGCGCCGCCCTGACGATCCCGGTGATCGCGGCTGAGGTGCCCGCGCTCGCTGCGGCGGCCTCGCTGGACCAGGTCATCACGAACATGAGGAACGTCGTCGTCGGCCTCCTGGTGGGGCTGGCGACCTTGTTCCTCACGATCGGCGGGTTCCGCCTTCTGATCGCGGGCGGGATGCCGGCGAGGTCGAGTCGGCGAAGCGGGCCTTGAGATACGCCGCGTCGGGCTATGGCGTCGCCGTCCTCGCGCCGCTGTTCGTGGGCCTCCTCCAAAGGATCGTGGGGTCCTGAGGTGCGGGCGTTCAAGCGGGCCCGGCTGACCCTCTGGGGCCTCCTGGCGGTGGCGCTGATCACGGGTGCCGTCCTCGCCCTGGGCGATGAGGGTATGGGGCCGACGCGCCCGGTCTCGGCTGTGGCCGCTGTGCCCGCGGTGCCGGGTCCAAGTCCGTCGCCCTCGGCCAGCACCGAGGCAACGCCTTCAGCGGAGCCCGCAGCGACCACGCCCAGCGACGAGGACGGAGAGGAGCCGGAAGAAGACTGTGGGTTCGCCGAGTTCGACTGTCACGCCAGTAGCGCGATCAATGGCTGGTTCACCGACCTCATCAAAGTCGGCCGCTGAACCGGTGGCCAAGGTGCTGGGTTCGACGCTCTCCGCGACGCCCGAGGTCGAATCCAGCCAGATGGCGACGGTCCGGGAGCTGTGGTCGACCTCGCAGGCGATCGCGGCCACGTGTTTCGTTCTGTTGGTCACGCTCGCCGGTGCGGCGCTGATGGCCGGGCAGGCGATGCCCGGCGGCATCACGCCTCGTGAGTTGGCGGCTGGGGTCGTGTGGGCCTTTATCAGCGCGAACATCAGCCTCTCCTTGATCGGCTACCTGGTCACCTTCGCTAACGGGTTGAGCCGGGCGTTCCTGACGGGGGCGAGCCAGGCGATCGATCCGGCGCGCGTGGCGCGCGTGATCGTGGACCGGATCTTGTTGTCCGTCGCGACCAGGGGCGTGTTCATCGCCCTCGTCGCGCTGGTCGCGGTGGTGCTCGCGGTGTGCGTGGGCTTCACCTACGTGATGCGCCTCGCCCTGACCATGTGCGTGATCGCGGTCGCGCCCATCACGCTGATGTTCCACGCCCTGCCCATGACGAGCGGGATCGCTCGCTTGTGGTGGCGGGCGCTCGCAGGGCTCCTGGCCGTCCAGGTCTGCCAGTCCTTCGTCCTCGCAACGGCCTTCCGCGTCCTGGTCGCCTCGGACGGCGACGACACCCACCCGCCATTCTTCCCCGACGACGACTCGGCCCTGCTCGAACTCCTCCTGATCATCTGCCTTCTTTTCATCCTGGTCCGCATCCCCGGGTTGGGTGGCGCGCCCCGTCTGGCAGGCCGCGCAACCGCCTCGGCTCCTCACCAGCATGATCAAGAGCTACGTGCTCTACCGCGGCATGGGCAAGCTCCTCAACCGCGGCTCCGCCGCCAGGACGCCGAAACCACCGAGTTCACCGGGGCCGAAGCCGCCGCCGAGAAACCCGATGCCGCCTGCCGGGCCGCGTCCGCAGCCGGACGACCCACGGCCGTCGGGAGGAACGCCGCCGCCCAGGCCGACGCCGCCGCCCGCTGCCGCACCACCGAGCCCGCCCTCTGGCCGGGTGCCGCGAGCTGACGGCACGGACGCCACCGCCCGCCGAGATCCGGCTCCGCGCAGGCCCCAGCCGACGAGGCGGCCGTCCGGGGTGCCGCCGACCGCGCCCCGCCGTCCGGCACCGAGGCGGCCTGGGGAGCGCCCCGCGCCGCGAGCTGTCCGACGACCGGCCCCGAACACCCGCCCGAGGAGAAACCGATGAGCACCGAAAGGGAACCGCTGACGGCCCGCATCCCGACCGACATCGAGATGCCGGACAAGATCCTGTTCGGCTTCACCGCCCGCCAAGCCGCGATCCTCGCCGTGACCGGCCTCGTGGGAACGTGGGTATACGTCCTGGCCGGGCGGGCGCTTCCGACTCCCGTTCTGGTCGCGGTGCTCGTACCGATCATCGCGCTCGGCTTCGCGCTGGCCGCCGGACGGCGTGACGGGATCAGCCTGGACAAGTTCGCCGCGCACGCCGCCGCGTTCCTCCGCCGCCCGAAGACCTTCGTCCCCGAAGGCGTGCAGGTGCACCGGGCCCCGGTCTGGTGCAGGCAGAAGGGGCCGCTTCCCGCGCCGTTCCGTCATCCCGTGCGGGCGTTGCGCGCCGACGGCGTGATGGAACTGGCCGACGGCGGAACAGCGGTCATCGTCCGCACGAGCACGGTGCCGTTCGGCCTCCGGACACCGGCCGAGCAGACCTCGCTAGTGTCCATGTTCGGCGGGTGGCTGAACAGCCTCGACGGCCCGGTCCAGATCCTCGTCAGAGCGCACCCGGTCGACCTAGCCTCGATCGCCGAGCAGATCACTCAGACCGCGCACCGGCTCGCCGACCCGGCCTTGGAGGAAGCGGCCCGCGCGCATGCCGAGTTCCTCGCCGACCTGAACAGCACCCAGGACCTCCTCACCCGAGAGGCGCTGCTCGTGCTGCGACACGAGGCCCAACCAGTGGTCAACGGGGTGATTCCCGGGGTGCGTAGGAAGCCCCGCCGGAGCGTGCGGCGGGAGACGAGCGCGGCGATCGTCCTGCGCCGCGCCGACGACGCGGCCCGCTCGCTGTCCGCGCTCGGACTCGTCGCCGAAGTCCTCGACGCGCCCGAGGTCCAGGACCTCATGACCCGCGCGCTGTGCCCCGGCCACGTCGAGCCGGTCGGCACAGCGCATCCCGAAGACGTCATCACGCTGCACGAGGAGACCGCATGAAACCGTCGTACGTCGCCGACGAGGCCGGGCCGCTGCCCCAGCCGTCGCTGCGGATCGGCGCCCAGATGCTGGAGTTCGGTGAGAGCGTGTGCGCCTCCTTCGCCATCGCCGGCTACCCGAGAGAAGTCGGCGCGGCCTGGCTGGAACCGCTCACCGGCTACCCGGGTCGCCTCGACGTCGCCCTCCACATCGAGCCCATCCCGCCCCTGATCGCCGCGCAGCGCCTCAAGCGGCAGCTCGCCCGGCTGGAAAGCGTGAACGCCAGCGCCCGCACGGCCGACTTCGCGAGCGAGGCCGCCACCGAGGACACCGCGGACCTGGCCGCGTCGCTCGCCCGAGGACACGGCCGTCTCTTCCGGGTCGGGCTCTACCTCACCGTTCACGCCGCGGATGCCGAGGCGCTGGAAGCCGAGACCCACCACGTGCGCGCGTTGGCCGCGTCACTCCTGCTGGACGCGCAGCCCGTGACGTTCCGCGCCCTTCAAGGTTGGACGACCACGCTTCCCCTGGCTGACGACGCCGTGAAAGCTCAGCGCACCTTCGACACCAGCGCGCTCTCGGCCGGGTTCCCGTTCGCCTCGCCGGACCTACGGCCCAAGCTCGCGGACACGCCCGTTCTGCTGGGCCTCAACGCCTACTCCTCGGGTGTCGTGCTCTGGGACAGGTTCGCCCACCACAACTACAACTCCGTGACGCTCGCACGGTCGGGCGCGGGCAAGTCATACCTGACCAAGCTGGAGATCCTGCGGCTGCTCTACCACCGCGTCGAGATCGCGGTCGTGGACCCTGAGGGCGAGTACCGCCGCCTGGCCGAAGCCGTCGGCGGAACACGTATCGCGCTCGGGGCGCCCGGTGTGTGCTTCAACCCGTTCGACCTGCCCGAAGGCCAGGGAGACGACACCTTCGACCGAAGGGCCCTGTTCATCCAGACCCTGGTCGCGGCCATGCTCGGTGAGCCGCTCAACCCAGCGGCCAAGGCCGCGCTCGACAAGGCCGTCATGGCCACCTACGCCGCCCACGGGATCACCAGCGACCGCCGCACCTGGAAGAAGGAGGCACCGCTCCTCCGTGATCTCGCGACGATGGAGGTCGCCGCCGACGACGAGTCCAAGAACCTCGCCGCACGGCTTACCCCCTACACATCCGGCTCCTACCGGGGGCTGTTCGCGGGGCCGACGACCACCAGGCCCCAAGGCCACCTCATCGTCTTCTCCCTGCGAGACCTGGCTGAGGAGACCCGCCCGGTCGCGATGCTCCTCGCCCTGGACGCGATCTGGCGCAGAGTCGCCGACTCCTCCGAGCGGCGCCGGCGGCTGGTCGTCGTCGACGAGGCGTGGACGCTCATGCGCGAGGCCGAAGGCGCGAAGTTCCTCGCCCGGCTGGCCAAGTCCGCCCGCAAGTACTGGACCGGGCTCCCGTGGTCACCCAGGACGCCGCCGACCTGCTCAGCTCCGACCTCGGCCGCGCCGTCATCGCCAACGCCGCCACCCAGATCCTCCTTCGCCAGGCGCCGCACGCGATCGAAGCGATCGGCCAAGCCTTCGGCCTCACCGAGGGAGAACGCTCCTACCTGCTCTCGGCCCGTCAGGGCGATGGGCTAGTTTGCGGAGGGTCCAGAGAACGCGCCGCGTTCTCCTCGGTGGCCTCCGCTTACGAACACGCCCTCGCCACCACCAACCCCGCCGAGCTCTTCGAGGGCGAGGCCGACCCGCTATGAGCTTCCTCATCCCCGGGCCCGTCGACGTCCTCGCCTTCGCCTCGGCGAACGGGCCCCTCATCACCGCCGCGTCCGCTTCATGGCTGACCGCGGTCCTCGGAGGCCGGTTCGTCCTCAGCCGGTGGAGAGCGGTCCGCTTCGCAGAGGGCGCGCGGTTGGTCGAGATCTCCGTTCCACCCCACGTCGAGACCGACAGCGCCGCGGCTTGGTGGTCACATCTCATCGGGCTCACCTCGCCCTGGTGGAAGCGAGCCTCCCTCGGGCAGCCACCGATCGGCTGGGAGCACGTCGCCGACTCCTCCGGCGTCCGCATCCAGGTCCGGGTGCCCGGCACCGTGCCACCGGGCCTGGTCGAGAAGACGATCCGGTGGGCGTGGCCGGGCGCGTCGGTCACCACCAGCCCCGTCGAACCGCTCGTCAGGACCTCCATCGCCAGCCGGTCGGGAGGGATGCGGCTCGCCCGTGAAGACCACTTCCCGCTCCGCGCCGACTTCCGCAGCGATCCCTTGCGGGCGCTCCTCGGCACGGTCGCTGGGCTGCGTCCAGGTGAGCAGATCACCGTCCAGGTGCTCGCGCGCCCGGTCACGGGCCGTCGGCTGCGCAAAGCCAACCGAGCCGCCGCCGCGCTGCGGACCAGCCTCACCCAGACCTTGCGCGGCCACCTCTTCAACCTGTTCACGCCCCGTCCCACGAACACGAGCCCAGGAGACCTAGCCCGGCAGTTCCCGGAACGCGCCGACGAGGTCCGGGCGATCCTCGCCAAGGCGGCATCGCCTCGCTACGAGGTCCAGATCGGATTCGCCGTGAGCATTGAGCGGGGCGACGAGGCGGCCGCCCGAGGGCGGCTCCGGGGGAGAGCGCACGAGGTCGCGTCGACGTTCGCGCTGTTCTCCTCGGGCCACCAGTACCTACGCCGGATGCGACGCTTTCGGCAGCGGACCCGCCTCAACCAGCGGCGTCTTGACCGGGGCTTCCTGCTGTCGGTGCCCGAACTCGCGGTGCTTGCTCACCTGCCCTACGACGCGGCCGTTCCCGGCGTCTCCCGCGCTGGTGCCCGCTCGGTCGCCCCTTCTCCCGCCGTGCCGACCGGAGGCGCGCTGGACACCCGGGTACTCGGCGACGCCGAGACCGGCCACCGGTGCCCGGTCACAGTCGGCGTCGCAGGCGCCCGCCAGCATCTGCACGTCCTCGGGCAGACCGGCGTCGGCAAGAGCACCTTCCTGGCCAATCTGATCCTCGCCGACGCCCGCGCCGGACGTGCGCTCGTCATCGACCCCAAAGGCGACCTGATCAACGACGTCCTCGATCGGGCCCCGGAGCGGGTCATGGACAGAACGGTGATCCTCGATCCTGGCGAGGCCGGGCCGCCTCCGTGCCTCAACGTGCTCGCCGACCCCGACACCGCCTTCGCGGTCGACTCCGTCGTGACGATCTTCCGCCGCTGCTTCTCCTCCTCGTGGGGCCCGCGGCTGGACGACCTCATGCGCTCGGCCTGCCTCACCCTCGTCCAGGCCCACGGCGACGCCGCGACCCTCGCGGATATCCCCAAGCTGTTGACGGACACGCCTTACCGGGCGCGCGTCGTGGGGCGAGTCCGTGACGAGCTACTGAGCGGGTTCTGGTCCGCCTACGACGACCTGACCCCGTCGTCCCGGGCCGCAGTGATCGGCCCGGCCATGAACAAGCTCCGCGCAGTCCTGCTCCGCCCTTCGTCCGCGACGCCCTGTCCGGGGGGACCTCGACGTTCGACGTCGCGCGCCTCCTGGACTCGGGCGGCCTGGTCCTGGCCCGCTTGCCCAAAGGAGTCCTCGGAGAGGACGCCGCGCGTCTGCTCGGCTCGCTCCTACTCGCCCACACCTGGCAGTCGGTCCTGCCGCGCGCCCGGATACCGGAAGACCAGCGAAGAGACCGTGCCGCCTACATCGACGAGGCCCACAACTTCCTGAACCTGCCCGGGACCATCTCCGATCTGCTCGCTGAGGCCCGCGCCTACCCGCTCGCGCCTCGCCGACGCCGATTCCCGCATCAAGGCCAGCGCCCAACCGGAGATGAAAGAGTTCGACCTCATCCGAGGTCTGACCAGCCTCGGGATCTACCACCTGCGCCACCACCCCGAGCACCCGATCACTCGAGACATCCTCACCTACCTCGTTCGACTCACAGAGCCACTGCTCGGTCCGGCGAAGCTTCCCCCGCGGTGGACAGAGGTATCTCCGAACGGCGACCCCGCCCCCGAGTTCCCCGGCGGGCACGGCAACCTCGGCGTCGCCCACGGCATCGGCGCAGTCGTCGCCCTTCTCTCCATCGCCGAACTAGAAGGCCATCTCATACCGGGAAGCCCAGAGACGATCCAACAGCTCTGCTCATGGACCGGTCGCTGGCGCCAGGACGACGCCTCCCTGACCTGGTGGCCCGGATTCATCGACCTGGCCCAGCACGAGCGGGGAACCGTCGACCCGTCCTCGCGCCCCCGCCCGTCCTGGTGCTACGGCATCAGCGGAATGGCCCTCCACGATCTCGCCCGCCAGCGCGACGCCGAGGACGCTCTCCTGCGGACGCTCCGAGAGCCAGGTCAACTCCTGCGCCTCCCCGGCACCGGGCTGTGCCACGGGATGGCCGGGCTCCTGCACGTCTCATGGAGGGTCGCCTCCGACGCCTAAAGCCCTGATCTCGCCCACGAACTGGGCACGCTCACCGACCAGCTGATCGAGATGAGCACGGACGTCTCAGGCGATCCGGAGTTCCTCGACGGAGCCGCCGGAGTCGCGCTCGCCCTCCACACCATCGGCACCGCACAAGCCCCCCTCTCAGCATGGGACTCCGTGCTGCTGCTCGCCTGAACCCCCGGAGACCGCCAATGCCCGAAGATCACTCCTGGCGCCAACTCAACATCGCTTTTCCAGACTGGACAGCGGCCGAAGCAACCGCCGCCACCTACCTAGCTCCGCTACTCGACCGCGCAGAGTCCCACGGACAGATCTCGCACTGGTTCTTTATCCGCAAGCGGCCCGCCTGGCGCCTCCGCTACCTGCCGCACTCTGACAGCCCGCCCGACTCGCTACCCGCACAACTCGACGAACTCAAAGACCACGGCCTCGTCACCGGCACGACCGCGGTCGTCTACGACCCCGAGGTCCACGCCTTCGGGGGCGACGCTGGGATGACCTCTTCCACCTCGACAGCAAGCACGCCCTGTCCTCCTTCGCCAGGCCGGCCGACCAAGACCACCGAAGAGAGCTCGCCGTCCTGATCGGCACCGGGCTCCTGCGCGGCGCGACCCTCGGCTGGTACGAACAGGGCGACGTATGGGCTGCCCGAGTAGTCGACCACCGCCCGCAGCCCGACCCGAGCCCACGGAGCGGAGTCCCCGCGCTGGAGCAGTCACTACGGCGCCTTCTGAGCGTCGACATCACCCCCGTGACCGAGGAATCCGCCTTCCTGACACTCGCCGCGAGCTGGGCAGAAGACCTCTCCAACGCCGGACGTCGCTTCGCCGACCTCGCGGCAGACGGCCATCTGCGCCGCGGCCTCCGAGACGTCCTCACCCACCACATCGTCTTCTCCTGGAACCGCCTCGGCCTCCCGTACCGAACCCAGGCCGTACTCGCCGGCACCGCCAAGCTCGCCATCTTCGGCCCCGACCCTACGGCGGCACCATGATCGACCAAGACCTCGCACTCACCTGGTTCCCCCTCGTCCAACGCCCCCGCCCACCCGGCCTCCCGCTCGCCACCCGCATCAAGGAACTCACCAACCTCGCGACCCGCGGACGCTACTCCGCCGCCCATCAGGCCGAAGTACTCAACAAGGCCGCACTCATCGCCTCCGACGTCGGCATGCCCGACCTGGCGCGATCCTTGTGCTGGCGCCACTACGCCGTCTTCGTCCGCGTAGGCACTCTCACCAGCAAGGCCCTCGAACTCGCTATCCAGCCTGAACATCGCCCGGCAAATGATCCGATAGGGCCGCCCCGAGCAAGCGCACGCCGCCCTCGAAGCCCTCCACGCCGCCGCCCTCTGCCGCGAATCCGCCCTGTTCGACGATCACATGGTCGACTTCGGAAGACTCATCCGCACCGCAGCAGACCACAAGACCGTATGCACCGCCACCTGGGCCGCCCTCCTCGCCGACGGCACCCGCGCCCTCATCACCGCTGGCCGTTGGAAAGAAGCCGAACGACTCACGACTACCCACCGCGGGATCGGCTCCCGCCTCCTGGACGGCCGCCAAGTCTCGATCATCGCCCGCCTCAAGGACGGACAACCTGATCACGCCCTCCAGATCCTCGACCAGTCAACCCCGGCCGAGCATTGGGAGCTCGCAGTCAGCACCGTCCTGAGGCAGATCTGCAGCGCAGCCATCGGCACCATGCCGACGCAGCCGCAACCGGATCTGAAACTGGTGCACGAGCTGGTCGCTAACTCCAGTCCACCGACAAGGTTGTTCGCTGCCCGAGTCGGCCTAACCGCCCTCAGCACCATGTGCGGCGCTTCCTCCATTGAGGCCCGAGCCCTCATCCATGAGATCCTCCGCAGCTCGGCCGAGGACAGTTACGCAGCGAAAGACGCGCTCGCGCACCCTGTAGCCCGTTCTGGGATGGCCATTACCACGCAGGACCATCTGACCCGCACGGTCGAAGCCTCGTCCCTCGGCGGCGAGAACCTCGACGTTGAACTAATGGATTCGCTGCATCTCGCCGTAGCACAGGCCGAAACCCGACTGCGTAGTCTCCTCGGAGATTAGAACGCGATCATCGATCGCATCGAGCCTGTGAAAACGGGGGAAGCTCATCCTGTCCTTAATCCAGGAGCGAGGCGGAGGTCGCTGTCTCCTGCTGCGGTCGTTGCCCGCCTCATCAGAGAACGCCCCTGACGTCTCGGTGATCCTGGTCACCTGTGACTGTATGAGTCCGTGCATCTGGTTCTCGCTTACACGCTCAGCCAGCCCCAACAAGATCCGCAGCGATACGTTGGAACCCTGTTCCTCGGTACGCGTCACGGACGTTCACGATGGTCCTGTCCCATGCCCCGGCGTCGGAAGTCACGGGGGTGCTTGAAGGTCACCCCGACGGCGTGGGTTCCTCAGGACGGTCGACCGCATCCGCGTTGGTACAGGCGGAGCAGGGGGCGTGACGGCCTCTGCCGACGACGGCAACCCGGTCGAGGGTCCCGCGGCCCTGATGGTCGTGGAGATCGGCTGAGCCGTAAGCGATCGCCGCGGGCAGATGAAGATCACAGATGGGCGCGATCTCGCTAGTTGTCAGACGCGGTCGGTATCGTGGTGGCGGTCAAGCTGTGAGCTGAGAGCGACCAGCCGGACTCGAGCGACTCCTTGATCGTTAACGAGCGCTGTCCAGGCATGTCGGATGGAGGCAGGGGTATTCATGGGCACCGAGGAGTCTTTGCCATGCCGGCACGCTGGGGCACCTCCGAAGGACGTCGTAGATTCCGTTGTCCGGCTTATGCGAGAGCTGAGTGGCGAGGATTCTCTCCTAGCCCGGTACGGGCTGACGACCGGGGAATTCGCAGCGGCGCTGCCTTCGGCTATCGAGAACCTACGAGGTAGCATGAGCGCCAGCGTTGCGGATCGGAAGCTTTTCCTCGCCAACACCTTCAAGGGCATGCGCGCCGCGGGCGTAATCGACGGTCTCGAGCAGCCCAAGTACGGCGACGACACGATTTACCGCTTGACTATCAATGGCTTCGGGGACGTGGCGGTGATCCAGAAAGGCTGTCCCGACGGCAAGCACAGCAGCGTCCAGTGGCGAGCCCCTGAATGGGCTCGAGAAACGTACCTGTGGTGGCTCTGCGACAGCATGCGGTATTCGCCAGGCGGGCACGTCGCAAAGGGCATTAATCGACTTCGTCAACGGTTTTTTGGGGACTACCCGGACACCCTCGACGGAGTGATCTTCCATAACCATCTCTGCGGGAGCGGCCAGCGGGTCTGCCCGAAGATCGAGCACGCCGTGACATTCGATGATGTGACGACGCCGCCTCCCTGCGTCTTCGTGATGCCTGACCGCGCCGATGGCGTGACCGACTGGAACTGGGACGGCAGCCAACAGCGCTTCTTCCCGCGAGTCCTCCTCGGTGCGTTCGGGATCTCTCCTGAACAGGCCCCCCTCTATACAGGCCATGTCGGGTTTCAGCTGCGTGCGGGAACTCTCCGCACTACGATCACTTCACGCTTCGGTCCCGGCCGCACAACCACCTCCAGGAGCTGACCTCTTTGTTCCCAACGCATGATCCCGATCGCGTCGCCCTGCTTGAGGGGAAGCAGAAGAGAGTCTGGGTACCGCTGACGGCTTGGCCTCGCACGGAGAAGGAACTCCCACAGGTCGAGGTCGACATCAACTGGGTTCGCTTCTCGACGGAGAATCACCGAACCCGCGCGGAACAGATGCGCGCGGTTCACGAGAGCGGCCAGCCCGATCTCTTCAAGCTTGACCCCCTCGGTCCTGAAGCACAGGAAGCCCAGTACCAAATCCTGAGCCGGCAGGAGGGTTTCGACGCGCTCAAAGCCGACCTCCTGGCCCGGGGCCAGCAGGAATCGGCAATCTTGACGGCTGAAGGCGTGCTCATCAACGGCAACCGGCGTTCCGCCGCGCTTCGTTCCCTATATCGGGATGGGCATTTGAAATTCCAGTACGTGACGTGCTGGATTCTGCCCAAGGATGCGACGCTGGACGAGCTGCTCTACCTCGAGGCGGAACTGCAGGTAGCGCGCGACTTCAAGCAGGATTACTCGTGGGTTAACGAGGCTCTGCTGATCGAGGATCTGTACAACCGTGAAGGCAAAAATTGGGACCGGGTCGCGAAGCGGATGCACCGCAAGGTCGCCGAGGTCAGGGATCTCTTCGAGAAGCTGCAGCAGGTTCACCAGCTTGTCGCATTGTCGCAGGGGGCTCGGCTCCACGTCGATTTCACCGAGAACGAGTCGGCCTTCGATGAGCTGGCTAAGCATATTAAGAACAAGCCCATCAAGGAGGCGGACTCGGTCAAGGCGGCGTACTTCTTGGGCATCTTGTCCGGTGCCGAGTATCGGAACCTGCGGCATCTGCGGCGGCCAGACGCCGCCGACCTCGTACGGCGAGAGTTGGAAGACGATCCCGCGCTCAAGCCCCTCCTAGACGCGGCCGAGGCTTCAGCCGCTGGGCAGGGGCAGGGGCAGGGGCAGGGGCGGGGCGATGAACTCGACGACCTTCTGGGAGAGCCCGATCCGCAGTCGTCGCTCCATTCCATGCTCGGGTTCGTGGCGACGAAAAAGCCGGAGGCGAGCTTCACCCTGGAGTCCGGGGACAAGGTCGTGGCCAAGGATGCCCTCGCTAGCTTGAAGAGCGCGGTCACCGCAGCTGCCGAAGAGGCCGCCGAGGAACAGAAGGACCAGGGTGCTGTGCTCGCCCCCCTTGTCCGAGCGGACAAGGCGATCGCAGAACTGGGTCGGGTCCTTTCCACCCTCCCCAGAGCCAGGGCGTTCAAGGAGTGGACCGAAGAGGACCTGCTTGACAAGATCAGCGAGATGGAGAAGCTGATCAAAAGGATCAGGGGGAACTAGTTGATCTTTGC
Organism: Actinocorallia sp. API 0066; assembly: GCF_020991275.1. Taxonomy (GTDB): domain Bacteria; phylum Actinomycetota; class Actinomycetes; order Streptosporangiales; family Streptosporangiaceae; genus Actinocorallia. The sequence goes on along the minus strand of NZ_JAJLQY010000005.1, from coordinate 195,402 downwards.
TGAGCTCTACCGACGAGGCCGTCCGATCGTCATGCTGGAACAGCGTGAGGGCGTCAACACTGGTGCCTGGGCGCGGCTCCAGGAGGCGTTGAGCCGCGGAGTGGTCGGAGGATCGCTTCAAAGGCTGGACGTGCGCGCTGACGTCTTTTTGGCGGAGCTCGGCGCGGTTAGAGAGGTGAGGTCGCTCTTCGGGCAGGCGTTTGAGTTCGGGCCCACGTTGAAGGAGCAGCTTCGCTCGCTCGCACAGGATCGAAAGGCTCGCGATCTGGCGATCTCCTCGCCGCCTGGCCTTTCGACTGAAGGCCTGGAGAAAGAGCTGCTGGAGGCCGGCTTCAAGAGGACGCTCAAACCGTTTCAGCTGGAGAACCTCGCCACTATCCTGAGGCTTCCACATGGTGCGGATTTCTCGGTTCCTGGTGCTGGAAAGACCACAGTGGCCCTCGCTAATTTCGCTCTGAACCGTTCCAGGGGCAGGGTCGACCAGCTTCTGGTGGTGGCTCCGATCGCGGCATTCCAGGCATGGAAGGAAGACTCGGCGGTATGCCTGGCACCAATTCCTTCGGTCGCGGTGCACACCGGTCCAAGAGCCTTCATTCCGGAGGAGACCGACATCCTCCTGACCAATTACAACCGCGTCGCCTCCGACTACGACCGGATTCGAGAGTTTGTGTCGCTCCGGACGACCCAGGTAGTCCTCGACGAGGCACACCGGATCAAGAAGGGCGAGCAAGGTGTGCACGGAAGGGCAGTGCTAGACCTCGCCTACGCGGCCAGCCGTCGGGACGTGCTCACAGGAACACCGGCACCACAGGGGGCCTACGACCTCGTCGCTCCGGTGCGCTTTCTCTATCCCGGCCAGGACCAGCAGATCCTCCCTGCGAGCGCCTATCTAGAGCGAGACGGCAGAGATCCGGACGTCCTTCAGGCGACAAGTGCGGCGATCTCCCGCTACTTCGTGCGCACGCCCAAGTCCCGCTTGGAATTGCCGCCGACGGACTTCACCGTGGTCACGGAGCCGCTGGGTCCGATCCAGCAGTCGATCTATGACGCGCTGCTCGGCAAGTACAGAGGTGAGTTCGCGCTCGACAAGGATGAACGCCGCCGATTCGATCGGCTTGGGCGGATCATGATGTACCTGCTGGAGGCGGCGACGAATCCGATGCTACTGGTGTCCGGCTCCGACGAATACGATCAGCAAGGTTTCGTCCACCCGCCCCTTGAGTTGCGAGGCGACGAGCCCATCGCTCAACTGCTTCAGCAGTACCGCGAGCACGAGACCCCTTGGAAGTATCAGCGCGTCGCCGAGATCGTGCGCGAGGCCGCTTCCAGAAACGAGAAGGTGCTCGTCTGGTCGACGTTCGTGCGCAACCTGAAGATCTTGGCCCATCACCTTGAGGAGTTTCGGCCTGCGATCGTTCATGGCGGCGTCCCTCCGGAGGACGGGGCCCCCTCAGGAGTGATCACGAGGGAGGCCGAACTTGACCGGTTCCGTAACGACCCTGAATGCAGCGTTCTGCTCGCGAACCCCGCTGCCTGTGGTGAAGGCGTCAGCCTTCACCACTGGTGTCACCACGCTGTCTACCTCGACCGCACCTTCAACGCGGGCCACTACCTGCAGAGCCAAGATCGAATCCATCGTCTGGGCCTGAATGAAGGAACCATCACCAACTTCACGCTCCTGATCAGCCGGGGTACGATCGACGAGGCCGTCGAGGGGAGGTTGCGAGAGAAGATTGTCGCGTTGTCCCAGTTGATGGACGACCCGGGACTCGTGCAGGTCGCGTTGCCTGAGCCTGACACCGACGGATCCGACTCGGCGGTCGGTAGCGACGACGTCTCAGCGATGGTCTCGCTGCTGACTGCCGACGGGTGAGTGAATGATGCTGCCCCGACACGGCCCGGCGTACTGCACGCTTCTACTCGCCCGCGTGGCCGTCCTCGCGCCCCGCTATAGCATCGCCCAGTGGACGAACGCAGCCAGAGCCCACGGCTCCAGCCTCGCGTCCTCGATGGACCTGGACTTCATCGCAGGGCATCTGATCTCCGGTGGGCTTGCCCAGTTTTCGTCAGGCAGGATTGTGCTCGGTCCACAATTGACTGGACTGATCGATCTCGGTGCGGCGGCGACGCTGCGTGACGCGGCTCGAATATTGCTTGCGGCTGACCCACCGGTCTGGCTCTCTCTTGCCGTGTCCATGGCGGGAGTCACGCGCGAGTACATTCCCGCCGAAGATCTCGCCGCATTGAGATGGCTAGAGCCGGAGCTCGATCAAATTCTCCTCAACGTGCGAATCGGGCTCGACTCTTCGCGGCAGGACGAGCTGCGCAAGCGGATCGGCAATGCGGCGGAGTTTCTTGTGCTCGCAGCGCTGAGATATGTGGGCTTGAAGCCGATTCACGCAGCACAGGTGTCCGATGCTTTCGGCTATGACATCGAAGTGAGAGCGCCGAAGATAGATCGCATTGAAGTCAAAGCCGCGGGTCCGAAGACCCGCGGTTGCTTCCATTTGAGCCGTAATGAGTTCGAGAAGAGCCAGAAGCACGCCACCGAATGGCGGTTGATCCAAGTCGTCTTCACCAGCGCAGCCTTTGTCGCCGAAGAGATCGACATCTCACACGTGCAGGAGATGATTCAGGTCTCATCCAAGACGCTTAGGTGCCTCGTCCCACCGGACACGCGGGCGTTCTCCTGGCAGGAGTCGGCCTTGATCACGTCGCCGGATTCTGCGTGGGGACCTTCCGGCCTCAGACTGGACCCGGACTTCAAGACACCGGGCATCAAGAGCGTCGGTTAGGAGATCGACCAACGCGCCTTCGCTAGCAGCTCATCGAAGGTGACTATTTCCGGATGGGTGATGTGATTCCGGTACAGCTCAAATGATCTCCATCGCTCCGTGTGGACGCCCCCCGCCGCTCCGGTCAGCTGCTCGGTCGTGCCGATGACGAGGAACGATCGAGGCCTGATCAGATAGGCGTCCTGCAGAGGATCGCTGCTGCCGTCCTCTGCCTGGCCGTCGAGCTTCTCTCCGATCTGGCGAACGGCCTGGTACACAGTCATCTGCGACTGGGCGACCCCACCACTGAGTTCTTTCGAGGGAGCGAAGCACCCAGGCCTGTACGGCCCGTTTAGCTGAAGCTCGGTGCGATGTGTCTTGATCTCCGCGAAGACCAGGGACCGGATCCGGCCGCTCGTGCGCATCAGGGCGTCTGCCCGCTTGCCGGCACCGGCGACGGATTGCCCGGCCACCACCTGTTCGAGTCGGCCCTCGTCCCAGGACGTGAGTAGCTGTCCGGTCAGAGAAATACCCAGAATCCAGGGGTTGTCCTCGAAGTACTTCTGCCAGACGCTCTCCGCGCCGTGCGGGGCCTCCCTCTTTTCGAGGTCGAAGAAGGCATCGTCGTAGAGCAGCTTCTCAAACCGCTCCACCTGCTGCCTGCGGTGAGCGACCGCGATGACGTCCTTGCCAGTCGCATCATTGGTGATCAGCTCGCGCAACTGATCCGGATTCTCTCTGTAGAAAGTGCTCAGCAGAGTCGGGTTACGCGACAGCTCATCCATCATTGGATCAAAACCGACGCTACTGCTCTCGGGCCTGCTGCCTTGGGCTGGGACCTCTTGGAACAGCGTTGTCGACGCAGCCTCCATGTTAGTGCCTGAGGGGTCAGCCGACTGCAGGCTGTAGAAGTCCATGGAGGTCTTCTCGACGAACCACTGCTGTAGGAGCGAGGCGACGATCTTCCGATCCTTGGGTGACAACTGACCGAGGTCGGCTTCGGCACCCGAGTTGTTGAGGACATCCGCGAGTTCTTTTGCGTGCTTCCGCGTCGCCCGCGAAGTCCGGCCACCCTCTTTGAGGAAGGGGCGAGTTTCGCCGTGTTGGCCGAGAATCCTCATGGCCCTTGGATAGCCCGCCCCTTTGACCTGGGTCTCGGTGAGGAATTGCTCTTCTTTGAGGGGAAAATACTCAGCGAGGAAATCGGTCATATACAGGCCGGCCGCCAGGACGTTTCCGTTGACCCCGCCTTCTCCTCGGGGGTCGCGCTTGGACTCGTACCAGGACTCGACGCTCACGGTCATGGAGTCAACCACCATGTGAACGTGGTCCTCCACTTCGAAGGAGACCTTCTCGACCAAGAACAACCTCCTGCTGCTAGCGAGGGCAGACATCCTCTGCCAGGCTATCGGCGGGTGGCGACAATCCTCCCGCTTTGCGGGCGAGGATGGCACCTTGGATGATGCGGGCGGCTTCATCTGGTTGCTCATGTTCCCAGAACCGGAGGGGCAGCCAGCCGGCTTCGCGAAGCAATCGGTCGGTCTCGGCGTCTCGATCAGAGTTTCTTAGGACCTTCTCTCCCCAGTAGGAGGAGTTGGCTTTCGCCAGCCTGTGGTGCTCTGGACAGCCGTGCCAGAAGCAACCGTCCATGAACACTGCGACCTTGGTCGGCCTGAAGACCATGTCGGCCGTGCGGCGGAGATCCGGAAGTGGCCTGGCTCCCACTCTGTAGCGCAAGCCGAGAGCGTGGACGGCTCTACGTAGTGCCAGCTCAGGCTTAGTGTCCCTGCTCTTGTTGGCCTGCATGGACCTACGAGAACTCGGAGACGTCGCCCAGGACTCGACCATGTGCTGATGCTAACCGCCATCCTGCGAACGGCACCATCAATCGGGCAAGGGGCTGACTTCGGATCATCCAAGATCGCCGACTGATGGTCTTGAGCGGGATGGTGCCGATGCCGACGACCTCGGCTTCGGTGGCAGTTGGTAGTCCTTCGATCACTCAGGCGCATCTATGACGTTACTCACAAAAGACCTGTCTGGGGGTCGGGTGGGTCTATTCGGACGGAGGGCCCCGCGCGAGGCGGGCCCCCGTAAGGCAAACAGGCCTCGACGTGTTCGTGTTGGATGGAAGACTAGAGGTGGCGGAAGCATAGACGCCCGGAGATAGTTGTAGAACAGTTGAGCGATAGCCGTGATCGGCGAACCTTCGGCCCGACACGGGTTGAGGGAGTTTGGACCTTTGGGAAGGTGTTCTATGGTCGCTAGCGTGACTCTTGCGCCCGAACGAGCCTCTGGAACTCTAGGAGAGGCCGCTGCAGCCGCCGTGGCGATCGAGGAGGCGGCTGCCGGGGAACGGGCGGACGCCCCCGCTGTCGCCGAGTTTTTCGCTGGCATCGGTCTGGTGCGGATGGGCTTGGAACGCGTGGGGTTCAAGGTCGCCTGGGCCAACGACATCGAGGAAGACAAGGCCCAGATGTACCGAGGCCACTTCCGGGACGAAAAAGATCACTATGTTGTGAAGGACATCAAAGAGGTCAACGCCGACCACTTGCCTAACGACCTCTCGCTGGCATGGGCGTCTTTCCCCTGCATCGACGTATCCCTGGCAGGGAATCGAGAAGGCTTGAGAGGCGAGCATACCGGGACGTTCTGGCACTTCTATCGGATCCTTCAGCAAATGGAGGAGAAGCAGCGGCCGCCGGTTGTCGTATTGGAGAACGTTACCGGCCTAGCGACCAGCCGCGAAGGCAAGGACATGGTCGAGACCGTCAAAGCGCTCAATCGGCTGGGCTATTCGGCAGATGTTCTCTTCATTGACGCGCGGCACTTCGTAGCTCAATCCCGACCGAGGCTATTTGTCGTCGGCGCCAAGCAGCCACCGCCAAACACCGAGGTGGAGGACACCGTGCTACGTCCGCCGAGGCTCAGCTCGATCTTCGCCGACAAGAAGCTGAGGACACACCGCGCCCCACTACCGAAACTCGACCCCGTCAAGACGGAGGGCCTGGCCGACTGCGTGGAGCCTCTGGCTCCAGACGACCCACAGTGGTGGGATGAGAAGAGAACTGCGGCGTTCCTCGGCTCCCTGTCGGCGGGACAGAAGGCGCGGCTTGACGACCTGCGGAAATCCTCGGTGATCTCCTATCGAACCGCCTACCGGCGGACTCGAGAGCTAGTGAAGGGAGAGCCTAGGGTCTCGATGTGGGAGATCCGCGCCGACGAGATCGCCGGATGCTTGCGCACTGCCGGAGGCGGATCATCCAAGCAGGCCCTCGTGGAAGCCAGCAGCAACGGAGTCAGAGTCCGATGGATGACTGCGCGTGAATACGGCAATCTGATGGGAGCTCGCGACTACCGCTTGAACGATTTGCGTAAGAACCAGGCACTGACCGGCTTCGGTGACGCCGTCTGCGTTGATGCGATCGCCTGGCTCGCCGAGCACTACCTCATGCGCTTGCTTGACCCCAATGATCCCTGGGTTGTGGACAGACCGCGGGATTGACGGCGCGAGCCTGTATTCAGACCCGAACTCGACGGTCGGTGTGAGACGCCCTGAGCTCCCCCTGTTGGGCGGAAGGCTGCGGTGTGGTGCCCGTCAGGTTGAGCTTCCCCCATCGGTCGGGACGCTCGTTGTTTTTGAGAGCTTGCCCCGGTAGGCGTCTACGACAGGCGCTGTCCAAGACGGACTGCGATCGTTCCTCTGCCACGGTCGCTAGCCGGGGCGATCGATTGCTAGTTGCCCGCGTAGGTTCATTTGGTGGCGGTTCGCTGCCTGGCCCGGTGCAGCCATCTGGCTGGTATCCGGTTGGGGGTACCAGGTAAATGGCTGCAGCCCTGGGGTTTTCTCCGGGGTTGTTTGTGTTTGGCCTGGTCTCTGTGGCGTTGTGGGTGGCGCGTCGGATGGCAGTGGTGGTTTCGGAGGTCATGGTGAGGGTGATCTCGGCTCGGTCGGTGGTGTGGTCGTAGACGACATCGGCGACTCGGACCCGGGCACTCGCGCCTGGCTTCTCGCGCGGCTCGCCGAAGAGACCGCTCTTCTCCCCGCTACGAGTATCTCGTTGGACGCGATCCGTGAAGCACAGGACGTGTACGCCGAGGCTGACATCGGGGCCCGCCCGTGGACCTGCTTCCTCGAGCCGGGACGGTTCGCCTCGATGCGGCTCGCCGTGCATTCGCGTCTGCGCCGTGCGGACGACGCCCTCTCGGCGATGGACGAGATAGGTCTCCATCTCAGTTCCGATACCGAGGTGAAGAAACTGTGCGTCGTCCAGGCGGAGATGGCGCTCGCTCAGTACCGGATGGGCGACGTCACCGAGGCCGTCGGCTCGGCGCGGTCCGCGTTCGCCGCGACGGTGGAGCTGAACGCTCCGCTCGGGTGGCAGCGGCTGGACAATGTCGTGACGGAGTTGGTGCCCGCGCGTGCGCACGTCGCGCGAGAGTTCCGGGCGGAGTACGTCTCTACCCGTCCGGCGACGCCGCCGCCGTCTCTTCTGTGGTCCAGTTCAGGTAATCGGCCAGGCCCCCTTCGATGGGGACGGCGACGATCTCCGGAGTATCGTAGGAGTGCATCGCCCGGACCACCTCGACGAGGTCGTCCAGCCGTTCCCTCGTCGTCTTCATCAGGATGAGGAACTCTTCGTTCCGATGGATCTCGCCCTGCCACCAGTACGTGGAGGAGATCGGACCGCTGATCTGTGCGCCTGCCGCCATCCACCTTTCCACGACAGCGTCTACGATGCTCTGCGCTTCCGCGCGGCTGCTCGCCGTCACATGAACTTCAAGATGCCGACTCACCATCCAGGGCGTACGTGCTTTCGAACCACCTCCTCTCGCCTCCTCTGGCGGACCCGTTCACCGGAACATTGAGCCTTTTTCATCGTGATTCGCGGTTGGCGAGGACGGTGATGGCTTTGACGAGGTGGCTGGTTTTGGAGGGGCCGCATCGGAGTCTGTGGAGCAGTTTCCATGACTTGAGCTGGGCGTTCGCTCGTTCGCCGGGTGCGCGAAGGCGGGCGTGGGAGCGGTTGGCCTGCTTTTGGAGGCGGGTTTGCCTCGGCCTTTGTAGGGGGTGATCACCACGCGGGTCTCGGCGCCCTGGTATCCCTTGTCGGCCAGGACCGGGATTCCGGTCTTGTGGAGTTCGCGAAGGATGCCCCGGATCCGGGCGGCCGTGAGGTCGTGTGTCCGGCCGGGCAGTGCGCCCGAGGTCCAGAGGATCTCCCCGTCCGGGCCTGCGATGACCTGGATGTTCATGCCGTGGTGGCGGTGCTTGGATGAGTAGTACGGGCGGTCTGCGGCGACGCGGTCGGTGCTGATGAGTGTCCCGTCCAGGACGAGCGGGTGCAGCCCGTCGCGGACGGCGCGGCGCAGCGCCTGCGTCAGTTTCGGCGAGCGGGACGACAGCAGCGCGACGACCTCCTCGACATACCGCCAGGCCGTCGAGGTCGACACCTCGAAGCCGGCCCCCAGCTGCGCGAACGTTTCGCCCTTGCGCAGGTGGACCAGCACCAGGAGCGCTTGCCGACCTGGATTCAGCAGACGCCAGGCCGAACCGATCGCCTTGCGATGTCGGCGGATCAGCCCTGCGACGTAGTTCAGCGTTGAACGCGACAAATCGACGGCAGCACGATAGAACAGCACCGAAGCTCCTGGTCGAGACGGGTGTTGGTTGTGGTGATCAACCCATCTACCAGGGGCTTCTTAACGTCCGGGACTGAACGGGGAACCCACGACCATGCTGTGATCAGCCCACCCGCACCCAGGATGAAAAAGGCTCAATGATTTTTCCCTAGGCCAACGGGACGACTCTCAGTCGCCCATTGGTGACCCCATGCACGGGCCAGTTGTAAGGGCGGCCTTGTTTTTGGGATCAAAGACTCTTGCGTGCTCAGTCGCGAACAGGGTGGTACGACGACAGAGCGAGGCTCGGTGAGTGGTTGTGACCGTCAGGTCGCTTGCTGTCTTCGGTAAGAGGCTTCGAAGTCGCTCGGGCTCACCATTTCCGAAAGGCCAGTGCCATCCTCCGCTCGGCCGAAGAGCGGAGGAAAGGACTCGGCGAAGATCGAAGTTAGTGATGGCCCGATGGCCCGTATGGGCTCCAGCCTTTCAGGAACGGCCGGAGCGCATCTGGCTTGGCCTCTGGGGCTTCGGGGAGCGCCAGGTGGCCGTTGAGTGGGTTGAGCTTCGCGGTGTACTGCCTTGCCCAGGCGAGCCAGAGATGCGCTTCTTCGGCCTCGACCGGGTCTTGGAGAAGGCCGGCCGCAGCTTCCATCGCGTTGATGTACTCGTTGAGGCGATGGACCTCGAACCAGCGGTTCGCCTGGGCTCGAAGGATCTCGGCCCGGTGGTGTTCGGCCAAGTCGAGCTTGGCTTGGGCCATCGCGGCTTCCCAGCGTTCCCGCTTCTGTTGCTCTTGACGCTCTCGCTGGCGCTTGCGGTGCTCGGCTTCAGCCGCTTGGGTCTCTACCTCCCGGAGCACCTCAGGGAGCTTGTCATCCAGCGTCCAGGACTTGCGGTCGGCCCAGTTCGCCTTGCGGTAGTCGGGAGCATAGTTTTCGTTGACATCGATTCTGAGACGCCCTGAGGGCTTGCTTGAGGAAAAGCCTTCCTCGTAGATGCGGACCTGCTGAGGGTGCCCGTTCACTGTGATGATCAAGCTGCGGTTCCTCCGCCGGGTGCGTGAATCCACGTAGCCGGAGACGTCTCCTCTCATGGACACCGCGTAGCCTCGCCGTTCCGCTTCGGTCGCGACGGCATGAACGATCCTCGTTGCACGAGGCAAGAGGCCTTTGGCGAGATCCGGACGATGAAGGTTCCGGAATGTGATCGCCACAGTGTGATATTTACTGACCCGCGAAGGGACCGGGACGGGCCGGAGCGTCACATCGGCACCTGGGATGATCTCCTTGTCCGACATCCAGATGCTCATGCCCGGCCAGGTGACCACCCTGGTGACGAGCTGTTTTCCCGCCGGAAGCATTTGGCCCCGGTTTGCGCTCTCCACCAGCCGTGAGTAGTGCCAGTCCTCCGCGCCTGGTCTGACTCTCTGCACCATCAGAGCGCCGCCGGCTTCAACGACAGCAGCCACGAGCTCCCTGGCCGTCCGGTAGATCTTGACCGGTTCGACGGCGGGAGCAAGCGGAGCTGCTGCTGAGGACGCTTGCGGCCGCTTGTCCGTCGAAGGCATCTGATCGTCTCCAGTATTGCCGGTCGGCCTTGCCTTGGACGTCACATCCGGCGGGTAGTCCCCTACCGCCAGGTAATGCTCGCCTGCGGCGGTGAGCGATGCGCTCCACACTCCGCCACGCTTGGAGATCTTTACGAGGTTCCGGGACTGGAGGGCGACAGCACTCGTCTTATAAGTGAAGCCCACCATGACGTCAGCCGGACAGCCCTGGCCAATCCACCGTAGGACCTCAAGCTGCTTACTGTTCAAGAGCGCACGACGGTTCCTCACGCCACCAGTCCACCACTTCCGCTTGCGCAGCGTCAGGCATCGGGTCCCCTCCCGCGATTGACGCGCTCGCTCGGACGCTCGGTGGTGCGCTGGCCGCTCCACCGCTCACCTCGGCCTTGCTCCTGACGGTGTACGCGCAGCCGTGTGCGGGCCTCCCCCCTAGGTCGCTGGATCTTTGTTGGGCGTTGGGCCCGGGGGCGTCCGGCTCGGCGGTCTTGGGTGTCTTCAGGGGGATTGGAGGCCGCGGGCGATGAGCCAGTCGATGAGTGCGTTGGTGTCGGCGTTGATCGTCGTGAAGTGTGCCTTCAGTGGTAGTTCGTCGTTGTTCACCTCGTCGGTGCCGTAGATCTTGTAGACGATGTCGTTGCCGGTGCGGCCGCTGAGTTTCTCGATGAGCGCCTTGGTGCCGGGCAGGTCGAGCGGAGGCTGGTATCTGACCCGCTCGTCGGCGAGGGCCTGGCTGATCCGGACAGGGACGGAGATGTCCAGGTCGGGGTTCATCTTGGCCAGTTGCCGGTCGAACTCCCGCTGGTCGTCGTTGGGGTGGTCGGGGTAGCCGACGATGAGGGACTGCCTGCGGAACTGCTCGTTGCCTCTGAGCCCGCCGAAGGCGGTGCTCTCGCTGAGTTCACTCCGGGATTTCTCCCACACCTGCGGCCAGAGTTCATACGCCTGGTCCGACAACACTTGCCGGGGATCGATGACCTTTATGGCCTCGCCTGTGGCCGCGTCCGCGATGGAGCCGCCGATCGCGCCGGCCAGGAACAGCGGGGTGAACGCATATCCCTCGTCTTTGATGACGTTCAGCGGGTTCGCGCCAGCCCTGACGACTTCCAGCTGATGGTTGGCCGGGGCGATGGCGGCGACACCGACGAGTCCGTCCACTCTGTCCGGAGCGTCGGCGGCGGCGAACAGCGCTGCCTGGCCGCCCTGGGAGTGCCCGACGAGGGCGAACCGGTCGGAGATCTCGTCCCCGAACAGTCTGCGGGCGGTCAGGACGATGTCCAGGGCGCCCCGTGCCTGCGACTGGCCGAGCAGGTAGGGGTGCAGTTTCTCTGCTTCTCTGCGGTGCCCGTGCCCAGCGCCTCGTAGTCGGTCATGGCCACGGCCCAGCCGCGGTCCAGGAAGCGGGTGAGCAGGGCTTTGGGGTACTCATTCATGGGGGAGGCGCCAGTGTCGCCACGATCCCGCGACGGCGCGACCCGGTTGGCGACGCCGACGGTGCCGTGACACCAGCTGACCAGCGGGTATCCGCCGTCCGGGACCGGATGCTCGGTGCTGTCGGGCAGCACGATGATGCCGGACGTGGCGACCGGAGAGGGGCTGTCGCCCGCGGTCTGGGACCGGTAGAGGACCAGCCAGCCCTCGCCGCCCGCCGGTGCCGAGAAGGTGTTCTCCAACGGACGCAGATGGACGGGATCCCTGTAGGTGCCGGCTGACAGAGGGTCGGGCGCGGTGTAAAAGGCGTCACCGTCAGGCGTCCGTTCTACTAGGCCGTCGATCAGGGCCGTGTCTCTCATGGATCCCCCTTTCATACGTACTGCCAGTTGTCTAGGGGGAGGAAGCCCAGGAACGTCGGGCGCGCTGGTGCCGAAGTGCTCGGGCGATCTGGTCCGCGTCTGTCACACCGGGAAAATTACCACAAACAATTTACACATTGCGGACAGTAAGAAAATCCTGGCCTCGCAGCCACGGGACAACCCCGAACCGCATACCCAGACATTCGACCCGAGGTTTCTGCCGCCGCGGAGCCCGCCTGTCCCACGTGGGCGTACACACCACGGCGGGCAATTCGTTGGATGGCGGGGTGGGGCCGCCGGTTAGGTGATCCACGTTAGCGATTGCGTCAGCGCGTGCCCCCGCTTCGCCACGTCTGGAAATCGACCAGCTTCTGCCGCGGCCTGTACTGGGCCTCGGGCCATGTCATCCGTTATCGGGAATCGGTTGTGTTCAAATCGACCTGTTCGATCGGGACCGCGCGCACTGCGGATACATGATCCGACCGTAGTCGAGAGTCATGGGCTGCCTGGAACTGCTTGTACCAGAACTCAAGCGTCGCCTCGGGTCGCTCTACCGGTATGAAGTTGTCGGCTGCGATTCTCTGGCAGGCCAGGACGAAGGTGGCGACCCACGGCCAGCTGGGCAAGTTCCGTCGACGTCCTCGGATCACGGCGCTGATGGTTGAGGTGCTGAGCGCGTAGTGACCTTTTCCGGGTTCGCGCAGTTCCCAGGACACTTGGCTGAGCCTGCCGTAACTCGGCATACCACACCGTTGGTGATAAGCGCGTAGCAACCCCACGAATTCGCTAGGGCCATCTGCTTCCGGACAGGACGTTTCTTTGGTCCGCTGAGGATCAGAGCCGGTTCGGGCGGAGGGTTCACCCTGGCCTGTGAACAGGAGATGTGCGCTCAACGTCCTGGCAAGGACGCGCCAGAGACGCGGATGCCCTTCAAGAATCGCCCAAAACGCCTGAACGGGGAGGGCTAGGAGGGTCACGTGGGTGGTGGCCCTGACGTCTCGGGTGTTCGGTTCTTCGTGCACCAGGCTCTCGACTGCCAGAAGGTCGCCTGGGCCGTACACGTGGGGGGTGGCGCATTGGCAATGCGCACGACCTGGAGCGCTTGCCTCTCCCTCGATCAAGATGATCGCTTCGCTGAGCGCGCTTCCTGCGGCCGTCAGCAAGGAATCGGCAGCACCAGTGCGCATGGTCGCGTCCGCGAGGATCGCAGTCCGCTCATGTCCGGTGAGCTGGCTCAGGAAAGAATTCGTACGAGCCCCGGAGAGGTTCACTGTAGGGCGTTGAGAATGGGGGGCAGGGAGATGAACAGACCGCCGAGGGCGCCCACCATGAGATACGGCCGTTCGGCGACGGAAAGACGCTTCACGACGAAGGCGACCAGGATAAAAAAAGCGAAGACCACCAAGGCTCTGGTGGCGAAAGGCAGAATATCTATCATCGTGTCCTTATGTGTGTCAGTCAGTCCGGCTTGCTTATCGCCATCGGCTCGGGGGAGATGTGGAAGTCCCCCGAACCGACGGCGACGCTGCTGCCAGAGGCTAGACCAATGGGGACACGTCTCGCAGGACTTATGCCAAAAAGACCGAGGTGAGGTCGAGAGAAGTGCGGTCCCCGGGGCTTCCACTCCCCGGAGACCGCTAGACGAGTGGCACCGGACTGACACATCGGGACACGACCACGTCTACTCGTCAAGTATCGGGAACACATAAGGCGACAGTTCGCACCGAGATGATCCAGGACGAAATGGGACGACCTGGGATGCAGAGTTCTGGGGGCGAGGTTCTGCCTGTTCGGTCGGCCTATCCGCAGCGCTCTCCGTTGGCGAGGGCGCGAACATGCCAAAGGCCCTGAGTGCGGCTGACGGTCGTCGATGGCCAGCGCGAAAGATGTTCGGGACTCCGGATGACGTGGGCCGCTCGACTTGGTCAGTGCTGGGTCGCCGTCGTCACCCGGAGCGCTCGCTCCCATCGGTCCGGACCTTCATCGCTGAAGCGCACTTGGCTGCCTGCCGCCGCTACCGCCGCTGACAGAGCGCGGCGGTGGGTTAGGGGCTGAAGAGGAGGTGGTCTAGGGCGGTGAGCATTTGGGTGCGGGCGGTGGGGGGGTCGGGGGAGGCGGCGACGGCCAGGGCGGCTTCGTCGAGGGCGCCCAGGACTAGGTGGGCCAGGGGGCGGACGGGTTGGGTGGGGAGGGCGCCTGCGTCGATGGCGGCCTGGAGGGCGGCTTCGACGGCGGCCAGGCCGTGGTGGGCGCCGATCTCGCGCCAGCGGGCCCAGCCCAGGACGCCGGGGGCGTCGAGGAGGAGGATGCGTTCGGTCTCGGGGGCGGCGCACGCGTCGAGGAAGGCGCGGGCGCCGGCGCGCAGGGCCTCGACGGGGTCGGCCGCGGCGGCCAGGGCGCCTTCGATGATCTGGAGGGTGACCTCGCCCTCCAACTGCTCCACCACGGCGTCGAAAAGCGCCTTCTTGTCGCGGAACTGGTGGTATAGGGCGCCGCGCGACACCTGTGCGGCGCGGACGATCTCCTCGGTGCCGACCTCGGCGTAGCCGCGCTCGCCGAACAGTCGCCGTCCCGCCGCGATCAGCGCGGCCCGTGTCGCCTCGGAGCGTTCGGCCTGCTTGCCCACGCCGCGATCACCGCCCTTCCTTCAAGGGATTGAAATACAGACTGCCTGTATGTAATCCTCGGATCCGGAAGTTCCGTACAGGCTGTATGGATTCTATGAGGAGGCGGCATGCCCCAGATCACGCTCCCGCAGGGGACGATCCACTACCGGGAAGCCGGTGCTGGAGCACCCATCGTGTTCCTACACGGCTATCTGATGGACGGAAGGCTGTGGGACGAGGTCATCACCCAGCTTTCCGGCAGCTTCCGCTGCATCGCGCTCGACCTGCCGCTCGGCGCCCACCGCACCCCGATGCACCCCGACGCGGACCTCAGCCTGCGCGGCCTGGGAGCGCTCGTAGCGGACGCCCTCGCTACGCTCGACCTCACCGGCGTCACCCTCGTCGGCAACGACAGCGGCTCCGCGATCGCGCAGGTCGTCGCGGCGTGGCACCCGGAACGGCTCGCGGCGCTCGTCCTCACCTCGGGCGACTGCTTCGACAACTGCCCGCCGAAGGTCTTCAAGCCGCTCGTCGTCGCCGCCCGCGTCCCCGCCCTGGTGACGTGGGGGGTCCGCACCCTACGGTTCCGCCCGATGCGTCGCCTTACGTACGGCGTGCTCACCAGCGGACCCTTCCCGGACGCGCTGGTAGCCGACTGGATCAGCGCCTTCCTCGCGCACCCGGGCGTACGCCGCGACTGCATCAAGGTCACCCGCGGCCTCGACTCCCACGTCACCCAGGAGGCCGCCACCCGCCTATCGTCCTTCCCCCACCCCACCCTCCTAGCCTTCGCCCCCGAAGACCGCCTCTTCCCCTACGCCCACGCCGAACGCCTGGCCACCCTCCTCCCCAACCCCCACCTCACCCCCATCCCGAACAGCCGCACCTGGGTCATGCTCGACCAACCCACCCAAACCGCCACCCACATCTCCACCTTCCTCACCACCACCGTCCAACCAACAACCCCCTGACCTACGAGAGGCTTGGATCAGGGTGATGGGGTGTGCTTGGCGACGGTCTCGAGGTGGAGGCGTAGGGCAAGTGCTCGGAGGGCTTCGGTGAGTTCGTGGCGGGACGTTCCCCTGGTCTTGACCGCGTGGCAGTTGGGGCAGAGGGCGATCATCTGTTCCGGGTGGTCGCGGCCGCCTTCGGCGAGGGGGCGCACGTGGTCGATCTCGAGGACGGGATCGCCCGCGTCGGTACGGCCGGGCGCGTCGTCGCCGCAGTACTCGCAGTGGCCCCGGCTGCGGGCCAGGACGGCGCGCCGGGCGGCGGCCGAACGCACGGGGCTGCGCGACACGACGGGTCGCCGCAGTCCGGGGGCACTGTCTTCGGCGAGGTCGCAGTAGCGGGTGTAGTCGGCGAGTTCGTCCGGCTGCGCGCCCGGTTCCGGGGCCTCGCCGGGCGGGTCGGCGTCGAGCCCGAAGGCGGCCCAGAAGGCTTCGGCCTCGGCCGCGGTGACGCGGAACCTCCTCACGACGGCTTCGAGGAACTCCAGGCGGGCGATCGGGGAGCCGACGATGAGCCCGTGGACGTCAGCGGCCAGCCCGCCCTGCGGCGCACGGTCGTCGAACCAGGCACGCGGGTGGCCTTGCGGGGTCGGTACGGGGCCGTCGAAGCCGTTCAGTTCCCACAGGCCGACGTGGTACAGCGCGGAGATCGGACGGGCCGGGTTGACACGCGGGTTCTCCCCGTCGCGGCGGAAGCGGGTGAGGAGCGGAAGCAGGACGTCGTAGGTCGCCGTCCACGGGAGGATCCGGGGCGCGTCGGCGAGGGCGCGCCCGACGGCCCACAGCAGCACGACCGCGTGCTTCAGCATCGGCTCTCCGCCGGGCGTGGTGTGGCGCGGCAGCCGCTCGACGGCCTCGATCGCGCCCGTCGGACCCGGCCGTTCGGCTCCGCGCTCCCGGACCTCGAAGCCGAGGTTCCGCAGGACGTCCACGGTGTGCTTCTCGCCGCCGGAGAAGTCCGCGGGGGCGAGCGGGGCGGAGCCGGGCAGTCGGCCGTGGGCGGCGCCCGCGACGGCCTTGGAGTCGTATTCACGCCCGTCCAGGACCAGGAAGAACTTGCGGGCCCTGCCGAAGCGGTACTTGGCGAGGAACTCCTCGCGGCCGAGAAAGTCGAACTCCTCGACGGCGGCGAGCACCGCCGCGCGGTTCAGATCACGCAGACCCACAACTCGACAATATAGGGAAATTTCATGCTCTTTTGGGCTCGGCGTTGCGGCCCGCGCGACCCGTCCGGAGCCGGGGCGTCGCCGTCGCGTACGGTCGGGCGGCTCGTTGGGCTTGGGCTCGCCTTCGGGGCTGGGTCGAGGAGCGGCGCTCTCGGCCTGGTCGGCCGGACGGCGGTGCTGTCCGTGCGCGGTCGGGCCCCTGGGCGTGGGGGCGGACGGGGGGAGGCGTCGCTCGGGGCGGTGCCGATGCTGTGCGAGGCGGCCCGGGATGGGGGTGGCGGAGCTGGTGCGGCGTGTTCGCGGCGACTGGATGCGGGGCCTGTGGAGGGTGTCGCCTTTGACGGCGGGCTTATGGCGGCGGCGCTGTATCGGATGGGTCGTGTTGTGTGGTGGTGCTGTTTGGGGGGTGTTGGGGTGGGGGTGCCGCGTCCATCGCGGGATCGGACCAGAAGGCGATGAGTTCGTCTGGGGGTGCGTCCGGGGCAGCCGGACGGGAGCGGCCTGTGAGTAGCTGCCACGCGCCCGTGAGGAGGAGCAGGAGTTGCCCGTCGTTGGTGTAGCCCGTCTTCACGGGTAAAAGACTGCCACTTATCTTGTCGTGCCGAGGTGTTTACGGAGGGTTCCCGACCGGGAAGCGGTATCGGCCCTACGCTAGGCGGCTTCCGGGGCTGTCCTACGGCGCGCCGCGGGGTGTCCGCGCTGGTCACTCGCGCCGCCAGGTGATTCGCTATGTCCCTCTCATCAGGTTTCCGTGAGGAGCGGGTCATGGGTGTGGTGGCGGGGCTGCTGGCGGCGTTGGGGGGTGGCGTCAAGGTGGTGGACTTGACGTCGCCGCTGCACGAGGGCACTCCGATCCTGCGGCTACCGCCCCCGTTTGTGAACACGATCCCCTTCAGTCGCACCGAGATCAGTCGCTATGACGACCGTGGCCCTGCCTGGTACTGGAACGACTTCGCCTGCGGCGAGCACACCGGGACGCACTTCGACGCGCCGGTCCACTGGATCACCGGGCGGGACGGGCAGGACGTCTCCCAGGTCCCGGCGAGCCGCCTGTTCGGCGACGCGTGCGTGATCGACGTGACGGCCGACGTCGAACTGAACCCCGGCTACCTCCTCACGACGGACGACGTCCGTGCCTGGGAGGCCGAGCACGGCCCCCTGCCTGACAACACATGGCTTCTGCTGCGCACGGGTTGGTCGGCTTACGGCGACGACCCTGAGAAGTTCCTCAACCCGATCACGCCGGGCGTCACCGTCGAGTGCGCGCAGTGGCTAGCCGACGACCCGCGCGTCATCGGCCTGGGCGTCGAGACGGTCGGCACGGACGCGGGCGCGGCGCACTCCTTCGAGCCCGCGTTCCCCTGCCACCGGTACCTCCTGGGCGCGAACAAGTACGGCCTCACCCAGTTGCGCAACCTGGACCAACTGCCCGCGCGCGGCGCCCTGCTCATAGCCGCGCCACTACCTATCGTCGGCGGTTCCGGCTCCCCGGCCCGGGTACTCGCCCTCCTGGACGCCTGAGGCACCGCGCGATCGGCAGCGCCGACCACGCGGCGACCACGCGGTGACACGACCGCGTGGGCTCCCGGACCCGGTGACAAGGCGCTAGCGGAGATCGCTTTCGGGTGGCTCGGCCTCGTCGAGGGTGATTTCCAGCGACGAGGCGAAGGCCGTTCCTTCGGGGGATGTCGGCGGATCGTCCAACCTCAGCCGTAGGGCGCGTCCGATCTCTTCGGAACTCGTGGAATCTCGAAAGACGAGGATCGCGCGGTAGGAGTACTCATCCTGCGGCACCTCCTCCCACGAGAAGGTGACGCTTTCGCCGACCTTGAGTTCGGGAGAGCCGTCCATCACGACATCGGAGAAGTGGACCCAGATCTCCCCGGGAACCGCTGGCGAGGAGATCGCTCCCCAGCCGTCCTCGGCATGCCAGAGCGTCACGGCCCCCGGCGTGAGCCCGAGACCGGATGAGGCGTTCACCACGCTGCGATCCTTTCCGCCGGAGCCGAATCTCTTCGCGTCGCCGGTCTGTCGGAACTCGTCGAGAGCCCGGAATCGTAGCCGTGCACGGTGACGTCGCCTGAGGCGCGTGCTCCCGAAGAGGTGAATCTGTCACTGCGATGATCGCCGTGGGCTGGTTGATGTCGAGGTGGTGGGCACCGGGGGGCTGGGTGGTGCGTCGAAGGGTTCGGGGACACTGGATCCCCGGCTCTGTTTCTCGACGAAAGGCCCCCCATGGGTGCCCCCGCTCCCTGTACGTCCTGTTACTCGACTTACGGGCATCTTCCGGCATGTCCGTATTACAACCAGGCGCAGCAGCCCGGGAAGCACCGGGTGTCGTCGAACCGGGTGGTTCTTGTTGTTGTCGCGGTGGTTGCCGTTGTGGTCCTGATTCCGTTGGCGATCGTTGTCGCGGCGGCCTCGTTCGTCACCTTGAGGTCGGAGGAGACGGGCGGCGGGCCTGTGGTGGTGGAGGAGATCCCCGCGCCTGCGCCGGCCCCGGATGAGGCGGCTATCAGGATCGACCAGATCACGGGTAGCTGGGACGGCACCTACACCTGCTCGGGCAAGGTCCGTGCCCTGCGTCTCACTATCAACCTCGCGGGTAACGACGGCCTGGAAGCGAGGTTCGTGTTCTTCACG
Source organism: Actinocorallia sp. API 0066 (assembly GCF_020991275.1). GTDB lineage: Bacteria > Actinomycetota > Actinomycetes > Streptosporangiales > Streptosporangiaceae > Actinocorallia. Next base: position 176,224 of record NZ_JAJLQY010000005.1, on the reverse strand, counting down.
GGCCCCACTCAGGCGGGCGCCCCCCACGGCTCGTACACGATGTCCGGAGGTTATGACGGCTCTGTCGTCACGCTTCAGGGCCGCGAATGGATCAGCCGCCCGGACGCCTACGTCATGGTCGACCTTCGAGGCACGCCCTCCCGGAGTCCGGCCGGTGGTCTGACCATGGCCGGACAGGCGACACACTGTGCGGGCTTCGCCGTCACGAAGTCCGGCTCCTGACGGGCCGCCGCGAACCTGACAGACCGGAGGAATCCGTAAAGTGTGGATAAGAAAAGTTCGCTCTGGATTGAACCGGATTGATCGTGTCTGCGTCTGAGCTGTCGTGAAGGAGTTCGCGGAGACCGCCCTGGGGATGCCCACCGTCGTCTTCAGCGTGCTCCTGTTCGTCGTCGTCCTGTACTGGGTGCTGGCGATCGTCGGGCTCGACGTGCTCGCCGACGACACGGACCTGCTGGGCGTGCTGGGGCTGCGCGGCGTCCCCACCTCGGTGATCATCTCGCTGTTCGTGGCGGTCGCCTGGTTCCTGTCGCTGGCCGGGTCGGTGTGGCTGGGGTCCAACCCCCTGGTCCCGCTCGGCGCGGTCGCCGGGGGCTGGCTGGCCGCGCGGCTGCTCATCAACCCGCTGCGCTACGTGCTGCCCGAGGCGCCGGTGACGTCGCGGCACGACTTCGTCGGCAGGCTCTGCGTCGTCCGGACGGGCACCGTCACCGAGCGGTTCGGCCAGGCCGAGGTGACCGCGCCCGACGGCGGCACGGCTCTGCTCCAGGTCCGCCGGACGGGCGACGAGCCGCTCGGCACCGGCGACACCGCACTGATCTTCGACTACGACGACGCGGGCGAGTTCTTCTGGGTCATGCCGTACGACGCGGCGTTGGACCCGCACCAAAAAGACGTGTGAAAGGCGGCCCTCCTCCGATCGGAGGACGGCCGCGCAAGACCGCCGTGCATGGCGGGCGCCCCCGCGCGTGCCGTGCCGGAACCCCCTGAAGGAAGGGCAGACATATGGAGACCGTGACGACGGGTATCGCCGTCCTGGCCGGAGTGGTCCTGCTGATCACCGTCGGGCTGATCATCGTGATCAGTCGGCTCTTCCGGAAGGTGGAGCAGGGCAAGGCGCTGATCGTGTCCAAGGTGAAGAAGGTCGATGTGACCTTCACCGGGGCCGTGGTGCTGCCGGTCCTGCACAAGGCCGAGTTCATGGACATCTCGGTCAAGACCATTGAGATCGCCAGGACCGGGCGGGAGGGGCTGATCTGCCGCGACAACATCCGCGCGGACATCCGGATCACGTTCTTCGTCAGGGTGAACAAGACCGTCGAGGACGTCGTGAAGGTCGCGCAGGCGATCGGCACGACCCGGGCCTCGTCGCAGGAGACGCTGCAGGAGCTGTTCAACGCCAAGTTCTCCGAGGCGCTGAAGACCGTCGGCAAGCAACTGGACTTCGTCGACCTGTACACCAAGCGCAACGAGTTCCGCGACCAGATCATCGCCGTCATCGGCACCGACCTCAACGGCTACAGCCTTGAGGACGCCGCCATCGACTACCTGGAGCAGACCCCCGTAGGCCAGCTCGACCCCAACAACATCCTCGACGCGCAGGGCATCCGCAAGATCACCGAGCTGACGGCGATCGAGCACATCCGCACCAACGAGTACCAGCGCAACGAGGAGAAGGAGATCACCCGCCAGGACGTGGACGCCCGCGAGGCGATCCTGGAGCTGGAGCGGCGCAAGACCGACGCGGAGATCCGGCAGAAGCGGGAGATCGACACGGTCCGGGCCCGCGAGGAGGCCGAGACCGCGCGCGTCCAGGCCGAGGAGCGGCTCCGCGCCGAGACGGCCGCGATCAAGACCGACGAGCAGCTCGGCGTCCAGTACGAGAACAAGCTGCGCGAGGTGGCCGTCGCCGAGCTGAACAAGAAGCGCGTCGTGGCGGTCGAGTCGGAGCGGATCGAGAAGGACAGGGCGCTGGAGGTCGTCGCGCGGGACCGGGCGACGGAGCTGGCGACGATCGCCAAGGACCGCGAGCTCGAGGCGGAGAAGCGGGACATCGCCGAGGTCGTGCGGGAGCGCGTCGCGGTCGAGAAGACCGTCGTCGAGCAGGAGGAGAGCATCAAGCGCGTCCGGGTGGTGGAGGAGGCCGAGCGGCTGCGCCAGGCCGCCATCATCGCGGCGGAGGCCGAGGCTCAGGAGAACCTCGTCAAGGACATCAAGGCCGCTGAGGCGGCCGAGCAGGCCGCCGCGTTCAAGGCGCGCGAGGCGATCATCCTCGCCGAGTCGAAGCAGCAGGCCGCCGAGCTGGAGACGCAGGCGATGATCCGGCTCGCCGAGGGCAAGCAGGCCGACGCGGCCGCCGAGGGCCTGGCCGAGGCGGCGGTCCGCGAGCGGAGCGCCGAGGCGATCGAGCGCGAGGGCCGCGCGGAAGCCGCTGTGCTGCGCGAGAAGGGCCTCGCGGAGGCCACCGCGACCGAAGAGGTCGGCAAGGCCGAGGCGGTCGCCGAGCGCGAGAAGGCGCTCGCCGGGGCGGACGCGCTGCGCGAGAGGCTGAAGGGCGAGGCCGAGGGCCTCACCGAGAAGGCGGCGGCGCTGGCCGCGCTCAGCGAGGCCAGCCGGGCGCACGAGGAGTTCAGGCTCACCCTGGAGGCCGAGCGCGACCTCAGGATGGCCGGGATCGACATGCAGCGGGACGTCGCGCGCGCGCAGGCCGACGTGCTGGCCAAGGGCCTGGAGAGCGCCGACATCAACATCGTCGGCGGCGACAGCGTGTTCCTCGACAAGATCGTCGGGGCGGTCGCGCTCGGCAAGAGCGTGGACGCGGTCGTGGAGAACGCGCCGCTGACCGGTGAGCTCGTGACGGGCCTCGTGGGCGAGGTGCTGGAGCGGGTCAACGGGAAGGGCAAGTGACGGAGCTCGACGCCGGGACCTACGAGGTCCTCAGGTCCCGGCTGACGGCGCAGGCAGCCTCCCTCAAGGAGGCGGCGGCCGCCCTGAACGCGCGCCGCACCGAGGTCTTCGGCGGCTCGGAGCTGCGCCTCGTGGGGACCGAGCGGATCCGCACCGAGAACCACTGCGTGCCGCGCGACATCGTCGCGGTGGGCGGGGTGATGCTCTTCGGCTACAACGTGTACGTCGGGATGCGCCCTGAGACGGCTGTCTCCGACGTCTTCTCGGCACACGCGTTCGCGCGGGAGGGCGACAGGTTCGCTTTCACCGAGACGGTCGCGCCGATCCTGCGTGAGCCCGGGTTCGTCAAGGACTTCGGCGACCTCTACCGGTACTACCGGGACACCCGCCTACTCCAGCTCCGGATGCTGGACGGGAAGCTGCTCGCGGTGTTCCAGACGGGCACCGACCAGCGGGTCCTGCGCTGGTCGGCCGACGGGACGTACCTCGACAACAAGGGCGACCGGGACAACGTCTACCCGCCGCCGTTCGAGTTCGCCTGGACCGCGACGACCCGTGACGACCACGTCCCGGGACGGCACCCGCACATCTCGATCCAGGGCGAGGTGTTCGTCGAGACGGTCGGCGGCGACCTCACCATCAAGATCGAGAACAACACGGAGACGGGCGAGGGCGTCTACAGCGAGCCCGTTGACGAACCCCTCCAGTCGCTCGCAGACGCGGACATCTCTTACGCGCGGGTCGGGGCGCTCATCCTTCTGCGCATCCGCCCCTACAACGAGGAGGTCGTCCGCCACCTCGTCTTCAACACGCGCACGAAGACCGTCGTCCGCCTGGACGGCATAGGCCAGGCGTGCAGGCGGCTCCCGGAGGACCACGGGATCATCTTCCCCGGCGGCTACTACCTGGAGACGGACGTCGTGAAGACGTTCGACACCGCCACGGAGGGCCTGGAGTTCGAGCGGGTCATCAGGTCGGGCAATGGAGAGGACGTCATGTACGTCTTCCACCACCGGGCCGAAGGGCGCACCCTCCTGCTGCCCTACAACGTGATCCGTAAGGAGGTCGCGACCCCTCTCGTCTGCCACGGTTACTCGCTCTTCGACGACGGCACACTGATCGTCTTCCGTGCCGACTCCGACGAGCCGACCAGGTCGCATCCGATGCAGATCTGGGAGACCCCGTTCAAACCGGACGAGGCGGCGCCCGTCGGGTCGGGGCCGTTGGAGCGGATCGGTAACGCCGACCTGGTGCGCGGCGTCTCCGACTGCCTCTCGGTGGCCCGGATGGCCGGGGAGATGACCCCGACGACCCAGGTGTTCGAGGCGCTCATCGCCGCCTGCGTCAGCGCCGCCGACAAGCACCACTGGCTGGGCGAGCAGGGCCTCGCCGAGCCGCTGGAGCAGGTCCGCGCGACGGCCGTGCAGGTGCTCGAAGAGTTCGAGTCGGTACGGGAGCTCACCGCGCGCGCTGAGGAGGCCGTCGCCGAGGCCGATCGGGAGATCGCCGCGCTGGTACGCCGGGTGCGGGGCGAGGCGCCCACCACCGCCGACGACTGGGTGCGCAACCTCGCCGCCCTGCGCGCCCACCAGGGCCACCTCGTGACGCTGCGGGAACTGCGTTACGTCGACGGGGAGCACCTCGACGCCCTTACGACCCGCCTCGCACAGGACCTGGACAGTGCCGCCCAACGAGCTGTCGCCTTCCTGGGCCGTCCCGACGCGTTCGACGGCTACCGCCGGACGGTCGAGGAACTCGTCGAGAAGGCGGGCGCGATCGGATCGGTCGCCGAAGGCAAGCCCGTCTCCGAGGCGCTCGCAGGGCAGGCCGCGGGCCTGGAGAGCGTCACCGAGATCGTCGGCTCGCTGGAGTTCGCCGACGCCACCGTGCGCACCGACATCCTCGCCCGGATCGGCGAGGTGCTCGGCGGCGTCAACCGGGCCAGGGCCACGCTCGAAGGCCGCCGCAGGGACCTCCAGGCCGTCGAGGGGCGCGCCGCGTTCGCCGCCGAGTTCACCCTCCTCGGCCAGTCCGTGACGGCCGCGCTCGCCGCCGCCACGAGCCCCGAGGCGTGCGACGAGCAGCTCGGCAAGGTGCTGCTCCACCTGGAGACGCTCGAATCCCGCTTCGCCGAGTTCGACGACTTCCTGGGCGAGCTGGCGGCCAAGCGCGAGGACGTCTACGAGGCGTTCTCCTCCCGCAAGCAGGCGCTCCTGGACGAGCGGACGCGCAGGGCCGACCGGCTCGTCGCCTCCGCCGACCGGGTGCTCGGCGGCGTCGCCCGGCGCGTCGCGGGCCTCGCCTCGCTGGACGAGGTCAACACGTTCTTCGCGACCGACGCGATGATCGCCAAACTCCGCTCGACCGCCGCGCAACTACGCGAACTGGGCGACGGGATCCGCGCCGACGAACTGGACGGCCGCGTCAAGGCGGCCCGGCAGGAGGCGGGCCGCGCCCTACGCGACCGGCTCGACCTCGTCGAAGGCGACACGATCAAGCTCGGCGCGCACCGGTTCACCGTCAACGAGCAGGCCGCCGAGCTGACCCTTGTGCCGCACGACGGTCGGTTGGCTTTCACCGTGACAGGCACCGACTACAGGGATCCCGTCACCGATCCGTCGTTCGAGGAGACCCGTCCCTACTGGACGCAGTCTCTCGTCTCGGAGACGGCCGCCGTCTACCGGGCCGAGTACCTCGCCGCGTCGCTGCTGGACAGGGTGAAGGCAGGGGACGCGCTCGCCGAGTTCGTCGCGCGGGAGGCCGCCGAACGGTACGACGAGGGATACGAGCGCGGCGTCCACGACCACGACGCCGTCCTCATCCTTGAGCGGCTCGTGGAGCTGCGCGACGGCGCGGGCCTGCTCCGCTTCCCGGCGCCCGCCCGCGCGGCCGCACAGCTCTTCTGGGCGCACCGCACGGCCCCCGAGGAGCGGGAGCTGTGGACGGTCAGGGCCGCGTCGCTCACCCGGGCCCGCGCCCTGTTCGGCGACGCCCCCGCGCTCGCCGACCTGGCGGCCGAGCTGGCCGAGCGGATCGGCGGGCCGCGCGCGCGGGAGGCGGGCGAGTACCTCGTGGCGGAGGCGGCCGAGGGGTCGTTCGTCACCGGTAAGGACGCCCGCGCGCTCCTGGACGGCTTCCACCGGACGCTGGGCGGGCGGCGTGAGGGCTACGAACGGGACCTCGCCTCGCTGCCCGGCCTGCGGGAGCGGGAGCAGCTTGTGGAGGCGTGGCTGCGGGCTTACGCCGAAGGGAAGGGCGTCTCTACTGACGACCTGCCTGAGGCCGTCGCCTTGGAGCTGTGCCCTGATCTGGCCCGGCGTGACGCCGCCTCCGGCGTCACCGGGTCCGTCGAAGGGCTGCTCGGCACCCACCCGCGCATCACCGGCGGACGGCTTGCGCTCCGCCTTGACGAGTTCCTCTCCCGCACCCGTGCCTTCGCCGAAGAGCGCGTGCCCGGCTTCCGCGCCTACCAGCGCCGCCGCAACGCGCTCGTGGAGAAGGAGAGGGAGAAGCTCCGCCTGCACGAGTTCCAGCCGAAGGTGATGTCGGCGTTCGTCCGCAACCGGCTCCTGGACGAGGTGTACCTACCGCTCATCGGAGCGAACCTCGCCAAACAGCTCGGCGCGGCCGGAGACACCCGCAGGACAGACCAGATGGGCATGCTGCTGCTCATCTCGCCGCCCGGCTACGGCAAGACCACGCTCATGGAGTACGTGGCGTCGCGGCTCGGCATGGTCCTCGTCAAGGTCAATGGGCCCGCGCTCGGCCATGCCGTCACCTCGCTCGACCCCGCAGAGGCGCCCGACGCGACCGCGCGGCAGGAGGTCGAGAAGATCAACCTGGCGTTGGAGATGGGCAACAACACGTTGCTCTACCTCGACGACATCCAGCACACCTCCCCTGAACTGCTCCAGAAGTTCATCTCCCTGTGCGACGCCCAACGCCGCATCGAAGGCGTCTGGAGAGGCCGGACCCGTACCTACGACCTGCGCGGCAAGCGGTTCGCCGTCTGCATGGCGGGCAACCCGTACACCGAGTCAGGGCAGCGGTTCGCCATCCCCGACATGCTCGCCAACCGGGCCGACGTGTGGAACCTCGGCGACGTGCTCGCCGGACGTGAGGAGGTGTTCGCGCTCTCGTTCATCGAGAACTCCCTCACCTCCAACGCCGTGCTCGCGCCGCTGTCCACCCGCGACCGGGGGGACGTCGAGCTGCTCGTCAGGATGGCGGCGGGGAGCGAGGAGATCCGCGCCGACCGGCTCGCCCACCCCTACGGGCGGGTCGAACTGGAACAGATCCTCGCGGTGCTGCGCAAGCTGATCCGGGTGCAACAGGTCGTCCTGGCCAACAACCGCGCCTACATCTACTCCGCGGCGCAGTCGGAGGCGAGCCGTACAGAGCCGCCGTTCCGCCTCCAGGGCTCCTACCGCAACATGAACAAGCTCGCCGAACGCGTCGTGCCCGTGATGAACGACGCCGAACTCGAAGCCGTCATCGACGACCACTACCTCGGCGAAGCCCAGACCCTCACCACCGACGCCGAAGCCAACCTGCTGAAACTCGCCGAACTCCGCGACGCCCTCACCCCCGCCCAAGCCCAACGCTGGCGCGAAGTCAAGGAGTCCTTCCAACGCGCCCAAGCCCTCGGCACCACCACCGACGACCCCGTCTCCCGAGCCGTAGGCGCCCTCGGCCTCCTAGCCGACCGCCTAGCCGCCATCGAAGCTGTGTTGGACCGTTAGCGGTGGGCCAGGGTGGCCAGCTCGCCGCTCTCCAGGCCGAGGGCGGTGAGGAGGGTGGCGGTGAGGGCCAGGGCGGCGAAGGTGGTGTGGATGCGTAGGGGGCTTCGGCCGTAGCCGGAGGTTACTCGGCAGAGGGTGAGGAGGAGGCGCCACCAGGGGGAGGGGTGGGCTAGGCGGCGCATCTCGATGGCTCGGATGTGGAAGAGGCGGGCCTGTTCGGGGTCGTCGGTGGCTTCGGCGAACGACTGGTAGAGGGCGGCCGTCCAGGGGGCGGGCTCCTCGGCGAGGCGGCCGGGGAAGCGGCAGCCGCGTAGGGCCAGGCCCGAGAGTTTGGCGGACTCGAAGACGCAGGTGCCCAGGTCCACGCCGGTGAGGCGGGTCGAGGCGGCTACGGCGCCGGTGAGCGTCAACGGGCCGGCGCCGTGCAGTTGGAGCTCGGTCGCGCTGGTGTGGGAGAGGTCGGCGGGGGTGTGCAGGCGCGTCGTGTGCAGGATCGCGTTGCGGATGCTGACGCGCTGCGCCGTCGCCGTCAGCCGGAGCGTGCGGGACGCGCGCGCCGAGTTCAGGCTGAGCCGCGCCCCGACGGTCAGGGGGCCGAGCCAGGCGCAGTCGCGGAACAGGGCGCGGTCCAGGAGCAGGTGGCGGGCCACCGAGCCGTTCCGCCACGAGAGCGGCGAGCTGAACCGCGTCTCCTGGGCGAGGACGTCGCGGCCGCACGACGAGCAGTCGAAATCGGCGGCACCGAGGAACCAGGCGCCGGTGAACGTCACGTCGGCCTTCCAGCGGACCCCGGTGAACAAAGCGTCGGCGTTGAAGCGCGCGCACGTGAAGTCGGCGTGACGGTCGAACACGGCGCCGTCGTAGGTGGCGCCCCGATTGAAGACCGCCTCGTGGAAGCCCGCGTTCCCGTGGAACACCGCGTCCCGGAAGGAGGCGGCGCGGCGGAACTGGGCGCCCGCGAACGACGCGTCACCCTCAAAGACGACGCCGTGGAAGTCGGCGCAGTCCAGCACCGCGCCGTCGAACCGGCAGCGGCCCAGCCGGACCACCCCCGCCGCGTCCACGGCGCCCGCGCGGACCGCCTCCCACGTCGCGGGGTCCACCGTCGCGCCGCGCAGATCGAGGTCACCGCCGGGTTCCACCTTCACACCTCCGGTTGTACTCCTCACAGAGCGTTCGCGGAAGCACCAATCTTGTGACCGCCCGGCGGGGGCGGCGGCTCGGGACGGCGTCCGGCGTGCGCGGTTCCCCGGGGCGTCCGGGCCGCGTGGTGACGGGCCAGAAGTGGCCGCGCGGGTTAACACCGAACGGGGTTCGGCGTACTTTCCGGGCACGAGCGAGGAGTGTGCCGTGGGTCACATGCGGAGTCTGGTGTTCGCGTTGGTGCTGGTCGGGGCGATGGTCGTGGGGGCGCCCGCCGGAGCGTCGGGGGTGCCGAGGTTCCCCGCCGGATTCCTGTGGGGCGTGTCCTCGTCGGGCTTCCAGTCCGAGGGCAGCTTCCCCGACAGCAACTGGACGCGCTACGCGGCCCGTCACGAGCCTTACAAGGACTCCGTGGACTTCCGCCACCGGTACCCGGCTGACGTCGACCGTGCGGCCCGGCTCGGTGTCGGCGTGTTCCGGACGTCCGTCGAATGGGCGAGGGTCGAGCCGCGCCGGGGCCACTGGGACTGGAAGGAGGTCGCCTACTACGACGACCTCGTCAAGCGGATCAGGGCCAGGGGGATGCGCCCGATGCTCACTCTCAACCACTGGGTGCATCCCGGCTGGGCGCACGACCAGGGGGCCTGGGCCAACGCAAAGACGGCTGACGACTGGCTGCGCTTTGTCCGTTTCGCTGTCGCGCGGTACGGCGGCCCCGACGTCCTGTGGATCACCTTCAACGAGGCAAGCCAGTACGTCTTCCACGAGGTGACCGACGGGGGCCTGAGCCTCTTCGACGTCCCGAAGATGCGGAAGAACCTGATCCGAGCCCATCGGGCTGCTTACGACCACATCCACACGGTGCACCCGGACGCGCTCGTCTCCACCAACGTGGCTTACGGCAACGTGCTCAACGGCCTCTTCGACCAGGTGCTCTTCACGTCCGTCACGGACAAACTCGACTTCATCGGGATCGACTACTACTACGGCGCGAGCGTCCTCAACCTCTCGGCCGTCAACGCCCTGACCGGCGAGTACTGGAAGGTGAAGCCCGTACCTGAAGGGCTCTACTACGTCCTACGCCAGTACCAGAAGCGCCTCCCACACCTCCCCGTGTACGTCGTGGAGGCCGGAATGCCCACCGACAACGGCAAGCCCCGCCCCGACGGCTACACCCGCTCCGACCACCTACGCGACCACCTCTACTGGGTCCAACGCGCCATCGGCGACGGCGTCAAGATGCTCGGCTTCAACTACTGGTCCCTCACCGACAACTACGAGTGGGGCTCCTACCGCCCCCGCTTCGGCCTCTACACGGTAGACGTCCTCACCGACCCCTCCCTACGCCGAACCCCCACCGACGCCATCCCCACCTACCGCCAAATCATCACCTCCAGAGGCGTCCCCCCTGGCTACACCCCAGCCCTCCCCCCTTCCTGGTGCTCCTACGAAGGCTCCCTCCCCTCCTGCCTGACCCCCCTCCCCACCCCACCCGCCTAACCCACGGCAGCCGACGCGTCGTCGGGTGATGCCGAGGATCTGCCCGAGGCCTTCGGTACCACGGGTTTCTCCGAGATAGTCGTTGACTTCGCCGCCGGGTACGTCGGCCCAATAGCGGGCGGGTTCGTCATCGGGCTGTGAGACCCATACCAGTAGCGTTCCTGCTGGGCCTGTCACCTGTACCGAGTCCACCGAGACCGCCCATCCCATCACGGCCGTGACACCGGGCGTGCGTCCCAGCTCCCGCATCAGCTCGCGCGCCGCCGCGCAGCGGTGGATGGCGGGTTCCGGCGTGGCGCGCTTCATCGGCCCGCCCTCACCCAGGCGACCAGGCCCGCCACCAGGGCCACCCACAGGGCGGACGCGATGATCGCGGCCACGATGAGGTCCGTCATGGCGCGTCCACCGTTTCGACGGACGGGCCGGTGGCGCCGCAGCACGGCCGACGGTCGCGCAGGTGGAGGCGGGCCGCCTCGACGGTGCACAGGTAGCCCTCGGCAACGTGCCGGTCGGTCAGGGCCTCGGCCTCCAGCTGCGCCAGCAGCTCGGGACGGGTGTTCTCGATCAGCGTGCGGGACATGCCCGCGCGCGACTGCCGCGCCGTCAACGGCTCGTGCGTCGCCGCCCAGGAACCGCCCTGCCCCCGCCACAGACGCCACTCAGGGAACCGGCCCTGCAACGCCGCCAACTCGACGGCCTCCTGCTCCGCGTACGCCATCGCGCTCTCCTGATGTTGTTGGTGATTCGGCGAAAGGGCGCGCATTGGCGAGCATTTCGGGTGTTCTCGGGGCTCGCGCCGGCATCCTTCGAAGCCGATCCGATGATGTCCAGTTGACAGGTCGCGGATTGTGCGCGACTAGTCGACAATCTGAGACGGGAGGCGACAGTCAGAACGTGTCGTGGAATGTCGTTGAGGCACGAGGGGCCATCATGGACATCGACAATCCGTATTTCGGACGGATCAAAACCGAGCGGAAGAAGCGCGGGTGGGACGTCGCGCGGATGGCGTCGGAACTGCGCAAGGCTTCGGACGAGCCCAAAAAGCTCCCCGCCGCGCTGAGTGTCCAGCGGAACATCGAGCGCTGGGAATCCGGACGGGTCAAGAGGATCAGTGAGCGGTACCGGCTCCTGTACGCGGCGGTGTTCGACATCCCCGAGACCGAACTGTTCCCGTCACCTCCGCCCCGACAAACCCGACGAACACCCGCCTCCATCGCCGACGATGAAGACATGGAACGTAGAAAGCTGCTGGGATCGCTCGTCGCCCTGGGCGCGGTGTCGAATCCGGCCTTCGACGCGCTCAGTGACATACAGGGCAGCATCGAACGGGCTCTCGGCGCCGACACCGCCGCGCATCTCGACGACTGGGAAGAGGCCCTCGCCGAGTATGAGTACACATACCTGATCACGCCTCGCGCCCAGATCATCCCCGAACTCGCCACCGACCTCATCACGGTCCGGTCCCTCATGGGGCGTGAAAGGCCCGACACCCCGCTCTACCGGTCATGGTGCCGGGTCGTGGCCGGACTCTCCCTGCTGCTCGCCAAAGCCCTCAGCAGCCAGCAGCGGCCACGGGAAGCGCGGACCTGGTGGACGACGGCGCAGCAGGCCGCGGGCACGTCGGGTGACGTGAACCTGTCGCTGTGGATCAGCGGCGAGAGCCTCATCCACGGGCTGTACGAACGCCGACCCGCCCCGATCCTGCTTCGCCGCGCGAACGACGCCGTCGGCCGAGCGGGTGACGTCCCGCATCCGGGACTCGCGACCGTGCTCGCCGCCCGTGCCCAGGTCCTGGCCATCGACGGCCGCGCCGACGAAGCCGACGGCACGCTCCGGGATGTGGCCTCGCTGGTCTCTCGACTCCCGGCGTCGATCACGAGCGACCGACGATCCCTCGCGGGTTTCGGGGAAGGGAACGTCCGTTACACCGAGGCTTTTGTGCACGCCCATCTGGGCGACTCCGGACGGGTCTCCACCGCCGTGGACCGCGCCCTCGACCTCATGCCGTCCGACCACCTCGGATACCGGACGCGGCTCGAACTGCTCCGCGGCTTCGGCATGGTCCGTGCCCATGACACGACCGAGGGCGTCCGGCACGCGCAGCGCGCGATCGAGGCCAACCCCAGCGCGCGGACCGCACTCATGGCCGCGACGATCGCCGAGGACGTCCTCGACGCGGTGCCTTCCGGTGACCGCCACTCGCCACTCGTCGGGGGTTACCGGGAGTTGCTCGCTGACGGTGGGTCGAGTGTGGTCACGTAGAGGTCGAACTCTGGGTGGGTGGTTCTGGCGCTGCCGGGGACGCGGCCTACGTTCTGCCAGCCCCAGCGTTCGTACATCTCCTGGATGTGGCGTTTGTTCGGGTCGGTGGCCAGGGTGGCGCGGTTCTCGCGGCGGCTGCCCAGGAGTTCGTCCACCAGGTGTTTGCCCAGGCCCTGGCGGCGTTCGGCGGGGTGGACGGCCAGGTCGATCAGGGCGAACGTGCGGGTGCCGGTCTCGGCCGTCCATTCCGGTGGGCGGGGTGGGGTGAGTTCGTGCCACCACCTGGTGCGGGGTGGGAGGGGCAGGCCGTAGGCGAAGCCGATGAGGTGGACGTCGCGGCGGGCGGTGACGGTGGCGAATCCGGGCGCGGTGGCCTGGTTCGTCGTCCGGGCGGTGTGGTCTTCGAGGGAGTTGCCGGGGAACGCCAGCAGGTAGAGGGGCTGGATCTCGTCGAGCAGGGCCAGGGTCGCGGGGCCGTCGAGGTGCGAGAACTCCACTTCGCTCATAGGCCCGTGCTACCACGGCCGTAAGGCTCGGCCAACCCTCAAGGGGTTCGGGTGGCGGGTTGGGGTGGGTCTGGTCTGGGGGAGTAAGTGGGGGGTGGCTATTGTTCGGAGCTGACCGGTCGGTAACATTGGCCGAACCATATTCGGTTTCCTTAGGTAAGGTGCTCTTCATGGAACTGAACGGAGTATCCGCCGTCGTCTCCGGTGGCGCGAGCGGCCTTGGTGAGGCGGTCGTGCGCGACCTCGCCGCGCAGGGCGCGACGGTCGTCATCGCGGACCTGAACGAGGTCAAGGGCAAGGCGCTGGCTGACGAGGTCGGCGGTGTCTTCGTGAAGACCGACGTCACCGACGAGACCCAGGTGCAGGCCGCCGTCCAGGCCGCCGTGGACACCGGCGCGCCGCTGCGCGTCGTCGTCAACAGCGCCGGCATCGGCTGGGCGACCAGGACCGTCGGCAAGGGCAACGTCCCGCACCCGCTCGACTCGTTCGAGAAGGTCGTCCAGATCAACCTGATCGGCACCTTCAACCTGCTGCGCCTCGGCGCCGCTGCGATCGGCGCCACCGAGCCCGCTGACGCCGACGGCCTGCGCGGCGTCGTCATCAACACCGCTTCCGTCGCCGCCCTTGAGGGCCAGACGGGTCAGCTCGCCTACTCCGCGTCCAAGGGCGCCATCGTGGCGATGACTCTGCCTGCAGCCCGTGACCTGTCCGCCATCGGCGTGCGCGTCAACACGATCTGCCCCGGCATCATCGACACCCCGATCTACGGCGAGGGCGAGGCCGCCGAGGCGTTCAAGGCCAAGCTGGCCGCGCCGGTGCCGTTCCCCAAGCGGATGGGCAAGGCGTCGGAGTTCGCGCACCTCACCCGCGCCCTCATCGAGAACGACTACATGAACGGCGAGACCGTCCGTTTCGACGGCGGCATCCGCTTCCAGCCGAAGTAGGTCAACCATGAGCGACGCAGTTCTCACTGAAGAAGACGGTGGCGTTCTCGTCATCACGATCAACCGTCCCGAGGCCAAGAACGCGATCAACGCGGCGGTGGCGCAGGGCGTCGCGGCGGCGCTCGACGAGCTCGACAGCCGCAAGGACCTCGCCGTGGGGATCATCACCGGGGCGGGCGGCACCTTCTGCTCCGGGATGGACCTCAAGGGCTTCCTCAAGGGCGAGATGCCGTTCACGCCCGAGCGCGGCTTCGCGGGCATCGTGCAGAAGCCCCCGGCGACCCCGCTGATCGCGGCCGTCGAGGGGTACGCGCTGGCGGGCGGCTGCGAGATCGCGCTGTCCACCGACATGATCGTCGCCTCGTCGGCGGCGAAGTTCGGCCTGCCCGAGCCGAAGCGCGGCCTGGTCGCCGCGGCGGGCGGCCTGATGCGGCTGCCGAAGCGGATCCCGTTCCACATCGCCATGGAGATCGCCCTCACCGGCGACTTCTACGGCACGGAGCAGCTCGCCGCCTACGGCCTGATCAACCGGGTCGCCGAGCCGGGCAAGGCGCTGGAGACGGCCAAGGAGCTCGCCGCCAAGATCGCCGAGAACGCGCCGCTCGCCCTCGCCGCCACCAAGAAGATCGTCGTGGAGTCGGCCGAGTGGTCGGCCGAGGAGATGTGGGACAAGCAGAACCTCATCTCCGGCCCCGTCTTCGGCTCCAAGGACGCCATGGAGGGCCCCGCGGCCTTCGCCGAGAAGCGCAAGCCCAACTGGACGGGCGAGTAGCCTCACCGGCCGTCTGAGGGCCCCGGAAGGCCGCGTCCGCCAACGTGCGGGCGCGGCCTTCCTGTTCGGCGGGTCACTCCCGGTGTGTGCATGGTTTCGGACGGGGATCGGCGTGGGGGTGGTCTGTGGGTTGCCGGAATTCTTTACCTTTGCCCAGGTCTGGTTAAGGAGCGTCTCAGGCTTTCCCCGCATAGTGTTTGAAGTCAGACGGCGAGCAGTCGGCTGACCAGGGAAGACACGCCGGGGGGACACCGTGATCGAGGAGCCGCAGCAGGCGCGGGCCCACTACCGGTTGCGTCCCGCCCGGCCCTGCCGCCCGGGGCCCGCGGGGGTGAGCGCCGCCGCGGTGCGCGGCGCCGTCGGGCTCGGGCTCGCCGCGTCCCTCGCGCTCGGCGGGGGAGTGGTCGGCGCGGTCAGCGCCCTCTCGCTCTCCCGGAGCCCGGCCGTCGTGGCGGTCGCCGACGGGGTGTCACTCCGCACCTCGATCTCCAAGATTGCCTTCGAGGTACAGCCCTCCGTCGTCTCCCTTACGACGGACTCGCCCGACGCGCAGGCGACGGGTTCAGGGGTCGTGCTCCGCAAGGACGGGCTGATCGTCACCAACGACCACGTCGTCGCCGGGGCCGAGGAGATCACCGTGCGGTTCAGCGACGGCAGGACCGCGCCCGCCCGGCTCGTCGGCAGCAGCCCCGAACACGACATCGCGGTCATCAGGGCTTCGGGCGCGGGCCAGGTGAGGCCCGCCGTGTTCGGCGACGGCTCCCGCCTGCGCGTCGGCGACACCGTCATCGCCATAGGCAGCCCCCTCGGCCTCGACGGGTCCGTGACGGCGGGCATCGTCAGCGCGCTGGGCAGGGCCGTCCAGGAGACGAACGGGACGACCCTCCAGAACGCCATCCAGACCGACGCCGCCATCAACCCCGGCAACTCCGGCGGCGCCCTCGTGGACGGCAAGGGCCGCCTCGTCGGGCTCAACACCGCCGTCGCGACCGAGGGAGGCGTCGGCATCGGCTTCGCCATCCCCGTGGACACCGTGAAGACCGTCACCGAACGCCTCATCAAGGGTGCGTCACCCGCGTCAGCCGGTAGCTGACGCGCACGGACCGCGACGGGAGAGGGGGCCACTGGGGGGTGAAGTCCCCGATCCCGTCGCGCCGGCCAGGGCCGGGCCCGCACCGCCATTCCCCGTCAGGCGGTACGCGGGCCCGGCTCTTTCCCTCTGTCCGGGCGCGGGACAGAGCTTGTGGCGTCAGGCGGGACGCGCTGGGCGCCGGGCCAGACGACGGCGCAGGGACGTCAGGAAGTAGTCGCGCGGCGCGGTACGGACGGCCATAGGCAACCGCGGGTAGACGATCCGCAGAAGGTTGACCAGTGCGAGGAACCGCCGCTGCCGGGCCGGAGACCAGTCCCAGCCGTACTGGACGCGCAGGGGCTCCGGCATCAGCCCGGCGGTGAGCAGCCGGACGGCGGCGAGCACGGGTTCCCGATGCCAGGGCGCCACCGGGTGGAGTACCTGATAGGCGACGCTCCGGGACGCGTCCGTCAGGCGGAACTCCGCTATCCGCTCCCGGTAGTAGACGGCGAACTCTCCGACGTCCTTGGGTTGGAGTTCGGCGGGCGCGCCGAGGATCTGCGCGTAGATCCGGGTCTGCTGGTAGAACTCCTCCAGTTCGGCGTCGCTGAGCCGGCCGAAGAGCGCCTGGTGGAAGCGCGCGGCGACGTCGAAGAGGGTGGCCCCCACCCATACCTGGAGTTCGGGGTCCTGCGCGTCGTAGCCTGGGCCGTTCACCTTGTCGTGCATCCGCCCGACGTAGGAGCTCAGCAGTTCGGCCTCCGCGCGGGTGCCGAAGTGGACGGCCGTCAGCCACTCCATCGTGTGGATGAGGCGGCGTAGCGGCGCGTCGAAGGTGTAGGTGTGGTCGTTGACGCCCTGTGCGACGCCGGGGTGCGAGGTCTGGAGGATCGAAGCGGCCCCACCGCCGAGGATGAGGACGCCCTCACGGGTGATCCGCCGGATGGCGTCGCCGTCGTGGAACAGTCCGGGTGCGCTCATGCGAGGCAGTGTAAGTAAGTACTTGCATACAGCGCCAGGGGTCCCGCGAAATTGGCTCGCCACCCACCCGCCGCGTTCCCGATAATGGGGACATGAGCGCGAGCGGACCCCTGGAAGTCAACGCCTCGGTGGTGATCCCCGAGGCGGAGCTTTCCTGGCGGTTCTCCCGCTCCTCCGGGCCCGGCGGCCAGCACGTCAACACCTCCGCGACGGCAGCCGAACTCACCTTCGACATCGCCGCCTCACCGTCACTCCCGCCCGCCCTACGCGACCGCGCCCTACGCCGCCTCGCCGGGCGCCTCGCGCACGGCACCGTCACCATCAGGGCCGAAGAGCACCGCTCCCAACTGCGCAACCGCGAGGCCGCCCGCGAACGCCTCGCCGAACTCCTGCGCACCGCCACCGCGCCCCCGCCCCGGCCCCGCAAACCCACCAGGACGCCCCGCGGCGTCATCGAGCGCAGGCTGGAGAACAAGAAGCGCCGCGCGGCCCTCAAAGAGAGCCGGCGGCGCGACTGGTGATCGGCTAGCGGCCGAGCTCGCCACCCGGAAGCGACGGGCCCGCGAGCGGCGCCGGACGCGGCTCGTCCTCATCCTTGAACAGCGACGGCGACGGCGCCACCAGCGGCCCCGACGTGGACGACACCGAACCCGCCGACACGGCAGGACCCGAAGCCGTCGAACCCAGCGGCTTCACCGGCTCCTCCGGCACCGGGCCGGACGCCGGAACCGCGGGCAGCGGCGCGGTCTGCGTCGGCCGCGGCTCGGCGACCGGCGCGGGCGGCGCCTGCCGCGCGTGCTTGCGCACCGGCTTGTGCACCGCGTCCTCGACCATCTTCTCCAGCGGACCCGCCTCGTTCTCCGCCCGCAGCAGCGCGCTCAACGTGTGGCTGATCTCGGTGAGCCGCTGCAACGCCTGCGAGTGGTTCTTCGTGACGTGGTTCAGCCGGTCCGTCGCGTCCTCGTTGATGACCGTGGCGCGCCGCTCGGCCTGCGTCAGGGTGCGCTCAGCCTCCAGACGCGCCCCGGTGACGGTCTGCTCGGCCTCGTGCTTGGCCGCCGTCAGCACCTTCTCCGACTCGTTCTTCGCCGCGTTCAGCACCTGCGCCGCCTTGTCCTGCGCGGCCGCGACGTCCCGCTCGGCCTGGCCGCGGGCGTCGTCGATGATGCGCTTGGACTCCTTGTCGGCGCCGTCACGGATCTGCTTGCCCGTGTCCTCGGCCTGCGCGACCTTCTCCTTGGCCTCGTCCTCGGCCAGGTTGATGATCTGCCGGAGACGGTCGCTCAGGTCGTCGCCCGTGGGCTTACGCGCCTCGCGTACCTCGGCCATCTCCCTACGGGTGCGCTCGACGTCGTCGAGAGCACGCTGGAGGCGGGCCTCCAGGTCCCGGATCTGGTTCTGGTACCGGGTGATCATCTCGTCGACCTGACGGCGGTTGTAGCCCCGCATCACGATCTCGAACTGCTCGTCCCGGAGAAGATTGGGGAGGATCTCTGCTTCGTTGCTCATGGTGCCTCAGGCGGTCGGCCCCGTGACCGGGGATCTGCTGGTGTTCGGTTCGGTTGGGGCCGGGGTGACCCCTGATACTGGCTTCAGTACAGGCTTCGGTCCGACTCTGGTCCGGTCTGACCTGTTCGCGCAACCGAAACGCCGGTACTCGCGTGAATTGCGGGTCGCCGTCAGAGTCCGCACCCCGAACCAGACACAATACGGCTCATGACGTATCTGGGCGCACTGGGCGCGAACGAGCCGGACATCCACCCCACCGCCTGGATCGCACCGGGCGCCGTCGTCGTCGGGAAAGTCACCCTCGGCAAGGACGCCAACGTCTGGTACGGGACAGTCCTGCGCGGCGACAGCGAAGTCGTCGTGGTCGGTGAAGGCGTGAACATCCAGGACCTGAGCTGCCTCCACTCCGACCCCGGCTCCCCCGCGATCCTCGAAGACCGCGTCTCCCTCGGACACAAGGCGATGGTGCACGGCGCCTACGTGGAGACGGGCTCCCTCATCGGCATCGGCGCGATCGTCCTCAACGGCGCCCGGATCGGTGCAGGCACGCTCGTCGCAGCGGGAGCGTTGGTCACGCCGGGCAAGAAGTTCCCCGGCGGCGTGCTCGTCGCCGGATCGCCCGCGCGTGTCGTCCGCGAACTGAACGACGGTGACCGGCTCGTCCTGGAACACACCTCGACGCACTACATCGACAACGCCCGCCGCCATCGCGAGGTCGACTGGAAGTAATCAATTAGCATGGCCGCGTGGCATGGGGACCGGGAAACCAGCGGCGTGACGCCGGCGCGGCAGATCCGTTCAAGGCGGCCGAGCGGGCCGTCAAGGATCTCGTGCGCGCCAACTGGTGGCCCGCCGCCCGGCCCGGCCAGCGCGAACACGCCGTCGGCGGGCAGATCCTCGAACTGCCCGACGGCACCCAGTGGCTGTTCGGCGCGTGGCGGCGCTGGTACCGCAAGCACCCCGGCGACACCCAGTGGTACCTGTGCCCGCCGCCTTACGCCGCGCACGTCCGGGCCGCCGCCAAGAACGCACAGCCCGCCGCCGCGCTGCCCCCGCACGTCGTGCCACTCGGCCCCGACTTCGCCGTCACGGCGCCCACCGCGCTGCCCTTCTTCGGCGCCGACCTCTCCCGGCTGACGGCCAAGGTCCGCGCCACCCTCGAATCGGCGGCCGCCCTCAACGCGCAGGACTACCCACGGCCCGAGAACCCCGCCCGCTGGCTCGCCGACTTCGCCCCGGCCGTGCCCAGCACCGTCGCGGCCTGCTGGGGGACGGTGCTGTGGTGTGCGTCCGCGCCGGTCTTCGACGCGCAGGAGGACGCCGCGCTCCTCGGCCTGTGGGACCCGTACCGGGCCACGCCGCTACCGCGCATCGAGGGGCCACGTTGGCTTACGCCGCCGACCCTTGAGGAACTCGCCTCCCTGTACGTCGAGCGGCTGCGGGCGCACCGGGTGGAGGCCGCCGTCGTCGTCCTGCGGACGATGTGGGCGACGGCGTCCGCGCTGCGCGAGGAGCCGCGCTTCGCCGCACGCGCCGACGCGCTGCTGGCCATCCTCAACGCGACGCTCGCCGACCCGCAGGTCGACTACGGGGCGCTGCCGCACGGCGACGCCGCCGTCGCGCAGCTGTGGATCACCCGCTGCCCGCCGCACCTCAGCCCCGCGCTGCGCTCGGAGAGCTCACCCGGCGACGGCTTCCGGCACGCCTTCTACGACCTCGCCAAGACCCTCGTGCGCGCCGCCGGGGAGCCGAACGACCCGGCGTTCGTCGAACCCCGGCTCATCGCCGCCGCCGTGCTCGCCGCCGACCTCTCGATCATCCGAGGCGACGTCGTCAACGAGGTGACGCGCTGGCTCGACCCCGAACTCCGCTTCACCGTCCAGGCCATGACAACGCAGGCGGGCCACCCACTCCGGCGCCGCTTCTGGCCCGAATCCGGCCGCCTCCCCGACCAGCTCCGCGAGGGCACCGCCCACAACCGCGAACAGTTCCTCGCCACCCTCTACGCCCTCGACCTGGCCTGGTGCCGCCTGGGCGGCGGCATCCCCGCCCGCCCCCGAGGCTTCCCCGTCCCCATCGCCGTCCTCACCGAACTCATCGGCCCCACCCGAGCCACCGCCACCCAACCCGCCGCCCCCGCCCAACCCGCCGCTTTCACCCCCGGCCAGCCCGGCGACCCGGCCCAACCGGGCTTCGCCGCCCAGTTCGGCGCCGCCGGGGTTCCGGGCCAGCCCGGCGACCCGGGCCAGGCAGGTGCCCAGTTCGGCTCCCCCGGCCAGCCCGGCGGCCAGTTCGGCGACCCGGCCCATGCGGGCGCGGCTTTCGGCGCGCCCGGAGCCCTCGGCCAGCCGGGCGACGCGGCCCATGCGGGCTTCGGCGCCCAGCCGGGCGCCCAGTTCGGCGCGCCCGGAGTTCCGGGCCAGCCCGGCGGGCAGTTCGGTCCCCCCGGCGTCCAGGCAGGGGACCCGGCCCAGGCGGGCGCCTTCGGCGCGCAGGCAGGCGGCCAGTTCGGCGACGCGGGCCAGCCGGGTTTCGGCGCCCAGCCGGGCGCGCAGTTCGGCGCCGGGGTTCCGGGCCAGCCGGGCGGGCAGTTCGGCGCGCCCGGAGTCTCCGGTCAGCCGGGCGGGCAGTTCGGTCCCCCTGGTGCCCAGGGGGACCCGGCGCAGGCGGGTGCTTTTGGCGCGCCCGGAGGGTCTGGGCAGCCGGGTGACGCGGGGCAGGGCGGGTTTGGTGCCCAGGCGGGCGCCCAGTTCGGGGCGGCAGGGGTTCCGGGTCAGCCGGGTGGGCAGTTCGGTCCCCCCGGTGCCCAGGGAGATGCGGGTCAGGCGGGCGCTTTTGGCGCGCAGGGGGGCGGCCAGTTCGGCGTGCCCGGAGGGCCCGGGCAGCCGGGAGACGTGGGCCAGGCGGGTGCGCAGTTCGGCGCGGCCGGGGCTTCCGGGCAGCCCGGTGGGCAGTTCGGCGCGGGTGGGGTGCAGGGTGGGGACCCGGCGCAGGCGGGGGCTCAGTTCGGGGTGGGTGGGGTTCCGGAGCAAGGGGGGGTGCGGCGGCCCGGGGTGCAGCGGGGGCCGACGGCGGACGAGCTCGCGCAGCAGGCGGGCAAGGCGTTCGAGCGGGCCTGGGGGAAGGCCAGGAGGTTCGGCGGGAAGCTGCTGGGCGGGGGTGAGGCCGCCGACGCGCAGCCGGACGCCTACACGACCGGGCCGGTCGGGTTCGACCGTCCCGGCGGGCCGAGCCAGCCGCCCGTGCCGAGCCCGCGCGCCGCCGGCCGGGGCACGCCCGTGCCGTCCGACGGCACCCGCGTCATGTCCGAGACGATGGTCGGCGACATCCTCGACTTCGCGCCCGTCCCGTCCCGTCCGGTCCGCGACATCGCGCCGCCCCCCGAGGGCCGTCCCGAGGCCGCCACCGTCACCCGTCGAGGCGTCACCTTCGTCTACGACCCGAGCGACGACGCCGCCGCCTTCCTCGACGCCCTCCCGGCCCCCACCTTCGCCGCCGACTCCACCCAGGTCTACCGAGCCCCCACCCCCGACGCCCCCCTCACCATGCTCGACCAGAACCTGGCAGCCCTCCTCCCCGACCCCTCCACCCCCCAGACCGACCCGGCCGAACCCCCACGCACCATGGTCGCGCCCCCCGGCGCCTTCGGCCTCGACGCCGCCCAGCCGGGCACCGGCGGCCCCGGCCAGCAGGGCGTGGGCGGACCGTCGCAGGGCGCCCAGGGCCCCGGCCCGGCAGGCTCCGGAGAGCCGCCGCGCACCATGGTCGCGCCGCCTGGCGCCTTCGGCTTGGACGCCGCCCAGCCGGGCACCGGCGGCCCCGCCGCGCTGCCGCCCCAGGGCGGTCCGGGAGGCTCCGTGCAGGGCGCGCAGGGTTCCGGGCCCGCAGGCTCCGGAGAGCCGCCGCGCACGATGGTCGCGCCGCCCGGCGCGTTCGGCTTGGACGCGCCGCAGCCGGGCACCGGCGGCCCCGGCCAGCAGGGCGTGGGCGGACCGTCGCAGGGCGCCCAGGGTTCCGGGCCGGGAGGCTCGGGGGAGCCGCCGCGCACGATGGTCGCGCCGCCTGGCGCGTTCGGCCTTGACGCGGCGCAGGGTGAGGGGGAAGGGCCTACGGCGCCTGACGGGAGGTTCGATCCGCAGGCGACGATGCTTGACGGGGCTGCGGGGGCGGGGTTTGATCCGCAGGCCACGATGTTTGATGGGGCTGCGGGGGCTGGGCGGGCTCGTGGGGACGTTGACGCTCAGGCGACGATGTTTGACGGCGGGGCCGCTGCGGCTCGTGGAGGGGTCGACGGGCAGGCGACGGTGTTCGACTCGGCGGCGGGCGGTGCGGGGGAGCCGCGGGGCGGGTTCGATCCGCACGCGACGATGATGGATCCGGCGGGTGGGGATCGGCGGGTTTCCGGGCCGGAGGCGGCGCGGGGCGGGGCGTTCGATCCGCAGGCGACGATGATGGACTCCGGGGCGGCTCGGGCCACGGTGTTCGACGGAGCGGGGGCCGGGGCCACGCGCGTGGAGCCGGTCTACAGCGGGCCGGTGGCGGTTTCGGTGTTGCTGGTGGGGACGCCGCACACCGGGCAGCGCAGGTTCGCGCGGATGATCTCCGGCGCGGTGTCCGACGGGGCGCTGACCGTGCACGACGCGGAGGACCTCAGGGGGCTAGCGCTGGAGCGGTTGGCGACGCTGTTCGATCCCGTCGGGTCGGCGGTGCTGCTGGAGCGGCTGGACGTCGCGCTGCTGGACGCCAACGACCCGCGTGTGTTCCTGAGGACGTTGAAGACCGTCCGCGCGCGGGCCAGGACGCCCCTCGTCGCCACCTGCGACCCGCGTTCCTACCGTCGCATTTCCGAGGAACACCCGGAGATCGCCCAGGTGTTCCGCGTCTACCGGCTGCCGGAGCTGCGCGACATCGAGGAGCGCACGACGCTGCTGCGCGTCCTGGCCGACGAGCGCCGCGCGTCCCTCGACACCATCGCGTGGGACGCCGTCCGCGAGGACCTACAGCGCCTCAGGGGCCCCGGCGACCTCACCGCCGCCAGACTTGTCGAGACGTACCTGGAACGGGCCTACAACCACGCTGTGGGCCGCGGAGGGGGCGCCCAGGAGCGGCTCGTGCTCCAGGCGGTGGACTTCGCGGGCGTCGCCGAGTCGATCGAGCCCGCGCTCCGGCCCAGCGGCGACGTCGACGGCTACCTCGACCTCCTCACCGACCTGATCGGCCTCACCGAGGTCAAGGCCGAGGTGGAGCGCCTGGCCCGCGAGGCGGACCACCCCGTCAACATCATCTGCGAGGGCCCGCCCGGCACCGGCAAGGCGACGGTCGCGGGCATCATCGCGGGCATCTTCGGCGTGCTGGGCGTCCTCCCGTCCGGCCATCTGATCCAGTGCCGCCCGGAGCACATCCTGGGCCGCGACGCGCTGGAGACGGAGCTGCGCACGGCGGGGATCGTCCGGCAGGCCGAGGGCGGCGTGCTGCTCGTGCAGAAGGCGGACGGGCTCACCCCGGAGGCCGTCGCGGAGCTGTTCCGGGGCCAGCGCGAGCACCCGTACATGCTGATCCTCGCCGCGACCGACATCGACCCGTTCGCTACGGCGAATCCCGACATCGCCGCGACGTTCGACCGGCTCGACTTCATCGCGCCGACCGACCGCGAGCTCGTCCAACTGTTCGTGAAGCTCGCCGAGAAGAAGCTGTACATGGTGGACGAGGAGCTCCGTCTGGAACTTCTCACCCGTATCACCCGGTTCCGCGACAACAAGGACTTCGCGTTCGGCCGCACCGTGCACCAGTGGTTCAACGAGACGGTCGCCCGGCAGGCCAGGCGGATCGCCGGCGTCGTCGGCGCCGACGCGCTCACGTCGGCCCGCCTCACCGTCCGCGACCTGCCGGAGTCCGGCCTGGAGCGGATGCTCGGCGACCTCCAGCAGAACCGCCGCGACGACGCCTAGCCGCGCGGGGTGGTGTCGCGAATAGCCCCCGGCTAGCCCTCATGGGTCATGGGCGGGCGCGGCACCGCCGCGTACCCTGGGGGACCAAGCGGGGCCATGGAGCGGAGGTGGGGACGGTGCGCCTGTCCGAACTCGACCGGCGGCTGCACGACGACGTCGCGCTCGGCGAGATCGAGCTGGTCTCTGAGCTGTTGAGCGCTGTCGCCGTGGCCGACCGGCGGCTCACCGAGGCCGAGATCGACATCGTGCTGGGCGTCGCCGCCGAGCCGTGCTCGATGGGCCCGGCGGCGGACGCTTTCTGACGCCCGGCCGAGCCCGCACTCGGGGAAGGTGCGGGCTCGGTGACGGGCGAAGGGACTCAGACGCCGAAGAGGCTGAGCCCCCAGAAGACGACGGCCGCCATGAGGCCGGCCGCGGGCAGCGTGAGGACCCACGCCATGAGGATGTTGCCCGCGACGCCCCACCGCACCGCCGACAGCCGCTTGGTGGCGCCCACGCCCATGATCGCCGAGGAGATCACGTGGGTGGTGGAGATGGGCGCGTGGAAGCCCATCGCCGCGATGTAGAGGATGGACGAGGCCGTCGCCTCGGCCGCGAACCCCTTGGGCGGGTCGAGTTCGATGACCCTGCGGCCGAGCGTCCGCATGATCCGCCACCCGCCCGCGTAGGTGCCGAGCGACAGGACGGCGGCGCTGACGAGGATGACCCACAGCGGCACGTGGCTGGCGTCGGTCTGGTAGCCGGTGGCGACGAGCGCGAGCACGATGACGCCCATGGTCTTCTGCGCGTCCTGGAGGCCGTGCCCGAACGCCATCGCGGCGGCCGACAGGGACTGCGCGATCCGGAACCCGCGGCTGACCTTGGCCGGCTTGGCCCGCCGGAACACCCACATGATGAGGACCATGAACAGGTAGCCGAGCCCGAACCCGGCCAGCGGCGAGATGATCATCGGGATGACGACCTTCTCGACGACCTTGTCCCAGCCGATGGCCGTCGCCGCGGCGAGTCCCGCGCCGACGAGCCCGCCGATCAGCGCGTGCGACGACGACGACGGCAGCCCGAACCACCACGTGACGAGGTTCCAGATGATGGCCCCAGCGAGCGCCGCGAAGACGACGCCGAGCCCGCTCAGCCCGGACAGGTCGGGGAGGATGTCGGCGATCGTCTTGGCGACCCCGACGCCGACGAACGAGCCGAGCAGGTTCATGATCGCGGCCATCAGCAGTGCCGCCCTCGGTGTCAGTGCCCGGGTGGACACCGAGGTGGCGATGGCGTTGGCCGCGTCGTGGAAGCCGTTGGTGTAGTTGAACCCGAGGGCGACCGCGACGACGGCGACGAGGCTGATCGTCTCGACGGACGGCCCGAGCCGGAAGACGGCGAAGACACCGATGACGACGGTGAGGACACCGCCGATCACCGACACCCAGGTGGTGCGGGCCTGTTTGGTGCTGGCCCCCGTGGAGTGCTCCGGGGGAGCCTCCTTGGTCAGCGACGGACCCTGCGTCGTCATGATTCCTTGACCGCGATGGTCTCGATGGTGTTGGCGACGTGCTCGAACGCGTCGGTGGCGTCCTCCAGCCTGTCGATGACCTGCTGCAGCTTCATGACCTCGAGCGGCTCGTACTCGCCGCTGAACAGGCGGGCGAGGAGGCGGCGGTGGATCTGGTCGCCCTGGTTCTCCAGCCGGTTGATCTCGATCCAGTACTCGTTGAGTTCCCGCATCGCCTTGAGCCGGGGCATCGCCTCGGCGGTCAGCTCGGCGGCGCGCTCCAGGACCTCGACCTGCCGCAGCACGTCGCTGGGCAGCTTGTCGATCTTGTAGAGGACGACGAGGTCCGCTGCCTCCTCCATGTAGTCCATCACGTCGTCGAGCTGCGAGGCCAGGTCGTAGATGTCCTCGCGGTCGAACGGGGTGATGAAGCTTTCGTTGAGCCTGTGCAAGATCGCGTGGGTGCATTCGTCGCCCGCGTGCTCGCAGGCGCGCATCTTCTCCGCGATGGCCTCCCGGTCAGCGCCGTCGCTGATGAGTTCCACGAGAAGGCGGGCCCCGGTCACGATGTTGTTCGCCGAGTCGGCGAACAGGTCGTAGAAGCCGTCTTCACGAGGTGTGAGACGCAAGCGCACGTTCTTCTCCTAGTGCGGGAACTGTCCGCACGTGATCGTAGGCGGAGTTCACCGGTATGACGAACTTTCACCCTAGATTTCCTTGCAGTCCACCGCCGTCATCCTGTGATGGTTACCAATGATCGTTCCCCCGCACACCCCGCGACACGCCCCGCGCGCCCGGACACGGCGAAGGCCCACCCCGTCGCGCGGTGTGGGCCTTCTCACCCCCGGTTCCGACCCCGGGGGTCCGGGTCAGCCGAAGCGTCCGGTGATGTAGTCCTCGGTCGCCTTCTCCGTCGGGTTGGTGAAGATCTTCGAGGTCTCGTCCAGCTCGATGAGCTTGCCGGGCTTGCCCGTGCCCGCGATGTTGAAGAACGCGGTGCGGTCCGAGACACGCGCCGCCTGCTGCATGTTGTGCGTCACGATGACGATCGTGTACTGCGACTTCAGCTGCGCGATGAGGTCCTCGATCGCGAGGGTCGAGATCGGGTCGAGCGCCGAGCACGGCTCGTCCATCAGCAGGACCTGCGGCTGCACCGCGATGGCGCGGGCGATGCACAGGCGCTGCTGCTGCCCGCCGGAAAGGCCCGCGCCCGGCTTCGGCAGCCGGTCCTTGACCTCGTTCCACAGGTTGGCGCCCTTGAGTGACGTCTCGACGATCCCGTCGAGCTCGCTCTTGCCCTTGACGCCGTTCAGCTTGAGGCCCGCCGCGACGTTGTCGTAGATCGACATGGTCGGGAACGGGTTCGGCCGCTGGAACACCATGCCGACGACCCGCCGGACCGCGACCGGGTCCACCTTGTCGCCGTACAGGTCCTGGTCGTCGAGCATGACCTTGCCGTCGACGCGGGCGCCCGGGATCACCTCGTGCATCCGGTTGAGGGTGCGCAGGAAGGTGGACTTGCCGCAGCCGGACGGCCCGATGAAGGCGGTCACCGAGCGCGGCTCGATGGTCATCGAGACGTCCTCGACGGCGAGGAAGCCACCGTAGTAGGCGTTGAGGCCGGAGACCTCGATCCGCTTGGCCATGATTAGCGTGCTCCTTGTCTTTCCCGGGCTATCGGATCGAGGTCCTGCGCGCCAGCAGCCGGGCGCCGATGTTCAGGACCATGATGATGAAGATGAGCGTGAGCGCCGCGCCCCAGGCGCGGGCGACCGCCACCTGGTTGGGGTCGCTGGCCTGCTCCCAGATGTAGGTGGGGAGCGAGGACTGGGCGCCCTGGAACGCGTTGAAGTTGATGACCTTGGTGACCCAGATCGTCAACAGCAGCGGCGCCGTCTCGCCCATGACGCGGGCGACGGCCAGCATGATGCCGGTGACGATGCCGGTGAAGGCCGTCGGCAGGACCACCTTCATGACGGTCCGCCAGCGCGGCACGCCCAGCGCGTAGGACGCCTCGCGCAGCTCGTTCGGGACGAGCTTCAGCATCTCCTCCGCCGACCTGACGACGGTCGGGATCATCAGCACGCCGAGGGCGAGCGCGCCGGCGAAACCGGACACCTCGAACCCGAGGACGAGGATCCAGAACGCGAGGACGAACAGGCCCGCGACGATCGACGGGATGCCCGTCATGACGTCCACGAAGAAGCTGATCGTCTTGGCGAGCCGCTTGCCCTGCCCGTACTCGACGAGGTAGACGGCGGTGAGCACCGCGATCGGGATCGACATGGCGCTGGCCAGCGCGACCTGCTCCAGGGTGCCGACGATGGAGTGGTAGACGCCGCCCCCGGCGTCCCGGCCGCCGATGCCGTTCATCGACCGCGTCAGGAAGTCCGCGCTGATGACCTGGACGCCCTCGCTGATCACCTTGTACAGCACGCTCACCAGCGGGATGACCGCGAGCGCGAACGCGACGTAGACGGCGATGAGGACGGTGCGGTCCTTGAGCTTGCGGCCGAGCGACGTCTCGGGGATCGCCTGGCCGGTCTTGGCGGTGAGGACGCTCATTCCGTGAACTCCTTGCGGCGCGAGACGATCGCCCGGGCCGCCATGTTGACGATCATCGTGATGACGAAGAGCACGAGGCCGGACGCGATGAGCGCGCTGCGGCCGATCTCGCCGGACTCGCCGAACGTGCGGACGATGTTCGCGGCGAACGTGTTGCCGCCCGGCTCCAGGATGTGCCAGTTGATCCCGGCGACGGTGGACAGCACGAGCGCGATGGCGACGGTCTCGCCGAGGGCCCGGCCGAGGCCCAGCATCATCGCGCTGATGACGCCGGAGCGGCCGTAGGGCAGTACGGACAGCCGGATGGTCTCCCAGCGGGTCGCGCCGAGCGCCTGGGCGGCCTCGATGTGCGGCGTGGGCACCTGGAGGAACACCTCGCGGGAGATCGACGAGATGATCGGCAGGATCATGATCGCGAGCACCACGGAGCCGATGAACAGGGACTGGCCGCCGACGTTCTCCCCGGCGAACAGCGGGATCCAGCCGAGGTAGGTGTTGAGGAAGCTCACCACGCCGTCGGAGTTCATGACGAGGAAGTGCAGGCCCCACAGGCCGTAGATGATGCTGGGCACGGCGGCGAGCAGGTCCACGATGAACCCGAGGCCGTCGGCCAGCTTGCGCGGCGCGTAGAACGAGATGAACAGGGCGATCCCGATAGCGACCGGCGTCGCCATGAGGAGGGCGAGGAACGCCGACATCACGGTGCCGAAGGCAAGCTGGGCGATGCCGAACCGGGGCGGGTCGCTGTTGGCGCGCCACTCGGTGTCGGTGAGGAAGCTTCCCTGGTTCGCCTGGAGTGCCGGGATGGCCTTCCACACGAGGAAGGCGGCGATCGCGCCCATGATCACCAGGACGAAGACGCCCGAGCCCAGGGCCGCGCCACGGAAGATCTTGTCGCCTCGCCTGCCCGTGCTTATCGCCCGTCTCCTGCGCGACACGCCCACCGCTGCGGTCTGGACGTCGTCGATGCTGGTCACACCAGCCCCTCCCTCGGGATTTTTTGCCGTTTCCCCATAACCGGGTACGGCCCCTCCGCCGTCAGCGGCGGAGGGGCTCGGGTCGTTCTGTGCGCTCAGTGCCCTGCTCGGATCTCTACGCGGCGGAGATCGCGTCGATCGAGGTGCGGACCTTGCTGATGATCTCCGGCGGGAGCGGCGCGTAGCCGAGGCCCTTCAGCGCCTCCTGGCCGGCCTCGGACGCGGTGTAGGTGAGGAACGACTTGACGAACTCACCCTCCTTGCCGGTGAGGCCCTTCTCGCAGGCGATCTCGTAGGTGACCAGGACGATCGGGTAGGCGCCCGGCGTCTTGGCGGCGAAGTCGATCTTCAGCGCGAGGTCGTTGCCGGTGCCGACCACCTGGGCGCCCGCGACGACCTTGGAGGCGGAGTCGGCGGTCAGCTCGGTGTACTCGCCGGCGCCGTTCTTCACCTTGACGGTGGACAGGCTCGCGTTCTCCGCGTAGGACATCTCGACGTAGCCGATGGAGCCCTTGGACTGCTTGACGAGGGTCGTCACGCCGTCGGACTTGGTGCCGCCCTGGCCGCCGGGGGCCGTCCACACCTTGCCGGTCTCGAACGTCCAGATGTCCGGGACGACCGCGGCGAGGTACTTGGTGAAGTTGTCGGTGGTGCCCGACTCGTCGGCGCGGTGGACCGTGGTGATGTTCGTGTCCGGCAGGGTGACGCCGGGGTTGTCGGCGGCGATCGCCGGGTCGTTCCACTTCTTGATCTTGTTGGCGAAGATGTTCGCCAGGGTCTCCGGCGAGAGCTGGAGGCCCTCGACGCCGTCGAGGTTGTAGGCGATCGCGACCGGGCCGACGACCATCGGCAGGTGCAGGGCGGGGTTGCCGGCGCAGCGCGTCTTGGCGGCCTCGGCCTCCTCCGGCTTCATCACGGAGTCGGAGCCGGCGAACGCCGCCTGCTTGCCGTTGAACGCCTCGATGCCCGCGCCGGAGCCGCTCGGGTTGTAGTTGAGAACGGCACCTGCGCAGTTCGCGGTGTAGTTCTTGATCCACTCGTCGACCGCGTTCTTCTGCGCGCTCGAACCCGCGGCGTTGACGGTCGCCTCTACGCAGTTGCCCTCCGGCGCGGCGGCGGTGCCGTTGCCGTTGCCGCTGTTGTCATCGGAGCCGCACGCGGACAGCGCAAGCGCGCCGGTCAGAAGGGCGCCGCCGATGGCTGCGAGCCGAATGCCGTTCTTCACTGGTTGTTCCTCCAGATCGCTGCGGTGATCCCCGTGCTAGGTCAGGGAGGTGGGGTTCACCGTCAGGTCTGAAGCTAGAAAGGCCAGGTGAACGGCTCGGAGCGGTCCAGATGAACGGAGGGTGAACAGCGCCGGGATGCTTCGAGAAGAATGTCTCGATTTGGTATTGCCGTCAGGTGAACGAGCGTCCGAACATCACATCGACCTGGTAACGGCGGAACCCGAGTGACTCGTAAAGCCTTACGGCACTGGTGTTCTCGCCGTCCACATAGAGCAGGACCGTCGCCAGGCCGAGGTCCTTCAGGTGGTGCAGACCACGCAGCGTCAGCGTACGGCCAAGACCGACCCCCTGCTCCGCCGGATCCACCCCGACCACGTAGACCTCGCCCAGACCGTCCGGATGGACCTTCGTCCAATGGAAGCCGACGAGCCGTTGGCCCTTGGTGACGACGAAGAACCCCTTCGGGTCGAACCACGGCTCGCCCATCCGGCGCCGCAGATCCTCCTCCGTCCACTTGCCCTGCTCCGGGTGCGCGGCGAAGGACGCGGCGTTCAGACCGAGCCACGCGGGCGCGTCCGAGGGCTGGAACGTGCGCAGCGTGTACCCGGCGTGGATGCGGGTGACCGGAAGCGGCTCCGCCAGCGCCCTGCGCATCTGGAGCAGCGTCCGCAGCGGGGCCAGGCCGCGCGCCGCCGCGAAGCCCTTGGCCTCCGGCAGATCGCCGTGCGCCCAGATCCGCGCGTCCCCCGGCAGTTCGGCCAGCAGCCGCGCGCCGACGCCGCGGCGCCGGAACGCCGGATCGACGACGGCCTCCGCCGAACCCGCCTCGGTGAAGGCGTACCCGGCCAGCGCGCCGTCCTCGTGGACGAGGTGGTGCTCGCCGCCGCCGTGCCTGACCGCGAGCAGCGTCTGCTCGGACAGGGGGGCGACGCCGTCGGCTGCCGCGGCCCGCTCGGCAAGGCCGAGGACCGCGGCTGACTGCTCGGCTGACAACTCATGCACGACGACCATAGATCACCAGCTTATTCGTCAGTTCGTTCGTACGTCACCACCAGGCCGCACACGGTGCACTCCGTGAGGTTCTCATCAATCTCCAAGTGACACGTATGACCTAGATCTTTAGTGTCTGATGTGGACTCCCGTCTCCAGACCCCCGAAGGATCCAGATGATGCCTTCCAGCCTCGCCCGCGCCCTGGTGGCGGGCGCCGTCGCCGCGGCGGTCCTCGCCGCGGGCAGCGGCGTCCAGGCCAAGCCGAAGCCGCCCAAACCCCCCAAGCCCGAGCCGTCCGTGCCGGTACGGCTGCTCGCCCTCAACGACTTCCACGGCAACCTCGAACCGCCCACCGGATCGTCCGGCCGGATGGTGGACGAGCACGGCGCCACGGTCGACGCGGGCGGCGCCGCCTACGTCGCCGCCTGGATGAAACGTATGACGAACAAGGACACCATCAAGGTGGCCCAAGGCGACCTGATCGGCGCGACGCCGCTCATCTCGGCCGCCTACCACGACGAGCCCAGCGTCGAGTTCCTCGGCGACATCGGCGTCACCGTGTCGTCCGTCGGCAACCACGAGTTCGACGAGGGCTACGCGGAGCTCAAGCGCATCATGAAGGGCGGCTCGCACCCGGTGGACGGGCCGTCGCCCGCCGGGCGCTGGAAGGGCGCCAAGTACGACTACATCGGCGCGAACGTCCTCCTGGAGAAGGGCCGCGACCTGCCGAAGCTGCCCGGCATGGAGGTCCTCAAGAAGATCAAGAAGAAGCGGCTGGACGCGCTCATCCGCCAGTACGGGCTGCCCGCGCTGCCGCCCATCGCCGTCCGGAAGGTGAACGGGCAGCAGGTCGGCTTCATCGGGGCCGTCACCGAGACGACGCCGACGATCGTCACCGCGTCCGGGATCGCCGGGCTGAAGTTCGCGCCGGTCGTGCGCTCGGCCGAGTTCGGGTCCAAGCTGCTCAAGGAGCTCGGCGTCGAGGCCCAGGTGCTGCTCGTGCACGAGGGCGACAACGTGCTCACCGGCCAGTCGCCCGACGCGTGCAGCACCACCACCGACCCCGACGGCAGCGCCGGCGCGGGCACCGAGATCGCCACCCGGGTCGACCCCGAGATCGACCTCATCCTCTCCGGCCACTCCCACCAGGCTTACGTCTGCACGGTGAAGGACCCGGCCGGGAACGACCGCCTCTACAGCCAGGGCGGCTCCTTCGGCCGCGTCATCTCCCAGGTGGACCTGAAGGTCTTCAAGAAGTCCGGCGAGATCGACCGGACCTCGGTGAAGATCGACAACCAGATCGTCACCCGGGACATCCCGGCCGACGCGAAGACCGAGCGGTTCGTCCAGACCTGGAAGGACAGGGTCGCGGCGGTCGCGAACCAGCCCGTCGGCTCCCTCTCCGCGGACCTGACCCGCACCCAGACGCCGTCGGGCGAGTCCACCCTCGGCAACCTCATCGCCGACGCCCAGCTCGCCGCCACGGCGGCCGAGGGCGGCGCCCAGATCGCCCTCATGAACCCCGGCGGCATCCGCGCCGACCTCCCTTACGCCCCCGACGGCGTCGTCACCTACGGCGAGGCGTTCGCCGTCCAACCCTTCAACAACCTCATGCAGGTCGTCACCCTCACCGGCGCCCAACTGGACGCCCTCCTAGAACAACAGTGGACCCCCACCCGCACCGCCGTCCTCCTCCCCTCCGCCTCCCTCACCTACACCGCCACCCTCACCAACCCCTTCGGCGACCGAGTCTCCGCCCTGAAGATCAACGGCACCCCAGTAGACCCGGCCGCCTCCTACCGCGTGGCTGCCAACAACTTCCTAGTCGGCGGCGGAGACGCCTTCTCCACCTTCACCCAGGCCACCAACCTCTGGTCCGGCCCCCTGGACCTCGACGCCTTCACCAACTACCTCAAGACCAACTCCCCGGTCTCCCCACCCCCCACCACCCGAATCACCCTCAACTAACCCTCCCCCCGAGGACCCCCACGTCACCACGCGGGGGTCCTCCTGCTGGGGCGTCAGGCGCCCTGGTCGGGGTTCCCGTGGGCGGTGAGCAACTGAGAGACGCGTTGGGGGGAGACGTGGAGGACGGTGGCTATTTCTCGGCCGGTGAGTCCTTCGCGCTTGAGCTTGCACGCGACGGTCCGGGTTGAGCGTGCGGCCTCGGCGGCGGCGGACTGGGCGGCGGCAGTAGCCTCGCGGGCGGCCCGCATCTCCTCGTCGAGACTCTCGCCCACGCTCGGGACGAGCAGCACCGAGAAGGTGTCCGGGGGGATGTCGAGTTCGAGCGCGATGTAGTCGCGGGCGGTGGCTTCGGCCTCGGTCAACCGGCGGACCTGTGTCACGCCGACGCCCTCGATGTGGAGTTCCCATCCGCGTTCCCAGCGCAGGGCACGCACCGTGTACATGGTCACCGCATCCACCCCTCCGGCAGGCACTTCAGACGATCAACGGTGTCCCCCACCACACCCGGCGACACTTCGCGGTGTCGCGGCAGGATCGCCGTGTGCTGGCCGCACGGGCAGATCCACTTGGTATGGCGCCCCGTGTCGGAACGGATCACGCAACCGTGTCTACGCAAGGCCCTCACGAGGTCTCTTAGTTTCATCGCCTTTGGCACGAGGCTAAATCTAGAGGCCCTAGACGTCAAGTCGCTGGCGTATCCGGAAAACTACGCTAAGGCGTGATGGCTGGTCCGGTTATGCGGCATTTGGGGGGTGGGGGAAAGGTGAAGGCCCCCGGGCGGTGGGCGCGGGGGCCGTCGGGGCGGGCCTACTGGGTGGTAGAACGTTCCAGGGGCCCGTGGAGCCGGGGATCAGGGCTTGGCGGCGAGGGCCTCTTCCTGGTCGCCGGGGCGGTGGTCGGGGACGAAGCGGTAGCCGACGTTGCGGACGGTGCCGATCAGGGACTCGTACTCCGCGCCGAGCTTGGCGCGCAGGCGGCGCACGTGGACGTCCACGGTGCGGGTGCCGCCGAAGTAGTCGTAACCCCAGACCTCCTGCAGCAACTGGGCGCGGGTGAAAACCCGGCCAGGGTGCTGCGCGAGGTACTTCAGCAGCTCGAACTCCTTGAAGGTGAGATCGAGCACCCGGCCGCGAAGCCGAGCGGTGTAGGTCGCCTCGTCGATGGTCAGGTCGCCCGACCTGATCTCGCCCGGCTGGTCCTCCTGCTCACCGGCCGACGAACGGCCGATCGCGAGCCGGAGCCTGGCCTCGACCTCGGCCGGACCCGACGCCTGCAGCAGCACATCGTCAAGACCCCACTCGGGGGTGAGCGCGGCCAGGCCGCCCTCGGTGACGACGGCCAGCAGCGGGCAGTCAAGACCGGTCGTGCGCAGCAACCGGCACAGGCTCTTGGCCTGCACCAGGTCACGGCGCGCGTCGACGAGGATCACGTCGGCCGGTGGTGCGTCGATCAGGGCGGACGCCTCCGCCGGAGCGACGCGGATCGAGTGCAAGAGCAAACCCAACGCCGGAAGAACCTCGTCTGACGGTTCCAGAGCGTTGGTGAGCAACAGCAAGCTGCTCAACGGCCGCCTCCCTCTCTTGCCCTTTCGGGGTGGAATCTCCCCTTAAAGACGTCAAGGACCCGGGGGCCTCATCGCCCGGATCCTTCGCTAGAAGCTTATACGAGCCCTCGAAACCGGCAATGGCCGGCCGACCGATTCATTACGGGCGATACATGAATGAGATCCTTGGACGATGGCCAACGGAGTGATCCGCTACTGGGCCGCGGCCAAGGCCGCCGCCGGTGTCGCAGAGGAACCCTACGCCGCCGCGACAGTCGCCGAAGCGCTGGAAAACGCCTGCGCCGTACGGGATGCGGAGTTCCGGCGGGTCCTGGCGCGCAGCTCGTTCCTGCTCGACGGCGCGCCCGTCGGCACCCGCCCGCACGCCGCGGTGCCGCTCACCGAGGGCGGTGTTCTTGAGGTGCTGCCCCCCTTCGCCGGTGGCTGATCTCACATTTCGGAACTTTTCCGGCGTTACCATCCGTCACACCCGTGTCGTAGGTGGTCCAGGGGAGCGCGGAGGTTCCATGCGCAAGGTGCTGATCGTCCTGCTCGTCCTGCTGCTCGGCGGCCTGTTCGCCGCCGACAGGTTCGCCGAGTCCCGGGCCGAGGCCGAGGTCGCGCGGCAGGTCGCCAACGAGTACGGGCTCGCCTCGACGCCGTCGGTGGAGTTCGGCGGATGGTCGTTCCTCGCGCAGGCGATAGGCGGCACCTATGACTCGGTCGACGTCAAGATCGGCGACTACACCGATCATTACGCCACCGGCGTCTACGACGAGAAGGGCACGACCCTCCACGACGTCTCCGTCCGGCTGGAGGGCCTGCACGCCCCCCTCAGCGACGTGATGAGCGGCGACGCCACCGGAATCACGGCCGACCGGGCGACGGCCACCGGGGTGATCCCCTACGAGACGATCCAGGAGGCCCTTGCCTCGCGCGGCGTGACGGCGGTCTCCCAGTCCCCTGAAGGGCATGTCCTGGCCAGGGGCGTCTACCCGGCGCCGCTGATGGGTCAGGTGCCCGTCGAGGTGACGGTCTCGCTCAGGGTGACGGACCAGGGTGTCGCCGTCGTGCCGGAGAAGGTCGCGGCCGTGGGCATCCAGCTTCCCTTGGACGCCGTCAAGCAGGCGTTCACCTACACGATCCCCGTGACGGATCTCGCGTTCGGCGCGAAGATCACCGCCGTCGTCCCGGTGGCGACCGGGCTGCGGGTCACCGGCGAGGCCGTGAACGTGCCGCTGAACCAGCGCGCCTGACGCCCCGGGGGACGCCCCCACCGGGCGATCGCATACATTCCAGGTATGACCGGTCTCATCGCCGCCGCCGCGACGCTCGCGGCGGCCACCGTCTTCGGGCTGGTCTGGCAGCGGCGGACCGGACGGCTGAAGGCGCAGAACGCCGCGGACAAGCCCCGCGCCTGGGAGTTCGAGCTCGGCGAGCGGGCCACCCTGCTCCAGTTCTCCAGCGCGTTCTGCGCGCCGTGCCGGGCGACCCGGCGCGTCCTGGAGGACGTCGCGGGCATGGTCGAGGGTGTGCGGCACGTCGAAGTGGACGCCGAGGCGCACCTGGACCTCGTCCGCGAGCTCGGCGTTCTCAAGACTCCTACCGTGTTCGTCCTGGACGGCGCGGGCTCGATCGTGCAACGTGCGTCGGGACAGCCGCGCAAGGCCGATGTCATCGCGGTACTGGGCCGGGTGTGACGGACTTGAGCAGGTGAAACGATCTTCTAACCGCGAGGTAACCGTCTCGTCATACGAGACGGGGGTGACAGGCGGCGGCAAGGCTCGTAACATCGTGTCCGTGCGTTACTGGACAGAGCAGATGCTGACGAAGCGGCGGGCGGTCGATTACTGCCGCGTCGCGACAGCGCTCTGTCGCATGGCCTGAGAACAGCCGCAGCCGCTGTCGCGAGGGGAAGGTCTTTTTCCTCTCGCACCGTCCAGGCGCCCGCACTTCTGCTTCCTGAGGGAGCGAAATCCGTCATGAAAGTCGACCCCAGAGGTCAGCGGTTCACTGCTGCGCTCACCTCGATCGTCCTGGTGGCGGTGCTCATCACCGGAAGTTGGGTGCTGCTCGCCGCTCAGGCCGTGGTGTTCGCGATCGGAGTCTTCTTCGGACTGCGTCACCATCCGTACGGGCTGGTCTTCGCCCGCCTGGTACGGCCGCGCTTGGGCCCGCCGGGTGAACTCGAGGACGAGGCACCGCCGCGTTTCGCGCAGGGTGTCGGTCTCGCGTTCGCGCTGGTGGGCGTGGCCGGATACAGCCTGGGAATCTCGTGGCTGGGGATCGCAGCCACCGCATTCGCCCTCGGGGCGGCGTTCCTGAACGCCGCGTTCGGGTTCTGCCTCGGGTGCGAGATGTTTCTGCTCATCAAGCGTGTTTCACCGAAGAAGAAGAACTCTGAGGAGGTTCTGTAATGAGCCGCAACGACGTCCTGGTGGACGCCGCCTGGGTCGAAGCCAACCTCGACGCTCCCGGCCTCGTGCTGGTCGAGGTCGACGAGGACGTCTCCGCCTACGACAAGGGTCACATCCGTGGCGCGATCAAGATCGACTGGCAGAGCGAGCTGCAGGACCCGGTCCGCCGCGACTTCGTGGACAAGGTCGGCTTCGAGCAGCTCCTGTCGTCGAAGGGCATCGCGAACGACGACACCGTGATCCTGTACGGCGGTAACAACAACTGGTTCGCGGCCTACGCGTACTGGTACTTCAAGCTCTACGGCCACGAGAACGTCAAGCTGCTCGACGGCGGCCGCAAGAAGTGGGAGCTGGACTCCCGCGAGCTGGTCACCGACGTGCCGACCCGCCCGGCCACCTCCTACGAGGCCAAGGAGCAGGACCTCGCGATCCGCGCCTTCCGCGACGAGGTCGTCGACGCGATCGGCACCAAGGGCCTGATCGACGTCCGCTCTCCCGACGAGTTCAGCGGCAAGCTGCTGGCCCCGGCCCACCTGCCGCAGGAGCAGGCGCAGCGCGCCGGCCACGTGCCGACCGCCGCGAACATCCCGTGGTCGAAGGCCGCGAACGACGACGGCACCTTCAAGTCGGACGAGGAGCTCCGCGAGCTCTACACCGAGGCCGGGGTGAACCTCGACAACCCGATCATCGCCTACTGCCGGATCGGCGAGCGTTCCTCGCACACCTGGTTCGCGCTGCGCGAGCTGCTGGGCCTGCCCGACGTCAAGAACTACGACGGTTCCTGGACCGAGTACGGCTCGCTGGTGGGCGTGCCGATCGAGCTCGGCGCCGCCAAGTAAGACCTGATTCCCCCCGTCCGGAATCACAGAGGGAGAGAAACATCATGACCCAGGGTTGCGCCGCCCCTGCCCAGACCGCCCACCTTCCGGCCACCGTCGACCTCGCCAACGAGGCCGTCATCCAGGGAACCGTCCTGCGCGACGGCTCCCCGGTGTCCGGTGCCTACGCCCGCCTGCTCGACGCCAGCGGTGAGTTCACCGCCGAGGTCGTCACCAGCGAGGAGGGTGTGTTCCGCTTCTTCGCCGCCGACGGTTCCTGGACCGTCCGCGTTCTGGCCCCGGGCGGGGTCAGCGTGGACTCGTCGGTGACGGCGGAGACCGGTGCGATCGCCGGCCTCGAAGTCGCCATCTAGCCGGACGGGCCACCGTTCGTCGAAGGGCCCCGTGACGCTCACCGCGTCGTGGGGCCCTTCTGTGTGAGGCGGGTGGGGCCGGACACCAACAAAAGGTAAAGTGCGTTCGTATGGCCAACGCCGGCAACCACGACCCGTTCCAGTACCAGCAGGAACCGCCCCCGCAGGCGGGCGACGAGACGCATCTGGGCACCCCGCTGGTACAGCCGGGTCAGCCGCAGGGCGCGCCGCCCTCCTTCGCCCAGCCGGGTGCCGCGCCCGCCGCCGAGGCAGTCCCGCCGCCCCCCGCCGACGCCGCGCAGCCGTTCGGGCAGCCGCCCGGCACGCCCCCGCCGTTCGCGCGGGCGGCCGAGGCGCAGGGCACGCCCGCGTTCGGGCAGCCGCCGGGCACGCCGCCGCCGTTCGCCGTCCAACCTCCCGGCCCCGCCTTCAGCCAGCCCCCGGGCGTTCCGGGCCCCGCCTTCGGCCAGCCGCCGTTCGCGCAGGGGGCCGAGGCGCCGGGCGCGCCCGCGTTCGGGCAGTCGCCCGGCACACCGCAGCCGTTCGCCTTCGGGCAGCCGCAGGGTGTCCCGGACGCGGCGTTCGGCCAGCCGCCCGGCGCGCCGCAGCCGTTCGTGCCGGGTCCCGCGTTCGCGCAGGCGCCCGGCGCGCCGTTCGCCCATCCGCCGGGGACGCCGCAGCCGTTCGCGGTGGGCGGGTATCCGCCGCCGCCGGGCACGCCGGCGCCGTTCGGGCAGGGCGGGTTCCCGCCGCCTCCGCCGCCCGTGCGGCCGAGCGGGAAGAAGCCGCTGCTGATCGTCGGCGGTGTTGTCGCGGCGGTGCTGCTCGTGGTGGTCGGCGCCGTCGTCGGTCTCGGCGGCAAGAAGGGCAAGCGGGGTGTGGACGTGGACGCGCCGCCGGTGGCCATCGAGGTGCCGACGGTCGACGTCCCGTCGCTCCCGCCCCTTCCCGAGGTGACGGTTCCGCCGCTGGAGGTCCCGACGCCGCCGAGCGGCGCGCCGCGCCAGGTGCCGGGCAACGTCCTCAAGGTGAGCCTGCGGACCTCGGACGGCGTCTTCCGGCGGGCGGGCACGGCGCAGGGCAAGTGCTCGGAGATCTCGCCTGAGACCCTCAAGGAGGTGCTGGCGAAGAACCCGTGCAGGGGGAACTTCAGGGGCGCGGTGTACGCGAGCCCCGGCAAGGGCGCCGTCGTGACGGTCGTGATCATGCCGATCCGGACGGCGGGCGCGGCGGAGACGGTGAAGCGGGCGAAGCGGTACCCGTATCTGATCGAGCCGAAGAAGGGGAGCGGCGTCAAGCAGATCGGGAACAAGCGCGTCTACACCTGGAGCCACATCCACATCTCGGGCAACCTGCTCGTCTTCTCGATGGCCTACCGCAGTGACCTCGCCAAGCAGGACAAGGGTGGCGTCGCGAACCAGGCGTCGGCGACCCTCGGGACGGCGGTCAGCACCGCGCTGCTGACGCGGTGACGCGGCACGGCCGTCATCGGCCAGTCGGACGATCATCCCGTTAGCCCGGTTTGGCGGTTTGTGTCCGACTTGGCATAAAGGCTACCGACCTGTTCCGTTGAACTCCGGGCAGAAGACGGGCAACCTTCTTACGCTGTCACCAGTGGAAAACCTCCGCGGGGTAAGGAGCCCCCGCGACACGGAGGGGCCCCGGACGTGGACGACATGAGGTGGACCGCACGGTTATGGAGCGGCTCTTCGTCGGCTGGCGCTACGACCTGGCGCACCCCGACCCGGGTCCTGCGCCCAGGCCCCCGGCGCCGCACGTGCACGCCAAGCCCACCTGGCGGGAGGACGCCGAGCGGTACGAGGGCGAGACGCTGCTCAACCGGCCGCTCAAGTACACCGCGGCCGGGGCGGGCGCGGGCGCCGTGCTGCTCGTCGCGCTCACCGCGCTCGGCTGGCTGCACTGGCCGTTCGCGCTCGTCGGGCTGCTCGCCTGCGCCGTCATCGCGGGCATCACCGGCTGGGCCATCTGGCAGGGCGAGCAGGCCATGCGCATCCGCCGCCGCGCCGACCGGGCCCGCCGCGACCGCGAGGTCGCCAGGATCGAGCAGCGTCGCGCCGAGGCCGAGGACGGCTACACCCGCGCCCGCGAACGCTGGGAAGAGCAGCGCGCCGCCTACGAGGCACAGCGCGAGTGGCACCCCGTGCCCGTCCCGCCCGGCGTCGACAGGATCGACGTCGCGGGCGGCACCCTCGCGGGCTGGTCGGCGGCCGTGACGCTCATGGGCGCGGCAAGGCTCGCCGCGGGCTCCCAGGTGACGGTCCTCGACCTCTCCGAAGGCGCCGTCGCGCGCGACCTCCTGCGCGTCGCGGGTGACGACCCCCTCGTCTGGGTCCTACCGGCCGACCTGCGCAGGTTCGACCTGGGCGCCCAGCTCTCCCCGTCGGCCCTCGCGGACGTGCTCTCGGTCGTCGTGAACGCGACCGAAGCCGAGTCGACGGTACGGGACACGTCCATCGACAACTCCATCCTGGAACGCGTCGTGTCCGTCCTGGGCGGCACCCCGCGCATCGCAAGGATCACCGCCGCCCTACGCGCCCTCGCCCAGGTCGGCGACCCGCGCGACGACCTGCGCGCGGGCCTGCTCACCGAGGCCGAACTCGCCAGGCTGACCACGCTGTTCGGCCGCACCGCCGCCGACCGCGTCGTGCTGGAGCGGGCCTGGACGCTGGAGTCGCAGCTGAACAAGCTGGACGACCTCGGCGCGGAAGCCGTCCACCTGCCTCCGGCGCGGCTCAAGGTGATCTCGCTCGACCGTAAGGCAGGGGTGCTCACCAACAAGGTGCTCGGCACGTACGTCACGACGGTCGTCACGCATCTGCTGAGGCAGTCGCCGACCCAGCACCCGTGGGGGCACACCGTCTTCCTGTGCGGCGCGGAGAAGCTGCGCGGCGACGTCCTGGACCGGCTGACGGACGCGTGCGAGACCACCGCGACGG
This sequence comes from Actinocorallia sp. API 0066, assembly GCF_020991275.1. Lineage (GTDB taxonomy): Bacteria > Actinomycetota > Actinomycetes > Streptosporangiales > Streptosporangiaceae > Actinocorallia. The sequence goes on along the minus strand of NZ_JAJLQY010000005.1, from coordinate 134,612 downwards.
GGCTCGTCCTGCTGTACCGGACGATCCCGCCGCACGTGCGCGAGCGGCTCGGCCGGGGCAACGCCGCCGTCGGGTTCATGCGCCTCGGCAACGCCGACGACGCGGCCGCCGCGGCCGCCTACCTGGGCGCGGACAGGCGTCTCCTGCTCGCCGAACTCACGGAGAAGGCGACCCCCGAGGAACCCACCGGCCCCTACCCTTCGACGATCGCCTACGCGCGACGTAAGCGGGCCGAACAAGCACTGACGGCGCCCATCGCGGTGCCCACCCAACCCAGCCCGGCCCTGTTGGACGCGATCCGTACCGGCCCGTGGCCTCGGACCGTCGCGGACGCCCCCACCCCCCAGCCCACCCGGGAGCTGCGCCCCGAGCGCCGCCAGCTCCAGGACCTTCCGCCCACCGCGATGGTTTTCACCCACGCCAACACCATCCACCTCGTGGACGCCAACCCGGGCATCGCCACCCTCCCGACCGCGACGCCGCTGGAGTCCGAGCCGACAGAGAACCCACGGGCCTGACGGATCAGTGCGTGGAGTGGCCCGGCGCCTCGTCCTCCGGCGGGGTGACGTGCCGGGTCGGCCACGACAGCACGGCGGGCAGCCACGGCGTGCCCAGCGCCTCGGTAAGCCGGTCCAGGTGCTCTTCCGGAGGCAGGCCCACCGAGACGGTGTCGAGGTCCGTCTCAAAAGGGTCCGGCGCGTCGCCGACGAGCGCGGTGAGGGCCGGCGGCCGGTTCGTCGGGAGATACATCGACAGCGGATGACGGCGCAGCGAACGCAGCCGCTGCCCCACCTTCGCGTCCGGCGACCTGCCCTTCAGGGACAGCAGCGGATAGTCCAGCGCAGGCGCGAGCGCGTGGGGGTCCAGCTCGGGAGCGTCCAAAGGCAGAAGCTTGTCCACCTCGTGCAACCAGCGCACCTGAGGGATGACGAACCCGGGGCCGCCCTGAACGGCCTGCTTTCCGGCCAGGAGCAGGCCCGCCGCCGAGGTGACGGCCACCGTCAGGTCCAACGGATTGAACGTGGCGCGCAACGCCCGCGCGCGCCGCCCCACGGTGTGGTCCACCACGGTCGCCAGCATGCACTCGCGGGTGCGCGGGGCGAGCCTTCCCCACGCGCGCTCCAACTCCGCCGGTACCGACGGCAGCGGCCGGTTCACCAGATGGGCGAGCACCAGCACGTCCGTCCAGAGCCGCAGCCACGCCTGCTCGGCGGCCGTCGCCAGCAGCTCCGCCTCGCGCAGCTCCCGCAGCGAGCAGGCGCGGCCCGAACGGCACTCCGCACCGCACGCCACCGAGCGGCGGCCCGCGATCGGCGGCGGCGGGCTCGGCATCCGCCGCTCCCGGTGCTCGCCGTGCGGGATCCGCACCCGCAGCGGCCGGTCCATGCCGTCCGCGAACACCGCCGCGACGCCCGGACGCAGCGAGACGACCTCGCGCGACTGGTCCGGGTCCAGGTTCATCGCCGCGCCCACCACATGCCTGTCATCGAACGCCGGAAGCCGGTGCACGATCTTCAACGCGGTGTTCTTGACCACGTCAGGGATGAGCTTCACCGGGATCTGCTCGGCCACCACGATGCCCTCGCCGTAAGCGCGGATCTCCGCCAGCAGCCCGGCGAACAGCTCGACGGCGTGCGCGCTCGCGTGCTCACGGTGCCGTAGCAGCCGGTGCGCCTCCTCGATGACGATGACGTGCCGCAGGCCCGGCGCCCGCTCTTCCCGCGCCCGCATCCGCAGGTGCTCCACGACCCGGATGATGAGCGTGCCCATGAGGAACGCCTTGTCCTCGTCGTTGGCGACGTCCTCGATCGCGAGCACCACGTTGTCGCGCAGGAGGCCGCCGATGTCAGCGTCATGGCCGCCTTCGAAGAACCTCCCGGCCGACCCGATCCGCAGCGACCTGAGACGGACGTCCACAAAGCCCTTCACGTCGGCCATCAGCTCCTTGCCGTAGCCGACGTCGTCGATGACGGCCAAGGCGGCCCGCTGGAGCTGCTCCAAGGTCGGCACCGCAGGCGGGACGCGCCCGCCCGGCCTGCCCTCACCCGTCACCACGTCCCAGCCGCACTCCTCGTACACCCGCTGGAGCGCCTGCGCGATGATCTGCGGGAACGGCTCGTCCGCCGCGAACGCCGCCTGGAACAGCGCCCTGACCATGTCGATGTGCGCCTGCACCGGATAGCCCGGCTCGGGCGCCAGCGGGTTCACCGAGAGCGGCACCGCCGCCGGATCCGAAGGGTTCACCACCGTGACGGGCGCGCCGATCCGGCCCGCCATCGCCGCGTACTCCGACTTGGCCGGCTCGATCGCCAGCCACGGGACGCCCGCCGCCGTCAACTGCTCCAGCAGGTGCCTCACCGTCTGGGACTTGCCCGAACCCGTCGCGCCCGTGACGAACGCGTGCCGGTTCAGCGTCTCCAGCGGCACGCCGAACGAGCCGACCGGCCTGTCCCGCCCGTCCAGGATGTCGCCGAGCACGAGGCCGCCCCCCGGCGTCTCCGAGGTGACGTCGAAGAAGCCCGCGTCCAGGACCCGCACGCCCGGCACCTCGCGCCGGGGCAGGCCCGCCAGCGGCGCCAGGACGCCAGCCGTCGCGCCGAACGGGAAACCCTCCTCCTCGCCCGACAGCGCCTCGCCCAGCGTCAGGATCGAGCGTGCCGTGCGCAGCCGGTACGGGTGGTGGCCCAGCTCCACCGAGCCGACCAGGACGGGCGCGACCCGCTCCAGATCGGCGGCGTCCGCCGCGCCCGCGAGCACCCTGACGTCCCACAGGCCGCCCTCGCGGTAGGCGTCGAGCTCCGCGAGCCTGCGCTCGACCCGCTCCGCGCCGCCCTGCTCGTCCCGGCGGGCCATCCGCAGCTCGTGGCGGAGCGCCCGGACCTCGTCGTCCAGCTCGGCCTCCGGGCGCGGCACCGCCGTCACCAGCCAGCCGAACGGGCGGTCCAGCAGCGTCACCAGCATCGACTCGAACAGAGTCGCGCCCTCGGCTCCCGCCGACGGAAGCGGTGGCGCCTGCCTGCCCGGACACCGCTTCCACACAAGCCGGGACGCCTCGGTGAGCCACTCCTCGCCGCGCCGCCTACCGCGCGCCCCGTTGGGGAACAGGGGGCCGCCGTCACCCGACACCGCGTTCGTCACCAGCTCCAGCGGCACCCCGCCGCCGCGCGACAGCCACCCGACGGCGAACGGCCGCCTCCGCTGCGCCGCCGACAGCACGGCGGGCAGCACCGTCAGGAAGTCCCACTCGGCGGAGGAGGGACGCTGCGCCGCCAGCACCGCCTCGATCCGGATCCACGGCCCCGGCAGGGGTGCCCACGCGCCCACCGGCGTCAGATCTTGTCCCGCGTGCGGGCGGACAGCCCGTGCTCCTCGGCTATCGGGTTCCACAGGTCGAGGAAGGTGCGCTTGGTGGCCGTCGCCCTGTCGGTGGCGTCCTTCAGCCGGGTGCCGGCGTCGCCGTCACAGCCGTCCTCGTCCTTCAGGAACGCGAGCGCCTCCTTGTTGGAGTCGATCGAAGCCTGGAGCGCGCCTTGCAGCGCCGCCTTCACCTCGGCGCCCTTCGGCAGCGCCGACAGGTCCAGGTCGGCCGCCTCCCCGAGCTGGCCCTCACGCTCCTCGATCGCGTTCGAGAACGTCTCGATGTCGGCGTCCTTGTTCGCGCACGTGTACGTGATCGTGGCGAGCTTGGCCCTGCTGTCGGTCATCACGTCCAGGAGGTCGTCGACGGTCGCCGCCTGGGTCTTGGCGTCACCCTGGGCCGCGCCGCCGTCCTCGGGCTTCTCAGCGCCGTCCGGGGTGTCCGTGCGCGAGGTGCTCTGGCCGCCGTTGAGGGACAGATCGCCCGGATCGTCAGAACCCTTCCAGAACACATAGCCCACCACGACGGCGCCGGTGAGCAGCGCCGCGACCAGCCCGGCCAGCAGCGGGCCGCGCCAGCTCGGGCCGTCGTCGGGGATCCAGTTCTCCTGGCCGCTTCGGTGCGGCGGCTCCTGCGGCGGCACCGGCTGCTGCGGCGGCGGCCCGCCCCACGCCTCGGGACGGCCCGCGCCGCCCCACCCCGGATCGGACCGCTCCGGCCCCGGCCACGGGGCGCGCTCCGGCTGCTGCTCCCGCCACTGCGCCGCCTGCGGCTCGGGCGGCCACTGCCGCTCCTCCTCGACGGGCTCCGGCGGCCGCCACGACGAACGCACCGCCGGATCCGGACGCCACGGCTCCGGCGGCCACTGGTCGCCCACGACCTGAGGCGTCCAGGGCGCCTCGTCGGCCTGCGGGAGCGGCGCGTCGCAACGGGTGCACCGGCCGAGGGATCCGGGGGTCTCGCTCCGGCATTCCGGACACTGCATCGCGGGCTCTCCAAGGGGGGAGTTCTTGTCCCAGGCGTACGTCGCAGTTCACACTAGCGGGAGCGAGCCCGGCATAACGTCCCCTGCCCGTCACCGGGTGTCAGAAGTGCTGCCTGCGGGCCAGGCCGTGCGCGGGCGCCACCTTGTTCCACACGGACAGGAACCGGCTCTTCGCCTTCGACGCCTGCGCCGACAGGTCGTTGCCGCGCGCGTAGTCCGGATCGTCCGTCGGGGTGTTCCCCTTGCAGCCCTGATGCCGGTTCGCCCACGCCAGGAACGCGTTGTCCACGTCCAGCGAAAGCTGCATCGACTGCACGAGCGACGTCCTCAGCTTCCCGGACTGCGCGAGCTTCCCGATCTTGATCGTCTCGGCCCGCTGGAGCTGCTGCTGGCGCTGCTGCGCGATCTGCTGCATCGACGCGATCGCCTCCGGCAGCTTCTTGCACTTCTTCGCGTTCTCCAGCGCGCCGCCCAGCTGGGTGCGGCTGCGCGAGCTGGAGTTCAGCAGCGCGTTGACGCGTTTCGCCTGCTTCGCCGCGCCCGGATCGGCGGCCGCACCCTCGGCGACCGGCGTGTTCGTCTTCTGCGGCCCGACCGTCGTGTTCTCGTCGTCCCCGTCGAACACGACAAAAAGGACGGCGGCGACGGCGAGGGCGACGAGCGCGACGACCCCGGCGAGCAGCCGCTTGTTCCCCCGCCTGGTCGGCGTCCCCGACGACGACCGGTGTGACCGCGTCATCGGCAGCGGACCCTCCGGGTCCCACAACGGGCGCTCGTCACGCCCGGCCCCGGCCCACCCGCCTTGCGGCTGCTCGGGCACGTACTGCCGTCCGGGCGGCGGCGGAGGCGCGTACGGCGCCATCTGCGCCTGCGAGGGCGGCGCCGAAAGCGGCTGCACCACCGGGGCCCGAGGCCCCTCCTCCCGCCGCTGCGGCTGCGGCTGCCCCTGCCCCACCGGCTCCGCGAACCAGGAGTCCGGCACGACCGGCTCGCCCCTGTTCTCCGGAACCCCGCCCCCGGCCACCGGCGGCACCACGCCGCCGGACGGCACCGGCGCCACCACGTCCGATCCCGGCAACGGCGACCCCCCGGACGGCCCGTCCATCGCCGGCGTCCACCACTGCGTGGCCTCCCCCGGATCCTCCGCCGGCACCGGCGGCACCGCAGGCACCGCGAACGTGGAGTCCCCCGCCCCCAAAGCCCCTACCCCAACCCCGAACGTCCCCCCGTCATACCGCCCCGCCCCGAACGTCTCCCCACGGCCACCACCCGCCCCGGACCCAACCCCCCCGCCACCCCGCCCGAACCCGTCGTCCCGAGCCCTGCCCGCCCCGTCCGCACCAAACGAGCCACCCCCCACCCCAGCACCGAACCCGTCACCCTGCACCCCGCCCGCGCCGCCACCGCCCGGCCCGTACAACCCACCCGCACCGAACGCGTCATCCCGCACCCCGCCCGCCGGGAACCCGTAAGGATCGCTGGCCGCCCCCGCAGCGCCCTGCCCGAAGGAGCCGCCGCCCACCCCAGCACCGAACGCGTCGCCCTGCACCCCGCCCGCGCCGCCGCCGCCCGGCCCGTACAACCCGCCCGCACCGAACGTGTCGTCCCGCGCCCCGGCCGCCGGAAATCCGTAGGGGTCGCTGGCCGCCCCCGCAGCGCTCTGTCCGAAGGAGGTGCCGCCCGCCCCCGCGCCGAAGGCGTCGTCTTGCGCGCCGGTCGCGGGGAATCCGTAGGGGTCGCTGGGCGTGCCTGTAGTGCTCTGTCCGAAGGAGGTGCCGCCCGCTCCCGCGCCGAAGGCGTCGTCCTGAGCCCCGGCCGCGCCGCCGCCGTAGGCGTCGCCGCCCGGCCCGTACGACCCGCCCGCGCCGAACGCGTCGCCCTGAGCCCCGGTCGTCGGGAACCCGTAGGGGTCGCTGGACGTGCCTGTAGCGCTCTGTCCGAAGGAGGTGCCGCTCGGCGCCGCGCCGAAGGCGTCGTCCTGCGCGCCGGTCGCGGGGAATCCGTAGGGGTCGCTGGGCGTGCCCGTAGTGCCCTGTCCGAAGGAGGTGCCGCCCGTACCGGTGGCGAAGCCGTCGCCTCGCGATCCGGCCGCGTTGTCGCCGTACGCGTCGCTTCCGGCGCCGAACGGGATGTCACCCGCGCCCGTCCCGGCCGGTCCGGCGCCGAACGATCCAGCGCCCGCTCCGCGTCCGAACCCGTCGTCTGACGCGCCCCCGCCGACCCCGATCGGCCCGCTACCGGCGCCCGTCCCGAACCCCTCGTCCTGCCGCCCGGCCGCACCGCTGCCGTACGCGTCGCCCCCGGCCCCGAACGGCCCATTGACCGTGCCCGCCCCGAAGACGTCGCCGGACGCACCGCCGGTACCGACACCGTAGGCGTCGCCCGCAGCCCCGAACGCGCCGCTCGCACCCGCTCCGAACGAGTCGTCAGGCGCTCCACTGGCGCTGTCGCCGTAGGCGTTGCCCCCGGGCCTGAACGCGCCGCTCGCACCCGCTCCGAAGGAGTCGTCAGGCGCTCCGCTGGCGTTGTCGCCGTAGGCGTTGGCCCCGGCCCCGAACGTGCTGCTCGCGCCCGTTTCGGCGGACGCGGCTCCGAAGGGGCCGCTACCCGCGCCCGTCCCGAACGCGCTGCTCGTGCCCGCTCCGAAGGAGTTGTCGGGCGTTCCGCTGTCGCCGTAGGCGTTGGCGCCGGCTCCGAATGCGCTGTTTGTGCTCGTTTCGGCGGATGCGGTACCGAAGGGGCCGCTACCCGCGTTCGTCTCGAACGCCTGGTCATGGCCTCCGGTTCCGAGTGGGACGCTGCCCGTGCCTGCTCCGGTGGGTCCAGTACCAAAGGGGCCGCTGCCCGCGCTCTGCGTGAACGGGTTGTCCTGGGTGCCGGGTGCCGGGAAGCCGAAGGGGTCGCTGGGTGTTGCCGGGCTGCCGTGTCCGAAGGAGCCGGTGCCCGTGCCCGTGCTGAACGCGTCGTCGTGTGCCCCGGCCGGGCCGCTGCCGTACACGTCGCCGCCGGTGGCGAACGGGCCGCTGCCGTCGGCGGGGCCGAACTGGCCGCCGCCCGCGCCTGCTCCGGTCGGCTCGCCGTAGGCCCCGGCGCCGCCGCCCTGGCCGAAGGGGGTGCCCGTGCCCGGCGTGAACGCGCCGTTCTGCGTGCCGGGCGCGGGGAATCCGTAGGGGTCGCTGGGGGTTCCCGAAGTGCCGTGAGCGAAGGGGCCGCCGCCCGTGCCCCACCCCTCGTCGTGGCCGCTGTTGCCGTACGGGTCGCCTACGGCACCGAACGAGCCGGTGCCCGTGCCCGGTCCGGCGGGTCCGGCGCCGAAGGAGCCGCCCGCTGCCGCGCCGAACGCGTCGTCCTGGGCTCCGGTCGGGCCGCTGCCGTACACGTCGCCGCTGGGGCCGAACTGGCCGCCGCCCGCGCCGACGGCCTCGTCGTGGCCGCCGGTGTCGGCACCCTGCGCGAACGGGTCGCCCTGTGTGCCGGGCGCCGCGAATCCGTAGGGGGCGCCGGGGGTTCCCGGGGTGTTGTGTGCGAAGGGGCCGCTGCCCGCGCCGGGTGCGAAGGCGTCGCCCTGGGCGCCGCTCGCGCCTCCTCCGGCAGCCTCGCCGCCCTGGCCGTAGGGGCCGCCCGCGCCAGGCGTGAACGGGGTGTTCTGCGCGCCGGTCGCCGGGAAGCCGTAGGGGTCGCTCGGTGCGCCCTGGCCGAAGGGGCCGCCGGGGGCACCGGCTCCGGGCGGGAAGGGGGAGGGGGGAGCGGCGGCTTGGGGGGCCGGGGGAGGGGGGAAGGAGGGGACGTCGTGGGACGGGGGGCGCGGCGGCTGGGGGGTGGCGGCGGCGTCGTAGGTGGTCACGGTGGGGTCGCCCTCCGGGGGGATGGGGGGCCAGCGGTCGAAGAGGATGGTCTTCTCCGTACTGCTGGTGGGTGCGGCATAGGCGCCGGCGAGGGCGGACGAGTCCGACGCGGCGGGAAGGGGGGTGCCACAACGGGCACACGACGCCTGCCCTTCGGACGCCTGCAGGGCGCAGGACGGACACCGCATGGCGTTCAACCCTTCTTCACGTCGTTACCCGGTGATTCTGCCCTGTCCCCCACTCCGGTAGGGGCGCAAGGAAGATTCCTCGGCACATGTGGCATTTGGCGTGCATGTCTAGCTGCGGCTGGCGCCGTGGTGCGGCGTTGGTCACAGCGCCGCTTTCGGTAGTCGTACCGTAACCCAGCGTGCGAGAGTAGCCGGTTTACCCGCGACGAGGCGGGAATGGCCGCGCCAGCCACTAGAGTCGGCCTGAGTCGGGCTTATAGGGGAAAGAGAAGCGATGAGTGATCTTCCGCTGCGGTCGCAGCTGGCGGTCGCCCTCGGGCGGACCGCCTCGCGCATGTCGCGGCTGGCCGGACGAGGCGACGGATCGGTGATCGGCGGGAAGATCGGGCTGAAGCTCGACCCCGAACTCCTCACCAGGCTGTCCGCGGATCGCAAACTCGTCCTCGTCAGCGCCACCAACGGCAAGACCACAACGACCAGGCTGATCGCGAGCGCGATGAGCGGCCTGGGCGAGGTCGCCACGAACGCGTTCGGCGCCAACATGCCCACCGGGCACGTCAGCGCGCTGGCCGCCGCGCCGGACGCCCAGTACGGCGTGCTGGAGTGCGACGAGAAGTACGTGCCGCTGGTCCTGAGCGAGACGAAGGCCAACATCGTCCTCCTGATGAACCTGAGCCGCGACCAGATGGACCGCGCGGGCGAGATCTGGCAGCTCGCCGGCAAGTGGCGCAAGGCCCTGGACGGCGCCGACACGCACGTCGTGGCGAACTGCGACGACCCGCTCGTCACCTGGGGCGCCTCGACGGCCAGGAAGGTCACCTGGGTCGCGGTGGGCCAGCACTGGAAGGAGGACTCCTGGTGCTGTCCCGAGTGCGGCGGGCCGCTCGACCGCGACGGAAGCCACTGGGCGTGCCGCCAGTGCCCGTTCGCCAGGCCGAAGCCGGACTGGATCCTGCACGGCGACAGGGTGACGACCCCCGGCGGCCACACCTACGGCCTGGATCTCCAGCTCCCGGGCCGGGCCAACCGCTCCAACGGCGCGATGGCGCTGGCCGTCGTCGCCCTGTTCGGGATCGCGCCGGAGCAGGCGCTGCCGCTGCTGGGCCGGGTCGCCTCGGTCGCGGGCCGGTACACCACGGTCCAGTTCCAGGGCCGTGACATCCGGCTGCTGCTGGCGAAGAACCCGGCGGGCTGGCTGGAGGCGTTCGACGTGCTGGAGCCCGCGCCGGGCCCGGTCGCGCTGTCGATCAACGCGCAGGGCCCCGACGGCCGTGACACCTCGTGGCTCTGGGACGTCGACTACCGCGTCCTCAAGGGCCGTCCGGTGTGGGCGACGGGTGAGCGCAGGCTCGACCTCGCGACCCGCCTGGAGGCCGCCGAGGTCGACTTCCGCGTCGTCGACGACATCGAGCAGGCGGTCCTGGCGGTGCCGCCCGGCAAGCTCGACGTGATCGCCAACTACACAGCCTTCCAGAACATCCGAACGAGGTACGGCCGTGCCCTCTGAAGAGATCAAGATCGTCTGGATCTACCCCGACCTGCTCAGCACCTACGGTGACGGCGGCAACGTCATCGTCCTGGAGCGGCGGGCCCGGCTGCGCGGCATCATCCCCCGGACGGTGCGGGTCCGCTCGGACGAGCCGGTCCCCGTGGACGGTGACATCTACCTGCTCGGCGGCGGTGAGGACCGGCCGCAGATCCTCGCGGCGCAGCGGCTGCGCGCGGACGGCGGCCTGCACAAGGCCGTCGAGTTCGGCGCGGCGGTGTTCGCGGTGTGCGCGGGCTACCAGTTGCTCGGTCACGAGTTCGGCGGCGAGGAGGGCCAGCCCGTCCAGGGTGTCGGCCTGCTCGACATCCGCAGCGGCCGGGGCGAGATCCGGGCCGTCGGCGAGATCGCGGGCGAGGTGGATCCGGCGCTCGGCGTGCCGATGATCACCGGGTTCGAGAACCACCAGGGCGTCACCCGGCTCGGCCCGAGCGTGAAGCCGCTGGCGCGGGTCGCGGTCGGCATCGGCAACGGTGACGGCTACGAGGGCGCTTACGCGGGCCACATCGTCGGCACCTACATGCACGGGCCCGCTTTGGTCCGCAACCCGGGTCTCGCCGATCTGCTGCTCGGCTGGGCGGTCAAGCGCCGCTTGGAGCCGGTCGACGACAGTTGGGCGGGACGCCTGCGGGAGGAGCGCCTGCGGGCGGTCCTCCCGGCCTCCTCCTGACCGGACGGGCACGAACCGCGCCTCCCGGACGTTATTCCTTTGTCCTCTCTTGTCCCGCGAACGGACAAGATGGACTGACAAGGGGTGGCGATCCGGGAGGAGTGCCATGGACCGTGAGCGCGAGGGCGGCGGCCGGGACCGGACACCGCCCGTTCCGCCCGACATGGGCGACGACGACCAGCAGTTCGAGATCGACCTCCTGCGCGCCTACGAGGAGGACCCGCCCCGCGACCGCGTCATCACCGACGAGGACCGGGGCGAGATCGGCATCACCGAGTGGCTCCGCGAGGAGGCGCGCCGGGCGGATCCGCCGCCCGACGACCGTCCGGCCGAGGAGGCGGCGGTCCACATCGAGCGCCGCGAGCACCACCCGCCCCGCGACGACCCTCAGTAGACGAGGGCCTGGACGCCCTCTCCGGTGACCTCCTCGACGAACGCGGGCGCGCCCGCTATCCGCACGCCCGGCAGCAGGTCGTCGCCGGTGAGGTCGCGCCGCGCCGCGCACTGCGTGCACAGCGTCACCCGGCCCCCGGCGAGCACGATGCCGAGCAGGTCCACGACCGGTGTCGCGTGCGGCAGGGCCGGGAACTCCGCCGCCTTGCCCGGCACCGCGAACCACGCGGACTCACCGGTCAGCCACAGGGACACGCCGACCCCGCTCGCGACGGCGGCCGCGGCCACCGTCAGCGCCTGGTTGGCGCGCTCGGGGGCGTCGGCCCCCGCGGTCACTTTGATCACCAGCGATCGAGTCATGGCGGCAGCCTACTTACCCGGAAACGGCCTGCCCCAAAGCGGAGATCTTTGCTCAATCGGGACGGAAGAAATCTTGACCGGTGGCCGGGGGATTTGCCGTATGCAGGCGCACCGGGCACTCTGTGAACTGGTCGTGTGGTATTCGAGAGCCGATAAGGAGTCCACCGATGACCGAGCAGAGCGGCCCGCAGTGGCCGTCGCAGGAGGAGCCGGCATCGGCCGACCAGCCCGACACCGGCGCTCCCGACCAGATCGATCCGCCCACCAGACCCGCGGGGGAGCGCACCGTCGTCTTCGGCGCCCCGCAGCTCCGCCCGCCGAGGCCCCCGGCCCAGCCGCCCGCGCCGCCGGCCCAGCCCGCCGAGCCCTACGGGCAGCCGGGCGCCGCCCCTTACGGCCAGCCCGCTCCGGGCTTCCCGCCCGCCGAGCCCCCGTCCGGCCAGGCGCCGCCCCCCGCCGACCCGTACGCGCAGCCGTCCCCCTACGGCTCCCCGGCGCCCTCCGCCTACGGCCAGCCGCCCGCGCCCTACGGCCAGCCCGCGAACCCCTACGGCGCCGCGCCCGCCCCGCAGCCGGAGTCCCCGTACGGCCAGCCCGCCCAGGGCGGCGAGTCGCCCTACGGCCAGCCCGCCGCGCCGCAGGCCGAGCCCGCTTACGGACAGCCCCCGCAGCCCGCCGAGCCGCCCTATGGGCAGCCCGCAGAGTCCTCCTACGGGCAGCCGCCGCAGTCCGGCTGGCAGGCGCCCGGACGGCCTTCCGCGCCGCAGCCGCCGACGGCCTGGGCCCCGCCGAGCGGCGCGCCCGGCTACCCGGCCCAGAGCGAACAGCCGCCCGCCTACCCGACCCCGGCCGAGCAGCCGCCCGCCTACCCGGCGCCGCAGGAACAGCCTCCGGCTTACCCGGCTCAGAGCGAGCAGCCCCCCGGTTATCCCGCTCCGGGTGAGCAGCCTTCCGGTTACCCGTCGGCGCCCGCCTACGGGCGGCCGTCGGGGGAGGGGTTCGGCGGGTCCGGTGCCTCGGGGGGTTACCCGACGGTCAGTGATCCCGGGGCCGCCGAGGAGCGTCCGGCGCCCGAGCTGGAGGACCCGTGGGGCACCGCGCCCACGGTGCTGCCCAAGCGCGAGGACCTGCGCCCGCCCGTGGGCGAGGCGCCCGCCACGACGGTGATCCCGGGGCTCGGCACGCCGCAGCCGGAGGCGGACCGGAAGGACGTCCCCGCGCCGTCCAGCCAGCCCTACCCGGGCGACATCCCGCTCGTCACCAACCGGCCGCCCGTCGAACCGGCGCTGGACGAGACGGTCCACGAGCCCGAGCGGCCGTGGGGCAAGCCGAACCCGGCGGCGCCCCCGGTCGGCGGCGAGACGGTGCTGGACTTCGACGCCAGCGCGTTCCGCCAGCAGGCGGCCGCCCCGGCCGGGGCCGACCCCGACGCCACCCAGGCGTTCGACGCCCGCCCCCCGGCCGACCAGGCCCCGTCCTACGGCCAGCCCGCCGACCAGGCACCGCAGTACGGCCAGCCGGGCGAGCAGCCGTCGCAGTACGGCCAGCCGCAGCCCTACCCGCAGCCGGGCCAGCCCCAGCAGCCGTACGGCCAGCAGCAGCCCTACGGCTACGCCCAGCCCGACCAGCCGGGCGGCTACGGCCAGCCCGCCCAGTACGGTCAGCCCTACGGCGGCCAGCCCGCCTCCCCCTACGGCCAGCAGGCTCAGGGCCAGCCCGGCTCCTACGGCCAGCCGGGGGACCAGGGGACGCCCTTCGGCCAGCCCGCCCAGGGCGACCAGGCCCAGCAGTACGGCCAGCCCGCCCAGGGCGAGGCGCAGCCCTACGGCCAGCCCGGACAGCAGGCCCAGCCGGGCGAGGCCCCGCAGTACGGCCAGCAGGGTCAGCCGGGACAGCCGGGGTACGGCCAGTACGGGCAGCAGCCCTACGGCCAGCACCAGCAGTACGGCGGCGACCAGCCCTACGGCCAGGGCGGACAGGCACCGGCCCAGCAGGGTCAGGGCGGCCAGCCGTACGGGCAGCAGCAGTACGGCGAGCAGCCCGCCGCGCAGGGGGGCGCCGAGGAGGAGCAGTCCGAGGGTTCGGACAACAAGATCTGGATCTGGCTCGGCCTCGTCGCGCTCGTCGCCGTCGTGGTGATCCTCGTCGCGTTCTTCGCCCCGCTCTGGTGAGCCGGGGCCGTTCTTGCCACCGGATGGGCACCCGCACGCCCGCCCGGTGACGGATCACGCGAAGACCCGTATGATCTCCGGACATACGGGTCTTATCGTTCATCCAGGCGTTCCGGAACTTTTCCCGCTTATCAGCCCGTTCCTCCCCCAGGGCATCGGCGGTTCGGCCCCGCGAAGGTTGCGCCGGACGCCCCTTACCCGGTAATGGCGTATTCGCTTTGACCTCGTCTCAGGGGTTGGGTACGCTCTATCTTCGTGCCCGCGGCATCGCGGGTCACGCTTGCGTGCGCTCCGGCGGGTCCGTATCTGGCGGCCGCGGCGCGACGTGGATTCCAAGCGATCCTCAAGGTCCAGGCCCCTCGGGGCCGGGCGGGCCACGGTCGGCGCGACACGCCCGACCGCGGGGGTCGGCGGAACAAGCAAACCAGCAGGTCAGAGGCTCGTCGAGGGCCGCTGATCCAGGGTTATGCGCGGACGAGAAATTCCGGGTGTGACTCGCGCATACAAAACAGAGCACGGACAAGCCGTGCTCACCCGGTCGCGGAGACCGGGCCCGGTACGACGAAGGAAGACGGAGAGCGGTGCCCACAATCCAGCAGTTGGTCCGAAAGGGCCGGCAGGACAAGGTGACCAAGACCAAGACGCCCGCGCTGAAGGGAAGCCCCCAGCGCCGCGGCGTCTGCACCCGCGTGTACACGACGACGCCGAAGAAGCCGAACTCGGCGCTGCGGAAGGTCGCCCGTGTCCGCCTGAGCAGTGGCATCGAGGTCACCGCCTACATCCCGGGTGTCGGACACAACCTGCAGGAGCACTCCATCGTGCTGGTGCGCGGCGGTCGTGTGAAGGACCTGCCGGGTGTTCGCTACAAGATCATCCGCGGTTCGCTCGACACCCAGGGTGTCCGCAACCGCAAGCAGGCGCGCAGCCGCTACGGCGCGAAGAAGGAGAAGAGCTAATGCCGCGTAAGGGCCCCGCGGGCAAGCGCGTACTGGTCGCCGACCCGGTGTACAACTCGCCGCTGGTCACCAGCCTGATCAACAAGATCCTGCTGGACGGCAAGCGTTCCATCGCCGAGCGCATCGTTTACAACGCGCTCGAAGGCTGCCGCGAGAAGACCGGCAACGACCCGGTCGTCACCCTCAAGCGCGCGCTCGACAACGTGAAGCCGACCATCGAGGTCAAGTCCCGCCGTGTCGGTGGCGCGACCTACCAGGTCCCGGTCGAGGTCCGGCCGGCCCGCAGCACCACGCTCGCGCTCCGCTGGCTCGTCACCTACTCCCGCGGCCGCCGCGAGAAGACGATGACCGAGCGTCTGATGAACGAGCTGCTCGACGCCAGCAACGGCCTGGGCGCCTCGGTCAAGAAGCGCGAGGACACCCACAAGATGGCCGAGTCCAACAAGGCCTTCGCCCACTACCGCTGGTAACAGCGGTCGGCTGAACCCACGAGAGCAAGGACGCGAGCACAATGGCTGCTAAGACCGGTGTGGACCTCTCCAAGGTCCGCAACATCGGGATCATGGCGCACATCGACGCTGGCAAGACCACGACGACCGAGCGCATCCTCTACTACACGGGGATGAGCTACAAGATCGGCGAGGTCCACGACGGCGCGGCCACCACCGACTGGATGGAGCAGGAGCAGGAGCGGGGGATCACCATCACCTCCGCCGCTGTCACCTGCAAGTGGCCGGTGGAGAGCGTCGAGCACACCATCAACATCATCGACACTCCCGGCCACGTCGACTTCACCGTCGAGGTGGAGCGCTCGCTGCGCGTCCTCGACGGCGCCGTGACCGTCTTCGACGGCGTCGCGGGTGTCGAGCCGCAGTCCGAGACCGTGTGGCGTCAGGCCGACCGCTACGGCGTTCCGCGCATCTGCTTCGTCAACAAGCTGGACCGCACCGGCGCCGACTTCCAGCGCTGTGTCGACATGATCGTGAACCGCCTCAGCGCGGTGCCGCTGGTCATGCAGCTGCCGATCGGCGCCGAGTCCGACTTCCTGGGCGTCGTCGACCTGGTCCGGAACAAGGCGCTGGTCTGGAACGCCGAGGCCAAGCTGGGCGAGATGTACAACGAGGTGGAGATCCCCGAGGACCTCGCCGACGCCGCCGAGGAGGCCCGCGCGGCCCTCATCGAGACCCTCGCCGAGAACGACGACGAGGTCATGGAGCAGTACCTCGAGGGTGTTGAGCCGACGATCGAGGAGATCTACGCGGGCGTCCGCCGGGCGACCCTCGCCGCGAAGCTCACCCCGGTGTTCTGTGGCACCGCCTTCAAGAACAAGGGTGTGCAGCCCCTGCTTGACGCCATCGTCCGCTACCTGCCGTCCCCGCTGGACGTCGAGGCGATCGAGGGCCACAAGATGGGCGACGAGGAGACCGTCATCGCGCGCAAGCCGAGCGAGGACGAGCCCTTCTCCGGTCTGGCCTTCAAGATCATGTCCGACCCGCACCTGGGCAAGCTCACGTTCGTCCGGGTCTACTCGGGCGTGCTGGAGTCCGGTTCCTCGGTCCTGAACTCGGTTCGGGACAAGAAGGAGCGGATCGGCAAGATCTACCGGATGCACGCGAACAAGCGTGAGGAGATCGACCGCGTGGGCGCCGGCGACATCATCGCCGTCATGGGTCTCAAGCAGACCACCACGGGCGAGACGCTCTGCGACGACAAGAACCCCGTGGTCCTTGAGTCGATGAGCTTCCCCGCGCCGGTCATCCACGTGGCCGTCGAGCCGAAGACCAAGGCCGACCAGCAGAAGCTGGGCACCGCGATCCAGCGGCTCGCCGAGGAGGACCCGTCCTTCCAGGTGCGCACTGACGAGGAGACCGGCCAGACGATCATCTCGGGCATGGGCGAGCTCCACCTGGAGATTCTCGTCGACCGGATGAAGCGCGAGTTCAAGGTCGACGCCAACGTGGGACGGCCGCAGGTCGCCTACCGCGAGACGATCACCAAGACCGTCGAGAAGGTCGAGTACACCCACAAGAAGCAGACGGGTGGCTCCGGCCAGTTCGGTCGAGTGATCATCACGCTGGCGCCGATCGGCGGCGGCAGCGACGGGTACGAGTTCGAGAACAAGGTCACCGGTGGCCGCATCCCCAGGGAGTACATCCCCTCGGTGGACGCGGGCTGTCAGGAGGCCGCCGAGTTCGGTGTTCTCGCGGGCTACCCGATGGTGGGCGTCAAGGTCACCCTGCTCGACGGCGCCTACCACGAGGTGGACTCCTCGGAGATGGCGTTCAAGGTCGCCGGTTCGATGGCGTTCAAGGAGGCCGCGCGCCGCGCCGCCCCGACGCTGCTCGAACCGATGATGGCGGTCGAGGTCACCACGCCCGAGGACAACATGGGCGACGTGATCGGCGACCTCAACAGCCGTCGCGGCCAGATCCAGGCCATGGACGAGGCGCACGGAGCGCGCATCGTCCGGGCGCTCGTGCCCCTCTCGGAGATGTTCGGCTACGTGGGCGACCTGCGCAGCAAGACCCAGGGCCGGGCGGTTTTCACCATGCAGTTCGACTCCTACGCCGAGGTTCCGGGGAACGTCGCGCAGGAGATCATCGCCAAGGCCAAGGGCGAATAGCCCGCACCCGAGGCACCAGAAGCCAAGTTGAGCCCCCGCCTCGGCGGGGGTGACCCACAGAGCACGTCAGAATCACTGAGGAGAACCTCGTGGCGAAGGCCAAGTTCGAGCGGACGAAGCCGCACGTAAACATCGGCACCATCGGTCACATCGACCACGGTAAGACCACTCTTACCGCGGCGATCACCAAGGTGCTGCACGACGCCTACCCGGACGTCAACCCGTTCACGCCGTTCGAGGACATCGACAAGGCGCCCGAGGAGCGCGAGCGCGGTATCACCATCTCGATCGCGCACGTCGAGTACCAGACCGCGGCGCGGCACTACGCCCACGTGGACTGCCCGGGTCACGCGGACTACATCAAGAACATGATCACCGGTGCCGCCCAGATGGACGGCGCGATCCTGGTCGTGGCCGCCACCGACGGCCCGATGCCGCAGACCAAGGAGCACGTGCTCCTGGCCCGCCAGGTCGGCGTGCCCTACATCGTCGTCGCGCTGAACAAGTGTGACATGGTGGACGACGAGGAGATCCTGGAGCTCGTCGAGCTCGAGGTCCGCGAGCTGCTGTCGGAGTACGAGTTCCCGGGCGACGACGTCCCGGTCGTGCGCGTCTCCGCCTACCAGGCGCTCCAGGGCGACGAGAAGTGGGCCGGTTCCATCCTCGAGCTCATGAAGGCCGTGGACGAGAACATCCCGCAGCCCGAGCGTGACACCGACAAGCCGTTCCTGATGCCGATCGAGGACGTGTTCTCGATCACCGGTCGTGGCACCGTCGTCACCGGTCGGATCGAGCGCGGCGTCGTGAACGTCAACGAGGTCGTCGACATCATCGGCATCAAGGAGAAGAGCACCTCCACCACCGTCACCGGTGTGGAGATGTTCCGCAAGCTGCTCGACCAGGGCCAGGCGGGCGACAACGTCGGCCTCCTGCTCCGTGGCATCAAGCGCGAGGACGTCGAGCGCGGCCAGTGTGTCATCAAGCCGGGCACCAACACCCCGCACACCGAGTTCACCGCGCAGGTCTACATCCTGAGCAAGGACGAGGGCGGGCGCCACACCCCGTTCTTCAACAACTACCGTCCGCAGTTCTACTTCCGGACGACCGACGTGACCGGCGTGGTGAACCTCCCCGAGGGCACCGAGATGGTCATGCCGGGCGACAACACCGACATGACGGTCAACCTGATCCAGCCGGTCGCCATGGAGGAGGGCCTCAAGTTCGCCATCCGTGAGGGTGGCCGGACCGTCGGCGCGGGCCGCGTCGTCAAGATCCTCAAGTAGGACCACACACGTATGTGACCGCGGGGGAGTGCCCCGTACCGCGGAAGGTACCCCCGCGGTCACATATCATTGCCTCTGGCCCTTTTTCCAGGGGCACGCCGCGAGTGCGCAAGCACTCGCATTTGACACGTCAGCCCGCCTCTCGCGAGAGCGGGAGGTTAATAGCGGAGA
This sequence comes from Actinocorallia sp. API 0066, assembly GCF_020991275.1. Classification (GTDB taxonomy): domain Bacteria; phylum Actinomycetota; class Actinomycetes; order Streptosporangiales; family Streptosporangiaceae; genus Actinocorallia. The sequence goes on along the minus strand of NZ_JAJLQY010000005.1, from coordinate 116,063 downwards.
GTCCACAACTCGCCGCTTGAGCAGTAAAGGACACCGAGGGCACCATGGCGGGACAGAAGATCCGCATCCGGCTCAAGGCCTACGACCACGAGGTCATCGACAGCTCGGCGAAGAAGATCGTGGAGACTGTCACGCGGACTGGCGCCAAGGTCGCCGGCCCGGTGCCGCTGCCGACCGAGAAGAACGTGTACTGCGTCATCCGCTCGCCGCACAAGTACAAGGACAGCCGCGAGCACTTCGAGATGCGCACGCACAAGCGGCTGATCGACATCATCGACCCCACCCCGAAGACGGTCGACTCGCTCATGCGGCTCGACCTCCCCGCGGGCGTGGACATCGAGATCAAGCTCTAAGGAACACGATGAGCGTCAACAGGAAGGGCGTCCTGGGCGAGAAGCTCGGCATGACCCAGGTTTACGACGATGAGGGCCGGATCGTTCCGGTGACCGTCGTCCTCGCCGGGCCCAATGTCGTGACCCAGGTCCGCTCCACCGAGAACGACGGCTACAACGCCGTGCAGCTCGGTTTCGGCCAGATCGATCCGCGCAAGGTCAACAAGCCGCTGGCTGGGCACTTCACGAAGGCGGGCGTCACGCCCCGCCGCTACCTCGTGGAGCTGCGCACCGACGACGCGGGCGAGTACACCCTCGGTCAGGAGATCACCGCCTCGACCTTCGAGCCGGGTCAGAAGATCGACGTCACCGGCACCAGCAAGGGCAAGGGTTTTGCGGGTGTCATGAAGCGGCACGGCTTCGCCGGCCTGGGCGCCGGCCACGGCGTGCAGCGCAAGCACCGCTCGCCGGGCTCCATCGGCGGCTGCGCGACCCCCGGCCGCGTCTTCAAGGGCCTGCGGATGGCCGGGCGCATGGGCTCGGCCCGCAAGACCATCCAGAACCTCACCGTGCACGCCGTGGACGCCGAGAAGAACCTCATCCTCGTCAAGGGTGCGGTGCCCGGCCCCAACGGCGGCGTGGTGCTGATCCGCAACGCCGTGAAGAAGTTGGAGAACCAGTCGTGACGAAGGTCAACGTCGAGCTGGCCCCCGAGATCTTCGAGGTCAAGGTCAACGTGCCGCTGATCCACCAGGTCGTGGTGGCGCAGCTGGCCGCGGCCCGCCAGGGCACGCACAAGACCAAGACCCGCGGCGAGGTCAGCGGCGGCGGCAAGAAGCCGTACCGCCAGAAGGGCACCGGCCGCGCCCGCCAGGGTTCGACCCGGGCTCCGCAGTTCGCCGGCGGTGGCGTCGTCCACGGCCCGCAGCCGCGCGACTACAGCCAGAAGACGCCGAAGAAGATGAAGGCGGCCGCGCTGCGCGGCGCGCTCAGCGACCGGGCCCGCGTCGGCCAGGTCCACGTCATCAGCGGCCTGGTCGAGGGGGAGACCCCCAAGACGAAGACCGCCGTGAAGGCGCTGCGCGAGGTGACCTCCGCCAGGCGCGTGCTCGTGGTCCTGGACCGCGAGGACGACCTGACCTGGAAGTCGCTGCGCAACGAGCCGAGCGTGCACGTGATCGTCGCCGACCAGCTGAACACCTACGACGTCATGGTCAATGACGACATCGTGTTCACCGAGAAGGGCTACGAGGAGTTCCTCGCGCACGCCAAGGGGGCAGTCAAGTGAGCAAGATCTACGACCCCCGGGACATCCTTCTCGCGCCGGTCGTGTCCGAGAAGTCCTACGGCCTGCTCGACGAGGGCAAGTACACCTTCCTCGTCGCGCCGGACGCCAACAAGGTCCAGATCCGCCAGGCGGTGGAAGAGGTCTTCGGCGTCAAGGTCACCGGCGTCAACACGATCAACCGGCAGGGCAAGCGCAAGCGCACCCGCTACGGCTACGGCAAGCGCAAGGACACCAAGCGCGCGATCGTCAGCCTGGCTGAGGGCGAGCGGATCGACATTTTCGGGCCTCAGGCGTAAGGCCGCAGGCACCGAACTGGATGGGATGAACGAAAAAGATGGGCATCCGTAAGTACAAGCCGACGACTCCCGGTCGTCGCGGCTCCAGCGTGGCCGACTTCGTCGAGATCACCCGCGCCGAGCCGGAGAAGTCGCTGCTGCGACCGCTTCCCAAGAAGGGCGGCCGGAACAACCACGGCCGCATCACCACGCGCCACCAGGGCGGCGGGCACAAGCGCGCCTACCGGGTGATCGACTTCCGTCGCCACGACAAGGACGGGATCCCGGCCAAGGTCGCGCACATCGAGTACGACCCGAACCGCACGGCGCGCATCGCGCTGCTGCACTACGCGGACGGCGAGAAGCGCTACATCCTCGCGCCGCAGGGCCTGCGCCAGGGCGACCCGGTGGAGAACGGCGCCGGCGCCGACATCAAGCCCGGCAACTGCCTCCCGCTGCGCAACATCCCCGCCGGTACCGTGGTGCACGCCATCGAGCTGCGCCCGGGCGGCGGCGCCAAGCTGGCCCGCTCCGCGGGTTCCGGCGCGCAGCTCCTCGCCAAGGAGGGCACCTACGCCACGCTGCGCATGCCGTCCGGTGAGATGCGCAAGGTCGACGTGCGCTGCCGCGCGACCGTCGGCGAGGTCGGCAACGCCGAGCAGTCGAACATCAACTGGGGCAAGGCCGGCCGCATGCGCTGGAAGGGCAAGCGCCCGACCGTCCGCGGTGTCGCCATGAACCCGATCGACCACCCGCACGGCGGTGGCGAGGGCAAGACCTCCGGTGGACGCCACCCGGTCAGCCCGTGGGGCCAGAAGGAAGGCCGCACCCGTCGGCCCAACAAGCCCAGCGACAAGCTGATCGTCCGTCGTCGCAGCAACAAGAAGCGGTAGGAGCCGTCATGCCACGCAGCCTGAAGAAGGGCCCCTTCGTGGACGACCACCTGATCAAGAAGGTGGACGCGCAGAACGAGAAGGGGACCCACAACGTCATCAAGACGTGGTCGCGGCGCTCCATGATCGTGCCGGAGATGATCGGCCACACGATCGCCGTGCACGACGGCCGCAAGCACGTCCCGGTCTTCATCAGCGAGTCGATGGTCGGGCACAAGCTGGGCGAGTTCGCGCTCACCCGCACGTTCCGCAGCCACGTCAAGGAAGACCGCCGCAGCCGCCGAGGCTGAAGCACAGCAATCACACGAGAGGAACAGTCATGGAAGCCAGGGCCCAGGCGCGGTTCATCCGCGTCACGCCCAGGAAGGCCCGCCGCGTGGTGGACCTCATCCGTGGCCTGTCGGCCGCGGAGGCTCAGGCTGTGCTGCGCTTCGCCCCTCAGGCAGCCAGCGAGCCGGTCGGCAAGGTGCTGAACAGCGCCATCGCCAACGCCACCCACAACTTCAACCTGGCGCAGGACACGCTCGTCGTCTCCCGCACCTGGGTTGACGAGGGTCCGACCCTGAAGCGGTTCCGGCCGCGCGCGCAGGGCCGCGCCTACCGCATCAACAAGCGCACCAGCCACATCACCGTGGTCGTCGAGTCCGTCGATGAGGGCGCGCCGGTCAGGAAGACAAGGAGGGCCCGGTAGTGGGGCAGAAGATCAACCCGCACGGGTTCCGCCTGGGCATCACGACCGACTTCAAGAGCCGTTGGTACGCCGACAAGCTCTACAAGGACTACATCAAGGAAGACGTCGCGATCCGGCGCATGCTCACCAAGGGCATGGACCGGGCCGGCATCTCCAAGGTGGAGATCGAGCGCACCCGTGACCGCGTCCGGGTCGACATCCACACCGCCCGGCCGGGCATCGTCATCGGCCGTCGCGGCGCGGAGGCCGACCGGATCCGCGGCGACCTGGAGAAGCTGACCGGCAAGCAGGTCCAGCTGAACATCCTCGAGGTCAAGAACCCGGAGATGGACGCCCAGCTCGTCGCGCAGGGCGTGGCCGAGCAGCTGTCCAGCCGTGTCGCGTTCCGGCGCGCCATGCGCAAGGCGATCCAGTCCTCGATGAAGTCCGGCGCCAAGGGCATCAAGGTGCAGTGCTCCGGCCGTCTCGGCGGCGCGGAGATGTCGCGGTCGGAGTTCTACCGCGAGGGCCAGGTGCCGCTGCACACGCTGCGCGCCGACATCGACTACGGCTTCTACGAGGCCCGTACGACGTTCGGCCGCATCGGCGTGAAGGTCTGGATCTACAAGGGCGACGCCGCGGCGACCCGCGCCGAGCGCGAGCAGCGCGCGGCCGCCCAGCGGGCCGGTGGCGGCGCGGCGGGCGACCGCCGCGGTGACCGTCGCGGCGGCCGGGGCGAGCGTCCCGCCCGCGGCGCCCGTCGCGGCGGTGGCGAGCGCGCCCCGCGTCAGAACGAGAACACCGCGCCGGCCGCCTCCGAGGCCGCTCCGGCGCCTGAGGGGAGCTGAGTTCCATGCTGATCCCTCGCAGGGTCAAGCACCGTAAGCAGCACCACCCGAAGCGCCGTGGAATGGCCAAGGGCGGTACGAAGGTGACGTTCGGCGAGTACGGCATCCAGGCTGTCGAGGGTCACTACGTGACCAACCGGCAGATCGAGTCCGCGCGTATCGCCATGACCCGTCACATCCGTCGTGGCGGCAAGGTCTGGATCAACATCTTCCCGGACCGCCCGCTGACGAAGAAGCCCGCCGAGACCCGCATGGGTTCCGGCAAGGGCTCCCCCGAGTGGTGGATCGCGAACGTCAAGCCCGGTCGGGTGATGTTCGAGCTGTCCTACCCGAACGAAGAGATCGCTCGTGAGGCGCTCACCCGCGCCATCCACAAGCTGCCCATGAAGTGCCGGATCGTGAAGAGGGAGGTGGGCGAGTAATGGCGAACACGGCCGAAGACCTGCGCACCCAGCCCGAGGACGAGCTGGTGACCAAGCTGAAGGAATTCAAGGAGGAGCTGTTCAACCTCCGGTTCCAGGCGGCTACCGGTCAGCTGGAGAACCACGGGCGGCTGCGGACGGTCAAGCGTGAGATCGCCCGCATCTACACCGTGATGCGGGAGCGCGAGCTCGGCATCGTCACCGTTGCCGAGGAGGGCGAGAAGTGAGCGAGACCACCGAGACAGTCGAGCGCGGGAACCGCAAGGTCCGGGAGGGCCTCGTGGTCAGCGACAAGATGGACAAGACCGTCGTCGTCGCCGTTGAGGACCGCGTCAAGCACCGCCTGTACGGCAAGATCATCCGCCGTACCACCAAGTACAAGGCGCACGACGAGGCCAACACGTGCGGCGTCGGCGACAGGGTCCGGCTCATGGAGACCCGGCCGCTGTCGGCGACCAAGCGCTGGCGCGTCGTGGAGATCCTGGAGAAGGCCAAGTAACTGGACCTGCGGGGGGCCGAGCTGCCCCGGTGTGCCGAGGCAGCTCCCCGCACTCCCCCTTCCGGGCCGATTCCGGGAGGGCAGATCCACCAGGCTCCGGCGTGTCTCACAGCCCGGAGAACCGGTGAGAACCAACAGGAGTTAGAAGTGATCCAGCAGGAGTCGCGACTGAAGGTCGCCGACAACACGGGTGCGAAGGAGATCCTCTGCATCCGGGTGCTCGGTGGCTCCGGTCGGCGCTATGCGGGCATCGGCGACATCATCGTCGCCACGGTGAAGGACGCCCTTCCCGCGGCCGGCGTGAAGAAGGGTGACGTCGTCAAGGCGGTCGTCGTCCGCACGCGCAAGGAAGTCCGTCGCCCCGACGGTTCCTACATTCGTTTCGACGAGAACGCGGCCGTGCTCATCAAGGACGGCGGGGACCCGCGCGGTACCCGCATCTTCGGCCCGGTCGGCCGCGAGCTGCGCGAGAAGAAGTTCATGCGCATCGTCTCGCTCGCGCCGGAGGTGCTGTAATGAAGATCCGCAAGGGCGACGAGGTCATCGTCATCGCCGGCAAGTCCAAGGGCGCCACCGGCAAGGTCATCGCCATCGACGTGAAGCGTGAGCGCGTCACCGTCGAGGGCGCCAACCTCATCAAGAAGAACACCAAGGTCGACGCCCAGGGCAAGGGCGGCGGGATCGTCACCGTCGAGGCGCCGCTGCACGTCAGCAATGTCGCGCTGGTCGAGGATGGCAAGCCGACTCGCGTGGGCTACACGGTCAACGAAGACGGCAAGAAGGTCCGGATCTCGCGTCGTACCGGCAAGGAGATCTGAACATGACCGAGACCACCGTCGAGATTCCGCAGCCGCGGCTGAAGCTGCGCTACCGCAGCGAGATCAAGGACGCGCTGCGCGAGCAGTTCGGCTACGAGAACGTCATGCAGATCCCCGGTCTGACCAAGATCGTGGTGAACATGGGTGTGGGCGAGGCCGCCCGCGACGCCAAGCTCATCGAAGGCGCCGTCAAGGACCTCACCGCCATCACCGGCCAGAAGCCCGCCGTCGCGCGGGCCAAGAAGTCGATCGCGCAGTTCAAGCTGCGCGAGGGCATGCCGATCGGCGCGCACGTCACGCTGCGCGGCGACCGCATGTGGGAGTTCCTCGACCGGCTGCTGTCGCTCGCGCTCCCGCGCATCCGCGACTTCCGCGGCCTGTCGCCCAAGCAGTTCGACGGCCGTGGCAACTACACCTTCGGCCTCACCGAGCAGGTCATGTTCCACGAGGTCGACGTCGACAAGGTCGACCGCCAGCGCGGTATGGACATCACCATCGTGACGACCGCGACCAACGACGAAGAGGGCCGGGCGCTGCTGAAGCTCCTCGGCTTCCCGTTCAAGGAGGCCTGATGGCTAAGAAGGCGCTGATCGCCAAGGCAGCCCGCAAGCCCAAGTTCGCCGTCCGGGGCTACACCCGCTGCTCGCGCTGCGGCCGTCCCCACTCGGTCTACCGGAAGTTCGGCCTGTGCCGTGTCTGCTTCCGCGAGATGGCGCACCGGGGCGAGCTGCCCGGCATCACCAAGTCGTCCTGGTAGGGACCGACTGGCCGGTGTGAGACCGGCCGCACGGAAGACCGCGTCGATCGTGCCGCCGCGGTCGCCGGAACCCCGGGGAGACCCGTGGATTCGGCGGTCGCGGCGCCGATCGCGTACCGTACGTACAACAACCCAGGGCGCCCGATTCTGAGCGGCGCCCACGACCGCGCTGTAGGTCCGTAGGGTCCTGTGCTCCGCGACGTCCCCGGACGTCCCGCGGACGAGTAGCCGGGGCAGCTGGAAACCGCAGCGAGGAGGGCCAAGCGGCCATGACGATGACCGACCCGATCGCAGACATGCTGACGCGTCTGCGCAACGCGAACTCGGCATACCACGACACCGTGTCGATGCCGTACTCGAAGATCAAGGCGCACATCTCGGAGATCCTCCAGCAGGAGGGCTACATCAACGGCTGGCACGTTGAGGACGCCGAGGTGGGCAAGAAGCTCGTCGTCGACCTGAAGTTCGGGCCGACCCGCGAGCGTTCGATCGCCGGGATCAAGCGCGTTTCCAAGCCCGGTCTGCGGGTCTACGCGAAGAAGGACAACCTGCCGAAGGTCCTGGGCGGACTGGGCGTCGCGATCATCTCGACGTCCTCCGGACTGATGACCGACAAGCAGGCTGGCAAGCGCGGCGTGGGCGGCGAAGTCCTCGCCTACGTCTGGTAACGGAAGGAGGATCAGATATGTCTCGTATTGGACGTCTGCCCATCTCCGTTCCCAGCGGAGTCGAGGTGAAGATCGACGGCCAGGTCGTGTCCGTCAAGGGTCCCAAGGGCGCCCTTGAGCACACGATCGCTGAGCCGATCAAGGCCGAACTCAACGACGGAGTGATCACGGTCACCCGTCCCAACGACATCAACACGGTGCGCGGCCTGCACGGCCTGACCCGCACGCTGGTCTTCAACATGGTCGTGGGTGTCACCCAGGGCTACGAGAAGACGCTGGAGATCCAGGGCGTCGGTTACCGCGTCGTGGCCAAGGGCAAGAGCCTCGAGTTCTCCCTCGGCTACAGCCACCCGATCGTCGTCGAGGCGCCGGACGGCATCACCTTCACCGTCGAGAAGCCGACCCTGTTCAAGGTCGCGGGCATCGACAAGCAGAAGGTCGGCGAGGTCGCGGCGAACATTCGCAAGCTGCGCAAGCCCGACCCGTACAAGGGCAAGGGTGTGCGCTACCAGGGCGAGCACATCCGCCGCAAGGTCGGAAAGGCTGGTAAGTAGTCATGGCTGGCACCAAGGGCCTGTTCCGGAAGGGCACGAGCGCGCGGGCGGTCTCCCGCAAGCGGCGCCACCTTCGGGTCCGCAAGAAGGTCGTCGGCACGGCTACGCGCCCGCGGCTCATCGTGACCCGCTCCACCAAGCACGTCTTCGTCCAGGTCGTCGACGACACCCTGGGCAAGACCGTCGCGTCGGCGTCGACCATGGAGTCCGCGCTGCGGACCGCCGAGGGCGACAAGACCGCGAAGTCGAAGGAGGTCGGCAAGCTCGTCGCCGAGCGCGCCAAGGCCGCCGGTGTCGAGGCCGTCGTCTTCGACCGCGCGGGCAACAAGTATCACGGCCGTGTCGCCGCCGTCGCGGACGGCGCCCGTGAGGGGGGTCTCGCACTGTGACCTCCATGACCCACTCTGAGAAGAGGAACCACTAATGGCAGCTGCTCCCAGTCGCGGAGGCGGCCAGGGCGGCGAGCGTCGTGACGGCCGTCGTGACGGACGCCGTGACGACCGCCGCGGTGGCGCCGACAAGGGCACGTCTTACATCGAGCGCGTCGTCGCGATCAACCGCGTCGCCAAGGTCGTGAAGGGTGGTCGTCGCTTCAGCTTCACCGCCCTCGTGATCGTCGGCGACGGCAACGGCACGGTCGGCGTCGGCTACGGCAAGGCCAAGGAAGTTCCCGCGGCCATCGCCAAGGGCGTCGAAGAGGCCAAGAAGAACTTCTTCAAGGTCCCCAGGATCCAGGGCACCATCCCGCACCTCGTGCAGGGTGAGGCCGCCGCGGGTGTCGTGCTGCTCAAGCCGGCCAGCCCCGGTACCGGTGTCATCGCCGGTGGCCCGGTGCGCGCCGTGCTGGAGTGCGCGGGCGTCCACGACGTCCTGTCCAAGTCGCTCGGCTCCTCGAACGCCATCAACATCGTCCACGCGACGGTGGCGGCGCTCAAGCAGCTGAAGCGGCCCGAGGAGATCGCGGCCAAGCGCGGCCTGCCGATCGAGGACGTCGCCCCCGCCGCCATGCTGCGCGCCCGCGCCGCCGGCCTTGAGGCCGCGAAGGCCGAGGTGACGTCATGAGCCAGCTCAAGATCACGCAGATCAAGTCCGTGATCAGCGAGAAGCAGAACCAGCGGGACTCGCTGCGGACCCTGGGCCTCAAGAAGATCGGCCAGAGCGTCGTTCGCGAGGACAAGCCCGAGGTCATCGGCCTGATCCGCACCGTTGCCCACCTGGTGAAGGTGGAGGAGGTCGAATCATGAGCGAGGCTCTGAAGGTCCACGACCTCAAGCCGGCCCCCGGCGCCCACAAGAAGAAGACCCGCAAGGGTCGCGGTGAGGCGTCCAAGGGCAAGACCGCGGGCCGTGGCACCAAGGGCACCAAGGCCCGCAACACGGTTCCGGTCGGTTTTGAGGGCGGGCAGATGCCGCTGATCCGCCGGGTTCCGAAGCTCAAGGGCTTCAAGAACCCGAACCGGGTCGAGTTCCAGGTGGTGAACCTGGACAAGCTGGCCGAGCTGTACCCGTCCGGTGGCGAGGTCACCGCCGCCGACCTGGCGGCCAAGGGCGCGGTCCGCGCCGGCCGTCCGGTGAAGATCCTGGGCACCGGCGACATCTCCGTCGCCGTGCAGGTGAAGGTGAACGCCTTCTCCGGCTCCGCCAAGGAGAAGATCGTGGCCGCCGGCGGAACCGCCGAGCAGGTCTGACGGATGTGGAACCGGGGCTGACCGTCCATCGTTGGAGGGTCGGCCCCGTCCGCGTCTGCTGTTAGCATTCGACGGGTCCCCACCGGGACCCCGGACATGGTGAACCACGGCTGGCAAGCCGTCTGAACAGGTCGTTAACGCGCAGGAGGAATGGTGCTCACCGCTGTCGTTAGGGCGTTCAAAACGCCCGACCTGCGCAAGAAGCTGCTTTTCACGTTGATGATCATCTTTGTGTTCCGGGTGGGCTCGCTCCTCCCGACACCGGGTGTGAACGTGGCCGCCGTGCAAGGCGCGATCGAGGCCGCCGAGTCGGGGGCCAACGCGAGCCTGTACTCGCTCATCAACCTGTTCAGCGGCGGTGCGCTGCTCAAGCTCTCGGTCTTTGCGCTCGGCATCATGCCGTACATCACCGCGAGCATCATCCTGCAGCTGCTGACCGTGGTGATCCCACGGCTGGAAGCCCTCAAGAAGGAGGGCCAGGCCGGTACCAGCAAGATCACGCAGTACACCCGGTACCTGACGATCGCGCTGGCGATCCTGCAGTCGACCGGCATCGTCGCGATGGCCTCGACGGGCAACCTGTTCAGCGGGCAGAACGTCGACGTGCTGTACGACAACTCGTTCTTCACCATCATCACGATGGTGGTGGTGATGACCGCGGGCACCGGCGTCATCATGTGGCTGGGCGAGCTGATCACCGACCGGGGCATCGGCAACGGCATGTCGATCCTCATCTTCACGACCGTTGTGGCGACGTTCCCGCAGCAGTTCATCAACATCTTCCAGACCAAGGGCGGCTTCGTCTTCACGATCGTGCTGCTCGTGGGTCTGGCGATCGTCGCGGCCGTCGTGTTCGTGGAGCAGGCGCAGCGACGCATCCCGGTGCAGTACGCCAAGCGGATGGTCGGCCGCCGCATGTACGGCGGCACCTCGACCTACATCCCGCTGAAGGTCAACCAGGCGGGCATCATCCCCGTGATCTTCGCCTCGTCGCTGCTGTACCTGCCGCAGCTCGGGGGCCAGCTGTGGCCGGAGAGCGAGTTCCTCGGCAAGTACGTCCTGCCCTACCTCCAGCAGGACAACCCGGTGAACATGGCGATCACCTTCGGTCTGATCATCTTCTTCACGTACTTCTACGTGGCCATCACGTTCAACCCCACTGAAGTCGCCGACAACATGAAGAAGTACGGTGGTTTCATCCCGGGTATCCGTCCGGGGCGGCCGACCGCCGAGTACCTCGACTACGTGCTCACGCGGATCACCGCTCCCGGCGCGCTCTACCTGGGTCTGGTCGCCCTCATCCCGTTGGTCGCGTTCTCCCTCATCCAGGCGGCGAACGACTTCCCCTTCGGCGGCACCAGCATCCTGATCATCGTCGGCGTTGGGTTGGACACCGTGAAGCAGATCGAATCTCAGCTCCAGCAGCGTAGTTACGAAGGTTTCCTCCGCTAGTGCGTATCGTGCTCGTGGGCCCCCCGGGAGCGGGCAAGGGAACTCAGGCCCAGTTCATCGCATCCCATCTGTCGATCCCGAAAATCTCGACAGGTGACATCTTCCGCGCCAACGTCAGTGGCGGAACCGAGCTCGGCGTGCTCGCCAAGCAGTACATGGACAAGGGCGACCTCGTCCCCGACGAGGTGACCGTCGCGATGGTGCGCGACAGGATCTCGCAGCCGGACGCCGCCCGTGGCTTCCTGCTCGACGGCTTCCCCCGGAACGTCCCCCAGGCCGAGACCCTGCGCGCGATCCTCGCCGAGCACGAGCTGGGCCTGGACAAGGTGCTGGAACTCGTCGTCGACGAGGACGAGGTGGTGCGCCGCCTGTCGGGCCGGCGGACCTGCGGCCAGTGCGGCCGGATCTGGCACGTCGAGTTCGACGAGGGCCGCGACGACATCTGTGACGACTGCGGCGGCCAGCTCTTCCAGCGGGACGACGACAAGGAAGAGGTCGTCCGGCACCGGCTCGAGGTGTACAAGGAACAGACCGAGCCGCTCGTGGAGTTCTACGAGAAGGAAGGGATCCTGGTCGGCATCGAGGCCACCGGGACCGTCGAAGAGGTCACCGCACGCGCCCTCGCGGCGCTGCGCGCCTGAGGCGCGCCGAGGGCAGCAGGGGGGGACGGGTGTTCAGAAGGCGGACGCGCATCCAGCTGAAGACGCCGGAGCAGATCGAGCTCATGCGGGTCGCGGGGCGGCTCGTGGGCGAGACGCTGGCGCTGGTCGCGGCGGCGGTGAAGCCGGGCGTGACCACGCTGGACCTGGACCGGATCGCCGAGGACAACATCCGCGGCAACGGCGGCGTCCCATCCTTCATCGGCGTACCCGGGCCGATCACCCCCTTCCCGGCCACCCTGTGCACCTCGGTGAACGAGGAGATCGTGCACTGCATCCCGCGCGCCGACAGGGTGTTGCGGGAGGGCGACGTCGTCTCCATCGACTGCGGCGCGATCGTCGACGGCTGGCACGGCGACGCCGCGGTGACCGTTCCGGTCGGCGAGGTGGCCCCGGACGTCGCGAAGCTGCTGGACGTCACCGAGGAGTCCCTGTGGCGGGGCCTGGCGGCCTGCCGCGTCGGCGGGCGGCTGGGGGACATCGGGCACGCCGTCGAGTCGTACGTGCGCGCTCAGGGCCGGTACGGGATCGTTGAGGGCTACGGCGGCCACGGCATCGGCACCGAGATGCACATGGAGCCGTTCATCCCGAACGTCGGGCGCAAGGGCGCCGGGATGCAGCTGGGTCCCGGCATGGTGTTCGCGATCGAGCCGATGGTGAACCTCGGCGCGGCCGGCACCGAGGAGAAGGCCGACGGGTGGACCGTGGTGACCGAGGACGGTAAGCCGTCGGCGCACTTCGAGCACACCGTCGCGATCACACCCGACGGACCCCAGGTGCTCACGGCACTTGATGGTTGGCGGGAACGCGTCGCAGAATTGGGCTGAGCCTTGATCGGCTCGGCGTAAGCGGACACCCGGAGAGCGACACCGGGACGAGGGAGTGACACGGATGCCGTCGAACCCGGAGATGCGGGCTTCCGACAGGGACCGCGACCGGTTCGCGGAGATCCTCCGTGACAACTTCGCGCAGGGCCGGCTGAACCACGACGAGCTGAACGAGCGGCTCGCCGCCGCGTACGCCGCCCGGACGATCGGCGACCTTGAGGCGCTCACCGCGGATCTGCCCGAGCAGGACATGTACGACCTGCCCATCCCCGCGTCGCAGCCGGTCCCGGCGACCAGGCCGGGTGCCGAGATGACGAGGTACGAGAAGGGCCTGCGGGCCGCCTGGGCCGGGTACGCGACGGTGAACCTGATCACCTTCAGCATCTGGCTGGTGACGGTGGTGGCGTCCGGCAGCCTGATCTACCCGTGGTTCCTGTGGGTGGCCGGGCCGTGGGGCGCGGTGCTGCTGGCCAGCACGATCTTCGGCACCAGGCCGCCGGGCTCCCGCTAGCGCGTCAGGCCGAGGCGCGGATCGTGCGGGTGAGCGCCTGCACGAGGGCGCGCGGGTCGGGCGCCAGTTCGGGGACGACCTCGCGGAGCGCGAGCCAGCCGTTGACGGCGCGGGTGGTGGGCGCCGCCTCGTCCAGGGTGGCGTCGTCGATGCCGTACCAGGCCGAGATGTGTGACCAACGCCACAGCCGGTGCTGCTCGGGTGCGGGGAACCCGCCGGGCCCGCGCTGGCCGGTGGAGGCCAGCCGCACCGACTCGACGGTCCGGCCGACGCGTTCGGCGATCTCGCGGGCCGAGAGCAGCGGATCGGCCTCGACCCGGCGGACCACGATGCCGGGCGCCGCGGCCTCGACATGGGCCACGACCTCGACCATCGCGTGGGCCAGGGTCGGCGCGTCCCAGCTGCAGCGCGCGTTGGCGGGGCCGGTGACGTCGGCGGCGGAGCCCACGAAGGAGACGGTGACGTACCCTTGGGTCCGCTCGAAGAGCGAGTCGAGCTCATGCTCGAAGACTGGTCTGCTGAGGACCAGTTCGAAGTCATAAGCCGCCATGGCAGCAACGTACCCTCCCGTAAGCGCGCGGGAAAGCCGGTAAGGCGGCGGCGGGTCGCTGATTTCGCATTCTCGGGCGCGTCGCGTAGACTCGCTATTCGGTCCAGTATCAGACCCGTCATGCGCCCCTTGATCGAACACCGTTTCGACTGAACGGCTTCGAATTCCGGGTTATCGGGTCTCGGACGCCCCGCACGGGGCGCGGGTTGGACCTTCCGTGAGGACTCCGCCGTCGCCGGCCGCGGCCGGGCGTGCGTGTGTCCCCACGGAGGAAGACGTAACCGAGCAGCGAAGCGCGGAGGTCATGGCCAAGAAGGAAGGCGCCATCGAGATCGAGGGCGTTGTCGTCGAGTCCCTCCCGAACGCCATGTTCCGGGTGGAACTGGACAACGGGCACAAGGTCCTCGCGCACATCAGCGGCAAGATGCGGATGCACTACATCCGGATCCTCCCCGATGACCGGGTGGTGGTGGAGTTGTCTCCCTACGACCTGACTCGCGGCCGGATCGTCTACCGCTACAAGTAGCCCAAGCACCAGCAGAGGGTTGCCTTTCCCGTCGTGGCGGACGGGAATGACCCTGCGAACACGTCAGGAGACCCACGTGAAGGTCAAGCCGAGCGTCAAGAAGATCTGCTCCAAGTGCCGCGTCATCCGTCGGCACGGCCGCGTCATGGTGATCTGCCAGGACCCGCGCCACAAGCAGCGTCAGGGCTGAGGCTCTCAGCTCCGCTCGCGACAACACAACAAAACAACAGGCCGCAGTTCACCGCGTCCCGCCGCCGCACGGCGGAGGGATACGGGTGAGTGACCCCCGGTCGGAGGCCGGGGCCCGCCCTGGGCAGGGACGGGACCGCGGTCGGTAGGACCTCCGCCTGAACGAAAGGACACTGCCCGATGGCACGCATCGCCGGTGTCGACCTCCCGCGTGAGAAGCGCCTGGAGGTCGCGCTGACCTACATCTACGGCATCGGCCGCACCCGTGCGCTCGAGACCCTCGCAGCCACCGGCGTCTCCGGTGACCTGCGGGTCCACCAGCTCAGCGACGCCGAGCTGATCCCGCTGCGCGAGTACATCGACGCCAACTACAAGATCGAGGGTGACCTGCGCCGCGAGGTGCAGGCCGACATCCGCCGGAAGATCGAGATCGGGTGCTACCAGGGCATCCGGCACCGCAAGGGCCTTCCGGTCCACGGTCAGCGGACGCAGACCAACGCGCGCACCCGCAAGGGCAAGAAGAAGACCGTCGCCGGCAAGAAGAAGGCCGGCAAGAAGTAGGCCGTAGGGGCCCCGGCCAGGAAAAGCCGGAGCGCCCCGCCGACGACCGGTCCGACGACCTCTGGAGTGAAGAAGAGCAATGCCTCCTAAGAGCCGCCAGGGCGCCGCCAAGAAGCTGCGCCGCAAGGAAAAGAAGAACGTCGCTCACGGGCACGCCCACATCAAGAGCACGTTCAACAACACCATCGTCTCCATCACCGACCCCAACGGGAACGTGATCTCCTGGGCCTCCTCCGGCCACGTGGGTTTCAAGGGCTCCCGCAAGTCCACCCCGTACGCCGCCCAGCAGGCCGCCGAGAACGCCGCCCGCCGCGCCATGGAGCACGGCATGCGCAAGGTCGACGTCTTTGTGAAGGGCCCCGGTTCCGGCCGGGAGACCGCGATCCGCTCGCTCCAGGCCACCGGCCTTGAGGTCGGCTCGATCCAGGACGTCACGCCCGTGCCGCACAACGGCTGCCGCCCGCCGAAGCGTCGTCGGGTCTGATCGGAGAATACGGAGACATGGCTCGTTACACCGGTGCCGACTGCAAACTGTGCCGTCGGGAGAAGACCAAGCTGTTCCTGAAGGGCAGCAAGTGCCTGGGCGCCAAGTGCCCGATCGAAAGCCGTCCCTACCCTCCGGGTGAGCACGGCCGCGGTCGGACCAAGGAGTCCGAGTACCAGCTCCAGCTGCGCGAGAAGCAGAAGACCCGCCGTATCTACGGCGTGCTGGAGAAGCAGTTCCGCAACTACTACGAGCAGGCCAACCGCAAGACCGGCAAGACGGGTGAGAACCTGCTCTCGCTGCTCGAGCGCCGCCTGGACAACGTCGTCTACCGGGCCGGGTTCGCCAAGTCGCGCGACGCCGCCCGTCAGGCGATCCGCCACAACCACATCCTGGTGAACGGCAAGAAGGTCAACATCCCGTCGTTCCTGGTGTCCGAGAAGGACATCATCGAGGTGCGCGGCAAGTCGGCCGACCTGACCCCGTTCGTCGTCGCCCGCGCCGAGTCCGAGGCGCACCAGGTTCCGGCCTGGATCGAGGTCGTCGCCGACAAGATGCGCATCCTGGTGCACGCGCTGCCGATCCGGCAGCAGATCGACACCCAGGTGCAGGAGCAGCTGATCGTCGAGCTCTACTCCAAGTAGCGCTCACCGGCCCCCGGAAGACGCCTCCGCGTCGTCCGGGGGCCTCATGCAGGGAAGTGTCAGTGCCGTCATATAGCGGGCGGCCACACGGAAAGCGGGCATCATGCTCATCGCACAGCGTCCCTCTCTCACCGAAGAGCAGGTCGACGAGTACCGCAGCCGGTTCGTCATCGAGCCGCTGGAGCCGGGCTTCGGCTACACCATCGGCAACTCGCTGCGCCGCACCCTCCTGTCCTCGATCCCCGGCGCCGCCGTCACGAGCATCCGGGTCGAGGGCGTCCTGCACGAGTTCTCCACCGTGCCGGGCGTCAAGGAGGACCTCACCGACATCATCCTGAACCTGAAGCAGCTCGTCGTGTCCTCCGAGCTCGACGAGCCGGTGGTCATGTACCTGCGCAAGCAGGGCCCGGGTGACGTCACCGCGGCGGACATCGCGCCGCCGACCGGCGTCGAGGTGCACAACCCCGACCTGAAGATCGCCACGCTGAACGGCAAGGCGAAGCTGGAGATGGAGCTGACGGTCGAGCGCGGCCGGGGCTACGTCTCGGCGGTGCAGAACAAGCAGCCGGGGCAGGAGATCGGCCGGATCCCGATCGACTCCATCTACTCCCCGGTCCTCAAGGTCACCTACAAGGTCGAGGCGACCCGTGTCGAGCAGCGCACGGACTTCGACCGGCTGATCCTCGACGTCGAGACCAAGCACTGCATGCTGCCGCGCGACGCCGTCGCGTCGGCCGGCAAGACCCTCGTCGAGCTGTTCGGCCTGGCCCGCGAGCTCAACGTGGACGCCGAGGGCATCGAGATGGGGCCGACGGTCCACGACGCGCAGCTCGCCGCCGACATGGCGCTGCCGATCGAGGACCTGAACCTCACGGTCCGGTCCTACAACTGCCTGAAGCGCGAGGGCATCCACTCGGTGGGTGAACTCGTCGCCCGCTCCGAGCAGGACCTGCTCGACATCCGCAACTTCGGCGCCAAGTCGATCGAGGAAGTCAAGCAGAAGCTGCACGACATGGGGCTGTCCCTCAAGGACTCCCCGCCCGGGTTCGACCCGACCGCCGCCGCCGACGCGTTCGGCGACAGCGACGACGAGTCGTTCGCGGAGACCGAGCAGTACTAGCGGTACCAGCAGTACCCCAGGAAATCGCAGCTGACTCCAGTACCTGACACGGCTGGAGCAGGAAGGAAGTGCCATGCCCAGGCCCACCAAGGGAGCCCGCCTCGGCGGCAGCCCGGCGCACGAGAAGCTGATCCTGGCGAACCTCGCCACCCAGCTTTTTGAGCACGGCCGCATCACCACCACCGAGGCGAAGGCCCGCCGCCTCCGTCCCGTGGCCGAGAAGCTGATCACCAAGGCGAAGAAGGGCGACATCGCCAACCGCCGTCTGGTGCTGCGGACCGTCCGCGACAAGGGCGTGGTGCACAAGCTGTTCACCGAGATCGGCCCGCACTTCGCGGAGCGTCCCGGCGGCTACACCCGGATCACCAAGATCGGCCCCCGCAAGGGCGACAACGCCCCCATGGCGGTCATCGAGCTCGTCGCCGAGCAGGTCGCGGGTGTGACGGTGCGCAAGACCACCGCCCCGGCGGAGGAGACCGCGCCGAAGGCCGAGGAGACCCCGGCCGAGACGACCGAGGAGACCCCGGCGGCCGAGGCCGCGGAGGCGACCGAGGCCGGCGCGGACAAGGCCGACGAGGCCAAGTAAAACGCGAGCCTGATTCGGGCCCGCCGTCCCAGATCCGGGGCGGCGGGTCCGCGGCGTTTGAGAGACTGGCAGGGAAACCGAGGACGCGGGAAGCGGGGACATGACGTCGTTGGTAAGGCTCCGGCTCGACATCTCCTATGACGGGTCGGACTTCGCGGGTTGGGCGCGGCAGCCCGAGCAGCGCACGGTCCAGGGCGTCGTGGAGGACGCGCTGGCCCGGATCATGCGGCTCGACCCGCCGCCGGTGCTGACCGTGGCGGGCCGTACCGACGCGGGCGTGCACGCGACGGGCCAGGTGGCGCACGTTGTGGTGCCGTACCCGAACTACCAGCAGATCAGCGGCGCGATGACGCGGCGGCTGGCCGCGGTGCTGCCGCCGGACGTGCGGGTGACCGGGGTGACGCTCGCCCCCGACGGCTTCGACGCCCGCTTCTCCGCGCTGCGCCGCCGCTACGAGTACCGGGTGAGCGACGAGCCGACCGGGGTGCCGCCGCTGGACCGGCGCGCCACCGTCTGGCACCCGCGCCCCCTGCACGTGGACCGGATGAACGCGGCGGCGGCGCTGCTCGTCGGCGAGCATGACTTCGCCGCGTACTGCCGTAAGCGCGAGGGCGCGACGACGATCCGGCGGCTGCTGCGGTACGAGTGGGAGCGGCGCGGGGAGCGGCTCGCCGTCGCGACGGTCGAGGCGGACGCGTTCTGCCACTCGATGGTCCGCGCGTTGGTCGGGGCGCTGCTGTCGGTCGGCGACGGCCGCAAGCCCGTCGAGTGGCCCGCCGAGGTGCTGGCGGCGGGGGTGCGGGACTCCGCGGTGAAGGTCGCGCCGGCGCACGGGCTGAGCCTCGTGGAGATCGTCTACCCGGAGGCCGGGCAGCTCGCCGCGCGCGCGCAGGAGACCCGCAGGGTCAGGACGCTCGCGCCGCCGTCGGTGCCGCTGCCGCCGAGCGTCGGGTACCCCGTCGGCTAGCGCTGCCTCAGCGGGGCGCTCACGTAGCCGATGAAGGCGGTGCCGAGCCTGGCCTGGGTACGGTCGCCCTTGGCGGGCTTGCGGCCCTCCAGCTGCCGTACGTAGACGTACAGGATGTACCTGCCGTAGGTGGTGGCCGCCGCGTAGCCGCCGGGCTCGCTGATCGCCTTGGTGCGCTTGCCTGGCAGCCCGACGAACCACTGGCCCCGGCGCGGCGGGCTGCCGGACTTCTGCACGGTGATCGCGATCCGCTTGGTCGGCATCGCCACCACACCGACCGTCACGCCGGTCCTGCCGTCGTCGCTGACGAACGTCGTCCGCACCACGGCCTGGCAGTCGTTCCGGATGAGCGCCCTGGACATCGCGCCCGTCGCCGCGTAGTCGCAGCGGAGGTTGAGTGAGCGTCGGTCGGCGGTGAAGATGCGGCCGTCCAGGGTGATCCGCCGCTCGGGAAAGATCTCGCTCACGCTGAGCGGCCTCGGGTCGGTCGCGGCGGCGTCCACGGCGGGCACGCCGGTGGCGCCGGGCCCGGTCGGCGTGCTGGACGGGACGGGGGTCGTCACGGCGGCCGGGGGCGAGGGGACGACGGCCGGAACCGGGGTGCCGGGCTTCATGAGGACGACGGCGGCGAGTGTCGCGACGGCGATCGCGGGCACCAGCGCGAGCGCCAGGTACAGGGGGAGCCGGCCGCGACGGCGCGGTGCCCGGTGTGAGGAGGGCGGCTCGGGGGCGGGCGGCTCCGCCGGAGGCGGCGGGGGAGGTGGCGGGTCGCGCCGGGCGGCCAGGTGCACCACGGAGTCGGAAGAGGCGGAAGGCCCGACCGGGCCCGGCGGTGTCCGGGCGGGCGGGGGCGGCTCGGCGGCCCAGCGGGGCTCGCCGGTGATCGTCGCCTCGGCGGGCGGGATCTCCGGGCCCTTGGGCACGATCGTGCCGGTGAGGAACTCGCCGGAGGACTCGGGCTCGCGGACGGGCGCGGCGAGCACCTGGTCGACGGGATCGACGGGGTCGACGGGATCGGCGGGCGGGATCACCGGCGCCCACCACGGGGACGCCGGAGGCCCCTCGTCGGTGGCGGGACCGGAGGGAAGGGTGCGCGCGGCGGCCGGGCTCTTCGCAAGTCCCGACTCCGTCGGGAGCGCCCGACCCTCGGGCCGGGAGTCGTCAGGACCGGACATGGACGCACAGCCTAGTCAACCGGGCGGTGGATCCGGAGGGTTTGCGGGGTATTGGGGTGGCACCCGATCAGGCTGCCGGTCTGCCCGTCGCGTCGCGAATGTGCAGTGCCGGTCCAAGATTGCTGCCGTTCACCGTGTTCTGCGCGAAGATCTGCGCGCGCTTGCGCTGCTTGGCGGGAATCGGCTTGCCGTCGGGGTTCTGCACCCACGTCATGATCAGGTAGTGGCCGCGCACCCAGGCGGCGCCGAGCGCGTCGCCCTGGCCGATCTTGGCCGTGGCGCCCTTGCCCGGGACGGCCAGCACGTAGGCGTCCTTGGCCTTGGCGGCCTTCTCGGCGCGGGCCGCCGCCTGCGACGTGCGGAGGTTCGCCACGCCGACGGTGCCGATCATCTTGCCGTCCTTCGTGGCGAACGTCGCGCGCAGGAACTGGGTGCACCTGCCCCGCTTCAGGGCGGCCTGGAGCGCCTCCCCGTGGACGGCGTCGGCGCACTTCTTCGTCGCCTTGCGGATGTACATCACGTAGGTGGTGCCCTTGACGGTGAACCTCTTCTTCTGGAAGACCTCACCCGCCTTGAGCGGCCTGGGGTCGGTCTTGCGGGACTTGAGGAGGCCGCCGGACGCGGCGGGCTGCTCGGGGGAGGACGTCGCGCCGGGGACGGGGACGCCGGAGGCCGGAGGGGACTGCGCGACGCCGGGCTTGTCGGTGCCGCCGTCCCGGGTGAGCGCGTAAGCGGCGGCGCCGCCCGCCACGAGGGCGACGGCGACGCCGCCCGCGACGAGCAGGCCCTTGCGGCCGCCGCGCGAGCCGCTGATCTCGTCGCGGGCGCCCTCGGGCTGCCACTGCTCGCCGCGCTCGTGGGGGCCGCCCTGCGGCGGCGGCGCGTCCCAGCCGCCGGGGCCGCCGAAGTCGTTCGGGGTGCCGGGGCCGCCGGGCCCGCCGTGGCCGCCGAACTCGCCGGGGGGTCCGGGGACGCCGGGGGCGCCGAACTCGCCGGGCGCGCCGGGGCCGTCGTAGCCGACGGGGGCCGCGTGGGGGTCGTAGCCGACCGGGGCGGCGTGCGGGTCGTAGCCGCCGCCGGGGGCGTCGTACTCGCCGGGGCGGGGCTCGCCCCAGGCGCTCTGCGGCGGGACGGGCGGCGCGGCGTAGCTCGCCGGGTCGTACTGCGGCACCTCGTAGCTGCCGCTGGCGGTGGCGCCGCCGCCGAAGCGCTCGGCGTCGTGCCTGGCCTCCTCGCCGTAGGCGTCGGCGTCGTAGGAGCCGGTGTCGTAGGAGCCCTGGCCGTCGTAGCGGGGCAGGGCGTGGGTGCCGGTGCCGGTGCCGGCCTCGCCCGCGCCGGGGCCGAACGAGCCGCCGCCGCCGGGCACGTCGTCATGCCAGGGGGACTGCTGCGGGCCGCTGGGTCCGTCGTAGGACGGCTCGGGCTGGCCCTGCCACGTGTCGTAGACCGGCTGGCCGCCGGTGCCGGGGTCGAGCGCGGTGGCGGGCGGCGCCGCGAGCGGGTCGCCGGACCACTGCTGGCCATCCAACGGGCCCTGCGGCCGGGCGGCGGCGCCCTCCAGCCAGGATCCGCCGGGCTGGCCGGGCTGAGCGGGCGGGATGGGCGGGGCGGGCGGCTGCTCGCCCCAGGCCGGGGGGGCCTGCCACGGTCCGGCGGGCTCGCCCGGCTGCTCGGCGGGCTGCTGCTGAGGCGGAACCGGTGCGCTCCGGGGATGGCGGGACCAGTCGTCCCCGTCGGTGTCAAGGGGGTCGCTGTCCCAGGACTGCCGAGGCTGGTTGCTGTCACCCGGATAACCCATGGCGCTGAGCCTATGCCACGACGGCGTGGTACGGGCGCGTGCGCAGCCGCTTTGCCGCACGCTCCCAGGCTCGGATATGCTGGTCGTTCGTATGTGTGTCGGGTTGCCTGACCACGGTCGCGGGACGAGCCCCTGGGCCCTTCCCGTTCCGTCTCCGGCGTTCCACATCCGGCGCACCGCCCGGCCCTCAGGGTGAACCCCGTGAACTCCTCAAGGTCGGCCCGTCATGGGCCTGCCCGGAGCCGCGATCTCACGCAAGTGGTACGGACATCCAGGGGCCGCATCCGACAGTCGACGAACAAAGAAGGCTTACGCCGTGCGCACGTACACCCCTAAGCCCGCTGACGTGGAGCGTCAGTGGCACGTCATCGACGCGACCGATGTCGTGCTGGGTCGCCTTGCCAGCCAGGTCGCGATCCTGCTTCGGGGCAAGCACAAGCCGATCTACGCGCCGCACGTTGACACCGGTGACTTCGTCATCATCGTCAACGCCGACAAGATCGCGCTCTCGGGCAAGAAGCTTGAGCAGAAGAAGGCCTACCGTCACTCGGGCTACCCGGGTGGTCTTCGCGCGGTGGCCTACAAGGACCTGCTTGAGAAGTTCCCCGAGCGCGCCGTCGAGAAGGCGATCAAGGGCATGCTGCCGAAGACCAAGCTGGGCCGCGCCCAGTTCGGCAAGGTGAAGGTCTACGCCGGTCCGAACCACCCGCACGCTGCCCAGCAGCCGGTGCCGTTCGAGATCGAGCAGATCGCCCAGTAGTAGGTCTGGCCTGCGCCAGCCCCCACGTCAAAAAGAGGCCGCTGGGGCGCCCTGAGAGCTTAGGCAGGGTCCGCCGCCCCGGTTAGAACACAAGGAGAACCGAAGAACGTGGCTGAGACCACCGAGACCGAGACCGAGGCGTTCGTCGAGTTCGACGCCGAGGACGCTCCGTCCGAGTACACCACCGAGTCCGTCGTCGTCGAGGACGTCGTCGCCCGCGTGCCGGCCGCGACCGGCCCCGCGTCGGCCACCGGCCGCCGCAAGGAGGCCATCGCCCGCGTCCGGATCATCCCGGGCTCCGGCAACTGGACGATCAACGGCCGCACCCTTGAGGGCTACTTCCCGAACAAGGTGCACCAGCAGCTCATCAACGAGCCGTTCGTCACGCTCGGCCTCGAGGGCCAGTGGGACGTCATCGCCCGCATCAACGGCGGCGGTGTCACCGGCCAGGCAGGCGCCCTGCGCATGGGGATCTCCCGGGCCCTGCAGCTGTCGGACCCCGACAACCGCCCCGCGCTGAAGAAGGCCGGCTTCCTCACCCGTGACGCGCGGGCCAAGGAACGCAAGAAGGCCGGTCTCAAGAAGGCCCGTAAGGCCCCGCAGTACAGCAAGCGTTGATTCCGTCGGCTTGACGGCTTGCTCGACCGGGCGGCGGACACCACGATGCACGCAGGAGCGTCGCGTGGTGTCCGCCGCCTCGGCGTATCGACTGGATTGAGGGTGATCTGACGTGGGTCGGCTGTTCGGTACCGACGGGGTGCGGGGCCTGGCGAACCGGGACCTCACCGCGCGGCTGGCGATGGACCTCTCCATCGCGGCGGCGCGGGTGCTGGGGGACGCCGGCGCGTTCGAGGGGCACCGGCCGGTCGCCGTTGTGGGCAGGGACCCGCGCGCCTCGGGCGAGTTCCTTGAGGCGGCGGTGGTCGCGGGGCTGGCGAGCGCCGGCGTCGACGTGCTGCGGCTCGGCGTGCTGCCGACGCCGGCGGTGGCGTACCTGACCCGGGAGCTGGGCGCGGACCTCGGCGTCATGCTGTCGGCGTCGCACAACCCGGCGCCGGACAACGGCATCAAGTTCTTCGACCGCAGCGGCTTCAAGCTGGCCGACGAGATCGAGGACGAGATCGAGGCGCGGCTGGGCGCGGACTGGCAGGGCCCGACGGGCGCGGGTGTGGGCCGGGTCCGTGACGCGTTCGGCGAGAGCGTCCGCTACGCAGACCACCTGCTCGGCACGATCGGCGTCTCGCTGGCTGGCCTGCGCGTCGTGGTGGACTGTGCCAACGGCGCCGCCGCCGAGCTGGCGCCCGGCCTGCTGCGCCGGGCGGGCGCGGACGTCGTCGAGATCGGCGCGGCGCCGGACGGCCTCAACATCAACGACGGGGTCGGCTCGACCCACCTGGACGTGCTGCGGGCCGCCGTGGTGGCGCACGACGCGGACGCGGGCGTCGCGTTCGACGGCGACGCCGACCGGTGCCTCGCGGTGACCGCGTCCGGTGAGGTGGTGGACGGCGACCAGATCATGGCGATCCTCGCGCTGGAGCTGCACGAGGCGGGCCGTCTGCCGTCCGCGACGGTCGTCGCGACGGTCATGTCGAACCTGGGCTTCAAGCTGGCGCTGCGCGAGCAGGGGCTGCGCGTGGTGGAGACGGCGGTCGGCGACAGGTACGTGTTGGAGGCGATGCGCGAGGGGTCGTTCGGCTTCGGCGGCGAGCAGTCGGGCCACGTGATCATGTTGGAGCACGGCACCACCGGCGACGGGGTGCTGACCGGGCTGCATTTGCTGGCCGCCGTCGCGCGGCGCGGCCGTCCGCTGGACGAGCTGGCCAAGTGCATGACGCGGCTGCCGCAGGTGCTGATCAACGTGCGGGGTGTCGCGCGGGAGCGGGCGGCGACGTCGGCGGAGCTCGCGGCGGCGGTGGTCGAGGCCGAGGCGGAGCTGGGTTCGGCGGGACGGGTGCTGATCCGTCCGTCGGGCACGGAGCCGATGGTGCGGGTGATGGTGGAGGCCGCCGCCGAGGAGCAGGCGCACCGTGTGGCGGAGCGGCTTGCCGAGGCGGTTCGTACCTATCTGTAGGGATGTGTCGGTCGGCGTCCGGAAGTGCCGGTACGCCGGGTTGAACGGCGCGCGAAGCCGAAGATAACGATTCGGGTGCCCCCGGTTCCTTGTGTGCCGGGGGACGGTCACGATGAGGCCATGGACGACGCGCCGGCGGAAAGTCCCCTGTCCCTGCGGGTGATCTCGTTGACCCGGTCCTGGCCGCGATTGCGGGTGGAGCGCGCGGAGTGCGGGGTGGGGTACGCGCTCGCCGTCGCGGGCGGCCAGGTCGCCCACCTCCACGACGACGACGCGGAGCTGCTGCTCGGCGAGGCGAGCGTGGACCGGATCAGGCCCGCCCTGGAGCTGTCGGGGCGGATCGTTCCGGAGGGCCCGGCGATCCGGGTCCGGCTGGAGAGCGAGAACGACGTCCGGCTGCTGCTTTCGCTGCTCAGCGTCGCGATCAAGACGGGTGGGGCGCGGGAGGGGAACGGTCCATGGTGCCGGGTGGCACGCCGCAGGGCCGCTGTCGGGTGATCCCGTGATCCCGCGCCCCCGCGTCAGCAGGTCTTGAGCATCCGTGCCAGGGCGTCGTGCGCGGGCTGGGTGACGGGCAGGTCGTACTCCAGCGCGATCGCGGTGAACTTCTGGGCGTAGGCGCACTGGTAGTCGGCGGGCGGCTCCCACTCGTCGGGGCCCTTGTCGCTCTTGCGCTGGTTCTCCCGGCCGCCGACCGCGAGGAGGTTGTCGGGGTCGTTGGCGAAGTCGGCGCGGCGCGCGTCGTCCCACTGGGACGCGCCCAGGCGCCAGGCGAGGGCCAGCGGATAGATGTGGTCGATCTGGACGGCGGTCGGCCGTTCCTTGGAGAACTCGATGGACTGGTCGGTGTAGGGGTCGTCCTCAAGGAGGCCGGACAGGACGGTGCACCCGTCGTCGCGCTTCACGACGTTCTTGAGGTCGCGGGCGAGGATGTCGTTGCGGGTGTCGCAGCGGTTGCCGTCCACGTCCTTCCAAGGGCTGCCGAACCGTTTGCGGTCGTAGGTGCCGTCGTTCTTCTCGGTCGCGACGCGGAGGTCGGCGAGGTTGGCGGGGGCGGCGCCCTGCTGGGTGTCGGTGCCGGGGAAGTCGACCTGGACCGAGCAGGCGCTCAACGCGAGCGCGGCGGCGGCCGTGGCGAGGGCCACGCGGAGCATCGGCTCACCTCTGGAGTTGTGGGGCACTTGGCCCGGTTCGGGGGGATTGTCAGACTACGGCGGTGATCCACCGTGTGTCGCGCCGGACACGCGCGTCGGCGCAGGTGAGGTTCGTCCTGAGGAGGGGTGGGGGTCGTTCCAAGGAGGGATGACGGGCATGTACGGTCCGCCCTAGCCTGGGCGCATGCCCATCATCAGCACGCGGGACCTCACCATGAGGTTCCCCGGCGTGACCGCGCTGGAATCACTCAGCGTCACCGTCGAACCCGGCGTCACCGGGCTCGTCGGCGCGAACGGCGCGGGCAAGTCCACCCTCATCAAGATCCTGCTCGGGCTCCAGCCGCCCACCTCCGGCGGCGCCGAGGTCCTCGGCAACGACATCACGACGGGCGGCGCCGAGATCCGGCGCCGCGTCGGGTTCATGCCGGAGTACGAGTGCCTGCCCCCCGACGTGTCGGCTACCGAGTTCGTCGTGCACATGGCCCGGATGTCCGGACTGCCCGCCTCGGCCGCCCGCGAGCGCGCCGCCGACGTGCTCCGCCACGTCGGCCTCTACGAGGAGCGCTACCGGCCGATCGGCGGCTACTCCACCGGCATGCGGCAGAAGGTCAAGCTGGCCCAGGCGCTCGTGCACGACCCGCAGCTCGTCTTCCTCGACGAGCCGACCAACGGCCTCGACCCGCGCGGCCGCGACGAGATGCTCGACCTGATCCGCCGGGTGGGCGCCGAGTTCGGGATCAGCGTGCTGGTGACGTCGCACCTGCTGGGCGAGCTGGAACGGGTCTGCGACCACGTGGTGATCATCGACGGCGGCAGGCTGCTGCGCTCGTCGGCCGTCGCGTCGTTCACCGAGGCCAGCGGCAACCTCGTGGTGGAGGTCGAGGAGGGCCGCGACGCGCTCGGCGCGCACCTCGCCGAACGCGGCCTCACCGTCCAGGCCGAGGGCCGCACCCTCGTCGTCAGGATCGACGGCGAGACGACCTTCGACATCATCCGCGACGGCGTCGTGGACCTTGACCTCGCGCTCATCCGGATGGAGCAGGCGCGCCACCACATCGAGGAGGTGTTCCAGCGGTGAGCACCGCCATCCACGACATCGGCTACCGCCACTACGACGGGCCGAGACTGGGCCGCGGCCAGACGCTGCGCGCCCTCTACACGCACAACCTGCGCGCCCTGTTCGGGCTCGGCCGGGGCGCCAAGGCGAAGATCATCCCGTTCGCGCTCGCCGCGTTCCTGCTGCTGCCCGCGCTCGCCGACGTCGCGATCAAGGCGATCGTCAAGGAGGCGCAGTTCCTCATCCCGATGGCGGCCTACGGGTACGGGTTCCAGCCGCTCATCGCGATCTTCCTCGCGGCGCTCGCGCCCGTCGTGGCGTCCCGCGAGATCCGGTACCGGTCGGTCCCGCTGTACTTCTCCCGCCCGGTCGGGCCGTGGGACTTCGTCGCCGCCAAGTTCGGCGCGTTCGCCACGGCGCTGGTGCTGCTCGTCGGGGTGCCGGTGACGGTGATGTACGTCGGCTTCCTCCTGACGCGCTCCAGCCTGATCGAGGCGGCGCAGCAGGGCGGCGGATTCGGCAGCGTCGAGGACATCCCGACCGTCGCGGGGATCACCGGCGACTGGGCGCTCGCGCTGCTCGGCGTGGTGCTGCTCGCGCTCGTGCTGTCGTCGTTCGCGCTGCTCGTCGCCGCGTTCACGCCACGGCGCGGGTTCGGTGTCGCGGCGGTGATAGCGCTGTACCTCATCAGCAACGTCGTTGTCGGGATCGTCCAGGGCATCTCGCAGGACCGCGGCGCGTGGGACGTGGCCGCGTGGATGAACCTGTTCACCCCGTTCAACCTCGTGTACAGCGTCCAGGTCGCCCTGTTCGACGCCGAGTCCGAACCCCTGATCGCGGTGCCGGACACCGCCATGGGCCTCACCGGGCTGCTCCTCTGCGTGCTCGTCGTGGCGGGGTCGCTCGCCGCGCTGCACGCCCGATACCGGAAGGCGGGCGCGTGATGGGCGTCATCACCGTGGAGAACGTCTCGCGCTGGTACGGCAACGTGGTCGCCGTCAACGGCGTGTCCATGACGATCGGGCCGGGCGTCACCGGGCTGCTCGGGCCGAACGGCGCCGGCAAGTCCACCCTCATCCACATGATGGGCGGGTTCCTCGCGCCGTCGGCGGGCGCGGTCCGGCTGGACGGGCAGGACATCTGGGGCAACCCGCAGGTCTACCGGCACATCGGGCTGGTGCCCGAGCGGGAGAGCGCCTACGACTTCCTGACCGGCGAGCAGTTCATCCTGGCCATGGCGAAGCTGCACAGGCTGCCCGACCCGCGCGGCGCCGCCAAGCACGCGATCGGCCTGGTCGAGATGGGCTACGCGGCCGACAGGCAGATCGGCACCTACTCCAAGGGCATGAAGCAGCGCATCAAGATGGCGTCGGCGCTGGTGCACGACCCGGCGGTGCTGCTGCTCGACGAGCCGTTCAACGGCATGGACCCGCGCCAGCGGCTCCAGCTGATGGAGCTGATCAGGTCGATGGCCGACCAGGGCCGCACGATCCTGTTCAGCTCGCACATCCTGGAGGAGGTCGAGCGCCTCGCGACGCATATCGAGGTTGTGGTGGCCGGTCGGCACGCCGCGTCCGGCGACTTCCGGGAGATCCGGCGGCTGATGACCGACCGGGCGCACGTGTTCTCGCTGCGCTCGTCCGACGACCGCGTGCTGGCCTCGGCCGTCATCGGCGACGGCTCGGCCCGCTCGGTCCGCCTCACCGACCAGGGACTGGAGGTCGAAGCCACCGACTTCGCCCGCTTCACCCGGCTCCTGCCCCGCCTGGCCCGAGCCGCGGGCGTCACCCTCCGCGAGGTCTCGCCCTCCGACGAGTCCCTCGAAAGCGTCTTCAGCTACCTGGTGGAAAAGTGAACGTGACCATTGCCGCCCTGACGTTGCGGGGCATGCTGGGGCGTCGGCGGGCGGTGCTGCTGTTCGTGCTGCCGGCGGTGCTGCTCGTGTTGTCGGCGGTGCTCGCCTTCACCGGCAACGACTCGCTCGGGGTCTCCACAGGGGTCCTTGAGGGGTTCGGGATGGTGGTGCTGCTGCCGCTGATCGCGCTGATCGTCGGGACGGGCGTCATCGGGCCGGAGATCGACGACGGCCAGATCATGTACGTGCTGACCAAGCCGATCCCGCGCGGCTCGGTGATCCTCACCAAGTACGTGTGCGCCGTCGGGCTCATCACGGCGTTCGCGGCGCTGCCGATCCTGGTGTCGGGCGTGCTGCTGCTCGGGCCCGGCTCCGACGTGCCGTGGGCGTTCGCCGTGGGCGCGGTGCAAGGTGGCGTCGTGTACGGGGCGGTGTTCCTCGCGCTCGCCGTGCTCAGCCGGAACGCGGTGACGATCGGCCTGATCTACGCGCTGGTGTGGGAGTCGATGATCGGCGGGTTCATCGCCGGGTCGCGCAACCTGTCGATCCAGAGCTGGGCGATGTCGTCGGTGGACGAGCTGACCACGGCCAGCACCGTGGAGGTCGACTCCTCGGTGGCGACGGCACTGGTCCTCGCCCTGCTGACGACCCTCGTCGCCCTCGGCCTCGCCGTCCGCCGCCTCAGCACCCTCACCCTCGCCACCGCGGACTGAGTGGCGCGTCCTTCGAAGCCCCGGCCGTCGCGGGGCCGGGGCTTCGCGGCGTCAGGAACCGGCGAGTTCGCGGGCGATGATGTCGAACTGCGGGCGCATCGCCTCGGACATCGCGTGCACCGCCGACATGGGCCGGAGCATCACCGTGAAGTCGGTGATCTCGCCGTTCGGGGCGACGGTGAGGAAGTCGCAGCCGTGGACCTCGGTCGGGCCGATCCGGGCCTTGAACACCAGCGCGTGCGCGCCCGTGTCGGGGTCGGCGATCTCCTGCACGTAGCGGAGGTCGTCAAAGACACGGGTGGCCGCGCGGAGGATGGCGGCGACGGTCTCGCGGCCCCGGTACGGCTTGAACGCGACGGGGCTGTTGAAGACCGCGTCCGGCGCGAGGAGCCCGGCGAAGGCGTCGGCGTCGCCCTTTTCGACTGCGGCACGGAAGGGATGCACCCCGGTCCACCTCTGATTCACGGATGACGCACTGTTGGTTTCCACGGCGGCTCGGCCGGATGACCGAGCAGTCCGTGGGCAATTATTGGGGTATCTCCCTTTTTGTCTAGGTGCTGGGTCACGTTTCGGGACGACCCGGCGCGGGGCGCGCGGCGGCTAGCCTGGGCCGGTGCGACAGCGGTTGACGACGGTCCGGGGCGAACTCGACCTCGGCAGGTACCCCGACGACCCACGGGACGCCCTGCGGGCCTGGGACGCCGCCGACGAGTACCTGCTGCGGCATCTCGCGGACAGCAAGATCTCACCCGGAGGTGAGGTCGTGATCGTCGGGGACCGCTGGGGCGCGCTCACCGCCGCGCTCGCCGACCTCCGGCCGGTTTTGGTCATCGATTCTTTTCTCGGGCACAGGGCGGCGCTGGCGAACCTGGAACGGAACGGGATCGACACGGCGTCCGTCACCTTCCGGACCCCGGACGACGATCCGCCCGGCAAGGCCGACCTGCTGCTCGTCCGGATCCCCAAGAGCCTCGCCGCCCTGGAGGACGCCCTGCGCGCGCTCCGCCCCGCGCTGCGGCCGGGCACCGTCGTCGTCGGGACGGGCATGGTCAAGGAGATCCACACCTCGACGCTGCGGCTGTTCGAGCGGATCATCGGGTCGACCACCACGTCGCTGGCCGAACGCAAGGCACGGCTCGTCTTCGCCGAGCCCGACCCGGCCCTGGACCCCGGCCCGAACCCCTGGCCGCTCACCTACACCCTGGACGACGACGCGGGGCCCGTCTCCGGCCGCCAGGTCGTCAACCACGCCGGCGTCTTCTGCGCCGACCGGCTCGACGTCGGCACCCGGTTCCTGCTCGGGAACCTGCCCGCGCTGCCCGGCGCGCGCCGGATCCTCGACCTCGGGTGCGGCAACGGCGTCCTCGGCCTCGCCGCCGCGCTCACCCATCCGGACGCCGAGATCGTCCTCACCGACGAGTCGTACGCCGCCGTCGCGTCCGCCCGCGCCACGCTCGCCGCGAACGGGGTCGCCGGCGCGCGGGTGCTCGCCGCCGACGGGGTGGGCGACCTCGACCCCGGCTCGTTCGACCTCGTCCTCACCAATCCGCCGTTCCACTCGCACCAGGCCACCACGGACGCCGCGGCCCGCCGGATGTTCGCCGGGGCGAAACGGGTGCTGCGGCCGGGCGGCGAACTGTGGGCGGTGGTCAACCGGCACCTGGGCCACCACGTGACGCTGCGGCGGATCTTCGGCGGCTGCACGGTCGCCGCCGCCGATCCGAAGTTCACGGTGCTGCGCGCCGTCCGCCGCCGCTGACCCCGCGAACCCCGCTGACCTGGCCTTTTATGACGAAAGTCGAGTTCGTCCCACCGGCGGACGGGGTACAGGGACCGAGAGGGCGCGGCCTTCGGGGGTGAGGTGATCGGGGCGTGGGCGAGCGCTTGAGCCGGGCGTGGGCCCGCGCGTTCCACTCCGTGCGCGGCCGGGTCACCATGGTCATGATGGCCATCTCCGCCGCCGGGCTGATCTTCACCCTGGGCGTGGTGCTGGTCCTGGTGCGGGAGCGCGCCCAGATGAACGCGGCGCGCGAGGCGTCGCACCTGGCCCGGCCGCTCGCCACCAGCGTGGTCACCGAGCGGCCGCCCGACCCGATCCCCTTCCCCCGGCACTCGACGCGGTCCTTCCTCGTGCAGATCGTCGCCGACGACGGGACGGTCCTGAACGGCAGCGCCAGGCTCCGGGACATCCCGCCGATCTCGCGGGTCCAGCCGGAGGGCGCCGACGTCCGGGTGGACACCACGGCCTGCCCGAAGAGCGTGGGCAAGTGCGTGTACATCGTCGGCTTCCGGGCCCCGCAGACGGCCTACGACCAGCCCGTCACCGTCTACGCGGCGGTCGAGCTGCCCAGCGTCCTGCTCACCGACGAGATCTCCGCGGAGACGATGTCCGCGGTGGCGCTCGCCCTCGCGCTCGTCCTGGTGATCGGGCTGGCGACGTGGTGGGGGGTGGGGTCCACGCTGCGCCCGGTGGACGAGATCACCGAGGAACTCGCCTCGATCACCGCGTCCGACCTATCCCGGCGGGTGCCCGTCCACTACAGCGGCGGCGGCGAGATGCAGCGGCTCGCCGAGACGATCAACGGCACGCTGGAGCGGCTGGAGCACGCCACCGAGCGGCAGCGCAGGTTCGTCGCGGAGGCGTCACACGACCTGCGGAACCCCATCGCGGGCCTGCTGACGCGTCTTGAGGTGCTCGACTCCGAGGACGACGACTACCCGTGGAAGACCGCCGTGCACGAGGCGGTGTCCGACGTCGAGCGGCTCAGCGCGATCGTCGAGGACCTGCTGGAGCTGGCCCGGCTGGAGGCGGGCGCGGCGCCGCCCAGCGAGCTGATCGACCTCGGCGAGTTCGTCACCAAGGAGATCGGCCAGCGCATGCCGGACCGGCTGGAGATCACCACCGACCTGGGGTCCGGCCTGTGGGTGCGGTGCAGCCCGCTGCGGCTGGGCAGGGTGCTGGAGAACCTCCTGGCGAACGCGGAGCGGCACGGCAGGTCCGAGGTGCGCGTGTCGGTCGCGGAGGAGGACGGCCGCGCTGTCCTGCTCGTCCGCGACGACGGCGACGGCGTGCCGCCCGAGCACCGCGAGCGGATCTTCGAGCGGTTCGCCCGGCTCAAGGAGTCGCGGGAGCGGGACACCGGAGGCACCGGGCTCGGCCTGCCCATCGCCCGCGAGATCGCGCACAACTACGGCGGCACCCTCACCGTCGAGGACGGCCCGGGAGGTCGGTTCGCGCTCCGCCTGCCGCTCACCGACCCGCCAAAGCCGGGCGAGGAGTACTGGAGCCCGTCCTAGCTCAGAGCTCGTCCTCGACGGTGTGCGGGGACGCCGCGCGCAGCCCGCACACCAGCGCGGGCACGAGCAGGGCCAGGAGGAAGCCCATCGGGACGATCCAGCCGCCCGTCCACTCGTGCGCCACGCCGACGATGATCGGCCCCGGGATGGCGCACAGGTAGCCCGTGCTCTGCGCGAACGACGACAGCAGCGTCACGCCCTCGCCGGTCCTGGCGCGCATGCCGATGAGCGCGAGGCTCAGCGGGAACGCCGACTGGGAGACGCCCGCGAGCAGCGCCCACAGCCACGGCGCCGTCCCCGGCCACAGCGCGAGGCCGGTGTAGGCGGCGACGCCCGTCGCGACCAGGCCGACGACGAGCGCCCGCTGGTCGCGGGTGCGCACGGCGAGCACCGGCAGCGCGAACGCCAGCGGCACACCGACCGCGACGCACAGCGCGAGCAGCAGCCCTGCGGTGTGCGCGGAGTACCCGGCGTCCCGGTAGATCTGCGCGAGCCAGCCCATCGTCGTGTAGGCGGCCGTCGCGTTCACCGCGAAGAACACCGCGAGCGCCCGTGCGGTCGGGCTGCGGCGCAGCGGCGGCAGGGTGCGCCGCCCGCCCTCGGCCCGGCCGGTGCCGCGCCGCGCCCGCAGCGCCGGGACGGCCGCGACGAGCGCGATGGCCCCCCACACCGCGAGGCCGTTCCGCCACGACCCGAGCGCCTCGGCCGCCGGGACGGCGAACGCCGCCCCGGCCGTCGCGCCGAGCGTGAGGAACGTCGAGTACAGGCCGGTCATCAGCCCGGCCCGCGCTGGGAACCCCTGCTTGACGACGGAGGGCAGCAGCACGTTGGCGACCGCGATCCCCGCCATCGCCAGCGTGGTGAGCAGCAGGAACAGCACGGGCCCGGCGGCCAGCGACCGTCCGGCCAGGCCCGCGGCGAGCATGAGCATGCCCGCGGCGAGCGCGAGCGCGGCCCCGAAGCGGCGCGCGAGGCGCGGCGCGAGCGGTCCGAAGACGGCGAAGCACAGCGGCGGCAGCGCGGTGAGCAGCCCGGCGGTGAACCCGTTGAGCCCGACGGCCTCCCTGATCTCCGGCAGCAGCGGGCCCACGGTCGTCGCGCCGGGGCGCAGGTTGAGCGCGACGGCGAGGATCAGGACGACGAGGGGGAGGGTCGCGGCGGTGCGCCGGACGGGGGCCCCGAGGGTGGGAGGGGAGACCATACCGGCAATCATAAAATGATTGGATGAATTATCCGAGCACCGGCCCCGGTGCCGCCCGACCTGAGACGATGCGGTCATGACCCTGTCGTCAGCGCGGCGCACGCCGCTCTTCGAGCAGGTCGCCGCCCAGCTCCGCGCCGAGATCACCTCGGGCCGCTGGCCGGTCGGCAGCCGCATCCCCACCGAGCCCGAACTCGCCGAACAGCTCGGCGTCGCGCGCGGCACCCTGCGCGAGGCGGTCCGGGCGCTCGCCCACAACGGGCTCCTGGACATCCGCCAGGGCTCGGGCACCTATGTCGTCGCGTCCAGCGAGATGGCCGGGGTGATGCGCCGCAGCTTCGCCGGGCTCGCGCCCGAGCACGTCAACGAGCTCAGGGCGCTCCTGGAGCGCTCGGCCGTGGGCCTCGCGGCGCTGCGCCGCACCGACGCCGAGATGGACCACCTGGAGGCGCTCCTCGCCCGCCGGGAGACGGCCTGGGCCGCCGCGACCCGTGAGGACGCCCCCGGCGGGCTGGAGGACTTCGTCCAGGCCGACGCCGCGTTGCACGCCGCCATCGTCGCGGCGACCCACAATCCGGCCCTCATCGGGATCTACGCCGATCTGGGCGAGTTCTTCCGGGCCGAGCTGCGCGGCTTCTTCGCGGGCGCGCTCACCCCCGACCGGTACGTCGACCACACACGGCTCGTCGCCGCGATCAGGGCCCGCGACGCGGACGCCGCGACCCGCGAGGCCACGCTGTTCACACCCGCCCCGGAAGCCTGACGACCGGCGGTTGGGGGTCCGGTGACCTGTGCTCGGGCTTAACCGGACATACCTCGGGAATCACTACGTTTCGTAGGGATCGCTGCGGAACGTGAGCTTCGGGGGAAACCGGATGGGCGTGCGGATCTGGCTCGCGCTCGCGGGCCTGGCGATCGCCTGGATCCCCGCGTTCGCGCCGCCCCCCGCCGACCCCCTGCGCGACTTCTACACCCAGCGGCCCGCCTGGACGCCCTGCGTCGAGGACCCCACCTTCGAGTGCGCCCGGATCGAGGTGCCCCTCGACTACGCCGACCCGGGCGGCGAGAAGATCACCCTTGCCGTCAACAGGCTGCCCGCCGCTGACCCGGCCCGCCGCCTCGGCTCCCTCCTCACCAACCCCGGCGGACCCGGCTCGTCCGGGCTGTCCTTCGTCTACCGGGCGCGCGGCTTCTTCTCCGACGACCTGCGCGCCCGCTACGACATCGTCGGCATGGACCCCAGGGGCGTCGGCGAAAGCAGCCCCGTCAACTGCCTGATGACGACCGAGATGAGCGAGGCCGAGTCCACCGCCGCCTACGCCAGGGCCCTCGCCGCGAGCTGCGCGGAGAGCGCCGGGAAGATCATCGCCCATGTCCGCACCCCCGACGTGGCCCGCGACCTCGACGTCGTGCGCGGCGCCCTCGGCGAACGGGCCCTGCACTACTACGGCGCGTCCTACGGCACCGTCCTCGGCCAGTTCTACGCGCACCTGTTCCCCCGGACGGTCGGCCGGATGGCCCTGGACTCCGTCGCCGACACCACCGGATGGCCCGGAGACCCGTCCGCGCAGGCCGTCGGGTTCGAGACGGCCTTCGGCGTGATGGTCGCGACCTGCCTCGACCAGGGCGGCTGCCCCCTCGGCAAGGACAGGACGGACATCGTCTCCCGGGTCGGGAGGATGGTCGCCCGGCTCGACGCGAGGCCGCTGCGCGCGGGCTCCGGCGAGGCGCCCGTCACCAGCCGCGAACTCCTCAGGGTGATCGAACTCGCCACCTACCGCGAGGCCACCTGGCCCCGCGTGGCCAAGGCACTCGCCAAGGGCCTGCGCGGCGACGGGTCCGCGCTGCGCGAACTCGTCACCGAACAGGACGCCGAAAGCGGGTCGGGCGGGAAGGTGCCCGGCGGCTACCACTCCGTCACGTGCACCCACCTGCGGCCCGAGGACCGCACCGCCGAGGCGGCCTCCCGCGCGGGCGACGAGGCGGTGACGGTCGCGCCGCTGTTCGGCAGGCAGGTCGAGTCGCAGTGGCTCGCCTGCGTGGACTGGCCGGTGCCGTCGCTGCCCGAGGCCGGAAAGGCGCTCGGGACGGCGGGCGCGCCGCCGATCCTGCTCGTGCACAACAGCCACGACGCCGCCACGCCCGTCCACTGGGCGCGCGCCCTGCACGGCAGGCTCGACGGCAGCGTCCTTGTCGTCAACGAGTCCGGAGGGCACGGTTTCTACCCGATGGGGCCCTGCACGAAGGGGGTCGTGGACGCCTTCCTGCTCCGTGGCGCGCTGCCCGCGCACGGCACGTCGTGCCAGGACAGAGCCGCTGCTGAGCCCGCCGAGACCCCCGTGACGGACCCCTCCGGGGGGCGCCCGTTATCCGGTTCGCGCACTCGCGCGGGACCGTGTATGGTTTTCCCTGCGAGCACGACGCAAGCCCCTTTAGCTCAGTCGGCAGAGCGTCTCCATGGTAAGGAGAAGGTCTACGGTTCGATTCCGTAAAGGGGCTCGGTGAGACATTGAGTGACGCCCGGCCCGCGATCGGGCCGGGCGTTCACCGTGTTTCGGGCGACCACTGGGTCAGGTACTCTTGTGAGGTGCCGTCAGCGGTCTGTCATGGCGGGGTAGCTCAGTCTGGCAGAGCAAGCGGCTCATAATCGCTGTGTCGCCGGTTCAAGTCCGGCCCTCGCTACAACATCCGATCACGCAAGGTCCCCCCGGGGCCGGTGATCGGATCAGTATGTCCGCATCCCTTGACCAGAAAGGCACTCCATCGTGGCTGCCACTGACGTTCGGCCGAAGATCACGCTGGCCTGCCAGGAGTGCAAGCACCGCAACTACATCACGCGGAAGAACCGGCGCAACGACCCGGACCGGCTGGAGCTCAAGAAGTACTGCCCCAACTGCCGCTGCCACCAGCCGCACCGCGAGACCCGCTAGACCGAGCGCTTGCTCTCATTCGGCCCGTTCCCAGGCACACCCGCCGGGGACGGGCCGAACGTCGTTCTGTAACCTTCCTCACGAGGCGCGGTCAGGCTCAGAGCACGATTGAACGCGGAAGGAAGCGGCATGCCACTCAATACCGATTTCATCGGGCGGACCTTCCCGCCCACCCCGCCGTACGAGGTGTCCCGCGTGAAGATCCGCGAGTTCGCGGACGCCATCGGCGACACCAACCCGATCTACCGCGACCGCGCGGCGGCCGAGGCGGCGGGCCACCCCGACGTCGTCGCCCCGCCCACCTTCCCGATCGTCGTCTCGCTCGGCGGCGAGGCCCTGGCCGACCCCGGACTCGGGCTCAACTACGCCATGGTCGTGCACGGCGAGCAGCGTTTCGAGTACGTCCGCCCGATCGTCGCCGGAGACGTGGTGACCTGCACGTCCACCATCGCCGACATCCGCAAGGCCGGACGCAACGAACTGCTGAAGATCGTCACCGAGGTCCGGGACGGCGGCGGCGAACTCGTCGTCACCACCTACAACACCATCGTCGAGCGGGGGGTGTGACCATGGCGGCCACCGTGAAGTACAGCGAGGTCGAGGTCGGCACCGAGATCCCCGCCGTCTCCTACGACGTCCGGCGGCTCAACCTGGTGATGTACGCGGGCGCGTCCGGCGACTTCAACCCCA
This sequence comes from Actinocorallia sp. API 0066, assembly GCF_020991275.1. Taxonomy (GTDB): domain Bacteria; phylum Actinomycetota; class Actinomycetes; order Streptosporangiales; family Streptosporangiaceae; genus Actinocorallia. Next base: position 78,575 of record NZ_JAJLQY010000005.1, on the reverse strand, counting down.
TCCACTGGGACGAGCACTTCGCCAAGTCCGTCGGCCTGCCCGACGTCATCGCGCACGGCATGTTCACCATGGCCCAGGGCGGCAGGTTCGTCACCGACTGGGTGGGCGACCCCGGCGCGGTCCTCGACTACGGCGTCCGGTTCTCCGGCATGGTCCCGGTCGCGCACGACTCCGGGAACACCCTCGTGATCAGCGGCGTCGTCGAGGAGAAGCTCGACGACAACAAGGTGGTCGTCGGCCTCACCGCCAGGGCCGCCGACCAGAAGGTCCTCAGCCAGGCGAAGGCCGTCGTCCGGCTAGCCTGAACCCGGGTGGCGCGCGCCCGCGCCGCGTGCGCGCGCCCCGCCCGAACCGCCGCCAGCCCGCCCAGATCTGGGGGAGACACATGAACGTGCGCTGCCAGGACGTGCGCCTGTCCGGCTACACCACGCTCCGCCTCGGCGGGCCCGCCCGCACCTTCGTCGAGGTCACCACCGAGGACGAGCTGATCGAGGCGGTCCGGACCGCCGACCACGACGGCGAACCCGTCCTGCTGCTCGGCGGCGGCAGCAACCTCGTCGTCTCCGACGCGGGCTTCCCCGGCACCGTCGTGCGGATCGGCACCCGCGGCGTCACGGTCAACGGCGGCACGGTGACGGCACAGGCCGGTGAGGACTGGGACGGGTTCGTCGCCAGGGCCGTCGCCGAGGGCCTGTCCGGCGTCGAGTGCCTGTCCGGCATTCCCGGCAGGGTGGGCGCCACGCCCGTCCAGAACGTCGGCGCCTACGGCCAGGACGTCTCCCAGACGATCACCGAGGTGCGCGTCTGGGACCGCGCCGCCGAGACGGTGCGCGTCTTCTCGGCCGAGGAGTGCGGGTTCGCCTACCGGCACAGCGCCTTCAAGGGCAGCGACCGGCACGTCGTGCTCTCCGTGACGTTCCAGCTCGCCGAGACGGGCGAGTCCGACCTGATCGTCTTCGAGGAGCTCGCCAAGCGGCTCGGCACCCCCGTCGGCGCCACCGCGTCCCTCGCCGACGTGCGCGCCACCGTCCTGGACCTGCGCAGGGGCAAGGGCATGGTCCTCGACCCCGCCGACCCCGACACGCGCAGCGCCGGAAGCTTCTTCACCAACCCGATCCTCACCCCCGAGGAGCTGGCGCACCTGTCCGCGCGGGCCACCGGGTTCCCCGCCTTCCGCGAACCCGACGGCCGCACCAAGACGTCGGCGGCCTGGCTCATCGAGAAGGCGGGCTTCCGGAAGGGCCACGCGCGCGGGCCCGTCAGGCTGTCCGGCAAGCACACGCTCGCGCTCACCAACCCGGGCCCCGACGGCACCACCGCCGACCTGCTCGCGCTCGCCCGCGAGATCCGCGACGGCGTCCGCGAGTCCTTCGGCGTCACCCTCGTCAACGAGCCGACCTTCGTCGGCGTCACCCTCGACGAGGACACCACCGCCCCGGCCCGCTGATCACGAGGTGTGCCACCCGGCCGCCAGGTCCGCCTTCGCGGGCGGGGCGGCCAGCCACTCGTCGACGCCCGCCAGGAGCCGCTTGCGGAGGTCCGGCGGCGCCGCGGAACCACGGATCGAGGAACGGGCGAGGTCGGCCAGCTCCGCGTCGCCGAAACCGTGCTCGCTGCGCGCCAGTTCGTACTGGGTGACCAGGCGCGAGCCGAACAGCAGCGGGTCGTCCGCGCCCAGCGCCATCCGCACCCCCGCCTCGTACAGCCGCCGCACCGGCACCTCGGCCGCGCTCCGCGCCACACCCAGCGCGACGTTCGACGCCGGGCACACCTCAAGCGTCACCCCGCGCTCGGCGATCCGCTCGACCAGGCCCGGATCCTCCACCGAGCGGACGCCGTGGCCGATCCGGTCGGCGTGCAGCAGGTCAAGGCACGGCCGCACCGACTCCGGGCCCTGCAACTCGCCGCCGTGCGGGGCCAGCAGCAGCCCGGCCCGGCCCGCGATCCGGAACGCGCCCTCGAACTCGTAGGGACGGCCCCGGCGCTCGTCGTTGGACAGCCCGAAGCCCACCACGCCACGGCCCGCGTACTGGGCGGCGAGCCGCGCGAGGATCTTCGCGTCCAGGGGGTGCCGTGTGCGGTTCGCCGCGACGATCACCCCGATCCCGACGCCGGTGGCCTCCTCGGCCCGTCTGACGGCCTCCAGGACCAGCTCCAGCGTCGGCGTCAGCCCGCCGAACCTGTGCTGGTAGCCCGACGGGTCCACCTGGATCTCCAGCCAGCCGGAACCCTCGGCCGCCTCGTCCTCCGCCGTCTCCCGGACGAGCCGGACCAGATCGTCGGGCTCCTGCAGGACGGACCTGGCCAGGTCGTACAGGCGCTGGAACCGGAACCAGCCGCGCTCGTCCGTCGCGCGCAGGGCGGGCGGCCACTCCGACACCAGCGACTCCGGCAGGTGGACCCCGTGCCGCAGCGCCAGCTCCACCAGGGTGCTGTGCCGCATGGATCCGGTGAAGTGCAGGTGCAGATGTGCCTTCGGCAGCAGGGCGAGATCACGGCGCTCCATCTGCCAATCCTGCCTGATCAGGGCGGTCCCCCGTGGGTGTCGTGCGGGGAAACCACCCGGAAGGACTAGACGCGCCGACGCGATTCCGGTTCGACGTGGCGCGCTCGGATGCGTATGCTGCTGACCTAGCGGTGTGATGCGCGAGCACGCCCGCTGTAGGGCAATGGCGCAATTGGTAGCGCACCGGTCTCCAAAACCGGCGGTTGGGGGTTCGAGTCCCTCTTGCCCTGCGGAGCAGCTTCACGTTCCCAGCCGCACGTGAGCACGCATACTGTGGATGCACGCGCGGCGGAAAACACGCCGTGTCGGACGATCAATCCGAACGAGGGTGAGATGGCGACTGACATTCGCGACGCCGCTACCGAGGACAAGGGCAAGCCGGCGAAGCGCAAGCGCACCGGGCCTGCTCTGTTCATCCGCCAGGTCATCGGTGAGCTGCGCAAGGTCATCTGGCCTACTCGCAAGGAGCTCATCAACTACACGATCGTGTCGTTGGTCTTCGTCCTCGTCATGATCGGTATCGTCTCGCTGCTCGACTGGGGACTTCAGGAGGCCATCTTCGCCCTCTTCACCTAGAAGAGCCGCGCGAGAGCGTTCCACCACACCGTTCCCGGAGAGAAAGAGTCACCGCCGTGTCCGAGTCCTCGCAGTTCCACGACGAGCTCCCGCAGGAGCCGCAGTCGGAGGAGGTTCCCGAGGAGACGGAGACCGCCGAGGCCGTCGAGGCCCAGGACGTCGAAGCCGGGACCGGGGAGCCGCAGGACGAGGCGGACGACCAGGACGAGGCGGAGGCCGCGCCCGCGGTCGACCCCGTCGCCGAGTACGCGCGCGAGCTGCGGCTGCTTCCGGGCGACTGGTACGTCATCCACTCCTACGCGGGGTACGAGAACCGGGTCAAGAGCAACATCGAGACCCGCACCACGACCCTGAACATGGAGGACTACATCTTCCAGATCGAGGTGCCCCAGCACGAGGTCACCGAGATCAAGGGCGGCAAGCGCCAGAAGGTCAACGAGAAGGTCCTGCCCGGCTACATCCTGGTGCGGATGGACCTGACCGACGAGTCCTGGAGCGCCGTCCGCAACACCCCGGGCGTCACCGGCTTTGTCGGCCTGTCGAACAAGCCGTCGCCGCTGAGCCTGGAAGAGGTCGCCAAGCTGCTCGCGCCCGAGGCCCCCGAGCAGGCGCAGGCCGCCAAGTCCGCCGCCACCAAGGTCGCCGCGACCGTCGACTTCGAGGTCGGCGAGTCCGTGACCGTCATGGACGGCCCCTTCGCGACGCTGCCCGCCACGGTCAACGAGATCAACCTGGACACCCAGAAGCTCAAGGTCCTCGTCTCGATCTTCGGCCGCGAGACCCCCGTCGAACTCTCCTTCAACCAGGTCTCGAAGATCTGACGTTCTCCCCGCGCACGCGGGGGTAGTCCGATCCGAGACCCGGCCTGACCCGGCTCGCCCGCCGGGTATCCTTCTAAGGTCTTCCCGCGCCTTCGGCGTCGGGGTTCAAGGGCTCCAACATCCCCGGCTCACGTTCCGGCCGGGGATGTTGCCTGTGCATGCAGGAGTCGGAGCCGAAATCACCCGGAACGGACAAGGATGGCGATATGCCTCCGAAGAGGAAAAAAGTCTCCGCGATCGTCAAGGTCCAGCTGAACGCTGGTGCCGCGACCCCCGCGCCGCCCGTCGGTACCGCGCTCGGTCCGCACGGCGTCAACATCATGGACTTCTGCAAGCAGTACAACGCTGCCACCGAAGCCCAGCGCGGCAACGTGATCCCGGTCGAGATCACGATCTACGAGGACCGCTCCTTCACGTTCGTCACCAAGACGCCGCCGGCGCCGCAGATGATCCTGAAGGCCGCCGGCATCGACAAGGGCTCCGCGGTCCCGCACAAGACCAAGGTCGGCTCCATCACCGAGGCCCAGCTCCGCGAGATCGCCGAGTTCAAGATGAAGGACCTCAACGCCAACGACATCGACGCCGCCGCGAAGATCATCGCCGGTACTGCTCGATCGATGGGGATTGAAGTCAAGTAAGGGAAGCATTCCTTTCGGGGGGGCCTTCCAGCACTTGATCGAGCAGTTGTGTTTTTTTGGCCGCGGCTCCGCCGCGGCGGGATCGGGCGCTTGCGAGCCCGGCGCCGCCCCTCCGGCCTTGGCGGCCTCCGGGGCGACACCGGGGCGCCCGATCCGGGTCGGGTAGACCAGCACAGAAGAAGAAACCGAGTGGTAGGGCCCGCGCGGTCCGTTATCACCACGACTTCCCAGGAAGGGGAAGCAGATGAAGCGCAGCAAGGCTTATCGGGCCGCGGCGGAGAAGATCAACGTGGACGAGCTGTACAGCCCGCTCGACGCGGTGCGGCTGGCCAAGGAGACCAAGGTCACCAAGTTCGACCCGACGATCGAGGTCAACACCCGGCTCGGGGTGGACCCGCGTAAGGCCGACCAGATGGTGCGCGGCACCGTCAACCTGCCGCACGGCACCGGCAAGACCGCCCGCGTGCTGGTCATCGCCGGTGGCGCCAAGGCCGACGAGGCGCGCGCCGCCGGTGCCGACTTTGTGGGCGCCGACGACGTGATCGAGCAGATCTCCGGCGGCTTCCTCGACTTCGACGCCGTGGTCGCGACCCCGGACATGATGGGCAAGGTCGGCCGGCTCGGCCGGGTGCTCGGTCCGCGCGGCCTCATGCCGAACCCGAAGACCGGCACCGTGACGATGGACGTGGCCAAGGCCGTCACCGACATCAAGGGCGGCAAGATCGAGTTCCGCGTCGACAGGCACGCCAACCTCCACTTCATCATCGGCAAGGCGTCCTTCGACGACCGCCAGCTCGTGGAGAACTACGCCGCCGCGATCGAGGAGATCCTCCGCCTCAAGCCGTCGGCCGCCAAGGGCCGCTACCTGAAGAAGGTCACCGTCACCTCGACGATGGCCCCCGGCATCCCGGTCGACCCGTCCGTCACCCGCGGCTTCACCGCCGAACTCGACGGCGAGTAGCACCCGCCGCCCCCAGGGGCGACGACAAGAGGCCCGTGGGCACCCGCCCACGGGCCTTCCGCTTTTCCCGGCGCCCGGCGGCTGCGGTTTGATCACAAAGGATCATTCTGGAAGGCGCACGCTGGTCATAACGGGAGAATTCGCCCATGAGGCGAGTTGTCGGCGTGGCGGCCGCGCTGATCCTTCTTCCGGGCCCGACCGGCTGCGCCAAGAGGCCGGAACCGCCCCCGGTGTCCGGGTTCGTCGGCGTCGGCCTGCTGTCGGGGCACGAGGCGATGGTCCGGGTGGCGACAGAAACGGACCAGGTGCGCTCCTACGCGTTCGACATCGAGATGGTGGGCGGGTTCCGCGCGCGGGGCAACGGCGAGGTGCGCCGCTTTCCCCGGTACGCGCTGCGGACCGAACTCGCCGAGGTCCCCTCCGCCCTGGGGAAGTCGCCCTGGAGCAGGGTACGGCTGGTCATCGTCGACGGCATGGCCTACGAGTGGCTGCCCAAGGGCGAGCGGACCTCGTCGAAGCCGTGGCTGAGCGTGCCGGTGGACGAGTACAACGACGCCGCCACGACGGACCCGGCACGCCCCTCCCTCCCGTTCCCGCAGTCCGACCCCTTCGCCGTCAGCCGGTTCCAGGCGGACTTCGGTGTGGTGACCAGGGCGGGCGAGGAGGAGCTGGACGGCGTCCCCACCGTGCTGTACCGGGCGGTGCTCGACCGGACGCGGGCCGGGCTGCGGTTCGACGACCCACGGGTCAAGGAGGCGTTCGAGTACGACTCGGCGACGTCGTCATACGTGACGTGGTTGTGGGTGGACGGGCAGGACCTGCTGCGGAAGGCCGTCATCCGGGCGGTGATGCCGGACGGCGAGGAGGTGACGATCACCGTGGTGTTCCGGGACTACGGGAAGCGGGTTGTGGTGAAGGCGCCGGCGCGTCAGCAGGTGGAGGCGTATCGGTCGGGGTGAGGGGAGGGTGGGTAGGTCGGGAGGCTGAGGGGGGTCGGGGTGGGTTGGTTCGGACGGGGGATGTGTTGGCGGGGTGGGGGAGGCAGACTTCGGGGTATGAAGAAGCTCGTCGCCGGTGCCGCGGTCGGCACCTCACTCGTTCTGGCGCTCAGCGCGTGCGCCGGCTCGGCGTCCGACTCCGCGCTGCCCGCCGAGAACGTCAGCGCCGTGGAGGCGCTCGACCAGGTCGTCGTCGAGACGGAGAAGGTCGAGACGTTCAGCGCCGACCTCACCGTGGACGGCGCCGGGAAGGCCCGGGGCTCCGGGTCGTTCCAGCTCAAGCCCGCTCCCGCGTTCACGGTCAAGCTCGACTCGTTCGAGTTCGCCGGGGTCAACGTCGGTGTCTCCGGCACCCGGTTGATCCTGCTCGACCAGACGCTCTACGTGCAGAACCAGCAGCTCGCGCAGTTCCTCGGCGGCGGCAAGCCCTGGGTGAAGATCACCGTCGGCGAGGCGGCGAGCGCCGCCGGGTTCGACCCGAACGCGCTGCTCAACCAGTTCCAGCAGGCCGACCCCGGCAAGCTGGCCAGGATCGTCTCCGACTCGACCGACGTGACGCGCGTCGGCACCGAGAAGATCGACGGCGTCGACACCGTGCACTACAAGGGCACCGTCGACATCAAGGACGCGATCACCAAGTACGACCCCGAGCTGAAGCAGGCGGCCGAGCAGCTCAGCAACGGCTCGGAGAAGCTCGGCTTCGACATCTGGACCGACGCCGCGAACCTGCCCCGCAAGGTCGTCACCGCCGTCACCACGACCGAGGGCCAGACCTTCAACGTCACCGTCGTCTTCCGCGACTACGACAAGCCAGTCTCGGTCACCCCGCCCCCCGCCGACCAGGTCGGCGACCTCCAGGTCCCCTGACCCACGCAACCACCCCAGACGAACGTCAGGGCCCCGGCAGCCGCGCCGCCGGGGCCCTCGCCCGTTACCAAGCATCTTGGGGAATCGTGTAGCCTGGCTAGTGCCGAAGACCGCTGGTTGCTGCCGCATGGCAGCCGAAGGGTCCTGAGTCCGCTCGGGACGGCCCGCGTAGGTGAACCCGAGCTTCACATGATCTTCTCCTGTGACGTCCCGTGTGCATCTGCGCCGGGGCGTTTTGTGCGTCCGGGGCCGGGGCGGTCACTACGTGGAAGAAGGAGTCCCATGGCGAGGGCGGACAAGGCAGCGGCCGTCGAGGAGCTGAAGAACGACTTCACCAGCTCCAGCGCGGCCGTGCTGACCGAGTACCGCGGGCTCACTGTGGCTCAGCTCAAGGAGCTGCGCCGCAGCCTCGGTGACACGGCGAAGTTCGCTGTCGTGAAGAACACGCTGACCAAGATCGCCGCGAAGGGCGCCGGCGTTGAGGGCCTGGACGCGCTGCTCCAGGGCCCCTCGGCGATCGCGTTCGTCAAGGGCGACGTGGTCGAGGCCGCGAAGGGCCTGCGCGAGTTCTCCAAGGCGAACCCCCTGCTGGTGATCAAGGGCGGCTACCTGGACGGCAAGTCCCTGGACGCCGACCAGGTCAGCAAGCTGGCCGACCTTGAGTCGCGCGAGGTGCTCCTCGCGAAGCTCGCGGGTGCGCTGAAGGCTTCGCAGAGCAACGCGGCCGCGCTGTTCAACGCGCTGCCGACCCAGCTGGCCCAGCTTTCGGAGGCCCTGCGCGTCAAGCGCGCCGAGGGCGCCGACACCGTCACCGAGGAGGCTCCGGCCGAATAAGGCCGGGCCTTCCGACCCCCGTGGTCAACAACAGACCTAAGCAATAAGCCATACCCGGAGGAAAGATCATGGCGAAGCTCAGCACCGAAGAGCTGCTCGACGCGTTCAAGGAGATGACCCTTCTCGAGCTGTCGGAGTTCGTGAAGCTGTTCGAGGAGACCTTCGACGTCAAGGCCGCCGCGCCCGTCGCGGTCGCCGCGCCCGGTGCCGCCGCCCCCGGCGCCCCGGCCGCCGCCGAGGAGGAGCAGGACGAGTTCGACGTCATCCTCGAGGCCGCTGGCGACAAGAAGATCCAGGTCATCAAGGAGGTCCGCGCGCTGACCTCGCTCGGCCTCAAGGAGGCCAAGGACCTGGTGGACGGCGCTCCCAAGCCGCTGCTGGAGAAGGTCAACAAGGAGGCCGCGGAGAAGGCCAAGGCCGCCCTTGAGGGCGCCGGCGCCACCGTCACGGTCAAGTAGGGCCCGCGCTCGTACGAGCGTCCAACGGCCGGTCACCCCGCACGGGTGGCCGGCCGTTTCGCGTGTGGTGAGTGTTCTTTTGGGTTGGGTGTAGAGACCGAGTCGCCCTTTTGTCACTGCTCAATAATCACGTCAGACCCGTAAGTAACGATTGTCTTACGTCGCCGTGTTTCGCCGCGAAAACCCCTCTCCGGCCCTTCCCTTTTGGTGATTCGGCACTAGATTAGTGAAACCGGACACAGGCTACTGGCCGGTAGTCACGTTGAGATCGCACCACGTGACGATGGAGCTGCTACTCGCTCATGAGATCCGGAATCCCCCCGGCTGGACGAGAGGTGACGAGTGGGCGTCGAAATTCGCGTCGAAGGGCTGACGAAGCGCTTCGGTCGTCAGACCATCTGGGAAGACGTCTCCCTGACGCTGCCCGCAGGCGAGATCTCAGTTCTGCTGGGCCCGTCGGGAACCGGTAAGTCCGTGTTCCTGAAGACCCTGGTCGGCCTGCTCAAGCCCGACCGCGGCAACGTCTGGATCGGCGACCGCAACCTGCCGCAGCTCCCCGAGGACCTGCTGTACGAGACCAGGAAGCTGTTCGGCGTCCTGTTCCAGGACGGCGCCCTGTTCGGCTCGATGAACCTCTTCGACAACATCGCGTTCCCCCTGCGCGAGCACACGAAGAAGAACGAGTCCGAGGTCAAGCGGATCGTCCAGGAGAAGATGGAGATGGTCGGCCTCATCGGGGCCGAGGGCAAGCTCCCGGGAGAGATCTCCGGCGGTATGCGCAAGCGCGCGGGCCTCGCGCGCGCGCTGGTGCTCGACCCCGAGATCATCCTGTTCGACGAGCCGGACTCCGGTCTCGACCCGGTCCGCACCGCGTACCTGAACCAGCTGATCGTCGACCTCAACGCCCAGATCGGCGCGACGTTCCTCATCGTCACGCACGACATCAACACGGCCCGCACCGTGCCGGACAACATCGGCCTGCTCTTCCGCAGGGAACTGATCATGTTCGGCCAGCGGGAGATGCTGCTGTCGTCGGAGGAGCCGGTGGTGCGCCAGTTCCTCAACGCGCGGCGGGTCGGCCCGATCGGCATGTCCGAGGAGAAGGACATCAGCGAGCTGGAGGCCGAGGCCAAGCTCGGCAGCGACCCGGGCAAGCTCCCGCCCATCGCCCCGCAGCTGATGCCGTCCGACGGACGGATCCGCCCCACCCAGCACGCGCCCGGCTCCTGGCTGCGCGCGCACGGCGTGACGCCGCCTCCCGGGTCGTTCATCGACGACCTGGGCCGGGACTGGGTGCAGGAGTGGCCCCGCTACGTGGCGAGCATGGGAGCTTCCGCCGGGAGAGGCTTGTAGATGAAAACGGCACGACACGGCGCAGCCTCGTCGAGGCTGCGCCCGGTCGCCGATGGCGCGTTCAATCTGCTGGTCAAGGAGCCCGGGCGGTTCTTCGCCCTGGCGCTCGACGTGTTCAGGGCGATGTTCCAGCGTCCGTTCCAGTGGCGCGAGTTCATCCAGCAGTCCTGGTTCATCGTCGGGGTCACCGTGGTCCCGACGGTGCTGGTGGCGATCCCGTTCGGCGGCATCCTGTCGCTGCAGATGGGCGGGCTCGTCCGGCAGTTGGGCGCGCAGTCCTACATCGGCGCGACGAGCGTCATCGCGATCGTCCGCGAGGTCAGTCCGATCGTCACCGCGCTGCTGGTCGCGGGCGCGGCGGGCTCGGCCATGTGCGCGGACCTGGGCGCGCGCAAGATCCGTGAGGAGATCGACGCGATGGAGGTGCTGGGCATCAACCCCCTGCACCGCCTCGTCGTGCCCCGGATGCTGGCGTGCGCGTTCATCGCGCTGTTCCTGAACGGCCTGGTGAGCGTCGTCGGCATCGTCGGCGGCTACGTGTTCAACGTGCTGCTGCAGGGCGGCACGCCGGGCGCCTACCTCGCGTCGTTCAGCGGCATCGCGCAGCTTCCCGACCTGTACCAGGCGGAGTTCAAGGCGTTCGTGTTCGGTCTGACGGCGGGGCTCGTCGCCGCCTACAAGGGCCTGAACGCCAAGGGTGGCCCGAAGGGCGTGGGCGACGCGGTGAACCAGACGGTGGTCATCACGTTCATGCTGCTCTTCCTGGAGAACACCCTGATCTCCGCGCTGTACCTGCAACTCGTCCCGGCGAAGGGCATGTGATGGCTTCCCTCGGCAAGCCGCTGGAGCGGCTGGACGACCTCGGCAGGCAGCTCTCGTTCTACGGGCGCGCGTTCGCGTGGTTCTTCAAGGCGATCACCCGCTACCGGACCGAGGTCCTGCGCCTGCTCGCGGAGGTGTCGCTGGGCACCGGCGGCCTCGCCGTCATCGGCGGCACCGCGGTGATCGTCGGCTTCATGACCTTCTTCACCGGCGTCGAGCTGGGCCTGCAGGGCTTCAAGTCGCTGGACCAGATCGGCACCTCGGCGTTCACCGGCTTCATCGCGTCGTACTTCAACACGCGGGAGCTGGCGCCGCTGGTGAGCGCGCTCGCCCTGTCGGCGACGGTCGGCTGCGGCTTCACCGCGCAGCTCGGCGCGATGCGGATCTCGGACGAGATCGACGCCCTCGAGGTGATGGCCGTCCCGTCGCTGCCGTTCCTGGTCTCGACCCGTCTGGTGGCGGGCCTCATCGCGGTCATCCCGCTGTACGTCATCGGCCTGCTCGCCTCGTACGTGGCGACGCGGTTCGTGGTGACGGTGTTCTTCGGCCAGTCCGGCGGGACGTACGACCACTACTTCAACCTGTTCCTGTTGCCCTACGACATCCTGTGGTCCTTCGGGAAGGTGTTGATCTTCGCGACGCTCGTCATGTTGATCCACTGCTACTACGGCTACCACGCGTCCGGCGGCCCCGCCGGGGTGGGTGTGGCGGTCGGTCGCTCGGTGCGGACCAGCCTGGTGACGATCAACGTGCTCGACCTGCTGCTCGGCATCGCGATCTGGGGCAGCAGCACGACCGTGAGAGTGGCGGGGTAGATGAGCGAGAAGATCAAACTCCGAGTGCTCGGAGTCGCCTTCCTTGTCGTGTGCGCCCTGCTGCTCGCGCTGTGCATCGCGTTCTACCAGAAGGCGTTCACCTCGGTCGTGACGGTCCGCTTCACCAGCGACCGGGCCGGGCTCCAACTGTTGGAGCACTCGGACGTCAAGATCCGCGGGCTCGTCGTCGGCGAGGTCCGCAAGATCGAGTCCGACGGTTCCGGCGCGGTGATCGAGCTGGCGATCCAGGAGGACAAGGCGCGGTTCGTGCCGTCGAACGCGACGGGCAGGCTGCTGCCGAAGACGCTGTTCGGTGAGAAGTACGTGGACCTCGCGGTGCCCGCCCAGCCCGCCCAGCCCGTCCGGGACGGGGTGGTGCTGCGGCAGGACACCTCGGCCGAGACCGTCGAGATCAACAAGGTCCTCGACGACGTGCTTCCGCTGCTGGAGGCGGTCGAGCCGGCGAAGCTGCAGGCGACGCTCAACGCGATAGCGACGGCCCTGGACGGCCGCGGCGACCAGCTCGGGCAGAACCTGGAGAAGCTGGACAAGCTGCTCGGCAAGGTCAACCCCGAGCTGAAGCAGCTGATCTACGACATCAACGCGCTCGGTGACGTGTCGGACGTCTACGCCGACATCACCCCCGAGTTCATGCGGGCGCTGCGGAACCTCAACGTGACGTCCGGGACGATCGTGGACAAGGAGGCGGCCATCGAGTCGCTGATCCCCGCGGTCACCAAGGTGTCGGACAAGGGCACCCGCTTCATGTTCGACAACGGCAACAAGATCATCGGCGTGAACATCGCGTCCAAGCAGGTGCTTCAGCTCCTCGCGACGTACTCGCCGTCGTTCCCGTGCATCTTCGAGGGCCTCGACATCATGGTCGACCGCGGCGACGACGCCTTCGGCAACAACACGCGGCCGTCGTCGAACCTCTACATCGAGATCGTGAAGCCGCGCCCGGCCTACAAGTACCCGCTCGACCTGCCCGAGGCCAAGGACTACCGCAAGCCCCGGTGCTACGGCCTGCCGAACCCCAAGGTGCCCTTCCCCGACTACGTCGCGCTGGACGGCACCGAGGACAACATCTGGTGGAAGCAGCGCGGCATGACCGACCTGTTCGTGCAGCCGGGTGCGGACATCAGCCAGAAGGACCTCGTGAAGGCCCTGGCCGCGCCCACCCTCCAGCAGAACGCCGACGAGGTCCCCGACTTCGCGACACTGCTGTTCGGCCCCCTGGTCGGCGGCAAGGTGGTGACCCTCAAGTGAGCGAGAACAAGCGCACCGCCACGGCGGGCCTCAAGCTCCTCGTGTTCGTCGCGGTCAGCTCGATGCTGACCGGCATCCTCGCCGTCGCCATCGCGAACCGCACGTTCGGCCCGACGACCGAGTACCGCGCCGTCTTCACCGACGCGACGAGCCTGCTCAAGGGCGACGAGGTCAGGGTGTCCGGCGTCCGCGTCGGCCAGGTGACCGGCGTCGAGCTGAAGGACGGCACACACGCGCTGGTGTCCTTCAGCGTCGAGAAGGCGGGCCCGTTCACCCGCGGCCTGCCCAAGAGCACAACGGCGGCGATCCGGTACCGCAACCTCATCGGCACCCGGTACCTCGCGCTCGCCGAGGGCCCCGGGACGTCCGGCGAGATGCTGCGGCCCGGCGAGGCGCTGCCCGACACGCAGACCACCGAGGCGCTCGACCTCACCGTGCTGTTCAACGGCTTCCGGCCGCTGTTCGACGCGCTGCGGCCGGACGACGTCAACCAGCTCGCCATGCAGATCATCACGGTCCTGCAGGGTGAGGGCGGCACGATCAACAGCCTGCTCGGCCACGTGGCGTCGCTGACGAACACGCTCGCCGACCGGGACGAGGTGATCGGCAGGGTCATCACCAACCTCAGCGAGGTGCTGGGGACGGTGTCGGCCCGCACCGACCAGACGAGCAGGCTGATCAAGGAGCTGAACGGCTTCGTCAGCGGCGTGTCCGAGGACCGGGTGGCGATCTTCGACGCGCTCGCGTCGATGAACACCCTCGCCGACGTCACCGCCGACCTGCTCGTGGACGCCCGCCCGTCGCTGAAGACGGACATCGACGGCCTGAACGAGCTGACCCGCACCTTCGCCAAGAACGGCAAGCTGCTGGACCGGAAGATCGACGGAACCACGGAGCGGCTGGAGAAGCTGGGCCGGACCTCCTCCTACGGGTCCTGGTTCAACTACTACCTCTGCTCGATGGACGCGCGGATCGTGCTCCCCGGCGCACCGGCGTACTACACGCCGAAGCTCGTCAACGACAACGCGAGGTGCAAGTAGTGAAGCCGTTCAGGGAGAGGAACCCCGCGGTCCTGGGGACCGTCGCGCTGGCCGGAATCACCGCGGGCATCGTGCTCGCGCTCAACCTCGACAGCCTCCCGGTCATCGGCGCCGGCACGACCTACCACGCGCACTTCGCCGAGGCCGCGGGCCTCAAGGAGGGCGAGGAGGTCCGGATCGCGGGCGTCAAGGTCGGCAAGGTGACCGGGCTCGACCTCGACGCGGGCAAGGTCCGCGTCGACTTCAAGATCGACGAAGGTGTGCACGTCGGCGAGGCGTCGGTCGTGCACATCAAGATCAAGACGCTGCTCGGCGCGCACTACCTGGCGCTCGACCCGATCGGGAAGCGGGCCCAGAAGCCCGGCCAGGTCATCCCGGTGACCAGGACGCACACCCCCTACGAGGTGGTCCCCGCGCTGTCCGACCTGACCGAGAACGTCGAGGCGATCGACACCGACCAGCTCGCGAAGTCCTTCGACACCCTGTCGGAGACCTTCGAGAACTCGCCGGAGGAGATCAAGGCGTCCCTGCGGGGCCTGCGCCGGATCTCCGAGACGATCTCCAGCCGCGACGACGACCTCGCCCTGCTCATCGACCGGGCCCGCGACGTCACCGAGGCGCTCGACCAGCGCAAGGGCGACCTCGTGTCGATTGTCCGTGAGGGCGACCGGGTGCTCCAGGCCGTGAAGGCGCGGCGGCAGACGATCCACGACCTGCTCGTCAACACCTACGCGCTGGCCCAACAGCTCAACGCGGTGATCGACGAGAACGAGGACGAGATCAAGCCGCTGCTCGCCAACCTGCAGAAGGTGACCGACATCCTCCTGGACAACAGGAAGAACCTGGACCGGATGGTCCAGCTCATGTCGGTCTACAGCAAGCAGTTCGCGGACGCCACAGGTACCGGCCGGTGGTTCGACAGCTACATCCAGAACCTCCTGCCCGTCCCGGTGTCGATCGGGGAGCCGTCCACCGACAGACCGACCAAGAAGAAGGGCTCGGGCGGCGAGAAGAACAACAAGCCCGCCGACGGCCCGCTTCCGCTGCTCCCGTGAGGTCACCAGTGCGAACCTTCTTCAAAGCCTTGGTGCCGCTCGTGGTCGCCGCCCTGGCCGTCACGGCAGTGGTGCTGTTCTGGCCCGGCGAGCGCATGCACCGCGTCACCGCCTACTTCAAGAGCGCCGTGGGCCTCTACCCGGGCGCCGACGTGCGCATCCTGGGCATCCCGGTCGGCTCGGTCGAGTCCGTCACGCCCGTGGGCAAGACGGTCAGGGTCGAGCTGGTCTACGAGGCCAAGCGCAAGGTCCCCAAGGACGCGAAGGCCGTGGTCGTCGCCCAGTCCCTGGTGTCCGACCGGTTCGTCCAGCTCACCCCGGCCTACCCCGGGACGGGCCCGACGATGGGCGACGGCGCGATCCTCGCCGTCAGCCAGACCGACACCCCGGTCGAGGTCGACCAGATCGCGGCGAGCCTCAACGAGCTGTCGCTCGCGCTCGGCCCGGACGGCGCCAACGCCGAGGGCTCGCTGTCGCGCCTCCTGGAGGTCGCGGCCGCCAACCTGGACGGCACCGGCGAGGACTTCAACGAGACTGTCAAGGACTCCGCCCGGATCCTGTCGACGCTCGGTGAGAACCAGGACGACATCGTCGCGACGATCCAGAACCTGGAGGGCGTCACGACGGCGCTCGCCAGCAACGACACGCAGGTCAGGCAGTTCATCCAGCACCTGTCGGACGTGTCGGTCCAGCTCAACGGGGAGAAGGAGGAGCTCAGCGCCGCGCTGAAGATCCTCGCGCCGACGCTGGACAACGTCACCCGGTTCGTCAAGGCCAACCGCAAGCAGCTCTCCGGCAACGTGCACGACCTCGCCGAGGCGACCGCGATCCTGGTCAAGCGGCAGAAGGAGTTCGGCGAGTTCCTCGTCTACGCGCCGCAGGCCATCAGCAACATGACGCGGGCCTACGACCCGATCTCCGGCTCGCTGCACACCCGCGCGAACTTCCGGATGCTGAAGAACCCGGCGGACTGGATCTGCTCCCTCGCCTACTCACTCGGCACCCCCGCCGAGGAGTGCCTGGACACGCTCGCGCCCATCAGCGGCGGCCTGCCGTTCGCCCTGCACCTGGACATCTCCTGGATCACGGCGATGACCACGACCTACAACCCCGAGCCGCTGCCGCCGGACGCCTACGGGCCGAACGGGAAGCCCGGCAAGTCCAAGTCCAAGGGCAAGAAGGACGGCACGCCCACCACGTCCGACCAGACCGACCAGACGCTCGGCGGCCTGTTCAGCACGGGAGGCACCCCATGAGACGGTTCGCTCTCGCGCTCGCCGGAACGTCACTCGCCCTCGCGGGCTGCGGCTTCCAGGGCGTGCAGTCGATCCCGCTGCCCGGCGGCCCCGACCTCGGCGACGACCCCTACAAGGTCGCGATCGAGTTCGAGAACGTGCTCGACCTCGTGCCGCAGTCCACCGTCAAGGTCAACGACGTGTCGGTCGGCCGGGTCGAGGACGTCGAACTGGACGGCTGGCGCGCCCGCGTCACCGTCAAGATCAACGGTTCGGTCAAGCTGCCCGACAACGCGGTCGCCAGGATCAGCCAGACGACGCTGCTGGGCGAGAAGTACGTCGAGCTGAGCGCGCCCGAACAGGGCGCCGTCGGCGAGCTGTCCGACGGCGACCAGATCCTGATGGCGGCCAGCTCCAGCAGCACCGAGGTGGAGGAGGTGCTCTCCGCGCTGTCGCTGCTGCTGAACGGCGGCGGCATCCAGCAGATCTCCACCATCACCAAGGAGCTCAACGCGGCGATGTCGGGCCGCGAGCAGTCGATCAAGTCCGTGCTGAAGCGGATCGACACGTTCGTCGGCACGCTCGACAAGCAGCGGCACACGATCACCGACGCGCTCGACAAGATCGACAGGCTGCTGGTGAAGCTGGAGGCCGAGAAGGAGACGATCGCCGACACGATCGAGGCGACCGAGCCCGCGATCTCGGTGCTCCGGCAGAACCAGAAGGACCTGACCAAGATGCTGGTCAGCCTGGAGAAGTTCGGCGACGTCAGCACGCACGTGATCAGGAGCTCCAAGAAGGACCTCCTGACCAACCTGAAGAACCTCCAGCCGGTCCTGAAGAACCTGAACAAGGCCGGCGACCTGGTGCCTGAGCACGCCGTGTCGGTGGTGACGTTCCCGTTCACCGACGCCTTCTCCAACACCGTCAGGGGCGACTTCGCCAACATGAACATGACGGTCTCGCTGGACTTCGAGGAACTCGCGCACAACCTCCTCACCGGCACCGACCTCGACCCCGCGCTCGGCGAGTCGCTGGCGAAGCAGGGCCAGGCGCTCCGCGACCTGCTCGCGCCGCCCGGCATCAGCGTCACCCAGACGCCGCCCGGCGTGCTCGGCGTCGGCGACGAGGCGGGCCCCGGCTCGATCCTCCCGTCCATCGGCCTCGGCACCGGCGACGCGGCCCTCCAGTCCCTGCTGATGGGAGGACTCTCGTGATCCTCAAACCGGGCGTCAAGATCCAGCTCCTGGTCTTCCTGATCGTCACGATCCTCGGGGTGTCCTACACCCTGGTCAGGTACGTGGGCGTCGGCGGCGGCGTGTTCAACCAGACCTACAAGGCGTACGTGACGCTTCCGGACGCCGGAGGCGCGTTCAGCAACTCCGAGGTGACCTACCTGGGCGTCCCCGTCGGCCGGGTCGGACCGATCGACCTGACCGGCGACGGCGTCAAGATGGAACTGGTGCTCGACAAGGGCCTGAAGATCCCGCGCGACTCGATCGCCGTCGTCGCCAACCGCTCGGCGGTCGGCGAGCAGTACGTCGACCTCCAGCCGCGCAGCGACAAGGGCCCCTTCCTCGACGAGGGCGGCACCCACACGTTCCCGCCGGCCGACACCCGGACCCCGGTCCGCACCGCCGACCTGCTGCGCAACCTCGACAAGGCGGTCACCTCGGTGAACGTCGAGCACCTGCGGACGATCGTGGACGAGGCGTACCTGGCGTTCAACGGCGTCGGCGACGACCTCCAGTCGATCCTCGACAACAGCGGGAAGATCATCGACTCGGCGGACGAGAACTTCGACACCACCTCGAAGCTGCTCGACAGCGGCGGCACCGTGCTGGACGCCCAGCGCGACAACGGCGGCTCGCTGCGGACCTTCGCCCGCAACCTGGCGCTGCTCACCGAGTCGATCAAGAACGACGACCCGGCCATCCGGGCGGACATCGACGCGATCGAACCCGCCGTGGACGAGGCCGACGCGCTCATCGACGGGCTGTCGGGCGACCTGCCCGTCCTGCTCGCCAACTTCACCTCGCTCGGCCAGGTCATGACCGCGCGGCAGGACGGCGTCCGGTCGCTGCTGATCTCGTTCCCGTTCACCATCGCGGGTTCCCAGACCGTCCTGCCGGGCGACGGCTACCAGCACCTCGGCCTCGCGCTGAACATCGACGAGCCCGAGCCCTGCACCGACGGCTACGAGGGCACCAAGCCGCGCTGGCCGCAGCAGACCAAGAACCTGCCCGCCCGCACGGACGTCGGCTGCACGTCCAAGGACAGGAAGCAGGCGGTCCGCGGCCACAAGAACGCGCCGAAGCCGCTTCCGGACCTCGCGCTGCCCCCCGGCGCGCTGGACGGCGCGGGCGAGCCGCCCGCGGCGAGCACCCGGCTGAACACGGACGACATCGACGAGGACATCGTCTACCAGGCGCATTCGTCCAAATCGGTCTTCGTCACCGGCTACGATCCGACCTCCGGCAAGTACGTCGGGCCGGACGGCGTGACCTACACGATCGGTTCCTCCGGCGGAGCCCAGAACCTATTGGGGGACGAGTCATGGAAGTGGCTTCTTCTCGGGCCGCTGTCCTGAGCGGGGTCCGGACGCGGATGGCGCTGGCGGGGGTGCTCGCGGTGCTCGCCGCCGCGCTGCTCGCCGGCACCATCGTGCTCGGGATGAAGGCGGCGTCCGCGTCGCGGGAGGCCACGTGGCGGGACGAGGCGCTCGCCGCGGGCCGCCAGACGGCGCTGAACATGATGACCTTGGACTACCGGACGGTCAACGACGACATGAAGCGGGTGCTTTCCAGCACCACCGGGGCCGCCAAGGACCAGTACGCGTCCAACGCCGACACGTTCGTCGCGGAGATCACCAAGACGCAGGCGACGTCGCAGGCGCAGGTGCTCAGCGCCGGGCTGACCGGCGGCGACGGCGACTCGGCGGAGGTGATCGTCGCGGTGTCCGCGGTCGTCACCAACCCGCAGGTGCCGCAGGGCACGCCCCGCTACATGCGGTTCGTGTTCGACGTGACCAACGTCGACGGCAAGTGGCTCGTCTCGAAGTTCGGAGTTGCCCAGTGAGCGAAGCGACCGACACCGCGGCGGCCACGCCCGCCGACGCGGAACCGGAGATCGACGGCCAGCTCTCCCTCATCGGCGCCGCCGACGACTCGGACACCACGGACGCCACGGATACCGGCAAGGCCAAGGCGAAGCCCGCCGAGCCCGACGACGAGGACGACGAGCCCGAGGCCAAGGCCGTCTCGACCAAGAAGGCAGCCGCCGACGCCGACAAGGCCGACGCCGCGGAGTCCGAGGCCGAGGTCATCGAGAGCCCGAAGGCGAAGAAGGCCGTCAGGTCCGCCAAGAGGCCCGTGAAGGCGGGGTCCGATGGCGGGGTGCCGGGGTGGGTTCTGGTCGTCCTGGGCGCCCTCGTGGTCGCGCTGGGCGTGTCCACCGGGCTGCTGTGGTCGAACACCCGGGGCACGCTGAGCCAGGACCAGATCGACAAGGCGGTGCGCACCGCCGCGTCCACGGCCCAGCACATCTCCTCGTGGGACTACCGGACGATCAAGCAGGACGTCGCGGTGGTCCTGGACGAGACGACCGGCGACTTCCACAAGGCGTACGAGGCGAGCGCGGAGAAGCTGCTGCAGACCGCGCCCGAGCAGCAGGCCGTCACGGTCGGCCTGACGAGCAAGGCGGGCGTCGAGGCGGTCCGGGACGACGGCTCGGTGACGGTCCTGGTCTTCCTCAACCAGCAGACGACCAGCAAGGACGCCGACCCGCACATCGAGCAGCACCGGCTCCGGCTGACCATGGTGGAGAAGGACGGCCTGTGGCTGGTGTCCAAGCTGGAGGTGCTCGGCTGACGGCCGAGCCCGAACGCCCGGAACAGCCCGGTCAAGATCTTTTTACCGGCCCCTGGAGGACCCCTCAACGGGAGGGGTCCTTCGCCGTTTCGGAACCTGCGGATTTGTGGTTATTCCATGTGACTCACGTCTCTAAACTATGAGGCTTGTCACTGCTGCTCAGAGCCCGAAAAGTCCCTGTGCGGCCTTGACTTGGCCGCCCGTAAGGGCGATGCTGCGAGGCAACTGTGATGTGCATAGCGTCTGTAGGCTTGCAAGCAGTGTGGCAGTCGGCTACACTGCCCCTTTGCGCTGCCCTTTAGCTATCCTCCGTGCAACCATGCCGTGATCTTGGTCGGGGCTCGCCGTCCGTACAGGGCTTCTCGGGGATCCACAGTGAGACCGAGCGACCCGCTACGAGCGGTGGACTCCGACCGGCGACACGGGTTTTTCGGGGATGCATTGGCGTGCACGCCCGTACCGCCGCGAGCCCTCGGAAGGACCACTCTTGGCAGCCTCGCGCAACGCCTCGAAGACCCTGACCGGTCCGAACCGCGTCTCCTTCGCGCGCATCAATGAGCCGCTGGAAGTCCCGGATCTTCTCGCTCTCCAGACAGAGTCGTTCGACACTCTGCTCGGCAATGAGCGTTGGAAGAACCGGGTGAAGGCGGCCCAGGATGCCGGTCGCAAGGATGTACCGACCCAGTCGGGTCTCGAAGAGATCTTCGAGGAGATCAGTCCCATCGAGGACTTCTCCGGGACCATGTCCCTCTCGTTCCGGGACCACCGGTTCGAGCCGCCCAAGTACTCGGTCGACGAGTGCAAGGACAAGGACATGACCTACTCCGCCCCCATGTTCGTCACGGCGGAGTTCATCAACAACACCACCGGCGAGATCAAGAGCCAGACGGTGTTCATGGGTGACTTCCCGCTCATGACGCCCAAGGGCACCTTCATCATCAACGGCACCGAGCGCGTCGTCGTCTCGCAGCTCGTCCGCTCCCCCGGTGTCTATTTCGACCGCCAGCTCGACAAGACGTCCGACAAGGACATCTACGGCTGCAAGGTCATCCCGTCCCGGGGCGCCTGGCTGGAATTCGAGATCGACAAGCGCGACAACGTCGGCGTGCGCATCGACCGCAAGCGCAAGCAGGGCGTCACCGTCCTGCTCAAGGCGCTCGGCTGGGACGACGAGCGCATCCGCGAGCGCTTCGGCCAGTACGAGTCGATGAACATCACCCTGGAGAAGGACCACACGTCCGGCCAGGACGAGGCGCTGCTCGACATCTACCGCAAGCTGCGGCCGGGTGAGCCGCCGACCAAGGAGTCGGCGCAGACGCTGCTCAACAACCTGTACTTCAACCCCAAGCGCTACGACCTCGCCAAGGTCGGCCGCTACAAGGTGAACAAGAAGCTCGGCCTGGGCCTGGAGATGCACCAGGGCACGCTGACCGAGGACGACATCGTCGCGACGATCGAATACCTGGTCCGCCTGCACGCCGGCGAGGAGGAGTTCACCGCGACCGACGGCCGCACCCTGCCCGTCGAGGTCGACGACATCGACCACTTCGGCAACCGGCGCCTGCGCTCGGTCGGCGAGCTCATCCAGAACCAGGTCCGGCTCGGCCTGGCCCGGATGGAGCGCGTCGTCCGTGAGCGGATGACCACCCAGGACGTCGAGGCGATCACCCCGCAGACCCTGATCAACATCCGCCCGGTCGTGGCGTCGATCAAGGAGTTCTTCGGCACCTCGCAGCTCTCGCAGTTCATGGACCAGACCAACCCGCTCGCGGGCCTGACCCACAAGCGGCGCCTGTCCGCGCTGGGTCCGGGCGGTCTGTCCCGCGAGCGCGCCGGCATGGAGGTCCGTGACGTCCACCCGTCGCACTACGGCCGCATGTGTCCGATCGAGACGCCGGAAGGCCCGAACATCGGCCTCATCGGCTCGCTCGCCGCGTTCGGCAGGGTGAACCCGTTCGGCTTCATCGAGACGCCGTACCGCAAGGTCATCGACGGCAAGGTCACCGACCAGATCGACTACCTGACCGCCGACGAGGAGGACAGGTTCGTCAAGGCGCAGGCCAACTCGCTGCTCAACACCGACGGCACCTTCGCCGAGGCCCGGGTCCTGGTCCGCACCAAGGGCGGTGAGACCGAACTGGCGCGCGCCAGCGAGGTCGACTACATGGACGTGTCCGCGCGGCAGATGACCTCGGTCGCCACCGCGATGATCCCGTTCCTGGAGCACGACGACGCCAACCGCGCGCTCATGGGCTCGAACATGCAGCGCCAGTCCGTCCCGCTGCTGCGCAGCGAGGCGCCGCTGGTCGGCACCGGCATGGAGTACCGCGCCGCCACCGACGCGGGCGACGTCATCACCTCCGACAAGGCGGGTGTGGTCGAGGAGGTCTCCGCCGACTACATCACCGTGATGAACGACGACGGCACCCGCCAGACGTACCGGGTCGCCAAGTTCAAGCGGTCCAACCAGGGCACCTGCTTCAACCAGAAGCCCATCGTCGACGAAGGCCAGCGCGTGGAGGCCGGGCAGGTCCTCGCCGACGGCCCCTGCACCGACCAGGGCGAGATGGCCCTCGGCAAGAACCTCCTCGTGGCGTTCATGCCGTGGGAGGGCCACAACTACGAGGACGCGATCATCCTGTCGCAGCGCCTCGTGCAGGACGACGTGCTGTCCTCGATCCACATCGAGGAGCACGAGGTCGACGCCCGCGACACCAAGCTGGGCCCCGAGGAGATCACCCGGGACATCCCGAACGTCTCCGAGGAGGTCCTGGCCGACCTCGACGAGCGCGGCATCATCCGGATCGGCGCCGACGTCGTCACCGGCGACATCCTCGTCGGCAAGGTCACGCCCAAGGGCGAGACCGAGCTGACCCCCGAGGAGCGGCTGCTGCGCGCGATCTTCGGTGAGAAGGCGCGCGAGGTCCGCGACACCTCCCTCAAGGTGCCGCACGGCGAGTCCGGCAAGGTGATAGGCGTCCGGGTGTTCTCCCGCGACGAGGGCGACGAGCTGCCGCCCGGCGTGAACGAGCTGGTCCGCGTCTACGTCGCCCAGAAGCGCAAGATCACCGACGGTGACAAGCTCGCGGGCCGGCACGGCAACAAGGGCGTCATCTCCAAGGTCCTGCCGGTCGAGGACATGCCGTTCCTGGAGGACGGCACCCCTGTCGACATCGTTCTGAACCCGCTCGGTGTTCCTGGACGTATGAACGTCGGCCAGGTCCTGGAGACCCACCTCGGGTGGGTCGCCTCGCGCGGCTGGAAGATCGAGGGCGACGACGCCGACTGGAAGCGCCAGCTGAAGGGCATCGGCCTGGAGGAGGCCGAGCCGTGGACCAACACGGCGACCCCGGTCTTCGACGGCGCGCACCAGGAGGACGTCCAGGGCCTGCTGGACAGCACGATCCCGAACCGCGACGGCAACCGCATGGTCGGCCCCGGCGGCAAGGCCAGGCTGTTCGACGGCCGCTCCGGCGAGCCGTTCAAGGACCCGATCTCGGTCGGTTACATCTACATCCTGAAGCTGCTGCACCTCGTGGACGACAAGATCCACGCCCGGTCCACCGGCCCGTACTCGATGATCACCCAGCAGCCGCTGGGCGGCAAGGCGCAGTTCGGCGGCCAGCGGTTCGGCGAGATGGAGGTGTGGGCGCTGGAGGCGTACGGCGCCGCCTACGCCCTGCAGGAGCTGCTGACCATCAAGTCCGACGACGTCCTGGGCCGCGTGAAGGTCTACGAGGCGATCGTCAAGGGCGAGAACATCCCCGAACCCGGCATCCCCGAGTCCTTCAAGGTCCTCATCAAGGAGATGCAGTCGCTCTGCCTGAACGTCGAGGTGCTGTCCAGTGACGGCATGAACATCGAGCTGCGGGACAGCGACGAGGACGTCTTCCGGGCGGCGGAAGAGCTGGGCATCGACCTGTCGCGGCGCGAGCCGTCCAGCGTCGAGGAAGTCTGAGAGGAGTAGCCAGTGCTTGACGTCAACTTCTTCGACGAGCTGCGCATCGGCCTGGCGACCGCCGACGACATCCGTCAGTGGTCGCACGGCGAGGTGAAGAAGCCCGAGACCATCAACTACCGGACCCTCAAGCCCGAAAAGGACGGACTCTTCTGCGAGAAGATCTTCGGTCCGACCCGGGACTGGGAGTGCTACTGCGGCAAGTACAAGCGGGTGCGCTTCAAGGGCATCATCTGTGAGCGCTGCGGCGTCGAGGTGACCCGCGCCAAGGTGCGCCGTGAGCGGATGGGCCACATCGAGCTGGCCGCGCCGGTCACCCACATCTGGTACTTCAAGGGCGTCCCGTCGCGCCTGGGCTACCTGCTCGACCTCGCGCCGAAGGATCTCGAGAAGATCATCTACTTCGCCGCGTACATGATCACGAGCGTGGACACCGAGCGCCGTGACCGTGACCTGCCGACGCTGGAGGCGCACGTCTCCGTCGAGCGCCAGCAGCTGGAGCAGCGCCGCGACTCCGACATCGAGGCCCGCCAGCAGAAGCTGGAAGCCGACCTCGCGGAGCTGGAGGCGGCCGGCGCCAAGGCCGACCAGCGCCGCAAGGTCCGCGAGGGCGCCGAGCGGGAGATGAAGCAGCTCCGCGACCGCGCGCAGCGCGAGATCGACCGCCTCGACGAGGTGTGGAGCCGGTTCAAGAACCTCAAGGTCCAGGACCTCGAGGGCGACGAGATGCTGTACCGCGAGATGCGGGACCGCTTCGGCAAGTACTTCTCGGGCGGCATGGGCGCCGCGGCCATCCAGGCCCGGCTCCAGAACTTCGACCTCGAGGCCGAGGCCGAGAAGCTGCGCGAGATCATCCGCTCCGGCAAGGGCCAGAAGAAGGCGCGCGCCCTCAAGCGGCTCAAGGTCGTCTCGGCGTTCCTCAACACCAGCAACAGCCCGCTCGGCATGGTGCTCGACTGCATCCCGGTGATCCCGCCGGACCTGCGGCCGATGGTCCAGCTCGACGGTGGCCGCTTCGCCACCTCCGACCTGAACGACCTGTACCGCCGGGTGATCAACCGGAACAACCGCCTCAAGCGGCTGCTCGACCTCGGCGCGCCCGAGATCATCGTCAACAACGAGAAGCGGATGCTGCAGGAGGCCGTCGACGCGCTGTTCGACAACGGCCGCCGCGGCCGCCCGGTGACGGGCCCCGGCAACCGTCCGCTGAAGTCGCTGTCCGACATGCTCAAGGGCAAGCAGGGCCGGTTCCGGCAGAACCTGCTGGGCAAGCGCGTCGACTACTCCGGCCGTTCGGTCATCGTCGTCGGCCCGCAGCTCAAGCTGCACCAGTGCGGCCTGCCCAAGCAGATGGCGCTGGAGCTGTTCAAGCCGTTCGTCATGAAGCGGCTCGTGGACCTCAACCACGCGCAGAACATCAAGTCCGCCAAGCGGATGGTCGAGCGGGCCCGCCCGGTCGTGTGGGACGTGCTGGAAGAGGTCATCACCGAGCACCCGGTGCTGCTGAACCGCGCGCCGACGCTGCACCGGCTCGGCATCCAGGCGTTCGAGCCGCAGCTCGTCGAGGGCAAGGCCATCCAGATCCACCCGCTGGTCTGCACCGCCTTCAACGCCGACTTCGACGGCGACCAGATGGCGGTCCACCTGCCGCTGTCGGCGGAGGCCCAGGCCGAGGCCCGGATCCTCATGCTGTCCACGAACAACATCCTGAAGCCGTCGGACGGCAAGCCCGTCACCATGCCCACCCAGGACATGGTCATCGGCCTGTACTGGCTGACCGGCGAGCGCGAGGGCGCCGTGGGCGAGAGCCGGCTGTTCTCGAACGTGGCCGAGGCGATCATGGCCTTCGACCGCAACGAGCTGTCGCTCCAGGCGAAGATCCAGATCCGGTTCAAGGACGTCGTCCCGCCGCGCGGCTGGGTCGCGCCCGAAGGCTACGAGGCGGGCCAGCCCTACCGGCTGGAGACCACCCTGGGCCGGGCCCTGTTCAACGAGACGCTGCCGCCGGACTACCCCTTCGTCAACTACGAGGTGGGCAAGAAGCAGCTTTCGGTCATCGTGAACGAGCTCGCCGAGTCCTACCCCAAGGTCGAGGTGGCCGCCTCGCTGGACGCCCTCAAGAGCGCGGGTTTCCACTGGGCGACCCGCTCCGGCGTCACGATCTCCATCGACGACGTCATCGCGCCGCCGAACAAGGCGGGCATCCTCGAAGGCTACGAGCGCCGCGCCGAGAAGGTGCAGCGCGAGTACGAGCGCGGTCTGATCACCGACGACGAGCGCCGCCAGGAACTCATCGAGATCTGGACGCACGCGACCACCGAGGTCGCGAACGACATGATGGACGAGTTCAAGAGCAACCCGAACAACCCCATCTGGATGATGGTGAACTCGGGCGCCCGTGGTAACCCGATGCAGGTCCGGCAGATCTCCGGTATGCGCGGCCTGGTGTCGAACCCGAAGGGCGAGACCATCCCGCGGCCGATCAAGTCCTCGTTCCGCGAGGGCCTGACCGTCCTGGAGTACTTCATCTCCACGCACGGCGCCCGCAAGGGCCTCGCCGACACCGCGCTGCGGACCGCCGACTCGGGCTACCTGACCCGTCGTCTGGTGGACGTCGCGCAGGACGTCATCGTGCGCGAGGTCGACTGCGGCACCGACCGGACCATCCCGTTCCGGATCGCCGAGAACGACAGGGCGGCCGACGGCTCGCTGGTCAAGCTCGGCACGTCGGAGTCCAGCCTCATCGGCCGGACCATCGCCATCGACGTCGTGGTGGACGGCACCGTCGTCTACCCGGCCGACACCGACCTGTCCGACGCCGTCATCAGCCGGCTCATCGAGGCCGGCGTCGAGGAGGTCAGGACGCGCAGCGCCCTGGTCTGCGAGGCGAAGATCGGCGTCTGCGCCGCCTGCTACGGCCGCTCGCTGGCCACCGGCAAGCGGGTCGACGTCGGTGAGGCCGTCGGCATCATCGCGGCCCAGTCCATCGGTGAGCCCGGCACCCAGCTGACGATGCGCACCTTCCACACCGGTGGTGTGGCCGGTGGCGACATCACGCACGGTCTGCCGCGCGTCCAGGAGCTGTTCGAGGCGCGCATCCCCAAGGGTGTCGCCCCGATCACCGAGGTCGCCGGCCGGGTCAAGATCGACGAGACCGAGCGCACCCGCAAGATCGTCATCATGCCGGACGACGGCTCCGACGAGATCGCCTACCCGGTGTCGATGCGGTCGCGGTTCGAGGAGGGCATCTTCGAGGGCGCCCACGTCGAGGTCGGCCAGCAGCTCATCAAGGGCGCGGTCAACCCGCACGAGGTGCTCCGCATCCTCGGCCCGCGCGCGGTGCAGCTGCACCTGGTGCACGAGGTCCAGGAGGTCTACCGGTCGCAGGGTGTGTCGATCCACGACAAGCACATCGAGATCATCGTCCGCCAGATGCTCAAGCGGGTGAACATCCTGGAGGCCGGTGACACCAACCTGCTGCCGGGTGACCTCGTCGAGCGGCCGATCTTCGAGCGGACCAACCGTTCGGTGGTCTCCGAGGGCGGCACCCCCGCGGCGGGACGTCCGGTCCTGATGGGCATCACCAAGGCGTCGCTCGCCACCGAGTCCTGGCTGTCGGCCGCCTCCTTCCAGGAGACGACCCGCGTCCTCACCGAGGCCGCCATGCACTCCAAGAGCGACTCCCTGCTGGGCCTCAAGGAGAACGTCATCATCGGCAAGCTCATCCCGGCCGGCACTGGCATGCCCCAGTACCGCAACGTCCGGGTCGAGCCCACCGAGGAGGCCAAGGCCGCCGTCTACAGCGTCGGCTCCTACGACGACGCGGGCGAGTACACCTTCGGCACGGGCTCCGGCGAGGCCGTCCCGCTGGAGGAGTACGACTTCGGCCAGTACAACCGCTGATATCAGCCGTGTGAAGGCCCTGTCCCCCTTCTGGGGGACGGGGCCTTTCCCGTTGTTGGAGCTGTGCGTCAGCGCAGGAGGGGGTCGATGGAGGAGTGGAGGTGGCGGCGGAAGCGGTTGACGGCGCGGGGGTCGCTGGCGGTGGAGCGGCCGCCGCGCTCGTCCGGGATGCCGCCGTAGACGAAGGTCTGGACGGTCCAGACGAGGGTCCAGATGACCAGTTCCATGTCCACGCCCGGACGGACGAGATCGCCGGTGAGCTCGGAGACGGCGGCGATCTGGGGATAGGAGTAGTTGATCTCGATCTCGCGGAGGTCGGCGGCGTCGTACATACGGCGCTGCATCCACAGGGCGGCGCTGCGCGGGTGGTCCACGAAGTGGTCGAGGTACTGGTCGACGAGCCGGTGGATCCCCGCCGCGTCATGCGTGTACTCGGCCATCATGTGCTCCAGGAGCCGCTGCTCCTCCTCGTGCACGTGCTTGATCACCGAGAGGTACAGCTCGCGCTTGCCGCCGAACTCCGCCCTGACCGCGCCGACGGGCAGCCCCGCGCCGTCCGCGATCATCTGGCTCGTCGTCTGGTCGTAGCCGAGTTCCGCGAACAGCCCGAGCGCCGAGGCCAGCAGCCGCTGGCCCGTCTCCGAAGCCGGCTCCGTCACCGTAGCCCCTCCCCGAACGCCGCCCCCTCGCAGAATAACAAAATGGTCACTGACCGTAGCGACGACGGGTCGTGGTCAGCGGGTGAGCGCGCCGACGACGGTGTGGATGTGGCGGCGGAAGCGCTCCAGGGCCCGGGGGTCGGTGGCGTCCACCCGGCCGCCCTCGGCGTTCGGGAACCCGCTGTAGACGAAGGTCTGGACCGCCCACACGATCGTCCAGACGAGCAGCTCCATGTCCACCTCGGGGCGGACGGCGCCGGCGGTCATCTCCACGATGTTCCGGGCCGGGGGATAGTTGTAGGCGACCTCCACCTCGCGGAGGTCGGTGGCGTCGTACATGCGCCGCTGCGCCCACAGCGCGGCGCTGCGCGGATGGTCCACGAAGTAGTCGAGGTACCGGTCGACGATCCGGTGCAGGCCCTCCGCGTCGTACGTGTAGTGCGCGGCCATCTGTTCGAAGATCTCCTGTTCCTCCAGATGGACCCGCTTCATCACCTCCAGGTACAGGCCCCGCTTACTGCCGAACTCCGCCTTGATCGCCGCCACCGACACCCCGGCGACGTCCGCGATCATCTGGCTCTCCGTCTGGTCGTAACCCAGCTCGGCGAACAGCCCGTACGCGGCCTCCAGAAGCCGCTGGCCTTCCTCCGACGTCGGCTGTGGCACCGTCATCCCCTCCTGGACTCCCGCCCCCGGTCGTCCCGCTTCACATAACAAGAAGATCACGCCGACTAGTCCCGGGGTGCGTCCGGGGCCGCCACGGCCCGGCACGATGGCCTATGCTCCGCGCATGGCGCTCGTGAACGTCGGTGTGCTCGTGGCCGTCCTCGCCCTCGTGGCCCTGGGCTGTGTGCTGCTCGTGCGGGTCCTGGGGCGGTTGGGGTGAGGCTACGCTTGGTCACATGGAGATCGTGTTCGAGCATGAGTTGCACCCCGACCTCAAGGCCCTGGAGTGGCTTGTGGGGACGTGGGAGGGCGATGGTGTCGGCGACTACCCGACCATCGAGCGGTTCCGGTTCACGCAGCAGGTCTCGTTCACGCACATCGGCAAGCCCTACCTGATCTACACCAGCCGCACCTGGCGGCTGGACGAGGAGTTCAAGCAGCGCGAGGCCCTGGCGTACGAGACCGGGTTCTGGCGGGTGCCCGGCGGCGGGCGCGAGATCGAGGTGCTGCTGTCACACCCGACGGGCGTCCAGGAGATCTACACCGGCGAGGTCGCCTTCCACAAGGTGGAGCTGGTGACGGACGTCGTCGCGCGGACCCGGACGGCCAAGGAGGTCACCGGCGGCAAGCGCCTGTACGGGCTGTTCCCCGCGCAGGAGGGCACCGAGGAGCGGGACCTCGGCTGGGTGTACGAGATGGCGGCGCTGGGGCACCCGCTGCAGGTGCACATGTCGGCGCAGCTCAAGAAGGTGCTGCCGGAGTAGGCCCGGCTGCGGCCCCCGACATGCGAAAGCCCCCGGACCTGCCGCGTGGGGCGGCGTGCCGTCAGGACTGGACGGCGGTCCGGGGACCCGGTGTCTGCTGGAGATTCGCCAGGAGACTGCAAGTCCCGTGCGGGCGCTCCTAGCGAGCAGCCACCTCGCAAGTCCTCGAAGAAATCATCTCGTGGACCACCTCCTTTCCTGCGTGGCACCGAAACTATGCGAGGTTCCGGCGTGCAGGCAAACGCTTTTTCCGGACATAGGATCGGGACATGGGTGAGACGACGTGGCAGGCGGAGCTGCGGGCCCGTGGGTACCGGGTCACCCCGCAGCGCCAGCTCGTCCTGGAGGCCGTCGCGGCGTTGGAGCACGGGACCCCCGAGGAGATCTGCGCGCAGGTGCAGCGGACGGCGACGGGCGTGAACATCTCGACCGTCTACCGGACGCTGGAGCTGCTGGAAGAGCTCGGCCTGGTCAAACACGCCCACGTCGGGCACGGGCCGCCGAACTACCATCTGGCCACCGAGGCCGACCACGTCCATCTGTGCTGCCGTGGGTGCGGCAAGGTGCAGGACGTGTCCCCGTCCGTCGCCGACGGCCTGGTGGCCGCGCTGGAGGCGGAGCAGGGGTTCGAGACCGACGTCCATCATCTGACGGTCTTCGGCAGGTGCAGGGAGTGCCGCTCATGACGTTCTACGCAGAAGCCCCCGATACTGAGCTTCCGGCGCATTTTGGTGACCCCTATGCGGAGCAGAAGGCCCTGGAGGGCGGTGAGGCGGCCGTCGTCAGGTCGAACCGGGGGGTCGTGCGGGTCAGCGGCCCGGATCGGCTCTCGTGGCTGCACAGCCTGCTGAGCCAGCATCTGAGCGCGCTCGCGCCGGGGGAGGCCACCCAGGCGCTGCTGCTGTCGCCGAACGGGCACATCGAACACCATCTTCATCTGGTGGACGACGGGTCGGCCGTGTGGGCGCACGTGGAGCCCGGCACCGCCGCCGATCTCGCGGCGTTCCTGGACCGGATGAGGTTCATGCTGCGGGTCGAGGTGGAGGACGTGTCCTCGTCCTACGACGTCGTCACGGGGCTCGGGCTCTCGGGCGAGCTGAGCCTGCCCGACGTCGCGGGCATGACCAGCCTGATCGTCCCGGCCGGGACGGCGACGGGCCGCGACCCCGCCGGGATCTGGGCGTACGAGGCGCTGCGGATCGCGGCGCACGCGCCCCGGCTCGGGGTGGACACCGACCACCGGACCATTCCGCACGAACTCGGTCTTATCGGGCCTGCGGTGCATCTGAACAAGGGGTGCTACCGGGGGCAGGAGACCGTCGCGCGGGTGCACAACCTTGGCCGTCCGCCGCGGAGGCTGGTGTTCCTTCACCTCGACGGCAGTGTGGACAGGCTTCCGAGTAAGGGCGCCGCCGTCACCGCCGACGGGCGACAGGTCGGATTCGCCGGATCGGCGGCCCGGCACCACGAACTCGGGCCGATCGGGCTGGCGCTGGTGAAACGGACCGTTCCGGTGGACGCGCCGCTGGTCGCCGACGGTGTCGCCGCCGCCCAGGAGGTCGTCGTGTCGCCCGACACCGGGGCGAACGTGACGATCGACCCGGCGCTCCGGGGCCGCCGTCGGTGATTGCCGACGGGAGATATGGGATAAAGAGAAGATCGAGGTAGCCGTTCCGGACGGAGGCGGTACGCGGTCATGGTTTCCCGAAAGGCGGCACGGCGCGGGTTCGGCCGGGACCTGGAGCAGATCGTGTGGTGGCTCGGCTTCGCCGCGCTCGTCGTGATCGGCGTCTACACCTGGAACTGGCGGCTGCTGCTGCTCACCCTGCTGCTGTGGAGCTTCTACGAGATCTGCCTCGTGCGCACCCGCTGCCGGGTGAAGACACGCCAGGGCAACGAGTGCATCGAGCAGGTCCGCGGCCGGGTCTTCGCGCACGACAAACGGCACCAGGGGATCAAGAACGACGGGCTGTGGCAGCTCATCGGGCGGACCAACCCGAGCTACCGGCCGCCGGTCTCCGACCCGAACCGGGCGACGGGTGTTGTGCTGGTCGCCCCCAAGGTGCGCCACCGCCTCAGCCAGGAAGACCGGTACATCCTGTACGCGGCCTTCGTCGGCCTTGTCGTGTCGTTGGTCGGCATGCTGTGGGGGCTGTTCTGATCGTCGGCGGGGGAGCGCCGCGTCTCCACGCCGGTTCCGGCGGAACCGGCGAGTCGTGTCCGGGTCGTGTCCGGGGTGGGTCAGACGTCGAGGACCAGGGTGATCGGGCCGTCGTTGACCAGGGAGACTTTCATGTCGGCGCCGAACCTGCCCGTCTCGACGTGCGCGCCGAGGGAGCGGAGCCCGGTGACGACGGCGTCCACGAGCGGCTCGGCGACATCGCCCCTGGCCGCGTGGATCCAGGACGGGCGGCGCCCCTTGCGGGTGTCGCCGTAGAGGGTGAACTGGCTGATCACCAGGAGCGGGGCGCCCACGTCGGAGCAGGACCTCTCCCCGTCGAGGATCCGCAGCCCCCACAGCTTCGCGGCCAGCTTCGCCGCCTGACCCGCCTCGTCGTCATGGGTGACCCCGACGAGCACGAGCAGCCCCGGCCCGTCGATCCTTCCGACGACCTCGCCGTCCACCCGGACCGCCGCCTCACTCACCCGCTGCACCACCGCACGCATCCCCGCAGTCTCCCACGCCCGCCCACCGCCGGGCGCGCCCTGACCTCGGGCGACGGCGGGGCCCACTCCACCTCGGGGCCGGGGGAGGGCCTGGGGTGGAGTGGGGGTCTTGGGTGGAGGGGCTCGCCGGAGGGGTGGGGTCAGGTGAGGGGGAGGGTCAGGGAGGTGGGGTGGAGGGTGAGGTGTGTGTTCTTGGGGGTGGTGGTGCGGTAGCGGAGGTCCACGGTGTCGATGACGAGGGTGAGGCGGTGGGTGGCGGGGAGGCGCCAGCGGATGGGTTGGAGGGTGAGCGTGAGGGATTGGGGCTTGCCGGGGGTGGCGTCGCGGAAGGTGTAGGGGGCGTGGGTGATGAGGCGGGCCTTGCCGTCGGGGGCTTCGTCGTAGAGGTAGGCGAACAGTGTGGTGCTGCGGGTGGAGGGGGTGACCTTGGCGCGGAGGACGGGGGAGCCGCTGACGACGGTGGGGCGCTTCAGCGCTGGGGTGCGGTGGACAAAAGCGTGCTTGCGGTTCACCTGGCCGGGTCTGATCGTCCAGTGGATACCCGCCTGGGCGGCGATACCGGTCGCCTCCAGGAGGCCGCTGTCGGCGACGGTGTTCACGCCGCCGGTGATCCGGATCCGGCGGGCGGGCAGCGGGTGGCGCTTCACCCGGTCGGCCTGGCCCTTCCAGGTGGGGAAGTAGGCCCAGGGGCCGCCGTTGTTCGGCTTCAGCGCGACGGGCCCCTTGGCGTCGATCCCGTTCGCGCGGCCGCGCAGGTGCCGGTCGAACCAGTGCAGGGTCTCGGTCCAGGTGGTGTTCGGCAGGCCGAGCGCGCCGAGCGCCTCGGCGGTGCCGTGGTCGCCCGCCTGGAGGGTGATCCGCTTGGGCACCTTCAGCCGGTGGTAGAAGTCCACGTACTGGGCGGGCGGGAAGATCCCGTCCTGCCAGCCGTTGGCGAGCATGATCGCCGGACGGTTCCGGTTGAGGCGGTCCACGTAGTGCGCGGCGCCCCGGATCTCCGCCAGCTTGAGCGCGGTGCCGAACTGGTCCTTGACCCAGCCGTCCTGGACGGTGAGGAAGTCCTCGCCCGGATCGCCGGTGATGTGCCCGAGCGTCAGCAGCGCCAGCGCCGCCTGCTCGTTGACCGTCTGGTTCTGGTAGAGCGAGTCGGCGAGGCTGGCCCAGCCGCTCATCGCCGAGACGGCCCTGATCCGGCTGTCGTGTGCCGCGCCGAGCAGCGAGATGCCCGCGCCGTAGGAGATCCCGGCGGCGCCGATCCGGGTGCGGTCGGCCCTGGTGTGCGCGAGCGCCCAGTCGACGACCCGGCTGATGTCGCCGACGTCGGGGCGCCCGGCGATCTCGATCCTGCCCTCGGAGTCCCAGAAGCCGCGCGAGGTGTAGGCGACGACCCCGTATCCGGCCTTGGCGAACCGCGCCGCCGCGCCCGCGTACTCGGCGTGGAACAGCGACCAGCTCGCGGGCATGACGACCAGCGGGAAGCGGTCCTTGCCCTTCGGCTGGTAGACCAGGGCCTTCAGGGGCGTGCCTCCGTGGCCGGGGATGGTCCGGTAGGCCGAAGTGAACCCCGCGTCGGCGGCGGCCGGGGGCGCGGCTGCCAGCAGGGAGCCGAGCAGTGTCGCCGCGACGATGGTCGCACCGGTTCGGCGCATGCGGCACCTCCTCTTTACTCATCGGTAACGTCTCCCAGAAGTAAAGAACTGCTTACTTGTCGGCGATATGGCGGAATCTGATAGAACATCCGATCTACTGTGTGCGGAAACGAGGGGTACTACGGGGCGTAGTGACCGGGAGGTAGAATTCGGGCTGTGAAGGGTTTGGGAGAGCTTGAACGCGCAGTGATGGAGATCCTCTGGGCCAGGGAGGAACCGGCGACGGCACGGGACGTCAGCCGCGCCCTCGCCGACCGCGACCTCGCCCACACCACCGTGATGACGGTGCTGGACCGCCTCGCCAAGAAGGACTTCCTTGTTCGGGAGCGCTCGGGCCGTGCCTGGGCGTACCGCCCCGCCGAGTCCCGCGAGGGCTATGTCGCCGAGCTCATGCTCGGCGCGCTCGCCCTGAGCGGTGACCGCGACGCCGCACTCGCCCACTTCGCCCGCTCGGTGAGCGGCGACGAGGCCGCCGCGCTCCGGCGGGTTCTGGAGAACCTCGAATGACCGTGCCCCGCCCCGTCCCGCGAGCCGTCCCATGACCGCCTGGGCCGCGCTCGCGCTCATCGCCCTGGCGACGGTGCCCGCGGCCGGACTGCTCGCCAAGGCCCGGTGGACCTGGCGCACCCCGCGCGCGGGGATCGTGCTGTGGCAGGCGCTCGGCCTCGCCTGGGGCCTGGCCACCATCGGCGCCCTCGTGGGCTTCGCGCTGGAGCCGCTCGGCCGTGGTGTGCTGCACGGGCTGTTCCTCCTCCCCGATGACGGGTCGCTGCTGTCGTTGCCGCGGCAGCTCGTGCTGCTCGCGGGCATGGCGTTCGCCGGGTCGCTGATCGGCTCGCTCCTGCTGTCGGGCTTCCGGGTGCTGCGCGCCCGCGCCCGGCACCGCGCCCTGCTGCGGCTGATCGCCGACCGCGGCATGCGCGCGGACGCCCTCGTGCTGGACCATCCCCAGGCCGCCGCCTACTGCGTGCCGGGAGTCCGGTCGAAGATCGTCATCAGCAAGGGCACGCTGGAACTGCTCGACGACGGCGAGCTCGAAGCGGTGCTCGCCCACGAGCTGGCGCACGCGCGCGAGCGTCACGACCTGGTGCTGTTGCCGTTCACCTCCCTTCCACGGATCGGGCTCGTCGCCCGGATCCTCGACTCCGTCGCGCTGCTCATCGAGATGCGCGCCGACGACCGCGCGCTGCGGCACCGCTCCCCCAAGGAGCTGGCCAAGGCGCTGCTGCGCTTCGCCACCGCCCCCTCGGCCTCGGCGCCCTCCTGCGCCCTCGCCGTCGCCCACGAGGGCAGCGCCGTGATGGCCCGCGTGCAGCGCCTGCTCAACCCCGCTCCGCGCCCCCTCCTGGCACGCTCGGCGGCACTGCTCACCTCCGTCCTGCTGGTTCTCACACCCCTCGCCCTCTGGTCCTTCCACTGACCCCCGGCGGGCCGCCCTCCCGGCCCGCCCTGCTCCCGGTTCGCGCAGCCCGGCTCGGCCCCTGCCCGCGCCACGGCGCCCGTGCCGCGGTTCTGCGGGCTCGGGCGCCCGGTTCCGAAGTCTCGCTGCGTGGTCGGTGACAGTCTCATCGCGGTGTGCTCCCTTCGATCGCCGCTTGTGCGTGCGCTCGGGAACACTGTGCGTCATTCGCTTCAAGATCGCTTAGCGGCCTGTGGATAACTTTTTTCGCCGGGGGGAAGGGCGCGGTTTGTGGCACGACGCGGCGGCGCCGGACGGCGAACGTCCGGCGCCGTGGATCAGCGTGTTACCAGGGGCCGTAGGGGCCCATGCGGCGGCCGCCGCCCGAGCCGTACTCCTTCAGCGCGGGGCGCACGTCGGCGAGGTAGATCACCGAGGCGATGAACGCGGCGATCGCGAAGATCCCGAGCTGGTTGAGGTACAGGGTGGCGGCGGCGAAACCGAAGAGCGTGGCGAAACCGAGGATGATCAGCCACAGCTTCTTCGTCTGCTTGCCCGCGGCGGGGAACGCCTCGGCGGGCCTGCGCAGGACGTCGACGAGCGAGAACGCCTCCATGATGAAGGCGACGATCGCGAGCCCCCAGAACACGAGCGCCAGCCCCGTGTGAATGCTTCCGAGCACGACATCACCCTTCCTCAAGTGCTGCCGCCACACTACAAAAGATTCGCGGTCCTGCCCTCCACCCTGTGGAGGACCGCGGGCTCCCCGGACGGCGAAAGGCGCCCGTCCACACAGGACCGGGCGCCTTCCGGCGAGCGCGCTTGCCGACGTCAGCCCTTCTTGGCGGGCTGGGTCTTCTTGGCGGGGGCGGGCTTGGGCTTGGCGGCGGGCTTGGCCTCGGCGGCCTCGACCGGGGTCGCCTGCTTGGGCGGGACGACGACGGCCGGGGCGGGCTCCTCGTCGGCCTCCTTGTTGATGACGGTCTTGCCGCGCTCGGCGAGGTCGTCGATCACCTCGTTGAGCTTGGTCGACAGGGTGGCGACGTAGCCCTGCAGGGCCGACGCCTCGGTGCGCTCCTGGTACTTGGTGACGTTGGCCTTGAGCTCGTCCACGCGCACGGTGACGGTGGTGCGGGCCTTGGCGACGCGCTCGTTCACCTCGCCGCGCAGCTCGTCGACGTTCTCGGTGACCGTCTCGCGGTACTTGCCGTAGTTCTCGGTGAGCTCGGCGCGCACCTTGGCGGCGGCCTCGGGCACCTCGCGGAGCTTCTCCACCGCCAGGTCGACGGCCCCGGCGCCGGCGTAGACCGCGCGGCTTTCCTTGATCTTCTCGGCAAGGGTCATGGTTCCAGGTCCTCTCTTTCGGACAGGGCCTCGTGGTCGGGCCCGATGTTCGCTGCGTTCTCCTTCCGGAAGGAGTCGTAGATGTCGAGCAACACCTGCTTCTGCCTTTCGGAGAGAGTGAGGTCGGCCCGGATGGCTGTCTGCACATCGGTGTCCGCTTCGCGGTCTTCGAGGATCCCGGCCTGCACGTAGAGCACCTCGGCGGAGATCCGCAGACCCTTGGCGATCTGCTGGAGGATCTCCGCGCTCGGCTTGCGCAGGCCGCGTTCCACCTGGCTGAGGTAGGGGTTGGAGACCCCCGCCTGCTCCGCCAGTTGGCGCAGCGAGATCTTCGCCCGTTGCCGCTGCTCCCGGATGTACTCACCGATGGAGCCGACCTTCGGTCCTTGCATAGGAACCACCCTCTGTCAATGTGCTTGCTATTGCAAGCGGGAAGCTGGGATATCGCGGGTGACTCCGCTCACATTTTGCAATGATCTCGCTACGCTTTCCGCGCTTTGGCTGGATTTTCGGGGACTTCTCGCCCTGGACGTGACCGTCGGGTGCGTGCTCTTGCAAGCAGAGAGGATCGTCCAGGTGCATAGTGGGCGTGATCGGGACCCACTACGCTTTGGGCGCATGCTGGGACGTCCATGGCTGATAGCCGCCCCCCTCCTGCTCCTCCTCGTGCCGCTCGCCCCCGCGCACGCCTCCGGCCCGCCGACGGCCGCCGAACGCAGGGCGGTGCTCGCCGACGCCGACGACAAGGTGCTGAACGACGAGATCGTGCTCACGGTCGGCGCGGACGGCGTCCTGCACGCCACCGAGACGGTTACGTTCGACCACGGCACGGAGGCCGCCTCCCGCCCGGTCGAGCGGATCTTCATCACCCGCATCCCCGACGACGCGACGCGGGACCGGACGTTCTCGGTCGACAACGTCAGGGTGTCGGGCGACGTCACCGCCGAGACCGTCGTCGGGTCCGACCGGACCATCGTGCGCCTCAGCGGTGGGCGGACCGGCCCCCAGACCTTCACCCTCCAGTACGACATCACCGGCTCCATCCTGCCGCTCAACGCCGCGCAGGAGGTGCGCTGGACGGCCGTCGGGTGGGACGTCCCGGTCGCCGCCGCGCGGGTGACGCTCGACGCGGGGGTGGGGGTCCGCAACATCAACTGCTTCGCCGGATCGCCCAGCAGCGTCGTCGGGTGCAGCGAGTTCAGCACGGCGGAGCAGCGCCGCAAGGCCGTCTACGGCCAGGAGAACATGCTCCCCGAGGAGTACCTGACGGTGGCGGCCGCGCTGCCTTCCGGGCACACCACGGGCGCGCCGTCCTACGAGGAGCGCAAGACACTCGCCTCGTCCTTCGCCATGAACCCGGTGACGGGCGGCGCCCTCGCGGCCCTCCTGGTGGTCCTCCTCGGCGGCTTCTTCCTGCTGTACCGTCTGCGCGGCCGTGACGCCCGCGCGGAGGTGACGGAGACGTCCCACACCGAGGAGCCGCCGGACGGCATCCGTCCCGGCCAGGTCGGCACCCTCATCGACGAGCAGGCCGACGTCATCGACGTGGCCGCTACCGTCATCGACCTTGCGGTGCGCGGCTACATCCTCATCGAGGAGGCCGCAGGCAAGGGCGACTGGACGCTGCGCCGCCTCAACCGGCCCGTCAACGACCTCCTGCACTACGAGGAGATCCTCTACGACGGCCTGTTCATCGACGGCGACACCGTCAAGCTGGCGGACCTCGGCGGCAGGTTCGCCACAAAGCTCGCCCAGGTGCGCGCCGCCCTGTACGTGGACGTGGTCAAGCAGGGCTGGTTCCACCGGAGGCCGGACGCCGTCCGCTCCCGCTGGACGATCCTCGGCTACCTCGCCACGGTGGTCGGCGCCGTCGGCACGGTCGCGCTGGCCATCTTCACCAGTTACGCGCTCGTCGGCCTCGGTGTGCTCGCCTTCGGGCTCGCGCTTACGCTCTTCGGTAAGCACATGCCAGCCAAGACGGCCAAGGGTTCGACCGTCCTGGCGCAGACCTTGGGCTTCCAGGAGCACCTGCGCAAGGGCAGGGCCGACCAGGTGCCCGACCGGCAGAAGATCGCGCTGTTCTCCCGCTTCCTCCCCTACGCCGTCGTGCTCGACGCGGTGGGCCCGTGGTCCAAGACCGTCGAGACGGCCGGGGTTGAGGGAGGCGACAACCTCTACTGGTACGAGGGGCCTGCCGAATGGGACCTGTCGAAGTTCGCCGAGTCGATGCGGGCGTTCACCTTCGCGCTTTCGGGCGCGCTGGCGCAGTCCCGCCCCTACGGGCGCAAGGCGCCGAAGGTGGATGTCGCGGCGCTGGCGGGCCAGGGGTGAGGCGGGCCGCGGCCCTCGCCGCCCTCGCCGCCCTCGTGCTCGGTGCCTGCGCCGTCGTCAGCCCGGCGGCGCAGGCGGCGCCGCCGAAGTGGCGCAAGATGCCGAGCCCCAAGCCGGTGAAGGCGGGCTCGCTCAACAACGTCGAGTTCGTCTCCGCGAAGCTCGGCTGGGCGGCTGGCCGGGAGGGCGACAGGCTCGCGGTCTGGAAGTGGAACGGCAAGGAGTGGCGGCGCGCGTCGGTCGAAGGCACCTTCGCGCCTTCCGGGCTCGCCGTGGCGGGCCCGCGCCGTGCGTGGGTGACCGGCATGGACCTGGCCGTAGGCCACGCCCTCTACTACAACGGCAAGAAGTGGCGGAAGGTCGCCTTCCCCGGACCCGGCGTGCCCGTGGACCTGGCCGCCGGATCTGACGGGACCGCCGTGACGGTCGCCGTGGAGCCGTTCAAAGGCGACTCGTCCGTCCTGCGCTGGAAGGACGGCGGGTGGAAGCCGTGGAAGGTGAGCCTGCCCAAGGGGGCGGCCCTGGACACCGTCGAGGTTCGGGCCAAGGACGACATCTGGCTCGGCGGCTCCTACAGTGCGAACAAGAAGGTCCGCGCTCTCCTCATGCACTGGAACGGCAAGAGGTGGAAGCGCCTGAAGGTCGGCGGGAACTCCACCCAGGCGATCACCCAGATCGTCGCGGACAAGCCGGGCGCGGCCTGGGCCCTGCGCGGCTCCACCAGGACGTCGCTCGTCCGGGTGGACGGCAAGCGCGTCACCGACCGCAGGCTCCCGCGCGACCTGGGCGCCCTCACCCTCACCCAGGACGGGCAGGGCGGGGTGTGGATGCTGCCTTACAGCAAGAACGACGTGACCGAGGTCCCGTACCTGCGCTGGCACAAGAACACGTGGCACTTCCTGTACGGGCCGCGCCGCGACGGCGTGCCCGGATTCGGCGACCTCGACCTCGTGCCGGGCACCACCCGCGTCGTCTCCGTCGGCGGCCTCGACCGTGGCGGGGAGCGCTACCCGGTGGCCGAGATCTACCGTTGACCCCGGCCGCACCGGCCTTGACCGGCGAGGGCGGGTCGCGGTTAGGATCACCGGCAGCGTCGCGTGCGCCCGGTCGCAGACACCCGCGGGCATGGAGGCGCCGAACCACGGGATCTCCCATGGCCACCACCGACGAACGCCTCACGGCCTTCGGCATCCAGCTTCTGCATATCCACGACAGGCTCCGCGCCGAACTCGCCCTCCTGCGCTCCGACATGGACGCCTACCTTGACGGAGGGCAGGGGCGCCCCCGCGAGCTCCTCGCCCACTGCGCGGCGTTCTGCACGGCGCTGACCAGGCACCACACCGGC
This sequence comes from Actinocorallia sp. API 0066, assembly GCF_020991275.1. Classification (GTDB taxonomy): domain Bacteria; phylum Actinomycetota; class Actinomycetes; order Streptosporangiales; family Streptosporangiaceae; genus Actinocorallia. The sequence goes on along the minus strand of NZ_JAJLQY010000005.1, from coordinate 37,773 downwards.
GAGGACGACCACGTGTTCCCCGCTCTCGCCGCCCAGTACCCCGCGCTCGCGCCCACGTTGGCGAGCCTGCGCGAGGACCACGGGCTCATCGCCGACATCCTCACCAGGCTCGACGCGCTCGTCGCGGAAGCCGACCCGGCCGACGCCGAGCGGGTCCGCCGCGAGCTCGACGGCCTCGCGGCGATCATGGAGTCGCATTTCACCTACGAGGAACGCAAGATCACGAAGGCGCTGGACGACCTCGAAGTCCCCTTCGAGCCCGTCGCCTTCGACCTGCCCACTCTGCCGCCGCCTCGGGACTGAGCGGTCGGCCCGAGGCCCTACCGTGGACGGCGTGGCGCGGGTGCGGAGGCCGGAGGGCGAGGTGACCAGGGGGACGACCAACCCCAACCGCCTCCGCCGCCAGGACCTCTGGATGGCCGCCACACGGCCGCTGCCGCCCGCGCCGCTCGTGGTGGACCTGGGATACGGGGCGTCGCCCGTGACGGCCGTGGAGCTCTACTCGCGGCTGCGCGCGGTGCGCCCCGACGTCAGGGTCGTCGGGCTGGAGATCGCGCAGGAGCGGGTGGACGCCGCCCGCGCGTTCCTCGCGCCGCGCCAGGCCGCGTATCCGGGGCTGTCGTTCGCCAGGGGCGGCTTCGAGCTGCCGGTGGACCGGCCGCCCGACCTCGTGCGCGCCGCCAACGTGCTGCGCCAGTACAACGAGGACACGGCGTGGCGCGTGTGGGACAGGCTCAGGGACGGCCTCGCGCCCGGAGGCGCTCTCGTGGAGGGCACCTGCGACGAGCTAGGCCGACGGCACGTCTGGGTCACCGTGCACCGGGACGGCCCCGCGACCGTCACGTTCGCGGCGGCGCTGGCGCACCTGCCCAGGCCGTCGGCGCTGGCCGAGCGGCTGCCCAAGACGCTCATCCACCGGAACGTGCCGGGCGAGGCCGTCCACGCGTTCCTCGCCGACCTGGACCTGGCGTGGGCGTCCGCCGCCCCTCGGTCGGTGTTCGGGCCCCGGCAGCGCTGGCTGGCGACGGTCGAGCAGGTGCGGCGCGGGTGGCCCGTCCACACACGTCCGCCTTACGGGGGAGCGCGCCGCTGGAGGCTGGGCGAGATCACCCTGCCGTGGGACGCGCTCGGGCCTCAGCGGTAGATCTCGACGACCGGGAGCCGCTTGTTCCCGGACGCGACACCTCCGACGGCGATGACCTGCCTGGTGCCCGGGACGCGCACGAGGTCGTGGATCTGGGTGTCGCCCTTGCGCTGCGGGCCCTTGAGCGTCGTCCACTTGCCCGCCCAGTGCAGGTACTGGGAGCGCTTGCCTCCGGTGCCGGGGGACGGGATCGTCCAGGCGCCGGAGCCGCCGTCGGGGGTGAGGGCGTAGTGCGAGATCAGAGGGGTCCTCGCCTCGGTCCAGCCGGAGCCCGTCCAGCGGAGCAGGCCGCCGCCGTTCTGCGCGCGGATGGCCCACACCCGGTTCGGCCCGGCCACCGCGAGGTCCTGGATGATGTTGTGCGGCTGTCCGATGGTGCCCCAGTCGCCACCGGGCGCCGGGACCTGCTTCCACTGCCCGCCCTGGAGCCGCAGGACCGTCGCGACGGCCTGGGTGCCGTTGGCGGTGGTCGTCCCGGCGAGCCACACGTCGCCCTTGGTGCGCACGGCCACCGCCGTCAGGGAGGCGCCCCCGGCGGGGACGTCCACGTTCACGAACCTCTTGCCGTTCCACCTACGGACGGCGCTGGCCCCGTCGTTCTTGGCGTTCAGCCCCGCGACGGAGTAGACGGTGCCATCAGGGGAGGCCGAGAGGGACAGCGGCACGAGCGGCAGGGTGATGGGCCCCAGGTTGGCCCCCGGGTAGGCCACCCGCTTCCACGACTTGCCATTCCAGTAGATGGCGACCGGCGTCACGCCCGCCAGCCCAACGGCCCACGCCCTGGTGGGGCTGGAAGCGGCGATCGCGGTGGGCCGGAACGTGCCCGCGCCCTTCTTGACCGTCCACTTCTTGCCGTTCCAGTGGAACGGCCGCCCGTTCTCGTTGACCGCGAAGACCGTCCGCTTGTTCACGGCCGCGACAGCGAGCAGCGTGCCCGACGTCTTGAACGCCTTGGCCGTGACGTTCTTCCATGACGGTTTGGCCGCCGCGCCCTGCGGGACGAGCAGCACGCCCGCGAGCGCGGCCGAGACGACGACGGTGAGGCGCATGCCGGATCTCCTCGAGGGGGGATGGGAGTGCGCCTCACCCTAGGGGAGCGACCCATGGGGCGTAAGAGACCCCGGGGGCCCGAATCCGGCTAGCCCCGGTGGATCTTGTACGGCGCTGCCTGCGCGCGCGGCTGCACGTCGATCCTGTCGATGTTGACGTGCGCGGGCCTGGTGACGGCCCAGGCGATGCAGTCCGCGATGTCGTCGGCGACCAGCGGCTCGGCCACGCCCGCGTAGACGGCCTCAGCGGCCGCCTCGTCGCCCCGGAAGCGGACGAGGGAGAACTCGTCGGTCTTGACCATGCCCGGGGCCACCTCGGTGATCCTGACGGGCTTGGCGACGAGTTCGAGGCGAAGGATGTCGTTGACGGCCGCCGCCGCGTGCTTGGCCGCCACGTAGCCGCCGCCGCCCTCGTAAGGCACGTGCGCGGCCAACGAGGTGACGTTCACCACATGGCCCGCTCCGGACGCGACGAGCTTCGGCAGCAGCGCCCGCGTGACCCGCATGAGGCCGAGGACGTTGGTGTCGTACATCACCTGCCAGTCCTCCGTGAGCGCCTCCGCGACGCTCTCCTTGCCGTGCGCGCCCCCCGCGTTGTTGATGAGGACGTGGCACTCGGGGAGCCTTGCGGCGAGTTCGGCGACGGACTCCTCGGACGTCACGTCGAGCGTGACGGCCTCGGCGAAGCCCGTCCGGCCTGCGGGGTCGGCCGCCTCGATCTCCTTGACCAGCTCGTCCAGGCGGTCGCGCCTGCGGGCGGCGACGACGATGTTGAAGCCTTCGGCGGCGAGCCTGCGGGCGGTCGCCGCCCCGATCCCGCTGCTGGCCCCGGTGATCACTGCTGTCTTGCGCATGGGCTCCATTGTCCCGGCTGACGGCCGGTCACCGGGCCCGGGGTGGGGAATGAGGCGGGCGGATCGGTAGGTTCACCCTTTGGTTCCTTTTCCCGACAAAAAGCGAGGTCTCGTGATCAACCGGGTCGCGACGCTCTCCGTGCACACGTCACCCCTGGACCAGCCCGGCACGGGCGACGCCGGAGGCATGAACGTCTACATCGTGGAGACCGCGAAACGGCTGGCCCAGCGGGGCGTGCAGGTGGACATCTTCACGCGCGCGACGTCCCGGGCGCTGCCCCCGGTCGTGGAACTCGCGCCCGGTGTGCTGGTCCGCAACGTCCAGGCGGGGCCGTTCGAGGAACTCGACAAGGCAGAGCTGCCCAGGCAGCTGTGTTCCTTCACGTCGGGACTCCTGCGTGTGGAGGCTTCACACGACCCCGGGCACTACGACCTCGTCCACTCGCACTACTGGCTGTCCGGGCAGCCTGGATGGGTCGCCTCCCACCGCTGGGGGGTGCCGCTGGTGCACTCGATGCACACACTCGCCAAGGTGAAGAACCTACGGCTGGCGGAGGGCGACACACCCGAGCCCGGCCTGAGGGTCTCCGGCGAGGAACAGATCGTCGCGGACGCCTGCGAGCTGATCGCCAACACCGCCGACGAGGCGGACGAACTCATCGACCTCTACGGCGCCTCTCCCGGACGCGTCACGACCGTCGCGCCCGGCGTCAACCTCGACGTGTTCAAACCGGGACCGCGTCACGCGGCACGTCAGCGGCTCGGCGTGCCTGCGGACGCCTACCTGCTGCTGTTCGTCGGGCGCATCCAACCGCTCAAGGCACCCGACGTCCTGGTGCGGGCCGCCGCCGAGCTGCTGGAACGCCGCCCCGAACTGCGCTCCCGGCTTGTCGTCGTGGTCGTGGGCGGACCGTCCGGGACGGGCCGGGAGCGGCCCGAGGGCCTGCAGAAGCTCGCCGCGTCCCTCGGTCTCGGCGACGTCGCCCGGTTCGAGCCGCCGACCCGCCAGGACGGCCTCGCCGACTGGTACCGGGCCGCCGACGTCACCGTGGTGCCGTCGCACAACGAGTCGTTCGGGCTGGTCGCCGTCGAGTCGCAGGCGTGCGGGACGCCCGTCGTGGCGGCGGCCGTAGGCGGACTGCGCACGGCCGTCGGGGACAAGGTCTCGGGCATCCTCGTCGAGGGCCACGACCCCCGGGACTACGCAAGGGTGCTGGAAACCCTCTATGACGAGCCCTACTTCAGGGAGCGCCTCGGCCAAGGAGCCGTAAGGCACGCCCGCGTCTTCGGCTGGGACGCCACCGCGGACCGCCTCCTGCGGGTGTACAACAGCGTGGTGAACGATCGGGTATGCGCGTGAACGCCGTCGAGACGATCCGGGCCTTCCTCGAAGAGTCCGAGCTGACCTACGAGGAGCCCCGTGAAGGCGCCTTCCTCATCCGGCTTCCGGGCGAGCACAAGCTCGCCACCATGGTGTGGCTGATCGTCGGCACCTACACCCTCCACGTGGAGGCGTTCTTCTGCCGTCAGCCGGACGAGAACCACGCGGTCTTCTACCGGTGGCTCCTGGAGAAGAACAGCAAGCTCTACTGCCTGTCCTTCACCCTGGATGAGGCGGGTGACGTGTATCTCGTCGGGAAGCTGCCGCTGAAGGCCGTCGACGAGGAGGAGGTCGACCGGGTCCTCGGCTGCGCCCTCGCCTACAGCGACGAGAACTTCGACAGGGCGCTCGAACTGGGCTTCAAGTCCTCGATCCAGAAGGAATGGGACTGGCGGGTCTCCCGTGGCGAGTCCCTGGCCAACCTCGCCGCCTTCGCCCGCTTCGCGGCTCCCGAGAACCGCTGACCGGGGGCCGCTCGGTAGGATCGCCCGCATGGCTACCCTGGTTTTGCTCCGGCATGGCGAGAGCGTGTGGAACGCGGAGAACCTGTTCACCGGATGGGTGGACGTGGACCTGTCCGCCAAGGGCGAGAGCGAGGCCGCCGCCGCCGGTGAGCTGCTGCTGGACGCCGACCTGACCCCCGACGTCCTGCACACCTCGCTGCTCAAGCGGGCCATCAGGACCGCGAACATCGCGCTGGACGCCGCCGACCTGCTGTGGCTGCCCGTCCGGCGCTCCTGGCGGCTGAACGAGCGGCACTACGGCGCGCTCCAGGGCAAGAACAAGGCGCAGACCCTGGAGGAGTTCGGCGCCGAGCAGTTCAAGACCTGGCGCCGCTCCTACGACACGCCGCCGCCGCCGATCGCCGACGCCGACCCGCTCTCCCAGGTCGGCGACCTGCGCTACGCGGGCCTGCCCTCGGAGCTGGTCCCGCGCACCGAGTGCCTCGCCGACGTGGTGGACAGGCTGCTGCCCTACTGGTACGACGCGATCGTGCCGGACCTCGCGGCGGGCCGCACCGTCCTGGTGACCGCGCACGGCAACTCGCTGCGCGCGCTGGTCAAGCACCTCGACGCGATCCCCGACGACGAGATCTCCGAGCTGAACATCCCGACCGGCATCCCGCTCAAGTACGAGCTCGACGCCGACTTCGTCCCGCGCAAGCGCGGCGGCGAGTACCTCGACCCCACCGCGGCCAAGGCGGCCATCGAGGCCGTCAAGAACCAGGGCAAGAAATAGCTTTCGCGCACGTCAGAGGGCCGCACGGACGTCCGTGCGGCCCTCTTGGTGTCGCGTACCGGCGGCGGGCCGGGCGGGTCTCAGCGGCCCGCTCAGCGCCGCGCGCGGATCAGCTGAACTCGTCGATGATCTCCTCCGGGCGCTGGCCCGTCACGAGGTAGACCACGTCCCCGCCGACGTGGACGGCGTGGTCGGCGAACCGCTCGAAGTAGCGGCCGGCCAGCGTGATGTCCACCGCCTTCTCCACACCGTGCTTCCACTGTGGGGAGAGCAGGACCTTGAACAGCTTGCTGTGCAGCCGGTCCATCGCGTCGTCGTCGGCCTCCAACTCCAGGCCCATCGCGACGTCCTGCGACGCGATGACGCTCCCGGCCTTGGCGACCATCCGCTCGGCGATCTGCCCCATCTCCAGGACGGTGGCGTGCAGCTCCGGCGGGATGCAGGACTCGGGCAGGCGGCGGCGCGCCGTCTTGGCGATGTGCGAGGCGAGGTCGCCCATCCGCTCCAGGTCGGCGGCCATCCGCAGGGAGGTGACGAGGGTCCGCAGGTCGCCGGCCACCGGCTGCTGGCGGGCCATCAGGTCGAGCACGGTCTGCTCGATTCCGGCCTCGATCTTGTTGACCGCCTTGTCGCCGCTGATGACCTCCTCGGCGAGCCGGGCGTCAGCGTCGAGCAGCGCCGTCGTCGCCCGCGCCATGGCGGAACGGACGAGGCGGGTCATCTCCACCAGTTCGTGGGAGATGCCGTCGAGTTCCTCATGGTAAGCGTCGCGCAAGTCTCATCCTCAGTGTTCGTGCGATTGCTGTGGGTGAAATGCCCTATCAAGGGTCTTTCCCACGGCACATCGAACATGTCGGTCATGAACTGAGCCGGTGGCACAGGTGAACATTGGGCGAACGCGACCGTCCGGACACCTTGGGTAGTGCAAGGGCATCCCCAGCGGGACCTAACATCCAGGTGTGAATGTCGAACTGGCCGTCGGACTCGCCGGTTTGGTGGGCCTGACCGGCGGACTGGTGACCGGCCTCGCGATCCGCTGGAGCGAGATCGCGCTGGGGCGCGCCGAGCCGCCCCAACAGCCCGCGGCGGCGCTGCCGCCCGGGGTGGCGTCCGTACTCAACGTCCTGCCCTCCTCCGCCGTCGTCCTGGACACCGACGACAGGGTGCTGCGCGCCTCGTCCGCGGCCCGCGCGTTCGGCATGGTCAGCGGCGACAGGCTCGTCGCCGAGGAACTCCTCGCCCTCGCCCGCCGCGTCCGCCGCGACGGCGAGATCCGCGAGGCCGAGATCCAGGTGGGACTCTCCCGCAAGGACTCCCGGTGGTTCGCCGTCCGGGTCGCCCCCCTCGGCTCCGGAGGACTCGTGCTCGTCCTCGCCGAGGATCTCACCGAGATGCGCCGCGTGGAGTCGATACGGCGTGATTTCTCCGCGAACGTCAGCCACGAGCTCAAAACCCCCGTGGGCGCCCTCCTCCTGCTGGCCGAGACCGTCCAGGACGCCGCCGAGGACCAGGACGCCGTCCGCCGCTTCGCCGGAAGGATGCAGCTGGAGGCGGCGCGGCTGTCCAGCCTCGTGCAGGACCTCATCACGCTCTCGCACGTCCAGGGCGACGAACCCCTCGCGCAGGAAGGGCCGGTCGCGGTGGACGACGTCGTCGCCGAGGCCGTCGACCGGGCCACCCTCGCCGCCGGGGCACGCGAGATCCAACTGAGCACCGCCGGAGCGCCCGGCCTGCACGTCACCGGAGACGAGGAACTCCTGGTGATGGCACTCAAGAACCTCGTGGACAACGCCGTCGCCTACAGTCCGGAACGCACCCGCGTGGCGATCAGCACCCGGGTCGCCAAGGAGGACGACGCCCGGTACGCGGAGATAAGCGTCACCGACCAGGGCATAGGCATCCCGGAGAGGGAGCTCGAGCGGATCTTCGAACGGTTCTACCGGGTCGACCCCGCGCGCTCCCGCCAGACCGGAGGCACCGGTCTCGGCCTGGCGATCGTCAAGCACGTCGCCACCAAACACGGGGGAGAGGTGATCGTCTGGAGCAAGGAAGGCTCAGGCTCCACCTTCACCCTGAGGCTTCCACTCCGCGACCACCCCCGTTCCACAGATCAGCAAGTCCTGGAGGACAACCCGTGACCCGTGTACTTGTCGTGGAGGACGAGGAGTCGTTCAGCGACGCCCTGTCGTACATGCTCCGCAAGGAGGGCTTCGAGGTGGCCGTCGCCGCGACGGGGCCGGACGCGCTGGAGGCCTTCGACCGCAACGGCGCCGACCTCGTCCTGCTCGACCTCATGCTGCCCGGCCTGCCCGGCACCGAGGTCTGCCGCGAGCTGCGGTCGCGTTCCAACGTCCCGGTGATCATGCTGACGGCCAAGGACAGCGAGGTCGACAAGGTCGTGGGGCTCGAACTGGGCGCCGACGACTACGTCACCAAGCCCTTCTCGTCCCGTGAGCTCGTCGCCCGGATCCGCGCCGTCCTGCGCCGTCAGGGGGACGTGGCCGAGGTGGAGCCCGCGGCGCTGGAGGCGGGGCCGGTCCGGATGGACGTGGAGCGGCACATCGTCAGCGTTGACGGGGAGACCGTCCAGCTCCCGCTCAAGGAGTTCGAGCTGCTTGAGGTGCTGCTGCGCAACGCCGGAAGGGTGCTCACCCGGATGCAGCTCATCGACCGCGTCTGGGGGGCCGACTACGTGGGCGACACCAAGACGCTCGACGTGCACGTGAAGCGCCTCAGGGCCAAGATCGAGCCGGTCCCCTCCACGCCGCGCTACATCGTCACCGTCCGGGGGCTCGGCTACAAGTTCGAGCCCTGACCGGCCCGGTAAGCCGAGAGGCCCCCCGGATGTCCGGGGGGCCTCTTCACGTCGTGCGGACCTCAGTGCTCGGAGGTCTCGGCGGTCTTGGTCGGCCTGGGGGTCCTGGTCGGCTTGGCGTTGCCCGCGGGCGTCGCCTCGACGGAGACGTCGCCGCCCGTCGCCGGGGCGCCGGTCGGGGTGGCCGCCGGGGCGGGGCTCAGCGTCGCGTAGGGGCCCGTGGCGGGCACAACGGGGACCGTCACGGAGATCTGCGGGGCGCTGGTGAACGACAGGGTCAGCTTGACGCTCTCGCCGCCGTGCAGCTTGTCGCCGATGCCCTTGAGGAGCACGGACGTCTGGGGGCCGCCGAGCGCGACGGCGGTGTGCGCGGGGAGCACGATCTCCTCGCTCTGGATCACGACGTTCTGGGCGAAGCCGCCCGCTGTCACCGCGACGAGCTTGTCGGTGTCCTTCGCCGTGTTGTTGATCAGCGTGCCGTACAGCGGCAGGTCGGAGCCGACCTCGGCGGGCGCGCCGGGCACCGGGCCGAGCACGAACAGGTTGCGCACGTCCAGGCCGCCCTGCGAGAAGTTGACGCCTTCGGTGAGGCGGGTCGGCCTCACGCTCTCGGCTTCGGTTCCGGCACCGCACCCGGCCAAGGCGAGAGAACCGGCGAGAGCCAGCGGGGCGACTTTGCGGATCACGGCGACGAGTCTCCTCGGTTGGTGCACACCCTCGGGTGCTGCGCGAGATACATGTTTGTCTTGGTGGCACACGTGGTACCGCACGCATCGTAGCGAGCACCCGCAGGTGGTCAGGACCGGGGGTGCTCCAGCGGGCGGCGCGCGCCCCGCGCAGGTGGCGGCCGGTGGCGGCGGGTGTGAAGGGCGTCTCAGAAGCGGATCTGCGCCGGGTCGGGCGGGGTGCGCACGTCGAGCATGATCCGCCCGACGGTGCCGTTCGCCTTCACCACGAGAACGGTGAGTCCGCGCGCCTGATAGGTGCGCGCCAGGAGGTTGGTCGAATCGTCCACAATGGCCGCCTGTGAGTCGGCGACCCGGCCGGAGATCTTCCAGAGTTCCTCGTGCGCCTTCTTGACCGATTCACCGCCGGTGCGGCGGTCGGCGAGCAAATAGAAGCGGACGGCCGACGTTTCCGTGATCTCGTCGAAGGCGCGCAGCGCGCTGTCACAGCCGCAGTCAGGCGGAATGATCGCGATGAGAGCGGGCCGCAGGCGGGTGGTGTGCAGGGGCGCGCCGTTCACCGTCACCTCAGCGGACGGCAGGAGGCCGTCGACCGACCCCACGCCCGCGGAAGGCCGCACGAGGGGCTGGGCCGGGGTGGTCGGCTGGGGCACGCGCGGCCCGAAGAGGGTCATGAGGGTGCCGCTCAGTATCGCGACGAGCAGGACAAGCACGGTGATCGGCAGGGCGAGGCCCCACCCTTTGAACGGCTTGGTGAGCTTCGCCCAACGGGCCTTGCGTAGGCGGACCTTCTCCTCGCGACGCCACTGCGCGACGTCCTCGTCGAGCTCTCGCGCGTCGTCCGGCACGACCACGTCGATGTGCGGCAGGCCGTAGTCGTCGTCGTCATGCCTCATGCCGCACCTCGCCTCCGCGGCGCCGTCCCACGGGTCTCTTTCCAGTATCGCCTTTTCCGCCAAGATCGGAATATCGGTTTTGCCGTGTTGCGCGGAGGTTGCGAAGACGTTTCCCATGGGTAGAACAATGAGTCCGGGGGGCTTGCTTGCACCGGTGCGGAGGTTTGTCAAGACCCCAATTAATGGCGTGACCTGCGGAAATGTACGGTTGGCCCGTGCGTTCAGTGGGAAGCGCGTGGTACCCTTGTGCCTAGCGGAAGGGGTACTTGTCACATGACTTTCACGGTCGGCGACACCGTCGTCTACCCCCACCATGGGGCTGCTCGGATCGAAGCCATCGAGACTCGCACCATCAAGGGTGAGGACAAGACCTACCTGGTGCTGAAGGTCGACAAGGGTGACCTTACAGTACGCGTCCCCGCGGACAACGCCGAGCTGGTCGGGGTCCGGGATGTGGTCGGCCAGGAAGGGCTGGAGAAGGTGTTCGAGGTGCTGCGCGCCCCGTACACCGAGGAACCCACCAACTGGTCGCGGCGGTACAAGGCGAACCTGGAGAAGCTGGCGTCCGGAGACGTCAACAAGGTGGCCGAGGTCGTCCGGGACCTGTGGCGGCGCGACAAGGAGCGCGGCCTGTCGGCGGGCGAGAAGCGGATGCTCGCCAAGGCACGGCAGATCCTCGTCAGCGAGCTGGCTCTGGCCGAGAAGACGAACGAGGACAAGGCTGAGGCTCTCCTGGACGAGGTCCTCGCCGGGTAGGGCACGCTTGTTCGTATGACATCGCAATATCCAAGGGTGGGCGTCGGTACCGACGTCCACCCTTTCGCGTCCGGCCGCCCGCTGTGGGTCGCGGGGCTTGAGTGGCCCGGAGAGGGCGACGGCATCGAGGGGCACTCCGACGGCGACGTCGCCTCCCACGCGGCCTGTGACGCCCTCCTGGGGGCCGCCGGGCTCGGCGACCTCGGCGCCGTCTTCGGCACCGCCGACCCGCGCTGGCACGGGGCGTCCGGGGCCGTCCTGCTCACCGAGGTGCACCGGCTCGTCCGCGCGGCCGGATACGAGATCGGCAACGTCGCGATCCAGGTGATCGGCAACCGGCCCAAGATCGGCAAGCGCAGGGCGGAGGCCGAGAAGACGCTCAGCGCCGTGCTGGACGGCGCGCCCGTCAGCGTCTCGGCCACCACCACCGACGGGCTCGGCCTCACCGGCCGCGGCGAGGGCATCGCCGCGATCGCCACCGCGCTGATCGTCCCGCGCTAGCCGCGCTCGGGTGGAGTCGGGCCGCTGCGCAGCGTCCCGGACGGCGGATCCCACTCGTCCCCGCCGTACGCGGCCCACTCCTCCAGGTCCACCCTTGCGGGCGCCTCCTCACGCTGCCGTCCGACGAGCTTGACGTCGGTCGGAAGGCTGGCCGGCGGACGCACCGGCTCAGGCTCGACGGGCAAGGGGAGCGGCCTGGGTTTGGTGTCCCGCACGTCGTCGTCCTCACGCGGCTCCTCGACGGGCTCCGGATCGGGCGAAGGCTCCGGAACGGAGGGATAGGCGTCCAGGTAGGGGTTAGGGAAGTCTTCCGCTGTGGGGAGCCGCATCGGCTCGGCCGGGGTGATCCCGTCGAGGCTGAAGTCCTCCGGCTCCTTGGCGGGCGCGGGCGGTGCTCCGCAGCTCGCCCTGCGCAGCCGGTGGGTGGCCCGCGCCTGACGGAACATCGAGAGCCACAGCCACGTCGCCAGGAGGGCGGCCACCCAGGGAGCGGAGGCCACCCCGGCGTCGAGCGCGGTGCCGTCGATCGCCGCGAACCCCTTCGTCACCCGCTGGACGGACGCGGCGATCGCGCCCCCCACCAGGGCGTACAGCAGGATCCAGCGGGGCCAGCGCGTCCACCACGGGGCGCGGCGGGCGGCGAACAGGGCGAGCATCGTGGAGACGATGAGGCCGTCGTACACGGCCGGGTAGTACCTGCCGAAGCGCTCGGCGTACGGCCCTGGGAGGCCCGCCTCGGCGAGCAGCCTCAGATCGTCGTAGGACAGGACGAACGCCCCGGCCGTGAGCCCGGCGACGGTGAGGAAGCTCAGGATCGTGAAGACGCGGTGGGACCGCGCGTGAGGGGTCGTCATGATGCCTCGGGGGAAGACGGCGTGGAAGAACAATCTTGACCCTCCGCGCCCTCCGGCGCGACCCCCGCGCCGTAACTGCGACAGGCGCCTCTCCACGACGCCTTTCCCTAGTAGCCTTGACTTCCGTGAGCCTGCGCCTTTATGACACCAGCACGCGTACCGTCCGCGAGTTCGAGCCCCTGAAGCCGGGCCGGGTCGGACTGTACGTCTGTGGCGCCACCCCGCAGGCCGCCCCGCACATCGGCCACCTGCGCTCGGGCGTCATCTACGACCAGCTCGTGCGGTGGCTGATCCGGTCCGGCTACGAGGTCACCTTCGTCCGGAACGTCACCGACATCGACGACAAGATCCTCGCCGTCGCCGCCGACACCGGCCGCCAGTGGTTCGCGGTCGCCGAGGGCAACCAGCGGATCTTCAACCGGGGCTACGACGCCCTGGGCTGCCTGCCGCCCACGATCGAGCCGCGCGCCACGGGGCACGTCCCGGAGATGATCGTGCTGATGCGGCGGCTCGTGGAGCGCGGGCACGCCTACAACGTCGGCGACGACGTCTACTTCGACGTCAAGTCCTGGGCCGACCGCTACGGGTCGCTGTCCAACCAGAAGCTCGAGAACATGCGCTCCGCTGGGGACACTCCCAACGAGGACCTCAAGCACGACCCGCGCGACTTCGCCCTGTGGAAGGGCGCCAAGCCCGGCGAGCCCACCTGGGAGACGCCCTGGGGCCCCGGCCGTCCGGGCTGGCACCTGGAGTGCTCGGCCATGGCCACCAAGTACCTGGGCGACACCTTCGACATCCACGGCGGCGGCGTCGACCTCATCTTCCCGCACCACGAGAACGAGATCGCCCAGGCCCAGGCGGCCGGCGACGGGTTCGCGCGGTACTGGATGCACAACGGTCTGCTCACGATCGACCGGGAGAAGATGAGCAAGTCCATCGGGAACGTGGTGTACCTGGACGACCTGCTCCAGCAGGTGAGGCCCGTCGAAGCCCGGTACTTCCTCGTCGCCGCGCACTACCGCTCGACGATCGACTACACGCCCGGCGCGATCGAGGACGCGGCGACGGCCTACCGGCGCATCGAGGGGTTCCTCGTCCGGGCGGCCGAGGTGCTGGGCGAGGTCAAGGTCTCCGCCGACCTGCCGCCCGCGTTCGTCGCCGCGATGGACGACGACCTGGGCGTCCCGCAGGCGCTCGCCGTCCTACACGAGACGGTCAGGACGGGCAACACGGCGCTGGCGTCCGGGGACAACGAGGCGGCCCGCGAGGCCGCCGCCGAAGCCAGGGCGATGGCCGGGGTCCTCGGGCTCGACCCGTTCGAGTGGACGTCGGCCGCCGACGACCTCCGCCCCGTCGTCGACGCGCTCGTGCACGTCGCGCTGGAGCAGCGGCAGGCGGCGCGGGCCCGCAAGGACTGGGCCGCCGCCGACGCCGTCCGCGACGGTCTCGCCGCGGCCGGGATCGTCGTCGAGGACACACCGCAGGGCCCGCGCTACGACATCAGGCGCGGCTAGGGGTTTTCCACAGGCGGCCCGGAGTGCTGCTCCGGGTCGCTTACGCTTGTGGTTCACGTTTTTTCTGTTCGGGAAGGGCAGCCGAGGATGACCAAGAAGGGCAAGAAGGGCCCGAGCGTCACCGCCAAGGCCGAGGACAGGCACTGGCACGGCAAGCGCGTCAAGGCTCGCAACGCCAAGAACGCGTCCCGCACCGGCACCAAGACCTTCGGGCCGCGCAAGTCGGGCGCGGGGCCGCAGGGGGCCCGTCAGGGCGCTCCAGCGGCCGCTGGACGTCCGGCGCCGGGCGCCCGGCGCCTCGACGCGCCCGAGCTCGTCCACGGCCGCAACCCGGTGCTGGAGGCGCTGCGCGAGGGCGTGCCCGGCACCACCCTGTACTACATCGCCGACAGCGACGAGCGTGTCCGCGAGGCGCTGCAGCTCGCGGCCGACAAGAACATCCCGCTCATCGAGTGCGGCAAGCCCGAGCTCGACCGCCTCACCGACAGGGCGGTCCACCAGGGCCTCGCCCTCCAGGTGAAGCCCTACCGCTACGCCCACCCGGACGATCTGCTGCGCGGCACCGCGCCCCTGATCGTCGCGCTGGACGGCATCACCGACGCGCGCAACCTCGGCGCGATCGTCCGTTCCGCCGCCGCCTTCGGCGCGAGCGGCATCCTGCTGCCCGAGCGCCGCAGCGCCGGCGTCAACGCGGGCGCCTGGAAGACGAGCGCGGGCACCCTGGCCTCCACCCCGGTGGCGCGCTGCACGAACCTCACCCGCCAGCTGAAGACCTACCAGGAGGCGGGCTGCTTCGTCGCGGGCCTGGACGCCCACGGCGGCACCTCGGTGGCGAACCTCCCGGCCGCCGACGGCCCCTTCGTCCTGGTCGTGGGTTCCGAGGGCAAGGGCCTGGGCCGCCTCGTCACCGACAGCTGCGACCTCACCGTCCACATCCCGATGTTCGGCCACGCCGAGTCCCTCAACGCGGGCGTAGCCGCCGGCATCGCCCTCTACGAGATCGCCCGCCAACGCCACACCCCCATCAGCTAAACTTCCCCCACCGCACAACGCCTCGTTAGCTCAGCCGGCCAGAGCAGCTGTCTTGTAAACAGCAGGTCATCGGTTCGAATCCGATACGGGGCTCACTGGCAAGGCCCTCCGTGATTGCGGGGGGCCTTTGTGTTGGGGGTGTGGGTGGGGTTGAGGTGTTAGGGGGTGAGGAGGTGGGCGATGGTGGTTTGGGAGAGGGTGGTGAGGAGGGCTTGGCGGGCGAGGGTGTCTTGGCGGTGGAGGTTGGTGGTGACGGTTTGGCCGATGGGGCAGGCGGGGTTGGGGAGGTGGACGCCGAGGACGGGGGAGTCGGCGTTGATGGCGGTCCAGATGTCGGCGAGGGTGAGGGCTTCGGGCGGGACGGAGAGGGACCAGCCGCCCTTGGGGCCCGCGTGTGAGTGGACGAGGCCCGCCTCGCGGAGCCGGCCCAGGATGCGGCGGGCGTGCACGGGGTTGGTGGCGGGGCTGAGCGCCAGTTCGACGGAGTCGACGAGTTCGCCGGGGCGGCCCGCGAGGAGCGTCGCCAGGTGGACCGCGACGGAGAACTGGGTGTTCGTCGCATGCGCCATATCGGACATTGTATCCGTAACCACTGCTGCTACAGTTAAACCGTAACTGCACCGGTTGCGGAAAGGATCGGATCACATGACCACGTACGGCGTCACCGCGGCGAGCGGACAGCTGGGAAGGCTCGCCGTGCGGGCGCTCCTGGGGAAGGGCGTGCAGGCGGCCGACGTCGTCGCGATCGCAAGGACGCCCGCCAAGGCCGAAGACCTCAGGGCACTCGGCGTCACGGTCCGCGAAGGCGACTACGACAAGCCCGAGACGCTGGCAGCGGCACTCGCCGGCGTGGACAGGCTGCTCCTCGTCTCCGGTGACGTCCCGGGCAAGCGCCTCCAGGGCCACAAGAACGTTGTGGACGCGGCGAAGCGGGCGGGCGTCGGAAGGCTCGCCTACACGAGTGTGCTGCGCGCCGACTCCAGCGAGCTCTCCCTCGCCGTGGACCACCTGGCGACCGAGGACCACATCCGTGACTCGGGCCTGCCGTACGTCTTCCTGCGCAACGGCTGGTACACCGAGAACTACACCGACAAGATCGACACCGCGCTCAAGCACGGTGTTGTCGTCGGCGCCACGGCGAACCGCCCGGTCAGCGCCGCCCCGCGCGCCGACTACGCCGAGGCCGCCGCGGCCGCGCTCACCGGCGCCGCCGCGAACACCGTCCACGAGCTGGGCGGCGCCCCGTTCACCATGACGGAGTTCGCCGACGCGCTGACCGAGCTCACCGGAACCCGGGTCGCCTACCGTGACGTCACCGTCGAGGAGTACGCGTCCGTCCTGGCCGAAGCCGGCCTCCCGGAGGCCGTGGCCGGTCTCGTCGCCTCCTTCGACGCCGCCCAGGCCCGCGGCGAGCTCTACACCCAGTCCACCGACCTCGCCGACCTCCTCGGCCGCGCCCCCACCCCCCTCAAGGAGGCCATCCGCGCCACCCTGTGACCCCACGCGTCATCCGCCGCGCGGCCCCCACCGCGCGTAGGCGGCCCAACCGGCAACCAGAAGGCTGCTGGCGCAAAGCCAGGACACCGGCGCGTCCGCCGGCGCGAACGGCCAGGCCCACCAGGCGTGCGCCTGCGCGCCGAGCCCGACCAGGCAGTAGCCGAACACCATGCCCGACGGCAGCGCCTGCGCCGCGTGCCCGCCGAGCAGCACCACCCCGGCCAGCCCCGCGCCCAGATAGCCGATGAGGTCGCGCGCGACGGCGAGCCCGAGGGGGTGCGCGGCCGAACAGACGAGGGTGACGGCGACGGCCCCGGCGACAAGGAGCAGGTCGAGCAGCCGGACGGCCCGGGTCGCCGTGCGCTCCTGCGGCACCGGCGCGTCGCCGAGCGCCGCCACGATGAAGGTGACGGGCACGACGGGCAGGATCAGCGCGAGCGGCGCACCGAGCAGCGCGCCGCTCGTGAGGCTCGGCAGCGGTACCGACGCCGTCCCCGCGAGGGCGGTGCCGCCGAGCGTGAGCGCCAGGACGGCGCAGAGCCGGACCACTCGGCGGATCTTGATCCAGTGGATCATGCGGGGCCGCCCGGCTCGGTGCGGCAGTCACGCATCGCCGCCAGATTCCGGTCGAACCAGGCGCGTTGGCGGGTGTGGTCCAGCGCGCGGACACGCTGTGCGGTGGCGACGCCCTCGGGGCTGATCCGTTGGGCGACGAGGTCCGCGGGCAGCCCGGCGGTCAGGGCGAGCCACGCGCCGGTCGGGTCGATCGCGGCGTCGCCCGGCCAGGGCCCGTGGGTCGCGCATGTCGGCATCGGCGGGATCATTCCGGCGACGAGGGCCATCACGGTGTCGTCGGCCGTCGCGTCTCCGGTGACCCTGAACGTCCAGTCCTGCGGGGAGCGCGGCGGGCCTTCCGTCAACCGTTCCGGCGCGGGCAGCCCGGCCCCGGCCAGCCGTTCCACGGCCGCCGTCAACGACGGCGCCCAGCGGGACCGGAAGCGCTCGTGCTCGGTCCACAGGCAGACCGTGACGCCCCGGGTAGCGGCGCAGCCGAGCCCGGCCGTCCGGGGGAGCCCGGCCTGGTAGTCGAGCCGGTGGACGAGCGCGGCCGCTCCGGCGACCGCGACGGCGACCGATGCCACCGCTGCCAGCCCCCGCGCCCGACCGCCCCGGCCCATCCCCGAGACGAGCGCGGCGGCGACGAGTCCGGCGGCGGCGACGAGCGGCGCCAGCACGACCCTGGGGTTCACCACCTGGTCGGTGGCGCAGCAGTTCAGTTCCGCGAACACGTGCCTGACCCAGAGCGGTTCGATCGCGACCGGGTACACCAGCACGACCCAGCCCCCGATGAGCAGGACGGGGATCGAGAAGGAGGCCCGGAGCCGATAGCCGAGCCCGAACCCTGCGAGGACGAAGCCAAGCGTCATGGCCCCGGCGACGGTGAGCATCCCGAGGTGCGGGGTGCCCGGTACGTCCGTCATGCGCGGGGCGACGGTGCCGAGCGCGAGGGCGAGTGCCGCCGCGCACAGCAGGACGACGGGCCAGAGCGACCACAGCACGACCGCCGCCCACGAGCGCACCGAAGGCAGAGTCGCGGCTGAGACCCTGCGCAACCGGTCGGCCTCCCAAGCGGCCAGGGCGGCGCCCACCGGGCCGACGATGACGAGCGACCGCGCAGCCACGGAGGTACCCGAGGCCCAGTTCTCCCCGAGCTCCGCGAACCCCATCCACGTGAGGTACAGAACGAGCCCCAGGAGCACGGGGCTCACGAGGACGACGGAGTGCCGCGCCAACCACCGTCTGACGGGCACGCTTCACGCCTCCGCTTCCACATAACGGTCGTAGGCGCGTTCGACGGATCCGCCGCCGGCGCGCAGGAACGCGTCGGTCGGGCCGGTGAACACGGGACGCCCCCGGTCCAGCACGACGACCGACGCGTACAGCGCGGTCAGGTCCTCGGTCTGGTGGGTGGACACCACGAGGTGCGCGCGTTCGGCGACCTGCCCGAGGACGTCCCGGAACGTCTCGCGCTGCCGTGGGTCGAGCCCGGCGGTCGGCTCGTCGAGCAGCAGTGCCTCCGCCCGGTGGACGAGCGCCTGCGCCAGCCCCACCCGCCTGAGCTGCCCGCCGGACAGCCTTCCCGCGCTCCGTTCGGCGAGCCCGCCGAGCCCGACCGCCGCCAACGCCTCCAGCGCCCCGTCCCACGCGGCACGCCGCGACATCCCCTTCAGCCATCCCGCGTAGCTCACCTGCTCCCGGACGGTGAGTCCGGCGACCGGCGCGACGTGCTGCGGCATCCATCCGACCCGCCTGCGGTACTCCGACCGCGCCCGCCGCTCCCCGGCGGAGACCCCCATGAAGGAGACCTTCCCCGCCGCCGGAGCATGGAAGGACGCCGCGAGCCCGAGCAACGTGGATTTCCCTGCCCCGTTCGGCCCGAGCAGCACCGTCGTCCCCTCCGCGAATCGCAGGCTCAACCCCGAGAACACCGGAACCCCGCGATAAGAGAAATGACACTCGTCAAAGAGAAAGGGCATCCGCTCTCCTCACTCCTCTTGGATCGCCCCGAAGTGTCAGGTGGGGTGGCGGGAGCGCCAGGCTAGGGTGAGGCCGGCGGTGATGAAGAGGGCGCCGCCGGCGAGGATGGCGTAGACGAGGGTGGGTGGGGTGGGGGTGTGGGCCTCGGCGGCGGCGGTGGGGGAGAGGGTGTCGGGGGCGGCCATGACGGACGGGGCGGTGGGCTTGGCGGGCTTCTTGCCGTCGGGGGGGACGATGCGGGAGCCGGTCGCCTTGGCTATGCGGTTCGCGGCGCGGGCGGCCCGCCAGGCGTGGACGACGCCCGCGCCCACCCTGTCGTCGCGGCCCGTCGGCGGCCGGTGCGTCGTGCCGGACTCCAGGGCCGAGCGGATCTGCGCGGGCGTCAGGTCCGGGTAGCGGGCGCGGAGCAGCGCCACGATCCCGGTGACGATCGCCGCGGACGCGCTCGTGCCGTCGTCCGTCGCGTACGCGTTGGACGGCTGGGTCGTGACGATCCCGACGCCGGGCGCGGCGAGGCTGATCCACGGATTGTGGTTGCTGTCCGCCCACGGCTGGAACGACCTGTCAACGGCGCCGACCGCGATGACGCCCTCGTACGCCGCCGGGAAGTTCCGCCGGTTCTGCCCTGATCCGTCGTTGCCCATGGACGCGATGAGCACCACGCCCTTGGACAGCGCGTAGTCCACGGCCTCCTGCTCGGTCTCGCTGCCCGTGTAGTCGGTCTTGCCGCCGCCGAGCGACATGTTGATGACCCCGGCCCCGCTGTCGACCGCGTAGCGGATCGCCTTGGCCATGGCGTCCTTGTTGCTGCTGAGGTTCTTCTCGCGTTCGCGGGCGGGGTCCTTGTTCTCCCACGTCACCCGGATCGACAGGATCCGCGCGGCGGGCGCGATCCCCTTGACGCCGGAGGCGCGGCCGGGCCCGTGGCCACGGCCCGCGATGATCCCGGCCATCGCGGTGCCGTGCAGCGCCCAGTAGGGGCTGTCGGCGGGGGTGCTGTGCCCGGTGTAGTCGGGCCCGGTGGTGACCTTGCCCTTGAGGTCGGGGTGGTCGGGGTCGACGCCGGTGTCGAGCACCGCGACGGTGACGCGTTTGCCCTTGGTGAGCTGCCAGGTCTTGGGCAGTCCGAGCTTCTTGAGGACCCACTGCCGGGCGCGGATCTCGTCGGCGTGCGCGGGCAGCGGGGTGAGCGCACCGGGGGCGGCGAGGAGCAGGGCGAGGCCCACCGACGCCGCGCGGACCCGCATGCCGTTCTCCTTTACGTTGCGGACTGGGACATTGTGCCACGCGGTTTTTGGTGTCCCACCGCGTTCCTCCGGTCACTCGACGCGCTGGGTGTGCTCGGCGCCCTCGGCCTCGGAGAAGATCTCGGAGATCCGGGACGGGTCCATCGGGTCGCCGGAGATGGCGTCGGCGAACGCGGTGAGGAGCCTGGCGAACTCCACCCTGTCTGATTCCGGCCAGCTTCGCATGATCTCGGCGAGATAGGCGCTGCGGTGGCGTTCGGCTGATTCCATCACGCGCCGTCCCGGCTCGGTGAGCCGTAGGTCGGCGCGGCGCGCGTCGGACGCGGACGCCCTGCGCGAGACGTATCCGGCGTCGATCGCGTGTCCGACGAGCCGGGACGCGGTGGACGGGTCGACTTCGAGCCGTTCGGCGACGGCCCCGATCGTCACTTCGGCGCCCGCCTCGCCGAGCCTGCCGACGGCCGTGACGACCATGAGGTTGGACAGTTGGAGGGGTTTGGGTCCCGGGTTCTGCGCGCCGACCTTCCGCATGAGGTCGGGCCGCGCCCAGACCCGGCGCAGCCGGAACAGCGACGTGCCGATCTGGGACAGGAGCGGGTCGTCGGTCACGGTCTCCCTCACGCCTCACTGCCGCGCGGGCCGCCCGCCGCAGGGATAAATGTATGGTGCATATGCTCTCATGACGTTCCGCCGTGGGATTTCCGGGATCATGGAAGGCCGCGATACCGCAGGTCAGCGCGGGGGTGGTCGGCGTGGGGCGGGAGTGGTGAAAGGTGCGTGCGGGAATGCAGGAAAACGAGATATCCCCGTGCCGATAACCGTGTAGAGGGACGGCCAGAATGGCAGCCACGGGTCGGCGGACCCCGCTAGAGTGAGGTCCCGCCGAACCCGGACAGCCGGGATCAGAATCCATCGAAAGGGACCTCATGACCGCCGCCGACGTCCCCGACGAGGAGTCCGGCGTGCCCGACCCGGACGACCTGCGCGCCTTCCCCGACGGTCTGCTGTCCGAGCGCGACCGCGCGATCCTGGCGTTCGAGCGGCAGTGGTGGAAGCACGCGGGAGCCAAGGAACAGGCGATCCGTGAGACGTTCGACATGTCCGCGACCCGCTACTACCAGCTCCTCAACATCGTCATCGACAGGGCCGAGGCACTGGAGCACGACCCGATGCTGGTCAAGCGGCTGCGCCGGATCCGGGCGCAGCGCCAGCGCCAACGCGCCGCGCGCCGGTACGGATTCAATCCGTGACGGCGCGGTGACGGGCGCCCGCGGGCTCTGCGAGACTGGCCGGGTGACCGTACTCGCGCCCCTGCTCTCCGCGCCCGGCGAGGCGCTCGTCGCGCTCGACTTCGACGGCACGCTCGCCCCCATCGTCCCTGATCCGACCCAGGCCAGGGCGCTGCCCGAGACGGCCGGTGTGCTGCGCGCGCTCGCGCCGCGGGTGCGCGCGCTGGCCGTCATCACCGGACGTCCCGCGCTCACCGCCGTGGAGTACGGCGGCCTCCGGGACGTCCCCAATCTGACCGTTCTGGGCCAGTACGGGCTGGAGCGGTGGTCGGACGGCTCGCTGCTGACGCCGCCGGAGCATCCGGGCGTCGCCGAGGTCAGGGCGAAGCTGCCGCTGCTGCTGGCGAAGGCCCCCGAGGGGGTGGCCGTGGAGGACAAGGGCCATGCCCTGGCCGTCCACACCCGCAGGGCGGCCGAGCCCGACGTCGCGCTGGAGCGGCTGCGCTCGATCCTGGAGGCGCTCGCCGAGAAGACAGGTCTGGTTCTTGAGCCCGGACGGTTCGTGCTGGAGCTGCGTCCTCCGGGCATGGACAAGGGCCGTGCCCTGACGGAGTTCGCCCACGAGGTGAAGGCGGGTTCGGTGCTCGTCGCGGGCGACGACCTCGGTGACCTCGCGGCCTTCGCCGCCGCCGACGCGCTGGGCATCCCGGCGGTGAAGGTGTGCAGCGGCTCCGACGAGGTCGCCGCGCTGGCCGCGGAGGCCGACGTCGTTGTTGACGGACCCGTCGGTGTGGTCGCCCTGCTGCGCCAACTATCTGAAGAAATTTCATGAACTAGCCAGCGGACACGTCGTGGTCTTAGGGTTTCGCCACCCATTCCGGATCTCGACGAGGGGACGGTCATGCCCGACGCGCACCCGCTGAGGCCAGGCGACCCCGTCCAGCTCGGCCCGTACCGGCTGCTCGGTCGGCTGGGCGAGGGCGCCCAGGGCGTCGTCTATCTGGCGACCGCGGCGTCCGGCGAGCAGGTGGCGGTGAAACGGCTGCACACGCGGCTGTCCGGCGACCACCGGGCGCGCAGCGCGTTCGCGCACGAACTCGCCGCCGCGCAGAAGGTCGACCCGTTCTGCACCGCGCGCATCCTCACCGCCGACGTGGAGGGCGACGTCCCGTACATCGCCAGCGAGTACATCCACGGCCTGTCCCTCAAGCGGACGGTCGAGGAGTGGGGTCCGCGCGCCGGGTCGCGGCTGAACCGGCTGGCGATCGGCACGGCCACCGCGCTCGTGGCGATCCACAAGGCGGGTGTGGTGCACCGCGACTTCAAGCCGTCCAACGTGATCCTCGGCCCGGACGGCCCGCGCGTCATCGACTTCGGGGTGGCGCGCGCGCTCGACCTGACGACGGCGTCCGTCTCCACCGGGGGCCCTTTGGGGACGCCCGCCTACATGGCTCCGGAGCAGTTCGCCAAGACGCCGGTGGACATGCCCGTCGACGTGTTCGCGTGGGCGTCCACGCTGGTCTACGCCTCGTGCGGGGAGCCGCCGTTCGGCAACGACTCGATCTCGGTGGTGATCAACCGGATCCTGCACACCGAACCGGACCTCGGCACGCTGACGGGCGGGCTGCGTGAGCTGGCGGCGGCGTGCCTGGCCAAGAACCCGGCGGACCGGCCGACCGCGGAACAGCTGCTGCTGAGCCTGATCGGCACCGGGAGGTCCGACGACCCGTTCCCCGCCGTCCAGGCCAGGCCGCCCGCGCCGCGGCGCGACACGGTGACGCTGACGGGCGGCCGCGCCGACCCCACGGTGTCGCGCAGCGAGATGCGCGCGCTGGAGCGGGCGGCGTCGCGGCGCAGGAACACCGTGCGGTACGGCGTGGTCGCCGGGGTGATGGCCGTCGCGGTGGTGGGCGTGGCGGCGACCGTCGTGATGACGGGCGGCGGCGAGGCGGAGCCGACGGCGCCGGAGTCCTCGCTGATGGCGGAGGGCGGCCCGACGTCGCGGGCCAAGCCGCCGACGGGCCCGGTGCTGGAGCTGCGCAACACCGACGACTTCACCTACACCGTGGGCGCCGTGGGCGGCGGCACCGAGGAGATCGACGGCAAGAAGTACGCCTACGCCGAATACACGATCGCCAACGTGCAGTCGCAGCCGGTGCCGATGGAGTTCCCCGGCGACCTGTTCCTCGACCGGGCCAGGGCGCCCAGGGGCGTGCCGTGCGCGGAGCAGCCGGGCGCGCCCGCGAGCCGCTGCACGGTGAAGAACGTGACGACGGTGAAGGCGCTGCTGGACGGCTCGGCGCCGCCGCTCACGGTGGACGGCGACCAGTACATGGCGGCCGGGGCGTCGTACCTGCTCCATGTGCGGACGGAGGCGCCCGTGTCAGCCCAGGTGAAGCCGTCCGAACTGGGGCTTTATGTGTGGAATGTTCGGTTCTTTGCGGATCGAAAGGCACGGCACGTTGAGTTCCCCGACTAGCGCCCCCGCACCCCGTCCGCCGGGGATTGGCCACAACCGGCCAGGAGACCTCGGTTACAGCCGCCCGACTCAGGCCAGTATTCCCGGCATGGAAGACCTCCTGCCCTCTGATCCGGATCGTGTGGGTCCGTACCGGATCGTCGCCCGGCTCGGCCGGGGCGCCCAGGGCGTGGTCTATCTGGGCGAACGCGACGGCGACCTCGCCGCCGTCAAACTGCTGCACGCCCGCTTCGGCGGCAACCAGCGGCTCCGCGCCCGGTTCGCGCAGGAGCTCGCGACCGCACAACGCGTCGACGACCCCTGTGTCGCCCGGCTGCTCGGCGCCGGAATGGAGCGCGGCGCGCCCTGGGTCGCCTCGGAGTTCGTGCACGGCCTCTCGCTGCGCGACGTCGTGGAGGGGGCCGGCCCGCGCACCGGGCCGCCGCTCGACCGGCTCGCGATCGGCGTCGCCGGAGCGCTGTGGGCGCTGCACCGCGCCGGCGTGATCCACCGGGACCTGCGGCCCGGCAACGTGCTGCTGGACTCGGGCGGCCCGCGCGTCATCGACTTCGGCTACGGCGTCGCGCTCGACGCGGGCGGGGTGCGCGGGGTGCTCGGCGGCCCGTCGTTCCGCGCGCCCGAGCAGGTCTCCGGCCGCGAGGTGGACTCGGCTGCCGACGTGTGGGCGTGGGGCTGCCTCATGGCCTACGCCGCGACGGGCAGGCCGCCCTTCGGCGACGGCTCCATCCAGGACGTCGTCACCCGGGTGCTCACCGACCCGCCGGACCTCTACGGCCTCGACGGACGGCTCGGCCAGCTCGTCGAGGACAGCCTCGCCAAGGAGCCGAGGCGCAGGCCCTCCGCGCAGCAGCTCCTGCTGGAGCTGACGGGCACGACGGCGCCCTCGGCGCGCTCGTGGCCGTCGCTCTCGGTGGTGCGGCCGCCCGAGCGCCCGCAGCGGCCCGCGATCGAGCCCGTGCAGCCCTACCTGGGGCTGACCGGGGTGCCCGGCACCCCGCTGCGCCCGCTGCTGGTGGCGGCCTCCATGGTGGTGCCGCTGGTGGTCGGCGGGGCCGTGGTCAAGTGGAACGACAGCAGGCACGAGCCCGTCGTCACCCAGGTGGCCGCCGCGACCGCGGACGACCAGCTGACGCTCGGCGACGCCTACCGGCTCAAGGGGCTGCGCGGCGGCGTCGCGGACGGCCGCGCGTACGCCGACTACGAGATCGTCAACACGACGGGGGCGCAGCAGGCGCTGGAGATGCCCGGAGAGCTGCTCATCCGGCCCGAGGCGCTGCCGGAGGGCGTCCGGGTCCAGTGCCGCCCGGTGCTGGCGCTGTGCGCGCTGAAGACCGGCACGGTGGTGCGCTCGACCCTCGCGGGATCGGCGGCGCCGCGGCTGCGGGACGGCTCGCTCACGATGCCGCCCCGCGCCACGTACGTGCTGCGGATCTCCACGACGGATCCGGTGCGGGCCGAACTCGCCCAGGCCGACCTCGGCCTGTACGTGCTCGATCCGCGCTTCACCCAGCGGGCCATGGCACTGCCCTTCGCTCGGTAGTCAATCCTCGGCGAGGATGCCGTAGAGCTTGCGGCGCGCGTCGCCGACGACGTCCAGCGCGCGGGCGCGCTGCTCCTCGGTGCCCGCCGCCATGACCTGCTTGAGCGCGACGGCCAGCTGGCCGACGGACTCGCGGGCCTTGAGCGCGGTGTCGCCCGCCGCGTCGGCGACCGCCTGCCACGGCTCGGGGTCGTTCGCGGCCTCGGCCGTGCCCTGCTCGGTGATGGTGAACAGCCGCTTGCCCGACTGCTCGGCGCTGGTGACCAGCCCTTCGTCCTCCAGCAGCTGGAGGGTGGGGTAGACCGAGCCGGGGCTGGGCCGCCAGACGCCGTTCGTGCGGTTCTCCAGCTCGCTGATCATCTCGTAGCCGTGCATCGGCCTGTCGGTGAGCAGGGCGAGCAGCGCCGCCTTCACGTTGCCGCGCCGGGCCCTGCCGCGCCTGCCGCCCGGCCTGCCGCCGAGCGGCCCGCCGACCGGACCCCACGGCCCGAAGTCGCCCCTGCGGCCGCGGCCGCGCCGCGGCCCGTGGCCATGACGTCCGCGCGGACCCGGCCCGAAGTGTTCCTGTTGCCTGTGCATGATCTTCCTTCCTTCTGGGAGTCTCCGCTCCCGGTAAGAGTCTCGACTGTTTGTCGATGCCTCAACGATATATCGGAACACTGTCGCTGGCAAGTCCCGGCCGCCCGGACGAGAACGCCCGCCCGGCTGACCGCGCGCGCCGTGGGGTAGAGGAGACGGTATGGACGAGACGACCACGTGCGCGATCGCCGGGGGCGGCCCGGCCGGGATGATGCTCGGGCTGATCCTCGCGCGCGCCGGCGTGGACGTCGTCGTGCTGGAGAAGCACACCGACTTCCTGCGCGACTTCAGGGGCGACACCGTGCACCCCTCGACGCTCGACGTCCTGGACGAGCTCGGGCTCGGCGCCCGGTTCGCGAAGCTGCCGCAGCGCAGGGCCGACCGCCTGTCCGTCGTGACGGACGAGACGCGGTTCACCGTCGCCGACCTCACCAAGCTCCGGGGCCGCCACCCCTACATCGCGCTCGTCCCGCAGTGGGACTTCCTCGACTTCCTCGCAGGCGAGGCGGCCCGGTTCCCCGGCTTCACGCTGAAGATGGGCTGCGAGGTGCTCGACGCCGAATCCGGAAGGGTCAGGTACCGGTGCGCCGAAGGCTCCGACCGGATGCTGCGCGCCGACCTCGTCGTCGTCGCCAACGGCCGGGACTCGGCGCTGCGGGCCGGGCTGCCGCGCCGCGAGATCGGCGCGCCGATGGACGTCGCCTGGTTCCGTCTCGACAAGGAGGCGGGCGACCCCGACGAGCTCTTCGTCCGCGTCTCACGCGGCAGGCTCGTGGTGATGCTCGACCGGGGCACCCACTGGCAGTGCGGTTACGTCGTCCCCAAGGGCATGGAGGTGGACGACCCCCGGGTCGTCGGAGAGAACGTCGCCGAGCTGGTCCCGTGGAGCGCGGACCGGGCACTGGCCCTGACCGGCACCAGCACACTGCGCGTCCGGATCGACAGGCTGCGCCGCTGGCACCGGCTCAAGGTGCTGTGCATAGGCGACGCGGCGCACGCGATGTCGCCCATCGGCGGCGTAGGGATCAACCTCGCCGTCCAGGACGCGGTGGCGGCCGCGAACCGCCTCGCCCGGCCGCTGCGCGAAGGCACCCTGAGCACCGCCGACCTGGCCGCCGTCCAACGCCGCCGGATGCCCGCGACCGTCCTCGTCCAGGGCGTGCAGCGGGTCGCGCAGGGACGGCTGGTCGCCCCCGCGCTCGCCGGACGGCCACCGCGCCTGCCGCCCCCGGCCGTCATGGAGCGGGTGAACGGCCTGGTAGCCCGCGCCCTGGCCTACGGCATCCGCCCCGAGCACGTCAGGGTGTGACGGCTAGGGCTCCTGCAGCTTGAGGGTGCGCAGGATCGCGTCGGTGAGGTCGGTCTCGTCGGTCTGCTTGATCCGGACCCACGCGGCGAACGTCTGCTCCTCGTTGACGACGCCCACCTCGGTGATGCTCGGGACGCCGGTCTTGCACTCCGTCCACGGCGTGATCGTGGCGTTCAGCGTGCCGATCTTGAGGCTGCGGGTGTCGCCCTTGACGCACCCGCCGTTCGCGTCGGCCTCGTGGTCGGACTGCGTGGGCGGCGGCACCGTCAGCGCGCCGGTGAGGCCGACGAAGATGCCGGGCGAGGTCGCGTCGGCGGGCCGGAAGTCGTCCTTGTCGCTGGTGGCGCGCAGCACGGGCCGGTCGGTGTCGTCCTCAAGCGCGGCGTTCGTCTTCGGGTTCCAGGTGCCCTCGGCGGTGTCCTGCGCCCACGCGGCCGGGACGCTCACCTGGATCTTCTGGCTCGGGTCGGCGAGCGCGACAAGCGGCACCTTCGGCGTCGGGGCCGGGCCGGGCTCGTCGCCGCCCAGCCGGACCAGGACGGCCGCGACCGCGCCGAGCACGAGGACACCGGCCGTCACCACCGCCGGGATGAGCAGCTTCTGCCGACCGCCACGCGCCCCGGAAGGCCCCGACGGCCTGCTGTGACGGCCAGGGGAGGACGGCGACGGAGACGGTGAAGGCACGGGGGCGGAGGGCTGGCTACCGAAGGGGGTGTCCCGGGGGAGGGAAGGCTGCTGGTCCAGGATGGTCGCGTCCACGTCCCCACCGGGGAACCTGAGCGCCTGCGTCTTGTCCTCGTCACCGCGCGGGGGGATCGGCCCCGACGGCCGCCCCTGCGGGCCCTGCGGCCCGTGCGGCCCCGGCGGAGGCGGCTGCCCGTGCGCCGCCTGGACGTGCTGCGGAGGCGGAGGCTGCGGAGGCTGCTGCACGGGCCGCCCATACGGCTCGAAGCTGGGCAGGTCGGGCGTCGTCATCGCGACGGGCGGGGGCGGGCGGCGCTGACCCAGGCCCAGCGGGGCCTCACCGCGCCGCAGCGCCGCTATCGCGTGGGCGTAGGCGCCCGCCGTCGGCCAGCGCAGCTCCCGGTCGGCCTCCAGCGCCTTGAGGACGACGGCGTCGATGTCCGGGCCGACCTCGGGGTTGTGCGCGCTCGGCGGCACCCGCACCGGCGCGGGCCCGGGGGCGCGCCCGGCCAGCAGGTGGTAGCTGAGCGCGCCGACGCCGTACACGTCGGCCCGCACGTCGAGGCCGCCGCCGAACCGCGCCTGCTCGGGCGACATGTACCCGGGCGTCCCCACCGGGAGCGTGAACGCGCCGGACGCGTGCGCGAGCGCCTTGGCCAGACCCAGGTCGGCGATGAGGAGGCGTTCGCCCTTTCCGTCCTTCGTCGTCTGGAAAAGGATGTTCGACGGCTTCAGGTCCCGGTGGATCACGCCGAGCTCGTTGATGACCTCGACACCCTGCGCGATGTCGTCGATGTAGGCGAGCGCCGTGCTGACCGGAAGTGGACCGCCCTCACGCATCCGATCCGACAGCGAACCACGGTCGGCGTAGGACATAACGAAGTAGGGGCGGCCGTCCGGTAGCTCGCCGAACTCGTGCACCCGCACAAGCCGCTCGGAGTCGGCCCGCCGCAGGATGCGGGCCTCTTCCAGGAAGCGGTTGCGCACGTCCAGATCGTCCAGAAGCGCCCCGGAGAGCACCTTGATCGCGACCTGGTCGTTCAGGTCGTCGTCCAGACCGAGCCAGACATGGGCGAACGCCCCCTGACCGAGGACTCGATCGATTCGGTAACGGCCGACGGCTGAAGGCATGGACACCCCGATATCATGCCCTTTGAGCGGTCACGAAGGGGAGCGGAAGCGGTATGGCGTTCAACGAACGGACCGAGGAACTGGCGCTGCGAGCCGCCAAGGGCGACCAGGGCGCTCTCAACGAACTGCTCGGCCTCATCCAGAGTGATGTACTACGACACACCGGCAGGTTCCTCCCCTGCCGGCAGGATGCCGAGGAAGCGTGCCAGGACGCGCTCCTCCAGGTCGCGCGGAACATCCACAGGTTCGAGGGCCGCTCGCGGTTCTCGACCTGGCTGCACGTCGTCGTCGCCAACTCGGCGCGCTCCACCTACCGGTCGCTCAAGCGCCGGTCGGTCGAGCAGGCGGGCGAGCTGCCCTCGCAGCGGCCCGACCCGCGCCGCACCTCCGTCATCGCGGGGTCCCGGGTGGACATCCTCGACGCGATGGAGGAGTTGGAGGCCAAAAAACCCGACCTCATCCAGGCGCTCGTCCTGCGGGACGTGTCGCAGCTGGAGTACAGCGAGATCGCCGCGCAGCTCGGCCTTCCGCTGGGCACGGTGAAGTCGCGCATCCACGAGGCACGCAAGCAGGTACGCGCCACCCTGGGCGAGTCCTACAGCTGACCGGCCGGGCACGTGAGAAGCGCCCGGCCCTAATGAACACAGGGTCGGGCGCTCCCGACGAAGTCGGGGTCGCGAAAGCGGCCGGCCCTAATGAACACCGTCGAGGGCGGTGAGCTGCTCGGCGAACCAGTGGCCGGGCGGCAGCGCCGTCGCGGCCGCGGCCAGCCGGGCGGTGCGCTCGCGGCGCTCCTCGGCGCCCAGCAGCAGCGCCTGGTTCAGCGTCTCGGCGGTCTGCGAGACGTCGAACGGGTTGACCGGCAGCGCGTCCTCACCGAGTTCGGCGGCCGCGCCCGCCTCCCGCGAGAGCACGAGCGCGCACCCGCCGTCGGACAGCACGGGCCCCTCCTTGGCGACGAGGTTCATGCCGTCCCGGATCGGGTTCACCACGAGCACGTCGGCGATCCGCAGCGCCGCCAGCGAGCGCGCGTAGTCGTCCTTGACCTGGAGGATGAGCGGCGTCCAGGTGTCGGTGCCGAACTCGTCGTTGATCTCGCCCGCCAGCCGCTCGACGGCGGCCGTGTAGGCGCGGTACTCCGGCAGGTCCGTGCGCGACGGGTAGGCGAACGCCACATGGACGACCTGCCCGCGCCACTCCGGGTGGTTGAGAAGCAGCTCCCAATAGGCGGCGAGGCCCCTCACGATGTTCTTGGACAGCTCCGTCCTGTCGATCCGCAGGATGAGCTGCCTACCGCCGACCTGCTCCCGTAGCTGCGCCATCCGCTCGGCGACGTCGGCGCGGCCCGCCCGTTCGCGCAGCTCGGCGCCGTCCACGCCGAGCGCGTGCACGCCCACCCGGGTGGTGCGGCCCCGGTGGGTGACGGTGCCGGAGATCCGGTCCACCTTGGCGTCGAGGATCTCCGCGCAGCAGTCGAGGAACGCCCCGGCCCAGCGCTCGGAGAGGAACCCGAGGTGGTCGGCGCCCAGCATGCCTTCCAGGATGTCGGTGGCGATGTCGTCGGGCAGCAGCCGGAAGTAGGCGGGCGGCGCCCAGGGCGTGTGTGAGAAGTGCGCGATCCGCAGGTCGGGACGGGCCTGCCGCAGCATCCCCGGCACCAGCGCGAGGTGGTAGTCCTGCACGACGACCTTCGCGCCCGGCGCCGCGTCCTGCCCGAGCGCGCCCGCGAACGCCGCGTTGTAGGCCGCGTACGCCTGCCAGTCGCGCCGGAACGCCGCGTCGAAGTGCGGGGCGTTCGGCGTGTCGTACAGCAGGTGGTGGACGAACCAGAGCGTCGAGTTCGCCACCGAGTTGTAGGCCCGCTGGAACGTCTTCTCCGGGATGTCCAGCATCCGGACGGCCCCGGTGTCGTGCCCAGCCCTGTCGAGCCTGCCTTCCGGATCCTCCCGGGCGGCCGTTCTGTCGTCGTCTGACAGGGCGGCGCAGATCCACAGGAGGTCGGTGCCCGCGGCGACCGACGCGAGCCCGGAGACGAGCCCGCCCCCGCCCCTGCGCACGGTCAGCGCGCCGTCCTCGGACCTGCCGAACGAGACCGGACCCCGGTTGCTGGCGACGAGTACCTGCATGACCCGAGTCTTACACGGGGGTTCTCCGGCGCTCGGTCAAGGTCGGTCTTGACCTTGCCGTCCCGTGTCGGAAGTCACAAACCGGCACGGTCCACCAAGGTGGCGACCCCGGCTGTTCGCACGATCGGACCGCTGAGGTAAAGTCGGAACACAACTTCATACACGCCCGTCACTCGATGACGGGCGCTCATCCAGAGGGGTGGAGGGACCGGCCCTGCGAAGCCCCGGCAACCCTTCCGGCACACCGCGCAGCCCGCGCGCGCAACGCCGGAACAGGTGCCAACTCCGGCCTGCGACCAGATCGGCGCAGGGAAGATGAGGGAGAGGTCCCCGCGCATCATGCCCAACCTGGGTAACGCCACAGCGCTCACCTGCCGCGAATGCGGAAACTCCGTCGAACTCGGTCCTTACTACGCCTGTGCCGAGTGTTTCGGCCCCCTTGAGGTCGCCTACGACATCAAGGGGCTGACCCGGGCGGACATCGAGGCGGGTCCCCGCAACATCTGGCGGTACAAGGACCTGCTCCCGGTGCCCCCGAACGTCGCGGAGATCCCCAACACCGAGCCCGGCTTCACCCGGCTCGTGCGCGCCGACCAGCTCGCGTCGGCGCTCGGCCTCCAGAACCTCTGGGTCAAGGACGACAGCGGCAACCCCACGCACTCCTTCAAGGACCGCGTGGTGGGCGTCGCCCTGGCCGCCGCCCGCGAACTCGGCTTCAAGGTGCTGGCCTGCCCGTCCACCGGGAACCTGGCCAACGCCGTCGCGGCCGCCGCGGCCCGCGCGGGCATCCGCAGCGCCGTCTTTGTGCCGTCCGACCTGGAGCAGCAGAAGATCATCACCACCGCGGTGTACGACGGCACGTTCGTCACCGTCGACGGCAACTACGACGACGTGAACCGGCTCGCCTCCGAGCTCGCGGGCGAGCAGGAGGACTGGGCGTTCGTCAACGTCAACGTCCGGCCGTACTATGCCGAGGGCTCCAAGACGCTCGGCTACGAGATCGCCGAGCAGCTCGGCTGGCGGCTGCCCGACCAGATCGTGGTCCCGATCGCGTCCGGCTCCCAGCTGACGAAGATCGACAAGGCGTTCCAGGAGCTGATCAAGTTCGGCCTGGTCGAGGACAAGCCCTACAAGGTGTTCGGCGCGCAGGCCGAGGGGTGCAGCCCCGTCTCCGCCGCGTTCAAGGCCGGTCACGACGTGATCCGCCCGGTCAAGCCGAAGACCATCGCCAAGTCCCTGGCGATCGGGAACCCCGCCGACGGCCCCTACGTGTTGGACGCCGTGCGCCGCACCGGCGGCGCCATCGAGGACGTCACCGACGCCGAGGTGGTCGAGGGCATCCGGGTGCTGGCCAGGACGGAGGGCATCTTCGCGGAGACCGCGGGCGGTGTGACGGTCGGCGTGCTGAAGAAGCTGGTGGAGTCCGGCCAGCTCGACCCGGCCCTGGAGACGGTGATCATCAACTCCGGCGAAGGACTCAAGACCCTGGACGCCGTGGCGCCCGTCGCCAAGCCGTCCGCCAACATAGCGCCCACGATCGAGGCGTTCCGCGCTACAGGATTGGTGTGAAAATGAGTGTTTCCGTCCGCATTCCCACGATTCTTCGCACCTACACCGGTGGCGAGGCCGAGGTGAAGGCAACAGGAGCCACCCTGCGCGAGGTCATCGCGGACCTGGAGGCCAACCACACCGGCATCGCGGCCCGCGTCCTGGACGACACCGGCAAGCTGCGCCGGTTCGTCAACGTCTACGTCGGCGACGAGGACGTGCGCTTCGTCGACGGTCTGGACACCGCGACGCCCGACGGCGTCCAGGTCTCGATCATCCCGGCGGTAGCCGGCGGCTGACGCGCGCTGGATCGTGTCACCCGACACAGCGGCTTGACACCAAGGGCTTTCCTGTCAGAAAGGGAAAGCCCTTTTGCGTTTTCACCGTGGCCACACCCGGCCGGAGCCATTCCCTACGTCCGATACGGGGGATATCTTCCGGTGCCATCTCCATCACGGCCCGATCTCCGGACGGTCTCGATAGGGGATCGGGGACTCCGAGGTGGACTCCCCGCGCGTTCCGCGGTCCAGGGGGGCCGCGGCTCCAGTCAGGGTTCACAGCATGGCGCAGGGCACCGTGAAGTGGTTCAACGCGGACAAGGGCTACGGATTCATCGCCGTCGACGGCGGCC
This sequence comes from Actinocorallia sp. API 0066, assembly GCF_020991275.1. Taxonomy (GTDB): domain Bacteria; phylum Actinomycetota; class Actinomycetes; order Streptosporangiales; family Streptosporangiaceae; genus Actinocorallia. The sequence goes on along the minus strand of NZ_JAJLQY010000005.1, from coordinate 4,514 downwards.
GTGACGTGTTCGTCCACCACTCCTCCATCCAGATGGACGGCTACCGCACCCTCGAGCAGGGCCAGCGGGTCGAGTTCGAGATCACCCAGTCCGACCGTGGCCCCCAGGCCGACCTGGTCCGCACTGTGTGATTCTGCGCCCGATCGAGCCGGACCGCTCCACGGACCCCCAGCCCCGGGCTGGGGGTCTTCACTCTTGTGGGCACTTGCTGGTCAAGGGGGATACGGCTTGCACTCGTTGGGGTAGAGTGCTAAACAGTGTTCTGGCACTCTCTGGGTGAGAGTGACAACCGCAAAGCTTTCAGGGTCGGGACGATGAGGTCTGGCCCTCGGGTGGCATGCATGGGGCTGCTCGGGGAGTGAGGCCGTCCGTCGCGGGCATCCTCTCGATCCGCCATGTTCCGCATCCACTACGAGGAGGATCTGGAGCCGATGGCTGCCAAGATGATCGCGTTCGACGAGGAGGCCCGGCGCGGTCTCGAACGTGGCATGAACCAGCTCGCGGACGCCGTGAAGGTGACCCTTGGTCCCAAGGGGCGCAACGTCGTTCTGGAGAAGAAGTGGGGCGCTCCCACGATCACCAACGATGGTGTGTCCATCGCCAAGGAGATCGAGCTGGAGGACCCCTGGGAGAAGATCGGCGCTGAGCTGGTCAAGGAGGTCGCCAAGAAGACCGACGACGTAGCGGGTGACGGCACCACCACGGCGACCGTCCTCGCCCAGGCGCTGGTCCGCGAGGGCCTCCGCAACGTCGCCGCCGGCGCCAACCCGATGGCCCTGAAGAAGGGCATCGAGGCCGCGGTCGCCGCCGTCTCTGAGCAGCTGTCCCAGCTGTCGAAGGAGATCGAGACCAAGGAGCAGATCGCCTCCACCGCCTCCATCTCCGCCGCCGACCCCGAGATCGGGGCGCTCATCGCCGAGGCGATGGACAAGGTCGGCAAGGAAGGTGTCATCACCGTCGAGGAGAGCAACGCGTTCGGCCTTGAGCTTGAGCTCACCGAGGGCATGCGCTTCGACAAGGGCTACATCTCGCCCTACTTCGTGACCGACCCCGAGCGGATGGAGGCGTCGCTCGACGACCCGTACATCCTCATCGTCGGCGGCAAGGCTTCCTCCAACAAGGACCTGCTGCCGGTGCTCGAGCAGGTCATGCAGGCCGGCAAGCCGCTGCTGATCATCGCCGAGGACGTCGACGGCGAGGCCCTGGCCACGCTGGTCGTCAACAAGATCCGCGGCATCTTCAAGTCCGTCGCCGTCAAGGCCCCGGGCTTCGGCGACCGCCGCAAGGCCATGCTCGGCGACATCGCCGTGCTGACCGGCGGCCAGGTCATCACCGAGGAGGTCGGCCTCAAGCTCGACTCGGTGACCCTGGACCAGCTGGGCCGCGCCCGCAAGGTCGTCATCACCAAGGACGAGACCACCATCGTCGAGGGCGCGGGCGACCGCGAGGAGATCAAGGGCCGGGAGAACCAGATCCGGCTGGAGATCGAGAACACCGACTCCGACTACGACCGCGAGAAGCTCCAGGAGCGCCTGGCCAAGCTCGCGGGCGGGGTCGCGGTGATCAAGGCCGGCGCCGCCACCGAGGTGGAGCTCAAGGAGCGCAAGCACCGCATCGAGGACGCCGTGCGCAACGCGAAGGCGGCCGTCGAGGAGGGCATCGTCCCCGGCGGTGGTGTGGCGCTGCTCCAGGCGTCCGTCAGCGCGTTCGACAAGCTCGACCTCGCGGGTGACGAGGCCACCGGCGCCGCCATCGTCAAGAAGGCGCTGGAGGAGCCGATCAAGCAGATCGCCGTCAACGCCGGCCTTGAGGGCGGCGTCGTGGTGGAGAAGGTCCGCAACCTGCCCGCGGGCCAGGGCCTGAACGCCGCCACCGGCGAGTACGTCGACATGTTCGCCTCCGGCATCATCGACCCGGCCAAGGTGACCCGCTCGGCGCTGCAGAACGCGGCGTCCATCGCGGCGCTGTTCCTCACCACCGAGGCCGTCATCGCCGAGAAGCCGGAGAAGAACCCGGCCCCGGCGGGCATGCCCGACGGCGGCGGCATGGACTTCTAGTCCGCGCCTGAACGCACCGAAGGGCGGTCCCCGTGACGGGGGCCGCCCTTTTGGTGTATGCAACGGACATGCAGCGCCCCAGCAGATGGCGGGTGTCCCCGGCGCTCCCGGCGGCCGCCAACGCGGCACTCGTGCTGCTCTGGCTGCTGTCGGCCTACGGCGGCTGGGGCGAGACGGCCTTCTGCGCCATCGCCGACGGCCTCCCCGCCGACCCACAGTGCCTCATAGGGTTCGCCGCCGCTGTCGAGTACTCGCTGATCCTCGCCGTCCCCGCGCTCGTCCTCGGCCTGCTGGGCGGCGTCCTCCTGCGCGACGACCCCGACGCGCTCGACATCCTCCTGACGGCCACCGCGGGCCTCTGGATCCTCGCGGAGGCCGTCGTGTTCACCGGCGGGTACCTGGCACAGCCCTGACCGGCTCGACGTCCTGCGCCGCCCGCTCGTCGTACCGCGCACGCGATGCGAGGATCTCGTCGACGTGGACCTCCGCCCACTCCTTGATGCCGCTCATCAGCCGGATGACGCCGCGGCCGAGTTCGCTCAGCTCGTACTCGACCTTCGGCGGGATCGACGGGTAGACGGTCCGTACGACGAGGCCGTCCCGTTCCATCGTCCGCAGCGTCGAGGTGAGGCTTTTCTGGGTGATCCCGCCGATCCGGCGGCGCAGCTCCCCGAACCGGAGCGGGCCGCCGCTGAGCGCGTCCACCAGGAGGCACGTCCACTTGTCGGAGAGCGCGACGAGGACGGTGCGGGAGGCGCACTCGGCGAGGTAGGCGTCGGCGTCGAGCCGGAGGAGCTCGCTGTGCGGTTCGCCGGTCCCGCAGGCTTCGACCTGGATGGTTTCCATGGGGTACCTATATATCCGAAAGGTGCCTTCTTTCCAAGGGATACCGGTTCTGGCCAGGATGATCGCAGATCGCCGGAACGGGGATCGAACCAGGCAGATCCTTGGAGGAAGACATGCGCAAGCTCACCCAGACCACCGTCGGCGCCCCCGCCGACGTGCTCCGGCTCGTCGACGCCGAGCGGCCCGAGCCGGGTCCGGGACAGGTGCTCGTCGGGGTCGCCGCGGCGGGCGTCAACCCCGTGGACGCGTCCGTCAGCTCCGGCCTGTACCCGCTGCTCGGCGAGCCGCCCTTCACACTCGGCTGGGACGTCGCGGGGACCGTCGTGTCGGTCGGCTCCGGCGTCTCGGCGTTCCGCGCGGGCGACGAGGTGCTCGGCTTCGTCGGGTTCCCCGCCGAGGCCGGAACGCACGCCGAGTACGTGCTCGTCTCGCCGAACGAGATCGTGCGGCGGCCCGAGGCGCTCGACGTCAGGGCGGCGGGGGCGCTGCCGCTGGCCGGGCTCACCGCCTACCAGGCGCTCGTGGCGATCGCCGACGTGCGGCCCGGCCAGCGGGTGCTCGTCCACCGGGCCGCCGGGGGCGTCGGACACCTCGCCGTGCAGCTCGCCAAGTGGCGCGGCGCCCACGTCATCGGCACCGCATCGGCCGCCAAGCACGAGTTCGTCAGGTCGCTCGGCGCCGACGAGGTCATCGACTACCGGACGACCGACTACACCGAGGTCCTGTCCGGCCTCGACGTCGTCTTCGATCTGCTGAGCTACGACAACGGGCCCAGGTCGGCGAGCGTGCTCCGGCCCGGCGGCATCCTGGTCGGCGCGATCTCCGCCTTCCTCGGGCTCACGCCTGAGGAGGCGGCCGAGCGCGGGATCCGACTGGAGGCCGTCAACGTCCGCCCGTCCGCGCACGACCTGGAGCGGCTGACGGCGCTCGTCGCGGACGGCACGGTGCGCGTCCACGTGGACGCCGCCTTCGCGCTCGCCGACGCGGTCAAGGCATATGAGGCGATCGCGAGTGGCAGCACGACGGGCAAGATCGTGCTCGTCCCCTGAACGGGTGCCTGCGGGGGAGTCCGATCGGACGGAAGCGAGGTGGGGCCGTGGGGACGGCTCCGCCTCGCGCGCTGGTTTGACGATCACGCCGGAGGGGAATAACGTTTGCTTCGCCCCGCTGAGAGGCGGGCCGCAACGAGGGAGACCGAGGGGCGGCCACCGCGCGGGGAACCCCGGAGAACCAGCTCGAAGGTCCGCCTTGCGGTGCCCAAAAGCGACAGATCGGGACGAAGTTTGACACTTCGGGCAGATCTGGTAAGTTCGAAGGGTTGCTCCAAGAACGGGTGCGAAAGTAGCCGATCAAGGGCAGCGGGTCACGGAGGTTGACAAGCTTCCCGAACCTGGTAAGTTAGCAGGGTTGCTCCGAAAGAAGCCCGCAAGGGTGAAAAACGGTGCGAGTCCGTTTCTTGAGAACTCAACAGCGTGCTAAAAGTCAGTGCCAATTAAGGCCAGGACTTCGGTTCTGGCTCATCCTCGTCAGAGGATTTCTTTGAGGCAATACGGACAAAGGTCTCGCCAGACCTTGTTCATTTGCCAGTTTCAACACCGATAGGTTTGGCTT
>NZ_JAJLQY010000045.1 GCF_020991275.1 Actinocorallia sp. API 0066 | reverse complement strand
AACTCTACAAACCCAAACCCGAAGGCTTGGATCCAGATTTTCCAGGCTCTTAAATTGCTTTAAGATGCTCGCGTCCACTGTGCAGTTCTCAAACAACAAGCAGAACCGAGAATCCAAGAAACCTGAGAAGTTCCTCGGGCGCTCGGCCCGCACGATCCGAAGATCCGGTTACCCGCCCAATCAGGCACCTAGGAGAAACCCAGGTACCTGGCGTGGGGGGTG
>NZ_JAJLQY010000044.1 GCF_020991275.1 Actinocorallia sp. API 0066 | reverse complement strand
TGAGCAGCGCCTGGCCATGGAAGCCGACAAGCCCCTCGTCGGTGAGGACGGCGTCATCCACCCCGACGTCCTGTGGTCGTGCACGAACTGTGGTGCGTGTGTGGAGCAGTGCCCGGTGGATATCGAGCACATCGATCACATCCTGGACATGCGCCGCTACCAGGCGATGATCGAATCCTCGTTCCCGTCCGAGGCCGGCGTCATGCTGAAGAATCTGGAGAACAAGGGCAACCCCTGGGGTATGGGGGAGATGAAGCGGCTGGAGTGGATCGAGGAACTCGACTTT
>NZ_JAJLQY010000043.1 GCF_020991275.1 Actinocorallia sp. API 0066 | reverse complement strand
CGAGCAGCGTCTGGCCATGGAAGCCGACAAGCCCCTGGTCGGTGAGGACGGTGTCATCCATCCCGACGTCCTGTGGTCGTGCACGAACTGTGGTGCGTGTGTGGAGCAGTGCCCGGTGGATATCGAGCACATCGATCACATCCTGGACATGCGCCGGTACCAGGCGATGATCGAGTCGTCGTTCCCGTCTGAGGCGGGGGTGATGTTGAAGAATCTGGAGAACAAGGGCAACCCCTGGGGTATGGGGGAGATGAAGCGGCTGGAGTGGATCGAGGAACTCGACTTC
>NZ_JAJLQY010000042.1 GCF_020991275.1 Actinocorallia sp. API 0066 | reverse complement strand
GTGTTGACGAAGTAGCCGACGACGCCTTCGAGTTCGTGTTCGGTGCGGCCCGCGACGGGGGATCCGAGCACGAGGTCGGCACCGCCGCCGAGCGCCGACACCGTCAGGGCGGTGGCCGCGTGGAGGATCATGAACATGGTGACGTTCAGGTTGTCCGCGACCGTGCGCAGGCCCGTCACGGTGTCGGCGGCGATCGTCAGTTCGACGTCGACACCCTGGTGGGTCGGCTGGGTCGGCCGGGGCCGGTCGAGTGTGATGGTCGATTCCGGCGGTGCGTCGTCCAGGACCTCACGCCAGTGGGCGAGGTGCTGGGACAGTTCGGAGTCCGGGTCGGCGGCGTCGCCGAGGACGTCGCGCTGCCAGACGGCGTAGTCGGCGTACTGCACGGGCAGCGG
>NZ_JAJLQY010000041.1 GCF_020991275.1 Actinocorallia sp. API 0066 | reverse complement strand
GAGGTCGAGGTGATCGATGAGAAGCTGCCCGAAGAGGTGGAGTACCTGTTCTGGGTCGGCTGCGCCGGCGCTCTGGAAGACCGGGCGAAGAAGACCACCAAGGCCGTCGCGGAGCTCCTGCACATCGCGGGGGTGAAGTTCGCGGTGCTGGGTCCGATGGAGGCGTGCACGGGTGATCCGGCTCGTCGTCTGGGGATGGAGTACCTGTTCCAGGGCATGGCCCAGCAGAACGTCGAGACGATGAACGACGCCGGTGTGAAGAAGATCGTGGCGACGTGTCCGCACTGCTTCAACACCCTGGCCAACGAGTACCCGCAGGTCGGCGGGCATTACGAGGTCGTCCACCACACCCAGCTTCTGGCGGACCTGGTCGATGGCGGGAGGTTGACGCCGGTGGTGCCGATCGAGGAGAACATCACCTATCACGACCCGTGTTTCCTGGGTCGTCACAACAAGGTGTACAAGCAGCCGCGCGACATCATGTCCAAGGTGCCGGGGGTGAAGACCCAGGAGATGCACCGGCACAAGGACCGTGGTTTCTGCTGCGGCGCCGGTGG
>NZ_JAJLQY010000040.1 GCF_020991275.1 Actinocorallia sp. API 0066 | reverse complement strand
GAACCCCTTCCACGTGAAATCCTCAATCCGCGAGCGACCGAACAGATCCTCATCCGGGTCGGCTTCTTCGAAGTCGAGGATCTCACCATCGGGCTTCAACACCGGCTGCGCGGCGCCCAGACCGTTGGGGCGGCGCTTGAACATGACGTTCAACGGCGCCAGGAAGATGTGCAGGTGCTTGGAGTTCACCACCACCACGAGGAACACCAGCGCGATACCGATGTGGGCCAGCAGACCCACCGACGCCAGAACCTTCAGCGTCCCCTCGGAGAACCCGTCCAGCAGCAGACCCGTCGCATACGACCCGAACGCCGCCTTACCGAACGGGAAGTAGTGCTCACCCGTCACCGTCTCCAACGCCGCCAGGGTGCCGCGGAAGAAGAACATCGTCCAGATCACATTGAAGATCATGAACAGGATCAGCCACGCACCACCCAGATGCGAACCGAAGAACCGCGACCGACGCCCCTGGGTCTTCGGCGCGTTCTTGATCCGGATCCCGGCGAACACCAGAAGACCGACCGCGCACATCACCGCGATGAAGTCCTGGACGAACCCGACCGGACCCCACGTCTGCAGGATCGGGACGTGCGTCTCGATCCCGAACAGCAGCGCGACGCCGGCCTCAAGGTAAACCGTCGCCAGCAGGAAGAACGCCCACATCACAAAGAAGTGCGCA
>NZ_JAJLQY010000004.1 GCF_020991275.1 Actinocorallia sp. API 0066 | reverse complement strand
CGGGAAGGGACGGCACGGGCCGTCAGAAGGTGGGGCCGGGCGGGTCAGTGCATGGTGAGGGTGTCGGTGGCGAGGCGGGTGAGGCGGTCGCCGTTGATCTCGTGGCCGAGGCCGGGGTGGGAGAGGGGGACGGCGACGACGCCGCCGGTGGCGCGGAGTGGGGGTTCGAGGTATTCGGGGCCGCCGACGAACTCGGTGATGTCGCTGGGCAGGGTGCAGCCGGGCAGGCTGGCGAGCGCGACGGACGCCGCCTTGCCGATGCCGAACACGCCGGAGCCGCCGCACCAGATGTCCCACCCGGAGGCGTACGCGAGGTCGTGGGCGGCGCGGGCCGGGGTGAGCCCGCCGAGGGTGCCGACCCGGAGGCTGAGGGCCCGGCCGGCGTCCGTCTCGATGGCGGCCCGCAGCGTGTCCAGGTCGGTGACGTCGGGTGCGACGGCGGCCCGGACGGACCGTTGCAGGTCGGCGTGCGGCGCGAGCTCGGCGAAGGGCCGCTCGATCGCGACGAGGTCGTAGGCGTCGAGCGCCTCCAGGGCCGTCATATGTTCGACGGAGCCGGTGTAGGAGCAGCCGCCGTCGACCTGGAGGGCGAGCGCGGGGTAGGCGCCACGGACGGTGCGCAGCGGTTCGAGATCCCAGCCGGGCTGAACCTCAAGGGTGATCCTGGTGAATCCGCCGCCGATGTACCGGTTGACGAGGGACGGCAGGATCTCGGCGGTCGGCTGGCAGGGGATGCGCGCCCCGGTGACGACGGACGTGCGGGTGCCGCCGAGCGCGTGCGCGACGGGCACGCCGTGCAGGCGGCCCCAGAGGTCCCAGGCGGCGATCTCGACGGCGGCGACGGCGCGCGGCCCGCCGAGGGCGCGCAGGCCGCCGAGTTCGTCGGGGTGGTCCCAGTCGAGGCGGGGGAGCGCGGGGCCTATCCGGTCGCGCAGGTCGCGCCAGGTCTGGTCGTCGAGGAGGGCGCATTCGCCCCAGCCGACGGTGCCGTCGTCGGCGGTGAGCCGGACGAGGACGCTTTCGGGGCGCCGCCCTCGGTGCAGGGCGACGCGGAAGGCCCGGAACTCCCGGATCAGCGGCACGGTCACCCCTCTCGACTGCGGTGTCCCGTCCATGATCTCACGGCGCCCCCCGCCCCTCGTGAACCAAGCAAGTGCTTGGTATGGTGCTCGGTATGACGGTTCCCCGGTACCCGGCCCCGCGCGGCCTGCTCGAAGGCAAGGTCGTCGTCATCACCGCCGCAGCCGGCGCGGGGATCGGCGGCGCCACCGCACGGCGCTGCCTGGAGGAGGGCGCCCTGGTGGCGCTCTCGGACGCGCACGAGCGGCGGCTCACCCAGTCGGCGGCGGAGTTGGCCAAGGAGTTCGGCGCCGACCGCGTCACCGCGATCCCCTGCGACGTCACCGACGAGGCGCAGGTCCAGGCGCTCTACGCGCACGCCGCCGCGGTGTTCGGCGGGATCGACGTGGCGGTGAACAACGCGGGACTGGGCGGCACCGACAGGCTCGTGGACATGGACGACGGCGTCTGGCACCGCGTCCTGGACATCACCCTGAACGGCACGATGCGGTGCACCAGGGCGGCGCTGCGCAGGATGCGGGAGCAGGGCCGTGGGGGCGCGATCGTCAACAACGCGTCAGTGATCGGCTGGCGGGCGCAGGAGGGGCAGAGCCACTACGCGGCGGCCAAGGCCGGGGTGATGGCCCTGACGCGGTGCGCGGCGCTGGAGGCCGCCGAGTTCGGGGTCCGGATCAATGCCGTGTCCCCGTCGTTGGCGATGCATCCGCATCTGGTGAAGGTGACGAGCGAGGAACTGCTCGCGGAGCTCACCTCACGTGAGGCGTTCGGCAGGTATGCCGAGCCCTGGGAGATCGCCAACGTGATCATCTTTCTGGCCGGCGAGTACTCGTCCTACATGACGGGCGAGGTCGTCTCGGTCAGCAGCCGACACCCCTGAGCGAGGAGAAGCAGCATGGCAGAGGCGTACATCGTCGACGCGGTCCGCAGTCCCGTCGGACGGCGCGGCGGCGGGCTCGCCGAGGTGCACCCGGCGGATCTGGGCGCGCACGCGATCAGGGCGCTGGTCGACCGGACGGGCATCGACCCCGCGGCCGTGGACGACGTTGTGTTCGGCTGTGTGGACACCGTCGGGCCCCAGGCCGGGGACATCGCCAGGACGGCGTGGCTGGCGGCGGGGCTGCCCGAGGAGGTGCCCGGCACGACGGTGGACCGCCAGTGCGGGTCGTCCCAGCAGGCGGTGCACTTCGCGGCCCAGGGCGTGCTCTCGGGGACGCAGGACCTCGTGGTGGCGGGCGGCGTCCAGAACATGTCGAAGATCCCCATCGCCTACGCGATGATCGCGGGCGTCCAACTGGGCTTCGCGGGGCCGTTCGCGGGTTCCAAGGGGTGGGAGGCCCGCTACGGCGACCAGGAGGTGTCCCAGTTCAGGGGCGCCGAGATGATCGCCGAGCAGTGGGGGATCACCCGGGAGGCGATGGAGGAGTTCGCCTTCACCTCACACCAGCGGGCGATCAGGGCGATCGACGAAGGCAGGTTCGCCAAGGAGATCGCGCCGCTGGCCGGTGTGGAGCACGACGAGGGTCCGCGCCGTGACACGACGCTGGAGAAGATGCGCGGCCTGAAGACGCTCGTGGACGGCGGAAGGCTGACCGCCGCCCTGGCCTCGCAGATCTCGGACGGCTCCGCGGCGCTTCTGATCGCCTCGGAGAAGGCGGTCCGGGAGCACGGGCTGACGCCGCGCGCGCGCATCCACCACCTGAGTGTGCGCGGGGAGGATCCGGTCCGGATGCTGAGCGCGCCCATCCCGGCGACGTACCACGCGCTGAGGAAGGCGGGCATGAAGCTGGACGAGATCGACGCGGTGGAGATCAACGAGGCGTTCGCGTCGGTCGTCCTGGCGTGGTTGAAGGACACCGGCTACGACCCGGCGCGGACCAACCCGAACGGCGGCGCGATCGCGCTCGGCCACCCGCTGGGCGCGACCGGCGCGCGGCTCATGACGTCGCTGCTGGGCGAGTTGGAGCGGACGCGCGGCCGCTACGGCCTCCAGACGATGTGCGAGGGCGGCGGCCAGGCCAACGTGACCATCATCGAGCGGCTCTGAACGGCCGTCTGAGGGCCCGCTGACGGTAGCCGCCGTCGGCGAGGCCCGCGCGGCGCTCGAACGGGTTGTAGGACGCGTGGTCGCCGCACAGGGCCAGGGAGACCAGGACGCACGCGAAGTAGGGGAGCAGCATCGGGAGGCCGAGGCACCAGGCGTACTGGGTGGCGTGCCTGCCTTCGTGGGCGAGGAGCCGCGGCCTGCCTTCCAGTTCCCGCACGTCGCGGAAGAGCACGACGTTGCCCATCGTGAACACGGGTGCGACCGGGACGGGCGGGCGGTAGCCGTCGGCCAGGAGGAGCCCGTCCGGGCCGCGCCGGACGATCCCGCGTCCCGCCGTGTAGGCGAGGAGGAGGCCGAGCGGCGTGGAGAGGTTCACCACGTTGACCGCCTGACGGAGCCGGTACCGCGCGCGCATGGATCAAGTGTCCCGCCGCGTCACGGCGGCGTCCAGCGGAACGGCGGCGTCAGGACGGGCAGGAGGCGTCCAGGGACGCGGCCGCGCCTTCCGGGTGGGCCTGCTGTGCCGTCTCGTCGGCGGGCACCACGGGGGCGGACTGTCCGGCGGCGGACGCCTTGGCGGCGTGCGCGTGGGGTGTGCGGATCGCCTTGGCGGACAGTGTGCGGATCCTGGCCCAGTCGGGGTTGCCGGTGTCGATGAGCGGCGGGGTGAACTGGAGGCTGGTGATGTCGCCCTTGTCCTTCACCCTGCCGGACAGCTTGAGCAGCGCGGGAAGCAGCCGCTGCGGCACGTCGGTGGAGATCGTGTGCTTGGCGGCGGTGGCGAGCTGTTGGAAGCGGGTGAGGACCTTGGCCGGGTCGGCCTGCCGGGCGATCGCCCGGATCAGGCACTTCTGCCGTGACATCCGGACGTAGTCGCTGCTGTAGGTGCGCGACCTGCCGTACCAGAGGGCTTCGCTGCCGGAGAGCTTGCGGTGTCCGGCGGCGAGACGGCCCTCGTTGTGGCGACCGTAGGTGATCTCCTCAGGGATGCGCATCCAGACGCCGCCCATCGCGTCCACGAGTTGGGCGAAGCCCCTCATGTCCACGAGGACGTGGTAGTCCACGGGCACGCCCAGGATGCCGGAGACCGTCTTCTTCAGGAGTGTCGGGCCGCGCTTGCCGTTCGGGACGCCGGGGACGATCTCGGGGTGTTCCTCGGCGTACTGGTAGACCTCGTTGAGCAGGCCGGGGGTGAGGGCGCCGTCGCCGGTGAAGCCGTGTGGGAACCGCTGGCGGGCGGGGCCCTCGGGCAGCGGCACCCGCTCCAGGTTGCGCGGCAGGCCGAGCAGCACGGTGTCGCCGGTCCTGGTGTCGACGCTGGCCAGGGTGACGCTGTCGGTGCGCAAGCCGAAGCGGTTGTGGCCGGAGTCGCCGCCCAGGAGCAGCACGTTGAGGCGTTTTTTGCCCGCGAGGATCTTGGCGCCCGCCGGGTCGTGCTCGCCGAAGATCGTGACGAGGGTGTCGCGGGCGACGAGGGTGCTGTGCGCGGCGAAAGCGAACGGCGCGGCGATCACCAGGCACAGGCCCGTGACGGCGCCGACGCCCAGGATCCGGGCGGGGGCGCCGAGTTCGACGGGCCTGACGAGCTTCCACGACGAGGCGATGACGACGGCCCAGCCGACGGCCAGGCCGACGCAGGCGATCATCATGAGGGTGAGCCAGTCGGGCTGGACGGCGAGTTCGGCGAGGTGGCCGCGGAAGCGGGTGACGGCGAGGCCGATCCCGGCGAACACCGAGGTGTAGGCGGCGGCGAGGGAGGCGCCGACGAGTTTGCGGCCCGACGTCAGATGGGCAACCCCCCAGAACAGGGCCGATGCGAGCGTCAGCGCGAACGCGCGAGCCAGCTGCCTGCCCTGCCCATGCCGCATGGACCCTCCCCCGTTCTCGGCCCCATGGACTCTGAGGGGAGGTATGCCCCGCCGGTCCGGCTCCATCGCGTTCAGGCGCAGGTCCTGCCCAAATCATGTCCCGCGCTGACCTTCCCGCGACCGTCGGCGCGCAGGAGGCGCGCGGTGGTCCTGCGGATCAGCCGGTAGTCGGGGTCGCCCGGCGTGATCAGCGGCGGCGTGAACTGGACGCTGAGGACGGGCGCCTCCCGGACGCGTCCAGCGAGCCCGACGAGGCCCGGGAGGGTGCGGCGCGGAAGATCGGTGTGGACGGACTCCCGGAACGTCTCAGCGAGCTTCCTGAAGCCGCGCAGGGCCTTCATGGGCGTCGCCTGGCGGGACAGCTCCCACAGGAGGCACTTCTGGCGCTCCATGCGCGCGTAGTCGCTGCTGCCCGTGCGGGACCGCCCGTACCAGAGCGCCTCGCGGCCGGAGAGGGTGCGGCACCCTTCGCGGATCACCCCTGCGGGCACCTGCCTGCGAGGCACCGGGACGGGCTTGGGGACGCAGACGCGCAGCCCGCCCAGCGCGTCGACGAGGCGCCGGAAGGAGCGCATGTCGATCAGCACGTAGTGGTGGACGGGGACGCCGAGCACGTGCGAGACGGTCCGTTTGAGCAGTTCGGCTCCGGGCCTGCGGCCTCCGGTCAGCTCCGGGTGCGCCCGGCCGTACTCGTAGACGGCGTTGAGAAGCTCCTTGCGGGGATAGGCGACCCTGCCGCCGCCGTTCCACACGGGGACCTTCTGGAGGTTGCGGGGGAGGCTCAGGAGGATCGTGGAGCCGTCGCGGGTGTCGACGCTCGCGACGGTGACGCTGTCGGTCCGCACGCCGGTCCGGCCCACGTCGGCGTCGCCGCCCAGGAGGAGCACGTTCAGGCGGCGCGGGCCCTTCCAGGCGCCGTCCTCCGGCGCGGGGGCGGGCGCGGGGCCCTGCCCGTCGGGGAAGACGCCCTCGATCATGTCGCGCTGCACGTCGCCGTAGTGCGCGACGGCCAGGGGAGGGGCGGAGACGAGGGCGCACAGCAGGCCCACGCAGGCGGCCCCGAGGAGCCGCACCACGGGGGCGGGCGCGACGGGCCGGACGACGGCGTAGGAGGCGATGACGAGCCACATCCAGGCCACGGCCGCCAGGACGGCCCCGGAGACGATCACGGTGAGCCAGGAGGGGCTGACGGCGGCCTCGGCGAGGGAGGGGCCCGCCACCGAGGCCGTCAGGCAGACCAGGACGCCGCCGACCGCCGAGCCGACGAGCAGGCGCCGTCCCGCGGCGACCCGGCCCGCGCGTAGGTGGGCGAGGCCGGGGACGAGCGCCGAGACCGCGGTGACCAGGAGGGCGGGGCCGAGACCGGACGCGCCCAGCGGCGGCCGCGCCGCGCGGAACGTGGGCGCCGCCCCGATCATGTGGTTCTCCATGACGGTTCATGATCATGGGAGGCGCCATCAAGATCACGCCGCGCGGCGGGGGGATGGCCCGGTCATCACCGTGCCGTCACCAGCTCGTGGACAGTGGCATCCCCTCGGCGTACCCCGCGGCCCCCTGGACGCCGATGACGGCGCGCGCGTGGAACTCCTCGATGCTGGCGGCGCCCGCGTAGGTGAAGGAGCTGCGGACGCCCGCGACGATCGCGTCGATGAGGTCCTCCACGCCGGGCCTGCGCGGGTCGAGGTACATCTTGGACGTGGAGATGCCCTCCTCGAACAGCGCCTTGCGCGCGCGCTCGAACGGCGTGTCTTCCGCGGTGCGTAGCCGGACGGCCCGCGCGGACGCCATCCCGAAGCTCTCCTTGTACAGGCGTCCGCCGGCGTCCTTCTGCATGTCCCCGGGTGACTCGTAGGTGCCCGCGAACCATGACCCGACCATGACGTTGGAGGCGCCGGCCGCGAGGGCGAGGGCGACGTCGCGCGGGTGCCGCACGCCGCCGTCGGCCCAGATGTGCCTGCCGAGCCGCCGCGCCTCGGCGGCGCACTCCAGCACCGCGGAGAACTGGGGGCGGCCGACACCGGTCATCATCCGCGTGGTGCACATCGCGCCGGGGCCTACGCCGACCTTGATGATGTCGGCCCCCGCCTCGACGAGGTCACGGACCCCTTCGGCGGTGACGACGTTGCCCGCCACGACCGGGACAGCGGGATCGAGCCCCCGCACCGCCTCCAACGCGCTGATCATCTTCTCCTGGTGGCCGTGCGCGGTGTCCACGACGAGCAGATCGGCACCGGCCTCCAGGAGGGCCTTGGCCTTGCCCGCGACGTCCCCGTTGACGCCCACGGCGGCGCCGATCCGGAGTCTGCCTTCAGTGTCCACGGCGGGACTGTAGAGCGTCGCGCGCAGGGCTCCGGTCCGGGTGAGGACCCCGACCAGGAGCCCCTGGGGGTCCACCACCGGGGCGATCCGGTGGCCGCGCGTGTGGAGCACCTCGAAGGCTTCCTGCGCGAGCACGGTGTCGGGCAGCGTCACGAGGTCGCGGGACATCACGTCGCGGAGCTGGGCGAACCTGTCGACGCCCTGGCAGTCGGCCTCGGTGACGATCCCGACCGGTTTGCCCTCCTCCACCACGATGACCGCGTTGTGCGCCCGTTTGGGCAGCAGGCTCATCGCCTCCCCGACGGTGTCGCCGGGCCCGAGCGTGATCGGCGTGTCGAACACCAGCGACCGCATTTTGACCCAGGAGATGACTTCCGCCACCACCTCCACCGGGATGTCCTGCGGGATCACCGCCAGCGCGCCCCGCCGCGCGACGGTCTCGGCCATCCGGCGGCCGGAGACGGCGGTCATGTTCGCGACGACCAGCGGAATCGTGGTCCCGCTGCCGTCGGTCGCCGTCAGATCGACGGCGAGCCGCGACCCGACCGACGACCGCGACGGAACCATGAAGACGTCGTTGTAGGTGAGTTCGTGAGCGATGCGCTCAGCGTTGAGCAGCCGCAAGGTGGCGCCAATCGTCCGGGGACAACTCCGCACGCTTTCTACCCACCGGGGTCCACGGGAAATTCCTACGGAAGCTCTTGACATCCTTTGTTAGATCATTGAAGTTTTCTTACAGGGCCGTGGCGGGGAGGAGAGCGCACCGATGCAGGTCAGGCTCCTGGGCCCCGTGGAGCTACGCGACGGGGAGCGCGGCGCCGTGCCGGTCGGGCCACGGGCGCGCGCCGTGCTGGCCGCGCTCGCGCTGGAGGCGGGCCGGCCGGTGAGCGTGGAACGGCTGGTCGGCGCGGTGTGGCCGGGCGAACCCCCGGCGACGTCGACGACCCAGATCCACGGGTGTGTGTCGGCGCTGCGCCGCGCGCTCGGCCCGGCCCGCGGCCTGCTGGAGACGCGGCCGCCCGGCTACCTGCTGCGCCTCGACGTCGAGGCCGTCGACGCGCTCGGGTTCGCCGCGCGGGTCGCGCAGGCCCGCCGCGCGCGCAGGGCGGGCGACGACGAGCGGGCCGCCGCGCTGCTGCGCGAGGCGCTCGGCGGCTGGACGGGCCCCGCGCTCGCGGGCGTGCCCGGCCTGCACGCGGAGGCGGCGCTGCTGGAGGAACAGCGCCTCCTCGCGCTGGAGGAGCGCATCAGGGCGGATCTCGCGCGCGGCGCGGCGGCCGAGCTGGTGCCCGAGCTGACGCGGCTGTGCGCCGGCCATCCGCTGCGCGAGCGGTTCCACGCGCAGCTCATGGTGGCGCTGGCCCGCGCGGGCCGCCGCCCGGAGGCGCTGGAGGTCTACGGGCGGGTCCGCCGCGTCCTGGTCGCCGAGCTGGGCCTGGAGCCGGGCGCGGAGCTGCGGCGCACCCACCTGAACGTGCTGACGGGCCCGTTCGACGCCGAGACGACGCTCCCGCACGACCCGGCGGACTTCACCGGCCGCGAGGCCGAGGTCGCCCAGGTGGCGGGCGCGCTCGCGCAGGGCACGGGCCTGCCCATCGTCGCGGTCAGCGGCAGGCCGGGAGCGGGCGCGACGGCTCTCGCGGTGCACGCCGCGCACCGGATGCGCGCCCGGTTCCCCGACGGCCGCCTGTACGCCGACCTGCACTTCACCGCCGACCCGACCGAGGTGCTCGGCAGGCTGCTGCGGATGCTGGGCGTGCACCAGCCGCCCGAGGGCAGGGCCGAGCGGGCCGAGCTGTACCGGGCCAGGACGCACGGGCGGAGGCTGCTCATCGTGCTCAACGACGCGGGCGGCGAGCGCCAGGTGCTGCCGCTGCTGCCCGGCGGCGACGGCCCGGCCGTCCTGGTGACGGGCCGGGCCCGCCTGACGGCGCTGCCCGGCGCCGTCCACGTGGAACTCGACCCGCTGCCCGCCGCCGACGCGCTGGCGCTGCTGGCGCGGATCGCGGGCCCGGCGCGGGTGGCCGCCGAACCGGAGGCCGCCGCCCGGATCGTCGACCTGTGCGACCGGCTGCCG
This sequence comes from Actinocorallia sp. API 0066, assembly GCF_020991275.1. Classification (GTDB taxonomy): domain Bacteria; phylum Actinomycetota; class Actinomycetes; order Streptosporangiales; family Streptosporangiaceae; genus Actinocorallia. Next base: position 544,450 of record NZ_JAJLQY010000004.1, on the reverse strand, counting down.
CTCGCGGTGCGGGCCGCGGCGGCGCGGCTGGCGGGCAAGCCGCACTGGCGGCTCGCCGATCTGGAACGCCGCCTGGGCGACGAGGACGGCAGGCTCGCCGAACTCGCGCACGGCGACCTCGACGTGCGGCCGGGACTGGCCGCCACACACGCCCGGCTCTCGGCCCCGGCGCGGCGGGTCTTCGCCCGTCTCGCCGACGGTTCGTTCGACCGGGAGCACGCCGAAGAGGTCGAGGGGCTGGAGGAACTCGTGGACGCGAGGCTGCTGGAACCGGTGCCCGGTCCGTCCGGTCATGTCGGCTTCCGACCGCCTGGACTCGTCCGTTGTTTCGCCCGCGAACTCACCTTGAGGCCAGAAGTGGGAAACGCCACCGAGGAATGGGGCTGATCACAGGTGCTTTTCCGTAGTGCGGAACGGGACCGCCACCGTTTTTTCGAGCTCGGGAAGCGGCGACATAGCCGGTTTCTGTGCGCTGGAACGGGGCAAACACGAGCAAGATCAAAATTTCCCACTACCGGCTGGAAAATGTAAGGATCTTGCGAACCCCACCATCGACAGGAGGACTCCCCTTGCTGGACGCAGTGGACTCCGTGCTGGTCCGCGAGCTCCAGCGGGACGGCCGGGCGACGTTCCAGGCACTCGCCGACCGCGTCGGGCTCTCCCGCACGGCCGTCAGGGCCCGGGTGCAGAGCCTGCTCGAACACGGCGTCGTCCGTGTCGTCGGCATCGTGCACGCCCAGGTGATCGGGGCGAGCGCCGTGGGCCATCTCGCCGTGACCAGCGCCGGGCCCGCCCGAGAGACGGCCCGTGAGGTCGCCGCCCATCCCGCCGTGTGCTTCGCGGGGCTCACCACCGGCCCCAGACCCGTGCTCGCCGAAGCCAGAGCCCGCGACGACGCCTCGCTCGCCGAAGCCGTCGACGAGATCAGACAGCTCCCGGGGGTGGCGGCCGTCGAGGTCTTCCGCACCGCGGAGGTCGTCAAGGACGCGCACTCGGTGGTGCGCGGCCTCGGCGAGGTCGCGCTCGACGACATCGACTGGCGGCTGCTGCAGGAGCTGCAGCGCGACGGCCGCGCCCCCTACACCAGGCTCGCCGGGATCATCGGGCTGTCCCAGGCGGCCACCAGAGCGCGCGTGGTGCGCCTGATGCGCTCCGGCGTCATCCAGGTGACCGGCCTCGCCGATCCGGCCTCCCTGGGCAGCCAGGAGCTCGCCGCGTTCGGTGTGGTCGTCGGGGGCTCGGTCCGCAAGGCCGCCAAGGAGATCGCCGCGCTGGAGGGCGTGCGGTATCTGTCGGCGGGCTTCGGAAGGTTCGATCTCGTCGGCCGGGCAGAGGCGGGATCGGCGGCGGGCCTGGGCGACGTGCTGGACGCGGTCCGCTCGCTCACCCAGGTCCGCGAACTGGACTCCTGGCAGGTCCTGGAGGTCGTCAAGGAGTCGTACGCGGCGGACCTCCCCGACCGGCTGTAAGTCCTTGGCGTAACTAGTTACAACCGGTGGCTTTCCGTCATGTACGGGACCGGCGGGCGCGGGTGCCATACCGTCGTTGGCATGAATCTGCGGCAGCTGCGCTACGTCGTGGCCACCGCCGACCACGGCACCATGACGTCGGCGGCACAGGCGCTTTACGTCGCTCAACCAGCTCTCTCCCGGGCCGTGCGGGAGTTGGAGCGCGAACTGGGGATAGAGCTGTTCGCCAGGTCCGGACGGGGGGTGGTGCTGACCGCCGCGGGGGAGCAGGTGGTCCGCCAGGCGCGGATCGCGCTGGAGGCGGTCGACGCCATCGAGGCGGTGACGCGCGGGCAGGGCAGGGGGTCGGAGCTGCGGATCGCCGCGACGCCGACGCTGGAACCCGAGTTGACCGCTCGGCTCCTGCCCGCCTTCGCGCGGGACCAGCCCGCGGTGAAGGTGCGGGTGGTCCGCTGCGACGGGCGGGAGGCCGTGGGCGCGGCCGTCAGGTCCGGCCGCGCCGACCTCGCCGTCACCGACCTGCCGGTGCCGGGCGACCTCGCCGCCCACCCGTTCGACCAGCGGGAGGTCGTGCTCGTCTCCCCGCCGACCCTGCGGATGCGCGACCCGGTGTCACCCGCGGCCATGGAGGGGCTGCGGCTCATCGTCCCGACGCGCGGCACCGCGCGCCGGGCCGAACTCGACGCGATGCTCGCCACGATCGGGGCGAGCGTCGTCGTCGCGGTGGAGTCGGACGAGCGGAGCGCGTGGCCGGGGTGGGTGCGCGCGGGCCGGGGCTCCCTGCTGTGGTACCGGAACCAGATCGAGGACACCGACGGCCTTGTCGTCCGCTCCCTCATGCCCCCGCTGACACGGACCATCGGGCTGGTCCACGCGCACCGTCCCCTCCCGCAGGTGGCGCGGGAGTTCCTGGCGTACGCCAAGGAGCACGGCGGCTGAACCCCCCCGGGCCTCCGCGCTAGCCGAGCGCGGCGACGTGGTCGAGGGCGCCGCGCGCTCCGGCCACGTCGTGGACCCGGAACATCCGGGCGCCGAGCCACGCCGAGACCCCCAGGACGGCCATCGTCCCGACGCCCCGCTTGTCCACCGGACGGCCCAGCGTCTCCCCGATGAAGTCCTTGTTCGACACCGCGACCAGAACCGGCCACCCGGTGGCCACCAGCTCGTTGAGCCGTCTGCTGATCTCCAGGGACTGGCGGGTGTTCTTGCCGAAGTCGTGGGCGGGGTCGATGAGGACGCCGTCCGGGCGGACCCCCAGGGAGACCGCCCGCTCCGCCTCGGCCGTCACGTGGGCTATGACGTCGGCCACTACGTCGTCGTAGGCGACCCGGTGGGGGCGGGTGCGGGGGCGCTGGCGTCCGGCGTGGGCGCAGACGAGCCCGAGGCCGTGCTCGGCGGCCACCGAGGCCAGTTCGGGGTCGGGGCCGCCCCACGTGTCGTTCAGGAGGTCGGCGCCCGCGCGCGCGACGGCGTCGCCGACCTCGGCCCGCCAGGTGTCCACGCTGATCACGATGCCGGGGTGGCGCGCCCGGACGGCCGCGACGGTGTCGACGACCCTGCGCAGCTCCTCCTTGACGTCCACCTCGTCGCCGGGGCCCGCCTTGACGCCGCCGATGTCGATCACGTCGGCGCCCTCGGCGACCGCGCGGTCGACCGCCGCCATCGCGGCGTCGAAGCCGAACGTGGCGCCTTTGTCGTAGAACGAGTCGGGGGTGCGGTTCACCACGGCCATCACCGTGGGGCCGTCCAGGGTCCGTCCGCCCAGCCGCAGTGTCACGGTCTCCCCTCCCCGGGGCGATCGGCCGCCCGGTGGGCCATCCTAAGTCCGGCCCGCCCCCGGCCTGTTCCGGCGTTCCGGGGCCCGCGGAGGTGAACCGGGTTCGGGTTCACCGGGTCCCGGACTACTCAGATGGACACAGAGGTAGATAACCTCTTCTTTCACACATATTTATGTGTTTGTCCACGTTGGTCACGTGCCCCAGGGCACAGCAGAGGGGGGTTCCGCTGACCAGGCGAGCGCTCATCACCGGCATCACCGGCCAGGACGGGTCCTACCTCGCCGAGCACCTGCTCGCGCAGGGGTACGAGGTCTGGGGTCTCGTCCGCGGCCAGGCCAACCCCCACGTGGCGCGGCTGCGCAAGCACATCTGCGACGTGCGGATCACCACGGGCGACCTGCTCGACCAGGGGTCGCTGATCTCGGCGGTGGAGCGGGTCCAGCCCGACGAGGTGTACAACCTCGGCGCGATCTCCTACGTGCCGATGTCGTGGCAGCAGGCCGAGCTGACCGCGGAGATCACCGGCATGGGGCCGCTGCGCGTGCTGGAGGCGATCCGGATCGTCAGCGGCATCAGCTCCTCGCGCACCACCGAGCCGGCCGCGCAGATCCGCTTCTACCAGGCGTCGTCCTCGGAGATGTTCGGGCAGGTCAGGGAGACGCCGCAGAGCGAGCTGACCCCGTTCCACCCGCGCAGCCCCTACGGCGTCGCCAAGACCTACGGGCACTTCATCACGCAGAACTACCGCGAGTCCTACGGGATGTTCGCGGTCAGCGGCATCCTGTTCAACCACGAGTCGCCGCGGCGCGGCGCCGAGTTCGTCACCCGCAAGATCAGCCTGGGGGCGGCGCGGATCAAGCTGGGCCTGGCGAGCGAGCTGCGCCTGGGCAACCTGGAGGCCCGCCGCGACTGGGGCTTCGCCGGGGACTACGCCAAGGCGATGCGGATGATGCTCGCGCAGGAGGTCCCCGAGGACTACGTGATCGGCACGGGCGTCACACGGTCCGTCCGCGACCTTGTGGAACTCGCCTTCGGCACCGTCGGGCTCGACTGGGAGCAGTACGTCGTCCTTGACGACAGGTACACGCGGCCCGCCGAGGTGGACCTCCTGTGCGCCGACCCCAAGAAGGCGCGGGAGCAGCTCGGGTGGGAGCCCGAGGTGTCCTTTGAGGAACTCGTCGCGATGATGGTCGAATCGGACCTGGAGCTGCTGTCGTCGTCCGGCAGGCCGGACGAGGAGCCGTTCAGCCCCGACCACTGGTAGGGGCCCGCCCGTGGCGGCGGGCTGGCCCGCAGCGGCCAACCGCCTTGTGACCCGGTGGTGACGTCCGTCACCGTGAAACCATGGGTGATCACGGTGAGCTCTGCGGCTGCCTGCCTCCGCCCGTCGAGGCGGCGCTGGACGCCTACCGGGAGACGGTCGCGCGGCACGGCGCCAACTGGACGGAGTCCACGCGGTCGGCCTACGGGCCGCTCGTCCCCTACCTGCGGTTCGTCCCGCACGCCGCGCTGTTCGCCGCGCCCGTCGCGGCCGGGCTGAGCGAGGGGCTCTCCCTGGACGACGCCGTGGACACCGCCACCACGCGGGACATGGACGCCGCCTTCAGGGACGCGCTCGCAGGGTCCGTCCCCGATGGCCTCCTCGTGCTGCGGATCACCGACGAAGGCGCGGAGTTCGCCTCCTCGGGGGTCGTGCACCCCGTCCTCGCCGGGGAGCCTTGTCCGCTGCTGTTGCTCGTGGAGTCTTCGGCGTCCGCGCCGGTGGTGGTCGAGCCGGTGGGGGAGGTTCCTGCGGGCGGGTGCCTGACGGCGACGGTGGACGCGCGCTCCGGCCCGTTGACCGTCGGCGGTCAGGAGATCGCCTTGCCTCAGACCGTCCGGGAGGTCCAGAAGGCACGGCTGGTGTTGCGTTCGCCGGAGCCGTGCCGTTGGTACGTGCTCAGCCCGAGCGGCCGTGGCTGGTTCCCCGAAGGCGTCCTGCGCAAGTGGGACGGCCACGGCCGCGCCTACTTCCACGGCGCCGACGTCACCCTCGACGTGCCCGCCGAGCATCTCGTGGTGACGGCCGCGCGCGGCATGGACTTCGGGACGGCCACCGAGGCGGCCGCCCCCGGGCCGGGGCAGACCGTGCACCTCGAACTCGACCCGCGTCCGGTCCGGGACCCGGCGGCCGACGGTTGGTACGGCGGTGACCTGCACCTGCACCTGAACTTCGCGGGCGACCAGGTGGCCGGGCCCGCCGACGCCGCCCGGACGCAGCACGGCGAGGCGCTGCACGTGCTGAACCCGCTCGCGGCCAACGCCACCACGAGCTTCGTCTACGACCGGGAGGTGCTGCGCGCCTGGCCGGGGAAGGACCTGCCCTGGTCGACCGCCGGGAGGGTGGCCCGGATGGGCGCGGAGTATCGCAACGACCTGCTCGGGCACGTCGCCTCCTTCGGCGCGCGGGGGGAGCCGTCCCGGTACGCCTCGGGGCATTCTGAGTCCGACCACCCCGAGGACGCGCCCTGCGTCACCACGATGTGCGCCGAGATCCGGGCGCGCGGCGGGATCGTCACCTGGGCGCACCCGCTGGGCAGCGACGCGCCCGACCCGCTGGACGCGCTGTTCGGCCGGGGCACGCACTCCTGCGCGGCCCGTGAGCTCGTTGTGGCCGGGGCCCTCGATCTTGTGGACGGCCTTGACGTCCTCACCCATCTGTCCTGCACCGGCACCGCGCGGATGTACCGGCGGCTGCTCGGCGCGGGCGTCCGGCTCGCCGCGACCGCCGGGACGGACGTGATGCTGTCCTACGGGCGCATGGGCACGTACTCGAACCCTCCGGGGTGGGCCAGGGTCTACGCGCGGCTGGACGGCCCGCTCAGCGTCCCCGCGTACCAGGACGCGATCCGGGCGGGCCGGACCTTCGCGACGAACGGCCCATGGCTGGCGCTCGACGTCGCCGGACACGGGCGGTGTTCGATGGGCCCGAAGCCGGGCGCTTTGACGACCCCGACTTCGTCGGGAGCGCCCGCCTCCGGGCCGTGTTCGATGGGCCCGAAGCCGGGCGCTTTGACGACCCCGACTTCGTCGGGAGCGCCCGCCTCCGGGCCGGGGGAGCGGGTCGCCGCCGAATCCGGACAGCGGCTGCGCGTCCGGGCCACCGTGACGGGCGCGCGAGCCAGGGTCAGGATCCACGACGCCGACGGGATCGTCGCCGAGGGGGACGGCACCGCCGAGATCGACTACGCCGTCCGCCACCCCACGTACCTCGTCGCCGAGGCCCAGGGGCCGGCCGATCCGGCGATCCTCGACCCGCGCGGCGCCTACGCGCACACCAGCGCCGTGCACGTGGACGTCGCCGGGCGGGCCGTGGCCCGGCCCGACGACCTCCGGTGGTGCCTGCGCTGGATCGAGCGGCTGGCCGACCTGGTGGCGAGGCGGGGCCGTCACCCGGACCCCGCCCTGCCGGGCCTGATGGCCGAGGCCGCCTCCGTCTACCGGGCGCGGCTCAGCCCTTGACGCACACGAGCTGCCGCAGGTGCGCGACGACCTCCACGAGGTCGCTCTGCGCCGCGATCACCGACTCCAGGTCCTTGTAGGCGCCCGGGATCTCGTCGATCACGCCGGAGTCCTTACGGCACTCCACACCCTTGGTCTGCTCGGCCAGGTCCTCCACGGTGAACCGCTTGCGGGCCTGGTTCCTGCTCATCTTCCGGCCCGCGCCGTGCGACGCCGAGTTGAACGCCAGGTCGTTGCCGAGGCCGCGCACGATGTACGTGCCGGTCGCCATCGACCCCGGGATGATGCCGAGATCACCCTGCCCCGCCCGGATCGCGCCCTTGCGGGTGACGATCACGTCCACGTCGCCGTAGGTCTCCTCCGCGACGTAGTTGTGGTGGCAGGAGATCGGCTCCTCCCAGCGCACCCGGCGGCCCCTGAACTGCTGGGTGATCGCGTTCACGGTGAGCGCGAGCATCACCGCCCGGTTGCGCCGCGCGTATTCCTGCGCCCAGAACAGATCGTGCCGGTAAGCGGCCATCTTCGCGGTTCCGGTGAGGAAAACCGCGAGGTCCGGATCGGGCAGATCCTGGTTGTGCGGCAGGTTTCGCGCCGCCTCGATGTGCACTTCCGCGAGCTGGTTCCCGATTCCCCGGGAACCGGAATGCAGCACCACCCAGAGCGCGCCCTCGTCGTCGGCGCACAGTTCCCAGAAGTGGTTTCCGCCGCCGAGCGAACCCATCTGCTTGCGTGCCCTGCCCACCTCGCGGCGGACGGACGGGTGCAGCTCGTCGAAGGACTTCCAGAACTCGTACCAGCCGCGCTCCTTCAGCCCCGGGACGGCGTCCGGCTCCACCGAGCTGCGGTGCATCCCACGCCCGACCGGCAGCACCCGCTCGACCTTCGAGCGCAGCGGCCCGAGGTCGTCCGGCAGGTCCGCGACGGTCAGCGAGCTGCGCACCGCCGTCATGCCGCAGCCGATGTCCACGCCGACCGCCGCCGGGGACACCGCACCGCGCATCGCGATGACCGAGCCGACCGTGGCGCCCTTTCCGTAGTGGACGTCCGGCATGACCGCCATTCCGTGTACCCACGGCAGCGCGGCGACATTACGCAATTGCTCGATCGCCTGCTGTTCGACGGTCTCCGGATCCGCCCACATACGGATCGGAACGGATCCGCCGGGAAGCGTCGTGAATGGCATCACCGTCTCCTTTCCTTCGTCCGAAACCGATGGCGCCAGGACCATCAAATCCCGGATCCCGGGAGTGGATCAAACCATTTTCCGGGCCGCGTTCCCGGCGGCGCCCCGCTACAGGTCCGGGTCGTGCGGCCGCACGTCGGGGACCGGGCGCAGCGCCTGCCGGAGCGGCACGATCATCATCGAGAAGTCCGCGGCGGCGACGATTCTGCCCTCGGGGTCCTTCACCCTGCACTCCACGATGACGAGCTGGCGGCCCGCCTTGATCACCTCGGCGTGCGCGTAGACGGTGTCGCCGTTCGGCCTGCCCAGGTACCGGACGTGCAGGTCGGCCGTGACGAGGCTCTGCTCGCCCGGCCGGAAGCCGCTGCCGCGCGCCGCCGCCGTGCCCGCGGCGACGTCGATGAGCGTCGCGAGCGCGCCGCCGTGCAGGTTGCCCGTGCTGTTGAACGCCTCTTCCCGGACGGGCATCGACACCACGGCGTGCCGTGTCCCGATCTCCACCACCTCAAGCGCGAGCAGGTGGTGCAGGGGAGTGTTGCGGCGCAGCTCGTCGCGGATGAAGGCACGGTCGGCCTCCGGCAGGTCGGCGACCCGGATGACGCCGTCCGTAAGGTTCTGCTCGCTCATGGCTACTCCCCTCTTCCCCGGATGCTTCCGCGGGACCGACCCATTATCGGCAGGCGTCCCGGCGGCGGGTCGGGCGAGGGGCCGCCGTGCCCCTTCTCATTACCGAACGTATTCGGACGAATGCAAATCAGTGCTCATGGGGTCCAAAGTTCTTCGCCGCCGTAACACACGTGATAAACCGGTGCAGCGCCGACCGATGATGGTCGGCGAACCGGGACGATGCAGGCGAGTTCAGTTCGAGGAGGCAGTGCCGATGCGGCACGCGCGCGACGGGGCGACGGCGGCGATGAACGCCGCTTCCCAGGTACTGGCCGCCCGGGGCAAGGCAGAACCGCAGGAGTTCGACAACGCCGAGGTGCAGTGGGCCAACCGGGCGCGGGACGGCGTGTGGGCGCCGGTCCGGGGCGGCGGCCAGCGCATCCACGTCGGCATCGACTGCCCGCCCGACCGGGCCGCGACGGTGCTGCGGCCGAGCCTGCGGGTGTTCGTCGGCATCGACGTGGACACCGACATCGTCGCGCAGACCACCGCCGAGGGCGTCCGGTTCGTCACCGTGCTGCACGGCCCCGAGGCGCCGACCTTCTTCCGCTTCCCCATCGGCCTCGCTGAGGGCCTCGCCCTGGAGGCGATGCCTTCGGGCGGCTTCGACGTGGTGAACCTCCGCTACGGAGCCACCGTCGGCCGCTTCTACACACCGTGGGCGTGCGACGCGCTTTTCCGTCCCATCCACGCCCGCTACGAGCTCGACAACGGAGCCATCGTCATGCGGGTCCCGCACGACGGCGCCGCCTATCCCGTCGTCGCTGATCCGCACTACGGGATCTGACGGGCGCGGGCGCACTAGACTGCGACCCATGATTTTCACCCACGACACCGAGCACGCCCTCGACGTCATGGTGAATCTGGTGAACAGCGCGGCCGCCGGGGCCGAGGGCCTGCCGGACACCGGCGCGCTCGCCGCGTTCGTCGAGACCGGCAGGTTCAGCGACGTGCCCCCGGTGACGGACGCCGACCTGGAGACGGTCAGGGGGCTGCGCGCCCGCTTCCGCGAGATCTTCGCCGCGCCCGCCGCCTCCGTCGCGGTGCCCCTGGTCAACGGGCTGCTCGCCGAGGTGCGCACCGCGCCCTACCTCACCGACCACGACGGCTACGACTGGCACGTCCACTTCTTCGCCCCCGGTTCCCGGGTAGGCGAGCACCTCGCCGTCGAGTGCGGCATGGCCCTCGCCTACGTCGTCGCGGCGGGCGAGCTGGACAGGCTGCGCGCCTGCGCCGCTGACGGCTGCGACCGCGTCCTGGTCGACCTCTCCCGCAACCGCTGCCGCCGCTTCTGCGACAGCAGGACGTGCGGCAACCGCGCCCACGTCGCCGCCTACCGGGCCCGGCGCAAGGCGGGCTAGCCGCGAGGCCCCGCGCCGCCGCGCCCTATGCTGGGGGCGTTCGCGACGGTGCGAGGGGAGTGATCGGGTGCTGCTGCGCGACGGACACGGCCGACGGGCGAGCGACCTGCGGGTCTCCCTCACCGACCGGTGCAACCTCCGCTGCTCCTACTGCATGCCTCCCGAGGGCCTGGAGTGGCTGCCCAAGCCCGAACTCCTCACCGACGACGAGGTGGTCAGGCTCGTCGGTGTCGGGGTCCGTGACCTGGGCATCACCGAGGTCCGCTACACCGGCGGGGAACCGCTGCTGCGGCGCGGCCTGGTCGACATCGTCGCCCGCACCGCCGCGCTCGACCCGGCCCCCGAACTGTCCCTCACCACCAACGGCATCGGCCTGGCCCGGCTCGCCGCCCCCCTGCGCGCCGCCGGGCTCGCCCGCGTCAACGTCTCGCTCGACACCTTGGACCGTGACGTCTTCCGCAAGCTCGCCCACCGCGACCGGCTTACGGACGTCCTGGACGGCCTGGAAGCGGCGGCCTCCGCCGGGCTGACACCCGTCAAGGTCAACGCTGTGCTCATGCGCGGCGTCAACGACGACGAGGCCGTCCCGCTGCTGCGGTACTGCCTGGAGCGCGGCTACGAGGCGCGGTTCATCGAACAGATGCCGCTGGACGCCCAGCACGGCTGGCAGCGCGCCACCATGGTCACCGCCGACGACGTGCACGCCAGGCTCGCCGAGGCGTTCACGCTGACGCCGCTGCCGTCCGCCGACCGGGGCAGCGCGCCCGCCGAGCGCTTCGCCGTCGAGGGCGGCGGGCTGCGCGGCGGGGTCGGGATCATCGCCTCGGTCACCCGCCCGTTCTGCGGCGCCTGCGACAGGGTCCGGCTCACCGCCGACGGCCAGGTCCGCAACTGCCTCTTCGCCCGCGAGGAGTCCGACCTCAGGGCGGCGCTGCGCGGCGGCGCGGACGACGCCGAGATCGCCGAGCGCTGGGCGGCCGCCGTGCGCGGCAAGAAGGCGGGCCACGGGATCGACGACCCGTCGTTCCTCCAGCCCGACCGCCCGATGTCGGCGATCGGCGGCTGACCGGCCCCGATCCGGGAAGGACCCACCTCATGAACGCAGGGGAGACGACAGACGGCGCCCGTCAGGCGGGCCGGCGTGACGCGTGGGCGGGCGGGCCGCGCGGCCGCGCCGAGACGTACGACGCGGTGATCCTCGCCGGCGGGGCGGCGCGCAGGTTCGGCGGCACCGACAAGCCGGGGGCGCTCGTCGGGGGCAGGCCGTTGATCGTCAGGGTGGCCGACGCCGTCGCCGACGCGTCGCGGACGATCATCGTGGGCCCGGTGAGGCCGGGCATGGAGGCGGTGTTCGTACACGAGGACCCGCCGGGGTCCGGGCCGGTGCCCGCCCTGCGCGCCGGGCTCCAGATCGTCGTGGCGCCCCGCGTCGTGCTCCTGGCGGCAGACCTGCCGTTCCTGACCCAGCCGGTCGTGGCGGGCCTCCTGGCGCACCGCAACGCCGTCCTGGTGGACGCCGAGGGCCGCGACCAGTGGCTCACCGGGGCGTGGCACACCGACACCCTCAGGTCGGCTCTGGAAAGCTACCGGGGCGCCTCCCTGCGGGGGCTGCTCCACCCGCTGCGCCCGGTCCGGGTCGCCGCGGCCGACCACTGGACGGACTGCGACACGCCCGCCGACCTGGCGCGCGCCGAGGAGAGGCTCACGTGAACGAATGGCTCGCCACCGTCAGCGCCGAACTGGGCCTCGAGCCCGACGTGCTGGACACCCAGACCGTGCTCGACCTCACCCGTGACGTCGCGCACTCCGTCGCCAGGCCCGCCGCGCCGCTCACCGCCTACCTGCTGGGCGTCGCCGTCGGGCAGGGCGCCGACCCGAAGGAGACGGCGCGGCGGCTCAGCGAGCTGGCGCTGGCCCGTAAGCCCGCCGACGCCGGTTGACCTTCGGCCCTCAACCGTCGGTGGGCGCCAGCTCGTCCAGCGGCACGACGTCCTTGAGGAAGCCGCGCCGGTCGAGGAAGTCCCCGAGCGTCGGGCGGTGCTCGTCGCACGCCGTCCAGACCTTGCGGCGGTCCGGAGTGTGCAGCTTCGGGTTGTTCCACCGCAGCGCCCACACCGCGGCGGCGCGGCAGCCCTTGGCCGAGCAGACCGGTTCGGGATTGTTCACCGTGTTGGGTCTTTCTTTGTCTGTTGTGGATGTCGTTTTCCGGACGGGGGAGGCAACGTGGTGCTTGCGCCAGCTTTCAGGGCGCGTCCCAACGGATCGGGGGATCACCATGGGAGACAGGAAGAAGCCGGCCAAGAGCTCAGGTAAGCAGAAGAAGGCCGCGCTCAAGGCTACGCGCGCCGCCAAGCAGGAGAAACGCGAGGCGCGCAGCGAGCGACCGGTCGCCATGCCGGCCCACCGGGACGAGTAACCCGGCAGCGCGGGGGCGTGGACGCGACGTGGCGTCCGCGCCCCCTTCACGCGCTCCGCGCCGTGCCGGCGCCCGCGCGGACCAGCGCCGCGAACCTGTCGGCCACCTGGCGCAGCCGCAGGTCCAGGACGTCGTCCAGGAGGGCGAGTTCGGCCCTGCTGGGGACCGTCCCGGCCGCCCACCCGGTGATGATCGTGCGCCACAGCAGCGTGTGCGTGTGCGGGCTCGCCGGATAGTGCGCCACGGCAGCCTCCGGCACCTCCAGGAGGATCGAGGCCGCCGAGTTCAGGAGCGCGAGCCGTACCGGGCGTCCGGCGGCCCGCGTGAGCACGCGGGCGACATCGAACTCGGCCGCCAGCAGCGCCGCAGGCGGCGCGCCCGTGGCGCTCAGCTCCTCGAACCGCGCCAGCGCCGCGACGGCCGGGGCCGGATCGTGCGCGCGCGGCCGCTCGGCGACCACACGGGCCGAGCGCGTCAGCACGTCGTGGTAGACCTCAAGGACGCCGGTGAACAGCGCGGACGCGGTGTCGGGCAGCCGCCGCGCGTGCCGGAACAGCAGCCCGCACACCTCAAGGCCGCCCTCGGCCGCCAGATCGCAGACCACAAAGCCGCGGCCCCGCCTGGCCCGCACCAGGCCCGCCGCCTCCAACCGGACCAGGACGAGCTGCGCCGTCGCCCGGTTGACCGAGAACTCCTCGGCGAGCTGGCGGACCGAGGGCGCCAGCTCACCCGCCCGGTACGCCCCCGCGGCGATCCGGCCCGCCAGGGTGTCGGCGATGTCGGCGACGATCGTCGGCTCGCGCACGCGGCTCCTCCTCGGAAGTCGTGTCCGGGGCAGTGTAGACGGATCGTGTTTCCCCGGGCTCGGGAGACGGACCCGGGTACGGGGAACAGGGCGTTCACCATAGACTGACACCCCGTGAGTGATCTGTCGGCATTGTCAGCGGTCCCGCCCGCCGGGGTGAGCGGACTCCACCGGGACGCGGTGCTCAAGTTCTTCTACGGGCCCATGGACTGCGGCAAGTCAACGCTCGCGCTCCAGATCAACTACAACCACCGCAGGCAGGGCAGGCGCGGGCTCGTCCTCACCAAGCACGACCGCTCCGGCGGGCCGCGCGTCACCAGCCGGATCGGCCTCGACGGGGACGCCTACGAGGTCGACGACGACTGCGACCTGCGCGCGCTGGTCGGGTCGATGAGGCCGCGGCTGGACTACGTGGTCTGCGACGAGGCGCAGTTCTACACCGTCGCGCAGATCGAGCAGCTCGCCGACCTCGTGGACGACTTCGACGTCGACGTCTACGCGTTCGGCCTCGCCTCGGACTTCCGGGCCGAGCTGTTCCCCGCCGCGCGCCGCCTGTTCGAGCTCGCCGACGAGGTGTCCCGGCTCCAGGTCGAGGTGCTGTGCTGGTGCGGGCGTCCCGGGCAGCTCAACGCGCGGACGGTCGGCGGCGCGCTGGTCCGCTCCGGCGAGCAGGTCGTCATCGCCGACACCGACGACGACGCCGACGTCCGCTACCGCGTCCTGTGCCGCCGCCACCACCGCTCCGGCGACCTCGGCCGCGCCCAGGACGGCTGACCGGCGGGTTCATCCCGGAGCGCCCAGATGGGCCAGCAGCCTGTCCACCGGCCAGGTGTTCACCACGTCGTCGGGGGTGAGCGCGGCGCGCTGGGCTATCCCCACGCCGAAGTGCTGGTTCGCCAGATGCGGGACGGCGTGCGCGTCACTGTCGATGGAGAACCTCACCCCGTGGTGGCGGGCCCTGCGCACCAGATCGGACGGCAGGTCGGCCCGGTCGGGGAAGGCGTCGATCTCCAGCACGGTGCCGGTGCGGGCGGCCGCGGCGAACACCGCGTCCCAGTCGGCGTCCACCGGCGGGCGCTTGCCGATCTTGCGGGTGGTGGGGTGGCCGATGATCTGCACGCCCGGGTTCTCGCAGGCGGTGACGAACCGGCGCGTCATCTCCTCCCGGCTCTGCGTGAAGTGCGAGTGGACGCTGGCGACCCTGATGTCGAAGCCCTCCAGCACGTCGAGCGGCCAGTCCACCGAGCCGTCGGGGGCGATGTTCAGCTCGGTGCCGTGCAGGAGCCGCATGTTCGGATACTTCTCCTGGAGCTTGGCGAGCTGCGCGCGTTGGGCGAGCGCCTTCTCCAACGTCATCCGCTGCATCGCCAGATCGGGGGCGTGGTCGGTGACCGCGTAGTAGGAGTACCCGAGGGCCGCTGCCGCCGCCACCATCTCCTCCAGCGACGCGACGCCGTCGGTGAGGGTCGTGTGGGTGTGCAGATCGCCCTTCAGGTCCGCGACCCGCACCAGGCGGGGCAGCTCGTGCTTCAGCGCCGCCTGGACCTCACCCTCGTCCTCACGCAGCGGCGGCGGCACCCACTCCATGCCGAGCGCCGCGTACACCTCCTCCTCGGTGGCCGCCGCGAGCACCTTCCCGTCCTCGTCGAACAGGCCGTACTCCGACAGCTTCCAGCCCCGGCGCACCGCGATCTCGCGCAGCCGCACGTTGTGGTCCTTGCTTCCGGTGAAGTAGATGAGCGCGGCGCCCCAGGACTCGGCGGGCACCAGCCTGAGGTCCACCTGGAGGCCGCGATCGGTGCGGACCGACGTCTTCTTCTCGCCCGTCGCGACGACCTCGGTGACGAACGGCTGCTCCTTGAGCGCGTCCATCAGGCTCGGCGGGCCGACGGCGAGCACGTCGATGTCGCCGATGGTCTCGCGCATCCGGCGCAGCGACCCGGCGTAGGCGGCGCGCTCGGCGCCCGGCAGCGCCGCGATGACCCGCTGCGCCAGATCGAGCGCGACGCCCCGGTGCACCCGGCCGCCCGACGCGCGCATCTGCTCGATGCCCTGGAGCAGGTTCTCGACCGTCTTGGGGCCCATGCCCTTCACGCCCTTGAGCCTTCCGGCCGCGATGGCGTCGGCCAGCGCGTCCGCCGAATCGATGCCGAGCTCGCGGTAGAGGAACAGCGCCGTCTTCGGACCGAGTGACGGGATGCGGGTGAGCCTGCGCACTCCCTCGGGCACCTTGGCGCGGAGCGCGTCGAGCTGGCGGAAGCTGCCGCGCGCCAGGAACTCCTCGACCTTCTTCGCGATCGCCTCGCCCACGCCCGGCACGTCGCGCACCGGGATCTCGGCGATGTCGCGCGGGTGGCCCGCGATGGCCTTGGCGGCCTTCTGGTAGCTGCGCACGCGGAAGGCGTCGCCGCCGTCCAGCGCGAACAGCTCCGCGTACTCGTTGAGCGCTTCGGCCGCAGCCTCGTTTGCCCGTGCCATGCCCCCACACTACGGCCGGGGTCCGACAGTTTCCGGGGTCGGTGCGCCGACCCGCGAAGATCGTTCGAACGCGTGTTTGACTCGAACGCATGTTCGTGTTTAGGGTGGCGGCATGATGCTGCAAGGTTCGCTGCTGGACCTGGCCGACGAGCCGTGTCCCGGGGAGCTGGGCGCCACGGTGCGGCGCACCCGGCTGTCCCACGGCGCGTGGATCGACGTCAGGCCCGGCTGGCTCGCGGGCTCGACGCCCCTGTTCGAGGAACTCGCCGCCGTGGTGCCGTGGAAGGCCGAGCGCCGGATGATGTACGAGCGGGTTGTGGCGGTGCCGCGCCTCACCCGCTACTACGGGGAGGAGGAGGCGCTGCCGCTGCCCGTGCTCGCCGAGATGCGCGCGCGGCTGTCCGCGCACTACGGCCCCGAGCTGGGCGAGCCGTTCCGCACCGTCGGCCTGTGCTACTACCGCGACGGACGCGACAGCGTCGCCTGGCACGGAGACCGCTTCGGGCGCGGCGCCTCGGAGGACACCATGGTGGCGCTCGTCGTGCTGGGCGCGCCCCGCCCGCTGCTGCTCCGCCCCGCCGACCACTCAGGCCCCACCCTCCGGCACGACCTCGCCCACGGCGACCTCCTGGTGATGGGCGGCTCCTGCCAGCGCACCTGGGAACACGCCGTCCCCAAGTCCGCCCACGCCACCGGCCCCCGCATCAGCATCCAGTTCCGCCCCACCGGCGTCCGCTTACCCAACACCTCCCACACGCGGGCCACGTGCCGCGTGCAGGCCGGCGTCGGGTGGGGCGGTGGGCGGTCAGGGGGTGGGTTTGGGGCTGGCGCGGAACTCGGGGGCTTCGGGGGTTTCGGTGTATTCGAGGAGATGGGGGGTGGCGAGGGTGAGGGACTGGAGTGCGGAGCGGACTTCGGCGGGTGTGGCGTAGAAGAACTCGCGGCGCTGGTTGACCCGGTCTTGCACAGGCGGTCGATGGAGGAGTCGAGCTTGAACGGCCGCATCGTGCGCACGAGGTGGTCGGCCTCCGCGTTGTAGGCGCGGAGCATGAGCTTGGAGAAGTCCCGGACCATCCGCCTGCCTTCGGCGAGCGACCCGTTGACCTGCCAGGACGTGGAGCCTTCGATCGCCCGCTCGCCCCGGACGAGTTCCTTCATGCGCGTCTGCACGGTGTCGAGCCGCGCCTTGTAGTCGAGCGCCTGTTCCAGGCGGTGCTGGTACTGGTAGACGCCGACCTCCTGGAGGAGTGCGACGTCGTGCGTCTCGACGATCGCGGCCCGCACGGCGGCGAGTTCGCCCCGCGCCGCCGCGATCTCGCCGTGCGCCACCGACAGCGCCTGCCGCGCCGCGCCCAGCTCCTGCCTGGCCCGCTCGGTGTCCTGAAGCAGCCGCTGCGGCTCCAGCCCGCCCAGATGCGCGACCCACGCGCGCAACTGCGCGTTCTCCGCCTCCAGCTCCTCGATCCGCGCCTTCCGGCTCCCCCACCCACCCGAACTCTGCTGCCGCGCCACCGGCACCGCCGGAAACCCCGCCCCAACCCCATACGCCGCACCCGACCCCACGTAAGCCACCCCCGCCACACCCGGCGGCTCCGCCGCGTGGCCCGCCCCCGGCAAGCCGACATGCGCCGCGTGGCCCGCCCCCGGCAAGCCGACATGCGCCGGGTAGCCCGCCCCCGGCAAGCCGACATTCGCCGCATGGCCCGCCCCCTGATCCTGCTGCTGCGCCGGCGTGGGCGCCGACGGAACCCCCGTCCCGGGACCGTACGGCGACGCGGCCTGCGACCCCCCGGCCTGCGCCGCGTAGCCCGGCCCCGGCAAGCCCGGCGGCTGCGCCCCGTAAGCCGCGCCCGGCAAGGCCGTCGGCTGCGTCGGGTAGCCCGCGCCGGGCGTGCCGGGGCGCGTCGGGTCGGCTGAGGCTGGGACGTCGGGGTGTGCCGGGTAGGTGGTGCCTTGGGCTGCGGGAGGGGGTGTCGGGTGGGCTGAGCCCGGGGTGGTGGGAGGGGGTGGGGTGGTGAGGGCGGTGAGGATGTGGGGGGCGTCGGTGGCGTGGAGGTTGCCGAAGTCGAGTTCGCCCTGGTCGTGGGTGGTGAGGGCGAGGAAGTGGCGTTGTTGGTAGGACGGGTGGGTTTTGGTGTTGGTGAGGGTGGTGCGGTCGGCTTGGAGTTCCAGGGTTCCGGTGGCTAGGGCCGTGGTGTGGAAGGCGAGGACGCGGTGGGTGGTGACGGCGACGTGGGTGAGCTTCGGGAGTGCCTTGACGGTCGTGGCCAGGGCGGTGACGGACTCGCCGGGGCGCAGGTGCGGGCGGAGTCGCGCGGTGAGGTGCTCGGCCTCGCCGGGCTTGAGCTCGACGCCCAGGTAGGGGTGGTGGGGGGACATGCGGCCACCGTAGTCACGGGAGGTGACAGATCCAGCATGTCAAGGTGACGGTGGGATCAGTGGAACAAGGGTGTGGTGGTGCGGGACGGGGCCGGGGGGCAGGTGACCTCGGTGGCGGTCCGGGCGGGGAGGGGGTCGGGTGGGGTGCCGACCTCCAGGGTGGTGGGTGGGGGGAAGGCGCACGGGGTGGTGGCGTGGCAGGGGGCGGGGAGGGCGAGGGAGGCGGCGATGCTCAGGGACGCGGCGGTCAGGGCGGACGCGCCGATGAGTTTGCCTCGTCTCATGGGGGGAGCGTAGGCGGTCGCGGGGTGCGCGGTCCTCCCTCTGGGGAGCGATTCTGACCCTGGGACGCTCCTCAGGGGGAAGGGCCCCGGCGGCCGTGCGGAGGACGCCGGGGCGTGTTCGACGGGCCCGGGGGACGTCAGCGGGACGCGGCGGTGCGGGTGACGGCGGCGTGGGTGGCGGTGAGTTCGGCGCGGGCCGTGGTGACGGCGTGCTGGAGGGCGGCGAGTTCACGGCGCAGCCTGTCGGTCTCCAGGAGGAGGCGCAGGGGTTCGGCGGCGCCGAGGTGGGCGAGCCAGGCCCGCAGGTGGGTGTTCTCGGCCTCCAGCTCCTCGATCCGGGTTCTGCGGGTGCGCCATCCGGCCGGGCGGCGGGCGCGCGGCGGCGGGATGGGCGGCAGGATCGCCGACGGCGGCAGCGTCGTCCACTGGGTGGGCGGGAACGCCGTCGTCGGCACGGGCGCGCTGTAGGGGACGTACTGGGACGTCGCCGGGTGCAGCGGCAGCGGCTCGGGCGGGGTCCGGCCCGGCGCGGCGGGCACGTTCCCGGCGTCCGCGCCGCCGGGCGCGGGCTCGGGCTCGGGTGCCGCCGTGCGCGGCCGTGCCTGCGGGAACTGGACGGCCGTCGGCGCGGCGAGCGCCGCCATGAGGTCGTCGGCGGAGTCGGTGTCCGGCACGCCGTGCACTCCGGCGCCGGATGTGGTGTGTCGGGGGGACATGGGCCCCACGATAGTCGCCCGGTGTGACGGCTCGGATACCAAAACAGATGATTCCTGGGAGAATCCAGCGACCGGTAGGGACTTGTCACCACGTCGGAGAAGCCACGCCACCACCGGGATGCGATGCCGCGCACGGGATGAAATGCTCTGTCCGGTTCGGCCGGAGACGGCGAAGACAAGACGGGGGAGTTGCCGTGCGCAGGGTGGTGCTGGCGTCGGCGTCCACGACGCGGCGTGAGGTCCTCAACAAGGCGGGCCTGGACGTTGAGGTTGTGGTGAGCGGTGTCGACGAGGACGCGGTGACGGCGGGTTCGGTGCGCGAGCTCGTCCAGGAGTTGGCGGTCCGCAAGGCGCGCGCGGTGGCCGCCGAGACGGCGGACGCCCTCGTCATCGGCTGCGACTCCCTGCTGGAGTTCCAGGGCCGACCTCTCGGCAAGCCGAAGAGCGACGCGGAAGCCGTCGCCTGGTGGCGGGAGCGTCGAGGCAAGGGCGGTGTCCTGCTCACCGGCCACTGTGTCATCGACACGGCGACGGGCCGTGAGGTCGCCGCCGTGGGCGAGACGGGTGTCAGGTTCGGTTCCCCGACCGACGCGGAGATCGCCGCCTACGTCGCCTCCGGCGAGCCCAAAGCGGTCGCCGGCGCTTTCACCATCGACGGGATCGGCGGCTGGTTCGTCACCGGCCTGGACGGCGACGCCAACAACGTGCTCGGCATCTCGGTCGTCCTGCTCGGCGGCCTGCTCCGCGAGCTGGGCGTCGCCCCCGAGACGCTCTGGGGAAGCTGACCCGCCGGAAGGCTTGGCGTGGAGGTGGCCTCCGTTTAGTTGACTCAGCGTGACCGGATCCGGACGCTGGAGTCATGACGACGCAGGCGGGGCCGGTCTCCGATCCGGCAGTGGACGAGCTGTACCTGGGCATGATCGCGAGCCGGCTCGACGACCCCTATCCGGGGTACCGGCGGTTGCGGGAGGAGGCGCCGATCCTCCGGGCGTCGGACGGCAGCCTGGTGCTGTCGCGGTTCGCCGAGTGTGACGCGGCGCTGCGGCACCGGGCGTTCGGCAAGGGCGACGAGCAGTTGGGTTTCGGCAGG
Source organism: Actinocorallia sp. API 0066 (assembly GCF_020991275.1). GTDB lineage: Bacteria > Actinomycetota > Actinomycetes > Streptosporangiales > Streptosporangiaceae > Actinocorallia. The sequence goes on along the minus strand of NZ_JAJLQY010000004.1, from coordinate 524,324 downwards.
CCGGAGCTGGGCGAGGAGGCGCGGCGGGCGCGCGACAGGTTCGGCAGGACGATGCTGGTCACGAACCCGCCGGAGCACACGCGGCTGCGCCGGGCGGTCAGTTCGGCGTTCACCAACCGGCACGTGGAGGAGCTGCGCCCGGTGATCGCGCGCCGCGCGGACGCGCTGCTCGCGGAGCTGGCCGAGCGGCCGGGCGCGGACTTTGTGGAGGATCTGGCGCTGCCCCTCCCGGTGACGGTCATCTCCGACCTGCTGGGCGTTCCCGAGGACACCCGGCCGGAGTTCACCGCGAAGATCCGCCGGATGTTCGCGCTGATGGAGCCGTCGGAGGGCGAGGAGGGGTTCCGCCGGGCGATGGCCGACCGCGAGGAGGTCGGCGAGTACTTCGGCGTGCTGCTCGACGCCAAGGCCGCCCGCCCCGCCGACGATCTGCTGTCCCGGCTGGCGACGGCGCCGGAGGACGAGCGGCTGTCCCGCGACGAGATGATCTCGACGGCTCTGCTGCTGTTCGCGGCGGGGTTCATCACCACGACGAACCTGCTTGGCAACGCCGTCCACGCGCTGTTCGCCAGGCCCGACCAGGAGGCGATGCTGCGCGCGGATCCGGCGCTCATCCCGTCGGCCGTCGAGGAGTTCCTGCGGTTCGACTCGCCCGTCCAGATCGACCTGCGCTCGGTGCTGGAGGAGACGGAGTTCGCCGGGGCGCGGCTGCGTCCCGGCGAGGTGGTGGTGACGGTGATCGGCGCGGCCAACCACGACCCGGAGGTCGCCGAGCGCCCGGACGCCCTGAACGTGCGCAGGGAGGCGCCGATCCACCTGTCGTTCGCCTCGGGCGTCCACTTCTGCCTGGGCGCGCACCTGGCGCGGGTGGAGGCCCAGGTCGTGCTGGCGCGGCTGTACGGGGCGGAGTACCCGGCGCTGGAGCCAGCAGGCGACGCGGTGCGGGCGCCGGGCCTGGGCCTGCGCGGGTTCGCGCGACTGCCGGTGGCCCTCAGCCGGGCCTGAGCGGGCCGCTAGAGCCAGGCGGCCTCGGCGCGCAGGGAAGGCGCGGCGGCCAGCAGCGCCGCCCTGTCGTCCGCGTAGAAAGCCTCCAGCCGGGCCCGCAGCTCCGGCGTCGGCGCGGGTGCCCGTCCCGGGTCGAACCGGCTGAGCACGAGCCGGTCCAGGCCGACGACGGAGGCGTTGTACAGCCAGCCGGCGGGGGAGGGCCGCCGGGGCCGCCGCAGCGAGAGTTCGGGCGTGTACTCGTACATGAACCGGTTCTTGGTGCGCAGCAGCCGCAGCCGGGCCGGGGAGTAGACGCCGCGGTTGGACACGCGCGGCGCGGGCGGCGGCGTGAACTCCGGATCGACGCCGACGAGCGTGAAGGCGCGGCGCAGCGCGGCGGCCGGGTCGGCGGTCAGCGCCTTCTGCTCGAACACGGCGATCCGCTCGGCGGGGAAGTGCTCCAGGTACCGCGCCAGGTGGTGCCCGTAGCGGCCGTAGGAGAGGATCTCGGGGGCGCGCGGGTACTCGGCGTCCAGGGAGCCGTCCAGGAGCCGGGCGAAGGCGTCCTCCAGCGGGAGCAGCGGGAGGAACCCGTGCCGGACGTAGTGGTAGTACGCCGACACCGCGCGCGCGACGGGCTCCCGCACGACGACGAGCAGCCTTGCTTCCGGCAGGTGCTCGCGCAGCCGCGCGGCGACCTCGGGACGGCCCAGGTAGTCCGGCCTCTTGATGCCGCGTACCCGTCCGGAGCCTTGGAACAGCGAAGGCAGAGCCGCGACAGCAGCCGCGTCGTAGAACGGGTCCTCGAAGGCTCTGACTTCGCCTTCGGCCAGCTCGACGTCCGGGTGCAGCGCCATCTGGTCCTGCAGGAACGTGGAGGCCGACTTCTGGGCTCCGATGACGACGAAGTCGGGCAGGCCGCCGTGCGGCGATCGGCTCACTCGCTCTCCCAGGGCAGGGGGCGCCCTCCGGTCGGCGCGCCTGCCCAAACCGTATCGTCCCGGACGGTGCGCGCGTGGGTGCGCGCGGCGGCCACGGCCGGGTAAAACGGCGACGCGCCGGGGCGCGGGCACTGGCGGTACCTGGTGTGACGGGAGTATTACTTGGCGTCATGCGGGATGGCTATCTGTCCGGGCACGGCGCCCTGCCCGACCTGACCGACGAGCGCATCGACCAGGTCCTGGCGCTGTTGGAGGGCCCGGCCGCGGGTCCCGGACGGCCGGGTCCCGCCGTCGCGGCGAGCCCGCCGCCGGAGGGGGCCGACACGGAGTGACCTGGGTGCGGGCGGGCACGAGCGCGCTGGTGCTGGGGGCGGGCGCGTTCGTCCTCTGCCTCTGCCTGCGCGTTCTGGTGGACTACCCGCTCTGGCAGTCCGAGTACGGCGACGTGCAGGACGCGACGGCGCTCGTGGTCTTCCCGCTGCTGCTTTCGGCCGGGTGCCTGACCGGGCTGCTCCTGTTGTGGGCGGGGGTGCGGGGCGCGCTCGCGGCGCACGATCCGGGCCGCTGGCGGTACCGGCAGCGGGTGGCGCTGCACGGCTGCCTGATCGGAGCGCTGGTCGCCGGGTTCGTCGTGATGGCCGCCGACCGCCCCTGGACGGGTCTGTCGGTCGGCGCGCGGATCGTCGGCCTTCAACTTCTGGTGTTCGCCGGCCTCCTGGCCTTCATGATCATGGTGTTGCTGTCGGCCGAGGGGAATCCCCGCTGACGGGAAGCTGGTCGTAGCGCAGGACGGGCCCGTCGGAGCAGGCCCGGACGGGTCCGGCGGCGCCCTCGAACCGGCAGCCTCCGCACCGTCCGCTTCCGCAGCTGAGAAGCTCGTGCGCGGCCACCTGGATGCGCGCGGCGGGCACTCCCTGGGCGCGTAGGGCACGTGCCGTGGCGGCCGTCTCGTGCAGTGGCCCGGCGAGCAGCGCCACGGTCGCCGAGGGGTCGAACCGCAGGGCGGGTTCCGCCAGGCCGCCCGGAGCGATCGCCCCGGTAAGCCCGTCGCCCTGCTCCCGCTCCGGGCCGCTCGCCGACCAGACGGCGCCCGCCGCCCACACCCGCAGCGCCCGGTACCGCGCCGCGTCCGCCAGGGCCCGCTCGACGACGGGCCGCAGCAGCCCCAGGCCGCGTTCCCAGCCGACGACGAGGAGGTCGAGCCCGACGGCGGCGCGCAGGTCCCAGCCGAGCCCACGCGGCCCGGAAAGACCCACCACGTCGCCGATCCCGCAGACCGAAGGACCGCACGGCACCCGCAGCGCCCGCACCTCCACCAGGGAGCTCTCGGCGGTCGCGCCGTCGGAGTGCAGCCGCCGCGCCGACACGTCGGCGGCGGGCAGCCGTTGGCCGGACGCGGTGTGCAGCACCCAGAACCGTCCCGCCGCCGACGGCCCCGGCCGGTGTCCGCCCGGCCCGTCGCCGCCGGACGGCCCCTCGGGCGCCAGGACGAGCGTCAGCTCGCCGGGCGCCGCCGCGTACCGGTCGACGATCCGGTACGGCCGCGGGGCGGTGCCGCGCACCCGGTACCGCCCCGCCGTGCCTGCCTGGCTCCGATCCACGCCCCCAAGGTTCGCCCGGCGCCCGGTCCGGCTGTAGGGACGAAGGTCCCGGGCGCCCGGCGGAGGTCCCCGGCGCCGGGGACGTGCGCCCCTGACCCGGCGCGCGCCCCGCTGGTGGACTTGGGGTGTCGAGAAGGACCCACTGGGGAGGCACCGATGAGCGTGGACCCGAAACTGCTCGCCGCGCACGACTTCTTCCGGGGCATGCCGGGCGGCTATCTCGGCCTCCTGGCGACGACGGCGTCCGAGGTGCGCTACCCCGAGGGCCACCGCATGTTCCGGGAGGGCGGCTCGGCCGACAGGTTCTGGGCGATCCTCTCCGGACAGGTCAGGTTGGACCTGCCCGCGCCGGGTAGGGGCCACATACCCGTGGAGTTCTTCGGGCGCGGCGCCATCGTGGGCTGGTCGTGGCTGTTCCCGCCGCGCACCTGGCGGTTCGGTGCCTACGTCACCATGCCGCTGACGGCGCTGGAGTTCGACGCGGCGCTCGTCCGCACGCACTGCGCCGCCCATCCGGGCCTGGGGGCGGAGCTGAACGCCAGGTTCACCCAGTTGATCCTCGGCCGGCTCCAGTCGACGCGGCTCAGGCTGGTCGACGCGGCGGAGCACGAGGAGCACAGGGCGTACGACGCCTACGACCACGCGGTCTAGGCGGGCTACCGAGACACCGGGGAGGCGGGGAGATGCGCGCACTGAGGCTGAACGACTGGAAGTCCGAGCCCGAGCTGGTGGAGCTCCCGGCGCCGGAGCCGGGTCCCGGCCAGGTGGTGGTCAAGATCGGCGGGGCGGGCGCCTGCCACTCCGACCTGCACCTCATGCACGACTTCGAGGAGGGCGGCCTGCCGTGGAGCCCTCCGTTCGTGCTGGGGCACGAGAACGCGGGCTGGGTGCACGCGCTCGGCAGCGGGGTGCGCGGCCTTGACGTCGGCCAGCCCGTCGCCGTCTACGGGCCGTGGGGGTGCGGCTCCTGCGGGCGCTGCCTCCGGGGCGCGGAGAACTACTGCGAGAAGCCCTGGGAGGCGCCCACGCCCGGCGGAGGCGGCGGCCTCGGTCTGGACGGCGGGATGGCCGACTTCATGCTGGTGCCCGCCGCGCGGCTCCTGGTGCCGCTCCCCGACGGCCTGGATCCCGTCCACGCAGCGCCGCTCACCGACGCGGGGCTGACCCCGTTCCACGCGGTGCGCAGGTCGTGGGGCAAGCTCGGGCCCACCGCGACGGCCGTCGTGATCGGCGTCGGCGGGCTCGGCCACATGGCGGTCCAGATCCTGAAGGCCACCACGTCCGCGCGGGTCGTCGCGGTGGACACCAGGCCCGAGGCGCTGAAGCTGGCCGAGACGCTCGGCGCGGACCTCGTCCTGCCCTCGGGGCCCGACACGGCCGCCGAGATCCGCAAGGCCACGCCGCACCGGCGCGGCGCCGACGTCGTCATCGACATGGTCGCCAACGACGTGACCCTCGCCACGGCGGGCGCCGCCGCGCGGATGCTCGGCGACGTCACGGTCGTGGGCCTCGGCGGCGGCAGCCTGCCCGTTTCGTTCACCACACCCGCCTACGAGGTGTCGGTGCAGTCCACGTACTGGGGGACCCGCCCGGAGCTCGGCGAGGTGCTGGACCTCGCCGCGCGCGGGATGCTGGTCCCGGAGATCACGACCTTCCCGCTCACCGAGGCGGTGACCGCCTACCGGCGGCTGGCCTCGGGCGAGCTGACGGGTCGTGCCGTCATCGTTCCCACGCAGGACCGTTAACCATGGAGGTTGGAGACACATGGCCGAAGCCCTCGGCGTCCTGGTCGGCTACGACGGCTCGGAAGGGGGTGACCGCGCCCTGGAGTGGGCGGCGCAGGAGGCGTCGGCCCGAGGGCTGTCGCTGACGATCTGCCACGTGTGGCAGGTGGTCTACCCCGGCTTCACCGCCGTCATGCCGATGGAAGCCATGGAAGAGACGGCGGCGCAACTGGTCGGCGACGCCGCAGCCAAGATCCGCACCTCCCACCCCGGCCTGGACGTGCTGACCAGGACGTACAGCGGTTCCCCCGCCTACACCCTCATCGACCTGTCCCAGTACGCCGAGCTGACCGTCGTCGGCAGCCTGGGCCTGGGCGCGGTGCGCCGCGCCCTCATCGGCTCGGTCGGCGCCCAGGTCGCCGCGCACGCCGACGGCGTCGTCACCGTGGTGCGCGGCGACGACCACCCCGAGGGGCCGGTCGTGGCGGGCCTGGACGGCTCACGGGTGTCGGCGGGCGTGCTGCTGGCGGCGCTGGAGGAGGCGAAGGCGCGCGGCGTCGGCGTCACCGCGCTGTGCGTCTACCCGGGCAGCGCCAGCGTCCGCGACACGCCGTTCGTCACCGAGGAGGGCCTGCGCGAGATCGCCCGGGCGCGGTTCGACAGGGCCGTCGCCGAAGGCGGGGCGGCCCATCCGGACGTCCCGGTCGAGGCGCGGTTCGTGGACGGCGACCCGACGACGGTCCTCATCGAGTCGAGCGAGGGCGCGCGGGCGCTCGTGGTGGGCGCGCGCAGCGGCGGCACCCTGCGCAAGCGGCTGCTCGGCTCGTCGAGTGAGGGGGCGATCCACCACGCGCTCTGCCCGGTGAGCGTCGTGCACCCGCCGCACGAGCACGCGGAGTAGCCGGTCAAACGCGAGACGGCACCCGCGCTGAGGCGGGTGCCGTCTCGGCCGAACAGAGCAGCACAGCGTAAGCAGGGAGCCTCAGGGCCCAGGAACCGTGGGCGGCGTCAGCAGCGTCTCGGCGGCCAGCCTGACGGCCTCCGCGCGCTCCTCGGACGGGGCACGAGCGAAGTCCTCGGCCACCGTCATCAGCGACTCCGTGACGCGCGCCGTCCGCTCCTCCAGATCACGGATGAGGGATTCGAGTTCCGCGGTGCCGACCGGGGTCCGCGCCCCGCCGTCGTGCTCGCCGGACATGTGCATCCCGCCCTCTCCTCGCCGAAGGTTCCGGAAACAGCAGTCTCGACCAGGGAGGCCCCTCGCGTTTAGGGGCGAAGGTCCCGCGCCGAAGGGCCCTTCGCACAGGGGCGGCGGCCGGGCACAGGCCGAACACGGGAGCCGGTCGCGACCGGACGGACACGGAAGGTGACACTAGGGGGATGGAGCTGACCAGGGGGCCGGTCGCGGTGGCGACCGACGGATCACCAGCGGCGGGGGCCGCCGTGCGGTGGGCCGCGCAGGAGGCGGCGCGGCACAGGACGGCGCTGCACGTCGTGCACGTACGGGAGCCGCAGCCGAGGTTCGGGGAGGCCGTCCCGGACGCCGAGTCGGGCGTGGGCGAGCGGGGCAGGGTGATCCTCGCCGCCGCCAGATCCTCGGTGACGGGCCTGTTCCCGGGCGTCGCGGTCACCACCGAGGAGCTGCGCGGCCACACCGACCGGGCGCTCATCGAGCTCGCCGGGCGGTGCGCCCTGCTCGTCCTCGGGCACCGGGGGACGGGCAGGTTCGCGGGCCTGCTGCTCGGCTCGACCGGCCTGCGGGTCGCCGGACGGGCCGCCTGCCCCGTCGTCGTCGTGCGCGGCGACACCTCGGGGACGCGCGGCACCGTCGTCGTCGGCATCGAGCTGGACCGGGAGTCGCCCGAGCTGCTGGACTTCGCGTTCACCGAGGCCAGGGCGCGCGGCGCCGACCTGCGGGCCGTGCACTCGTGGGACACCCCGGACCTCGCGGTGCTCAGCGCGGGCCCGCTCGACCGGATCCAGCAGATCATCGAGCCGTGGGCCGAGCGGTACCCGGACGTGAAGTGCACCGGCGAGATGCCCTTCGAGCATCCGGTGGCGGCGCTCACGGGCGAGTCCGAGCGGGCCGACCTCCTCGTCGTCGGGTCGCGCGGCCTGGGCGGGCTGAAGGGCGTCGTCCTCGGGTCGGTGTCCCACGGCGTCCTGCACCACGCGCACTGCCCTGTCGCCGTCGTCACGTCGGGAGAGTCGGGAGAGTCGGGAGAAGAGCCATGAACGAGATCGTCGTCGGCTACGACGGGTCGGCGGGCAGCGAGCGCGCGGTCCGCTGGGCGGTCCGCGAGGCCACCCTGCGCGGCCTCGAACTCGTCGTCTGCCACGCCTGGCACTGGCTGTACGCCGACCCGCTGCACACCGCGTCCTACGAGACGGTCCAGCGCTTCGCCGACCTGGAGCTCAGCAAGGGCATGTTCGTCGCCGAGACGATGGCGCCGAGCCTGAAGGTCCGCAAGGCGCTGGTGCAGGGCCCGGCCTCGCCGACCCTGCTGCACGAGGCGTCCCAGGCGGTGATGCTGGTGGTCGGGGCGCGCGGCGCGGGCGGGTTCCCGGCGCTGGCGTCCGGTTCGACGCCCCGGCAGGTCGCCGGGCACGCGCTGTGCCCCGTCGTTGTGGTGCGGGACCCGGCGGCCGAGGGGCCGATCGTGGTCGGGATCGACGGGTCGCGGGCCTCACACGCGGCGCTGGCGCTCGCGTTCGAGGAGGCGGTGCTGCGCCGCAGCGAGCTCGTCGTGGTGCACGCCGCCGAGCTGCCCGCGGACGCCTCGACGCACGAGGAGTTCGCCAGGACGTCCGGGTCGTGGCTGGAGCGCGAGATCGGCCTGTGGCGGACCAAACACCCGGCGGCCGACGTCACGGTGCGGCTCGTGCACCGCGAGGCCCGTGCGGTGCTCCTGGAGGCCGCGCAGGGGGCGTCGCTGCTCGTCGTGGGGGACAGGGGCGAGGACGGGCCGCCGAACCTGCGGCTCGGCTCGGTGAGCGGCGCGATGATCGACGTCGCGCCGACCAACGTCGCCGTCGCGCACTCCCTGAGCCGTGGCTGACACGCGGCCGGTCGTCGCGGGCGTGGACGGCTCGGAGCCGGGCTTCGCCGCCGCCGGGTGGGCCGCCGAGTACGCGGCCCGGCACCGGCTGCCGCTGCGGCTGGTGTTCGCCGTCCCGGCCCGGCTGCTGGAGCCCGCCTCCGCCGTCGGCGCCGAGGCCGTCCGCGCCGACCTGCGGGACGGCTGCCTGCGCGCGCTCGGCAGGGCCGCCGACCACGCGGCGGCGGCGGCCCCGCCACGGGTCGAGACGGCGCTCGTGCCGGGCGGCGCGGCCGCCGCCCTGATCGGCGAGGCCGAGGGCGCGGCGCTGCTCGCGGTCGGCGGCCGGGGCCACGGCGAGCTGACCGGGCTGCTGCTCGGCTCGGTCACCGGACAGGTCGCGGTGCACGCGCCCGGCCCCGTCGCGGTCGTGCGCGGCGCCGACCAGCACCCGCACGGAGAGGTCGTCGTCGGCGTGGACACCGCGGCGAGCGCGGGCCCCGCCCTGGCGTTCGCGTTCGCCGAGGCCGACGCCCGCAAGGCGCGGCTGCGGGCCGTGCACGCCTGGACGCACCCCGCCTCGACCGGGCACGGCGAGATGCAGCCCGTCGTGTTCGACCCCACGCTCGTCGCCCAGGAGGAACACCTCGTGCTGGCGGAGGCCGTCGCCGGGTGGGCGCGGCGGTACCCGGACGTGGAGGTGGTCGAGGACGTCGTGCGGGCCAGGACCGTCAGGGCGCTGGCCGGGGCGTCGGCGCGGGCCGACCTGCTCGTGGTCGGCAGCCGGGGCAGGGGCGGCTTCCCGGGGCTCGTCCTCGGGTCGGTGAGCACCGCCGTGCTGCACCACGCGCACTGCCCCGTGGTGATCGCGCACGGGTGACGGTCAGGCCGCAGCCTCCTGGAGCAGCCTGCCGGAGATCCGCCGCCCGGTGATCCGCACGAAGTGGTCGCGCTCGCCGCCCGCCCACACCCGCAGCGGGAGCGCGGCGAGCCTGGCGTGCTCGGCGGGGTCGGTGACCGCGCGGGACTCGCCCAGCACGGTCACCGTCCACCCGGCGTGCGTCACCGGGTCGAACGCGCCCGCCTCGAACGCGACGACAGCCCGGCGCATCGCGATCTCCAGCGTTGATCCCCGCCCGGTCCGCAGCACCACGTCGGCGCCGTCCATGACGAAGTTGACGGGCTGGATCGCGGGGAGCGCCCGGTCGGTGAACGCCACCCTGCCGACCGGCACGGTGGCCAGCAGCCGCAGGCACGCCGCGGTGTCGAGGACCTGAGGTCCGGGTGTGAGGCCCGTCATGCCGCCATTGTCCGGCTGGGGCGGGGGCCGCCGTCAGGGGCGAAGGTCCCGGCCCCGGATCCGGCGGCCGGACAGGATCTCCGGGACGATCCGGATATATCCCTCGCCGGGGCCAGGCCCCGGCGTCCACGTGCGCAGGCCGAGATCGCGCAGCTCGGCGATCTTCTCCGGCGACGTCACCCGGTGCGCCCGGCCGACCACCACGACCGACCAGCCCGTCCGGCGCACCGCGTCGTAGTCGTCGACCTCGAACGCCACGATCGCGTCCCGCGCGGCGGCCGCCAGGGTGGACCCGGCCGGGACGCGGATCACCACGTCGTCGCCGTCCAGGGCGAACGGGACGGGCTGGATGCGGGGCAGCGCCTGGTGGGTGAAGACGACGCGGCCGATCGGGACGCTCCTCAGCAGGACCCGGCAGACCGCCTCGTCCAGGACCTCCAGCTCGGAGGAGGCGTCGGCGTCAGCGTGCATACCGGCATCCTCGCCCGACGGGCCCGCCGCCCCTAGGGGCGAACGTCCCCATCGCCGGTCACCGGTGGTCGTGCCCGGCGTCCGCCTTCAACCGGGCGGCGAAGGCGGCGGCCTGGGTGCGGCGGCGCATGTCGAGCTTGGCGAACAGGTTGGAGACGTAGTTCTTGACCGTTTTCTCCGCGAGGAACATCCGCTCGCCGATCTGCCGGTTGGTGAGGCCCTCGCCGATCAGTTCGAGGATCTGCCGCTCCTGCGCCGACAGCGCCGCGAGCGGGTCCTTGCGGGTCTCCCGGTCGCGCAGCCGCTGGAGCATCTGGCCGGTCGAACGCGGGTCCAGCAGGGACTGGCCGGACGCCACCGTCCGCACCGCGCCCACGAGGTCGGACCCGTGGATCTGCTTCAGCACATAGCCGGACGCGCCCGCCATGACCGCGTCGAACAGCGCGTCCTCGTCCTCGAAGGACGTCAGCATCAGGCAGCGGATCTCAGGATGCGCGGCCCTGATGTCGCGGCACACCGACACGCCGTCGCCGTCCGGAAGCCGCACGTCGAGGACGGCGACGTCAGGCGCGGCGGCCGGGATCCGGGCCAGCGCCTGGGCCGCCGTGGCCGCCTCACCGACGATCTCGATGTCGCCTTCGGCCTCCAACAGCGCCGCGACGCCCTTGCGGACCACCTCGTGGTCGTCGAGCAGGAAGACGCGGATACGGGCGCCCTCGGTGTTCATGGGGACCTCCAGGGCCGTCGGATACTCCGAACGTATCCGGGACGTCCGGCACGGCCAAGTCGCGAAGGGCCGCCCTTTCCGGGGACGAAGGTCCCGCCGCCGGGCCGTGACCGCACCGCGCCCCGGTTCCGGTGGACGCCCGCGCTGGGGCAGGATAGGCAGGGAACCGGGGAGTTTCGGACAGCGAGGAGAAGAGCCGTGGGAACGGAATCCAGGCCCGGCGCGGACCGGGCCCGGCTGATCCTGCCGCAACTCCAGCTCGACGACCTGCTCACCGAACTCCAGGCACGGCTGGAGACCGTCCGGGCGACCCGCGACAGGGTCCACTCGCTGCTGGAGGCCGTCGTCTCCATCGGCAGCGACCTCGACCTGGAGACGGTGCTCCGCCGCATCACCGAGGCCGCCGCCACCCTCGTCGACGCCAGGTACGGCGCGCTCGGCGTGATCAGCGCCGACGGCGAGCACCTCGTCCAGTTCGTGACGATCGGCGTCACCGACGACGAGATCGCCGGGATCGGGCACTGGCCGCACGGGCACGGCATCCTCGGCCTGCTCATCAAGGAGCCGTCGCCGCTGCGCCTGCACGACCTCGCCAGCCACCCCGAGTCGGTCGGCTTCCCCGCCAACCACCCGCCGATGCACCGGTTCCTGGGCGTCCCCATCCGGGTCCGCGACGAGGTCTTCGGCAACCTCTACCTGACCGAGAAGAACGGCGGCGCCGACTTCGACGAGGAGGACGAGGTCGTCGTCTCGGCGCTGGCCACCGCGGCCGGCGTCGCGATCGAGAACGCACGCCTGTACGAGGAGACACGCCGCCGCGAACGCTGGCAGCAGGCCCTGACGGAGATCTCCACCGCGCTGCTGTCGGGCACGTCGCTCCAGGAGGTCGTCGGGCAGGTCGCCGGGCACGCCCGCGAGATCTGCGACGCCGACCTCGCCATGGTCGCCACCGCCGACGAGGTCGAGGGCGAGTTCGTCGTGGAGGCCGCCGCCGGCGAGCACGCGGGCCTGCTGCACGACGCCCGGATGCCGCTGGACGACGCGTTCGGCGCGCCCGTCTACGAGACCGGCGCGTCCCGCTCCCTCGCCGACGCCAGGCCCGCCGCCGACCGGGCCGGGATCCCCGCCGACATCCCCATCGGCCCCGCGCTCCAGGTGCCGCTGGGCAGCGGCGGATCGGCGCGCGGCGTCCTGTCGGTCGTCAACGCGCCGGGCAGGCCGCAGTTCGGGGAGCTGACCCAGCGGCTCCTTGAGGGCTTCGCGGCCCAGGCCGCCGTCGCGCTCGAACTCGCCGCCCGCCGCCGCGACCTGGAGCGCCTCTCGCTCCTGGAGGACCGCGACAGGATCGCCAAGGACCTCCACGACACCGTCATCCAACGGCTGTTCGCCACCGCCATGACCCTCATGAGCGCGGTCAAGCTCGCCGACAATCCCGACGTGCAGCGCCGCATCCAGCGCTCGGTGGACGACCTCGACGAGACGATCCGGCAGATCCGCTCCACGATCTTCGCGCTCCAGGTCGAACAGGACGCCGAGAGCCTGCGCAGCCGCGTCCACACCATCGTCGACAACGCGGCGGTGCTGCTCGGCTTCGCCCCGTCCATCCGCCTCGACGGCCTCCTCGACACCGCCGTGGACGCCGACACCGGCGAACAGCTCCTCGCCGTCGTCAGCGAGGCGCTCTCCAACGTCGTCAGGCACGCCGGGGCACGCCGGGTCGACGTCGTCATCGAGGTCCGCGACGACCTCGTGCTCCGGGTCGAGGACGACGGCTCCGGCATCCCCGAGGGCGGACGGCGCAGCGGCCTGCGGAACATGGCCGAACGGGCGAAGGCGCTCGGCGGCGCGCTGGAGATCAGCGCGCGCGACGGCGGCGGCACCGTCCTGCGCTGGCGCGTCCCGCTCAGGTAAAGCCCCGACCCGCGCCCGGCCACACCGGGGCGAGGAGACGGCAGGCCCCGACCAAGGTCGCGCCGCCCGCGACCCCCGGCCTTGCCCCGGCGCCCGGCCGCGGCGCATGCTCGGACCATGAGCGAGCAGACCGGGCGGATCGGCGCCGGGTCCGTCGTCGTGGCGACGGACGGGTCGCCCGCGGCCGCCGCGGCGGTGCGCTGGGCGGCCGACGAGGCGGTGCTGTCCGGACGGCCGCTGCGCATCCTGCACGTGCAGCCCTCGTCCGTCTTCGGGCTCCCCGACATCCCGCCGCCGCAGGCGGAGGAGATCAGGTCCACCGAGTCCCGCAGGATCCTGGAGGAGGCGGCGGGGCTCGCCGCCGGACGCGACATCGACGTCACCACCGACAACATCCTCGGCGAGGTCGCCCGCGCGCTGCGGGAGATCTCCCGGCCCGACGTCCTCCTCGTGCTCGGCAGGCGCGGCCGGGGCAGGTTCGCCGAACTCCTGCTCGGCTCGACCAGCCTCAAGGTCGCCGGCACCACCGAGGGGCCCGTCGTGGTGGTCAGGGGCGACACGCACGGGCCGCGCGGCGAGATCGTCGTCGCCGTCGCGTTCGACCTGGACCACGGCCGCGCGCTGGAGTTCGCGTTCGCCGAGGCGCGGCGGCGCGGCGCCGTGCTGCGGGCCGTGCACGCCTGGGACGTCGGCGAGGTGTTCACGCCCTACGCCGAGTCCGCGCCCGTCGTCGTGGACCCGGCCGAGACGCTCGCGGACCTGCTGGCGCCGTGGCGGGCCGACAACCCCGACGTCAAGGTCGCCGAGGAGATCGTGAGCGACCATCCGGCGGCGGCGCTCACCGCGGCGTCGCGGCGGGCCGACCTCCTGGTTCTCGGCACCCATCACCGGGGCGCGCTGGGGAACCTCGTGTTCGGCTCGGTCGGCCACGCGGTGCTGCACCACGCGCACTGCCCCGTCGCGATCATCCCCTGAACCTCACCCTTCGGCGGCCGGGCCGCCGAGCCGCCGCAGCCGGTCGGCCAGCGCCTCGCTCAGCAGCTCCACCGCCCCGTGCGGGCTGGCGGCCTGCGCGTGCGCCCGGATCCGCCTGCCGCGCAGCCGGACGCTCACCCGTGCGCGTGCGGGCCGTGGAAGTGCCTTGTCGGGCAGGACGCAGAGCGTGACCGTCGCGTCCAGGACGGGCTCGTCGAGCGCGGAGAGCAGCTCGGCCACCCGCGCCTCCGCGTGCGACGCCATGGCCTGCGTGATCCGGTGGCCGGGGCGGACGGTGACGGGGCCCATGATCCTCCTTGCTTCGACGCCCACAGCCTTCCGGCTTGGCCGATACCGGCACAGAGCCCAAAGCCGCGCGGGAAGAAGGACCTTCGGCCCTGCGGTCGAATCCCCCCGAAGCGCGCCGCCGCCGATTCCGCCGCGACACAAAGAAAGCGGCACAGGGAGGATACGGGGGCAACCCTCCCTGTGCCGCACATCGGTGTTCCGACGGGGGCCCGGAACACCGGAACGGACGCCCCGACGGGGGACCGGAGCGTCAGGTACAAATCGTACACCGAAACCCCCCGGGTTGAGTCAAGAGATTTTGACGTCCTCCTCGGCTTTCAGGCCGGGGATTCCTCCTGCTCCGCCGATGCGGTGCTCAGGTGGGTTCCTGCTTCGTCGCGCGGTGCCGGGATCACTCCTGGTCTCACCCGCGCTCCACAGGCGATTAGCCTGTCCGCCCGTCCGGCGGCCAGGATGTTCTTCGCCGCGTTGACGTCCCGATCGTGCGTACGGCCGCACGCCGCGCACGTCCACCGCCTGACGTGCAGTGGCTTGGATCGTGAATGGATTTCGCGAGCCGACTCCGGGCCAGGCCCGACACGCACAGGTCCTCCACATACACCGCTTGGTTCTCGCGAATGATCTGCGTGGAAAGCTTGTGCGCATGGTCACGGCGCGTGTCCTTGACCTTCGCGTGAAGTTTCGCGACCCGGGCACGAGCCTTCGCCCGGTTCGCTGAGCCCCTGGCCTTGCGGCTGAGCGCCTTGTACGCCCTTTTCAGACGGCGTTCGGCCCGTCGTAGCACGCGTGGGTTGTCGATGACGGTCCCGTCCGAGCAGACGGCGAACGACGCGAGCCCCAGATCGATCCCCAGTTCTGCCTCCACCGTGGGCAGGGGTTCGTCAGTGGTCGTGACGACGAACGAGGCGGAGTACCGGCCGCAAGCCTCCCGGATCACGGTGACGCTGGACGGCTCGGACGGCAGGTCCCGCGACCAGCGGACCTCGAGCTCACCGACCTTCGCCACATACAAGCGGCCGTTGGGGCGAAGGGAGAACCCGTTACGGGTGAGGCGGACGGCCTGCCGACCGTCCTTGCGGGAGCGGTAACGGGGCGGCGCGACCTTGCGGCCCTTGCGCCTGCCGGTGACAGAGTCGAAGAAGTTCCGGTAAGCGGTGTGCAGATCGGCTAGGGCCTGGACCAGCACGACCGACGACACCTCCGCGAGCCACGCGCGTTCAGCTGTGCGTTTCGCGGCGGTGATGACCTGTTTCTGCAGGTCATTGTCCTTGATGTACGGCTGTCCGGCTTCGCGAGCCTGCTGGCGGGCGCGCAGTCCGTCGTTGAAGACCACACGTGCGCACCCGAAGGCCCGGGCCAGCGCGGTCTGCTGGGCGGGCGTCGGGTAAAGCCGGAAGTTGTAGCGAAGCCGCACGTTCTGATCTTATCCGCAGGTGATACGCCAGCCACGTGAATAAGGTGCGCATGAACGGGTAAAGCCGACGTTCCCGTCTGGTGCCTTTGGTCACGGAGACATTTCTTCGTCTTTGGGGGAATGCGGGTCATCTCCTGACTCAAGGGCTCGGCGGGTGCTTACGCCGTCTTCTAGGGGGACGGGCTTCTCTGGGGTGCGGCCGGCGTTGGCCCAGATGACGCTGGCGTAGGGGAGGACGATGGCGCCCAGGAGGAGGAGGGCGCCGATGGTCCAGTGGACGTGTTGCCAGAGGAGCACGGCGAGGATGAAGCAGAGGGTGCGGATCGCCATGGAGATCAGGTAGCGCTTCTCCCGGTCCGCGACGTCCTCCGACAGCGGCCGGGCGGCGTCGGTGACGGTGTAGACGGGTGCCTTGCGGCGGGTGCGAAGCCTCACCCCTCCACGGTATGCCTGTCCTTCCGGAACGGCCAGGCGAGGGCGGGTTTGTGGAGACGGGAACGGGGGAGGGGGCGGATCGGCGGGGATAGGCGCGGTCAGCTGGGGAAGGGTCGGGAGATAGGCGAAAAAAGGGGAATCGTCATGTCCGACCGGACCTATCGCGTCACCGAGATCGTCGGCACCTCGCCCGAGAGCGTCGAGGCCGCCATCCGCAACGGCGTCCGGCGCGCCCACGCGACCCTGCGGCACCTCGACTGGTTCGAGGTCCTGCACGTCAGGGGCCAGCTCGACGAGGGGGAGGTCGCGCACTTCCAGGTCACCCTCAAGGTCGGCTTCCGCCTTGAGGACCCCGAATGAGTGAACGCCCCGGGACACCGCGAAGGCGCCCCGGGGCGGGTGGCGCTACGACGCCTTGCTGACCGTCGACATGTTGTAGTCCGCGATCCGCAGGGGCGGCATCGACGCGCGGGTGAAGTAGTCGGACCACTCGCGCGGCAGGGTCTGCCGCGCCGCGCCCGTCTCGGTCACCCGCGAGAGCAGCCCGACCGGGCTCTCGTTGAACCGGAAGTTGTTGACCTCGCCGACGACCTCGCCGTTCTCGACCAGGTACACGCCGTCGCGGGTCAGCCCGGTCAGCAGGAGCGTCTGCGGGTCCACCTCGCGGATGTACCACAGGCACGTCAGCAGCAGGCCCCGCTCGGTGCGCGCGACCATCTCCGCCAGGGACGCGCCGCCGGGAGCGCCCTCCATGAGCAGGTTGTCGATCTCCGGGGACGGCGCCGCCGCGCCCGTCAGCTTCGCCGAGTACCGGGTGGACAGCAGCGAGTTGACCTTGCCGTCGCGGATCCAGTCGGTGGCCGTCAGCGGAAGCCCGTTGTCGAACACCGACGAGTTCGAGCCGGACGCCAGCGCCAGCGCGAACGGCGGGCACTCCAGGCCCGGCGCGTTCGGGTCGCTGTACAGGCGCAGCGGCAGGCTCGACAGCTCCGACCCGACCGGGTGCGAGCTGAACACCGTCCGGCCCTCGTGCGCGTCCCTGGCCCCGGCCGTCCAGTACAGGTAGATCATGAGGTCGGCGACGGCGCTCGGCGGCAGCAGCGTCTCGTACCGCCCGGCCGGGAGGTCGATCCGCCGGTCGCCCCAGCCGAGGCGCCGGTTCAGCTCGGCGCCCAGGCCCGGCACGTCCAGGTCGGTGAAGTCGCGGGTGCTCGCGCCCGTCCAGGCCGAGCTGCCCGCGCTCTTGGCGTTGAGCTCCAGCTTGCCTGTCGGCTGGTCGTGCCGCATCCGCAGCCCGCTGGACGAGCCCAGGAACACCGTGCTCATCTCGTGGTGCGCGAACCCGTACAGCCGGTGGCCCGCCTCTTCGGCGCGCGCGAACTGCTCGCCCAGCGCGGGGGCGAACCCCGCGAAGACGGAGATGTCGGTGACGGCCGGGTCGGCGTCCCAGTCGCCGTGCGTCCCCGACAGCAGCGGCGCGACGTCCTCGGCCGGCTCCGCGCCGCGCGCGATCTCCTCGGCGTCCTTGACGAGCTGGCCGATCTCCGCGGGGCCCGCGCCCGCCCGCGACACGACGCCCACGGACCCGTCCTGGATCGCGACCACGGTGAGCCGCCGGGAGCGGCCGACGCCGTTCGTGGTGAGGGTGTTGCCCGCCCAGCGCAGGTTCGCGCCGCTGGACTCCTCGGCGATGACGACGCAGTCGCTCGTCGTCGAGAGCGAAAGCGCCCGCTCGACGGCCTCCTGTGGCCTCACTTGCCAGCCTCCTTCACCGCGTTGAGGATGTTGACGCCCCGGAACAGGGCGGAGGGGCAGCCGTGGCTGACCGGGGCGACCTGCCCCGGCTGGCCCTTGCCGCAGTTGAACGCGCCGCCCAGCACGTACGTCCGGGCGCCGCCGACGGCCTCCATGGAGTTCCAGAAGTCCGTCGTGGTCGCCTGGTAGGCGACGTCCCTGAGCTGCCCGGCGAGCCGCCCGTTCCTGATCTTGTAGAACCGTTGCCCGGTGAACTGGAAGTTGTACCGCTGCATGTCGATCGACCACGACTTGTCGCCGACGATGTAGATGCCGTCCTCCACGCGGGAGATCAGGTCGTCCGTCGAAGGCGCGTCGGCGGCCTGGTCGGCGGCCAGCGACACGTTAGCCATCCGCTGGATCGGGGTGTTGCCCGGCGAGTCGGCGAACGCGCACCCGTTGCTGCGGTCCTGCCCGGTGAGGCGGGCGATCCGCCTGTCGGTCTGGTAGCCGGTGAACACGCCTCCGGTGATGATGTCCCAGCGCTGGGTGGCCACGCCCTCGTCGTCGTAACCGATCGTCGCGAGGCCGTGCTCGGCCGTACGGTCGCCGGTGACGTTCATGACGGGCGACCCGTACTGGAGGTCGTTCAGCAGATCGGGCGTCGCGAACGACGTCCCCGCGTAAGCCGCCTCGTAGCCCAGCGCGCGGTCCAGCTCGGTGGCGTGGCCGATCGACTCGTGGATCGTCAGCCACAGGTTCGACGGGTCCACCACCACGTCGAACGTCCCGGCCTCGACCGACGGCGCGGCGAGCTTCTCGGCCAGCAGCTCCGGGATCGTCGCCAGCTCCGCCGGGAAGTCCCAGCCCTTGCCCGTCAGGTACTCCCAGCCACGGCCGACGGGCGGCGCCAGCGTCCGCATCGTGTCGAACGCCCCGTCGGCGATCTTCACGGCGGTGAACTGCGGATGGATCCTGACCCGCTGCTGGGTCGTGACGGTGCCGTCCAGCGACGCGAAGAACTTGTTCTCCTTCACCTGGAGCAGCGCCGCGTCCACATGGTCGACGCCCGCCTCCAGCAGGCCGCGCGACCACCCGGCCAGCAGCTCGGCCTTCTCGCCCGTAGGCACGGTGAACGGATCGACGTCGTAGGCCGAGACCCACAGCCGCTCGCCGTGAGCGGGCTCGGCGGCCAGTTCCACGGGCTCCCGGTTGATCGCCGCGGCGACCTTCGCGACCGCGACGGCCTGCTCGGCGACCGCGACGGCGGCCTCGGGCGTCAGGTCGATCCCCGAGGCGAACCCCCAGGTGCCGTCCTTGACGACCCGCACGGACAGCCCGATGTCGTCGGCGTCCAACGCCGTCTCCAGGACCGCGTCCTTCAGCCGCAGCGTCTGGCTGCGGATCCGTTCGAGCCGGAAGTCGGCGTGGGTGGCCCCGAGCTCGCGGGCCCGGGTCAGCGCGGCGTCGGCCAGGCGCCGCAACGGAAGGGCGGTGAAAGCCGGATCGATTTCATGCACCCCCCGAACCTAACGACTGCGGACGGTTCCGGCATGCGTGTCGGCCGCGCCACCCGTTGCGCGGGAAGGACAAACCGGGGGGTCGGATCTTGTCGTCGTCGGCATCTCTGCGGGCCGACCCGGACCGGTAGTGTCGGCGGCGATGTGACGTTCGCTACCCAACGGAGGTTTCGCGCATGACGCGCTCAGTGCTGGTGACCGGCGGCAACCGGGGCATCGGGCTCGCGATCGCCCGGGAGTTGCAGGCCGCGGGCGACGCCGTCGCCGTCACCTACCGGTCGGGCCAGCCGCCCGAGGGCCTGTTCGGCGTCAAGTGCGACGTGACGAGCTGGACGGACGTCGACGCCGCCTTCGGCAAGATCGAGGCCGAACAGGGGCCCGTCGAGGTCGTCGTCGCCAACGCGGGCGTCACCGACGACAACCTCATGGCGCTCATGAGCGAGGACTCCTTCAGCAAGGTCCTCGACACCAACCTCACCGGCTCCTTCCGCGTCGCCAAGCGCGCCGTGAAGGGCATGATGAAGCTGCGCAGGGGCCGCGTCATCTTCATCTCCTCCGTGGTGGGCCTCGCGGGCTCCGGCGGGCAGGTCAACTACGCGGCGTCCAAGGCGGGCATGGTCGGCATGGCCCGGTCCATGGCCCGTGAGCTGGGTTCGCGCGGCATCACCGCGAACGTCGTCGCGCCGGGCTTCGTCAACACCGACATGACCGCCGACCTGCCCGAGAAGCTCCAGAAGACGATCAAAGAGAACATCCCGCTGAAGCGGCAGGCCGAGCCGGAGGAGATCGCGAAGGTCGTCGCGTTCCTCGCGGGCGACGGCGGCTCCTACATCACCGGGGCCGTGATCCCGGTCGACGGCGGACTCGGAATGGGGCACTGACATGGGCATCCTCGAAGGCAAGAACATCCTGGTGACGGGCGTCCTCACCGACGCCTCGATCGCGTTCCACGTCGCGCGGCTCGCGCAGGAGGAGGGTGCCAACATCATCCTCACCGCGTTCCCCCGGCCGACGCTCACCGCGCGGATCGCCAAGAAGCTGCCCACCGGGCCGGACAACCCGCCGCCCGTCATCGAGTTGGACGTCACCAACCCCGAGCACCTCGACGGGCTCGTGTCGAGCGTGGAGGCGCACGGCTGGGACAGGATCGACGGCGTCGTCCACTCCATCGGCTTCGCCCCCCAGGACGCGCTCGGCGGCAACTTCCTCAACACCAAGTGGGAGGACGTCGCCACGGCCGTCCAGATCTCGGCGTTCTCCTACAAGTCGCTCGCGATGGCGTGCCTTCCGTTGATGAAGGGCGGCGGCTCCGTTGTCGGCATGACGTTCGACGCGCAGGCCGCCTGGCCGGTCTACGACTGGATGGGCGTCGCGAAGGCCGGGCTGGAGTCCGCCAACCGCTACCTGGCCCGCTATCTCGGCAAGGACGGCGTCCGCTTCAACCTCGTCGCCGCCGGCCCGATCCGCACGATGGCCGCCAAGTCCATCCCGGGCTTCGAGGGCATCACCGAGGGCTGGTCCAAGTCCGCCCCCCTCGGCTGGGACATCACCGACGTCGTCCCCACGGCCAAGGCCACCGTCGCCCTCCTCTCCGACTGGTTCCCCGCCACCACCGCCGAGATCATCCACGTCGACGGCGGCGTCCACGCCATGGGCGGCCAGTTCGACTGACCCCCACCCCCTCCCGAGGTCCGGCCCCCAGCCGGGCCTCTCCCTTTTCCAGGAAGACCCAGACCAGAAGCCCGGACATCGGGGGTTCAGAAGATGGGTGGGCGGCCTGCGCGGGTGAGTTTGCGGACGGTGGTCCAGCGCATCGGGGTTCGGGGCCCTGGGAAAGTCCTGAGTCCCTCGGTGAAGCCGGTGAGAGAAGCGCGTAGGGCGCTGGGGTCGCGGAAGCGGGTGAGGGTGAGGACGATCCAGGTGGCGAGGTTGAGCGGGATGAGGAGAGCGGGGAGGTTGCGACGGGCCAGCCAGACGCGGTTGCGGGCGTTGAGGCGGTAGAAGAGGGTGTGGCGGGCGGGGTCGGTGGCCGGATGGTGGACGACGATCCGGGGGGCGTACGCGCCGGTGCGGCCGTTGTCCCAGAGGCGCCAGGCGAGGTCAACGCCTTCGTGGAAGAGGAAGAAGTCACCGGGCCAGCCGCCGACCTGGTCGAAGGCGTCACGGCGGACCATGACGACCCCTTCGGCCATGACGGTCACGGTGCCACCGCGATCGGGGTCGGACGCGCGCAGGCGGGGGACCCAGCGGCGCAGCGTCACGCCGGAGCGGGGGTCACGGATGCGCGGCTGGACGTAAGCCAGGCTCGGCTCGGCGGCGAACTGGGCGACGAGCCGAGCCAGGACGTCCGTCGTCGGTAGGACGGCGTCGTTGTCGAAGAAGAACAGATAGTCTCCCTTGACGTTCGAGGCCCCGACGTTTCGCCCCTCGGGGATGCCGACGTTCTCGGCGAGCTCGACGGTACGGACGCCGTCCGGCACCAGCGCGGGAACACATCCGTTGCCTACGACGACCACGTCCAGTTCCACGCCTTCCTGCCCAAGAAGCGAGCGCATGGCTGCGGGGAACTCCTCGACCCGGTCGTTCATCGTCAGCACGACCGCCCCGACACTCGGCCGCACGCTTCGCTCGCTCAAGGAATCGCCTCTGGTCGCTCACCGCTCGAAGATCGTCCACTCGGCGGCCACCCGCCAGCCGCCCGGGATTCATCTTCTGGATGAGCCAGCTTAGCCAATGCCACTCACGGCACCATCCTGTTTCCCCAGATCACGCGCAATGCGTCGATGACGCGCTGGACTTGGTCGTCTGTCATCGCCGGGTAGCACGGCAGGGACAACTGCCTAGCCGCTACGACCTCGGTGACCGGAAGGCGCGGGTTGTCCTCGTCCGCGAATGCCCGCAGCGTGTGGACGGGCCGGAAGTGCCTGCTCGTGGAGATGCAGTGCTCGGTGCGGAGCCGGTACGCGACCTCGTCCCGGTCCACCGGGGCGTACCCGGCGTCAATGAAGATCGAATAGAGGAACCACCCTGGCTCGGTGTCCGGCAGCACCTTCGGGGTCGAAAGCCCCGGCAACGCCCGGAGGGCCCTGCTGTAGATGTCTGCGATCTCGGCACGCCGGGCGGTGAAGTCGGCGAGCCTGTGCCACTGCCGCAGGCCGACCGCCCCGGCGAGGTCGGACATCACGTACTTGAGGCCCGGTACGGCGACGTCGTAGTCGGCGGTACGGCGCTCGGTGTGCCGCTGCCAGACGGACGAGTCGATGCCGTGCCGTCCGAGCAATCGAGCTTTGCGGACCAGATCCGCGCGCCCGACGAGCATGCCGCCTTCACCGGTGGTGATGACCTTGTTGGCGTAGAAGCTGAAGGTGCTGAGATCGCCGACGCTCCCGGCGCGCAAACCGTCTCTCCGGGCGAGCAACGCATGGGCCGCATCCTCGACAAGGAGAAGTCCCCGATCGTCGGCGAGGGTCCGGAAGCGCCGGAGATCGCACGGGTGTCCGCCGTAGTGCATCACGATGACGGCCTTCGTCCTCGCCGTGACGGCCTTCTCGGTCAGTTCGGGCGAGAGGTTGTGCGTCGTCGGCTCGACATCGACGAAGACGGGACGCGCGCCCACCTGGCGGATGGCGTTCGCCGCAGCGCAGAAGGTCAGACTCGGAGTGATCACCTCGTCGCCCGGGCCGACTCCCGCGGCGAGCAGGGCGAGATGGAGGGCCGCGGTGCAGGAGGTCACCGCGAAGGCGTCCTCGGCACCGAGGTCGGTCCTGACGGCGTCCTCGAAGGCGGCGGCCTTGGGGCCGTGGGTCAGCCACCCGGACCGGAGGGTGTCTACCACCTCGGTGATCTCGTCGTCGCCCAATGACGGCCGGTTCCACGGGATCTCCGGGATCGGCGATGGGTCAACGGCCACGGTCGCCGTCCACGGTCGCGCGGGCGTAGAGGTCGTGCAGCCGGTTCAGCTCGGGCGACTTGAGCGCGCGGAGTCGGCCGGTCGCGTGGCGGAGCCTGAGGCCCTTGAGGTTGTCGTACTCGGGGTGATCGGGGTCGGTGATCTGCCGGGTGGCCAGGGCTTCGGCGATCTCGGACACGCCCGTCGTGAGGGGAGTCGTGCATGTGTCCGGTGCGAACGCCCCGAGCCGGGCGAAGCTCGTGCGGTAGTCCCGAGCGTCTGCCTCGTCGCGCTCGGGACCAACGTCGATCACCGTGCCGGGCACGAGTTCGGCGACGGTCTCGGCTATCCGTCTGATCGTGTGGTTCTCCCGGTCCGACCCGACGTTCAGCGTCCGGCGTCCTGCCGGGCGTTCCAGGACAGCGGCCAGCACGGCGGCCACATCGGCGACGTGGACGAGTGGGCGGCGCTGGGAGCCGCCGTTGAGGGGGACGCGGCCCCTCGCCGCCGCCTGTGCGGCCATGCGGTTGACGACCGAGTCCAGGCGCTGCCTCGGGGACGCGCCGTGGACGGTCGCCAGCCGCAACGTGGTCACGTCCGCCTGGTCGCGCAGGACGTGCGTGACGTGCCGCTCGGCGAGGGCCTTCGTGCGGGCGTAGACGCCGAGCGGGCGGGGCTCGGTGTCCTCGGTGACCGTCTCCTCGTGCCGCCCGTAGACACTGCATGAGGAGAACAGGACATAGTGCGGGACCCCGCAGGCCAGGGCCGTGTGCGCCGCCATGACCGGTGAGCTGAAGTTCAGTTCGACCGACAGGCGTTCGTCCACGGCACAGGCCGGCTCTCCGACGAGTCCGCCCATGTGGACCACCGCGTCCGCCCCGGCGAGCGCCTCGCTGAGTACGTCGGGGTCGCGGAGGTCGGCGTGAATGAAGCGACAGGCGGACGGGAGGAGGCAGCGGGGATCTTCGGCGCGCCGGTAGACCAGCCCATCGACCACGGTCACCTGCATGCCCAAGCTGACGAGACGGGGGGCGGCGACGGTGCCGATGTATCCGGCGCCGCCGAGAAGCACGACGTGCATGGAAACTCTCCTTCAGTAGTCAGCGGGACGGGGGAGGGCGAAGCGGGCCCGGCCGAGCGCGGTCTCTCGCAGGTCGGCCAGCCGGGGGACGAAGGTCAGGTCGAGTTCTTCGGTCGGACGCAGCAGCCCGCTGGGGCATCGCTCGGCGATCCAGGTCCGCGCACCGCCCGGCCAGGCGAGGTTGACGCCGACCTCGCCCTTGGGGATCACCCCGTTGAACGGGACGGGTATCGCCTCGGTGTTCCAGTAAGCCGAGACGCCGGTCGCCTTCGCCTGTTCGAAGACCGGGAACAGTTGCGGATAGCGGGGACCCGCCCGCATCAGGCGGAACAACGTCTGACCGAGCAGCCCGGGCGCGTCCCGCGCGAGCCTCGCGTAGGTGGCGCCGCGGAACGTCACCGACGCCGCGTCCCGCTTCAGCGCGAGCGCCGCGGTGGCGAACACATGCGGGAGTCGTTCACCGACGTAGGCGACGACGTGGCTTGCCAGCGTCGGTTCGACGCTGGCGACCAGTTCGAGAAGCCGGTCCCGGCCAGGGCTGAACAGGGCGAGGTCGAACAGGTGCCCCATCGACTCGACGGCCGAGAAGGCGAGTTGCTTGTACAGCCGGTTGTTCAGCTCCCCGCTCTCGCCGCATGCCTTCGTCGCTGCGCTGGTCGAGTGCAGCATCAGGTACTCGGCGACGACCTCGAAGTAGAGATATCCGAGGAAGGGGACGACCGGTACGGCTCGCGCCAGCTCGTCGAGGAAGTGCCTTGGGCATGGGAGTTCCCCCAGGGCCATCGCCATCATTCGATCAAGGAACGGGGCTGCCTGGTTGACGCGGAGTATGGCGTCCTGCCTGAATGCCTGGTCTTCGGGAGGAGTCAAGAAGTCCCGGTACGCCTCATATATCTGAAGGTGTGCCTCGCCGAGACGGAGGTAGTTGACGCCCTTGGCGGGAACGGGTCGTTCCGGCGTGATCTCGAAGACGAGCGTGTGGGTGCAGGGCTTGGACTCAAGGAGCCAGGTGCCCAGGTTGTGCGGTCGGAGGCCGCTCCCTTCCGGCGTGAGAGGCGCTCCGTAGAGCGCTCCGACCAGGCATCCGGCGGCCTGGTACAGCTGGCGGCTCCGACGAATCTCCTTCAGGTACGTGGTCGTGTGCATGACATGGACCGGCTTGCCGCTGGTCATGCCCTCCAACAGGGACCCCGCCCGCAGCATCCACCCGTTCGGCGTCTCTTCCAGGCGCCGTCGCCACTGCGCCTCGCTGACCGCCAGACGGCCCGGCGTCGTTGGACGGTCAGCGTCGGGGCCGTAACCGGTGTGCGCGTTCTCCCATGCGATGTTCACGCGGTCTCCTCAGACGTCGAAGACGGATCGACGGGCGTGGTGGATCGCTTCGGCGGGCGACGCCCCGGCCAGGTGCGCCCGTTCACTGGCGACCACGAGGCCGAACGCGACCCGGCACATCCATTCCGGGACGCCAACGCGAAGTCGGGACATGTCGGGCCACCATCTGCGACTGGGCAGCCGGTACCGGTCCAGGCAATCGGCGGCTTTCAGCACATCGATCAGCTGCTCGGCCGCCCGGTAAGCCCGTAGCTGTTCAGCGGAGAACGCCGGGTAGTCGATGTCGTGCAGCCTGACGGCCGTGCTCGTGGCGCGGATCTCGGCAGCGGTCAAGACCCCGCCGACCGCGCCGGTCAACTCCTCGTGATTGCGTAGAAGCCACGATGCCGCTCGACCGCCGTGGCCCGGATCGGCTCGATCGTTGACGCGACGGCAGTCATGAACGGCGGCGGCGAGCCGGAGCGCCGCCGTCTGTGACTCGCCCATGCCGTATCGCTCAGCCAAGAGCTCCGCGATCATGCATACACGGGCTCCATGCAGGAGTCCGTGTATGCCGTCCGCCTGGCGGGGTTCGGCGAACCACGCCAGGTCGGGAAAAAGCGGTGCCGGTGGCTCCGCGAGGAGAGGGGGCGCGGCGCTGTCGCGCGGCGCATGGTCTTCGATCCACGCGAGTGTGGGCAGGTCCATCTTCTGGTGTTCGGGAAGCCGTCCCGAGCGAGCCAGTTCGTGAAGGGATTCCGTGGGTCCGGCGCGCACTGGCGGCCTCCTAGGTCGGTTGAGAGCTCAGCGGTGTGGAACTGGCTCGCTCAGCCATGCCGGGATGGCAGCTGGATGGGTGCCGAGCCACGCGGCGTAGCGCGCCACCCCCGAGGCGACGGTGACCTCGGGCCGCCATTCCAGGAGGTCGGCCATACGCCGCGTCGAGGCGAACCCGCCGAGAGGGTCGCCGGGCGGGAGCGGCGTGTGGGCGAACGGGACATCCGGATAGTGGAGACGGACGAGATCGGCGATTTCCCGGATCGTGGTCCCGCGCCCGCTACCGATGTTGATCGTCTGGTTGTGGGCGGCTGGCGCGATCAATGCCCGCAAGGTGCCCACGGCGATGTCGTCTACATGCACGAAGTCGCGTACCTGGTGGCCGCCTCCGTTGAGTTGGAGCGGCAGTCCGAGGGAGGCCCGCATGCAGAACCAGGCGACGACCCAGGAGTGGGAGTTCTCCTTGACCGTCTGCGGCTCGCCGTAGACAGAGAAGTAGCGCACGATCGTGTGCGAGAGGCCCGCCTCAGCGAGCACGGCGGCCGTCTGGAACTCGCCCCACGCTTTGCTTGAGCCATATACCGACAGCGGCGCGAGCGCGGCCTCTTCGGAGAATTCTCCTG
Organism: Actinocorallia sp. API 0066; assembly: GCF_020991275.1. Classification (GTDB taxonomy): domain Bacteria; phylum Actinomycetota; class Actinomycetes; order Streptosporangiales; family Streptosporangiaceae; genus Actinocorallia. The sequence continues at coordinate 497,556 of NZ_JAJLQY010000004.1, read as the reverse complement.
ACGGCGCGGTCCGGTTCCCGTAGACGCTGGCCGACGACACGAACACGACACGCCGTACGGTCTCCGTCGCGGCAGCGGCCTCCAGCACTCGTTGTGTGCCGACGATGTTCGTCTTGATCGCGTCGAAGGGCCGCCTCGTGCATGCGGCCACGTCCGCCAGCGCGGCGGCGTGGATCACGTAGTCGCAGCCACGCATCACCCGCCGGACCAGCCCCGGCTCCGCGACGTCCCCTACGTGGAAGTCGTGGTCGTCGGTCGAGATTCCGAAGTGTTCGAGGTAGACCGCGATCGGGTAGGCGTCGAACTTGCAGACCGACACCGGGAACGCACCGACCTGCCGAAGCCGCGCCGTCAGACGCGACCCGATCAGCCCTCCCGCACCGGTGACCAGCACCCGAGCACCCGCCAGCTCATCCAGAGGCACAATGCCCTCCTTCACGTCTCATCCGGGGTGGGCATGTGCAGTACGTGGCAGATACGGTCGGCGGCCTTCGCGGGTTCGGTGATGGGCGCGACCTCGTCGCCCCATGACCAGCACCAGGTCCAGAAGCCGTTTCGCCGCTTGGCGGAGATCCGTTCGTTGAGCGCGACGCCGGAGAGCGTCGCCGCGGCGGGGCTGCGGGGGTTGGCGACGACGAGGGTCGGAAGCTCGCCGACGAACTCGGCGTGGGTGTGGAGTCCGCAGGAACTCAGCGTGTCGGCGAGGGACTGCAGGTGGCGCACGGCCTCCTGAGCCTCCTGCCCCGACACGGTGGCGGGACGGTTCGCGTTCGCGGGGCGCAACCTCCCGCCAGCGTTGTCGGCCTGCATGTGAACCTCCTGAAGATCGACGCGATGCCCTGATGGGAAGCGATTCCCGCTCGACTCGGCGTACTAGTCCGCTGGCGGGCCGCGAGCTAGTATGCAACACTCTACGCATGCTAGTATGCGTTGGCAACGGGGGATTTCTGGGTAGGGTGGATGTGAGCTAGTAGATGAGGGGGAGTGTGGTGTCGCCTCGGATTGAGCGGAGTCGGCCGCCCTATCTGCAGATCGCCGATCATTATCGGAAGGCGATCCTGGAAGGGCGGCTGGAGGAGGGGCGGCAGTTGCCTTCCGTCGCCAGGCTTTCGCAGGACTGGACGGTGGCTACGGCGACCGCGGCGAAGGCGCTGAAGCTGCTTCAGAGTGAAGGGCTCGTCAGGTCCACGTCCCAGGGGAGTTTCGTGACCCTCGCGGCGCGGCAGACGACCGGGCCTGACCGGCTTCAGCTTCTGCGTGCCACGGGCAGCGGCTACCGGGCCGGTGAGCGGGTGGAGATCCTCGGCGCGTCACTGGTTCCGGCTCCGGCCGGTGTGGCCGAAGCCCTCGGCGTCGAAGAGGGCACGCCGGTCATCCGGCGCGAGCGTGTCTACCGGGACGACGAGGGCGTGGTGGCCGTCTCGACCTCGTGGCTGCCCGGGGAACTGGCGGCCGCCGCGCCGGAGCTCGTCTCCACGGATCCCCTGCCGAAGATGACATTCGGTCTCATCGAGGAACGGACGGAACGCCGCGCGGTCCACCGCCGCGACGTGGTGTCCGTTGAGGCGGTGCCGGGCGAGGTGGCGCCGGTCCTCGGTGTGGGTGAGGGTGACGTCGTGCTGACCATGACGAACTACTACTGGGACCAGCACGGCGACGTCACCGAGTACGCGCGGGACTACCTCGGTCCTGGTCGTGAGCTATCAGGCGAATACCCACTGACCTAGCACGCGATGGGTGGTGAGTGGGCCCGGGGTGTCGTGGCCGGGCCCTTATCTGTGGGTGTTGCGCGGCCTCTCCGGCGGCTGGGGCCTGGGCTGGGCTGGTGGGTCGGGGGTGTGGGGCGGGTGGGTCAGCGGTGGGGGGTGGGGCGGCGGAGGTGGGCGCCCAGGATGGTGAAGTGGGCCATGACGAGGGTGGTGACGGCGGCGGTGGCGGCGGCGGTCCAGAGGGCCTGGGTGGGGTTGCCTGCGGGGGTGGTGGCGGAGGCGGGGGAGATGATGTGGGTGGGGGGGAGGGCCAGGGTGGTGGTGGGGGCTTCGGCTACCTGGGGTTCGGGGAGGATGTCGGGGGTGGTGGGGGCGGGGAGGGGGGCGGTGTAGGCGGACTGGGGGAGGGGGACTCGGGAGGAGGCGGGGGTTGGAGGGGCCGGGGGGGCGGGTTTGGGCTTTTTGGGTTTGGGCTTGGGCTCTTCGGCTTTGCCCTTGTTGATGCTGGGGGAGGGCTTCGGCTTGGGCTCCTCCTTGGGGGGTTTGCCCTGGAGGGTGTCGAGTTGGTCTTTGATGTGCTCGACGTTGTTGTTCCACTGGCAGGTGATGTTCTCGATCGTCGTCTTGGGGTCGACGCCCTTGACGCAGCCCTTCTCGTCGGCGGCGGCGGGGGTGGCCGACAGTACGAGCAGGGCACCTGTCGAGACAAGGACGGTCGCGGCGCCGAGACGGCGGGAGGGACGTCGTCCGGGGTGCATGCTCCTCCTCGGGGGGCGGGGTGGGAGAAAGTGATCCCTTTCGCCTTATTTAACGGATCGACGGCGCCCAAGTCACGTATGCGCAACAAGAAAACGAATCGGATTCTGTCGCGGGTACCCGCCGACCCCGCCGGCCCCGCCGGGCTCAGCGGACGGCCCGTCAGGTGAGGAGGCCGACGAGGCGGGTGCGGCGGGCGGGCGGCGTCCGGTCGGCGGCGGCCCGCGTGAGCCCCGGCCCGGCGGCCGTCACGATCGACAGGTGCGTCCGCGCCCGCGTCAACGCGGTGAGCAGCAGCGCGCCCGACAGCCCCGACGCCGAGGGGAAGACGGCGACGACAGCGGGCCACCGCGTACCGGCCGCCTGCTGCACCGGGATCGCCCATCCGTGCCGCAGCCGGGCGACGAGAGCGCGCGGCACCCGGACCTTCCCGTCGACGAACGCCACGGTCAGCCCGGAAGCGTCTGCCTCCGTCACGGTGCCCGTCTCGCCGGCGGGCGCGCCTTCCAGCGGCACCGCCACCAGCACCCTGTCCCCGACGTCGAACCCGCCGCACACGCCGGCGCCAGGGTTGACGACCGCCTTCAACGAGGCGTTGAACGCCGCCGTCCCGGCCAGCCCAGGGGTGAGCACCTGCACCGAGTCGGAAGGAATCCCGAGCGCCCGGGGAATCGAGTCCGTCAGCAGTTGCCCGGCCCGGTGCGCCGCCTCGGCGCCGTCCTTGACGGGCACCACGACGACCTCCCGGTCCGGCGCGGCCACCACGGGCAGCCCCCCGCCCCGCACCCCCGACACGAGCTCGGAAAGCGGCCCCGACGAGGGCGCGACGGCCGTCACCGGCACCGCGCCCGAAGCGACGAGATCCGCCAGCACCCGACCGGGCCGCAACGAAGCGAGCCCATCGACATCCCCGAACAGCACAAGATGCGCCCCGTCCGGGCACGCCTCGACCAGCGCGGCTGCGGCCTCCACGTCGAGCGCCTCAGCGCCCACCACGGCCACGAGCGCCGCGTCCAGGGGCCACTGCTCCCCGCGCGCGTAGCCGAGCCCTCCGTGGCCCTCACGGGCCTCCAGGAGCCGGTGCAGGCTCACCGCGCCCGGATACTCGGCGGCGGCCGTCGCGGTGACGGCGGCGACGGCGAGCGGCACCCCGGTCGCGGCGAGCTCCGCCAGCACCCCGTCGGGCGGCCCGGTGACGACGCTGACGCCGTGGAACAGCGCCTGCCGCGCCGCCTCCCCGTCGGCCGAAGCCTCCAACGGCGGGGCTGTCGCCGACAGCCGCTGGACGCCCTCCGCGACGGTCTCCTCGGCCAGCCCGTACCGCGCGAGCGCCAGCCACTCCTCCGGGTCGGGCAGCTCCTCGGCGTCGTCCGGAACATCCGGCTCCTCCAGGAACAGCATGACGCGCGCCTCGTCGAGCGCCGCGTTCACCGCCGCGAACGGGTCGGCGATCCGCAGCCCGCGCAGCGCCGCCACCACCTCGGCGCCGGGAAGCGCGGTGTCGCCGCGCCGGGCCGCCTCGGCGAGCAGGTGCGCGACGAGCGCGCGGCCGCGCCGCGGGTCCTGCGGGTCGGGGTCGGTGAGGACGTCGCGGGCGAACGCGTCGGCCTGCGCGGGCGTGACGCCCGGCACCCGCAGCAGTTCCCACGGGTCGCCGCGCAGCAGCGCGGCGGCGTCGCCGCCCAGGTGGGCGTGGGCGCGGTCGGCGAGGGCCTCGGGCAGGCCGAGCAGGTCAGAGGACATCGGATACGTCGTCCAGGGCGTCGCGGATCTCGTCGGGCAGGGTCAGGTCGTCGGCGGCCAGCGCGGCTTTCAGCTGGACGGTGGTGCGGGCGCCGACGAGCGGTGCGGCGACGCCCGGCTGGTCGCGGACCCAGGCCAGCGCCACCGCGAGCGCGGTGGTCCCGAGCCCATCGGCGGCGGTGGCGACGGACTCGACGATCCGGGCGCTCTGCTCGCCGAGATACGGTGCCACGAAGTCCTCCAGACGGTCGCGCGCCGCGCGGGAGTCCACCGGGATCGCGAGCCGGTACTTGCCCGTCAGCACGCCGCGGCCGAGCGGCGACCACGCGAGGACGGACGTGCCGCAGGCGAGCGCGGCGGGCAGCACCTCGCGTTCGGGGTCGCGCTGGAGCAGCGAGTACTCCACCTGGTCGGACACGATGGGGCAGCGCGTCGGCCAGGACCGCTGCCACGTCGCGGCGGTCGCGAGCTGCCAGCCGTTGTAGTTGGACACGCCGACGTACCGGGTGCGCCCGGAGGAGACCGCCTCGTCGAGCGCGGCGAGCGTCTCCTCGTACGGGGTGTTGGGGTCGTGCGCGTGCACCTGCCACAGGTCGACGTTGTCGACGCCGAGCCGGTCCAGCGAGCGGTCGAGCGCGGACAGCAGGTGGCGGCGCGAGGAGTCGTAGCCGTGCGGGGTGAGCCCGGCCTTGGTGGCCAGGACGAGTTCGTGGCGGTCCACGACGGAGCCGAGGAGGCTGCCGAGGATCTGCTCGCTGCGCCCGTCGCAGTACACGTCGGCGGTGTCGACGAGGGTGCCGCCCGCGGCGACGAACGCCCTGAGCTGCCCGGCCGCCTCGGTGGGGTCGGTGCCCTCGCCCCACGTCATGGTGCCGAGCCCCAGGCGGGACACCATGAGCCCGCTGCGGCCCAGCTGACGATGCTCCATGAGTCCTCAAGGCTATAGCGTCCCGCTGACACCGACGGGGGGAGTGTGCCCGTGCGCACCTCGGGCCCGCGTGTCCGTTGCGCCCGGTGTCTGTCGGTATCGCCCGTCACAGGCTACCCTTCGGCTGTGGTTGATCACACCGTCGGCCCGCAGGACGACCCGGGGTACCTCGCCTCGTTGCGCACACCGTCCATGCTCGGACGCCTGCGCCGGTCGTTCCTCCTGCTCAGCGCGGTGCCGGTGGTGGTGCTCGCGCTGTCGCCGTTCATCATCAGGATCGAGACGCACACGCTGGACACGCCGCCGCTGTGGTCGGCCGCCGCGGTGCCCGTCCTCGCGCTCGTCGCGCTGTGGCTCGCCGCGCGCCTCCCGCTGCCGCTCCCGCCGACCCACGACCCGCGACGCGCGGCGCAGCGGGTGTCGGAGGCGTTCCGCGGCGCCCTGTTCCTGCGGTTCGCGCTCACCGAGGGCGTCGTGCTGGCCGGGCTGCCGCTCGCGATGGCCGCCGACTCCTTCGCGCCGATGGCGCTCGCGTTCGTGTGCGGCTACCCGCTCGTGGTGACGCTGGCGCTGCCGACGCGCGGCACGATCGAACGGATCCGTACCCGGCTCGGCCCGGACGCCGCCGCCTATCTGTGGCCCGCGCTGCTGGCGCCCTACGAGCCCCGGCTGGTCGCCGAGTGAGCGCGCGCACGGTGGTGGTGAGCGGCGCGGCGTCCGGCATCGGCGCGGCGACCACCGCCCGGCTGCGCGCGGACGGCGACACCGTCATCACCGTGGACCTGCGCGACGCCGACGTCGTCGCGGACCTGGCGACGCCCGAGGGCCGCGCCGCCGCCGTCGCGGGCGTGCGGGCGCGGACGGGCGTCGTGCACGGCCTCGTCCCGTGCGCGGGCGTCGCGGGCCTCACCGGCGTGGACCCGGCGCTCGTCGTGTCCGTCAACCACTTCGGCGCGGTCGGGCTCGTCGAGGGGCTGCGCTCGGAACTCGCGGCGGCGGGCGGCGCGTCGGTGGTGCTGCTGTCGTCCAACTCCGTCACCTGCCAGCCGGGCTGGCCCGTGGACGTCGCGCGGGCGTGCCTGGACGGCGACGAGGACGCCGCACGGGCCGCCGTCGAAGGTGTGGACGCCGTCCAGGTCTACCCGGCGACCAAGGCCGCCCTGGCGTACTGGCTGCGCCGCGAGGCCGTCACCGCGCGGTGGATCGGCGCGGGCGTCCGGCTGAACGCGGTCGCGCCCGGCCTCATCGCCACCGCCATGACCGACGCGCTGCGCGCCGACCCCGTGCTCGGCGTGTTCGCCGACGCCTACCCGACCGCCCTCGGCCGTCCCGGCAGGCCCGAGGAGGTCGCCGCGCTCGTCGCGTTCCTGCTGTCGGACGCGGCGTCGCTGCTCGTCGGCTCCGTCGTGGTCGCCGACGGCGGCACGGACGCGATCGTGCACCCGCGCCGCCCCGCGCCGATGTGAGCCGCTACAGCCAGCCGCTGCGCTTGAACCTGCGGTGCAGGAGGAAGCACGCGCCGACCATGACGGCGACGGCCAGCGGGTACCCGAACCTCCACTCCAGCTCCGGCATGTGCTCGAAGTTCATGCCGTAGATCCCGGCGATCATCGTCGGCAGCGCCAGGATCGCCGCCCACGCCGAGATCTTCCGGACGTCCTCGTTCTGCTGCCTGCCGAGCAGCGCCAGGTGCGCGGTGAGCACGCTGGTGATGAGCTCGTTGTGCGCGTCGACCTGCTGGTCCATCCGCAGCAGGTGGTCCTGCACGTCGCGGAACCTGTCGGCGAGGTCCGCGCACAGCCGCACCCTGCCCTTGACGAGCTCCTGCATGACGGGCAGGAGCGGGTCCTCGGCGGTGCGGAACTCGAGCATCTCGCGTTTGAGCGTGTAGATGTCCTCGGTGTGGTCGCCGCCCCTGCGGGTGAAGATCCGGCGCTCCAGGTCCATGATGTCGGCTTCGATCTGGTGCGCGACGACGTCGTAGGTGTCGGCGATCTCATCGAGAACCGTGTACAGGACGGCTCCCGGACCCTCGCACAGGAGCTTCGGATCGTCCTCCAGCCTCGCGCGGGCCGCCTTCAGCGGGTTGGCCGCGCCGTACCTGACCGTCACCACGTAGTCGGCGCCGACGAACAGCATGATCTCGCCGACCGTCACCTCGGTGGGCCGCGTGTAGGAGACGGTCTTCACGACCATGAAGAACGCGTCGTCGTACTGTTCGAGCTTGGGCCGCTGGTCGCCCTCGGTGGCGTCCTCGATGGCCAGGGGGTGCAGCCGCAGTTCCCGCGCCACCTCGTCGAACTCGGCGGGCGCCGGGTCGTGCAGCCCGATCCACAGGAACGCCCCCGGGTCGTCCCGGACGGAGGCGAGCGCGGTGGCGACGTCCCCGGCGGGGCTCTCCCGGAACCCGTCGCGGTATATCGCGGAGTCGACGATCACCCGGCAAGTATCCGGCAAGATCCCGCTCCGTGCCCAGAGTCCCGGACGCCACGATCCTGTGGGTATCGGCGGTCGGGGATCCCCGCCGGGGGAGGGGCGGGGACGCATAGAGTGAGGGTTGTGCCGACAGTTCTTCTCATCCGTCATGGTTTGACCGCGCAGACGGGGCCCGTCCTCACCGGCTGGACCCCCGGCGTGCCCCTGGACGAGCGGGGCAGGGCCCAGGCCGAGGCGCTCGCCGCGCGGCTGTCCGGGCTCCCCCTGGACGCCGTCGTGTCCTCCCCCCTGGACCGGTGCCGGGAGACGGCCGGGGCCGTCCTGGCGGGCCGTGCGCTCGCCCTGGAGACGGACGACAGGTTCGGTGAGGTCAGGTACGGCGACTGGACCGGCCGGAAGCTCTCGGAGCTGGCCGAGGAACCCCTGTGGAAGGTCGTCCAGGCCCATCCGAGCGCCGTGGTGTTCCCCGGCGGGGAGGCCCTGGCGGCGGCGCAGGCACGGGCCGTCCAGGCGGTCCGTGAGTGGAACGCGCGGCTGGGCGAGGAGGCCGTCTACGCGGTCTGCTCGCACGGCGACATCATCAAGGCGATCACCGCCGACGCGCTCGGCCTCCACCTCGACCAGTTCCAGCGGATCCAGGTCGAGCCCGCGTCCCTCACGGTGATCCGGTACACCGCCCTGCGGCCGTTCCTGGCGCGGCTCAACGACACCGGGGGATCGGTGGCCGGGCTCGTCCCGCCCAACCCGGGGAGCGGTGACGCACCGGTCGGCGGCGGCGCGTAGGGTCGGATCATGCCGGTCATCTCCTACGACATGCCGGACCGGTTCGTCGCCGGTACCATCGGCCAGCCCGGACAGCGGGCGTTCTACCTCCAGGCCCGCGACGGCGCCAGGACCACGAGCGTCGGCCTGGAGAAGTTCCAGGTCGGGCTGCTCGCCGAACGCCTGGAGGAGCTGCTGGACGAGGTGCTGCGGCGCAGCGGCGGCGTCGCGCACGTCCCCGCGCTCACCCCCGAGGCGCTGCGCGACGACTCCCCGCTCGACCTGCCCGTGGAGGAGGAGTTCCGGGTGGGGTCGCTGTCGCTGGCCTGGGATCCGGAACGCGAGCTGGTGATCATCGAGGCCGCCGAGTCCGCCGAGGCCGACGCGGGCGAGCCCGACCCCGAGGGCGACACGCTGCGGGTGTCGCTGAGCGCGGCGCGGGCCCGCGCGTTCGCCGAGCGGGCGCTGCGCCTCGTCGCGGCGGGCCGTCCGCCGTGCCCGCTGTGCGGCCTTCCCCTGGACGCCGCGGGCCACGTCTGCCCCCGGCAGAACGGGCATCTAAGGACAATATGACGCGGTCCCTGGCGGAGGACTCCGTGGCGGCGGAGAAACTGCTCACCGAAGGTGAGATGACCGTCGAAGGGCGCATCGTCCAGGCGTCCAACGCGACACTGCGCTGTGACATCGAGCTCGGCGGGGTGCGCGCCAAGTGCGTGTACAAGCCGATAGCGGGCGAGCGGCCCCTGTGGGACTTCCCCGACGGCACCCTCGCGGGCCGTGAGGTCGCCTCCTACCTGGTGTCGCAGGCGATGGGTCTGCGGGTCGTGCCGCCCACCGTGCACCGGGACGGCCCGTACGGGCCCGGCATGGTCCAGCTGTGGATCGAGCCGGATCCGGAGGTCGACCTTGTGGCGCTGTCCCGCGCCAACGACCCGGCCGTCCGGCGGGTCGCGGTGTTCGACGCGGTGGTGAACAACGCCGACCGCAAGATCGGGCACCTGCTTCCGGTGCCGGGAGGGCACGTCCACGGCTGCGACCACGGCGTCACCTTCTCCACCGACTACAAGCTGCGCACCGTGCTGTGGCAGTGGCGGGGCAAGCCGCTGAAGCCGCTCGCCCTGCAGGCGCTGGCGAAGGTGCGGGCCGAGCTGGACGGGACGCTGGCCGAGCGGCTCACCGGGCACATCACCCCCACCGAGGTGGAGGCGACCCGCCACCGGGTGGATCTCATGCTGAAGCACAAAGTCCACCCCTACCCGCCCGAGGACTGGCCCGCCGTCCCCTGGCCCCCCATGTGAGGTCCGCATGTGCACGTGCCTGCTGAGCTTCGACCCCGCCGCCCCCGTGCCCGTCCTGGCGGCCGGTGTCCGTGACGAGTACGTCGACCGGGCGTGGGACCCGCCCGCCGCGCACTGGCCCGACCACCCGGGCCTGATCGGCGGCCGGGACCGTCTGGCGGGCGGCACGTGGCTCGCGGTCAACCCGGCCGAACGCCGACTCGGCGTGATCCTGAACGGCTGCGGTGTGGACGCCCCCGTCGAGGGCCGCCTGTCCCGGGGCGACCTGCCGTTGCGCGTCGCCGCCCACGGTGATCTCGGCCCCCTCGACCCGTCCCGCTTCGACCCTTTCCACCTGATCTGCGCCGAGCCGGACAAGGTACGGCTCTGGACGTGGACGGGCCTCGACCTGACCGACCGCTGGCTGGAGCCGGGCTTCCACCTCGTCGTCAACACCGGCCTGGACGCCACCTGCCCCGGCCCGTCCGCCATCCCGGAGTCCGCCCTGGAGGGCATCCGCTCCCGCCTCGCCCACTTCCGCCCCCTCCTGGAATCCACCCCCCGCCCCACCCCCACCCCCTCAACCTCCCCCGCCGAAGCCTGGGGCCCCTGGCTCCCCCTGGCCGACGGCGCCAACCTCCCCCTCTCCGACCCCCGAGCCCTCGTCCACCGCCACCCCACCCCCGACAACCGAGTCTTCGGCACCACCTCCATCTCCCTCGTAGCCCTCTCCCACAACACCCTCCGCTACGACTTCACCCCCACTCCCGGCACCCCCACCGCCTGGCACCGCGTCCTCCCCTGACCGGGCGTGTTCGTCTTGGCCCGAGGCCCGGGAGCCGGGGTCAGCGGCGGTAGACGGCCGAGTAGCCGTTCGCGTAGACCTTGTTGTAGTGGTCGTCGACGAACAGTTCGGGGAACGCGTAGATCGTGAGTTTGTTGTCGACGAGGCTGCGCACCCTGCCGTCGACGACGTTGGCGTGGCTCGCGTAGATCCAGCCGGTCTGGTGGAGGGTGCGGGGCGTGATGTCGGCGTGCAGCTGGTCGGTGATCGTGGTCTCGGCGTAGATCCGGAGGGTGGCGTACCTGTCGGCGTACACCAGTTCCTTCCGGGCGACCCGCGGCCCCATCCAGCGGGCCCCGGCGAGTTCGGGTTCCCGCATGTAGAAACGGGTGAAGTCCTCGCCTTTGGCGGTCAGGTTGGTGCTGGTGCCGCCGCCGAAGAACGCGCCGACGAAGCCCGTGGTGTTGAGGAAGATGGTGAGCAGGGCGAGCGCCGACGTGGTGCGGAACAGCCGGTCGAGGAACAGCTCGTCGTCCTCCCGGTTGAACCTGTGCAGCCGCTGCACCAGCTTGTACAGCACCCAGAACAGCGGGACGACGAGCAGGATCATCACCTGGAGCTGGGCCCGCCCCTGGTTGTAGGCGGACGCGAACGTGCCCGACACCCGGAACAGCATGAGCATGAGCAGGGCGGGCACGGCGAGCAGCCCCACCACCCGGATCGCGCCCGGCGACTTCCGGCGGAACACCACGAACAGGGCGCCGAGCAGCGCCAGGAGGTTGCCGAGCTGCTGGGCGAGCAGCTCGCCGAGGTTGAGGACGCCGCGCAGCGCGGGGACGAGCACGGGCGGCCGGTCGGCCGGTTTCGCCTTCAGCTCGTACTTCTCCTCGCCCGCGTCCTCGAACGGTTCGACGTACTTGCGGTACCGCGTGTACTGCTCGTCTATCCGCACCTGGTAGTCGGCGACGCTGATGCCGCTGGTCTCGGTGCCCTTGAGGTAGCCGGAGATGATGTTGCCGCCGTCGGCGTTGGGCAGCAGCTTCAGGCCGCCCGCGCTGATCGAGCCGCTGAACTGCGACAGGTTCGACGCCGAGTGGGTGACGAACCCGTACCAGACCACGCCCGCGCCGAGGCTCGCGACGAACGCGGCGAGGACGGCGAGGTTGACCGCGCGTTTGCGTTTGACCACGGACACGACGCCCTGCATCACGAGGGCCCCGGCGAACACCGCGGCGGCGAGGTAGGCCGTCGAGTAGTGCGAGATGATCATGCCGGGGGCGAACACCGCGATGAGCGCGGCCCGCTGCCGCCCGCTGACCCGGTGGTCGAACACGGCGCCGAGGACGGCGGCGAACAGCAGGAGCGCGATCTCCTGCCGGGCGAGCGCGGGCAACTGCTGGAAGATGCCGCCCTGGACGAGCGCGTACGTCGCGGCGAGGTAGGCCCAGCGGGTCGGCAGGAACCGGTCGGCGAGGCGGAACACCCCGACGGGGAACAGCGCGAACAGGATCGGGTAGACGAGCTTGAGGACGACGACCTCGGACATGCCCGTCAGCGCGTGTAGCTGGGCGGGCATGAGGGTGATGCTGAGCATCGCCCCGTAGGCGTCGGTGCTGTGGTCGGCCTCCCAGACCCCGGCGAGGTAGGTGCGGCGGGCCTGCCCGTACTCGGTGGCGATGTCGAACCCGTACACCAGTTCGCTGCGCAGCGAGAACGACCACATCATCGCCAGCGCGACCGCCACCAGCATGATCGACAGCTGGCCGTGCGTCATCCGGTCGGCCGAGGCCGTCGAGACGACGAGCAGCAGCAGGCACACGACGATCGACACGACGGCGATGGTGTTGTCGTGCCCGGTGTTCAGCCGCAGCGCGCCGATCGCCGCCAGCAGCGGGACGAGCGGCGGCAGCAGCAGCCAGGCGGTGCCCGGCAGGTCCTTCCAGTCCAGGAACGTCGCGTCGGGCGCGCGCGCCCCGGCCAGCAGCAGGCCGCCCAGCACGAACTGGAGCCCGACGAGCAGCGGCAGCGCCCGCAGCGGCGCGTCCACGCCGACGACGGGCCCGACGAAGTTCACCGCGAGACCCGACGCCAGCAGCGTCATCACCGACGCGGTCGGCACGTACAGGGGGAACGCGGCGATGGACGTGCCGGGCACCCGCAGCGCCCGCAGCAGCAGCAGTCCCGGCACCGTGAACAGCAGCGGCAGCAGCACGATCTGCGCCGCCCACAGGTCGCGCGCCACCACGAGCACGTCGATCGCGATGATGAGGCCCGCGTACCGGTACAGGGTCCTGCGGGCGTCGCCGCGCGGCGGCACGACGGGCAGGTCGGGGATGGTCTCCAGCGGCGACCGGTCGAGGAGGTCCGGCACGGTGCGGGTGGGGTCGCCTCTCACGCGGCCCCGCATTCGGCGTGGAACGCGAGGCTCTCGTCGCGTTTGGCCAGCTTGATGACGAACCGGATGGGGCCGGGCGCGCAGCGGACCTTCGGCGGGGCGATCTCGACCCGCGCCCCGTCGGCGACGGTGACGGCGGCGCCGCCCACCTCGGTCTCCTTCGCGCCGAGCACGACGTACGCCTTCCACGTGTAGCGCTGTTCGGCGCCCGTCATGTTGCGGATCTCGAACGCCGCGTTCTTCGGCGCCTGGCCCGTCACGACCCGTTCGGGCAGCTCACGAGGGGTGACGAACGCGAGTTCGGTGTAGGGCAGCGGGTTCTGGGCGAGGCCGAGGGCGCGCAGCACGGCGCCGCCCGCCCCGGTCTGGACGAGCAGGGCGAGGACGACGGCCACGGCGGCGGCGACCGCGAGGGGGAGCGGTGACCGTGTCTCGTCCTCCAGCTCGTCGAGGCCGAGGCTCACGCGGCGCCCGCCGGGTGGTAGGTGCGGATCCAGTCGATCAGCATCAGGGCGGGGAACTCGGTCTCGGCGTCGGGGTCGCCCGGCCACTCGCCGCCGACCTGCAGGTTGAAGATGAAGAACATGGTGGTGTCGAACGGCCAGCCGGGGTAGCGCTTGACCTCGGCGTAGGGTTCGCCGTCCATCCACCAGACGATCCTGTCGTCGGTCCAGTCGACCCCGTACACGTGGTACTTGTCGGCGAGGGGCTCGTCCAGCCAGCGGTCGCCGCCGCCGACCCTGCCCTTGGCGGTGTGCGCGAAGCCCTGGACGCGGGTCGGCTCGCTGCCGATGGTCTCCAGGATGTCGATCTCGCTGTACCGCTTCGGCTTGGTCTCGACGGTCTGCGCCCAGAACGCGGGCCACAGGCCCTTGCCCTTGGGGATCTTCATCCGGGCGGTGAGCCGTCCGGGGGAGTGGGTGACCAGGCCCTTGCTGTCGATGCGGCCCGACGTGTACGTGCACGGCCCGTACCAGCAGGTCTGGAAGTCCTTGACCTTGCGCGCGGTGAGCACGAGCTGGCCCTTGCCGTTCAGTTTGACGTTGTCGGGGTGGTAGAACTGCAGCGCCTTGTGCCCGTAGCCGTTGATGCCGTTGCCGTGGTGGATGTTCCACCGGCCGGGCGACGGGTGGCCGGTGCCGTCGAACTCGTCCTGGAAGCTGAGCTTCCACTTGACGTCGGGGAGGGTGACGACGGGCTTCTTCTCCGCCTTGGGTTTGGCGGGCTGCTCGGGCAGCAGCGTCGGGATCGCCGCGGCGTTCTCGGGCTCGCCGGGCTGGAGCGCGACCACGGCGGACGACAGCGCGAGGGCTCCGGCCAGGGCGGCGGCGACCCGCCACAGGGCCGTTTTCCCCACTCCCGACATCACTGTCCTCCGTATTCCAGACTTCGAGGGATTTTAAGGTACGTGTACGGCTGTGCTGTGCCGTGCCCGCTCTCCGGGCGGCGCCGCGCCGGGGGTCACCTGCGCGCCGCGAAGAAGCCGCGGATGGCCGTCTCGTCGAGGTCCGCCCAGTGCCGCACGGAGTGCGTGACGAGGGCGCCGCGCGCCAGCAGGTCCGCCGGAGCCGCGGGCAGCCCCTTCCACCGCAGGGCGAGGGGGTCGCCGGGGCCGCCGAAGTCGGCGATCCGCCAGCCGCGCGCGTGCAGCACGAGCCCGAACAGGTGGTCCTCACCGGCGTTGCTGCGGGCCAGGACGGGCAGGTCGAGCAGGCCCGCCGCGCGGACGTCCCGCAGCGTCTCGGCCCGGTACAGGCAGGCGCCGCCGAGCGCGTGCGCCCCCAGCTCGTACCCGTGCGCGCGCGCCCGCCCGTACAGGTCGCGCAGGACGGAGCGCACCCCCGGCCTGCGCAGCCCGCGCGCGCCGATCTCGGCGGCCAGCTCGCGGCGGGCGGGCGACCAGTCACGCGGCATCCCGTCCGGCCCCGTGGTGTACGAGCCGAGCATCCCGGCGCGCGGGTGCTCGGCGAACCGGGCGGCGGCCCGTTCGGCGAGGCCGGGGCCGAGCAGGAGCGCGTCGGCGTCCAGCCGCAACAGGAGGTCGAACTCGGCGGTGTCCAGGGCGTGCCGCAGCCCGGCCGCCAGCTTCACCCAGAGGCCGCCCTGGCCGCCGGGCGCGCCCACGGGCGCGGGCAGCACGGTGACGGCCGGTCCGGCGAGCCCGGCGAGGGCGCCGCCGGTGTCGTCGACGATGACGACGAGCGGCGGGTCCCGGATCCAGCGCAGCACGCTGGCGAGGGTGTCGGCGACGTCGTCGGCGGGCCCGGCCGGGATGACGACGGCCATGCGCGGGCCGCTCACCGGGCCGCCTCCCGCTCCGGCCGCACCGGGACCCTGAACCTGCCGGGTCTGCGGTGCCGGAACGCGACCATGAGCATGAGCAGCCCGATCGCGACGGACACGCCCTGCGCCAGCACCCAGCCGACCGCGCCGTCCACGAGGCCGCCCGGCAGCAGCAGCCAGGTGAACGCCAGCACCAGCACCGAGTTCGTCGCGTTCATCGCCATGTAGGAGCGGGTGTGGTCGCGGGCGATGAGCGCGGCGTCGACGAGGTAGTTGCCAGCGGTCAGCAGCGAGCCGAGCGCCAGGACCCGCAGCACCCCGGTGCCCGCCTCGGAGTAGTCGTCGCCGAACGGCAGCAGCAGGTAGGGCGCGAGCGCGTACATGACGAGCGAGGCGGGCAGCAGCATCACGTAGATGCTCTTGAACGCCTTGCGGAAGTAGCTGATCAGCCCGCCCTGCCGCGCCTCGGCGAACATCACCTGGGAGGCGGTGGACGGGATGAAGTTGAGGAACCCGACGAGCTGGAACGCCACCGCGAACCACGCCGTCTCGACCTCGCCGCGCTCGGCCAGGACCATGAGCGGCACGATCGTGCTCGGCAGGATGCCGAACACCGTCCCGACGTAGTTGCCCAGGGAGAACGACACGTAGCGGCGCAGCACCGCGCGGGTGCCGGTCCGGCGCGGCACGGGCCGCAGCCGCTTCCACAGCGTGCCGACGCCCAGCAGCGCCGCGACGATCGTGCCGAGCCCGTAGGCGGCGATGAGGCCGCCGGAGTCGAGGTCGGCGAGCAGCGGCAGCGCCACGATCTTGGTGACGCTGCCGACGAGGTTCTTCAGCAGCAGTGTCCCGGCCGCCCGGACCGCGATCAGCCCCGCGTCGATCGCCGACCCGACCGCGGTGAGCACGACGAGCACCGTCACCAGCAGCGCGGAGCCGCCGCCGTGGTGCATCGCCATCGACTCCGGCAGCACCGGGCCGACGACGACGAGGCCGAACGCGGCGAGCAGCCCGCCGAGCACGCTCACCGTCACGACGATCACCGCGACGAGCTCGCGGGGGTTGCCCGCCTCCTTCACGTGCCGCAGCACCGTGTTGGGCAGGCCCAGCGCGGCGAACGTCGCCAGCAGGTTCACCGCGGCGGTGACGGCGGCGAGCCGTCCGACGGCCGCCTCGGGGTAGGTGCGGGCCGCCAGCGTCCAGAACACGAACCCGAACCCGGCCAGCGACACCGTGTTGCACAGCAGCAGGATCGAGCCGCGGTACTGGGCGTCGGTGCGCACCGCCCGCAGCGCTCTTGTGATCATCAGGTGGTTCCCCCGTGGACGGCGCGCCCGGCTCGCAGGGCGCGGAAGGCGGCGGTGGTCTCGGCCGCGATGACGGGCCAGGACACCGACGCGGCGTAGGCGAGCGCCCGGTCCGACAGGCCGCGCAGCGCCGCGGCGTCGAGCGCGGCGACGTCCGCGAGCGCCCGGGCCAGGCCGGGCACGCTCCCGTCGTAGCGGACGGTCCCCGGCAGCCCGGCGAGCGCGGGCAGGTCGGGCAGCACGAGCGGGCGGCCGTGGCTGAGCGCCAGGAGGGCGCTGCCGCTGGTGGTGATGGCGCGGAACGGCAGGACGACGGCGTCGGCGGCGGCGAACAGCCCGGCCAGCTCCTCCTCCGGCACGTGCCTCAGGTCCAGCTCCACCCCGGCGGAGGCGGCCCCCCGCAGCCGGGCGGCGAGCGCGGCGTCCGGGCAGGACCCGGCGACGACGAGCCGGTGCCCGCCCTCCAGCGGCGCGAACGCCGCGAGCAGCTCCGGGACGCCCTTGTAGGGCGTGACCCGGCCGAGGAACAGGAACGTCCGGCCGGGCCCGGCGGGAGGCGGCGGCACCGGCGGAGCCGGGTAGGAGCCGTGCGGGATCACCACGGACCGGCGCGGCGCCAGGCCCAGCTCGGCCAGCCGCCCCAGGGCCGCCTCGTCGTGCGCGACGACGAGCGCGGCACGCCGGACGAGGGCACGGCGCGCGGCGAGGTCGTCGGCGAACACCGGGTCGTGCGGCAGCGCGTTGTGCGCGGTCCACACCAGCGGCAGCCGCAGCAGCCCGACGAGCCGGAGGAACAGCCCGTACCAGCGGCGCGCCAGCCACCGGGTGCGCCGCCCGCCCGGCAGCCCGAACCCGAACACCCAGTGCAGGTGCACGACGGCGCCGCCGCGCAGCCGCGCCCACACCAGTTCCAGCGGCAGCAGCAGCAGGTTCAGGGTCCGCGACGGCGTGGCGTCGGCGAGGTACCCGACCGGCACCCCCTCCCGGCGCATCTCCCGGTACAGCAGCTCCTGGTAGGGGTTGGCGTCCCTGGGCAGCGCGAGGACCCTCACCGGCCCGCCAGGTCGGCTAGGACCCCCGCCCCGTAGGCGAGATGGTCGACGACGACGCGGGCCGGGCCGTTGCCGCGCGCCCGCCACGCCGGGACGGCCAGCAGCAGCGGGTACGCCAGCACCCACGGCAGCCAGGGGGCGAGCAGCAGCACGGGCAGGCCGAGCAGGAACACCGGGTAGACCACGACCATCGGCTCGGCCGTCAGCAGCCTTCCGCGCCGCGCCCTGTGCTTGCGGTACAGCCGGGAGCGGGCCTTGCCGTAGGCGAACGACCGCTTGAGCTGCCTGCGCCCGTCGCCCCAGTCGTGTGTGACGACGGCGTCGGGCACGCTCCTGATCCGGTGCCCGGCGTCGATGAGCCGCCAGGAGAAGTCGACGTCCGAGCCGTACTCGAACCGCTCGTCGAACCCGCCGACGGCGTCGAACGCGGCGCGGGTGAACGCCAGGTTGATCGTCGGGCACTCGTCGAGGTAGTCGGGCCTGCGCAGCACGTCGCGCTCGTACAGGCCGCCGGTGGCGACACCCGCCGTCACCGCCTCCGCGCCGTCCAGGACGGGTTCGACGAGCCGGGCCAGCCACTTGTCGGCGGGCAGGCAGCCCGCGTCGGTGAACACCACGACGTCGCCGCGCGCGGCCCGCACGCCGGCGTTCCGCTGGTGCGGGATCGACACCCGCACCCCCGCGGGCCGGGTGAAGTCGAGCCACCGGACGCCGGGGTGCCGGGCGGCGATGTCGGCGAGCCGTCCCGCGGAGGCGTCCACGACGACGAGTTCGCCCGGCGTGCCGAGCTCGGCGAGCTGGGCCGCGACCGCGGTGAGCGTGGCGTCGAGCGCCCGCTCGTCCTTGCTGATGACGACGACCGAGATCATCGGGCTGCCTCCTTCGGCTCGGGCCTGATCCTGCGGAAGCGGTGCGCGCCGGTGACGAAGCCGTGGTTCTCGCACGCCTCCTGGAGGAGCTGGACGTAGGCGTCGGCGAGCGGCTCGGGACGCCGCAACGCGAGCGCGCCCCGCACCCCCGCCGGGTACAGCGCGAGCGGCGCGAGGAGCGCCACCGCCAGCAGCGGCGGCCACCACGGCGCGGCGAGCAGCGGCAGCGCGACGCCGAACGGCCAGGGGAACAGCGTCGGGTTGACCGACGGCCACTTGCGGAACTGGAGGGCGTTGCCGCGCCCGTAGGCGACGCTGCGGCGCAGCAGCGACCGCCACGTCGGCGCGAACGCGTGCGTGACGGCGGCCTCCGGCAGGAACACGATGCGGCCCGGGTGGTCGCGGCGCATCCGCCGGACCATGTCCTCCTCCTCGGACCCGAACCTGAACCGCTCGTCGAACCCGCCGACGGCGTCCAGCGCCGCCCGCTCGAACGCCATGTTCCCGCCGGTCGGGCAGTAGATGTCGCGCCGCCCCTCGGCCGGGCACGACCGCCGCCACAGCCGCCGCAGGTACAGCCACAGCCGGTAGTGCGGGGCCTGGCTGACGGTCAGCTCCAGCTCCAGCGGCAGATGCCGGTTGTTGCGGGCGACGTACCGCGACAGGTACCCGCTGCCGCCGACGACCGGCACGACCGGCCCGCTCACCCCGATGACGCCGTCGCCGCGCGCGCCGAGCAGGAGTTCGGCCCAGTCGTCGGCGGGCACGCAGTCGTCGTCGAGGAACGCGACGAGCGGGGTGCGGGCGGCGCGGACGCCGGTGTTGCGGGCCGCCGACAGGCCGCGGTTCTCCGGGTGCCGGACGACGGTGTGGCCGCGCGCCGCCGCGTGGTCGCCGCCGCCGTCACTGGACCCGTCGTCGACGACGAGCACGGTCATCCGGTCCCGCGCGGTCTGCCGCTCCAGCGCGTCGAGCGTCGGCCCGATCCGGTCGCGTCCGTTCAGCGTGCACAGCACGACCGTCAGCTCAGCGGCCATCGGTGACGCTCCGGTACAGCGCGACCAGAGCGCCGGTGACCTCGTCGAGGCCGGTGCCGGGCCGCGCGGGGACGGTGTGCGGGCCGGTCCGCAGGAACCGCGCGAGCATCGCCGCGAGCAGGTCGGGCCGGGCGGGCGGCACCGTCCACGGCGAACCGGCGAGCAGCTCGGCGAGGCCGCCCGCGTCGGTGCCGAGCACGGGCGTGCCGTAGGCGAGCGCGAGGTTCGCCACACCGCTCTGCTCGGCTCTGCGGTAAGGCAGGACGACGGCCTCGGCGGCGCCGAACCAGGCGGCGATGTCCCCGTCGGGCACGAACGCGGTCGAGGTGATCTGGTCGGCCACGCCGAGCCGCCGCGCGAGCCGCCGCGCCCGCGCGTGGTGCGCGTGGTCGACGGCCTCCATGATCCGGAACAGCCCGCTGCGGCGGCGCACCGACCCGGCGACGACGAGCCTGACCTCGGCGGCCAGCGCCGGATCGGCCTCGGCCAGGAGCGCGAGCGCCCGCACCAGGTCGTCCAGGCCCTTGTGGTAGTGGATGAACCCGAACATCAGCAGCAGCCGCGCCCCGTCCAGGCCGTGCTCGGCACGCACCTCCGAGGGCTTGCGCGCGGCGGGCGGCGGCGGGGCGGCGAAGTGCGGCAGCAGGACCGGCTCCCGCGCCCCGAGCCGCGCCAGCAGCGCCACGGCGGCGCCGGTGTGCGCGGTGACCCGGGACGCCCGCGCCACGACCGACCGGTACAGCGCCCGTCCCGGACCGCGCAGCAGCTCGGTGTCCCTGGTGACCTCGTGCATGGTCGCGACGACGGGCACGGACCCGCCGAGCCGGTTCAGCAGTCGCCGCACCGCGCGGCTGCGGGTGCCGAACGCGGGCACCGCGAACTGGACGTGCACGACGTCCGGCGCGAACCGGGCGATCGCCGTGGTGAGCGCGTCGAGGTCGCCGAGATGGCCGATGACCTCGGGCGGCGCGCCCTCCAGCGGCCGGGGGACCGCGACGGCGAAGGTGTGGCCGGCCGCCGTCAGGGATCCGCCGACCACCCGCGTGTACGTGCCGATGCCGTCCTTGGCGGGCGGGTACGGGCTGACGAAGAGGACTCTCACGTGAGCAGGACCTTACCGACCTGGTCGGCGACCGCCTCCCAGGTGTACTCGCCGAGCCACGGTTCGATCCAGCCGTCGTCCCGGCGTTCGCGCAGCGCGGTGAGCAGCGCCTCGGCGAGCGCCTCGGTCTCGTGCGCGCACACGATGCCGTCTCTGGAGCGTGCTACCAGGTGGACCGCGAGGTTGTCGGGCGCCGTTGTCGTGACGACCGGCAGGCCGCAGGCGAGCGCCTCCAGCACCGCGATGCCGAAGCCCTCGCGGTTGGACGGGAAGGGGAAGACCCGCCCGGCCTTGAGCAGCGAGTACAGGTCCTTCTGCTCGGTGACGTCGTGTCGGAACTCGACGGCGTGCGCGACGCCGAGTTCGGCGGCCATGGCGGCGAGCGCGCGCCGTTCCGGCCCGTCGCCGATGATCCGGCAGGTGACCCGGTGGCCGCGGCTGTGCAGCAGGGCGATCGCCTGGAGCAGCATGTCGAGGCGCTTGTGCTGCATGAGGCGGCTGACGACGGCGAAGTCGGTCGTCTCGGGGGCGGGCGGCGCCACCGCGACGGCGGCGAGGTCGATGCCGTTGGGCGCGACGGTGACCTGGCCGTGGTCGCCGACGAGTTCGTGGATGCGCGCGGCGGTCTGTTCGGACGCGGCGATGATGTGGTCGGGCACCCGCATGGACAGGCGTTCGACGAACCAGGCGAACCTGCCCGAGAGCCCGCCCATGTAGTCGCGCCAGTACTCGGGGCCCCACACCTCGTGCCAGGTGGCGACGAGCGGTTTGCGGCGGAGTGTGGCGACGATCCGGAGCGTGAAGAGCTGGAACTGGGGGATGTGGTCGACGCTGAGCGCGTCGAAGCGGCGGAACAGCAGGCGCAGGCAGCCGAGGGCGAACACGACGGCCTGGGTGACGGACCTGCGGGTGCCCCGGTAGAAGGGCATCCGGCGGCACACGGCGTGGAGGGTGAGGTGGTCCTCGCGACGGGTGCGCGGTCCGTCCCACCACCGCATGGTGTAGACGTGGATGTCGGCGTGCTCGCTCAGCAGTCGGCCGAGTTCGTGGTAGCGGACCTCGCGGCCACCCCTGCTGTAGGGGTGTACCGCGTCGGTGACGAGGGCGATGACGGGACGGCGGACGGGTGTCTGTGAAGAAGGCATCAAGAGGCGGGGGGTCGGGGGGACGCTTGTGGCGTCATGAGGGGAAGCCCATGCGTTTATTGGGCAAAACGGTGCGAATGTGACGGGCCGCAAGGGATATCACGGCCCTTGAAGATTTGACAACTTGGGAAAGGTCGCTGTCACGACTGGCTTCCGAAACGCTACATAACGTGATCTTCTTGCATTAAGCGCGCTTGTAAATGCGAATCCAGTCGACGGTCATCCGCTTGGGGAACTTCGTCTGGGCGTTCGGCGGGCCGGGCCACTCGCCGCCGACCTGCAGGTTGAGGATCATGAACATCCTCGTGTCGAACGGCCAGTTCTTGTACTTCTTGAGGTAGCCGTACCGCTTGCCGTCGACCTTCCAGACGATGCCCGTGCTCGTCCACTCCACGGCGTAGGTGTGGTACCCGGCGCTGAGCGGCTTGTTGAGCAGCTTGGAGGCGGTGGCGACCTTGCCCTTGGCGGTGTGCGCGAAGCCCTGGACGCGGTTGGGCTCGTTGCCGATGGTCTCCACGACGTCGATCTCGGCGTACCGGGAGGGCTTCTTCTCCACGGTCTGCATCCAGAACGCGGGCCACAGGCCGACGCCGGTCGGGATCTTGATGCGGGCGACGAACCTGCCGTAGCCGTGCGCGAACTTGTCGCGGGTGTCGACGCGGCCCGAGGTGTACTGGCAGGGCCCGTTCCAGCAGGTCTGGCCGTTGCGCTTCTTCTCGGCGGTCAGCACGAGCTGGCCCTTGCCGTTGAGGCGCGCGTTGGCCGGGTCGTAGTACTGCAGGGCCTGGTGGCCGTACCCGTTGATCCCGTTGCCGTTGTGGGCGTTCCAGATCTTCGGGTTGGGCACGCCCGTGCCGGTGAACTCCGCCCGCCAACTGATCTTCCACTTCGGCTTCGGCGCCTTGGCCTGGGCGGGCGCGGCGCCCAGGGAGGCGGCCAGCGCACCGGCGGAGACGAGCGCCACGAGGGCGCGGACGGCGCGGACGAAAGAGGGGGGCCGACGGCCTGCCACGGTGACTCCTACTGCGTTGGCGATCGCGAAACAGCCGGGAGCGTACCCTATGAACGTGACCAATTTGGCTTATGTTACGAAACATCTGTTTGTGTCAAATCAGCTAGAAATGGCCGCGATACAGGGGTGACATAGGACATGTCCGCCAAACGGCGGTAGCCAAGTAGGATTCGCCCTCATGTCCGCACAGATCACCGCGGTCATCAGCTCCTTGAACGGAGAGGCCCGGATCGGCCGTGCCCTTGATGCCCTCGCCGCCCAGACCCTCGGGTCAGCCCTCGAAATCGTCGTCGTCGACGACGGATCGACCGACCGCACCGCCGACGTCGCCCGAGCACGCGGCGCCCGGGTCGTCGTACACGAACGCAACCAGGGGGTGTCGGCCGCCCGCAACTCCGGCGCGCGGGCGGCGACCGCGCCCGTCGTCGCGTTCCTCGACGACGACTGCGCCCCGCCGCTCACCTGGGCCGCGGCGCTGCTCGCCGGGTACGAGCCCGGCGTCACCGGGGTCGGCGGCCCCGTCGAGCCCGAGGGCGGCCGCGGCTTCCTCGCCAGGTTCGTCGCGCGCAACAACCGGCACCAGCCGCAGGAGCTCGCCCTGACGCGCGGCCACGGCCTGCCCTACCGCCTCTACCTGTACCTGCGCCGCCAGTGGACGGTCCGCCGTCCCGTCCCCGTCGAGGACGTGTACGCGCTCACCGGCAGCAACATGTCGTTCCGCAGGGACGCGCTGCTGGAGGTCGGCGGCTTCGACGCCCGCTTCAGGTTCGGCGGTGAGGAGGAGGACCTGACCCGGCGGCTGCGGCAGGCCGGGCACGGCGTGATGCGCTGCGTGCAGGCCGCCCGCCTCACCTACACCTACGAGCCGACGCCGCGCGCGCTGCTGCGGCACAGCGTCGCCTACGGGCGCGGCAACGCCCTGCACTTCCGCAAGTGGCCCGAGGTCCGCCCCACCGTCTTCCCCTGGCCGTTCCTCGTGGCCGCGCTCCTGCTCGCGGGCGTGGCCTTCCCGCCCGCCGCCGTCGCGGGCCTGCTGGCGCCGCTGGTCCTCTACCCGGTCGGCCTGCGCAACGCGCTGCGCGGCCGTCCCCTGGAGTCCCTCGCCGACCCGTACCTGCGGCTGGCGCAGGAGGCGTGCGAGAACGTCGGGTTCGCGCACGGCGCCTGGAAGTTCCGGGACCTCCCGCACCCGCCCGAGGCCGGGCCGCACCGCGCGCCACACCCCGTGCCCTGACCGGCCCCGGGACGCCGGGACGCGGGGCCGCCGGGCGCGGGTCCGGAGCGGAGTCGTAAACGCAAAAAGGCCCGCGTCCCGAGGAGATAGGGGCGGGCCTTTTCGGGGCGGTCAGAGGGTGATGCCGAGGAGGGTGTCGGTGAGGGACTGGATTTGGGTGGGGGAGGAGGGGTCGGGGCCTTCGGTGGTGGACCAGCGGTCGAGGGCGGCCAGGGCGGTGGGGGCGTCGAGGTCGGCGGCCAGGGCGGCGCGGACTTCGGCGGCGACCGGGGCGGCGGGTGGGGCGGTGGGGCGGGTGACGGCCGCGCGCCAGCGGGCGAGGCGGGCGGCGGCCTCGTCCAGGTGCGGAGCGGTCCATTCCCAGTCGGTGCGGTAGTGGTGGGCGAGCAGGGCGAGGCGGATCGCCATCGGGTCGGTGCCGGCCGCGCGGAGCTTCGACACGAACACCAGGTTGCCGCGCGACTTGGACATCTTCTCGCCGTCCAGGCCGACCATGCCCGCGTGCACATACGTCTTGGCGTGCGGCGCCTCACCCGTCGCGGCCTGCGCGTGCGACGCGCTGAACTCGTGGTGCGGGAACGTCAGGTCGCTGCCGCCGCCCTCGACGTCGAAGCCCATGCCGAGGTGGCGGATCGAGATCGCCGAACACTCGATGTGCCAGCCGGGCCGCCCCACCCCGAACGGCGACTCCCAGCCGGGCTCGCCGGGCCGCCGCGCCAGCCACAGCAGCGCGTCCAGCGGATCCTTCTTGCCGGGACGGGCCGGGTCGCCGCCGCGCTCGGCGAACAGCGGCAGCATCTCGGCCGCCGAGAGCCCGCTCACCTCGCCGAACCGCGGATCGGCCGTGACGGGGAAGTACAGGTCGCCGTCGAGCTCGTAGGTGAGCCCGGCGGACTTCAACTCGGCGATCATCTCGATGATCATCGGGATGGCCTCGACGGCGCCCACGTACTGGTCGGGCGGCAGGACCCGCAGCGCCTCCATGTCGGTGCGGAACAGCTCGATCTCCCGCTCGGCGAGGTCGCGCCAGTCCACCCCGATGGCCCGCGCCCGCTCCAGCAGCGGGTCGTCCACGTCGGTGGCGTTCTGCACGTAGTGGACGTCGTGGCCGAGGTCCCGCCACACCCGGTTCACCAGGTCGAACGCCAGATAGGTGCTGGCGTGCCCGAGGTGGGTGGCGTCGTAGGGGGTGATGCCGCACACGTACATGCGGGCTGTCGGCCCGGGGGCCGTCGCCTTCACCGCGCGGGTGGCGCTGTCGTACAGGCGAAGGGCCGGACCTGGACCGGCCAGGCCCAGATCGGACAGACGGGGGACCCGGGGAGCTGACCAGGAACGCATGACGCCACCTTACCGGTGGGTCAGGAGAAGCGGATCAGACGGGAGGTTCCATGCCACGGCGCCGCAGATACCGCTCGAACTCGCGGGCGATGGACTCGCCCGTCGCCTCGGGCAGCTCGGTGGCGTCCTTGGCCTCCTCCAGGGTCCGCACGTAGTCGGCGACCTCGCTGTCCTGCTCGGCGAGCTCGTTGACGCCGTCCTCCCAGGCGCGGGACTGCTCGGGCAGCTCGCCGAGCGGCACCGTGACGTCCAGGATGTCCTCGACGCGGCGCAGCAGCGCCAGCGTCGCCTTCGGGTTGGGCGGCGAGGACACGTAGTGCGGGACCTGAGCCCACAGCGCGACCGTCTCGACGCCGCCGGCCTCCAACCTGTCCTGCAGGACGCCGAGGATGCCGGTGGGGCCCTCGTAGGTGGACGGCTCGAACGACAGGTCGTCGCCGAACACGGCGCCGCCCCCGGTGCCCGACCCCGACACCGGCACCGGCCTGGTGTGCGGGGCGTCGGCGAGCAGCGCGCCGAGCAGCACCGCGGCGCGCACGCCGAGCCGGGCGAGGTAGTCGGTGAGCTCACGGCAGAAGCCGCGCCACCGCATGTTCGGCTCGATCCCGTGCAGCAGCACGACATCGCGGCCCGACTCCAGCCGGGCGACGAAGATCCGGGTGGTCGGCCACACGATGGTGCGGCGTTCGCCGTCGCGCTCGACCCGGGGCCTGGTCACCTGGAAGTCGTAGTAGTCCTCCGGGTCGATCTCGGCGATCTGCCGGGCGCCCCAACTCTGCGCGAGGTGGGCGATGACGCCGCTCGCGGCCTCACCCGCGTCGTTCCACCCTTCGAAGGCGGCGACCAGCACGGGGCGCTCCAGCTCGGGCACGGAATCGAGTTCGAGCACACGGCCTCCCACCGGGACGACGGTCGACGATCCAGCCGGATCATGGTCAAGTCCAGCCTACGTCCTGGGCAACCCCTACCCATACGACGACGGGTCATCCCTGTGCGGTAGGGATGAGATGATCCGCTTTCTCCGTCACTTACCGTCTGTGGTGTGGACGATGAGAACGTCCACCGGAGACTTGTGGGAGAGGTTGGCGGGCACCGAGCCGAGGATGCGTCCGGCGAGGCTGTTCAGGCCCCGGTTGCCGACGACGACGAGGTCGACGGCCTGCTCCCGGGTGACCGAGGTGAGCACGTCGACGGCGTCGCCCTCACGCGCCACCTCGACGATCTCCTTGGCCCCGGCGGCGACCGCGCGGTCGCGGGCGGCGCGCAGCACGTCCTCGGCGGGCGTGGAGCCCTGCACCTTGTAGGCGAGGTCACCGAGCCGGTCGGCGGCCTCCAGGCGCTCCCGCTCGGGCATCGGGTGGTAGGCCGACACGAGGACCAGCTTCGCTCCGGTGTCCGCGGCGAGCCCTGCGGCCCTGTCCACGGCCCGGAGGGACGAGGCCGAGCCGTCGGTGCCGACGAGAATGGACCGGTACGTCATGGGGGGTGCTCCTTACCAGTCGGTAGTTGTTCGGGGAACGCTACTAAGACGGCGGGCGTTCCCGCCATGCCCAGAGGTCCCGATCACTCTCCGCCAACACCGTCCGAAGGCCCGGTGAACGTCCACGGGCGGGCTCCCGAACGCGGCGGGGACGGGTCGGTGGCCGCGCGGTTCTTGGCATAGTCTTGGTACACGTGACTCTCCAGGCGCTTGCTTTTGACCTCGACGGCACCCTCATCGACTCCGAGCCGGTCTGGCACGCCGCCGAACGTGAGGTGATGGCGTGGCTCGGCGGCCCGTGGGGCACCGAGCACGAGCAGATCACCCTGGGCGGCTCCCTGTACGGCACGTCCCGGTACATGATCGACCTCGCGGGCGCCGACGTCCCGGTCGAGGTGGTGGGCCGCCGGATGCTGGACTTCATGGTGCTGAACCTGCCGACGGAGCTGGAGATCATCCCGGGCGCCAAGCAGCTCCTCACCGAGGCGGCGGCGCAGGGCGTCCCGGTGGCGTTGGTCACGTCGACGTTCCGTGAGCTCGCCGAGATCGCGATCGACGCGCTCGGCCGCGACCTGTTCGCCGTGACGATCACCGGCGATGAGGTCGATCACACCAAGCCGCACCCCGACCCCTACCTGAAGGCGTGCCGCCTGCTGGGCGCCGAGCCCGGCCGGACGGTCGCGCTGGAGGACTCCCCGACGGGCGTCGCCGCCGCCGAGGCCGCGGGCTGCCGGGTCGTCGCGATCCCCAACGTCGTCCCGATCCCGGACGGCCCGTCCCGTACCGTCGTCCCGGCCCTCACCGAACTGAGCCTGGACAGGCTGCGGTCCCTGGTACCGCCCTCCTGAGCCCCCCAAACCTCCTCAGGGCCCGAACCCTCCTTCGGGAGGAGGGCCGAACCGGCTTCCCCGTGTGACTATGGAAGGGAGTCGAGGCTACGGGAGGCCGACATGAGCGATGCGCTGCTGTTCACGGTGAGCCTTGCCGTGACCGTCCTGGGGCTGCTGGCCAGCTGGCGGGTCGGCCGGGGGCGCGGCGCGGCCTCGGGGCTGCGCGGCGCCGCCTGGTCGCTGGTGCCGCTCGGTTTCTACCTGACGGGTCTGACGGGGTTCCTGGCGTCCCTGGTGTTCAGTCCCGCCAAGTGGGCGGGCGTTGTGGTGCTGGCCCTGGCCGGTGTGCTGTACGTGGTGTCGGGGGTGCGGCTGCGCTCCTCGGCGGGCAGGCCCGGCAGGGCGGGCAGGACGGGCGGTGCGCACGGGGGCGAGCCCCGGCGGGCCGGGGCGGGCGCGCAGCCGCCCGCGGTCGGGGGCGCCGCGCGCAGGCCCGCGCCGCCGATCGACGACGAGATGGCCGAGATCGAGGAGATCCTGCGCCGCAGGGGCATCTGACGCCCGTCCGCGCCACCGGGCGCTGCCCGGCATGTCCGTAAATCAGGCCCGTCCCGCTGGGGCGGGCCTTCTTTGTGCCCCGGCATAGCTCCAGCCTTATAGGTAATTGGTATGACCTCCTGATGGGGTCTCGTACCACGGCTGAACTGGTGCTCCGTCCACATATTCTTCGGCGGGTCGCACCTCCGTGCGCCGGGTGACATCGCCTGGGGACTCAGAACGATAAATCTTCATGGGGTCGGGCCGCCGCCGTGCGG
This sequence comes from Actinocorallia sp. API 0066, assembly GCF_020991275.1. GTDB lineage: Bacteria > Actinomycetota > Actinomycetes > Streptosporangiales > Streptosporangiaceae > Actinocorallia. The sequence continues at coordinate 469,259 of NZ_JAJLQY010000004.1, read as the reverse complement.
TTCATATCGGATGCACGTATAACATCTCACCGCGCGTCCGAAATTGACGAAGACTTCATGGAACGTTCCGCTTCCGCCGAAGGGCCCGTCGGCCGGATGCGTCATGGGGCGGCAACTTTCTGTGCAACAAGCCGCCCCACGTGCCCGGAGGCCGCCACACCCGCCGGTACAAGGGGCACGTACACCGCTACGCGGAGTCGCGGTGTCCAGGTGGCGAGGAAGGAACGTGCGTGACCGCGCCGATCGAAGTTTCGAAGGGTGAGGCCGAGGCCCATCCCGAGGACGTCCTCAAGGGCGTCGGCACCCAGGCGATCCAGGGCCGCTCGCTCGGCCGGATCGCCTGGCTGCGGCTCAAGCGCGACAGGGCGGCGCTCGGCGGGGCCGTCGTCATCGCGCTGCTGATCCTCCTGGCGGCCTTCGGCCCGTTCTTCCTGCAGGACCCGAACGCCTACCACCAGGACCTGATCGACCCGACGATGCAGCGGCCCAAGGACGGCTTCCTGCACTCGGGCATCAGCTGGGAGCACTGGTTCGGGGTCGAGCCGACGACGGGCCGCGACATGCTGTCCCGGATCGTGCTCGGCGCCCGGATCTCGCTGATCGTCGCGTTCCTCGCGACGCTCGTGTCGGTCACCATCGGCACCGTGCTCGGTGTCGTCGCGGGCTACTTCGGCGGCTGGGTCGACACCGTGATCAGCCGGGCCATGGACGTGTTCCTGGCGTTCCCGCTGCTGCTGTTCGCGATCGCGCTCGTCGGCGTCGTCCCGGACGACATGCTGGGGCTGCGCGGCAACGGCCTGCGCGTCGGCGTCCTGGTGTTCGTCATCGGGTTCTTCTCCTGGCCCTACATCGGCCGGATCGTGCGCGGCCAGACCCTGTCGCTGCGCGAGCGCGAGTTCGTGGACGCCTCCCGCAGCCTCGGCGCGGGCCACGGCCACGTGCTGTTCAAGGAGCTGCTGCCCAACCTGCTCGCGCCGATCATCGTGTACACGACGCTGCTGATCCCCACGAACATCCTGTTCGAGGCGGCCCTGTCGTTCCTGGGCGTGGGCGTGATCCCGCCGATGCCGTCGTGGGGCGGGATGCTCAGCCTCGCGGTGCCGACGTACCAGAACACGCCGTTCTTCATGATCATCCCCGGTCTCGCCATCTTCGTGACGGTGATGGCCTTCAACCTGCTCGGGGACGGGCTGCGCGACGCGCTCGATCCCCGGGCCCGGTGACCCCCATGGGTCGTGTGTTCCCTGCCAGTTCCCAGAGAGGTGCGCTCAGCACAATGAACAAGATCAAGATCGGCGCGTCGCTCGCCGCGTGCGCCGTGCTCGCCGCCGGGCTGACCGCCTGCGGCGGGGACTCGGAGTCGTCGGGCGGGACGACCTCCACCGCCGCCTACAACGCCGCGAACACCTCGGTCCTCAACCCGTCCGACAAGCAGGGCGGCGAGCTGCGGTTCGCGATGTCGAGCGACTGGGACTCCCCGGACCCGGGCGACACGTACTACGCCTTCTCCTGGAACTTCTCCCGCTACTACGCCCGCACCCTGGTGACGTTCAAGAACGCGCCGGGCGCCGAGGGCCAGCAGCTCGTTCCGGACCTCGCCGAGGACCTCGGCAAGGCGTCCAACAACAACAAGACCTGGACGTACAAGCTCCGCGAGGGCGTCAAGTTCTCCGACGGCTCGGAGATCACCGCCCAGGACGTCAAGTACGCGGTCGAGCGGTCGAACTTCACCGACGAGCTCCAGGGCGGCCCGAAGTACTTCGCGCAGTACCTCGTGGACAACGCGGGCGGCTACAAGGGCCCCTACAAGGACAAGGCGCCCGCGGGCCTGAAGTCCATCAAGACCCCGGACAAGTACACGATCGTGTTCAACCTGAACACGCCGTTCGCCGAGTTCGACTACCTGGCCTACATGCCGCAGACCGCGCCGGTCCCGCGCGCCAAGGACAACGGTCTGAACTACAAGAAGAACATCGTGTCTTCCGGCCCATACCAGATCGACTCCTACGACGTCGGCAAGTCGATGAAGCTGTCCCGTAACCCGCACTGGGACGCGGCGACCGACCCCGTCCGCAAGGCGCTGCCCGACACCATCTCGGTCGCGCTGAACCAGGAACAGGACGACATCGACAACAAGCTCATGTCCGGCGCGCTGGACATGGACCTGGCCGCCGGCGGCGTCGGCCCGGCCGCGCAGCCCAAGGTGCTCGGCGGCACCCAGAAGGCCAACAGCGACGCCGCGTCCGGCTCGGCCCTCACCTACATGACGATCGACGGCCGGGTCGCGCCGTTCGACAACATCGCGTGCCGCCGCGCGGTCCAGTACGCGATCGACAAGGTGTCGGTGCAGACGAGCCTCGGCGGCCCGATCTCCGGCGGCGACATCGCCTCGACGGTGCTGCCCCCGACCGTCGTCGGCCACGAGGAGTTCAACAAGTACCCGTCCGCCGGGAACGCCGGCGACCTGGCCAAGGCCAAGGAGCAGCTCACCGAGTGCGGCAAGCCGAACGGCTTCGCCACCAAGCTGACCTACCGCGCCGACCGGCCCAAGGAGGTCGCCGCCGCGGAGTCCATCCAGCAGAGCCTCGGCAAGGCCGGCATCAAGGTCGACCTGAAGGGCTACCCGTCGGGTGACTACTTCACCAAGTACGCCGGCTCGCCCGCGTTCCTCAAGGACAACGGCGTCGGCATGGCCATGATGAAGTGGGCGGCGGACTGGCCGTCGGGCTTCGGCTTCCTCCAGCAGATCCTGGACGGCCGCACCATCAAGCCGACCGGCAACACCAACCTGTCCTCCACCGACCTGCCGAAGATCAACAAGCTGTTCGACAGGTCCACCAAGGAGGGCGACGCCGACGCCCGCAGCAAGATCTACGCGCAGATCGACAACCTGTCCATGGAGAACGCGGACGTCGTCCCGCTGACCTACTCCGTGCAGCTGCTGTACCGGCCGGCCAACCTGACCAACGTCGTCGTCTCCGAGTTCCTCGGCGGCCAGTACGACTACGTCAACCTCGGCCTGAAGTAAGGCCGCCGCACACCGCTCGTCATCACCGCAGAAGGCAGGTGAAGGCCGAGTGGTGACCCCGGCCCCCCGCACCGCAGGGGGGTCGGGGTCACCGGGCCGTTCCATCGTGTTCGCATTCATCGTCAGGCGCCTCATGGGCGCGGTCGTCATGCTGGTGATCGTCAGCATGGTCACCTTCGGCATCTTCTTCCAGTTGCCGAAGCTGGCCGGGCAGACCACCGACCAGCTCGCCGCCTCCTATGTCGGCAAGGCCCCCACCGCGGAGGCCATCGCGGACGTCAAGGAACGGCTCGGCCTCGACGACCCCCTCGCCGTCCAGTACGGCAGGTTCGTCAAGGGCGTCTTCACCGGACAGGACTTCAGCAACGGGCCGAGTGTCGAGCACTGCGCCGCGCCCTGCCTCGGCTACTCCTTCCGCACCAACGAACCGGTCCTCCCGACCCTCCTCGACCGGGCCCCCGTGACGCTGTCGCTCGCGGTCGGCGCGTCCCTCATCTGGCTCGTCGCGGGCGTCAGCATCGGCATCCTGTCCGCGCTGCGGCGCGGCACCGTCTTCGACCGGATGGCGATGGCGACGGCCCTGGCGGGCGTGTCCCTGCCGGTGTACTTCACCGGCCTGGTGTCGATGGCCGTGTTCGTCTACACGTTCAGGCTGTGGCCCAACGGGGTTGCCTACAGCGACTTCACCGAGAACCCGGGCCTGTGGGCGTGGAACCTCGTGCTGCCCTGGGTGACGTTGGCGTTCCTGTACGCGGCGACGTACGCGCGGCTCACCCGGTCGCAGATGCTGGAGACCCTCGGTGAGGACTACATCAGGACGGCGCGGGCCAAGGGGCTGCCGGAACGCACCGTGATCGGCAAGCACGCGCTGCGCGCGTCGCTCACCCCGATCGTCACGATCTTCGGCCTGGACCTGGGGCTGCTGCTGGGCGGCGCGGTCCTCACCGAGCAGACGTTCAGCCTGCCGGGCCTGGGCTCCCTGTCGATCCACTCGATCCTGTCGGGCGACCTGCCGATGGTGATGGGCGTGGTGCTGCTGGCGACCGTGTTCATCGTCTTCGCGAGCCTGATCGTGGACATCCTGTACGCCGTCGTCGACCCGAGGGTGAGGCTGGGTTAGTTGAGCACCGTGTACGAACCGTCGGCCGCGCCCGCCGCCACGGCCCGCGCGTTCCTGGAGGTCCGCGACCTGCGGATCCACTTCCCGACCGACGACGGCCTGGTCAGGTCGGTCGACGGCCTGGACTTCACGCTGGAGCGCGGCCAGACCCTCGGCATCGTGGGGGAGTCGGGCTCGGGCAAGTCGGTGACGAGCCTGGGGATCCTCGGCCTGCACCACCGGAAGAACTCCCGGATGTCGGGTGAGATCTGGCTGGACGGCCGGGAGCTGGTCGGCGCGGACCCGGACGACGTCCGGCGGCTGCGCGGCAGGGCGATGGCGATGATCTTCCAGGATCCGCTGTCGTCGATGCACCCGTTCTACACGATCGGCGCGCAGATCATCGAGGCGTACCGGATCCACAACGCGGTGTCGAAGAGGGTCGCGCGCAAGCACGCGATCGACATGCTCGGCCGCGTCGGCATCCCCACCCCCGACAAACGCGTGGACGACTACCCGCACCAGTTCTCCGGCGGCATGCGGCAGCGCGCGATGATCGCGATGGCCCTGTCGTGTGACCCGGAACTGCTCATCGCCGACGAGCCGACCACGGCCCTGGACGTGACGGTGCAGGCGCAGATCCTGGACCTGCTGCGCGACCTCCAGCAGGAGTTCAACTCGGCCATCATCATGATCACGCACGATCTCGGTGTCGTCGCCGAGCTGTCGGACCGGATCATGGTGATGTACGGCGGCCGCTCGATCGAGCAGGGCACCGTGGAGGAGCTGTTCCACTCCCCGCAGCACCCCTACACGTGGGGCCTGCTCGGCTCGATGCCGCGGCTGGACCGGGACCGCACGGACCGGCTGATGCCGGTGAAGGGCTCGCCGCCGTCGCTCATCAACCTGCCGTCGGGCTGCGCGTTCCATCCGCGCTGCCCGCACGCGCAGGGCCCGGGCAGCCCGTGCACGACGGTCCGTCCCGAACTGGTCGCGACCGCCGCGCACAGCGGCCACCGCGTCGCCTGCCACCTGTCCCCCGAGCAGCGCCTGGACATCTGGGAGAACCAGATCAGGCCGAACCTCTGAGGTGAGTTCATTGAGTTCCACGCCGCTGCTGGAGGTCACCGGGCTCCAGAAGCACTTCCCGGTGCACGCGGGTCTGCTGCGCCGCCAGGTCGCCGCGGTCAAGGCGGTCGACGGTGTGTCGTTCTCGGTCGCCAAGGGCGAGACGCTCGGGCTGGTGGGGGAGTCGGGCTGCGGCAAGACCACCACCGGCCGGATGATCATGCGGCTGCTCGACCCGACGGCCGGGAGCATCACGTTCGAGGGCCGGGAGATCTCGCGGCTCAGCCAGGGCAGGATGCGCCCGCTGCGCCGCGACATCCAGATGATTTTCCAGGATCCGTACTCGTCGCTGAACCCGCGCAAGACCGTCGGGTCGATCGTGGGCGCGCCGTTCCACCTGCAGGACATCAAGACCGAACACGGGGTGAAACGGGCCGTCCAGGAACTCCTGGAACTGGTCGGGCTGAACCCGGAGCACTACAACCGGTACCCGCACGAGTTCTCCGGCGGGCAGCGGCAGCGCATCGGGATCGCCCGCACCCTCGCGCTCAAGCCGAAGCTGATCGTGGCGGACGAGCCCGTGTCGGCGCTGGACGTGTCGATCCAGGCGCAGGTCGTCAACCTGCTGGAGGACCTCCAGAACGAACTCGGCCTGACCTATGTCGTCATCGCGCACGACCTGTCGGTGGTCCGCCACATCTCCGACCGGGTCGCGGTGATGTACCTGGGCCGGATGGTCGAGATCGCCGACCAGGCCGACCTGTACACCCGGCCGCAGCACCCGTACACCAAGGCGCTGCTGTCGGCCGTGCCGGTCCCGGACCCGGCGGCGCGCAAGGAGCGGGAGCGGATCCGGCTCACGGGCGACGTGCCGTCGCCGCTGAACCCGCCGCCGGGCTGCCCGTTCCACCCGCGGTGCTGGAAGGCGCAGCCGAAGTGCGCGACCGAGGTTCCGGTGCTCTCCGAGCGCACGCCGGGACGCAGCGTGGCCTGCCACTTCCCGGAGGACTGACCCGGGACGGTCCCGGGACGCCGGGACACAACTCCATAAAGAGTTTGCTGTTACAGGAGAATGTCCCGATCATCACCATGGGGGCCGGACGGCCTTCGTCACGGGATCTCCTGAGGAGCAACTGTTACGGCGCGCACGCTCGCGGCGCTGCCGGGTGAGAACGGACATGAGGTGTGAAACACGCCTTATGTCCGTTCTTTGTCATGGTCTCATCCGTTTTCGGTCTCGCGGATGTCACGATGCGGAAACGAGGGCTGGCGTCCCGTCGGCCACGCGGCGACTGTGCTTCACGACAGAGTTCGAGGGCAGTCCCGTGCTGCGTGGAGGTTCGTGAGCGTGACCGCGCCGATCAAGGTGTCCGGGTCCGACTTCGAGGCCCAGCCTGAGCAGGTACTCAAAGGCGTGGGCAAGGCGATCCAAGGCAGGTCGCTGTGGCAGATCGCCTGGCTCCGGCTGAAACGCGACAGGGTCGCGGTCGGCGGCGGCGTCACCATCGTCGTCCTCGTGCTCGCCGCGATCGTCGGCCCGTGGTTCCTGCCCGACCCCGACGTCTACAACCAGGAACTCATCGACACGACGATGCTGCGGCCCAAGGAAGGCTGGCTGCACTCGGGCATCAGCTGGGACCACCTGCTCGGCGTCGAGCCGACCACCGGCCGCGACATGTTCGCGCGGATCCTCGTGGGCGCGCGGGTGTCGCTGCTGGTCGCGGTCGCCGCGACCGCCCTGTCGATGACGATCGGCGTCATCCTCGGCGGCCTCGCCGGATACTTCGGCGGGTTCGTCGACACCGTCGTCAGCCGGTTCATGGACGCGCTCCTGGCGTTCCCGCTGCTGCTGTTCGCGATCGCGCTCGTCGGGATCCTGCCGACCGACGTGTACGGCCTGTCCGGCAACCCCCTGAAGATCACCGTGCTGGTGTTCATCATCGGGTTCTTCAACTGCCCCTACATCGGCAGGATCGTGCGCGGCCAGACCCTGTCGCTGCGCGAACGCGAGTTCGTCGACGCGGCGCGGAGCATGGGCGCGAGCCACTTCCACATCTACTTCCGCGAGGTGCTGCCGAACCTCGTCGCGCCGATCATCGTGTACTCGACGCTGCTGATCCCGACGAACATCCTGTTCGAGGCCTCGCTGTCGTTCCTGGGCGTCGGCGTGAACCCGCCGATGCCGTCGTGGGGCGGCATGCTCAGCCAGGCCGTGCAGACGTACCAGAACACGCCGCTGTTCATGGTGATCCCCGGCCTCGCGATCTTCGTCACGGTGCTGGCCTTCAACCTCCTGGGGGACGGGCTGCGTGACGCGCTCGACCCCCGTTCCCGCTAACGGCCCCGGCCGCTGGCCAAACCCCTACCCCCCGAGAAAACAGGAAGAGGTAACCCGGCTGATGACCAGGTTCAAAGCGATCGTCGCGACAGCGGTGGCGCTGACGCTGGCCGCGGGCTTGTCCGCGTGCGGAGGCGACGGCGACGGCGACTCGTCGGAGACGTCCCCGGCCAACACCGCCCTGACGGCGCTGGCCAACCCGTCCGACAAGAAGGGCGGCACGCTCCGGTTCGGCAGCTCCGACGACTGGGACTCGCCGGACATGGGCAATACGTATTACGCCTTCTCCCAGAACTTCGGCCGCCTGTACGGACGTGCCCTCACCACGTTCAACTCCGCGCCCGGCAAGACCCTGGAGCTGGTCCCGGACCTGGCCGAGAGCCTCGGCGAGGTGAGCGAGGACGGCCTCACCTGGACGTACAAGATCCGCAAGGGCGTCAAGTACTCCGACGGCACCGAGGTCACCGCCAAGGACGTCAAGCACGCCGTCGAGCGGTCCAACTACACGGCCGAGCTGACCGAGGGCCCCAAGTACTTCAAGGGCTACCTGAAGGACAACGAGGAGCCCTACAAGGGCCCCTACGACGACAAGTCCGAGACGGGCCTCGAAGCGATCGAGACCCCCGACGACCACACGATCGTCTTCCACCTGAACCAGCCGTTCGCGGAGTTCGACTTCCTGGTCCAGATGCAGACGCAGCCTGTGCCCAAGGCCAAGGACAACGGCCTGGAGTACCAGAAGAACATCCTTTCCACCGGCCCGTACAAGATCGACACCTACGAGCGCGGCAAGGTCATGAAGCTGTCCCGCAACGAGCACTGGGACCCGGCGACCGACCCGCTGCGCGCGGACAAGGCGCTGCCGGACAACATCGAGGTCACCCTCAAGATCAACCCCGATGACCTCGACAACCGCCTCATGTCGGGCGCGCTCGACATCGACATCATGGGCACCGGCGTGCAGCAGGCCGCGCAGCCGAAGATCCTCGGCAACCAGGCGAACCTCGCCAACTCCGACAACGCCATCGCGGGCTTCCTGCGCTACATCGGCGTCAACCCGAACGTGAAGCCGTTCGACAACGTGCACTGCCGCCGCGCCGTCGCCTACGCGATGGACAAGGTCGGCGCGCAGACCGGCCACGGCGGCCCCGTCGCGGGCGGCGACATCGCCACGACGATCCTCCCGCCGGGCGTCACCGGCTACAAGGAGGCCAACCGCTACCCGTCGGGCGCCGACAACCACGGCGACATCGAGAAGGCCAAGCAGGAACTCACCGAGTGCGGCCAGCCGAACGGCTTCAAGACGACGCTGACGGCACGCTCGGACCGGCCCAAGGAGGTCGCCGCGGCGACCGCGATCCAGGCGGGGCTGAAGAAGGTCGGCATCGAGGTCGAGATCAAGCAGGTCCCGGCCGGTGACTACTTCGGCCGCTACGCCGGTTCCCCGAAGTGGATCCGGAACAACAACGCGGGTCTCCTGTCGATGGCGTGGGCGGCGGACTGGCCGTCCGGCTACGGCTTCCTGTCGCAGATCGTCGACGGCCGCACCATCCGCGACGGCGGCAACACCAACATCCAGGAGACCCGGCTCCCCGAGGTCGACAAACTCCTGGACGACGCGGCCAAGAACACCGACCCGGCCGCCCGCACCGCCATGTACACCAAGATCGACGAGCTGGTGATGGAGGACGCGACGATCGTGCCGCTCCTGTACGCCAAGATCCTGCTGTACCGGCCGCCGAACGTCACCAACCTCACCATCACCGAGGGCTACGGCGGCATGTACGACTACCTGAACCTCGGCGTCAAGTAACCGCCTGCCGGACGTGCACTAGAAGGTAGGTGAGAGGCCGTTTCGCCGGACCCGTCCCCTCCGGGCGGGTCCGGCGGTTGGCCGCAGACCGTGCTGTCATTCATCATCCGCCGCTTCCTCGGGGCGATGGCCATGCTGGTCGTCAGCAGCATCGTCACCTTCGGCATCTTCTTCGTCCTGCCGAAGCTCGCCGGGCAGACCACCGACCAGCTCGCCGCGACCTACGCGGGCAAGGCCCCGACCCAGCAGGCCATCGACGACATCAAGGTCAGGCTCGGCCTGGACGAGCCGATCGCCGTGCAGTACGCCAGGTTCGTCGAGGGCGTCTTCGTCGGCAAGGAGTTCGACAACGGCCCCAGCGAGATCTGGTGCCCGCCCCCGTGCCTCGGCTACTCCTTCACCACCAACGAGCCCGTCCTCCCGAAACTCCTCGACCGGGCCCCGGTGACCCTGTCGCTCGCGCTCGGCGCGTCGGTCCTGTGGGTCGTCACCGGCGTCGGCATCGGCGTGCTGTCGGCGCTGCGGCGCGGCAGCGTCTTCGACCGGGCCGCGATGGTGACGGCGCTCGCGGGCGTGTCGCTGCCGATCTACTTCACCGGTCTCGTGTCGCTCGCGGTGTTCGCCTACGGGCTCGGCCTGTGGCCCACGGGCGTCCGGTACGTCCCGTTCACCGAGAACCCCGTGGACTGGGCCTACAACCTCATCCTCCCGTGGGTGACCCTGTCGTTCCTGTACGCCGCCCTGTACGCCCGGCTGACCCGCGCCGGGATGCTGGAGACCCTCGGCGAGGACTACATCCGCACCGCCCGCGCCAAGGGCCTGCCGGAGCGGACCGTCATCACCCGGCACGCGCTGCGCGCCTCGCTCACCCCGATCCTCACCGTGTTCGGCCTGGACCTGGGCCTGCTGCTGGGCGGCGCCGTCCTCACCGAGAGCACGTTCGGGTTCGCCGGGCTCGGCGCGCTGTCCATCCAGTCGATCTTCACCGGCGACCTGCCGATGGTGATGGGCGTGGTGCTGCTGGCCACCCTGTTCGTGGTGCTGCTGAACTTCCTGGTGGACGTCCTGTACGCGGTGGTGGACCCGAGAGTGAGGCTGTCGTGAGCGAACCGGTGAAGGACACCTCCGGCGGCTCCCCGTTCCTCGACGTCCGGGACCTGCGCATCCACTTCCCGACCGACGACGGCCTCGTCAGGTCCGTCGACGGCCTGTCGTTCACGTTGGAGCGCGGCCGGACCCTCGGGATCGTCGGGGAGTCGGGCTCGGGCAAGTCCGTGACGAGCCTCGGCATCCTCGGCCTGCACCACCGCAGGAACGCCCGCGTTTCGGGCGAGATCTGGCTCGACGGCAAGGAGCTCGTCGGCGCGGACCCCGACGACGTCCGGCGGCTGCGCGGCCGCCACATGGCGATGATCTTCCAGGACCCGCTGTCGTCGATGCACCCGTTCTACACGATCGGCGCGCAGATCATCGAGGCGTACCGGATCCACAACGCGGTGTCGAAGAAGGTCGCGCGCAAGCACGCGATCGACATGCTCGGCCGGGTCGGCATCCCCACGCCGGACAAGCGGGTGGACGACTACCCGCACCAGTTCTCGGGTGGCATGCGGCAGCGCGCGATGATCGCGATGGCCCTGTCGTGTGACCCGGAGCTGCTCATCGCGGACGAGCCGACCACGGCCCTGGACGTCACCGTGCAGGCGCAGATCCTGGACCTGCTGCGCGACCTCCAGCGCGAGTTCGACTCCGCCATCATCATGATCACCCACGATCTCGGGGTCGTCGCCGAACTCGCCGACGACGTGCTCGTCATGTACGGCGGCCGCTGCGTCGAGTACGGGGCGGTGGACGACATGTTCCACCGGCCGCTGCACCCCTACACGTGGGGGCTGCTCGGGTCGATGCCGCGCCTGGACCGGGCCCGCACGGAACGGCTCATGCCGGTGAAGGGCGCGCCGCCGTCGCTCATCAACCTGCCGTCCGGGTGCGCGTTCCATCCGCGCTGCGCCTACGCCGACCGGACGGGCGGCCGCAGCCAGACCGAGGTGCCGGAGCTGCGGGTGGAGCCGGAGACGACCCACCGGGCCGCCTGCCACCTCGACGTCGCCGAGCGCCGCCGCGTCTGGGAGACAGAGATCGGGCCGAAGCTGTGAGGGAGAGCATGGAGACCGACGCCGTGAAGGCAGCCGAACCCGCCGCGCCCGCCGCGTCGCCCGCGCCCGGCGGCGGGGAAGGCCCGCTGCTGGAGGTCACCGGCCTGCGCAAGTACTTCCCGGTGCACGCGGGCCTGATGCGCCGCCAGGTCGCCACGGTCAAGGCGGTCGACGGTGTGTCGTTCTCCGTCGACCGGGGCCGGACGCTCGGCCTGGTGGGGGAGTCGGGCTGCGGCAAGACCACCACCGGCCGGATGATCATGCGGCTCGAGGACCCGACGGCGGGCAGCATCCGCTTTGAGGGCCGGGAGATCGCGACGCTCAGGCAGAGCCGCCTGCGCCCGCTGCGCCGCGACATCCAGATGATCTTCCAGGACCCGTACTCGTCGCTGAACCCCCGCAAGACCGTCGGGTCGATCGTGGGCGCGCCGTTCCACCTGCAGGACATCAAGACCGAACACGGGGTGAAACGGGCCGTCCAGGAACTCCTGGAACTGGTCGGTCTGAACCCGGAGCACTACAACCGGTACCCGCACGAGTTCTCCGGCGGGCAGCGGCAGCGCATCGGCATCGCGCGGACGCTGGCGCTCAAGCCGAAGCTGATCGTGGCGGACGAGCCGGTCTCGGCGCTGGACGTGTCGATCCAGGCGCAGGTCGTCAACCTGCTGGAGGACCTCCAGAACGAACTCGGGCTGACGTATGTCGTCATCGCGCACGACCTCTCGGTGGTGCGGCACATCTCCGACCGGGTCGCCGTCATGTACCTGGGCCGGATCGTGGAGATCGCCGACCAGGCCGACCTGTACACCCGGCCCAAGCACCCCTACACGAAGGCGCTGCTGTCGGCCGTGCCGGTCCCGGACCCGGCGGCCCGGGACGGCAGGGAGCGGATCCGGCTCACCGGAGACGTGCCGTCGCCGCTGAACCCGCCGCCCGGCTGCCCGTTCCATCCGCGCTGCTGGAAGGCACAGGACCGGTGCAAGGTGGAGGAACCGGCCCTCGCGGATGAGGCGGGCGGTACGCCGGGCCACGCCGTCGCCTGCCACTTCCCCGAACCGGCGCCCGAAGCCGCGCCCGTACCGTGAACGGACGTCGTCGGGTTAGCCGGGCGCGGTAGCCCCGGTCCGGGTCTCCTCCTCCAGGAGGGGGCCCGGTTCGGCATCCCGGAGGGGGCGGGCATGGTGCGGGTGGCCCTACCGTGAGGGGGTGACCACCCGTATCCGCGAGCTGAGAGCCTGGACGAGCCGCCATCCGGAGGCGGCCGACGGGGTTCTCGCGCTGGCGCTGACCGTGCTGACCCTCGTCGACCTGTCGGGAGCCAGGAACACCGGCGAGTTCACCGCCCCCAGCACCCTGTCCTACACCGTCACGATCTCCCTGACCGGGCTGATGGTCGTGCGGCAGCGGTTCCCCGTCGCCGTCCTCCTGCTGGCGCTGCTCGGCCAGACCTATCTCGGTCTGACGCACCGCGAGCCGTCCGGCGACCTCGTCGCGTTCCTCATCGCCGTCTACTCCGTCGCCGCCTACCGGCCGCTCGCCCGCAGCTTCCTCGCGGGCGCCACCGCGTTCACCGTGTCGGCGTTCCTCATGGCCGTCGCCTCACCCCGCCCGCCCGCCGTCCTCATCGCCCTCTACCTGGCGCTGATCGCGACGGTCTGGTGGGCGGGCCGCTCCACCCGGCTGCGCCGCTCCTACCTCACCGAGCTTGAGGACAGGGCGGCCCGCCTGGAGAAGGCCAGGTTCGCCGACGCCCGCACCGCGCGCGTCGAGGAGCGGTCCCGGATCGCGCGGGAACTGCACGACGTCGTCGCCCACCACGTCAGCGTCATGACCGTCCAGGCGGGCGCGGCCCGCCGCGTCATGGCCAAGGACCCCGAGTCCGCGCGGGAGGCCATCGAGACGATCGAGCAGGTCGGCCGGACCGCGCTGTCGGAGATGCGCAGGATCGTCGGGGTGCTGCGGACCGACCGGGACACCGTCGCGCCCGGTCACGAACTGTCCCCCCAGCCCGGCGTCGAGGACCTGTCCGGCCTCATCGAACAGGTCCGCGAAACCGGCCTCGACGTGCAACTCGACGTCGCCGGCGAATCCCGCCGCCTGTCCACCGGCGTGGACCTCGCCGCCTACCGGCTCATCCAGGAGGCCCTCACCAACAGCCTCAAACACGCGGGCCCGCACGCCCGCGCCTGGGTCCGCGTCAACTACGGCGACCGGAACCTGACCGTCGAGATCACCGACGACGGCCGCGGCGTCCTGGACTCCTCGGCCGGCACGTCGTCCGGGCACGGCCTGGTGGGCATGCGGGAGCGCGTCGCCCTCTACGGTGGTGAACTGCGGATAGGCCCCCGCACCGGCGGCGGCTTCCAGGTCCGCGCGAGCTTCCCCCTGGAGGTATGACTTGAGCACGGCGGCCACCCGGATCCTGCTGGTCGACGACCAGCCGCTACTGCGGGCCGGATTCCGGCTGATCCTGCAGGCCGAACCCGACCTCACCGTCGTCGGCGAGGCGGCCGACGGCGCGGCGGCGGTCGAGGCGACCCGCTCGCTCCTGCCCGACGTCGTCCTCATGGACATCCGCATGCCCGGCGTCGACGGCATCGAGGCGACCCGCAGGATCGTCCGGGACGGGGCAGCGGCCCACAACCCGCGGGTCCTCATCCTCACCACCTTCGACCTCGACGAGTACGTCATCGAAGCGGTCCGCGCCGGCGCGTCCGGCTTCCTGCTGAAGGACGCGCCGCCCGAGGACCTCGTCGCGGCCATCCGGATCGTCGCCGACGGCGACGCGCTCATCGCGCCGAGCGTCACCCGCCGCCTCATCGACACCTACGCGTCCCGGCTGCCCGCCGTCCGCGACGAGGGCCCGCCGCCCGGCCTCGACCACCTCACCGAACGGGAACGCGAAGTCCTCGGGCAGGTCGCGCGCGGCCTGTCCAACGCCGAGATCGCCCGCGAACTCGTCGTGTCGGAGACCACCATCAAAACGCACGTCGGGAACGTCCTGGCCAAACTCGGGTTGCGTGACCGCGTCCAGGCCGTCGTCTACGCCTACGAGACGGGCGTCATCCGCCCCGGCGGCGGCTGAACAGGACATACCGGGACACCCCGCCGCGAGCGGGCCGCATCCCTGAGACCGGCGGGGGACCGGCCTCGGGGACACCCCTCCTTCAGGGGGAGGACCGGCCCCGTCCTCCTCCTGCGGCGGGGGGAGCGGCAAGCCCGTCCCCACGACCGATCCGCCGGAGCGCCGAAATCCCTACGGTAGTGACATACCTCAGTCCGTACCGTTCCGGGAGACCCCGTGCCGCACACCGCCACCCAGCCCCCCGCACCCACCGGCGACCTCGCCGCGCGCGTCCTGCACGTCACGAAGTCCTACGGCAGCGGAGACGCCGAGGTGAGGGCGCTCGACGACGTCACCACAGGCGTGCCACGCGGCCGGTTCACCGCGGTGATGGGCCCCTCCGGCTCCGGCAAGTCCACCCTCATGCACTGCATGGCCGGCCTGGACTCCGTCACCTCCGGCCAGGTGTTCATCGGCGACACCGACCTCACCGGCCTCGACGACAAACGCCTCACCCGCCTACGCCGCGACAAGATCGGGTTCGTGTTCCAGGCGTTCAACCTCGTGCCGACCCTGACCGCGCTGGAGAACATCACACTCCCGCTCGACATCGCCGGCCGCAAACCCGACAAGGAATGGCTCGACCGCGTCATCGACACCGTCGGCCTGCGGCCACGCCTCAAGCACCGCCCGTCCGAGCTGTCCGGCGGCCAACAGCAGCGCGTCGCCTGCGCCCGCGCCCTCGTCTCCCGGCCCGAGATCATCTTCGCGGACGAGCCGACCGGCAACCTCGACTCCCGCTCCGGCGCCGAAGTCCTCTCGTTCCTGCGGTCCTCCGTCCGCGAGATGGGCCAGACCATCGTCATGGTCACCCACGACCCCGCCGCCGCCGCCTACTCCGACGAAGTGATCTTCCTGCAGGACGGCAAGATCGTCGGGACCATGCCCGAGCCGACCGCCGACAAGGTCCTCGAGCGCATGAAGGGCTTCGAGCTGCCGGAGGTCGTCACCCGATGATGACCAAAGTCACCCTCCGCAACCTCGCCGCCCACAAGATCCGCCTCGTCCTGACCGCCCTGTCGGTCATCCTCGGCGTCGCGTTCGTGTCCGGCACCCTCATCTTCACCGACACCGCCAACAAGTCCTTCGACACCCTCTTCACCGACCTGTACGCCAACACCGACGTCGCCGTCCGCGCCAAACCCGCCATCGAAGGCAGCGACGACGACGCCGTCACCGCCATCGCCATCAGCGAGGACCTCAAGGAACGCGTCGCCGCCGTCCCCGGCGTCAAGGAGGCACGCGGCGAGGTCAACGGGTTCGCCGCCCTCATCAACAAGGACGGCGACCTCATCGGCGGCGGCGGACCGCCCCAACTCGGCCTCGCCTGGAACGGCGACCAGGCCACACCCCTCATCGAAGGCAAGGCACCCGCCAAGGCCGGCGAGGTCGCCCTCGGCGAACGCACCGCCGAACTCGCCGAAGCCAAGATCGGCGACCAGGTGCGCATCGCCGTCCGCGGCGGCCAGGAGACCGCCACCGTCACCGGCATCGCCTCCGGCGACGACCTCGGCGTCACCTTCGTCTTCTTCGACCTGGCCACCGCCCAGAAACTCCTGCTGAAGCCCGGCCAACTCTCCCTCATCGTCATCCAGGGCGACGGCAGCGCCTCCCAGCAGGACCTCGCCGCCCGCGTCGCACCCCTCCTGCCCGCCGAACTCGAAGCCGTCACCGGCGACAAACTCTCCGAGGAGACCCGCAGCGACGTCGACGGCGCCCTCAGCGTCCTGCGCAACTTCCTCCTCGCCTTCGCGATCGTCTCGATCGTCGTCGGATCCTTCAACATCTTCAACACCTTCTCGATGCTCATCGGCCAACGCACCCGCGAACTCGCGCTGCTCCGCGCCGTCGGCGCCTCCCGTCGCCAGGTCACCACCGCCGTCCTCGGCGAAGCCGTCGCCGTCGGCGTCATCGGCTCCACCCTCGGCCTCCTCGTCGGCGCCGGCATCGCCGCACTCCTCAAGGTCGTGTTCGCCGCCCAGGGCCTCGAACTCGGCGGCGACCTCGCCATCACCCCCGCCGCCGTGATCATGTCCTACACGGTCGGTGTCCTCGTCACCTGCGCCGCCGCCTACTTCCCGGCCCGCCGCGCCGCCAAGATCCCGCCCGTCGCCGCCATGCGCGACGACGTGTCCATCCCGCAGCGCAGCCTGCGCCTGCGCACCATCATCGGCACCGTCCTCGCCGCGCTCGGCGTCGCCGCCCTCGCGCTCGGCCTCTCCGGAACCGGCAGCACCGCCGCCACCTTCAGCCTGCTGGGCATCGGCGTCCTGCTCGTCTGGCTCGCCGCCGCGTTCCTCGCCGCCGTCCTCGGCAAGCCCGTCGTCAAGGTCCTGGCCGCCTGGTACCCGAAGGTGTTCGGCGTCTCCGGCAAACTCGCCCGCGAGAACCCGCAGCGCAACCCGCGCCGCACCGCCGTCACCGCCGTCGCCCTCATGATCGGCCTGTCCCTCGTCACCACCGTCAACGTCATCGCCTCCTCGGCGCGGGCGTCCGTCAACGACCTCATCGACCGCCAGTTCGGCGCCCACTACAACGTCTTCACGATGAGCCCCGGCGGCGTCGAACCCGCCGCCGTCGACGCCGTCCGCGCCGTCCCCGGCATCACGAAGGTCGTGCCGATCGGCTACGAGCAGTTCTCCTTCAACGGCGAGAACCAGAGCTACGCCAGCGGCGAGCCCGCCGACCTCCTCGCCGTCTCCAACGCCAGCGTCAGCGACGGCACCGCCACCACCGGCCCCGACGGCGTCCTCCTCAGCGAGGGCTACGCCAAGGACAACAAACTCAAGGTCGGCGCGGCCGTGCCCGCCGTGTTCGCCGACGGCACCCGCACCCAGCTCAAGGTCACCGGGATCTTCCCCGACTCCGAGGTCCTGCCCTCCATCATCCTCAGCCCCGACCTGTGGCACGCGCACACCGACAAGGCACTCGCCCGCGAGATCGCCGTCAACGCCGCCGACCCCGGACCGCAGACCAAACAGGCACTCGAAGACGCCCTCAAGCCCTACCCCGGCGTCGACGTCATGGACCAGGCGGACCTGAAGGAGATGGTGTCCGGCCAGCTCGACGGATTCCTCGTCTTCTTCACCTTCATGCTGGCCCTGTCCATCGTCATCGCGGTGTTCGGCGTGATCAACACGATCACCCTGTCCGTCACCGAACGGACCCGCGAACTCGGCCTGCTCCGCGCCGTCGGCCTGTCCCGCAGACAGACCCGCCGGATGATCCGCCTCGAATCCGTCGTCATCGCCCTCTTCGGCGGAATCCTCGGCATCGGCCTCGGCCTCGCGTTCGGCATCGCCATCCAACAGGCGATCAAGGACGACATCGCGATCCTCTCCCTGCCCTACGGCTTCATCGTCGCGTGCGTCGTCTTCTCCGCCCTCGTCGGCATCTTCGCCTCCCTCGCCCCCGCCTGGCGGGCCGGACGCATGGACGTCCTCAAAGCCATCGCCACCGAATAACGGCCCAACCCCGTGTGCGGGCCCCGGCGACGAAGCCGGGGCCCGCACCGCGTTTTGCCGTCGCTTGGCCGCCCCGACCGGTTGCCTTGGCCGCCCACGCGGCATCTTTCCCGAAAGGCCAAGATCGGGAGGACCGCGATGATCGACGCAATCGCCCGGAACTGGTGGCTCGTGCTGCTCCGCGGCATCATCGCCATCCTGTTCGGCTTCGTCGCCTGGGTGTGGCCCGGCATCACCGTCCTGGCCCTGGCGATCCTGTTCGGCGCCTACGCGCTCGTCGACGGCGGCACCGCCCTCTACCACGCGATCAAGGGCAACCTGCCCGGACAGTCCCGCGGCTGGCTCGCCGTCACCGGCGTCCTCGGCGTCCTCGCCGGACTCATCGCCCTCATCTGGCCCGCCATCACCGCGTTCATCCTGCTCATCGTCATCGCCTGCTGGGCCATCGCCACCGGCGTCCTGGAGATCATCTCCGCGATCTGGCTGCGCCGCGAGATCGAAGGCGAATGGTGGTACATCACCAGCGGCATCCTGTCCGTCATCTTCGGCGTCCTGCTCCTGGTCTGGCCCGGCGCGGGCGGCCTCGCCCTCATCTGGATCATCGGCCTGTTCGCCATCCTCATCGGCGTCGCCCTCATCTTCGCCGCGTTCCGCCTGCGCAGCCTGCGCCGCCCCGACGAACTCCCCCCACTCCCACCCGTCGTCTGACCCGGGACGACCGCCGGGAGAAACGCCGTGACGCGGCCGTCCGCCACCCTCCCCAGGGGAGGCGGAAGGCCCTACCGCGACCCGTCCCACACCATCAGGTTCTGCAACAACTCCGCCTGCTCCACCGCGTCGTCCAACGCGTGATGCGTGTGCGGCCGCGCCGACAACAACCCCGGCGGCATCTTCCCCTTCACCGAATCCCCGATCTTCGCGCCCGCCCGCGCCGCGTACAACGTCTTCATGTCCAACGCCCGCGCGTGCCCGAACGGCGAACCCCCCTCCGCGAACCGCATGAAATACCAGTACATGAACAACCAGTCGAACCCCAACGGATACGCCGCGAACACCGGCAGCGCCTTCGCCTCCCGCGCCCGCGCCCGCACCCACCGGCCCGCCTCCGACATCGCCTCCACCGGATCCCGCCCCTCCCGCACCAACCGCTCCCGGTCCAACCCGCTCACCGCCGCCGCCTCCGGCACAAAATCCCCGCTGATCGGCCGCAACTCCGCATAGAACGTGTGCTTCACCGGCGGAAACGGCGTGAACACCCGCCCGTCGAACACCCCCGCCACCACCAACGCAAAACTCGACATCGAATACGGCCCCGGCACCGGACCATCGGCTTCCACATCACACGAGAAATAAAGATCAGGCGCGCCCATGACCGCACCGTAGCCGCCCGAACGCCCCCGCGCAGCGGCTTTCGCCCGACACCCCCGCCGCGCCCGTCACAGATCGTCCGAGAACTCCCGCTGCGCCGGCACCACCACCACCGGAGCCGCCTCCGGCAGCGGCGGCACCACACCCCCGAACTCCGGACACCGCACCTTGTGATCACACCAGTCACACAATTTGCCCGGCCGCGGCCGCCACTCACCCGACTCCGTCGCCCGCGCTATCGCCCGCCACAACGCCTCAAGCTTCCGCTCCGTCGCCCGCAGATCCGCCTCATCCGGCGCGTACCGCAACACCTCCCCGTTCCCCAGATACATCAACTGCAACAACGCCGGCACCCGACCCCGCGACCGCCACAACACCAACGCGTAGAACCGCATCTGGAACAGCGCCCGCGCCTCAAAATCCGCGCGCGGCGCCGACCCCGTCTTGTAGTCCACGATCCGGATCTCACCCGTCGGCGCCACATCCACCCTGTCGATGTAACCCCGCAGCTTCAACCCCGACTCCAGCACCGTCTCCACAAAAAGCTCACGATCAGCCGGCTCAAGACGGCGCGGATCCTCCAACCCGAAATAGCTGTCCACCAGCTCGTACGCCCGCGCCAGCCACTCCTGCGGCGCGCCGTCCGCCGCCCCCTCGAACAGCGACGCCAGCTCCGGCTCCCGCGCCACCAACTCCGCCCACTGCGGCTCCAACATCGCCCGCGCCGCCGCCACCGTCCGCTCACCCGCCGGAAGATCAAAAAGCCGCTCCAGCACCGCGTGCACCAACGTGCCCCGCACCGCCGCCGGACTCGGCCGCTCCTCGATCCGATCGATCACCCGAAACCGATACAGCAACGGGCACGTCATGAAATCACCGGCACGCGACGGCGACAGCGAACCGATCACCAGCGGATCGGAACCGGCATCGGACGTCGTCGAGGAGCTCATGGCCAAGAGACTAGGGGAAGGGTACGACGGAACCCGCTCCACCGCTGGCTAGCATCAAGAATGTGAACGACGACAGGCGACCGCCCGGCATCCCCCTCGGCAAGATCCTCGGCGTGCCCCTGTACATCTCCCTCAGCTGGTTCCCCATCGCCCTCCTCATCACCCTGTTCTTCCTCCCCGCCGCCCAACGCGTCGCCCCCCAACCCGCCGCCACCCTCCTGTCCGCCTCCTTCGCCCTCCTGCTCTACCTGTCCGTCCTCATCCACGAACTCGGCCACGCCCTCACCGCCCGCGCCTTCGGCCTCCCCGTCCGCGCCATCGTCCTCCACCTCCTCGGCGGCGTCACCCAACTCGAACGCGAAGCCACCCGCCCCGGCGCCTCCTTCACCATCGCCGTCGCAGGCCCCCTCCTGTCCCTCGGCCTCGGCGGCGCCGGAGCCGCCACCCTCCTCCTCACCCAACCCGGCCCCATCCCCACCCTCCTCCTCCAAGCCCTCACCTTCACCAACCTCGTCGTCGGCGTCTTCAACCTCCTCCCCGGCCTCCCCCTCGACGGCGGCTTCGTCATCCGCGCCCTCGTCTGGAAGATCACCGGCCACGACCGCACCGGCACCGTCGTCGCCGCCCACACCGGCCGCGCCCTCGCCGCCCTCGTCCTCCTCGGCGGCATCTGGCTCGCCACCCGCACCACCACCGGCACCGACTGGATCACCATCGCCTGGTCCGCCTTCCTCGCCTCCTTCATGTGGATCGCCGCCACCCAGTCCCTACGCGCCGAACGCCTCCGCGACCGCCTCCCCCTCCTCACCGCCCGCCGCCTCGCCCGCCGCGCCGCCGCCGTCACCGCCGACACCCCCCTCACCGTCGCCCTCCACCACGCCCAAACCCAAGGCGCAGGCGCCCTCATCATCATCGACGGCCACGGCCGCCCCACCGCCCTCGTCAGCGAACACGCCGCCCAAGCCGTCCCCGAACCCCGCCGCCCCTGGACCACCGCAGGCGAAGTAGCCCGCGGCCTCGACGCCGCCACCACCCTCTCCGCCGACATCACCGGCGAAGACCTCCTCCGCGCCGTCCAACACTCCGGCGCCACCGAACACCTCCTCCTCGAACCCGGCGGCGAGATCTACGGCGTCCTGTCCGCCACCGACCTCCACCACACCCTCACCACCACCTGACCCCGCCCCCGACCGGCCCGAAGACCCCCCGAACACCGATAACCTGACCCGATGAGCGCGACCCACGAACCCGGCCCCCGCACCCCCCACGGCACCCTCCGCGACGGGGACCAGGTACAGCTCACCGACCCCAAGGGCCGCATCAACACCATCACCCTCCAAACCGGCAAGCAGTGGCACGGCCACAAGGGCTACCTCCAACACGACGAGATCATCGGCCGCCCCGAAGGCATCGTCGTCCGCTCCACCGGCGGCATCGACTACCTCGTCTTCCGCCCCCTCCTCCAGGACTTCGCCGTCCGCATGCCGCGCGGCGCCGCCGTCGTCTACCCCAAGGACGCCGGACAGATCATCGCGATGGCCGACATCTTCCCCGGCGCGCGCGTCGTCGAGGCAGGCGCCGGATCCGGCGCCCTGTCCTGCTTCCTGCTGCGCGCCGTCGGCGAACACGGCACCCTGTCGTCCTACGAGCGGCGCGAGGACTTCGCCGAGGTGGCCCGCAAGAACGTCGAGAAGTTCTTCGGCGGCCCCCACCCGTCCTGGAAGCTCACCGTCGGCTCCCTCGAGGACGCCATCACCGAGACCGACGTCGACCGCGTCGTCCTGGACATGCTCGCCCCCTGGGAGTGCCTGGACGCCGTGGGCAAGGCACTCGTGCCCGGCGGCCTCGTCTGCGCCTACGTCGCCACCACCACCCAGATGTCCCGCGTCGTCGAGGGACTGCGCGAACACGGCTCCTTCGCCGAGCCCTACGCCTTCGAGACCATGGTCCGCTCCTGGCACGTCGAAGGACTCGCCGTCCGGCCCGACCACCGCATGGTCGGCCACACCGGGTTCCTCATCACCGCCCGGCGCCTCGCCGACGGCGTCACCCCGCCCCTCCGGCGCCGCCGCCCGGCCAAGGGCGCCTACCCCGAAACCACCGGGAACGAACTCACAACCGGTGACGGGAATACGTCCGCGACCCCGCCCGCCGACGTTACGGCCGGAGAATCGGAAATCGGTTCGCCTCCGGCGTAATCGACCCCGCCCTGACGCGACACGCCGTGATTTTTCTGTTTCCCCGACGTTTCTTTAGCGCGTCCGGCGGCGTCCACCTGGCGAAACTTCGCGCCGTAACTGGACTGCCACGGTAAGGAAATGCAATAGTCAGGTTACGGAACCCCGCCAGATAGGTAGGGTCAGAGTAGGTCGTCGGCTCTTCGTGAGGAGGTGACGGGGCGTGGCCGCTCGTGATGACGCCGCAGGGCGAAAGGCGCACGACAGGGAGGTTCGTGACCTCCAGACGCAGCTCTCATTCCTGGAGGAAGAGATCTCCGTTCTGCGTCGGAAGCTCGCGGAATCCCCCCGCCAGACGCGGGTGCTCGAGGAGCGCCTGCACGAGGCACAGGCGAATCTGGCCGCCGTGACGGGCCAGAACGAGCGACTGGTGTCCACACTCAGAGAGGCCCGGGAGCAGATCGTCGCTCTCAAGGAAGAAGTGGATCGGCTGGCCCAACCGCCATCCGGCTACGGCATCTTCCTCGGCGCCCGCGAGGACGGCACCGTCGACATCTTCACCGGGGGCCGCAAGCTCCGGGTGAACGTCAGTCCGGCCGTGGAGATCGAAGGACTCCGCGTCGGACAGGAAGTCATGCTCAACGAGGCGCTCAACGTCGTCGAAGCCCTGGAGTTCGAACAACAGGGCGAAGTCGTCAGCCTCAAGGAAGTGTTCGCCGACGGCGAACGCGCCCTCGTCGTCGCACACGCCGACGAGGAACGCATCGTCAAGCTCGCCGAGCCCCTGCGCGGAATCACCCTCCGCGCCGGCGACTCCCTGATGCTCGACACCCGCTCCGGCTACGCCTACGAGAAGATCCAGAAGGCCGAAGTCGAAGAACTCGTCCTCGAGGAAGTCCCCGACATCGCCTACGAGGAGATCGGCGGCCTCGGCCCCCAGATCGAACTCATCCGCGACGCCGTCGAACTTCCCTACCTGCACGCCGAACTCTTCCGCGAACACAAGCTCCGGCCCCCCAAGGGCGTCCTGCTCTACGGACCCCCCGGCTGTGGCAAGACCCTCATCGCGAAGGCCGTCGCCAACAGCCTCGCCAAGCAGGTCGCGGAGAAGACCGGCCAGGAAGGCAAGTCCTTCTTCCTCAACATCAAAGGCCCCGAACTCCTCAACAAGTACGTCGGCGAAACCGAACGCCACATCCGGCTCGTCTTCCAACGAGCCCGCGAGAAGGCGTCCGCCGGAACCCCCGTCATCGTCTTCTTCGACGAGATGGACTCGATCTTCCGCACCCGCGGATCCGGCGTCTCCTCCGACGTCGAGAACACGATCGTGCCCCAGCTCCTCTCCGAGATCGACGGCGTCGAGGGCCTGGAGAACGTCATCGTCATCGGCGCGTCCAACCGCGAGGACATGATCGACCCCGCGATCCTGCGCCCCGGCCGCCTCGACGTCAAAATCAAGATCGAACGACCCGACGCCGAAGCCGCCAAGGACATCTTCTCCAAGTACCTCATCCCCGACCTGCCCCTCCACCCCGACGACCTCAAGGAACACGGCAGCGAACCCCGCCTCACCGTCGACGCCATGATCCAGGCGACCGTCGAGCGCATGTACACCGAAACCGAGGAGAACCGCTTCCTCGAGGTGACCTACGCCAACGGCGACAAGGAAGTCCTCTACTTCAAGGACTTCAACAGCGGCGCCATGATCCAGAACATCGTCGACCGGGCCAAGAAGATGGCCATCAAGCAGTTCCTCGACACCGGACAGAAGGGCCTCCGCGTCCAACACCTCCTCGACGCCTGCGTCGACGAGTTCTCCGAGAACGAGGACCTGCCCAACACCACCAACCCCGACGACTGGGCCCGCATCTCCGGAAAGAAGGGCGAACGGATCGTCTACATCCGCACCCTCGTCTCCGGCACCAAGGGCGCCGAATCCGGCCGCAGCATCGACACCGTCGCCAACACCGGCCAATACCTGTAACACCGGCACCACAGCGGCACCCAGAACGGCGGGCACCCAGCGTGCCCGCCGTTCGCCGCGTTCACACCCCCGCAACACAAAAACGCGCCGAACCGTACGCCGCCCACCGAGATCCGCGAGAAGCACACTAGGCTCGGACACATGAGCGTTCGGCGGGTCATGGGAACAGAAACCGAGTACGGCATCTCCGTACCGGGACAACCCGGGGCCAACGCGATGGTGACCTCCAGCCAGGTCGTCAACGCGTACCTCGCGGCATCAGCGGCACGAGCCAGAAAAGCACGCTGGGACTTCGAAGAAGAGAACCCCCTGCGCGACGCGCGCGGCTTCGACCTCGCCCGCGAGGTCGCCGACCCCACCCAGCTCACCGACGAGGACCTCGGCCTCGCCAACGTCATCCTCACCAACGGCGCGCGGCTCTACGTCGACCACGCCCACCCCGAGTACTCCACACCCGAGGTCACCAACCCCCTCGACCTCGTCCTCTGGGACAAGGCAGGCGAACGCGTCATGGCCGACGCCGCCCAACGCGCCGCCCTCGTCCCCGGCACCCACCCCATCCAGCTCTACAAGAACAACACCGACAACAAGGGCGCCTCCTACGGCTGCCACGAGAACTACCTGATGAAGCGCGAGACCCCGTTCTCCGACATCGTCCGGCACCTCACCCCCTTCTTCGTCACCCGCCAGGTCTTCTGCGGCGCCGGCCGCGTCGGCATCGGCGTCGACGGCCGCGGCGACGGCTTCCAGATCAGCCAGCGCGCCGACTTCTTCGAGGTCGAGGTCGGCCTGGAGACCACCCTCAAGCGGCCGATCATCAACACCCGCGACGAACCCCACGCCGACCCCGAGAAGTACCGGCGCCTGCACGTCATCATCGGCGACGCCAACATGAGCGAGATCTCCACCTACCTCAAGGTCGGCACCACCGCGCTCGTCCTCGCCATGATCGAAGACGGATTCCTCACCGCCGACCGCGGCATCGAATCCCCCGTCGCGTCGCTCCGGGCCATTTCCCACGACCCCGGCTGCAAACACCTCATCACCCTCAAGGACGGCCGCAGGATGACCGCCGTCCAACTGCAGATGGAATACCTCGAACAGGCCCGCAAATACGTCGAGGACAAATTCGGGACCGACACCGACGAGATGACGACCGACGTCCTCACCCGCTGGGAGTCCGTCCTCACCCGCCTCGGCGACGACCCCATGCAGCTCTCCCGCGAACTCGACTGGGTCGCCAAACTCGAACTCCTGGAGGGCTACCGCAGCCGCGACGGCATCGACTGGGGCCACTCCCGGCTCGAACTCGTCGACCTCCAGTACTCCGACGTCCGCCCCGACCGCGGCCTCTACAACAAGCTCGTCGCGCTCGGCCGGATGGACCGGCTCCTCGACGAGGACGCCGTCACCCGGGCCATCGAGAACCCGCCGGAGGACACCCGCGCCTACTTCCGCGGCCGCTGCCTCGCCCAGTACGCCGACAACGTCGCCGCCGCCAGCTGGGACAGCGTCATCTTCGACGTCCCCGGCCGCGAGTCCCTCCAGCGCGTCCCCACCCTTGAGCCCCTGCGCGGCACCAAGACGCACGTGGGCGCCCTCCTGGACCGCTGCCGCACGGCGGCCGACCTCCTGGCCGTCCTCGCCGGACAGCGCTGACCAGGCCCGCCCACACCCTGTCCCGCCCCAGGGCCCCGTACGCGTCCGTACGGGGCCCTGAGCCGTTCTCGGCCCCTTTCCCGTGTCCTCGCTCACAGAACGTCCCTGGGCCCTCACAGGGCTCGCTGGCGGGCTTCCGCGAGGCCCCGCATGGTGATGTGGGCTTTCGTCCGTTTCGGGACTCGACGTAAGGGCGATAACCGTAGGGACCCCTCCGGTCGCTCTGCTCAGGGCGAAACGCTACCTACGCCAGCCCGTAGCAGCCCCAGGTAGGGTCGCCGTACACGCGGCACTTACGGGAGGAGCCCCTAATGGCCACCAAGGACACCGGCGGACAGAAGCAGACCACCCGGCAGACCGAAGAGGTCGAAGAGACCACCACCGAAGCCTCCTCGGACGTCCAGGAGCGCACCGAGAAGCTCACCGACGACGTGGACGCGATCCTCGACGAGATCGACAATGTCCTAGAAGAGAATTCTGAGGAATTTGTCCGTTCTTACGTACAAAAAGGGGGGGAGTGACCTGTTATGTCCGATTTGTGAATCGGATGTTTTCGGGCAATTCCTGAGGAGGCTGTCCGGGTTTTTGGAAACCTGGGCGGCCTTTTTGCTGCGCGGTTAGCGTGCGGCCATGAACACCAAGCGCTGCCGCGACTGCGGCGAGACCAAGGCCACGTCGGAATTTGGGCGGTATGCCCAGTCTCCGGATGGGATCCACCTTTACTGCAAGGTCTGTATGAGTCGGCGGAACGCCGCGCGGTACAGGAAGGCGCGGGCCAGGGAGGGGAAGGAGGCGCGGCCGTTCCGGCGGCACTCGGACGTGCCGGAGGGGCAGAGGTACTGCCCGGCGTGTCGGATCGTGCAGCCCGTCGCCAACTTCGGCCGCAACCGGTCGGTCAAGTCGGGGCTTACCTCCTACTGCAAGCCCTGCCACAACCGGATCATGAAGGAGCAGGCCATCAAGAAGCACGGGAGCATCCGGGACTTCCACCTGAAGCGGCGGTACGGGCTGACCTCGCGCGAGGTGGACGAGCGGGCGGCCGCGCAGGGCGGGACCTGTGCGATCTGCCGTCGGAAGGAGCCCAAGCACGTCGACCACAACTCCGCGACCGGTGTGGTGCGCGGGATCCTGTGCTTCGGGTGCAACGGCGGGATCGGGCAGCTCGACCACGACCCGTGGCGGATCCGGCAGGCCGCGCGCTACCTGGAGGGTGAGCTCTGGTACGTCGCGCACATGGCGGCGGAGCTCGACGCGGAGGGGGTGCCGCGGCTGCTGCCGAAGAACAGCCCCCGGAGCGGTCAGCGCAAGAGCGAGCGCGAGTACCGGCTCAGGCGGCGGTTCCGGGTGAGCGAGCCGTACGTGGACGCGCTGGCGAAGCTGCAGAAGGGGCTGTGCGCGATCTGCTGTGACGAGAAGATCGAGGCCGTCGACCACGACCACGCGACCGGTGAGTTCCGGGGCCTGCTGTGCCTGGGCTGCAACACGGGCATGGGGCAGTTGGGGGACGATCCGGCGGTGCTGCGCGCGGCGGCGGACTACCTGGACGTCGACTACGCGGGGCAGTGGGAGCTCCTGGAGTCGCTTCTGCGGCCGCGTGCGGCCCGCTAGCCGGGCTGGGTGACGGCGTCGGCCCGGGGCGGTGACCGGCCTTTCGGGAGCCGCTCCGGGCCGTCTGGGGCTTGGTGGCGGGTTGGCGGGTCGTTGGGGTGTCGGTGGGTGATGGGGGAGGGGCGGGTGGGTGACGGGTGGGGGTTGTGGGGTGGTTGGGGCGGGGGTGGCGGGGGTTTCTTGATCACGATTTGGTGGCGGGTGGGAAGTGGTGGGGGGTTGGGGGTTCGCCGTGGGCTGAGTGAGGGAAGGTCCCGCGGCATGCAGAGGGCGGTCGAATATCAGTAGGGTCGAGACTGTTCTACCGGCGTGCTGGGGAAGGAGTCGCATGGCGTCGATGCCGATGGGCGGGGGTCTTCCGGGGGTGTTCATGAACTCGGGGCCGTCGTCGTTCGCTGACTTTTTGGGGGCTTACCGGCCCGAGCTGCTCCCCGGGAACCGGGTGGCGCAGGGAAGCGCGGAGCACCTGAACATTCCGCACGCGACGACGATCGTCGCGGTGACGTTCCCCGGTGGTGTGATCATGGCGGGCGACCGCCGGGCCACGGCGGGCAACGTGATCGCGCAGCGGGACATCGAGAAGGTGTTCCCGGCGGACGAGTACTCGGCGGTCGCGATCGCGGGGACCGCGGGGATCGGCCTGGAGATGACGCGGTTGTTCCAGGTGGAGCTGGAGCACTACGAGAAGATGGAGGGGCGGCTGCTGTCGCTGGAGGGGAAGGCGAACCGCCTGGCGACGCTGATCCGGGGGAACCTGGGGATGGCGATGCAGGGCCTGGTGGTGGTGCCGCTGTTCGCGGGCTACGACCTGGAGAAGGGCGTCGGCCGGATCTTCTCCTATGACGCGGCGGGCGGCAGGTACGAGGAGCACGACTTCCACTCGATCGGGTCGGGGTCGGTGTTCGCGAGGGGTTCGCTGAAGAAGCTGTGGCGTCCGGACCTGTCGGAGGCCGACGCGCGGATCGTGTGCGTGCAGGCGCTGTACGACGCGGCGGACGACGACTCGGCGACGGGCGGCCCGGATCTGACGCGCGGGATCTTCCCGGTGCTCGCGTCGATCACCGACGACGGGTTCCGGCGGGTGCCGGACGAGGAGGTCGGCGACGTGGCGCGCGCTGTCGTGGAGGCGCGGTACAGCTCGCCCGGCGGCCCGAACGCCCCCCTGCGGTAATCGTCCCCGGTCAGCCTGGAGAAGGGTCAGCAAGCGATGTCGATGCCGTTCTATGTGGCGCCCGAGCAGCAGATGAAGGACCGCGCGGATTACGCGCGGAAGGGCATCGCGCGGGGCCGGTCGGTGGTGGTCCTGCAGTACGACGACGGGATTCTGTTCGTGGCGGACAATCCGTCGCGGGCGTTGCACAAGATCTCGGAGATCTATGACCGGATCGCGTTCGCGGCGGTCGGGAAGTACAACGAGTTCGAGCAGCTGCGTCTGGCGGGTGTCCGGTACGCGGATGTGAACGGGTACATGTACGACCGGTCGGATGTGACGGCGCGGGGTCTGGCGAACGCGTACGCGCAGAGTCTGGGTGCGATCTTCACGGAGCAGACGAAGCCGTACGAGGTGGAGCTGGTGGTGGCGGAGGTCGGTGACGACGCTTCGAGTGACCAGATCTACCGGTTGACGTTCGACGGCTCGGTGGCGGACGAGCACGGGTTCGTGGCGATGGGCGGCGCGGCGGACGCGGTCGCGACGGCGCTGAAGGAGGGCTACCGGGACGGTGAGTCGCTCGCTGAGGCGTTGCGGGTGGCGGTGCACGCGTTGCAGCAGCAGGATGCCGACAGGGTGCTGGAGGCGGAGAAGCTGGAGGTGGCGGTGTTGGACCGGAACCGGGATCGGCGGTTGTTCAGGCGGCTGACGCCGACGCGGATCGACGAGTTGTTGGCGCGGTCGGCGGACGGGTCGGCGGAGGCGTCGACGGAGGAGTGAGGTCGCGGCCTGCGGGTCGTGCGGCGGCGGGGTCGCCCCGGGCTCGTCCCGGGGTGGCCCCGTTGTGCGTGTTGCGCGACGGGGTGTCTACGAATCGTGAGAATCGTGGGGCGCGGGCACTGTTGATCGGGAGCGTTGGCGCATAGGGTCGAGGTGTGGACAGGCGCATTTTCGGGCTCGAGAACGAGTACGGGGTCACCTGCACCTTCCGCGGGCAGCGGCGGTTGTCACCTGATGAGGTGGCGCGTTATCTGTTCCGTCGGGTGGTGTCTTGGGGCCGGAGCAGCAACGTGTTCCTGAGGAACGGGGCACGGCTCTACCTGGACGTCGGCAGTCATCCTGAGTATGCGACGCCTGAGTGCGACAGCGTGGTCGATCTGGTCACGCACGACAAGGCGGGTGAGCGGATCCTTGAGGGGCTTCTGGTGGACGCCGAGCGGCGTCTGCGGGAGGAGGGGATCGCCGGGGACATCTATCTGTTCAAGAACAACACGGATTCGGCGGGGAATTCCTATGGGTGTCACGAGAATTATCTCGTGGGGCGGCATGGGGAGTTCGGCCGGTTGGCCGATGTGCTGATTCCGTATCTGGTGACGCGGCAGATCATCTGCGGCGCGGGCAAGGTGTTGCAGACGCCGCGTGGTGCGGTGTACTGCGTGTCGCAGCGGGCGGAGCACATCTGGGAGGGTGTGTCGTCGGCGACGACGCGGTCGAGGCCGATCATCAACACGCGGGATGAGCCGCACGCGGACGCGGAGCGGTTCCGGCGGCTGCATGTGATCGTGGGTGACAGCAACATGTCGGAGACGACGATGTTGTTGAAGGTCGGGGCGACCGATCTTGTGTTGCGCATGATCGAGGCCGGTGTGGTGATGCGGGATCTGACGTTGGAGAACCCGATCCGGGCGATCCGTGAGGTGTCGCATGACATGACGGGCCGCCGGAAGGTGCGGCTGGCGAACGGTCGTGAGGCGTCGTCGTTGGAGATCCAGCGGGAGTACTTCTCGAAGGCGAAGGACTTCATGGATCGGCGGGGCGCGGATCCGTTGGTGCGTCGGGTGTTGGATCTGTGGGATCGGACGCTGACGGCGGTCGAGACCGGGGATCTGGACATGGTGGCGCGGGAGATCGACTGGGTGACGAAGTACCAGCTGATCGAGCGGTATCGGCACAAGTACGATCTGCCGTTGTCGTCGCCGCGGGTGGCGCAGCTGGATCTGGCGTATCACGATGTGCATCGGAACCGGGGCCTGTACTACCTCCTGGAGAAGAAGGGGGCGGTGGAGCGGGTCGCGCAGGATCTGGCGATCTTCGAGGCGAAGTCGGTGCCGCCGCAGACGACGCGGGCGCGGCTGCGTGGTGAGTTCATCAAGAAGGCGCAGGAGAAGCGGCGTGACTTCACGGTGGACTGGGTGCATCTGAAGTTGAACGATCAGGCGCAGCGGACGGTGCTGTGCAAGGATCCGTTCCGTTCGGTGGATGAGCGGGTGGACAAGCTGATCGCCGGGATGTGAGTGGCCGGGGGGACGGGTGGTTCTTACCGGGTCGTAGCCCTTCTACGGGGACTTACCGGCCGGTAGGGTGGCTGCCCGTCCTTCCGTCGTTGATCCCGAAGGTTGTCGCCGATGCGTGGTGTGCTGGCCGTTGTGCCGTTGCTGTTGGTGTCCCTGCTGGCGGGGTGTGGTGGGGGTGGCGATCCTGAGGTGGAGGTGTCGGGGGAGTTCGGGGTGCGGCCGCAGGTGGAGTTTCCGCGGGGTGGTGCGCCGGGGTCGGAGTTGGCGTTGGACACGGCGATCGAGGGTGACGGCCGTGAGGTGGCCGAGGGTGATCTTGTGGTGGCGGATTATGTGGGGTACGCGTGGGCGTCGGGTGGGACGTCGAAGTTGATCGGGAGCAGTTATCAGGGGGGGACGCCGGTGGCGTTCCCGTCGTGGAGTCTGGTGCCGGGGCTGAAGCGGGCGCTGGTGGGGCAGAAGGCGGGGAGCCGTGTGGTGGCGGTGATTCCGCCGAAGGAGGGGTACGGGTCGCAGGGGTCGGCGCGGTTGGGCATCACGGGGAGTGACGCGCTGGTGTATGTGCTGGATGTGCGTGCGACGTTCGGGGGGGACGCGGCGGTGAAGGACGCTCCGGCGTTCGCGGAGGCGGCGTCGTTGCCTGAGGTGGAGGCGGGTGCGGTGCCGGTGGTGAAGGTGCCGAAGGCGGCGCCGCCGACGAAGTTGACGGTGCGGACGGTGAAGACGGGTCCGGGGCCTGAGGTGAAGGCGGGGGATCTGTTGGCGATCCAGTATGTGGGGGCGTTGTGGCGGGACGGGAAGGTGTTCTCGTCGTCGTGGTCGGACGGCAAGGTGTACGCGGCGGTGATCGGGCAGGAGCAGGTCATCAAGGGTTGGGATGAGGCTTTGGTGGGGCAGAAGGTGGGGAGCCGTCTGCTGGTGGTGGCTCCGCCGGACAAGGCGTACGGGGCGAAGGACATGAAGGTGAAGGGGTTGCCGAAGTACGGGATCAAGGCGACGGACACGCTCGTCTAT
The DNA here is from genome assembly GCF_020991275.1 of Actinocorallia sp. API 0066. Lineage (GTDB taxonomy): Bacteria > Actinomycetota > Actinomycetes > Streptosporangiales > Streptosporangiaceae > Actinocorallia. The sequence goes on along the minus strand of NZ_JAJLQY010000004.1, from coordinate 436,968 downwards.
GTGATCGACGTGCTGGGCGCCTACTAGGACGCGTGGGGGAGGGGGCGTCGCCGGGCGGCGCCCCCTCCGCGCGTCACAGGAGCGTGGCGGTGTGGCGTCCGGCGGCGGCGCAGGTGAGGAAGTACTCCAGGTCGCCGTCGAGGCGGCGGCCCATGGTGGACATGCGGACGCCCCATGCCTTCTCGTCGGCGCGCAGTGCCTCTTCGAGGCCGTCGAGGGGGGTCGGGTGGAGGGCGTGCCGCGCGGCGAGCGCCGCGGCCTGCTGGGCGACGTGGGCGCCGAAGGGGCCGGGCAGGTCGGGGACGGGGATGTCGGCGGGGGCGAGGGCGACACGGCCGTAGGCGGTGAGGCTGTGGTGGGAGACGCCCTGGTGGCGTTCTCTGGCGTCGCCGCTGCTGACGCGCAGGGAGGCGACGGGCCGTCCGTTGAGGGTGGCGGCGGCGTTGACGGCTTCGCCCGCGGTGACGCCGGAGAAGCCCCAGCGGGTGCCGGTGCCGAGGTTGCCGGGGCCTTGGGCGACGATGGCGACGTCGGCGGCCAGGACGTGCTTGGCGGCGAGGAGGCCGGTGTGGACGGTGACGGTCTCCAGGTCGCCGCCGAACGCCTGTCCGGTGGTGACGCAGGCGGTGAGGACGCCCGCTGCCTTGAGTTGGGCGATGGACATGGAGAACCAGGAGGGGAGGGCGCCGCCGTCGGGCATGACGTAGGCCACGCGGGTGCCGGGCCGGTCGAGGAGGAGGCCGGACAGGAGGGCGGGCAGCGCGGAGTGCAGGTCGGCGACGATGACGGGCATGCCGTGGAGGTCGTCGGCGTCGGCGAGGGCGGCGTGGTGGGGGGAGTCCTGCTCGTCGGCGCCGAGCACGGTGGCCTGGAGCGGCGTGTAGCGGGCTTTGACGAGGTGTCCTGGGCCGTCGGGGTCGGGGGGGAGCCGGTCGGGGACGGCGACGACCATCGCGTACCCTCCGGTGCCGAGCCCGAGGGCGAGGGCGTTGGTGTTGAGCAGGACGGTGTCGCCGGGTTCCGGGTGGCCGACGAGGGCCGGGTAGGCGAGGGCCCGCGCGGGGTCGCCGTCGATCGTCACGTCGAGTTCGATCGCGCCCGGCCAGCTGCGGCGGACGCTGTGGACTGTGCCTTTACGCCATCGGATCACGGGGAAGACGGTAGCGTTTCAACCGGAGGGAGGTGGCGCTGACGATGTCGCGGCGTAAGACGGACCGGCTGCTGCATCTGGTGGTGTGCCTGCTGGCGACCAGGCGGTATCTGTCGGCGGAGCAGATCAGGCGCGCGGTGCCGGGCTATCCGGATTCGCCCGAGGCGTTCAAGCGGATGTTCGAGCGGGACAAGGACGAGCTGCGTGAGCTGGGCATTCCGCTGGAGTTGGGCAGTGACGAGGACGACGAGGTCGGTTATCGGATCCCGCCGCACGCCTATGAGCTGCCGGACGTCCATCTGACGCCGGACGAGGTGGCGGTGCTGGGCCTGGCCGCGCGGGTGTGGCAGCAGACGTCGATGGCGGAGGCCGCCTCGGGCGCGCTGTTCAAGTTGCGCGCGGCGGGGATCGACGCGGATCCGGCGGGGTCGCCGGTGCTGCAGTCGCGGGTGGCGGCCGACGATCCGGCGTTCCAGGCGCTGTACGAGGCGGTGCGGGACGGCCGTCCGGTGGCGTTCGACTATGTGAAGATGGGGCATCCGGAGGCGCAGCGGCGGCTTGTGGAGCCGTGGGGGCTGACGTCGCGGCGGGGCCGCTGGTACCTGGTGGGGTTCGACCGGGTGCGGGAGGCGACGCGGGTGTTCCGGCTGTCGCGGATCGCGGGCGCGGTGGCGGGTGTCGGCCCGGACGGGTCGGTGCGGGTGCCGGAGGGTGTGGACATCCGGGCGGTGGCGTTCGACTTCGCGGAGCGTCCGGCGGAGCGGCGGACGGCGCGGGTGCGGCTGCGGCGGGGCGGCGCGCAGGGGGTGCGGCGGTTCGCGTCGGCGGTGGTGCCGGTGGACGAGGAGTGGGAGGAGGCGGACTTGAGCGTGTGGGACGCGGAGTGGACGGCGTCGAGCCTCGCGAGGTTCGCCGATGATCTTGTGGTGTTGGATCCGCCGGATCTGCGGGACGCGGTGATCCGGCATCTGAAGGGGGTGCTGTCGTGACGACGACGTCGTCGGACCGGCTGTCGCGGCTGCTGGCGCTCGTGCCGTACGTGGTGGCGCGGGACACGGTGAGCGTCGCGGAGGCGGCGGAGGCGTTCGGGGTGACCGAACGCCAGCTGCGTGATGACCTGAGCCTGCTGTGGTGTCTTGAGCTGCGCTCGCCCGATCCGTACTGCCCGATCGACATCTCCTACGAGGGTGGGGACATCACCGTCGCGGAGGCCGAGTCGATCAGCCGTCCGCTGCGGTTGGGCGCGGACGAGGCGGCGGCGCTGCTGGTGGCGCTGCGGATGCTGGCGGAGCTGCCGGGCGCGGCCGAGCGGGACGCGCTGGCGCGGCTGGTGGCGAAGCTGGAGGCCGCGGCGGGCGAGGCGGCGGCGGCCGCGCGCCAGGTGTCGGTGGAGGTGGACGGCCGTACGGGTGCGCTCGGGCAGGTGCAGGAGGCGCTGCGGTCGGGCCGCAGGCTGCATCTGAGGTACTACGTGGCGGGCCGTGACGAGTACACCGAGCGCGAGGTGGATCCGATGCGGGTGCTCGTGGTGGACGGCAGGACGTATCTGGAGGGGTGGTGCCGTCGCGCGGAGGCGGTGCGGTTGTTCCGGATGGACCAGATCTCGGCGGTGTCGGTGCTGGAGGTCGCGGCGCGGGTGCCGGACGGGGTGCGCGGCCGTGATCTGGACGCGGGCCTGTTCCAGGCGTCGGCGGGGGACGTGCGGGTGACGTTCGAGTTGACGGCGGCGGGCCGGTGGGTGTCGGACCACTATCCGTGTGAGAGCGTCGAGGAGTTGGGGGAGGGGCGGTCGCGGGTGGTGTTGCGGGCGTCGGATCCGCGGTGGGTGCGGTCGCTGGCGCTGCGGCTGGGCGAGCAGGCGCGGGTGGTGGCGCCGCCGGAGCTGGTGGCTGCGGTGCGCGGGGACGCGGAGCGGGCGCTGGCGCTGTACGCGTGAGGTGTGGCGTCCGGGGCCGGGTCGGCGGCGCCGGGTGCTAGGTTCGTGGGGTGGTGTGGGCGATGATCGTGCTGACGAGTGTGGGTCTGTGCGTTGTGGCGTTCGCGGCGTTCCAGGTGTTCCTCGCGGTGCGGGAGCTGGCGGGGGCGGTGGAGGCGACGCGGCGGCGGTTGGATCCGCGGCGGTCGCGGTTGCAGCGGAAGCTTGACCGGTTGCGGGCGCGGATGCGGGACCGCTGACCCTCCTGTCCGTTAAGTCCGGATTATTGAGGCTTGATGCGAGACGTGCACGGACGCGGGAGAGTAGGGTGAGTTACCGGTTCACCGTCGGTGAACAGGAAAGAAACCTTAGGGTTCTGTCCTGGCGAAGGTTACGCAGCACCCCGTCGGGGGCGTAGCATCGAGAGGGCATACCAGCTCCGCCTGAAGTGAGGACTGAACATGGGCTCGTTGGGTTGGCCCGAGCTTCTGCTCATCGCCGTTGTGATCATGGTGCTGTTCGGCACGAAGAAGATGCCGGACGCCGCGCGCTCGCTCGGCCGTTCCCTGCGGATCTTCAAGTCCGAGACCAAGGGTCTGGTGAACGACGACAAGGACGACAAGGCGGCTGCCCCGCAGCAGCCGCAGGCGGCCGCGCCCGCGCAGGAGATCCCCGCGCCGCAGGGCGACGGCACCACCATCAGCGGTGTGCCGGTCAGCCCGGACCAGGTGCGGCGCAACCCCTGAGGCGGCGCGCCGCCCCCGTCACCTGAACAGATCCCGAGGATGAGGACATGAGCGGGCGCTCGGACAACCCCGAAGGCCGCATGCCGCTCCTTGACCATCTGCGCGAGTTGCGCAACCGGCTGGTCAAGGTGCTGTTGGCGCTGATCGCGGGCATGGTCGTCGGCTGGCTGGTCAAGGAGCAGGTCTGGGCGGTGCTGCGGGAGCCGTTCTGCGCGGTGCCGCAGTCGCAGGACCTCAGAGGCAACGCGTGCACGCTCGTCGTGAACGGGATCTTCTCGTCGTTCTTCCTGTACGTGAAGCTCTCCTTCATCGTCGGTGTGGTGATCACCTCACCGGTGTGGCTGTACCAGCTGTGGGCGTTCGTCGCGCCGGGGCTGCACAGCAAGGAGAAGCGCTGGACGCTGCTGTTCCTGGCGCTGGCGCTGCCGCTGTTCCTCGTCGGCACGGCGCTCGCCTACGCGACGGTCGAGCGGGGCCTGGCCCTGTTCCTGGGGTTCACCCCGGATGACGCGGCGGCGCTCATCACGATCGACGAGTACCTCGGGTTCCTCATCACGATGCTGTTGGTGTTCGGCCTCGCGTTCGAACTCCCGCTGATCGTGTCGATCCTGAACCTGGCCGGGGCGCTGCCGCACACGACGATCAAGAAGTGGCGGCGCGGCATCATCTTCGGGATCTTTGTGTTCGCGGCGGTGGCCACGCCCAGCGCCGACCCGTTCACGATGATCTCGCTCGCCGTGCCCGTCGTTGTGCTGTTCGGGGTGTCCGACGGCGTCGCCTACCTGGTGGACAAGCGACGCGCCAAGCAGCCGAGCCTGTACGAGGGCCTGTCCGACGACGAGGCGTCCGCGCTGGACGACGAGCCGTCCGACCTGGGGAAGCCCGCGCCGATCGAAGACCGCCGCTGAGCCTCCCGGGGCCGGGAAGAGGCGGAAGATCGCGGAAACCCGGTGGGAAACGGTCCCGGCGAAACCCTAGGCTTGACGCATGAGCAGCCCCGCCGAGCGTTACGCGGCCCACAAGAGGAACGTCACCGACAACGGGCCCGCGCTGCGGGAATTCCGCGGCCTGTACGACTTCGACCTCGACGGTTTCCAGTTGGAGGCGTGCCGGGCCCTGGAGGCCGGGGACGGTGTCCTGGTGGCGGCCCCGACGGGGTCGGGCAAGACGGTCGTCGGTGAGTTCGCGGTGCACATGGCGCTGCGGGAGGGCCGTAAATGCTTCTACACCACCCCGATCAAGGCGCTTTCCAACCAGAAGTACGGTGACCTGGTCAAACGGTACGGGGCTGCCAATGTCGGCCTGCTGACCGGCGACAACTCCGTGAACGGCGAGGCGCCCGTCGTCGTCATGACGACCGAGGTGCTCCGCAACATGCTGTACGCGGGCTCCCAGACCCTCGACCGGCTCGCCTACGTCGTCATGGACGAGGTCCACTACCTCGCCGACAGGTTCCGCGGCGCCGTCTGGGAAGAGGTGATCATCCACCTGGCGGAGTCGGTGCGGGTGGTCGCCCTGTCGGCGACGGTGTCGAACGCCGAGGAGTTCGGCGAGTGGCTGAAGGCCGTCCGCGGCGACACCACGGTGATCGTGGACGAGCACCGGCCCGTCCCGCTGTGGCAGCACATGCTGGTCGGGACGCGCCTGTACGACCTGTTCGTCGAGGACGCCCGCGAGGGCCGCGCCCGCGTCAACCCCGAGCTGCGCCGCATCTCCCTGGACGACGTCCGCAAGGCCAAGATCAACGCGGGCCGCCGCTCCGGCCGCCGCCGCGACCACCGGCCCGTGCGGTTCCGGCCCCCGGCCAGGCCCGACGTGATCGAGCGGCTGGACCGGGCCGGGCTGCTCCCGGCGATCACGTTCATCTTCTCCCGCAACGGCTGTGAGGCGGCCGTCGCCCAGTGCCTGCACTCCGGGCTGCGGCTCACCTCCCGGCAGGACGCCGAGCTGATCCGCCGGATCGCCCAGGAGCGCACCGCCGACATCCCCGAGGCCGACAAGGCGGTGCTCGGCTACCACGACTGGCTCGCCGGGCTGGAACGCGGGATCGCCGCGCACCACGCGGGCATGCTCCCGGTGTTCAAGGAGGTCGTGGAGGAGCTGTTCGCCAGGAACCTCATCCGCGCGGTGTTCGCCACCGAGACGCTCGCGCTGGGCGTCAACATGCCCGCCCGCACCGTCGTCATCGAGAAGCTCGACAAGTGGAACGGCGAGAGCCACGCCGACCTCACCCCCGGCGAGTACACCCAGCTGATCGGCCGGGCCGGGCGGCGCGGCATCGACGTCGAGGGCCACGCCGTCGTCCTGTACCAGCCGGGCGTGGACCCGGGCGCGGTCGCCGGGCTCGCCGGAACCCGCACGTACCCGCTGAACTCCTCGTTCCGGCCGTCCTACAACATGGCGGTCAACCTGGTCGGCGCGGTCGGGCGGGAGCGGGCCGGGACGCTGCTGGAGGAGTCGTTCGCGCAGTTCCAGGCCGACCGTGCCGTGGTCGGGCTGGCCCGGCAACTGCGCAAGTCCGAGGAGGCGATGGCCGGATACGCCGAGGCCGCCCACTGCCACCTGGGCGACTTCATGGAGTACGCGGGCCTGCGCCGCGCCCTGTCGGACGCCGAGGCGCAGCTTTCCCGGCACCGGGCCGGGGCGCGCCGCCTGGAGGTCGCCAGGTCGCTGGAGCGGCTGCGGCCCGGCGACGTCGTCGTGGTGCCGTCCGGCCGCACCCAGGGCGTCGCGCTGATCCTCGACTCCGGCCTCGCCAAACGCTCCGACGGGCCCGCGCCGCTCGTCCTGCTGGACAGCCGCCAGGTCAAACGGCTCACCCTCGCCGACTTCACCGCGCCCGCCGAACCCGTCGAACGCGTCAAGATCCCCAAGTGGTTCTCGCCGCGCAACCCCCAGCACCGCAAGGACCTGGCGGCGACGCTGCGCACCAAGGTCCCGCACGCCGACGCCAAACGGCACCGGGCGCGCGGCGGCGGAGCCGAGGGCGACGACGCGGAGATCCAGCGGCTGCGCGGCGCGCTGCGCGCCCACCCCTGCCACGGCTGCGACGACCGCGAGGACCACGCCCGCTGGGCCGAACGGTACTTCCGGCTGGAACGCGAGACGACCGGCCTGCGCCGCCGCGTCGAGTCCCGCTCCCAGGTGATCGCCCGGACCTTCGACCGGGTGTGCGCGGTGCTGGAGCAGCTCGGCTACCTCCAGGACGGCGAGGTCACCGACGCCGGGCGCAGGCTCGGCCGGATCTACTCCGAACTCGACCTGCTGACCGCCGAGTCGCTGCGCGAGCGGGTCTGGGCGGGCCTGTCGCCCGCCGAGCTCGCCGCGTGCGTGTCGGCGCTGGTGTACGAGTCGCGGCAGCCCGAGGACGCCGCGCCGCCCCGCATCCCGCAGGGCAGCCGCGAGGCGCTCACCCGGATGGTGCGGCTGTGGCGCGAGCTGGAGGGCGTGGAGAAGGACAACGACGTCGCGTTCCTGCGGGAACCGGATCTCGGCTTCGCCTACGCCGCCTACCGGTGGACGGGCGGCGAGGACCTCGACGAGGTGCTCGGCGAGACCGGCATGACCGCCGGTGACTTCGTCCGCTCGGTCAAGCAGCTGATGGACCTGCTCGGCCAGATCGCCGACGCCGCCGGGGACGGCGAGGTCCGCCGGACCGCGCGGCAGGCGGCCGAGGCGATGCGGCGCGGCGTCGTCGCCTACTCCAGCGTCACCTAGGCGCCGCGCGCGCGGGCCGTGGCGTGCGCGCGGAACGCGCCGGGGTCGCGGATGACGGTGTGCCGCCAGCCCGTCTCGACGAGGCCGAGGTCGCGCCAGTCGCGCAGCGCGCGGGCCACGGTCTCGCGGGACGCGTCGACACAGCTCCCGAGCTCGGACTGGGAGAGCGGCGGGATCCGCACGCCGCCGCCCGGCCACGGCGTGCCGTTGTCGGCGGCCAGCCGCAGCAGGAACAGCGCGAGCCTGCCCGACCGGTGCTGGGTGCCGATGGTGAGGAACCGCTCGTCGGACTGGACGAGGCGGCGCGACAGGGTGCCGTACACCTTCGGCCACGCGTCGGGCGCGCCGGACAGGAACGCCTGGAACCGGACGCGCGGGATCGCGAGGGCGCTGACCGGCCGCAGCGCCGTGATCGTCGCGCTGCGCGGCGTCCCGGTGATGAGGCCCGCCTCGCCGACGAGGTCGCCGGGGCCGCGCACCGCGACGACCGACTCGGCGCCGTCCTCCCCGGACAGGCACACCTTCGCCCAGCCGCCGGAGATGACCAGGACGTGGTCGGGCGTGTCGCCCTGATGGCACAGGTGCTCGCCCGGCCGGAACCGGCGGGGCCGTCCGGCGCGCAGCAGCGCCCGCCGTGACGGCTCCTCGAGGCTCGTCCAGAAGGTGTCCCTGGGCTGCTGCATGGGCGGTCTCCTGACGGGGGACGCCGGGGATTCTCACCGTCCAGGAGAAACCACCGGTGGCGATCTGACAAGGACCGGGGCCCCGTGCCGCGGCGCGCGGGGCCCCGGAGGCTAGTGGAGGGTGAGCTGGACCGCGATCGTCCAGACGCAGAACCCGGCGGCCGTCAGGTGGCTCCACAGCCGGGCCCGCAGCGTCCAGAACCCGCGGGTCTCCAGGCCCGCGAGGATCTGCCCGGCGCTGCGGGCCGCGCCGAGCGCCGCCGCCGCCCGGTCGAGCAGCAGCACCACGCGGGTTCCGGCGGCCAGCAGCGGCGCCAGCAGCGCGACCAGCCCCAGCTGGGCGGGGGACAGCGGCGCCGCCGCCAGCCAGGCGACCTGGAGGAGGACGCCGACGGTCATCATCGCGACCGACCAGGAGGCCAGCGACGTGTCATGGTTGGACCGCCGGACGGCCTCGGCCAGGTCGGCGTCCTGATAGGCGCGGTCGGGAAGGGGACGGGGGCGGCTGTCGGTGAGGGCCATGGTCGTGACCTTCCTGCGGGGGAGCTGCGGTGCCCGGCAGGCACCTTCACGCTCCAGGGTGCGCCCGAACCCCGCCCGGACGTGTGGCCGCTGACACAGCGTCCGTCAAAGGGCGTTCAGGACCCTGTTGACGGGCGAGGCGAGGTTCCACCTGTCGGCGAGCGCGACGAGCGCCTCCGGGTCCCTCGGCGTCTTCGGGAGGGTGTCGGCGACGTCCAGCGGAAGGTCGGTGACGACCCGGCAGACCAGCTCGGCCGGGCCCAGGTAGGCGCGGGCCGCCTCGATCTTGCGGCGGCTGCCCGCCGGGAACCCGTCGGTGACGCCCGCGTCCAGCGCCTCCAGGATCCCGGCGAGGGAGCCGAAGCGGGACACCAGCGCCGCCGCCGTCCGCTCCCCGACCCCCGGCACGCCCGGCAGGCCGTCGGACGGGTCGCCGCGCAGCGTCGCGAAATCCGCGTACGCGCCGCCCGGAATGCCGTACTTCGCGGCGACCTCCTCCTCACCCATCTCCTGCAGGTTCCGGATGCCGCGCGCGGTGTACAGGACGCGGACGCCGCGCGCGTCGTCGACCAGCTGGAACAGGTCGCGGTCGCCGGTGACGATGTCGACCGGGCCCGGGTCGCGGGCGGCGAGGGTGCCGATGACGTCGTCGGCCTCGAACCCGGCCGCCGAGGCGCGGGCCAGGCCGAGCGCGTCCAGGACGGCGTCGATGACCGGGAGCTGCGGCAGCAGCGTGTCCGGCGTCTCCTCCACGTCGCCGTCGGGCTTGGGCTCGGCGACCCGGTGCGCCTTGTACGACGGGACCGCCGCGACCCGGAACGCGGGCCGCCAGTCGGCGTCGAAGCAGCACACCAGCCGGGCCGGACGGCGGTCGGCGACCAGGCGGGCGATCATGTCGAGCAGGCCGCGGACGGCGTTCACCGGGGTGCCGTCCGGCGCCCTCACCGACTCGGGCACCCCGAAGAACGCGCGGAAGTACAGCGACGGGGTGTCCAGCAGCATCAGGCGGCCTTCGGGCATAAGCCCAGCCTAGCCCAGCGGTCCGACACTCCCGGCTCCTTGATCGGGCTACCGTAAGGGGATGGACAACGACGCCACCGCCGTCGCCGCGACGGCCCTGTACCCGCCCGAGCGGATCGGCGCGGTCGCGCGGGCCGCCGAGGCCGCCGGACTCGACGCGCTCGTGCTCACCCCGGGCCCCGACCTGCGGTACGTCACCGGGTACGACGCGCACGTCTCCGAACGGCTCACCTGCCTCGTCGTCCCCGCGCGGGGCGAGGCGTTCCTGCTCGTGCCGCGGCTGGAGCTCGCCGTCGCGCGGACGTCGCCCGCAGGGGCGCTCGGCGTGGAGATCGCCACCTGGGAGGAGACCGACGACCCGTTCGCCGCCGTCGCCGCCCGGCTCGGCACGCCCGGAAGGGTCGCCGTCGCCGACCAGATGTGGGCCGCGATGGCGTTCCGGCTGCGGGACGCGCTGCCCGGCGCCGCGCTGTCGGCCGCGGGCGAGGTGCTGCGGGGGCTGCGGATGCGCAAGTCGGCGGCCGAGATCGAGGCGCTGCGGGAGGCGGGCGCCGCGATCGACCGGGTGCACCGGATCGTCCCGCACCTCCTCAAAGCGGGACGGACCGAGCGTGAGGTCGGGCGGGACATCGCCGAGGCGATCCTCGCCGAAGGACACGTCACCGTCGACTTCACCATCGTCGGGTCAGGGCCCAACGGGGCGAGCCCGCACCACGAGCTGTCCGACCGGGTCATCGGCCGCGGCGAGCCCGTCGTCGTGGACATCGGCGGCACCATGCCGTCCGGCTACCGCTCGGACTCCACCCGCGTGTACTGCGTCGGTGCGCCGCCCGCCGAGTTCACCGACTACTACGTGGTGCTCCGGGCCGCGCAGGAGGCCGCCGTGCGGACCGTCGCGCCCGGCGTCCTGCCCGAGGCCGTGGACGCCGTCGCCCGCGACGTCATCGCCTCCGCCGGATACGGCGAGTTCTTCGTGCACCGCACCGGCCACGGCATCGGCCTGGAAACCCACGAACACCCCTACATCGTCGCGGGCAACACCGAACCCCTCACCGAAGGCGCCGCGTTCTCCATCGAACCCGGCATCTACCCCGGCCCGCACGGCGCCCGCATCGAGGACATCGTCGTGTGCGGCCCGAACGGCCCCGACCGGATGAACCTCACCACCCGCGACCTCGTCATCATCGACGCCTGACCCACCCAGCCCGGCCGCCCCCGAGTCGGCAGTGTTCCAAGGGGCCGGGCGCTTTGCGGGCCCGACTTCGTCGGGAGCGCCCGGCCCCCGGCCGTGTTCACGGGGGCGGGCGCTCTCGCGGGCCCGACTTCTTCCGGATCGCGCAGCCCGGCCGCCCCCGAGTCGGCCGGGCTGGGTTGGGGGCGGGTCAGACCTTGGCGACGCCGAGGCGGGCGGCGGCAGCGGCGGCGTCGGGGTGGCCGATCGCCAGGCCGGTGGCCGGGTCGAAGAAGTGCAGGCGCTGGCAGTCGATGCCCAGCTCCAGGGCGTCGCCGGGACGGGCGTGCGAGCGGGCGTTGACCCGGGCCGTCCACAGGGTCTTGTCCTCCAGCAGCGGCAGCGCGGCGTCGGCCTCCTCGCCGTCGGCGGCGTCGCTGGCCAGGTCCGTGGTGTCCTTGTGCACGACCGGGGCCGCGTCGATCGGGAAGATCACGTTGATCTCCGAGCCGAGCTCCTCGGTGACGGACGCGGTGACCGACACGCGCGGCCACTCCGGCTTGGCGTGGTCGGCGTCCTCGAAGTCCGACGGGCGGACACCGAGGATGATCTCGCCGCCCGCGTACTGGGCCAGGCCCGGCCGTGCCGCGAACGTCGAGGCCGGGACCGGCAGGACGAACCCGGCGAACTCCACGAACCCGCCGTCTCCGTCGCGGCTGAGCTTGGCCGTCGCGAAGTTCATCGACGGGGAACCGATGAACCCGGCGACGAACAGGTTGACCGGGTACTCGAACAGGTGCTGCGGGGTGTCGACCTGCTGGAGCTTGCCGTCGCGCAGCACCGCCACCCGGTCGCCCAGCGTCATCGCCTCGATCTGGTCGTGCGTCACATAGATCGTGGTGACGCCCAGGCGCTTGTGCAGCTGGGACAGGGACGCGCGCATCGACACGCGGAGCTTGGCGTCCAGGTTCGACAGCGGCTCGTCCATGAGGAACGCCTGCGGCTCCCGCACGATCGCGCGGCCCATCGCGACGCGCTGGCGCTGGCCGCCGGACAGGGCGGCGGGCTTGCGCGACAGGTACGGCTCAAGGCCCAGCATCTTGGCGGCGTCCGCGACCCGCTTCTTGATCTCGGCCTTGGCGGTGCCGCGCAACTGCAGGCCGAACGCCATGTTCTGCTCGACCGTCATGTGCGGGTACAGCGCGTAGTTCTGGAAGACCATCGCGATGTCGCGGTCCTTGGGCGCGAGGTCGTTGACGACGCGCTCGCCGATCGTCAGGGTGCCGCCCGAGATGTCCTCAAGGCCGGCGATCATCCGCAGCGCGGTGGACTTGCCGCAGCCGGACGGGCCGACGAGCACCATGAACTCGCCGTCCTGGACGTCCAGGGACAGGCCGTCGACGGCCTTGACCCCGCCGGAGTAGATCTTATCGATGCCGTCCAAGACGATCCGCGCCATCGTGCGGCCCTCTCTCGCTGTGGATCCGGGGTGTGGATCCGAATGGATACGTTTCCAATGTGTCGTTCGGCGGTGTGCCGCCCTATGTCTAACCCCAGCAGGGGGGAGGATGCAAGGGTTTGTCGGTGATCATGTGAAATGGAAACGTTTCCATTTGGGTGGGTGCGTGGGAGGATGGGCGGCGGAACAGGAGGTGGCCTTGGCCGGAGTGACGATCAAGGATGTCGCGGCGGCCGCGGGCGTCGGCGTCGCCACCGTCTCGCGTGTGCTGTCGGGCACCGGCTCGGTCAGCGCCGCCACCCGCGACCGCGTCCAGGCCGCCGCCGCCGCGCTCGGCTACCGGCCCAGCGCGCTCGGCCGCAGCCTCAAGACCCAGCGCACCGGCGGCATCGGCCTCATCGTCCCCGACGCCGCCGACCCCTTCTGCGCCGAGTTCATCGCGGGCGTCCTGGAGACCGCGCGCACCGAGAACTGCCACGTCCTCCTCGACGCGAGCGGCGACGACCCGGCCGTCGAGGCCGAGATCGTCGACAGGTTCGCCCAGCAACGCGTCGACGGTGTGATCGCGATGCCGGTGCTCGGCGACGCGGGGGCGTGGAACGGGCTCGCGCGGCTCGGCGTGTCCGTCGTGTTCGCCGGGAGGGTGCCCGAGGGGCTGTCCGGGATGCCCGCGGTGCTCGCCGACGAGGCGGGCGGGGTCCGGACGGCGGTGGAGTACCTCATGGGGCTCGGCCACCGGCGGATCGCCCACCTCGACGGGGACGCCTCGCTCGGCGGGGCACGGGAGCGGCGGGCCGCCTTCCGTTCGACGCTGGAGGAACGCGGGCTCGTCCCGGACGAAGGGCTGCTGGTGCGGGCCCGGCCTTCCGCCGACGCCGCTTACGCCGCCGCTGCGGGGCTGTTCCAGAGCCGTCCCGACCTTACGGCGATCGTGGCGGGCGGGCACAGGCTGGGAGAGGCCGCCGTGCTGGCCGCGCGGGAGCTGACCTTGCGGATTCCGGCGGATGTGTCCGTTGTGGTGGTGGACGACGTGCCCTGGGCGGAACTGTGCGATCCGCCCCTCACCGTCGTGTCGCGGCCCGCGCGCGCGCTCGGGGAGCGCGCCTGTGAACTCCTGCTGCGCGCACCGGCCCGGCGGCCCGGCCGTCCGGTGGTCCTGCCGACGGAACTCATGGTCAGAGCGAGTTGCGGTCCGGTCACCGCGTCGTTCCGGCCCGGACGATCACGGTAGATTTCTCCCGTGGAGGACACTGACCGGCAGATCCTGCTCCTGCTCGCCCAAGACGGCCGCATGAGCTTCACCGACCTGGCCAAGGAGACCGGCCTGTCCGTCTCCGCCGTCCACCAGCGCGTCCGCCGCCTGGAGAAACGCGGCGCCATCCAGGGTTTCACCGCCCGCCTGGACCCCGACCAGATCGGCCTCCCCCTAACGGCCTTCATCTCCATCAAACCCATCGACCCCGCCGCCGACGACGACGCCCCCGAACGCCTCGCCCACCTCACCGCCATCGAAGCCTGCCACTCCGTCGCCGGCGACGAAAACTACATCTTGAAAGTCAGAGTCGCCACCCCCGCCGACCTGGAAGAACTCCTCAAACAAATCCGCTCCGCCGCCAACGTCAACACCCGAACCACCATAGTCCTCAGCACCCCCTACGAAGGCCGCCCCCCACAAATCTGACCGCCTTCGTCCGGAAACAGCGGATCTTTGTCGGTACCGCCCATTAGCCTCTCCCCGGGAGGGGCCGATGAGAATTCCGGAGTCGCGCGACGTCGAACGCGCGGGCGTCAACGCGTTCCGCGCCCTGTTCGAACGCCACGCCCACCTCGTCCACGAGGTCGACGGCCGCAACGACTACGGCGACGACCTCCACGTGACGTTCACCGCCGACCGCGAACCGACCGGCGACATGATCAGGGTCCAGGTCAAGAGCGGCACGTCCTACCGGAGACGCGGCGGCTACGGCGTCCCCGTCGAAGGACACGGGAGGTTCTGGGCCGACGGCAACGTCCCCGTCGTCTGCGTCGTCTACGACCCCGAGACCTCCCGGCTCCACTGGGCGAACGCCACCCGCGCCCTGCACGCCGCCCGCCGCGAGAACCTCGAACTCCGCACGATCACCGTCCCCGCCGACGAGGTCCTCGACGACGAGACCATCGCCGAGTTCGTCACGGCGACACGCCACTACGTCGGCCGGTACCGCGGCAACCAGGTGATCCGCGTCCGCCTCGGCGAGATGGCCGGAACCGAGTTCGCGCCCTCCGACCTCGTCCACCACTTCGTCAACTGGTACGGCGAGGACCTCGTCTTCCGGCAGTGCCGAGGCGAGGGCTACGCCACGCTGCTGCACAGCGACCTCGACTGGGAACCGCAGTACATCGGTCCCGAGATGCTGCGGCCCGACGCGCGGGCGATGCTCGGCGAGCCCAGCGCCGGAGGCGTCATTCTCAATTCGGTCGAGATGCTGTGGCTCACCGCCTGCTTCGCGGCCACCGAATGGGCACGGCATCCGACCGAGGGCGAACGCGTGCGAACCCGCCCCGAGGTCCGGGACGGCTGGGTACGGCAGCGCATCGGCCAGCGGCTTTTTGTGGAACCGGACGCGGTCACCGATTCGATGGCCTTCCTGCGCCGAACCGGCGGTGACCGGCCGGAGGAGATCGCGAAGCTCGAGGCGGATCCCGGAGTGGTCGCCGAAGCGGCCGCCGTCACGTGGCGATCATGGCCCGGGACCTCCACGGACGCGCAGCGCCTCGCGACCTTCTGCCTGGTCGAGGACGTGGTCTGCGGTGCCCCCTCACTTCCGCTCGGTGAACAGTTCCGGATCAGGTGGCGCACGCGGAAACGCGTCGGCGAATGGGGCTTCGACGCGCGGGTGGGCGCGCCGAGCGGCACACTGACCACGCGCCGGGAACGCGTCAGGGCCAAGAATCTGACCGCGGGAGACCGCGTCTACTGGCTGAGTCGGGACGGCAACGAACGGGGCCGGACGGTCTCGGCGGTCTGGGCGTCCGACGAGACGCCGGGCGCGGTCTGCGTCCAGTTCGACGCCCTCACCATGGGCGACACGTTCTGGCCCTACGAGAACTTCGTCCGGGCCAGGCGATCCCGCTGAGGGCTCGGCGTCGCCCTTCCTGACCCGTGGTGCCTGCGCGGGGTGGTCCGTTTCGGGGGAGGGCTGGATCGGGCGGGCCGTGCTGTTCAGCGTGGCGGGTGTGGCGGTTCTGGCGGTGGGCCAGGGGGTGGCCGGGAAATGTCAGACCCTGGGGGGAGGATGGGGGGCGGTGGCTAGAGGGGAGGGGTTGTGGAAGGTGGGTGGGAGGCGTTGGCGGTTATCGCGGCGGCGGCTCGGGGGGCTTATCGGGTGGGGGATCGGATTCGGGTTCGGGCGTCGGGGGTGGTGCATGAGGTGACGTTGACCCGGTGGTTGGCGGGGGAGATGTTGCCGGGGCCGGCGTGCATGGTGGGGGTGGCGGGGTGGGATCCGTTCGCGGCGCATCCGGCGCAGGGGGAGGTGACCTGTCGGCGGTGTCTGAAACTGAGGACGCCCGCGCAGCGGGGGGTGGAGCAGTTGGGGCTGTTCGAGCTCTGACGGCCCGCCCGGCAACGGTGGGGGTTAGGGGGTGAGGTGGGGGGTTAGGCCGGAGAGGAGGGTTTCTAGGCCCCAGGTGTAGGTGTGGGTGGGGGAGGTGGCGGTGTTGAAGGTGGCGCCTACGGTGTTGCCTACTCGGGCGGAGACGGTGAGGTCGGGGTCGGTCATGACCTGGGTGAGGGCGGGGGTGATGGCGGCCCACCATTCGGCGTCGGTCATGCCCGAGTCGGACACGGTGCGGGTCTGGGCGCGGTGGGCGCGGGCCGAGGCGGCGACATGGTTGAGGACGAGGGTGAGGGCGGCTTCCATCTCGATGTCGGACAGGCCGCCGCCGTCCAGGGCGCGCAGCTCCGTCTCGTACTTACGGCTCGTGTGCGGGCCCAGGTTCGGGCGGGCGGCGTGCACGTCGAGCAGCCACGGGTGGCGCTGGTAGAGGTCCCAGTTGCGGGCGGCGACGTAGCGGACGGCGTCCTTCCAGTCGCCCTGACGGGTCGCCGCCTCGACGTCGTCGCCGTACGCCTCGGCGTGCACCGCGTCCACCATCAGCGCCGTCAGGTCGTCCTTGCCGGGGACATGCCGGTACAGCGACATCGCGCCGACCCCCAGCTGGTCGGCGACCCGGCGCATCGACACCGCGTCCAGGCCCTCGGCGTCGGCGAGTTCCAGGCCCGCCGCGACGATCCGGGGCACGCTCAGCCCCGACCGGCCGGGCGCCGGATGGTGCCCCCACAGCAGGTAGACGCTGCGGGCGAGGTCCTGGACGGGAGGGCGCGACGGCACCGGGCGGCTTCCTTCCACCGAAGCGGGTTGCGAACTGCGTACACCGTACCCTAGGGTGTTTGCGTACGCCGTACCCTACGATGTACGCAGATGATGGAGGACTCCTTGCCCCCTGCGATCGCCGCCAGCGCGGTCCACAAGAGCTACCCGGCGAAACCCGCGCTCGACGGGTTCGACCTGGAGGTCCCGCGCGGCACCGTGCACGGTCTGCTCGGCCCCAACGGCGCGGGCAAGACGACGGCCGTCAAGATCATGGCCACCCTGCTCGCGCCCGACGCGGGCAGCGTCCGCGTCGCCGGGCACGACACCGTCACCGAGGGGGCCGCGGTGCGCGCCCGGATCGGGCTCGTCGGCCAGTACGCCGCGGTGGACGAGGAGCTCACCGGACGGCAGAACCTCGTCCTGTTCGGCAGGCTGAGCCGGCTCGGCCGCCGGGACGCGGTGCGCCGCGCCGCCGAACTGCTGGACCGGTTCGGTCTCGCCGAGGCCGCCGACCGCCGCGCCGGGACGTACTCGGGCGGCATGCGCCGCCGGCTCGACCTGGCCGCCGCCCTCGTCGTCGCCCCCGAGGTGCTGTTCGTGGACGAGCCCACCACCGGCCTCGACCCGGCCGGCCGCCGGGAGGTGTGGGACACCGTCCGGGCCCTGCGCGACGGCGGCACGACGGTCCTGCTCACCACCCAGTACCTGGAGGAGGCCGACGCCCTGGCCGACCGCGTCTCGATGCTCGCCCACGGCAGGATCGTCGCCGAGGGCACGCCCGCCGACCTGAAGGCCGACCTTGGCGGCGACCGCGTCCACCTCACGCCGCGCGACCCGGCCGACGCCGCCCGCCTCGCCGCCCTCGCCCGCCCGCACGCCGCCGGGCCCGTCGAGACCGCCGACGGCGTCGTCCGCGTCCCCCTCACCGACCGCGCCACCGACCTGCCCCGCCTCGCGGCCGCCCTCACCGACCTCCCCCTCGCCGACCTGTCCCTCCACGCCCCCACCCTCGACGACGTCTTCCTCCACCTCACCGGAGACGGCGCCGAGGCGCTCGCCAAGACGAACACCGTGAAGGAGAAGATCTGATGACGGCCGTCGGGACCGTGGTGAGCGATGTCTGGACGATGGCCGGAAGGGAGGTGCTGCACTGGCGGAACCGGCCCGGCCTGAAGGTGTTCGGGTGGCTGTTCCCCGTGATGCTGATGGGGATGTTCACGGCGCTGCTCGGCGGGGCGCTGGGCCAGGCGAGCGGCGGCGACTACCTGGCGTTCGTGATGCCCGGCGTGCTCACCATGACCGCGTTCTTCGGGCTCGACGGCACCATGGCCGGGGTCGCCGCCGAGTCCGAGCGGGGCGTCACCGACAGGTTCAGGTCGCTGCCGACGAGCGGGCTCGCCGTCGTCGGCGGCCGGTGCGCGGCCGACCTGCTCGACTCGGTCGTCGCGCTCGCCGTCGTCGCCGCCACCGGCCTCGTGTTCGGCTGGCGGCCCGACCTCACGCCCGCGCAGGCGCTCGCCGTCGTCGGGCTGCTGCTCCTGCTGCGGTTCGCGATGCTGTTCGCCGGGGTGTACCTCGGGCTGAAGGCGGGCCCCGAGGGCGTCCAGTCGGTGCAGATCGCGGTGTGGCCCGTGTTGTTCCTGTCGAGCGTGTTCGTGGACACCGCGACGATGCCGGGCTGGCTCGCGCCCGTCGCCGACGCCAACCCGCTGTCGGCCACCACGACGGCGCTCCGCGGCCTCCTCGGCTTCCCCGTGGGCCCGGACGCCTCCTGGCTGGCCGCGCACGCCGCGACCTTCGCCGTCGTCGGGCCGCTGCTCCTGCTCGTGCTGTTCGTGCCGCTCTCGACGTCCGCTTGGCGGGCGGGCCGCCGCTGAGCCCACCCGGCCCCGGGACCAACCCGCCCGGGGCCGGGTGTGTCCGGTGACACAGTGGGCGGCGCGGGGGCGTGGCAGAGTCCGCCGAAGATCACGGGGGCGCGGGCGGTGCGGCCCCGTGCGGCGGCGGTGTCGCTCCCGCCCGCCGCCAGGACCCCGACGAACGGAGCCGCCATGCGGTATCTCAGGGCGCTCACGGCGGGCGTCGCGATCGTCGCGCTCGGCGTGACGACGACCTCCTGCTCGGCCAGCATCGCCCCCGACCAGAAGGGCCTGGAGTACAACGCGGGCCCCCTCTCCTCCACGACGTTCGACGACTGCGGCACCGGCCGGATCTGGCACGGCCCCGCCGACAAGGTGTTCGCCTACCCCGTCGGGCAGCGCACCTACAGGTTCGGCGGCAAGGGCGCCGACTCCGAGGCCCTGCACGTCGTGTCCAAGGACGACCTGGAACTCAGCGTCGAGGGCGTCGCGACGTTCTCGCTGAACGACTCGTGCGCGACGTTGCGCAAGTTCCACGAGGAGATCGGCCTCAAGTACGAGGCTTACGACGAGGACGGCTGGGCCGAGATGCTGCGCACCTACATCGGCGCGCCCCTCGACCGGGCCCTGGACGAGGTCTCCAAGAAGTACCCGTGGCAGGACCTGTACTCCGACCCGGACACCAAGCGCAAGTGGGAGACCGAGGTGGGCGCCGCCGTCGCCCAGCAGGTCAACGCGATCGCGGGCGACAACTTCTTCTGCGCCCCCACCTACACCGGCTCCGGCGACTGCGGCGCGTTCCTGCTGACGCTCCAGCAGCCCGTCCCGCCGGACAACGTCCGCAACGCGCTGGCCGCCGCGCAGCAGGCCATCGAGGACAACAACACGCAGGAGAACCGCAACAAGCAGATCCGCACCGAGATCCAGGCGCTCCGCGAGCTGGTGAAGGTCCTCGGCCCGAACGGCGCGGTGCTCTACCAGGCCATCAAGGACGGCCGCATCAAGGTCGTCCCGGTCCCGGCGGGCGGAAACCTGAACATCGACGGCGAGTAGCGGCGATGCGACGTCCCCGGCCCGCACGTCCGCCGGGGACGTCCCACGCGCCGTGCGCCTACGGCATCGCCGCGACGATGAAGGTGATGTCGCCGAAACCGAGCTGGTCGCCGGGACGGATCGGGACGGGCCCCGTCAGCCGCCAGCCGTTCAGCCGGGTCCCGTTCATCGAGCCGAGGTCGCTGACGATCCAGCCGCCGTCCTCGCTGACCCGGATCTCGGCGTGGAAGCGCGAGACCGTCAGGTCGGTGAGCACAAAGTGGCAGCCGGGCGCGCGGCCGACCAGGACGCGCGGCTGCTGCGCGGACGGCAGCATGAAGCGCGGCAGCCGGGGCGCCCGCCACGCCGACTCGACGCGCGCGGTGGCCGCCGACAGCGACGACACCAGGCCGGTCAGCCGGTTGACCACTCTGCTGCGCGGCGGGAGGTCGTGCAGCAGCTCCTCAAGCTCGGCCTCGGTGCGCGCCCTCAGCGCCCGCTCGACGCGGTGCTCGTA
Source organism: Actinocorallia sp. API 0066 (assembly GCF_020991275.1). Classification (GTDB taxonomy): domain Bacteria; phylum Actinomycetota; class Actinomycetes; order Streptosporangiales; family Streptosporangiaceae; genus Actinocorallia. The sequence continues at coordinate 416,822 of NZ_JAJLQY010000004.1, read as the reverse complement.
GACGTTCTGGGACATGCGGCCTTCGACGAGCCTGTCGCGCAGCTCCTCGATGACCCTGTCCCGTGCGGCGTCGGAGGCACGAACCGGGTATGCGGGCGGTCCGTCCATGAACGCGAGTATCCAAGTCAATTCCCGCGCTGTCCAGCGGCCGCCCGCCCTCGGTTCAGCGGCTCAGCAGGTCACGGGCGATGTGCGTGATCTGAAGCTCGTCGGTGCCCGCGTAGATCTGGAAGACCTTGGCGTCGCGGGCGAGCTGCTCGACCCGGTACTCGGCGATGTAGCCGTTGCCGCCGAACAGCTGGACGGCCTCCATCGCGACCTCCGAGGCGGCCTGCGCCGAGTACAGCTTCATCGCGCTGGCCTCGGCCAGGGTCGGCTGGCGGCCCGCCTTGGCCAGCTCGATGTGCCGGAACACCATGTTCTGGACGTTGACCCGCGCGACCTCCATCTTGGCGAGTTTCAGCTGGATCAGCTGGTACTCGCCGATCGGCTTGCCCCACGCGACGCGCGACTTGGCGTAGTCGATCGAGAGCCGCAGGCACTCTTCGATGACGCCGAGGGACATCGCGGCGACGCCCGCCCGCTCGGTCGTGAAGTTCTGCTTGGCCGACTCCTTGCCGGAGCCGCCTCCCGTCAGCAGCCTGTCGCGGCCGACCTTGACGTCCTGGAGGAACAGTTCGCCGGTGGGGGAGGAGTGGCAGCCCATCTTGCGCAGCGGCTTGCTCTGGACCAGGCCCTCCATGCCGCGGTCCAGCACAAAGCAGAGGATCTCGCGTTCGCGGACCGGACGGCCGTCGTCGAGCTTGGCGTAGAAGACGATCGTGTCGGCGTCGGGGCCGTTGGTGATGAACGTCTTGTTGCCGTTGAGGAGCCAGCCGTCGCCGTCGGGGCGGGCGGACGCCTTCATGCCGCCGAACGCGTCGGAGCCGGAGTCGGGCTCGGTGATGGCCCACGCGCCGACCTTGTCGAGCGTCAGCAGGTCGCGGGCCCAACGCTCCTTCTGCTCGACGCTGCCGCGCTTCATGATCGTCCCGGCGGCCAGGCCGAGCGACACGCCCATCGCGGTGACGAGTCCGGGCGCGACCTTCGACAGCTCGATGATCGGCAGCATCGTGAAGGACGCGCCGGTGTCGATGTCGCCGTCCTTCTTCTCCGGCGCGGGCTCACCGGACTTCTCGCGGCCGATCCGCTTGTCGAACGAGGCGGCGGCCATGTCGGCCATCCCGAACGTGCGGTAGAGGCTTCGGATGATGCCGTAGGGGGACAGCTCGCCGGAGTCAAGGGCGTCCTGGTGGGGCCTGACCTCCTTGGCCACCCAGTCGCGCACCGCGTCGCGGATCATCAGCTCGTCCGCGGACCACTCGATCATGTGTAGCTTCCTCCGGCTCGTTCCGGCGCGCGGTGGGTCCGCGCCCCGAGAGAAAGTTAACGCTTACTGACATCCGTTCGCACTAGGGTCCCTGTCATGAGCGTCTACGACCCCTGGCCGAGCGTCCGCCGCTTCGCCTCCCACCTGGACGAGGTCAACGGCACCGGCGAGGCGGAACGGGCCCTGCGTGTGCTCAAGCTCACCGAGGAGATCGGCGAGGTGTCCCAGGCGTACATCGGGTTCGTCGGGCAGAACCCGCGCAAGGGCGTCACGCACACCCGCGCGGAGGTCGCCGCGGAACTGTGCGACGTGGTGATCACCGCGATGGTCGCGCTGTGCTCGTTCACCGACGATCCGGCCCGGGCGCTGCGGGACAAGATCGAGAAGGTGGACGCCCGGTACATGGAAGCCTGATCTTCACCGGGATGTACCGGTACAGTGCCGAATAAGCGGGATGATTTTCGCCAGACCGCGAAAGGAACCCGACACATGACTGATCTTGTGGCCGCCCTGCGCGCGACGGACCCCAAGGAACGGCAGGCACGCCTCGTCGAGGTGCTCGTGGAGGCGTTCGCCCCGCTGATGGAGCGCAGCCCGGCCGAGTTCCGCCGCCGCTTCCGCAAGATGGCCTCCGACCCGTTCGCCTTCTACCGCGGCAGCGCGCCGATCTTCTACGCCGACATTGTCGCCGATGACGACGCGTGGGGGAACGAGCGCACCGGGAGGGTGTGGATCCAGGGCGACCTGCACGCCCAGAACTTCGGCACCTACATGAGCGATGACGGCGTCTTCACCTTCGACGTCAACGACTTCGACGAGGCGTACATCGGCGCGTTCACCTGGGACGTCAAGCGGTTCGTCGCCAGCCTCGCGCTGCTGGCGTGGGGCAAGGCGATCTCCGACGCCGACATCACCCGCCTCGTGGAGACCTACACCCGCGCCTACGTCGACCAGGTGCGCTTCTACGCCCGCCGCGACTCCGACGAGAACTGGGCGCTCACCCTCGACAGCGCCACCGGCCACGTCTACGACGTGCTCGTGGAGGCCGTCTCCTCCACCCGGGTGGACCTGCTGAACCGGCACACCGTCGTGGAGGGCCACACCCGCAGGATGCGGGACGGCGCCAACATCCGCCGCCTCGACGACGCCGAACGGGCCCTCGTGGAGGAGGCGTACGCGCACTACCTCGACACGATCCCGCAGGACAAGCGGTTCGGCAGCCTCACCTACAAGATCAAGGACATCGTGGGGGCGTCCGGGTTCGGGATCGGCTCGGCCGGGCTCATCGCCTACAACATCCTCGTGGAGGGCCACAGCCAGGCGCTGGAGAACGACGTCATCCTGTCGGTCAAGCAGGGCAACGTCGCCGCCCCCTCCCGCGTTGTGGACGACGAGCGGATCGCCGCCTACTTCGAACACCACGGGCACCGGACCGCCGTCTCCCGGCGCGCCCTCCAGGCCAACGCCGACCCGTGGCTCGGGTACGCCGAGATCGGCGGCGTCGGGTTCGTCGTCCAGGAGTTCTCCCCCTACGAGGCCGACCTTGACTGGTCGGGCCTCACCGAGCCCGACGAGATGGTCCAACTCGTGGACGACCTGGGCCGGGCCACCGCGAAGATCCACTGCGTGTCGGACACCGACTCCGACCACACCCTCGTGCCGTTCCAGGTCGAGGACGCCATCGACGCGGTGATCGGCGAGGACGAGACCGCGTTCGTCGCCGCCATCACGGCCTTCGCGCACGGCTACGCCGAGATCGTCCGCCGCGACCACGCCCTGTTCGTCGACGCCTTCCGAGGCGGCCTCATCCCAGGTCTGAACCCCACCGCCTGATCCTTCAGTTCACGGGGGCGACACAGGGGCGCGGGCTGGCGGCGATCGGTAAGAAGCCTGCCAGTTCGTCCGTATCCTGAGACGCCTTCGGTGTTTCCGCAGGCCCCGTCCGCATCGTGCGGGCGGGGTCTTCGTCATGCGGCCGAAACACCGGCGGGGCCGTGTTGTCACGGGTTGATTGCGAACGTGTCGATCCTCACGGACCCCGCTTGACGGGTCGCCCCGGGGGTTCTACCTTCACCTCAATGATTAGGACACTTTCCTAATAGTTAACGAGCCGGACCGGAGAGGAGGCAGGTCATGAGCACCCATGTGCCCGGCACACCGCAGCTCCTGCGGGCCATCAACGACCAGGCGGCACTCCGCGCGCTCCTGGAGCACGGCCCCCTCACCCGGCCCGAACTCGGCGACCTCATCGGCCTGTCCAAGCCCACCGCGCACCAGCTCCTCACCCGGCTCCGCGAGTCCGGCCTCGTCGTCCGCGAGGGACGGCGGGGAGGCGGCCCCGGCCCGACGGCCGAGGAGTACGGCATCAACCCCGCCGCCGCTTACGTGTGCGGCCTTGACATCACCCCCGGCCGGATCGAGGCCGTCGTCGCAGGGCTCACCGGCCAGACCGTCGGACGGTTCCGCCTGCCCAGCCCCTCCCGCGCCGGAGGCAAAGCCGCCGAGGCCGTCTCCACCGCCGTCACCGGGGCCTGCGCGGCGGCGGGCATCACCGTCGGGCAGCTCGCCCGCGTCGTCGTCGGCGTCCAGGGCGTCGTCGAACCCGAGACCGGCCGCCTCGGGTACTCCCGCCACCTGCCCGGCTGGCGCATCCCCGACCTGGCCGACCGGCTCCGCGCCGCGCTCGGCGGCCCCCGCGTCGAGATCGAGAACGACGTCAACCTCGCCGCGCTCGCCGAGGCCGCGCACGGCGTCGCCCGGGGCCACCAGGACTTCGTCGTGCTGTGGGCGGGCTCCGGCCTGGGCATGGCGCTCGTCCTCGGCGGCCGGCTGCACCGTGGCGCGGGCGGCGGCGCGGGCGAGATCGGCTTCATGCCGGTGCCCGGCGCGCCCACCGCCCGCGAGACCGGCAGGTTCGCCCCGCACGGCCTCCAGGCGCTCGGCGCGGGACCCGCCGTCCGCACCGTGCTGCGCTCGCACGGCTTCCGAGGCGCCGACGCCGCCTCCGCCGTCCGCGCCGCCGCCGCCCGCGAACACGAACCGGCGGGCCGCGACGCGCTCCGTGACGTGGCCGTCAGGCTCGCCACCGGCCTCGCCTCCGTGACGGCGCTGCTCGACCCCGCCCTCGTCGTCCTCACCGGCGACGTGCTCCAGGCCGGGGGAGAGGCGCTGCGCCGCCACCTCGAACACGAACTGCACAGGCTGACCATTCCCCGGCCCCCGCTGCGCCTGTCCACCGTCGGACCCGACCCGGTCCTCACCGGGGCTGTCGTGCACGGGCTCACGCTCACCCGCGACGAGCTCTTCGCCTCGACCGTCCCGCCCTAGCACGCGGCGACCCCGCGTCCACGAACCCCTGTCCCTGTCCCTGTCCCGTCCTCTTTCCCCCTAGGGAGACAGCACCCATGACCGAGATCTCCGGACTCGACCGCCGCGACGTCCTCAAGCGCATCGGCCTCGTCGCCGTCGCCGCGCCCGGACTGTCCGTGCTCAGCGCCTGTGCCACCGGCGGCTCCGACGACACCAAGGGCGGCGACGTCAGCTCCAGCGGCGACGCCAAGAACCCGTTCGGCGTCGACGCCGCCAAGCCGCTGAACGTCGTCATCTTCAAGGGCGGCCTCGGCGACGACTACGCCACCCAGGTGCACGAGCCGATGTACGCCAAGGCCTACCCCGGCGTGAAGATCAAGCACGAGGGCATCGTCGAGATCGGCAAGGCCCTCCAGCCGCGCTTCTCCAGCGGCACCGACATCCCCGACGTCGTCGCCAACGCAGGCACCGACCTCATGGACACCGGCGCCCTCGCCGAGGCGGGCCACCTCCAGGACCTCACCGCCCTGTGGGACGCCCCGTCGCTCGACGACCCGGCCAAGAAGATCCGCGACGCCGTCCTGGCGGGCGCGCCCGAGGCGGGCCTCGTCGCGGGCAAGCCGTTCCTCATGGCCTACGTGTCCTCCACCTACGGCCTCTGGTACGACAGCGAGCTGTTCAAGTCCAAGGGCTGGACCCCGCCCAAGACCTTCGACGAGTTCAAGACGCTCGCCGAGACCATCAAGAGCGAGGGCATCACCCCCTTCGCCTACGCGGGCAAGAACGCCTCCTACTACGCCTACTGGATGATCCTCATCTCGGCGGCGAAGATCGGCGGCAACCAGGTGCTCATCGACATCGACAACCTGAAGGACGGCGCCTGGACCAGCCCGGCCGTCGAGCAGGCCGCCGCCGCGTGGGCCGAGATCAACACGAAGTACTCCGACAAGTCCTTCGAGGGCCTCATCCACACCGAGGTCCAGACCCAGCAGAACCAGGGCAAGATCGCCTTCTACCCGTCCGGCTCCTGGCTGGAGAACGAGCAGGCCGCCTCCACCCCGAAGACCTTCAAGTACGGCCTGGCGCCGACCCCGTCGGTCACCGCCTCCGACGCCCTGCCTTACGAGGCGATCCGCGTCGCGGCGGGTGAGTACTACTTCGTCTCCGCCAAGGGCCAGAACCCCTCCGGCGGCCTGGAGTACTTCCGCCAGATGCTGTCCAAGGAGGGCGCGAAGGGCTTCACCGAGAAGTCCGGCTCCCTGACGATCGTCCAGGGCGCGGCCGAGGGCCTCACCCTCTCCCCGGGCCTGTCCTCGGTGTTCGCCGCCCAGCAGGCCGCCGGGAACAACATCGTCACCACCAGCCTCTTCGAGAACTGGTACAAGGAGCTGGAGACGGAGCTGCGCCGCCAGACCAACAACCTGATGTACGGCCGCAGCGACGCCAAGAAGTTCTGCGCGGCCATGCAGAAGGCGGCGGACAAGGCCAAGAAGGACGCGGGCGCCGACCTCCAGACCAGGACCGCCTGACACCCGCTCGAAGATTCCGGAGACCACAGCCATGCGGCAGGGTAGATTGCCCTTCATCGTCGGGTTCCTCGCGATCCCGGTGATCCTGTACGCCGTCTTTGTGATCGGCCCGTACATCCAGGCGTTCCAGATCGCGCTCACCGAGTGGAACGGCTACAAGGCGCCCGAGTTCATCGGACTGCAGAACTTCCGCGACCTCTTCGAGGACGAGGCGTTCACGTCCGCGCTCAAGCACCACCTCTGGATTCTGATCACCCTGCCGCTGGCGACCCTCGTCATCGCGCTGTTCTTCTCGTTCCTGCTGAACGTCGGCGGGGGCAGCGGAAAGAACGGCACGATGACGGGGGTGCGGTTCTCCGGCTTCTACAAGGTGGTCTTCTTCCTGCCGCAGGTCCTCGCCATCGCGATCCTCGGCGTGCTCTTCCAGTCGGTGTACCGGCCGACCGAGAGCGGCATGATCAACGGACTGCTCGGCAAGGTCGGCATCGCACCCGTGCAGTTCCTCAACGACCCGAAAATCGCCCTCTGGTCGATCATCGGAGTCGTCGTCTGGCAGAGCGTCGGCTTTTACGTCGTGCTCTTCTCCGCCGGAATGTCGTCCATTCCCAAGGACGTCTTCGAAGCGGCCGCCCTCGACGGAGCCGGACGCTTCACCCTGTTCTTCCGGGTCACCCTCCCGCTCCTGTGGGACACCCTCCAGGTCGGCTGGATCTACCTCGGCATCGCCGCGTTCGACATGTTCGCGATCGTCCAGGTCCTGTCCGTCGACCAGGGCGGTCCCGACAACTCCACGACCGTCGTCGCGCTGGAGATCTACCGCCAGGTCTTCCGCTACTCCGAACTCGGCTACGCCTCGGCCATGGGCGTCGTCCTGTTCTTCATGACCCTGACCTTCGCGGCGCTCACCCTGCGCGTCACCCGCCGCGAACGCATCGAGTACTAAGGCGCCCCGATGAAGACGAGAACTGACCTTCCCGTACAGACCGGGACACCCGCCTCCGCCTCCACGCCCGGCCGCAAGGCCCGTGCGCCCCGCTCGCGGCGCTCCGGCGGCGCCGCCTCCGGGCTGTTCACCAGCCTGTCCCACGTCGCCCTCGCCGTCTGGGCGCTGCTCGTCGTCGTCCCGATCGTCTGGACGTTCGTCGCCGCGTTCAAGACCAACGCGGAGATCTTCGGCGACGCCTGGACGCTGCCCGAGACGTGGTACTTCGACGCGTGGGGCCGCGCCTGGAGCGACGCCAACATCGGCCGCTACCTCATCAACAGCGTCGGTGTGGTCGCCGTCAGCACGTTCCTCACGATGCTGCTCGGCGCGATGGCCGCCTACGTGCTCGCCCGCTACGAGTTCCGCGGCAACCGCGTCGTCTACTTCATGTTCGTGTCCGGCATGATGTTCCCGGTGTTCCTCGCCCTGGTCCCGCTGTTCAAGGTGGTCCAGAACCTCGGCGTCCACAACACCTACCAGGGCCTCATCCTGGTGTACGTCGCCTACTCGCTGCCGTTCACGATCTTCTTCCTGACGGCGTTCTTCCGGACGCTCCCCACGTCCGTCGCGGAGGCCGCTTTCATCGACGGCGCCGGGCACGTCCGCACGTTCTTCCAGATCATGATGCCGATGGCCAAGCCGGGCCTGGTCTCCATCACGATCTTCAACGTGATCGGCCAGTGGAACCAGTACCTCCTGCCGATCATCATCGTGCCCGCCGACCAGAACAAGTGGGTGCTGCCCCAGGCCATCGCCACCATCAGCACCCAGGCCGGCTACGAACAGGACTGGCCCGCCCTCATGGCAGCCCTCAGCATGGCCATCCTCCCGGTGATCATCGTCTACGTGATCTTCCAGCGGCAGATCCAGGCCGGTCTCACCGCAGGCGCCGTCAAGTAGCACCCCGACCCCGGGCCCCAGGCCGTCCCTCCCCGGACGCCCGGGGCCCGGCCCCGTTCACGTGGTGGGGACGAAGAACCAGGACGGGGGCCTGGCCGGGTCGTAGGGCGGGTTGTGGGCCTGGAGGACGTCGGGGGTGACGCCGTTCTGGGCGGCCGCCAGGGCGGGCGTCTCGACGGCGACCTCGTCCTCGTCGTCCGGGCGGTTGATGACGACGAAGTGCGGGCGGAAACCCGGCGCGTGGATCTGGGACGGCCAGGCCGCGCGGTCGCCGGACAGGCCCGGATTGTCCGCGACGAGGGCCTCAGCCGGGATCTGGAGGTATCCGGCCAGGTCCGCGAGGGTCGTCACGGTGTGCGGGACATGCACCGGGCGGACGTCGCCCCGAGCCGGGAGGGCGGGTTCGGCGACGGTCTCCAGCCGGAAGCCGAGGAACTCGGTGTGGCCCTGGAAGAACGCGGCATACAGGGCGTTCTCGTGGAACTCGCGCACGAACGTCCTGGTGTCGGCCACGTAGGTGACGTAGTCCGACGGCGTCGTGTAGCCGGTGATGGCCTGTGGGACGGCGCTCAGACCGAACCCGCCCGTCACCAGGTCGTCCAGCTCCTGTAGGTACGCGTCGTGCGCCGGAAGGGCCTTGAGCGAGGCGATGACGGCCTGGGTGAGGTACTCGCAGAAGCCCTCCCGCACGGTCTGGCTCTGGTTCCCCACGTGCACGAGGTTCGGGTGCTGGAGCGTGTGCACGTACTCGTGCAGAAGCTTCGTGAACGCCTTCCACTTGCGCGCGGCGACGAGCGGGTTGTGCTCGCCGTCCGAGGGCTTCCAGCCCTCCAGCGAACCCGACAGGAAGATCAGCCCGTTCCGCGGCTCGGTGATCGCGAACCCGTACCGCTCACACGCGATCAGCGTCGACTCGTGCGTCTTGGTGAACGGCCGCAGCACCTCCGCGTCCAGGAACTGCGCCGCCTCCTCGTCGACGCCCCCGTAGGGCGTGAAGTGGTGCTTCTGCATGAGGTCCGCGCAGAGGGACGCGGTGTACCTCGCCTGCTCGTACGCCGTGATCGGGATCCTGGCCCGCGCCCTGTCGGAGAAGTCCGACACCTCCAGCAGGTTCGCGTCCGCCCCCGACCCGACGAACGCGGGACGACGCCGCAACGCGAGCTGGTTCGGGGTGAGCGCCGCGTTGTCCGTCCACGCCTTGAACAGGTCGTCCGCCGCCTTCTTCGCCGCCCGCCCCGCCCCCTCAAAACTGCTCATGGGCAGCAGCCCCGCCGTCTCCTTCCACCGGCAGTCCTTGTACCGGGCCGCGAGCCGCGTCTCCATCTCCACAAGCAGCCCTGCCGCGAGCTCCCCCCGCTTCCCCCCGTCCTTCCGCCCCACCCAGTCGACCTTCGCCTTCGGCGGCAACCCCACCGCCTTCCGCTGCGCGTCATCCAGCTCCGCCAGCCGCAACACCTCCCTGATCCTCTCCTGCTCCCCCACCCCCGGAATCCAGGTCCCCGTCCTCTGATGCGGCACCGCACCCACCCCTTCCCTCCATCACCCACCCGGACCCCGCAGCCTAAAGACCCCCACCCTTACCCCGCAGCGATAACCCCATAGTCACCCATAAGAGACAATAAGTAATCACCCCTCGGCCCGACCAGATCTCCCACCATCGGGCCGAAACGCCAGAAACCTCAACGACGGCTTTTACGGCCCTGCGTGATGTACTCGCCTTCCACGCCGTCTCACCGAGGAGAACACCCATGGCACGGCTCGCAGAGGACGAGATCACCAACCGCCTCGCGGCGGTGACGCGATGGACGCGCACCGGCGACACGATCACGCGGACCGTCCAGGCCCCGACTTTCCTCGCTGGGATCGCCATTGTCTCCGCAATCGCACAGGCGGCTGAGGAGGCCAACCACCACCCCGACATCGACATCCGCTGGCGGAACGTCACCTTCGCCCTCACCACCCACGACGCGGGTGACGCGCTCACCGCGCGCGACTTCGACCTCGCCGAACGCATCGACGCGATCGCCGCCGAACACGGCGCCTGATCAACGACGCCCTCGTCTCCGCTCAGCGCGGGGCATCGGCGTTTCAGGCGCGTCGCGCTGGGTGAACACCCGGCGGCACGAACGCGCGGGGACGCGTGCGGTCTTCCGCGGGGGTGGGTGGGGGTCAGCGGGTGAGGCGGGAGCGGAGGCCCCAGGCGGTGACGCGGAGCATGGCTTCGGCTATGACGGAGCCGCTCATCTTTGAGGAGCCGTGGACTCGGTCTACGAAGGTGATGGGGACTTCGACGACGCGGAGGCCCGCCTTGTGGGCTCGGAGGGCCAGGTCGACCTGGAAGCAGTAGCCTCGGGAGTCGACGTCTTCGAGGTCGAGCTTTTCCAGGGTTTCGCGGCGGAAGGCTCGGTAGCCGCCGGTGGCGTCGTGGAGGGGGACGCCGAGCATGAGGCGGGCGTAGGTGTTGGCGCCACGGGAGAGGACCTCGCGTCGCTTCGGCCAGTTGGCGACCTCGCCGCCGGGCACCCAGCGGGCGCCGATCACCAGGTCGGCCTCGTTCAGCGCGTCGAGCAGCCGGGGGAGCTGCTCGGGCTGGTGGGAGCCGTCGGCGTCCATCTCGACCATGATGTCGTAGCCGTGCTCGATCGCCCAGCGGAACCCGGCGAGGTAGGCGGCGCCCAGGCCGTTCTTGGCGGTCCGGTGCAGGACGTGCACGTGGTCGTCGGCGGCGGCCATCTCGTCGGCGAGCGCGCCGGTGCCGTCCGGGCTGCCGTCGTCCACGACGAGGATGTCGGCACCCGGCACCGCCGCGCGCACCCGGGAGGTGATGAGGGGGAGGTTCTCCCGTTCGTTGTACGTGGGAATGATCACAAGGATCGCGTTCATGTCGCCTCTCCGGGGCCGGTGTCGGCGGCCCGCCTGCGCGCGGTGAGCGCGAGGCCCACCCCGGTGACTCCCGCCAGCGCGAGCAGCCACTCCGGCAGCCCGCCGAGGCGGTCACTGATGGTAACCGAGGTGCGCAGGGGCACGGCGGCCACCTGGATCTCGGGGGTGAACTCGCGGGACTGCCGGAGCAGGCGGCCGTCCGGGGCGACGATCGCGCTGATCCCGCTGGTGGCCGCGACGAGCACGGTGCGGTCGTGCTCGATGGCCCGCAACTGGGACATCGCGAGCTGCTGCCACGGCAGGCTGGTGCGGCCGTAGGTGGCGTTGTTGGTCTGCACGACGAGGATCTGTGACTTCGCCGCGTCCCGCACGATCCCGTCGTAGGCGACCTCGAAGCAGATGACGTCGCCTACGGTCGTCCCGGCCATCGTCAGCTCGTTGTCCTGGTCGCCGCGCGCGAAGTCGCGCGGGACCCGCTCCAGCCGGGAGATCAACCGGGTGAGGACGTCGCGGAACGGGATGTACTCCCCGAACGGCACCGGGTGCCGCTTGGTGTAGTACTCGCCGGGCCCGCTGACGGGGTCCCACACGATGCCCCGGTTCTCCACCATCTTCCGGTCGGGGGTGGACGTCAGGGCGCCCACGAGGACGGGCACGCCGACGTCCCGGACGGCGGCGTCGATCACCGCGTAGGCCGTCGGGTCGTTGTAGGGGTCGAGGTCGCTGGCGTTCTCGGGCCACACGACGAGGTCCGGCCGGGGCAGCTCCCCGGCCCTGACCTTGGCGGCGAGCTCACGGGTCCGCGCCACGTGGTTGTTGAGGACGGCCTGGCGCTGCCCGAGGAAGTCGAGGCCGAGGCGCGGCACGTTCCCCTGGATCACCGCGACCGTCGCGGTCGTCCCGCCCGTCCCGGCGGGGACCAGCGCGCCCAGCAGCGGGACGGCCAGGGCCCCCGCGACGGCGGCGGCCACCGGACGCCAGGACCGCGTGATCACCGCGTAGGCCAGCAGGGACCCGGTGAGCGCCGTGGCGAACGAGACGAGCGGCGCCCCGCCCAGGGAGGCGAAGCCCGTGTAGGGGGTGTCGGTCTGGGAGAACGCCAGCCGGGCCCACGGGAAGCCGCCCAGCGGGTACCTGCCCCGGACGAACTCCTGTGTCACCCAGAGCGCGGCCACCCAGAACGGCCACAGGCGGCTCCGGGACACCAGGGAGAGTGCCGCGCCCATCGGCACAAAATAGAGCGTCTGGACGAGGCTCAGCCCCAGCCAGACGTCGGTGCCGATCGGCCGCAGGCCGGGCAGCACGAGGACAAAGAAGATGAGCCCGGACACCAGCCCGGCGAGCGCCCCAAAACGGGCCCGTGTGCCGCGCAGCGCCAGCGCGAGGACGGCGACGCCGACCGGGGCCAGCGGCCACAGTCCGGACGAGCTCCCGGCCGAAGGCCCGAACACGTTCGGCGGGAACGCGAGATACATGATCAGACCGGCGGCCGCGCTCGCGGCGAGCCGCCACAGCGCCCGCGCCCGTGGGCCGCGGGCCAGCCGCACACCCTCCGGGGGCTGCTCCCGCGCCGGCGTGTCGGCGACCGTCTCCTGCGTCACACCATCTCCAGCGTTCCCGGCGCCCATCGGATGAAAGGTACCGGCAATGGACGCGGGCCCGGACATCCGTCGGGCCGGACGCGTCCCCACAGGCCGTGGAGGCGGTGTCCGTTGTCTATAGGATGCCCGAGCCCGTCGGGTCCGGCCTGGACCAGACGGCTCAAACTACCGGAAAGCGGTCGGCTGTCAAACAACGGCGAGCAGTTCGGGCACCGGGCTTCATCGGGGATGATGAAGGCATGTGGCCGCTGCTCTTCCCGCTCCTGTTCGTGCTCGTGCCCATCCTGGAGATCTACGTGATCGTCCAGGTCGCGCACGCGATCGGCGGCGGGTGGACGCTGCTGCTCCTGCTCGCCGAGACGGCCCTCGGGCTGTGGATCGTCAAGCGGGAGGGCAGGCGGGCGTGGTCCCGGCTGAACACGACGGTGGCGCAGGGCCGGATGCCCGACACCGAACTGGCCGACGGGTTCCTCATCCTGCTCGGCGGCGGGCTGCTGATCGTGCCCGGGTTCGTCACCGACGTCGTCGGGCTGCTGTGCGTGCTTCCGTTCACCAGGCCGCTCGTGCGCAGGCTCGTCATGGTGTGGGCGGCCCGCCGCGCCGCCCGCCTGGGCCCGCCGCCCGGCTTCCCCGGCACGTTCCAGGGCGGCCCCCAGGGCGGTGTCGTGCGCGGCGAGGTGATCGAGGAGGACGACGCCCCGCCGCCCCCCGTCCGTGGCCAGATCGTCCGCGGCGACATCGTCGACGACGACGAGACCGACGACAAGCGCTAGAAGAAGTAAGGCCCGTGCCAGAAGGCACGGGCCTGGTCGGCTTGTGAACTATGCGCTCTTGCGCCGTCCCGCGCGTAGGATCTCCAGGCGCTCGGCGAGGACCTCCTCCAAGTCCTCGATCGACCGGCGCTCCAGGAGCATGTCCCAGTGCGTGCGCGGCGGCTTGCCCTTCTTCGCGACCGGCACCTCGCCGTCCATGAGGAGGGCGGGGACACCGCAGTTGCGGCAGTCCCAGGTCATCGGCACCTCCACCTCGGCGGCGAGGGTGACGCTGAACTGGTGGCCCTTCGGGCAGGTGTAAGACACCTCCTGGCGAGGGGCCAGGTCGGTGTTCCTGTCGTTCTCATAGCTCGTCGCCCCGAGCCGGGTGCCGCGAAGTGCGCGCTCTGCCATCGAAAAACGCCTCCCAGACGGCTAGCGGTCCTGACTTGACAACGCTGGATACCGCTACAAGATTCCCGCTCGGGGCTGTCCCAACCCTGCCGGTTATGCTCCGGCGGCGCTCCAGAGGCCGCGTGCGGCCATGACCTCGCGCAACGCCTCCAGATCGTCGGTCATGATCCCGTCGACGCCGGCGTCCAGGAGCCTGCCCATGACGGCCGGGTCGTTGACCGTCCAGGCGTGCACGACGAGCCCGACGGAGTGGGCCTGGCCGATGAACGAGGACGTCGCGAAGGGCACGGGTCCCAGGGCGTGGGGGATCTGGGCGCAGGCGACGCCCTCGGCGGCGATCCGGGCGGCCCGGCCGCCGATCCGCACGGCGGCGACCCCGCTGGGCCCGAGCGCGGTGCAGACGGGCTCGCGGGTGAACATCCGGGCCCTGACGCGGGCCTGGGCGAGGCGGCGGGTGGAGAAGGAGGTGATGCAGACGCGGTCCCAGGCGCCGGTGCGGTGCAGCACGCGGATCAGCGGGCCGATCGCCGGTTCGTCCTTGATGTCGATGTTGAACCGGGTGTCGGGGAAGGAGCCGAGGACGTCCTCCATGAGGGGGATCGGCTCGGTGCCGTGGATGCGGGCGGAGGCGACCCGCTGGTAGGGGAGGCGGGCGATCCTGCCGCGCCGCCCGGTGACGCGGGCGAGATCGGGGTCGTGGAAGGCGAGGAGGGTGCCGTCGGCGGTGGCCTGCGCGTCGGTCTCGATGTAGGCGTAACCCAGGTCGACGGCCCGCTGGAAGGCCGCCATGGTGTTCTCCGGCGCGCCCAGCGCCCCGCCCCGGTGGGCGAACGCGATGGGCCCGTCGTGGTCGAGGAAGGCGTAGCGCATCGCCTTCCAGTATGCCGGAGCCTTACCGCGTAAAGGCGTCAGCCCGCCCACTCGCGGCGGCGGATCTCGGCGAGCGCCACCGCGGTGGCCACCGCGACGTTCAACGACCCGACCCGGCCGACCTGCGGGATGTAGGCGACGGCGTCGGCGGCGGCCAGCAGGGCGGGGGAGCAGCCGTGGTCCTCGCCGCCGACCGCGAGGCACACCGGGCCGTCCAGATCCGCCTCGTGCAGCGGCCTGGCGTCGCCGGTGAGCTCCAGCGCGACCACCCTGAACCCCTCGGCGCGCGCCGTCTTGACCGCCTCCACGGCGGGCAGCGGCGGGCTCCAGGGGACGAGCCGGTCAGTGCCCAGCGCCGTCTTCTGCGCGTTCGGGTGGGTCGGCGGTGTGGCGTTGCCCGCGAGCCACAGGTGCTCGACGCCGAAGACCGCCGCCGTCCGGAAGATCGACCCCGTGTTGAACGGCTGCGTCACCGACTCCACGAGCAGGCCGAGCCGCCCCTGTGTGGCCCGCCGCCAGGTGCGGTTCAGCCGCTTGACGTCGGTGGGCCGCAGCTGACGGCGCTCAGGGGTGCTCACGGGGTCTTGACCTCCAGGATGCGGTAGGACGAACGGGACGCCAGCCGGGTCGTCGGGCGGCCGGACGCGGTGAGCCAGCGCTGGAGCGAGTCGCTGCCCAGGTGCTTCTGGACCACGAGGTGGGCGAGCGCGCCGGGCTCCAGCCGGGCGAGCCACGTGTCCAGCAGCTCGTGCAGCGCCGCCTTGCCGATCCGGATCGGCGGGTTCGACCACAGCGCGGCGAACCGCAGGTCAGAGTCGATCTCCTCGGGGGTGCCGAAGACGACGTTCGTCAGGCCCGCCGCCTCCGCGTTGCTCCGGGCCAGTTCCAAGGCGCGCCGGTTGACATCGACGCCGTAGACGGTTGCGCCGGGAGCCCGTGCGGCGAGCGTCAGGGTGATCGGCCCGTAGCCGCATCCGACGTCCAGGAGGTTCCCCTCCGTCGGCGGGGGCGGGACGGAGTCCAGGAGGATGCGGGTGCCCGCGTCGATCCGGTCGGGGGAGAACATGCCGCGGTCGGTCTCCAGCCGCAGGTGCAGATCGCGCAGCACAAGATCGACGGTGGCCCGGCGGCTCGCCGTGCCGGGTTCGGCCGAGAAGTAGTGATCCCCCACGGCCGTCAAGCCTAGTGGCGTCCAGCCGGGCTCAGGGCAGGCGGGAGTACCAGGCGAGGGAGAGCGCGCCGCCCGCGAGCGCCAGCAGCGCGGCCAAGGCGGTGAACCAGGAGGTGATGTCGCGGTTCTCCGGCCGCCAGCCCAGTGACGTGCCGATGCTCTCGTAGACCTGGGACAGTTCGGCGGAGTCCTCGGCCTCGTAGGCGTGCCCGTCGGTCTGCGCCGCCAGGGCCCGGAGCGTCGCCTTGTTGACGTCCACCGTGGTCGTCTCGCCCTCGATCGTCACCGTGCCGTAGGGCGTGCCGAACGCGATGGTGGACACCGGGATCCGGGCCGTCCGCGCCGCCGCGACGGCCGAGGCGACGGAGCGGCCGTAGGTGTTGTCGCCATCCGAGAGCAGGACGATGTGGGCGGGCGGCGGGTCGGTGCCGTTGCCCGCGTCGAACGTCTTGATCGCGGTGATCGACGCGAACACCGCCTCGCCGATCGCGGTGCGCCGGTCCAGGGCGATGTTGTCGAGCGCGTTCAAAGCCGCCACCCGGTCGGTGGTCGGGGACGCGACGACGCTGGCCGTCCCGGCGAACGACACGACACCGACGTTGAAGCGCTGCGGCAGCCCCTCGATGAAGTCCTTCGCCGACGCCTTGGCCGCCTCGAACCGCGACGGGGCCACGTCCGTGGCCTGCATGGACAGGGACACGTCGACCGCGACGATGATCGTCGCCCGCTCGCGCGGCACCTTGACCGTCGCGGCGGGCTGCGCGGCGCCCAACACCAGCACCGTGAGCAGGGTCAGGAACATCCCCGCAAGCAGGTGCTTGCGCCACGCCGGATGCCCCGGCGCGACCGAGCGCAGCGTAGGCAGGTTGGTGAACCTGACGGCGTAGCGGCGGCTCCGGCGCAGCAGCAGCACGTAAGCGACGAGCATGACCGGCACGAGCGGGAGCAGCAGCAGCCAGAGCGGCGACAGGAACGTCATACCCGGCCCCCCAGCCGACGGCGGCGCAGCGCGAACCGGGCGAGGTCGGCGACCCAGTCGCGGTCGGTGGACAGCAGGAGGTGGCCCGCGCCCGCGCGGCGCAGCGCGGCTGCCGTCGCGGCGCGCTGGGCGTGCGCGGCCCGCCGGTACTCCTCGGCGACGCGGGGGCTCAGCATGATCTCCTGGACGGCGCCCGTCTCCGGGTCGGTGAGTTCGACCATGCCGACGGGCGGCATGTCGAGTTCGCGCGGGTCGGTGATCTCGACGGCGAGGACCTGGTGCCGCGCGGCCATCCGGCGCAGCGGACGCTCCCAGGCCGACCCGTCGAGGAAGTCGCTGATCACCACGCGCAGGCCGCGGCGGCGCTGGCCCCGGTCCAGGGACGTGATCGCGTCGGCGAGGGTGATCGGGCCCGGAAGGCTCGGGGTCGCCTCCACGTCGCGCAGGAGGCCGTACAGGCGGGTCCGTCCGGTGCGGGCGGGCCTGCGCTTCAGGGTTCCGCCGGACATCAGGTACGCGCCCACACGGTCGCCCAGGCGGGTCGCGGTGAACCCGACAGCCGCCAGTGCCGCTACCGCGAGGTCTCTCTTGAGATGTTCGGCGGTGCCGTAATCCATGCTCGGGGTGAGGTCGACCAGGGCCCACGCCTCAAGCTCGTGGTCGGCGACGATGTCGCGGACGTGCGGGACGGCGGTGCGGGCCGTCACCGACCAGTCCATGTGCCGCACGTCGTCCTCGCCCGGCTGGTAGGGCCGGGCTTCGGCCAGTTCGCTTCCGGGGCCCGGAAGCAGGCCCAGGTGCTCGCCGCCAAGCATCCCGTCGAGTCGGCCGGTGACCTTCAGTTCCAACCTGCGGAGCCTGTCCTCGGGGACGCGCATCAGACCGCGCCGTGGTTCCACACGACCCGCGGCGGCGGCACGCACGCGAGGATCCGGGCGACCAGCTCGCCGGGCGACACGCCGTCGGCGATCGCGTCGAAGGTGAGCACGAGCCGGTGCACGAGCACGTCGCGGGCCACGTCGTGGACGTCCTCGGGCAGCACGAAGTCACGCCCGCGCAGCAGCGCCAGGGCCCGCGCGGACGAGACGAGGCCGAGCGTCGCGCGGGGGCTCGCGCCGAACTCGATGAGCGGCGCGAGATCCGGCATCCGGTACGCCTCGGGCCGCCGCGTCGCCATCACCAGCCGCACCACGTAGTCGGCGACGAGCTCGTGGACCTCCACCCGGGAGGCGGCGCGCTGCAGGCCGATCAGCGTGTCGGGGTCCAGGACGCGGTCGGCTCCGGGCGGGTCCACGCTCATCCGGCGCAGGATCGCCAGCTCGTCGTGCGCGTCCGGATAGGAGACGGTGATCCTCATGAGGAACCTGTCGCGCTGCGCCTCCGGCAGCGGGTAGACGCCCTCGGACTCGATCGGGTTCTGCGTCGCCAGCACGATGAACGGCTTCGGCAGCGGATAGGTGCGGCCCGCCAGCGACACCTGCTTCTCGGCCATCACCTCCAGCAGCGCCGACTGGACCTTGGCCGGTGCCCGGTTGATCTCGTCGGCGAGCACGAAGTTCGCGAAGACCGGGCCCAGCTCCACGTCGAACGACTCGCTGGACGGCCGGTAGATGCGGGTGCCGACGATGTCGGAGGGCACGAGGTCGGGGGTGAACTGGATGCGGGCGAAGCTGCCGCCCGTCACCTGGGCCAGCGACGACACCGCGAGGGTCTTGGCGACGCCGGGCACGCCCTCGACCAGGCAGTGCCCGCCCGCGAGCAGCGCCACGACGAGGCGCTCGACCATGTGCTCCTGGCCGACGATGACCTTCTTCACCTCGGCGAGCGCGCGCTCCAGCAGCGCCGACGCCTCCCTGGTGCCCTCGGTGACGGTCACACCGGTCCCTCCGCCCCGAAATGCCACGACTTCCCCTACACGGTCCGACCCTACGTGAACTACCCGGTACCCCGCCGACGACACGGTACGCCCGGTCCGACGCGACCCACAGTAGGGTCGTGTCATGACAGCGCCGCCGCCGTCTCCGCCGTCACCACCCGGCTCGGTCGAACACGGCCCCTATCGGCTGACGGGTGTGCTTCGGCAGACGCCCGCGGGGTTCGTGTTCGGGGCCGTGGACTTCGCGGGCAGGGCCGTCCAGGTGGTTCTGCTGAGTCGGGGGGCGGCCGGGGACCCGGCGGCCCGTGACAGGTTCGCCGCCGCAGTGCGCGGTAACAAGGGGCGTCTCCTGTCTTACGACACCGCCAATCCGGGGCCGTGGGCCGTCGGGGAGGGCGATCTGGGCGGGCTGCTCGATTCGGTCGCCCTCGCCGACGAGCGGGGCAACCCGCGTCTGATCCATCATTGGGAGGGCGCGTCCGATCCGGCCTTCCCGGTGACGGAAGCGGGATCGCCCCCGGCGGGCTCGGGCGGGCCGTATCTGGTGTTCCCGAAGTACGCGCAGGGCGGCGGGACCGGGGCGGCGTTCGGCGCGGGCGGAGGCGCGGGGTCGGCTTCCGGGGCCGGGCCACGGTTCGGCGGCCGGGACAACCCGTGGGGGACGGTCCTGGCGGGGCTCGCGCTGCTGCTGCTGTTCCTCCTCATCATCCTCGGGCTGCTGTGGCTGTGGCGCTCCCAGCCCGACGACCTGCCTCCTGAGCCCGTCGAGACGGTGACCAGCCCGACGCCGACGCCCGGCGAGTCCGGCACGCCACGGCCCACCCCGACGCCGTCCCCGTCGGGGCCGTCCAGTCCCGGCCAGGACGGGCCGACGGGCACGGGGTGGCCCGACGGCGACAACCCGCTCTGATCTTGGCAGGATGCCTCTAGCACCATCCGCTCGACCAGGAGGCAGTCCGGTGTACGTGGCCGCGATCGACCAGGGGACGACCTCAAGCCGCTGCATGGTCTTCGACGAGACCGGCGCCGTCGTGTCCGACGCGCGCCGCGAGTTCCGCCAGATCTTCCCCCGGCCCGGCTGGGTCGAGCACGACGCCGCCGAGATCTGGACGACGGTCCAGACGTGCGTGGCCGAGGCCCTGGAGCGGGCCGGGCTGACCGCCGCGGACCTCGCCGCCGTCGGGATCACCAACCAGCGTGAGACGACCGTCGTCTGGGACGCGGCCACGGGCGAGCCCGTCCACAACGCGATCGTCTGGCAGGACACCCGCACCGACAGGCTGTGCCGGGAACTCGCGGGCGAGGACGGCCCCGACAGGTTCGCCGCCACCTGCGGGCTGCCACTCGCCACCTACTTCTCCGGACCGAAGCTGCTGTGGCTGCTACGGGAGGTCCCGGGGCTGCGGGAGCGGGCCGAGCGCGGCGAGGTCCTGTTCGGCACGATCGACTCGTGGGTGGTCTGGAACCTCACCGGACGGCACGTCACCGACGTCACCAACGCGTCACGGACGATGCTGATGGACCTCAAGACGCTCGACTGGGATCCGTCCACCCTTGAGGCGTTCGGGATCCCGCCCGAGGTGCTCCCGGAGATCCGCTCCTCCTCGGAGGTGTACGGGACGGCCAGGGGCGTCCTGGAGGGCGTCCCCGTGGCGTCCGCGCTCGGCGACCAGCAGGCCGCGCTGTTCGGCCAGTGCTGCTTCCAGCCGGGCGACGCCAAGAACACCTACGGCACCGGCAGCTTCCTCCTGCTGAACACCGGCGAGGAGCCCGTCAGATCGCGGCACGGGCTGCTGACGACCGTCGGCTACCGGATCGGCGACACGCCCGCCGTCTACGCGCTGGAGGGCTCGGTGGCGATCACCGGCGCGCTCGTGCAGTGGCTGCGCGACAACCTCGGCGTGATCTCGTCGGCCGCCGAGATCGAGGAACTCGCCGCGACGGTGCCCGACAACGGCGGCTGCTACTTCGTGCCCGCTTTCTCCGGCCTGTTCGCCCCCTACTGGCGGGCCGACGCGCGCGGCGCGATAGTCGGCCTCACCCGCTACGTGCACAAGGGCCACCTCGCCCGCGCGGTGCTGGAGGCGACGGCCTGGCAGACGCGCGAGATCGTCGACGCGATGGACGCCGACTCCGGGTACACGATCACCGAGCTGAAGACCGACGGCGGCATGGTCGTCAACGACCTGCTCATGCAGATCCAGGCCGACGTGCTGGGCGTGCCCGTCGTCCGTCCGGGCGTCAACGAGACGACGGCCCTGGGCGCGGCCTACGCGGCGGGCCTGGCCGTCGGCGTCTGGACGGGCCAGCACGAGCTCGTCGCGCACTGGAAGGCCGACAAGCGGTGGACGCCCGTGCTGCCCGAGGAGGAGCGGGAACGGGAGTACGCGCAGTGGCGCAAGGCCGTCACCCGGACGTTCGACTGGGCCGAGTAGAGCACGCTCACACCAGGAGGCCCACGGCCAGGACGGCGATGATCGCGGCGGCGGCCAGGGCCGTCACGAGGCGGCCGCGCGCGCCGGTGAGGGTCCTGCCTACGAGCGCGCCGCCCCCGGCCCGGGGGCGGCCGCTCCCGACGAAGTCGGGGTTGCGAAGCGGCCGCCCTCGGGCCGAATCAAACACGGCCAGGAGGAGCTGCCAGCTCAGGGAGGCGGCGAAAGCGGCGACGACGAAGACGGCCTGCCCCGGGCCCGTCAGAGCGGCCTCGCCCTGGCGGCCCAGGACGAGCGCGGCGAAGTACACGATGGTCGCAGGGTTCAGGATCGTCAGCCCGAGGAGGGCGAGGAAGGCGCGGGACGGCCTTGTGAACACGGGCACGGGGCGGCCCGCCGCCTCCGCGAACGCCGACAGGGCGGTCCGGACGGCGAGCGCCATCAGGACGGCCGCGGCGACCCACCGAAGCGGCGTCGCGACCGGCGTCAGTAGCCCGGCGAGGGTGGCGCCGCCCAGGACGGCGGCGAGCGCGTAGAGGCCGTCGGCCGCTGCTACCCCGCAGGCGGCCGCCGCGCCTATCCGCAGCGACGTGCGGGCCGTCAGCCCGACGATGAGAGCGCCGATCGCCCCTACGGGCACCGCCACCCCGTACCCGGCGAGCAGCCCCGCGACCAGTGCCTCGTCCATGCCGGGCGATCCTGGCCGAACCCGGTGATCTCCGGCAAAGGGTTTTCCGCCAGGTCAGGCGCCCGGCAGCCAGGACACCCGTCCGGCCAGCGCCACCCAGCCGACGAACGCCACGATGTCGATGAGGGCGTGCGCGACGAGGAGCGGCATCACCCGTCCCCACCGCCGGTACAGCCACGCGAAGACCAGCCCCATGACGAAGTTGCCGATGAGCCCGCCGATCCCCTGGTACAGGTGGTAGACCGAGCGGACTCCCGCGCTGGTCAGGTCGGCCTTCCACCGCGACCAGCCGAGCTGGTCGAGCCGGTGCAGCAGGTACCCGAGGACGATCACCTCCTCGAGCACCGCGTTCTCGACCGCCGACAGCACAAGGACGGGGATCCGCCACCACACGTCACCGAGCGTCGTGGGCACGATCGTGAGGTTCGCGCCCAGCCCCTGCGCCGCCAGGTACAGCGCCAGCCCCGACCCGCCGATGACGGCGGCGACCCCCGCGCCGCGCGCCATGTCGCGCCAGCGCGGCACCCACGAGACGCCCAGGGCCCTGCCCATCGGCTCGGCCGACCGCGCCATGAGGTGGGCGACGAGCGCGACCGGCACCAGCGACACCGCGATCCCGTACAGCTGCCACGACAGGCCGAGCCAGGGCCGTCCCGCGTACCTGTCGGTGACAAGGGAGGCCGTCTGCTCCGACAGCGCCTTCTCGGCCGTGAGCGAGCCCGTGAAGGAGATCAGCGCGGCCAGCGCCGACGCGCCGAGCGAGAGCGCGAGGACGAGCCAGACCTCGCGGCTGAGGGTCCTGCGGTCGGGCAGTGTGGGGGTGAGGGCGGCGTCGGCGGTCACGGCACCGATCGTCGCACGGCCTTGACGTGCCGTGCGGCACGGGGCGGCCAGGTGGCAGTAGAGTCCTGGAATGCACCAAGATCCGGCATAGGTCTGCGATAGCGAAAGTGGTCGAGCATGGACGATCACCGGCCCGGCAGGGCGCTGCCGGCGGGTGTGTACCGGCTGTTCGCCGACGGCGGCAACGGCCGCACGCTGAACGTGCCCCTGCCCGAGGGGGCGGTGGTGTGGCCCGACCGGTCCTACCGCCGCGACCACCCGGTGACCAGGCCCGCGTTCTGGCTGAGCGACGCGCCGGTCACCGCGGAGATCTGGCGGAGCCTGGCCGCCGAACACCTCTACTCGGGCCTGTGGCCGCTGCTGCTGGACGAGTCGGCGCAGCCGTGGGCGGCGGGGCAGGTCGCGCCCGAACCGGAGTCCGAGATCGGCGTGTACGAGCCCGCGCAGTTCATGACCGAGGTCTGGCAGGACATGATCGAGCCGCGGCTGCGGTACGGCGACGACTTCGAGGACCTCTCCCCGTTCGGCAAGTACTGTCCGGGCCTGGCCGCGCCCGGCGAGCCGATGGCCGAGCCGCTGGAGGCCGCCGACTGGCTCGCGGGCCAGCTCGCCGACGGCCGCAGCACCCTGCTCGGCCTCGTCGCGGCCGCCCGCAGCGCCGACGTCCTCGCCGTCATGGGCTGGCAGGGCGCCCTGAACCACAACCCGTGGACCGCGCCGATGTCGGCGGTCGCGCGCGGCTGGGAGGACAGGTTCGGCGCCCGCCTCGTCCGGGTCGGGTTCAACACCATGGACTTCAGCGTGGCCGCGCCGCCGCGCGACCCCGACCACGCGGTGCACGTCGCCGCCGAGCACTGGGCGTTCTGCCCGGACGTCGTGGTGCAGGGCGCGGGCAGCCTGGAGGGGTACGCGGAGGAGCTGGTCGGGCGGAACGCCTGGTCGTTCTGGTGGGACTAGCCGGTCAGCGCTCCCGGCCGCGCGGCTTCAGCGGGGTCGTCGGGAGGGCGGGGGCGGGCACGCGCGGGCCGTCGTAGCCGTGCACGACGCCCAGGGCGTCGCCGGTCATCCACGCCTCGCGGGCGGCGGCGATCTCGGTTCCGGTGCGGGCGACGAAGTTCCACCACATGACGAGCTTCTCCTCGAAGGGGACGCCGCCCAGGAGCAGGAACCTCGTGGCGGAGCCCGCCTCCACCGGGAGTTCGTCGCGGCCGCAGCCCAGGTAGAGGAGGTGCCCTACGGGGGCCTCCGCGCCGTCGATCCTGACGTCGCCCGTCATGGTGAGGACGGCGTACTCGAAGTCGTACTCCAGGGGGAGGCTCGCCTCGCCGCCCGCCTCGACCGTCACGTCGGCGCCGGTGATCGGGGTGAACACCTCACCGGGGGAGAGGGCGCCGTCCAGCTCGCCCAGGAACACCGTCGCGCGCAGGCCGGGGGCCGTCACCACAGGCAGGTCGGTGTGGTGGGCGAACGCGGGGTCCTTGTGGCGGGCCGCGTCAGGCAGGGCCGTCCAGAGCTGGGCGCCGTGCAGCACCGAAGGGTGCGGCACCGGGGACTCCTCGGAGTGGGCGATGCCCCGGCCCGCCGTCATCAGGCCGAGTTCGCCCGGCCGGATCGTGGCGAGGCTGCCCAGGCTGTCGCGGTGCAGGACGTCGCCCGCGTGCAGCCAGCTGACGGTCTGCAGGCCGACGTGCGGATGCGGCGGCACCCGCATACCCGGCTCGTTGGCGACGTCGTCGGGGCCGTAGTGGTCCAGGAAGCACCACGCGCCGACCATCCGGCGGCCGAACGACGGCAGGAGGCGGCGCACCCGGGTGCCGCCCAGCAGCACCTCCTTCATCGGCAGCAGCTCCCGCACGGGCGTCGCCTTGACCTCGGCCGTCCCGCCCGTGCGGACCGGCTCGGGCGCCGTCTCCAGATTGCTCATGGCCTCAAACCTACTCAGCGTGCCCCGGATCACGCCTCCCGGACGGCGACCGCCGGGCCCGATCTTGGATTGCTTCGCAGGCCGCGGGGGATACCCTCTTCGCCGCCGGCGTTCCGCGTGGTTACCTGGAGGGACCACCACGGCCGCCGCGCGCGGAACCGAGGCGAGGGGCGGGGCGATGACGGCGGAACACGGCACCGGGTCGGCACTCCGCCGTGAGGTCGGCGATCTGCTGCGGCTCGGCTCCCTGATCGCGCGGCCTGTGCGTGATCTCGGGCGCGACGTCACGGTGGGCGTCGCGCGGACGGGCCTGGAGCGGGCGCTGGACCTGCCCGTGGTGCGGGCGCCGGTGGAGCGCGCGGCACAGACGGCGGCGCAGCGGCTCGCCGTCTCGATCGCCGAACAGGCGGTCGATCAGCTTGCGTCGGCTGCCGGGTCGCATGCCGTGACGGGTGCCGCTTACGGCGTCACGGCGACGGCCTTGTCCGTCGCGGGGCAGGCGGCCGGGCATCCGCTGTCGAAGGCGGCGCGGCGGCTCGCGCTGCGCAACCCGCTGACGCGGGTGACGGCCTCCACGTGGGCGGGGCTCACCGAGAAGGCGGCGGGCAGCACGCTCGGTCGGCTCGCGGTGGACGCCGCGTTGGACTCGGTGACGGACGTCGTCGCCGACGTGGTCATGGACGTGGTGATCGAGGTGGGTCCCGAACTCGCCCTTGAGGTCGCCGAGAACGCGGCGCGCCAGGCCGCCGAGGAGATCGCGGCGCGGCTCGTGGAGGCCGGGCCGGTGCCTGCGGCGGCCGTCGCGTGGGCCGGGGGCGTGGCGCGCAGCGAGCCGGTGCGGCAGGCCGTCGGGCTCGTCGGGGCGGCCGGGATCACCGACCTCGCCGAACGCGGTGTGACCGGCGCCGCCGCGTGGGCGGCGGGCACCGACCTCGGGCGGGCGCTCACCGAGATGACCGAGGAGGTCGCCAGGGCCGCGCTGCGGGAGCGGATGCGGGAGAGCACCCGCGAGTCCGTCAGGGTCGCCTGGACGGGCGCGGTGGGCGTGCTGCGCGGCGCGGAGGCACCGGCGGCGGCGGACGGCGCGGTGTCCCGCGCGACCCGGCGCGTCACCGAACTCGTCGTCTCCGGGCCCGCGGGCGAGGCCGCCGCCGCGATCGCGGTGCGCGTCACGCTGCGCACCGCGCCCGGGGCCGTGCCTCGGCTCGCCGCCAGCGCGGCCCGGAGCGGCACGCAGAGGGCCCTGCGGCTGCTCGGCTGACCTTCCGGCGCCGCCGGTTCGGCGGCGGCCCGTTGACGCGTTCACGAGCGGGGGGCGGGCGGTTCAGGCGGTCCTGGCGTCGGCGGGGCGCAGGAAGCCCGCGGAGAGCGTCATGAGCAGCGCCATCGCGGTGATCACCGCGAACGACACGGGCAGCGACGTCACGGAGGCGAGGCCGCCGATGAGGGCGGGGGAGACCAACAGGCACGAGTAGGTGATGGTCGCGACCGCCGCCACCCCCTCGTTCGGCACCGCCGCCGCCCGGCCCGCCGCCGCGAACGCCAGCGGCACCACGACCGCGATGCCGAGGCCGATCAACGCGAACCCCGCGATGGCCGGGAGCGGGGAGGCCGCCGTCACCACGAGGACGCCGCCCACAACGGCGAGGGCGCCGCTCACCCTGACCATGCGGACGGTGCCGATGCGGGCCACGAGCGTGTCACCGAGCAGCCTGCTGACGGCCATGGTCACCGCGAACGCCGTGTATGACGACGCGGCGATGCCGGGGCCCGCGTCCACGACGTCGCGCAGGTAGACGGCGCACCAGTCGGCGGTGGCGCCCTCGGCGAACACCGCGCAGAACCCGACGAGGCCGATGCCGAGCAGTTCGCGCCCCGGCAGCGTGAACCTGGCCGGTTCGGCGAGGCCCGGCGGCGGGTCCGGCAGGCCGCGCGCCGCCAGCAGCGCCACGACGACGAGGACGGCGGCCGCCGCGGCGAAGTGCGTGCGGGCGTCCACGTGGGCGGCCGCCGCCAGCGCGCCCGCGCCCGCGCCGAGCAGCGCGCCGACGCTCCACATGCCGTGCAGGCCGGACATGATCGGCCTGCCCAGCTCCCGCTCGACCTCGACGCCGAGGCCGTTCATCGCCACGTCGCAGACGCCGCCGAGCACGCCGTAGCCGAACAGCAGCACCCACAGGACGGGCAGGTCGGCGGCCAGGGACGGGGGGACGAGCGCGGCGGCGAACAGCACGGCGGTGGCGCGGGTGACGGTGCGGGCGCCTCTGCGGTGGATCAGCCTTCCGGTGAGCGGCATGGCGAGGAACGCGCCGAGCGCGGGGGCGAGCAGCGCCAGGCCCAGCCCGGCCGGGCCGGTGTCCACGTGCTCCTGGATCCACGGGATCCGGGTGGCGAACGAACCGCCGACCGCGCCGTGCAGGCAGAAGACCGCGGCGACGGACATCCTGGGGGAGACCATGACCGACCATAATAGGCAGGTTTATTTACTGTTGCACCCCCGGGGGTCCCCGGGGCCTGGTTGGCGTTTGTCTTCTATGACCGATTTTGACGGTGTGTTGGGGCCGGTCGGGAGTTAGTCCGATATTGCAACAAAATTGAATCCCGGGAGAAATGACCGCGGGAAATGGCGTTGTCAGGTCGGTCGGATTAAGGTCGGCACCGTGCAGCCGAACCCCCCGCTCTGCAAGGCGCCCGAAGAACTCTCCTTTGTGCGCGCGCACACGCGTCTCAAGCCCGTCCCGCTCCTTCCCGAGATCGTGCTCCACCAGGCAGACGACCCTTACGGCCTGTGGGAGCGCACCGAAGACACCGGACTGCCCTATTGGGCGTTCGCGTGGACCGGCGGTCTCGCCCTGGCCCGGTACGTCCTCGACCGTCCCGAACTCGTGCGCGGGCGGCGCGTGCTGGACTTCGCGTCCGGCTCCGGCGTCGTCGCCGTCGCCGCGGCGCGCGCCGGGGCCCGCGAGGTCGTCGCCGCCGAGGTCGACCCGTACGCGGGCGCCGCCGTGCTCGCCAACGCCGAGGCCAACGCCGTCGCCGTCACCGCGCTGTGCGCCGACGTGCTCGACGACGCCGAACCCGAGGCCGAACGGTGCGACGTCGTGCTCGCCGGCGACGTGTTCTACGACAAGGCGATGTCGCGGCGCGTCGAACCGTACCTGCGCAGACGGGCGCGGGCCGGCGCGCTCGTCCTCGTCGGCGACCCCGGGCGGCGCTATCTGCCGCGCGGGACGTTCACCGCGCTGGCCCGTTACGATGTGCCGGTGAGCCGGGCCCTGGAGGACGCCAGGCACAAGCGCACGACGGTGTGGCAGGTACCCGGATAAGGGGGGAGCACCCCGATGGCCGACGAGGAGTCGTTCCGACGGTTCGTCGCTGAGCGCTCCCCCTCGCTGCTGCGCCTGGCCTACCTGCTCACCGCCGACCGCTCCGCCGCCGAGGACCTCGTGCAGAACGCGCTGGTCAAGGCGTATCTTCGGTGGAAGCGCATCGAGACGAACCCGGAGGCGTACGTGCGCCGGATCCTCGTCACCGTCGCCGCCGACGAACACCGCCGCCCGCACCGCAGGCACGAGACCCCCGCCGAGACGCTCCCCGAGCGGCCCGGCGCCGACCCGTTCGCCGCGGTGGACGGCAACGTGCGACTGCGCGCCGCGCTCGCCGCCCTGCCCGCCGGGCAGCGCGCCGCCGTCGTGCTGCGCCACTGGGTCGGGCTTGAGGTCGCCGAGGTCGCCGACCTGCTCGGCTGCTCGGCGGTGACGGTCCGCAGCCAGACCATGCGCGGCCTTGACAAGCTCCGCGAAGCCTACGGAGTGCGGGACGACGCCCATGGATGACAAGGCACTGCTCTCCCTTCTCGCCGACGACGCCCCCGCGCCCGGCCCGTCGCTCGCCGACTCCGTCATCGCCACCGGCCGCCGCACCCGCCGTCGCCGCCGCCTCACCGTCGTGGCCTCCGCCGCCGCCTGCACCGCCCTCGCCGCCTTCCTGCTCCCTGTCGCCTACACCGCCCTGCCCTCCCAGCAGCAGGCCGACTCGACCGCCGCGGGCCAGTCCTACTCCCGGAACGAGGACGGCTCCGGCGGCGCCCCCGCCGCGGTGCCCGAGGCGTACACCACCGACCCCGACGCCGCCGAGCGCCCCGAGACGACCGCGGGCGGCCCCACCCCGCCGGGCGCCGCGACCTCGTCGGAGTCCGCCGTCCCGCAGAGCTCCGCGGACGTCCTGCTGGACCTCGCCGACCTCGCCGACCTCGGCGCCGCCTACGCCGCCGCCTTCCGCACCGTCGGCGACGCGGACCCCGACCGCCTCGTCGTCCTGGACCGCCGCTGCCCCGTCAACGCCCCGTGCACCACCGACCCCCTCCCGGGCACCCTCAAGAAGTCCCTCCGCACCACCTTCCCCACCCTCACCTTCACCACCAGGGAAACCCCCGGCGCCCTCCGCCTGGACCTCCCCACCGGCACCCCCGACGCCCTCCACATCCCCGTCAACGGCACCCCCGTCCCCGTCCACCGCACCCCCGCCAACACCTGGACCCCCACCCCCTGACCGTCGGAGGGCGGGGTGACGGTAACCGTGGGGGACGGGGCTGGTGGTGCGTCGGTTCGGCGGGGCGGGCGTCAGGTGAGGTGGGTGCGGGCCTGCATGAGGGCGAAGCCGAGGAGGTTGGTGCCCGGCCAGTGGGCGGGGTCGGGGGCGTGGGTGTGGTCGGCGGACAGGCCGATGCCCCAGACCGGGTCCAGAGGGCTGGCCTCGACGATGACACGGTCGCCGGTGTCGCGGAGACGGGCGCGAAGCTCGGGGGAGGAGGCGAACTTCGCGACGTTGCCGCGCACGACGATGTCGAAGCGGTGTGCTGCCCAGACGTCCTCATCAAAACCCACGACCTTCCTGCCGGCTGCCTTCGCCGCGCCCGGGTTCCGCGCGTGGTGGACCCGGTGCAGCGCTTCCTCGTCGCCGAACAGGCGGGCCTTCTCCGCCATCATGTAGTGCTCGGCCGACGCGTACCGGACACTACCCAGTTCGAACGTGTGTTCAAACCACTGCGAGAAAACGTGGTTCCCGCTCCGCGTCGGCCGATGCCCCCAGAAGTAGACGAATCTGGACCGATCGCCATGCCACGCCACCGGAATCGTCTCCCGCAGGTCCACACCGTCTCCTCGCAAGAACACCCGAACCCGCCCGACCCGGCGGTCGCACGGAAACAACGCACCGAACCCTACGCACCCCGGCAGATCGGCCGCCAGGGCGCAGGGGACGGGGTCAGGGGGTGGGGCCCTTGAGGGTCCAGTCGGGGGTGTTGACGGTGAGGTGGGTGGTTTCGGGGGTGGTGGGGGTGTGGCAGTGGGGGCAGAGGGTGACGGAGGTGAGGGGGTGGCCGCACGGGGTGTGGGTGGCGGTCACGGGCGGGGTGTCGGAGACCCAGGTGTCGCCCCAGGTGCGCAGCGCGGTGAGGACGGGCGCGAGGTCGCGGCCCGCCTCGGTCAGGTGGTACTCGTAGCGCGCGGGACGGTCCTGGTAGGGCCGCCGGGTGAGCACGCCCGCCGTCTCCAGGGAGCGCAGCCGGGCGGTGAGGATGTCGCGGGAGGCGCCCGTGTTGCGGGCGATCTCGTCGAACCTGCGGTTGCCGAGGAAGATCTCGCGGATCGCGAGCAGCGCCCAGCGTTCGCCGACGATCTGGAGGGCGGCGGCGATCGAGCAGGGACGCGCCGAGGTGCTCATCCCTCCAGGTTGCCATATCCAACCGACTGATCGCCCGCACCGGGGGTGATCCCCCCGCTGTTAGGCTCAGGGAGGGTACGCCACGCCCGTGCGGCCCGCTGGTGAGGCGTTTCCTGCCATGGGGGGCCGGGGGAATGGGGCGCTGGAAGACCGTCGTCGCGTGGGCGCTCGTCACGCCCTTCGCCACGTGGACGCTGGTACGCGTGTCGGGCTGGGACGCCGCCTTCCGCTGGGTCCAGCTCGTCTCGTTCACCCCCTATGTCGCCGCCGCGTCGGCGGTCGCGCCGCTCGGCGCGCTGCTGCTGCGCCGCTGCTCGGCCGCCGCCGCGGGCCTCGCCGTCGTCACCGCCTTCGGCATGCTGCTCGCCCCCCGCGCCATCCCCGACGGCGAGCCCGCCGCGCGGGGCCCCGAGCTGCGCGTCCTCGCCGCGAACCTCCTGTTCGGCCGCACCCCTCCCGCCGACGTCCTGCGCCTCGTCCAGACGCTCCACGTGGACGTCCTCGCCCTGTCGGAGCTGCCACGGCACGCCAAGGAGGGCCTGGACGCCGCGGGCCTGCGCGAGCACCTCCCGTACGCCGAGGACGGCACCAACGACACCACCCTGTACTCGCGGTACCCCTTCACCGTCCCCGGGCCCGCCCCGGCGGGCGCCGTCAGGGCCGAGGTGCGGGTGCCGGGCGCGGGCGGCCCGGTGGAGGTCGTCGCCGTGCACACGTGCGCTCCGCTCTACCCCGGCCTTGACGCGTGCTGGCGCGACAGCCAGGCCGCGATCCCCGCAGCCACCCCGGACGGCACCGTCAGGATCCTCGCGGGCGACTTCAACGCCACCCTCGACCACACGACGATCCGCCGCGTCCTGGCCACCGGCTACCGCAGCGCCGCCGAAGCGCGCGGCGCCGCGCTCAAGGCGACATGGCCCGCTGACGGCCGCAGGCTCCCCGGCATCGCCATCGACCACGTCTTCGCCGACCGGCGCGTCGCCGTCCTCGACTTCGCCGTCCACCCGCTGCCCGAGAGCGACCACCGCGCGGTGTTCGCCCGGCTGCGCCTGCCCTGAGGCACTCGTGCAGGTCAGAGGGGACCCCTCCCTCTTGCGACGTGCTGGTGGTTTGTCATGATCGGTACATGACGTTGCGTGTGGTGCTCATCGGATACGGGCTGGGCGGTGCGGCCTTCCACGCCCCGCTCATCACCTCCGTGCCCGGGATGGTGCTGGTGGCCGTCGTGACGGGCAACCCCGAGCGGCAGGAGGAGGTGCGGCGGCGCTATCCCGGGGTGGCGGTGCTGCCCGAGCCCGGCATGGTGTTCGCCGAGCCGGGCCACTGCGACCTCGTCGTCGTCTCCACCCCGAACCGCACCCATGTGCCGCTGGCGGCGGACGCGCTCAAGGTGGGGCTGCCCGTCGTCGTCGACAAGCCGATCGCGGTGACGTCCGCGCAGGCGAGGGAGCTGGAGTCCTACGGGCCGCCCGTGTTCCCGTACCACAATCGTCGTTGGGACGGTGACTTCAGGACGGTCCGGAGGCTCATCGGCGAGGGCGCGCTCGGCAAGGTGCAGCGGTTCGAGTCGCGGTTCGAGCGGTGGAGGCCGGAGGTCAAGGAGTCGTGGAAGGAGTCGCGCGACCCCGCCGACGCCGGAAGCATCCTGTACGACCTGGGCGCCCACCTGATCGACCAGTCGATCTGCCTGTTCGGCCCGCCCACCCACGTCTACGCCGAGATGGACACACGACGGCCCGGCGCGCACGTGGCCGACGACGTGTTCCTCGGCCTCACCCATCCGGGCGGCGTCCGCTCGCACCTGTGGATGAGCGCGACCGCCGCCGACCTGGGGCCGCGCTTCCGGGTGCTGGGCGAGCAGGCGTCCTACGTCATCCACGGCATGGACGGCCAGGAGGACGCGCTGCGCGCCGGACGGACCCCGCGCGAGCCCGGCTGGGGCCAGATGCCGCCGGAGACGTACGGGCTGCTCGGCGTGCCCGGCAGGGCCCGTCCCGTCCGCACTGATCTCGGCGCCTACCAGGACTTCTACAAGGGCGTCGTCGCGACGCTGGAGAACGGCGCCCCTCCGCCCGTCCCGATGGCCGACGCGATCGCGGGCCTGGAGGTCATCGAGGCGGCCGTCCGCTCCGCCGTAGGCCGCTGACCCGAACGACGAAGCCCGGAGAGGGAAGTATCTCTCCGGGCTTCGTCGTGTTTGTTAGGACGTCGGCTCGCCTGCGGCGGGCGCGGTGTCGGCGGGGGCGGGGGAGTCAGGGTTCTCGGCGTCCTCCTGCGCGGCCCGGCGGCGGTCGATGACGACGGCGCCCGCGATCACCGTGACGATGGCCACGGCCGGGACGAACAGGGCGATGGCCTCGGTTACGGAGTGGTCGGCGAGAATCATGACCGCGAACTTACCTCGGGACGCCCGGCCGTCGCACGGGCGATCCGGCGGGTGCCCCACCCGAGGGAGACGACGAGTACCAGCGAGCACACCAGTACCACGAGGGAGGCGGCGCCCCAGACCCATCCAGGCACGTCCGTCTTGAGCTCGCGCTGCAGGATGAGCTTCTCCGACTGGGCGGGGCGGGTCGCGTCGGGCACGGCGGCCAGTTCGGGCGCGCCGATCGCCGGGTCCTCCGGCAGGAAGATCGGCACCGCCGACAGGTCGCGCCCGTCGTGGAGCCGCACGAGGGTCTTCCAGGTGCCGTCCAGGGGCAGCGGCGACGTCGTCCGGTAGGTTTCGGGACCGGTCCGCTCCAGCAGGTCCACGTGCAGGTCGCCGCCCTGCCAGCCGGTCACCTGGACCCACGCGGGGTCGTCGAGGGGCCGGTTCAGGGTGATGGTCGCGTTGCCGTCCTGCGCGATCTGGACGCGCGCCGTGACGTCCTGCGGCACCGTGGCGATGAGCCCGTTGGCGACGCATCCGGCTATCACCACGAGGGCCCCGGCGAACAGGGTGTTCGTGACGGCGGGCTGGGGCAGCCGTCCCGCGAGCCCCTCCGCCAGCAGCACACCGAGTACAGCGCCCGCGAGGCCGCCCGCGGTGGCCATGACGACGCCTTCGGGCACGAGGTCGGTCGTCCAGGGCAGCCGGTAGGCGAAGCCCGTCCAGACGTACTGGGCGGCGAACCCGGCGGTCCCGATGGCGAGTCCGGAGACGGCGGCGAACAGGTAGGGCCGCCGGATCAGCGCCAGCGCGACGAGTTCGACGAGCAGCGCCTCGGCCAGGTACATCGGGACGGCCGGGGTCAGCTCGCCGATGACCGGCCCGACCAGCAGCGACACCCCGCCCCGGACCACGAGGTAGAACGCGGCGGCCATGAGCGCGCCGCCCCGGCCGACCCACAGCCGGGCGACGACGAGCGCGCAGCCCGCCGCGAGCGCGATGAGGAACGGCTGGTTCACCAGGCGGAACTGGGGGACGCCGAAGTCGAACTCGGCCTGGAACACCGACAGGCCGACGAGCAGGCCGCCCGCCATGCTGCCGCGCCGCAGCCAGGACAGGAACGCGGGCCCGGGCTCGCCGGCCACGCGGCCCTCCCGCTCCAGCACCATCATGCCGACGAGGGAAAGGCCCGCGCCGCCGATGAGCATCAGGTGGGTGGGGCCCCACAGGGTGACGTCCTGGCCGAAGATGCGGTGCCACACGTCGTCCAGCGGGAAGCCGAGCAGCGCGTAGAACCCGGCGCCCGCGACGAGCGCGCCGCCGACCGGGACGTACCAGTTCCGGGTGATGCGCACCGGGTCGGGCCCCGGCTTCTCCCGCAGCGGCAGGACGAGCGCGATGACGCCCGCCGCGAAGATGCCGAACAGCCCGATGAGGATGGGGTAGTGCGCGATGTTGGCCAGCGGCCCCTCGTCGCGGCCTCGGGTGATGTGCAGGGAGATGTCCCAGTACATGCCCAGCAGTGCGGTGAGCAGTGAGGCCAGGGACACCAGTGACGGCAGCGCCGCCCATCCCGGCAGTCCTTGCGACGCCCCCCGCGTGACGTAAGCGGCGATCCTCGACAGCGCGTCGAGCCTTCCGCTGCGGTGCCCCCAGCCCAGCACCAGCAGCACGGCGGCGAGCACCACCCCCGCGCCGCTGGCGATGAACACCTGGTCCAGCGCTGCCCCTCCGGCCGGCTTCAGTTCCTCGGCGAACACGCCCACGTGAACTCTCCTCGTCGATCCGTGATGCTCGGCACGGTAACGCATCACCGGCCTATGTGTCATTATCCGATGTCTCGTTCGCTGGGAAAACAGGGTGCGATGGAGAACACATCGCGGCGGGCGCGGCGAAAAACCCGGTGCGCCGCCCGGCCCGCGCGTGCTGGGATGGCAGGATGGCTGAACTGCACCTTTTCGACATGGACGGCACCCTGCTGCGCGGCACCAACGCGGCGCTGGAGGTCGCCGCGGTACTCGGCGGCACCGCCGAACTCGCGGCACTGGAACAGGAGTTCGCCGCGGGCGAGATCGACACCCGCGCCTTCGCCGCCCGCCTGCACCTCCTGTGGCACGCGCTCACGCCCGACCACGTCGCCAGCGCCTTCGCCGCCGCGCCCTGGATCGACGGGATAGCCGAGGTGTGCGCCGACATCAAGGCGCGCGGCGGGCACACCGCCGTCATCACCCTGTCGCCCGACTTCTTCGCCGACCGGCTGCGCGCCGTCGGCGTCGACGAGGTGGTCGCGTCCCGCTTCCCCGCGCCGCCCTTCCGGGCGCCGCTCGACCCGGCGGGCATCCTCAGCCCCGCCGCCAAGGTGACCGCCGCCGAGCGGCTGCGCGCCCGGCACGGCCTGCCGCTCACCCGGGTCGTCGCCTACGGCGACTCGATGTCGGACGCGCCGCTGTTCGCGCACCTCACCCACACCGTCGCCGTCAACGCCGACCACCACCTGACCGGCCTGGCCGCCCGCACCTACCAGGGCGCCTCGCTGTCGGACGCCTACGCGCTGGCCCGAGCCCTGCTGGACGGGGCGTAAGCGGGCACGCTCAGACGGAAGCCACAGGCTGCTTGTCGGAGGCGCCGCGGGTGAACAGGAACGCGGTGACGCACGCCGCGACCCCGAGCACCGCGATGATGAGCGCGAGGGGCAGCGCGGTGCCGGTGCCGAACGCGCCCGACAGCGGCCCGGTGAGGCCGCCCGCGACCCACTGCACCAGCCCGAACAGCGCCGACGCGCTGCCCGCCCGGTGCGGCGGCTGGCTGCTCATCGCCAGGGTGAGCGCCATCGGGTAGAT
Source organism: Actinocorallia sp. API 0066 (assembly GCF_020991275.1). GTDB lineage: Bacteria > Actinomycetota > Actinomycetes > Streptosporangiales > Streptosporangiaceae > Actinocorallia. Next base: position 381,362 of record NZ_JAJLQY010000004.1, on the reverse strand, counting down.
CATCCCCTGGCCCGCCACCACGGCGAACAGGGCGGGCATGATGACCGGCAGCCCCGCCCCGGTGACGACGCCGACGAGCACGGTCAGCCCCGCCGTCGCCGACACGCCGAGGCCGATGCCGAGCAGCACTTTCATCCTGACCCGTCCGGCGAGCCGCCCCGCGGTCTGCCCGCCGAGGATCATGCCGAGCGAGTTCAGCCCGAACATCACGCTGTACCCCTGCGGGCTGAGCCCGTAGACCTCCTGGAGCACGAACGACGAGCCCGCCATGTAGCCGAACATCGCGCCGCTCGCGCAGCCCGCCGTCAGCGTGAACGACAGGAAGCCCCGGTGCCGCGCGACGGTGCCCATCGCGCGCACCACCGACCGTATGGTCGACGCCTGGCGCGCGTCCTTCGGATGGGTCTCCGGCAGCGCGACCAGCGCGGTGAGCCACAGCAGCGCGCCGAGCGCCGCCATCGTGGCGAACAGCCCCGGCCAGGTGGTGACCAGCAGCAACTGGGCCCCGGCGACGGGCGCGATGAGGGGGACGAACCCGGTCACCAGCATCAGCATGGTGAAGAACCGGGCGGCTTCCACCCCGCTGTACAGGTCGCGCACGACGGCCTTGGTGAGCGCGACGCCGGTAGCCGCGGTGAGGCCCTGCAGGAGGCGGAGCGCGATGAGGACCTCGATGTCCCGGGCCACCGTCAGCGCCACCGAGACGACGGCGAACGCGGCGAGCCCGATGAGCAGGGGTCGCCGCCGTCCGAACGCGTCGCTGAGCGGGCCGACGATGATCTGGCCGGTGCCGAGGCCGACCATGAACGCGGTGAGGGACAGCTGCGCGGCTGACGCGCTGACGCCCAGGTCGGCGGCGAGGTTCGGCAGGGCCGGCAGATACAGGTCGATCGCCAGCGGACCCGCCGAGGTCAGCGCCCCCAACAGGACGAACATCTTGCGCATGCACCCTCCACTTCTAGGTAATTCATACCGGAAAAGTGGAAAATGTTCCATGTGGCGAAGATCCCGTGGACTCGGGCACATCTCGGCCGCCGTGTCCGGCGCGTCCGGTTCAGGCGAGCAGGCGTACCCGCAGCGCCTCGGTGTCGGAACCCGTCCAGCCGCGCGCCGTCAGCCAGGGCAGCGCGCCGCCGTGCGCGGCGTCCAGCTCGTCGAGGAAGCGCTCCATCAGGAACGGGTGCGGCCGGTGGCTGTCGGGGGTGCGGTCCTCAAGGCTGTGCCGGTAGGTCTCCGACGCCCGCAGCCGCGCCAGGATCGCGTCGATCCGCTCGCCGGTGAGCGCGTAGTCCGCGACGATCGCCGCCCGGGTGACGCCCACCGCCGCGAGGGCGAGCGCGGCGATGATGCCCGTGCGGTCCTTGCCCGCCGCGCAGTGCACGATCGCGCCGTCCTCCTCGTGCGCCATCACCCGCAGCGCCGCCAGCACCGAGTCCGACCTGTCGCGCAGGTAGCCGTGGTAGATGCCCAGCGCGCGGTCGAGCTGCCCCCGCTGCGCGTCGCGCTTCTGCCAGGGCAGCAGCGCGTCCGAGGAGATCGCGGGGCCGTCGAACTCGTCGGTGAACAGCGACAGGTGGTGGTGCTTCACCTGGGTGCGCGTAAGCGGCCCCGGACCCTCCCGCCGCAACTCGATGTCCGTGCGCAGGTCCAGCACGTGGCCGACGCCCAGGCCCGCGAGCACGGTGACGTCGGCCTCGGTGAGGCCCTGGAGGTTGTCCGCGCGCAGCACCCTGCCGAAACGGGTGACGCCGCCGTCGTGGGTGGGGAGGCCGCCGAGGTCACGCACGTTGGCCGCGCCTTCGAGGGGTATCCAGCGGTTCTGCATGATCGCGAGCTTACCCGCCGTCGTTGACGTCCTCCGGGCCGCTGTGTGAACAGTGACACCTCTGGTTTGAACGGGTTCAACTCTTCTGTACTGTGGGGCCGTGAGCGTTGCTTTGGGAACCTCCGAGCGGCTTACGGTGCGGACCCTACCCGCCCCCGGCCGTCTCGACCTCATCGGACGGCTGCCGAATCCGGCGGCCCTCGCCTGGATCAGGCGTGACAGCGGCCTCGTCGGCTGGGGTGAGGCCGCCCGGGTGCCGATCCCCGGCGGTGACGGCAGGTTCGCCCGCGCCCGCGCCGCCCTCGCCTCCCTCTTCGAGTCCGCCGACGTCGACGACCCCGTCGGCGTGCCCGGCTCCGGGCCGGTCGCCTTCGGCACCTTCGGGTTCGACCCCAAGAGCGACGACTCCGTTCTCATCGTCCCCCGGTACGTCCTGGGCTGGCGCGACGGGCACGCCTGGAGCACCGTCATCGGCGACACCGCCGACCCGCTGACCCTCCTGCGCCCGCAGGCCGAGCCGTCGCGGGTGTCCTGGCGCGGCGGCGCCCTGGACGACGAGGGCTGGGCCGGGGCCGTCAGCGCCGCCGTCGAACGGATCCGCGAAGGGCGGCTCGGCAAGGTCGTCCTCGCCCGCGACCTGTGGGCCGAGGCCGCCGAACCCATCGACTCCCGCGTCCTGCTGCGCAGGCTCGCCGCCCGCTACCCCGACTGCTACACCTTCGCCGTCGACGGGCTCGTCGGCGCCACCCCCGAACTGCTCGTCCGGCGGATCGGCGGCGTCGTGGAGTCCCTGGTGCTCGCCGGGACGACCCCGCGCGACCCCGACCCGGAGGTCGACGCCGCGCGCGGCACCGCCCTCATGGCCTCGGTCAAGGACCGCCGCGAGCACGCCTACGCCGCCGACATGGTCCGCGAGGCGCTCGGGCCGCTGTGCGCCGAACTGTCCGTGCCCGACCGGCCCGAGCTGCTGCGCCTGGCCAACGTCCAGCACCTCGCGACGCCCGTGCGCGGCACCCTCGCCGCCGAACGGTCCGTCCTGGACGTCCTGGAGGCGCTGCACCCCACCCCCGCCGTCTGCGGCACCCCCACGGACGCCGCCATGGACCTCATCCGTGAGCTGGAGGCCATGGATCGTGCCAGGTACGCGGGGCCCGTCGGCTGGGTGGACGCGCGCGGCGACGGCGAGTGGGGCATCGCGCTGCGCTGCGCCCAGCTCGACGGCAGCCGCGCCCGGCTGTTCGCGGGCTGCGGCATCGTCGGCGACTCCGACCCGGCCGCCGAGCTCGCCGAGGCCCGCGCCAAGTTCTCCGTCATGCGGACCGCCCTGGAGCCCTGAGCGGGCTCAGGACGGCGCGTCGCCGAGCTCCTCCAGCTTGGCGATGAAGTCGGCGATCGACGGGTCGTGCCCGGCCGTCGCCGCGATCATCGCGACGAGCTGGCCGGACAGCCACGGCACCAGCTCCTCCCGGCCCAGGGTGCGCTCCTGGAGCCAGGTGAGGAGAGCGCCCTCACAGGCCGCCACCCAGCAGCGCAGCGTCAGCAGCAGGAACGGCGACGGGTCGGGGATCTCCAGCCGCGCCAGCACCTGGTGCACGGCGGCGTGCCGCGCCTCGTCCACCATCGCCGCCGTCTCGGAGGTCGCGATCACCGAGCCGCCGCGCAGCAGCGCGATGTACCCGGCGGCCCGTTCCTCCGCGTAGGCGACGAACTCCCCGATGGTGTCCTGCAGCTGCGTCAGCAGGTCGCCCTCGCGCTCGCGGCAGATCCGGCCGACGAGGTCGTCGACGGCGGTCCGCAGCGCCGCCACGTGGATCTCCTCGATGTTCGAGAAGTACCGGTAGACGAGCGCGCGGGACACCTGGGCGTGCGCCGCCACGTCCTCCATCGAGACGCGGTCGGGCCCGGCGCTGCCGAACAGTTCCAGCGCCGAGTCGATGAGCGCCTGTTTGCGGTGCTCGGGCGACATCCGGCGGGGGCGGGGCGGCGGTGGGGCGGTTCTGTCGGTAGCGGGCATGAACCCTTTCCCGGTCACAGGTCGATGATCAGGTGGTCGCCCTCGGCTCGGGAGACGCACGGCATCATCTCATCGTCCCGGCGCAGCCGCTCCGGAAACCGGTCACGGTGTTCGATTCCGCCCGCGAGGACGGTCACCCGGCACGTCCCGCAGAACCCCTGGCGGCACGAGTACGCCACCGACGGCACCGCGTCGGACAGCGCGTCCAGCATCGTCTTGTCCGCCGCTACCTCGACCGTCCTGCCGGTTCCGGCGAGCTTCACCGTGAACGGGCGGCCGTCCACCACCGGCGCGGGCGCGAACCGTTCGGCGTGGAACGCCCGCGCGTCCCGCGCCGCCTCCCGCACCAGCGCCAGCAGCGGCGCGGGCCCGCAGCAGTACACCGCGGCGGCCGCCAGCCCCCCGGCGAACCCCGGCTGCGGACCGTTCCCGTCGCCGTCGTAGGCGGCCAGCAGGTCCGGGCCGGGGAGGCCGTGCTCGTCGTCGGTGCGGACGGTGACGCGGTCGCCGTGGCGGGCCAGCTCGTCGAGGAAGGGCAGGGAGTCGCGGGAGCGGCCCAGGTAGAGCAGCCGCCACTCCTCCCCGCGCCGGGCCGCCTCCGCGACCATCGGCAGGATCGGCGTGATGCCGATGCCCCCGGCGACGAACAGGTGCGGCCCGCCGCCGGTGAAGTGGAACGCGGTGCGCGGACCCGAGACCGTCACGACCGAGCCCGGCACGAGCGCGTGCACCTCCGCCGAGCCGCCCCTGCCGTCGCGGACGAGGCGGACGGCGATCCGGTAGGCCGACCGGTCGGCGGGGTCACCGCACAGCGAGTACTGGCGCAGGCCGCCCGACGGCAGCCGCACGTCCACGTGGCAGCCGGGCGTCCACGGCGGCAGCGGCGCCGACGCCGGATCGGCCAGCCGCAGCACCGCGACGTCGCCCGCCGCCGCGGCCACCTCGGTGACGACCAGCGGGAGGCCCCGCTCCACCGGGCGCGGCTCACGCCGCCCGACCCCGCTCAGCGCCGCCACCGTGGGCATCGTCTCGCCCAACAGGCCGAGCAGCCCGAACAGCGTGTCCGCGCCGCCCCTGCGGCGCAGTTCCGCCGGAAGCCTCACGCGGCACGCTCCGCTGCCGCCCGCGCGGAGGGGGAGGAGGCCAGGTAGGCGACCGCCTGGTCGGTGTCGCCCTCCTGCGACGGGTGATAGCCGCGCGCGAAGTACTTCAGCACCTTGCGCGTCAGGTGCGGCAGGCTCGGCGTGACGCCGCGCGCGGCGGTGCCCCGCACGTCGCGGACGCGCGGCGGGCGGTGCCCGGCCAGCTCGGTGTCGACCGCGTACATGAAGCGCACGCCGCGCCGCCACAGCACGAACATCATCGGCGCGACCATCGCCATCGCCTGGATCCGCCGGAGGTAGCGCCCGTCCACGTGCTGGTACAGGTTGAACGCCACGGACCGGTGCTCGACCTCCTCGGCACCGTGCCAGCGCAGCAGGTCCAGCATGGTCGGATCGGTGCGGGCGGCGTCGAGGCCGTCGGCGTTGAGGATCCAGTCGCCCATGAAGGCGGTGACGTGTTCGATCGCCGCGATGACGGCGAGGCGGGACACCAGCCACTCCGTCTGCCGCCGCCCCTCCAGGTGGGGGCGGTCGCCCATGACGCGGCTGAAGAGCCAGTCGACCTGGTCGACGAAGGGCCCGCAGTCCATGCCGTGCGCGGCGAAGTGGTCGAGCACGCCCTGGTGGGCCCCGGCGTGCATGGCCTCCTGGCCGATGAAGCCGAGCACGTCGCGGCGCAGGTCGTCGTCGTGGATCAGGGGGAGCGCCTGCTTGAACACCTCGACGAACCAGCGTTCGCCCGCGGGCAGCAGCAGGTGCAGGACGTTCATCAGATGGGTGGCCAGCGGCTCGTCCGGGACCCAGTGGCGGGGCAGCTCCGACCAGTCGAAGCGCACGTCGCGGGCGCCGAGGACGAGGTTGTCCGGGGGCGGTGTCTCCTTCAGCACACCGCCATACTAGATAACTTGTCAATAGTGCTGGAAGGGCCCCCCTTCAAACGGCCTTCAGGGTACGCAGCCCACCGTCCTTCCAGAACAGCACGTCAAGGCTGTCGGCCGAGGCCGCGACCTTGGTGAGCACCACCTCCGCGATGTCGACCACAAAAACCGGGGTGTCCGGACCGGCCGCCTCGCCCTGGCCCATCGCCTCCAGCAGGGCGCCCGCCTCCTCGGTACCGGTGATCTCCACGGCGCGGCCCGAGATCTTGGCGTCGCCCGGCCAGGCCGCCGGATTCGCGTCGTCCGGATCCTCCGAGCCCGAGTGGATCGCGACCCGTGGATCGCGCCGCACGTCCCGCGCCTTCAGCGAGGCGGGCATCATGCCGAACACCGCCTGCCCGCCGACCAGCGCCAGCTCGATCCCGCTGATCCGGGGCGAGCCGTCCCTGCGGAGCGTCGCCATGGTCTTGTGCCGGTGCGCGTCGAACAGGGCACGGACCCGCTCGGCGAACTCCGGCGCCGTCTCCCGCACGTCGTTCCAGGTAGCCATGAGGACATCGAAGCACCAGGGTCCGACAGAATCGCCGACGTTCCCCCGTGTCGGCCGCCGCGACCGGGTAGCCTCGCGCAGATGGGAGGAGCGCGCACAGCCGTCGCCGCTGCCGGGCTTGCCCTGGCCGCCGGATGCTCGGCGGGGACGACGGGCGGGACACCGGAGCGGGCACCGGTGCCGACGGTCGACGCGGACACCGGGAAGCCGACGGCCAAGACCGCGCGGGCCACCCCCGACTGCCCCGCTCTCGAACCGACCGGCGACGACCCGGCCAAGCAGCTCCGGGGCATGTGGATCGCCACCGTCTACGCGGGCGACTGGCCCGGCGACCCGAAACTCCCCGTGGAACGCAAGAAGGCTGCCTTCCGCAAGCTGCTCGACCGGGCCAAGGCCGCCCGGCTCAACGCCGTCTTCGTGCAGATCAGGCCCGCCGGCGACGCGTTCTACCCGTCGCCGATCGAACCCTGGTCGGTCTGGCTCACCGGCAAGGCGGGCAAGGACCCCGGCTGGGACCCCCTCAAGTTCATGATCGAGGAGTCGCACGCCAGGAACCTCGAGTTCCACGCCTGGTTCAACCCCTACCGGGTCGGCGAGGACAACGACAGGGCCAAGCTCGCCCCCACCAGCCCCGCCCGCGAGCACCCCGAATGGGTCCACAAGTACGGCAAGTACCTCTGGTACGACCCGGGCCTGCCCGAGGTCAGGGATCTCGCCGCGTCCGCGATCATGGACGTCGTCAAGAAGTACGACGTCGACGGCATCCACATGGACGACTACTTCTACCCCTACCCGTCACACGGCGACTTCCCCGACGACAGGACCTACCGCCTGTTCGGCGCGGACTACCCGACCAAGGCCGCCTGGCGCCGCGACAACGTGAACAAACTCGTCAAACGGCTCTACACCGAGGTGACGGAAGCCAAGCCGTGGGTACGGTTCGGCATCAGCCCGTTCGGCATCTGGCGCAACCGGACCAACGACCCCGCCGGATCCGACACCAACGGCCTCGACGCCTACGCCTCGATCTACGGCGACGCCCGCAAGTGGGTGCGCCAGGGCTGGCTCGACTACGTGCTCCCGCAGCTCTACTGGCCGATCGGCGACCCGCGCGCCGACTACCGCGTCCTCGTCCCCTGGTGGTCCAACCTCGTGCGCGGCACCGACGTAAGACTGTTCATCGGCCAGGGCGCCTACCGGATCGGCGCGGACTCCGTCTGGAAGAAGCCCGACGAGATAAGCCGCCACCTCACCCTGAACCGCAAGTACCCCGAGGTGCGCGGGGACGTCTACTTCAGCTCCGCCGACGTCGCCCGCAACAAGGGCGGGTTCCTCACCGTCCTGCTGCGCGAGCACTACCAGCGGCCCGCCCTCATCCCGCCATGGAAGACCGGGCAGGCTCCGGCCGCCCCCACCGACGTCAAGGTCACCGGCACATCCGGCGACATCAAGGTCACCTGGAAGGGCGACGGTACGTCCTACGCCGTCTACCGCAGCGCCGGCAAGGGCGCGAAGTGCGGGCCCGTCAAGCCCGCCGACCTCATCGGGACGCTCAGGGGCACCGCCTACAACGACACCACCGCCGCAACCGGCCAGACCTACACCTACCGGGTGACGGCCCTGGACAGGAACCAGCACGAGAGCGCGCCCGGCGCGGGGGTCGTCCACACGCCGTGATCCGCGTCACGTCCGGCGAGTAGAACGGCGCGCGGCGGGGGAGGAAGACCGCAATGTGACCCCCGGAGGTGCGCCATGGCTCTCTCAATGGACGAGGAGCGGATCCTGACCGAGATCGCCTCGCGGCTGAGCCGCGACGACCCCGCGCTCGCGGCCAGGCTGGAGCGGTTCGGCCGGGCGCGCAGGAGCCGGGCGCAGCGGATCGTCACCGCCGTGGTGATCGGGCTGCTGGGCCTGGTGTCCGCGGTCGGCACGGCGATAGCGGTGTTCTTCTCCTGAAGGAGTGCGAGGGCCCCGGCGCGCTGTGCGCCGGGGCCCTCGTCATGCCTAAGGCCGGTGTGGTGGTCGCCTCTCGGCGGATGGCACAACACGGCTCCAGCCGAACGGTATTCCGTGAAGGCGTTAGATGCGGCCCGGGGACACTGGCCACACCGGCACAGCCAGCTTAACCGCTCCGCGCCGATGCCCCACGCATCCCGCCCGTCCCGCCGTGCCTGCGCGCCGCCTCACCGGGGCCGTCCGGGCGGCTGTGATACCCGTCACGTACTCCGAAGGGCGAGGCCAGGCGTCCCACTTGTGACGAAAGACCGGAACGCCAGGGAGGAGGGGCTCTTGGCGGAATCGCAGCCCCCGTCCGGATCGGCACGCCACCCGACACGAAAGACTGCCGTTTCGGCCATACCGGCCCCCGACGGCAATTTTCCTCCGCCGGACGGGGAACATCCGAAGATGAGGGCCGGGGGGCCTCGGCCGCCATCGCAACGCACGTCGCACGGGAGGAGACGGGCAGTGGACGCACCGCGCCTCGGACTGGTCGGCCGGTCCGGCGCCCGCGCCGCGGCATGGGAGCTGTCACCGGACCTACGCGCCCCGGGCAGGGCGCGCGAACTCACCAGGGGGGAACTGGCGGCCTGGCACCTCGCCGACCCCGCCGACATCGACGAGATCGTCCTCATGGTCGACGAGCTCGTCGCCAACGCCGTCGTGCACGGCAAGGGACCGATCCACCTGAGCCTGCTGCTGGAGGGTCTGCTCCTGCGCGGCGAGATCACCGACGAGTCCTTCATCCGCCCACCGGAACCGCGCACCGAACGCGAGACAGACGCCGAGGACGGCCGCGGCCTCCTCCTCGTCGCCGCGCTCTCCGCCGACACCGGCTGCCGCACCGACCCGCACGGCAAGACCGTCTGGTTCACCCGCGTCGTCAGCGGTCTGGCCTCCTGACGCCCGTCGCGCCACGGCCCCGGAGGCCGTGCGCACCGGGCGTCACCGGAGTTATCCACAGCTCGGGGCAGGCCCGGCCAAGCGCGCGCGAACCCGACTAGGATCCGAAAGTGTGAACTGGCAGACCTCCGGCGGCGCCCCCGCAGATGACCCCTTCGCCACGGCAGAGGCCGACGTCCGCGCGATGACCTCCTCGGCGTGGTGGCAGACCGCCGCGCTGCGGCAGCGCGCCGAACAGGTGGTCTCCCGGTTGCTGGCAGGGCCCGGCGAGTGGTGGCTGTTCGGGGCGTGGGGCCGGTGGTACCGCTGCGGCCTCGACGGGCACTGGCACCCGTCGCCGCCGCCCGCCGACCCCGCCGCGCGCCGGGTGCTCGCGCCCGCCCCGCCCGGAGTGGGCAACCCGCCGGTTCCGCCCCAGCTCATCCCGACAGGTCCGGACATCGCCGCCGGGCTCATGGCGAACGCCGGGCTGCTCGGCGAGGGGCCGTCCGCCGAACTCGTCGCGCGCGTCCAGCAGACCCTCGTCACCGCCATCGCGGTCGACCCCCACCAGTTCGCCATGCAGGACCCCGCGTTCCAGCCCGGCACCCCCACCACCGTCGCCGCGCTGTGGGGCGCCGTCCTGTTCAGCGCGGGCACCCCCGTCGTGCTCGCCGACCACCCGCTCGTCGCCATGTTCGCGCCCTACCTGACGGTGCCCGCCGAACACCTGCGCTGGATGATCGCGCCTGACATCACGCGTCTCGCGGTCTACTACACCGATCGGCTCGGCGCCGGCGACCCTGTGGGCGCTGCCTTCGTCGTGCGGATGATGGGGGAGCTGGCGGGGGCGCTGGCCGCCGACCGCGCGTTCCAGCCCGGCGCGTCCGCGCTCGCCTCGATCTGCGCGACGACGCTCCAGTACGTCCAGGCCGACCAGCAGGCGATGGCCTACGGGCCGCAGACCGTCGCGAAAGAGTGGCTGCGCAGGTGCCCCGCCGAATACGCGGCGCCCATCATGCGCGAGGCGTCTCCCGGCGAGTTCCTGCGGCTCGCCCTGTACGACCTCGCTCTCGTGTACGGGGACATCAGCGAGGGGCCCGCGCGGCCGCCCGCCGAGCTGCGCCGCTCGGCCGCCGCCGTCTTCGCCGCCGACCTCCAGACCATCCCGCAGGCGGTGCCCGCGGTGCTGCCGTGGCTCGACCCCGAGTCGGCCCGCACCGTCCAGGAGGTGCTCGGCCAGGCCGGGCACCCGCTGCGCGAACTGTTCCCGCAGGGCGTGCGGCTCCCGCCGAGCCTCAGCAGCACCGACCCCGGCAAGGTCCGCGCGCTGCTCGCCCTCACCCACACCCTCGCGATGACGGCGTGCCGCCTCTCCCAGACCGTCCCGCAGCACATGGAGTTCGTCGTCCCGGCCGCGTGCGCCGCCGAACTCGGCACCCCCGCCCTCAGCCGCCCCCGCGCCACCAGCGCCACCGCCTGGGAGATCATCAACAACGCCCGCCGCCACCTCGCCGACGAACGAGGCTCCACCGCCACCAACACCCCCGCCCCCCAGGCCGACTCACCCCAGCCTGCCCCCGGTTCCTGGGGCTCCCACAGCCCCGCCGACGCCGCACAACCAGGCGGCGCGCCGGGTGACGCCCAGCCAGGTGCCGACGCGGCCCAGCCGGGCGCCGGTCCCTGGGGCGCGGCCCAGCCCGACGCGGCCGGTGCCGCATGGGGCGGAGCCCAGCCGGGTGCCGACGCGGCGCAGCCCGGTGCCGGTGGGTGGGGCTCCCGCCCGTCCGGCGGTCCCGACGCGACTCCGGGTGCCGACGTGGCACAGCCGGGTGGCGCGTGGGGCGGCGCCCAGCCGGGCGTTGACGTGGCGCAGCCGGGCGCGGGCGGCTGGGGCGGCCAGCCGGGGGATGCCGGGCAGGGTGCTGACGCGGCCCAGCCTGGCGGGCCTTGGGGTGGTGCTCAGCCCGCGTCGGGCGACGCGGGCTGGGGTGCGGCGCAGCCCGGGATCCCGGCGGACGCGGGCGCGCCGGGCGGGTGGGGCGCCGGGCAGGCCGGTGCGGGGCAGCCGTACGGCGCGCCGCCGCCGTCGCCCGCGCCGGGCTTCGAGGACGACCCGTTCAGCACCCGTCCAGGCACGTCGTCCGGCGAGGTGCGTCCTGACCCGTTCGGCCGCGACGTGCCCGAGGCGGGCCCGTCCACGCCGCCGCCCTACGACCCGTCGGCACGTCCCGTCTCCTACGGCGGCCCCGGCGCACCCGCGCCCACCGCCTATGACCCGTCCGCCCCCTACGGCAGTCCGCAACCTGGCGCCTACGACGCGTACGGCCAGCCCCAGCCCCCGCCCTTCGACGCCTACGCCCAGCCCCTCCCATCGGGCCCCGCCGCCCAACACGGCATCCCCCCCGCCGGTCCCTCCGGCCAGACCTACACCCCGGACGCCCCACGCCCTCCGGCCGACGCCACCGCCCCCTACCTCCCGACCTTCGCCACTCACCTCCCGCCCGCCGACTCCTTCAGCCCCGCCCCGAGCACCCCGCCAGCGGGCGCGGCTCCGGGCGTCCAGGGCGAGCCCTTCGGCTCCGCGCCGGGCGGCCCGTCAGCGGGCGCTCAGGGGGAGTCGTTCGGGTCCGGGTCTTCGGCTTCCGGTGGCTCGGGTGGGGCGCCGGGGGGCGGGACTGTGGTCGAGGCGTACGGGATCAAGTTCCTCTCCGGGGTCGACGACATCGACCGGATGCTCACCGAGGTGCGGCGGCGCGGCAAGTGGGCGCAGCAGTTGCGCGGCCAGGAGGTGTCGAGCGCGTCCGCGCCGGCGGTGCTGCTCGTCGGCGCCCCCTCGACGGGCCAGCGCCGCCTCGCCCGGATGATCGCCCGTGCCCTCGCCGAGGTCGGGTTCAGCGGCGAGCGCGTCCGCACCGTCCACGTCGAGCAGGTCCGCGAGGCGGGCCCCGACGGCCTGGACGCCCTCCTCGCCGCGCACAGCGGCGAGACCGTCCTCATCGAGGGCCTGGACGAACTCGTCCTCGACGACGGCCAGGGCGCCTCCTACGCCCGAGCCCTCTACCGGGTCCGGGCCGAAGGCGTCACCACAACGACGATCGTCGCCTCCGTCCACCCCGACCGTTTTGAGGAGTTCGCCGCCGCGCACCCGGAACTCGTCACCGACTTCCGCACCGTCCGCCTCCCGGACCTCGAAGACGGCGAAGCCCGCCTCAACCTCCTGGCCCTCCTGGCCGCCGAACGCTTCGTCACCGTCGCCGACGAGTCCTGGCCCATCATCCGCCAGGAACTGGCCCCCCTGAAGGGCCGAGGCCGCCTTGTCAACGCCCGCCTCGTCGAGACCTACCTGGACCGCTCCTGCACCCGCCACCTGGGCACCGCCGACGACACCCTCGCCGTCCTCAACAACAACGGCTTCACCCTCACCCCCACCGACGTCCAAGGCATAGCCACCGAAATCCCCACCTAGTCGTCACGTCCTTCACCTACGACGCGATGGGCCGCAAGACCAGCGAGTCGCTCGCGGGGGACGAGCCGGGGCACCCCGTCGGCTGGTGGAAGCTCGACCAGACGTCGGGCCGCCAGGTCACCGACTCCTCCGGGACCGGCGCGACGGCCACCGCTAGCGACAATGTCACCTGGGCCGACTCCGCCGCCTCGATGACCGGCGCGGCGGGCACCCAGATCGCCACCAACGGCCCGGTCGTCGACACGACACAGAGCTTCACCGTGTCGGCCTGGATCAAGCCGACGACGCTCGGTGGGAACACTCAGACCCTCGTCAGCCAGGACGGTGTCCAGCAGAGCGGCTTCTACCTGCAGTACGGCGGCTGGAACGGCAAATGGACCTTCCAGCGGATGAGCGGCGACGTCGTCAATCCACAGGGCGTCGTCGCCACCGGCACCACCACCCCCGCCGCCGGAACGTGGACACACCTCGTCGGCGTCTACAACGCCGGCAACGGCCAGATGACGCAACGTCGTCACGACCGCGTACGACGCCGCAGGGCGCAGGACCAGCGTCACCAGACCGAACTACACGCCGCCCGGAGGCTCCTCGCCGATCGAGGCCGAACACACGTGGGAGTACAACGACGTCGGCCAGGTCGTCGAGGACCGACCCGCTCGGCGGCATCCGACCCTGCGGGTGTCGTTACCGAGACGGCCTACGACCAGCTTGGCCGGGTCTACCGGGTCTACCGGGTCTACCGGGTCGAGCGGGCCGACGGCACCGTCACCCGGTTCGGCTACAACCTGCTCGACCAGGCCGTCCGCGTCGTCGAGACGGACACCGACGGAAGCACCGTCCTCAGAACCGCGACGGCCACCTACGACGGCACCGGGACAAAGCTGTCGGAGACCGACGCCAAGGGACACACGACCACCTTCACCAACGACGCCCTCGGCCGGGTGACGAGCCAGACCGAACCCGTGGACGCGTCCAACGGCATCGTCGTCTCCTTCGGCTACGACGCCAACGGCCGCGAGATCACCCGTACGTCACCCGGCGGAGTGGTCGCCACCACCCAGTACGACGCGCTCGGGGCCGTCACCGGGCAGACCGGCACGGGCGCCGAGGCCGCGACCGCTAACCGGAGCTTCACCTACGACGCGGACGGGCGCGTGCTCACCGTGAACACCTCGTCCATCGGCATGTCCGTCCCCGCCACGAACACGACGTTCACCTACGACGACCGGGGCAACCTCCTCACTACGGCGGGCTCCGCCGGATCGAGCTCCTTCGCCTACAACGCCGACGGCCTCCTGACGTCCCGCACCGACGCGGCCGGCACCACGACCTACGGCTACGACACCGGGCAGCGCCTCACGACCCTCCAGGACCCGGCGTCCGGAAGCACCCTCACCTACAACTACGACACCGTCTCGCGGCTCCAGACGATCTCCTACGGGACGGGCGCGAACACCCGCACCTTCGACTACGACCCGCTGCAACGCCTCACCGGCGACACGCTGAAGAACAACGGAGGCACCACCCTGGCCTCCGTCAGCTACGGCTACGACCTGAACGACAACGTCACCTCCAAGACCACCACCGGCGTCTCCGGGGCGTCCGCCAACACCTACACCTACGATTTCGCCGACCGGCTGACCAACTGGACGACCGGAAGCACCACGACCGTCTACGAGTACGACGACTCAGGCAACCGGGTACGGCTCGGCGCGGACGTCTTCACCTACGACGCGCGCAACCAACTGACGTCCGACGGTGAAGCCACCTACACGTACTCCGCGCGCGGCACCCTCCTGACGTCCACGAAGGCCGGAAACACCGTCAATTACACGAGCGACGCCTACGGCCAGCAGATCACGGAGGCCACCCTCACCGGCGGCACCCAGACCTACGTGAACGACGCCCTGGGCCGTAACGTCTCCGCCTCCGGCCCCGCCGGGAACATCACCTTCGCCTACTCCGGCAAGGGCAACAACGCCGCGTCCGACGGCTCCCACACCTACACGCGGGACCCTGGCGACGGCCTGATCGGTATCGGCCCGGCGACGCCCACCGGGAACGGCGTCCTCGCTCTCACCGACCTGCATGACGATGTCGTCGCGAACTTCAAACCGACAACGGGCCTGACGGGCTCCCGCACCTACGACCCCCTGGGCAAGGTCACCTCCACCGCCGGAATGGAAGGCAACCTCGGCTACCAGTCCGACTGGACCGACGCCGCCACCGGCAAGGTCAACATGGGCGCCCGCTGGTACACCCCGTCCCTGGGCCTCTTCCAGAACAAGGACACCGTCGCCCTAAGCCCCATCCCCAATTCCATCTCCGCCAACGCCTTCGCCTACGCCGACGCCAACCCCCTCACCATGCTCGACCCCGACGGCCACGCCGCCATCCCCACCGCCAACACCGGCGGCCGAGGCGCCCTCACCACCACCACCCCCGTCAACACGAAGAAGTCCCAGGCCGCCGCCAAAAAGGCCGCCGAAGAAGCCAAGACACTCCAAAAGCTCAAGGCCGCCGAAAACAAGCTCAAGCAGACACGCGCCAAGAAAACCAACTCAAAGAAGATCGTCGACGCCAAGAAGCCAGCAAAGAAGGTTGCGGTCAAGAAGGCCAAACAGCAGCCGGTCGGCCGCGGTCCCGTCAAGACGGCAAAATCCAACAAAGATCCTGTCGGCGTCAATATCAATCCGGCAAGTTTCGGCATCGGCGATGCGTTGAAAATTCTGGCAGAACTGGCCTGGGAGCTGACGTTCGCAGATTTCTATCACTGTCTGAAGTCTCCGACGCTGGGCACCTGCGCGATGGCGGGCCTGAGTCTCATCCCTGCGGGCAAGCTCGTCAAACTGCTTTCATTCCTCGGTCCTAAAGCAGCTGCACTAGCGAAGATCATCGCTGGTTCCGGTGGAAAGAAGGACGATGCGAAGGTCACCCAGGAAGCCCGCGACCTCCTCAACGGAGGAAACAAGCCCAAAAAGCCAACCGTCTGCCCACGAAAGAACAGTTTTATCGGTTCCACCTTGGTGCTGATGGCTGACGGCTCCACCAAACCCATCAGCGAGATCAAGGTGGGCGACAAGGTCCAAAGCTCCGTCCCGGGCGACGACGAACCCGAGATCCACACCGTCGAAGCCGTCATCGTCACCAAGGCCGACCGAGACTACGTAGACCTCAAGATCACCACCCCCGAACAGGGCCGAGCCCCTCCCTCCGTAGGCAAGCTCACCACCACCGCCCACCACAAGTTCTACAACATCACCCAGTCCTCCTTCGTAGACGCCGAAGCCATCACCCCCGGCGACCAGCTCCAACAACCCAACGGCACCCCCGCCACCGTCCTCTCCACCCACCACTACAAGTCCACCCAAACCACCTACGACCTAACCATCCCCACCCTCCACACCTACTATGTACTCGCAGGGTCCGCGCCCGTTCTCGTGCATAACGCGAGTTGCGAGAATATGACCCACATGGACAAGATGCGTGCGGCGGGAGGTTTGGATTCTCTTAGCTCAGGTCAGCTTGCCAGTCTCAAGAAGTTCATGCAAAAAAAGTCCAGCCGGTGCCGAAATTCCAGTGATTACACGGCTTGCTGATGGAGCGGTTGACTTTAGCTATAAAGTTCCCGGGCGAGTGCCGGGTTCCTATGCTATCTATCGGAAGCGTGTAAGTACCGACGGAGTCACTCTGTTTGCAAATAAGACAACTGTGCTTCCTGATGGTTCGATAGCCCATACAAAGACAAAGTAGTTGGAGTTGGTCTCTTGGCCAAAGAGGATACGTTCAGGAGGTTCGTCGGCCTGGATGGGCGCTATGAGGAGCTCATGGCGGCGGCGCTCCGTGACCGAGTTGTTGATGGTCCGGAGCTTGTGCAGGTGGGCCGAGCAGATCTTATCCGGGTACTTGAAAAGTATCTGGATGGAGAGATCGGAGGTGAACAACTCGTGGACTGGGCCGAGCTCATTCATGGCTTGGATGAAGTCCAAGTCGAGAGTGGATCTGAAAGTGAAGATCTGATCCTCGAGTTCCTATTCGAAGCCTCCACTCCTGAGATATTTGAACCGATCTCCTGTGAGTTTGCGCTGAGATGGCTCGGCTTGCTGGGGGGAGGTCGGACTTCAATGTAAAGCTGCTTCGCAGCTGCCGAACGAATCGCCAGCAGCTATGCATGGCTGCGGAGATATTTCCTTCGGGGTCCGTGCTGGAGGCTGCTGCGAGGGGTAGATGGTCGCTCCTGTTGCCGTCGGCGTTGCCGTCACGGAGAGAGGGCGTTTGTAGGAACTCTCCAACTTGGCCTGATCTGCGTCGAAGGTTCCGTTTGTGTCGAGCTGTGTGGCGGCTGGGCCGGGTCGGCCCCGGAGGGGCCGGAGCCCGGCGCGGGCCGCGCGGGTAGTCGGCGGCCCGCGGAGCGGGTCGCCCTTGAAGACGTACGGGAAGTCCTCATTAGCCTGGCGGTTGGGCTCTGCGCTATAGCCTGGGGTCACTGACTTCAAGGCTGCGGAGGCGGGCCGGTGAGCGGTGGAGTCGGTGGGTGTCCGGGTGACGAGACGGCGGAGGTGGAGGGGTTGACGGTTCGTGGGATGAGAGATGAAGGTGGGGTCGCGGGGAGTGAGGTGCTCGCGGACTCACTCGCAGAGCTTGGTATTCCCCTTGAAGATGCGGGGGAAGCCATTGAGCTGCCGCTGAGCATCGCGCGGGACGCCTACATGCGGGTCCTGGGCTGGAAGAAATCGAAGATGATGATGAGTTCTACGACATCTACGATAAAATTGATCTCAGCCCACATCCGAATGGACCCACCTGGCCGATCACGAAAGAAGGATTCAGCGAGCGTTGGCCTCGTCTATGGGGCCGACACGGTGAACACGAATGGTTAATTCTGCCAAGTTCCAGCAACACTGGGCATCCAGAATTCCTCAACCTCGTTGTGCCTCATGAATAGTTCGATAAGCTCGCCTGGAGCGGGTTTTACTCCAAGGTTCAGCGAGCCTTTTCCATCATGTGTGAGCTGAGGCTTCTCGGTTCTGGAGGACGCTGATGGCCTTGGCGAGGTGGCCGGCGCGGAAGGGGTGGCAGCGGAGCTTGGTGAGGATTTTCCAGGACTTGAGCTGCGTGTCCGCGCGTTCGCCGGGTCCACGGAGCTTGGCGTGAGCATGGTTGGCCTGTTTCTGCGAAGCGGGCTTGTTCTTGTCCTTGTACGGGGTCGAGGTCGCTGGGTCGGCTCTGACGTAGCCCTTGTCGGTCAGGACGATCAGCCCGCACGCGGCGAGCGCCCTGATGGTGGGTTACGGGTTGGATAAAGACGATTTCCAGCTATATCTTCTGAAAACAATGGATCCCCCAACTCCCCTGCTCGATTCGTCCCTGGGCGTTCTGGGCTCTGATCGGGGAGGCATGAAGGTCAGTTATGGCTCGGTCTCCGAGTTGATGAAGCCTATCTCGGGTTCGCCCCATTCTCTCAAGGCGATGCTACGTGATTCACTTGTGAGTGAGGATGGTTCCGGGGGTAATATTGTTTCGGGATACAGGCTTTCCCTGTGGCCGGAGTTTGTTTTCTGGTTGGCAATTGACAGCTCCGGACTCTTCATTGAGAAGGCGGGATTTGGCAGGGCCTCTGGTGGTCCTCGGACTGGAGGGCCGATCGAGCCCTGGGGTTTCGTCATCGGTGACCTCGATAATGAGTTTAGTGGAGTGGAATTTATTGATGAATGGGGTCACTATTCAACCTGCCATGCTTGGCATGGAGAAAGTGGTAAGCGGCTGTTCTTGAGGTTTGCTTGGGGATTGCTTCAGGAGGTTGATGATCGGTAGGGTGGTCGCTGCTCAATGAGGTGATCTCAACGGCAATACCCACGCCTCCGGCGCCACGAACACCCACATCTGGAACCCCTCAGGCTCGAAGCGGATGGCGACGCAGTAGACCACGCCGCGGTTCTGAAGTTCACGCAGGGCGCGTTGGGCGGTCATTCGAGTATGAAGGAAGTGGTTGGATTACTTGCTGAGTCGTGGGCGTGTATGTTGCGGTATGAGTTCCCGGATGGCGAGTTCCGTCTTGTGGAGCGGCCAGGCGGGATTGACAGTTATGGTTCGGGTGTGACTTTCTTGTGGGTGCGGTAGTGAGAATGATAGGTGTGGGTGACCTCTATGAGGACTGCCAGTTCCATCCGGTGCTCTGTTTGCATGTTCATGATGATGGCTCGGTGAGTGGTGTTTCGCTCATTAACGGCAGTTGGCCGCGCAAGTCTTTAGCAGTGCGGTGTGCTAGTGGGGGGATAGAACTGCATTTTGAGGGGGTTTGGCTGGGGGATTTGGGGGTGTTGGTGGGGGTCGGGTGGAATGGGGGAAATGTGGCCTGGGGCTGGGGTGGGAAATGTTGGGGGTGGGGGTGTTTATGGGAATTAGGGGGAGGATGGTGGGGTTTGGGAAATGGGGAAAAGGGGGGGTGTGGTGCGGTGGGGTGGCTTATTGTTTGGGGGTGTCCGGGGAGCGGGCGTGGTTTGGGGGTCCGGTGAGAGGGCTTCTGGGGAAAGGGATGAAAGGGAGGAATCGTGGGTGGGATGAACGGGGGAGTTGGGATGAAGGGGGTTGGGGTTGTGGTGGGGGAGTACCTCGTCAGGGTGAAGGGGGAGGGGTCGAGGGTTGGGGTGTTGGGGGAGGGGGAGAGGTCGGGGCCCAGGGAGAGGGCGGTGGTGGAGGGGGTGGTGCCCAAGGGGGCGTTGTTGTTTTTGGGGAGGGATGCGGAGGCGGGGCAGGTGGTTCGGGGGTTGGAGGGAGGGCGGAGGGTGCAGGTGACGGGGGTGGCCGGGGTGGGGAAGAGCGCGTTGTTGCGGCGGGGGGCTGGGTTGTATCGGCGGAAGGATCTTGTGTTTTTGGAGGCGGGTGGGAAGGAGACGGGGGATCTGCTGCAGGACGTCTTTGAGGCGTGTTTTTACGCGGAGGGGTATCGGCCGGGGGAAGCGGAGCTGCGGAGGTTGCTGGCGGAGGCGCCGGTGCGGTTGGTGATCGATGATCTGGCGGCGGCGGCCGTCGATCGGGTGTTGGACGCGGTGCCTCGGGGTGGGGTGGTGTTCTCCGGGGCGTCGCGGGCTGATCACGGGGACGTGCAGGTGCTTGACCTTGGCGGGCTTGGGAGGGATCCGGCTATCGCGCTGCTGGCGGCGGTGTTGGGTGGGGAGCTCGGGGAGAGGAGTAGGGCGGAGGCGGTCTGGAACGCCACCGGAGGGGAGCCGCTGGGGCTGCTGAGGGCCGCGGCGGGGGCGATAGGAGGGGAGTTGCCGCCGCCCGGGAGGGTCGCCGACCTTGTGCCCACGCTCATCGCCACGTTGGACGAGGCGGCGTTGCGGGTGCTGGCCCTGCTGGGGCTGCCCGGCTGCGGGGCGGTCCGGCCGAGCCTGCTCGACGACCTGGTGCCGATGGGCGGGGCGGCGGCCGAGCGGCTCGCGCGGATGGGGCTCGCGGTGGAGACGGTCGACGGGCACCGGATCGCCGCCGGGCCCGTCACCGCGCCGAACCCCGCGGCCGCCGAGATCCGGGCGACGGCGCGGGTCCTGCGGGCCTGGGCGTTGGCGCCGGACCGCACACCCGAGGAGATCGCCGCGCACGCCGACCTCCTCGCCGCCGTCACCGCGGCGGCCTCGCGGACCGGGGACGCCGAGTCCGGCGGGCTGCTGGCGCGGGCGGCCTCCCCGGGGGCCGCGACGTCGTTGAGGCTCGGGGCCTGGGGCAGGATCCTGGAGCAGGGCAAGGCGGCCGCCGAACGGGCCGGAGATAGGCGCACCCTCGCCTATCTGCTGCACGAGGACGGGGTGAGGCTGCTGCTCGCCGGACGGCGCGCGGCGTCGGCCTCGGCGCTCGCGGCGGCGGCCGTGCTGTGGCGGGAGCTCGGCGATCCGGCCGGGGCGGTCCGCACCGAGGAGGCGCGCGAGGTGCTGCGGCACGGCGCGTCCGTCGCCGACCTCCAGCCCGTCGGGCGGCCCGAGCCGGTACCCGAGCCGCGCGCGGAGCGGAGCGCGCCGGAGCCGCATACGCCCGCGCACGCCGCACCCCGCAGCGGCGGAGGCAGCCGGGCGAAGCACGCCGTCCCCTCGACGGGCAGGGGGTTCAGGTTCGTGGTCGGCGGCGGCCTGGCGCTGGCCGCCGTCGCGGGCGGCTACGCGGCGGTCGCCGTCGCCGCGTCCGACACCGTCGCGGTGAAGCTCGCGGTGCGGACGGCGGTGCTGAGCGCGGAGCTGCCCGGCGACGCCACCTGTGACGCGGCGGCGGGCGGCACCGACTGCACCTCGGTGATCCGGGCCGAGAAGGGCGAGCCGCGCCTCGTCGTCGTGCGGCCCGCGCTGCCGTCCGGCGTCGTAGACCTGCGCTACTGGGGCTGCGACGAGGGCCCGGAGTCCCGCACCTGCACCGTGACGGCCGAGGCCGAGCGCACGGTCTGCGCCACGACCGTGAGCCCCCGCGACGCCGACGCCCGCGCCGAGTGCGCCGCGCTCACCGAGGAGGCCGCGACGGGCAGGCCCGCGTCCGGCGTTGTGTCGCTCGCCGCGCCCACCCAGTGGAAGGTGTCGGTCGAGGGCGCGCCGGTGGCCTGCGCGCACGGCACCGACGAGATCGGCTCGGCCTTCGACCCGATCACCGGCAAGCGCCGCTGCGGCGAGTTCCGCCTGACCGTCGGCAGACGGGTGACGCTCACCGCCGTCATCGGCGGCCAGGTCCCGGCCAAGGGCAGGTTCGTCGATCCGGCGACGGTCGACCGCACCCCCGTCTGGTACGGCTGCGACGAGGGCCCCGAAGCGGCCGCCTGCACCCTCACCATGACCCGCGACCTCATCGAGACGGCCCGCGAGGGCGGCCCCGCCGCCGTCGCCTGCGTCGCCACCCGCAGCGCCTTCGACTTCGGCGCCCGCACCATCTGCGCCGACCTCACCGGCGCCCCCCACCCCGCCGAATGACCCGCCGGGATCCCGCCCCGCGCGGGTCAGATGGGGGTGTCGGGGATGACGCGGAGGGGGCCCGTGGGTTGGGCGGGCCAGAGCTGGACGAGGTAGTGCTCGACGCCGTGGAGTTCGCGGAGGGCTGCCTGGAAGGAGGCGCTGAAGCCGTCGCGGAAGCGGTCGAGGAGTTCGTCGTAGAGGCGGGCGATCTCGGCGCGGTGCCGGGCGCGGACGGCCATGTGGTAGCGGCCGACGCCGCCCGCGAGGCGCACGCCGTGCAGGACGGGCTCGCCGGTGGCGCCCGCGACGGCGACGGCGCCGCGCAGGTACAGCTCGCTGAACGCCTCCTGCTCCCACGGGCCCTGCCCGGACGGCGGAGGCATCCCGTCCCACTCTTCGAGCAGCAGGGTGATCTCCACGTCGTCCTGGAGGCTGCCGATCCACATCTGGTCGTAGCCGACGCTCAGGAGGTGGTTGCCGGGCGGTGGCGGCGCCTGGATCCCGGTGGGGTCGGCGCCGAGGTCGTGGACGCGGAACATGCCCTTGTCGGGGTGCAGTCGCACACCCACCTGCAGCAGTCGGCGACTCACTGGATGCTCCCTCCCGGCCCTTGACGACGCGGGGACATATCCTCCCGTACCGTCTGGCGCTCCCGGCAGCCGGGGGCACGACCCGACGGACGCCACTCTAGGCAACCCGGGCCCAGCGCGCGGTGCGAAGTCGCATACCGGGCATCCCGCCGCACGGTGTCGGAGCCGGACGCCCACCTGGCCTCGGGTTATGTTGGCCTGATGGGAGGGCGGATGCCTGTGTGGCTGCCGCGGGCCTACGGACTGGCGGCGCTGACGGCGCTGGCTTTCCTCGCGGTGCTGTGGATGCTGGAGCGGCTCCAGGGGCTCCTGTTGCTGGTGCTCGTCGCGCTGTTCCTGTCGTTCGCGATCGAGCCCGCGGTGAACCGGCTGGCGGCGCTGAACTGGCCGCGTGGGCTGTCCACCGGGCTGATCTTCCTGCTGATCCTTGTGGCGTTCGCCGCTTTTGTCGCGCTGCTGGGCAACCTGCTCGTCGAACAGGTCCAGAACATCGTCGGGGACTTCCCGGACCGGGTGGACGCGGTGATCGGCTGGGTGAACCAGACCTTCCACCTGGACGTCTCGGCCGCCGACATGACGGCACAGCTCACCCGGACGCGGACAGTCATCGAGTCCTATTTCACCTCGGTAGCGGGCAATGTGTGGGGTATCGGGACGGGCGCGATCTCCGTCCTCTTTCAGACGCTCGCTGTCGCGCTGTTCACCTTCTACCTGTGCGCTGACGGGCCGCGCTTCCGCCGTACCGTCTGCGCGGTCCTGCCGCCGTCCAGGCAGCGCGAGGTGCTGCGCGCGTGGGAGATCGCGATCGAGAAGACGGGCGGCTACCTGTATTCGCGGCTCGTCCTGGCGATCTTCTCGGCGGTGGCGCACTTCGCGGCGCTGCGGCTGCTGGGCGTGCCGAACGCGGTGACGCTGGCGATCTTCGTCGGCCTCGTGTCGCAGTTCATCCCGACGGTCGGCACCTACATCGCCGGGGCGGTGCCCGTGCTGGTGGCGTTCGCGCAGAGCCCGTCGACGGCCCTGTGGGTGCTGCTGTTCATCGTCGCCTACCAGCAGTTCGAGAACTACGTGCTCCAGCCGAAGGTGACGGCCCGCAGCATGGACATGCATCCGGCCGTCGCCTTCGGCATGGTGATCGCGGGCGCCGCCCTGCTCGGTCCCGCCGGCGCCGTCCTCGCGCTACCCGCGGGCGCGACGATCCAGGCATTCCTGACAGTCTACGTACGACGGTACAAAGTGGAGGAGCATCCGCTGACGGACCTCGGCTCACATGACGGTGGTGTTAAGGACACGGGATGAGCACTGCCCTACCCGTGAACGTCTCACGGAGTTAGGGTGCGGCCATGAGGGATCACGCCGCTTACTGCACCCTGTTGGAGTCAGAGGTCGACCGGTTGGCCGAGGCGCTCGCCACGGCGGATCCGCAGGCGCTGGTGCCGGGCTGCGAGGACTGGACGGCACTCGACCTGGCCCAGCACATCGGACTCATCCACCGCTGGACGATCCGGATCGTCGAGACCGCGGCGACCGACCGCGTCCCCTTCCGGGACGTGCCCGTCGAGTTCCCGGCGGAGTGGGCGGACTACCCCGCCTGGGTCGCCGAGGGCGGGCTCCGCCTCGTGGCGGCGCTGCGGGACGTCGACGGCGACGCGCCCGTGTGGACGTGGGGGCCGGACCACCGGATGCTGTTCTGGTCGCGCAGGCAGTTCCACGAGACGCTCGTGCACCGGGCGGACGCCGAGGGGGCGGGAGGCAAGTCACCGTACTTCGATCCGGGGGACGCCGCCGACGCCATCGACGAGTTCCTCACCAACATCCCGTACGGCCGCAACAGCGGCCCGCTCATCGCCGCGCTCACCGCGGGAACGCTCCATCTGCACGCGACGGACGCGGAGGGCGAGTGGACGGTCACGTTCGGCGGTCCGGGCGGGTACGCCTGGGAGCGCGGCCACGTCAAGGGCGACGCCGCCGTGCGAGGCCCGCTGAGCGACCTGCTCCTGTACACGTTCGGCCGTCAGGACGACGCCACCCTTGAGGTGTTCGGCGATCGTACGATCCTGGACGCCTGGCTACGAGCGTCCCGCTTCTAGCCGTCGCCCGTCGTTCTCGGGCTGGGCGGGAGGAAGGGCGCGAACAGGCGGATCTGGCGCTCGATGCCCGCCTGGCCGAGGACACGGGAGACGGTCGTCAGCGCGGAGCTGACGAGGACGAGGACGGCCGTCCCGGTGACGGGGGCCGTCGCGCCGGCTCCGGCGAGGGCGAGCGCCGCGTACGGCAGCACCGCGACGGCCCCGAGGGTCAGCGGTGTGAGGGCGCCGACGCGGGTGCGCACGTAGTCGAGGTACTCGGCGGTGGGGCGGCCCGGCCGGATGGCGGGGACGAACGCGCCCTCGCGCTGGAGCCGCCGGGTGAGGGCGTGGTGGTCGGTGACGGTCGGCGCGCGCAGGAACGTGAGGAGGGCGACGAGGACGAACAGGGCTGCCAGGAACCAGAGGCTGGCCTGCCTGGGCAGCGTCCAGACGCCGTCGGGGAGGCCGCCGCCGGGCCACAGCCGGGCGGTGACAGCGGGTACGTGCAGGAGGGCCGCGACGGTGAGCATGGGGAAGAGCCCGGCGTCGTCGACGCGGATCGGGATGTAGGTGGGGGTCCCGCCGTGCGTGCGCCGTCCGATCATGCGCCTCGCGTACTGGACGGGCACCCGCCGCTCCGCCCGGCCGAGCACCGTCACCGCGACGACGACGAGCGCCGCCGAGACGAGGACGGCCAGGGACGCGGCGACGAACACGCCGTCCCCGTCGGTCGCCCTGACGTCGAGGAGCAGGCCGGGGAAGACGGCGGCGAGCTGCACGAAGAACAGCACGGTGAGCCCGTCACCGAAGCCGCGCACCGAGATCAGCCTGATCAGCCACGTGGTGGCGGCGGTGCCCGCGGTCATACAGGCCGCGATGAGCAGGATGTCGGGAACGCCGGTGCCGGTCAGGACCTCGCCGCCGGGGAAGTGGCCTTGCGCGGCGGCGAACGCGACGCCGGTGCCCGCGAGCGCGCCCAGCACAAGGGTGAGGATGCGGATGTAGCGCTCGATCCGGGCGATTCCGGGACGTCCGGCGGTGGCGAGCGCCCGCATGCGCGGCACGGTCAGCACGAGGAGCTGGACGATGAAGGTCGCCGCGGCGAAGGGCAGCACACCGAGCCCGAACACCGAGAGCCGTAGGAGTCCGCCGCCGCTGAACAGCTCGGCGAGCCCGTAGAAGGGGTCGGTACGGACGGCGGCGTCGGCGGCCGCGCTGAGCGCCGCGACATCGACACCGGGGCTCGGCAGCGCCTGCCCCACCCGGTAGAGGACGATGGCGAGAACCGTGACCGCTGCTTTTGTCCACCATCGGGACGCTTCTGTAATCCCGTGCACGGATACAAAAATACAACTATGTTTATATATAGTCGAGCGCGACCCGTCTCCTGGGACGCCCGTCACGCCCGACCGGTTCGGGGACCGGACCCGGATCCGCGGCGGAGGAGGAGCCCTGCGGATCCGGGCCGTTCCTGTGCCCTGAGGCCGGGCGCTTCCCCGCCCCGCCGTGAGCAGCCGCCCCCTGGCTGTGTTGGACTGGCCCGGAGGCGACGGCCTCCGCGTGCCGCGCAAGGTGCACGAACCCGGGGTGCTCGGTGGGCGCGTAGGACCAGCTCCAGCCGTGTCGCGCGGGTGTCCGGCGTCCGGCACCGGTGACGACGGCGGATGAGGCTTTGGCCTCGTTGGGTCGGCTACAGGTTGTGGTCGATGCCGAGTACTTGTAGCAGGGTGCGGAACTTGGTGGTGGTGGCGGTGAGTTCGCTTTCGGGGGTGGAGTCGGGGGTGATGCCTGCGCCGGTGAATAGGCGGATCTCCCAGGGGGAGACCTCGGCGCAGCGGAGGGTGACCGCCCATTCGCCGTCGCCCGAGGCGTCGCACCAACCGACGGTGCCGCTGTGGAAGCCGCGGTCGAACCCTTCGATCTCGCTGATGGCGCGGCGGGCCTGCGCGGTCGGGGTGCCGCAGACCGTGGGGGCGGGGTGCAGCGCGAACGCCAACTCCAGGGACGACGTCTCCGGCGACGCCAGCCGTCCGGTGATCTCGGTGCCGAGATGCCACATCGTCGCCGTCTTCACCAGCGACGGCCGCTCGGGCACGGTCAGCTCGGCGCAGAACGGGCGCAGCGCCTCCGCGACCGCCGCGACGACGACCTCGTGCTCGCGCAGGTCCTTCGCCGAGCCGAGCAGGGCGCGTCCGGCGGCCTCGTCGAGCCCGGGGTCGCGCAGGCGCGGCGAGGAGCCCGCCAGCGGGGAGGACGACACGGTCGGGCCGGTGCGGCGGACCATCAGCTCCGGGCTCGCGCCGAGCAGGACCCGGCCGCCGAGCAGGTCAACGGCGAAGACGTACGCCTGCGGGTCGTTGTGCGCGAGCCGGCGCAGCAGGGCCGCGGTGTCCGCGCCGCGCACCTCCTGGAGCCGCAGGGACCGCGCAAGGACGATCTTCTCCAGCGGCCCGGAGGCGATCCGCTCCAGCGCCGTCGCGACGCCGCGCAGGTAGTCCCCCGGTGACGGCACCTGCCCGACCGAGCCGTAGGAGACCACAACCGTGTCCGGTTCCGGCCGTGCCGCTCCCGGCCCCGCCCAGTGCACCGTCCGCGGGACGGTCAGCCGGGCCGGCGTCCGCTCGTGGAAGGGGACCGCGCCGACAACGATCGGCTTCGGATGCCCGGCGGCGGCCGCCTCGTCCAGCGTCGCGCGCACCCGCGTCAGCGTCGTCGCCGGGTCGTGCGCGTTGCAGCTCGGCACGGTGGCCAGCACGTCGCGGGTGAGCAGCGTGTGCCGGGGCGACCTGAAGAAGAACGACCCGTGCGGACGGTACTCGGCGAGCAGATCGAGCCCGGGGCTTGACTGCGTCGTGATGCTCATAGGGGTCTTCCGTTCCCGTCGGGCGCGCGGCGTGGACGTGTCCGTGACACGGGGCGGACGGTGTCGCACCGGCTCCCGTGTCGCCCGTTCGTCGTCGCCGCCCCACTGACGAGCGCCACCATGACCGCCGTCCTCCTCGACCAGGGCCTTCCCAACTAAGGTTAGGCTTGCCTATCTTCGGCCGCGCCAATGGTGATCGTCAAGTCGGGAGTCGAAGCAAAGCTCGGGATCTTCGGTAACGACCTCCCAGGTTCATTAGGCGAGCCTTACCTAAATCTACTTCCACGAGGAAGATCTCACTGGCCGTACCGTCGCGCCGCGCGGCCGGGGCGTTGGCTTACGCGAAGATCGCCGGGCCCGTTAAGGAACGGCCGCTTCCGTCCGATTCCTCCGGCGGGCGAAGGGCGGCGTCGCCGGGGTGCGGAGCCATCGGGGGCTGTGCGTGTGTGGTGCTGCTGCGAGGGTTATGCGTTCGGGTGGTTCAGTGGGCGAAGGCTTCGATGCAGGTGCCTTCGCCGTTCGGGCCGCTTACCTGGAGGTCGACGGCGGTCTCCGTGACGGAGCCGGTGACGCAGATGCCGTCGTCGGGGCGGTAGTCGATGACCGCGCCGGGTGGCGGGGGCGCGTCCGTGGCGGCGGAGGCTCTTAGTGGGCTCACGAACAGGCGGTCGGGTTCGGCGCCTGCGGCGAGGAGGGCCTTGTGGACGCTGTTCGGGGTGATATCGCCGTTTTTGTGTAGCTTGTCCAGGACGGGGCGGAAGCGGGTGGCGGCGGCCTCGCCTACGGCCTGTTGGGCCGGGGTCAGGTCGCGGCGCTGCTTCCATCCGTTGTTCTCGGCGTGGTGTGGGGCGCCGTCGCCGGTCTGCGGGACATGGGTGAGCGTCCATGGGCTCACCCCGACCTTGCGGGTGGTTCCGAGGTCGATGTTCAGGCCGTCCACGCGTCGCGGTTCGAGCTTCGGCGCGGGGGTGACCACCACGCGGTCGGCGCGGAGGCTCTCGCCGCCCTCGACCAGGTTCCGCCACAGGATGCTCGCGCTCGCCGTCGAGCGGCGGGCTACGGTGACCGGCTTCGGCGGCACGTCGAACGCCTCGACGGTGGCGACGCCGTTCGAGCCGTGCCCGACGTCCACCTTGAGTTCCGCGCCCTGCGCGTCGAGGAGGGTGAGCTCGGGATAGCCGTTGAGCGTGATCGGCTCGGTGCCGCAGTTGTGCAGGTCGATCTGCACGACCCGCAACCCCATCGCCGCGTTGGCACCGCCTTCGCGCAGCTGGAACCCCGACGGCGGACAGGGCGGCGGTGTCTCCGTCGCCGGGCTCGCCGTGGGCCGAACGGGCGCCCCCGCCGTCAGTTCACCGCACCCGGCCGTCAGCGCGACAACGGACACACCCACCACAAACGCCCGAGTAAATCCCATCAAAGCCCCCATCCCCCGGGTCGGACGAGGCTACCTCACCCCCCGAACGCACAACACGGAACGCGTCCGGACGCGGGTCAGGGTTTGCGGCGGCGGCGGGTTCGGGCTATGGCTTCGGGGTCGAGGTGGGGTTCGGACCAGGTGGAGGCCAGGGCCAGGGAGGGGGCCCGGCCCGCGGCTATGTGGGCGTAGGCGGCGGCCGCGGCGGCGTCGGCGTTGCCGGAGGCGATGAGGTCGAACAGCACCTCGTGTTCGGTGCACTGCTCGGCCGGGTCGCGCGAGGACGTCAGGCGGAACAGCCACTCGGTGCGGGCGGCCAGCGGCGTCATGATCGAGGTGAGCAGCGGGTTGCCCGCCAGCGCGATGATCTCGGCGTGGAACGCGGCGTTCGCGGCGGCGATGCGCGGGACGTCACGGGCCTCCGTCGCGGCGCGGCACTCGGCCAGGCGGTCCGCCAGCGCCTTGACGGACTCGGTGGAGGCGCGCGCGGCGGCGAGCCGTGCGGCGAGCGACTCGAGCGACTCGCGGACGTCGAACAGGTCGCGGACGTCGGCGGGCGTGAACGGCGAGACCAGCGCGCCCTTGCCGGGCACCAGCACGACGAGGCCCTCGGCCGCGAGCATCCGCATCGCCTCGCGCAGGGGGATGCGGGAGATGTTCAGCTCGGCCGCCAGGTCACGTTCGACGAGGCGCTCTCCGGGCTTCAGGGCCACCTCGACGATGCGCCGCCGGAGCGTCGCGTAGGCGAGGTCGCGTACGGAGCCCGGTTCAGACACGGCACCTCACAGTGATAGCGCCCGGTCACAGGAGTCTCCCGATTCCGGGTTTGCACGGTCGAAACATTCACGCAACACCTCTGCCATGGGCAGGCACCACCTTTAGCGGTATACCACTAAGGAGGGAGGCCCAGGTGGAGCCTGCTCTGGAGCTTACCGGCGTCGGAAAGACGTTCGGAGAGGTCCGCGCCCTCGACGCCGTCGACCTGACCGTCCGCGCGGGGGAGGTGCACTGCGTGCTCGGCGAGAACGGCGCCGGGAAGTCGACGCTGTGCAACCTCGTCTTCGGCTCGGCCGCCCTCGACGAGGGGGAGATGCGCCTGTACGGCGCGCCCTACCGGCCGCGTAGGCCCGCCGAGGCGCTACGGCTCGGCGTCGCGATGGTGCACCAGCACTTCAGCCTCGTGCCCGAACTGACGGTCGGGGAGAACCTGCTGCTGGCCGAGCGCGCCCGGCTGCGCCCGCCCGACCTCACCGGACGCGTCAAGGCGATCGAGGAGGAGTACGGCCTCGCCGTCGATCTCGCGGCGCCCGTCGCCGGCCTGCCCGTGGGCGAGCGGCAGAGCGTCGAGATCGTCAAGTGCCTGCTGCGCGACCCCCGGCTGCTGCTCCTCGACGAGCCGACCGCGGTGCTCGGCCCCGCCGAGGTGCGCGCGCTGCTGGCGACCTGCCGCCGCGTCGCCGAGACGGGCCGCGCCGTCGTCCTGGTCACGCACAAGCTCGGCGAGGTCGAGCGGGCCGGAGACGCCGCCACCGTCCTGCGCGGCGGGAAGGTCGCCGGGAGCGGCCCGCTCGCCGGATTCAGCCGCGACGAACTCGTCAGGCTCATGGTCGGCAGAGAACTCGCCGACCTCGACCCGCTGCTCGCCGCGGGCCTCGACGCGACCGAGGCGCCCGCGCCCCGCACACCGCGCGAGACCGCAGGCGAACCCGTCGCCCGGCTCCGCGGCCTCCGGCTGCGCTCCGATCACGGCCCGGATGTGCTGGACGGTGTTGACCTGGAGCTCAGAGCGGGCGAGATCGTCGGGGTGGCCGGGGTCGAGGGCAACGGGCAGAGTGAGCTGGTCGCGGTCCTCTCCGGCGCGCTCAGCGCCGACGAGGGGGTGTTCGAGCTCGACGGGGTCGACCTCACCCGGGCGGCCCCCGCCGTGCGGACGGCGGCGGGACTCGGCGTCATCCCTGAGGACCGGCACCACGAGGGGTGCGTCACGGGCATGTCGGTTGCGGAGAACCTCTTCCTCGGCCGCCTTCGCGAGTTCCGCAGGTTCGGCCTCCTGGACCGTAAGGCGATGCGCGCCGGTGCCGCGCGGGCCGTCGCCGAGCACGGCATCCGCGCCTCCGGGCCGGACGCGCCCCTGCACACGCTGTCCGGAGGCAACCAGCAGAAGGTGGTCGTCGCAAGGGAACTCGCGCTGGACCCGTTGCGCCTCCTGATCGCCGCGCAACCCACCCGCGGCCTGGACATCGGCGCCGTGGACGCCGTCCTCACCCGGGTCCGCGACGCCGCCGCGCGCGGGGCGGCCGTCCTCGTCGTCTCCAGCGAACTCGCGGAGCTGCTCACCCTGTGCGACCGCGTCATGGTCGCCTACCGGGGCCGTCTCCTCGGCCCCGTCGCCCCCGACGCGCCCGGCGCGCGCGACGAGATCGGAAAGCTGATGCTCGGAGCGGCGACATGAGAAGGGATCTGCTGGTCTACGGCGGCGCGGTACTCGTCGCCGTCCTGGTCGGGCTCGCCTTGGCGGCCGGAGGCGGGGCCGCCCCGGACGTCGCGGGGCGGGCGCTGTGGGACGGCATGTTCGGCTCCCCCTACGCGTTCGGCAGCGCGCTCAACACGACCGCCGTCCTGGCGCTCATAGCGACCGGCTTCACCATCGCGCACCGCGCGGGCCTGGTGAACGTCGGCGGCGAAGGGCAGATGGCGTTGGGCGGGATCGCTGCGACGGCCGTAGGCGTCTCCCTGCCTGCGGGTACCCCGGCGGTACTCGCCCTGACGGCTCTGCTTATCGCCGGGTTCGCGGGCGGCGCCCTGTGGGCGGGTGTCGCCGCCTGGCTGCGGGTGCGGCGCGGCGTCAACGAGGTCATCACGACGCTGCTGCTGAACTTCGTCGGCCTGTGCCTTGTCCTGCTCGCCGTGCACGAGGAGGCGCTCCTCCGCCAGCCGGTCACGTCAGCGGACACGCTGCCTCAGTCCGAGCCGCTTGTCGAGGCCGCTCGGCTGCCGCTTCTTGGACCGCCCGAATCACCCGCGACCATCGCGATCGTGCTTGCGGCCGTCTCCGTCATCGTCGCCGCGCTGCTCCTGCGGCACACCGCCACCGGGACGCGCCTTACGGCCGTCGGGATGTCCGAGCCCGCCGCCGCCCGCCTCGGCCTGCCCGTCGGACGGCTCCAGGCGGGATCCCTCGCCGTCGCGGGCGGCCTTGCCGGGGTCGCGGGCGCGACCCTCATCGCGACGGTGCCTTACGTGCTCGCGGAGCACTTCACCTCCGGGTACGGGTTCACCGGCCTCGTCGTCGGCCTGCTGGCCCGGGGCAGCCTTACCGCCGTCGCGGGGATCTCCCTCGCCTTCGGGCTCCTGGCCTCCGGCGGCATCAACCTCCAGCTCGCGGCCGGGGTGCCCGCCGCGTCGGTGCAGGTCGTGCAGAGCGTGCTCATCATCTGCGTCGCGGGCGCCGTGATCTTCCGGAAGGGGGCGGCGCGATGAGCGCGTTCGCCGAACTCGTCGACGGCGGCGTCCGTCTCGCGATCCCGCTGCTCGTCGCGTCGGCGGGCGAGCTGGTGAGCGAGCGTGCCGGGGTGCTCAACATGAGCGTCGAGGGGATCATGCTGACCGGGGCGTTCGCGGGCGCGGTCGGCGCGCACACGACGGGCAGCGCCTCGGCGGGCCTGCTGTGCGCGCTCGTCGCGGGGCTGCTGGCGGCGGCGCTCCAGGCGGTGCTCAGCGTGACGCTGCGGGCCGACCAGATCGTGACCGGGGTCGCCGCCAACGCGCTCGCCCTGGGCGCGACGACCTATGGCGCCCGCCTGTACTTCACCGAGGGACGGACGGTGCCCGGCTTTGACCCGGTGGCGCTTCCCCTCTTGTCCGACATTCCCGTCATCGGGCCCGCGCTGTTCGACCAGAGCGTGCTCGGCTACGGCTGCGTCCTGCTCACCGTCCTCCTCGCCGTGCTGTTCGGCCGCCGCACCGGCTTCGGCCTCGCCGTCACCGCGATCGGCGCCGACGCCGAGACCGCCGACCGGTCGGGCCTGCCCGTCAACGCCGTCCGGTTCGGCGCCGTGCTGCTCGTGGGCGTCACGTCGGCGCTCGCCGGGGCCCACCTGGCCCTCGCCGACGTGCACGCCTTCACCGACAATCTGACGGCCGGGGCGGGCTATCTGGCGGTCGCCGCGGTCATCGCCGGACGCTGGCGGGCCTGGCCGACCCTCGCCGCCTGCGCGTTCTTCGGCCTCGCCCAGGCCCTCCAGTTCGCCGCGCCCGCCTTCGGCATCCACCTCCCGACGGCCGTCCTTGTCATGTCCCCCTATCTGCTCGCCGTCGTCGCGGTGAGCGGCCTGGTCGGCGCCAGCAGGGCGCCCGCCGGGCTCACCCGCCCCTTCGCCCGAGAGGCACGCGCCTGATGACCCTCATCCTCACCCGCTCCGACGTGCTCGCGCTCATCGCGTACCCGGAGGTCATCGCGGCGGTCCGGCGCGCGCACGAGGACCTGGCGCGCGGCCAGGCGGTGCTGCCCGCGCCGCCCGCCCTGCGGCTGCCGGGGTCGGACGCCGCGTTCCTCGTCATGGCCGCCGCCTCCCGGCCCGCCGGGCTCGCCACCGTCAAGCTGCTCGCCGACGTGCCCGCCAACCGCGCGCGCGGGCTGCCCGTGCAGAGGTCGGCGATCCTGGCGGTGTCGGCCGCTGACGGAGGCTGCGAGGCGCTCGTGGACGGCGGCGCCGTCACCCGGTTCCGCACGGCTGCCGCCTCCGCCGTCGCGACCCAAGCGCTGGCACGTCCCGGCAGCAGGGTCCTCGGCTTCGTCGGTGCGGGGGCGCTCGCCCATGCGCACCTCGAAGCGCTGCGTTCGGTCATGCCGTTCAGCGAGGTCATCGTCTGGAGCCGGACGGAGGCGACGGCACGTGCTTTCGCCGCCAAGAACGGCGCGCGGGCCCTGCCGACGGCCGAGGAGGTGGTGCGCTCCTGCGACGTGCTGTGCACGCTCACCCCGTCCAAGGAACCTCTCGTGGAAGGTAAATGGTTCCGTCCCGGCCTGCACGTCAACGCGGTAGGGGCACCGCCCAGGGCCGACCATCGGGAGATCGACACCGAGGGGATCCGCAGGGCGCGCGTCGTCGTCGACAGCCGGTTGACCGCCCTGCACGAGTCGGGAGACGTGCTCATCCCGCTCGCCGAAGGCGCGATCGGCCCGTCCCACTTCGAGGACGAGCTGGGAGAGGTGCTCACCGGGGCGCGTCCCGGCCGCACCGACCGCAAGCAGATCACCCTGTTCAACTCGCTGGGCGTCGGCCTCCAGGACTTGGCCGCCGCCCGCCTGCTCATCGACGCCGCCCGCGCGCGCGGGATCGGCACCGAGATCGACCTCGCGGAGTGACGATGGACCTCCTACTACGCGGCGCCCTGCTGCCCGGCCGTACGGCGCTCACGGATCTGCTGCTCTCCGACGGCTTGGTGGCAGCCGAGGGCGCCGACTTGCCTTCCGGGGCTCCGGAGCTGGACGTAGGCGGGCGGCTGGTCCTGCCCGCGTTCGTCGACGCGCACTGCCATCTGGACAAGACGCTGTGGGGCGGGCCTTGGGTGCCGAACACGGCGGGGCCGCACCTTCAGGACAAGATCGACTACACCCGGCGGCGGCGCGCGGAGTTCGCCGTGCCGTCCGCGGACCGGATCGAGGCGCTGCTCCGGCACGTCGCCTCCCTCGGGACGGCACACGTCCGGACGCACACCGACATCTCCCCCGAGTTCGGACTCGACGGGTTCCATGCGGTCCGGGCGGCGGCCGACCGGGTCGCCGACCTCGTCACCGTCGAGCAGGTCGCGTTCCCGCAGTACGGGATGCTCACCAACCCGGGCACCGCCGAGCTGATGGCCGAGGCGCTGCGGACGGGCGCGGCCCAGGTCGTCGGCGGGATCGACCCGGCCGGGCTGGAACGCGACCCGGTGCGCCACCTCGACGTGGTGTTCGGCCTCGCGGCCGAGCACGGCGTCCCCGTCGACCTGCACCTGCACGACAGGGGTTCGCTCGGCGCCTACGAGTACGAGCTGATCATCGAGCGGACCCTTTCCACCGGAATGTCGGGGCGGGTGACGATCGGGCACGGCTACGCGCTCGGCGACGTCTCCGGGCCGCGTCAGGCCGAGCTCGTCAGCGGGCTGGCCGAGGCCGGGATCAGCGTGGTGACGTGCGCGGCGCACTCCGACCCTGTCCTGCCGATCCTGGCGATGGCGGAGGCGGGCGCCAACCTTGCGGCGGGCAACGACGGCATCCGGGACCTCTGGTCGCCCTACGGAGACGGGGACATGCTCGCGCGCGCGCATCGGATCGCCGAGCGGGCCGAGCTGTACGCCGATCCGGAGATCGAGCTGGCGCTCACGGCGGCGACCCACGGGGGAGCGCGCGCCCTCGGGCTGCCCGCGCACGGGACCGCCGTCGGGGTCGCCGCCGACCTTGTCATCGTCGAGGCGCGCACTGTGGCTGAGGCCGTGATGTCCAGGCCGTCGTCCAGGCTCGTTCTGCGTGCCGGAGTGGTCGTCTCACGCTGATTACGTCGGTGAAACCACGCCGAAACGATCGCCCACTTGACTTAACGGTATACCACTAAGGCTCTGGCCAGAGGAGACCCCCGATGCACAAGACCTCCCTCGCCGCGGCGGCCCTGCTCGCCGTCGGACTCACCGCCACCGCCTGCGGCGGCGACTCCGGCTCCGACGCGGACGGCGGCGCCGACAAGATCAAGGTCGGCGTCATGTTCCCCGGCTCGCTGTCCGACGACGGCTTCATGCAGTCCGGCTACGAGGGCTACCAGCGGATCGAGAAGAACCTCTCGGACAAGGTCGCGCTCACCAAGGTCGAGCAGGTCGCCGCCGCCGACTACCAGCAGGTCCTCACCCGCCTCGCGACCGGCGCCGACCTCGTCGTCTCGTTCGGCGGCCAGACCGACTCCGTGCTCAGGCAGGTCGCCCCGACGTTCCCCGACGTCAAGTTCGTCGAGATCGGCGGCCCGTCCGACGCCGTCCCGCTCACGAACCTCGCCTACTACGACCCGGTCCAGGCCGACGGCGGCTTCCTCGCCGGGGCCTACGCCGCCCTCATCAGCAAGGACGGCAAGGTCGGGTTCGTCGGCGGCATGGAGCTGCCCGCGATCGTCAAGACGGCCGAGGCGTTCGCGCAGGGCGCCAAGCACGTCCGCCCCGACGTCGAGGTGCTCAAGCCGCAGTACGTCGGCGACTTCAACGACGTCGCCAAGGCCCGCCAGGCAGGGCAGGCCATGGTAGGCGGCGGCGCCCAGGCGTTCGGCCAGCAGCTCAACCTGGGCAAGCAGGGCCTCGTCCAGGCCGCCCTCAACGGAGACGCCACCGTCATCGGAGGCCCCCTGGTCAAGGAGTGCGGCTCCGAGCCCGGCTACGCCGGCTACGTCAAGAGCGACACCGGCGCCGAACTCGAACACGCCGTCAACGCCGTCCTGGACGGCACCTACAAGGCCGCCCAGGTCCCCTTCGGCATGGCCTCCGGCACCAACGCCACCGACATCATCCTCTGCGACCCCACCCCCGAAACCGCGACAAAGATGACCGAAGTCAAGGAAGCCCTCACCAACGGCGACATCAAACTCCCCTAACCCCCACCCCACCAGGGTGACGGCCCCTCCCGGCCGTCACCCTTCGCCGTCTCCCGGCAGCGCGCCAACTGCGGCGATGCCTTCGCCTGCCGAAGCCTCACCCCGTGGCGAACCTCCGGACGCGGACGTAGGCGGCCAGAAGAAGACGAGTCCACCACGGTTCGATGAGAGGCACGACGACGTCTTCCCTGAGCCGTCTGCGCTCCCGGTCACGGGGGCGCTCGGCGGCCCACGCCCGCACCGCGCCAACGACGATCGCGGCGGCGGTCGGATGGCCCTCATGGGCGACCTCACGCACCCCGGTCAGCGGATCCCAGGGCACCTCGTGCAAGGCGGCCACCACCGCGGCGCGCCGTTCCGGATCGGCGAGCGCCGCGTCGAGCCAGTGCCGCAGCACCGGCCGCCACAGGCCGCCGTCCAGCCGCACCGCGGCCCGCCACACCGCACCCGGCTCGCGCGGGTCGCGCCGGTCCAGCACGTCGAGGGGATCGGGTGCGGCGTCGGGCGCGGTGAGCGTCAGGAAGAGCAGCGCCCCCGCACGCGTCCGGCGCGTCCGCCCGATCGTTGACAGCCCGCCGCCGCCGGGCGCGCACCACACGAAAGCCGCGCCGAGCGCGAGGCCGGGCCGCCCGGCCGAGGCGATCCCGGCCGCCGCCCGCACGACGGCGTGCGCGACCTGGTCGTCGCCGTGGGTCGCCAGATGCTTCAGGCGGGTGAGGGCCATCGTCGGATAGACCTGCCCGAGTACCTCGCACACCGCCGCCACGACCAACTTGAGCGGCTGCGGGGTACGCGCCGCCCGAGCCCACTCGTACAGCGCGCGACGTACGGTCGCCCCCGCGTTCCTGTCCACGCAGGCGTAGGCGAGTGCGACGAAGGCGAGCCGGGGTCTTCCCGCGCTCGCCCAACGACGAGCCGTCGCGGTGATCAAGGCCGCGGCCCCGTGCGCGGCGGCGAACTCCGTGAACGCCCGCGCCAGGTCCTCCCGCCGCGATTCCGGGACCTGCGGGTCGCCGGGTACCGTCGCGTACCAGGACAGGAGGGGCTCGCGCGCCGGAGGCTGCTCCGTCCAGAGGTGGTGCAGGACGGCGGCCGCGTACCCGTGCCGGGCGAAGGCGATCCCGTCGGCGTCGTCGGCCGCCTCGTCGGCGGCGAGCAGGCCGCGCAGCGCCGACACGGGCGGCCACACCAGACCGTCGCCGTTCACCGTCACCGAGAAGCGGGCGGCGAGGGCGCGGGCCGGTCCGTACACCGCGTCCGCCGGGACGGGCGTGAGAACCGCTGAGGCGGCCAGCAGGGCCCGTTCGCACGGGTCGGGATGGTGGGAGAACCAGGCGGTCAGCTCGCTGCCCCAACGCGCGAACGAGCGCTCGGCCTCCTCGCGCAGCGCCTCGGGCGGGCCACCCTTGCGCGTGACGCCCGCGACGATCTCGGCGAGCCTGCCTCCGTCCACCGGAAGCAGCCCGTCCAGCAGCCTCGCCGCGGCCTCCCAGGACGTCCACCCGTCGGGCAGCCTCCTTGCGCGCAGGTGGCGGCGGTACACGGCGAGCGCGGACGGCGGATCTATCTCGACGGGGACGAGCCACCCGTCGAGCCGCGCCGTGTCCTGCGCGCGGCCGAGCACGACCACGTGCGCGCCCACCGCCCCGGCCCGCTCCAGGCAGTCGAGCAGGGCCGTCCTGGCGGATTCCGAGGACAGGTCGGGAGCCGCGACGAGATACCCGTGCCGCCCATTGGCCGAGACCTCCTCCGGATCGTCCGCGCCGGGCGAGAACGCGCGGATCGGGACACCCGGCGCGACGGCCCGCAGGGCGGCGACCGCCGTCGTCCGCCGGCCGCCGCCAACGGGTCCGGTAAGCAGGACCGCGCCCTCCGCCGCGAGCACCTTGACCACGGTGTCATGGTTCGCGCACGGCACATGGAAGGAGAGGATCTCCGCGATGTGCCCGTCGCCCACCGTGAGGCTCGGGTTCCCGCGCATGATCTTGATCTGTTGCTGGACGAAGTCTCCTCCCGTCCAGTTGCCCACGGCGAAGAACGAGTCGTCGCCTGACGCGTCCACCGGGCCGGCGAAAGCGGACGCGGTGCTCACGACCGCCCCTGGTGGAAGCTGCCCTGCGTCCAGTTGCCTACCGCGTTGTTCACGCCGTCGCCCTGCACGCTGATCGGCCCCCACGAAGGCAAGCCGGACGGCAGCGGGCCGGAGGGGGCCGGATCGGGTTCGGCCGTCTGTCCTGCGGCCGGAGACGGCGGCTCCCGCCGGGACGGGACGGGAACGTAAAGATAGGCGGTCTGATCGAAGCGCTTCACCCGCGCGCGCACGGGCTCCAGACGGCTCGGATGCAGTCCGGACGCACCCGAGACGACGACGTCCTCATAAACCCGCGCCGAGAGGCAGACCGCGAGCCGGGTGACGTCGGGATGGCTTCCCTTCAGCGCCTCCCGGACCGGCTCGCAGTCCAGGAGCCGGTGCACTTCGTTCGTCGCGGTGGAGATCCCCGCCGTCACCGGGTCGGTGTCGTCCACCGCCCCCACGTGGAGCGCCATCCGCAGGCGCAGGCCGAGCCCGTCCGCACGCAGGGCGCGCGCCCGTTCTGACAGCGCGCCCTGCAGCAGATCCGGGAAAGGGTGGACGAGCGGCGGCAGCGCCTCGTGCGGAACGAGTAGGAAGACACTGTCCCCAGCCGTCTGGGGGCGGCCCGCCTCCCATACGTCCGCCAGGGAGGCACCGGAGAACGCGGTGTCGAGGGCGGCGAGCATCGCGCGGTGCAGAACGGGCAGCTCGTTGTCGGAGTTGCCGCTGTAGTCCTCGATGTCGACGGCGAACAGACCTCGGTACGGGTGCATGGTGGAGCCCTTTCATTGGGGCTTCCACCTTCCGGCGACGGTCTGTCGGGGAATGTCTGAAATCAGACGTTCGGCTGGCTCAGCCCGGCCAGCGCGGCCAGGGCGTCGCCGTCGAGGATGCGGACCCTCCGGCGCAGCGTCACGACGACGCCGAGGTCACGCAGCGTGCCGAGTTCCGCCGCGACGGTACTGCGCGCCAGGCCGGTCGCACTGCCGAGGTCGGTCTGGTCCAGGGGGACTTCGCCGGGGGTCGCCTGGGACAGGCGCAGGAGCGCGCGGGCGAGCAGGCGGCCGGCGGGTAGCGTCGCCATCTCGGCGCGCCACGCCTCGCCCTCGCGGACCCGCCCGTAGGCGTGCCGGAGGAGGTCCCAGGAGAGGCCGTGGCGCTGGAGGAGCACGACGAACCGGTCGGCGGTGAGCATCTTGGCCTCGACGCGGGTCAGCGCCGTCACGGTCGCCGAACGCGTCGAGCCGCCGAGCACCGAGTACTCGCCGAGCAGTTCGCCGCGGCCGCGTACCGCGAGGAGCAGCTCTGATCCGTCCTCCTGCGTCTGGAGGACCTTCACCTGGCCTGACACGACGGCGAGAACATGGGTGGCCGACTCGCCTTGGCGCATCAAGGGGCGGCCGGGAAGGTAGGTGCGCGGTGAGCCGTGGTGGAAGAGGGTCATCCATTCCTTCGAAGCGGTCTGCATGACTCTGTGTCTCATGGAGGGGGCTCGGGACGCCACGGTGGGACGGGCCGCTGCGCGGGTTTCGGGGGTGAAGGGGATAAGGGATAAGCCTTGATCGAGTGTCAGTGAAGGCGGACACACCACTGAACGTGATCGTGATTGCTTGAGTTGCCTCCGCTAACGGCCTGCGCTCCCGGAGGCCGGAGGCGACTTCACGGCGACGGGCTGGTGGTTGCGGAGGCCCGAGGCTGCCCACCGCGACGGCCCTTTGCGGGCTCCGTGTCGTCACTGGTCAGATCCTGGTCCTCCGTACTCGGAACAGGCTCTCGCTGCGTTGGTCAGCTATCCGAGTCGGAGAGGCTATCGATTACGGCCTTGCCACCGAGGGCAGCGAGGACTGATCCGGCGACGACCCCGACCACGACGCCTACCGTCTTGAGGTTCTCCGACAGGGACTTCTTGTTCTCAGAATCCTTCTTGTACGACATTTGGGCCAGCTCTATGAGCTTCTCGTTGATGTCCCTCCTGTCCTCGGAGGGCATATCGTCGGTCAGCTGCGCCTTGAAGATCTCCCGGGTCTCCCGGAGGTCTTCGTGGAAGGCGTCCTGGCTGTGCATGTTGGCGATGAGCGTGGCGGAGTGCGTCCGCTCCAAGGTGTTCAGGGCTCCAGCGGCGAACTCTTTGAACACCGGGAACTGCTCGATGATCTTGATGGCGACCTCGGTATCGAGATCGGGCATCATCGCCGCAAACTTGAGAATCTTGTCCTTAGACACGTTCCGAAACGAGTCGATTCCCAACGTCCGCTTGATCTCGGCCTCACCCATACCACCCACGCCTAGCTCCTCAGCATCTCCCGGCTTTCTCCCCGAACTCTAGGAGTATGCGGCGTTCTGTGGGGGGATGTGCGGGACAGAGGAGCCAGACACGAACCCTGAGCACCCCCGGAGGGCCGGGGCGTGGCTAGGTGTTGTGGGGGATGTTTTCGGGATTCCAACAGGAAGGGCAGTAGCCGAGACGGAGGTGTCGGGCCTTGCGTTCGGTCTTGCAGGCGAGGCACTTTCTCAGGCGTTCGCCGGGAGGGGTCTCGCTGGGGACTCTGCCGCGTTCCCAGGCGTAGGGCTTGTGTCGGCGGGCCTGCTTGGGCTTGTGGGGTGCGTTCTTGCGCATCGGGTGCTCCTTAGGTGGTGGTCTTGTTGCGGCGGCTGACGCTCTTGCGGCACGTGTCGGAGGCGTAGCTCTGGCGGCCAGTGAGGGGGGTCTCGCAGCCGCACGGGCAGGTTCGGGCGGGGGTGGTGGGTTCGGGGTGGTGGTCTCGCCAGTAGCCGAGTACGGACGGCCAGGGATGTTCGGGGGTGCGGGTGGGGATGTCCGGTAGGTCGGTGAGGGCCAGGCGTAGGGCGGTGAGGGTGAGGGCGTGGCGTAGGTCGGGCTGGGGTTCGGCTCCTGCTCGGATGCGGTAGATGGTGCGGTCGGTGACGGTGGCCTTGATCGTCGGATCGTTGGTGATCAACTGGGCTAGTTGGTCGGCAGGGATGCGGGACAGGAGGCGGAGGGCCAGGGAGCGCCAGGCGGCATCGGGCTCGGTGTAGTCGGCCTGTACTTCGTCGGGGTCGCTGATCAGTCCGGCCTGTACCTCGTGGAGATCGTTGGTTTCCTTGCCGAGGTGGTGGAGGGAGGGGGCTCGGACGGGGAGGCGTCGGAGTAGGCCCGTGGTGTCCTGGGTGCTGGGGGTTCCGTCGGGGGCCGCCGCCTTGCGTTCGGGGTGTCGCCGGTAGGCGTTGAGGACTTCGCGGTAGGTGCGGGCTCGGGCGGTGTCGGGCGGGCGGTTGGTCTCGTCGTAGGCGTCGGGGTCGGTGGTGAGCTTGTAGGGGCCTTGGTCGGGGGCGTGGCGGTTGCGCCAGTCGAGGGTGTTCCAGGTGGACGGGTCGGGGTTGTAGGGGGCGACGAGGAGGAAGGGAGCGTCAGGGGCGACGCTGGCCGGGCGTCCGTTCAGCGA
Source organism: Actinocorallia sp. API 0066 (assembly GCF_020991275.1). Classification (GTDB taxonomy): domain Bacteria; phylum Actinomycetota; class Actinomycetes; order Streptosporangiales; family Streptosporangiaceae; genus Actinocorallia. Next base: position 339,641 of record NZ_JAJLQY010000004.1, on the reverse strand, counting down.
GAGATGAGCGGTGAGCATGAAGCCCCAGGGCTTGATCTGATCGCGGTAGGGGCCGGGGTCGGTGTTGAACGCTCGCAGTTGGGCGGGTCGCGTGATCGTGGTGCGGGACAGGGCGGGTCGGTCGAGACATGCGGGTTCGGTGACCTTGACGCCGTGGACATCGGCGATGATCAATTCCCAGAGCTGGCGAATCCAGTCCCGATCAGGGCTGTCGGGGTCGGTGGGGTTCAGGAGGTGCCCGAGTCCGTGCTCACTGTGCTTGACCATGCCGCCGGGCTCGTCGTCGGGGAGATCGAGCACGCGGGGCGTGCCGTCGGGCCGGAGTTGGTAGCAGGCGTACCGCTTCGCGGAGATCGCCAGGCACCACGCGGAGAGTTCGTGCTTGAGTAGTTCGGGCACGGTGTCCGGGTCGTAGGGGTTGAGGGTGTCGAAGCGTCGCCTGATCTGCTCTACCTGGCTGTAGGTGAGGGCTCGGACGGCGGGGCGTCCGTCGTCGGTGAGGTGGGGGCCGCCGGGGCACGGGATGAGGGTTCCGTGCTCGTCGGCCACGATCGCCATGGAGTCGGTATCCGCGAGCGCCCACACGCCGCCGGAGTCGGTGACGCACTTCTCCAGCATCGCGAGCAGCAGGCGGCCAGCGCCCGTGATACACGCGGCCAGGGGCGGGAAGCAGCGTTCGGCGGGTGCCTCGGGGCGGTCCACGCGGGTGGTCCACGATTCGGTGGGAGCGCCGTATACCCGGACGGGGGTGAGCTTGCGGCCGGATGCCCGTTCCCTGTGCATCTCCACATGGATGCCGTAGCTTCCCGCGTTGGCGAGGATCTTGAGGAACGCGTGCGTCCGGCAGCCAGCGCACCCGCACGGGGCATCGTGGTCCCGCGTCGCCGTCTTGAGTCGCTGGCGCTCCTGGACGACTTCGCGGAAGAAGTCTCCGTCAGCGGGGTCCACGGGAAGGACACCCCGGAGGTTGACGGGCTTGAGGCCGTCGGCGGTGCCTTCGGGGGCGAAGCGGAACGCGGCCTGGATCTCCGGCACGTGGCCGGTGAGGATCTTGGACGCTGCGAGATCCGCGAGGGTGAACCAGAGCGGTTCGGGGCTGTAGAGGGGGTTGACCGCGTTGGACCATGAGCGGTCGGTGCCGTACCTGGCCTTGACGGGAAGGATGTCGCCGGACGGCTTGATCTGTGCGATGCCAACGAGCTGGGGCCAGGTCTCGGGCCGGAACAGATCGTCAAGGGTGAGGCTGTCGAGCCAGGCGGCTACGTCGGCGGTGGCGTCCGTCGCGGTGATGGTGCATGACGTCAGGTGGGGCCAGAGTCCGAGCAGGGCGTCAACGGTGGGGTACATGCTGGTGAAGTCCACGAGCGAGATGGGCACGGGGGTGTTGCGGATGTGGCATTCGGAGCGTCCGCCGAAGAACGCCGACATGGCGTGCCCGAGGATCTGCGGCGGGAAGTCGGGGCAGCGTTCCAGGGGCGGAATGATCCCCATGGCGTCCAGGTACGCCTTCGCGATGGACGCGGGTGAGTAGGCGTACGGGGCCGTTAGGTTGACGGGGTGTCGCTCGAATTCCGCGAGCGTCGCCGCCATGAGTCCGGCGGTGGCCAGCACGTCACGTCGGCAGTAATCGACGTAGGCGGGGGTGATGACGCCGTGCCCGCCGCCAGGGTCGCCCTTGCCCTCGTGGACGCCGAACGCCTGGCACGCGTCCGCGAGAGACATGCTCTTGCCGGTGAGAGCGAACGTGAGGGTCCGGACGTCCAGGAACCTGCCGCGATAGCCCTTGCGGCCTTCCTCTATCGCCGTGAACCCGATGAAGGTCCGCTTACCGTCGATGCCCCCCGGTGAGACGCCTCACGAGGCCACCATGACCAGGCAGGAACTCACGGAGACCTCCGGCCCCGAACTCTGGCAGGCAGCACGTACGGTTGAGGACATCGCCCGCTTCACCCTCACCGATCTCATGCTTGACCGACGCGAAGCCACTCAGCAGATAGGCGCTCTCCTCCTCGGAGTCGCCCTCACCGAGCCGCTGGAACACTGGGTTCTCAGAGGCCGTCCTCTCCCCACGCTCAGCCGCCCCGGCAGCGTGGACGAAGAGGAGATCCGACGTATCGAGACGACGACCAAGGCACTCCGCCACTGGGACCGGCGGTTCCGCATGGGCATCCGCCGCAAAGCCGTCGTCGGCCAGATGAACGAGGTGGCCCAACTCCTCCGCGAGCACCAGGCCCCCGACATCGCCCGCCGACTCTTCGAAGTTCTCGCCGAACTCGCGAAGATTGCCGCGTCCATGTCCTATGACGCCGGGCTCCACCCCCTCGCCCAGCGGTACTACCGGCTATCACTCCGAGCCGCCCACGCCTCCGGCGAATCCGGCCGTCTCTTCGGAGCGAACATCCTCGCCGCGATGGCCCGCCAGATGCTCGACCTAGGCCGCCCCGAAGACGCCCTGGACCTCATCCGCCTCGCCCTGGACGGAGTGCGCACCGACGCCCCTGGACGCGTCCTGTCCATGCTCCGCACCCGAGAAGGATGGGCCTACGCCAAGACCGGCCGCGTCCAGGCGTTCCACCGTGCGGTGGGCCAGGCGGAAGAGACGTTCCACGAGCCCGTAACCACCCGGCTGCCCTACTGGATCACCCCGTTCGACGCCTCCGAACTCGCGGGGGTCATCGGCGGCCGGTACCGAGACCTCGCTCTCGCACAGGCCCGTGAAGGTCGCCCCTACACCGATCTCGCTCAGCGTTCGGCCACCTACATCACCAGCGCCTTGGAACTCCGAGCACCCCGACGCCTCCGCAATCGGGCCTTCGATCTCATCGGACTCGGACGGGCTCACCTCCTGCTCAACGAGCGAGAGGAAGCCGTCCACGTCATCCGCCAGGCCGTCACGATCGAAGACGCCATTAACTCCGGTCGCGTGGAACGCCGCCTCCATGACTTCCACCGCGAGTCCGCCAGGTACAAGGATTCAACCGAGATCGCAGACCTACGCGGCGAACTCGCCGAACGCTTCCGCACCAGAGCCGCCACCCTCAAGGAGACAGCGTGACCCGGATCGGCATCACCGGCCACTCCAACCTCACCGACGCCACCGCCGATCTCGTCTACGAGGCCATCCGCGAAGCCCTCGCCCCTCACACAGGCCCCGACCTCATCGGCATCTCATGCCTCGCCGTCGGCGCAGACCAGATCTTCGCCCAGGTCGTCCTAGACGTCGGAGGCCGCCTGGAGGTCGTCCTACCGGCCCCCGACTACCGCGACCGCAAGGTAACCCCCGACAACCTCAAGACCTTCGACACCCTCCTCACGAAGGCCGAAACCGTCCACTACACCGACCACCCCACCTCCGGCCGCCCCGCCTACATGGCGGCAAGCAGAATCCTCACTGCCCTCTCAGACCACCTCTTCGCCGTCTGGGACGGAGGCCCCTCAGGCGGCCACGGAGGCACCGCCGACGTCGTCACCCACGCCCGCACCGAAGACAAGCCCGTCACCATCCTCTGGCCCACCGGCTCCACCCGATCCTGATCCTCGGAGCAGCCACCCACATCAGAGACCACCATGGGAGGACACCCCGACGTGAATCGCTTCGGGCCTTCGAAGGCACCAAGCCGTCGCGGTGGATCGCCTCGGATCTTCGGGAGCATCAGACCGTTGCGGTGGACCGTCCCGGGCTTCGGGAGGGTGAAGCGGTGCATCGGACAAGCACTAGGAAGCTACGGAGATCGTGCGATTCCTCGCGGTAGTAACGATCAGTAACCGTGTCCGGGCTACTGACGTCTTACAGACGTCTCTTTCTAATCCCGTTTCGGGGGTGAAGTAACCCGTGGGTTAGTTTGGGTGGGGGTGGGAGGGGGGTGGGGGGAGGGGGCTGGTTAGACTTCGGGGTGATCACGGGTAGGGCGGGAGACGGTATGGATCTGTTTCGGTTGGATGGGAAGAAGGCGCTGGTCACCGGGGGGACTCGGGGGATCGGGCTGATGATCGCGCGGGGGCTGCTCCAGGCGGGGGCGGCGAAGGTCGTGATCAGTTCTCGGAAGGCCGACGCGGTGGAGGCCGCCGTCAAGGAGCTGTCGCGGTACGGGGACGTCGAGGGGGTGCCCGCAGACGTCTCCACCGAGGAGGCGTGCAAGGAGCTCGCCTCCGCTATCGACGGGCCGCTGCACATCCTCGTGAACAACGCGGGCGCCACCTGGGGCGCGCCGCTGGAGGAGTTCCCGGCGTCGGCGTGGGACAAGGTGCTCGACCTCAACCTGAAGTCGCCGTTCTTCCTGACCCGCGCCCTGCTGCCGAACCTGCGGGAGGCGGCCACGCCGGACGACCCCGCGCGGGTCATCAACATCGGCTCCATCGACGGGATCATGACGCCGGGCGAGCGCTACTCCTACACCGCGAGCAAGGCGGGAATCCATCAGCTCACCCGGGTCTTGGCCAAGGAGCTCGGGCCGCAGGCCATCACCGTCAACGCGGTGGCGCCGGGGCCGTTCGAGTCCAAGATGATGGCGGCGACGCTCGACGCGTTCGGCGACCTCGTCGCGCAGGCGGTCCCGGTGAAGCGCATCGGCCGTCCCGACGACATGGCGGGCGTCGCCGTGTTCCTGTCGAGCCGGGCCGGCGCGTACGTCAACGGGGCGGTCATCCCCGTGGACGGCGGCCTCACGGTCGCCTGAGCGGGACGGACGGGCGATGGCGGCGGTCACCCTGGCCGAGGCGTGGGAGGAGCTGCCCGCGACCGCCCAGCGGCTGCTGAGGGCGGCGATCGAGGCGTTCGGCGAGCACGGGTACCACGGCGCGTCGACGCGGCAGATCGCGGTGCGCGCGGGCATGAGCCCCGCCGCCCTCTACATGCATTTCCCGACAAAAGAGGAAATCCTCTATCAGATCGCCCAGTCCGGGCATGAGGTGCATCTGGAGCTGGTGCGCCGCGCGGCCGAGGCGGCGGGTCCGGACCCGTCGGCGCGCGTCGCCGCGATCGTGCAGACGTCGGTGCTCTTCCACGCCGAGCACCACAGCCTCGCCCGCGTCATCCAGCACGAACACCCGTCGCTCACCGACGACCACCAGCGGGCGCTGCTGAAGCTCCGCCGCGAGACCGACTCGCTTCTCGCGGACGCCGTGGCTGACGGGGTCGCGCAGGGCGTCTTCGACCCCGAGGAGGCGCCGACCGCCACCGTGGCGATCCTCTCGCTTGCCATCGACGTGGCCCGCTGGTTCCCCACCCAGCGCCGCCGCACCCCCACGGACATCGCGGCGTCCTACACGCACCTGTCCCTGCGCATGCTCCACCCGCCCGCCTGACGACGGCCCTGACAGGTCCGGTAGAACACCCGCCCCGTACGCGGCAGGCACCCCGAGCGCGCGGAGGCGGTTCCCATCCGGCGCGTCCTGGGTCGCCTCGTGGTCGAGTTCCTCGCGCACGGGCTTCTTGGAGTTCTGGGGTGGGCGTGGCGGGGGAGGGTTCAGGGAGTGGGGGAGGTGTCTGGGCCGCAGCGGGCGGCGGCGGTGACGTTGGCGGCGTGCGCGGGAGCGGTGGACCTGCTGTCGTTGACGTCGCTGGGCGGAGCCTTCGCCGGGATCGTGACCGGGAACCTCGTGAACATCGTCTATGGGATCTGCATGGGCAAGTGGGGGCCTGCGGCGTCGGCGGCCATCGCGGTGCTCGCGTTCAGCGTGGGCGCGCTGACGTGGGCGTGGGCGTGGCGCGGCGAGTCGCGGGTGCTGGTGGCGCCGCTGCTCGCCCAGCTCGGCCTGCTTCTGGTGCTCGGCTTCGGCTGGATCGCGGCCGAGGGCAGGCCGGGCGCCGTCACGGGCGCGCTTCTCCTCGCGACGGGGGCGTTCGCGCTCGGCGGGCAGAGCATCACCGCCCTGCGGGTCCCCGCTCCCACGACCTACCTGACGGGCGGGCTCACCGTCGCCCTACGCGACCTCGCGCGCGGCACCTTCAACGACAGGATGGCGATCCCCCTCCAGCTCATCGGGCTCCTGTCGGGGGCGGCCGCCGCAGGGATCCTCATCATGGCCGGAAGCCGCCTCGTGGCGTTCCTGCCCGCGCTGCTGGTGACGCTGGCACTGCTCTTCCACGCCGAGCACCTACGCCGTCTCCGGGTGGGCACTTCCCCTTGACGCCTTGCTTTGGGGTTCCCCTGAGCCTTCGTCAGGCGCCGGACGGGAGGTGCGCGGGCCGTCAAAGAGCCACGGGTCAGCGGCAGGTGTGCGCCTGGTGGTGCAGCAGCGCGTCGATCGCGGTGAGCGCGGCGGCCGAGACGGTGACCAGCGCGGCGTCGACGAGCCAACGCACCCACACGGGTTGAAGGCCCGGGGAGGCGTCGAAGGCAGCCTCGCTGACATCACCACAGGCGAAGGCGGCCGTCCGGTCCGCAAGGGACTGGACCTCAGCGGGTGTGTACCAGCGGGCCCCGCGCGTCTCGGTAGGAGAGGGCGTGAGCAGGCCCGTCGCGGGCGCCCGGTAGACGCGCCACGCATGGCCCGGCTCCCGTCCCGGCAGGAGGGGACGGCGGCAGGGCGAGATCCGCCAGCCGCGCGTGACCTCCTCCAGATCGGCCACCGCGACCGTCAGCCCGAGCTCCTCCTCGACCTCGGCCACCGCCGCGGCGCGGAAGGACGTGTCCTCGTCGACGGTCCCGTCGGGGCGCAGCACCGCGTGGTCGTCGAAGACGTGCCCGGCGGCGGGCGCGATCCCCGCGGGCGGCTGGGCGCGGGTGAGCAGCACCAGACGGCCCGCGGCGTCCGCGACGATCACCCCGGTCGAGGCGTTGTCGCATATGTCGGTCATGGCGGTTTCCTCCCAGCCCGGCGGTCAGGACACGGCGAGCCGCTCCATCGCCTCACGCATCCGGCCCGCGATCGGCACCGGACGCCGGGTGACGCGGTCGGTGAACACGTGCGTGAAATCGCCGCTCGCGATGAGGGTCTCGCCGTCCGCGCGGAACAGCCCGACCTCGTAGCGCACGCTCGACGTGCCGAGCTTCCCGATCCGCATCCCGACCCTGAGCGTCTCCGGGAACGCGGCCTCGGCCTTGTACTCGCAGCGCGAGGCCACGCACATGCCTATGACGTCGTCCTTGCGCGGATCGAAGCCCGCCTCGCGGATCAGCCACGTGTTGACGACCGTGTCCATCATCTCGTAGTGGATGACGTTGTTCATGTGGCCGTAGCAGTCGTTGTCGTTCCACCGCGTGGGAACGTCCACCCAATACCGGTAAGTCACGCCCGGCATCCTACGGTCCGGTAACTTCGGGGGTGAGAGGCGGCCCGCCGAAGGAGTCGATCCAAGCGAAGTCCTCGACCTTCGTGCGCTTCAACCGGGTCGGCCTTCGCGCCGGGTAGCCGAGAAGCACGGTCGAGACGATGGCGAAGTTCTCCGGAACCCCCAGAAGGCTCCGCACGGCCTCCTCCTCCCGGACGTGCATCGTCGTCATGACCCCTCCGAGCCCCTCCTCGCGCGCCGCGAGCAGCAGGCTCCAGACGAACGGATACAGGGATCCGCCGCCCGCGAAGGTGTAGCGGTCGTGGTCGCGGTCCACGGCGGCGAGCACGTCGAGGTCGCCCAGCACGACGAGCATCGCGGGCACCTCGTCGAGGTGCCTCACGAACTCCCCGGCCGGGTCGCCCGACGGCCCCGCGGCGATCGCGGCCGCCTCGGCCGCCCGGTCCGCCGTCGGCGACCAGGCCCGCAGCCCGGCCTGCCCGATCGCCACGTAGTCCCGCCACGCGCCCGCGTACAGGTCGCGCAGCTCCCGCCGCAGCCCCGGATCCTTGACGACGACGACCCGCCAGCCCTGCTGGTTGCCCCCGCTCGGCGCGAACCGCGCGGAGTCCAGCACCCGGTACAGCGCCTCGTCCGAGACCGGCGCACGGGTGAACTCACGGATCGCGGCGGTCCCGCGCAACGCCTCAAGCAGCTCCATCCCCGCATGCTCCCACGCCCCGTGCCACCCTCACCCCACCGCCTACCGAGCCCACCTCCGCCTGGACCACTGACCCCGCGCCCTCCAGCCCCAACGAGAGCAGGCACGGCCGCCCCGACGTCCCGGCCGACCGGGTGGGGCGGAAAACCGGTGGACGGGGTCGGTAACGTCGGTGGGGAGAGGGGGGCGCGTGATGGCTGTGGAGATTCGTGAGGTGGGGGTAGCGGAGCTCGGGGAGTTCCGGCGGGCGGAGGCCGTGGGGTTCCATCACGAGCCGTCGGCGACCGAGGCCGACATCGAGCACCTCGCGGCGCTGCTGACGCGGCCCGGAGAGCTGCTGGGGGCCTTCGACGGGGGCCGGTGCGTCGCGACGTATCACAGCTTCCCGCACGAGGTGACGGCGCCCGGCGGCGCGTTCGTGCCGTCCAACGCGGTGTCGCGGGTGACGGTGACGCCCACCCACCGGCGGCGCGGCCTGCTCACCCGGATGATCACGGAGGATCTGCGGGTGGCACGGGAGCGGGGCGAGATCCTCGCGTCGCTCATAGCCGCCGAGTACCCGATCTACGGGCGGTTCGGGTTCGGGCCCGCCGCCTGGCTCGCCGACTACCGCGTCGACCTGCCACGGGCCGGGGCGACGTCGCGCTGGTCGGTGCCCGAGGAGGGCACGCTCGCGCACGTCGATCCCGAACGGGTGATGGCCGAGGGGCCCGCCCTGCACGACCGGATGCGCGCGCTGCGGCACGGCGTGGTGACCCGGCCGCTGCCGTGGTGGCGGCGGCTCGCGGGCCTGTACCGGCCGTCCGACGAGCGGTGGACGACGCCCGTCCACCTGCTCTACACGGCCGACGACGGCACGGTCGAGGGGCTCGCCACCTACCGGTCCAATGGGAAATGGGAGGGTTCGCGCCCCGCCGCGACGCTCACCGTGCAGGACCTCATCGCGACGACGCCCGCCGCCGAGCGCGCCCTGTGGCGGCACCTGTGCTCGATCGACTGGGCGGTCGCCGTCGAGACGGGCGGCCGCGCCCCCGACGACACACTTCCGCACTGGCTCGGCGATCCCCGCGCCGCCGTTGTCCGGACTTACTACGACTCCCTCTGGCTCCGTCCCCTCGACGTCCCGCGCCTCCTGGAGTCCCGTGCCTACCCGGCCGAGGCCGACCTCGTGCTCGACGTGCACGACCCGCAGGGCCTCACCCCCGGCCGCTTCCTCCTCCAGGCCACCCCCGACGGCGCCTCCTGCACCCCCACCACCCGCACCGCCGACCTCACCCTCGACGTCGGCGCCCTGGCCACCCTCTGGATCGGCGACGACTCCGCCCACCGCCTCTCCGCCACCGCCCGCCTCACCCCCCACACCCCGGACGCCCTCACCCGCGCCGACCTCCTCTTCCCCACCCCCCGTCGCCCCTGGTGCCCCGACATCTTCTGACCCCGCCCACCCAGACCGACCGTTGAAGGCGCCTCAGGGGACTTCCAGGACGAGTTTGCCTTGGAGGTGGCCGGCTTCTCCTCGGGTGTGGGCGGCGGCGGCGCGGGCGAGCGGGAAGACCTGCTCGACGGCGGGACGGAGCCGGGCGTCGTCGAGGAGCTGGGCCAGGGCGGCGAGGCGGCGGCCGTCGGAGCGGACCTGGCCGCCGCGCAGCGCGATGTCGCGGCCGTCGTCGGCCTCGTAGGCGCCGTAGAAGACGGGCGTGATGACGCCGCCGTCGCGGACGACGGGGCGGAAGCGGTGGCCGTCGGGGCCGCCGACGGTGTCCACGACGAGGTCGACGCCGCGCACGGACGCCAGGGGGTCGCCCGTCGTGTAGTCGTGGACCTCGGTGACGCCCAGGCCGCGCAGGAAGGCGGTGTGCCGTCCTGACGCCACGGCGATCACCCGCGCGCCGTGCGCGAGCGCGAGTTGCACGACGAAGTGCCCGACGCCGCCCGCCGCCCCGTTCACCAGGACCGTCCAACCCTTCTCCAGGCCCGCTATCTCGAACAGGTACTGGTGTGCGGTGAGGCCCGCCATCGGGACGGCGGCCGCCGCGACGTGGCTGAGGCGCTCCGGCTTGCGGGCGAGGTCGCCGACGGGGGCCGTCACGTACTCGGCGTACGCGGCGGCGCCGCCGGGCGTTCCGGGGAAGCGCAGGAGGCCGAACACCTCGTCGCCCTCGGTGAGGCCCGTGGCGCCGGGGCCGAGCGCGACGACGACGCCCGAGACGTCGGTTCCCGGTGTGAACGGCAGCGGGACGGCGGGCCGCAGCTCCGCGGGGATGAGCGGCATGCCGCCGCGCAGGTACCAGTCGGGCGGGTTGACGCCCGCCGCGCGCACCCGCACGAGCACCTCGCCCGGACCCGGCACGGGCCGGGGCACCTCCTCCAGGACGAGCTGTTCCGGCCCGCCCCGGGTGTGCACCCGGATCGCCTTCATCGTCTTCTCCGCCATCGTTTCCTCCTGTGCCGCTAGAATCGGAACACTGCTCCGCATACTAAGCGGAGCGGTGCTCCGTTTGTCAATGCCCAGCGAGGAACACGCATGTCCGGTGATCCGCAGCCGCGCGAGCCGCGCGCCGACGCCCGCCGCAACCGCGAGCGGCTCCTGTCCGCCGCGCGCGAGGTCGTCGCCGAGCAGGGCGCGCAGGCGTCGCTGCGTGACGTGGCCCGCCGTGCCGGGGTCGGCCTCGGCACCCTGTACCGCCACTTCCCGAACCGCGACGCGCTGCTGGAGGCCCTCCTCGGTGCGGGCTTCGACCGTCTGACGGCCCGCGCCCGCGTCCTCCTGGACGCCCCCGACCCGGGCGCCGCCCTGCGCGCCTGGCTCACCGAACTCGCCGACGGCGTCGCCCTGCACCGCGGCCTGTCCGCCTCCCTCGTCGCCGTCCTCGCCGACGAGACCTCCCCCCTCTACGCCTCCTGCTCCGCCCTGCGCGAAGCCGGCTCCGCCCTCCTCACCCGCGCCCAGGCGCACAACGCCGCCCGCCCCGACCTCGACGGCACCGACCTCTTCACCCTCATCGGCGCCCTCGCCTGGATCGCCGACCAACCCACCCCCATCGCCACCCGCCGCCCCCACCTCACCACCCTCATCCTCGACACCCTCACCCCACCCACCCCCACCCCCTAAGCCCCTCAACCGCCTGCCCCACCAACACCTCCAAGCCTCCCCAACCGCCACCCACCGCCACGGAACCACCCGTCTGCGCCGAGACCGCCCGCGCCGACACCGCCCGCGCCGACCTCCCGGAGCCGCCAACCCGGCCCGGGGGGTGGCCGCTCCCGACGAAGTCGGGGTCGCGAAGCGGCCGTCCTCCGGGCCCATCGAACACTGTCCGGGGGGCGGCCGCTCCCGACGAAGTCGGGGTCGCGAAGCGGCCGTCCTCCGGGCCCATCGAACACTGTCCAGGGGTGGTCGTTCCCGACGAGGTTGGGGCAGCGGAGCGGTCGTCCTCTGGGCTCGTCGAACGCGGTGTGGGGGTGGTCGTTCTCGGCGGAGTCGGGGTTGCGGAGCGGTTGTCCTCTGGGCTCGTCGAACGCGGGCTGTAGTCGCTGGTGCCCGGCAGCGCCGACGCTGGACATCCCGGCAGCGCCGCTGGGCTGCGCTGGGGTCGTCCGGCTTTGCTCGCGTCTCTGGGTGGGGTTAGGGGTGGGTGGTGGTGAGGATGAGGTGGGCCAGGTGGGTGGGGGAGTGGGGGGTGGTGGGGAGGAGGGTGGCGGAAGTGCGGAGCCAGGGGAGGGCTTGTTGGTAGTGGGGGAGGTGGGCTAGGCGCCAGGGGCGGGCTTTGTGGGAGCCGGGGGTCTGGTCGGTGGTGATGCGGTGGGTGAGGGTGGGTTGGTCGGCGTGGAGGAGGAAGTGGTGGACGGGGATGTCGGCGGCGGTGAGGGCGGTGTGGAGTTCTTTCCAGTAGTGCTCGACCAGGACGGTCTGGGGGACGATGAGGGGGCCGCCCAGGTGGGTGTGGAGGGTGATGGCGGTCTGGGCTACCAGGGTGCGCCAGGGGCGCCAGTGTTGGAAGTCGGTGACGGGCTCGGCGGGGGTCATGACGTGGCGGAGCATGGAGCCGACCTGTTCCGGGTCGAACAGGGCGGAGCCCGGGAGGAGGGCGGTGAGTTCGAGCGCGGTGGTGGTCTTGCCTACGCCGAAGGGGCCGTTCAGCCAGATGATCATTGGGGGGACCTCCGAAACTCGGGTTAGTGGCCACGGTTAATCCAATCCTGGAGGTGGGGGGATTCGGTGGAGATGGTGGTGTCGGGGCCGTGGCCGGGGTGGACCGTGGTCTTGGGTGGGAGGGGGAGGAGGCGGGTGCGGATGCTGGTGATGATGGTGGGGAAGTCGGAGTAGGAGCGGCCGGTGGCGCCGGGGCCGCCCTGGAAGAGGGTGTCGCCGGTGAAGACGGCCTCCAGGTCGGGGGAGTAGAGGGAGACGGCGCCGGGCGCGTGGCCCGGAGTGTGCAGCACGGTGAGGGTGACGCCGCCCGCCGAGAGGGACTGGCCGTCGGCGAGCGGGCCGTCGGGGGCGCGGCCGGGGTGGGTGAGATCCCACAGGGGGCGGTCGGCGGGGTGCGACAGGATCGGGGCGCCGGTGGCGTCGGCGAGGGCGGGCGCGGCGTTGACGTGGTCGTCGTGCGCGTGGGTGCAGACGATCGCCTTCAGACGGCGGCCCGCGAGCGCCCGCTCGATGGCGGTGGCGTCGTGGGCGGCGTCGATGACGACCGCCTCGGTGTCGTCGCCGACGATCCACACGTTGTTCTCCACCTCCCAGGTGCCGCCGTCCAGGGAGAAGGTGCCGGAGGTGACGAGGCGGGTGACGGGCGCGCTCACAGGACCACCACCGAGCGGAGCACCTCGCCGTTGTGCATCTTGGTGAAGGCCGCCTCGACGTCTTCGAGGGCGATGGTCTCGGTCACGAACTCCTCCAGCGGGAGACGGCCCTGCAGGTGCAGGTCGATGAGCATGGGGAAGTCACGGGAGGGCAGGCAGTCGCCGTACCACGACGACTTGAGCGCGCCGCCCCGCCCGAACACGTCGAGCAGCGGCAGTTCGATCCGCGTCTCGGGGGTCGGCACCCCGACGAGCACGACGGTTCCGGCGAGGTCGCGCGCGTAGAACGCCTGCTCGTAGGTGTCCGGCCGCCCCACCGCCTCGATGACGACGTCGGCGCCGTACCCCTCGGTGAGGTCGCGGATCGCGGTGACGGGATCCGTCTCCCGGGAGTCCACCGCGTGGGTGGCGCCGAGTTCCAGTGCCTTGTCGAGCTTGCGCGGGTCGATGTCCACCGCGATGATCCGCCGGGCCCCGGCCAGCCGCGCGCCGACGATCGCCGCGTCGCCGACGCCGCCGCACCCGATGACCGCCACGGAGTCGCCGCGGGTGACGCCGCCGGTGTTGACGGCGGCCCCGATCCCGGCCATCACGCCGCATCCGAGCAGCCCCGCGACCTCTGGCCGCACCCCTGGATCGACCTTGGTGCACTGCCCGGCCGCCACGAGCGTCTTGTCGGCGAAGGCGCCGATGCCCAGCGCGGGCGTCAGCTCGGTGCCGTCCTCCAGGGTCATCTTCCGCCGCGCGTTGTGGGTGTCGAAGCAGTACCAGGGGCGGCCGCGCAGGCAGGCCCGGCACTCCCCGCACACGGCACGCCAGTTGAGGACGACGAAGTCGCCGGGCGCGACCTCGGTGACGCCCGCGCCGACGGACTCGACGATCCCGGCTGCCTCGTGCCCGAGCAGGTACGGGAAGTCCTCACCGATGCCGCCCTGTTTGTAGTGCAGGTCGGTGTGGCAGACCCCGCACGCCCGCACCCGCACGACCGCCTCGCCGGGCCCTGGATCGGGGACGACGATCGTCTCGATCCGCACGGGCTCGTCCCGGCCGGGGGCGATGACTCCGCGTACGCGCTGTGCCATGACCTGACTCCTTCCACAAGGGGGTGGTGCGCCGCCGTCCGGCGCCGCGTGCGAAACGAATTCCGCGCCGCGGCCGCCCGGTCGGACGACTCGCACCGATCATGCCACCGATCTCTGACAATCGGCGATCCCGCCTGTGGAAAACTCAGTCAGCGCATTTCCCCCGCCCCCTCATACGGGTGCAAACTAGTCAACGGACATTCCTCAACAAAGCGCGACAATCTAAAGTCGGAAGCCGGGACAAACGGGTCGAGACTGTCCCCCGCGACGACAAGATCCGCGACGAGTTCCCCGACCGCCGGGGCGATCTTGAACCCGTGCCCGGAGAACCCGGCGGCGACGACGAGCCCCTCGACGCCGGTCGTCCCGATGATCGGGTTGAAATCGGGCGTCACGTCATAACACCCGGCATACCCCCCGGTGAATCCCGCGTGGATGAGTCCGGGAAAACGGTGTTCGAGCCGCGCGGCGGTCCGCTCCATGAACGACTCCTCCGCCCGGTTCCGATAGGAGTCGGGATCCGCCCATTCCGGAGCGGAAAGGTCACTGTTCCCGAACAGTAGTTTCCCGCCCGTCTCCGCCCGTACATATTGCAGCGCCACCAGATCCGAAAGAACCGGAACGTCCCCCAGATCCTCACCCGGGTCGATGAGCATGATCTGTTCGCGCATCGCCCGGATCGGCAGTTCGACGCCGAGCGGCGCGGCCAGCGCCGGAGACCACGGCCCGGCCGCCAGCACGACGGTCCCGGCCGGGACGAACGAGCCGTCCGCGACCCGCACGCCCGTCACCCGTCCGGCGGGCGCCTCGATCGCGACGACCGGCGTGCCCTGCCGGATGACGGCGCCGTCCCGCCGCGCGGCCGCCGTGAACGCCTGCGCGGTGGAGTACGCGTCGCCGTAGCCGCCGCGCGGCTCGTACCCGAACGCGGCGAAGTCGTCGGTGCGGGCGGTGGGCCACAGCTCCTTGACGTCGTCGTGGCCGATCTCGTGGGCCTCGATGCCGAGGCCACGGTGCATGGCGAGGTTCGCGCGCAGGGCGGCCGCGTTGCGCTCGCCGACCCCGACGACGTAGCCGGTCCGCCGGAACCCGACGTCGCCGAGTTCCTCGGGGGCGTTCTCGAACACGGTGAGGCTCTTCCACGCCATGGCGGCGAGCGAGGGCACCCCGTAGTGGCAGCGGACGATCCCGCTGGACTTGCCCGTGCCGCCGGAGCCGACCGTGGCGCGTTCCAGGACCGTCACCGTGACGCCTCGGGCGGCGAGGGAGCGGGCGGCGGACACGCCTTCGAGTCCGCCGCCCACGATCACGACGTCCCGGCTCACCCGGTCACCCCCGGGATCCAGGACGTTCCGGCGAGCGGCACCCTCGCCATGGCCGCCGCCTCGACGGTGAGCGCCACGAGGTCCTCGGGTTCGAGCCGGTGCACGTCGGACTTGCCGCAGGCCCGCGCGAGCATCGTCGTCTCCATGGCGAGCGACCGCAGGTAGTTGGCGACCCGCTCGGCGCCGGTGTCGGGGTCGAGGCGCCGTTCCAGGACGGGGTCCTGGGTGGCGATCCCGACGGGGCACGCGCCGGTGTGGCAGTGGGCGCAGTCTCCTGGCAGCACCTTCAGCTTCCGGTAGTCCCCGGTGACGTCCACCCGCTCCCCGGACTCGGCGGTGTAGGCGGAGTCGTTGCAGCCGAGCGCGACGAGGGCGCCGACCCCGATGGAGACGGCGTCCGCGCCCAACGCGAGCGCCTTGGCGACGTCGGCCCCGCTGCGGACCCCTCCGGAGACGATGAGCTGCACGTCCGCGCCGACCTCGGCGATCGCGTCGGAGGCGAGCCGGACGGCGGCGAGGGTGGGGATGCCGGTGTGCTCGATGAACGCGCTCTGGGTGGCCGCGGTGCCGCCCTGCATGCCGTCCACCACGACGACGTCCGCGCCCGCCGCTATCGCGAGTTTGACGTCGTGCTCCACGCGGGTCGCCCCCACCTTGACGTACACGGGGATGCGCCAATCGGTCGCCTCGCGCAGTTCGAGGATCTTGATGGTGAGGTCGTCGGGGCCCGTCCAGTCCGGGTGACGGCTGGCGGACCGCTGGTCGATGCCCTCAGGGAGGGTCCGCATGGCGGCGACGCGCGGCCCGACCTTCTGCCCGAGCAGCATCCCTCCGCCGCCCGGCTTGGCGCCCTGTCCGAGGACGATCTCCACGGCGTCGGCCTTGCGCAGGTCGTCGGGGTTGAATCCGTACCGTGAAGGCAGGCACTGGTAGACGAGTGTCTTGGACGACGACCTCTCTTCCGGGGTCATGCCGCCGTCCCCGGTCGTGGTGGAGGTGCCGACCTCGGAGGCGGCCCGGCCGAGCGCGTCCTTGGCGGCGGCCGACAACGCCCCGAAGGACATGCCCGCGATGGTGATGGGGATGTCCAGCACGACGGGCTGGGAGGCGTTGCGCGCGCCCAGCACCGTCGTGGTGGAGCACCGTTCCCGGTAGCCCTCCAACGGGTAGCGGGACGCGCTGGCGGTGAGCAGTAGCAGGTCGTCGAAGGACGGCACGGCCCGGCGCGCGCCGAGGCCGCGGATCGCGTATCTGCCGAGGGCGGCGCGCTCCTGGATCTCGGCGATGACCGAGGGCGGGAAGGTGTGGTTCATCGTGGCTCCTGCGGACGCGTCAGTAGGCGGCGTGGTGCTGGGTGGAGAAGTGGTAGAGCGTCCGGGCGGAGGCCACGCGTGTGACGTTCTCGGGGTCGACGTGGTCGAAGCCGCAGGTCTTGGCGAGGTCCCGTACCTTGCGCACGTCGTCCTCGGTGAGGTCCTCGACCCGCGCGTCGGTGCCGAGGCCCGCGATCCTGCCTGAGACGTAGATGACGGCCTCGTAGAGCGAGTCGCCCAGGCCGTCTCCCGCGTCGCCGCCGATGAGGACGGTCCCGGCCTGGGCCATGAACCCGCAGTAGGCGCCGACGTCCCCGCCGACGGCGAGCGTGCCGCCCTTCAGGGAGATGCCTGCGCGCAGTGAGGCGTCCCCGTCCACGATGACGAGCCCTCCGTGCGCGGTAGCCGCTGCCGATTGGCTGGCGTCGCCCTTCACGTGGATGCGCCCGGACATCAGGTTCTCCCCGACGCCCCATCCGACGGGCCCGTTGACGGTGAGGTCGGCCCGCTTGCCGAGCCCGCCCGTGTAGTACCCGGCGGGCCCGTCCAGGGTGATCCGCACGTCGGCGTCCAGGCCGACGGCGAGGTTGTGCCTGCCGCGCGGGTCGGCGACGAGCGCCGAGGCGCCGTCGGGCAGGGCGCGCAGCGCGCGGTTGATCGCCCGGACCTCTCCGGTCAGCGCTTCCACAGGCACACCTCCTCGGGGCCGGGCTCGAAGACCCGTGCGGCGGCGAATCCGGGCAGCCCGACCAGGGCCCGGTACTCGGAGACCATCGCGACCCACGCGGGCGTCTCGGCGAGAATGGCGGGCTTGCAGGCCACCGCGTCGCGGACGACGGCGAACTCGTCGTCGGTGGTGACGAGCAGCGTGTAGAACCCGTCGAAGACGTCGCAGACGAGCCGGAGCGCCTTGTCGAGGTCGTCGCCGCGGTCGAGCCGGTGCGCGACGAACCGGGCGGCGACCTCGGAGTCGTTGTCGGTGTCGAAGACGACGCCTTCGGCTTCCAGGGCGCGCCTGACGGTCGCGTGGTTGGCGAACGAGCCGTTGTGCACGAGGCAGAGGCCGGGCCGCGGCGAGAACGGGTGGCTGCCTTCGACGGTGATGGCGGACTCGGTGGCCATACGGGTGTGCCCGACGGCCTGGTGGCCGCGCATCCCGGCGAGGCCGAACTCCTCGGCGAGCGCGACGGGGTCGCCGACGCCCTTGCGCACGGCGAGGCCGCCGGGGCCGTAGACGCCGACGCCCGCCGAGTCGGGGCCGCGTTCGCGGACCTGGGCGAGCATCCCGCTCAGCAGCGCGCCGAGCTGCGGCTCAAGGGCGGGGTCCTTCAGGTGCAGGCCGACGATGCCGCACATGGTTCCTCCTCGAAGGCTGGGGTCGGAAGGCGGGCGTCAGAAGGCGGTGAGGTAGGTGTCGGTCTCCCAGGTGCTCACCTGGCTGTGCCAGGCGAGGAACTCCGCGCGCTTGACGCCCCCGTAGTAGGCGGCGACGCCGGGGCCCGCCGAGTCCAGGGCGCCGCTGACGACGGGGTCGGCTTCGAGGGCCTCCACGGCGTGCAGGAGGGTCGGCGGGAGGTCGGTGCCGCCCGTGCCCGGGTCGCCGGGGTCGGCTTCGGCGTCGATCCCGGCGAGGCCCGCGGTGAGCAGGGCTGCCATCGCCAGGTACGGGTTGGCCGAGCCGTCGCACAGGCGCACCTCGACCCTGTCGCCGTCGGGGACGCGCACGAGGTGGGTGCGGTCGTTGCCTCCGTAGGTCGCCTTGCGCGGCGCCCAGGTGGCCCCGGACGCCGTGGTGGCGGCGGTGGTCCGCTTGAACGAGTTGACGGTCGGCGTCACGACGGCCGAGAGGGCCGCCGCGTGGGTGAGCAGCCCCGAGACGAACCGGTAGGCCGTCGTGGAGAGGCCGAGACCGCGCGGGTCGCCGGAGGACGGGAACAGCGGAGTGTCCCCCTCCCACAGCGACATGTGCATGTGCAGGCCCGACCCCGTGCGGTCGGTGAAGGGCTTGGGCATGAAGGTGGCGGTCATCCCGCGCCGCTCGGCGAGGGTCTGCACGAGGTACCGGAAGGTGACGAGCCTGTCGGCGGTGGTGAGCGCCTCGGCGTACTCGAAGTTCTGCTCGAACTGCCCGTTGCCGTCCTCGTGGTCGTTGGCGTAGTTGGCCCAGCCGAGCGCGTTGAGGAGGGTGGACACCTCGGTGAGGTGGTCGTACATGCGGGTGAGGTCGCGCGCGTCGTAGCAGGGCTGCGCGGAGGTGTCCTTCTCGTCGGCGACGGCCAGGGCCCCGGAGGCGTCACGGCGGACGAGGAAGTACTCGGCCTCGGCCCCGACCTTCGCGGTGATGCCGCGCGCGGCGAGGCGGGCCAGCACGGACTTGAGGATGACGCGCGGCGCGTACTTCCAGGGCTCGCCTTCGACGTGCGGATCGCACTGGACCATCGCGAGTCCGGGCTTGATCTCGTGCAGCGGGGTGAAGGAGGCGGCGTCCGGGAGCGTGATGAGGTCGGGGTCGGAGGGTTGCTGCCCGATGGAGCCGGCCGCGTAGCCGGCGAAGCCGACGCCGTCGCGCTCCAGCATGCCGACGGCCGACGCGGGGACGAGTTTGGCGCACGGTTTGCCCGCCATGTCGACGAACGTGGCGAGCACGAAGCGGATGCCCTCGGCCTCGACCAGGTCCGTGAGCGTGGCCGCGCGGGGGGTGGCCAGCATGCTCATCGTTCACCTCTCGGGTGTTCACTGTCATGAACCTTAGTTGCCTTGCAGTGAACCACCGGGACTTTGCCTGGCAAGGGCTCCGGCGTAACAGTGCCGTTAAACGCGCGCGGGCGCGCGAACGCGCCGAACCCCCGCCCGGGGCGCTCCGGACGGGGGTTCGGCTGTGCGGGGAAAGCCGGGCGCGACCGACGTCAGGCGTCGACCTTCTCCTTGGCGGAGTCTTCCGTGACCTCGGGGGCCTCCGGCATCACCAGATGGTCATAAGCCAGTTCCTTGTGGACGGCGAAGTCGATACCCGACGCCTCCACATGGCCCTCGACACGCAGTCCGATCACCTTGTCCAGGACGAACGCGATCGCGAACGTCACGGTGAACGAGTAGGCGAGCACCGCAAGCGCGGCGACCGTCTGCGTGCCGAGGAGGCCGAAGCCGCCGCCGTAGAGGAGGCCGTCCGCGCCGTTGGGCGCGTCCGCGCTGGCCAGCAGGCCGATGAGGACGGTGCCGACGAGCCCGCCGACCATGTGCACGCCCACGACGTCGAGGGCGTCGTCGTAGCCGAGCCGGTACTTGAGGCTGACCGCCAGCGGGCACACGACGCCCGCGACCGCGCCGAGCGCCAGCGCGCCGACCGGCGTCACCGCGCCGCAGGACGGCGTGATGGCGACGAGGCCGGTGATGGCGCCGCTCGCCGCGCCGAGCGTGGTGGCGTGGCCGTCGCGGAGCTTCTCCACGAGCATCCAGGCCAGCATCGCCGCGCAGGTGGCGTTGAACGTGTTGAGCAGCACGACGGCCGCCGTGTTGCCCGCGGCGAGAGCGGAGCCGCCGTTGAAGCCCATCCAGCCGAACCACAGGATGCCCGCGCCGAGCATCATGAGAGGCAGGTTGCCGGGCTTGGGCACCGACGGGAAGCCGGAGCGGCGGCCCAGCACCAGCACCACGGCCAGCGCCGCGACGCCCGCGTTCATGTGCACCGCGGTGCCGCCCGCGAAGTCGATGGCGCCGAGGTCGTTGGCGATCCAGCCGCCGGTGACGGTGTCGGAGTCGAAGGCGAACACCCAGTGGGCGACCGGGAAGTAGACGAGCAGCGCCCACAGCGCCGCGAACGCCAGCCAGGCGCCGAACTTGATGCGGTCGGCGAGCGCGCCCGAGATGAGGGCGACGGTGATGGACGCGAAGAGCGCCTGGAAGACGGCGAAGAGCGCCGGTGGCACCGTCGCGTCCGGATCCTCCGCGAGGAGGTCACCGAGCCCGATGTGCTCGGTGACGTTCCCGAGCAGTCCGATGCCGCCGTAGGAGTCCCCGAAGGCCATGGAGTAACCCACGACCGTCCACAGGACGCCGACGACGGCGACGGCGCCGAACGTCATCATGATCATGTTGAGGATGCTGCGGGTGCCCGCCATGCCGCCATAGAAGAGCGCGAGTCCGGGCACCATGAGGAGCACCGCTGCCGCGCTCGTCAGGATCCACGCTGTACTGCCAGTGTCCACACCGTCTCCTGTAAGTGTGCCGAGTTGCATGGCAGTTAACGGCCGGTGTGTTGCGCGGCCCGGTGCGGGCGGTGAACTCTGTGTATCCCCGACGCCTCCGCGCCCCCGGCTCTGTGCCGACGGCGTTTCCGGAAGCTCCCCAGGACGCGCGAGAGCCCCGCACCGGGCGGTGCGGGGCCCGGAAGGTCAGCGCTTGGCCGCGCGCGCCGCGATCACGTCCTGAGCCGCCGGACGCGTCCCGGCCGACGCCTGCGCCCACGCCTCGAAGCCGACGGTCGCGGCCAGCCCGTCGTCGGTGAGCGCGACGGCGGCCTTGATGTCCTCGGCGAGGCCCGGAGGCAGCGCCGCGATCCGGTGCGCGAGGGCGAGCGCCTCGGGGAGCGGGTCCTCGTGCAGCGAGAGCGCGAGCCCGTGCCGGACCGCGTCCTCACCCGCGTAGGTGCCGCCCTCCAGGAGCATCGCCAGAGCGCGCTGCTTGCCGAGCGCCTGCACGAGGAAATAGGTGGCGCCTCCGCCTGGGTGCAGGCCGATCCTGCTGAAGGTGGCGCTGAACTTCGCGGTGCGGGAGGCGAGCCTGAGGTCGCAGCACATCGCGAGGTTCAGGCCCGCGCCGATGGCGTGGCCGCGCACCGCGGCGATCGTCGGGATCTCCAGGTCGCGCAGCGCGAGGAAGCCCGCGTACACGCTCTTCAGCCGGGCCCGCAGGTCGCCGACGTCGAGGCCGCCGCCGAACAGCTCGCCCAGGTCCGCGCCCGAGCAGAACGACGGGCCCGCGCCGGTGACGACGAGCGCCCGCGCCTCCCCGTCGGCCTTCAGCGCCGCGGCCGCCGCGAGGAGCTCGTCGCGCATGGCCAGGCTGAGCGCGTTGTGCCGGGCCGGGTCGTCCAGGGTGAGCACCCGTACTCCGTCGCCGTGCTTCTCCAGCCGCAGGGTCGTGCCGTCCAAGGCGGTCTCCTCCAAGTCGTCGTAGGTCATGCGCCGGTCAGGTCCCACAAAGCCGCGGGGTCGCCCGCGACCGCGGAACCCAGCAGCTCCGTCCAGTGGTGCGGGGGCGCGCCGTCGTCGCGGGCGGCCCACAGCGGCAGCGTCAGGTGGTGCAGCCGGTGTTCGCGGGTGACGCCGATCGCGCCGTGCGCCTGGTGGGCGACGGTAGCCACCTCCTCGGCGGCCCGCGCCAGCACCACCCGCAGCGCGGCGGTGCCGTACCCGTCGCGGGCGCGGGCGAGCGCGCTCTCGGCCAGCGCCACCTGGGCGGCGGCCCGCGCCAGCCCCTGCGAGACCGCCTGGAAGTCGCGCAGCGGGCGGCCGAACTGCGTCCGGTCGGCGGTGTGCGCGAGGGCCAGGCGCAGCGCCCCGCGCATCGCCCCGACGGTCCGCGCCGAGCGCAGCAGCGCGGCGCGCTCCAGCACCGCGCCTGACGGCAGTGGCGACGGGACGCGGTGCGCGGCGTCGACCAGGCAGTCGGTGAACCGCAGCGTGTTCACCGGCTCGCCCGCGAGGTCGTGGCCCGGCTCGGTCTTCCAGCCCATGACGTCGCCGTCCAGGAGCAGGAGCTCGTCCCTGTGCACGAGGACCACGAGGCCCGCCGCGACGGCCCAGGGCACCCCGCGTACGGACCCGTCCAGGACGAGGTCTCCGTCTTCCTCGCCCACCGTCAGCTCGTCACCGGGTAGGGGCGCGACCGTGCAGACGGACGGGAGGTCGCGGCCCGGAAGGAGCTGGTGGGCGAGCGCGGTTTCGGCGAGCGGTACCGAGATCCCGTGCTCGCCGAGCACCTCCAGCACGGCCAGGAGGTCGTCGTCCTCGGCGTGCTGCCATCCGAGGGAGTCCAGCCGGTCCCACAGGTCGGCGCGCGCGCCCGGCTCCTCCTGGGCCAGGACGTCGCGCGTCACGCTCCGCAGCAGCGACGGGGCGGGTCCGGTAGCCGCCCCTCGGGCCACGACGGTGCCGAGGATCTCGGTGGTCCCGCCGCGCAGGGTGAACCCCGGCGCCGCGCGCAGGGCCTCGGCGAGCAGCCGCGGCAGCCCCTCGCCCGCAGGGTCGGGCATCGCGCCCGTCGTGTCCCGCACCGCGGTGACGACGTCCTTCTCGAACGCCGTCCCGAGCAGCTTCAGCACGGCCGCCTCTCGGACGGGCGCCCGCCCGGCGTCCATCTCGGCGGCGACGTCCCGCGCGAGCCCCCGCAGCGCCCACAGCCGCGCCGTGAGCCTGCCGAGGACCCGCAGGGACGCCGTGTCGTGCGGGCCCGCCGCGAACGCCTCCAGGAGCGGATGGGTGCTGAGCACGCGTTCGGCGCCGCCCCGCTCGAACGAAAGCTGCTCGGTGACCTGCGTCCACCCCTCGCCGACCGCCCCCAGGACGCGCCGCGCGGGCACGAACACGTCGTCGAGGACGAGTTCGTTGAAGTGGTGCTCGCCCGCGAGGTCGAGGATCGGCCCGACGGCGACGCCGGGGGAGTCCAGGTCGATGAGGAACTCGGTGAGCCCCTCGTGCTTGCGCCCTGAGGCGTCGGTCCTGGCGAGGACGTAGGCGTGGGTGGAGCGGTGCGCGTGGCTCGTCCACACCTTCCGTCCGGTGAGCAGCCATCCGCCCTCCACGGGGAGGGCGCGCGTCCTGACGGCGGCGAGGTCGCTGCCCGCCTCCGTCTCGCTCATCCCGACGCAGAAGGTGACTTTCCCCGAGGTGATTCCAGGCAGGAACTCCCGCCGCAGCTCGGGCGTGCCGTAGCGGAGGATGGCGGGGCCGATCTGCCGGTCGGCCATCCAGTGCGCGGCGACCGGAGCGCCCGCCCGCAGCAGCTCCTCGGTGACGGCGAGCCGCGCGAGGTGGGACAGCCCGGCGCCGCCGTACTCGGCGGGCCAGGTCAGCCCGATCCAGCCGTGCGCGGCGAGCGCGCGGCTGAACGCCGGGTCGTGGCCGCGCATCCACGCGTCGCACCCCGGGGTGAACGCCCCGGCCGCGCGTTCGGCCTCGGTGAAGGCGCGGACCGCGCGCCGCAGCTCCGACAAACCCGAATCCGGTTCTAGAGTCATGCGGACGAGTTTGGCTCATCCGGGACGAAGTGGTCCAGTAGGGCCGGGTCGGCGAGCGAGTCCCGGTTGGCGGCCAGAGCCGGGTCAGCGCCCTGGAGGATCTTCCTTACGGGCACTTCGAGCTTCTTGCCCGACAGGGTGCGCGGGATCCCCGGCACCACGATGACCTCGTCGGGCACGTGCCGGGGCGACAGGTCGGCCCGCAGCGCCGCCTTCAACCGGCCGAGGAGCGCGTCGTCCAGGGCCGCGCCGGGCGCCAACTGGACGTACAGCAGCAGCCTGCCTTCCTCGCCCAGCCTCCCGGTGTCGATGACGAGGCTGTCGGCGATCTCCGGGAACGCCTCGACCACCCGGTAGAAGTCGCTCGTGCCCATCCGGACGCCGCCCCGGTTGAGCGTGGAGTCCGACCGCCCGTAGATGACGCAGCCGCCGTCCGGGAGGATCTTCACCCAGTCGCCGTGCCGCCAGACCCCGGGGAAGTCCTCGAAGTACGCCTCCCGGTAGCGCGCGCGCTCGGGGTCGTTCCAGAAGCCGACGGGCATGCACGGCATCGGCTCGGTGAGGACGAGTTCTCCTACCTCGTCGATGAGCGGCTCGCCCGACTCGTCGTAAGCCTCCACCGCCGCTCCGAGCGCCCGGCACTGGATCACCCCCGCGCGCACCGGCAGCAGCGGTACCGGGCCGACGAAGCCCGTGCACACGTCGGTGCCGCCGGACAGCGAACCGAGCAGCACGTCGCGCTTGACGTGCCCGTACACCCAGTCGAAGCCCTCGGGCGGCAGCGGCGAGCCGGTCGAGCCGATCAGCCGCAGCGCTGCCAGGTCGAGGTCCGCGCCGGGCGTCAGGCCCGCCTTGCGCGACGCCATGATGTAGGGCGCGCCCAGGCCCAGGTGGGTGGTGCCGGTCTCGGCCGCCATCCGCCACAGCGTGTCGCCCACGGGCGCGCCGTCGAACACGACGATCGTCGCGCCCGCCATGAGGCCGCTCACGAGGTAGTTCCACATCATCCACCCGGTGGTGGTGAACCACAGGAAGACGTCGCCGGGCCCGATGTCCTGGTGCAGGGCGAGGGACTTCAGGTGTTCCAGCACCATGCCGCCGTGCCCGTGCACGATCGGCTTCGGCAGGCCCGTGGTGCCCGAGGAGTACAGGATCCAGAGCGGCTGGTCGAACGGCACCCTGGCGAACTCCAGGGGGCCGGGCCGCGCCAGGTCCGCGTAGGGCACCGTCCCGTCCGGCACGCCGTCCCGCAGCACGGGGATGACGACCGTCGCCTCAAGGCTCGGCAACTCGGCCCGGATCTGCGCCACGACGTCGCGCCGGTCGAAGGACTTCGCGCCGTACCGGTACCCGTCCACCGCGAGCAGGACCTTGGGTTCGATCTGCCGGAACCTGTCCACCACGCTCGCCGCCCCGAAGTCCGGCGAGCACGACGACCACGCCGCGCCCAGCGACGCCGCCGCCAGCATGACGACGAGCGCCTCCGGCCGGTTCGGGACATACCCGACGACCCGGTCGCCGCGCCCCACCCCGAGCGCGGCGAGCCCCGCCCGCGCGCCCGCGACGGCCGCGGCGAGCTCCGACCACGTCAGCACGGCCCCCGGCGCCCCGTCCGTGCGGTAGACCACCGCGGGCTCGTCCGGACGGCTCACGGCGTGCCTCAGCGCGTTCTCGGCGTAGTTCAGCCGGGCCGAGGGGAACCACCGCAGCCCGTCCACCGGGGTCGGGCCGCCCTCGCGGACGGGCCCGTCGCCCCGGTCGCCGACGACGTCGAACCAGCGCCACACCGTGTCCCAGAACCCGTCGACGTCCGCGACCGACCAGCGCCACAGCCCGGCGTAGTCCGCGGGCAGGCCGAGATCGCGGCGGAACGCGGTGATCCGCGCCCGCTCGATCGTCCCGGCCGACGGCTCCCACAGGGCGGCACCCTCGTCCACGCGCTTCCTCCTCGGATGTTCCGGACCTGCTGGGCTCGCTGGACTTCCTAGACGCCCGGCCAGACCGGGGCGCGCCTCTCGTTGAACGCGGCGACGCCCTCGCGGCGGTCCGCAGACAGGGCCGCCGTCCGCCACGCGTTGTCCTCGACGTCGAGGGCGGCCGCCAGATCGAGCGGCGCGCCGTGGCGCAGCGCCCGCTTGGCGGCCCGGGTCGCGACGGGCGAGTTCGCCGCGATCGCCCGCGCCGTCTCCAGCGCCGCCTCGCGCGCGCCGCCCGAGGGGGCGGGCCGGTCCACGACACCGAGCGCGACGGCCTCCTCGAACCCGATCTTCCGGCCGGTGAGCACCAGGTCGGCGGCCCTGGCGGGCCCGACCCGGCGGGCCATGAGCTGGGTGCCCCCGCCGCCCGGCACCAGCCCGATCGACACCTCGGGCAGCCCGAACACCGCGCCCGGCTCGGCCGCGACGAGGTCGCAGGAGAGCGCGAGTTCGGTGCCGCCGCCGAGCGCGAACCCGTGCACGGCGGCCACGGAAGGCTGTGGCAGGCCCAGCACCGCGCCGAACGCGGCGCGGAACACCGGCCGCTGCGCGAGGAGGTCCGCGTCGCTCATCCCGTTGCGCTCCTTGAGGTCGGCGCCCACGCAGAACGCCTTCGCCCCGGCGGCCGACAGCACCACCGCGTGCGCGCGCGAGGCGGCCACCTCCCCGCACACCCGGATCAGCTCCTCGGCCATCTTGGTGGACAGCGCGTTGAGCGCCTCCGGCCGGTCGAGGGTGATCTCGGCGACGGCGCCGCCGTGCCAGGTCAGCGTGATCAAGCACCCACCCCCAGTTGCCTCGCGATGATCATCCGCTGCACCTCGGACGTGCCCTCGCCGATCTCCAGGATCTTGGCGTCCCGGTAGAAGCGGCCGACGGCGAACTCGTTCATGAAGCCGTAGCCGCCGAAGATCTGGGTGGCGTCGCGGGCGTTGTCCATCGCCGCGTTGGAGGCGGTCAGCTTCGCGATCGCCGCCTCCTTCTTGAAGGGCTCGCCGCGCAGCAGCTTCGCGGCGGCGGCGTAGTAGGCGGTCCGTGCGGTCCAGGCCCGCAGCTCCATGTCGGCGATCTTGAACTGGATGGCCTGGTAGGCGCCGATCGGCCTACCGAACGCCTCGCGCTCCTTCACGTACCGCAGGGACTCGTCGACGCAGCCCTGCGCGAGCCCGACCGACAGCGCCGCCAGCGCGATCCTGCCCTCGTCGAGGATGCGCAGGAACTGGGCGTAGCCCCTGCCCCGCTCGCCCAGCAGGTTCGCGGCGGGCACCCGGACGTCGTCGAACCACAGCTCGCGGGTGTCCGAGGCGCGCCACCCGACCTTCGAGTACTCGGGGCCGACCTTGAAGCCGGGCGTGCCGCTCGGCACGATGATGGTGGAGATCTCGTTCTCGCCGGTCAGCGCCGTCACCGTGACGAACTCGGTGATGTCGGTGCCGGAGTTGGTGATGAAGCACTTCGACCCGTTGACGACCCAGGAGTCCCCGTCCAGGACGGCCGTCGTGCGCATGCCGCCGGGGACGTCGGAGCCGCCGCCGGGCTCGGTCAGCCCGAACGCGGCAAGGCGCACCCCCGAAAGCAGGCCCGGCAGGTAGCGCCGCTTCTGCTCCTCGTTCCCGAACCGGTAGACGGGCATCGCGCCCAGCCCGACCCCCGCCTCCAGCGTGATCGCGACGGAGGAGTCCACCCGGCCCAGCTCCTCAAGGGCGAGGCAGAAAGCGAAGTAGTCGCCTCCCTGGCCGCCGTACTCCTCCGGGAAGGGCAGCCCGAACAGGCCGAGCTTGCCCATGCCCGCCACGAGGTCGTAGGGGAACTCGCCCTTCTCGTAGTAGTCGCCGATGACGGGCGAGACGGCCTCCCGCGCGAACGCGGTGACGGTGTCGCGCAGCGCCGTCTGCTCCTCGGTGAGGCTGAAGTCGATCATTTGCTGCTCCTTGCGGTGACGACGCGGGAGGGGGAGGGGCGGCCGAGCCTTTCGGCCATCCAGACGCTGGTTTCCACAAGCGCGTCCAGCGAGACGCCGTGCGCGACGCCGAGGCCGTCGAGCATCCACACGAGGTCCTCGGTGGCGAGGTTGCCGGTGGCGGACTCGGCGTAGGGGCAGCCGCCCAGGCCGCCCGCCGAGGAGTCCACGGTGGTGACGCCGACCTGGAGGGCCGCGAGGGTGTTGGCGAGCGCCTGCCCGTAGGTGTCGTGGAAGTGCACGGCGAGCGGGTCGGGCGCGCCGAAGGCGGCGACGAGGTCCTGGACGTGTCCGGGGGTGCCGACGCCGATGGTGTCGCCCAGGCTGAGCTGGTAGCAGCCCATGTCCAGCAGCCGCCGCCCCGCCTCGACCACCTGCGGGATCGGGACGGACCCCTCCCACGGGTCGCCGAAGCACATCGACAGGTAGCCCCGCACCCTGAGGCCCGCGTCCAGCGCGCGCGCGACGACCGGTTCGAACATCGTGTACTGCTCGGCCATCGAGCGGTTGAGGTTCTTGCGCGCGAACGTCTCGGTGGCGCTGCCGAACACCGCGATGTCCGTGACGCCCGCCTCCAGCGCCCGGTCAAGGCCGCGCTCGTTGGGCACCAGGACGGGGTAGCTGACCCCGTCGCGCCGGTCCATGACGGCGAGGAGTTCGCCCGCGTCCGCGAGCTGCGGCACCCACTTCGGGTGCACGAAGCTCGTCGTCTCGATGACGCGCAGGCCCGCGTCCGCGAGCCGGGCCAGGAACTCGGCCTTCACCGCGACGGGCACCGCCGTCTTCTCGTTCTGGAGGCCGTCGCGCGGGCCGACCTCGTAGATGGTGACGCTCTCGGGCAGGTTCACGACGTCTCCTCGGGGCTGATCTCGGCGAGCACCGCGTCCAGCGCGACCTGGCTTCCGGCCCGCACCGGCAGCGCCGTCACGGTCCCGGCGACGGCGGCCGTCACGGTGTGCTCCATCTTCATCGCCTCCACGACGACGATGGGCTGGCCCGCCGCCACGAGGTCGCCTTCGGCGACCTTCACGGCGAGGACAGTCCCCGGCATCGGGCTGCGCAGCACGCCGCCCGCCGCCGCTGCCGCCCCGGCCCGCAGCGTCCGCTCCCGCTCCCGGACGGCCCAGGCCCGGCCGCCCGCGCCGATCCACACCGTTCCGTCCGGTCCGAGGACCCTGCGGTGCGGGAAGCGCCGTCCGGCCAGGACGAGCGCGTCGCCGTCCAGGGCCGCCGCCACGGGCGCGCCGTCGCCGACCGCCACCTCGCCCGCCCGGGTCCGCGCCTCGACGTGCTCGGCGCCGTCCACGACCAGCGCGTGCGGGCTCCAGGCGGCCTCTCCGACCCGCCAGCCGTCCATCGTGTCCCAGGGGCCGTCCCCGGCGGGCGCGACCGCCTCCATCCGCGTCAGGGCCGCCGCGGCGAGCACCCAGTCGGGCACCCCGCCGCCGGTCAGCTCGGGCAGGATCCGTTCGACGAGCCCCGTGTCCAGCGCGCCCGCCCGCACCTCGGGCCTGGCCAGCAGGTCGCGCAGGAACCCGGTGTTCGTCGGGACGCCCAGCAGTGTGTACGAGGCGAGCGCGGTGTCCAGCGCGCGCAGCGCCGCCGCCCTGTCCGGCCCGTGCACGATCACCTTGGCGAGCATCGGGTCGTACCTGCTGCCGACCTCCCCGCCCCGGACGACGCCGGAGTCCACCCGCGCGGAAGGCGGCTCCTCCAGCAGCAGGACACGCCCGCCGGTCGGAAGGAAGCCCCGCGAGGGGTCCTCGGCGTAGATGCGCGCCTCGATGGAGTGCCCGTCCAGCACGACGTCGTCCTGGCCGAACGGAAGCCGCTCCCCGGAGGCGACCCGCAGTTGCAGCTCCACGAGGTCCAGCCCCGTCACCAGCTCCGTCACGGGGTGCTCCACCTGGAGCCGCGTGTTCATCTCCATGAAGTAGCGGCCCTCGCCCTCGCCCGCCACGATGAACTCGACGGTGCCCGCGCCGACGTAGCCGATCGCGCGGGCCGCCTCCACCGCGTGCGCGCCGAGCTCGGCGCGGCCGCTCTCGGTGAGGAAAGGCGAGGGCGCCTCCTCGATGATCTTCTGGTGCCGCCGCTGGAGGCTGCACTCGCGCTCGCCCAGGTGGACGACGTTCCCGTGCGCGTCAGCGAAGACCTGTACCTCGATGTGCCGGGGCGCGGTGACGAACCGCTCGATGAGGAGTGTGTCGTCGCCGAACGCGCCGCGCGCCTCCCGCCGGGCCGACGCGATCGCCCCGGCCAGCTCGTCGGCGGCGGTGACCAGGCGCATGCCCTTGCCGCCACCGCCCGCCGACGGCTTGAGCAGCGCCGGGAACCCGACCTCCAGGGCGGCGGCTTCCAATTGACCGTCATCGAGGCCGCGCCCACTGCGTCCCGGCACCACGGGCACCCCGGCGGCGGCCACCGCCTCCTTCGCGGCGATCTTGTCGCCCATGGCCTCGATCGCGCCCGGCGGCGGCCCGACGAACACCAGCCCGGCCGCCGCGCACTCCCGGGCGAACCCGGCGTTCTCCGACAGGAACCCGTAACCCGGGTGGACGGCCTCCGCCCCCGTCGCCAGGGCCGCCGCGACGACGGCGGCGCCGTCCAGGTAGGAGGGGATCTCCACCGCCGCGTCCGCGAGCGCGACGTGCGGGGCCCCGGCGTCGTCGGGCGCGTACACCGCGACGCCGCGCACCCCGAGGCGGCGCAGCGTCCGCAGGACCCGGACGGCGATCTCGCCCCGGTTGGCGATGAGCACTGTGCTGAACATGGGCCTCACATCCGGAAGACGCCGTAGCCGACGTCGTCGAGGGGGGCGTTGGCGGCCGCGGACAGGGCGAGGCCGAGGACGCGGCGGGTGTCCACCGGGTCGATGACGCCGTCGTCCCACAGCCTCGCCGTCGAGTGGTAGGGGCTGCCCTGGGTCTCGTACTGCGCGCGCACGGCCTCCGGGTCGGTGTCTCCGACGGTCGTCAGCACGGACGCCGCCTGCTCGCCGCCCATGACGGAGATCCGCGCGTTCGGCCACATCCACAGGAACCGGGGCGAATAGGCACGTCCGCACATCGCGTAGTTCCCGGCCCCGTACGAGCCGCCGATGATCACCGTGAACTTCGGCACCCGCGCGCACGAGACCGCGGTGACCATCTTCGCGCCGTGCTTGGCGATGCCGCCCGCCTCGTAGTCGCGCCCGACCATGAACCCCGAGATGTTCTGGAGGAACACCAGCGGGATCGAGCGCCTGTCGCACAGCTCGATGAAGTGCGCGCCCTTCATCGCCGACTCGGCGAAAAGGATGCCGTTGTTGGCGACGATCCCGACCGGGTGCCCGTGCAGGTGCGCGAACCCGGTGACGAGGGTCGTGCCGTACTCCTTCTTGAACTCGGTGAACGCGCTGCCGTCCACGATCCTGGCGATCACCGAGCGCACGTCGTAGGGGGTGCGCGGATCGGGCGGCACGATCCCGTACAGCTCGGCCGGATCGTAGAGCGGCTCGGCGGCCTTGACCGTCTCCCACGGGACGGCCCGCCGGGGCCCGAGCGTCGCGACGATCTCGCGGACGATCCGGAGCGCGTCCTCGTCGTCGTCGGCGAGGTGGTCGGTGACGCCGGAGACGCGCGCGTGCAGGTCGCCGCCGCCCAGCTCCTCGGCCGTGACGACCTCGCCCGTCGCCGCCTTCACCAGCGGCGGCCCGCCCAGGAAGATCGTGCCCTGGTCGCGCACGATGACGGTCTCGTCGCTCATCGCCGGGACGTAGGCGCCGCCCGCCGTGCAGGACCCCATGACGGCCGAGATCTGCGCCACGCCCAGCTTGGAGAGGTTCGCCTGGTTGTAGAAGATCCGCCCGAAGTGCTCGCGGTCGGGGAACACCTCGTCCTGCATCGGGAGGAAGGCGCCTCCGGAGTCGACGAGGGCGATCGACGGGAGCCGGTTGTGGAGGGCCACCTCCTGGGCGCGCAGGTGCTTCTTCACCGTCAGGGGGAAGTAGGTGCCTCCCTTGACCGTCGCGTCGTTGGCGATGACCACGCACTCGCGCCCCGACACCCTGCCTATCCCGGCGATCAGGCCCGCGCCGGGCGCCTCCCCGCCGTAGAGGCCGTGCGCGGCGAGCGGCGACAGTTCGAGGAAGGGGGAGCCGGGGTCGAGCAGCCGGTCCACCCTGTCGCGCGGGAGCAGCTTGCCGCGCCCCACGTGGCGCGCGCGGGAGCGCTCGGGGCCGCCGAGCGCGGCCCGCGCCAGATGCCCGCGCAGCTCCGCCACGAGCCGCCGGTTCGCGGCGGCGTTGCGGTCGCGCTGGTCGTCGGTGAGGTCGACCCGCCCCGGCAGCACGCCCAACGCTCCTCCAAGAATCGTGTCGAACCACTGTTAATGCTCGCTAACAAGGGGAATGTTATCGGTCATTAACACGCCCGTCCAGCGTCTAGACTCAGACCCCATGGACATCGGTACCCGGGAACGCCGCGCCCAGATCTTGACGGCCGCCACCGACCTGTTCGCCGGGCGCGGCTTCCACGGCGTGTCGATCCACGAGCTCGGCGCCGCCGTCGGCCTCA
This sequence comes from Actinocorallia sp. API 0066, assembly GCF_020991275.1. Lineage (GTDB taxonomy): Bacteria > Actinomycetota > Actinomycetes > Streptosporangiales > Streptosporangiaceae > Actinocorallia. The sequence goes on along the minus strand of NZ_JAJLQY010000004.1, from coordinate 307,452 downwards.
CCGGGCCCGCCCTGTACCGGCACTTCAAGGGCAAGGAGGCGCTCTTGGCCGAGATCCTCCTCGACATCAGCACCCGCCTCTACGAGGGCGGCCGCGAGCGGGTCGCCGCCGCCGCCGACCCGCTCGACGCCCTGCTGACCTGGCAGATCTCCTTCGCGCTCGACCACCCCGCCCTCATCACCGTGCACGAACGCGAACTCCCGCACGTGCCCGAGGCGCCGCGCCGTGAGATCCGCCGCATCCAGCGCGCCTACGTCGAGGAGTGGGTCACCGTCGTCGGCGCCCGCGTGCCGCGCCCCGAGGCCGAGACCCGCGCCGCCGTCCACGCCGTCATCGGGCTCATCAACTCGACCCCGCACAGCGCGGGCGGGCTGGAACGCTCCGCGATGGCCGCGCTGCTGCACACGATGGCGCGCGCCGCGCTGCTCGCTACCCCGCGCCGGATCTGACCCACTGATCGACAGGACTACCCTTGCGGTTGTGAACGCACCTTTCGTCAGCCCCATCAAGGAGCTTCTCGACGACCTGCACGCCCGGCTCACCGACCGGCGCGACGGCGAGGTCGCCACCTACATCCCCGAACTCGGCAAGGCCGACCCCGAGTGGTTCGGCATCGCCGTCGCCACCCTCGACGGCACCCTGTACGAGGCGGGCGACACCCAGGTCCCGTTCACCATCCAGTCCGTCTCCAAGCCCTTCGTGTACGCGCTCGCCCTCCAGGACCGGGGGCTTGAGGACGTCCTGAAGAGCGTCGGGGTGGAGCCCACCGGCGACGCGTTCAACGCGGTCCGCCTGGAACCGTCCACCGGCCGCCCCTACAACCCGATGGTGAACTCCGGGGCCATCGTCGCCAGCACCCTCGTCGGCGGCGACACCCACGACGAGCGCAGGGACCGCGTCCTGCGCGGCCTGTCCGCCTTCGCGGGGCGCGACCTCGAAGTGGACGCCAAGGTGATGACGTCCGAGTCCGCCACAGGCGACCGCAACAGGGCACTGGCCTACCTCATGCACGGCGCGGGCATCCTCACCTGCCCCGTCGAGGAGGCGCTCGCCCTGTACTTCGAGCAGTGCGCCGCCCTCGTGACGACCCGGGACCTCGCCGTCATGACCGCGACCCTCGCGGGCGGCGGCGTCAACCCGCTCACCGGCGAGACGGTCGTGTCAGTAGAAGCCGCCGCCAACGCCCTCACCGTGATGGCGACGTGCGGCACCTACGACTACGCGGGCGAATGGCTGGTGCGGGCGGGGCTGCCCGCCAAGAGCGGCGTGTCCGGCGGCCTCATCGCCGCGCTGCCGTCCCAGCTCGGCCTCGGCGCGTTCAGCCCCCGTCTGGACGCGCGCGGCAACAGCGTCCGCGCCGTCGCCGCCTGCGAGGAGCTGTCCGCCCGGTTCGGCCTGCACGTGATGCGCCCCACCGAGCGCTCGGGCCCGGTCTTCCACCGGACGCTGCGCGGCGACACCGCGCACTCCTCCCGGGTCCGCGCGCACGACGAGCGCACCGCGCTGGCCCGGCTCGGCGGCGCCCTCCGGGTCTACGCGCTGCGCGGCGACCTCGCGTTCGGCAACGCCGAGGCCGTCGTCCGGACGATCAGCGAGGACACCGACTCGGTCCGCTGGGTCGTGCTCGACCTCAAGCGCGCGGGCCGGGTCGCGCCCGTCGCCGCGACCCTCCTGGAGGGCCTCGCGGCCAAGCTGAAGGAGCGCGGCATCACCACCGTCATCGTGGACCCGGAGAAGCGGGTGCGGGTGCCGTCCGCGATCATCGTGGACACCCGTGACGCCGGGATGGAGCTGTGCGAGGACGCGCTGCTGGCCGAGGCGGGCGCGGCCCGTCCGACGGTCCCGCTCGCCGAACAGGACCTGCTGCGCGGCCTCGACCCGTTCATGGTGACGGCCCTGGAGGCGTACCTGGAGACCCGCGAGTACGAGACGGGCGAACGCCTCATCCAGGACGTCGCGGCGCTGTGCTTCATCATCTCCGGCGGCCTCGCCCGGCAGGTGATCATCGGAGAGCGCGCGGTGCGTGAGACGTCGATGGGCCCCGGCACCGCCGTCGGCCGTCTCGCCCTCATCGACGACGCCGAGCACGCGCACCGGATCGTCGCGGAGTGCCCGACGACGTGCCGGGTGCTCACCACGCAGTCCCTCGCCCGGCTGGAACGGGATTCGCCCCGGCTGGCCGACGCGCTGCGCTGGTCCATCGCCAACGCCGTCGCCGAGCGGCTGCGCCGCACCGACGCCGAGAACCACGCACTCATCCACTAGAAGCAAGAGACATGGCCGACGACATCTATGTGGGCAACGCCAACGTCGACGCGCTCGCCGAGCAGGGCTGGCTGCTCGGCCACTTCATGCCCGACGGCGACGCCCGGCACAGCGCCGACGTGGAGATCAAGTGGGGGGTGCACCGGCCCGGCGACGAGCGCGCCGAGTGGGTGCGCGGCGAGCGCCGCACCGCCCTGCTCGTCCTCATCTCGGGCAGGTTCCGGGTCGAGGTGCCCGGCCGCAGCGTCCTGCTGAAGGAGCAGGGCGACTACGTGGTGTGGGGCCACGGCGTGGACCACTCGTGGGTCGCCGAGGAGGAGTCGGTGGTGCTGACCGTGCGCTGGCCGTCGGTCCCCGGCTACAAGGTCGGGGCCGGGGAGGCGTCATGAGGTGCCCGTGCGGCCTGGACGCCGACTACGACGCCTGCTGCGGCCGCTACCACCGGGGCGACGCCCAGGCCCCCACCGCCGAACGGCTGATGCGCTCCCGCTACAGCGCCTTCGCTGTCGGCGACGCCGCCTACCTGGCCCGCACCTGGCACCCCTCGACCCGCCCCGACGACGTCGGTGTGGACGGCGCGACCCGCTGGACGGGCCTGGAGATCCTGGGCAGAACAGCGGGGAGCGCGCTCGACACCGAAGGCACCGTCCACTTCCGCGCCCACTACACCGAACGCGGCAGAAACCGGCATCTGGAGGAGAACAGCCGGTTCGTGGTGCTCGACAACGCCTGGGTCTACGTCACGGCGCTCTGAACCGGCTCGGCGCCCCTGGCCCGCCGCCGGGCCAGCCAGAAGGCGGTCACCCCGTACAGCCCGAACAGGACGTGCGTCGACGTCGCCGCCTGCCGCTCGGACCGCCCGGTGAGCGTGGACGGCGTCAGCCAGCCGTTCGGGTCGGCGTAGGCGGTGACGGTGTCCCCGTCGGACGCCCAGGTGAGGTCCTCGTCGTCCACGAGGGTCCCGTCGGGAAGCTCGGTGCGCATCTCGGGCAGCCGCAGCGGCTCGCCGCCGCCGGGGTTCGGCAGCTCCCGCCACTCCCAGACGTGGATGGCGGGCACCGGCCTGCCGACCGCCGACAGGTACAGGTGCGGCGCGCTGACGAGCGCCGCGCTGACCGCGAGGAAGAGCGCGAAGACACAGGTGAGCATCAGCGGCAGGGAACGTCCGTCGTCGAGCCGCCCGAGAACGAAGTACAGCCCTACGACGCACATGACCCCCGCGTAGGGCACTGCCGCGTAGGGGGTGAACAGGCACATCACGACCGCCGAGCCGTAGGTCGCCGCCACCCCGATGAGCAGCGCTACCCCGACGTCGATAGCCGACCGCCTCCGGCCGACCGGCTCCCGCACCTCCGCCATGGCTTCCTCCTCAGCGGCGGAGCCTAGGACGGGCCGTGACCCGGCCGACAGGGACGGCTGTCCCGGGCGCGGTCCCGGAAGGGTCAGCGGGGGAGGGCGTCGAGGGCGTTGATGAACAGGTCGAGGCCGAACTCGAAGTCGGTGTCCGGGTCGTGCTCGGTGAGTTCCTTGGCGAGGGCCGTCACGCGGGGGAAGCGGGCGGGGTCGAGTTCGGCGAAGGCCCCGGCGGCGTCGGCGGGCAGCGAGTCGAGCATCTTCACCATGTCGGTCTCGCGTAGCTGGGCGCCGAGCGCGTAGGCGATGATCGCGCGCATCAGCCGGACGGACGTCGGCCCGTCGAACCCGGCGTCGTGCGCGATCGCCAGGCCGTGCTCGACCGGTTTGAGCCCGAACGGCACCTCGACGCTGTGCGTCACGATGAGGTTCGTGCAGTGCGGGTACTCGCGCGCCACCCTGCGGAACGCCCGGATCAGCTCGCGGGCCCGCTGCCGCCAGTCCAGCCGCCCGTCGTCCGGCAGGTCGAGCGACTCCATGGTGTTCTCGGCGATGCCGCGCAGCAGCGCCGCCTTGTTCGGCACGTGGTTGTACAGGGACATCACCGCGACGCCCAGCTCCCCGGCCACCGCCCGCATGGACAGGGCGTCCGCGCCGTCCCGCTCGACCAGCGCGACGGCCGCGCCCACGATCCGCTCCCGCGTCAGCAACCGTTGACACCCTTCCGACCTCGTGACACCTTACGTACATCGTACGTTGACCGTACGGTGTACGTCATTTGGACAAGGGGGTTCACGTGTCGACCCATGAGCTCTACACCCATCCCGTCCAGGAGGACACCTGGGCCGTCCCCCTCGCCGGGGACTCCCGGTTCACCTGGGAGTACGACGACGGCCGCGAGAAGCTGCTCAGCCTTTACCAGAAGGGCAAGGACAAGCAGTGGGACGCGGTCAAGCGCATCGACTGGTCCCTCGACATCGACCCCGCCGACCCGCTCGGCCTGCCCGACGCCGCCAACATGCTCTACAACACCCCGTACTGGGCGAAGATGAGCGTCAAGGAGCGCGGCAGGCTCAAGCTGCACTCCGCGTCCTGGCAGTTCTCCCAGTTCATGCACGGTGAGCAGGGCGCGATGATCACCGGCGCCCGGATCGTCGAGACCGTCCCCGACCTCGACGCCAAGTTCTACTCGGCCACCCAGACCATGGACGAGGCACGCCACGTCGAACTGTTCACCCGCTTCCTCCAGGACAAGCTCGAACTCGTCTACCCCATCAACGACAACCTCCAGAGCCTCCTCAACGACACGCTCCGGGACAACCGTTGGGACATGCCCTACCTCGGCATGCAGGTGCTCATCGAGGGGCTCGCCCTCGCCGCGTTCGGGCTGGTCCGCGACATGACGACCCGCGAGCTGCCCAAGCAGATGCTCACCTACGTCATGCAGGACGAGGCGAGGCACGTCGCCTTCGGCAGGCTCGCCCTGCGCGACTTCTACCGGAACATCACCGACGCCGAGCGCCGTGAGCGCGAGGAGTTCGTCATCGAGGGCTGCTACCGGATGCGCGACCGCTTCCAGGCCCTGGAGGTGTGGGAGAACTTCGGCATCCCCCGGGCCGAGGCGATCGAGCTGGTGCGCAACTCCGAGTACATGCGGATGTTCCAGAGCCTGCTGTTCAGCCGGATCGTGCCGTGCGTCAAGGACATCGGCCTGTGGAGCGAGAACATCCAGCGCGCCTACGACGACATGGGAGTCCTGGACTTCTCCAAGCACGACCTGGAGATCCTCATGGCCGCCGACGAGGAGTACGCCGACCAGATGGACGCCCGGCGCTTCGCCGCCGAGGAGGCCGAGCGCCGCGCCGAGGTCGACGAGGTCATCGCCGACGCGGCCGGTTGATCGTCTTCGTCCCCTGTTCGTCCGTCCCGCCCCCGGGGTAGGGGACGGATCGGGGAACGGGGGACGGATGAGCGAGATCCTGGTCGGGGTTGACGGATCCGCGCCGGCCGACGCCGCGGTGGCGTGGGCGGCGCGCGAGGCGGTGCGGCGGGGCGTCCGGGTGCGCCTCACGCACGTGGGCGGGCCGCTGGGCGACGACAGCACGGCGGTGCTCGCCGGGGAGGTCGTCCGCTCCACCGCGCCCGCCGTCGAGGTGGAGACGGAGTTCGTCACCGGCAAGGCGGCCGAGGAACTCCTGAAGCGCGCGTCGGCCGCCGACCTCGTGGTGCTCGGCACGCACGGGCACGGCCCGGTCGCGAGCCTCGTCGTCGGCTCGGTGGCGCTCGCCGTCGCCGGTGCCTCGCCCGTCCCGGTGGTGCTGGTGAAGGACCACGACCCGCAGCGGGAGGCGGGGCCCGTCGTCGTGGGGGTCGCCGACCAGCCGTCGCGCCGCGTCCTGGACGCCGCCGACAGGGAGGCCACGCTGCGCGGCGGCGAACTGCGCCTCACGCACGCCTGGTTCGAACCGCCGGTGGAGAGCTTCGGCGCGCCCGCCCCGATGCCGCCGACCGATCCGGGGCCCGTCGTGGGGGCGCTGCGGGAGCGGCTGACGGGCGAGCTGGCGCCCTGGCTGGGCCGTCCCGAGGCCAGGGTGACGGTCGCGCCCGGCCATCCCAAGGACGTGCTGATCGCCGCGTCCGGGGACGCGGCGCTCGTCGTGGTGGGCCGGCACGAGAAGCCGGGCCGCCGGATCCGTGCCCTCGGCGCCACCACGCACGGCCTCATCCGCAAGGCCGCGTGCCCGGTGATGGTCGTCGGGGACGAGGAGGAGTAGGGGCCGTCAGGCGGTGCGGTGCGTGAGCACCCCCGCCAGCATGTCCCGCGAGGCCTCGGGCTGCGCCGCCTCCAGCGCGAGCCGGTTCATCACCTGGAGGTACTTGTCGATGTCGGCGGGCTTGTCCAGGTAGAGCGCGCTGGTGAGCTGCTCCAGGTAGACGATGTCGGGGAGGGTCTCCTCCGGGAAGCGCAGCAGGCTGAACGCGCCCGAGACGCCCGCGTGCCCGCCCGCGTTGAACGGAAGCACCTGGATCGTCACGTTCTGCCGGGAGCTCAGCTCGATGAGGTGCTCCACCTGGGCGCGCATCACGGACTTGCCGCCGATCGGCCGCCGCAGCGCGTTCTCGTCCACCACCGCCCAGACCCGCAGCTCGCCCGCGTGCAGGCGGGTCTGCCGCCTCATCCGGAGCTGGACGCGCCGCTCCAGCTCCTCCTCGGTGATCTCGGGGAAGCCCAGGGGGATCAGCGCCCGCGCGTACGCCTCGGTCTGGAGCAGGCCGGGCACGAACTGGAGCTCGTAGGTCCGGATGAGCGACGCGGCGCCCTCCAGGCCCATGTAGATCTCGAACCAGTTCGGCAGCAGGTCGCTGTAGTGGTGCCACCAGCCGGGCTCGTTGGCCCGTGCCACCAGCTCCAGCATCGTCGCGCGCTCGTCGGGGTCGGTGACCCCGTAGAGGGTGAGCAGGTCGGCGACGTCGCGCTCCTTGAACCCGACCCTGCCGGTCTCCATCCGGGAGATCTTCGAGTGCGAGGCGCGGATCGTGTAGCCGGCGTGCTCGGCGGAGATGCCCTTGTCCTCGCGCAGCTTGCGCAGCTGGGCGCCGAGCATCATCCGCAGGACCGTGGGACCGCCCGTGAAGCCGGACGGATCGTCCCCTGGGCCCTTTGAAGGACTTGTAGAAAGATTCACTCGCGACCTGACCATATCGGGGGAATGCGATGCATTCCTACATGATCGCTAACTGCCTAACAACCGTATAGCCCGGTTGTGAATGGAGCGTGACATTCGCGACCCCCTAGACGTTACATGCGCGACGTCCCCCGCGACAAGAAGTGGATCTCCGTCACACCCCGGGACTCGGTCAATCACGACTTTTTTGGTAGGGTATCCCATCATTGCCGTACCGTGGGAAAGAAGGAGGTGCGCCGTGGCGGAGGGAGCACAGGCGGTCGGCAGGGCGCTCGGGGTGCTTCGGTGCTTCGCGGACGAGGGCCCGCTGGGCGCCTCGGACCTGGCACGGCGCCTCGCGCTGCCCACCTCGACGGCGTTCCGGCTGGCCAGGGCACTGGTCGCGGAGGGATTCCTGGAGCAGGACCCCCGCACGTCCCGCTACCGGCTCGGCCCCGCCGTCGCCGAACTCGGCCGCCAGTCCTTCCACCAGCGCGGGCTGCACCGGGCGGCGCCCGAACTCGCCCACCTGGCCAAGGAGACGGGCTGCCCGGCGGATCTCGCCATGCGGGACGGCGACGACGCCCTCATCCTGCTCGGCGGGCCGTCCGGCAGCGGTCACCGCGTCCGCAACCCGCTGCGCGCCACGGCCCAGGGCCGCGTCCTCGCCGCGTTCTCGCTGCCCGCGCCCTCCTCGCCGGACCTGGCCGACATCCGCGCGCGCGGCCACGCCGCGTACGCCGACGACCCCTCCTCCGGACGCGGGGCGCTGGCCGTGCCCGTCCTCGACCACACCGGCGTCGCCCGGTACGCCGTCGCGCTGCGGCCCGCCGAGGCGCTCATGGCCTCCCGTGGCCAATGGCTGCTCTACCGGGCCCGCATCTGCGCCCGCGCCCTGGAGACGGCGCTCCTCCCGCCCGACGAGCGACGCCAGGGCCCGTTCTCCTGGTGACCCCCTCGGGTCAGCGGGGCGGGGTGACGCGGAAGCCGGGGACACGTGACGGCGCGGGCCGCTCCACCGACTCCAGCAGCGGCAGGGTCCGCGCCGGGACGACCTCGGTCAGCGCGATCACCGAGGTGGACCTGACGACCGACGGCACCCGGTTGACCTCGAGCAGCGCCCGCTGGAGGTCCGCGTGCGAGGCGGCCGCGATCCGCAGGTGCAGGTCATCGCCGCCGGTCGTCGCGTGCGCCTCCAGGACGGCCGGGATGGCCCGCAGCCCCTCGGCGACCTCCTCCAGCGCCCCCTGGGCGATCTGGACGGTGACGAACGCCAATACCGGGAACCCGGCCGCGGGCAGATCCACCTCGGGCCCGTAGCCGCGGATCACCCCTGCCCTCTCCAGCCGCTCCAGCCGGGCCTGGACGGTCATCCGCGACGTCCCCGTCAGCCGGGACAGCTCGAGGTGGCCCGCGCGCGGGTGCTCGGTGAGCGCCCGCAGCAGCCACAGGTCGAGTTGGTCGAGCCGCGTGTGCTCCTCGGTCATCGCACCGCCACCTGAGAGTCGATAGCCACCTGAACCGGCTTTTCCTTGACATTCCGCTGAGTTGAGATCTCTGAGCTTGTCACTGAGCCAGGCGGAGGGTCAAGGTGGGCGCAGGGGGAGAGGAGGCCGGGGATGACGCAGCCGATCGTTCCGCTGGAGGAGGACCGCCTCGTCGGGGCGGTCGAGCACGACTTCAGCCACGACCCGTTCCCGGTGCGCGGGCTCCACCACGTCCGCTTCCTGGTCGGCAACGCCCGCCAGGCCGCGCACTTCTACGCGACGGCCTTCGGCATGACCCGGGTCGCCTACAGGGGCCCCGAGACGGGCTGCCGGGATTACGCGGAACACGTCATGGTCTCCGGCAAGGCCGTCTTCCGGATCACAGGGGAGGTCCACGCGGGCACCCCGGTGGGGGCGTCCGTGGCCGCGCACGGAGACGGCGTGGGCGATCTCGCCCTTGAGGTCCCGGACGTGGACGCCGCCATCGCGCACGCGCGCGAGCAGGGGGCGCGCGTCCTGCTGGAGCCGTATGACGCGTCCGACGAGCACGGCACCGTCCGGCTCGCCTCGATCGCCGCCTACGGGAACACCAGGCACACCCTCGTGGACGCGTCCGCCTACCACGGGCCGTTCCTGCCCGGCTTCGCCGCCGCCGAGCCGCTGACGGCCGGGCCGCCCGCCCACCACCCGCGCCGCTACTTCCAGGCGATCGACCACTGTGTCGGCAACGTCGAACTCGGCAGGATGGACGAGTGGGTCGGCTTCTACCGACGCGTCATGGGGTTCACCAACCTGAAGGAGTTCGTGGGCGACGACATCGCCACCGAGTACTCGGCGCTGATGTCCAAGGTCGTCGCGAGCGGCGACCACCGGGTCAAGTTCCCGCTGAACGAACCCGCCGTCTCCCGGCGCAGGTCCCAGATCGACGAGTACCTGGAGTTCCACGGCGGTCCCGGCGTCCAGCACGTCGCGCTGGCCACCGGCGACATCGTCGCCTCGGTGCGGGCCATGCGCGAGACGGGAGTGGAGTTCCTGCCGACGCCCGGCGCCTACTACGACACACTCGGTGAGTGGGTAGGCGACACCCGCGTCCCGGTGGACACGCTACGCGACCTCGGGATCCTGGCCGACCGCGACGAGGACGGCTACCTGCTCCAGATCTTCACCAGACCCGTCCAGGACCGGCCGACGGTGTTCTTCGAGCTGATCGAGCGGCACGGCTCGCTCGGCTTCGGCAAGGGCAACTTCAAGGCGCTGTTCGAGGCGATCGAGCGGGAGCAGGCACGGCGCGGCAACCTGTGACCGGCCGGGCGTTACCGCGCCGTCACCCCGGGTAGGTGATCACCACTTCTGGTGATCGTCTCGGGGGAGACCCGCATGCAGCTTTCGCGTGGCCTGCCCGCGCCCGCACGGGCGCGCCGCAGCACGGCCGCGGTACTCCTGGCCGCCGCCCTCGTCGGCCAGACGGCCGCGCCGACCGCCCTCGCCGCGCCGGCCGAGGTGCCGGCGGCCACGCCGACCACGTCGGTGGTGACGGTGCGGACGGGCGGCGACCGCACCGGCGACGCGGCGGTCGGCCCGCTCGCCGGGGTCAGGCTCGGCCTGTTCACCGACGCGGCGGGCACCACGCCGGTCACCGCCGACCCCTGGGGCGAGTGCGTCTCCGACGCCGACGGGGACTGCGCCTTCGTCATCCCCGACACCGGCACGGGCGGGAGCCGCCGCGACGACGTCTACCACGTCAAGCAGATCGACGCCCCGCCCGGCTGGTACACCAACCCCGAGCTGCGCACCGGGCACGGCTCCGGCGCCGACTCGGCGGCCACCGCCTACGTCTTCCCCACACCCGCGCTCCAGGGCGGCGAGGTCTACCGGTCCACCGGAGACTTCATGTTCGACCTGACGGTGCGCGAGCCGCTCGCCTCCAGCGGGGTGTGGCAGCAGTCGCGGAACAATCCCGTGCTGCCCGACCGGTGCGGCCTGGACGTCGCCGTGGTGCTCGACCTGTCGGCGTCCGTCGGGAGCGCGCTGCCCGATCTCAAGCAGGCGGCCGACAGGTTCACCGACGCGCTCGTCGGCACCCCGTCGCGGATGGCGCTGTTCACCTTCGACCGTCGCTCGCCCAGCACCGGCACCGCGAACCATCCCGAGCTGATGTCGGTGTCGAGCCAGGCGGGCGCCGACGCGTTCAAGGAGCTGTACGCCGACTGGACGCTCGGCAGCGGCACCAACTGGGACCAGGGCCTGTGGAAGGTCGCGCGGGCCGAGCAGCGGTACGACCTCGTGGTGGTCCTCACCGACGGCAACCCCACCTACTTCGCCGACCTCACCGGCGACGGCGCCAACACCCGCGTCGCCGAGGTCGAGGGCGGCGTCTTCTCCGCCAACGCGGTGAAGGCACGCGGCAGCCGCGTCGTCGCGCTCGGCGTCGGCAGCGGGGTGGAGGGCGTCACCGCGCTCAACCTGCGCGCGCTCTCCGGGCCCACCGCCTACGACGGCGCCAACGCCACGACAGCCGACTACTTCCAGACCACGGACTACGCGGCGGCGGGCGAGGCGCTGCACCGGCTTGTGATCCAGCAGTGCGCGGGCTCGGTGTCGGTGACCAAGATGCTCGTCCCGAGCGAGAACCTCGGCGAGGACGTCACGGGCGCGGAACCGGCCGGGGCGGGCTGGCGGTTCGACGCCGCCACCACGACCGGGGGCGCCACCGTGACGCCGTCCAGCGCCACCACGACCGACGACGGCACCGGCACCGTGGTGTTCGACCTCGGCGGTGACGCGGACATCACCGACCTCCAGGTCACCGAGGGCCAGCACGACGGGCACACCCTCGTCCAGCAGGGCGGGGTCAACGCGGTGTGCGCGGAGGTCGGCACGGGCGCCTCGGTGACGGCGGAGAACGTGGGGGAGACGGGGTTCGGCCTTCCCGTCCCGCAGGGCGCCGCCCTCACCTGCACCGTCTACAACAAGCCCGTCGGGACGGCTGACGTCACCGTGAGCAAGCTGTGGTCCATCGACGGCGAGGTCTACGCCGACGGCGAGCAGCCCGCCGGGTTCACCGCGCGGGCCACGCTCACCGGCCCCGGCAGCCTGCCCGCGTCGGTCCAGGGCTGGGACGACCCGCGCGACGGCTACACGGTCGGCGACGAGGTCACCGTGGACGAGACGGTCACGGTGCCGGAAGCCTGCGCCGTCGTCTCCCGGCAGATCACGCTGATCGACGGGGCGGACTCCGAGGAGGACCTGCCGCACACCGCCTCGGTGCTGCGCGACGACACCACCTTCCGGATCACCAACACCGTGGACTGCCCCGAGACCGGCGCGGTCGTGGTGGACAAGCAGTGGGTCATTGACGGCGCGCACTACGCCGACGGCCACCAGCCCGGCGGGTTCGGCGCCCAGCTCACCCTCACCGGGCCGGGCGACGCGGCCGCGACCGACCAGGCGTGGGACGTGCCACGGCCCGGCTACCCCGTCGGCGGCTCCGTGACGATCGCGGAGACCGTCGCGCCGTTCGACGACCAGAGCTGCGCGCTCGTGTCGTCACGGCTCACCGCCGCCCAGGGCACACCGGTGGACCTGCCGCTGCCGCACACCGCGACGGTGACGGGCCTGACCGCCGCGTTCGTCGTCACCAACACCGTGGACTGCGGGGACGCGCCCGACCTCGGGGTGTCCAAGGAGTCCGACCGTAGGGAGGCCGCGCCAGGCCAGACCGTCACCTACACGGTGACCATCACCAACTCCGGTACGACCGCCACACCGGACGCCGGGGCGACCTTCCGGGACGACCTGACGGAGGTCCTACGACACGCCGCCTACAACAACGACGCCACCGCCTCCTCCGGCACGCTCACCTACGACGAGCCGGTCCTGTCGTGGAGCGGCCCGCTCGGGCCGGGCGAATCCGCGACCGTCAGATACTCGGTGACGGTCGACCCCGACGCGCCCGACCGCGCGAAACTCTGCAACACGGTCACGGCGCCCGGCGCGGACTGCCCGGACACCGCCTGCGTCATGGTGACAACTCGGGGTAGGCCCGGCAAACCCGGCAAGCCACACGGCAAGCCCTGGCAGCAGGGCAAGCCCCGAGCCCCGGAAGCGGCGGCCTGGGGCAGGCCATGGGACTACGGGAAGCCCTGGACGCGCGACGGCCGGGGCCGCTGATCGGCCACGACGGCCCGCCCTCGTCGGAGGGCGGGCCGTGCGGGGCTCAGCGTGACGCGCCCGCGAAGGGGACGGCGTTGGGGACGGCCGAGGGCTCGCGGCCCGGATGCGTCCAGAGGCCGCGTGCCTCAAGGACGGGCAGGACCCCTTCGCCGAACCAGTACGCCTCCTCCAGGTGCGGGTGGCCGGACAGCACGAACTCGTCGATGCCGAGGGCGTGGTACTCGGCGATCCGGTCGGCGACCTCGGTGTGGCCGCCCACGAGGGCGGTGCCCGCGCCGCCGCGCACAAGCCCGAACCCGGCCCACAGGTTCGGGTAGATCTCCAGGTTCGCGGTGCTGCCTCCGTGCAGGGCGAGCATCCGTTTCTGCCCCTCGGACGCGCTACGGGCCAGGCCCTCCTGGACACGCGCGATGAGCGCCGGGTCGAGCGCGGAAAGCAGCGCGTCGGCCTGCGCCCACGCGGCCTCGGCCGTGTCCCGGCTGATGACGTGCAGCCGGATGCCGAAGCGCGGGGTCCGTCCGACCGCCCGGTACTCCTCGCGGATCCAGGCGATCTTCTCGGCGACCTGCGCGGGCGGCTCGCCCCAGGTCAGGTACACGTCGGCGTGCCGCGCCGCGATCCGTCCCGCGATCGGCGACGACCCGCCGAAGTACACCTCCGGCACCGGGTCCGGCACCCGCGTCAGCTCGGCGTCGGCGACCCGGACGTGGGCGCCGTCGAGCGTCACCCGCTCGCCCCGCCACAGGCCGCGCACGACCTCGAGGAACTCGCCGGTCCGCTCGTACCGGGCGTCCTTGCCGAGGAAATCGCCGTAGGCGCGCTGCTCGTGGTCCTCGCCGCCGGTGACGACGTTGAGCAGCAGCCGTCCCTCCGAGTGCCGCTGGAACGTCGCGGCCATCTGCGCGGCCAGCGTCGGCGAGACCAGGCCGGGCCGGAACGCGACGAGGAACCTCAGCCGCTCGGACTCGCGGGCCAGCATCGCGGTGGTCAGCCACGCGTCCTCGCACCACGCGCCCGTCGGCGTCAGGGCGGCCTCGAACCCGAGCCGTTCCGCCGCCCGTGCGAGCTGCGAAAGGTACCCGATCGTGGCGGGCCGGTCGCCTCCCGACGCCGTCGTGGCGGTGCCGTGTCCGCCGCCCACGAGCTGTCGGCTGTCGCCGTAGGTGGGCAGGAACCAGTGGAACTTCAGGGTCATGACACTTCCTTGAGGAGCGGACGTCCGAGGGTCGCGGAGAACCCGTCGACGACCCGGATCAGCGGGTCGCCGCTCGCCGGGTCGAGGCGGACGCCGTCCGGGCCGACCTCGATGTGCCGGTCGAGCACGAACCAGCCCTGCACGATGTGGTCGGCCCCGAGCGACGTCAGCACGGGCCGCAGCGCGTAGTCCAGGGCCAGCACGTGCGCGGGGCTGCCGCCGGTGACGACGGGCAGCACCGTCTTGCCCGCGAACGCGAACTGCGGCAGCAGGTCCAGCAGCGTCTTCAGCAGCCCGCTGTAGGCAGCCTTGTACACGGGCGAGGCGACGACGAGCGCGTCGGCCTCCTCGATCGTCCGGACCACCGCCGCGATGCGCGGGTGCTTGGCGTCGGCGTGCAGCAGCGCCTCGGCGGGCAGGTCCCGCACCGCCGTCTCCCCGACGGTGTGCCCGTCGGCGCGCAGCCGCGCGGCGAGGTGCCCCGCGAGCGCGGCCGTCTTGGACACCGCCGAGGGACTCCCGGAAAGGACGTGGATCGTGGACAACCGTGTCTCCCCCTCGCGCGCGGAATTCAGGTAATTCCTACTTACATATGGGACTTTAAACGGCGCGGGCGCCGGTCACCATGCCCCGGGTCATCGCGATCCACGACGGGGTGCACGGGAAACCCTTCCACCCCGTCCGCGCCGCACCGGAGACCACGCCGGTGGACGGCGCCGCGCTGCAGGGAATCCATATCGCCGCGCGCCCGCCCGCATGGTTCCGGCCGCCGCCGGGAACCACAAGATCAAACAATCCCTTGAGCCTGGACGTGGAATGTTCGACGCTGAGACGCTGCCGTTCGGTGTGTTCACCGCCCTCGACCAGCCCGGTGTGCGCCGGGTCGGCGTCGCGGTGGAGGACCGGATCCTCGACCTTTCACAGGCCCGGATCCCGCACCCAGCCCTGTTCGCCTACGGGACGCTCGACCCGTTCCTCGTCGCGGGACCCGAGGTGTGGGACAGGGTGCGCGACGCCCTCCTCGAAGGCGTCGGCGGGCCCTACCTCCCGATGTCCGAGGCGACGATGCACGTGCCGTTCACCGTCGCGGACTACGTCGACTTCTACGCCTCGGAGTACCACGCGGCCAACCTCGGCAGGCTGTTCCGCCCCGGCGGCGATCCGCTCACCCCGAACTGGCGGCATCAGCCGCTCGCCTACCACGGGCGCGCGGGCGGCGTCGTGGTGTCGGGCTCGACGGTCGTCCGGCCGTCCGGGCAGTACGTGCCGCACGGCGCGCACACGCCGGTGTTCGGCCCGTCGGAGCGGCTCGACTTCGAGGCCGAACTCGGCTTTGTCGTCGGGGTGCCCAGCGCGCTCGGCACCCCGGTGTCCACCGCGTTCTTCGCCGACCACGTGTTCGGGGTCTGCCTCGTCAACGACTGGTCGGCGCGCGACCTCCAGGCGTGGGAGTACATCCCGCTCGGGCCGTTCCTCAGCAAGTCGTTCGCCACGTCCGTCAGCCCGTGGGTGGTGCCGCTCGCCGCGCTCCAGGACGTGCGGGTGCCCGTCCCGTCGTCGTCCGGGCCGCTGGCCGCCTACCTGCGCGAGACGGCCGACTGGGGCCTCGACATCGGCCTTGAGGTGCGGCTCAACGGGGAGACGGTCTCCCGGCCGCCCTACCGGACCACACACTGGAGCCCGGCGCAGATGGTGGCGCACCTCACCGTGAACGGCGCCGCGCTGCGCACCGGCGACCTGCTGGCGTCCGGGACGGTCAGCGGGCCCGGCGACGGCGAGGAGGGCTCCCTGATCGAGCTGACGCACGGCGGGGAGAAGCCGCTGGAGCTGCCGGGCGGTGCCTCGCGCGCCTGGCTCGAGGACTACGACGAGGTGACGGTCAGCGCTTCCCTCGCGGACGGGCGGTATCTGGGAGAGGTAGCGGGCCGGGTCCTTCCGGCCGTTGGATGAGCCCGTCCGGGCGGCGTTTGCGGACCATGTACTCCAGCGTCGCGATCGCGGCGAGCACGATGCCGACGTCGTCCAGGAGGATCGGGTCCGGGAGCAGGTCGATCGGGCTCAGCGCGTAGATCCACGCGCCGTAGTACGCGGCCTTCGCCGTCGCCGGGGAGTTCCGCTCGTGTACGAAGCCGCGCAGCGAGCGCAGCCGGATCAGCGCGCGCACCACAAAGAACAGCGTGCCGAGCACCACGAGCACGGCCACCAGCACGGCCCAGGGCCACCAACCGTCGGGCATGACGTCCTCCCTGCCGCCGACTGTACCCGCCGGGTACGACGATTCCCCGCGCGGCGGCGCCCGATGCGTCACGTTCGCCGGGGGACGTCCCCGGATGCCGGGTCCGGTCAGGCGTCGCCGACCGAGGCGCGGATCATGTGCAGGACCTCCGTCACCGTCCGGGCCTGGGCGGGGCTGAGGCCGTCGAGGGCGAACTCGGCGTCGTGCATGGCGGCCGTCGCCTCCTCGATGAGGGCGCGTCCGGCGGGGGTGATCGTGGCGAGGACCACCCTGCGGTCGTGCGGGCTCGGCGCGCGGGTGACCAGGCCGCGCCCTTCCAGGCGGGAGATCACGTTGGTGACGCTCGCCGGGTGCACCATGAGGCGTTCGCCCATCTTGCCCATCGGCAGCCGCCCCTCCCGGCTGAAGGCGAGCAGCCGCAGCGCCTCGTAGGCGGCGAAGGTGATCCCGTAGGGCTTGAGCAGCGTCTCGATCCGGCTCAGCAGCAGCTGCTGCACACGCATGACGGCGGTGACCGCCGCCATGTGGTCGGCGTGTTCGGGCCAGCGCGCGCTCCACTGGCGGTGGGCCTCGGCGAGCGGATCGAACGACACGTCACCACCGTACGGGAATCTTGACGGCCGCCGCGTTGGGATTTACTTTAACTTCCAAATATTAGACTTCAAAATAAGATGGCTCGCGTCGCGTTGGAGGTCGGGATGGGTCTGTACAAGCCGGTACACCCGGTGCGCTTCGTCACCGCCGCCGCGCTGTTCGACGGCCACGACGCGGCGATCAACATCATGCGCCGGATCCTGCAGTCACAGGGCGCGGAGGTGGTGCACCTCGGGCACGACAGGTCGGTCGCCGAGGTGGTCGCCGCCGTGGTGGAGGAGGACGCGCAGGGCGTCGCGGTCAGCTCCTACCAGGGCGGGCACCTTGAGTACTTCGCCTACCTCGCCGAGGCGCTGCGCGAGGCCGGGGCGGGCGACGTCCGGATCTTCGGGGGCGGGGGCGGCGTGATCGTCCCGGAGGAGATCGAGCGGCTCGCGTCGCTCGGCGTGCGGATCTACTCGCCGGAGGACGGCCAGCGGCTCGGCCTGCCCGGCATGATCAACGAGCTGGTCCGGGCCTGTGACGTCGACCTGACGGCCGAGCCCGCGCCCGTCGAGGCGGTCCTGTCCGGCGACCGCGCGGCGCTGGCACGGGTGATCACCTGCCTCCAGGGCGGCGCGGAACTCGACCCCGCGCTCGCCGGGGGGCGCGCGCCCGTCCTGGGCATCACCGGCACCGGCGGGTCAGGCAAGTCCTCGCTCACCGACGAGCTGCTACGACGCCTGCGGGTGGACCAACAGGACAAGCTGCGGGTAGCCGTCCTCGCCGTGGACCCGACACGGCGACGCGGAGGCGGCGCGCTGCTGGGCGACCGCATCCGGATGAACGCCCTGGACGGCGACAGGATCTTCTTCCGCTCCCTGGCCACCCGAGGCGGCCGGGAGCTGCCCGACGGTATCGACGGGATCCTCGCGTCGTGCAGGGCGACGCACGACCTCGTCATCCTGGAGACACCCGGCATCGGGCAGGGCGACGCGGCGATCACCGACCACGTGGACGTGTCCCTGTACGTCATGACTCCGGAGTTCGGCGCGGCGTCCCAGCTGGAGAAGATCGACATGCTGGACTTCGCGGACGTCGTCGCGGTGAACAAGTTCGAGCGGCGCGGCGGCGCCGACGCGCTGCGCGACGTCGCCCGGCAGCTCGTGCGCAACCGCGAGGCGTTCGGCGCGCGGCCCGAGGACATGCCCGTGTTCGGCACCAGCGCCGCCACCTTCGACGACGACGGCGTCACCGCGCTCTACCAGCACCTGCTCGGGCTGCTGCGCGAACACGGGCTCGCGGTCGAGGAGGGGACGCTGCCACGCGTCGCGGTCAGGGCGAGCACGAAGATCGCCAGCATCATCCCGCCCGCGCGGGTCAGGTACCTCGCGGAGATCGCCGAGACCGTCCGGGACTACCACGCCGAGACCGAGCGGCAGGCCGAGGCGGCGCGCCGGGCCCAGCGGCTCGACGCCGTCCGGGCCGAACTCGCCGCGACGGGCGCGGCGGCGGCCGCCTCCGCCGTGGCCGAACGGCTGGACGCCGCGCGGGCCGCCCTGACCGAGGAGTGCGCGGCGCTGCTGGCGCGGTGGCCCGCCGTCGCCGCCTCCTACACCGGCGACGAGCACGTGTTCCGGGTCCGGGACCGCGAGGTGCGGGTGCCGCTCACCCGCGAGTCCCTGTCCGGCAGCAAGATCCCCCGGGTGGCGCTGCCGCGCTACTCCGACGCCGGAGACCTGCTGCGGTGGCTGCGGGCCGAGAACCTGCCCGGCTCCTTCCCGTTCACCGCCGGGGTGTTCCCGTTCAAGCGGGACGGCGAGGACCCGGCCCGGATGTTCGCGGGCGAGGGCGACCCGTTCCGGACCAACCGGAGGTTCAAGCTGCTCTCCGCCGACGCGGAGGCGACCCGCCTGTCCACCGCCTTCGACTCGGTGACGCTGTACGGCCGCGACCCCGACGAGCGTCCCGACATCTACGGAAAAGTCGGGACGTCGGGGGTGTCGGTGGCGACGCTTGAGGACATGCGGGTCCTCTACGGCGGGTTCGACCTCGCGTCCCCCACGACGTCGGTGTCGATGACGATCAACGGCCCCGCGCCGACGATCCTCGCGTTCTTCCTCAACACCGCGATCGACCAGGGCCTCGCCCGGTTCCGCGAGGAGCACGGAAGGGAGCCGGCACAGGAGGAGGCGGCCCACGTCCGGTCCGAGGTGCTCCAGACGGTACGGGGCACCGTGCAGGCCGACATCCTCAAGGAGGACCAGGGGCAGAACACCTGCATCTTCTCCACCGAGTTCTCCCTGCGGATGATGGGCGACATCCAGCAGTGGTTCATCGAGCAGGGCGTCCGGAACTTCTACTCCGTCTCGATCTCCGGCTACCACATCGCCGAAGCCGGAGCGAACCCCATCTCACAACTCGCGTTCACCCTCTCCAACGGCTTCACCTACGTCGAGGCGTACCTGGCGCGCGGCATGGACGTGGACGCCTTCGCGCCGAACCTGTCGTTCTTCTTCTCCAACGGGATGGACCCGGAGTACAGCGTCCTCGGGCGCGTCGCCCGGCGGATCTGGGCCGTCGCGATGCGGGAGCGGTACGGGGCGGGGGAGCGGTCGCAGAAGCTCAAGTACCACGTGCAGACCTCCGGCCGGTCGCTGCACGCGCAGGAGATGGACTTCAACGACATCCGCACCACGCTCCAGGCCCTCATCGCGCTCTACGACAACTGCAACAGCCTCCACACCAACGCCTACGACGAGGCCGTCACCACCCCGACCGAGGAGTCGGTGCGGCGGGCCCTGGCCATCCAGCTCATCATCAACCGCGAGTGGGGCCTGGCGATGAACGAGAACCCGCTCCAGGGCTCGTTCGTCATCGACGAGCTGACCGACCTCGTCGAGGAGGCGGTGCTCGTCGAGTTCGAGCGGATCAGCGAGCGCGGCGGCGTGCTGGGCGCGATGGAGACCGGCTACCAGCGCGGCCGCATCCAGGACGAGTCGATGCTCTACGAGCAGCGCAAGCACGACGGGACGCTACCCATCATCGGCGTCAACACCTTCCGCTCCCCGCACGCCGAGACCGCGCACGGACCACTGGAGCTGGCCCGCGCCACCGAGGAGGAGAAGCGCTCCCAGCTCACCCGCGTCCACACCTTCCAGGACCGCCACCGCGCCGAGGCCGAACACGCCCTCGCCGCACTGAAGGACACCGTCCGTTCCGGCGGCAACGCCTTCGCCGAACTGATGTCGGCGGCCCGAGTCTGCTCTCTCCGCCAAATCACCGACGCCTTCTTCGAAGTGGGCGGCCAGTACCGCCGCAACGTCTGACCGTCCTGATCGCCCTCGGCACCGGGCGGCGCGCGAGGGGCCGCGCCGGGCCTGGCAGGATGCCGGGGTGGATCCGATCGAGCACACCGAGATCACCGCCGGCCTCTGGCACCTCCGCCCGCCCCGCGAAAGCGAAGCCGCCGACCTCCTGGCGCTGGCCGCCGACCCGACAACAGCCGCCCTCTCGAAGGACCTGCCCACCACCGAGCCCGAGGCCAAAGCCTGGCTCCGCGCCCACGCGACCTGGGACACCCAGCTCACCTTCTCGATCCTGGAGTCCACCACCGAACGCTGGGCCGGCCACATCACCCTCTCCGCCCTCAACACCCCGACCCCACACATCTGTTGCCGCGTCTCCCCCTGGGCCCGCCGCCGAGGCGCCGCCACCACCGCCCTACGCTGCCTCACCTCCTGGTCCACCGCCATCCTCAACCTCCCCACCCTCACCCTCACCCACCCCACCCCCGACACCACCACCTGCCACCTGGCCACCACCTCCACCTACCCCCTAACCACCCAAACCCCCACAACCCACACCCACCTCCACACCCCCTGACCTGCCCGCCCACCCCGGATGCGCACGGATGGTGTTGAGGGTTCGGGTGGGCGGGGGTGCGGGTGGCCTCAGGGTCGGTTCGGGTGGGGGCGGCGGAGGGCGGCGGGGACGGAGCAGCAGAAGAGGATGAAGAAGATCAGGGTGGTGAGAGGGGAGCCGTTGTCGAGGGAGGCGGCGGTCAGGAGGAGGAAGAAGAGGGGGGCTGCGGTGCGGAGGAGGGTGGTGCGGAGGCGGCGGCGTGGGGGCATCGGTGGTACCGGCTTCTGTGATGGGGTTCTGGTCGGCGGGAAAGGGGGTTATGGCGCTGATTGTTTGTAGCAGTGTGTGGCGAGGGACGGAAAGGGCGGGAAGTGGGGTTGTGGGGGGCGGGCGGAGGCGTAGGATGGTGATCATGGATGAGTCGGCGTTGGGGTTGCTGGCGGCGGAGAAGTATGTGCTGGTGACGACGTTCCGGAAGGACGGGACGGGTGTGCCGACGCCGGTCTGGGTGGTGCGGGACGGGAACGCGCTGGGGATCTGGACGGTGGCGGACTCCGGCAAGGTGAAGCGGATCCGGAACCGGGCCGACGTGCTCGTCGGGCCGTGTGACGTGCGGGGCAACCCGACGGGGGATCCGGTGCCGGGGACGGCGGAGCTGTGCTCGCCGGAGGACACGGCGGCCTACCGGACCCTGCTGCGCAGCAAGTACGGGATCCTCGGGTCGTTGACGCTGCTCGGCAGCAGGCTGCGCCGCGGCGACCAGGGCACCGTCGGCATCAGGATCACGCTGACCGAAACTTGAGCGCGCCGCGGGAATGACGGCGGCCCCGAGTGGGTTCTGCCAGATCATGAGTCTCAAGCCCATCGGCATCTCCGACCTGCTGGTGTCCCCGCTGAACCTCGGTGGCAACGTCTTCGGCTGGACGGCCGACGAAGCGACGTCCTTCGCGATCCTCGACGCCTACGCCGCGGCGGGCGGCAACTTCATCGACACCGCCGACTCGTACTCGGCGTGGCTGCCCGGCCACTCCGGCGGCGAGTCCGAGGGGATCATCGGCCGCTGGACCGCCGCGCGCGGCAACCGCGACGACATCGTCATCGCCACCAAGGTCGGCCGCCACCCGCAGTTCACCGGCCTCCGGCCGCAGACGATCAGGGCCGCCGCCGAAGCGTCGCTGACCCGGCTCGGCACCGACCGCATCGACCTGTACTACACGCACTACGACGACGAGACAGTCCCGGTCGAGGACATCATCACCGCCCTGGACGAGCTGGTCCGCGAGGGCAAGGTCCGGCAGATCGCCGTCTCGAACATCTCACCCGAACGGCTGCGCGCCTCGCTGGAGTTCTCCGACCGCGCGGGCCTCGCCAAGTACGTCGCGATCCAGCCGCACTACAACCTGGTGAGCCGCGACACCTACGAGGGCGAGCGGGCGGCGCTCGCCGCCGAGCACGGCCTGTCCGCGCTGCCGTACTTCGCGCTCGCCGCCGGATTCCTCACCGGCAAGTACCGTCCGGGCGGCCCCGCCGTCGACAGCCCGCGCGCCGCCGGAGCGGAGAAGCTGCTCCAGGATCCGCGCGCGGTGCGCGTCCTGACGCAGGTCGAGGAGATCGCCGGAACACACGGCGTCTCGCCCGTCGAGGTCTCCCTCGCCTGGCTCGCCGCCCAGCCCACGGTCCTCGCCCCGATCGCGAGCGCCCGCACCCTGCGGCAGCTCACGCCACTCCTGGCCTTCCCCGACGTAAAACTCTCGGACGAGGACCTGGCCGCGCTCACCGCCGCCTCGACCCCCTGAGCCCACCGCACACCCCGGCACGCCGTCCGGGACGCCGAACACCCGCCCAAGCGCCCCCGGGTCCGAACGAACACACCTGGGGGCGCTTCCGACGAAGTCGGGGTCGCGCAAAGCCCCCCGAGCCCAAGCGAACACGCTCCTGACAAGGTCGGGGTCGGCCGAGCGCCCCTGGGTCCGAGCGAACACGCCGGGGGTGCTCCCGACAAAGTCGAGGTCGCCCAAAGCGCCCCCAGGCCCGAGCGAACACGCCCGAGAGGGCTTCCGACGAGGTCGGGCCAGGCCCGAGCGAACATGCCCGAGGGGGTTTCCGACGAGGTCGGGGGTCGCCCCTGGGTCCGAGCGGACACGCCCGTCAGCTGTCGGGGCCGTCGAGTTCGTGGAGGAGGGCGGCTGCTTCGGCGGCGAGGTAGCGGGCCAGGGGGTGGCCCGTGGCGGTGGTGATGGTCTCGGCGGCGTGGTGGCGGGCCAGGGGGCGGTCGTCGCGGGCGGCGGCGACGCGGGCCATGCCGAACAGGCATTCGGCGCGTAGGTGCTGGGCGTACCAGTGGTCGGTGCACTCGGCGAGGGCCGCGGTGTAGTGCGCCTCGGCCTCGTCCCAGTGGCCGCGCGCGGCGGCCAGGTCGCCCCTGCCGCGCCGGGCCTGGGTGCGGGCGGCCCTGGTGCCCGCGCGCGCCGCGAGCGCCTCGGCCTCGGCGT
Organism: Actinocorallia sp. API 0066; assembly: GCF_020991275.1. Classification (GTDB taxonomy): domain Bacteria; phylum Actinomycetota; class Actinomycetes; order Streptosporangiales; family Streptosporangiaceae; genus Actinocorallia. The sequence goes on along the minus strand of NZ_JAJLQY010000004.1, from coordinate 284,149 downwards.
ACGCCTCGGCGGCGGCGCCGGTGCGGCCCATCCGCAGCAGGATGTCGGCGCGGCGCAGCAGCACGTCGGCGCTCTCCCCGTAGGAGTCGAGCTCCCGCATGAGCCGCAGCGCCCCGTCCAGGAGGTCGAGCGCCCCCGGCAGGTCGCCCGCGAGTTCGGCCGTCACCGACAGGGTGTCCCGCGCCGTCGCCATGCCCCAGCGTTCGCCGATCGCCTCGAAGCCGGCGAGCGCGGCTTCCAGGTGGCGGCGCGCGGTGCCGGGCGTGCCCTCGAACAGGTGGAGCATGCCGTGGCCGAGTTCGACGAGCGCGCGTGACCACGGCCTGCCGTCGCCGATCGAGCTGGCGCGCATCTGCCGTATCTGTTCGGCGTGGTCGGTGGGCGGCCCGGCCGCGACCGCCCACATCGCGAGCAGGGACCGGGCCGCCGCCGCGCCCTCCCGGCGCATGCCGCGCAGCCACCAGTACCCGGACAGCGCGGACACCAGCCGCAGGCCGAGCGCCGGAACCTCCTGGACGGCCGACGAGGCGACGTCCTTCGCGATCCTCGACGCCTGCGCGGCGGCGGGGCCGCGCCAAGTAAAGGGCCGGTCTTCTACCTCGGCTTGCACATAGGCCCTGAACTGGGAAGACTACAGAAAGTAACATCCGCTGAGGATGTGATCTCAGCCCCGAAGATGTGGCACGTCGCGCGTATTATGATCGCTTGTGTCGTGATCATGACGTATCGACAATATTTCCTCTGCGGGAATATGGTGGTGGGCTGTGCTCCTGAAAGCAGTAGTCTCATCTTATGGAAGCCAAGACCCTGCCAGGCGCGCTTAAAATGATCATGAAGGAGGAAGGGTGGCATCAAGCACGCCTGGCAAGGGAGATGGGAGTACAAACCACCTGGGTGTCCAGGGTGGTCACGGGACAGCGGGACACCCCGGTTGGCAACGCTATTGCGCTGTTGGGACGAGTAGGCTACGAACTGGTCATAAGGCGTAAAATCGATGAGGTCGAAGTGAAGCGACGCGAATTCATCGCCAGTGTGGCAACTGCTACTTTTGTCCCCGCCTCCAACGGGAATCCTTACTCTAATCCTGAGTATGTGATGCTGCTCTCCGATAGGGTGGAAATGGGCCTCTACGGATCAGGAGGGATTAGTACTCTAGAAGAGTCTGCCAGGCACCTTCGCCGTGTTCGTGATTCTGTCGCGGACACTAAAGATGTGCGTCTCCTCGGGGCCGCATCACAGCTCGCCCGGCAAGTTTCTCGCGTCCAGTATGACGCTAGAAAATTGCCACAGGCGCAGGAGTCCGGGAAGATTTCTGCGATCCTTGCTCGTCAGGCCAAGGACGACAGTGGGCAGAGCGATGCGCTTAACGAGCTGTCATCTTTCTACAGTTATGGGCAAGACGGGTATCATGGCGAACGCTGGGCACGCCAAGCTTTGTCAGTTCCAGGAATATCTCCTTGGCAAGAGGCGCAAGGGTTTGTGAGCCTCGGCCGAGCCCTAGGTCTACTTCGCGAGAAAAGGCATTCTTATGCAGCGCTAGAAAAGGCTCAGGAAATCGGTTCGGAGCTACCCGAGTTCGAGCGGGCCAGGTTGACTGGAAACGTTGGTGTGGCGTTTTACGATCAAGGGGACTGGGGAAAGTCAATTGCCGCGTTCCAGGAGGCGGTCAGGCTTATCATCCCAACTTCCCCCTTGCTCGGAGCGAACTACATGGCCCGCCAGGTGCAGGCAGCGCTAAATGCGGGCCTTCCTTATGTGGCCGCGGAGTTGATGAACACCTTGAGTTGCGTGGCGCCTCTTGTGTCCTCGGCCCGCCTGGATGGATATCTAGGCGAAATTATGGCACTTTCTAGCCCCTATCGTGAAGTGCCTGAGGTGAGAATTATGCGCCAGCAGTTGCGGACGCTGCTGACATAGTTCTCCAAGCCTCACGATCGAGATGGGCGGCGGGGAATTATTCCTCTTCCGTTATTTTTCATGCTGCACAATACTGGCGACGGCATAAGACCATTCTTTGGGATCTTTCGGGCGCGCTCTTGAGCTGTTCTTCTACCCACTCCTCGGGTATGGGTATCTTTCCCTCATGTGCTTGCTTTTATCCTGCGTTATCTGTTTTTCGAGGCGTGCTGCGAAGATGGCGCAGGATCGGCGACCTTCCGCCTCGTTGCTTCTCCTTCGGGATGGTCATACCTTCCGATATGCCGTCCTGCTCAGATGTCGGGCATCGGCCGGGGGCTGTGCTTACTTGCCGCGTCCGGCCGGGCCGCGCCGGATCCGCGCGCCGCGCCGGAACGCCACGGCGGCGGCGAGTGTGCAGGCAGCGAGGAGGAAGCCGAGCCAGACGCTCTGGCTGAGCGCGAGCACGGGGGAGACCTCGCGGGCGCCGGTCAGCTCGGTCGCGGGCAGGGTCTGGCCGGTCGGCGCGGGGATGACGTAGCCGGGCCCCGGTGTGGCCCCGGTGGAGTCGGCGACCTGCGGCAGCCCCATGCCGGGGTCGGGCGTGGCGGACGGCTGCGCGGTGTCGGGCGGCGGCACGACGGGCGGGGTGGCGACGGGCGCGGGCACGGCGGGCCCGGACGGCGTCGCGGGCGTGGCGCTCGGCGAGGCGGGATCGGGCGGCGCGGGCCCGCTCGGCTCCGGTTCGGTCGGTCTGGGCCGCTTGGCGGGCCGGAAGGTGACCTTGGTGTACTCCCACGCCGACTCGACGTCGTCGCCTCGGGTGAAGGCCCCGAGGGTGACGGTCAGTGGCTCGGCCCCCGCCTTGACGCGGATCGTGAACGGCACGGAGGTGCCCGCCGCGTCAACGTCGCCGAGCTTGCAGTAGCCCTGCGCGGTCCTGGTGCACACCGCCTCCAGCACGACCCCCGCGTTCGGCTCGGCGGAGAACGACAGCGTCGCGTTCCGCGCGCCCTCGCCCGTCGCGGCGACCCACACCTGGCCGGTGACGTCGGCGCCGCGCCGGGGCTGGGCGGTGGTCACGGTCGTGTGCACGACGAGGGCGGCGTCGCCGGGCGCCGCGGGCGCGGGCACCGCCGGGATGATGGCGGTGGCGCCGACGCACAGCAGGAGCGCCGCGGAGCGTGCGCGCATCGATGGGGGCCCTTCGCGCCTGTCGGGCCGCGAGGGCGGCCGGTCCGGGGAACAGGCCGAGCCTACTGGATCTTCTCGGACTCCGCGCCACGAACCGGGCGCCACCGGGCGTGCTCAGCGCCGCGCGCTGACCGCCTTCAGCATCCCCGCAAAACCGGCGGTGACGACCCTGCGCGGGGCGAGGGCGAGGGGTCGTAGCAGCGGCCCGCTCTGCGCGAGCGTGCGCGGCCCGGAGATGGCGAGGCTCCGGCTGGCGATGGCCGACGCGACCTTCGCCGCCCTCCTGCGCCGCGCGGAGTAGACGTCCACGACCTCGTCGAGGGCGACGCTCTCCAGGCACTCCAGGAGCACCGAGACGTCCTCCAGGCCCTGGTTCGCGCCGTGCGCCATCACGGGCGGCATCGCGTGCGCGGCGTCGCCGAGCAGGACGCACCGGCCCGCGCCCCACCGGACGGGCACCCGGTGCCGGGTGTGCGGGAAGATCTCGATGTCGGCGGGGGACAGCGCGTCGAGGAGTTCGGGGATGGGCGAGGCCCATCCGCCGTACCTGCGGCGCAGCACGTCGAGCCGCGCGGACGGTGGGACGTCGATCGTGCTCGGCAGGTCGAAGAACCACTGCGTGAGCCCGTCGCCCGCGCCCATGTAGCCGCAGTCGCCCTGCCGTCCGAGGGTCAGTGTGGTGGTGGCGCCGGTGTCGAACGGCGCGGGGGTGAGGCCCTGCCACGTCGCCACGCCTGTCGCGACGGCGGGCGGGCCGCCCAGCACGGCCTGGCGGACTCGGGAGCGGACCCCGTCGGCGCCGACGAGGAGGTCGGCCCGGTGGGCGCGGCCGGAGGCCGTCCGGGCCCAGGCGCCGTCGCGGTCGGTTCCGGCGTCCACCACGCCGTCGCCGTAGCCGACGGCCTCGGCGGGCAGCAGGGACGCGAGCGCGGTGATGAGTGTGCCGCGCGGGGTGGCGCGGGTCTCGGAGCCCATCGGCGTGGTCATCGTGTCGAGGTCGAGTTCCAGGACGCGGTGTCCGGTCGCGGTGCGCAGCGCGAGGCGCGAGAACCGCTGCCCCAGCTTCGCGGTCTCGACGCCGAGCGCCCGGAGCGCGTAGGTGCCGTGCGGCCACAGGTTGATCGCGCCGCCGCCCAGGCGCGGCGCCTCGGCCTCCTCCAGCACCCGCACCTCGTGGCCCGCGCGGAGCAGTCCGAGGGTGGTGGCGAGCCCGCAGATTCCCGCGCCCGCGACGAGTACGCGCACCGGCGACCACCTTGCCCCTCGTATGTACTACAACGTGTAGTACTACTTTTTATAGAGCAAGTGTTCGCTGACGTCTAGGGCACCGCCGTCAGGAAGAGGAACGACGCGAAGATGGCCAGGTGGACGCCGCCCTGCAGCACCGTCGCCTTGCCGGGCACGATCGTGAGGATCGACACCACCATGGTGAGCGTGAGCAGCACGAGCTGTGTGGGCCCGAGCCCGAGAACGAGGTCGCCCGGCACGATGAACGACGCGATCGAGATGACCGGAATGGTCAGGCCGATGCTCGCGTTGGCCGAGCCGAGCGCGAGGTTCAGGCTGGTCTGCGGCCGCCCGCGCCCGGCCGCGCGCAGCGCCGCGAGTGTCTCCGGCAGCAGCACGAGCAGCGCGATGACGACCCCGACGACGGCGTGCGGCATCCCCAACTGTTCCACCCCCCGCTCGATGACGGGTGACTCCACCTTGGCCAGCCCCACGACCGCGACGAGCGCCACCATGAGCAGCCCCAGGCTGTAGAACGTCGCCGCGTTCGTCGGGGGCGCGGCGTGCTCGTCGTCCTCCAGCACCTCACCCTCCTTGGTGACGGGCAGGAAGTAGTCGCGGTGCCGGACCGTCTGGGTGAACACGTGCAGCCCGTACAGGAAGCACGCGATGAGCGCGGCGAACACGAGCTGGATCGTGGCGAACCGCGGCCCTGCCGCTGTGGTGGTGAACGAGGGGAGCACCATCGTCAGGGTGACCAGGGACGCCACGATGGCGAGCATGCCGCCGGTGCCGCCCGGCTGGAAGTGCGCCATCCGCCGCCGGTGCGCGGTCAGCCACAGCGACACCCCGACGATCCCGTTGCAGGTGATCATGACCGCGGCGAACACGGTGTCGCGCGCGAGGTAGGCGCCCTTCGGCCCGCTGGACAGCATGACGCTGACGATGAGCGCGACCTCGATGACGGTGACGGCGACGGCGAGCACGAGCGACCCGAACGGCTCGCCGACCCGGTGCGCGATGACCTCGGCGTGGTGCACGGCGGCGAGCACGGCCCCGGCGAGCAGCAGCGCCGCGATCACCGCGACGGCCCCCGACGGCCCGGTGAAGAGCGAGATGAGCAGCCCGACCATGGCCAGGACCGGCACCGCCGTGCTCCAGCTCTTCACCGTGCCCCCTTCTCCGGCGACGAGGGGGGATGATCCTGGCCTACCCGAGATGATCAGCGTGTGAAACGCTCTGTCCCCTGCCGCCGGAACAGGGGGTTTCATGCCGATCAGCAGAAGAGCACTCCTCACCGGAGCCACGTCGGGGGCCGGGGCGCTCGAGTGCTGAGGGCGTCCGTTTTTGGGGCAAGGGGCTACCGGGTGGCGGGTTGTCGTGGCACGATCGCGGTTGCTCCCGGCGTACGGAGGTGACCCCCGGTGACCGAACCGGCCAGCTCACAGGCTGTTCTCGACCGGCTGGAGATCGCGGACCTGCTCGCCCGCTACGGGCTCGCCGTGGACAGCGGGCGCTGGTCGCTGCTGGACACGGTGTTCACGCCCGACGCGATCCTCGACTACACGGCGACGGGCGGCGCGAAAGGCGGGCTCCGCGAGGTGCGCGCGTGGCTGAGCGAGGTGCTTCCGGCGTTCCCGGGGCGGCTGCACCTGCTGGGCCCGCCCGCGATCGCCTTCGACGGCGACCACGCGGGCGTCACCGTGGCGTTCACCGACACGCTCGCGCCCTCCCGCGAGCCGCTCGGCGCCGCCGCTCCCGGCCTCGTCCAGGGCGGCGGCTACTACCACCACCGGATGGAGCGCACACCCGTCGGCTGGCGTAGCCGGGAGCTCGTGGTGGAGCAGTCGTGGCGGGTCTTCCACTGACCGGCGCGGCTACCCCACGGTGATCGCGGCGAGCTTGGCCCCGAGGTAGTCGGCGGCCCGCACGGGCGGGTGCGCGACCCTCCCGAGCGGCGCGGGGATCGACTCGATGACGGCGCCCGGATCCGTCTCGTAGAAGAAGATGAGCGACATCAGCTCCTCCTCCGGCGCCGACGCGTCGGGGGCCAGGACCCGGTGCCGGTTGGACTTCCAGCGCTCGCCCGTCCAGCGGGAGAGCAGGTCGCCGGTGTTGATGGTGAAGGAGTCCGGGACGAACGGGGCGTCCACCCAGCCGTCCTCCTCGCCCCACACCTGGAGGCCGCCGGTGCCGGGCTCCCGGTCCAGGATCGTCACCGTGCCGAAGTCGGTGTGCGGGCCGATCCGGAACTGGCCGGGCTCGGGCGCGCCGGTCACGGCGAGCGGCGGGTACCAGTTGAGGTTCAGCGTGTAGGACGGGTGGCTTGTCTTGGCGGTGAAGAAGTCGAGCGGAAGGTCGAGCGCGGCCGCGCAGATCCTGAGCAGTTCGTCGCCGAGCGCCCGCATCCGGGCCAGGTAGTCCTCCAGCAGGGCGCGCAGTTCGGGCACCTCGCCGGGGAACACGTTCGGCGGGAACCAGAACCCGTCGACGGCAGCGTCGCCCGTCGTCTCCCGCGCGCCCACCGCGAAGCTCTCCTTGAGGTCGGGCGGTGTCGCGGTGCCCTCGGCGTACCCGTTGGCCTCGACGCCCGGCGGCAGCCAGCCCCGGCCGCCGACCGTCGTGGCGTAGGCGTCCTTGACGTCGCGGGGCAGCGCGAAGAACCGCTTGGCCGCCGCCCGGATGTCGGCCCGCAGCGCCTCGGGCACACCGTGCCCGGTGACGAGGAGGAAGCCCGTCTCGCGCAGCGCGGCGTCCACCGCGCGGGCGACGGCGGCCCGTCCGTCGGGGGAGCCCTGGAACCAGGGGGTCAGGTCGATGATGGGGACACGGGTGCTCATCTGCCCTGAATAGCGCCGATCGCGCCGGGTGGGAAGGCCGGTTACGGCATGGCAACGCGGGTTTAGCCGGGGGGAAACGCGGCTCCGCCGAACCGGGCTCTGGCGCTTACTAGACAAATCGTCTACGCTCCCGACTGTCCCAGCCACAACTGGAAAGATGGAGGCGGTATGAGCGACGTCAAGGTGGCGGTGGTCACGGGCGCGGCCCGCGGCCTGGGCGAGCTGATCGCGCGCAGGCTCGCCGCGCGCGGCTACCGGCTGGCGCTCGTCGGCCTTGAGCCGGACGAGATGGCGCGGGTCGCCGCGGCGTGCGGGAACGGCTCGGAGTCCTGGAAGGCCGACGTCACCGACGACGCCTCGATGGCCGAGGTCGCCGCGCGGATCAAGGAGAAGTTCGGCCGCGTGGACGTCGTGGTGGCCAACGCGGGCGTCGCGACCGGCGGCCCGGTCGAGCTGTCCGACGCCGTCACCTTCAACCGGGTGATCCAGGTGAACCTCCTGGGCAGCGCCACCACCGCGCGCGCGTTCCTGCCCGCGCTGCGCGCCTCGCGCGGCTACTACTTCCAGGTCGCCTCGCTGGCCGCGCTCACCGCCGCGCCGATGATGGCCGCCTACTGCGCCAGCAAGTCCGGCGTCGAGGCGTTCGCGCACTGCCTGCGCGCCGAGGTCGCCCGGTACGGCGTGGGCGTCGGCGTCGGCTACCTGAGCTGGACCGACACCGACATGGTGCGCGGCGCCGACCAGGACGCGGTGATGCGCGACCTGCGCGCCAAGATGCCGTGGCCCGCCGGGAAGACCTACCCGCTGGAGCCGACGGTGGACCGCCTCGTCGCGGGCATCGTGCGCCGCAAGCCGCAGGTGTACGGCCAGTGGTGGCTGCCCGGACTGCGCTACCTGCGGCCGCTGCTGCCCGGCATCATCACCGGCCGGGCGGGCAAGATGCTCGCCGGGTTCGACGAGCGGTGGGCGCAGGCCGGCGGGAAGATCGGGCTTGTCGGCGCGGGCGGCGCGGCCGACGAGAAGCGGGGCTGACGCGGCGGCGCGGGTCGCGTGGAGGGGCCCGCGTCACGCCCGCTAGGGGTGCCCCGGTATGGACGGCGATCATAGGTAAGGCTTACCTTCATTAGGCTTGCCTAAGTTCGTTAACAGACCTGTAGTGAGGGGACCCCCATGAGCGGCGCCGCAGAGCATGTCCACGACCTGGTGGGGATCGGTTTCGGTCCCTCCAACCTCGCCCTCGCCATCGCGTTGCGGGAAGAGGGCGAGGGGCTCGACGCGGTCTTCCTGGAGAGGCAGCGGGCGTTCGGATGGCACCGGGGGATGCTCATCGAGGGCACCACGATGCAGGTGTCGTTCCTCAAGGACCTCGCGACGATGCGGAACCCGTCGAGCTCCTTCAGCTTCCTCACCTACCTGAAGGAGCGCGACCGGCTTGTGGACTTCATCAACCACAAGACGATGTTCCCCTCGCGCGTCGAGTTCCACGACTACCTGGAGTGGGCCGCCGCCCGGTTCGCCGACGAGGTCGAGTACGGCACCGAGGTGGTGGCCGTCCGTCCCGTCGTCGAGGACGGTGTGGTGACGGCCTGCGAGGTGGTGGCGAGACGGGACGGCGTGACGGTCACCCGCCGCGCCCGCAACCTTGTCGTCGCGACCGGCCTGGAGGCCGTGGTGCCCGAGGGCGTCGCGCTGGGCGAGCGGGTCTGGCACAGCCACGAGCTGCTGCGGCGGCTGCCGGAGCTGACCGCGCCGCGCCGCCTGCTGGTGCTCGGCGCGGGCCAGAGCGGCGCCGAGGTGGTGGACCACCTGCACCAGCGCTTCCCCGAGAGCGAGGTGTGCGCCGTCTTCGCCAAGTACGGCTACACCCCCGCCGACGACAGCAGCTTCGCCAACCGCATCTTCGACCCGGCCGCGGTGGACCACTTCCACTACGCGCCCGAGGACGTCAAGCGGATGCTGCTGGACTACCACGGCTCCACGAACTACTCGGTCGTGGACCTCGACCTCATCGACGAGCTGTACCGGCGCGTCTACCAGGAGAAGGTGCAGGGCAAGGAGCGCCTGCGCGTCCTCAACGTCTCCCGGATCACCGAGCTGACCGAGCACGGCGACGGCGTGAGCGCCGTTGTGGAGTTCCTGCCGACGGGCGAGCGCACCGTGCTGGAGGCCGACGCCCTGGTGTGCGCCACCGGCTACCGCAGCCGCGACCCGCTCGCCCTGCTCGACGGCCTCGCCGAGCACTGCGCGCGCCGCCCGGACGGCGGCGTGGACCTCGGCCGCGACTACCGCGTCGCCACCGCCCCCGAGGTCCGCTGCGGCGTCTACCTGCAGGGCGCCACCGAGCGCACCCACGGCCTCAGCTCGACCTTGCTGTCCAACACCGCGGTCCGCGCGGGCGAGATCGTCCAGTCGTTGCTGCGGGCCCGCAAACTCGTCTCCGTCTGATCCCGGACCCACCCGGCAGTGACGTGCTGGCGGGCGCCCCGCCCGTCAGCCGTCGATCAGTGTCTGGAGTGAGGGCGCGTACCTGGCGACGACCACGGCCGGGTCCGCGGCCATCGCGGCGCCGTCCTTCTGGATCGCCAGCATCGTGCTCAGGCCCAGGAAGTGCGCCCACACCAGTTCCGCCCGCAGCGCCGCGTCCGGACCCGGCAGGAGGGCGGTGAGCCGCGCGAGGGCCTGGTCGCGGAACCTGCCGACGAGCAGCGCCCGCTCGTCGCCCGCCGCGATGCCGAAGATCACTCGCAGCAGCGGCGGCGGCTCCTCGCGGTGCCGCACCATCACCGCCGTCTCCACCAGGTGCCTGCCCAGGTCGGGCAGCGGCGCGGCGAGCAGCGTGTCGAGGTCGGCGGTGAAGTCTGCGACGGCCTCGAAGAGCTGCTCCTTGCCGCCGAAGTGCTTGACGATGAGGGCGGCGCTCACCCCGGCGTCCGCGGCGATCCCGCGCAGCGTCACGGTGGCGTAGGACCGGGACGCGAACGCCCGCCGCGCGGCGCGCAGGATCGCCGTCCGTCCCGAGTCGGTGCTCACGCCGCGACGCTCCGCGCGGGGAGGAGGTCGGCGGGCTTGTCGGTCGGCTTGTCGGCGGCGCGGGGGCGCGGCACGATCAGCGCGAGCGGCAGCGCGCACACGGCGGCCGCGCCGGAGACGAGGAAGATGAGCAGGTAGGCGTCGAAGCTGGCGGCGCCGTTGATGACGAGGTGGCTGAGCGCCGCCGCGCACATCGCGCTCGACCCGGCCTGCCCGACCATCCGCATGAGCGTGTTGAGGCCGGTCGCCGCCGCTGTCTCGGTGACGGGGATCGCGCCCATGATCAGGACCGGCAGCGCGGAGTAGGCCAGGGCGGTGCCGACGGCGACAACGGTGGCTCCCAGGATGATCGACCACAGGACGTGGCTCGCAGAGTAACGGACCGCGTAGCCGAGTGCCATCACGAGGGCCCCCAGCGCGACCGTCATCTTGGGGCCGCGCCGGTTGGTCAGCCTTGCCGACACCGGGGCGAGCAGCGCCATCGACACGCCGCCGGGCAGCATGCACAGGCCGCCCGCCATGACCGACAGGCCGAGGCCGTAGCCGGTGCTGGTCGGCTCCTGGACGAGCTGGGCGGTGGACAGCGAGTTGGCGTAGAAGGCGAACCCGATGACGAGCGCCGCGATGTTGGCGAGCAGCACCGGGGGACGGACGGCGACGCGCAGGTCCACCAGCGGGTCGGGCCGCCGCAGCTCGTGCCAGACCCACACCGGCACCAGGACCAGCGTCGCCGCGCCGAGCCCGAGCACGACGGGGGAGCCCAGGCCCCAGTCCGCGCTCTTGGTGACGGCGAGGAGGAGGAACACGAGGATGGCCGTCAGGCCGACGCCGCCGAGGTAGTCGAACTTGCCGGGCGTGGTGACGGTCGACTCGGGCACGAGCAGCCGCACCGCGACGAGGATCGCGACGGACGCGACGGCGCAGACCCAGAACATCGCGCGCCAGTCGGCGTACTCGATGACGACGGCGGCGACGGGCAGGCCGACCGCCGCGCCGATGCCGATGGTGGCGCTCATCACCGCGACGCCGCCCGCGACCCGCTCGGGCGGCAGCACGTCGCGCAGGATGCTGATGCCGAGCGGGGTCGCGGCCATGCCGACGCCCTGGAGCGTTCTCCCGGCGATGAGCAGAGGGAGGGCGGTGGTCAGCGCGCACAGCACCGAGCCGAGCGCCACGAGCACGAGCGACCACAGCAGGACGCGGCGTTTGCCGTACATGTCGCCCGCCCGGCCGAGAAGGGGCGTGGCGACGGCGCCGCTGAGCAGCGTGGCGGTGACGACCCAGCTGACGTCGGCGGGCGCGCTTCCGGTGATCTCGGGGAACAGGGGGAGCATGGGCACGGTGATCGTCTGCATGAGCGCGACCACCGTGCCGGAGGACGCGAGCACTGCCGTGATGGGGGGTGTACGTCCGTTCACCACGCCAGAGTAAACGCATGTTCACCCCGCTGTCCCGGAAAATGCCCGGTGAGCTGTGTCTCTTCGGCATCGCCGCAGGTCAGCGCGCCGCGAGAATCCGGGAGTCAGACCAGGCGGCGGTACTGCGCCCCCGGCTGGACGACGGCGGAGGCCAGCAGCTCGGAGACGGTCGCGAACACGTAGCCGCGCTTCTTCAGCGTCCTGATCACCCGGGGCATCGCCGCGACGCTCGGCTTGCGGATGTCGTGCAGGAGCACGATCTCCCCCGGCTGCACCTCCTTCAGCACCTTGCGCGCCACCTCGTCCGCGCCCATGCCCCGCCAGTCCTGCGGGTCCACCCCCCAGATCACCTCGGGCATGCCGAGCGCGGCCACCTCCTTGGCCACCTTCCTGTCGCTCGCCCCGTACGGCGGCCGCATCACCGCCGGACGCCGCCCCGTCACCCGCTCGACCAGATCCGACGTCCTGGTGAGCTGCGACCTGACCTGCGCCGGGGTGAGCCCGGTCAGGTCCTTGTGGTCCCACGTGTGGTTCCCGATCTGGTGGCCCGCCTCCGCCGTCCGGCGCAGCACCTCGGGCCGCTCGGCCACCATCTCGCCCAGCACGAAGAACGTCGCCCGCACCTTCTCCGCCGCGAGCGTCTTCAGCAGGGCGTCGGTGTGCGGCCCCGGGCCGTCGTCGAACGTGAGCGCCACGCACTTCTCGACCGAGCAGTCGTGCGGGTAGGCGTCCGCCCGCAGGCCGCGCCGCGCCTCGGCGTCCGCCGCGACCGGCGCCGCCCACGGCCGCCCCTGGACGCCCTCGGCCGGGCCCTCCGGGAGCAGGTGCACGTCATCGACGACCGCGACCACGCCCAGGCCCGCCATGCCGATCGCCAGCCCCGCCCCGAGCGCCACCACCGTCACCAGCGCGAGCGCCGCCATCAACGCCACCGCCAGCTTCTTCATGCGCAGTCCCCCGAACGCGGCGAAGATCGTTTGCAGCAGGACACTGCCCGATGCCCGCCCGCGAAAACCAGGCAACGCGCGCAGCGCCTAGAACAGGTCGGAGGCGACGTCGGGGACGAGTGTCGTCTGGCGGGGTGGTCGGACGTATCCGCTGGGTGCCGGACGGTGCGGCATCTCGATCTTCGGCGGAGGCACCTCGTAGTAGGGGACGGTCGAAAGCAGATGCGAGATCATGTTGATCCGGGCGCGCCGCTTGTCGTCGCTCTCGACCTCGTACCAGGGCGCCTCGGGGATGTCGGTGTAGACCATCATCTGGTCCTTGGCCTGCGAGTACTGCTCCCACCTGCTGATGGACTCCAGGTCCATCGGCGACAGCTTCCAGCGCCGCATCGGGTCGTCCAAGCGCGCCTCGAACCTGCGCTGCTGCTCGGCGTCGCTCACCGAGAACCAGTACTTGCGCAGCAGGATCCCGTCCTCCACCAGCAGCCGCTCGAAGATCGGGCACTGGTGCAGGAACCGCGAGTACTCCTCGTGCGTGCAGAACCCCATGACATGCTCCACACCCGCCCGGTTGTACCAGCTCCGGTCGAACAGCACGATCTCCCCGGCCGCCGGGAGCTGCTCCGCGTACCGCTGGAAGTACCACTGGGTGCGCTGCCGCTCGGTCGGCGTGGGCAGCGCCGCGATCCTGGCGACACGCGGGCTCAGGTACTCGGTGATCCGCTTGATCGACCCGCCCTTGCCCGCCGCGTCACGGCCCTCGAAGACCACGACGAGGCGCTGCCCTTCGGCCTTCACCCACTCCTGGAGCTTCACCAGCTCCGCCTGGAGCCGGAGGATCTCGTCGTTGTACACCTTGCGGGGGAGCTTCGCCGTTTTCGCCGTCTTCGCCATGGTCCCCATTATCTGCCGCGATCATCGTCTTTGCCCCGTCTTGATCGACTACTTCGGCGTGATTTGCCCCCGCCTGACTACGCTTTGCTGAAGGAGGCCGAGCCCGGGGGAAGGACGATGCGCACTATTCGCCTGGTGGTCAGCCTCGCCGCGGTCGGCGTCGGCGCCGAGGTCCTGGCCATCTGCCTGAGCCGGGTCGTGCTCCCGCTGGAGGAGGCCACCCGCCCCGTCGGGGAGGGCACCGCGCACGCCGACGTGGACTTCGCCTCCGGGATGCTCGCCTACCTCACCCTCCTCACCGCGGGCACGCTCAACGCCGCCGTCATGGTGATCCTCGGCCTGCGCGCCACCGCCGTGCACCGCGACGCCGCCGCCTGGCGGCGCAGTCAGCGGCGCGTCCTGCAGTGCTGCGCGGCGGGCGCCGCCATCTGCCTCGTCGCCGCGATCGTCGCCGTCTCCGGCACCACCGCCATCCGGCCCAGCTCGGCCGTCTCCGCGCTCGTCCAGCTCGGCGTCTACGCCGGGCTCGCGGCCCTCGTCGCGCTGTGCCTGCGCGCCCAGCGGCGCGCCACCGCCCGGCGCGAGGAATGACGGGGCGCGCGACGGGGCGCGCGACACGGCGCTGACCCGCGGGTTGACGGGCCGGTGGGTGTGAAGTGCGTCATACCTGCCATGATCGGAACGCTGGAGCGATCCAGCCAGGGGGCTTCGATCAACCGCCCGGTAAGGTCGGTTCAGGGAGGTGGGACGCTTGGAGACGAGGGACCGGATCTTCACGGTGCCGAACGCGCTGAGCCTCGCCCGCCTCCTCGGAGTCCCGCTCTTCTTCTGGCTCGTCCTGGCCGAACACGACGCCTGGGCGATCGGACTGCTCGTCTTCGCGGGGCTCTCGGACTGGGCGGACGGCAAACTCGCCCGCGCCCTCGACCAGACCAGCCGGCTCGGCACCCTGCTCGACCCGGCCGCCGACCGGCTCTACATCCTCGCCACCCTCGTCGGGCTCACCGTCCGCGAGATCATCCCGTGGTGGCTGACCGCCGGGCTCGCCGCCCGCGAGGTCTACATGGCCGTCGTCCTCGCCGTCCTGCGCCGCTACGGCTGGACGGGCCTGCCCGTCCACCTGGTCGGCAAGGCCGCCACCATGTGCCTCCTCTACGCCTTCCCCCTGCTGCTGTGGGGGGCCCACGACGGCCTCGCCGCGACGCTCGCCCGGATCGTCGGCTGGGCGTTCGCGATCTGGGGCACGGCCCTCTACTGGTGGGCCGCCGTCCTCTACACAAGACAGGCACGACAACTCATCCGAGCGCTGCCCCCCCGAGCGGGCGCCGAGAACGAGGGAGTCGCACCAGCGCCATGAAGGCCGTAGTGATGGCCGGAGGCGAGGGGACGCGTCTGCGTCCCATGACCGCCAACCAGCCCAAGCCTCTGCTGCCCGTCATCAACCGTCCGATCATGGAGCACGTGCTCCGGCTGCTGAAGAAACACGGCTTCAGCGAGACAGTCGTCACCGTCCAGTTCCTGGCCGCGCTGATCCGCAACTACTTCGGCGACGGCGAGGAGCTCGGCATGAGCCTCCAGTACGCCACCGAGGAGGTGCCGCTCGGCACCGCGGGCAGCGTCAAGAACGCCGAGGACGCCCTGAAGGACGACCGCTTCCTGGTCATCTCCGGCGACGCCCTCACCGACATCGACCTCACCGACATGGTGAGGTTCCACAAGGAGAACGGCGCCCTGGTGACGATCGGCCTCAAGCGGGTGCCCAACCCGCTGGAGTTCGGCATCATCATCGTGGACGACGAGGGCCGCATCCAGCGGTTCCTGGAGAAGCCCACCTGGGGCCAGGTGTTCTCCGACACCGTCAACACCGGCATCTACGTGATGGAACCCGAGGTGCTGGAACGGGTCGCGCCCGGCGAGAGCGTCGACTGGTCCTCCGACGTGTTCCCCCAGCTCCTGGCCGAGGGCGCACCCCTGTTCGGGTACGTCGCCGACTGCTACTGGGAGGACGTCGGCACCCACGAGAGCTACCTGAAGGCCCAGGCCGACATGCTCTCCGGCAAGGTCGACGTCGAGATCCCCGGTTTTGAGGTGTCGCCCGGCGTCTGGATCGCCGAGGGCGCCGAGGTCGATCCCGGCGCCGTCCTCAAGGGCCCCCTGTACGTCGGCGACTACGCCAAGGTGGAGGCGGGCGCCGAGCTGCGCGAGTACACCGTGCTCGGCAGCAACGTCGTCGTCAAGGAGGGCGCGTTCCTGCACCGGGCCGTCGTCCACGACAACGTGTTCGTCGGGCCGTCCACGAACCTGCGCGGCTGCGTCATCGGCAAGAACACCGACGTCATGGCCGGGGCCCGGATCGAGGAGAACGCCATCGTCGGTGACGAGTGCGTCATCGAGGCCGAGGCTTACGTCTCCAACGGCGTCAAGGTCTACCCGTTCAAGACGGTCGAGGCCGGGGCTGTC
This sequence comes from Actinocorallia sp. API 0066, assembly GCF_020991275.1. Classification (GTDB taxonomy): domain Bacteria; phylum Actinomycetota; class Actinomycetes; order Streptosporangiales; family Streptosporangiaceae; genus Actinocorallia. The sequence continues at coordinate 268,243 of NZ_JAJLQY010000004.1, read as the reverse complement.
GTCAACACCTCGGTCATCTGGGAGTCGCGCGGCCAGCGCAACCTGTTCGGGCCGCGCGGCGTCTCCGGGCTCATCAACGTCGAGATCACCCCGGAACTGGTCGTCCGGCTCACCAGCGCCTACGCCACGACCCTGAAGAAGGGCGCGACGGTCACGACGGCACGCGACGCCTCCCGTGCCGCCCGGACCCTGAAACGCGCCGTCATCGCCGCGCTGACGGCCGGCGCCATCAACGTCGAGGACCTGGAGGCGTGCGCGCTGCCCATGGCCCGCTTCGAGACCGCCAACGGCGACTGCGCGGGCGGCATCGTCGTCCGGACCACCCCCGGCGACCCGCAGGGCGTGGACATCATCTTCCTGGACGAGACCGGCGCCGACCTGTCCCAGGCCGCCCAGCGCAAGCTGGAGCGCGTCTTCGGCAGGCAGGAGTTCCGCCGCGCCTTCCCCGGCGAGATCGCCGAGCTCAGCTACCCCACCCGCGTGGTGGAGACCTACAGCCGCGACCTCGTCCGCCAGATGGACATGTCCGGCATCGACGAGGCGGGCCTGAAGATCGTCGTGGACTGCGCGGGCGGCGTCTCGGCCAACGTCCTGCCGGGCCTGCTCACCAAGGTCGGCGTCGAGGTCCTCACCCTCAACAACCGGCTGGACGAGCTGCACCCCACCGAGACCCCCGCGATCCGCGAGACGGCGCTCGCCGCGATGGGCGCCATCGTCTCCTCCTCGCGGGCCGCCTTCGGCGTCAGGTTCGACCCCGTGGGCGAGCGGATCTCCCTCGTGGACGAACGCGGCACCCCCATCTCCGACGACAGGGCCCTGCTGGTCCTCCTGGACCTCGTGGCGGCCGAACGGCGCGGGGGCGAGGTCGCCCTACCCGTCACCACCACGAGGGTCGCCGAGCGCGTCTGCGCGGCGCACGGGGTCAAGGTGCGGTGGACCTCCACCCACCAGGACGTCCTCACCAAGGCCGCCGCCGACCCGGACGTCGTCTTCGCGGGCGACGGGCGCGGCGGGTTCGTCTTCCCCGAGTTCAGCCACACCGTCGACGGCATCGCCGCGTTCGTCAGGCTGATCGGCCTCGTCGCGCGCACCCGCATGACGCTCTCCCAGATCGACGCGCGCATCCCGGACGCGCACCTGCTGCGCGCGTCCGTGCCGACGCCCTGGGCGGCCAAGGGCAGCGTCATGCGGCACGTGGTCGAGGCGGCGGGCGACCGCACGGTGGACACCACCGACGGCGTTCGTGTGGTCGAGAAGGACGGGCGGTGGGCTCTCGTCCTCCCCGACCCGGCCGAGGCCGTCACCCACCTGTGGGCCGAAGGGCCCGACGAGGGGGGAGCGCGCGAGCTCATGGCCGAGTGGGTCGCCGTGGTCGAGGCCGCCGGGACGTGAAAATCGCGGTGCCCGCGCCCACTAATCGATCACGGGGGGCGCAGGGACAGCCGTCCGCGCGGTACGGTCTTCCTGACAGGCTTTCCGGAGGGCCCTACCGCGCGGCGGCGTAGACCGCCGATCATGGCTGCCGGTAGCGTTGTCCGGAAGTGTTCTTTGCGGGGGCGCGGTCCAGGGGGACCCGCCGAGGGTAGGAGGCCGAGCCGATCGATGCCGAGCGTCTACTGCACGCAGTGCGGTCACGCCAATCCTGAAGGCGCCCGCTTCTGCTCCAACTGCGGCACTCCACTGGTGCGCGGGGCGTACCCTCCTCCCGAGACGCCCGGTGAGTCGACCTCGACGATCTCGATCAGCGGACTGACCGACGGGCTGGAGATCCCCACCGAGGCCCCCGCCGAGGAGTCCGGCTCCGACCAGCTCAACGTCGACGCGCTGCCGTTCGGCATGGCGCTGCTCGTGGTGCGCCGCGGCCCCAACGCCGGAAGCCGCTTCCTGCTCGACAAGGAGCGCACGTCGGCGGGCCGGCACCCCGAGAGCGACATCTTCCTCGACGACGTCACGGTCTCGCGCCGGCACGCCGAGTTCACCCGCCACGGCGGCGGCTTCTCCGTCCGCGACGTCGGCAGCCTCAACGGCACCTACGTCAACCGCGAGCGGATCGACAGCGTGGCGCTGCACGGCGGAGACGAGGTGCAGATCGGGAAGTTCCGGCTCGTGTTCCTCACCAATCCACAGCACGGGTGAGCAGCAGCGCCGCGCGGGCGTACATGACCATCGGGGACGTCCTCGCCCTGCTGCAGGGCGAGTTCCCCGACATCACGCCGTCCAAGATCCGCTTCCTCGAGTCCGAGGGGCTGATCGAGCCGGACCGCACCCCCGCGGGCTACCGGAAGTTCACACACGCCGACGTCGAGCGGCTGCGCTACATCCTCGCCGCGCAGCGTGACAGCTACCTGCCGCTGCGGGTCATCAAGGAGCAGCTCGCGGCGAGGGTGCCGCGCACCCTCGTCGCCGCCGACTCCGCGCCCGCCGCCGAGGTCGCGCTGACCCGCAGACAGCTCCTGGACGCCTCCGGCCTGACCGAGTCGACGCTGGACGAGCTTGAGGCGTACGGGCTGGTCCGCCGGACGAACGGGCACTTCGGCTCCGAGGCGCTGACCGTCGCCAGGACCGCGGCGCGCCTGGCCCCCTACGGGATCGAGGCCCGGCATCTGCGGGTGATCAGGGCCGCCGCCGAACGCGAACTCGACCTCATCGAGCAGATGGTCGCCCCCCTGCTGCGCCGCCGCGCCCCCGGCGCGCACGAGGAGGCGGGCCGCACCGCCGACGCGCTCGCCGCCCTCGTCGTCGAACTGCACACCGCGCTCGTCGCCGCCGGGCTGCGCGACAGCCTCGGTCGCTAGATCGGAGTTGGTTCCGCCATGGCCTGCTCCGGGCCGTACCGGAACCGGTGATCGCGCTCCGGAAGGTGTAGTTTGTGAAGAAGGACCGCGTGACGCAGGGAGCCGCCGTGAAGCAGATGGAGGTCATCGGCGTACGGGTCGAGGTGCCCACCAACCAGCCGATCGTGCTGCTGAAGGAGATCGGCGGAGACCGCTACCTGCCCATCTGGATCGGGGCGGTGGAGGCCACCGCCATCGCCGTCGCGCAGCAGGAGGGACAGCCGCCGGCGCGGCCGCTCACCCACGATCTGTTCAAGAACGTGATCGAGGCGCTGGGCGTGACGCTGGCGACGGTGAACATCACGGCTCTGCGGGACGGGATCTTCTTCGCCGACCTCGTGTTCTCCAACGGCACCGAGGTCAGCGCGCGGCCCTCGGACTCGATCGCGCTCGCGCTGCGCACGGGTTCGTCGATCTTCGCCAGCGAGGACGTGCTGGAGGCGGCGGGCGTGTCCATGCCCGACGAGCAGGAGGACGAGGTGGAGCAGTTCCGGGAGTTCCTGGACAGCGTCTCCCCCGAGGACTTCAAGAAGGGCGGCGCTTAGGCGCCGTACGGTGTGGCGCACCCGCGCCGCGCTCCGTGACCTTTCACCGGACGTGACAGGAGTCATGACCGTTTCCCACACCCGTCGCGCAGGGTAGGGGAGGAGGGGGAGCGGAAAGCGAGCCGTTTGCGCACGTGAAGGCGGATACATCCGCCTTGCGACGCGCCGACGTTGAACGTTGACCATGCCCTGACCGGCACCTACCGTGCTGGTGGAGCACCCGCGGTGAATTTCCGGCAAACCCCCTTGCCGGGATGACCCGGGGATGACAGAAGCCGGAGGTCCGCGTGGCGGTGAGCAGCGGCGAGGACAAGGTGGATCGCGATCGTGAGCTCGCCTCCCAGCGGGCCGGCGAGCAGGGTCTGCTGTTCGAAGGCGGCATCACCGTGCCGTCCCGGCTCTCCGACGAGGTGGGGTTCCGTGGCCCGGCGGCCTGCGCCGCGGCGGGGATCACCTACCGCCAGCTCGACTACTGGGCGCGCACGGGCCTGGTCGAGCCGAGCGTGCGGCCCGCGCACGGCTCCGGCAGCCAGCGGCTCTACGGGTTCCGCGACATCCTCGTGCTCAAGGTCGTCAAGCGGCTGCTGGACACCGGCGTGTCGCTCCAGCAGATCAGGGCCGCCGTCAGCCACCTGCGGGACAGGGGCGTGGCGCACCTGGCGCAGATCACCCTGATGAGCGACGGCGTCAGCGTCTACGAGTGCACCAGCCCCGACGAGGTCGTCGATCTGCTCCAGGGCGGGCAGGGCGTGTTCGGCATCGCGCTGGGCCGGGTCTGGCAGGAGGTCGAGGGCAGCCTCGCCCGGATGCCCGCCGAGAGCGCCGCGCCGAGCACCGGCGCGGGCGACGAGCTGTCCCGGCGCCGCGCCCGCAAGACGGGCTGACCCGCCCGCCGACCCCGCCGGATTCTTCGGCCCTGGACGGCGCTGAGCGGCCCGTCAGAGCGATTCGGTGCGTTGCAGGTAGTGGAAGGAGGCCCAGCCGGGCAGGACCGGCAGCCAGAACGTCAGGAGCCGGAAGAGCAGCACCGCCGAGGTGGCCGTCTCGACCGGCAGGCCCGCGACCGTCAGGCCCAGGACCAGCGCGCCCTCGACGGCGCCGAGACCGCCCGGCGTGGGCGCGGCCGAGCCGAGCGCGTTGCCGGTGAGGAACACCACCGCCACGGCCGTCCAGCCCAGCGAGCCGCCGAAGGCGCGGATGGACGCGTCGAGGCAGACCACAAAGGCGACGGTCAGCAGCAGGGTGCCGCCGAGGCCCGTCACGATCTTGCGGGGGTCCTGGAGCACGTCCACGAGCCGGGGCACGACACCGGAGAACATCAGCTTCAGCCGGCGCACCACGAGCCGCCGCACCGGGCCGACGGCCGCGCCCAGCCCCGCCACCGCCCCGACGGCCAGCAGGACCAGCATCACCGTCTTGGACGGGGCGAAGTCGCGGTCGGGCTGCCCGGAACCGGTCAGGAAGCCCATCACGAACAGCAGCATGATGTGCACGACGAGGCCGGTGAGCTGGGAGGCGCCGACGCTGGCCACCGCGGGCCCCGGCCGCACCCCCATCCGCTGGAGGTAGCGGGTGTTGATCGCGATGCCGCTGACCGCGGCGGGCGCGACCAGCTTGACGAACGAGGCGGCGAACTGCACGGCGACCGTCCGCCACATCGGCAGCCGCTCCGGCACGAACCCGATGACCATCATCGCGGCGGCCACGAACGACACGCCGGAGGCGAACAGGGCGAGCACCGCCCACCGCCAGTCGGCTTCGGTGACGAGCTTTCCGAGGTCCTGGCCGCCGAGCGTGGTGAGCAGGAAGTAGGCGGCGATCGCGGCGCCGACGATGCTGAAGATCGTCCGGGGCCGGAACCGCTCCAGCTTGACGGTCGCGACCTCGGTCTCGGGGTAGAAGCGCAGGATCTCCTCCCGCAGCGCCCCGAGCAGCTTGCCGTCCTTGCGCAGCGCCGCCCGCGTCTCCCGGGACAGCGCGACCTTCTGGAGCAGCGGCACCAGCGCGCCGAGCGCGTCCGCGCCCAGCATCGCCGACGCCGTGTGCACCGCCCGCCCCGCGCCGACCCGCAGGCCCAGCGTGGTGAGCAGTTGGGCCTGGTCGAGCCGGAGCAGGAGGTCGCCGACCGCGATCTCGCCCCGGCCCAGGCCGACCAGCCAGGGCCGCCCCTCGCAGACGAGGACCGCGGAGCCGTCCAGGCTGCGGTGCGCGATCCGCTGCCGGTGCAGCAGGCCGAGCTGCAGCCAGATGCCCTTCAGAAGGTCGTCGGTGATCTCCTCGTCGGGCAGGTCGAGCAGGGTGGTGCCCTCGACGTGCGTGTAGGCGAGCAGGGCCGCTTCGGTGCCGACCTCGGAGGTGGCGACGAGCCGTGGCGTCTGCACGCCCGCCGCCGTCGCCGCGTAGGCCATCAGCGACTCCTGCTCCAGCGACCTGCGCAGCGAGCGCACCGTCCGCCGGGGCTGGTGGGCGCGCAGCCGCACCCCGCGCCAGGCCCGGTAGAACAGGCCGGCGGTCTGCTGGTCGCGGTCCAGGACGGTGACGTCGAGGTCGCGGGTGCGGCCGTGAACGAGGTAGCTGCGGTGGTCGAGGGTGCCGTCGTCCACCCGGGTGGCCTTGAGCGGCTGGAGGCCCAGCCGGTCCAGCGCCGCCACGACGGCCGCCCCCGGCGGCCGGGGGTTGGGGGTGCCGAGCCCGTAGAGCGTGAGATAACCCACGAGACGGCCGATCAGATACGTCGCGACGAGGCCGAGGGCCGTCGTGTGGCCCGCCACCAGCGAGGCGAGGCCCGCCAGCGCGATCGTGCCCCACATGACCGCCTGCCAGCGCGGCCGCCCGGCCAGGCGCACCGCCGTCACGTAGGCGATGACGGGGGTGAGGTCGGCCGGGACGGGCGTCTGGCCCGTCTTGGTCCAGCCGAGCGCGTTGACGATGATCGTGGGGGAGGCGTGCTCGATCCACGCGTCCAACGCGACGACGGCGCCCAGCGCGGCGATCGCGGCGACGAGGCCGACCGCGATCCGGGTGAGGTCGCGGCGCACCACCCGGTCCACCGCGAACGCCATCGGCACGGCCAGCACGCCGAACCCGGCGGTGAGGCTGGCCAGGCTCAGCAGGAAGTGCGGCGCCTGCTCGGTGCCCCGGGTGACGTCGCTCTCCAGGCCGGTCGTGGTCTGCGTCGCGAAGGTCGGCAGCAGCAGGAGCAGGCCGAGGCCCGCCAGGCAGGCGAGCGTCTTGATGAGATCGCCCTGGCTGCGGATCCGTGCCGGAAAGGGCGCCTCGTCCACCTCGGCGCCGTCGGGAAGGCTGAGCGGCGGCTCCAGGGCTGTCGCGCCCTGCGTCTTCGTCACCTCGCCACCGTCCTCCCGGTTCCCGGTATCGCCCAAGATTAGTCGGCCCCTGCCCAGACGTGATCACCTCGACGGACGAGCCGTCCGCACCGCGTTGTCCTACCCAGGTACGATCCCCCGTCCGGGGCGCCCGCGCAGGGGAGATCGTGCACAAGGTACACTGGCCACGCTGTCGACCCCAGGCGGGAGAGACTCCGTGCAATCCGGTGCGGAGCGCCGAAGGAGCAACGTCCCCGGAACCTCTCAGGCAAACGGACCGTCGGGTGAGGCGCCTCTGGAAAGCGGGCATGTGCCCCACCGAAGGTGAAAGCCCTGATGCCAGGGCGAAGCTCTCAGGTTCCGAAACAGAGGGGGAGCGCGGGTCCAACGACCCCTCAACCTCTGCACCGCGCCTTCGGGAGGCTCCGGGATGACCGCCAACTTCACCGACCGTCACATCGGCCCGTCGGCCGCCGACCTCCAACGGATGCTCGCCGTCGTCGGGTTCGCCGATCTCGGCGCGCTCATCGACGCCGCGGTCCCGGCCTCGATCCGCACCACCCGGCCGCTCGACCTGCCCGCTCCGCTGAGCGAGACCGAGGCGCTGGCCAAGCTGCGCGGCTTCGCCTCCCGCAACCGCGTGCTCACCTCCTACATCGGCCTCGGCTACCACGGCACGACGACCCCCGGCGTGATCCTGCGCAACGTCCTGGAGAACCCGGGCTGGTACACCGCCTACACCCCGTACCAGCCGGAGATCTCCCAGGGCCGCCTTGAGGCGCTGCTCAACTTCCAGACCATGATCGCCGACCTCACCGGCGTGCCCGTCGCGAACGCGTCCATGCTGGACGAGGGCACCGCCGCCGCCGAGGCGATGGCCCTGGCGCTGCGCGCGACCCGCCGCAAGGAGCCCGGCGCGTTCGTCGTGGACGCCGACGCGCTGCCCCAGACCGTCGAGGTCATCCGCGCCCGCGCGCTGCCGCTCGGCATCCCCGTCGTCGTCGCCGACCTGGACGGGCCGCTGCCCGAGGGCGAGGTCTTCGGCGTGCTCGCCCAGTACCCCGGCGCGTCCGGGGCCGTCCGCGACCTCGCGCCGCTGGCCGAGGCGGTGCACGCGCGCGGCGCCCAGCTCGTCGTCGCCGCCGACCTGCTCGCGCTGACCCTGCTGAAGTCGCCCGGCGAGAGCGGCGCCGACATCGTCGTGGGCTCGGCCCAGCGGTTCGGTGTGCCGTTCGGGTTCGGCGGACCGCACGCGGGCTACATGGCCGTGCGCGCCGAACTCCAGCGGCAGCTCCCCGGCCGTCTCGTCGGCGTCTCCGTGGACGCCGCGGGCAGGCCCGCCTACCGGCTCGCGCTCCAGACCCGCGAACAGCACATCCGGCGCGAGAAGGCCACCTCGAACATCTGCACCGCCCAGGTGCTGCTCGCCGTCATGGCGTCCATGTACGCCGTCTACCACGGGCCCGACGGGCTGCGGGAGATCGCCGGGCGCGTGCACCGGCGCGCCGCGTCCTTCGCCGCGTCGATCGCCGCGCAGGAGGTCGAGGGCTACGAGGTCGTCAACACCACGTACTTCGACACGCTGACGATCCGCGTCCCCACCACGGGGCCGAACACCGTCGCGGCCGCGCGCCGCGCCGGGTACAACATCCGGCTCGTGGACGCCGAGACCGTCGCCGTCGCCTTCGACGAGACCACCACCGAGGACGACCTCCAGAACCTCCTTGAGGCGATGGAGCAGCGGTCGTTCCGGCGTGCCGTCGCCGTCGTCGAGGCCGAGGGCGAGGCGCTGCCCACCGAGGTGCTGCGCACGAGCGACTTCCTCACCCACCCGGTGTTCCACACCCACCGGTCCGAGACCTCGATGCTGCGCTACCTGCGCCGCCTCCAGGACCGGGACATCGCGCTCGACCGCTCCATGATCCCGCTGGGCTCCTGCACCATGAAACTCAACGCGACGACCGAGATGGAGCCCATCACCTGGCCCGAGTTCGCGAACCTGCACCCGTTCGCGCCGATCGAGCAGGCCGCGGGGTACGTCGAGCTGATCACCGAGCTGGAGGAGTGGCTCGCCGAGATCACCGGCTACGCGAAGGTGTCCGTGCAGCCGAACGCCGGATCGCAGGGCGAACTGGCCGGGCTCCTCGCCGTCCGCGCCTACCACGCCTCGCGCGGCGAAGCGCACCGGAACGTCTGCCTCATCCCGTCCTCCGCGCACGGCACCAACGCGGCCAGCGCCGTCATGGCCGGGATGCGCGTCGTCGTCGTCAAGTGCGACGACAACGGCAACGTCGACCTCGACGACCTGCGCGGCAAGCTCGACAGGCACGCCGAGGAACTGTCCGTGATCATGGTGACGTACCCGTCCACGCACGGCGTGTACGAGGAGGGCATCACCGAGATCTGTGCGGCCGTGCACGCGGCGGGCGGCCAGGTCTACGTGGACGGCGCCAACCTCAACGCGCTCGTCGGCCTCGCCCGTCCCGGCGAGTTCGGCGCCGACGTCTCCCACCTCAACCTGCACAAGACGTTCTGCATCCCGCACGGCGGCGGCGGCCCCGGCGTCGGCCCGGTCGCCGTCGGCGCGCACCTCGCGCCGTTCCTGCCCAGCCACCCGCTGCGGCCCGAGGCCGGCCCCGAGACGGGCGTCGGGCCGATCTCGGCGGCGCCGTGGGGCTCGGCGGGCATCCTGCCGATCCCGTGGGCCTACATCGCGATGATGGGCCCCACCGGCCTGCGCCGCGCGACCGAGGTCGCCGTGCTCGCCGCCAACTACGTGGCGCGCCGCCTCGCCCCGCACTACCCGATCCTCTACACCGGGCAGGGCGGGCTCGTCGCGCACGAGTGCATCGCCGACCTGCGCAAGCTCACCAAGGACACCGGCGTCACCGCCGAGGACGTCGCCAAGCGGCTCATCGACTACGGCTTCCACGCGCCGACCCTCTCCTTCCCGGTCGCGGGCACGCTGATGATCGAGCCGACCGAGTCCGAGGACCTCGCCGAACTCGACCGCTTCTGCGACGCGATGATCGCCGTCCGCGCGGAGATCGACAGGGTCGCGTCCGGCGAGTGGGACGCCGCCGACAACCCGCTGCACAACGCGCCGCACACCGCCGAGACCCTGCTCGTCGAGGAGTGGAAGCACGGGTACACCCGCGAGGAGGCCGCCTACCCGGTGGCGTCGCTGCGCGCGCACAAGTACTGGGCCCCGGTCGGCCGCATCGACGGCGCCTACGGCGACCGCAACCTCGTCTGCTCCTGCCCCCCGCCCGAAGCCTTCGAGGACTGACGCCTCCCGCGCCGCTGTGTTCGATCTGCCCGAGGGCGGGCGCTTGGCGAGTTCCGACCGGGTCGGGAGCGCCCGCCCCCGGGTGGGACCGATCGGGAGATCTTCGGCGATCCGGTCGTGTCCCGCCCCGGCGGCGTCGCCGGATCGGTAGGGTCGGGGTGCGTCCGCGGAGGTGAGGAGGCCCCGGTTGTCCCTGGCGCAGGCACGGCAGATGGCCGAGACCGGCGACCTCACCGGCGCCGCCGGCCTGTTCAGCGAGGCGCTCGCCTCGGACGTCCCGGCGGAGCGGGCCGAAGCGGCCCTGGGCCTCGCCGTCGTCCTGGAGGACCTGGGCGACACCGAGGGCGCCCGCCGCGCCGACTGGACGGCCATCGAGACCGGCGACCCGGAGTACGCGCCACGCGCGGCCTACCACCTGGCCCTCTCTCACGAGCGCGCGGGCGAGCCCGCCGAGGCGTCCGAGGCGTGGCACATCGTCGCCTCCTCAGGACACGCCGCCTACACCCCCGCCGCGTGCCTCGCCCTGGCCCAGCTCGCCGACGACGCCGCCGACCCGGAGGCGGCCGTCACCTGGTGGGAGCGGGTGATCGAGACGGGCGACCCCGAGTACGCCCCCGTCGCCGCGCACGACCTGGCGCAGCACCTCCTCGACGCGGGCCGCACCGCCGCCGCCCAGCGCGTGCTCGCCGAGACCCTCCGCACGCTCACCCCCGACACCTACGCCTACGCCCGCCTGGCCACCCTGATGGGCCTCGCCCACCTGGACCAGGCCATCGGCGCCTTCACCGCCGCCGTGGACGCCACCACCGCCCCCGACGTCACCCCGCTGGCCGTCGAGCTCCTGGCGCGGACGTTGCGGCTCCGCGCCCGGGACACCGAGGCCGAGGCCGTCTGGAGCCGGGCGCTCTCCGACCCGGCCCTCCACGCCCAGGTGACCGCCCGCCTCCAGCGTCCCGCCCCCTGACCCCTAGGGGCGGAGGCGGTGGATCCGGGTGAGGTCGGCTTGGCGGAGGTCGGTGTGGGTGATGGCGAAGTCGCCATTAGGGAGGGGCTCCTGGAACCGGCGGCCGACGACGCGGTCCGGGAGGAAGGCGCGGAGGCGGCTTCGTAGCCTGTCCCGGTAGGTGACGGGTGTGCCCCAGTCCGGGTCGGTCTCGTCGGAGCCGAAGAGCACCCAGTGGTCGGTGTGGACGACGGCGTCGAGGTCGGGGACGGCGCCGGTGTGGCAGTCGATCGCCGGGAGCACGAGCCTGTCGTCGTCCAGCGGCCGGTACCAGAGCAGCAGCGGTTTGGCGGCGGCGGCCTCGGCGTTGTCGAAGCAGCACAGCGCGACCGCGTGGTCGGGGAAGGCGGCGGCGTAGAAGTCGAAGAGCTCGGGGTTGAGCGCGGGCCGCCGCGACGGCTCCACCCGGCCCAGCGCGGCGGTGATGTCCGCGGCGTTCTCGGCGAGGACGACCGTGTAGATGTCGTGGCGGAAGACCTGGACGGCGCCACGGGGCGCGTCGCCCCCCATCCAGTCGATCGTGGACCCCGCGGCGACCGGGGCGACGGCGTCCACCATGTTCTGGAGCACCGACTCGGCCCGGCTCACCGGGAGGAAGTGCCGCGCGTCGATCGACCGGGCCGGGAGGTGCAGCAGCAGGGCGTTCGGTCCGGCCGCGAGGTTCACCGCCGTGTTCTGGTACCCGAGCACCTCGATCCTGCCGTGCTCCGGATGCAGCCTACGGCCGCAGTAAAGGATCGTGCCCGAGAACGCAGCGGGCCCCATCGAGACGCACACCCGACAAACCGTACCGAAGCCAGCCGAAAACGGCGCCCGCATCAACCCCACAAACCCCCGAACATCCACATCCCGGATGCCCATGGCAAAAGATCCCAGACCGCCTCTGTCCGGAAGGGGGGCTGGGGGAGAGTTTCTGGGTGGGGGTTTTCTGGGGGGTGGGGGTTGGTTAGCCTTTGGGGGTGGGGTTAGGGGAGGGGGTTGGTCTTGAGGGCTTGGTGGCGGAAGTGGGGGTGGGGGTTGGTTGTGGGTTTTGGGGTTGTTGGGGGGTTGGTGGTGGTTGTGGTTTCGCCGTTGGGGTTCGGGGTGGTGGGGGAGCGGGTGGGGGCGGACTGGAAGGGGCTGAGTGACATCGGGCAGGCTTATGGCGGGGTGGCGGCGTTGCTCACGGCGGTGACGTTGCCCGTGCTCGCGGTTTCGCTGGTGGTGCAGGCGCGGGAGGTGCGGGTGGCCCGGGAGCAGGCGCTACGGGCGACGCACAACGAGCTGACGGCGTTGGGGATGGGCGACCCGGATCTGCTCGGGGTGATGCGGCCGCTGCCCGACGACTCGCCGCGCGGGCTGCGTGAGGAGAAGCGTACGTACTACGCGAACCTGTGGATGTCGTACTGGATCTCCCGGTACCGGGTGGACAGGCTGACCAACGGGGCGCTGGCGGGGAACTGCCGTGGGCTGTTCGCGACGGAGTCCGGCCGCGAGTACTGGGCGGGGGCGCGCGCGGCGTGGCTGGCGCGGCATCCGCGCGGCAGGGATCGCCGGTTCATCAACATCGTCGAGCGGGCCTACCTCGACGCGGTCGAGAACGGGCCGCCGGCGGACGCGTCCGAGCCCGCCGCCCCCAGATCCGCCGTCCCGTACCGGAGGCTCGCCTACGTCGGCGCCGGGATCGGCGCGTGCGCGGCGGGCGCCCTGATCTCGGTCCTCCGCCGACGCACGAGAAACCCCCGTTAGGGTCCTGACGCGTCCGGCGGGGCGGGTCCGGGGGCCGGAGTGATCATGGGACAATGGGCGGGTGCGGATCGTCACCGGGGTGGGGGAAGGGGAGGTTCTTCTTGAGGGGGAGGGGGACGCCGGGCTCGTCGTCGTGTTGACGCACGGGTCGAACGGGAGCGTGGACGCGCCGGATCTGCTGGCGGTGCGGGAGGTGGCGCTCGATCTGGGGGCCGCCGTCGCGCGGGTCACTCAGCCGTTCAGGCTGGCGGGGCGCAGGGCGCCGGGGAGCGCGTTGAAGCAGGACGCCGCGTGGGTGGAGCTGGTGGGCGCGGTCCGGGAGCGCTGGCCCGGGGTGCCGCTGGTGCAGGGCGGGCGGAGCAACGGGGCACGGGTGGCGTGCCGGACGGCCGGTGTCGTCGGGGCCGTCGGGGTGGTGGCGCTGGCGTTTCCGCTGCATCCGCCGGGGAAGCCGGAGAAGAGCCGGGCGGCCGAGCTGCGCGGCGCGGGCGCTCCCGTGGTCGTCGTCAACGGGGATCGCGACCCGTTCGGGATACCCGACGCGGCGGACGCCGCCGAGGTCGTCGTGCTGCCCGGCGAGAACCACGAGCTGCGCAAGGACCCCGCCCGGGTGGGTGCGGCGGTGGAGCCGTGGCTCCGGCGGTGGCGGAGCACGGTGGCGCCGGTGGCGGGGCCGTGAGGCGGTGGCTCCGGGGTAGGGGTCCCCGAAGCGCGGTGATCACCCGATCGGACTAGTCCCGGGCGGGACTCAGGCCGCGGTGGGGGCGTGCAGGTCGGTCGGACGGTGCGGTGCGACGATACCCCCGTCGGGCAGCAGCTCACCGGTGTCTTCGAACACGACGACGCCGTTGCACAGCAGGCTCCACCCCTGCTCGGGGTGGCTGGCCAGGGTCCGCGCGGCGTCGCGGTCCGTTCCGTCGGAAGAGGGACAGGGCGGCTGGTGCGGGCACATCGGCGTGCCTCCGGTTCTCACTCTCGAATGGGCGTGTGTGTTCTGTCACGTTGGACGCGTACCAGTGTGCATCGGTTCGTGTCCGCCGGGACATAGCCCGATGGGACTGTTGTGGCATCGCTACCGAGGCCGTCGCTTCGTTGCGGCGGCTCCGGCTGATCTACGTGGACCGATCCTTCCCGCGCGTATCGGGAAGGAAACGGTCGGGTGGGCGTGCTGGACAGAAGATCATGTCCTCTTGGTGATAACCCGTCACAGGGGCGCGGTGAGCATCCCGGAGAGCATGACGTCGAGGCCCTCGTCGAACTGCCGGTCCCAGTCGACGGTCTCGGCCCCCTGCGCCTCGCGGCCGCGCACCTCCAGGGCGGCGTGGCCGATGAGGAAGGCGATGAGGGTGCGGGCGGCGCTGTGCGCGGCGGACTCCAGGAACCCGGCGAGGCGCAGCACCTCGGCGACGGACCGGGTGGTGGTGGCGAGCGCGGCGGGGTTGCGGCGGGTCACCAGGAGGGGCAGGACGCCCGCGTGGTCCACGAGCAGCGCCCGGTACGCCTCGGCCCAGGAGCGGATGCGGTCGCGCCAGTCGTCGGCGCCCAGGGGCCGTGTGTCGGCGTGTAGGACGCCCACGTGGGAGATGAGCCCGTCGAGGAGCTCCTCCTTGCCGCGCGGCAGGTGGTGGTAGATCGCCATCGCCTCGACTTCGAGGGCGTCGCCGAGCCGGCGCATGGTCAGCCGGCCGAGGCCCTGGCCGTCGACGATGTGCAGGGCCGCCTCGATGATGCGGTCGCGGGTCAGCGGCTCACGGGGGCTCACGTGCGGTGGTCTCCTCTCCTGCGGTGGCCGCCGCCGCGGCGACCACCAGCGACCTTACTGCGTAAAGGCCCCGGCCGGGGCGCGCCGCGCGGGAAAACGCGGGCGCGCGGGAAAATCCCCCGGCGGGGATGTGCCTGCCGTCACGAGGCGGCGTAGGCTGCCGCGAGTACCTGTGCGGAAAGGATCGACTCATGCTCTTCGGACGGCGGATCAGCCCCGAGGTCGCGGCCCAGTACGCCGCCGACAAGACGCTCGCCGGCGAGTACCGGGCCCGCCTGGCGGACGTCGAGGAGGCGCGCGCGGCCCAGCGGGCGGGCGCGCCCGACACGGCCGAGCGGCGGGCGCTCGCGGGCGTCCTGGAGAAGGCGCTGACGGCGGCGGTCGAGTCCGCCGCGGCGGCCGAGCGGGTCGCGATGGGCCCCCGGACGTACGGCACCAGCCGGGCCGCCGAGATCTCCCGGCGCAAGGCGCGGGCGAAGGCGTCCGTGCGCCCCTACAGTGAGGAACTCGACCGGCTGCGGACGGCGCGCGAGGCGCACAAGCTGTCCTACCGGTCGCTCGAAAGGGTGTGACTCCCCGCAGGACACCCTGAAGGGGTCTGACGGGGACGATGTCGGGGGTTTCCGGCGCGCTTGCCGCCTCAGGTGGCACAGCGGCCGGAACTCTGAGAACCTTGCCTGCGCGTTCGCGGAGGGTCACCGCGAGTGAGGGGGCACCAGGGCCGGGGGCGGGCGCTCCCGACGAAGTCGGGGTCGCGAAGCGTCCGTTCCGGCCCCAGGCAGGCACGGGCCGGGGCAAGGCTCGGCGGGGGAAATCGTGGGGGTTCGAAGTTGGATCGCAGGCCGCCTGACCGGCATCGCTTGCTGGAGTCCTACCGGGCCGGGGTGGCGGCCATTCGGCAGTTCGCGGCCCGCTGCGACGACTGGGAGGCGCCGACGCCGTGCGCCGAGTGGCAGGCGATCGACCTCGCCGGGCACCTGCGCTGCGTCGCGGAGAACCACCTGGAGTACCTGCAGGACGCGCCCGACAGCAGGCTCGCGAAGCTGTTCGCGCAGGACATCGCGACGGCGGTGCTGATCCGCCAGCAGGCGAGGCAGAACGCGGCGGAACTCGCGGTGCTGCCGCCGGAGTCGGGACGGGAGCGGATCATGTCGTTCACCGTCTCGGCCGACGCGTATCTGGACCTCATGGCCGACGCGTGGGAGAAGACCCACTTCATCTTCCGGGGGACGAAGTACACGGTCGGGGACCACGCGGGTTCGGCCTGTGTGGAGTGGCATCTGCACGCGTGGGATCTGGCCCGCGCCGTCGGCGAGGACTACCGGCCCGCCGATCCCGAGCTGCTCGTGGCGGCGTGGGCGTGGGGCGTCCCGCATCTGCCGCTGAGCCGGGAGGCCGACCCCTGGATCCGGGTGCTGCGCTCGTCCGGCCGCTCCCAGGAGTGGCGGCGCGACCGCCCGGTGCGGGCCCGCAGGCGGCGCTGACGGCCCGCGCGGCACACGAACACGGCCGGTACCGCGCATGACGGGCGGTTGCGCCGGGTAGGTCCGTCATCGCCGGTCTCGGGGGAGGCCGGGACGTGTTCGATGGACCCGGAGGACGGCCGCTTCGCGACCCCGACTTCGTCGGGAGCGGCCGCCCCCGGGACATGTTCGATGGGCCCGGAGGATGGCCGCTTCGCGACCCCGACTTCGTCGGGAGCGGCCGCCGCCGGGCCGGATCGCGGGGGGGATTCCGATGGCCACGTGCGAGGTCTGCGGCAACGACTACGACCTGGCGTTCGAGGTGCGCGCGCAGGGCGCGGTGCACGTCTTCGACAGTTTCGAGTGCGCGATCAACAAGCTCGCGCCGATCTGCGAGCACTGCGGGTGCCGGGTGATCGGCCACGGCGTCGAGGTGAACCGGCACTGGTACTGCTGCGCGCACTGCGCCCGCGCCAAGGAGGGCGCGGCGGCCGGGAAGATCGCGGACCGGGCGCCCGCCTGAGCGCTCAGCGGCGCGGCAGCGGGAACGCGCCGAGCCGGACGGCCGCCGGGTGCACGCCGTCCTCCAGGTAGACCGGGTGCCCCTCGGCCGCGAGGATCTCCGCGACGCGCCGCGCGATGTGCGGGGGTGTGAACGCCGGGACGTCCTCGGGCGCGGCCAGGACGTGTTCGGACAGTTCGTCGGGCGGCAGTGTGATCCGCGCGATCTCCTCGCCGTCGAGCCTTCCGGCGAACACCCAGACGTTGGTGGCGTCGATCTCCCCTGCGGGCGGCGCCCAGTCGAAGCAGACCATGCCGTCGATGCGGGGCCGGAGGCCGAGTTCCTCCTGGCATTCGCGCAGGCAGGCGGCCAGGGGCGACTCTCCGGCCTCGATCACGCCGCCCGGCAGCAGCCATCCCGGCCGGTAGGTGGGCTTCACCAGCAGGATGCGGCCGCGGTCGTCGGTGAGCAGCGCTGAGGCGGCCCCCCGGGTGCGCGGGAGCGTGGCGAGGTAAGCGGCGTCGGCCATGCTTCGAGCGTAAGCCGAACGGGCGCGGAAGCGCCGGTGTAGGCGGTAAACGCACGACCGCGTGGCGGACCGGGTGAGGGGGTGTTAACACCCGGGACATGCACGGGACGCGCATGTGAAACGGCCTCCGATCACGATCGGGACATGGCCGTAAGCGAACCGGCAAGTACGTCGTCCCGCTGCCCGTGCCACGCCGCGCGGTGCGCGCGCGCGGGCGGTTCGGGCGCTGTGCCGTCCGGGGTCCCCGATCGTGTCACGACGCCGCTGATGCGGGTGCATCCCGGCGCGCCGCTCGAACCCGTCTCGTGGGACGCGGCGCTCGACGCGGTCGCCGGTAAGGTCCGCGGCCTGCGCGCATCCTACGGGCACGACGCCGTGGCGGTGCTCGGGGGGTGCGCCATGACGGGCGAGACCGCCTACCGGCTCGGCAGGTTCGCCAGGTCGGTGCTGCGCACGCCGCGGGTGGCGTTCAGCGGCGGGCCGCGGGTCGCGCCGGGCGCGGCCGAGGCGCTGGCCCGCGCGTTCGGCGTCGACCGGCCGCTGCCGGGCCCGCTGGCGGACTTCGGCGACGCGGACGTGCTGCTCCTGGTCGGGGACGCGGCCGAGGCGTCGCCGTCGTTCCCGCGCGAGCTGCGGCGGATGCGCGCGGCGGGCGGCATCCTCGTCGTCGCCGATCCGCGCCGCTCGGAGACGGCGCGTATGGCCGATCTGCACCTCCAGCTGACGCCGGGCACGGATCTGGCGCTGGCGCACGGCATGCTGCGGCTCGCGGACGCCGACGGCCTTGTGGACGCCGGGTACGTGGCGGCGCGCACGACGGGGTTCGCCCGGCTGCGCACCGCGCTGAGCGGATACTGGCCGGAACGGGCCGAGCGGATCACCGGCGTGCCGGTCGCGCTGATGCGTGAGGCGGTGCGGCTGCTGTCGTCGGCGGGCCGGGCGTACGTGGTGGCCGAGCGGCCGCGCGACAGGGACACCGTCGCCGCGTTCGTGAACCTGGCGCTCGCCCTCGGCCTGCCGGGACACGACGGGTCGGGGTTCGCGTGCGCGACCGATCCGGGCGAGGGGCACGGCCAGCGGGCCGACCTGCTGCCCGGCGACCGCCCCCTGGACGACGCGGCCGCCCGCGCCGCCGTCGCCGCCGTCTGGGGCATGGACCCGACGCTGCTGCCCGCCTCGACGGTCGCCGCCGAACGGCTCCTGTACGGGCCGCGTAAGCCGCGCGCGCTGCTGCTGTTCGGCTCGGACCCGGTGGCGTCCTCGCCCCGTCCGGCGGCGGTGGAGGAGCGGCTGAACGGCCTGGATCTGCTCGTCGTGGCCGACCACACGCTGTCGGAGACGGCGCGCCGCGCTGACGTGGTGCTGCCGACCGCGCACTGGAACGAGGTGTCCGGGACCGTCACGACGCTGGAAGGCAGGGTGCTGCGGCGTGAGCGGGTGATGGCGCCGCCGGAGGGTGTGCGCACCGAGCTGGAGGTGCTGCGCGATCTCGCCTCCCGCCTGGACGGCCCGGGGGAGTGGAGCGCGGATCCGGAGGAGGTCCTGGCCGAGCTGGGCAGGGCGTCGTCAGGGGGGAGCGCGGACTACGCGGGCATCACCTACGCGCGGATCGACGTGGAGGGCGGCGTCTTCAGGCCGTGCCCCGATCCGGCGCATCCGGGCACGCCCCGGCCCTTCCTTGACGGGTTCGCCACCCCGGACGGGAGGGCACGGTTCACAGCGGTGGACCAGCCTGGCGCCGCCGAAGAGGTGGACGCGCGCTATCCGCTGTATCTGACGGCCGAGCGGCAGCCCGGAGGCACGCACGCCCCCTTTGAGGACACGCCTTACCTTGAGCTGCATCCGGAGCTGGCCGAGCGGTTGGGGATCGGTCCCGGCGCGACGGTCCGGGTGTCGGGGCGGCGCGGCGTGGTGATCGCGCGGGCCCGGCTGAGCGACACGCTCCGTGAGGACACGGTGTGCCTGCCGTTCCCGTGGGGCGGCGCGGGCCCGGCGCATCCGCTCGCCGGCGACGGCCAGGAGCCCGCCCCGGCGGTGTGGGCGGTACGGGTGGAGCCGACCGGTCTGCCCGATCCGTTGCTGCCGCTGATGCTCGACGGCCCCTGAGGCCGCTGAAACGGTTCAACTCCGCGGACCCGCTGTGACCCCTCGTCACGGCGGGTTTCCGGTTTTTGTTGACGAATGCGGAAAAAGTCCGATTCTTGGTCACGTCATGACAACAGCGATGTCTCGACGTGAGCGTGTTTTAACACAGGGGTGACAATGGGGACCCTGACGCGAAACGCGCCGTTCCGAATATCTGTCCATGGATCACGGAGGAGTCGTTTCCCGCAAGAGGCTGGTGGTGGTGGGCTACGGCCCTGCCGCGCACCGGCTCGTCGAGGCGCTGCGCGAACGGGACGGCGCCGCCACCGGCCCGCACTGGAAGATCACCGTCATCGGTGAGGAGACCCGCCCCGCCTACGACCGCGTCGCGCTGACCACCCACCTCGAAGGCGCCGACCTGGCCTACCCGTCCCCCGGTGCGGACGTGGACGTGCACTGCGCGGAGCGGGTCGTGGAGATCGACCGCGCCGCCCGGGAGGCCGTCACCGCCTCGGGCCGCCGCTTCGGCTACGACGCGCTGGTGCTGGCCACGGGCTCGTCGCCGTTCGTCCCGCCGATCGAGGGCAAGGACCTGCCCGGCGTCTTCGTCTACCGCACCATCGACGACCTGGACGCGATGCGCGACTACGCCGCCGACAAGGCGTCCGGCGCGGTCATCGGAGGCGGCCTGCTCGGTCTTGAGGCAGCCCGCGCGCTCCAGGGGCTCGGCCTGGACAGCGGTGTCGTCGAGGTCGCGCCGTGGCTGATGCCGCGCCAGCTCGACGAGGGCGGCGGCGCCATGCTGAGGCGCCACATCGAGAACCTCGGCATGGACGTGCACGCGGGAACCCCCATCACCCGCCTGGAGGCCGGGCCTGACGGCGCCGTCAGCAAGGTCGTCCTCCAGGACGGCAAGGAGGTCCCCGCCGAGCTCGTCGTGTTCTCCGCGGGCATCAGGCCGCGCGACGAGCTGGCCAGGAGCAGCGGCCTCACCGTCGGCGAGCGCGGCGGCATCACGGTGGACTCCGCGTGCCGCACCGACGACCCCGCGATCTACGCGATCGGCGAGTGCGCCCTGATCGGCGGCATGGTCTACGGCCTGGTCGGCCCCTGCTTCTCGATGGCGGAGGTCGTCGCCGACCGCCTGGTGAACCCCGACAGCACCGCCGCCTTCGAGGGCGCGGACCTGTCCACCAAGCTCAAGCTGATGGGCGTGGACGTCGCCAGCTTCGGCGACCCGTTCGCCGACGCGCTCGGCGTCACCTACACCGACCCCGTCGCGGGCGTCTACAAGCGGCTGCTCGTCAGCGACGACGCCAAGACGCTGCTGGGCGGCGTGCTCGTCGGCGACGCCGAGGCGTACTCGACGCTGCGCGCCTACGTCGGCGCGTCCCTGCCGGGCGAGCCCGAGCAGATGCTGTTCGGCGGCACCGAGGCCGCGGGCGGCGACCTGCCCGAGGGCACCGTCATCTGCTCCTGCAACAACGTGACGGCCGGCGACATCCGCTGCGACATCCGCGACCACGAGCTGCGCGACGTGGCCGCCGTCAAGAGCTGCACCCGCGCCGGGACCAGCTGCGGAAGCTGCGTGCCGCTGGTGAAGAAGCTGCTGGACGCCGAGCTGGCGGCCGCCGGCATCGAGGTCAGCCGGGCGCTGTGCGAGCACTTCGCCTACTCCCGCGCCGAGCTGTTCGACATCATCAGGGTCCGCCAGATCAGCACGTTCAGCAGGCTGATCGCCGAGCACGGCACCGGCCGCGGCTGCGACATCTGCAAGCCGACCGTCGCGTCGATCCTCGCCTCGCTCGGCAACGGCCACATTCTGGACGGCGAGCAGGCGGCCCTGCAGGACACCAACGACCACTTCCTCGCCAACATGCAGAAGAACGGCACCTACTCGGTCGTTCCGCGCATCCCGGGCGGGGAGATCACCCCGGACAAGCTGATCGTCATCGGCGAGGTCGCCCGCGACTTCGGCCTCTACACCAAGATCACCGGCGGTCAGCGGATCGACCTGTTCGGCGCCCGCGTCGAGCAGCTCCCCAAGATCTGGAAGCGCCTCGTGGACGCCGGGTTCGAATCCGGCCACGCCTACGGCAAGTCGCTGCGGACGGTGAAGTCCTGCGTCGGCTCCACCTGGTGCCGCTACGGCGTCCAGGACTCCGTCGGCATGGCGATCAAGCTGGAGCTGCGCTACCGGGGCCTGCGCGCCCCGCACAAGCTCAAGTCCGCGGTGTCCGGCTGCGCCCGCGAGTGCGCCGAGGCCCAGTCCAAGGACTTCGGCATCATCGCCACCGAGAAGGGCTGGAACCTCTACCTGTCCGGCAACGGCGGCATGCGGCCCCGGCACGCCGACCTGTTCGCCAGCGACCTCACCGACGAGCAGCTCCTCACCTACATCGACAGGTTCCTGATGTTCTACATCAGGACCGCCGACCGGCTCCAGCGCACCTCGGTGTGGATGGAGTCCCTCGAAGGCGGCCTCGACTACCTGCGCGAGGTCATCATCGACGACCGCCTGGGCATCTGCGCCGAACTCGACGCCGCGATGGCGCGGCACGTCGAGTCCTACGGCGACGAATGGCGGGAGACCCTGGAGGACCCGGAGCGGATGGCCAGGTTCGTCTCCTTCGTCAACGCCCCCGAGACGCCCGACCCCAGCATCTCCTTCGAGGTCGAGCGTGACCAGATCAAGCCGGTCCTGGTGGCCGGACCCCACCTGGAGGTGATCAGCCAGTGACCGCGACCGCCGTCTCGACCTGGATCGACGTCTGCTCCCTCGACCGGATCACGCCCGAGCGCGGCGTCTGCGCGCTCGTCGGCGGCGTCCAGGTGGCGATCTTCCGCACCTTCGACGGGGAGCTGTACGCCCTGTCGAACCACGACCCCTTCAGCAACGCGTACGTGCTGTCCCGGGGCATCCTCGGGAGCCGCGGCGGCGTGCCGACCGTGGCCTCCCCGATGTACAAGCAGGTCTTCGACCTGACCACCGGACGGTGCCTGGACGACCCGGACACCTCCGTCCCGATTTTTTCCATCAGGCTCAACGGCGACCGAGTGGAAGTGATGACGTGACGATTCAGGCGGGTGTGCTGACCAGTGAACCCCTGTCGGGGTTCGCCGTCGGGGTGACGGCGGCCCGCCGCCATGAGGAACTCGCGGCGCTCCTGGAGAGACGGGGCGCCCGCGTGGTGCACGCCCCGGCGATCCGGCTCGTGCCGCTCCAGGACGACGCGGAGCTGCTCCAGGCGACCGAGGAGTGCATCAGCCGCCCGCTGGACTACGTGGTGGTCACCACCGGCATCGGGTTCCGCGCCTGGCTGGAGACCGCCGACGGCTGGGGGCTGCGCGACAGCCTCCTGGACAAGCTCGGCAGCGTCCCGATCCTGGCGCGCGGCCCCAAGGCGCGCGGCGCGATCCGGTCGGCGGGCGTCACCGAGGCGTGGTCGCCGGAGTCGGAGAGCTGCGAGGAGGTGCTCAAGCACCTCCTGGAGTTCGACCTGCGCGGCAGCCGCATCGCCGTCCAGCTGTACGGGGAGCCGCTGCCGGAGTTCACCGACGCGCTGCGCGGCCAGGGCGCGGAGGTCATCGAGGTGCCGGTCTACCGCTGGTCGCGCACCGACGACTCGACGCCGCTGCGCCGCCTCGTCGGCCAGGCCGTCGCGGGCACCGTCGACGCGATCACCTTCACCAGCGCCCCCGCCGTCACCGCGACGCTCGCGGTGGCGGCCGAGGACGGTCTGGAGGACGCCCTCATCGAGGCGCTGCGCACCCACGTCGTGGCGGCGTGCGTCGGCCCGGTGACGGCGTTCGCGCTGACCGAGCGCGGCGTGCCCACGATCCAGCCGGAGCGCGCCAGGATCGGCGCGCTGGTCCGGGCGATCGTCGAGGACCTGCCCGCGCGCAGGGCGCGGCGCCTGCACGTGCGCGGCCACGCCCTGGAGCTGCGCGGGCACGCCGTTGTGCTCGACGGCCAGTTGCGGCCGATCGCCCCGGCCCCGATGGCGATCCTGCGGGCGCTCGCCCGGCGGCCCGGACACGTGGTGTCGCGGGCCGAGCTGTGCGGGGTGCTGCCGTCCCGCGTCGTCGCGGCCGGTTCCAGCTGGACCAGCCCGCGCGACGGACGTCCGCAGGCCGACGAGCACGCGGTCGAGATGGCGGTGGCACGGCTGCGCCGCGGTCTCGGCCGGACCGGCATCGTGGAGACCGTCGTCAAGCGCGGCTACCGCCTCGCGTGCGAGCCGGGACGCGAGGCGCTCGCCTGATGGCGGTGCTGCTCGGGGTGGCGCACGGCACCCGTGACCCGGCGGGCGCGGCCGCGATCCGCGGCCTGCTCGCGCTGGTGCGCGAGGCACGGCCGGACCTCGCGGTCGCCGAGTCCTACGCCGAGATCACCCGGCCGTCGGTGGCCGCGGCCGTGGCGGCGCTGCCGCCGGGGCGGCAGGTCTTCGCGGTGCCGCTGCTGCTCGGCCGGGGCTACCACGTCTTTGTGGACATCCCCGCGCAGCTCGCCGCCGCGGGCGCGGAGGCGGCCGTCGCCCGTCCGCTGGGCCCGCACGCGGCGCTCACCCGCGTGCTCGCCGAACGGCTGGGCGACGCCGCCGAGGCCGACGCGGTCGTCCTGGGCGCCGCCGGATCGACCGACCCGCGCGGCGTCGCCGACGTCGCGGCGGCCGCCCGCATGCTCGGCCGCAGGCTGGGCAGGCAGGTGCCGTTCGGGTTCGTGGGCGGTCCGGGGCCGAAGCTCGCCGACGTGGTGGCGCGGGCCAGAGCCGGAGGCGCCCGCAGCGTCGCGGTCGCCTCCTACCTTCTCGCGCCCGGGTTCTTCCAGGGCAGGCTCGTCGCGACCGGCGCGGACGCCGTCGCGCCGCCGCTCGGGGCGCATCCCGAGCTGGCGGCGCTGGTGCTGCGGCGGTTCGACGAGGCACGCGTCGGCGCCCGCGCGTTCGCCCTCAGCTGAGGGGACGCGCGGGGCCCGTCCGGACCGCTCGGGCCTCGCTCAGACGGCGAAGTCCAGGAGCGGCTGGGCGTTGCTGGGGTGCCGCAGCTTGGACAGCGACTCCTTCTCCAACTGGCGGATCCGCTCGCGGGTGAGGCCGAGGTGCTTGCCGATCTCGTCGAGCGTGCGCGGTGTGCCGTCGTACAGCCCGAACCGCATCGACATGATCTTGGCCTCGCGCGGCGACAGCACCGCCAGGGCGCGGCGCAGCTGGTCGGCCATGAGCTGGCGGTCGACCAGCTCGGACGCCTCGACGCTGTCGGTGTCCTCGATGAGGTCGCCGATGCGCGTCTCGCCGTCCTCGCCGATGGTGGAGTCCAGGCTGATCGGCTGGCGGCTCGTGCGCAGCAGCTCCCGCACCTGCTCGGGGCTCTTGCCCATCTCCTCGCCCAGCTCCTCCGGGGTGGGCTCGCGGCCGAGCCGCTGGTGCATGTCCCGCTCGATCCGGCTGAGCTTGGACAGCAGCTCCAGCACGTGGACGGGCAGCCGGATGGTGCGGGCCGAGTCGGCGAAGCCGCGCTGGATCGCCTGGCGGATCCACCACATCGCGTAGGTGGAGAACTTGTAGCCCTTGGTGTAGTCGAACTTCTCCACCGCGCGGATCAGGCCGAGGTTGCCCTCCTGCACGACGTCCAGCAGGGACAGGCCGCGGTCGGAGTACTTCTTGGCGACCGACACCACGAGGCGCAGGTTCGCCTCCAGCATGTGCGCCTTGGCGCGGTTGCCGTCCTCGGCGATCCACTCCAGCTCGGCGCGCCGGCCGGGCGACATGTTCGGCGGGGCCTCCTCCAGCTTGTGCTCGGCGTACAGGCCGGCCTCGATCCGCTTGGCGAGGTCGACCTCCTGTTCGGCCGTGAGCAGCTGACGGCGGCCGATGGCCTTGAGGTAGGTGTGGACGGAGTCGCCCATCACCGAGGTGTTGTCGTCGAGGTCCCTGGTGCTGACCTCCTCGACGCCCTCCTCCTCGGCGTTCGGGTCGAACTCGGAGTCGTCGTCGCCGAGTTCGGCGGCCTTCGCGGCGGTGGTGCCCGCGGCGGGGGCCGTCGCCGTCTTGCGGGTGGTGGTCTTCCGGGTGCGCGTCGCGGTGCCCGCGGCGCGGAGTTTGGGCCCGGCCGGAGCGGGGTCCGAGCCGTCGTCGCCGAGGCGGACGCCGCTGTCGGTGAGCTCCTTGAGCAGGGACCGGCCACGAGTGGCGGAGACACCCGCCTCCTCGAACGCCCGGCGGACCTCGGTGAGCGACAGGTGGCCCCGGGACTTGCCGAGCGCCAACAGCTCCTCAAGGTGGGCCGACGCGCCGTTGTCCGCGGTCGGGGCCGCTGAAGCCTTGCGAGGCATAGGGTCCGACCCTCCCTTCTGCAGGATCCGAATTATGCCTTTTGGGCACGTATCCGAAACGGTGGACCATGTCCAGGATGTTCCCGACCAGCAAAAACGCACAGAAACAGGGGCTTGTGGCCCCGCGCGGACCCGGTCGGTCCTGTCCGGCGTTATCCATAACGTCCGGGTAATACGTATGATTCCCGGGCGCCGCCGGGGGTTCACCGGTGTGGTGGGACTCTCACCGGCGCGTCAGGTGGAGCTGGCGCCGGGGTCAGCCGGACGGCGCAGGGCCGCGCGGTCCGGCTTGCCCGAGGGCAGCAGGGGGAGTTCGGCGCGGATCTCCAGCTCGCGCGGGGCGGCGTGGGCCGGGAGTTCGGCCTTGACGAGATCACGGAGCTCGGCGAGCGTGACGGGCCCGTCGGCGACGACGACGGCCGTCACCCGGGAGCCCCACTCGGGGTCGTCGCGGCCCACCACAACGGCGTCGCGGACCGACGGGTGCGCGGAGACGACGGCGGCGACCTCGCCCGCGACGACCTTCTCGCCGCCGGTGTTGATCACGTCGTCGATCCGGCCACGGACGCGGAGCCTGCCGTCCTCGAAGGCCCCGAGGTCCTGGGTCGCGAACCACCGGCCCGTCCTGGCGGGCCCGAACCGGTAGCCGGAGAACAGGACGGGACCGGCGAGGGTGATCCGGCCGTCGTCGTCCAGGGAGACCTCGACGCCTTCCAGGGGCACCCCGTCGTAGACACAGCCGCCGCTCGTCTCGCTCATCCCGTAGGTGGTGAAGATCCTGGCGCCCCGCGCGCGGGCCTCGGCCAGCAGCGCGGCGGGCGCGGCGGCCCCGCCCAGCAGGATCGAGGCGTAGGACGACAGGTCGGCCCCGACGTCGAGCAGCCGCCGCAACTGGGTGGGGACGAGCGACACGTGCGCCTCGCCCGCCTTGGCGACCTCCATCAGGTCGAACCCAGGGTGGATCACCGGGGGAGTACCGGCCAGCAGCGCCCTGACGAGCACCTGGACGCCCGCGATGTGCGACGTCGGCAGGCAGCACAGCCAGGGGGCGTCCCAGCCGCCCACCCGGGCCAGCGTCGCCCGCGCCGACGACTCCAGCGCGCCCGCCGTCAACTCCACGATCTTCGGCCGCCCGGTGGACCCCGACGTGGCGATCAGGACCGCCGCGTCCGTCGGCGCGGCGTCCGGCAGCGGGTGCACCCCGTGCTCGTCCACGACCGCCTCCGGCCGCGCCGCCTCCAGCAGCCCCCTGAGCGCCGGACCCGGCAGGCCGGGCGCGATCGGCAGCACCGCGGGCCCCGCCCCGTCCAGCGCCCCCGTGAGCGCCTCCAGCAGCCGGGGCCCCGGCGGCAGCACAACCGCACGCAGAGCTCTCATATCGTGATCAGGCTACCTCCGGGCGAAGGCGGGACCAAAAGACGGTTGAATAGGCTCATGGTCTCCGAGATATTCGATCCCACCGCGTGGAAGGAAGTCGACGGGTTCGGCTTCACGGACATCACCTACCACCGGGCGGTGGACCAGGGGACGGTGCGGATCGCCTTCAACCGGCCAGAGGTGCGCAACGCGTTCCGGCCGCACACCGTCGACGAGCTGTACCGGGCGTTCGACCACGCCAGGCTCAGCGCCGACGTCGGGGTGATCCTGCTCACCGGCAACGGGCCGTCCCCCCGCGACGGTGGGTGGGCGTTCTGCTCGGGCGGCGACCAGCGCATCCGCGGCAAGGACGGCTACAAGTACTCGGAGTCCGAGACGGCCGCGGGCATCGACCCCGCCAGGGCGGGCCGCCTCCACATCCTTGAGGTGCAGCGGCTCATCCGGTTCATGGGCAAGGTCGTCATCTGCGTGGTGCCCGGCTGGGCCGCGGGCGGCGGGCACAGCCTGCACGTCGTGTCGGACCTCACCCTCGCTTCGCGCGAGCACGCCCGCTTCAAGCAGACCGACGCGGACGTCGCCAGCTTCGACGGAGGGTTCGGCTCGGCCTACCTGGCCCGTCAGGTCGGCCAGAAGTTCGCGCGCGAGATCTTCTTCCTGGGCGAGACCTACACCGCCGAGGACGCGCACCGGATGGGCATGGTCAACGCCGTCGTGCCGCACGCCGAGCTGGAGAAGACGGCGCTGGAGTGGGCCCGCAAGATCAACGCGAAGTCGCCGACGGCGCAGCGGATGCTGAAGTTCGCGTTCAACCTCATCGACGACGGCCTCGTCGGCC
Organism: Actinocorallia sp. API 0066; assembly: GCF_020991275.1. Classification (GTDB taxonomy): domain Bacteria; phylum Actinomycetota; class Actinomycetes; order Streptosporangiales; family Streptosporangiaceae; genus Actinocorallia. Next base: position 240,631 of record NZ_JAJLQY010000004.1, on the reverse strand, counting down.
AGCAGGTGTTCGCCGGGGAGGCGACCCGCCTGGCCTACGGGACGAACGAGGCGGCCGAGGGCCGCGACTCGTTCCTGGAGAAGCGGGACCCCGACTGGTCGGCCTACCCCTGGTACGGCTGATGCGCGCCTTCGCCATCCCGATGCGCGTCCGGTTCCGTGGCCTGACGCGCCGGGAGGGCGCCCTGATCCAGGGTCCGGCCGGGTGGGGGGAGTTCTCCCCGTTCGCCGAGTACGGGCCCGCCGAGGCCGCCCGGTGGCTCGCCGCCGCGCGGGAGGCCGCTGACACGGGGTTCCCCGCGCCGGTCCGCGACCGGGTGCCGGTGAACGTCACGGTCCCGGCCGTCGAGCCCGGGCGGGCGTGGGAGATCACCGCCGGGAGCGGCTGCCGCACCGCGAAGGTCAAGGTCGCCGAACGCGGCCAGGCCGATGCTGACGACCTCGCGCGGGTCGAGGCGGTCCGGGACGCGATCGGCCCCGGCGGACGCGTCAGGATCGACGTGAACGGCGCCTGGGACGTCGAGCGGGCGGTCCGGATGGTCAAACTGCTCGACGCGTTCGACCTGGAGTACGTCGAGCAGCCGTGCGCGACGGTCGAGGAGCTGGCGCGGGTGCGGCGCAGGGTCGAGGTGCCCGTCGCCGCCGACGAGTCGATCCGGCGCGCCGACGACCCCTTCCGGGTGGTGGCCGCCGAGGCCGCCGACATCGCCGTGCTCAAGGTGCAGCCGCTCGGCGGCGTCGCGCCCGCGCTGGCGATCGCCGAGGCGATCGGCCTGCCTGTGGTGGTGTCGAGCGCGGTGGAGACGTCGGTGGGGCTCGCGGCGGGCGTCGCGCTGGCGGCGGCCCTGCCCGACCTGCCTTACGCGTGCGGGCTCGCCACGCTCAGCCTGCTCGACGGGGATGTGACCGGCGACCCCCTGGTCGCCGTGGACGGGGAGATCGCCGTCCGCAGGCCCGAGGTCGATCTCGCTGCGCTCGCGCGCTACGAGGTGGACCCGACGGCCTGGCGGCGACGCGCGGAGGAAGCGGGGAGAGCATGAATCCGGCGACGGCGCTGGCGACGGTCCTGGTGGACGAGTTGCTGCGGGGCGGGATGACCGACGCGGTCCTCGCCCCCGGTTCGCGCTCGGCCCCTCTGGCGCTCGCCTTCGACGCCGCCGAGCGCGCCGGAAGGCTGCGCCTGCACGTGCGGGTGGACGAGCGCTCCGCGTCGTTCCTCGCGCTCGGCCTGGCCAAGCGCACGGGCCGTCCCGTGGCGCTCGCCTGCACCTCCGGGACGGCGGCCGCGAACTTCCACCCCGCCGTGATCGAGGCGTCGGAGTCGGCGGTGCCGCTCGTGGTGCTCACCGCCGACCGGCCGCCGGAACTGCGCGGTACCGGCGCGAACCAGACGATCGACCAGGTGAAGCTGTACGGCGGCGCGGTCCGCTGGACCTGTGAGGTCGGCGTGCCTGAGGAGCGTCCGGGGATGGTCGCCTATTGGCGTTCCACCGCGAGCCGCGCTTACGCCGCCGCGCTCTACCCCGACGCGGGGCCCGTGCACCTGAACGTGGCGTTCCGGGAGCCGCTGATCCCGGGCGGCGACGACGGCTGGTGCGAACCGCTGGACGCGGGCGACACCGGGGTGTGGACCAAGGTCCGCGAGAGCGCGCCCGGCTCGGTGCTGCACGTGCCGCCGACCCGGCGCGGCGTGCTCGTCGTCGGGGACGGCGCGGTGAACGTCAAACGGTACGTGGCCGCCGCGTCGATGGCGGGCTGGCCGGTGCTGTCGGAGCCGATCGGCAACGGCAGGTACGGCGACCACGCCATGTCGTCCTACCACTTCCTCCTGGGCGTGCCTGAGTTCATCGAGGCGCACCAGCCCGAGGTCGTCGTGACCCTCGGCAAGCCCGGCCTGTCCAAGCCGCTGCTCGGCATGCTGCGGCGCGCCCAGCGGCACATCGTGGTGACGCCCTCGCTGACCCGCTGGCCCGACCCGGTGCGGTCGGCGACCCAGGTGGCACAGGAGGTGGAGATCCCCGTGGTGTCGGGGGACGACGGCTGGCTGAAGGCGTGGCGCGCGGTGGACCAGGCGGCGGGCGCCGCCGTGGACGACGTCCTGGACGCGGACGACGAGGTCACCGAGCCGCGCCTCGCCCGCGACCTGGCGGCGACGATCCCGGGCGGCTCGCTGCTGCTGACGTCGGCGAGCATGCCGGTCCGCGACCTCGACCAGACGATGCGGCCCCGGCGCGGGCTGCGGATCATGGCGAACCGGGGCGCGTCGGGCATCGACGGGCTCGTCTCGACCGCGATCGGCCTGGCGCTCGGGCACAGCGGCCGCTCCTACGCGCTGCTCGGCGACCTCGCCTTCCTGCACGACCAGAACGGCCTCGTCATCGGGCCGCGCGAGCCACGGCCCGACCTGGCGATCGTCGTGGTGAACAACGACGGCGGCGGGATCTTCTCGCTGCTGCCGCAGGCGTCGCTGCGCGAGCCGTTCGAGCGGGTCTTCGGCACCCCGCACGGGGTGGACCTGGAGCGGATCACCGCCGCGTACGGGCTCCCGTACACCCGGCTGGACTCGGCGTCGGGGCTGGCGCGGGCGCTGTCGGGGGACGGGCTGCGGGTCATCGAGGCCAAGACCGACCGGGAGAAGAACGCGCTGCTCCACGCCCGGATGCGGCAGGCCGCCCACGAGGCGGTCAAGGCAGCCGTCTGACACAGACCGTCTTACTGCGTAAAGGCGGCGGCTTCCCTTGTCCCACAAGGGCTTCCGGGCCCGTGGCGCCCGCCGGGTCCCAGAAACCACGATGTCACCCAGGGCTCCTTTACGTTGCCCTGGGTGACTTCCGTCCCGTGCGGCACGTGTCCGATCCGGCCCGGATGGTCAGCGGGGGAGGAGGCGGGCGCGGAAGGCGTCCTCGTCCGGAAGGAACCAGGTGTGGGCGCCCCGGTTGGCCTCGCCCACGAAGGCCCGTAGCGCGTTGCTGGCCTCCAGATAGGGCGTGAGGTCGCCGACGACGGCCAGCCCGAGGCGGTAGTTGACGAACTTCTGCACGATCTCGCCCGCCTCGCGCGTCGCCAGGTCGAAGAAGGACGGAAGCAGCCGCCCGACCGGCACCACGACCCAGGACGCGCCGGTGGCCCACGCGTCGCCGATGACCTCCGCGACGTCGGCGAACGGCGCGCCCTCGACGGGGCAGAACAGGACGTCCGTGCCGTGCACGTCCACGGCGACGGGGGGAGCGGTCTCGGACATGGGGACTCCTTGTCTTCCCGGTGCCGCGCCGGGCGGTCAGCGGGGGTTGGCGGCCAGCGCCTCGACGAACCTGAGCAGCGCCGCCGTGTCGGCGGGGCCACCGAGGATGAGCACGGTGAGGACGGCCCGGCCCGCGTCGTGCGCCGTCTGGACGCGCAGGGGCGGGCCCTGGAGGTCGCGGCCGGAGACGGAGGCGGTGAGCGCGGCGGTGACGCGGCGCGCCTCCTCGGGGGAGATCCCCTCGATCCGCGCGGTCGCCGACACCTCGACGTGCGGCGTGGGCGCGGGCTCGGGCGCGGTGGGCGTGCCGGTGAAGGCGGCGAGATCGGCCGCGCTCACCCTGTACCGCCTGCCTAGCTGGGCCGCCCGCAGCCGCCCGTCCTTGATGTGCGCCCGCACGGTCTTGACGTGCAGCCCGAGCACCTCGGCGACCTCCTCGACCGAGTAGTACCGCTGCTCCATCCCGCCCCACTCTCTCAGTAGCCCTCAGACTCCCTCAATTACCCTGGGATGTCAAAGTAGGACACTTGAGGGAGTGTGTGAGCCGTCAGTGGCGGTCGTTGTCCCAGCCGCCGCCGTGGCAGCGCCCGGAGACGACGATGGCGACCTCGCCGCCCGCCGTCCACTCGCGGCCGGGGGTGGGGTTCTGGGCGACGACCCGGCCCGAGCGGCCGCGCACGCAGACGGTGCCGTAGCCGAAGCCCGCGGCGGCCAGGCGCGCGGCCGCCTCGTCGACGGAGAGGCCCACCACGTCGGGGACGGTCCTGAGGTTCGGGTCGGGCGGCGGCGGCACGGAGGAGGGCGGTGCGGGCGGCTGCGAGGGCGGGGCCTGCGACGTCGGCGTCTCGGTGGGGGAGGGCGGCGCGACGGGCTTGGGGGACTGCGAGGCGAGCTGCGGGGCCGTGCTCGGCACGATGCTCGTCGTCGCGGTGGCGGCGGCGGGCCGTTCGGGCGCGATGGCGAGGTCCTCGGTGTCGTCGCCGAACCCGGCGACGCCGAAAGCGCCCGCCGTCGCCGCGACGACGGCCACCGCGACGGCGACGTGCCAGGTCTTGCCGCCGATCCGGCGGCGGGCGTGCGCTCCGATGGTGATCTCCCCCTTCGCCGGAAGATCCTAGGGCATTCCGATCAACCCACAGAAGGAGTTCGTTCCTCCACCGACTAGGTGGTTTCCGCACCTAGCGGGCACCGCCACTTACCCGCGTCCCCGGCCACCGGCTAGAACGGAGAACGTCACCCATGGGGACGAACCGGGTACTCATCGTGAGCGCGCGGGGCGGGGAGGGGCGGGGTATGACGACGGAACCGGCGTACGACGCCTTCGGGCCCGTCCGCGCGGTCGCGGACGCGATCCTGTACGAGGGCTACCTCCTGTACCCGTACCGGCGGTCGTCCGGGAAGAACCGGGTGCGCTGGCAGTTCGGCGTGCTCACCCCGCGCGCGTGGACGAGGGCGCGCGGCCCCGACGACACCGGTGTCGCGGGCTCCGCCGAGGGCTGGTGGCAGCGGACGCAGTGCCTGGTGCGGGCCCCGGAGGGCGTCCGCGTGCACGGCGTGCTGCGCTTCCTGCAACTCCAGCGCAAGACCGTCGAGGAGCTTGTCGACGGCCGCTACCGCCCGGCGGAGGATCTCGACGCGGGCGAACGCCGTGAGGTCCCCTTCGACGAGGCGGTGCCCCGCGAGTTCCCCTTCACGTTTGTGCTCGGCTCGGAGGAGACGCTGACGTTCACCGTCCCCGGAGGCCGGGACGCGCAGGAGGTCGCCAGGGCGGACGGCGGCCTTGCCGGACGTGTGGTGCGCACGAGGTGGCGGCTCCAGGCGACCGCGCGGATCAGCGCCGAGCCCGCCGGGGAGGGCCCCGACGGCCCGCTCGCGCGGCTCAGCGTCCGGGTGGAGAACGCCGCCGAAGGGGTCGCGCCCGGAACGCCGCGTGAGGAGGCGCTGCGGTTTTCGCCGCTGGCATGCCACCTGCTTCTGGCCGTGGAGGGCGGAGCTTTCGTCTCGCTTCTCGATCCGCCCGAGTGGGCGGCCCCTGCGGTGCGCGGCTGCGCGAACGTCCATACGTTCCCCGTCCTGGCCGCGCGGGACGACGCGCTCGTCCTGTCGTCGCCGATCCTGCTGTACGACCACCCGAAGGTGGCGCCGGAGAGCCCCGGCGACCTGCACGACTCCGGCGAGATCGACGAGATCCTGTCGCTGCGCACGCTCACCCTGACCGACGCCGAGAAGCGCGAGGCGCGCGCCACCGACGCGCGGGCCGCCGCGATCCTGGACCGGGTGGACGCGATGCCGCCCGAGGTGTTCGAGCGGCTGCACGGCGCGCTCCGCGCGCTGGAGCGGCCGGAGCAGCCGGAGGCCGACGCGTCCGTCGTCGTCGCGGGCGTCCGGCTGACGGCGGGCAGCCGGGTGCGGCTGCGTCCGCGCCGCCGGGGCACCGACCCGCAGGACAGGTTCCTGGAGGGCCGCACCGCGCGGGTGGAGAAGGTACTGGCCGACATGGACGACGCCACCCATCTGGCCGTCACCCTGGAGGACGACCCAGCCGCCGACCTCGATCGCTGGTACGGCAGGTTCCGCTACTTCGCCCCCGACGAGGTCGAACCCCTCGCGCAGGGCGAGGCCGCCCGATGAGCGCGTCACGCCGCGTCCTGGTGGCGGGCATAGGCAACGTCTTCCTGGGCGACGACGGGTTCGGCGTCGACGTGCTGCGCGGGATCGACCCGGCCACCCTGCCGGAAGGTGTCCGCGCCGTGGACTACGGCATCAGAGGCGTCCACCTCGCTTACGAACTCCTGGAAGGCACCACGGACACCCTCGTCATGGTCGACGCCGTGCCGCTGGAAGGCCCGCCCGGAACCCTCGCCGTCCTTGAGGTCGGCGCCGACGACCTGGGCGCGGACGACGACGCGGCGGTGGACGCGCACGGCATGCATCCGCTCGCCGTGCTGCGGCTGCTGCGCAGGCTCGGCGGCGAGGTGGACCGGGTCCTTGTGGTCGGCTGCCGCCCGGCGTCGCTGGAGGAGGGCATGGGCTTGTCCGAGCCCGTGCGGGCGGCGGTGGACGAGGCGGTCCGCCTGGTAGGTGACGTGGCCCGCGCCGAAGCGGCGCGGACGGAACGAGAGGAACCGGCCGGTGCATGAACTGGGACTGTGCGAGGGGATCGTCGAGGCGGCGCTGAAGCGCGCGGGCGACCGGAGGGTGCGCGCGGTGCGGGTGCGCGTCACCGGCCATCCGGTGGACCCCGCCGTGATCGAGCAGGGCTTCCGCATGGCGGCGGCCGGGACACTCGCCGCCGACGCGTCGGTGGAGCTGGTGCAGGAGCTCGCCGAGGTGCGCTGCCGCGCCTGCGGCACCGAGGGCAGGGCCGACGGCGCGCTGGGCCTGACCGCCTGCGCGCACTGCGGCGCGCTGGACGTGGAGGCGACCGGGGAGGAGGAGGCGTTCCTGGAGTCGATCACCGTGGACGAGCCCGCCGGGACCGGCGGGTGAGGGGAGGCGTGCCATGAGCACCGCTACGACGCGGGACGAGACGGCCCGCGAGGGGATCAGCGAGATCCACGTGCTGTGGATCTCCGAGGGCATGAGCTGCGACGGCGACACCGTGTCGATCACCGCCGCCGCGCAGCCCGCCATCGAGGACGTCATCACCGGCCTCATCCCGGGACTGCCGAAGGTGCACCTGCACAACAAGGTGCTGTCGCCGACGCTCGGCGGCGAGGAGTTCCTCGGCCCGTTCCGGGCCGCGGCGTCCGACGAGCTCACGCCGTTCATCTTTGTGCTGGAGGGCTCCGTCCCCAACGAGCGGATCAACGGGGACGGCTACTGGACGTCGTTCGGCAACGACCTCGTCACCGGGGAGCCGCTCACCCTCGACCACTGGATCGACGCGCTGGCGCCGCGCGCGTTCGCCGTCGTCGCCGTCGGTACCTGCGCGACGTTCGGCGGCATCCACGCGATGGAGGGCAACCCGACGGGGTCGATGGGCCTCATGGACTACCTGGGCGCCGACTTCCGCTCGGCGGGCGGCCTGCCGATCATCAACATCCCCGGCTGCCCGGTCCAGCCCGACAACTTCATGGAGTCGCTGACCTGGCTGCTCTACTACGCGGCGGGTTCCGCGCCGGTGCCTCCGCTGGACGACCTCGGACGGCCCACGTGGCTGTTCGGGCAGACCGTCCACGACGGATGCGACAGGGCGGCCTCCTACGAGCAGGGAGACTTCGCGCCGGACTACAACTCCTCCAAGTGCCTGGTGCAGGACGGGTGCTGGGGGCCGGTCGTCAACTGCAACGTGCCCAAGCGCGGGTGGATGGCCGGGATCGGGGGCTGCCCGAACGTCGGAGGCATCTGCATCGCCTGCACCATGCCGGGGTTCCCGGACAAGTTCATGCCCTTCATGGACATGCCTCCGGGCGCGTCCCTGTCGTCCACGCTCATCAAGCCGTACGGGGCGTTCATCCGGCGGATGCGCGCGCTCACCAACCACACGGCCAACCGGGAGCCGAAGTGGCGGCACCCGGGCGACAAGCTCACCAGCGGCTACCACCGGCAGGCCACGCGGCACTGAGCCGCCCGACCCACGGAAGGACCACCGATGGCCATCACCGATCCGAGGGCGGCCCGGCAGACCAGGCCGGGCCAGCTCGTGGAGATGTCCTGGGACCCGATCACGCGCATCGTCGGGAACCTCGGCGTCTACACCAAGATCGACTTCGCGAACCGGAGGGTGGCCGAGTGCCACGCGACGTCGTCGATGTTCCGCGGCTACTCGGTCTTCATGCGCGGCAAGGACCCGCGCGACGCCGGGTTCATCACCAGCCGGATCTGCGGGATCTGCGGCGACAACCACACGACGTGCTCGGTGTACGCGCAGAACATGGCCTACGGGATCAAGAACCCGCCGCTCGCCGAGTGGATCATCAACCTCGGCGAGGCCGCCGAGTACATGTTCGACCACACGATCTTCCAGGACAACCTCGTCTTTGTGGACTACTGCGAGGCGATGGTCAAGGACACCAACCCGAGCGTGCTGCGCCGGGCCAGGGAGACCGCCGCGCCGAACTCCGCGATCCACGGATACCGGACGATCGGCGACATCATGGAGGCGTTCAACCCGTTCGAAGGCGAGGTCTACAAGGAGTCGCTGAAGATAAGCCGGGTCACCCGGGAGATGTTCTGCCTCATGGAAGGCAGGCACGTGCACCCGTCGACGGTCTATCCGGGCGGCGTCGGCACCATCCCGAATCCGTCGGTCTTCACCGACTACCTGACGCGGCTGATGCGGGTCGTGGACTTCTTCAAGAAGTCCGTCGCGATGAACGACGACGTCTTCGACTTCTTCTACGAGGCGCTGCCCGGTTACGAGGAGGTCGGCCGTCGAAGGGTCATGCTGGGCTGTTGGGGCTCCTTCCAGGACCCGAACGTCGTCGACTACCGGTACGAGACGATGGACACGTGGGGCAAGGCCATGTACGTCACGCCCGGCGTCGTCGTGGACGGCCAGCTGCTCACGACCAACCTGGTGGACATCAACCTCGGCATCCGCATCCTTCTGGGCAGCTCCTACTACGACGACTGGGAGGGCGGCGAGAAGTTCGTCGACCGCGACCCGCTCGGCAACCCGGTGGACATGCGCCACCCGTGGAACCAGACGACGACCCCCGCGCCGCAGAAGCGCGACTTCGAAGGCAAGTACAGCTGGGTGATGAGCCCCCGCTGGTACGACAAGGCCACCGGCGACCACCTCGCGCTCGACACGGGCGGCGGCGCCTTCGCCCGCCTCTACACGACGGCCCTCGCGGGCATGGTCGACACCCCGTACGTGCGGTCCACCGGTTCCAGCGTCCGGATCTCGCTGCCGCGCGGCACGGAGCTGCCGGAGACGACGCTGGAGTGGCGGATCCCGCTGTGGTCCAACGCGCTTGAGCGGAACCGGGCGCGCTCCTACTTCGTGGCGTACGCGGCCGCGATGGCCGTCCACTTCGTGGAGGAGGCGCTGAAGCTCGTCAAGGCGGGCGACACGAAGGTCTTCGAGCCGTTCAAGGTGCCGGACGAGGCCATCGGCTGCGGCTTCCACGAGGCGGTGCGCGGTGTGCTGTCCCACCACCTCGTGGTGCGCGACGGCAAGATCGCCAACTACCACCCGTACCCGCCGACGCCGTGGAACGGCAGCCCGCGCGACAGCTTCGGCACGCCCGGCCCGTACGAGGACGCCGTCCAGGACATGCCGATCTTCGAGGAGAACGGCCAGGAGGACTTCAGGGGCGTGGACATCATGCGGGCCGTCCGCAGCTTCGACCCGTGCCTGCCCTGCGGCGTCCACATGTACCTCGGCAAGGGCAGGACGCTGAAGAAGACGCACTCGCCGATGTTCGGCGCCACCCATGGGTGAGCGGCTCGACGACGAGGCGGTCGCCGAACGGCTCGCGGGGATCGAGGCGGAGGTCGGCGCGCTGGAGGCGATGCCGGGCGCGACCGCCGCCCGCGCGCTGGACGCCGTCGCCCTCCTCACCCAGGTGTACGGGGAGGCGCTGGCCCGCGTCGTCGACCGGATCGGCGGGGAGCGGGCGCTCTGCGACGCGCTCGCCGCCGACGAGCTCGTCGGGCACCTGCTCGTGCTGCACGGCGTCCACCCCGAGCCGCTGGAGACCCGGATCGAGCGGGCGCTGGCCCGGCTCCGGCCGGTCCTCGGCGGGGCTGAGGCGCGGCTTGAGGGCGTCGCGGGGGACGTCGCGCGGATCCGGCTTAGCGGGGCGCGTGGGTGCGGCAGCGGGCCGCTGGAGGACGTGGTACGGGACGCGGTGCTGGCCACCGCGCCCGAACTCGCGTCGGTCGACCTGCGCAGCGGCGAGCCCGCGTTCGTCCCCGTGGAGGCGCTGCGGGGAGGACCGCCGTGAGCTGGCGGACGCTCGACCGGCTCATGCGCCGGGCCGCCGCGCCGCAGGCCGAGACGTGCGGGCTGTGCGGCACGCCCGTCGGCGCGGAACATCCGCACGTCCTGGACGAGCGGGACGACGGGCTCCTGTGCGCGTGCAGGGCGTGTGTCCTGCTGTTCGGGGAGGGCACCGGGCACTACCGGCCGGTGCCGGAGCGGCGCGTCCGGCTGACCGGGCTGCGCGCCGCCGACCTCGGCGTCCCGGTCGGCCTCGCGTTCTTCACCGTGGGCCACGACGGCGCCGTCACCGCCCGGTATCCCAGCCCGGCCGGGGCCACCGGCTGGGAGGTGGACCCCGAGGCGTGGTCGGCCGCCGTCGCCGCCTGCCCGCCGCTCGCGGGGCTCGCGCCGAGAGTGGAAGCGCTGCTCGTCAACACGCTGCGCGGGGCCGACGAGCAGTGGCTCGTGCCCGTCACCGACTGCCACCGGCTGGTGGCCGTCGTGCGCGGCACCTGGAAGGGCCTGTCCGGGGGCTCCCTGGTCGGGCCGGAGATCGAGGCGTTCTTCACCCGCCTCGGGGAAGGGGGACGGTGGTGCGACGACTCTGGATCGTGATGGCCGCGCTGATGACGGCCGTCGCGCTGACGGTGTTCGTGAAGGAGCTTCCGGCGCTGCGGCGCTACCTCAGGATGAGGCGGATGTGAGAGGCGGCAGAGCCGATGTGCTTGGGCATTCCAGGGGAGATCGTGGAACTCCTGCCGGACCGGGAGGACCTCGCCCTCGTCGAGGTCGCCGGGGTGCGGCGGCCCATCAGCGTGGGGCTGCTCGGCCCGGACGGCGTGCGGCCCGGCGACTGGGTGCTCGTGCACGTCGGCTTCGCCATGTCGAGGATCGACGAGGCGGAGGCGGCCGCGACGCTCAAGCTCCTTGAGGGGCTGGGCCAGGCGTACACCGACGAGCTCGACGCGCTCGCCGAATCCGACATCACCTGACATCTAGGGACCGAGGGGGCGCGGGGGCATGCGGTTCGTCGACGAGTACCGCGACGCGGACAAGGCACGGGCGCTGTCGGGGCGGATCGCCGCGCTGTGCGAACCCGGCAGGCACTACAAGTTCATGGAGGTGTGCGGCGGCCACACCCACACCATCTACAAGCACGGGATCGAAGACCACCTGCCCGAGGCCGTCGAGCTGGTCCACGGGCCCGGCTGCCCGGTGTGCGTCATCCCGATGGGCCGGGTGGACGACGCCATCGCGATCGCCCATGAGCCGGACGTCATCCTCACCTCGTTCGGCGACATGCTGCGGGTGCCCGGAGGCACGGGCTCGTTCCTGGACGCGAAGGCCGAGGGCGCGGACATCCGGATGGTCTACTCGCCGCTGGACGCGCTCAAGATCGCCCGGGAGAACCCGGACCGGCGTGTGGTGTTCATGGCCATCGGATTCGAGACGACCGCGCCGTCCACGGCCGTCACGGTGCTGCGGGCCGCCGCCGAGGGGATCGCCAACTTCTCGGTCTTCTGCAACCACGTCACCATCATTCCGGCGATCAAGGCGATCCTCGACTCGCCGGACCTGCGGCTCGACGGGTTCCTCGGGCCCGGCCACGTCTCGACAGTCATCGGCTGTCGGCCTTACGAGTTCATCGCCGAGCGGTACGGCAGGCCGCTCGTCTGCGCGGGGTTCGAGCCGCTCGACCTGCTGCAATCCGTCGCCATGCTGCTCCAGCAGCTCACGGACGGCCGGTGCGAGGTGGAGAACCAGTACACGCGCGTCGTCCCGTGGGAGGGCAACACACGCGCGCTGGAGGCCATCGCCACGACCATGGAGCTGCGGCCGCACTTCGAGTGGCGCGGCCTCGGCTTCATCTCCCACTCCGCGCTCCGGCTGCGCGACGAGTACGCCGCGCACGACGCCGAGAAGGTGTTCGCGCTGCCCGGCATCCGGGTCGCCGACCCCAAGGCGTGCCAGTGCGGCGAGGTCCTCAAGGGCGTCATCAAGCCGTGGGAGTGCAAGGTGTTCGGCACCGCCTGCACCCCGGAGACACCCATCGGCACGTGCATGGTCTCCTCCGAAGGGGCCTGCGCCGCCTACTACAACTACGGGCGGTTCACCAGGGACCGCGTCCGGGAGGCGACCCACGCATGACCACCGAACAGCAGGTCCTCGACCGGATCGCCCGCGCCCGGCGCCGCGCCCCGAAGGTCCGCGAGGAGCGGATCACGCTCGCGCACGGGGCGGGCGGCAAGGCCACCCAGACCCTTGTGGACGACGTGTTCGTCACCGCCTTCGCCAACCCGGCCCTGGAGGCGCTGGGGGACGGCGCCGTCGTCGCTCTCGGGACGGGCGGGCCGCGCCTGGTCATGACGACGGACTCCTTCGTCGTGTCGCCGGTGTTCTTCCCCGGCGGCGACATCGGGGACCTCGCGGTGAACGGGACGGTCAACGACCTGGCGGTGTCCGGGGCACGGCCGTCGCACCTGTCCGCCGCTTTTGTCCTGGAGGAGGGGTTTCCGGTGGCGGACCTGCGGCGGATCGCCACGTCGATGGGCGAGGCCGCCGCGCGCGCGGGGGTCGCGATCGTGACGGGTGACACGAAGGTCGTCCAGCGGGGCAAGGGCGACGGGTGCTACATCACCACCGCCGGGGTCGGGGTGCTGGACCGGCCGGGCACGTTCGGCCCCGGCGCGGTACGGCCCGGCGACGCGATCCTGGTGTCCGGGCCGATCGGCGAGCACGGCGTCACCATCATGCTCGCGCGCGGTGAACTCGACCTCGCCGCCGACCTCGGCTCCGACACCGCGCCCCTGAACGGGCCCGTCGCGGCGCTGCTCGACGCCGTCCCGGACGGCGTCCGCGTGATGCGCGACGCGACGCGCGGCGGCGTCGCCACCGTCCTCAACGAGATCGCCAGGGCCGCCGGTCTGACGATCACCGTCGACGAACCGGCCGTCCCGGTCCAGCCCCCCGTCGCGGGCGCCTGTGAACTTCTGGGCATCGACCCCCTCTACGTGGCCTGCGAGGGCCGCTTCGTAGCTGTCGTCTCCGCTACCGCCGCCGAAACCGCCCTGACCGCCCTCCGCTCCCACCCCCTCTCCGCCGACGCCACCCAGATAGGCCGGGTGACCGAGGACCCCTCCGCCCTGGTCCTCCTCAACACCACCTTCGGCGGCACCCGAATAGTCGACGTCCTGGTAGGCGACCCCCTCCCCCGAATCTGCTGACGGATCGGCTGCCACGGGAAGCCAGAGGCGCCGGGCGGCCATGACGGCCCGCCCCGGGAAACGCGGCCCCCGAGAGGTCAGGGGCGCGTGGCGGCTACGACTGCCTGGCCCTGGCGACCGGAGCCGTGGATGGGCGGCTGCTACGGCGGCTCGGCCTGCGGAGCGGTGCCATGGGAGGTCAGGCGTGAGCTGCGGCTATGACGGCTTGGCCTAGGGAGAGGCCGCCGTCGTTGGGCGGGACTCTGTGGTGGAGGAGGACGTGGAAGCCGGAGGTTTCCAGGGCGGTCGTGAGGGTGGTGAGGAGGAGGGGGTTCTGGAAGACGCCGCCGGTGAGGGCGGTGGTGGTGAGGCCGGTGCGGGAGCGGAGGGTTCTGGCGGTGGTGAGGACGGCTTCTGCCAGGGCGTTGTGGAAGCGGGCGGCGATGACGGGGGGCGGGGTGGACCTGCGGATGTCGTCGGTGACGGCGCGGATCAGGGGGGCGCAGGAGAGGACCATGGGGTCGCCGTCGGAGATGTCGATGGGGTAGGAGCCGGGCTCCGAGGGGTCGGCGGCGTGTTGGAGGGCGATGGCGGCCTGGCCCTCGTGGCGGACGGTGTCGCGGAGCCCGGCGAGGGCGGCGACGGCGTCGAAGAGACGGCCCGCGCTGGACGTGAGCGGGGCGTGCGTGCCGGAGCGGGCCAGCGACGTCACGGCGGACCAGCGGTCGGCGTGCCGGGCCATGAGGGGCAGCTCGGGGACGTCTCCGGCGTAGGCGGCGTCCAGGTACGCGGCGGCCATGCGCCAGGGCTCGCGGATCGCCGCCGCGCCGCCCGGCATCGGGACGGGCGCGAGATGGGCCGCGCGCCGGTAGCCCGCCGCGTCCGCGACGAGGACCTCGCCGCCCCACAGGGTGCCGTCCGGGCCGTAGCCGAGCCCGTCGAACGCGATCCCGAGGACGGGCCCGGCCACGCCGTTGTCGGCGAGGCACGACACGACGTGGGCGTGGTGGTGCTGCACCCCGACGAGCTCCAGTCCCTCGGCTTCGGCCAGCTCCAGCGCGTACTTCGTGGACAGGTACTCCGGATGCAGGTCGTGCGCGACGACCTCCGGCGAGATCCCGAACAGCCGCCTGTAGCGCGCTATCCCCTGGGCGTAGGCGGTCAGCGTCGCGTGGTTCTCCAGGTCGCCGACGTGTGGGGAGACGAACGCGCGTGAGCCCCGCGCGAGGCAGAAGGTGTTCTTCAGCTCGGGCCCGCACGCGAGGACGGGCCGCGCGAAGGGACGGTGCGTCGTCAGCGGGGCGGGGGCGCTGCCGCGCGAGCGCCGCAAAGGCACCTCCCGGCCTCTGACGAGGCGTACCACCGAGTCGTCGGCGCGCGCGTGGATCGGGCGGTCGTGGGTGAGGAGCGCGTCGGCGAGCGGGCCCAGCCGGGCGAGCGCCGCCTCGTCGTTGTGCTCGATCGGCTCGTCGGAGAGGTTGCCGCTGGTCAGCACGAACGGCGCGGCCACCCGCGCGGCCAGCAGATGGTGCAGCGGCGTGTAGGGCAGCAGGACGCCCAGTTCCGGCGCTCCGGGCGCCACCTCTTCCGCGACCCCGGCGCCGGGCAGCCGGGGGAGCAGCACGATGGGACGGCGCGGGCCGGTGAGCACGGCAGCGGCGGCGTCGTCGATCTCCACGAGCGTCCGGGCCGCCGCCAGGCTCGGCGCCATGACGGCGAACGGCTTCTCCTCGCGCCGCTTGCGCTCCCGGAGACGGGCCACGGCGGGCCCGTCCGAGGCGAGGACCGCAAGGTGATAGCCGCCGAGCCCCTTGATGGCGAGGATCCTGCCTGCGCGCAGCCAGGAGGCAGCCGTCTCCAGGGGGTCGCCTTCGAGGGGCTTGCCTTCGGCGTCCAGGAAGCTGAGGGAGGGGCCGCACGCGGGGCAGCAGACGGGCTGCGCGTGGAAGCGGCGGTCGGCGGGGTCCGCGTACTCACGCGCGCAGTCCGCGCACAGGGCGAAGTCCCGCATCGTCGTATTGGGGCGGTCGTAGGGAACGTCGGTGGTGATCGTGTAGCGGGGGCCGCAGGCGGTGCAGTTGGTGAACGGGTACCCGTGCCGCCGGTCGGCCGGATCGGCCATCTCGCGCAGGCAGTCCGCGCAGGTCGCGGTGTCGGGCGACACCAGGGCCGACCTCGCCTTGCCCGGCGTGCTCGACGTGCTCGGCACGATGGCGAACCCGAGTGTTCCGACCGGTTCGGCGGGGATCGCGACGACCCGTTCGACGACGGCGAGGGGCGGCGCGCACCGGTTGAGGTCGGCGACGAACGCGTCGAGCGGGCCGGGTTCGCCCTCCGCCTCGGCGAACACACCTTCGGCGTCGTTGCCGACAAAACCGGCGATCCCATGCCGTCCGGCGAGTTCGTGCACGAACGGCCGGAACCCGACGCCCTGCACGATCCCCTCCACCCGGATCCGCACCCGGGCCCGCGCCCCCGTCACCCGGCGGCCTCCGGCCCACCCGTCCCGACCCCGTCCGGCACGTCGTCTCCGGGTGCCGTGGCCGAGACGTCGAGGCGGTCGCGGATGAGGGTGCCCAGGACGTGGTACAGGGTCGTCTGTGCCTCCTGGACGCGGTGGACCGAGGAGGACGGGACGACGAACAGGTGGTCCACGACGCCGGGGGCGGCCATCGGGCCGCCGTCGTACCCGGCGAAGCCGACCGTCACCAGGCCGCGCCGGCCCGCCTCCGTGAGGCCGCGCAGCACGTTCGCGGACCCGCCGCTCGTCGAGAACGCCACGGCCACGTCGCCGGGACGGCCCAGCGCCGCGATCTGCCGGGCGAACACCACCTCGTAGCCGACGTCGTTGGCGAGCGCCGTCAGCGCCGCCGTGTCCTGCGCCAGCGCGAGCGCGGGCAGCGGGGGCAGCGGCGGCGGGGGAGCCGCGAGCAGCGTGGTGAACGCCTGCGCGTCCGTGGCGCTCCCGCCGTTCCCGAACGCGAGCAGCCGCCCGCCCTCCTCCAGGGCTGCCGCGACGGCCTCCGCACAACCCACCAGCGCGGAAGCGAACCGCTCCGCCAGCGACGCCCGCAGCGCGGCCGCCTCGGCGGCCTTCTCCGCCGTCGACCGCTCGACGTCCGCCACCAGCGCCTCATCACCCCCTTTCGCCCCCGAGTACAGGAACGGATACAGCGCCTCGACCCCGCTCATCGCGCCTCACCCCCTTCGCTTTCGTTCGGCGGGGTGGTGAGGAGGGCGATGGCCTCCTTGGCGTGCACGAGGACGGTGTCGCCGGGGCGGGCGTCGACGAGGGCCACGCTGATCTCCTCGGGGCCCGCCTCGGTGTCCACGAGGGCGAGGCCGCCGGGGCGGAGTTCACGGACGCGGACCGCGACGGCGGTGTCGGAGCAGGTGACGCAGGTCTCGCCGGCGCAGTGCGCGGCCGGGTCGGTCATGGGGTGTCCTGCCCTTCGAGGAACACGTGCACCAGCTCCCAGAGCACGTGATAGGCGGTGACGTGGATCTCGCGGGCCACGAGCGGGTCGGTGGACGCCGCGGTGAGCACGTGGTCGGCCGCCTCGACCGCGGCGCCGCCCTCGGCGCCGACGAGGGCGACGGTCAGCGCGCCCGCGTCCCGGGCGGCGGCGAGGCAGCGCAGGACGGCCTGGCTCTCGCCGTCCGGCGAGAGGCCGAGCGCGATGTCCCGCCGCCCGACCAGCGGCCGCAGCCGCGCGGCCAGCGCCTCGTGCGGCCCGCGCGCCGCCGCGGCCCCCAGCACCGACGCGTCCGCGTGCAGCGACACCGCGGGCAGCGCCCGCTTCCCCACGATCACCGGATGGGTGAACTCGACGGCGATGTGCGCCGCGTCCGCCGCCGCGAGCCCGTCGCCGAACGCCAGCAGCGTGCCCCCGCGCCGGAACCGCTCGGCCATCGCCCGGCACACCAGCGCCAGCCGCGCCGCGTCCCGCCCCAGCGCCCGCCCCGCCTCCGCCCGCTCCCCGACCAGCTCCCAGACCCGCTCCACCCCGTCCTCGACGGTGTCGGGTGCCCCTAGGCGTGCCCGTTCGTCCTTGATCGTGTTGACCGTGTTGGGCGGCGCACCGGGGCCGGGCCCGTGAGTGACGGGTGGGGGTGTCGGCTGGGCCTTCGGGGTGGGGGCGGGCATGTCAGCGGGTCCGTTCGGTGAGGCCGGAGGCGCGGAACCAGCGGGCCAGGCAGGAGTCGAGGATCTGGCCGAATCCGGCGAGGCGCGGGATCCAGGACTCGAGGTCGGCGAGGCCCTCGGGGGTGAGCTCGTAGCGGCGGCGGGCGGGGCCGTTGTCGGACGCCTCCCAGCTGGAGGTGAGGAGCCTGGTGCGCTCCATGCCGCGCAGCAGCCGGTAGGCGTGGCCGGGCTCGACGTCGGGCACGCCGAGCCGGGAGAGCCGCTCGATCAGCTCGTAGCCGTGGCCGGGCCGCTCGTAGATGAGCAGGAGCAGGAACGGGTGCAGCAGGCTGCGGATCTCGTTGCCCTCCACGGCGCCCCCTCCGGCACGTCCGGCGCGTCCGTCCGGGCGCGGACCGGACGGTGACGACTCTCGGTAGTCGATTTCCTACCTGTCGTCGTCGGGGCTGAAACCCGGCGTCAGCGGTGCTCGATGACCATCACCGCGGCCGTGCCCGCCTCCAGCGCCCGGAACAGGTGCGGGATGTCGCCGGGGTAGGCCGCGTAGTCACCGGGGCCCAGCTCGACCGCCGCGTCGAGCGGCCCGACGAGCGCGCGGCCCGTGCAGAGGACGACGTGTTCGCGCACGCCCGCCTGGTGCGGGGTGGTGGTGACCCGCGCCGCGCCGGGCTCGGCCAGCACGCGGTACACGTCGCGCCGCGCGCCGGGCGGGCAGGGCGACAGCAGGGCGACGCGGTAGGGCGCCTCCTCGGACCTGGTGTAGGCGGCCTCCTCGGCGCGGATCACGTGGACGTCGGGCAGCGGCGGTTCGACCAGCCTGCTGAACGGCACCTCAAGCGCGAGGCTGAGCGCCCACAGCGTCTCCACGCTCGGGTTCCCGGCGCCCGACTCCAGCTGGGAGAGCGTGGACTTGGCGAGTCTGGCGCGCCGGGCGAGCTCGGCGAGGGACAGGCCCGCGCGTTCGCGCTCGCGGCGCAGCGAGGCGGCGATGGTCGTGATGATGTCGGCTGGCTCGCTGATCGTCGGCTCCTCGGTGTCGCCCGGCGCTCGGGGACGCGCTCGGCGCGCGTTCGCCGTGGCGGTCTTCCCGTTCGATTTGACGAACGGCTCGGCGTTGTTCATTCTAGTGGACATGCGTTCGATATGGCGGACGATGGATCGCGGCACGCTCCGCGACATCGGCTTGGTGTGCGTCGCCGACGCCCTGGTCGGGGTGTCCTTCGGTGCGATCGCGCTCGCGGGCGGGATCCCGCTCTGGGTGCCGGTCGTGATGTCGGTGCTGGTGTTCGCCGGGGGCGCCCAGTTCGCCGCGCTGGGCATCGTGCTCGCCGGGGGCGGCGCCGCCACCGCGGTGGTCACCGGCCTCGTGCTCAACGCGCGGCTGCTGCCGTTCGGCCTCGCCGTCGCCGACGTGTACGAGGGCCCGTGGTGGCGGCGGCTGCTGGGCGCCCAGCTCCTCACCGACGAGACGGCCGCGTTCACCTTCCGGCACGAGGACGCCCGGCAGCGCCGCCTGGCCTACTGGGTGTGCGGGATCGCCCTGTTCGTCGTCTGGAACCTGTCGGTCCTCGTCGGCGCGTACGCCGGAAGCGTGCTGGAGGACGTGAACGCGCTCGGCCTCGACGCCGCGTTCCCCGCCGTGCTGCTGGCCCTCATCATGCCCGCGCTCACCGAACGCCGGGTCCGGCTCGCCGCCCTGGCGGGCACCCTGCTGGCGCTCGCCGCCGTCCCGTTCCTGCCCCCCGGCGTACCGGTACTGCTCGCGCTCGCCGCCGCCCTGCCCCTCCTGGCCCACGACGGCCCCAGGGGTGGGCGCTTCCGACGGAGTCGGGGTCGTGAAGTGGCTGCCCCTGGGCCCGATCAAACACAGCCCAGGGCCGATCAGACACAGTCCGGTGTGCCTTGAAGGAGTCCGTCATGCCGCTGCTCGCCGTGCTTGTGCTCGCCGTGGGTACCTATGCCTTTCGCCTCGCGGGGCCGCTCGCCGCCCGCAGGTTCGACCTGGAGCGGCTGCGGGCTCCGCTGGCCGCCGTCGCCGTGGTGCTGCTGGTGGCGTTGGCCGCCACCTCGGCTCTTGCCGAGGGCCAGCACTTCGCGGGCTGGGCGCGGCCCACCGGCGTCGCGGTCGCGGCCGTCCTCGCCTGGCGCAGGGCGTCCTTTGTCGTCGTGGTGCTGGCCGCCGCGGGTGTTACCGCGGGGCTGCGCCTTCTGGGCGTTCCCTGAAACGCACGCGGCCCACCGACCGCGTCGCCTGGGGGAGCTGCCCGGTTCGGTCCGGCGGGCGGGGGAGGGGTCGGGCGGGGGTTAGCGCATTGTCGGCATGATCGGTGAGCTGCGAGAATGCGGGCATGAGCGAGCGTAAGCCCATCGAGTGCTGGCTGTCGGACATGGACGGGGTCCTCGTGCACGAGGGGAAGCCCGTGCCGGGGGCGGACGCCTTCATCGCGAAGGTCCT
The DNA here is from genome assembly GCF_020991275.1 of Actinocorallia sp. API 0066. Classification (GTDB taxonomy): domain Bacteria; phylum Actinomycetota; class Actinomycetes; order Streptosporangiales; family Streptosporangiaceae; genus Actinocorallia. The sequence continues at coordinate 220,712 of NZ_JAJLQY010000004.1, read as the reverse complement.
GGGGGCGGGCAAGCGCCTCCTGGTCCTCACCAACAACTCCATCTACACCCCGCGCGACCTGTCGGCCCGGCTGGCCGCCGCCGGGCTCGACATCAAGCCGGAGATGATCTGGACGTCGGCGCTGGCCACCGCCAAGTTCCTCACCGACCAGCGGCCGCACGGCACCGCGTACGTGATCGGCGAGTCGGGGCTGACCACGGCGCTGCACGAGGTCGGCTACATCCTCACCGACCTCGACCCGGAGTACGTGGTGCTGGGCGAGACACGGAACTACAGCTTCGACCAGATCACCCGCGCGGTGCGGCTGATCGAGCGGGGCGCCCGGTTCATCGCGACCAACCCCGACCCGATCGGCCCGTCCCAGGACGGCTCGCTGCCCGCGTGCGGCGCCGTCGCCGCGATGATCACCAGGGCGACGGGGGTGGAGCCGTACTTCGTCGGCAAGCCGAACCCGCTGATGATGCGCAGCGCCATCCGCCAGGTGGACGGGCACAGCGAGGCCACCGCGATGATCGGCGACCGGATGGACACCGACGTCGTCGCGGGCATGGAGGCGGGCCTGGAGACGGTGCTCGTGCTCACCGGGGTGACCAGGCGGCACGAGGTGGAACGGTTCCCCTACCGTCCGTCACGGATCGTCGACTCGGTGGCGGACCTTATCGACCTCATCGGATGAGGGTCGTTCCACCCCGGCGTACGATCCTTGAACCCGCCCCTACCGGGAGAAATGTACTTGTTGGTACCTCATAACGGTTGACGGTGAAGGCGGGAGTTCGCCGGTTCCGCGCCGATAGCCTCCGATCACTCCGAGATTTCCGAAATTCTCGGTGGTGATCACCAAGGGGGGTGCGGTGCCGGCGATGGAGGACTGCCTGACGCTCGTCATGGCGATCCCCGGGGTGCGCGCCGCGACCCTCCTCGACGCCGCCACCGGCCTCGCGGTCGCGTCGGCGGGCATGACCGCCGACGAGGCGGCCGAGCGGGCGGCGGGCGCCGCCGACCTGGTCCGGATGGTGCTGGCCGAGCCCGCGTTCGCCGCGGCCGCCACCGGCGACGAGATCGAGGAGATCACCGTCACGGGCGCGGCGGGCCACCACCTGCTGGCGCTCGTCACCACCGCCACCGACGCCCGGCTGTGCCTGCACGTGGTGCTGGACCGCAGCCGGGGCAACGTCGCGCTGGCCCGGCACCGGCTGCGGGACGTGCTGCGCGACCTGGCGGCCGGATGAGGACGGTCCGCGCGCGCCTGGAGAGCCTCGCGGAGGCGGGTGCCACCGGCACCCTCTCGCTCGGCGACGACGGCGCGTTCCACCTCGTCGACGGCGCCGTCGTGCACGCCGAGACGGCGCACACGCCGAGCCTGCGCGAGCTGCTGACGGCGTCCGGGCGGCTGACCGAGCAGGGCTGGGAGCTGCTGCGCGCCCAGGGCCCCGGGCATGGCCCCGCGAGCCCGGCCCGGCTCGGCGCCGCCGAGTTCGAGGCGCACGCCCTCATCCACTTCTTCGACGCCGCGTTCTTCCTGGCCCGCTCGGGGCACGAGCCGCGCTTCGAGGACGGCAAGGCGCCCTACTGGCCGGAGTGCCTCGCCGTGGATCCGGTGACGCTGTGCGTGGAGATCCGGCGGCGCCGGGTCCTGCTGGACGCGGCGTGGCCGTCGCCGCTGGCCGATGACGAGCCCGTCCGGCCGCTCCGCAGGGTGTCCCGCCAGCGGGTGATCCTCACGGGTCTCCAGGCGGAGATCCTGCTGAACGCCGACGGGCGCAAGACCCCGTCCGGGCTCGCGCGGGAGCTCGGACGGACCCGCTTCGGGTGTGTCCTCGCCGTCCGGGGCCTGGTCGCCTCGGCGCTGGTCCGGCCGCCCGGATCCGACGACGGGGGAGCCCGAGCGGAAGACGGGGCGCCCGCCCCCCGGATCGGGGGCGCGCCCCGCTGGGAGTCCCAGCCCCGCGACGGGGCGTTCCCGGCGAAATGGGCACATGCCGATCTCGAACTGCTGGCGCGGCTGCACGACGCGCTGAGGGAGCTGGAATGAGTGATGACCGGATCTGGAGAGAACTGCACGCGCTTCGCCTGAGGGTGCCGCACATGACCGGCTCCCTGGTCGCGACCTGCGACGGGTTCCTCGTCGCCAGCGACCTGCCCGACTCCCTCGAACCCGAGGGGATGGCGGCGATGGCCGCCACCGAGCTCTCCCTGTCCGACCGTGTCGCCCGCACCGCCGCGGACGGCGACTTCGAGGAGGTCGTCATCCGCAACCGCGGCGGACACGTCGCGATCTACGCCGCGGGGCCGCGCGCGGCCCTGGCGATCCTGGCCGGTCCCGAGGTCACCCTCGGTCGGCTCCATCTGGAGGCCAGGCCCGTCGCACGGGCCATCGCCGCCATCGTTCCGGAAACCACCGTCGAAAGGACCATCAGTGTCGAACCTGGACCAGTCGCTCAAGGAGATGATGTCGATCGATGGCGCCCTCGGCGCGGCGATCGTCGACTACAGCAGCGGCATGGCGCTGGGCGTGCTCGGTAGCTCCAAGGCGCTCGACCTGCAGATCGCGGCGGCGGGCAACACCGAGGTCGTCAGGTCGAAGATGCGCACGATCGAGCAGCTCGGCCTGAAGGAGTCGATCGAGGACATCCTGATCACGCTGGACAAGCAGTACCACATCATCCGGCCGCTCCGGAGCCGCAGCGGGCAGGGCCTGTTCATGTACGCGGCGCTGGACCGGGGGCGGGCCAACCTGGCGCTGGCCAGGCACCACCTCAAGCGCATCGAGGAGAACGTCGAGGTCTGACGCTCCCGCGCCGGAACCGCCCCGCCCCCCTTTCAGCCGACCCCGGGGGGCGGGGCCCGCGCGCGTCAGGGGCGCGGGCGGGCCGTCAGGTCAGGCCCTGCACCAGGTAGAGGACGGCGAGGGCGCAGGCGAGCACACCGAGCAGCAGCCGGAGCGCCTTCTCCGGCATGCGGGGCTGGAGCCGGGCGCCCAGGTAGCCGCCGACGAGCCCGCCGAGCCCGCAGGCGATGCCGAGCGTCCAGTGCGGCGCGATGTCGCCGGAGGTGAAGAACGACAGCACAAGGTAGGTGAGCGCTCCGACGATCGACGTGACGAAGGTGGAGGCGAGCGCGGCGGGCGCGACCCTGGTCATGGGGATGCCGCGGCCCGCGAGGATCGGCCCGAGGATGGAGCCGCCGCCGATCCCGTAGATCCCGCCGATCACCCCGACGCCCATCGCCATGCCGGTGATCGTCCGGGGCGACGGTTCCCGTGCCGTCCCGGAAGCGCCTCCCTTACGCGCGGGGCGGAGCGTCTGGTAGCAGAGCCACAGTCCCAGTGGCAGGAGGAACGCCCCCACGAGGATGCGGAACGCCTGTGGCCCCGGCACCGCGAACACCCGGAGGATCGCCCCGACGACGACGCCCGGCAGCGTCCCGAGGACGAGCAGCCGCGTCAACGGCCCGCCGAGCTGGCCGCGTCTGCGGTACCGCAGCAGCGCGCCGGGCCCGGACACCACGTTGTAGAGCAGGTTGGTCGGCGTGACCGCCGGGTTCGGCACGTTGAGCACGCTGAGCTGGACGGGCAGCAGGAACACCGCCCCCGACACCCCGACCGGCGCGGTGACGACGGAGATGAGCGCCCCGGCGGCGAACCCGAGCAGGTGGGTCTCCACCGCGGCGCCCTCCCAGTTTTCCGGTCTTATCGACCGGAAAAATACCGCATCGCGATGGTCCCTGTCGTCTGGCCACCTCCGGTTATCGAGGTTTGGGATTCCCGATTTGAGAGTCTTGTCGATCGGATGCGGCCGGTTTACCTTCGGGGTGGCTGAGAGGACGTGCCGATGGGCGACCCGCGTGACGAGATGCCGACCCTGCCGACGCTGCGCACCGATCCGCTCGATCCGCCCGAGGAGTTCGCCGGGTTCCGGGAGGGCCCGCCGCTGCGCGTCAGGATGGCCGACGGCACCACCCCGTGGCTGGTGTGCAGGCACGCCGACGCGCGCGCCGTGCTGGCCGACCGCAGGTTCAGCTCCGACGACACCCATCCGGCTTTCCCGAGGCTGCTTGCGGTGCCCCCGGTGAAGGGCGCCCTGTCCTTCCTCAGGATGGACGACGCCGAGCACGCCAGGATGCGGCGGATGCTCTACGGCGAGTTCACCGTGCGGCGGGTCAACGCGCTGCGGCCCGACATCGTCGCGCTCACCGACCGCCTGCTCGACGGGATGATCGGGCAGGGCCCGCCCGCCGACCTCGTCGCCGACTTCACGCTCCCGCTGCCGTCCCTGGTGATCTGCAGGCTGCTCGGCGTGCCCTACGCCGACCACGCGTTCTTCCAGCGGTGCAGCGTGGAGCTGCTCAACACCGCCGACCCGGTGCGCGCCGTCGCCGCGATCCAGCTTCTCGGCGACTACCTGGGCGACCTCGTCGCCGCCAAGGTCGCCGCGCCCTCCGACGACCTGCTCGGCAGGCTCGCCCCGCGCGTCCGGGCGGGGGAGCTGACCGAGGAGGAGCTGATGCTCGTCGCGCGGCTGCTGCTCGTCGCCGGGCACGAGACGACGGCCAACATGCTGTCGCTCGGCACCGTCGCGCTGCTGCGCTCGCCGAAGCAGCTCGCCGTGCTGCGCGACGGGCCCGCCGCCGCGGCCGCCGTCACCGAGGAACTCCTGCGCTACCTGTCGGTCATCCAGTTCGGCCTGGCGCGGGTCGCGCGCGAACCCGTGCGCGTCGGTGAGGTGACGATCGGCGCGGGGGAGGGCGTCATCGTCTCGGTGGCCGCCGCCAACCGGGACGCCGCGCACTTCACCGGCGACCCCGACGCGTTCGACGCGCGCCGCGCGCAGGGCCACCACGTCGCGTTCGGGTACGGCATGCACCTGTGCGTCGGCGCGGCCCTGGCCCGGCTGGAGATGAACGTCGCGCTGCCCCGGCTCTTCGAACGGCTGCCGCGCCTGGCCCTCGCCGTCCCGCCGGACGGCGTGGACTACCGGCACGAGCAGTTCGTCTACGGCGTCGGCGCGCTGCCCGTCACCTGGTGACGGCCGGGGTCAGGGGACGCGGGCGACGAGCCCGTGCATGCAGACGTTCTCGATCCGCGGCCGCTGCTCCGGCGGCACGTTCGGCCGCCACAGCGACAGCGCGCTGACGCCCGGTTCCACCAGTTCCAGGCCCGCGCACAGTTCGGCGAGCTCGCTGGAGTGGCGCAGCCGGAACGGGATGCCCGCGCGCCGGTTCAGCTCCTCGCGCTCGGCGAGGTCGACGTCGGGGGCGAGGTCGTCGGTCGAGGCGTGGCTGAGCGCGATGTAACTGCCGGACGGGAGCGCCTCGCGCAGCACCCGGAAGACGCGGTGCGCCTCCTCGTCGTCGTCGAGGAAGTGCAGGACGGCCAGCAGCATCAGCGCGACGGGCTTGTCGAGGTCGATGGTCCGCTTGAGGTCCGGCATCGACAGGATCGTGCCGGGGTCGCGCAGGTCCGCGTGCAGGTAGGCCGTCCTGCCCTCGGGGGTGCTCCGCAGCAGCGCCCGCGCGTGCACGAGCACGATCGGGTCGTTGTCCACGTAGACGACACAGCTCTCCGGCGCGATCTCCTGGGCGATCTCGTGCACGTTGCCCGCCGACGGCAGGCCCGCGCCGACATCGAGGAACTGGCGGATCCCGGCCTCGCCCGCCAGGAAGCGGACGACCCGGTGCAGATACCTGCGGTTCTCGATGGCCGACATCCGGATGGTGGGGAACGACCCGGCGATCATCTTCGCGGACTCGCGGTCCACCACGAAGTTGTCCTTGCCGCCCAGCCAGTAGTCGTAGCGCCGCGCGGGGTGCGCGCGTGACGCGTCGATGCCCAGCGGCACCTCATCGAAGTCCACGAACGGCATTCTCCAGTAATTTCCGGTGGATTGGTACATGATCGTCATGACACCCGGCATTCGACCACCCCTCGTCCCAGAAGGCACGCGTATGGACCTGCACTACAGCCCGTTCGACTTCGCCATCCAGAACGACCCGTACCCGGTGTACAAGCGGCTGCGCGAGGAGGCGCCCGTCTACCGCAACGACGAGGACGACTTCTACGCGCTGTCCCTGCACGCCGACGTCGTCGCCGCGCTGAAGGACTCCGAGCGGTACTCCAGCAAGAACGGGCTGCGCCTGGAGCCCGCGTTCTGGGGGCCGCAGGCCGAGCAGATCTTCTCGTTCGTCGCGATGGACCCGCCCCGGCACACCCGCCTGCGGTCCCTCGTGCAGAGCGCGTTCACCAACAAGCGCGTGCAGGCGCTCGAACCGCGCCTCCGCGAGATCGCCAGGGCCCACCTTGAGCCGCTGCTTTCGGGCGACACCTTCGACCTGATGCACTTCGCCGGAGGCTTCCCCACCGACGTCATCTCCGAGCTCGTCGGCGTCCCCGAGGAGGACAGGGACCGCATCCGCGAGCTCGGCATGGCCATCATGTACCGGGAGCCCGACGGCGGGCCCGTCCGCGACCTGCCCCCGTCCGCGATGGCGGCGGTCGGCGCGCTCGTCGGCTACTACACCGAGCTGACCATCGACCGGGCCAAGATCCGCAAGGACGACCTGCTGTCCGGCCTGCTCGACGCGGCCGAGGGCGACGACAGGCTCACCCCCGAGGAGGTCGTCTCCATCCTCATCCTCCTGGTCGGCGCGGGCATCGAGACGACCATGCTGCTGCTCGGCAACGCCTGGCACGCCGCCTGGTCGCACCCCGACCAGAAGGCGCTCGCGCTCGGCGGCCGGATCGACGACTGGGTGGAGGAGGCGCTGCGCTACGACCCGCCGTCGCAGACCATCGCCCGCACCACCACCACCGAGGTGGAGGTGCGCGGGGTGACGATCCCCGCCGAGTCCCGGATCCTGCTCATGGTCGGCGCCGCCAACCACGACCCCGCCGTCTTCGAGGACGCCGACGCGTTCGTCCTGGGCCGTGACACGTCGGGCTCGCTGGCGTTCGGCCACGGCCGCCACCACTGCATGGGCTCGATCCTCGGCAGGCTGGAGACGCGGATCGCGCTGCAGACCCTCAGCTCGGTGATCGCCGACTACGAGATCGACGACGCGAACGCGGCGCGCGTCGGCTCGTCCAACAACCGGGGCTTCGCCTCGCTGCCTACCAGCTACACCGTGCGCTGACGCGAGTGGGGCCCGGCGCCTTCCCGGGCCCTGCCGCCGCCCTCGGCGAGCTGCCTGAGCAGGCTCAGCGCCGCCGCCGAGGGGGATCCGGGCTCCGCGTGGTACAGCGCGAGCCGCTCCACCGCGACGGTGTCGAGCGCGGCGACCTCCTGGGCCAGGGTGACCTCGCCGACGAGCGGATGCCGGTAGACGCGCTCGACCCCGCCGCAGTCCCTGACCTCGTGGGCCGCCCACAGCCGGGTGAACTCCGCGCTGTGCACCGACAGCTCGCCGATGAGCGACGCGAGCGCCGGGTCGTCGCCGTCGCGGCCCGCCGCGTACCGCAGCGACCGGACGCACTCGCGCGCCTTGCCCTCCCAGCCGTCGGCGTACAGGTCGCGGGTGTGCGGGTCCAGGAAGATCAGCCGGGCCATGTGCGGCCGCTCGTCGGGCCGGTAGGGGCTTTCCGGGTCGAGGTGCCCGGCGAAGAACGCGTGCCCGAGCGTGTTCCACGCGAGCACGTCGGTACGGCCGCCCAGCACGACGACGGGGATGTCGGCCATCGCGTCGATGAGCCGCCGCACCATAGGGGACGCCTGCTCGCACTTGCGGCGGCGCTTGCGGCGACGCCCGGCCTTGGCGAGGTTGAACAGGTGGTCGCGCTCGCCCTCGTCCAGGCGCAGCGCCGACGACAGCGCGTCGAGCACCGCGTCCGACGCGTTCTGCGAGTGGCCCTGCTCCAGCCGGGTCAGGTAGGCGATGCTGACCCCGGCGAGCTGCGCCAGCTCCTCACGGCGCAAACCGGGCACCCTTCGTCGGCCCCCGTAGTTGACCAGACCCGCCTCTTCCGGGGTGATGCGGGCGCGCCGCGACTTCAGGAAATCCCCGAGCTGTTCCATGCCGTCCATTGTGTCCCCCGGACGGCGCCGCGAGCCTGACCCTCGCGGTGGTAGGAACCCGTGTGGTGCGCCCCGCGGGGCTCTGGGTACGCGCGCGCGACCCGCGCAGGCTGGTCCGCGTGACTCCTCTGACCACACGGCAACGGACCGTGCTCATCGTGCTGCTCGGCGTGCAGTTCATGCTCGCCATCGACTTCTCGATCCTGAACGTGGCGATGCCCGTCATCGGTTCCGGGCTCGGGTTCCGGCTCGACGACCTCCAGTGGATCGCGACGGCGTTCGCGCTGCCCGCGGCCGGCCTGACGCTGCTGTCGGGCCGGGTCGCCGACCTGCTGGGCCGCCGCCGGGTGTTCCTCGCGGGCATGGTGCTGCTCGCCGTCGGGTCGCTGATCGGCGGGTTCGCGCAGAACCCCGGGACGCTGCTGGCCGGACGTGTCGTGCAGGGCGTCTCCGCCGCCGTCGCGACGCCCGCCGCGCTCGCGCTGCTCATGGTGACGTTCCCGGAGGGGCCGCTGCGGAACCGGGCGCTCGGCCTCAACGGGGCGCTGATGTCGGCCGGGTTCACCGCGGGCGCGCTGTTCGGCGGGATCCTCACCGACGCGCTGAGCTGGCGCTGGGCGTTCCTGGTGAACGTGCCGATCGCCGTCGCGGTGCTGGTGCTCGGCCCGCTGCTGCTGCCGGAGAGCCGCGACCCGCAGCGGCCCCGCCTGGACGTGCCGGGCGCGCTCACCGTCAGCCTCGGACTCCTCGCCCTGATCTACGGGATCACGGTCGAGCGGTGGGCGATCGCCGTCGGCGTGGTGCTGCTCGCCGCCTTCGCGCTGATCGAGCGGCGGGCGGCCGCGCCGCTGGCTTCGCCGCGCGTGCTGGGCCGCCCCACGGTCCGGTGGGGCAACGCCGGAGGGCTCCTGGTGTTCGCGATGGAGTCGTCGGTGATCTTCCTGCTGACGATCTACCTCCAGGAGGTGCTCGACCTGTCGGCGTTCGCGACCGGACTGGTCTTCGGCGTCACCGGCGCCGGCGCGTTCCTGGGCGGGATCGTCGCGCCACGGCTCATCGCCCGGGTGGGGCTGACCGGCGGGCTCGTCACCGGCCTCGCCCTCCAGGGGGCGTTCGCGCTCGCCCTCGTCACACTCGGCGACACACGGACGACGGGGCTCGTGCTCACCCTCGTGTTCGCCACGCTCGGCGCGTTCGGACACGCGCTCGGCATCGTCGCGTTCTTCGGCACCGCGACCTCCGGTGTGCCCGACAGCGACCAGGGCCTCGCGACGGGCCTGGCCACCATGACCCAGCAGGTCTCGCTGACGGCGGGCATCCCGATCATGTCGGCCATCGCGACGGCGTCCGCGTCGATGCTGACCGGCCTGCACACCGCGTTCGTCGTCAACGGCCTGATCACGCTGATCGGGGCTTCCGTCATCGCGGTCGCCCTCGGGGTGCGCAAGGACCAGAAGGGGAAGAAGGACGTCTCGACCGTCTCGGCGTGAGGTGATGGGCTCCGACGCCCCCTTGACGTCACGGGGGCGCCGGAGCCGTGTGCGCGCTAGGCCGGGAGGAAGCTGACGTGCGCCACCTCGACGGAGATGCCGACCGCGCGGTAGAGCCCGACGAGCGGGTACGACGCGGCGAGCCGGGTGAAGCCCGCCTTCCGGAGCTGCGCCGACGCGGCGGTGACGTCGGCGGTGAGGAACACCGGATAGAACGGGGTCCGGCCGTCGGAGCAGGCGTTTCCGGGCAGCGCCGGGGCCTGGGTCACGATGCTGACGTACGGGTCGAGCGCGGTGCCGAGCTGGACGGTCTCGTGCACGGTGACGGTCGTGCCGTCGCCGAGCGTCCACGGCATGTCGTAGGAGACGGCAGGGGTCCAGGTGATCCCGGACAGGGCCGTCAGCTGGTCCTTCACCGCGCGGGGGGCGCACGGGAGGATCGAGAGGTTGCGGACGCGGCCGAGGTCGAGCCCGGACGGACGGCCGTCGTCGCCCCATGGCGCGGCGCCGTCCTCGATGAGCTGGACGAGGACGCCGCCGACGCCCTCCCAGAAGGAGAACGCGTCGCTGGAGGCGACCTTGCGGAGGCCCGCGTACGTAAGCCGTCCGCCCGCCTGGTCCACGTCGCGGACGGTGTAGGACAGGAACGGCCGTGCCCGGTCGGCGGCAGCCCGCCATGGGCCCGGCGCCGCGGACTCGATGAGCTCGATGTGCGGGGCGCCGCGCAGCGACCGCGCCCTGCGGATCTCGACCCGTCCCGTTCCCGCCCCCGGCACGGTGACGACGGGCCGGGACACGCGCACCGGCGTGAACCGGTTGCCGGTGCCCGCCCGCAGCCGCTTGACGGCGGCGGCGGCGTCGGCGACGGCGAAGCCGACGTGGTGGGGGGTGCCGAGCGGCGCGGGCACTCTGTGCTTGTCGGCCGGTGCGGGGGTGGTTCGGTCCTTCAGCGCCGAGCCCGGCAGCGCCAGCGCGAGCGCGGGCACGACGCCCAGCATCAGCGCGCGCAGGAACCTGGAAACCTGCATGAGTCAACTCCTGGCGTGTTCGCGACCGCGCGCCCGCGACGGCGCGGCGCGCTCCGAAGCGCCGTCCGCCGCCCCGGGGCCGACCCTGTCGGTCCGCGCGGTCCTCGGGGGGAGACCGACCGGACATGTACCGATCGGCAACGATGAGTGATGATTAAATCACTTCGAGCAGCCAATGTTGCAGAATTCACAGGATCAGTCACTCTAGGAGAGTTTCTGGGCTTTCGGCCAGCTCCGAACAGCCGGTGGCGGCCCACGCCGCCGGGGTCGTTGTTGAGGTACCTGGGCATGCGACTGATATGACCTCCTGGAGAAGATCGGCACGGGAGGGAACACCATGGCACAGACGATGGCCGCCTACCGGATCGGCGCGTGGACGGAGCGGCCCACGACGGTCGAGGTCCCGGTGCCCGAACCCGGCCCGTCCGAGGTCCTGGTGAAGGTCGCGGGGTGCGGGCTGTGCCACTCCGACCTCACCATGATCGAGCTGCCCGGCGAGATCGGCGAGCTGCTCGGCTGGCAGGTCCCGTTCACCCTCGGACACGAGACGGCGGGGTACGTCGCCGCGACGGGAAGCGACGTCAGCGGCTACGCCGAAGGCGACCCGGTCGCCCTGGTCTCGCCCGCCTCCTGCGGCGTCTGCCGGTTCTGCGAGCGCGGCCTCGACAGCGTGTGCCCCGAACGCCCCTACGGCCGTGGTTACGGGCGCGATGGCGGGCTCGCCGAATACGTCCTCGTGGACGACGCCAGGTTCCTCGTCCCCCTGGACCCGGCCCTGGACCCGGTGACGGCGGGCGTCTTCACCGACGCGGGCGCCACGTCCTTCCACGGGGTGCGCCGGGTGCTTCCGCGCGTCCCCGCCGGAGGCACCGCCGTCGTCATCGGGGTGGGCGGCCTCGGCGGGTTCGCGGTCCAGTTCCTGCGGCGGCTCACCGACGCCCGGGTCGTCGCGGTGGACACCGACCCGGCGCAGCTCGCCCGCGCCGCCGAACTGGGCGCGCACGAGACGCTGCCCGGCGACGCCGAGAACGTGCCCCTCGCGATCCGCGCCCTCACCGACGGCGGCCACGGCGCCGACGCCGTCCTCGACTTCGTGGGCGCGACCGCGACGCTGCGCACCGGCCTCGCCTCGCTCGCGCCCGGCGGCTCCTTCGGCCTGGTCGGCGCGGGCGGCGGCGGCCTGGACGGCCCCTGGTTCGGCACACTCCCCAACGACGCGGAGGTGTTCACGTTCCAGGGCTCGTCCCAGGCGGACCTCCGTGACGTCCTCGCCCTGGCCGCCTCGGGGGACATCCGCAACGACGTCACCCTCTATCCGTTCAGCGAGGTGGACGCCGCCTACAAGGCGCTCCATGACGGCACCCTCCAGGGCCGCGCCGTCGTCACCCTCCCCTGACCGTCGCCGCCTTACCGTCAGGGCTGGAAGCCGCGCGTGTGCAGGACGTTGAGGCGGCCCGTGCCCAACTCGTAGTAGGCGCCGACGAGGCCGAGCCCGCCCGCGTCGATCCGGGGCCTGAGCGCCGGGTTGCGGTCCAGGGAGCGCACGGTGCGGGTGATCTGGTGCCGGACCGCCGCCTCCACGAGGTCGCCGCCCGTCCGGCGCGCCGCGGTGACGGCGGGCCGCAGCGCCTCCACCACGTCGGCGAGGTGGCCCGGCGCCCTGCGGCCCGCGTCGAGCGCCTGGACGGCGGCGAGGATCGCGCCGCACCGCTGGTGCCCGAGGACGACGATCAGTGGTGTGCCGTCCTGCAGCGGCCCGTACTCGATGGATCCGCTGACCAGGCCGTCCACGGTGTGCGCGCCGGTGCGGACGACAAAGAGGTCGCCGATGCCCTGGTCGAAGACGAGCTCGGGGGACAGCCGTGAGTCGATGCACGTCACCACGACGGCGAAGGGGTGCTGGGCCCGTTCCAGGTCGTGCCGGTGCCTGCTGCTCTGGTCGGGGTGGCGCATCCGGTCGCCCACCCAGTACTCGTTGCCTTTGCGCAGCCGCCGCCACGCCTCGGCGGGGCTCAGCGCGACGTGCGGCCCCTCGGGCGCGGGCGGCTGGACGGCGGCCGCCGGGCGGGCCGCCAGCGGGCCGAGCGCGGCCAGCAGGCAGGCGGAGAGCGTGGTGCGCCGGTTCGGCGCGGGAATGGCGTGCATCTGCCTCGGTGCCCCCGTCGGTCGTGCTGATCTTCGGCCCGTTCGAAGACACTGCATACCCGCGGGCCGGGCGATTGTTCGGACCGTGGGCGAAATGTCAACTAAAGAATTGGCCAAATGGCCTGCCGCGGATTTGCCGCGCGAACGGCGGGGGGATGAACCGCCCGGACCGACCGGAGTCCTGGTGAAGACGGCCCGCGGGCCGGTCGAGGGGGGTTTTGTTGAGGGTGAGAAGACGGCTGGCATGGATCGCGACCGTGGCCGTTCTGGCCGGGTTGGCGGCGCCGGGCACCGCCGCCGTGGCGGCCGAGGGCGACGCGGACAAGGGAAACTGGGTCTACACCGACAGGTGGGGGGTGATCGGGCGCAACACGCTCGGCTCGCCGACCGCCGACCTGCGGTTCGGCCCGTGGGGGCGGACGAGTCCCACGCAGAACGCGGCACGGCAGGACCCGCCCTACGGCAGGGGCAGCCTCGGCATCATCGTGGCGGGCCCGCAGGTCCCCGGCGACGTGCTGACGGCGGAGAAGGTGGCGTTCGGCAACGAGAAGGAGTACGCGGGCGTCCGGCTCAGTTCGATCCGGACCCTCCAGTACTCCATCTTCACGGGCATGGACACCACGGGCGCCGCCCTTCCGGGCATCTCCTTCGAGATCGACCCGAACCTCACGACGGGGGTGGACTACTCCACGATCGGCTACCTGCCGCAGGACTCCACGAGCCCGTCCGCGCCCGACACCCCGGCGCTCAACGTCTGGCAGCGCTATGACGCGGCGGCGGACGGCAGCGCCTGGTTCGCGACGGGCCCGACGGGTCCGGCCATCAACTGCGAACCGACCGACCCGTGCACGTTCGCGGAGCTGAAGGCGGCGCTGCCCAACGCGGTGATCACCTACAGCGTCCAGTTCCAGAAGGGCCGCGACAACGCGTTCGTCGGCGCGGTGGACGGCCTGCGGATCAACGACACGATCTACGACTTCGAGTTCAACGGGGTGCGCAAGCGCCGGGCCTGACGGCGGTGCGCGCGTGGGCCTCCCGCCGTCCGGCGGGAGGCCCCGAGCGCGTGGGAAAACCGCTTGCCCCGGACGGGCGTCGATGAGATGTTCTCACTATGAGATTGAATCGGAAGGCCATCGCCGAGCAGACCGTCGCGATCCTGGAGGCGGGCCGCTACGAGGTGGACGGCGCGACCGTCCCGCTGGACGTGGCGCGCGCCGTCGCCGCCGCCCGCCTGCACCAGCCGGACGAGTTCCCGGAGCCGCGCACCGGAGAGCACACCACCGCCGTCGAGGTGACCCGCGAGACCACCCTGGAGGCCGCGCGCAGGCTCGGCCCCGGCGTCGCCGCCCTGAACTTCGCGTCAGCCAAGAACCCTGGAGGCGGATTCCTACGCGGCGCGCACGCCCAGGAGGAGGCGCTGGCCCGCGCCTCGGCGCTCTACCCGACGCTGCGCCGCTTCCAGGCCGACTTCTACAACACGCACCGGGCCGCCCGCGACGCCCGCTACTCCGACCGGATGATCTACTCGCCCGGCGTCCCGGTGTTCCGCGCCGAGTCCGGCGCGCTGCTGCCCGAGCCGTACGACGTGGCGTTCCTGACCTCGCCCGCGCCCAACCGGGGCGTCCTCGGCCCCGGCGCCGACGTGTCGGACGTGCTGCGGGCCCGCGCCGCCAAGGTGCTGGCGCTGGCCGCCGGGTACGGGCACACCTCGCTCGTGCTGGGCGCGTGGGGCTGCGGCGTGTTCCGCAACGACCCCGAGGAGGTCGCCGGGATCTGGGCGGACCTGCTCGACGGCCCGTTCTCCGGCGCGTTCGCCCGCGTCACCATGGCCGTCTGGGACCCGGACGGCACCACCCCGCAGTACCTCGCGTTCGCGCGCCGCTTCGCCGGGTCCGTCAAGGCGGCGGCTGGCACGCCGGACACCAGTAGGTGATCCGGTCGTCCCGGCCCGCCGCGCGGATCGGCGTCCCGCAGCGTAGGCACGGCCGCCGCGCCCGCCCGTAGACGGCGAGGGGGTCGCGCGGCGAGCCCGTGGTGATCCGGCGCGGCCGGTCCCGGTTGGCGGTGAGCAGCCGGTGCGCCAGGTCCACCAAGGCGGGCAGGTCGGCCCGTCCGGCGGGGGTGTCGGGGTGGGTCCGCCCGGCGAACAGGACCTCCGCCTTGTAGATGTTGCCTATCCCCGCCAGATTCCGCTGGTCCAGCAGCGCCTCGCCGATCGGCCGCGACGGGTCGGCCGTGAGGTTGCGGACCGCCGCGTCGGCGTCCCAGTCGGGCCCGAGCAGGTCGGGCCCCAGGTGCCCGACGACCTCGGCGGCGTCGCGGACCAGCCGCAGCTCGTGCACCCGGTACCCGACCGCCGTGCCCGCCTCCGTCCGCAGCACGGCGCGGATCTGGTGGCCGGGACCGCCCGTCCAGCGCTGGCCCGGCCGGTAGACGCGCCAGGAGCCGTCCATGAGCAGATGGCTGTGCAGCACCAGGCCGTCCATGAGGACGAGCAGGTGCTTGCCGCGCGGCACGACGTCGCGGACGACGCGGCCGGACAGGTCGGCCGTGGCCAGCCGCGGTACCCGCAGGTCGGCTTCCAGCAGTTCCCTTCCGGCGAGCACCGCGCGCAGCGTCCTCGCGGCCCGCCATACGCTGTCCCCTTCCGGCACCCTTCCATCATCACAGACGGGTGCGCGGAGGTGACTCAGGCGTACGGGTTGTCGGGTTTGCCGGTCTTGGTGGCCGACTCCGCCTGGAACTCGTAGACGCCGGTGCCGTCCGGGGTGCCCGCGGGCCGCCAGACGCCCACGACGTCCACCCACTGGCCCTTGGGCGGCTTGGGCACGCCGAAGACGGTGACGCGCAGGGTGCTCGCGTCGGCGGCGCAGCAGTTGAGCTGGAGGCGGTTGAGGTACCAGCGGCCGTCCTCGCCCGTCGTGACGAAGCCGGTCAGCTCCAGGCGCCGTCCGGTGAGGGTGGCCTGGCCGCCGATCTGCGCCTCGAAGGACCGTCCCATGAACTCGGGGATGGACATGGGCAGCGGGTCGGGCCCGCCTTCGGGCAGCGCGTAGGAGTCGTCCAGCGGCGGCGGCACGGTCGCGATGCGCGGGTCGGACCGCTCGGCGGTGTAGACGCCGAGTTCGGGCGGGGCGAGGGCGAAGAGCGCGAAGACCGGCAGGCACAGCAGCCACGCCACCCTCGGGCCGCCGTGCCCGTGGTGGTGCCCTGCGTGCCCCGCCTCCGTGCCGCCCCGGTCGTCGTGCCACTCCCGGCGCACCCCGACCGCGCCCAGCACCACGAGGACGACACCGGCCGCGACGAGCAGCGGCCGGAAGCCCGGCTTCACGTAGTTGATCGCCTCGCCGGTGACGAGGGTGATCCACAGGACGGCCCCGCCGAGCAGGACCATGACGACGTTCTGGGTGGCCCGGGTCACAGGAACAGCCCTCCGACGAGCGCGCTCACCGCGACGGCGAGGACGAAGGTGAGCGGGACGAAGCGCATCACGAAGGCGCGGCCGAAGATGCCGGTCTGCATCGCGATGAGCTTGAGGTCGACCATCGGCCCGACGACGAGGAACGTGAGCTTGGCCGTCGGGGAGAACGCGGTGAGGCTCGCCGCGACGAACGCGTCGGCCTCCGAGCACAGCGACATCAGGACGGCGAGGAACGCCAGCGTCAGCACCGACGCCCAGCCGATCCCGCCGAGCCCGGTCAGCCACGACGGCGGCACCACGGTGTTGATCGTCGCGGCGGCGGCCCCGCCGACGACGAGGAACCCGCCCGCGTGCATCAGGTCGTGCCGCATCGCCTGCCGGAACGCCTCCCACTTGCTTCCGTCATGGTCGGGCCGCTCAGGGATCCGGATCCAGGCGCCCTTGCCGAACCACGCCCAGATCCAGCCGACGAGCACCGCGACGGCGAGGGACGCGCCGAACCGCGCGGCGACCATCTCGGGCTGCCGGGGGAAGGCCACCGCCGTCGCCACGAGCACGATCGGGTTGATCGCGGGGGCGGCGAGCAGGAACGTCAGCGCGGCGGCGGGTGCGACGCCGCGTGCCATGAGGCTGCCCGCGACGGGCACCGACGCGCACTCACAGCCCGGCAGCACCGCGCCCGCCGCCCCCGCGACGGGCACGGCGGCGGCCGCGCGGCGGGGGAGGAGCCGCGTCCAGGTCTCGGCGGGGACGAACGTGGCTATCGCGGCCGACAGCAGCACGCCGAAGACGAGGAACGGGAGGGCCTGCACGCAGATGGCGACGAAGATGGTCGACCACGCCTGGAGGCCCGCGTGGGTGACGTGCGGGGCGAGGTGGATACGCGCGAGGACGAGCAGCGCGACGATCGAGACCAGCAGGTAGAGGGCGGACGCGCCGGGGGTGTCGTCACGTCGGCGCGGCGGTGCGTGGTCCTGGGTGTGCTCGGCTGCGGTCACTGTGTCGTCTCTCTGGTCGGCCACGGTCGGACAGCGGGTTCGATAACCATTTTCTTTCATGGGTTCGCCCGAGTCCGCGCTGTTATCGGTTTGTTGTCCCCTCCGCACTAGCGAGCGCTTGGTTGCCTTGGTTCGCTGTGAGCCCCGGCACACCCGACGAAAGGGCTCCCATGGACTCCGAGGTCTCCCTCTCCCGGCGGCAGGCGCTCGCGGGCGGCGCGGTCGCGGCCACCACCGCGGCGCTGGCCTCCGCGTCCAACGCGCGTGCGGCGGGCGCGCCGGGCGGGGCCGCGGACGCCGACGTCATCGTCGTCGGCGCGGGGCTCGCGGGGCTCGTCGCCACCGCCGAACTCGCCGACGCGGGACGCCGGGTGATCCTCCTCGACCAGGAACCCGAAAGCAACATCGGCGGCCAGGCGTTCTGGTCCTTCGGCGGCCTGTTCTTCGTCAACTCCGACGAACAGCGCCTCATGGGCGTCAAGGACTCGCTGGACCTCGCCCGCCAGGACTGGCTCGGCGCCGCCGCCTTCGACCGGGGCGTGGACGACCCGGCGGGCGAGGACTACTGGGGCTACCGCTGGGCCGAGGCGTACCTCGACTTCGCGGCGGGCGAGAAGCGGTCGTGGCTGCACAGGATGGGCGTGCGCTGGTTCCCGCTCGTCGGCTGGGCCGAGCGCGGCGGCGGCCTCGCCGACGGCCACGGCAACTCCGTGCCGCGCTTCCACGTGACGTGGGGGACGGGCCCCGCCGTCGTCGAGCCGTTCGAGAAGCGGGTGCGCGCGGCCGTCGCCAAGGGCAGGGTGACGCTCCGGTTCCGGCACCGCGTGGACGAACTGACGGTCACCGGCGGCGCGGTCGACGGGGTGCGCGGATCGGTCCTGGAGCCGAGCGCCGCGCCGCGCGGCGTGGCCAGCTCCCGGACCGTCGTCGGGGACTTCGAGCTGCGCGCGCCCGTCGTCATCGTCACCTCGGGCGGCATCGGCGGGAACCTCGACCTGGTCCGGCGGAACTGGCCCGACTGGCTCGGCGCCCCGCCCGCGCGCATGGTGGCGGGCGTTCCGGCGCACGTGGACGGCAGGATGCTCGGCATCACCGAGGCGGCGGGCGGCAGGGTCGTCAACCGGGACCGGATGTGGCACTACACCGAGGGCCTGCGGAACTGGAACCCGGTCTGGGCGAACCACGGGATCCGGATCCTGCCGGGGCCGTCGTCGCTGTGGTTCGACGCCGAGGGCCGCCGGTTCGGCGCGCCCGACCTGCCCGGCTACGACACCATCTCCACGCTCAAGCGGATTCTGGGGACCGGGTATGACTACTCCTGGTTCGTCCTGACCGAGGAGATCATCGGCAAGGAGTTCGCGCTGTCCGGCTCGGAGCAGAACCCGGACCTGACGAACAAGAACATCCCGCTGACGCTCTCGCGGGCCTGGCAGACCCCCGAGCCGATCAAGAACTTCATGCGGCACGGCGCGGACTTCGTCGTCGCCGACACGCTGGAGGAACTCGTCGCGGGGATGAACCGGCTCACCGGGACGAACCTCATCAAACTCGCCGACCTGCGCCGCCAGATCGAGGCGCGCGACCGCGAGGTGGACAACGCCTACACCAAGGACGTCCAGGTCATGGGCATCCGCAACGCGCTGCGCTACCCCGGCGACCAGCTCAGCCGGACCGCCGGCGTGCACAAGCTCCTCGACGCCAAAAAGGGCCCGCTCATCGCGGTGCGCCTCAACATCCTCACCCGCAAGACGCTCGGCGGGCTCCAGACCGACCTGTCGGGACGCGTCCTGTCAGCCGCCGGGACGCCCGTGCCCGGCCTGTACGCGGCGGGCGAGGTCGCCGGGTTCGGCGGAGGCGGGGTGCACGGCTACCGGTCACTGGAGGGCACCTTCCTGGGCGGCTGCCTGTTCTCCGGCCGCCAGGCGGGCCGCGCGGCGGCGGCCGCGACCGCCTGACCCGTAGGATGCCCTCACCAGATGACGTCATCATCTGGTGAGGGCATCGCCGTTCTGGCGGGCCCGGCCGTCGGAGGGAGAAGGCGCGTGACGGACGGGACGAGCAGGGGCGAACGCCAGGCCGAGACCCGTAGGCGGGTGCTCGCGGCGGCACGCGAGGAGTTCCTCACCGAGGGGTACCGGGGTACGACCGTCGATGGGATCGCCGTGCGGGCGGGGCTCACCCGGGGCGCCGTCTACTCCGGCTTCCCCGGCAAGCGCGCCCTGTACTTCGAGGTGCTGGCCGCCGAAGCCGAGGCGGCGCTTTCGCGCCCCGGCGCGGCGGAGGGCGGCGCCGACCCGGCCGCCGCGCTCGCCGCCTTCGCCCGCGCCCGGATGGAGCGGCTGCCGCTCGCGCTGGACGGCCCCGGCACGGCGTCCAGGCTCGGCGCCGAGGCCCTGCCCGAGATCCTGGTGGACGAGGGCGCCCGGCGCGTCTACGCGGGGCTCATGGCGCTCGACGCGCTGCTGCTCGGCCTCGCCCTGGAGCGGACCGAACCCGGCAGGACGTTCCGGGGCAGGCGCGTCAGGGAGGCCGAACTCGCGCTGACGCTGCTGCGCGGCGCCGACACCCTCGCCGCCGCCGCGCCCGGATTCGGCGAGCCGTTCGACGTCGTCCGGGCGTGCGCCGTCCTGGCCGGGCAGCCGGGCGACGACAGATGGGATCCGCCCTACCTTCCGTACGTCGGCAAGGCACGGCCCACCGACGAGGTATGGGCTCCGCCCTCAGGGATCGACCTCGTACGCGGCGTTCCTGTCGACCTCTCGGACGACGGCGTCGTCGCGATCCTGGGCCTACGCCGTCTCGGCGTGGTGGAGGAGGCGGTACGGGCGCTGCCCGAGCCCGGCGCCGTCACCGTCGCGCTCGTCTGCGCCGACCCCGGCGAGTACGGGCCGCTCGCCCGGCTGACGCTCGCCGAGACCGTCGGATGCCTGCGCGCCGCCTTCCCCGAGTACGCCCTGCCGCGACTGAGGGTCGTGCACGACCCCTCGGGGGCCGTCGCCGAGGCGGCGGGCCTGGGCGGCGTCGGCGACGCCACGGAGGCGGCCGTCCTGGTGCGGGAGGGACGGATCGTGGCGCGCGCCGACGGGTACGGGGCCTGCCACGCGGCGGCGAGCGCGGCGCAGGGCTAACGGCGCGTCGGATCGCCTATCCGTGGCGCCGTCGTGTGGCTGAACTGATGGGGATCGCTGGGTTTGCCGGGCTCGGCCATGTTCATCTGGTAGGCCCACAGCAGGGCGAGCGCCGCGAGGGTCGCGCAGATCCAGAGCGTGACGCGGTTCATCGACGCCGTCCCTTCCGGTCACCAGGCGAATTCCTCGGTGTGCAGGTGGTCGCGGTGCACCCCCGCCCGCGCCACCGCGCGCCGCACCGCCACCAGCCACGCGGACGGCCCGCACGCGAACACGTCCCGCTGGGCGATGTCCGGGACGAGCTCCCGCAGCGCATCGGCGTCGTCCCGGTGCCCCGACCCGGCGGGCAGCCACGACAGGCCCGAGCGCCGCCGTCCCGGCAGGAAGTGCAGGACGACGCCGCGCCGGTCGGCGATCTCCCGGATCTCGTCGGCGAAGACCGCGTGCTCGTGGTGGGAGTACCGGTAGATGAACGTCGTCTCACCCGGCTCGAACGGGGTGTCCTCCAGCAGCGCCCGCATCGGCGTCACCCCGATGCCCGCGGCCATCATGAGGATCCTGTCGTGCTTGCGGCGCGCGGCCGTCAGCGACCCGTAGGGGCCTTCGATGAGCACCCTGATGCCCGGCGCCAGGCACGCCGCCCTGGACGACCCGTCTCCCGCCGCCTTGACGGTGATCCGCATCGTGTCCGGGTTGGGCGCCGCCGACAGGGTGTAGGGGTTGCCCCGGCTCCATCCGGGGCCGTCGAGGAACCGCCAGATGAAGTACTGGCCCGAGCGGATCCGCATCCGGTGGAGGTGGCGGCCCGTCATCGTCACCGAGACGACGCCGGGCGCCTCGATCCGCACGTCCGTGACCCGGAGCCGGTGGTAGACCGACCGCCACAGCGGCACCCCGATCCGGAACACCACCGCCACCGCCAGGGCCGAGCCGAACAGCGCCCACCAGTACACGCGCGCCAGCGGCGTGTGGAAGTCGGCGCCGTGCGCGACCATGTGCGGGAAGCTCAGCGCGATCCCCAGGTAGGCGTACAGGTGCAGCAGGTGCCACGTCTCGTACCGCAGGCGCCGCCGCACCGGCCGCAGCGACGCCAGCACGACCACGACGAGGAGCGCCGTCCCGGCCGTCGCGAACAGCATCCAGTGCCGCTGCACGTACAGGTCCCACAGGCGCTCCCCGGCGCCCGGCACGCCGGGGCGGAACCGGTGCGCCGTCGCCAGCGCCAGGTGCGCGAGCACCATCCAGAACGCGGTGAACCCGATCCAGCGGTGCCCGCGGATCAGCCTGTCGTGCCCGAACGCCCGCTCGATCCACGGGACCCGCGCCAGCAGGAACACCTGGAGCACCATGAGGTCGGCCGCCACCAGCCCGGCGAGCTGCGCCATCGACCCCAGCGCGGTGCCCCAGGACGTCAGGCTCTGCGGGCCGTGGTAGCGGGTCCACATCCACAGGACGGCGACGACGGACGCGATGCCGAGCGTGCCGAGCAGGTCCGCCGAACCGAAGCGGCCGACCTGGGCCGCCCGGGGCCGGGCCTTCTCGGACGTCGTCATCAGCCGCCTCCTCCGGTCCTGTCCTGACTCCTCCCGAAGGAGGTTCCCCGGCAGGGCACACGGTGAAAGCCGCCCTGACCCGCGCCTTACCCAACCGGGCCCAACCCCGGTGCACAGCAGATCATCGACCGCGCCCGCCCGGAACCCGAGCCGGGCACGCCGCCGCGCCGTAAACCTCCGGTTCCCGGCGGCCCGAGTCCTCCCGCAAGATCGGAATTCTGTCGGTCGGCTCGGCGAACCCGCCCGCCCGCTGGACGGTGCCGCGAGGGGGTCGGGCAAGGGGTGCGGGGGTGGCGGAAGTACACGAGTTTTGGGTGTCCGCGCAGGGTCGGGCGGGGGTCGGGGTGGCGTGACACCGCTGTTATCTGAGTTTCCCTATCGGATTGCTAGTTTTTGGGTGTGACCAGCGCGGTTGAGTTCAATGACGCGAGGCGGCTGCGGGCGGATCGGGCCCGGCAGGTGGCCGATCTACTGCGGTGCCAGATCCAGCGGGGCGCCTTCGAGAGCGGGGTGCTGCCCAAGGAGGAGCGGATCGTCGCCGAGTTCGGCACGACCCGCAACGCCGTCAGAGACGCCCTGGACCTCCTGCGCGCCGAGGGGCTCGTGGAGCGGCTGCCGGGCGTCGGCACGCTCGTCACCGCCGTCAAGGTCCCGCACGGGCTGCACCGGCTGCTCGGGCTGAACGAGACGCTGCGCGAGCACGGATCGATCGTCAACGAGCTGCGCGCGGGCGGCCTCATCACGCCGCCCCGCGCGATCAGCGCCCGGCTGGGCCTCCCGGACGGCTCCCCGGTCGTCTACGTCGAGCGGCTGCGCCGACTCGCCGACGTGCCGCTCAGCCTCGACCAGACGTACCTGGAGCCCGAACTGGGCGAGGCGCTCCTGGCCGAGGACCTCGAACACGAGGACATCTTTGTGCTCATCGAGCGGCTGTCCGGGCCGCTCGGCCGCGCCGACCTCACCGTCGAGGCCGTCAACGCCGACCCGCACTCCGCCGCCGTCCTGGAGGCGCCGCGCGGCGCCGCGCTCCTCCTGGCCGAGCGGCTCACCCATCTCGCCGACGGCAGGCCCGTCGACCTGGAGTACATCCGCTTCCGGGGCGACAGGCTGACCATGCGCGGCACCCTGCACCGGAGCCTGTGATGCCCCTCGTCCCCCACCGCGCCGACGTGCCGGTGACCATCGACGCCGCCCTCTGCATCGAAGGCTGCACCCTCTGCATCGACGTCTGCCCCCTGGACTCCCTCGCGCTCGACCCCGAGACCGGCAAGGCCCACATGTACGTGGACGAGTGCTGGTACTGCGGCCCGTGCGCCGACCGCTGCCCCACGGGCGCCGTCACCGTCGACATCCCCTACCTCCTGCGATAAGGCCGCCCCCTTGAACAAGAACCTTCTGCTCGCCGCCCTCCTCGCCCCCGCTCTCGCCGCCTGCACGGTCGCGGGCAACGCCGCCGACGACGGCAGGATCGAGGTCGTCGTCGGCTACCAGTCCAAGACGATCAACACGGTGACGGCGGGGACCCTGCTGCGCTCGCTCGGCTACTTCGAGAAGAACCTGGGCGAGAAGTACCGCGTCGTCTGGCAGGACTACGAGTCGGGCGCGCCGATCACCGCCGAGATGCTCGCCGGGAAGATCGACATCGGCTCGATGGGCGACTACCCGCTGTTGATCAACGGTTCGCGCGCCCAGGCCCAGGGCGGAGACGCGCGCACCGAGCTGGTGTCGATCACCGGCTACAACCTGCGCGGCGCGCTCAACGGCGTCGTCGTCTCCACCGCGTCCAAGGACCGCACGCTGCGCGACCTCAAGGGCAAGACGGTGTCGGCGAGCGTCGGGTCGGCCGGGCACGGCACCCTCGTGCAGGCGCTCGACCGGCTCGGGCTCGACCCGGCCAAGGACGTCAAGACCGAGAACCAGCAGCCGTCGGTGGGCGCTTCCTCGCTCCAGTCCGGCGGCGCGGCGGCGCTCGCCCAGTTCGTCGCCTGGCCGGGCCAGCTCGTGCAGGCCGGGCAGGCGCGGCTGCTCTACGACGGCGGCGCCCTGGACGTCCCGACGTTCCACGGCGTCGTCGTCCGGCAGGAGTTCGCCGAGGAGAGCGGCGACGTGCTCAGGGCGTTCCTGAAGGCACAGATCCAGGCGACGTCCTACCTGCACGAGAACCCTCTGAAGGCGGCCCACTCGGTGGCCAAGGAGACCGGCCTCTCGCCTGAGACGGTCTACCTCTACAACGGCCCCAACGGCATCGCCACCTTCGACGTCACCCTGAAGCCCGCCCAACGGACGGCGCTCGAGCAGGACGTCCCCTTCCTCAAGTCCATCGGCGTCCTCGAACAGCCCCTGGACATCGGCGCCTTCTTCAACGACTCCTACGTGCGCGACGCCTACGGCCCCGCCTACGCGGCCGACACGGCCAAGACCGCCAACGGCGCGGCCCTTCCCGGCGACCCCGCCAAGGCCGGAGAGGTCTGGCTGGAAGGCGAGGACGCCACCCACGCCGTCGCCGACCCGGTCGCCCTCCTGCGGTTCGTCCGCGACGCCCAGGGCAGGGGCCAGAAGATCCGCGCCGCCTACGTCCCTGACGCGCTGACCGGCACCCGCTGGTTCGCCGACCACAGCGTGTGGCTCCGCGACGGTGACGCCCTCCTGCCCTTCGCCACCCTGGAGAACGCCGACGCCCACCGCGCCGACCATCCGGGCGCCCGCGAGGTCACCTACGAGGAGGCGGTGCGGGACGCATGAGGATCCTGCTGCGCGCCGTCTCCCCGCTCGCCTTCCTCGGCCTGTGGCACGTGCTGACCGCCAACGACGTCGTGTTCCTCCTGCGGTTCGACAGGTTCCCGGGACCGGCCGAGGTGCTCGCCGAGTTCGCCCGGCAGCTCGCCACGCCCGTCTACTACCAGGACCTCGCCCAGAGCCTCGTGCGCATCCTGACGGGCTTCGCGCTCGCCGCGGTGCTCGGCGGCCTCCTGGGCGCCCTGGTGGCCCGCTCACGCCGCGCGGGGGACCTCGTGCTGCCGCTGGTCGAGCTGGCCCGGCCGATCCCCGCGATCGCGCTCGTGCCCATCGCGATCCTGCTGTTCCCGGCGAACGAGCAGGGCATCGTGTTCATCACGTTCGCCGCCGCGTTCTTCCCGATCATGGTCTCGACCCGGCACGCCGTCCGCGCCCTGCCGACCGCCTGGGAGGAGGCCGTCCGCACCCTCGGCGGCGGCCGGGTGCGGGTGCTGCGCAGCGTGCTGCTGCCCGGCATCCTGCCCGGCGTGTTCGGCGGGCTGTCGGTGGGCATGGGCGTCGCCTGGATCTGCCTCATCTCCGCCGAGATGATCTCCGGTCAGTTCGGCGTCGGCTACCGGACCTGGTCGGCCTACACCGTCGTGGACTATCCGGGCGTCATCGTCGGGATCATCACGATCGGGCTGCTCGGCTTCCTCACCTCGGCCACCGTCGAGGTGCTGGGCCGCCGCGCCACCCGCTGGCTCCCCGCGGAGGCACGACGATGACCGGCCTTTCCTTCCGCCTGGAGGACATCACCCTGAGGTACGGGGCCAGGGCCGTCCTCCGCGACCTCACCCTGGACGTCGCCGCGGGGGAGATCCTCGCGGTCGCGGGCCCGTCCGGCTGCGGCAAGTCCACGCTCCTGCGCGCTCTCGCCGGGCTGCTGACGGTCGGCGAAGGCCGCATCCTCGCTGACGGCGTCCCCGTCAGGGGCACCTCCGCCGACCGCGCGCTCATGTTCCAGGACGACGCGCTGCTGCCGTGGCGGACGGCGCGCCGCAACGTCGCGCTGCCGCTGGCGATCCGCGGCGTGCCGCGCGCCCAGCGGGCCGCCCGCGCCGACGCCTGGCTCGCCCGGGTCGGCCTGGCCGGGCTGGAAGGGCGGCTGCCGCGCGACCTGTCCGGCGGCCAGCGCCAGCGCGTCCAGCTCGCCCGCACCCTCGCCGGGCGGCCCCGCGCCGTCCTCATGGACGAGCCCTTCGGCGCCCTGGACGCGCAGACCAGGGCCGAGATGCAGCGGCTCCTGGCCGAGGTGTGGTCGGCGAGCACCACGGTCGTCCTCGTCACCCACGACGTGGACGAGGCGCTGCTGCTCGGCGACCGGGTCGCCGTGCTGGGCGGCGGCGGCCTCGCCGACCTCGTCGAGGTGCCGCGGCCCCGCACCAACGTCGATGCCCCGCTCCGCGCGCGTGTCCTCGCCGCGCTCGGCGCCCCCACCCTGGAGACCACCTGATGGACATCCCCGCGCTCGCCGACCGCACCGAGCTGGAGTGCGACGTGCTCGTCGTCGGCGGCGGCACCGCAGGCACCATGGCGGCGATCTCGGCGGCCGAGCACGGCGCCCGTGTGCTGCTGCTGGAGAAGGCGCACGTAAGGCACTCCGGCGCGCTCGCGATGGGCATGGACGGCGTCAACAACGCCGTCATCCCCGGCATGGCCACGCCCGAGGACTACGTCGCGGAGATCACCAGGGCCAACGACGGCATCGTGGACCAGCGGACCGTCCGGCAGACCGCGACGCGCGGCTACCCGATGGTGAAGCGGCTGGAGGGCTACGGCGTCAAGTTCGAGAAGGACGAGCACGGCGAGTACGCGGTCCGCAGGGTGCACCGCTCAGGGTCGTACGTCCTACCGATGCCGGAGGGCAAGGACGTCAAGAAGGTCCTCTACCGGGTGCTGCGCAGGCGGGAGATGCGGGAGCGGATCAGGATCGAGAACCGGGTCATGCCGGTGCGCGTCCTCACCGCCGAAGGCAGGGCCGTCGGGGCGGCCGGGTTCAACACCCGCACAGGCGAGTTCGTCGTGGTGCGCGCGGGGGCCGTCGTCCTCGCGACGGGCCCGTGCGGACGCCTGGGGCTGCCCGCCTCCGGCTACCTGTACGGCACGTACGAGAACCCCGCCAACGCGGGTGACGGGTACGCGATGGCCTACCACGCGGGCGCCGAACTGAGCGGCCTCGAATGCTTCCAGATCAACCCGCTCATCAAGGACTACAACGGCCCGGCCTGCGCGTACGTGGCGAACCCGTTCGGCGGCTACCAGGTGAACGCGCGCGGCGAGCGGTTCGTGGACTGCGACTACTGGTCGGGCCAGATGATGGCGGAGGTGAAGAGGGAGATCGACTCCGCGCGCGGCCCGATCTACCTGAAGACCACCCACCTGCCTGACGAGACGCTCACGCAGCTCGAAGGCATCCTGCACACCACGGAGCGCCCCACACGCGGCACCTTCCACGCCGGACGCGGCCACGACTACCGCACCCACGACATCGAGATGCACATCTCCGAGATCGGCCTGTGCGGCGGCCACTCCGCGTCGGGGGTCTGGGTGGACGAGCACGCCCGCACCACGGTGCCCGGCCTGTACGCGGCGGGCGACCTCGCGTGCGTCCCGCACAACTACATGATCGGCGCGTTCGTCTTCGGCGACCTGGCCGGGACGGACGCCGCCTCCTCCTTCCGGCACGGCGAGCCCGACGAGGCGCAGATCGCCGCCGCGCACGAGCTCGTCTACCGGCCGCTGCGCAACCCGGACGGGCCGCCACAGCAGCAGGTCGAGTACAAGCTCCGCAGGTTCGTCAACGACTACGTCGCGCCGCCCAAGACCGGGACGAAGCTGGCGCTGGCGGTCGAGGCGTTCACCCGGATGTCGGCGGAGATCGCCGCGATGGGCGGCGCCACCCCGCACGAGCTCATGCGGTGCGTGGAGGTCACGTTCATCCGGGACTGCGCGGAGCTGGCGACGCGGGCCTCGCTCGTCCGGGAGGAGAGCCGGTGGGGCCTCTACCACGACCGGGCCGACCTGCCCGAGCGCGACGACGCCTCCTGGTTCGCGCACCTCAACGTCAGGCGGACGGCCGAGGGGGAGATGGAGTTCGTCAAGGTGCCGGTGCACCCCTACAGCGTCGAGGTGGACGACTTCAAGGTGCCCGAGGGAAGGGACCGCGAGGTGCTGACGCGGTTCGCCCCCGCCACCTTCCAGCCGTCCGGGCAGGTGCGCGCCGGAGGGGGCGCCCCCGCGGCGGCCCGCTCGCCGCGCATCCTTGAACTGCTCGCCCTCGCCGAGACGTCTCCGGGCGTCGCCGCGTTCGCGCCCTACCTGGCGGACGGCGACCCGAAGGTGCGGCGGGCCGCCGTCGCGACGCTCACCGAGACGGTGCCGGAGGGGTTCGCGCCCGTCCTCGCCGGGGCGCTCGGCGACCGGCACGCCTCGGTGCGGCACGCCGCCGCCACCGCGCTGCGCGAGCTGGTCGAGGTGATCCCGCCGACGCCGGAGCTGGCCGCCGCGCTGCGCGCCCCCTACGGCGACCCGGTCGTGCGCGCCGCCTGCGTCGATGTGCTGCGCGCGCTCCGGCTCGGCGACGCCGCGCTGTTCGCGGCGGCGCTGGAGGACGGCGACCAGCGGGTGCGCGTCCAGGCGGTGCGCGGGCTCGTCTCGCTGGACGACGCGGCCGGAGCGGCCCGCGCGGCCGCCGACCCGGCCCGTGAGGTCAGGATCACGCTCGCGGGCGGCCTCGGCCATCTGGCGGCCGTGGAGGGCGCGCCCGCGCTCGCCGCGCTGGCCGCCGACGCCGACCCGCTCGTCCGCGCCGCCGCCCTGAAGGGCTTCGCCGCCCTCGACGGCGCTCCTGATCTCGCGGTTCCCGCCCTGTCCGACCCGTCCTGGGAGGTCCGCGCGGGCGCCGCCACCGCCCTGTCCGCCGCCCCCGCCCACACGACGGCACTCGCCGCCGCCCTGCGCGACCCGCACCTGGACGTCCGCAAGGCCGCCGTCATCGCCCTCACCGCCCACCCCGACACCCCGGCCCGCACGGCGGCCCTCACCGCCGCCGTCTCCGACCCCGACGCCGACGTCCGCGCCTACGCCCGCCGAGCCCTCACCCCCTGACCCGCCCGGCGCTGTGTCGCTCCAGGGGTCAGGCGGCGGGGACGGGGGTCTTGACGGGGTCGGGGGAGGGCAGGCCGCGCTGCCAGAGGACGCCGGTGATCGCGAAGGCGAGGAGGGCGGGGACGACGAGGAAGGCGAGGTGGGGGCCGAAGCCGTCGGCGAGCGCGCCGAGGAGGAACGGGCCGAGGCCGACGCCCAGCCCGGCGAAGACCGAGGCGCGCGCGTTGGCGAGGTCGGTGCGGCCGGGCGCGGCGGCGACGAGCATCGCCACGCACATCGGGAAGTGCAGCGACACGCCGAGCCCGGACAGCGCCAGGCCGACGTACCCGAGCAGCGGGTCGGTCGCCAGCCAGAAGACGAGCCATCCGGCCCCGGTGACCGCGAGCGCCCCGACGAGCAGTGGCGCGGGCGCGAAGCGGAGCGCGAGCCTGGCCCCGGCGAACCGTCCGGCGGCCAGGCCGGCGGTGAAGGCGGTCAGCCCGGTCGCGGCGGCCTCGACGGTCAGGCCGGTCCGCGCGGCGAACAGTTCGGCGCCCCACAGGGCGAAGGAGAACTCGACGGCGGCGACGCAGAGCAGCACCACGCCCATGATCCGGAACCTTGCGCCGAGCGGCCCGCCCGCCCTGTCGGAGACGGCCGTGGGCGGGCGCTCGCGCACCCACAGGCGGCCGAGCGCGGCGGCGAGCACGAGGCTGACCAGCGGCGGCACCAGCAGCCCGGCCCGCCACCCGAGGGCGGACTGGGCGAGCAGGCTGAGCACGAACGTCGCGCCGATCCCGATGGTCACCGCGACGGCGTTGGCCTCGCTGATGGCCGCCGGGCCGCGCGCGGCGCCGTGGTGGTCGCTGAGCGCCGCCATGCCGCCGTACAGGACGAGGCATCCGGCGAAGTTGGCGAGGCAGTACCCGGCGAGCGTCACGGGCAGCAGCGGCAGCGCCGCGATCGCCAGGACCGCCGCGTTCATCACCGCGAGCCCCCACCAGACGACGCGCCGCCGCCCGAAGCGGCGGGTCAGCCCACCGAGCGCGGCCCCGCAGAGCACCGTGCCCAGCGCGAGGGCCGTGCCGTGCAGCCCGGCGACGGTCTGTGACGTGCCCTGGTCGGCCCGCAGCAGCGGCAGCGCCGCGCTCAGGCCGTAGATCATCGTGGCGTAGACGCCGACCTGCAAGTACACCAGCCAGGTGGCGCCATCTCTGGTGAGCCCCCCGTTCCCTGCGCCCACCGAACCCCGATCACGAAAAAGCAGACGAATCGAGGTAAATAGTATCAGTTGATGACTATTTCCGGGCCGGGGCTGATGTCCCAGGTCGTGCCGGGTGCGTCACACCCTCGGCCGCACTCGGGTCAGCCGTACCAGCGGACGACCCACTCTCGGTCGATCTCCTTCTGGTCGGGCAGCGGCTCACCGTGCTCCAGGACGGGCTGGGCGGCGACCATGTCCTCGGGGCGGACGCGCTCGGGGAGACGCGCGAACCGGTTCTTCTCGTCGGCCATGGCGCCAGTGTCTCAGCCGGACATATCGCGCACCAGGTCCACGACCGCCCGGGTGAAGGCGTAGTTGTCCGATCCGGCGGCGGTGTGCCCCGCGTCGCGCAGCTCCACCACCCGGGTGCGCGGGGCGATCTCCAGGAAGGCGGCCACCTCCGCCGCCCCCACGACGTCCGACAGCGCGCCCCTGATGACGGCGAGCGGCACCGAGAGGTCGCGCGCGGCGCGTTCCAGGCCCTCGACGTGCCTGCGCCACTCGCCTTCGTCGGCCACGCGCGGGGTGAGGAACGCCGGGTCCCAGTGCCAGTACCAGCGGCCGTCCTCGCGCTGGCGGAGGTTGCGCCGCAGCCCGTTGGGGCTCTTGGGCCGCTCCTGGTGCGGCAGGTAGGCCGAGACGGCGTCGGCGGCCTCCTCCAGGCTCGCGAAGCCGTCCCGGTGGCTCTGCATGAACCCCTGGACGCGCGCGCCGCCCGACACGTCGAAGCCCGGCACGATGTCCACGAGGACGAGCCCGGAGGCGCGCTCCGGCCCCGCCTCGGCGGCGACGGCCAGGCCCGTCAACCCGCCCATGGAAGCGCCGACGAGCACCACCGGCTCGCCGAGTTGCTCCAGCACCCGCAGCACGTCCGCCGCCTGGGCGGAGGCGCGGTAGTCGCCGTCGGGGATCCAGTCGCTGTCGCCGTGGCCGCGGGCGTCCAGGGCGAGCGCGCGCCCGCCGCCCTCGGCCAGCGCCGCGCCCGCGCGCCGCCAGGAGTGGCGGGTCTGCCCGCCGCCGTGCAGCAGCAGCGTCAGCACGCCGCCCCGCTCCGGCCCCCACAGGTCGCCCACGACGGTGTTGCCCGAGGCGCCCTCGAAGCGCAGCGTGCGGGGGGAGCGTTCCGTCTCGACGATGGTCATGTCCGTCACCTTCCGCCGGGGGATATGAGACCGACGTACTCAAATCATCGCCGACTTTACCCCACCGGGACTGACGGGAATGTCTCCGGGGGCGTCAGGAGGCCCATCCCCTCCGGGCCGGACGAGGGGTGCGCGACCGGTAGACGATGTAAGGCCGGGTCAGGTAGCCGACCGGCGCGGTGAGCACGTGCACGAGCCGCGTGAACGGCCAGATGACGAACAGCGTCATCGCGCTCAGCGCGTGCGCCTGGTAGAGGACGGGCACGTGCGCCATGAGCTGGGCGTCGGGCCGTAGCAGGAACACCGACCTGAACCACGGCGAGACGGTGTGCCGGTAGTCGTAGCCCCCGGCGGCCACGTTGGCCAGGAACGTCGCTCCGAGGCCCAACAGGATCGTCACCGCGAGGACGAGGTACATGAGCTTGTCGTTGCGGGTCGTGGCGATGAACACAGGGCCGACCGTCCGGCGCCGGTAGATGAGGATCGCCATCCCACTGATCGTCAGCACCCCGGCGATCGTGCCGAGCACCACGGCGATCCAGTGGTAGGCCGTCTCGCTGAGCCCGGCCGCGTCCGTCCACGCCTCCGGGATGAGGAGGCCGCCGACGTGTCCGAGCAGCACGAACAGGATGCCGAAGTGGAACAGGGGGCTGCCCAGCCGCAGGAGCCGCCGCTCGTACAGCTCCGAGGAGCGGGTCGTCCACCCGAACTTGTCGTACCGGTAGCGCCACACGTGCCCGAGGACGAACACAAGGATGGCGACGTAAGGCAGGACGACCCACAGCAGGACGGTCACAGGCTGGCTCCCCTGGTTGAAGACGGTGCCGCGAGGGCGGCGGCCTCGGGCCCGTATCCCGGGAGCCCGACCTCCTCCTCCGGCGGGCCCGACGCGGCGAGCCTGAGGGCGGCCTCACGGGCCCGTTCGGTGAGCGGAGGCAGCGCCGCGTGCACGCCGTCCAGGACGTCCGCCCAGGGCGAGGCCGTCTCGGCGAGGTACCCGCGCAGCAGTTCCAGCCCCGCCCGCTGCTCCAGAAGCAGGGTGCGCCCGGCCCGGTCGAGGGCGGCGAACTCCAGGACGGCCGGGAGGAAGTCCGCGATCTCCTCCGCGCTGAAGACGAACCCGGCGATCCGGTAGGCGTGCTGGAACCTCAGCAGCGCCATCCCGCGCTTGCGGGTGTCGCCGTAGGCGTAGTACGTGAGGTACAGGCACCCGCGCTTGCGGTGGTCGAACGTCTCCACGTAGGCGGCGGCCAGCTCGGCGGACGGCGTCGCGGCCAGGTGGTCGAGGAACCGCGTGAACGGGCGGCCCGAGGCGTCCGGAAGGCGCGCGGCCACCTCACGCAGCTCCGGGGTGAACGAATAGAGCGCGTCGTCGGGGTAGCGCAGCAGGACCGAGGCGGTCTGCCAGACGGCGGCGGGCTCGGCGGGCGTCCGGCGGCGGCCCCTCACGCGTCGTCACCTCCGCGCGGCGGGAACAGCCCGTCCGGCCTGCCGTTGCCGTCCCAGTTGAGCAGGTTGACCCGCGCGCCCCGGTCGAGCCGTCCGGCCGCGGTGTCGCTGGTCTGCCGCTCCCGGAGCACGTGGAAGTTCTCCACCGCGACCGGCACGGGCTGCCCGGACGTCTCCCCGAACGGCCCCGAGCCGCCCATGCCGGGCCCGCCCTCGTAGTCCAGGGAGCACTCCGTCACGGACTCCTCAAGGCGCTGTGCCTGCTCGGCGTGCGCCGCCGGGATGACGTACCGCTCGTCGTACTTGGCGAGCGCCAGCAGCCGGTACATCTCGTACATCGACTCGCCGGACATGCCCACCCGCTGCGGGATCCGCTCATTGGGCTCCCGGCCCAGGTTGATGTCGCGCATGTAGGCGCGCATCGCCGCCAGCTTCCGCAGGGACGCCTCGACGGGCTCGGGGTCGCCCGCGGTGAACAGCTCCGCGAGGTACCCGATCGGGATGCGCAGCGCGTCCAGGGCGGCGAAGAGGTTCCCGGTGTCCTCGGCGTCGTGCCCGGTGTCCCGGACGACGTCCACCACCGGCGACAGAGGCGGGATGTACCAGACCATCGGCAGGGTGCGGTACTCCGGGTGCAGCGGGAGCGCGACCTTGTAGGTGCTGATGAGCGCGTAGACGGGGGAGCGGCCCGCCGCCTCGATCCAGTCGTGCGGGATGCCCGCCTCCTCGGCCGCCCGCTGGACGCCGGGGTCGTGCGGGTCAAGGAAGACCTTCCGCTGCGCCTCGTACAGGCCGGTGTCGTCAGGCGTGCACGCCGCCTCCAGGACTTTGTCCGCGTCGTAGAGGACGAGCCCGATGTACCGCAGCCTGCCCACGCACGTCTCCGAGCAGACCGTAGGCAGGCCCACCTCCACGCGCGGATAGCAGAACGTGCACTTCTCGGCCTTGCCCGTCCGGTGGTTGAAGTAGATCTTCTTGTACGGGCAGCCCGTGACGCACATCCGCCAGCCACGGCACTTGTCCTGGTCGACGAGCACGATGCCGTCCTCGGTGCGCTTGTAGATCGCCCCGGACGGGCAGGAGGCGGCGCAGCTGGGGTTGAGGCAGTGCTCGCAGATCCGCGGCAGGTAGAACATGAAGGTCTTCTCGAACTCGAACCTGACCTGCTCGGAGACCTTCGCCAGCACCACGTCGCCGCGCGCGTGCTCCAGCGCGCCGCCCAGGTCGTCGTCCCAGTTCGCGGACCAGGTGATCCTGGTGTCCTCGCCGGTGATGAGCGACTTGGGCCGCGCGACGGGCGGGTGCTCCTGGAGCGGCGCGGTGGTGAGCGTCGCGTAGTCGTAGGTCCAGGGCTCGTAGTAGTCCTCAAGGCGCGGCATCACGGGGTTGGCGAAGATGCTGAGCAGCTTCCTGACCCTGCCGCCCGCTGTCAGCGTCAGCCTGCCGCGCTTGTTGAGCCGCCAGCCACCGCGCCACTTCTCCTGGTCCTCGTAGGTGCGCGGATAGCCGAGCCCCGGCCTTGTCTCGACGTTGTTGAACCAGACGTACTCGACGCCCGTCCGGTTCGTCCACGTCTGTTTACAGGTGACGGAACAGGTGTGGCATCCGATGCACTTGTCGAGGTTCATCACCATCGCCATCTGGGCCATCACGCGCATCAGTACTCGACCTCCTGGCTCCTGCGGCGGATGGTGGTGATCTCGTCCCGCTGGTTGCCGGTGGGGCCGAGGTAGTTGAACGCGAACGCCAGTTGCGCGTAGCCGCCCACCAGGTGGGTGGGCTTGATGAGGATGCGGGTCAGTGAGTTGTGCACCCCGCCGCGCCTCCCCGACGTCTCGGCGAGCGGCACGTCGATCAGCTTGTCCTGCGCGTGGTGCATGTAGACGGTGCCCTCCGGCATCCGGTGCGAGACGACGGCCCTGGCGACGACCACGCCGTTGGCGTTGACCGCCTCGATCCAGTCGTTGTCGTGCACGCCGACCTTCGCGGCGTCCTGCGGGCTCATCCAGATCGTGGGGCCGCCGCGTGAGAGCGACAGCATGAGCAGGTTGTCCTGGTACTCGGAGTGGATCGACCACTTGTTGTGCGGCGTCAGGTACCGGACCGTCACGCCGAGTTCGCCGACCGACCCGAGGCCCGGCTCGCCGCGCAGGCTCGCGACGTCCAGGGGCGGCCGGAAGACGGGCAGTTGCTCGCCCAGCTCGGCGAGCCAGTCGTGGTCGAGGTACAGGTGCTGGCGGCCGGTGAGGGTGTGCCAGGGCTTGAGCCGCTCGACGTTCACGGTGAACGGCGAGTACCTGCGGCCGCCCGTCTCCGAGCCGGACCACTCCGGCGAGGTGATCACCTGGGTGGGCCTGGCCTGGGTGTCGGCGAAGGTGATCCGGTCGCCTTCCCGCTCGGCCGCCAGGTCCGCCAGCGGCATCCCCGTGCGCTTCTCCAGCTCCCGGAACCCCTGGACGGCGAGCCGCCCGTTCGTTGTGCCGGACAGCGCCAGCACCGCCTCGCAGGCGTGCACCTCGCGGCGCAGCGAGGGCCGTCCGTCGGCGGGGCCGCCCCTGACCGTCCCGTTCCTGCCGCGCAGGTACTCGATCTCGTGATCCGGCCTGAACGTCACGCCCTTGGTGGCCGCGCCGAGTTCCGCCACGAGTGGCCCGAGCGCCGCCATCTTCGCGCCGACGGCCCCGTAGTCGCGCTCGACCACGACGAGTTTCGGCATCGTCTTGCCCGGCTCCGGCTCGCACTCCCCGGCCGCCCAGTCCCTCACGACGCCGTGGGGGGTCGCCATCGCGTCCGGGGTGTCATGGAGCAGGGGAACGGCCACGACGTCCTCTCGGAGCCCCAGGTGGCCCTCCGCGAGCCTGCTGAACTCGCGGGCGATGGTCTGGAACGCGTCCCAGTCCGTGCGGGTCTGCCAGGGCGGCGCGATCGCCGGGTTGAAGGAGTGGACGAACGGGTGCATGTCCGTCGTGTTCAGGTCGTGCTTCTCGTACCAGGTCGCGGCGGGCAGGACGACGTCGGACAGCAGTGTCGTGGACGTCATCCGGAAGTCGAGGCTGAGGAGCAGGTCGAGCTTGCCGACCGGGGCCTCCTCCCGCCACACGACGTCCTTGGGCCGGGCCTCGGGTGGCGCCTCCTCGGCACGCAGGGAGTCCCGGGCGCCCAGGAGGTGCCGCAGGAAGTACTCGTTGCCCTTGCCGGATGAGCCGAAGAGGTTGGCCCGCCAGATCGACAGCACGCGCGGGAAGTTCTCGGGCGCGTCCGGGTCCTGGCAGGCGAACTCCAGCCGTCCGGCCTTCAGTTCGTCCACGACGTACTCGCCTACGCGCCTGCCCGAGTTGCGCACCTCGTCGGCGAGATCGAGCGGATTGCGGTTGAACGTCGGATAAGACGGCATCCAGCCGAGCCGTGCCGACAGCGCGATGACGTCGGCGGTGGTGCGTCCGGCGAGCGACCCGCCGGGACGGGCGCCGGAGAGCGTGTCCGCGCCGAACGCGTCGTAGCGGAACTGGTCGGCGTTGAGGTACCAGTAGGCGGTCTGCACCATCTGCCGGGCGGGCCGCGACCAGTCGAGCCCGTTCGCGATCTGCGCCCACCCGGTGATAGGACGGCACTTCTCTTGCCCGACGTAGTGCGCCCAGCCGCCCCCGTTCACGCCCTGGCAGCCGGTGAGCGTGGTGAGCGCGAGGAACGTGCGGTAGATGGTGTCGGAGTGGAACCAGTGGTTCGCCCCCGCGCCCATGATGATCATGGACCTGCCGCGCGACTCCTCGGCGTTCCGCGCGAACTCCCTGGCGATCCGCGCCGCCGCGACGGCGGGGACGCCCGTGATCGCCTCCTGCCAGGCCGGGGTGTACGGCTCGGAAGCGTCCTCGTAGCCCTGCGGCCAGACCCCTGGAAGCCCCTCCCTGCCGACCCCGTACTGGGCGAGCAGAAGGTCGAACACCGTGGTGACCAGGTGCCCCGCGACCTCCCTGGCCGGGACGCCCCTGCGCAGCGTGCCCTGCGCGTCGAACCTGTCGAGCAGCACCTCCGCGCCCTCGGCCTGCTCGCCGAAGAGGCTGAGCGCGGGCCGTGCGCCGCCCAGGTCGAGGTTCCAATGACCCTCGCCCTCCTTGCCGAACCGGAACCCCAGCGAGCCGTTCGGGACCAGCGGCGCGCCCGTCACCTCGTCCAGGACGACGGTCTTGAACGCCGCGTTCTCGGCGGTCGCCAGCGCGCCGGGAAGGTCGGCGGCGGTGAGGAACTTGCCGGGACGGTACGCGCCCGACCCGTCCGGCTCCAGCCGGATCAGGAAGGGAAGATCGGTGTACTGCCTGACATAGTCGGTGAAGTACGGCACCTGGCGTTCCACGAAGAACTCGCGCAGCACCACATGGCCCATCGCCATGCCGAGCGCGCCGTCCGTGCCGGGCCGCACCGCGAGCCACTCGTCGGCGAACTTCACGTTGTCGGCGTAATCGGGCGAGACGGCGACGACCTTCTGGCCCCGGTAGCGGGCCTCGGCCATCCAGTGCGCGTCGGGGGTGCGCGTCACAGGGACGTTCGAACCCCACATGATGAGGTAGGCCGCGTCCCACCAGTCGCCCGACTCCGGCACGTCCGTCTGGTCGCCGAACACCTGCGGCGAGGCCACCGGAAGGTCGGCGTACCAGTCGTAGAACGACAGCATCGTGCCGCCGATGAGCGACACGAACCGTGCCCCCGACGCGTGCGAGACGATCGACATCGCCGGAATGGGCGAGAACCCCGCGATCCGGTCCGGGCCGAACTCCTTGACCGTGTGGACGTGCGCGGCGGCGACGATCTCCACGGCCTCCTCCCATGTCGCCCGGACGAGACCGCCCCTACCGCGCGCCTCCTTGTACCGCCGTGACGCCTCCGGATCGGAGACGATCGAGGCCCAGGCCGTCACCGGGTCGCCCGTCCTGCTCTTGGCCTCCCGGTACATCTCCAGCAGGAGGCCCCGCACGTAGGGGTAGCGCACCCGGGTGGGCGAATAGGTGTACCAGGAGAAGGCGGCACCCCGAGGGCACCCGCGCGGCTCGTACTCGGGACGGTCCGCGCCCGTCGTGGGGTAGTCCGTCTCCTGGGTCTCCCAGGTGATGATCCCGTCCTTGACGTACACCTTCCACGAGCACGAGCCCGTGCAGTTCACGCCGTGCGTCGAACGGACGATCTTGTCGTAGGACCACCTGTCGCGGTAGAAGACGTCGGCGTCACGGCCGCCCCGCTTACGCAGCACCCGCAGGTCCTTGGAGACCTCGCCCTTGGTGAAGAACCTCCGGGAACGGACCAGCACGTCCGTCAGCGGGCCGTCCAGCCCGGCCTCGCCGTCACCGGCCACCGGACACCCCCGTCCGCCGCGCGACGGCCCTGCGCACCCACGTCGCGGTGAACGCGGCGGCCGCGGCGGCGACCACCGCGAGCAGCGCGAGGCCGATGCCGTACCCGCCCGTGGCGCCGTAGACGGCGCCCATGATGAGCGGCGGGATGAACCCGCCCAGACCGCCCGCCGCGCCGACCACGCCCGTGACCCCGCCGACCTTGCCCGCCGGGGCCAGCAGCGCCACCAGCGCGAACACCGCGCCGCTGCCCGCGCCCAGCGCCGCCGCCATGAGCAGGAACGCGACGGTGCCGACCGGCATCAGCGGCGGCGTGAACGCCTGCACGGCCGCGCCGACCGTCACCGCGGCCATCGCGACGGCGAGCACCCGCACCGCGCCGATCCGGTCCGACAGCCAGCCGCCGACCGGCCGCATGACCACCGCGAGGATCACGAACCCCGCCATCCGGTTCGACGCGTCGGTGGGCGTCAGCCGGTAGGCGTTCTCCAGATACGTCGGCAGATAAACGGAGAAGGCCACATAGCCGCCGAACGCCACCGCGTACAGCGCCGACGCCTCCCAGGTGACGGTGAGGCGGCACGTGTCCTTCAGCCCGCCGAGCGCCGACCCCGACGGCGTCGGCCGCTCGGGCGAGTCCCGCATCAGCAGCCACGCCGCCACCGCGAACACCGCCAGCACCACCGCCGTCACCAGGAACGGCACCGGCAGGCCCCACGCGTCGGCCATCCGGACCGTGGTGAACGCGCTGATCGCGGTGCCGCCCATGCCCATGCCGAAGACGCCGATCGCCGTCCCGCGCCGCTCCGGCG
Organism: Actinocorallia sp. API 0066; assembly: GCF_020991275.1. GTDB lineage: Bacteria > Actinomycetota > Actinomycetes > Streptosporangiales > Streptosporangiaceae > Actinocorallia. Next base: position 182,070 of record NZ_JAJLQY010000004.1, on the reverse strand, counting down.
GATACCAGGCGTTGACGAACGGGACGCCGACCGCGAACGCCGTCCCGCCGATCCCGAGGAAGAACCCGCCGACCAGCAGCGCCGCGAGCGAGGTGTCGCCCAGCCACGCGAGGAACAGCACGGGCACCACGGTCAGCGCCGACACGGCGGTGAACATGACGCGGCCGCCGTACCTGTCGGTGAGCAGGCCCACCGGGATCCGGCCGAGCGAACCGACGATGACAGGCACCGCCACCAGCAGCGACTGCTGGAACGGGCTCAGCCGCAGCTCGTCCTTGAACATCGGCCCGAGCGGGCTCAGCAGCGACCACGCCCAGAAGTTCAACGCGAACCCGAGCGTCGCCAGGCCCAGCATCAGCCCCGGCGACCCGCGGTCCCCGCCCGTCGTCCCCATGCCCATCGCTTCCGCCCTCCCACGTCAGGCGGGAGATGCCCAGGTGGGAAGGGCGAAGGCGAAACGCCGCGGAATCTTGGCCCGCACCGGCACGGATCTTGACCGCAGGGCGGGCCGTCGCCTACCGGGCCCGCCCGCGCATGGCCGGGACGGACGTGGGGACGGGCGAAGGCTCCGCCTGTAGGTGGAGGAACGCGATGTCGTCCTTGGCGGTGCCGCCCGCGTGCGCGAGCAGCTCCGCCTCCAGGACCGCGAGAAGGGAGGACGGCTGCTCTGACACCAGCTCGGCGACCCGTGAGACGAACGGATAGATGACGCCCGACGCGTCACGTGCCTCGATGGCGCCGTCCGTGTACAGCAGGAGGGACTCCCCGGCCGCCAGGGCGAAGGCGACGGGCCGGTGGACGCCCGGCTCCAACTGCCCGAGCCCGAGCGGGAGCGCGCCGTCCAGCACCGGGACCTCGCGCACCCCGTCGCCCGCCAGCAGCAGCGGCGCCGGATGCCCGCACACCAGCGCCTGCCCGCCCGCCGCGCCCCACTGCACCAGCGCCGCCGACACAAAGCACTCACAGGCCGTACCGCAGCGCCGCGCGACGAACCCGTCGAGCCGGAGCGCGACGCCCTCCAGCAGCGGCTCGTGCGCCGCCAGCGCGCCGAACGCGTCCCTGACCTCGCCCGCGAGCCCCGCGACCGGACGGCCGTGGCCCGTCACGTCGCCGATGACCGCGCGGACGCCGAACGGGGTCTCCGCCACGTCGTAGAAGTCGCCGCCCGCCGGGGCGCCCTCGGCGGGCAGGCAGCGCGCGTGCACCCTGACGTTCCCGCAGCGCTCCGGCAGCGGCGGAGCACCGCCCCCTGGCCCATCGAGCGCCGCCCGGCGAGGGACGGGCCGCGAGCCATGCGGAGAGTCTGACATAAGGCTGCTTTCTGGTATTGACCGGTAACCAATGGTAGCGAGGCGTACTATCCGTTGCGAGCCTTATACGGAATGATCCGAAGGAGGCCACGCGCCGTCGACCACAGCGAAGGCACCGACCTGGCCACGACCGGCCGTCCCGACCTCGCTCCGGAACGTCTCGTCCACCTCGCCGACGCGTTGTGGTCGCGCGTGGAGGCGATCCGGCTGCAGGCGCGGGGTGCGCTGGAGTTCGCCAGGCTTGTCGGCGGCGGCCTTGACCGGGGCGAGGAGGTGATCGCGCTTGTCGCCCCTGCTGGCGGGCCCACGCGGCGGCAAGCCGGGCGGGCGGCGTTCGAGGGCTGGCGGAGGCTCGACGGCGGCACCGACATGGCGCTCGTGCTGGAGGCGCTGGCCGGGATGGCGTGGGAGCGCGAGGGCTGCCCGGTGGGCTGGCCCTACGGTGGCGTCTGACACGTCCTGGGCGCGGCCTTGTGGCGGGCCGCGCCCGGGGCCGCGTCAGGAGGAGCGCAGGAGGTTGAGCACCTGGTCGAGCTTGGCGTTGGTGGTGGCGAGCTGTGACTTGAGGCTCGACACCTCGGTCTGGAGCGCGCGCACCTTCTTGTTCACGTCGGTGAGGACCGACGACGGCATCCACGTGGGATTGCCCGGGTCGGCGGTCGGGGCGGGCATGGCGTCCCGCTGCCAGACGGCTTCGTAGATCTCCTTGGGCGACGGCATGTCGTCCTCCTCCGTGATGAGCTTGAGAAAACGCGCCCACGGGAACGGTCCCGCGACCTCCGGGTCGCCGTGGTCGGACTGTCCGAACGCGTCGCTGACCGCCACGTGCGAGCAGATGCCCTTGGCGCCCCTGCGCAGCTCGGCCGCCGACACGCGGCGCAGCGGCACGTCGTAGGTGCGCGCGAGCTGTCGGACCAGCACCGCCGCCCTGCGCAGCATCGCCTCGTGGTCGGCGTCCGACCAGCGTCGGGGCGAGCCCGCCTGCGGGTCGCACAGCTCGATGCCGAGTGAGCCGGTGTTGGGCGGCGCGTGGTAGGCGACGACGTTGTCCCGCACGCACTGCACGATCTCGCCGGGGTCCACCACGTAGTGGGCGCTGCCTCCGGCGCCCGAGGACTGGAAGTACCTGGCGACGTTGCGGGCTCCGCCCCGCACGCACGGGCTCACCGTCGCGTGGATGACGATCCGGTGAATCGAACGCTGCGTGCCGCCGTGCTTACGAGCGGGAATATAGGGATAAGCCATCCATCTCCCCTTGAAATGCGGCCACCCCAGATCATAATCACCCCCGCCCGCGCAGCCTCCCGACTTCACCAAACCTGTCGCCTCCCGGTCACGGTGCGGGTCGGGGACGGTCGGCCGCAGACCAAGATCACGACCGTTGGTGGGTGGCGTCCGGGGCGGCCGGGGATGAGACGCGCGCTAGGACGGCCCGACCCTGGGGGTACGCATGATGCGGTGGAAGGTGGCGGCGGACGCGCGGTGCGCGCCGACCGAGCGGTTGTGCGCACACGTGGCGCACGCGGCGGCCGGGCCGCCCGCCGAGGCGCGCGGCTGCGACGGGTGCGCGCGGGCCGGAACCCGCTGGGTGCACCTGCGCGAATGCCTCGTGTGCGGATATGTCGGGTGCTGTGACACGTCGCCGATGGGGCACGCGCGGGCGCACTTCACCGCGCACGGGCACCCCCTCGTGCGGTCCGCGCAGCCCGGCGAGCGATGGGCCTGGTGCTTCCACGACGAGGTGCTTCTCGTCCCGTCCTGACGTTGTCGCGAATCCGAGGGGAGGGGCGCGATGGCGCTCGTGTGGGGAAGGCGCGGGATGGCGGCGGGGCTGGTGCTGCTCCTGGCCGTCCAGGGGTGCGGTGACGCCACGGACGCGCGGCGGGTGCCCGTCACGGCGTCGCCGACGGCCGGGCAGGTCGACGCCGCGGTGGCGGGACGGATCGACCACGCCGTCACCGAGGTGATGGGCGAGGCTTCGGTGCCGGGCGTCATGGTCGGCCTCTGGAAGGAGGGCAGCGCGCCTTACATCCGCGCCTTCGGGGTGGCGGACAAGGCCGACAACGCGCCCATGCTGCCCGAGATGTTCATGCGCATCGGCAGTGTCACCAAGACGTTCACGGTGACGGCCGTGCTCAAACTCGTCGACGAGGGACGGATCGGCCTGGACGCCCCCATCTCCGACTACGTGGACGGGGTGCCGAACGGGAAATCCATCACCGTCAGGCAGCTCGCGGGCATGCGCAGCGGCCTGTTCAACTACACCGACGACGAGAACTGGCTCACCGCGATGATGGCCGACCCCGAGGCCGAATGGACGCCGCGTCGGCTGCTCTCCTACGGCTTCGCGCACCCCGCCGTCTTCGCGCCCGGCGAGCGGTTCCAGTACAGCAACACCAACATCATCCTGCTCGGCCTCGCCGTGGAGAAGGTGACCGGCCAGAGGCTCGCCGACTACCTGGCGGCGGAGGTGATCGAACCGGAGGGACTCAAGAACACGTCACTGCCTGCGGACGCCGCCCTCCCCGAACCCCACGCGCACGGGTACACGATGCAGGACGACGGCTCCTCCGACGACACGGGCCGGATCGTCGACGCCACCGCCTGGAACCCGTCATGGGCCTGGTCGGCGGGCGCCATGATCTCCACCCTGGAGGACCTCAGGGTATGGACGCGGTCCCTGGCCGAAGGGACACTCCTCAAGCCCGAGACACAGGCACAGCGGCTGGCTCCCGGCCCGACCGGCGTGCAGGGTCTCAGCTACGGGCTAGGGATCTTCGACGTCAACGGCTGGATCGGCCACAACGGCTCCCTCCCCGGCTACCAGACCGTCGCCGTCCACCTCCCGGAGCAGGACGCGACCCTGGTCGTCCTCGCCACCACCGACATCCCCCACAACAACCAACAGGTCAGCACCCTCCTCGCCGAGGCCGTCACCACGATCGCAACCCCGACCCACATCTACACCCTCCCAACCGAACAGTCCTCCGCACCTCCTTCCCCCGAGCCCGCAACGCCGACCTCAGAGAGCGCGCCGCCAACACCCTGATCCGTCCGGAGCGCAACCGCCTCCCGACCCGATCACGGCGGTCCGACCGAGCGGGTCGGGCACGGTGCTTGGGGTTGTTTGGTGGGGTTGGGTGGGGATTGTGGGGGTGTGTTGGGGGTTCCCGGCGGAGGGTAGTTGAATCGTTGCTCGGGGTGAGTGATGGGTGGCGGGAGGGAGAGCGGGGTGGGCACCTGGGGGTGATGGTGTCGGTGGGTTCGGTGGGGACACGATCTGGGGCATGGCGCATTTTCAGCGGGCGAAGATACGGCGGGTGTTCGACGCCATGGACGGTGACGGCGACGGGCTGCTCACGAAGGCGGACTTCGAGCGGCTCACGGAGCGGTGGGTGGCGATCAGGCCCGCCGCCGACGAGGAGAGGTTGCGGCGGGTCATGATGGGGTGGTGGGAGACGCTCCGCGCGGCGGCGGACACCGACGCGGACGGGCGGCTGACACTGGACGAGGTCTTCGCGGTGGCGCGCGAGCTGCCCGCGGCGCCCGGCGCGGTGTACGAGACGGCCGAGGCGATGTTCGACGCCGTCGACGAGGACGGCGACGGCCGGATCTCCCGGCTGGAGTACCAGAAGATGATCTGGGCGTGGACGGAGCGGTCCGAGCACGCCGACGCGGTCTTCGCCCTGCTGGACGGCGACGGCGACGGATTCCTGACCCGGCCGCGCTTCACCGGCCTCTGGTACGACTTCTGGGCGACCGACGACCCCGCCGGCGCGGGCGCCGTTCTGTTCGGCCCGGTCGAACCCGTCCCCTGAAGGGGCGCCCGGTCAGGGCGTGTGCGGCAGCGCCCCGTAGGCCGTGACCGACAGGAACCGGATGGGCAGCTCCTTCAGCTCGACCGGGCCGTGCGGGCCCTCGCCGTCGAACTGGAGCGCGTCACCCGGGTGCATCTCGTACCGGGCGGTGCCGTGCCCGTACGTCATGACCCCGTCGAGCATGTAGAGGAACTCGGTGCCCGCGTGCTGGAAGAGCGGGAACACCTCGCTCGCCTCGGTGAGCGTCACCAGCAGCGGCTCGATCCGCTTGTGCTCCCCGCGCAGCGAACCCAGCTGCTCGTACAGGTGCCCCACGTTGCTGCCGCGCCTGACGATCCGCGCCCCGTGCCCCGCGGGCACAAAAACCGCCTCCCGCTCGGCCTCGATCCCCCGGAACAGCGCGGTGACGGGCACCTCGAGCGCGTCCGCGAGCCGGGCCAGGGTGGAGAGGCTGCACGACGTCTGCGCGTTCTCGATCTTGGAGAGCATCGCCTTGGACATCCCGGTCTGCTCGGCGAGCCCCGCCAGCGAGACCCGTCGGCTCAGCCGGTACTCGCGTACCCGCACGGCGATGATCTCCTCAAGCGACATTCGCCCAGAATAGGCCCCGTTCAGCGGCCTCTGCCGTCGGCCGCCACCGGCGCCGCGTCACATCGTGTTGATGATCAGGCCGATGTGGGTGAAGTAGTTGAGGGCGCCGAAGAGCAGGAACAGCACTCCGGCGACGGCCCAGCAGACCATCGCGATCCCGGCCACGGCCCGGCGGGAGGTCCGCAACGCGAACGGGAGCAGCACGGCGCCGATGCCGACGAGGAGATAGAGCAGAGAGACGAAGGTGGCCTCGACCATGGGGTGGTCGGCGAGCAGGCCCGAGATGGGCTCCTCCTTGGGCGCGGCGAAGAGCCGGTACCAGACGCCCGCGGCGGCGATCCCGAAGCAGGCCAGGCCCATGCCGAGCACAAAGACCGACACCGGCCCCGCGACGCCCGCCAGATAGCGGTCCCGATCGGGGTGCTCCTCAAGCACCCGGCCGCGCCGCCACAGGAAGGCCGCCGCGCCGAGCAGCAGCACCCCGAACGCGAGCGCGGGCTCGCCGAAGATGATGTTGTCGAACGGGAAGCCCCCGGCGGCCAGCGGCCAGGTCAGCGTCATGTGCAGGCCGGTGAGGGTGAGGATCAGGCCGAGCACGCCGAAGGCCAGCGCCCAGCCCTCGGGGTGCAGCTCCCGGCCGGGCTGTCCGAGCCGCCGCCACAGCCCGACGACGAGCAGCAGTCCCGCTCCGGCGGCCACCGCCATGATCGTGTTGTAGGTGGGCATCTCCGCCCAGTCGATCTTCAGCGCCGCCTGGACGCCGCCCCCAGCGCTCGCCATGCCCTACCCCCGATCAAGGCCGTCTTCTGCGCACCTACCCCCGGCGCCGTCATCACGGGCCCCACCGGACCCAAGAAATCGCCCATATCCCGGCATATGCCATCCGAAGCTGATGATCTCCGCGAACCGCTGGCGTCTCCGGCGCGTCCGACATCGGCGACGGGCTACGGGGGAGGAACGGGCATGGGCGGCGGAGCCGGATGGGGCCGCGTGGCGCTGCGGACGGGCGCGCTCGTCCTCGGCACGGCGATCGTCTGGCTACTGCTGGGCTGGGCCGCCGGGGTCGGCGGATTCCTTGGCGCCACGACGGCCCTACCGGCCGCCGGATGCCTGCTCGGCGCGGGCTGGCTGCTGCTGCGCTGGGGTCCCGCCTGGGCCGCCCTCACCGCCGCCGTCGTGGCGGGTCTGCCGCTGCTCGGCCTGCTTGTGGTCGGTGTGCCCGCGAACTCCTATCTACGCGCGTCGGGCACCGAGACGGCCGCCGTCATCACGTCTGTGGAGCACGTCAGGACCCGGCACGGCGGCTATGACGTCTACCGGCTGGCGGGCCCGGACGGCAAGCGGATCGAGGGGGAGTTGGAGGGCGCCGTCGAGGGGCTCGCCCCGGGCACGCCGCTGCGGGTCGTGGTCGATCCGCTCGGGGTCCTGGCCCCGCGCCTGGTGGCGGAGGTCGAGGACGGCTCCCTGGAGACGGCGGCGCTCGCTGTGTTCGCCGCCTGGACGGCGCTCGTCGCGCTCACCACGGTGCTGGGCGAACTCGCCGCCCGGCGTGGCCGACCACTCGGAGCGGGCCTGCGCCGCCTCGTCCCGGCCCGCCGCTGGGTGCGGGCCGTGCTGATCACCGGCGGCCTCGCCGCGGTGTCGCTCGCCGAGGGTGTGGCGATCGCCGTCGCCCCCGGCCTGGTCGCCTGGCTGCTCGGCGTCCCGCTCGGCCTGGCCGCCCTGGCCTCCCCGTTCCTCCTGGCCCGCGCCGCGAACCGGCGCGTCGACGGCCACCTAGCCTGGTGGCCCGCCTGGACGAGTCTCCTGTTCGCCGCCACCGTCTTCATCTGCGGCTGCGTCCTCCCCAAGGACGCCTACCTCACCCTCTTCGGCGACACCACCACAGGCGTCGTGGCCACCTCCGCCTGCGAACAGAGTGGCGCGGGCTGCTACTACCGCTACACCCTCACCACCCGAGACGGCACCCCGATCAACGGCACCGTAGGCGACACCCGCCGCCACCCCCCGGGCACCGAACTCCCCCTCCGCACCGACCCCCACCAAAAGGTAACCCCCCAACTCACCACCGCCCCCCGCCCCACCCCCACCTACTACCTCTTCCCCCTGGCCCTCATCACCTTCCTCACCACCGCCCTAACCGCCACCCTCCGCTCCCCACCCAACCCCCCAACACCCTTAGCCCCGACCCCACACCCATCCCCTAACCACCAAACACCCATCCCCCCACCACCCGCCGCAGGACAACACGCGACACGCCCACCAGAACGTCGGAGCGCACCCCGCCAATGCGACTGCGCGCACCGCCGAGCCTCGGCTACCCCACCACCTCTCGGCCAAGTGGGCGACCACAAGGCCACGGTTCGCTCGCCTAGCCCGTGCCCGTGCCCGTGGCCCTTGCACGCGCTGCGCGCGTGACCGCTGCACGCAGGCGTTCGCCGGGGGACAGCGCGCGCTGTGCTCGCCAGGACGTGGGTCCGCCCCCCGCTGGCGCGACTGTGCGCGCGGTTGAGTTCCCGCCACCCGGAGCAGTTGGAGGGTGTACCGGTAGGCGTCCTTGGCGACTGTGCGCGCGGCGGAGTTCCCGCCACCCCTCGGTCATCTGGGCGACCACTAGGTCGAGGCTCGGTGTGCCTGGTGGGTGCCCGGGGGCTGCTGCCTGCGCGGCGGACGTTGCCGTGCGCTCAGGCGTCCGGTGCGGGACGGCACGTGGCGTGCTTGTTAGGGGGAGGAGTCCTTCGCTTCGGACCAGGATGCTCGGTTGGCCCTGCTGGGTTGGGCCTCGCTCAGCCACGGCTCGCTCTGGGGCCCGTTCAGTGAGGACTCGCTTGGCTGGGCCCGATGGGTTGGGCACCGCTCAGCTAGGAGCGGCGCTGTTGGGTCCGGTCGGTTTGGGTCGGCTTGGCTGGGTACCGCTTGGCCAGGTTTGTCTGGGGGTGCGCATCGGCCGGATTCGCGTTGGTGAGGGGGCAGGGGGGAGGGGAGTCGGACCGGCCGGGGCGAGGGTGGGGGCTGGGGGTGGGCGGTGGGGCAGGGAGGGTGACGGTTGGTGTGTGGGCTTGGTGTGTGGGGTGGGGGGAGTGGAGGGGAGCACGGGTCGGGGGGTTGGGGCATCTACTTCGGGAGGGGGCTGTGGTTATTGAGGGGGGCGTGGGAGCGGGGGGCGATGTGGTGGGGGTGTGCTGGACCTGGGATGCTTCGAGTCGCCGTGCTCACTGCTGGTTGTTGGTGGTGGGTGGGTGTCTTTGGTGGTGGGCACTGGGTGGGTGGGGTGGGGGTGGGCGGGGGCACTGGGTTGGGGGGTGGGGGTGGTGGGGGAGGGGCGGGGTGGGGAGGATGGGGGGGTTGGGTGGGAGCTAGGGGGAGGGGTGGGGTTGTGGGGGGTTTTGGGAGGGTTTTGGTGGTTAATCGGGGGGAAGTGGCGTTGCGGGTGGGGAGGGCGGCGGTGGGGTTGGGGTTGGAGGTGGTGGGGGTTCGGGCCTTGGATGAGGTGGGGGGTGGGCATGTGCGGTGGATGGGGGAGGTTGTGGTGTTGGAGGGGGAGGGGGTCGCGGCGTACTTGGATGTGGTGGGGGTGGTGCGGGCGGCGGTGCGGGCCGGGGTGGATGCGGTGCATCCGGGTTATGGGTTTTTGGCGGAGAGTGCGGAGTTTGCTCGGGCTTGTCGGGAGGCTGGGCTGGTGTTTGTGGGGCCTTCGCCGGAGACGCTTGCGTTGTTCGGGGATAAGGGGAAAGCGCGGGAGGCGGCGCGTAAGGCGGGGTTGCCGTTGTTGCCGGGGACTGAGGGGGCTACGGATCTGGCGGGGGTGTTGGGGTTCTGGGACGCGTTCGCGGGGGACGGGGCGGTGATGGTCAAGGCGGTTGCGGGAGGGGGTGGGCGGGGGGTGCGGGTGGTGCGGGGGCGGGATGAGATCGCGGGGGCGTTCGCGGCGGCGGAGGTCGAGGCTCGGGCGGCGTTCGGGTCGGGGGAGTTGTATGTGGAGGTGCTGCTTGAGGGGGCTCGGCATGTGGAGGCGCAGGTCGCGGGGGATGGGACGGGGGCGGCCGTCCATCTGTGGGATCGCGAGTGCAGTGTGCAGCGGCGGCATCAGAAGCTCATCGAGATCGCGCCTAGTGCGGTGCTGCCGGAGGCTGAGCGCAGGGAGTTGCTGGACGCTGCGGTGCGGCTTGCTTCTGAGGCGAAGCTGTGTGGGCTGGCCACTGTGGAGTTCCTCGCGTTGCCGGACGGCAGGTTCTTCTTCCTTGAGGTGAACCCGCGTCTCCAGGTCGAGCACACGGTCACGGAACAGGTTCTCGGGCTGGATCTTGTCGCCGCCCAGTTCCGGCTCGCGGGCGGGGCGACGCTCGCCGAAGCGGGTCTGGCCGACGTGCCCAGGCCGCGCGGCTGTGCGATCCAGCTCCGGGTGAACGCCGAGACGGTGCGGCCGGACGGCACCGTCACGCCCTCGGCGGGCACGTTGGCGCGCTTTGAGCCGCCCTCGGGCGCCGGTGTCCGGGTCGAGGCGGCCGCGTATCCGGGCCTCGACGTCAACCCGCGCTATGACTCGCTGCTCGCGAAGCTCATCGTGCACGACCCGTCGGGCTTTCCCGCCGCGCTCCGCCTGGCCCGCCGGGCCGTCGCCGAAACCGTCATCGAGGGAGTCCCGACGACCCTTCCGCTCCACACCGCGATACTCGACCACCCCGACTTCGCCGCCTCCCGAGTCGACACGGCATGGCTCGACCGCACCCTTCCCACCCTCGCCCGCCTGCCCGAGACGGACGCGCGGGGCACAGAGCCGTTGGAGACGGACGATCGGCTCGCGGCAGGGACGGACGTGCGACCCCCGGGGAGTGACGAGGGCGGGCTGGCTGAGGGGCGGGGGCTGCTGGCTCCGGTGCACGGGGTGGTGACGGCCGTGCAGGGTGGCGTGGGCGCGGAGGTGAAGGGCGGGGACGTGCTTGTGGTGGTCGAGGCGATGAAGATGCAGTATCCGGTGACGGCGCCGTGCGGGGGAGCGGTGGCGGCGGTGCGGGTGCGGGTCGGTGACGTGGTCGCGGAAGGCGAGACGCTCGCCGTCGTCGTGCCGGACGGATCGGGGGAGACGGCCGAGAGCGGGCCCGTCACCCTAGATCTTGACGCTGTCAGGATGGACCTCGCGGGGCTGTTCGAGCGGCGGCACCTCCTCACGGACGAGGCGCGGCCCGAGGCCGTCGCGAAGCGGCACCGGCTGGGCCTGCGGACGGCGCGCGAGAACATCGCCGACCTCACCGACGGCGCGGGCCTGCTGGTCGAGTACGGCGGCCTCGCCGTCGCGGCGCAACGCGCACGACGCACGGAAGAGGAGCTCAAGGCCAGAACCCCGGCCGACGGGATCATCACCGGCCTGGGCCGCGTCAACGCCGAGCTGTTCCCACCCGAGCGCTCGACCTGCGCGGTCCTCGCCTACGACTACACGGTCCTGGCCGGGACGCAGGGCTACTTCGGCCACCAGAAGATGGACCGGATTCTGGAACTCGCCCACACCCGCCGCCACCCCGTCGTCCTGTTCGCGGAGGGCGGCGGCGGACGCCCCGGCGACACCGACGCGCCGATGGTCGCGGGCCTGCACTATCCGACGTTTACTGCGATGGGCGCGCTCAGCGGCGTCGTCCCGACGATCGGCATCGCCGCGGGCCGCTGCTTCGCGGGCAACGCGGCACTGCTCGGCACCTGCGACGTGGTCATCGCGACGCGCGACAGCACGATCGGCATGGGCGGCCCCGCGATGATCGAGGGCGGCGGTCTCGGCGTGTTCACCCCCGAGGAGGTCGGCCCGATCGAGGTGCAGACCCGCAACGGCGTTGTGGACGTGGCGGTCGCCGACGAGGCGGAGGCCGTCGCCGTCGCCCAGCGGTACCTCGGGTACTTCCAGGGGCCCGTCGAGGCGTTCGAGGCGGCCGACCAGCGCCTCCTCCGGCATCTTGTGCCCGAGGACCGCAAGCGCGTCTACGACGTGCGCGCCGTCATCACCACGCTGTGCGACACGGATGCGGTGCTGGAGCTGCGCGCCGCGTTCGGGCGCTGCGCGATCACCGCGCTCGCCAGGATTGAGGGCCGCCCGGTCGGCCTCATCGCGAACGATCCGGCGGTGCTCGGCGGCGCGATCGACGCGGACGGCGCCGACAAGCTCGCCCGGTTCCTCAACCTCTGCGACGCGTTCGGGCTGCCCGTCGTCTCGCTGTGCGACACGCCGGGGTTCATGGTCGGCCCGGACGCCGAGCGCACCGCGACGGTACGGCACTTCCCGCGGCTGTTCGTGGTCGGCGGCCATCTGACGGTGCCGGTCGCGATGGTCGTGCTGCGCAAGGCGTACGGGCTGGGCGCGCTGGCGATGGCGGCCGGGCACTTCCACAACACCGCCGCGACGCTGGCCTGGCCGACCGGTGAGTTCGGCGGCATGAACCTGGAGGGCGCGGTCCGTCTGGCGGCCCGGGACGCGCTCGCCGCCATCACCGACCCGGACGAGCGCCGCCGCGCGTTCGAGGAGATGGTCGCGTTCGCCTACGCCCAGGGCAGCGCCCTCAACACCGCGGCCCACCTGGAGATCGACGAGGTCATCGACCCGGCCGACACCCGCGCCGCCCTCTCGGCCCTGCTGACGACCCCCGAGCGGCGCGACGGCTGGACGAACCCGGCCCGGAGCAGGGGCGTCGACACCTGGTGACCGGCTTGACCTCAACCGCACTTGATGTCCGACGATCGGCGGTATGACGTTCACGCCAGCGGAACTCCGCTACCTCGAGGACCAGCGTCTCGGGCGCCTGGCCACCCTCGCCCCGGACGGGACCCTGCAGAACAACCCGGTCGGCTTCACCGTCGACGCCGAGCACGGCTGGATCGACATCGGCGGCTGGAACATGGGCGCGAGCCGCAAGTTCGCCAATGTCCAGAAGCATCCCGAGGTGTCCTTCGTGGTGGACGACATCGCCGCGCTGGACCCGTGGACGGTCCGGGGCATCGAGATCAGGGGCCGCGCCGAGGCCGTCACCGGGGTCGCGGGGTTCCTGAGCGGCGAGGTCATCCGGATCCGTCCGCGCCGGATCCGTTCGTGGGGTCTGGGCGAGGAGTCCTCCTCCCGCTGGATTTGATGATCGCCAGCCGTTGACGGATTGACCTATTTTTCCTACTGTTTAAGTAGGTCATGGGGAAAGTCTCGGGGAGGGGCGCCAATGGGGCGAAGGATGCATCTTGCGGCGCACTTCCCCGGGGTGAACAACACAACGGTCTGGTCCGATCCGGACGCGGGCAGTCAGATCGACTTCGCCTCGTTCGTCCACCTCGCGAAGACGGCCGAGCGCGGCGGCTTCGACTTCTTCTTCCTCGCCGAGGGCCTGCGCCTGCGCGAGATGAAGGGCAGGATCCACGACCTCGACGTGATGGGCAGGCCCGAGTCCCTGACGGTGCTGGCCGCCCTCGCCGGGGCCACCAGCCGCCTGGGCCTGGCCGCCACCGTCAACTCGACGTTCAACGAGCCGTACGAGCTGGCCCGCCGCCTCGCCACCCTCGACCACCTGAGCGACGGCCGCGCCGCCTGGAACGTCGTGACGAGCTGGGACGCGTTCACCGGCGAGAACTTCAGGCGCGGCGGCTACCTCCCGCAGTCCGACCGGTACACCCGCGCCCGCGAGGCGCTCCAGACCGTCCGGGAGCTGTGGGACTCCTGGGACGCCGACGCGCTCCGCGCCGACCGGGAGTCCGGCGAGTTCGTCACCCCCGACCAGGGGGCGTTCCGCCACCAAGGCCAGCATTTCGACATCTCCGGGATCTTCAACACGCCCCGCCCGCCGCAGGGCCATCCGGTCATCATCCAGGCGGGCGACTCCGAGGAGGGCCGCGAGTTCGCCGCCTCCGACGCCGACGTCATCTTCAGCCGCCACAGCGTCCCGGAGGAGGCCCGCGCGTTCTTCAAGGACGTCAAGTCGCGCCTCGCCAGGTACGGGCGGCGGCCGGACGACCTGAAGATCCTGCCCGCCGTCACCGTCGTGCTCGGCGACACCGAGGACGAGGCCGCCGAGCGCGCCGCCGCGATCCGCCGCGCCCAGGTCAGCGCCCCGACGGCGCTCGCCTACATCGAGGGCATCTGGGGCCGCGACTTCTCCGGCTACGACCCCGACGGCCCGCTCCCCGACCTCGAACCCGACGCGGGCGAGGGCGTCTCCAAGGGCCGCGCCCAGTTCCGCGGCGACCGGGTCGCGATCGCCCGGCGGTGGCGCGAACTCGCCGACACCCGCGGCCTGACGATCCGCGAACTCGTCATCGAGGCGACGGGCCGCCAGACGTTCGTCGGGACGCCCGAGGCCGTCGCCGGGCAGATGGACGGCTACGTCCAGGGTGAGGCGTCGGACGGGTTCATCCTGGTCCCGCACCTGACCCCGACCGGCCTCGACGAGTTCGTCGACAGGGTCGTCCCGCTGCTGCGCGAGCGCGGCAGCCTGCGCGCCGAGTACACCGGCGCGACGCTCCGCGAGCACCTGGGCCTGCGTGAGCCGCGCACCGGAGGGGAGAAGGCATGACCGTGCACCTGGCCGTCGCGCTGGACGGCGCCGGATGGCATCCCGCCGCCTGGCGCGACCCGCTGTCCCGGCCCGCCGAGCTGTTCCGCGCCGCCTACTGGGCGGATCTCGCGGCGGAGGCCGAGCGCGGCCTCCTGGACTTCCTGACGTTCGAGGACGCGTTCGCCGTCCAGTCCTCCCGCTGGGACGGCCCGGACGGCCGCACCGACCAGGTGCGCGGCAGGCTCGACGCGGTGCTGGTCGCGGCCCGGCTGTCGGCGGTGACCTCGCACATCGGCCTCGTCCCGACGACGAGCACCACGCACACCGAGCCGTTCCACGTGGCCGTCGGGATCGCCTCGCTCGACCACACGACGCTGGGCCGGGCGGGCTGGCGGCCGCAGGTGTCGGGCCGGGCCTCCGACGCGGCCCACTTCGGCCGTCGCACCCTGCCCGAGATCTCCGTGGACGACTTCCGCACCGGACGCCACGCGGACGTTGTGGCCGAGCTCTTCAACGAGGCGGCGGACGCCGTGGAGGTCGTCCGGCGGCTGTGGGACAGCTGGGAGGACGACGCGATCATCCGGGACGCGGCGACCGGAAGGTACGTCGACCGGGAGCGGCTCCACTACATCGACTTCGAGGGGCCGCGCTTCAGCGTCCGGGGGCCGTCGATCACCCCGCGCCCGCCACAGGGCCAGCCGCTGATCACGTCGCTCGCCCACGACACGGTGCCTTACGAGTTCGCCGCGCGCTCCGCCGACGTCGTCTACCTCACCCCGCACACGCCGGAGCAGGTGACGTCGATCCTCGCCGAGGTCCGCGCCGCCGAAGGCAGGACCGGCAGACAGGGCGCCCCGCTCAAGGTCTTCGCCGACCTTGTGGTCTTCCTCGACCCCGGCGACCAGGACGGCCCGTCCGGAAGCGAGAGGCTCGCCCAACTGGACGAGCTGGACGGCACCCCCTACACGTCCGACGCGCTCGTGTTCACCGGAAGCGCCGCCGACCTCGCCGACCTGCTGCTCGACTGGCACGGGCGCGGCCTCGACGGGTTCCGGCTGCGGCCCGGCGCGCTGCCCCGCGACCTCACCGCGATCACCCGCGATCTCGTGCCCGAACTCCAGGCGCGCGGCGCGTTCCGCGGCGCCTACGCCGAGACCGTCCTGCGGGAGCGGCTCGGCCTGCCCCGTCCGGCCAACCGGTACGCCGCCGCGCGATGACCCGGCCCGACGACACCGACCACGGAAGGCGGACATGACCGTTCCCCTGTCCATCCTCGACCTCACGCCGATCCCGTCGGGCGGGACCGTAGCCGAGGCGGTCCGCAACACCCTCGATCTCGCGCGCCGCGCCGACGAGCTGGGCTACCACCGGTACTGGCTCGCCGAACACCACATGGCGCCGGGCGTCGCGTCGTCGGCGCCGCAGGTGCTCATCGGCGCGGTCGCCGCCGCGACCCGCCGGATCAGGGTCGGTTCGGGCGCCGTCCAGGTCGGGCACTGGACGCCGCTCGCCGTCGTCGAGCAGTTCGGCACCCTCGACGCGCTGCATCCGGGCCGCATCGACCTGGGCATCGGCAGGTCGGGGCAGCGCCGCGCCGAGCTCAACGGGCTGCGGAGCGCGCCCCCGCCGCCGCGCGCGGAGGAGCGGGTCGTGGACGGGCTGCTCATCCCGCGCCCGTTCGACCTGTCGGTCTTCGCGGGTTCGGACTTCCTGCGGCTGCTCGGCCTGCTCCAGCAGCCGGGCGCGGAGACGCCGGGCTTTGTGGAGACGCTGGACGACATCACCGCGCTGCTGGCCGGGACGTACCGGACGCCGGACGGGCTCGAGGCGCACGCGTTCCCCGGCGAGGGCGCCGACCTCCAGCTGTGGCTGCTCGGGAGCAGCGGCGGGGAGAGCGCCAGGGTCGCGGGGGAACGGGGGCTGCCTTTCGCGGCCAACTACCACGTCGCGCCCTACCACGTGCTGGAGGCCGTCGAGGCGTACCGTGCCGCTTTCAAGCCGTCGGAGGCGCTGGCAGAACCGTACGTCGTGGTCTCGGCCGACGTCGTGGTGGCCGACGACGACGCGACCGCGCGCCGTCTCGCCGCCCCGTACGGGCTGTGGGTGCGCAGCATCCGCAGCAAGGGCGGCGCGATCCCCTTCCCGACCGAGGAGGAGGCCGCCGCGCACGTCTGGAGCGACGCCGACCGCGACCTGGTCGCCGACCGGGTCGCCACCCAGTTCGTGGGCTCGCCCGCCACCGTCGCCGAGCGCCTGCGCACCCTGCGGCGGGTGACGGGCGCCGACGAACTGCTCGTCACCACCATCGTTCACGACCACGCGGCCCGGGTCCGCTCGTTCGAACTCCTCGCGGGGGAGTGGCACGGCACCGGGCAGGGAGGCACCCATGTCCTACGCACCGCCGGTTGACGTCGCCGCGCACGGTTCCTACGGCCCCGGACGGGCCGAGGCGGCCCGTGCGGCGGGCCGTCCCGTCTACCCGTTCCAGGGCCGGATCGGCTCGCCGGAGTTCCCGGCCGTGTCGGGCCGGTACCACCTGTACGCGTCGTGGACCTGCCCGTTCGCCGGGCGTGCCGTCGCCGTCCTCGACCTGGCCGGGCTGCGCGACGTCGTCGGCCTGTCCTACGTCGACGACGAGCGCGACGGCCTGGGCTGGGCGTTCCGCGAGCGGCGCGGCGCCGACCCGGTGAACGGCTTCCGCTACCTGAGCGAGGCTTACGACGCGACGGAGCCGGGCTACGCCGGGCACTACTCGGTGCCCGTCCTGTGGGACACCGAGACCCGCCGGATCGTCAGCAACCACTCGACCCTCCTGACCCTGGACCTGGCGACGGCCTTCGCCGACCACGCCGAGCCGACCGACCCGGACCGGCTGCGCGCCGAGGTCGCGTCCCTGACCGCCGACCTGCACGCGGAGTTCCCCGCCGCCACTTCCGCCCGCTAGCGAAACGGAGCCCGGACGGTGCCCCTCGAAGTAGCCGACCTGCGCGTCACCTTCGGCACGCTCCGCGCCGTCCGCGGCGTCTCCTTCACCCTCGATCCGGGCGAGTGCCTCGCGATCGTCGGCCCGTCCGCGTCCGGCAAGACCGCGCTGCTGCGCGCCCTCGCCGGCCGCCACACGCCCGACGCCAGGGTCTCCGCCCGCCTCCTGCACGCCGATACGACGCCGCTGCCTCTGGCCGTCGCCTATCTGCCCCCTCCCTCCGCCCGCCGCACGTCCCCGGACGGGGCGCTCGCTCCAGAGGTGTCGGCGCGGGTCCTGAACGCGGACGGGACGTTCGCGCGGGAGGGTGAGGTGGCCGAGGCGCCCGGCGGGTTCGGGCTGCGACGGCGGGCGGCGCTGCGGGAGGTGCTCGGAAGCGGGGCGCGGGTGATCGTGGTGGACGAGCCGACGGCCGGGCTCGACGGGCGGGACCGGGCCGCGGTGGTGCGGGCGCTGGCGGAGCGGAAGGCGGCCGGGGCGGTCGTGGTGCTCGCGTCGCACGACCTGGCGGCGGTGGCCGAGTTGGCGGACCGGGTGGTGGTGCTGCACGAGGGCGAGCCGATCGAGCAGGGGCCTGCGGCGGGCGTGCTGGCCGCGCCGCTGCACCCCAGGACGCGGCGGCTGCTGGCCGGACCGGTCACCCGGCAGGTGCCGGCGCGGGCGCCCGAGACGGGACGGGTCGTGCTGGAGGCGCGGGAGCTCGGCAAGGGCTTCGACGGGACGCCCGCCGTGCGGGACGTGTCGTTCCAGGTGCGCGCGGGCGAGGCGCTCGGCGTGCTCGGCGGTTCCGGCGCGGGCAAGACGACGTTGGCCCGGCTGCTGGCCGGGACGCTGATGCCGGACGGCGGCGCGGTGCTCGTCGCGGGACGGCCGTGGCCGCTGCTGTCCCGGGCGGAGCGGCGGCGGGTCAGGCGCGAGCTGCGGGTCGTGCCGCAGGATCCGGCCGGGCTGCTCGCCGCGCACGGCCGCCGCGCGACCGTCGGCACCGTCCTTGACGCGGCGCTGCGGGTCGGCGGTGTGCCGTCGGCGGGCCGGACCGACCGGGTCGCCGCGCTGCTGCGCCGGGTCGGCCTGCGCACCGCGCTGCTGCACCGCGAGGTGGCCGGGCTGTCGGGCGGCGAGTTGCGGCTCGTCGCGGTCGCCGAGGCGCTGGCCACCGCGCCGCGGGTGCTGCTGTGGGACGAGCCGCTCACCGGGCTGGACGGCCCCGCCCGCACCCGTGTCCTCGACCTCGTCGCCGCGCTGCGCGCCGAGGACGACGTCGCGCACGTCGTCCTCTCGCACGATCCGGGGCTCGTCCGTGAGGCGGCGTCCCGTGTGGTGCCGCTCGACTCCGGCAGCCACCCGCGCGGCGCGGAGCCGGTCGCCGTCAGGCCGGAGACCGTCTCCGTCTGACCCGCGGCCGCCCGTCCGGCGGTGCGCCCCCGTCTCCGGCATCGGCCGGAGCGGTTCGGGCGCCGCTGTGTGATGCCCATCTCGTCAACGAGTGCCGCTTACGTGTCCAAATTCATGTATTTCCTACTTAATTAGTGTGTATTCTGGAGGGGTCGGCAAGGAGTGCCAGCGTTAAGCCCCGGCTTGCTGGCCGGCAACCCTCACTGATGCGGGGTGCCCCGGGTGAAGGCCAGGTGGCGTGCGCGTCACAAGCAACGGTGAGGACGGACTGTGGTTGTGGGAACTGCGTTCGCGGCTCCGGTCGCGGACAGGATCGCGGAGTCGACGATGATGGACCTCGTCAGGACCGGGCGACCGGACGAGGCGGTAAGGACGTTGGAACTGCTGGAACGTGCCGGACGCGACCCCGGCGGCGCGCTGCGCGACTGGGTCGCCGTCTGGTACCCGGAGCGGACCGGTCCACCCGTCGCACGGGGTGGCCGCCGCGGATTCGACGTGCTGCGCGACCTCCTGGCGACCGGCGCGCGCGGCCCCGCCGTGCGCGGCGCCGAGGAGGTGCTCGGCACCTGCCCGATGGAGGGCGACGCGCTGGAGTCGCTCACGGCGGCGCTCGCCGCCCTCGTGTACGCCGACCGGGCCGACCTCGCGGCCCGCTGGTCGCAGCCGCTGCTGGAACAGACCACGGCGCACTGCGACCCGGTGTGGCTCGGGCTGTTCGCCGCGGTGCGCGGTGAGACCCTGCTCCGGCAGGGCGACCCGGCCGCCGCCGCCGAGTGCGTCAGGACGGCGCTGTCGCACATCCCGTGGCAGGACTGGGGTGTCGCCATCGGCATCCCGCTCGGCACGATGATCGCCGCGAAAACCGCGCTCGGAATGACCGAGTGCGTGATCAGATATCTGGCCGTGCCCATTCCCGAAGCCGTCTTCCAGACCCCCGCCGGGCTCCATTACCGGGCCGCCCGCGCGGAATTCCGAAGAACCTCGGGAAATGTCGAACAAGCGCTCGCTGACTATCGGGAATGCGGTGCCCTGATGCGCCGCTGGAATATCGACCTGCCCGGTCTCGTCGCCTGGCGGATCGGCGCGGGCGAGGCGCTCCTGGCGCTCGGCCGCCCGGCCGAGGCGGCCGCCCTGGCCCGCGAACACCTTGAACTCGTCGGTTCCGCGCCGAGCCGCACCCGCGGTCTCGCGCTGCGGCTGCTCGCCCTCTCCGGCCCGGCCGAACAACGGAACCGGCTGCTGGAGGAGGCGTCGGCGGTGCTGCGCGAGACCGGCGACCCGCGTGAAGTCGATCACACCGGGCGCGAGACCACCGCCGCCCCACCCACCCCACCCGCGCGCGCCCTGCTCAGCGACGCCGAGTACAAGGTGGCCGAACTCGCGGCGCGCGGCCTGTCGAACCGGCAGATCTCATCCCGGCTCTACATCACGGTGAGTACCGTGGAACAGCATCTGACCCGTATTTACCGGAAACTCGGCGCGACCCGCCGGAACCAGCTTCCGGAATTCCTGGAGACGGTACCCCGATAGGCCCGATAGGGGTTCCTAGGGGGTTGTGGATCTGGTGAGTCCCCCCTGGGCGAAGACAGAATCGATCATGTAACGAGATCGGTCTTCCCCAGGGGGACGTCATGGCCGCTGCCCTTCCCATCGCCGTTGTCGGACTGTCGTGCCGACTGCCCGGAGCGCCCGACCCGGCGTCGTTCTGGCGACTGCTCGAAGCCGGCGCGGAGGCGCTCACCGAAAGGTCGGGCGTACGCGGCGGTTACCTGGAGGGGACGGACCTCTTTGATCCGGGCTTCTTCGGGATCTCGCCCCGCGAGGCGTCCGCCGTCGATCCGCAGCAGCGGCTCGTCCTGGAGCTCGCCTGGGAGGCCCTGGAACGGGCCCGCTTCTCGCCCGCCCGGCTCGCCGACCGGGCGATCGGCGTTTTTGTCGGCGCGATCGCCGGCGACTACGCGGCGCTGCTGGCCCGGACGGACGGCTCCGCCGTCACCCGGCACACGATGCCCGGCCTCAACCGGGGCCTCATCGCCAACCGCGTCTCGCACGCGCTCGGCCTGCGCGGCCCCAGCCTGACCGTGGACTCCGGCCAGTCGTCCGGGCTCGTCGCCGTCCAGCTCGCGGTGGAGAGCCTGCGCCGGGGCGAGACCGAGCTGGCGCTCGCGGGCGGCGTCAACCTCATCCTCGGGCCCGACTCCGACCTGGCCTCCGCCCGGTTCGGCGGGCTCTCCCCGGACGGCAGGTGCCACACCTTCGACGTCAAGGCCAACGGCTACGTGCGCGGCGAGGGCGGCGGCGTCCTCGTCCTGAAGCGCCTCGACGACGCGCTCGCCGACGGCGACCACGTGCACGCGGTCATTCTCGGCGCCGCCACCGGCAACGACGGCGCGACCGACGGACTCACCGTGCCGAGCGCCGCCGCCCAGGAGGACGTCGTCCGCCGCGCCCTCGCCGAAGCGGGCCTGGGCCGCGACGACGTCCAGTACGTCGAGCTGCACGGCACCGGCACCCGCGTCGGCGACCCCATCGAGGCGGCCGCGCTCGGCGCCGCGCTCGGTGCGGGCCGGACGACGCCGCTGCGGGTCGGCTCGGTCAAGACCAACATCGGGCACCTGGAGGGCGCGGCGGGCATCGCCGGGCTCCTCAAGGTCGTCCTCTCGATCGAGCACGGTGCGCTGCCCGCCAGCCTCAACCACACCGAGGCGCCCGCCTCGATCCCGCTGGACGCGCTGGGCCTCGCCGTCCAGACCGAGACCGGGCCGTGGCCCGAGGCGGCGCGCCCGCCCGTCGCGGGCGTCAGCTCGTTCGGCATGGGCGGCACCAACTGCCACATCGTCGTCGCCGGACCGCCCGACCCCGCGTCCTCCTCCGCGCGGTCGGGCACCCCCGTCGTGTCCTGGCTGGTCACCGGCAAGGACACGGCGGGGCTCGCCGCGCACGCGGCCCGGATCGCCGCGGCCGTCGCCGGCCCGGACGGCCCCACGGCGGCGGACGTCGGCAGGTCGCTCGCGACGACCCGCGCGCACCTTCCGCAGCGCGCGGTCGTCGCGGGCGACCGGGACGAGCTGCTCGCCGGGCTGCGCACGCTCGCCGAGGGCGGGCAGGCGCCGCACCTGGTGCGCGGCGCCGCCCGCGACCGGGGCCGCACCGTGTTCGTTTTCCCCGGCCAGGGCGCCCAGTTCCCCGGCATGGGCCTGGCGCTCGCCGAGGAGTCCCCGGTGTTCGCCGCCGCCCTCGACGCGGCGGCCGACGCGCTCGCCCCGCACACCGACTGGCGGTTGCACGAGGCGCTCGCCGACCCGGCCGCGTTGGAGCGGGTCGACGTGGTGCAGCCCGCCCTGTTCGCGGTGATGGTCGCGCTGGCCGCGCTGTGGCGCGAGCACGGGGTCGAGCCGGACGCCGTCATCGGGCACTCCCAAGGCGAGATCGCCGCCGCGCACGTCGCCGGGGCGCTCAGCCTGGCGGACGCCGCCAAGGTCGTCGCGCTGCGCAGCAGGGCGCTCGCCGACCTGTCCGGCACGGGCGGGATGGCGGCCGTCGAGCTGCCCGCCGCCCGCGTCGCGCCGCTGCTCGGCGACGGCCTGGACATCGCCGTCGTCAACGGGCCCGCCGCGACCGTCGTCTCCGGCGAGGTCGCCGCGCTGGAAGCGCTGCTGGACCGGCTGCGCGGCGACGGCGTCCGGGTGCGGCGGCTGCCGGTGGACTACGCGTCGCACTCGTCCCTCGTCGAACCCGTCCGGGAGCGGCTCATCGCCGACCTCGCGGGTGTCGCCTCACGTCCGTCGAGCGCGGTGTTCTACTCGACGCTCACCGGCACGCCCTTCGACACCGCAGGGCTGGACGCCGCCTACTGGTACCGGAACCTGCGCGAGACCGTCGTGTTCGAGACGACGGTCAGGGCCGCCGTCGGCGCCGGGCACGGCCTGTTCGTGGAGGCCAGCCCGCACCCGCTGCTCACCGCCGCCGCCGACGACATCCTCCGCGACTCCGGCGGCGCCGCCTTCGGCACGCTCCACCGCGACCGCCCCGGTTTCCGGCAGTTCCTCCTGTCGCTGGGCCGCGCCCAGACGGCGGGCGCGCCCGTGCACTGGCCGGACTCGCTCGGCGGCGCCCTGACGGACCTGCCCACCTACCCCTTCCAGCGCCGCTCCTACTGGATCCCCGGCGCCCCCCTGCCCGGCGAGACCTCCGCCGCCGCCGCCCCCGTAGCGTCTGAGGCCCCTGCCTCCGCGCGTGACGGCTCCGGCTTCGCCGTCGGCGCGTTCGACGGTCCCGAGGACGAGGCGGACGCCGCCGACGCCCTCGGGCTGGACGAGGCGCTGCGGGCCGTGCTCGCCAGCGCCGCCGCCGTGCTCGGCCACGACGGCCCGGACGCGGTGGACGCGGACGCCGCGTTCCGTGACCTCGGGTTCGACTCGGCCGGGTCGGTGGAGTTCCGGGACCGGCTCGCCGAGGCCACCGGCGTCGGCCTCCCGAGCACCCTCACCTTCGACCACCCGACGCCGCGCGCCGTCGCCGCGTTCCTGACCGGCGGGCCGGTCGCGGAGGAGACCACGACGGGCCCGTCCGACGAACCGATCGCGATCATCGCGGCGGGCGGCCGCTGGCCGGGCGGCGCGCACAGCCCCGAGGAGCTGTGGGCGCTGCTGCGCGACGGCCGCGACGCCATCGGCACGTTCCCGGAGAACCGTGGCTGGGACCTGGACGCCCTCTACGCCCCGCAGAGCGAGTTCCGCCCCGGCACGACCTACGCCAAGCACGGCGGCTTCCTCTACGACGCCGACAGGTTCGACGCCTCCTTCTTCGGCATCTCGCCGCGCGAGGCGTCCGTGATGGACCCCCAGCAGCGCCTCCTCCTGGAGACGGGCTGGGAGCTGTTCGAGCGGGCGGGCATCGACCCGTCCGGGCTGCGCGGCAGCCGCACCGGCGTGTTCGTCGGCGCGATGGCCCAGGAGTACGGCACCCGCCTGCACGAGACACCGCGCGGCTTCGACGGGCACGCCCTCACCGGCAGCGCCCCCAGCGTCGCGTCCGGCCGTCTCGCTTACACGCTCGGCCTTGTCGGGCCCGCCCTCACCGTCGACACGGCGTGCTCCTCTTCCCTCGTCGCCCTGCACCTCGCCGCGCAGTCGCTGCGGTCGGGCGAGTGCGACCTGGCGGTGGCGGGCGGTGTGACGGTCATGGCGACGCCCGGCATGTTCACCGAGTTCTCCCGCCAGGGCGGCCTCGCCCCCGACGGCAGGTGCAAGCCGTTCGCGGCGGCAGCCGACGGCACCGCGTGGTCCGAGGGCGCGGGCCTGGTCCTGCTCGCCCGGCTGTCCGACGCGCGCCGTGCGGGCCGGAAGATCCTCGCCGTGCTGCGCGGCTCGGCCGTCAACCAGGACGGCGCGTCCAACGGGCTGACGGCCCCGCACGGGCCGTCCCAGGAGCGGGTGATCAGGGCGGCGCTGCGTTCGGCCGGGCTGACCCCCGCCGACGTGGACGCGGTCGAGGCGCACGGCACCGGCACCCGGCTCGGCGACCCGATCGAGGCGGGCGCCCTCCAGGCCGCCTACGGGACCGGCAGGGACCGGCCGCTGCTCGTCGGCTCGGTGAAGTCCGTCCTTGGGCACACCCAGGCGGCGGCGGGCATCACCGGACTCATCGCGATGACCGAGGCGCTGCGCGCGGGCGAGCTGCCCGCGACCCTGCACGTGGACGCGCCGTCCCCGCACGTCGACTGGTCGGGCGGCGAACTGGAGCTGCTGACCGGGCCGCGCCCCTGGCCGGAGACGGGCAGGCCGCGCCGCGCCGCGATCTCCTCGTTCGGGATCAGCGGGACGAACGCGCACCTCGTCATCGAGGAGCCGCCTCCGGTGGACGAGGAGGCACCCGCCTCTGCGCCCGCGCTTCCCGCGCTCACCTTGTCGGCCCGCACCGAACCGGCTCTGCGCGCGCAGGCCGCCTCGCTCAGGGACGTGCTGGCGGGCGGGGCCGACCCGGCCGCCGTCGCCCGTGCCCTGGCCGCGACCCGCACCTCCTTCGAGGAGCGCGCCGTCGTCGTCTCCGAGCCGGACGCCGCCGTGCGCGCGCTTGACGCGCTCGCCTCCGGTGGCACCCACCCGGGCCTGCTGACGGGCACCGCCGTCCGGCAGGGTGGGACGGCGTTCCTGTTCAGCGGCCAGGGCAGCCAGCGGGTCGGGATGGGGCGCGGCCTCTACGAGGTGTCCCCGGTGTTCCGCGACGCGCTCGACGAGCTGTTCGCCAAGTTCGAGCCGCTGCTGGAAAGGCCGCTGCGCGAGGTCGTCTTCTTCGGTCCCGAAGAGCTGCTGGAGCAGACCGCCTACACCCAGCCCGCGCTGTTCGCGATCGAGGTGGCGCTGTTCCGGCTGGCCGAGTCCGCCGGGCTGCGGCCCGCCGTGCTGCTCGGCCACTCCGTGGGCGAACTGGCCGCGGCGCACGTCGCGGGGGTGCTGGGCCTCGACGACGCCGCCGCCCTGGTCGCCGCCCGTGGTCGGCTGCTGCAGCGGCTGCCCGCGGGCGGCGCGATGGCGGCGCTCCAGGCCACCGAGGAGGAGATCGCGCCGCTGCTCGGCGACGGCGTGGACCTCGCGGCCGTCAACGGGCCCGAGTCCGTCGTGGTGTCGGGCGACGCGGAGGCCGTCGCGGCGTTGGCCCGGCGCTGGAAGGAGACGGGCCGCCGCGCCCGTCCGCTCCGGGTCAGCCATGCGTTCCACTCGGCGCGGACCGAACCGGCGCTCGCCGAGTTCCGGAAGGTCGCCGAGGGGCTGACGTTCCGTGAGCCGCGCGTCCCGATCGTCTCGAACGTGAGCGGCCGCATCGCGACCGGCCTCACCGACCCGGACTACTGGGTCCGGCACATCCGCGACGCGGTGCGCTTCCACGACGGCGTCCGGGCCGCCCGCGAGCTGGGCGTCACCGCGCTCCTGGAACTCGGCCCCGACGCGACGCTCACCGCCCTCGCCCGCGAGAGCACCGACGTCCCCGTGATCGTGCCCGCGCTGCGCAAGGACCGGCCCGAGCCCGAGTCGTGGGCGGCCGCGCTGGCCGAGCTGCACGTCGTGGGCGTCGAGGTGGACTGGGCCGCCGCGCACGGGCGGGGACCGCGCGCCGACCTGCCGACCTACCCGTTCCAGCGCGAGCGCTACTGGCTGACCGCCGCGCCCGCCACACCGGGCTCCCGGCACCGGCTGCTCGGCGCCGCGCTCGACCTCGCCGACGGCGGCACCGTCCACTCCGGCCGGGTCTCGCTCGCCGACGACCCGTGGCTGGCCGACCACCGCATCCTCGGTGACGTCCTGCTCCCCGGCACGGCGCTCGCCGAACTGGCCGCCCACCCAGGCGGCACGCTCAGCGACCTCACCCTCGAACAGCCCCTGATCCTCGGCGAGGACACCCCGGTGACGCTCCAGGTCGCCGCCGGAGCGCCGGGACCCGACGGGCTCCGCGCCGTCACCGTCAACTCCCGCACCGCCTCCGGGCCCTGGCTCCGGCACGCGTCCGGCGCCCTCGCCCCGGCGGCGGGGGAGCGGGCCGAGCCCGCGTCCTGGGCCTCGGTGTGGCCGCCGCGCGGCAAGGCGGTGGAGCTGGGCGCGCTGTACCGGCGGCTCGGCGAGCGCGGGTACGAGTACGGGCCCGGCTTCCGGCTGCTGCGCGGCGTCTGGCGCGACGGCGAGACGGTGTACGCCGAGGCCGGGCCCGCCGGAGACGGCGAGGGCTTCGCCTACCACCCGGCCCTGCTGGACGCCGTGCTGCACGCCGTCGTCGGCGAGGTCCTCGACGGGCCCGGCGTGCGGATCCCGTTCGCCTGGTCCGGGCTCACCGTGCACCGGGAGGGCGCCGCCGTGCTGCGGGCACGGATCACCACCGTGCGGGACGGCGCCGTCCGGGTCGAGGCCGTGGACGACGAGGGCACCGCCGTCGTCACCGTCGCGGAACTCGCGTTCCGGGAGGCGGCGGGCGCCGAACGGCCCTACCGGCTCGACTGGCTGCCCGCCGACCGCGACGCGGCCGCCGTCCAGGGCCCCTGGACCGTCCTGTGGGACGGGGCGCTGCACGACGACTGGGCCGTCCTCACCGACCCCCGGACGGCCCGGTCGCTGCCCGAGGGCGCGCACACCGCCACCGTGCAGACGCTCGGCCTCGTGCAGGAGTGGCTGGCGCGCGGCACCGGACGGCTCGCCGTCGTCACCCGCGGCGCGGTCGCCACCCGGCACGGCGAGGACGTGCCCGACCTGGCCGAGGCCGGGATCTGGGGCCTCGTCCGCACCGCGCAGGCCGAACACCCGGGCCGGATCACCCTGCTCGACCTCGGGCCGGGCCCGATCGACCCGGCCGAGGCCGCTGAGGCCGTCCGCACCGGCGAGGAGCAACTGGCGCTGCGGCGCGGCGAACTCCTCGTCCCGCGCCTGGCCAGGCCCGCCCGCGACGCGCTCGTGCTGCCCGAGGGCCCGTGGCGGCTGGACGTGTCCGCGCCCGGCAGCCTGGACGCGCTCACCGCGGTGCCCGCGCCCGAGGCGGCCCGCCCGCTCACCGGCACCGAGGTGCGAGTCGAGGTCCGCGCCGCCGGTCTGAACTTCCGCGACGTGCTCATCGGGCTCGGCATGTACCCCGGCGAGGCCAGGATCGGCGCGGAGGGCGCGGGCATCGTCCTGGAGACCGGGCCCGACGTCACCGGCCTCCAGCCGGGCGACCGGGTCATGGGCCTGCTCCAGGGCCAGCTCGGCCCGGTCGCCGTCACCGACCGGCGGCTCCTCGCGCCGATCCCGGGCGGCTGGACGTTCGCCGAGGCGGCGGCCGCGCCCGTCGCGTTCCTCACCGCCTACCACGGCCTCGTGGACCTCGGTGAGCTGAAGGCGGGGGAACGGGTCCTCATCCACGCGGCGACCGGCGGCGTCGGCGGCGCGGCCGTCCAACTGGGCCGCCACCTGGGCGCCGAGGTGTTCGCCACCGCGAGCCCCGCCAAGCAGGCGCTGCTGTTCGAGGCCGGGCTGGACGCCGAGCACGTCGGCTCCTCCCGCGACCTGGAGTTCGCCGACCGGTTCGGGCACGTGGACGTCGTCCTCAACGCGCTCGCGCACGAGTTCACTGACGCCTCGCTCGCCCTGCTCGGCCCCGAGGGCAGGTTCGTCGAGATGGGCAAGACCGACCTGCGCGACCCCGCCGACGTGACCCCGGTCTACCGGGCCTTCGACCTGTTCGACGTCGACCCCGACCGGATCGCGGTGCTCTTCGCCGACCTGTTCGCCCTGTTCGAGGACGGTTCGCTCGCGCCGCCGCCCGTCGAGTCGTGGGACGTGCGCAGGACCCCCGCCGCGCTGCGCCGCCTCTCCCAGGCCCGGCACACCGGCAAGCTCGTCGCGACGCTCCCGCGCCGCCCCGACCCGGACGGCACCGTGCTCGTCACCGGCGGCACCGGCACGCTCGGCGGCCTCGTCGCCAAGCACCTGGTGCGCAGGCACGGCCGCCGCGACCTGCTGCTCGTCTCCCGGCGCGGCCCGGCCGCGCCCGGCGCGGACGCGCTCCGCGCCGACCTGGAGGCGCTCGGCGCGCGGGTCGAGATCGCCGCCGCCGACGTCGCCTCGCCCGACGCCGTCCGCGACCTGTTCACCGGCCGCGCCATCACCTCGGTGGTGCACGCGGCGGGCGTCCTGGACGACGCGCTGTTCGCCGACCTCGCGCCCGGACAGGTCCACGACGTGCTCCGCGCCAAGACCGACGCGGCGTGGCGGCTGCACCAGGCGGCCGAACGGCACGACGTCGCCGAGTTCGTGCTGTTCTCCTCGGCCGTCGGTGTGCTCGGCAACCCCGGACAGGCCGGGTACGCCGCCGCCAACACCGTCCTGGACGCGCTCGCCGCGCACCGGGCGCACCGCGGCCTGCCCGCCGCGGCCGCCGCGTGGGGCCGCTGGGAGGCCGACAGCACGATGACCGGGACGCTCACCGACGCCCAGGTCCGCCGGATGGCGCGGCGCGGGCTCGGCGGGCTGCCCACCACCCGCGCGCTCGCCCTGCTCGACCGGATCCTGGAATCGCCCGACGCGGCGCTCGTCCCGACCAGCCTCGACCTCGACGGGCTCGGCGACCCCGTGCCGCCGGTGCTGCGCGGGCTCGTCAAGCCCGGCGCCGCGCCCGCCGCGTCCGGCGCGGGCGTCCTGGACGGGCTCGCCGACCTGCCCGAGCCCGAGCGGCGCCGCCGCCTGCTGCACCTCGTGCGGGAGACGGCCGCCGCCGTCCTCGGGCACGCGGGCGCCGAGGCGATCCGGCCGGAACACGGGTTCCAGGAGTCCGGGTTCGACTCGCTCGCCTCGGTCGAGCTGCGCAACCGGCTCGGCGCCGCCGTCGGACTGCGGCTCTCGGCCACCTTCACCTTCGACAACCCGACGCCCGCCGAGGCAGCCGCGCACCTGCTGGAACTCCTCGCCCCCGCGAACGCCGAGGAGGCCGCCGACGAACTCGACGCGGCGCTGGACGCGGACGTGGAGGCCGACGCGGACCTCGCCGCCGACCTCGCCGCGGCCACCGGCGACGAGCTGCTCCGCCTGATCGACGAAGAACTGCGGCTGTCGTGAGCCGGCAAGAGAGGAAGGACACGATGACCGAGGAAGACAAGCTGCGGGACTACCTCCGGCGGGTCACCGTCGAGCTGCAGCGGACCCGCCGCAGGCTCGCCGCCGTCGAGGAGACCGCCAAGGCCGCCGCCGAGCCCGTCGCGATCGTCGGGATCGGGTGCCGCTACCCGGGCGGGGTCCGCGACGCCGCCGACCTGTGGCGGCTCGTCGCTGAGGAGCGCGACGTCATCGGGCCGCTGCCCGCCGACCGTGGCTGGGACCTCGACCGGCTCTACCACCCCGACCCCGACCACTCCGGCACCAGCTACGTCCGCGAGGGCGGCTTCCTGCACGACCCGGCCGGGTTCGACGCCGACTTCTTCGGGATCTCGCCGCGCGAGGCGCTCGCCGCCGACCCGCAGCAGCGCCTCCTGCTGGAGACGGCGTGGGAGGCCGTCGAGCACGCCCGCATCGACCCGGCCTCGCTGCGCGGCAGCCGGACGGGTGTGTTCACCGGCGTCATCGCCCAGGAGTACGGGCCGAGCCTGCACCACCCGCCCGCGCAGGGCACTGACGGGTACGTGCTCACCGGCACCACGACCAGCGTCGCGTCCGGCCGTATCGCGTTCACGCTCGGGCTGACCGGGCCCGCCGTCACCATCGACACCGCCTGCTCCTCCTCGCTCGTCGCGATCCACCTCGCGGTGCGGGCGCTGCGCGCGGGCGAGTGCGACGCGGCGCTTGCGGGCGGCGCGACGGTGCTGTCGTCGCCCGGCATGTTCATCGAGTTCTCCCGCCAGCGCGGCCTGGCCCCGGACGGGCGGTGCAAGCCGTTCGCGGCCGCCGCCGACGGCACCGCGTGGGGCGAGGGCGCGGGCCTGCTCCTGCTGGAGCGGCTCTCGGACGCCGAGCGGCTCGGCCACCGGGTCCTCGCGGTGATCCGTGGCTCGGCCGTCAACCAGGACGGGCGCAGCAGCCGCCTGACCGCGCCGCACGGCCCGTCCCAGCGCGACGTGATCCGCGCGGCGCTGGCCTCCGGCGGGCTGGAGCCCGGCGACGTCGACGTGATCGAGGCGCACGGCACCGGCACCGCCCTGGGCGACCCCATCGAGGCGGGCGCCCTCAACGCCGCCTACGGCCGCGACCGCGACCGGCCCCTCTACCTGGGCTCCCTGAAGTCGAACATCGGCCACACCCAGGCCGCCGCCGGTGTGGGCGGCATCATCAAGATCGTGGAGGCGCTCCGCCACGAGCTCCTCCCGCGCACCCTCCACGTGGACGCCCCCACGCCGCACGTCGACTGGTCCTCGGGCCCGCTCACCCTGCTGACCGAGCCCGTCCCCTGGCCCGCCACCGACACCCCCCGCCGCGCCGCCGTCTCCTCCTTCGGCGTCTCCGGCACCAACGCCCACATCATCATCGAACAACCCCCCACCCCCGAACCCACCACATCGGGCACGCCTGCGGACGCACCGGCACCCGTCCGGCTCTCCGGCACGGGAACGCCCACAACCTCCACAACGGCCACACCCGCCGCTGCACCGGCATCAGGCACGACCAGCGCGAACACCGGCCGCTCCGCGTCGAAGCCCACGGAAACGCCGTCAAGTGGCACGGAGATCGACGATTCCACTCGATCCAGCACTGAGGCGCCCGGAACGGGAACTCACGGTGCGGTGGACGGCGCCCCTTCGGGAGGGGAGCCCGTCGACGCCGCCGCGCGCGGCGTGGACGGCGCGTCCGGTGCCGGGCTGCCTGTGGTCTGGGCGGTTTCGGCCAAGGACGAGAGGGCGCTCGCGGAGCAGGCTCGGCGGCTGAAGGAGGCCGTGGGCGGGTTGGCGCCGCGCGACGTGGCGTTGACGTTGGCGACCGGGCGGGCCCGGCTCGACGAGCGGGCCGCCGTGGTCGGGTGGGACGCCGCCGAGCTGGTCGAAGGGCTCGGGGCGCTCGCCGAGGGCGGGAGCTCCGGGCGGGTACTGCGCGGCAAGGCCGGGGGCGGGCTCGCGTTGCTGTTCACCGGGCAGGGCAGTCAGCGGGCCGGGGCCGGGAAGGAACTGCACGCGCGCTTCCCGGTCTTCGCCGAAGCCTTCGACGCCGCCGTCGCCGCACTCGACCGGGAGTTGGCCGGTCACACGGAGCGGTCTGTCGGCGACGTGTGGCTGGAGGGCGGCCCGGAGTTGGACCGCACGCTTTATGCGCAGACGGGGCTTTTCGCGCTGGAGACGGCGTTGTTCCGGCTGCTTGAGTCGTGGGGGATTCGTCCCGACTTTGTGGCCGGGCACTCGATCGGCGAGCTGTCGGCGGCGCACGTCGCGGGCGTGTGGAGCCTGGACGACGCGGCCAGGATCGTCGCGGCGCGGGCCCGGCTGATGCAGGCGCTGCCCGGCGGCGGCGCGATGATCGCCGTCGAGGCGGCCGAGGACGAGGTGACGCCGCTGCTCACCCCCGGCGTCGCGCTCGCCGCCGTGAACGGGCCCACCGCCGTCGTCGTCTCCGGCGACGTCGAGGAGGCCGAGGCGGTCGCGGCGACGCTGGAGGCGACCGGGCGGCGGGTCAAGCGGCTGCGCGTCTCGCACGCGTTCCACTCGCCGCACATGGACGGCATGCTCGCCGAGTTCACCGCGATCGCGGCGGCCGTGCCCGCCGCGCGCCCCACCTTCCCCGTCGTGTCGAACCTGACGGGCGAACTCGTCACCTCCTACGACGACCCGGCCGTCTGGGCGCGGCACGTGCGCGGCACCGTCCGCTTCCACGACGGGCTGCGCGCCCTCGCGGCGGCGGGCGCGACCACGTTCCTCGAACTCGGCCCCGACCCGGTGCTGACGGCGCTCGCGGCCGAGGCCGTCGAGGGCGGGTCGGCCGAGGCGGCGCTGCGCCGCGACACGCCCGAGCCGGAGACGCTCGCCGCCGTCGTCGCCCGCGCCCACCTGCACGGCGCCGACGTGGACTGGCGCGCGCTCCTCCCGGACGCCGCGCCCGTCGACCTCCCGACCTACCCGTTCCAGCGCGAACGCTTCTGGCTCGACCCGTCCCCGGCGTTCGCCCCGGCCGCGCCGGACACGCGCCGCTTCCGCCTGACCTGGCGGCCCGTCGACCCGTCCCCGGCCCCGGCCGCGTCCTGGCTGCTCGTCACGGGCGGCCACCTGTGGGCCGACGCCCTGCGCGCCGCCCTGGAGCGCACCGGCGCCCGCGTCGTCTCGGCCCGCGACACCGCCGAGGCCACCGCGCTGCTCGCCGCGACGTCCGTGCCCGCCCAGCGCCAGTCGTCCGAGGACGCGCCCGTCGCCGAGCGGGTGCTCTCGCTGCTGCCGCTGGGCGGACGCGAGGGCTACCTGGCGAACCTCGAACTGTTCCAGCGGGTGGACCTGCCGCTGTGGTCGGTGACGTCCGGCGCGGTCGCGGTCGGCGCGGGCGAGGAGGTGCCGGGCCCCGGCCAGGCGCTCACCTGGGGGCTCGGCTCGGTCGCCGTCGCGGAGCAGCCGGGCCGCTGGGGCGGCGTCCTCGACGTGCCCGGCGACCCCGACTGGGACGTCGTCGCCCGCGCCCTCACCGGCGCGGGGGAGGAGAAGGAACTCGCCGTCCGGACGGGCGGCGTGTTCACCCGCAGGCTCGTGCCCGCCGCGCCCGAGACGGGCACCGGCTGGACGCCGCGCGGCACCGTGCTCGTCACCGGCGGCACCGGCGCGCTCGGCGCCAGGGCGGCGGTGTGGGCGGCGCGCAACGGCGCGGCCAAGATCGTGCTGGCCAGCCGCAGCGGGGAGGGCGCGCCCGGCGCGGCCGACCTCGCCGCGCAAATCACGGCCGAGGGCGCCGAAGCGGTGTTCGCCGCCGTGGACGTCGCCGACCGGGCCGCCGTCGCCGCGCTGCTCGCCGCGCACCCCGTCAACGCCGTGGTGCACACCGCCGCCGCCCTGGACGACGGGCTCATCACCGACCTCACCCCGGAGCGCGCCGCCCGCGCCCTCGCCGCCAAGGCCGACGCCGCCTGGCACCTGCACGAGCTGACCGACGATCTGGACGCTTTTGTCCTGTTCTCGTCGCTCGCGGGTGTCACCGGCGTCGCCGGGCAGGGCAACTACGCGCCCGGCAACGCGTTCCTCGACGCGCTCGCCCAGCACCGCCGCGCGCTCGGCCTGCCCGCCGTCGCGATCGGCTGGGGCCACTGGGACGGCGCGGGCCTCGCCGACGGGGCCGCCGCGCAGGCGCTCGCCCTGCACGGCGTCAGGGCGCTGCCGCCCGAGGAGGCGATCGAGTACCTCGGGACGGTCACCGCCGCGCACACCGTGGTGGCCGAGGCCGACTGGGACGCGCTCGCGCCCGGCCTGCCGCTCGCCGCCGAGCTGCGCGCCGCGCCGCAGGCCGGGACGGCGGCGGCGCCCGGCGCCGACCTCACCGCCGCGCTGGCCAGGCCGGGCGCCGACCCGCGCCGGATCCTCCTGGACCTCGTCCGGACGCTCGTCGCCGAGGTCCAGGGCCGCAAGGGCGCCGCCTCGGTGGCCCCCGACGCGCCCTTCAAGGAGCAGGGCTTCGACTCCCTCGCCGCCGTCCGGCTGCGCGCCCGGCTCGCCGCCGAGACGGGCCTGACCCTGCCCGCCTCCCTCGTGTTCGACCATCCCACCCCGGAGGCGCTCGCCCTCCACCTCGCCGGCCTGCTGGCCCCCGACCCGGACGTAGAACTGCTCGCCGGGATCGAGGCACTGGAAGCACTCCTGGAGCGCGCGGGCGAGGACGTCAGGGCGGCCGCCGCCCCCCGCCTGCGCGCCCTCGCCGGGCAGGCCGAACCCACGGGCGTAGCCGCCCGCCTCGCCGACGCCACCGACGACGAACTCGTCGAGTTCATCGGATCAACCCTCGGGATCGAATGACATGAGCGATCAGATCAGGACACTGTTGAAGCGCGTGAGCGCCGAGCTGTTCGAAACGCGGCAGCGGTTGAAGGCGGTCGACGAGGAGCGGCACGAGCCGATCGCGATCGTCGGGGCGTCCTGCCGGTTCCCCGGCGGGGCCGACTCACCCGAGGAGCTGTGGCGGCTGGTCGCCGAGGGGCGCGACGCCGTCGGCGGCTTCCCCGAGGACCGGGGGTGGGACCTCGACTCCCTGTTCCACCCCGACCCCGCGCACTCGGGCACCTCGACCACCCGGCACGGCGCGTTCCTTCCGGACATCGCCTCGTTCGACGCCGAGTTCTTCGGGATCTCGCCGCGTGAGGCGCTGGCGACCGACCCGCAGCAGCGGCTTCTGCTTGAGGTCTCCTGGGAGGCGTTCGAGCGGGCCGGTATCGACGTCACCGGGCTGCGCGGAAGCCGGACCGGTGTCTTCGCCGGTGTGAACGGACAGGACTACGCGGCCCGTCTCCCGGTCGTGCCTCAGGCCGTCGAGGGGCACGTCGCGCTCGGCAACGCCGCCAGCGTCACCTCCGGACGGCTCTCCTACTGGTACGGGTTCGAGGGCCCTGCCGTCACCGTGGACACCGCCTGCTCGTCGTCGCTCGTGGCGCTGCACCTGGCGGTCCGCTCGCTGCGCGCCGGGGAGTCGGACCTGGCGCTGGTGAGCGGCTCGACCGTGATGAGCTCGCCCGTCAACTTCGTGGAGTTCTCCCGCCAGCGCGGCCTGTCCTCCGACGGCAGGTGCAAGGCGTTCGCCGAGGGCGCCGACGGCACCGGCTGGGCCGAGGGCGTCGCCGTCGTGCTCGTCGAGCGGCTCTCGGACGCCGTGAAGAACGGCCACCACGTCCTCGCCGTCGTGCGCGGCACCGCGATCAACCAGGACGGCGCGTCCAACGGGCTGACCGCGCCGAACGGGCCCGCGCAGCGCCGGGTCATCCGTGACGCGCTCGCCGACGCCCGCCTCACCCCCGCCGACATCGACGCGATCGAGGCGCACGGCACCGGCACCGCGCTCGGCGACCCGATCGAGGCCGAGGCGCTCATCGCCGCCTACACCCGCGACCGGGACCGGCCGCTGTGGCTCGGCTCGGTCAAGTCGAACATCGGCCACACCCAGGCGGCGGCGGGCCTCGCCGGGATCCTCAAGCTCGTGGGCGCGCTCCGGCATCGGAGCCTGCCCGCGACCCTGCACGTCACCGAGCCGACCCGGCACATCGACTGGTCCACGACGTCGCTGCGGCTGCTCACCGAGGCCGTCACCTGGCCGGAGACCGGCGCGCCGGGCCGCGCCGCCGTCTCCGCGTTCGGCGTCTCGGGCACCAACGCGCACGTCATCCTCGAGCAGGCCCCCGAACCCGCGCGGCCCGCCGAGGACGGCGCGCCGGTGGCCGTCACCGCCGAGCCCGTCCGGGCCGACGCCGAGAGGCCGGTCGCCTGGGTGCTCTCCGGGCGGTCGGAAGCCGCCCTGGAGGCCGCCGCCGGACGGCTGCGCGGCCTCGCCGACGGGCTGGACGCCGCCCAGGCCGCCGATGTCGGGTTCTCCCTGGCGACGACCCGCGCGGCGCTGCCGGAGCGGGCCGTCGTCGTCGCGCCGCCCGAGCGGATCGGCGCGGCCCTGGCCGCGCTCGCCGCGGGCGAGGCGGTGCCCGAGGTCGTGCGGGGCAGGGCCGAGGCGGGCGGGCTGGCGTTCCTGTTCACCGGGCAGGGCAGCCAGCGCGCCGGGGCCGGAAAGGAGCTGTACGGGCGGTTCCCGGTCTTCGCGGAGGCGTTCGACGCGGCCGTCACCGCGCTCGACGCGGAGCTGGCCGGGCACGCCGCGCGGTCCGTCAAGGACGTCCTGTTCGAGGGCGGCGAGGAGCTCGACGAGACCCTCTACGCGCAGACCGCGCTGTTCGCCGTCGAGACCGCGCTGTTCCGCCTGTTCGAGTCGTGGGGCGTCCGGGCCGACCACCTGGCCGGGCACTCCATCGGTGAGCTGTCGGCCGCGTACGTCGCCGGGGTCTGGACGCTGCCCGACGCGGCCCGGCTCGTCGCCGCCCGCGCCCGGCTCATGCAGGCGCTGCCGCGCGGCGGCGCCATGGTCGCCGTGGAGGCGACCGAGGCCGAGGTGCTGCCCCTGATCGCCGGACGTGACGCCGAGATCGCGATCGCCGCCGTCAACGCGGAGCGGTCGGTCGTGCTTTCGGGTGTCGAAGAACCCGTCCTTGAGGTCGCCGAGAGGATCGCCGCGCAGGGTGCCCGCACCCGGCGGCTGCGTGTCTCGCACGCCTTCCACTCGCCGCTCCTCGACCCGATGCTCGCCGAGTTCCGCGCCGTCGCCGAGAGCCTGTCCTACGCGCACCCGACGATCCCGGTCGTGTCCGGCGTGACGGGCCGGGAGGCCGACGCGCTCACCGACCCGGCCTACTGGGTGCGGCAGGTCCGCGACGTGGTCCGCTTCCACGACGTGCTCGGCCACCTCGCCGACGCGGGCGCCACCACCTTTGTGGAACTCGGCCCAGACGGCGTGCTCACCGCGCTCGCCGCCCGTGCCGTGGACGGCGCCACCGCCGTCGCCGCGCTGCGCAAGGACCGCGCCGAGGAGGAGACCGCGCTCCTGGCGCTCGGCAACGCGCACGCGCGCGGCCACGCCGTCGCCTGGACGAGCCTGTTCCCCGGCGCGCGCAAGGTGGACCTGCCCGTCTACCCGTTCCAGCGCCGCCGCTTCTGGCTGGAGGCCGAGGCCGCGGGCGACGCCACCGCGTTCGGCCTGGAGCCGACCGGGCACCCGCTGCTGCCCGCCTCCGGCGACCTGCCGGGCCAGGACGGCGCCGTCCTCACCGGCCGGATCTCCACCGCCACCCACCCGTGGCTCGCCGACCACGTCGTCCAGGGCTCGGTCGTGGTGCCCGGCACCGCCTTCGTCGAGTTCGCGCTGCGCGCGGGCGAGGCGGCGGGCGCGCCGGTCGTCGAGGAACTCGTGGTGGAGACGCCGCTCGTGCTCCCCCAGGGCACCGCCGCCGACCTGCGGGTGGTGCTCGCCGAGCCGGACGCGCGCGGCGGCCGCGCCCTCACCGTGCACGCCAGGGTGGCCGACGCGTGGACCAGGCACGCGCACGGCAGGCTCGGCCCCGAAGACCAGCGCCCGGCCGCCGCCGGCGCGCACCCCGCCGCGGGGCCCGCCTCTCCGGACGGGGCGGACCCCGCGGCACTCCCCGCCGACGTCTACGACACCCTGGCGCGGCGCGGCCTCGACTACGGGCCCGCGTTCCAGGGCGTCACCGGCGTCTGGCGGGACGGCGAGGCGCTCGTCGCCGAGATCTCGCTCGCCGAGGCCGAACGGGACACCGCCGGACGGTTCGGGCTGCACCCGGCGCTGCTGGACGCGGCCCTGCACCCGGCCGCGCACGCCGCAGACGTCCCCGACGGCCACACCCTCCTCCCGTACGCGTGGGAGGGCATCCGCCTGCACGCCTCCGGCGCGGCCGACCTGCGGGTCAGGCTGGCGCCGCAGGGCGAGCACGCCTTCTCGGTGCACGCCTCCGACGCGTCCGGGGAGCCCGTCCTTACGGTCGAATCCCTGCGCGCGCGGCCCATCCCGCTGGGCGGGCTCGGCTCCGCGCCGCGCAGCCTGTACCGGGTGGCCTGGACGCCCGTGGCGCCCGCCGACCAGCCGCTCCCGGACGTGCTCACCCTCCCGGCGTTCGTCCCGGACGGCGCCGGGCAGATCGAGGCGGCGCACGCGCTCACCGCGTCCGTGCTGACCGCGCTGAACGCGCACCCCGAGGACGGCCCCCCGCTCGCCGTCCTCACCGACGACCCGCGCGAGCACCCGGCGGCGGGCGCGGTCTGGGGCCTCGTGCGCACCGCCCAGACCGAGCGGCCGGGCCGCTTCCTGCTGGCCGCCGCGCCCGAGCTCACCGAGGACCTGCTCCGCGCGTTCTCGGCGGGCGAGTCCCAGCTCGTCGCGTCGCCGGAAGGGCCGCTCGCGCCGCGCCTGGTCCGGGCGTCCGCGCCGCCGCCCGAGCCGCCGCGCCCGCTCGACCCCGAGGGCACCGTTCTCGTCACGGGCGGCACCGGCGGGCTCGGCGCCGCCGTGGCGAGGCACCTGGTCGCCGAGCACGGCGTCCGGCGGCTGCTGCTGGCCGGGCGGCGCGGCCCGGCCGCGCCCGGCGCGGCCGGGCTGGTCGCGGAGCTCGCCGCGCTGGGCGCCGAGGCCGAGGTGGTCGCGGTGGACGCCGCCGACCGCGCCGCCCTGGCCGCCCTCCTGGACGGCCGCAGCCTCACCGCCGTCTACCACCTGGCCGGAGCCGTGGACGACGGCGTGCTGTCCGCGCTGACGCCCGAGCGGGTCTCCGGTGTGCTCGGTCCGAAGGCCGACGCCGCCTGGCACCTGCACGAGCTGACGCGCGGCCACGATCTCGCCGCCTTTGTCCTGTTCTCGTCCATCGCCGGTGTCTTCGGCAGCGCGGGCCAGGGCGGCTACGCGGCCGCGAACGGCTTCCTGGACGCGCTCGCCGCGCTCCGGGTCGCGGGCGGCCTGCCCGCCCAGTCCCTCGCGTGGGGCCTGTGGGAGGGCGACAGCGGCATCACCGCGCACCTCACCGGCGCCGACCTGGCCCGCGCGGCCCGGCGCGGCGTCCGGCCGCTGCCCGTCGCCGAGGGCCTCGGGCTGCTCGACGCGGCACGGCTCGACGGCGCTGCGGCCCTCGTGCCCGCGCTGCTCGACCTGGGCGCGGAGGACCCGCCGCCGCTGCTGCGCGGCCTGGCCAGGCCCCGCCGCCGCGCCGTGCGGCCCGAGACGGCGGCCGCCGTGACCGGCGAGGCGCTGCTGGACCTCGTCCGCGCCCAGGTCGCGGGCGTGCTGGGCGACCCGTCCGGCACCGTCCCCGCCGACCGCGCCTTCACCGACCTCGGGCTCGACTCCCTCACCTCGGTGGAGCTGCGCGACCGGCTGTCGGCGGCGCTGGGCCGCAGGCTCCCGGCCACCCTCACCTTCGACCACCCGACCCCGGCCTCCCTCGCCGCCGCCCTGGACGAGCGGAGCGGCCCGGCCGAAGAAGAGGTACGCAAGGCAGACCCGGACGAGCCCATCGCCATCATCGGGATGGCCTGCCGCCTGCCCGGCGGCGTCACCTCCCCCGAGGAGCTCTGGGAGCTCGTGGCGGAGGGCAGGGACGCCGTCACCGGGTTCCCCGAGAACCGTGGCTGGGACCTGGAGGGCCTGTACGACCCGGACCCCGACGTCCCCGGCAAGTCCACCGTCCGGCACGGCGGCTTCCTGCACGAGGCTGGCGAGTTCGACGCCCCCTTCTTCGGGATCTCCCCGCGCGAGGCACTGGCCACCGACCCCCAACAGCGCCTCCTCCTGGAGACGTCCTGGGAGGCGTTCGAGCGGGCCGGTATCGACCCGACCGGGCTGCGCGGAAGCCGCACCGGCGTCTTCGCGGGCGTGATGTACCACGACTACACGCCCCGGATCGGTGAGGCGCCCGCCGCGCTTGAGGGATACCTCGCCAACGGGTCGGCCGGTAGCGTCGCGTCCGGCCGGATCTCCTACTCGTTCGGGTTCGAGGGCCCGGCCGTCACCGTGGACACCGCGTGCTCCTCCTCGCTCGTGGCGCTGCACCTCGCCGCGCAGTCGCTGCGGTCGGGCGAGTCCGACCTGGCGCTCGCGGGCGGTGTCGCGATCATGTCCTCGCCCGCCGTCTTTGTGGAGTTCTCCCGCCAGCGCGGCCTTTCCCCGGACGGCAGGTGCAAGGCGTACGCGGACGCGGCCGACGGCACCGGCTGGGCCGAGGGCGTCGCCGTCCTCCTGGTGGAGCGGCTCTCCGACGCGGTCCGCAACGGCCACCCCGTCCTCGCCGTCGTGCGCGGCACGGCGGTGAACCAGGACGGCGCGTCCAACGGCCTCACCGCGCCCAACGGGCCCGCGCAGCAGCGGGTCATCCGCCGCGCGCTGGCCGCCGCCGGGCTCGGCCCGGCCGACGTGGACGCGGTCGAGGGCCACGGCACCGGCACCCGCCTGGGCGACCCCATCGAGGCCCAGGCGCTGCTCGCCACCTACGGCGCCGACCGCGACCGGCCCCTCTACCTCGGGTCCCTGAAGTCGAACGTCGGGCACACCCAGGCGGCGGCGGGCGCGGCGGGCGTCATCAAGATCGTCAACGCGCTGCGGCACGGGGTGCTGCCCAGGACGCTGCACGTGGACAAGCCGACCAGCCAGGTCGACTGGTCCGAGGGCGCGGTCGAGCTGCTCACCGAGGCGACGCCGTGGCCGGAGACGGGACGGCCGCGCCGCGCCGCCGTCTCCGCGTTCGGCGTCTCCGGCACCAACGCGCACGTCATCCTGGAGCAGCCGCCCGCGCGGCCCGAGCCCGCCCAGGGCCCGGACGCCCCGGACGCGCCGTGGCCGGTGTCCGCCCGCACGCCGGGCGCGCTCGCCGCCCAGGCCGGACGGCTCGCCGAGATCGACCACGAGGCGAGGGCCGTGGACGTCGGCGCGTCGCTCGTGCGCGGCCGCGCCGCGTTCACCGAGCGCGCCGTGGTGCTCGCCGAGCACCGGGAGGCGCTCGCCGCGCTCGCCCGTGGCGAGAACTCCGAGCACGTCGTGCGGGGCCGCGCCGACCTCACCGGCCGCACCGTGTTCGTCTTCCCCGGCCAGGGCCCGCAGTGGGTAGGCATGGGCGCCGCGCTGCTGGACGCCTCCCCGGTGTTCGCGGCGCGGATCGCCGAGGCGGCCCGCGCGCTCGCCCCGCACATCGACTGGGACCTCGTCGAGGTGCTGCGCGGCGGCGGCGACCTGGACCGGGTGGACGTGGTCCAGCCGACGCTGTGGGCGGTGAACGTCGCCCTCGCCGAGGTGTGGCGCGCCCACGGCGTCGTCCCGGCGGCCGTCGTCGGGCACAGCCAGGGCGAGATCGCCGCTGCCGTCGTCGCGGGCGCGCTCACCCTGGAGGACGGGGCGCGGGTCGTCGCGCTGCGCAGCCGGGCTTTGCGGGCGTTGGCCGGGACGGGCGGGATGGCCGCCGTCGAGGCGAGCCGCGACGAGGTCGCCGCCTGGCTTGAGGGCCGTGACGTGTCCGTCGCCGCCGTCAACGCGCCGCGCGCGACGGTCCTCGCGGGGAACCGGGCGGACCTGGAGGCCGTGGTCGCCGACGCCGTCGCGGCGGGCCGCCGGGCCCGGCTCATCGACGTGGACTACGCCTCGCACTCGCCGCACGTCGCGCCGATCGAGGCAGACGTGCTCGCCGCCCTCGCCGACGTCAGGCCGCGCCCGGCGACGGTGCCGCTGCTGTCCACCGTCACCGCCGACTGGCTCGACACCACCGGCCTGGACGCCGCCTACTGGTTCCGCAACCTCCGCTCCGAGGTCCGCTTCAAGGACGCGGTGGAGGCGCTCGCGGCGGCCGGACACGACGTCTTCGTCGAGATCAGCCCGCACCCCGTCACCGTCTCCGCGCTCCAGGAGACGCTGGAGGCGGCGGGCCGTCCCGAGGCCGTCGCGGCGGGCACCCTGCGGCGCGGCGAAGGCGGCCTGCCCAGGTTCCTGCGCTCGGCCGCCGAACTGTACGTGCGGGGCGTCCCGGTGGACTGGCTGCCCGCCCTGCCCGGCGGCCGTGACCTCCCGCTGCCCACCTACGCCTTCCAGCGCGCGCGCTACTGGCTGGAGCAGGACCACACCGGAGGCGGCGGCACCGTCAGGGCCGACCTGCCCTCCGAGCCCGCCCCGCAGACCTCGCCGAACGCCTTCGACGGGCTGTCCGGAGCGGAGCTGGACGAGGCGATCACCCGCCTGGTGCGGGCCGAGTCCGCCGCCGTGCTGGGCCTCGCCGGGCCCGCCGAGGTCGAGGACGGCCGCGCCTACCGCGACGTCGGCCTCGACTCGCTCGCCGCGGTGGACCTGCGCAACCGGCTCGGCGCCGCGACCGGCCTGCGGCTCCCGACCACGCTGGTGTTCGACCACCCGACGCCGCGCGACATCACCGCCTACCTGAGGGCCGAACTCGACGGACGCGACGGCGGGCCCGTCCGCTTCCCGTCGCTCGACGCCTCGGTGACCTACCTGGAGGAGGCGTTCGGGGCGCTGGACGCCGCGGACCCGACCCGCGCTGACGCCGTCGCCCGGCTCCGCGCCCTGCTCGACGGGCTCCGCCGCACCGGCGGCGACGACGGCGACCTGGACCTGGACTCGGCCACCGACGAGGAGCTCTTCGAGCTCATGGACAACCTGTGAGGAACGCGATGGCCACCGACGACAAACTCCGCGACTACCTGAAGCGCGCCCTCGCCGACGTCCAGCGGCTCAAGCGGCAACTGGACGAGCCGATCGCGATCATCGGGACGGCGTGCCGCCTGCCCGGCGGCGTCACCTCCCCCGACGAGCTGTGGACCCTCGTCAGCGAGGGCCGCGACGCGGTCGGCCCGTTCCCGGCCGACCGGGGCTGGGACCTCGACGCGCTCTACGACCCCGACCCCGACCGGCCCGGCACCTCCTACACCCGGCACGGCGGCTTCATCGACGACGTCGCCGGGTTCGACGCCGAGTTCTTCGGCATCTCGCCCCGCGAGGCACTGGCGATCGACCCCCAACAGCGCCTCCTGCTTGAGGTGTCCTGGGAGGCGCTGGAGCGGGCGGGCCTCGACCCCGCCGCGCTGCGCGGAAGCCGCACCGCCGTCTTCGCGGGCATCGCGGGCGAGGACTACGCGCCCGACGACTTCCCCGAGGAGCTGGAGGGCTACATCGGGACGGGCACGCTGCGCAGCGTCGCGTCCGGCCGGATCGCCTACACCCTCGGGCTTGAGGGCCCCGCCGTCACCGTGGACACCGCGTGCTCGTCGTCGCTCGTCGCGCTGCACCTGGCGG
Source organism: Actinocorallia sp. API 0066 (assembly GCF_020991275.1). Classification (GTDB taxonomy): domain Bacteria; phylum Actinomycetota; class Actinomycetes; order Streptosporangiales; family Streptosporangiaceae; genus Actinocorallia. The sequence continues at coordinate 139,173 of NZ_JAJLQY010000004.1, read as the reverse complement.
CCCGCACGCTGCGCGCCGGGGACGCCGACCTGGCGCTCGTCGGCGGCGCGTCGATCATGGCGTCGCCGTTCGGGTTCGTGGAGTTCTCCCGGCAGCGCGGCCTGTCCCCGGACGGCAGGTGCAAGGCGTTCGACGCGACCGCCGACGGCACCGGCTGGGCCGAGGGCGTCGCCGTGCTCGTGGTGGAACGGCTCTCGGACGCCCGGCGCAACGGCCACGAGGTCCTCGCCGTGGTGCGGGGCAGCGCGGTCAACCAGGACGGCGCGTCCAACGGCCTGAGCGCGCCCAGCGGCCCGGCCCAGCGCCGCGTCATCAGGGACGCGCTGACGGCGGCGGGCCTCCAGCCGGGCGACGTCGACGTGGTCGAGGCGCACGGCACCGGCACGTCACTGGGCGACCCGATCGAGGCGTCCGCGCTGATCGCCGCCTACGGGCGCGGCCGGGAACGTCCGCTTCTGCTCGGCTCCCTCAAGTCCAACATCGGGCACACCCAGGCGGCGGCGGGCGCGGCCGGGATCATCAAGATGGTCCAGGCGCTCCGCAACGACCACCTCCCGGCGACCCTGCACGTCACCGAGCCCACGCCGCTCGTGGACTGGACGGCGGGCTCGGTCGAGCTGCTCACCGAGCCCCGCCCGTGGCCGGAGACGGGCCGTCCGCGCCGCTTCGGCATCTCCGCCTTCGGCGTGTCCGGCACCAACGCCCACGTCATCATCGAGCAGCCCTCCGCCGAGCAGCCCGCCCCCACCGCGACCGGGGCCGGTGCCGGCGCGGGCACCGACCCCGGTGTCTCCGCCCAGCCGACGACCGGCGCGGGCGCCCGGGGGCCGTGGCCGGTGCTGCTCTCCGGACGGTCGTGGGAGGCGGTGCGCGCGCACGCCGCGCGGATCCCGGACGGCCAGCCGATCGCCGACCTCGGGTACTCCCTCGCCACCACGCGGACGGCGCACCCGTACCGCGCCGTCGCCGTCGTCGAGGACGCGGACGGGCTCAGCCGCGCCCTGACCGCGCTGGAGCGCGGCGAGCCGTCGCCGGACGTGGTGACGGGCAGGCCCGGCCGGCTCGCGTTCCTGTTCACCGGCCAGGGCAGCCAGCGCGAGCGGATGGGCGCCGAACTGCTGGAGCACGAGCCGGTGTTCGCCGAGGCGTTCCGCGCCGTCGTGTTCGAGCTCGACCGGCAGCTCGCCGGGCACGCCGAGCTGTCCGTCGCGGACGCGATCCTGGACGGCGGCCCCGAACTCGACCGGACGCTGTACACGCAGACCGGCCTGTTCGCCGTCGAGGTGGCGCTCTACCGCCTGTACGAGTCGTGGGGGGTGCGGCCCGACTTCGTCGCCGGGCACTCCATCGGCGAGCTGGCCGCCGCGCACGTCGCGGGGATCTGGAGCCTGCCGGACGCCGCCGCGCTCGTCGCGGCCCGCGCCCGGCTCATGCAGGCGCTGCCGGGCGGCGGCGTCATGGCCGCCGTGGAGGCGACCGAGGAGGAGGTGGCGCCGTTCCTCGGGGAGGGCGCCGACCTCGCCGCCGTCAACGGGCCGTCGTCGGTCGTGGTGTCGGGCGACCCGGAGGCCGTCGGCAAGATCGCCGCGCACTTCGCCGGGCTCGGCCGCCGCACCCGCGACCTGCGGGTCTCGCACGCGTTCCACTCCGCGCACATGGACGGCATGCTCGCGGAGTTCCGCGAGGTCGCGGCGGCCATCGAGCACCGCAAGCCGACGATCCCGGTGCTGTCGAACCTGACCGGCGAGCCGCTGACCGAGGCCCCCGAGCCGGAGTACTGGGTGCGGCACGTGCGGGAGGCCGTGCGGTTCGCCGACGGGCTGAACCGGCTCGCCGCCGAGGGCGTCTCGACCTTCGTCGAGCTGGGCCCCGACGCGGTGCTGAGCGCCCTCGCGGCCCGCAACCTCACCGGCCCCGTCACGGCGGTGCCCGCGCTCCGTCCGGGCCGTCCCGAGGCCGTCACCGCCCTGCTCGGGCTGGGCGCCGCGCACGCGAGCGGCCGCGAGATCGACTGGAAGCCGTTCTTCCCCGGCGCGGCGCGGGTGCCGCTGCCGACGTACCCGTTCCAGCGCGACAGGTTCTGGCTGGAGCCGCGCAAGGCCGCCGACGCGGCCGGGCTCGGGCTGGGCCGTCCGGAACACCCGCTGCTGGGCGCCTCGCTCACCCTCGCGGACGCGCCCGGCACCGTCCTCACCGGACGGCTGTCGCTGCGCACCCACCCGTGGCTCGCCGACCACGTCGTCCTGGGCACGGTCATCGCGCCCGGCACGTCGCTGGTCGAGCTGGCCGTCCGGGCGGGCGACGAGACGGGCCTGCCGGTGCTGGCCGAACTCGTCATCGAGGCGCCGCTCCTGGTGCCCGCCAAGGGCGGCGTCGCCCTCCAGGTGGCGGTGGGCGAGCCCGCCGCCGACGGCACCCGCCAGGTCACCGTGCACTCCAGGGCCGAGGGCGACACCGGCCCGTGGACCCGGCACGCCATCGGCGTCCTCGCGCCCGACACGCCCGCCGCCGACGTCCCCGCCGAGACGGCATGGCCGCCGCCGGGCGCCGAGCCGATCGACATCGCGGAGGTCTACCCCGAGCTGTCGGACGCGGGCCTCTACTACGGCCCGGCCTTCCGTGGCCTGCGCGCCGCGTGGCGGTCTCCCGAAGGGTTCTACGCCGAAGTGGCGCTGCCCGAGGGGACGGGGCCCGAGGAGTTCGGCCTCCACCCGGCGCTCCTGGACGCCGCCCTGCACATCGCCGCCCACCACGGCCTGTCCACCAGCCCCGAGGGAAGCAACCGGCTCCCGTTCGCCTACGCGGGCGTGAAGCTGCACGCCTCGGGCGCGTCCGTCCTGCGGGTGAAGCTCACCCTGCGCAGTGACGACGAGCTGGGCCTTGAGGCGTCCGACGAGTCCGGCGCGCCGGTGGTGACGGTCGGCGCGCTGCGCGCCCGGCTGGTCTCCGCCCGGCAGCTCCGCGCGGCCGGGCCCGCCGACCTGTACGAGGTCCGCTGGGCCGAGGCCGTCGCGGGCCGCTCCGGCGTCGACCCCGAGGTCATCGAGGCGGCCGACGCCACGGCCGCGCTGGCGGCGCTGCAAGGCGCCCTCGCCGGAGACCGTCCGATCCTGGTGCTCACCCGTGACGCGGTGGCCGCCGCCGAGTCCGACTGCCCGGTTGTGGTGGCCGCGCCCGTCTGGGGCCTGGTCCGCGCCGCGCAGGCCGAACACCCCGGCCGGATCGTGCTGGTGGACGTCGCCGAGGGCGAGCGCGCCCCCGCCGACCCGTTCGGCTACGGCGAACCGCAGCTCGCCGTCCGCGACGGACGGGTCCTCGCGCCCCGCCTCGTCCGGGCCGCGCCGCCGGAGGACGACGAGCAGGCCCACACCTGGAACCCCGAAGGCACCGTGCTCATCACCGGCGGCACCGGTGTCCTGGGCGCGGCGCTGGCCCGGCACCTGGTGACCCGGCACGGCGTCCGGCACCTGCTGCTGCTCAGCCGCGGCGGCCCCGACGCCCCCGGCGCGAAGGCCCTCGTGGACGAGCTCGTCGAGCAGGCGGGCCCCGACGCGAGCGTGCGGGTCCTCGCCGTGGACGTCGCCGACCGCGAGGCTCTCGCCGCCGTCCTGGGCGCCATCCCCGACGCGCACCCGCTGACCGCCGTCGTGCACACCGCCGGGGTCGTCGACGACGGCCTCGTGGAGACGCTCACCGCCGAACGGCTGGAGAACGTCCTCGCGGCCAAGGCACAGGGCGCGTGGTTCCTGCACGAGCTGACCGAGGGCCTCGACCTGGACGCGTTCGTGCTGTACTCGTCCGTCGCGGGCCTCATCGGCGGCCCCGGACAGGGCTCCTACGCCGCCGCGAACGCCTTCCTGGACGCGCTCGCCGCGCACCGGTCCGTGCGCGGCCTGCCCGGCACGTCGCTCGCCTGGGGCATGTGGTCGGAGCCGTCCGGCGTCACCGCGCACCTCACCGACGTGGACCGCAGCCGCGCCGCCCGCTCCGGCATCCGCCCCCTGGAGACCGACGCGGGACTCGCCCTGCTCGACGCGGCGCTCGGCCTCGGCCGTCCGCTGCTGGCGCCCGCGCCGCTCGACCCGGCCGCGCTGCGCGCGCGGGGCGAGGACCTGCCCGCGATCCTGCGCGCCCTCGTGCCCGCCGTCCGCCGGACGGCCTCGGGCGCGGCGGGCGGCCCGTCCCTCGCGCGGCGCCTCGCGTCCGTGCCGGAGGACGGCAGGCAGGACGCCCTGCTGGAGATCCTCCGAGCGGAGGCCGCCTCGGTGCTCGGCACCACACCGGACCGGATCGACCCGGACCGGCCGTTCCAGGAGGTCGGCCTCGACTCCCTGGCGTCGGTCGAGCTGCGCAACCGGCTCGGCGCGCTCAGCGGGCTGCGGCTGGCCGCCACCGTCACGTTCGACCACCCCGACGCCCGCTCGCTCGCCGCGCACCTGCTCACCCTGCTCGGCGACCCCGACGACGCGCCCGCCCACGACGGGCCCGCCACGACGGCCGACGGCGACGGGTACGGCCCGCTGTCCACGCTGTACCGGAGGCTCGCCGCACAGGGCGAGTTCCCGGCGGCCGCCCAGCTCATCGGCGTCGCCTCGCACCTGCGGTCGTCCTTCACCCTCGACGAGCGCGCCGACCACGCCAAGCCCGCGCTGACGCTCGCCGAAGGCCCCGAGGAGATCGCGCTCGTCCTGTTCCCGGCCGTCTCGGCGATCTCCGGACCGCACGAGTACGCCAGGTTCGGGCACGCGATGCGCGGCGAACGCGACGTGTTCGTCATCCCGTCGCCCGGCTACGCCGAGACCGACGCGCTGCCCGACAGCGAGCGGACCTACATCACGATGCAGGCCGACACCGTCGCGAAACTGGTCGAGGGCCGCCCCTACGCGATCCTGGGCCGCTCCATGGGCGGCTGCATCGCGCACTCGGTCGCCGAGGAGCTGGCGCGGCGCGGGCACGGGCCGAGCGGCCTCGCGCTCATCGACACCTACCCGATCGACAGCCCGCTGCGGCCCGGCTTCGAGGACTGGTGGCTGGCCGCGATGCTCACCGGCATGATCGAGCGGATCGAGCGCTACGACATGGTGTGGAGCGACGCGAGCCTCACCACCATGGGCGCCTACGGCCGGGTGCTCGCCGCCTGGGACCCGCAGCCCGTCGCCGCGCCCACGCTGCTGATCCGCGCCGCCGAGCCGCTCGCCCACACCATCGTGGACGGCCCGCACGACTGGCGCGCGTTCTGGCCGCTGCCGCACGACACGCGCGACGTGCCGGGCGACCACTTCACCGTCCTGGAGGATCACGCGGAGACCACGGTGGAGGCCGTCCGGGAGTGGCTCGGCGCCCTCACCGGGGTCCGGCCGTGATCCGGCACTGACCTGAGGGACCGGCTCCGTCCGGGGGCCGGTCCGTCCCGACACGAGGAGGAACACATGAGCGTGAGCGCAGTGGCGGTCGTGACCGGAGCGGGCTCCGGGATCGGCCTCGCCGCCGTCCGCCTGTACGCCGAACGCGGATACGGCGTCGTCGCGGTGGACGTCAACCCCGGCGGGCTCGCCGAACTGGAGAAGATCGGCAACGTCGTCGCGCTGCGCGGCGACGTCGCGGAGGAGAAGACGAACGAGGAGTTCGTCTCGGTCGCCCTGGAGCGGTTCGGCCGTCTGGACGCGGTCGTGCTGAACGCCGGGTTCGGCGGGGCGGGGCCGCTGGAGTCGCCCGGCGCGATCGACAGGTTCGACCGGATCGTCGCGGTCAACCTGCGCGGCGTCGTCCTGGGCGTCAAGGCGGCGCTCCCGGCGTTCCGCGCGGCGGGCGGCGGCGCCGTCGTCGCGACGTCGTCGGTGTCGGGCCTGGCGGGCGATCCGGGCACCTGGGCCTACAACGCGGCGAAGGCGGGCGTCGTCAACCTGGTGCGGGGCCTCGCGATCGACTACGCGGTGGAGAACATCAGGATCAACGCGATCGCGCCCGGCGGGACCGCGACCGCGCTGACCCAGGGCGTCATCGCCCACCCCGAGCTGGGCCCGGCCGTCACCCGGCGGATCCCGCTCCAGCGCTGGGCGGAGCCGCGCGAGCAGGCGGAGGCAGCCTTCTTCCTCACCTCGCCCGCCGCCTCCTACATCACCGGCGTGACACTGCCCGTGGACGGCGGCCTGAGCGCCAACGGCGGGATACTGCTGCCGCCCGCGTTCCCCGGCGACGCCCCCCACTAGAGACCCCCACCCCATCCGAGAAGGAGCACACATGAGCACGCAGGCGAAGCACGACGGCACCGACGCCGAGGCGGTGCTGGCGACGGCCGAGCGCAACAAGGAGCTGACCCGCAGGTTCTACGCCGAACTGGTCACCGGCCCCAATCCCGACCTGCTGGAGGAGTTCGTCGCGCCCGACGCGGTGGACGAGACGACCGCGGGCGTGAACGGCATCGAGGACTTCCGCGGGCACCTCGCGTGGATCGCCGGGTCGGCCGGGAAGGTGACGGCAACCGTCACCGACGCGGTGGCCGACGGCGACAGGGTCGTCGCGTTCTGGCGGATCGAGGGCACCCACACCGGCGAGCTGTTCGGGCTGCCGCCGACCGGAAAGCCGTTCAGCGGGTACAGCGTCAGCACCCTCACCTTCCGCGACGGCAAGATCGTCCGCTACGCCGTGCTGCCGGATCGCCTCGGCATCCTCCAGCAGCTCGGCGGCCTCGGGTGACGGCCCTCCGCTACGCGGACCGGCTGGAGATCACCCAGGTCCTCGCGCTGTTCACGCACGCCTTCGACAACGCCGACGTGGTGGACCTGCCGCTGGTGTTCACCCCGGACGCGGTGATCGAGCTGCGCCGCACGGGCCGCTCGGTCGTCGGCATCCAGGCCATCGCGGCGTTCGCGCAGTCGCTGCGCGGGCACGCGCCCGACCACCACACGCTCGACACCGTGCTGCTGCCGGACGGCCCCGGACGGGTCCGCGCGCGCAGCCGCTACATCGCGCTGCTCCCGGACGGCGCCGTGCACAACGGCGACTTCCTGGACGTGCTGGTGCTCACCGCGCGCGGCTGGCGCATCGAGCACCGGACGGCGGTGCCCAGGTACCCCCTGGGCGAGCCGCTCGTGCCGCTGCCCGAGGGCTACATCACGCCTTGGCTGCCCGTGCACGAGGGCCGCGCCGACGCGCGGGCCGAGCTGTGACCGCGCCCGCGCACCGGCAGGCGCACGGATAAGGGTCGCTAGGGGTTCGCACCCCTGGCCCGCGCCGAAGGCGGCGGGCTAGCTTCACCCTAATCCCTTCTTTTCCTATAGGAAGGGGCCGGAACTCGGGTTCCGGCCCCTTGCCGCATCCCCGGAGCTCAACAGCAATGATCTTCTCCAGACCCGTCGCGACGGCAGCCGTGCTCGTCGCCGCCCTCCTGCTCGGCGGCTGCTCGTCGGGTGACGACCCGGCCGCGGGCCCCTCCGGCGGCACGCCCGTCCAGGGCGGCGAGGTCGTCTTCGCCGTCGACACCGAGCCGGTCTCCTTCGACGTCCACGTCAGCCAGCAGGACATCACCGGCACCATCCTCCGGAACCTCTTCGACTCCCTGGTCCACCAGGACGGCGAAGGCAAGTTCCACCCGTGGCTCGCCGAGTCCTGGGAGGTGGCCGACGACCTGAAGAGCTACACGTTCAAGCTCCGCAAGGACGTGAAGTTCACCGACGGCACCCCGTTCGACGCCGAGGCCGTCAAGGTCAACTTCGACCGGATCGCGGACCCCGCCACCAAGTCGCAGCTCGCCGCCACGCTGCTCGGCCCCTACGCGGGCACCGAGGTCGTCGACGCGCACACCGCCAAGGTGACGTTCAAGGAGTCCTTCGCGCCCTTCCTCCAGGCCGCGAGCACCGCTTACCTGGGCTTCTACTCGCCCAAGACGATCAAGGAGAACGGCGACAAGCTCGCCGCGGGCGGCGCCACCGGCGTCAGCACCGGCCCGTTCGTCTTCAGCGGCTACACCAAGGGCCAGAGCGCGGAGTTCACCAAGAACCCCGACTACGCCTGGGCCCCCAAGGACGCCGCCAACTCCGGCGCCGCCTACCTGGACAAGCTGACCATCCGCTTCCTGCCCGAGGCGTCGGTCCGCGTCGGCTCGCTCACCAGCGGCCAGATCCAGGTCGCCGCGGCCGTCCCGCCGCAGGACGCGCAGACCATCAGCGGCAACGCCTCGCTCACGCTGGACGCCAAGGACAGCCCGGGGAGCAACTTCTCGCTGTTCCTCAACACGTCCAAGGCGCCGCTGAACGACGAGAAGGTCCGCAAGGCCATCCAGATCGGCATCAACATCGACGCCGGTGTGAAGAACCTGTACTTCGGCCAGTACAAGCGGGCCTGGACGCTGCTTTCGCCCAGCACCGCCGGCTACAACAAGGCGCTGGAGAACACCTGGCCGTACGACGAGGCCGCCGCGAACAAGCTGCTCGACGAGGCGGGCTGGACCAGCCGCGACGGCGAGGGCTACCGCACCAAGGACGGCAAGCGCCTCACCGTCAACTGGCCGCTGCTGCCCGCCCAGTTCGTCCGCGACAAGCGCGACATCCTCGGCCAGGGCTTCCAGGCCGACCTGAAGAAGATCGGCATCGAGGCCGACCGCCCGCAGGACGACATCGGCACCTACATCGCCAACGTCTACGGCGGCAAGGCCGACATCGCCGACTACAGCTGGGGCCGGGCCGAACCCGACGTGCTGTGGCTGCTGCTGAACGGCGCGAGCGACCCCCGCAAGGGCGGCCAGAACGCGACGTTCCTCAACGACCCGCAGCTCACCGAGTGGACCAACACCGGCCGCTCCACGCTGGACGAGGCCGTCCGCAACGACGTGTACGGCAAGGCCCAGCAGCGGGCGATCGACCTCGCCATCGTGGTGCCGATCTACACGCCGACCGCGGTGACCGGCCGCGCCAAGGCCGTCAACGGCCTCGCCTACGACGGCAACGCCTGGCCCGTCTTCCAGGGTGCCTGGCTCGCCAAGTGATGAAGATCAACACCAGGCCCGCCCGCCACCGCGCCCTGCGCGCGGTGGCGGCGCGGGCCGCCGGCGCGGTCGCGGTCCTGTGGGGCGCGGCCACGCTGGCGTTCTTCGCGCTCGCCCTCATCCCGGGCGACCCCGTCACGATCATGCTGGGCCCGTTCACCACGGCACCCCAGTCGATCCGCGACCAGATCGCCGCGGACAACGGCCTGGACAAGCCGCTGTTCGAGCGTTACCTCGCCTACCTCGGCCGGCTCGCGCAGGGCGACATGGGCGAGTCCTACCAGCTCCAGAAGTCGGTCGCGGCGGTCATCGGCGAGGCGCTCGGCCCGACCGTCGAACTGGCGCTCGCCGCCGTCGTCATCGCGATCGTCCTGGCGATCGTGTCCGCGGTGCTCACCGCGGGCCGTGAGGGCAGGCTCCGCGGCTTCGTGACGTCCTGGGAACTCGTCGCGGTGTCGCTGCCGCCGCACTGGCTCGGCATCCTGCTGCTGACGGCGTTCTCCTTCCAGCTTCCGATCTTCCCGGTCGTCGGGGTGGGCGGCCCCTCCGCGCTCGTGCTGCCCGCGCTCACCCTCGCGCTGCCGATCATCGGCGTGCTCGCCCAGGTGCTCCGGGAGGGGCTGGAGGCCGCGCTGGCCCAGCCGTTCGCCGTCACCGCGCGGGCCCGCGGCCTCAGCCGCCGCCAGGTCCGGGTGCGGCACGCGCTCCGGCACGCCGCGGTGCCGCTGGCCACCCTCAGCGGCTGGCTCGCCGGGACGCTGCTGGGCGGCGCCGTCATCGTCGAGGCGGTGTTCGGTCGGCCCGGCCTCGGTGCCCTCGCCCTCCAGTCGGCGACCAACAAGGACATGCCCGTCCTCATCGGCATCGTCCTGGTCTCCGCCCTCACCTTCGTGGTGATCTCGGCGCTGATCGACGCCTTCCAACTGCTCGTCGATCCGAGGGTGCGCACGTGAAACGTCTCCCAGTCCTGCGGCCCCGCGCCCTGCCCCGTCCCTCGGTCGCGCTGGCCTGGACGGTGCTCGTGCTGCTCGTCCTCGCCGCCGCGTTCCCCGGCCTGTTCACCGGCAAGTCGCCCATCGAGATCGACGCCGCGACCGCGCTGCGCGGCCCCGGACCCGGCCACTGGTTCGGCACCGACCAGCTCGGCCGCGACCAGTTCGCCAGGGTCGTGCACGGGGCCCGGCCGTCGCTGCTCGTCGGGCTCGGCTCGATCGCCTTCGCCGTCGTCGCGGGCGCGCTGTACGGGCTCGCCTCCGCGCTGCTCGGCAGGACCGCCGACCGGGTCCTCATGGGCATCAACGACATCGTGCTCGCGCTGCCGCAACTGCTGCTCGCGCTGCTCGCGCTCGCCATTCTCGGCTCCGGCCAGCTCAACGTCATGGTCGCGATCGCGCTCGCGTTCCTGCCCGGCTACGCCAGGCTCGTCCGGGCCGAGGCGCTCGTCGTGCGCAACTCCGGCTATGTCGAGACCGCCGTAACGCTCGGCCAGGGGCCCTTCACACGAGCGTTCCGGCACGTGCTGCCGAACGCGCTCGGGCCGCTGCTCGTGCTCGCCTCCACCGGGTTCGGCATGTCGCTCATCTCGGTGTCCGCGCTGAGCTTCCTCGGGTTCGGCGCCCGGCCGCCCACACCCGAGTGGGGCGTGATGCTCTCCGAGGGGCGCGGCCTGCTCCAGACCGCCTGGTGGCTCGGGGTCTTCCCCGGCGCCGCCATCACCCTGACCGTCGTCGCCGTCACCGTCGCGGGACGGGCCGCGCAGGCACGCTTCACCCGGAGGACCGCAGGATGAGCCCGCTGCTGACCGTCGAAGGGCTGACCGTCGCCTTCCCCGGCGTCCAGGCCGTCCGAGGCGCGTCCTTCACCCTCGACCGGGGCGAGTGCCTGGCCATCGTGGGGGAGTCCGGGTCCGGCAAGAGCGTCACCGCGCGGTCCCTCGTCGGCCTCGCGGGCGACCGCGCCTCGGTGAAGGCGACCACGCTGGACTTCGACGGCACCGACCTGACCGGCCTGGACGAACGCGGATGGCGGCGGATCCGGGGCGGCAGGATCGGGCTCGTCCTCCAGGACGCGCTCGTCTCGCTCGACCCGCTGCGCACCGTGGGCGCGGAGATCACCGAGGCGCTGCGCGTCCACCGGGACGTGCCGCGCGCCGCCGTCCACGACGAGGTCGTCGAGCTGCTGACGCGGGTGGGCGTGCCCGAGCCCGAGGTGCGGGCCGGGCAGTACCCGCACCAGCTTTCCGGCGGGCTGCGCCAGCGCGCGCTCATCGCCTCCGCCCTCGCCGGACGGCCCGAGCTGCTCATCGCCGACGAGCCCACCACCGCCCTCGACGTCACCGTCCAGGCCCGCATCCTTGAACTCCTCGACCGGCTCAAGGCGGAGGGGACGGCGCTGCTCCTCATCAGCCACGACCTCGCCGTCGTGTCCCGGCTCGCCGACCGCGTCGCCGTCATGTACGGCGGCCTGCTCGTGGAGGAGGGCCCGACCCGCGAGGTCCTCGACGGGCCACGGCACCCCTACACGCGGGCGCTCGCCGCCGCCGTCCCGTCCGCCGCCGCGCGCGGCACCCGGCTCGCGCCCGTCCGGCACAGCGGCCCGCCCGCCGGCCCCGACGGCTGCCCGTTCGCCGAACGCTGCGCGCACGCCGACGACGTCTGCCGGGACACCCCGCCACCCCCCGCCCCACTCCGCTGCCACCACCCGGAATCCGGCCCAGTCGCACGCGCTGTGTTCATTGGGCCCGAGGGCGTGTTCATTGGGCCCGGGGGCCGGGCGCTTGACGAGCCCGGCGCCGTCCCTCCGGCCCGGGGGGCCTACGGGACGACCCCGGGAGCGCCCGACCCCCGGGCCGTGGGGCACGGGGTGTCGCTGTCCGGGATCGGGGACACGCTGTTGACCGTCACCGACGTCACCAAGCGATACGGCGGCCGGGAGGTCGTCCGGGGGGTCTCGCTGCGGGTGGACCGGGGGGAGGCGCTCGGGATCGTCGGTGAGTCCGGCTCGGGCAAGACCACGGTCGCGCGGATCGTGCTCGGGCTGGCCAAGCCCGACTCCGGGTCGGTGACGTTCGCGGGGGAGCCGTGGAGCGCGCTGCCGGAGCGGCGCCGCAGGCCGCTGCGCCGCCGCATCCAGACGATCGTCCAGGACCCGCTCGGCTCGTTCGACCCCCGGCACGACACCGGGACGCTGCTGGGCGAGGCGCTGGCGTTCGCCGGGGTGCCGCGCCGGGAACGCCGGGCCCGCGCGTTGGAACTGTTGGAACGGGTGGAGCTGCCCGCGTCCGTCGCGGGACGGCGTCCGGCCGAGCTGTCGGGCGGGCAGCGGCAGCGGATCGCGATCGCCCGCGCCCTCGCGCCCGAACCCGAGCTGCTCGTCTGCGACGAGCCCGTCTCGGCCCTGGACGCGTCGGTGCAGGCGCAGATCCTCGACCTGCTCACCGAGCTGCGGTCGGCGCTCGCGCTGTCCCTGCTGTTCATCTCGCACGACCTCGGCGTCATCCACCACATCAGCGACAGGGTCGCGGTGATGAAGGACGGCGAGGTCGTCGAGACCGGCGAGGCGACGAGCCTGCTCGCCGCACCGAGCCACCCGTACTCACGGGAGCTCTTCGCGGCGATCCCGGCGCTCACCCGCGCCGACGCCTGAACGTCCCCGTGCTCCGGGAGACGGCGCCTCCCGGAGCACGGGGACCCTGGTTCCCCAGGACGACCGAGCGCGCCGCGCGCCAAGGGAACCGCCGGAGGTCAGCGGACGTCGCGGGCACGGAGCCCGGGGCCGTCGACGTTCCAGGACAGGACGCACTTCACCTCAAGCCCCTTCCTCCGGACATCGCGAGTTCTGTCGGAGGCGAATGTCACACTGTGGCCGGTGGTCGGTCGGTGGGCTGGCCGTTGGCTAGGGGAGGGGTTTGGTGAGGACGGTGAAGGTGAGGTCGGGGCGGCGGGGGAGGCCGAAGCGTTCTTCGTTGTGCGGGAAGGGGAGGGTTTCGCCGGTGGGGTGGTAGCCACGGCGTTGGTACCAGGCGAGGAGTTCGGCGCGGACGGAGATGACGGTCATGCGCAGCTCGCGGGCGTGCCACGCGGTGTGGGCGACGCGTTCGGCCTCGGCGAGCATGAGGCGTCCCAGGCCGCCGCCCTGGAGGGTGGGCCGCACCGCGAACATGCCGAAGTAGGCGCCGTGCCCCCTGCGTTCCAGATGGCAGCAGGCGACGAGGTCACCGTCGCTCTCGGCGAGCAGCACCCGGTGGTCCGGCCCGCCGCCGACCAGTTCCGCGACGGCCGACTCGTCGGTGCGCCGCCCGTCCAGGAGATCCGCCTCGGTCGTCCACCCGGCCCGGCTGCTCTCGCCCCGGTAGGCCGACTCCACCAGCGCCACCACCGCCGTCACGTCCGTGGCCCCGGCCTCCCGGAACACCACGCCCGCCACCGTCTCCTGCCGCACGCTTCCCACCCCTTTCCCCGCAAACCGTACTCCCCGCCCGGTCAGGCGGGGCGGAGGACCCGGGAGAGGGTGAGGGAGGTGGCGCGGACGGCGGAGGCGGCGCGTTCGGCGCGGTCGCGGCCGCCCCGGCACGGGACGGACAGGGCGGCGACGGCACGGCCGTCGGGGCCGAGCACGGGCGCGGCGACCCGGACGGTGCCGCGCCCCGGCTCGCGCACGTCGTAGGCGACGCCGTCCTTGCGGACCCGGTCCAGGTGGCGGGCGAGCATCGGGCGCGGCAGCCCGCCGGGGACTCCGGCGGCGAGCGCGGCGGCGGCCCGCTCGCGCGGCGAGAACGCGAGGATGGCGCGGCCCGCTGCGGTGTCGAGCGCGGGCCGCCGGTCGCCCCGGCGCGGCGTGGCCGGGGCGCCCGCGACCTGGAGGCTCTCCACACAGACGACGTCGGCGCCGTCCAGCACGGCGAGGGCGACACCGAGCCCGACCGCCTCGCGCAGGTCGGCCATGAGCGGGGCCGCCGCGTCGCGCAGCGCCTGCGGCACCACGACACGCCGGGCGAGGGTGAGCAGCAGCGGTCCGGGCCGCATCCGTCCGTTCACCCGCTCCAGCAGCCCGGCGTCGGCGAGGTCGTGCGCGAGCCGGTGCGCGGTCGAGCGGGCCAGGCCGGTGCGCCGCGCCAGCTCCGACGGGCCGATCAGCTCGTCCCGGTCCCCGAACGCGGTGAGGATCGCGGCGATCCGCGCCCCCTGGCCGAGCTCCCCCCGCGTCCTGGCGTGCATGAGCCGCAACCTACCCGCCTCCCGCCGCACTCCGCCCCCTCCCCGTCCCGTCAGATGGAACACCTTTCCTCACCTGCCGTATGTGCCCGATCACCTTTTGTATGCGCCGAGCACCCTAGGTGGGGATTACGGTTCGAGAGGTGCCAAAATCCGGCGGGCGGAAAATAGCCGCGCGGCGGTACCGATAGGGCGGTGCGGCAGGTTCCGGGCTCCGAAGGTGTGTCAGGACGGGCGTGGGCGGGCGGGGTTTCGGCGTGCTGTGACGGAGGGGGCGCCGTGATATTTCGGTGGTCGCCGTCATAAGCCGGACCTAGGGTCTCTGATCATGAACGAACGGGTGGACATGGTACGCGGCGGGAACCGGGCGGCGTTGGCCGCGGCGGGGGTCACCGTCTTCTTCTGGGCCTCGGCCTTCGTCTCGATCAGGAGCGCGGGGGAGCACTACTCGCCGGGCGCGCTGGCGCTCGGCAGGCTGGCGACGGGCGCGCTCGTCCTCGGCGCGCTGTGGGCGGCGAGCGGCGCGAAGCTGCCGGGCCGCGCCGCGTGGCCGGGCATCCTGTGGTCGGGGGCGCTGTGGTTCGGGCTCTACACCGTCGCGCTGAACTGGGGCGAGCGCGAGGTGGACGCGGGCACGGCGGCGATGCTGGTGAACATCGGGCCGATCCTCATCGCGCTGCTCGGCGGGCGCTTCCTCGGCGAGGGGCTGCCGCGCTCGCTGTTCCTCGGGCTCGGCGTCTCCTTCGCGGGCGCCGTGGTCGTCGGCCTCGCCGTCCAGGGCGACGGCGACGCGTCACCGCTCGGCGTGGTGCTCTGCCTCGTCGCGGCGCTCACCTACGCGGCGGGCGTCGTCATCCAGAAGCCCGCGCTGAAGCACGCGACGGCGCTTCAGGTGACGTTCTTCGGCTGCCTCGTGGGCGCCGTCCTCTGCCTGCCCTTCGCGGGCGTCCTGGTCCGGGAGGCGGCTGACGCGCCCACGTCGGCGACCCTGAACATGGTCTACCTGGGTGTCTTCCCCACGGCGTTGGCGTTCACCACGTGGGCCTACGCGCTGGCCCGGACGACGGCGGGCCGGATGGGCGCGACGACGTACGCGGTGCCCGCCCTCGTTGTCCTCATGTCCTGGGTCCTCCTTGACGAGCTGCCCACGGCCGCCGCCCTCGTCGGCGGCACGCTGTGCCTGGCGGGCGTCTGGGTCTCCCGCCGCTCGGCCCGCCGCGAGGCCCGTCCGGCGGAGCGGCCGGGGGTCGACCGGGAAGCTTGACGCTTCAAGCGCGGGGGGAATAGCTTGAAGCTTCAACTTTCCCCCTCGGATCGGAACCCCCATGAACGTCGCCCTGTGGATCGTCGCCGGGATCCTCGCCGCCCTGTTCGCCGCGGCGGGCCTGATGAAGGCGGTCCAGCCGAAGGAGAAGCTTGCCGCGTCGGGCCTCGCCTGGGTCGAGGACTGGCCCGCCTGGTCGGTCACCGCGATCGGCGTCGTCGAGGTGCTCGGCGCGGTCGGCCTGATCCTGCCCGCGCTCGTGGACGTCGCGACGATCCTCGTCCCGCTGGCCGCCGCCGGGCTCGCCGTCACCATGGTCGGCGCCCTCGTGATCCACGTCCGCCGCAAGGAGACCCAGCCGCTCCCCGTCAACGCGCTTCTCCTCATCGCCTCCGTCTTCGTCGCCTGGGGCCGCTTCGGCCCGCACGCCTTCTGACGGGTCAGCGGCGGCGCAGGAAGAACTGCTGGGCGGCCCGCGTGTGCAGGGGAAAGGCGAGGTCGCGCGGGCCGGTGATCACGACGCGTTCGCTGGCCTCGGCGGTGGGCGTGAACGGCGGCAGGTCGGACGAGGCGAGGTCGGGGGCGGCGCCGAACACCAGGAGGGTGCCGTCCGGAGCGCTGTGCGCGGCGAAGAGGCCGATGGTCGCGGGATCGACGGTGACACCCGCCTCCTCCAGCAGCTCCCGGCTAGCCGCCTCCTGCCAGGACTCACCGTGGTCGATGAAACCACCGGGCAGCGCGAGCACCCCGACGCGTGGCGGCACCGCCCGGCGCACGGTCAGCAGACCGCCGTCCACCGGCACCAGCAGGACCGCGACGGGCACCGGGTTCAGGTAGCTCGTGTTGCCGCAGGCGCCGCACGTCCGGGGCCAGGCCGCCCCCTCACCAAAGCGCGATCCACAGAAGGAGCAGTGCGAGTTCCGCGTCGTCACGCCCCGACCCTAACCGCGAACCCCCCGAAAGACACACGATTCCGCACGAGCCACGCCGCGCCTCACCGGCCCGCCCTAGCCCACACGACCAGGGCGACCACGGCCAGCACCCACAGCAGCACACCGATGATCCCGGCCACGATCAGGTCCGTCACAGCCGCTCCACCGCCTCCACCGCCCCGCCGGTCGCCGCGCAGCACGCCCGCCCGTCCAGCAGGTGCCACCACGCCGCGTCCACGCTGCACAGGTAGCCGTCCGCCGTGTGCCGATCCGCCGTCGACTCCGCCTCCAACTGACGGCGCAGCCGACGGCGCGTGTCCTCCATCAACGTCGGCGAGCACCCCGCCCGCGTCTGACGCAGGTTCAGGTCCGCGCGGCGGGACGCCATCCACGCCCCACCCGACGCCCGCCACACGTTCCACGCGGGGTACTCCTCCCGCAGTTCCGCCAGCTCGGCGGCCTCCCGCTCCGTCTGCGCGTACACCATCACGCCCTCCTGTGGTAACGGATTCGTCGCTGCCAGTGAAACGCGAGCGGAACCGCCCAGGGCAGGGGAGACTGAGGGCAGGAGCGGGGTAGGCCCCTACCCCGGACAGGCGAAGGGTGTGCGCCGATGACCGAAAAGCCCTTCGGCGCGCGTCTCCGTGCCCGACGTGAAGGTCGGGACTGGTCCCGCCCCGACCTCGCCCGACGGCTGCGCGCCGTCGCCACCGAAGCCCTCCCCGAGATGACATCCCTCGTCCAGATGATCAAACAGTGGGAGACGGGCACCCACGTCCCCGGCCGCCTCTACACCGGGCTACTCAGACGCGCGTTCGCCGACCCACCCGTCGAACTCGACGGCGACCAGCGCGAACGCCTCACCCTCGCGGTCGCCAAGCCCGCACGCGTAGACACCGCCGTCGTGGAATCCTTCGCCCAGATACTCGCCGCGCAACGCCGCCTTGATGACACCTTGGGGCCCGCCGCCATCCTGCCCGCGGCACGCGTACAGGCCGCCACCGCCGAGACGCTGCTACGCGAAGCGCGCGGCACTGTCCGGGCAGTGCTGGCCCCCGTCGTCGCTGAGTACGTCCAGTTCGAAGGGTGGCTTCACGCCGAGATGGGGGACGCCCGCCGCGCGACGCATCGGCTCACTGAGGCCGAATGCCTGGCCGACGAGGCCGGTAGTGGCGTGCTCGCGGCGCAGGCCGCGAACTTCAAGGGCTACCTCGCCAGGCGGCAGGGCAACCCGCGCGGTGTCACGCGGCATTTCTTGACTGCCTACCACACCCCCGGTGCCCATCCCGCGCAGAGGCTCGGTGACGCCGTCCAGGCCGCGCAGGGATACGCGCTACTCGGCGACGCCACCGCCGCACGTCGCCTCCTCAACGAGGGCATCGCTCTCACCGGAGAGGCGACCCGCGAGCTGCCGCCCGACACCGCTTACTGGCTCACCCCGGATTTCCACAACCTGAACATCGGCCTCGCCCTGCTCGCGCTCGACGAACATGCCGCAGCGGACGAGCACCTGTCGCGTGGGCTGGAGACACTCCCGCCGGACCAGCGGGCCGCCGAGTGGACGCAGGAGTACCGCGACGCTCTAGCCGCCGCTGTCGAGCGCCGCTAGGCCGACTTCGAACACAAGCCGTGGGGTTACCAGGTGTCCCAGTGGAGGATCTGGTCGCGGGGGATGCGGCGGGCGGGCTTGAAGTCGGTGCCGATCGTGTACGCGAGGGGCAGGAAGGCGGCGAGCATCACGTCGCGGTGTGGGACGCCCAGCAGTTTCGCGAGTTCCCGCTCGTAGGGGGCCTGGGCGGTCGTCCAGACGGTGCCGAGGCCGCGGGCGCGGGCGGCGAGCATGAAGCTCCACACGGCGGGCAGGATCGACCCCCACGTCATCGACTGGTCGAGCACGGACGCGCCGTCGGTGCGCCCCTCGACGGCGGGGATGACGAACGCCGGGACCCGGTGGATGTTCGCGTACAGGTGCTCGACGCCCTCGGAGATGCGCTCCATCGAGCCGGGATGGGTGTACATGCGCCGAAGGTCGCGTTCGTTCAGGGGTGCGCCGCCGCCCGAGGTGAGGGCGCGCCGGAAGAGGTCGGCGACCTTGCGGCGCCGGGCCTCGTCGGTGACGACGAGGAAGTGCCAGCGCTGCCGGTTACGTCCGGTCGGCGCCTGCGCGGCGAGGTCCACGCACTCGGCGATCAGCTCACGCGGGACGGGCCTGGTCAGGTCGAGCCGCTTGCGCACCGCGCGGGTGGTGGAGAGCAGCTCGTCGGGGGTGAGGTCGAGGGTCACGGGTGTCTCCTGGGCGGATGGCGGCGAGGGCGGCGCGGTGTGGCGTCGCGGGGTTCGGGGCGCTGATTCATCTTTCAACAGATGATCTGTGTGGCAACCGTAGACTGGATAATCATCTGTCGTCAAACAATCGGTGGGCAGATCGCGTTGGTAGGGTGGGGGCCGACCTATCCGGAGGAGAGCGATGCCGACCGCCGACCGGGCCGCCGCCAAGCCGACGTACTTCCCCCGGCTTGTGGCGGAGCGTCCTGATATCGCGCTGTGCCGGGCGTCGGCGCTCGTCGCGCGCGCGGCCGAGGCGAGCGCCGCCGCGCAGGGGCTCGGCGTCGGCCAGCACCTCGTGCTGAAGATGCTCGCCGCGGTCGGCTCCTGCTCGCAGCAGACGCTGAGCGCGGAACTGCGCATCGACCGCAGCGTCATGGTCGGCGTCTGCGACGACCTGGAGCGCGCGGGCCTCGTCCGCCGCGACCGCAACCCGCACGACCGCCGCTCCTACGCCGTCACCCTCACCGACGCGGGACGCCACCGCCTCGCCACCGCCGAGACCGCGGTGCCCGCCCTCCTCGACGACGCGTTCGGCGTCCTCACCCCGGCCGAGCGCGCCCAGCTCACCGGGCTCCTCGCCAAGCTCCTCACGCCCGAGCGGGGGTGAAGCGGCCGGGGCCTTCCGGTCTTACCGCCCGACGAGGCCCCCGGCGCAGAAGTCCCAGACCTCCTCGGCGGTGAGGGGGTGTGCCTCGTCGCGGCCGGAGGACTGGGCGGTGAACATGACGGTCTGGACGGTCAGCGACGCCGCGCGGCGGGGCGTCGTGGCGGTGCGCAGCGCGCCGCGCTCGGCCGCCGCGGCCAGGAGTTCGGTGAACAGGACGAACAGAGGCGCGTGCGCGATCCTCACCTCGGCGGGGTGCGAGATGATCAACTGTGGCGCGAGGTCGGTGAACAGGGGACGGCGTGCCGCCGGGTCGGGGCGGCACAGCTCGAACAGCAGCACCACCGCGACCTTCAGCCTGCCGAGCGGGTCGGGTTCGCCGGACGCGGCGGCGCGGATCTGCTCGGCGGTGCGGCGCAGCGCGTCCTCGAACAGGGCGAGCAGCAGTTCGTGCTTGCCGTCGAAGTGCTGGTAGAAGCTGCGCAGTGACTGCCGGGAACGGTCCACGACCTCCTGCACCGTGAGGTCCGTCGTGCCCTTCTCGAGGATGATGGCCCGTGCGGCGTCGAGGAAGCCCTCCACCCGCTGCTCGGCGCGCAGCTTGACGGCCCTGGTCGAGCGCTCGACGGCGCGCCGCTTCCAGGCGGGCTCTTCGCTCGGGTTGTCCACGGGCGGGTCCGTCTTCTGCGCCATGCGAGAACCCTAGTGCACTCAGATGAGACGCCTGCTTCTGTGAAACGTGTCACCCAACGGTTCATGGAAAGACTCTCACGTTCGCCTGGAGAGAACAGTGTTCTCACCACGGCACTGAAGCGCGGCGACCGTCAGAGAGGGGGCGGGCCCGCGCGCGGACCCGCCCCCGGACGGGTCAGTGCGCGTACGCCATCGCCTTGATCTCCAGGTACTCCTCGAACCCGGCCCTGCCGCTCTCCCTGCCGACGCCGCTCTGCCGGTACCCGCCGAACGGCACGTCGGCGCCGTAGTAGAGGCCGCCGTTGATGGAGATGGTGCCGGTCCTGACCCGCTCGGCGACGGCCCGCGCCCGCTCCTCCGACGCGCTCACCACCATCCCGGACAGCCCGTAGACGGAGTCGTTGGCGATCCGGACGGCGTCGTCGTCGCCGTCGTGCGCGAGCACCGTGAGGACGGGCCCGAAGATCTCCTCCCGCGCCACGGTCGCCGCCGGCGTGACGCCGGTGAGCACGGTCGGCTCGACGAAGTAGCCGCGCGGCAGGTGCGCGGGGATCCCGCCGCCGAGCGCCACCGTCGCGCCCTCCGCGAGACCCCGCGCGACGTACCCGAGGACGCGCCGCCGCTGCCGCTCGCTGATGAGCGGCCCCATGAGCGTGCCGGGGTCGGCCGGGTCGCCGTACGGCCAGTTCCGCAGCGTCTCCACGAGCAGCTCGACGCCCTCGTCGTAGCGGGCGCGCGGCAGCACGAGCCGGGTGAGCAGCGAGCAGCCCTGCCCGGCGTGCGTGGTGATCTGGAAGGCGGCGTTCCCGACGACGGTGGCCAGGTCGGCGTCGTCCAGGGCGAGCAGCGCCGACTTGCCGCCGAGCTCCAGGAACACCTTCTTGAGGGTGTCGGCGCCCGACCGCATGACGGCCCGGCCCGTCGCGGTCGAGCCGGTGAACGACACGAGGTCCACCCGCGGGTCGGCGGCGAGCTGCGCGCCGAGCCCGTGCGCGGAGCCGACGACGACGTTGAGGACGCCGGGCGGCAGGTCGGTCTCCTCCGCCGCGATCCGGCCGAGGATCGCCGCCGTCCACGGGGTGTCGGGGGCGGGCTTGAGCACCACGGTGTTGCCCGCCGCGAGCGCGGGCCCGACCTTGGCCAGGGTGATCTGCATGGGGAAGTTCCACGGGGTGATCGCGCCGACCACCCCGTAGGGCTCGCGCCGCAGGACACGCCGGGTGGGGACGCCGAGCGGGGCGGCGACGCCCAGGTCGGTCTCCCAGGCGTAGGACTCGGCGAGGTCGGCGCACCAGCCGAGCCCGGCGACGGGCGCGTCGAGCTGCGGGCCGTGGGTGAGCGTCACCGGGCTGCCCGCCTCGGCGACGATGGTGCGGCGCAGCTCGTCGGCGTGCCGCTCCAGGCCCGCGCGGAGCTGGCGCAGGCAGTGCACGCGGAAGGCGAGGTCGGTCGGCCAGGGCGTCTCGTCGAAGGCGCGGCGGGCGGCGGCGATCGCGCGGTCCATGTCGCGGGGCCCGGCGTCGGCCGTTGTGCCGAGGACCTCCTCGGTCGCGGGGTCGATGTTCTCGAAGACGCCGCCCTCGGCGGCGTACGACAGTGACCCGTCGATGAGAAGTGGCAACGCTCGGTAGGTGTCCGATGTCATGCTGTGTCTCCACGGGGGGTTGGGGTGACGGGCCCCGCGCGGAAGGGCCTGCATCGTTCGTTGAAAACTTAATAATGTATATAGCACTCGATCTTGATGCTGTCCGGCATAACGTGTTCATCCGGTGACACCCGGTATGGGTTCGGCCTCGCGGGCGCGGGCTGAGGAACCCTCGCCGTCAGGGCCGGTCGAGCCGGTAGACGTAGTGGAGCGGCTGGTCCACCGGGTTGTCGGGCTCCAGGTCCCCGGCGCCGATCCGGTGGAACCCGGCGCGCTCCAGCGCCCGCCACGACGGCCGGTTCGCCGCCACCACCGAGACGATGACGCACGGCGCGTCCGGCAGGTCCCGCCACACCCGCGCCACCGCCGCCGCGATCATCGCGGTGCCCAGGCCGCGCCCGGTGTCGTCGGGCGCGCCGACGAAGTAGTCGAGCTGCGCCGCCCCGTCCGGCACGTCCACGAGTTCGGCGAGCGGCGCGAGCTCCTCCGGGTAGTCCGCGACCCGGCACCGCTGGACGAGCCCGAACGGCAGCCCGTCGCGCAGCGCGAGGAAGTCCTCGGAGGGCTCCTCGCCGCGCGCGGTCGGGCCGAAGTCCCGCGCGACGGCCTCCGGCGACGTCTCGTGGTTCCACCAGCGCGCGACGTGGTGGTGCGCGAGCCACGTGCCGAGCAGCGGGAAGTCGTCCTCCCGGACCCGCCGGAAGGTGATGGGCCCGGTCACGAGGCGCCGAACCCGGACAGGAGTTCGGCGAAGGCGGCGTCCTCGCCCGCGCGGGCCCGCAGCACCGCCGCGCGGTGCGGCTCGGTGACGAGCCGTTTCGTCGCGACGAGCGAGGCGAGCGGCTTGGCGGCCAGCTCCCGCGCCAGCTCCAGCGTCTCGGCGAGCACCGTCTCGGCCGGGCAGGCCCGCAGCGCGAGCCCGTGCGCGACGGCCTGCCCGGCGGTCAGCGGATGACCCGCGAGCAGCACGAGGTTGGCGAGTTGCGGGCCGAGCCGCAGCGGCAGCAGGTAGCTGCTCGCCGCCTCCGGCGCGACGCCCATCGTGGTGAACGGCGCGCGCAGCTTCGCGCCCTCGGCGACGAGCACGAGGTCACAGTGCGCCAGCATGGTCAGGCCGAGCCCGACGCCGCTCCCGTTCACCGCGGCGAGCAGCGGCTTGGGGAACGCGACGAGCGCGTCCATGAGGAGCGGGAAGCCCTTGCCGGTCTCCTCGGTCGTCTCGCCCGCCGCGTGCGCCCGCGCGATCTCGGCCATCTCGTTCAGGTCGGTGCCCGCACTGAACACGGTGCCCTCACCGGTCACCACCACAACACTGACGGACGGATCGGCCGCCGCCGCGTCGAGCGCGGCCGCCAACGCCCGGTACAACTCCTCGTTGAACGCGTTCCGCACCTCGGGACGCCGAAAGGTCAACACCCTCACGGCCCCGTCATCGCCCACACCCAGCAGCTCGCTCACGATGTCCTCGTCCTCCCTGCGACGGCACAACGGGGCGCGCCGAACCGCCCTCGGTCCTCCCCGCGCCACCGTACGCCACTGTGTTTGATTGGCCCAGGGGGCCGGGCGCTTTGCGGGCCCGGCGCTGCCCCTCCGGCCTTGGGGGCCTACGGGGCAACCCCGGGAGCGCCCGACCCCCCGGGCTGTGTTGGATTTGGCCCGGGGGGCCGGGCGCTTGGCACAGCACGATCAAGTGTCCGCGTGGGGGTGCGGGGGCGGGTTAGGGTGCGGCTGTGACAGGTACCCGCGCGCATAGCGACACGCTCCCCGGTGTTCTGGAGCGGACGGCGCGGGAGCATCCGACGCGTCCGGCGCTGCGCGGCGACGGCGTGCGGCTCACCTATCCGGAGCTGTGGGAGGCGGCGCTGACGGCGGCCGCGCGGCTCGTCGCGCTGGGCGTCGCGCCGGGCGAGAGCGTCGGCGTCTGGCTGCCGAACGGCGCCGACTGGGCCGTCGCCGCCTACGGCGCCCTCTGCGCGGGCGCGCGGATCGTTCCCCTGCACACCGGCTACCGTCCCACCGAAGCCGCGGACCTCCTCCTGCGCTCCCACACCCGCGTCCTCGTCGCCGGGGGCACGGCCCCTGACGGCGCCCCGCTCGCCGCCCGCGCGGCCGAGGCCGCCGCCCTCGTCGCCGACGGCCACGCCGAGGTGACGCGGGGGCCCGAGCGCCCCGCCGGGGCAGGCGCCCCGACGGTCGTCACGCCCGTGGAGCTGGCCGAGGGCGCGCGCGGCGACACCGAGGTGACACGCAGGCTGGCGGCGCTCGGCCCCGACGACGTCAGCCACGTCCAGTTCACCTCCGGCACCACCGGACGTCCCAAGGGGGCGCTGCTCCGGCACGGCGGCCTGGTCGCGACGACCCGCTCGTGGGTGCGCGTCACGGGACTGCGCGCCGGTGACGTGTACCCGGTCGTCGCGCCCTTCGCGCACCTGGGCGGGCACAAGAGCGGCCTGCTCGCGAGCGCGGTGGCGGGCGCGACGGTGCTGCCGGTGCCGTCGCCCGATCCGGCGGCGCTGGCCGCCGCCGTCGCGGCCCGGAGCGCGACCGTGCTGCACGGGCCGCCCGCGCTGTTCCGGGCGCTGCTCGCCGAGCCCGCGATGCCGCGCGGCACCGTCCGGGTCGCGGTGACCGGCGCGGCCGTGGTGCCGCGCGACCTCGTGACGGCGCTGCGCGACAGGCTCGGCGTCCGCCACGTCCTCACCGCCTACGGCCTGACGGAGGCGGGCGGCGTCTGCACGATGACCCGCTCGGACGATCCCCCCTCGGCCGCCGCCGAGACGTCGGGACGGCCCCTGCCGGGCGTCGCGGTAAGGGTGGACGCGCCCGACGGCCCCGGTGAGGTCCTGCTGCGCGGCCCCGGCGTGATGGCGGGCTACCTCGACGATCCGGAAGCGACGGCCGCCGCGTTCACCGGCGGCTGGCTGCGCACCGGCGACGTCGGCGAACTGGACGCCGCCGGAAGGCTCCGCGTTGTGGACCGGCTCGCGGACGTCATCGTCGTCGGCGGCCTCAACGTCTACCCGGCGGAGGTAGAGCACGTCCTCACCGCCGTCGCGGGCGCGGCTGAGGCGGCCGTCGTCGGCATCCCGCACGAGCGGCTCGGCGCGGTCCCGGCGGCGTTCGTCGTCGGCGGCGGCCCGGTGGACCGGCTCGTCGCCCGCGCCGCCGCCCGCCTGGCGGCCTTCCAGGCGCCGCGCACCGTCTGGCGGGTCGCCGAGCTGCCGCGCACCGCGACGGGCGGCGTGGACAGGCCCGCGCTCCGCCGCGCCGCCCTCGACCGGCTCCGGGACGCGTGACGACCTGGGCCGTGGTGCGCCGACCTGGACGCCCTGCACCGCCTCAGGCCCGACCGGGCGGGTGAACACCGGATCCCCCGCCGTGACCACCCGCAGCACCGTCACCGCACGGTCCGCCCTGATCTTCGGGGTGGCGCGGCGGCCCGATGGAGCGGGCCGCCGCGCCGGTCGAAGGGGCGTGCCGTCAGAGGGTCAGGTGCGACAGGAACGCCCGGTTGGCGTCCACCTCGCGCTCGAGTAGGACTCCGAAGCGGGGCAGTTTCTTGAGGTGCGCCAGCACGGCGTCGGTGGGATCGGGGGTGACCGGGGCGATCCCGAAGATGTCGGGGTAGCGGTCGTCCTGGGCGGGTGTGAACATGTCCGCCGCGGTGATGTCGCGGGGGGCGCTGAGCCCGCCGGGGGAGGCGTCCGGCTGGATCTGGGGGAACAGGACGTGGGTGGCGGTGCCGTGGCGGGCCAGTGGCAGGCCGAGCCAGTCGCGGAGCTGGTCGGGCCAGAACTGCGGCTTGAGCTCGTGCCCGTTGGGCTTGCGCAGGGGCGTCCGGTCCCCGGCCAGGAGCGCGTCGGTCACCTGCCGCTTCTGTGTCGGGTGCATCTCCAGGCCGTCCCGCAGCCTCGCGCGGACCGGTTCGTACCAGCCGCACGCCTCCAGGAGCCCGAACCCGATCGCGGCCGCTGACGGCCACGGCAGCACGTCCACCCCCCCTTCGCCGTCGAGGCGGACGAACACGCGGTCGTTCGCCAGGAGCGACCATCCGGGCAGGGAGGCGAGCAGGAGCGCGGTCGTGGTCTTCCCGGCGCCTTTGTCGCCGAGCGCCAGCACGGTCTGCCCGCCGGGGCCGACCGCGGCCGAGGCGTGCAGGATCAGCCACCCGTCGTCCACGAGTCGCCCGCGCAGCATCTCGCGCGCGAGCCGCGCGGTGGCCGTCGCGACCTCGACGGCGTCCGCGCCGATGAGTCGCAGGCCGCCGCTGGCCGGCACGTACCGGTAGGCGGTGCCGCCCTGGGCCGCGTGTACCACGCCTTCGGGGTCGCGGGCGTAGACCATCGGCGCGGCGGCGTACTCCACCTCGTCCGTCGCGATGGCCTGGACGTAGTCGACCGCGCCCTGGGCGAGGGAGGCGTTCACGTTCGCGTTGATCAGCCGTTCGATGGTGTGGGCGCCGGAGGTCGCCGTCCACCAGTCGCCGAAGTACCGCAGGCACCACTGCGTGACGGCCGAGGTCGTGGCGGAGACCGTGACGCTGTACCCGGCGGCGCTGATGTGGGCGGTGTGGGTCATGGGGTTCCTTCCAGGAGATGGGACAGTTCGCCGACGAGGCGGCGCTGGCGCGCCCGCGAGATGGCGAGCGCGCGTATTTCTTCCGGCGCGAGATCCACCGGGAGGACGGTCGGGACGCCGCCGCTGAACTTGACGGGCACGCCGACCCCTTCGGCGGGCACCGACAGCTCGATGACGGTGTCGTGGAGGCCGAGCGCGGCGCGCAGGGCCAGCAGGACGGCTCCGGCGGGGCCGATGCGGGTCCGGCCGATCCCGGCGCTGATCCGGCCCGGCCGCGCGCGCAACTCGGCCCGGATCTCCTCGACCGGCACCTGCACCGGCTGCCCGCGGACGCGGGTGGCGTGGGCGCAGACCACGGCGCCGTCCCCGTGCTCACCGATCACACGCCCGCTCACCTCGGGCACGGACACGCCCAGGTGCCGCGCGAGCGCCCCACGGTAACGCGCGGTGTCGGTGGCCGCGCCGACCCCGAACACGGTCGGCGCGCCGGACGCCCGCGCGAACAGCGCCGCCATCACATCGACGGGATTCGTCACGACGACGACGACACCGCTGTAGTCGGCCAGGGCGCGGCCCAGCGCGACGATCACCGGCGCGTTCGCGTGGATGCCCGCCATCCGCACGTCGACCGTCGCGCCGTTCGCGAACGGCGCGCGCGGGCAGACCACGACGGCGTCGGCCGCCCGCATCTCCTCGACCGGCACGGCCTGGACCAGGGTGGGGTTGCCCGTCTGGAACAGCATGTCCTCCACGTCCGCGACGAGCGCCCCCGCCGATGCCGCCGATCCCGAAGCGATCTGCAACCGCTCGCACCAGTCGGCGGCAGCCAGCAGCGCCGCGACCGTTTGCCCGACGGCGCCCGCGCCGATGATGCCCACCCGCGCCCCGGTCACCGCGCCGCCCCGGCAAGCGCCGCGACCACCCGCGCGAACAGGACGCGTGACTGCTGCCGCACCGGCAGCTCAGCGGTCGCCTCGGCCAGGAAGCCGCACACCACCTCCGCGGCCGCGCGCACCTCGACGGCGTGCCGCCCGACGGGCAGGCCCTCGGGGGCGGTGCAGTAGGTGGTGAGGATGTTGACCGTGTCCATCAGCCACAGCAGCACCAGGTCCCGCACCCCGTCGCTGTCGCTGGGCCCGAAGCTGTGCAGGTGCGCGACGAGCTCGTCCACCATCACACCCCGCACCCGGGCCGGCGCCCGTCCGGCCATCGCCAGGAGACCGATCCGCGAGGTCAGCCGCGCGAGGTCGCTCCACGGGTGCGCCGCCATCACTCCCGGGTCGACGAACACCGGCCGCGCGGCGAAACCGTGCGGGAAGAACACGTGCTCCGGCTTGAGGTCGCCGTACTGCAGCACCCGAGGCTCCTCGTACAGGACCCCGCGCAGGGCGACGAGTTGCGCCACTACCGGCTCCAGCACCGCCCCGTGCCCGGTCGCCGCCAGATACTCCCGCGCCCCGCCCCGATCGAACTTCCGCGCGAAGATCGCGACGATGTCCCGCTCCGGGATCGCCACCGGCCCCAGCGCGGAGGCCACGCGGGGAAGCCTGGACAGCTCGGCCGTCACGGCCAGCAGGCGATCCCCCGCCGCGTCCGGGGACACCTCGACCAGGTCGGCCAGGGTAGGGCCGTCGACCGCGCGAGTGAACAGGACGCCGCCCGCCTGGCCCGCGACCTCGCACACCGGCACGCCGACACGCGCCAGCGCCCGCAACTGGGCCGCCTCCCGCGCCACCAGACAGTCCGCTTCCGCCAGATACACCGGGAGAGCGGCCGCCACCCGCACCGCGTCGCCATGCACGCCCCGCAGCACCGACACGAGGGACGAACCCAGCACCGACACCTTCGCGTACATCGGCGCCAACCCCGTCACCCGGACGGGCCGCACGTAACTCGTCACGCTCGGGGCCAGCTCGCCCATCTCCACCCCCGCGCCCGGCCACAGCCGTCCCGCCGAGCTGTGGATCGCCAGGTCAAGCGGTTCTCGCAAGTCGTCCAGACCGATCACGTCTTACCTCCCTGCTCGCGTTGAGTGCGGGCGCGACGGCCGTCCGCGCACGGCCGCCGCACCCCGATCACGGACGCACGGCCGCTGGCGCCTGCCGTGCGAGATGCGGGCTGTCGCCAGACCAGGCCGCGACGGGGTCCCGGGGGCACAACCGCTCGTCGACGCCGCGCATCCGAGCGGCGAGCACGGCCGGGTCCCGCTCCTCCTCAACCTCCGGAGGCTCACCACCCCACGGCGGCACGCCATGACGCGGGAAAGCGGTGTAGGTGCCGCGGTGACCGCTGTAGACCACCACCCACCAGCCGAACGCCGCATCCATCCGCGCAGCCGTCGCGCGGCCCCGCCGATCGGCCTCCAGCTCATCGACGAGCGCCTGACGCAACGCCCTGCCACGCCGCGGCATCACAGACCCTCCGCCGCGAACGCCTCGACGCGGAGCATCGCGGCGGCCTGCTTCTCCAACTCGGCTTCCAGGCCATGCGCGGTCGCCGCGTGCACGGTGCGGTAGAGGCCGTGATACCCGGCGCCCTTCGCGACCTTCGGCGGGTCCTCACGGAGCGAGGCGTACAGATGCCCCTCGTCAGACGACCAGATCCGCCAGCGCATCCCGTAGACGGCGTCGAGACGAGCGATCACCGCATGATCAACCGCCGCTGCGCCGTCTCCGGGCCCATGTGCAACAGGGAAGACGATCTCCCCAGGTGGTGTCATGACGTCTTCGCTTTCCGTCATGGCGTCCGGTCAGCCGGACGCGGAACCAGGTGGTGTGGCCCCAGCATGGACTAACCAAAGCAAAAAAGCCATAGTGAAATTCGACTTGGTATATTTGCTTCGCGATGTCCGATTACATGAACCCCGGTAGGCTCGCCGCACCACTGGACACACGGGAGGTACGCGTGCCGGAACAGTTCAGCCCCACGCTGAGGCGTCGTCGCCTGTCCGCCCGCCTCCGCAAAATCCGCGAAGACAGGAAGCTGCACGCGGTCCAGGTCGACAGAAGCCTGGGCTGGACGGTCGGCAAGATCGCCCGGATGGAGCGGAACGAGTGGAAGCGGCCCAGCCCGCGTGACATCGAGGACCTGTGCACTCTCTACGAGGTGGACGACGAGACACGCGCCTACCTCGTAGACCTGGCCAAGCAGAGCCGACAGGCCGGATGGTGGCGTCCCTACGCCGACGTCATCCCCAACGCGTACTCGGAGTACATCGGGTTGGAAGCCGAAGCGCAGGAGGCCGAGACGTTCGAACTCGCCGTCGTTCCGGGCCTGTTCCAGACCGTCGACTACGCGACCGCCCTCAACGTCGCCGGTCCGTACGGCCTCACCGAAGAACGTGCCCGTTCCCAGGCCGAGCTGCGCGCCACGCGGGCCGAAGTCCTCACCCGACAGCACGACCCGCTCAAGCTGTGGGCGATCATCGACGAGGCGGCGCTACGACGACCAGTCGGCGGGGAACGCGTGCACCGTGAGCAACTACGGCACCTGCTGGAGATCACAAACCTGCCGAACGTCGTCTTCCAGGTGATCCCGCAGAGCGTCGGTGCTCACCCAGGCACGCTGAGCAGCTTCACCGTGCTAGCTTTTCCTTCCGCCGAGGACGATCCATGCGCGTACGTGGAGATACTGGGAAGTGAACTGTTCGTCGAGGCCGCCGCGCAGGTGGAGGTCTACCGGCGAACACACCGCTTGCTCGCCGCCAACGCGCTGCGCCCGGCCCAGAGCCGCGCGCTCCTCGCAGAGGCGGCGGGCTAAGCACCTGTGTCAGCCTAGTTCCGAAGGCAGGTAAACCCATGTCCCCCGATCTCTCCACCGTTACCTGGCGGAAGTCCCGCCACTCCCAGGCCAACGGCGCCTGCGTCGAGCTCGGCAGCGTGCCGGGTATCGTCGCCGTCCGCGACAGCAAGAACCCCGCCCACCCCGCCCTCGTCTTCACGCCGTCAGCGGCTGCGCGCCTCGCCCGCGGCATCAAGGCGGGCAAGCACCTGTAAGCGCAAACAAGACGAGGGCCCCGGCGATCACCCGCCGGGGCCCTCGTTCGTACCTAGTTCCGCGGCCAGAATAGCCGTTCCCCGACCTCACTCCCACGCCACATGACGCTACCCGCGCACCCTGCTCGGGCGATGTCCGCCCCGCTCGGACGGCATCTCGACGACAAGGTCAGCGTTGATCGGCGGGCGCGGCCGGGTGGCCCGTGTGCGCGTCAGGGCGCGAGCGGGGGCCGGGGGCCACTAGGCTCGCTTGCGAACAAACGAGCGAAAGGGTGAATCTTCACAGTGGCAACCAAGACCATCGTGGTGGACGACATCGACGGGTACGACGGTGAGGACGTCACCCGGAGAGAGTTCGAGCTGGGCGGCTCGAAGTACGCGATCGATCTGGGCGACGCCAACTACAAGCACCTGACCGACCTGCTCGCCTCCCTCGCCCCGTTCGTCGAGCGGGCCGCGGAGGTCAAGCAGGCGGGCCGCTCCCGCCGGTCGTCGGCCGACACCGCCCCGCGCCTGCAGGGCTACACCAACACCGACGTCCGCGCGTGGGCGGTCGCCCAGGGCGTCGAGGTGAGCGCGCGCGGCAAGATCGCCGACGAGGTCTACGACGCCTTTGTCGTCGCGCACCCCGACGCCCGCCCCGAACCGGCCTGACACCGGGACGACCCCCGCGAGGCGGCACGGACGGTTCCGTGCCGCCTCGCCGCGTCTCCAGCCTTACCGGGTAAAGGCCCCCGGTTGGTGACGCGCCTGGTATGCCAGGGTTTGCCGAGAACATGCGCGGGTTTCACACGGGTTCGCCGGGCCGCCGGGTACAACGAGGAGACCGGAGCGGCGGAGGGAGCATCGTGGAACGGCTGACGCACGGGCCTACCGTCAAGGCGCCCGCCGAACGGTTCACCGGCGACGCCTGGATCGACGTGATCTCGCCGGGCGCGCGGCCGCCGTTCGTCCGGGCCAACCTCGTCCGGTTCGCGCCCGGCGCGCGGACCGCCTGGCACCGGCACACACGCGGCCAGACCCTCCACGTCCTGGCCGGAATCGGGCTCGTCCAGACGCGCGGCGAGGAGATCAACGTGCTACGGCCCGGCGACACCGTCCGGACCGGGCCGGGGGAGTGGCACTGGCACGGCGCCGCTCCCACCCACTTCATGGTGCATCTCGGCCTGCTGGAAGGCGGTGCGCCGGACGGCGAACCGGACACCGAATGGGCGGGCCACGTCACCGACTCCGAGTACGACCCGCCCCCGGCCGAAGCCTGACAGCGGACGCGGCACGCCCCCCGGGACGCGGTAAGATCGGGCGGACAGGCCGAGAGGCGCTGCAACGGGCGGCACCCGCCCGCCACGCTCGACCTGGTCGATGGATCAAGGGCGCCTCCCGACACCAAGGGAGGGCGCGCATGACGGCAGTGACGGCTCAGCGGCGGGCGGAGCGCACGCGGCGGCTGAAGGAGATCCTGGAGCAGCGGATCGCCGTGCTGGACGGCGCCTGGGGCACCATGCTCCAGGGCGCGAACCTCACCCCCGCCGACTACCGGCGCGACCGCTTCGCCGACCACCCCAAGGACGTCACCGGCGACCCCGACCTGCTCAACATCACCCGCCCCGACGTGATCCTCGACGTCCACCGCCAGTACCTCGCGGCGGGCGCCGACATCACCACCACCAACACGTTCACCGCCACGTCGATCGCCCAGGCCGACTACGGCATGGAGGCGCACGTCCGCGAGATGAACGTGCAGGGCGCGCGGCTGGCCCGGCAGGCGGCCGACGAGGCGGGCGGCAGGTTCGTCGCCGGGTCGGTCGGGCCGCTGAACGTCACGCTGTCGCTCTCGCCGCGCGTGGACGACCCCGCCTACCGGGCCGTCACCTTCGACCAGGTGAAGGAGACGTACGCGGAGCAGATCGAGGCGCTCGTCGAGGGCGGCGTCGACCTCCTGCTCATCGAGACGATCTTCGACACCCTGAACGTCAAGGCGGCCATCGCGGCGGCGCACGAGGTGGCGCCCGACCTGCCGCTGTGGATCTCCGTGACGATCGTCGACCTCTCCGGGCGCACCCTGTCGGGCCAGACGGTCGAGGCGTTCTGGAACTCGGTCAAGCACGCCGAGCCGCTCGTCGTCGGCGTCAACTGCTCGCTCGGCGCCGCTGAGATGCGCCCGCACGTCGAGGAACTCGCCCGGATCGCCGGGACGTACACCGCCTCGCACCCGAACGCGGGCCTGCCCAACGCGTTCGGCGGCTACGACCAGACCCCCGACCAGACCGGCGCGCTGCTCGCCGAGTTCGCCGACGACGGCCTCGTCAACATCGCGGGCGGCTGCTGCGGCACGTCCCCCGCGCACATCGCGAAGATCGCCGAGGCGGTCAAGGGCAAGGCGCCGCGCCCCGTCGCCGAGCCGCCGCGCCGCACCCGCTTCTCCGGCCTGGAGACCTTCGAGATCGGCCCGGACACGGGCTTTGTCATGATCGGCGAGCGCACCAACGTCACCGGCTCCGCCCGGTTCCGGCGGCTCATCGAGGCCGACGACTTCCAGGCGGCCGCCGACGTGGCGCTGGAGCAGGTACGCGGCGGCGCGAACCTCCTGGACGTCAACATGGACGCCGACCTGCTCGAAAGCGAGCAGGCCATGACGACCTTCCTCAACCTCATCGCGACCGAGCCGGAGATCGCCAGGATCCCGGTGATGATCGACAGCTCGCGGTGGAGCGTGCTGGAGGCAGGGCTCAAGTGCGTCCAGGGCAACGGCGTCGTCAACTCCATCAGCCTCAAGGAGGGCGAGGAGCCGTTCCTGGAGCAGGCCCGCAGGGTCAGGGCGTTCGGCGCGGGCGTCGTCGTCATGGCCTTCGACGAGCAGGGCCAGGCCGAGACGGCCGACCGGAAGGTCGCCATCTGCGGGCGCGCCTACGACCTTCTCGTGCAGAAGGTCGGGTTCGCCCCCGAGGACATCATCTTCGACCCGAACGTGCTCGCCGTCGCCACCGGCATGAGCGAGCACAACTCCTATGCCAAGGAGTTCATCGAGGCTT
The DNA here is from genome assembly GCF_020991275.1 of Actinocorallia sp. API 0066. Lineage (GTDB taxonomy): Bacteria > Actinomycetota > Actinomycetes > Streptosporangiales > Streptosporangiaceae > Actinocorallia. The sequence continues at coordinate 105,906 of NZ_JAJLQY010000004.1, read as the reverse complement.
TGCCCCGGATCAAGGAGCGCTGCCCCGGGGCGCGCACCTCCGGCGGCATCTCGAACCTGTCGTTCTCCTTCCGGGGCAACGACGTCGTGCGTGAGGCGATGCACTCGGCGTTCCTGCTGCACGCCGTCCGGGCGGGCCTGGACATGGGCATCGTCAACGCCGGACAGCTCGCCGTCTACGCCGACATCCCGGCCGACCTGCTCGAACACGTCGAGGACGTGCTTTTTGACCGGCGTCCCGACGCGACCGACCGGCTCATCGAGTTGGCCAGGACGGTGTCGGGCAGCGGCACCAAGCGGGAGATCGACCTTTCGTGGCGGGAACTGCCCGTCGCCGAACGGCTCGCGCACGCGCTCGTCCACGGCATCACCGACTACGTCGAGGAGGACACCGAGGAGGCACGGCTGCTGCTTCCGCGTCCCCTCGACGTCATCGAAGGCCCCCTCATGGACGGCATGAAGGTCGTCGGCGACCTGTTCGGCTCCGGGAAGATGTTCCTGCCGCAGGTCGTCAAGAGCGCCCGGGTGATGAAGAGGTCCGTCGCCTACCTCGAACCGTTCATGGAGGAGGAGAAGGCGAAGGCGCTCGCCGAAGGCCGCACCGAGGCGCGCAGCGGACAGGGCAAGGTCGTGCTCGCCACCGTCAAGGGCGACGTGCACGACATCGGCAAGAACATCGTCGGCGTTGTGCTCGGCTGCAACAACTACGACGTGGTGGACCTCGGCGTCATGGTCCCCGCCGCCAAGATCATCGACACCGCGGTGTCGGAGGGCGCCGACGCGATCGGCCTGTCCGGGCTGATCACGCCGTCGCTGGACGAGATGGTGTCCGTCGCCGCCGAGATGGACCGGCGCGGCCTCAAGCTGCCGCTGCTCATCGGCGGCGCGACCACGTCACGGCAGCACACCGCGGTGCGGATCGCGCCCGCCTACCAGGGCTCCGTCGTGCACGTCCTGGACGCCTCCCGCGTCGTCGGCGTCGTGTCGGACCTGCTGGACGCCGACCGGGCCGAGACCCTCGACGTCGCCAACCGGGTCGAGCAGCAGCGGCTCCGCGAGGCGCACGAGGGACGCAGGTCCCAGCCGCTGCTCACCCTGGAGCAGGCCCGCGCCAACGCCGAACGGCCCTCGTTCGCGGACCTGCCGACGCCGGAGTTCACCGGCCTGCGCGTCGTCACGCCGTCGCTGACGGAGCTGCGCGGGATGATCGACTGGCAGTTCTTCTTCCTCGCCTGGGAACTGAAGGGCAAGTTCCCCGCGATCCTCGACCAGCCCGTCGCCCGCGAGCTGTACGACGACGCGCGGACGATGCTGGACGAGATCGTCGCGGCCGGGTCGCTGCGCGCCGAGGGCGTCTACGGGATCTGGCCCGCGCACAGCGAGGGCGACGACCTCGTGCTCGACAGCGGCGCCCGCATCCCGATGCTGCGGCAGCAGACGGCCAAGCCCGACGGCCGCCCCAACCGGAGCCTCGCGGACTACCTCGCCCCGTCCGGCGACCACCTGGGCGGCTTCGCCGTCGCCGTCCACGGCGCCGACGAGCTGGCCGCCGGGTACGAGGCCGCCAAGGACGACTACCGCGCCATCATGGTCAAGGCCATCGCCGACCGGCTCGCCGAGGCGTTCGCCGAGCTCATCCACCTCCAGGCCCGCCGCGCCTGGTTCGAGCCCGCCGCCGCCCCCGACCTGGCCGACCTGCACGCCGAACGCTACCGCGGCATCCGCCCCGCCCTCGGCTACCCCGCCTGCCCCGACCACACCCGCAAACGCACCCTTTTCGACCTCCTAGAAGCCGAAAAACGCGGCCTGGCCCTCACCGAGTCCTACGCCATGACCCCGGCCTCCGCCGTCAGCGGCCTCATCTTCGCCCACCCGGAAGCCCGCTACTTCACCGTAGGCCGCCTAGCCCAAGACCAAATCGAGGACTACGCCACCCGCACCGCCATGCCCGTCCCCGAAACCGAACGCTGGCTCCGCCCCAACCTCGCCTACACCCCCACCGAACCCTGACCCACCTCTCCAAGAGCCCGGCCACCCCGGCCAGAGCCCCCGACCCTGGCGGTGCTCTGGCCGGGGTCTGCCATGGGCGCCGGGTGGCTGGGAGGCGCGGGCAGAGCGAAGGGTGCGCAAGGTTGCGCAACATGGGCGCGCAGAAGGCTGTGATGCGGCTACCGTTTCTGGTGATCGACCCGGAGGCGGGCGCAGATCACTGCCCCGCGGTGTTCGTCGATGAGGGGACCGGTGACCTGGTGTTCCAGGGGTGGACGGTGACCGACGCGCGGGACCTGGCGCAGGTCGAGGCGCGCAGCCACATCGCCGACGACGAGTCGGTCGTGCGTCTGCCCGCCCGTATGCGAACCCTGGTTCTGGAGGCCCTGCGCGATGTCGGCGATTCCGCCGTTCAGTGAGCTGATCCGGTCCACGACGCGGGAGGCCGTGCATCTGGAGATGCGCGACTCCTACACGCCGGGTGATCCGGACTTCGCCGCGTGGCGGGACGGTGAGATCGACGTCGGCGTCTCGTGCTATCCGGACTGGTCGGCGCTCATCGCCGCGCAGGTGGCGCGCGGCGTGCGGATTCGGCGGGCCCGGATCGTGTCGGAGCCGGTGAGCGACTACATCCGGTTCGAGTACGCCATCACCGCGGCGACCAACGTGGCGGCGGGCGAGGAGGTCCGGTGGCTGCCTCGTCGGCGCGCGTCGGACCTGGCGCTGCCCGGCAACGACTTCTGGCTGTTCGACGACGGGCTCGTGCGCGTCCACCACTTCAGCGGCGACGGCGAGATCGTCGAGGACGAGCTGTCACGGGACGCGGGCCTGGTCACGCTGTGCCGGTCGGCGTTCGAGGCGGTTTGGGCACGTGCCGTCGATCACCGGGACTATCGTCTCTGAACTGTGGCCGTCCATCCGTCGTCCAGCGTCCAGCGCGCGCGTCAGGAGCTCGCCGCCCGGCTGCGTGAGATCCGCCTCGACGCGGGGCTCACCGGCCGGGCGCTGTCGGCCGCCGCGGGCTGGCATGAGGCCAAGACGTCGCGCATCGAGGGGGCCAAGCAGGCCGTCACCGATGCCGACATCCGCGTCTGGTGCCGGGTGTGCGGCGCGCAGGACCAGGCGCCCGACCTCGTCGCGGCGTCCCGAAACGTCGAGTCGATGTTCGTGCGGTGGAGGCGTGCCCACGCCACCGGATTGCGGCACGCCCAGCAGTCGCGCGTCCCCCTGTACGAGCGGACGCGGCTCATGCGGGTGTACACCTCGACCGTCGTCCCCGGGCTGCTCCAGACGCCCGCCTACGCCGGGGCTCTTATGGCCGCCATCACCGCGTTCCAGGGCACGCCCGACGACGTCGAGGACGCCGTGGCGGCGCGGATGGCCCGCAACCGGGTCCTGCACGAACCGGGACACCGGTTCGCCCTCCTCGTTGAGGAATCGGTCCTGCGGCACCGCATCGGCGACGGGGAGACCATGGCGGGCCAGCTCGGGCACCTGCTGTCGGCCGTGTCCCTGCCCGCGGTCTCTGTCGGCGTCATCCCCCACGCCGCCGAGAACCGCCCTGTGTGGCCGCTGGAGACCTTCACCGTGTTCGACGACGCCCAGGTGTCCGTCGAACTGCTGTCCGCCCAGGTCACCACCACGGCGCCGGGCGAGATCGAGCTCTACGTCCGCGCCTACGAGCAGCTGGCCGCACACGCCGTCTACGGTCCCGGCGCCCGAGCGCTTATCACCGCCGCGATCACCGCCCTCGATTAGCGCGCAAGCATGCGCAAGCCAGTGGATCCAGCCCAGGCCCCTTCTCTACCGTGCTGGAAACAGCACACTCCGCGACGAGGGAGGTCACATGGCGGGCGCGATCACGGTCGAGCAGCTGAGGGCGGAGCACCCCGGCTGGAACATCCGCCGAACCGGATGGGCGAAGGCGACAAGGACAGGCCGCCGCCTGACCACCGAGGAACTCGCGGCCGGGTTGGCCGAGACGTTGATCGAGGACGACCTTGAGACGCTCGCCGCCGCGCTCGCCGACCAGGCCGGACGGGAGGCCGGGCGATGACGGAGCTGATCGTCGCCGTGATCATCGGGCTGCTGTTGTGGGTCGTCCTGGTCGTTGCCCTGATCGTGTACGTGAGGGCGGGGCGGTGAACGAGTCGCTGCGGGCCCGTCGGCGTTGCACCGGGCTGCATGTTGTTGTGCATGCCGACGCGGAGGACCTGGAGTGGGTGCCTTGGGTCGGGGGGCCGGTGCGGGTGTTGGAGTCCACCTGTTCTCGCTGTCCGAATGGGTCCGGTGTGTCCGTGATGTACGAATGGGTTATGGCGGGTGGGGCCTACCGGGTTCGGAAGCATGGGCGTGGTGGTATGGCCGTTTACCCCGCTGGGCTGGTTTCGCGTCGTACGCAGGCTCGGGAAGGGTGGGCCCGGATTCTTGCCGGAGAGGCACGATAACCGGCGATTTCTGGCCCCCGCTTGAATGGCGGGGGCCATTTTTGTCAGTGGGTGTTTTTCCAGTAGCCGCAGAACATGATGTTCTGTTTGGGGACGCCGGTGGTGAGCCAGTGGCGGCGGAGGGTGGTGGGGAGGGTGGATTCGCCGACTGTCCAGGCGTAGAAGGGGGTGGCGGGGGTGGGGAGGGCGGTGGCGGCTTCCAGGGCCAGGGTGCCGGGGCGGGTGTTGGGGGAGCGGGGGAGCCATTCGACGGTGACGGCCTTGGGGGTTTTGAGGTCTTGGCGGTCGGCGTCTGAGGGGATTTCTATGAGGGCTTGGCCCTTGGCGTCGGAGGGGAGGGAGCGAAGGATTCCGGCGGCGGCGGGGAGGCCGCTTTCGTCCGTCACTAGGCGGAAGTCGCGGAGGGACTCGTCGGGGTTGAAGCCGATGCCTTCGTCCAGGAAGGCTACGTTGTCGCCGGGGGAGCAGGTTTGGGCCCAGGCGGAGGCGGGGCCGGCGGTGCCGTCGTCGGCGGAGCCGTGGAGGACGAAGTCGATGTCCAGTTCCAGGGAGTCGGCGCGGAAGTCGCGTACCGAGTAGTTGCGCAGGATCGCGCGGTGGGCCTTGGAGACGGTGAGGAACTTCAGGTAGGCCAGCGTGGTGAGTTTCGGCGGGACGCGGCTGAGGGACTCGTCGCTGGTCGGGATGAACAGGCGGAACCACTGGTCGAAGCCCATCGGGGTGAACTTCCGCAGGGCCTCGCCGCCGAGCGTCACCCGGGCGAAGTGCGGCGAGATCCGCTCGCGGCGCAGCACTTCGGCGGTGAGGAGTTCGGGTGCCTCCGGTTTGACGGCGGTCTTGTGCATGTTCTGCCGGGCCATCCGCGGTGTCCTTTCCACAAGGGGGACCGCAAGCATAGCGAGAGTTAGGTATGCCTTGCCTAACTCTTGGCGCGGGTGGCCGTCGGCCAGGGCGGCGCCGGGCGAAGGGGGCCGGGCCGCCCGCCGTCGCCCGGCGGCCCGGCGTCGGCCGTGCCGCCGGGCCGTGTCAGGGCGGCCTAGGCGGGGCGGGAGTCGGCGGCTCGGGCCTTGAGGTGGGCCAGGGTCTCGGCGGCGACGATGGCGTGGCCCCGGGCGTTGAGGTGGACGAGGTCGGAGGCGTAGATGGCCTTGTCGGCGCCCGCCGGATGGTTGCGGAAGTTGACGAACAGGGCGTCCTGGGCGTGCGCGACCTCGGCGGTCAGCTCGTTCAGGCGGAGGAAGCGCGGCCGGATCTCCGCGAGGTAGCCGGGGTCGGTGACGAGGCCCGAGTTGACGATGTCGAACAGGCCGAGCGTGATGACGTCGGCGCCGGTCTTCCGGAACGCCCCGATCATCGTGTCGAGTTCGGCCTGGACGGCCTCCGGGTCGAACGAGCGGCGGAACGCGTCGTTCGCGCCGCAGGTGACCACCGCGAGGTCGGGGTCGAACGCCAGCGCGGCGTCCAGTTGGGTCTCGCGTACCTCGTGCGCGCGCAGGTCGCGTTTGCCCAGGTTCAGGGTGACGGTGCCGAGTGACCGGTTGATGAGGTCGATCCACGACAGGTCCTCGTAGCCCTCGACCGGCTCCCTGACGCCCTCCGCGACGCTGTCGCCGATGACGGCCATCCTCTTCCACACCTTCATGCGACCCGCCTCCAGAATACGAACGATCGTGCTAAAAGAAACGAACGTTCGTACGATTACTTACGCATACGTGCCACGTCAAGGGCCTGACGAGGACATGACCCAAAAAAGATGAACGACCGTGCGATATCACACGACAAGCGCGCACGAAGGGAGCGCGGGCCACCGTCGAGCGCTGGGGACGGTGGCCCGCGGCCTGGGAGAACCCGGAAGCCGACCCCGCGCGGGCCGACTCAGGGCTCAGGGGTGAAGGAGGACCTTCAAAGCGGTGCGGGACGCCATGGCCGCGTAGCCCGCGGGCGCCTCGGCCAGCGGAAGGGTGAGGTCGAAGACACGGCCCGGATTGACGCGCCCTTCAAGGACATCAGGGAGAAGGTCCTCGATATAGGCCCGCACAGGCGCGACGCCCCCGGTGAGCGTCAGGTTCTTCATGAAGGCGGGCCCGCCGAAGGAGACCTGCTGGTACTGCGGCGCGCCGACCCGGCTGATGGTGCCTCCGGCGCGCGTCACCCTGAGCGCCGTGTCCATCGCCTCACCCAAGCCGACGCACTCCAGGACGGCGTGGGCCCCGCGTCCCCCGGTCAGCTCCTTCACCCGGGCGACGGCCTCCGCGCCGCGCTCGGCCACCACGTCCGTCGCGCCGAACTCCACACCGAGGTCGGTGCGGTCCTTGTGCCGTCCCAGGAGGACGATCCGCTCCGCGCCGAGCCTGCGCGCCGCCAGCACCGCCGACAGGCCGACCGCGCCGTCCCCGACCACCACGACCGTCGTGCGCGGCCCGACGCCCGCCGTGACGGCCGCGTGGTGGCCGGTGGGGAACACGTCCGCGAGGGTCAGCAGGGACGGCAGCAGCGCCGCGTCCTCGCCGACCGGGAGCCTCACGAGGGTGCCCTGGGCCTGCGGGACGCGCACCGCCTCGCCCTGCCCGCCGTCGACGTCGCCCGCGCCCCACATGCCGCCGCCCCGGCACGAGGTGTGCAGGCCCTCGGCGCAGAACTCGCAGGTGTTGTCGGCGTACATGAACGGCGCGACCACAACGTCGCCGCGCCTCAGCCCGGCCACGTCGGCGCCCACTTCCTCGACGACGCCGAGGAACTCGTGGCCGATCCGCACGGGCCGTCCGTTGTGCGCCTCGTAGGGCCACAGGTCGCTTCCGCAGATACAGGAGCGCAGCACCCGCACCAGCGCGTCGGACGGCTGCCGGATGACCGGGTCCGGCACCTCCTCCACCCGCACGTCACCGGCACCGTAAAGCAAGGTCGCCCGCATCGTGGTCCCTCCCGTCGCGCACACGCCCGCCCCGGACGCGCGGCGATCTTCGCATGTCCCGCCGGTCACGACAATGGGTACTTACCGGACCGGCTGCGGCCTCCCACCCCGGCCCCGTCCCACTGGGCCCACGCCCACCCGCTGGACGGCTGGTAGGTTCCTGGCGGTTCGGTGGCGACGGAAGGGGAGGCCGGTGCGGGGCGCTTGGGGGGAGGAGCCCGAGGAGGGGATCCTGCGCGGGCTGCGGGTGCTCGACCTCAGCCGGGTGCTGGCCGGGCCGTACTGCGCGCAGATGCTCGCCGACCACGGGGCGAGCGTGGTCAAGGTGGAGGGGCCGGGCGGCGACGAGACGCGCACCTGGGGCCCGCCCTTCCACGAGGACGGGACGAGCGCCTATTTCCACGGGCTGAACCGCAGCAAGCGGAACCTCGGGCTCGACCTGGCCACCGAGGGCGGGCGCGCGGTCCTGGCGCGGCTGATCGGCGAGGCCGACGTCGTCGTGGAGAACTTCAAGGCGGGCACGATGGCGCGCTGGGGCCTCGGCTACGAGGAGGTGCTCGCGGAACGGCACCCACGGCTCGTCTACTGCCGGATCAGCGGGTTCGGCACGGACGGCCCGATGGGCGGCCTGCCCGGCTACGACGCGGTGCTCCAGGCGTACGGCGGCCTCATGAGCGTCAACGGGTACCCCGACCGGGAGCCGCTGCGCGTCGGCGTCCCCATCGTGGACCTCATGACGGCACAGCTCGCCTTCAGTGGCATCCTCCTCGCCCTGCACGAGCGCACGGCGAGCGGCAGGGGCCAACTGGTGGACGCGACGCTCCTGGACGCCGTCATGTCGGTGCTGCACCCGCACGCGGCCGCCTGGGTCGCCGACGGCCGCACCCCGCGCCGGACGGGCGGCGCCCACCCGATGCTCGCCCCCTACCAGGTCTTCTCGACCCGTTCGGGCGACTTCTTCGTCAGCGCGGCGAACGACAGGCAGTTCCGGTCGCTGGCCGGGGTGCTCGGCAGACCCGACCTCGCCGACGACCCCCGATTCCGCGACAACCCCGCGCGGGTCGCCCATATCGACGCACTCGTCACGATCCTCACCGAGCTGATCGACGCCTGGGACGGCGCTGAGCTCACCCGTCGGCTCATCGCGGCGGGCGTCCCCGCCGGGCCGGTCAACGACGTCGGGACGGCCCTCAACGACCCGCAGGTGCGGCACCGGGGCCTGTTCGTGGAGGCGGACGGGTACCGGGGCGTGGGCGTCCCGCTGGCGTTCGGCCGCTCCGGGACCCGTCCGCCGAGCGCGCCCCGGCCGCGCGGCGCCGACACCCGCGCCGTTCTGGCCGGGCTCGGCTACACCGACGAGGAGATCGCCGCGCTCGCCGCGGAGGGCACGCTGCGCTGACGGCCCGCCACCGAAGGTTTATTGACACCGCGTGCCAGGGCGGGAAGAGTCAGCGGGTACGCGGCGGCACCACCCCGCCGCCGCGCACACCCGCCGCGTGGAGGACCGCCGTGGACGCCGACAGGCTGAGGTCGCTGTTCGACCTGACCGGCCGCACCGCCCTCGTCACCGGAGGCACCCGAGGTATTGGACGGGCGATAGCCGAAGGCTTCGTAGCGGCGGGCGCCAACGTCGTCGTGGCGAGCCGTAAGGCCGAGGCGTGCGCGGAGACCGAGGCGCACCTCAAGGCAAGCGGCGGTAGCGCGTTGGGCGTCCCCACCCACCTGGGCGACCTGGACGCGCTCGACGCCCTCGTCGCCAGGACGGTGGAGACGTTCGGCGGCCTCGACATCCTGGTGAACAACGCGGCCAACCCGCTGGCGCAGCCCCTGGGCTCGCTCACCGCCGACGCGTTCGCGAAGTCCCAGGACGTCAACGTGCGCGGGCCCGTCTTCCTCGTGCAGAGCGCCCTTCCGCATCTGACGGCGAGCCCGCACGCGTCCGTCGTCAACGTGGTTTCGGCGGGCGCCTTCCTGTTCTCGCCTTACATCTCCATGTACGCGGCGGCGAAGGCGGCGATGGTGTCCTACACCCGCGCGATGGCCGCCGAGTTCGCCCCCCGTGGCATCCGGGTGAACGCGCTCGCGCCCGGCACCGTGGACACCCACATGGTGCGGGCCAACCCGCCCGAGTTCCAGACGGCGATGGAACAGGCCGCCCTGCAGAAGCGGATGGCCGACCCGGACGAGATGGTCGGGCCCGCCCTGTTCCTCGCCTCCGACGCGGCGAGCTTCATGACGGGCCAGGTCCTCCACGTCGACGGCGGCCTCGTCGCCCGCTGACGCCCCACGCGACGGCCGGGCGGGTTCTGTCGTGCCGGGTTGCTAGGCTGCGTGCGTGACCGGCTTGGTGCGCACCGCGACGAGGAGGTCCGGCCCGCGCCGGGCCCTCCTGACGCTGGTCGCCACCCTCCTCCTGGGCCTGCTCGCCATGCACGCCCTAGCCCCGGGCACCCCCGGAGACGTCTTCGCGCAGCCTGCCCCGAAGGAACACAGCGGGTCGGCCGCTTCCGACGACGGGCTCGCGAAGCCCGCCCCGAAGGGGCACACCCTCGGGTCGGGTGATTCCCACGAAGTCGGGCTTGGGCAGCGCCCTGCGCCGGGTGGGCACGGTTCGGTGACGGGCGGGTCGGCGCGTCAGGGAGCGGCCGTGGCGCGGGTTGTCGCGGTGACGGCTGAGGCGCCGTGTCACCATGTGGGCGGGCATGTCGGGCATGAGGCCGCGCCGTGTCAGGCGACGGGGGCGGGGCCCGTGCTGAGCCTGCCTGCGGCGCGCCGTCCGGTGAGCCCCGAGGAGCCGTCCGGCGCGCGGGTGCCCGCGTGGGCCGACACCGCCGAGGGGCGTGCCCCGCCCGATCTGGCGCTCCTGCAACTGTTGCGGATCTAGACGACGGCGCCCCGCCGCCCCGGAGCCGTCCGGGGCGTGATCCGGCGTGCCTCCCGGCGCGCCCGGCCGTCGTCCGTCTTGTCGCAAGGAGTCGTCTTGTCCGTGTCCGTCCAGCGCCGCGCCGCCGTCGCCGCGCTCACCGCAGCCCTCACGTTCGGCCTCACCGGCTGTTTCTCGACCGAGGAACACCACGCCATGTCGCCCGCGTCCCCGTCGCCCGCCGCCCCGTCGGCGGGATCGTCGGCCGAAGACCACAACACCGTGGACGTCACGTTCGCGCAGGGCATGATCCCGCACCACCGCCAGGCCGTGACGATGGCCGACCTCGCCGAGACCCGCGCGGGCGCGAAGGTCAGGGCGCTCGCCGCCCGTATCAAGGCGGCGCAGGCCCCCGAGATCGCCACGATGACGGGCTGGCTGACGGCCTGGGGCGCGCCCGTCCCGGCCGAGGACGCCCCGATGGACCACGGCGCGCACGCCGGGCACGCCATGCCCGGCATGTTGAGCGACGCCGACATGTCCAGCCTGGAGGCCGCCTCCGGGCCCGAGTTCGACACCCTGTTCCTGCGCCTGATGATCGTCCACCACGAGGGCGCCGTCGAGATGGCGCGGAGTGAGCGGGCGGGCGGCGCGTACGGCCCGGCGAAAGACCTCGCGGGCCAGATCATCACCGCCCAGCAGGCCGAGATCAAGGAGATGAAGGCGCTCCTGCCCTCCTGACTCCGGACGCCCGATCCCGAGGACCGACCCCCGCCGGTGCCGGTCCTCGGCGGAAACGCCGTTCTCGCGACGGTGAAATTAGGGTCTTGTCAGCGGGTAATCGTTCACTTATGTTTCGGGCGGGATACCTGCCGTCGAGGGGACATGGGTGAGGCTGTGCGACGAGCGGAACGCTGGGCGACGCGCCGGGGACGGCTCCGGGCCGGGGCCGCGCTCGCGGCCGTCGTGGCGGTGTTGGCGCTGTCGGAGGCGGCCCCCGCGGCGGCGCGGCCCTCCCCGGACGCGCGGGTGCCGCGCGCCGAGTGCGGGCCGGGCTCGCGGCCGGAGACGGGCCTGCAGGGGCAGGTCCCGCTGCGCGACCGTAGGAGCGGACGCAGCCAGCGCGGGTACGAGTGCAACCTCGAACTCGTCTCCCGCTACCAGGGCCAGGGGCAGGCGACCGTGGGCGCGTCCTACGGAACGTGCCAGTACCTCGGGACGATCCTGCCGAGCGCCGTCACCGCCAAGCGGCCCGGTGTCAACGTCATCGACTTCGCGAACCCGCGCAAGCCCCGGCTCACCGACTCGCTCGTCAGCCCGGCGACGCTCGGCGGCACCTGGGAGACGCTGCGGGTCCACCAGGGGCGCGGGCTGCTCGCCGCGGTGTCGGTCGGCGCCGCCGTGGGCGGGTTCTTCGTCTCGGTCTACGACGTGAAGTCCGACTGCGCGCACCCGAAGCTGCTGAACGGCATCAAGGGCACGAACCTCACCATGCCGGGCGCCTTCCCCGGCCACGAGGCGGCCTGGTCCCCGGACGGCATGACCTACTGGACCACGGGCATCGTCGGCGGCTCCATCGCCGCCCTCGACATGCGGAACCCGCGCAAGCCCAAGGTGATCTTCAACGGGCTCACCGACACGCTGTCGCACGGCGTCCACGTCAGCCCGGACGGCAACCGCGTGTACGTCGCGAACTCCGGTGTCCCGGCGGGCATCAACGTCTACGACTCCAGCGACATCCAGAAGCGCGAACCGCGCCCGCGCCTGCGTCCGATCGCCACGGTCACGTGGAAGGACGGCATCGTCAGCCAGTACGCGCACCCGTTCACCCAAGGGGGCCGCACCTACATGATCGCCGTTGACGAGCTGGGCTCGGGCGGCGTCAGGTTCTTCGACCTCTCCAACGAACGGAAACCGAAGCTCGTAAGAAAGATCAAGCTGGAGATCAACAGGCCCGAGCACCTGAACGCGCGCAAGGCCGATCTCGCCCGGAACGGCATCTTCGGGTACGACTCGCACTACTGCGCGCTCGACCGGCCCGTCGATCCGACAGCCCTCGCCTGCGGCTGGACCCAGTCCGGCATCCGCGTCTTCGACATCCGCGACCTGCGGCGGCCCCGCGAGATCGCCTACTTCAACCCGCCGGGCCAGGTCGGGAAGCGCACGAAGCTCACGAACTCCGCGCACGCCTTTGTGCCGTTCGGCGGCTACTTCTCCGACCTGATGCAGACCACTTCGGCGGACATCCCGCCGTACCTGGGCGAGACCGACATGACGGCCGACTGGTGCATGTCGCCGCCGCGCTTCGACAAGGGCAGGCTGTGGGTCTCCTGCGACGACAACGGCGCGCTCCTGCTCCGCTTCAGCAACGGCGTCTACCCGCTGTGACGGTCGGTGGTGTGCCGCGCGCCGTCGCCTTCGCCGTCCTGGGCGCGGTGGCGGCGCTGCTGCTCGGCGGCGCGCTCCCGGTCGGCGACGACGACGCGGGCGGCCGGGCCGAGATCGGCTTCGCCCGCGACATGATCGTCCACCACGAGCAGGCCGTCACGATGGCGCAGGCCGTGCTGGGACGGGACGTGAGCCCGTCGGTGGCGCAGGTGGCCGCGGGCGTCCAGCTCAACCAGCTCCGCGAGATCGGCCAGATGGAGGGTTGGCTCGGCCTGTGGGGCGCGCCGCTCATCGGCGCGGACCCGCCCATGGCGTGGACGTCCGGCGCCCACCGGCACACGCCGGACGGCGCGATGCCCGGCCTCGCCACCCTGGACGAGATCGCCGAGTTGGGCGAGCTGGAGGGCGCCGCGCTGGAAAAGCGCTTCCTCCAGCTGATGATCCGCCACCACGAGGGCGGCCGAGCGATGGCCGCCGAGGCCGCCCACCTCGCTCGCGTCCCGCACGTCCGTTCCCAGGCCGCCCGCATGGCCACCGCCCAGACCCGCGAACTCACCACGATGACCGGCCTCCTCGCCGCCCTCGGCGCCACCCCTCTGCCCGCCTGAAGACACGACACCCCGCTCCCGCGCCTACGCCCCTGAGCGCGCGCGCCGTCCTCTCGGTCGGCGTGGGCGCGGGTCAGGGGGTGCCCGCCGGGCGGATCACCGGATCGACGGGCTCCCCGGAACGCGCCGAGCGGCTCACGAAGGACCTCGGGGTGCCGGTCGGACAGGATCCGGGGGAGGCGGCGCGCGGGGCGGCCAGCGTGCTGCTCGCGGTGCCGCCGTCGTTCGTCGGCGAGGTGGCCGGGAAGATCGCGCCGGGCCTGCGGTCCGACGCCGTTGTGGTGTCGCTCGCGGCCGAGGTGCCGCTCGCCGAGGTCGCCGACCAGATCGGCGACGTGCCCGCGGTCAGGGCGATGACGAACCTGCCGGTCGCGCTCGGCGTCGGCATGACCGTGCTGTCGGCTCCCGAGCCGGGGGAGTTGCTCGCGAAGGTCGCGACGCCGGGCGGCACCACGCGGGCCGCGATGGACGCGCTCGACCATGACCTCGTCGCGCAGGGCTTCGCGCACGCGGTGGAGGCGGCGGTGCGCAAGGCCGAGCCGGACGGGACGCTGCCGCCGCCTTGAGGTCGGCGGCGCGGACGCGGCTCAGCCGCCGCCGGAGTCCCGCGCGAGGCCCTCCAGGACGGCGACGGCCCGGTCGGCGTCGTCGTAGGGCACAAAGAGGTGGTCGTGGTGGAAGCCCGCGACGACGTTGCAGCTCAGCCCCGCGTCGGCGAGGGCGCGCGCGACGGCGGCGGTCAGCCCGACGGCCTCCAGCGCGGAGAACACCCTCAGGGTGAGCCACGCGGCCGTGTAGCCGTAGGCGAGCCCTGCGGCGTCGGCCTCCTCGCGGCGCAGCACGAGGGTGAGGCCCTCCTCCTCCGCCACGGTGACGACGGGCGCCACCCCGGGCAGCGCCCCGCCGGACGGCACGGAGACGAAGACGTAGCGGCCCGGGTTCAGGGTCGGGCGCATACCGCGCAGCAGCTTGCCGAGATCTGTCTCACCACTCACACCGGCCGACCCTAGCGCGCGGGCGACCAGCCCGGACGGCCCAGAAGGTGCCCGGCCCGCTGCGCCCAGCTCCGGGCCCGCCGCAGGTCGCGCCAGATGTCGGCGTACTCGTGGGTGGCGACCTTCGCCGGGTTGTGGGTGGTGATGTTCTTGGTCAGCCCGTAGGTGGGCCTCGCCCGCTCCGGTGCGAAGGTGCGGAACAGCCTGTCCCAGATGATGAGGATGCCGCCGTAGTTGCGGTCCAGGTACTCACGGTCGGACGCGTGGTGGACCCGGTGGTGGGACGGCGTGTTCAGGACGAGCTCGACCGGCCGCCACAGCACGCCCACCCGCTCGGTGTGCAGGAAGAACTGGTACAGCAGGCTCCAGGACTGCGCGAGCAGGATCATCCAGGGCTCGAAGCCGAGGAACGCCAGGACGAGCCAGTAGGGCAGCCCGGTGAAGGGCGTCCACGTCTGGCGGAGCGCGGTGGACAGGTTGTAGTACCGGCTCGAATGGTGCACGACGTGGCTGGCCCACAGCACGCGCACGGTGTGGTGCGTGCGGTGGTACCAGTAGTAGACGAGGTCCTCGGCGAGGAAGAGCAGCGCCCACGTCCACCAGTGGGACGGGTCCATCCGCAGCGGCGTCAGGGTGTACGCCGCCGCGTAGACGGCGAGCACGACGGCCTTCCATCCGAGGTTCAGCACGACGTTCCCGAGGCCCATGAGCAGGCTCGTCCGGGTGTCGCGGAGGTCGTAGCCGCGTTCGTCGTCGTCTGGCAGGTAGCGGAAGGAGGCGATCTCCAGCACGAGGAAGAGGACAAAGAAGGGGATCGCGTAGAGGATCAGGTCGAACACGGGGGTCCTCCGGGGGTGGGATCCATGAGCCGTTCGGCGAGCGCGCGGGCGGCGTCGCCCTCGCGTGCCGCGATGAGCCCGGCCAGCTCCCGGTGGGCGGCGGCGGCGCCCATCTCGGCGACCAGGCTCGTGACGTGTTCCATGCCGATGGCGGCGAGGGCGGCCACGAGGGTGTTGAGGCCCAGCCGGTAGGCGATGTTGTGGGAGCCGTCCACGACGGCCGTCCAGAAGCGCAGGTCGATCTCGATCAGCTCCGGCAGGGGGATGGGCCGCTCGGGGTAGGCGGCGGCCGCCTCCACGACGGCGCGCAGCTCGGCCTCGGTGGCCCTGCGCGCGCACCAGCCCGCCGCGTCGGCGCCGACCGCGCGGCGCATCACGGAGATGTCGTGCAGCAGGTCGGCGGCGGGCACCGCGCCGGTGGCGGCGAGCGCGGCGAGCAGGTCGAGTTCGGCGTGCTCGCGCCAGTTCCGCACCCGGGTGCGCCCGCCCTGCGCGATCCGGACGAGCCCGGCCTGCTGGAGCCGTTTCAGCGCCTCCCGCACGGCGTGCCGGTTCACCCCGAAGGCGACGGCGAGTTCCCGCTCGGACGGCAGCGCGGCGCCCGCCGCGACCCTCCCGTCGAGGATCTGCTCCACCAGGGCGGCGAACACTCCGTCGGACAGCGAGGCACGTTCGATCGGCACGATCTCCATGGCGCCCATGGTGGCCACCGACAGGTCAACGTGTCAACTGGTTGGACCAGTTGAGGTTTCCGGTACGGGCAGGTCTGGGAAGGACGTCCCCATGGCCGACACCCAGACCGACGGCCCCCGTGCCGACGCGCTCGTGCTGTTCGGGATCACCGGCGACCTCGCCGCCAAGATGGTGCTCCCCGCCCTCTACCGGCTTGTCCGGGACGGCTATCCGCTGTGCGAGGTCGTCGGCGTCAGCCGGGGCGGGAAGACCCTGGACGAGCTGAGACGGCACGCCAGGGAGGCGGTCGCCGCGCACGACACCGTGGACGACAAGGTGTTCGCGAGGTTCGCCGACCTGCTGCACCTGGCCGAGGTGGACTACGGCGACCCCGAGAGCTTCCAGAGCATCGTCGAGAAGACCGAAGGCCGCGGGTTCCTCACCCACTACCTGGCGATCCCGCCCGACCTGTACGCCGTCGCCGCGCGCTGCCTGGCGTCGCGCGGCCTGAACGAGCGGGCCCGGCTCGTCGTGGAGAAGCCGTTCGGGCACGACCTGGCCTCCGCGCGCGACCTGGAGACCGAGCTCACCCGCTACTTCCCACCGGACCGGCTCCGCCGGGTGGACCACTACCTGGGCAAGGACGCGATCGAGAACCTCCTCACCTTCCGCGCCGCCAACACCCTCATCGACCGCGCCCTGCACCGCGACGCGATCCACACCGTCCAGATCAGCGCGGTGGAGGACTTCGACGTCGCCGACCGTGGCGGCTTCTACGACGAGACGGGCTGCCTACGCGACGTCGTCCAGAACCACCTGCTTCAACTGCTCGCCTACTTCGTCATGGAGACGCCCCGCTCAGGGTCGGCCGAAGACGTCGTCCTGGAGCGGACCCGCGCGCTGCGGTCCGTGCGGACGGTCCAGCCGGACGAGTACGTGCGCGGCCAGTACGAGGGCTACCAGGACACGCCGGGCGTCCGGGCGGGCTCCACCACCGAGACGTACGCGGCGCTGCGCCTGCACGTGGACACCGAGCGGTGGGCGGGCGTCCCGTTCACGATCCAGGCGGGCAAGGCGCTGAAGGCGACGTCCACCGAGGTCATCGCCGAGCTGCGCAAGCCCGTGCCCGGCTACCACCACACCGAGTGCGCGCGTACGGCCGCGCCGAACCTCCTGCGGTTCCGCTTCGAGCCGGACGCGGGCGTCACCTTCCACCTGCTCGCGCGCCGGGGCGCCGACGAGACGGTGGTGGACGAGGTGTTCGCCGACGCCGACTTCCCGCACCTGTCCGGAAGCAACACCCGCGCCTACGAGCGCATTCTCTCCGACGCGATCAGCGGCGACCCGCGCCGCTTCTCCAGCATGGAGTCCGTCACCGAGTGCTGGCGGATCGTGGGCGACATCCTCGACCCGCCGGACAAGCCGATCCCCTACCGGCCGGGCACCTGGGGCCCCGCCGAGGCGGCCCGCCTCACGCCCGACGGCCACTGGTACGAGCCGCACCGCGCCGTCTGACCCGGCCCACGGCTGCGGCTACTGGATGACGACGCCCTTGCCGTCGCACACGTTGCAGCGGTGCCAGGACGAGCCGATCCAGGCGCCCTTGCGGCCGCCGCACTGGCCGCACGCGGCGGTCAGGATTTGCGCGGTGGACGCCGAGGAGGACGTCGGCTTGGGCGCCGCCGCCGGACGCCGGGGCGCGTGCCGCTCCAGCGCGTCGAAGGCGTCCCTGATCGACGGGGGCTCGGCGGCCCGGCCGCCGGGCGGCGCCTGCCACCAGCCCGCGCCGCTGGGCGCGACCGGCGCGCCGGTGTCGCCCGCCGGACGATAAGGCGTGGTGGAGTGGATCCCGCTCATCGCCGCGTCTCCTCGTCTGCCGCTCAAGCCGCCTCGAACCCCGGACACCCGCACACGACACGGGCACCCGCCGCCCTACGCACCCCACCAGCGTACGGGGCGAGCCGACGCGGCTGTAGGGGCACCAGGCGGAAAGACGCAATTTCCGAGACGGCGCGGGCACACACGCCCCACATCGACCGCCCATGCCGGACATGTCCCATCTGGCCACCAGTGGCCCGGGTCTGCTGACGCCGCCCTTCCACGACGTCGGCGGGGCCCCGGAGGTCTGGTGGAGCCCGCGGAGCTGACGGCACGGCGGGTCGCTCTGGCCTCCGCCGGGGCTCAGGGCGTCTGGTGCAGCCTGCGCAGCGCGAGGGCGAGGCTGAGCCGCAGCCGACCGGCCGCGGTGCCCAGCGGCCAGCCCAGGAGCTTCTCGGCCTGCGTGACGCGTTCCTGGAGGGTCGAGTGGTGGATGAGCAGCGCGGTCGCGGCCGCGCGGTGGCTGGACGCGGCGGCGACGGCGTCCAGCGTGGCCAGCATCCAGGGCGCGGCGAGCGCCGCCCGGTCCAGCGCGCCGACGTCCGGCACCCGCGGCGTCTCGGCCGTGACGGCGCGGGCCAGCACGAGCAGCCCGCCCGCCTCGTCGGCGGCGACGACCCGCGGCCCCGGGTCGTCCGGGCCGCCGCCCGCCGTCAGCCGCAGCGCCAGCCGCGCCGACTCCCACGACGCGGGCAGCTCCGCCAGCGGCCCGGCTGTCCCGATGCCCGCGCGCATGCCCTCGGGAACCGCCTCGCCCTCCTTGAGCACGCCGGGACGTCCCCCGTGGAACGCCACCGCGCGCAGCCGCCCGCGCTCGGGCAGCCGCAGCCGCCGCGCGGCGACGGCCCTGGCCTGCGGCGCGGCGGCCGGGTCGAGCAGGGTCTCCACCGACGCGGCGTCGGCGGACGCCCGGCCCCGGGTGCGGTCCAGGACGGCCGTGACGGCAGCGCCCGCCCGCTCCAGGATCATCGCGTCCACCGGCCGGGCCTGGCCCGCCCGCTCCAGCCACAGCACCCCGCCGCCCGACCCGACGGACGCGCGCGGCCACGCCGGATCGGGGGAGGCCAGCGGCTCGCCGGGCACACCGTCGGGGCCGACCCTGACGCGGACCCGCCGCGCCTCGTCCACCAGCCCGGCGGGCGCGGCGCCCAGCACGGCCGCCGCCCTGACGATCGCCTGGAGGCCCGCGCCGTGCGCGACGAGCTCGTCGAAGTAGGCGATGACGCGCAGGGCCGCGCCCGCCTGCGGGTCGAGCGCGTCGAGCCGGACGGTCAGATCCTTCACCGAGGCAGCCCCCTTCTCCGGACGGCGCGAGGCCGCGCGGCCCCGCACCGGCGGATCAGCCGCCCAGGAGCCTGCGCAGCCACCGGGCCCGCGCCGCCCTGGCCTCGCGGGCCAGCGCGGTGTGCGGCGCCATCAGGTCGAACCCGTGGAAGCCGCCGGGCCACACGTGCAGCTCGGCCTGGCCGCCGGCCCGCCAGATACCGGTAGCGTACGCGACGTCCTCGTCCCGGAACGTCTCGGCCGAGCCCACGTCGACGAACGCGGGGGGCAGGTTCGCCAGGTCCGTCGCGCGGGCGGGCGCCGCGTAGGGCGAGACGTCTTCGGTGCCGCGCGCGTCGCCCAGCAGCGCCGTCCAGCCCGCGTGGTTGGACGTGCGGTCCCACACGCCGAGCCCGGCCATCTGCACCGCCGAAGGCGTGTCGTTGCGGTCGTCCAGCATCGGACACAGGAGCAGTTGGCCCGCCAGGGAGGGGCCGCCCCGGTCGCGGGCCAGCAGCGCCAGCGCCGCCGCGAGCCCGCCGCCCGCGCTGCCGCCGCCGACGACGATCCGGGACGGGTCGGCGCCCAACTCCTCGGCGTGCTCGGCCGTCCACACCAGGCCCGCGTAGCAGTCCTCGACGGGGCCGGGGTGCGGCGTCTCGGGCGCCAGCCGGTACTCCACCGAGACGACGCCGCCGCCGACCTCCTGCGCGAGGTCCAGCGCGTCCGGCAGGCCGACGGTGTAGTCGCCGAGGATCATGCCGCCGCCGTGCGCGTGGTAGAGCAGCGGGAACGGCTCGACCGCGCCGGTCGGCAGGCAGAGCAGCAGCGCGACGTCGGGCGCGCCCTCGGGGCCCGGCACCCGGCGCTCCTCGACGGTGAACGCGCCGTCCCTGGCGAACTCCGCCAGGCCGGGCCCGGCCGCCGCCTTGGCCGCCGCCGTCTCCCGCGCCTTCGCCAGGTCGGCGAACGCGTCAGGCGGCACCACCTCGTTGATCACCTTGAGCACGGGCACGAGTTCGGGGTCGAACGGCGGAGGCGGCCCGACCGGTGACGTCTCGACATGCGGCATCTACGGCTCTCCCGTATCTGAGGGGGTGGTGTGACTGTGATCACCATCATGCGTCGTGGGGCGGGGTGGGTGTGCCCGCCGCGCGGCGGGTTCTCCCCGCCAATCGGCGGGTGGGCTGAGCTGGGGCGGAGCGCGTGGCGCTGTTTCGGGGGAGATCGTCGGGGGATGGACGGTTGGGAGGGGCTCGTGGGGTTCCGGGCGGGTCTCGCACGGGGGGAGGCGACGTGGCGGAGGTGCTGGGGGACAGGCGCGCCGGGCTCGGCGCGCGCGCCGCGCCGCGGCTTGAGGTCGAGTTCGTGGCCGGGGCGCGCGGTCCTGT
Organism: Actinocorallia sp. API 0066; assembly: GCF_020991275.1. Lineage (GTDB taxonomy): Bacteria > Actinomycetota > Actinomycetes > Streptosporangiales > Streptosporangiaceae > Actinocorallia. Next base: position 85,663 of record NZ_JAJLQY010000004.1, on the reverse strand, counting down.
CGCGCGCGGCGACGGCGCGGGCCTGGGCACCGTCGTGGCCAACCGTGAACTGGTGGACATGGCGGCGCCGGGCGCACGCTCCAAGCGGCATCTTGAGATCGCGCTCCCTGAGGGCGCCTCCTACCGGCCCGGAGACTACCTCGCCGTCCTGCCGCTCAACCCGGAGGCCGTGGTGGAGCGCGCGCTGGCGCGGTTCGGCCTCGCGCCGGACGCGGGCCTGGTCCTGCGCGTCCCCGAGGGCGGGGACTCACCGCTGCCGGTCGGCTCGCCCGTGACGGCGGGGGAACTGCTCGCGGGGTACGTCGAGCTGTCCCGGCCCGCCACGCGCGGCCAGATCGGGCGGCTCGCGCGGGCCGCCGCGCACCCGAAGGCCAGGCACGCGCTCAGCGCCCTCGCGGACGACGACGCCCTCCACACCGCCGAGGTGCTGGAAAGGCACGTCACCGTCCTGGACCTGCTGGAGCGGCACCCGGAGTGCGCGCTGGCCTTCGCCGCCTTCCTGGAGATGCACGCGCCGCTCGCGCCGCGCCGCTACTCGATCTCCTCCTCGCCACGCTGGCACGCGGGCCGCGCGACGCTCACCGTCGCCCTCGTCGGCGGCCGGGCGGGCGGCGGCCCCGAAGGCGCGGCGTCGGCCTACCTGGGCCGCGCGGCGCCCGGCACACCCATCGCCGTCACCGTGCTGCCGTCGGCCGGCGCCTTCCGCCCACCGCCCTCCCTGGCGACGCCGATGGTGATGGCCTGCGCGGGCACCGGCATCGCCCCCTTCCGCGCCTTCCTCCAGGACCGCGCCCTGCGCGCGCGGGAGGAGGGCGTACGGCCCGCCCCCGCCCTGCTGTTCTTCGGCTGCGACCACCCCGAGGTGGACTACCTCTACCGTGACGAACTCGCCGCCTGGTCCGAGGCGGGCGTCGTGGACGTCAGGACGGCCTTCTCCGCCGCGCCGCGCGACGGCGTCCGGTACGTCCAGGACCGCCTCTGGCGGGACAGGGCCGACGTCGTCGAGCTGTTCCGCGCGGGCGCCGTCTTCTACGTCTGCGGGGACGGCCGCCGGATGGCCCCCGCCGTGCACGCCACCTGCGCCCGGATCTACCGCGAGGCGACGGGCGCGTCCCCGGCCGAGGCCGAGGAGTGGCTCACCCGCATGCGGTTCCACCACGGCCGCTACCTGACCGACGCCTTCATCTGACCGTGCCTCTCCCGGCCCGCGCCGGTGAACTCTGGGTGAATTCTCCGGCGGCTCCGGAAGCGTGCACAATGGTGCGGAGATCACGCACGACCCGAAGGAGCTGAGCGGATGACCGAGGCATGGATGCCGCCCTCCTTCTCCTACCGGACGTTCGTCGCGTTCTTCGCGGAGTTCGCGGGCGGCGGCCCGGTGCCGCCGCGCGTCGACCTCAGCGTCGTCGAGGCATACCCGCCGTCCGTCGGGCCGCAACTGCTCGCCCTGCTCACCCAGATGGGCCTCGTGGACGCCGACGGCGCCGTGGTGCCCGCGCGGATGGCCGAGGTCGTCAGGGGCGAGGCGGCGCGCCGGGCGTTCCTGCGCCGGTGGGCGCGGGAGGTCTACGCCGAGCAGCTCCGGCTCGTCGCCGACGGCGCGGACGCCCCGGCGCTGGAGGCGAGCTTCGCCGCGTTCGGCTACAAGCCGCACAAGATCCCGCGCGCCGCCCAGTTCTTCCAGGCGCTCAGCGCCGACCTGCGGCTCCCCGAGCCCCGGTAGCGCCGCCGGGCGCGGCCGACCCGGGTCAGCGCCCGGTTCTGGCCGCCGAGGCCCGTCCGGGCGCCATGATCGCGCCGGGGACGGGCAGGTCGGCCCGCGCCACGTCCTCCGCAGGCCAGTTCAGCGACGGCGCGTCGAGCCCGTGCCGGTGGTAGTCGTCGGGCGTCGCGGTGGGGACGGTCAGCCGGCACGTGCGCAGCGCCCGCGCCTGGTCGTAGCGCGGGCCGTCCAGCGCGACCCGGCGCGTCCAGCCCCGGCCGAGCGCGTCCCGGCACCACACCGGATCGCCCGCCGCGACCTGCGGCAGCGTGCCCGTGAACGGCAGCAGCTCGGGGCGCGGCAGGGCCCGCCCGGCGGTGCGCCGCGCGGGCGGCACAACAGGAGGAGCCAACACCTCACCCCGCTCTCGGACCGGCGCGCCTCCCCGTCCCCGGGAACGGGGAAGTAAGGCGACCCTACTACTACGAGTATGTAGTAGATCAGGCATCGCGCAACTATGCGAAACTGGCCGCTCCCCCCGTCCGATGAGGTGCGCATGTTCGACCACTTCGCCTACTCCGTCCTGGCCGTCCCGGTCCTCGTCCTGTGCGGCACCTGGGTGCTGACCGACCGGCTCCAACCCGTCGTCGCGGCCCGGATCTTCGCCTGGTCGGCGGTGACCGCCGGCGCGTCCAGCGCGGTGAACGTCTTTGTCTTCATGCTCAAGGCGGTCACCGAACTGCCGTCCGTCGCGGCCTTCGGGGGTTGGTCGCACGAGATCGTCAAGGCCGACACCGCGCACGTGCCGTGGGTGTCGCTCGCCTCCGTCATCTGGGCGGTGCTGAGCGGCATCGCCATCGCGTTCGGCTACCGCCGCTACCGCGCCTCGCTGCGCAACGCCTGGGCCCAGGTGGACGACCTGGGCGACACCGGCGAGGTCGTCGTGCTGCCCGACGCCCGAATCGAGGCGTTCGCGCTGCCGGGGCGCCCCGGCGAGGACGGCCGCGTCGTCGTCACCGAGGGGCTGCGCGGCGCGCTCAGCGACCGGGAGTACGCCGCGGTGCTCGCGCACGAGCGGGCCCACCTGTCCGGCGACCACCACCGCCTCGTGTGGATGACCCGGCTGTCCGCCTACGCGCAGCCCGCGCTGTGGCCGCTCATCCGCCGCGTCGGCTACATGGTCGAGCGCGCCGCCGACGAGGAGGCGGCCCGCGTGACGGGCGACCGCGGCGACGTCGCCAAGGCCATCGCCCGCGCCGCGCTCGCGCGCAAGGACATGGGCACCGCCAACACCGCGGGCATGCTCGCGATGAGCGCGCCGTCGGGCGCGGTGCCGCGCCGGATGGCGGCGATGATGGGGCCCGCCGTCGCCCGCCGCTGGCTGCTCGCCGCGCCCGTCCTCATCGCGGTGAGCACGGTGATCTGGACGGGCGAGTGCGTCTACGACCTGTTCGAGCTGCTCATCCACGCCTCGGTCTGAACGCCGGGGGCCGTCGGCCACGGAGCCTCCCCTCCTCGCGCGGCACGGTGCCGCTTGAGGTGAGGTCAGGCTAACCCACTACAACCCTGTAGTAGCGGGCTTGTCGGAAAAGGCGCGGCGGGGACCGTCAGGGGTCCTGGTCGTCGTCGCGGGTGTCGAGGTCGTGCAGCATCCGGCGCAACAGGTCCTCGTCGCCCGCCGACAGCGAGTCGAGGAACCGGGTCAGCACCACCTCGCGGTCCGGCTGCGCGTCCAGGAGCTGGTGCATGCGGCGCACCGCCAGGCCCGTGTCGTCGGCCACCGGCCGGTAGGCGAAGGCCCGCCCCCGGCGCCCGCGCTCCAGCACGCCCTTGCCCTCCAGACGGACGAGGATCGTGAGGACCGTGGTGTAGGCGAGGCTCTCGCCGAGCGCCGCGCGGACCTCGCGCGGGGTCAGGGCGCGCTCCGCCGCCTGGAGCGCCGCCATGATCTCGCGCTCCAGATCGCCGGGGGCCCGTCGTCCGCCGCCCATCGTCACCCTCCCGCACCGAACCGATCGCAGCAGTTTTCCACGCCCTTCCGATTGTTTCGACCATAACCGTCACCGCTTAGGGGCCCTTTATCCCATTTGTTTAGGTTTGTGTGCTGAGGGGGTGGCACGTGTCACCGAGCGTCACAGAAACGGGCGACGGTGACGGACCGGGACGCTCCCGACAAAGTCGGGGTCGCGAAGCGGCCGCCCTCCGGGCCCATCGAGCACGGCCCGGGGGTGGCCGCTCCCGACGAAGTCGGGGTCGCGAAGCGGCCGTCCTCCGGGCCCATTGAACACAGCTCGTCCGTGGCGGTTCGTAGACTCGGCTGGGGGAGGGGCGCTGCCGGGTCGGAGGGGGAGCCATGGACGCCGCGGAGGCGGGGCGCGGCGGAGCCGGGCCGAAGTCGGTGCTGGGCAAGGTCGCGGCGGTGCTGTACGCGTTCACCGCCGACGACACCGGGGTGAGCCTCGCCGAGTTGGCGCGGCGCACCGGCATCGCCAAGGGCACGCTGCACCGGCTCGCGGGCGAGATGGTCGAGGTGCGGCTGCTGGAGCGGGCCGGGCGCGGGTACCGGCTGAGCGGGCAGGTGTTCCAGCTCGGGATGCGGGCGTCGGTCGAACGCGGGCTGCTGGAGGTCGCGACGCCCTTTATGGAGGACCTCTACGAGCGCACCCACGAGACGGTCCACCTGGGCGTCCTGGAGGGCACGGAGGTCGTCTACGTCGCCAAGATCGGCGGGCACCGGCAGGCCGCCGCGCCGTCCCGGATCGGCGGGCGGATGCCGCTGTACTGCACCGCGATCGGCAAGGCGCTGCTGGCGTTCGGGCCGCCCGAGCTGTTCGGCGTGGTCGTCGAGGGCGGGCTGACCCGGCGCACCACCCGCACGATCACCGCGCCGGGGCTGCTGCGCCGCCAGGTCGCGCGGATCGCCGAGACGGGCGTCGCCTTCGAGTACGAGGAGTCCGCGCCCGGCATCGTGTGCGTGGCCGCGCCCGTGCTGGACCCGTTCGACCGGCCCGTCGCGGCGGTGAGCGTCACCGGGCCGGCGACCCGGTTCCGTCCCGAGGCGCACCGGACGTCGGTGAAGGCGGCGGCCGCCGGGATCGCCGGGACGCTCGCGCGGCGGGCCGCGCTGCGCGCGGACTGAGCAACGGCGAAGAAAAGGTTCCACTCAGTGGAACGCGTCTGTGGTCGCGGCCGGGTCGGCTTGGCGAAGGTGGACCCATCCCACCGACCCCGAGGAACCCCATGACGCTCCCCGACACACCGGACGTGGCCCTGGTCACCGCCGCCGTGGACCGCCTGACGACGGCCCAGGAGACCCGCACCCCCTGCGCCCCCGTGCGCGATCTCCTGGGGACGACGGACGTGGCGCTCGCCTACGCCGTCCAGCGCCGCCTCGCCGAGCGGCGGCGCGCGGCGGGCGCGGTGGTCACCGGCCGCAAGATCGGCCTGACCTCGCCCGCCGTGCAGAAGCAGCTCGGCGTGGACCAGCCGGACTTCGGCGTGCTCTTCGCCGACATGGACGTCTCCGGCCGCGAGGTCCCGACCGGGCGGCTCCTCCAGCCGAAGGCGGAGGCGGAGGTGGCCTTTGTCCTGGGCGCTGACCTCGACCACGAGGTCACCGGCGTCGCCGACGTGCGGGACGCCGTCGCGTACGCGGTCGCCGCGCTGGAGATCGTGGACAGCCGGATCGCCGACTGGGACATCACGATCACCGACACGGTCGCCGACAACGGGTCGAGCGCCCTCTACGCCCTCGGCGACAAGAGGCTGACGCTTGAGGAGTTCGCGCCGGTGGACGTCGTCATGGAGCTGTACGCCGACGACGTGCTCGTCTCCGAGGGCACCGGGGCGGCCTGCCTCGGCGACCCCCTGGAGGCGCTCGTCTGGCTCGCCCGTACAGCGCGCGCGCTGGGTGAGCCCCTGCGCGCGGGCCAGGTGGTGCTGTCGGGGGCGCTCGGCCCGATGGTGCCCGTCACCCCCGGCGCCGTCCTGCGCGCCGAGCTGTCCGCGCTCGGTTCCGTGACCGCCGCTTTCGCCAAGGAGAACCGATGAAGAAGACCAAAGTGGCGGTGATCGGCTCCGGCAACATCGGCACCGATCTCATGATCAAGGTGATCCGGCTGTCGGAGACCCTGGAGATGGGCGCGATGGTCGGCATCGACCCCGACTCCGACGGCCTCGCCCGCGCCCGCCGGATGAAGGTCCCCACGACGCACGAGGGCGTCGCCGGGCTCATCAAGATGGACGGGTTCGCCGACATCGACATCGTCTTCGACGCGACGTCCGCCAAGGCGCACGTCGCGAACGCCGCCGCGCTCGCCCCGTACGGCAAGAAGATCGTCGACCTGACGCCCGCCGCGCTCGGCCCGTACGTCGTGCCCGCCGTCAACCTCGACGCGCACCTGGAGGCCGCCGCCGACAACGTCAACATGGTGACGTGCGGAGGCCAGGCCACCATCCCTGTCGTGCACGCGATCTCCCGGGTGACGCCCGTCGCCTACGCCGAGATCGTCGCGTCGATCTCCTCGCGCTCGGCGGGCCCCGGCACCCGCGCGAACATAGACGAGTTCACCGAGACGACGTCCAAGGCGATCGAGCAGGTAGGCGGCGCGGGACGCGGCAAGGCCATCATCGTCCTCAACCCCGCCGAACCCCCGATGATCATGCGGGACACGGTGTTCGCGCTCGTCGGGGACGCCGACCCGGAGGAGATCCGCGCGTCCGTCGCGAGGACCGTGGCGGAGGTCGCGGAGTACGTCCCCGGCTACCGGCTCAAGCAGGAGGTGCAGTTCACCCCGATAGCCCCGGACGAGCCCTTCCACACCCTCCTCGGCGACGGCGCGGGGCCGGTCACCACCCAGGTGTCGGTCTTCCTCGAAGTGGAGGGGGCCGCCCACTACCTGCCCGCTTACGCCGGGAACCTCGACATCATGACGTCCGCCGCGCTGCGCGCCGCCGAGCGGATCGCCGCGCAGGCCCGACGGGCCGTGGAAGGAAACCGATGAGCCCGAACCTCTATATCCAGGACGTCACCCTGCGGGACGGCATGCACGCCGTCCGGCACCGGATCGAGCCCGCCGACGTCGCCCGGATCGTCGCCGCGCTGGACGCCGCGGGCGTCGCCGCCATCGAGGTCGCGCACGGCGACGGGCTCGCGGGCGGCAGCGTCACCTACGGCCCCGGCTCGCACACCGACTGGGCGTGGATCGAGGCGGCCGCCGCCAACGTCACGCGGGCCACCCTGACGACGCTGCTGCTCCCGGGCATCGGCACGATCGAGGAGCTGAAGCACGCCTACTCGCTCGGCGTCCGCTCGATCCGGATCGCGACGCACTGCACCGAGGCGGACATCGCGGCCCAGCACATCGGCGCGGCCCGCGACCTCGGCATGGACGTGTCCGGATTCCTCATGATGAGCCACCTCGCCCCGCCCGCCGAGCTGGCCCGGCAGGCGAAGCTGATGGAGTCCTACGGGGCGCACTGCGTCTACGTCACGGACTCCGGCGGGCGGCTCACCATGGACGGGGTGCGCGAACGCGTCCGGGCCTACCGTGACGTGCTGGAGCCGGAGACGCAGCTCGGGATCCACGCCCACCAGAACCTGTCCCTGGCCGTCGCGAACAGCGTCGTCGCGGTCGAGGAGGGCGTGACCCGGGTGGACGCGTCGCTGGCCGGGCACGGGGCGGGCGCGGGCAACTGCCCGATCGAGCCGTTCGTCGCCGTCGCCGACCTCCAGGGCTGGGACCACGGCTGCGACCTGTTCGCGCTCCAGGACGCCGCCGACGACCTCGTCCGGCCGCTCCAGGACCGGCCCGTCCAGGTGGACCGCGAGACCCTCACGCTCGGCTACGCGGGCGTCTACTCCAGCTTCCTGCGGCACGCCGAGGCCGCGTCCGCCCGGTACGGCGTGGACGTCCGGACGATCCTCGTCGAGGTCGGCCGCCGGAACCTCGTCGGCGGCCAGGAGGACATGATCATCGACATCGCGCTCGACCTCCAGGCCGCCTCGGGCTGACCGCCCCGCGCTGGCAGGCTCTAGGAAAGCCCCCTTGATTCCATGGATAATGCTAGGTGAAAGGGTGGCTGGCCCTTGAACCTGCGAGCTTCCTGGGGGTGGTCGGGTGGGCCCGACGTCAGCGCCGCACGGCACGCCGTGCCTGCGGATCGGCGGGGCGGTGCGGGCGCCGCGCGCGCTCGCCATGGCCGAGCTGCGCGCGCTGCCGCAGCACGCCTGCGACGTGGTGTTCTCCTGCCGCAGGGCGGGCGCGCGCCACCACCGGTTCGCGGGCCCGCTGCTCCTGGACGTCGTGGGCGAGGCCGACCCCGTGTTCGCGGGCGGCGACCGCAAGGCGCGGCTGCGGTTCCTGCTGTCGCTGCGGGCCGACGACGGCCACCGCGCCGTCCTGTCGTGGGGCGAGATCGACCCGGAGTTCGGGGCCGTGCCCGTCCTCGTCGCGCTCTCCCGCGACGGCCGCCCGCTCGACGTCGAGGGGCCCACCCTGGCCGTTCCGGGGGACCGCTGCGGCGCGCGCAGCCTCACCGCCCTCCGCGAGCTGACCCTGCGTCCCGATGCGTGACCTCCGCTGCGTCGCCCCGGACGGCGCCCTCCTCGCCCACCTGCACCGGCACCCTGACGGGACGCTCACGCTCGTCCCGGAGCAGGGCCCGCCGCTGACGATCCGCCAGCCGTCGCCCGGCGCCCCCATCCTCGTGCACCGGGCCGACGAGCTCCTGGGCACCGTCACCCCTGAGGACCCGACCTTCACGACACGTACCTTCACCGCCCGCCTCGGCTCGACGGCCTGGACCGTCACCGCCAACGCGTTCGCCACCCGCTACCGCGTCACCACCCCCGACGACGCCCTCGTGGCGACCGCCACTCACCCCGTCCTCTCCTCCACCCTCACCCTCACCACGTCCGAGCCGCCCACCCTCCTCCTCGCCGCCCTCACCGCCACCCGAGCCCACCGCCCCGCCCCCACCGCCTACACCCCCTCCTGACGGGCCGCTCGTCGTCAGGCGGCCCGTCCGGCGTGGGCCGGGGCACGCTCTTCGGGGGTGGGGAGGGGGGTGACGGGCGCCTTGCGTTCGGTGGGCGCGGTGAGCGCGGTGCCGGTGGCGGCGGTGAGGACGAGGAGCGCGGCGGCCGCCGTGACGGGCGTCAGCGGCTGGTCCAGGAGGAGCGCCCCGAACAGGGCCGCCATGACGGGCTCCAACGCCAGCAGGACGCTGAACGTCCGCTTCGGGACCCGGGAGAGCGCCGCGATCTCCGCCGCGTAAGGCAGGGCCGAGCCCAGGACGGCGATGAGCACACCGGAGGCGAGCACCTCAGGGCGCAGCAGCGTGGTGCCCGCCCCGGCGACGCCGAACGGCAGGGTCAGCACGGCGGCGACGGCCATCGCGACGCCCACGCCGCCCGCGCCCGTGCCGGAGGCGGCCAGCCGTGAGCCGGCGACGATGTACGCGGCCCAGAAGGCGCCCGCGCCCAACGCGAACAGGACTCCGACGACGTCGAGGGGCCCGCCCGCGCCGTCGTGGCCCAGCCCCGGCAGCGCCACCCCGGCGACGGCGAGCACGACCCAGGGCAGGTCGCGCGCCCTGCGGGCGAGGACGGCGGCCAGGAGGAGCGGTCCCGCGAACTGGATCGTGACCGCCGTCCCCAGGGGGATGCGCGCCAGCGCCTCGTAGAAGAGGCCGTTCATGCCCGCCATGGCGGCGCCGAGCAGGAGCGCGGAGCGCAGACGGTGCCCGTCCCAGCTCCGGACGGGTGGCCGGACCAGCGCGAGCAGCAGCAGCGCCGCGAGGCTGAGCCGCAGGACCGTGGTCCCGGCCGGACCGACCGTGGGGAACAGCGACGCCGAGACGACCGCGCCGAGCTGGAGCGACGTGACGGAGACGAGGACGAGTGCGGTGCCGACGGCGATCCGGGCAGGCGCGGGCGCGGTGGGGTTCACGGGAGGCTTCCTGGAGAAGGAGAGGCGGTGCCTCCATGATCGGCCGGGCACATCGTTCAGGTCCAGCGAAGGTTTCTGCGCGGTACCCTTAAGCTGAACTGATGAATTGGGACGTCCGCGTCAGGGAGGCGCCGTGCTCGACCTGCACCGGCTGCGCCTGCTCCGCGAGCTGAGCCACCGGGGCACCCTCGCGGCCGTCGCCGAGGCGCTGTCCTACAGCCCGTCCGCGATCTCCCAGCAGCTCGCCCAGCTGGAGCACGAGACGGGCGTGCCGCTGCTGGAGAAGGCCGGACGCCGGGTGCGGCTCACCGAGCAGGCCGAGATCCTCGTCCGGCACACCGAGACCGTTCTGGGCCAGCTGGAGCGCGCCGAAGCCGACCTCGCCGCCTCGCTGCGGGAGGTCACGGGGCTGCTGCGCGTCGCGGCGTTCCAGACGGCGGCGCTCACCCTCGTGCCGAACGCGGTGACGGCCCTGGCCCGCTCCCATCCCGGCCTGCGGCTGCGCATCCGGCAGATCGACCCCGAGCAGGCGATCCCCACCCTGACGGCCCGTGACTACGACGTCGTCCTGGGGGAGGAGTACCCGGGCCAGCCGCAGCCGCGCGTCCCCGGCGTCTCCTTGCACCGGCTCGGACGCGATCCGCTACGCCTCGCCGTCCCGGACTCGTTCGACGCCGCGGACCTCGCCGACCTGGCTTCCGCGCCCTGGGCGATGGAGCCCTCTGGGACGTCACCGCGCCGCTGGGCCCAGACCGTCTGCCGGACCGCGGGCTTCGAACCCGACATCCGGTTCGAGTCCACCGACATGGTGTTTCACGCGAGCCTCGTCGCCACCGGCCACGCCGCCTCGCTCCTGCCCGACCTCGTCTGGGCCGCCACGCCCATCCCGGGACGGCTCCTCACCCTGCCCGGCTCCCCGGCCCGCACCCTCTTCATGGCCGTCCGCGAAGGCGCCCACGACCACCCCGCCATCACCGCGTTCCACACCGCCCTCAGAACCTCCCTCACCACCCTCAAAACCACACTCCCCCTCCCCACGACCGAAGCCGACCCGGCTTCCTGAGCGGAGGGAGACGGCCGGTGGGGCGGGCGCGCTCGCCCCGGGCCGGAAAAGCCGGAAAGCGTCAGGCGTCCCAGGGGAAGGTGACGGTGTCGAGTTCGTCGCCGGGGCCGTAGACGTTGCCGAGGAGCCAGACGCCGTTCATCGTCAGGTAGGCGGGTGCCTTGGCGGTGCCGTCGCCGGCGGGGGTGAAGTCGCCGAGGGTGGCGATGGTGAGGCGCTGGCTCCGGTCGGTGGTGAGCCGCGCCGGGTTGACGACGCTGAGCGACGCCGAGCCGTCGTCGGCCAGCTCGATCCAGGGGTCGGCGACCGTCACCTTGAGCATACCGCCGTGCGCGTCGAAGTCGACCTCGCCCGCGAACTTCAGCTTCTCGTCGGTCGGCGTGAAGGCGAACGCGTCGCCCGCCGCCTCCGCCCCGGCAGTGATCTTGACTTCCCCCTCGGCGCGCCGCACATAGTCGCGGAAACTCGCCTTCACCCCCCAGACCAGCGCCCCTGCGGCAGCCTGTTCGGTCATCGCGTCCTCCTTCGGCAGAGACCGGTAGCGCGGGTGCCGTGCCGCCCCCGCCCGCCGACCCTAACCCCGGGGAGATCACGCGGTCCACCGATCCGGCGCGCACGCGAAAGGCCCGTCCGGAGACGGGCACAGGAGGAACACCGGGGGTTGGCGGACCGCTCGGTGCCGGTGCTGGCCGCGCCGTGCCGAGCGGTCCCGGTCTGTGTTCGATGGGCCCGGAGGTGGCCGCTTCGCGACCCCGACTTCGTCGGGAGCGGCCACCCCCGGGCCGTGTTCGATTGGGCCCGGCGGTGGCCGCTTCGCGACCCCGACTTCGTCGGGAGCGGCCGCTCCCAGGCTGTGTTTGACGGGCCCGGGGGCTCAGTGGCGGGCCAGGACGCGGGCGTCGGGGCCCGGGTAGATGAGGGTGCGGCGGCCGGTGTCCTCCCAGCGGACGTAGTAGGGCGGCGCGCCTCCCGGGTCGGGGATCTCGACGATCTCGCCGTCGCGGTCGTGCGTGTGGTCGTCGGGGCCCAGGAGGACGAGGCGGTCTCCCACTGCGGCTTTCATGGGTGCTCCCTCGGGTTCGGACGGGCTGGGCCTCTGTAGCACGTCAGCCTCTTCTCAACAGTGTCGCGCCGCCGGGGGAGATAACCCGGAGATCTCGGGTCATGCCCCGTCATGTCAGGGCAAAGAGTGTTTCCTGATCCGCGCCGCCGGGGGTGTCGGCGCGCCGGGCTCCGGGCCTATAGTGCTCGCGAATCGGACACCGTAAGGGACGGGTGGGCGTGGAGTACGCGGAATACCGGAGCCTGGACGCCGTGGGCATCGCCGAGCTGGTCGCCAAGGGCGAGCTCGCCCCTGACGAGCCGCTCAACGCGGCGATCGCCCGCGCGGAGGAGGTCAACGGACGGCTGAACGCGATCGTCCACCCGATGCACGACCTCGCCCGCGAGCGGGCGCGGGCCGGGGTGTCGGGGCCGCTCGCCGGTGTCCCGTTCCTCATCAAGGACCTCACCCAGGACTACGCGGGCACCCCCACCACGGGCGGTTCCCGCGCGCTGCGCGGGCACGTCGCGGCCGAGCACAGCGTGGTGGTGCGGAGCTGGCTGGACGCCGGGCTGCTGGTCTTCGGCAAGACGAACACGCCCGAGTTCGGCACGAAGTCCGTGACGGAGCCGGAGGCGCACGGGCCGACCCGCAACCCGTGGAACCTCGCGCACACCCCCGGCGGCTCGTCGGGCGGTTCGGCGGCGGCGGTGGCGGCGGGCGTCGTCCCGGCGGCGGGCGCGAGCGACGGCGGCGGCTCGATCCGCATCCCCGCCGCCTGCTGCGGCCTGTTCGGCCTGAAGCCGGGCCGTGGCCTGCTGTCGTGCGGCCCCGGCTACGCCGAGTACTTCCACGGCGCGGCCACCGAGGGCGTCATCACCAGGACGGTCCGCGACAGCGCCGCGCTGCTCGACGTGATGACCGCGATCGACGACCCGGGCGGCCCCTACCGGACGGCGAAGCCCGACACCCCGTACGCGGAACTCGCGCGGCGCGAGCCCGGACGGCTCCGGATCGGGTTCACCTCACGCTCGCCGCTCGGCACGCCCGTGGACGCCGAGGCCGTCACGGCGGTCGAGTCGGCCGCCGCGCTCCTGACCGAACTCGGGCACGACGTGGAGCCCGCCGAGCCGGAGATCGACGGCGTCCGGATGGCCCAGGACTTCCTCATGATGTGGGGCGCGGAGGCCGCCGCGACCGTCGCGAGGATCCGCCGTGAGGGCGGCGCCCGCCCGCGCGACTTCGAGCTGGACACCCGGCTGCTGGCGGGCGCGGCGAGGTCGGTCAGGGCGGAGGCGTACCTGACCGCGCTGGAGCGCTGGAACGGCTACACCCGCGCCCTCGCCGCCTTCCACGCCCGCTACGACCTGCTGCTGACGCCGGTGCTCTCCGGCCCGCCGCTGCCGGTCGGCGCCCTGGACACCCCGCTGCCGCTGCGCCTGGTCGGCGAGATCACGCTCCGCCTGGGCCTGGCCGGACACGCCGCGAAGACCCCGATGTGGCAGAAACAGCTCATCGCGAACCTCGCGCCGGTGCCGTTCACCCAGCTCGCGAACATCACCGGACGGCCCGCGATGAGCGTGCCGCTGCACACGACCACGTCCGGGCTGCCGCTGGGCGTCCAGTTCGTCGCCGGGCTCGGCGGTGAACCCACCCTGCTGGCGCTGGCCGCGCAGTTGGAGGCGGCCCGGCCCTGGGCCGACGCCGAACCGCCCCTGTGACGGCCTAGGCGCGCTGCGCGGCGACCATCTCGGCGAACCACCGGTAGGACGCCTTCGGGGTGCGCTCCAGCGTCGTGTAGTCGACCCAGACGAGCCCGAACCGCTGGGTGAACCCCTCGGCCCATTCGAAGTTGTCCAGGAGCGACCAGGCGTAGTACCCGCGCACGTCGGCGCCGTCCTCGATGGCGCGGGCGACCTGGCGTAGGTGCGCGTCGTAGTACCGGACGCGCTCCACGTCGTCCACCACGCCGTCGGCGTCGGGCCCGGTGGCGAACGAGCAGCCCTGCTCGGTGACGTACAGGGGCGGCAGGTCCGGGTAGCGCTCGCGCAGTTGGGTGATCAGCTCGTGCAGGCCCTCGGGGACGATCGGCCAGCCGAAGTCCGTCCTGGGGTGGCCGGTCATCGGCGCGAACTGGAACGGCAGCTCGGCGGGCACCTCGACGTGGCCCGCCGCCGTCGCGGTGGCCGGGCCGGAGGTCTTGCCGGGCGCCTGGATGGCCGTGGGGTTGTAGTAGTTGATGCCGTAGAAGTCGAGAGGCGCGGCGATGGTCTTGAGGTCGTCGGCGACGGGGCCCGGCATCAGTTCGGCGAAGCCCTCGGGGTAGGCGCCGAGCAGGATCGGATCGGCGACGAGCCGGTTCCACAGCAGGTCGTAGAAGGCGGCCGCCTCGACGTCGGCGGGGTCGTCGGAGGCGGCCCACACCGGCGTGTGGTTGGTGGCGGTGCCGACCGAGGCGGCGCCCGCGTCGCGCAGGGCGGCGACGGCGAGGCCGTGCCCGAGGAGCTGGTGGTGGACGGCGGGCAGCGCGTCGAAGGACAGGCCGCGTCCGGGGGCCATCGCGGTGAGCGCGTAGCCCAGCATCGCCGTCACGTTCGGCTCGTTCACCGGCACCCAGTGCCGCACCCGGTCGCCCAGCCGGGCCGCGACGAGCGCCGTGTACGCGCCGAACCGCTCGGCGGTGTCCCGGTTCAGCCAGCCGCCCGCGTCCTCCAGGGCCTGGGGGAGGTCCCAGTGGTAGAGGGTGACCATCGGCTTGACGTCGGCGGCGAGCAGCGCGTCGATGAGCCGGTCGTAGAAGTCCAGGCCCGCCGGGTTGGCCTGGCCCGCGCCGTCCGGCTGGACGCGCGGCCACGCGACCGACAGCCGGTAGCCGTCGGCGCCCAGGCCGCGCAGCAGGGCGACGTCCTCGGTGTACCGGTGGTAGTGGTCGGTGGCGACGGCGCCGGACGACCCGTCGGCGATCGCGCCCGGCCGGGCGCAGAACGTGTCCCAGATGCTCGGGCCCCGGCCGTCCTCGGCCGCCGCGCCCTCGATCTGGTAGGCGGCGGTGCTGGTGCCGAACTCGAAGCCCGCGGGGAGACGGGGGAGGTCACGGGGGTCGGGTGGCGTCATCTCGGGGCCTTCCTGCGCTGGGTGTTCGAGGCCGACAGTACAGCGTACGGCCGCCGGTGATCTTCCCCCGTGCGGCCGATTCCGGCGGCCCCGGCCTCCGCCGCGCGACGGAGGTCGCCCGTTTCGAGTCCGTCAGGGCCGGTTAAAGGTGGACTTTTCTCCCTGACGACGGTCGGTCGCGGATGGTCTACTGGGGGTGCCGGACCACGGGAGGGGGCGCGATGGCCGAAGCGCGGGACGTCGCTGAGGTGGTGAAGGGCGCGATCCAGGCCGCGGTGTGGGCGCCGTCGATCCACAACACGCAGCCGTGGTGGTTCGGGACGGCCGAGATCGACGGCGGGATGCGGGTCAGCCTGCACGCCGACCCCGAGCGGCGGCTCGACGTCGCCGACCCCGACGGGCGCGAGATGGTGATCAGCTGCGGTGCCGCGCTCGCCAACCTGCGGCTCGGGGTGCTCGCCGGAGGGTTCGTGCCGGAGGTGGACGTCCTGCCTGACCCGGAGCGTCCCGGCCTGCTGGCAACCCTGCGCGTCCGGGAGCGGGCCGAACCGCCCGAGGAGGCCGGAAGGCTGCTCGCGGAGGTACGGCACCGCAGGACGCACCGGGGCGCGTTCTCGGAGAAGGGCCCGCCCGAGTACCTCATGTCCTCCCTCGTGGAGGAGGCGCAGTTGGAGGACGTCGGCCTGCGGATCGTCTCGGACCCGCGCAAGGCCAAGGCGCTGGGCGCGCTCACCGAGGCGGCCGAGGAGTTCGAGAAGCTCGACGACCGCTACACCGTGGAGTTCACGCGCTGGTCGCCCGGCGCGGGCAGCGGACGGCGCGACGGGGTGCCCGACACGGCGTACCCGATCGACCAGCAGGTCACCGACCCCTACTTCCCCGGCCGCGAGTTCGGCAGGGGCCGGGCCCAGGGCATGGACGTCGGCGTCGAGGTGTCGGGGGAGACGGGCACCGTCTGCGTCATGGAGACCGCCGACGACGACAAGCTCGCCTGGCTCGCGGCGGGGCAGGCGCTCCAGCGCGTCCTGCTGCACGCGGCGGCCGACCACTACGCGGCGGCGCTGCACACCCAGGCGCTGGAGATGCCCGAGTTCCGCACGATGATCAGGGAGCGGATCTGCGGCGGCCGCCACCCGCAGATGATCTTCCGGCTCGGCCGTCCCGGGCCGCTGTTCACCTCGGTGCGCCGGGACGTCGCCGAGATGGTCGTGCAGGAGTCCTGAAGCCCTGAACCCGGCTGTGACCGACATCTCCGGTGATACGACTCCGTTCACTTAAGGTTCGCCCTAAGTTGGGAGAACGCGGTCGTTCACTTAAGGGGGTGGAGATGTCCGATCCTCCCGATCCGCCGAGGACGCGCAGGAGCCGGGTCTCGCCCGCGCGCGAAAGCGAGGTCTTCGCCCTCGTCCTGGACCAGCTCCGCTCGGTCGGCTACGAGCTGCTCAGCGTCGGCGACGTGGCGGCCGCGGCCCGGATGAGCAAGGCGACGATCTACCGCCTGTGGGGCGGCAAGCCGGAACTGGTGATCATGGCGGTGCGGTCGCGCGGCGCGCCGTGCGCCGAGGACATCGACACCGGCACCCTCACCGGCGACCTCAAGCGCTACCTCGCCCACCTGGAGGAGCGCCGCGACCCCGAGCTCAACCGGGCCATGGCCCAGGCCGTGCACCGCGATCCCGCCCTCCTCGACGCGTTCCGCGCGCACGTGCTGGAGCCCGCCTCCCTCGTCGTCGACGGGCTGCTGGCGCGGGCGGTCGCGCGCGGCGAGCTGGACCCGGCCCGTCCCGCGATCCCGTACGTCGGGAGCGCCCTGCTCGGCGCGCTCATGGGCAGGGAGCTGCGCTGCGAGCCCGACGACGGCCGCTTCGGCGACGGCTACGTGGACCACGTCCTGGCGCCCGCCCTCGGGCTCTGACCCCTCCCGCGACCCCTCGTTCCACCCGTCACGCCGCCGGGCCCGTCCCCCGGAGCCGGTGGTGTGCCCCCGAAAGGAGGCGGGCTTGCTCCCGCCGCGCCCCACCTCCGCACAGCGCCCCCACATCCTGCGCGAACTCGCTCTCATCACCGTCCTGTACGGCCTGTACCGGTTCGGCCGCCTCCTGGCCAACGGGAACGTCGCCGAGGCGTTCGCCAACGCGACCCGCGTGTGGGACTGGGAGCGTTCGCTCCGGCTGCCGGACGAGGCGGCCCTCCAGGCGCTCATCCTGCAGGACATCGCCTGGATGAAAGCCGTGAACGTCTTCTACACGGCAGTGCACTTCCCCGCCACGATCGCGTTCCTCATCTGGATGTTCCGGCGGCATCCCGGACACTACGTCTGGGTGCGCAGGACGCTGACGCTGCTCACGGGGGCGGGGATGCTCCTGCACCTGGCGTTCCCGCTGGCGCCGCCGCGCATGGTGCCGTCCTTCGGGCTCGTGGACACCGGGAAGGTCTTCGGTCCGTCGCCCTACGGCGACGTGGACACCGGCGGCCTGGCCAACCAGTTCGCCGCGATGCCGTCCCTGCACGTCGGGTGGGCCCTGGTCGTCGCGGTCGGGCTGATCGCGGTGGGCCGGGGGCGGCGGCGGTGGCTGTGGCTCGCGCACCCCGCGCTCACCGGGTTCGTCGTGGTGGTCACCGCGAACCACTACTGGCTCGACGGCATCATCGTCACCCTGCTCCTCGCCGCGATCCTCCTGCTGTTGCGCGGGCCGGGCGGCGGTCCACGCGGGGCGTCGCGGGCCCGCGAACATGAGGGAAGCGTGAGCGCGGTTCCCGAGGCCGCTGGAACATTCCGGAGATCTACCGGTACCGGGTGAACCCGTGGCCCCGGGCCCTTTGCCCCGTCCGGTGGCGGGGCGGGGCGTGGCGCGGCCTTTGCCGGGCCGCGCCCTGTCCGGTGATGCCCGTTCTACTGGCTTGATCATCGTTTGGCGGAAAAGGCGGCGATCGCCCGATGTTCCTCACGGAGTGTGAGAAAGTGAGTGCAAGGAGTAACGCTCTGTGTCGAGGAGGGATCATCATGAAGGCTTCCACGATCGTGCGTCGCATGGCCGTGGCGGGAGCCATCGTCGGCGCGGCCCTGCTGGGTGCCGCACCCGGTGCTTCGGCGGCTGTTCCGACGGGTGGGGGGCACGGCCACCACCACGGCCACCACGGCGGTGGCTGGCACGGTCACCACGGCGGCCACCACGGTGGCTGGCACCAGGGTGGCAAGCACCACGGTGGCTGGCACCGGCACGGCCACCACGGCGGCAAGCACCACGGTGGCTGGAACCGCCACGGCCACCACGGCGGCAAGCACCACGGTGGCTGGAACCGCCACGGCGGCGGTCACCACGGTGGCTGGCACGGCGGCTGGAACCGGTAACCGCACGCCCGCCGGGTGGCCGGGACGCTCCTGACCGCCGGGCTGGTGGACGCCACGGGAAGGGCCCCTCGCGAGAGGGGCCCTTCCTCGCGCGCTCAGGACAGCGCGGTGATCGTCCGCGACGGCAGCGGGCTGGAGTAGACGACGCTCGTGGTGATCGCGCCCAGCCCCGCGATCCGGCCCGTGGTGCGCTCCAGGTGCCGCATCGAGTGCGCGACGACCTTGAGCATGAAGCAGTCCTCGCCCGTGACGTGGTGGGCCTCGACGATCTCCGGCGTGGTGGCCAGCAGGTCGTGGAAGGGCTTGTAGTTGCCCGTCGGGTACCGCAGCCGCACGAAGGCGAGGATCGACAGGCCGAGCCGCTCGGGATCGACCACGGCGGCGTACCGGCTGATCACCCCGGCCTCCTCCAGGCGGCGGACGCGCTCGGTGACGGCGCTCGCGGACATCGAGACCCGGCGGGCGAGATCGGCGTAGCTCGCCCGCCCGTGCTCCTGGAGCACCTCCAGCAGGCGCAGATCGGTGTCGTCCAGGGAAAACGCGGTCATGCGCAGTTTGTACCACGGGAATCCCGGCGGGGCGTCGTTGATGCCGGGGATCGTCTGTTCCACACGGCCGTCACCCTCGGTAGTTTCTCCCGCATGGACCTGATCTCGCCCGCGCTGCGCACCCCGCCCGCCGCCCCCTCCGACGCCGCCGCCTTCTTCGCCGCCCGGCTCGCCTTCCAGACCGACGTCTCCGACGTCCGCGCCTCCCTGGAGTCCGGCGCTGCGGGCTTCGTCCTCGTGGACTCCCGCGCGCTCCCGGCCTGGGAGCAGGGCCATGTGCCCGGCGCCCTCCACCTGCCGACCGCCGACATCCCGGTACGGGCCCCGGAGCTGCTCGACCCGTCGGTGCCCGTCGTCACCTACTGCTGGGGGCCCGGCTGCGACGGCGCCACCCGCGCCGCGCTGGCCTTCGCCCTGCTCGGCTACCGGGTCAAGGAGATGATCGGCGGGATCGAGTACTGGATCCGCGAGGGCTTCCCCGTCGCGACCGCGACCGGTACCGTCGCCCGGCCCGCCGACCCGCTGACGGCCCCGCTCGCCTCCCCGACCTGCGCCTGCTGACCTGCGCAACCTTACTGCGTAAAGGCGCCGGGCCGGGTTCACCCGCGCCTCGCGAGGCCCTGGAAGCACCCGGCCCGGACGGTCCCGGGGGACGTTCTCGCGCCTCGCGACGCCCCGTGAGTGCCCCCAGCCCGGACGCCTCCAAGAGCGTCCGGGTGCCCGGTTTTGACGGCCGAAGGTTCTGTCGTACCGGGATGGCATAGTGAAGGAAACGATCGGCCGCAGGGGTCACCCTGCGGGAAGTACGGCGGGGGCGGTGGCGTGGGCGACAGCGGGGAGTTCGGGCGTGCGGGCTGCGCCGAGGGCGGGGGAGACGGCGTGGGGGAGCGGTCGGTGCTGGTGGGGCGGGCCGCCGAGCTGGGCGTGCTCGACACCGCGTTCGGCGCGGTATGCGAGGGCGGGGCGCGCGCGGTGCTCGTCGGCGGCGAGGCGGGCGTCGGCAAGACCCGGCTGATCCGGGAGTTCGGCGAGCGGGCGCGCGAGCGCGGCGCGCGGGTCCTCGTCGGCGGGTGCATGGAGCTGGGCGTCGACGGGTTCCCGTTCGCGCCGTTCACCGCCGTGGTGCGGCTGCTGGTCCGCGAGATCGGCGCGGACGGCGTCGGCGCGCTGCTCGGCGGGCGGACGGCGGGCCTGGCCCGGCTGCTCCCGGAGTTCGAGGACACCGCGGGGGACGAGCGGTTCAGCCAGGTCAGGCTGTTCGAGCTGGTCCTCACCCTGCTCGACCGGCTCACCGCGCGAGGCCCGCTCGTCCTGGTGATCGAGGACGCGCACTGGGCCGACAGGTCGTCCCGGGATCTGCTGACGTTCCTCGTCCGCAACCTCGGGGCGGCGGGCGCGCTGCTGATCGTCGTCACGTTCCGGGCCGACGAGCTGCACCGGGCGCATCCGCTGCGCCCGCTGCTGGCCGAGCTGGGCCGGATCGACAGGGTGGTCCGGCAGGACGTCGGCAGACTGAGCCGCCAGGAGGTCGCCCAGCTCATGGCGAACCTGCGCGGGGTCGAGCCGGAGCCGCACCGGGTCCGGCAGTTCTTCGCGCGCAGCGAGGGCAACCCCCTGTTCGTCGAGGCGCTGATGGAGGCCGACGGCGGGATCGCCTGCGAGCTGCCCGAGTCGCTGCGCGACCTGCTGCTGGCCGGGGTGCAGCGGCTCCCCGACGACACCCAGGAGCTGCTGAGGGTGGCCAGCGCGGGCGGCGCCCGGATCGAGCACCGGCTGCTGGCCGCCGTCAGCGGTCTTGACGAGCTGGGCCTGGCGCGCGGGCTGCGGCCCGCCGTCGAGGGCAACGTGCTGGCGGTGGACGGCGAGGGCTACGCGTTCCGGCACGCCCTCATCCGGGAGGCGCTGCACGACGACCTGCTCCCCGGCGAGCACACCCGGCTGCACGCCCGCTACGCCGAGGCCCTGGAGGCGGACGCCTCGCTGGTGCCGCCGGGCCGCGCCGCCGCCGAGCTGGCGTTCCACTGGCACGCCGCGCACAACCTCGAAGGGGCGCTGATCAGCGCGTGGCGGGCCGCCGCCCAGGCCGACAAGTCGGCGGCCTACGCCGAGGAGCTGAGGTTCCTGGAACGCGTCCTGGAGCTGTGGGACAGGGTGCCGGAGGCGGCCGGGCGGATCGGCGTCGGCCACGAGGACGTGATGGAGGAGGCCATCTGCGCCGCCGACCTCGCGGGCGACAGCGAGCGCGGCATCAAGCTCGCCACCGCGATGCTGCGCACCGTCGGCGCCGACCCGCTGCGCCGCGCGACGCTGCTGGAGCGGCGCGGCAGGCTGCTGCACCGGGCGGGCCGGGAGCGCTGGCTCGACGACATGCGCGAGTCCGTCCGGCTGGTCGAGCCGCTCGAACCGTCGGTGCGCAGCACCCGCATCCTCGCCGCGTTCGCCCAGTACGTCTTTATGGGCAGGGCCAGCGACGAGGCGCTGGAGGCGGCGGGCCGCGCCCTGGAGACGGCGCGCCGGGTCGGCGACCCGTACGCCGAGTGCAGCGCCCTGCTCACCCTCGCCTGCCTGGGCAGCGGGATCGAGTACGGCGCGCGCGAGTCGGCGCTGATGGAGGAGGCGGAGCGGATCGCGCACGAGCATGATCTGACGCAGCTCGTGCTGCGCGCCGCCGTCAACAGGTCGCACCTGCTGGAGGGTTCGGGCCGCCACGCCGAGGGCGCCGAGGTGGCGTTGCGCGGCATGGAGCAGGCCCGCGAGTGGGGTCTGTTCCGCACCCAGGGCTCGTTCCTGGCGATCAACAGGGCGGAGTCGCTGCTGTCGCTGGGCCGTCTCGACGCGGCGCTCGCCGCCGTCGAGCAGGGCCTGGCCGCCGATCCGCCGCCTTCGCACCAGTTGTGCCTGATGCAGCTGGAGGCCGAGATCATGCTGTGCCGCGGTGAGGTCGGGGCCGCGGCGGCGCTGCTGGAGCGCTGCCGGGAGAGCCGCGCCTGGGAGACCGACCAGCGGCTCCAGGAGTACCGGCCGCTGGTCAGGTCCGAGGCCGAGCTGGCCGTCGCGCTGGGCGGCCGGACGCGGGCGCTCGACCATGTGCGGCCGCTGCTCGCCTTCACCGGCCGCCCTGACGACTCCCGCTACACCTGGCCGGTGCTGCTGCTCGCCGCCCGGCTCGCGGCCACCCCCGAGGAGTTCGCCCCGTTCGCCGAGCGGGCCGCGCGCACCGACGTCTTCGGCCCGCTCCAGGAACTCCAGCACGCCACGTTCCAGGCGGAGGCGGCGCGTTTCCGCGCCGGGGCCGGGGGGCCGGGCGCCCGGCCGGGCCCGAGCACGTCGGACGCGTCCGAACCCCGATCGGCGGACTGGGCGCCGGTGCTCGCCGGCTGGGAGCGGATCGGCCAGCCGCTCACCCTGGCCCGCGTGCTGGTGTCGGCGGCGTCGGCCGCCGCGTCGGCGGGCGACCGCGCCGCCGCCCTCGCCCACCTGGGCCGGGCCGCCGAGCTCGCCGAGTCTCTGGGGGCGCGCGCCCTGCACCGGGAGGCGACCGAGCTGGCCCGCCGGGTCGGCGGCTCCGCCTCCCCGGCGCACGGCCTGACCGCCCGTGAGCTGGAGGTCCTGCACCATCTGAGCCTGGGCCGCTCCAACCGCGAGATCGCCGAGCGGCTGTTCATCTCGGCCAAGACGGCCAGCGTGCACGTCTCCCACATCCTCGCCAAGCTCGGCGCGGCCACCCGCACCGAGGCCGCCGCGACGGCCCGCCGCCTGGGCGTGCCCGTCCCCTGACCCGCCCCGCCTGGGCGGCGGGCGGCGGGGTCTTAGCCGTGCGGGCCCGTCCCTGAGACCTTCTTAGGGACGGGCTCGTCTTCCTGAGCCCGGGGGATACGGCGGATGCCCGATGTGGGGCGGGGCGGCTTAGCGCGAGATTCGGTGGTGTCGGAACGACGAGACACCAGGAGACGCGATGCACCCGGATTTCCTCAGGCAGGCGGGCAAGGACCACTTCGACATCCTCCGCAAGGACGGCGCCCTGCTGAAGCTCCTCAAGAAGAAGCTGTGACGCCCCGAAGCCTCCCGCACCGGCAGGCCGCGGAACGGGGCCCGGGGGCGTGGCGCGCCCGCGGGCCCGCTCGTGTTCTCCGGGCGCGCCGGCCGCTCAGCTCTCGATCATGTAGTACGTGTACCAGGGGCCCGTCAGGTGCCGGTATCTGAAGGACTCCGCGTACTCGCCGAACGCGGGCACGGTCCCGGCCCCGTCGGGCGCGTGGATGTAGCCGCCGTGCGCGAAGATCCAGCCCGAGCCGGAGACTTCAAGGAGCACGGCGCTCCCCTGCCGGAGCGGCGCCTCGATCCGGTACGGCCCGGCCCGTCCGGGCCTGTCCTGTCCGGCGATCCGCTCCAGGTCGCCGCGCAGGAGCAGCAGCATCGCCCGCTCGGGCAGTGAGGTCGCCGCGAGCCCGCCTGCCAGCGCGAGGACGAGCAGCGGCACGGCGAGCCCGACCGTCCTGGTCGCCCGGTCGCACGCCTTGACGATGACGACGACGACCACCGCCACGCACAGCACGGCGACCAGCACCGGCAGCAGCCCGGCGCCCGCCACGGTCGTCACGGAGTACAGCACCCCGACCCCGGCCAGCGCCGCCACCCCGCTCGTGACGCGCGGCACACCCATCCTCGCCATCCCCGGATCCTAGAGCCCGACGCCCCCGAACCGGGGCGATCCGCCACGACCCCGGCGGGGCCGGACGGGTCAGCCGTGCCGGTCCTTGACGGCGCGGCGGTGGACCTTGCCGGTGCGGGTGTGCGGCAGGTCGGTGACGACGACGGCCGAGCGCGGGATCTTGAAGGTGGCCAGGCGGCCGCGCAGCGCGGCGAGGACGGCCTCGGGGTCGAGGGCGGCGCCGGGCGCGGCGACGAGCACGGCCCGCCCGACTTCGCCCCACCGCGCGTCGGGCACCCCGATGACGGCGCACTCGGCGACCCCCGGCACGGCGAGCAGGGCCCGTTCCACCTCGGCCGGGTAGATGTTCTCGCCGCCGGAGATGATGACCTCCTTGAGGCGGTCCACGATCCGGTAGGAGCCGTCCGGGAGGCGGCGGGCGATGTCGCCGGTGCGGAGCCAGCCGTCCGTGAAGGCGGCCTCGGTGTCGGCGGGGCGGCCCCAGTACCCGGCCATCACCTGCGGGCCCCGCACGAGCAGCTCGCCCGTCTCGGGGGGCGCGCCCGGCAGCGGGGCCAGCCGCACGTCGGTGTACAGGTGCGGGACGAGCCCGGCGCCGGTGCCGCCGTCCACCAGGACGCCCGGCGCGGCCTCGGTCAGCCCGTACCCCTCGCGGACGGCGACGCCCCGCTCGGCGTACCGCGCGAGGAGTTTCTCCGGCACGGGCGCGCCGCCACACAGCAGGGTGCGCAGGCTCGTGAGGTCGGCGTCGGCCCAGGCCGGGTGCTCGGCCATCCGCTCCAGCATCGTCGGCACCGCGAACAGCGAGGTGACGCGCCGCGCGCCGATGAGGTCGAGGGCGCGGCCCGCGTCGAAGGACGGCGTGAGCAGGCACGTCCCGCCCTTCAGCAGGACGGGCAGCGCGAGCATGCCGAGCGCGGCGGCGTGGAACATCGGGGCGGTGACGAGCGCCGTCTCGGTGCCGGTGAGGTCGAGGTCGGCCCAGGCGTTGAGGCAGTTGGCGAGCACGTTCCCGTGGGTGAGGACGGCGCCCTTGGGCTGCCCGGTCGTCCCGGAGGTGTAGAGGATGAGGCACGGGTCGTCCGCCGCGACGGCGGTGGTGACGGGTTCGGCCGAGGCCCGCGCGAGTTCGCGTTCCCCGTCCGGCCCGCCGACCTCCCGGACCGGCAGCGCCACCGGCGGCGGCGGGACCGACGCCGAGTGCAGCAGCACCCGCGCGCCGCAGTCCGCGACCTGGTGCGCGATCTCCCGGCCGGACAGCAGCGTGTTCAGCGGGACGAACACGGCGCCGAGCAGCCCGGCGGCGCCCAGCGCGACGAGGAACCCCGGCTCGTTCGGCCCTAGATAGGCGACTCGGTCCCCTTTGCCCACTCCGTCCCGTTCCAGGAGTCGGGCCATCCGGGTCGCCCGGTCGAACAGCGCGGCGTACGTCACCGCGCCGCCGTCGGGGACCAGGACCGCGACCCGCGCGCCGCCGCGCTCGGCCCGGCGCCGCAGCCACCCGCCGACGCCCCCCGCGGCGAGCGCGCCGAACGGCATGGCGTGGCCCGCGTCCGAGGGCGCCGCGTCGGGCGCGGCGCTCGTGTCCGCGTCCGACGCGGGGGACGGCGTGGTGGAGGGGTTGAGGAGATGGTCGGGCATGTCCGCTCCTGGAGAGGTGTCGGAGATGGGCGTTTGGAAAGTCGCATCCCGGCAATTGCTACGGATGGCAACATCATAGTTACTTGGTGTGATTGTGGGTGGGAGGGGTGGCTGCATGGTGGAAGCCGGACCTGGCACGACCGCGCTCATGGACGCGCGGCTGCGGCACAGCCCGGAGGCCGAGGGCGTCGACACCCGGGACGAGCCGCCGGTCTGGCGCGCGCCGCTCCCGGACGGCAGCTTCGTCTGGACGGTGACGGGCTTCGACGCGGCGCGCAAGGCGCTCGGCGAGCCGACGTTCGCCAGGTCGTTCAGCGAGCGGGGCGGCGCCAGGTGGAAGGAGTACCTCCTGTTCACCGACGAGCCGACGACCGACAGCGTCGTGCGCAGCATGTTCAACACCGACGGCGAGGCGCACCGCAGGCTGCGCGCGCTCGGCTGCGCCGCCGCGACGGGCGACCGCACCCGGTACGCGGGCGACCGCGCCGCCGGGCACGCGGCCCGGCGGCTCGCCGCCGTCGCCGGGCGCGGCGAGGCCGACCTCGTGCGCGACTACTGCCATCCGTTCGTCCTCGACGTCGCCGCCGACCTGTTCGGGTACCCGCGCGACATCACCGAGCGGCTGCGCGCCCTGCCCAGGTGGGCGCCGTCGCCGCTGTTCGAGCCGCCGGGGTCGGCCGAACGCGTCCGGTACGGGGTGGAGCGGGAGGAGATGGTGGAGCTGCTCCACGACCTGCTCGCCGCGCGCCGCCGCACCCCCGGCCCGGACGCGGTCACCGCGATGATCGAGCACGCCGATGCCACCGGCATGGACGACCAGGAGCTGACCTCCACGGTCTTCGCGATGCTCATGGCCGTCACCGAGCCCGTCACCGACTTCCTCACCACGGCGCTGTACAGCCTGTGGTGGCGCCCGGCCCTGGCCGCCGACCACAACCGGGTCGAGGGGGCGACGGACGAGCTGCTCCGCTACACCAGCCCGGTCGCCGCGCCGATGCCGCGCCTGGTCACCCGGCCGATGGAGTTCCACGGCGCGGAGCTGCGGCCGGGCGAGGCGATCGTCGTGCACCTGGCCCTGGCCGACCGCGACCCGCACCGGTTCGCCGAGCCGAACCGGCTCGATCCCGACCGCGTCGTCGTGCACGACCTCGCGTTCTCGCACGGCCCGCACCACTGCCTGTCCCCGGCGCTCGGCGCGCACCTGTGCCGGACCGCCCTGATGACGGTGCTGCGCGGCCTGCCCGACCTGGCTCCGGCCGTCCCGCTGGCGGAGCTGCGCTGGCGTCCGGGCGGCACGGGCCCGTTCACCCGGTTCCACGTGACGGCGGGCCTGTCCGAGGCGCCCGTCACGTTCCGTCCGTCGGCGGGCCTGGCCGGGACGCCCCGCACCGCCTCGGGGGTGGTCTGATGGCCGACGTCACAGGGCTCGCGGTGCTCACCGCCTACGGCCACGGCCTGCCCGCGCTGTGGGACGGCCTGAAGTCGGCGACCCCGGCGACGAGCCGGGTCACCCGGTTCGACACCGCGCACCGCCACGCGCACCACGCGGCGACCCTGCCCGGCGACCCCGACCCGTTCGCGGCGCTGCGCGGCCTCATCGACGAGGCGTGCGAGGAGGCCGGGCTGTCGCCGGAGCAGCGGGCCCGCACCCCGCTGGTGCTGGCGCTGCACGCGGGACGGGACACCGCCGCGCGGGCACGGACGCTCGCCGCCGCCTGCGGGCTGCGCGAGGTCCTCGCGGTGCACACCGCCGCGTGCGCCGCCTCGAACTCGGCGCTCGCCGACGCCGCCGAACTCGTCGCCGACCTCGCCGAGGAGCGGGTGGTGGTGGCGGGCGCCAGCTTCGTGGACGCCAGCATGTTCGCCGCGTTCGACAGCGCGGGCATCCTCACGCCCGAGGGCGTCAGCCGCCCGTTCAGCGCGGGCCGGGAGGGGCCCGTGCTGGGCGACGGCGCGGCGGCCGCCGTCCTCACGCGCGCCGCCGGGGGCACGGGGTCCTGGCTGCGGGTGACGGGCTGGGGCAACACCTGCGAGGCCGACCACGTGGTCCGGCCGCGCCCCGACGGCAGGGGACCGGCCGCCGCCATCCAGGCGGCCCTGGCCAGGGCGGGCAACCCGAGGATCGGGTACGTCAACGCGCACGCCACCGCGACGCCCGCGTTCGACGCGGCCGAGGCCGCCGCGATCCTGCGCGGCCTGCCGCCCGACGGCGCGGACGCGCACGTCAGCTCCACCAAGGCGCTGCACGGCCACTGCCTGGAGGCGTCCGGGCTCGTGGAGCTCGCCGTGTGCGCGCTGGCGTTCCGCAACGGGCAGGTGCCCGTGAACGCGGGCTATCTCGGCCCCGACGCGGACTGCCCGCTGAACCTCGTCCTGGAACCGGGGACCGCCCCGGCGACAGGGCACATGCTCAGCCTCAACACCGGTTTCGGCGGTGTCAGCACCGCCCTCGTCCTGGCGGCGCCATGAAATCAGATCTCCGCACCCACACCACCGCGCACCCGGGAGCCACGGCTCCCGGGCGCGTCGCCCTCACGGTCCTCGCGCGGGCGCAGTGGCCGCCGGAGGGCGATCCCGCGCCGCGCCTGCCGGAGGTGCCGCGCTGGGACGTCTCGTTCCTCGCGCCGCTGCTCATGGCGGCGGCCGAGCCGTGCCTGACCGCCGCCTTCGGGCCGCCGCCGCTGCCGGAGGCCGACGGCCGCCGGGTCGGCCTGGTCCTCGCGGCGACGCGCGGCGACACCGTCACCCAGGCGGCGATCGACGCGGCGACGGCGGCGGCCGAGCGGGTGCCCAAGCACCTGCTGTTCCAGAACGTGCCGAGCACGGCACCCGGTCACCTCGCGGCGCTGTGGGGGCTGACCGGGCCCTTCGTCACCCTCCTGGCCGTCGGCGGGCCGCTGGCCGCCGCCCGGGAGCGGGCGGCCCGCCTCATCGCGGCGGGGGACGCCGACCGAGTCCTCGCCGTCGCCCTGGACCCCGGCGACCACCCGAGCTCCCCGGGCACGGCACAGGCCCAGTTGCTGGCGGCCTCCGGCCGATGAGGCCGCCGCCCAAACCACCAGGAGGAGACATGTCCGTAGACCAGCTTCCCGCCACGGCCACACTGGTATTCCCCGCGACCCTGACCCCGGAGGCGCTCGAACAGGCGGCCGGGCCGCTGGCCGTCTCGCTGGAGGAGACGGCACAGAAGTCGGTCGCGCAGTGCCACGACTACCTGCACCTGTGCCTGGCCGAGGGCCGCGAGATCTACGGCGCGACCACCGGGTTCGGCCCGCTCGTCGGGTTCGCGGGCCAGCGGCAGCCCGCCGACCAGTGCGAGAACCTCCTGTTCCATCTGGAGGTCGGCCAGGGGCCCGACCTGCCACCCGCGCTGGCCCGCGCCGCGCTGCTGGCCCGGGTGTGGACGCTCGCGCACGGCAGATCGGGCGTCGCGCTGTCCGTCGTGGACGCGCTGCGCGCCACCCTCGCCACCTCGTTCGCGCCCGCGATCCCCGAGTACGGGTCGGTCGGCGCGAGCGGCGACCTCGCCCCGATGGCGCACGCCGTCCGGGCGCTCCAGGGCCGGGGCCACGCCTATCTCGGCGCGGTCCGGATGCCCGCCGACGAGGCGCTGGCCGGGGCGGGCCTGGCCCCGCTGACGCTCAACGGCAGGGACGCGCTCGCCCTGGTCAACGGCACCTCGGTGACGGCCGCCGCGGCGGGCCTCGCGCTGACCGTCCTCACCCGCTCCCTGAACGCGGCGACGGCGCTGACCGCGCTGATGGCCGACGTCCTGGGCTGCCGCACGGACTTCGTGGTGCCCGAGCTCTACGAGGCGCTCGGGCACGACGACACCGCGCGGCAGGCCGCCGTCCTGCGCGAGCGGCTCGCCGACCACCGGCCGGGGGCCGACCGCCCCCTCCAGGAGCCGTACTCGCTGCGCTGCGCCCCGCACCTGCTGGGCGCGGCGGCGAGCAGCCTGCGGCACGCCAGGCAGGTGGTCACCGACGACCTGAACGGGGTCAGCGACAACCCGCTGTTCTTCCCCGAGCGCGACGTCGTGGCGCACGGCGGCAACTTCTTCGGCCAGCAGGTGGCGTTCGCGGCCGACCTGATGTCGGTGACCGCGACGCAGATGGGCAACCTCGCCGAACGGCAGCTCGACCTGCTCATCGACCCGCACCGCAACGGCGGGCTCAACCCGGTGCTGGCCGAGGTGCCGGGCCACGACCACGGGGTGCAGGGCGTCCAGCTCGCGGCGACGTCGCTGGTCGCGCGGATGCGGCGGCGCGCGATGCCCGCGTCGATGCAGAGCCTGCCGACCAACCACCACAACCAGGACGTCGTCCCGTTCGGCACCCAGGCGGCGATCACCGCGCACGAGCAGGCGCGGACGCTGCGGCTGCTCCAGGGCTCGCTCGCGGTGGCGCTGGTCCAGGCCGTCAAGGTCGGCGCCCGGCGGCCCACCACCGCCGACGGCGCCCGCCTGCTGGAGGCGCTGGAGCCCGCGCTCGCCCCGGACAGCCCGTGGGCCGTCCGCGTCCGGGACGCCGCCGACCTGCTGGACGGCGCCCTGATCTGATCCACCCACACCACCGACAGACGCGGCGGGGCCCGGGGCCCCGCCGCTTCCGTCGGTTCACTCGTAGGGGAGCGCCAGTTCGTCCAGGGCGGCTTCGATGAGGGTGAACAGCGGGGTGTCGTCGTCGGTGTCGAACCACACATGGCCCGCCGCGCGGATCGCCGACAGGTAGCCGGCGGCCAGGACGCGGGCGTGCACGCGGGATCCGCCGTCGCGCTCGCGGATCCGGCGCGCGAGATCACGTTCCAGGACCGCCTGGTTGGCCAGGAGCCTGGCCAGCAGGCACGGGTGGCGCCTGGCCAGCTTGGAGCGGGCGACCCACTCGCGGTCGGGCTCGGCCAGCGGGGCGAGCAGCAGCTCGGAGGCGGCGCGCAGCGCGCGCCAGCCGGACAGCGCGGCGGGCTGCTCGTCCATCAGCTCGATCAGCCGCCGCCACAGGTCCTCCTCGCCGAACACGACGGCCTCCGCCTTGTCGGCGAAGTAGTTGAAGAACGTGCGCCGGGACACCCGCGCGGCGTCGGCGATCTCCTCGACGGTGATCCCGTCGAATCCGCGCTCGGTGGCGAGGCGGAGGGCGGCGCGGTGGACGGCCAGCCGGGTCTCGGCCTTCTTCCGCTCGCGCAGGCCCCGCGTGCTGCTCATGCCCCACATCGTACGCGGCTGCGCGGCCAAGGATGCCCATTGTGCAACTTTGCACAAAGTGCAGGTAACCTCGGTGCGTTGCAATCGTTACTTGGGGGACGTCTGGTGACAAACAAGGCATCCGCGGCCGTGCTTCCCGAACCGAAGAGCCAGCAGGAGATCAACCGATCCCTGGTCGGCCTGCTGACGGTCATGGGCATCGGCCTGATGAGCAGCACCATCGTGTCGGTGGCGCTGCCGCAGATCGTGGGGTCGCTCGGCGGCTCCCAGGCGCAGTACACGTGGGTCGTCACCGCGACGCTCCTGACCATGACGGCCAGCACCCCCATCTGGGGCAGGCTCGCCGACCTCTTCAACCAGAAAATGCTGCTCCAGGTGGGCATCGTGATGTTCGTCATCGCGTCCCTGGCCTGCGGGTTCGCGCAGAACACCGGGCAGCTCATCGCGTTCCGCGCGGTCCAGGGCGTCGGCGCGGGCGCGCTCCAGGTCCTGGTCCAGGTGATCATCGCGGCGATGATCGCGCCGAAGGAGCGCGGCAAGTACAACGGCTACCTCGGCGGCGTCATGGCGTTCGCCACGGTCGGCGGCCCGCTGCTCGGCGGGGTGCTCGCCGACTCGCCGCTCGGCTGGCGCTGGTGCTTCTTCATCGCGGTGCCGTTCCTGCTGATCGCGTCGGTGATCCTGCACCGGTTCCTGCACGTCGCGACGGTCCGGGCCGAGAACGTCAAGATCGACTACTGGGGAGCGGGCCTCATCGCGGCGGGCGTCAGCCTGCTGCTGGTCTGGGTGACCTTCGCGGGCGACAGCTACCCGTGGTGGTCGTGGGAGACCGCCGCCATGGTCGGCGGCAGCATCACCCTGCTCGGCCTGGCGACCGTCGTCGAACTGCGCCACCCGCAGCCCGTGGTGCCCGTGCACATCGTGCGGCAGCGCACCCCGCTGCTCGCGATCATCGCCAGCCTCGCCGTCGGCATGGCCATGTTCGGCGGCTCGGTCTTCCTCGGCCAGTACTTCCAGATCGGCCGCGGCTACTCGCCGACCGAGGCGGGCCTGCTCACCATCCCGATGATGCTCGGCGTGCTGGTCGCCGCGACGGTCTCCGGCCGGATCATCTCCCGGACCGGCACCGTCCGGCCGCACATCATCGCCGGGCTCGTCGTCCTCATCGCCGGGTTCGCCGCCATGTCGGTGATCGACCACGAGACGAGCCTGTACTACATCGGCTTCGCCATGGCCCTGATCGGGATCGGCGTCGGCGCGTCCCTGCAGAACCTCGTCCTCGTCGTCCAGAACAGCGTGTCCCTCCAGGACATGGGCGCGGCCAGCGGTGCCGTGACGTTCTTCCGCTCCCTGGGCGGCACGATCGGCGTCTCGGTGCTGGGCGCGATCCTCGCCACCCGCGTCACCGACCTGATCAAGGAGGGCTTCGCGAAGATCGGCGTCACGCCGTCCGGGTCGCGGGGCGGCAACCTCGACATCGCCGCGCTGCCCGCCCCGCTCCAGGAGATCGTCCGCTTCGCCTACGGTGACGCGACCGGGCACATCTTCCTCGTCTCGCTGGGCGTCGCCGTGGTCGGCCTCGTCGCCGCCGTCTTCCTCAAGCCGCCCGCGCTGCGCGAGAGCCTCGACCTGCACGCGGCCGAGCCCGTCGAAGGCGACGCGGCGGCGGAGCCCTTGGTCGCAGGGCCCGCCGAGACGACGATCACCGACCTCACCGGCGGGCATGCCGAACCCGAGCCGGTGCTGGCCGGGGCCGTCCGGGCGGACGTGTCAGCGCACCGGGATTCCGCCGAGGCGCCCACCGAGGGGTTCGCGGTGGTCACGACCGGCCCGAACGCGCTCCTCTCCACCGGGCCCCAGGCGGTGCTCACGGTCGGCGAGACGACCGACGGGATGCCCGTGGTGCGCGGCCGGGACGGGCACGCCGAGCCCAAGCACGTCGCGGCCAAGGTGACGCGGGGCCCGCGCCACCTGACGCCGGGCGGGCGGCGCGAGCGGATCACCGGGAACGCCCTGCTCGTGGTGGGCGCGCTCGCCGTGGTCGGCCTGGTCGCCGGGGCCGTCACCGTGCGCGGCGACAACGGCCAGGTGGACGTCGCGCGCGACAACATCCGGGTCGCCCAGGAGGCGCAGGCCGCCGACCGGTACACGCGGGCGGTGCGGCAGCTCGGCTCGGCCAAGACCGAGATCCGGACGGGCGCGGTCTACGCGCTGGAGCGGGTCGCGGCCGACGCGCCGCGTGAGCGGCCCGCCGTCCGTGGCGTGCTCGCCGCGTTCGTCCGCGAGCACGACCCGGCGCCGGACCTGCCGCTGCCCGCCACCCCGGCGCCCGACGTCGCCGTCGCGCTGCGGGTCCTCGCCGAGCAGCCGCGCGCCGCCGGAGAGCACCTCGACCTGTCGGCGATCCGCGTGCGCGGCGGCGACCTCTCCGGCGCCGACCTGCGCGGCGCCACCCTGGCGGGCGCCGACCTGCGCCGCGTCAACCTGGCCGGGGCCGACCTGGAGGGCGCCGACCTGCGCGGCGCCCGGCTGCGCAACACCGACCTGACCGACACCAACCTCTCCGGCGCCGACCTGCGCGGCGCCCACGGCGTCACCCTCGAATCCCTCCAGACAATGACAACCCGCCTGGACGGCACAGCCCTCGACCCGGCCCCCACAACGGGCTGACCCCCGGCCGCGCCGACAAAAGCACGGCCGGGGCCCTGGTGGGTGCCAGGGCGACGGCGTGGGCCCGCCCCGACCTCCGGGGCGGGCCCACGCGGCTCGGCGTCTCACCGTCGCGATTCACTAGGGGGTGAGGCGCGCGCCAGCCGGGGTGCGTGGGAGACGGACGGGTTGGCCGGGGTATGGGTGAAGAGAGTGTGGGGATTGTTGGGGCGGGGATCGTCGGGTTGGCGGTGGGGCGGGAGATCGTTCGGCGGCGGCCTGGGACGCGGGTGGTGGTCCTGGAGAAGGAGGATCGGGTCGCGGTCCATCAGACGGGGCACAACTCCGGTGTTGTGCATGCGGGGATCTACTACAAACCGGGCAGTCTCAAGGCGGAGTTGTGTACTCGGGGGAGGCTGCTGCTGCGGGAGTACTGCCAGGAGCGCGGCTTGCCTTATGACGAGTGCGGGAAGCTCGTTGTGGCGGTCACCCAGGAGGACGTGGCTCGGATGGACGAGCTGCACCGGCGGGCCGACACCAACGCGGTGCCGGGTCTGCGCCGGATCGGCCCCGCCGGGATCCGTGAGATCGAGCCGCACGCGACGGGCCTGGCGGCGTTGCACTCGCCCGTCACCGCGATCACCGACTACGTCGGGATCGCCGAGGCGTTCGCGGCCGAGATCACCGGGGCGGGCGGCGAGATCCGGTTCGGCTTCCCCGTCACCGGGGTGCGTGAGAGCGCCGGAGGGATGGAGGTGACGTCGGGAACCGAGACGGTCAGGGTGGACAGGGTGATCCTGTGCGCGGGCATCCACGCCGACGTGGTGGGCCGGATGGCCGGGGACACGCCCGAGCCCCGGATCATCCCGTTCCGCGGCGAGTACATGGTGATCCGTCCCGAGAAGCGCGACATGGTGCGCGGCCTCATCTATCCCGTGCCCGATCCGCGCTACCCGTTCCTCGGCGTCCATTTCACCCGGCGGGTCTCCGGCGACGTCGAGGTGGGCCCCAACGCCGTCCTGGCGTTCGCGCGGGAGGGCTACCGTCGGTCGGACGTCTCCCCGGCCGACCTCGCCGCCATCGCGGGCTGGCCCGGAATGTGGCGGATGGCCCGACGCCACTGGCGCACCGGCGTCCGGGAGATGTACGGGTCCTTCTCCAAGCGCGCCTACATGAGATCGGCGAGGCGGTATGTCCCGGAGATCGGGGCGGCCGACGTGGTGCGCGCCGGATCCGGCGTCCGCGCCCAGGCCCTGGACCGCGACGGCACACTCGTCGACGACTTCCGCATCCACCGACTCGGCCCCGTCACCGCCGTCCGCAACGCCCCCTCACCCGCCGCCACATCCGCCATGGCCATCGCCGAACACGTCCTGGACGTCCTAGACGGAAGCTGATCCGCGCAGTTCATGACCCTTTGACGCGTTGTCCGGGCAGCGGGGCGGAGTCAAACTCCAGCCCCGTCAACAGGGCACGCCCTGCTACATCAGCAACGTTCGCAACTGCTGGCGCATGGTCTTGATCTCTCGCCCGTCTCGCCACGGGGCGGGGGAGTGGGAAAGGGCGAAGATCTCAGCCAGGTAGCCGTCCAGACGAGCTGAGGAGACCATCGGAGCGATACGGCCTAGGGTGCCCATCAATTCGGCGGCCAGCAGCGGCTGGTTCGTTCGCAAGGCCACGAGAACTTGCCGGGCCAGGTAGTTTGCTCCGAGCAGGGGAGATGTGGAATCCAGGAGTTTCACCGCTTCGCCGAGGGTGCTCTGTGCCGCTTTCCAGTTACCTTGATGGTAGTGCGAGACACCTACGTCTCCCACCACAATCGCACGTCGGAAGTCTGGCAGTTCGACGCCGATCTCCTGTGCTCGGTTCAGGTGTGTGGACGCGTTCTTCTTTTCGTTGAGTATTCCGAGCGCACCGCCGAGATTCGCGTGCGCCTGCGATTCCCGCTCTATCGATATATCTGGAACCGTCAGCGCGCGACGCGCGTAGTACTGCCCGCGTTGCCCATCTTTATCATAAAGGTAGAACACGGAGAGTTCGTTGAGCGCGCTGGCTTGCCCATCGCTGTCTCCTGCTCGTTCAGCGAAGACGGCGGCGAGCTTTCCCGCCTCCTGGGCCTGCGGAAGATCCTTGATGTCGTAGTGTACGAGCGAGACCTGCCGGGCCAGTGACGACGCCGCGCTGAGGAGTCGGGTGTCCTTACTGTTAGTGATGACACTCTGGACACGGCGAAGGTGCCGGGTGGCGTCTTGGAGCGCGGAAAATCCCCCCGATCCGTAGTAAGATTCTCTGATCTTGCCTGAGAGTAGGCTTACATATTCCGGATCTCGGTAGGGGTTACCGTTGGCGCTCGGCACCAAACTAACGGACGCCATGCTGGCGAGAAATTTGCGTCGTTTCACTTCCGCCTCACCCGGTTTGCGTCGTATGGCCACTTCGTAGCCCACGCGTCCCAAGATTTTGAGCTTCCATGAGACGAGGCTAACCCTGGAGGATGTCTGGTGCCTAGCGCCTATCTCCTCAGAGGGGACGGATAGTTCCGTCCCTCATGGTCGGCTATCGGGATCGGTCTCGATCGCCGCGCATCCATCCATGATCGCCGAGGGGCGACCACGCGGGGCGGGGGAAAGGCACCTGTGGGCCTCTCTGATGATCGCGGATGGCGGAATGTGTGTGTGGTTGTTCGGTTGGAGGGGGTGGCGGGCTGACGGGCGGCGGGCGCCTTGGGGGGAGCCCGCCGCCTCCGTGTCAGCGCGGGTCGATGGGTGTGCCGAAGCCGCTGTGTGCCTCGATGGCGGCGGCGGTGTCCAGGAGGAGGTCCTCGGTGAACCGGCCGCCGATGAGTTGGACGCCGATGGGGAGGCCGGTGTCTTGGCCGGTGGGGACGCTTACTGCGGGGAACCCGAGTACGGGCACCGCGATCATCGGCCACTGGGCGGCGAAGAGGCTGCGGGCCCTCGCGCCGTCGAGGTAGTCGGCGTCCTGCTCGAACGCGGGCTCGGCGGACGCCGGGGTGAGGAGCACCGTGTCGTCGCCCAGGAGTTCCTGGAGCCTGGTGATGAGGGTGGCGCGGCGCGCCCAGCCCTGGATGTAGGCGGTGACGCCCGGTTCCGCGCCCCACAGTTCGGCCGCCGCCTCGTAGCAGTGGACGAGGCCCCGGCGGGTCGCCTCGTCGCCCATCGCGCGCATCTGGGGCAGCATCGGCCGCATGTCCTCGAACAGGAGCAGCGACCACAGGCGGGCCGCCTCGCCGAGCAGCGGGAGGTCGATCTCCTCGACCTGGTGGCCCGCCTCGGCGAGCCAGGCCGCCGCCCGGTCCACCCCGGCGTCCATCGCGGGCAGCGACTTGGCCAGGCCCACGTCCCGCACCACCTTGACCTTCGCCGGGGGACGTCCGGCGGTGGAGGGCGGCGCGGCCGGGATGCCGAAGGGGTCGCGCAGGTCGGGGGAGACCATCGCGTGCAGCGCCAGCCTGGCGTCCTCGACGGTCCTGGCCAGCGGGCCCTGCACCGCCCACGTCTGGAACGTCAGCGGCCCCTCCAGCTCGATGTCGAGCGGCGGCATCCAGTTGGACACCAGCCCGACCGTCGGCCGGACCCCGACGACGCCGCAGCAGGCGGCCGGGTAGCGGATCGAGCCGCCGATGTCGTTGCCCTGCGCGATCGGCGTCATCCCGGTCGCGACGCCTGCGGCGGCGCCGCCGCTGGAGCCGCCCGGCGTGCGCGCGGCGTCGTAGGGGTTGAGCGTCCTGCCGTGCGGGTCGTTGGTGGAGAACCAGCGCATCGAGAACGCCGGCGCGTTGCTGCGGCCCAGGAAGACCGGGCCCGCCGCGCGCAGCGCGCTGATACAGCCCTCGTCGCCGGGCGCGTACTGGTTGACGAGCGCGGACAGGCCCTGGCTGGCCAGTTTGCCTTTCTCCGCCGTGTTGATCTTGGTGGAGACCGGCACCCCGTGCAGTGGCCCGAGCGGTGCGCCCGCCGCGACGGCGGCGTCGGCGCGGGCCGCCTCGGCGAGGGTCTCCTCCGGCCGCAGTTCGACAAGGGCGTTCACGGTCGGGTTGACCGCCGCGATCCGGTCCAGGCTCGCGCGGGCGACCTCCGTCGCGGAGAACTCGCGGTCCCTGATCCCCGCCGCCAGCCGGGTCGCGGGCAACTGCCACAGCTCCATGTGTGCGCTCCTCGGCGTCCATGACGCGGCGGGCCCGACGGGTCCGCCGCGATCGGTGATGGCAGCACACCGTACGTTATGCAACGCCAATGTACAATAGTGTTGTACAACGCCGTGGTCACCGTTACGCTGCCGCCATGCCGGTTGAGATCGATGTGGCCCAGCGCCTCCAGACCATCGCCGACGCGACCCTGCGGATCGTCGCGGAGGACGGGGTGGACGGGGTGACCATCAGGGCCGTCGCCCAGCGCGTCGGCGGCTCCACGACGCTCGTCACCAACTATCTGCCCACCAGGGCGGCGCTGCTCGGCAACGCGCTGGAGCACGCCGTCCGGAACTGGGGGGCGGAGATGGAGGAGGCGCTGGACGGGGTGCCGCCGCACGAGCGGCTCGCCGTCTCCACCCGGTGGGCGTGCTCCACCGGCGGCGACGACGTGGTGTTGCGGCGGCTGCTCATGGAGATGCTCGGCCGCGAGGAGCCGGGCTCGGCCGCCCTCGCCGTCGTCCGCGCGGACGCCAGGAGCGGCCAGGAGACCATCGCGGCCGCCGCCGCCGACGCGAACGCCCCCGACCCGGCCTTCGTGGCCGACGTCCTGCACCTCGTGCTGCGCGGCTTCTACCTGTCCAGCCTGGAGGACCCCGAACGCTGGCACGAGGGACGGGTCGTCCCCGTGATCGACAGGCTCGTCGGACTGCTCGCCGCCGCCCCCCGGCCCTCCTAGGCGCACGATGGCGCGACCCGGCACGTCCCCGGTTCCCGGCCCCCGCGCGCGGCGCGGCGGCCGGGCGGGGGCCGCGCGCTCAGACGTCCGTGTCGGGCCGCTCGGGGTCGGGCGTCCGGGCCGCGAGGGCGTCGGTGAGCTGGCGGGCGAGCTCCTTCATCCCGGCCTGCCGGGACGCGGGGAAGGGCAGCCCGGCCAGCATCGAGTGGCCGAACGCCATGCAGATGAGGGAGTAGGCGAGCTGCCTGCTCTCGGCCGCGTCACAGCCGGGCACCGCCGCCCGGACGGCCGCCGCGATGTCCCGCTCCAGCCCCCGGTAGGTCTCGTAGATGCGGCCGCGGAGCCTTACGTCGTGCATCGCGCCGCTGATGAGGTTCTCGATCACCAGGTCGTCGTCGTTGCGCGCCATCTGCGGCCCGAACAGGAAGTCCACCAGCGCCCCGAGCGCCGCGCGCGGCTCCCGCCCCTCGGTCGCGGCGCGCGTCCCGGCGAGGTAGGGGGTCATCTCGTGCTCCCACAGCGCGTGCAGGAGCTCGTCCCGGTTGCCCACGTAGTGCCGGACGTGCGACCTGCTCATGCCCGCCTCAAGCGCGATCCGCTCCTGGGTGGCGCCGGCCAGCCCGTGCTTGGCGACGGCCCGCGCCGCGGCCTCCAGGATCTCCCGCCGCCGCTGTCCGGCGAGGCTCGGTCTTCCCACCGGGATCCGCCCTTCTCCTGATTAGTTCTGCAATATTGCTCAATAACCCGGTGCCGTGTGGGCACCGGGTCCCGTCCGGGGCCTCCGAGCATGCCAAGGGGTCCCGCGCCGCCGCAAACCGGGGCCTCGGCAAGCCCTCATGCGGTGCTGCCCGCATGCCCCCGCACCCGTCCCGAGCTGCGCCGCTGTGCGCCCGGGGTGCCCGCCGTTCACCTTCCGGCCCGGTCGATGACGTTTTAGTTTTGCAGTATTGACAATCAATTCGGCCGCGTCCATGCTCGACCCCGAAGACCTGGATCGGGTCGCCCCCACCCCTCGCCGCGCCGCCTGAGCGGGCCGCGCAGATCACCGCATCCCGCACCTGACACGAAGGGTCCCCGTCCCCATGCACCGTTCTCGTCTGACCGCCGTCGCCGCGGTCCTCGCCGGACTCGTCCCCCTCGCCGCCTGCTCCGGCTCCGGCGGCGGCAAGGGCGCCGACCCGGCCGGGACCGCGCCGGTACCCGTCACCACCGCCGTGCCCGCCCCGACGTCCGAGGTCGCCTCGATCACCTGGAACATCCCGAGCGGCGAACCGCCCGTCCTCGACCCGGCGGCGTCCTCGATCGAGCCGGTCAGCACCGTCGTCGCCAACCTCTGCGAGAGCCTGTTCACCTTCGGCCCCGGCTACGAGCGCCTGCCCGCGCTCGCCACCGACCTGGCGCACCCCGACCCGCTGACCTACGTCGTCAAGCTCCGCGAGGGCGTCAGGTTCTGGAACGGCGACCCCGTCACCGCCGACGACGTCCTGTACAGCATCCAGCGCATCCTCAACCCGGCGCTCGGCTCCGCCTGGATCGGCTGGTCGGCGCACCTGCGCGACGTGCGCGTCACCGGCGCGCACGAGATCACCATCCGGCTCCGCAAGGCCGACGTGCTCGTCCCGAACTTCCTGGCCACGCCCGCGTTCAGCGTCGTGCAGAAGAAGTACGCCGAGCGGGCCGGGAAGGCGTTCGGCACCGCCCAGGGCGGCCTCATGTGCACCGGCGCCTACAAGCTCGGCACCTGGGCCCAGGGCCAGCGCATCACCATCGAGCGGAACGACGGCTGGTGGAACGCGGAGACGGCCAAGCCGAAGGTCGGCAAGGTCGACTTCACGTTCGTCACCGACCCCGCCGCCCAGGCCGCCGCGCTGGCCAGCGGCGACGTCGACGGCCAGTTCACCGCGCCGCGCGCCGCGCACGCCCAGCTCGCCGGCAAGGGCAACCTGCTGTTCAACACCGGCCTGGGCGCCACCTTCCTCGCGGTGCTCAAGCAGGACGGCGCGCTCGGCGACCCCGCCGTCCGCGCCGCCCTCCAGAAGGTCATCGACTACCGGGGCATCCTGGAGTCCGTCTACGGCGGCACCGCCCAGCCGCTGCGCTCCCTCGTCCCGCCCGGCGCCTGGGGCTACGCGCCCGAGGCCCTGAAGGCCGGATACGACGCGCTGCCCGAGCCCGCCCAGGACCTCGACGGCGCCAAGAAGCTCGCCGCGGGCTCCGCCAAGGCCAAGGAGAAGATCGTCCTGGCCTACGCGACCTCCAGCGAGGAGGAGACCCGCATCGCCACCGCGATCGGCGACTCCGCCGCGCAGGCCGGGCTGAACGTCGAACTGCGGCCGCTCAACCCGCAGCAGTACGGCGGGATCTTCTCCTCCGCCGAGGCGCGCGCCGAACTCGACGCGTTCATCGTCACCGGCTACCTCGACTTCCCCGAGCCGGTCGCCTACTACTCGTACTTCACCACCGGGAACTTCTACAACTTCGCCGGATACCGCAACACCGACTACGACAAGGCCGTCGCCGCCGCGCAGGGCGAGGAGGACCCCGTCAAGCGCGCCGGACACGTCGTCAAGGCGCAGGCCGTGATGGCCGCCGACCTGGTGAACATCCCGATCGCCACGCAGTACGTCAACGTGTACTACGGATCGAAGCTGACCGGGCTCGCCCCCTCCCACCGCGACGTGTACACGCCGTGGGCCGCCTCCCTCGGCGGGAAGTGACGGTGCGTTCCTTCGCCGTCCACTGCGGCCGCCGCGTCCTCGGCGCGGCGGCCACGGTCCTCGTCGCCTCGGCGGCGGTGTACGGGTCGCTGCGGCTGATGCCGGGCGACCCCGTCCTGGCCGTCAGCGGAGCCAGCCGCCTGTCGCCCGACCAGATCGAGGCGCTGCGCCAGCGGTACGGGCTCGACCAGGGCGTCGTCACCGGCTACCTGGACTGGCTCGGGCACGCGCTCCGGCTCGACCTGGGCACGTCGCTGAGCTTCCAGACCGAGGTCGGCACGCTCGTCTCGGCCCGGCTCGGCGTGTCCGGCCTGCTCATCGCGTACGCCGCGATCCTCGCGCTCGTGCTCGGCCTCGGCACCGCGCTCGTGTCGGCGGTGCGCGGCGGGCTCGCCGACCGGATCGCCACCGCGGCCGCCGCCGTCGCCACCGCGACGCCCTCGTTCGTCGCGGCGATCATCCTGCTCGCGGTGTTCGCCGTCGGGCTCGGCTGGTTCCCCGCGACCGGCGCGGGCAGCGGCTTCGCCGACCGGCTCTGGCACCTGACGCTCCCGGCCGTCGCCATGGCGATCGCCGTGTTCGGGGTGCTCGCCCGGGTCGGGCACGCCGCGCTGCGCGCCGAACTCGACCGCGAACACGTCGAGGCGGCGCGCGGGCGCGGCGTCGGCGGCGCCGCCCTGATCGCCCGGCACGTGGTGCGCAACGCGCTCGCGCCGCTGGTGACGGTCATCGGCGTCATGGTCGCGAGCCTGTTCGTCGGCACCGCCGTGGTGGAGACGGCGTTCGGGCTCGACGGGGTCGGCTCGCTGCTCATCACCGCCGTCTCCCGCCGCGACTTCCCCGTCGTGCAGGGCATCGCGCTCATCGCCGTGCTCCTGTTCGTCGTGGTCAACACGGTCGTGGACCTGGTGCTGCCGCTGCTCGACCCGCGCACCGCCCGGGGGGTGAAGGCATGACGCTCGCCGTCGCCAAACTCCGGCCCGGTCGGCTCCGGCTCCGGCGCAGGCATCCGGCGGCCGTCGTCGCCTCCGCCGGGTTCCTCGTGGTCGTCGCGCTCGCGGGCCTGCTCGCGCCGCTGCTCGCGCCGCACGACCCCGACACGACGAGCCTGCTGAACTCGCTCGCGCCGCCCGGCACCGAAGGCCACCTCCTCGGCACCGACTCCACCGGACGCGACGTGCTGTCGCGCGTCATGTACGGGGCCCGGCTGTCGCTGCTCGCCCCGCTCGGCGTCGTCGCGCTGTCCCTCGTGCTCGGCACCGCGCTCGGGCTGCTCGCCGCGCGCGCCGGAGGCTGGGCCGACGCCGTCATCTCACGCGGCATGGACGTGGTGTTCGCCTTCCCCGGCCTGCTCCTCGCGATCCTCGCGTCGGCCGTCACCGGGCCAGGGCTCACCGCGCCCGTGTGCGCGCTGGCCGTCGCCTACACGCCGTTCATCGGACGGATCGTGCGGAGCGCCGCCGTCCAGGAAGGCGCCCGGCCGTACCTGGAGGCGTCACGCGTCCTCGGGTACGGGGAGGTGTCGGTGACGCTGCGGCACCTGCTCCCGAACATCCTGCCCGTGCTCGTCGCACAGAGCGCCCTCGCCTTCGGATACGCGCTGGTGGACCTCGCGTCGCTGTCCTACCTGGGCCTCGGCGTCCGGCCCCCGGCCGCCGACTGGGGCTCCATGATCAGCCAGGCGCAGAGCGCCATCCTCCAGGGCTCCCCGTGGAGCGGCCTCGTCCCCGGCGTCGC
Source organism: Actinocorallia sp. API 0066 (assembly GCF_020991275.1). GTDB lineage: Bacteria > Actinomycetota > Actinomycetes > Streptosporangiales > Streptosporangiaceae > Actinocorallia. The sequence continues at coordinate 43,382 of NZ_JAJLQY010000004.1, read as the reverse complement.
GGTGCTGCTCACCGTCATCGCCGTCAACGTGCTGGGCGGGCACCTCGGCGGGACCATCGCCAGAAAGCAGGACACGTGAAAGTGCTGGAGAAGAGAGCGAAGGACACCACGGACGGCACCGCCGCCGACGCCCTGGACATCCGCGGGCTCGGCCTCTCCCTCGGGCCGGTGCCGCTGCTCGCCGACGTCACCGTGCGGGTCGCGCGCGGCGAGACCGTCGGCCTCGTGGGGGAGTCCGGCTCGGGCAAGTCCCTCACCGCGCGCAGCGCCCTCGGCATGCTGCCGCGCGGGGCGCGCGCCACCGGCCGGGTCACCGTCGCCGGACGCGACGTGCTCGGCGCGGGCCGGGCCGCGCTGCGGGACGTGCGGCGGCACCGGGCCGCGATGGTCTTCCAGGACCCGAGGTCGGCCATCAACCCGGTGCGCCGGGTCGGCGACCACCTCACCGAGGGGCTGCGCGCCCGTGGCGTCCCGGCGAAGGCGGCCCGCTCGCGCGCCGCCGACCTGCTCGCCCAGGTCGGCATCCGGGACCCGCGCGGGGCGCTGCGCCGCTACCCGCACGAGTTCTCCGGCGGCATGCTCCAACGCGTCATGATCGCCGGGGCGCTCGCCGCCGAACCCGACCTGCTGCTCGCCGACGAGCCCACGACGGCGCTCGACGTCACCACCCAGGCCGAGGTCGTCGGGCTGCTGCGGCGGCTCCAGGCCGAACGCGGCACCGGGATGCTGTTCGTGACGCACGACCTCGACCTCGCCGCCGCGATCTGCGACCGGATCTACGTCATGTACGCGGGCCGGATCGTCGAGGAGGCGCCCGGCGCCGCGCTGTTCGCCGAGCCCGCCCACCCGTACACGCGGGCGCTGCTGGAGGCCAGCCCGTCGCTGCACGGGCGGGCGGAGATCAGGGCGATCAAGGGGGCGCCGCGCGCGCTGGCGGAGGCGCCTTCCGGGTGTGCGTTCCGGGACCGATGTCCGCGTGCCGTGGAGGAGTGCGCGGCCGGGGTTCCCGAGACGCGCTCGCACGGGCTTTCAGCGGTCGCCTGCCTGCGGCCCGGGAAGGAGGCGGCATGAGCGGCGCGGGGAAGGGGTTGCCCTCGGGGGCGACGGGCGGCGCGCCGCTGCTTGAGGTCGCCGGGCTGGTGAAGCGGTTCGGGTCCTTCACCGCCGTCGACGGGGTGGACTTCACGCTGCTGCCCGGCCAGTCGCTCGGCATCGTCGGCGAGTCAGGCTCCGGCAAGACGACCGTCGCGCGGATCCTCGCCGGGCTCGAACACCAGACCGCCGGGACGGTGCTGCTGGAGGGGCGGCCCTTGGGGGGACGGTCGCGGCGCGACCGGCTCCGGCAGGCCGCCGCGCTCCAGATGATCTTCCAGGACCCGTACGGCTCGTTCGACCCGCGCCGGACCGTCGCGGAGTCCGTCGCCGAACCGCTGCGGCTGCACGCGCCGGGACCGGCCGCCGCGCGGCGCGCCCGCGTCGCCGAGCTGCTCGACCAGGTCGGGCTGAACGAGCGGCTCGGGGCGGCGCTGCCGCGCGAGCTGTCCGGCGGGCAGCGGCAGCGCGCCGCGATCGCGCGGGCCCTGGCCGTGCGGCCTCGGGTGCTCATCCTCGACGAGGCGGTCGCGGCGCTCGACGTGTCCATCCAGGCGCAGATCCTGACGCTGCTGGACGGGCTGCGCCGCGACACCGGCATCGCCTACCTGTTCGTCAGCCACGACCTCGCCGTCGTCAGGTACCTCACCGACAGCGCCCTCGTGATGCGCGGCGGCCAGGTCGTGGAACGCGGCGAGACCGAGGACCTGCTCCGCGCCCCGCGGCACCCCTACACCCGGCTGCTGCTCGACTCCGTCCCGGGCCCCGGCTGGGACCCCGACCGCGTCGCGGCGGGCCGCCGAGCCCTCGACGTCCCCTGACCCTCGCCTCACGGGGCTCTCGCCGCCCCACTCGAACCACTCCCGGGGATCGCGCGCGCCCGACGACATCGGGCCGTGACGCGCCCTCTGGACCACGACAAACAGGAGAACCCGTTATGCCGACGATTGATCGGATCACGCCCGCGCCTGTTCCGGCGGACGCCGAACAGGTGCTCGTCCCGATGCGGGACGGTGTCCGGCTGGCCGCCGACGTCTACCGGGCGGACACCGCCGACGGGCGCGCTCCCGTGATCCTCACCCGTGTCCCGTACGACAAGGACGGCGAGTACTGCTTCCTGCCGGAGATCGCCCGGTACTTCCGGGCGCGCGGGTACACGGTCGTGGTCCAGGACGTCCGGGGCAAGTTCCGGTCCGAGGGCGTCCCCGAGTTCGGGGTGCACGAGGTGGAGGACGGGCAGGACACCCTGACGTGGATCGCCGCCCAGCCCTGGTGCACCGGCGACATCGTCATGTGGGGCGACTCCTACTTCGGCTACACCGCGATCGCCGCCGCGATCGGCGGGCATCCGGCGCTGCGGGCGATCGCGCCGCGCGTCACCGGGTCGCAACTCTCCACGGTGCTCGACCACGGCGACGGCACCCGCGACGTCGAACAGACCGCCCGCAAGGTGTACTTCGCCACCCACTTCGTGGACCGCGACACCTACGAGTGGGAGGTCGACTGGACGGCACGGCCGCTCCGCGCCGAGTTCGAACGGTTCTTCGCCGCGCTGGGCCGCCGCTCCGCGAACTTCGACGCGGAGTTCGGCGACGGCCCCGGCTTTGTGCCGCCGTCACCGAAGGAGCTGCCCGCCGCGCCGCCGGTGCCCGCCCTCTACACGATCGGCTGGTTCGACAACTGCGCGCTCTGGTCGTGGCTCGACGTCCGGGCGCTCACCGCGACCCCCGGCTGGGCCGACACACTGCACCTGCGCGTCGAGGCCATCGACCACGAGAACAACCGCCTGTCCCGCTCCCCGATCCGACCCGAGGACGACCACACCCTGAACCCCGCCGCCCGGTCCCGCCTCCTCCCGGAGTACCTGGACCCGGCCCTGGAGTTCTTCGACGCGGTCCTGGGCCGCTCCTCCTCTCCCGTCCCCCGCCTGACCTACGAGATCTGCCACGGCGAGTGGCGAACCGTCCCCGACGACGTCTCCTTCCCCCCGTCCGGAACCCCCTCCTGGACCTTCCCCCTGGCCCCAGGCGGCCGCCTCCTCACCGAAGCCTCCTGGGCGCCCGACCCACACCCCGAGGGCGAAGAAGCCATCTCGGTCCACGCCCCGGAGCCGGAGAGCCAGGCCGCCCGCCTGCGCGATCCGGACGAGGAGGGCGAAGCCGCCCGGCCGCACGATCCGGCCGCTGAAGACGAACCGGTCTCGCTGCATGATCCGGACGAGGGGGGCGAAGCCGTCTGGGTGCACGACCCGGCGAACCTGGTGCCGTCCGTGAGCGCGAACCCGTTCGCCGCCCTGCACGACCGCCCCGACCTCGCTCCGCTCGCCGACCGCCCGGACGTCCTCCGCTTCACCGGCACCCCCGTCCGCACCCCGGTGGACCTCATCGGCTGGGCCGTCGCCCGCCTCCTCCTGGACGCCCCGGAAGGCGCGAACATCCACGCCCGCCTCCTGGACCTGTCCCCGGACGGCACCGCCCACCTCATCACCAAGGGCCAAACCCACCTCCCCACCGGCGCCTCCGCCTCCCCCGTCATCATCGACCTCCAACCCATCGCCTACCGCCTCCCCCCAGGCCACACCCTGTCCCTCGACATCACCAGCAGCGACTACCCCGACTACCTCCCCGAATCCCCCCCGACCACCAACCCCTGGACCACTCTCCCCACCTCCCCAACCCCCCGCCGCCTCCACCTAGCCACCCCCACCCCCTCCACCCTCCACATAGGCCCCCAACCCCCCAACACCCACCGAACCCCCTGACCGCCCCCAACCACCCCACCCCCGCCGAACAAAAAACGCCCCCGGGCCCTACCACCCCAAACCAAGCCCGGGGGCCACCCCCAACCCGCTCTCCCCACCCACCGCACCCCGCCAAAGCCCGCCACCCCTCACCAACGCAACACCTCCAACAACCAGCGCACCCGGGAAGGCGAAGTCCCGGTGCGGTGGATGGGTTGTGGCCTCACCACAAACCCAAGCCACGCCCATCCGCCCTCCCACGCCAAAGCCCAACAGCCCACTCTCCTCGCCCGCCGCCTCTCACCAGCGCGACACCTCCACCCGCCAGCGCCCGCACGGAGGCGAAGCGCGCGGTGCGATGGATGGGTCGCGGCCTCACCACAAACCCCGTTCGCGGGTCAGGGTTGTGGGCCTGCGGGGGTGTCGGGTGGGGGGAGGGTGGCGTGGAGGTGGTGGATGGTCTGGAGGATCTTGGTTCGGTTCTTCGCGGACTTGATCCAGGTGGGTAGGCGTTCGAGTAGGGAGGTGGGAGCGGCGGGGGCGGCGGTGCCGCGTTCACGGAGGTGGGCGGACACGTAGGTTTCCAGGAGGGTGAGGTGTTGGGCGTTGTAGGCCCAGAGGATGTGGCCGCGGACGTCGGCCTGGAGCCAGAGCGGGTGGTGGAAGTAGGGGTCGTGCGGGGTGCCGAAGGTGAGGGTGGTGGCGGTGGTGTCCCGGACGAGGGCGCAGGTGTCGCAGCGGAGTCGTCGGTCGGGGTGCGGGGCTCCGGGAGGCTTGGTTCTGTCTGGCGGAGTGCTGGGCCGGGGTACGACGACGGCGCAGGCCGTGCAGCGGGGGCACCGGACCAGCACCTCGTCCAGAAAGTCGTACAGGTGCTCGCGCCGGTCCTGGAAACGTGCGCGATGCCCCTTTGCGGCCATCCGCCCACCCTGCCAGAGTTCCCCGGGCGTGTGCACGGCCCGGGGGACGCCCGCCGCAAGGCGCCGACAGTGCCGCCGTGGGAGTCGGGCGGCGAGGGTCGCCACGGGTCTTGGAACCCCTCGCGTGCGGCGCGGGTCGCCACGGGTCGTGGAGCCTCGTGGGCGGCGCGCGGATGTCCTTCGTCGTCGTGGAGATGCCGGATAGGGAGGTGGGGGCGGCGGGGGCGGTTGGGTCAGTGTTGTGGGCTTGTGGGGGTGTCGGGTGGGGGAAGGGTGGCGTGGAGGCGTTCGAGGAGGGAGGCGGGGGCGGTTGGGGTCAGGGGGGTGGGTTGTTGAGGGTGGGGGTGGGGAGGGAGTGCCAGCCTCGGGTGAAGGGGGAGGAGATGCGGTGGGCGGAGGGGAGGTCTACGGAGAGGTGGGGGTGGCGGGTGTAGAGCTCTTCGAGGGCGACGCGGGCTTGGAGTTTGGCCAGGTGGGAGCCGATGCAGAAGTGGGGGCCGCTGGCGAAGCCGAGGTGGCGGGGGTGGGGGCGGGTGATGTCGAGGGCGGCGGCGGTGGGGCCGTACTCGCGTTCGTCGCGGTTGGCGGAGCCGTAGAGCATCATCACCTTCTCGCCCTCGGGGATCTCGACGCCGTGCAGGGTGACGGGGCGGGTGGTGGTGCGGGCCAGGGCCTGGACGGAGCCCTCCAGGCGGAGGAACTCCATGAGGGCGTTCGGGATGAGGGAGAAGTCGGCGACGAGGCGTTCGCGTTGGGCGTGGTCGGAGTCCAGCAGGACGACGGCGTGGGAGATGAGGTTGCCGGTCGTGTCGTTGCCGCCCGCGACCATGACGAAGCAGAAGCCGAGGATGTCCCAGTCGGTGAGGCGCTCGCCGTCGGGCCCGTCGAGCCCGACGCGGGTGAGGGCGCTGATGAGGTCGTCGGCCGGGTCGGCGCGGCGGGCGGTGATGAGCGCGCCGAAGTACTCGAACATCTCGCCGACGGCGGTGACGGCCGCCGTGTCGTCCAGGGACAGGCCCTCGTCCTGGATCGTGGTGAGCGCGGTGACCCACGGGTCGAACCGGGCCCTGTCGGTTTCCGGCACGCCGAGCAGCCGGGCCAGCGCGAAGGTGGGGAGCGGCGAGGAGTAGTCGCGGTGCAGGTCGGGCACGCCGCCCTCGGCGGCGGTGCGCTCCATCGCGGCGAGCCGCCCCCGGACGAACCCGCGCAACTCCTCCTCCATCGCGGCGATCCGGCGTGGCGTGAACCCGGCCGAGATCAGCCGCCGCAGCGCGGTGTGCCGTGGCGGGTCCAGCATGACGAGTGTCGGCGGCAGGCCCAGCGCGGTGATCTCGTCGGGCGCGAAGGTGAGGCCCCGCGCCGAGGAGAACGTCGCCGGATCGCGCACCGCGGCCCAGACGTCGGCGAACCGGGACAGCGCCCAGTAGTGCGGCGCCGGGTGCCGGTGCACCGGCTCGGTGTCGCGCAGGACGCGGTAGGCGGGATACGGGTCGGCCTGGAACGCGGGGTCGAACGGGTCGTAACGCATCGGGCACCTCGCCGGGGGTGGGCGGCGGCACGGAGCCCGCCCGCCGAGCCGACCGCGCCGATCGACCCGAACTAACGGACCCCGTTATTAACACCTCCTGTTACTATCACCCCATGGCCAGGGACGCAACCGGAACGAGGGCCCGGCTCGTGCGGGCCGGCGCGCGCCTGTTCGCCGAGCAGGGTGTGGACGCCGCGAAGACGCGCGACATCGTGTGGCTCGCCGGCCAGGGCAACGACTCGGCGATCACCTATCACTTCGGTTCGCGGCGCGGCCTGCTCGAAGCGATCCTCCAGGCCGGGATGGACCGGATGGAGCCCGTCCGCGCCGCCGCCGACCTCGCCGCCGCCGACGTGCCGGAGATCGTCGCCGCGATCGTCGCGCCGATCGCCGCCGAGCTGCGCACCGACGAGGGCCGCCACTTCCTGCGGGTCGTCGCCCAGGTCGCGGGCCAGGCCGGGGTGCGCACCCGCGAGTCCCCGGCGTTCCTCGCGGGCACCGAGATCTCCCGCCAGCTCTCCGTCCTGGAGAAGGCACTCATGGCGCGCCTGCCGGAGCCGGTCGCCCTGGAGCGGGTCGCCGCCCTCATCGCCTTCCTCACCGCCGTCCTCGCCGACCGCGCCGCCCGCCCCGACCCCCCGCTCCTGCCCCACGACGTCTTCACCGCCGACCTCACCGCCATGCTCACCGCCGCCGCCCAGGCCCCCGCCCCCTGACCCGCGCGCGGGTCAGGGGAGGGGGAGGGGCTCAGACGGTGGCGGTGCCTCGGGCGTTGTAGACGACGGCGTCGTCTCGGGCGCCGTACTCGGCGAAGACGGCGATGGCCTCCTCGCGGGCGTCGCCGAAGGCGACCTCGATGCCGCGGGCGGCGAACTGGGCCGCCCAGTCCTCGCGCATCGGGCCCTCGTCGAAGCCGGTCAGCTCCTCCAGTTCGGGGCCGTCGCCCGCGATGAGCAGCCGCCGCACGCCCGACCACATGGCGGCGCCGTAGCACATCACGCAGGGCCGCCAGTTGACGACGAGTTCGAGGTCGGGCGTGCCGGGCGCGCCGAGGTCCCAGCGGCCGAGCCGGGTCTGCGCGAGCGAGAGCGCGGTGACCTCGGCGTGCACCGACGACAGCCCGGACGCGAGCACGACGTTCACGCCCGCCGAGATGATCAGACCGCTGTCGCGTTCCACCACGAGCGCCGCGAACGGGCCGCCGGTGTCCTCCCGGTGGTTGCGGGCCGCGAGCCGGTTGGTGAGGGCGAGCCGCTCGGCGTCGGACGGCGCGGCGGCGGGCACGTCCGCCAGCTCCGCCAGCACCCACGCGGGCAGCCGCGCGCCGAACGAGGTGGCGAGGGTCGAGACGTCCATGGGTGTTCTCCTCGGGTGGGGTTCAGGCGGTGAAGAAGTGGCTGAGGCCGAGGTCGCGCAGGCCGCGCCGGTAGGCGACGGAGCTGCGGTCGGCCGGGATGTTGACCTCGATCCGGGGGTCGAGCGGCAGGTTCTCCGGCCGCTGCGCCTCGACGATGCGGGCGTCCTCCTCGAAGACCGTCCGGTTGAAGTCGTACACGCCCTGCACGGGCTGGTCGGTGTCGAAGTCCCGGGCTATCGGCGCGAACATCCGGGTCCGGCGCGCCGACACGGGCGAGGCCGCGTTCATGATGTTGAGCCTTCCGCCGCCCGGGAAGTGCACGACGAGCGTCGCGGTGAAGGGGAGGTGCACGTCGAAGTGCCGCAGCCACAGGTACCCGTCGGGCGCCTTGGGTCCGCCTCGGGCGTAGTTGCTGACGGTGCTCCAGTAGTCGACGGAGAAGCCCTTCTCGTGCCGGACGGGGGTGTACTCGGGCACCTCGGTGTTGCCGGGGTCGCCGAAGGACTCCAGGTGGACGAACCCGAAGTGGGCGACGTCGAGGAACCCCTCGACCTGGCGTCCGGCGAACGCGGCGATGTCGATCCACGGGCAGTTGATCCGCTGGAATCCTGGTTCGTCCCACAGTGCCATGCGCGGGATGTCCGGCTCGTCCGATGTCGGCCGCAGGCACGTCCACACCAGCCCGTACCGCTCGACCGACGGGTACGTCGCCAGGTGCATCCGCTCGGGGATCTTCGCTGTCGGGTGCGCGGGGATCCCGACGCATCTGCCGCCCTCGCCGAACCGCAGCCCGTGGTAGGCGCAGGCGAGCGCGGTGCCGTCGCCGGAGCCCATGCTGAGCGGCAGGCCGCGGTGCGGGCACAGGTCGGGCGCGACGACGACGGAGCCGTTGGCCCGGTAGACGACGAGGCGCTCGTCGAGAAGGGTGACGGCCAAGGGCGCGCCATCCACCTCGCGGGTAAGGGCGACGGGGTACCAGTGCCGGGCGAGGATGGCCCAGTCGGCGGGGTCGAAGGTGCAGCCGCGCGGCAGCGACTCGGTCGCGGTCATCGGGGACTCCGTTTCGGGAGAGCGGGGGGAGGGGCGCGCGGCCCCGGCCGGACGCGGGCGCGTCCGGTGCTGCGCTCAGGCTGTTACAGCCTGGTCCCGTTGTCTCCCGTGCGCGACTCTGCCGCGCGTCCACGCGGTCCGGTGGACGAGCCGCCGCAGGTCACCCGCTGTCCGCACCCGTCCCACCTCCGTCCGTGGCCGTCTCCCGGCGTCCATTCTGGCCGCCGCGTCCGTTGACGACCAAGTTGGCTTATTCCGGTGTCCGTCCCGTTCCGTGGCCGTTACGGATGGATTGCCCGTACCGGGCGGCCGTCACACGGCGACGGGCACGGGCGCTCCGGCGGCCCGCCGCTCCAGCGCGTGGGACAGCCCGGTGACGGCGAGCGCCGCGCCCGCGAGCCCGGCCCCGACCCAGTTCGGCGCGGTGTACCCGTGCCCGGCGGCGATCACGAGCCCGCCGAGCCAGGCGGCGAGCGCGTTGCCGAGGTTGAACGCCCCGACGTTGACCGCCGACGCCAGCGTGGGCGCGGCGGCGGCCCCGTCCAGGACGCGCTTCTGCAGCGGCGGCACGGTCGCCATGCCGAGCCCGCCGACGAGCACGAGCGTGACGGCGGCGGGCAGCTTGGCGTGCGCGGTGAACGCGAACAACGTCAGCACGACGGCGAGCCCGGCGAGCGAGAGGTAGAGCGTCGGGAGGAGCGCCCGGTCGGCGAACCGCCCGCCGAGCAGGTTCCCGGCGACCATGCCGAGGCCGAGCAGTACGAGCAGCCAGCTCACCGACGACGCCGCGAACCCGGCGGTCTCGGTCATCATCGGCGCGAGGTAGGTGACGGCGGCGAAGACCGCGCCGAAGCCCAGCACCGTCATGGCCATGGCCAGGAGCACCTGCGCGTCGCCGAGCGCGCGGATCTCGTGCCGCAGCCGGACGCCCTCAGGAGCGGGGATCTCCGGGACGAGCCGGGCGATCCCGACGAGCCCGGCGACGCCGAGCAGGGCGACCGCCCAGAACGTGGCGCGCCACCCGAACACCTGCCCGACGTGCGTGCCGAGCGGCACGCCGACGAGGTTGGCCACGGTCAGCCCGGTGAACATCGCGGCGATGGCGGCGGTGGCCCGCTCGGGCGCGACGAGCCCGGCGGCGACGACCGAGCCGATGCCGAAGAACGCGCCGTGGCTGAGCGAGGCGACGACCCGTCCGGTGAGCATGATCCCGAAGGTGGGCGCGAGCGCCGACAGCGCGTTGCCGACGACGAAGAGCACCATGAGCAGCATGAGCATCCGCTTGCGTGAGACCCGGGTGCCCAGCGCCGTCATCACGGGTGCGCCCACGACGACGCCGAGCGCGTATCCGGTGACGAGCCAGCCCGCGGTCGGGATGGACACGTCGAACGAGGCGGCGGTGAGCGGCAGCAGGCCCATCATGGCGAACTCGGTGGTGCCGATGGCAAAGGCCCCGATGGCCAGGGCCAGGAGCGCGACGGGCATGTGGGTCCCCCAAAGATTGCGTCCACACTTAACAGGCGAAGACAATAGTTGCATACGCCGATTACTTGCAAGCGCGGGATACCGGCCTGTCTTGGTACGCTGTGCGCATGACCGCCCACCCCGAGCCGACGGCCCTGGCCCAGGGCTGGTGCGCGCTGTCCCTCCTGCACGGCAGGATCGACGCCCACCTCGAACGGGCGCTCCAGGCCGGGCACGGCCTGAGCGTCCGGGAGTTCTCCCTCCTCGACGTGCTCAGCCGCCAGCACGCGGGCGAGGGCGGCCACCTCCAGATGAAGCAGGTCGCCGACGCCGTCGTGCTCAGCCAGAGCGCCACGACCCGGCTCGTCACCCGGCTGGAGAACCGCGGCCTGCTCGCCCGCCACCTCTGCCCGACCGACCGGCGCGGCATCTACACCGACGTCACCCCCGCGGGCCTGGAACTGCTCGCCGAAGCCCGCCCCACCAACGACCGCGCGCTCCGCGAGGCGTTGGCCGCCGCCGCCGAGAACCCGCGGCTCGCGCCGCTCGTCGCCGCGCTGGCCGAGGTCCCGGCCGGAGGCCGGGGGCTGGACAGCCGCGCCGGGCCTCTGGCACCCTGAGGGACATGATCAAGCGAAAGGGGCTCGAAGCCCCCCTGCGATGAGCCTTCTCGGGCGACGGGAAGTCGCGCCCATCCGAGAAGCCTGGCGGGACACGATGCTGTCCACCGCGCCCGCCGACCGCCCGGCCGCCGAGGCCGCGATCTCCGGCCTCTACCAGCTCGCCGGACACCCCCCACCACGGTTCCACTGGGTCCCCTCGCCCTTCGCCGCCCTGCACACCCGGCCGCCCGGCCACCGGGACGGCGCCGAGGACGTCGCTGACCTCGACTCCTGGCCCGTCGTCAGGGCGCTCAGGCACCTCGTCACGGGATTCGGCCTCGCCGCCGACGCCGCGCTGCGGCCGGGCCACGTCACCGCCGACAGGCTCCTCAGGCCGATGCTCCACGTGCCGCTGAACGCCACCCAGGCCGCCGTCCACGACCGGATCCTCCGCGCCGCCGACGACGACCCCTACGCCGGGGGCAGGGGCTGGTACACCGCGCTGGCGGCGCCGTGGGCCGCCCACCACGACACGCTGTGCCGCCTCGCCGGCCTGCACCTCGCCCCCGACCTCCGGCGGCTCCTCGACCTGTGGACGGCCGCCGCGCGGTCCACGGGCCCATGGTGGCCGCGCCAGCGGGTGTGCGTCGTCGCCGAGCGGCCCGTGGAGCTGCACACCGAGCCCGCCGACCGGCCGGACGCCGTCCGCCTCCACCGGGCCGACGGACCGGCCGTCCGCTACGCCGACGGGTGGGCCCTGCACGCCTGGCACGGCACCACGGTGCCCGCCTGGGTGATCGACGACCCCGACCCCGGCCGGATCGGCCGGGAGCGCAACGCCGAGGTGCGGCGCTGCGCGATCGAGCGGATCGGCTGGGCCCGCTACCTCGACGAGGCGGGCCTCGCCCTGCTCGCGACCGCCCCCGACCCCGGCAACCCCGGCGCGGAACTGCGCCTCTACGACCTCGGACGGGACGGGACGCGGGTGCTGCTCGCCGTCAACGGCTCCGTCGAACGGGACGGGCGCCGCCGCCGGTACGGGCTCACCGTGCCGGAGGGCTTCACCGATCCCGTCGCCGCCGCGGCCTGGACGTACGGCCTGGCCCGCGACGAGTACGCCACCCTGACCCGCCGGACCTGAAGGTGATGCCGATGACCTCTTCCGTGACCCTCGCCGACCTCTGCCACCAGACCGGGATGACCGCCCTCGACCACCTGGAGTTCGCCGTCACGATCCCCGTGACCGCCGGGATCCAGGCCCAGGGCGACCTCATCGTCGTCCCCCTCCCGATGATCGCCGACCGCGTCCAGCCGTGCGGCGACCGGCCGGGCTGCCGGAACCACCCGAGCGCCCCGTGGACCCCGGTGCCGCCCGAGGGCGTCGTGCTCGTGCGCGGCGCCGACGGCGGCAACCCGCACACCCTCGTCGCCGACCCCGGCGCCTGCCGGTACACCGTGCGGCCCCACGACCGGGACGGCCTCGCCGTCGCCCTGTTCGAGGCGACCGAACCCGTCCACCTCCTGCACCCCGAACACGGCGCGTCCGGGTGCGCGCCCGGCGTCTACGCGGTGCGCCGCCAGCGCGAGCTGTACGGCCGCCGCGCCCTCCTCGTGGCCGACTGACCCCCGGACGGCGCCGGGCCCGCCCCGGCGCCGTCCGGCCTTCGCCAGGGGGCGGTGTCGGACGCACCCCGCGCGACGGGTATGACCTGAGTGATCGGCCGGGAACCGGACATCCGTGCTGATCGTTGTATCCGTGACCGAATCCAACCAGCAGAGAGCGACCTTGGACCCCGACCATCCTCCTAGTCCCGACACCACCGAGCCCCTGGCGGGCCGCCGATGACCGCGGTGCTCTCACTGCTGCTCGGCGTCGCGGTGGTGTTCCTGATCACGGCGCTCACCGGCTACTTCGTGGCCCAGGAGTTCGCCTTCATGGCGGTGGACCGCTCACGGCTCCACGCCAGGGCCGACGCCGGTGACAAGACAGCGGCGCGCTCACTCCGAGTGACCCGCCGCACCTCCTTCATGCTGTCCGGCGCCCAACTGGGCATCACCGTGACCGGCCTGCTCGTCGGCTACGTCGCCGAACCCCTCATCGGCCGCGCGCTCGGCGACCTCCTCGGCGTCACCGGGGTCCCGGTCGGCGTGGGCGTCGCCGTCGGCACCGTGCTGGCGCTGGCCTTCTCGACCATCGTGCAGATGGTCTTCGGCGAACTGTTCCCGAAGAACCTCGCGATCGCCAGGCCCGAGCCCGTCGCGGGCTGGCTGTCCCGCTCGACCCTCGGCTACCTCAAGGCGTTCGGCTGGCTGATCTGGGTGTTCGACCAGGCGTCGAACACGCTGCTCCGGATGCTGCGGATCGAGCCCGTCCACGACGTCGAGCACTCCGCGACGGCCCGCGACCTCGCCCACATCGTCAAGGACTCGCGGCGCTCCGGCGACCTGCCCCCCGACCTGTCGATCCTGCTCGACCGGATCCTCGACTTCCCCCAACGCGACGTCGAACACGCCATGATCCCCCGCTCCCGGGTGGACGTCGTGGAGGCCGACGACACCGTCGCCGACGTCCGGATGACGATGAGCGCCGGACACTCCCGCTACCCCGTCCTGGACGACGACGACCGCGTGGTCGGCGTCGTCCACCTCGACGACGTGCTCGCCGCGCCCGACAACACGGTGCCCGCCACCAAGATCATGCGTCCGGCGACCGTGGTGGCGACCCTCATGGCGCTGCCCGCCGCCCTGGACGCGATGACCGCCGCGCGGGCCCAACTCGCCTGCGTCGTCGACGAGTTCGGGGGCTTCGCCGGGATCATCACCCTGGAGGACCTCTCCGAGGAACTCGTCGGCGAGATCACCGACGAGCACGACGTGGACGAGGACGAACCCGCCCCCGCGGGCGGCGACGCCTGGATCATCCCCGGCGACTTCCACGTGGACGAGGTCGAGCGGACCATCGACCACGCGCTCCCCGAGGGCGACTACGAGACGATCGCCGGGCTGGTGATCGCCGAGCACGGCGCGCTCCCGTCCGTCGGCACAAAGCTCCACATCGAGCTGCCGCCCGACCCGGCCGACCTCGCCCACGCCGACGACCCGCCCCGCCGCTGGATCCACGTGGAGGTCCTGGAGATCGACAACCACGTCCCGTCGTCCATCCGCCTTGAGGTCGACGAACCCGCCGAGGAGACCGACGAGGGGAGCGCGGAATGAGCGACCCGTGGATCGTCATCGTCGTGACGGCGGCGATCATCGCGCTGAGCGCCTTTTTTGTCGCCGTCGAGTTCGCCCTGATCGGCGCCAAACGGCACCGGCTGGAGGACGCCGCGCAGACCAGCAGGTCGGCGCGGGCGGCGCTGCGCAGCTCGTCCGAACTGACCGTGCTGCTCGCCGGATCCCAGCTCGGCATCACCGTCTGCACCCTGGCGCTCGGCGCGATCACCAAACCCGCCGTGCACCACTGGCTCACCCCGCTCCTGGAGCGCTGGGGCGCGCCGCTGTGGCTGGCCGACGGCGCCGGGTTCGTGCTGGCGCTGGTGATCGTCACGTTCCTGCACCTGGTGATCGGCGAGATGGCGCCCAAGTCCTGGGCGATCGCCCACCCGGAGAAGTCCGCGACGCTGCTGGCGCTGCCGATGCGGGCGTTCATGTGGCTGACCCGGCCGCTGCTCATCGCCCTCAACAACGCGGCCAACCGGTGCCTGCGCCGGGTCGGCGTCGAGGCGGCCGACCACGTCGCGGCAGGGCAGGACCCGGCGGCGCTGCGCCACCTGGTCGAGCACTCGGCGAACGTCGGCGCGCTGGAACCGCGCTACTCGGCCCAGTTCTCGCTCGCCATCGACCTGCAGAACCTCAGGATCGGCGAGCTGGTCCGGCGCGGGGTGACGCCCAGCGCCGTCCCGCCGGGCTCGACCGTCGCCGACGTCCAGGAGGTGAGCCGCACCTCCGGGCACCTGCGGATCCTGGTGACGGGGCCGCTGGCCGACTGGGGCGTCGTGCACGTCCGCGACACCCTGGCGCTGCCCGACGGCGCGCCGATCGACGCGCTCGTCCGGCCCGCCTACCTGATGGACGCCGACCTGCCCGTCTACACGGCGCTCGCCCAGATGCGGCAGACCGGCAACCAGCTCGTCGTCGTCACCGAGGGCGGCGAGCCGATCGGCGTGGTGACGATCACCGACGTGCTGCGGCGGCTGAACCCACGGCAGGGCTGGTCCTTGACCGGGACGTGACCCCGGCCGGGTAGGGGAGGGGCATGGCAGCTCTCACCGGCCGCGAATGGCGGCTCCTGCGGCGGCCCGTCGGTGTGCCCGTCCCCGGGGACTTCGACCTCGCGACGGTCGAGGTCCCCGTGCCGGACCCGGGCCAGCTCCTCGTCCGCAACGTGTTCGTCTCGGTGGACCCCTACATGCGGGGCCGGATGTCGGACGTGCCGTCCTACATCGCCCCGTACGGGCTGGGCGAGCCGATGACGGGCGGCGCGATAGGCGAGGTCGTCGCCTCCACGGTCGACGGATTCGATCCGGGTGATCTTGTCCTGCACATGCTGGGCTGGCGCGAGTACGCGGTGCTGGACGCCGGGCAGGGTGTCGTCCTGCGCCCGCAGGAGGGGGTCCCCGCCAGCGTCTACCTGGGTGTGCTCGGCATGACGGGTCTGACGGCCTACGCGGGCCTGCTGCGGACAGCGGCCTTCCAGCCGGGCGACAGGGTGTTCGTGTCCGGCGCGGCCGGAGCGGTGGGCAGTACCGTCGGGCAGATCGCCAGGATCAGGGGGGCCTCGCTCGTCGTCGGATCCGCGGGCAGCCCCGAGAAGGTGCGGCTGCTGCGCGAGGAGTTCGGCTTCGACGCCGCGTTCGACTACAAGAAGGCGCCCGTCGCCGAACAGCTCGCCGTGGCCGCGCCCGACGGCGTCGACGTCTACTTCGACAACGTCGGCGGGGACCACCTCCAGGCGGCGCTCGGCGCGCTGCGGCTGCGCGGCCGGATCGCGGTCTGCGGCATGATCTCCCGCTACAACGACACGAGCCCCGCGCCGGGCCCCGACAACCTCTCCCGCCTCATCCAGACGCGGGGCCGGATCGAGGGCTTCCTCGTCGGCGACCACCTCGACCTCCGCCCGGAGTTCCTCGCCGAGATGGGCCCGCGCGTCGCGTCCGGCGAACTCCGCTACCGCGAGACCTTCACCGACGGCATCGCCAGCGCCCTGGACGCCTTCCTGGGCCTGCTCAGAGGCGACAACATCGGCAAGATGATCGTCCGCCTCTGACCCGCGAGCCCGTCCATCGGAGCACACCGGCCCCGCCCCGCCCGCGCCGCCCGAGAACGCGGCCAGGACGGACCGGCGGGTCTCCACCGCACCTGCCGAACGCACGCGGTGACGGGCCTCCACCGACCGTAGGCACCCCCCGCCCCGACGTCAATCCAAAGAGCTCCCGCCCCAGTGGCCAAAACCAGACACCGGGCCCGCCCCCCAGCGGGGAGCGGGCCCTATCTAGTCGGCGACAAGTTCCAACATCTTGACAGTGGCAAGGTACCGCATCCTGACGGTGGCAAGTTCCCATATCTTGACGGCGACAAGTTCTCACATCTTGTCGAGGGAGAGCTCCCACGTCCGGACGCTGTCAGGTTGTCGTATCTTGACGATGCCAGGTTCCCGTGCGGGCACCAGCGGGGGATCGGCGATGCCGGATTCCCGTGGGCGAGTGGCTTCGGGGGATCTTGACGATGCCAGGTTCCTGCGTCTCGGCGTCCGCGAGGGGCAGGAGGGTTGGGGGAGGTGCCAGGTCCCCCGGGCGGGCACCCACGGAAGATCTTGATGGTGTCAAGTTCTTGGGTGGGCGTCCGGTGGGGGACCTGGGCGGGGTCGGGTTGTCAGGTGGGGATGGTGAAGTTGCGGAAGAGGAGGAGGGCCAGGCCGAGGGCCAGGACGATGTTGACGAGGGTGGCGGAGGCGAAGACGATGACGGGGCGCCAGCCGGCCTCCTTCAGGGCCGTCACCTTGAACTCCAGGCCGATGGAGACGAAGGCCAGGATGAGGAACCAGGTGCGCAGGTCGTTGACGACGCCGATGGTCTCCTTGCCGTCGGCCGACGAGACGGTGGTGAGGTACCAGGTCGCGATGGCCGAGGCGAGCACGAACCCGATGATGAACTTCGGGAACCGCTGCCAGAAGGCGCCGAGCGACGGGCGGGCCGAGCCCGGCGTGCGCTCGATCTTGAACGCGAACCAGGCGGTGAGCGCCACGACGACAACGCCGATGAGCGCGTTCTGGGTGCTCTTCACGATCGCGGCGATGGTCAGGGCGTCCTCGCCGGCGAGCTCGCCGGCGGCCGTCACCGCGGCGGTGGTGTCGATGTTGCCGCCGATCCAGGCGCCCGCGACGACGTCGGACAGCCCGAACACCGACGCCAGGGCCGGGAGGATGAAGATGGACGGCAGCGCGAACGCGATGACCAGGCTCGCGCTGTAGGCGAGCTGCTCGCGCCGCGCCTGCACCGCACCGGCCGCGGCGATCGCCGCGCTCACCCCGCAGATCGAGACGGCCGCCGAGAGCAGCGCCCGCAGCTTGTCGTCCAGGCCCAGCTTGCCGCCCAGCCACCAGGTGAACAGGAACACCGAGCTGATGAGGATGAGCCCCT
Organism: Actinocorallia sp. API 0066; assembly: GCF_020991275.1. Taxonomy (GTDB): domain Bacteria; phylum Actinomycetota; class Actinomycetes; order Streptosporangiales; family Streptosporangiaceae; genus Actinocorallia. The sequence continues at coordinate 25,988 of NZ_JAJLQY010000004.1, read as the reverse complement.
GGATGATCGCGGGCCCGGCGGCGGTCACGATGACCTTGAGGTTGATGGACGCGCCCAGCAGCACGAGGCCCGTCTTGATCAGGAACTCGGTGCGGAAGCCGCCCGCGAGTCTGTCGCGCACCCCGGTGATGGTGAGGATGGCGTTCCCGGCCAGGCCGAGGAGGATCGCGTAGACGGGGTACTCGATCGCGGACGCGAGGTCCGAGCCGTCGAACCACTCGGGGACCTTGGTCTCCAGCAGCCGCGTGAGCGCCCCGATCACGAGGACGACGAGGAAGCCGAGCAGGCCCCACACGAGGGCGTTCTGGGCGGGGGAGGAGGACTCGGGGGTGGGCTCGGCGGGCGCCGCCTGCGGTTCGGTGCTCATTACGGCACCACCCCGGTCGGGATGACGCCGGTGAGGACCAGCGCCAGCAGGAGCAGGCCGAGGATGGTGGCCGCCCAGTCCTCGTTGAACGCGGTCTTGCTCTCGCCCTCGGTCGGCGGGGGCGCGACAGCGGGCTTGTCGGGGTCGCTCATCGCGTGCCTTTCCACGGCATTCAGCCGTCCACGGGCGGCCCCCGAACCCACCCTCACGTCAGGTCACAGCGATGATCCCCCCAATTCCCTACGAAATCAATGGGAAATATGGGATTCTTCCCGACCGCCCGGAACCGGGTGGTCAGATGAGGAAGACCTCCAGCGTGCGGGGGCCGTGGACGCCCTCCACGCGGGACAGCTCGATGTCGCTGGTGGCGGAGGGCCCCGAGATGAACGTGAGCGGCCGGGTGATGTCGAGCCGGGCGAGCGCACCGGGTACGTCGGGGGCGATCTGTGAGGTCTTGACGACGACAAGATGGTGGTCCGGCACCAGGGTCAGCGCCCGTCGGCCCTGGCCGGGGCCGTGGTCCAGCACGATGGTGCCGGTCTCGGCGATCGCGACCGCGCACGCGGTGACGACCCCGGACACCGTGTCCAGGTCGGCGTCGCGCGGAGCGCGCAGGGACGCGTCGATCCCGGCCGCCCACGCCTCAGGGAAGCCGTCCGGCAACACGTAAGGGCTGTGCTTGTCGGGGCCTGGAGGCCGCGCGCTCGGCGAGCCCTGGACTTGCCGGGAGTGCCCGGACTCCGGGCGGGGGCGCAGGGCGGCGGCGAGGGCGTCGGGTAGTTCCGCCTCGGACAGGCGGTGGACGACCGCCTTGTAGTGGGCGACCCGCTCGGCGAAGAGCCCGGTGACGTCGCCGTCGTGGTGCCGCTCCCGGTAGGCGCGGCGCAGCAGCCGGTACTCGGTCTCGGGGTCGCCCTCGGGCGTGCCGAGCCGGGCGAGGATGTCGGTGCGGGCGCTCATCGGGAGCCGTCCTTCCGGTCGGGCGCCGCCGCGAAGCCCCGAGTCCGCTTCCACCAGGCGCGGAAGGACTCCTTCGGGATCGCGGGCAGGTCGCGGGTGTCGGCCCAGGCACGGGGGAACCGGACATGCGGCGCGATCCGCCGCATCCGGCTCGCCACCGCCTGGCCCAGGGCGAGCCGGGCGGGCGAGCGCAGCCCCCACGCGGCGAGCCCCATCACCGCCTTCTCGGGAAGCTTCTTCGCGGTCTTGGCCCGCAGGTGCACGAGCACCTCGGGGATGTCGATCGCGACGGGGCACACGTCGTAGCAGGCCCCGCACAGCGACGAAGCGAACGGCAGCGACGCGTCCACCGTCGAGCCGATGCCCCGGATCTGCGGCGACAGGATCGCCCCGATCGGCCCCGGATAGGGCGACCCGTAGGCGTGCCCGCCCGCCCGCGCGTACACCGGGCACACGTTCAGGCAGGCCGAGCAGCGGATGCAGCGCAGCGCCTGCCGTCCGACCTCCTCGTCCCTGATCTCGGTGCGCCCGTTGTCCAGCAGTACGAGGTGGAAGTTGCGCGGCCCGTCGCCCGGCGTCACGCCCGTCCACGCCGACGTGTACGGGTTCATCCGCTCGGCCGTCGAGGAGCGCGGCAGCAACTGGAGGAACACTTCAAGGTCGCGCGCGGTCGGCAGGAGCTTCTCGATGCCCATGACGGTGATGAGCGTGTCGGGCAGCGTCAGGCACATCCGCCCGTTGCCCTCGGACTCCACGACGAGCACGGTGCCCGTCTCGGCGATCGCGAAGTTCGCCCCGGACACCGCGACCTTCGCCGACAGGAACTTGGCGCGCAGGTGGCGCCGCGCCGCCTCGGCCAGCTCGGCGGGCTCGTCGGACAGGTCGGCGGGCGCGGACGGCATCCGCCTGCTGAACAGGTCGCGGATCTCCGCCCGGTTCTTGTGGATGGCCGGGACGAGGATGTGCGACGGCCTGTCGTCGGCGAGCTGCACGATCAGCTCGGCGAGGTCGGTCTCGTAGGCGGTGATGCCGTGCTCGGCCAGCGCCTCGTTCAGCCCGATCTCCTGCGTGGCCATCGACTTGACCTTGACGACCTCGCGCTCGCCCGTCTCCGCGACGAGCCGCGCGACGATCGTGTTGGCCTCCCCGGCGTCCCGCGCCCAGTGCACGACGCCCCCGGCCGCCGTGACGTTCTCCTCAAGGAGCCGCAGGTAGTGCCCGAGGTACTGGAGCGTGTGGTCCTTGATCCGCCTGCCCGCGTCGCGCAGCTCCGCCCAGTCGTCGAGCTCGGCGACGGCGGCGGCCCGGCGCGCCCGGATCGTCCCGGTCGCGTGCGCGAGGTTGCGCCGCAACTGGGTGTCGGCGACGGCGTCGTGCGCCGCCTCCGGGAACGACGGCATCCCCACGTAGGTGGGCATCCGCGCGGCTGTCTCGTCGGCGTGAAGCCCGTCGTGTTCGGGCTCGGCGCGCCGGAGCACTTCGGCGGGCGAGGCGTCCAGGCGGCTCACGCGCCGCTCGCCAGGATCTCGGCGAGGTGCATGACCCGCACCCCGCTGCGCTGCCGGGACAGGGTGCCGCCGATGTGCGTGAGGCACGAGTTGTCCACCGCGCACAGCACCTCGGCGCGGGTCTGCTTGACCGCCGCCGTCTTGTCCGCGCACATCGCGGCGGACACGTCGGCGTTCTTCAGCGCGAAGGTGCCGCCGAAGCCGCAGCACTCGGTGGCGTCGGGCAGGTCCACGAGGTCGATCTCCTTGACGGCGCGCAGCAGTTGGAGCGGCTTGTCGCCGAGCTTCAGCACGCGCAGCCCGTGGCAGGTCGGATGGTAGGTGACCCGGTGCGGGAAGACGGCGCCGACGTCGGTGACGCCCAGCACGTCCACGAGCAGCTCGCTCAGCTCGTGCACCCTCGGGGTGAGCGCGTGGGCGCGTTCGGCGAGCCGGTGGTCGCCCTGGCGGGCGGCGAGCTTGCCGTGCCAGTCGCGGACCATCGCGGCGCACGAGCCGGACGGGGCGACGACGGCGTCGTGGTCCTCGAAGGTCTCGGTGAAGGACCGCACCAGCGGCAGGGCCTCTTCGGGATAGCCGGTGTTGAGGTGCAGCTGCCCGCAGCAGGTCTGCGCCTCGGGGAAGACCACGTGGTGGCCGAGCCGCTCCAGCACCGTGACGACGGCCTGGGCCGTGCCGGGGTGGAGCGTGTCGTTCACGCAGGTGGCGAACAGGGCGATCTTCACGGCGTTGTCGACTCCCGCACGACGAGTTCGGGCTGGAACAGGATCCGCTGGCGAGCGTAACCCTCGGGGTCGTCGTACCCGATCACGAGCACACGCTCGGGCACGCGTACGCCTGGCCGCAGCAAAGTCCGCCGCTGACGACAAGCAGGGAGGACCGTCCCAGGTGGCCGGGGCGGTCCTCCGCGCGTCGTGTGTCAGTACCGGTTGGTTTTGGAGTCCAGCGCGAGGCCCGCGTCGATGACCTTCGCGGGGACGCCCTTGAGGCCCATCTGGTCCTTGGTGATCCGGCCGAGCGTCGGCAGGGTCCTGCGGTCCGGCCAGGTCTCGGGGTCCCACAGGGACGAGCGCAGGAACGCCTTCGCGCAGTGCATGTACAGCTCCTCGACGTCCACGAGGACCGCGAGTTGCGGGCGTTTGCCCTGGACGGCGAGGTCGGCGAAGAACGGCGCGTCCGACACGAGCGTCGCGCGGCCGTTCACCCGGAGTGTCTCGTTCATGCCCGGCACGAGGAACAGCAGCCCCACGTGCGGGTTGCGCAGCACGTTGCGGAAGCTGTCGAGCCGCCGGTTCCCGGGCCGGTCGGCCAGGACGAGCCGCTGGTCGTCCAGCACCAGCACCGACCCGGCCGGGTCCCCGCGCGGCGAGACGTCGCACGTGCCGTCCTCGTTGGCCGTGGCCAGCAGCACGAACGGCGAGTGCGCGATGATCGTCCGCGCGTGCTCGTCGATCCGTCCGATGTCCTTCTCCCAGACGGGCTTCACGGGCTCCTTCACGATCCCCCGAAGCTCGTCCTCACTCCGCACCACGCTGATCCCGGAGACGTCCATGACCCGAATATATAAGCCGCCCCTGACAAAAGTAAGGCATGCCTAACTACTTTCGGGCGGGGCCGGGTCGGGCCCCGCCCGGAAGGGCGGTCAGCCGGTGATGCGGCGGGCCCGGGTGAAGAGGCCGAGGGTCATCGCGTGGAGGAGGTCGCCGGTGCCCTTGTCGGCCTTGCCCGCGTGGGCTCGGGCGTGCGTGCCCTCCAGGACGATGCCGAGCTTGAAGCAGGCCAGGACCTCGTACCAGTCGACGGCGTCCAGGGAGCGGCTGGAGCGGGCGGCGTAGGCGGCGATGAGCTCGTCGCGGGTGGCCAGGCCGCCCGCGGCGCCGAGGGGGCCCGCGATGGAGACGGCGTCGCCGTGCGGCCAGGTCGCCAGGAGCCAGCCGAGGTCGAGGAGCGGGTCGCCGATCGTGGACATCTCCCAGTCGACGATCGCGGCGACCTCCGGCCCGGTCGGCGAGAACATGAGGTTCGCCAGGTGGTAGTCGCCGTGCATGATGCCGGGACGCCAGTCCGCCGGACGGTTGTCCTCCAGCCACGACGCGACGTGCTCCAGGCCGGGGATCTCCGGGCCGGGATACCCGTCGAGCTTGCCGTACCCCTCCAGCTCGCTCATCCAGCGCGGGACCTGCCGCTCCAGGAACCCCTCCGGCGACCCGTACCCGTCCAGACCGACCGCGACGTGGTCCACCGCGCCGAGGCTGGCCAGCGCCGAGACGGCCTCGATGCCCATCCGGTGCCGGATCTCGGCGGACCCGGCGTGCGGCTCGGGTAGCCGGGTGGTCGCGTTGAACCCGTCGACCGGCGTCATCAGGTAGAAGACGGCGCCGCCCATGACGTCGGTGTCGGCGCAGACGGCGAGGACGCGCGGCGCGGGCACGTCGGTGCCGTCCAGGGCGGTGAGCACGCGGGCCTCGCGGAGCAGCACGTCGTTCGTGCGGGGGCGCAGGTGGCGCGGGCCGCGCCGCAGCACGTACCGGACACCGCCCCGCCGGAAGAGCAGGAGGATGTTCTGGGTGCCGCCGCCGAGTTCCGCGACCTCCTCGATGGGACCGGGCGGTAGGCCCTGGTCGTCCATCCACGAGGACAGTGCGGCGAGATCGACGGCTTCCGGCGGGGTTGTCATGAAGAGTGGCTGCCTCGGGTTGGGGCCGGTCCCTCGTACGCGGCTCGGGCGGCGGCGCGCCGGTCCGGGAGGTACTGGGTCGGCCAGTCGGTTGGGGACGGCTCGTAGTCGGCGAGCACGCGCCGCGCTATCGAGCTCTGGTGCACCTCGGTGGGCCCGTCCATGATGCCCATCAGCGGCGCCTGCTGCCAGAGGCGGGCCAGCGGGGTGTCGCGCGACACACCCAGCGCGCCGTGCAGGTGCATCGCCCGGTACACGACGTCGTGGAAGACGCGGGCCGCCGCGACCTTGCACGCGGCGATCTGGGTGCGCGCCTCCTTGGTGGACGACCGGTCGATGAGCCACGCGGTGTGCAGGATCATCAGCCGGAACTGCTGGATCTGGATGTGGGAGTCGGCGATCGCGGCCTGCACGAGCTGCTTGGACGCCAGCGGCCGCCCGCCGTACACCTCACGGGAAAGCGCCCGCTCGCACATCATGTCGAACGCCAGCCTGACCGCCGCGACGGTGCGCATCGCGTGGTGGATACGGCCGCCGCCGAGCCGGGCCTGGGAGACGGCGAACGCCCCGCCGCGCTCGCCGAGCAGCGCGTCGCCGCCGACCCTGACGTCGTGGTACCGGAGGTGGGCGTGGTGGCCCTGCTCGGACCGCTCGCCCATGGTGGCGACGTTCCGCAGGATCTCGACGCCGGGGGTGTCGGCGGGCACGAGGAACATCGACATGCGGCGGCGCGGGTCGGCGTCGGGGTCGGTGACGGCCATGACGATGAGGAAGTCGGCGATGTCGGCGTTGGAGGTGAAGTACTTCTCGCCGCTGATCACCCAGCCGTCGCCGTCGGGGACCGCGGCGCAGGTGAACAGCCGCGGGTCGGCGCCGCCGTGCGGCTCCGTCATCGAGAACGCGCTGAAGCACTCGCCGTTGAGCAGCGGGTGAAGGTAGCGCTTCCGCTGTTCCTCGGTGCCGAACATCGCGAGGATCTCGGCGTTGCCGGTGTCGGGGGCCTGGCAGCCGAACACCCAGGGGGCGAGCGCGGAGCGTCCGATCAGCTCGTTCATCAGCGCGAGCTTGAGCTGGCCGTAGCCCTGGCCGCCCAGCTCGGGGCCCAGGTGGCACGCCCACAGGCCCTGCTCCTTCACCCGCTGCTTCAGCGGCTCCAGGACGGGCCGCAGCTCGCCCTTGAGCGCCCGGTGGATCCCGCCGCCCCAGACGAGTTCGAGCGGTTCGACCTCGTCCCGGATGAACGCGTCCATCCAGTCGAGTTTCTCCTGGAACTCCGGTTCGGTGGAGAAGTCCCACATGACGCCTCCTCAAGGCGGTTGTGCTGGGCGCCGCGACCGTATAATACGGCTGCATTAACGGTCAATGCGGTCGTCTGGAGGCGCGGTGGCGGACACGGCGGGCGGCACGGGCACCCGCGAGCGGCTCATCACGGCGGCCGCGGAGCTGTTCGCCGCGCAGGGGATCGACGCGGTCAGCCTGCGCGAGATCGTCCGCGCGTCCGGCGCCCGCAACGCGACGGCGCTGCAGTACCACTTCGGCGACCGGGACGGCCTGCTGCGCGCCGTCCTGGCCCGGCACACGCCCGACGTCGAGGCGCGGCGGCACATCCTGCTCGACGCCTACGAGGCGCAGGGCGAACCGGACGTGCGGGCCCTGGCCGGGGCGCTCGTCCGGCCGCTGGCCGCGAAGCTCGCCGACGACGGCGGCCCGTCCTACCTGCGGCTGCTCGCCGACCTCGCCAACCGGCCCCGCCCCTGGATCGACCCGGCGGCCATGGGCGACCCCGCCAACAGCCTCTACCGGTGGCGCACCCTGCTGACCCCGCTGCTCGACCCGACGTCGCTGCGGCTGCACCGGCGGTTCGTCACCTACCGGTTCACCATCACCGAGCTCGCGCGCCGCGCCCAGACCGCGCCGCACACCGACGACAGGCTGTTCACCAGCCACACCGTGGACCTCGTCGCGGCGCTCCTGCTGGCCCGCCCGTCGGCCGAGACGGCGCGGCTGACCGCCGAACGCCCCGCCTGACGCGATCACGGTCGTTGCCCACGCGGCCACGGTGCGTGATCATCGGGGGATGCAGATCACCATCACCGCGCTGGCCGCGGCGGCGGTCGCGCTCGCGGGCAGCCTCGCCGCGACCGTGGGCGGCCTCGCCACGGGAGCCGTGGGGGCCGCGCCGGGCGCGCCGATCGACCCGGTCGCGGGCAACCAGGGCTTCTCCGTCATCGTGGAGGGCGACGCGCGCGTCACGAGCAACGAGAACGAGGGGAGTCTCGCCGTCGGCGGGAACCTCACACTCGCCGGGAACTACCGGGTCGGGAACCAGGGGCAGGGCGGCTTCACCTTCCCCGGCGACACCGTCGCGACCGCGCTCGTCGTCGGCGGGCAGGTGGACTTCACCGGCAGCACGCCGGGCGCCACGCTCCAGGTGCTCAGCGGCAGGTACGCCAAGATCGGCGACCTGAGCAACGCCACGGTCCTCAACGCCGACTCCAACGGCGCGTCCGTGAACACCCGGGTGGTCGCGACGGGCGCCGGATACGACAGCACCCCGCACGTCGAGCTGACCGTGCAGCAGCCGGTACCCTCGGTCGGCGCGGCGACCGGCCTGGACTTCACGTCCCTGTTCGCGACCTACCGGGAGCGGTCGGCGGAGCTCGCCGAGTGCGCCAACACGGTGATCCTGTACGACGACAACGGCAGGCCGCTGCCCGACCAGGGCTCGGTTCCGGCGGGCAGCAACATCCGGATCGAGCTGACGCCCGGCGTCACCAACGTGTTGAGGATCAGCGCGGAGAACCTCGCGAACGTCGCCGACCTCATCTTCGACACGTCGCCGTCGGCGACGGCGCCGCTGCTCGTGGACGTGGACACGGCGGGCGTGGACGACGCGTTCACCTGGGCGGTGCCGAACATCGGCCTCGGCGGCGAGCAGGCGCGGTACGTGCTGTGGAACTTCGCCACCGCGACCACCATCACGCTGCCCGCGTCCGCCGGGGCGTCCCTCGAAGGCACCCTGTACGCGCCGAGGGCGCACCTGATCGACGAGAACTCCTCGAACATCGAGGGCGACATCGTGGTCGCGCAGCTCACCCACGGGACGGCCGACGACAACGGCGGGGAGTTCCACCACTTCCCGTTCGCCGCGACCCTCGACTGCGGGGCCACCCCGACCCCGACGCCGACGCCCACCACGCCGACGCCGAGCCCGACGCCGCCGGGCGACTTCACCGTGGACAAGAGCGCCAACCGGCGGCACATCGACGTCGGCCAGACCCTCACCTACACGCTGACCGCGACCAACCACGGGACGGAGCCGCTCATCGGCGCGTCCTTCACCGACGACCTCACCGACGTGCTCCGGCACGCCGAGATCATCAGCGGACCCACCGCGAGCACCGGCACCGTCGACCTCGAAAGCCCGTTCCTCAACTGGACCGGCGACCTGGCGGCGGGCCAGACGGCCGTCGTCACCTACCGGATCCGCGCGGTGCGGGCCGGGGAGATCCGCAACTCGGTGGTCTGGCCGGGCGGCAGCGACTGCCTTGAGGTCTGGGTGTGGGGCCGGAAGCACTACGACAGGCCGCACCAGACGAAACCGCACTGGCACCACCACCACGGCGGGCCCCACCACCGGGCCGCGCCGTGCCCGTGGGGCGCGCACCACGCGTCCGGCCCGCCGAGCCGGTGGATGCGGCACCACTGGCACAAGCACGCGCCGGGCGACCACCGGCACCGCCCCGGCCTCCACTGACGGGCGGCTCCCGACGCGGAACGGCCGTGCCCCCGGGGGCACGGCCGTTCCGCGTTCGTCTGCGGCCGGTTCCGGGTCAGCACCTGCCGCGTGCCGCCTCGGGTCTGGCCGCCAGGAGCGCGCCGAGCGCCCCGTAGGTGGCGGTCATCCAGACGAGGAAGAACCAGGCGGCCGCCATCGGCGGCGCGAAGGACCGCACGGCCATCACGCTGACGAGCCAGAGCGCGCCGCCGAGCGGCAGCCACCGCAGCGGGCCGCGCCACCGCCCGACCCGCGCGATCGCGACGGCCATGACGAGCACCGCGAGCTGCGACAGCGGCCACGACAGGTCGAGGATCTTCATCCAGCCCGGCACGTCCGCGTAGGACGTGTACCCGAGGGCCACGGTGTTGGTGACGACGCCGAACGGCAGCAGCGCCATCGGCGCCCACGCGAGCCAGCGTCCCCGCCCCGCCCCGGCGGCCCCGGCGAGGGCGACGACGACGCACAACCCGACGAGCCCCACCAGGTACACGCTGGACGTCAGCATGTCGACGGCGTGGATCGTCAGGTCCTGCCCGCCGCCGACGGACAGCAGCGCCACCCCCCACCCGACCGCGCCCCCGGCGAGGACGACGCCGACCAGCCGGACCACCGAGGCCCCCGGCCGTCCGGGCGGCGGCGGCCCCGACGGGTGGACCTCGCTGCGCTCGACCCTGATCGACATCGCTCTCCTCGCGCGAACCACCCGGCGGGGGTGCCGGGGGAGCCTCCAGGATCGGCGGGGCGCGTCCCGGGCGGCCAGGGATTCCGGTGTCCGCCCCGGTCACGGATCCGGGGGCGTGGTTCGGGGACGCCTGTCCCCGGACGTTCGGGACAACGCTCCCGCGACGCGGGACGCGGCGCGTGCCACCCTGGGTGGGTGCCTTCCGAAGACCCCCCGGCCGCGCGGCCCGCCGCCGACCGCGCGCTGCGCCTCACGGCCGTCGTGTGCGTGGCCGCCACGTTCGTCGCGGGCGGCGCCGCGGTCTGGCTGTCGGCGGCGACCCCGCCGGGCCCGGTGCCCGCGATGCTCGACTGGCTGTACTGGGGCTCGGTCGCCTCGGGCGTCGCCCTCGCCGTCCCCGGGCTGCTGCTCGCGCTGCGGCTGCCCCGGCACTGGCTGGGCTGGCTGCTGGTGCTGACCGGCGGCAGCTCGGTCGCCGCGGCGTTCGGCTGCGAGTACGCCCGGTACTCGCTGCTCGCGCACGGCGGCGAGCTGCCGCTGACGGCGCTCGCGGTGTTCGCCGGTGGCAAGTTCGGCCCGCTCATCCATCTGGCGGTGCCCGCCCTGCTCGTCCTGTTCCCGACCGGGCGCCTCCCGCAGGGCCGCCGGTCGCGCTGGGCGGGGGTGGCGTCGCTCGCCTCGATGGTCTTCGCGATCGGCCTGATCGTCGCGATGCCGTGGGACGTCTACGCGCAGGGCGACCCGATGGCGCACCTGCTCGCCGGGTTCGACCTGGACCTCCTGACGCCCCCGTTCGTCCCCGACGCCGTGTGGAACTCCTACGGCACCTCAGGGTTCAAGGTGATCGCGACGGCGTCGCTGGTGTCCGGCGTCCTGGTGTTCGCCGGACGGTTCCGGGGCGCGCAGGGGGAGCTGCGCGCGCAGCTGCGGTGGATGCTGCTCGCGGGCGCGGTGACGGTCGGCACGATGATCGGCACGCTGCTGTACCAGGTGCACGTGCCCTACGACCCGAGGTCGCTGTCGGGGATCGTGGTGGACCTCCTGTTCGTCTTCGAGAACCTGACGCTGTCGCTGGCCGTGCTCGTCGCGGTCACCCGGTACCGGCTGTACCAGGTGGACCTGCTCATCGGCTGGACGCTGCTGTACGGCGCGCTCGCCGCTGTGGTGGTCGGGGTGGACCTCGCGGTGTTCGTCGGGGCGGGCGCCCTGGTGGAGGACAGGTTCGCGGGCGTCGTCGCGGCGGCCGTCGTCGCGGTGCTGTACGGGCCGGTGCGGGTGCGGTTGCAGCGGTGGGTGAACCGGCTCGTCACCGGGCGCGGGGAGCCCTACGACGTGGTGTCGGCGCTGGCCCGGCGGCTGGAGGAGTCGCCGGGCCCCGACGAGCTGCTGGAGGCGACGGCCCGGGGCGTCGCGCAGGCGTTCCGGTCCCCCTACGTGCGGGTGGAGCTGGACCGGCCGGACGGCACGACCGTCATCGTCGAGCACGGCAGCCCGCACGCGGACGCGGTGTGCCTGCCGTTCGCCTACCGGGACGTGCCGATCGGGCGGCTCACGCTGGTGCCGCGCCCCGGCTCGCCGCTGTCGGACGGCGACCAGCGGCTGCTCGCCGACGTGGTGCGGCAGGCGGCGGCAGCGGCCCGCGCCACGGCGCTCACCGAGGAGCTGCAGCGCAGCCGCGAGGAGCTGGTGAAGGGGATCGCCGAGGAGCGGCGCAGGCTCCGCCGGGACCTGCACGACGGCCTGGGCCCGGCGCTGGCCGCGTCCGGGCTGAAGATCCAGGCGGCCCGCAACCTCGCGCGCCGCGACCGGGCGGCGGCCGACCGGACCCTCGCCGAGGTCGGCGGCGACCTCTCCACGATCCTCGCGGACGTGCGCCGCCTGGTGCACGACCTGCGGCCGCCCGCGCTCGACCAGTTCGGCCTCGTCGGCGCGATCCAGCGGCAGGCCGAGCGGTTCGGCGGCGGTCGGCTGGCGATCGGCGTGGTGGCCGAGGGCGACCTGGACGAGCTGCCCGCCGCCGTCGAGGTCGCGGTGTTCAGGATCGCGGGCGAGGCGCTGAGCAACGTCGCGCGGCATTCGGGCGCCGGACGCTGCACCGTCCGGCTGGAGTCGGGGGAGGGCACGGTGCGGGTGGAGGTGAGCGACGACGGCAGCGGGGTGCCGGAACGCGCGCTGGTCGGGGTGGGGCTGGTGGCGATGCGGGAGCGGGCCGAGGAGCTGGGCGGCAGGTGCGCGATCGCGCCACGGCCGGGCGGCGGCACGACGGTGCGCGCGATCATCCCGGTGGGGGAGCAGGCCCGCCCGGTGGGGGTGGGCGCGTGATGCCGCGGGTGCTCATCGCCGACGACCACCCGGTGTACCGGGACGGGCTGCGGCTGATGCTGACCTCGACCGGGGAGGTCGAGGTCGTCGGCACGGCGGCCGACGGCGGCGAGGCGGTCGCGCTGGCGGCCGAACTGGCCCCGGACGTGGTGGTGATGGACCTGCAGATGCCGGTGCTCGACGGGATCGAGGCGACCCGGCGGCTGACGTCGGGGGAGCCCGCGGCGGCGGTGCTGGCGCTCACCATGCACGACGACGACGAGAGCGTGTTCGCGGCGATGCTCGCGGGCGCGCGCGGCTACCTGGTGAAGGGCGCCGACCAGGAGGAGATCCTGCGCGCGATCAAGGCGGTCGCGCACGGCGAGGTGATCTTCGGTCCGGCGCTGGCGGCGCGGATCACCCGGTACTTCGCGCTGCTGGTCGGCGCCAAGCCGCCGACCGAGGAGGCGTTCCCGCAGCTCACCTCGCGGGAGCGGGACGTGCTGGACCTCATCGCGGCGGGCCTGTCCAACCCGCAGATCGCCGAGCGGCTGTTCCTGTCGCCCAAGACGGTCCGCAACAACGTGTCGGCGATCTTCGCCAAGCTCCAGGTGGCCGACCGGGCGCAGGCGATCGTCCGGGCCCGCCAGGCGGGTTTTGGCCGCTGACCGGCCACCTTACTACGTAAGGGCGCGCGGCGTAACGCCGACTTAACCGCGGAGTTACCCGAGGGGCTTGAATTGCGTCTTGAACCGGTGTTTGAATCCAGTTCAAAGTTTTGCGCCAGGGAAAGGTCGCCCCCTATGCCACGCCGCCTTCCGGTCCGTCGCGACCGTGCTCACCTGCGGATCGCCGTCGCGACCGCCCTGCTCGCCACCGGCCTCACCGCCTGTTCCTCGGCTCCCGCCGAGAATTCCGGCAGCGGGAATCCCGTCGCCGGCGGGACCCTCAACGTCATGCGCGCCAACCCGTTCGAGGGATTCGAACTGGACAAGCAGACCCTCAATTCGTCGTTCCAGATCTCCGACGCGGTGCTGGAGCCGCTCATCCGCGCGGGCGCCGACGGCAAGACCCTCGAACCCGGCCTCGCCGCGTCCTGGTCCTACAACGCGGGCAACACGGTGCTGACCCTGAAGCTCCAGCCCGACGCCGTGTTCAGCGACGGCACGCCCGTGACGGCCGAGGACGTCGTGTTCTCCGCCGAGACGTGGAAGTCCGGCTCCAACTACGGCGCGACCTACGCCGTCATCGCCAAGGCCAAGGCGGTGGACGAGCACACCGTCGAGTTCCGCCTCGCCTACCCCGACACCGCGCTTCCCGCGTTCCTGTCGTGGAGCTCGGCGGGCGTGGTGCCCGACGACTTCGGCGGGAAGCCCGCCAAGGAGTTCTGGCAGAAGCCCGTGGGCGCGGGCGCCTTCACGGTGGAGAAGTGGAGCGCCAACGGCGAGGTCGTGCTGAAGAAGAACCCGCGCTACTGGCGTGATGGACTCCCGCACCTTGACCAGGTCGTCAGCACGTTCGCCGCCGACCCCAACACGATCGGGCTGCGGCTGCGCTCCGGGCAGGCCGACATGGCCGACGAGATCTGGGCGGTCACCGCGAGCACCCTGCCCAAGGAGTACGTGAAGTCCCAGCCCGAGCACCTCACGCCGGTGCTGCTGATGAACACCGAGGACCCGGCGCTGGCCGACCCGAAGGTCAGGCAGGCCATCGGCTACGCGCTCGACTACTCCGCGCTCGTCACCAGCGCCTACAAGGGCTTCGGCACCGTCCCGTCCGGCGCGCTGCCGACCAACAGCAAGAACTGGGCGGCGCCCAGCAAGCCGTACTTCGCGCACGACCCCGCCAAGGCCAAGTCCCTGCTCGGCACGGCGGGCCCGGCGAAGCTGACCCTGCACTACGCCAACGACCCCAGCTCCGGGCTTGTCGCGCAGATCGTCCAGCGGAACCTGGGCGCGGTCGGCGTCACCGTGGAGCTCCAGTCCGGCGACGCCTCCTCGACCTTCGCGACGGTCTCCGGCGGCGACTACCAGCTCGGCATGTTCTCCTACAACGCGATCTCGCCCGACGTGTCCGACCCCGCCTGGTACGTCGCGGGCACCCGCTCGATGTTCACCGGCCTGAACCCCGACCCGCTCGTCGCCGCGCTCGGCGACTACGCCGGCACCGACGACGTCAAGGCCAAGGCGGCGGCGGTCACCCGCGTGCAGGACATCCTGTTCGAGCAGGCGCCGTTCCTCGCGCTGGCGCACGTGTCGGCGCTGGAGGGCCAGCGGACCGTGGTGAAGGGCGCCGAGATCACCCCGTGGGGCACCTACTACCTCGACACCGTCTGGAAGTCGGAGTGACGGTGCGGGGATCGCGCTACGGCTTTGTCGGGCGGCGCGCGCTCAGCCTCGTGCCGCTGCTCGCGGGCATCCTGTTCCTGGTGATGCTGCTGCTCAGCGTCACCCCCGGCAGCGCCGCCCGGATGGTGGCCGGGCCGCGCGCAGGACAGGACGAGGTGGACGCCGTCGCCCGCCAACTGGGGCTCGACCTGCCCGTCTGGGAGCGCTACCTCCACTACGTCGGCGACGTCCTGACCGGCGACCTGGGCACGTCCTTCAAGACCGGCCAGTCGGTGTCCGAGCAGATCGCCGCGCAGCTCCCGGTGACGGTCGCGGTGGCCGCCGCCGGGGTGCTGCTGGCGCTGGCGCTCGCGGTGCCGCTCGCGGTGCTGGCCGCGCGCCGCCCCGGCGGGCCGGTCGACCAGGCCGTCCGGGTGTTCGGGGCGCTCGCGCTCGGCCTGCCCGGCTTCTGGGTCGCGATCATGCTGATCAGGCTGGTGGCGCTGCCGACCGGCTGGTTCCCGGTCGCGGGCTGGGGCGCGGACGCCGCCGGGCACGCCCGCGCGCTGGTGCTGCCCGCCGTGGTCGTCGCGCTCGGGATCGTGCCGCCGATGGTCCGTTCGCTGCGCGCGGCCATGATCGAGCTGCACGACGCCGAGTTCGTCGTCGCGGCCCGCGCCCTCGGCTACCGGGGCGTCGACCTGCTGCGGCTGTTCCAGGCCCGCAACGCGCTCCCGCCGCTCGTCACCGTGACGGCGGCGCAGGCCGGGTACGCGCTGTTCGGCACCGTCGTGGTCGAGGTCGCGTTCGGGCTGCCCGGCATGGGCCAGGGCCTGGTGACGGCGGCGGGCACCCGCGACTTCCCGCTGGTGCAGGGCTACACGCTGGTGTTCGCCGTGCTCGTCGTGCTGCTGCACCTGCTGTCCGACCTCGTCACCGCCGCCACCGACCCCCGCGTGAGGATCAGCGCATGACCGCCGTCGCCGTCTCCCAGTCGCGCGCCCGGCGCGACGGCAGCCGCACCAAGATCACGGTCGGGCTGTCCATCACCGGCCTGTACGTGCTGGTCGCGCTGCTCGCGCCGTGGCTGCGCCCGGCCGACCCGCTCGCCCAGGACGTCGCGAACGCGCTCGCGCCGCCGTCGGGCGGGCACTGGCTCGGCACCGACGAACTCGGCCGGGACGTGCTCAGCCGGATCCTCACCGGCGCGTCCATCGACCTGCCGATCGCGCTCGCGGTGACGCTGCTGCCGTGCCTGCTCGGCACCGCGCTCGGCGTCGTCGCCGGGTACTTCGGCGGCTGGGCGGACGCCGTGGTGATGCGGGTCAGCGACCTGCTCCAGGCGTTCCCCATGTACATCCTCATGATCGTCCTGGTGTTCGGCCTGGGCCCCGGCACGTCGTCGCTGCTGATCAGCTTCACCGCCGTCGGCTGGGTCGTCTACGCCCGGCTGGTGCGCGGCGAGGTCGCCCGCGTCCGCTCCGCCGAGTACGTCGCGGCCGCCGTCACCGGCGGCCTGCGCGCGCCCCGGATCATCGCCCTGCACGTGCTCCCCAACACCCTGAGGCAGACGTTCGTGTACCTCACCTCCGACCTCGTCTTCGCGGTGACCGCGCTCGCCGCGTTCTCCTTCCTCGGGTTCGGCGTCCAGCAGCCCACCCCCGAGTGGGGCGCGATGATCGCCGCCGCCCAGCCCTACCTGGACGCCGCGCCGTGGCTGACGGTCGTGCCCGGCCTCGTCATCGCCGTCCTCGCGTTCGGCCTCGCCCTGCTCGGCGACGGCCTCCAGGACGGGACGGGACGCCGATGACCGCCGTGCTCAGCCTCGACCGGCTCGGGGTGCGCCGCCGCGCCGACGGCGCCGCCCTCGTCACCGACGTGTCCCTCGCCGTGGAGGCGGGCGGCACCCTCGGGATCGTGGGGGAGTCCGGCAGCGGCAAGAGCCTCACCCTGCGCGCCGCCCTCGGCATCCTGCCGCCCACGCTGGAGGCCACCGGTGGCATCCGCCGCGACGGGCGCGCCGCGATGGTCTTCCAGGAGCCCGCGACCGCGCTGAACCCGACCCTGCGGGTCGGCTCGTTCGTCGCCGGGACGTGGCGCCGCCACCACCCGGGCGCGAGCCGCGCCGCCGCCCGCGCCGCCACCGTCGACCTCCTCGCCCAGGTGGGGATCGCCGACCCGGCCGCCCGGACGCGCGCCTGGCCGCACGAGCTGTCCGGCGGCATGCGGCAGCGCGTGATGATCGCCGCCGCGCTCGCCACCGACCCGCGCGTCCTGCTGTGCGACGAACCGACCACCGCCCTCGACGTCAGGGTCCAGGCGCGGATCCTCGCGCTGCTGCGCGGCCTGATCGCCGACCGGGGCATGGCGCTGGTGTTCGTCAGCCACGACCTCGCCGTCGTCGCGTCGGTGTGCGCGCGGATCGCCGTCATGCGCGCCGGGAGCCTCGTCGAGGAGGGGCCCGCCGCGCGGGTCCTGACCGAGCCCCGCCACCCGTACACCCGCGAACTGCTGGAGGCCAACCTGGCCCGCAGGCTCGCGGCCCGGCCTAAGGAGTCGGCGTGAGCACACCGCTGCTGGAGATCGACGGGCTGACCGTCAGGTTCGGCGGGCCCGGCCCGCTCGCCCGCGCCGTCCGGCGCGGCGTGAAGGGCGCGCCCGGCGGAGGGGTCCGCGCGGTGGACGGCGTCAGCCTCACCGTGCCGCGCGGCGGCGCCGTCGGCGTCGTCGGCGAGTCCGGCTCGGGCAAGTCCACCCTCATGCGCGCCGTCCTCGGCCTCGTGCCGCCGACCGCCGGGACGATCCGGCTGGACGGCCGTCCGCTCGGGCCGCGCCGCGACACCGCGACCCGCCGCGCCGTCCAGATGGTCTTCCAGGACCCCGGCACCACCCTCAACCCGGCCCGGACCTGCGGGTCGATCCTCGCCGAACTGCTGCGGGTGCACCGGATCGTCCCGGCCGACCGGGTCGCCGCGCGGGTCACGGACCTGCTCGACCTGGTGCGGCTCCCGCACGGGGTCGCCGGAACGCGCCCGCACCGGCTGTCGGGCGGGCAGAAGCAGCGCGTCGCGATCGCCCGCGCGCTCGCCCTGGAACCCCGCCTCCTCATCGCCGACGAGGCGACCAGCGCCCTCGACGTCGTGGTGCAGGCGTCGGTGCTCGACCTGCTCGCCGAGCTGCGTGCCACCACCGGCGTGACGCTCGTCGCGGTCAGCCACGACCTCGACCTCGTCCGCTACCTGTGCGACACGGCCGTCGTGATGCGCGCGGGCAAGATCGTAGAGTCGGGCCCGGTGGCGGAGATCCTCAGCGATCCCGCCGAGCCCTACACGCGCGAGCTCATCGCCGCCGCCCCCACCCTCAGCGCGGCGCCGTCGGGAAAGGACCGGCAGTGAAGACCACACGACGCCAGGAGAAGGCGGCCGAGATCGCGCGCGCCGCGATCGGCCCGCTCAGCGAGCAGGGCCTCGGCAACGTGCGCCTCCAGGACATCGGCGCCAGCCTCGGCATGTCGGGCGCCCACCTGCTCTACTACTTCGAGTCGAAGAACGACCTGTTCATGGCCGCCCTGCGCGTCGTCGAACAGGACCTGCGGGACCGGGCGCGCGCCGCGTTCACCGAACGGGAGTCCGCCCGTGAGCGGTGGGACTGGCTGATGGAGGCGGGCGCCCCCATGGGCCTGCACGACAGCGGCCTGCTCATGTGGCTTGAGGCGTGGGCGCTGGCCGTCCACCACGAGGCGGTCCACGACCTCATCACCGAGCTGGAGGCCGCCTGGCTCGGGCTGCTCCGCGAGATCGCCGAGTACGGCAAGGAGCGCGGCGAGCTGCCCGCCGACCTGGACGTCGAGGACGTCATCGAGGGCGTCGCCGCGCTGCTGGACGGCCTGACCATCCGCGTCGTCGTCGGCTACCGGCCGCTCACCCGCGACCGCGCCATGCGCATCCTGGCCCGCTTCACCGGCCCGCAGCTCCCCTGGACGTCCGGGGGCACGGCGTGACCGGCTGGAGCATGCCCGCCGAGACCGCCCCGCACGACGCCGCCTGGATGGCGTGGCCGTCGGCCGCCTACACGCTCGGCGACACCCGCGCCGAGGCCGACCTCGCGCGCGGCACCTGGGCGGCGGTCGCCAACGCGGTCGCCGAACACGAACCCCTGCACATGATCGTCCCGCCGGTCGAGCGGGCCGAGGCGCGGCGGCTGCTCGGCGCGGCCGTCACCGTGCACGAGGCCGACCTCGACGACGCCTGGTACCGCGACACCGGCCCCACCTTCGTCGTCGGGCCCGCCGGGCTCGGCGCGGTGAACTGGGTGTTCAACGGATGGGGCGCGCAGGAGTGGGCGTCCTGGAAGCACGACGCGCGCGCCAGCGAGATCGCCACCGCCGCGTCCGGCGCGGAACCGATCACGTCGCCGCTGGTCAACGAGGGCGGCGGCCTGCACACCGACGGCGAGGGCACGTTCCTGGCCACCAGGACCGTCCAGCTCGACCCGCGCCGCAACCCCGGCTGGACCGAGGCCGACGTCGAGGCCGAACTCGCCAGGACCGTCGGGGCGGAGAAGACGCTGTGGCTGCCGCGCGGCCTCACCCGCGACTCCGAGCGGTACGGCACCCGCGGCCACGTCGACATCGTCGCGACGTTCCCCGCGCCCGGCCGGGTCCTCGTGCACGACCAGCGCGACCCGGCCCACCCCGACGCGGCCGTCTCCGCCGAACTCATCGCCCTGCTGTCGCGGGCGACCGACGCGCGCGGCCGCCGCCTGGAGGTGACCCGCCTGCCCGCGCCCGCCACGCTCCGGGACGCCGACGGGTTCGTCGACTACAGCTACGTCAACCACTTCGTCGCCAACGGCGCCGTCATCGCGTGCGCGTTCGCCGACCCGCACGACGCCGAGGCGCTGGAGATCCTCGCCGCCGCCTACCCGGGCCGCGCGGTCGTCCCGGTGGACGCCAGGCCGCTGTTCGCGCGCGGCGGCGGCGTCCACTGCATCACCCAGCAGCAGCCCGCACTCCCCGCCCCGAAGGAGGAGCCATGAAGGTCATCGTCGCCCCCGAACACGGCTCGCCCGCCCGCGTCACCGCCACCGGACGCGAGCCGCTGACCGTCGCCGCCGTGCAGACCCGCTGGCACGCCGACCCGGCCGAGCACCGCGCCGTGCTCGCCGCCGGGATCGCCGCGGCCGCCGCGCGGGGCGCTCAGGTGGTGTTCCTGCCGGAGCTGACGCTGTCCCGCTACCCGGCCGACACCAAGCCCGAGGGCACCCCCGCCGACCTCGCCGAGCCGCTCGAAGGCGGCCCGACCCACGCGTTCGCCGCCGAGACGGCCGCCGCGCACGGCGTGCACGTCCACGCGTCCCTGTACGAGAGGGCCGACGCGGAAGACGGGCTGGGCTACAACACGGCGATCCTCGTCGGCCCCGACGGGCGGATCGCGGCCCGCACCCGCAAGCTCCACATTCCCGTCACCGCCGGGTACTACGAGGACGCCTACTTCCGGCCGGGGCCCGCCGACGGCGACCCCTACCCGGTGCTCGACCTGGACCTGCCGGGCGCGCCCCGGCTCGGCATGCCGACCTGCTGGGACGAGTGGTTCCCCGAGGTCGCCCGCGCCTACTCCCTGGGCGGCGCGGAACTCCTCGTCTACGCGACGGCGATCGGCTCCGAGCCCGACCACCCCGACTTCGACACCGCGCCGCTGTGGCGCCAGGTCATCGTCGGGAACGGCATCGCGAACGGGCTGTTCATGGTCGTGCCGAACCGGTGGGGCGCCGAAGGGCTGCTGACCTTCTACGGGTCGTCGTTCATCAGCGACCCCTACGGGCGCGTCCTCGTCCAGGCGCCCCGCGACGAGGACGCCGTGCTCGTCGCCCGGCTCGACCTCGCGCAGCGCGCCGACTGGCTCGCCCTGTTCCCGTTCCTGCGCACCCGCCGCCCCGACACCTACGCGGCGCTCGCCCGCTGACCCGTCCGCCCCGGCCCGTCGCAGGGCCGCGCACCACCCGGGAGGAACACATGCCCACGCTCACCCGCCCCGTCGCGCTCGTCCGGCCGCCCGCCGCGACCCTCGCCGACGGCGTCGTCCTCTTCGCCGAACGCCAGGAGATCGACCTCGACCTCGCCCGCCGCCAGTGGGCCGGCTACCTCGCCGCGCTGGAGCGGCACGGCTGGCCGACCCTCCAGGTGCCCGGTGACGACACGCTGCCCGACTCGGTGTTCATCGAGGACTCCGTCGTCATGTTCGGGGACCTCGCCGTGGTGACCAGGCCCGCCGCGCCGCGCGGCCCGGAGACCGTCGCGGTCGAGGCGTTCGTGCGCGGCCTCGGCCTGCCCGTCGCGACGATCACCGCGCCCGCCACCCTCGACGGCGGCGACGTGCTCAAGATCGGCACACGGGTGTACGTCGGGCTGACGGCCAGCACCAACGCCGACGGCGTCGCCCAGCTCGCCGCGCTCGTCGAACCGCACGGCTACACGGTGACGGCGGTCCCGGTGACCAGGGCGATGCACCTGAAGAGCGCGGTCACCGCGCTGCCGGACGGGACGGTCATCGGGTACCCGCCGCTGGTGGACGACCCGTCCCTGTTCGACCGGTTCCTGGCCGTCCCGGAGGAGGCGGGCGCGCACGTCGTGCTGCTCGGTGCCGCGCTGCTGCTCAGCTCGGCCGCGCCGGAGACCGCCGCGCTCCTCACCGGCCTCGGGTACCCGGTGGAGATGGTCGACATCTCCGAGTTCGAGAAGCTCGAAGGCTGCGTCACCTGCCTCAGCGTGCGGGTCCGGTGAGCCGCCGGGTGCTGTCCGCGCTCGCCGGGGTCAGGGCCGGTCGGTGATCTGCTGGACGGCCCAGGCGTTGCCGTCGGGGTCGGTGAAGTGGAGGAAGCCGACGTTGTTGAGGTCGTCGCCGAGGTCGGAGGGGCGCTGGCCGGTGCGCCCGTAGACGACGATGTCGCCGGTCTCCACACCGCGTTCGAGCAGCTCGGCGTGCGCGGCGCGCAGGTCGTTGACGACGAGCTGGAGGCCGCGCAGCGAGCCCGGCGGCATCTCGGTGAGCCCGTCGGACACGACGATCGAGCAGCCGGAGCCGGGCGGGGTGAGCTGGGCCATCGCGCGGCCGTCCGGCAGCGGCGTGTGGTGGTCGAGGGACCAGCCGAGCCGGTCGGCGTAGAACGCGACGGCGCGCGGCACGTCCGCGACGGGCACCACGACGACTTCCAGGGTCCAGTTCATCCGACCGTCCTTCCCCTCCGCGACCTCAAGTAACCTTACTGCGTAAAGTCGCCGGGTGGGGCGGTTCCCGTGGTGCGGGTGACTGGACGCGTGCCGCCGGGGAATGCTGCGCACATGGGTGACGAACAGATCCTGGAGCGGATCAAACGGATGATCGCCGAGGAACACGAGCTGCGCGCGTCCGGCGAGCCCGGCAACGCGGCCCGGGTGAGGGCGCTGGAGGAGGAGCTCGACGTCTGCTGGGACCTGCTGCGCCAGCGCCGCGCCGCCCGCGAGTACGGCGTCAACCCCGGCGAGGCGCACGCCCGCCCCGCCGACGAGGTCGAGCGGTACCGGCAGTGACCGGCGGGGCCGTCAGCGGTAGGTGAGCAGCGCCCTGCCGTCGCCGGTGAAGTGCGCGTGATCGTTGACCGTGAGCAACGTGAGGCCCGACGACCCCACGAGCAGCGTGGTGATCGAGGCGTTCACCATGACCCGGTTCAGCGCCACCACCCCGGCCGGAGGCGCGTCCAGCAGCGCCCCGCAGATCGCCGCGATCACCCCGCCGGAGGTGACCGCGATCCCGTCCCTGCCCCGGCCGAGCCGCTCGGCCAGCGCGGTGACGGCGGCCAGCGCGCCGTCGGCGAACGCCCGCCACCCGTCCGGCGCGTCCTCCTCGATCCACGCGCGCAACGCCACGTCGAGCAGGCCCTGGAAGTCCGCGTTCGACCGCGCCTGGCCGACCTCGGCGGCCTCGGCGACCAGGTGCAGGAAGTCGTACTCGTTCCAGCGCGCGTCGGTGTCCACCGGACCGGCGAACCCCGCCGTCCCGGCCAGGCCCAGCGCCGTCTCCCGCTGCCGCACCAGCGTGCCCGCGGTGATCAGCGGCTCGCGCGGCTTGCGCGCGGCGAGCGCCCTGCCGACGACGGCTGCCTGGTCCGGGCCGACCGGCGACAGCGCGTCGTAGTCGGCGGCGCCGAACGACGCCTGCGCGTGCCGCACCAGATGGATGACGGGCATGGACGACCCCCCGGGAGGAAAAGACTCGCCCCAGACGTTACCGAGCCGGGCGTCAGGTCGCGCCCCTGGGGTAGCCCGCGCGGGTGTCCCTGGCCCGCAGCGCCTGGAGTTCGGCGTGCGCCAGGTCGGCGAGCAGGAGGCCGGAGTCGGCGCCCGCGCGGTGGATCCGGCGGCCGTCGGGGTGCCAGACGCCGCTCGCGCCGCACGACGCCCAGCCCGCGCCGAGCCCCGCCTCACCGCACGGGTAGTTCGCGGCCACCGCGTACATCCGGTGGTCCATGGCGCGGGCGGCGAAGTGCACGTCGAACCTGCGCGCCTCGCCCGTGTCGTACAGGACCGACCCCGCGTACACCTCGGCGCCCCGGCGCGCCGCCTCGGCCGCGTGGTCGGGCACGCCCGCGTCGTAGCAGACGGCCAGCGCGACCTTCCAGCCGTCGACGTTGAGGACGACGCCCTCGCCGCCGGGCTGGAACAGGTCGCGTTCCGGGCCGTGCAGGTACCGCTTGCCGTGCACGTGGACCTGCCCGTCGGGGCAGGCGGCGAGCGCGGCGATCCACACCGCGCCGCCCTCGCGGCGGCACGCGGCGCCGACGACGGCGGTGACCCCGGCGGCGCGCGCGGTGTCGCGGAGCACGTCGAGGCGGACGTCGTCGGCGGTCACCACGTTCTCCCGGTCGCGGACGGCGGCGAGGTCGTAGCCGATGAGCGACAGTTCGGGGAACACCACAAGCCGGACCCCGAGCTCCCCGGCCCGCCGCACCACCTCCGCCGCCGTCCGCGCGTTCCGCCGCACGTCCCCCGGCGCCGAAGGAACCTGCGCCGCCCCCACCCGCAACGTCTCCATCCCCTCACCTTACTAGGTAAAGCCCACCCCAAGCCGACCGCCTCACCCCGCGCGACCTGCCGCGTCCCGTTCTCACCGGGTGTCGCGTAGGGCGCTGAGGCCGCCCAGGATCAGGTCGAGGCCGAAGGCGAACTCCTCCTCCAGCGGGATCGGCAGGACGTCCGCCACGGCCGCCGTCGCCGGGAGGCGCCGGGGGTCCGCCGGGGCGGGCGGCTCGTGCGGCGCGTCCTGGGGGGGCGGGGTGAGCTGGACGGCGAAGCCGAGGACGTGGCGGGAGAGGGTGGCGTGCGCGCGGGCGGCGGTGGCGGGGGAGAAGCCCGCGCCGAGCAGGACGGTGAGGTGGCGTTCGCGCAGCGCCGTCGCGTGCGGCCCGGTGGGGGTCTGGCCGACCAGGAGCGGCGCCACGTTCCGGTGCCGGGCCAGGGTGTCGAACATGGCCAGGGCGAGGGCGCGGCAGGCTTCGCGCCAGTCGGTGCCGGGGTCGAACGTGCCGGCCGGGACGTCGATCTCGCCGTAGAGGCGGTCGGCGATCCCGGCGACGAGGGCGGCGCGGTCGTCGAAGTGGCGGTAGAGCGTCGCGGTGCCCGAGCCGAGCCGCTGCGCGAGCGCCCGCATCGACAGGGCGTCGGCGCCCTCCTCGTCGACGATCAGCAGCGCCGTCGCGAGGATCCGCTCCGGCGGCACGGGCGGCCTGCCGCGCCGCCCGCGCGCCGCGCCGGTGCCCGCCTCGTCGTCGTGTGTCGTCGCCACCCGGCAAGTATCGCCCACTTGACACATCCCCGATTAATGGCAACGCTGTAGCCATTAATCGCGAGTGAACGGGGAAGTGGTTCGATGGGGAAGCTGAGATCGGGTCTCGCGGCGGCGGCCGTGGCCCTCGCGTGCGCGGCGTGCGCGCTGGGCGAGGCCCGCGAGTCACCGCGCCCGCGCGGCGGCCAGTCCGGGACGCTGCCGAGCGGCGCCACCTGGGTCGCCGACGTGCCCGAGGAGTGGAACGGCACCGCCGTCCTGTACGCGCACGGGTACGGCGAGCTCACCGCGCGCTCCGCGCCCGACGACGAGACGAAGGACCGGCTTCTCGCCGAGGGGTACGCGCTCGTCGGCTCGTCCTACTCGGGGCCGTCGCTGTGGCCGCTGGAGACCGCGGCGGACGACCAGTTCGCCGCCCTCGACGCGCTGGAGCGCCGGATCGGCCCGGCCCGCCGGACGATCGCGCTCGGCCTGTCCATGGGCGGGCTCGTCGCGGCCCGGCAGGCCGAGGACCCGCGCGGGAAGATCGACGGGGTGCTCACCACGTGCGGGCTCGTCGCGGGCGCCGTCACCGTGAACGACGTCCAACTCGACGGCGAGTACGCGCTGTCCCGGCTGCTGCTGCCCGGCCGCGACGTCCCGCTCGTCCGCTACCGGGACGACAAGCAGACCAAGGAGACGACCGACCTGCTTCAGGACGCGGCCGTCAAGGCGCAGAAGACCCCGCGGGGCCGCGCCCGGCTCGCCCTCGCCGCCGCGCTGCTGAACCTGCCGACCTGGAGCCAGGACGCCGAGGACCCGCCCGGCCCGCGCGACCACGCGGCGCAGCAGGAGCACCAGTTCCGGATCCTGACCGAGGGCCGGATCGGCCAGTTCACCGACGCGCGGCGGCAGATCGAGCTGGCGGCGGGCGGCAACAGCTCGGGCAACAGGGGCGTGGACTACCGGGCGGTGCTGCTCCGCAGCGCCACCGCCGACCAGGTCCACCACCTGTACCGGCGCGCCGGCCTCGACCTGGCCGCCGACCTCGCCGCCCTCACCCGAGACGCCTCGGTCGAACCCGACCCGAAGGCCGTGCGGAACCTCCTGAACACGTCAACACCCACGGGGGCGCTGAAGGTGCCCGTCCTGGGCATCCACACCACCGCCGACGACATCGTCCCCGTCGGACACGCCCACTGGTACGCCGCCCGCGTCACCACTGCGGGCCACGCCCCCGACCTCCACCAGGCTTTTGTGCGGGCCCCCGGCCACTGCGCCTTCCAACCCCAGGAGACGATCGCCGCCCTCCACGCCCTGGAACACCGCCTCACCACCGGCACCTGGTCCACCGCCACCCCAGAGTCCCTGAACACCGCCGTCAAGAAGACAGGCGGCACCCCCCGCTACACCCCCTTCACCCCCCCACCCCTCACCCGAACCCCCACCCCCTGACCCCCCAGTCTCGGGCCGCCCCCTGTCGGGAACGGCCCGAGACTTACCTTACTACGTAAAGGCGCTGGGGTGGGACACCCCGCCACCCTCGACCCCATAAAGCGGACTAAAGACTCATCAACCAATAAAGGAC
>NZ_JAJLQY010000039.1 GCF_020991275.1 Actinocorallia sp. API 0066 | reverse complement strand
AAACCCCTTCCACGTGAAATCCTCAATCCGCGAGCGACCGAACAGATCCTCATCCGGATCGGCCTCCTCGAAGTCGAGGATCTCACCATCGGGCTTCAACACCGGCTGCGCGGCACCCAGACCGTTCGGGCGGCGCTTGAACATGACGTTCAACGGCGCCAGGAAGATGTGCAGGTGCTTGGAGTTGACGACGATGACCAGGAAGGCGAGCGCGACGCCGATGTGCAGCAGCAGGCCGACCGAGGCGAGGACCTCCAGCGTGCCCGCCGACAGCCCGTCGAACAGCAACCCGGCCCCGTACGACGCGAACGCCGCCTTACCGAACGGGAAGTAGTGCTCACCCGTCACCGTCTCCAACGCCGCCAGAGTGCCGCGGAAGAAGAACATCGTCCAGATCACATTGAAGATCATGAACAGGATCAGCCACGCACCACCCAGATGCGAACCGAAGAACCGCGACCGACGCCCCTGCGTCTTCGGCGCGTTCTTGATCCGAATCCCGGCGAACACCGCAAGACCCACCGCACACATGACGGCGATGAAGTCCTGGACGAACCCGACCGGACCCCACGTCTGCAGGATCGGGACGTGCGTCTCGATCCCGAACAGCAGGGCCACCCCGGCCTCGATGTAGACGGTGGCGAGCAGGAAGAACGCCCACATGACAAAGAAGTGGGCG
>NZ_JAJLQY010000038.1 GCF_020991275.1 Actinocorallia sp. API 0066 | reverse complement strand
CGCGCCCCCGGCCGGGAGAGCCTGCATCAACCGGGCCCGGGCGGCCACCACCTGGGCGGCATCCTCCAAAGACCACACCCCGGCCGCGAACGCCGCAGCCAACTCACCGATGGAATGACCCACCAACGCCTGCGCCCGCACACCCCACGACTCCACCAAACGCCACAACGCAACCTCGAAGGCGAACAACACCGACTGCGTGTACAGCGTCTGATCCAACAGACCCGCCAGATCCGAACCCGGATCAGCGAACGCCACCTCCCCAAGGGGGAACTCCGCCACCCCGCTCAACTCGGCGTCCAACGCCGCACACACCTCGTCGAACGCGGCAGCGAACACGGGGAACACCTCACGCAGGTCCCGGCCCATCCCGGCCCGCTGAGCACCCTGACCAGCAAACGCGAACACCACACGACCAGAAGACCCCGCCGCACCAGAAGACACCGCGTCCCCAGCAGCCACCGCCGCTACCGCACGGAGCTTCGCCACGGCTTCATCCCGGTCCGTGGCCACCACACCGGCCCGGAACTCCCACACCGAACGAGACGTCAACAACGCACGCCCCACATCTCCCAAGCCGGCCACCGGTTCCCGCTCCAGGAAGTCGGCCAACTGTCCGGCAGCCGCCCGCAAGCCCTCCGGTGACCGCGCCGACACCACCAACGGCACCACGCCCGACGTCTTCGGAGCGT
>NZ_JAJLQY010000037.1 GCF_020991275.1 Actinocorallia sp. API 0066 | reverse complement strand
CTGAGAACGTGTTTGACATGTGACCGTCTTGCTACGGGGCGTGGTGGTAGGTGTGGCGAGTGCGTTCCCCCACCTACCCCTCGGACCTGTCGGATGCGCAGTGGGCGCTGATCGAGCCGCTGTTGCCTGCTGCGCACTGGGACGGCCGCAAGGAGAAGCATCCGCGGCGGGACATCGTGGATGCGATCTTGTACGTGAATCAGACCGGGTGCGCGTGGCGGTATCTGCCGGTCGACTTCCCGCCCTGGCAGACGGTCTACTGGCACTTCCAGCGGTGGGAGGAGCACCGCGTCACCGACAAGATCGTGAACGCGGTGCGGCGCCGGCTCCGCCGGGACCTGGACCGCGACCCCGAACCGTCAGCGGCGGTGATGGACTCCCAGACGGTCGACGCCGCCGACACCGTCGGAGCCGGCAGCCGCGGCCACGACGCCGGCAAGAAGATCAACGGCCGCAAACGGTTCATCATCACCGACACCCAAGGGTTACCACTGACCGTGATGGTCCGCCCCGGCGGCGTCCAGGACCGGGCCGGAGCGACGAGCCTGCTCCTCGGCCTAGTCCTCCTCTTCTCATGCCGAACGGTGTTCGCCGACCAGGGTTTCTCCGGACGCCTCGTCACATGGGCCCGTGACGTCCCGCACCTCACCCTCCACATCATCGGCAAACCCGCAGGCCAGCGAGGCTTCCAGGTGCATCCTCGCCGCTGGGTCATCGAACGCACCAACGGCTGGCTCCTCCAGCGCAGACGCCTGGCCCGCGACTACGAACACCACCCAACCACCAGCGAAGCCCTCATCCGCTGGGCCGCCATCCACCAGATGACCCGCCACATCACCCGAAGACACCCCGCCACCCGACCCGGACCACGACCCCTCGAACACCTCTAAACAATCAGCCCTCAAACACGTTCT
>NZ_JAJLQY010000036.1 GCF_020991275.1 Actinocorallia sp. API 0066 | reverse complement strand
ACTGCCCGTACGGCACCGGCTCAAGCCCGCAGACACGATCACCGACCTCCTCCTACGCACCCGGCAAACCGTCCTGGACGGGTTCGCCCACCAGGCCGCGCCCTTCGAGGAGGTGACCCGGGTGGCGGGGGTGGAACGGGCCCAGGGCCGTAACCCCCTCTTCCAGATCATGGTCACCCACCACGCCGACCCGCAGACCGACGACGTCGTCCTCGACGGCCTTGTTGTCGAGAACGTCCCGGCCACCCTCGCCGCCGCAAAAACCGACCTCGAACTCGACCTCGTCGAAACCGGCACCGGCCTCGACGGCCACCTCACCTACGACACCGACATCCTCGACCCCGCCACCATCGACCGGTTCATCGCCGCGTTCGAGCAGGTTCTAGCGGCCATCGCGACGGCCCCGACCCTGCCGATCGCCGAACTCCTGCCCGCCGACAGCATCCCCGCTGTGCACGGCGAGCCGCTCGACGTCCGTCCGCTCACCTTGGACGGGTTGATCCGCGAGCAGGCGGCCGCGACCCCGGACGGCGTCGCGGTGCTCGATGACAACGGCGTCCAGGTGACCTACGCCGAGTTCAACGCGCGGGTGAACGCGACGGCCCAGGCGCTGATCGAGCGCGGCGTCGGGATCGGCGACCGCGTCGCGGTGATCCTGCCGCGCTCGGTCGACCTTGTCGTGACCCTGGCCGCGATCGTGCGCGTGGGCGCGGCCTTCGTGCCCATCGACACCTCGTACCCGGCGGGCCGAATCCAGACCATTCTGGAAGACGCTGCCCCGGTCCTGGTGATCGAAGAACCGCTGGAAGGCGTGGCGGGAGAACCGGTGTTGTCACGGCCTTTGTCGCCGCGCGATACCGCTTATGTGATCTTCACGTCCGGGACGACGGGTCGGCCCAAGGGCGTCGCCGTCTCGCATCAGGCGATCGTCAACCTGATCGCCTGGCGACAGGACACCTTCCCCATCACGGCGACGGAACGGGTACTGCAGAAGACGTCCGTTGGATTCGACGTCGCCGTTCCCGAATTCTTCTGGCCGCTCACCATCGGAGCCGCA
>NZ_JAJLQY010000035.1 GCF_020991275.1 Actinocorallia sp. API 0066 | reverse complement strand
GCCAAGGTCTTACGTCGCCTCCGCAGGCGTTTGACGTCTCCGGGGAACTTCCCGGCGACGGCCGCTCACGCGACGGTTCGAAGCGCCTCGTTCAGGAGGTTCCGGGCGGCGTTCACGTCCCGGTCATGGGCCGTGCCGCACGCGCACATCCACACCCGGTCGGAGAGGGTGAGTTCCTCGTTCTTGGTGCCGCACGCCCCGCACAGCCGGGAGGAGGGGAACCACTGGTCGGCCCGCCACACCTGCGACCCGTACCACTGGGCTTTGTAGTCCAGTTGGCGGGCGAACTCGGCGAATCCGAGGTCGGAGATCGCGCGGGACAGTCGCCGGCTCTTCACCATCCCGGCGACGTTCAGCGTCTCCACCGCGATGACTCGTTTGGTTCTCGCGAGCATCGTGGTGGCCTTGTGCAGGAAATCGTTCCGTTGGTGGGCGACGTCCAGGTGGACTTTCGCCACCTTGGAGACGGTTTTCTTCCGGTTCGCCGACCCGCGCTGAGTGCGCGCGAGTCGCTTGTTGGCCTTGCGGAGCTTCCGCAGCGCGGCCCTCAACGGCTTGGGCGCGTGGACCTCGGTGACGGTGCCGTCGTCGTCCACGATAGTCGCGAACGTCTTCACCCCCAGGTCGATCCCGCACGCGGGCGCGTCGGCGGGGACGGCACGACGGGCGTTCAGGTCGGTCCGGTCGAGTTCGATCTGGAACGACAGCCACCAGCGCCCCGCCTGCTCCTTCACGGTCGCGCCGATCACGCGGGCGGTTCCGCCGTTGATCCGGCTGGTCAGCCACCCCATGTCCTCGCGGGTGGTGACGTCACCGATGCCAGGGAGCCGCACAACCCGCTCCGACCGGGGGTGGGCTCGGTTCGCGTCGTACCGGAACCGCGACCCGTCCCGACGCTTCCGCCAACCAGGAAACCCGACCTTCCGGCCCTTCCGCTTCCCCGACCGGGAGGCGAAGAAGTTCTTGAACCCGGCCGCACGGACCCGGCACGCCTCCTTCGGCACCCGCGACGACAGGCATTCCTCACCGAACCACGGGAACCGGTCGGGGTGAGCGACCCGCCACGCGCGTTCCAGCTCGGGAGCCGACCACGGAACCGCCGTCAACTCCTCCTCGGGGATCCCGTAGGTCTTTTCCGCTTTCCGCTGATCGAGGGCGGCGCGGACGAGTTCGAGACAGAAGTTCTCCACGACTCGCGACAGTCCGGCGTGCTGCCCGAGCCGGGCGGCCTGCTCGGGGGCCGGGGCGAGTTCGACCCTGAACCCCTGCCGGATCACGCGGGAACCTCCGCCACTGCCGCGAGTGCCGCTT
>NZ_JAJLQY010000034.1 GCF_020991275.1 Actinocorallia sp. API 0066 | reverse complement strand
CTGACAGAGATGATGGGGGTGAGCACCTCCCGCCGGGGTCTGACCCGCCCCCTGACTGACTTCGGGTCTTCCACGGGATTTGTCGGCCCGGGTTGGGAGGTGCTCGTGCACTCACCGGGTGTGGCGTTGTGACCTCATAGGAGCCTGGCCAGAGGCCCCTTCTCTGTCTTGTCCGCGTTGCCCGGCCGGTGCGTGCCGCCCTGCCCACAGCGACGAGCACAGGACGACGATGCCCCCCATTACACCCCATGCCGGAACCGTCATCGAGGTCGTCGGCGGAGTCGACACCCACGCCGACACCCACACCGCCGCGGTGATCGACCAGGTCGGGCGGGTGCTGGGCACAGAGCAGTTCCCCGCCGACCTGGCCGGTTATGCGGCCCTGCTGGCCTGGATCCGGACGTTCGGAACACCGCTACGGGTCGGAGTGGAGGGCACCGGCGCCTACGGCGCCGGCCTGGCCCGGCTCCTGCACGACCAGGCCGTCCCGGTCGTGGAGGTCGACCGGCCCGACCGCAAGACCCGCCGCTTCCAGGGCAAATCCGACCCCATCGACGCCATCTCGGCGGCCAGGACCGCCCTGGCCGGGCAGCGGACCGGCACCCCCAAACAACGCGACGGCCGGGTCGAGGCCCTGCGGAACCTGCGCGTGGCCCGCCGCTCCGCCATCGACCAGCGCGCCACCGTCCAGCGCCAGCTCAAGGCCCTCATCGTTACCGCCCCCGACGACCTGCGGGCACGGCTACGCGACCTGACCACCACCGACCTGATCACCACCTGCGCGAGCCTGCGCCCCGACCGCGGCGACGCTGCCACCCCCATCACCGCCGCCAAGATCGCCCTGCGGTCCCTCGCCCGCCGCCACCAGCAGCTCACCGCCGAGATCACCGACCTCGACCAGCTCCTGAAACCCCTGGTCACTGCCATCAACCCCGACCTGACCGCCGCCTACGGCCTCGGCCCCGACACCGCCGGCCAGCTCCTGGTCACCGCTGGAGACAACCACGAACGACTCGCCTCCGAAGCGGCGTTCGCCATGCTCTGCGGCGTCGCCCCCATCCCCGCCAGCAGCGGCAGAACCAACCGGCACCGCCTCAACCGCGCAGGCGACCGGCAAGCCAACGCCGCCCTCCACCGCATCGCCCTCGTCCGCATGCGCTGGGACCCCCGCACCCGCGCCTACGTCGAGCGACGCACCAAAGACGGCCTCTCCAAAAAAGAGATCATCCGCTGCCTCAAACGCTACATCGCCCGCGAAATCTACAAGATCATCACCAACGATCATGAACTCGCTGCTTGACATCAATAGGAGCATCCC
>NZ_JAJLQY010000033.1 GCF_020991275.1 Actinocorallia sp. API 0066 | reverse complement strand
GCGGAGTTCGGGGGGAGCTCTGCGCGGTTGCCGTCCAGGGCGGAGCTGCGGGTGCTCTTGCGCCAGTGAAGTGGCGCGTTCAGTGGAGTCCTACGGATGAGTCGAGTTCGTGAGGTGCGCGAGTTTTCCGGCGAGTTTGGGGGTGGGGGCGTCGGAGAGGTTGCGCCAGGCGAAGCCGGAGACTTCTTCGTGTTGGAGGCGGACGGCGGGTTCGTTGACGTGGAAGGTGTAGCGGAAGTCGGCGTGCCAGTGTTCGGGTTCGTTTTTGGTTGGGTTGGCGGGGATGGTGTGGATGTCGATGTCCAGGGGTGTGGCGTCGTGTCCGGGTGGGGAGATGGTGCTGTGCCAGGAGATGCCGGTTTCTTCTTCGAGTTCTCGGAGTGTGGCCTGGATCAGGCTGTTGTCTTCGGGTTCGAGGTGGCCGCCGGGTAGGAGCCATTTGCTGAGTGCGTTGTGTTCGATGAGGAGGAGTCGCTGGTCGGGGTCGATGACTACTGCGCCGCAGGTGATGTGGCCGCCGTTGAAGGTGTGTCGGCTGGTCAGGTCCCTGGTGTCGCTGTTCAGTGCGTTCAGGAGGGGTGTGAGGTGTTCGGTTTCGTTGGGGTGGGCTGCCAGGTAGCGGGTGAGGGTGGCGCGGATCTCTTGGTGTTTGATGGTCATGTTGTCCTGTCGAAGTGGTGGAGCCACAGTTCGGCGATGCGGCTTCGTTCGGTTTTGTCCAGCTCGTGTAGCCCTGGTTCCAGGCGCGTCAGGTGGGGGTGCTGCGGTGGTCGGACCAGCGTCGTGCGGCGCTCACGGAGGCGTTGGTCCAGGGGTCGAGCCGTGGCTTCCACGTGGATCGAAGCGCGCTCTGGTAGTACGCCGTCGCGTCGAGGTCGCCGGGCTCCAGGGTCTTCCAGACCGGGAGCGCCGACAGGATGTCCTCGGCGTCGTGGGGGGTGTGTCCGCAGGTCATGAGGCACAGGGCGAAGGCTGTCGCGTCCGACCACGGAGCGCCGCGCATGTACCGCGCCCAGTCGATCAGATGGGCGCGGCCGTCTCCCGTGATCCGGACGTTGCCGGGGTTGAGGTCGGCGTGTGCCAGGGCGTCGCCCCTGAATCTGCGCAGGTCCTCAGGCCGGGCGTGCGCGGAGCGAAGCTTCTCCGCGGAACGGAGGGGGATCTCGGGGCAAGGGGTCTCGCTGAGCCTGTCCAGCAGGTCGAGCACCAGAGGGATGTCCGGTGAGAGGGGCGAGTAGTCGGCCCTGCGCCCTTCGACGTGATCGAAGCCGACGATCAGCCAGTCGGCCTGTTCGACCCGAAGCCGGATCGTCGGGGAAAGATGGGTGACGTAGGGGTTGATCGCGATCTCCCGACGCAGTTGGAGCTGAGACCCTCCGAGATCACCTCGATACCCGCCACGCCACCCGACGCCCGCTGAACGGCGTCCTGAACCTCGT
>NZ_JAJLQY010000031.1 GCF_020991275.1 Actinocorallia sp. API 0066 | reverse complement strand
AGTCGGGGATTCGGGCGCGGGTGTTGCCGGTGAGCCATGCGTTCCATTCGCCGTTGATGGATCCCATGTTGGGGGAGTTCGCCTCTGTGGCGGCTGGTGTCGCCTACCGGGAGCCGTCGGTGGCGGGGCGGCGGGAGTGGATGTCGCCGGAGTATTGGGTGCGGCAGGTCCGTGAACCGGTCCGTTATGCCGACGCGCTGGCTGAGGCCCTTAGCGAATCCGGGAGCGGTTTTCTGGTGGAGATCGGTCCGGATGGGAGTCTGACGTCTCTCGCCCGGACCAGTGACCACTCGATCGCGGCGGTTGCGTTGTCGCGTCGGGATCAGTCGGAGTCGGTCGCGGTGGTCGCTGGACTCGTTGAACTCTGGGCGGCTGGCGGGCCGGTCACGCAGGCTGCTCTGACCGCGTTGATCCCTGGTGCCGCCGTTCCCGGTCGGGTTGTTCCGCTGCCGACCTACCCGTTCCAGCGCGATCGTTACTGGCTGGTTCCCGTCGCTGCCGGTGGGGTGGCCGGGGGGCATCCGTTGCTGGGCGCGGTGGTGGAGGTGCCCGGTGGGGTGATGCTGGCGGGGCGGGTGTCGTTGAACTCGCATCCGTGGCTGGCCGATCACGTGATCGCGGGCACCGTGGTCGTTCCGGGTGCCGCGATCGTCGAGTTCGCTGTCGCGGCCGGGGATCGGGTGGACTGCTCGGTGCTGGACGAGCTCGTCATCCACGCGCCGCTGCTGGTCCCGGCGTCCGGCGCGGTCGAGATCCAGGTGCACGTCGCGGAGAGCGATGGCACGGGCCGTCGGCCGGTGCTGGTGAGTTCGCGCCTGGTCGGGACGCGGGAATGGCAGCGGAACGCCGAGGGCTTCCTCTCTTCCGCCGCTGCCTCCGCTGCTGACGGTGCCGATCTGCGGGCCTGGCCGCCTGCGGGCGCCGAGCCGGTCTCGGTCGAGGGTTTCTACGAGCGGCTGGTCGATCACGGCTACGGGTACGGGCCGCTGTTCCAGGGTCTGACGGCGGTCTGGGTGCGGGAGGGGGAGCTGTTCGGCGAGGTCGTCCTCCCCGAGGGCGCCGACGTGGACGGATTCGGAATCCACCCAGCGCTCCTGGACGCCGCCCTGCACATCTCCATGGCCGCCACACCGGCCGGTGACACCGGCGAAGTGATGGTTCCGTTCGCGTGGAACCGTGTCACCCTCCACGCCACCGGCGCCACGACCCTTCGGGTCCGTGCGACCCAGGGCCCCGGCGGGCTGACGATGGACCTGGCCGACACCGCAGGCGAGCCCGTCCTGACGCTGGGAGCCCTCACCTCACGGCCCATGACCGCCCCCTCCGCCGCCGCCCCCTCCGTCGGCGGTGCCGAACCGATGATGCTCTCCGTCGGCTGGACCCCCTTCGCCACCGGTGATGACGGCGGTGCGGCCGGGCCGGACAGCGCGGTGATCACGGGTGCGGCGGACCTGGAGGCGTTGGGTGAGGACGTGCCGGAGTGGCTGGTCCTGGACACGGATCTGCTCGCTTCCCCCGGCGGTGACCGGCACGCCGATGCCGCTGGCTCCGGTGTGGGTGAGTTGGTGCGGGTG
>NZ_JAJLQY010000030.1 GCF_020991275.1 Actinocorallia sp. API 0066 | reverse complement strand
CTCACGCTCTTCCGTCAGGACCCGCACATCCCCGGCCGACCAGTCGACCTTCGACGACGGGGTCTCAGCGTGCAAAGTCCGGGGCAGCACACCGTGCCGCATCGCCAGAATCATCTTGACGATCCCCGCGACACCGGCCGCAGCCTGGGCGTGGCCGATGTTCGACTTCACCGACCCCAACCACAACGGCTCGCCCTGCTCGCCACGATCGCCGTAGACCGCCAGCAGCGCCTGCGCCTCGATCGGATCACCCAAAGCCGTGCCCGTACCGTGCGCCTCGACCGCGTCCACCTCAGCCGGAGCAAGCCCCGCACTCGCCAACGCCTGACGAATCACCCGCTGCTGCGAAGGACCGTTGGGAGCCGTAAGCCCATTGGACGCGCCATCCTGATTCACCGCACTACCCCGGACCACGGCCAGCACCTCATGCCCGAGCCGCTGCGCGTCCGACAGGCGCTCCAACACGAGCATCCCGGCGCCCTCGCCCCAGCCCACTCCATCCGCAGTGTCCGAGAACGCCCTACAACGGCCGTCGGCGGAGACACCACGCAGGCGAGAGAACTCCACGAACACACCCGGATGCGCCATCACGGTCACACCACCGGCCAAGGCCATCGAGCATTCACCCGAGCGCAACGCCTGCGCGGCAAGATGCAACGCCACCAACGACGACGAACACGCGGTGTCCACACTCACCGCCGGGCCTTCCAAGCCCAGCACATACGAGATACGCCCCGACGCAACACTGGAGATCGCACCCGTCGACCGATACCCCTCCGTCTCAGGCACCGCCCCAGCAGCAGCGAGATAATCATTGGCGATCAGCCCCGCATAGACCCCCACGCGCTGACCCCGCAGGGAGGACGGGTCGATCCCCGCCCGCTCCAGCGCCTCCCAGGAGGTCTCCAACAACAACCGCTGCTGCGGATCCATCGCCAACGCCTCACGCGGACTGATCCCAAAGAACCCCGCGTCAAACCCGGCCGCATCAGTGAGGAAGCCGCCCTCACGAACGTAGGACTTCCCCGGAGCGTCAGGGTCCGGATCGAACAGGCCCTCCACATCCCAACCGCGATCAGTCGGGAAACCCCCCACCACGTCCACGCCCGAGGACAGCAGCTCCCACAACGCGGCCGGACCATCCACACCGCCGGGCAGCCGCAACCCCACACCCACGACCGCCACCAACTCATCCGTCACAGACCTCACGTCGGGGGCGACGGCGAGGGGGACGGCACCGACCAGCTCGCCAAGCAGGTAGTCGGCCAGCGCCAACGGCGTCGGGTAGTCGAACACCAACGTCGCGGGCAAAGGCATCCCGGCCAGCGCGGTCAGCCGATTGCGGAGTTCGACCGAGGTCAGCGAATCAAAGCCCGCGTCATTGAACGCCTGATCGACCCGGACCAGATCCCGACCCGCACCACCCAGCACAACCGACGCCTCGGCACACACCAACCCGGCCAGATGCTCGACCTGGTCCCCTGCCGCCATCCCGGCCAGCGTCGACCGCAACACGTCCACAGCACCAGAGGCGACACGGCGCTGCGGCCCGGCCAAAGCCCGCAACAGTCCGGGAACCGGACCGTCCTGACGGCGCAGCACCGGCAGATCCAGCACCATCGGAACCAGCATCGAGTGCCGGGAGGCCAGAGCCCGATCCAGCAACGCCATGCCCTCTTCGGCGCTCAGCGCGCCGATCCCGGCACGGCCCATCCGAGCCAGATCCGTCTGGGTCAGATTCCCGGTGATCGTGCTCGCCTCAGCCCAGTAGCCCCACGCCAGCGACACCGCGGCCTCACCGGCGGCACGGCGCCGGGCGGCCAGCGCGTCGAGATAGCAGTTGGCTGCCGCGTAGTTCCCCTGCCCGGGAGTACCCAGCGCCCCCGCACTGGAGGAGAACACCACAAACGCGGCCAGCCCGAGCCCGCGTGTCAGCTCGTCCAGGTGTGTGGCCGCATCCGCCTTCGGACGCAGCACCGTTTCCAACCGCTCCGGCGTGAGCCCGCCCAGAACCGCGTCGTCCAGGACGCCGGCGGTGTGGATCACCCCGCTGAGCGGCGCCGACGCTCCGGCGAGCAGCTCCTCGACCTGGGCACGGTCAGCCACATCACAGGCCACGATCCGCACCTGGGCGCCGGCGGCCTGCAGTTCGGCACGCAGCCGCGCGGCTCCTTCGGCGGCCGGGCCCCGCCGTGAGACCAGCATCAGATTCCGGACCCCGTGCGCGGCGACCAGATGCCGGGCCACCAGCCCGCCCAACGTCCCGGTACCACCGGTCACCACCACACAACCCGCACCCACACCCCCGACCAGGGCATCCTCGTCAGCGACCCGGACAAGCCGGGGCACCTCGACCAGCCCGTCCCCCAGCCGGATCTCCCACTCACCACCAGCAGCGGCCTGCTCCAGCAGACCCACCAGATCCCGAAGCTCCCCGCCCCGAGAACCCAGATCGA
>NZ_JAJLQY010000003.1 GCF_020991275.1 Actinocorallia sp. API 0066 | reverse complement strand
TAGCCAAGGCGGGTGCCAGTGAAACAGGAAAGAGAATCACTGAGGTTCTCTGAACGGTCAGTTGATGGTGAGGCCGCCGTGGATGTCGCGGGCTTGGATGACGGTGCGGGCCTGGCCGGTGAAGGTGTTGGTGACGTCGCCGGAGGCTTCGCGCCACAGGTCGGCGCAGGCGCTGCGGAACTCGGGGTCGGCGGTGAACTCCGCGTCGAGGGCGGCCGCGGTGCTTTCCTCGGTTTCCAGGGCGGCGGGGCGGCCGCTGAAGCGCTCGCGTATCCGGCCGACGAGTGTGGCCAGCGCGGTGCCCGCGGACTCGCCCGCGCCCGCCGCCATGCCGGTGGCGACGGCGCCCGCGATGGCCAGCGTGATCGGATCCATGGATCTTCCTCCGGGGTCGGGAATCTCGAGTTCATCATGGAACGCCGACGACCGGAAGCGGTGTAACGTCGGTGCCGTCGGCCTTTGATCTTGGATGCGGGGGCGGTGTGAACGAGTTCACCGGTGACGCCGAGAACGTCGTGCAGATCGGCGCCCTGCATGGGGACTTCGTCCTCCGCGGCCCGGCCCGCCCGGTGCCCCGCGAGATCCAGGCGGTGACCAGCGCGTTCGTCGACCGCGAGCAGGCGCTGGAGTGGCTGCTCCAGCAGTGCGCCGACGCGACCGGCCCGACCCGCATCCTCGTCCTCACCGGCCTGCCCGGCGTGGGCAAGAGCACGCTCGCGCGCAGGTTCGCCGAACATCACCGCGACCACTTCACCGGCGGCCAGCTTCTCGCGGCCTGCACCGACCACCCCACCGACGACGGGCTTGTCGACGTCACCGCGATGGTCGGCTCGTGCCTGAGCGCGCTGGGCGTCGCCGCCGAGCGCCAGCCCGCCACGCTCGCCGACAAGGTGAAGCTGTTCCGCAGCAGGACGGCCGACGCGCCTTTCCTCGTCCTGGTGGACGGCGCGACGGAGGCCGCGCAGGTCCGGCCGCTGGTGCCGAACGCGCCGGGCAGCGTCGTCCTGGTGACGGCCTCGGCCGACCTCAGCGAACTGTTCCTCGACGGCGCGGAGTTCCACGAGCTCCGCGAGCTCGACGAGGGCAACAGCCGCGACCTGTTCACGATGACCGCCGGTGACGGCGACGCCGCCGACCTCGTCGGCTACTGCGGCGGGCATCCGCTGGCGATCCTCGTGCTCGCCGGACGCGTCCGCGGCCTGCACGACCTGACCGTCGCCGATCTCGGCAGGGAACTCGCCGACGAACGGCGCCGCCTGCACGCGCTCTCCCTGGGAGGACGAAGAGTGTCCGCGCAGTTCACCGTCTCTTACGACCGCCTGCCCGCCCCCACCCGACACCTCTACCGGAGGCTCGCCCTCCTGCCGACCGTGGACTTCACGGTGGACACCGCCGCCGCCGTCTCCGGCGCGCTGCTGGCGGAGGCGCGCGCCATGCTCGGCGTGCTCTCGGACGTCCACCTGGTGCAGCGCGCGTCCGGCGGGAGGTTCAGGTTCCACGGCCTGGTGAAGGCGCACG
The DNA here is from genome assembly GCF_020991275.1 of Actinocorallia sp. API 0066. GTDB lineage: Bacteria > Actinomycetota > Actinomycetes > Streptosporangiales > Streptosporangiaceae > Actinocorallia. Next base: position 677,686 of record NZ_JAJLQY010000003.1, on the reverse strand, counting down.
CGCGCGAACTCGCGGAGGCCGACCCGGCCGAGCAGCGCGAGGCGGCGCTCGCCCAGGTCGTCGGCCACTACCTGCGGTGGGCGGCGCACGCGGACCGGACGGTGATGGGCGCCCGCTCCCGGATCGCCGACCACGCGGTGCTGCTCGCCGACGTCCCCGACCCGTTCGGTGGCAAGGACGCCGCCCGCGCCTGGTTCCAGGCCGAGCGCGGCAACCTGCCCGTCGTGGTCCGCGCCGCGCATGACGCCGGTTTCCACACCGAGACGTGGCAGCTCGCCGAAGCCCTCGTCGCCTTCTATCTGAACTACCGCTACCTCACCGACTGGGTGGTCGTGGGTGAGCTGGGCGCCGCCGCCGCGCTCGCGGCGGGTGAGCCGCGCGCTGAGGCGCGGCTGCGCATCGGCGCCTCCCGCGCGCACATGGGCCTGCGCGACGCGCGCCGTGCCTGGGCGGAGCTGGAGCGGGCCGCCGCCATCGCGGACGCCGACGCCGACCTCGACGGACGCCCCACCGCCGACCTCGTGCTCGCGGCGTCCGTCTGGGAGCACCGCGCCCGTGTCCTCGACGCCCGCGACCCGGAGGCCGCGCTCCGCGCCTACGACCGCGCCCGCGCCCTCAACGAGCGGGCCGGCGAACACCGCGGCGTCGCGCTCACCCTCTACTTCCAGGCCGAGACCCGGGCCGCCCTGGGCCGGGACGCCGAGGCCAGGGCCCAGCTCGAGGACGCGCTGGCCCGCTTCCGCGCCCTCGACGACTCGCGCATGGCGGCCCGCGCCCTGATCTCGCTGGCGCGTCTCCTTTCCACCTCCGACGGCGGCGGCGAGGCCCGTCCCCTGCTGGAGACCGCGCTCACCGAACTCGCCGACACCCACTACGAGGCCGAAGCCCGCGAGCTCCTCGCCGCGCTCACCGACGACCCGGCCGCCGCCCGCGCCCACCTCCAGCGCGCCGCCGAGATCTACCTCCGCGAAGGCGACCCGCGCGCGGACGACCTCACGAACCGCCCGAATCCCGCCTGAAATCCAACGCCGAAACATCCGACACCACCCGCCACAACACTCGAACACCGGGCGGCACACCGCCGCCATGTGCCGCTCTGCATGCCCGCGCCGGAGCTCCGCAAACCCGTCCCGCGCCATTTTTTCGCCGACCGATTCCCCCATGAATTATCGCCGGAAATGCCGCCATTTCCGCAATCCCGAAAAAGGGGATGGAGGCCACGAGTCACCCACCTGTACCGTAAAAGCGATTGTTTGGCGGCGTATGCCGGTGTCGATCGCGCGCTTGGGGCGAGAGTGAACCGCTTTTCCGGTGAGGCGAAGATCGTCGTCCAGGCCCAGCACGTGCACGGCGGGGTGCACGCGGGCCGGAGACCGTGGCCCGTCCCCAGGGGGATCCCGATCCCGCCCTGGGATTTCACCGACAGGGACGACCCGCTGCGCTGGCTGCGCGAGCGCTGCGCAGAGGCCGCCGTCGGCATCCGCACCCTGGTGATCACGGGACCGCCGGGCATCGGCAAGACACTCCTGGCCCGCGCGCTCGCCAAGATGGAACAGGGACGGTTCCCCGGAGGCAGCCTCATGGTTCGCGGGGCAGCCCACGAGCGTGGCGAGCCCGGCCTGTTCTCCATGCTGGGCGCGCTCCTGGAACGCCTGGGCGTGGCCGACAGGCACCAGCCTGAGGACGTCGAGGGAAGGCGCGACCTGTACCGCAGCATGACTTCGGAAGACCCGTGCCTTGTGCTGCTCGACGGGGTGTCCGAGGCGCTACACATCCGTGAACTGGCCCCGAACGCTCCGGGGAGCGTCGTCCTCGTGACCGCCTCGCGCTCGCTCAGGGGCCTCCAGCTCGACGGCGCGGAGCATCTGGAGCTGCGGGAGCTCGATCCGGAGCACAGCGGGCTCCTGTTCGCGAAGGTCGCGGGCGACCCCCATCGGGAGGCGGCCCATCTGGTCCGCTTCTGCGAGGGGCATCCGCACGCGCTCAGACTGCTCGGAAGCCAGGTCAGGGACCTGCACGAGACGTCCATCGTGGAGTTCGCGGCGCAGATGGAGGACGAGCGGCGGAGACTGCGCGCGCTCAGCCCGAGCCGGGGCACGGGAGTGTCCGCGTCGTTCACCGTCGTGTACCGGCGGCTCGATCCCGGAGCGCGCCGCCTCTACCGGCTGCTTACGCTGCTTCCCGGCCCGCATTTCACCGCCGACAGGGTGGCGGCCCTGGCGGACACGTCCATGACGGAGGCCAGGAGGGCGCTCGGAGTACTCGCGGACGCGCATCTGCTCCGGCGGGAGCCGGGCGGACGGTTCGCGTTCTCCGGGCTGGTCAGGGTGCACGCGGCAGGGCTCGCCGCCGGGGACGCGCCGGAGGAGCGCCGGGCGGCGCTGGCCCGCGCGGTGCGCCACGACGTGCGGAAGGCGGCGTTCGCGGACCGCCGGCTGATGGGGGAGCGCCAGCGCGCCGCCTCGCACGCGGAGCTGCTCACCGGGGCCGTCGACCCGTTCGCGGATCGCCGGGAGGCGGTGGCGTGGCTGCGGGCCGAGCGGGCGAACCTGCCCGCGCTGATGCGCGCGGCGCAGGGTGTCGGCCTGCACACCGAGGTCTGGCAGCTCGCCGAGGCGCTCGTCGCGTTCTACCTGAACCACAGGTACCTGGCCGAATGGGCGACCGTGTGTGAGCTGGGGTTGGCGGCGGCGCGGGCGACGGGCGCGCGGCGGGCGGAGGCCAGGTTGCGGCTGGCGGCGTCGCGCGTCTTCATGACGCGGGGCGAACCCGACCTGGCGTGGGCGGAGACGGAGCGGGCGGCGGCGCTCGCGGCCGCCGACGCGGACCAGGTCGGGCGCGCCCCGCGCGACCTGGCGCTCGCCGCGTCCGTCTGGGAGCACCGCGGCCGGGTCCTGCGGGAGCGCGACCCCGCCGCGGCGCTCGCCGCGTTCGGCACGTCGCGGGAGCTCAACGAGCGCGCGGGGGAGCGGCGGGGCCGGGCGCTGGCGCTGCTGTTCGGGGCGGATCCGCTGGTGTCGCTCGGACGGCCGGGCGAGGCGCGGAGCCAGGTGGAGGAGGCGCTCGCGGGGTTCCGCGCGCTGGGCGACGACCGGATGGCGGCGCGGGCGCTCATCGCGCTCGCCCGCCTGCTCCTGCGCCTCGGGGAGCGGCGGGAGGCTGCGGCGCTGCTGGACGCCGCCCTGATGGAGCTGGGCGGCACCCACTACGAGGCAGAGGCACGGGAACTGCTCGCCGCCCTCGCCCGTGACGGCGCGGACGCGGAGGCCCATCTGCGGGCCGCCCTCAAGGTCTACGCGGACGAGGGCCACCCGCGCGCGCGGGAGCTGAGCGCTCTCCTCGAAGCACCCAGGCCGGGACGGAACCGCGCAGGCCGGGGATAGCCGCCCAGCAGGTGCGAAACGTGACGGCGTAAGGCCGTGGACCGGCTTGGATGGTGAGGGGCCGGGAGAGGGGTGGTGGTGCGGAGGAAGGCGTAGAGGGTGGAGGTCAGGAGGCACGGGTGGGGGTGTTGGTGTGGAGGTGGGCGCCGGGGCTGCGGGGAGGCGGATGGCGTAGGGCGGGCGGTGGCTTTGTGTTATGGGGGTGGGGGGAGGGTGGCGAGGAGGGTGTTGAGGGCGGTGGGGAAGGCGTGTTCGGCGGGGGTGCCGTAGCCGACGACCAGGCCGTCGAGGGGTGGCATGGGGCTGTTGGGGTGGCGGTAGGGGGTCAGGCCGTCGACGGCCAGGGAGAGGCGGCGGGCGGCGGCGAGGGTGCTGGGTTCGGTGCCCGGCGGCAGGTCGAGGACGGCGTGCAGGCCCGCCGCGATACCCCGGACGGTGATGTGCGGGGCGTGGGCGGCGAGCGTCTCGACGAGGCGGTCGCGGCGGCGCCGGTAGATGCCGCGCATCCGGCGCAGATGCCGGTCATAGGCGCCGCGCGCGATGAAGTCGGCGAGGACGAGCTGGTCCGTCACGCCCGACCAGGACTCCCGCGCGCCCTTCACCGCGAGCACGTCGTCCACGAGCCGGTCGGGCAGCACCATCCAGCCGAGCCGCAGCGCGGGCGACAGGCCCTTGCTCGCCGACCCCAGATAGACGACGCGGTCGGGGTCGAGCCCCTGGACGGCGCCGACAGGCTGCCTGTCGTAGCGGAACTCGCCGTCGTAGTCGTCCTCCAGGACCGTTCCGCCGGTCGTGCGCGCCCAGTCCACGACGGCGGCGCGCCGCCCGGCCTCCAGTGGGCCGCCCATCGGGTACTGGTGCGCCGGCGTGAGCAGCACCGCGCCCGCCCCGGTCGCGGGCAGGTCGGCGACCCGCGCGCCGTGCTCGTCGACGACCAGCGGGGCGGTCGCGGCGCCGGACGCGGCTATCAGCTCCCGGTGGAACGGCAGCCCGTAGGACTCGACCGCGACCGTGCCGGGAAGGAGCGGGCCGAGGATCCGCACCGCGTTCGCGAAGCCCGGACAGACCACGATCCGCTCGGCGTCGGCGCGCACCCCGCGCGCCCGCGTCAGATACTCCGCGAGCGCCTCGCGCAGCTCCGGCCGGCCGCGCGGGTCGCCCACCCCGAACGCCTCGCTCGGCGCGACGGCGAGGGCCCGCCGCGCCGACGCCAGCCACGCCGCGCGCGGGAACGCCGCCGCGTCGGGCGAGCTCGGCGCGAGGTCGTGAACGGGCTTCCGTGAGCGCGGCGCGGGGCTGCGCCGCGCCAGGGGAAGAGGCTCGGCCCTGGACGCCACCCGGGTGCCCGACCCCTGACGGGCCGTCAGCCAGCCCTCCGCCACCAGTTCCGCGTACGCCTCCGCGACGGTGTTCCGCGCGACCCCCAGGTCGGCGGCGAGCACCCGGTACGACGGCAGCCGTGTCCCCGGCGCGAGCCGTCCGGACCTGACCGCCTCCCGCAGCGCCCGCATCAGCCGTACCCGGACGCCGCCGGGTCCGGCCAGCTCAAGATGCAGGTCGGCCCCGGCGCCGCCCGTCCGCGCGGCCTCCGGCGCAGGCGAAGTGACCCAAGGATCTTCCATGGAAATGCACCCTATCCGGGGTCAACCCGCCTCCTAGGTTGGAGGCATGACAGCGATGCGGATCCCTGAGCGGATGAATTTCGGCGAGGTCGCCCCCAAGGTGTTCAAGGCGGTGCTCGCGCTGGACGCGGCGGCACGCGAGGGCCTCGACCCGGTGCTGGTCGAGCTGGTGCAGATCAGGGCGTCCCAGATCAACCGATGCGCCTACTGCATCGACTACCACACGACGGCGGTGCGCAAGGCGGGTGAGACCGAGGGGCGGATCTACCAGCTGAGCGCGTGGGAGGAGTCCAGCCTGTACACGGTCAGGGAGCGGGCCGCGCTCGCCCTCACCGAGGCCGTCACCCGGCTGCCCGAGGGTGTACCGGACGCCGTGTGGGAGGAGGCCGCCGAGGAGTTCGCGGAGAAGGAACTGGCCCAGCTCATCGCGCTCATCTTCACCGTCAACACGTGGAACCGGATGAACACGACGACCCGCAAGACCCCCGGCACCCTCTGACGCGCCGCCTGATCCACCGAAAGAAAGGCAGGGACTTACCCGTGACCGCGCTCCCCGCGCAGCGGGCCCCCGAGCACGCGCCCACGCGCGGGTGGCTCGCGGTCCTGGCGGTGACCCTCGGCATCTTCGCCCTCATGACGTCCGAACTCCTGCCCGTCGGCCTGCTCACGCCGGTCGGCGGCGACCTGGGCGTCTCACCCGGCACGGCGGGCCTCATGGTGACGGTGCCCGGTCTCGTCGCCGCCGTCTCGGCCCCGCTCGTCACGGTGGCGACGGGCCGGTTCGACCGCAGGCTCGTGCTCGCGGTGCTCGTCGGCGTCGTCGGCGCGGCCAACCTCGTCTCCGCCGCCGCGACGGACTTCGCGGTGGTGCTCGCCGCCCGCTTCCTCATCGGCGTCGGCGTCGGCGGGTTCTGGTCGCTGGCCGGGGGCATCGCGCTACGGCTGGTGCCTCCGCACCACGTCGCCAGGGCCACCGCGCTCATCTTCGGCGGGGTCGAGACGGCGTCGGTGCTGGGCGTCCCGCTCGGCACGCTCCTCGGCGACCACGGCGGCTGGCGGATGGCCTTCGCTGCGGTCGGCGTCCTTGGCCTGATCTCGCTCGTGTGCATGGTCCTGCTCATGCCTGCGGTGCCGCCGCTGCGCGTCCTCAGGCTGGGTGATCTGCCACGGGTGGTGCGCGGCGGTGGCGCCGTCCGCGCGGGGCTGGTCCTCGCGGCGCTCGTCATCACCGGGCACTTCACCGCGTACACGTTCCTGCGGCCGGTGCTCCAGGACGACGGGGTGGACGGCGGGCTCGTCGGGGTGCTGCTGCTCGTCTTCGGCGCCGCCGGGATCTGCGGCAACTTCGTCGCGGGCGCCCTGGTGGCCGGGCGGCTCCGCGCGACGGTCGCCGGGATCGCGGTGGTGCTGACCGCCGCGATGGCCGCCGTCGCACTGGTGGACACGACGCCCTGGACGGCCGCCGCCCTCCTCGTCCTGTGGGGGCTCGGCTACGGCGCGGTCCCCGTCACCCTCCAGACATGGACGCTGCGGGCCGCGCCCGACGCCCCCGAGGCGGCGAGTTCCCTCTACGTGTCCGTCTTCAACCTCTCGATCGCGCTGGGCGCCCTGCTGGGCGGGTTCGCGGTGGACGGCCCAGGCCCGTCGTCCGTCCTGTGGGCGGGCGCCCTCCTGACCCTCACGGCCCTCCTCATGGCCCTCCGGACCCCCGCCCCGGCCCGTGGCTGAGTCACGGCGGGCACAGGGTGGTGGTGTGCGTGTGCGGGCCGGTGTGGACGGTCAGGGCTCCGGGGAGGGGGGTGTTCGCGCGGAGGAGGGTGTAGACGGCGGAGGCCAGGAGGGACGGCTCCGGGTGGGGGAGCGGGGTGTGGAGGAGGGTGCCGGAGCGGGTGGCGACGAGGCAGCCTTCGGGGGTGGGGGCGGCGGCCACCACGGCGCCGGAGAGGAAGCGGTCGCCCATCCAGGCCTCGACGTCGGGCCGGGACGACGGGTGGGTGCGGACCGCGACGGAGAAGTTGCCGTCGGCGGGCGGTAGGCCGGGGTCGTCCTCCGACCAGCAGGCGTGGTCCAGATAGCCGGGTGGCGGGTCACGGCGCGTCCAGGCCGCCGGAAGCGGATAGCGGACGAGCTCGACCGCGCGAGGGCCCGTCCTCCGGGAGTGGACGCGGTGGGAGAACGGGCCCCGGACGGTGGCGTGCGGGTCGGGCACGCGGTGGCGCAGGGCCGGACGTTCAGGGACGGGCAGCCCGAGCAGGTCGAGGAGGTGGGCGCGGAGACGGTCGGCGGCCTCGCCCCGGAACGCGAACATCCGCTCGGCGAGAAGCCTGTGCGCGTCGGGCTTGTGGTCGTCGATCGCCTCCTCGACCTGGGCCCGCAACCCGAGGTCGGGACGGAGCCGGGGCGCGAGCCGCGCGAGGTCGTCGGGCGGCGTGCCGGGCACCACGGACCGTCCGCGCGAGCCCAGGACGAACGGGATGCCGAGGCCGACCGCGTACAGCCCGACCGACCCGTGGTCCCCGACGACGAGGTCGGACGCGACGACGGCGCCGTGCCAGCCTTCGTCCTGCGGCACCTGGATGAGCCCGGAGTCCAGCGCGTCGCCGTGCAGTTGGGCGAAGCGCGCGGGGCCCTCGAAGGTGGGGATGTTCGGGTGCAGGACTGCCGCGACCCGGTACTCGTCAGCGGGGAGCTCCGCCAGGAGCCGTCGGTACAGGGCTCCGTTGGCCCCGTACACCCCGTCGGGCGCCCAGGTGGACGTCACGGTGACGAGCCGCTGCTCACGTCCCACGCCGAGCCGGGCCCGGTAGCGTCCCCGGTAGGGCAGGCTGGCCGCGAGCCGGTCGAGCGTCGGGTCGCCGGTGACGACGCACCGCGCGCCCATCCGCTCGTCGAGCGCCGCCACCTGGTCGCGCTGGGCGGCGTGCGAGACGACGAGGGACACCTCGCGCCGCCCGAGGATCCGGCCCGGGACGAGCCCGGAGATCCGGTGCCCGGCCGAGCCGGAGTCCGGGACGAGCTTGTGGAACCCGATTCCGTGCGGCAGGACCACCACGGGCGCCCGCGCGGGCCTCAGATCGGTGTTCTCGCTCGCGGTGAGCACGAGGTCGTGGTCGAGGTGGCGCAGTTCGCGCCAGGGCACCACGGGCCATCCCGCGGCCCGCACGACGGCTTCGGCGCCGCCGGAGAAGGCCGAGTCGCCGTCGAACGCGAAGACCACGAGCACGTCGGTGCCCTCGAAGACGGGGAGGACGTCCAGGAGCCTGATGGCCGAGGTCGTCGTCCGGGCGAGCGCGAGCACGACCCGCGACACCGGCGCCGACCGCCACCGCTCGAACCACTCACGGGACCAGCGGCGCGGCGCCCTCCGCCCGTGCCTCACCACAGGTCTCCTCAAGCCGTCCCGTCTCCCCACCCGGGTCCGACATCTCGCCCGGCGCATCGCCGTGGCGCCGCCGCCCGAGCTTAACCGACCCTCCCCGGCACCCCCACCCCGGCCCGGGGCCCATCGAACACGCCACTCCCCGGCGCGGGGTGGACGGGCTAGGCTGGGGGTGCGGAAGGTTCACCCGGCGGCCGGTCGGGTGACGTGAGAGGGAACCCGGTGTGAGTCCGGGACTGCCCCGCAGCGGTGAGTGGGAACGAAAGCCGTCATGAAGCACTGGGCCGAAGGGCCTGGGAAGCGACGGCCGGTAGGTGGCGCGCGAGTGCCGGGCCCACGAGTCCGAAGACCTGCCCTCCGCCCGCGCGCCGACCGGCGCGCGTGTGGTCCGCGACCCCGTGGGAGGGTCAGGGGACGCTCGCGGGAGGGGTAGTCCGTCGCCGCGCGCATCCGCGTGAGCTCCCCGTGGTCGCCGTTATGGCTGAGCGAGGGAAGCTGCCATGCGAACGACGATCCTCGGGTATCCCCGGATCGGTGCGCGCCGTGAACTGAAGTTCGCGGTCGAGGACTACTGGGCGGGCCGGATCGGCGCCGACGCCCTGGAGAAGACCGCCGCCGGGCTGCGCGCCGGTATGTGGGCCGAGCTGCGTGACGCGGGCTTGGACGCGGTCCCGTCCAACACGTTCTCCTACTACGACCAGGTGCTCGACACCACCGTCATGGTCGACGCGGTCCCGGACCGCTACCGGGCCCTCAGTGGGCTCGACCGCTACTTCGCCATGGCCAGGGGCGTGCAGGACGTGCCCGCCCTGGAGATGACGAAGTGGTTCGACACGAACTACCACTACCTCGTGCCCGAGCTGGCGCCCACGACGCGGTTCCGGCTCGCGGACGGGGCGCGTGCCAAGCCCGTCGCGGAGTACCTGGAGGCCAAGGCCCTGGGTATCGAGACGCGTCCGGTGCTCATTGGGCCGGTCACGTACCTGCTGCTGTCCAAGGCGGCCGCCGACGCTCCCGCCGGGTTCGCGCCGCTCGACCTCCTGGACGGCCTCGTCGAGGTGTACGCGGAGCTGCTGGAGCGGCTGGCGGGGGCGGGCGCCCAGTGGGTGCAGCTGGACGAGCCGTCCCTGGTCGGTGATCTTCCGCCCGCCGCCGTCGAGGCGGTGGAGCGCGCCTACCACCGGCTCGCGGGGCTGCCGAGCCGTCCCCGGCTGCTCGTCGCCACCTACTTCGGCGCGGTGGACGCCGACGCCCTGAAGGCGCTGGCTTCCACCCGCGTGGAGGGCTTCGGTCTCGACCTGGTCGCCGGGACGGGCAACCTCGACGTCCTCGCCTCCACCGGCGGCCTTCGCGACCGGACGGTCGTCGCGGGCGTGGTGGACGGCCGCAACGTCTGGCGGGCCGACGTGCGCCGCGCCAAGGCCGCCTACGCCGTCCTGCTGGGCCTGGCCGGGCGGGTCGAGCTGAGCACGTCGTGCTCGCTCCTGCACGTCCCGGTGGACCTCGCCGCCGAGCATGACCTGCCCGGGAACGTGAGGGACCGGCTCGCCTTCGCCCGGCAGAAGGTCGCCGAGGTGGTGGCGATCGGCAAAGCGCTCAAGGAGGAGGATCCACTCCCCGCACCCCTGAGCACCCCGCCTGCGGACACGGACGTGCGCGCGCGGCTGGCCGAGCTGACGGACGCGCGCCGCAGCGATCGGGAGGCCCGCGTCCGGGCCCAGCGTGCGGCGCTCGGCCTGCCCGTGCTGCCCACGACGACCATCGGGTCGTTCCCGCAGACCGACGCCATCCGCCGCGCCCGCGCCGAGCACAAGGCGGGCCGCCTGGACGACGCCGCCTACGAGCAGGCCATGAAGGAGGAGATAGCGCGCGTCATCGAACTCCAGGAGGAGATCGGGATCGACGTCCTCGTCCACGGCGAGGCCGAGCGCAACGACATGGTCCAGTACTTCGCCGAGCGGCTCGACGGGTACGCGGCGACCGGGCACGGCTGGGTCCAGTCGTACGGGACGCGGTGCGTGCGCCCGCCGATCCTGCACGGCGACGTCTCCCGGCCGCGCCCGATGACGGTGGCGTGGGCGCAGTACGCGCAGTCGCTCACGGACCGGCCGGTGAAGGGCATGCTGACCGGCCCGGTGACGATGCTGGCGTGGTCGTTCGTCCGCGACGACCAGCCGCTCGCCGAGACGGCCCGCCAGGTGGCGCTCGCCCTGCGCGACGAGATCCGCGACCTGGAGGAGGCGGGCATCCGCGTCATCCAGGTGGACGAGCCCGCCTTGCGCGAGTTGCTTCCGCTGCGCGCGACCGACCACGCCGCCTATCTGGAGTGGGCGGTGGGCGCGTTCCGGCTGGCGACCTCGGGCGCGGCCGACGGCACGCAGATCCACACGCACATGTGCTACTCGGAGTTCGGCGCGATCCTCGGCGCCATCGCCGACCTGGACGCCGACGTCACGAGCGTGGAGGCGGCCCGTTCCCGGATGGAGTTCATCGCGGACCTGCGCGACGCGGGCTACGTCAACGGGATCGGCCCCGGCGTCTACGACATCCACTCTCCGCGCGTCCCGGACGTCACGGAGGTGGAGGAGAACCTGCGCCGCGCCCTGCAGGCCGTCGATCCGGCCCTGCTGTGGGTGAACCCCGACTGCGGCCTGAAGACCCGCGCCTACCCGGAGACGGAGGCGTCGCTGCGCAACCTCGTGGAGGCGGCCCGCCGCGTCCGCGCCGCGCTGAACTGACCCGGAGGGCCGTCCCTCGTGGGCGGCCCTCTCATCCCCCGACAGGGCGGGCCTCCTGCTGGGCGGCCCGCCCTCCCGTCACGCGCCCGCCGGGTGCGTCCGTGAGCGCGCGTCCGGCCCAGGCGTCATCGTGGAGGCATGACGATGGACTCCGACCGGCTGGCCCCGCTGCTCGCCGACCTCGCCGACGTGAGCGGCTATTTCCACCTTTACACCGACGACGCCCCGCCGGGCCCGTGGCGGCCGCTCTCGGCGCTGTTCGGCGACGGTGCGGCGTGGGCCGCGCGGGTGGCGGTGGCGGCCGAGCGGATAGGCACCGACGAGCCCAGGGTCGCCGCGTCGATCCTGCACCTGGGCGTCGCGGCGCGGCTGTGGTCGCCGGTGGTCGGCGCGGCGGCCGGGCACGGGGTGCTGCTGGAGTGGACCGCCGACGCGCTGGAGTGGAAGGACGCCCTGGGCGGGCCGCTTCCGCTGCGGCTACGCACCCCGGTAGGGCGCCCGCTGCCTGACGTCGTCTCCGCGGCCGTCCCTCTGTACGAGGCGGTTTCCGCGCTCGTCGAACCGTTGAACGATCTCGTGCGAGGCCAGGTGAAGCTGCCCCGGCGCCTCCTGTGGGGGAACGCGGCGTCGGCCCTGGGCGGTGCCGTGCGCGCGCTGGCCCGCGCCCGCCCTGAGCGCGCCGACGACGCCCTCGCCCTGGGCGAGGCGCTCCTCGACCTCGGGGAGCTGCGCGGTACCGGCGACTTCGAGCCGGGGCCCGCGTTCCGGCGGACGACCTGCTGCCTGTACTACCGCGTCCCGCACGCGGGCAAGTGCGGGGACTGCGTGCTGCTCACCCCGTCCAGGACCCGGCGCGCCCGAGCCGGGCGCGTGGCGAAGGAGAACCCTTGACCCGCACTGTCGTCACCCGCTGCGCAGTTATTGCTCTTCAGTTGTTCTTGTGAGTTGCAGTAGTTGCAAGTAGTTCGCAATAGTGGGGTGCATGACGTACGCACTCCCAGACCTGCCTTACGACTACGCCGCTCTGGAGCCCGCGATCACGGGCGAAATCCTGGAGCTGCACCACGACAAGCACCACGCCGCTTACGTCAAGGGGGCGAACGACACGCTGGAGCAGTTGGAGGAGGCCCGCGCCAAGGAGCAGTTCGGGGGCCTGGTCGGGTTGGAGAAGACCCTCGCCTTCAACCTGTCCGGCCACATCCTGCACTCGATCTTCTGGGACAACCTGTCTCCCGACGGCGGGGATCGTCCCGAGGGCGAGCTGGCGGCTGCGATCGACGACCAGTTCGGCTCCTTCGAGGGCTTCCAGAAGCAGCTCACGCTGGCCACGCAGACCGTCCAGGGCTCCGGCTGGGGCGTCCTGGCGTGGGAGCCGGTGGGCCGCAAGCTGATCGTGACCCAGGTGTACGACCACCACGGCAACGTCGGTATCGGCTCCACCCCGCTCCTTGTCTTCGACGCCTGGGAGCACGCCTACTACCTCCAGTACAAGAACGTCCGCCCCGACTACGTCGCCAAGCTGTGGGACCTCGTCAACTGGACCGACGTGACCCGGCGCTTCGACGGCGCGCGCGGCTGACCCGCCCCGAAGACCGCGGCGCCGGACCCGGGCGGGTCGGATCGGATCTTGCACCCTGACGAGACCTCCCCCGGCGCCGCACCCTCTCCCGCCCCCTGACGTCGGCCACCTCCCGACGTCAGGGGGTGAGGTGTTGGTGGAGGTGGAGGGCGGCCTCGGTGGGGAGGCGGTGCTGGGTGAGGGGGTGGCCGAGGATCTGCTCGGCCTTGCGGATGCGGTAGTGGATGGTGTTCTTGTGGACGTGGAGGCGGGCGGCCGCGTCGGTGTAGGAGCCCCGGGCGTCGAGGAAGACGCGGACGGTCTCGCGTAGGCGGGTCATCGCGGGGTCGGGGGAAGCCAGGTCGCCCAGGGTGCGGCGGGCCCAGGCGAGGGCTTCAGAAGAGTCGTCGGCTACCAGCGCGGCAAGGGAGACGTCCGAGTAGCGGGTCAGCTGGGCGGTGCCGTGGACGGCGACCGTACGGGTCTGCTGGGCGTCGTGGAAGGTCCTGCGGAACCCGTCGAGGCCGGAAGCGGGTTCGCCCAGCGCGACGCGTAGGGCGGGACGGGTACGGAGTTCCTCCGCGAGCGAGGCGAGGTCCACGGAAGGCCGGGCGGTGGAGGAGACCCACGCCCACAGGGTCTGTTCGTCGGCGGAGGTGACGAACGGGGTGCGGCGCGTCGCGGTGGCCAGCAGGGAGACGCCGGTGCGCAGCGCGCCTTCGGCGGGCTCGGGCGTGCCGGGGGCGATCCACAGGATCGCGGCCAGGTGCCAGCCCCGCAGCGGGACGCCGAGCATCTGCTCCGCCGCCGCCAGGTCGAGGCCGTCGCCGGTGAGGACGGCGCGGACGCGGGCGGCGCGGGCGGCGTCCGAGCGGGTGTCCCACTGGTTGCGCTCGCTCTCGTAGATGGCGATCAGCGCCTCGGTGACGCGGTCGATGTAGCCGTTGGTGGCCATCGCGATCCGGCTCACCGCCGCCAGCGTGTCGCCGGTCGGCAGGCGCAGGTCGGCGAGGATGTACATCGCCCACTGGAGGAGCATGTGCTCCCCGAGGTGGTAGGCGCGGAGCAGGCCCTCCACGGGCAGGTCGTGCTGGGCGAACCGCCGCGCGTACTCGGCGGCGGCCGGGGGCACCGTGATGTCGTCGAGGGAGATGCCCAGCGCGAGCAGGTCGACGATAGCCGTCAGGTTGGAAGCGGTGCTGGCCACCATGATCTGCCGTACCGCGTCGTCGTGGCGGAACTCCGGGATGGTCTCCACGAACATCGCCGTCATCTCGGTCGTGAGCACGGACAGGTCGGCCTCGATACGGCGCGCCACGACCCGCACCGTCGACTCCACGCTGTCGGACATGTCCGGACAGTACCCGGTCGCTGGACGCCGTGACTTTGTGACGCCGGTACAAGTCGGCGGCGCCACCCTGGGACGCGAGCCCATGGCACGCCGGGAACGCCCTGCCTACGTTCGTGTGTGACCCCGATCACGCCGTTCCGGGAGGGATCCCATGCCCCACCTCGCCGAACTGCCCGACGCCAGGGCCGCGCGCGACCCCTCAGGCCCCTGCCTCGCCGACGACACCGCACGGTTGGACAACCGAGCCTTCCGCGACCGGGTGCGGGCCGCTGCGGCCGTCCTGCGGTCGCGCGGAGTCGGTTCCGGCGACATCGTCGCGCTCGTCCTGCCGAACCGGCTCGACCTCGTCGTCGCGATGTTCGCCGCGTGGCGGCTGGGCGCGACCGTCACGCCGGTCAACCCGGCCCTCACCGAGGGCGAGGCCCGCTACCAGATCGAGGACGCCGCCGCGAAGGCCGTGATCACCGAGGAGGCAGGCCACCCGCTCGGCACCCTCGCCGTGGACGAACTCGCGCAGGGCGACCCCGCCGACGTGTCCCCGGAGCCGTCCGACGGCCTCGCCCTCATCATCTACACGAGCGGCACCACGGGAAAGCCCAAGGGCGTGATGCTCGACCACGCCAACGTCGCCGCGATGTGCGACATGATCGTCCAGGGGATCAACCTCGGCCCTGACGACCACAGCCTGCTCGTGCTGCCCCTGTTCCACGTCAACGGGATCACCGTCAGCGTTCTGTCGCCGCTCCTGGCGGGCGGTAGGGCGACGATCGCGGGACGCTTCCAGGCGGCGACGTTCTTCGACACCGTGGAACGGGTCCGGCCCACGTACTTCTCAGGCGTTCCCGCCATCTACGCGATGCTCGTGTCGCTGCCGCCCGAGGTCGTCCCGGATGCCTCGTCCCTGCGCCGGGTGATCTGCGGCGCGGCTCCCATGCCCGCCGGGCTCATCGCAAGGTTCGAGGAGCGCTTCGGCGTCCCGGTGATCGAGGGCTACGGGCTGTCCGAGGGCACCTGCGCGTCCACGCTCAACCCGCCGGGCGGCCTCCGCAAGCCCGGCACCGTCGGGCTTCCGCTGCCCGGCCAGACGGTCGCCGTCAGGGACGCCGAGGGCCGCCTCGTCCAGGACGGCTCACCGGGCGAGGTCGTCATCAAGGGCCCCAACATCATGCGCGGCTACCTCAACCGGCCCGAGGCGACGGCCGCGACCCTCGTGGACGGCTGGCTGCGCACCGGCGACATCGGCCGCTTCGACGAGGACGGCTACCTCGTCCTGGTCGACCGCATCAAGGACATGATCATCAGGGGCGGCGAGAACCTCTACCCCAAGGAGATCGAGAACGTCCTGCACGCGCACCCCTCGGTGCTGGAGGCGGCGGTCGTCGGCGCGCCCGATCCCGTCATGGGAGAGGTGCCCGTCGCTTACGTCGTCCTGCTGCCGGGGGAGAAGGTGACGCCCGGAGAATTGCTGGCGCACTGCCGGGTATACCTCGCCCGGATCAAGGTGCCCGTGGCGCTGACCCTCACCGACGCACTCCCGAGAAACCCGGTCGGAAAGATCGACAAGCCGACCCTGCGGACGCTCGCCGCCCGCCCCTGACCCACACCCCCCGTCCCCCCACCCGCGAAAGCAGGCGACGCATGGGCTTCACCCAGGGCGACTTCCCTCCCGTCGACCCCGACGAGTTCCTCTCCCGACCCCTCCGCGACCGGCTCAGGATCCTCGCCCTGCACTGGGTCGAGTACGGCTTCGGCTCTCCGAAGATGATCCACACCATCTACATCGCCAAACTCCTGCTCTTCTACGTCGTCGGCGGCCCCGCCCTGGCGACCTGGACCTCCGGCGTCGGCCCCTTCTGGGACGTCGCCTCCTGGTGGGACGCGCCCGTCGTCTACCAGAAGCTCATCCTGTGGACGGTGCTCGTCGAGGCGGTCGGCATCGGCGGCTCGTGGGGGCCGCTCGCGGGCAAGTTCAAGCCGATGACGGGCGGCCTCCTGTTCTGGGCCCGGCCCGGCACGATCCGCCTACGCCCGTGGCGGAGGGTGCCGTTCACGAACGGCGACAGCCGCACGCTCGCCGACGTCGGCCTGTACGTCGCGTTCTTGGCGAGCCTCCTTGCGGGGATCGTCCTGCCCGGCGTCTCCAGCACGTCCCTCAGTGAGGTGCTACCGGACGCCGAAGGCGGCCTTGTCCGTCCCGCGCTCCTGATCGCACCGATCGCCCTGTGGATCCTGCTCGGCCTGCGCGACAAGACGATCTTCCTGGCGGCGCGTGGGGAGCAGTACCTGCCCGCGCTCGTCTTCTTCGCCGTGCTTCCGTTCACCGACATGATCGTCGCGGCCAAGCTGCTCATCGTCGTCGTCTGGATCGGCGCGGGCTTCTCCAAGTTCGGCAGGCACTTCACCAACGTCATCCCGCCGATGGTGTCGAACAGCCCGAGCGTCCCGAGCCGGTGGGTGAAGCGGCTGCACTACCGCGACTTCCCGCGCGACCTGCGGCCCTCGCGCGTCGCGTCGTTCCTCGCGCACGTCGGCGGCACCACCGTCGAGATCATCACGCCGCTCGTGCTGCTGTTCTCGACGAACCGGACACTGACGCTCGCCGCGGTCGGGCTGATGGTGGTCTTCCACCTGTTCATCCTGTCCACGTTCCCGCTCGCCGTCCCGTTGGAGTGGAACGTCCTGTTCGCCTATCTCGCGGTGTTCCTGTTCGCCGGGTTCCCCGCGTGGGACGGCTACGGCGTCGGAGACATGTCCTCGCCCTGGCTGACGCTGGGGATAGCCGCCGCCCTCCTGTTCTTCCCCGTGCTCGGCAACCTGCGGCCCGACCTCGTGTCGTTCCTGCCGTCCATGCGGCAGTACGCGGGCAACTGGGCGTCGGCGACGTGGGCGTTCGCGCCGGGCGCCGAGGCCAAGCTGAACACGCTGAGGCCCCGGCCGACCGTGAACCAGGTCGACCAGCTCCAGGCGATGGGCTACCCGCCCGCCGTCGCCGAGATCACCATGCAGCAGCCCGTCGCGTGGCGGTCGATGCACAGCCAGGGCCGCGGGCTGCTGTCCGTGCTGCTGAAGAACCTGCCCGACCTCGACCAGCGCACCGTCCGCGAGTCGGAGTTCGGCACGAACTCGATCCTCGGGTTCAACTTCGGCGACGGGCACCTGCACGGACCCGACTTCATCGCCGCCGTCCAGGCGCGCGTCGGATTCGCGCCCGGAGAGTGGATCATCGTCTGGGTGGAGTCACAGCCGGTGCACCGGAGCGTGCAGCACTACCAGGTGATCGACGCGGCGCTTGGCGTCATCGAGCGCGGCACCTGGAAGGTGGCCGACGCGGTGCGCGAGCAGCCGTGGCTGCCGAACGGGCCGATCCCGCTCGACGTCACCTGGACGGCGGAACACGGCGCCGTCGCCGCCGAGACCCGCTGACGACGCCACGACGAAAGGAGGAGGGATGAGCACAGCCACCGTGGTGGGCGCGGGCCCGAACGGGCTGGCGGCCGCCGTGGCGCTCGCTGAGGCCGGGGTGCGCGTCACCGTGCTGGAGGCCGCCGACCGGATCGGCGGCGGCACCAGGAGCGGCGAGGCGATCGTGCCGGGACTGCTGCACGACCACTGCTCGGCGATCCACCCGATGGCCGTCGGCTCGTCCTTCCTCCGCCGTCTGGGCCTGGACAAGTACGGGCTGCGCTGGAGGCTGCCGGAGGTGGACTGCGCGCATCCCCTCGAAGGCGGGACGGCCGGGGCGCTGTACAGGTCCGTCGAGGAGACGGCCGCCGGGCTCGGGCCGGACGGAGCACGCTGGAAGGCGCTGTTCTCCGGGCCGTCGCAAGGCTATGACGCGCTCAGCGAGGACATCCTGGGCCCTCTCCTGCGCGTCCCGAAGCACCCGCTGCGCCTTGCCCGGTTCGGCCTTCCCGCGCTGGCCCCGGCGGCCCTCCTCGCCCGTCTCTTCCGGACGGAGGAGGCGCGCGCGCTGTTCGGGGGAGTGGCGGCGCACGCGTTCCACCCGTTGGAGCGCCCGCTCAGCTCCAGCATCGGCCTCGGCATCCTCACCGCGGGCCACCGGCACGGCTGGGCCGTCGCCGAGGGCGGCTCGCAGCGGATCGCCGACGCGCTCGGCGCGCTCCTGCTCGACCTGGGGGGCCGGATCGAGACGGGCGCGCACGTCCGTTCCGTTTCCGACCTGCCGTCCTCGGACGTCACCCTGTACGACCTGGCTCCGACGGCCGTGGCCGACCTCCTGGGCGACCGGCTGCCTCGACGCGTCTCCCGGGCCTACCGGAGGTTCAAGTACGGGCCCGCCGCCTTCAAGGTGGACTTCGCCGTCGCGGAGGGGGTGCCCTGGACGTCGGAGGCGGCCCGGCGCGCGGGAACCGTCCACCTGGGCGGCACGTTCGCGGAGATCGCCGCCGGGGAGCGGGCCGTGTACGCCGGACGTATGCCGGACCGGCCGTTCGTCCTCGTCGGCCAGCAGTACCTCGCCGACCCGTCCCGCTCGGTGGGGGACATCCACCCCGTCTGGACCTACGCGCACGTCCCCCACGGCTACACGGGCGACGCCACCGAGGCCATCATCAGCCAGATCGAACGCTACGCCCCCGGCTTCCGTGACCGCGTCTACGGCCACACCGTGCGCACCCCGGAGGGCTTCGCCGACCACAACCCCAACTACGTCGGCGGCAACATCATGACCGGCGCGAAGAACCTCCCCCAACTGGTCTTCGGCCCGCGTCCCACCCTCCACCCCTACGACACCGGACTCCCCGGCCACTACCTCTGCTCCGCCGCGACCCCTCCGGGCCCCGGCGCCCACGGCATGTGCGGCAGCCACGCCGCGACCCGAGCCCTCCACCACCTCTCCCGCGCCTGAAACCGGGCGCATGTGTCCTGTGCCGCAGAAAGGGTGTCCGGGTCAGGTCGTTTCCGGTGGTCAGCGGTGACGCCGGGCTTCCGGGTGCTTTGCTGGACGCATGCTGTTGACGGCGGTGCTCGTCACGACCCTGCTGCTGGCCTGGCTGCCCGTGGCCGTCGACCGGAGGCTGGCGCGGCGCGGGAACGGGGAACTCGGGGAGGTCCTGGCGCACTGGGCGCGCACGGGCGACGCGCGGCCGCTGCTGTCCGACGACGCCGTCCTGGTGGCCCGCGCGGCGCGGCGCCGGGAGACGCCGGAGACCCGGATCCTGGTCGCCCGCTACCACCTCGCCCGGCAGAGCGCGGGCCCCGGCACGGACCGCGCGGACCTCGACGCCGCGATCACGTGCCTGCTTCCGGTGCTGCGCCACACCGACGAACTCCCGGACGACCTCACCTGGCTGTTCGACATCCTGTTCTTCGTCGGCGCGCACGACCGCGACCCCGCCGCCGCGCGGGACAAGGCGCTGGACGAGATCCACGAGATCGAGGACGTGGAGCTGCTCGACCGGCTCGGTGCCGCCCTCCTGCGGCTGGCGGCGGGCGGGGTCCCCGAACCCCTGCGGGAGGACGCCCTGCGGCTCCTGGCGCTCATCTGGCTGCGGACGCCCGGCCCGGCGGACGTCCCCGTCCGTCCGGTCGAGGCGGAGTCACGGGTGAACACGCTGCTCGACCTGTCGCGCCTCCTGCACGGCGACGGCGAGCGGAGCGCCGACCCCGCGCGGTACCGGGCGGCGCTGCGGGCCACGGCGGAGGCGGACGCGTTGCTCGCGCGCTTCGACGCCGCCGAGACCCCGCGCTCGTTCGTGGCGGTGTGGACGGCTTTCATCGCGGTGAAGCTGCACGTGCTGGAGCGGGACACCGTGCGGCTCGGCCCGGCGGTGGTCCGGCTCGCCGCGGCGCTGCCGGGCCCGCTGGACGAGGACGACGCCGTCGAGGCGAGGCTCAGGGTCGTCCTGGGCTGCGAGGTGATGCACGAGGAGACGAGCGAGCCCGTCTGGACCGCACGTGTGGTGGCGGCCCTGCGCGGGCTGATCGCCGCGCACCCCGAGCGGGCCGCCGCCACGCCGCGCTGGCGGGCCGGGCTCGCCGCCCGGCTGGTCCGGCTGTTCCGCGCGGACGGCGACGCGGCGGACGAGGATCTGGTCAGGGAGGCGGCGGAGCTGCTCGACGGGCTGCCGGACGGCGACGAGGAGGGCGACTGGGACGTGCTCGCGCGCGGTGTCGCGTTCTTCGAGTACGCGCGGTCGCCCACCCCGCGAGGAGAGTCCGCGATCGGCCGTTGGATCCGGCGGGCGCTCGACCTGGCCGCCGCTGGCGACCCCGGGGAGCTGCGCTACGCCGTCGTCCTCCTCCACGAGGCGTACCTCTTCCGCGCCCGGCGGCGGATCGTGGAGCTCGCCGCGCCGCTGCTGCGCCCCGTCCTGGACGGCCTGGACCCGGGCGGGCCCGAGGCGCTGGAGACCGGCAGGATGGTCGCCGGGCTGGCGATCGCGCCCGGCGGCCGCACCGACCCGTCCGTCCTGGCGGACTGCGCGGCCCTGCTCCGGCCGCACGCCGAGGGGGAGCGGCCGGACGCCAACGCCGTCCTCCTTCTGGCGATGTGCCTGCGCGACCTGCACGTGGCGACGGGTGAGCGCGCGCTGATCGGCGAGGCGAGGAGCGCGCTGGAGGGCGAGCGGTACAAGCCGGACGCTCCGGGGCTGGACCCGCAGACCCGCGCCTACCGGCTGCTGGTCGCCGGAGACGTCCTCTTCCACTGCGCCGTCGCCGAGGGCTCGGCGGACGGGCTCGTGGAGGCCGCCGCGGTCCTGCGCCGCGCGTCCGAGGCGGTGGAGTCGGACTGGAAGTACGCGGCGCGCCTTCCGGACCTCAGGGGGCAGGTGCTCTGCGCGCTGTTCGAGGCGACGGGCCGGGACGCCTTCCTGGACGAGGCCGTCACACTCGCGCGGGAGGCCGTCGCGGTGAGCGGGGCGGCGCACCCGGAGTCGGTCCCGGAGGCCCTGGCGAGCCTCGCCTACGTCCTGCACGCGGCCTGTGTGCGCGACTTCAAAGAGGAGTCGCTCACCGAGGCGCTCGCGGTGGCGCGTGCGGCCGTCGCCGCCGCGCCCGACAGCGCGCGCGCCCGCAACAACCTCAGCAGCCTGCTGCGCCTCGCCCATGTCAGGACCGGCGACGCCGCACGGCTCGACGAGGCGGTCGAGCAGCTGCGGCACGCGGTGGCGCGCACCCCTGACGGGCACGTGGACCGCGCGTTCTACCTGATGAACCTCGCGACCGGCCTGCTCACCCGCCACGACCACGAGGAGGACGGCTTCGCGCTCGCCGAGGCGCAGGAGTTGACGGCGGAGGTCATGCGGACCCTGACCGAGGACGCGCAGCACGCCCCGAACATCCTCAGCACCTTCTGCCATCTGCACTACGCGCTGTTCGAGCGGCACCGCGACGCCGCGCTCCTGGCAAGCGCGATCGGCGCGGCGCGCTGGGCCCTCGGCCGCGTCCCCGACGGCGACTTCCGGCGCCCCGCCGTGAACAACGCGCTCGCCGTGCTGCTCACCCGGCAGGCTGAGCTGTACGGCGATCCCGCCCCGCTCGTGGAGGCCGAGCGCCTGTTGGTCGCCGTCACCGGGTCGCCGGGCACCGACCCCGCCCTGACCGGACCCCTCTTCGCCAACCTCTGCGCAACCCGCCTCCGGCTCGCCGAGCGGACCGGCGAGACCGCGCCCCTGCTGGCCGCCGAGGACAGCGCCCGCCGCGCGCTGGCCGACGCGCCGGACGCGGGGGAGCACCGGACCAGCTACCTGGCGTTGCTCGGCGGCGTCCTCGTCCTGGTCCACGGGCGGACCGGGCGTCCGGGCGCGCTGCCGGAGGCCCGCGCCCTGTTCGCGGCGGTCGGCGCGGACCCGGACGCCGACCCCGTGTCCCGGTTCACCGCCGCGTGCGGGTTCGCTGACGTCGCCGCCGCGGGACCCGACCCGGACGCGGCGGTCCGCGCCTACGGGGAGGCGGCCGACCTGCTGTCGTCGCTCGCCCCGCTGGCGATGGGCTGGACCGACCGCAGGATGCGGCTCAGGCACCTGTCGGGGCTCGGCGCGCGCGCCGCGCGGGCGGCGCTGCGCGCGGGCGATCCGCGGCGCGCGGTGGAGCTGCTGGAGCGGACCCGGGGGGTGCTGCTCGCCGACGGGCACGACCTGCGCGAGGACCTCGCGGCGCTGGACGAGCGGCTGCCCGAGGCCGCCGCCGCGTACCGGGCGCTGCGCGTCCGCACGCGCCTCCTGGACAGCGCTGAGCCGCTCGCCGCGGGCCCGGCGGCCGACGGGACGGCCCAGGCGCCCGGCGAGCGGGCGCGGCGCGAACGGGCGGAGCTGAGGGACGCGTGGGCGGAACTGCTGGGCCGGGTCCGGGCGGCGCCGGGCTTCGCGGACTTCCTGCGGCCCCCGTCGTTCGCCCGGCTCATCGCGCTCCTGGACGACGTCCCCGTCGTCATGCTCGTCGCGGGCGACGACGGCGGACACGCCCTCGTCGTCTCGCGGGAGGGGGTCGAGACGCTCCCGCTGCCCGCGCTCACGGGGGAGGCCGTCGAGGCCGAGGCGAACGCGCTGCGGGCGGCGGTCTGGTCGCGGTCGGCGGAGGCGCTGGCGGACCGGCTGCGCTGGACGTGGGACGCCGCCGTCGGGCCCGTCCTGGACGCCCTCGACGCGCGGCCGCCCGCCGGGCCTGGCCCGCGCCGGGTGCGGTGGTGCCCCGTCGGGAACGTGGCGTATCTGCCGCTGCACGCGGCCGGGCATCCGGGCGACGCCCGGCGGAGCGCGCTCGACCGCGCCGTGTCGTCCGCCGTTCCGACGCTCCGGATGCTGGGCGAGGTCCTGGGGCGGGAGCCCGTGGCCGCGCCCGGCGTCCTCGTGGTGGCGCAGCCGGAGACGCCCGGAGCCGCGCCGCTGCGCGGGGTCGCGCGGGAGGCGGAGGCGATCTCTCGGCTCGTGCCGGACGCGCGGTGCCTGCGGGGCGCGGAGGCGACGCGGGCGGCGGTGCTCGCGGAGGTCGCGCGGCACCCCGTCGGCCACTTCGCCTGCCACGGGGTGGGCGACGACCTCAGCGGGCCGTCCCGGCTGCTGCTGCACGACCACCTCGCCGAGCCGCTGACGGTCGAGGCGCTCGCCCGGCTGCGGCTGCACGCGGACCTGGCGTTCCTGTCCGCGTGCAGCAGCACCGATCCCGTCCGGGGCGAGGTGGACGAGTCCCTGCACATCACCGGCGGGTTCCTCACGGCCGGGTACCGGCAGGTGGTGGGGACGCTGTGGCCCGTCGCGGACGTGCCCGCCGCCCTCCTGGCGATCGCCTTCTACCGCGACCTCACCCACGGAGGCACACGGCCGCCGGAGACGGCGCGGGCGGCTTACGCGCTTCGGGAGGCGGTGTTGAAGGCGCGGGAGGAGGATCCGGGGAATCCGTTCACGTGGGCGGCGTATCTGCACGTCGGAGCCTGAGGCCGTGTTCCGAGGCGAGCCACCGGACGGTCGCCCAGCCGACGGGCAGGAGGAGCACCATCACGGCCCAGATGACGGGTGCGGGGGCTGCCCGGTCGGCGGCGGCCTGGTAGAGGAGGTCGAGGGCGACCCATCCGGCCGAGGCGGTGGCGAGGCCGCCGAAGAAGCGGACGAGGAGTTCGTATCCGGCGCCCGCCGAGGAGACGGCGAGGACGAGCGTCGCCAGGCTGAGGGAGAGCGCGCCGAGGAGGGCGATGACGGCGGGCATGGTCGAGGCGGGCAGGAAGTCCACCCGGTACTCGAACGCCTGCACGGCGGCGAGCACCATCAGCGCCGCGCCTACGAGCGCTGTCTGGAGCAGCGTGACGCGCTCGCCGCGCCGCCGCCGGGCCTCCTCCGCCGTGTCCAGGCGCTGCCTGTCCCGCTGGAGGGCGGCGTCGAACCGGGCGGTGAGGAGGTCGAGGGTGTCCCTGACCCGTTCGCGGTCCAGGTCGAGGTAGGCGGTCTCGTCGGCGATGACGTCGCCGAACCAGCGGGCGAGTGCGAGGTCGTCGGCGAAGGGGCCGGTCCTGCCTCCCGCGGCGGACTCCAGGTTGGCGGCGGCGATCGCGACGGTCCTGCCCATCTCCCGGAGCCCGAGGAGCCGCCGGTTCAGCCCGTCCAGGCCGGTGAGGCGGGCCAGCAGCGCCTCCCGCGCGTCCACGAGCGCGTCCAGGCCCGCGCCGGACGCGTCGGCCAGCGCCCGGTCGGCGGCGGCCCCGGCGTCGGGGGCGGGCCCGGCCGCCGCGTGCACCCGGATCTGGTGCCTGACCTTGGCGGCGTGCGCGAGGTGGCGGGCGAGGGGCGGCGGCACGTCCCGGCTGTCGCTCCACAGCCACGCGTCGGCCTGCGCGCCCTGTCCCGGCGGCCCGGCGACGACGGCGATCCGGCGTAGGGAGCGGTCGTCGGGTCCGGGGGCCTCGCACACCAGGAGGTCGGGGGTTTCCCACGCGCTGACGGCCACCTCCTCGGCGGGGCCGGGGAGCTGCTGGCGGACGGCGGCTGTCAGCCCGGGATCGTCGGTGTCTCCCGCATGCGCGACGAACACCCGGCTCTCGCCCACCGCCCACGCCGGAGCGGCTTCCCGTCCTCCGACGGGTTCGTCCGGGCCGTCAAAGGGTTCCTGGGGGTGGGTGAGGGCGTGCCAGGCGCGGTCGGCGGCGTCCCAGCCCTGCGCGGCGGGGAGGGCGACCGACCAGTACAGGAGGTCGTGGCGGCGGCGCAGGACGCTCTGCACGGAGCCGTCCGCGCTCTCGGCGGCGACGACGAGGCCGGAGGCGCCCGCGTCGAGGGCGGTGAGGGAACCGGCGACCTCGGTCAGGCCGTGGGCGTCGCGCAGCGCCGTCCACGCGGCGCGCAGCGGGGGGTGGGACGCGGCGCGCGCGACGGCGCACAGGTGGACGACGAGCGAAGGGTCACCCAGCATCGTCTCCCGGCTCCTCCTCCGGCGCGCCCGCGAGGATCTCCCGCAGCCGGTTCAGCCGTTCGCGCACCGGCGCGGGCGGCTCGGCCCGCTGCTCGGACACCCGGGCGTGCGCGCGGGGCGGCGAGACGGCCTCCAGCGCGCGGGTGAGCCTGCCGAACTCCGCGCCGTCGTCGGACAGCGCGGCGTCCTCCAGCGCCGCGAGGAGCCCGTTCACGCGCTCCCAGGACGCTTCCGGCAGCGGCCAGTCGGCGATGTCGGGCAGGAAGAACAGGACACGCTCGCGCTGCTCCGCCGTCACCCCGTGGCCCACGCCGCGATTCTATGCGGCGGGCCCGTGTCACATCGGGTGAAAAGGGATTGTCGGTGTGGTCTTGCCGGGAAATGGCACCGGGTGTCATCATGGCGGCAGCAGGCTTTGACCTGGGCGGGCCGCCGGGGGCGGGGCCTGATCGAGAGGAGAGGTTCCATGGGACGTCTGGAAGGCAGAGTCGCCTTCATCACCGGTGCGGCGCGCGGGCAGGGCAGGGCGGAGGCCGTCAGGCTCGCCGCCGAGGGCGCGGACATCATCGCGGTCGACCTCGTGGCCGCCGCGAGCACGTTCGTCGGCTACGCCGCCGCGACCCAGGACGACCTGGACGAGACGGCCAAGCTCGTCGAGGAGCGGGGCCGCCGGATCATCGCCCGCAAGGCCGACGTGCGGGACCTCGCCGCGCTCCAGGCCGTCGTGGCGGAGGGCGTCGCGGCGTTCGGCGGGCTCGACGTCGTCGTCGCCAACGCCGGGATCGTGAACTACGGCAGGACGTGGGAGCTCGACGAGGAGCAGTGGCAGGACGTCATCGACACCAACCTCACGGGCGTGTGGAAGACGGTGAAGGCGACCGTCCCGGTGCTCATCGAGCAGGGCCGTGGAGGGTCGGTCATCATCACCAGCTCCGTCGCGGGCCTGAAGGGGCTGCCCTTCCTCGCCCACTACGCCAGCTCCAAGCACGGCGTCGTCGGCCTCGCCAAGGTGCTGGCCAACGAACTCGGCGAGCACGACATCCGCGTCAACACCGTGCACCCCCACGGCGTGCGGACCGGCATGACCGACATGTCGATGGGCGACCTCCTCGCCTCGTCGCCCCTGCTCGGCCCGATCTACATGCCGACCCTGCCCTACCAGATGGTCGAGCCCGAGGACATCGCGAACATCGTCGCGTTCCTCGCCTCCGACGAAGGCAAGTACATCACCGGCGCCCAGCTCCCCGTCGACCTCGGCGCGCTCAATCGCTGACCACCGCCCTGAGCGCCTTCCCTACTCCCGGGGGAGGCGCTCCCCCGTGTGTTCCGCCAGCGCCACGTCCAGCCCCTCGGCCGCGTGCCGCAGCGCGCGGTCCAGCAGCGTCAGCAGCGGCTCGGTGGCGTCCTCGGCGAGCCACGCCTCGTAAGCCGACACCGACGCGGCCAGCAGCACGTTGCCCGCGAGCAGCGGCAACAGCGACGTCGCGGACGCTCCGGTGCGTTCCGCCACATAGTCGGTGATGACGGCGCGCCACGCCGTGTACCGGAGCGTCGCGTCGCCCTGCAGCGTCGGCACCCGCAGGATCAGCAGCATCCGCTGCCGGTGCCACGGCTCCTCGCGGTCGGGGAAGCGGTTGAACTCCAGCACCGCGTGCCGCAGCACCGCGATGAGCGGCTCGTCCCCGTCGGCCGCCGCCAGCAGCGCGCGGAACGCCGTGAGACGGCTCTCAAAATCGCCCCAGACAAGGTCGTTCTTGGACGGGAAGTAACGGAAGAACGTCCGGCGGCCTATCCCGGCCGCCGTCGCGATGTCGTCGACGGTGGTGCCGTCGAAGCCCCGTGCCGCGAACAGCGCGAAAGCCGTGCGCTCCACCGCGTCCCGCGAGGTCACCCGCCGCCTCGTCATCGTCAAGCACCGCCCGCTCGGCTCCACCCCTGCGCGGACCAGGCTCCCACGGCCGTCCGGCCACCGCGAACGCGCGCCCGAAAACGTGCCGTTTCCGGGCCGGAACACCGACAGAAGAGGTGATGGTGCGTGGCGGCGGAAATACTGCCCTTGATCACCTCTGGTGGGAATGTTTACGATCTTTGACGCGCCAGTAGCGATCGCCCCTCGAATCCCCCGGAGTACGTCACCATGGTGAAGGCCGAAGCCCCCGCATGCCCCTATGACGGGAGCCCGAGGTACCCCTTCGACAAAGGCGAGTCAACCGCGGAGCTGAACCCGATCTATTTTGAGCTCGGACCCGGTGTCTGGCCGATCTGGATGGACCTCGCGGACCGTCCCGCCTTCCTCGTCAACGGCCACGCGCTCCTCAAGCACGTGTTCGAGACCCCCGACCTGTTCCACCAGCCCGTTCAGCCCATCCCCGGCGTCGTGCCCCTCCAGGGCAGCCTCCTGGCCATGCAGGGCGAGGACCACCTGCGGGTGCGCCGCCCCGCGACCCGGCAGTTCACCCGCGGCGCCGTCAACACGCGGCGCGAGCGGCTCGCCGGGCAGGTCGCCGCCAAGCTCGACGGGCTCGCCGGGCAGGAGCGGGTGGACCTCGTCGCCGACTTCGCGATCCCGCTCACCCTGGAGGTCCTCGGCGAGACGCTGGGCGTCCCGGAGGAGGCCCTCCCGCTCTTCATCGGCTGGGGCGACCGGTTCCTCAACTTCGCCGACCCCGCCGACGCCCGCGCCGCCGTCATGGAGATGTGCGGATACATTGGCGGACAGCTCGTCGAACGCGAGCAGAACGGGACGCGCGGGGACATGCTGTCCGCCTACATCGAGGGCCGCGGCAAGGAGGTGACCAGGCAGGAGGCCGTCATGGTGGGCGCGAACGTCATCGCGGGCGGATGGGAGACCACCACCACGATGATCACCGCGATGGTCTACTACCTGCTCACCCACCCCGAGCAGTGGCGGCGCCTCATCGACGAGCCCGCGCTGATCCCCGGCGCCGTCCAGGAGCTGCTGCGGACCCGTCCGGCCAGCGGCGACGACGGCCCGCCGCGCATCGCCGCCCGCGACACCGAGCTCGGTGGGGTCCAGATCCCGGCCGGGAGCATCCTCATCCTCGGCAAGTACGGGGCGAGCGCCGACCCCGACGTGTTCCCCGCGCCGCGCGATGTCGACTTCGAGCGGGCCAACGCCGACGACCACTTCGCGTTCGGCGCCGGACCGCACATCTGCCTCGGCAAGTGGCTGGCCGTCGCCGTCCTGGAGGAGGTGCTGGCGGCGCTGACGACCCGGCACCCGGACCTGAGGCTGACCGGCGACCCGCTCCAGTGGCGCAAGCGCTCGGGCGCGCGCAGGCCCGAGCGGCTGTGGGTGCACCTGTCCTGACGCCCTCCGGGCCGCATCGGGCACGTGTTGTGTTCGATGCGGCTCGGGCGTCCGTTTTCACACGGTACTAACCGCAGTTTCCGTAATGCGAAAAATGTCAGTGCGGGGTTTTGGGCCGCGACCTCGGTATTCTGCCGATCTCGGCGCGGTAACTGCAGGACGGGAAAGTGCGTTTACGGTGGCCTGGCACCGTCTCCGGTGATTTCTCACTATCATCGGCGACTGGCCGACGCTTCACCCCTCGCAGCGGAGAGCACGCCATGACCACCCCGCAAGGCAGCAGTCCCGCCGAACCCTCGGGATCGGCGGCCACGGCGCGCGTCGCGAACTTCCTGTTCGGCGGCAAGGACAACTTCGAGCCCGACCGGGTCCTCGCCGAGCGGCTCGCCGAGCTCTTCCCCGACCTGCCGAAGCTGTCGCCCGCGGCGGCCGCCTTCCCCGGCCGCGCGCTGCCCGGCCTGGCCGCGCGGGGCGTCCGGCAGGCCATCCGGCTCGACGTGGGCATCCCGCTGGAGCCCGGACTGCACCACTGCGCCCCCGACGTGCGCGTCGCCTATGTGACGGACGAGAAGATCCTCGTCGCGTACGCCGTCGCCCTCCTCGACGACGGCGACCGCAGCGCCGTCGTGCGGACGTCGCCGTTCGACCCGGCCGCGATCCTCGCCGACCAGCGGCTCGGCCGCCTGCTCGACCCGGCGGAGCCGATCGCGATCGTGCTGGCCGGGCACTTCGTGGACCGCCTGCCCGAGCAGCTCCGCCGCTGGGCCGCCCTCCTGCCCTCGGGCTCGGCCCTCATCATGACGCACGCCTGCGCCGACGGCATGCCCGCCGACAAGCGCGCCGCCGCCGAGGCGATCCTCCAGCACGCCGACCCGCCCTTCCAACCGGCCTCCGCCGCCATCCACCTCCGCACCACCGCCGAGGTCGCCTCCCTCATCACCACCGCCGGCTGGACCCTCGACCTCATGTCCGGCACCCTCCCCCTCTCCCAGACCACCCCCACCTCCTGGCCCACCCTCCCCTCCC
This sequence comes from Actinocorallia sp. API 0066, assembly GCF_020991275.1. GTDB lineage: Bacteria > Actinomycetota > Actinomycetes > Streptosporangiales > Streptosporangiaceae > Actinocorallia. The sequence continues at coordinate 648,438 of NZ_JAJLQY010000003.1, read as the reverse complement.
TCCTCACCCCCACCAAAACCCACACGGTCCCCCTCATCGCGGGCATCCTCGCCCACCTCCCCTGAACTGCCGAACGCCCGGCTCGCCGTTGTGGCGGGCCGGGCGTTGGGGGTGGGTTAGAGGAGCCAGGCGGTGGTGTCGGGGGGGAGGAGGTTGTGGGGGAGGGGGGAGCTGGAGAGGAGGAGGGTGCCGGTGGGGAGGGGGACGGGGGTGGGGCTGAGGTTGGTGACGCAGGTGAGGCCGGTGTCTCGGGTGAAGGAGAGGACGTCGGGGTGGGTGTCGTGCCAGGTGAGGGTGCCGTCGCCCAGGTGGGTGCGGCGGAGGTGGAGGGCGGTGCGGTAGAGGGAGAGCATCGAGTCGGGGTCGGTGGACTGGGCCTCGACGGTGAGGGTCTTCCATTCGGGGGGCTGCGGCAGCCAGGGGGTGCCGGTCCCGAACCCGAACGGGGGCGACGTGCCGGACCAGGGGAGCGGGACACGGCAGCCGTCGCGGCCCCTGTCGGTGTGGCCCGAACGGGTCCAGATCGGGTCCTGGAGCACCTCGTCGGGCAGGTCCTCCACCTCGGGCAGCCCGAGTTCCTCGCCCTGGTAGATGTACACCGAGCCAGGAAGCGCGAGAGCCAGCAGGGCGGCCGCGCGCGCACGGCGGAGCCCGAGGGACGGGTCGGTGGCCATGCCGTGCTTGCGGTCGGCGTGGTCGAACGACGTGTCGGGCCGCCCGTACCGGGTGACGGGCCTCGTCACGTCGTGGTTCGACAGCACCCACGTCGCGGGCGCGTCACCCAGGGCGGTGAACGTGTCGTCGATGACGGCGCGCAGGGCGGGAGCGTTCCAGGGCGCGCCGAGGAACGGGAAGTTGAAGACCGTGTGCAGCTCGTCGGGCCGTAGGTAGCGGGCGAGCCTTTCGGCGTCCGGGAGCCACACCTCGCCGACGAGCATCCGGTCCGGGTAGGTGTCGGTGAGCCTCCGCCACTCCCGGTAGATGTCGTGGCAGCCGTCCCGGTCGGTGTACGGGTCGAGGCCGTCGGGTTCGGCGTCGGGGTCCTTCACCAGGACGGCGGCGGAGTCGATCCGGATGCCGTCGACGCCCCTGTCGAACCAGAACCGCAGCACGTCGAGGAAGTCGACGCGCACGTCGGGGTGCGTCCAGTTGAAGTCGGGCTGTTCGGGCGCGAACAGGTGGAGGTACCACTCGCCGTCCGGGACCTGGGTCCACGCGGGGCCGCCGAAGATGGACCGCCAGTCGTTGGGCGGCCCTCCGGCCACGCCGGGACGGAACCAGAAGCGCGCGCGCTCGGGTGAGCCGGGCCCGGCCGCGAGAGCGGCCTTGAACCAGGCGCTCGCCACGGACGTGTGGTTGGGCACCACGTCCACGATGATCCGGATGCCGCGTTCGTGCGCTTCGGCGATGAGCGCCTCGGCCTCGGCAAGGGTGCCGAAAACCGGTTCGATGTCCCGGTAGTCCGCGACGTCGTAGCCGCCGTCGGCCATCGGGGACGGGTACCAGGGGTTGAGCCAGATGGCGTCGATCCCCAGGTCGGCGAGGTGGTCGAGGCGGGTGCGCAACCCGGCCAGGTCGCCCACGCCGTCGCCGTTGCCGTCGGCGAAACTGCGCGGGTAGACCTGGTAGATCGCGGCTCCCCGCCACCACGTTTCGGGCATGCTGACGCCTTCCAATCTGCTGACGCTTCTGCTGGACGCTGAGATGAGTGGGTGGTCAGCCCTTGAGGCCGCCGGCGGTGAGTCCCGCCATGATGTGCCGCTGGAACGCCAGGAACACCACGATCGTGGGGATGCTGGCGATGACGAGCGCCGCCGTCATCGTCGTCTGCGGCATGTTGAACCGCAGTGAGGCGATGCCGACGCTGATGGTCATCCGTTCGGGGTCGGGCAGGACGAGGAGGGGCCAGACGAAGTCCCGCCAGACGTTGGTGACGGTGAGGATCGAGACGACACCGAGGATCGGCCGGGAGACCGGCAGGATGATCGAGCGCAGGATCCGCCACGCCGACGCGCCGTCGATCTGCGCGGCTTCGAGCAGTTCGCGCGGGATCGCGTCGAAGAACCGCTTCAGCAGGAAGATGGTGAACCCGTTGGCGACGGCGGGCAGCCAGATCGCCCACGGTGTGTTCAACAGGTCGAGCTGGACGATCGGCATGTCCTTGACCGTCAGGTACGCCGGAAGCAGGATCACCGTGGGCGGGATCATCAGGGTGGCGAGCATGGCGAGCAGCACCACGTTGCCGAAGGCCGGGCGGAGCTTGGACAGCGCGTAGGCGGCGGCGACGTCGAACGCCAGCGTGAACGCCAGAGCCCCGAACGCGTACTGGAACGTGTTGAGCAGGAACTTTCCGAGGCCCATCAGCTCCCACGCCTCGTGGTAGCTGTCGAGCGTCCAACTGGACGGGAAGTAGGTGGGCGGCAGCCTGAGGAACTCCTCCTGCGTCTTCATCGCCCCCGTGACCATCCAGTACAGCGGGAAGAGGAAGACGAACGTGAACACCACGAGCACGAGCGCGAGGACGGCCCAGTAGATCCGCCGCCCCCACAGCGTGTTCAGGTGGTGGGGGGAGACGACGGTGCGGTGCTCGGAGGTGAAGATGCGGCGCGGCCTACGACGGGCCTTGGCGGGCGCGGTCTTCGGCGCCGCCGGGGGACGGGTGGCGGTGAGGCTCATGACCGCTCCTGGGTGTCGTCGCGCGAGAAGCGCAGGTAGGCCGCGGAGAACACCATCAGGACGAGCATGAGCATGACGCCCAGGGCGCTGCCCGCGCCGAAGTCCTTGTAGGTGAAGGCGTACTGGTACATCAGGTAGACGACGGTCATGGTGGAGTCCTCCGGACCGCCTCCGGTGAGCAGGTAAGGCTCGATGAACACCTGCATCGTCGCGATGATCTGCAGGAGCAGCATGACGAGCAGGATCAGCCGGGTCTGCGGGATCGTCACGTGCCAGACGCGGCGGAAGAATCCCGCGCCGTCCAGTTCGGCCGCCTCGTACAGCTCGCCGGGGACGCTCTGGAGCGCGGCGAGGTAGATGAGCGTGCCCGTCCCGAGGTTCATCCACGTCGAGACGAGGACGAGCGAGATCAGCGCCGTCGAGGACGCGTCCAGCCAGCTCAGGCCGGGCAGCCCGACGAGCCCGAGGACCTGGTTGAACAGGCCGGGGCCCGGGTCGTAGAACCACTTGAACAGCAGCACCGCGACGGCCGGGGGCAGCATGACCGGCAGGTACACCACGAACCTGAGGTAGCCGCGCGCGTGCCGCAGCTCGTTGAGCACCAGCGCGGTGCAGAACGGGACGACGTAGCCGCACAGCAGCGCGAGGACCGTGAACACCACGGTGTTCACCCAGGCCGTCTGGAACACCGGGTCCGCGAAGATCGTCCGGTAGTTGTCGAGGCCGACCCATGTGGGCGGGTCCACGAAGTTGTTGCTTTGGAGGCTGAGGATGAAGCCCCGGATCATCGGATACCAGGAGAAGAACGCGAAGCAGAGGAGCGCTCCGCTCAGGAACCCGTAGGCGGTGAGGTTGCGCCGGACCGCCGGGCCCCACCGGGCGCCGCGAGGGGTGCGCTGCGCTACGGCCATGGTCATTCCTTGCGTGGGGCCGGAGGCGTCCCGGTCGGGGACGCCTCCGGCAGGCGGACGGGGTGCCTACTTGGTGCGGGAGAGGACGGCGTTGACCTTCTTCTCCGCCTCCGCCAGCAGGTCGTCGATGTTGGCGTCCTTACGGGTGAGGATCGCCGACATCACGGTGTCGAGGAGGGCGTAGACGGCCTGCGCGTTCGGCGGCTCGACCTTCGGCGGGATGGACGCCGAACCCTGGTCGTAGTGGGCGAAGTTGCCGGTCGGGACCGTCGAGTACCGGGCCCGCAGTTCCTTCTCGCGCTTGCCGGAGTCGTTGTCGCCCCACAGGATGTTCTCGGGGATGCCGACAGGGCGGCCGCTCTCCTTGTTGCGCGCGTAGTTGAACTGGCCTTCGCCGATCGTCAGCTCATGGAAGGACAGCCACAGGATCGCCGCCTTGATCTGGTCCGGGGTGGACCTGGGGTTGATCATGTAGCCGTCGCCGCCGAGCAGCGAGGACTTCGCCTCGGGCAGCGCCGCGGTGCCGAGGTCCTCGGCCTTGGCGCCGAAGTTGTTGAACGCCTCGGTGACGACGTCGGGCGCGCCGATCATCATGCCGAGCTTGCCGGAGCCGAGCAGCCGCATGAGGTCCTCCCAGCGGTGGCCCTGCTTGGTGCCCATCGAGTTGTCGGTCCAGCGCATGTCCTTGAGCAGCTGGAGGAAGTTCCTGGCCTCGGGGGTGTTGAAGGCGGCGGTCTTGCCGTCCGGGCCGACGACGGAGCCGCCCGCCCCGTACAGGAGCGAGGTGAAGTGCCAGCCGCCGGTGTTGCCCGCGCTGTACTCGCCGTACCCGACGGTGCCGTCGCCGAGCGCGGAGATCTTCTTGGCGTGGTCGCGGACCTCGGCCCAGGTCGTCGGGGGCTTGTCGGGGTCGAGCCCGGCCCGCGCGAACAGCTTGCGGTTGTAGACGAGGCCCATCGTGTACGCCTTGCGCGGCAGCCCGTACAGGCGGCCGCCCTCGTCCTTGAGCGTCTGGAGGAACAGCGGGTTGACGTCCGCCACGTTCTTGACGCCGCTGACGTAGTCGGTGATGTCGGCGGCCTGCTTGTTCCTGATGATGCCCTGCGCGTCGGTGTAGTAGACGTAGTACACGTTCTCCATCTCGCCGCTGGCGAGCTTGGCCTGGAACGTCTCGGGGACGATGCAGGGGAACGCGTCCTTGCTCTCGATCGTGATGTTCGGGTACTTGGCCTGGAACGCCGCCACGTCCGCGTCCCAGTCGGCCCGGAACTCCTTGGCGGTCTTCGGCGGCTGGCAGCCCACCGAGATGGTGACCTTGGTGTTGGGGTCGAGCGGCTCGGCCGCCGCGCCCGCGGTGCCGTTGGCCGACGGCTTGTCGTCCTTGCTGGACTTCGCGCCGCACGCGGTGCCGGACAGGGCGAGGGCCGCGACGGTGAGCAGCGCCGCCACCTGACGTGGTCTCATCTGGTTCCTCCTGGGGGGTGATTGCGAGGAACATACAGAGACGGGCATCACATGGCAATATCTGTGCAGAACTCTGCAAATTTGCGACAGTACAGCGCGCGGAGGCGGATTCTCGCAGGTGGGAAGCACTGAAGGCCGCCGACCACAGCGGGTCGACGGCCTTCAGTGGACGCGGAAACCAGACGTCACAATCACGTAACGGGCGAACGCGCGGGCGCCGTGGAGCCGCGCACAACGAGCTCGGGCTCGTACAGCAGCTCCTCGGCCGGGACGGAGCCGCGCTCCATCTGGCTGACCAGCATCGTCACCGCCGCCCTGCCCATCGCCTCGATCGGCTGGCGGACCGTCGTCAGCGGCGGATGCGTGCAGTTGATGAAAGCCGAGTCGTCGAAGCCGACCACCGAAAGGTCCTCCGGCGCCGACAGGCCCGCCCGCCGCACCGCCCGGATCGCGCCGAGCGCCAGCACGTCGGACGCGCAGATGACGCCGGTGAACCCCGCCGCGATGATCCGCGCCGTCACCGAGTGGCCGCCCTCGATCGAGAACATCGCGTGCCTGACCGCGTCCGGCGCCACCTCGACGCCCGCCGCCCCGGCCACCGCCCGGAACGCGGCGAGCTTGCGCTGGGACGGGATGTGGTCCTCCGGCCCGAGCAGCAGCGCGATCCGCTCGTGCCCCAGCGACGTCAGGTGCGTGAACGCCTGCTCGACGGCCACCGCGTCGTCCGTGGACACCCGGGGGAACGCCAGCTCGGGGACGGCCCCGTTGACGAGCACGACGGGCAGGCCGAGTTCCATGAGCCGGAAGTAGTGCTCGTGCGGGGAGTCGAGTTCGGCGTAGTGCCCGCCCGCGAACACCATGCCGGACACGTGCTGGTCCACGAGCATGTCCACGTAGTCGGACTCCGACAGGCCGCCCGCCGTCCGCGTGCACAGGACGGGGGTGAACCCGCGCTGGGCGAGGGCCCCGCCGATCACCTCGGCGAGCGCGGGGAAGATCGGGTTCCCCAGCTCCGGCAGCACGAGGCCGACGAGCCTGGCCCGCTCGCCGCGCAGCTGGGTGGGCCGCTCGTAGCCGAGCACGTCGAGCGCGGTGAGCACCGCCGCGCGCGTCGCCTCCGACACGCCGGGCCGCCCGTTGAGCACCCGGCTCACCGTCGCCTCGCTGACCCCGACCTTCTTGGCGACCTCCGCGAGGCGCCGAGTCTTCGCAGACTCTCCTGATGGCTGACCCATCCCGCAAACATAGCCCGAGATCACGCAAAATACCGACAATCCCTGCGGTCCGCCCACGAAATCCTTGCATCAATCCACGCAAGAAACCGACACAACCCCGCAAGGCGGCTCAGCGGGAGTGGGCCGGGCGGGAGAGCCAGCGGGAGGCGGGCATGGTGTAGGTGAGTTCGCGGGGGTGGAGAGCGCGTAGGGGATCGGTCGGGGGTTCGGGGGTGTCCGGGGAAGGGGCGGGGGTGAAGCCCAGACGTTCGGCGAGGGCACGGCTGGGGAGGTTGTCGGACGAGGTGGACAGATCGACGCGGTGCAGGGAGCGGCGGGTGAAGGCGTGGTCCAGGAGGGCGGCGACGGCTCGGGTGGCCAGGCCGCGTCCCTCGTAGGCGGCGTCGAGCCAGTAGCCGATCTCGCCGGTCCCGCGCCGTCCCAGCCGCAGCGACAAACCGCCGACCAGCCGCCGCTCGGCGCCCTCCAGGACGGCGACGGCCAGCGGCACCCGCGTCCCGGCCGCGAGCGCCCGCGCGTCCCTGACCAGCCGTTCGCGGACCTGCGCGCGCGTCAGCGGCTCCGGGCACGCGCCGGGGTCCCACCGCCGCAGCCGCTCCCGGTTGCGCACCAGCAGCCCGTGGAACTCCTCCGCCATCTCGGGGCCGCGCGGCAGCAGCGCCGCGTCCTCCCCGATCTCCCAGACCTCGCCCCGCACGGGCCTCACCCCCTTGGTACCCATACCCGCCGCACGGCGGTCGGGGTCAGGAGGTGACGGCGAGGGCGGTGGCCAGGGAGTAGGCGCCGCCGTCGGTGCCCAGGGAGCGGGCCACCAGGGAGGCGGTGGCGCAGCCCAGGCGGGCGGCTTCCGGAAGGGGGTGGCCGAGGGAGAGGCCGCGCAGGAAACCGGCGGAGAAGGCGTCGCCGCAGCCGGTGGTGTCGACCAGCTCGTCCGGCGGGATCGGGTGGGCGGCCACCTCGAAGAGGGCGTCCGGGGTGGCCACCAGAGCGCCCCTGGCGCCCTGGGTGACGGCGACGCAGCCCGCGCCGTGGGCGAGGAGGGCGCGGGCCGCAGCGGCGAGATCGGGGGCGCCGGTGAAGCCGAGCGCCTGCTCGTCGTTGGGGAGGAGGTAGTCGGTGTGCGGGAGGGCGTCGGCGATCCAGTCGAGCAGACCGGGGTCGCCGGGCGCGAGCACGTCGACGGAGGTCGTCGCGCCCAGGGAGCGGGCGTGCGCGAGCAGTTCGGCGGCGGCCGGGCCGCCCAGGAACTCCGGGCCGCCCAGGTGCAGGTGCGTGACGCCCGCGAGGGCGGCGAGGTCGAGGTCGTCCAGCGTGAAGGCGCCGTTCGCGCCGACGCAGTGCCACGCGGGACGGTCGCCGTTGGGCCGCACCGGGATCACCGACGCCGACGTCTGGTGCCCGTCCTTGCGGACCAGGCCGCGCACGTCGACGCCCTCGGCGGCCAGCAGCGACACGAGGGTCGCGCCGATCGGGTCGGCGCCGACCGCGCCGAACGAGCGCACCGAGGCGCCGAGCCGGGCCAGCACCAGCGCCGTGCCGCCCGCGGTGCCCGCCGCCGAGAGCCGGATCGTGTCGACGAGCTGCCCGTCCGACCCGTCGGGGATCCCGGTGACGCCGACGACGTGGGTGTCGAGCACGTGCACGCCGACGGCGGCGACCGTCATGTCCGTCGTGTCGGTCATGGCTGCTTCTCTCCGTATCCGCGCGTCAGCGCCTGCGTGATCACGTCGGTCTGCTCCTCCTCGGTGAGGAAGCGGGGGGCGCCCAGCGCGCTGGCGCGGGCGTGCAGGGCGGCGAGCCACTCCAGGAGGAACGCGTTCTCCACCGCCTTGTCGAGCGTCGCTCCGATCGCGACGGACCCGTGGTTGGCCATCAGCGCAGCCTGACGCCCCGCGAGCGCCTCGCGTACGTGCCGGGCGAGGGCGGGCGTCCCGAACGTCGCGTAAGGCGCGACACGTATCGCGCCGCCCAGCAGGAGCTGCTGGTAGTGCAGGACGGGCAGCTCCGGGAGCACACAGGCGACCGCGGTGGACCAGGGCGCGTGGGTGTGCACCACCGCGCCCGCCCCGGTGTCGGCGTAGACGCCGAGGTGGAGGTCGATCTCGGAGGTGGGCGTCCCGGTGCCGTCGCCGACGCGCACCACGTCGTCCGCGCCGCACTCCGCGAGCACCACGCCGCTCGCCGTCGCCCACACCGCGTCGCCGACGCGCGCGCTCACGTTGCCCGCCGTCCCGACCAGCAGCCCGCCCGCGGCGAGCCGCCGCGCCGCGCCCGCCACGGCGGCCCGGGGTCCGTCCGGTTCCGTCATCAGCACCACATTCCCGGCACTCCGCCAGTGAAGATCGGAAAACGGGCACCGAGTCTAGACCGGTGTCCCATGCCGCTCCCAGCCCCCGACTGGCGGCATGACGCGGGACCGGAGCGCGTCAGGCGGCGTTTGGGGGCGGAAAGTGTGGTTTGGAGCGGTCCTTCGGAGCCTGAGAGGTGGACGATCTTCCCTTTTGTCGGGGCGCGCCCTAGGTTGTGATGCAGCTAACAGGCGGTTCGCGGGTAAGGCGGAAGCGGTATGGCCGAGATCGTGCTCGACGGGGTGAGCAAGTCCTACGCGGTCGGGGAGCGGGTCGTCGACGACCTGCGGCTGCGGATCCGGGACGGCGAGCTTTTTGTCCTGCTCGGTCCGTCGGGCTGCGGCAAGTCCACGGTGCTGCGGATGATCGCCGGCCTCGAGGAGATCACCACCGGCGACCTGTGGCTGGACGGCGTGCACGCCAACGACCTCGAACCCCGCGACCGCGACGTCGCGATGATCTTCCAGAGCGGCGCGCTCTACCCGCACCTCAGCGTCCGCGACAACATCGGCTTCCCGCTCAAGCTCGCCGGCGAGGCCCCCGACGAGACGTCCGAGAAGGTCACCGAGATGGCCCGCGCGCTCGGCCTGGACGAGATGCTCGGCCGCAAGCCCGCGACGCTCTCCGGCGGCCAGCGGCAGCGCGTCGCGATGGGCAGGGCGATGGTCCGCGAGCCCAGCGTCTTCCTCATGGACGAGCCGCTGTCCAGCCTCGACGCGGGCCTGCGCACTGAGCTGCGGATGGAGATCGGCGGCATGGTCCGCTCGCTCGGCGCGACCACCGTGTACGTCACGCACGACCAGATCGAGGCGCTCACCCTCGCCGACCGGATCGGCGTGATGCGTGACGGCGTCCTCCAGGACGTCGGCACCCCGCAGCAGCTCTACGACGACCCGGCGACGGTGTTCGTCGCCGCGTTCCTGTCGAGCCCGCAGCTCAACCTGCTGGCCGGGACGGCGTGGGCCGTCCGCGACGAGGGCATCGTCATCGGGCTCGGCGAGCAGCGCCTCACCCTGCCGTGGCGCGACCCGCGCGCCGCCTCGTTCGTCCCGCACCACGGCGAGCCGGTCATCGTGGGGCTGCGCCCGGACACGCTCACGCCCGTCACGGAGCCGACCGGCGGGCCGGTGCTCAGCGCGCGGCTGCGCGCCGCGGAGTTCCACGGGCACGAGTGGATGGCGTTCGCCGAGGTCAACATCCCCGGCGTCGACCCGGACGAGATCGGCGCCCGGCCGCGTCCGCGCGCCGAGGACGGCCGCGCGTCCGGGGGCTTCCTCGGCGCCCTCCTGGGCCGCCGCAGGCCCGAGCCGGTCGCCGAGCCCCGGCACGTCGGCCACCGCCGCCGCACCGACCTGCTGTTCCGCGCGGGCCCCGCCCGGAGCATGAGCGGCGGCTCGACCGTGCACCTCGCCGTCGATCTCGACCGCGCGCTCTTCTTCGCCCGTGACGGCCGCCGGATCGACCCGCTTCACCGCTGACATCCCTCCCACCCCCCTCGACGCCCGTCCCTGCACCGCAGGCGACGGGCGTCGGCTTTCCCCTGTCTCCCCGGCAACTGATGAATCATCAGAACTGATGAAAGCATCAGTTCTGATGAGCATTGACGCAGGCTGGTATCAAAGTTGATGCTGTCATCAGTTGTGGTCTCGTCTCGGGAGGTGGACGCGGATGGCTGTCGCCGTCGTCAGAAGTCGTGAGGGTTGGTGGGTGGAGACGCCCGGGGGCCTCGCGGCCGTGGAGACCTCCGCGGCCACCACGGCCGACCTGTTGGCCGATCGGAGCGCCGTGGAAGCGGCCGTCAAGGCGGCGAGCGAAGGCGGGGCCGCGCTGGTGCCGCGTGAGGATGTCGCCCTGCTTTCGCCCGTGACGGCGCCGTGCAGGGTGGTCGCCCAGATGGTCAACTACAGGTCGCACGCCAAGGACTCCGGGCTGGATCCGGACACGCTGCCGCCCGCGTTCTTCCGCAAGTCCTCGGGGTCGGTCACCGGGCCGTACGGGGAGATCCGCAGGCCGGAGGGCGTCCGCCTGCTGGACTACGAGGTGGAACTCGGCCTTGTCATCGGGACGCCGCTGCCGGTCGGTAGCCGGATCACCGAGGCGGACCTCGCCGACGTCGTCGCGGGGCTCGTCATCGCCAACGACGTTAGCGCGCGGGACCTCCAACTGCCGAAGACCCAGTTCTACGAGAGCAAGTCCTACCCGACGTTCACGCCGCTCGGCCCCCGGCTGCTGCTCGCCGACGCGGCGGAACTGGCCGGAATCGGCGATCTGCGGCTCACCCTGGCCGTCAACGGGAAGATCAGACAGGACATGCCGGCCACTGACATGATCGTGCCGCCCGCGCGCGCCCTGGGCCTGCTGACGCGCTTCCAGGAGCTCGCGCCGGGCGACGTGCTGCTCACCGGCACCCCCGGCGGGACGGCGCTGCGCTCGCCCGGCGCGCTGGCGGAGAAGGTCGGCGCGCTGCTGCCCGCGCACGTCAAGTGGCGGACGTTCTTCAAACGCCAGGAGGCCAACCCCGCGTATCTCAGGGACGGCGACGTGGTCACCGCCCGCATCCGCACCCCCGACGGGCGGCTCGACCTCGGCGAGCAACGCACACCCGTCGGCTGACGCGAGGAGGAGGACGTCATGCGCACCGATCCGCACCAGGATTCGCACAGCGAGCGGGGCGCCCTGCGCGGCGAGCACCCCGGCCGGGCCGCCGACCCGGTCATCAAGGTCGTCGACCTCGCCTGGCTGGAGTTCGTCAAGCCCGATCTCGACCGGGCCGAGCGGTTCGCCCGGGACTTCGGGTTCGCCGTCACCGTCCGCACACCGGACGAACTGCGGCTGCGCGGCGCGCTGCCCGGCACGGACTGCCTACGCGTCCGCGGAGGGCCCCGCCCGGGCTTCGCGGGGCCCGTCTTCCAGGCCGCCGCCTCCGCCGACCTCGACCGCCTCGCGCGCGCCACAGGCGGCGTTGTGCAGGACGTCGACGGAGGAGGCCGCCGCGTCACGGCACGCACCCCTTCCGGGCTGGAGGTGGGCGTCGTCCACGGCGCGCCCGCTTACGGCGGCCTGGAGCTCCAGCCGCCGCTCGGCCTCAACACCGGCGGGCTCGTCACCAGGACCAACGCGGGGCAGCGCCCGCCGCGCGCGCCCGCGACGGTCGAGCGGCTCGGCCACGTCGTGCTCTCGACCCGCGTGTTCCGGCGCGACCTCGACTGGTTCCTGGAGCACCTCGGCCTGATCGTCAGCGACTTCCTCCACCTGGACGGCCAGCGCGAGCGCGGCCCCACGATGGCGTTCCTCCGCTGCGACAGGGGAGCGGAGCCGGCCGACCACCACACCCTGGCCCTGCACCTCGGCCCCCACCTCGGCTACGTGCACTCCGCCTACCAGGTCGCCGACCTCGACGCGCTCGCCGCCGGAGGGGAGTACCTGAAGGAACGCGGCTACCGGCGGTCCTGGGGCATAGGTAGGCACATCCAGGGAAGCCAGATCTTCGACTACTGGCGCGACCCGGATCGGCTCCTCCTTGAGCACTTCACCGACGGCGACCTGTTCGACGCGTCCGTCGAGCCGGGGTGGGCCGCCATGTCGTCGTCCGGGCTGGCCCAGTGGGGTCCGCCCGCCACCGCCGACTTCCTCGGCAGCCGTCCTTCCCCCGCCCTGCTGCGCGACGCCGTGGCGGCGCTGCGCGGCGACACCGAGATCGACATCCCCCGCCTGCTCGCGCTGGCCAAGGCCATGAGTGCCTGACCCCTGAGGAGACCCCCGATGGCCCCCACCCCGTCGCACACCCTGGGCGACCGTCCCCTGGTCCTGCTCCCCGAGGACCTGCCCGCGATCGAAGCCGTCCCCTTGCACGAACGCCCGCTTCCGGCGAGCACCTACGCGCTGCTGGAGCGGACCGCAGGCGCCCACCCCGACAGGACGGCCCTGTATCTGCTCGGCGAAGGCGGCGTCCCGTGGCGGGACGCACCGTCGTGGACGTACGGGACGCTCCTGGAACGCGTCCACAAGGCGGCGAACGCGTTCCTCGCGCTCGGGCTCGCCGAGGGCGGCGTCGTCGCGCTGATGCTGCCGAACCTCGGCGCCACCTACGCGGCGCTGCTCGGCGCCCAGGCCGTCGGGATCGTCAACCCCGTGAACCCGGTGCTCGCCGAGGACCACCTGGTGCAGATCCTTACGCTCACCGGGGCGGAACTGCTCCTGGCGCCGGGCCCCGGCCTGTCTCCCGAGCAGTGGGCGAAGGCGCGGCGGATCGCCGCGCGGCTGCCGCGCCTGCGCGCGCTCGTGGCGGTCGGCTCCCCGCCCGGCCCGGAGGACAGCGACGCCGTCGACTTCGACGCGCTGACCTCCGACCAGCCCGGAGACCGCCTCCTCACCGACCGCCGCCCCGCGCCGGACGACCTCGCCGCCTACTTCCACACCGGCGGCACGACGGGCGTGCCGAAGGTGGCGCCGCACACCCACGCGATGGAGGTGTACATGGCGTGGGCGCTCGGCTGTTCGGGCGCCTACCTGGACGGCTCCGTCGGCATGTCAGGGCTGCCGCTCTTCCACGTCAACGCCGTGCACGTCACGGGGCTGGGCCCGTTCATGCACGGCGTGCCCGTCGTCTCGCTGGGGCCGCTCGGCTACCGCGACAAGGCACTCATCGCCGAGTTCTGGCACGTCATCGCGCACTTCCGGGTGTCGAGCTTCTCCGGCGTCCCCACCGTCTACGCGGGGCTGCCGCCCGTGCCCGACGGCCTCGACCTGTCGTGCCTGCGCGCGGGCGCCGTCGGGGCGGCGCCGCTGCCCGGCAAGGTCAGGGAGTCGTTCGAGGCCAACGCCAAGGTCGCGCTGCTCGAAGGGTACGGGCTCACCGAGGCGACCTGCGCGACGGCGGCCACCCCCGCGTTCGCGCCCCGCGCGGGCTCGGTAGGGCTGCGGCTGCCCTACCAGGACGTCAAGGCGGTCACCGTGGACGCGGAGGAGCGCCCGATAGGCGACTGCCCGCCCGACGTCCAGGGGGTACTCGCGATCAAGGGGCCGAGCGTGTTCCCCGGCTACCTGCGGCCCGGCCCCGACGGACGGCCCGCGCCCGACCCGTCCGGCAAGATCTTCGACGGATGGCTGCTCACCGGCGACCTCGGCAGGGTGGACGCCGACGGCTACGTGTACCTCACCGGACGTGCCAAGGACCTCATCATCCGGGGCGGCCACAACATCGACCCCATTCTCGTCGAGGAGTCGCTGATGGCCCATCCGGAGGTCGTCGCGGCCGCCGTCGTGGGGGCGCCCGACGCGCACGCGGGCGAGGTGCCCGTCGCCTACCTGGTGGTCGCGCAAGGAGCGCGCGCGACGGAGGAGGACCTGCGCGGGTGGGGGCGCGAGCACGCCCCCGAGCCCGCCGCCGCGCCGCGTTCCGTGCACTTCGTGGACCGGCTGCCCACGACGCTCATAGGCAAGGTCTACAAGCCCGCGCTCGTGCAGGACGCCGTACGCCGGGTCGTGCTGGCCGAACTCGACAGGGCGGGGCTGAGCGCGTCCGTCGAGGTGGACCTCAAGGACGGGCGGCCGCACGCGGTCATCGCCCTGCAAGGGGACGCCTCCGCGTTGGCGTCCGAGCTCGACCGCTACGCGTTCACCCACGAGATCGCCCCATGACGCTGTCCGACCTGCCCGAGGAGGTCCCGGTCCTCGTTGTGGGGGCCGGGCCCACCGGGCTCACCTGCGCGTCCCTGCTCGACCTGTACGGGGTGGACAGCCTGGTCCTGGAAAGGCACGAGGACGTCTATCCGCTGCCCCGCGCCGTCCACCTGGACGACGAGGTGTTCCGCCTCCTCCAACGCGTCGGGGCCGCCGAGGGGTTCGCCCGCGTAAGCCGTCCCGCGCAGGGCATGCGCCTCGTGGACGGGCGGCTGCGGACCATCGCCGAGTTCCGCCGCGACAGCGCCTCCGGCGTCCACGGCTGGCCGCAGGCGAACCTGTTCGACCAGCCCGACCTGGAAGGGCTGCTGCGCGCCGGGCTCGCGCACCGGCCGCGCGTCACACTGCGCACGGGGGTCGAGGTCGAGCACGTCGCGCCGGGGGACGCGCTGCGGCCTGCCTCCGTCCGGGTCCGCTGCCTGAAGACGGGCGACGTCCGGACCGTCACCGCGCCCGTGGTGCTCGGCTGTGACGGCGCGGGCAGCCTCGTGCGCACCGCCGTCGGCGCCCGGATGCGGGACCTGCGGTTCACCGAGCGCTGGCTCGTCGTGGACGTCCGCTGCGCCCGCCGCCTCGACCTCTGGGACGGCGTGGACCAGGTGTGCGACCCGGCCCGCGCCGCCACGTTCCTGCGCGTGGGCGACGACAGGTACCGGTGGGAGTTCCGCATGCTCCCGGACGAGACCCCTGAGGCGCTCACCTCCGACGCCGCCCTCGCCCGTCTCCTCGCGCCGTGGCTGCGTGACGTGCCCATGGCGGAGGTGACCGTCATCCGTAGCGCCTCCTACACGTTCAAGGCGCGCGTCGCCGACAGGTGGCGCGCCGGAAGGCTGTTCCTCCTGGGCGACGCAGCCCACCTCACGCCCCCGTTCATCGGCCAGGGCATGGGCGCGGGACTGCGCGACGCGGCGAACCTCGCCTGGAAACTCGCCGCCTCGGCGGGCGCCCTCCCCGCGCCCTTCGACGCGGCGGGCACCGGCACCGGCGCGAAGGGCCATCCCGACCCGGTGGCGTACGACAGGCTCCTCGCCACCTACGAGGCGGAGCGGCGGCCGCAGGCGACCCGGATGATCCGGCTCGCCGTCACCACCGGGTGGGTGATGACGGGCGGCCAGGACGCCGCAGCGGTGCTGCGGCGCGGGCTGTTCGGCGCGCTCGCCCGGCTGCCCGGGTTCGCCGCGCTGATGCTGCGCGGCGTCGCCCCGCGCCTGCCGCGCGGCCCGCTCGCCGCCGGACGCCGCCGAGACCGCCTCTCGGGCACGCCGCTGCCCCAGCCGAGGGTGGCCTGGGGAAACGGCTCCGCGCTCCTTGACGAGCCGCTGGGGCCCGGCTGGGCGGTGGTGACGCGCGCCGCCCCGACGCCGGAGGTGACCGCGCTCGCGGCCCGCTTCGACGCCGTCGTCGTGCACGCCGGTCCCGACCGCGTCGTCCTGCACCTGCCCGACGGCGCCGTCACCGCCTCCGACGGGGGAGCCCTGGCGGGCTGGCTGCGGCGCGGGCGCGCGACGACGGTGCTGGTCCGCCCCGACCGCGCGGTCCTCGCCGACGCGGCCTGGCGGGCGCTGCCGTCCTGACGGCCGCCGTCAGGGCGCGGGGAGCGGCAGGGAGGCGATCCGGCGGGCCTCGGTGCGGGGCAGGCCGAACATGCGCAGCAACTGCGCGGCCAGGTCGTCGGTGGCGCGGGCGGCGTCCACCTCGGGCCGCGCCTCCAGGTAGTGGAGCAGACCGAGCAGGGAGCCGCCCGCGCACGCGACGGCCACGTGCGGGTCGTCGATCTCCAGCCGTCCCGCGTCGGCGGCGGCCCGCAGGTCGCGCAGCGCGTACGCGCCCAGGCCGGACGCGGTGTCGAGGTAGCGGAGCCCCGTGTTCAGCACGATCCTGGCGATCTGCGGGTGCGTCTCGCGGAGGCGCCCGGTGAGCCTGATGCCCGCCGCGAACACCTCGGCCGGGTCGTCGAGGCCCCGGGTCGCCTCGGCCACGAGCCTTCCGTGCTCCTCCAGCGTCGCCGCGATGGCGGCCT
Organism: Actinocorallia sp. API 0066; assembly: GCF_020991275.1. Taxonomy (GTDB): domain Bacteria; phylum Actinomycetota; class Actinomycetes; order Streptosporangiales; family Streptosporangiaceae; genus Actinocorallia. The sequence continues at coordinate 632,102 of NZ_JAJLQY010000003.1, read as the reverse complement.
CGAACAGCTCCTGCTTGCTGGTGAAATGGTTGTAGAACGTGCCGAACCCGACATCCGCCGCGTCGGTGATCTGCTGGATGCTCACCTCGCCCTGCCGCCGCGCCGCGAGGACGCCCTGCGCGGCGGCCACCAGCGCCGCCCGCGTGCGCGCCTTGCGCCGCTCGCCCCGGTTGACCGTCGTATCCCGCCCAGCGTCCACCCCCCGAACCTATCGAACCCATCAGCACTGATAAAACCATCACTCGGAGCGCGTCGAAGGGTCCTCGGTGAGTTCGTCCAGGTGGGCGCGGAGCGCGCGGACCTCCTGTGCCGCGCGCCACGCCTGCGGCGAGGGCCCCGACTGGGAGCAGACCCGCAACAGGTGCAACTGGGCGCGCTGGAGCCGTCGGAGGGTGCGCGCCGCCGGACGCCCGTGGCGGAACCGTAGATGCTTCCGCGCGCGGCGGCGCTCGGAGAACGACGCAAGCGCGGGGATCTCCTCCGGCGTGACAAGGGTGCGGTCCAGGTAGGCGTCGGTGATGGCACGGACCCGGCAGTACTGCTCGCGGCTCGCCAGGTACCAGACGGCGAACCCCACGACGAGCACGGGCACGCCCTTCACCAGCGCGAGCGTGAAGACACCGCCGTCAAGGCCCTGCAACCACGGCGAGTCCCAGAAGAAGTGCGCGGACCACGCCAGGAGGAAGAACAAGGCGGCCACCGCGAGGCGACGCGGCAAGGGGTGCTCCGGCCGGGCCACCAGATAGCCGAGGCCGAAGCACGCGATCGACGTGTACAGGGCGTGGCTCCACAGCCCGCCCAGGAGGCCGCGCACGATGAGCATGACGATGACGGGGGCCACCTGGTCGCTGCTGGGGAACTGGATGGCCGTGTTCGCCGTGTAGACGAGGTCCTCCATCACCTGGAAGCCGAGCCCCACCATCGCGCCCATGACGACGACGGACAGGATCGTCGGGAACTGCGTGCGCGCGATCATCACGAGGAGGACGACGCCGAGGTACTTGAAGATCTCCTCGTTCGTCGGCGCGGCCAGGGCCGGACCCCACCGCGCGGCGAACTCCGGGCCGCCCAGCTTGGCCGCCAGCGACTCCACCGCGCCGTTCACCGGGATCACCAGGTAGACGGCGCCGAACCCGCCCCACGCGAACGCGAGGGCGAAGCCCAGAGGCGAGTGCTGCTCGAAGACGTCCAGGGCGCGCAGGAACAGCAGGAACGGCACCGTGTACAGGCTCCACACCAGCGTCCCTACCAGCACCGACGTAGGCACGATCTCGTAGCTCAGATGGATCTTCGACAGCGTGGAGAACGCCCCGATGACGAGGAAGAACACCAGGAGCCAGAAGGCGGCCCTGCGCGGCTGGAAGAACCCGTCCACGGCGACGGGAGGCCCGACGGCGGAACTCACGCCTTCTCTCCGATCCTGACGCTGTCCACCATGCGCTGGAACTCCGGCAGATGCCGCAGCAGGGCGCCGTGGGCGCTCTCGGCCCGCAGTGTGATGACGGTCCGCGCCCTGGGCTCCCAGCCCATCCAGACGAGCCCCTCGCCGTTGACGCCCGAGTAGTAGAACCGCACGCCGCCCAGCCCGTTGCCGGTGTGGAAGGACTGGTCGCCGCCGAACACCCGCGCCCCGGACGCCTTCCTGAGGATCCGCCGCTCCTGGATGACCTTCCCGTCCAACCGCTCCGTCCAGGCCGCCAGCCGCACGCTGAAGGCGCTGGACCGCCGGGTAACGGTCGCCAGCGTCCCGGGCGTCGTCCGGGCCCTGGAGAGCGACCACGCGGCCGCGGGCGTGAACGACACCGACGCCGACACATACACCGCCCGCCCCGGCGGCACCTCCTCCCGCCCCGGCACCAACGCGTCCCACCCCAGCCAGAACCCCTCCCAAAGACAAACAAACCCCAACACCAACACCGACCCCTTCCACGTCCCATACCTCTCCCGCGACGGCACAACCCCCACCCCCACCCCCGTCCCCCCGCCAATCACCACCGCGCCCCTTCCCCGATCGGTTACCCATGGTGAGTATCACGCTACTTTTCGACACTCCTCGCATTTTCCCCCGACCCCCGGGAACCGGGCTGAGCGCCGCCTGTGCCGGAGGGCGCGGGGGGTCGGGTGGTGGAAGAGGGATACCCCTGGGGGTATGTTGGGGGGATGTGGATGGATGAGGAGTTGGCGGGGGAGGCGCTGGTGCGGTTGCGGCGGGCCAGCGGGCAGTTGGCCGGGGTGATCGCGATGATCGAGGAGGGGGAGGACTGTGCGAAGGTGCTGACACAGCTCGCGGCGGTGTCGAAGGCGCTGGACCGGGCCGGGTTCAAGCTGGTGGCGACGGGGCTGCGGCACTGCCAGGCGGCGGCCGAGCGGGGCGAGGAGGCGCCGATGGAGATCGCCGACCTGGAGAAGCTGTTCCTGGCGCTGGCCTGACGGCCGCGCCCCCGCGGGCCCGGCGCGAGCGGGCCTTCTTTCTGGGCTCTACATACCCCGGGGGGTATCTGATGGAGATCATCGAGTTCCGTACCGAAGGGCTGGGCGACCAGTCGTACCTGCTGGCGCACGAGGGGAAGGCGGTGCTGGTCGATCCACAGCGCGACGTCGGGAGGTTCCTCGACGCGGCGGCGGCCCGCGACCTGGAGGTGCGGTTCGTGCTGGAGACCCACCTGCACAACGACTACCTGTCCGGCGGCCCGGTCGCCGCCGCGCGCGCGGGCGCCGAGCTCGTCATGCCGGCGGGCGCGGCGCCCGCCTACCCGCACACCCCGGCGTTCCACCTGGAGGACCTGCCTGGGCCGGACGGCCTGACGATCAGACCGGTGCACACGCCGGGACACACCCCTGAGCACACCAGCTACGTGATCCTGCTTGACGGCGAGCCGGTGACGGTCTTCTCCGGCGGGAGCCTCCTCGTCGCGTCAGCGGGACGGACCGATCTGCTCGGCCCCGAGCGCGCCCGTACGCTGGCGCGCCTCCAGTACGGATCGGTCCACCGGCTCGCGGGGCTGCCCCGTGACGTCGCCCTGTACCCGACGCACGGGGAGGGCTCCTTCTGCAGCGTCAGCGGCGCTGGCAAGTACACCTCGACGATCGGGGCGGAGCAGGACGGCAACCCCCTGCTCGCGCTGCCGGGGCCCGAGGAGTTCGCCGACCGGCTTCTGGCGACCCGCCTTCCCATCCCGGCCTTCTACGCGCACATGGGGCCCGGCAACGTCCGGGGCGCCTCCGCGCCGCCGTCCACGGAGCTCCCGGAGCTGGCCGTGGCGGACGCGCTCGCTCTGGACGGCGTCCACCTCGTCGACATGCGGCCCCGCGCCCGCCAGGCCGAGGGCTTCGTGCCCGGATCGCTCGGCGTCGAGCTGGGCGCCGACTTCGGTAGCTGGACGGCATGGCTCCTGCCGCAGGGCGCCCCCGTCGTGCTCGTCGCCGACCCCGGCCAGGACGTCGCCGAGGCCCGCGCCCAGCTCGCCCGCCTCGGGTTCGACGACGTGCGCGGCGTCGTGCACGACCTCGCCGACCTGGCCACCGCCCGCTTCGCCCTCCTCGACCTCGCCGAGGCCCGCGCCGCCGCCGCGACCACGCGGGTCCTCGACGTCCGGATGGACCACGAGCGGGTCGCAGCGCCCCTCGCCGGAGCCGCGGCGCGCTTCCTGCCCGAACTCCTCAGCCAGGGCCTCCCGGACGATCTGACGCCCGCCGAGCCCGTCCTCATCGCGTGCGGCTCCGGCCGCCGCGCCACCATCGCGGCGGTCCTCCTCACCAACGCGGGCCACACAGTGTCCGTCCTCAACGACGCCCCCGCCCCCGCCCTGGCGTGACGCGCGGCCCCCTAGCGCAAGGAGAAACGGTCATGCACGTCCTCGACAGCGCCCGGCTGAAGGCGGCGGGACGGCCCGTCGTCGTCTCGGGCGTGCACGCGCCGCACCGCCGGTGAGCCTGCTGCTGACCCTGCTGGGCGCGGCCGCCGTCGGCGTGACGCTCGGGCTGCTCGGCGCGGGAGGGTCGATCCTCGCGGTGCCCGTCCTGGTGTTCTTGGCGGGGCAGCCCGTGCAGGTCGCGATACCGACGGCGCTGGTGGTCGTCCTGCTGTCGTCGCTCGGGGCGCTGCTGCCACGGCTGCGCTCCGGCGTCGTCAGGTGGCCGGTCGCCGCCGTGTTCGCGGTGGGCGGTGTGCCTGCGGCGCTGATGGGCGCGCGGATCGGAGCGGCGCTGCCGGAACGGGTCCTGATGCCGGTGTTCGCGCTGCTCATGGCCGTCGTCGCGGTCCGGATGCTGCGCGACGCCCGCCCGCTCGGCACCGCCTGCCGGACGTCGGGGGCGGCCCGTCCCGAGCGGCGGCGCTGCCTGCCCAAGGCGCTCGGCGCGGGCGCGGGCACGGGCGCGCTGACCGGTGTGTTCGGCGTAGGCGGTGGCTTCGCTGTCGTCCCCGCCCTGACGCTCCTGCTGGGCCTCACCGCCGCCGAGGCCGCCGCGACGTCCCTCGTCGTCATCGCCGTCAACTCCGCGGCGGGCCTCGCCGGGCACCTGGGCGCCCATCTGAGCCTGCCCCTCATCGTGTCCTTCGCCGCCACCGCCATCGCCGCCTCGACCCTCACGGGGCGCCTGGCCCGCCGCGTCCCGCCCGAGCGCGTCCGCCGCACGTTCGCCTGGACCGTCCTCGCCCTGGCCCCCTGCATGGCGCTCACCGCCGTCTGAATCCCCGCCGAACCTCCCCGTTCCGGTGGAAAGGAAGGGGCTCGGTGGGGTTTTATGCCGGGATGGGCACTGAGGCGCGGACGCGGCTTCTCACCTTCGGCGGGGCCGTCGTGGCGGCGATCGGCGGGGTGGCGACCAACCGCGTCGAAGGCGCCTGGTGGGCACAGGCGCTGTGGTTCGGCACCGCCGTCGTCGCGATCCTCGTGGCGGCGAGCCTCCAGTTGCGCGCCGCGCGCGGCGCGCAGGCGCAGGGCTCCGAGGCGCGGGCCACCCGGACGGGCAAGGCGACCGTGGGCCGCGGCGGCACCGCCAACACCGGCGTGACAGGCCCCGCCACCGCCCGCCCCGACCACGTGAGCGCCGCCGATACCGGTGACGCCGAGGCGGGCGACGACGGCACCGCCAACACCGGCATCAGGTTCGACGGGCCCGACTGACCATGGCCGCCCCGCCCGGGTGGTAGGCCGTGGGTGGGGGGCGGCGTCACTCCTGTGGGGGAGGCGGGCTCGGCCGAGCGAGCGATCCGCGTTGCTATACACCGTGCGTATAGTCGCCGACCATGGACAACGGAAGGACGTTGCTCGGGTTGCTGAGTCGGGAGCCGAGCTACGGCTACGACCTGAAGCACTCGTTCGACAGGTATTTCGGGGCGGAGAAGCCCCTCGCCTTCGGGCAGGTCTACGCGGTGCTGGCACGGATGCTCAGGGACGGCCTGATCGTGCTGGTCGGGGAGGAGTCGACGGGCGACGCGCCCGACCGCAAGAAGTACCGGATCACCCAAGTCGGGCGTGAGGCGCTGCTCGGCTGGATGTTCACCGCCGAGCCGCCCGCCCCCGCCGCCCGGCGCGACCTGTTCGCCAAGACCGTCGTCGCGCTGCTCGTCGACGAGGACGCCCAGCGGCTCCTCGACGTGCAGCGCACCGCCCATCTGGCCCGTATGCGGGAGTTGACGCGCGCGCGCAGGGACGCGCCGCTCATCGAGGTCCTCGCCTGCGACCACGCCCTTTTCCACCTGGAGGCCGACCTGCGCTGGATCGACATGGCGGCGGCCCGCCTCGACGCCCTCAAGGAGGAGATCTCCCGATGACCGCCCCTGTGCTGTCCGCCCGCGCGCTGCGCAAGTCCTTCGGTAGGACCGACGCGCTGCGCGGCGTCGACCTGGACGTCAGGCAGGGCGAGGTGCTCGCCGTCATGGGCCCGTCCGGCTCAGGCAACCCGGAGCGGGGGGTTAGCGCACTTCTTTTCTCTTGAGCCTTCATTATCGCATCTTGGGGCTGCTGAGCCAAGGTGTTTGCCCTGGTCAGAAGGCGAACTCTTATGCGGTGGGTCGGTGGGGGCGGGGTTTGGCGCGTTGGTGCGGTGAGGGTCGCGCGCCTGAATCGGGGTGTGAGGGGGTGGCGTCAGGTGGGCGCGCTGGTTGGCGCGTGTGTGGTCAGAGGGTCGCGCGCCCGTGGTCGGCGGCGGTAGGCGGGCCGGTAGGCGTGGGGAACCGGGGGTGTGGGGGCGGGAGCCCCCGCTAGTGGTCGCATGGCTGAGGGGCTGAAGGGGGGCGGCCTGGTGGCGGTGCGTTGGTCGGTGTCGGGTGCGGTGGCGGTCGCCTGCGGGCTAGCGGCTTGGGGTTCGGTCGCTGTGCATGTCCGCGCGAACGGTGGGGGGTGTGACAGAGAGGTTCGCGCGGACATGTGCAGCGGTGGCGGGGGACTGGGGGCGGCTAGCCCCCGGCGATGATCTCGGTCAGCCCTGGGTTCTGTGGCGGGTGGGAGGTTTGACGGGCTCGGGGCGGTGCATACTCCTAGCGCGTGCTCACGGCCTGCTGGGGCGTCGGTCCCCGTGGCGGTCGGCGGCGGTGCGCGCTCGGCGGTGCGGCTTCCTCGTCGCTGATGCTCTTTCGTTCGTGGATCACCTGCGGGTCAGTCATCCTGAGCGAAAGGAACCGTGATGGTGCAGCTTCGGATCATGGCGCGCGGTCGGCAGGCCAAAGGGGAGCCGGGGGCGGTCCGGCAGGGGGAGATAGAGGTGGCACGGGTCGTGCTGCTGGGGCCGTCGGGTGAGATCGTGGCGGATGTGGTGGCCGATGACCTGGTGATGCTGACGGCGGGCAACCTGCCGGGCAGCTACGTGGATGTGGTGCGGACGGCGCGGCCGAACGCTTACCGGCCGTGGACTGCGGAGGATGACGAGCGGGCGGCCCTGGTGACGGGCGGCGCGAAGGCCGTGGACCTCGTCCCGGTGTTCGATCGGCGCTTGGGCGCGATTCAGAGCCGGGTCAGGAAGCTTCGGAGCCGGGGCAAGCTCGGGTAAGGCCGATTCCCACAGAGAAAGCGCAAGGGGTCGTCAACGGGCCGTGAATGGCTGGCTGACGGTCCGAGAGGCGGCCTCACGGCGAGGTGGGAGCGTCCGGCAAGCGAAGCGGCCGGACGCGTACCCACCGCTGCTAGTGAGCAGGCCGATCGGGCCCGGAAGCCTCCGTAGGCCCGTCAAGACCCCCAACCTTGATCCTGTAGGGGAAAGCCTCACACGGCGGTCAGAGGTCGTGGTGACCAGCCTTGACGCCGATGAGCAGGCTCCGGAACCCCCGAGCGTTGACGCTGAGGTGGGGTGATTCGGGCTGCTTGCTGTCCCGGACCCCGATCGTCTGAGTGAGAGCCGCCACCTCTACACACTGCCCATTGGAACTGGACCTGCTGCTCTTGCGCCACGGAGCGTTTCCAAGGCTCATCGCGCGCCCTCCCCTCACTCCAGACTTGCGGCCCTACGTCTCATCAGCTCCACAGATGCAGCAGGGCTGAGAGCAACGGCCCGTAGGTGCTCGTACATGGCACTATACCGGCGTACATCGGGCTCTTCCTCAAGGAAGAGGTCCCCCGCCACGCTGTCGATGTAAATCGTGGTGGGTTGGGCGGCGAACGCCATCACGACGAAGGAACCGAGCATCCCCGGGTGGCCACCGACGTCGAAAGGGATCACCTGGACGGTGATGTTGGGCGTCTGGGCGGAGTCGATGAGGTGAAGGATCTGCTCGCGCATGACTCGGGCGCCGCCGACGAGCCGGTGGAGCGCCGCTTCGTCGAAGATGGCCCAAAGATGCAAGGGTGCGTCGCGGGTGAGGACCGCTTGGCGGCTTACTCGTGCCAGAACCCGCCGCTCAACCTCATCGGCGGTCAGGGTCGGCATTCCGTCAGGGATGACATGTCGTGCATAAGCCTCAGTCTGGAGCAATCCGGGCACATACAGGGACTCGTAGTTCCAGATGCTGCGGGCCTCGTCCTCGAACTCGATGTACGCGCTGTACTCCTCGGGCAAGCCCTCCTGGTATGGCTCCAGCAAGCCCTTCTTGCCGGAGTCCTTGAGGAGCTGGACCAGGGCCGCGCGCTCCTCGGGCTCCACCTCGTACAGGTCTAGCAGCGCCTTCAGGGTCCGGGCCTGCGGTCTGACCTTGAACATCTCGATGCGGTAGAGCGTGGTGGGGTTGATGCCGGTGTGCTCGGCTACGTACTCCCTGCTCAGCTTCAGGTCATCGCGCCGACGTCGTAGGCGTCCGGCCAGTCTCCGCAGGCGGATGGTCGGTTGCGGTCGTGCTGGCATCAAGATCCTTCCTAAATGCAGAGATTCAACTTATGCATAAACCTTGCATCCTCCCTGCGGGCTGATACATGCTAGGGCCTAAGCATGGCAGTTAGGCGGAGCGAACTCACCCAAACACGAATAGTGGTGGAGTCTCCGCGCTCAAACGCAGACGACCCCGGTCGGTGATGGCGCACCGGGTCCGGGGTCTTGACCGGAAAGTGAGGTTCCGACCATGGGTCATGTTACGGCCGTTGGTGCGCGCTTGAGCGCGGAGGGCTGGGAGAGGTTGCGCGTTGAGCTTCACCCGGAGGGGTTGAGGCTGGGGGTGGTGCGGCGGTGGGTGCGGGGGCTGTTGGCGGGGTGTGGGGCGGTGGATGACTGTCAGGTGGTGGTGTCGGAGTTGGTGGGGAACGCGGTGCGGTATGGCGGGGTGGAGGTTGTTGTGGTGGAGCTGCTGGTGCGGCATGGCTTGGGGATGGTGCAGGCGGAGTTGCGGCACGCCTACCGGGGTGGGGAGGTGGCGGTGTCGGGGGTGGCGGTTGATGAGCGGGCGGCACTGTTGGGGGACGGTGACGCTCCGGTGGATCTGGCGGAGTCGGGGCGGGGCCTGCTGGTGGTGGAGGCCCTGACAAAGAACTTCGTGCAGGAGGCGCACGGGCCGTCGTTGGTGTCGGTGTGGTCGCACGGGTGTGGTTGTGGGGGCCGGTGATGGGCGGGTTGTCGGGGGCGATCGCGGCCACGGCCGGTGGCGGAGGGGTTCGCCGGTCTTTTCCTGTACCGCCCCGGTGGGGGCTTTCGTTGAGAGGGGTCGTGTCGGTGTCTGCGGAGTTTTCGGGGAGTCCTTGGGCTTCGTTGCCGGTGGCCGATGGGCCGTTGCGGTTCGGGTGGTGGGTGTCGGATGTGCGGCGGCTGGCGCTGACGGCGGTGCGGCGGGTGGGGTATTCGCCTGGGTGGTCGAGTGATCAGGTGGAGGTGGCGTTCGGGGCTGCGGTGGAGTACCTGTATGGGTGCCGGGAGGCTCCGGAGGCGTCGGAGTTGCTGGCGGCCTCGTGGCGGGCGCTATCGGCGCGGTGGGAGAAGAATCGGCGGTTCTTCGGCAAGGATCAGCGGCGGCCTGGTGAGCGGTCGCGGGGGTTCCAGCGGTATTGGTCGTCGGTGGCGGGTGGGGAGGGGGGGTTTGAGGATCGGGTGGTGGAGTGGCGGGCGGTGGTGCAGATCTGGCCTTTGCTGGCGGAGGGGGACCGGGCGGTGCTGGTGGAGCTGGCCAGGGCCGATGGGGACGCCGGTGCGGCGGCGCGGGCGCTGGGGATGGAGCGGGCGGTGTTCATGGATCGGGTGAGGCGGGCCAGGGGACGGTTCCTGGTGCTGTGGCATGACGGTGAGGTGCCTTCCACGGTGTACGGGAAGGGGCGGCGTGGTGGTGACGCCCGGCATTCGGTCACGTACTTCTTGCGCCTGCGGGCGCGGCGGCGCGCGCTGGAACTGGCGGGGCAGTCGGCTTCGGTGCCGGTGCCAGGGCAGGAGGAGATCCGCGAACGTTACGCACGCGGGCAGAGCATCGCGACGATTGCCGAAGCGATGGGCCTCAAGCCGATGACGGTGCATAAGCGCATGGTCCAGGCGGGCATCCCGCGCCGCCCCCGCAACTCCCTCATCGCGGCGCGGCGGATCGACGTGGACACCGACGACATCGCCCGCCGCTACGCCCAGGGAGAGTCCACCTACACCATCGCCCAGGCACTGGGAGTCTCCCGCTCGGTCATCACCAACCGCCTCAAACGCGTGGGAATCCCCCGGCGCGCCCCCGGCGGAACCCCGCCCCCTGCCAGCAGCAACACACCCGGCCCCCCACCAGACACCCCATAAACACCCCATCCTGTGCGACCCAATTACGGATTGTTGTCTGCGAAGCCCTCGTGGTGTTGCTGGTCGCCTTCGCCAGCGTGGCGGCGGGCTTCCTGATCGGCGCGTGGTGGATGCGGCACGTGGGCCGGGTGCGGCGTCTCGCCGCGACAGAAAAAGGCGGGTTGGATGCGTGATAGAGGGAGCGCGCCGGCCACCTCACCCTGCGCCAAGATCACTATGGTGCTGGCTGAGGTGGCCGGTCCCAGCGGCGTCGTGCTGCGGCGGGTACTGGCTGGGGCGGTCAGGTGCCGGTGTAGCTGAGGAGTCCGACGGCGCATCCGATGTCGGCGGGCTTGTCCGTGCTGGGCTTGGCGGGGTCGTTGATCACGTTGGTGTAGTACATATCGGTGATCAGCGAGCGCTTGAACATCTGGTCTGTCTGCTGTAGTCCGGCGAAGCCCGGCCCGAACTTCCATCCGCTGGCCTTGCTGGTCTTGGTGCTGGTGGTCTTGGCGCGGACGGCTATCCACACCACTGCGGATTTCTCGGCGCGCAGCGCGTAGACGGGGTGCCCGCTGGGCGTCCGCTTTACCACGTGGGTCCAGCCGGTCTGGCTGCTCGCGGGGACCGGGGTGGGATTCTTGGGCTGGTTGCGGCGGGTGGTGCAACGGCCTTCCCCGAATCGGGTCTTGTTGGTTTCGGCGGCGGCCTCGGCTGGGATTGCTCGCGGCTGCATGGCGAATGCCGGGTCGGCGTCGCGGACCTCCTCGACGTAGCCGTCTTCGTCGCGGGGGATGTCGGGGAAGTCGCCGGTCTTCGGTGCCCCGGCCGTGAGCACTGATTTCCATGCCCCGTCCGGCTGCAAGGCGAAGATCATTGTCTCGCCTTCGAATGTCCTGCTGAGTCCTGGGCGCGGATTGTCAGTGAGCATTCCGCCGTGGTAGATCCACGGCGTGACGCTGCCCTTCCCTGCACGGACGGCGAACCATTTTCGCGCGTTGACCGGCTCGCGCGGAATCAAGAGTTCGGCGTTCTGGATCTGCACCTTTCCCGCCGGTCCCAGGCCGTATTTCCGGTTGAATGCGAAGTAGGCGGAGTTGATTTCGTACTCGGGTCCGGCCTGGACCTGCCCTAGCCGTCCGGTATCGAGAGTTCTGGCGGCAGAATTGGTGATGGCGACGTAGCGCCGGATCACCTCTCGGGCCTCGGCGTGTGTGATGGCCGGACCGCCATATTGCAGAGCGACGATGACGGCTGCGGCGACCGTGATTCCGGCGACGGATGCGGCGGCGGCCTTCGCCTTTGTGCCGGTTTTCGCGCCCTGGGCTGCGATGGAGGCAACGACATGGGGGGCAAGAATGGGCATCGACATAATGGCGGCTGCTGCGGCGATCCTGAGTCCGGCCCTGCCGACCTTTTCCCAATCGGGGCCGTAGGCGGCGGTCGCGACGATTTCCAGCCGCTCTAGGAATGCGTCTGCGTCGGTCGGTCTGCTGGCTGGCGTTTTGGCCATTCCGACAGTGACCAGGGAGCGCAGCGGTCGGGGGATTCTGCGGGTGGGGATGCGGGCGCGGGTGTGTTGTGCTTCTAGGGTGCCGGTGCCTGACCTGGTTGTTCGGGTGGTGTAGGGGCGGTGGCCGGTGACGCACTCGAAGAAGACGCACGTTGCGGCGTAGACGTCGGTCGCGGGTGAGGCGGGGCCCCCTCGCCATTGCTCGGGGGCCATATAGGCGGGGGTGCCGATGCGCCCCGATTCGCCCGCGAGAACGGCGATGCCGAAATCAATCAGTTTGCTTTCGCCGGTCTCGTCGGAGACCAGGATGTTGCGCGGCTTGTAATCGCGGTGCACGAGCCCGCGAGAGTGCGCGGCGGAAAGACCCTGCAAAGAGCCTTTCAGGATGAGCAGCGCGGATTGCGGCTTCAACCCTTCGGGGCTGCTGTCGAGTACCTTCCTGAGGGTGGCACCGGGCACGTATTCCATGACGATAGCCGCGCTGCCGTCCGGCGATTCCATGAATTCGTGAAGCTTTGCGATATATGGAGTCTCCAGCGACGCGAGTATCTGCGCCTCCTGCCGGAATTGCGCACCTTCGGTCGTTTCTAGCGCGTCGGGCGCAAGGTATTTGATGGCGACTAGCTCGCCGTCTATTTCGCGCTCTGCGAGAACGACGCGGCCTTGCGAGCCTTTACCTAGCTCCCGGTTTTCTTCGTATCCGGGGACTCTCCATTCCGTCTCGATCATGCGGCGGCGTCCTCCTTGACGATGGCGAGGATTTCCACTGCGAGCAATCGCAAGATCTTCTTCTCGTGGTTCCGCTCAAATGTCTTGTGGGTGATCGGCGGAGAGAAGACTTGGCCGCATGCGGTCCTGCGGTCACGGATGGAGGTTCCGGGGGTGCCGGGCGCGATCTGCAAAAGGATGCGCATGATCTCGGCGTACTCGCCGCCGACACCCTCGATCGCCTGGGTGATGATCTCCTGCGCGCGGATGGCGCGCTGTCCGCCTCGGAGGGTGTCTTCGTCGGACGGGGGAACGAGAAGGTCCACCACGGGCAAGAGGTCTTCGTCCGCGAGGAGCTGACCGGCGCGCGCTCCGCTGCGGACCAAGCTGCGCACGGCTTCCTCAAAGCTGGCCGTCTCCAGACGGCGCGGACCTCTGACGGTCGCGAGTCGGGGCTTTCGCAAGTACGCCATTGCGGTTCTCCCTTTTGCGTTTACGGGCTCTATCCGGCCGGTCCGGGCGGTTGCTGCCGGGACTGATGATGCACCTTCACGCCGCATTTTTCGGCCCAGGACAGGGCCGTCCGCAATGGTCGGCCGTATGTGGACATGGCCTGGCAAGGGGGTATCTGATGGGGCTCTGAGCTGCGCTTATCTGGCTTTCGTTGGTGGACTCGTGCACCCTTTCGTGCACTCTTTCGTGGGTGGCCTCGTGGTGTCGGTGGTGGGGCGGATTTGGGGTTGCGACGGGCGTAGAAATGTGCACCCCCTTTGGCCGCATCCTGTCGGTGTCGGCGCAACGGGCGTCGGCGGGAGGGAGCAGAGATGAAGATCCCCGTGGACAAGACGGGCTTGACGTTCATGGTCATGGCTGAGCCCCGGGCGAAGCTGGACTTCGAGTCTAAGCAGCCGGTGATCAAGGAAGGTGAGCAGGTCCACACGGTGACGGTCGCCGTGATGAACGGCGCGGAGGTGGTGCAGATCCGCCTTTCGGTGCCGGGGGCTCCGGGCATCGGTCAGGCCCAGTGGGTCGATCCGGTGGGGCTCGCCTTCAACCTGACGGACCGTCCGGGGCAGGGCGGGGGCGGCCCCATGTTCTGGTGGACCGTCGATCGGCTTGACGCACTGGGCGGGCCGTCGGCTCCCTCCGGTGCGTCGGCTCCGGCCTCGGGCCGCAAGGGTGCCGCGTGATGACGGCGCTCGTGGACGCGGCGGCGCGCTCGCTGGTGCCGGGCGGCTGGGTGCTGTCGGTCGGCCTGGCGGACCGCTGGCAGTCCGAGACGGCTGCCGAGATGCTGTTCACGGTCCGGGACTCGGGTCCGGTGCTGCTGCACTACCGGCTGCCGTCTGTGGCGGTGACGCTGCGGCACCGCTGGCCGATCTCGCCTGAGGACCGGGCTTCGGTCTGGGCGGGGGTCCGCTCGGCGGGTCTGCTCGGCGAACTCGGCGCGGCGGGCGGTCGGAACGGGGACGGCGGTTGGCTGTCGCTGAGGGTCGGCGACGGTGAGCGCTGGGCCGCGCTGGACGGTTCGGGGTCGGTCGGTGGCTGGCCGGTGGAAGCGGCGGCGCGGCGGCTGGTGCCCTCGGCGGTGTGGCGGCACGTGAAGCTGCGGCGCGCGGCGGCCCTGGCCGGATCGGGTGTCGGCCGGTGAGCGGCGGCTGGATGGCGGAGGGGGAACCGGCTGGGCTCCCTCCGCTCATCGAACGGCCGGACATCCCGGTTCGGGTGCGGCGGACCCTGACGGCCTGGCTGGTCATTTGGACGGTTCGCCCGGCGTGGCTGTGGCGGCGGGAACTGCTCGTGCTGGCCGTCCTCGGCGGGCTGGCGGGCTGGGGCTGGTCGCTCGGCGGGACCTTCGGGGCGGTCGGGTTCGTGGCGGCGCTGGTGCCGGTGACGGCTGCGGGCTGGCCGTGGCTGGGCTGGTGGCTGACGCGGGCTCGGTGGCGTCGGCGCTGGGACCGGGCATGCCGGTTCGCGCGGCTGGCGACGTCGAACGACCGCGTGCCGCGTATCCGGAAGATTCGCCGGGTGCCGGTGGGGCTGCGCCTGCGGGTGCGGGTGCCGCGCGGGCTCATCGTGGATGGCGTCGAATCGGCGGCTGCGCATCTGGCCTCCGACCTTCGGGTGCGTGAGGTCCGGGTGCGCCGCGATGCCGACCGCGCGCATCTGGCGGTGGTCGATCTGGTCCAGCGCGATCCGCTGGCGGTCTCCGATCCGCTGATGTGGCCGTGGCTCGATCGGCCGTCCGCTCGGCTGTGGGAAGGCGTGCCGGTCGGCCTGTCCGAAGACGGGGAGCCGGTCACGGCGCGGTTGCCGGGCTTCAATCTGCTGCTCGGCGGGGAGCCGGGCGCGGGCAAGTCGGCGGCGCTCTCGACGGTCCTCGCGGGTGCGGCCTTGGACCCCTGGACGAAGGTCGTCGGTTTGGATGCGAAGAGATTGGAGCTGGCGTTTTGGCGGCCGTGCATGGCTGAGGTCGTCTATGCGGACATCGGTGAGGCGTGCGAGCTTCTGGAGTGGCTGATCGGGGAGATGGATCAGCGGTATCGGGCTCTGGAGAGCGCGGGTCTTCGCAAGGTTCCGGACGGTGCCGGGCTGCTGCTCCTGGTGGTGGACGAACTCCGCTTCTACACCGCGCACCCGGACAAGCAGGAAGCGGCGCGGTTCACGATGCTGCTGATCGACCTCGTCGCCCGTGGCCGTGCGGCGGGGATGCCGGTGTCGGCGGCCACTCAGAAGCCTTCCCACGACGTGGTGAGCACGTCTCTCCGGGACCTGTTCGCCTATCGCTGGGCGATGAGATCGACCACTCGCGCGGCGAGTGACACGATCCTGGGTCAGGGCTGGGCGTCGCTGGGCTACTCGGCGGCGTCGATCCCCATCTCGACGCGCGGGGTGGGTCTGCTGCTGGCGGAGGAGTCGGCGGAACCTGTCCGGCTCCTGTCGTACTACCTGACCGATGAGGAGATCCGGCGTGTTGCGGCACGCGGCGCTGAGCTTCGCCGGGTGCACGGCACCGGCTAGCCCTGGCTTCTGTGGGGGCTGCTGCCTGCGGAAAGTCCCGTTCGGCGGGAGCGTGCCGGCTACCGCCCCCCGTACCAAGATCAACTCCGTTGCCGGTCCAGCGGCCCGCTTGGCGGGCGGGGGTTCCACCTGATCGCGGTTGACCTGCTGGCCCCTTGTCGGGTCTACCCCTCGCTGTTGGGCGGGGGCGGGAGGTCGCAATGTCGGCGAAGAAGACCGAATGCCTGTGCGTGGTCAAGAGGGTGCCGGGGCGGGTGTACCCGCTGGAGCGGGGGCCGCTGCCGGGCGGTGCGCAGTTCACGCCGGAGCTGGTGCGTGAGGTCGGGGACGTGCTGGCCGCGCACGGGTTCCCCCGGCCGGAAGACCTGGACCGCAACGCGCTTATGTGGGTGCTGTTCAGGTTCGTGTGGGGCGCTCCGGTCGGGCGTCCGGGCGGCGGTGTGCGTGAGGGCGTGGGCGGGTGATCGGGGCTGAGGGCCAAGCGCTCACGCGGATGATGTCGCAGACGTGGCGGCAGTGGGCTAGTCAGGTCGTTCGGTCGGGGCACTGCGTGCGGCCGGTGCGGCTGAGTGGGTCGGCGCTGGCGGTCAGCACGTCTACGGGTGAGGTTGTCAGCAGGTTTTCGACGTCGGATGCGCCGGATGGGACGTTGCTGGTGGCGTGTGGGGATCGGCGTGCGGTGGTGTGTCCGCCGTGCTCGGAGACCTATCGGGCGGACCTGTGGCATCTGGTGTCGGCGGGGTTGCGCGGGGGCGGGGGCGGGTCGGGCCGGTCGGCGGCTACGCGGGATGTGCCGGATGTGGCGGGGCATCCTGCGGCGTTCGTCACCCTGACGGCTCCCTCGTTCGGGCTGGTGCATGGTCGGCGGGCGGACGGCTCGTGCCGGGCGGCGTCGGATCGGCCGGTGTGCGCGCATGGGAATCCGCAGTACTGCAACAAGCGGCATGCGCGGGGCGACGGGCAGTTGGGGACGGCGTTGTGCGTGTCGTGCTACGACTACACCGGTCACATTCTGTGGCATGCGTCGGTCCCGGAGCTGTGGCGGCGGTTCACGGTGGAGCTGCCCCGCGCGCTGGCGCGGTTGTCGCTGGAGCGGACGGGGGCGCACCGGACGGCGCGTGAGGTCGGCCGGACCGTCCGGGTCTCCTACGTCAAGGTGTCGGAGTGGCAGCGGCGGGGCGCGATCCACCTGCACGCGGTCGTCCGCCTGGATGGGCGGGACGCTGACGGGGAGGTGATCGACCCTCCGGGCTGGGTGGCGGTGCCGGGTCTGCTGGCGGCGGCGGTGAAGGAAGCGGCTGCGGCGGTGCGGGTCGGCTGCCCGTGGCCGGATGGGCGGGAGCGCATCGCCCGGTGGGGCGGTCAGGTGCACGTGCGGGCGGTCACCGATCCCGCGCGGACGGCGGCCTACCTGGCCAAGTACGCCACCAAGACGGCATCGGACAGCGTGCCAGGGCTGCCGGTGCGGACGTTCGACCGGCTCACGATCGACCGGCTGAGGCGCAAAGGCGTCTCCTGGCATTACCTGCTGCTCGCGGGAACCTGCCTGCGGCTGGCTGAGGCTCCGGAGTGCGAGGGACTGCGCCTGGCCGACTTCGTGCACACCTTCGGCTATCGGGGCCACCACGCGTCGAAGTCCCGCTTGTACTCGACGACGATGCGGGCGCTTGGGGCTGCGCGGCGGGCGTGGCGGGCGGAGCAGCGGGGCGCGGATGTGTGGGCGGCGGCCGGTGCCGATGTGGCGGTGGTCGGTGACTGGCGGCTGGTCGGCGTCGGTCACGCCCGGCCCGGGGATGCGCTCTTGGCGGAGCGGATGGCCAGAGAAGAGGAGGCGTACAAGCGCGCGGTCAAGGTGCATGACGTTCGTCGGCTCGTAGAAGCAGTGGAGGAAACCGAATGGTGAGCATCTTTGCGACCCTGCTAGGGCTGTACCTGGTCACGCGTGCGGCGGGCTGGACGCTGCGGGACCCGTATCGGATGCGGGGCGGGCGTGCGGGCTACGGCGGGGGGATGGCAGCGACGCTGCTGGTCCTGATCGTCGGGACGGTCATCACGTTCGTGGTGGCGGCGGTGACGGGCCAGGTGTGGTGAAGCGCGGGCCCGTTGTGCGGGCGCTTCTGGATACGCGCTTCGACCTGTGGGTGACACCTCAGGTGATCCGGACCCTGTACCTGCTGGCCCTGTGGGGCGGTGTCGCGTCCCTCGCCTTCTTCGGGATGTGGTGGTATTGGCTCGGGACGTGGGCCGGCTGGATGTTCTGGGTGATGATCCCGGCCACTGTCTGTGGCCATCTGGGGATGCTCCTGGTCGTCCGGGTCAGTCTGGAGCTGGTCCTCATCCGATGGATGCGGGCAAGTCCGAGACGGGACAGCGAGGAAACCCGGCCGGACCTGCGACAGGGACGCAAGCCCGGAGACCTGAGGGCCGCATACGAAGAACGGTCGCCCTCGGGCGTCCATTCGAGAACCGGCAGCGGCAGCGGACCGTACCCGCGACAGGGGCAGGCATTTGGCGATCGGAGAGTCGCACCCAAAGAGGCGTCGCCGCAAGGCGTCGATCCAAGGGCGGCGGGCGGGGGCTTGTGGGAAGGCCCGCCCACCGATTACAGCCCGCCGCGCACGCCTGGGGATGGTGCGCCGAGAACGCGCGCCCCCGGGGTTAGGGACACAGCACCGCGAAGCGGTCCAGAACAAGGGGCGGAGGGCGGGGGCTTGTGGGATGGAAAGCCCGGCGGTGGGCCGACATGGCCGTGACGACGGGCACCAGTGGTGATCTTGACCCCGACTCCGGGGCCGCGCTCGACGGACCGCATGAGCCGGGGCCTGGCCTGGCGGTTCCGGCGTCGGTGATTGAGTCCCTGTCGGCGGAGTCCCGCGCGTGGGTGGTGGCCCTGGTCGATGGCTGGGGGCCGCTGCCGGACGCGCACCGGGAGTGGCTAGCGCGGGTGTTCCGGCGTAGCTGAGTCAGGGATGCCGCCCCGTTCCGGATCGCACCGGAGCGGGGCGGCATCGTTGCTATGCGGCCTTCGCAGCGGCGGGGCGGCGGCGGGTCGTGCGTCGGGCCTTGCGCTTGCTGTCGATGGGCGTGGGCTGGCGGGTCGGCTCCGGCGCGGTAGCCGGGGGGATGGGCTCGATGGTGACGCGCTCGTGGATCGGCAGTCGCTTGCCCCGTCCCACCGGCTGGATGGTGACGGTCAGCAGACGGCGGACGATTTCGCGCTGTTCTCCGAGTGTGAGGGCGTTCCATGCGGCGTGGATGTCATCGGCGGTCACGAGTACAGCGGCGGGGTGCATGGCGCTGTGGACGGAATCTAGCTGCTGTTGGGCCATGTCCAGCTTGAGCCGTCGCTTGGCGGTCGTCCGGTCGCGCTGCTCCTTGGTGATCCGGTCTTCCTCGTAGTCGTCGGCGATCTCGTTCAACCGGGCGCGGTGCTCGGCGATCTCGGCCATGAGGGCGGCGGGGTCGATGTGTCCGGTCTGCGGCTTGCCGATGATGTCTTCGGGCTGGGAGTTGGCGATGAGCGTCAACAGGGTGTCGATCACCAGGGCGTCAAGGGTGAACATGGGCGACAGCACATGACCGCCTCCCCGGTAGGCGGCGCACCGGTAGGTCATCTCCTTCGTCTTGACCGTCTGCCCGTCGCGCTGGATCTTCCGGTGCTTCTGGTGAGCCTTCATCGGCGCTCCGCACGGGCACTGGTAGATCCCGGCACCGAACCAGCGGACGGCGTTGCCGGGGGTCGTCCTGCGGGCGGGGTCGGTGAGGCGGGCGACCACGGCCCAGTAGCGGGCTTCGCTGACCGGGGCCCTGCCGGGGTAGCGGCCAACGACGTCTTCCCGGGTGTAGGGGGTCCGGTTGTCCTCGTCGTCCTTGCGGTGGACGGAAAGATTCGCGTTGCGGGGCCGCAACAGCATGTCGCGCACGGAGACCGAACACCACTCCTTGCCGTTGACCTTGCGGCTACCGGCGGCGTTGAGATCACGGGCAAGCTCCTTCATGGAAACCCCGGCCTCGGCACACTTGAACGCCCGGCGCACGAACCGGAGTTCGGCGGGAATCGGCGTACCCTCCTCGTCCCACCCGTAGGCACGGCGTCCGCCACCGTTGCGGCCCTCCTGGGCCTGCTCCAAACGGGCGTCTGACACGCGACGGGCGGTGTCACGGCTGCTCTTGTTGGCCATCGCGACCAACACGCGCGCCATAGTGATATCGGCGTCGCTGGCAAGCCTGAGGCTCCCCGTGACGCTGTCGAACACGATGCGCGGCTTGGATGCCTCCACCACGTCGATCGCGTCTTCTAGGTCGCGCGGGTCGCGGAACGTCCGGTCAAGGTCCATCGCCAGGAACGTCCGCAGACCGGTACGGCGCTCCAACAGGTCAAGGGCCTCCCGGAACTTCGGCCGGATGGTCCGAAGCTGCGTCTTGCCGTTGGGCAGCTTGATCTTCTTGCGCTTGAACGCGCTCGTGTCGTTCTCGACCAACACGAGACGGGGACGCGCGCCGGTGAACAGGGCCTTGGACGCTGTGGCGGACACTTGACGGGCAACGCCGTCGATCTCGTCGCCTTCGGCTGAGGAGATACGGGCAAGAATGATCGTGTCGGTACCGGTCGGGTCGTCGGCAATCCACCGGTCTCCGCCTCCCACCCATCGTCCGGGGACTCCGGCGATGACCATGGGGGCGTCGGTGTACATGGCGAGTCGGACGGCTTCGGCGGTCAGGTCGGCGCACTCATGGGTCATGCTCACCTGGGCTTCCGCAGTGACAGCGATGCTCATTCCCTCTGTACCTCTCGGCCCGTAAGTCGGCCGAAAAGAAGTGCAAAGTCCTGTGCTCGGGCAAGTCCACGCTCCTGCACTGCCTGGCCGGGGTGCTCACGCCGGACGCGGGCACCGTCGAGTTCGCGGGCCGCACCATCTCCGCGCTCGACGAGGACGCCCGCAGCAGGCTGCGCCTCACCGACTTCGGGTTTGTGTTCCAGTTCGGCCAGTTGCTGCCCGAGCTGACCGCCGCCGACAACGTCGCCCTCCCGCTCCTGCTGGCCGGGGCGTCACGGGCGAAGGCGCGCACCGCCGCTTACGCCGCGCTGGCGCGGCTCGACCTTGCGGGCGCGGAGGCGAAGTACCCCACGGAGCTGTCCGGCGGCCAGGCCCAGCGGGTCGCGATAGCGCGCGCGCTGGTCACCCGCCCCAAGGTGCTCTTCGCGGACGAGCCGACGGGATCGCTCGACTCACTGGCGGCCGAGCGCGTGCTCACCGCGATGCTCGACCTGGTCCGCGCGGACGGCACGACGGTCGTGCTCATCACGCACGACCCGCGCACCGCGGCGCACGCCGACCGCGAGGTCATCGTGCGGGACGGCGGGATCGGCGCGGTGGTCGTGTGAACGCCGCGTCCGCCCGGCTTGCGCTGCTCGGCAGCCGGTCGTCCGTGCGCCGCCTCGTCGCCATCGGGGTGGGCGTGGCCCTGGGCGTCGCCGCCTTCCTGCTGGTGTGGGGGGCCGGGGGCGGCCTCCAGGAACGGGAGAACCGCTCGGCGTGGCTGTACACCGTGGGCACGGAATCCGAGGGCGAGCCAGGCCGGCCCGGTAAGGGCGAGGCGCTGTGGGCGTGGTCCACCGACTACCACCGGGGCGCGCCCGTCCTCCTGCGGACCATCTCCGTCACGCAGGACACGACGGTCACCCTTCCCGGTGTGGGGACGCCGCCCAGGCAGGGCACCTACTACGCCTCGCCCGCGATGCGGCGCCTCATCGACCGGACCCCTGACGCCGAACTCCGGGACCGCTACGGCACCTCCGTGGGCACGCTCCCCGCATCCGTTCTTCCCGGCCCGGACGCCCTCGTCGTCGTCGCGGGCACGACCCCTGAACGGGCGGCCTCCGCCGTCTCGGTCAGCACCGTCAAGGGGTTCGACGACAAGGCGACGCCGCGTGGCGGATCCATCCGGGCCGTGATGCTCATGGGCGGCATCGCGATCTTCTTCCCGGTGCTGCTGCTCGTCGGGATCGCCACCCGGCTCGGCGCCGCCGCCCGCGCCGAGCGGTTCGCGACGCTGCGCCTCATCGGCGCGACCCCGGGCGCGCTGGCCCGCCTCGCCGCGTGGGAGATGGGCGCCGTCGCGCTCGCCGGGGGCCTCGCGGGGGCGCTCCTGGCGTGGGCGCTGCGGCCCGTCGCGGCGCTGCTGCCGCTCGGCGACGGCAGGCTGTACGCCGCCGACCTCGCGGTGCCGCCGGGGTTCGCGCCGCTCGTCGTCGCGGTCATGGCGGTGGGCGCGGCGGGCGCCGCCGCCTGGCGGATCCGCCGCGCCGACATCGGCCCGCTCGGCGCGGCCCGGCAGCGCCGCGAGCGCGTCCCCACCGCGCCGCGCGCGCTGCCGCTGCTCGCGGGCCTGGCGGTGATGGCGGCGGGCACGCTCGCGCCCGTGCCGGGCGACCTGGTGCAGCCGCTCCTGATCGGCGGCTTCGCCGTGACGATCGCGGGCATCGTGGTGGTCGGCCCGTGGCTGACGCTGCTGGCCGGACGGCTCCTGGAGCGTCGCGCGGGCGGCGCGGCGTCGGTCATCGCGGGCGGCCGGATCCGGGCGACGCCCGCCGCCACGTTCCGCGCGGCGAGCGGCATGGTCGTCGCGGTCTTCACCGTCGCCGTCTTCGCCGGGTCGGCGAGTTCGGTCGACCAGGTGACGACCCCCGACGCCGGTCCAGGGCTGTCCCCGGTAGGCAGCCTGTTCGCTTCCGTGGACCCGGAGCGGGTCACCCCGCGCGCGCTCAAGGGGATCGAGGCGGAGCGCGTCGTGGTGGCCTACGCCCGGCCCGACGAGCGGGGCTCCGTCTTCGTCTCCGTCGCCGACGCACGGTCGCTCGGCTTCACCGGCCTGCCTGCGCGGGGACACGTCCGGTTCGATCTGCCCGCGTTCGTCGACGCCTCCCCTGACGAGCCCGCGAAGGCAGTCCCCACGACGGCCCCGCAAGGGCTCGAACCGGCCGCGCTGTTCGCCCTCACGGACGGAAGCGCGACGGCGATCGAGCGGACCAGGACGTCGCTCAGCCTCTCCGGTGTGGCCGCGACGCCGGGCCTGTCCCGCGCCGACCTGGCCGACCTGGGGCTGCGCGGCGTCGTCGGCAACCTCGCGCGCCTCGCCTACACGGGCGTCTTCGTCGCGATCCTCATCGCGGGCGTCTCCCTCGCCGTCTCGACGGCCTCGGCGATGCTGGACCGGAGGCGCGTCCTCGGCCTCATGCGGCTCATGGGGATGCCGCCCGCCGTGCTGCGCAGGACGATCGTCTACGAGACGGCCGTGCCGCTCGGGGCCGTCCTCCTGCTGTCGCTCGGCGCGGGCTTCACGGTCGCCTGGATGATCCTGGAGGGCCTCGGCAACGACCGGCTGACCATGGGCTGGCCCGACCCGCTGTTCTTCCTCACCCTGGCGGCGGGCCTCGCCCTCACCCTCGCCGCGACGTACGCCGCGACGTCCCTGGTCCGCCGCAACACCGGCCTCACCACGACCCGCTTCGAGTGAACCGCCCTACGCCCGCCCGGGAGCCGTCCGGGCGGGCGCGGGCGTCCTGAGACGTGGCTCACACGGGGACGCCGGGAAGAAGCCGAAGCCCCGGAAGGTTGTCCCTCCTACGGTTTCCCACCCCTGAACTCCCGGCGATCCACGGGATCCCGACCGTAGGAAGGCGACTGATGACGGCACTGTCCATACTGGACCTCGCGCCCGTGGCCAAGGGGCAGCGGCCCCGCGAGAGCTTCGAGGCCAGCGTCGCGCTCGCCAGGACCGCGGAGCGCACCGGCTACCGGCGCGTCTGGTACGCCGAGCACCACAACATGAGGGCGATCGCCTCGACCGCGACGAGCGTGCTCATCGGGTACGTCGCCGCGCGCACCGAGACGATCAGGCTGGGCTCCGGCGGGGTCATGCTGCCGAACCACTCGCCGCTGGTGATCGCCGAGCAGTTCGGCACCCTGGAGACGCTGTTCCCCGGCCGGATCGACCTCGGCCTCGGCCGCGCCCCCGGCACCGACCAGCGGACCATGCGGGCGCTGCGCCGCGACAACACCTCAGCCGACACGTTCCCCCAGGACGTCCTGGAGCTCCAGGGCTACCTCGCGGGCAGGTCGCTGGTGCCGGGCGTGGAGGCGGTCCCGGTGGCCGACCAGGCGGTGCCGCTGTACATCCTGGGCTCGTCGCTGTTCGGCGCGCAGCTCGCGGCGCGGCTCGGACTGCCCTACGCGTTCGCGTCCCACTTCGCGCCCGACCACCTGCACGAGGCGTCCGGCCTGTACCGGGACACCTTCAAGCCGTCCGAGCATCTCGCGGAGCCGCATCTGATCGTCGCCGCGAACGTCTTCGCCGCCGCCGACCACGCCGCCGCCGTCGAGCAGAAGACCGTCGCCTACCGGGCCCGCGCCCGGATGATGATCGCGCGCGGCCCGATGGGCGGCGCCGACTTCAGCGACGCCGAGATCGACGCGTTCCTCGCCTCCCCGAACGGCCGCCAGCTCACCAACATGACGCGCTACACGGCGGTCGGCACCCCCGACGAGGTCCGCGCCTACCTGGAAGACTTCGCCGCCTCCACGGCCGCCGACGAGGTCATCGTCACCCACCCGGCCCAGAACCTCCCCGACCGCCTCCGCTCGGTCGAGCTGACCGCTGCCGCGATGTCCCTCCCGGTATAACGCGTTACCTCCGCAAGATCGGAGATCCTCCCGCCGGGTCCCGAACGCCGCGCCAGGCCCGTGCGGCCGTCCACCCGGACGGCCGCCACGACCCCCGAGCCGGGCTGCTCGGGTAAGCGCCATTTCCCGAACGGGTCCACTTCCTGCCAGGCGGTGGGCAGGACGAGGGTGCGGCGGTCGCGGCGGCAGCGCTCCTCCACGAAGTCGAGGGCGGCCGCCACGTCGTCCATGAAGTAGGGCATCGCGCGTAGGGGGCGGGTGAGTGGGCTGGTGAAGTCGTCCCAGTGGATCGGGAGGACGGTGGCGGGATCGGTCGCGGTGACCGTCTCGCGCCAGTACTCCTCGCGCCACCCGGGAGGCTGCCCGCCCAGGCGGCCGACGCTGAGGTAGGCCGTGTCCGCGTGGAAGTCGGCGAGCTTGCCGGGGACGTGGTTGGCGCTCGGGTGCACCAGCAGCGAACCGGCCGGGTGCCGGACGAAGAACGAGAAGCACTGGCCCGACTTCCACGCCCGGTAGGGGGCGGGCGGCGTCAGCGGCTCCGTGACGGCCCCCTCGGCGACGTCTCCGGGGCTGTGCAGCGCATGCACGAACGTCACCCTGAAGTCCCCGAAGGCGAACACCGCTCCGTCGCCCGCCTCCACGAGGAGTTCCTGCGGCAGCCCGTACCCCCGGCCGATGTTCACCGTGGAGTCGGAGCCGTAGAGGCGGGCGCCGTACTTGCGGGCGATGACGGGCGCGTCGAGGGCGTGGTCGTAGTGGGAGTGCGCGCACAGCACGGCGTCGAGCTTCGTCACCCCGGCTCGCGTCAGGCACGCGTCGATGGTGCGCTCGTCGGGGGCGATGGGCCGGGCCGCCAGCCGCCACAGCGGCGGCCTGCTGAAGAACCCGTCGATCAGGATGGTGTGCCGGGCGTCGCGCAGCAGCAGCGTGCTCGTGCCGAGGAAGACCGCCCGCACCCCCGACGCCGTGGGACCCTCCGGCGGCGGCCCCGGGGTCGCCAGCGCCGCGTACAGGGTCATGCTGGGCCGGGCCAGCGGGCTCCTCATGCGGCTGCCCTCTCGCCGCCGTGGTTCCGGGGGGTGGCTGAGACCTGCATCACAGCATCGTACGCCCGCGCGATCACCGGTGAGATCGAGCGAACCTCTCAAACCGCCCATTCCGCCACACCTGGCGTGGGCCGGGAGTGGTCAGGAGGCGCGGGCGGCGGGCCGGTGCGGGAACGCGGCGAGCGCTCCGGCGTGGTCCTCGCCGGTGGCCTCCAGGAGGTCGACGGTGAGGGAGCGCAGCTGGGCGAGGACGACGTGGGCGGAGAATCCGAGCGGCGGCAGAGGCACCGGGTCGAGGCGGGCCGCCGCCCGGCGCAGCGCCTTGCGGGTGAGCACGGGCGTCTCGCCGCGCACCAGCTCCTCGCTGAGCCGCGCCGCCTCCCGCGCGAGGTCGTCCATCCCGACGGCGAGCAGCTCGGGCGTCTTCTCACCCTTCTCGATCATCGCGACGGTGTGCCTGAGCAGCACCCGTGTGTTGCGCAGGGCGCGGTCGAGGGGTTCGGCGGCGGTGGCGAACGCGTCGAGGCGGGCGCGGCGGCCCCGGTGCAGCGGGGACAGCGCGGCGATCTCGCGGGCGGTGGTCAGGGTGTCCCGGTAGGCGTCCACCGCCTTCTGCGAGCCACGGGCACGGTCCAGGGCCGCGGCGGCCCGCCCGGGGTCGCCTTCGCGCAGCGCGGCCGCCGCCGCCTCCAGCGCGGCGGAGACCTCCTCCAACAGTTCGCGGATCGCCTTGGCGGCCAGGCCCGACGGGTTGGCGGGCAGCAGCGCGATCACGACGAGCCCGATGAGCCCGCCGACGAGCGCGTCCACCATCCGGTCGAGGCCGCCCGTGCCGCCCGGCGGCAGCAGCGTGGCGACGAGCACGGCCGACGATCCGGCCTGGAGCGAGATGAGGGCGCCGCCGTCCAGCAGCACCGAGACGGCCATCGCGAGCGCGACGACAAGGGCGATCTGCCACGCGCCGCCGCCTATCGTCGAGATCAGCAGGTCGCCCACCCCGACGCCCACGCTGACCCCGGCGACGAGTTCCAGCACGCGCCGCCTCCGGGTGCCCAGGCCGACCCCGATGCACAGCACGACGGCGATCGGCGCGAAGAACGGCCGGTCGTGGCCGAGCGCCCCGGCCGCGACGAGCCACGCCAGCGCCGCCGCGACCGCGCACTGGACGATCGGCAGCGCCATGGCGCGCAGCCTTTCGGTCCGGGCGGTCAGGTTCTCTGCGAGCGCTGTCATGTCCCTAACGATCGGCGCCCGCCGCCCATACGTCAAAGACACGGAGTGACCAAGAGCCATAGAAGATGTTTATGGGAAGCTCGAAGGGTGAGCTTCCGCAGGATGGAGTACCTGGTCGCCGTGGTGGAGGAGGGTTCGTTCAGCGCGGCCGCCGAACGGCTCGGGGTGACACAACCCACGCTCTCGCACCAGATCAGGGCGCTGGAGAAGGACGTGGGGGTGCCTCTGCTGGAGCGGACGGCGGGCCGCGTCCGTTCGGGCCGGGTCCTGCTCACCCCGATGGGCCGCGAGTACCTGCCGCACGCCGTCGCCGCCCTACGCAGCGCCCGGTTGGCCCGTAGGACGGGCGCGGGGGAGCCGGGCCCGGTCGTGCTGCGGATCGCGACCATGTACTCGATCGCGCTCGGCGTTGTGCCGCCCGCCGTCCGGGTCTGGCTGGCCGGGCACCCCGGCGCGGAGGTGGAGGTCGCCGAGTTCGCCTCCGGGACGGCCCTGGAACGGCACGTGGCGGCGGGCGGCGCCGACCTGGGCGTCGGACCCCTGCCCGCGCGCTGGGACGGCCCCGTGCACCCGCTCGGCGAGGAGGAACTCGTCCTTGTGCTGCCCGAGGGCGACCCGCTCGCCGGGCGGGAGAGGCTCGCCCTGCGCGAGCTCGCCGACCGGCCCTGGGTCCTGTACGACACGGGCAACGCGCTGGCCCCGCTCGTCGCCGGGGCCTGCGCGGAGGCGGGCTTCGAGCCGACCGCCGCGGTCCGCACCCACCACAGCGCCACCGCCCTCCAGCTCGCCGCCGCAGGGCTCGGCCCCGCCCTCGTCCCCGCCGGAGTCCTCGAACCACAGCTGCCCGTAGCCGTCCTCCGGCCCATCCCGCCCGTCCGCCGTGTCCTCGCCGCCTACCTGTCCGGCTCGCCCTCCCCGGCCGCCACGAGCTTCATCGAGACCCTGCTGACGACGCCCGCCTAGGACGTCACGGGGCGGGCCGTCTGGGCGGCGAGGAGGGCGGTGAACGCCAGGGCGGCGGGGGAGGGGTCGGGACGGGTGAAGGCGACGAGGCGGCGGACCACCGGCGTCGCCGGACGGGCGGTGTGCGCCGCGTGCCGGGCGCCGATGACGTCGGCGGGCACCAGGGCGGGGCCGAGGCCCGCGGCGGCGAGCTCGACGGCCGTCGCGGTGTGGTGCACCCGGGCGGCGGCCCGCGGCGCGAACCCGGCCTGGGCGAACGCCCGCGCGACGAGCGGGGACAGCCCGAAGTCGGCCGCGTAGAGCACCCAGGGCCGGTCGGCCAGCAGCGCCAGGGGCACGCCTCCGGGACGGCGTAGCAGGGGCTCGTCAGCGGGCAGGACGAGCAACAGCTCTTCCTCGCCCAGGACGTGCCGGGGCCCCGGCCAGCCCTCCGGGTCGGTCCCGACGGCGATGTCGGCCTCGCCCCCGGCCATCGCCTCGGCCAGCAGGTCGATGTGGGCGTACTCGGTGAGCGCCACCCGGACCGCCGGATGCGCGCGCCGCCACGCGCCGAGCGCGGGCGGCACGAGGCCCATCGCCATCGAGTGCAGCGCCGCCACCCTCAGTTCGCCGCCCTCCAGCCGGGCGGCGGCCCGCGCGGCCTCCGCCGCTGCCCGGTACGCGGTGAGCGCGGCGCGCGCGTGCGGCAGGAACCGTTCGCCCTCCGGCGTCGGCACCGCCCCCTCGGGGGTCCTGACGAACAGGGCGCGCCCCAGCTCCTGTTCCAGCGCCTTGACCTGGTGGGAGAGCGCGGGCTGGCTCACCCGCGCGGCCCGCGCCCCGTCGGTGAACGACCCTTCGGCGGCGACGGCCACCACGTACTCAAGCTGCCGGGGCCTCATACCGGGCACCTTACGCCCGCCCGGATCCCCCATAAGGCAGAGCTTTCAGGGCGTTGACACCAACGGCCCCGCGTGCGACCGTACGTACGGTGTAAACAACCTTAGGTCGTACGTACGGAGGGGGCGCCATGACGGCCGAGACGGTCGCCGCGCACGGCACCGGTGGGACCGCGCAGTGGAAGGACCGGAAGAAATACCTGTGGCCGCTGGGGCTCGCGATCCCCGCAGCGCCACTCGTCTCCTACGGCCTCGTGGAGGCCACCGGCTGGGGCGCCTTCTGGGCCCTCGGCCCGTTCCTGCTCATCGTCGTCAGCCCCGCGCTCGACGCCTTCTTCGGCAAGGACTCCGACAACCCGCCCGACAGCGTCCTGGCCTGGCTTGAGGGCCAGCGCTACTACCGCTGGTGCGTGTGGGCCTACCTGCCGCTCCAGTACGCGGGGCTCGTCCTCGCCTGCTGGATCTGGGCCCAAGGCGACGTCCCCCTCTGGGAGAAGATCCTCCTGACGCTCTCCATCAGCGTCGTGGGCGGCGTCGCCATCAACGCGGCGCACGAGCTCGGCCACAAGAAGGAGGCGCTGGAACGCAGGCTCGCGAAGATCGCACTGGCCCAGACCGCCTACGGGCACTTCTTCATCGAGCACAACCGGGGCCACCACGTACGGGTCGCCACCCCCGAGGACCCCGCCAGCGCCCGGCTCGGCGAGAGCTTCTACCGCTTCCTGCCCAGGACCGTCGTCGGCAGCGTCCGCTCCGCGTGGGGGCTGGAGCGGCGCCGCCTGGCCCGGCTGGGGAGCGGCCCCTGGACGCCCCGCAACGACGTGCTCAACGCATGGGCCCTCACGCTCGTCCTGTACGGCGCCCTCATGGCCGTCTTCGGGATCGGCGTCCTGCCCTACCTGCTCGTCCAGGCGGTCTTCGGGTTCGCCGCCCTGGAGGTGGTGAACTACATCGAGCACTACGGCCTACTGCGGCAGCGGACCCCCGCCGGACGGTACGAGCGGTGCGCGCCAAGGCACAGCTGGAACAGCGACGCCATCGCCTCCAACATCCTGCTGTTCCACCTCCAGAGGCACAGCGACCACCACGCCCATCCCGTCCGGCGCTACCAGACGCTCCGCAGCTGGGCGGAGGCGCCCGAACTGCCTCTCGGCTACGCGGCGATGACGCGCCTCGCCTACGTCCCGCCGCTGTGGCGGCGCGTCATGGACAAGCGCGTCATCGCGCACTACGGGGGCGACGCCTCCCTGGCCCACATCCAGCCGGGCAAGCACGCCGCCTACGGGGTGACGCCGCCCTCCTGAGCCGCCCGACGCGCCCGCTCCAACAGGACGGGGTCGTGCGCGGACACGAGGACAAGATCGGGCTCGCCGCGCCGGTGCAGGGCGGCGAGCCGCGTGTGGTTGGCCCGGACCAGCGCGCGGTCGAACGCCACGGCCGCCTCCGAGGCGCGCAGCGCGAACGGGGTGCCCGAGCCGTCCAGGGTGCCGCGCCAATAGAAGGCGTCGCCGCAGTGCACGACCCACCGGCCGCCCGCGTCCACCGCCACCGCCGCGTGGCCACGGGTGTGGCCGGGCAGCGGCAGGAGCAGCAGCCCCGGCGCGATGATCTCCCGCGCGGCGGTGAACCCGCGCCACGGCTCGCCCTCGGCCGGGTGCTCGACCAGCCTGGGCCCGTGCGCCCACTGAGCGGCACGGTAGCGGCTCCGCTCGCGCCGGGACGGGGCGTGCACCGCGCCGCGCGCCTCGTCGGCCGTGACGTGGATCTGGGCGTCGGGGAAGTCCGCGATCCCGCCGATGTGGTCGAGGTCGAAGTGGGTGAGCACGATGTGCCGCACGTCCGAGCGCCGGAACCCGAGCCGCTCGACCTGCCGGGCCGCGGTCTCCGCCGGGTCGAGCAGCGGCCTGATGACGTGCCGGAGCGCGCCGAGCCGCCGCCGGGGGGAGGCGACGTCCTGGAGCCCGAACCCGGTGTCCACGAGGACGAGCCCCGCGTCGTCGGTCTCCACGAGCAACACGTGGCAGACCAACGGGGAGCCGGGCACACGCAGGGTGCCGCAGTTAAGGTGATGGACCTTCATGACGGGATTCTCGCCGATCCCCAGGGCACGCGGATTGTCACAGGACGACGGGTTTAATCCGTTCGCCCTCACCAGAATGCGCGAGTAGCCTCGAAAGTTCGCCTGGATCTTGACAAGGAGCTGACGCATGTCCGGAGAGGCCGACGTAACGGGGACGCTCATGGCCGAGCGCGCCCACCTGGACCGCGCGCGCGAGGCACTGCGGCGGATGCGGGAGCACGCCGCGTCCCTGTCGGCCGACGCGGCGGGAGACTGGGTCTCCAAGCAGGTCCTCGAATCCCTGCTCGACCTGCGCATCAGGGCCCTGGCCGACCACCCCGACACCCCGCTGTTCTTCGGTCGGCTCGACCACGCCGACGGGTCCGACCTTCCCGAAACCGTCTACGTCGGACGCAGGCACGTCCACGATGACGAAGGCGCCGCCCTCGTGCTGGACTGGCGCGCGCCCGTCTCGCGCGCCTTCTACCAGGCCGGGCCGCGCACCCCGATGGGCGTCGCCCGGCGGCGCCGCTTCGGGTTCCGGGGCGGCGCGCTCACCGCGTTCGAGGACGAGCACCTGGACGGTCGCGACCTCGCCGCGTCCCGGCTGCTCACCGAGGAGATCGAGCGGCCGCGCACCGGGCCGATGCGCGACATCGTCGCGACGATCCAGCCGGAGCAGGACGTCATCGTCAGGGCCGAACTCGGCCGTACCGTCTGCGTCCAGGGCGCCCCCGGCACCGGCAAGACCGCGGTCGGCCTTCACCGGGCCGCCTATCTGCTGTTCACGCACCGGGAGCGGCTGAGCCGGTCGGGCGTGCTCATCGTCGGGCCGAACCGGGCCTTCCTGTCCTACATCGGCGACGTGCTGCCCGCCTTGGGCGAGGTCAAGGTGGACCAGGCGACCGTCGCGGACCTGCTCGGCGGCCCCACCGCGACGGAGCCGGTCGAGCGCGCCGCGCTCAAGGGCGACCCGCGCCTGGCCGACGTGCTCCGCAAGGCGCTGTGGCTGCATCTGAACCGTCCGGAGGACGGCCTACTCGTCGTCAAGGGCGCCGCACGCTACCGCATCCCGGATTACGAGGTGCGCGAACTCGTCTCCGAGCTGCGCGGGACGACGCGGTACGCCGCGGGCCGCGAGGCGCTCGCCCGCAGGCTGGCGCACCGGGTGCTCGTCCAGATGGAGCGGCGCGGCGAGGCGCCCGACGACAGGACGCACGACGCCGTCACCCGAGGCAGGCCGGTGAAGGCGGTGGTCGACCAGGTGTGGCCGAAGCTCACCCCGAGGCAGGCCGGTCAGGGCTGCGGTCGACGGCGGCTACTTTGTGACGGTTCCCTTGCCGCCGCACGTGCCGCACTTGTGGTAGGCGTCGCCTACCCACCAGCCCTTGGAGCCGCTGCACTGGCCGCAGATGACTTCCAGGAGTTGGGGCGCGGGCGGGGGAGCGGCTGTCGTGCGTGTCCGGGTGCGCATCTGGTCCCAGGCGTCCCTGACGGACTGGCTCTCGGCTACCAGCCCCCCCTGCTGGGGGGTCCACCAGCAGGTCCAGGTGGGTGCTACGGGTGCGCCCGTGTAGCCGAAGGCACCGGGTGCGTGGCCGCCGGAGTGCGTCATGCGTGTCTCCTGGGCGTGAGGGGCTCTCAGTACAGGGTAGGTGACGGCGGCGCCCGCCGCTACCGCGCGAGGTGCTCGACTACGCGGCCCGCCTGCTGCCAAGGGCCTGGAGTACGACAACGTGGTCGTCGTAGAGCCCGCCGCGATCGCCGCCGCCGAGCCGCGCGGCCTCGCCCGCCTGTACGTCGTGCTGACCCGCGCCGTCTCGACCCTCACCGTGGTGCACGCCGA
Organism: Actinocorallia sp. API 0066; assembly: GCF_020991275.1. Taxonomy (GTDB): domain Bacteria; phylum Actinomycetota; class Actinomycetes; order Streptosporangiales; family Streptosporangiaceae; genus Actinocorallia. The sequence continues at coordinate 600,047 of NZ_JAJLQY010000003.1, read as the reverse complement.
GCCGCTGCCGGACGCGCTCGCTCAGTCGAGCGTGTAGCGGATCGGCAGCCGCTTCAGCCCGCCGACGAACGTGGTGGCCGTCCACTCGGGCTCGCCCGCCAGCTCCACCGACCGCAGCCGGGGCAGCAGGGCGGCGTACAGCGCCTGGATCTCCATCCTGGCCAGCGCCGCCCCCAGGCAGTAGTGCACGCCGACCCCGAACGCGAGGTGCCGGTTCGGGTCGCGGCCGACGTCGAACCGGAACGGCTCGTCGAACACCTCCTCATCCCGGTTGGCCGACGGGTAGGACAGCAGCACCGCCTGTCCCTTGGCGACGGGCACGCCGCGCACCTCGGTGTCGCGCGCGGCGGTGCGCATGAACTCCTTGACCGGGGTGACCCAGCGGATCATCTCGTCCGTCGCGGTCGGCAGCAGCGAGAGGTCCGCGCGCAGCCTGGCCAGCTCCGCCGGGTGCTCGATGAGCGCGTGCAGGCCCCCGGCGATGGTGGAGCTGGTGGTGTCGTGCCCGGCGGTCGCGATGATCACGTAGTAGGAGGCCGTGTCCGCGTCCGACAGGCGCGCGCCGTCCACCGAGGCGTTGGCGATCGCGGAGGCCATGTCGTCGGTCGGGTGCGCGCGGCGGGCCGCGGTGATGCCGTTGAAGTAGGCGAAGAAGTCCAGCAGCGTCTCCAGCTGCTCGGCCTCGCTCTCGCCGCGCCGCAGCTCGGCGTCCTGGCCGCCGAACAGCTCCTGGGTGAGCCGCAGCATCCGGGGGAAGTCGGACTCGGGCAGGCCGAGCAGCGACAGGATGACGTACAGCGGGTAGTGCGTGGCGATCCGCTGGACGAAGTCGCATTCACCGCCCAGTTCGGCCATCCGCTCGACGTACCTGTGCGCGAGCGCGTCCACCCGCTCCTGGAGCGCGCGCATCGCCCGTGGCCGGAACCAGTCGGCGCCGATGGCGCGGACGACGCGGTGCTGCGGGTCGTCCATGTGGACGAGCGTGCGCAGGCCCATGCCCTTGGCCCGCTGCTCGTTCTGGAGCGCGTCCATCGCGGCGGTGGACAGCAGGGCGCGCGGGGCGTTGAGGAAGACGTCGTGGGCGCGCTCGATCTCCGTGACGTCGGCGTGCTTGGTCACCGCCCAGAACGGGTTGTAGCCCTCGGGCTCCACCCACGTCACCGGGGACTCGCGGCGCAGGAGGGTGAGCGCCGCGTGCAGGCGAGGCTCGTCGGCGTATGCGCGCGCGTCGGCCAGCGCGAGGCCCGCCGTCTCGATCGTCAGTTCGGAACCCATGTGCGCCTCCGTGGGGAGCTCGCCGCCGTTGCCGATCCTTTGTAACACCCCGGGCACCCGGCGTCACCGCTTCCGAGGTGACCACTCGTGGGATTCTTCCGGGGGTTTCCTGAGAGATGTTACTTATTGTCGGAAAACGGATACATAGAGTGGTGGCGGCTCCGCCCGGACGCCGCCGACCTGCCGGTCCGGCGGAGTCCCGCCGGAGGACGGAAGGAGCGTTCCGTGAACCGCAGCTTCCCGCTCTCCCGACCGCGCCGTCGCGCCCTGACGGTCCCGAGGGCGCTGGCCGTGGTGGCGGGCCTGATCGCGACGGGCGTGCCCGCCGCCCTCATCGGGCCCGCCGCGCCCGACGCGACGCACACGCCCGTGGACGACCCCGTCGTCGCCGGCACCGAGGACGCCGTCGTGGCGGCGGAGACCGAACTTCACTGGTGAGCCCCGTTGACCGTGCCCGGAGCCGTCAAGGCCCCGGGCACCGTCGTGTCGGGCCCCGCCCCCGGTGCTCCTCATGGGACGGGGAGGATGTTCTGGTTGATGTGGAAGACGTTCTCGGGGTCGTAAGCGGCCTTCACGGCTGCCAGCCGCGCGTAGTTGCCCCGATAGGCGGCCTGGATCCTGTCCTGGCCCTCGTCCATCAGGAAGTTCACGTAGGCGCCGCCCGCCGACGTCGCGTGCAGGGCGTCCCAGTAGGCGCGCGCCCACTCCCTGAGCAGCGGCGCGTTCGCCGGGTCGGGATCGACGCCGACGATGACGCCCGCCCAGCCGCCGTCCCGGTAGGCGAAGGCCGTCGCGTCCGACGGGACCCGCGCGGCCGCGCCGTCGATCGGGTAGAGGTGCATCGTCGAGTGCGGGGTGGGCAGCCGCTCGGCGAACTCCCGGTGCACCGCGATCGCCTCGTCGGTGATCTCGTTGAAGAAGTCGGCGCGCCAGTACCACTGCAGGCCCGGCGGGTAGAGCTCGTCGAACGCGGTCTGCAGCGCGGTGAACGGCATCGTCGCCAGACCCGTGAGCAGGGGCGATCCGAACTCCCTGACCGGCGCGAGCACCTCGTCGGCAAGATCGCGTGGCCCGGAGTAGCACCACACGACGCCACACGTCCTGCGCCCCCAGAGCGCCTCCGGGAACGGCGCGACGGGCGGCACGGTGACGAGCGCGAACCAGCCGTTCAGGTCCTCCGGCAGCGTCGGAAGGATCGCCCGGTACCAGCGCAGGACGTCTTCGAGGTCCTCCAGCGGGTACAGGACGGGCCCGCCCACGATGATCCCCTCCTTGCCGATGGGATGGCAGTGGAAGGTGAAGGACGTGACTACGCCGAAGTTGCCTCCGCCGCCGCGCAGCGCCCAGAACAGGTCGTCGTGCGAGTCGGGCGCCGTCCTGATCAGCGCGCCGTCCGCGAGCACGACGTCGGCCGAAAGCAGGTTGTCCACGGTGAGCCCGTACCTGCGCGTCAGGTTGCCGATGCCGCCGCCGAGCGTCAGCCCGCCGACGCCCGTCGTGGAGATGATCCCCGACGGGGTCGCCATGCCGAACGCCGACGTGGCGTGGTCGACGTCGCCCCAGGTGCAGCCGCCGTCCACCCGGACGGTCCTGGCCAGCGGGTCGACGGTGGTGCTGCGCTGCGCCCCCAGGTCGATGACGAGCGCGTCGTCCCACACGCCGAGGCCACCGGCGTTGTGCCCGCCGCCGCGCACCGCGAGCGGCACACCCTGCGCGCGGCCGAACCGGACGCAGGTGATCACGTCGGCGACGTCACGGCACCGTGCCACGGCGGCCGGATAGCGGTCGATCATGCCGTTGTAGACGGCGCGCGCCCGGTCGTAGTCGGGATCTCCGGGCAGGACCAGCTCGCCCCGCAGCGCGGAGCGCAGGTCGGTGAACGACGTCATGAAGGAGCCATCCCCGGTTCCCCTGGGGCTAGCCCCCCATTTGGTGGACGAATCGGTCCTGTCCGGTTAGATCTTCCGGCTTACGGCTGCCGCATCAGCGTGTCGATCATCGCGTGGGCGTGCCGCCGGAAGCGGGGTCCCGGGCGTTCGCCGGGGATGCCGCCGAGCGTGTGCAGCTGCGCCATCCAGGAGAGCATCCACATGGCGAGGGTCGGATCGACGCCCTCCCGGCACAGCGGGGTGAGCGCGGCTATCACCCGGTCGGCCTGCGGACGTACGAAGTCCCCTTCGATCTCGGTGTCCACCGCGTCGTGCATCCACCGCTGCACCCGCAGCGCCGCCACGTGCGGCTTCTCGTCGAGGAGGTCGAGGTGGATGTCGGCGAACCGGTGCAGCTCCTCCAGCGTCATGCCCTCGCGGAAGTACGTCTCGACGAGTTCGAACTCCCACTCCTGCAACCGCTGGTAGACGGCCCTGTACAGGCCGCGCCTCCCGCCGAACTCCTCGGTGATCGTCTTCACCGGGACCCCGGCGGAGACGGCGATCAGCGCGCTCGTCGTCTGGTCGTAGCCGAGGTCGGCGAACAGCCGCGCGGCCGTCTCCAGCAGCGCCTCACGGGGCGCTCGCGCCGTGGCCATGGCCCTCCTCCCGCCGCTCCATCAGCAGGTCCGCGAAGCGGTGCAGATGGGCGAGGATGCGCTCGTGCGTCTCCTCCGCATCGGCGGGCTCGCCCGGCACCGACGCGAGCGTGTACGCCTGCGCCGTCCACGCGACGGTCCACAGCGCCAGCTCGGGGTCGATGCCCGGCCGGAAGAGGTTCTCCGCCGCCTTCACCGCCCGTTCCACCTGCGGGCTCAGGTACGTCCGCTCGACCTCGCGGATGTCGGCCGCGTCGTGCAGCCTGCGCTGCAGCCACAGGGCGGCCCGCTCCGGACGCGCCTTCAGGTGCGCCAGGTAGACGTCGACGAAGCGGTGCATCGAGTCGTGGTCGGCGACCTCGCCCAGCGCGTCGACGACGTCGAGCTCCTGTTCGTGCAGGTGCCGGTACACGTTGAGGTAGAGCCCGCGCTTGCCCCCGAACTCCTCGTCGATCTCCGCGACGGACAGCCCCACCGCGTCCGCGACGAGTCCGAGCGACGTCTCGTCGTAGCCGAGTTCGGCGAACAGCCGGGTAGCGATGTCGAGTACCCGTTCCCGGGTGGACTGGTCACATCCCATGGCTCCTCGCCCCCACGACCGACTTCCAGGCTATCTCGGGGCACCGTGACGCGGGCCAAGGTCAGGGCGCGGGTGAGTAAGTGCTGAGGCTCTCCTGCCGGGACTGGACGGGCACGCTCATCGTGCCCTGGCCCGCCTTCTCGAACGTGAACGTGAGCTGGACGTTCGTGCCCTCCGCCAGGGGCGCGGTGAGGCCCTTGAGGACGATCCTGGCCGCCGGGCCGATCCTGACGTCCTCGCCCGGCGGCAACGGGATCGGGCCGCCGATGATCTCCGCGGACTGGGCGGCGGGCGACGTCACCGACTGCAGCGTGTCCGCCTCGCCTTGGGTGCCCGACGTGCCGTCGGTCTCGCCGCCCGCCGGGTAGTTGACCAGGGTCAGGTAGACCGGCGCGGATCCGCCCGCGGGGACGTCGGCGCCGTTGTCGCCGCCGAGCACGAACACGTCGCGCAGGTCGACCTTGCCGACCTGGCCGTCCACCCCCGCCTCGGGCGACACCGACCCCGGCTCGGGCCCCTGCGTGTCGCATCCGGCCAGGAGCAGCCCGCCGAGCGCCGTCGCCGCCGCGATCGAAGCGATCCTCATCGTCCCCCCTGCCTGTCCCTCTTTGTCCTCCTCCCAGTAAATCGATCCCGGCAAAACACCATTCGTCCCATGCGACCGCAAAGGGGCCAGGCGAGGGTGACCGCGTCGTGGAAGGCCATCCGCACGTGGGAGACGGTCGTGGTGGTGAACGCGGGAAGCCGGTCCAACCCGAGCGAGCGCAGGTCGTTAGCGGCCGGGCGGGGGCCAAGCCGGACCGTACCCGGATGTGGCGCCGCCTGTTCCGTCATGGGGTTGGAGCGTTGTACTGCAGGAGTGCCGCGTGTCCGGCGCGTAGGCGGATCTCGGTGAGTGCGCCGTTGTCCAGCCGTGGCAGCAGCCGCCGGTACTCGCCGAGTGGGACGCCGAGCAGGCGGCACAGCGCCAGCCGGATGGCCGTGGTGTGCGCGACGACGAGGATCCGGCCGCCCTCGATCTCCGCGAGGCACGCCAGGAAGCGCTCAGCGGCCGCGTGCGGGTCCTCCCCGCCCGGCAGGGGGTGCGCGGCGGGGTCGGCCTCGAACGCGGCGCGTGCGGCCGGGAAGCGGGCCCGCTGCTCGGCCCCGGTGAGGCCCTCGGCACGGCCGAAGTCGAGCTCGCGCAGCCGGGCGTCCACCCGCAGGTCGAGGCCCGCCGCGTCGGCGCTGGCCCGGGCGGTGATCCGGGCGCGGCTCAGGGTCGAGGACCAGACGGCGTCGAGCCCGGCGCCCTTGGCCCAGACGGCGAGCCGCTCGGCCTGCCGCATCCCCTCGTCGGTCAGCGCGACGTCGGTGACGCCCGCGTAGCGGTTCTCGGCGTGCCAGACGGTCTGCCCGTGCCGGACGAGGACAAGGTCGGTCATCGTGTGTTTCTTTCGTGCGCGCACCCGGTCGCGGTGGCGGCCGCGGGTCGCGCCGCCCGCCAAGATGATCTCACCGCCGACCGCCGCGCCGAGCGGATCCCGGAAGCCGAAACACAACCTTTTGATGAAGGCCCCACCCCGGATGGCCGCCGCCGGGTGCCGTACGGCGGGGCCGGGCGACCCCGCCGTACGTGGGGTCAGGGGCGGTGGACCGGGGTCGTGAGGGGGGTGCGGGTGAGAGAGCGGCCGGTGTGCAGGAGGTAGTCGCCCGGAGGCGTGTGCCAGGCGCCGTCGCGCCAGCGGGCGTAGGCCCGGTCGGGGACGGGGATCGTGACGGTGGCCGTGGCGCCCGGGTCGGCTTCGGCGACGGCGAAGCCTGCCAGGCGGCGGGCCGGGCTGTCGGGGTCGGGGGCGGCGGGGGAGAGGTAGACCTGGACGACCTCGCGGCCCCGCCGGGTCCCGGTGTTGCGGACCGTGACGGCGAGGGCGCTGTCGGCGTGCGCGGCCGACTCGTAGGCCCATGTCGTGTAGCCGAGTCCGGAGCCGAACTCGAACGCGGGCGCCGTGCCCGCCTTCTGCCAGGCCGGGTAGCCGACGAAGACACCCTCGTCGTAGCGGAGCGTGCCGTCCACCGGCGTCACGTCCACCACCGGGCAGTCGGCGAGCACGGCGGGCCAGGTGGTGGGCAGCCGCCCGCCGGGCTCCGCCGCGCCGGTGAGCACGTCGGCGAGGGCGTGGCCGCCCTCCTGGCCGGGGAACCAGGTGAGCAGCAGCGCGGCGACGTCCTCCCGCCACGGCATCTCCACCGGCGACCCGGCGTTCACCACGACGATCGTGCGCGGGTTGGCGGCGGCGACCCGCGCGACCAGCTCGTCCTGCCGTCCGGGCAGCCGCAGCGACGTCCGGTCGAACCCCTCGCTCTCGACCTCCTTCGACGTGCCGACCACCACCACCGCGGCGTCCGCCACGGCCGCGGCGGCGACGGCCTCGTCGATGAGCGCGTCGGCGTCGGCCCTCGGGTCACGGTGCGCCACGGCGAATCCGACGAAGGGGATGGGTCCGCCTCCCCGCACGCGGTGCGCCAGCTCCACCGAGACCGCCTCGCCCGCCTCCCACACCCGTGGGAACGCGGTCTGCGCGGGGAAGAACAGGGCGGCGAACGGGTCGTCGCCCTCCGGCGCGACGGCGCCGTCCAGGAGCGCCTCGCCGTCCACGGTGAGCCGGAACTCCCCGACGCCCTCCGCCGCGATCAGGTGCGCACCCGACACCTCCGGCGTGAACGTCCCGCGCAGCACGACCGTGTGGAGCCGCTCGGGGTCGATGCCGCCGGGCAACCGGCCCACCCACATGAGGGCGCCGTCCGGCGTCGGGAACTCGCCGAGCACGGTGCCGTCCTCGGCGAGCGCGACCGCGCGCATCGGGGCGGCGAGCGCGGGCAGCCGGTCGCTCGGGTCGGCGCCGCGCGCGTACACCACGTCGAGGTCCGCCGCGCGCAGGCCGTCCCACGCGGACACGACGCGCTCCGGCGTCACCTGGGCGCTGCCGCCGCCCATCACCCGCGCGTCCTTGGCGAGCCCGCCGATGAGCGCGATCCGCGGTGCGCCCGCCAGCGGGAGCACCCCGTCGTTGCGCAGCAGCGTCACCGAGCGGGCGGCGACCTCGCGGGCCAGCGCGGCGCCGTCCACCGGGGCGGGCGACGGCGGGTTCGCGGTGCGCTCCGCCAGTGTGCCGACCCGCGCGACGTGCTCCGCCAGCACCTCCTCGGGCACCTTCCCGGCGCGCACGGCCTCGGCGAGGGCGGGCCCGTAGACGGTGTGCGGCCCCGGCATCGCCACGTCGAGCCCGCCCAGCGCGGCCCCCACCGTGTCGCGGGCGCCGAACCAGTCGGAGACGACGAACCCGTCAAAACCCCACTCGCCGCGCAGCACGCCGTTGACCAGCTCGCCGTGCTCGCTCATCGCCGTGCCGTTGACGCCGTTGTAGGCGGCCATGACGCCCCAGGGCGCCGCCTCCTTCACCACGATCTCGAACGGCAGGAGGTACAGCTCGCGCAGCGCCCGCTCGGAGACGACGACGTCGGCCGTCATCCGCTCGGTCTCGAAGTCGTTGGCGACGAAGTGCTTGACCGTCACCGCGACCCCGCCCTCCTGGACGCCCGCGACGTACTGGGCGGCGAGTCTCCCGGTGAGCAGGGGGTCCTCGGAGAGGCACTCGAAGTGCCGGCCGCCGAGCGGGGAGCGCTGGAGGTTCACCGTGGGCGCCAGCAGCACCTGGACGCCCTTGCGCCGCGCCTCCTGGGCGAGCAGCGCGCCTACCCGGCGGGCCAGCGCGGTGTCCCACGTCGCGGCGAGCGCCGTCGGGCTCGGCAGCGCCACCGAGGGGTCGCCGGACCAGTGCACGCCGCGCACCCCGATCGGCCCGTCCGACATCGTCAGGCCGGGGAAGCCCAGCGCGGGCTCGGCGGCCAGCGACCACATGTCGTGCCCGGCCAGCATCCGCGCTCTGGCCTCCAGCAGTTCGTCCTCGTGTGCGCTCATACGGTGCTCCTCGGGTGACGGCGACGGGTGGACGGCGCGCGTACACGCCGTTATGTTCGCCGAGCGTGGCTACACCGGCGCGTCGATCGCCGCCGTCGCCCAGCGGGTCGGGCTCAGCCAGCAGGGCGTGCTGCACTACTTCCCCAGCAAGGACCGGCTGCTCGCCGAGGTGCTGCGGCTGCGCGACGAACGCGGTCTTGACGTCATCGCGCTGCCCGGCGGGAAGGGCGGCATCACCCTCGACACCGTCGCCTCGATCGTCGAGTGGAACACCGAGCGGCGCGGCATCGTCCAGTCCTTCACCGTCCTGTCGGCCGAGAGCGTGATCGAGGGCCATCCGGCCGCCGACTTCTTCCGTGAGCGGTACGGCGGCGCCCGCGCCTGGATGGCCGACGTCATCCGCGCCGAACTCGGCGACGCCCTGCCCGGCGGCGTCACCCCCGAACAGGCGGCCCCTCTCCTCTTCGCCGTCATGGACGGCCTCCAGCTCCAGTGGCTCCTCTCGCCCGACTCCATCGACATGCCCGCCCTCTTCCGGGCCTTCCTCGCCCTGCTCCGCCCCGACACCCCCTGACGGCCGCCGCCTACGCCTCGCCGACCGGGGAAAGCCTCGCCGGGTAAGGCTTTCAACGGCGACGGGCATTCCTGTACGTTCGTACTAGTACGGATGTACAGGAAGAGGGCGGACATGGTGGTGTACCTGTATCTGGCCGGGGCGATCCTGGCCGAGGTGACGGCGACGAGCCTGCTGAAGAGCACCGAGGGGTTCACCAGGCCGCTGCCCACGGCACTGTGCCTCATCGGGTACACGGTGTCGTTCCTGCTGCTGGCGCAGGGGATCAACCGCGGACTACAGGTGGGCCTGGCGTACGCGATCTGGTCGGGGGTGGGCACGGCGCTCATCGCCACGATCGGCGTGCTGTTCCTGCACGAGCCGGTGACCGCCGCGAAGGTCGCCGGGGTCGCGCTGGTGATCGGCGGTGTCGTCACGCTGAACCTGGCGGGCGGGCATTGACGCGCCGCGACCCCGAGGGGCGGCGGCAGGCGATCATCGACGCGGCGGGCCGCGTCATCGCGCGGGAGGGCGTCGGCGGCCTCACCCACCGCAAGGCGGCCGCCGAGGCGGGGGTGCCGCTGGGCGCCACCACCTACTACTTCACCGGGCTGAGCGAGCTCATCACCGCCGCGTTCGAGGACACCGCGGGCGCCTCCCGGGAACTGCTCGCCGCGCTCGGCGAGGCGCTCGCCGCCTCCGCCGACCCGCCCGCCGAGCTGGCCCGGCGCACCCGCGCCTACCTCGCCGAGCCCGAGCGGTTCCGCACCGCCAACGAGCTGTACCTCGCCGCCGCGCACCGGCCCGAACTGCGCCCGCTGGCCCGGCTGTGGACCGACGGGCTCACCGACGTCCTCACCCCGTACGCGGGGGCGGCGCGGGCCCGCACGATCGCCGTGTTCCTCGACGGGGTGCTGTTGCGGACGCTCATCACCGGCACGCCGCCCGACGAGCCGCCGCTCGCCGACGCGCTCACCGCCCTCATGCGCCGCTGAGCCCCGCCGCCACTTCGGTACTTCCCGTTCGGTAGTCATGCCGCCACGTTAAGCGGCGGCACTGACATTCTCCGGCGGCGCCCGTCCGACGCCCGTCCAGCGGCGGCTCCGGCGCTACCCGACCCCGCCCGCGCCCGGGGCCAGCACACCGAGCGCGAGGAGCACGAAGATGAACAGGCCCAGCGCGATCCGGTAGACGACGAACGGCATGAAGGTGTGCGTGGTGATGAACTTGAGGAACCACGCGACCGCCGCGTAGCCGACCACGAACGCGATGACCGTCGCGACGATCGTCGGCCCCCACGACGGCGCGGGCCCCTCGCCGATGTCGAACAGCTCCAGCACGCCCGAGGCGAGCACCGCGGGGATCGCGAGCAGGAACGAGAACCGGGCCGCCGCCTCGCGGCTGTAGCCGAGGAACAGGCCCGCGCTGATCGTGCCGCCGGAGCGGGACACGCCCGGGATGAGCGCGAGGGACTGGGCGAGGCCGAAGCCGACCGCGTGCGGGAGGGTCAGGTCGCTGATCGGCTTGCCGGGGTTGTGCAGCCGCGTCCGGTCGGCCAGGGCGAGGATGACGCCGAAGACGATGAGCGTCGTCGCGACGATGCGCAGGTCGCGCAGCGTCGTCTCGATCTGGTGCTGGAAGGCCAGGCCGAGCACGCAGATCGGCAGCGACCCGGCGATGATGTACCAGCCCATCCGGGCGTTCGGGTCGCCGCGCTGGTCCTTCCAGAACAGCGCGCGCACCCAGGCGCGGACGATCGAGACGATGTCCTTGCGGAAGTAGATGAGCACCGCCGTCTCGGTGCCCAGTTGGGTGACCGCGGTGAAGGCGGCGCCGGGGTCGTTCCATCCGAACAGGGCGGAGAACACCCGCAGGTGCGCGCTGGAGGAGACGGGCAGGAACTCGGTGAGTCCCTGGATCAGGCCGAGGACGACGGCTTCAAGCCAGGACATGGATCAAGGGCTCCGAATCGGGCACCGACAGGGGAGGACGACCGCGAAGCCGATCATGACCTCGCCCGCCGGAATGTTACTCCGTACGCCGTGTCGATACGTCGTCCTTCCTCCGCGTTCACCTGAGATTCAACGAGTGTTCGACCTGATTTTCGTGTTGTGTCGGAAAACAAGGGAACCGCCGCATGTGTCCTGAGGTCGCGGGCCCGGCTCCGGGCGAACCGCGCCGCGGGTTCCTTGTCCTCGACGTCCTGCGGCCCCAGGCTGGGACCATGGACCAACCCGCTCCGCTCCTCGTCGTCATGGGCGTCTCCGGCTCAGGGAAGACCACGGTCGGCAGGCTCCTCGCCGAGGTCCTCGACGTGCCGTTCGCCGAGGGCGACGCGTTCCACCCCTGGTCCAACATCAGCAAGATGCTCTCCGGCAGGCCGCTCACCGACGCCGACCGCGAACCCTGGCTCGACGAACTCGGCCACTGGCTGAAGGACCACGACCGCCGGGGCGGCGTCCTGTCCTGCTCCGCCCTCAAGCGCGCCTATCGGGACAGGCTGCGCTCCTACGCCCCGCGCGCCCGCTTTGTGCACCTCCACGGCCCGACGGAACTGCTCACCTCGCGCGTGCAGGACCGCGCCCCCCACTTCATGCCGCCCTCCCTGCTGGACTCCCAGCTCGCCGTCCTCGAACCCCTCCAGCCCGACGAGGACGGCGCGACCCTCACCATCGGCCCCAACCCTTCGACCCTCACCCACCACGCACTGGTCGCCCTCAACCTCACCCCCGCCCACCCCTGACCCCCGCCCTGCGCGCGCGGCCCTACCCGGCAGGCTTTTCCCGGGCTTGGGGCTGAGGGACGGCCGCCGGTGGAATCGACACCGGGGGAGGGGGATATGGACGACGCCTACCGGTACGGGGTGGTCGATGTCGTCGGCGGGCTGGGCAGTGACGCGGCGCTCGGGCTGAGCGGGCCGGAGGCGGCGCGGCGGCTCGCGGCGGACGGGCCGAACACGCTGTCGGCCGAGCGCGGCCCGTCCGCGCTGCGCCGGTTCCTCGGTCAGTTCAACAACGCGCTCATCTACGTGCTGCTGGTGTCGGCCGCCGTCACCGCGCTGCTCGGCGAGCTGGTCGACACCGCGGTGATCTGCGCCGTGGTGCTGGCCAACGCGGTCGTCGGCTACCTCCAGGAGTCACGCGCGGAGCGGGCGCTGGCCGCGCTCGCCGCGATGGCGGCCGACGAGGCGGTGGTGGTCCGCGACGGCGAGCGGCTGCGCGTCACGGCCGCGGCGCTGGTGCGCGGCGACCTCGTGGTGCTCGGCGAGGGCGACAAGGTCCCCGCCGACCTCCGCCTGGTGGAAGCCCGCCGCCTGGCCATCGACGAATCCGCGCTCACCGGAGAGTCCGTGCCCGTCACCAAGGACAGGGACGCGCCTCCCGGCGAGGCGCTCGGCGACCGCAGGAACATGGCCTACTCCGGCACCCTGGTGACGGCGGGCAGCGGCGGCGGGGTCGTCACCGCCACCGGCGACGCCACCGAGCTCGGCCGGGTCAACCGGCTCGTCGGCGCCGCGACCGCCGTCCGCACTCCGCTCACGCGCAAGATCGACAGGTTCACCAAGGTGGTGACGGTCGCGATCCTCGCCCTTGCCGTCCTCACCTTCGCCGTCGGCGTGCTGCGCGGCCAGAGCGTCGCGGAGATGGTGACGACGGCCGTCGCGCTCGCGGTCGGCGCGATCCCCGAGGGCCTGCCCGCCATCGTCACGGTGACGCTCGCGTTCGGCGTGTCGCGGATGGCGGCGCGCGGCGCGATCGTGCGCAGGCTCCCCGCCGTGGAGACCCTGGGCGGCACCACCGTCATCTGCACGGACAAGACGGGAACCCTCACCCGCAACGAGATGACGGTCGTCACCGCCGTCGCGGGTGGTGCCGCTTACACGCTCACCGGCGGCGGCTACGACCCTGACGGAAGGGTCCTCGACGAGGCAGGCGACCCGGTAGAAGCGGCAGCCCTCCCCGCCCTCCAAGCGGTCTTCACGGCGGGCGCCGCCTGCAACGACGCGGGCCTGGTACAGGACGACGACGGGGTCTGGCACGTCCTAGGCGACCCCACCGAAGGCGCCCTCCTGGTGAGCGCCGCCAAGGCGGGCGTCCCGGAGGCCGCCGAACGCACCGACGTCATCCCGTTCTCCTCCCGCGCCCAGTACATGGCCACCCTCCACGCCGACGGCACCCTCTACGTGAAGGGCTCCGCCGAACGCGTCCTCGACCGCTGCGCCGACGCCCTCGACACCGAAGGCAAGCCCCTTCCCCTCGATCGCGAAGCCCTGGAGGAACTCGCGGCCCGCCTGGGTGAACGGGCCCTGCGTGTCCTTGCTTTCGCTCGCGCGGAGGACGTCCAGGGCCCGCTCGAGGAACTGCCCCCGCTGACGTTCCTCGGCGTCCAGGGCATGCAGGACCCGCCGCGCCCGGAGGCCGTCCAGGCGGTCGCGGCCTGCCAGACGGCGGGTGTCGCGGTGAAGATGATCACCGGCGACCATCTGGCGACGGCCCGCGCCATCGGCGGCGAGATCGGCCTGGGCGGCGGCCCGGCCGTGCGCGGCGCCGAACTCGCCGCCTGCGCCGACACCGACCTGCCCCGCCTGGCCGAGCACGCCTCGGTGTTCGCCAGGGTCTCGCCAGAGGACAAGCTCCGCCTCGTCAACGCGCTGCGCGCCGGGGACCACGTGGTGGCCATGACGGGCGACGGCGTCAACGACGCGCCCGCGCTGAAGCAGGCCGACATCGGCGTCGCGATGGGGATCACCGGGACGGAGGTGGCCAAGGAGGCGGCCGACATGATCCTCACCGACGACGACTTCGCGACGGTCGAGGCGGCGGTGGAGGAGGGCAGGGGCGTCTTCGACAACCTCGTGAAGTTCATCATCTGGGCGCTGCCCGCCAATCTGGGGCTCGGCCTCCTCCTCGTCGCGGCGGTCCTCCTGGGCACCGGCCTCCCTATCCAGCCCCTCCAGGTGCTCTGGCTGAACATGACGGCCGTCCTGATCCTCGGCCTGCCCTTCGCGGTCGAGCCCCGCGACCCCGACGTGATGCGCCGCCCTCCGCGCCCTCCGACGGCCCCGCTCATCGCCCGCCCGTACGTCCTCCGGATCCTCCTCGTCTCCCTGATCCTGCTCGCGGGCTCCTACGGCCTCTTCCACTACGAGCGCGCCCAGGGCGCCGCCACCGCCGTCGCCCAGACGGTCGTCGTGAACGTCTTCGCCCTGACGCTCCTGACCTACCTCTTCACCTGCCTGTCCCTGACCCACCCCGTCCTCTGGCAGGGCGTCCGCCGCAACCCCTGGGTCGGCGTAGGCGCCCTCTCCCTCATCGCGATCCAGCTCTTCTACACCTACACCCCCTTCATGAACACCCTCTTCGACTCCGCCCCCCTGACCCCCGACCAATGGCTCCACGCCGTCATCGTGTCCCTCGCCGCCTACACCACCGTGGAACTCCTCAAGGTCTTCCAACGGCCGAAGCCGTCCGTCCCCGACGAGCCGGGAGACTGAGGGGCTTCACGCCGAACGCGGAGGGGTCAGGCTGGGCGGAAGGAGGTGTGGGGTTCGGGAGGTGTGTGTTTGATCATGATGTGGCGGGTGACGGCGTAGTCGGCCAGGGACTCCTGGCTCATGTCCTTGCCGAAGCCGCTGGCCTTGACGCCGCCGTGGGGGGCCTCCGAGGCGATCGGGAGGTGGTCGTTGATCCAGGTGACGCCGACGTCGAGGCGGTGGGAGACGCGGAGGGCGCGGGAGACGTCGCCGGTCCACACCGACGAGGCGAGGCCGTAGGGGGTGTCGTTGGCGAGGCGGACGGCGTGGTCCTCGTCGTCGAAGGGCAGCACGACGAGCACCGGGCCGAAGACCTCGCCCTGCACGAGTTCGCTCGACTGCTCAGCCCCGACGACGAGGGTGGGCCGGTAGAAGAATCCGGGCCCGTCCAGCGGCGTGCCTCCGGTGAGCACCTGCGCGCCCTCCGCCACGGCCCGCGTGACGAACCCGTGCACCCGGTCCCGGTGTTCGCCGGAGATGAGCGGCCCGATGTCGGTCGAGGGGTCCCACGGGTCGCCGGGACGCACCGACTCCATCGCGGCCCGCAGCGCGTCCACGGCCTGGTCGTAGACGTCGCGGTGCGCGTACACGCGGGTGGCCGCCGTGCAGTCCTGCCCGGTGTTGTACGTGGTGCCCATCGCGAGCCCGTGCGCCATCTGGGTGAGGTCGGCGTCGGGGAAGACCAGGCCGGGGGCCTTGCCGCCGAGTTCCAGGTGGACCCGCTTGACGCCCTCCACGGCCCCGCGCATGACGGCCTTGCCGGTCGCGGTCGAGCCGGTGACGCTCACCATGTCCACGCCCGCGTCGCTGACGAGCGCCGTGCCGACCTCGGCGTCGCCCAGCACCACCTGGACCAGGTCCGCGGGCGCGCCCGCCCGAGCGACCAGCTCAGCGAGCCGCAGCGTGCTTCGGGGTGTCGCGGGCGCGGGCTTGATGACCACCGCGTTGCCCGCGGCGAGCGCCGGGCCGAGCTTCCACACCGCCATGACCAGCGGGAAGTTCCACGGCGAGATCGACGCGACGACGCCGACCGGCCGCCGGACCAGCATCGAGGTGTAGCCCGCGCTGAACACGCCCGCGCCGGTGCCGTCGAGCGAGCGGGCGGCCCCGGCGAAGAACCGCAGGTTGTCGGCGGCGAACGGCAGCTCGCCCTCGCCGAAGACGGGGGAGGGCTTGCCGGTGTCCTCCACCTCCAGCCGCGTCAGCTCTTCCGCGTCGGCCTCCAGCAGGTCCGCCAGGCGAAGGAGGACGAGCGCCCGCTCTCCGGGCGTCTTGTCCCGCCACACCTCGAAGGCGGCCCGCGCGCGGCGGACGATCGCGGGGACGTCCGCGACGGGGGTGTCGGCGAGTTCGGCGACGGCCTTGCCGGTCGCGGGGTTGATCAGGGTACGCACAGTGGATGTCTCTCAGGTCAGGAGTTGAAGCCGACGCCGAACCGGTCGAGCAGCGCGAGCCACGGGCCGCGCCTGCCCTCCCGGTCGTCGGCCTTGGCGATCTGCCGCCGGGTGAACTCCACGACGGGCCAGCGCAGCGGTTCGGGCGGGAACGGGAGGGGCGGGCGGCGCACCATCTCCAGCCGGGTCCGCGGTGTGTCGCGGCGGGCCAGCAGGTCCAGGGCGGTGGCCGCGCCGAACCGCGACGCGCCGACGCCGAGGCCGGTGTACCCGACCGCGTAGCCGACCCGTCCGCCCAACGCGGTGCCGAACGTGGCGGTGAACCGGCTGGTGGAGTCGATCGCGCCGCCCCAGCGGTGGGTGAACCGGAGCCCGTCGAGCTGGGGGAAGGTCGTGTGGAACTGCCGCGCGAGCAGCGCGTGGGAGGAGTCCCGCCGGACGAGTTCGTCTCCGGTGCCGCCGCCTCGGTAGTAGATGGCGTCGTACCCGCCCCAAAGTATCCGGTCGTCGGAGGTGAGCCGGTAGTAGTGGAACTGGTTGCCCGCGTCGGTGAGGCCCTGCCGCTCACGCCAGCCCAGGGACGCCAGTTGCGACGCCGTCAGAGGCTCGGTGACGAGCACGTAGTCCCAGACGGGCAGGACCAGGTGGCGGAGCCTGCGCAGTGGCGCGGGGTAGGCGTTGGTGGCGATGAGCGCCTGTCCGGCCATCACCTCGCCCCCGGACGTTGTGACGGCCACCCCGTACGGCGTCCGGGTGAAGCCGCTTACGGCCGTTCCCTCGTGGATCCGGACGCCGAGCCGGAAGGCGATCTCGGTGAGCCCGTCCACGAGCAGCCCGGGGTCGACGATCCCGCCGGTGGAGCGGACCCGCAGCCCGCCCAGGTAGGTGGGGGAGTCGACGTCGGCGCGCATCTCGTCGGCGTCGAGCCAGCAGGCGTCGTCGCCGAACTCCAGGTGCAGCTTCTCCAGCTCCCGTAGTTCGCGCACCTGGTGCGGGGCGAGCGCGATCGTCGTCTTCCCGTTGAGTTGGAGGCCCGCGTCTATCTTGTGCCGCTCCAGCGTGGAAGCGAAGTCCCGCAGGTTCTCCCGGCCCAGGCGCACGAGTTCCGGCATCTCCTTCTCCCACAGGGAGACGCCGTGTGACAGCCCGTGCGTCAAGGAGTCGGAGATGAAGCCGCCGTTGCGGCCGCTGCCGCCGAAGCCGATCGAGGCGGCCTCCAGGAGGAGGACGTCGCAGCCGGGGTTCTCCTCCTTGGCCAGGATCGCCGCCCACAGGCCGGTGTACCCGCCTCCGACGATCACCAGGTCGGCGGAGACGGGCCCGGACAGGGCGGGGAACGGCCCTGGACGTCCCGGGCGGTCGGTCCAGAAGACGGCGGGGGCGAGGTCGGTGACGGTCATGCCAGGGCCGTGCGTTCGATGAGGTCGGCGGCGAGGGTGAGGCCGTCGCGGCGGCGGATCTCCGCGCCCGCGGCGTCGAGGCGGGCGCGCAGCGCGGCGTCGCCCAGCAGCCGCTCGATCGCGCCGGTCAGCTCCGCGTCGGTGAACCGGTAGGTGTCCAGCCGGACGCCGAGGCCGAGCTCGTGGACGCGCTGGGCGTTGTCGTACTGGTCCCAGAACAGCGGCAGCAGGATCATCGGCTTGCCGAAGTGAAGGCTTTCGGTCGTGGTGTTGTTGCCGCCATGCGTGATCACCAGGTCGACCAAGGGGATGACCTTGGTCTGCGGGACGAACTCCGCGCCCCACATGTTGTCGGCGAGTTCGATCTCGGCGTGCAGCGGGCCCTTGGAGACGATGTAGCGGTGCGGGGTCCGCCCCAGCACGGAGATCACCCGGCGCATCAGCTCCACGTCGGCGCTGCCGAGCGAGCCGAGCGAGAAGTAGATCAGGGAGCCTTCGCCGTCCCTCAGGGTCTCCGGCAGCTCGAAGGGCTCGTCGGTGCCCCGGACGGACGAGTCCAGGCGGTGCCACGTCGGGCCGAGCGCGCGCGGGTAGTCGGCGATCTCCGGGTAGACGTACAGGTTCAGCGCGCCCTCGTGGACGAACTCCAGGTCCGGCAGCGGCGCGGCGCCCTGCTCGACCACCCAGGCGTTGAACTCCTCCCACACGGCCCGGTGGGTGCGGTCGTACTCGGCGCGGAAGGCCGCCCACTCGGAGCTGTCGTCCTGGGGGAGGCCGGAGAAGACCGGCGCGATCCCCGCGTCGGGGATCTCCAGCGGGTTGCACGACACGATCCTGATGAAGGGGACGCCCGCGGTCTCCAACGCGGGGAACGTGATCACGTTGTCCTCCACGATGATGTCCGGCCTGACCCGGGCGATGATCTCCCTGAGCTGCGGCTCGCAGTACCTGACGCCCGCGATCAGCTCCTCCCAGATGGGCCTGACGGACGTGTCGAGCTGCTCCAGGGTGCTCTTGCGGAACTCGGGCGCGGAGGCGCGGATGAAGTCCTTCCAGAACTGCCCGGCGTCCAGCTCGACCTCCTCCTCCGGCGGGGGCGCGAGGTCCACGAGGTCCTCCTCGAAGCCGAGCGGGGTCAGCTTGCCGCGCCAGGACGCCTCGGCGGCGAAGACCACGCGGTGGCCCCGCCCGCGCAGCACGTCGCCGATGCCGATGCAGTTGTTGGTGGGCCCGTAGGCGCTCTCCGGCATGAACAGGACCGTTAGCTTCTTCGCTGTCCCGGTGTTCTCGGCCATGGCGACTCCCTGGGAGACGGAGGGTGTTTTCTGAAGGACGATTCAAATAGCATTCGGGGTAGTCCGTCAACACCCGGGACGACCCAGAATGAGGACCATGGTCACGCGTAAGAGGAAGACCGAGCGCCGGCTGGACCTCATCGAGGCCGCCAGGAGGGCGATGGTCCAGTACGGCACCGACGCGGTCCACCTCAGCCAGGTGGCCGAGGAGGCCGGCCTGACGTCGGGCGCCGTGCTCTACCACTACCCGGAGTTGAGCGATCTGCTCCTGGAGGCGCACCACGCGGGCATGGAGCGCTTCTACGACCAGCGCATGCGGAAGATCGCCGGGATCGCCGACCCGGCCGAGAAACTCGTCGTCACGGTGCGCTCGGGGCTGCCGTCCGGCCCGGACGACGCCGACGTGCGGCTCCTGTGCGAACTGGGCGGCTCCGCGGGCCGCAACCGCGTCTACGCCACGCTGCTGACCACGCTGTTCGACCGCCAGGTGACGATGTACCAGCTCATCCTGGAGACGGGCGCGGCCCAGGGCGTCTTCACCCTGGACGGCGACTCCCAGACCATCTCGCGCAACCTGGTGGCCCTGGAGGACGCCTACGGCTACCGGATCGTGGCCCGCCACCCCATGATCGGGACGGACGAGGCCATCGAGCTGATCCTCGACTACGCGCGCAAAGTGACCGGGCACCCCCTGCCGACGTCCCTGGGCGCCGCCCCCGCGCCCCGGCGCCGCCGCCCGGCCCCGAAAGCCAAACCGGACACTGTCTGAAGGCAAATTCAATTAACGAGAACTTAACGGCCCGCCCCCGGACAAGGGGCGGGCCGCGGTGTTTCCGCTCGGAGCTGACGTCACGTCCACCAGGAGGACGCGACGAGCTCCGCCACGAGCGTCTCGGTCAGCAGCGCCACGTCCGGGTCGGAATCGCCCGGATACCGCACCGACGCCCTGGCCCCCTCGACCTCCCCGCCGACCGCCAGCACCGTCGAACCCCGCCGCACGACCCACTCCATCGCCTGCGCGTCGTACCGCGAGCCGGGGAACAGCAGCGCCCGGTAGTCCCGCGTCTTGGTCAGGTAGACGTCCACGTGGGCCCAGTCGCCCGTCTCGCAGGCGTCCGCGACCCGGCGCGGCCCCTCCCTGACCATCAGCGCCGACTGCTCGGCCGACGACAGCCGCTCGGCGGGCGCGATCGTGTACAGCCCGTCCGGGCCGTCCAGGAGCTCCAGGGCGCCGTCCAGCCAGCGCCGCGCCAGCAGCGCGGCCGAGGCGTCCGCGGCCCGCAGCACCAGCTCGGGGACGCCCAGGGGCCGTCCCGTCAGGTGTTCCTCAAGGCTCAGCAGCAGGGCGAGGGTGTGCTGGAACGACCGGCACGCCACCCCGCCCTCCTCCGGACCCGCCAGCATCGGCACGACGAGGCCCGCCCCCTCCGTCACCGGGGAGCCCTCCACGTTCGTCAGCGCGATGTGCCCCTCGTGCGAGGCGAGCGCGTCGATCACCTCCCGGCTGCCGCCCGTCGCCGAGATCGCCACGACGAGCGTGCCCGGCGCGGGCCGGTAGGGGACGGCCGAGGCGTACTCGGCCACCGCGTCGATGCCCTGCCCGCGCAGCCGCAGCGCCGCCACCCCGGCCGCGTACCGCGAGCTGCCCATGCCGAGGAAGACGACGCGGCGCACGTCGGGCAGGCCCGCGAAGGGGTTCTCCTTCCGCAGCGCCGCGGCGAGCCCGGCCAGCGCGGCGGGCTTGGCCTCAAGGTCGGCGCGGAACCTGTCGGGGTACATCAGTCTCCTTCGGAAAACCAGGAACGCAGCACGCCCATCGGGGCGTACCGCCAGCGGGGCAGGAACCGCGCCGCGTAGACGAGCTCGCGGCACTCCTGCTCGGCGGCGAACGGCGCGACCAGCCGCTCGTCGAAGATCTCCGCCTTGCCGAGCGAGGCAAGGCGGGCGGTGTATGCGGCGCGGAAGTCCCGTACGGCGTCCCGTACCCAGGCCGAGGCGTCGTGCCCACGCCGATAGGAGGCGACCTGCCCGACGTGTTCGAGGCTCATGAGGAACTGGGCGACGTCCCGGGCGACGGGATGTCCGATTCCGCCGTCCGGCGCGACGACGGGGTTGCCGTCGAAGTCGATCACCGCGTGCCCGTCCCGCCAGCGCAGCACCTGCCCGACGTGCAGGTCGCCGTGCACCCTCATGAGCACCGTCTCGCCCGGTGAGGCCAGCGGCTCAAAGGCGGCCCGAAGGCGCGACGTCCAAGACGACGGCCAGTCTTCGCCCGTCAGCGAGCGGGCCTCCTCCAGCGCCGCGAGCGCGCGCGCGTGCAGGCCCGCAGGGACGCCGACGGTGAGCGGCTCCGGCATCGAGGCGGTGGGGGTGGCCAGCGCGGCGTGCAGGTCGGCGACCAGCCCGCCCAGCAGGGCCCCGACGGGCTCCCCGGCGACGGCCGCGTCCACACACCAGTCCCAGCCGTCCAGGGCGTCCGGCAGGTAGTCCATGACCAGGGCGAGCAGCGCCCCGGCGCCGTCGAACACGGCGGTGTAGGGCCGTGCCGTCTCGGTGAACCCCGCCTCAGCGAGTTGGCGCAGCACCTCAAGCCCGCGCTGCGGCGGCGGCGCGGGCGGCGTGAACCACTTGACGACGAGCCGCTCGCCCACCACGACCGAGCGGTTGGTCTGGTCGACGGTGATCGCCCGCTCGGTGAGGTCCGCGAGCGTGGGCAGCGCGGCGAAGTCGGTGGTCGTGAAGGGCCCGGTGAGGCCGAGCCGCTTCATCAGTTCTACTGAATCCAACTTCAGATCCGTAACAAGAATTAAACGTCATCTGGCGACTTTGAGTCTTGTCCATGTTGAGTTCAGATGCAAGACTCGGCGCCCATCCGATGCCCCCGACCGGAAGGTGGTGCGGCATGCTGCGCATGTCGGCCGTGGCGGTCTCCGCCGCCCTCGCCCTGTTCTCCCTGGCCGCCTGCGGTGGCGGCGCCGCCGACGGAAAGGCCGAACCCGACACCCTCGATCCGGCAGCGGACCTGAGCAAGCAGACCCTCACCCTCTCCAACTGGGCGGGCTACATGCCCGAGGACCTGCCCGCGAAGTTCAAGGCGCGGACCGGCGCCGCGGTGACGATCACCGAGCACGCCACCAACGAGGAGATCATCGCCAAGCTCACCGCGGGCGGCGACAGCGGCATCGACGTCGCGTTCGTGTCCGGCCAGTTCGCCCAGGCGCTCGGCGAGCAGGGCCTGCTGGAACCCGTCCACGCGGACCTGGTCCCGAACCTCAAGAACCTCTACCCCGAGGCGACCGAACTCGCCTACGACCCGGGCAACAAGGTCTCCGTGCCCTACACCTGGGGCACCACCGGCCTGTGCTACCGCAAGGACCTCACCGGCTACGAGCCCGACAGCTGGAACGACATCCTCACCCCGAGGCCCGCGCTCAAGAAGAAGATCACCATGCTGGGCACCGAGCGCTGGATGCTGCTCCCGGCCCAGAAGGCGCTCGGCTTCTCCGCCAACACCCAGGATGAGGGCGAACTGGCCAAGGCCAAGGAAGCCCTGGTCAAGGCCAAGCCGAACCTGCTCGCCTTCGACGACACCACCTTCGGCGACCGCCTGAAGTCCGGCGAGGCGGCGCTGGTGGAGGCGTGGGACGGCTGGTGCCCGACCACCGAGAAGAACATCGCCTTCACCGTGCCGAAGGAGGGCAGCGACCTCTGGGTGGACACGATGGTCGTCCTCAAGTCCTCCAAGAACAAGGAGGCCGCGCACGCCCTGATCAACTACATCCTCGACCCCGAGGTGCACGCCTGGGCGGCGCAGAACATCATGTACAAGGTCCCGAACCAGGCGGCGATGGAGTCGCTCGACGCCGCGCTCGTCAAGGACTACCCGCACCTGGGGATGAGCCCGGCCGACCTGCTCAAGCAGGAGAGCCTGGTCGATCTGGGAGAAGCCGCCCCGGCCTACACCCGGATCGTCACCGAGGTCACCGCGCAGTGAGAACCACCCGCCGACGCCGTCTCCGGGTCGAGCCGCTCGTGCTGCTCGGCCCCGGGCTGGCCTACCTGCTCGTCTTCCTGGTGGTCCCGCTCGGCCTGGTCCTCAGCTACACGGTCTTCCAGCGGGGACGGTTCGGCGGGATCGTCTACGAGGCGACAGCGGAGAACTTCACACGCGTCGCCGACCCCCTCTACCTCGACGTCCTCCTCCACTCGGTCAAGATCGCCGGGATCACCACACTGCTCGCGCTCGCCCTCGGCTACCCGACGGCCTACGTGATCGCCAAACTCCCGGCGAAGTGGAAGACCCTGGCGCTCATCGCCGTCGTCCTCCCGTTCTGGACGAACTTCCTCATCCGGACCTACGCGTGGATCGTCCTGCTCAACTCCCAGGGCGTCGTCAACTCCGCGCTCGGCGACCTCGGCCTCATCGACGAGCCACTCCAACTGCTGTACACCGACGGCGCCATCGTCATCGGCCTGCTGTACGCCTACCTGCCGCTCATGGTCCTGCCGCTGTACTCGGCGATCGAGCGCCTCGACCCGCAGCTGGGCGAGGCGTCCGCGAACCTCGGCGCGGGGCCGGTCCGGACGTTCCTGTCGGTCACCCTGCCGCTGACGCTGCCCGGCGTCCTCACCGGCTGCGTGTTCGTGTTCGTGCCGAGCCTCGGCAACTTCGTCATCCCCGAGCTGCTCGGCGGCGGCCACTCGGTGATGGTCGGCAACCTCGTCCGCGACCAGTTCCTCAAGGCGCGCGACTGGCCTTTCGGCTCCGTCCTCGCGCTCACCCTCATCGCGGTGCTGGTGCTGCTGCTCATGGCGCAGGCGTGGGCCGCGCGCCGCTTCTCCGGGGAGGGCGACCGTGCGTAGCCGCTGGGCGTTCGCGCCGTTCTGGCTGACCTACCTGTTCCTGTACGCGCCGATCGCGGTGCTCGTCGTCATGTCGTTCAACGCCGCCGACACCCCCTACACCTGGGGCGGGTTCTCCACCCACTGGTACGGCGAGCTGGCGTCCGACACGAAGATCCGCGAGGGGCTCGTCAACACGCTGATCGTCGCGACCGGCTCGACGGTCCTGGCCACCGTGCTCGGGACGCTGCTCGCCGTCGGCATGGCCCGGTACACCCGCTCCAAGGTGCTCGGCGCCCTCGCGACGCTCCCCGCGATCCTGCCCGACCTCGTCCTCGCGATCGGCCTGCTGGCGTTCTACTCGGCGATCCAGGCGACGCTCGGCCTCCACTCGGTGCTGGCCGCGCACACCGTCTTCGGCATGGCGTTCGTCGCGACCGTCGTCCGCACCCGGCTCACCCACGCCGACCTCTCCCTGGAGGAGGCGTCACGCGACCTGGGAGCGGGCGCCTTCACCACGTTCGTGCGGATCACCCTCCCCGGCCTGATGCCGGGCATCGTCGCGGGCGCCCTCCTGGCCTTCACCCTCTCGATCGACGAATTTGTGATCGCCTTCTTCACCGCGGGCCCCAAGGACCCGACGCTGCCGATCGTCATCTACTCGATGGTCCGCTTCGGCGTCACGCCCGAGATCAACGCGCTCGCCACCGTGCTGCTCGCGGTCAGCTTCACCGCGGTGATCCTCGTCCAGCGGGTCACCCGCCTCACCGATTCCCTGCGCTAAAGGAGCCACGATGACCCTCGTCAGCGTCCGCGGCGTGACCCGCCGGTTCGGTGAGGTCACCGCGCTCGACGACGTCTCCCTCGACATCGAGCAGGGCGAGTTCTTCGCGCTGCTCGGCCCGTCCGGGTGCGGCAAGACGACGCTCCTGCGCATCCTCGCCGGGTTCGAGCGGCCCGACTCCGGCGAGGTGCTGCTGGACGGCGCCGACCTGCTCGCGCTGCCCCCGCACCGCAGGCCCGTCAACCTGATGTTCCAGAGCTACGCCCTGTTCCCGCACCTGAGCGTCGAGAAGAACATCGCCTACGGGCTGGAGCGGGAACGGCTGGCCAAGGCCGAGATCCGCGAGCGGGTCGCCGAGGTGCTGGAGACGATCGGGCTGGGCGGCGCCGCGCGACGCCGTCCCGACCAGCTTTCGGGCGGGCAGCGGCAGCGGGTCGCGCTGGCCCGCGCGATCGTCAAGCGGCCCCGCCTGCTCCTGCTGGACGAGCCGCTGTCCGCGCTCGACAAGAAGGTGCGCGCCGAGATGCAGCTCGAACTGAAGCGGCTCCAGCACGAGGTCGGGATCACCTTTGTGGTGGTCACCCACGACCAGGAGGAGGCGATGTCGCTCGCCGACCGGATCGCCGTGCTGCACGGCGGCGGCGTCGAGCAGGTCGACCCGCCCGTCGCCCTCTACGAGCGGCCCAGGACCCGGTTCACCGCCGACTTCGTGGGCGCGAACAACCTGTTCCACGGCACCCTGCGGGCCCAGGGCGTCGAGGTCGCGGGCGTCGGGCTGCTGCCCTGCGACGTCCCGGCGGACGCCGCGCTCGGCACCGCCGTCGATCTCGCGGTCCGGCCCGAGAACATCGCCTTCACCGACGCCGGGGTGCTGCGCGGCACCGTCCTGGACACCAGCTTCTACGGCGGCCAGTCCCGTGTCTCGATCGCCGTCCCCGGCGTCGCCCAGCCCGTCGAGGTGACGGCCGCGGGCGCCTCCCCGGTCGCCCAGGGCGCCGAAGTACAGCTCGGCTGGTCCCCCGCCCACGCCGTCCTGCTGCCCTGACCCGGATCGGCCCGTGACGGGCCATGAGCCGGGGCCGCGTCCACCGACGCGGCTTCCGGCTCACCCGGTCTTGTTCACCCGGGTTCGGCGATGATGATCCAGACCGCCGTCGCCGACGCGAGGAGTGTGCCGTCGGCGGTGTACAGGGCGGTGTGGCTGGTGACCTTGCGGCCCCGCGGCGGCTCGGCCGCCGCCACCACGACGTGCGGCTCGCCCGGCCGGGGCAGGGCGGTGACGGTCGCGGCCATCCGGCCCAGCACCATCGGCCGTGCCTCAAGATCGAGCGTCCAGGCGCCGGGGCAGTCCAGCGCGGCCCAGACGAACTCCGCGCCGATCTCGCCCGTGGCGTCGGCGAGCCCTGGATCGGGCCGCCACACGCACGCGGCGGTGGCCTCCCGGCCCGGCACGGCGCCCGGCGTCAGCGCGAGGCCGTCCGTCCGGTCGGTGCCGCAGACAAAACACGTCGGAAAAGGATGAGCGGTCAGCCCCTGGTAGGAGGCATGGCACAGCTCGGCCTCGGCCACCGTGACGAATCCGGGCACGGGCCAGGCACCCGCGGCGTCCGCCCCGACCTCGGCGATCAGCACCGCGCCGTCGAGGATCCGACCGGCGCCGCGCTCGACCGTCAGCGGGGTGTCCAGCGGCGGCGGCCTGCGCAGCGTCACCTGCGCACCGCCCCGGGCGGACCCGGTGACGGCACGCGCGAACACCGCGCAGGCATAGCCTCCGTTGCCGCTGCCCGGCGGCCCGTTGAACCTCGCGGGGATCTCCACCGGCATACGACGTCCCTCCACGGAGGTGTTCCGCCCGGCGTGCGGGCGGCGTTTGGGTCAGTCCTCGACCCAGCCGTGCTTCTTGGCCACGGTGAGGATGTTCTCCCGCAGCTTGACGATCTGCGCGCCGGTGAGCTCCGGAACGGCGGCCAGGAACAGCTCCGTCAGTTCACGGTTGAGCTCGCCAGGCGTCAGCACGTCGCACAGGCTGTCGTCGTCGGACGACCAGTCTCGGTCCGGCAGATCGAACGGTCCTTCCAGATCTCGGGCGTAGGACGCCCCCGACGAGGTCTTCGGTCGGTCCAGGAGCCGGACCGAGAACGCCTTGGGACCGCGTTCCCCGTCCATCACCTCGAACTCCACCGGTGTCCCCGCCTTGAACGTGCCTTTGTCAGCGGTCAGCTCATTCGCGTGGACGAAAACGTCCGCGCCACCCCCGTCAGGGGCGATGAAGCCATAACCACGTACATCATCGAAACGCAGGATTCTTCCCGACAGCGCCACAGAAACTCCCCGAGCACCAACCATCGACGACGCCCCGCGGCACCGTCCGCGATCTCCGCCACCCGATCCCCCGGACCGTCCCTGCGGGACGTCCCCCCGGCCTGGTGTGCGGCCGGGCACAGTGGTGTGCCACGGCGCGGTACCACGGTTCGGTGCACGTGCACCGGCGTCTACCTTGACCTTTTGACGATACCTGTTCTGGCGAGTGCTCGCGACGTGAACGGCACGGCGTGTTCGTCAAGCCGCCGGTGACAGTTCCGTGGCGAGATAGTCGTGCCACTCCCGGACCAGCGGATGGGCCCGGTGCGGGGTCAGCGAGCGGGTGAAGGACCGCAGCAGCGACAGCGCCCGGTGCGAGGACAGCCCGTTGGCCATCGGCACCGCGGGCCGCGCCACCGACAGCGCCTCGTCCAGCGCCCCCTGCCCGTGCAGCGCCTGGGCGTGGTGGACGACGTTGAACTGGGCCGAGCGGGGATACGCCTCCCCGAAGCCCGCCAGAGCCGTCCTGGCGCAGTCCGCGGCGCGCACGTGGTCTCCGACGAGCCGCCAGGCGCACCCGGCCTCCGCGGCGATCTCCGCGTGGCCCAGGTTGCTGATCCAGTGCGGCTCGGCGTCGCTCGGCGTCGCCCTGCCGAAGGTCGTCTCCACCTCGTTCAGGAGGCGTTCCACCCGCCGTCGTGTGTGCGGGTCGGGCGTGTCGGCCTGCGCGGCCATGAGGGCCGTCGCGCGGGCCTCCCGCAGCAGCAGCGCCGCCCTGACGCGCGGCGGGGCGCCCGCCCGCCTGCCGGAGTCCAGGGCGGCCCTGGCCAGTCTGGTCGCCCAGAGCGGCTGGGTGAGGTCGATCGCCTGCTGGGACATCACGGTGAGGACCCAGGACCCCGTCATGGGGTCGCGGGCGGCTTTGGCGAGCCGTAGGGCGTGCCCGTAGAGGCGCTGAGCGAGGCCGTCGTGGCGGAGGTCGTAGGACTCCCATCCGGCCAGGCCCGTCATGGTCGCGGCGGCCGACATCAGGGCCGAGCCCACCGGCTCGCTGTAGGTGCCCGACAGGAGCGGAGTCACCCGGGTGCGCAGGAAGTCGACGACGGCGGGCCGGACCATGCCGCCCCCGTACCTGCGGTCCATCGCGGCGAACGCCCTGGTGGCCTCCTCGATCCGCGCCACGTCGGACATGCCCACCCTGAGCCGTCTGCCCGCGCAGTCCGGGACGGCGGGCGCCGGGTCGAGCGTCCAGTGCAGCAGGGAATCCGGCCAGGCGGAGGGGTCCACCGCGAGGGCGGTAAGGCCGGGGCGCCGCTCCGGGTCGGCGTCCGCGCGCCACAGGGCGACGGCGTCGGAGGCGGCGTCACCCGGGCAGGACCGAGGCCCCGGCGCGGGGGAGTCCGCGCCCACCCAGCGGGAGACCTCCTCGGGCGTGGCGTTGAAGACCTCGGCCAGCCTCGCCCGGTGCGCGGGCCGCAGGTCCTGCACGCCGCGCTCCCAGCGCGACCAGGTCGAGACCGACACCCGCGCCGCCTCGGCCGCCTCCTCCTGCCCCCACCCGAACCGGTCCCTTGCCGCTTTCAGAGCCCGCCTCGGGCTCGGTCCCTGCTTGGCGTCCACACCCGCCCCGCGTATGTCGTTGTGAGAGTTCCGCCTACGCATTGTTGTGCCGAACGCCGTTCTAGGGCGGCGTTTTGCCAAAAAACGCCGGATAAACGCCTAGTGGCGGCGAACGCCCACCCCAACGCTCTTCACCTTCGGGGGCGGCCGGAGTGGGGTGGATGCGGTGATCTTCGGCGCGGAGGTGTCCTGCTTTTGAGCTGGTGGAAGCGGCGCGCGGCACCCGCCCCGGCGGCGGCGCCCGCGCCCGTCGCGGTGTCCTGGCCGCCGCAGGTGGCGGGCGCGGTGGCGCTCCGGCTGCTGGCGCTCGTGGAGGAGCAGCGCGAGGTCCTCGACGCCCTGCAACAGGACGAGGACGACCCCCGCGTCCTGGAGCGGCTCTACCAGCTCGACCACGGCAACGCCCGCGTCCGCCGCCTGGTCCGCGGCCTCCAGGTGCTCAGCGGCGACACCGACGGCTACGGCGGCCCGTCCGCGACCCTCCAGGACGTCATCACCATCGCGACCGGCATGGTCGGTCAGTACCAGCGCGTCAAGGCCGAGCCCGACGCGCTGGCCGCGAGGTTCGTCGCGGCCCCGCACCTGGCCGACGACCTCGCCCTCCTGCTCGCCGAACTCCTCGACAACGGCACCCGCTACGGCGGCTCCGCCACGACCGGCGTCTACCGGCTCGAAGACGGCTCGCTCGCCGTGTACGTCAAGGACTCCGGCACAGGCTGTCCACCCGAGTGGATGGCCCGCGTCAACGCCTGGTTGGCCGGAACGGTCCAGGTCGTGCTGGCCGAGAACGGCAGGCACAGCGGCCTCACCGTCGTGCACCACCTGGCCCGCAAGCACGGCCTCCAGGTCAACGTGTCCGTCGCCCCGCCCGGCCACGGCCTCCCGGGGACCGTCGTGACGGTCTTCGTCCCCGCCCGCCTCCTCCAGCCCGTCCAGGCGCAGGCGCCCACCCCGGCCCCCGCCGCGCCGCCGCCCCCTCCCGCGGGCGCCCCCGACCTGCCGCGCAGGGTTCCGGGCACCGCCTACGGCACCGACGAGCCCCCGCCGTCGTCGCCGCCCCAGAGCACCCCGACACCGCCGGGCGCCACCCTGGCCGACCTGGCTGCCGCGTTCTCTACCGAACCCCGGGAGCGACCACTGTGACAGGAACGTCCCGCCCGCTCGGCCACGCGGGCGCCGACCTGGGCTTCATGATCGACGACTTCGCCCGGGTGCCGGGCGTGCGTCATGTGGTGCTGCTGTCCATGGACGGCCTGGCGATGCTCTGGTCGTCCGGCCTCGAACGCGACACCGCCGAACGCCTCGCCGCGCTCACCTGCTCGGCCCTGGGCACCGGCCGGGCCCTGGCCAAGGAGGTCGGCGAACGCGACGAACGGGGCGGCCAGATGATCTGCCAGTTCCCGTCGGGCGGGCACTTCGTGGTGGGCGCGGTCAGCGTCACCGCGGGCATCGGCGTCGCCGTCGAGCCCGGCGCGTCGCTGCCCTCGGTCGTCAACGAGCTGCAGCGGCTGATCGGCGCGGTGGGCGCGCGGCTCGCTCCGTCGCCGCTGATGACCGGGGGCGGGATCCTGTGAGCCCGCCCCCGCGGCACCCCTGGGTGCGCAACTACGTGCTGGCCGGGGGCCGCACCAGCACCCAGTGGCGCATGCTCATGCACACCCTCATCAGCGCCACAGGCGCGATGCCGGTGGCCGCGGCGGGCCCGCGGCCCGAGGCGCAGGCGCTCTACCAGCGGGTCTGCGCGGGGCCGCAGACCGTCGCGGAGCTGTCGGCGGCCTGCGGGGTGCCGCTCGGCCTCACCCGCGTCCTGCTCGGCGACCTGGCCGGGCGGGGCCTGGTCACCGTGCACGCCGATCTCGACCCGTTCAACCCGCTCATCCTCGAAAGGCTGCTCGATGGCCTCCGCGCACTCTGACGCCGTCCCCGCCGCCGCCAAGATCGTCGTGGCGGGCGGGTTCGGCGTCGGCAAGACGACCTTCGTCGGCGCGGTCAGCGAGATCGACCCGGTCAACACCGACGCCTGGATGACCTCCGAGGCGCTCGGCGTCGACCCGGGACGGCCCGGCAAGGTCCGCACCACCGTCGCGATGGACTTCGGCCGCATCTCGCTGTCCACCGGCCTCGTGCTGTACCTGTTCGGCACGCCGGGCCAGCCCCGGTTCTGGCACATGTGGGACGACGTGGCGCGCGGCGCGAGCGCCGCCGTCGTCCTCGTGGACACCCGCGACCTGGAGTCCTCGTTCGCCGCGGTGGACTACTTCGAGCGGGACCGCAAGCTCCCCTTCATCGTCGTCGTGAACCTCTTCGACGGCGTCGCGACGCACCCGATGGACAAGGTCCGCGACGCGCTCCAGATCTCGCCCGACGTCCCGCTCATCGCCGCGGACGTCAGGCTGCGGGGGCAGACCGTGAGCGCGCTCGTGACCGCCGTCCAGCACACGCTGAACACCACACGTTCCCTGTACAGGTAACCCTTCGGAGACCCCATGCGCAAGATCCTCATCGTCGGCGCGGGCCAGGCCGGGCTGCAGCTCGCGCTGACGCTCGTCGACCACGGCGGCTACGACGTCACCCTCATGACGGCGCAGACGCCCGAGGAGATCCGGGACGGCCGGATCCTCTCGACGCAGTGCATGTTCCACCCGTCTCTGGCCATCGAGCGCGACGCGGGGCTGAACACCTGGGAGGCCGACACGCCCCAGATCGAGGGGCTGCGGGTCACCGTGGGCGGCCCGGACGGGGCGGCGCTCGCCTTCTACGGGGCGCTGGAGGGCTACGCCCAGTCCGTCGACCAGCGGGTGAAGATGGCGGGCTGGCTGGAGCGGCTGGAGCGCGCGGGCGGCAAGGTTGTGCTGCACCCGGTGGCGACCAGCGAGCTGGAGTCCCTGGCGTCCCTGTACGACCTGACCGTCGTCGCGGCGGGTCGTGGACCCCTGGTGGAGCTGTTCGAGCGGGACGACGCGCGCTCGCCCTACACGGTGCCGCGCCGCGCGCTGGCCGCGATCTACCTGCACGGGGTGAAGCCGGTGCCGTCGCACCCGGTGCCGCAGGTACGCATCAACGTGGTGCCGGGCGTCGGCGAGCTGTTCGTCATGCCCGTCCTCACCCGGACGGGTGTCGGCGACGCCGCGTTCATCGAGGGTGTGCCGGGTGGGCCGCTCGACGTGTTCACCGAGCGCCGCCTCAGCGCCGAGGAGCACCTCGACAAGCTCAAGGGGCTGCTGGCGCAGTGGTTCCCGTGGGAGGCCGACCTGTACGCCGAGGCCCGCCCCACCGACGACAAGTCGACCCTGTGCGGCGGCTACGCGCCCGCCGTCCGGCATCCCGTCGCGAAGGTCGGGTCCGGCAAGGTGCTCGGCATGGGCGACGTCGTCGTGCTGAACGACCCGGCCGCCGGGCAGGGCGCCAACAACGCCGCGCACTGCGCCAAGATCTACCTCGACGCGATCGTGGCGCGCGGCGACCTCCCGTTCGACGAGGACTGGATGCGCGAGACGTTCGAGCGCTACTGGGCCTACGCGCAGTGGTCCACCGCCCTCACCAACGGCCTCATCGGCGACGGCCTCCCGGACCACATCCAGCAGATCCTGGGCGCCGCCACCCAGGACGACCAGGTGGCCCGCCGCTTCGCCTCCGGCTACTCCGACCCGCCCTCCCTGGCCTCCTGGTTCTTCGACCCCACCGCCACCGGCGCCTACCTGGCCTCCCGCCAGCCCGCCCCCTCCTAACCGACCCCCACCCTGCGGCGGGTCCTCCTCCGAGGCCCCGCCGCAGCCCGCCGCAGCGGCCCGGAGGAGCGCAGCGGCGTCGCCGAGGTCGCGGGCCGCCACGGCACACGCGGTGACCTGCGCGTCGAGCGCGGCCGCCAGCCAGGCCGGAGCCGCCGGATCAGCCCGGAGCCGCCGAAGCAGAACCCGCAACCGCTCACCACAAACGGCCACCTCAGCCGCAGCCCCGGCGACCGTGCCCCCCGGATCACTCGACACGGTCATCACACACCTTCCAAACGAACAGGGCGCCCCCAGTCGAACAACGCCCAAGAAGCCGACGAGAAGACAGCCGCACCACCCCCTTCAAGCACCACACCACCAACCGCCCACACCGAGCACCCGCCGAAGAACGACGGATGACCACGTCGGCACAACCTTGGGGGACGCCCCGGAGCCTCCCGGCGGCGACGAGCCCACGAGACGGCCATGGCCGGGACACGAGCCGCACGACGGAGTCCCGGCAGAGGCAGACGGCCGGGAAACGATGAGGGGCGTGGAGGGCCCCAGGTCGGGCGGGGGCGTGAGCGGGCCAGGGGCGCCTCGGCGGCGAGCCGATGGGGCGGCCATGGCTGGGACGTGAGTGGCACGGCGGCGTCCTGACAGTGGTGGGCGGTAGGGGAGGCGATGGGGGTGTAGGCGGTCATGGGTCGGGTGGGGGTGTGAGAGGGGTTGGGGGGTCTCGGCGGAGGTGGGTGGTGGGGGAGGCGTGGACGGTGAGGGGGCGTGATCGGGTGAGGGAGAGTGCGTGGAGGAGGGCGGTGAAGGGGTGGGTGGGGGGACCGGTGTGGAGGCGGAGTCGGGGGGCCGGGTGGAGGGCGGGCGCGCGGAGCAGGCGGTGGTGGACGGAGCGGTGGGGGCCGATGGCCCGGGGCGCGGCGTAGGCGGACGGGGTGGGCGGGGTCGCGGGGGAGGAGTAGTAGGGGATTGGTGAGAGGCGGGGGCGGGGGCTAAGGAAGCGGGGGCCCAGGGGGCCGGTGAAGGTGAAGAGGATGGTGTCTTCGTGGAGGGCGGAGAAGGTGAGGGTGGAGGGGGTCAGGGTGAAGGTCGTCTCTGACAGGTGGGTGGGGTGGGGCCAGAGGGCGGCGGCGTCGAGGGCCTCGGGGGTGGAGACGGTCGAGGCGAGCGGATACAGGCCCGCGTGGCGGAGCGGGGCGGGGCGGAGGGCGTCGCGGCACAGGGCGGCCAGGCGGGGGCGCAGCGGGGAGTGCACCAGCAGGCTGAGGGTCGCCTCGCGGTGCGGGGCCAGGGAACCGGCTCGGTGGTCGGTGAGGCAGAGCGCCGCCAGCGCGCGCGAGCCTGCCGTCACGGGCACGAACGGCGTCCCGGCGAGCTGGGCGGCGGCCTCGGCGGCGGGCACCGCGAACCAGGCGGTGACGAGCGCGGCGTCCGCGCTGAGCACGGGCACCGTGACGGGACCGGCAGGGCCGTCCACGCGGTGGGTGGGCACGGTGAGGAACGGGAAGCCCGTGGGCTCCGGCGCCTCGTCGAGCAGGCGGTAGAGCTGGCGGCGTAGGACGGGCCCGTCGTAACGGGCGAGCTGCTCCTGGAGGTGGGCGCGGGCCTCGGGCAGGTCGTCCCGCAGGTTCGCGGCGTACTGCTCAAGCCCGTGACAGGCCGGGAACAAATGGGTCGGATCGGTGTAGTCCACGACGTACCAGTCGGGGTGCAGGGTGAAGCAGGTGCCCGCGCCCTGCCCGTCGAGCGTCGGGATGATGTCGTGCTGGTTGGTGACGCTGGCGACGCGGGTGCTCTGGGCGGCGGGCTCCTTGAAGTCGACGGGGGCGCCGATCGACACGACGTCGGTGAGCACGTGGCGGGCGTTGAACGCCTCGTCCTGGGCCAGGCTCATCACCGCGGAACCGCCCGCGCTGTGCCCGACAAAAGCGACCTCCGCCCCTTCCGGCACCCCGTAGTCGGCGATGGCGGCCGCGAGTGACCTGCTGTAGGGGCCGCTGTCCAGGACGGTGCTGCTGAACGCGCCCAGGAGGTCGGCGGGATGCTCGGCCTGCGGGCTCCCGATCCGCATGCCGGGCGCGAGCACCACGTGCCGCTCCACCCCGTCCGGGCCGCGCACCGTCTGCACCAGCGCCCTGCCGCTCGGCCGGATCACCAGGAGGTCGTTGAGGAAGTCGAGGAACGAGCCGCGCGCGCTCAGCCGCTCGGCCTCGTGCGGTTTCGGCTCCGTCCGGACGGCGGCGCCCCGGCCCCGGTCCAGCCGGGCGACGGCGCGGTTGCTCATGCCGGTCAGCGGATCGGCGGTCGCGGTGCCCATGCCGGTGGCGATGAGCCACGCCGTCCTGTCGTTCAGCGGGTTCTTGTCGAGCAGGGCGCGCAGCGCGAGCAGCTCGCCGAAGATCGGCGCGACGCCCGAGAGCGCGCGGGCGGCGCCCCTGTCCTTGACGAGCGCGTACAGGGCGCGGCCCGCCGCGAGGTCGCCGTCGGCGCCGACCGCGTCGAGGAGGCGGCGCAGCAGCGGATCGCCGGTGAGCTCGGGATGCCGCAGCACGACGGCGGCAATGCGCAGCCGCAACGACGTCGTCATCACCCGGATCGGCAGGTTCCCCGCGTGCACGAGCCCCCCGAGCTTCGCCCCGAACGTGCCGACCACGCCCCCGGCAACGGCCCAGCCGAGCCCCCGCCCGTTCGTCACGGCCCGCAACACCGCCCGCCGCGCCCGCAACCCGGCCCGTGGCGACCGCCCCGCCGCCACCCCCGGATCCACCAACACCCCGGTGACCCGCTCAGCCACCTCCCGCAGCGTGTGCGCCACCTCCGCCAACTCCCGCGCCGCCTCCAACAGCCGCCGCGCCTCCTCCGCCGCCGCGCTCGAACGCCCCTCCGTGACGACGCCGCCGTGGGCGTCCGCACCCGCGCCCGTGCCCTCCGGGGGCTGGAGCGGCTCGGCACGGTTGGCCGCGTGCTCGGCTTTGGTGTCCGGGCGTCGCGGCGTCTCGGGCGCCTCGTCGGGTGTGGGCGGGGGGTTCGCGGGGGTCATCTGAGGGCTCCGCGCCAGGTCATGCTGACGAAGCGGGGTTGGGGGTCTTCGGGGGTGTTGCGGTGGAGGACGTCGGAGAGGGTGCGGGTGCGGCCGATGATCTCCATGCCGAGGGGGGTGAGCGTGGCGGCGTTGGCGACGCGGGGGGCGAGCAGGGGGTTGGTGAGCGCCTGGGAGAAGGCGTCGATGGCGATGATCTTGGTGAGCAGGGGCGGGAGGATGGCCTCGGCCGAGCCCGGCTGCTCGGCGAACAGGCCGACGTAGAGCTCCAGGTCGTCGACGTCGCGGTACAGCTCGGCGAGCCGTTCGTGGACCCGGGGATCGCCCGAGACGTGGTCGAAGCGGCGTACCCGGGGGAAGCGGCAGTGCTCGCGGTAGGCGTTGTAGGGGGCGAGACCGAGGCTCCTGCCGTCGGCGATCGAGGAGATCTCGACGTCGCGTAGGCCGGGGTCGGTGTTGAACAGGCCGATCCGCCCGGCCCGCTGCTCGGACGCGTCCTCGAACAGCCTGCCGAGGCCGGGACCCGGGATCAGCGCGGCGCCGAACAGCGTCCGCGCCATCGGCAGCTCGCCGTCGCCGACAACGAGGGCGCCGGGGATCAGGCTGTGCCAGCGGTAGACGAGGTTGAACTCCGCCGACGCCCAGTTCTGCCGGTGCCAGGGCGCCCCGCGCAGGGCGGTGCTGAGCCTGGGGTCGAGGAGGAACCTGAAGTGGTACGGCGTGATGTGGTTGATGTACTCCTCGACCACGATCCTGATGACCTCCACGATGACGATGGCGCGCGCCGTCTGGAACAGCCGCTCGTCGTCCCACCGGGGGTGCTCGCGCGCCAGCAGCCGGGCCACCCGGTTGTGCTCGCGCAGGAACAGGATCGTCATCATGGTGAAGCCGACCTGGACGTTGCCACGGTCGCCGCCGAGCGCGAACAGCGTGTCGCGGTGCGCGGGCGGCAGCAGCTCCATCCGCACCGCGCTGAGCGCCGCGAACTCCGGTTTGACCTCGCCGTCCGCGCACAGGAACGGCGGGAACTCACCGCCGTTGATGGTCTGGCTCTTGAGCAGGCCGCCTTCGTGCGCGCGGATCGTGTGGGTGGCGCGCTCGTCCAGGCCGTACAGCGGGTTCAGGTCGATCTCGTGGTTGGAGGTGCTGCGCCGGGGGTCGCGCGGCTCGGTGGACTCGCCGCGCAGGAACCCGTCGGTGAACCACTGCGCGAAGTAGGCGAACAGCACGGTGGAGCGCGGACAGGGATCCATCGGGCCTTCGCGCATGAAGAGGTCGGCCGCCTTCTCCACGGGCGGCCTGCCGCTCTCGGCGTCGGCGACCGGCGGCAGGTGCCGTCCGGCGTAGCCGCGGTCGGTGAGCGACCGCCACGACGTGTAGGGCGCCAGGGTGCTGAACGGCTCGGGCCGTGGCGGCATCTCCCGGACGGCCTGGTCGATGAGCTTCGCGTTGAGCCTGCGGCGCAGCGGGGTGGACGTCTCGGCCAGCCGCCACAGGGGGCGGGCGTGGGTGAGGGCGAGGAAGCGCAGCCGGTTGACGGCGCCGTCGGTGCTGATGGTGCGTGCGCCGCGCCCGCTCATACCCGGCTCTCCTTCCAGGCGGGCGCGTCCAGGCGCAGCGGGAAGCTGTCGGGGAAGACGCCGCGGTCGCGCCGGATCTCGCCCTCGGCGCGCAGGCCGGGCCGCAGCAGCAGGCGGCGCAGCGTCTCGGCGATGACGGTGCGGCCCGGATGCACGCCCACGCAGGCGTGCGGCCCGTACCCGAAGTGCAGCCGGGTGTGCTCGGGCCGGTCGAGGCGGAACGCGCCGGGGTCGGCGACGACGTTCTCGTCGAACATGGCCGACGCGACGGCGGCGAGCACGAGGCCGCCGCCCGGAAGGTGCGCGCCCGAGGCGAGCACGTGGTCGCGCGCCCGGTACCTGATGATCATCTTGAGGAAGGGGTCGAAGCGCAGCGCCTCCCAGACGTAGGGCTCGAACCGCTCGGAGTCGCGGGCCGCCTCGGCGGCGCGGGCAAGCAGCGGCGGGTGCGCGAGCAGATGGGCGAGCACGTTCGTCATCGAGCCCGCCGCGTTCTCCACAAAGCCCAGCAGCAGGCCCGCGACGTTCACCGCGACCCGCTCGTCGTCGAAGCCGAGCTCGGCGGGCAGCCGGGTGCGGACCAGCCTGCCGAGCACGTCGGGGCCTTCCGGCCCGGCCCTGCGCTCGGCGACGAGGGCGCGCAGGTACGCCATCATCTCCGCGCCCGCCTCCACCGACGCGGCGCGCACCGCCGGATCGCCGATCAGGTTGGCCGTGGTGTCGGTCATGACGGCGCGCGACCACCGCGACAGCGTCGCCGGATCGGGCCCGGGGAAGCCGAAGTAGCGGGCGCACACGGCGAGCGGGACGGCCCGGAACAGCGACTCGACGACGTCGATGACATCGCCCGCCGCGTCCAGCGCCGCGTCCGCGAGCGCGCCCGTCAGCGCGCGCAGGCGCGGCACGTCCTCGGGCGCGAGCATCACCTGCATGACGCCCTTCTCACGCCAGTTCATCGGGGTGCCGTCGCGGGTGAGCATGATGGGGGAGCCGAGCGCCGCCTCCATCGGCGAGGTGTAGGCGGCGACCGTGAACGACGCGGGCCGCGACAGCACCTCGGTGACGTCGCCGAACCGGGTGACGAGCGTGAACGCGGGGGTGGCGAGCACCGGACGGCGCGCGCGCAACTCGGCGAACAGCGGCCGCCAGTCGGTGCGCAGCCATCCGGTGAGGAGGCCGAGCGCCGCCGCGGGGTCGGTCTGCTGGAGTGCGTCGTACTGGGCGAGATAACCGTCGGTGCGCATGTTTGGCCTCCACGCGAGGGGGTGTGATCGGCCGGATTCGAAGCGTAAACGGAAGATCGCGCCGGTCGCAAGGTGTGATGTCGCGATGAGTAGGCATTTCACCTCTGACGGTGAGCATTTCCTGTCCTCCGCGCCACTACCGAACGTCACTTCGTGCGGATCCAATGAGGCGAGCGGATCCCATGAGGCGACACGAGAAACGGGGGAGGCCCAATGTCCGACATGCCGGAGCCCCCGGGCCCGTCAAGCACAGCTCGGGGGACGGTTCTGGTCTCTCCTGCGCGGCGGCACGCCTATCTCGTGGTGCTCGTGGTGCTGCCGTTCGCGGCGCTCGGCGTCGGCGCCTGGGCGGCGTGGGGCGGCGGTCTGGGCGTGCGGGATCTGGTGCTCGCCGCGGTGTTCTACACGGTCAACATCTTCGGCGTCAGCGTCGGGTACCACCGGATGCTGACGCACCGGTCGTTCAAGTGTGTCCGGCCGGTGCGGCTGGCGCTGGTCGTCTCCGGGGCGCTCGCGGTCCAGGGGCCGCCCACGCTGTGGGCGGCCGAGCACCGGCGGCACCACAAGTACGCCGACAAGGAGGGCGATCCGCACTCGCCGTGGGCGTACGGGGATCGCGGCCTCGCGCCGCTGCGGGGCCTGCTGCACGCGCAGGTCGGCTGGTTCTACAGCGCGCGCCGCCGGTCGAGCCGCCGGTACTGGGCGCCGGATCTGCTCGCCGATCCGGACATCCGCCGGATCGACGCCGCCTATCCGCTGCTCGTCGCCGTCTCGTTCCTGCTGCCCGCCGCCCTGGGCGGCCTGCTCTCCTGGTCCTGGGCGGGTTTCTGGACGGCGCTGCTGTGGGCCGGGTTCGTCAGGTACGCCGTGGTCCATCACGTCACCTGGTCGGTGAACTCCGTCGCGCACCGCTTCGGCGACCGCGCGTTCACCACCCGCGACAGGTCGACGAACGTCCGCTGGGTCGCGCTGCTCACCTTCGGCGAGGGCTGGCACAACTGGCACCACGCCGACCCCGCCTGCGCCCGGCACGGCGTGCTCGGCGGCCAGCGCGACCCGAGCGCCGCCCTCATCCGTCTCCTCGAACGCGCCGGCCTTGCCCACGACGTCCGCTGGCCCGACCCCGCCCGCCTCACCGACCGCCGCCTTCCCCACCCCACGCCCTTACCCGTGGGCGGGCGGCACGGGTCAGTTGGTGTGGACGATCTGGATGAGGTTGCCGCAGGTGTCGTCGAAGACGGCGGTGGTGACGGGGCCCATCTCCAGCGGTTCCTGGGTGAAGTGGACGTCCAGGCCGCGCAGGCGGGTGTACTCGGCGCGCACGTCGTCCACGGCGAAGGAGGCGGCCGGGATGCCGTCCGCGACCAGCGCCGTCTGGTAGGGCTTGACGGCGGGGTGGCCGCTGGGCTCCAGGAGGAGTTCGGTGCCGTCGGGGTCCTCCGGCGAGACGACCGTCAGCCAGAGCGCCTCGCCGACGGGCACCTCGACCTTCTTCACAAAGCCCAGCACCTCGGTGTAGAAGCGCAGCGCCTTGCGCTGGTCGTCGACGAAGACGCTGGTCAGGTGGATCCTCATGGTGTGCCCTCCGGTGGACCGGGCCTGGGCCACCGGGGGGATCGGCCAGCGCCTTGAACATCGTCTGCCTTCACGCCCAGCATAGGCAGGCAGCGACTTGCCTATCGAGGGCGGGTCAGCCCAGCTGGACGCCGAAGAAGAGCGCGCCGAGGGCGGTGAGCGCGCCGACGGCGCCCCAGATGGCGAGGGCGGGCTTGGAGGTGGCGCGGGTGTGCAGGAAGGCGGCGAGGCCGGAGAGGAGGAAGAAGCCCAGCTTGACGTGCAGGGTGGTCTGCGCGTCGGCGGGGTAGTCGTCGGGGAGTTCGAGCATGTTCCAGACGCCGGTCACGAGCAGGACCGCGTAGGCGGGCCAGGCGATCTGGTTGAAGCGGCGGGCGCTCACCTTGGTGGCGCCGTCGAAGCCGCGCAGCACGGGGACGAGGACGGCGAGGGTGAGCTGTCCGCCGACCCAGAGGGTGGCGGCGAGCACGTGCAGGAACAGCCGGATGTCGGCGAGTGTGACGGCGAGCAAAGGGGGTGGCCTTTCGGGATCGGGGTTCGCGATCAGCAGGGTATTGCAGGCTCCCGCGACCCCGCCCGCGGGTCCGCGCGAACCGCCCGTCGGGCGGAGGGCGGTTGGTCGGAGAACGGGGGTAATAGGGGAAGTTCATGGTTGGGGCGATGGTTCGGGGTGGTGCGGGGCAGGATGGGGATGTGGAAGATCTCGTGCGGTTTCTGAAGGAGAGGCTCGACCGGGACGAGGCGGTGGCGCGCGCGTGTGCGGGCGCGCCCTGGACCGTCGGCGCGGGCGGCGTCGTGCGGGTGGCGTCCGACGAGGCGGCCGGCCGGACGGACTGGGAGCGGCTGGGGTTCGTCGCCCGCGCGGAGAACGCCTCCTACGCCGAGCACATCGCGCGGATGGACCCGCAGCGAGTGCTCGGGGCCGTCGCCGCGCACCGGACCGTGATCGAGAGGTTCGAGAAGCTCAGCCTGAAGGGCGGCGACTCGCCCGAGCTGGCGCTGCTGTCCACGCTGCTGCGCACCTTCGCCGCCCAGTACGCGCACCACCCGGCGTACCGGCCCGACTGGGCGCGGTGACGCGGCCCCGGTGGGGCGCCGCGACGGGGCCGCCGCGTTTTGTCACCGGCCGTGTCTAGTGTCGTCACATGGCTGATCGCAGGGGTGGGAGGGCGGCGCTGCCGCCGGAGTCCACCGTCACGGCGGGGGAGTGGGAGTGGCGTGATCTGGAGGGGGAGGAGTTCCACCGGGTGCTGTTCGTGGACGTCGATCTGATGGAGGTCGATGTGCGGGGGTGCAGGTTCGAGGAGTGCACGTTCCGGAACACGAGGTTCAACGCCTCGACGCACGCCGAGAGCGCCTACGTGAACTGCGCGTTCGTCCGGTGCTCGTTCTTCGACGCCGCGTTCACCGGGTGCAAGGCGGCGGGCAGCATGTTCGACGGGTGTCAGTACGGGCTGCTGAAGGTGGACGGCGGGGACTGGTCGTTCGTGGGCATGCCGGGCGCGGATCTGCGGGGCAGCGTGTTCACCGGGGTGCGGTTGCGGGAGGCGGATCTGACCGGCGCGCGGCTTGACGGTTCGACGCTGCGCGACTGCGACCTGTCGGCGGCGTGGCTGCGCACCGCGTCGCTGCTGGAGTGCGACCTGCGCGGCAGCGAGCTGGGCGAGCTGGACCCGAACGCGGTGGCGCTGCGCGGCGCCACGGTGGACCTCGCCCAGGCCGCCCACCTGGTGACGAACCTCGGTCTGAACGTCAGCGCGTGAGCCGGGGCGATTTTCCAGAGAGGATCTCTAGAGAACCTCTCTGAAATACCGTAGGGTCCCACCCATGGCGAAGACGGTGGTCATCACGGGCGCGGGGCGCGGAATCGGACGGGCGACGGCGACGGCGCTGGCGCGGGACGGCCACCGCGTCGTCCTCGTCACCCGCGACAGGGAGCAGGGCGAGCGGGCGGTCGCGGAGATCGGCGGCCTGGCGGGCCTCGTCGTCGGCGACCTCGGCACCGCCAGGGG
This sequence comes from Actinocorallia sp. API 0066, assembly GCF_020991275.1. Taxonomy (GTDB): domain Bacteria; phylum Actinomycetota; class Actinomycetes; order Streptosporangiales; family Streptosporangiaceae; genus Actinocorallia. Next base: position 558,806 of record NZ_JAJLQY010000003.1, on the reverse strand, counting down.
CGTCCGCGCGACGGCCGCCGCGCTGCGCGAGCACGCCCCCGACCTCGACGTCCTGGTGCAGAACGCGGGCGTCTGGCCGAGTAAGAAGGCGCTGAACGAGGACGGCTTCGAGCAGGCGTACTTCACCAACCACCTTGCGCCGTTCCTCCTGAACCACCTCCTGGAGGACCTCCTGAAGGCCAACGGGGGACGCGTCGTGCAGGTGACCGCAGGGCTGTACCTCAAGGGCAAGGTGGACCCCGAGCGCACCCCGAAGGGTCTGGACTTCAGCACGATCCGCACCTACGCCGACACCAAGCTGGCGAACCTGCTGACGGTCCCGCTGTGGGCGGACCGGTGGCAGGATGCGGGGGTGTCCATCACCGCGGTGCATCCCGGCGTCGTCAACACCAACCTCGGCGCCCGCTCGGGCCCCCTCGGCCTGCTGCTGAGGCTCGTCAAGCGTTCGTGGGGGACGCCCGAGGCGGGCGCCAGGCCCGTCGTGCGGCTCGCGCTGGAGGACGCGCCCAGGTCGGGCACGTACTACAACGAGGAGAAGCCCGAGGAGCTCCTCGCCCCCGCGACGGACACGGCGCTGGCGCGCAGGCTGTGGCGGGACGCCGCCGCGGAGTTCGATGTCGCCTAGGCACCGCACCACCCCCGAGACGGTCGGGCGCCTGCTGGACACGGCGCTCGCCGTCTTCGCCGCGCACGGCCGCGAGGGCTTCACGATGAGCGCCGTCATCAAGGAGAGCGGCGTCAGCAGCGGCAGCCTCTACCACCACTTCGGCAGCTTCGACGGGCTCGCCGCCGCCCTGTACGCGCGCTGCATGGGCGCGCTGCTCACCGAGGTGACGCTCGCCCTGGAGGCGCAGCCGAACGCGGCCGACGGGGTCCGCGCGGTTCCCGCCGCCTATCTGGCGTTCGCGCGCGAGCACCGCGCCGAGATCGCGTTCATCCACACCAGCGCCTACGCCGCCTTCCTGCCCGCGCACACCGCGACCGTCGCCGCGGTGAAGGGCCCGCTGCTGGCCCGGATGACGGACTGGCTGGCCCCTTACGTCGCGGCGGGCGATCTGGTGGATCTGCCGCCCGCTTACGTGGAGATGCTGCTCATCGGCCCGGTCGCCGAGACCGTCAGACGGTGGCTCTCCGGGGCGCCGGGCCTCGACCTGGACGAGGCGGCGAGGCTGCTGCCCGAGCGGATCTGGCGCTCGGTGCGCGCCTGACCCGTCCGTACGGCCCCGTCAGTACGGCCCGGCCAGGACGTCGAGCCCCTCTTCGATCGCCTCGGCGAGCGAGCCCGCCTCGTCGTCGAGCCAGACGTTGGTGGCCGCGCGCAGGGCGGCGAGCAGCGAGGAGACCATGACGCGCGGCCGGACGCCGGTGTCGCCGTCGCGTTCGGCGACGAGTGTCGCGAGCTGCTGTTCCAGGTGGATGAGGTTGGCGAGCTGGCGGGCGAGCAGTAGCGGGTGGCGGCGGGCCAGCCGGGTGCGCGCGATCCACTCGCGGTCGGGGGAGTCGAACGAGCCGAACAGTTCGAGGGTCGCGGCGCGCAGCGCGACCCAGCCGGACTCCTCGGCGGGCCGGTCGCGCAGTGTCGCGACGAGCCTGCGGTGCCGTTCCTCCTCGCCGTACATCATCGCGTCGGCCTTGTCGGAGAAGTAGTTGAAGAACGTGCGCCGGGAGATGTTCGCGGTGTCCGCGATCTCCTCGACGGTGACGCCGTCGTAGCCCTTCTCGACGGCGAGGCCCAGCGCCGCGCGGTGCACGGCCAGCCGCGTCTCGGCCTTCTTCCGCTCGCGCAGGCCCTGCGTTCCGCTCATGTCCCCATCCTAGGGGTGTTCGGGCGCACCGTCGCGGAATAACTGCACGGGATGCAAACTTGCATCACGTGCAATAGGCTGCCGTGCGCTCGACCACAGCGGAGGAGAACCGAGTTGGCACAAGTCGACACACCGGGGGATCGGATGACCCACCGGGAGATCATGAGACCGTTCGGCGCGCTGCTCGCCGTGCTGGGCGTGGGCCTGCTGAGCGCGACCGTCGTGTCGGTCGCGCTGCCGCAGATCCTCGGGGACCTCGGCGGCACCCAGTCGCAGTACACGTGGGTCGTCACCGCGGCCCTCCTCGCCACCACCGCGACGACGCCCCTGTGGGGCAGGCTCGCCGACCTCTTCGACAAAAAAGCGCTGCTCCAGACCGGCATCGTGCTGTTCGCCGTCTCCTCCGTCGCGTGCGGGCTCGCGCAGAGCACGGGGCAGCTCATCGGCTTCCGCGCGATCCAGGGCGTCGGCATGGGCGCGGTGCAGATCCTCGTGCAGGTCGTCATCGCCGCGCTCATCCCGCCTCGGGAGCGCGGCAAGTACAACGGCTACCTCGGCGGCGTCATGGCGCTGGCGACGGTCGGCGGCCCGGTGCTCGGCGGCGTCATCGCGGACTCGCCGCTCGGCTGGCGCTGGTGCTTCTTCATCATGCTGCCGTTCCTCGCCGTCGCCTCCCTCGTCCTGCACCGCTCGCTGCGCCTGCCGACGCTCAGGCGCGACGACGTGAAGATCGACTACCTGGGCGCGACGCTCATCGCCGCCGGAGTCAGCCTGCTGCTCATCTGGGTGACGTTCGTCGGCGACGAGTACGCCTGGCTCTCCTGGCAGACCGCGGCGATGGTCGGCGGCACCGTCGTCCTGCTCGGCGCGTCCGTCCGGGTCGAGGCGCGCGCCCCGCAGCCCGTCGTGCCGCTGCACGTGGTGCGGCGGCGCACGCCCGCGCTCGCCATCGTCGCCAGCCTCGCCGTCGGCATGGCGATGTTCGGCGGCGCGGTGTTCCTCGGCCAGTACTTCCAGATCGGCCGTGGCTACTCGCCCACCGTGGCGGGCCTCCTGACGTTCCCGATGATGCTCGGCGTGCTCGTCTCCTCGGCGGTGTCGGGGCGCGTCATCTCCCGGACGGGGCAGGTCCGCCCGCACGTCATCATCGGCCTCGTCGTGCTGTTCGCCGGGTTCGTCGGCATGTCCACGATGGACCACAAGACGTCGCTCGTGCTGCTCGGCGTCTACATGGCGGCGATCGGCGTCGGTGTCGGCATGACGATGCAGAACCTCGTCCTCGTCGTACAGAACGGTGTCTCGATGCGGGACGTCGGCGCGGCGAGCGGCGCCATGACGTTCTTCCGCTCGCTCGGCGGCACGATGGGCGTGTCCATCCTCGGCGCCGTGCTCGCCGCCCGCGTCGCCGCCGAGATCAAGGACGGTCTCGCCAAGGCCGGCATCCCGACCACCGGCGACCAAGGCGGCGGCACCCTGGACGTCGCCGCGATGCCCGCTCCGATCCAGGAGATCGTCCGTGCCGCCTATGGCGACGCGACCGGCCACATCTTCCTCGTCGCCACCGGCGTCACCCTCGTCGGCCTCCTGGCGGCCGTCTTCCTCAGGCCCCCCGTCCTCCGTGAGACCTTCGACCTCCCCGAGGAAATCGAGGCCGCCAACGCCGCCGCCAAGGAGCCCTGACCACGACAAAGTAAGTGCTTGCTTATAGGTGAACTTTTGCGGGATCTGGGACGAGTCGCACGCGTCCCTGGTGGGTATATCCGCTTATCACCAGAGTTGGGGCAGGTGCGCCATGATGACCCCCGGCCGGCAGCGTAAGATCCTCGCCGACATAGCAGAACGCCTGCGCCTGGACGACCCGCAGCTGGTCGCGCGCTTCCTGATGTTCGCCCGCCTCACCGAGGAGGAGGGTCCGCCGCCGGTGGAGCCGCCGTGACGGCGCCCCGCGCCCGCGCGAGATCCGTAGAATCGTCCCCATGGTGCGGTGGCTCAGCGACGAGGAGCAGACGACGTGGCGGGCCTATCTGTGGGCCTCGCAGCTGCTGGGCGAGGCGCTCGACCGCCAGCTCCAGCAGGATTCGGGCCTACCGCAGAGCTACTACGTCATCCTCGCGATGCTGTCGGAGGCGCCGGAGCGCTCCCGCACCATGACCGAGCTGGCGCGGATCACCCGGGGGTCGGCCAGCAAGCTGTCGCACGCGGTGCGCAAGCTGGAGGAGCAGGGCTGGGTCACCCGGCACCGCCACCCCGAGGACGGCCGCACCACGATCGCCACCCTTACCGACGCGGGTTACGCGGTCGTCGTCGAGGCGGCGCCGGGCCACGTGGAGGCGGTGCGCCGCAACCTGTTCGACCAGCTCACGCCCGAGCAGGCGGCGCAGCTCGGCGAGATCTGCCGGGCGATGCTGGGCAAGCTCGACCCTGACGGCCCGCCCCCGCACATCGGGGTGTGCTGAGCCGTCAGGGCGCGCCGCCGTGCAGGCGGTCGCTCTCGTAGGCCGTCTCGCCGTGCAGCGCGAAGTCCAGGCCCGCCGTCTCGTCCTGCGACGAGACGCGGTTGCGCCGGGACGGCAGCTTGTCCAGGACCAGCGCGATGAAGTAAGTGACGAAGAAGCTGTAGCCCGTCACCGCCGCGACCACCGCGACCTGCAGGACGAGCTGGTGCGCGTCGCCGCCGTAGGCGAGGCCGTTCGCCCCGCCCGGGTTGATCTCGGTGGTGGCGAAGAGCCCGACGCACAGCGAGCCGATGACGCCGCCGACCAGGTGCAGCCCGCCCACGTCGAGCGAGTCGTCGATCTTCAGGCGGCTCTTCAGCGGGACGGCGAGGCAGCAGCCGAGCCCGGCGAGCACCCCGATGGCCAGCGCGCCCTTGGCGTCCACGAACCCGGCGGCCGGGGTGATCGCGACGAGGCCCGCGACGACGCCGGAGGCCGCGCCGAGCGCGGTCGGCTTGCCGTACCGGATGCGCTCGACGACGAGCCAGGTGAGCAGCGCGGCGGCCGTCGCGGTGTTGGTGTTGGCGAACGCCCAGACGGCGACGGAGTCGGCCTGGAGGGCGGATCCGGCGTTGAACCCGAACCACCCGAACCACAGCATCGCCGCACCGAGCAGGATGAAGGGCACGTTGTGCGGGGCGATGTGGGCGCGCGGCCAGCCGGTGCGACGGCCGAGCACGACGGCGACGGCGAGGCCCGCCGCACCCGCGTTGCAGTGCACGACGGTGCCGCCCGCGAAGTCCAGCGCGCCGAGCTTGTAGGCCCAGCCGTCCGGTGAGAACACCCAGTGCGCTACGGGCGCGTACACCAGCACCGACCACAGCACGATGAACGGGACGAACGCCCCGAACCGCCAGCGTTCGACCGCCGAGCCGGTGATCAGCGCGGGGGTGATGATCGCGAACATCATCTGGAAGACGGCGAACGCGATCGGCGGGATCGACTGGGCGGAGTCGCCGGTGAAGCCCGGCACGACCTCGTCCATGTTGGACAGGCCCGCGAAGTGCAGGCCGCCGATCACCTCGCTGCCGCCGCCGAACGCGAGCGAGTAGGAGACCGCCACCCAGGTGACGCCGACCAGCGCCATCACGGTGAAGCTCTGCAGCATGGTGTTGAGCACGTTCTTGGCCCTGACCATGCCGCCGTAAAGGAACGCGACACCCGGTGTCATGAACAGCACGAGCGCGGAACTGGCGAGCACCCAGGCGGTGGCGCCGGAATCGACGGTGGAGAAGTCAAAAGGCATCCGCAACCTCCGATCCGGAACGCCCCGCGCCATGGTTCCACCCGCCGCGTTTCCGTCGCCCGGCTTCGTGTGACTTGCCGGTAAACGTTGGGTTTCCTCGACAACCGAACGAGGGTTGCCTTTTCCAACCTTCTGGGCGCATAATGGGTTGGGTTTTCCAACTTATTGATGTGGGGAGCGGGCCATGCGGGACGCGGTCATCGTCGAAGCCGTCAGGACGCCGGTGGGCAGGGGCAAGCCGGGCGGCGCCCTCGCCGAGGTGCACCCGGTCGAGCTGCTCGCGCACACCCTGCGCGCGCTGGTCACCCGGAGCGGGATCGACCCGGCGCTGGTCGACGACGTCATCGGCGGCACGGTCAGCCAGGTGGGCGAGCAGGCCGCTAACACCACGCGGTACGCCTGGCTCTCGGCCGGGCTGCCCGAGACCGTCCCGGCCACCACGGTGGACCGGCAGTGCGGCTCGTCCCAGCAGGCGGTGCACTTCGCCGCCCAGGGCGTGATCTCCGGCGCCTACGACATCGCCGTCGCGTGCGGCGTGGAGTCGATGAGCCGGGTGCCGATGGGCTCCAACGTGCCGCCCGGCACCGACCCGTTCGGGCCCGGCGTCGCCGAGCTGTTCTCCGACGGGCTCGTCCCACAGGGCATCTCGGCCGAACTGATCGCCGCCAAGTGGGGGCTGAGCCGGGCCGCGCTCGACGCGTTCTCGGCCGAGTCGCACGCCAAGGCCGCGCACGCCGCCGCGCGGGGCTGGTTCGACGCCGAGATCACGCCGGTGCCGACCCCGTCGGGGCTGGTCACGGCGGACGAGTCGATCAGGCCGTCCACTACGCCGGAGATCCTCGCGGGGCTGCGGCCCGCCTTCGAGCACCCGCACTTCGCCGAGCGGTTCCCGCAGATCGGCTGGTCGGTGACGGCGGGCAACAGCAGCCCGATCAACGACGGCGCGGCCGCCCTGCTCATCATGAGCGGCGAGACGGCGGCCCGGCTCGGCATGCGTCCGCTGGCCCGGCTGAGTGGCTTCGCGGTGGCGGGCGACGACCCGCTCATGATGCTCACCGCGATTCTGCCCGCGACCGAGAGGCTCGTGCGCAGGACGGGCGTCCCGCTGTCCGAGATCGACCTGTTCGAGGTGAACGAGGCGTTCGCCAGCGTGCCGCTCGCCTGGCTCCAGGAGACCGGCGTGGACCCGGCCAAGCTCAACGTGCACGGCGGCGCCATCGCCGTCGGCCACCCGCTCGGCGCGAGCGGCGCGCGGATCATGACGACGCTCGTCCACGCCCTGCACAGGCACGACGCGCGGTACGCGGTGCAGATCATGTGCGAGGCGGGCGGCCTGGCCAACGCGACACTGCTCGAACGGCTCTGAGCTCTCTCCATCAAACGATTGACCGGGCGAGGGATTTATCCTACCTTCTCGGTATGAATCTGGAGCCCGCCGTCACCCGCATCCTCGACGCGGCCACCCGGCTGTTCGCCGAGCGCGGGTTCGACGGCGCCTCCACCCGGCGCATCGCCGACGCGGCAGACCTCAACATCGCCACGGTCAACTACCACGTCGGCGGCAAACGCGACCTCTACTTCGCCGTCATGACCAGGGCCGCCGAAGCCGAACGGGCGGCCCTGGAAGCCGCGCTCGCGGCCTGCGCGCGGCCCGGCCTGCTCTCCGGCCCGGCCGACGTCCACCTCGTCGTGGACCGCTACCTGGACTTCTGCGTCGCCCACCCGCAGATCCCCGCGCTGTGGATGCACCGGTGGCTGTCCGACGCCGCCGACGTCGCCTCCTTCGAGGCCGCGCACGTCCACCCGCTCGTCACCGGCCTCGTCGCGCTGGCCCGCCCCGTCGCCGCGCCCGGCGCCGACGTGGAGTACGCGATCTGGTCCGTCATCTGGACCGTGCACGGGTTCGCGCGCGGCGGCGTCCCCGACGCCCAGGGCAGGCGCCGCCGCACCGACGACCCCGAGGCGCTCGCCCGCTTCCGCGCCGCCCTGCACCGCCTCACCGACGGGCTCCTCGGCCTGGAGCCCGCCCCATGACGTCGCGCGCCCGCCTCCCCCTCGCGATCGGAAAGTGATGCCATGAACGACGCCCTCCCGGCCGCGCCCGTCCCGCGCGGCAGGCTGTTCGGCTACGCCGTCGGCTCCGTGGGCACGGGGATCTTCAGCGCGGTGCCCGGCCTGCTCCTGCTGTACTACCTGACCGACTCGCTCGGCGTGCCCGCCGCCGTCGCGGGCGTCGTCCTCGTGCTGCCCAAGGCGTGGGACGTCCTCCTGAACCCGTGGGTGGGCGCGCTCAGCGACCGCGAGGCGGTGCGCACCGGAAGCCGCACAAGGCTGTTGCTGCTGGGCGCGGCGACGCTGCCCGTGCTGTTCGCGCTCATGTTCGCCTCGCCCTTCACCGGGGGAGCGGGCGCCGCTTGGGCGATGGCCGCGTTCCTGCTGGCCGCGAGCGCGTTCGCCGCCTTCCAGGTGCCCTACGTGGCGCTTCCTGCGGAGATCTCCGATCTGCCCGAACAGCGGTCCCGCGCGATGGCCTGGCGGATCGTCGCGCTGACGTTCGGCATCCTGCTCGCCGGGGGCCTCGCGCCCGCGCTCGTCGGGCTCGGCGGCGACGGACGCGGCGGCTACCTCCTCATGGGCGTGGTCATCGGCACGGCGCTGGCCGCCGCGCTCCTCGGCTCCACGCTCTCCACCCGGTGGATCAGGTCGTCGCCCGGCCCGCGCCAGCTCGGGTTCGCCGCCGCGCTGCGGCTCGCCCGAGGCAACCGGCCGTTCTTCGCGTTGCTCGGCGCGTTCACGGTGCAGTCCCTCGCTGTCGCGGTGATGCTGGCGGGCGCGCCCTACGTCGCCGAATACCGGCTCGGCGACGACGGCCTCACCACCGTCCTGTTCGTCTGCATGGTCGGGCTCAGCGCCGTCGCCGTCCCGGTGTGGAGCCGGCTCGGCCGGAGGTTCGGCGCGGTGCCCTGCTACCTGGCCGCCGTCGCGCTGTTCACGGCCGCCGCGCTCGGCCTGCACCCGGCGCTCACCGCCGGGGTGAAACTGCCCGTGTTCGCGCTCACCGCGCTCGTCGGGGCCGGGTACGCGGCGCTCCAGCTCTTCCCGCTGTCGCTGCTGCCCGAGACCGTCCACGCCGACGCCGGACGCACCGGGCAGGCGCAGTCCGGCGCGTTCACCGGCGTCTGGACGGCGGCCGAGACGGGCGCGATGGCCCTGGGAAGTGGTGTCTACGCGCTCGTCCTGGCGGTGACGGGGTTCGTCTCCAGCGACGACTCGGAGAAGGTCGCGCAGTCCGCGACGGCCCTGAGCGGGCTGACTGTGGGCTTCACCCTCGTGCCCGCGCTCCTGCTCGCGGTGAGCGCGCCCCTGCTTGTCGTGTACGCGCGGCGTGCGGCGGCGCACCAGAGCCTCACCCAGAACGCCTGACAGCAGGCCCCCCGAAGAAAGGTGCATCTCTTGCTCGCCGAGAACGGGCGCTCCGGCGCCGACCTGCTCGCCGCGCTGGCCCGGCTCAAGAAGGCAGACCTTCCGGTACGCGGAGGCAAGGTGACGGCCTACGTCTACGACACGGGACGGCCGGAGGTCCACGAGGTCGCCGCACGGGCTTACCTGGAGATGCTTGAGGTCAACGGCCTCGACCCGACGGCCTTCCCGAGCATCGTCGCGCTGGAGAAGGACGTCGTGGGCATCGTCGCGGCCAAGCTCGGCGGAAGCCCCGCCACACCGGGTATCTTCACCAGCGGCGGCACCGAGTCGATCATCCTCGCGGTGAAGGCGGCGCGGGACGCGGCGGGCGTGGACCGGCCGCGGATCGTCGCGCCCGTCACCGCGCACCCCGCGTTCCACAAGGCGGCCCACTACCTCGGCGTGGAACTCGTCGCGGTGCCGGTGGACACCACGACGTTCCGGGCCGACCCGGCGGCGGTCGAGGCCGCTTTGACCGACCGGACCGTCCTTGTCGTCGTGTCCGCGCCGTCCTACCCGCAGGGCGTCATCGACCCCGTCGCGGAGATCGCCGCGCTCGCCGCCGCGCGCGGCATCCCGTGCCACGTGGACGCGTGCGTCGGCGGGTGGCTGCTGCCGTGGATGCGGGACGCGGGCCACGCCGTGCCGCCCTTCGACCTGTCCGTCCCCGGCGTCACCTCGCTGTCGTGCGACCTGCACAAGTACGGGTACGCGCCCAAGGGCGCCTCGGTGCTGCTGTTCGCCGACGAGGCGTTGCGCCGCCACGCCTACTTCGCGTCCGCAGGCTGGCCCGGGTACACGATCATCAACTCGACCGTCCAGTCCAGCAAGGGCGCGGGGCCGCTCGGCGGCGCCTGGGCGACGCTGCACGCGGTCGGCGCGGCGGGATACCGGGACCTCGCCGCGCACGCCGTCACGGCGGCCCGGCGGCTCATCGAGGGCGTCGCGGAGATCCCCGGGCTGCGCGTGCTGGGCACGCCGGACGCCTCGCTCGTCGCACTGGCCTCCGACGACCCGCGCCTGGACGTCTTCGTCCTGTCGGACAAGGCGCGCGCACACGGGTGGTTCATCCAGCCGCAACTCTCGTTCCCCGGCATCCCGGCCAACGTGCACCTCACCCTGACGGGCGTCAGCCTCACTGGAGTAGACGCACTCCTGGACATCCTTGCCAAGGCCGCTGCGGAGGCGATCGAAGCGGGCCCGGTGGAGGTGCCCGCCGACCTTGTGGCGCTGCTGGCCGACCTCGACCTGGACACCGTCGACGACGCGGGCTTCGCCGGGCTGCTCGCCGCCGTCGGCGCCGACCTTGAAGGCGACGGTCCGATGGAGATGGGCATGGTCAACGCCGTACTCGACGCGCTGCCCGCCATCACCCGAGAAGCCCTGCTGATCCGGTTCCTGTCGGCCCTGTACCGCACCCGCGCATGAGCACCCACGAGCGGGAGATCGTGGGGCGGCGCGGGCGCCGCGGCGGGGGCGCGGCTACAGGGCGTCGTAGACGGCTGCGATGAGGGCTCGTTTGCGTGGGTCGTCGGCGATGTTCGGGCCCATCCGGTTCATCACGTAACCGATGGAGACGCCCGCTTCCGGGTCGGCCATGCCGAATGAGCCGCCGTAGCCGTCATGGCCGAAGGCGCGCGGGTTCGGGCCGTAGGAGTGGTTCGCCCCGCTCAGCCAGAGGCCGAGCCCCAGTTCCGTCTCGTGCGGGAAGGCCGAGCCGAGCACCAGGTCGTGGCAGGCGCCCTGCCCCTCGCGGGCCCGTTCGACGGCCTCGGGCGACAGCAGCCGGTCCGGCCCTGGCCGTCCGGTGAACACGTCGTACAGCGCGGCGACGGCCCGCGCGGTGCCGTGGCCGTTCGCGGCGGGGATCTCGGCGGCCCGCCACGCCGCCGTGTTGGCCTCGGCCGCGCCCGCCGCCGGGTTCACCAGCGCCGCGATCGCCACCGGCGCCATCTGGGCGAACACGGTGCCCTGCTCGCTGTCGGACGGGGCCGCCTGGTGCACGAGCTCGGCGGCCCGCCCCGCGTCCTGCTCCGGCAGCCCGATCGTGAAGTCGACGCCCAGCGGCCCGGTGACCTCACGGCGCAGGAACTCACCAGGCATCAGCCCGGTCACCCGCCGGATCACCTCACCCACCAGGTAGCCGTAGGTGAGCACGTGATAGCCGGATACTGTCCCCGGCTCCCACCACGGCGCCATGGCGGCCAGCCGCGACGTCGTCAGCTCCCAGTCGTACAGCTGCTCCAACGTGTGCGGCTGCCGCAACCCCGCCAACCCCGCCCGATGCGACAACAGATGCCGCACCAGGACGGACTCCTTCCCCGCCGCCCCAAACTCCGGCCAATACGCCGCGACAGGCGCATCCAACTCCAACAACCCCCTCTCCACCAGCACATGCGCACACAGCGCCGTCACCCCTTTGGTCGTGGACCACACGTTCACCACCGTGTCCCGCTCCCAAACCCGACTCCTCCCCTCATCCGCCCACCCACCCCACAAATCCACCACCACTTCCCCCTCAACCAGAACCGCAACCCCCGCCCCCAGTTCCCCCCTCTCCACAAAACTCCCCTCAAACGCCTCCCGAACCCCCTCAAACCCCGCCGCACAGTCCCCCTGAACAACACCAACACCCTGACCCGTCACCACAACCTCCCACGATCACCCGTCTCCTGCCCGGAACCTACTCGCCCCCCACCCCCCAACGAACCCCCCCACCCCCACCTCTGTGCCCCCGCCCAACCCGCCCACCCCGAGCCGAACCCAAGCACGAGCCGATCGGAGTCCAACGGAGGCGGCCAGACCGCCGATGACCAGTGCAACTGACCGATCCTTATCGTGCAGAACGCATCACGGGACAGCCCAACACAGGCTCGAATCCCCTTGCAGGGGCGATGAGGACGAGCTGCGGCGCCGGGGAGTCGGTCGTCGGCTGCAGTTGCGATCCCTAGTAGGGGCGATGAGGACATCGTCACTTGCGGACATGGCGGAGCGGTCTTGACGTTGCGATCCCTTGTAGGGGCTATGAGGACTAGACGAATCGCTGTCTATTTGCTGGTCGGAGTTTCCGTTGCGATCCCTTGTAGGGGCTATGAGGACGACGAATTCCAAGCCCTGGCGGAAGGGCTTATAAATCGTTGCGATCCCTTGTAGGGGCTATGAGGACACCCGGACTGGGACGAGACGCGCGTCGCCGAAGAGGTGTTGCGATCCCTTGTAGGGGCTATGAGGACCCCAGGGTAAAGCCGCAGGTCGGGGCCGGTGTTTGCGGGGGTGTTGTGCCGTGTTTTTCAGCGGACCTCCGGTAGTGCACGCGAGACCGGTGTGGCGCTGAAGATCTTGGTGATGTGAAGATGTCAAGGAACGGGGCTGGATCGCGGCGGCTGGTTTGGGCTTGGTGTCCACCAGCCTAGGCGCTGATGGCGGGGGAGGCGATAGCACCGGCGTCATCGGCCTACCCCGAGACGTACGGGGCAGTGTGCATCGTCACGACGAGCGGCCCGATGGCCGACTGGCCGGAAGTTCCGGTGGGGCATGTCACCGACAGTGGACCTCTGACGTTCACGAGGTCCATGCTGGGTTCGACTTGTGTCTTGCTAGGTCAGCAGTGTTCGGAGTTGTTCCCGCATGGCTCGTACCTCGGGAATGTCCTTCCATGGACCCGAGAGAGCCGCGATCTCGGTTAGGTACGTGTGCAAGCGTGCCGACGACACCAACGGTGCGAGGCGCCCCAACGTTTCCATCAGGTCAGCGGCCAGGAGTGGCTGTGAAGCCTTGAGAGCCGCTTGGACCTGGCGGGCCATCAGGTTTGCCGCAAGCCATGGTGACGACGGCGCGAGGCCGTTCACGGCTTCCTTGAACGCGTTGTGCGCCGGAGCCCATGCGGCTTGGTCATGTAGGGCAACACCTACATTGCCGATCAGGTTCAGACGTTGGAAGTGGTCGAGACCGTCGCCGATCTCGCGGGCGCGGTCAAGGTGCAGAGCAGAACTCCGCTTCTCATTGAGCAGCCCGAGAGCCCTGCCGAAGTTGACGTGTGCGGCCGCTTCTTCCTCCGGCGTCACGTCAGGAACAGTCAGAGCCTGCCGTGCGTACAGCTGGCCATGGAGCCCGTCGCCCTCGTACGCACTGAACATGGATAGCTCGTTGAGTGCTCCGACCTCGCCAGTGCGGTCCTTCGCGGCCCGTGCGAAAACCACGGCGATTTTCCCAGCATCCTTCGCCTGCGGGAGTCGGCGGGCATCGTATTCGACTAGAGAGACCTGCCGTGCAAGAGACGATGCGGCACTCAGAAACCGAGCATCTTTGACATCGGCGGTAATTGCCTTGATGCGGCGTAGGTGCTTCGCGGCGTCTTCGACGGCCGCAAGCCCACCCGAGCCGTAGAGGTTCGTCTCGACCCTTTCGCTAAGGACTTGAACGTATTCCGGATCTCGATACGGATTGCCGCTGGCACTGGGCACAAGTGCCACAGTCGCCGCACTGGCCATGAATGCGCGTCGTTTCACTTCCGCCTCGTCCCTCTTCCGCCGGATGACTACCTCGTAGCCCAGCCGTCCCAATAGCTCAATCGCGTTGCCTACCGAAGTGTCGCGCTGCCCCTTGACCACTCTGGATACCCACGTGGTCAGTACTCCCATCTCTCTCGCTAGGCGCGCCTGGCTCCATCCTTCTTCCTTCATGATCATTCTAAGTGCGTCGGGAAGGGTCTGAGCTTCCATGAGGCGAGGCTAACCCCAGAGGACGCGTGATGCCTAGCGCCCGTTTCCTCAAAGGAGATGCCTGGTTCCGTCCCACGTGGTCGGACGTCAGGATCGGTCCCGATCGCCGCGCATCTATCCATGATCACCAAGGCGGGGACGCGATGAGCCTTATCTGGACACATTCTCCCATATTCGTACACAGTGCGCATGTTGTACCGGCCGCGCCGCGCAATGCGGGTGACCTTGTTCTTGAGTTGGTGACGCTTCCGGCTCCGGATGTTCCGCCGACGGTGCGGGAGATGGTGACCAACCGGTTGATGTGGTGGGGCGTCGCTCGGGAGTCCGTTGGGGAGCTGTCGCTCGCGGCCGTCGAGTTGGTGACGAACGCCTGCCGGGAGACGCCTCTGGCGAGGGTGGGTTTTCGTGCCGTTCTGGCGCCGAGGGCACGGGAAATCACGATCGCCGCGTGGGACGGCAGTCCGGAAATGCCGAAGATGGACGACTCGGCCCTGACGCTTGAGGAGATCGACGCCCTTCCCGACGACCACGAGTTCGGCGGCTGGGGCCTCCGGCTCGTGGCCGGTTCCGCCGCCCGGGTGGGCACCCGGTCGACCGAGGGCGGCGGGAAATGGGTGTACGCGATCTACCGCCCGAAGTTCACCTAGCCCGAGCACGATTCTCCGGAAGGGTCATGTTGTCCTCTGAGGCCGAGCCGTCCTGGTTCGACGATGGTTTCTACACCGTCAACGAAGCGGCGACGCTTATGTCCATCCATCGCGAACGGCTCCGTAATTGGTGTCGGCAAGGTTTGGTCCGACACCACAAGGACCCGGCCGACCGTTTCCTCTACGTGTGCCGCGCGGATGTCGACAGGATTCTGGCGGAGATGAAGGCCCGAAGGGCCGCGTGCAGCAAGGAACTGGTGCGCTGGCTGGCCTATCGCGACCTCATCGGGAAGAGCGCCCCGGAAACCATCCGGCTGCCGCATGACGCGGTCCCGCGTGCGGTCGCCATGGGGATGATCCAGGAAGCCATGCGCATCTCCCTCGAAGACCACGGGATCTTCAAGAAGACCGCACAGATTCTCGTCCAGAACGCGACGGAGACACTCGACAGACTCTATGACGAGCACTTCGCAAAGGGCGGGAACCGAAAGTGAACTGCCGCACGGACGCGAGCCTCCGATCCGAATCGGATGGCTGTCCCGGCTTTGAGGAAGGTGTGTGCACATGTCCGGGGTGAATCTGGCGCGGTGGCGGGCGGTGCCGTACATCACGTCGTGGTCGTCGGAAGAAATCCCGCCGGTCTCGATGGTGATTCGGGACGGGCGGATCGCTTATGCGGATGAGAGCGTGGTGGATCGGGACGGGGCGGGGGTGTTGTGGACGCGGATCGGGTTCAGTCCGGGGGTGGGGGTTCCGGAGTTCAAGTCCGTGCACTTCCTGCGGCACCGTCGGGCGATGCGCCGTCGGCTGTGTCAGGTGTGCGGGACGCCCTGTGGGAAGAACGCGTTGTGGATGCTCTCGCGGAAGGAGTACGAGAGCGCGGAGGGGCCGTGGCCTGCGCCGGTCATGACGGCTCATCCGCCGGTGTGTCCGGGGTGTGTGGAGCGGTCGGGCCGGTTGTGTCCGCATCTGCGTGACGGGTATGTGGTGTTGCGTCCCCGGCGGGTCGCTCCGGCCGCGATCTCGGGCATGCTGTACCAGCCCACCCCGTTCGGTCTGATGCCCGGCGCCGCCGTCACCATCGTCCACGACGACCCCCGTATCCGCCTGCTGCGGGCCGCGCAACTGCACGTGACGTTGGAGGACTACGACGTCGTCGACCCCGGCGGCATGGTCGTCACCGGTTCCAGCGACGCGTGAGAACGGATGCCGAAAGTTCGCACCGCCTTGGGAATAGGGCGTGCGCGGTGGGGTTTCATCAGTTCATGGACTATGTGCACCTGGGACGTACCGGGCTCCGCGTGAGCAGGATCGTGCTCGGCACGATGAACTTCGGGCCCGTCACCGGAGAGGCCGAGAGCCACAGGATCATGGACGCCGCGCTGGACGCGGGCGTCAATTTCTTCGACACGGCGAACGTGTACGGGTGGGGGGAGAACAAGGGGCGTACCGAGGAGATTCTCGGCACCTGGTTCGCAGGCGGGGGCGGACGGCGGGACAGGACCGTCCTGGCCACCAAGGTGTACGGGTCGATGAGTGCCGAAGGCAAGACGTGGCCTAACGAGGACAAGCTTTCCGCGCTCAATATCCGCCGCGCGGTGGAGGCGTCGCTGAAGCGCCTCCAGACGGACCACATCGACCTGTACCAGTTCCACCACGTGGACAGGGACACGCCCTGGGAGGAGATCTGGCAGGCCCTGGACGTGCTCGTCCAGCAGGGCAAGGTGCTCTACGTCGGGTCGTCGAACTTCCCCGGCTGGGCCATCGCCCAGGCCAACGAGAAGGCCGACCGGCGCGGCTCGCTCGGCCTCGTCTCCGAGCAGTGCATCTACAACCTGATCGAGCGGCGCGCGGAGATGGAGGTCATCCCGGCGGCCGAGGTCTACGGGCTCGGCGTGATCCCGTGGTCGCCGCTGCACGGGGGTCTGCTCGGCGGGGTGCTGCGCAAGCAGGCGGAGGGCACCGGCGGCAGGTCGCTCGGAGGGCGCAGCGAGGAGTACCTCGCCGACCCGGCCAACCGCGCCAAGATCGAGGCGTACGAGGCGCTGAGCGCCAAGCACGACCTCGACCCCGGCGACGTCGGCCTAGCGTGGCTGCTCAGCCGTCCCGGCGTCACCGGCCCGATCGTGGGCCCGCGCACCGACGGGCAACTGGCGTCCGCGCTGCGCGCCGCGGAGCTGAAGCTGGACGACGAGTTCCTGGCCGCCCTCGACGAGCTGTTCCCCGGCCCCGGCCCCAGCCCGGAGGCGTTCGCCTGGTGAACCAGTGAACCAGTGAGCCGGTGAGATCCGTGCGGCCGACCGTCCCCCGTGGCGGTCGGCCGCACGCGTCTCAGGTGAGCGCCTCCGCGAACTGCGCCGCGTACAGCCGCTGGTAGGCGCCGCCCGCCGCGATCAGCTCGTCGTGCGTGCCCTGCTCGACGATCGAGCCGTCCTCCATGACGAGGATGAGGTCGGCGTCCCGGATGGTGGACAGCCGGTGCGCGATGACGAAGCTGGTCCTGCCCTGCCGCAGGCTCCGCATCGCCCGCTGGATGAGCACCTCGGTGCGGGTGTCCACCGAGCTCGTCGCCTCGTCCAGGATGAGGATCGCGGGTTCGGCGAGGAACGCGCGGGCGATGGTGAGGAGCTGTTTCTCCCCGGCGCTGACGGTGCCGCCCTCGTCGTCGAGGACGGTGTCGTAGCCGTCGGGCAGGGTCCGCACGAAGTGGTCGACCTGGGTGGCCCTGGCCGCCTCGACGATCCGCTCGCGGGACGCGGTGACGTCGCCGTACCCGATGTTCTCGGCGATGGTGCCGCCGAACAGCCACGCGTCCTGGAGCACCATGCCGGTGCGGGCGCGCAGGTCGGCCCGGTCCATCGCGGCGATGTCCACGCCGTCCAGGGTGATCCGCCCGCCTGTCACCTCGTAGAACCGCATGAGCAGGTTGACCAGCGTGGTCTTGCCCGCACCGGTCGGCCCGACGATCGCGACGGTCTGGCCCGGCTCCACGGTGAGCGAGAGGTGCTCGATGAGCGGTTTGTCGGGCGCGTACGAGAACGACACGTCCTCGAACGCGACCCTTCCGCGCGGCTCGGCGACGACGGCCGCCTGGTCCGGCTCGGGGCGCTGCTCCTCGGCGTCGAGCAGCTCGTACACCCGCTCGGCCGACGCGATGCCCGACTGCAGCAGGTTCGCCATGCTCGCGACCTGGGTGAGCGGCTGGGTGAACTGCCGTGAGTACTGGACAAAAGCCTGCACCTCGCCCAGCGACAGCGACCCGTTCGCCACCCGCAGGCCGCCGATGACGGCGACGAGCACGTAGTTGAGGTTGCCGATGAGCATGGTCGCGGGCTGGATGAGCCCGGAGATGAACTGGGCCTTGAAGGACGCGCGGTAGAGGCTCTCGTTCTGCTCGGTGAACGCCTCCGCCGACTCCTCCTTGCGGCCGAACGCGGTGACGAGCGCGTGCCCGCCGTACATCTCCTCGATGTGCCCGTTGAGCTTGCCGGTGCTGGCCCACTGCTGGACGAACTGCGGCTTGGACCGGCCGCCGATCTTCGCCGTGACGAACACCGTCAGCGGCACCGTCACGAGGGCGATGAGCGCGAGCAGCGGCGAGATCCACAGCATCATCGCGAGCACGCCGACGATGGTGAGGATCGAGTTCACCGCCATGCTGAGCGTCTGCTGGAGCGTCTGGGAGAGGTTGTCGATGTCGTTGGTGACCCGGCTCAGCACCTCGCCGCGCTGCCGTCCGTCGAAGTAGCTGAGCGGCAGCCGCGCCAGCTTGGCCTGGACGCGTTCGCGCAGCCGGTGCATGGACCGCTGGACGACGGCGGCGGTGAGCCGCCCCTGGACGATGCCCAGCGCCGCGGCGACGAGGTAGATCCCCAGGACGACGAGGAGCACGCCGCCGACCGTGCCGAAGTCGATGCCGGTGCCGGGGACGACGTCCATCGCGGCGACCATGTCGGCGAACGTGTCCTCGCCGGAGGCCCGAAGCTGGGCGATGGCCTCGGCCTTGCTGAGCCCCTCGGGGAGCTTGGCGGACACGGCGCCGTCGAAGATCAGGTCGGTGGCCGCGCCGAGCACCCGCGGACCGAGCACGGTGAGGATGACGCTGACAGCGCCGAGGACCGTCCCGGCGATGATGAGGCCGCGTTCGGGTCGCATGTCGCGCAGCAGCCGTTTGGCCGAGCCGACGAAGTCCGAGGACTTCTCCAGGGTCGGCCCGGCCATCCAGGCGGCGGGCCCGGGCGGGCGCTGCTGGGGTTTGGTCTGCGGGCGTTCTTCCCCGGTCATGCCGCCTCCTGCTCGGTGAGCTGGGAGAGCACGATCTCCCGGTAGGTCTCGTTGTCCGCCATGAGCGCGGTGTGGGTGCCGACGCCGACGATCTCGCCGTGGTCGAGGACCACGATCCGGTCGGCGTGCCGGATGGTGCTGACGCGCTGCGCCACGATGATCACGGTGGCGTCGGACGTCTCAGCGGCAAGCGCGGCGCGGAGCCGGGCGTCGGTGGTGTAGTCGAGCGCGGAGAAGGAGTCGTCGAACAGGAACACCTCGGGCTTGTGCACGAGCGCGCGGGCGATCGCGAGCCGCTGGCGCTGGCCGCCCGAGACGGTCGTGCCGCCCTGCGCGACGGGGGTCTCCAGCCCCTCGGGCATCCGTTCCACGAAGTCCTTCGCCTGGGCGATCTCCAGCGCGTGCCAGAGGTCCGCGTCGGTGGCGTCGGGGTTGCCGTAGCGCAGGTTCGACGCGATCGTGCCGGAGAACAGGTAGGGACGTTGCGGGACGAGCCCGACGATCCGCGCGAGCCGGACCGGGTCGAGCTCCCGTACGTCGACCCCGTCCAGCACGACGGTGCCGCCGGTCGCGTCGAACAGCCGGGGGATGAGGTTGAGCAGCGTGGTCTTGCCGCTGCCCGTCGAGCCGATGATCGCCACCGTCTCGCCGGGCCGCGCGGTGAGGCTCACCCCGCGCAGCACCGGCTCCTCCGCGCCGGGATAGCCGAACGCGACGTCGCGCAGCTCGACCGTGCCGCGCAGCGGCGTCTCGGTGACGGGCGCGACGGGCGGCGTGACGCTGGAGCGGGTGTCCAGGACCTCCTGGATACGCTCGGCGCAGACGGAGGCGCGCGGCGCCATCATGAACATGAACATCGCCATCATCACGGAGAACATCGTCTGCATCAGGTACGACAGGAACGCGGTGAGCGCCCCGACCTGCATGTCGCCGTCCGCGATCCGGTGCCCGCCGAACCACAGGACGGCGACGCTCGCCACGTTCACCACCCCGAGGATCAGCGGGAACAGGGTGCCCATGAAGTACCCGGCCCGCTGGGAGACGTCGAGGAGTTCGTCGTTGGACCTGGCGAACCTCGCCGTCTCCTGGGAGTCGCGGACGAACGCCCGCACCACCCGCACGCCGGTGATCTGCTCGCGCAGGATCTGGTTGAGGTCGTCGAGTCTGCCCTGGATGCTCCAGAACAGCGGGTGCATCCTGGTCAGCGCCCAGGCCAGCACCGCGGCGAGCAGCGGCAGGATGACCACGAGCAGCAGGGACAGCGGGGCGTCCTGGCGCAGCGCCATGAGGATGCTGCCGATGCCCATGATGGGCGCGGCCACCGCCATGGTGAGCGCCATGAGCACGAGCATCTGCACCTGTTGGACGTCGTTGGTCGTCCGGGTGATGAGCGACGGGGTGCCGAACTGGCCGACCTCGCGGGCCGAGAAGTCCTGGACCCGGCGGAACAGGCCGCGGCGCAGGTCGCGGCCGAGCGCGGCGGCGGTGCGGGCGGCGAAGTACACGCCGCCGACCGAGCAGGCGAGCTGCGCCACCGACACGAGCAGCATGACGCCGCCCGCGCGCATGATGTAGCCGGTGTCGCCGACGACGACCCCGTGGTCGATGATGTCGGCGTTGAGCGTCGGCAGGTAGAGCATGCCGAGGGTCGCGAGGAACTGCAGCCCCACGAGCACGGCGAGGTCGCGCCGGTAGGGCCGCAGTGTCGCGGTGACGAGTCGGATCAGCACAGGGGTTTCTCGCTCTGGGGGTAGAAGGGTGGGTCAGCGGGTGCGCTCGTAGGCGGCGGCGACGGGGGCGACCCGCTCCAGCGTCTCGCGTAGCACCTCGATGAAGGGGTGGGAGCCGTCGCCGTCGAGCCAGAACAGGGTGGCGATCCTGACCGCGTTGCCCAGGGTGGTGGCCAGGAGCAGCGGGAAGGGGTCGGTCCTCGGGTCGAGGCCGCAGCGCGCGGCGATGGCCTCGACGAGCGGCCCCGACATCGCCGCGGCGTCGCGCAGGAACTCCACGTGCAGCGACGGGTGCGAGAAGATCATCAGCATCGCCTCGCGGTCCGGGTCCTCCTGGCCCCGGTAGTGGGCCAGATAGGCGTTGACGCACGCGTCGGCCAGAGGTTCGTCCTCGGGGCGGGCCCGTAGCGAGTCGCCCAGCCGGCGCGCGCGCTCCACTCCGACGGCGCAGATGGCCGCCTCACGGCTGGTGAAGTAGTTGTTGTACGTCCGGGTGGACACGCCCGCCGCCGCGGCGATCTCCTCCACCCTGACGTTCTCGGGCCCGTGTTCGAGGGCGAGCCGTAGGGCCGCCTCGCCGAGCGCGCGGCGGGTCGCCTGCTTCTTGCGCTCGCGCAGCCCCTCGTTCACGCCGGACAAGGTATCCATGGCCTTGCGCGGCGCGCAATCATTTATAGGGTGAAAATCTTCGCATCACGCAAAATTTCGGAGTGCGCAACTTTGTCGTCAGTGCAGCGGCACCCCGAAGCCGCGCCTGAGCGCCGCGTTCCGGTTCTCCGTCGCGCCGCCCTCGGCCGCTTCGGCGCGCCCTCCCACGGGCGGCCTGCGGACCACCAGGTAGGGCGCGGGCGCCGCGAACGCGAGCCGCCGCCACGGGCTCGCGCCGTTCGCTGGGTCGAGCAGCCGCTCGGCGGCCCTGGCGAACTCCTCCTGGCGGTTGGCGTGCTGCGGGTCGTGCAGGCCGTCGCCCACCCAGACCCGCCGCGCGGCCAGGAAGTCCTCCGCGTACCCCTGCCACGACGAGTAGTGGCACAGGACGGGCACCGTCATCCGCTCGCACAGCTCCCAGGCGGCCTCCTCGTCGGCGAGCAGGCCCGCCGAATAGGCGGCGCGCACGAGGAACACGAGCCGGGCCGCGTCCCAGGCCAGGGGGGCGCGGCCCAGGTGCCGCCGGTACTCGCGGGCGTGGCCCGACGTCGTCAGCCAGCGCGCCATGTCCAGCAGCGACGCGGTGGAGTCGACGCCCCAGTTGTCGTGGAGCGCCCTGCGGTAGGCGTCGGCCGACCCTTCGTCCATCCGTAGCGCGTCGTGGCTGCCGCCGCCCCATTCCACCTGGATCGCCGACAGCGCAAGCCACCATCGTCGCAGGTCGTCCAACCGCTCCACCCGCATCTCCCCGCGCTCGGCCCCGAGGAGACTCATTGTGACGCAGCCACGGCCCCCGTGGGCGGGTCAGGCCCCTTCGAGCGCCGCCTGCTTGGCCCACCGGTAGTCGGCCTTGCCTGTCGGCGTCCGCCTGACCTCCGCCACAAAGCGGACCTCGCGCGGCACCTTGTACCCGGCGAGGGTGCGGCGGCAGTGGTCGCGCAACTCCTCGGCGTCCAGCGGGGCGGTCGTGGCGACCACGGCGGCGACACGCTGCCCGAACCGCTCGTCCGGGACACCCACGACGAGCGCGTCATAGACGGACGGATGGGACTTGACGGCCGTCTCGACCTCCTCGGCGTAGACCTTCTCGCCGCCGGAGTTGATCACCGTGGAGCCGCGACCGAGCAGGACCATGAACCCTTCGGCGTCCACCCTGGCCATGTCGCCCTGGAGCGCCCAACGGACTCCGTCGGCGTCGGTGACGAACGTCGCTGCCGTTTTGTCCGGGTCGTTCCAGTAGCCGATCGGGATGCGGCCGCTGCGGGCGAACACCCCGATCTCGTTCGAACCCGGCTGGATCGGGCGGAGCTTCTCGTCGAGGACGGCCATGCCGGGACGTCCGGCGAACCTCGCGTTGCCGTGCTCGTCCGGCTCGACCCCGGCGGCCGCCACGCCCGTCTCGGAGCCGCCCATGGCGTCCAGGACCGTCATGAGGTGGGGGAGCGCCGCCGTCAGCCGCTCCTTGACGTCGGGGGAGGTCGCGGAGCCGCCGCAGGCCAGGACGAGCAGCGACGACAGGTCGAACGCCGCCGCGTCCGCGCTGAGCAGGTCGGCGATCGGGCGGGCCATCGCGTCGCCGACCAGGTTCATCACCTGGACCTGCTCTGCTTCCGCGACCCGTAGGACGGCTGTCGTATCGAAGCTGCGGCCCGTCCACAGGACAAGGGTGGAGCCCGAGGTGAAGGCCGCCCACGAGATCCAGATGCCCGCCGCGTGCATGAGCGGGGCCGTCACCATGATCGTCAGACCGCCCGCCGCCGCGTTCTCGCCCGCCTCCTCCGGCCGGGTGACGGGGTCGCCGATCATCCGGCCGCCGCCCATCGCCTGGAAGAACATGTCCTCCGCGCGCCACATGACGCCCTTCGGCAGGCCCGTCGTGCCGCCCGTGTACAGGAGGAACAGGTCGTCCCCCGACCGCTCGGCCGATACCCGCTCCGGGGAGGCCGCCGCGAGGGCCTCCTCGTAGCCCTCGGCTCCCGGGACGTCGCTGTCGTCGCCGTCCTCGATGAGGAGGATCTGGCGCAACTCGGGGAGGGTGTCCCGGACGCCGTTGAGCCGGGCCGCCAGGGAGCGTTCGGCGACGAGCGCCTTGGCGCCGGAATCCGCGATGACGTGGGCGAGTTCGCCCGCCGTGTAGCGGTAGTTCACGTTCACGGCGGCCGCGCGGAGCTTGAAAGCGGCGATCTGTGCTTCGAGCCACTCCGCGCGGTTGTAGGAGAGGATCGCCACGCGGTCTCCGGGGCCGACCCCTGCGGCGGCCAGGGCGGCGGCGGCACGGTTGGCGCGGGCCTCCAGGTCGGCGTAGGTGCGGCGGGCGTCTCCGGCGACGAGGGCGAGGCGGTCGGGCGCGGCGTCCGCGACGATCTCGAAGAGGTCGGCGAGGTTGAAGGACGGCATGGGGTGGGCTCCTTCCCTGCGGGAACCCCAACGTACCCCGGCTTCCCGCCGTCATGTAAGTCTGTACTTATGTAGGGGTAGCAGTCCTTTAACAGGAGTACAGAAGGCCGGAAACCGGCACGGGTTACCTTCCGGACATGGAACCCGCAGCCTTCTCCGTCACCGACCTCGACGCGATCGAGCGGCACTACCGCGCCCACGGCTTCGCGCTCATCCGTGGCCTGTACTCCGAGGACGTCCTCCAGCGTGTGGAGGCCGACTGCGTCGGCGCGCAGTCCGACGTCGTCGCGGGCGCGCTGCCGCCCCGGTACGGCTCCACCGCCTTCCTCGACGACGAAAGCAAAGCCGCGGCCTTCGCCAACTACGTCGAGTACGTCAACGAGCTGTCGCCCGCCGTCCTGGCCGCCGTCACCGAACCCGCTCTCGTCGCGCTGCTACGGCGGCTGCTGGGCGCGGACTGCTGGCTGAACGACGCGCACCGCTTCGGCGTCGTCTATCAGGACGCCCGGCCGGGACGGGAGTCCGGCTACTCCCGGATCGGCTGGCACGCGGACTGGCAGGCCGCCCCCAACCTGGCGATCTGGCCGTCCACCGCGTTCACCCTGCACATCGACGCGACGAGCCCCGCCAACGGGTTCCTGCGCGTCGTGCCGGGAAGCCACCTGTGGGCCACCCCGGCGCCCCGCAACGTGCCGCTGCCCGAGGCGTCCCGGCCCTTCGGGGGGCACACCTCCAGCCCCGCGCCCTTCCCCATGCCGCTCGGCTTCGAGAAGATCCCCGGAGAGGTCGCCGTCTACTGCGAGCGGGGCGACCTCCTCCTGCACGACGCCTACCTCTGGCACTCGGCCGCCCGCGCCTCCGACGACGACACCACCCGGCGGCACATCCGGGGCGGCTACTTCACCGGGGACAAGGCGGCCGACGGCTCCCGTGAGGTCTTCGTCAAGAACGCGGCGCGCTGACCGCGCGGATGCGGCCGGATCGCGGCTTTCCGGGCACCGTACGGTGATGAAACGGGACTAGCGTCGCGGCGAGCGGGCTGTGCTGGTCGGGCCCGGTGCCGGATCCGTTGAGTGGAGTGCCCGTGGCAGGTAGGGCGGCACGCGTCGGTGCTGTGGTGGCGGTCGCCGCGCTGGTGGTGACGGCGGTGGCCGTCGTCGTCTGGAGGGTGCGCGAGGCTACCGGGCCGCCGCCTCCCGCCGACCAGCGGTACGCCTGCCTGCTGGAGTCGGCCTCCGGCGACGACCACGGGGCCCTGCTGCGGCTGGAAGGGCCGGGGATCGCCTACACGGGCGCGGCCGGGGTCTTCGCGCCCGGCGGCAGGGCGCTCCGGCCCGGCGACCCGTTCCGGACCGCGAGCGTGACCAAGGCGTTCACCGCCGTCGCCGCCCTGCGCCTCGCCGAACGCGGCGTGCTCGGGCTCGACGACCCGATCGGCACCCACCTCGACGCCGACCTCGTCGCCCGGGTGGCCGTCTGGGACGGGACGTCGGTCGCCGAGCGGATCACCCTCAGGCGGCTGCTCGACCACACCGCCGGCCTGTACGACTACGCCACCGACGAGGAGTGGCTGGCCCGCGTCCAGGACGAGCCGCAGCGGACATGGACGGCCCGCGAACTCGTCGACTGGGCCGTCGAGCGGGGGCAGCCCTACTTCCCGCCCGGCGAGGGTTTCCACTACTCCGACACCGGCTACGTGCTCGTCGGGATGGTCATCGAGCGCGTCACGGGCGGGTCCCTCGCCGACGCCTACCGCACCCTGGTCACCGAACCGCTCGACCTCACCGCCACCCGGCTGGAGCGGCCCGGCGCGGAACGGGTGCACGCGCACGCCGTCATCGGGGGCGCCGACACGGGCGACTGGAACCCCACGTTCGACACGCACGGAGGCGGCGGCCTCGTCTCCACGGCCGAGGACCTCGCCGCCTTCCTGCGCGCCGTCATCACCGGCGACTTCCTCACCGAGGCGTCCCGCGCCGCGTTCCTCACGACAACCCCCGAAAGCGACGACTCCTACGCCCTCGGACTCCGCCGCACCGACCTCGACGGCGACGACGCCTGGTACCACACCGGCTTCTTCGGCGCCTTCGCCGGATATGTGCCGTCCCGCGACCTCACGATCACCGGCACCGCCACCAACGCCGACGATCAGGACACCCCCGCCGCCCTCATGGAAACCGCGTACCGCATCGCCACCGGCTCCGACGACAACCCGTGTTGACGCCGGGGGCGCGGACCCGGCGGCGCGCTCGCGCGGCGGAGCGAGATCGGCCTGTGGAAAAACTCGAAGTGTCGGTGGGGCGCGTTAGGGTTTTGATCAGTCGCGGACGGAGCCGCGGCGGGGCCGTCGGGGCGGGGAGCACCCGCCCGGCACCAACCGGAAAGAAGGGACGAAGACGATGAACGAGGCGCAGGCAAGGCAGCTGTTCCCGGTCGTGGACACCAACAACGACGGGCAGATCTCGCCCGCGGAGCTGGTCCGGCTGTACGAGCGCAACGGCGAGCCGATCAGCGACGAGGAGAAGGACGCGATCTTCGGCAAGGCCGACACCGACAACGACGGCCTCATCTCGCTGGAGGAGTTCATCACGTTCCTCGTTTGAAGAGCCGGAGTCGGTCAAGACGGCGCGTCGCGGCGGGTGAACGGACGCGCCGGGGGCTTGGCTCTGGCGGGTGCGAGGAGTTGTGGTGGGGGGCGCTTGTCTTGCGGCGCTGGCGGTGGCGGCGCTGGCGACGGTGTTCGGGGCGCCGGTCCTGTGGGAGCTCGCCGGTCGGGGGACGGGGCGGAGCGCTGTCGTGCTGGTGTTCGGGCCCTCGCTCGGCTACCTGGCGGGCGTCGGCTATGTGCTGTGGCGCTGCGCGTCGGGCGGCGGCTGGGGGTGGCCGGGCTGGGCGGTCGGCTGCGGGTATCTGGGGATGGTGGTGGCGGGGCTGCACACCAGGCCGGAGGGGTACGGCAGCCCGCTCATGCTCGACCTCATCTGCGCCTACCTGGCCTCGCTGCCCTATCAGATCGCCTGCGCGCTGCGGCGCGGTGCTCCCGGGCCGCGGCGGGTGCCGCCGCCCAGGAGCTCGCCTCAGCAGAGCCGGTCGGCCACCAGGCTCGCGGCCGGCGCGGCGCCCACCGGGTGGAAGTCGGCGGCGAAGCGCTGGTACGCCGCCGCGTGCGCGCCCGCCACGGTGGCGAGGTCGCCCAGGGCGTCCAGCACCTCGTCGGACGTGGTGAGCAGCGGCCCCGGGGCCCGCTCGGCGAAGTCGAAGTAGAAGCCACGCAGCTTGTCCCGGTAGGTCTCCAGGTCGTAGGTGAAGAACAGCATCGGCCTGCCGGTGCCCGCGAAGTCGAACATCGCCGAGGAGTAGTCGGTGATGAGCACGTCGCTGATCAGGTACAGGTCGGTGATGTCGGGGTAGGCGGAGACGTTGATGACGAAGTCGCCGTAGGACGGGTCGTACAGGTCGTCGGCGATGAGGTGGTGGCCGCGCACGAGGAACACGTGGTCCTCGCCCATCTCCTTGCGGGCCCGCAGCAGGTCGAGGCGGTTGTCGAACCGGTAGCGGCCGCCGCCGTAGAACTGGTCGTCACGCCACGTCGGCGCGTACAGCACCACCTTCTTGCCCACGGGGATGCCCAGCCGCGCCCGGACCCGCGCGGCCACCCGCGGCGCGTCAGGCGAGTGCAGCAGGTCGTTGCGCGGGTATCCGGTCTCCAGCACCTCACCGTCGAACCGGAACGCGCCGCGCAGGATCGGCGTGGCGAACGGGTTCGGCGAGAGCATCATGTCCCACTTGGCGACGTCCCGCTCCAGGTGCTCCAGGTAGGCGTCGCCGCTGGCGAACCGCACCTGCCCGATGTCGAAGCCGATCTTCTTCAGCGGGGTGCCGTGCCACGTCTGCAGGTACACCTGGCCGTCGCGCTTGACGTACGAGGCGGGCATGTCGTCGTTGGCGATCACGTACTTGGAGCGCGCGAGGGCCCGGTAGTAGTCGCGGCTCCACTGCCGCACGACCGTCGCGCCCGGCGGCGTCTCCAGCGCGGTGTCGCGCACCACCCAGATGTGCTCGCGGTCGTCGCCCCGGCGGCGCAGCTCGTCGGCGACGGCGCGCGGGTTGTCCGAGCACTGCTTGCCCTTCCAGCTCACGAACACGAGCTGGTCGCGCATCCGCAGGTCGCGGTGCAGCGGGTAGTACCGCTGCTGGAGCAGGCGCTGGGAGTACGCGCCGCGCTCGTCCGGCCGCGAGTCGGCCTCCACCTCGATGACGGGCGTGTCGAACTGCGAGCACAGGAACCGCAGCCGCTTGCCGTCGAACACGACGGGCTTCTCGGCGAGGTTCGGCAGGTGCCCGTGGTCGAACTTGGTGTAGATGAGCCGGTCCTCGCGCGGGGCCTGCTCCCGCACGGTGATGTCCCAGGTGCCGTCGAGCAGCGGGGCGCGCCGCCCGAACGCCTCCGCCTCGCGCAGCGCGAGCCGCACCTCGAAGCGGGCGCCGTCCTGGGTGAAGGGGAAGGTGTGCAGGTCGCCGGTGCCGCGCCTGCGCAGCACCGCCACGAGCGGGCCGGGCCCGAGGTAGGAGCCGCGCAGCACCAGCACGCCGTCCTCGGTCCACTCCTCGGTCTCGATGACGGGCCGGAAGGTCCGCTCGGCGAGCGAGAGGTTGCCGTCGCGGGTGTGCAGCACGGCCACCTCGCGGGCGCGGTAGGTGAACCGCTCCTCCGGCAGCCGGTCGGTCACCGCGATCCGGACGGGCTCGCCGCCGTCGAGCCGCAGGTACGTCTCCCAGGACGCGTAGTCGTCGGGGCTCTCGGTGTCCACGAGCGCGTCCAGCGGCAGCCGGGCGGCGCAGCGGCTCCCGGTGAGCTCGGCGGGCAGCTCCAGCACGGTCGCGCCGCGCTTCACCAGCAGCTCGGCCCGCTCGGCGGGCTCGCGCAGCCGGGTGGTGAGCTCCAGCGCGTCGCCGTCGAGGCGGAAGCCGGTGGCCAGCACCCGGAGCGGCTGCACCGAGACGCACAGCTGGTCGCCCGACCACCGCGTCACCATCCGCACGTCGCGGCCCAGCTCGGCGTAGGGCGGGCGCTGGGGCCTGCCGCGCACCGGCACGGTGAGCGGGGCCGAGCGCACCAGCCCGTGGCCGCGCACGACGACATGGCAGCGCCACTCGCCGGAGAGCCTGGCCGGGTCCACCGCGCAGGAGAACCCGGACCAGTCGTAGACGTAGCGGTCCTGGCCGGAGCGGGCGGTGGCCTCGGGGTGCAGCTCGCTGCGCATCCGCACCAGGCGCGGCAGCCTGCCGGGCGCGCGCAGCACGAGGAACTTGGAGGTGTGCCGCCGGTCGTCCAGGTCCCGGTAGGGCACGTAGGCGCGGCCCGCGAGCCGCAGCCGCCCGTCGCTCCAGGCGACCTCGTCGACGCGCGTGACGGGCCTGGTCTCGGCCGCGGTGAGCCGGAACACCCGCGCCGGGATCTCCTTGTCGCCGCGGAAGGGCAGGTCGGCGTACAGCCGGAGCCGCTCGCGCACCACGGGCAGCGCGCCCGGCTTGGCGGCCCGCTGCCAGGCGAGCAGTTCCAGCAGGTCGGCCATGCGCCGTCGCCGCGTCAGGTGGAACCTGAGCTTCTCGCCGGAGGGCAACTGCCGGTAGGCGCGGCGCGGCACCCGGTCGAGGTAGGCGTTCACCCGGTCCAGGAACAGGTCGCGGTAGTCGTCGCCAACCCGGTGCAGTTCCTTGAAGTACAGCGGCAGGTCGTTGGTGAGCGCCTTGTGGTGGTGCGCGCGGCGCAGCCCGCGCGGCGCGTGCCCGGCCAGGAAGGAGTCGATGTTCAGCAGCGCCGCCACCCGGTCGCGCAGGTTCTCCGGCGCGTCACGGCGCTGGGTGATCGACGGGTTGCCGCCCGACCGCTCACGCCACAGGTAGATCGGCTCGGTGATGACGTCCACCCGCCGGGCCAGGCAGTGCAGCCTTATCGCGAGCTGGATGTCCTCGTACAGGACGCCCTCAGGGAAGGCGAGGCCGTGCTCGTCCCAGAGGCTGCGCCGGATCACCTTGTTCCACATCGTCACGTCATAAAGGAGGCTCGGCGTCCTGGTGATGTGGGTGCTCAACCGTTCGGCCTCGATGGCGCGTCCGTGCAGGTGGGACGGCTTGGTGCCGAAGGAGCCGATCCGCTGCACGCCGCCCGACACGACGTCGGAGCCGGTGCGCTCCAGGGTGCGCAGCATGAGGTCGTAGGCGTCGGGCGGGACGATGTCGTCGCCGTCGGCGAAGGCGAGGAAGGCGCCGCGCGCGCGGGCGACGCCGGTGTTGCGGGCCGCGCCGGGCCCCCCGTGCTCGCGCCGGACGAGGAAAAAACGTTCGTCGCGTGCCGTCCAGGACTCGGCGACGCGCGCGCCGTCGTCCGTGGAACCGTCGTCGACCATTATCACTTCCAGATCCGTTACGGTCTGGGAGGCAAGGGAGAAAAGGCAGGCATCCAGGTATTCGGCCACATTGTGAAACGGAACGACGACGCTCAGGATGGGCACAGAAGGGGCACCTCTCGTCAAGGCATGCCAAAAGGGGAGGCGGCGTGGCGAGAGGGTGGGAACAGGCTGATGACCTGCTGCTGTCCGCTTACCGTGATCTTAGTGCTCGGTCACCCGGCGGAGAAGAAGCGGACGAATCTCGGTTCCGTTGCATTTACCGGGGGTTTGTTACGGGGAGGTAAGGGGCGGGAGGCGGCCACCCCTTCCGCGACATGGCCGCCTCCGCCCTTGATCACGTCCTCACCACCCGGCACGGTGTTCACACCTGTTCGTGTGATCGGATCTGCCGGACCGGCCCCGTGCCACGGCACATTTCCCCGTACCGCTGTTGAAACCCGGACGCAACGCGGAGTAACTTTGCTCTTTCCCTGGTCGAGAGGAGAGACGTGGCGTGGGGCTGCTCCAAGGGGTCTTGGACTACGAGACCCACCGGGAGGCCCTCGACCGGCTCGTGGCCCTGTACCGGCCAGAACTCCCTGCCATGACCACCGAGGGCGTCGCCGCGATAGAGAAGGCGATCCCCGAGTACGTCAGGCCGCACGACCCGCGCTACGCCGAGGTCATGCGGCTCTCGATGGACATCGCGCTCGGACACTGGTTCGACATGGTCGCCGACCCCGCCGTGGACTCCCGCGAGACACTGGCGTTCTTCCGTGAGATCGGGGTGGGGGAGGCACGCGAGGGCAGATCGATGGAGGCGTGGCAGAGCGCCGCCCGCGTCGGCACCCGCGCCGCGATCGACCACATCACGCGGCGCAACGCCGAGCGCGGGTTCGAGCTGCCCGGCACCGTCGTCGGGCAGATCACCACGTCGGTGCTCACCTACATCGACTTCCTCGCCGAGGCCGTCGCCGCCGGGCACGCCGAGGCGGGCGCCCGTGAGGTGGGGGAGTTCCAGGGCCGTCGCCGCAGGATGCTGGAGCTGCTCCTGGAGGGCGGCGAACGCGCGCTCAAGGAGGTGCGGGAACTCGCGGTGAAGACCGGCTGGACCGTGCCGCAGACCGTCGCCGTCGTGGCGCTGCACGAGCGCGACGGCGGGCCCGCGCGGCGGCCCGCGCTGCCGTCGGAGGTCCTCGTCGGCCTGCACCTCGCCGAGCCGTGCCTGGTCGTGCCCGACCCGGACGGCCCCGGCCGCCGCCGCATGCTGGAGCACGGCCTGGGCGAGTGGTACGCGGCGGCCGGGCCGCCGGTGCCGCCCGCCGAGGCGGCGCGCTCCCGGGAGTGGGCGCGGCGCGCGCTCGACCTGGTGCGGCGCGGGCTGCTGCCGGGCGAGGGCGTGCTCGTCGCGGACGAGCACGTGCCGTCGCTCGCCATCGTGCCGCACGCGGACCTGGTGGGGCGCGTCGCGGCCCGCAGGCTCGGCCCGCTGCTGCACCTGCGGCCGCGCCAGCGCCGGGTGCTCGCCGAGACGCTGCTGGCGTGCCTGGAGTCGGGCTTCAACGCCACCGAGGTGGCCCAGCGCCTCCACATGCACGCCCAGACCATCCGCTACCGCGTGCGGCAGCTCGAAGGGCTCCTGGGCGAGAGCATCTACGACCCGGCGGGGCGGCTGGAACTACACCTGGCGCTGCACGGCTGGCTCGCCTTGAACCCGCCCGGCGCCGACGAATTAGCGGCGGTGCCTGACGGTCCACTCGACGGCCGGACAGCGGTTCATCACCACGTCGAGCCCGGCGGCGGTGGCCCGCGCGGCGGCCGCCTCGTCGATGACGTCCAGGGGCAGCCACACCGCCTTGGCGCCCGCCGCGATCGCCTCGTCGACGACGGCGCCCGCCTCCGGCGTCCTGCGGTACACGCCGACGACGTCGATCGGCTCGGGCACCTCGGCGAGGCTCCGGTAGACGGGCTCACCGAGCACCGTCGTCGCCGTCGGGTGCACGGGGATGATGCGCTTGCCGCGCCCCTGGAGCAGCCGGGCCTGGCTGTGGACCGTCCGCTCGGGGTCGTCGTTGAGGCCCACGAAGGCCCATGTCCTGGAGTCCCACAGGAGACGGCGGATGGTGGTGAAGTCCGCGTACGGGGCGTCGGTGTACGGGGTGCTCATGTCCGGCCCAACCCGGCGCGCCGTCCCGTTATTTCCGCCGTCCGCCGCCCGCTGTCCGTCACAGAGCGGGGCCGACGCCCGGGTGGTGCCAGGGGAGCGCGACGGGCGCCTGCGGGGGCCGTCCGGACAGCAGGCCCGGCAGCAGCCCGGACAGGCCCCACGGGACGACGGTGGGCGGCGCGGCCACGATGTCGGCGAGCGGCCACCAGCGGTGCTCGTCGACGGTCTGCCGCTCGTAGTCGGTGAACCCGGCGGTGTCCGGCTCGAAGTGCTCGGTCCGCAGGAAGAAGTAGGTGTCGGTGGCGGTGCGCAGCACCCCGTCCCACTCGCCGATGTAGTACCCCGACGCCGTCGCCACCACGGGCCCGAGCGCGGCGGGCTCGACGCTGAGGCCGGTCTCCTCGAACAGCTCGCGCGCCGCCGCCTGCTCGACCGTCTCGCCGGGGTCGAGCCCGCCGCCGGGGGTGAGCCAGAACTTGTCCTTGAGCCCGTCGAGGAACAGCAGCAGCCTGTCCTGCTCGTCCACCAGCAGGACACGGGCGCTCGGGCGGTGCGGGGGAGTGCTCATCCCCCCGATCTTAGCCTTTTACAAGATCATTTTGGGTGGGGTTCTTCCGGCCTGGGAGGCGGTACCGTGTGAGATTCCCGGCATCCCGCCGGAACGGGAACACCCCGGTTCGCGTCCGCCGTTGTCCTTCGGCAGGCTGGAGACGTCACGGAGGGGGCCAGGTGCGGGTGCGGATTCCGAGGAGCGTGGACAGGGCGTGGGACCGGGCGGAGCGCCACGGCAGAGCGCTCGGCGCGGTGGTCCTGCTGCTCGTCGCCGGGGCGGGGGCGCTGTGGCTGCCCGCGCTCGGCGCGCTCGCCGTCGGGATCCTCCTCGGCGCCGCCGCGGCGCTGTGGCGCACCGCCCGTCGGCTCGCCGCGCTGCGCGCCGACAACGACGAGCTGCTCCGCGAGAACGGCGCCCTGCACCACCGGGTCGCCGCCCTGGAGCGGGGCATCAGGGAGCACGGCTCGGTGGAGACTCAGGTGCTCCCGTTCATCCCGTCCGAGGACGACTGAGGGCACGGCTCGGCCTCTGATCCGCCCGGGCCGTCCGGCCCGTCCGGCCCGCCGAGCCCGGCCAGGACGGCGTCGGAGATCGCCGAGAGCTGGGCGACCCGCTCGGGGGTGAGCGCGTCGAAGAAGTGCCTGCGCACGCTCGCCACGTGGTGCGGCGCCGCCGTGGTGATCACCGTGCGGCCGTGCTCGGTGATCTCGGCGAACGCGCCGCGCGCGTCCTCGGGGCACTCCCTGCGCACGATCAGGCCGCGTTTCTCCATCCGCGACAACTGGTGGGACAGGCGGCTGCGCTCCCACCGCATCGCGCGGGCGAGTTCGGTGACGCGTAGCCGGTGGTCGTCCTGCTCGCTGAGGGGCACCAGGACGGCGTAGTCGCCGGCGGACAGGCCCGAGTCGGCCTGGAGGTCCCTGGTGACGGCGGCCCAGACCTCCGCGTGCATCTGCATGAGCCCGCGCCACGCGTGTTGTTCCAGGTCGGAGAGCCATCGAGTCATGGACGTCAGTTTACTTGACACGTCACCAAAGCTGCGTATGCTCAGAGTTGAACGTTCAACTTCTTTCCCACGCAGATCCCGAGGAGTCAACGATGTCCGACCTCACCGAGCTCACCGGCACCTACACGCTCGACCCGGCGCACACCCGGATCGGCTTCTCCGCCCGGCACGCGATGGTCACCAAGGTCCGCGGCGCGTTCAACGAGTTCTCCGGGACGGCCCAGGTCAACGGCGCCGACCCGGCCGCCTCGTCCGTCGAGGTCAAGATCGCCACCGCCAGCATCGACACGCGCAACGAGCAGCGCGACGGGCACCTGCGCACCAACGACTTCCTCGAGGTGGAGACCTACCCGGAGATCACCTTCCGGTCCACCTCCGTCGAGCAGATCAAGGACGACGTCTTCCGCGTCAGCGGCGACCTGACGATCAAGGCGGTCACCAAGCCCGTCACGATCGACTTCGAGTACCAGGGCGCCGCCAAGGACCCGTTCGGCAACGACCGCATCGGCTTCGAGGGCGCCACCACGATCAACCGCAGCGACTTCGGCGTCACCTTCAACGCCGCCCTCGAAACCGGCGGCGTCCTCGTCAGCGAGAAGATCACCCTGGAGTTCGAGATCTCCGCCATCAAGAGCGCCGGGTAGATCGCGCCGCCCCCGGCGTTGTGGGTCGGCGCGGGGCGCTTCAGGACAGTTCCCCACAGACCAACGGCGGCTCCGGGGCGACGGGGCCGCCGTTCGTGTCCGGCCGCTCCGCCTTCCGCGTGGAAATCCGGTGGACGCGGGTTCTGGGGGCGCGCCTAAACTGGGCCGGTGAAGCACGTGGTGTGGGACTGGAACGGGACGCTGTTCGACGATCGGGACGTCGTCCTGGGGGCGACGTACGAGGTGTTCAAGGGCACCGAGGCGGAGGGCGTCACCGGGCCTGAGGTCGTCGCGGCCTACACGCGGCCGATCTGGGTCGCCTACGAGCGGCTGCTGGGGCGGCCGCTGCGCGAGGGCGAGTGGGAGTACCTGGACACCCAGTTCCACGCGCACTACGAGCGGCTGATGCCCACCGCGCCGCTGGCCGCCGAGGCGCGCGCCGCGCTCGACCTCGTGGCGAGCGCCGGACGCACCCAGTCGATCCTCTCGATGGCCGGGCACGCCCACCTCACCGGCGCGGTCGGAAGCTTCGACATCACCTCCTACTTCACCCGCGTGGACGGCCTCGTAGGCGCTCCGGGCGGCGGCAAGGCCGAGCACATGGTCCGCCACGCCGCCGCTCTCGGCATCGCCCCCGCCGACCTCACCGTCATCGGCGACGCCGCCGACGACGCGGTGGCCGCCGCCCACATCGGCGCCCGCGCCATCCTCTACACCGGCGGCATGCAACGCCGCACCGACCTGGAACAAACCGGCGCCCCCGTAGTCGACTCCCTCCTGGCCGCCCTCCACCTCCTCAACCTCTGACCCCCCGTTTCGGAAGGCCCGTCAGTGGGGGGACGGTGAGGATGGGGGTGTAGTAGGCGGGCGGGAAGGGTTCGTTCACCGGGGTGCCTTGGGCTTCGATCCAGGCGTGGGCTCGGAAGGGGGTGGTGCGGACGCCTACGTGCCAGGTGGGCCAGGCGCCGTGGAGGCGGCAGTAGAGGGCGGCGGCGATGGAGCGGCGTAGGCAGCCCTGGCCCGCGCAGTGGGCGCTGACGGCCACGACGGCGTCGCGGGCGGTGGCGGCGAGGTCCCGGGAGGCGGGGGGCGCTTTGTGGCGGGCGGCGCGAAGGACGGTGGCGAGGCGGGCGGGAGCGAGGTGGGAGAGGGGGGTGGCGAGGGCGACGGCGAGGCGGGCGATGGCTCGGGAGCGGCGGGTGACGGGAGGCGGGAGTTCCAGGGCCATGGGTTCACTCATCGGTGGCCAGGCGTTCTGTGATGAGGGCGTGGATGAGGGTTGCGATGTCGGTGGCCACGGTGGTTTCGGGGGTGTGGGAGTGGGCGGCGATGTCGGCGGCGACCTGGGCCGGGGGGCGGCCCGCGAGGAGGGCGCGTAGGGCGGTGCTGCCGGTCTGGTTGAGCTGCCAGTAGCGGCCTGAGCGGGCGTCCAGGAGGACGGTCAGGCCGTTGGTGTCGGCGGTCACGACGTGGGGTCTCAGGGTGAGCATGTCTCCTCCGATCGGTCGGGTGGGGACGGGGCGGGGGGCGCGGCGACGACGGGAGGGCGCGCGCGTAGCCAGGTCTCGCAGGCGAGGGTCATGTCCAGGTGCCAGAGCGGGCCCGCGGTGGGGCCCACGGCGAACACGGCGGCGCGGGCGGCGGACGCGCGGACCAGGCCGCGTCCGGCCAGCAGAGGGTCGTTGAGCAGCGCCAGCACGTCGGCCCGCCGCCGGTGCAGGGCGGTGAACACCTCGGCGCTGAACTCGCCCTTGGTGCGCCGGGTGAGCAGCGCGTCCGGGACGGTGCCGCGCACCGCCGCGGCGAGTACGGGTTTGACGGTGTCGGCACGCGCCCGCGCGGCGAGGTCGACGGCGAGAGCGGCCTCGATCACCCTGTCGTCCAGGTAGGGGGCTGAGAGCGCGGTGCCGTGGGCGTCGTGGTGGCGTCCGGCCAGCCTGACGGCCCGTCCGCACAGGGCGGCGAAGTGGAGCTGGGTGTGGTGGGCGCGCTGCGGGGCGAGCGGCTCGGGACGATCGGAGGCGGCCTCCCGCAGGGCGTCCCGCACGAGGGCGACGGCGTCCGGGGTCGCCCAGGGCGGCATCATCCCGTGCGTGCCCCAGGCGAACGGCGCGAGGCGGGGCTCCCGATCCTCGACGTGCGGCGCGGCCCGTGCCAGCCAGGCGGCGTAGCCCGTCCGGTCGAGGAGCGCGAGCAGGTCGCGCCGCCGCCACCCCCACCGGGCGCGCTGCCTACGCAGGGCGGCCAGCGCGCGCAGGGGAGCCCGCCCGGCGAGGTCGTGCAGGTGCGACGGAGGCACGGTGAGGAGTTCGTCGCCGCCGTGCCCGGCCAGGTGGACGGTTCCGGCCCGGCCCGCGTGTCCGGCGAGCGCGGCGAGGTCGGCCCGCGAGCGGACCCAGGGGAACGGCTCCTCCGGGTCGGCGGGCCCGTCGAGCCCCGCGTACCTGCCGGGCAGGTCGGTCGGGGCGAACACGGTGTGCGCGGCGTCGGGCAGCCGTGCGGCGCACAGGGCGGCCCACCGGGCGTCGTCGTTGCCCGGATCGGTGACGGCCTCCCGCAGCGTCGTCAGGGCCGCGCCCCGCCCTGCGGCGAGGAAGCACAGGGTCGAGGAGTCGAGCCCGCCGGAGAGGTCGGCGCTGAGCCGTTCGGCACGCCGCGCCGCGACGGCCTCGGTAAGCCGTTCCCGCAGGAGTCCGGCACCCGAGTCCAACAAAAGGCGAGGCTCCGGGGGATACCACCAGCGCACCTCACGGACGCTTCCGTCGCCGTCGAGGCCGAGCCAGTGGTCGCCGGGCAGCGCCCGCACCCCGCGCCACAGGGGCAGGCCCGCGAGCGGCGGCGGCACCAGCGGGTACAGCAGCCGCAGCGCCAGCGCCGTGTCGTCGATCCCGGCGGACGGCGGCAGCGCGGCGAGCACGTCGGCACGGTCCGCCGCGACGACGACCCCGCCGACACGCCGCGAGAACACCCGCCGGACCTGCGCGACCGTGCCCTGAAAGCGCACCCTCCCATCAAGTGAGACGGCAAGGTGATGGCTTCCGGACAGCCGGGAGGCGAGGCGGTCCACGTCGGTGAGGGAGCGGACGCGGCGGAGCAGCCGGGCGAGGCCGTCCGCGTCCGTCCCGCACGGCCCGATGACGGCGGCGCGCAGGCCGCCCGCCCGCGCCTCGGTGATCTCCGCCGCGCGCCGCCCTGAGGCGAGCAGCCACGGCCGTCCGGACGCGTGGCGGAGCACCCGCGAGGCGGGGAGCCCGGCCGCGACCGCGCTCCCCGCCCTGCCGTCGGGGACGACGGCGAGCCAGTCGGCGGTCACCGCCGGGCGTACCAGTCGGTCTGCCAGAAGTTGTCGAGGCCGAGGTAGCCGCCGCCGAGGGTCAGCCGGGTGAACCCGCCGACCTCGGTGAGCAGCGGCGGTTCGTAGACCGCGTCCACGGGGACGGGGCCGTCGGTGCGAGGCTGCATGTCTTTCTCCCTTCGGTGCCTGCGCTCCGAGGGTAGAAAGCGGGCCGCGAGTTATATCCCTCTCTTTAGGGAAACATCACGGGTGACGGGTTCAGTGTTCGTTGGCGAAGCCCGTCCGGTATGCCCAGATGACCGCCTGGGTTCGGTCCCGCACCCCGAGCTTGAGCAGGATGCTCTTGATGTGGGTCTTCACCGTCTCCAGTGAGATGGTGAGCGCGTCCGCGATCTCCGGGTTCGACAGGCCCTCGGTGAGCGCGCGCAGCACCGCCTCCTCCCGGTCGGTGAGCGGCACGGGCAGCGGCGCGGGGCGCGGCCGGGCCGCCAGGTCGCGTAGGAGACGGCGCGTGACGCGCGGCGCAAGGACGGCGTCCCCGGAAGCCACCGTGCGCACCGCCGAGACGATCTCCTCAGGGGTCGCCCGCTTCAACAGGAACCCGTCGGCCCCGGCGGCGATCGCGTCGTCCACGATGTCGTCGAGGTCGAACGTGGTGAGCACCAGGACGCGCGGGCGAGGCGGATCCCACGCGGCGATCTCGCGGGTCGCCCGTACCCCGTCCCAGCCCGGCATCCGCACGTCCATGAGCACCACGTCGGGGCGCAGCGCGCGCACCCCCTCGACCGTCCGGTGGCCGCTGGCCGCCTCGCCGACGACGGTCAGGCCGGGTTCGGCCGCGAGCAGCGCCCGCAGCGTGGTGCGGACCAGCGGCTCGTCGTCGGCGAGGAACACCCGGATCACGGCGCCGCCGGGAGGGTGACGCGCACCGCGAACCCGCCGGGCACCGGGCCCGCGTGGAACTCGCCGCCCTGCGCGTCGGCGCGGCGGCGCATGTTGGCGAGGCCCCGGCCCGGCTCGGGCGAGGGGAAGCCCCGGCCTTCGTTGAGCACCTCCAGCCGCACCCGGTCGCCCGCCTGGGCGAGGCTCAGCCTTATCCGTCCCGCGTCGGTGTGGCGGAGCGCGTTGGTCACCGCCTCCTGGACGATCCGGTGAAGCGCGCGCGCTCCGTCGGGCGTGAGGTCGACCGCGCCGACGTTGAGGTCGAGGGCGCGCCCGGCTGCGCGCACCCGGTCGGCGAGCGCCGCGAGATCGGTCATGCCGGGCGTCTCGCCGTCCGGGGAGAGCGCCTGGATCACCTGGTCCAGCTCCTCCAGCGCGCCGCGGCCGAGCGTCTCGATGTGCCGCAGCGCCTCCGCGCCGAACCCCGGATCGGTGGCCTGCACCCGGCGCCCCACCGCCGCCTGCATCACCATGACGTTGACGGCGTGGCCCAGCGCGTCGTGCAGCTCGCGGGCCAGCCGGGTGCGCTCCTCCAGCAGCAGCCTCGCCCGGTCGGCCTCGGCGGCCGCGCGACGGCTGCGTACGGCGTCGCCGCCCACGGTGGCGATGAACACACCGACGGCGATGCCCGACAGCGTCTCGCCGGGCTCACGGTCCAGGACGAAGAACCCGGTGAGCGCGACGGCGAAGAGCGCTCCGCAGCCGATCCGCCACCTGACGTCGCGGTCCAGCGCGAAGCAGGCGAACAGCGCGACCCAGAGCGGCCAGTGCACGAGCGTCGCCGGGTAGCCGAGCGCGGCGTTGGCCACGAGCACCGCGCAGGCGGCGACGAAGGCCCGCAGCGGCGCCGAGCGCACCCAGACGAGGCTGAGGGCCGCGAGGGCGCTCAGCGTCAGGCCGAGGGCGTCCAGGTCGCGGTAGGGCGGCGCGGGCGGGGTGGCCAGCGTCGCCAGCCCCGCCAGCACGAGGAACCCCGCGGCCAGCCAGATGCGCATACCCCGCATCCTGCCCGAACACCAGCATTCCCGACATCACTCGGCTGAGGGAGGCGCGCGGACGCCGCCGGTTCCTAGCGTGCCGTCCATGACGACGACCCAGAACCAGCCCGGAGACGGCCGCTCCCGACGAAGTCGGGGTCGCGAAGCGGCCGTCTTCCGGGCACATCAAACACAGCCCGGCAGTCGGGCGGCCCGTAGGGCGGGCGGCTGGTGGCTCGCGCTCAGCGCCGTGGCCATCGCCCTGCTCGCCCCGCTGCCCTACCTGCTCAGCTCGCTCGACTCGCTCGCCGCCGACGACCACGGCACCGCCGCGCACGTCGCGGGACGGCCCATGGCGGTGCAGGCGGCCTTCTACGTCCACATCGTGTGCGGCGGCCTCGCCCTGCTGCTGAGCCCCCTCCAGCTCTCGTCACGGCTGCGGGCCCGCCGGACGGGCGCGCACCGGGGCGTGGGACGCGTCGTGTTGATCGCGATCCTGCTGGCGGGGGCGGCGGGCCTCGTCATCGCTCCCTACAACGGCGCGGGCGCGGTCGGGGTCGCCGGGTTCGGGCTGCTCGGCCTCGCGTGGCTGGCCTGCGCCGTCGCCGCGTTCCGGGCGATCCGCCGCCGTGACGTCCCCGCGCACCGCCGCTGGGCGATCCGCCTGTTCGCCCTCACCTACGCGGGCGTGATGCTCCGCGTGTGGACTCCGCTTCTGATCATGGCCCAGGTCGGTGTGGCGGAGGAGCTCGCCTTCGACCGCGCCTACACGGCCGTGACGTTCCTGTGCTGGGTGCCCAACCTGATCGTCGCCGAGCTGTACCTGCGGCGCGGGCGGCGTCAGACGCGGCGGTAGCTCCAGGCGCCGGTGAAGGCGGCGCCGCCGCTGGTGCCGGTCTGGCGGAGCTTGAGCGCGGTGCGCGAGCAGGTGACCTGCGCGTTGTACGGGACGCCGCTGAACTCGCCGGACTTCAGCAGCGCGGCGAGGCCGCGGGGCGCCGGGTCGAGCTGGAGGGGGCGGGTCTGGCGGAGCTTCAGCGTGGCGTTGCCGGTCGCGCTGGAGACGGTGGCGGTGAGCCGGGTCCCGGTGACCTTGGCCTTGAGGCGGAGCGTGCCCCGGTAGCGGAGCCACCCGGCGACCTGCGCGCCGCCCGAGGTGCCGCTCTCCTTCAGCTTGGCCGAGCCCGCGTAGCGGTGCGTCGCCTTGCCGCCGCCCAGGACGAGGACGGCGCCCGCGCCCCCGGTGATGCGCAGCTTCGTCTTGGCGGACTGCCGCACGGTGAGGTCGGCCTTGGCCAGCCGCCAGGTCCCGGCCGCGCAGCGCGACGCGGGCGCGGCGGCCGCGGGAACGGCGAGGACCGCGCCCACCAGGATGAGCGCGGTAGTGAGGACGGCCGCTGCGCGCACGGACCTCCGTCAGGTGTACTTGAGCAGTACCAGGGCGACGACGTGCGCCACCATGGTGACGCTGATGAGGCTGACGAAGATGAACTTCGCGGGGCCGTGCTCGAAGTGCCTGCCCTCGGCCAGCGGGCCGCGTTTGGCCTGCCGGTGGGCGATCTCCTCGTCGAGCGACCGACGGTGGAACATCAGATCTTGGGCGGGACGGCGACGACCACGTCGGCCATGATCCGGACGACGGCGCCGAGCACGGTGCCCGCGGCGACGATGGCGACGCCCGCCCAGAACAGCACCCAGTTGCCGAGGGGCAACCCGACGCCGCCGACGATGAAGCCGATCATTACGACGGACACCGCGAACCAGGACTTGGGGTCTCCGGCGTGCGATCCACCAGCGGACATGTGCTCTGCCTCTTTCGTCATGGTCACGTAAATCCCTGTCAGTGTACCGATGCGTTCGGGGGACCCGGACTTGACCCACCGGCGGCCGGACCCCTCTAATTGGCAATATGTCCAACAAAATCGTCCGCGGTGACGGCGTCGACCTCGCCGTCCAGGTCCAGGGCGACCCCGGCGCCCCGACGATCCTGCTCGTGCACGGCTACCCCGACACGCACACCGTCTGGGACGGCGTCGCGTCCCGGCTCGCCGACCGGTACCGGGTCGTCACCTACGACGTGCGCGGCGCCGGCGCGTCGGACCGTCCCAGGGGCAGGGCCGCCTACCGGTTCGAACACCTGATGCGCGACCTGGCGGCGGTGGCCGACGACGTGAGCCC
This sequence comes from Actinocorallia sp. API 0066, assembly GCF_020991275.1. Classification (GTDB taxonomy): domain Bacteria; phylum Actinomycetota; class Actinomycetes; order Streptosporangiales; family Streptosporangiaceae; genus Actinocorallia. Next base: position 517,217 of record NZ_JAJLQY010000003.1, on the reverse strand, counting down.
CGGCGCGCCCGTCCACCTCGTCGGGCACGACTGGGGTTCGATCCAGGGCTGGGAGGCGGTGACGACGATGCCGGAGCGCTTCCTGTCCTACACGTCGATCTCCGGGCCGAGCCTCGACCACGCGGGCCGCTGGAACCGGGCGCACGCGACCACCCTGCGCGGCCTCAAGCAGGGCCTGCACTCCTGGTACATCGCCTTCTTCCACCTGCCTTTCCTGCCCGCGCTGTCCTGGCGGACGGGCCTGGGCGCCAAGGTCGTCGCGCGGTCCGAGGGGATGAGCACGCCGCACTTCGCGCCGACCGTCGCGCTGGACGGCCAGTACGGCGTCAACCTCTACCGGGCGAACATCCTGTCGCGCGTCCTGCGGCCCAGGGAGCGGCGCACGGACGTGCCGGTACAGCTGGTGGTCCTGGAGGACGACGCGTTCGTCACGCCCGCTCTGGCGGCCTCCTGCACGCCGTTCACCAAGCACCTCAGCGTCCGCAGGCTGAAGACCGGCCATTGGGCGCCCGCCGCCCGCCCGGACGAGATCGCCGACCTCGTGGCCGGGCACGCCGCGTCCGTCTGAGACCCTGGGCGGCATGTCCGACCTGCCGCCCGACCTGCTCGCCGACTACGCCCACCCGGACGGCCCGTGGCTGCGCGCCAACATGATCGCCAGCCTCGACGGCGCGGCGGCGCGCGCGGGCCTGTCGGGCGGGCTCGGCAACAAGACGGACCGGCGGCTGTTCCTGGCACTGCGCGACATGGCGGACGCGGTCGTCGTGGGCGCGCAGACGGTGCGGGCCGAGGGGTACGGGCCCGCGCCCGTCCCCCTGGTGATCGTCTCCCGCTCGCTCGACCTGGACCTCGCCGCGCCGCTCTTCGACGGCCGTGTCCTGATCGTCGCCACGGCCCGCTCACCCCGGCTCGCGGAGGCGCGGGAGCGGGCCGAGGTGATCGTCGCGGGGGAGGAGTCGGTGGATTTCACCGCCGCCGTCGCCGCGTTGCACGGGCGCGGCCTCACCCGGCTGCTGTGCGAGGGAGGCCCGACGGTCCTGGGCGGGATCGCCGCCGCCGGGCTTCTCGACGAGCTGTGCCTGACGCTCTCCCCGCACCTCGTGGGCGGCGCCGCGCCCAGGATCGTCCGGGGCCCGGCCCTGGACGGGGGGATGGCTCTCGCGGCGGTAAGGCAGGATGGAGACCATCTCTTCCTGAGATACCGGCGCCCCGCGACACCGTGAGGCCGCCCGCGCAGACGTAGGGGAGTCGTGCCGCATGGACGAGCTTCAGCCCGCCAGCCTTGTCGAGCTGGTGATGGAGCGCGTCCGCGCGGACATCCTCTCCGGTGAGCTCGGCCCCGGCGACAGGCTCATCGAGGAGCAGCTGACCACCAGGTTCGGGATCAGCAGGGCGCCGCTGCGCGAGGCGCTGCGGCTGCTCGGCCAGCAGGGCCTGGTGGAGCACCTGCCGCGCCGGGGCGTGCGGGTGGCGGAGCTGTCCTCCCACGACGTGGACGAGCTGTTCGGCCTGCGCGACGTGCTGGAGCGGTACGCGGTCGAACAGGCGCTGCCGGGCCCCGTCGTCCTGGCCGACCTCGCCGGCGCCCTGGAGGAGATGGACGGCGCCGCCGCCGAGGGCGACGTGCTGGCCGAGAACGACGCGCACCACAGGTTCCATCTGGCGCTCGTCGCGCTGTCCGGCCACCGCCAGCTCGTGCTGGCCTACGAGCCGGTGATCCTCAAGCTCCAGCTCTACATGGCGGCCAACCTGAGGCTGGAGGCCGAGGTGCTGCGCGCGCCCAGCGAGGGCGTCGCCCGGCACCGGCGCCTGTACGAGGCGCTCGCCACGGGCGACCCGGCCGTCGCGCTGGCCGCGCTGGCCTCCCACGGCGCCCGCACCTACGCGGGCTGACTCCCGCTTTCTCCCGCGATCCCGCCTTTTACCCCGGCGTAACGGACGAGGTCCGTCGCTGACATGTGATTGTCGACAATCGACGATCAGTAAGGCATCCACGGATTCGGGGGAGAGGGAGCCGCCATGACCGCGTCCGTAGAGGCCGAACCGTACCCGTTCGGCTTCGACCTCACGACCACCGCACTGCTGATCATCGACATGCAGCGTGACTTCGTCGAGCCCGGCGGCTTCGGCGAGACGCTGGGCAACGACGTCTCGCTGCTGCGCCGGGTCATCCCGCCGCTGCGCGAGGTGCTCGACGCCGCACGGGCCGCCGGGCTGCTCGTGATCCACACGAGGGAGGGCCACCTGCCCGACCTGTCCGACTGCCCCCCGGCCAAGCTCAACCGGGGCGAGCCGTCCCTGCGGATCGGGGACCCGGGGCCCAAGGGCCGCATCCTCATCCGCGGCGAGTACGGCCACGACATCATCGACGAGCTGAGGCCCCTCCCGGACGAGATCGTCATCGACAAACCGGGCAAAGGCTCGTTCTACGCCACCGGCCTCCAGGACCTCCTGGAGACCAACGGCATCACGAGCCTCGTCGTGACGGGGGTGACCACCGAGGTGTGCGTCCACACCACCGTCCGGGAGGCCAACGACCGGGGCTACGAGTGCCTCGTCCTGTCCGACTGCGTCGGCTCCTACTTCCCGGAGTTCCAGGACGCGGGACTGCACATGATCTCCGCGCAGGGCGGCATCTTCGGCTGGACCGCCCCCGCCAAGCACTTCCTGGAGGCGCTCGCATGAGCACCGAGACCAAGCAGCCAGAGCAAGAACAGCCCTTCAAGCTCCCCTTCTGGGTGGCGGGCGACACCAACGCGTTCTTCGGCCTCGGCTTCAACGTCATGGTCAACGTGCTGGTCCTGACCGGCCTGTGCCTGGGCGTCGTCAACATCCCCGGAAGCGACGTCTACGGCGTCATCCTTCCGGCGCTCGGCATCCAGATGCTCATCGGCAACGTGTACTACACCTACCTCGCGCGTCGTCTGGCGGCGCGTGAAGGACGCACCGACGTGTGCGCGATGCCGTACGGGCCGTCCGTCCCGCACATGTTCATCGTCACGTTCGTGATCATGCTGCCGATCTACCTGGCCACCAAGGACCCGCTCGCCGCGTGGGCGGCGGGCCTGGCCTGGTCGCTCATCATCGGCCTGATCGTCATCCTCGGCGCGTTCGTCGGGCCGTACATCAGGAAGTACACGCCGCAGGCGGCGATGCTCGGCACCCTGGCGGGCATCTCCATCGCCTTCATCTCGATGCGGCCCACCGGGCAGATGTTCGAGGCGGCCTGGATCGCGCTGCCCGTCCTCGTCATCCTGCTCATCGGGTTCTTCACCGACCTGAAGCTCCCGTTCGGCCTCCCCGTCGGCCTCGCCGCCCTGCTCGTCGGCACCGCCATCGGCTGGGCGGGCGGCTACATGGAGCCCGCGAACGTCACCGCGGCCGCCAAGGACATCGCGATCGGCCTGCCGACCCTCCAGATCGACCTCCTGATGGACGGCCTCAAGGAGGTCTCGCCGCTGCTCGCCACGGCCATCCCCCTCGGCATCTACAACTTCACCGAGGGCATGACCAACGTGGAGAGCGCCGCCGTCGCGGGCGACGAGTACAACCTCCGCGCCGTGCTCCTGGCCGACGGGCTCGGGGCCGTCGTCGGCGCGGGGCTCGGCTCGCCCTTCCCGCCCGCCGTGTACATCGGCCACCCGGGCTGGAAGGCGGCCGGAGGCAGGTCGTCGTACTCGCTCGCCACGGGCGTCGTCATCGCGCTGTTCTGCTTCCTCGGGTTCTTCGCGCTGCTCGGCGCGCTGCTCCCGACCCCCGCGATCGTCCCGATCCTGCTGTACATCGGCCTGCTCATCGGCGCCCAGGCGTTCCAGGAGGTGCCGAAGGCGCACGCCATCGCCGTCGTCATGGCGCTGCTCCCGAACGTCGCCTCGTGGGCGGTCGGACAGATGGACAACGTGCTGTCGGCCGCCGGGACGTCGGCGCACGAACTCGGCTACGACGCGCTGGCCGGGGCCGGCGTCGTCTACGAGGGGCTGAAGCTGCTCGGCGGTGGCGCGATCCTCGCCGGACTCGTGCTCGGCGCGATCGTCGCGTTCATCATCGACCGGAGGTTCGTCTGGGCGGCGGGCTACGCGGGCGCGGGCGCCGTCCTGTCCTTCATCGGCCTCGTGCACGCCGAGAAGGTCGAGTGGAACGCCGAAGGACAGGTCGCGCTGGGCTACGTCTTCGCCGGGATCGTCCTCCTCCTGTTCGGCCTCTACGACGCCGCCGCGAAGAAGAAGGCGGCCGCCGAGGAGTCCGGGCCGGAACCGGCCGCCGAGAGCGTACCCGCCGCTGACGCGGACGTTACGGCGGCGAAATGAGCGCTCAGTACGGTCCAGTGATGGCGCAGCCCTACGCCTGGCCCTACGACGGGACGTTCACGCCCGAGAAGACCGCGGTCATCTGCATCGACTGGCAGGTGGACTTCTGCGGCAAGGGCGGGTACGTCGACGCCATGGGCTACGACCTGGAGCTCACCCGCGCGGGCCTGGAGCCCACCGCCCGGGTGCTGGACGCGGTGCGGCCGCTCGGCTTCACCGTCATCCACACCCGCGAGGGGCACCGGCCCGACCTCGCGGACTGCCCGCCGAACAAGCTCTGGCGGTCCAAGGGCATCGGCGCGGGCATCGGCGACGAGGGGCCGCAGGGACGCATCCTCGTCCGGGGCGAACCCGGCTGGGAGATCGTGCCCGAGGTCGCGCCCGTCGAAGGCGAACTCGTCATCGACAAGCCGGGCAAGGGCTCGTTCTACGCCACCGACCTCGATCTGCTGCTGCGGACGCGCGGCATCACGCACCTCATCCTCACCGGCATCACCACCGACGTGTGCGTGCACACGACGATGCGCGACGCCAACGACAGGGGATACGAGTGCCTGCTGCTCACCGACTGCACGGGCGCGACCGACGTCGGCAACTACGAGGCGGCGCTGAAGATGATCACCATGCAGGGCGGCGTGTTCGGGGCGATCGCGCCGTCGTCGGCCCTGCTCGACACCTTGGGAGGCACATGACCGGCTCGCTGTCGGTGGCGGAGCTGTCCCGGTGCTACGGCACCGGGACGGCCCGGCCGGAGGACGTGGTCAACGAGGTCTACGACAGGATCGAGGCGCGGGGCGAGGACCACGTCTGGATCACGCTCCGGCCGCGCGCGGAGGTGCTCGCCGAGGCCGCCGCCCTGCCGGACGGACCCCTGTACGGGGTGCCCTTCGCGGTCAAGGACAACATCGACGTCGCGGGGCTGCCCACCACCGCGGCGTGCCCCGGGTACGCCTACACGCCCGACGTCTCCGCGCCCGTCGTGGACCGGCTGCGCGCGGCGGGGGCGCTGCTCCTCGGCAAGACCAACCTCGACCAGTTCGCCACCGGCCTGTCGGGCACCCGCAGCCCGTACGGGTCGTGCGAGTCGCCGCTCGTGCCGGGCCTCATCTCGGGAGGGTCGAGCTCCGGGTCGGCGGTCGCGGTCGGCGCGGGCCTCGTGTCGTTCGCGCTCGGCACCGACACGGCCGGGTCCGGCCGGGTGCCCGCGGCGTTCACCGGGACGGTCGGGCTGAAGCCGTCGCGGGGGCTGGTGTCCACGCTGGGCATGGTTCCGGCGTGCGCCTCGCTGGACTGCGCGAGCGTCTTCGCGGGGTCGGTGCCGGACGCCTGGACGGTCCTGTCGGTCATCGCCGGGCCCGTCGCGGGCGACCCGTGGTCGCGTCAACTGCCGGTCGGCGGGTTGACGGCGTCCGGGCCGCTGCGGGTCGGGGTGCCGCGCCGCCTGGAGTTCTTCGGCGACGGGGCGGCGGCGGTGGCGTTCAAGGAGGTCCTGGCCCGGCTGCGCGACCTCGGCCACACCCTCGTGCAGATCGAGTTCGACCCCTTCCTCCAGGCGGGCAGGCTCCTGTACGGGGGCGCCTGGCTGGCCGAAAGGCTCACCGCCGTGGGCGCGTTCACCGAACGGCACCCCGAGGCCGTCCACCCGGTGACGCGCAGGGTGCTGCGGCCCGGGTCGTCGATGACGGCCGCCGACGCTTTCGCCGACGCGCACCGCCTCCAGGAGCTACGGGCCCTCACCCGCGACACCTGGAAGCGGATCGACGCGCTCGCGGTGCCCACCGTGCCGACGACCTTCACGCACAAGGAGATGCGCGAGGACCCGATCGGCCGTAACAAGGTGCTCGGCCACTACAGCACGTTCGCGAACCTGCTCGACCTCGCCGGGATCGCGGTGCCCGGCGGGATGACCCCTGCGGGCCGTCCGCACGGGCTCACCCTGCTCGCGCCCGCCGGGAAGGACGCGCTGCTGGCGTCGGCCGCCGCCGCGTTCTGCGGGACGCCGGTGGGCGCCGCGCCCGCCATCGCCGCGACGGGCGGCGGACCCGACGTCGCCGACCTGGAGGGAGCGCATGCGCAGCAGTGAGCTGAAAGCGGGCCGCACGTTCGGCGTCGTCTTCGACCCGGGCGACGACTTCTTCACCGCGCTCGCCGCCTTCTGCGCCGACAACGACGTCAGGCAGGGCTACATCCCGATGTTCCTCGGCGCGTTCTCGTCCGTCGAGGTCATCGGGACGTGCGAGCGGGTCGCCGACCCGATGGCGCCGGTGTGGACGCGGGTGCACGCCGCGAACGTCGAGGCCGTCGGCTGCGGGACCCTCGCCTGGGACCCTGAGCGGGGCCTGGCGGTGCCGCACGTGCACATCTCGGTCGGCATGAAGGAGCGTTCGGCGCAGGCCCTCACCAGCCATCTCATGGCCGCGACGGTCCAGTTCGTCGCCGAGCTGATGGTCGTCGAGGTCGCCGACCCGCCGATGCGCCGCCCGCCGAATCCGCACATGTACGACGTGCCCCTCCTGGAGTTCCAGGGATAGCGCGGAGTTCCAGGGGTGGGGGCGATGCCGGAACCGGTCAATCAGCGATTCCATCACTGATTGACCGGGCTCGGGCGGGCGTGGTGCACTTGCGGCGTGACGATCGCCGACGCGCCCGGACGGCTGCTGGACGCCGCCGCCGAACTCTTCGCCGCCCAGGGCTACGACGCGGTGTCGGTGCGCGCCGTGAACAAGGCCGCCGGGATGAACCCCGCCGCCGTGCACTACCACTTCGGCTCCAAGGAGGCGCTGGCCACCGCGCTCCTGGAACGCGGTCTCGGCGACCTCTGGAGCGCCCGGCTGACGGAACTCGACGGCCTCCTGCGCGGCACCGGGCCCGTGCGGGCGTCCCGGATCGCCGCCCTCCTCGTGGAGCCCCTGGCCGCGCTCGCCGCCGACCCGGCGCGGCGCTGGCTCGTCGGGCTGCTCGCCCGGCTCGTCCGCGCCGGGCATCCGCTGCCGTGGCGGTCGGCGTGGTCCCACCCCGAACCCTGGGCCGCCCTCCTCGCCCGCGCCGTCCCCGGCCTGCCGCCTGAGGAGGCCGCCTTGCGATGGCGGCTGGCCCGTGACCTCGTCCTGCACACCTACGGCGACGCGGCGGACGACCCGCCGCCCGCCGCGAGCGTCGCGGCGTTCGTCGCCGCGGGACTCGACGCGCCCCTCCCACCCCCCGCGAACGGAGCGCCCCCGTGCCCGACCCCTTCAGCCCCGCCAGACTCGGACCCCTGAACCTGCGCAACCGCCTCATCAAGGCGGCCACCTTCGAGGGCCGCACCCCCAAGGCCCTCGTCTCCGACGACCTCATCTCCTTCCACCGGACGATCGCGGCGGGCGGCGTCGGCATGACGACCGTCGCCTACTGCGCCGTCGCACCGGAGGGCCGCACCGAACGCCGCCAGATTTACCTGCGCCCCGAGGCCGCTCCCGGCCTCACCCGGCTGGCCGAGGCCGTGCACGCCGAGGGCGCGGCGATCTCCGCCCAGATCGGCCACGCGGGGCCCGTCGCCGACGCCCGCTCCAACCGCCTGCCCGCGCTGTCGGCGTCGCGACGGCTCAGCCCCCTGACGTTCCGGTTCGTCCAGGCCGCGACCGAGGACGACCTCGCCAGGATCACCCGCGCCCACGCCGACGCCGCCGCACTCGCCGCCGACTGCGGCTTCGACGCCGTCGAACTCCACTTCGGCCACAACTACCTGGCGAGTTCCTTCCTGAGCCCTCGCCTGAACAAGCGCGGGGACGCCCGTGGAGGCTCCCTGGTCAACCGCGCGAGCGTGGCAAGGCAGATCGCCGAGGCGGTCAGGGCCCGCGTCGGCGACCGGATCGCGGTCCTCGCCAAGATCAACATGTCCGACGGAGTCCGCGGCGGCCTCACCGAGGCGGACGGCCTTGCCTTCGCCCTCCTCCTGGAGTCCGACGGCCACCTGGACGCCCTGGAACTCACCGCCGGAAGCTCCCTGCTCAACCCCATGTACCTGTTCCGAGGCGACGCCCCCGTCAAGGAGTTCGCCGCCGCCTTCCCCCAACCCGTGCGGACCGCCCTACGCCTCTTCGGCCGCTTCTTCCTCCACACCTACCCCTACGAGCCCGCCTACCTCCTCCCCACAGCGCGCCGCTTCCGCGCCGAACTCAAGATGCCCCTCATCCTCCTGGGCGGCCTCACCGACCGCCCCTCCCTCAACCTGGCGATGTCGGAGGGCTTCGACTTCGCCGCCCTGGGCCGCGCCCTCCTCATCGACCCCGACCTCCCCAACCACCTCCACCAGAACCCCTCCGCCACCTCCGCCTGCACCCACTGCAACCGCTGCATGCCCACCATCTACCAGGGCACCCACTGCCCCCTCTCCACCACCTTCCACCCCCCACCCCGCTGACCACACCACAAGCCGCACGACGTCCTCCGAGAGCGGACGCCGTGCGGCTCGAACCCTCCTCGGCTCAGCCGAACAGGTCGTCGGCCGAGGTCGCCGTGGCGCTCGCCTTGAGCCATCCCCCGAGCGTCGTGAGGTCGGTGCAGGCCAGGACGCGTTCGCGCGTGGCCTCGTCGACGGCCACGCCGCGGGCGCTGAGCACCGTGAGCACGGCCTCAGCCTCGATCTCCGGCCGCGCCTCGGCGATGATCCTGGGCCGGGCCCTGGCGATGATCTCCGGGCGGGCCTCGTCGATGATCTTGGCTGAGAGGGGGAATTCTGTGGCGTTCTTCATGACGGCCTCCAGCATCGTGCGGATGGCGGGCGCGGAGATGTTCCAGCAGAAGTTAGCGTAAGCCTCGGAGTGCTCCTGGGGGAACTTCTTGAGGGCTTCCGCGAAGGCGTTGATCGTTTTCGGGTGGGTTTGTCCGTGTGCGTGGACGCTGAACATGGCGATCTCGATATGGGCGGCTGCCTCGGCCGGGTCGGTGACGACGGGGAGGCGCGCGGGGCCGACGGAGTGGGCGTGGAAGGTGTAGCCGGGCAGGCTCGTGGAGATGGGGGCCGCGTAGTAGTCGGCGGTCTTGTCGTCGGGGGCGAAGAGCAGGACGTGCACGGGGCGCCGGATCTGCAGCCACATCGAGGCCGCGTAGCGCGCGAGCTGTGTGCGCTTCGCCGCGATCCGGGTCTGCTGGATCTCGACGATGACGCCGTGCGAGGGCGCCCGCGGTGGGCCCACGGTGATGACGGTGTCGGGGGTGAAGTCGTCTGACGGCCGGGTGTTGAAGTCGTTGGACTCGACCCGGGCCGGGGAATGGGGGGAGATGCGCACGCCGCAGAGGTCGTGCAGCACTTCCAGCGCCAATGTCGGACGTCTCCGGAAAACCGCGTTCAGGGAGTCGTGATGTGGTGAAGGCATGGGAGTGAAGTTACCGGTGGTGCAGGGTACTCGCTTGTGCTTTATGGAATTCAGCGGAAAGGTCTGATCCATTTAAATTTGCACCAACTGTCCCTTTTATCGGGAGGCTTTGGGGTGCGGGGCCGGGCCATCAAGGTGGCGCCGGAAAGAACCTTACTGTGTAAAGGGGGTGGCCTTGGGGTGTCGCGTCAGGGGCGCGGGGGGCTGGGTCAGTAGCGGGAGCCGGTTACCTGGGTGGCCAGGGGGTTGAGGCGGGTGAGGTCTTCGGGGGTGAGGGTGAGGGTGGTGGCGGCGGCGTTCTGTTCCAGGTAGGTGGGGCGTTTGGTGCCGGGGATGGGGACGAGGTCGTCGCCCTGGGCGTGGACCCAGGCGAGGGCGACCTGGCCGGGGAGGGCGCCGTGGGCGGCGGCGATGTCGCGGACGGTGGCGACGAGGGCCTGGTTGGCGTCGAGGGCCTCGGGGGTGAAGCGGGGGATGTTGTGGCGCATGTCGTCGGAGGACAGTTCGGTGGTGCCGGTGACGGTGCCCGTCAGGAAGCCGCGGCCGAGCGGGGAGAACGGCACGACGCCGACGCCGAGACGGCGCGCGGTGGGCAGGATCTCGTCCTCGATGCCGCGCGTCCACAGCGAGTACTCGCTCTGCAACGCGGTGATCGGGTGGACGGCGTGCGCCCGCTCCAGCTCGGCGGCCGACACCTCCGAGACGCCCAGGTACCGGACCTTGCCTTCGGCGACGAGTTCGGCCATCGCGCCGATGGTGTCCTCGATCGGCGTCTTCGGGTCGGGCCGGTGCAGGTAGTACAGGTCGATCCGGTCGGTGCGCAGCCGCCGCAGCGAGCTCTCGCAGGCGCGCCTGACGTACTCGGGCGACCCGTCCGGGTGGATCTGGATCCGTCCGCCCTCGGTGGTGATGTCGCGGATGCCGAACTTGGTGGCGATGACCGCCTCGTCCCGGCGGTCGCGCAGCGCGTATCCGAGCAGCTTCTCGTTCGCGCCGAACCCGTAGATCCCGGCGAGTCCGTAGACGTCGGCGGTGTCGAAGAACGTGACGCCGAGTTCGAGGGCGCGGTCGATGGTGGCCAGCGACACGGTGTCGTCGGCGACCCCGTAGGACTGGCTCATGCCCATGCACCCGAGCCCCTGCGCCGAGACCTCGAACCCCTGCGAGCCCAGATCGACAGTCCGCACGCCGCCTCCCGAAAAGATCGTTTCCGCACGATCTTAGTGCTCACGGGGGCGCTACCAGCAGGAAATACCAGAACGAGACTTTCAGCAGGTGGTGCGGGGGGTCAGGGGGTGGTGCGGGCGGTCTCTGTCCTGGTGCGGAGCGCGGCGAGCAGCAGCGCGGCGGCCATCGCCCCGCCGACCCCCTCGCCCGCGCGCAACCGCAGGTCGAGCAGCGGTTCGAGGCCGAGCGCGCGCAGTACGGGCGGGTGCCCGCGCTCCCGGCTGCGCTGGCCCGCGACGAGGTGCGCGGCGACGCCCGGCACGATCCGGACGGCGGTGAGCGCCGCGACGGACGTCGCCAGCCCGTCCAGCAAGACGGCGGCGCCCCGCGTGGCGGCCCCGAGCACCACCCCGGTGAGGACGGCGAACTCGCCGCCGCCGAGCGCGGCGAGCAGGTCGAGGGGGTCGCGCCGGTCACCGGCCCTGGCCAGCGCGCGCGCGACGACCTCGCGTTTACGCTCGACCATCGCGGTGTCGGAGCCCGCGCCGAGCCCGACGGTCCGCTCGGCGGGCAGCCCAAGCAGCCCGGCCGCGAGGGCCGCCGCGGGCGTCGTGTTGCCGATCCCGGCCTCGCCGAGCACCACGAGCCCGCGCCCGGCCACCCGCTCGCCGATGGCCTTCCCGGCCTCCACGAGGAGCCTGACGGCGGCGCCGCTGAGCGCGTCCTCGGTGACGAGGTCGCCCCGCGCCCCCGTGTCCCTGACGGCTTCCGCCATGATCCCGTCGAACTCGTGCTCGCCGGGGGCCGCGTCCCACACGCCCGCGTCCAGGGCGATGACGTCGAGGCCCGCCGCCCGCGCCGCCGAGGCGCCCTGGGAGACCCCGGCCCGTGTCGCGTCGAGGATCTGCCGGGTCACCGAGGACGGGAACGCCGACACCCCGTGCCGCGTCACCGGGTGGTCGGCCGCCGCGACGACGAGGCACCCTCCGGCGAACCCGGCGGGCCGCACCGCGAGCACCCGGTCGAGCGCCGTGTCCAGCACGCCGAGCGCCCCCGGCACCGCCAGCAGCGCGTCGGCCCCGTCCCGCGCCGCCACGACCGCCTCCGGCCCCGGAGCCGAGAACCCCCCGCCGCCCGGCGCCGAGACGTGCCCGGCCACGGCCTTCGCGTCGGGTCCGGGGGCCGCGAGGGCTCCGTCACTCGGCGCCGATACGGCCACCGTGTCGGGTCCGGGTGCCGTGGAGGCTCCGCCGCCCGGCGTCGGGTCGGGTTCGGGGAGGTGGTTGGGCGGGGAGTCGGGGGAGTCGGCGGGCCAGCGGTCGGTGAAGGTGACGGTGTCGAGGGGGAGGCGGCGGGACCAGCCGCGCCGTTCCAGGCCGGGGGAGGGGGGCCGTTCGTCGGGCCAGCCGAGGCAGAGCCAGCCGAGGGTGGTGACGCCGGGTGGGAGCCCGAGCAGGGCGGCGAGTTCGGCGGGCTGGAAGAGGGTGACCCAGCCGAGGCCGAGCCCTTCGGCGCGGGCGGCGAGCCAGAGGTTCTGGATGGCGCAGGCGCAGGACCACAGGTCGGCGTCGGGGAAGGTGGCGCGGCCGAGGACTCCGGCGGCGGGGGTGCGCCGGTCGCAGCAGACGACGACGCCGAGCGGCGCGGCCCTGATGCCCTCAAGGCTGAGGTCGCGCAGGCGGCGGCCGCTCTCCTCGTCCATGAGGTCGGCCTGGGCGAGTTTCTCCCGCTCCGCCATGAGCGCCGCCGCGTCCCGGACGGCGGCGTCGCGGACGATCACGAACCGCCACGGCTGGCTGTGCCCGACGGACGGCGCGGTGTGCGCGGCCGCCAGGACGCGCCGGAGGGTCGGGTCGGGGACGGGGTCGGGCCGGAACCGCCGGATGTCGCGCCGGGCGTCGGCGACGTCGTAGAAGGCGGCGCGGACGGCGTCGGGGAAGGCCCAGGCGGAAGGATCAGCGGCCCGCTCCACCGCCGCCGTCGCATCCCCGATGAGGGGTATAGGGCGGTTCCAGGTCGTCTGATCCGATCGTGACATACATCCGAAGATATTCCTGTTTGTTTCCGGGCCGGTCCACCGGGCACGGGACCCGTATGACGAAGCGCATTCTGATCGTCGGCGGCGGCTACGTGGGCCTTTACACCGCGCTCAGACTCCAGCGGAAGCTGCGCGGCCCGCTGAGACGCGGTGAGGTCGAGATCACCGTCGTCGATCCGCACGGGTACATGACCTACCAGCCCTTCCTCCCGGAGGCCGCGGCCGGGAACCTGGAGCCACGGCACGTGATCGTGCCACTGCGCCGCGTCCTGCGCCACTGCAAGCTGATCAACGGACGGGTCACCAGCATCCGGCACGCCGAACGCCGCGCCACCGTGGAGATCGTCGCGGGCGAGGCGTGGTCGGTGGACTACGACTACCTCGTCTTCGCGGTCGGCTCGGTCTCCCGGACGCTCCCGATCCCGGGCCTGGCCGAGCACGGCATCGGGTTCAAGACGATCGAGGAGTCCATCAAGCTGCGCAACCAGGTGCTCGGCCTCCTGGACCGTGCCGCGTCCACCCGCGACGAGGCGGAGCGCCGCCGCTGCCTGACGTTCGTGTTCGTCGGCGGCGGCTTCGCGGGCGTCGAGGCGCTCGCCGAACTGGAGGACATGGCGCGCGACTACCTGAAGTGGCTGCCGCCCCTGCCCGTCCGGCCCCGCTGGCTCCTGGTGGAGGCGAGCGACCGGATCCTCCCCGAGGTCGGCCCCGAGCTGGGCGTCTACACCGTCGAGCAGCTCCGCGAACGCGGCATCGAGGTGCTGTTGGACACCCGCCTCACCTCGGCCGTCGGCGGCCGGGTGGAGCTGTCGGACGGCCAGGTCTTCGACGCGGCGACGCTGGTGTGGACGGCGGGCGTCAAACCGCACCCGCTGGTCGGCGCGACGGACCTGCCCCTGGACGAGAAGGGCAGGGTCCAGGCGACGGTGAACCTCACCGTCGAGGGATACCCCGACGCGTTCACCGCAGGGGACAACGCGGCCGTCCCCGACCTCACCCAGCCGGGCCGGTTCACCGCGCCGAACGCCCAGCACGCCGTCCGGCAGGCCCGCCGCCTCGCCGACAACCTCGTGGCGACGCTGCGCGGCGAGGCGCTGAAACCGTACGAACACGCCTATGTCGGGTCGGTGGCGAGCCTCGGCCTGTACCGGGGCGTCGCCCAGCTGTACGGGGTGAAGGTGCGGGGGCTCCCCGCGTGGTTCATCCACCGCACCTACCACCTCGTGCGCCTGCCGACGCTGAACCGCAAGGCACGGGTCCTGGGGGACTGGACGTTCGCGCTGTTCTTCCGCAGGCAGTTCGTCGCGCTCGGCTCGTTCGGCGACCCCTACCGCGAGTTCGACATCGCGACGGGCCGCCGCCCTCAGGCGAGCGAGGCCGACACCAGGGCGCGCGCCTCCTCCTGAACCCGCGCCAGGTGGTCGGGGCCGTGGAAGGACTCGGCGTAGATCTTGTAGACGTCCTCGGTGCCGGACGGGCGCGCGGCGAACCAGGCGTTCTCCGTCCGCACCTTGAGGCCGCCGATCCGCGCGCCGTTGCCGGGCGCCTCGGTGAGGATCGCGGTGATGGGCTCGCCCGCCAGCTCCGTCGCCGTCACCTGCGACGGGGAGAGCTTGGACAGCACGGCCTTCTGCTCCCGGGTGGCGGGCGCGTCCACCCGCGCGTAGGCGGGGTCGCCGTACTTGCCGGTGAGCTCCCGGTACAGGGCGCTGGGGGTCTGCCCGGTGACCGCGATGATCTCCGAGGCGAGCAGGGCGAGGATGATGCCGTCCTTGTCGGTCGTCCAGACCGAGCCGTCGCGGCGCAGGAAGGACGCGCCCGCGCTCTCCTCACCGCCGAACCCGAGGGAGCCGTCGAGCAGGCCGGGGACGAACCACTTGAACCCGACGGGCACCTCGACGAGGCGGCGGCCGAGCCCGGCGGCCACCCTGTCGATCATGCTGCTGCTGACCAGGGTCTTGCCGACGCCCGCGTCCGCCGACCACTCGGGCCGGTGCGCGTACAGGTAGGAGATCGCGGCGGCCAGGTAGTGGTTCGGGTTCATCAGCCCGCCGTCGGGCGTGACGATGCCGTGCCTGTCGCTATCGGCGTCGTTGCCTGTCGCGACGTCGTAGGCGTCCTTGTTGCCGATGAGCGAGGCCATCGCGTAGGGGGAGGAGCAGTCCATCCGGATCTTGCCGTCCCAGTCCAGCGTCATGAACCGCCACGTCGGGTCCACCAACGGGTTCACCACGGTGAGATCGAGCTTGTGCGTGTCGGCGATGGCGTCCCAGTACCGGACGCTCGCGCCGCCCAGCGGGTCGGCCCCGATCCGCACACCCGCCCGCCGGATCGCCTCGATATCGACCACCGAAGGCAGATCCGCCACATACGTCCCGAGGTAGTCGTACTCCTCCGCGGTGCCGATCGCCTTCTGGAACGGCGTCCTTTTGACGTCCTTCAGCCCGCCCTCGATGAGCGCGTTCGCCCGGTCCTGGATCCACGAGGTGGCGTCGGTGTCGGCCGGGCCGCCGTGCGGCGGGTTGTACTTGAAGCCGCCGTCGCGCGGCGGGTTGTGCGACGGCGTCACCACGATCCCGTCCGCGAGGTGCCCGGTGCGCCCCTTGTTGAACGCGAGGATCGCGTGCGAGACGGCGGGGGTGGGCGTGTACCCGTTCTGGTAGCGGACCGTGACGCCGTTGGCGGCGCACACCTCAAGGGCGCTCACCCACGCCGGGTCGGACAGCGCGTGCGTGTCCGCCCCCAGGTAGAGCGGCCCGTCCGTGCCCCGCGCCGCCCGGTACTCGCAGATCGCCTGCGTCGTCGCCAGGATGTGCGTCTCGTTGAAGGCCGCGTCCAGCGCGGAGCCGCGGTGCCCCGACGTCCCGAACGCGACACGCTGGCCCACGTCCCCCGGATCCGGCTTGATCGCGTAGTAGGCCGTCACCAGCCATGCGACGTCGATGAGATCCCCCGGCTGGGCCACTGTGCCCGGACCACGATTGCCCGCACGCTCATGCACCATGAACCGATCTTAGTCGGGCACCCTGACGTTTCAGGCGCGGCCCTGGCACGTCGGGCACCAGAACAGGTTCCGGGCCTGCACGGTGCCCGTCCTGACCTCGGTGCCGCACACCAGGCACGGCAGCCCGGCCCGCCGGTACACGTACACCTCGCCGCCGTGCGCGTCCTCGCGCGGCGGCCTGCCCATCGCCTCGGGCAGGTGCTCGGGACGCACCGTGTCGATCCGGCCGCCCGCGACGCCGTCGGCCATGAGCACGACGAGGTCGTCCCAGATGGCCTTCCACTGCTCGTCGGTGAGGTCGCGGCCGGGAAGCAGCGGGTCGAGCCGGTGCCGGAACAGCACCTCGGCCCGGTAGATGTTGCCGACCCCTGAGATCACCTTCTGGTCCATCAGGAGGGTCGCGATCGGCTGACGGCTGCGCGCTATCGCGTCGCGGGCGCGCTGGCCGTCCTCGGCGGGGCGCAGCGGGTCGGGGCCGAGCCGCGCGTGCAGCACGTCCTTCTCGCCGGGCGTCAGCACCTCGCACACCGTCGGGCCGCGCAGGTCCGCGTAGGCCGTCGTGTTGGCCAGCCGCAGCCGGATCTGCCCGACCGGCGCGGGCACGGGCGGCTCGCCCCAGGCGACCTTCCCGTACAGGCCCAGGTGGACGTGCAGCCACCCGGCCGGGAACTCCACGAACAGGTGCTTGCCGTGCGCCTCCGCCCCAGCGGGGGTCTGGCCGTCCAGGAGCACGGCGCCGTCCGCGAACCTGCCCTGCGGGCTCTCCGCGACGACGGGACGGCCCGCGAACGACGCGCCGTAGCGGCGCGCGAGCCGGTGGATGACATGACCTTCGGGCACGGGCCGACGATACCGGGAGCCGAATGGCGTCCGGGACGGACCGACCCGTAACGTACGGTCCGTGAGCGCGCGAACCAGCAGACGTGACCCGGACCGCCGCCGCGCGCTGCTGGAGGCCGCCGACGCGGTCATCGGCAGGGAGGGCCCCGAGGCGTCGATGGCGGCGATCGCGGCTGAGGCGGGCGTGAGCAAGCCCATCCTGTACCGGCACTTCGGCGACAAGAGCGGCCTCTACCAGACCCTCGCCGAGCGGCACAGCCGCGTGCTCATCGAGGCGATCCGGGAGTCGATGCGCAGGGACGCGGGCGGGATGCGCGGGCGCGTCCACGACGGCATCGACACCTACCTGGCGCTCATCGCCGAGAACCTCCACTTCTACCGGTTCCTCATGCACCGGGCGCGGGCGGAGGACACCGCGACGCACAGCGTCATGTCCACGGTGATGCACAGCCTCGGCCGGGAGATAGCCGACCTGCTGCTGGCCGACGCGGGGGTGCACGACCCGGCGCGCGCCCAGGTGTGGGGGCACGCGATCGTCGGCATGGTGCAGAACGCGGGCGACTGGTGGCTCGACCACCCCGACGTGGAACGCGCCTCCGTCGTCGCCGCGCTCACCGACCTCGTGCTCAGCGGCCTTCCGGCGGCCGCGGTGGCTTCTTCCTAGCGCCGCGCGCCTCCACGAGGTGCGCGTAGATGATGACGTTGTCGCGGAAGTGGCCGCGCCGCTCGTCGAACGTGCCGCCGCAGGTGACCAGGCGCAGGCCCGCGTACCCGACGCGGCCGTAGACGCGCCGCGTGGGGAACAGCGCCTTGTGCACCTGTTCGAGGGCGTCCACCTGGAACACCGCGACGCTGCCGTCGGCGCGGTCCACGAGGATCCTGTCGTTCGCGCGGATGCGGTGCGCGTTGTGGAAGACGGCGCCGCCCTTGTTGTCGTCGTAGTGCCCGACGATGATCGCGGAGCCACGGGTGCCGGGCAGGGCGCTGCCGTCGTACCAGACGGCCTCGTCGGCGCGGGACGCGGCGGGCACCGCGATGCCGCCCTGCCGGTTCTCGCCGACCGTGCCGATCTTCGCGTCGACCTTCGCGGACGGGACGCGGAGCCGTTTCGGCAGGGCGGCGGGCATCGCCTCGCCGTCCGGGACGTCCCAGATGGCCTGCGGCCCGCCGAACTCGCGGTACCGGGGCGGCTCCCGGTGCTCCCAGCCGCGCGCGGCCAGCGCCACCCCCGCGACCGCCAGCACCCCGGCGACGACGGCCGTGGCGCTAGGCACGGGTGGCGCGGATCCTGCGCACGAGCAGCAGGGCGGCGGCGGTGCCGAGCAGGCCGAGCCCGGCCAGGCCGGTGGCCGTCGGCCCGCTCCCGAGCGATCCGCCGAAGCCCGTCTCGGGGCCCTGCCCGTAGCAGCGGCCGTGCCACTGGCCGTTCTCGTCCTGCCAGCAGCGGTCCGAGGACGCCTGCTTGACCGTCACCGCGCCCTCGATCTTCCGTTTGGACGGCGAGCAGGTGAGCGTGATCAGGTGGGTCTCGTAGGCGGCGTTGCCGGAGATCGTCACCGAGACGTTCGCCTCGCCCTGCGTCACGGTCGTCTCCACCTTGGGGAAGGCCGAGGAGCTGATGGTCGCCTCGCCGTCGGTCTCCCGGCAGTTGTCGCCGGTGGACACCCCGATGGTCTGGCCGCGCTTGGCGCTGCTCGGGTTGACCTCCAGGCCCCCGTCGGCCAGCGCGGGCCCCGACGACAGCAGCAGCGCCGCCCCGAGACCCCAGCCGAGCACAGCGCCGCGCATCGCCCCACCTCCGGATGATCAGAAGTCACAGACGAGGAGGTCATTCCCGATCACCCCCGATACCCGACCCGCGCGCGGCGCGTCTTTACCCGAGCTTTGCCCGCCCGCGCGGGCCTCGGTGCGGCACCGGACGGGCTAGGCGCCCGCGAGGTCGTCGGCGATGTCGCGGCTGCCGTAACCCTCGGGTGCGGGGATCTCGGTGATCGGGTCTTCGCGGTTGTCCCATTCGAGGCGGAGTGCCTTGGTCATCGTCGCGTGCATCTCGTAGAGGCACGTCGTGTAGGTGAGTTCGAGGATCTGCTCGTCGGGCAGGTGCCGCTTCAGGACCGCGAACACCTCGTCGTGGACGCGGCCGCCGCCCAGGACCAGGGCGTCGGTGTAGGCCAGGACGGCCCGCTCCAGCTCGTCGAACTGGTCGCTGACCTCCCAGGACGCGACAGCCGCGATCTTCGCCTCCGGGACGCCAAGGGCCCGCATCTGCTTACAGTGCTGGGAGTAGACGAACTGGCTGCCCCGGCTCCAGCCCGCCCGGGTCTGGCCCAGCTCGCGCAGCAGCGGATCGAGCTTGACGCCCCGGTACACCTGGAAGCCCTGCACGCAGTGCTTGAAGACGGCGTGGTCGAGCGCGAACACCGTCCACCAGTCGCCCGGCGTGCCCGTGGCCGTCCCGGGCGAGGCGACCGGATCGACGTCGGGGCCGAACAGGCGGTCGTAGAAGAACAGGACGAGCTTGTCGTCGGTCTCGGCGCGGCCGACCTGGCGCAGTCGTGGCACGGCGGATCTCCTCGCGGGGGGTGGGGTGGGGGTTTCAGACGTTTCGGTCGGCCGCCGTCCTCGGCTCGTGCCCGACGTCGCCGGGCCGGTCCAGCGCGCGGGTCCAGCCCGCGAACTCGACAAGGACGCCGTCGGGGTCCTTGAAGTACAGGGACCTGACGTACACGTCCTCGGTCCAGCCGGGCGCGACGCCGAAGTCGCTGTCGTCGTGGTTGAGGATCATCCCCACCTCGACGCCCTTGGCGACCAGCTTGTCCCGGTACTCCTCGATCCTCTCCGGGGCGACGTCGAAGGCGATGTGGTTCATGGAGGCGACGGCCGACACCAGTTCCCCCTGATCCGGAACCGTCTTGGGGTTGCTGATTCCGGGAACCGCGTCGGGAGCGTCCGGGAACCAGAAGAACGCGAGGGCGTTGCCGCCGCCGACGTCGAAGAAGAAGTGCTGGCCCCAGCCGTTCGGCAGCTCGATCGTCTTGATCAGCGGCATGCCCAGGACGCCCTGGTAGAAGTCGACCGTCCGCCGCATGTCGGCGCACACCAGCGCGACGTGGTTCACGCCGCGCAGCTCGAACTCGGTGTTGATCCTGTCCAAGGCCGTGTCCTTCGCCCGTGTAAGTGATCGCTTTCGGCTATCTTCGCAGTAATCCGGGCGCAACAGAACCCCTGTTGGACACGGTGGTCGCTTTGAAATCGCGACCCTCGCTCCGGTACGCTGCCCACATCATGCGGACCGGATCGAACACCCAGTGGTGGTGGCGTCGCTGAGGCGGCGCCGGTTCAGCGTGTTCTGACCACAGTGACCGCCCCCCTCAGGGCGGTCTTCTTGTGTTTCCGCCCCGAGTCGTCGGACCAGAAGGAGACCAGGGTGGACAGCAAGAGCACGACCTACACGACCCGCGGAGGCGTCCGGGTCACCCGCACCGCCACGCCCGTCGCCGCCGAGAGCGAGGCCGAACTCCTCGCCCGGCTGGTCACCGCCGTCGAGCAGCGCCGCGGCGGCGTGCTCAGCTCCGGCATGGAGTACCCCGGCCGGTACAGCCGCTGGGCCATGGGGTACGTCGACCCGTCGCTCGAACTCGTCGCGCGCGGCAGATCCATCGCCGTCCGCGCCCTCAACGCCCGCGGTGAACTCCTGCTGCCGCTCGTCGCCGACGCCGTCCGCGGCACCGGCGACGTCACCACCGACGAGCCCGGCGCCCTCGAGGTCCACGTCCCGCAGAGCGAGGAGGTGTTCACCGAGGAGGAGCGCAGCCGCCAACCCACCGTCTTCACCGCGCTGCGCGCCGTCGTCGACCTCTTCCGCCCCGCCGACCCGGCCGACGCCGACCCCCACCTGGGCCTGTACGGGGCCTTCGGCTACGACCTGTCCTTCCAGTTCGAGCCGATCAGGATGGCCATCGAACGGCCCGCCGACCAGCGCGACCTCGTCCTCCACCTGGCCGACGAGATCCTCGTGATCGACCGCAAGCGCGAGTCCTACACCCGCTACTCCTACGACTTCGCCACGCCGTCCGGCTCCACTGAGGGGATGCCGCGCGGCACCGAGCCCACGCCGGTGCCCGTCCCCGCCCAGGTGCCGCCGCCGCCCGTCCCCGGCCTGTACGCCGAGGTCGTCCGCGACGCCAAGGACAAGTTCCTGCGCGGCGACCTGTTCGAGGTCGTCCCCGGCCACGTCATGCACGGGCCGTGTCCGTCGCCCGCCCGGTTCTTCGACAGGCTCCGCGACACCAACCCCGCCCCGTACGAGTTCTTCTTCAACCTCGGGGACGGCGAGTACCTCGTCGGCGCCTCCCCGGAGATGTTCGTCCGCGTCAACGGCGACAGGGTCGAGACCTGCCCGATCTCCGGCACCATCCAGCGCGGCGCCGACCCGCTGGAGGACGCCGACAACATCAGGACCCTCCTCACCTCCCTCAAGGAGGAGTCCGAGCTGACCATGTGCACCGACGTGGACCGCAACGACAAGTCCCGCGTCTGCGTGCCCGGCAGCGTCAAGGTCATCGGCCGCCGCCAGATCGAGATGTACTCGCGGCTCATCCACACCGTCGACCACATCGAGGGAAGGCTCAGGCCCGGCTTCGACGCGCTCGACGCGTTCCTCACCCACATGTGGGCCGTCACCGTCACCGGGGCGCCCAAGACGTGGGCGATGCAGTTCATCGAGGACCACGAGGAGACCCCGCGCCGCTGGTACGGCGGCGCCGTCGGCTACGTCGGCTTCGACGGCTCGATGAACACCGGCCTGACCCTGCGCACCGCCCAGATCCGGGACGGCGTCGCCGCCGTCCGGGCCGGGGCCACCCTCCTGTACGACTCCGACCCCGACGCCGAGGAGCGCGAGACCCTCCTCAAGGCCCGCGCCCTGCTGGAGGCGCTGTCGTCCTCCCAGACGCCGCAGGCCGAGCCCGTCGCCGAGCCCGAGCCGGAGCTGCCCGGCGCCGGCCTCAGGGTCCTCGTCGTGGACCACCAGGACTCGTTCGTCAACACCCTCGCCGACTACTTCCGGCAGGAGGGCGCCGAGGTCACCACGCTGCGGTTCGGCTTCCCCGAGCGGCTCCTGGACGAGCTCAACCCGGACCTCGTCGTGCTGTCGCCCGGCCCCGGCCGTCCCACGGACTTCGACACGGCCGGGCTGCTCAAGGCGCTCGACGTCAGGGAGAAGCCCGCGTTCGGCGTCTGCCTGGGCCTGCAGGCCATGGTCGAGCACGCGGGCGGCGAACTCGCCCAGCTGTCCTACCCGCAGCACGGCAAGCCGGGCCACGTGAGGACCGACGGCTTCCCGGCGAGCCAGATCCTCGCGGGGCTGCCCGCCGAGTTCACCGCCGCCCGCTACCACTCGCTGCACACCACCGCCGACCTGCTCGGCGCCGGCGGCTTCACCATCACCTCCGCCACCGCGGACGGTGTCGTCATGTCCCTGGAGGACCCGGTCCGCCGCCGCTGGGCCGTCCAGTTCCACCCGGAGTCCATCCTCACCGCCACCGGCGGCAACGGCCACAAGATCGTCCGCAACGTGCTCCGCCTCGTCCGGACCGCCTGACCGCCGCCCCGCGACGGAGGGCACAGCGCGTTACCTGGGGGTTCTTCCCCCGTGGATTCGGGGAGAGGCTAGGCTGACGGACGCCCCGGAGCCCTCCGGGGCGTCCGTGTGTCAGGGGCCCGCGCGGGCCCCGTTCTTGGGGGAGTGGGAGTCAGTGAAGCAGGTCGAGCCCGAGGTCTTCCTGATCGCCAAGCCGCAACTCGACTACGACCAGCTCGCGGCCTACCTCAGGGAGGTCGGCGGCGAGTCCTGGCTGGAGCGCTTCGACCGCGGCGACCTGGACGACCACCTCAACGACCCGCAGAACCTCGCCGAGTTCGCCGGCCGCCTCTGCTACCGCTCCTGGGAACCCGGCCTCAACCCCAACGTCACCCGAGTCCGCACCGACCAGACCGCCTACCTCCAGAACATCCTCGCCAGCCTCCACGGCTCCGTCCTCGAACACATCTCCTTCTCCTTCACCCTCCACAACGTCAGCCGCGTCTGCTGCTACGACTCCGACACCGAGGTGCTGACGGACCGCGGCTGGATTCCCTGGCCGAAGATCGAGGGCGACGAGACGTTCGCGACGCTCAACCCGCGGACGCGCGAACTGGAGTACCAGGAGGCCACCGAGGTCTTCCACGCCGACTATGACGGCCCCATGTACCGGGTCGCGTCCGAACAGGTCGACCTCCTGGTGACGCCGAACCACCGGATGTGGGTGCGGCGCTACGACACCCAGGCCGCCAAGCGGGGTGAGCAGGACTTCGGCGTCGAGTTCGCCGAGGACGTCCTGCACAAGCGGGTCCAGTACCAGAAGGCGGCTGCCTGGTCCGGGCACACTCCCGAGCGCGTGGAGATCCCGGCCACGACCCGTTCCTACGACCGTTCCGACACGGGCACGCACGTCACCCGGAACTACGAGGGCGTGTCCTTCCCGACCCTCCCCTTCGCCCGCTTCCTCGGCTACTACATCGCCGAAGGCAGCATCAACGGGCATCAGATCGTGGTCGCGCAGAACCGCGGCCCGATCCTGGACAAGATGCGCGCGGCCATCGAGGAGATGGGCCTACCCGCCTATGTGCCCGAGACCGGCCACGGCACGGTGCGGACGTCCTGCACGCCGCTGCGCGACTTCCTCGCGGCCCTCGGCCACTGCCACGAGAAGTACGTTCCCGAGATGGTCCACGGCTGGGGTCCGGACGCGATCGCCGCGTTCCTCGACGCCATGGTCGAGGGCGACGGGACCGAGCACCGCACCAGCGGCCACCGCGTCATCTACACCGTTTCCCCGCAGCTCGCCGACGACCTCCAGGTCCTGGCGATCAAGGCGGGCTTCTCCGCGAACGTGCGGATCGACGACCGGGTGGGCCTGGAACGGGTCATGCCGAGCGGGCAGCGCTTCCACAACCTCCGCCCCTGCTACGTCGTCTCGCTGCTCACCAAGCGGCTGACCCCGCTCGTCAACAGCGGTCGCCACCGGCCGAGCCGCTACTGGAACGACGAGGGGTACCACGACCGGATCGAGCACTACAGCGGGCGGATCCACTGCGTGAAGGTCCCCAACGGCCTGCTGTGGGTCCGGCGCAACGGCAAGCCTGTCGTCTCCGGCAACACCCACGAGCTGATCAGGCATCGGCCTGGGGTGGCGATTTCGCAGGAGTCGTTGCGGTTTGTTCGGTTGCAGGATCTGCCGTTCTGGTTTCCGGAGTGGGCTCGGGAGGATGACGAGTTGATGGCGCGGGCCACGGTGTTGTTGGGACAGATGGAGGAGTTTCAGGGGTGGATGGCGGAGCATTTTGGGTTGGATGAGGAGGGGGTGCCGTTCAAGGAGAAGAAGCATCGGACGTCGTTCATGCGGCGGTTCGCGCCGGAAGGGGTGGCGACCGGGTTGGTGTGGACGGCGAACGTGCGGACGTTGCGGCACACGCTGGAGGCGCGGACGGCTGAGGGGGCCGAGGAGGAGATCCGGCTCCTGTTCCACAAGATCGGTGAGGTGCTGAAGGCGGAGGCGCCCGCGTTGTTCGGTGACTACGAGGTCGTCGACGGGGCGTGGATCCCGCGCTGGCGGAAGGTCTGAACCTTCCGGGTAGGGGTGAACGCGTGGACACCGGGGTGATACCACTGGAGTCTAGAATTCGATTCTAGTAAGGAGGCTCCAGTGGAAGTCACCGGCGTGGCACAGCGGCAGGCCTGGCTCGACAAGGTGATGCCCCCCGTGGAGCGGGTACGGCCCGGACTCTGGTCGATTCCGGTGCCCATCCCGGACAACCCTCTGCGCTACGTCCTCGTCTACGCGTTGGAGGGGCCGCGCGGCGTCACCCTCGTGGACGCCGGATGGGACGCCCCCGAGTCGTGGGACGCGCTCGTCGCGGGCCTCAAGACGGCGGGGTTCGAGATCGGCGACGTGCGCGGTGTGCTCGTCACGCACATGCACCACGACCACTACGGGCTCGCCGCGCGCGTCCGACAGGAGTCCGGCGCGTGGGTGGCGCTGCACCCCGAGGACACCAAGCTGCTGGCCGCGCGGCAGCGCGACCCGGCCGGGCTCATCCGGGCGATCCGGCGCCAGATGGCCGAGCACGGCGTTCCCGACGACGTCGGCGGCACCCTCGCCGAGGCCACCCGGACGATGCTCGGCATGGTCGAGCACACCGAGCCGGAGATCGCCCTCGTGGACGGCACGGCCCCGCCCGTCGAGGGCTGGGACCTGCGGACGGTGTGGACGCCCGGCCACTCACCGGGCCATGTCTGCTTCCATGACGCCCGCAACAACGTCCTCCTGTCCGGCGACCACGTGCTGCCCCGGATCACCCCGACCATCGGCCTGTTCCCCCGCTCGGGCGACGACCCGCTGGGCACGTTCTTCACGTCGCTGGAGAAGGTCAGGGCGCTGCCCGTCGGCGAGGTGCTGCCCGCGCACGAGTACCGGTTCGCGGGCCTGGACGAGCGCGTCGGCGTCCTGCTCGCGCACCACGAGGAGCGGCTGGGCGAGATCCTCGCGGTGATCGCGGGCGGCACCGAGCCGCCGACCGCGTGGGAGCTGGCCCAGGAGCTGACCTGGTCGCGGCCGTGGGCGCGGATCCAGCCGTTCATGCGGCGCACCGCGATGCTGGAGACCCTCGCCCACCTGGTGGTGCTGGAGAAGGCGGGACGGGCGGCGCGGACCGGTACCGGGGAGCCGGTCCGCTGGGCCGTCGTCACTCCCTGACGGGCGCGGGCGGGACGAGCTTGGGCCCCGCCGTGATGTAGCCGGACAGGTGGGGGCAGCCCGCCCGCTTCTCCAGGTGCAGCGCGTCGTGGTGGATCCGGTCGGGCGGCAGGCCGAGCGCGCCGAGCCGGTCGACGGTGGCCGAGACCATCTCGGGCGGCCCCGACACGTACGCCTCGTGCTCGGCCCACTCGCCGATGCCTTCGAGGGCGTCGGCGACGGGCCCGCGCAGCCCCTCGTACGACGGGTCGTCCGCCACCACCGGCACCACCCGCAGCCAGGGGTGTTCGGCGGCGAGGCGGCGCAGGTCGGCCAGGTCGTACAGGTCGTCGGCGGTGCGGGCGCCGACGACGAGGTGCACGCCGCGTCCCCCGCCTTCGGCGACGACCTGTTCGACGAGTGCCTTGAGCGGGGCGAGGCCGGTGCCTCCCGCGACGCACAGCAGGTCGCGGGTGGCGTCGCGGGCCAGGGTCATCGCGCCGAGCGCGGGCCCGAGCAGCAGTGAGTGGCCGACCTCGGTGTGCCGGACGAGCGCGGTGCTCACCCAGCCGCCGGGCACGGACCTGACGTGGAAGGCGACCCGGCCGTCAGGGCGTGGCGCGTTGGCGATGGAGTACGGCCGCCACATCCGGGGCCAGCGCGACACCTGGAGCGAGACGTGTTGTCCCGCCTCGTAGGGGAGCGGCTGGGCGGGCCGGACGGTGACGACGGCGAGGTCGTCGCGGCGGCGTTCGTGCGCGACGACCTCGCCGATCCACCAGGGCGGCGCGATGAGGGCGTCGGCGACGGCGGCGCCGTGCATGATCTCGGCGGCCATCCGGTAGGCGGTGGCCCAGCTCGCCTCGGTCTCGGCGGTCCAGCGGTCGCCGAGGAACTTGCGCAGGGTGGCGAGCAGGGCGTCGCCGACGGCTGTGTAGTGCGCCTCGGACACGCCGAACTTGCGGTGGTCGCGGCCGAGTTCGCTGAGGTAGGTGGTCAGGGCGTCGGGGCTGTCAAGGCTCCAGACGACGGTGGCGAGCGCGCGCAGCAGGCGGTCGCGCTGTACGTCCATCGCCGGTGGGAAGAGCGCCCGCAGATCGGGGTGCTCGGCGAACAGCCGCCCGTAGAAGTAGGCGGCGGCCCGCGGCGCGTCCGGTTCGAGGATCGCGAAGCTCTCTTTGACGAGCCGGGGATTCAAGGACATGTGGCAATCTCGCCCCCCTTGGCAAAACTGCGGAGAAACTGACGGTGCCCGCGGCGTCGGGTGAACGCCGGGCGAGTTCGTGTGCGGACCGCCGGGCCGGGTACCTGTCCCGCCTTCCCCCAAGGCGGCGGACTTCGGTACGCACGGTGCCGGATGCCTTGCTCGGAGTGTTACACCAGGGGTGGTGAAGCTCAACCGTTTCACGATAAGACGCCCCACTATCTACGATGGGTGACGGGCTATGCTCATCGGGTGATGACGGGGAAAAGTAAAATACCGCTCGGTAGCCGTCTGTTGGGCACGGTGAATTCCCCACATCATCACCGCGGCGGAATCTTCCTTACACTTTGGGAGAAAATGCTCCTACGGGAAATTCCGCCCGGTCTGGACATCCGTTCCCGAGGGTGTTCGGCCGTCTCCGGCCGGATCCACGGGTGTGAGACGCGTCCGGGGGGCTGTGCTCCCGCGCGCGGTTGCGGCAAGCTGCTTGTGGGACCGGTGGGCCCCGTGGGACCAGGAGGTGCTGGATGGCTCGTCCGTTGATCGGCGTCACGACCTACCAGGAGGCCGCTCGCTGGGGCGTCTGGGTCCGGGAGGCGGCGCTGCTGCCCGTCTCCTACACCCGGTCGGTCGAGCGCGCGGGCGGCGTCCCGGTACTGCTGCCGCCGTACGCGGAGCAGGACGCCGTCGAGACGCTCCTGGCCCGGCTCGACGGCCTCGTGGTGGCGGGCGGCCCGGACGTGGACCCGGCCAAGTACGGGGCGGCGCCGCACGAGCGGACGGGCGCGCCCGACCTGGCGCGCGACAGGTTCGAGTCGGCGCTGCTGCGCGCGGCCGTCGAGGGCGGCAAGCCGTTCCTGGCGATCTGCCGGGGCCTGCAACTGCTCAACGTGGTGCGCGGCGGCACGCTCGTCCAGCACCTGCCGGACACGGTCGGGCACGAGGGCCACGCGCCCGTGCCCGGCAGGTTCTCCAGGCACCGGGTGCAGATCAGCCCGGCGAGCAGGACCGGGACGATCCTGGGGGAGCTCGCCGACGTGCCGACCTACCACCACCAGGCGGTCGACGTGCTGGGCCGTGGCCTGGTCGCGGTCGCGTGGGCGCGCGACCAGGTCGTGGAGGCCGTCGAGGTGGAGGGCCACAGGTTCGGCCTCGGGGTGCAGTGGCACCCCGAGGAGGGCGACGACCTGCGGCTGTTCGAGGCGCTCGTCGCGGAGTGCGGTTCCAGCGACGACGCCTAGCGGGCCGTCAGTACGACCGGGGCAGGCCCAGGTCGTGCTGCGCGATGTGGGCGAGGACGAGTTCCTCGGCCACCGGGATGTTCTTGGCGATCCGGGCGTCACGGAAGATCCGGGCGACCGGGTACTCCAGCGAGTAGGCCATGCCGCCGTGCGTCTGGAAGGTGCGGTCGGCGGCCTCCCAGGCGGCCTCGGCGGCGGTGAGCTTGGCGATGTTGGCCTCCGAGCCGCACGGCTCGCCCCGGTCCCACAGCCACGCGGCCTTGTAGGTCATGAGGCGGGCCAGCTCGGTCTGCGCCTTGATCTTGGCGAGCGGGAACGCGATGGCCTGGTTGGCGCCGATCGGCTTGCCGAAGGGGGCGCGGTCGAGGGCGTAGGACACCGCGACCTTCAGCGCCGCCTCGGCCCCGCCGACCCCGGCCGCCGCGGCGAGGATGCGCTCGGGGTTGAGGATGTCCCACAGCACCGCGAAGCCGCCGTCGACGGTGCCGAGCACGTCGGCGTCGGTGACGCGGAGGTCGTCGATGAAGACCATGCTGGACGCGACGGTGTTGGTGCCGAGCTTGGGGATCGGCTGGAAGGTGAGGGTGCCCGCCTCGATCGCCGCCTTCACGTCCACGAGGAAGACGGTGAAGCCGTTGGTGCGGGGCTTGGCTTCGGCGGCGGGGATGGTCCGGGTGACGAGCAGCATGTGGTCGGCCCGCTCGACGCCGGAGATCCAGATCTTCTGGCCGCGCACCAGCCAGCCGTCGCCGTCGCGGCGGGCCTGGGTGGTGATGTTGATGGCGTTGCTTCCGGCGTCGGGCTCGGTGAGCGCGAAGCACGTCTCGATCTCGCCCTTGGCCAGGCCGGGCAGGAACCGCGCCTTCTGCTCCTCGGTGCCGTGCCGGGTGATGGTGAGGGCGCCGAAACCGGGGCTCAGCAGGTAGATGAAGGACGCGGCGGCGCCCGCGCCGGACAGGGCGAGCGACTCCAGCGCCACCGTGAGCTCCAGCAGGCCCTGCCCGCCGCCGCCGTACTGCTCGGGGACGGCGAGGCCGAGCCAGCCCCCCTCGGCGAGGTCGCGGTAGACCTCCTCGGGCCAGCGGTGCTCGGTGTCGCACGCGTCCCAGTACTCGTGGCCGTACTTGGCGGTGACGGCGGCGATGCCGTCCCGGACGGCGATCGCGCTCTCCGGCAGGGTGAAGTCCACCGGTCGCCTCCTTCGGGGATAGGTGCGTGAACCAGGTCAGCTGCACTTTAGCCGATCGCCGTAAGTAGTCACTGACGGACCCTGTCGTGCCGGGTGTAGACGTTGAACGTGGGCGGCCGCAGGAACCCCACGAGCGTCAGCCCCGCCTTGGCCGCGAGCGAGACGGCCAGCGACGACGGCGCCGAGACGGCGGCCAGCACCGGGACGCCCGCCGCCCACGCCTTCTGTGTCAGCTCGAACGAGGCGCGCCCGCTCACCATGAGGACGTGCCCGCGCAGCGGCAGCAGCCCTTCCTTGAGCGCCCAGCCGACGACCTTGTCGACCGCGTTGTGGCGGCCGACGTCCTCGCGCAGGCAGCGCAGTTCGCCGTCGGTGGTGAACAGGCCGGCCGCGTGCAGGCCGCCGGTGCTGGCGAACACCTTCTGCGCGGCGCGCAGCGCGTCCGGCAGCGCGGTCAGCGCGGCGGGGGAGAAGGACACCGGGTCGGCCGCGACGTCCCAGGCGGCCCGTCCGGCGAGGTCGGCGACGCTGGCGGTGCCGCACACGCCGCAGGCCGAGCTGGTCGGGAACGCGCGGGCGGGGCCGTCCCAGGGGCGGCCGAGCGCGACGTCCACGATGTTGAACTCGTCGTCGCCGCACTGCTTCATCGCGACGAGGTCGGCGGGCCCGGCGATGACGCCCTCGGCGAGCAGGAACCCGGCGACGAGGTCGAAGTCGGCGCCGGGCGTGCGCATCGTGACGGTCAGGGACCGCCCGCCGATCTGGATCTCCAGCGGCTCCTCCACCGCGAGGGTGTCCACCCGTTCGGTGGTCGCCTCGCCCGTCCAGCGCGCGACCCGGCGCCGCTCCGTCACCCTGCCCACGTGTGCGTCCCTTCCCACGGGACGCCGCCTGCCGGGTTCCCGGGACGGCGGCGTGTCTCGTGTCACCAGCCTAAACGTCGGTGACGGCGCTGGCCGGGGTCGGTCGCGGTGTGTAGGGGCCCATGCGCGGACGGACGAGTAAGTGGTAGCTGTGGTACCCCGGATCCTCCGTCTTTCGGCAACTATCGGATCAAAGGTCTTGTGGCCCCAGTGTGACGCGCGTTACCGTACCAAGCGCTTGGTCTGTAAACGGATCGTTACTCGCGGAGGGGTGGCCGATGGCGAGCGTGCCCGTGGTGGTCACCGCACAGCTGCGCGGAGTGCTCACCCAGATCGGTGAACTGTTCACCATCGCGCTTGAGGGTCTGCGCCGCACCTGGGACATCCGGAACTGGTTCTGGGAGTTCGTCGAGCAGTGCTGGTTCCTGGCGCGCGTGACGACGCTCCCCGTCATCCTCATCGCGCTCCCGCTCGGCGCGACCGTCGCGCTGCAGGTCGGCGACCTGGCGGCGCAGCTCGGCGCGCAGTCCGCGACCGGCGGCGCGGTCGTCGTCGGCCTCGTGCGCGAGGTCGCGCCGATCGCGGCGGCGCTCATCATCGCGGGCGCCGGCGGCTCCGCGATGACCTCCGACATGGGGGCGCGGCGGATCCGCGACGAACTCGCGGCCATGGAGGTGATGGCGGTCAACCCGGTGCACCGCCTCGTCACGCCGCGCATGTGGGCCGCCAGCCTCGTCTCGACGATGCTGGCTTCCCTGGTGATCCTGTCCGGCGCGGTCGGTGGGTTCTTCTTCAACGTCCTGCTCCAGGACGTCACCCCCGGCGCCTACTTCGACGGGGCGCTCGCCCTGCTCCAGGTCTCCGACCTCGTGGTGACGCTGTTCAAGGCGTGGCTGTTCGGCCTCATCGCCGCGATGGTCGCCTGTTACAAGGGCATGACGTGCGAGCAGAGCCCGGTCGGCGTGGGCCGCGCGGTCAACCAGGCGACGGTGGTCGCGCTGCTGCTGGTGTTCGGCTTCAACTACGTGATCACCACGATCTACGTCATCGCCTACCCCCCGAAGATCTGAGGCCGGATGCTCACGAACGTCCCACGCAAGGCGGCCCTGGGCGCCGCCCGAGGATCGACGGCCGCCGTCGAGCGGTTCGCGGGCCTGTCGGGCTGGCCGATGTTCGTCGGCCGGGTCCTGCTGTACTGCGTCCGCGACATCATCTTCCGCTTCAAGTACGCCAAGACCGTCGGCCAGCACGTCAGCGACATCGTCGTGGGCGTCGGCGGCACCGTCGTCGGCGGCGGCATGGTGTTCGTGACGTTCACGATGTCGCTGTTCGTCGGCACCGAGGTCGGACTCCAGGTGTACACCGGGCTGGAGATCATCGGCGCCGAGTCGTTCATGGGCCTGGTCGGCAGCTTCATCAACGTCCGCGAGATCACCCCGATCATCGCCGCGATCGCGCTCGCCGCCCAGTGCGGGTCGGCCTTCACCGCGGAACTCGGCGCGATGCGGATCTCCGAGGAGATCGACGCGCTTGAGGTGATGGGCATCAACTCCTTCGCCTACCTCATCTCCACCCGCGTCGTCGCCGCCCTGATCGCGCTGGTGCCGCTCTACCTGATCGCGCTGTTCGCCAGCTTCTTCGCGACCCGGTTCATCTCCACCGAGTTCTTCGGCCTCGCGCCCGGCGTCTACGACTACTACTTCCACCTGTACCTGCCGTTGCAGGACCTGGTGTTCAGCTGCGTCAAGGTGGCGGTGTTCGCCTTCGCCGTCATCACCATCCACTGCTACTACGGCTACTACGCCTCCGGCGGCCCGGTCGGCGTCGGCACCGCGGCGGGCCGGGCGATCCGGCTGTCGATCGTCATGATCGTCACCCTGAACCTGCTGCTGTCCTACGTGTTCTGGGGCCAGGGCGGAACAGTGAGGCTCTCCGGATGACCGAACCCTCCCTGGCGCGGCGGACCGCCGTCGCCGCCGCCACGGTCCTGCTGACGGCGCTGCTGCTGTTCGTCCTCATCACCAAGCCGTTCGCCGCCAAGGGCCCGGAGTTCACCGCCGAGTTCGGCACCGCCGGACAGGGCCTCGGCACGACGTCGCCGGTGAAGGTGCGCGGCATGCACGTCGGCCGGGTCAGCGCGATCGAGCTGCTCCCGACCGGCAAGGCGCGCATCACCCTCACCCTGAACAAGGGCGTGCGGGTGCCCGACACCGCCGTCGCCTCGCTGGAGCCCGAGTCCGTGTTCGGGCCGAAGTTCATCAACCTCCTCCCGGGCGAGCACGAGAACGGCGGCCCCTACCTGCCCGCCGGGTCCGTCATCACCCGCACGTCCGACCCGCGCGACCTCAACGACCTGCTCGCCGACGCCAACACCGCGCTCGCCGCGCTCGACCCGACCGAGCTGGCGATCATCGTGGACGCGCTCGCCTCGGGCCTCGGCGGCCAGGGCCAGCAGCTCAGGGAGACGCTGGAGTCGGTCACCACGATCGTCGGCGTCGCGCACGACAACCGGCGCAACGCCGAGGCGTTCCTCGCCGACCTGGGCAGGCTCGCCCGGATCAACGGCGCGGGCCAGGACATCGCCACCATCGTCGCCGGGACGAACGCCGTCATCGCGACGGCCGCCCAGGGCGACGGACGGCTCAGGTCGTTCGCCGACAACCTGTCCGGCGTCGCCGCGCTCAGCGCGCACGGCATCGGCTCGCACGGCGGCGACCTCGCCGCGGGCTTCCGCTCCGCCGAGCGCGCCATCGGCGTCATCGACGCCCAGCTCGGCAGGTTCGGGCCCGGCCTGCGGACCATGGTCAACCTCCTGCCGGTCTACAAGTCGGTGGCCTGGCCGAAGGCGCCCGGCGACCGGCGGATGCTCGCCGTCAAGATCCTCATCCCCGCCAACCCCTGCGCGATCATCCTGGGCGTCTGCCCCAGCACGGCCACCGGGAAGACCGCGCAGAAGCCGGGCGCCGGCGGCACCAAGAACACCAAGGACACCAAGGACAAGAACGCAGAGAAGGGAGCCCGCTGATGGCCGTCAGCGAGCGGCGCGGACAGCGCAGGGCGACCCTCCTCCGGCTGGCCGTCTTCTTCGCGATCACCGGCACCCTGACCTTCCTCATCGGCACCCAGATCGCCCGTGTGTCGTTCGGCGGCGGCTACCGGCTGACCGCCGTGTTCGACGACGCCACCGGCCTGACGCGCGGCGACGTCGTCAAGATCGCGGGCGCGCCCGTCGGACGGGTCGACTCCATCCGGGTGGACCGGGGCAAGGCCGTCGTCCAGCTCACCGTCGAGGAGAAGTACCGGGTCCCCGCCGACAGCGAGATCGCCATCCGGTGGCGCAGCGCCGTCGGACAGCGCGTCGTCTACCTCATCCCCGGCACGTCCGCCGAGAAGATCAGGGACGGCGCGCGGATCGAGCGGACCCGCTCGGTCGTGGACATCGGCGAACTCGTCGACCAGCTCGCGCCGCTCGCCCGCAGCCTCGACCCCGACCGGCTCAACCAGATCCTCACCGCGATCTACCAGGCGCTCGACGGGAACCGCGCCGACGTCGTCCAGCTCGTCTCCGACGTCGACCAGCTCGCCTCCACCATCGCCGCGCGCCGCACCACGCTGAAAAACCTGCTCAAGGACTACACGACGGTCACCGAGGTGATCGCGCGGCGGGACAAGCAGATCCGCCAGATGACCGACAACCTCGTCGAGCTGACCGACGCGTTCCTGCGCAACCGTGAGCTCCTGGAGGACTCCATCGTCCAGCTCTCCCAGACCTTCCAGACCGCCGACAAACTGCTCACCGGCAACGGCGACCAGCTCGAGAAGGTGATCGCGGGCCTGGCCGTCGTCGCGGCCGGCATCGAGAACAACCTCGGCACCGTGGACGAGGCGCTCCGCCTGGCCGGGCCGAAGCTGCAACGGCTGTTCTCGGTGTTCAACGACGGCGAGTACGCCAAGGGCAACGTCGCCTGCCTGACGCTCCTGGACGGCGCCTGCCCCTACCCCGTCGTCCTCAAGGACTACCAGGGCAGGCCGCAGAACCCCGACACCCTCCGCCGCATCCTCATCGGGGGGAGCTGATGGCGCTCAAGTCCTTCCGCGACCGGCCGCCGATCCTCGTCGGCCTCGTCTCGCTCACCGCGATCGGGCTCGTCATCGCCGCGACCTTCGCCGTCGGCACCATGGGCCTGCTCAAGGACAGGTACACGATGAGCGGGATTTTCGCCGACACCGGCGGGCTGCGCGACGGCAACGACGTGCTCGTCGCGGGCGTCCGGGTCGGCGAGATCACCGGTGTGGAGCCGCAGTTCGACAAGGGGCACGTCCTGGTCACCTGGAAGGTGGACTCCGACGTCGACCTCGGCCCCGCGACCCGCGCCGAGATCCGCATGACGAACATCCTGGGCGGCCGCTACCTGCGGCTCACCGGGCCCGTCGCCAAGCCGTACCTGGCCGACGTGCCCGAACGCGAGCGGCGCGTCCCGATCGAGCGGACCCAGATCCCCATCACCGTCAACGAGGTGCTCCAGGAGGGCACGACGGCGCTGAAGGGCCTGGACGCCGAGACGTTCGGCAAGGTCCTCGACGAGATCGGCGGGCTGCCCGCCAAGACCCGCAAGGAGCTGGCGCACGCGCTCGGCAGGCTCGTCGACGTCGCCGAGGAGCTGGAGGGCGACGAGGTCCGTATCGGTGACCTCCTCGACAACAGCGAACGCGTCATCGCCATCGTCAAGGACAAGGAGGAGACCCTCTCCCAGCTGGTGAACAACGCGCTCGACCTCATCGCCACCCTCCGCAAGCGCAGGACCCAGCTGTCGCTCCTGCTCGGCGGCGGCAGCGGCGCGGTCAAGACGATGGACAGGCTGATCGTCAACCAGCAGAAGCAGCTCATCGGCATCATCGGCGACCTCAACCGCACCACCACCGCGCTCGACCCCCGGATGGACGACCTCAACACCGCGATGGCGTGGGCGGGCCCGTCCCTCACCGCGTTCACCGACATCGGCAACTACGGCAACTGGGTGGACACCATGTTCACCCAGATCGGCCAGCTCTCGCCGACCGACCTCGCCAGGCTCAACGCCCTGATGAAGGAGGCGCGCAGGTGAGACGGGAACTGCCCGCGCTGGCCGCGCTCACCCTCGTGCTCACCACCGGCGGCTGCTCCGTCGTCGGCGGCGGCACCTACACGCTCACCGCCGACTTCGCCAAGACGCCCTCGCTGTACGAGGGGTCGCGGGTCAAGGTGATGGGCGCCGACGTCGGCACCATCGAGCGGATCGCCGTGGACGAGTCCACCGGCGGCGTCACCGTCACGCTCAGGGTCCGCGACGGCGTGCCGGTGCCCGCCGACGCGCGCGCCGCGATCCTGGCCACGAACACGATCGGCGAGCGCAACATCGTGCTGTACCCGGCGTGGAAGCCCGGCGCGGCGAGGATCGCCGACGGCGCCGTCATCCCGCGCGACCGCACCGACCTGCCCGTCGAGATAGACGAGGCGCTGGAGGCGTTCAGCACGCTCGCCGAGTCCGTCGACCCCGGCAAGCTCCGCGACACCTTCGGCGGCGCCGCCGACGTCGTCCGCGACAAGGGCGACGACATCAACGCCGGGCTCCAGACCGTCGGCGACCTGACGTCCGACCTCGCCGCGCAGGACCAGCGGCTCGTCGGCCTGGCCGGGGACCTCGGCGACCTCGCCGCCTCCCTCAACGCCCGCGACGCCAAACTGAAGGCGCTGTTCACCGCGTTCAACGACGCGGGCGGGCTGCTCGCCGGCGAGCGCGAATCCCTGAAAGCCTTCCTCAGCGGGCTTGAGGCAGTGGTGCGCCGCGGTGACGTGCTCGTCGAGGCGTACCACGAGAAGCTGCCTCGGACCGTCACGGACGCCTCCGAGATCATCATGTCGATGAAGGCGAGCAGCGGGTCACTCGCCGACGCGATCACCGCGCTGTCGAAGTTCACCGACGTTGTGGTGCGGTCCTACGACCGCAAGCGCAAGCTCATCATCGTCCGGCTCCAGCTCGGCGCGATCGGCCGGACCTGGCTCCAGCCGCTGTTCACCGCGATGGGCTGGGGCAAGGTCCCCTGCCTCGACCCGCCGCTGAACAACTGCGCGGGCAAGACCGTCGAGAAGAAGGCGGGTGGCTCGTGAGAAGGGCAGTCGTCGCCGCCGTCCTGGCCGCCTCCTGCACCGCCTGCTCGGTGCAGACGCTCGGCGCGCCCAAGGGCGGCCTGGAGTTCGGCGCGGAGTTCACCGACGTGCAGACCCTCGTGGTCGGGCACAGCGTCCAGGTCTCCGACGTGCGGATCGGCACCGTCACCGGGATCGCGCTGACCGACGACCTGAAGGCGCGCGTCACGATGCAGTTGGAGCCCGGCCGCAGCCTTCCGCGCGGGGTGACCGCCGCGATCGCCAAGACCTCGCTGCTCGGCGAGAACTACGTGCGGATCGAGCTGCCGCCCGGCGCCGTCATCGGGCAGTCGCCCTCGCTCGGCAAGGGCGCCGTCATCACCCAGACGTCCGTGCAGCCCGACCTGGAGAGCATCTCCGAGAAGGTCGGGCCGGTGCTCGCCGCGCTCGGCGGGCAGAACCTCAGCGCCATCGTCGAGGCCGTCGCGACGGCCCTCAAGGACAAGGGCCCCGAGCTGAACAAGCTCATCAAGGACATCGCCGACGTGTCCGACAGCTACGCGGGCGCCGCCAAGGACCTCCAGGACACCATCGACGGCCTCGCCAGGCTCGGCGACTCCCTCGCCAAGAAGTCCGGCGACCTGGACGAGCTGCCCGGACGCCTCGTGCTCGCCACCGACCGGATCGAAGCCGACCGGGCCGAACTCAAGCAGGCGGTCCGGGACCTCGTGAAGCTCGGCGAGCAGTTCAACGGCACCGTCCACCCCCGGCACGCCGAACGGCTGCGCACCCTGCTGGCCAAGCTCGACCGGATCCTCCAGGCGATGGTCCGCGGCCGGAACACGCTCAAGGCGCTCGTCCGCGGCCTCAACAGCGGCCTGCTCGGCGCGAACTCCCTCACCTACAAGGGGCAGGGCCTCATGCACGTCTGGCTCGCCGGACTGCTCGGCTTCACCTCCGACGCCGGCCACGTCACCGCCAACCAGGGCGCGGGCACCCCCGTGGACCTGTCCACGACCGCCGCCCGCGCGGTGTCGCCCGTCGTCCGCAAGGAGGGCAGCTGATGCGGCTCCGGATCCTCGTCAACCTCGTCTCGTTCGCGGTGCTCGGCGTTGTCCTCGTCGTCTGGGCGCTCACCAGCATCGTCTCGGTGGACGCGCTGCGCAGGCCCTTCACCGTCGAGGCGGAGTTCCAGTCGTCGCCCGGGCTGCGCACCGACCTTGAGGTCGCCTACCTGGGCGTCCGGGTCGGCTCGGTCGACACGGTGCGGCTGGCGGCGGGCAAGGTCGTCGTGGCGATGCACCTGGACCGGGGGGTGCGGGTGCCGTCGAACTCCGGCGCGGCGGTGCTGCGCAAGTCCGCGATCGGCGAGCCGTACATCGAGATCAGCCCGCCGCCGTCCGCGCCCGCCCGGCCGCTGCGCCAGGGCGACGTGATCCCGCTCGACCGCACCGAGGTCGCCGTCGAGTACAAGCGGCTCTTCGACGGCGCGGGCGACCTCCTCAAGGCCGTCGAGCCCGACGACGCGCGGACCCTCGTGCACGAACTCGCCGTCGGCCTCCAAGGCCGCGACACCACGCTGCGCGACCTCATCGGCGACGCCCACCAGCTCACCGGCACCCTCGCCGACAACGCCGAGGTGCTCGACCGGCTCGCCGTCGAGCTGACCGCGCTCACCGGCGTGCTCGCCGACGGCGGACCCCAGCTCGCGGGCGGCCTCGACGGGCTCGCCGCGTTCTCCCAGGCGCTCGCCGACCGGCGCACCGAGCTGGACGGCATCCTCGCGGCGGGGCCCGCGTTCCTCGGCCAGGTCGAGGCGCTGCTCAACCGGTCGCGGCCCGGCCTCAGCTGCCTGCTCACCGCGCTCGGCACCGACGCGCCGCCCCTGTTCACCCAGGACGCGAGCAAGGAGATCGGGCACGCGCTCGGCCTCCTGAACCAGCGGTTCCCCAGGATCGTCAAGGACGTCATCGAGAAGGGCGCGCACGGCGACTACGCCCGCGTCACCATGGTGATCACCGGCGGCGGCCCGGTGCCGCCCGCCCGCGACTACACCAAGTCCGCCAAGGGCCCGGGCACCCCGCGCCTGTACTACTGCACCAAGGCGTACAAGGCCGACGACCTGGACCGGAAGAAGTCCGCGGCGGGCGAGCCGACCGGGGAGCCGGGCGAACCGCCCGTCCGCGCGTCGGGCCCGTTCACCGAGGTCGTGGCGCCCGACCCCGCGCGGGCGCGGCCCGCCTCCGACACCTCTCCCGTCGGCCGCTGGCTCACCCTGCTGCCCATCGTCCTGGCGGCGGCGGTCCTCGCCGTGACCGCCCGCCGCACCCTCCGTGTCGTCCGCAGGCGCGGCGGCCGATAGCCCTCTGGAGGCCACCATGAGCAAGACCGCACACCAACCCGACACCGAAGCCTCCGAGACCGTCGTCGAGCTCGCCACGGCCCCGGACCGGGCCCAGGACGCCGCCCCGGACACGCCGTCGGACGCCGTCACCGAGACGGCCCGAGCCAAGGACGCCGCCGTGGAGGAGGAGCCCGAAGGCAGCAGCGCCAAGGACGCCGTCTCGGAGCCGAAGCCTGAAGACGGCAGCGCCAAGGCCGAGACCGTAGGCGAATCCGGGAAGACGAAGGACACGGAGACCGAGAGCGACGCGGCGGAGGGCGGGGGCGGGAAGCGGCGGGTCAGGGTGCCGCGGATCGACCTGGACGGGCGGTTCACGGCGGTCGCCGTGCTGCTGGCGTTGACGGCGTCGATCGTGGCGGCGGCGTTCCTGTGGCGGTCCTACGACGCCGCGTCGGGGGAACTGGCCGAACAGCAGCGCGTCAGGACCAGCTCGGCGGAGTTCGCGCGGGCGTTCCTGCTCTACCAGAAGGACGACCTGGACGGGTGGGAGGAGCGGCTGACGGCCCTGGCGGTGCCCGACTACAAGGGCCCGATCAGCCAGGCCGTCAAGGCGCAGTTCCCCGTCATCACCGAGCTGGGCGCCTCCTCGCGGGTGAGCGTCCGCGAGGTCTTCGTGAACGAGTTCGACGGCCCGGTCGCCAAGACGATGGTCGTCGCCGACACCCAGATCACCAGCGCCGAGTTCGTCAGGACCGTCACCGGCATGCGGCTGCTCGTCGAGCTGGAGCGGCAGAACGACGGCCGCTGGCTGATCAGCGGCATCGGCGTGCTCGGCATGGACGACGAGGCGGTCACCGACCCGAAGGGCAACCCCGTCGACCTTGCGGACGTCGAGGTGCCCGCCGCGCCCGGCACGGGCGAGTGACGCGCGTGGCCTAGCGGCCCGCGCCCACCGGCTCCGGGGCCGCCCGCTCCGGAGCCGGGCGCGGCGCGGCGAGCGTCCGTCCCCACCGCTGGCACGGCAGCTCCACCCACCGGTGCGTGGCCCAGCTCAGCGCCACCGTCGCGGCGAGGAACCCGGCGAGCGCGAGCGGGCGGCTCGGCCCGATGTCGAGCCTGTCGTGCAGCGGCAGCAGCAGGATCGCGTGCACGAGGTACACCGAGTAGCTGATCGCGCCGAGCGTCATCAGCGGGCGCGGCGTCCGGCGGCCGCGCACCGCCCATCCGGCCGCGAACGACAGCAGCGCGAGCAGCAGCGGCAGCGCCCAGATCGCGACGAGTTCCCGGACCTGCGCCGCGCCCAGCGCGTCGTACCCGTGCCACAGGCCCGCCGCGACGGTGCCGCCGCCGACGGCGGCCGTCGCCGCGTAGCCCGTCCAGCGGGGGCTCTGGCCGTGCTCGGCGCGGTACAGGGCGGTGCCGAGGAACATCACCGCGAGCACCGACACGCCCTCCCACGGCCCCGCGCGCCCGTTCAGCAGCACCAGCGCGAGCCCCGCGCACCCGCCCACGACCGCCGCGGTCCGCACGAGCGTGCCCGTCACCGCCGCCGCGACGACGCCGACCAGCACCACCAGCGCGGCGAGCGCGACCGGACCCGCGCCGAACACCTCGGACAGCCCCGCCATCGGCAGCACCCCGCCCAGCACGAGCGCCACCGTGGCGAGCCCGGCCGTCAGCGCCGCCGACGCCCGGTGCAGCCGCGCTACGAACAGCGCCGCCACCAGCAGGTAGAAGACGAGCTCGTAGGAGAGCGTCCACAGCACGTTCAGCGCGCTGGGCACGCCGAGGAGGTCCTGGAGCATGGTGAGGTGCGCCGCGACGGCGGTGAACACGCCGTTCTCGGTGAGCGCGGGGTGCAGCCGCCACCAGCCGAGCCCGACGGGCACGACCGTCGCCACGAGGCACACCAGCAGCAGCGGATAGATGCGCGCCGCCCGGCCGATCCAGAACGCGCGCAGTTTCCCGTGCCGCTCCAGCGATGCCGGAATGATGTAACCGCTGATGAGAAAGAACAGAAGAACGCCGTACTTGCCGGGATTCACCCACTGGTTCACCGCCCGCCAGGCGTCCGGCGTCAGATACGCCGCGCCGTGGTGGGCGGCCACGACCAGCGCCGCGACACCGCGGAGCAGGTCGAGCCAGCCGAGCCGGACGGTGGAGGGGTGGGCCGTCGTCGCCAAAGGCATAACGCCACCCTAGGCCGTACGGGGAGGGCCCCACCGGCGGAAAGGAAATTCTCAGACGGGAACAAGACCGGCGGCTCGGACAACGGGCAGGTCGGGAACGATCGGTGTTGACCGTGCGCTGGGATATTTTTGGGTCATGCACGCCGAGGCAGAAACCCAGCAGCGGATCTCGTCCGGATACGCCGCCTTGGTGGCTCTCTATCAGCTCCTGCAGACCAGGAGCGCCGAACCGGGCCGCGCCCCGTCCGCCGACTGGGCGGCGCGCCTGGCCGTCCTGCGGGTGCTGCGCGAGGGCGAGGTGCCCGGCGACCGGGCCGCCCTCGCGACGGCGCTGCTCGACCCGGCCCGCCGTGACGTCCGGCACTTCGCGGTGAGCGTCCACCCCGAACGGCTCGGCGAACTCGTCGCCGAGTCCGTCCGGCTGGGGGAGCGGGTGCTGCTGTTCGGCACGCCCGACGCGCTGCCCGGCGACGTCCTGGCCGTCGACGCGTCCGGCGCGCCCGTCGGGCCCGCCTGGTCCGTCGAGATCGAGGACCTGGGCACCGGCCTCGGTCTGCTCAGCGCGCTGGAGCCCGCCGCCGAGACACTGCGCCGCGCCAGGACCGCGCGGGAGTCGGCCGAGGCCGTCGCCGTCCAGCGCCGGGCCGGGCTCGCCACCGCCATCGACACCGCGCTCGGCGCCAAGGCGCAGGCGCGGGCCGCCGCCGAACACGCCGCCGCCGCCTTCGACGGCGCGGTGGACGAGGAGCGCGCGGCGACGGCCGACGCGGCAGCCCGGCTCGCCGCGTTCACCGAGGCCAAGGCCGCCGCCGACACGGCGGCCGACGCCGCTGCCGCCGCCGGGTCCGCCGCGCAGGCCGCCCACCAGCGGGCCGCCGCGATCGAGCAGCGGCTCGGCCAGGC
Organism: Actinocorallia sp. API 0066; assembly: GCF_020991275.1. Lineage (GTDB taxonomy): Bacteria > Actinomycetota > Actinomycetes > Streptosporangiales > Streptosporangiaceae > Actinocorallia. Next base: position 475,670 of record NZ_JAJLQY010000003.1, on the reverse strand, counting down.
GCGGGCCGCCGTCGCCGGGGCCGAGCAGGCCCAGATCGACCTGGGCAACCGGCTGGACGAGGCGCGCGAGCGGCTGCCCGCCGTCACCGCCGAGGCCGAACGCGCGGGCACCGCCGCCGCCGAGGCCGAGGCGCTCCGGCACGCCACCTACTACCGGCTGGCCAGCGCCGAATCCGCGCTCGCCTCCGTCCGGAAACGGCAGAACCTGGGGCAGCGGCTCCACCTGGCCCCGGCCAGCTCCGAGGTCGCCGAGCAGCGCGCCACCGTCGCGTCCCGGCGGCTGGAGGCCGAGCAGGCGCTCGCCCGCGCCACCGAGCTGCACGAGGCGGCGCAGCGGGCCGAGGCCGAACGGGCCGCCGTCACCGGCTTCCTGGAGAGCGGCGACCGCGAGATCGGCACCGCCCGCGAGGCGTACCGGCGCGCCTCCGCCGACATTCCGCGCTTCGAGGAGGAGTTGCTGCCCGCCCGCGCCGAGCACGAGCGGCTCGCCGCCGTCGCGGCCGAGGCCGCCGACCAGGCGCGCCGCACCGCCGAGCCCGCCGACGAGGCGCGCCGCCTGGGCATCGCCGCCGAGGAGCGGCTCGCCGCCGCCCGCGCCGCGCTCGCCGCGGCCGAGAAGAACACCGTGGAGACGGCCGCCGCCGTCACCGCCACCACGCAGGGGCTTGTGGACGCCGAGGCGGCGCTCGCCGAGCACGAGAAGGCGTCGGCGGCCGAGACGGCACGGCTGCGCGGCGTCGAGAGCGAGGCCCGCGACTCGTTGGAATGGGCGGCCGAGCAGGCGGCCCAGGTTCTCGACGGTGAGCCGGAGGACGCGTGGCGGGAGCGCTCCGCCGCGCGGCTGGCGCTGCTCACCGAGCGGCCCGCCGAGGCGGCGGCGGTGACGTGCGCGCTGCCCGACACGGTGCCGCCGGGCGTCTGGGACGTCCTGTACGTCACCGGGGCCTCCGCCGCGACGGACGGGGACGTGCTGCCCGGTGCGGTGCGGACCCGTCGTCAGGTTCTGGTGGGCGACCCGTCCGGTCCGGCGCCCGTCGTCGAGCCGGGGCTCCGGACGCTGCTCGCGGCGCTCGCCGTGCTGGGCGGGGGGCGTGCGGACGCCGCGCCGGAGACGGTCGCGGAGGCCGAGCGGCTGACGGTGTCGGGCCTGTGGGGGGCGCTGTACGCCGAGTCCTACGGCAAGATCCTCCGGCGGCTCGCGGCTCTGGGCCTGGAGCCCGTCGCCGCCCTTGACGAGGCGCTCGCGTCCCAGCTGGAGACGTCGGTCTTCGCCCGCTGCCTGGCCGCCGCCCAGCGCTGACGCCGTTCTCCTCGCGGGGAGGCGCTTCGGCATGCCCCTGTGATACAACACCGATGTACAACGACGTTGCATTCCAGGGAGCCGCCATGTCCGCAGGACCCGCCTTCACCTTCGCCTTCGAGATCCGCGCCGACCTGGCCCCCACCCTGCACGTCGGGCACGGCGACGGCGAGAAGACGGAGTTCACGCCCATCACCGGCGGCACCGTCCAGGGTCCGCTCCTCAACGGCACGGTGCTGCCCGGCGGCGGCGACTGGTCCAACACCCGAGGCCGGGTCTGCGAACTGGACGCCCGCTACCTTCTGCGCGCCGACGACGGCGCCGTCATCGACATCGTCAACCGCGGCTACTACCACGAGGAGGAGCCCGACGCCCCGGCGCAGCACGACGACGGCCTCGAAGTCGCCGCCACGGGCGTCTACTACCGCACGTCACCCACGTTCCGCACCGACGCCCCCGCCCACCTCTGGCTGGCCCGCACGGTCTTCGTCGGCCTGGCCCGCGAGGCCGGACCGCACACCGTGGCCATCCGCATGTACGCCCTCCGCTGACCGACGGGCTCCGCGCGGGGCGGGGTCAGGCGGGCCAGGGGGGCTGGCCCGCCTGGCCGTGGTGGGCGGTGAGGCGGTCGAGGAGGGTGTGGAGGAGGGCGCGGTCGGCGGGGGACAGGGGGGCCAGGACACGGTCCTGGAGGGTGGTCTGGAGGGCGTCGAGGTCGGCCAGGCGGGCGCTGCCCTCGGGGGTGAGGGTGATGACGTTGCGGCGGCGGTCGGCGGGGTTGGGGGCGCGCTCGACGAGGCCGCGCGCGGCGAGGGTGTTGAGCACGCCGACCATGTCGCTGCGGTGGACGCCGGTGCGACGGCTCAGCGTCGCCTGGCTCGCGGGGCCGAACTCCGCGAGCGTGGCCAGCACCGCGTAGTGCCAGCGGTGCGCGTCCGCCTCGGCCAGGCCCTCGGTGATGATCCGGTCGGCCTGGGCGGCGGCGCGGCCGAGCGCGCGGCTGGCGAGCCGCCGCAGCCGCTCCGGCGTCTCGGCGCCGCCGTCGTCCGGCTCCGTCTCCTCGTTCATGCCGGTGAGTCTAGCCCTTGCGTTCGTGCCACCAACGATCTAAGTTCGTTAGTGGCACAAACGTTAGTTGTGTGAACGGTTATCCCGGCGCGCCCACCCGGCCCCGGAGAAACGGAGAACCCCATGACCCGCACCGCGCCGCCCTTCGGCTCCGCCCTCATCGGCCAGACCGAGAAGGCGCTCAACGCGATCCTGGAGCGCCGCCTCGCCGGAACCGGCGTCAGCGAGCCGCAGTGGGTGACGCTCACCCTCGCCAACGTCGGCCCCTCGCCCGTCGCGCGCGCCGACCTGGTCACCCGGGTGCGCACCGCGACACGGTTCGCCGAGCGGGCCGTCGCCGACCGCGTCGCCGAACTCGCCGCCGCCGGTCTGCTGCACGTCGACGACGCCGACCAGGTCCACGTCACCGACACCGGCCGCGCCCGCTGGACGGAGATCCGCACCGACCTCGGCAAGATCACCGCCGACCTGTGGGGCGACCTGCCCGAGGCCGACCTCGCCGTCGCCGGACGGGTCCTCGCCGCCGTCCTGGACCGCGCGCACGCCCGTCTCGACGGCTGACCCGGCCGTGGGGTCAGTGGGCACTTGCCAACTCGGCTGAATTGGGATTCACTTCTTGGTAGGAAGAAGTGAAACTGGATTCAGAACTTGGGAGGGGCCGGGCGTGGCGTACCGGGCGACGGAGGCGACGCGCAGGAACGCCGAGCTGAAACGGCGGGCGTTCCTGCGGGCCGCGCGGTCGCTGGTGGCCGCGCACGGCTTCGGCGGCGCGACCGTCCAGGCCATCGCGGCGGAGAGCGGCGCGAGCGTCGGGTCGGTGTACTCCTACTTCGACGGGCGCGAGGACCTGCTGGCCGAGGTGTTCCGCAGCGCGGCGGGCCACGAGCTGGGCGTCGTGCGGGACGCGGCGGCGGGCGCGGGCGAGGGGGCGGTGGCCCGGCTCGACGCGCTGGTCCGCACCTTCGCGGGACGCGCCCTCCAGGGCCGTCAGATGGCCTGGTCGCTGCTGTTCGAGCCGGTCACCCCGGCCGTCGAGGCGGAGCGGCTCGTCTACCGGAGCTCCTACACCGGACTGCTCGCGGAGATCGTCGGCGACGGCGTCGCCGAGGGCGTCTTCGCCGCCCAGGACGTCGCGCTCGCCGCCTCCGCGGTGCTGGGCGCGATCTCCGAGGCGCTCATCGGCGGCCTGCGCCCCGGCGACCGCCCCGCCGCGTCCGCCGAGGCCGACGCGGCCATCGTCGAGGGCATCCGCCTGTTCTGCTTCCGGGCACTCGGTACCGAGGAGACGCTGTGACCCCCACCCACGAAGTCCTCAACCAGGCGCCGCCGCGCGTCGACGTCAACGAGTACCTGGTCAACCCGGCGCTGGTCGAGGCGGTCAAGCGCTACGACGCGCAGTGGGCCGCCGACGCGCTCACCGAGACGGGCGCCCTGGTCGGCCGGGCCGACTTCCAGCGCGACGCGGAGCTGGCCAACACGCACACCCCCGTCTTCAGCGGCCACGACCGGTGGGGCCACCGGGTGGACGCCGTCGAGTTCCACCCGGCCTACCACCGGATCATCGGCGCGGCGATCGAGCGCGGCGCGCACACGTCGTGCTGGTCCGACCCGAGGCCCGGCGCGCACGTCGCCCGCGCCGCGACCTTCATGCTGTTCGGCCAGATCGAGCCAGGCCACGCCTGCCCGGTGAGCATGACGCACGCCGTCGTCCCGTCGCTGGCGTTCACGCCCGAGCTGGCCGCCGACTGGATCCCGCGCGTGTACTCCCGCGTCTACGACCCCGAGTTGCGCGACCCCGCCACCAAGCCGTCCGCCATCTTCGGCATGGCGATGACGGAGAAGCAGGGCGGCTCCGACGTCCGCGCCAACACCACCCGCGCGGTGGACGCGGGTGACGGCACCTACCGGCTCACCGGGCACAAGTGGTTCTGCTCGGCCCCGCAGTCCGACGCCTTCCTTGTTCTCGCGCAGGCGCGGGGCGGGCTGTCCTGCTTCCTGGTTCCCCGGGTGCTTCCCGGCGGTGAGCGCAACGTGTTCCGCATCCAGCGGCTCAAGGACAAGCTCGGCAACAAGTCCAACGCCTCCTCCGAGATCGAGCTGGACGGCACCGTCGGCTGGCTCGTCGGCGAGGAGGGGCGCGGCGTGCGGACCATCATCGAGATGGTCGCGCAGACCCGCCTGGACTGCGTGCTGGGCAGCGCCGCCGGGATGCGGCAGTCCGTCGCCGAGGCGGGCTGGCACGCCCGGCACCGCAGCGCCTTCGGCGGGGTCCTGGTGGACCAGCCCGCGATGACCGCCGTGCTCGCCGACCTCCAGCTCGAAGCCGAGGCCGCCACCTGGACGGCGCTGCGCCTGGCCGCCGCCTACGACCGCGACGACGACGAGTCCGCCGCGTTCCGGCGGCTGGCCACCGCCGTCGCCAAGTACTGGGTGTGCAAACGCGGCCCGAACCACGCCTACGAGTCGCTGGAGTGCCTGGGCGGCAACGGCTACACCGAGCAGTTCCCACTGGCTCGCCGCTACCGGGAGCAGCCTGTCATGGCCGTGTGGGAGGGCTCGGGCAACGTCATCGCCCTGGACGTGCTGCGCGCGATGGCCCGTGAGCCGGAGTCCGTCGAGGCGGTGGACCGTGAGCTGGCCTCCGCGCTCGGCCAGTACGCCGCCTACGACGCGCACGTGGCCGCGACCCGGAAGCTGCTCGGCCGGGTCGCCGCCGACCCGGCCGCCGGGCCCGCGCTGGCCCGCCGCGTCGTCGAGTCGCTCGCGCTCGCGTTGCAGGGCGCCGTGGTCATCAAGGAGGCCCCGACCGCCGTCGCGGACGGTTTTGTCGCGGCCCGCCTCGGCGAGGACCGCAGCCTTGAGTACGGCGCCCTCGACCCGTCCCTCGACCTCCCCGCCATCGTCGCCCGCGCCTGACCCACCGCCCTCCCGGCCCTGTCGGTCAGGCTCGTGCCGCACGTCGGTCGCGTCGGCCGTGGCAGTGAAGCTCAGTCGCGGTCGCGGTCGCGGTCGTCGTCGTCGCGTTCGTCGCGGTTGGGGCGGGTGGGGACGCCGAGGGCGGTGTGCACGTTCTGGAGGAGGGCGGTGGTCTGCGGGTCGGGGCGCATGTCGCCCCTGCGGACGGCGCGGTCCAGGCGGCGGCGGATGTCACGCAGCTCCCGGGTGACCTTGCGGGTGTCGCCGTCCACGAACGCCTCCGCCAGCGCGACGACGTCCTTGCGCACGTCCTCGGCGACCCCGGAGTCCAGCGCGCCCGCCGCCACCCGCTCGTCGAGCCGGTCCTGGAGCGCGAACAGCGGATCGAGCGGCCCGGCGGCCCCCGGCGCGCCCGGCACCGGGGTGCTGGACGGCGCGGGCTCCGCGACCTCGTCCGCCACGTCGTCGTCCGCGACGGCGGCGCTGGAGGCGCGCGGGGCCGGGGGAGGCGGGTCACCGCCCCCGGCGAGCACCACCACGAGGGACACGACGGCGACGACGACGAGGCAGCCCGTCACCACGGGCAGCACCCGCCCGCGCCGCCCCCGCGCCGGCGCCGCGTCCTGCCCGCCGAGCGGCGGCATGATCCGGGTGCTCCCGGCCGCCTCCGGGGTTCCGTCCGCCGCCCGCTCCCCGCGCCACTGCTCCACCGGTACCGCCTCACTCCTCGCCGACGCGCCGCACTGTACCCGGCGCGCCCGCCCCCGAGGGGGAGAAGACGGATCCGTCACACCGGAGATGCTGGGAAAGGGGCGGGTTCGTCCAGGTCGAGGTGGATCCAGGCGTGCAGGAGGAGGGTGAGTTCGGTGCGCCGGTCGGGGTCGGTGAGGAGGTCGCCGAACAGGGCGTCGGCCTGGCGGACGCGGTAGCGCACCGTCTGCTCGTGGACGTTCAGGTCCTTCGCCGTGGTGACGGCGTTGCCTCCGTGGTCCAGATAGGAGAGCAGGGTCTGCGCCATCGGCCGGCGGCGGTGCCGCTTGAGTTCGAGCAGCGGCCGCAGCCGGGCCCGCACGGCGAGCCGGATCAGGTCCTCGGACGCGTGCGCCGCCACCGTCGCGAGGTGCTCGACGCAGTGCGCGGGCGCGTGGGACGGCACCGCGCCGCGCGCCACCAGCGCCATCGTGGCGCGCGCCCAGCGCAGCGAGACGGCGCCCCGGTGCGGCGGGACGGGCGGGCCGACGGCGACGCGGCGGCCGCGCGCGAGCGTCTCGATCAGCCGCGCCTGGTAGCCGCGCTCGGGCTCGGGCACGATCAGGTAGGGCTCGGTCGTCCGCCACTCCGCGAGGACGTCGGGCGGCAGCACGGGGATGGCGTGCTCGTCGGGCAGGTCGATGAGCACGACGGCGATCGTCGTCGGCGGACGCCAGTCGGCCGCCCTGGCCAGCTCGCTGATCGCCGCCGCGCTGGAGGGCGGGTCGGCGACGAGGACCTCGCGGAGCCTGCGCCGCCGCCGCTCGTGCTCGCCCGCCACCCGCTGCCGGGCCTCGGCGTAGCCGCGCCCGGCCGCGCTGGTGATCGTCTCCAGGTAGCGGAAGAGGGACTCGGTGAGCAGGCCGAGCATCTCCAGCGGCCAGTCGAGCCGCTTCGCGTTCCTGATGAAGCGGCGGCAGGCGACCTGCCCACAGGTGCGGATCGCCGCCTGGATCCCGTCCAGGGGCCTGTCGTGCGCCGCCTCGTGCGCGCCGATCTCCTCGTACGTCCGGGTGAGCTCGGTGAGGTCGGCGTCGGCGCGTTCGAAGGCGGCGACGAACGAGCGCACGGTCTGGCCGACGACCAGGGACATCGCCGCGCTGGAGCCGTCGTACACGAGGCGTGCGTGGTCGGGGATCAGCCGCTCGATCTCCCCCACCATCTCGGCGACCGTCTCGTCCAGGAAGGGACGCAGGGACAGGGCCATCTCGGGCGCCACGCGCGCCAGCGGCGGGTTCCCGGCGGCGGAACCCGGTGCCTCGTACAGGAGCACGGAACGGACCTCCTCGGGACGTGACACGGCGATCTCTCCAGGGTCCATGAATACCGGAAATCCGGGATAGGTGCCGGAGTGTCTTGTTAGTCGTCCGAATTGTCCGTCTGTAACTAAGCGGGGGGTGCCGGGGCGGCGCGCCGCCGGAGTTTGTCATCTCCCGATGAAGCGAGGCGGACCAAGCACGAGGTTCGATGACTAACGGTCCGGGGCGGGACGGGTGATCCTCTGAGGCCCACGGGTGAACCCGGCGTTCACGGAGGTCGAAGTGCTCCCGACAAGGCCCGACGACACCGACGTCCCGCCCATCACGACGCTGGCCCACGAGCTCGCCGAACCGCTCCGGCCGCACCTCGAAGCCGCGGCCGCGGAGATGGTCCGGGAGATCCAGGCGCTCGTCCCCGAGTACGCCCGCCCGCCGGACAGCCCGTACGGCCGGCGGATGAGCTGGGCGATCGGCGAGACGGTGCGCTGCTTCGTCGACGCCATCGGACGGCCCGAGGCCGACTGGGCGCACGTCATCCGGATCTACGAGGGGATCGGCGTCCACGAGGCGCGCAAGGGACGCGGCCTGGGCGGCCTGCAGGCGGCCATCCGGATGAGCGGGCAGGTGGCCTGCCGCAGGTTCATCCGGGACGCGAAGCGGCTGGGCTGGTCGCTGGACACGGTCGGGGTGATCACCGAGGCGCTGTTCGTCTTCCTGGAGCGCATCAGCGCGGCCGCCGAACGCGGGTTCGCCGGGGCGAGCGAGCAGTTGCGCACCGAGCGGGAACGGCTCAGGAGCCGCCTCCGCGAGCTGCTGCTGGCGGACCCGGTGACGAGCCACGAGGCGCTGTCCGGCATCGCCCACCAGGCGGGTTGGCCGCTGCCCCGCTCGGTGGCGGTCGTGGCCTTCCCGCCGCGCCCCGTGCGGGTGCCCGCGCCCGTGGTGCCGCCGGAGATCCTCGCCGACTGGTACGGGCCGCGCCCCTACGTCATCGTCCCGGATCCGGACGGCAGGGCGAGCACCCGGCAGATCGCCGCGCTGGTGGGGGAGGGCAGGGCAGCCGTCGGGCCTTCGGTGGAGCCGGGCCGGGCCGCCGAGTCGCTGCGCTGGGCCCGGCGGACCCTCGCCCTGGTCGAGGCGGGCGCCATCGACGCGGTGGGGCCGGTCCGCTGCCTCGACCACGTGCCGACGCTCGTCGCCGCCGAGTCCGCGGAACTCCTGGAGGTGGCGCTGCCGCTGCGGCTCGCGCCGTTGGCCGCGCTGCCCGCGAACCGGCGGGAACCGCTCATGCGAACGCTGCTCAGCTACCTGGAGTGCGGGGGCAACGCGGTGGCCGCCGCCGAACGGGTCCGCGCGCACGAGCAGACGGTCCGCTACCGGATCCGGAGGGCGTCGGACCTGATCGGCACGGACCTGAACCTGCCCGAGCGGCGGCTCGATCTGATGCTGCTCCTGCACGCGTGGTCGCGGCTGGAGAGCGGGACGCCCCCGGACGACGGGTGAGGGGAGGGCGACGCGCCGCGCCCTCCCCCCGGTCTCCTAGTAGGGGCAGGTCGAGCGGTACTCCTGGATGACGGGGCCGTTGCCCGCGGGCGGCGGGCAGAGGAACCGGTCGTAGCGGGTGTCGTCGTCGACCCAGCGCTTCAGCCAGGAGATGGAGTACTTGGCGATGGTGGGGTTGGCGGTGGTGAAGGTGAAGTGGCCGGCGTTCTCCAGTTCCAGGTACGCCTTCTCGACGGTGAGCGACTCGTAGAACGGCTCGGAGTGCAGGCCGGTGGCGGCGATGAAGTCGTTGTCGGCGCCGATCACGAGGGTCGGCACCCGGACGTCGCTGAAGTCGACGCCGAGGTCCCAGGGCGCGAGCGGGATGGCGGCCTTCAGGCTCGGCGTGAGCTGCGCCGCCCGCAGGGTGCCGCCGCCGCCCATCGACCAGCCCATGACGGCCAGGCGTGACGGGTCGATGCGGTTCTTCACGGGGCTGCTCTTGGTGAGGTAGTCGAGGACGGCGAGGAGCTGGCCCGCCCGTGCCTCGGGCAGGTCGGCGCCGGTGGTGGTCTCCAGCGTCATCACCACAAAGCCCTGCGAGGCGAGGCGCGGGCCGTACCAGGCCACGGTGGCCTCGGGCGAGACGAAGCCGGGCGAGATCGCGACGGCGCCGAAGGTGCCCTGGCTGGTGTCGGTCGGGTAGTAGACGGTGCCTTCCTTGAAGCCGGGGTGGCTGAAGGCGGTGACGCGCTGCGAGGCGACGGCGAACGGGCCGCGTTCGGCGGTGACGCTCGCCTCGGTCGGCTCGGGCCCGCGCTGGTGGGGGTTGGGGGCGGCGTGCGCGGCCGGCGCGGCGACGACTCCCGCGACGAGGGCGAGCGCCGCGACGATCAGGCGGATCGGTTTCCTCATGTGACGTGGACCTCCAGAAAGGGGGTGGGGTCCTGAGGATGGCGGTTCCGCGCCGGGACGGCCGCGTGGATTCCCGTGGTGTTCGGGGCGGCGGTTTGTCAGGACGCTGAGTCGACGGGGATCCCGGTGTCGGCGTCGGCTCCCGGTATGGCTAAGGAGTCATTGGGGGTTTGGCTGGTGTCATGGCAGGATGTCCGACATGTTGGGCGTTACTGATGTCGTCACCTATGCGGTGGGGGCGTTCCTGATCGTGCTGCTGCCTGGGCCGAACTCGCTGTACACGTTGAGCGTGGCGGCCAAGGAGGGCGTCCGGCGGGGCTACCAGGCGGCGGCGGGGGTGTTCCTCGGGGACATCGTGCTGATGGTCGCGACGGCAGCCGGTGCCGCGTCGCTGCTGCGGGCCAACCCGACGGTGTTCTCGGTGGTGAAGATCCTCGGCGGCGCCTACCTGGCGTGGCTCGCCGTCGGCATGCTGCGGGCCGCCTGGGGGATGTGGCGGGAGCGCCGGGCCGTCGCCGCCCGGACGGCGGACGAGCCGGTGCCGGAGGGCAACCCCTTCCGCCGCGCCCTCGTGATCAGCCTCCTGAACCCGAAGGCGATCCTGTTCTTCATCTCCTTCTTCGTCCAGTTCGTGGACCCCGCCTACCCGGCGCCCGCCCTGTCGTTCCTGCTCCTGGCCGTCATCCTGCAGGTGTTCAGCGGCCTCTACCTGAGCGCGCTCATCTTCGGCGGGACGAGGCTGGCCCGTGCCTTCCGCGAGCGGAAGCGGACCTCGGCCACGGCGACAAGCGCCGTCGGCGTCCTCTTCCTCGGGTTCGCGGCGAAGCTCGCCACCGCCTCGGCGGGCTGACCCGCCGCCGGAGCCCGCCCAGGCAAAGCGAAGGGGTGCGGACCGGTGGGTCCGCACCCCTTCTGTTCCCTCATCCCCAGGGTCTGTGACGGCTAGGGCCGTCCCACGGTCTGCTCGGCGTTCGTGGTGACCGCGGCGTGCAGATCCGTCCAGAAGGAGAGCTCGTCGTCCTCCTTGAGGTGCGCGATCCGGCCCCAGAACTCGCGGTCCTCGGCCTGCTGGGCGACCTCGGCGGAGATCGCGGGCATCAGCAGCGTGCCGGACTCGGCGTCGTCGAGGTCGTACCGCGTCATCTCGGTGGGCAGCGCGACCGGCGGCGCGCCGGAGGTGCGGTGGTGGCGGCCCTTCTTGCGGACCTTGATCTCGGGCGCGGCGGCGACGGCGGCCGGGACGCGCGCGGCGGCGACCTTGGCCATGCCGAGCGCGAGCACCGCGAGGACCGCGATCCCCACGACGCCCGTCAGCGCCGCCTCCTTGACGGGCAGTTCGGCGGCGGGCGAGTCGGCGGGCGCCTGCGCGGCGAACGCGGCGGCGGCCGCCGCGTTCGGGTCGGCGAGCTGGGAGACGGTCGGGGCGGGCGCCGCGTGCTTGGGCGCGTAGTGCTGGTAGGCGGTGCCGGCCTCGGCGAGGGCGACCGTCTCGGCGAAGGTCTTCCCGTTCACCTCGACCCTGGACGGGTAGCCGTAGCCCACGATGTCCGAAGGGTCGCGTTCGCGCCGGGCGATGGTGTCGTGGGTGTTGGCCTCGATCGTGATGATCTTGCCGTTCTTCACCTCTTTGACGAGCCCGACGTGCTGGATCGAACCAAGGCTCTTGGCACCCGCCCAGTTGAAGAACACGAGGGCGCCCGGCTCGGGCTTGGTGCCCCACGCGCCCTGTTCCTTGAACCACTGGGCGTGGTCGCGGGTGGCGGCGAACTGGCCGACCCACTCGGTGACGCCCGCCTTGTCGGCGGCCCACGCGAGGAACATGTCGCACCAGGGCGCGGTCTTGAAGTACGCGTCGCTGTCGACGTTCTTGGTCCACCAGTCGCCGAACTTGGTGTACCCGCCCGCCTGCTCGCTGTAGCCGAGCTCGCTTTCAGCGAGGTCGAGCAGCTTCTGGCCCACCGGATCCACGTCGTACTCCTAGGGGTGCCGCAACCTTCGGGGGTTGATCACGGGTCGATCTCGGAAGAATGTACTGGTGGTAACGCGTTGGGGCAAGCGATACCGGCAGATCCGTCGGTGCGAAAACTTCAAGTAGCCCGCTGGTCAGGTGTTCGTCTACTTCGGGTCATGGGGTCGGTTCGTAACGCGAGGGACACAAGTGGCACACTGTGTCCCCGGAGGTAATGAACCACATGTCCATAGAGCCTTACCGGCGGGTGCTGGCCCTGCCGGGGGTGCGCGCCCTCATGCTCGTCGCGATCTTCGCCAGGATCCCCGTCAACGCGACAGGGCTGACCCTGACCCTCTACGTCGTGAAAGAACTCGACCTCGGTTACCTCCAGGCGGGCCTCGTCGGCGCGGGGGCGATGCTCGGCATCGCGGCGGGATCGCCCGTCGCGGGGCGCTGTGTCGACCGCTACGGCCTCCGCCCCGTCGTCGCGCTGACGGCCTGCGTCCAGCTCGTGTTCTGGCTCACCGCCTCGTTCCTGCCCTTCTGGGCCCTGTTCGCGGGCGCCGTCGGGTCGGGGCTGTTCGCCATCCCGGTGATGGGCCTGCTGCGCCAGTGCCTCTCGGTGGTGGTGCCGCCCGCGCAGCGGCACGCCGCCTTCTCGCTCGACTCGGTGATGGCCGAGATCTCCTACATGATCGGCCCGGCCTTCGCCGTCGCCGCGACCACCGCCGTCGGCAGCCACTGGACGATGGGCGCCGTCGCCGTCGGCCTCGTCGGCGCGGGCCTCATCCTGTACGTGCTGAACCCGCCGACCCGCGACGCCGCCGACCCTGGGGGCGTTCCCGCCGTCGCGCCGCCCGCGCGCCGCACCTGGCTGACGCCGACCGTCCTCGGGCTGCTCGCCGTCTCCGCCGCCGGAACGTTCGTGGTGACCGCGACCGAACTCGGCATCGTCGCCGTGCTGGAGGACGGCGGCGCGACGGCGTGGTCGGGCCTCGTCATCGGCCTGTGGTGCCTGTGGTCGCTCATCGGCGGCTTCGCCTACGGGCTGCTCAAGAAGGGCATGTCCCCGCTGCTCGTGGTCGCCCTGATGGCCGCGACGACCGCGCCGCTCGGCCTCGTCGGAGACTGGCGGCTGCTCATCCTCGCGCTCATCCCCGCGGGCTTCCTGTGCGCCCCGTCCATGGCCTCCACCGTGGACGCGATGAGCCACCGCGTCCCGGACACCAGCAGAGGCGAGGCGATGGGCCTACAGTCCACCGCTCTCACCCTCGGCCTGGCGTTCTCCGGCCCGCTCACCGGCTGGGTCATCGACGAGGCGGGCGCGGGCTGGGGCTTCTTCCTCGCGGGCTCCGTCGGCCTCCTCCTCGTCGCCGTCGCCGCCATGCTCACCCGGATGACCCCGGGCCACGGCTACGCCCCCAAGACCGCCTGAGCCGCCGCGCGGGACGGCGCCCCGGGGGCGGAGCCGTCACCGCGCGGCCTTCCCCGCATGGCTGAGGGCCGGGACGCGTCCCGGCCCTCAGGTGTCCCGGCTAGGCGAGTCCGGCGCGGCGGAGGGCGTCGGCGAGGGCGCCGCCCGGCGCTGGCTTGCCGCCGCCGCCCTTGCCGCCGTCGCCACGGCCGCCGCCTCCGCGTGGACGGTTGCCCTGGCCGCCGCCCTTGCCTCGGCTCTCCTGGGCGCCCTGACGCGGGCGTGGGGCGTCCTCGTCCAGGCGGAGGGTCAGCGAGATGCGCTTGCGCTGGAGGTCCACCTCAAGGACCTTGACGCGGACGACGTCGCCGGGCTTGACGACGTCGCGCGGGTCGCTCACGAACGTGTTGGAGAGCTGGCTGACGTGCGCGAGGCCGTCCTGGTGGACTCCGACGTCGATGAACGCGCCGAAGGCCGCCACGTTCGTCACGACGCCCTCCAGGACCATTCCCGGCTTGAGGTCGGTGAGCTTCTCCACGCCGTCCTTGAAGGCGGCGGTCTTGAACGCCGGGCGCGGGTCGCGGCCCGGCTTCTCCAGCTCGGCGAGGATGTCGGTGACGGTCGGCAGGCCGAAGGTGTCGTCCACATAGTCCTGCGGCCGGAGCTTGCGCAGGGCGCTGCTTCCGATGAGCGCCTTCAGATCGCTGCCGGTGCCCTCCAGGATGCGGCGGACCACCGGGTACGCCTCGGGGTGGACGGCCGAGGAGTCCAGCGGGTCGTCGCCGCCGGGGATGCGCAGGAAGCCCGCGCACTGCTCGAACGCCTTCGGGCCGAGCCTCGGCACCTCGCGCAGCGCCTTGCGGGTGCGGAACGGGCCGTTCGCGTCCCGGTGCGTCACGATGCTGTCGGCCAGGCCGGGGCCGATGCCCGACACCCGGGTGAGCAGCGGCACCGACGCGGTGTTCACGTCGACGCCGACGGCGTTCACACAGTCCTCGACCACCGCGTCCAGCGAGCGCGACAGCTTCGTCTCCGACAGGTCGTGCTGGTACTGGCCGACCCCGATCGACTTCGGGTCGATCTTCACCAGCTCGGCCAGCGGGTCCTGGAGGCGGCGCGCGATCGAGACGGCGCCGCGCAGCGACACGTCCATGCCGGGCAGCTCCTGCGCCGCGTAGGCCGACGCCGAGTACACCGACGCGCCCGCCTCCGACACCATGATCTTGGTGACGCCCGGCATCAGCTTGGCCAGCTCGCCCGCCAGCTTGTCCGTCTCACGGGAGGCGGTGCCGTTGCCTATCGCCACCAGATCGACGTTGTGCGCCTTGACGAGCTTGGCCAGCGTCGCCAGCGAGGCGTCCCACTGGCGGCGCGGCTCGTGCGGGTAGATCGTGTCCGTGGCCACGACCTTGCCCGTGGCGTCCACGATCGCGACCTTCACGCCGGTGCGCAGGCCCGGGTCCAGACCCATCGTGGTGCGGGCCCCGGCGGGCGCGGCGAGCAGCAGGTCGCGGAGGTTCGCGGCGAACACCCGCACGCCCTCGTCCTCGGCCGCCTGCCACAGCCGCGTCCGCACGTCGATGCCGATGTGCACGACGACACGGGTCCGCCACGCCCAGCGGACGGCGTCCAGGAGCCACCGGTCGGCCGGGCGGCCCCGGTCGGCGACGGCGAACCTGCGGGCGATGCTCTGCTCGAAGCTGCTCGGCCCCTCGACGGGCTCCTCCGGCTCCAGGACGAGGTCGAGGACCTCCTCCTTCTCACCCCGGAACAGCGCGAGGATGCGGTGTGAAGGCAGCTTGGTGAAGGGCTCGTCGAACTCGAAGTAGTCGGAGAACTTCGCCCCCGCCTCCTCCTTGCCCTCCCGGACGCGCGAGACCAGGCGGCCCCGGCCCCACATCCGCTCACGCAGCTCGCCGATGAGGTCGCCGTCCTCGGCGAACCTCTCGACGAGGATCGCGCGCGCCCCCTCCAGCGCGGCCGCCGCGTCCGCGACGTTCTCGCCGGTGTACCGCTCGGCGAGCGCCTTCGGGTCGTGGGACGGGTCCGCCAACAGCGTCAGGGCGAGCGGCTCCAGGCCGTTCTCCCGCGCGATCTGGGCCTTCGTGCGGCGCTTGGGCTTGTGGGGAAGGTAGAGGTCCTCCAGGCGGGCCTTGGAGTCGGCCTGGAGGATCTGCGCCTTCAGCGCGTCGTCCAGCTTGCCCTGGCTCTCGATCGATTCGAGGACGGCGGCGCGCCTCTCCTCCAGCTCGCGCAGGTAGCGCAGCCGCTCCTCCAGGGTGCGCAGCTGGGTGTCGTCGAGCGCACCGGTCACCTCCTTGCGGTACCGGGCGATGAACGGGACGGTCGAGCCGCCGTCGAGCAGCTCGACCGCGACCTCGACCTGTCGCTCCCGTACTCCCAGTTCCTCAGCAATACGCCGGTGAATGCCCGGCAGGCTCACGCTCATGCGGGCATTCTTCCGGCTCGGAGGAGTCGTCGTCACCCGGAACGCCGGTGCGGCCCGCCTCGGTGTCGGCGACGGGCTCGGTGTCGGTGTTGTCGTCGGCGTCTCTGGTGACGTGCCTGCGCCGGGGGAGGAGGGCGGGCGCCCAGTCGCGGCCGTCACGCGAGTCCGCGCCGAAACGCGGGCCCAGGACTGCGGCCGCGACGAAGAAGGCCACAACGTAGATCATTTGGCACCTCGGGGGTTGATGGTTCTCAAGCCACTTCCCATTAATCCGGCCATTGGCTTGCCTGTGAAGAGCCAATCCGGCAAAGTGGCCTGCATGAGCGAGGTGAGGTACGTCGGCGGTGTCCAATTGGCCCGGCTTCTTGGATCCCTGCCGAAGGAACGGCCCCTGTATCTGGCACTCAGCCGTGGCGTAAGGACGCTGATCCAGGACGGGCGGCTGCCCTTGGGCGTCAGGCTCCCCGCCGAACGCGACCTCGCCGCCGCGCTCGGCGTCAGCCGCACCACCGTCACCTCCGCCTACGACAACCTGCGCACCGAGGGCTTCGTCGCCAGCAGGCAGGGCGCCGGAAGCTGGACGGCACTGCCCGCGCAGGGCGGGCGCAGGCACGGCGGGCTCGTCTTCACCGCGATCCGAGGCGACCAGGCGCCCGGCACCATCGACCTCGGCTGCGCCTCCAACGGCGCGCCCGACGTGTTCACCGAGGCGGTCGAAGCGGCCGTCAGGAGGCTGCCCGAGTACACGTGCGGGCCCGGCTACGAACCCGGCGGGCTGCTCTGCCTACGAGCCGCCATCGCCGACCGGTACACCGAGCGCGGCCTACCGACCCGGCCGGAGGAGATCGTCATCACGACGGGCGCGCAGCAGGCTTGCAGCCTCCTGGTGCAGGCGCTCGTCACGCCCGGCGAGTCCGTCATGGTCGAGCGGCCCACCTACCCGCACGCGCTCGGCGCGCTGCGCAACCGGGGCGCCGTCGTCACCACCGTCGGCGTCAGCGACGGGTGGGACGTCGAACTGCTCGCCGACGGGATGCGGCAGACCGGCGCCCGGCTCACCTACCTGATCCCCGACTTCCAGAACCCGACCGGCCACCTCATGTCCGAGGACGACCGGGCCGCCGTCGTCGAGATGGCCCGTGACCTGTGCGTCCAGGTCATCACGGACGAGACGTTCGCGGAGATCAGCATCGACGCCGAGCCCGTCCGGCCCCTGGCCGCGTTCGACGGCGGCGGCCGGGTCATCTCCGTCGGGTCGGCCTCCAAACTGTTCTGGGGCGGCCTGCGGATCGGCTGGATCCGCGCCGCCGTCCCGCTGGCCCGGCGGCTCGCGCGGGCCCGGGAGCCGATGGACATCGCCTCGCCCGTCCTGGACCAGCTCATCGTCACCGAGCTGTTCTGCGACCTGGAGGCCGTCCGTGCGCAGCGCGCGGAGCACCTGGGCGCGTCCCGCGACGCGATGGCGCGGGCGCTGCGCGAACGCCTCCCGGACTGGAAGTTCACCATGCCGGGCGGCGGCATGTGCCTGTGGGCCCGCCTCCCCGTCCCCGTCGCCTCCGCCCTCTGCGAGTCCGCCCAACGCGGCGGTGTCCGCGTCCTCCCCGGCCCCATGTTCGGCGTCGACGGCGTCCTGGAGGACTACGTCCGCCTCCCCTTCGCCCTCCCCCCGGCCGACCTCGAAGAAGCCGTGGAACGCCTCGCCTGCGCCTACGAGGGCACCGGCGTCGAAGCCCCCCACCCCACCCACCCCCTCCCCGCCTGGGTCTGACCCCGTAGGGCCGGGGTGGGCGCGGGGGCGGGTGGGGCGGCGGTACGGTGGTTGCCGCTGGAGGCGAAAGGCGCGAAAGGGGAGAACGGCATGGTCGGGTGGCTGGCGGGGACGCTCATGGCCGTGTCCCTCGCTGTCGCGGTGTGGTTCCTGCTCCTCTCGCGGTGGGACAAGTCCATCCAGGCGGTGCACCTGCTGGCGATGGCCATTGTCGAACTCGGACTTGTCGGTCAGGCCGTCGTCGCCACGGTGCAACTCGCGGGCGGCCACGACCCGGCCGAACGCGCCACGTTCATCGGCTACCTGGCCGCCTCCCTGATCCTGCTGCCCATCGGCGCCTTCCTCGCCGTGGGCGAGCGCAGCAAGTGGGGAACCGTCGCCGCCGCCGTCACCAGCCTCGCCGTCCCCGTCATGATCCTCCGCATGCTCGAACTGTGGAGCCCCACCGGTGCCTGACCCCTCCAACCCAGAACAGCCCCAGGACCCACCCCGCCCCGCGAACGCACCCCGAACCCCGGACTCGGGGCCAGTGGACGCGTCGCGAACGCCGGACTCAGGGCGAGCGGATGTGCCGCGAACGCCGGATGCGGGGCAGGCTCAAGGCACGCCGCAGTCAGCGGACGTGTCGCGGACCCCGGATTCAGGGCCAGCGGACGCGGTGGACCGGCGGCGGGGCGCGGAGCCGCGCCGTGAGTTGGCGTCGGGGCCGGGTCGGGCGTTGGTCGCGGTCTACGCGATCTTCACGCTCGCCGCGGGCGCGCGGTCGGGCGTGCAGCTCGCGACGCGCTTCGACGAGGCGCCCGTCGCCTACCTGTTGTCGGCGCTGGCCGCCGCGATCTACCTGCTCGCCACCGTGGCCCTGTGGAGCTCCCGCCGCGCCGTCGCCTACGGCGCGATCGGCGTGGAACTCGCCGGGGTCCTCGCCATCGGGCTCTTCAGCCTGCTCGACCCCGCCGCCTTCCCCGACGCCACCGTCTGGTCCGGCTTCGGCTCCGGCTACGGCTACATCCCCCTCGTCCTCCCCGTCCTCGGCCTCCTCTGGCTCCGCCGCCAACCCCACCGCACCCCCTGACACCCGCCTCACCAAGACCGGTGTCTCACGACGTCCGCGCCGTCCGACGTCCGCGCCGTCCGACGTCCGCGCCGTCCGACATCCGCGCCGTCCGACGTCCGCGTTGCCTGACATCCGCGTTGCCTGACATCCGTGTCCCTGACGTCCGTGGCTCTGGGGTTGGTGTCTTGTGGCGCTCGCGTCGTGTGGCGTCCCCGTCTGCTGGTGCTCGTGCCTTGATGGGTGTGTGGGGTGTGGTGTTGGTGGGGGAGTTCGGGGGTGTGCCGGGGTAGGGAGCGGAGACGGGGGATCTCAGGGTGGGGCGGCGATGGAGCACTGGTTCCGGCAGGACGTTCTCGACGCGGGCAAGCTGCGGCTGTTCTGCTTTTTTGTGGCGTTCATCTGCGGGTTCCTGTTCATCAGGGTGAGTGTGCGGCTGATCCGGGCGGACGTGCGGTGGTGGTTCCGCGACGTGACGCCCGGTGGGGCGCACATCCACCACGTGGTGTTCGGGGTGGCGTTCATGTGCGTCGGCGGCGTCACGGGGCTCGCGGTGACGGACCCGGAGTCGGGGTGGGCCGCGGTCGCGGCGGCGGTTTTTGGGGTCGGGACGGCGCTGGTGCTGGACGAGTTCGCGCTCGTCTTCCACCTCCAGGACGTCTACTGGAGTGAGGAGGGGCGGCTCTCGGTCGAGGTGGTGTTCATCGCGATCTCGCTGACCGGACTCACCCTGATCGGGTTCAGCCCGTTCGGCCTCGGCGACCGGCAGGGCGAGGAGGACAGCCTCTGGATCATCGCGGCGATCCTCGTCTCGAACCTCGCGTTCTCCGTCGTCGCCCTGCTCAAGGGCAGGACGTGGCTCGGCCTCGTCGGCCTCTACCTCGGCTTCTTCGCGCTGTTCGGCGCGCTCCGCCTGGCCCGGCCCTCCTCGCCGTGGGCGCACCGCTTCTACCCCAACGGCTCCCGCAAGATGACAAGGGCGGCCCGCCGCGAACAGCGCTACACCCGCGTGGACGACCTCATGCGCCGCCTCCAGAACCTCATCGCCGGCGCCCCCGACGACGAACGCCCACCGCCCCGCCACAAACCCCCACCCTGACCCCACCCCCACCGCCGCACACGTCGGTGCCGGGTGGGGGGAGGCCCCGGGGGAACCGGGGCCTCCGGGCAGTCAACCGCCGGCCTTCCGGCGGAACGTACGCTTGCCGCCCGCCTGGGAGTGGGTGCCGTGGATCTTCGACCCGCCGCGCCCGCCCCCGGCCGAACCGTGCGAGGCGCTGCGCTTGCGCTCCAGCGCCTCACGGAACTTGCGCTTGGCGGCCTCCTCGGGGGTCTCCTCGACGGCCGCCTCTTCGCCCTCGGCGGTGAACTGCGGGTCCTGCTCTGACTCTGCCATGGACCCAGCTTGCCATGATCGGGCGAACAGCGTCTGACCGAGCTGTGGATAACTCAGTTCGGAAGTCGCCTGACCAGCGGGTCAGCCGAACTTCGGCGCGTCCACGACCCAGTACCAGTTGTTGTTCGCGTTGGACAGCCGGAACTTGATCCTGGCCCGCTGCGCGCCCGCCGGGACCGTCGCCGTCAGGTTCACCAGCCGCGACCTGGCGTCGGCGCTGTACTGGAGCAACTGCTGGTCGGCGCCGCCGTCGAAGGAGATGAGCACGGTCGCGCGCTGGCTGCCCTCCTGCAGGTAGTGCGAGATGAACGAGATCGGCAGCGTCGTCTTGCCCGCGACGTTCACCTCGGGCGAGATGAGGGTGGTGCTGTAGGTGCCGGAGAAGGACTTGTCGGCCCACTCGTCGGAGTCGGCGACCGCGAAGACGCCGCGCGCCCGCACGTTGTTCTCGCGGTTCTGCCCGGCCTCGGCGGACGTCCAGAACTCGTCGTTGGTGAGCGTCCAGCCGCGCCACTCGGCGACGCCGCCGCTGATCGGCCCGTTCTCGACGCTCCAGCCGCTCGGGAACGTCTTGGTCCAACCCAGCACGGACGCCGGGATGCCCGTCTCGTCCTGGCGGGGCGCGAGCAGCGGGGCCTGCGCCTCGAACGGGTCGGTGGACGGCGTGTTCAGCGGCTGCCCGTCGAGGTGCGCCGGGCGGGGCACGCCCAGGTGGTGCAGGGCCGTCGCGGCGATGTCGACGTTCTTGGGCTTGACCGGGGGCGTCCCGGTCGGCACGCCGGGCCCGGACGCGATGACGAACGAGCCGCGCTCCAGCTTGCTGTTGCCGCCGTGGCCGCCGGAGTCGGTGTGCCCGTGGTCGGAGGTGACGAGGAACAGCCACTCCTCCTGCGCGTAGGTCGGGCGGCTCTTCACCGCGTTGATGACGGCGCCGATCCGCGCGTCGGTGGACTGCATCGCCTGGGCGTAGGCGGTGCTGGCGCCTCCGTGGTTGTGTCCTGCGATGTCCACCTCGCCGAAGTACACGAACGACGCGTGCGGCCCGTTGTTCTTCAGGTAGGAGGCCGCGTCGTTCTGGATCTTGGTGTCCTCGCCCGGGTAGCCGTTGGCGTCGCCGTTGAGCACGTACTCGCGGTCGAGCCCGGGGCCGATGATGTGGTCGCCGATCGGCTTCCAGTCGACGCCCGCGTAGGTGCGGAACGCGCTGTTGTGCGACTCGATGATGTTGAGGAAGCTCGGGTTCGAGGACAGCGCGTTCAGGAGGAACGTGTTGTTCGTGACCTTGTGCTTGTCGGGCCAGGTCCCGGTCAGGTTGGTGGACCAGCCGGGTCCGGAGAGCGTCTGGGCGAGGGGGCTCGCGTACAGCCAGGTCGGCGAGGAGTAGCCGGACGCCACAAGGCCGTCCAACGTCGGCAGGTTCAGCGACTGGATCTTGTCCCAGCGGGCGCCGTCGATGCCGAACACAACGACGTGCCGGTTGCCGGGCGCGGCGGCCTGGGCGGGCGCGGTGACGGACACGAGGGCGCCCGCCGCCAGCACGGCGGAGGCGGCGAGAGCGGGTACGCGGATGCGCATGGACGTTCCTTCGGTGCGCGATGCGGATGGGGGGATCCGGAATGCGTTCTCCGGAGGCCGACCCGGCGTGGCCGCCGGGCCGGAGTCACGGGGCGATGCGGCGGCGGATCAGTGCGGAGAGTTGGTCCACCGCGATCACGAGGACCAGCACGACGAGGATGTGCGTGGCCATCTGGTCGAACCGGAACAGCTTGATGGACTGGTTGATGAGGAAGCCGATGCCGCCCGCGCCGACGAGCCCGAGCACCAGCGAGGCGCGGACGTTCACGTCGAACCGGTACAGCAGCAGCCCTACGAGCTGCGGCAGGACGGTCGGGAGCACCGCGTGCAGGGCGGTCTGCAGCCGGGAGGCCCCGAGGACGCGCATCGCCTCGCGCGGCCCCGGATCGCTCTCCTCCATCGCCTCGGCCCACAGCTTGCCCATGACGCCCGTGTTGTGCACGACGAGGGCGAGCACCCCGGCGAACGGCCCGAGGCCGACCGCCGTGACGAAGATGAGCGCGAACACCACGTCGGGCACCGAGCGCAGGAAGGACAGCAGCGACCGGGCGGCCTGATAGGACGTCGTCCCGTACGCCGTCACCCGGGCGGCCAGTACGGCGAGCACCAGAGCGAACGGGATGGAGAGGGTCGTCCCCAGCAGCCCGATGTACAGCGTGACGGCGGCGGCCTTCAGGCTGGGCTGGAGGACCGTCTCCCAGTCGAAGTCGGGAGGCAGGGCGTCGCCCAGGAACGAGGCCATGCCCCGCCAGCCCTGCGCGAGCGCCGTCAAGGAGAAGCCGGTGCCCTGCCAGGCCAGGACGTGCGCGGCGGCCAACACCGCCAGCGTCAGCCACACGGTCGCGGACGGGAGGCGGCGGCCCGGGGGAGCGGGCGCGGGCCCGGGTTCGCGGATGAGGGTCATCGGTTTCCTACTCGGCGGGCACGGCGGCCCGGTCGGGGGCGTACAGCCGGTCCACGTCGTGGTCGGTGACGGCCGAGGCGGGTGCGTCGAGGTCGAGGCGGCCGTCCAGGAGCCCGACGATCCGGCCCGCGTGGTGGCGGGCCAGGGACGGCTGGTGCAGGACGGCGACGACAGCGAGGCCGTCGAGGGCGAGTGCGGCCAGGAGGGCCACCACCTGTTCGGCGGCCTTCGGGTCGAGGGCGGAGACGGGCTCGTCGGCCAGGAGCAGGGTCGAGCGCTGGCACAGCGCCCGCGCGATCGCCACCCGCTGCTGCTGGCCGCCGGAGAGGCGGCTCGCGGGCTCGGCGGCGCGGTCGGCGAGGCCCACCCTGTCCAGGCAGGCCATCGCCTCCTCGCGCAGCGTCCGGGGGAACAGCAGGGGGCTCAGCGAGCGGCGCAGCGGCAGCCTGGCGAGCGCCCCGGCGCAGACGTTGTCGAGGGCGCTGCGCCGGCCGACCAGGTGGATCTTCTGGAAGACCATCGCCGCCCTGCCGTCCACCTCGATCTCGCCCGCCGTCGGCGTCTCCAGGCCGACGACGCAGCGCAGCGCCGTCGACTTGCCGGACCCGTTGGCGCCGAGCACCGCGGTGAACTCGCCGGGCGCGACGTCGAGGTCGAGCCCGTCCAGCACGGTGCGGCCGCCGAACTCCTTGCGCAGCCCCCGGACGCGGAGCGTCATCGGATCAGACGTCCTTCTCGGTCAGGCCGAGCTGCTCGGCGAGGTCGAACAGCGGCTGGTAGGTCTCCTTGGTGACGGCCTTGAGCGGGCCGGGCGGGTCGACGTCGAGGAACGCGCCGACCTGGGCGACGTCGGCGGGGTCGAGGCCGAGGAGGGCGTCGGCGACCTTCTTCTTGAAGGCGGGGTCGAGGTTGGACGCGATGGTGATCGGGTCGTTCGGGATCGGGTCGGACTTCCAGATCTGCCGGAACTTCGAGGCGTCGAAGTGGCCGGCGGCCGTGGCGGTGGCCTGCTGCTGGCTGTTGATCTGGGCGGCGTCCACCTTGCCGTTGGTGAGCGCGAGCAGCGCCTCGGGGTGCCCGCCCGCGTAGTTGATCTTCACGTCGGACTCGGCGATGCCCTCCTTGGCGAGCGCGTACCGGGGGAGCGCGTCACCTGAGGTCGATCCGGGGCTGCCGAGAGCCAGGGACTTGCCCTTGAGGTCGGCCAGGCTCTTGATGGGTGAGTCGTTAGGCACCCAGATGCCTCCGGTGTATGTGGTGAGCGCGCCGGTGCCGTCGGCGAACGACACGAGAGGCTCCGCGCCCGCCTTTGTGCTGGCGAAGACGTAGCCGAGCGGGCCGAACTGGGCGATCTCCAGCTGGCCGTTGCGCATCGCCAGGACCTCCGCCGAGTAGTCCTCGACGACCTGGAGTTCGACCGGGCAGTCGAGCTTCTCCTCCAGCGCCTTGGCGAGGACCTGGTAGGCGGGCTTGAGCTTGGCCGGGTCCTCGTACGGCTCGACGCCGAACCGCACCTTGCCGTTCGGGCAGGCGCCCGCGGCGGTGGCGGGCTCGTCGCCCGAGCCGCAGGCGGTGAGGGCGATCAGCGGCAGGGCCATGAGGGCCGTGAGCCGAAGCAGGGTCTTCATCGGGTGTTCTCCTGTAGGGGGATTCTTCGAGGGGGTTAGGGGATGAGGTCGTCGAGCACCTCGGGCGCGAGCCCGAGCGCGGTGGTCATGCCGATGCCGGAGGTCACCGAGACGATCCGGAGGCCGTCGGCGGGCGCGGCGACGAGGAACGGGTCGGGCGCGGAGGCGTACACCCCGCGCCAGCGCTCCCTGACGCGCAGGCGCGGGGCGCCGAGGAGGCGGGCGGTCTCGCCGAGCACGAGGTCGTCGAGCTCCTCGGCGCGGTAGGGCGCGACATCGCCCGCGTAGGCGTGGGTGTCGCCCACGGTGAGGTCGCCGTCGGGGAGCTGGGTGAACATGAGGTTCAGGCCCGCTTCCACGAGGCGGGGGCTGTCCTGGTCCATCCGCGCGCGCACGTCGGTGAGGGAGGGGCACGCGGCGAAGCCGTCGTAGCGCAGCAGCGATAGGCCGGTGAGGACAGCGGGGTCGATGACGCGGCCGTGGGGGTCGCTCACCCGGAGCATGTGCAGGGAGCAGCGCTGTACGGCGGCGTCCGCGGCGAGGTCAGGGAAGTGCCTGTCCACGTCGTGGCCCACGGCGACGACGACGTGCCGTGCCTTGATGACTCCCCTTGACGTCACGACCTCTCCGGGCTCCACCACGTGCGCGGAGGTGGACCAGTGGAAGCGGACGCCCAGGGAGGCGAGCGCGGCGGCGAAGGCGGGCGCGGCCTGGCGGGGGTTCACCCTGACGTCCAGGGGGAGGAAGGCGCCTCCGACGACGCCCTCTCCGAGCGTCACCTTGTCGCGCGTCCCCTTCTCGTCCAGTAGGACGACCTGCTCGGGGCCGCGTAGGTCGGCGAACTCGCGCAGCACCTGGAGTTCGTCGTCAGCGCGCGCCACCACGACGGTTCCGGTGGCTCGTGCCTGCACGCCGTGTTCGGCGAGCGAGAGCCAGGTCTCGCGGGCCCGCATCGCGTAGCGCAGCGCCGCGCCGTCCTGGGCGGTGGCGCAGCCGTGGCCGAAGTTGCGCACGGACGCCCCGAGCGGCCTGCTGTTCCGCTCGACGACGGCGACCGACAGACCACGGGCGGCGGCGGCGTGGGCGTGGGCGAGACCCACGATGCCCGCCCCCACGACGACGAGGTCGGCCTGATCAAGGAAGGTGCGCAAACTTGTCATGACAAGAAGACTTCAGGGTGATCGCGAGCCACGTCAACAGCAGCGATCAGAAGTCTCTTCATGTTTACTTCGTGTTCAAATAACAGCGGGTGAACGGGAGGAATGCGGTTCCGTAACCGCCTGCGTCGGCGCGTCATCACCTGTATAGTCAAGTACATGGAGCTTCCCATGCACGAGCGCATCGCGGTCGAGCTGCGCCGTCAGATCGCCACCGGCGAACTCGCGGTGGCCGAGCCCGTGCCGTCCGAGGCGCAACTGTGCGCGCGGTGGGGCGCCTCGCGCGGCCCGGTCCGCCAGGCGCTCGCCGCGCTGCGCGCCGAGGGGATGATCGGCGGCGGCCGCGGCAAACCGCCCGTGGTGCTGCGCCAGTCGCTCAGCCAGCCCTTCGCGACCTTCGTGTCGTTCTCCAGCTGGGTCCGCGGCCTCGGCCGCGTCCCCGGCCAGCGCACCCAGGAGATCGCGCTGCGCCGCGCGAGCGCCGACGTCGCCGACGCGCTCGACCTGGAGGAGGGCACCCCCGTCGTCCAACTGCTGCGGCTGCGCCTCATCGACGACGAGCCCACGATGCTGGAACGCACGACGTTCATCGAGCCCGTCGGACGGCTGCTGTTCGACTTCGACTGCGACTCCGGATCGCTGTACGCCCACCTCGCCGAGCAGGACGTCGACATGTCCCTGGCCCGGCACCGCATCGACGCCGTCGCGGCCGACCCCACCGACAGTTCCCTGTTGGGCGTCCCGGAGGGCTTCCCCCTGCTCCGCGAAAGCAGGATCGCGCGCAGCGCCGACGGCAGCCCCGTCGAGTACTCCGACGACCGCTACCGGCCCGACAGGGTCGGCTTCACCATCGAGAACTCCCAGCAGGCGCAGCCCGCGCTGCTGCGGAGCTGGCAGGCGTCATGACGCCGGAACGGAGACCCCCGATGATCGAGCTCGTCGCCCTGGACATGGCGGGCACCACCGTCCAGGAGAACGGCGCCGTCTACGTGGCGCTGCGCGCGGCGGTCGAGGCGGCGGGCGGCGCCCCCGACGCCGCGGCGATCGACCGCTGGATGGGCGCCGACAAGCGCGAGGCGATCGCCGCGCTGCTCGGCGGCGCGGACCCGGCGACCGTCGAGACGGTCTTCGCCGACTTCCACACCCGCCTCACCGCCGCGTACAAGGCGACGCCGCCCGAGCCGCTGCCGGGCGTGGAGAAGGCGCTGGCCGCGCTACGTGCCTCGGGGGTGAAGGTCGCGCTTACGACCGGCTTCGACAGCTCGATCACCACGCTCATCCTTGACGTGCTGGGCTGGGACTCCTCCGTCGTGGACGCCGTGGTCTGCGCCGACGACGTGCCCGCGGGCCGTCCGGCGCCCTACATGATCTTCCGGGCGATGGAGCTGACCGGGGTGCGCTCGGTCGGGTCGGTGCTCGTCGCCGGGGACACCGAGCGCGACCTGCGGGCGGGCGCCAACGCGGGAGCGGCGTTTGTGGTGGGCGTGCTCACCGGCGGCATGACCGCCGAACAGCTCGGCGTCGAACGGCACACCCACCTCCTGCCGGGCGTCGCGGACCTCCCGGCCCTCCTCGACCTCCCCGGGTAGGTTGTCCCGCTTCGGGTGGTTTACCCTTCCTGCGATGATCGGTGAGAGGAGCGGGCATGGGGGAGACCGGCGGGCTGAGCCTGGGGCTGGAGGCCGCGCCCAACGCGCGTGACCTGGGCGGCTACCGGACCGCCGACGGCAGGGCGGTACGGCCCGGCACCGTGCTGCGCGCCGAGGCCCTGCACCGGCTCACCGACGCCGACCTCGCCCGCCTCGCCCGGCTCGGCGTCCGCGACGTGGTGGACTTCCGGGGCGCCCCCGAGATCGCGATGAGCGGCGCGGACCTCCTGCCCGACGGCGTCACCGGGCACCACCTGCCCGTCGTCTCCGCCGACCACGACGTCTACACGCTCATCACACCGCTCGTCACCGACCCCGACCCGGCCGCCCAGCACCGGGTGCTCGGCGACGGCCGCGCCGAGGCGATCATGACGGACCTGTACCGCTGGTTCGTCAGCGACGCCGAGGCCCGCGCCCCCTTCGCGCACACCCTCCGCCTCATCGAGCGCGGCACCGGCCCCATCCTCTTCCACTGCACCGCGGGCAAGGACCGCACCGGCTGGATGGCCGCCCTGCTGCTGAGCGCCCTGGACGTCCCCCGCGAGTCCATCGTGGCCGACTACCTGCTCACCAACGAACGCCAGGCCAACCTCGTCGACCTGTTCCGCACCCCGGAAAGCCCGATCGACGCCACCCTCCTCGAACCCCTCCTGGACGTCCGGCCCGCCTACCTGGAAGCCGCCTTCGCCCAGGCCGAAGCGGAACACGGCACCGTCCAGGACTTCCTCACCGGCCCCCTGGGCGCCGACCTGGACGTCCTCCGCCACCACCTCCTGCACTAACCCAGGCCGTCGGCGGGGCGGCCCGGAGCGGCGAACCAGGTGAGGAACTCGGTGTTGCCGAACAGGGCGGCGGTGTCCCGGGCGGTGGGGCTGCCCGCGTCGGGGGAGGCGCCCGCGGCCAGCAGGACCCGGACGACGTCGGGCTCCTTCTTGAAGACGGCGCCCGCCAGGGGGCTCTGCCCCCGGTCGTTCAGGCGCTCCGGATCGGCGCCCGACGCCACGAGCATCGCGACGGTCTCGGCGTGGCCGTGATAGGCCGCGAGCATCAGCAGGGTGTCGCCCGTGCCGTTCGTCAGGTTCGCCGGGACCCCGGCCTCCACGTAGGCCCGCAGCCGCTCCGTCTCACCCGCCCTGGCCAGGTCGAACAGCCGCGTCGCGAACTCCTCAAGCTCCACATCGCTCACCCTCCGATTATCTCCGGACACACGACGGCGTCCCCCTTCCCAGGATGGATTCTCAGATTCCTCCCGGAATCCCGGCGAATCCAGCACCCCTCCGCGCAGTAGAGGGCAACCTAGAGGAAGGAGTTCCGATGGCCGTCTGGAAGCGGTTCGTCGGCCAGTGGCTGGCCAGCGTCGCCGTCGCCGTCCCCTTCACGTGGGTGCCGGGAGAGCGGTACTGGGTGCTCGGCGTGGTCACCGCGGGACTGCTGCTGCACGCCCGCTGGGCCGAGGCCCCCACCGGCACCGACGTCGAGACCGGGTGTGACTGCGGCAACGGGAGGTCCGCGTGAGCGTCATGGACGGCGGCGGCGTGACGGACGCCGCCCTGCTCGACCGGTTCCGCGCCGGGGACGCCGCCGACCGGGAGCGGGCGTTCGCGCTGCTGCTCGACCGGCACGGCCGCGACCTGATGGCGTACTGCCTGCGCCGGGTCTTCGGCGACCGGGACCGCGCCTGGGACGTCTACCAGGAGACCCTGGTCGTGGCCTGGAAGAAGTTCCAGGATCCCCTGGACGAACCGGACAAGATCGGCGGCTGGCTGAAGCGTGTCGCCCGTAACGTCGCCTTCGCCGAGCACCGCCGCCACCTCACCGACGAGGCCAAGGCCCGCGCCGTCGCCCTGGCCCTGCGCGACGAGCCGGGCGGCCTCGTGCCCGAGGCCGCCGATCCCGGGGACGACGGGCAGGAGGGCCTCGAACCGGAGGAGGTCGAGAGCCCGCGCCTGCGGCTGATCAGGATCGTCCAGCGGGCCGGGGAGCGGCTCGGCGACGACCAGCGCGCCCTCTTCGAGCAGTGCTTCGTGCACGGCAGGGGCACCGACGAGATCGCCGTGGAACTCGGCATCCCCCGAGACCGCGCCTCCGACCGCGTGTTCAAGCTGAAGCTCGCGGTCCGGAAGGTCGTCCGGGCGCACGTCCTCGCCTTCGAGGGCGGCTGCCTGGCTCTGAACGCGCGGCTGCGCGAGGCGGGCTATGAGAAAGGACAGCCGCTCACCAGGAAGCAGGAGAACCTCGTCAACGACCACGCGGCCGTCTGCGCGTCCTGCGCGGACGTGCAGAAAGCCCGCATGGTCCGTTACACCCCCGCCGTGCTGGGCATCCCCGCCGGCGGCATGCCGCCCACCGACGCCCCCGCCGACCTCCACCTGGTCTCCGACACCTCCGAGCACCTCACCCCGACCCCCTCCGACCCCGGCGCGGACAGCTCCGCCGAGCCGGGTGGGTCCGGCGAGCCGTCTGGGCCCGGTGGATCTGGCGGGCCCGGTGGGGAGGCGTCCGGCAAGTCCGGTGAGTCCGGCCGGGGCGGGTCGGATGAGTCGGCTCAGGACGAATCTGGCGCATCGGGTGGGTCCGGTGGTTTCGGAAGGGATGCGCCGGGTCGTGGTTCGTCGGGTGGCGGGGGCCGTCCGGTTCGGGCGGGGGCCCGGACTCGGACCGCGCTACGGAAGGCGGCGTGGGCGGGCGGGGCCGGGCGGCGGTCCGCGAGGCGTCGGCCGGTGGGCGGGGTCAGGCGCGGGGCGCGAAGGGCCGTCGGTGGCGCGGCGGTGCTGGCGCTGCTGATGCTGCTCGGCCGCTGCGCGGACCTCGGCCCGCGCCCGCTCGACCTCGCCGGGCCGGGCGAGCGGGCCCCGCACGGCTCCGGCGGCACCGCCCTTGAGCCCCCGGACGGCTCCCGGCCCGCCCAGGGCGGCGGCAACGGGGACGGGAAGGACTCCCCCGGCAAGGGAGACGACCCGAAGGACGGCCCCGGAACGTCCGGCCAGAAGCCGGGCGACGGCCCGCGCGACGACTCCGACGGCGGTTCGGGCGGCGGTCCCGGTCAGGACGGCGACGGGCCCGGCCCACAGAGCCCGCAGAACGAGGGCCAGGACGGCCAGGACCCGGGCGAGGGCCAGGGCCCCGACGTTCCCGAGGAGCCGCAGGTGGTCCTTCCGCCGCCGTCCGAGCCCGAGGCGGTGGACGCCGAGGTCGTCGCGCCGGTCGTGCACACCCTGCTGCTGTCGGTCTCCGGAGACGGCGCGCTCAAGGTGAAGGTGAACGGCGGCACCGTGGGCGCCTGCGCCTCGGCGGGCTGTGCCTTCCCCGTCCCGGACGGCGCGACGGTCTCGCTCAGTCTGCCGACCGGCGACGACGTCTACTTCGTGTGGAACCCGGCCGTCCTGGACCGGGTGTGGCCCGCCGGGCCCTGCGCGGGGCAGAGCGGCGACGCCCACTGCACGTTCACCGCGACGGGCGACGTCACCATGTCCGTCCAGGTCCTCCGCGAACCCGGCTGACCGCCCGTCCGATCCGCCCGGCATATCCGGTATGTCGGGCGGGTCGGCTCTTCAACAGGGTGTGCCACGGGTCGCCGCGGTGGCGGCCAGGAGATCGCGGAGCAGGTCGTAGTCGATCTTGTGGGGATTGCGGAAGCGCAGACACGCCTTGCCCATGTCGTGCGCGGCGAGGCGGTCGGTGAAGGCGTCGCGGACGTCGGTGCGCAGCAGGTAGAAGGAGATGTACTGCTTCTGGCTGGCGAACGCGATCTCCGCGCCCTCCTCCCGCGCGTAGGCGGGCATGCCGTAGGACATCTCCTCGCGGAATCCCGGCAGTTCCGCCAGGCACAGCTCGCGGATGCGCGTCACGGCGGCGCGCCGCGCCTCGGGCAGTTCGGCGAGGTATCCGTCCACGTCGGGGGCGTTGCTCTGGACCATGCCGCCGAGACTAGGCGACGCCACCGACAGTTCGCGCACCGTCACACCGGGCGGGCGGACGAACCGGGGTGAGCCGGGCGTCCGGGGGTCGCCGGGAATGGACGGGCCAGGGGATCTGGTTCAATCCGTTCATGACGATGCAGCAGGACCCGGCGACCGTGCGGTTCGAGCCGGGGCAGGTGATCTTGCATCGGCACTTCACGGGGGACCGGCTTGTCTATGTGCGGGCCGTCCGGGTCGTGGCGCACGACGACCTGGGCCTGCGCATGTGGATCCCACGGAACACGCCGATGTCGGCGACGATGACGGTGGACGGGCGCGGCCTGCGGGACATGCCCTTCGCCGAGTGGGTGCGGGTCGAGCGCGAGCTGACGGCGATGCGCTGGACCGGGCCCGACATCTTCATGTACACCCCGCCCGATTCCGGGCATTCCGTGATGTTCTTCTGGTATCCGAAGGACAGGTTCTTCGGGTGGTACGTCAACCTGGAGGAGCCGGGCGTCCTCTGGCGGGACGAGACGGCGGCCGGCGTCGACATCACCGACCAGGACCTGGACATGTGGGTCAACCGGGACCGCACCTGGTCGTGGAAGGACGAGCACGAGCTCGCCGAGCGGCTGAACTTCCCCGAGCACTACTGGGTCGCCGACGAGGCGGCCGTCCGGGCCGAGGGCCTGAAGGTCGCGAAGCTGATCGAGGCGGGCGCGTTCCCCTTCGACGGCACGTGGTGCGACTTCCGCCCCGACCCGTCCTGGCGGCTGTCCGAGGCGCTGCCGGAGGGCTGGGACAGGCCGAGGGCCCGCCGCTGACACGACGGGCCCTCCGGGGCGCTGCTGGAACCTGGAACCCTCAGGGCGTGAAGACGAGCGACACGTTGTGCCCGCCGAAGCCGAAGCTGTTCGCGACGGCGGCGCGCACCCGCGTCTCACGGGCGGCCCCCGTGGCGATCTCCACCTTGATCTCCGGGTCGATCTCGGTCAGGTTGAGCACGCCGGGCACGATCCCGTCGCGGACCGAGAGCAGGGCGCTCATCGCGCCGAGGGCGCCGCTCGCCCCGATCAGGTGGCCCGTCATCGACTTGGTCGCGGTGACGAGCGGGTGGGTGCCCAGCGCCGTCGCGATCGCCTCCGCCTCCGCCACGTCGCCCTGCGGCGTCGACGTGGCGTGCGCGTGCACGTGGTCCACGTCCAGCGGGGAGAGGCCCGCGTCGGCCAGCGCGAAGCCGATGGCGCGGGTCTGGCCCTCGGGGTCGGACGCGGTGATGTGCGCGGCGCTGGAGGTGATCCCCGACCCCGCGACGCGGCCGTGGACACGGGCCCCGCGCGCCCTGGCGAACTCCTCGCTCTCCAGCACGAGGACGGCGGCGCCCTCACCCATGACGAACCCGTCACGGGTGACGTCGAAGGGCCGGGAGGCCGTCGCGGGGCTGTCGTTGCGGGTGGACAGCGCCCGCATCTGGGCGAAGGCGGCCATCGTCAGGTGGTGGACGCACGCCTCGGCCCCGCCGGTCACCACGACGTCGGCCCTGCCGAGCCGGATGAGGTCGGCGGCGAAGGCGATGGCCTCCGCTCCGGCCGCGCACGCGCTCACCGGGGTGCGGGCGCCCGCCTTGGCGCCCAACTCCATGCTCACGTAAGCGGACGGCCCATTAGGCATGAGCATCGGGATGGTGTTGGGGGAGACCCGCTTGGCCTTGCCGTCGAGGATCAGCTCGTACTGGTCGAGCATGGTGGTCGCGCCGCCGATGCCGGTGCCGATCACCACGGCCAGCCGCAGCGGGTCGACCTCGGGCGCCCCCGCGTCCTGCCACGCCTCGCGGGAGGCGACGAGCGCCATCTGCTCGACCCGGTCCAGGCGGCGTGCCTCGTGCCTGGGGATGCTCTCGGTGGGCTCGACCAGCAGCCGCCCCGCGATCCGGGAGGGCAGCTCAGCCGCCCACTCGTCCTCGATCAGGGTCACGCCCGACCGTCCCGCGAGCAGACCCGCCCACGTGGAGGGCAGGTCACCGCCCAGCGGTGTGGTCGCGCCGAGGCCGGTGACGACGGCTTCACGCATGCTGCCTCCCGTATAGATCACACAAACGCCGCGCATCCATGAGTGAACGGCGTTTCACTGTGAAACCGAGTCTGCCAGGGGATTCCACGTCTGCCTCTACAGATCATGAACGAAGCTGACCCTTGGGCCTTTGTAGGGTCGCGACAAGGATTCCGTCAATCGGCCTTGGTTTTGGATTTTTGGCCCGGTCCGGAGCGGTCGTAAGCCGACCTGTGTCAGCCGACCTTGGGGAGGACGAGCCGTCCGAACGTCTCGCCCGGCTCGTCGGAGACGGTGAGGCGGCGCGGGACGACGGACCGGTAGGTCAGGCGTGCGCCGTCGTCGGAGGCGACGGGGATGTACGCGTGCTGGTACCGGCGGGCGGGGCCCGTCACGTCGAACCCGTACCTGGGGCGCCCGTCAGGGGTCCAGGCGCTCGGGATGGGGATGTGGTACTCGCGGCCCCCGGAGCGGACCAGGAGGTCGGCGAGGAAGGTGCAGTGCCTCCGGAGGGAGTGGAAGACGATCCGGTACTCCTGGACCTGACCCTGGGGCAGCGTGACGGTGTCCTCGAGCGGTCCGCCTAGTTCGCCGTCCGGCTCGGCGTAGCGCACGTCCGTGGAGGCGGTGTGCGGCGTGAGGGCGTCGAGGTCGAAGCCCAGCCTCATGGCGGGCCGTCCGGGGCCGTCGGCCGACCGGGGCGCGGCGAACACGGTACCCGCGAGGGAGGGTTCGCAGGAGAGGCCCTTCACTCGGGCGCCGTGAACGGTGACGGACTCGTGCAGCGCCTGGACGGCGAAGCTGCTTCCGGTGATCTCCCCGTCCCGGGCCATGTATCTCCAGTAGAGGCCGTCGCGGTCGACGAAGGGCACTCCGGCGAAGTCGTCGTGCGCGTCGGCGCTGGCGCTCCAGCGCGGCCCGGCCCAGGAGGCGCCGCCCTGGGAGATCTGTGCCGGCGGCCCGGTAGCGGGTGTCGGAGGGGGCGGCGGCGCGGTGGGTTCGGGGGAGGGCGGCGTGTTACGGCCGACGTCCTGGAACACGAGGAACGCCACCGCAGCGGCGCCGACGACCAGCACGAGGCCACGGCCCGTCCGCGAGCGGGGTTCGAACCATGACGTCCACCCGGCCCGCCTGTCCCCGCCGGACGACAGCAGCTCGGGCGCCCTTCGGTCGGGCTCCCACCGCTCGTGCTCCGCCACCGGCACCGCCTCCGACTCCGCCGTGGCCGCGCTGATCCGGCGCGCGACTCCGGCGCCCGGATTCTAGATCCCGTCCCCTGCCGCGTCCACGCCCGCCCGACGACATGTCCGGGCAGTCAGGCGCGGCGAGGGTCAGAGGGCGTCGGAGGGGAGGTCGCGGGCGAAGGTGTTGAGGCGGAGGTCGCGGGAGCGGCCGAGGTGGCTGTCGCTGGCGGCGCGCGCGGCGGCCGGGTCGCGGTCGGCGATCGCGGTCAGCAGCGCGGTGTGCTCCTCACGGGTCAGGGCGAGGTCCTCCGGTGTCTCGTGAGGCGTGCGGTCGTAGATGCGCAGTTGGGCGGTGAGCCGGGTGAGCAGCGCCTCGATCGTCGCGTTGTGCGCCGCCTGCCAGAGCGCGCGGTGCCAGCGCGAGTTCGCCTCGCGGGCCGTCGCCGGGTCGGCGGCCTCGTCGTGCAGGTGGCGCAGCCGGACGAGGTCGAGGTCGGTGCGCCGCTCGGCCGCTGAGGCGGCCGCCTGGCCCTCCAGCGCGATCCGGGCCTCGTAGATCTCCAGGACGTCGCTCGGCGTCCCCGAGGCGATCTCGTAGCCGCGCGGGGCGCGTTTGAGCAGCCCGTCCTGCGCCAGCCGGGCCAGCGCCTCGCGGACGGGCGTGCGGGACACCCCGTACCGCGCCGCCAGGACCGTCTCCATCAGGGGGGTGCCCGCCGGGAAGCCCCCCGCGAGGACGTCCGCACGCAGCCGCTCGTAGATCACGAGCTGGATCCTAGCGTATACACGCGTACACGCGCGAACTTCACTTTTCCTACCTGATGCCTATAGTATTCGCGGCACGCGTCATGGAATGTCGCGTATGCCCAGCTTGGAGGGGATGAGGATGAGACACAGCGCGCGGCTCACCGCACTGGCGGCCACGGTCCTACTGGCGGTGAGCGCCTGCGGCGGCGACGGGGACGAGAAGGCCGCGCCCGGCGGCACGAGCGAGGTGACCGTCGCGCTGAGCTGGTCGCCGAACACCGACTACACCGGCCTGTACGTCGCCGACAAGCTCGGCTACCTACGCGACGCCGGGATCAGCCTCAAGATCATCCCGTTCGCGTCCACCGCGCCGGAGACCCTCGTCGAGCAGGGCACCGCCGACTTCGGCTTCTCCTACCAGGCCGGCGTCGCCTACGCCCGCGCCGCTGGCCACGACGTCGTAGCCGCCTTCGCGCCCAACCAGAAGGGCACCTACGCGATCGCCGTCCGCGCCGACCGGGACGACATCGCCTCGCCCAAGGACCTCGACGGCAAGACCTACGCGGGCTTCGGCACCCCCGACGAGGTGCCCGAACTCAGGCACATCATCAAGCACGACGGAGGGAAGGGCGAGTTCAAGAACGTCAGCCTCAGCACCGCCGCCTACGACGCCGTCTACAACGGCAGAGCCGACTTCACCATCTCCGTCAAGACATGGGAGGTCGTGCAGGCCGAACTCGTCGGCAAGCCGGTGAAGACGTTCGAGCTCACCGACTACGGCTTCCCCGACCAGTACTCCAACCTCCTGGCCACCAGCCGCAAGTACCTGGACGCCAACGGAGACGAGGCACGCGCCTTCCTCACCGCCGTCCAGAAGGGCTACGCCTACGCGGCCGACAAGCCGAAGGAGGCGGCCGACATCCTCGTGGAGGCCGAGAAGGCGGCCTTCCCCGACCCGCAGCTCGTCATCAAGAGCCAGCAGGCGCTCACCGACGGGAACTACCTGCGTGACGCCAAGGGCAACATCGGCTACCAGAGCCCCGCTTTCTGGGACGCTTACGGCAACTTCCTCTACGACAACGGCCTCCTCGTCGACGCCGACGGCAAGAAGCTCACCGCCAAGCCCGACTGGTCCACCTACTACACAAACGAGTTCCTCCCCAAGGCGGTCCAGTGACCACGCACGTCAGGGTCCTCCTCGAATACCTGCACCCCTGGACGAACTCAGGCGGCCTGTTCGTGGCGGCCGCGCAGGGCTGGTTCCGCGACGCGGGCCTGGACGTCGAGCTGTCCTCCGCTGACCCGTCACGCGGCGACTCCCTCGCCTACCTGGCGCGCGGCGAAGCCTCCTTCGCCGTCTTCCCCGCCAACCGCCTGTTCGTCCGCCGCGCCCGGGGGGAGCGCCTCACGGGCGTCGCGGCGGTCAACCACCGCGCGATGGAGACGCTCCGCACCTACGCGGGCTCCGGGATCGAGCGCCCCCGCGACCTGGAAGGACGCCGCGTCGCCTACAACCCGACCCCGCGCGGCACCGCCATGGTCCGGCACCTCGTCGCCGCCGACGGGGGCGACCCCGACGCCGTCGTCACCGTGGACAGCGGCCTGCGCGAACTCGGCGTCGCCGACCTCGAGTCGGGCGCGGCCGACGCCACCTTCGGCAACTACTGGGCGTGGGACGTGCTGTTCGGCGAGCCCGGCGTCTACTGGCCCGTCGACACCATCGGCGCGCCCAGCTTCCACAGCTACCTGCTCGGCGCGGCCGACACCACGCTGGAGCGCGACCCCGAACTGGTGCGCGCGTTCCTCGCGGCGGCGGGCCGCGGCTACCTCGCCGCCGTGGAAAGCCCTGAGCTGGCCCTGGACGCCTTCGAGCGCTACATCCCGTACTTCCCCCGGCCGCTGCTGGAACGGTCCCTGACGCTGATCTCCGGGACGTGGACGCACGAGGGCCGCTGGGGCGTCCAGCGGCCCGACCTGCACGCGCCCTACGCCGCGTGGCTCGCCGCCAGCGGCGTGCTGCCCGACGGCGGCGTGTGGCGGGAGGCCACCACCAACGCCTACCTGGAGGCCGCATGACGGCGGTGCTGCCCGAGGCCGCCCGCCGCCTCCTGGACGCCCCCGAGTTCGCCGTCCTGGCGACGGGGGAGCGGCACCAGTGCGTCATGTGGGCGGGCCGCGAAGGCGACGAGCTGTTCATGGTCACCAAGGACTTCCGCCGCCAGGCCAGGGACATCGCCTCCGACCCGCGCGTCAGCGTCCTGCTGTACCAGCGGGACAGGCCGCAGCACTACGCCCGTATCGAAGGCAGCGCGAGGATCGAGACGGAAGGAGCAGCCGCTCTCATGGATCGTCTGGCGCTCGCGTACACGGGCGCGCCACACGTCGTCACCGATCCAGCGCAGGAGGCGTCGCGCGTGGTCATCCGGGTGACGCCGGACAGGGTCGCCGTCTACGGGAGCCCCCGATGACCGACCTCGCCGCCCGCCTGCGCGCCGCCCCGCCGAGCGCCGGACGCACCCGCGTCCTCGCCGTCGACGGACGCTCGGGCGCCGGCAAGTCCACCCTCGCCGCCCGCGTAGCCCGCGAGTTGGCCGCCCCGGTCGTGAGCCTGGAGGACCTCTACGGCGGCTGGGACGGCCTGGAGGACGGCGTGGACAGGCTCGTCTCCGACGTCCTCGTCCCGCTCGCGGAAGGCCGCCGCGCCCACGTCCCGCGCTACGACTGGATCCGTGAGGCATGGGACGAACCCGTGCCCCTCGATCCACCGGAGCACCTCGTCATCGAGGGCGTCGGAGCGGGCGCCCTACGGGCCGCGCAGTACGTCGGCGTGCTCGTCTGGCTGGAAGTCCCCGAGGCGGAGCGCAAGGAACGCGCGCTGGAACGCGACGGAGCGACCTACACGCCCCACTGGGAGCGGTGGGCCGCGCAGGAACGCGCCCACCTCGCCCGCGAACGCACCCGCGAACGCGCCGACGTGGTGGTGGAACCGTGAGGCCCGGCCGTTGGCTACCGTCCCTCGCCCTCGTCGCCCTCCTCGTCGCCGCCTGGCAGCTCTACGCGGCGTCCGGCGCGCTCGGCGACGACGTGCTGCCCGGACCGTCGCGCGTGCTCAGCCAGGGCTGGGAGCACCGCGCGACGCTGCTGGACAACGCGCTGCCGACGCTGAGGGCCACGCTCGCGGGTTTTGCGCTGTCGCTGACCGTCGGGTTCGCGCTGTCGGTCCTCATCGACCTCTCCGGCGTGCTGAGGCGCGCGCTGATGCCCGTCCTGATCGTCAGCCAGACGCTGCCGCTCATCGCGATCGCGCCGCTCGTCGTGCTCTGGTTCGGCTTCGACCTGCTGCCCAAGGTGCTGCTCGTCGCCTTCGTCACGTTCTTCCCGATCACCGTCGCGCTCGTCGAGGGCTACGGCGCGACCGACCGCGACAGCCAGGCGCTGCTGCGCAGCATGGGCGCGGGCCGGTGGCGGATCTTCCGGACCCTGCGCGTCCCGACCGCCCTGCCGTACTTCTTCGCCGGGCTGCGCATCGCCATCACCTACGCCGTCGTCGGCGCGATCTTCGCCGAGTACGCGGGCGCCACCGAAGGGCTCGGCATCTACATGCAGAACGCCAAGAACTCCTTCCGCACGGACCTCGTCCTCGCCGCCGTCGGCGTCAGCGCGGCCCTCACCCTCGCGTTGTTCGCGCTGACCTACGCCGTCGAAAGGCTCGCCACACCCTGGGCGCGCAAGGGGGAGCGGACATGAGCAAGCTGGAGATCAGGAACCTCAACCGCTCCTTCGACGGCGTGCCCGTGCTGAAGGACCTGACGCTGGACGTCGCCGAAGGCGAGTTCGTGTCCATCCTCGGGCCCAGCGGCAGCGGCAAGTCCACCACCTTCTCCGTGCTGACGGGGGCGCTGCCTCCCACGTCGGGGGAGGTGCGCGTGGACGGCGTCCCCCTCGCCGAGCGCCCCGGCCGGTTCGCCTACATGCCGCAGAAGGACGCCCTGCTGCCGTGGCGACGCGTCCTGGACAACCTGACGCTCGGCCTCGAAGTCGCCGGAGTACGTCGTAAGGAGGCACGTCGCAAGGTCGAACCCCTCCTCGACGTCTTCGGGCTCACCGGCTACGAACGCTCCTACCCGGCGCAGCTCTCCGGCGGGATGAGACAGCGGGCCGCCCTCCTGCGCA
Source organism: Actinocorallia sp. API 0066 (assembly GCF_020991275.1). Lineage (GTDB taxonomy): Bacteria > Actinomycetota > Actinomycetes > Streptosporangiales > Streptosporangiaceae > Actinocorallia. Next base: position 436,983 of record NZ_JAJLQY010000003.1, on the reverse strand, counting down.
CCGTCGTGCAGGACCGCGAGGTCCTCCTCCTGGACGAGCCGTTCGGCGCCCTCGACGCGCTCACCAGGGCCCGCATGCAGCAGTGGATCGAACGGGTGTGGGAGGAGTACCGCTGGACGGTCCTGCTCATCACCCACGACGTGCGCGAGGCGGTCTTCCTCTCGGACCGCGTGTACGTGTTCTCGCCACGCCCCGCGACCGTCGTCAAGTGCGTCGAGGTCGGCCTGCCCCGGCCCCGCACCCTCGCCTCCTACACCGACCCGGCTTTCACCCGGATCGAGGCGGAACTCCTGGAAACCCTGCTGGAAGAGGAGAGATGAGCAAGCGCATCCGCCTGCACGGGCTACGGCAGTCCACCGTCGGGCATACCGCCGTCGGCCTGTGGCGCCACCCCGACAGCCGCGCCCACGAGTACCGGGAGCTCGCCCACTGGACGGAGGTCGCGCGCATCCTGGAGCGCGGCACCTTCGACGCCCTGTTCATCGCCGACGCGCTCGGCCCCCTGGACACCTACCGGGGCAGCGTGGACGCGGCCCTGCGCGACGGCGTCCAGACCCCCACGGACGACCCCCTGCTCACGCTCAGCGCCATGGCAGCGGCCACCGAGCACCTCGGGTTCGCCGTCACCGTCTCCACCACCTACGAGCAGCCCTACAGCTTCGCCCGCAAGATGGCCACCCTGGACCACCTCACCCACGGCCGCGTCGGATGGAACATCGTCACGTCCGCCCTGGACAGCGCCGCCCGCAACCTCGGATACGACAACCAGCTTCCGCACGACGAACGGTACGCCGTGGCCGAGGAGTTCATGGAGGTCGTCTACAAGCTCTGGGAGGGGAGCTGGCGTGACGACGCCGTCGTACGGTCCGTCGAGGAGGGCGTCTTTGTGGACCCGTCACGGGTGCGTCCCGTGCGGCACGAAGGCAAGTACTACAAGGTGCGGGACATAGCCCTCTCGGAGCCTTCCGCGCAGCGCACGCCCGTCCTCTACCAGGCGGGCACGTCGCCCGCAGGGATCGCCTTCGCCTCCCGTCACGCGGAGGGCGTCTTCCTGTCCACGTACGAGACGGCGGGGGCACGCGGCCTCGTCACGAAGGTGAAGGAGGCGGCGCGCGCGGCGGGCCGTGATCCGGACTCCCTGAAGTTCCTGCCCATCACCACGGTCGTCGTCGCCGAGACAGACGCGGAGGCACGCGCCAAGTACGCCTCCTATGCCTCCTACGCGTCCTGGGAGGGCGCCCTGGCCCGGTGGAGCGCCCTCATGCAGATCGACCTGTCGGTCCTCGATCCGGACGCGCCGCTGGAGTACGTCGACACCGACGGCATCCGCGGCATGGTCGAACTGTTCACCACCCTGGACCCCACCCGGAAGTGGACCCCTCGGGCCATAGGGGAGTTCGTCGGGGTGGGCGGGGGAGGGCCCGTCCTCGTAGGATCGCCCGCGACCGTCGCCGACGAGTTGGAGCGCTGGATGGACGAGGCGGACGTCGACGGCTTCAACGTCGCCGACCCGGTGGCGCCCGCCGGGCACCGCGACTTTGTGGACCTCGTCGTCCCCGAACTGCGGCGGCGCGGACGCGTCTGGTCCGCCTACGAGGGCGCCACCCTGCGCGAGCGTTTCACCGGTTCGCCACGGGTGCGCCCGGATCACCCCGCCTACGGCCACCGGTGGGTGCCGTGAGCATGCTGATCACCCCCGCCGACCTCGCGGCCCGCCTGGACGACCCCACCCTGCGGATCTTCGATACGACGGTCCGCCTCACCCGTCCTCCGGGAGGCGGCCCCTACACGCCCGAAAGCGGCCGCTCGTCCTACGAGGACGCCCACCTGCCGGGAGCGGGTTTCGCCGACCTCGCCGGAGACCTCGCCGCCCCCGACACCCTGCCCTTCACCCTCCCGTCCCCCGAGCGCTTCGCCGAGGCGGCCGGACGGCTCGGGATAGGGCCGGGCGCCCACGTCGTCGTGTACGCGCAGGAGAGCCCCATGTGGGCGACCCGGCTGTGGTGGCTGCTGCGCCACTTCGGCTTCGACGCCGTCAGCGTCCTGGACGGCGGCCTGCCCGCCTGGAAGGCCGCGGGCCTGCCTGTCGCGTCCGGCCGCCCCACCGGGTACGCGCCGACCACCTTCACCGCGCGTCCACGACCCCACCTTGTGGCCACCCGCGCGGACGTGGAGGAGATCGTCGCAAGCGGATCGTCCTGCTTGATCAACGCGCTTGCACCAGAGGCGTTCCGGGGAGAGGGCGTCACCTCCTACAGCCGTCCGGGCCGCATCCCAGGCAGCGTCAACGCCCCCGCACGCTCCCTCCTGGACGACAAGGGCCGCTTCCTGCCTCCTGAAGACCTCGCCTCCCAACTCGCCCCCCTGAGGGGCGAGCCTTCTCTCGTCGCCTACTGCGGTGGGGGGATCTCCGCCACGATCCCCGTTTTCGCGCTCGCCCTCCTGGGCCGCGACGACGTCCGCCTCTACGACGGATCCCTCACCGAGTGGTCGGCCGATCCGTCACTGCCGCTGGAAACCGGCTGATCATTTTGTGACCCCGCACCCGATAGGTCGCCCACGGCACCCCGTGGGCGACCTGTCCCTTGGCGTCGGCTACATTAAGCGAACGCTTAATGGTGGACGAGCCGGGAGGGCCGAGATGCGCCGGACGCTGTTCAACGAGGACCACGAAGCCTTCAGGGACACGGTGCGGGGCTTCGCTGACCGCGTCCTGAAGCCGAACTACCCCAAGTTCGTCGAGCAGCGCTCCATCGACCGCGAGGTCTGGCGCGAAGCGGGCGAGCTGGGCATTCTCGGGCTTGAGGTGCCCGAGGAGTACGGCGGCTCAGGTGCTGACGACTTCCGCTTCAACGTCGTCGCCAACGAGGAGTTCTCCAAGGTCTCCATGGGCTACGCCTCCTGCCTCGGCATCCACGCCGACATCGTCGCCCCCTATCTGGTGAAGCTCACCACCGAGGAGCAGCGGCGGCGCTGGCTCCCGCGCTTCTGCACCGGCGAGCTGTGGACGGCCATCGGCATGACGGAGCCGTCCGGCGGCTCCGACCTCGCCTCCCTCAAGACCGTCGCGGTCAGGGACGGCTCCGACTGGGTCATCAACGGCGGCAAGACCTTCATCACCAACGGCTACTCCGCCGACCTGGTGATCGTCGCGGCCCGCACCGACCCTTCCAAGGGCACCAAGGGCATTTCCCTTTTCGCGGTCGAGGCCGACACTCCCGGTTTTGAGCGCGGCCGTAAACTCCACAAGGTCGGCCAGCCCGAGTCCGACACCGCCGAACTGTTCTTCAGTGACGTCCGCGTCCCCGCCGAGAACCTCATCGGCGAGGAGGGCATGGGTTTCATCTCCATGATGAAACTCCTCCCGCAGGAACGCATCGGCTCCGCCGTCACCAACCTGGCCCACGCCACCCAGATCCTCGAAGAGACCCTGGAGTACGTGAAGACCCGAGAGGCTTTCGGCAGGCCCATCGGCTCCTTCCAACACAACGCCTTCCAACTGGCCGAACTGTTCACCCAGGCCGAAGTCACCCGAGCCTACGTCGACCAGTGCCTGACCGCCCACCTCACCGGCGACATGACCGCCATCGACGCCGCCAAGGCCAAATGGTGGTCCGCCGAAGTCCAGAACACCATCATCGACACCTGCGTCCAACTCCACGGCGGCTACGGCTACATGACCGAATACCGCACCGCCCAAGCCTGGACCGACGCCCGAGTAACCAAAATCTGGGCCGGCTCCAACGAAATCATGAAGTTGATCATCAGCCGCGACCTCGGATTGTAGGCCTGGCCTGCGGTTTTCATGGTTTCAACAGTTCTGCTGGCTACCGCGATGGTAGTTGGAATGGTAGTGATCATGGTTTGGTGCGGGGTCTGTGGAGCTGGCTGGCGCGGCTTGCAGGCCATTGATGTCATATGATGTAGATCTCATTGCTGGGGCGGGCTTCCGGCGTGTCGGATGTCCGCCTCTAGCTTTTTGTAGTCGATCGAATTCCTATTGTGACGGTGGTTGTTGCCCGTGCGGGGCCGAGGATGTTCGAGCCGGGGCTGGAGCGATCCGTCTCCGGTCGAGTACTCGTGCTTAAAGGATGGAACCGAACAGATCGCCAGTTCCGAACAAGGGTTCTGCGACGGCTGCAGATCGTGGCGTGGGGATAGGGATCTGCTCGTTAGCCGAGTGCATTTTCCAGCCGAGTTCCGCCAACCTCGCCAGGTAGGGTTGGGCCGGGTCCTGGTGAACTGCGAGAGCCAGAAGATGCCGGGGGCGTGTTGCCGCGACGAAAGCGAGTCGTGCGGCTTCCCTGGTGCTCTGCTGGGTGTACTCAGTGCGTTGCCCGGTCAGATATGGCAAGAGCGCGCGGAGATCGTGTTTCTGCCCATGCATGTTGACGCATTCCAGGATCAGAGTCGCCGAGTGCGTTTCGCCTTTCGCGCTGTGGGTGGTGCTGAGAACCGCGGGGACCAGTCTTGGCGTCGCGACGGTCTCCTGAAGAGCGATCGAGTCGTGAAATGATAGCCATTCTTCGTGAAGGCTGTTCGTGGTGTGGTCCAAGCCGGTCAACGTGCTCAAGGCGGCCAGCAGCGTGGCTACCTGGTCGGACCACTCCTGCGCGGAGGAGGGCGGGTTTGTCAGCATGTCGAGGATGGCGAGTCGGGTTCGGTGTCCTGCTGTACGCGGGGTGCGGTCGAGGTTGCGCAATGGCGGGAGCCCTGTTGTCAGGGCCTCCTGGCTGCGGTTCGGGTGCAGGGTGCGGGAGTAATGGCGTATGGCTTCCCAAAGTTCCTGGGCCGATTCACCGAGGAGTCTTTCTGGGTGGGTTATGGCGCGGTTGTGGGCAGTACGTACATGGGCGAGTAGTCTGCCTGGACCTCGTGGGGTGGGGGGCGGGGTGTAATGGGGCGCGTAGCAGGTGATGGCTCGGGGAGTAGCTGTTCCGTCGCCTGGGTTGCCGCGCCAGCCGAGAACCCGCGGTGGATGCTCGCGCAAGACGTCGAGTGGGACGATCTGGGCGGCCAGCTTCTCGAAGCGGGGGGTGACGTTGAGGATGGATGCCTCGTCGAAGGTGATGATGGCGAGGGTTCCGGTTGGCGCACCTGAGCTGCCGAGGGTTTGCTGGGGCTCATTGACGGTGAATCGGCTGGCGACTTCCGCGATGGCGTGGCCGAAGCGACGACTGGTGGCGAGATTGATCGTCTTGCCTTGCCGGGGAAACGAGGAACCGACAGACAGTCGGTTCTTGGCATCGAAGATCCTCTGATTGACGTCGCCGACGCGCTGAATCACGTTCCCTTCGGCGCTGAAGACCTGGAGGAGCAGTTCATCCTGCATGATGCTGGTGTCCTGCATCTCGTCGATGAGGACATAGGGAAACCTGAACCTCAGGGCTGCCCCTGCCCAGGGGTGCAGATGAAGGTACTCGGCTGCGATCGCGTACATGTCGTCGTAGCGGTAGATGCCGCGAGAACTGACCTCTTCCTTGAGCTTGATCAGTTGTGCGCCACTGCGAGATGTCTCCCGGTAGGGCGGTTCGTGGATCTGGAGGCTGCTGGTCTTCTGGTCGAAGCGGTAGGTGGCTTCGACGGCCTTCGGGCGTCGGTTGGGACTCATCTCGAGGGCACTACGGAGTGTCCAGTACGGGCTCCGATCAAGGGCCCGCTCCATGACTGCACGGCAGCGTTCATCATCGATGCTTTCGACGGTGATGCCCTTGGAGCGGATCGCGGGCAGGGCGAGGAAGGTATGGGTGAATTCCTGGATCGTCCCGATGAAGTGCGGATACTCCAGCAGCCGTGCTCCTGCCGGTAGGCGCGTTAGGCCGTCGGTGATCTCATGCTTGGCGGTATTGGTGTGGGAGAGCACGCATATGCCACGTGAAGGCTCTGCCCATGACCCGGCGAGTGCCAGGAGTTTGAGGACGACGAGGCTAGTCTTGCCGGAGCCCGGAGCCGCCTGAACGTCGACGGAGTCAGTGGCGAGAAGGAAATCCCACTGCCTGTCGTCGTCGATCGTCAGGCCGAGCTGCCGGGCCAACGGGTCGATCCGGGTGCGGGACGGCATTATCATCGAGCGCTCCCGCACAGGTGCGCGAACGCCTCTGCCAGATACGGCGGCAGGTCCCCAGGGGAGAGCTTGCCGGTCACGTTCGTCAGGATGTGAACGGCGAACTGTGCGGTGACCGCCTTGCTGACGTTGCTGTGCTCCTTACGAAGGGGCCTAAAGATCTCCTCGGCGATCTCTGCGGGCGACTCAACGGTGTGCTGCCACGAGTCGACCTTCTCGCCGGCTTCGGCGAAGATCGCGTCACGCTCTCCGTCGGTCGGCCAGGTGTGGGTCTTGACGATCGAAGCCGCCGATACTGCCTGATGCATGATCTTGGCGAGTGGCCAAGACGCTCGCGCGAGATCGTACTCCAGGGTCCAGTGATCGGCGACGAAGGTCCGGACGCTCTGCCCGTCGAGTTCGTTCAGATTCTTTATATGCTCGGCGTGCTTCTCGGGCGGCATGGTCGCCGCATCGGGGAGTTTCCTGCGCAGGTCCTCGCTGGTCCCGGCCGGAGCGATGTCGAGGTCACGGATGCAGGCGACGGGAATGGGGAGCTCTCGCTCATCCTGCCGCTGGAAGATCCGCGAGTAGCGGAAGAGTCCCACATGACCGACGTTGACGACGCTGACGCCGTCGCGGTTGAAGGAGTAGCCGGCTGCTTTCGCCAGGGCGGGCAGCAGGATCACCTCCGCGTCTCCCTCGACCATGGCCACCGAGCGTGCGAAGAACAGGTTGGCCTTGGTGGCGTCGAGGAAGCGGGAGAGGAAGGCGTAGTCGCTGGGGTTGAGCCGGGTGTGCTGGGCGGCGAGCGGGTAGACGCTGCCGTGCGAGACGATGCTGAGACGTTCGACGGGGATCGTCGAGGCGATGTGCGGGCTGTGGGTGGTCACGATGATCTGCACCTCGTCGGCGGCGGAGCGCTCGGCGAGGAGTTCCATGATGCGGCTTTGCAGCTGGGGATGCAGGTGTGCCTCCGGCTCCTCGATGAGCAGCAGCGGGGCGAGGCCGTGTTTTCCGAGCAGGAGAAGTTCCGCGGCCATGAACAGCGCGTTGTTGTAGCCGAGCCCGTGCCGGGTCGCGTCCGAGCGGCGTCCGTCCGGCGCGAAGGTGAGCTCCAGCCGTTCAAGGATGTGTTGGAGTGAGGCTCCGGTGGCCACGCTGATGCGGCTCGCCAGCGGGTCATCGGCGATGGCGAACTTGGCCAGGTAACTCCGGTCGAGTTCGTCTCTGGCCTGCCTCACAAGTGTGTTGCTCTCGATGCCGTGCTCGGCCTGTCTGATGATGCCGACCAGGGTCTGCGGTGCCTTGTCGCCGCCAGGGACGAAGTCATCGTCCTTCTGGGCTTTCATGTTCGGGTAGTGCTGGAGGATCTGTGACAGCCGCGATCCGCGGCCCGCCCGAAGGGATGCCTCGGCGTCGCGAAGGGGGCGAAGATACGTGGTGCGCAGCAGTTCACGGGCATTGCCGTCGATCGCAGGGCCGTCACCCAGCTCGCCGGCTCGAATACTGGTCGAGATGCGGCCAGGGCCAGCGGAATCCATGATCCGGGCGCGTAGCGTCACGTACAGGCGCGGGCTCTGACTGGGAACCAAGGTGAGGAACTCCGCGAAGCTCGATGCCTCCTCAGCGCTCATCCCCTCGAACACGCAGGTGATGGAGAGTTCGTCGGCACGCTTGTCGGCCCCGCAGTGGAAGTCCTCCAAAGTCACCCGGACCCACTCGGTGGAGGACGACAGCAGGCACAACCGGATGGCGTCGACGATCGCGGTCTTCCCACCATCGTTCTCGCCCACCAGCACGCTCAGCCCCGGCTCGAACCGCACTGTGAGAGCGGCGTCCGCGCGATGCGCTTTCTCCTCGGGGCCGACCTGCTTTGGCCCATAGATCCGAAAGTTCTCAGCACGTACCTCTGCGAGAAACACCCAGCCCCCATCAGCAGGACACAGACTCGAACGGCACCCCCGTGCCTGTTGCAGATGGTAAGACTGAACTACGCGCTGTGTCCCTGTGTTCGCTGTTTTGCTTGATATCGGTGAGGCTGGCCAAGAGAACACGAAGGGCCGATGCTCTGAGCTCCCTACGGTGGAGCCTGTGCGGCTGGGAACGCTGTTTCAGATGATGATTGCGTGTTCCCTGTTGCGAGTGGAGGTGACCGTCAGCCGGGCTTTCGTTCTGGTGCTTGTGGGTGTTCGTGCTGAAGGAGTGGCCGCGGCGGGTCGGGGCCTCGTCAGGCTGTTGCTCTAGGGAGGAGGCGAGCATGCCGACTAGGCCGGTGGTGTCCTAATTCTCGTCGGTGCTCGCGGCGATGTAGCGGCCATGGCGACATGGCAGAGCTGGGTGGAGAGGGCGGGTCGGGTGGCGAGGAAGGACTCCGGAAGGATCTGGCGCCACCATTCGGTGCTCTGGGCGAGGCGACGCCGAGGAAGCGGCCGAGAGCGACGCGGCCGCTCACAGGGCAGAGGCGAAGGCGCCAACTCCAGGTCGGCTGGGAGCTTCGAGCCCGCCGCGCCCACGGGCTGACGGCGGGCGCTCTGGCGCCGTCAACCGGTCGAGGTGTCGGTGTTCAGCCGATAGATCTCGATGCTGTGGTCGGCAGCCGAGGTGAATCGCGCGGTGGCGGGGCTTCCGCAGTCGCGGGCTGCCTGGAGCTCAGGGCGGTTGGTCAGAAGGAAGTGACCGCTGTGGATCCTGACGTCGACGGGCGGGTAGGTGTGGCCCACGCAGGCGAGTTCCCAGGTGGTGTCGAGGGTGAGGGCGCAGTTGTCGGTGTCGATCACGTTCATGGCTTCTGCCAGGCCCTCGGGGGCGAAGGTGATGGAGATGGTGCCGCGTGGCAGCGTTCCCTTGCCGCAGCTGAGAAGGTCGCGTAGCGCGGTCAGCATTGCCACGTCGCCGGCGGAGACCTCGGCAGGGGTGGGGAAGTGGACTCCGGTCAGCTGCCGGAGGTCGTCCAAGAGGGAGACGAGACGTGCAGCGGCGAGGATCGGGATGGGCAGAGGCGTGTCTGCGGTGCCGCGGGCGACGGGCTTCCCGGCTAGGAGCACCTCGACCGTGGGGTGGGTCTGGGAGGCGATGAGCAGGTCGGCCACGGGCCTGATCGCGGAAGGCCACTGCCCGGTCATCGGCGCCAGGTTCAGCTCCATCCCGCCCCGGATTTTCTCGTCCTTCGGATGGTTGACTCGGAGGATTGCTTCGAGGACACCGTAGGGGTCGGTTCCGATTGCAGACATGCCGAGTCGGCCGGTGGTGCGGGTGGTCAGGGCGACGTCGAGGTGTGCTGAGGACCGGCCGTCGGTGGTGAGGATCCGTAGCTGACAGGGCACCGGAGCGGGAGCGGCCTCCTGCGGAGTGGCGAGGTGAAGGTGGTCGTTGTCAGGAAAGGGTCGGAGCTCTTCGACCAGGCGCCCGGCGTCGAGAATCTCGAGCGACTCCACGAAGCGACCATTGATGGTCGTGCTGCCTCCGTAGGCCAGTACCTTCTCTAGGTTCCGCTGGGCGTGAGTGCCTTCGGCGTCGTCGGGAGCGAACTGCAGCCGGGGCACGATCGAGATCGACCCCGCTGACGGATCCGGTGTCATTCTCAGGAGCGTGCCGCCCTCGTGGGTGGCGAAGTCGACACGGTAGTACGGCGATATGTCCTGAGCACGATCGCGCAGTGTCCGGACACGTGCGCTCAGGTCCGGCAGGGTGGCGAGTGCGGCCTGCTCCAGTTGCATTTCCTTGCACCGGGTCAGAAGGCCGTAGTCTGGGCCCTCGACGTAGCGGCGAAGATCGTCGTGGCGGGCGAACTGCTCGTCCAGCCAGTCAACGCCCTGCCACACCAGGATCGTTTTCGGGTACTTCTGCTGGAGTTCGTCGAACCACGCCTTCTCTGCCGGGCTGTGCTCCAGCGGAATGATCAGTCTCCACACGATCGGGTTGAACTTTGCGGCGTTGGCGAGGGACTTCTCGATCTGCTTGCGTTGGGAGCCGCTCAAACGCCTGGTGAAGGACTTGATCTCGAAGATGACCGGGCGCTTGAGGTCGGTGGGCATCCAGCTGTCGACTCCTCCGTCACCGCCCTTCCCGTCCATGCCCCGCGCGGTGGGGTGCAGTCTGCGGATGAGCATTTTGATGGTGCGCTCGATCTGTCCCGGATCGTCGATGGCCTTCCACTGGATCACTTCGTGGTCCCCCGAAAGTTCTGGTTCTGGCGATCAGTACCGCTGACGCTACGCCCGCAGGAGTCTTAGCGTCGCGAAGCTGCCGTAATCCCTTGCTGAAGTGGAGAAGGTGCTGAGCATGACCGACGTCGTCGTCGAGTTTGCAGCCTTCGGCGTGCCGGACCCGACCCCGGAGGACGAGTGGTGCAGCCGTCCGGGCGAGGGCCTGGTCCAACCACATCGGACGTCAAGATCGCGGTGACCTCCATGCTTGCGGAATGCAGGTGTCCTCGGAAGTCGGCTTCGTTTGGAGAAGGCCGAGCTGCGCGAGGTCTTCCTCGCCTGCTGATCCTGACACCCTGTCTGCGGAGGTGGTGACGAGCCAGGGCCGTGGGATCTGCACGATGAAAACTGCTACCCGGCGGTCTCGACATGTGATGGGGTCGGCAGATGGGTTCTCGATCGAAGCGCCGGAAGATGCGCAACAGGCGGCGGCGCAGCGCAGGCTCGGCTTCACCGTCGTTCGATGTGCATACGCAGGTTGTGGTCGACTCGTTGGCGGCGATGGAGCGGTTCATGGAGAGGTTCGCTGCCGACGACGACCCGGTGACGGTGGTCGCCTCGGCCTTCGACATGGCTCTTGGGGAGCTCGTTGAGAAACTGCGAAGGTTCGACGCGATCCGGCTGATCGAAGTGGCCCGGATGGCGTTTCTTCCCATGGCTGTGGACGGCGAGATGCCGACCACCGCGGAAGCGGGTGCCGCGCACGTCGAGGCGCTGTCGCTCATCGCGCTCTCGGCCCGGCAGAAGGATGCGGCCGCCGGCGTAGCTGGATCTGATTCGGTCGAGGCCCAGGAGATGAGCGCGTTCATCTCCGAGGCGAAGGAAGAGCTCGTTGCGCTTCTCTATCTGGCGCATATGCGGTCTGTAGTCAATGCGGACCACGACGACAAACTTGCCATGGTGGCGCTGCTGATCCAAGGTGCCGAGATCTGGATGCGTAACTCGTCCTACCCCGAGATGGTCGAGGCGACCAACCTCGCGCTTCTGGACGGCGAGCCTGTAGTCAGGGAGGCGCTGAACGCCGAGCTCGGCTTCGACGCGACCGATGCCCTTGCCGTGCTGAACGCGTGTCACCGCCTGCAAGAGGTCGGCATGAACAGGCGAATGGGTTCCTACGCCGAAGCGATGGACAGGGCGATGGCCTCCATGGCGGACGGTGGGCCGGACCCGGAGCTCGTGGAGTTCTACCGGTCTCGCTTCAACGCGTTGTTCGAGCCCGAAGCGGATGAGGCCACCGTCGCGATCGAAGCGGTCATCGCAGAGACCGGAATTCCCGCTGACAGGGTCCGGGCTGTTGTCGAGCGGTTCCGGCTGGATCTCGGAACGGCCGCGCCGACGGAGGTCGTTGATGAGTTCGCGATTGGGCGGAACCCGATGCGCGCCCGCCCGCTCATCGTCAGCGGAGATGGGCGCATGATGCTGCCGCATCACGCTCTCAACGCAGCCGCCGTCCGGTACAACCTCGAGGAGCATCTCAAGACATCGAAGGTATGGGACAGGTACGGGAAGTACCGGGGCGATCTGCTGGAGTCACGGACTCGTGCCGCGCTGGCCCGCGTACTCCCTGGTGCCGATTACCGGGACGGGTTCGAGTACTTCGCCCCTGCGAACGACGCCGAAGAGACCGCCGCGGATCCGGCGAAGTACACCAAGAAGGCCGAATGCGACCACCTCGTCCTTCTCGACGACGTCGCCATCATCGTCGAGGATAAGGCCGTCGCGCTGAGCGCCCTGTCCCGCGGAGGGAAGATTAAACGGATCCGTACCGACCTGACCGGCATCATCACCAAGGCCGCTGACCAGGCTGGCAGGCTGCGCGACGGAATCGAACGCGATGGCGGCCTCCGCATCAAGGGAGAAGGCTGGGTCGACCTCAGCCATATCCGCGAGATCCACACCATCGCGGTCAGCCTCGACGACATCTCCACCGTCCTCGCCGCCACGGCGGAGCTGCTCAAGGCCAGAGTGCTCTCCCTCGACAACATCCCCTGGACCGTCTCGCTCCACGACCTAGAGCTGATCACCGAAGTCGTAGCACGCCCGGCCGAGTTCCTCCTCTACCTTCGTCGGCGACGTGAGCCAGACGTCACCGTCATGTTCAGAGCCGCAGACGAACTGGACCTGTTCCTCTACTTCTACGAAACTGGCCTCTGGGTCGAACCCGACCCGAACCTGGTCCGCGCCGCGTACCCCTTCCTCCCTGAGCCGACCACCGCACAACTCCGCCGCTACCGCGAGCAAATGCCGGCCATCCTGACCAGCCGCACTGACCCACTGGACCAGTGGTACTACATGAAGGACCGCCCTGACGCGGACGCGGAGACCGCGCCGAAGCCTGCCATGGTGACATCGCCCGTCGCGCCGCTGATCGATGAACTGCAGTCACGCAATGTCACCGGTTGGCTCAGTATCGGCGCAACACTGCTGGCCGGGGATACACGAACGCAGAGCCAGTTCTCGCGCAACGCGGATGACCTTTTGGATAACCCGTCGCCGCAAGGAGTAGGCCGCAGCCTGACCACTCCGATCACCAGCAGCATCGATCCGGCGGAAGGATGGCTGTTCGTCTGGGTCACCCGCCCACCAGGTGAGACGGCCGCCCATGCCGAGAAAAGGGTCCGCGACTACCTGCGGGCAAAGAAGCACCAGCTCAAGATCCCCCGGGGCGCCGCGTTCCTGTACGACGAGGTGACCCGCGATCTGGTTGATGCGTTCTACGACGGGCACATCGGGCCGCTCGACGGCGGGCTCACAGAGACCCTTCGGTCCTTGCAGCCGGCATCGAGCCTGCAGAACCGCCTCCACCCGAACGCCAACCGACCCCCGCTGGGCGGTAAGAGCGGTCAGCGACCCAAGGCGAAGCAGAAGCGAAGGCGATAGGTTCTGCCCGGCAGGGCCGGTGCACTGCTAGATGGTCTTTAAACGGGTTCTACGGGGCCGAGAAGGAAGCGGCCGAGGCCGAATCACCTGTGTGATCGGGCTTAAGTCGAGATCGTTCACCGGACGAGCGTTCGTCCTGGATCCGGGTCGGTGCCGTTTGCGGCCGCACAGACCCGGACCGGGTCTGGAGGCCGGTGTGCTATCCGCGTTGCGGATGCCTACCGCGATGCGCGGGCTGTCCAGACGGAGTGGACGGGGTCGTCGGCTTCTCGCGTGTGCTGATCAGGTCGTTGAGGACGGCGCGGACGACGGGCCAGCAGAGTTCGACTGTGCCGCGGTCCGGGGGCGGGCCGGGCATGCGCATCTGGGCTCGCGGGTGGACGAGGTTCCGGTACTGGCGGAGGGCCGCGCAGGGGTACCTGGTCACGTCGTTGCCGATCCAGCCGTTGTCTCGTGCGAGAGCCAGCAGGTCGTCCAGGCCGATTCTGTTCAGGTCGGATCGCGGCGGCACGCTGACGGGCCTCGTCGTCGTGGCGTCGATCAGGATGCCCTCGATGAGGCTGCCGAGCATGATGATCGCTGCCACGTGCGAACCGTTCTCGCAGCAGGTGACGGCTTCGTCCAGACGGCTCCGCAGGATGGTGCGCAGGTCCGAAGGCCACACGGCTTTGTCGAGGGCTTCTCGAAGGAGTTCGGGTGCGAAGGATGTGGTGGTGTCCGACCCGGGCGCGCACTCCACTAGCCTGGGTGCGCCGCTGACGCGGCTCACCTTGTACCTCGTCGTGGACGAGGAAGGCGTTGAGCGCTCGCGTCACGTTGGTGACGGTGTCGGCCGGCTCGCCCAGATACTCCCTGCTGTCGGCGAGGCGGAGCAGGACGGCCTCCATTGCCTTCGGGTCGTCGCGGCGTTCCTGCAGCCGGGTGAGGATTCAGAGCCGGCGAGGCGTGCCGTCGTGAGGCGGGACCGAGGGCCACCCGGCGCCAGTGAGGAATTTCGCGAGGCCTGGTCCGGACCTGTAATGGAGTTCGTCGTCAGCGGAGATGAGATAGGCGAGCTCTTCCAGGGTGTTGTCGTCGAGGCGGCGCATCATCGTCCTTTCGCGGGATGGATGCCGAGGCGGTCGAGGAGAGCCCACAGGGGGCGAAGCGAGGCGTCGGGGTCGAGGAGGAAATCACTCTCGCGGAGTCGCCAGACCGTCCATCCGGCGCGGCGGAGGATGCGTTCGCGCAGCAGATCGTTCTGCGCCTGTTCGGGGCTGCTGTGCCAGTAGCGCCCGTCGCACTCCACTGCGAGACGCCCCTGTTCGCCGACGATTACGAGGTCGATGCGCATGCGGCGGCCGGCCGGATACTGCGGAACGACCTCGTATCCGCGTTCTCTGATCTTGAGGAAGACCTTCTACTCGAAGAGCGAGTCGAACTCGGGGCGTTTGGTGTGCAGGTCGGCGTTCGCCAGGTGCCGGGGCGTCGTCTCGCGCGTCGGGGCGTCGAGCATGTGCTTCAGCAGCGATGCCCTGAGGTCCTCGCTCTTCAGCTGAGCGAGGGTCGTCGAGGTGAAGAGGACGAGCTGATCGCGGGCCCGTGTCGCCGCGACGTTCCAGCGCTGCCGCTCGAAGTCCGCCCCTCCCTGGATCCGGGGCGTGTCCACGGCGATCATCGACAAGAGGACGACGTCGCGCTGATCGCCCTGGAAGTCCGGTGGAGTACCGACCCTGATTTTGAGTCTTTCGCGGAGAGCCTGGTCGGGGAGATGCTCGTCGAGCAGTTGCTCGATGAGCCTGATGTGGCCGCTGCGTTCGCCGCCCTGCAGGGTGATGATCCCGAAGGTCTTCCCGCTGTAGGCAGGGTCCTCGGTCATCGCTTTGAGTTCGGTGACGAGCCTCTCCGCCTCCGGTGGGCTGCGAAGGCTCTGTTCGCGCCCTTCTCGGTAGCCGCCCGGTACCTCCACGACGCGGAGCGGCGGAAGCCGATCCGTGCGGTACTGGCGCAGGGGAGTGAGTGACCCGTCGTAGAACATGCGCGACGACCAGTCGATGATCTCCGGCATTGACCTGTGGTGGTCGGTCAGCCGCTGTCCGCCCGGGAACCGCACGTTCATCAGCTCGTACAGGTTCGACTTCGGTGTGAGGTTGTGCCGGAACGCCCTGGGCACGTCGGGCAGGTACTCCTCGATCCGTTCGTAGATCGGTTCGAGTTCTCCGCTGACCCGCATCGGCGGCGAGCACTGCTTGTCGTCTCCGACCACGATCACCTGGGGCGCGAGCCAGAGGAGGAACGCCGATTCGACGGGAAGCTGGCTGGCTTCGTCGATGATGATCACGTCGAACGCGTCAGGCCGCGGCTCGATCGTCTCCGCGACCTGCCGGACCGGCATCACCCAGGCCGGCACCGCGTCGCGGGCGAGCCGCATGGCCTCCCGCGCACCCTGCCTGTGCCGACCAGCGTACCGGCCCTTACCGCGGCCGACCCTCTGTACTTCTCGGGCGAAGGAGCGGAGCGCCGAAGCCTCGCGGACGGTCATGCGCCGCAGGCAGTGCCACCAGGCCTGTTCGGAGGCGAGTTCGGCGGTGGTCCGCATGAGGGTGTCCTCAAGGCGGTCCAGGTTCCCCTGCAGCTCGGTGGCCGACTCGGTGGAGTGGGTGCGTATCGCTGCGGCCACAGCGGACCAGGCCCATGCCTCGGCGAGGGACTCCAGACGAGAGGTCCAGTCGCCCCCTGCCGTGGCCGAGGTGAGTTCGTGGGCGAGAGCAGGGTGCACGGCGGCCAGCCGCCCGATGAGTTCGCGGCGTCCCTCTGCCAGCCGCTGATTATGGACGCGCGTTTCCCAGATCCCGAACGCCGTCGTGTAGGCGGCGAGGTCTGATCGCCCGATGGCACGGGCGATCTCGCGAAGGAGCGGGTGGTCGGGCTCCGCTGACCCGGGATCGGAGCGCATCGAGTTCGCGTCTTGCCCGAGCACGTCTCACATGTGCGGGTGCGGTTACGAAGCCCTCGGTGAGAGCCTGCCAGTCCCACGCGCCGTTCTCCTGGGTGGCATTGCGACGTGGCAGATGACGGTGGAGATCGCCGAGTGCTTCGCCGAAGCGGATCAGCTCCGCGAGGTCGGCTTCCCATCCGACGAGGGCTTCGAGGTTCTGCGTGACGTCGGTTTGCGTGCCGGTGGCGACGCCGCTCCTCCGCCACCGATCGGTCAACCCGTTGAGAACGGCGAGCGCG
Organism: Actinocorallia sp. API 0066; assembly: GCF_020991275.1. Taxonomy (GTDB): domain Bacteria; phylum Actinomycetota; class Actinomycetes; order Streptosporangiales; family Streptosporangiaceae; genus Actinocorallia. The sequence goes on along the minus strand of NZ_JAJLQY010000003.1, from coordinate 420,636 downwards.
CGAAGGGCTGTCGCCAGGACGTCGAAATCGTGGGGCACGGCAGGCTTCTGGCCGTCGATGAGGCACCCGTCCAACATGCGCTCCGCGAGCCGTTGCTGAGGGCTCTTCTTGAACCTGCCGGTCAGCCCTCCCTGCTTGAGGTAGCGGCTGTAGGACTCCGCGGCCGAGGCGGCTTCGGCTGCCGTTGCGTCGTGCGGCGCTGGAATCTGGAGGCGGCGGCCTGTGAGTCGCGCCAGAGCCCGAGCGGTCGGCGCGGCGGCCCGGGTGGCTTCCGACAGGTGCTTCCAAGTCGAGACCTCCCCACCACCGAGGAGCGAGAGCGCTGCTGCTGTCTGCCATGAACGCGACGGCCATGAAGCGGGGGCTTCGTGGAGGCCCAGGGCCTCCAGGGCGCTGCGCGCGCTCCCATAGGGTTTTCGCCGCGCGGAAGGCGTCCTCGTCGAGCGCGCTGAGCCTCTCGGCGACGCGTGCTCCGACATCGCTGGACGGCAGCATCTGATGAGCCGCTGAGATGATGTCGGAGAACTGATCGGGAACCGGGAGGAAGCCGGTTCGCAGCGCGGGGAGCGGCTGCTCGTCCGGCACGCGGACGTCGAGGAGCCGCGCGAGTTCCTGCGCCTCCTGCGAGTCCAGGGGGGCCTGAGCCGTGGGCCGCGGCATGACGCCTATCCAGGAGTGCGCGGCCGCGAGGTCGGCCACGCGCTCGGCGATGTCGGCGCGACGACCGCGGTACCCGGGCGCGACCTCTCCGAGGTCTGTGGTCTCCGCTTCGACGAGCTTCCACAGACGGTCTCGGGCTTCGACCAACTCGGCTCGAACCGGCACGGCGTCTCCAGTCCGTGGGAAGCCCTTCTGCACGAGGGCCGTCGCGTGATCGTCCAGAGGGTCGGAGATCTCGCCGAGAGTGCTTCGCACCGGCTCGACGCGTGAGCCGAAGTATCCGTCGAGCTCCGTGAGGAAGTACTGGTCCTCCAGAGCCGTTTCGCCTTCTTCACGAAGGTGCACGCTCACTCGACCAGTCTGCTTGTCCACCGAGATTTCGGCCGAAGCGGTGAGTAGGTGGCGGAAGACTTCGTCCCCGCGGGGCGAGCGCCAGCAGAGAAGCCCGACGCCGAGGACCAGTTCTTGGGTGTCGCTGTGGAGGTCCAACTGCCGGGCGGCCGCGAGTTCTCGCGGAGGCTCTCTCGGCGTTGCCGTGCGGTTTCTGACTCGGCCCAACGTGTCCAGCGAGCGAGCCACTCATCGAACCGCTTCGCGCCGAGGCCGGTCGGCACCTCGATCATCGGCATGCCCTCGGGCGCAGGCTCCGGATGCTGGGGCCGCAGCAGCTTCGGAACCACCGTGGGATCTGACCAGCCGCCGTCGATACGTCCTTCGAATACGGAGGGAGGAGCAGGAGGGTGCTCAGAACTTTCCAGGTCGAGTGCAAGGAGAAGTCCGTTCCGACCGGTCGTCGGAAGAGAGACGCCGTTCGGGAGTTCCGCGAGCCACCAGGAATCGAGACCGCGCGCAGTGCGGTTGAGCGGCTCGGCCGCGCGGACCAGTTCGCCCAGGTAGCCGGCGAGGCCTAGTGAAGCATCTCTGATCTTGGGATCTGACGGATCCACAAGGACCGCCTTTCGGTGGAGGGAGGCCAGCCCTCCAGAATTCGAAAGAACCCTGTCGTCCACAACGCAGTGGCCCGATTGGGACACCCAGGGTGAGATAACGCTGTCCTGCGAGAAAGCGGGATCCACTTCAGGCGTACAGCGGAGGTCTTGAGACGCCCCTCCGTGGCACGGACCGGCTGCCTCAGTGCCACGGGTGGCTTGAGGTCGTCACGCGCTCGTGCCGGTGCGCTCGCAGCAGGTATGACGGCGGTGCTGGTAGTGATCGCAGCCATGCGGTCGGAGCCCGAAGGGCGGCAGGACCTGTGAGTAGACTTCGGGCTATGTCGGAGGGGTCGATGGATGATGCGGACCGCGAGGCGGTCGAGCGCTTCGTGTCCGTGTCCGAGCGTCGGCTGTCGCGTGAGGCGGAGCGGTCCTTGTGGTTGAACCGTGCCGTCGTGACGGAGCTGGAGTCTGACGCTGATCGTGTGTTGGGGATAGCCCGCCGCAATCTGGAGCGCATGCGGGGCAGAGAGGGGTGGGGACGCAATCCCTGGCTCGTGCGGTGGAGGATCGTTCTCGATTCCGGGGTCGATGCGGTGATCGAAGTGCTTTTGTCGCGTGACCCGGAGGCTGTGGAATTGCGACAGAACACGCCTTTCGCGGGAGTGCTGCCTCAGGAGGATCGTGAGCGCCTCCTCGCGGGGTTCGGCAGGTACTGGACCCGTGTGAACAAGCGGTCCTCGGAGTCCACCGAGGCTAGTGTTGAGGCGTGAAGCGCGAAGAGCTGAATGACCTACTGATTCTGATCGGCAGGCTCGGCGGGGAGATCCTGGTGGTCGGAAGCCAGGCCATCCTCGCAGCGGTGCCGGAAGAGCGGCTTCCGCCCGAAGCAACGGCGTCCGTCGAGGTGGACGTAACGTTCCTTGATGGTGACGAGGAAAAGTCGGACATCGTGGATGGCGCGCTCGGTGAGTACTCGCGCTACCACGAGGAACACGATGTTTACGCCCAAGGCGTCGGATTGAATACGGCCAAACTGCCCGAAGGCTGGAGGCAGCGGCTTGTCCGATTCGAAGGACTGCCAGATGAAGTCGTCGCTTACGCCCCTGAACCGCATGACCTTGCCGCAGCGAAGGCGATTGCAGGCCGAGAGAAGGATGCGACCTACGTTCTGTCCCTAATCGCCGCAGGTATTCTCGATCCGAATACGCTCTCCGAGCGCCTGGCCCATATGCCGGAAGGGGTGCCACCGGAGATGATCGCCATGGTGCAGGGCCAGATAGCCCATCTGCGATTCGGGGACGGCGATACCGCTACTGAACCGCGTTCCTAAAATGGACTCGAAAACTCCCCGCACTTGGCCTTGGCCTTGGCGTGAGCGGGTTTCGCCACGTTGCGCGGCGGACAATGGCCTTCTGCCGAATTTTCGGCGGGAGTCCGGTGAAGCCTGGGCCCGGCTCCAACGAAATCATGAAACTAATCATCTCCCGCGACCTCGGATTGTAGCCCTGACCTGCTGTTTTCATGCTTCGCCCGGATCTGTGTGCTACCCCGATGGTAGTCGGAATGGTAGTGATCATGGATCTGGGCGGATCATGTGGTGTCCTCTGCTGAAGGCTCTGGAGTGATGATGAGGCATGATGCAAATCACATCTAATGGTGGGTCGGTTGCCTATCGAACACTACTCTGAGTAGCAGGAATCGGGGCGATGGGTAGTCGAGGTGTAGTCCTTCGCTTGGTTGAACGGGAGCGGTTCAGGGGTGAATGGTGCCCGCTTTGAACCATTCGTGGGCGATGGACTCGGCCGGAGCTGAAAGGTCGCTGAGAAGGACGACGGCGAGTCGGTTCCTCGCGCGGGAGCAGATACGTAGAAGAGGTTCTTGGTGAGGGCGATTCGGTCTTTGGTTCCGAAGGGACTGAGAGAAGTTCATCCATATGCTGCCGCGCCTGGAGCCTCCCAAGTGCGGTCCTTTGGTGGTTGATTCCCCGGTGGAGGCCATGTCCTTCCGCTGGCGGGTGCTCTGGTCGGAGCGCCCGACAAGCGTGTTCGGTCCTTGTCGCGGAGCGTCGAGATTCTTTCTTGATGGTCATGACCGAGAAGCTTTTCCCCGAGTCTGTCCTTCTTGTGAGTTGGCGGCGCTGGTCCATGTGGCGTCGAGTTTGTCAAGGTATGCGCGGAGTACGGGGGCTCGCTCTTCGTCGGTTCGCATGCGGCTGCGCTGGTGTGTCAACCACGCGGACAGGTTCAGGTCGTCGTGTGTGTAGGCGGGTGGGAGTTTCAGGTTGCCGTGGGTGGCCGCATATTCGGCGAGCGCGGTCAGTGCGGCGGCGTGCGGACCGAGTACCGGATCCCACCAGCCGAGATCCGGGTTCCGGCGACCGGCTGCGTCGCCTCTCAGGTGGAGGTGACCGTGCGACTGGTGGATCTCTTTGAGGTCGGCGAGGGAATCGTGGTCGAGCAGTCGGGCCTCCACCCAGGCCGTGAGGTCGACGCCGTCGATGACGTATTCTGCGGTGACTTTGAGGTCACCGTGGAGCTTGAAGTATGTTCGGGCGGTTGTGAGGCCGCGGTCCCAGTAGCGGTCAGAGGTATCCCAGACGATTCCGATCCCTTCCAGGGCTTTGACGCGCTCTGGCGCCAGTGTTCCTTTCTGGTAGCGCCAGGAAAGCCACAGCCTGAGTGGGAATCCGTCGTGGCAGAGGTAGGTGGTGGGGACGGCGAGATGCTTGTGCTTGACGAAGTACTCGCGGGCGCGGGTGATTCCGTCAGCCCATTATCTTGTCAGGTTCTTCCAGTCGATGCCGAGCTCGGTCAGGAGCCGTTCTTGTTCGGTGGGCAGTTCACCGCGGCGGTGGCGTGTTCGTTGCGCCACCACCCATTTGCCGACGTGGTAGCCACTGGCGTTGACGTACCGCAGCGGCGCGTTCGGGTGTCCGTGCTCTCGCTGACAGGCCGCCGCGTGCTCGTAGCCGTTGAACCATCTGGGCGTCCCCATGGTGACGGCACGGACCAGGAGGTCGCGGGCACGGCCGGCACTGCTGCCTGGCATCTCGATCCAAGGGGGCGGCGTGCCGTCATCGGTGGAGGGGGTGCCCTGGGGCAGGCGTGCTGCGGACGCTCGGGCTTCGTCGAGCCAGGCGGACAGCCTCTCGTCGTGCGCGCGGAGAGTTCTGACGACGTGTCCGACCGTGGCGAAGGCACTGTCGTCGAGTACCGCTTCCGCGTCGGCACCTTCCGGCACGATGATCGTCTCGGTCTTGCCCGGGTCTGACCCGGCTCGCAGGACACGGCCGATCGCCTGTATGGCATCGACGATCGAGTTGCGGGGGTCGGTGAAGAGCACCGCGTCCAAGGCGGGCACGTCGACACCTTCGGTCAGCAGCCTCGCGTTCGTGATGACCGTCGTCTCATGGCCCGGCCCGGCGAGCCGGGCCGGGATCGCGCGCCGGTCGGCTGGCGCCATGGTTTTGTCGACGGAGTAGGCGGCAAGGTGCTCAGGTTTTTGGTCGGGAGCCAGCAGGGCCGCGGTTGCCGACAACGTCGACGCGAAGGCTCGGGCGGCGCTCGCTGACCTGCGAGCCAAAGGAAAGCGTCCGCGAGAAGCGTGGCGGTTGGCCAACGGTTTCTCCCTGGACGAGGCCGCGCTGCGGTTCAGCGTCGGCCGGGAACGTCCCATAGGACGCAATCGCGTCTACGAGTGGGAAGTATGGCCGAACAACCTCCGGTCTCAGGCCCGGCCGACCATCGCGACGCTGCAAAAGCTCGCCGGCGTCTATTCCTGCGGAGGCGCAGCACCATGAGCTTGGGCGCGCCGACTCCCACCGCCGTCGCTCCACCGGCTGACCACGGCACGACCCCGATCGACGCCGCCGCTGACGAGTCGGCGGCGATGGCGACCTGGATGGCCTCCACCAACGTCGATGATCGGTTGGTCGAAGAGCTGTCCCGGCAGGTTCGTGCGATCTCCGCAGCCTATTTGTGGAGTCCTCCGCTACCTCTGCTCAACCGCACGCGCCGTCTGCGCGGCCAGGTCGCCAAGCTTCTCCAGGGACGCCAAAGCCCGGCTCACTCGCGGGATCTCTACCTCATCAACGCGCGGCTCAGTTCCATCCTGGCTTGGATGGCCGGAGACCTCGGGGCATACGGCGCTGCGGGCGAGCACGCCAGCGCTGCCTGGATGGCCGCGAACCTGGCCGAACACCCCGGCGCTCTCACCTGGGTGCGGGCCACGCAGAGCAAGCTCGCGTACTGGTCCGGAGCCTTCGCCGATTCCGCCGACCTCGCCGCCGACGGTCTCACCTATCCCGGCACCGACGGAGGCGTTCTTCTCCTCCATCTGCTGGAAGCCCGCGCCTACGCGCGCATGGGAGCCGTCAACGCGGCTGACGGTGCCCTGCGGGCGTGGAGGTCGGCCCGGGAACGGGGAACGGGCGCGGACGAAGTCGGGGGAGTCCTCGGACTGAGCATGGCGCAGCAGCACTACCTCGCGGGCAGCGTGCTCCTGGAGCTTCGCCAGCCCGGCGACGCCCTCGGCGAAACCCGCACCGCTCTTGGCCTTTTCGAGACCGCTCCTCCGATGGAACGGTTCCTCGGGGCCGAAGCGTGCGCGCGCCTCGACGCGGTCCGCGCCTGCCTGGACACGCGTAACCTCGATGGAGTGGAAGCAGAGCTCGCCCCCATCCTCGCCATCGAGCCGGACCAACGACTCGACACCCTGTCCACCGGCCTCAGGCTCGTCCAACGCGACCTGGCCGCTCCCCACTACCGCGACACCCCCGTCGCCCGCGACCTCCAAGGGGCCATCAGCTCCTTCATGGCCGACACCGCCAGCCGTCAACTGGAGCTGCGCTCCTGATGCCGACCTCGGTCCTCATCGTCGGCGCCGGGATCATCGGGACCGCCCTCGCCGACCGCCTCGCACCTCACTCCACCGTCACCCTGCTGGACGCCAGCGAGCCCGGTAGCGGCACCACCGCGACGAGCTTGGCCTGGATCAACGCCAACAGCCCCCAACCCAGCACCTACCATGCGCTGCGCACCGAAGCCCTTCGCCCTTGGGACAGGCTCTCCGCCGAGTTCGGCCGACCCACCTGGTACCAGCCGACGGGAAACCTCACCTGGTCGAACACCGGAGACGATCTCGCCAACCGCGTCGCAGCCCTCGCCGCGGCGGGCTACCCCGCACAGCTCCTGACCCGCGACGCCGCCCGCAAGACCGAGCCGCACCTGGACCTCCCGCCCGCCGCAACGGTCGCGCACTTTCCGTTGGAAGGCCACATCCATGGCCAAGAGGCGGCCCAAGCCCTCGCGGGCCGCGCCGTCGAGCGCGGTGCCCACCTCGTCCGAGGCACCGGCGCCGAGCTGATCACCAGCGGTACCGCGGTCACCGGAGTACGCCTCGACAACGGCACCACGGTGACCGCCGACATCACAGTCTGCGCGGCCGGCTGGCGCACACCGGACCTGCTCGCCACCATCGGCACAACTCTGCCCGTCCACGACCCGCGTGTTCCGGGCTCCACCACGCAGTGCATGGTCGCCGCCACAACTCCGACTTCACGTCGGCTTGTCAGGGGGGTCGTCCACGGCCCCGACCTCTACATGAGGCACAGCCTCACCGGCGGCCTGGTGTTGGAGGCCCGCGATACCGACACCGCCACCGACCACACCACCACGCAAGCGGAGCTCGACGAACGAGCCGGCGAACTCCTCGCCCGTGCACGCTCGCGGCTGCCCGAGCTTGAGGACGTCCGCATCCACAAAGCTCGCCGCTGCATCAGACCGATGCCCCTCGACGGACTCCCACTCACCGGGCAGATCAGACCGGGCCTCTACACCGCCTTCACCCACAGCGGCATCACCTTGGCCGCCCTTCTCGCCGATCTCATCAGCAACGACCTCCTGCACGGCACCGACAGCCTCGCCGACTACCGGCCGTCCCGCGCATCAGGCTAAGCAGCGCCCGGATCTTCTCCAAAGCCGAGCAGCGCCCAAGCCCGCCTTTTGCCGTCCTCCCCGCGTTCCCAGCCGCTGTCCCAGGCGACGGCCTCCACGATGCCCAGCCCCCGCCCGTTCTCGGCCAGCTCGTCGATGTCGGCCGGAGCCGGATCACCGCCGGTTGCGGTCTCGTTGGAAACCTCGACCAGCACGGAGACATCGGTGAAGGTCAGGCGGATCTCCGCCGTGCCTCCCTCGACCCCGTGTCGCACCGCGTTGGAAAAGTACTCCGAGACGACCAGCTCGGCGGTCTCAGCCGCAGGGTGGCCGCTCTCATGCCCTACCTTCGCCCGCACCTCATCCTTGACCCACCGCCGGACGGCCGCGCTGGATGCGCTGACCGCAGCGAAGGATTTCTCCACCGATGTCACGGAGTCGGTCGCTGTCGAAGGGGTCATCGCGGGAGCTCCGTCTCTCCTTGGATATGAGGTCGCGCTCCGCCGAATCGTCGGGCGCGGAGTGTGCCACTCAGCACACTCTCCCGATCTAAGCCGCTCACATCCGACACCGCGTCCCGAAGAGAAAGGATGCTTTGTCCGTTCGCGCTGACGCTCTGAACAGGCGATGTCGGCATCCCGGCCGATTTTGTACCAGCCCGAAGTCGGGAAAGGTCCGGATCCCGACGGCCCCTCGGGCTTCGGCCCTCCGGATTCCGACTACGCCAGGAGATTACGCCAGGAAAGACGAATCCGTCGATCCTAGCCACGACTACGCACGGCACAATCCGACGAGGACGCGGTAGCCGAACAGCAGCCCCCTCACTCTCGATGGGAAGCGTCAGCCAGAGGGTTGGATACTTCGACCTTCAGCCCCTGGGTAATATCTGGACGAAACGGAATAAGGTGTCGAGTCGGACTTATACCCATTTGGTCTTGGGGTTGTAATCTGGGCGATGCTGGGGACCGAAGCGGTCTTCGACCTCAAACCGGGTGCTGCTTTGCTGCCGACTGTGGCATCGGTAAGTCGACGAGTCTCGCAGTCGGCTACCGGAAGTACCGGTTCATATCTATGCGTCGGCCCAAATCGCCACCTTGATCGTGTTGGTTGCCGTATCTTTGTTCGACTAGTGTGGATCGTCACGAAATCGAAGGGGCTGCAAAGTTGGCGTTCGTTCCGGTGGAGTGGGGTTTTCCGGTGGGTTTCGGGGTGCCTGTCTTCGGCCAGGAGGTAGCATTGTGGCCGGATTGGAGCAGGCAGGAGCTGGATGGCGTAGCGCGCTGGTCGGAGCGTCCCGGCAGCTTGGCCACCCGGTACGAACTTGGGCTGGATCGGCTACGTCCCCTGAACGATCTGTTGCTGGACGGGATCGCGATCGGTCCGCACCACCAGATCGAATGGAATGGCGAGAGCCGTCTTATCTACCGCCCGGTGCCGCTATACCGGCGCGCTCACGCCGTCGGCGCCCGCGACGTGCCGACCGAGCGCCAGGTTGCCGCTGACCGCAACCACGCCATCAACACCGCTCGCGACCTCTTCAGGGACCCCTCGACCCTGATCATCGCCATCAACACCATCGGCAGGTTCCGCCCACCCAAGGGAAACCTGGACCAGCGCACGGCCATCTGTGAGTTCGCGGCGATCGACCTTCGAGGCCGAACTGCCGCGAATCTCCTCATCGACCCCGAGTGGAAGAGCATGCGCGGCCAGCGCAACTTGCGGCGATCCGGCCTAACCCCAAAGCTCGTCCGGTCGGGAAACTACTTCCGGGATGAACCCCTCATCCACGAGACTCTCAACGGCCGCAAGGTCGTCTGTGTCGACCGTGCCGCAGTCTACGGCGCCTTCTACAGCGAGCAGGAGTTCTCCACCGACTACGGCCCCCACCCGAACGGGCTGTTGAACGCCGCTATCACCGAGATCTTGGAGCCGCTGTCGTCGATCAGCTGGGAGTGCGCCCGCGTCTTGAGATCCTTGTTCGAAGGCATCTGGTTCGAGCCGGTCATCCGGCCGGCGCTCGCCGAACTCCCCCCACCACAGAGGGCCCTTGACCAGGCGCATGGCGTCCTACGGATACTTAGGGAGATCGCCTCGGCGAAGAAGGGGCCGAAGGCCGAACCGTCGCTCCGCCAGCGCAGCTACCCGACCCAGCGCCGGGCGACCTTCCGTCAGGAGTTCGTCCGAGACCCGGCCAAGCGCTCCCTCGTCCTGCACCGCAGCGGAGGCATCTGTGAGAACCCCGACTGCGGTGACAAGGGCTACCAGCTCGACCGGACCGTCAACGATGAACCGCTGCTCCAGGTCGACCACATCACCCCTCTCGGACAACGCGGCGAAGATGAGATCATCAACATGATCGCTGTCTGCGGGAACTGCCATGAACGCAAGACCCGAGGCCGCAACCGAGCCTCTTTGGAATGGCTGTTCCACACCACGACCCTTACCAATCAGCAGAAACTCCTTCGCCCCCCGAAATGACTGGGTCATGTGGCTCAGAGCGCATGCCAAGTTGCCGAAGTAGCCGGCTGTTCGCTGGCTGCCAGGGTGAGCGCGAGGAACCTGCGCGTGTGGTCGACGACCGGAATACAGGATGAGCTGTTCCTGGGTGTCGGGGGAACTGTCGGACAGGCGGCCGAAGAACAGTCGTAGTCCGCCGTCCTCGTAGACCTGCGGTTCGACTGCATCCTCGGGTGAGTAGGGAGAGGTAGGAGCGAACAGGCGGCCATGGCTGAGGTTGTAGACCCTGACGGCTGCCCTTGCTTGTGCATTCAAGCGCCATGAACTCATCGGAGACCCATCTGCCGCCAGGTCGACCGCGCGCACGCGCTCTCTACCGGCGAACGTACGGCCTCGGGGGTACCGACAGTCTCACGGATTGCTCCGCCCTATGACCGAAGTCGCTGTGCGTAAGTTTTCATACGCACAGCGCCAGTCCCTGATGTCGGGACTGGCGCTTTGTGGTTATTCGCATGCCATGATCTTCGTTGTGGTCAAGGATGGCTGATATGACAAGCTGTCAGCGGGATCCGGGCGGTACTGAGTCCGTATCGCCATCGTTGGTGTCGCTGTCCTGGGGGGAGGAGGCGCGGAGCCGATCCCACGCGTCACGAACCTCGCCGAGTGCCTCGATGAGCGGGACGAGCGCGCGGATCAACGGGGTGATGGCGTCCGGAATGCGCGTGGCAGCGGCCAGCACCATGCCAATGGTTGCCAGCACGGTCAGCAAGGTGGTCCACATGGGCGCTCCCGAGGATGTGAGAACCGGGCCGAGTAGCCCGGGCACCTCCACTAGACCCCAGCACAAGCGGATCCGGTGCTCCTGTTCCGTCTGGAGCGCTCGTCGACCTGCACCGATGTCTTATCCGGTCGGGTCCGGACCGGATCGCCTTGTTTCGCAGAGGCGTGTGCCACCACAGCGTCGTGCTGGCGGCGGGAACCGATGACATGAGCATCGCGGAGACCGGAGCGGCCGACGATGATCCGCGGATGCTTCTGGCTGCCCGCTTGAGACTGCTGGTGAAAGCGAGTGTGCTTGACCAACAGGGCGTGGCCAGGCGGGCCACTGAAATTCTGGCCAAACGCGCGACCGAGACTAGCGGCCACGCTCGGCGCCCGATCCAGGCTGAGAAGGTCTCTCCGCAGCGGTTGAGCGCTTGGATAGCCGGACAGAACACGCCCGCCTCTCAGTCCACGCTGATGGCGGTGGTGGCTGCCGCATTGAAACAGCTGAGGGTTGGCCACGGATTGTCGGGCGAGATATTGGACCCAGCCGCGTGGCGGGTCCTGTACGAGGCCGCAGCCGCCGCTAGTGGTCCGCTTGCTGCACCTTTGCATGGCACCGTTGCGGCAATCACCCTCCACGAGGTGGGCGTGCATCGTGCTCTGCCCGCATCAGGCACCGTCAACGAGGAACTGACGCCGTATTTGCTACGCGACCACGATCGAATCCTGCGCGAGGTGTTGGAGCCGATATCAGATCCTGGCGGGTCTGCGCGGTCGGTGCTGGTCATGCTGACGGGCGAGTCGTCAGTTGGGAAAACCCGTGCACTGTATGAGGCCGTAACTGCGATCGTGCCTGACTGGAAGCTAGCCCGGCCCATCGACGCCGAGGATCTGCTGTCCCTGCTGGACGGTGATGGTGTCTCCAGACGCACGGTGCTCTGGCTGAATGAGGCGCAGAAGTTCTTTTATGGCGTCAACGGAGTGCGTGCCGCTAAAGCACTGGCGCAGCTGCTGGATCGGGTGCCGCAAGTGATCGCGGTCGGAGCAATGTGGAGTTCGCCGTATTGGGCGGAGCTAACCATGGGTGGAGTGCCCGGACGGCAGGCGGTACGGGAGTTGCTGATCCAACGTTCCTTCCGCATCTCAGTGCCGGCGGTCTTGGAGATCGAGGAACAACGAGCATTCGCCGCGCTGGCGGCCAGCGACCGGCGGGTGCAAGACGCGATCGTGGGCGGTGCTCTCGCTGGAGGCCGGGTCATCCAGCACCTCACCGGTGGGCCGCTCCTGGTCGGCGCCTATCTGGACAGTGATCCCACCCGCTCGGCTGGGGGCCCGTTCCTGCCAGTTGAGCACGCGCTGATAACAGCGGCCATCGACATCTGTCGTCTTGGGCTCCCCGGCCTAATTCCGGCACATCTGCTCAGCGAGGCCGCTGCCGGATACCTGTCCTCCCAGGATCTTCCTATTGACAGCCGCACCTTTGAGACGGCTCTGAAGGCACTGGCGTGCGGCTACCGGGCTGACGGCACCCGTACCGACGTTAGCCATGCTCTGACCGCGTTGACGCTCCATCACCGGGCCGCTGGAGAGCAACCCTGCTATCAGCCCAACGACTATCTGCTTCAGCAGATAGAGGCCCGCCGCAAAGACGTTCTGCCCCCGCCAGAATTCTGGAGTGCCGCCCGCCATGCACCTCCGGACACGCTGTTGGCTATCGCGGTCTCCGCCGACCGCCGTGGTCTCTACCGGGAGGCAGCCCAGCTCCACAAGCACAACATTCAACAAGGGATGGCTTGGTCCAGCCACGGGCTCTTGCGGCGGATGAAGGCCATTGATCCCGCAGACCACCGCCCAAGCGGGTGGCTTGCTACCCATGCCTCTTGCGCTGATCCATATGATATCGCAGGGATCTTGCGATCCCTGCGTAGTGACCAGGAAGAATTCAATGTACTGGCCGCCCGTGCCGCCCGCCAAGTACCAATCGCAAATATTAGAGGGCTCGTCGATCTACTCGAGATATTGGTCTCAGTCGAGACAACCGGACCGTTCGAGATTTTGGCTGACCGTGTTGCATCGAAAATTCCCATCACAGATCTTCCAGCTCTGATAAGCCTGCTAAAAATGCTACACGAGGGTCAGGCTTCTGGCGCTTTTACCTCGCTGGTGCAGAGATTGTTCTCCGACCTCCCCTTTGCTGAACTCGGCCATTTTGGAGTACTTGTTTCTAGCTTGTGGGATTGGGATGCCGAGGCTTGTCGAGCGTTGATCGATCTCATCATCCCTGCCTTGCCCGAGCTTGTGGTCGCCGATCCGGGTGGCATTGGGGAAATTCTCGGCGATATGCCAAATTCGCATATTCCGCATGAGTTGGGAGCTGCGTTGCATGACAGCATCTATCGGGTTGTACCTGACCTTCCGCTTGCCGATCCGGGCGGGGTCGGGGTATTTCTTGATAACATGAGAGCGAACGGGCTCTTCTCTCCCGCATTGACCGACCGAGTCGCCCGCGCTGCACCCGAACTTCTGCGCGTTGATCCGTCAGATTTTGCGGGAGTGCTCGTGCTGTTGCGTGCAGCCCGTGTCGCAGCACCCTTTGCTGTTATGGCCGATCGCGCCGCAGATGAGATTCCGCTCACCGATGCGAGCACTCTATGTGCGGTGCTGTCAGCCCTTCAGATCGTGGGACTGAAGCTGTGGAATATGGAAGAGTATGAGCCCGACTCTGTCGAAAAGTTCAACGCAGTAGACGCCTTTCGCCGACTAGCCGATCGTATTGCCGCAAATGCATTGCTCCCGGCTGAGGCATGGCTTTCAATACTAATGTTGCTTGACATTCGCGAAGCGGGCGGGGCAGTCATCAAGCTTGCAGAACGTGCTGCACGGGATCCTCAGTTCGCCGACATAACTGGCTTCATGCTCAATATTCTGCGCAGGATGGAGACGCAGGGTGGGGAAAAAGCGTTTCGCACACTTGCGCATCATATCGCGACTGAATATCCGATCGTCGATAAAATCGACTATGGGCAGATTCTCGAAGCCATGCGCAAGAGTGGGGAAATTTGGGAATTTCGGGCCCTTGCGGAGAGGCTCTGTCGCGGTACCCCTAGTGGCATGGTGCAGGTTCTCGAACAGCTGCGCAAAGGTGAAGCATATCGTGCGTTGAAGCTATTGGTCGGCCGCCTCCCCAACATCGGCCACTTCGAGCTCTATCTCAAAGAAACGAGACAACGGGGAGCTTTTCGGTATGGCCGAGAGACTTCCCTCCTCGCACCGAACAATCGATTTATACCCACCGCGCGATGGGGGTGGGACGATCTGGTCTGATAAGAATGGCACAGCTTTGAGAAGCACAAGACGCATCTCGTCAGCAGAGACTCAGTATGCTCTTGCACGCAGCCCAGGGCTGTGGCGAGGCGCGCAGTCTGCCCGTGCGCGGGCACCTCGGTCTGAGCGCCCTGGGGAGGGGGATCTTTGCCTTGACCTTTGAGTCGAGTCGAAGGTTTACCCTGTGCGCATGGTCGCCATGAAGATCTCCCAGCTCGCCGAGCGCAGCGGGATCCCGGCGACCACGCCGCGCTACTGGGAGGCCGAAGGGCTGCTGCCCGCCGATCGGACCCCGTCCGGATACCGGACCTACGGGCCGGACGCGTTGGAGCGGTTGGCGTTCATCGGCGCCGCCAAGCACCTCGGCCTCGCTCTGGGGGAGATCCGCGATCTGGTCGCGGTGTGGCAGGACGGGCCGTGCTCGCAGGTCCGGGCGAATCCGCGGCCGATGATCGACGGCCGCCTCGCCGACGCCGAGCAGCGCGCGGCCCAGTTGGAGGTGTTCACGGCCTCGCTGCGCGACGCGCTGGCCCGCTTGGACGCCCTGCCTGACCGGCACACCTCATGCGACCCCGCTTGCCCGTTCCTGTCTGGCCAGGCTCTCCCCGCTGCTGCGAGCCCGTCCCCGTGGAGGACGATCCTGGACGGAGCCTCCCACCCGCCAGTCCCGGGTGGGCTGCGGCTCACCCTGCCCGCCGCCCGCGCCGCGACCCTCGCGGGCTTGGCCGTCGCCGAGCAGAGTCGCCACCCTGCCTTGGCGATCAGTTTCCACCTGGACGGGGAGTACCTGCACCTGGAGCTCACCGCGGCGGCCGAGCACGCCGGCCTGATCGACGAGCTGCTCGACCCCGCCACCTGACCTCCCGTTGCACCAACCCCCGCCCGACCGAAGGACATGTACGCACCCCGCAGCTGAGCACAGCAGCTCTAGGGACGCTGCTCGTCGCGGACCCTGGCGGCGAACGCGGTCCCGCACGCCGTCTGACGACCAGCGCATCTGCCAGGAAGTGCGCATGATCCGGCAGAAGGCGGAGTTTCGCGTGATAGCAGTGGAACGGAGGAGGTTCTGGCCTTCCAGGCGGTTGGCTTCAGTCTTGGAGCCCGAACTCTGTGGTGAGGGTTTCGATCGTGGAGGCGTGGGTGATTTGGCAGGCGACGGAGCGATAGGCACGCAGGGTCTTGACCCAGAAGGCTTCTTCACGGGCCCGGGTGCGTATCCACCGGACCGGTAGTACATACTCGGCTTCCTTCTCGTCATCGGACTGCCGGTATGTTCCCCTGAGGGGGAGGTTCGTCATCCGGTGCGGCTGCCCGTTGATCTCCAGAGACCGTGGGGGAACATGACCGCCTCGCCGGTGACCTCACCGACTCCCACGTACTCTTCCTTGGGGATATGGACGAAGATCCGGCTCCCAGGCGGGATCTTGCGCAGGGCGCTGCTGTGCCGGAGGGCCCCGGCGGAGACGAACCCGTACTGGCGCGCGTCGTCCCAGCTCCGCTTGCTGGTTTTTCCGCCGAGGGCGACGTACCAGTCCGATCCATTCCACAGCGGGCGTTTGCTCTGTGTCGACGGACGCACTGTAGGGGCATCCTCGTCAGACAGCCGGCTGCGGATCAGGTAATGGCGGTTGTCGTCGTAGTAGTAGCGGAAGAACAGGATGCTGACCGGTACTCCGTAGGTGCTCATGTACTGCACGATCCGCTTCATCGCGGCGTCGGCGTCGTGGGCGGCGATGGTCAGCTTGTGGCCGGTGTTGAGGTGTTCTGGCGGGCGTTCACCGAACCGCTCGGTGAACGCGGAATCAAAATCCGTCTCCGGCCGGTATGCCTGGAAGATCGCTCGGATGTCTGACCCCGACAGGTCGGCAGCCCAGGAGCCGTAATCGAGGAGTTGGGCGACCACCTTCCGAGGCGTCCGGTCCCGCTTTCAACTCCAGGACATGCAGATCCCCGTCGGCGTCGATCGCCAGCAGGTCCACCCTGTTTCTGTGTGAGGTCACCACCTGGCGGCCCACGACCAGAACCGGGTCGCCGAGTACGTCGGGCTCCTGCTCGATGAGCCGCTCAAGCTCCAGTTCGGTGCCTATGCCTGAGGAGACCATCCGCTGTGGCACAGGACCATCGACTCTCCAAAGACCGACTTCTGCTGGCATATGCGGACCATACTCGCCAGTGTCCGGCAGCCCGGGGGCTATCCCTGCGAAGTGCCCCGTCCCGCTCACCGGCGCGGTCATCTGGGCGAGACCCTCTCCCTGCCGGGTCGCGCACAGTCGCTGGCGGCGGCCAGCCCAAGCTTGATCCTGCGGTTGGGTGGGTGCCTGGACTACACTGAAGAGAATTTACGGCCCGGAAGGCTCCACCCATGGGAAGCCGTCAACCTTGGAGAGGCTAGATCAGATGAGCGACACGCCTTCGTCCTCACCGGGTTTGTTCGCGGAACGTCTGGAGCATCTGTTCCAGACCGTCACCCCTCCGGGCAAGAAGAGATACAGCAGCCAAGACGTCGCAGATGCCATCGGTGCCACGACGGAGGGGCCGAGCATCGCCGCAAGCTACATACACAGCCTGCGGAAGGGCGCCAAGGACAACCCGACCTACAAGCACATCATCGCGCTCGCCAAGTTCTTCGGAGTGCATCCGAGCTACTTCTTCGAGGAGCCGGATGCCGCGGCGGCGGACGAGGCGCGCGATCGGGCGATTCGAACCGACGGCCTGTCCGAGGAGGCCCTGAACGCCATCCGGACCATGGTTGAGAGCGCGAGAACCCTACAGGGCTTGCCACCCAGTTAGTCGACGCGTGGTGCGGGGCCCCGGTCTGCGGCAGTTGACCTGAGTATTCTTGTGGGTGTAGATTTTTGGGGGACATGGACTTGACTGGTGAGAATCAAGCAGGGGCTCGGCCCGCGAACGGCGACTACGAGAGCTTGCGACTCCTCGACGTGGACCAGCTCTGCGAACTCATTCGCACCAAGAAGAGCTGGATCTACGACGCTGTTGAGGCTGGCAAGATCCCAGCCATCCGACTCGGCAAGCAGATCCGCTTCCGAGAAGCGGATCTGGTCGCCTATCTCTCGGGGGCTGCGACCGCGAGCCCCGCGGCTAGAGAGCGTGCCTGAGAGGCACTCCCGGACCTCGACGCCGGTCTCCAGTCCGGACTCTTGGAAGCGCGGATCCAGGAGTCGGTCGTAGCGGATGGCGCGCCCAGTTAATCCCAGGTCGCGACAGATCGCGGCGAGCTCGTTCGCTAGGAAGGCGATGCTCGTAGGCGAACTGATGTTCTATACTGGGAGGCCAGTCTCGCACTGGCGCAGGGGGATGTTTGACGCAAGAAGACGACGCGCACCAGCGCCTCATGGAGTTCATGCTGGGCGGCCAAAAGCCCAAGCCGAAGCAGGACGGCGGAGCGAAGACCAAAGCCCGCAAGCCCCGGTCGGCTCGCTTCGCGGCCAGAACAAAGGCCGAGATCTCGGACGACGAACTGCGGGCCCTCGGGATCAACCGCCCTGAGCGCGAACGGCTGCGGAGGGGGCGGCAGCGTTCGGGTACTCCCAACAAGGACCGCGAAAAGGCTAAGGCGCTCCTCCGGATCGGGTTCTACATCGATGAACAAGTCGAGTGGGAAACGACAGACCTCGACCGCGAGGAAGTCGTCGCGGCCTGGGCCTTCCTGTCCAACCACGATGTCGACCGAGTGAATCAATGGTGGGCGGAGGGGGTGCATCCCCTCGACATCACCTACATCCGGCTCTTGCAGGACAACGGGTTCGAGCCCACTGACCTCTACCGGACGATCCACGGTAAGACCGTCCTGCAGCACCTGCGTGAAGGCACCTCGCCGCAGTGGTGCCTGCTGGCGTTGAGCTGGGACAACAGAACCTAGCCGACTCCCCGCGTCACCGCAGAGGCCGTCGCTCCCGTTAGGGGAGCGGGGCCTCTATCCATGAGCAGCACAGCGCAGGCGCGGGGGTAGCGTCGAGTCAGGGTGCAAGATCCGATCCGACCCGTCACCCCGACACCTGCGTGTGGGAGGGCGGCAGCCGCGCGCGCCGTCGAAGCGCTGGCTGAGGTGGTCGTACACCTGGGTCACGATCAGCCTGCGGCCCTCTGGCTCCCACGCCAGAGCACTCTGGTGAGGACGACGGCGGTGATGGACTGCCGCAGGGTGGAGGTCCGGGGTGCTGCGCGGCGCTCCCATCCGAGCCGGTCCCCTGGGCCGCTCCTCCTTCTTTACGGCGACACCGTCGTCGTAGACGAGGTGAGGGCTGCGGGCGTCCTTGTGGCGGGTGGCGCGGGTTGCTGCTGTGCTTTCGCGCGGCTGGGCGCGGGTGGATCTGGGATGTGTGAGGCTGTGGTGGTGACGGTGTGGTTGCTGGTCGGGCTGACCGTGTCGGGGAAGACGACGTTGGCCAAGCTGCTGGAGGAGCGCGGGGTGGTGCGCCTGAGCGTGGATGAGGAGGTCTTCGCTCGGCATGGCCGCTACGGTGTCGACTACCACGAGTCGGAGTACCGGGCTCTGGAGGCGCCTGTGGTCGAGGAGGTGTATCGGAGGCTGGAGGCCCTGGTGGCGGACGGTCGTGATGTGGTTCTGGACGCTGGTCTGTGGCGGAGGCGGATCGTGAGCGGGTGAAGGGGCTGGTGGAGGCTGCGGGTGGTCGGTGGCGGCTGGTGTTCTTCGATGTCGATCGGGGTGAGCTGTTGCGGCGACTGGGCGAGCGCAACCGGCGGGCCGACGCGAATGCGTTGTTGGTGACCGAGGAGGCGCTGGACGACTTCTTCGCGCGGTTCGAGCCTCCGTCGGGTGAGGGCGAGGAGCCGCCCGCATTCTGAGCGTCAGGGCAGCGTGTCGGTGTCGGTGCGGGAGAGCACCAGGTCGGTGGGGTCCTTGAGGTCGGGGTAGGGCGGATGGAGACGGACGGGCGGTTCGGGGCGGCGGATCGTGTCGGGGTAGCTGCGGGCGTCGTAGTCGTTGGTCAGGAGGTAGGCGTGGAAGCCGTGTGCGGCGAAGGGGTCGAGGACGTCGTCGATGCCGTTGGTGTGGATGGTCTGGGTGAGGGCGTTGTGGAAGTGGGGGGCGGTTTCGATCGCCACGACGTGCCCGGTCGGGCCCGTGAGGTGGGCGGCCAGGAGCGTGAAGTAGCCGACGTTGGCTCCGACATCTATGACGGTGTCGCCTGCGCGGATCCGGTTCGACATCCAGCGGGTCAGGTTCGGCTCCCAGATTCCGAACAGGTGTACGTACCGCTGGATAGGTCGGTCGTGGTGACCGGCACGGTTGAGCCGAAGCGGGTCCGTGCGATCGCCGTCACCGGGTCCGTTCGGAAGCTGCGGTCCAGCGCACCGGCGAGGTGGCTCTGTCCGGGAAGGCCAGGCCAACGTTGCAGGTACCAGCGGCCTGCTCGGCGCCAGAGGCCCGGACGCGGGAAGGTCATGGTCGGGCCGCCCCGGCGGGGGGCCGGAATTCGGCGATGACCCTGGTGGCGAGTTCGGGCCACCAGGAAGGGAGGACGGTGAGGGAGATCGGCCGCCAGTCCATCAGGGGGTTGGCGGTGTCGATGCGGCCGTCGTTGGCGTCCAGGTGCGCGAGCAGTCGGGCGGCTTCGTCGCGGATGGCCGGGGTTTCCTCCTTCCACGCGCCGCTGCGGTGGCTGCCGAGTGCGAGGGCGGCGTCGGAGTGGGCGAGGACGATCTTGCGGGGGTCGGCTCGTAGCAGCCGATGGGTGAGGAACCCTCCCAGCCGGTACGTGGCGTCGAGGCCGACGGTGGGCTGCCAGCCGGTGAGTTGTCCGTCGGCCGCGACGCGGTCCACCAGGACCCCGCCGACGACGCGGCGGCCGTCGGCTTCGGCGGCGGCGATCTGCTCGTCCAGCGGTGCGGGACAGGTGTGGAACTCGTCGCTGTCGCCAGGAGGTGCCAGCCAGGCCCATGCTCGATGGTCGCGGTGGCCCGCAGGTGGTCGCGCAGCCGGCTGTGGAGGGCTTCGTGCCAGGGGCCGCGGCTGATGAGGCGGGGCGGCCCGATGAGGGTGAGGCGGGCGTTCATGTCGGCGAGCCGGGCGATCGCTCGGGCCGGGGTGGCGAGTCCGAGGCCGGTCGCCTCACCGGGGTGCGGGCGGGTGGGTGGATCGGATGCGGCCCGGTCGAGGACGGCGGCGAGGTCTCCGCTGTCCGAGGCTCGGAAGTGCGTGTCACCCTCAGCAGCGCCTCGCGGCTGGCGTCGCAGATCCCGTTGAGGGCCACGACGATGACGGGTGTCTCGGCCGCCAGGGCTGCGTCGATGCGCCGCTGCTGGGCCGCGTGGCCGGTGGCTCCGTACTCGCATCCTCGGGCGAGCATCGCGCACTCCCGGAAGGCCGCCTTCCAGGCGTGGTAGGGGGACTGGTCGATCCGGGTGGTTCCGGCGGGGGTGCCGGTGAACTCGACCTGGCCCGGCAGAGCCGCGAGAACGTCGACGGCGTCGCCGAGGTGACGTAGCGCGGAGGCGCGGAT
This sequence comes from Actinocorallia sp. API 0066, assembly GCF_020991275.1. Lineage (GTDB taxonomy): Bacteria > Actinomycetota > Actinomycetes > Streptosporangiales > Streptosporangiaceae > Actinocorallia. The sequence goes on along the minus strand of NZ_JAJLQY010000003.1, from coordinate 400,077 downwards.
CAGTTTGAGGCCGCCGTAGCCGTAGGTCAGGCCGTTGATGGGGTTGCGGGCCTGCCACACGCGCATGCATGTGCCTTCCGCGAGGGGGTCGATGGCGTCGGCGTAGAAGTCGGGGTCGATGTCGAAGTCCCCGTCGGCCAGGAAGAACTCCTCGGTGTCGGCCAGCTGTGCGCACAGCTGGTAGGCGCGGCGCATGGGCCGAACTCCGTGGAGGCGCTTGGCGGGGCCGAGCACGCGGCAGAGCCGGCCGAACAGTTCGTCGGCGAGGGGCTCGTCCACCGAAAGGAACACAGTGTCGAATCGGTTCACGCGATCGCCGCCAGGTAGCGGGCCGCGATCAGCTCCGGGGCCAGCGCTCGGGTGTGGAGGCCGCGGCTCGACGTGAGGCCGCCTGCCACATGGTCGGGCTCGCCAACAGCTCCTCGACGATCTTCACGGCCTCGCCGGGTTCGTCGAACGTCAACTGCTCCTCGACGGCCCCGGCGAGCCAGCCCAGCCGGGGCGCGAGAACTGGTACGCCCAGCGCCTGGCAGTCGATGACCGACATCGACCAGGTGCAGCCCGAGCGGAACGGCGCAAGAGCCAGGTCGGCACCTGCCAGGACGGTGCGGTAGGCGTCGCGGTCGCCGCCGTCGGACAGGACCTGGACGCCGGGGCGGAGTAGAACTTCTTGCTCGCGTGGACCGGGTCAGTGATCTGTGCTGTGGTGCCCCATCCCTGGCCGGGGCGCATCTGGAAGAGCCCCAGGGAGCCTTGGTCTCCAGGCAGGTGGAGTCCACGTTCCGGTCGGCGGTGGCTGAGCTGCCCGTCCCGATGCCGATGCCCATGACGAGGGTGATGGGCGCGAGGACCGCGGCCGCGGCCGCACCGATCAGTTTCGAGCTCACCGACGACTCCGGAGGGGAGCGTGGTCGACCGGAGCAGTCATGCGCATGGTGGGATCCTGGGCGTCCGGGCGCGTGGAGCTGCGCCCAGGGCCGTGCGACGACCCGAGTGTCGTTCGCGGACCGGCGCGCCTCAGGTGAGACGGAGATCGTAGGTCAGGTGAGCTTCTGGGCCCAGGCGGTGAGGGCGGAGGCGAAGAGGGCGGGGTTTCGCCGTGTGGGGAGTGGCCGGAGTCGGGGAGGGAGAGGTACTCCACTGGCTGGCGCCGGTGGCGGCGAGGATCTCGCGGACGCGCGCGAGCTGGAGGTCGGAGATGGCGCCCGTGAGGGTGCCGGTCAAGAAGGCGCGGGCCCATTCGGGGTCGTACTCCTTGAGGTTCCGCGGTGGTTCGGCGCCGGTCGTGCCGTCGGCCTCGAACGGGAACATCATCCAGGGCGGTGGTTCGGAGGGCGCGGCGGCGACCATGCCCTCCCGGTCGGCGACGCTCCACTGGGCGCCGAGGTGCTTGCTCCGCAGGGCGGACATCGGGCCGACGCGCTGGCGCAGCGACTGGCCGGAGGAGAACCCGGGCGCGATCGTCGGCCTTCCGATGACTCCCTGGACGAAGCGGACGAGGTCGTTGCCCCATGTTGTCGAGGGTGTAGCGGCTGGGCGTCCGGGTGGGCCTGCCCTTCACCGGTGTCGAACAACTGCTCGGGGAAGGTTTGCGGAACGTGGGTGTCGGGGTTGTCCGGGTCGTGGCACCGTGGATTGGTCGCGTTCATCGAGTGCGCTCCCTGGGGCGTGCGTCCCGGTCATGCGAGGAGGGAGGCGAGCCGGGGGAGCTGCCGCAAAGCGTTGGATCTTTCGATCTCCAGGCGCTGGGAGTCGGAGAACGTCTCCGACAGGCGCGGCTGGGGGTCACCGGAGCCACCCAGGGTCAGCGCGCTGAACGGCCAGTCGCTGCCGAACACGATGTGGTCTCGGGGGGTGACCTCCAGGACGCTCTTCATCGCCGAGGGGGCCGGGCTCAGCGCCGTGTCGTAGTAGAAGGAGCGGATGTGGCCCGAGACGTCCGGCAGCACGGGCTTGACGAGGTCGGGCAGGCCGATGTTCTCCAGCAGCGCCAGCCGGTTCGCCAGGAAGGGCACGGTGCCGCCCGCGTGCGCGAGTTGGAACCGGATCTTCGGGTACCGCTTGATCGTGCCGCTGTACATCATCGCGGTGGCGGCCCGGGTGGTGTCGAACGTGAACTCGTACAGGAAGTCCGGGATGAGGAGGGCCGGTTTGTTCTCCGGCGGCGGCGCGGCGGGGTGGACGAACACGTAGGCGCCTCGCCGGTTCAGCTCCGCCATGACGACCTCGAACCGGGGATCGCCCAGGTAGACGCCGTCGTAGGAGGACAGAAGCCCGATCCCGTCGAGCTTCAGGACGTCCAGGGCGTACCTGATCTCGACGAGCGAGGCCACCACGTCGGGCATCGGGAGGACCGCGAGGGCGCCGAACCGCGTCGGCTGCTTCGCCACCAGGGCAGCGGCGTACTCGTTGCAATAGCGCGCGAGGTTGCGGGCTTCGGCGCCCTTCAGGAACGTCACCGCCGGGTCGGAGACCGACAGGACCTGGGTCTGGATCCGGTACCGCGCCATGAACTCCAGCGCGGCCTCCGGCGACCACGTCGGCGTGGGGTAGCCGCCGACCGTGAGGAACCCGGCCTTCAGGAGCGCCTTGCGGTAGTCCGGCGGAAGGCAGTGGGCGTGCATGTCGATGCGGAACGGGCCCTGCGGCGGGGCGGCGGACGCCTTCGAGGCGCGCGGCAGAAGGGCGGCGGAGGCCGCGGCCGTGGCGAGCAGGCGGCGGCGGTCGAACGGGACTGCGGAGGTCATGAGCGTCCTTGGGGGGTGGGGGAGGCTTCTGACACCCGGGATGGCGGCTGGGACCGATCGGCCCACCATCCCGGGAGATCCGTGCGGGTCAGGCTGTGGCCGCTCCGGCGCGGCGCAGGAGCGGCAGTGCGTTGGTGCGGCCGATGGCGCCGTCGTCGGCGATCGCTTCGTTGAAGTAGGCGACGGCGAGGTCGGGGGCGAAGGGCCAGTCGCTGCCGTAGAGGATGTGGCCGGGCTTGGCGAAGGCGTGCAGGGTGGGCAGGGCGGCGGGGCTGGAGGACAGGGCGGTGTCGAAGTAGAACCCGGCGAGGTCGTCCAGGATGGCGAAGGGGTCGCGGCCGGTCTCGGCGAAGACGGTCGCGGCGAGGCGGTGCGAGGCGTAGGGGACGAAGCCGCCCGCGTGCGACAGGATGAACCTGAGGTTCGGGAAGCGGCGGGGCACGTCGTGCTTGACGAGGTTGAACGCGGCCCGGGTGGTGTCGAGCAGGAAGTCGGCGGCGAAGGCGGGGATGCCCTCGACCGGCGGGTTTCCGGGCAGCTCGGCGGGGTGCACGAACACGGTTGCCGAGCGCTCGTTCAGTTCGGCCATGAGCGGATCGAGAACCGTGTCACCGAGGTAGAGGCCGCGGCTGTTCGCGAGCAGGACGACGCCCTCGGCGGGCAGCGTGTCCAGCGCGCGGACCGCTTCGGCGACGGCCCCGGTGACGTCCGGAAGCGGCAGCGCGGCCCAGAAGCCGAACCGGTCGGGATGGTCGGCGACGAGCTGCGCGCCGTAGTCGTTGGCCTCACGTGCGGCGAGCCTGGCCTCGGCGGCGTCGCCCAGGTGCACGCCCGGCGCGGTCAGGGACAGGATCCCGGTGGCGATACCGTTCTGGTCCATGAAGCCGATCGCCGTCTGCGGGCTCCAGTCCGGCAGCGCGCGGCCTCCGGGGGTGTGGACGCCGTGGCCGCGCAGCCAGGCGGCGTAGGCGGGTGGCACCATGTGCTGGTGCACGTCGATGCGGTTGCTCACAGGGATTCTCCTCGGGTGAAGCGGGTGCGCAGCGTGCCGATGCCCTCGATGCGACTGTCAGGTGATGAGCTTCAGTGGCTCCTCCGTCGGCGGGATCGGGGCGCCCGCACCGCCCATGAGAATGATCCGGCCTACCCGCTCGGGCTCCTTGCGGGCGAGCGCGAGCGACACGATGCCACCGTAGGAGTCGCCGACCAGGTGGACCTTCTCCAGGCCGAGCGTGTCGAGCAACGTGACAGCTTGTAGAGGCTGCCGCCGCAGCTCGTTGCCCTCAGCCACCTGAGTAGCCAGTTCACCCGCCAGGCCCTTCGCTGTGTCGACCACGGACATGTCGATCACTCCTCCTCATGGCGTACTGGATCGGTTGATACACTCCGGACCGATCGATACGGGGAGTATTGGCGAAACGTCTTCGAAATACAAGGGCCGGCCAGAGGCGGTGCCGAAGTGTTGTCCCCGCGCCTGGCCCGCTGACGGCTCAGGACTCGGCGAGCCAGCGCTCCAGCAGGGCGTCGGTGGCCGTGCCGAGGGTGGCGAAGGCGCCGTGCAGGTCGTAGGTGTCGGGGCTCAGCTGATAGGCGAGGAAGTAGCCGTCGGTGGCGGCGATGGTGAAGTCGGCCAGGCGGGCGGCGAACTCACCGCGGCGCTCTTCGGGGAGGTCGGCGAGGATGTCCGTGAACTCGGTCCGGGCGATTCTGTGGACCTCCGCGCGGATCTCCACGAACCGCTCCCGGGCCTTGGCCTCCACGGGCCTGCGCTCCAGCGTGAGCATGAGCCCGAGGCTGAGGAACTCCGGCCGCTCCAGGAGGCTGTCGGCGATGGAGTGGGCGACGTCCAGGAACCGCCGCAGGCGCGGGAGCGTCGGGTCGCGGCGGACGGCGATGTCGAGGAGCCGGTCCCGCCAGAGTTGGTAGCTGCGGTCGATGACGGCGGCGAAGAGGTCGTCCTTGTCCGTGAAATGCCAGTAGATCGAACTGTTGGGCATGCCTGAGCGCTGCCGGACCAGCGACATGCTCGTCCCCTCATACCCCCGCTCGGCGGCGATCTCCACGGCGGCGTCCAGGATGCGCTGGCGCGACTCCTCTCCGTGCTGTTGCCGCCGGTCCGTCTTCGGTCCCATCAAGCCTCCCCGGACCGATTGTCCCATCACCGTTGCTCCTTGCCGTCTGCCTGACACATGCTTCAGTGTAACTATCGATCCTCAGTGGACTAATCGATCCAGTATCTTGGTGGGAGACCAGTGAGAGGAGTACCGCGGTGACCGAAGAAGCGGAATACGACGTCGCGGTGATCGGGTACGGCCCGACGGGCGTGACCGCGGCGAATCTGCTCGGCGCCCTGGGCCTGCGGGTCGCGGTGATCGAGCGGGACGCGGAGATCTTCACGCGGGCCCGGGCGATCTCCACCGACGAGGAGGTGCTGCGGGTCTGGCAGCGGATCGGCCTCGCCGACCGGCTCAAGCTCGACATGCTCGGTGATCTTCCCCTGGAGTTCGTGGACGCCAAGGGGGAGCCGTTCCTGTGCGCCCACCCTGTACCACGCGGGCACGGGCACCCGCCACAGATGTTCATCTACCAGCCCGCCCTGGAGGAGGTTCTGCGCGAGGGCGTCGAACGGTATCCGAACGTGGAGCTGCTGCTGGAGCGGGAGTGCCTGCGCGTCGTCCAGGACGAGGGCGGGGTCGAGCTCACCCTCGTGCACACCGGAGAGGACACCGTGCGGCGTCTGCGCGCCCGGTATGTGATCGCCGCCGATGGCGGATCCAGCCTGACGCGAGCCCAGCTCAACATCGGCTACGAGGGCCGCACCTATGAGGACCGCTGGGTCGTCATCGACACCGAGATGCTGGAGCCGTGGGAGGGCCACGACCGGCTCCGGTTCCACTGCGACCCCGCCCGGCCCGCCGTCGACTGCCCCACTCCGCTCGGCCACCACCGCTGGGAGTTCCCGATCCTGCACGGCGAGGACGAGAAGGAACTCGTCACCGACGCCGCGATCTGGAGGCTGCTGTCCCGCTACGGCATCACCGCGGCGAACGTGAAGATCCTGCGCGCCACGGTGTACAGCCACCATGTCCGCTTCGCCGACCGCTTCCGGGTCGGCCGCGTGTTCCTCGCCGGGGACGCCGCGCACGCGATGCCGCCGTGGATCGGCCAGGGCATGGCCGCCGGGGTGCGGGACGCGGCGAACCTGTGCTGGAAGCTCGCCGCCGTCCTGCGTGGAGAGCTGCCCGATTCGGTGCTCGACTCCCGGCCTCCGCGAAGGGCACGATCGTCGACGAGACCGGCGTTTTGCTCGCCTGGCTGGACCGCCGCAAGACCGCGACGGCCGTGCTGCGCCCGGACGGCTACGTCTACGCCGCAGCCTCCGAGACCTCGCCCCTACCCGCCCCGCCCGCGGGCTTCCAGCCCGGTGCAGCCGAGAGGAACCAACGATGACGACCACACCGGCCCTCCCTGAGATGCGGGAATCCCTGGTGGACGCCGCAGGCAAGAAGATCTTCGTCGCCGAGACCGGTGACGGACCGCCCGTCCTGCTCCTGCACGGCGGCGGCCCCGGCGCTTCCGGCGTCTCCAACTACCGGCGCAACATCGCCGCCCTCGCCGAACACTTCCGCGTGATCGTGCCCGACCTGCCCGGCTACGGCCGCAGCACCAAGGGCGTCGATGCCACCGACCCCTTCGGGTACCTCGCCGACGGCATCCGCGGCCTGCTCGACGCGCTCGGCCTCGACCGCGCCCACCTCGTCGGGAACTCCTACGGGGGCGCCTGCGCGCTGCGCCTCGCACTGGACACCCCGGAACGGGTCGAGCGAATGGTGCTGATGGGCCCCGGCGGCGTCGGCACCAGCCGGGGCCTGCCCACGCCCGGCCTGAAGTCGCTGCTCGCCTACTACGGCGGAGACGGGCCCTCGCGGGCGAAACTGGAGAAGTTTATCCGCGAGTACCTCGTCTTCAACGCCGCCCAGATTCCCGACTCTGTGATCGACGAGCGCTACGAGGCCAGCGTCGACCCCGAGGTGGTCGCCGCGCCGCCGCTGCGTCGCCCGTCCGGGCCCGGCGCGCTGAAGACCCTGCTGCGGATGGACTTCACGCGCGACGCACGCCTCGCCCGTCTCGCGGTGCCGACGCTCGTCGTCTGGGGTGCGCGGGACAAGGTGAACAGGCCGTCCGGCGGCGCCGCCCTGGTCGAGCGGATGCCCGACTGCGACCTCTACGTCGTCGCCAACACCGGCCACTGGGTCCAGTTCGAGCGCCCCGACCTGTTCAACCGCCTGTGCGCCGACTTCCTGGGAGGCACCCGATGACCACCGCGCCCTCGGTGTTCGGCACCGTCCACCTCGGCTACCTCGTCATCGAGACCCAGAGGTTCGCCGACTGGCGGCGCTTCGGCGCCGACGCCATCGGCATGCACCACGACGCCCTCGACATCGACCGCATGCGCTTTCGCCTCGATGACCAGGAATGCCGCTTCCTGCTCGTGCGCGGCCCCGCCGAAGACGTCGTCGCCGTCGGCTGGCACGTTGACGACCACGCGTCCTTCGAGCAGGTCGAAACCCGCGTCCGCGCCTCCGGGATCCCCTACAAGCAGGGCACCGAGCAGGAAGCCGCCGCCCGCGGCGTCGAACGGCTGCTGCGCTTCCCCGGGCCCAAGGGCATCACCCAGGAGATCTACACCACCCCGAAGCTCAAGACCGAGCCGCTCAACATGCTCGCCCGGGGCTTCGTCACCGGTGAGTCCGGCATGGGGCACGTGGCGATCACCACGACGAAGCCGACCCTGATGCGCGGCTACTTCGCGCACGTCTTCGACGCCCGTCTCACCGACTACATCGACGAGACCATCAACGGCGCCAAGCTCAAGATCCGTTTCCTGCGCGTCAACGAACGCCACCACTCCATCGCCATCGCCGCTGTGAAGGGCGCGCCGATCGACCCCATCCGCACCCGCGTCCAGCACCTCAACATCCAGGTCGCCGAACTCGACGACGTCGCTCGGAGCTACCAGCGCGTCCACGAACTCGGCTTCACCATGGCCTTGTCCGTCGGACAGCACACCAACGACAAGGAGCTGTCCTACTACGCGGTGACTCCCTCCGGCTTCGAGTGGGAGGTCGGCTGGAACCCCATCGTCATCGACGAGGCGACCTGGGAGCCCTCCACCCACCAGGGCATCAGCGTCTGGGGCCACAAGCCCGTCGGCCAGACCATCATCGACGTCCTCGCCCAGTTCAAGGCCGGCGCGCTGTCCCTGGCCCAGACCGAGAAGACCGTGCCGCAGCTGAGCGGCACGGGCATCCCCGACGACTGAGTTTCAGGTCACCCCGTCCGCGCGGCGAGTTGGCGCTCGGGACGCTGGCGGTGTCCTCGCGCCACAGGGGCCTGAGCGCGACCTCGCCGCGCGGAGATCGCGTCGCAGGCGTCCTCGATGCGAAGCGGGTCGGGGAGCCTGAGCCCGGCGGGCGGTCGCTCGTGCGAGAGTCGACGACCCCCTGAAGTCACCCGTTGACGTGTGGGCCGGGCGCGGGTAGTTCGACGGTGACGTGCATCCCTCCGGCCGGGCGCGGGGTGAGGGTGAGTCTTCCGCTGTGCGCGTCGGTGATGGTCCTGACGATCGTCAGACCGAGCCCGACGCCCGCGTGGTCGGTGTGGACGCGCTCGGTGCCGCGCTGAAACGGCTCCGTGAGCGTCGCGGCGAGCCGTGGAGTGATCGGCTCGCCGGTGTTCTCGACCGTGAGCACCGCCGCCCCGGGCCGGACGCCGGTGTTCACCCACACGGTGCCCCGCTCGGGCAGGTTGTGCACGATCGCGTTCTGCACGAGGTTCATGGTCAACTGCAGCAGAAGCGCCTGCGATCCGACGGCGGCGGCGACCTCTCCGGAGACGCTGACGGTAACGCCGCGCCTCTCCGCCAGGGGAAGAAGAGTCTCGGTCGCCTCCTCCGCGATGAGTGACAGGTCGACCCGCTCCCGGTTGAAGGACCGCTGGTCGGCGCGGCTGAGCAGGAGCAGCGCCTCGGTGAGGTCGATCGCCCGGGTGTTGACGGCGTGGAGGCGGTCGACGAGTTCGTCGGTGTCGTGTGCCGGGTCGTTGCGGGCCACGTCGAGCAGCGCCTTCGAGATCGCGAGCGGGGTGCGCAGCTCGTGTGAGGCGTTCGCCGCGAACCTCCGCTGTTCGGCGACGTGTGCTTCGAGCCGCGCGAGCATGCCGTCGAAGACGTCGGCGAGCTCACGGAACTCGTCACCGCGGCCGGGAAGCCGGATCCGGTGCGAGAGCGACCCGCTTGTGGCCATGCGCGTGGCGTCCGTGATGCGGGCCAGCGGGGCGAGCATCCGGCCGGCGAGCAGCCACCCGCCCGCGAGACCGAAGATCAGCAGGACGAGCAGCACCGCGCCCGCGGCCGACGCGAAGTCGTGCAGGAGGGTCGAGCGTAGGAGCACGCCCCCGGGGACGCTCGTGTAGTCGGGCAGGTGGCGCAGGATGAAGATCCACACGGCGGCGAGCAGCAGCGCGCCCGCGAGCATGAGGAATCCGACGTAGCTGAGGGTCAGTTTGAGCCGGACGCTCAGCCCGGGGGCCCTATCCACGCTCCCCGCCCTCGCGCGTGTCGACGCGGTAACCGACGCCGGGCACCGTGGCGATGATCCATGGTTCGCCCAGACGTTTGCGCAGCGCCGAGACGGTGATGCGCACGGCGTTGGTGAACGGGTCGGCGTTCTCGTCCCACGCCCGCGCGAGCAACTCCTCGGCGCTGACGACACCGCCCTCGGCGCCGATGAGGACTTCGAGGACGGCGAACTGCTTCCGGGTCAGCGCGACATAGCGCCCGTCCCGGTAGACCTCCCTGCGAAACGGGTCGAGCCGCAGGCCGGCGATCTCCCGCGTGGGCGGCCTGTGGTGCGCGCGCCTGCGGTCGAGCGCCCTGAGCCTGAGCGCGAGTTCCCTGAGTTCGAACGGCTTGGTGAGGTAGTCGTCCGCGCCGAGCTCGAACCCTGAGGCCTTGTCGTCGAGACGGTCGGCCGCGGTGAGCATCAGGATGGGCATCCCGCTGCCGGAGGCGATGACGCGCCTGGCGATCTCGTCACCTGACGGCCCCGGGATGTCGCGGTCGAGGACGGCGATGTCGTAGGTGTTGACGCACAGTAGTTCCCACGCGGTGTCGCCGTCGCCCGCGATGTCGGACGCGATCGACTCAAGGCGTAGGCCGGCGCGGATGGCCTCCGCGAGAAAGGGTTCGTCCTCGACGATCAGCACGCGCATACGATCGATGCTACGAGCCGCCGCATATCGCCCGCGTATCGGAAATCCCCTACGCCCTGGCAACCTCACGCCGCTTTGACTGCCCGGATGCCTCAACCACCGGCCCCGACGCGAGAAGCGTCCCGCAAGATCCACCGGCTTCCCGGCGTCGGCCGCGCGGGCCTCCGCCAGGCTGTCCTCGCCGTCTCCCGACCGGAGCCCTGGAGGCGCGGCCCGGTGCCGGCCGCGCTGGCGCTGCTGCTGGGCCTGACCATGCTGGCGCACGCGCAGGTCCCGAACCGCCCGTGGAACCTCGGCAGCCTTGTGGAGACCTTCCTACCCTGGCTCGGCCTCGGCATCCCGGTGCTCCTGGCCGGGGCGCTGTGGCGCCGTTCCGCCTCCGCGGCGGTCGCGCTGCTCCTGCCGCTCGTGGTGTGGACGTGCCTCTTCGGCGGGCTGCTCATCGACAAGTCCCGCCCGGACGCCGACCTCACCGTGGCCACCCACAACGTCGGCGCGGCCAATCCCGACCCCACCGGCACCGCCCGCGCCCTGGCCGCCTTCGGAGCCGACCTCCTGGCCCTGGAGGAACTGACCCCCCAATCGACAGACACCTACAAGAAAGAGCTGAGAAGCACATACCCACATCACGCGGTGCTGGGCACGGTCGGCCTGTGGAGCAAACTCCCCCTATCCAATACCCGACCGATCGACATCATGAACTATGGCCCACTGAAAACCGCCATGACACCCGACAGAAACTCACCCGAGACCCGAGCCCTAAGCACGACCGCAACCTCAGAACACGGCCCGCTCACCGTATTCGTCGCCCACCTGGGGTCCGTACGACTGACCCCCAGATCAGGCTTCTGGACGGCCTCCCGAAACATCGGCGTCCAGGCCCTGGGCAAAGCCGTCGCCGCCGAACAGAACGACCGTGTGGTCCTCCTGGCCGACCTCAACGGCACCACGGACGACCGCGCCCTCACCCCCATCACCTCCCAAATGCATCCGGCCCACAAAACAGCCGGCCAAGGCTTCGGCTTCACCTGGCCGGCCGCCTTCCCCCTGGTCCGAGCCGACGAAATCCTCACCCGCACCCTCACCCTGACGAGCTCACACACCCTGCCCCCCACTCCCAGCGACCACCTCCCGATCTCAGCCACAATTACCTGGTAACCCCCAACACCCGCGTCCCGCTCCTACAGGTCCGCACATCCGCACTTTTTCAACGAGCACTTCTCCCCATCGGTTTTCTGCGCCCCGCCGTCGCCGCGCGGCGTGCGGGTCAGGCGCGGGGCGGGAGCACCTCCGTGCAGGGGTCCGCATCGGGGGAGGCGGTGGACGCGGCGCGCTCCAGCAGGGTGAGCAGGAGGCTCCTCTCCCCGGCGGCGAGGCCGCGCAGGAGGTCGTCCTCGGCTTCGGCGACGCGCGCGTCGAGGTCGGCGAGGACACCTCGGCCGTGGTCGGTGGGCACGATGCGGCGGGCCCGCCGGTCGGCCGGGTCGGGCGTGCGGCGCAGGAGGTCACAGCCCTCGAACGCGTCGAGCAGGTAGGTCATGACGGTGCGGTCGATGCCGAGGCGGGCGGCGAGGGCCGCCTGGGTGGGCGGCGCACCGTGCGCGACGGCGGAGAGCACTTGGTAGCCACGGACACCCTGCGGGAGTTCGCGCGCGATGTCCTCGACCCGCTCGTGCCACTGCCTGAGCAGCACGGTGAGCGTCCAGCCGAGCGTGGACGGCCGGTGCGACGCCTGCGGCCTCTCCCCGATGGTCACGCTCCCAGCCTAGCCGGAAATACGCTGCCATCCAGATATGTTGCCAAGCATATAGTCTGTAGGACAGATTATCTTGCCAGAAGAGAGTGTGACATGACGGACTACGGCCACGACCTCGTGTTCGGTGCGTTCCTCACCCCGCAGAACCGCGATCCGCAGAGCCCGGTCCGGCTCGCCCAGGCCGCCGAGGCCGCCGGGCTGGATCTCGTGACCTTCCAGGACCACCCGTACCAGGCGGGATTCCTGGACACCTGGACGCTGCTGTCCTGGGTCGCCGCGCGCACCGAGCGCGTCACCGTCTCCGGGAACGTGCTCAACCTGCCGCTCCGCCCGCCGGCGGTGCTGGCCCGCGCCGCGGCGTCGCTCGATCTGCTGTCGCAGGGCAGGTTCGCGCTGGGCATCGGCGCGGGAGGGTTCTGGGACGCGATCGAGTCCATGGGCGCGCGGCGCCTCACCCCTGCCGAGTCGGTCACCGCGCTGGAGGAGGGCCTGGAGATCATCCGGGGCATCTGGGCGGCGGACGAGCGCGGCATCCTGCGCGTCGACGGCGCGCACCACCGGGTCAACGGGGCCAAGCGCGGCCCGGCGCCCGCGCACGACATCCCCGTCTGGCTGGGCGCCTACGGGCCGCGCATGCTGCGGCTCGTCGCCCGCAAGGCCGACGGCTGGCTGCCCAGCCTCGCCTATCTGAAGGACGGCGACCTACGTCGCGGCAACGCCCTCATCGACGAGACCGCCGCCGAGGCGGGCCGCGATCCGGCCCAGGTACGCCGCCTGCTGAACATCGCCGGCGAGATCTCCCCGGAGTCCCAGGGCCTCCTGCGGGGACCCGTCGGGCAGTGGACGGAGGAGCTGACCGCCCTGGCGCTGGAGGACGGCATCGGCACCTTCGTCCTGGCCTCCGACGACCCGGGCGCGCTCCAGGTCTTCGGCGCGGAGATCGCCCCCGCCGTGCGCGAGAACGTGGCACGCGAGCGCGCCAAAGCCGGGACGGCGCCCGCGTCGTCCCGGCGTGGGACGGCCGCGCTGGCGCTGCGCCACCCGGGGATCGACTACGCCAAGGTGCCCGCGAGCCTCGCCGCCGACGCCGTCGAGCCGGGCGACCGCGCGTACGCCTCGGTGCGGCACAACTATCTGCGGTCCGGGTCGCCGGGCCTCGTCCTGCGCCCGGCGACGACGGGCCAGGTCGTGGAGGCGCTCGGCTACGCGCGCTCCCAGGACGTGCCGTTGGGCGTGCGCTCGGGCGGCCACGGCATCAGCGGCCGCTCCACCAACGACGGCGGCATCGTGCTCGACGTCGGCGCGCTGAACGGCGTCGAGGTCGTCGACGCGCGGACCCGGCGGGTACGGCTCGGCTCGGGCGCCACCTGGGGCGCGGTCGCCGAGACGCTGGCACCGCACGGGTGGGCGATCAGCTCGGGCGACTTCGGCGGCGTGGGCGTCGGCGGGCTCGCCACCACGGGCGGGATCGGCTTCCTCGGCCGGAAATTCGGGCTGACGATCGACCACGTGGTCGCGGCGGAGGTGGTGACGGCCGACGGGAGGGTGCTGCGCGCGTCCGCCGAGGAGAACCCCGACCTGTTCTGGGGACTGCGCGGCGCCGGAGGCAACCTCGGCGTGGTGACGTGGGTCGAGATCGAGGCGATGGAACTCGGCGACGTCGTCTTCTCGCAGATGACCCTCGGCGCCCGCGACATCTCCGGGCTCCTCCAGCGCTGGGGCGTCGCGGTGGAGGCGGCCCCGCGTGAGCTGACGAGCTTCCTTGTCCTCTCCCCACCACGCGGTGGCCGCGACGCGGTCGCCCAGCTGATGACCGTCTACGCGGGCGACGACACGAACGCCGCGGTGAAGGAGCTGGAACGGCTCGCCGAGGCGGGCCCGCTCCTCGACCACCAGGGCTACCTCCTGCCCTACGCCGGGGTGGTGCCGCCCGTCGACAAGCACCACACCGGCGGGGGAGATCCCGCGGTGCGCTCCGGCCTCGTCACCCACCTGGACGAGGACGTCAGCCGCGCGTTCGCGGGCGCCGCGCGCTCCGGCACGCCCTACTTCCTCCAGATCCGCGCCACCGGCGGGGCCGCGCACGACCTCGCCCCGGACGCGACCGCCTACCCCCACCGTCACCAGAACTTCGCCCTCACCGCCATGGGCGCCCACCAGTCCTCGCTGAACGCCGTGTGGGACGAGGAGGTCGCGCCACACACCGACGGCCTCTACCTGTCGTTCGACACCGACACACGACCGGAGCGGCTGTTCGACGCGTTCGGCGAGGCGGGACTGGCCCGGCTGCGGCGCGTCAAGCGCGCCCACGACCCCGACAACGTCTTCCGCGCGAACTTCCCGATCAGCCCCGCGGACGCCTGAACGCGCCCCGCGCACGCCACGGACAAGTGCTGGAAACTCCGCGTGAGCCCCGAAGCGGCCCATGGGCATGCATATGGCAGCCCGCCCGGCGAGCTCGTCGCAGCATACAAACCGCATGAGAAGACGATCGTCGCCACGCTCGACAAGAGCCACGTGAACGAGGACAGCCTGCCTCCTCATGTTCTGGCGCTCCTCGACGACTACCACACCAAGGACTTCTCCGAGCCCGGTCTATGAGGTGTGCCTGGAATGCCGACGGGCGGGTCTCCAAGCTCACCGCCTCCGGGTGTCGGCTTGGCTTCGGGGGGCTGGTGCCTTAGGTGTATGTCGACCTGCAGGCATGCTGGCAGTTCTTCGTCGTCTTCCAGCCAGCGCCGCACCGCGTCTTCGAAGTCCTCGTCCTCGGTGTGGGCCCAGCGGGGGATCTCGATTCTGAGAGCGGCGAGTTCCAGGTTCTCGCCGGAGTACCGGATGGCCAGTGAGCGGTCGTCCCACGGGATGATCTCGTGCCGCAGGCCGTCGCACCCGCTCAGCCTGAAGCGGTCGCCCATGGGGATGACGAACTTCCGTTCGTCTCGGAGCCGGATCATGAGATCGGCGTCCTTGCCGTGCCCGAAGAAGACGATTTCCGCGAGACGCTCTCCGGAGAGGGGCACGTCCAGCCAGACAGGTTCGGGCATGCGCCGAATCCGATGGGTGATCGCGGTGACGTAGGAGTCCACGAGCGGAACTGTAGTCGGCCGAACGCACTGCGCGCACAGGATTCCGGACGGACCGCTCTGCCTGAGGAGGCTCGGACGCGGTCGGCGACAACGATGATCCAGTCGAGTTCTTTGTTCTGGCTTATCGGTCGGTGACGGGGGTGAGGGTTGAGGTGATCTCGGTGAGGTTTTGTTCGAGATAGAAATGGTCGCCTGGGAAGACCTTGAGGGTGAAGTCGCCGGAGGTGTGGGACTGCCAGGCGGCGACTTCGCTCACGGTGGCGTTCGGGTCGTTGGCTCCGGCCATGGCCGTGATCGGGATGGCCAGGGGGGTTCCGTCGTCCTGCCAGCGGTAGGACTCGATGGCCGTGTAATCGGCCCGGGCCACTCGCAGCAGGTCGTCCAGGAGTTCGGGGTCGTCCAGGAAGGTGCTCGTGGTGCTTCCGAGTTTGCGGAGTTCGGCGATGATGGAGGCGTCATCGCCCGGGTCCACGTTGCCTGGACGGGTGCAGGAGGGTGCGCGCCTCGCCGAGACGAACAGCCGCGTGGGAGCTTTCCTTCCCGATCGCTCCAGTCTGCGTGCGACCTCGTAGGCGACCACCGATCCCATGCTGTGTCCGAAGAACGAGAACGGCAGGTCGTCGGTGGAGTCGGACAATGCCCGGAGCACCCCGTCGGCTATTTCGTGAATGGATGTCATGGGCGGCTCGCGGTGCCGGTCGTGGCGCCCGGGATACTGCACGGCGTTGATCTCGACGGCCGGGTCGATGAGCCGGGACAGCGGGAAGTAGTAGCTGGCCGATCCGGCGGCGTACGGAAAACAGTACAAGCGTGAGCGCGGATCCGAACCGACGCCGAATCGGTGAATCCACCTGTCGTCGTTATCGTCATCGGCCACGAATCACATGATCTGCCGCCCGGGTCATGAGGGGAAACCCCTAAATGTGCCCCCCTATGCGGCTGGAGAATCTAGGGGTAGGGGGGTACTTGAGGTAGCCGGTTGTCGTCTGTTCTGCTAGGCACGATGATTCATCATGGGGTGGAGGGTGAATGCAGCAGATTCTTGAGGCGGTGGGCGCCGAGAGGCTGACGTCACGAGACTGGGAGAACCTGCCCGTACCGGGCTCCTACCGGGCGCTGACCATCCGCAAGGACGAGACGGGCATCTTCGAGGGGCTGCCCACCGCCGAACGGGACCCGCGCAGGTCCCTCCACCTGGACGACGTGCCGGTGCCCGAACTCGGGCCCGGTGAGGCTCTCGTCGTCGTCATGGCCAGCTCGATCAACTACAACACCGTCTGGTCCTCGATCTTCGAGCCGGTCCCGACGTTCGAGTTCCTGACCCGTTACGGACGCACATCCGAGCTCGGCAGGAGGCACGACCTTCCCTACCACGTCCTCGGTTCGGACCTGGCGGGCGTCGTCCTGCGCGTCGGCCCGGGGGTGCACCGCTGGCGGCCCGGCGACCGGGTGGTCGCGCACTGCCTGTCGGTGGAGCTTGAGGATCCGGCCGGCCACGATGACGCCATGCTCGACCCCGAGCAGCGGATCTGGGGTTTTGAGACGAACTTCGGCGGCCTGGCGGACCTCGCCCTGGTCAAGGCGAACCAGCTCATGCCAAAACCCGCCCACCTGACGTGGGAGGAGGCCGCCTCTCCCGGGCTCGTCCTGTCGACCGCCTATCGCCAGCTCGTCTCACACAACGGCGCCGACATGAAGCAGGGGGACAAGGTCCTGATCTGGGGGGCGTGCGGCGGGCTGGGCTCCTACGCGACCCAGCTGGCCCTCAACGGCGGAGCCGACCCGGTGTGTGTGGTCTCCTCGCCCGAGAAGGCGGATCTGTGCCGCGCGATGGGGGCCGAGATGGTCATCGACCGGGCGGCGGAGGGCTTTGAGTTCTGGCGTGACGGCACCACCCCGAACCGTAAGGAATGGCGTCGGCTGGGGTCGGCCATCAGGGACCTCACCGGCGGCGACGACCCGGACATCGTCTTCGAGCACCCGGGCCGCGACACCTTTCCCGCCAGCGTCTACGTCGCCCGCCGTGGCGGCACGATCGTCACCTGCGCGTCGACGAGTGGCTACGACCACTATTTCGACAACCGCTATCTGTGGATGCACCTGAAGCGCATTGTCGGATCCCATTTCGCGAACTACCAGGAGGCCTGGCGGGCCAATGAACTGATGCGGCGCGGCAAGGTCTATCCGACGCTGTCCAAGACGTTCCCGCTCGACGAGGCGGCGACCGCCGCCCATGAGGTCCTGCAGAACCGGCATCAGGGGAAGCTGGGCATTCTCTGCCTCGCGCCGGAGCCCGGAATGGGGATCGAGGACGAGGAGTTCCGCGCCCGCCACGCGGCGAAGATCAGCATTTTCGGGACGGTCGGCGCCTAGCCGGGATCCGCGCGGAAAACCCCGAGGCTAGCGCCCGGCGCGCACGCGAGATCGGTCACCGTGCGGCGGGCGGCCGATCTTCGGGAGTCAGACGTCGCGGCGGCGGAGGAGCAGGGCGGCGAAGCCGAGTGCGGCGAAGGTGTAGGCGGCGAGTATCGCGACCGAAGGCCAGGCCGGGAGGGAGCCCATGGTCTCGGCCGTGGCGTCGGAGCTCTGCGCGAGTTTGCGTAGTGGCGCGGTCGGCGAGGCCCCGCTGACCCAGCTCTGCAGGTCGCCGAAGAGCGGCCCCACCAGGCTCGGCAGGAGGATCAGGGCGGTCGCGGCGCTGATGGCGCCGGCGGTGTGCCGCAGCGCGGTGCCCAGCGTGAGGCCGATGAGGCCGGCTCCGGCGAAGCACAGGGCGACGCCCAGAAGCTCCGGCATGAGGCTGCCCGCCTCGAACCCCGCGCCGGAGAGGAAGGCGTCGCCGACGAGGAAGGCCCCGTAGCCGGAGAGAAGGGACAGGACGTAGACGGGCACGGCGACGACGACGGCCTTGGCGGCGAGTACCCGAACCCTTCCGGGATCGGCCAGGAAGGTGGACCTGATGAGTCCGTCGCCGTACTCGTCGGAGATGACGAGCGCGCCGAGCGCCGCCGCGAGGACCTGGCCGATGACGGCGCCCGTGAGGCTGCCGCCCAGGATGGTGTCGTCGGGCTGAAGGCTCTCCGTGGCGCCGACGAACACGGCGAGACCGGGCGTCACCAGGACCATCGCCACAGCGATCCAGAACACGCCGCGCACGGTGCGGGCCTTCGTCCACTCGGCGCGCAGGGTCCGCAGGAAGGCGGTCGTCACCGGGATCTCGCTCATCGCAACACCTCTTCGATCGGTGCCTCCGCTGTTGTGGTGCGGTAGTCGAGCTCCTCCTTGGTGAGCTCGGTGTAGACCTCCTCAAGCGAGGAGTACTGGGGCGTCAGCTCGTGCAGCTCGATGCGGTGCAGGGCCGCGAGCGCGCCTATCGTCGGCGCCGCCATGCCCTCCACCCGCGCGGAGGTCTCGTCGGCGGGCAGGAACCTCGCACCGGCGCGCGTGACGAGCTCGGCGAGCCTGCTGAGGGCCGGAGACCTGACAAGGGTCACCGTCCTTGAGTTCTCCTCGATGAAGTCGGCCATGGTGCAGTCGGCGATCAGCCTGCCCTGACCGATGACGATGAGCCGGTCGGCGGTCTGCTGCATCTCCGCCATGACATGGCTGGCCACAAAGATGGTCCTGCCCTCGGTGGCGAGGTCCTTCATCAGGGAGCGGATCCAGCGGATGCCCTCGGTGTCGAGGCCGTTCACGGGCTCGTCCAGGACGAGGACCTCGGGGTCGCCGAGCAGCGCCGCGGCGATGCCCATCCGCTGGCCCATCCCGAGGGAGAACCCGCCGGCCCGGCGGCGGGCGACCTCGGTCAGCCCGACCTGCTCCAGGACCTCCTCGACCCGGCGCTTGGCGATGCCGTTGCTCTGCGCCAGCCAGAGCAGATGGTGGTAGGCGCTCCGTCCGCCGTGCACCGCCCTCGCGTCGAGCAGCGCCCCCAGCGTGCGCAGGGGCTCGCGCAGGGAGCGGTAAGGCCGACCGCCGACGAGCGCCTCGCCGGTCGTCGGGCGGTCCAGCCCCACGATCATCTTGATCGTGGTGGACTTCCCGGCGCCGTTGGGGCCCAGGAACCCCGTCACGCTTCCCGGCCTGACCTTGAAGGAAAGATCCTCGACGGCGGTCACCGGACCGTAACGTTTTCCGAGCTCACGGACTTCGATCATCGTTCGACCTCCTTTGCCTCGAAACTAGGAGGCCGGGGTGGTGGTCCGCCTCCCACGCGGGAGCGGACCGTCGACTCGCTCTCCGGTATGAGGAGGGTTAGGGCTCCCGGGCGTGAGAATGGTGGGCATGAGCGGGCGGATCAGAGATCTGGCGGGGGCGGTCTGGGAGGACCTGTCGCCGCGTGGAGTCAGCCCGCTGGCCCCGATCGGGCTGAGCCGCTTTCCGCTGTCGGGCTGGCTGCCCCACCTGCTCGTGGTGTGCGCGGCGGCGGTGCTCGGCGGCTCGTCCTGGCACATCCTGCTCACCGACTACGGGATCGCCGACCCGACGGCGGCGGTGCTCGGCCTCACCCACGCCTCCGCCATGGTGCTCGCCCTGTGGCGGCCGATCGCGGCCTGGTGGCTTTCGCTGGGCATGGTCGCGATCACGGGCCTGGCCGCCGACTCGGTGGCGCCCCAGGGCGACGGGCCGCTCCTGGCGGCGCCCAGCCTGTCCGTCCACCTCTGTGTGATCGCGCTGGTGGGGCTGCGGGTCCGGCCGCGCGTGGCGCTGGAGATGTGGGTCCTGACGGTGGCCGTCACGGCGGGACTGCTGCTTGTGGCCCCGGAACGGAAGCAGTTCCCGAACCTGCCCGAGGTGGCGTTGCTCTCCGGCGCCGTCCTCGTCGCGACGGTGGCCGTGCGGGCCCGCGGCGAGGCGCTGCGCCGCCTGTCCGAGCAGCGGCGGCTGCGGGTGGCGGAACTGTCCCGGCACGCGCTGCTGGAGGAGCGGACCCGGATCGCCCGTGAACTGCACGACGTCGTCGCGCACCACATGTCCGTCGTGGCGATCCAGGCCGAGGCGGCGACCTACCGGGTCGTCGAGATGCCGGACGAGCTGGCCAAGAGCTTCGCGACGATCCGTGGCCACGCCCTGGAAGCCCTGACCGAACTGCATCGGGTGCTCGGCCTGCTCAGGCAGTCCGATGACGGCACCGACCAGGCGCCGCAGCCCACCCTGGCGCAACTGCCGGAACTCGTCGAGGGTGTGCGGCAGGCCGGGTTGGACGTCGATCTTGTGATCGAGGGTGAGCACAGGGCGACGGGAGCGGGGGTCGAGCTGTCTGCCTATCGCATCGTCCAGGAGTCCCTGAGCAACGTCCTGAGGCACGCGCCGGGAGCCGAGGTGGAGGTCGGCATCGGCTACTCGGCGCGAGGGCTGACGATCACCGTCGCGAACGGGCCCGCGCGCGAGCCGGTGTCGGCGGCGCCCGGCGGCGGCCACGGGCTGCTCGGCATGCGCGAGCGTGCCGTGATGCTGGCCGGAGAGTTCAGCGCACGACCCCGCGCCGACGGGGGTTTCACCGTCCGAGCCGTCCTGCCCTACCTGGAGAGCCAATGATCCGCGTCCTCATCGCCGACGACCAGGCCATGGTCCGTGAGGGCTTCTCGGTCCTGCTCAACGCCCAACCGGACATCACCGTGATCGGTGAGGCGGCCGACGGGGCGGAGGCCGTCGCGCGGGCGGCGGAGCTGGAACCGGACGTGATCCTGATGGACGTCCGGATGCCGGGGGTCGACGGCATCGAGGCCACACGCCAGGTCTCCGGCACGACCAGGGTCGTCGTCCTGACCACCTTCGACCAGGACGAGTACGTCTACGCCGCGCTCCGCGCGGGAGCCAGCGGCTTCATCCTGAAGAGCGCGTCAGCCGGCGCCCTGGCCGAGGCGATCCGCGTGGTGGCCTCCGGGGACGCGCTGCTGGCCCCCTCGGTCACCCGCCGGCTGATCGGGACCTTCTCGAAGACCAGGGGCACGGCTCCCGCCGACGGCCCCCGCCCGTCCGTCCTGACCGAACGCGAGACCGAGGTCCTGACGCTGGTCGCCCGGGGCCTCTCCAACACCGAGATCGCCACCCGCCTCGTTCTCGCCGAGCAGACCATCAAGACCCACGTAAGCAACATCCTCAACAAACTCGGCCTCCGCGACCGCACCCAAGCCGCGATCTACGCCTACGAAAGCGGCCTGGTCCGCCCCGCCCACCCCGAATGACCACGGCACCCACCGACCGTCGCTGACCCCGACCGAGGCGGCGAAGGGCGGGGCGGGACGCGTCCGTTCCGGCGCGGGGAGAACATAGGGTGGGTTGCTGGATGTGGTCGGGTGTGGGGGGTGGCGATGGCGAGGCCGGGGCATGGGCCGCCGCTACGGGTGATGCGGCTGGTGCTTACGCGTGAACTCGTTGTGCACACCGCGGTGGAGATCGTGGAGCGGCGGGGGGCGGACGGGCTTTCGATGCGGGCGGTGGGGGAGGAGCTCGGCGTCACCGCGATGGCCGTCTATCGGCATGTGGACAGCAGGGAGTCGCTGATCGCGGGCGTCGCCGAGTACGTCATGGCGACGATGGACGTTCCGGAGAGCGCGGACGGGACGGACTGGAAGGACGAGGCGCGGATCCTGATGCGTGCCTTCCGGGGGATCGCGCGGGAGTATCCGCGCAGCCTCGCGTTGGTCCTGGAGACCGGGACGGCGATTCCCGTGGGGCTTCGGGCGTTCGAGCGCGCGCTGTCCCTGTGTGCCGAGGCGGGGCTGGACGGGCCGGTGTCGGTGCGGGTGGTGCGCGCCCTGATGGCGTGGACGCTCGGTTCCCAGATGCGGGCGCGGCCGGAGCGGGCCGAAGGCGACCCCGCCGACGTGGCGCGGGGCCTGGGCGCCGCGTGTTTCCCGTACGTCGTGGCGCTGCCGGACGAGTCGGCGGCGCACGGCTCGGACGCCGACTTCGAGTTCGGGCTCGAACTGTTCCTGACGGCCGTGGAGATGATGTGTGAGGACCGCGCCGACGGCTGAGGAACCGGAGAAGCTCAGGCGCTGCGGGGGAGCCGGTCCATCGCGGCGAGGAGCATCTCCAGCCCCGTGGTGAAGTCGGCCTCGGGGTCGGGATTCAGGAGCTGCTCGATCAGCGCGAGCGAGCGGGGGAAAAGGTCGGGATCGTCGCGGATGGGGCGGAGCGCTGTGTCCGGTAGCCGGTCCGGGGTGTCGAGTGCCCCTCCGGCCACCATCTGGCAGCCGATGGCGTAGGACATCAGCGTCCGGATGACGCGCACCGACGTCTCGCCGTCGAATCCGGCGGCGACCAGGAGGCTCAGGGCGCGTTCGGCGGCCCGCCAGCTGAACTCCAGTTCCAGTTTGCGGGTGAGCACGAGGTGCATGCTGCGCGGGTGTCTGCGGGCGGCGGCTCGGAAGGCGCCGACCATGGCGCGGGCGTTGACCTTCCAGTCCTGGTTCGGGCTCGTCGCCTCGGGCGCGTCGATTCCGGCGAGGACCGTCTGCGCGATCTCCTCGATGAGCGCGTCGCGGTCGGGGACGTGGGTGTAGAGCGACATGGTGCCGACGCCGAGTTCGGCGGCGACCTTCCGCATCGAAAGCGCCTTTGCGCCGTCTCGTTCGATCACGGTGATGGCCGCGCCCACGATCGCCGCTCGCGTCAGCGTCCGCCGCTCAGCGGGACGAGTCGCCGCCTTCTTCGCCATTCCGTCCCTTTCCCGCAGGGCACGTCTTCGCGCACCCTGTCACCAACGTTAGCAGTGCGCGGAGGCGGGGAGGCGTACGGAATATATCTTGTTTATCTCGTACGGAAAGTGTGGCGCCGTCAGGCGTCGGCCTCGGCCGCGATGACGGCGTCCACCTCGGCCTTGCGGTCGGCCTCCTCGGCGGCGAACCGGGCGGCGTCCAGGCGCTCGGCCTGCTCCTCGTCGTGCCGCATCAGCGCCTCCAGGTCCGACCTGGCGAGGTCGAACACCCCCATGTCGGTGTAGGCGGCCTGTACCCGTTCGCTCCACAGCCCGATGTCCCGCACACACGGGACGATCCGGCTGAAAAGATGGCTCTGGAAGGCGCGCATGTAGGCGGACTCGTCCGCGAGCCGTTTGGCGTCGGCGGTGTTGATCCCGAAGTTCTCCCAGATCTCGAGCCCGCGGATCCGGTCGCGCATCAGATAGCAGCCCTCGATGACGAACTCCTCACGCTCACTCAGTTCGGCGGACGAGAGCTGGCGGTAGTAGTCGCGCAGGGTGAGCCTGCCGAACGCGACGTGCCGCGCCTCGTCCTGCATGACGTAGGTGAGGATCTGCTTGGGCAGCGGTTTGGTGGTGACGTCGCGGATGACGCCGAACGCCGCGAGTGCCAGCCCTTCGATGAGCACCTGCATGCCCAGGTAGGGCATGTCCCACCGGGCGTCGCCGAGAGTGTCGTCGAGCAGTTCCTGGAGTTTCCCGTTGATCGGGTAGACCAGGCCGATCTTCTCGTGCAGGAAGCGGGAGAAGATCTCGACGTGGCGGGCCTCGTCCATGGTCTGGGTGGCCGAGTAGAACTTGGCGTCGAGGTCCGGGACGGTTTCCACGATCCTGGCGCCCGTGATCATCGCGCCCTGCTCGCCGTGCAGGAACTGGGAGAACTGCCACGACGCCGAGTGCCGCCGCAGTTCCTTGCGGTCGCGTTCGCTCATCTTGTCCCAGTGGGGGGTTCCGTAGATCGCGAGCGCCTGGTCGGGGGTGCCCAGCAGGTCATAGGGATCGACTTCGAGGTCCCAGTCGATCCGCTTGACCGAGTCCCACTGCTTGTCCTTGCCTTTCTGGTACAGGTTCAGCAGTGTGTCCCGTCCGTCGTCGTACTCCCAGGTGAACCGGGTGTCCCCGGCCATCTCGACGGTCCGGATGCCGTCGCGGACGGGCGCCGCATAAAGATCGTGCGTTGACATGAGGTTCTCCTCCTCGGTACGTACGACCTATAAATTGTTTATGATGTACGAACAATGACATGGCGGTCTATGCGTGTCAACGCGTCGGCCGGGGCCCCTGACGATTCCGGGACCGCTGGTCTCAGTGGTCGGGCGGATCGTCGGGGACCGGTGCCGCCGGTGGCTGCCAGGGGGTGGCGCGGGCTGCCGCGTCGCGGAGGATCCGGGCGAGCGGCCTGGTGCTCGGGCGGTCGTCGAGTTCGTTGGCGAGGTGGTACGCGGTGATGCCGCAGCCGACTCTCAGGTCGGCGCAGTTCGCGAGTTCGAGTGCGCGATGGTATTCGGACCGTTCGGCGAGGGTGAGCCAGGCCTGGGCTTGGCGGAGGTATCCGTCGCAGCCGAGCAGGAGGGCCATCTGCCAGGCCGCGCGCGGCTGCTCCAGGGACGGTGTGGTGGCGCGCCGGTACAGGCTGCCTCCGGCACGGCCGTACCGCCCGCTCATCCATTCGATGGCGATCGGGTCCGGGCTGTCGCCGGTGGGCAGCGGGACGAGCTCCCTGCGCACGCTCTCGTCGTCGTACAGTTCGGCGAGGCCCGCCTCGAACTGGCCGATGGGCATCTCGGTGGCGTACTCGGTCAGGGGAGGTCCGGGCGGCGGGGGTTGTTCGCCCCAGGCGGGCAGCTCCGGCGCCGTCACCTCGGGTGGGTCGGGGAGGTGCACGGGCGCGGCCAGCGGCTCGTCGGTGCCGCCGCGCCGGTGCGCGTTGTATGCCTCCTGCGCGTCGATGTGCCACTCGAGCCACTCGCCCTCGGTGCCGATCGCCGCGAGGTTCTCCGGTCTGGCCGTCAGGCGGCACACCCGGACGATCGCGCGGACCATCGGCCACCCGGGCAACCCGACCCGCTCGCCCTTCAGATGGGGGTCGACCGTCGACCTCGGCAGCTCCATCGAGATCCTGCCCTCACCCAGCAGGCGCTCGGCGCGGCGGGCGAGCTGCGAGGTGTTGGTGATGTCGGCCAGCGCCAGGGCGCGCAGCAGTCGGCGGCGCAGCGGGGCGACGGGGTCGTCGTCCCGGGCGTAGTGACCCTCGTGCACGGCGCGTCACCTGTCCTGGTCCTGGTCGTGATGGTCGACGGCAAGCAAGGAGGAGGGCGATGCCCTGCAATTTTCACATTCCGCGCGCATCCCCCATCCCGCATCACGTATCCCACCATCACCGTGCCGGACAGTGGTCGCGGATGACCGATCTCGTTAGACCAGAACAGGCTGCGGCGATTCGCCACAGATCGCGGCAGATGCGGTGAAAGAGGTTTCATGTTGACGTGATCCGCCGTCATCCGCCGTGATCCGCCGCGATGTTCGGCGCGGGTCGCGGCGGGAGGGCGGTGCTGGTGAGGCTGGGCGTATGACGACTTCCGCTTCTTCGCCGTGCCCGGCCCGCCGGTCGCGGCGCCGCGCAGGCCCGGTGATGTGCCCGGTTCGGCGAGGGGAGCACAGCGCTGACGGCGCCCTGCTCCTGCTGCTCCTGGCCGACCACGTGGTCCGCACCGGACGGTCCCTGCCCCGCCCGTACGAGGACCTCACACCCTGCGAACTGATCGAGTTCTGGGCCGACGACGCCACCGACCACGACCACGCCGGGGAGCCGCGCCGATGATCTCCACCCGGACCCTGGCCTGCGCCGCGCTCGTCGCCGTCGTGCTGGTGGCGGCCGTCGCCCTGGGCCTGGCCGCCGACGCCAGCTGGCCGGACGCGCTCCTGGCCGCGCTCACCCTGACCGTGCCCGTCATCGGCCTGCTGATCCTGCCGTCCCAACGCGGGGACGACGACTAGGCGCCCATGCGCTCCGGGCCTCCACCAGCGCCGTGACGCGCGGGGGTCGAACATGATTGTCACCGTGCGGGGAGGGCACTGACGGGAGCGGGGCCGGGACACTACGTCGACAGCGTCCCCCGGAGGTCCCGATGAAAACGATCAAGGTCAAGGGAAAGCCCGCGAGCCTGAGCGCCAGCGGCCACTACATCGTCGCGGAGTTCGAGCCGCTACGCCTGTTCGTGCACCCGAGAGCCGACAAGCCGCACTACTGCGGCCCCGAACTGGACAGCATCACCTACGACGGCGTCAAGTACACCTCCTACGAGCCCGAGCGGAGGTTCCTGCGGGACTGTCTGCACGCGGCCGAGGAGATCATCCACGGCAAGGCGCTGCCGCTCGGCGGCGACTACAGCCACGTCGGCGACGAGCTGTTCGGCAGGAGCGAGGCCGACAACATCAGGATCGCCGAGGCCGGGCGGGGGCAGCCGAACACGGGCGAGCAGGCCAACCCCGACTACAAGGAGGCGTACGTCATCGTCTCGACCGTGCCCGCGTCGCCCTACCCGTACCACGCGGCTGCCGTCGTCGCCATCGACGGCCCCGACACCGTCACCCTGGAGGTCTTCGCCCGAAGCAGCGACGCCCGGCAAGCCGACCGCAGCGCCTCCGGCACCTTCGCCATGTACGCCGACACCGGCGCGTCCTCCTTCCACGCGGTCTGGAGCAGCGCCGACGTCTTCGCCGGCACCAACCCGGTCACCCTAGTCATCGGCGGCCTCTACTAATCCTCCCCAACACCTCCACGCGCGGCAGCGAGCAGGGCCTGCGGGGCCACCAGCCCCACAGCCCCGCTCGCCGTGCACGCCTTCACCAGCCCGCCCAGGCAGGCCCCCTGGGCAAGCACACCCGACTGGAGAACTTGCGTTCGGAGCGGTCTCCGACAAAGAAGATGGATCGGTTCACATGAGTTCGTCCATCGGAGAGAGCGGGACGTCCGGCGGGCCGGATGCCCAGGGGATTCTAGGAGGAGTCGGATATGGCGATCTCGAACATTGGGGATGGGCCTCGGTTGACGGTGGTGGGGGCTCGGGGTGGGTCGCGGGTGGCGGCGGGAGACGTTCAGGGATGGTGCGGCTTTGATTGGAAGTGGGGGCGCATTGGCTGGGGGGTTTGTGGTGGAGGCGGCCAAGTCATCGTCCAAGGCTTCCTGGGTCATTGTAAGCCGAAGTGGCGTGTAATCCGTCCGGAATTATGTCTTGCTTGGCAGATCTCCATTCCAGACAAAAGATTATCTTGTGGCATGTTTGGGATATTTGTTATTTATTGAACTCTAGTGGGAGTGGGGAGTGGTGTGTAATAGTCTCTTAAGGAACGACTCGCTATCACCGGGAGTACATCGCTCTGCATGAGATTGGGCATCTGCTTTTTGGGCACAGGAGTTCCGGGTTGGGGGTGGAGGAGTTGGCGCGGCTTCTTCTGCCATCCGTCAGGAACGGCGCGGGCGGCGATCCGTTGGCGGGTTGTCGCGTATGGGGTCGCGGTCGCCGTGATGGCCGGGATCTTTCTGAGTAATCCGGTACCTGTGAGGGTCGGGACGTTCGGCGAGCTGTATGGGCAGGTGCCCATGCTCGGGGTCTACAGCGACGTGTTCGTTGTCATGCTGGGGTGGGCGGTAGTCGACCTGCTGGTCACCGGGGTCCGCTATGCGCGCCGAGCAGCATGGGCGACTTTGCGGGTGGGGCTGTGGAGTGTTTCGGCCGGTGCGGTGGTCGCATTGGCGTATCTGGCGGAGAAGTTTCTGTTCGTCCAGTCCCAGATGCTCGCGCTCGACCTGCCGATAGTGGAGGAAGAGGGCGGGTGCCCGGCCTTGGCAGCGCCCGGACGATGGTGGAAGGACCGACATCTGCACTGTCGGCTCGAACCGCTATGGCGAGTTCTGTACGAGGCGTTCCCCCAGATCGTCATGCCGACAGGCCCGCGCTTCGGTTCCCGCTGGATGCTCCAACGCAGGGTCGTGGAGATCCGTGACGGCCTGACCGCTGTGTCGCCCTGGCTGTCCGAGGTAGCCGCCGCCCTCTCGTCAGCGCTGAACCTCCCGGAGGCGACCCATGTTCGGTGACGCGTTCTTCCAGGACCCCTATCCCTTCTACGCCCGGATGCGGGAGACGAGCCCGGTGCGGCGGGTGGACGGCGGCAGGTTCCCGTTCTGGCTCATCACCGGCTACCCCGAAGCCAGGCAGGCGCTCGCGGACCCGACGCTGAGCAAGGACACCTCCCGCTACCAGCACCTCCTCGCGGGCAGCGGCACGCCGCGCGACATCGCGCCCGCGATCAGCCGCTCCCTGCTGACCACCGACCCACCCGACCACACCCGCCTACGCCGACCGATCACCCGCGCGTTCACCGCCGACATGGCCGACCGGCTCACCGGCCGCATCGAGCAGATCGCCGCCGAGCTCGTCGCCGGGATGGTCGCCCGCGGTGAAGCCGACCTGGTCGCCGACTTCGCCGTCCCCCTGCCGCTCACCGTGATCTGCGAACTCCTCAACGTCCCCGCCGAACACCGCCCCGCCCTGCACCGATGGTCCGAAAACCTCTTCCTGCACGGAGACCACCGCATCCGCGACGCCGCCTCCCACCACATCGCCGCTTACATGACCGACCTCGTCACCACCCGCCGCACCACCCCGGGCGACGACCTCATCAGCACCCTCCTAGACGCCTCCGAAGCCGACCCGGCCCTGACCGGCGACGAGGTGGTGTCCCTGGCCTCGCTCATCATCGTCGCCGGCCACGAGACCACCGCCAACCTCATCGCCAACACCGCCCTCGCCACCCTCTCCCGCCCGGCCCTGCTCACCGACCTCCACTCCACCCCCGAAACCCTCCCCGCGATCATCGACGAATCCCTCCGCTTCGAGGCCCCCCTCAGCATCGCCACCCTCCGCTTCACCACCCAACCCGTCACCTACGCGAACACCCACATCCCCGAAGCCCAACCCATCATGATCTCCCTAGCCGCCGCCAACCGAGACCCCCACACCTTCCCCTCACCCGACACCTTCACCCCCACCCACAACCCCACCCCCCACCTCTCCTTCGGCCGAGGCCCCCACTACTGCCCCGGCGCTTACCTAGCCAAGCTGGAAACCCACATCGCCCTCTCCACTCTTCTCCCCACCCACCCCACCCTCACCCAACCCCCCGAAACCCTCCCCTGGCGCAAAAGCCGCCAGATGCGCTCCCCCCAGTCCCTCCCCGTCCACTGGCCCCACCGCCCCTAATCCTCCCAAAAACTCCCCAGTGATCCCACGCTCACCCACCCCCTCATCCTTTATGACGCCGCCGAGCCAAGCACGTTGTGCAATAACCGGACGCCTGATTGTCCGTGCTTCTTCCGCGTGATGTCGGTCGCGGGCCCTAGAGTTTTCAGCCACGGGCAGCGGAGGCCATGGGCATGGAACTGGCAGAGCGGTTGCCAGCGGCTATCCGGAATGAGCAGGACAAGTCCTCTCTTCTCTAACCATCACCACATGACCTCACCGCGATGCCCCACCCCAGACCACTTCGGAACCCCAAGCACCACAAAAACCCCGGAGGGTTCCCAACCCCAAACGGGCAGAAGGTGCAACAAAGTCGACACAGAACCAGTTCCACTAAGATTACACAAGGTGATGTGCCCAGCTCATTTGCCCCTTCACCGGCCCTTCACGACCGGTCCGCATTGCGGCGGAGTCGATCCACTTCACGGCGGTGAGGCCGCCGTGGCCTTCACCGCCCCTTCACGACCGGTCCTCATTGCGGCAAGTCCTCTTCCGAGCTGTGGCGGCTGTTCAACCACCTTCACCGGCTCGTCGCGACCGGTCCTCATTGCGGCCAGGCGTGGGTCCGCGGGTTCACCGATGCACTGCGTGCCTTCACCGGCCCTTCGGGGCTGGTCTTAATTGCGACGGCACAGGTCGGCGGCCGCCTCGACGTCGAGGCGGTGCGGGCCGGCGGTGGGGAGCCCGACGATGGGGTGGCCGAGCCGTCGGGCGACCGCGGCGGTGGCGTAGTGGCCGCCCGACTCGGCGTCCAGGCAGGCGACGGTGCTGCCGGGCGGGGCGAGCGCGCCGATCGTCATCTCCATCGCATGCAGGCCCGACAGCGGCCGGACCGTCACGTGGTCCACGCCGAGAAGGCCGCGCAGCAGCGGCACCGCCAGTCCGGTCTCCAACCACGCGGTGTCCCGCCCGCCCGGGAAGTTCCATGCGGCCCTGTCATCGGCCTCGGATTCGAACATGTAGCGGGCGGCGGCATCGCAGATCAGCGGGAGCCGGGCGACCTGCGGCATCAGGGATTCAGCGGCGACCAGGTTGATGGTCCGGCGGGCCCGCTCCTGGTCCGCACGCAAGGTCTGCAGCCCGGTGGCCACGAGGGCGGCGGCCGACGGCTTCGGGGTCACCGGTCCGCTCCTGCCTGCCGGGGGCGGAGGGTGAACAGGCCGCGGCGTAGCAGCCGCGGAGCGTCGGCGGTGTCGCGGTAAGGGGTGCGGCCGTGGCCGAGTCGGTCGTTGGCCCAGAGCAGAGCCTGCCCGGCCGTCAGCGTCAGGTCGATCCGGTAGCGGCTGCCGGGCGCTGCGGCACGGTCGAGGAACCCCAGGGCGCGCTGAAGGTCGGCATCCCGGCCAGAAAGAGGCTGGTAGTGGTCGGTGTCGGTACGGCTGTAGCGCGTCACCCATCCTTCGCCGGTGCGGGTGAACGCCGGTTGTGGCGCGCTCATGACCGGGTTTGTCGGCGAACCCGGCGACACGCGGTCGCTGCCCGGCCTGGTGGTGCAGGCGCAGCGCCCCGTCGACGGCCAGCCGTTCCGGCCGGTCTTCCCTCGCGGCCAGAAAAGCCGCCGCCGCCTCCCGAGCGCCCCACGAGAACCGCAACCGCGCCCTCATCGGCGTCCGCCTCGCCGAAGTCCAACTCCGCCGACGCCACCCCGCACATGCCGCCGACACCATCACCCGCCTCGCATCCGACCTAGCGCTCGTCACCTCCGGCCGCATCACCCAAGCCCTCGTGCACCTCCGCGCCGCCTGGCGGCCCTACCTGAACGACCCGACCGTCCGAACAGCCGACGAACTCCTCAGCCCCCTCATCAGCGGCCATACGAGCCGCTGACGCCCAACCCGAAACGCAACCCCACTGACGTGGTCCGGACCCACCCAGCCGAACGGGCGGGTGACCTCAAGGGGGAAGCCGTAGCCGCGGAGCGGCTCTCCGACGGTGCGCCCGGATCGGGAGATCCTGGTTGACCGGCCCTCCGCGTTCGCCTTCGCGTGAGCGGCTCACGCCGATGCCCACCGGGCAGCCCAACCTGCGGGCCAAGGCGTACCCGCCGGTCAGCGATGACGTCCACCATTTCGAACAGCTTGTCCCAGGCAGGGTGGGCGTCAGCGGGCAGGACGGTGGCTGCGGCGATGAGAGCGCGCGTCGGCCGGTAGAGCCCGCGCAGCTCTAGGGCCGTCTGATTGTTCGTGGGTCCAGAGGATGAGGCTGGCCAGCTTGTCGTGGCGGGTGGCGATGGCTCTGAACTGCTTGAGCCGGTTGAAGCACCGCTCGGCTTGGTTGCGTTCGTGGTAGAGGTCGGTGTCCAGGGCGAGCGTCCGCCTCGGCTGCCTCTGCGCAGCCGGTTGGCGCGCTGGTCGCGTGGGAATCTTCGTAGGACCGATGGGGGATGCGGATGACTCAGTCATGCCAAGGGTTCTTCCGGCATGCAATGGATGCCGACTCTGACCATCACCACATGACCTCGCCGCGATGCCGCCCCAAACCACTTCGGAACCCCAAGCACCCACAAAAACCCCGGGAGGTTCCCAACCCCAAACGGCCACAAAACCCAACAAAGCCGACGCAGAATCGGCTCTACGCGATTACACAACGCGATACCCCCAGCTCATTTGCTCCTTCACCGGCCACCCACGGCTGGTCCTCATTGCGGCGGGCTGTGGACGGCCGCGACGGGCGGTAGCTGGCGGGGCCTTCACCGGCCACCCACGGCTGGTCCTCATTGCGGCGGTTGGTGTGGTTAGCGTCGGCGGGCGACGATCACCCCTTCACCGGCCACCCACGGCTGGTCCTCATTGCGGCCGGCCGATCGACATCAAGGCCGCTCTCCACGGTGACGCCTTCACCGGCCACCCACGGCTGGTCCTCATTGCGGCGTCAGTGAGCTGCAGACCATTGCGGACCCGTCCGCCCCTTCACCGGCCACCCACGGCTGGTCCTCATTGCGGCGGCTAGCGCTCTGTGACTGCCCCTCGTGATCGCCGTGCCTTCACCGGCCACCCACAGCTGGTCCTCATTGCGGCGGTGCGCGCCGACGACGCGGCTGAGTGGCGGACTCGGCCTTCACCGGCCACCCACGGCTGGTCCTCATTACGGCCCGGTGCGGACGCCCGGATAGCGGGCGCGCGCCTTCCTTCACCGGCTCATTGCGGCTTGGGGGACGGCCAGATCTCGTGTTTGGGGTCTCACCTTTACCGGCCACCCATGGCTGGCCCTCATCGTGCATCGATTTCAGGAGTGGCGAGGCCGGGCTCTCCACCTGGAACCGATGCCGATGAGTCGTTCGGTCGAAGGTCTGCCGTGTGGAATGTTGATCAGCGCAGCTGGCGTCGACGTCGTCTTCTTCATGTCGGGCGCTACGCCGCTGCACCGAGAGCACGTCATCGCTCATGAACTCGGGCACCTGCTCTTCGACCACGCGAACGACCTCTTCGGCGCAGACCTCCAGCCGATCCTGTTCCCCGGTCTCGATGCCGACCCGGTTGAACGGATGCTGAAGCGGGTCTCGTACACCACGCGGGAGGAGTGCGAGGCTGAGGCTTTCGTTTTGATGTTCCTCCGGCGCGTCGGCTACGGTCCTGCCGCCCCCTCTCTGGCCGACGGTGTCACCGATGTCCAGACTCGTATCGAGGGCGCTTGGGGAAAGAGCGGGAGCGGTCGAGATGACGCACGCCTACTACGTCCTGGCGTGCCTGTGCTTCGCCGGTGGGCTCTACAAGGTGCGCGATCTGCGTCGTGACCCCACGTCGCTGGCCTTGCGCGGCACCTGTTCGACCTTGGCCCTGCTGGGCCTTGCGTTCGTGACGCTGGCCCCTGCCACCCGCCTTGCCATCGACCAATGGACGGGTTTGGAGAAGGTCGCCCGGTGGTTGGGCAACAGCGCCACGCTCGCCGCCGGATACAGCATCCGGATCGTCATGGCCCTCCCTGACGGTTCCGCGTAGCGTCTGGTTACCAGTCCCACAGCCCTGCCTGACGCCTTGAACGACTCCGGCGAGAGACCGACACCTACCTGCGCTCGGCCGTCGATGGCTATGCCGGGCACGAGCGCCGACCCGCCCCCACCGCGGCGGAGTTCGTCGACCAGCCCAACGAGCTCTACGACTGGTCCGCCCTCGGCATCCGCCAGATCGCCCACCACCGCGCTGATTGTCACCGTCAAGCAAGCCTGGCTTACGCCCCTATGTCGGGCGTGGTCCAGGAAGCGGACCGAGCGCGGATTGGAGCCGGGGCGCGGTCTCAGCCCGCTGAGATGGAGGGTGTGTTCAGGGATGCTGACGCTGAGGTGGGCGCGGTATCCGTGGTGGTGCGTTGGCGCAGGGCGGGGACGATCCACCCTCGGCCGGAGTAGACCGGTTCGCCTGGGCGCGACCGCGCGGGTTCGGCAGCATATGGACCCGGTCGGGTCCGACTAGCGCCTCAAAAGGGCTCTGGCGGCATCTGCCTAGCCAAGCCCCGTCCGTATCTCTCCCCGCCAGTCCATCGCGCTGCCTGGTGGGGCAATGGTCAGCTTGGCCGCGTTCGTTGTCGGACGCATGCAACCCGGGCTTCGCAGCCGAACAATCGGCGAGAATGTCATGAAACCCAACCCGAGCCTTCCTTTCAAGCTAACCTACGTTTCATGGTATGGCGCAAGCGGAACTCCAAACACTATCCTTACCGGGGGCGCGGGACGGGGAAGGTCCCTCTTCCTCGGGCATCTGATACTGCCGTGGTTGTCGAGGTGCGCTGCGGATTCATGGCGTCAGTATTTGTCGATGGCCTCATCGACACTCCGGAGCGACTTGAGAGCAGGCCGGGAATCGGCGACATCGGTTCAGGATCTGGTCGATACATCGTCGCTGGCGACACTCGATACGATCCCGATCAGGACAAGGAGGTCCATGTCCCGTACACCCACGTCCAGGTGCGATCCCGGATCTATGGTTCGGATTCCAGTGGCTCGTTCCCCGGCGGCTGGAAGGCCAGATTCCTGCAGGTCGAGGAGATTCCCGAACTGCTGTCCTCGGTCAGTGGTGGCGAAGATGAAGTGATCCGCTATCAGGGTCCTCCGATAGACGCCGTGCTGAATTTCGGCATTCATTATGGCTCGCTCGAATTTCTCGGTTCCGACGACGTCAAGATCGACGCTCTCTGGAGCGGAAGTGCACCGTTCCGCGGAACCGTACGGATTCCTGGACCCGGATTGCTCCAGGTCCGGGGCCACGACTGGTCGGTCACCCTGAAACCCGCCAATCAGGCCAGAGTTCGTTCTTGAATCAGGCCAGTTGTCCGCTGGTATCTCCGGGAAGACGTCGGCGGTCGGTCGCGTTAGGGGTTGAAGGTGGTCTTCGCGGCCGCCGTGGAACACGACCCAGCCCAGACCGTTCACGGCTTGACTGTCGTTGTTCCTCTCTGGCTCGGTTCGGCCTGGGATCCTGAGGTCCCCTTGGATGGTAACCGGCCCCGATTGCGCGACCTCTGGGCAGATGCCCGAGTTGTCGCATCTTGGTGTCTGGATTGTATTGATTCGAGGTTCTTGGTGTCGGTTGGGTTTTTGGTGGTGTCCTGTCTGTTTGTATTTCGGGACGAGTAGGACATTGTTGGTGGGCGTCGGTTTTTGTCGGTGGGGTCTCTTAGTCTTTTGGGAGTCGTTTCGGAGGAAGGTGGAGGTCCATGGGAACTGGGTTGTCGACGAGGTTGTTGGAGAGTGTGGGGGAGGGCAGCGGGCAGGCGGGGGTTTCGGTGCGGGGGGTGTATCGGTCGGCGGTGGAGGCGAAGGTGATGCCGCCGACGTTCCCGGAGGGGTCGGTGCTGTCGGACGGGGTGAAGGTCCCGTATCTGGTGGAGCCGCGGCAGGTGGACGGGGAACGGCGGGAGCGGACGGTGGTGCTGGACCAGGTGCCGTCGCAGGCGAACCGGGTCGAGGAGGCGCTGCTGGCGGCGCGGGACGCGGGGCGGCTGGGGATCCCGCTGTTCGTGTTGAGGGCGGTGACGTCGCACGGGCCGGTGCGGTTGACGTCGCTGGAGTTCCCGCACCGGTACGCCGACGCCTACCTGCGCGACAGCCTGGTGGAGGGGGTCGCGTTCGACAAGAGCGAGGTCGGCAAACGGCTCCGGGAGGTGCGGGCGGAGGACGCCCGGGGCCTGTTCGAGCTGGATCCGGGGTCGCTGGTGTTCGGCGCGTGGGATTCGCACCGGAAGGGGCGGTGGCCGAAGTTCGCGCGGTTCTACACCTCGTCGATGTTCGGCCTGGATCCGGAGGTGGGGGCTCGCCGGAGCATCCGGTTCGACCCGTTGAACCTGCAGGGCGGGATCGACGACAAGGGCAAGGCGGAGGACGGCTGGAAGTTCGTGCCGGAGGGGACGAAGTCCAAGGGCACGAAGCTGAGCGAGATCGGGCACGGCAACGCCATGGCGAAGACGCCACCGCCGGGAGGCGTGTCGATCTCGGAGGCGCGCCGGGACGCGTGGATCTCGCTGGCCGGCCTGGAGCGGGTCCGGTTCGGTGACGCGTCGCCGGAAGCGGCGCGGGCCGCTCGGGCGACCCTGCTGGCGCTGGCGCTGGCGGGCGACCGGCTGGCGTTCGACCGTCCGTCGCTCTTCCTGCGGTCGGGGTGCGACCTGGTGCGGGTGCGGGAGGCCGTGGCGTTCGAGGGCGACGGCGGCCGGGTCGAGGAGGTGGAGGTGTCGGCGGCGGACGCGGTGGCGGCGTTCACGGAGCTGCGGCAGCACACCGCGGAGCTGGGCCTGGAGATGAGCACCGAGACGGTCGAGTTGGCGCCGAACGCGTCGTTGGCGCAGGCGATCGAGTTCGCGGTGGCCAAGGCGACGGCCGAGGACTGACGGTGCTGGCTATCACGGCGCGGTTGCGCGAGGGAAGGTACGAGGCGGCGGGGCAGCGGCCGGACGAGGCGGAGTGGCCGCCGCATCCGGCGCGCCTGTTCTGCGCGCTGGTCGCCTCGGCGACCGAGGACGCGCACTGGGAGGTGCTGCGCTGGCTGGAGGCCGCCGGGGCGCCGGAGGTGTGGGCGTGCGCGCGGTACACCTCCTCGAAGCGGCAGGGCTGGGTCGTCACGAACGCCACGGACAGCTCGGCGGCCAGCCAGCACAGGCTCGGCCGCACCAACGGCCTCCGGGTCCGGGTCACCGCCGAGCCCGCCGATCCGGAGTTCGCCGTGGTGTGGCCCGCGGCCGAGGCCCTGCCCGGGACGGTGGAGGCGGTGCGCGCCCTGGCGCGGCGCGTCCCGTATCTGGGCCGTTCGACGTCTCCGGTGACGTTGCGGGTCGAGGATGTCGCCGTGCGGCCTCGGGAGTCGTGGGAGAGGTTCCGGCCTGCGCAGCCGGGGGAGCGGGCGGCGGTGCCGCTGCGGGTTCCGTACCCGGGTTACACGAGCCGGCTGCGGGAGGCGTACGAGGAGGGGAGCCGGGCCTGGGAGGAGTCGTCGTCGATTCCGTACGTGCGGGTGGAAGAGGAGCAGATCCGCGACGCGGACGCGGTGGCGTCTCCGTTCGAGGAACTGCTGGTGTTCCCGTTCGAACGCGGGACGGTGAAGCCGTCAGGCGACTCGCTGCTGGCGTTGACGTCCCGGCTGCGCGAGGCGGTGATGTCCCGCATCGGCACGAACATCCCGCCGCAGGTGTCCGGGCACGGCTCCGAGGACCGTCGGCACCTCGCCTACCTGGCCCTGCCCGACGTCGGCCATGAGCACGCCAGCGGCAGGATCCTGGGCGTGGCGCTGGGAATCCCCGCGGACCTGCCCTCCGACGACTACGCGGTGCTGTGGGAGGCGGTCGTCGAGCGGCCCCTGGACCACCTGTGGCTCACCCGGCAGACGCAGGTGAAGCTGGAGCATCCGCTGGAGTTCTCACCGCTCCAGGGTGTGCAGCCGGGCCGGTGGACGGGCGGGGCCGGGGGCAGCCACGGGTGGACGACGGTCGCGCCGCTGATGCTCGACCGCTTCCCCAAGCGCAGGAACGGCGACGAGGCCGTGCTGCGCGAGCTCGCCGCGTCGGTGGTGCGCGCCGGTTACCCCGAGCCCGAGAAGGTGGAGTTCGCCGAAGCCCCGATGATCACGGGGGGACTGCACCGGATTCCTCGCCGGTCCTTCCCCGAAGGCCGCCCGATGAAGCCGCTCGTGCACGCCCGCGTGACGTTCGCGGCGCCACAGGTCGGCCCCGTTCTGGTCGGCGCCTTCCGCTATCTGGGGCTGGGCCTGCTCGCCCCGGCGAAGGAGAACCCATGAACGCCCTGCGAGCAGCGGACTTCCCTGCCTTCTACCAGGCGGTTCACGGTCACCGGCCTTTCCCTTGGCAAACCGACCTCGTCACCCGCGTCCTGGGCGACGGCCGGTGGCCCGACGTCCTGGACGTGTCGACCGGCTTGGGCAAGACCTCGGTGATCGATGTCGCCGTGTTCGTCGCCGCCGCACGGCCCGAGCTGGCGCGCAGGCGTTTGTTCTTCGTCGTGGACCGCCGCCTGATCATCGACGAGGCGTACGAGCACGCCGGTAAGATCGCTGACGCGCTTCGCGCCCCGGAAGACCCTCTCGTCGCCCGGGTCGCCGAGGCGCTGCGGCAGCCCGACGACGACGTGCCGCTGCAGGTGATGCGGATGCGCGGCGGCGTCACGTGGTCGTGGCGCTGGCTGGACCGGCCCGACAGGTACGCGGTCGTGGTGGGAACCGTGGACCAGGTCGGCAGCCGCCTGCTGTTCCGCGGCTACGGCGTGGGCGAGCACCTGCGGTCGATCGACGCGGCCCTCGTCGGCGTCGACAGCATGATCGTCCTGGACGAAGGGCACCTGTCGGAGCCGTTCCGGCGGGTCGTCGACGCGATCGGGCGGCTGGATCCGGGGGAGGGGCCGAGGCTGCTCACCATGTCGGCGACCGTCCCCGGAGCCGACGGGCTGCGCGTCCACCGGATCAGCGCCGCGGACGAACAGCACACCGTGGCGCGGCGCCGCCTGCACGCGGAACGGAGGCTGCACCTGCTGGAGCCGTCCGCGACGAAGACGACGGCGGTGACGGTCGTCCCATCGGTCATGGCCGCCTGGGCGCATGCGCTGGCAGGCGGGCCGGATTCGGGGCGGGTCGTCGCGGTGGTGTGCAACACCGTCGCGCGGGCACGGGCTGTCTTCGACCGGATCGGCCCCGGCCCCGACCGCCTGCTGCTGGTGGGCCGGTCACGGCCGATCGACCGCGAGTACCTCCTCGCCACCCACTACGACCGGATCAAAGCGGGCCGAAAACGCGCTCCGGGCAAACCGCTGGTTATCGTGGCGACTCAGACAATCGAGGTAGGCGCGAACATTTCCGCCGACGCCCTCCTGAGCGAGTCCGCGGCCATGTCCTCGATCGTGCAGCGCCTGGGCCGCCTCGACCGGCTCGGAGAACTCCCGACGTCCCCGGCCCTGATCGTGCACGATCCGACCTGCACCGCCGACGATCCGATCTACGGGCAGTCCAGACTCGCGACCTGGCGGCTGCTGCGCGGCCTGGCCGACCCGCTGGACGCGAAGACCGTGCCCACAGACGCCCTCCCCGGTGGGCTGGCCGCCTCACCGATGGCGCTGCGAGCCCTGCTCGACGGCCTCGACCCGGACACCCGTGCCGCGCTCCAACCTCCCCAGCCCTACATCCCCCACCTGGGCGCGGACGTACTCGACGCCTGGGCGCGGACCTCACCGGCCCCGCACGCGGACCCGCCCGTCGCCCCGTACCTGCACGGCATCGGACACGGGCAGCCCGACGTCGCCCTGGTCTGGCGGTCCGAGCTCCCCGTAGACCCCGAGGCATGGGGACGGCAGCTGGCCGCCGTCCCACCGGTCGCCGAGGAGGCGCTGGAGATCCCCTTCGCCGTGGCCCGCCGCTGGCTCGCGGGCCTGTCGGCCGCCGAGGTCGGCGACGTCGAAGGCGAAACCGACGACAACACGGGGGCCGATGATCCGGGCGGTGGTGCCGTCCTCGCCGTCCGCGTCACCGGGCCCGGCACGTCATGCGAGCGCGTCACCGCCGACACGCTGCGGCCCGGCGACCTGCTGGTCGTCCGCGCCGAAGCGGGCGGCTGTGACGAGTTCGGCTGGCACCCGGACTCCACGGCGGCGGTCACCGATCTCGCCGATCTCGCCCGCCGCCGGGGCAGGCCCCTCCTGCGCCTGCGGCCGACGCTGCGCGACCTCACCGGCCGAAGGCACCCGGAACTGCTCCCCGTGCTCGACGCGCTCCTCGCGTTGCGAACCAGCACAGGAGAGCTCCCCTCGGTGAGCGCGGTCCGCTCCTGCCTCAAGGGGCTTCCCCCGGGCGGGCTACCGCTGGTCGACAACTTCGCCAGGCTCGCCGAGCGGCTTCGTGTCACGTCCTACGAGGCCGAGCAGGACGTCGTCGTGGTGCTGTCCAGCAGGGGCGGGGGGTTCGCCGGAGACGAGGGCGCCCTCGAATCCTCCGGCGCCGGAAACCCGGTCGGCCTCGACGAGCACCACGCCCAGGTGGGCCGCCGGGCCGCGATCTTCTCCGCCAACCTGGCACTGCCCGAGGAGCTCCATAGCGCGGTCGTCGCCTCGGCCGAATGGCATGATCACGGCAAGCGGGATCCACGGTTCCAGGCGATGCTCCACCAGCGGCCGTTGCGCGCGCTCGGCAGGGCCCGCCTCCTCGCCAAGTCCGGGATGGACCCGGCCGACCGGGCGGCGTTCCGCCGCGCCCAGGCCATGGCCGGGTACCCCGGCGGGATGCGCCACGAGGCGCTGTCCGCCCGCATCACCGCCGAACTCCTGCCCGATGCCGACGACCTCACCGTCCACCTCGTCGCCGCCCACCACGGCAGGGCCCGCCCCCTGCTCCCGCCCGTGGAAGATCCGGCATCGCTGAACCTCACCGTCACCGTCGACGGTCGCGCGGCGGACTTCCCCACCGACCGGACGATCGACCTCGACGCGCCGGATCGCTTCGCCGCCCTCAACACCCGTCTGGGCCGATGGACGCTCGCCCACCTCGAAGCCGTCGTCCGCCTCGCCGACATCTGGTGCTCCGAGCGCGCCGAACCCGAACAGGACACCGATGCCCACCCTTGAACTCCCCGCCCTGGACGGCCACGATCCCCTCGGCTTCCTCGCGGCGCTCGGCCTCCAATGCCTCCTCACCGATGAGCTGCCGGATCCCGTCCGCCTGTCGTTCTCGCCCTTGACCGGGCGGGCCCTCCTCGACAGCCCGCTGCCGGACGTCGAAGCCATCACCGACGTGCTCGCCGGCATCGTCGCCCGGGCGTCGGACGGCACCGCCATCATCGGCGTCCACGACGACTTCCCCTTCCGGCCGGCCAACGCCGCCGACGTCAAAGCGGGCCGCGCCGACAACCAGAAAGACCCCATCCGCACGCCGCGCCACCTCTACCCCGCCCTCGTCGAACGCACCCGGCGCTGCGACCCCCGCGCCCTGCCGTGGCTCCGCGCCGTCGTCACCGACCTCGCCGTCGACAAGGAGGGCCGCGTCGCGCTGACCCCCTTCTGCGCGCCCAGCGGCAAACAGAGCGTCCGCACCTACTTCACGAAGCCGCTCGAAGAAGTCCGCCGCCACCCCGCGCACCTCCACCACGCCCTCACCCGATGGCGCCGCACCGACAACTTCACCGGCGAGTACCTCGACCACCGCGTCATCAACGACGCCGCCCACCACCCCCAAGGACAGTCCACCGAACGAGGAGTCCCCGGCGCCACCTGGCTGGCCACCCAAACCCTCCCCCTCTTCACCTTGACCGGCGACGGCCACCGCACCCTCAGCACCCTCTGGCACCACCACAACAACCGTTACCTCATGATCTGGCCCCTCTGGACCCACCCCCTCACCCTCACCCCAACCCAAACCCTCCTCAACCACCCTCACATCACCCCCACCACCAACGCCCCCTCCCTCCACAACCTCACCGTCTTCACCCTCGCCGCCGCCGAACGCAAACCCCTCCGCAAAAGCCTGGGCCCCCTCACCCCCACCCCCTGGCCCCCACCCCCACTCCGGAACCCCAAGCCCCCACAGAATCCCTAGACGGTTCCCAACCCCAAACAACCCCAAAAAACAACAAACCCGACACAGACTCGCCCCCTCAACCTCACCCCCCGTAGTAACCCCAGTTCATCCGCCCCGTCACCGGCCCACCCAGGCCGGTCCCCATTGCGGCACCGGACTCGCCACGAGGAGCCGGTGCCGGTCGATGCCGTCACCGGCCCATCCAGGCCGGTCCCCATTGCGGCCTCTAGGCGGGGTGGTGGCTGTAGTCGCGGTGGGGGTCCGTCACCGGCCCATCCAGGCCGGTCCCCATTGCGGCCGGTACGTGTACGAGCCCGGTGAGCCCATAGGCCGGCCCGTCACCGGCCCATCCAGGCCGGTCCCCATTGCGGCTTGGACATGGCGCACACCGAGTTCGCGTCCGCTGCCCCATCACCGGCCCACCTAGGCCGGTCCCCATTGCGGCGCCCTGATCCCCGCAGTCTTCCCCGAGCGCCGCGGCCCGTTACCGGCCCACCCAGGCCGGTCCCCATTGCGGCTTGGATCTCGGTCTGCTTGTTGCCGTTCAGCCGCTCCGTCACCGGCCCACCCAGGCCGGTCCCCATTGCGGCACCGCGGAGATCCGCATCGGGTCGATCGGGCAGTACCGCCTTCACCGGCCCATCCAGGCCGGTCCCCATTGCGGCGAGGACCCGGACATGAAGGTCGGAGAGTTCGGCCAGACCTTCACCGGCTCATCCAGGCCGGTCTCCATTGCGGCTTTGTGTCGGGTATAGACGAGCTGGCGGTAATCGTCGCGTTCGCCGGTCCTTCCGGGGCGGTCCGCGTTTGGGGGCGTGTTGGACCTGTGTGAGGGCATAGTGGGGGGCTTGGGTTCGGGGTGGGATTTGGTGAAAGAGGCGGATCGGTTCACGTGGGTTCGTCCATCGGAGAGAGTGGGACGTCCGGCGGGTCGGATGTCTGGGAGATCTAGGAGGGGTTGGGTATGGCGATCTTGAACATTGGGGAGGGGCCTCGGTTGACGGTGGTGGGGGCTGGGGGTGGGCCTCGGGTGGTGGCGGGGTGGCGGGAGTTGTTCAGGGACGGGACGGCGTTGGTTGGGAGTGGGGGTGCATTGGCTGGGGGGTTTGTGGTGGAGGCGGCTAAGTCGGTGATGACGGGGGAGGCCGATAAGAGCGTGTGGTTGGTGGTGCTTGGGGGGCTGGTGGGGTTGGTGGTTGTGGGGGTGGGGTTTTGGTTGCGGGAGCGGGCTAGGCGCCGGGTCCAGGTGGGGATTGTGGTGACGGCGGCCGATGTGCGGCGTGGTGTGCCTGCGGGGGTGCGTAGTGACGAAGGGGCCGAAGCGTATAGTCGCGCTCGTTATCCGCTCACGCTGAAGACTGCGGTTCAGGTGCCGGATGCTGGGCCGCGTGCGAAGGAGCTTGTCGACGCGCTGGTCGATGAGACGTTGACCGCGGCGACGATCTCCGAGCGGCTGTCGCCTGACGCGTTCTGCATCAACGTCATTCCTACGATGGAGTTGCACCTGGCGTTCTACTTCGGTGCGCGGCTGGGGCAGACGCATGCGCGCGAGATCGTCGTGCACGCCAAGAACACCACGGGGGGTGCCGACGCGCCCTACTTCCCGGCCACGGCGCTGGCTGTCACCGAGACGGACGCGGCGCCTCTTGTCGTTGGGAGCCTGGAAACCCTGGAAGGGGGAGACCCTACGAAGGCGGCGCTTGCCCTGGACCTTCAGGCCCGTGGTGACCAGTTCTTCGCGCCCGTTGTCCAGACCTGTCGCGAGCAGCGCGTCGGCACTCTGTTGCGTCTGCACAGCCCGACGCAGCTCCTCACCCCCGATCGTGACACGTTCACCGGGGCGGTCGAGCAGATCTACCGCGCCTG
Organism: Actinocorallia sp. API 0066; assembly: GCF_020991275.1. Lineage (GTDB taxonomy): Bacteria > Actinomycetota > Actinomycetes > Streptosporangiales > Streptosporangiaceae > Actinocorallia. The sequence continues at coordinate 357,347 of NZ_JAJLQY010000003.1, read as the reverse complement.
GCGTGACGCCCCGCTTCCCGTGGCCGCCCGCACCGGCAAGTGCTCCGTCTTCCTCAGCGGGCCCGCTGCCATCGCGCTCGCGCTCGGAGCGCGCCTCGCTGGGGCCGACCATGGCCGGTGGACCGCCTACTCCTTCAACAGTGCGAACAGCACCTACGAACCCTTTCCGCCCGCCGTCGTCCCGGAGATCACTGCCTGAAGCATCACGGCGCCCCATTTCGGTGCCGGGTTTGTTGCCGGACATAAAGGGCGGCCTTTCCATCCTTATTTCGTGGACGTCGGGTGGTTCGCTCGGTCGTTTGGTGAAAGGGGCGTCAGGAGGGGGTCTGGGCCGAATATGGTGCTGTGGTGTCCGGTCGGGGAGAAGGTGCCGGGTGGGTGGATCGGGGATGTGGGTGGCGAGGTATCCGGTGGTGATCGGGACGTCGGGGACGCAGGGGTACATCTTCGCGTCGAACAAGCGTCGGGAGAATGTGGGCGCGTCGTATCTGGTCGCCCGTGTTGAGGAGGCGTGGCTGGACGGGGCGCTCGCGGCCGTTGGGGGGAGGCGGGGCGAGCGTCTGGGTGACGGGCCGGTCGAGATCGTGACGGCGAACGCCGGTGGTGTGAGCGCGCTCGTCGAGGACGTCGCGGTCGGTCGTGAACTCGTCGCGTGGATCACCGGGCGGGCGCTGCTGGAGGCGCCGGGCCTGGACGTCTGCGGGGCGGTCGGGGAGCCCGTTGACGAAGAGAGAGCCGACGGTGTCGCCGAGGCGTTGCGCCTGGCCAGGTCCAGGCTTCCGGCGGTGCGGATGGCCCGTCCGGGGCCGCAGGCGCGGTTCGTCGGGCTGCCGGTCGCGGCCCGGTGCACGTCGAGCGGGTTGCCCGCGCGGCTGGAGATGTCCCTCGCGAAGGACGGCACGAAGGAGCCCAGGTCGGCTGCGAGCGCGGCCAAACTCGACGCCTTCGAGAAGGCGTTGCGGCGTCTCATCAACAAGATGGGGCTTCCGCCGAGGGTCGAGACAAGGCGAGGCGTTGAGAAGGACACGAGAGAAAGCCTGCGCGAGGTAGTCGACTATCTGGAGGACAAGGCCGAGTGGGTCGCCGTCGTCCACGCTGACGGCAACGGTCTGGGCGCGGTGTTCCAGAGCCTCGGGTCCCTGGTGGCGCGGGACGGCTACCGTGGCCCGGATTATCCGGACGCGCTGCGTGGTCTGTCGGCCGGAGTCGACAAGAGCGCGGAGCGCGCGTTCCAGGACACCGTGTGGGAGTTGGGGAACGCCGTTGACGCCGGGGGCGGGCCGAGATACCGGCGGGTCGCCGGGCTGCTGCCGATCCTCCCGCTCGTGCTCGGCGGCGACGACCTCACCGTGGTGTGCGACGGCCCGATGGCCCTCGACTTCGCCGAACGCTACCTGACCCTTTTCGCCCGTTACGCGGCCGAAAACGCGGGGATCAGCAGGGTGCTCGGCGAGACGGGGCACGGCCTCGGCGCCTGCGCGGGCGTCGCGATCGTCAAGCCGCACTTCCCGTTCCACAGCGCCGTCCACCTCGCCGAGTCGCTGACGAAGGAGGCGAAGATCGCCAAGGAGAAGCTGGGCCCCGACCGGTGCGCCCTGTCGTTCCACGTCCTGTACGAGAGCGCGATCGCCGACCTCGCGCGGCTGCGCGCCAACACGACGCTGCCGGACGGCACGCGGCTCGTCGCCCAGCCCTACGTCGTCGGCGAGGTCGGGGACGACCCGGACGGCTGGGCGCGCCACCGGCACTGGACGGATCTGCGACGGCGGGTCGCGGCGCTCGAACGGCGCGACGAGGACGGCCGGGTCCTGCCCGCGAGCCAGACGCACGATCTGCGCTCCGGCCTGTTCCTCGGCCGGAAGGTCGCCGACGCGCGGTTCGCGGCGCTGTCCACCAGGCTCGGCGGCTCGGCGGTCGGCGACATCGCCGGAGACGACGGGTCTCCCTTCTGGTCGCACGACGAGGTGACGAGCACAGGGCTGTTGGACGCGATGGACGCCGTCGGTTTCCTGCACGCCTCCCCGGAGGCGCGGACATGACGGTTCTCCAACTGCGTCTCACCATGCTGAGCGACTGGCACATCGGTACGGGCACGGTGACCCGTGGCGTCACGACCAGCCGGGTGCTGCGCGACGACGACGGCCTCCCGTTCGTCCCCGCCAAGACGCTGGTCGGGGTGTGGCGGGACGCCTGCGAGGTCGCCGCCCGCGCCTGTGACGGAGACACGGCGGGCCGCTGGCACGCCTGGGTGGAGTACCTGTTCGGCAGCCAGCCCGCGTATCCCGCCGCCGAAGCCGGGCGGACGCCGGACCCGGACGCGAGCGCGCCCCGTCCGGCCGCGCTGCTCCTGGACGGCCCGCTCCGCCTCCCGCCCGCCCTGGGCCAGGCGATCGCCGCCCGACCCCGGCTGCGGGAGGCGGTGACGTTCGTGAAGCCGGGCGTCGCGCTCGACCCCCGTACCCGCACGGCCGACAGCGGAAAGCTCCGCTTCGATGAGATGGCTCGCGGCGGTGTGACGCTCGTAGGCAAGGCCGTTCTTCCCGACATGACCTCCCAACAGTCGTTCTACGCCACCACCCTCCTCTGGGCGGGAGCCGAGCTGCTGGAGGGCATCGGAGGCAAGCGGCGCAGGGGCGCGGGCCGCTGCGAGCTGGAGATGACCGTCGGGAACTGGAAGCCGAACTACAGCCTTCTGGCAAAGAACCCACCCGACCCGCCCGGCCCGCCGCGCCCGGACACCACAACGCCGGACGTCCCGGCGATGGCCGACGCCTGGCAGCGCGTCAGGCTGACCATCGAGGTCAGGACGCCGCTGATCGCCCACGGGCGGACGATCGGCAACCTCGTGGAGGGGCTCGGCCACGTCCCCGGATGGACGCTGCTGCCCGCCGTCCTGTCCTGGCTGGGGCCGCTCCGGCCCGAGGCGGGCGGCGCGGCCCGGCGCGGCGACCTTGTGGTGACGTCCGCGACGCCGACCCGGGACGGCGTCCCGTCCCGCCCGATGCCCCGCGTGCTGGCGAGCCCGAAGGGCGACGAGTCCAAGGTCGTCAACCGGATGACGCAGCACGTCAGCAAGAAGGACGAGACGGTGAAGCCGCGCGCGTCCGGCTACGTCGTCACCCGGCCGGGGGAGGCCCCGGTGGTGCTGCGTCCGGAGTTCGTCACCCGGACGCACAACACGATCAACGACGAGAAGCAGCGCCCGACCGAGGATCTCGGCGGTGTGTACGTCTACCGGGCGCTGCGGCCGGGCACGGTGCTGGCCGCCGAGGTGCGGGTCCGGGACGGTGTGCTCCCCGACGGCTGGGCGGATCGGCTCGCCGGGTCGTGGCGGCTCGGCCGCTCCCGCAAGGACGACTACGGCCGCGTCGACGTCACCGTCGAGCCCCTGCCCGGCCGTCCCGAACCGGAGCTGTGCGCGGACGGGCGGCTGCGCGTGTGGCTGCTGTCCGACACGCTGGTGCAGGACGAGCGGCTGCGCCTCAGCGCTGACATCCGTGACCTCGCCAGTGCCCTTTCTGCGGCGTTCGCGGCGGCGGGCACGCCCGGGGTCGTTCTGGAGCGGGTCCTGGAAGAAGACGGGTTGGTGCCCACGGCGTTCGCGGTGTCGCGGACCGAGTCCTGGCACACGGGCTGGGGGCTGCCCCGGCCGAGCCTGCTCGGCTTCGCGGCGGGCGGCTGCCTGACCTTCGAGATCACCGAGGGACGGGTCGGGCCCGAGGCGCTCGCGGCCGTGGAACTGGCCGGAGTCGGGCTCCGCAGGGGCGAGGGCTTCGGCCAGGTCAGCTTCAACGACCCGCTGCTCACCCAGGCCGTCGAGGAGCCCAAGCAGCCGGACAAGACGGGCGAACAGCCGGACGAAGCCGTCGAGCAGCCCGCTCCCGTCCTCCTGCGCAAGCGGGACGACGGCGACGCCCACGCCGCCGCCGAGCTCATCGAACAGGCGGCCTGGCGCGCGGAGATCTGGCGCACGGCCGAGAGCCTCGCGAACAAGGGGGACGTCCTGGACCGCTTCCAGAAGGTGAGCGTCACCCGCCTCAACAGCCTGCGCGGTGTCCTCGACCAGGACTCCAGGGATCCGGAGACGCTCCGGAAGCGCGTCGCGCTCCTCACCGAACGCTGGGGCGACCGGGACGGCCCGGCCGCCCGCGAGCTGATGACCACCGGCGACGCGCTCTGGAATCGGCTGGAACTGCCCCTCACGGAACTCTGCCTGACCGAGGGCGCCGAGGAGAGGTTGCGCGACGAACTCGGGCTGGAAGCGCTGCGCGCCCTCGTCAGCGCGTGCCTCGCCGTCCACACCCGCCGGGCCGCCGCCGCGCACGCGGGGGCCGGGTCATGACGGGCACGCCGGTGCGGGGACGTCCGATGCGCGTCAGGTTCCGGGTCAGCGGCTGGCTGCGGCTGAAGACGCCGCTGCACGTGGGCGGGATCGGCCTTGACCCGGCCGAGGCGCTGCCCGTGGCGGTGGACGGGCAGGGCCGTGCCCATGTGCCGGGCACCGCGCTGGCCGGGGCGTTCCGCTCCTGGATGCGCGGCACACGGACCGAGGCGGGTGCTTTGTCGGACCTGTGGGGCTTTGTCGCCGAGGACGACTCCGACCCCGGCACGGTCAGCCGTGTCGTCGTCCATGACGCCGTGATCGTCACGGACGCGCGGGAGCCGCTCGACGTGACGGCGCTGCCCGTCCGGCACGGGGTCGCCATCGACCGCTACACCGGGGCCGTGGCGGCGGGGTTCCTCTACGCGCGCACCGTGGTGCCTCCCGGCAACCTCCTCCACCTGGAGCTGGACATCGAGTCCACGGCCGCGCACCGCGCCACCGACCGGGCCCGGCTGGCGGTGCTCCTGGACGCGCTCGGGAACGCGGAGATCTCGCTGGGCGCGGCCGCGAGCCGGGGCCTCGGAGTCGTCCGCCTGGAGGAACACGGCGTCTCCGTCTGGGAGCACGACTTCACCAGCGCGGCGGGACTCATCGCCTTCCTCACGGACAACGCGAAGCGGTCCGCTGCCGACGACGGGAAAGCGGCGGACCTTCCCGACCGCCGGAGATTCCTCACCGTCACCATCGAGTGGAAGCCGCTCGCACCCGTCATGGTGCGCGCCGGGCAGGACGGCGCCGTCGTCCAGACGCTCCCGCTGATGACCAGTCTCGACGCCGACACCCTCGTCTTCACGCTGAGCGGCAGCTCCGTCAAGGGGGCGCTGCGCACGCACGCCGAGTTCATCGAACGCACCGCGCGCGGCGACGACCTCCCGCGACCGCTCGCCGACGAGGCGCCGGTGCGCGAGCACGAGGCCCGGTTCCGCGCCCAGCTCGACGGATATCCCACGGTCAAGGCGCTCTTCGGCGCGGCCCGCCAGGACAACGGCGACAAGGGGCCCTTCTGGGGAAGCGCGGCCCTGGCCGTCAAAGACACCTACAGCACCACAAAGCTCTCCGCCGAACTGTGGCGGGAACTGGCCCTCGGCGTCGCGGAGCCCGGTCAGGGAGGGGAGTCGGCTCTGTCGGCCAAGACGCTGGAGAAGCTGAAGAAAGCCGGTGTGTTCCAGGCCGACCACGTCGCCATCGACAGGTGGACGGGCGGCGCTGCTGACGGGCTGCTCTACAGCGTCCTGGAACCGGCGGAGGTCAGGTGGGAACCGATCGTCCTACGCGTTGATCTCGACCGTCTCGACCTCTACCAGGACAGCGCGCTCGCCCTGCTGCTGCTCATCCTGCGCGATCTGCGCGGCAGGCGGATCCCGCTCGGCGGCATGGTGAACCGCGGCTTCGGCGACGTCGAAGTCAGCAAGATCACGCTCACCGGTGGCCCGTGGGGCGGGCAGGTGACGCTGGAGCAGGCACTGCGCAAGTCCGGCGAGCAGCAGAAGGCGTGGACGGCCTACCTCGAACAGCCGCAGACCGCGACCGAAGGCGGTGAACCGTGACGACCCTGCACTACGCGGCCCGCGACGACACGGGCCTGGACCGGGTGCTCGCCGAGGCTGCCGACGGGTCCGTCGCGCTGCTCTCGACGCCGTGGCGTTACCACGTCGCGCTCGTCCGGTCCGGCGCGGCGACGACGCGGGCGGGCGAGGTTCCGCTGACCGACGTGTTCGAGGCGCGGATCTTCAACGACAACGCCGAGTTCCGTTGGTCCCAGACCGGGCCGGGAACGGGCAGGGCCGTCGTGCTCACCGAGAACCCCTCGCCCGTCGCGGGGTTCGGCGATTTCGCCGATATTCAGACGATCGGGACGCACCAGACCGAGTACCTGCTGTGGGGCGGCTCGCTCGGCCCCACGGACGGCTGGAGCATCCTGGCCACCGCCCGGATCGGGAGGCTGGAGATCCCCGGGGACGTCCCCGAGGGCGGCCGTGCCTCGCTCGTCGCGCTGGAGTACCTGGCGCGGGAGCAGGAGCACGGGAACGTGTACGTGGCCGAGGAACGCCTCCTGCGTTTCAGCCGGGCGGAGCCGAGACGACCGGAGGGCGCGTGAGCGAGCAGAAGAAGTCCGAGTTCGTCCCGGACGGCCACACGTTCCTCAATCCCTACACCTTCGTCTCCACGCCTTCCCGCGACGGCCTGGGCGAAGCGTTCGGTGACGCCCCGCCGCCCGGCCACGACCGTCTCCACGAGCGGAGGTGGACTGGATCGCTCACGGTCCGCCTCACCGTGCGGACCCCGCTGCTCCTGCTCGACGCCGCGCGCCGCGAGAAGGGCGGGAACACCGCCGACGAGCACTTCCTCTACCCCCTGCTCAGCCGACGTGGCAAGCCGCATCTTCCGGCGACCTCGGTCAAGGGGATGCTGCGCTCGGCCTACGAGATCGTCACCAATTCCCGGTTCGGTGTCTTCGACGCGCTGGACGAGCCGCTCGGCTGGCGCCGGAACGCCGACGACGCCGCGACGATGACGCCCGTGCGGATCAGCGACGACGGCGAGCGGATCGAGTTCTGTGAGGCCGCGAAGGTCGAGATGTATCCAGGGCCGAAACACAAGCTCACGCACGGGCAGCGGGTCTGGGCCATCGTCATGGGAACGGGCTGGAACAGCAAATGCACGGAACTCCGCACGGAACCGGACCCGGCGTCAAAGCGTTCCTGGCGTGAGGGGTACGCATTCGTCACCGGGCAAAACATCGACCGGAAGAAGCACGAACGTGTTTTCTTCGTGAACGGCAAGACACAGCCCCTGAACGAAGAACTCAAAAAGCGCTGGACCGACCTGATAGACAACTATCTCGGGGCGCACACCGCGGAGGAACTCAAAAAACCGCCACCCCAGATGGGCACCGACGCCGCCGCGGCCGAATGGAGCCGCCATCTCAAGGTCGACGGGTGCAGGGAACTCACCCCGGGATCGCTCTGCTATGCCCGGACGAACGACAGAAAAGAGATCGTCGCGCTCTACCCGGTGGCGATCCCACGGGACATCAGCCGTAAGACGGTCAGCGAACTGCTTCCGGAGCCGCTGCACCCCGCCCCGGACTTCACCTCGCTGTCCCCGGCCGACCGGCTTTTCGGGTGGGTCGCGCGCGAGGGCTCGGGCCTGCGGACCCCCGCCTACCGGGGCAGGCTCCGCGTCGGCCCCGTCGAGTGCCATGAGCCGAGCGTCATGGAGTTCGGCAAGAACGGTATGCCGCTCGCGATCCTGCAACAGCCGAAGCGGTCGCAGGGGCGCTTCTCCTGGAAGGCGACCCGCCCCACCGGCGCGCCGCTCACGAAGGAGGAGATCTACGGTTCGGCCGACCAGGAGGTACGGGGCCGCAAGGTGTACTGGCATCACGTCGGAACGGAGGGCGACACCGAGTACTGGAGCCGCCCCGCCGACGGCCAGGGAGCCGACCCCACCCAGGCGCCCGTCAAGGGCCGGTACCGGGAGTTCACCCGTCCCCGGACCCTGGTGGAGGACGACGGACCGGCTCTGACCGGCAAAGGCGACGCCTTCCGCACCCGTTCACCCGAACAGCGCGACAGCCAGAACCGTTCCGTCCGCGCGTGGGTGAACCCGGGCACGGAGTTCACCTTCCGGATCGACCTGCGCGATGTGGACGACGTCGAACTGGGCGCCCTCGGCTGGCTGCTGAGCCTGGACGACCGCCACCACCACCGGCTCGGTCTCGGCAAACCGCTCGGGTTCGGCGCCGTCCGGCTCAGCGTCGACAGCGCCGACCTGCACAGCGGCGCGCAATGGGCCGAGTACTACCGCGGCCTCGACCAGGACCTCCCCAAGACCGACGGCCTGAGGATCGTCGAAGAGGCGATCGCCCACTTCGAGCGGCACCGGGACGAGGACGGCCTGGGCGGCGTCGCCGCCGAGTTCCTCGCCGTGTCCGAGGGCGTGCCCAACATCCCCGTCCACTACCCCCGAGTCCGCCCGGACGGGATGGACCCGGGCGTTCCGGTACCGCCCGACCCGAGAGGCCGCTCCTACGAGTGGTTCACCGCCAACGAGAAGCTCAAGGGCAAGACCGTCGCCCCCGGCCACGGCCGCTCCCTGCCACGCCCACTCTCAACCGACCGCCTCCCCCTCTACAAGCACAAGGGAAAGGAGTGAAGCCCGCCCGCACCCTCCTTCTGCACCCGATCGGCGGCGGCGACCTCGGCCTGCCTCCCCCCGCCAGGCCCGCCGACCGCGACGGCGGCGCGACGCCCGTCCCCCGGCTCCGTCCCCTGGAGAAGATCTTCGCGGGTCTCGCCGAGGCGGGCGTAGCGATCTCCGGGCTCACGCTGCTCTCGACCGTCAACGTCCACCGGCCCGGCACGGAGTCGTTCGCCGAGCAGGGACGGCGGCTGCGCGACGGGCTGTGCGGCGAGCACGGCATGTTCGGCCGGGCCTTCGCACCCGGCCAGGTCCGGGCCGTGGAGCGACGGCCCTCGCCGGGCTCGCCCCCGCCGCCGCCGAGATCGCCCGGTTCGCCCCGGACACGTGCCTGGTGACCTCGGGCAGCGGCGCCACCGGGCTCTCCGTGGCGGCCCTGCTGGCTTCGCTGGACGCCGGGTGCCCGACGAGCCGGGTCCCCGTTGACGCGGCCGCCGCCCCCTACGGCCTGCCGGACCTCATCGGCACCCGGGAACCGCTGCGTCAGTGGCTGCTACGCCATCGGTTCTGGGCGGAACTCGCCCAACTCGACCCCGCCGGAGCCGCGCTGTGGCGTCTCCTGGCCGCCCGTCAGCGCGCCGACACCAGCGCCGCGCGGGGCCCCGTCGCGGGGGTCACCGCAGGGCAGCTGACGAAGCTGAAGGAGCTGTGGCCGTCCGTGCAGGCAGCCTTCTTCGAACGTGTCGTCCGGGGCGAGGCGATCGACCAGTCGTTGCTGCGCGCCTGGCTCGCGTTCTACAGGCGGGCCGCCAGGCACACCGCCCACCTCGCGGGCCCGGGATCCGCTCCGCTGCCGGAGACCATCGTCGCCTGCGCCGACGCCTGGGAACGCGGCGACCTGACACCCGCGCTCGTGCGCGGCCGGAGCCTGACCCCGTGGCCCGTCCTCGGGTCCGGAGACGCGCTGGTGCTGATGGGCGTCGGTCTCGGCCCCGCCGCCGATCCCCGGGACGCCGAAGGCCGGACGGCCGTCCGGCTGGTCCTGGCCGAGACGGCGCGGTACCGAGCCGCGCTGCCCCGCCCCGGCCGGACGAGGCTGCGGCTGCTCGCCACCGCCGAGACGATGGCGCGCGCCGGAACACTGGCCGCCGAGGCCCGCTGCACCGCGCCCGGCACGGCGGCGCTCCGTGCCTGGCTCCGGTCGGCGTCGCGTGGTGCGCCGACTGCGAGTCGGACCATAACGACCTGCTGCACGCGAGCTTCATCCGCCTGCGCGGCGCGCTGGACGGCGCCGTGCCCACCACACGCGCGGGCGAACGCGTCCGCGAACTTGTGGTGCTGCGCGACTTCCTGACCTCTCAGGAGGCGGCGCACGAGGACGCCGCCGCGCACGCCGCCGCCCTGGCGGGAACCGACGAGGCCCCCGCCTGGCTTCGCGCGATGCGCGCCCAACTCGTCCACTATCCGCTGCGCCACCTGGAGGAACGCGTCCGCAGGGCCGACGCGGTCCGGCGCGGCGCCTCGGCCCGCCCCGACCGCGACCTCCGCCAGGCCGCCTGGGCGGCGCCCCTCCGCTCCAACGAGGCAGACCTGGACCTGCTGATCGCCGCCGTGTTCCGCGCCCGACGCGGCGCCCCCGACCCCTGCGAACCGCCGACAGACCTCCTGACACGCCACCACCTCAGCTGAGCCGAAGCGACCCGCCGAACCCGGACGCTCCTGGCCCGCCTCCACACCGTCAATCCCGCCTTCTACGCGGCCAACATGGGCGGTGTAGAGGAGACCATCAGCCCCCACCCCAGCCCCGACCCCGAGCGACACGCGATCGTCGCCGCCGACCGCGCCGCCGCCCGCACCGCACTGCGACACCTGCCCACGACCGCCTCCCCGCGCGGCACCACCCGCACCTACCGGACACTCATCGGCAAGCTGTGCGCCGCCGACCACCCAGCCCTGGACTCCCTCACCCGCCACGCGGCACAAACCCTGGCCCTCGCCGACGACCGGGCACAACACCTGGTGGTCACGCTGGCCCTGCTCGTCGCCCGGGCCGGCGTCGACTGGTCGGACACGCTCGTGCGCGCCACCTCGACCGAGCGGGTCCGGACACCCCGTTGATCAACCTGCGTTCGAGTCACCGGCGGACGCGCCGTAGAAGCAGAACCGCTTCCTCGCGTGCGAACTCCGGCTGACGGGCGACGGCCTCGACAGTGACGGTCGCTCCACCGGGAGCAGGCTCCGTAGAACCGCTACCGGACGCGTCGGGTGTAGTCCGCCGGGCTCGTCACGGTGATGTGGGGTGGACGTGTCCCATGCCGATGTTGGTGCGGTCACCGATACCGGCATAGGCACTGAACCGGACAAGCGCGTCCAACGCGAGGACGGCGTCCGCTCCAGGCTGGCCGACAACCCTGTACGAGATCGTCCCGACACAGCCCCGAACCGTCGGCGCACCCGCTTTGAGCAGGTGTTCCGACGTCACCAAGCGATGCTCGACGGCTTCGAGATTCCCGGTGATCGCATCCGCCGTCTCATCATCCATCGGAGGCCCGAAAGCGTTCCACCGCCGATACAGATCCGAGAACACCCATTCGGGAGTGGGGAACGGCCGGACCCGGCGCACACCCTCCTCCCGAGCCGTGAAGAACGCGGCAGGCGTCCGAATGTCGAACGTCCACCGCCGAACCGACCGCGCGGCGTCAAGCAACTCAGCGTACGGCTCAGCCCGCAGAACCTCGATCCCCGCGACGGAGTAATGGCAGTTCGCGACCCGAGTACGCGACAGCCGAGAGAGCGCCAGAAGCACCGGCGCGGTAAGCGTGTCACTGAGCACCCCGACCTCGAACCGCACCCGCTCCCCAACCCCCCGCGCAGGCCGGTCCCGCTCATCAAGCAACGGCGTCAACGTATACGGCTTGGGCGGCCTCGCCTCATGAAACAAAGTCGCAAGCTCCGCCTCACCCCCATCCCGAACCGCCGCAAGAAACGCCGCATTGACCGCCGGCCCAGTATGCACAGCCGGCCGCCCAGCAGCCCCCCTCCCAGCCTCCAACAGCACCCCGATCCGAGCCGGCATCCCCCACCCCTCTTCCACCCCACAACCCTCCCCGCACCCTAATGAACCCGCCCCCCAAACCCACACCGATTCCACAAACCCACCCCACAGCCCCGCCAGGCACGGTTCCACACCCAGAACTCCTCATGCCCCTACCGATGGACAACCCATCACCCAGAGGTTCGGAGCACCCCAGAACCACACAACTCACTCGCGTGAACACCCGAACGCGAAGATCAACGACGCTCTCCGCAACGCACCACCTGGACAGGTCGACCCACGATCTTGCAAAGCCCCAGCCCAACACCCCATAATCAGAGCCCCGTCACCCCCACCCACAAAACCGCACCGGATTGAAACCTTCTCCGTTCATGACACTTCAACCTGCATAGGCGTCGCACCCGCCGACAAACCGCATCGGATTGAAACAGCGCCAGCACGCCGCCGATTCCGTACTTGCTCAGGTCACACCCACCAACAAAACCGCATCGGATTTGATGTTGTTGGTCTTATGGGTAAGGGAAAGTCGCGCGGGCTGTGGTCCGCGCGACTTTGTCTTGGTTGTTGTCAGGGGGCTGGGGGTGTTGTGGGTTGCCGGATCGCCCGAGTCGGTGTGTGTTCGACGGGTTGGCGCGGGTGGCGTCGGCGGGTGGTTTCGCCGAATCGTTTCGGCGTGTGGTTGCTGTCGGGCGCTTTTGGTCTGGTGGGGGTGTCGTGTGGGATCTTTGGGGGTCAGGTGGGCTTGTATCGGGTTGCGACGGTTCCGGAGTTGAACTCGACGCGGCTTATGGGTTTCAGGTCGACGTGTTTTGAGAGGCCGGTGAAGAGTGTTGGGCCGTGGCCGGTGATTCTGGGTTGCACCACGAACTCGTACTCGTCGATCAATCTCAGTTCCGTCAGGGCGAGGGCGAGTTTTACTCCGCCTACGAGGAGGCCGTTGCCGGGCTGCTGTTTGAGTTGCTGGACGGTTTCGGCCAGGTCGCCGTGTAGGAGTTCGGCGTTCCAGTCGACGTGGTTCAGGGTGCTTGACACGACGTACTTTTGGGCCGCGCTGATCGTTCGGGCGAAGGGTTCCATCCACTCAGGTCGGGCGCCCGGCGGCGTTGGGGGCCGCCATGCTTCCTCCATCATTTGGTAAGTTACGCGGCCGAAGAGAAGTGCGTCGGCCCGGTCGAGGTTCGTCGCGTGGTGACGGTGCAACTCCTCGTCCGGGACGATCGCGAGATGATCGCAGCACCCGTCCAGGGTGAGGTTGATGGAGTACCGAAGCGGTCGCATTGAGGAAGGGTATCCACAATGGGCTCGGTAGTGTTCGGGTGGACGTGGGGGGCTGGGGGGAAGTGGTTCGGGGCGGTTGGTTAGGTGATGGTTGGGGTACGGCGTTCTAGGAGGGTGACGTCGCGCCAGGTGCCGTGGTGTTGGGCAAGGCGGTGGCGGGTGCCGATGGTGCGGAAGTTGTGGCGGTGGTGGAGGGCGAGGCTTGCGGTGTTTGTGGGGAAGATGCTGGATTGGATGGTCCAGATTCCGGCGGCTTCGGTGGAGGTGATGAGGGCTTTGAGGAGGGCGGAGCCGATGCCCTGGCCTTGGGACGCGGGGTGGATGTAGACGGAGTGCTCGACGACTCCGGCGTAGACGGGGCGGGAGGAGACGGGACTGACGGCGATCCAGCCCAGGAGGGTGCCGTCGTCGGTGGTGGCGACGTGGCGGTGGTCGGGGAGTTTGCTGCTGTCGAAGGTCTCCCAGGTGGGGGCTTGGGTCTCGAAGCTGGCGTCGCCGGTGTCGAGTCCGGCCTGGTAGATGGCGAGAACCTGGGCGGCGTCGCCGGGGCGCATGAGGCGCAGGTGGTGGGTCATCGGTGGCTCCGGGACGTGGCTGGCGTGCGGCAGGAGGCGTCGGGTGTCGGACGGGTTGGAAGAGCCTTCTGGTGGGCGGTTCACTGAGGCGGTTCGGGGCAGAGTGTTGGGCTGGTCGGCACCGGCACCGGGCCGACCGGGGGAGAGGGGTGAGAGCAGGCTCGCGGCGGAGACCGGGATGGCCTCCGCCGGGTGGGCTCAGGATTCGGCGTCGCCGGAGTAGCCGTGGGCGCGTCCGGTGGCGAAACCGCGTCCGGTGGAAGCGCCGATGGTGACGGGCTGTGGGGTGCTTCCGCAGCATCGGGCCGCCTCGGCGGAGGGCTCGGGTGCGTGGGGCGTGTCGTGGTCGGGTTCGGGCGTGCCGGACGTTTTATGGCCGGGCTCAAGTGCGCGGGAAGGCTCGGAGTCGGGCTTGGTGTCCGGTAGGGGGGTTTCGGGGGCGGGGGTGGTGGAGCAGATGCCGGTTTTGGGGAGGTTGAGGTGGATGGTGTCGGCGGCTTCGCGGTCGTTGGCGAGGGCGGCGGCGATGGAGCGGACCTGCTCGTAGCCGGTGGCGAGGAGGAAGGTCGGGGCGCGGCCGTAGCTCTTCATGCCGACGATGTAGAAACTCTTCTCCGGCTGGATGAGGTCGCGTTCGCCGTGCGGAGGGACGGTGCCGCAGGAGTGGAGGTTCGGGTCGATCATCTTGGCGATGCCGGTCGGGGCCTCGGTGGCCGGGTCCAGGGAGACGCGGACCTCGCGGAGCATGGCCAGGTCGGGCCGGAATCCGGTGGCGGCGACGACCAGGTCAGCCGCCAGCGTCCGGACGCCGTCCGGCGTCGAGCCGGTGACGTGCACGCTGTCGGCGGCGTTGGTGAAGCCGGTGATGGTGAAGGAACGGACGAGGTTGATCTCGCCGCTGTCGACGGCCGCCTTGAGACGGGTGCCCAGGGCGCCGCGCGCGGGTAGGCCGTCGGCCTCGCCGCCGCCGTACAGCCGGGCGACCGACGTGCCGCGCACGGCCCAGGTGATCCGGGTGCGGGGCTCCTGGACGGCGAGTTCGGCGAGGGCGAGCAGGGTGTTGGCGGCCGAGTGGCCCATGCCGACGACGAGGGTGTGTTTTCCGGCGAACCGGTCGCGGTCGCGGCCGAGGACGTCGGGCAGCGGGCCGGTGATCCGTGGTGCGGCCTCGTGCTCGCCGGGGGCGGGGAGGCCGGAGTGGCCGAGGGGGTTGCGCCGCCCCCAGGTGCCGGAGGCGTCGATGACGGCGCGGGCCGCCACGTCCTGGACGGTGCCGTCGGCGTGGCGGACGCGCACCAGCAGCGGGCGTTCGTCGCGGCCGATCGTGCGGGTGACGTCGACGCCCTGACGCGTCACGGCCAGCACCCGCGCCCCCGTGCGGACGCGTCCGGACAGCGCGGGGACGGCGGCGAGCGGCGCGAGGTACTCCCGGACGAGGTCGGCGCCGGTCGGTAGCAGCTCGGGTGAGGGCGCGTCCCAGCCTTCGGCCTCCAGGAGGCGACGGGCCGCGGCGTCGACGTCATAGCGCCACGGTGAGAACAGCCGCACGTGCCCCCAGTCGGCGACGGCCGCGCCGACCGTCTCCCCGGCCTCCAGGACGAGGAAGTCCAGCCCGCGCTCGGCCAGGTGCGCGGCGGCGGCGAGCCCGACGGGCCCGGCCCCGATGACGACGACCGGCGGGTCGTCGCCCGGCGCGGCGTCCTCGACGCATCCGCACCCGGCGTCGGTCTTGGCCTGGGTGACGGTGACGGTGGGGTCGAGAGCCTGCTCGGCGTCGGTGCAGCACGCGCTGACGCCGCAGCAGCCGCCCTGCTCACCCGGTCCGGCGAGGTCGGTCATGATCGCCTCCTGATTCGAAGTTCATCTAAGTAGGGCCGAGTTTGCCTTTCTGGATAGATAGATGTCAAATTAGATGCATGTCGAAGTCCCTGGAGCTGGAAGACGTCACGGCGACGGCGCCGTGCTGCGCGCCGTTGGGCGGCCCGCCCCTGGCCGAGGACGAGGCCGTCGAGCTGGCGCGCGTGTTCAAGGCGCTGTCCGACCCGGTGCGCCTGCGCCTGCTGAACCTGATCGCCTCAAGCGCGGGCGGCGAGGCGTGCGTCTGCGACCTCACCACCCCGTTCGACCTGTCCGGCCCGACGATCTCCCACCACCTCAAGGTCCTCCGCCAGGCCGGACTCATCACCGGCGAACGCCGCGGAACCTGGGTCTACTACCGCCCCGTCCCCACCGCCATCACCCGCCTCTCCACCCTCTTCACCCTCCCGCCCACCCCCTGACCCCCTCCCCCCCAGCGGTCCACCCGAACGCCGCGCCCCGCCTCCTACGTCACCGTGGACAGCGGCCCGCGCGAGTTGGGCGTCGCCGACCCTGAGGCGAGCGCGGCCGACACCACTCCAGGCCGACGAGCCCAGACGGGCATGAGCGGTGGACGGTTCCCGGGAAGCCCCCGCGAGACGCCGTGCTGCCCGGCCCTCTGAGAACACGCGGAAGGAGTTCAGCGTCAGAGGGGCCACCCAGAGGTTGGCGCACCCCCAAACCACACCGCTGACCTGCGCGAATCCCCGAACCCCAAGATCAATAACCTTCCCCGCCGCGCCCCACCAACAACGGTTGGCGCATGATCTTGTAAAGCCCAGCTCAACACCCCATAATCAGAAGCACTGTCACACCCACCGACAAAACCGCATCGGATTGAAACGACAACCGGCTGCTCGTTGTCCGTGCACAGGACGAGGTGGTCACACCCACCGACAAAACCGCATCGGATTTGATTTATTTTTTGGTTGGTTCTGGGTAAAAGGGAATTGCGGGGGGCGACTCGGGCAAGGGGTGAACTTATCTGCCGGGTGGGCTTGGGATTTGGCGTTGCCGGAGTGGCGGTGGGTGCTTTTGGAGGCGGAGCCGTGCCCGGTGAAGGTGTGAATGGTGACGGTGTGCTTGAGGGTTGGGCTTAGGGCTTGGCGTGGGTGCTCCAGGAGTGCTGGTGCTAGATGCCCAGTTCTTTGATGAGGTTTTCGATTCGGGTTTTGATTTGGTCGCGGATGGGGCGGATGGCGTTGATGCCCTGGCCGGCGGGGTCGGCCAAGGTCCAGTCGAGGTAGCGCTTTCCGGGGAAGACGGGGCAGGTGTCGCCGCAGCCCATGGTGATGCAGATGTCGGAGGACTGGACGGCGTCTACGGTGAGGATTTTGGGGGTTTCGTGGGAGATGTCGATGCCGAGTTCGGCCATGGCGGCGACGACGGCGGGGTTGACGGTGTCGGCGGGGGCGGAGCCGGCGGAGCGGACTTCGACGGCGTCGCCGGCGAGGTGGGTGAGGAAGGCGGCGGCCATCTGGGAGCGGCCGGCGTTGTGGACGCAGACGAACAGGACACTGGGCTTGTCGGACATGTCGGGCGGCCTTTCAGGTGAGGGGTGTGGCGGTGATGTCGAGTTCGGCGAGGAGTTCGCGGACGCGTTCGTCGATGTGGTCGCGGATGCGGCGGACGCGTTCGATGGGCTGGCCTTCGGGGGCGGTGAGGAGCCAGTCCTGGTAGCGCTTGCCGGGATGGACGGGGCAGGCGTCGCCGCAGCCCATGGTGATGACGATGTCGGCGGCGCGGATCACCTCGTCGGTCAGCGGCTTCGGGAACTCCTCGGCCGGGTCGAGCCCGATCTCGGCCAGGGCCCGGACGACGACGGTGTCCAGGTGCGCGGCCGGAGCCGTCCCGGCGGTGCGGACGTGGACGCGTCCGGCGGCGTGGTGGGCGAGCAGCGCGGCCGCCATCTGGGAGCGGCCGACGTTGCGGGTGCACACGAACAGCACCTCGGGCACGGCCTTGGCGGCGAGCCCCTGGGCCTGGGCGAGCGCGGTCAGGCGCTGCCCGGCGAACCGTTCGGCCAGCACGGGCAGGTGCGTGGTCGAGACGGCGTCGGCCGCCAGCAGCCGGTAGGCGTCGCGGACGTACTCCGCGACGGTCTCGGCCGCGAAAACACCGTCGAAGCGCCGCGCGATCGTCAGCGCGATGCGCGTAAGCAGGGCCTCCGGCTGTCTCATGCGCTGCTCTCGGCGAAGCGGCGCCGCAGCGCGAGCGAGACGTAGACGAGCGCGACGAGCACGGGCACCTCGATGAGCGGTCCGACGACCCCGGCGAGTGCCTGCCCGGAGGTGACGCCGAACGTGGCGATGGCGACGGCGATGGCGAGTTCGAAGTTGTTGCCCGCCGCGGTGAAGGCGAGGGTCGCCGTCCGGTCGTAGGGCAGGCCGAGGGCGCGGCCGAGCAGGAACGTGCCGAACCACAGGATCGCGAAGTAGGCGAGCAGGGGCAGCGCGATGCGGGCGACGTCCCACGGCTGGGAGGTGATCGTCCTGCCTTGGAGGGCGAAGAGGACGACGATCGTGAAGAGCAGCCCGTACAGCGCCCATGGGCCGATCTTCGGTAGGAAGGCCGTCTCGTAGCGTTCGCGGCCGAGCCTCCTCTCGCCGAGACGCCGGGTGAGGAACCCGGCGACGAGCGGGATTCCCAGGAAGACCAGGACGTTCGCGGCGATCTGCCACGGCGAGACGTCGAGGGACGCGCCGTCGCCGAGGCCGAGCCAGCCGGGCAGCAGGTCGAGGTAGAACCAGCCGAGCAGCCCGAACGCGAACACCTGGAACACCGAGTTCAACGCGACGAGGACGGCCGCTGCCTCCCGGTCACCGCCCGCGAGGTCGTTCCAGATGATGACCATGGCGATGCACCGGGCGAGCCCGACGATGATGAGCCCCGTCCGGTACTCGGCGTGGTCGGGCAGGAACAGCCAGGCCAGCGCGAACATCACGGCCGGTCCGACGACCCAGTTCACGACCAGCGACGCCGCCATCAGCCGCCGGTCCCCGGTGACGGCATCAAGCCGGTCATACCGGACTTTCGCCAGCACCGGGTACATCATGACCAGCAGCCCGAGCGCGATCGGCAACGAGATCCCGCCGACCTCCACCCGTGCGAGCACGTCGCCCAGCCCGGGAACGAGCCGTCCGAAGCCGAGCCCGGCGGCCATCGCCAGCAGGATCCACACCGCGAGGAAGCGGTCGAGCGTGGACAGCTTCCCGACGACCGAGGCCTCAGCCGCCGGTGCCGTGGACTTCTGTGTGACGGACATCAGCAGGACCTCCGTCGGCCGGTCTCGGCGGTCTGTCGTGCGGTCGCGGCCAAGTCCCCCAGTACGTCGGACAGCTCCTCGATGACCTCGGGCCGCAGCCGGTAATAGGTGAACCGGCCGCACGGCTCGGTGTCGACGACTCCGGCCTCGCGCAGCACCTTCATGTGGTTCGACAGGTTCGTCTGCCGCGCGCCGGTTTCGGCGACCAGGTGTGTCGTGCACAGTGTTTCGCGGGCGAGCAGGGTGATGATCTGCATCCGCAGGGGGTCGGCCAGAACCCTCAACAAGCCAGTCTGGACTGATGTCAGCATGAGGTGATGTTATCAGCCCGCGCTGATGGCAACGTCTGGACGTCCGTTAATAGATGGATGTCGATGTTATACCGCCCGCCACACCTCGTTCGCCTGGCGTTCATATAGACGGTCTTCTATCTAACCCGCTGGCGCCGTCCCCGGTGCCGGTGAAGACCGCCCGCATCGCAGCGGGCTGAAGAACAGAGGACTGAAGACGTGACCATCTCGATGCGGGCTACCGTGCGGACCGCCGCGGTCCTGTCCGGCCTGGCCCTGGCGCTGTCGGCCTGCGGGGGCGGGGGAACCGACGACGCCTCGGGCAGCGAGCTGTCCGGCTCCGTCAAGATCGACGGTTCCAGCACCGTCGCGCCGCTGACCACCGTCGCCTCCGAACTGTTCACCGAGGAGAACGGCCGGGTCCAGATCCCGGTCGGCACCTCCGGCACCGGCGGCGGGTTCGAGAAGTTCTGCGCGGGGGAGACCGACATCTCCAACGCGTCCCGTCCGATCAAGGACGAGGAGAAGGCCGCCTGTGCGGCCAAGGGCGTCAAGTACTCGGAGTTCACCGTCGCCAACGACGCCCTGAGCGTCGTGGTGAGCAAGGAGAACACCTGGGCGACCTGCCTGACCGTCGAGCAGCTCAAGAAGATCTGGGAGCCCGGCTCCAAGGTCAACAACTGGAAGCAGATCGACGCGTCGTTCCCGGACGAGCCGCTCAAGCTGTTCGGCCCCGGCACCGACTCGGGCACCTTCGACTACTTCACCGCTGAGATCAACGGCGAGGAGGGCGCGAGCCGCAGCGACTTCCAGCCGAGCGAGGACGACAACGTCATCGTGCAGGGCGTCTCGGGCTCCAAGGGCGGCCTCGGGTACTTCGGTTTCTCCTACTACGAGGAGAACGCCGACAAGCTGAAGGTCCTCCAGATCGACGGCGGCGCCGGGTGCGTCGCGCCGAGCGTGGCGGCCGCGCAGGACGGCACCTACAAGCCGCTGGCCAGGCCCCTGTTCATCTACCCGAGCGCCGAGGCGCTCAAGCGGCCCGAGGCGCTCGCCTTTGTGGAGTACTACGTGGGGAACCACGCCAAGATCGCCGAGGCCGCCAAGTTCGTGCCGTTGAACGCCACCCAGGAGACCGCGCTCAAGCAGGCACTCGACGCCCTGAAGACGCAGGCGGGCTAGTGGCCTCCGCTTCCGCAGGCTCCGCCGCGGGGTCATCCCTGCGGCGGAGCCGCCCACGTTATGGCGAGGCCGTCATCAAGGGCCTCCTGCTGGCCGCCGCCCTGGTGTCGGTGGCCACCACGGTCGGCATCGTCGCCTCCCTGTTGCCGCCGGCGCTGCGGTTCTTCGGGGAGGTCGGTTTCGGGGAGTTCTTCGGCGGCACCGAGTGGACGCCGCTGTTCAAGCCGCCGTCCTACGGGGTACTGCCGCTCATCACCGCGACCCTCACCACCACCGCGCTGGCGATCTCGGTGGCGGTGCCGATCGGGCTCGCCGCCGCGACCTATCTGAGCGAGTACGCCACACCGCGCACGCGCAAGGTGCTGAAGCCGGTCCTTGAGGTTCTGGCGGGCATCCCGACCGTCGTCTACGGCTTCTTCGCCCTCACCTTCTTCACCCCGCTGCTGCGCGACCTCTGGCCCGGCTCCGGTGAGGGACCGGAGATCTTCAACGGGCTGTCGGCGGGCCTGATCATGGGCGTGATGATCGTCCCGACCGTCGCGTCGCTCTCGGAGGACGCCATGTCGGCGGTCCCGCAGTCGCTGCGCCAAGGCGCCTACGCGCTCGGCTCCACCCGGCGGCTCGTGTCGATCCGGGTCGTGCTGCCCGCCGCGCTGTCCGGGATCGTCGCGGCCATCGTCCTGGCCATCTCCCGGGCCGTCGGGGAGACGATGATCGTGGCGATCGCGGCGGGACTCAAGCCGGAGTTCACTCTCAACCCGTTGCAGGCGATGCAGACGATGACCGGATACATCGCCGCGGCCGGGGAAGGCGACCTGCCCGTCGCGTCCTTCGACTACACGACGATCTTCGCGGTCGGGCTGCTGCTGTTCGTGCTGACGTTCGCGATGAACTTCCTCAGCATCCGGCTGGTCCGCAAGTACCGGGAGGTCTACGAATGACCACCGCCCCCGCGCGCCACCGCACCGAGAACCCGAGCCTGGCCGGCCGGTTCCGTCCGTTGGAGCCGCTGTTCAAGGGCATGCTGCTCGCGAGTCTCGCGCTGGCCGTGCTGTTCCTCGTCGTCCTGCTCAGCTACGTCGTCACCGAGGGCTGGGATCGGCTGGACCCGAGGCTGTGGGAGAACTTCCCCTCCAAGCTCTACCCCGAGCGGGCCGGGGCCCAGTCGGCGATCGTCGGGACGATCTACGTCATCGCCCTCACCGGCGCCTTCTGCGTCCCGATCGGCGTGATGACCGCGATCTACCTGGAGGAGTACGCCGACGGTTCGCGCTGGTGGAACCGGATGATCGAGCTGAACATCCAGAACCTCGCGGGCGTCCCGTCGATCGTCTACGGCATCCTCGGCCTCGGCGTCATCGCCCGCGGCCTCGACCTCGGCCGGACCCTGCTGACGGCGTCGCTCACCCTGTCGCTGCTCGTCCTGCCGGTCGTCATCATCGCGGCCCGCGAGGCCATCCGGGCCGTGCCCGGGTCCATCCGCCAGGCATCGCTCGCGCTCGGCGCGACCCCGTGGCAGACCATCGCCCGCCAGGTGCTCCCCGCCGCCGTCCCCGGGATCGCGACCGGCGTCATCCTCGCCCTGTCCCGCGCGATCGGCGAGGCCGCCCCGCTCCTGTTGCTCGGTGCGGTCACCCACATCACGTTCAACCCGTCGGGCATCACCGACTCCTACACGGTCCTGCCTATCCAGATCTTCAACTGGACCAAGCAGCCGGAAGCCGAGTTCCACACGCTCGCCTCCGCGGCGATCGTGATCCTGCTGTTCATCCTGCTCGCCATGAACTCCGTGGCGATCTGGGTCCGCAACCGCTACCAGAAGCGCTGGTGACACATGACGACGACCTCATCCCGCCTCTCGACCAGCCAAGGCGTCCCCGTGACCGGCCGGCCCGGCGGCGCCGGACCCGTACAGCCGACCGTCGTGAACGACGCCGTCGAAGGGCCCTTCGACCTTGTCGACACCGTCTTCGAGGTGGCCGACGTGTCCGTCTTCTACGGCGACTACGAAGCGGTCCGGAACGTCGACATGAAGATCGGCAAGCGGCGGATCACCGCGATGATCGGCCCTTCCGGCTGCGGCAAGAGCACCCTGCTGCGCTGCTTCAACCGGATGAACGACCTCATCCCCGGCACCCGCCTCGGCGGGAAGATCACCTTCCACGGTGAGGACCTCTACGGCGACCACGTCGACCCCATCGAGGTCCGCCGCCGCATCGGCATGGTCTTCCAGAAGCCCAACCCCTTCCCCAAGTCCATCTACGACAACATCGCCTACGGACCGCGCGTCAACGGCGTCAAACGCGGCCTCGACGACCTCGTCGAGGAAGCGCTCGTCGGCGCGGCCCTGTGGGACGAGGTCAAGGACAAGCTCAAGCAGAACGCCCTCGCCCTGTCCGGCGGCCAGCAGCAGCGGCTGTGCATAGCCCGCACCATCGCGGTCAAACCCGAGGTCATCCTCATGGACGAACCCTGCTCGGCCCTCGACCCCATCGCCACCGCGAAGATCGAGGACCTCATGCAGAACCTGACGCGCGACTACACGATCGTCATCGTCACCCACAACATGCAGCAGGCGGCGCGCGTCTCCCACCGCACCGCGTTCTTCACCGCCGACGTCGACCGCGAAGGCGTCCGGCACGGGCGGCTCGTCGAGTACGACGAGACGTCCAAGCTGTTCACCACACCGTCCGACGAGCGCACCGAGGCCTACATCACCGGCCGGTTCGGCTGAGACGCGACCCGGATGGCCACCCCCCAGCCCGCCGCCACCCCGGTGCTCCTGGTCGCCGACCCCGACCAGGACACCGGCAGCGAACTCCTCCTCGCCCTCTCCCAACACGGCGTCTCGGTGATCGTCTGCACCGACGGAGCCGACGCCCTCCTGCGCGTCGGCCTCGACCGGCCCGACGTCATCCTCGTCGGCGCCGGCCTGCCCACCGTCGAGGCCACCGCGTTCATCAGGGCCGTCAAGGCGAAACTCCCGATCACCCTGATCGTCGGAGTGGGCCCCGCCGACGCCGACGCGACGGTCCGTGCCCTCGCCGCGGGCGCCAACTTCTGCGTCCCGCGCCCCTACCGCCCGGCCGAACTGCTGCCCCTCATCACCGGACGCGTCACGGAGCCGGCCGCCGAACCCGTCCTCACCTGCGGCCCCGTCGAACTCGACCATGGCAGGCACCTCGTCCGCGTCGACGCCCGGCCCGTCCACCTGCCCCAACGCGAATACGAGCTGCTGCACTACCTCATGCGCGGCTGCGGCAAGGTCATCACCCGGACGGCCATCCAAACCGACGTCTGGCGCACCGACAGGATCCTCACCAACACCATCGCCGTCCACATCCGCCGCCTCCGCGAACGGCTCGGCGACGACCCCGAGAACCCCGCCCTCATCGTCACCGTCCGCGGCATCGGCTACCGCCTGGCCTGCCCCTGACGTCCTTCACCGAGCTCCGACCGCCGCGCGGCCGACCGCACCCGGATCCCGTTCACCAGTCCTTCACCTTCGTTCACCACTCGTACACTCATGTCGTGAACGATGGCCGAGTGACGACCACCTCCCCGGACGCCTGCCCGCCCGCACCCGCGCTCACGGCCATGCCGCGCGAGGAGGCCGAGCGCGTCGCCCGTGTCTACAAGGCCGTCGCCGACCCCACCCGCGTCCAACTCCTCACCATGATCCAGACCAGCCCCGACGGCGAAGCCTGCGTCTGCGACCTCACCACCCCCCTCGGCCTCACCCAGCCGACCATCAGCCACCACCTCAAGATCCTCGTGGACGCGGGTCTCCTCACCCGCACCAAACGAGGCACCTGGTCCTGGTACTCCCTCAACCCCGACCACACCCCCCTCCTCCCCATCCCCCAACCCACCCCCTGAGCCGAACCCCCGCCGCCACCCGAGCATGGGAGTCCCGGTGGCGGGCCGCGGCGGGTGGTTGACGGCCTGCGGGAGCAGGCTCTCCGGGGGTCTTGTGGGGTTTACAGCATGCCGTTGGGGGTCTCGGCGAGGTCGGGGACGGGTTGGACGACGTCCCAGTGTTCGGTGATCTGGCCGTTGACGAGTTTCCAGATGTCGATGACGGCGATGCCTTGGTCGTTGCCGGGTGGGGTCATCAGGTAGTGGAGGACGACGTGGTCGTTGTCGGCGATGACTCGTTTGAGGTCGAGGTGGGCGTTGGCGACGGGGGAGGAGGTGATGAACTCGATGAAGGCGTCTCGTCCGCTGGGGTTGCCGGGGCTGTGTTCGATGAAGTCCTTGTGGAGGAGGGTGCGGAGGACCTCCGTGTCGCCTGCCGCGAACCTGGTGAAGCCGTTCAGGACCAGGTTCTTGTTGTGTTCTGCGAGGTTCATGGGTTGACGGTCGCAGGGGTCGGCCTGTGGCGTCGATTACCAGGCTGGTCATGGCGGTGGTGGGTGGCGTCGGGGCAGACTCAGGGTTTGTGATCGAGGAACGGCCCGTCGGGCGACTGCTGCGGGAATGGCGGCTGCGCCGCAAGTTGAGCCAGCTCGACTTCGCGATCCAGGCCGGGGTGTCCGCGCGGCACGTCAGTTTTGTCGAGACCGGGCGGACGATTCCGAGCAGTTCGATGGTCCTGCATCTGGCTGAGCATCTGGGTGTTCCGCTGCGCGAACGGAACCGGCTCCTCGTCGCGGCCGGACACGCGCCTGTCTTCCGCGAGCGGCCCCTGGACGACCCTGACATGGCCCGCGCGCGCGAGGCGGTCCAGCAGGTGTTGCGGGGGCACGAGCCGTACCCGGCGCTCGCGGTGGACCGCCGCTGGAACCTCCTGCTCGCCAACGACGCGGCCGAGGTGTTCCTGGACGGGGCGGACCCGGCGCTGCTGCGGCCGCCGGTCAACATGATGCGGCTCGGGCTGCACCCGGACGGCCTGGCGCCCCGGCTACGGAACCTCGACCAGGTGCGGGCCCACCTGCTACCGCGCCTCGCCCGGCAGGCCGCCCAGACCGGCGACCCCGAACTGCACGCCCTCCACGAGGAGCTGCGGTCCTACGCGCCGCCGCACGAGGCCCCGCCGCCCGACCCCGCCGACATCGCCCTCCCCCTGCACCTCACCTGGCGCGGCGCCGAACTGTCCCTGATCAACACGATCACCACCTTCGGCACCCCCTTCGACGTCACCCTCGAAGAGATCGCCGTCGAAGCCTATTTCCCCGCCGACCCCCAGACGGCCCGCTTCTTCCGCTGACCCCCACGGCGCCCTCACCCGACACGCCAGGGCGACGGCGATCGAACATATGATCGACCGATGCGGTAGGGTGACCGTGTGCTGAGGAACGAATCCATCGGAGCCGAACTCTCCGGAGCGGGACATCTGGTGCGTATCACCCGAGCGGGCCGGAGTTACGGCGTCCGTGTCCTGCACCAGTGGCAGGCGCCAGGCGAGGGGCGGCTCTACCGTCTTCAGGTGCGGGAGGAGGACGGCGCCGCCGTGGCGATCGCCGAGGTGGCCTACCATCACGGCGCGTTCCGCCTCCAGCGCTGGTGGGACTGAGGCGGAGCCGCCGAGACGGGCGGGCCCGACCCATGGGCTGATCGCTGCCCTGACTATGCTGTCCGGCCGTGCGTTCGAATAAGGTCGCGCGCCTGAAAACGCTTCCCGAGCCGTTGTCGGCTCAGCGCGGATATTCCTCTGATCATCGGCGGTACTCCGCTCGTGCGGATCGCGGATCCGTTCGTGGTCGAGGCGTTCGCCCTGTTCAACGCCTTCTACCGGCGGGTCTCTCTCCGCGCTGCCCGGCATGGCCGGTAACCCCGCTGGCCGGGTTTGCATCCTGTACCCGGGTACGGGCTTACCGTCTCTGGTAGAGAGTCGCCGCAGGGGCGGATGGGAGGGGGCCGGTGAGCGAGTACGAGGGGCTGCGGTCGGGGGAGTTGGCCGCCGCAGCGGGGGTGAACGCCCAGACGTTGCGTTACTACGAGCGGCGCGGGCTGCTCGCGGAGCCGGAGCGGACGTTGGGTGGGCATCGTCTGTATCCGGTTGAGGCGGTGACGGTGTTGCGGGTGATCAAGGCGGCGCAGCGCCTCGGGTTCACGTTGGAGGAGATCGCGGATCTCCTGGAGACCGCGGGGCACCGGCACCGGGGCGATGGCCTGGCCGGGCGTGCCCGTCAGAAACTGGCGGAGGTCGAGGAACGCATGGCCGACCTCGCCGTGATCGCCGAGGCGCTCCGCCAGACGATCGAGGCGGGCTGCACCGACCTCGTGGAATGCGCACAGGCGGGCTGCTGCCCCATCCCCTTCACACCCCTGGCACAACGCGAACGCCGCACCGATTCGCCCGGGTGAGGTGGTGCTCCGGGCGCGGTGTTACAGTTCGGATTGTCGGGCGTGGTATGGGGCGCTTTTGATGGCGACAGGGAGTGGAGTATGGCCACTGGCACCGCTGGAACCGCCGTCACCGCTTATGGGCCTGTGTCTTTGGTCTTCGGTGTCGGCTCCGTCATCACCTTGGCGCTCGTCGAATATGTGGGCCTCGGAATTCCGCTGCTCGCCGGACTCCTCGCCGTCACGTTCGGGATTTTTGGTCTCGTCAACGGGATCCGCCGCGCACAGTCCGTCCTCGGCCTCACCAGTGGTTCGGTCAGCGTGGTCTACTTCCTCACGATCCTCGCCACCTTCGCCTGAGGGCCGTCGGGCCGGGCGTCCCGTCCCAGGCCGAAGAACCGACCGGTGGCGTCGGCTGTTCAGCGTCTTCTTCCAGGCAGGTCCTCCTAACGCGCCGTGCGACCTGTCAGGACTTGAGAGGTAGGGCCGGACGTCTGGAAGTCACGCTGTTCAGCGGGTCCTACAGGTCGAGGCGTCCCGCACGGATCTCCCGCGTGAGGGTCCGGAACACGGCACGGTTGAAACCGAGCACCCCGCCGTCAGGGTGCTTGGAGTCCCGCACGGCCACCACGGGGGCGAGGTCGGCCAGCTCGACGCATTCCCCGCCCGTGCTGCCGCTGTAGGTGCTCTTCCGCCACGTGACGGACGAAAGGTCCATGGTGCTCATAGGCTCTCCAAAACCGCGCGAAGCAACGCTAGGGAGTCATCGGCGGACATAGCCGCCCCCCTGATCAGGTCGAAGCTTAGCGTGTAGGTGGCAACGGTCGGCGGGTGGTCTGTGAGGGTACCGCCCACATGCCCCTCGGTATAAGTCATCTCCGGAGCGTCCGAGAAGCGTAGGAGCGTAAACGATCCCATGACGCCCGGATGCGCCCCATCGTCAGCTGGGATGACATGGAGCGTGATGTTCGGCATTTCCGCGATATTGATGATCTGCTCAAGCTGGGCCTTCATGACGGCCTTACCGCCGATCATTCGACGGACCACTGCCTCATCGAAGATCGCTACGATTCGCGGCGCGCCGTCCCTGGTCAGGATTTCCTGGCGATCCATGCGCTTGTTTACGAGCCTTTCGATCTCGTCGGCAGCGCGCCCCGCCTTCACGATCTGAGTCGCATAATCGCGCGTCTGAAATAGTCCGTGGAAGACCGTGACGCCGAAGATGTAAATAAAAGATGCCTCTGCCTCACGCTCTACGAAGTCGGTGAACCCCGGTGGTAGCTCGATCTCGTCGCGGTGCTCGTCGAGCAACTCCCAGAGGTCCACGAACATGGTTCCGGCGTTGAAGTGGGTGTCGAGGTCTTCGGCGAACTTCCGCGACGGCCAGTTCTTGCGGGCCTCGATTTGCCCGATGTACTGGGAGGTGTAGCCGAGTTCCGCAGCGAGCTTGTTTTTGGACTTACTGCCTCGCATGGCCGTAAGGGCGATGGCGAACGCTCGGAGCATCGGGGAATCGATCTGTTCACTCTGCGCGGGCATGGGGCTCCCGAGAGTTGAAACCCATCCGGGTTTCGGTGATCTGCCGTGGGGTTTGCGTCATGGTGGCTGGACGGTTCGTAGCCACGGTAGCCCGTTCTTGTGAGTCTGGTCTCCAGAAACGGTGAACGGCCCCGGCTTCTGCCGCGCGAACAGCGGAAGGCGGTCCGGGGCCTGACGGACTCAGGAGGTCCGCTGTGGGCAATGGTAAGGCCACGCGAGACGAGCGAATCGGGGTGTCTCTGGCGCATCTGCGGGCCGGGTCCGTGCCCGTGCCGACGTCCGTGTCCGGTTCCACAGAACCGGCGGTCGCCGGGCGGCCGGGGTGCCCGGCGTGGTGCACGCACCCGCACCCCGGCGACGAGCCGC
The DNA here is from genome assembly GCF_020991275.1 of Actinocorallia sp. API 0066. Classification (GTDB taxonomy): domain Bacteria; phylum Actinomycetota; class Actinomycetes; order Streptosporangiales; family Streptosporangiaceae; genus Actinocorallia. The sequence continues at coordinate 329,125 of NZ_JAJLQY010000003.1, read as the reverse complement.
ACTACGGGCCGTGCTCGGACGTGCCCGCGTTGACCCATGACGGGAAGCCGGTGCTGGTGTTCCTTGAGCGGAACCTTGAGCGCGGCGACATCGTCACCGTCGCCCGTCAGACGCCGGTGTGGGAGCTGCCCGCCACGGGTCAACTGGCGTTCACCCTGGACCAGGCCGCCGCGCTCCGGGCCGTGCTCGGCGATCTGCTCGCCGCTGCCGGACACACCGCCTCCGGCGCGGACGTGCCCGGTTCGGCGGCATCGTGACGAGTACGGACGCGGTCGCCGTGGTCGTGGTCGGTGTCCTGTTGTGGGTGCTGGCCGTGGTCACGCTGATCGTGTGGCTGAGGGGTCGGCGATGAGGGCGCTGGACGGGCCGGTGATGCGAGCCCGTGCCGCCGTCGAAGGGCTCCGCCGTGCGCTGGCGGGGTCGGGGTGGAAGTACGGGGCGAGCAGGCCCGGTACGCGCTCGCCGCGCTCACCCTGATCTGACACCCACCGGGTAGGGCGCCCTCGTTCAGGCGGGGGCACCCTCACCATGTCCGGGCCGGGATTCCCCAGACCCGTACACGACGCGCGTCGTGGGCGGCCCGTACACCCGGTGGGCGCGGAAGGTTCCCAGACCCGTACGCAGCGCGACCAGCTAGCCCCTGCCGTTCGGGGACCCCCTGGCCGGGGGTCCACAGCCAGCCGCCGCGGCCAGCGGCTCGGTCGTGACGCGCCGGGCGGGGAGCGCCTCGGCGGGCGGGGCCGGGCATGGCGGCAGTCCTGGGGATAGCCTGGAGGGCATGGGGATGCAAGTGTTTACTTATACGGTGTTGCCGCGGCATCGGCATGGGATGGCGCGGGCTGAGGTGGAGTCCGTGCAGCGGGCGCGGATCCTTAATGCGGCGGCTGAGGCTGTTGCTGCGCAGGGGTATGGCAAGGTCACTGTTACTGACATCACTCGCCGGGCTGGGGTCTCGACCAAGACGTTCTACGCGCTCTTTGACGGGAAGGAGGCGGCCTTTCTTGCGGTTTACGACGATCTGGACGCGCTTATTGCCGGGGATCGGGCCGGGGGGGCGCCGCGTGTGCGGCTGCACGCGGCGCTCGACGTGGCGTTGGCGCTGTTGGCCGCAGCGCCGCACTTGACGCGCATGCTCGCGATGGAGGCGGTTGGCGGTGGGCCGGTGATCCTGGCGCGGCGGAACGCCTCCTTTCGTCGGCTTGCGGCGCTTGTCGCGGGGATGCTCGGTCGTCCGCGTGACGACGTGCTTGTCACCGCCTATCTGGGCGGTGTGGCCGAACTTGTCGTCCAGCACCTCAGTGGCGGGCTGCCCGACCTCGCGCCGGAGGTCCACCGCTTCACCGACGCGCTGTTCTTCCCCGACGGGCAGTCGATGTAAGTAAGCACTTGCATCCTCCGGTATGTCCGGTCTATCTTGAGAAACATGATCTTTTCTCTAGAGGAGGCCGCATGAAGCCCGGACTGTTCGAGGACACCGCGACCATCCGGCGGATCAGCGCGGAGCCCCAGGGGCTCCTGGGCGGACCGGCGGCGCTGCTGCTCCAGCTCGCGCACCCGAGCGTCGCGCGCGGCGTCGCCGACCACAGCGACTTCAAGGACAACCCCCGGCAGCGCCTCTACTCGACGCTCGACTACCTCACGATGGTCATCTTCGGCACGAAGGAGGAGGCGCACCGCGTCGCGTGGAACGCCATGCGCGCGCACGACAGGGTCAACGGACCCGGCTACTCCGCGCACGACGCCGAGCTGCTCACCTGGGTCTTCGCGACGCTCTACCAGGTCGCGCGGGACCTGCAGGAGCGGCTGCACGGCCCCCTCGACGAGGCGACGGGGGAGCGGTTCTACCAGGAGTCCGCCGCACTCGCGACGCTGCTGGGCGCGCCGCGCGAGGCGCTTCCCGACAACGCGGCGACCTTCGCGCGCTACTGGGACGAGCAGATCGCCGCGCTGACCGTCAGCGACGTCGCCAGGGGGGAGGCGCGGGCCATCCTGTACCCCCGGCAGTGGTCGCTGCGCCTGGGAGGGCCGCTGACCCGGCTCATGACGGCGGGCCTGCTGCCCGAGCCGATCCGGCGCCAGTACGGGCTCTCCTGGACGGCCTCGGACGCCCGCCGCTTCCGGCTGGTGATCGCGGCCATGGGCGTGGTGCTGCGGATCACGCCGGGCCCGGTGCGGCGGCTGCCGGCCCGGCTCGCCGTCCCGGTGGCGCGGCGGACCCGCTGGAAGCGCTACACCGGCAGGCGTCCGGTGGCCGCGAGCACCTCCTGACCGTCCGCGCGCACCGGTTATGGCATGCCGGGCCATACGTACTACCTTCTCTGTCAGGGGCCGAGAAGGGGAGGCGCATGGCAGCCGGACGACGGGTGCGCAAGGACCGCGACGAGCGGCGCGCGCAGATCCTCGCCTGCGCGCGCGAGCTGTTCCGGAGCCGCCGGTTCGAGGACGTGTCGGCCGAGGAGATCGCCGCCGCGGCGGGCGTCAGCCGCGGCCTGCTCAACCACTATTTCGGGACAAAACGCGAGCTGTATCTGGCCGCGCTCGCGGAGATGCTCGACGTCCCGCCGACCGGGATACCGCCGTACCGCGCCGACGCGGGCCTCCTGGACCGGGTGACCGACAGCGTCGACGGCTGGCTGTCGCTCCTCGAACAGAACCGCGAGACCTGGCTGACGGCGCTCGACCGGGCCGCCCCGCGCGGCGACGCCCAACTCGACTGGGTCATGGAGGCCGCGCGGGCCCGCGCCGTCGCGCGGATCACCGAGGTGGTCGGGCTGGACGCGGCTACCGCCGCGCACCCGCAGGTAGAAGGCGTGCTCCACGCGTTCGCCGGGCTGGCGCAGACAGCCTCCCGCGAATGGCTGGAACGCGAGCGGCTGTCCCGCGCGGAGGTGCGGCACCTGCTCGTCAGCAGCCTGATGCACCTCATCGAGAAGGTGATCCCGGACCTCGTGGACGGCCCGGTGCCGGGCGGGGGAACGGGAGCGGAGCGCGGGTCAGGGGGCGGACGGCTCCGGTGACGGGCTGGCCGCCGGGTCGGCGTCCGGGGTGGCCGCGAGGCTCTCGTTGACCGCGCCGATCGAGTTGACGGCGCTGACCTTCCAGTCGCCCTTCTGCTCGACGAGGTCCATCTGGAGGTAGGAGCCCGTGACGTTCCTGGTGCCCGCCGAGCTCTTCACCTGTGAGTCCATCACCACAACGGCGCGCGCGGTCCCGTCGTCGCCGCCCGTGACGTAGACGACGCGCACCGTCGCGGTGGCGTCCGCCCGCAACTCGGTGATGGTGGACTGGAGCGTCTCGGTGAACGCGACCTCGTAGGTCCTGCCGAAGTCGGCGGTGGCCAGGGCGAGGACCCGCGCGCGGGCGGCGGCCAGGTCGCCGTGCCGGTAGCTGAGCAGCGCCGCGCCGAACCGTCCCGCGACCGAGGAGATCCGGGCCCGGGTGTCCTCCTTGGCCGCCAGGTCGGCGGCGGTCCGCCACTGCCAGCCCGCCACGGCGAGCGCCGCCACAAGCACGAGCACGCCGAGCACCCTGCCGAGCGAGGCACGCCCCGGCACCGGAATGGCGATCGTGAGGCTCCGCCGCGCACCCCCGGCCGCCTCCTTCTCCGAGGTGCCGCTCTTCTCCGCGGTGGCGTCCTTCTCTGTGATGGCGCCCCTGTCCGGGGCGCTGTCTTCCTCTGGGGCGGCGTCCTCTTCCGAGGTGGCCTTGTCCGGGGTGGCCTCCTCCTGTGCGGTGGCGTCTTTCTCCGTGGTGGTGGGCGGGTTCGTAGGCGTGTCGGCGTCCGGCTCCGGTGTGGTGTCGGCGGTGGTGTCCTCCTCCCGTGGTGCGGTGGTGGTGGGTTCCGTTGGTGTTTTGGTGCTCATCGGGTTCGCTCCATGGGGATCTGCCGGGGTGGTCAGTGGTCCCGCCTGCGGCTGGACCAGAAGGTCAGGGCGCTGCGGATCGCGACGGCGCCGAGGACGGCGGCGGCGAGGACGACGGGCAGCAGCGGCAGCGAGTCCCGGACCCCGCTCCAGTCGGCGATCCGCTTCGCCGGGACGGCGGTCGGGTCGGCGGCGGCCGGGGCGGCGGTGGAGGCCGAGGGGCCCGGGTCGGGCCGGGCGGCGGAGGGCCGCTTCTTGTCGTCGGCCTTGGCCGCGCCCGGCGTCGCGGGGCACACCGGCGCGGGCTTCCACACCGGCTTCGGGGTGGGTTCGAGGTAGTCGGCGGCGGCCTTCGGGCCCGCGATGGACACGAGCGCCGTCGCCCGCAGGAAGGTGCCCTGCGGGGTGACGACGGCGGTGTCCTTGAGCAGCGCCTGGAACGTCGGCAGGAGGGTGAGGACGTGCTCGACGGTCGCCTCGGTCTTCTTGTCGAACACCGGCGGGCCGGGTGTCGCGCCCGCCGCCAGCAGGCAGGCGAGGCCGGGCCGTGACTTCTGGAGCAGCGTCTCGACCCTGGCGAAGAATCCGGGACCGTGCTCCAGGACCGTCACCAGGTCGCCGCTCACCGTCCTGACCGAGGCGCTCACGTCCGCGAGGTTCCCGGCGGTCGCGGTGAGCTGCCTGCGGTGCGCGGCGAGGGTGCCGGTGACGTCGGTGAGTTCGGTGGCGAGCCCGCTCAGCACGTCGGCGTTCGCGGCGAGCGTCGCGGTCAGCTGGCCGGTGTCGCCGATGAGGTCGCGGAGTGTGTCGCCGTGCCCGGCCACCCCGGTGGCCAGTTCGTGCACGACCTTGCCCGCGTCGGCCGGATCGACGGCGTTCAGGGTGTCGCCGAGGCCCGTGAACAGCTCCTGGTAGTCGACGGTCCCGCTGGTGCGCGCCAGCGGCACGGTGTCGCCCGCCTTGAGGACGCCGTCCGTGGGGCCGGTCGGCGCGGTCAGCTCGACGTACGGCTCGCCGACCGCCGACTTGCGCAGCACCCGCGCGCCCGCCCCGGCCGGGACCTTCGTGTGGTGGTCCAGCTCCATCAGGACGGCGACGCGGCCCGGCCGCAGCGTCACCGAGGCGACCCGCCCGACCGGGACGCCCAGATACGTCACCTGGAGGTCGGGGTGGAGCCCGGGCGAGGAGGCGAACTCGGCGGTGACGGCGAACGGCCGCTCGATCAGGTCCAGGCGCAGCAGCGACGTCGCCGACCAGACGGCGAGGACGCAGCCGAGCACCGCGAAGAACACGAGGTTGACGACGATGCGGGCGTTCATCGCGGCGGCCCCGCCAGCTCGGTCAGGTCGAGCCCCTGGGCGCGCGCGGGTCCGGCGTCGCCCGGAGGCAGGAAGCCCTTGAGCCAGACCATGAGGAGGCCCTGTCCGTTGACGGAGACCGACGGCGCCCGCAGGAAGTCGAGCACCACGAGCGCGAGCCGTTTGAGCTGGTCGCGCCCCCGGACGGCGGCGGCGAGCATCTTGTCCGCGCGCTCCAGCAGCACCCTCAGCCGCGCCCCGTGCCGGTGCTCGATCTTCGCGTTGAACGACCTGCTCATCTTCAGCATGTCCTGGACGCCCGCTTTCAGCTCCGCCCTGTCGTTCTTGAGCCGCTCGGTGGCCAGCCTGACGTTCGCGGGCAGCGCGCCGAGTTCGGCGCTGCCCTTGCGCAGGGTGCCGCCGAGGTCGGCGAGGGCGTCGAGGGCGCGGCCGAGGTCGGCGCTGGCGGCCGCGTAGCTCTCGCTCACCTCGGAGATCCGCGCGACGAGCCGGTTCAGCCGCGCGCCCTGGCCGCCGAACGCGCTGACCGACGTGTCCACGATCGTCGACACGTCCTGGCCGCTGAGCGCGGCGAGCAGCGGCCCGACGTGCTGGGTGATGCCCTCCATGTCGGGCGCGACCGACGTCCGGGTGACCACCGCCCCGTCGGCGAGGTACGGTCCGCTGTCCAGGGGGTGGCCGGGGGGCGGGTCGAGCCGCACGTAGTTCTCGCCGAGCAGCGATGTCTTGGCGACGGCGGCCGACGTCCCGGCCGGGACCCTGACGCGCAGCGCCATCGTGACACGGGCGCGGTAGCCGTCGAGGGCGATGGCGGTCACCGTCCCGGCGCGCACGTCGGAGATCTGCACGCTGTGCCCGACGACGAGGCTCTGCACGTCGTCGAACACCGCGGTCAGCGCGTGGCCGCCGCCGGTGCCGCCGACCGTCCGCACCGAGCATCCCGCCGCGCAGCCGACGGTCAGGGTCATCGCCAGCGTCATCCGGCCGAGGGCCTGTACTCCTGTCATGGCGCCTTCTTCTTGGGGGGTGGGCAGTCGGCGAGTTCGGTGTTGTCGCGCGGGCACGGGACCCGGCCCCAGCCCATCGCGTCGAAGATCGGCTGGAGCCAGATCCGGACGGTCGCCGAGAGCTGGATGCGGATGACCGCCACGTGGTTCTCGCGGTCCCAGGCGTTGACGATGACGTCGGCGAACCGGGAGAGCGAGGTGATGACCTGGTTGATCGAGTCGCTGCCCGCCTTGAGCGTCATCACGATGTTCGACAGGTCGGCGGCCGTGGCGGGGAGCGTCTCCTGGTAGGCGGTGATGAGGACGCCGCTCTTGCGGATGGTGTCGGCGAGGCCGGTGATGAACGCCTGGAGCCGCGCGCGTTCCTGCGCGAGGGTGCCGCTGGTCGAGGCGAACGCGGCGAGGATGGTGTCGAGGTCCTCGCCGTTGAGGTCGGCGGCCAGGTCGCGGAGCCGCTCGGCGATCCGGACGAGCTTCTGGTCCTGGCCCGCGAGGTCGTTGACGAGGTCGGCGGTGAGGCCGACGGCGTCGTTGATCCGCATGCCGTTGCCGTCCAGGGCCTGGGCGCCCTCGTGCAGCAGCGCGCCGAGCTTCCCCGGATCGATCGCCGACTCAAGCCGGGTGAACGCTTCGAGCGCCTCGTCGATCTCGACGGGCAGCGTGGTGCGCTCCTGCGGGACGACGGCGCCGGGCGCCGCCTTCGGCATGCCGGGCTCCCACGCGGGGGACAGCACGACGCTGCGCTCGCCGAGGGTCTCCACCGCCTCGATGGACGCCCACACGTCGGCGGGCAGGGGCACGTCGGCGTCGATCGTGAGGTCGACGCGGACGCGCGCGCCGTCGATCCTGACGGCGGTGACGGAGCCCACGTCGGCGCCCATGACCTTGACCTTGGACTCGGGGTAGAGCGAGGGCGCCTTGGCGAAATAGGCGCTCATCCGGTACGGGGACTCGCCCGGTAGCGGCACCGCCTCACAACCGCCGACCGTCGCGGTCAGCATCAGCACGCCGCAGGCGGCGATCAGCCTCATGATCCTCCGTCCTTGGCCGAGTCGACGAGCGCGCCGAGGTCGGCGGGCGTGAGCGGGCCGAGGCCGGTGGCCGCGACCTCCACCCACGGCCCGTAGCCGCCCGCGCCCGCGAGGCCGGTGAGTGTGGGGCCCGCCCAGGCCAGGACCGTCCCGAGGTCGCCGAGCTGGGGGCGCAGGGTGGCGAGGGTGCCGCGCAGGTCGGCGATCACCCCGGTCAGTTGCCGCTGGTGGTCGTCGATGAGGTCGGTCAGCTCTTGGACGACGGTGCTGCTGTCGCCGAGGAAGGTCGCGAGTTCGTCCCGGCGGGCCTGCACTTCGGCGAGCATCAGCCGCACGTTGGCGAGCAGCTTCGTGAGCTGGCCGTCGCGGGTGTGCATGACAGCCATCAGCTTGTCGCCGCCGTTGAGGAGCTTGTTGATGTCCTCGCTGCTTTCGCTGACGGTCTCGGCGAGCGCGGCCAGGTTGCGCAGCGAGCCGCGCAGCTTCCCCCTGGTCTCCTCGCTGACGCCGGTGAGCTGGGCGACGAGCCGGTTCAGCGCCTTGGCGTCGAGTTTCTCGACGGTGCGGGCGGAGTCGGACACGACGCTGTTGACGGTGGCGGGCGTCCGGGTGCGCTCCTCGGGGATGCGCCTCTTGTCCTCCGGCAGCGTGTGCAGGTACGGGCGCGCGACCGGGCCCGTGAGCCGCAGGTACCTGCCGCCGAGCACGTTGGCGGTGCGGATCTCGGCGCGGGTCGCCGGGCCGAGGTCGACGTCGCTGTCCACCTTCCAGGTGATGACGACCCTGCCGCGCCGGAAGTCGGGCGCGACCGACGACACCTCGCCGACGCGGACGCCCGCCACCCTGACCTCGTCGCCGGAGCGCAGGTCGCCGGTGCCGGTGAAAACGCCGCTCATCGTGTAGCGGTCCTTGAGGACGCCGGTGGACCCGACGAGGTAGACGCCGCCGACGAGGAGCGCCAGGCCGGTCGCCGACACCAGGCCGACGATGATGGGATCGCGGTCGCGGAAGGACTTCACGGCTGCGCGCCTCCGAGGATGAGCCGTTGGAAGGACGGCGCCGAGTCGAGGCGGCCCGCCCCGTTGACGGTCGGGCCCGGCAGCTTCACCGGGTAGGGGCAGGGCGGCGCGACCAGCGTGATGCAGGGCACCGCGACCTTCATGAAGCGGCCGTCCTCGGTCGCGGCGAAGACGTGTTCGAGCTTGGGCCCCGCGTCGGTGAGGATCTGCGACACCGTCGCCGTGTTGCGGCGCACCCCGCCGGTGATCACGGCGAGCCGGTCCAGGACGCGGCCGAGGTCGTCGGCGTTCTGGCCGAGCACCGCGTCGCTGGTGCGGGCCAGCCTGGCCAGCTCCACGAGCGTGTCGTCGACGAGGGCGCGGTTGCGGGCGAACCCGTCGCTCAGCGCGACGAGGTTGTCGATCGCCTGCCCGATCTGCTTGTCGCGGGAGGCGACGAGTTCGGTGACGGTCGCGTAGTCGGCGATCATCTTGCCGATGTTCTTGCGGCGGGAGGCTACCGTCGCCAGCAGCACGTCGACGTTCTCGATGAGGTCGCCGACCGCGCCGGTGTTGCCCTCCAGCGTCTCGGTGAGCGTGACGAGAAGCCGGTTGACCTGGTCGGCGTCCAGGCTTCGGGTGAGGGGCGCGAGGCTCTCGACGAGGTCGTCGGTGTTGACGGCGGAGCGGGTCGTGGCGACGCGCGCGCCCGGCCGGATCATCGTCGTGGCGTCGCCGGGCACCAGGTAGACGACGCGGCGGCCGAGCGCGTCGCGCCAGCGGATCACCGCCTGGCTGTCGGACGGCACCCGCACCCCCGCGTGCACGCGGAGCCCGACGATCGCCTTGCCCTGGTCCACGGTGATGCTGGTGACGCGGCCGACCGGCGCGCCCGCGATCTTCACCGCGTCGCCCGCGCGCAGCCCGCTGACGTCGTCGAAGGAGGCGGTGAGCGGGTAGCCGCGCGAGAAGTCGAACCGCTGGATCTGGAGGGACAGGAACACCGTCAGCGTCGCGGTGACGGTGACGAACGCGGCGAGCTTCACCAGCGTTCGGCGGCGCAGCCGCGCCCGGGGAGAGGAGTCGCGCATCAGGGCCTCCCGCACAGGCCGAGGACCAGTTCACAGGGGTTGGACGGCAGGTAGGCGTGCACGCCCAGGTAGTGCTTGCCGTTCGCGGCGGGCACCTTCGCGAGGTCGTTGTAGACCGGGAGTAGCTGGTTCGCGGCCCGGATGGCGCCGCCCAGGTCGCCGAGCTGCCCGTACAGGAGCGAGACGAGCCGCTCCGCGCTGCGGAAGGACTCGCCGAGCTGGTCGCCGCGTTTGTCCAGGCCGTGCGCGACGATCAGGGACACGTCGCCGAGCCCGGCGGCGAACGCGCCGAGACTGCCCTCGGGCACCGCGGCGGCCGCGTCGATGACGTGGTTGGTGTCGCCCGCCGCGCGCACCACGTCCGGCCCGGCCTTGGCGAGCGCGCCGCCCAGGTCGGCGCCGTCGCGGAGGAACCTGCGGGCGTCCGCGCGGTGCCGGTGCGCGACGCCGACGAGGGTGTCGGTGTGCTCGACGATCCGGCGCAGCGCCGGGCCCTGGCCGTCGAGGCCGTGCGCGAGTGTGCGGACGAGCGTCGCCACGTCCGCCGGATCGACGGCCTCCACCACGCCGGACACGTCGGCGAGGAGCTGCGCCAGGTCGGTGGGGTCGGCGGTGCGGGTGACGCGGTCGCCGTCGGCGAGGTAGGGGCCGGACGTCTCGCCGTCGCCGGGGACGAGGTTGACGAACTTCGGCCCGAAGACCGACGCGGGCTCGATCGCGGCGACGGCCGTCGCGGGCACCCGGTAGCCGGGATCGAGCCGGAGGGTCAGGTGGACGCGGCCGTTCTGGCCGAGCCTGACCTGGGCGACGCGCCCGACCTGGACGCCGCGGACCTTCACCGGGGAGTCGCTGCGCAGGCCCTGGCCCGCGCTGCCGAACTCGGCGCGCACCTCGGCGCCGGTGGCGCTGAACGGCTTGGCCAGCAGCAGGTACAGCGTGACGGCGAGGGCGGCCAGGGTGCCCGTGGTGATCGCCGCCCCACGGCGTAGGGGAACGTTCATCCGCTCAGCCTCACTGTCGAGCCCTGCCCCCAGAACACGTAGGACAGCAGCAGGTTCAGGGTGACCACCACGATGATCGACAGCCGGATGGCGCGGCCCGCCGCCGCCCCGACGCCGACGGGGCCGCCCGTGGCGTAGTAGCCGTAGAAGGAGTGGATGATGATCACCGCGGTGGCGAAGACGCCGACCTTGATCGTGCTGTAGACGAGGTCGATCGTCGGTAGATACAGGTGGAAGTAGTAGTCGTAGGCGCCGGGCGCCAGGTCGAAGAAGCTGGTGCTGACCAGGCGGGTGGCGAAGAAGCTGGCGAACAGCGCGATCAGGTAGAGCGGGACCAGCGCGATGAGCGCGGCGACCACCCGGGTGCACACGAGGTACACGAGCGAGTTGATGCCCATCACTTCAAGGGCGTCGATCTCCTCGCTGATGCGCATCGCGCCGAGCTCCGCGGTGAAGGCCGAGCCGCACTGGGCGGCCAGTGCCGTCGCCGCGATCACCGGGGTGATCTCGCGGACGTTCGCGAAGCTGCCGACCAGCCCCATGAACGACTGCGCGCCGATCGTCTCCAGCCCGGTGTAGCCCTGGAGGCCGATCTCGGTGCCGACGAAGAACGCCATGGTGAAGACGACGAAGATCATGCCGCCGCCGACGACCGTCGCGCCGACCCCGACGACGATGTCGCTGACGTGCCGCAGGACGGTCCTGCCGTACTTGAGGCGGAAGATGACGTCGACGAGGGAGCGGTAGAGCACCTTCGTCACGAAGAGCGGCCAGGCGGCCAGCGAGGCGTACCTCTCGGCGGCGGCCCGCGCGCCGCGGGCGAGGGTCTGTCCCTTGGGGAGCGCGAGCATCAGATCACCGGGGGGAAGGCGAGGATGTACACGGTCGTGATCACGTAGTTGAGGGCGAAGACGAGCAGGAAGGCCACGACGATCGCCTGGTTGACGGCCCTGCCGACGCCGACGGGGCTGGTCGCGCAGTTCATGCCCATGTGGCAGGCGACCGCCGCCGACACCAGCCCGAACAGCCACGCCTTGAACAGCGTGACGACCATGTCCGACATGCGGAGCAGGGAGACCGCGCCGTCGAAGTAGGCGCCGGGGGTCACCTCCTGCAGCATGACGTTGAAGACGAAGCCGCCGAACGCCCCGGCGATGATCACCAGTGACGCCAGCAGCATCGAGACGGTGCTCGCCGCCCACAGCCGGGGCGTCACCAGCCGCTGGACGGGGTTGACCGCCATGACCTCCATGGCGGCCAGCTCGTCACGGATGCGCCGGGCGCCCATGTCGGCGGTCATGGCCGAACCGCCCGCGCCCGCGATGATCATCGCGGCGGCGATCGGCGCGACCTCGCGGACGAGCCCGACGATCACCGCCCCGCCGGTCGCGGACTGCGCGCCGAGCTGCTCGGCGAGCTGCCCGACCTGCAGCGCCACGGTGGCCCCAAGCGGCAGCGCCACGAGGATGACCGGCACACTCGTCACCCGAGCGAGGAACCAGCACTGCTCGACGAACTCCCACCACCACTTGCCGACATGCCGGCTGTACCGCAGCCCCTCCAACGCCAGCACAAAAAGCGTGCCGACCTCGGTCAACGGCCCACGCAGCCGATCCGGCACCGGCACGGCACTCATCGCCGCCCCGCCCCGACATCCACCCGTCCCTGAAACCCCACTCGTCGCGTCACGCGCGCTACCCTACGGCCGCTATTGGCGGTCCGCCAATAGCGTTGACAAAGATTCTGCGACAGCGCAGCACCCCACCCCCACCGCCCCCGGGGGGTGGGCGCTCCCGACGGAGTCGGGCTCGCTTGAGCGCCCATGGGCGAGAACTTGCACGTCAGGCGTCAGCCGAGGCGACCAGGCTCGCTCGTTCGGTGACGACCAGTACTCGGGGTAGGTCGTCCGGCTGTTTCTATGCTCCGGTCCGGTCGGCGAGTTCTCGCAGGTCGGAGCCGGGTGGTTCCCGCATGGTCAGCAGGTCGGTGACGAGCTGTCGAACGGCGCGATGGTTCTGGATCTGCTCAGGTGTGATCTCCTCGGCCTCCAGCAACGCCGTCGTGGCCTCCTCGACCTGGCGTCGCTGGGCGTGGGCCCGTGCGACGTCGACGAGCATCCGGCCACGTCGTTCGTCCGACAGCCCCGACACGTCGAGTTCGGCCGCGACCCGGAGCGCGCGCCCGGCGTCACCCACCTCCACCGCGACGGCGATCTCATGCAGCGAGACGTTCGCGGGCCCGAACTCGGTGTTGAAGTGGTTCTGCCCTTCGCCGAGCCGGGTCGCCATCCGCCGCGCCCGCGCGAGATGGGCGTAGGCGGTGTCGGCGTCGTTGAGCCGGGACGCCACGATCGCCCGTTGCAGCGTGAGCCCGCCCCACAACGCCATGGCTTCGGGGCCGCCCCCGTCGGCGAGGTGCCCCAGCGCGTCAGCGGTCGTGCGGGCGGTCTCCTCAGCCTGTTCGAATGGGAATCCCCTTGCCGTCGTCCGTGCTCAGCCAGTCCACGTGAACCGAGGTGAGGAACGCCTCCCGTGCCGCCAGGAACCGCTTGACGTGCTCCTGCTCCTCGTGCGCGTCGAAGGCGTCCCGATCGGCGTACAGCTCGTAGAAGACCCGCACCAGCGGTTCGCCTTCCACACGGTGCGAGACGTACACGAGCGTCCCCGGCTCCCGCCCCTTGATCAGCTCCAACGTCTCCGCGACGAGCAGATCGAACGCCTCGGCGCTCCCCTCGTCCTTGCAGGTGAAACGCACCAAAAGCCCAAACACGGTTCCTCCAGAGACAGCGAGCACCCACGAGATCAGTACCTATTGTGCGGCACAGATACCCGGCATGCGTTGCCTATCGGGAGTGGATGGTTGCTTAGCGTGATGTCTGCACGTTGATGGGTGTTCGTCGGGAATCTGGGGGTTTGTTTGGCCTGGGTGGGCATATTGTGATCTGAGTTACATGAGGGGGATGGAGTGCTATGCGGTTGACTGATCTGGAGTTGACTGAGGAGCAGGTGGCGGAGCTGGGCGCGGTGTTGCGCGGGCGGCTTCCCGAGGTTGCGGCTGAGGCGATTCTTGAGGTTGAGGCGCAGGTTCCGGCGGTGGTTCGGCCGCATGATCCGCGGTACGCGGCGTTTCTCGGGCAGGCGGTGCGGTGGGGGATCGGGCGGTTTGTTGAACTGCTGGCCGGTGGGGACGCTCGGCTGGAGGAGCTTCACGGCTTCTATCGGGAGCTCGGCGTCATGATCGCTGAAGAGGGCATTCCGCAGGAGAGCTGGCAGAGCTGTTTCCGGGTCGCCACCGGGGTGGCGATCAACCGGCTGACCGAGGCCGTCGGGACCCATCCGGGCGTCACGCCGACCGCTATCGCCCGCGTCGCCCAGGACGTGCTGTACTACCTCGAACAGATCACCGGCGCGATGAACGAAGGCTACGCCGGAGCCCGCTCCGCCAGCGACACCCTCCAGTACCGGCGCAAGCTCCTCGACCTGCTGATCAGCGACGACCCCCGCCCCGAGGACGTGCACCAGCTCGCCCTGGACGCCGACTGGCCCGTCCCCCGGACGATCGCCGCCGTCGCGCTGCGCCCGCATCCCGACACCGTCGCGCTCCGGCCCGTCATCCCCGCCGACGCCCTTCCCGGCCTGCACCACCCGGAGCCCTGCCTCATCATCCCCGACCCGGCCGGGCCCGGCCACCGCCAACGCCACGCCGCCGAGCTCCGCGACTGGATCGCGGCGGTCGGCCCGACCGTCGGTGTCACCCGGGCCGCCGAGTCCCTGCGCTGGGCGCGCCGCACCCTGGACCTCGCGGCCCAGGGCCATCTCGGCCCGGACCGGCTCATCCACGCCGGCGACCACACGTTGCCCATCGTGCTGCTGCACGGCGGCGAGATGATGGACCACCTCACCAGAACCCTCCTCGCCCCGGTGACGACCCTGCGCAAGTCCAGCCGCCGCCCCCTCATGGAAACCCTGCTCCGCTGCCTCCAGTGCGGATTCAACGCCACCGAGGTCGCCGTCTCCCTCAACCTCCACCCCCAAAGCATCCGCTACCGCATCCGCCAACTAGAGGACGTCTTCGGCCCCACCATCCGAGACCCCGAACGCAACCTCGAATACCAGTCCGCCCTCACCTACTGGCTCCGAACCCACCCCCACCCCCAAAACCCCACCGGAACGCCCGCGGTCTGACCCGCCCCGCACCCCGCCGACCTCACGGTCCATGCCGGGTTTCCTCGCCGCGGGCGCCCGCCCCCACCGTTCCGCGATGGCGATCTCGTGCAGCGAGACGCGTTCGCGGGCCCGAACCTGGTGTTGACGCGGTTCTGTGGGTGCTGTGCTCCTGTCAGGTGCGGTCTGAACCGGCGCTACGATCGCCCGGATCAGCGAGCAAAGGCAGCTGAACCTTTATGTAAAGGGGCTGTCTCGTTCGATGAGCATCCGTTAAGCATCGCAAAATTCGGCGGTGATAATAATGCGGTTTGGTATAGTGTGCCTTTTTCATCCTGGGTGCGGGTGGGCTGATCACAGCATGGCCGCGGGTTCCCCGCACAACCAACACCCGCTCAACCCGGGCCGTGCACGACGGGCTGCACCTGCTCGTCCTGGACGGGACGCTCATCAAGACCGGAATCCCTGTCCTCGCTGACAAGGGCTACCAGGGCGCCAAGACTCGCATGGTGATCACGCCCTACAAAGGCCGAGGCAAACCCGCCTCCCAAAACAGGCCAACCGCTCCCACGCCCACCTGCGCGCACCCGGGTGAACGAGCAAACGCCCAGCTCAAATCATGGAAACTCCTCCACCAACTCCGGTACAGCCCCTCCAAAGTCGGCCACCTCGTCAAAGCCATCGCCGTCCTCGCCAACCGCAAAGCACGATGAAAAACGCTCAGCGCATGCTTGGTGGATGCTTGTTTTCTCCTGTGGGCTTTGTGGTTTTCGGGTCGCCCATAATTTGGCCCTGTGGTCGGGTCTGGCGTGTCGCGAGGGTTCATGTCAGACTTCTGAAGGTTGGATCCGTCGCGGTCTCCCGGTCCAACACGCGGACCTATCGAGGAGGGCTCCATGACTGAAAACATCCCGGAGTTGGTAAGGGGTCTGAACCGTCTGGCCCAGCCGACCGACTCCCCAAATTTCGGCCTCGACTTCGTGACGGATCCCGCGACCGCGCTGGCGGCCAAGGGGCTTGTGCTGTCCGCCGACGAGCAGGCACGTATCAACGCCGAGGTCGCTGACATCGTCGAGAACCAGAGCGGCGTCAGCGAAGAGGCCGTCGAGGTCGAGGTCAGCGTCAAGGTGAAGTTCTGAGTGCGTCATGAGGGTGAGTCCTTCGCCGATGCGCTCAGCCAATCGGCTGAGTTCCTGGTGGTCGTCCCACCCTTCGGCGGGATTGATCGTCCTTCGCTCGGCGCGAGTATCATCGCGGACATCGCGCGTGCGGAGGGCCTGACGGCACAGGTCTTCTATGCGAATCTGGACTTCGCCAGTGTTCTGGGTTCAGAGCTGTATCAGGAACTCTGCCACACACCGACGGGGTTGCTCATCGGAGAACAGATCTTCAGCGCCGGCTGGGTCTCCCGTGGCCCGAATCCGCTCGGTGCCCCGGTGCTCCCCAGTTATGCTGCGGTCCTCGATGAGACCGACGCAGTTCTGCGAAAGCTGATTCCCGGCGAGCCTGAGCCGCTGAAGTATCTCCAGGATGTGGCGAGCCGCTGGGCGGAGGAGATGGGGCACCGGCTTGCGCGAACCCGTTCACGAATGATCGGGTTCACCTCGGTCTACGAGCAGACACTCGCCTCCTTGACCTTGATTCGGCACGTCAAGAGCACATCACCCGAGAAGATACTCATCCTGGGCGGCGCCAACTGTGACGGCGAACTGGCC
Source organism: Actinocorallia sp. API 0066 (assembly GCF_020991275.1). Classification (GTDB taxonomy): domain Bacteria; phylum Actinomycetota; class Actinomycetes; order Streptosporangiales; family Streptosporangiaceae; genus Actinocorallia. The sequence continues at coordinate 312,937 of NZ_JAJLQY010000003.1, read as the reverse complement.
AACGGTATCCGTTCGGTGGCCTCCGGGGTTGACGTGATCTTCTCTGGCGAGTCGGAGGAGTCTTTTCGCAACTATGTTCGAGACTCCCATTCGACTGCGCCCGGTTCTCGTGAGTCCCCGCATATTATTAGGTCGACGGGTCCGAAGCGTGACCTTGATGAAATTCCTCTTCCCGCGTACGAGGACTACTTCGAGCAGTTCTCGGCGGCCCTGGTGGGTACTGAGTTCGGGGATCTTCTTGAGCGTCGGATCTGGATCCCCTACGAGACGAGTCGTGGTTGTTGGTGGGGCCAGAAGCATCATTGCACTTTCTGCGGGCTCAATGCCGAGGGGATGGTCTTCCGTGAGAAATCGGTGAGCAGGGTCCTGGCGGATTTGGACGCGATCGAGGCGAGGTACGGTCGTGACCGTGTTCTCATGGTCGACAACATCATGCCTTATCGGTATTTCACGACCCTGCTTCCGGAGCTGGCTTCAAGGGAATCAAAGTTCCATATCTTCTACGAGCAGAAGGCGAACCTGTCCTTCCATCGTATGAAACTCCTCTGGGATGCCGGTGTCAGACGTATACAGCCAGGTATAGAGGCTTTGAGCAGTCCGCTTCTCGCGCATATGAGAAAAGGCGTGACAGTGCGGCAGAACATTCAATGCCTCCGATACGCGCGAGCGGTCGGCATGGATGTCACCTGGAATCTGCTTCTCGACTTTCCGGGCGATGAGGTCGGGTGGTACGAGACGACCGCCGGCATAATACCGCACCTGGCCCATCTGCAGCCACCGTCCGGATGCAGCCCACTCAGTATCGATCGGTTCAGCCCCTACTTCGAACGGCCTGCCCAGTTCGGAATCCATGCTGTGCGCCCGATTCCCGCCTACTCGCTTGCATTCGGCGACGTGAACTCGCTGCCGCAGATCGCCTACCATTTCCAGGGCGAGTACACGTCTGCGGCCCGCGGTTTCCCAGCCGTGGCAGCTCAACTTTCCGAATGCGTGGACGCCTGGCGTGAGGCGTGGTCGTCGACCGCCAAGCCACTTCTGCAGGTCATGCAATTGGGTGATGACAGATTCCTGCTCATCGACACAAGACCTGGTGCCGCTGTCAACGCGCAGGTTCTCGACCGCGCGCACGCGGAGGTCGTCCTGCACATACCCAAGGGAACCGAGGAGGCCCTTTGGGAATGGGCGCGTGAAGGCAACTATGCCATCGAAGTCGATGGTGAACGGGTTCCTTTGGCGGTCGCCTCACGAGCGTGCATGGAAGAGTTCCCCGTCCCCTGACCCCGGCGGTCCATTCGCCGGCACCGTCGACCTCGACGCGCCAGTCGTCGTTGGCGTCGCCGACGCCGCCTTCGCCGAAACAGGTCACCTCCTGCTGGCCCGTCACCGGTGACCGGTGACCGGTGGTCGCTGTGGCTGTGGAGGTTGCGGCGGGTGAGCACGTGCTCCAGTCGAACGCCGTCACCTGCTGCTGGCCGGAACCCTTGGGGTGTCCGTAGTTGAGCGCGTGGGAGTGCAGCGTCCGGCCGGTCCAGGTGTGGCTGAGCTTGAAGGTGGCGCCGTAGGTGAGCCTGTGGCCGAGCGCGGCCGGATTACGGGTAAACACCAGCGGGTTGCGGTGCGCGTAGTCGTGGACGCAGCGGTTCCAGCGCTCGGACGACCCGGTCGGCGTCGCCCCTGGAGGTGGCCAGCCATGCTTCGGCGACCGCAAGGTAGATCCGGGAGCTGACGATGTCGCCACTGGCGAGCCGCCCCTGCGCGAGATGGTCCGCTGCGGCCGTCCAGTCACCGCGCTTGGCGGGCACGATGGCGGCGAGACTGCGGGACGCCGCCGTCATCCACAGCTGCTCGGTCGCCTCGGCGAACGCGATCGACGTCTCCGCCTGGACCGACGCGTCGTCCCAGCGCCCCATCCGGTCGAACGTGAATCCGAGCTGGGCGTGGACATGGACCCGCTGATGGGCGGAGAGCCGGTCGGCGTCGTGGATCAGCCCTTCCAGGTCGGTGACGGCGCCGGTCAGATTCCCGGTCCGTGACCTGACGAGGCCCCGGCCGATCAGCAGATCGCGTTCGGATCGGTCCGCCTGAGCTGGAGCCGGCAGATCGGAGACCGAGTCCAATGCCTCCTTCGCCCGGCCCGACGCGGCCCGCGCCAGCAGCCGGGCGTGCAGCACCTGCCCCAGCTCCGCCGCGTCCGCGGGCCCGGCGAGGGCTCTTCGGGACCAGGCGAGTGTCTGGGGCGCGTCCGCGGCCATCAGGTACAGCACGGCGAGTTGCTCGGCGACACGCGCGGCCAGGATGGGTCGGCTTCCCGGTCCAGCTCCCGCCAGGCGTCCGTCAGCAGGGCGATCGCCTCGCCTGTGGTGCAGCCGATCGGCCTCGGCCACCGCCAGGAGTGCGGCATGCCTGTGCAGACGTCGGCGGATCGTCGGGCCCAGCCCCTGGTAGACGGCCGTGCGCGTCATGGGATGGGGAAAGACCGCGCACAGCCCGTCCACCTCGGCGGAGCGCAGGCCGTTGAGCCGGATCCGCGTGGTCCGATCGTCGTCCACGAGCTTGCGCAGGCCCGTCGGCATGTGCGGCCACCCGGTGTCGCGGGCGATCAGCACCGTGAGGACACGCTCGGTGCGCAGCCGTCGCAGGGCGAACGTGACGGCGCGCAGCGACACGAGGTCGGCCCAGTGCGCGTCGTCGACGATCATGACGATAGGCGCGTCTCCGTCCTCGCCTAGCTGTTCCAGCAGGTGCGTCCCGGCCGCGACCGGATCACCCGACACCGGATGGCCGACGAGCTGTGACAGCACGCCGAACGACTGGCCACCTTGTGCCCACCGGCGTTGATCACCTCTCGCCCGCGCCGTGATGGTCCGATCGGCGGAGTCGGCCGCCGTCCGGCGGCGGCCTACCGGGGGTCAGGCCGTGAGGGCCGTGAGGGCCAGGACGGCGGTCAGTTCCAGTTCGGCGCCGTCCGGATCGGCCAGGTCTTGCGGGAGGGCGGCGGCCCGGCGGGTGCCGGGCCAGAGGGGTTCGACGCGTGACTGCTCTCCGGCCAGGAGTTGGTCGCGAATGAGGGGAACCATTTCGGCACCGTCGGCCAGGCGCACGTGGCGGGGATCGGCGAGGGCGCCGGAGAGCGGCGGGATGCCCAGGCGGGTGGCGAGGAGGGTGCGGCGGAAGTCGCGCAGGGACGGGCAGGCGCCCTCCTCCAGCACGGTGTCGGTGAGGGCGAGGTCGGTGGAGCCGTCGAACGTGAGACCGCGGCGGCGGAACGTGGAGGTCCCGACGAGGGCCCAGACGTCGTCGACGATGACCGTGGTGGTTTCGATGCGGGAGGGGCGGCCGGGCAAGCCGATCGGATGGAAGGCCACGACCCGGGGAGGCGGTCGGTCCAGGGGCGGGTGTCGCCGGGTTCGGCGCGGATCTCCTTGCGGTTTATGGTTGGCCGGGTCAGGGGGGTGGGGTGTGGTAGAAGCGGCGGTAGCCGTGGAGGAGGCCGGTGGGGGAGAGGGTGAAGAAGTCGGCGAAGTCGATGGGGGGGGAGGGGGGGAGGCGGGTGAGGCGGCCCATGACGGCGACGGAGTCGGCTTGGGCCACGACCTTGTAGACGTGGTGGTGGCAGGCTCGGGGGGAGGCCGGGTGGTGGATCTGGGGGTTCTCGGTGAAGAGGGAGGCGTAGGCGTCGGTGTCGCCTTCGTCGAGGTAGCGGTAGGAGAGGAGGACGTGGTCGACGCCGGCGGCGGTGGCGGCGGCGCTGGGCGGGAGGTGCCCGTTCGGGCGGGTCATCGGTGCTCCTCGTGGCACGGTCGGGGCGCGGGCGCGGGGGCCCTGGGAATCCCACTGTTGTGCCGGGCGCTGATCCGGGGTTATCGCCGCGCTATCCCGCACCGTCCTGACCAGGTCCTGACCATCTCGCCGCGAAGGTGGAGTTGATCGGCAACCCGTAGGTCATTGTCAATTAACGTGGCCTCGTGGACAAATTCTGACTTTTCGCTTAGCTTGATCATGGATATGCGGCCTCCGGTCTTTGCCGAACAGCTGGGAGGGGTCCCGCCGATGCTCGGATCCTCCGCGGGCGGAACGGGGTCCGGGAGGCTGACGTTCGGCATTCTCGGGCCCCTCCAGGTGCAGGGGCCACACGGGCCCGTCCGCATTCCGCCGGGACGCCAGGAGACGATCTTCGCGGCCCTGCTCCTGGAGGCGGACAGGGTCGTCAGCACCGACTACCTCGTCGACCTCATCTGGGACGAGGACCCGCCCGACACCGCCCGCACCCAGGTCCAGATCTGTGTCTCGCGGCTGCGCAAGGCCCTCGCCAAGGCCGGCATCACCGCCGTCATCGCCACCCGCCCGCCGGGCTACCGGCTGGAGACGGGCGAGGAGGAACTCGACCTCAGCGTGTTCCGCAGGACCGTCGCCCAGGCGCGTGTCCTGGTCAAGGAGGGCCGCGCGGCGGAGGCGGCCGAGCAGCTGCGCTCGGTCGTGGACCTGTGGCGGGGGCCGTGCCTGAGCGGGGTGCCGAGTGAGGCGCTGCGCACCAAGGCGCTCCGCCTGGACGAGGACAGGCTCGCCGCCACCGAGACGTATCTCGACCTGGAGATGGGCCTCGGCAGGCACCACCAGCTCGTCGGAGAGATCGGCCGTCTGGTGCACGAGCATCCGTTGCGTGAGCGGTTGCGCGCCCAGTACATGCTGGCCCTGTACCGGTCGGGCCGTCAGGCCGAGGCGCTGGAGACCTACCGTGAGGGCCGCGACCTGCTCGTCGCGGAGCTGGGCCTGGAGCCGGGTGAGGAGCTGCGGCTGTTGGAGACGGCGATCCTCGCGGGCGATCCGGCGCTCCAGGCGGACGCGCCGCGGCCCGCGCCCGAGCCGCCAAGGCAGGCGGTCGGCTACCGCAAGGAGAAGCCGCACCAGTTGCCTGCCGACACCGCGGACTTCGTCGGCGATCCCGACTTCACGGAGCGGGCCGCCGACGCGGTCGGCGCGGCGGGGTCGGGACGCGCGGTGCCGGTCGTGATCCTCGTCGGCAGGCCGGGCGTCGGCAAGAGCACGATGGCGGCGCACATCGCGCACCGGCTGGGCGACGAGGTGTTCCCGGACGGCCAGCTCTACTGCGACCTGCGCGGCACCAGCGCCGAGCCGGTCGCGGCCCAGGAGGTGCTCGGCAGGTTCCTGCGCGCGCTCGGCATCCCCGGCACCGTCATCCCGGACGCGTTGGACGAGCGCGCCGAGATGTACCGCACCCTCCTGGCCACCCAGCGCACGCTGGTGGTGCTGGACGACGCGGCGGGCGAGTCGCAGATCTCGCCGCTGCTGCCCGGTTCGGGGAACTGCGCGGTGCTGGTGACGAGCCGGGCGCGCCTCACCGGCCTGCCCGGCGCCCGCCGCTTCGAACTGGACGTCCTGGACGTGCCCCGCTCCCTCGACCTGCTGCGCCGCGTCGTCGGCCCCGAGCGGATGGACCGCGAGCCGCAGGCCGCCGAAGCCCTGGTCCGGGCGGTCGGCGGGCTGCCGCTGGCGCTGCGCATCGTCGCGTCGCGGCTGGCCGCCAGGCCGCACTGGTCGCTCGCATCGATGGTGCAGCGCCTCGCCGACGAGCGGCACCGCCTGGACGAGCTGGCCCACGGCGAGATGACGGTCCGCGCAAGCCTCTCCCTCACCCACGACGGCCTCCCGGCCCAACACCGCAGGCTGCTGCGGCTGCTCAGCCTCGCCGAGGGCCCGGTGCTGCCGGGCTGGCTGGCCGGGGCGCTCCTGGACGACGACAGGCCGCGCCCCGCCGACCTCCTGGAGGCCCTGGTGGACGTGCAGATGCTGGACGTCGTCGCGGTCGAGCCGACCGGCGAGTTCCGCTACCGCTTCCACGAGATCATCCGGATGTTCGCGCGCGAGCAGCTCGCCGAACTCGACAGCCCCGCCGCCCGCCGCGCCGCCGCCGAGCGGATGATCGGCGGCTGGCTCGCCCTCGCCGAGCAGGCGCACCGGCGCATCTACGGCGGCGACTTCACCGTCCTGCACGGCCGCGCCCCCCGCTGGCGCTTCCCCGACGGGTACGCGGAGGCGCTGCTAGCCGATCCGCTCGACTGGATGGACCGCGAACACGTCAACCTCGTCGCGGCCGTGGAGCAGGCGGCGCAGGAGGGCCTGGGCGAGGCGTGCTGGGACCTGGCGACGACGCTCGTCAGCCTCTTCGAGCCGCGCGGCTACTCCGACCTGTGGGAGCGGACGCACCTACGCGCGCTGGAAGCGGCCCGCGAGTCCGGCAGCGAACGGGGCACCGCCGCGCTGCTGGCGTCGCTCGGCACGCTCCAGCTCAACCGGCGCCGACTCGGCCCGGCGCGCGGCCACCTCGACGAGGCGCTCACGCTGTTCGACCGGCTGGACGAACGCCACGGCACCGCGCTCTGCCTACGTGACCTCGCCCTGCTGGAGCGGCTCTCCGGCCGCGACGACCGGGCGCTGTCCCTCTACGAGCGGGCGACGCGCGACTTCGACCGGGTCGGCGACACCGTAGGCAAGGCCATCGTGCTGACGCAGAGCGCCCCCATCCTGGACCGGCGCGGCGAGGGCGCGCGGGCGCTGGCGCAGGTGGAGGAGGCGCTGGCGGTGTACCGGTCGGTCGGGTACGTCGGCGGGGAGGCGCGGGCGCTGCGGCGGATGGGGCTGATGCTGCTGCGGCACGGCGACCCGGTGGCCGCCGAGGACAAGCTGGCCGAGGCGCTGGCGCTGGTCCGCGCGGGCGGCGACCTCATGGGGGAGATCCACCTGCTGGTGAACCTGGGCGAGCTGCACCTGGCCGGGGCGCGGCCCCGGCGCGCCGCCTTCTACCTGCGGCGGGCGCTGGCGATCCGCGAGCAGATCATGGACGTCGAGGGGGCGGCGGCGCTGCGCCGCGAGATCGAGGCGCTGCCCGACGGGGCGGACGACCCGGAGCCCGTCACCACGGAACGGGCGACCCCGGCAGCCGACTGACCGCAGGTCGCGCCCGGAACACGCCGACCTCCTGACACGCGGAGAGCCCCGGCCTTGGCGGGCCGGGGTGCTCGGCGCTGGGAGCGGTGGGGGTCGGTCAGTCCCACGGGTCGCTGCCGGAGAGCGGGAGACCGGAGAGCGGGAGAAGAGTGGCGGCGGGGGCGATGGGGGTCATCGTGTCCTCTGTTCTGCTGTCCTCACCTGATGCCACAAAGGTAGGAAGAGGGGCATTCACCCGATTATCACTCCCCTTATCCCCGGATTATCGCGGCCCGCGCCGGGCGCTATCCGCCGTGATAGTCGCGGTGATGCCCCGCGAATAACCGGCCCCGGAGTATGGGCGGCAGCAGGACCCGGACCCCCAGCAGAAGGGTGAGCGTCGAATGGCCGCCAATACCGCCACCGCCGGCGAGGAAACGCCGCATTTCGGCACGATGGTGCGGCAGCACCGCCTCCGCATCGGACTTACTCAGCGTGAACTCGCCGACTTCTCGACGATCAGTGTGCGGGCCATCCGCGACATAGAGCAGGGCAAGGCCAGACGCCCGCGGCTGGACACCGTCCGGCTGCTGGCCGACGGGCTGCGGCTCGGCCCGCGCGCCCGCGCCGCGTTCGAGACCGCCGCCCACCACGGGCTCGCGGGCCGCGCGCTGCAGGACGCGCTGCGCGCCGACCCGCCGGGGCCGCCCGCCGCGCCGGGCCCGATCGTCGGCCGCGCGGAGGAGGTGGCGGTGATCGCCGACGAACTGCGGTCGGGCGCCGAACGCCTGGTCACGGTCGTCGGGCTCGGGGGTGTCGGCAAGACGCGGCTCGCCCTTGAGGTGGCGGGCCGCCTCCGCGCCGAAGACCGCTATCCGGTGCTTTGGTACACCCTGCCCGGTACGTCGCCTCGCTCCGCGTCCGGGCCGTTCGGCGAGCTGGCCCGCGCCTGCGCCGACGACCTGTTCGGCCCCGGCGACGGCAAGGGCGTCGCGCTCCTCGCCGAGCTGGCCGGGGACGCGCCCGCCCTGCTCGTCATCGACGGCGTCGGCGCGCCCCGCCCGCGCGGCGACCGGCTCGCCTGGCTGCTGCGCCGCTGCCCCGACCTGCGCGTCCTCGTCACCGCGGACGAACCGTGCGGGGTGCCGGGCGAGCGCCGGTTCCTGCTCTCGCCGCTGGAGGTGCCCGGCCCGGACGGCGCCCCCGCCGACGCGCCCGCGCTGCGGCTCTTCCACACCCTTGCCGACCGCACCGCCCGCCGCGTCCACACCACACCCGCCGAGACGGCGCAGGCCGCCGCGATCTGCCGTCTCCTGGACGGCGTCCCGCTCGCGCTCGCCGCCGCCGCGTCCTGGCTGCTCATCTACGACATGCCGACCCTGCTGCGGAGCCTCACCGCGGGCCCCGCCGAGCTGCTCGACCACCTCGGCGGCACCGAGGGGACGTCCGGCCTGCCCGAGGCGCTCGCCCGGTGCGTCGGCGGGCTGCCCGCCGAGGACGCCGAGCTGCTCGCCGCGCTCTCCGCCGGAGACGGCGGCTTCGGCCTCGACGACGTCGTCGCGGTCACCGGCCGGAGCCTGCCCGACAGCGGCAGGACGGTCCGCGGCCTCCTGCTGCGCGGCCTCGTCCGCACCGTGCAGGAGCCCGGGATGCCGCCGTTCCGGGTGCCGGAGACGGTCCGCGCTACTGCTGCGCGAATGCCGGGCCAACTGCCGATCCGCACCGCGTCCGCGGTGTCCCATGGGCTCTGACGAGAAACCGATCATCCGCGATCGCCCCCGATCGTCTCCGAAGGAGGAGCCGTGTCAGCAGGTCAGGCCGCGACGGCCGTCATCGCAGGGATAGGCGCCTGCCTTCCCGAGCGGCTGGTGAAGAACGAGGAGGTCTCCGCCCGGCTCGGCCTGTCGGACGACTGGATCCGCGACCGCACCGGCATCGAACAGCGCTACGTGAGCGCGCCGCACGAGGCGACGTCCGACCTCGCCGTCGACGCGGGCCGCCGCGCCCTCGACTCGTGCGGGAACCCCGACGTGGACTTCGTCCTGTTGGCGACGTGCACGCCCGACTCGCTCTTCCCGGCCACCGCCCCGTCCGTCGCGGCCCGGCTCGGGCTCAAGGGCGTCCCCGCCTTCGACATGAACGCCGCGTGCTCCGGCTTCATCTACGCCCTCACCATCGCGTCCTCGATGATCGCCACCGGCGCGTTCCGCTCCGCCCTGGTGATCGGCGCGGAGGTCGTCACCCCGCTGCTCGACCAGTTCGACCAGGTCACCTCCCCGGTGTTCGGCGACGGCGCGGGCGCGGTCGTGCTGCGGCGCGGCGAGCCGGGCGAGCCCGGATCGCTGCTGGAGCAGGTGATGGGCAGCGATGGCGACCTCCTCGACATCCTCGTGACGCCCGGCGGCGGCTCGCGGATGCGCGTCGCGGGGGTGCCGCTCGACCCGGACACCGCCTACCTGAAGATGCAGGGCAGGCTCGTCTACAAGTACGCGGTCAAGCACATGGCCGCGGCGTCCGAGGAGGTCCTCGCCAGGACCGGCTGGCGGCCCGAGGACGTCGACCACCTCGTCGCGCACCAGGCGAACCGGCGCATCCTCACCGCGACCGCCTCGGCCATCGGGGTGCCCGCCGAGCGGGCCGTCGTCAACGTCGAGCGGGTCGCCAACACCTCGGCCGCGTCCATCCCGCTCGCCCTCGTGGACGCGATGGGCCAGGACAGGTTCAAGCCGGGCGACCGGATCCTGTTCTGCGCCTTCGGCGGCGGCGTCACCTGGGCGGCGGCCACCCTCGTCTGGCCCGGCCTGCCCGCCACCGCGCCCCTCTGACCCACCCCGCTTCGCCCTGTTCCGTCCGCACTACCCCGTAAGAGATCCAGAGTAAGGAGACCCCCCATGGAAGCCGTCCTCGACCGCGTGAACGCCCTCGTCCTCAAGGCCGTGCCCGAGCTGGAGCCCGGATTCGCCGCCGCCGACTCCTTCGCCGACGTGCTCGGCGTCGACTCCCTGTCCGTCGTGGAGATCATGACGAACGTCGAGAAGGAGTTCGGCTTCGACTTCGAGGACGCGGAGATCGCCCACGTCCAGAACGTCCAGGACATCCTCGACGCGATCCTCAGCCGCCAGTAGTCCCCCGCGCGGCGCCGTCGGAGCCCGGCGGCGCCGCCCCCCTTCTTGTTCGCAGCACTCTCCCAGTGAAGGAGCACCCCCATGTCCGCGCCCGCCTCCGCGGAAAGGCCGCTCAACGCCGCGCAGTCGGGCGTCTGGTACGCCCAGCGGCTCCATCCGGCAAGCGCCGTGTTCAACCTCGGCGGCTACCTCGACCTGCGCGGCCCGCTCGATCCGGCGCTGCTCGCCGCCGCCGTCGCGCGGGCCCAGGGCGAGGACGACGCGCTCGGGCTGACGTTCGCCGAACGCGACGGGGCCCCGGCGCAGACGTTCGGGCCGGTTTCCGCGCCCGTCCCCGCGGTGACGGACGTCTCGGGCGAACCGGACCCGGCCGCCGCCTCGCTCGCGGCGATGCGCGCGGACCTCGCCGTCGTCGCGGACCTCGAACACGGGCCGCTGCACCACGACATGGTGTTCCGGCTCGGGCCCGAGCACCACCGCTGGTACACGCGGACCCACCACCTCGTGCGCGACGGGCACGCCGTCACGCAGCTGTGCCGCCGGGTGGCCGAGCACTACCGGGCGCTCACCGAGGGGCGCGCGGCGTCCCGGCCGCTCGCGTCCTTCGGCGTCCTGCTCGACGCCGCCGACGACTACGCGGGCTCCGCCGCGTGGAGGCGCGACGCCGCCTACTGGCGGGCGCACCTGGACGGCGCGCCCGTGCCGCCGCCCGCCGCCGCGCCCGTGCACCGGATCGCGCGGGCCTCCGTCCGGCTCGATCCGGCGACGTTCACCGGGCTGCGCGCGTTCGCCACCGCCGCCGGGATCTCGTGGCACCAGGCGCTGCTCGGCGCCGCCGTCCTGCACCGCCACCTGTGGACGGGCGAGACCGACGTGCTGCTCAGCATGGCCGTCCCCGGACGGCTCATCCGGCACGCGGGCGGCATGACCGCCAACATCGTGCCGCTGCGCTGCGCCGTCGACCCCGCCGAGCCCGCCGCCGCGCTCGCCGCCCGCGTCGCCGGGCTCGCCGCCAAGGCCCAGTGGCACCAGCGCTACCAGACCGGCGAGCTGCTCCGCGACCTCGGCTGGTGGGAGCGCGGCGTCCGCCAGTTCGGCCCGATGGTCAACATCCTCACCGACCGAGAGGTCCACGACCTGGGCTCCGCCGGCGGCCCCGCCCACATGCTGTCGACCGGTGGCACCGCCGACGACCTCTCCCTCACCGTCTGCCGGGGCGACGCGGGCGAACTCCGCGTGGACGTCACCCTGGACGAGTCCAGCTCCGCCGACCTGGCCGCCTACGGACACACCTTCGCCCGCCTGGTCGCCACGCTGGGCGAACACCCCGACGCCCCGGTCGGCGACCTGGACCTCCTCACCCCCGCCGACCGCGCGCGCCTCCTGACGGAGTGGACCGCCACCGGCGACGCCTCCGCCGCCGAAACCACACTCCCGGCCCTGGTCGAACGCCAGGCCCACGACCGCCCCCACGCCGTCGCCCTGATCCACGGCCCGGACCGCCTGACCTACGGCGACCTGAACGCCCGCGCGAACCGCCTGGCCCGCACCCTCCTGGCGCGGGGCGTCCGCCGGGGCGACCTGGTCGGCGTCCTCCTGGAACGCGGCCTCGACTTCGCCGTCGCCCTCCTGGCCGTCGTCAAGACCGGCGCCGCCTACATCGTCCTGGACCCGGACTTCCCCGACGCCCGAATCGCCGCCGTCACCACAACCTCGGGCGCCACAACCGTCATCACCCACCCCATCCTCGCCCCCCGACTCCCCAAGGCCACCCCCTGGATCAACACCACCACCCCAACCAACCCGTCGGACGCCGACCTTGGGGTTGTTGTGGAGCCGGGGGATGTCGCGTGTGTGATGTTCACGTCGGGTTCGACGGGGCGGCCCAAGGGGGTGATGGCGCCGCATCGGGCGCTGGTGGGGACGTTGGTGGGGCAGGCGTACGCGCCGTTTGGGCCGAAGTCGGTGTTCTTGCAGTGTTCGCCGGTTTCGTGGGACGGGTTCTCGTTGGAGTTCTGGGGGGCGCTCGCGTTCGGGGGGACGTGTGTGTCGCAGCCGGGGCAGCGGCCTGAGCCGGGGTTGATCGCGGCGTTGGCGGCGGAGCACGGGGTGACGATGCTTCAGCTTTCGTCGGGGCTGTTCAACGTGATGGCCGACGAGTATCCGGCGGTTTTTGACACTGTGCGGGTGGTTTTCACCGGTGGTGAGGTGGCGTCCGGGGCGCATGTGGCGCGGGTGCTGGCTCGGGGCAGTGGTGTCGCGGTGGCCAACGCCTACGGGCCCGCCGAGTCGATGGGGTTCACGACGGTGTTCACCGTGCCCGACGGGTTCGGCGGCGAGGGCGTCCCGATCGGAAAGCCGATCTCCGCGAAGCGCGCTTACGTGCTGGACAAGCGGCTGCGGCCCGTCCCGGTCGGTGCGGTCGGGGAGGTGTATCTCGGCGGGGTGGGCCTGGCGCACGGTTATCTCGCCGATCCGGCGCAGACGGGTCGCCGGTTCGTCGCCGACCCGTTCGCGGCGGACGGGTCACGGTTGTACCGGACGGGCGACCTGGCCCGCTGGCGCGCCGACGGCACCCTGGAGTTCGCCGGACGCACCGATGACCAGGTGAAGATCCGTGGCTTCCGGATCGAACCCGCCGAGGTCGAACGCGCCCTGCTGGACTGCCCGGGGGTCGCCCAGGCCGTCGCCGCAGCCGTCGGTGAGGGGCTCGTCGGGTACGCCGTCCCCGAGCCCGGAAGCGACCTCGACGGGCGGGAGCTGCGCGCCCTGCTGCGGGCCCGCCTGCCCGAGCACCTCGTGCCGTCCACGGTCGTGGTGCTGGACCGGCTGCCGCTCACCCCCAACGGCAAGCTGGACCGGCGTGCCCTGCCCGTCCCCGAGACGGCGGCGGGCCCGGCCGGACGCGCCCCGCGCGACGCCCGCGAGGAGATCCTCTGCGGCCTGTTCGCCGAGGTCCTGGACGTGCCGGAGGTCGGCCCCGAGGACGACTTCTTCGATCTCGGCGGCCACTCCCTCCTGGCCGCCCGCCTCGCCGCCCGCGCCCGTACCGCGCTCGGCGCGGAGCTGACCATCCGCGACGTCTTCCAGCACCCGACCGTCGCCGCCCTCGCCGTCACCCTGCGCGGCGACGGCCAGGCCCCGCCGCCGCTCGTCGCCGCCTCCCGCCCGGACCGGCTCCCGCTCTCCTACGCCCAACGCAGGCTGTGGCTCGTCTCCCGGCTGGAAGGCGCGTCCGCCGCTTACAACGTGCCGCTGACCGTCCGCCTCGCCGGTGACCTCGATGTCGCCGCCCTACGCGCCGCCTTCACCGACGTCGCCGCCAGACACGAGCCGCTCCGCACCGTCGTCGCCGCCGAGGACGGCGAGCCGTACCAGCGGATCCTCAACGCGGATGTCCCGTTCACGCACGTCGCGACGGCCCCCGAAGACCTCGACGCCGCACTCGCCGACGCCGCGCGACGGCCCTTCGACCTCGCTGCGGAACCGCCGCTGCGCGTCACCCTCTTCGACCTCGGTGGCGGCGCGCACGTCCTGCTCGTCCTGCTGCACCACATCGCCACGGACGGCGAGTCGCAGCGCCCCCTGTTCGCCGACCTCGCCGCCGCCTACGCCGCCCGCCGCGCGGGCCGCGCCCCGGACTGGGCGCCGCTGCCCGTCCAGTACGCCGACTACGCGCTCTGGCAGCACGCCGCGCTCGGCGACCCGGCCGACCCCGACGGCGTCGCGGGCCGCGAACTGGCGTTCTGGCGCGAGACGCTGGCGGGCCTGCCCGAGGAACTCGGCCTCGCGCTCGACCGGCCGCGCCCGCTCGTCGCCGGAACCGAGGGCGGCGCCGTCCCCGTCGCGTTCGGCCCGGAGACCGGCCGCCGCGTCCTCGACCTGGCCCGCACCGAACGCGCCACCCCGTTCATGGTGCTCCAGGCCGCACTGGCGCTCACCCTGACCCGGCTCGGCGCGGGCGTGGACGTCCCGATCGGCGCCCCCGTCGCGGGCCGCTCCGTGGACGGCCTCGGCGACCTCGTCGGCTTCTTCGTCAACACCCTCGTCCTGCGCACCGACACCTCAGGCGACCCGTCCTTCCGCGAACTGCTCTCCCGAGTACGCGCCGCCGACCTCGACGCCTTCGCCCACCAGGAGGTCCCCTTCGACCTCGTCATCGAAGCCCTCAACCCGGTCAGGTCACTCTCCCGCCACCCCCTGTTCCAGGTCTGCCTGGGCCTGGAGCGCGCGGCGGGCCCGGCCCCCTCCCTGCCGGGCCTGAACGCGAGCCCCACCACCGTCACCCACAGCGGCGCCGCCAAGTTCGACCTGGAGTTCCTCCTGACCGAGGACACCACGGGCCTGAGCGGCGCCGTCCTCTACCGCACCGACATCTTCGACCGGGCGAGCGTCGACCGCATCACCGCCACCTTCACCAGGGTCGTCGACCAGGTCACCGCCGACCCGACCCTGACCCTCGGCACGGTGGACGTCCTCGACCCCCAAGAACGCACCCGACTCCTGACCGAATGGACCGCCACCGGCAACGGCACCACCGCCGAGACAACCCTCCCGGCCCTGGTCGAACACCACGCCCGGCAACACCCGAACGCGATCGCGCTGGTGTACGACGCGACACGGCCGACCTCCGGGCAGCCGCCGACACGCGAGCTTCCCCACGCCGTGTCGCCGGTTGACGACGCCGCGCGGGATCGGCCGGAGGCTGCCGCGTCGGTCGGGGAAGAGGCGCGGTTGAGCTATGGGGAGTTGAACGCGCGGGCTAACCGGCTTGCGCGGTTGCTCTTGGCGCGGGGGGTGCGGCGGGGGGACCTGGTCGGGGTGCTGTTGGAGCGGGGGCTGGACTTTGCCGTCGCGCTGCTCGCGGTCCTGAAGACTGGGGCCGGGTATGTGGTGCTTGATCCGGATTTTCCGGATGAGCGGATCGGGCTTGTGGTGGGTGAGGCGGCGCCCGTCGGGGTGGTGACTCGGGCCGGGTCGGCTCAGCGGCTTGGCGGCCCTCCGGTGGTCCTGGTGGACGATCCGGGGCTTGCCGGGTACGAGAGCGCGGATCTTGGCGTGCCGGTCGAGCCCGGGGACACGGCGTGCGTGATGTTCACGTCGGGTTCGACGGGCCGTCCCAAGGGGGTTTTCGCGCCGCATCGGGCGCTTGTCGGGACGCTGGTTGGCCAGGCGTACGCGCCGTTCGGTGGCGAATCGGTGTTCCTCCAGTGCTCGCCGGTCTCGTGGGACGGGTTCTCGCTGGAGTTCTGGGGCGCGCTCGCCTTCGGTGGGACGTGTGTCCTCCAGCCGGGGCAGCGGCCGGAACCCGGGCTGATCGCCGCGTTGACGGCCGAGCACGGCGTCACGATGCTTCAGCTTTCGTCGGGTCTGTTCAACGTGATGGCCGACGAGTACCCCGCCGTGTTCGACACCGTGCGTGTTGTGTTCACCGGGGGCGAGGTCGCCTCGGGCGGCCACGTGGCGCGGGTGACGGCGCGGGGCGCGGCGGTCGTCGCCAACGCCTACGGGCCCGCCGAGTCGATGGGCTTCACGACGGTGTTCCCCGTCCCCGGCGGCTTCGAAGGCGGTCCCGTCCCGATCGGCGCGCCGATAGGCGGCAAACGGGCTTACGTCCTGGACGGGCGGCTGCGACCCGTCCCCGTGGGCGCGGTCGGCGAGGTGTATCTCGGCGGGGTGGGCCTGGCGCACGGCTA
Source organism: Actinocorallia sp. API 0066 (assembly GCF_020991275.1). GTDB lineage: Bacteria > Actinomycetota > Actinomycetes > Streptosporangiales > Streptosporangiaceae > Actinocorallia. Next base: position 297,171 of record NZ_JAJLQY010000003.1, on the reverse strand, counting down.
CCTGGCCGATCCGGCGCAGACGGGCCGCCGGTTCGTCGCCGACCCCTTCGCCGCCGACGGCTCGCGCCTCTACCGGACGGGCGACCTGGCCCGCTGGCGCGCCGACGGCACCCTGGAGTTCGCCGGACGCACCGACGACCAGGTCAAGATCCGTGGCTTCCGGGTCGAGTTGGGCGAGGTCGAACGCGCCCTGCTCGCCCACCCGGACGTCGCCCAGGCCGCCGCCGTCGCGGTCAAGGACGGCACCTCCCACCGCCTCGTCGGCTACGCGGTCCCCGCCGGAGACGCGTCCCTGGACGGACGGGACGTCCGCGCCCTCGTCCGCAGGTCGGTGCCCGAACACCTGGTGCCGTCCACGGTCGTGGTGCTCGACCGGCTCCCCCTCACCCCGAACGGCAAGCTCGACCGCCGCGCCCTGCCCGTCCCCGAGACCGCCGCGCCCGTCGGCCGCGCCCCCCGCGACGACCGCGAACGCACCCTGTGCGCCCTGTTCGCCGACGTCCTCGGCGTCCCCGGCGTCGGCATCGACGACGACTTCTTCGACCTGGGCGGCCACTCCCTCCTCGCCGCCCGCCTCACCGCCCGAATCCGCACCGCCACCGCCACCGAACTCACCCTCCGCGACATCTTCCACTCCCCGACCCCCGCCGCCCTGGCCCAACTCCTCCCACCCGACGGCACCGCCCCCACCCCCGCCCGCCGCCCCCGCCCCGCCCTCCGCCGCCGCACCACCTCCGGCACCCTCCTCTAACCCCGCCCACCCCCCGACCTCCGACCCCACCCCGCCTGACCCTGACCCGGCCGCCCGGCCTGACCTCGAATGGAGTGCATGATGAGTCCGGTCCAGTACTTGGCGGCGACGGTCGCCGCTGATGACGTGGTGTGGCGGTTGCCCGGTGCGGCGCGCCATCGTACGTCGCTGCTCGTGCTTCCGCATGCGGGTGGGAACGCGCATGCCTACGCCGACTGGCGGGGGCTGCTGCCCGCTGACGTGAGGCTGCTCATCGGGCAGTATCCGGGCCGGGGCGCTCGGTTCGCCGAGGACCTGCCGGTCGGTATCGACGACCTCGCGGGGCCCATCGCCGCGTGCCTGCCCGAGGACACCGACGACCTTGTTGTCCTCGGGCACAGCATGGGGTCGCTCGTGGCGTTCGAGGTGGCGCGGGCGCTGACCGCGCAGGGACGTCCGCCGCGCGCGTTCGTCGCGTCCGCGTGCCGTGCGCCGTTCCTGCCGAACCCGAGCCGGGTCGAGCCGGAGCGGCTCACCGACGACGACCTCGTCGCGGCGCTCAAGGAACGCGGCGGCACCGACGACGCCGTCCTCGACGAGCCGGAGCTGCGCGAGATCGTGCTCCCGTCGATCCGCGCCGACTTCGCCATCGACGACGCCTACCGCTTCACCGGCGCGCTGCCCGCGCTCGGCTGCCCCGTCACCGCGCTCGGCGGCGCCCAGGACCCGATCGTGCCGGTCGACGCGCTCGCCGACTGGGCTGAGGTCACCGACCGCGAGGCGGCCCTGACGGTCCTGCCCGGCGGCCACTTCTACTTCCAGGACCGCCTGCCGGAGTTCCTGTCCCTCGTCACGTCGATCCTGGCGGCCCGGCCCGCCTGACGGCCCGGCAAACACCGTCCGCCCAAGCAGACCGGAGGTAGCCCCCATGTCCCCGACCACCGCCACCACCTTCCCCCAACCCCCCGCCCCGCCCGACCTGGCGGTGGACGGCACCGCCCTGTCCCTGACGTCCGTCATGCCCGACCTCGCGGTGGACCGTCCCGCGCCGTCTCCGGTGTCCGCCGGGCCCGATCTGGCGGTGCACCGTCCGGCGGGGCGGCCGCCGATCGTGCAGGCGCCGTACTTTCCCGCGCTCGACCCGGCGGTGGAGTGGCTGCGGGACCACCGGGCCGCGCTGCGGGCCGAGTTGCTGCGTTCCGGCTCCGTCATGGTGCGGGGGCTGCCGGTGGCGGACGCCGCCGACTTCGCCCGGGCCCGCGACGTCCTCATCGAGCGGCCCGCCGGGTACAAGGAGAAGGCGACGCCGCGCACCGACTTCGGTGAGGGCGTGTTCTCGTCGACCGACCTGCCCGCGGCCCAGCCGATCCGGCTGCACAACGAGAACAGCTACACCCTCGAATTCCCCGGCACCCTCCTGTTCGGCTGCCTCGTCGCGCCGGAGGAGGGCGGCGCGACGACCGTCGGCGACATGCGCGAGGCGCTGCGCCGCATCCCGGAGAGCCTGCGCGCGCGGTTCGCCGAGCACGGCTGGCTGCTCGTCCGGAACTACTCCGACCTGGCCGGGCTGCCCTGGCAGACGAGCTTCGCCACCGAGGACCCGGAGACGGTCGAGGCGTACTGCCGCGAGAACGTCATCGGCCACGAGTGGCTCGCCGACGGGGAGCTGCGGACCCGCCAGCGCCGCTCGGCCGTCGTCACCCACCCCGTCACCGGCGAGCACGTCTGGTTCAACCACTTCACGTTCTGGAACCGCTGGACGCTCGACGCCGACGTCCGCGACGTCCTGCTGGACACCTACGGCGACGACGGCCTCCCGTTCGACACCTTCGTCGGGGACGGCTCCCCGATCAGCGAGGCGGAGGCCGCCGAGCTGGACCGCGTCTACACCGAGGTCACCGCGCGCGAGTCGTGGCAGCGCGGCGACCTACTGCTCGTCGACAACATCCTGTCCGCCCACGGCCGCGAGTCCTACCGCGGCGATCGGAAGATCCTCGTCGCCATGGGCGACCCCGTGCCGCTGGCCGCCTGCCGGCCGCTGACCCCGCCCGCCGCGCCCGCGGCGGCCCCGAAGGAGTGACCCGCGATGACGACGGACCTGCTGGACCGCCTCGGCGCCGTGCCGTCCGAGCGGACCGCCGTCCTGGACGGCGACCTCGCCCTCACGTTCGGCGAGCTGCGCACCCACGCGGGCCGGATCGCCCGGCGGCTCGCGGCGCACGGCGTCGGACCCGAGCGGGTCGTCGCGCTGCACCTGCCGCGCGGCGCCGACCTGCTGCTCGCCCTCGTCGGCACGCTGACGGCGGGCGCCGCCTACCTGCCGGTCGATCCGAAGCTGCCCGCCGAGCGGCGCCGCCACCTCGTCGCGGACTCCGGCGCCGATCTCGTCATCGGCCCGCCGATCCCCGGCGTCAACGTGCCCTGCCTGACGCCCGCCGAGCTGACCGCGCCCGGCGGCCCGTGCGCCGCCTACCGGCCCGCGCCGACCCGCCCCGACGACCTCGCTTACGTCATCTACACCTCCGGCTCGACCGGCGCGCCCAAGGGCGTGGAGATCACCCGGGGGGCAGCCGCCGCGCTGCTCGCCGAGCTGGAGGCCGTCGGGATCGCGACGACCGAGGCCGGGCGGGTCGGCTGGAACGCCTCGCCGTCCTTCGACGCCTCGGTCCAGCAGTGGGTGCGGCTGTGCCGGGGCGACACCGTCGTCATGATCGACGAGGAGACGCGGACCGACCCCGACCTGTTCGCCGCGCTCGTCGCCGACACCGGGCTGACCGACCTCGACATCACCCCCTCGCACGCCGAGCACCTGCTCGACCCGCTGGCCGCCCGGCACCGTCCGGGCGCGCCGCCGCTCACCCTGCTCGTCGGGGGAGAGGCGATCTCCCCGGCGCTGTGGGCGCGCCTGGCCGCGCTCGCCGAGGCCGGGGTGCTGCGGCCGGTGAACGTCTACGGGCCGACCGAGTGCACCGTCGACGCCACCGCCGCGTGGATCGCCGCCGCCGACCGGCCGCACCTGGGCGCCGTCCTGCCCGGCCTGTCCGCGCGGCTGCTGGACGAGCGGCTGCGCCCGGTCGGCGAGGGCGAGACGGGCGAGCTGTACCTGGCGGGGGTGCGGGTGGGGCGGGGCTACCGCAACCGGCCGCGCCTCACCGGGGAGCGGTTCGTCGCGGACGTCGCCGCCGCCGACGGGTCCCGGATGTACCGCACCGGGGACCGTTGTCGGCTGCTGCCCGGCGGCGGCCTGGAGTACCTGGGCCGCGCCGACGGCCAGGTCAAGGTGCGCGGGCACCGGGTCGAGATCGGCGAGATCGAGGCGGCGCTCACCGCCCACCCGGCGGTCGCTGAGGCCGCCGTCGCCCTCCGGGAGGACGGCCTGGTCGGCTACTACCGGGTGGCGGAAGCCGTCTCGGCGGCGGAGCTGCGGGAGCACCTCGCGGCGCGGCTGGCGCCCTACATGGTGCCCGCCGCGCTCGTCGCCGTCGAACGGTTCCCGACGACGCCCAACGGGAAGCTGGACCGGGCGGCGCTGCCGACGCCGGTGCCCGACCCCGTCGCCGCCGTCCCGGCGGGGACCGCCGACGCGGCGCCGCTCGGCCCGGTCGAGGCGCTCATCGCCGCCGTCTGGTCCGAGGTGCTGGAGCGGCCCGGCATCACCGCCGACGACAACTTCTTCAAACTCGGCGGGCACTCGCTGCTCGCCATCAAGCTCGTCGCCCGGGTCCGCGCCGACCTGGGCCTCCGCCTGCCCGTCCGCGACGTCTACCAGAACCCGCGCCTCCGCGACCTCGCCGCCCGCATCGAATCCGCCCTCGACCGCGCCCCCGCCCCCGTCTGACCCGACCCGGGGGCGGCCGCTCGGCAGCCGCCCAGCGCCCGCCCTCGGGGCCCCTCGAACACAGCCCGGTGCCGGGCGCTCCCGACGAAGTCGGGGGCTGCCGAGGGCCCGCCTCCGGGCCAACCGAACACAGCCCGAGGCGGGCGCTCCCGACGAAGTCGGGAGTTGCCGAAGATCCGCCTTCGGGCTAACCGACCACAGCCCGGTGGGACGCGCCCAGTGCGCGACCTTGACGAACACGCCTCTCGGGGCGGGCGGCCCTGCCCGCCCCGGCTGGACGCCGCTTAGGAGGACCCCGTGATCCCGTTGTCGTACGCGCAGCGCAGGCTGTGGTTCCTGAACCGTCTGGACGGACAGTCCGCGACCTACAACGCGCCGGTCGTGGTGCGGCTCGCCGGGGTGCCGGACGCGGCGGCGCTCGCCGCCGCGCTCACCGACCTGACCGCGCGGCACGAGGTGCTGCGCACGGTGCTGCCCGTCGTCGGCGGGGAGCCCTGTCAGCGGGTGCTGGAGCCGCCTTCCGGCCTGTTGACCGTCGTGCGGTGCGGGGCTGACGAGGCCGACGTGCTCGTCGGGGAGTTCTGCGGGCTGCCCTTCGACCTGCTCACGGACCTGCCGCTACGGGCTCGCCTGTTCGTCACCGGGCCTGACGCCTCGGTGTTGGTGCTGCTGCTGCACCACGTCGCGACGGACGGGGGGTCGCTCGGCCCGCTGCTGCGCGACCTCGCCGAAGCGTACGCCGCCCGACTGGCCGGGACGGCGCCCGCGCGTCCGCCGCTCGACATCCAGTACGCCGACTACGCGCTGTGGCAGCGCGACGTGCTCGGCGACCCCGCCGACCCCGACAGCGAGGCGGCCGAACAGCTCGCCTACTGGCGGGCCGCCCTGGACGGCCTGCCCGACCGGCTCGCCCTGCCCGCCGACCGGCCGCACCCCGCCGAACCGTCCGGGCGCGGCGGGCTCGCCACCGCGCGCGTCGACGGCGCCGCGCTGGCGGGGCTGCGCGCGCTCGGCCGGGCCCGTCGCGCCAGCCTCGCCATGGTGCTCCAGGCCGGGCTCGCCGCCGCGCTCGCCGCCGTCTCCGGGCAGCGGGACGTCGCGATCGGGACGCCCGTCGCCGGGCGCGGCGCGGAGGAGGCGCTGGAGGACCTCGTCGGGTTCTTCGTGAACAGCCTGGTGCTGCGCGCCGACGTCCCGCCCGACCTGCCTTTCACCGACCTGGTGGACCGCGTCCGCGAGACCGCCCTCGGCGCCTTCGCCCACCAGGACTTGCCTTTCGACCTGCTCGTCGAACACCTCAACCCCGAGCGCACCCTGGCCTGGCACCCGTTCTTCCAGGTGATGCTCACCCTGGACGCCACCCCCCAGGACGGGTACGACCTGGGCGGTGTTCCGGGCCGGATCTCGCCGGTGGACCTCCGCGCCGCCAAGTTCGACCTCACCGTCTTCTGCACCGAACTCCCCGACGGCGACGGCCTCGAAATCTGGTGGCAGTACGCCCAGGACCTCTTCGACGAGACGACCGCCCGCCTGCTCCTCACGGTGTTCACGCGCGTCCTTGAGGCCGTCGCCACCACCCCCGCCCGACCCGCAGACACAACGGACCTCCTGACCGCCGAAGAACTGGCGGGCCTCGCCGAACGACGGCGCCGCCTCACCCCGCCCGAAAAGCCCGGTACGTCCGGGAAGCCGGAGGGGGCCGTGGCGCTCACGCCTCGTCAGGAGATCCTTGCCGGGCTGTTCGCGGAGGCGCTCGGGCTGCCGTTCGTCGGCGGTGACGACAACTTCTTCCGCAGCGGCGGGCACTCGCTGCTCGGCGTGCGGCTGGTGAACCGGATCCGGGCCGTGCTCGACGTGGAGATCGGCATCCGCGACCTGTTCCTCACCCCGACGGTCGTCGGACTCGACGCGCGGATCGGCGAGTCCGCCGGGGCCGACCGGCCGCCCCTCGTCCCCGTCGACAGGTCCGGCGGCGTGCCCCTGTCCTTCGCGCAACGCCGCCTCTGGTTCGTCCACGAACTGGAAGGCCCCGGCCGCGCCTACAACATCCCGGTCCTGATCCGCCTGACCCACCCCGTGGACCCGACGATCCTGGCAGCCGCCCTCGCCGACGTGGCAGACCGCCACGAAGTCCTCCGTTCGGTCTTCACCGTCATCGACGGCGAACCCCACCAACGCGTCCACCCCACCCTCCGCCCCCACCTGCAGATCATCTCGGCCACCAAGCCGAACACCGGGCATCACCCGCGCCCGAACCAACACGAACCCGAGCGTGGCACGAACACTCCCGCCGAGGACGCACACGGTCGCAGCTCGAACGAGGCGGCGGTGCTCGACGCGCTCGCCGGGCATGCCTTCGACGTCGGGGCCGAACCGCCGCTGCGGGCCGCGCTCGTCACGACGGGCTCGGGTGACGTGCTGGTGTTGGTGCTGCATCACATCGCGGGGGACGGCTGGTCGGTCGGGCGTTTGCTCGCCGACCTGGGGGAGGCGTACGCCGCGCGGGCCCGTGGCGAGGCGCCGGCGTGGGCGCCGCTGCCGGTGCAGTACGGCGACTACGCCGTCTGGCAGCGGGCCCTGCTCGGCGGCGCGGACGATCCCGACAGCCCGCTCGCCCGGCAGCTCGCCTACTGGAAGGAGACGCTGGAGGGCGCGCCGCCGCTGCTGGAGATCCCCGGGCACCGGCCGCGCCCCGCCGCGCCCGCCCCGCGCGGCGAACTCGTCCCGTTCGAGCTCGACGCCGCCGCGCACCGGGCGCTCGCCAGGCTCGCCGCCGCGTCCGGCGCGACCCTGTTCATGGTCGTCCAGGCGGCCTTCGCGGTGGTGCTGGAACGGCTGGGCGCGGGCCGCGACCTGCCGATCGGCACCGTGGTGGCGGGCCGTGACGACGAGGCATTGCACGACCTCGTCGGGTTCTTCGTCAACACGCTGGTGTTGCGCACCGACGTCTCGGGCGACCCCACGTTCGCCGAACTCCTCGCCCGGGTCCGTGCGGCGGACCTGGCCGCCTACGCCCACCAGGAGGTCCCGTTCGACCTCGTCGTGGAACACCTCAACCCGGTCAGATCGACCTCCCGCCACCCCCTGGTCCAGGTCATGCTGACCGTCCAGACCTCCTTCCAGGAGGAAACCGCGGGCTCCCCCCTGGCTGGCACCGAGATCCCCGTCGCCGGCGACACCGCCAAGTTCGACCTGACCGTCGCCGTCCGAGAACGCCGAGACCCCCTGGGCGCCCCCGACGGCCTCTCCTGCGTCGTCGAATCCGCCGCCGACCTCTTCGACCCCGACTTCGCCACCCTCGTCTCCCACCTCCTCACCCGAACCCTCCTCACCGCCCCCACCACCCCCGACCTCCCCATCTCCGCCCTAAACCTCACCGACCCCACCCCCTCCCCCCTGGCCACGCTCGACGAGGGCCCGGCTTCGCGAGAGGCACCCGACCCCCGGCCCGTGCCGGTGCCGCGTGACGCGACCCTGCCCGACCTGTTCGCCGACCACGTCGCGGCGGCCCCGGACGCGACCGCCGTCATCGCCGCCGACGGCACCCTCACCTACCGCGAACTGGACGCCGCCTCCGCCGCACTCGCCGCCCGTCTGGCCGCCCACGGCGCCCGCCGAGGCCAGACCGTCGCCGTCCTCCTGGACCGCGCACTCCCACTCGCCACCACCGTCCTGGCGATCGCCCGAACCGGCGCCGCCCACGCGGTCCTCGACCCGGCCACCGACCCCCTACCCCTCCTCCTGGAGAGCCGCGCGACCCTCCTGGTCTCCGACCCCACCCACCCAACCCCGCCCACCTTCCCGGTACTCCTCCTGGACACCCCAAACAACCCCGCCCCTCCCACCCCGAACACACCTCCAGACGCGCTGGGCATGCCGGTCACTTCGCACGCGCCGGACGCATCGGGAATGCCTGGCACGTCGGGCATGTCTGGTGCGCCGCTCGCACTGGGCACACCGGACGTGTCACGCATGCCGTTCGCCCCGGATGAGTCAGGTACCCCGAGCGCTCCGCGTGGGTCGGGGGATGCGGGGGATGCGGTGGGTGTGGTGCTTGTTGGGGACGTGTCGGGGGAGGGGCGGGCGGTGCTGGTGTCGCATCGGGTCGTGGTCGGCGCGTGTTGTGGGGGGCGGGGCGTGGTGCGGCTTCAGTGGGGGCCGGTCTCCTGGGGGTCGTTCGTCGCCGAGTTCTGGGGGGCGCTGGCCGTGGGCGGGACGTGTGTGTTGGCGTCGCGGGCGCGGCCGTCGGCGGAGGAGGTCGCCGATCTTGTGGTGGCGCATGGTGTGACCGCGTTGGCGTTGCCCGCGCGGTTGCTGGAGCGGATCGCGGAGGTTCGGCCGGAGGCGCTCGCCCGGCTGCGGGAGGTGGCCGTCACCGGGGTGCCTCGGGAGGACGGGCCTCGGGCGCGGGTCCGGGCGCTGCTGCGTGACGCGCGGGTCGTGCATGCGCCGGATCTGGCGGGCGGTCCCGTGGGCGGCGCGGTCCGCTATGTGCTGGACGCTCGGCTTCGTCCGGTGCCCGCCGGGACGCCAGGTGAGCTGTACGTCGGCGGAGACGGGCTCGCCGAGGGGTTCCCGGCCGCGCCGGGGGTCTCCGCGACGCGGTTCGTCGCGGACCCGTTCCGGCCCGACGGCGGCCGGATGGCGCGCACCGGCGCGCTGGTGCGCCGGGCGGCGGACGGCACGCTGCGTCACCTGGGCCCGGTCGCCGACCCCGACCGGCTCGACACCGGCGCGGTGGAAGAGGTGCTCCTCCTCTCGCCGCAGGTGCGCGAGGCCGCCGTCGTCATCCGAGACGGTGGGCTTGTCGCCTATGTCGTGCTGGCGCCGGGCGCGGATGCCACGGGGCTGCGCGAGCGGGTGGGCGAGGTCCTCGCCGAGCACCTGGTGCCCGACGCCGTCGTGGCGCTGCCGGCCCTGCCGCTCACCGAGCACGGCGGCCTCGACCGGGCCGCGCTGCCCGCCCCCGAGCGCGCCGCGCCCGCCGGACGTCCCCCCCGGGGCCCCGTCGAGGAGCTGCTCGCCGCGCTGTTCCGCGACCTGCTCGGCGGTCGGCCGGTCGGCGTCGACGACAACTTCTTCAAGATCGGCGGCCACTCGCTGCTCGCCGTCCGGCTGCTCAACCGCGTGCGGGCGAGCGTTCCCGGCGAACTGACGCTCCGTGACGTCTTCCAGGCGCCCACGGTCGCGACGCTCGCCGCCCGTCTCCAGGCCGCCGCCCCGCAGGCCCCCGCGCCCGAGGCGGCGCGGCCCGCGCTGCGCCGCCGCACCAGGGGCGGCGCCCGCTTGCACGACGCCGCCAAGCACTGACCGCCATCACCGGACTATCCCCCCGCTATCTGCCGCCTGACCTGCCGATATCCGAAGATCTGCCGACATAGCCTGCCGATGACCGGCCGACCATCCGGGCCGGGCCGACCGAAGAGCCGCTGCGATCCGGAGGACCTCCCATGGCGCCGACCCTCACCACCGAGACCGCGACCCCCGTCCTCGACGGCGGCCCGCTGCCCACCCCGCCGCGGGACTTGCTCGCCCTCATCACCGAACGCGCACACCTGCACCCGGACCGCCCCGCCCTCGAACACGGCCCGGACCACCTCACCTACGCCGACCTCGCCGCCGCCATCACCACCCGCGCCGCCGAGCTCACCGCCCGGGGCGCCGCCCCCGGCCGCCTCGTCGCCGTCCGCGGCGACCGCGACCTCCCCACCCTCGTCACCCTCCTCGCCGTCCTCCACACCGGCGCCGCCTACCTCCCCCTCGACCCCACCGCCCCACCCGCCCGCACCACCGCCATCCTCACCGACGCGACGGGCGGCCGGGACGACGGGAGCATCGAAGCCGGGGCGGGCGGGGTTGTGCTTTCGGGGGAGGGGGTGCCGGAGGGGGCGGCGTATGTGATCTACACGTCGGGGTCGACGGGGACGCCCAACGGGGTTGTGGTCGGGCGAGAGGCGTTGGCGCACTTTGTCGCGGGGGCGCTCGCGGTCTACGGGATCGGGGAGGGGGACCGGGTTCTCCAGTTCGCGCCGCTGCACTTCGACGCGAGTGTCGAAGAGGTGTTCGTGACGCTGTGCGCGGGGGCGACGCTGGTGCTGCGCGACCCGGACATGTTGGATGTTCCGGGCCTTGTGGCGGGGTGTGTGGCGCGGGGCGTCACCGTCCTGGACCTGCCGACGGCCTACTGGCACGAGCTCGCTTACGCCGTCTCCACCGGTGTCGTCTCGCTTCCGCCGGAGCTGCGGCTCGTCATCATCGGCGGGGAGGCGGCGATGCCGGAGCGGATCGCGCGCTGGCGCCGCCACGCCGCCGGGGTGCGGCTCCTCAACACCTACGGGCCCACCGAGGCCACCGTCGTGGCTACTGTCGCCGACCTCACCGGCTTCGACGGCGGCGAGGTCCCCATCGGGCTGCCGCTGCCCGGCGTCCAGGCGGCCCTCGTGGACGGCGAACTGTGGCTGCTCGGCGGCGGCCTCGCCCACGGCTACCTCGGCCGCGCCGCCCTCACCGAGCGGCGCTTCACCCGCCTGGACGGCGCCCGCGCCTACCGCACCGGCGACCGCGCCGTCATCCGCCCCGACGGCGCCCTCGGCTACCTGGGCCGCATCGACGACGAAGTCAAGATCAGCGGCCACCGCATCGACCCCCTGGCCGTCGAAGCCGTCCTCCTGGAGCACCCGTCCGTCCGCGAGGCCGCCGTTGTCGTCCGCACCCTGGACGACGGCACCCGCCAACTCGCCGCCTACGCCGTCCCCACCCTCGCCACCGACCCCGCCGCGACCGCGGGACCTGGCGCTGCCGGGGACGGGGGGAGTTCGGCTGGTTCGGAGCTGGCTGGGGTGTTGCGGGCGCATCTGGCTGCTTATCTTCCGGCGGCGGCGGTGCCCGGGACGGTGACGTTGCTGCCCGTGATGCCGCGGGCGGGGACGGGGAAGATCGACAGGCCGTTCCTGCGCACGCTGGTTCCCGGACGGGTCGTCGCGGCGCCCGTCGTCGCGCCGGAGCCGGCGCACACGGTTCCCGAGGTGCCCGAGGACGAGCGGATCCCGCTGTCGTACGCGCAGCGCCGCCTGTGGTTCCTCAGCCGGTTCGAAGGCGGCTCGGCCGCTTACAACGTGCCGCTGGTGCTGCGCCTGGACGGCGTCCCGGACCTGACGGCGCTGGAGCACGCCGTCGCCGACCTGGTCGAGCGACACGAGGTGCTCCGCACGATCCTGCCCGCCGCCGACGGCGAACCCTTCCAGCACGTCCTGACCCCGGAGGAAGCCACCGCCCGCCGCCTCTTCTCCGCCACCACCTGCCGGCCCGCCGAACGCGACGGCCTCGTCGCCGCCTTCTGCGACACCGCCTTCGACCTCCTCACCGACGTCCCCCTGAAGGCCCGCCTGTTCACCAGCGAACCCGACACGAACGCCGTCACGGGCGGCGACGCGGTGCTCGTCGTGTTGGTGCACCACGTGGCGACGGACGGGTGGTCGCTTGGGCCGCTGTTGCGTGACCTCGCCGCCGCCTACGCCGCCCGGCTCGGGGGGACGGAGCCCGAGTGGGAGCCGTTGCCCGTCCAGTACGCCGACTTCGCTCTGTGGGAGCAGGAGGCGCTCGGCGATCCCGGCGACCCGGCGAGTACGTTGGCGCGGCAGATCGCGTTCTGGCGGCGGGCGTTGGACGGGCTGCCGCCCAGCCTCGACCTGCCCGCGGATCGGCCTCGGCTGGCTGAGCCGACGTACCGGGGCGCCACCCTCAGCGCGCGGCTGGGCGCGGAACCGGCGCGGCGGCTGCTTGCGCTCGCCGAGGAGCGGGGGGCCAGCCCGTTCATGGCGGTGCGGGCCGGGCTCGCGGCCGCGTTGGCCAGGGCCGGGGCGGGCACGGACGTCGCGATCGGGACGCCGGTCGCGGGCCGGGCGGACGAGGCGCTCACCGACCTCGTCGGGTTCTTCGTCAACACGCTGGTGTTGCGCGCCGACGTCTCGGGCGGGCCCACGTTCGCCGAGCTGCTCGACCGGGTGCGCGACGCCGACCTGGCCGCCTACGCCCACCAGGACCTGCCGTTCGACCTGCTCGTCGAGCACCTCAACCCGCCCAGGTCGCTGGCCCGGCACCCGTTCTTCCAGGTGATGCTGACCCTCGACGGCCCCGAGTCGGGCGCCGCCGTGCCGTTCGGCCCGCTGACGGGACGGGTCGAGCCCGCCGGGCTTGACACCGCCAAGTTCGACCTCAGCGTCTCGTGCGTGGCGGACGAGGACGGCCTGGAGATCTGGTGGCAGTACGCCCTCGACCTGTTCGACGAGGACACCGCCCGACTGCTGCTCGACCTGTTCGTCCGGGTCCTGGAGGCCGTCGCCGCCGACCCGTCCAGGCCCGTCGACGCCCTGGCCGTGCTGTCGCCCTCGGAGGAGGCCGGGCTGGCCGCACGCCGCGCGGCGGTCGCCGAAGCCCTCGCGCACACCGCCGTCCCCGCCGCGTCGGACGGCGCGGGCACCGACGCGCTGGCCGCCCTGTTCGCCGAGGTGCTCGCCCTGCCGTCGGTCGGCCGGGACGCCGACTTCTTCGCGCTCGGCGGCCACTCCCTGCTCGGCGTGCGGCTGGTCAACCGGGTGCGCGCGGTCCTGGGCGCCGAGATCGGCATCCGCGACCTGTTCCTCGCGCCCACCCCGGCCGGTCTCGCCGCCCGGATCGAGCGGGCAGCGGCGGCGGCCCGTCCCGCGCTCGTCCCGACGGACAGGTCGGGCCCGCTCCCGCTGTCGTTCGCCCAGCGGCGGCTGTGGTTCGTCCACGAGCTGGAAGGCCCCGGACGTTCTTACAACATCCCGGTGCTGATCCGCCTGACGCGTCCGGTGGACGCGGCCGTCCTGGAAGCCGCGCTAGGCGACGTGGTGGAGCGGCACGAGGTGCTCCGCTCGGTCTTCACCGTCATCGACGGCGAGCCGCACCAGCGCGTCACGCCCGGCGAACACCCCCGCGTGGAGACCCTCGACGTCCCCGAGGACGGCCTTTGGGAGGCGCTCGACGCCCTCGCCGGGCACGCCTTCGCGGTAGGCGCGGAACCGCCCGTCCGGGCCGCGCTCGTCACCGCGCCGGAGAGCGGCCAGATCCTCGTCCTCGTGCTGCACCACATCGCCGGTGACGGCTGGTCGGTCGGCCGCCTCCTCGCCGACCTGGACGCCGCCTACACCGCCCGCGCCGCGGGCGAGCCCCCCGCCTGGACGCCGCTCCCCGTCCAGTACGGCGACTACGCCGTCTGGCAGCGCGCCCTGCTCGGCGACGCCGCCGACCCGGAAAGCCCCCTCGCCCACCACCTCGCCTTCTGGAAGGACACCTTGGCGGGAGCCCCGCCGGTGCTCGACCTGCCCGCCGACCGGCCGCGCCCGGCCGCCCCCACCCACCGCGGCGGCGCCGTCCTGTTCGCCCTCGACCCCGACGTCCACGACGGCCTGGCCCGGCTCGCCGCCGCCTCCGGCGCCACCCTGTTCATGGTCGTCCAGGCCGCCTTCGCCACGGTGCTCCGAGCCCTCGGCGCGGGCACCGACCTGCCGATCGGCACTGTTGTCGCAGGCCGTGACGACGAGGCGCTGCACGACCTCGTCGGCCTGTTCGTCAACACACTAGTCCTGCGCACCGACGTTTCCGGCGACCCCGCTTTCACCGAACTCCTCGACCGTGTGCGCGCGGCCGACCTCGCCGCTTACGCGCACCAGGACACGCCGTTCGACCTCCTCGTCGAGCACCTCAACCCCGTCCGGTCGGCCGCCCACCACCCGCTCGTGCAGGTCATGCTGTCCGTCCAGGACGAGACGGCCGAAGCCCCGGCCGCGCTGGCGGGCGAACCCTGGCCGGTGGACACCGGGACGGTCAAGTTCGACATGTCGCTTTCGCTGACCGTCCGGCGCGACCCCGCAGGGGCCGTCCTGGCCTGCGACGGCGGCCTGGAGTACGCGGCCGACCTCTTCGACCGGGAGACCGCCGCGCTGCTCGTCTCCCGCCTCACCGCCGTCCTCACCGCCGTCGCCGCCGCCCCCGCGCGCCGCTTGAGCGCCCTCGACCCGCTGGCTCCGGGCGAGCGCGCGCGGCTGCTTCCCCCCGCCGTCACGCACGAGATCCCTGACGGCGGGCTGCACCGGCTCTTCACCGAGCGCGCCGAACGGGAGCCGGACGCCCCCGCCCTCGTCTGCGCCGACGTCACCCTGACCCGCGCCGAGCTGGACCGCCGCGCCAACGTCCTCGCGCACCGCCTGCGCGCCGCCGGGGTACGGCCGGGCGACGCGGTCGGCGTGCTCACCGAACCCGGCCCCGCCCAGGTCGCCGCCGTCCTCGCCGCCCTCAAGTGCGGCGCCGCCTACGTCCCCGTCGACCCCCGCCTCCCCGCCACCCGCGCCCGCATGGTCCTCGCCGACTCCAACGCCACCGCCCTCCTCACCGACACCACCCACACCACAGGCCCCCTCGCCACCGCCGAACGCGCCCACGGCACCCCCGTCGTGCCCGCCGACGTCCCGCACACCCCGAGTCCACTCCCCACCGCCGAAGGCGAGTACGGCGCGCCCGCCGATGTCGCGCACATCGCGGACCCGGTCGCCGACGCCGGACGCGAGTACGGCTTGCCCGTTGTGCCCGCTGATGTCGCGTGTGTCGCGGGTCCGTTGGCTGCGGGCGAAGGTGAGTACGGCGTGCGCGTTGGGTCCGGGCTCGACACCGACCCCGGTGTGGACGTGCCGGACTCGGCGACGGCCTACGTCATGTTCACGTCCGGCTCGACCGGGCGGCCCAAGGGTGTCGCCGTCAGCCACCACAACGTCAAGCGGCTTGTCTTCGACGCGGTGTGGGACGCGGCGCGGCACGAGCGGATGCTGGTGCATTCGGCGTTCGGCTTCGACGCGTCCACCTACGAGCTGTGGGTGCCGCTGCTGCGCGGCGGATGCCTCGTGGTCGCGCCCGGCGACGGCGCCGACGTGCGCGAGATGGCCCGGATCATCACCGAGGAGAAGGTGACGGCGGCGTACTTCACCGCCGGGCTGTTCCACCTCATGGCCGAGACGGAGCTCGACGCGCTCGCCCGGCTGAAGGAGGTCTGGACGGGCGGCGACGTCATCGCCCCCGAGGTCCTGCGCACCGTCCTGGAGCACTGCCCCGAGACGGTCGTCGTGCACAGCTACGGCCCGACCGAGACGACCTTCGCCAGCCACCACCAGACGTTCCCGCCCGGCGAACGTGACCTGCGCGGCGTCTACCTCGGCGCGCCCCTGGGCGACGTCGCCGCTTACGTCCTTGACGACATGCTGCGTCCCGTCCCGCTCGGCGGCGTCGGCGAGCTGTACGTCGGCGGCCCGCAGGTCGCGCACGGCTACCTCGGCCGGGCCGACCTCACCGCCGCCCGCTTCCTGCCCGATCCGTTCGCGGCGGACGGCTCGCGCATGTACCGGACGGGCGACCTCGTCCGCTGGACGCCGGACGGCGAGCTGAAGTTCCTCGGCCGCGCCGACGGACAGGTGAAGATCCGCGGCTTCCGCATCGAGCCCGGCGAGGTCGAGCAGGCCGTCAGGGCCGCCGTCCCGGAGGCGGGCCAGGTCGCGGTGACCGTCCGCGAGGACCGTCCCGGCGACAAGCGGCTCGTCGCCTACCTCACGCCGGACACACTCGACGCGCGGGCCGTGCGCGAGGCTGTCGCCCGGCTGCTGCCCGCGCACCTGGTGCCGTCGGCCGTCGTCCCGCTCACCGCCCTCCCGCTGAACCCGAACGGCAAACTCGACCAGCGCGCCCTACCCGCCCCGTCCCACACGACGGGCGGCCGGGCCCCCCGCACCGAACGCGAACGCGCCCTGTGCGCCCTGTTCGCCGACGTCCTGGGCGTCCCCGACGTCACCATCGACGACAGCTTCTTCGACCTGGGTGGCCACTCCCTCCTCGCCGTCCGCCTGGTCGCCAGGATCCGCGCCGAGCTCAGCGCCGACCTCGGCGTCCGCGACGTCTTCGCCGCCCCGACCGTGGCCGCCCTGGCCCCCCGCCTCACCAGGACCCGCGCCGACGCCCCGGCCCTGGTCCCGGTCGACAGGTCCGCCCCCCTCCCGCTCTCCTACGCCCAACGCCGCCTGTGGTTCATCAACGAACTGGAAGGCCCCAGCCGCTCCTACAACATCCCGGTCGTCCTCCACCTCACCCACCCCGCCGACCCGGCGACCCTGGAAGCCGCCCTGACCGACGTCATCGCCCGCCACGAAGTCCTTCGCTCCCTCTTCACCCAGATCAACACCGAACCCCACCAAATCGTCCTATCCAGCCCCTACGCCCAAACAACGCCAGACCCAACAAACGTCCGCACCCCAAGCCAACAACACCCCCAGTTTAGCGGACCCTCAGAGCAGCCCCCGCAAGGCGTCGGGTCCGAGGGCGCGGAGCAGACGCAGCCCGTCGACTGGACGCATTCGGTGGAGTCGGGCGCGCGGAGCGTTCGGGCTTCGCGGCCGCAGCTCGGGCGGCCCGTTGTTGAGGTGCGGCGGCCCGCGCCTGGCGCGCTGTGGACCGAGTTGGACGCGCTCACCGGGCATGTGTTCGCGGTGGGGGCGGAGGTGCCGTTGCGGGTCTGGCTGGTGGAGGCGGACGAGGGACAGCTCCTCGTGCTGGTGCTGCACCACATCGCGGGGGACGGCTGGTCCGTCGCGCGGCTGATGGACGACCTCGGCGCCGCCTACGCGGCCCGCGCGGCGGGGCAGGCCCCGGCTTGGGCGCCGCTGCCCGTCCAGTACGGCGACTACGCCGTCTGGCAGCGCGCCCTGCTCGGCGACCCGTCCGACGCGGCGAGCCCGGCCGGCCGCTCCCTCGCCTTCTGGCGCGACGCGCTCGCCGACGCCCCGCCCGTCCTCGACCTGCCCGCCGACCGCCCCCGCCCGGCCGAGCCGACCCACCACGGCGGCCACGTCCCGTTCGCCCTGGACGCCGCCACCCGCGCCGGACTCGCCCGACTCGCCGCCTCGTCGGGCGCCACGATGTTCATGGTCGTCCAGGCCGCCTTCGCCGCCGTCCTGTCCCGCCTCGGCACCGGCCCCGACATCCCCCTCGGCACCGTCACCGCAGGCCGCGACCACCCCGACCTCGACGGCCTCGTCGGCTTCTTCGTCAACACCGTAGTCCTCCGCACCGACACTTCCGGCGACCCGAGCTTCACCGACCTCCTAGCCCGCGTCCGCGACGCCGACCTCGCCGCCTACGACCACCAGGACCTCCCGTTCGAGCTGCTCGTCGAACACCTCGACCCGGCCCGCTCCGCCGCCCACCACCCCCTCTTCCAGGTCATGCTCCTGGTCACCGAATCCACCCAGGCC
The DNA here is from genome assembly GCF_020991275.1 of Actinocorallia sp. API 0066. GTDB lineage: Bacteria > Actinomycetota > Actinomycetes > Streptosporangiales > Streptosporangiaceae > Actinocorallia. The sequence goes on along the minus strand of NZ_JAJLQY010000003.1, from coordinate 279,290 downwards.
GACCCCGCAGACTCCCCCCTCGCGGGAAGCCCCTGGCCCGTAGACACCGGCGCCGTCAAGTTCGACCTGACGCTAGCCGCCGCCGTCCACCGCGCCCCCAACGGCACCATCACCACTTTGGACGGCTCCCTCGAATACGCCACCGACCTCTTCGACCACCAGACCGCCACCCTCCTCACCGCCCGCCTAGTCCGCTTCCTCACCACCGTAGCCACCAACCCAGGCTTGACCGTAGGCGAAGTCACCCTGATGCCCCCCGACGAACTCGCCCAAGTCGTCACCCTCCCACCCCCGACCCCCACCACCCCTACCGCCCTGGCCACCCCCAGCGTCTCGGCCACCCCGGCCACCCCGGCCACCCTCAGCGTTCGGACCGTCTCCGGCACCCCGGCCGCCGTCGGCGCGCCTGTCGCCCCCGGTGCTTTGTCGGTCTCCGCCGCTTCGGCGGCGCTGCCCGTCCCGGCTGCTGCTCCGCGCATCGCGGCTGCTTCGGCCGGGACCGTGCACGGGCTGTTCGCCGGGCGGGTCCGTTCCCGGGCCGGGGCGGTCGCGGTCGCCTGTGACGGGGTGGTGCTCACGTACGCCGAGCTCGACGGCCGGGCCAACGCGCTCGCGCACCTGCTGATCGCGGCGGGTGTCGTCCCCGGCGGGGCCGTGGGCGTGCTCGTGCGGCCGGGGCCTGACCTCATAGCGGTGACGCTCGCGGCGCTGAAGTGCGGTGCCGCTTACGTCCCGGTGGATCCCCGGCTGCCCGCCGCGCGGGCGCGGATCGTGCTCGCCGACTCCGGCGCCACCGTCCTCGTCGGCGACGGCACCGCGCCCGAGATCCTCGCCGCCGAACGCGAGGCGGGCACCCGCGTCCTGCCGTCGCGCCCCCAGCCCGGGGGACGGGACGACGACCCGTGCGTGCCCGTCCACCCCGACGATCTCGCCTACGTGATGTTCACGTCCGGTTCGACGGGCAGGCCCAAGGGCGTCGGCGTCACCCATAGCAACATCGTCGCCCTGGTGGAGGCCGGGTGCTGGGACGCGGCGCGGCATGAGCGGATGCTGGTGCATTCGGCGTTCGGCTTCGACGCCTCCACCTACGAGCTGTGGGTGCCGCTGCTGCGCGGCGGCGGCCTCGTCATCGCCTCGGGTGACGGCGCCGACGTCCGCGAGATGGCCCGCGTCATCACCGACGAGGACGTGACGGCCGCCTACTTCACCGCCGGGCTGTTCCACCTCATGGCCGAGACGGAACTCGACGCCCTGGCCCGGCTGAAGGAGGTCTGGACGGGCGGCGACGTCATCGCCCCCGAAGTCCTCCGCACCGTGCTCGACCACTGCCCGGACACCGTCGTCGTGCACAGCTACGGCCCGACCGAGGTCACCTTCGCCAGCCACCACCAGCGCTTCGGCACCGAGGGACGGACCTTCGACGGCGTCCGCCTGGGCACCCCGCTCGACAACATCGGCGCCTACGTCCTGGACGACCGCCTCCGCCCCGTCCCACTCGGCGGCGTAGGCGAGCTCTACCTGGGCGGCCCCCAGGTAGCCCGAGGCTACCTGGACCGCCCGGGACTCACCGCCTCCCGCTTCCTCCCCGACCCCTTCGCCGCCGACGGCTCCCGCATGTACCGCACCGGCGACCTGGTCCGCTGGACCCCGGCCGGCGAACTCAAGTTCCTCGGCCGCGCCGACGCCCAGGTAAAAATCCGAGGCTTCCGCATCGAACCAGACGAGGCCGCCCAAGCCCTAACCACCCTCCCAGGCGTCGCCGCCGCCGTGGTCACCGTCCGCGAAGACCGCCCCAACGACAAACGCCTAGTCGCCTACGTCACCCCCACCACCCCGCCCCACCCCCGCGGCGGGGCAGCGGCCGGTGGTGTGCTGGACGCCGAGGCGCTGCGCGCGGAAGCCGCACGCGTGCTTCCGGACTACCTGGTGCCCAGCGCCATCGTCGTCCTGGACGAGTTGCCGCTCACCCCCAACGGCAAGCTCGACCGCCGCGCCCTGCCCGCCCCGGCCCGCGCCGGCGGGGCACGCGGTCCCCGCGACGCCCGCGAACGCCTGGTGTGCGCGCTGTTCGCCGAGGTTCTCGGCGTCGACCGCGTCGGGATCGACGAAGGCTTCTTCGACCTGGGCGGGCACTCGCTACTCGCCACCCGCCTCGTCGCCCGCATCCGCGACACCCTGGGCCTCGACCTCCGCGTCCGCGACATCTTCCGCACCCCCACCGTCGCCGGACTCCTCGCCGCACCCCCCACACCACCCACCCGAACCACCGGCGGCACGCCCGCCGGAACCACCGGCGGCGCGCATGCCGGAACTCCGACCGGGACGACCAGCACCACGTCCACCGGGACGACCGGAGGCACGCCCACCGGGACGACCAGCACGCATGCCGGGACGCCCACCGGGACGACCGGTGGCACGCCCGCCGACGCGGCGCCCGGCGTCGCCGACGTGCTCCTCCCGTTCCGTACCACCGGAGACCGGCCGCCGCTGTTCTGTGTCCACCCGGGCGCGGGGATGGCCTGGCCCTACGCGAGGTTGCTTCCGCATCTCGGCCCTGACCAGCCCGTCTACGGGCTGCAGACGCGCGCGCTGGCTGAGTCCGGGTACCGGGCCGAGAGCGTCGCGGCGATGGCGGTCGACTACCTGGCGGCGGTCCGCGAGGTCAGCCCGCGCGGGCCGTACCGGCTGCTCGGCTGGTCGTTCGGCGGGCTCGTCGCGCACGAGATGGCCGTTCTGCTCCAGGAGGCGGGCGAGGAAGTCGAGCTGCTGGCCCTCCTGGACGCCTACCCGGTGCCGCCCGGCGAGCAGGTGACCGACGCCGAACTCGTCACCATGCTCCTCGGCCCGGACCCGCAGGACGTCCCACCCGACCGCCTCGACGCCCTGTTCACTTCGGACCAGGGGGCGGAACGCTTCGGAAGCCGGGCTCCGTCGGGAGCGCCCGACCCCAGGGTCGTCGCCGTCGCCGAGGTCCTCCGCCGCCGCGACCCGGTGCTAGCCGGGTTCACCGAGGACGAGACGGCGGCACTCGTCGAGGCGGCCGTCCACCACGCGCACCTGATGTGCGCCCACCGGCCGCGGGTCTTCACCGGAGACCCGCTGTTCTTCACCGCGTTGGAGAACCAGGGCGGAACCCCGCCCGCGCACGCCCGCTGGCACCCCCACCTGGAAGGAGAAGTCATCGACCATCCCGTCGACTCCCCCCACCTGCGAATGACCGACCCCCGGCCCATCGCGCACATAGGCGCAGTGCTCTCACGGAGGCTCACATGACCAACCCGTTCGACAACGACGACGGAACCTTCCTCGTCCTCGTCAACCACGAGGGCCAGCACTCACTCTGGCCCGACTTCGCCCCCGTCCCCGGCGGCTGGACCGTCGCCCGAGACCGAGGCACCCGCCAGGAATGCCTCACCCACATCGAAACCCACTGGACCGACATCCGCCCCCAAAGCCTGGTCGCCCAATACACCTGACCCCACCCCCCGATGGCGGCCCCGGCGCACTCCCCGCGCCCAAGGGCCGCCATCACCCACTCCCCACCCCGACCGGTCGGGGCCCAGCCGGTAAAAGGCGAGGGCCGAGCATCTGGGCGGGCCGAACCCGGAGTAGTCGTACGGCGGATCTCTCCGGTAACCGCACCAAAGCGGGTAAATCGATCCCTTCACCTTGTTTTCGGTCAGCTCGTGCTGATCTCCATCCTGATCGAACAGCGGCGTCTCGATGAGGCATGCGCCATGGTCCTCGACGTCCTGGACGAGGACCTGCCCGCCCGGCTCGCCGCGGCACTCACCGCCGCCCAAGAGCACCGCCCTCTCTATCTGAACGGCGGCCGCCCCCGGCGGAACCGATGAGAAGGGATGCTCCCGCAGCCTGCTGTGGTTCGCATGCCCGTCCACCGCGCCGTCCGGCATCTGGAACGGGCACGGAAACACACATCGGTGTCAGGAGCATGTTCTCTATGCCGCGGACAAGCCCGTGACCTGCGGGGACGCACCGAGGTTCGTCGCGTCCATGTCACCGGGACGGGCAGTGCCGGTTTTGTCTGGTTGTCGTGGCGGCGTCGAGTGGAGACGCTGGACCGGGTAACCGTACGCGAGGGGATCGTGATGGGCGGTTGGAGCAGGCGGGACGTGAACCGGCTGCGGTCGCGAATGAGCGAGCAGGGCCGGGACGTCGACGACATCGCGGCGGAGATCCGTCATCTGACGCGCGGGTCGATGCTCGCGGCGTACCGGATGGCGTGCGGGCTGTCCCAGCCCGAGGTCGTGGAACGGTACTCCGCCGTGGCGCCGCGGTCGGTGATGGACCAGCCGTTGCTGTCCCGGCTGGAAGCGTTTCCCGCCGAGGGCGCGCGGACCCCGCTCGCGACGCAGATCATCACCTTGGCGGGCCTGTACGGCACAAGGCCGCTTCGGCTGATGGACGCCGTGACGCTCGATCTCCTTGATGAACGCGAACGCGCGGTGCTGATCCGTTGTGACGCCGGTTTCGCCCCCGCGAACGTCGCCCCGGTCGTGAGTCGAGTTCCGCGTGAAAGCCCCGAGACCACGTCCGTGTCGAACGCGCGGCCGAGGACGGCGACGGATGATTCGTTGGAAAGGCAGGTTGAGATGGCCGCACGCAGGGCGCTGAGCTTCGCCGTCACCGTCGAGGGTTCGAACGTCGGACCGGAAACGCTGGCGCAGCTCCGCTCGGAGGTGACGCGCGTCGCGCACGCCTATCCGCGGCACGGTCTGCCGGACGTCCTGGGAGATCTCATCGACCTTCAGAACGTGGCGTTCCGGTTGCTGGAGGGACGACAGCGGCCATCGGACACCATCGACCTCTACCTGATGGCCGGAGCCCTGTCGGGGATGCTCGCCAAGGCGTCGCATGACCTCGGCGACCCGAACGCCGCCATGACGCAGGCCCGTACGGCCTATGTGTGCGCCGACAACGCCGGACACGACGGGCTACGCGCCTGGACGCGCTGCCTCCAGTCGATGATCGGTTACTGGGCGGGCTGGCCGAACGAGGCGATCCGCTACGCCGGACTCGGTATCGAGGCCGCCGCTCGGGCTGGCGGGACCGCTTCGGTGTGGCTGCCCGCGCAGGAAGCCCGTGCCTGGGCCGTTCTCGGCGACGCCGAGCGCGCGGAAGAAGCGATCGTCCGTGCGGTGCGGGCGAGGGACGCGGTGCGCGGTGACGAGCTCGACGAACTCGGCGGGATCATGGCGTTCCCCCTGCCCCGCCAGCTCTACTACGTCGCCGACACCCAGGTGTGGCTGCCCAACGCGGACGATCAGGTCGCGGGGTCGGCCGAAGCCGCGATCCGCGCGTATGAGGCCGCCCCGGCGCACGAGAGGTCCTTCAGCGACGAGGCGGGGGCGCGAGCCGATCTGGCGCTCGCCCGGGCCAACAGGGCGGAGGTGGAAGGCGCTGCCGAGGCCATCCGCCCCGTCCTCGATCTGCCCGCCGGGCAGCGGATCGGGGGCGTCACGGCCAGCGTCATGCGGGTCCACCACGCCCTGCGTGGTCCGCGGTACCGGGGGAACACCCTGGTGAAGGGCTTCCAGACGGAGATCGAGGACTTCTGCCGATTCCCGGTCAGCGCGGCTCTTCCGGCCGGACGCTAGGCTCAAGGGCATGTTCCCGGTCACGATCACAGGCGAGCGGGTCGTCCTTCGTGAGTTCACCGAGGACGACGTTGACGCTGTCCTGGCCGTCTACGGCGATCCGGTCGTGACCGAGCACCTGTCCTTCGACCCGCGTGAGCGCGGCCAGGTAGTCAGGACCATCGAGACCGTGACGCGCGCGGCACGGGCGGAACCGCGTACCGAGTACTCGCTGGCCGTGGCGTTCGCCGATACCGGCAGATGCATCGGCTTCGCCCGTCTTGCGGTCGATTCCACTCATCCCGGTCAGTCCAGTGCCCAGCTCGGGTTCGCGGTCCGCGCCGACCTCTGGGGTCGGGGCCTGGGCGAGGAGACCGTGCGCCTTCTCCTTCGCCTGGGCTTCGAGGGCCTTGGCCTGCATCGGCTTTGGGGCGCTCGATCACCGGAGAACACGGCGTCCGACCAGCTCATGCGCAAGCTCGGCATGATCGAAGAAGGACGCATCCGCCATCATCTGAAGATCGGCGACGCCTGGCGGGACTCGATCGTCCATTCGATCCTTGAAGACGAATGGCGGACGCAGGTCACGGCCGTCGAATCCAACGTATAGATCTTCGCTGCGCGGGCCCAAAACCGCAGCTCATCGACCTTTCTTGACGCATGGCGAAGATGCTCCGCGCCCCCGTGACGGTATCTCGCCGACCCGGTTACATGGTTCCTGGCTCGACCACGGATCATCGACGAACGAGGACAGTCTCAGTGACCGACACGACCACCGACCGAACCGGCATCGAGGGGCTCCGCGAGTCCGCCATCGCGGAACTGCGCTCCGCGGGCACCATCGTCTCCGCGGACGTCGAGGAGGCGTTCAGGCAGGTGTCGCGGCACCTGTTCATCCCCGAGGTGGACCCGGAGTCGGCGTGGGATCCGTTCTCGGCGGTGGTGACCAAGCGGGACGAACACGGCAACGCGCTCAGCTCGGTGTCGGACATGCACGTCCAGTCCTACATGCTCAGCGAAACGCGGATCGAGCCGGGCGCGAACGTGCTGGAGATCGGCTCGGGCGGCTACAACGCCGCGTTGATCGCTGAGCTCGTCGGTTCCGACGGTCGGGTGACGACCGTCGACATCGACGAGTGGGTGACCGACCGGGCCAGCCGTCTCCTCGACGAGAACGGATACGGGTCGCGCGTCAGGGTCGTCCTGGGCGACGCCGAGGCGGGTGTGCCGGACGGGGCGCCGTACGACCGGATCCTGGTCACGGTCGGAAGCTGGGACATCCCTCCTGCGTGGATCGACCAGCTCGCCGATGACGGCCTGCTCCTGATTCCGCTGCGCATGCGCGGCTTGTCCCGCACGATCGCGTTCGCCAAGGACTCGATCACCGGCGGCCTGGTGAGTGTGGGGGCGAAGCTGTTCGGGTTCGTGCCCATGCAGGGGGAAGGAGCCCACCGGGCGAAGGTCGTCGTTCTGCGCGGCGGCCAGGTGAGCCTGCGGTTCGACGACGACGATCACGACTCCGCGCTGTCGCCAGGGGCGCTGGACACGGTGTTCGAGGGGCCGTGGACCGAGGTGTGGAGCGGCCAGCCGATCGGCGACACCGAGCCCCTGGACACGGTGCAGATGTGGTTGGCCACCACCCAGCCGGGCTTCTGCTGGCTGACCCTCGACCGCGAGAGGGACAGCGGCGTGGTCGAGTTCCCGGGCAACCGGGCGATGGCGATGGCCGTCGTGGACGGGCCGAACCTCGCCTACCTGGTCCACCGCACCGCCACCACGGTCGACAGGTCGGCGGAGTACGGCGTTCACGCCTACGGCCCCGAGGCCGCCGATCTGGCCGAGCGCGTCGCGGAACAGCTGCGGACCTGGGGCCGGGAACAGCGTCACGGGCCGGGCCCCCGGTACCGGATCTACCTCGCGGGCACGCCCGACGACCTGATCCCTCCTGGCCGCGTCATCAACAAGCGTCACGTGCGCGTCTCGATCTCCTGGCCGACGCCTACCCGTGCCGAACAGTCCGACTCACTCTGAAGGAGAGAACCGCATGTACGACCGTTCCCCCGGCGGCCTCGCGTTCGCCGAACCGGCCGACCTCGACGACGAGTTCGACCTCGACGTGACGGTGCTGGTGACGCTCGATCCGGTCGGCAGGACGCCGTGCCCCACCGACGACGGGTGCGGCAACACCTGCTCCGGTAGCTCCAGCGCCTGCAACTCCGCGATGAACGCCCTGTCCTGACCGTCTCCGGGGGCGGGCGGGAGCAGCCGAGCCGTCCGCCCCTCAGGGTGCTGATCGCGGAGGCCACAGCATGCCCCCTGAGTTGACGTTCCGGTGGTCCGGCAGCGGAGTGCTCCGCGCGAGCACAGCGCCAGGCGACCTCGAACTGCCCGACGAACTGGACTTGACGGACCCCGCAGATCTCCGCCGTGGCGCGGCCTGGCTCACCGGGCTCTGCCGTCGCCCGGAGGTGCGGGCGGCGCTGGCGATGGCCAGTCCGGATCTGCTCGACGCCCTGGATCACCTCGACTCCGGAGAGACCGATCAACGGCGCCTGCGCCGACTGGTCATCTCGACCGCGTCCTACCTGCTGCGGTGGCGGCACCGGGCCACTCCGTTCGGCCTCTTCGCCGGGGTCGGCACCGTCCGGCGCGGCCGGACGGCTGTGCGGTGGGGCGATCGGCATCAGGTGGTCCGGCGGCCCGACCCGCACTGGCTCGGTGAGGTCGTCGCGCGCCTCCACGCATGTCCCGCGCTGCTGGAACGTCTTACCGTCACGGCGAACGGCGCGCTGACCGTGCGCGGAGACAAGTTCGTCGGCCCGGGTCCCGTCCCCGTCGACGCGGGGCTCGCACCGGTCGAGGTGTCGGTGCGCGCGACGCGTCCGGTGCGGCTCGCCCTGGCGAAGGCCCGCGCGCCGGTGCGCGCCGGTGAACTGGCGAAGATCGTCGCCGAGGCGTTCCCCGAGGCGTCGAGCGATCGGATCAACGGCATCCTCCGGGAACTCGTCGCCCACAATCTCCTGATCAGCGACCTGAACCCGCCGATGAGCGGTCCTGACGCGCTCGGCCACGTGTGCGGTGTCCTTCGCGACGTGGCGGCGCACGACGTGCCCGAACTGGCCGGGACGGTCGACGAACTGCTCGCGCTGCGTCACGGCCTCGTCCCCGAACTTCCGCTGAACGCCCCGGCCGCTCTGGACGCATTCGTGAGAGCGGGCTCGGAGCAGGTGCGTCTGACGGCTGACACAGTGCTGGACGCCTCAGTCCTGGTGCCGGAACAGGTCGGACGGGAGGCGGCGCGGGCGGCGGCCATCCTGTGTCGGCTCTCCCCGTTCCCGTTCGGGACGGCCGCCTGGCGGGACTACCACGCCCGCTTTCTCGACCGGTACGGGACGGATCGGCCCGTACCCGTGCTGGAACTCGTCGGAGACGGCGGCCTCGGTTTCCCGGCAGGGTACGCGGGAGCCGCGGCGGCGCTCGCCCCGCGCGTGTTGACCGCGCGCGACGAACGCCTCCTGGCGCTCGTGCAGGAGATCGGCGTCAAGGGCGGTGAACTGGTGCTGACCGACGACCTCGTGTGTGAACTCGCCGACGACGAGGGGGCGGAGCCGATCTGGCCCGACCGGGCGGAGATCGGCGTCCAGGTCCAGGCCGCTTCGCGAGAGGAGATCGATCGTGGCCGTTTTGCTCTTCTGGTGACCGGCACTCCTCGATCGGGCAGCAGCATGACGGGCAGGCACGCGCACTTCCTGCCCGCCGAGGCGCGTGCGGAACTCGCCGCGAGCCTCACGGCAGACGACCCTGGGGCCATCGCGGCGCAGCTCTCGTGCCCGCCGCGCCGTCGGGGCAACGCCGTGTTGGCCGCCGCTGTCCCGCTGCTCGACCACCTCATTCCGTTGGGCGAGGGAGTCTCCGCCGGGAACGCGGGCGAGGCGCGGGTGCTCGGGGTCGCGGACATCGCGGTGGTGGCGGCTTCAGATCGGTTCCGCCTGCTCCATCAGCCGTCCGGACGCCGCTTGGAGATCAGGGTGGCGAACGCGCTGGAAGCCACCACGCACATCCCTCCGCTCGCCCGCTTCCTCTCCGAGATCACCACGGCGCGCGGCGCCCTGTACGCCGGGTTCCACTTCGGCGCGGCCCAAACGCTGCCCTATCTGCCGCGCGTTCGCTTCCGCCGTACGATCCTGGCACCGGCGCGCTGGCTCCTGCGGGCGGATGAGCTCCCCGGCCGAGCGGCCGCGCAGCGCACATGGGACGAGGCGTTCGCACGCTGGAGGCATGGCTGGAACGTCCCGCGCGAGGTGGTACTCGTCGAGTACGACCGCCGACTTCCCCTTGATGTCGACCGGCCGCTGCACCGGCACCTTCTGCGGTCGCGTCTGGGTGCCGCCGCCCGAGTGGAGCTTCACGAGGACCTGGTGGACAACGGGTGGATCGGCCGTGCGCACGAGCTCCTTCTCCCGCTACGCCTCAGCCGACCTTCCGCACCCGTGAAGCGCGTGAGCGGCGGGTTCTCCTCGGTTCGGCACGTTGCAGAACCCCGGGACCGGAGGACGGTGCTCAAAGCCCGGTTGCTGAGCCATCCGGCCCGATGGGACGAGCTTCTGACGGCTCACGTGCCTCGATTGCTCGCCGCGTTTCCTGAATCTCCGCCACGGTGGTGGTTCGTCCGCCACCGGGACCTGCGCAGGCCGGACACTCCGCCGGCACTGCTCCTGCACTTCCCTGTGTCCGCACCGTCGGCGCGCGGAGAGGCCGCCGAAGCGCTGACGTCCTGGGTCGATGACCTCGTGCGCCGGAACCTCGCGTCCGACGTCACGCTGGAGACCTTCCGCGCACAACCGGGACAGTACGGATGGTCCGAGCGTTCGCTTGACGCCGCCTACGCGGCGTTCGCGGCGGACACCGTCGCGGTGCTCGCGCAGATCGCCTTCACCGCTCGCGCGCGGATTCCGGCCGCCGCTGTCGCCGCGGTGAGCATGGTGGATCTCGCGTGCGCGTTCGCCGGGGCTCCCGACGCTGGACGGCGTCATCTGGTGGATGGACCGCCCGGTCGCCGGGGGCGGGTAGATCCCGTCCTGCGTGATCACGCGCTGCGTCTCGTCGTGCCGGAGGAGGTCGCCGCGGCATGGCGGGACCGGGCCGCCGCTCTGCGCGCTTATCGAGCCGTGCTGGAGACGGAACGGGATGATCCGATGACGATGCTGACACTGCTGCTGCGTGGCCACCACCGTCGTGCCTGCGACATCGACCACGAGCGGACCACGATGCGGCTCGCACGGGCACGGGCGCTCCGCGAGCTTCACGACCCCGGCCTGTCCCGATCGTGAGCGCCTCCGTCGAAGCTGCCGCGGCGGCGTGCCTGGCTCGTCTTCCGCAGCCCGGACCCGCTCCGGACGATGAACCGTGGTGGGCGCATTCGCTCGCCCAGGGAACCACCGGGATCGCTCTCGTACACGTCGAGCGAGCCCGGCTCGGCACGGGGACGTGGCGGCAGGCGCACGCATGGATCCGGCGCGCGTGCGCGGGTGGTCCGGTCAGCGCGGGCGACGACGCCGGTCTGTTCCAGGGACTGCCCGCCGTCGCCTTCCTCCTGCGCGCCACCGCCCGCTACGGCGGTGGGCTCGCCGACACGGCCGGACCGCTCGCCGCGATCGCGCACAGACGTGCCGATGCGCTCCAGGCCCGGGTCGCCGCCGGGATCCCGGCGACCTTCCGGGAGTACGACGTGTTCTTCGGACTCGCCGGACTCGGTGCTCTGCTGCTGCGCCTCGATCCGGGCGGCGGCGCGACCGAACGGGTCCTGACGTCACTCGTCGCCCTGACGCGTCCGCGCCGTGAGCAGGACGTCTGGCTGCCGGGCTGGTGGGTGGGGCACGACCCGCACCGCCGGAACTCGTCCTCCTATCCGGGAGGCCATGCCAACCTCGGCATGGCGCACGGCGTGACCGGGCCCCTCGCACTGCTCGCCATCGCCGCCCGAGCCGGACACACCGTCGACGGCCACACCGAGGCCATCGCCGTGATCCTCGACTTTCTCGACTCCTGGCGACAGGACGGACCCCACAGCTTGTGGTGGCCGCAGTGGATCACCCGTCGGGATCTCGTGCTCGGGCGGCCGTCGCAGACCGGCCCTGGACGTCCGAGCTGGTGTTACGGCACTCCCGGCATCGCCCGTGCCGGGCAACTCGCCGCGCTGGCGATCGGGGACCCGGCCGTCCAGCACCGCTACGAGGACGCGCTCGCAGCCTGCCTCGCGGACTTCGCCCAGCAGGAACTCGTCACGGATCCCGGCCTGTGCCACGGTGCCGCCGGCCTCTACCAGACCGTTCGACGCGCCGCTGAGGACGCCGTCGCTCCCACGTTGACGTCCTTCCTTCCCCAGCTGGCCGGACGGCTCGCACGTAGAGCCTCCGATCCGCGCGGGCACGGGCCCGGCTTTCTCGATGGCGACGCCGGAGCCTTCCTCGCTTTGAGCTCCGCTCAGCGGCCTTTCGACCCACCCTCCTCGGAATGGGACACATGCCTGCTGCTCGCCTTACGGCCGCGCACGAAGCACACTGGCGCCAGTTCTTCCTCCGCTTCGCCGACCAAGCCCCCGCGGAGTCCTTCAGCCGTATGGCCGCCGTCCTGGACGGCACCGCCGGGCCCGGTACGTGGTGGTTCATCCGCAAGCACCCCGGCTGGCGGCTGCGCGTCAGCTCCGCGGCCGACGCCCTGACCGGTGCGCTCGACAAATTTGTCGATGCGGGCGTTCTCGACCGGTGGTGGTCGGGGAGCTACGAACCTGAGACGGCCGCGTTCGGTGGTCCCGCCGCGATGACCGCCGCGCACACCCTGTTCGCGGCCGACAGCCACGCCGTCCTCCGCAGGGGCGCGGATCTGCCGGTCGGTGCCCGTGAACTGTCGATGCTGCTGTGCGGCGCCCTGCTGGCGGGTGCCCGGCTCGAACCGTACGAGATGGGTGACGTCTGGGCGAAGGCGGCGGCGGAACGACCGCTCCCTGAAGACGTCGGCGCAGGCGCACTTGACCGGCTCGCCGGGACGGTCGGCACGTTGCTGCGCACCGACGCCGGTCCGGAGGGCGCCGCGTTCGGGCCTTCGGGGCCGCTCGCCGACGCCGCACCGTGGGCGCGTGCGTTCTTCACCTGCGGCCGTGCCCTGGCGGATCTGGCAGCCGAAGGGATCTTGGAACGCGGCCTGAGGTCGGTCCTGGCCTACCACGTCCTCTTCCACTGGAACCGGCTCGGCCTGGCCTTCCGCCAGCAGAGCCTCCTCGCCCACGCTGCCCGCAGCGCCGTGCTCGGCCCCGCTCCGACCGCTCCGAACAGACCCGCGAGGCGTCGTTCCGAGCACCCACAGCCGGACGGCGTCTACCGGTTCTTCCCTCTTGTCCCGCGACCGCGGCTCATCTGCCCGCCCTTGGCCGACCGGCTCCGCGGCGTCGCCGACCACGCGGACGCCGCCATGGACGCCACCGACCCCGAGGAACGGATCGACCGCGCGTGCGGCGCCTGGAACCTGGCCGCCCTCATCGCCGCCGACAGCGGCCTTCCCGGCCTGGCAGCCGACCTGTGCTGGCGGCAACACCACGTCCTGCGCCGACTCTGGCCCCTGCCGGGCCGAGCGGCCATCGCGGCACTCCAGCCCCTGGTCAATCTCGCCCGCCTCCACGGACGTGCCCGCCGTCCCCACCTCATGTACGAGGCGCTCACCGGCATCGCCCGGACACTCAACAACGGGGTCGGCATCGATCTCCACAACACCCGCGTCACACTGGACGGCTTCACCACCGACACGTCCGAGGCACGGGCCTGGTACCGGGAAGTCCTGGCCCAGGACGGTACAAGGGCCCTCGCCGCCACCGGAGACTGGTCCCGAGCCGCCGCACACGCCGCCCTCCACGACACCGACCCCGATCGCCTCCACGAAGCCCGCCAGACCCGCGTCGTCGCCGAGCTACGAGCCGCCCGGACCGACTCGGCCCGCGCTTTCATCGACTCCGCGCACCCCGCCGACCGCGGCAGCCCCTGCGGTCTCGCCCTGCACGCCCTCATCGACACCCATGCCGAAACCAGGGACGACCACCTCCCGAGCTACGTCGATGCACTTATCCGCGAACTCCCATCGAACGGCGAACACACCGACCCGTCGTCCGCGTTCTGGCACGTCCGCCTGACCCACGTCGCGGACGCACTCGGCAGCCCACCGGAACTGCTCGCCCCACTCTGGCGACGTCTTGCCGACGACATCCTGACAGCCAACGACGCCTACGCCGCCCGCGCCGCCCTCGCCACCCCGTCCTGCCCAGCGACACTTCCCCCCGACACCAGCACAGCACTGTCCGATCTCCTCCACCACGCCGCCCTGGACTCCCCACCACCAACGGTCCTCCCCAGCCTGACAGCACTCTCCGAACCACTCACCCAAGCCCTCACAGCCCTCACCCGCACCTGATATGCCCCGCATTCTCGGAGGCGGAGGGTTCTGACGGCTTTCTGGTCGCGTTGCGGGGTGGGGGGAGTTGCCGGGGTTCTGCCGGTTGGGGCTCCGGTTGGGCGGGGGGTGGGCTTTTAGCGTGAAGGGGATCGACGAGTGGTTGTCCGGACGCTTGGGAGGCGTGATGGATCGGGACAGGGTCGGGGTGGCGGTGGAGGGGCCGTTGCCGCTTGGGGAGCATCTGCGGACGCCGGAGCTTGGGGCGGCGATGTTGGTGCAGCAGGAGGCGCTGTACGCGGCTCGGGAGTTTCTGCGCGGCGAGGGGTTTGTGGAGTTGCTGCCGCCGTTGATGGGGCCGGTCACGGACCCGGGCGGGCGGGGGGCGAAGCCCCTTGACGTGGACTACTACGGGCACACCTACAAGCTGATGACGAGCGCGTACCTGTACAAGCAGGTGTCGCTGCGGGGCTTCGAGCGGTTGTTCTTTATTGCCCCGAATGTTCGGATCGAGCCGCCGGAGACCGCGACGACCGGACGCCACCTCGTCGAGTTCCACCAGATCGACGTCGAGATCGCCGGGGCCACCCGCGAGGACGCCATGGCCACCGCGACGGGCCTGCTCCAGCACGTCGTCCAGGCGGTCTGCGCCCGTGTCCCCGACGTGCTGCAAGACCTCGGCCGCGACCAGGAGTTCTTCAAAGCCCTCCTCGAAGGCCCCTTCGACGTCGTCAAACACGAAGAAGCCGTCAGCAAGCTCCGCGCCCAGGGCCACCCGCAGAGCCCCGACGCCGAGATCGACTGGACGGGGGAGCGGACCCTCTCGGAGCAGACCGCCCGCCCGTTCTTCATCACGGACTACCCGAAGGGCTCACGCGGCTTCTACGACCGCGAGAACGAGCACGCCCCCGGCACCCTGCGCAACTTCGACCTGATCGCGCACGGCGGCTACGGCGAGCTCGTCAGCGGCAGCGAGCGCGAGAGCGACTACCGCACCATGGTCGCCCGGATGCGGGAGAGCGCCGAGAACCCCGCGAAGTACGACTGGTACCTGCGCAACGTCAAGGACGGCATCCCGTTCGGCGCGGGCTTCGGCATGGGCGTCGAGCGGCTGGTCCGCTTCCTCACCGGCCTGGACGCCGTGTGGCAGGTCAGCGCCTATCCGAAGCTGCCCGGGGTGGTGGCCCCGTGACGGCCCTGTCCGCGCCGGGCTTCCCGGAGGCGGAGGTCCGCGCCCGAGCCCGCATGGGCACCGCCGCCGCCTTCCCCGAGGCCCGCGACTACGGCACCACCCTCTTCGGCAGCCACCCCGACGCCCTCGATCGCACCCGCATCGTTCCCCCTGTCTTCATGCCCCTGCGCCTGGAGAAGCTGATCGACCTGGGCCGCGAGCCCATGCCCGACGACGTGGATCTCACCACCGACGTCGGCGGCCTCAGTTCGTCCCTCCCGCTCTACCTGTCGGCGTTCGGCTCCACCCGCGCCGGAAGCGGCGACCTGGGCGTCGCCACCGCCCGTCAGGCCGCCCGCCTGGGCATCCCCATGGTGATCGGCGAGAACATGGTGCCCGTCCACGGCTACCGCAAGGCAGACGCCCCGCTCATAGCCCGCATCCGTGCTTACACAGAGGAAGGCGACCCCGCGCAAGGCGGCGTCGTGGTGCAGCAGAGCACCGAGGACGCCGACGCCGAAGTCTGGAACCTCGTCTACAGCGACCCCGCCTCCCAGGACCTCCTCTGGGCGGGCCGTCTCGGCTTCGAACTGAAGATCGGCCAGGGCGCCAAGCCCGGACTCGGCGGCATGACCGTCGTCGGCCCCGAAGAGAGCGCCCGCGCCGCCGCGACCTTCACCGTCTCCGACGTCCTGGGCGGTGATGCCAAGCTGCGCACCGCCACCCCCGGCACCTTCACCGAGGAGATCGTCCGGCGGCAGGTCCAGTTCATGCGCAACAACTACCCGCGCGCCCGCGTGTGGGTGAAGCTGCCGCCCGGCCGGGACGTGGCCGCCGCCGCCCGCACCGCGTGGGAGGCGGGCGCCGACGCCGTCACCGTGGACGGCGCCGAGGGCGGCACCGGTTGGGCGCCGCACGCGTTCCTCACCCACGTCGGCCTGCCTCTCGCCGAGTGCCTACGCCGGATCGGCACCCCCGGCGGCTGCCTGCTCGCGTCCGGACGCATGTGGGAGGGCGCCCGCGTCGTCCGCGCCCTGGCGCTCGGCGCCCGCGCCGCCGGGCTCGGCCGCGCCGCCCTGCTCGCCGTGGACGAGGACCCCGACCACGGCCTCGAAAGGCTCGCCGCCTGCCTGGCCGCCGAAGCACGGCTGCTCATCAGCGCGCTGGGCAAGTACGACGTCGCCGCGCTCGCCCCCGAGGACCTGTGGACGCCCGACGAGCCCCTGCCCGCGCCCCGCGTCCCGATCGGAGACCGCCAGTGAAACGTTCACCGTCAGCGGCCCGCTGGTGCACGGTCGACCCGACCGTCCGGACCCCGGCCGCCCGCTCCGTGCACGCCCGCTTCACCCCGTCCGACGTGCCGCTCCTCACGACCTCCCCGCACCGGGCGATGGCGATCCGGGCCATGGCCAGGACGCTGTCCACGCTCGGCCGCGGCTACCTGGGCGGGCACGCGGAGATCACCTCCGACGGCGTCCTGCCCCGTGGCTGCCGCGCCGCCGAGGCCACCGAAAGCCAGGCGGTCGCCCATGCCGTCGCCAGCGCGCTGCGCGGCGGCCGGGGCAGCGCCTGGATGCTCCTGCCGCAGCGCGGCGACCACGGCCCCCGTCAGCTCCCCGACCGGAACAGGTGACCCCCATGGCGACCCAAGCCGCCCTCGACCCCGCGCCCGCGTCCCCCCGGCGCAGACTCCTCGCCCTCGTCCTAGGCCAGGGCCTCGCTCTGACCGGCGACTACGCCCTCCTCGTCGCGCTCGCCTGGACGGCCGTCCAGCACGGCGGCGCGGGCGCCATCACCCTGCTCAGCCTGGCCGCCGCGGTGCCGCGTGCGCTCGCCCTCATCTTCGGCGGCGCGTTCGCGGACCTGCACGGGCCTCGGTTCGTCCTGCTACGCACCACTTCGGCCCGGACTGTCCTGCTGGCGGGCGGCGCCGTCACCCTCGCGTTGACGGACACCTTCTGGCCGCTCGTGCTGATCGCCGCCGTCGAAGGCGCGCTGCTCGGGCTCGGAAGCCCGTCGTTCGGCTCGCTGCTGCCCGAACTCGCCGAGGGCGACGACCTCGCCCGCGCCAACTCGCTCTACTCGACGGTCCTGCGGCTCTCGCCTATCGTCGGCACCCCGTTCGGCGCCATCCTGATCGGCGCCGGGCACGTGTGGCACGCGCTCGCCCTCGTCAGCCTGACGTGCGCCGTCTCCTTCGGGACCCTCGTGTACGTCACCCGAGGGTTCCCCAAGCCGCCGCCGCAGCAGGGCGAGAGCCTGCTGCGCCGCTCCGGCGACGGCGTCCGGCTCCTGGCCGGGAACGCCCGCCTGCGCTGGCTGTTCGTCTGCGCCTTCTGCCTCGACATGTCCTTCGGCTGGCCCGTCGAAGTGGCGCTGCCGCTGCTCGTGGAGGACCGGGGCTGGGGCGTGCAGACGATCGGCATCGCCGTCGCCGCGTTCAGCGCCGGAGCCCTGCTGACGGGCCTCGCCGGGGCGATGTACGCGCACCGCATCCCGCTCTGGATCCGGCTCGTCGCCAGCGGCGTCGGCATCGCCATCGGAATCGCCGCGATGGCGCTCATGCCGACGGTGCTGGCGCTGTCGGCGGTCGGGTTCGCCGTCGGCGTCCTGTCCGGCTTCAACGGGCCCGCGATCGTCACGCTCTACCAGCAGGCCGCGCCGCGCTCCCGGATGGGCGCCGCGATGTCCACGCTCTCGCTCGCCGGGATCGCCACCGCGCCCGCCTCGGTCGCGGTGTTCGGCGGGCTCTCCCTCGTCCTCGGGCTCACCACCACCTGGCTGGTGTGCGGGGCCGTCGCGCTCATCGGGCCCGTCGCGGCGGTGCTGGCGCTGCGCTCGCCCGTCCAGGCCGACGAGCCGCCCACGGACACCGCAGCCGACACCGCCGAGCCGGACGACGGCACGGCCCCGACCGCACCGGAAAACGCACGCGAAATGGAGAAGGTCCGATGAACAACGCCCTGCAGGCCCGCCCGCTCACCGGATGGTCCGGTTCCCCCGACTACTTCAAGATCCGCGAGTACGACGGCTACGACCCCGACGCGGTCCTCGACGTCCTGCACGGCCGCGCCGCGATCGTCATGTTCCGCGGCATGGTGCCCCGCGACGTCTGCGACGCCGTCGCCGACCGGTTCTGGGCCAACACCCACCGCCGGGTGCGCGGGGTCGAGGCGCCCGGCTTCTACCTCGGCGCCTACTCCTGGAACAAGCCGACCGCGCAGTACATCGCCGAGTCCGAGCAGGTCAACCCGATCCTGCGCGAGCTGCTCGACGTGCCGGGCGACCCGATGAAGCAGTTCTACACCGGACTCGGCGCCGCCCTGGCCCGGGAGGGCGCGGTCGTCCGTCCCGCCCAGCACGACGGGGGCTCCGCCGCGATCGCGCTGCTGCGCTCGTGGCACGGCGCCGGGGTCTTCGCGCTCGACCCGCACGACGACGACTCCCAGTGCGCCGACCCGCAGATGGCCGACTTCGAGCGCCGCCACGTGGTGGACCACCAGGTCGCCGCGCTCAACATCTGCCTGGAGAACGACAGCGAAGGCGGCCGGCTCGTCTACTGGAACGTCAAGCCCGACGTCGAGAGCAAGCGCGCGCTGGGCGTCGAGTTCACCGGCTCGCCGTACCCGCTGGAGACGCTGACCGGCTACGAGTCCCAGTGGGTCGAGGTCCGCACCGGCGACGTGTACGTGTTCAACGGCGCGCACGTCCACGCCGTCGAGCCGAACACCGCCGCCACCCAGACCCGCACCACCCTCGCCGCCATGCTCGGCTTCGTCGACGACCGCACCGTCGTCACCTGGAGCTAGTGAGGACCGTGATGACCCCGCTCGCGCCAGTACACGACCCCCGCACCGGCGGCGTGATCGACCAGATCGCGCTGCTCCCGGAGGACGCCGTCGGGGGGACGGCCCAGCGCGCCGCCTTGGCCGCCGCCTCCTGGGCCGCCGTCCCTCTGGCCCACCGCGCCGCCCTGCTCGCCGCGACGGCCCGCGTACTGGCCGAGCGGGCCCCCTCGCTCGTGCCCGCCTTCACCCGCGAAACCGGCAAAACCCCCACCGAAGCCCAAGCCGAACTAGCCCGAACCTCCGAAACCCTGGAGTGGATAGCCCAAAACGCCCAAGCCGCCCTCACCCCCACCCCCGCGCTGACCCGCGTTCCTGCGGCCGATCTCGGCCCGTCCCGGGAGGCGGCGATGGAATCGGCGGGCTCCGCGCTTGCTCTTGCTTCCGCGTCGGGTGCCGGGCCGGGTCGGGAGGTGACGGCGGAACCGGCGGGTCCGGCGTTGGCGATCGTGCCGTCGAACTTCCCGGCGGTCGTCACCGCGCGTAAGGCGGGTGCCGCGCTTGTCGCGGGCTGCCCGGTGGTGGTCAAGGCGCCGGAGACGGCGCCGTCGATGGTCCGGGCGTTCGTCGCCGCCGCGCACGCCGCGGGTGTGCCCGAGGACGTCCTCCAGGTCGTGTTCACGACGCCGGCCGGGGCGTCCGCGCTGGTGCGGCGGCCGGAGTTCCGCACGGTGAGCTTCACGGGTGCGACGCGCACCGGACGGCTCGTCGCCGCCGCCGCGGCCGAGACCCTCGCGTCGTGCGTGCTGGAACTCGGCGGCCACGCGCCCGCGATCATCACCGCGGACGCCGACCTTGACGCCGCCGTCGCCGCCCTCGTCCCGATGAAGTTCGGCTCGGCCGGACAGAGCTGCGCCGCCCCCAGCCGCTTCCTCGTCGCCGAGCCCGTCGCCGCCCGGTTCGTCGCGCTGCTGCTCGCCGCCCTCCCGACCCTGGACCGCGACCCCGGCGGCACCCTAGGCCCCCTGCACACCGCCTCCCGCCGCACCGAGGTCCACACGTTGGTCGACGACGCCGTAGCGCGCGGCGCGACACTCCGGGCAGGCGGCACGATCCCGCCGGGCCCCGGCTGGTACTACCCGGCGACGGTCCTCACCGACCTCCCGCCCGACGCCCGGATCCTCACCGAGGAACCGTTCGGCCCGCTGGCCCCCGTCCAGACCTTCACCACCGAGGACGAGGCCGTAGCCCTGGCCAACACCACCCCCTACGCCCTGGGCGCCTTCCTCTTCGGCGACCCCGCCCGCGTCCGCCTCCTGGCCCCCCGCCTCAACGCGGGCCGAGTCTGCCTCAACCTAGCCACCGGCGCCGACCCCGCCTCCCCCCTCTCCGGCCGCCTCGACAGCGGCTACGGCTACGAAGGCGGCCCCGAGGGCATCCAAGCCTTCACCCGCCTGAAAACCACCCTCACCCCATCCCCCTGACCCACCGCCAACGGTCACGCGGCACAGCAACTCACCCATCGCCCGCCGCTGCCGCACGCACCATCACGATCCCCCGCCCTCTCATCGGCATAGGCGATCCGCCCGCCGCGAACCATCAACGCGACAGGCAATCTCTTCCGACGACCACGCCGTGATGTACGGCACCTCTCCCCACCGGACCAGATTCATAACAGACATAGACATATGCACACAATTTCCTCGCACCAAAAGATCAGAAATGCCGTGGTATCTGCCTTACGGACATGCTGGGCATCGTTCTTCGGGCGTGGCGGCGCATGCGTTGGTGGCCAGCTCGGCGGCGGAGGGGATCGCACCCTTTTGCACCCGTTTGTTCCGATTTCCGGGTTGTGACTCAGGTCGGCCCGCCCCGGCGATCTCAGCTCGATTCGTGGCGATCGCCACCGATCCTCATTAGGGCGCGTGATTGACAGCCAGGGCCGTACAAGAAGTGCTTATACGGACCTGGGCATATCTGGGGGCCTCTTGTAGTCTCGCCCCATGGAAATCAGGAATCTCCCCGAACTGGTCCAAGCGATCATGAAAGACAAGGGGTGGACCCAAGCGGACCTGGGCAAGGCATGGGGGCGGACCGAGGCTTGGGTGTCTCTTGTGCTCGATGGGAAGCAAGATATCCGCTTCAACCAGCTTTCGGACATGCTGGGACGCATAGGCTATGAACTGGTCATACGCCGCAAACCCGATGGGCGGCAGTGAAGCGACGCGAGTTCATCACCAAGGTGGCGACCGTGGCTTTGTGCCGACCGCCACCGACAGCCCGTACCGAGACGCGCTGCGATCTTCTCAGCCGATCACCGCTGTGGAATTGACCGGACCGCTGGTGCACATTGCGCCCTTGGTCTCATCGGCTCGTTTGCACGGATATCTCGCGGAGATCGTCGCCCTCTCCGCACGGTGGCGGAACGTGCCAGAGGTCAAGAACATGCGTTAGCAGATCGGGACGCTCCTGATGTAGTGGTCGGCCAAGAGCGGGGAGCCATGGCAGGGGGCCACCCCACCGAATCCGGACCGTTACTCGGGCTGGTGGGGAACGGCCCGCACACATCCGCACCCTCGCCCCCCGTCTCAACGCGGGCCGAGTCTGTCTCAACCTCGCCACCGGCGCCGACCCCGCCTCCCCGCTCTCCGGCCGCCTCGACAGCGGTTACGGCTACGAAGGCGGCCCCGAAGGCATCCAAGCCTTCACTCGCCTCAAGACCACACTCATCCCGTCCTCCTGACCCGTTCCCGCCGAGGCGGGCGTCAGCATCCCTGACGGGAGATGGAGCCTCCGGCCGGAACCTTGAAGGAGCCGCGAGACAGGCCGCCGCCCACGGTGAAGTCGAGATCGGTGACGGAGAACGTGTACTTGCCGGGGCCGTCGCAGCTGAAGGTGAACCGGTCGGCCAGGAGGAGCTGGCCGTCGGGGTCGCCCGAACCGCCGAAGTAGGCGGCCTTGATGAGCTTGCCGTCCTTGTGCAGCTTGTAGCGGCCGTGGACCGAGCACTTCTGACGCGACCAGAGGATGGTTCCGCCCCAGCATCCGGTCTCGAAGCTGCCGTGCTTGTGGCCGCTGGTCTTCAGGCACAACGACCACACGACGGACTTGCCCGAGCCCCGGCTGTCGGTCGAGACGCTGCACGTCTCCTTCGGTCCCTTCTTGGCGACGGCCAGCGCCGGCGCGATCTTGCGGTCCTCGGCCTGCTGCTGCTCCCACTTGACCTGTTCGGCCTTCTCGTCCTCGACCTGGAGCGCGAGGAGTTTCTTCATCAGGTCGACGCACTCGGCGACGATCGGCTCCTGGAGCTGCCTACAGTCGCTTTCGACGAGGTTGTCTCCTTTGCTCAGGAGCAGATGGACAAGGGTGTCGTCGAGTGCGGGCGACAACAGGGGCGGGTGGCCGGCGCGGACCGGCGCGCCCGTGGCGGTGACGGTGAGCAGGGCAGTACCGAGCACGACGGCCGCCGACCGCCTCCAGCCGAACGGCATTGGGTGACATGACATGCGCACATGGTAACGATCTCGGTGGCGCGCAAGCCGCGATCGCGCCCCGGGCCCGGGCCGTCACCCGGGCCCAGGGCGCGGCTTGTCGTGCGGGTCGGCCACCGGGGTGGCGGAGGGGCCGTCGAGGAGGGTGAAGGCGTCGTCCAGCAGGGCGGAGAGGTCGGCTTGGCCGTTGGTTCTGGCCCAGCGGGGGAGGACCAGGTCGTAGATCTTGAGGGCGGTGGCGGCGGTGAGGCGTAGGCGGAGGTCGTCCGGGGGGGCGTTCTCGCGGGTGGCGAGTTCGGCGGTCAGGGCGGTTTCGAGGTCCTGTTGGCGGTGTAGGTGGCGGGCGTGGAGGGCGGGGGTGTCGTGGACCAGGCGGACTAGGGCGGCGGATTTGTGGGGGTTCGCGGTGAGGACGGGTAGGGATGCCTGGAGGGCGGCGCGGACGGCGTCCAGTGGGGGCTCGTCGGCGGGGCGGGTGCGGAGGGCGGTGACGACGAGGTCGCCGAGGTCGCTGAGGACCTCGATGATCACGTCCTCCTTGGACTTGAAGTAGCGGAAGAAGGTGCGGCGGGAGCAGCCCGCGGCCTCGGTGATCTGGTCGATCGTGGTGCCCTCGAAGCCGTGCGCGGCGAGCAGTTTCAGCGCCACCTCGCCGAGCTCCTGCCGGACGGCCCGGCGTTTGCGCTCGGCGATGCTGGGCGGCTCGGACTTCCAGATCACCCTGGAACTGTATCAACCATGCCAGACGTGCCCCTCAATGCAAGAGTTGACACTCAGTGCCAAGATGGGCATGATGAGGCACATGGCTAAGTGGACGGCAGTTGACATTCCTGATCAGACCGGTCGTACCTTCGTTGTCACCGGCGCCAACAGCGGCCTGGGGCTGGAGACGGCGCGGCGGCTCGCCGAGCACGGCGCGCGGGTGATCATGACGGCGCGCGACCCGGAGAAGGGCAGGGCGGCAGCCGCGGGCCTGCCCGGCGAGGTGAAGGTCCGCACGCTGGACCTCGCCGACCTGGATTCCGTCGCCCGGTTCGCCGCCGGGGTCGAGCGCGCCGACGTGCTCGTCAACAACGCGGGCGTGATGATGACGCCGCGCGGCACCACCGCGCAGGGGTTCGAGCTCCAGTTCGGCACCAACCACCTCGGGCACTTCGCGCTGACGGCGCTGCTGTACCCGGTGCTGCGGGAGGGCTCCGCGCCGAGGGTCGTCACGGTCAGCTCCAGCCTGCACCGCCGGGGCCGCATCGACTTCGACGACCTGGGCGCCACCGGCTCCTACTCACCGGCCCGCGCCTACGCCCAGTCGAAGTTCGCGAACGTGCTGTTCGGCCTGGAGCTGGACCGGCGGCTGCGCGCGTCCGGCAGCCCCGTCGTCAGCACTCTCGCGCACCCCGGCTACGCGGCGACCAACCTCCAGACCTCGGGCCCGACCGGCATCATCAACCTGGGCGGCCGCATCGGCAACCTGCTCCTCGCCCAGCACGTCAGCAAGGGCGCCCTCAACCAGCTCTACGCCGCCACCGCCCCGGACGTCGAGGGCGGCTCCTTCTACGGCCCCGACGGCATCGCCGAAAGCCGTGGCCACCCGAAGCTCGTCCGCCCCGTCCGCTCCGCCACCGACCCCAACACCGCCCGCCGCCTCTGGGAGACCTCCGAAAAACTCACCGGCATCCCCTTCCCCGTCTAACCGCCAAGGCGCCCCTCTTCCCAACCGGTGGTCACGCCTGGTCAGAAGCCGAGTCGACGGAGGAGTTGGCGCGGTTCGCCGTGGCGGGGGATCTGATGGTGAACAGGATGACGAGGAACGCCAGGACGACGAGGCCGAGGCCGACGGTGAAGGCGGTGCCCATGCTGTCGGCGATGGTCTCGGCCGATGGTGGCGACGCGGGCCCGGGGGCGGCCGCCGCCGGGCCGTGGCCGCCGAGGCCCGAGGCGTACACGGTGGACAGGATCGCGATGCCCAGCGACGCGCCCGTGAGCAGCGCCGTCTGGAGGACACCGGCCGCGACGCCGGACTCGGCGGGGTCCACGGTCGACATGATGGCGATGTTGAACGGCACCACGACGAGGCCCATGCCCGCGCCGACCAGCAGCATCGGCCCGGCGACGCCGGTGAGGTAGCCGGTGTCGGCGGCCAGGGGGACGAGCCAGCCGATGCCGACGCCGAGGATCGCCGTTCCGGCGAGGGCGGTGGACCTGCCGCCGATCCGGCCGATCAGCTTCGGCGCGTTCTGCGCGGTGACGAGCATGCCCGCCGCCATCGGCAGGAACGCCAGCCCGGCCTGCAGCGCGTTGTGGCCGAGCACCTCCTGGAGGAACTGGATGATGAGGAACTGCGTGCTCATCGTCACCATGGGGATGAGCAGCAGCGCGGCGAACGCCCCGGCGCGGGTGCGGTCGGCGAACAGCCGCAGCGGCATGATCGGCTCCTTCGCCCGCGCCTCGATGAGCACGAACCCGATGACCAGCACCACACCGGCGATCAGCGAGCTGAGCGCGACGGGATCGGACCACCCGTGCTCACCGGCGCGCACCAGCCCGAACGTGACGGCGACCAGGCCCAGCACCGAGGCCAGCGCACCGCCTACGTCGAGCCGACCGGGCCGGCGGGGCGACTCGGCGACGAACCTGGGCGCCAACGCCAGGACGAGCAGCCCGATCGGGACGTTGACCAGCAGCACCCACCGCCACGACAGCGCACTCGTGATGACGCCGCCCAGCACCAGGCCGAGCGTCATCGCCGAGGCGGTGACCGAGGAGTACACGCTCAGCGCCCTGGCCTGGAGCGGCCCCCGGAAGTTGGTGACGAGCAGCGCGAGCGTGCTCGGCGCGGCCAGCGCCGCACCCAGGCCCTGCGCCGCGCGGGCGGCGGTGAGCCAGCCGGGCCCTTCGGCGAGGCCGCCCGCCAGCGACGCGGCGGTGAAGACCGCGATGCCGACGAGGAAGGTCCGGCGGCGGCCGACGATATCGCCGATCCGTCCGCCGAGCAGCATCAGCCCGCCGTAGGCGAGCAGAAAGGCGGTCGAGACCCAGGACAGCCCGGAGGGCGTGTAGCCGAGCCCGGCGCGGATCTCGGGCAGCGCCACGTTCATGATCGTCCCGTCGAGCATCAGCATCAGCTCGCAGGACACGATGATGGCCAGCGCCACCCCGGCGACGCCGGTGAGCGCCTGGACCGGTGGCGAGGTGGCGCGCTCGGCTTGACTGGACAAGACTCCCCCTTGAGGACGACGGACGATCAGGGCCGTGATGTGATCCGGAATAGTGAACCACATGGTTCACTATAGAGATTGGTAGGGTGGGCCGCAACGGCTTTGCGGCGCCGTCGGCCTGCCCGGATCGGGGCCGCGCGGCCCGAACGGAGGTGCTGATGGCCAGGGCGGACGCCGCCGAGGGCGCGCCCCAGGAGGCCGCTCCGGACAGCCCCGAGGGGCCGACCGTCCACCGGCGGCGCGGCGAGGAGCTGCGCCGGGCGATCCTGGACGCGGTGATCGAGCAGCTCGGCACCGTCGGCTACGCCCGGCTGAGCACGAACACGGTCGCCGCGGCGGCGGGCACCGGCAAGGCGGCGCTCTACCGCCGCTGGCGCAACAAGGAGGAACTGGTCCGCGACGCCCTGCGCGACCTGCTGCCGGAGCCGCCGGAGGTCACCGCCGGGACGCCGTTGCGCGACGGGCTCGTGTCGCTGCTGCGCTACCTAGACCAGGCCGTGTACGACTCGCGGGGAGCCGCGTTCCAGGCGGTCGCCGCGGTCGGGCCCCAGCAGACGTCGGGGCTGCGCGAGCTGTTCCACGAGGCGGTCACCAGCCCGTGTGAGCAGCGCATCGCCGACCTGATCCGGTGGCACGGCGGCGCGCACACCGTCGACGTCGCCGCGGTCGCCGCGGCCGGACCCGCGATGATCCTCTACCGCTGCCTGAACGGCGGGGCCGAGAGCACCGGGCAGGAGATCGAGGAGGTCGTCGACGGCCTACTTCTGCCGCTGGTACGGCCAGGGCCCACGACCCCGGCAGGCTGACCCCGGCCCTGCTCGGCTGTTACTCCGACTTCAGGGCTTTGATGAAGGCGCCGCAGGAGGCCGGGCTGAACGCCAGAACACCGCCGCCCGGGTTCTTGGAGTCCCGGAAGTACCGGTCCGGGACGCCGGAGGCCGCCTCGACGCACGCCGCGTACGGCCCGTCGCTGTAGGAGGACTTGGAGAACCTCAGTTCCATGCGGACCCTTTCTCCCTCCACGAACCCACCTCACCCGAGTCTACGCCGCAGCTCCTCGGGCGATCCGTGGGCTGGGTGCGGAACTCGGGTGTCGGGCGGGGGTCAGGCGACCGAGTCCAGGTGGCGGAGGGCCGTCGCGTAGGACGTGAGCAGGGACGTCTCGGTGTAGGGGAGGCCGAGGGAGGCGCAGTGGGCGCGGACGAGAGGGCGTGCCTCGCGCAGCGCGGGGCGGGGGAGGGACGGGAACAGGTGGTGCTCGATCTGGTAGTTGAGACCGCCGAGCATCCAGTCCGTGACGGCGCCGCCGCGGACGTTGCGTGAGGTGAGGACCTGCTTGCGCAGGTGGTCCCAGTCGTCGTCCGGCCCCTGCATGGGCATGCCCTTGTGGTTGGGCGCGAACGCGGCGCCCAGGTGCAGGCCGAACAGTCCCTGGTGCAGCGCCATGAAGGCGAGCGCGACGGGCACCGGCAGCAGCAGGAACGCCGCGCCGAAGTAGAGGACGTGGTGCGCGGCGAGGAGCAGCGCCTCGGTGCGGCGCTCGGCGGCGGGCCGCTCCCGCAGCGCCCGGACGCTCGACACCTGCAGGGCGATCCCTTCCAGCAGGGTGAGCGGGAAGAACAGGGCGGCCTGGTTGCGGGTCAGCCAGCCGATGACGCCGGTCGTCCGGCCGATCGCGTCCTCCTTGGTGAAGACGAGAGCGCCGGGGCCGATGTCGGGGTCCTTGCCGACGTGGTTGGGATGCGCGTGGTGCGCGTTGTGCTTGTGGTTCCACCAGCCGTGGCTGAGGCCGAGCATGAGGTTGCCGAGGAACAGGCCGAGCCGCCGGTTGGCGCGGGCCGTCGCGGCGATCTGCTTGTGGCCCGCGTCGTGTCCGAGGAACCCCAGCCGCGCCGACAGCAGCGCGGCGGGCACCGCGAGCGGGAGCGCCCACCAGCCTCCGACGGCCCCGGCGGCGGCCCAGACCGCGACGGTCGCCAGCGTGGTGAAGGCGATAGAGCGGGCGTAGTAGCCGGTGCGGCGTTCCATCAGCCCGCTGGCCCTTACCTTGCGGGCCAGCGGCGTGAAGTCGCTGCCGGTCCGCGGCGCTGCGAGGGTCTTGGTCAAGGTCTCTCCAGGGTTGTTGGTGTGTCGCTTCCGACGTTACGGATCGCGCCACCGGTCGCGAATCACTCGCCCGAGCCACCCGTCGGTCTGGCTCCCAGGTCCCTGGCGGCGGACCGCTCCACCCTGTAAGGGCCACCGGCCGGTCCCCGACGTCGTGCCCACTTCTACCAGACGTCCGCCTCGGGAAGCCGGTGGTCAGGCACGTGCGGGGTGTTCCGGGCGGATCGCGGCGAGCATGGCACCGCCTTCCGGGCCTGAGCGCGTGCGCGCGGTCGCCGGGTCGCGCCGCGACGCCTGCCGTGCCCGGCCCGTTCAGGAGGCGGGGCGGGGCGCGGGTGTCTGGAGGCCGGTGAGGATGAGGTTGACGAGGGCTTGGACGTCGTCGTTGGTGAGGGGGAGGCGGGTGAGGAGGGCGCGCATGTAGAGGGGGGCGGTGAGCGTCTCCAGGACGAGGCGGGGGTCGGTGGCGGCGGGGAGTTCGCCGCGGGCGACGGCGCGGTCGATCATCGCGGCGGCGAGGTCGAGGCGGGCCCGCCAGAACCGGGCGCGGGCGGGTTCGAGGGTCTCGTCGTGGTTGAGGGCCATGGACTGGGCCAGGGCACGGCCGAGCGGGGTGTGCACGTGGGCGTTGACGAGGCGGACGAACTCGGTGAGGTCCGCGCGCACGGAACCGGTGTCCGGGATCGGGACGTGGTGGCCGCTGTGGTCAAGGAGGGCTTCGAGGACGAGGTTCTCCCGGGTGCGCCAGCGGCGGTAGATGGACGTGTCGTGCACACCGGCACGGGCGGCGACGTCGACGATGCCGACCTTCTCCACCCCGACCTCGGCGATGGCCTCGATCGTCGCGCCGAGGACGGCGGCCCGGACCCGCTCGCCGCGGCCACCGGGGCGGCGGCGCACCTCGCTCTCGCTCACGGACGCCATCGTAGTGGGCCGCTCCATAAAGCAGAGGCCCTTGCTTTTGGCGCGAACACCCGGTTACGTTAAAGCAGAATCTTCTGCTTTTAATGGATCGGGAGGGCATGATGGCGTACGAGTGGCCGCTGGAGCCCGAAGCGCTGTTCCTTGAGCGGTACCCGCACATGACGTCGACCGGGATGCCGGCCGTGGACGTCGACGGGGTCCGCGCCGAGATCACCGACATGTGGGCGGACGGGCCGGGCGGCTGGGTCCACGAGTGGTCCCGGGTCGCCCGGCGGTACGCGGGCGCGGGCAGGCACGACCTCGCCGCGCTGGCGTACGGGTGGGCCAAGTTCCCCAGCCTGGCGAACACCACCAGGCGGGACGCGTTCGAGCACCAGCTCTCGGAGTACCTGCTGGCGGCGTCCGGCTTCGACGTCGGCTTCGAGCGCCGCGTCGTCACCGTCCCCGACGGGACGGGCGGCCGGGTGGACGTCCCCGTGCACCTGTTCGCCGTGCCCGGCGTCGCGGCGGACGTGCCCGTGCTGCTCGTCAGCGGCGGCGTCGACACCTGGAAGATGGACCTGCACGCGGTGCTGGTGGGCTTCACCCAACTCCTGCGCGTCCGGGTCCTCGCGTTCGACCTGCCGGGCACCGGCGACACCCCCGGCCCGATGACCCCGCACGGCGGGGCCGCGATCGTCACCGGCCTCATCGGGCACGCCAGGGGGTTCGGCGCCCGCCGGATCGGGCATCTGGGCGTCTCCATGGGCGGCCACTACGCGGCCCGTTCCGGGCTCGAAGGCGCGGTGGACGCCGCCGTCGTCCTCGGCGGACCGGTCGAGCGCGCGTTCGCGCCCGGCTGGAAGCCGAGCTTCGGCATGGACGGCATCGTCGGCAACGCGCTCGGCCTCACCGCCCCGCCCGGCCCCGCCGACTGGGACACCCTGATGCCGCCCTTCTCCCTGCGCCCCCTGCTCGACCAGGACCGCAACGCCCCCATGCTCGTCGTCAACGGAGCGGACGACGTGCACGTCCCGCCGCACGACACCCTTGTCTTCGAGGGCCGCCGCGACACGAGAACCCTCCTGCTGCCCGACGCGGGCCACTGCGCCGTCCGCAAGCTGGACGAGGTACTCCCCGAGACCATCGCCTGGCTCACGGACGCGCTCGGCTCCTGAACCCCCTGGGCCCCGCGCGCGGGGCCCAGCCCCGGCGCCGGACGGGCTCGTGCGTTGGGCGCCGGGGCCGCCCGGATCAGGGCTCCTCGGTCGGGGGGTCGGCGGCGGTGAGGCCGGGGACGGCGGTGCCGGTGGACTCGTTCCCGGCGGGCGACTGCGCGGCGACCATCCAGACACCGCGCCGCTTCACCAGGCCGAGGGTGAGGTGGTTCCTGACCAGCAGCGGCTGCGGCCCCGGTCCTGAGTCCTCGAACAGGGGGCTCTCCGCGTTGATGTCGAAGACCAGGACGGCGCCCGCCATGTCCCCGTTGAGCTCGGTGACGTAGACGGCGCTGGTCCTGGACGTCAGCTTCAGCTGCTTGGACGTCCACTCCTTCTCCAGCCTGCTCGCGACGAGCGCCTCCTTCTGCGTGGCCAGCGCGTCGCCGGTGAGGAAGGACAGGCTCCGGTCGATGGACCCCTGCAGATCCCGGTAGTCGAAGCCGCCGACCGCGTCGCCGTAGTCCGCGACCCGCCGCACGAGCTCCTGCCGCGCGCTCTTCTCGGCCGCCAGCGCCCGCCACTGGTGCAGCCCGACCCCCGCCGTCGCCGTGGTGACGGCGAGCGCGGCGACGAGCACGGCACGGCCGGACGTCGGGACGGCCGCCCGCAGCCCGGCCCACCCCGCCGCGAACCGGCCCCGCCGGGCGGCGGTCTCGCCCTCGTCGGGAGCGGCGTCGGGCGTGTGGTCGGCGGTGGCCCCGTCCCCGTCCTTGTCGGGGTCGGTGGCCGCGCGTAGGGCGGTGGTGAGGGCGGCGTCGTCCAGCGGGGCGTCGCCGTCGTCGAGGATCTCGATGACGCGGACGCGCCGGACCGGCCCGTTCTTCCTGGCGCCGGTGGGGGGTTCGGTGGGCATGGGGACTCCGTGGGGTCTCAGCGGTCGTGGCGGCGGCGCAGCACATGGACGAACCGGACGGCGGCGCCGCCCAGGACGAGCAGCGCGAGCGCCGGGGGCAGGTGGACGGGCCAGGACGGGGAGCCGTCGGACGGAGGCCGGGCGGCCTGTCCGGTCGGCGTGCCGTGCGGGACGGAGGTGCCGTTCGGCTCCGGGACGGGCCCGTCACCGGGCGCGGGCACGGGCGCGGCGGCGGGCGGGGTGCGCGGGCCGGGGAACGAGCCGTCCGGGCAGGACGGCACGGGGCCCGGCTGCAGCTGCGGCCGCTGGTGCCGGTGTTCGAGCGGCGCGATCTTCCGGGTCTCCATGATGAAGGCCAGGTTGAGGGTGGGCCCTCCGCCTTCGATGGTGATGATGTCGGACAGCAGCGCGCGGACGTCGTCGGCCATCAGCAGCAGGTCGCTGAGCCCGTCGAGCCGGGCCGGGGCGGCGACGTCGGCGAGGAGGCCGTCGAGCGCGGCGACGGCGCAGGGGGTGGTGTCGCGGGTCCGCGCCAGGAGGCGGGCGAGCCGGGCGGCGAACCCGGGCCCGGTCCTTGCCGTCTCCGCCAGCTCGTCCCGGACGGAGGTGAGCGACGACAGCAGCGCGGCGGATCCGTCGACGGTCGCCGCCACGTCGTCCTTGTGCGCGGCCAGGGTGCGGGTCAACGCGCTGAGGTCGGTGATGAGCTGGCGCAGTTCCGGCGACCGGGTGGCGAAGGCGGCGGTCAGCCGGTCCGCGCCCTCAACAAGATCACGCAGCGACTGGTCCCGTCCCTCCAGGCCGAGGGCGAGCTCGTGGACGATCGTCCTGGTCGCCTCGGGGTCGATGGCCTTCAGCGCGTCGATCGCCTCGCCGAAGACGGTCCTGTAGCTGACGGGCACGGACGTGCGGTCGATCGGGATGACGCCGCCCTGCCCCATCCGGGGCCCACCTTCCGCGCCGGGCACGGGGCTCAGCTCGACGTGGGGTTCGCCGACCGCCGACCCGCGCGCGGCGGCGGCCCGGAGCCGGGCGGGGACGCGCACCCCCCGGTCGATCGCGAGGACGACGACGACCCTGTGCCGTTCCGTCTCCAGCCTGACCTCCCGGATCCTCCCGATCCGCACCCCGAGGTAGGAGACCTCGGCTTCGGGCCGCAGTCCGGGAGCGGAGGCGAACTCCGCGCTGATCGTGTACGGGCGGCTGACGAGGCCGGGAAAGACGGTCCCGACCGCCCACCCGCCGAGCGCGAGTGTGAGGACGGCGAAGAACGCGAGGTTCGCCTGGACGCGGCGGCCGTTCACCCGTGCCCTCCGGGAAGGCCGTCGAGCCGGGAGCGCAGCGCGCGCGGCCACGGGACGTCGCCGGGCGGGTCCGGTTTGACTACCGCGGACACCAGGAGCTGGCCGTCGTACAGGGCTTTGGGGACGTCCCGCTCGAAGCGGACGAGGCTGTCGATCAGCGCGGTGAGCTCACGGCGTCCGCCGGCGAGTGTCCTGAGCACCGTGTCGAGGCGCTGGAGCAGGAGGCGCAGGTCGTCGGCGCGGTTGACGAAGACCCGGTCGTTGAGGAGCCTCGCGGTGGTGGTCGCCTTGGTGACGGCGGCGAGGATCTTGTCCTTGTCCCGTCGGATCAGGGCGGTGCTCTCGGCGATCCGGCCGGGGTCGAAGGCGTGCGCGTCGGCGGCGAGCCGTCGGCCGATCCGGGCGAGGCCGTCGATGGTGTCGCCGAGCTGGCGGCGCTGCGCGGCGAGCAGCGCGGCGAGGTCGCCGGACGCGGTGAGCACGTCCCGTAGCTGGTCGCCCTGCCCGCCGAGCGCGAGCGCCCCCTCGCCGACGAGCGTGGCGAGGTCGTCGCCGCTGACCGCGCGCAGGATCTGCCCGGCGTTCCCGACGACGGTCTCGAACCGCGGGGCGACGCCGGTTCTGGCGATCCGGTCGCGGTGGCGCAGGTACGGGCCCTGGGTCAGGTCGCGGCCGGGCGGCAGCGTCAGCCTGACGTAGTTCTCGCCGAGCAGTGACGTCTGCGCGATCTCCGCGACGACAGCGGTCGGGATGCGGATCCCGTCCTTGATCGACATGGTCACCTCGGCCTGGAATCCGGCGACGAGCGCGACGCGGGTGACGCCGCCGATGGTGACGTCCGCCATCTGCACGCCGTGGCCGGAGACGAGGTTCTGCGCGTCGCTGAAGCGCGCCGTCAGGGTGAGTGAGCCGGTGACCCCGCCGAGCCGGGACGGCGCGCACCCGGACAGCGCGGCGAGCGCGGCGAGCACGGTGACGAGGGCGAGGAGCCGCTTCATCGGGCGGCCTCCCACGGGCAGTTCGACAGGTATGGCCCCGGGACCACACACCGGTCGGGGATGCCGAGCTGCTGGAGGAGGTGGCGGAGCTGCGGGTCGAGGGCGAAGCGCAGCTCGATCCGGTGCTCCTTCCGGTTCCACGAGGTGAGGAACGCCCTGCTCGCCGCCGGGAGGGCGTCGACGAACTCGCCCAGGTGCTCGCTGTTGCCCTGGAGCGTGAGCGCCACCCGCGTCAGCGCCGCCATGTCGTCCACGAGTTGGCCGTCGTACTTCTCTAGCAGCGCGTGCCCGCTCCGGATCAGCTTCGCGAGCCCCTGGACGAGCTGGGTGATCGCCTCGCGTTCGGCGGCGAGGGTTCTGGTCGCGGTGGCGAGCCCGTCGAGCAGGTCGCCGAGGGCGTCCTCCTTGCCGCGGACCGCGCCGAGGGCGGTGTGCAGGTTGTCGGCGATGGCGGCGAGGTCGTCGGCCTGCCCGCCCACGGTGTCGGTGAGCCGGCCGAGCTGCTGGAGCGCGCTGTTGAACGCCGTGCCGTTGCCGCTGAGGGAGGAGGCGAGGTCGCGGGTGAGGTCCCTGGCCCGCACCGGATCGACGGCCTGGAGGATCCCGGTGAAGGCGGCGAGCGCCTCGTCGGTCTCGACGGGCAGGACGGTGCGTTCGCGGGGGATGGCGAGGTCGCCGGTCGCCTTCGGCCGTCCCGGCGTCCAGGGCGACAGCACGAGGTTGCGTTCGCCGACCACGTTCAGCGGGACGATCGAGGCGACGGCGTCGGCGGGCAGCGGCACGTCCCGGTCGACGGACGCGCGGACGCGGACCCCGGTGTCGGCGATCCGCACCTCGGTCACGGTGCCGACGTCGAGGCCGAGCACCTTCACCCGGGACCCGGCGTAGAAGCTGGGCGCCCGGTCGAACGTGACCGTCACCTGGCGGTCGCCGCCGTCGGGCATGGCACAGCCCGCGACGGCCAGAGCCAGGGCGAGTGGCGGCAGCAGCGCGCGGGCGCGGCGGCGGGTCGGGACGCTCATGGTCTCGCCTCCGGGATGAGGACCTGCTGGGGCGGTTGGAGGAAGCCGAGCCCGGACAGGAACCCGGCGAGGTGCCCGGTGTCGGCGACCGCCGCGAACCCCTTGAAGGTCGGTCCGAGCAGGGCGAGGCCGGTGTTGAGTTCGGCGGTGCGGGGCGCGAGCGCCGCCGTCATCCGGTGCAGCCCGGCGAGCAGCGCGTCGATCTCGTCCTCCCGGTCGGCCACGGTGTCGCCGAGTGCCTTGAGCGTCCGGCCGCTGGCGCCGAGCGCGGCCGACAGCGTGTCCCGGTGTTCGGCGATGACCCTGAGGAGGGTGCGGGCGGCGTCCAGCAGGGTGGCGAGGTCGGCGGTCCTGGCGGCGAGCACGGTGCTGAGCCGCCGGGAGTCGGTGATGAGACGGCGGATCTCCGGCGCGTGGTCGTTGAGGGTGGCGGCCAGGGCGCCGAGGTCGAGCAGCAGTTTGCGCAGGTTCTGTGGGGACGGCAGCTTCGTCTGCCGGGCCTCGTCGAGGATCCTGGTGATGCTCGCGACGTCCAGGGCGCCGAGCGTGGTGGTGCCCGTGTTGAGCGCGTCCACCAGGGTGTGGGGGACACCGGTCCGCTCTACCGGGATCCGGCGTTGGGCGGCGGGCAGGGTGTGCAGGTGGGGCCCGGTGACGGGGCCGCTGACGCGCAGGTAGCGGCCGCCGAGGAGGTTGGCGGTGGTGATCTCGGCGCGGGTCCGCGGGCCGAGCCTGACGCCGCCGTCCACCCGCCAGGTGATGACGACGGTTCCGGTGGCGAAGTCGGGCGTCACCTCGGTGACCGCGCCGATCCGCACCCCGGCCTGCCGCACCTCGTCGCCGCGTTTGATCCCGCCGGAGTCCCGGAAGACGCCCGACATCTCGTAGCCGCCCCGGAACAGGCCGAGCTGCCCGTAAGCGAACGTGGCGGCTACGGTGACCGCCAGCAGGAGGGTGACGACCACGGCGACGCGCCGCTGGTCCACGTCGCGCAGGGAGCGCAGAGCCATCAGTCGGCCTCCTCGGTCAGCGTGCTCATGAGGTCGGCGAGCTTCTTGAGATTGACGGCCGCGTCGGCGGGCGGCTGCGCCGCGCCCTGGCCGGGGAGCCGCAGCGGCCACGGGCACGGGGCGCGGACGACGTTGAAGCACATGACGTTGATGCGGGCGAAGTGGCCGCCGTTGGTGAGCGTGAACAGCGCCCGCAGCGTCGGCGGAAGCTGGGTGATCGCCTTCTCGATCTTCGCGGTGTTGGCGACGGCGGTGTCGGTGATCGCGCTGAGGTTGGCGATGGCCTGGCCGAGCTGCTTCTGGTTCCCGCTGAGCACGGTGTCGAGCGAGGCGGCGACCTGGCCGAGCTCGTCGGCGGCGTCGCCCAGCAGGTCGGTGTTGCCCGCGAAGGACTTGCTGATCGCGGCGAGGTCGCCGATGAGCGTGGCGATCTGGTCGTCGCGTTCGGCGGCGACATCGCTGAGCTTGGCGAAGTCGTCGGTGAGGGACGCGATCTGCTCCCTGCGGTCGGCGAAGGTCGCGATGAGCGTCTGGAGGTCCACCATGAGCAGGCCGAGGTTCTGCCCGTTGCCCTCCATCATCCGGGCGACGGCCTGGAGGATCTGGTTGAGCTGCGCCGGGTCCAGGCCACGGGTGAGCGGCCCGAGCTGGTTGACGATCTCGCCGAGGTCCACGACGGCCTTGGTGGCGGTGAGGGTCGCGCCGTCGCGGAGCGGCGCGCCGGTGCCGGTGCCCGGCACGAGGTAGAGCAGGCGTTGGCCGATGAGGTCGCGCCAGCGCACCTCAGCGGTGCTGTCGGGGGGCAGCTTCAGCGTCCTGTCGATCCGCAGCGTGACGAGCGCGCGGCCGTCGGCGACCCGGACGTCGGTGACCCTGCCCACGGGCGTCCCTGCGATCTTCACCGGATCGCCGGACCGCAGCCCGCCGACGTCGTCGAAGACGGCCTTGAGGACGAGCGCGTCGGGGTAGCGGGGGCCGTGGATCCGCGCGCCGACGAACCAGGTGAGCGTCCCGGCGACGAGCGCGAAGACCACAAATCTGAGGAGGACGGACGGGCTGGGGCCGTTCCTGCCGAGGACGCCGTTCACCGGCTGCCGTCCGTCGCCGTCGGCCGCTGGTCGCGCGGCGGGCACAGGTCCACGAACGTGCCGCAGGGGTCGAGGGGTATGTGGTTGTTGACCGCGCCCATGAGTGTCCCGTCGGGGCCGGGGAGCCGCAGCAGGCCCGCGAGGTCGCCGAAGAGCTCCTGGAGCGCCCGCAGCAGTGGGAGGAGGTCGTCGCGGTGCCGGTCGAGCACCCGGGTGAGGCCGCCGGTGGAGTCGAGGATCCGGCCGATGCCGGGCCCGCTGGTCCGCAGCAGCGCGGTCGCCTCGTCGGCGAGGTCGGAGATCCCGTCCAGGGCGTCGCCGAGGGCGGCGGGGTCGTCGGTGAGGACGGGCAGGAGCGTGTTGAGGTCGCGGGCGGCGGCCGGCGCGGTGTCCGCGCGGGTCGCCAGGGTGCCGGTCAGCGCGGCGGCGTCGCCGATCAGCCGCCGGAGCGCGGCCGGGTCCTCGGTCACGACGCCGAGCAGCGTCGCGGTGTCGCCGGTGGCGCGCCGGATCCGGGCGCCGTTGCCGCGCAGGGCGGCGGCGAGGGTGCTGACGACGGTGTGCAGTTCGCCCGGGTCGACGGCCTCGGTCAGCGCGCTGAGCGGCGCGCCCGCGTCGGCCAGGTCGGTGGGGTCGGCCGTGCGGGTGATCGGCGCGTGGTCGGGCAGGTAGGGCCCGGTGCCCTCGCCCGCGCCGAGGTCGAGCACGAGGTCCTTCGGGCCGAACACCGAGAGCGACTCGACGCGCGCGGACGCCGTCACCGGGATCGGCACCCCGGCGTCGATCCTGACGCGGACGACGGCCCGGCCCGTGGCGTCGAGGCCGACGCCCGTCACCGCGCCGACGGGCACGCCGCGCACCCGGACGGCCGAGCGGGTGTCCAGGCCCTGCCCGGTGTGGCCGAAGGACGCGGTGTACGTGCGCGTGGTGGACGGGGCGGGCAGCAGGAAGGCGGCGGCGACGGCGCCCACGGTGGCGAGGACGGCGAGGGCGCGCCGTGCGGTGAGGTGGTTCATCCGGCGAGGCTCACCGTCCCGCCGTCGCCCCAGAACAGCGACGACAGCAGCAGGTTCGCCACGATGACGGCGACGCTGGAGGAGCGGATGGCGCGTCCGGCCGCCACCCCGACGCCCACCGGCCCGCCGGACGCGTGGTAGCCCCGGTAGCAGTGGACGACCATGATGATGAAAGCGAACACCACGACCTTGACGACGCTGTAGAACACGTCGCGCGGCGGCAGGTACAGGTGGAAGTAGTGGTCGTACACGCCGGGGGAGAGCCCGAAGAACCGCACCGAGATCAGCCGGGTCGCGAAGAACGACGCGAACAGCGCGAGCAGGTAGAGCGGCACGAGCACGGCGATCGTCGCGGCGATCCGGGTGCACACCAGGTAGGCGATCGGGTTGACGCCCATGACCTCCAGCGCGTCGATCTCCTCGCCGATGCGCATCGCGCCGATCTCGGCGGTGCAGGCCGAGCCGACCTGCGAGATGAGCGCGATCCCGGTGATGACGGGCCCCAGCTCACGGACCGTGGTGAACCCGGCGATCAGCCCGGTGAAGGACTCCACGCCGAGCCGCTGCAACGACGGGTAGCCCTGGACACCGACGATCGCGCCGGTGAAGAACGACATCGCGAATAGTACAAAGACCATGCCGCCGCCGACGAGGAGCGCGTTGACCCCGATGGTCATGTCGCTCATGTGGCGGACGACGACCTTGCCGTACTTGCGGCGTAGCAGCAGGTCGAGAAGCAGGTGGCGGACGACCCGGGCCAGGAAGAGCGGCGGGGCCGTGGCGGCGGCGGAGAGCCGTCGTGCCCGGGCCCGGACCAGCGAGCCGAGCCGGCGGCCGGGGAGGATGGCGGCCAAAGGGGGGTTTCCTCGCTTAGAACTCGGGTGGGACGAGGACCAGGTACAGGGTCTCGATGACGTAGTTGAGGAAGAAGACGATCAGCGACGTGACGACGGTGGCGCGGGTGACGGCCCTGCCGACCCCGGCGGCCCCGTAGTCGCAGGTCATCCCGGTCGAGCAGGCCACCGCGGCGGCGACGAGGCCGAAGACCCCGGCCTTGACGAGGGTGACGAGCAGGTCGGAGGTCCGCAGCAGCGAGGCGGCCCCGTCGAAGTACGCGCCCGGTGTGACGCCCTGCTGGATCACGTTGAAGTAGAAGCCGCCCGCGACGCCCGAGAGGATCACCATCGAGCAGAGCAGCACCGACACGACGGCGGCGGCCCACAGCCGGGGCGTGACGAGCCGGTGCGTCGGGTTGATCCCCATCACCTCCAGGGCCGACAGTTCGTCGCGGATGCGCCGCGCCCCCATGTCGGCGGTGATGGCCGAGCCTCCGGCGCCGGAGATGAGGAGCGCGGCGGCCAGCGGCGCGATCTGCCGGACCATCGCGGTGACGACGAGCGCCCCGGTGCTGGACTGCGCGCCGATCTGCCGGGCGACGTCCCCGACCTGGAGCGAGATCGTCGCGCCGAGCGGGATCGCGATGAGCAGCAGCGGGACACACGTGACCCGGACGACGAACCAGCACTGCTCGACGAACGCGCCCCACCACGTCCGGACGTCCCAGCTCCGGCGGAGCCCCTCGAACAGCGTGACGTACAGCTCGCCGGTCTCGTCGAGCGTCCTCGCGGCGCGCGCCTTCACCAGCGCCGGGGCGCGTGCCAGCAGTGGAGCCATGCTCGGTGTCCCTCGCGGTCCGTGGCGGCGCGGCGCGGGGGTGGGCCGCGCCGCGAAACGGACGCCCCCGGCGGCGTGGGGCGGGCCGAGGGCGTCCGTCTTACTGACGGTCGGAAACTACTCATGACACACCAGGGACGTCAAGTGTCCGACACGTTCCACACGAGGGCGGCGCGGTGTGGTGGTGACGCTCGGTGGGCGTGTTCGGGCACGCCTGACGGCCGCGCCCGACCGGACGCGGGGCGGCGGAGCCGGGTCAGGCGGAGATCTCCTGGAAGAGGGCGGTGTAGAGGGGGAGCACGTAGCGGCGGCTGAGTTCGCGGGCGTCGTCCTCGGTCTCCAGCGGGATCACGCCGCGGTCGTTGAGGACGAACGACAGGGTGAGCCGGACGGTGACCTCCGCGAGGCCCTCGATGCGGGACGCGACCTCGGCGGGCGGGGACTGCGCGCCGTAGAGCTCGTGCCGCAGCATCAGGCTCAGGATGCTTCTGGCGAGCTCCACCAGCGCGTCGCTGTGCACGGTGAGCTGCGGCAGGATCGACTCGGGCTCGGTGTCGACGAGGCGGCGCAGCAGCCCGTGGCCGCGCAGGAACAGCAGGCAGAACGCGCCGGACTCCACGACCTGGCCCGCGCGGGTGGTCTCGCTCTCGCGGACGGCCGTCAGCCCCCGGTAGAAGCGCTGGACCTCGCGGTGCAGGACCGCTTCCAGCAGCACGTCCTTGCCGGTGAAGCGCCGGTAGACGGTCGAGCGGGCGAGCCCGCTGCGCCGCGCGACGTCCTCCATCGAGGAGCGGCGCAGCCCGAAGTCGGTGAACTGGGCGAGGGCGGCGTCCAGAATGCGCTCGGTCTGCTCGTCGGGCTCGACCCCCGCGGCGGAGTGCTCCGTCAGCGCGCGCTTCACCAGTTCCGTGAACATCTTCTCCCGTCCCCTGTTCCCCCTCAGTATGCCGCAAGAAGCTGTCGGACAATCGGACTTGAAATGTCCCACGCGTCCGATTAGTGTCCGGTGCGCCGGGCCCCGCCCGGCGGATTCCTGAGGAGACATTGGGATGACACAGAACAAACCCCCCGCCGCGACGTGGCCCCTGGTGGTGGGGACGGCCGGAAGCGCCGCCGTCGCACTCGCCTACCGGCCGCTGCTGCGCCGCTTTCCCTGGTCGGTGACGAACATGTCCGCGTTCCTCGCCGCCGAGGCCCCGCCGCTCGTCGCCGGGCTGCACGCGCTCGCGGCGGGCGCCGCGCTCCGCCCCGGACGACGCCGCCCGCTCGCGCTCGCGCTGAACCTGGCCGCGCTCGCCGGACTCGCCGGGCTGTCCGGCGACGCCCGGCGCTCGGCCCGCGCCCTCGCCACCGCCCTGGACCAGGCCGGGGTGACCCCACCACCCGAGCCACGCCGGAGACGACCACCGGGCGTCCCACACGGCCCGGTTGCGCGTTGGCGGTACCGGCGGGCGGCTGACGTCGTGTACGCCGACCACGGCAGGTTCGGCACGCTGGACGTGTGGCATCGCGCCGACCTGCCGCGCGACGGTAAGGCGCCGGTGCTGATCCAGATCCATGGCGGCGCGTGGCAGTTGGGCGACAAGGTCGGCCAGGGCGAACCGCTGATGGGCTACCTGGCCGAACAGGGCTGGGTCTGCGTCACGGTGAACCACCGGCTCGCCCCGGCCGCCCGGTGGCCCGCGATGATCGTCGACGTCAAGCGCGCCATCGCGTGGACCAGGCGGCACATCGCCGAGTACGGCGGGGATCCCGGCTTCATCGCCATCACCGGCGGTTCGTCCGGCGCCCATCTCGCGGCGCTCGCCGCGCTCACCCCCAACGACCCGGACTACCAGCCGGGCTTCGCGGACGCGGACACCTCGCTGGCCGCCGCGGTGCCCAGGTACGGGCTGTTCGACCTCACCCAGGACCGGCAGGGGCTGCGCGAACTGCTCGAAG
This sequence comes from Actinocorallia sp. API 0066, assembly GCF_020991275.1. GTDB lineage: Bacteria > Actinomycetota > Actinomycetes > Streptosporangiales > Streptosporangiaceae > Actinocorallia. Next base: position 238,460 of record NZ_JAJLQY010000003.1, on the reverse strand, counting down.
GCAGGATCTTCGACACCGCCTACGCGACGCACACCGAGCAGTGGCGGCGGGCGTCGCCGATCCACCGGGTCGGACCGCACGCGCCCCCGTTCCTCGTCGTCCACGGCTCCCGCGACGCGATCGTGGGCGCCGAACAGTCCCGGAGCTTCGTCGACGCGCTGCGCGCCGCCTCGTCCGCTCCCGTCGGCTACGCCGAACTGCCCCGCGCCCAGCACGGCTTCGACACCGTCGCCTCGGCCCGCACCGCGCACACCGTCGTCGCCATACACCGCTTCCTGGCGGCGACGCACGCCAACGCGACACGAAACCGCAGGAAGTCGTCACGGCGGCGCGCCACCACCAGGACGGGAGGCCGCTGATGGCCGGACACGCGATCCGCACGCTCACGTTCCGCGTCCAGGCGCCGCGCGAGGTCGTCTTCGACGTGGTCGCCGACCGGTGCGGCTACGCCCGGTTCAGCATGCTGCGCTCGGTCACCCTGCTCACCGAGGGGGCGGACGGCGGCCAGAGCGTCGGCGCCGTCCACGGGATCGACATGGTCGCCGGTCTCGGCCCGCGCGAGCGGGTCGTGGAGCTGCGGCGGCCCGAACTGATGGTCTACGAGGTGATCGGCGGCATGCCGGTGACGGAGCACGTCGGCACCGTCGAGCTGACGGACAACGGCGACGGCACCACAACGCTCGCCTACACGATGCGCTCCTCCTCGCGCCTCCCGCTGCCCGAGCGGCTCTACGGCCGGATCCTCACCTTCACGATCCGCACGCTGGCCGAGCCCATCGCCGCCGAGGCCGCCCGGCGTGCGGCGGACGGCCCGCACCGACCCCCCAGCCAGGAGGAGACCCAACGATGACCGACCATGAGATCGTGATCGTCGGGGCCGGGTTCTCCGGCATCGGCGTCGCCATCAAACTGCGCGAGGCGGGGCACCGGGACTTCGTCGTCCTGGACGCCGCCGACGGCATCGGCGGCGTCTGGCACCACAACGTCTATCCCGGCATCGCGGTGGACATCCCGACGACGACCTACTCCTACTCGTTCGAGAGCAACCCGTCGTGGTCCCGGCTGTTCGCGCCGGGCGCCGAACTCAAGCGGTACGCCGAGCACTGCGTGGACAAGTACGGGCTGCGTCCGCACCTGCGGCTGCGCACCAAGGTCGTCAAGGCCGTGTTCCAGGAGGACGGCGACGTCTGGCACGTGCACACCGAGGACGGCGTCGTCGTCTGCCGGTTCCTCGTCGGCGCGGTCGGCCCGCTGGACCAGCCCAAGCCGCCGGACATCCCGGGCGTCGGGACGTTCGCGGGACGGACGGTGCACACGGCCCGCTGGGACGCCTCGGTGCCGCTCGACGGCGCACGGGTCGCGGTGATCGGCACCGGGGCGTCCGGCCTCCAGGTCATCCCCGAGATCGCCCCGCGCGCCCGGCACCTGTCGGTGTTCCAGCGCACCCCGATCTGGGTGATTCCCAAGCCGAACAGCAGGGTTCCGCGTGGGGTGCGGGCGCTGTTCCGCCGGGTGCCGCCCACCCAGAGCGCGGTGCGGCTCGTCAGTACCGCCTTCGCCGAGTTCGTCATGACCGCCGGGGTCGTGCACCACACCCGGCTTCCGTTCCTGGTGCGGTTCATGGAGCGGGTCTGTCTGCGGCACCTGGAACGGCAGGTCGCCGATCCGGAGCTGCGCGCGAAGCTGACGCCCCGGTACGCGTTCGGCTGCAAGCGGCCGTCCTTCTCCAGCACGTACCTGCCGACGTTCAACCGGCCCGACGTCTCCCTCGTCACCGACCCGATCCAGCGGATCACCGAGAAGGGCATCGTCACCGGGAGCACCGACCCCGCGACCGGCGCCGACGTCGAGACCCTCCACGAGATCGACACGCTGGTCCTGGCGACGGGGTTCGCGGTGATGAAGCTCGGCGCGGTGCCCGCCTTCCCCGTGTACGGGCTCGGCGGGGTCGAGCTCGGCCGGTACTGGGACGAGCACCGCTACCAGAACTACGAGGGCATCTCCACGCCGCTCGTCCCGAACTTCTGGCTGATGAACGGCCCGTACTCGGTGGCCGGATCCTCCTGGTTCAGCGTCATCGAGTCCGGGAGCAGGCACATCGTCCGCTGCGTCACCGAGGCGAAGAAGCGCCACGCGGTGCGCGTCGTCGTCAAGGCAGGGCCGCACGACGCCTACATGAGGAGCATGCGCGCGAAGATGAGGCACACGGTGTTCGTCCAGCCCAGTTGCGCCCAGGCCAACAGCTACTACTTCGACCGGCACGGCGACGCCCCGTTCGTCCGCCCGGTCTCCGGCCCCCGACTCTGGTGGGCCAGCCGCACCTTCAACCTCGACCACTACACCTACACGGTGGGGAGGGCCGACGCGCCGGTGCCCGTGCCCGCCGACCGGAAGACGGCGCCCGTCAGCACCTCGGGGGGAGCCGCATGAGCGAGAAGGTCAGCGTCGTGACCGGCGCGTCCGCCGGGATCGGCAAGGAGATCGCCCGCGCGCTGGCGAAGCGGGGTCACCGCGTCGCGATCGTCTGCCGCGACCCCCGCAAGACCGAGGACGTCCTCGCGGAGTTCGGCAGGACCGTGCCCGGCGCGTCCGTGGAGCCCTTCTTCGCCGACCTGTCGGTGATGGCCGACGTCCGGCGCGTCGCCGACGAGCTGCGCACCCGGTTCCGGGCCGTGGACGTGCTGGTGAACAACGCGGGGATCCAGGACACGAGCCCGCGGATCACGGTCGACGGGTTCGACAGGATGGTGGCCACGAACCACCTCGGCCCGTTCCTGCTGACGCGGCTCCTCCTGGACCCGCTGAAGGAGGCCCGGGGCCGGGTGGTCATGGTGGCCTCCGAGGCGCACCGCCTCGCCGACGACGTGGACGTGCACCGGCTCGCCGAACCCGGGCGCTACGCCGGGCTGGTGGCCGCCAACCGCGCCTATGGGCGCACGAAGCTCTACAACATCCTCTTCGCCCAGGAGTTGGCGATCCAGATGGCGAAGGACGAAGTGACCGCCAACGCGATGTGCCCTGGGCTCGTCGCGTCCAGCTTCCTGCGCGAGGTGCCGCGGCTGGCCCGGGTGACGCGGATCGCGGCGCGGACCCCGCTGGTCAACACGCCGGAGCAGGGCGCGCGCCTCGCCGTGCGGTTGGCCGTCGAGCCGGGTTTCGCCGGACGGACGGGCCGGTTCTACAGCACGACGCCCGGCGCGTCCCGCCTCCCGGTGACGCGGGCGCGGCTCGATCGCTCCTTCCAGCGGATCGTGTGGTACCGGACCGCCGACCTTGTGGAAGCGGACGGGGCGTGAGGTGATCTCCGGATGCGGGAGGCTCGGTTGGCGATCATCTGGTATCTGATGACACCAGATTGATTCGCTCTTGGTGTCAACCATACCGATGTCGTGTATAGACTTCTGGCATCGGTTGGCACCAGAAGGATGGGATGGGGCGGTGAAGGACTATCGCGGGCTGACGGCGGAGCAGCGCCGGGCGGAACGGCGGCGGCAGCTGCTGGACGCGGGGCTGCGGCTGTTCGGCGGCCAGGGGTACGCGGCGACGTCCGTGCGGGCCGTGCTGCGCGAGTCGGGGCTGAACGAGCGGTACTTCGCGGAGAGCTTCGCCAGCCTCGACGCGCTGCTCGCCGCCGTCCACGACGAGATCCACGCGGAGATGTTCTTCGCCGCCGCCCGGAGCCTGGAACTGGACGCCCCGCCGATCGTCCAGATCCGGCACGCGCTCGTGGAGATGGCGCGGTTCCTGGAGGCCGAACCGCTCAAGGCGCGCGTCAAGCTCGTGGAGGTCGTCGGGGCGGGCCCGCTGTCGCAGGCGTCCAGGCAGCGCGGGCTGCGGGCGTTCGCGGGGCTGCTCGCCACCGCCTTCCCGCAGCCCGCTCCGGACAGCCCGTTCCAGCCGAGGGTCCTCGCGACAGGGCTCGTCGCCGCGGTGAACGAACTGTTCGCCGCCTGGATCGACGGCGGCCTCACCCTGGGTCGGGACGAACTCGTGGACCACGCGGTGGTCCTCGTCAAGGCGACCGCCGACCGTCTCACCGACCTCAACGCATCCCACTGATCAGGAGAAACCCATGGCACCGAGCACCTACCGCGACCAGGACACCTGGCGCAGGCTCCAGCAGCGCCTTCCCGCCGCGTACCGGCTCACCGACGAGACGGCCCCGGCGGAGGAGTTCTGGAACTGGCGCGGCCACCAGGTCCACCTCGACCGTTACCGCAACCCGGACGCCCCGCTCAGGGTGATCCTGCACCACGGGGTCGGCACCAACGGCCGCCAGATGTCGCTGATCGTCGGCGCCCCGCTGGCCCGTCAGGGGTACGACGTCGTCGCGCTGGACAACCTCGGCTACGGCCTGACCCGCGTCGCGCCGGGCAGCAACCCCACCTACGACGACTGGATCGACCTCACCACCGACTTCCTCGCCGTCGAGCAGGCCCGCGACCCCCGTCCCACCGTGATGTACGGGCTCAGCGCGGGCGGCATGGTCGCTTACCACACCGCCGCCCGCGCCCCGCGGGGCTCGCTCGCCGGGATCATCGGCATGTGTTTCCTCGACCAGCGCGACCCTCGGGTCCGCAAGGAGACCGCCATCAACCCGCTGGTCGGCGCCGTGGGCGCCCCGGTGAACCGGCTCGCCGCGAGAACACCGCTGGGACGTCTGCGCGTCCCGATGCGCTGGGTCTCGAAGATGTCGGCGCTGGCCAACGACCCCGAGGCGATGCGCGTCTTCCGCACCGACCGGACCTCGGCGGCCAACAGCGTCACCGTCTCCTTCCTCGACTCCTACATGAGTTACGTGCCTGCCGTCGAGCCGGAGGAGTTCACCGCCTGCCCGATCCTGCTCACCCAGCCCGCCGAGGACCACTGGACCCCGCTCCACCTGAGCGAGCCGTTCCTCAGGCGCGTCACCAAGGTCCCCGTCACCACCGCCCTGCTGGACAACGCGGGCCACTACCCGCTGGAACAGCCGGGCCTCGACCAGATGCACACCGCCATCACCCGCTTCCTCACCTCCCTCTGACCGCCGCCAGCGCTCTCGCTCCGATCCCCGTCCCGCCCTTCTGGCGCCGGGCGGCGGGGTTCGGGTGGCCGAGGGCGTCCTGCGCCCGACGCGGTCGCGGACATGGGTGTGCGCGCGGTCAGAAGCCGAGTTGTTCGAGTGCGGAACGGATCTCGGCGATGCTGGTGAAGGCGGTGCCGCCGAGGGCGAGGCGCTTCACGAGGACCTGGAGCCTGCCCGGCCTGCCCTCGACGAGTTCGCGGTGCGACTCCTCGGCCTCGGCGACGTCGTCCGGTGAGCGCCGTTCGAGTTCGGCGATCAGGGCAAGGCTCAGCTCCGTGAGCCGCCGGGTCAGTTCCGTGTCGGCAGCGGCGGCCTCCACGCGTCCGTCGCCGGAGAGGATGTGGCCGGTGCCGCCGACCGCGCTGTTGATCGCGTTCAGCTTGCCGATCTCGATGTGGTCGCCCATCGTCACTCCTTCTGCGGGTTCTGCTGGTCCTGCTGCTGGGGTGTGTTGATCTGGCCGTGCCCCGTGATGATGTGGCTTTCGCCCCCGACAACAACGTTGCCGCCTTGGACGGTGTCGATCGTGTAGTTGTTGATGACCTTCACCTGGTCGCGGAACTTGCTGAGCTCCACCCCGTGGTCGTCGAGGAACTCCTCGACAAGCCCGAGAAAGGCGATCTGGAGACGCCTGGTGCTGTCGTCGACGTCGGACTGCTCGTTGAACTCGGACGTGTCGTACGACGCGACGGCCTCGCGCAGGCTGACCCGCGACCCGTAGTCGTTCTCGAATCCGGCCCTGATCGCGCGCGCCGCCTTCGCCTTCTCGGCCTCGTTGTCCCGGCGTTCCTTCGACGTCATCGTGTAATCCGTGTCGACGAAGGCGAGGGCGCCCAGGAAACACCGGAAACCCTCCCCGACCGCGTTCGCGACGGCACCCGGACGCCCGGCGGAGACCTGTTCCCGGTCGACGCGGAAACGGGGCCTTAGCGGTGGCAGCAGATACACGAGCCGTTCGATGGACAGGAGGTCCTTGTCGATCCACGCCCGCACGTACATGCACACCACGATGTCGCCGCCCCGCATCGAATGTTCGACGCACAGGAACGTCCGGGCGACCTCCGTCGGGTCGAGAAGACCGGCCTGGAGCAGGTCGGGCGGGACCGTGGTGCTCGGCGCCTTTTTCCGGTCGGGGAGCAGACCGGGAACAAGATGGACGTAGTCGCCGCGCACGTAGAGCCGGTCGCGCGCGGTGACCCCCGTCGGCCCCTTCGCCGGGAGATTCCAGGCGAGATAGGCGTGCAGGTCCGCTGCGGTGAACGGAAGGAGCGGCTTGGGGTCGCCGTTGTCGTCGAGGCCCGGACGGGTGAGGTCGATCGGATGCAACTGGAAGCTGTGCATCCGCCGACCGCTCCCGATGAAAGGGTCGTTCTCGCCCTGCGAGTAGATCACGACCTGGGCCTTGCCGACCTCCGCGAGCCGCCGCTCGTCCGGGGCGTCCAGCGGCGGGACGGGCACGTCGACGCCGTCGCGGCCGACCTCGACCGCCGCCGTCAGGTCCCCGTACACGCGTCGGGTGACCGCCGCCCAGGCGAGGCCCGCCGCCACCACGACCCCGCCTATGGCGACGGCGATCGACGCGGACAGCCAGGCCACGGCCGCGCCCGCCACGATGAGGCCGCGTGCGACGTTAAGAAGGACGTCCTGCTTACGCCGCCGCTCCCGAGCGCGGGCGGCGTGCCGGACGACCGGTGCGAGATCGACCCCGTAGGACGGGCAGACGGCCCGGGTCCCGCTCTCCATGACCGTGGTGAGCACGAACTCCCGCAACCGCTCGTCGACGTTCACCGAGTAGGACAGGTCACGTGTCACGAGCCAGGCCGGAAACCGAGGCAGTGCGGTGGTACTGAGATTGGCCAACATGTCCTCACAGAACCGAAAGCCCAACACACCCGAACTGCCCGAATGCTACACGCGCTTTCCGCCCTTCCGCCGAGCATTCCCGACAACGGTTTCAGCCCCCGTCCGCCCCATTCGCACGCCGCTCGTCCGCATGCGGCCACATGGGTCACCCGACATATTCTGTGGTCGTTCACCGGCCCGCCACGAGGCCGAGGTGCCACCGTCAATCTCCAGGCCCGCGAGCGGTCGGGTCGGCTCTAACACATACCGGCCCAGACGATCTTTCCGGCTTCGAGAATAAGATTGACCCGGTCGGGATCATGATCCAAGGTCATGGCGTACCATTCGCCGTCCGCCCCGATGACCCGAAGCGCATGGCCCGCCGCGGCTTCCTGGGAGGCGGCGACATCGAACGCCAACCCAACAAGATCGTCCCGTGGAACGGCGCCCCTGAGAGCGCCCTCCAAATACCAGTTCGCCTTCATATCCGCCCTCGACCTTCGACCGGGTCCCTCAACACGACGAGGGACGGGCATCGTGTGCGTGTCCGATTCGGACGGGTGGTGTGTGGCTGGTAAGTCATGGTTCGTCGATTGAAGTATCCCGCGCGATGCTGTTCCAGGGAACAGCGGGGAGCACGGACGGGACGTCATAAGCTCCCGGTGTTCTGCGGCACGCCCTTCCCGGCGGGCGCCGGGTCCCGCCGGTCCGGCGCGGAGCGCGCCGCGGCGACGGTGAGGACGACGGCCAGCGTCGCCGTGGCCGCGAGCGCCGACAACCCCAGCCGGTACCCGGCCACCAGCGCGTCCACGGCCTCCGCGCCCGGCTGATGGGCGGCGCTCGCGTAGAGGAGGTGACGGTCGGGCGCGGGCAGCCGCGAGGCGGCGAGCGCCGCGCACAGCGCGGGAGCCAGCACGAGGCCCAGGCTGTGCAGCGTCAGCCGCACGCCGTTGACGAGCCCGAGCCGCTCCTCGGGGACGCCCGTCATGATCACCGTGGTGTTCGCCGTGTAGAAGACGCCGTTGCCCGCCGAGACGAGGACCATCCCGACGGCGAGCACCGCGTACGGCGTGTCCCGTCCTACGGCTGCCGCGAGCAGCGCGAGCCCGGCCGCCGCCGTCGCGATCCCGTAGCGGGCGACGAGTCCGGGCGCGAACCGTCGGCCGAGGAACCCGCTCAGCGGCGCGGCGGCGACCCCGATCAGCGGTCCGGGCAGGACGGCGAGCCCCGCCTGCGCCGTCGTCAGCCCGTAGACGTTCTGGAAGTAGAGCGCCATCAGGAACACCTCGCCGATCCAGCCCATCGCGCCCAGCGCCGAGGCAGCGCCGTTGAAGACGAAGGGGCGGTCGCGGAACAGCGCGGGATCGATCAGCGGCACCCGGGCGAACCGCTGACGGGCCGCGAAACCGGCAAGGAGCAGGAGCATCAGCGCCAGAACGAGCCCGTCCACCGGCTCAAAGCCGCCGGACGCGGTGCGCGAGACGAGCAGCACGAGAAGCCCCAGCCACCCGGTCAGCAGGGCAGCGCCCGGCAGGTCGACCGGATCCCGGCGCGCCCCCTTCACGCGCGGCAGGACCAGCGCCCCCCAGAGGAGAGCCGCGAGCCCGACGGGCACGTTCAGCCAGAACACCCACTGCCAGCCGACGTTCTCCGCGAGATACCCGCCGAGCGAGGGCCCCAGCAGCGGCGCGGCCGCCATGATCCCCAGGTAGACGCCCATGCTCTGGCTGAGCCGCTCCGGCGGGACGGCCGCGGCGATCAGCGCCGTCCCGTTCGCCATGACCAGCGCGGCGGCGACGCCCTGGAGCACGCGCAGCCCGATGAGCAGGCCCATCGACCCGGCCCAGCCCGCGCCGAGGCTCGTCGCGACGAACAGGGCGATGCCGACGAGGTAGACGAGCCGCCGGTCGAACCGGTCGGCGACACGGCCGCTGACCACGAGGAGTGAGGTCTGGGTGAGGGTGAAGCCGAGCACGATCCACGTCGTCGCGACGGATCCCGCCCGGTAGTGCTCGGCGAGCAGGGGGAGGGCGAGGTTCAGCGCCGAGCCGCTCAGCAGGAGCATGACCGTGCCCAGGCTGACCGTCCCGACGACGTGCCAGGTGCGCGGCCCGTCCGGCCGCCGTCGCGGCACCGTCAGGCGTCGGACTCGGTGGCGACGACGGCCTCCACCTCGGCCTTACGCGCGGCATCCCCGACCGCCCCCGTGGCAACGTCCCAGGTCCTCATTCCCCGCCCTCCCGCTGCGTACGCCCCAAAACCCGCTTACACCGTACGAACCATGACACGCCCCCCGAGCCTCTGTCAACGCCCCGACAAGCGCCGCATCCCGTCGGCGCCACAAGCGAACGCACCGAGTGTGGACTCGCGTGATCCCGGTGCCGTCAGCGGGGGAGCCCGAAGCTGTCGGTGTTCACGGGATGGCCGTGATCTTCTCGCGGCCCGTGGTCTCGGCGTCGGCGAACGCCGGGCGGTGCGCCTTGACTGAGCAACTAGAGTTGCTTTAGTCGCCACGGATTTGGCGATGTCTTGGTTGTGGCCTGGTGGAGAGCCGTCCAGGCGGTGGGCCGCGAGGCGGACGGACGGAGAGGGACCGATGGCGGGTAAGGCGGTCGAGATGTACGCGGTGATCAACGGGCGGGAGGTGAGCCGTGACGCGCTGCTCGCGTGGGAGGCTCGGCGGATCCCCAAGGCGGCCTCGAAGATCGGGCTTCCCGTGCCGGGTGGCACGCTCGATGAGCGGAAGCTCGCCTTCGCGGACGCGAAGCTGGCGCTGGGCGCCGAGGAGGTCAAGCGGAGGCTGGCCCGCGATCTGCGGGTGTCCTCGGTGATTTCCCAGGCCACCGGTCGGCTCTCGCGCGGCAGGCGGGCCCTGTGCGTCGCCGAGCTCCACGTCACCGGGGGGAACGCCGCCGAGTTCCTGCGCTGGTTCAACGACGACGGGCGCGCCGACTACGGGTGGTCGATGATCGCCGCCAGCCCCGACCACTTCCTGATCCGGACCGACGCCGACGGTAGGCAGGAGGTGCTGGAGACGACCGGGGGCAGCCCTTCGGCGAGCCGGTTCCTCATCGACTCCACCGACCTGGGGTCTCTCGTCTCGCCCCGGCGCTCCGCCTATCCGCTTGAGGCGGCCGGGGTCGCCCGCACGGGGTCCGGGGTCGCCATCGGCGGCGTCCGGCACCAGTTCCGCGAGGAGCCGGGCGGCTTCGGCGCCCTGCTGTGCGTCGAGTTCCCGCGCGTCATCGCGCCGAGCATGGTCGCCGGGCACCGCTGGCACCTCGCCGCGGAATGGGCGAACTGGGTGGAGTTGGCCTTCGCGGACGCGGGTTGAGCCGTCGCCCGGTCACAGGCCGCCGAGCTGGGCGCGGGCGGCGGCGCGGCGTGCGAACAGTTCGAGGTCGGCGCGCCCGACCGCCCGGCCGGTGACGGCGAGCCTGAAGTAGACGGGGCTGGCGGCGTCCTCGAGGAGGAGACGCGCGTCGGTGTGCGCGGGCAGCTCGCCGCGCGCGACGGCACGCTCGACGATCGCCGCGCCGCGCTGGAAGCGCTCCGCCCAGAAGGCGTCGCGGGCGGCCCGCGCCGTCTCGTCCAGCTCGCCGCCGACGAGGACCGCGAGAACCGCCCGGGTGGTGCGCTCCCGCAGCAGCCGGGCGATGTCCTCCAGCATGGCGATGAGGTCGCCGACGAGGCTGCCGGTGTCCCGTCCTGGGTCCTGCTCGGCGATCTGCGCCAGCATCAGCTCGGCCACCAGCCGCGCCTTGGTCGGCCAGCGCCGGTACACCGTCGTCTTGTTCACCCCCGCCCGCGCGGCCACCTCCGGCAGAAGCAGAGCTTCATAGCCGACCTCGTCCAGGAGTTCCGCGGTGGCCTGCCGAACCCGCGCGACGACCGCCGCCGCCCTGCCCCCGGGCCTGCGCGGCCGTTCGGCGCGGACACCGCTCGATGACGTCATCCTCAGCACCCCCACCAGCCAGACGAAGCCCCCATGGTAATCGCGACCGACGTCGCCTTTGTCTGGCCGCGGCGGGGCGGAGAGGTTTGCGCCGACCTTACTCTCCCCCCGGGACGGCCTTGGGATCGCCGGGGCTAGCGTTGAGACATGGCGGCACAGTTCCACGGCGGCGACACCGGCGACGATCCGGTGCGCTCGTCGGCGGCGCGTGTGTTCGCCTCAATGGGCTACGACTTGGCTTCCGTGCACATGCTTGCCGAGGCCGCCGGGGTGTCCCGGGACGTCATCGAGGCCCGTGGCGGCAAGAGCGGCCTCTACCAGGAGATCATCGAGCGGTTCTCGAGCGACTCGATCGCCATGCTCACCGAGGCGGAGCGCGACTTCAGGCCCGACGAGAAGGGGATGCACCGTTTCCTCGACCGGGCGCTGGACTTCTATCTCGACCATCCGGCGGAACTGGCGATCTGGCAGCACCGCAGACTCGACGACGCGGCCGACCTCGTTGATCTCGACGCCCGCTACCACATGTCCTCCTACCGGAAGATCCAGGGGATTCTGGGCCCCGACCTCATGGCCGTGCCGACCATGCAGATGTTCCTCAGCGTCCTCATCTGGAGCGTCGTGGGGTTCTCGGTCGGCGGCATCCCCGACATCGAGCGTGTCGTGATCAGGGCCGACACCATCGAGGGCAGGGTGCGCTTCCGCGCCGAGATGCACCGACTCCTGGACCTCGTCATCGACTCCCTGAGCCGCTGACGACGCCGACAGCCCCTCCCCGACCCCTGACCCCGGCCGCCGCCCCGGGATTGTTCCGGGGCGGCGGGTGGGGTCAGCTCGCGGTGACGTCGAGGACCCAGGTGATGCCGAACGGGTCGGTGAGCATGCCGTACAGGGGGGACCAGGCGGCGGGGGCCAGGTCGACGATGACGGTTGAGCCGGTGGTGAGGCGCTTCCAGTAGTCGGTGATCTCGTGGGCGTCCGCGCCGCGCACCGAGACGAAGAACGGGGCGTCGCCCTGGCTCCACGGGCGGGACGACGGGACGTCGTAGGCCATGATCCGGAAGCCGTCGGACGAGGTGACCTGGCCCCACATGATCTGATCGGCTTCGTCGGGGTGCCGCACACTGTGCGCGTCGGCGTAGGTGACCGCGACGAGCTCGCCGCCGAACACCGACCGGTAGAACTCCAGGGCCTGGCGTGCGTCACCCCGCAGGTTGACGTGCGCGACCGTGCTGATCATCGTTCTCCTCCGTGATCGTTCCCGTGCGGCCCGGCCGTTCCGGGCCGCTGGAGGACCACGATCACAGGGGTAGCGGACAGGAAGTGTCCGCTACTCCGGGCAGGATTCCGGGTATGCCGAAAACGTCCGCGCGGCTTCTGTCGCTGCTGTCCCTGTTGCAGGCGCGCCGTGACTGGCCCGGCGCGCTGCTCGCCGCACGGCTTGAGGTCAGCCCGCGCACCGTGCGGCGCGACGTCGAGCGGCTGCGCGAGCTCGGCTATCCCGTCACCACGGTCAAGGGCCCGGACGGCGGATACCGCCTGGAGGCCGGGACCAGGATGCCGCCGCTGCTGTTCGACGACGACCAGGCGGTCGCCGTCGCGGTCGCGCTCCGGCTCGCGCCCGCCGCCGGAGCCGACATCGGCGTGGGCGCGGCGCGGGCGCTCAACACGGTCAGGCAGGTCATGCCCGCCCGGCTGCGCCACCGCGTCGACACCCTGGTGATCACCACGGTCGGCGCCCGCCCCGAGCCGCTGCTCGACCCCGCCGTCCTGGTCGCCCTCGGCGCGGCCGTCCACAACCGCGACGTCCTCCGCTTCCGGTACCGCTCGGCGACGCCGTCCGAGGCGACTCCGGCCGGGCCCAAGGACGAGTTCGCCGTGCCCCGCCGGGTGGAGCCCCACCACCTCGTCGTCTGGAAGGGCCGCTGGTATCTGCTCGCCTGGGATCTCGACCGCGCCGACTGGCGTACCTTCCGCGCCGACCGCGTCACCCCCCTCACCCCCACGGGCCCCCGCTTCCATCCGCGCGACCTCCCGGCCGAGGACGTCGCCACCTTCATCACCGCCCGCTTCCGTGGCTCCGACAGCACCACCGAATGGCCCTGCCGGGGCTCGGTCCTCCTCCACCTCCCCGCCGCCAAGGTCGCCGCCCACGCCCAGGACGACCTGGTCGAGGAACTGGGCCCCGACCTCTGCCGCCTCCACACCGGCTCGTGGTCCTGGCCCGCCCTCGCGGCCTCCCTGGGCCGCTTCGACACCGGAATCGAGGTCCTGGGCCCACCCGAACTCCAAGCGGCCTTCGCCCGCCTGGCCGCTCTCTACGCCGACGCCGCCCATCCCCGATCTGACGAGTAGTGAGCGTCTTCTGGTCGCTCAGCCGTGTGGCTTGTGGTGGGGTGGATGGGGCTGGGTTGGTGAATTGGGCATTATGGTCGGCATGGTCGGTCCGTGGGGTGTTGGGGTGGGGTGGGGGTTTTTGGGATTTGCCTTTGTGGGGTTGTTCGGTCCGTTCGTGAAATATCGGCTGCGCGGCGGCTGGCGCGCGGTGATGATGGGGGTATGGCCTTCAGGTTGATGCGCGGGTACAACAAGATCAACGCTGTCGCCGGGCTCGAACCGGCGGCGATGGTGCGGGATCATGAGCTCGGGGAGCGGATGAAGGCCCTTCCGAAGCTCTTTCCGGCGGGCTCTCCGGACTTCGGCTTCGCGGTGCAGACGGGCGACTCCTGGCGGATCGGCTGCGCGGGCGGCGGAGATCCGCTCGGTGCCCGGATCACGCTCGCCTCGCGTCTCCGGCGGGCCGCGCGCCGCCCCGAGACGCCGCCGGAGACGGGACGCGCAATGCTCGCCGCGGCGGACAAACTCGAACCGCCGGAAGGGGAACCGCTCGCCAAGGACGAATGGGAGATCGGGGACCGCCGGTACCGGATCATCCGGATCGAGAAATACACGTTGATCAACAACGGTGTCATGGAACCGCCACGGCACACCGACACCGATCCGCCCAAGGAATCAAGGCTCCTGGAAGGCCATCCGATTGACCCGCTGGCGCCTTCCGGCCCCTGGGAAACGCAACTCCGGTTGAACCTGCTCACCTATCAGCCGATTCCGGGAACCGTTCCCGAGCAGATCCAGGCCGAAGCGCGCCACGCCCACCGCACCCACCCGGGAATCATCGTCCTTCCACCCGAGTTCACCGTTGTGGAGATCGAGGGAAGCTCGTACAAGCCGCTCACCGGCGGCCGTGGCCCCGACGACGCCCGGCGCGGTCTCGCCGCCCACTTCTCGCAGATCCTTCCCCGGCTCCGCGAGTTCCAGGGCGACCCGCCGACCCCCGCCGAACTCGCCAAATGGCAACGCGCCGCCACCTGGATCGAAGAGCACCCGAACCACCAACACGAATGGGAGGTGCTGGGCCGCAGGTTCCGCACCATCCGCGTCTCCCGCTTCCTCCGCGTCGGCCGGGACGGCCCCGAACCCCCCCGCCCCTCCGACCCGTCCGTCTACGACCCGGACTGACCCACACCCGGCTCCGGCCCCAAGAGGCCGGAGATCAGGTGCAGCGCCCGGTGAACCACAAGCCGGGCGGGGGTGGCGCGTGGGGTGCGGGTGCTGCGGGCGTCGGGTCGATCAGGGGGTGGGGAGGTTCCAGCGGGTCAGGTCGTGGAGCCAGGCTCGGGCGTTGCCGTCGGAGGGGGCGCGCCAGTCGCCGCGGGGGGAGAGGGAGCCGCCGGCGGAGACCTTGGGGCCGTTGGGCATGGCGGAGCGTTTGAACTGGGCGAAGGCGAAGTAGCGGCGGCAGAAGACCTCGAGCCAGTGGTGGATCTCGGCCAGGTCGTAGGAGCCGCGTTCGGCGTCCGGGAAACCGGGCGGCCAGGCGCCTGAGGCGGGGTCGTGCCAGGCGTGCCAGGCGAGGAAGGCGATCTTCGACGGGCGGAAGCCGTAACGCAGCACGTAGAAGAGGGTGAAGTCGTGCAGCGCGTACGGGCCGATCTTCGATTCCGTGGACTGGAGCTCCTCGCCGGGCACCAGCTCGGGGCTGATCTCGGTGTTGAGGATGGCGGTGAGCGTCCGGCCGGTCTCGGCGTCGAACTGGCCGCTGCCGACGACCCAGCGGATGAGGTGCTGGATGAGGGTCTTCGGCACCCCGGAGTTGACGTTGTAGTGGCTCATCTGGTCGCCGACGCCGTACGTGGACCAGCCGAGCGCCGACTCCGACAGGTCGCCCGTTCCCAGGACGATGCCGCCGCGCTGGTTGGCGAGCCGGAACAGGTAGTCCGTCCGCAGCCCGGCCTGGACGTTCTCGAACGTGACGTCGTACACCGGCGCGCCCTCCGCGAACGGGTGCCCGATCTCCTCCAGCATGAGCCGCGCGGTCGGCGTGATGTCGAGTTCGGCGGCGGTGATGCCGAGCGAGCGCATCAGCTTGTGCGCGTTCTCCTTGGTGTGCGCGCCGGTGGCGAAGCCGGGCAGGGTGAAGCCGAGGATGTCCGAGCGGGGACGTCCGGCACGGTCCATCGCGTGGGCGGCGACGATCAGCGCGTGCGTCGAGTCGAGGCCGCCGGACACGCCGATGACGACCTTCGGGTTCCCGATCGCGCCGAGCCGCTGCTGGAGGCCCGCGACCTGGATGTTGTACGCCTCGTAGCAGTCCTGGGCGAGCCGGGCGGGGTCGGCGGGCACGAACGGGAACCGCTCCACCCGGCGGCGCAGCCCGAAGTCCGTCTTCGGCGGGTCGAGCCGGAACCGGATCCGCCGGAAGGCGTCGGTGCGGGCGGCGTGCGCGCGGCGGTTGTCGTCGAAGGTGCCCATCCGCAGCCGGTCCTGCCGCAGCAGGTCGAGGTCGACGTCGGCGACGGCGTGCCGCTCGTCCGACGGGAACCGCTCGGTCTCCGCGAGTAGCGCTCCGTTCTCGTAGATCATGGTCTGGCCGTCCCAGGCCAGGTCGGTGGTGGACTCGCCGAGACCCGCCGCCGCGTACACGTAGGCGGCGAGGCAGCGGGACGACGCCGAGCGGCACAGCAGCCGACGATCCTCCGCCCGCCCGACGGTGATCGGGCTGCCCGACAGGTTCGCCAGAACCGTCGCACCCGCGAGCGCCGCCTCCGCGCTGGGCGGCACGGGCACCCACATGTCCTCGCAGATCTCCGCGTACAGCACGAACCCTGGCACGTCCTCGGCTTCGAAGAGCAGGTCCGTGCCGAACGGCACGTCCGCCCCGCCGAGCCGGATCGTGCCGCCCCGCTCGTCGACGCCCGACGCGAGCTGGCGCGCCTCGTAGAACTCCCGGTAGTTCGGCACGAACGACTTCGGCGCGACCCCGAGCACCCGCCCCCGGTGCACGACGACGGCGCAGTTGTAGATCCGGTCGCGGTGCCGCAGCGGCGCCCCGACGACGAGCACCGTCATCAGCTCGGACGACCCCGCCACCACAGCGTCCACCGCCGCCTCCACCCCGTCGAGCACCGTGTCCTGCAACAGCAGGTCCTCGATCGAGTACCCCGTCAGACACAGCTCGGGAAAGACGGCGACCGCGACCCCTTCCCCCGCGCACCGCCGCGCCTGCCCCAACACCGCCTCGGCGTTGCCCGCCGGGTCGGCGAGCGCCGTGCGCCCGGTGCACGCCGCCACCCGGGCGAATCCGTGTTCGTAGATCGACCAGAAACTCACCGCCTCACCGTATCCACTCCGCCATCCACACCCGCGCCACACCCACACCCGACAACACTCACGCCCGACAACACCGCTGAACTCGTGAGATCCTCTTCCCACCGGCGATCATCTGAAACCTCGGTGCCGCGCCGTCCCCGCGCACCGGACCCGAGCGGCGGTTAGGGGGCGTCGCGCAGGCCCATGACCTGCCGGACGCGGGGCCACACGAGATCGATGTGGTGTTGGACGACCTTGCTGCGCGGTACCTCCGGGTGGGCGAGCCACCAGCGGGCCAGCTGCTCGGCGGCGCCGGTGACGCCGTGCGCGAGCGCCTCAAGGTCCAGCAGGTCGGCGCCCGCGGCGTATCCGCGGTAGATCTCGGCGATCACGTTGACCGTCTGGCGGTGTTCCACGTCGAGCTCGCGGGCGAGGGTGTCGGCGGCGAGCCCGGCGGGGCCGGACAGCAGCGCCCAGCGCCGCGCGTCGTCCTCCAGGGTCCGGAAGTAGGCGTCGGACCCGACGGTCATCTTCTGCTTGGGGTCGTCGACGGCGGAGGAGACCGCGCGTATCTCCTCTTCCAGGGCCCGCCGTGCACGGCGCACGCAGGCGAGGTAGATACCCTCTTTGTCGCCGTGGTGCTCGTAGACGACGGGACGGGTCACCCCCGCCACACGGGCGATGTCCTCGATCGTCGTCGAGGCGTAGCCGCGCTCGGTGAACAGCAGTTCCGCCACGTCGAGAAGCTGCGCCGCCCGTTGGTCGCGGGGCATGCGCCGACGGACCGCGTGCTGTGCCATGGCACGTCCTTCCCGTGCTTGAAGTCGGACTTTATCCTGCCATTCTTTCGGCGCTCGGGCGGACACACCGTGCCCGCCGGGACGGGCCGTGCGGGTGATTCACTCGCGGCCCAGGGTTCTCAGTACTTCCTACGTGGTGTAACTTACATCACGTAAGAAGATCGGAGCATGCGATGCCGTTTAACGCCGTCGGGTTGTGGAGTGAGGAGCTCCGTCGGCCCCGGGGGCGGTGTTCCTCGAAGGAGCAACCCATGCCGAATGTCATCACCCCCTCATCCGTCGGGCGCACGCGTGGCGTGAACCCGCAGCGGGATTTCACGGCCCTGACGCATCGGCCGCTCCGGGCGCTGGAGGACGGCTTCCCGGCCGACGTGGAATCCGCGCTCGACGAGATCACCGACTACGCCTGCAACCTGGTCAAGTCCGAGATCTCGGCATACGTTCAGGTTCCCGAGGAGGCGGTGCGCGCCGTCGCCTGCGCCGGCGTCCGGCTGGCCTGCGCCGCCCTGCGCGAGGACCGTCCCCCGACCCGCGCCGAACTGCGGATCATGGCGCGGATCGGCGCGCACCCCGCCCGCTCCGGCATGCCGTTCCATACCCTCCTGCACATCGTGAAGCTCATCGTCGGCTTCGCGATCGAGGTCAGTGAGAAGCGCGTCGCGAACGGCGCGGAGCCGCTGGTCCCGGACGTCACGCGGCTGTGGATGTGGACGATCGAGGTCCTGGAGGCCGCGGGCGAGGAGCACCGGCGGATCGAGACGGACCTGTCCGGCAAGGCGCGGGACAGGCGCGCCGGTTTTCTCCGGGCGCTGTTCGCCGGGGAGATCTCCGAGAGCGGCCTCGCCGCCCAGGCGTCCGAATTCGGCCTCGACGTCAATTCCCGCTATCTGGCCTTCCGCGCGCCGCTGCCGAACGCGCGGGCCCGGTGGCGGATCGAGGGCGCGCTCAAGGGAATCGGGCTGGCGGAGGTCCACAACGGCGAGCTCATGGGCGTGCTGACCCAGCCGCCCCGCGCCTGCGCCGACCTGATCGCGGTCGGGGAGCAGGTCCCGTTGAAGTCGGCCTCGCTGTCCTTCTCCCAGGCGTCCACCGCGCTCCGGGTCGCCAACGGGTTCGGCATGCGCGGCGTGGTCGCCATCACCGACGTCCCCGTGCACGTCGCGGTGCTGGAGAGCAGCGTCTCGGACACCATCGTGCAGCGGTGCTTCGGCGGCGTCCCGGCCCGCCAGCGCGCCCTGTTCATCGAGACGCTCACCGCCTATCTCGATCACGACCAGCGTGTCCCCGAGGCGGCGGACGCCCTGCACCTGCACCAGAACACGCTCCGGTACCGTCTGCGCCAGTTCGAGAAGGCGACGGGCCTGTCGCTGGAACGGCTCGCCGACACCATGACGGTGTGGTGGGCGCTCCAGTATCTGCGGCTTGTTGATTCCGACGTGAAGTGATCCGTCCCGCGCGCTGTGGCGGGGGACAAGAAACGCTGTGGAGTTCGCCGACGCTGCCGCGTACCGGAGCGAACTATCGTCCTGAACGACCTGCTCACTGCCGAAATGAGACCTCATGAAGTTCCTGATCTCCGGAGTCCTGGGACTCCTGCTCGCCGCCGGGGTTTCGACCACCACGATCCAGCTCGCGGGCGACTCGGAGCCGTCGTCGGCGTCGCTGCACAACTACGGCACGCGCTGAGCCGACTGGACGACCTCCGCGAGGGACGCCCGCAGGGTGACGCGGGCGTTCCCTTCGACGGCCCGGCGTAGGTAGAGGTCGTGGTTCTCGTCGGTGACCGGGGCGCCCTCCTGGGCCAGGAGGGCGGGGATCCCGTCCTCGGCGTGGTAGGCGCGGCGTAGCCGCGGGTTGTAGAACAGCCAGAGGTCGTCGAGGTACAGCAGCGCCTGCTTGTCGATCGGGCAGGCGAGCAGGTCGAACAGCGCGGGGTCGAGTTTCATGTGGGGATCCTTTCCGGCGGCGCGGGGACGCGGTTGAGCAGGACGACGGCGGCGACGGTGACGGCGGCGCCGGTGACGCGGAGCAAGAGCGGTAGCGGTTCGGAGGGCAGTGCCTCCCGGTAGATCCAGGTGCCGACCAGGACCGTGTAGTTGATCCCGGTCAGGCAGGAGACCGGCACGACGATGGACGCGGGGAAGCGCTGGAGCGCGCCCTGGAAGAGGATCATTCCGGCGCCGGAGCAGGCCACGCTGCCCCACGCGTGCCACGAGGTGAGCGCGATCACCGGCCACTGCGTCCACGGCTCACCGGCGAGTTCGGTCGAGAGCCCCTTGAGCGCCAGCCCGGCCACCCCGTAGAGCAGCCCGCAGCAGAACCCCTGCACGACGGCGGTGTGCGACCGCAGCGCCAGCGAGACGGCGAAGACGCAGGTGAGCGGCCCGATCACGATCAGCAGCGGGCTTGCCGTAGAACCCACCGACCCGCCCCGTGACAGCGCGAGCAGCACGACCGAGACGACGATCGCGACGAGGCAGGCCATTTCCCTGGGCTGGAGGCGCTCTTTCAGGACCAGCCGGGACAGCGCGAGGATCAAGACGACGCCGGTCGCCTGGATCGGCTGGGCCACGCTGAGCGGCAGGTAGGCGAGGACGACGGTCTGGAAGGCCATGCCGAGCCCCATGACCGCGAACCCGGCGAGCCAGGCCGGGGTGCTGAACAACGTCATGAGCAACCGCGCGGGCCTACGCGCGTGCACTCGCGGCAGCCGCTCCAGCGCGCGCTTCTCCAGCACAAATCCGAGGTTGTACAGGAAGGTCGCGACGAGGCCGAGGAGGATCACTTCCGCCTCCCCGGGAGCAGCGCCGCGGCCAGCGCCACGAGCGCGGCGAGCTGGGCGGGCCAGCCGAAGGCGCCGACCCCGTGCCGGGCGATCTCGCCTGCGGCGACGCCCGCCGCGCTGAACGCGCCCGCGAGCGCCATCGCGCCGAACGCGATCCACGGCCGGGCCCGGTCGGGCAGCCGGGTGAGCAGCGGGACGGCCAGGCCGACCCACCCCCCGACGGCGGTGATCAGCACAAAGACGGGCAGTGCCGTCCGGCCGGGATAGAGCGGCTCCGGCCGTCCGGGGGCCCGGCCGCCGGGCCACAGCGCCAGCACGGCGACGAGCAGGGCCGCCGCGACCGCGATCCCGAGCAGCAGGTGGTGGCGGTCCGCGGGGGCGAACCACAGCCGGATCTCGCCGCCCTCGCCCTCGGGAAGCAGGAATCCCTGCTGCCAGCCGTCAATGGTCACCGGTGTGAGCGCGGCCCCGTTGAGCGTCGCTTTCCACCCGATGTTCACGGCCTGGTGCACCCGCAGGTAGGAGGTGTCGCCCGCCCCCACCGTCAACCGCCGGTCGACGGTGTCCCAGGTGTGCACGGTCAGGTCGCGCACGGCCTTGTCCGAGGTCTCGGGGGCCGGTGCGGTCAGGCTGACGTCGGTGACGGCGAACGCGCCCTCGCGGGACGTGTCGAGCTTGTGGGTGCCCGCGGGGAGCGAGAGCCGTGCTCCGGGCGTGCACAGCTTGACCGTCAGCGGCTTCAGCTCGACGAGGCTGGCGAAGGTGCCGGACACCGAGGTGGGGTGGGCGCGCCCGTCCACCGTGACGGCGGGGCCCTGCCCGCAGGGGAGGTTGAACTCCTCCGGCTGCCGTGACGTGTCGGTGAGCAGCGTGTCGAGCGCCGGGATGTCGAGTTCGGCGAGGCCGACCGGCGGCTGTCCGGTGATCCCGGTCAGCGGGTTGCGGACCGGCCTTTCGCGGACGCCGGTGAAGGTGAGCTTCAGATGGTCCGTGGACAGGGGGGTGAAGAAGAGCCTTCCGTCGGCGGGGACCTGGAGGACCCGCACGCCGTCGGCGCCGCTGATCTCGACCTGCGCGGGCGCCGAGGCGAGCCCGCGCGCGCCGGGCTTCAGGACCATCCGGTCGATGAGCCGCTTCCCCTTCCACCGCAGGGTCAGTTCGGCGCGCGGGTCGTCCGCCACCCAGGCCGTCGCCTCGCTGCCGTCGAGCAGGTTCTCGGCCCTGAGCGCGGGCAGCGAGCCCAGCGTCGAGGACGCGGTGACGGACACCTTCCCGGCCCCGCGCAACGTGTTCAGCAGCGCGTCGAGGGCGGCGCCCGGCTGGGCGACGGCCGTCGCGGCGACCCGGTAGGCGGTCGGTTCGCGGCTGGTGAAGACGCGGTGCAGGACGGGTTCCGCGTCGTTCCCGAGCAGCGCGACCATGGCGGTCGTGTCACGCCGGAACGAGTAGGAGACCGGCTTGCCCGACGGCACGTCGGGCACCCGCAGCCCCCGGACGACCTGGACGCCGGGCAGCTCCACCTCGGAGATGCCCGCGCCGGGCCCGCCGGAGACGTGGCCGTCCACCCGGGTCAGGGTGAGCCGGAGCGACTTGGTGGGGCCCGCCGGAACCTTCAGCGGCTGGGCGTCGCCGGTGGCGTCGAGGGTCGTGCGGACGCTTCCCTTGTCGGTGGTCGCCTTGATCTCGACGGCCATCGCCCGCCGCACGTCCTGGAGGAGCCGGATCGGCACCGTGGCGGGCAGGTCGAGCGGCTCGTCGAACTCCACCTGGATCCACTGGCCGACGCCCGCCTCGGGACGGCCCTCCGTCCACGCGGTGGCCGGGTCGCCGTCGAACGCGGCGACGGGCTCGCGGTGCGGCTCGCTCCAGAACCAGGAGCCGTAGGACGAGGCGGTGACCCGCGCGGCGCCGGACAGGACGGCGACCGTCTCGTTGTCCTTCAGCGGCACCGGGGGGAGCTGCAGCGGGGGTTGGCCGCCGCGCCCGTAGGGGTCGTCGACGGGGGTGGTCTCCGTCGCGGTGTAGGTGTGGGACACGTTGCGGGTGACGAGCTTGAACCTCGTCTCGGTCCGGCGCAGCCCGTCGGTGACGATCCGCGCGGCGGCGGGCGCGTCGGGGTCCACACCGGAGGTCAGCACCGCCTGGTCGGGCCGGACGAGCCCCTGCGCGGCGAGCTGGAGCAGGGCGGACGGGCCGCCGCTCACCCTGAGCGCGTCGTCGGCGGCCAGCACGGAGACCGGGGTGGTCGGCTGGTACGCGGGATCGGCGGCCTGGTAGATCTCGACGGCCGGGTACTCGATGCCGCTTCCGGCCCTGCGCTCCTGCGGCCCGAAGCTGGTGACCCGCTGGTAGCCGGACTCCCGCAGCGCGGTGCGCACGAGGTCGGGCGAGGTGTAGTCGGGCTGGTCGGGGTCGAGGTCGTTGCGGGCCACCACGTAGCGCACGCCCGCGCGCGTCAGATAGGCGGCCAGGCCCGGGGTCGCCCGCCCTGCGGAGATCGCCTTCTCCGCGGCGTCCAGGAGGTCGCGGACGCCGCCGCCGCCGAACGGGACGAGGTCGCGCTGTGCCCACGGCGAGTTCGCGAGCGGCTCCAGCGGCTCGTCGATGGGCTGGCCCCAGGCGTAGAGGCCGTGCGAGTTCGCGGGCACGACCAGGGCGGTGTTGGTGGGCGAGTGCCGCTCGAGGAACGCGGCGGTCTGGTGCCAGTGTTCGGGGATCACCCGGAACGAGCCGGGTTGCAGGATCTGTCCGGTCAGGTAGGGGATCGCGACGCCCGCCAGGACGATCGGCGCGACCGCCGCGACCGTCAGGCGCTGCCGGAGCAGCGGCAGCGTGTGCGCGACGCCCAGGCACAGCACCGTGGCGAGGACGGGCTCCCACTTGTAGACGTTGCGGAACGGGGCGAGCGGGCCGTCCAGGAGCTGCTGGACCCAGGGGTGCAGCGGGCCGCCGAGCGGGCCGCCGTACCCGGCGAGCGCGATCAGCGCGGCGAGCCCCGCCGACCAGCGCAGCCACGCGCGTTCCGGCAGGTCGGACCTGGCCAGCCCGAACAGCCCGGCGGCGGCGGTGAGGGAGGCGGCGCCGATGGTCCAGACGCTGCTGACCATCGCCCATCCGGCCGGGAGCCACGGGGCGCCGAGCGCCAGATAGGCGACCCAGTCGCCTGCGCCGCGCAGCACCGCGGCGGCTGACATCGTGCTGGTGGCGTCCGAAGCCGTCTCGATGTAGGGCAGGAAGTCGTGGCCGTACTCCGCCTGGTGCAGGAGCGGGACGACCCACCACAGGGTGGCCGCGCCGACGCTGAACACCCACCAGCCCAACAGCGCCCACCGCCGGTGGAACAGCACCCACAGGGTCGGCAGCACCAGCGCCGCGATCGTGCAGACGGCGTTGACCCCGCCCATGCACAGCACGATCAGGCCCGCGCGGGTGGCGGCCCGGCGCGGCGACAGATCGGGATTGGCCAGGTGCAGGACGGCCCAGGGCGCGAGCATCGCGGGAAGGATGGCCGCCGAGGTGGAGCCGATGAGGATCGTGAAGGTCGGCCACAGGGCGAACAGCGCGCCCGCGACGGGCCTGGAGACGGCGTCGCCCAGGGACAGCCGCTCGGCCAGGCGGACGAACCCCCAGAAGCCGGTGGTGAGGACGGACGCCATCCAGACGCGCTCGGCCAGCCACACCGGCAGGCCGACAAGATCGGCCAGCGCGTAGAACGGCAGCATCGGGAAGGCGTAGCCGGTGTACTGGTTGTGGATCCCGCCGAACCACTGGAGCGGGTTCCACAGGTCCCAGAGCCGGGCGTAGAAGCCGAGCGGGTCGATGTTGACGCCGAGCTTGGTGTCGAAGGTCATCCGGCCGGTGTGGTAGAGCACCAGCGCGTTGAACGCCAGGATCCAGAACACGACGGCGAGGATCCGGCCCGCCTTCTGACTCCCCGGGCCCGTCGCCAGGCTCACCGCGCCCGCCGCAGGACGACCAGCGGGTTCCCGGCGGGCGCCGCGCGCAGCCCACGGACGGCCAGGAGGAGGTCCCACCGGCGCGGGCGCAGCTCGACCGGGGTGACGTCCCGGCGGCTCCGGACGAGGCGCGTCACGGTGTCCCGCCGCTCCGGCCGGACGGGGTAGGACAGGCAGACCAGCCCGCCGGGCCGGGTGACCCGGATCATCTCGTCGAGCAGCCCGGCCGGGTCGGGGGTGTGCTCCAGCGTGTCGGCGAGGAAGCAGACGTCGACGCGGCGATCACCGACGGGGAGCCAGTAGGGCTCGGCCAGCACCGTGTCCCGCGCCGCCGGGGCGGTGTGCCCGGCCCGGCCCGGCGTCACCACCAGGCAGGCCGCGCCGAGCCGCCGGAACTCCGCGGCGTGCTGCCCGGTGTCGTCGCTCATCTCCAGCACCGCCCGCCCGGCGAGGTCGCCGTGCCGCGCGACGAGCGCGACGGCGGCGCGCGCCGCGGCGATCCGGTCGGGGGCGCCCCGCCGTTTCATGATCGCCACCGGAAGGGAAATGAGTGACACCCGCCAACAATGCGGTACGGGTGTCCTTGACCGCATTGGAGAGCACCACGAAGAGCTTTGTCGAATTTCTTCTTGTCTGTGGTGGAGACGCATATCACTATGTGGCGTCATGCTCTCCGCACCCGTTGATCTCGCGACCAGCACCCGCACGGGCGCACATGTGCTCTTCGTCGCCTGGCGTGATCTCGCCAATCCGGCGGCCGGCGGCTCCGAGGTCCTCGTCGACCGGCTGGCCGCCGGGATGGTCGAGCGCGGGCACCGGGTGTCG
The DNA here is from genome assembly GCF_020991275.1 of Actinocorallia sp. API 0066. Taxonomy (GTDB): domain Bacteria; phylum Actinomycetota; class Actinomycetes; order Streptosporangiales; family Streptosporangiaceae; genus Actinocorallia. The sequence goes on along the minus strand of NZ_JAJLQY010000003.1, from coordinate 213,583 downwards.
CTGCTGGCCGGTGGGCCGTCCACGGCCCGGCCGTACCAGGTGGTGCGCAGCGGCGGGCGGCTCAGCCAGTTCCTGCGCGCCCCGCTCGTGTACGGGCGGCGGCTGCGCGACTGCGACGTGGTCGTCGAGGTCTGCAACGGCATGCCGTTCCTGACGCCCCTGTGGTCGGACAAGCCGACCATCTGCATGGTCAACCACGTGCACACCGAGATGTGGCCGCTGGAGTTCCCCGCGCCCATCGCCGCCGCTGGCAGCTTCCTGGAGCGCCGGGTCATGCCGTGGGCGCACCGCCGCAACCTGGTGCTGACGGTCTCCCCGTCCACCGCGCAGGCCCTGGCCGACCTGGGCGTCGACCGCGAGCGGATCCGGATCCTGCGCAACGGCGTCGAGGCCCCCGCCGAGCGCTACCCGCGCTCGTCCGGCCCGCTGTTCGTGGCGCTCGGCAGGCTCACCGCGCACAAGCGGATCGACCTGCTCCTGCGGCTGTGGGAGCGGGTGCGGCCGATCACGGGCGGCCAGCTCGTCATCGTCGGCGACGGCCCGGAGCGGGCCCGCCTGGAGGCCCTCGCGGGCCCTGACGTCGTCTTCACGGGCCGGGTGGACGAGGAGACGAAGCAGCGGCTGCTCGGGCAGGCGTGGTTGCTCCTGCACCCCGCCTCGGTGGAGGGGTGGGGCATCGTGGTCGCCGAGGCCGCCGTCCGTGGCACCCCCGCGATCGGCTTCTCGGTGCCCGGCCTGCGCGACTCCGTCGTGCACGGTGAGACGGGCCTGCTGGCGGGCACGGAGAGCGAGTTCGTCTCCCACTGGGCCTCGCTGGCGCTGGACGACGCGCGGCGGCTCCGGGCGGGCGAGGCGGCCAGGACCCGCGCCCTGGAGTTCACCTGGGACGGCGCCGTCCGCACGTTCGCCGACGTCGTCGACGAGGCGCTCACCCGCTGACCCTGCCGCCGGGAGCCGTCCGGGATCTCAGCCGGTCGGCTCCTGGCGCAGGGCGCTGGTGATCGCCTCGATCAGGTGCCGCCGGGCGTCCGACGGCTCGTCCGCCGTGAAGACCATGCCGTCCAGCGGGGCGACGAGGCTCCGCAGCCCGGTGACGTCCACCCGGTCACCGACCCCGACGACGATCGCCCTGACCGGACGCTGGGGGGACACCTCCGCGGAGAGCCTCCTGACCGTCTCGGCGAGGCTGAGGCCGCTCGACCCACGGACGCCGTCGGTGAGGATCAGCAGCACGTTCGTCCGGTCCGGCCGGTAGGTGCCCGACAGGTCGCGGAAGCCCGCGAGGAACGCCTCGTACAGCGCCGAGCCACGGCGGGGGAGCGGTTTCACCCGGTCGTAGCGCTGCTTGAGCTGCGCCCGCCGTGTCGTCTCACCTAGCTGCTCGTCCAGGGGGCCGGTCGGAACCAGCTGTTCCCAGGGCCGTTGCCCGGCCGAGCCCGCGAAGGTCCACATGCCGACGTCGGTGTCGTCGGGCAGGAGTTCGAGCCCGGCCCGCGCGAAGTCGGCGAGGAGGGACAGCCCGGTTCGCCCCGGCCGCACCTCGGATCCCATCGACCTGGAGACGTCGAGGAGGACCAGCATCCTGAGGCCGCGGTTCACCCGGGTCCAGACGGCGAGGTCGGCGGTGATCTCCCGCTCGCCCGGCGCCGCGAGCACCCGCGGCGGGCTCGGGAACACTCCGAGGTCGGCCGTGAACGTGCTCGGGGCGTGGCTTTCCGGGGTGCGGAACCCTTCGGCGAGCAGCGCGCGCCGGGTCGGCTCGCCTTCGAGTTCGGCGCGCAGCAGCTCGGCGGCGGCCCGGCGGCGCGGATCGCCGTTGAGCACCGCGAGGGGGTAGTCGAGCATCGGGACGCCGAAGGCCGGATAGGCGGCGCGGATCTTCCGTCCGCCCGCTTCGGTGTTGTGCTTCCACACCATGCGCTCCGGCAGCACGGCGAGGGTGTCGTCGAGGGAGGCGGACGTCTCCGCCGTCCGCCGTCCCATCTCCCGGACGAACGCGGTCCGCCGGGTCGGGTCGGCGATCATGGTCCGCGCCGCGGCGAGGAGTTCCGTGCCCGCCGCCTCCCGGAACGGGTCGGGCAGCCGCGCCTTCCCGCCCTCGGCGACGTGGTCGAACAGCTCTTTCCAGGTGCGGATCCGGTCGGCCTTGGCGGTGCCGGCCGGCTGCGAGATCACCAGTGGCGACCGGGCGAGGGAGAGGCCGGAGAGGCCGTGCCGGGCGAGCCAGGTCGAGGAGTCCGGAATCCAGACGTCCGTCCGCTCCACGTCGGTCAGCGCCTCCCCGGACAGGATCCGGGAGATCTCGTCGGGACGCCGTTCGCCGACCCTGAGCCGCAGACAGCGCGGTTCCAGGGTCGGCTGGACCCTCTCGGCCGCCGCGGTGACCGCGGGCAGCAGTTCGGCGACCACCGAGACGCCGACGTCCTGGACCTCGTCGGTCGAGCACGGCGGCGTCCTGGTGATCGCGAACAGGGCGGGCGCGAGCAGCAGGGCGACGCCCCCGGCCATGGCCAGGCGGCGGCGGCGTGGACCCTGCTCAGTCACGCGTCGGCGCGATGCGTACCGCGGTCACGGCCGGTGGCCCAGGCGCCCAGGCCCACCAGGAGCGCGCCGCCGAAGAGGGCGGCGAGCGGCGCGGTGACCGTGATGAGCTGGATGCGCGACGCCGAGGAGTTCGCGCGGGCCGCCGCCTCGCGGCGGGCGGCGTCGGTGTGCTCGAAGTCGCCGCGCAGCGCGGTCGCCCGGTCGACGCCGTCCTCGGTGCGGAGGGTGACGTGGACCTGCTGGAGGGTCTTGACGGTCGCGCCGCTGCGCGGGTCGATCCACAGGGTGATGTCCGCGGTGTACGTCCGCTGGGCGGGGACCGAGGGGACCTTCATGCCGACCAGCGAGCCGGGAACGTCGATCTTCCCGCCGACGGGGGTGGGGGCGACCTTGCCGGCGAACCGGTAGGTCTTGATGCCTTCGACCGTCTCCTCGCCCTGGTAGCCGGCGAGCCAGCTGGTGTTCGCGTTCCAGTTGTAGACCTCGTAGGTCTTCTTCTCGACCTTGCCGATCGGGAAGAGGGGGCTCTGTCCGGTCTGCACCGCGCTGGTGTCTCCCTCGTGGGAGCCGCCGTCCTTCAGCGCGCCCGTCTTGCGGTCGAGCACGATCCGGGCGGACGTGTAGGTGACCGCCGCGGTGCTCACGGTGTCCTCCACCGCGCTGAAGACGTCCCAGAGGGCGGTGTCGGCGGTGCTGTCGTCGGGCGAGCCCTTGAAGGTCGTGGTGTTGATCAGTGACGCGTTCTCCACCACGGTGCCCTTGCCGTCAATGTACGTGGATCCGGGGGCCGTCAACGTGGTCTTGATCGTGTCACCCGAGGGCGCGACAACAAGCCGGTCCGCCACGTGGAAGCGCAGCAGGGGGGCGAGGAACAGGGCGGCGAATCCCAGGGTCAGCAAGACGACGCCCACTGTTCTGCGCATGCGGCTACCTCCGGAGGAAAAGGGGGGATGGATCCATCCGAAAGATAGTGACGACGTTCACACGCGAGACCAACGGCGTGCCCTCCAATGTTGCTTGTCGGCGCCGACAATTTCCGCCGGGGATTTTGCGGCGGTCCCTTTTTTGATCAGGCCCGCGCCCGGCACTGGTCGAACGGACAAAGAGTTTTGTCGGAGGCATGGTTGCCCCGGGGGTGCCGGGGCGTTGACGATGCTTCCCATGTGCATGCGGAGGCTGGCGCGCGACGCCCGGGGAACCGCCGTCCGGATCGGCGCGCGGAGGCGGCGCCGATGACCGTCGGTTCGCTCCAGGGCTTCTACGAGGAACCCGACGCGACGGTGGTGTCGGGTCCCGAACGCGCGGACAGGCAGCTCGCGATGGTGCGCGACCTGCTGGACGGGCCGCCGCTGCGCGTCCTCGACGTCGGCTGCGGCGACGGCGCGGCCACCGGCGCGCTGATCGCCCGCCATCCGGGGCACTCCGTGGTCGGCACGGACTGGTCGATGATGGCGCTCCGCCGGGCGCGGGAGCGGGGTGTCCCCGTCGTGCGGGCCGGGACGGACGCGCTGCCCGTCGCGGACGGGTCCGTGGACGTCGTGTTCATGAGCGAGCTGATCGAGCACCTCGTGGACACCGACGCCGCGCTGGAGGAGATCCACCGGGCCCTGAAGCCCGGCGGCACCCTCCTGATCTCGACGCCCAACCTCGCCGCCTGGTTCAACCGGGCGCTGCTCGCCGTCGGCGTCCAACCGGTCTTCTCCGAGGTGAGCCTCCGCGCGATCCATGGCCGTCCGGGCGAGGAGGTGGTGGGGCACCTGCGCATGTTCACCCTGCGGGCCCTGACGGGCCTGCTGGAGGCCAACGGCTTCCGCTGCGACCGGATCGCCGGCGCGCCCTACCACGACGTGCCGCGCCCGCTGCGGCCGCTGGACCGGCTGATCTGCCGCAGGCCGTCGCTGGCCAGCATCCTCCTGGTGCGGGCCGTCCGCCTTTGACCCGTGGCACGGGGGCGCGTCCCCCCGGTAAGGAGGAACGGTGGGCAGGGCGGTTCCCTTCACCTACGTCGAGGAGCTGAACCGGGTCTTCGACACGTCGGAGGAGCCCAACGTCGTCCACGTCGAGCTCCGTCCCCTGGCTCCGCTCGACGCGGCGCGGCTCAGGTACGCCGTCCAGGAGGTGGCGGCGCATCCGCTGGTCCGGCGCCGCGCCGTCGGGAGCGGCTGGCTCAGACGGCCCCGCTGGGTCGATCCCGGCGGGCCCGACGTTGATCCGTTGGAACGGGTCGGCTGGCGGGACGAAGCCGATCTGGCACGGCTGCGCGACGGGCTGCTGTCGGCTCCGCTGCCGACGACGGCGGGGCCGCTGTTCCGGGTCACGCACGCGGTCGGGCCCGGCGGGGACGTCGTGGTGCTGCGCGCCCATCACGCCGCCTACGACGGCATCGCGACGCTCGACCTCATGAACACGATCACCCGGGTGTACCGGGGCCTGCCCACGGAGATCGCCCTCGCCCGCGCGGTGCCGCGCACGGCTGCCGCCCAGGCCGCTTCGTCGTCCGCGCCGCGTCCCGTCCGCATCGCGCCGGAGGGCGGCACGCCGGGGCGGCCCGGTAGCGGTGCCGTCCTGGTGTCGACGGAGGTGCCGCGTTCGGCCTCGGGCACGGTCAACGACGTCATGGTCGCGGCGCTGGCGCGGACGGTCCGCCGCTGGAACGCGGCAAGGGGCGCCGCGGAAGGCGCGGTGCGCGTCACCGTGCCCGTCAACACACGGCCCCGCGCGGACTGGTGGCGTGGATTCGGCAACAGCTCACGGCTGACCACGGTGTCGGCGGAGCCGTCGTCCGACGGCGCCGCCCTGATCGCCGACGTCGCGGCCCAGATGGCCGCTGGCAAGGCGGTCGTCGGCCCGCCCGTCTCCTGGCAGCTCCGCGTCCTGACCGGCCCCTGGGCCCCCTCCGCCACCCGCCGCCGCGTCATGACCACCCTGCGCCGCCTCACCGGCGAACGCCTGGCCGACACCGTCCTCCTCTCCAACCTGGGTCTTCCGCCCGATCCGCCCCGCTTCGGCCCCGACCCCGAGCCCCTCTGGTTCTCCGCCCCCGCCGCCCTCCCGCGCGGCCTGTCCGTCAGCGCCGTCACCACCGCGAACCGCCTCCACCTCTGCTTCCGCTACCGCCACCCCCTCTTCGACCACCCCGCCGCGACCTCCTTCGCCACCGCCTACCTCACCGCCCTGTCGAGCCTGACCACCGCCCCGAACCCCCACTGAGCCACCCGCTACCGGGGATCCACCACTGTGCGCCCGTGGTCACGGTCTTGCCTACCCGCCGCCGACCGGCGATCGGCTTGCCGTGCGGACGGCGATCGTCCGATCGCCCGTGGCCGGGGATCCGACACCGCGTGTGCGTGGTCGTGCTTACGCGCTGCCGCCCGGTGATCGGTTCGGCGTGGTGATCGGGGCCGCCTGATTGTTCGTGGCCGGGGATCCGACACCGCGTGTGCGTGGTCGTGCTTACGCGTTGCGGACCGGTGATCGGTTCGGCGTGGTGATCGGGGCCGCCTGATCGCCCGTGGCCGGGGATCCGGCACCGCGTGGTTGTGCCTGCGCGCGGCCTTGGGGTGGGTTGAGGGTGGTTGGTCTGGTGGTGGGCGGGCGCTAGGAGGGGTGGGGGAGGGACGGGGTGGGGAGGTGGAGGGCGGGGGAGAGCCAGCGGTGGAGGAGGGTGCGGAGGTGGGTGTCGGAGGGGGGTGGGTCGCTGGGGTGTTGGAGGAAGGAGGTGAGGAGGCGCATGATGATCTCGGCGAGGCTGTTGAGGTCGGTGTCGGTGAGGCCGGCGGCGTCCCAGTCGACGGGGTAGCGGCGGAGCATGCGGGCGCCGTAGGCGATCGTGTCGGCGGTGGTCGCGCCACGGCCGAAGGCGGTGGAGTCGGCGAGCTGGAGGAGCAGGCTGAGGCGCGGCTCGGTCGGGATGGTCCGGACACAGAAGATCATGCCCTCGACCACGGCCTCGGCCGGATCGGTGACGCCCTGGAGGTGGTCCACCAGCCGGTCCACGAACGAGGCGGCGCCCTGGGCGGCCACCTCGCCGATGATGTCGCTGATCCGGTCGAAGTGGCGGTACACCGTCTGGCGCGTGACGCCGAGTTCGTTGGCGACGTCGGAGAGCGTCGTCTTGGCGACGCCGTGCCTGTCGACGCAGCGGGCCGTCGCGTCGATGATGCGCTGCCGGGCCTCGGCGTGCGATGCGGGGGGCCGCCCGCCCCAGCCGTGGTGCGCCATGATCCTAGGATCGCACAGGCGCCGCCGTGGCCGGTGAGCCGGTCGCGCGCAGCGCCGCCGCGACGAACCCGGTGGCGGCGACGGCGCACAGCGCGGCGTACCAGAGGCTCCCGGTCGGCGTGCCCTGCCCGGTGACGCCGTCCGTCGCCGCGAGGTACGCGGGCAGCGCGCCGAGCCACAGCGCGACGTGCACACCGAGGAACGCCGCCGGATAGGTCCGCGCGAACAGCGGCGACGCCGCCTCGGAGCGCCCGGCCCGCCAGGCGTCCGCGAGCAGACAGAGCCCGACGACCCAGACGACGACGAGCTCGACGGCGAGGATCGCCCGCTGGATCCCGAGCTGGCCGTCGCCCCGGAAGGCCCCGCTGGGCGCGCCCGCGACGATCATCGCCAGCGGCGTCACGGCGCCCGCCACGAGGGCACGCCACCCGATCCCCCAGCCGGTGACCCGCCTTTCCCCGCCCCCGGTGAGCCGGACCACGAGGTACGTCAGCGCCCCGAAGGAGACCGACGCGAACAACAGCATGCTGTTCATCGGCACCGAGCCCAGCGCGGGCTGGTTGATCATCGTGTTGTCGGGGTTCCACACCCACCACCTCAGCTGCGGGCCGAGGTGGTCGAAGATCTCGTAGAACACCTGGCAGGCGAACGCGACGGCCAGAGAACCCAGCAGCGGCCCGCGCCGCGCGAAGACACCGAGCGTCCTGACGAGCTCGTAGGCGAGCTGCGAAAGCGCCGGATAGAACGCGACGATGTAGAGCGGCAGCCTGTCGTACATGAACTGCACGGTGAACACGTTGTGGGAGAAGATGAACCCGACGTGCTCGGTGAGGCCGAACCATCCGGGGAAGTACAGGGGCGGTTCGATCACCGCGAGGTAGCCGACCGAGGCGAACCACAGGGTGAGGTTCACCGGGTCGCCGTCGCGCCGCCACCGTCGCCAGGCGTGCGCGAACGCGAACACCGCACCGGCGACGACGAGCAGTTCGAGGACGGCCATGGTGCCGTTCTCCAGGCCGAACGGGTCGCGGAAGCTGACGACCGGGCTTGCGTCGTCGCAGGAGAAGCCGAGCCCTTCGGCGAGGCGCTCGGCGACCGCGTCACAGGTGTAGTCCATCGCTGCCTCCGGGGGCTCAGGCGTCCACGAGCGCGGCGCGGCGGGCGGCCAGCGCCGTGTAGTCGGTGCCGGGCGGGTCGTGCCGCTGGTCGAAGCCGCCGGGCACCACGGTCCGGCCGAGCCGCCGGCGCAGCTTGTACCGGGCGATGCCGAACCAGAACCGGGGGTCCCGCGCCATCTCCCTGAGTGACTTGTCCAGGTTGAACACCTGCGCGAACGTCCGCTCGACGTAGGCGTCCTCGCGGCTCGCCGCGTTGATGGCGTTGAAGACCGGCCAGCTCAGCCGGGCGGCGACCGCGCGCCGCCAGGGCGCGACGGTCTCGGTGCCGGTCGCGAAGCCGTAAGCCTGGTCGCGGGCCATCGCCAGCATCCAGGGGACGTCCAGCGACTTCTTCTGCTCGGCCAGGAAGGCCCGCGTGAAGGCGGAGTCGACGGCGCCGCGGGTGGCCAGCAGGGCGTCGAGGATGAGCGCGGAGCGGGCGGCCGAGCTCATGCCCTGCGCGTAGAACGGGTTGAACGCGCAGATCGAGTCGCCGACGCAGACGAGCCCGACCGGCGGTGTGTCGAGGAGGTCGAAGCGGCGCCACTTGTTGCCGGTGGCGCGGGTCAGGTGCACCTCGGACGTGGGTGTGCAGGCCCGGGTGGCGGTGCCGAAGGTCGTAGCCCGCACCTTGTCTACCGCCGCCTCGAACGCCTCGGCCTTACGCGGCATCTCGATGCCCCACGAGCCCATGCACACGATCGCGCGGTCGCCTTCGATGGGGAAGAAGTTGCTGAGGAACTCGTGCTCCTCGGGGTGCTCGCCGGTGTCCTGGGTCGGCGTGACGACGAGGTGCTTCCACCACCACGCCGGGGGGCGTTTCTCGGCGGGAGGCAGGTCGTACCAGCGCGAGGTGTAGGTGACCTTCGCGTCCAGGGTCCGCTCGGGGGGCGCCGCCCAGCCCGTCCCGACGAGCCAGTCGATGACGGACGAGCCCCGGCCCAGGGCGTCCACGATGAGGTCGGCGGACAGGTGGTGGTCACCGTCGTCGTCGCGGTACTCGACGCCTTCGACGCGCCCGTTCACGGTGCCGCCTCCGGTGGACCGCAGCCCGGTGACCGTCACGCCCTCGCGGATCTTGATGACGGGCAGCTCCCGGACCTTCTCGCGCAGGACCCGTTCGATGAGCACCCGCGAGCTGTACACCATCGTCATCGAGCCCTCCTTGCGCGGGGCCCAGCCGTCGTTCTCGCAGTACGCGGCGTCCATCGACGGCATCAGCCGCATCCCGCCCGCCGCGATCAGCGCCTCCTCGAAGCCGGGCAGGATCTCGCCGATCGCACGCCGCCCGGAGTTGAGCAGGAAGTGCGGGTGCTTGCTCTGCGGCACCCCCCTGCGGTGTTCCGCCCCCGGCGGCAGCCGGTCCCGCTCCAACACAACAACCTCGTCAAAGTGCCGCGCCAACACCCCGGCCGCACACAACCCCGCGACACTCCCGCCCAACACCACAGCCCTCTGCCCACGCATCCCGCCACCACCTTCATTCATACAGATAATGAGTGAATGTATGGTCCAGACCGAACGAGGTCAAGACTTCGTCCCAATACGGCCCTTTCCGGCCGGGGTTACCAGGATCGTGCGGAGTCGAGAAGAAGGTCGCGGACGAGCGCTGCGTGCGGAAGCGCCGGAGCGCCCGCCCGTTGGACGAGGAAGCCGGTGTTGATGGGCGGGTCCTCGGGGTCGAGGAGGAGTTGGAGTGCGCCGGAGGCGAGGTTGGCGGCGCACAGGTAGCGGGGTAGGACGGTGACGCCGGCGCCCGCGAGGGCGGCTGCCTTCACCGCCCGCAGGTCGGGGATGACTACGGCGGGATCGGCGAGGAGTCGGGTGCCGAAGACGTGCCGCCAGTAGCGGCGCAGGATGGGCAGGTCGTCGGCGTATGACAGCAGTGGCACGTTTGTGAGGGCGGTTGGGCCGTCTGCGGCGAGGGAAGCCAGCCGGGCGGCCCAGGTGGGTGCCGCGACGAGTACGAACTCCTCGTCCAGTAGCGGTTCGGCGATCAGGGTGCGGCCGCGCGGGCGGATCGCGGAGACGACGAGGTCGAAGCGGCCCGCTCGTAGTCCGGCGAGGAGGTCGTCGGCGAGTCCGGTGGTGACGCGCAGCCGCACGCCACGGTTCACGAGCGGGGCGAGCGCGGGCAGTACCAGGGCGGCGAGCAGTTCGGCGGGCCCGCCGAGCAGGACCGGCGGCTCGGGGGTGCGTTGCTCGGGCGGTCCTCCTCCGGCGACGGCCTCCAGTGCGTCCATCGGCCCGGCGAGTCGGGCCGCCAGGTCGTCGGCGGCGGCGGTCGGCGCGACGCCGCGTGGCAGCCGCTCGAACAACTGCCGCCCTAGCCGTTCCTCAAGCGCCCTGAGCTGCGTCGTCACGGTCGGCTGCGACAACCCGACCCACCGTGCCGCCGCCGTCAGCGACCCCGCCCGATAGACCGCGAGGAACGTTCGCAACTGCCCAAGATCCAGCGGTGTATTGGAACTCCTATCGGTCACCCAGGAAGTCTATTTCGTACCTTTCGGGCCCTCTTGACCCCGGTCATCGGAATCCCGATGGCTCCCATTGATCATCCGATGGATCGTGCTGTTCCCACGCGCGCCGGATCTGTCTACCCTGCACATGTTCGACATTGTCGAACAGAGATCGGTGATGTCGTGAGGTGCCCGCCCGACGTACGCGCGGCCCTCCGCAAGAAAGCTGGTACCACCCCATGAACAGAACGAGAGCACTGCTTCTGCTGGCGCTCTCCCTGGTCCTCCTCGGCGGCGGCCTCGCCGCCTGGACGCAGACCAGCGGAGGCAGGACGGAGATCCAGGACGTCCGCTTCACCGGCGACGACGGCCGCCAACTGTCGGGCCTGCTCTATGTCCCCGACGGCGTCAGCGCCGCGAACCCCGCGCCCGGCGTCCTCGCCGTGCACGGCTACATCAACTCCCGCGAGACCCAGGACGCGTTCGCCATCGAGTTCGCCCGGCGCGGCCACGTCGTCCTCGCCCTCGACCAGCAGGGGCACGGCAACTCCGCGCCGCCCGCGTTCGCCCACGGTTTCGGCGGCCCGGCCGCCCTCGCCTATCTGCGCTCCCTCGACATCGTCGACAAGGACAACATCGGGCTCGAAGGCCACTCCATGGGCGGCTGGACGGTCCTGGCCGCCGCGCAGGCCATGCCGGACGCCTACCGGTCGATGATCCTCGTCGGTTCGTCCCCCGGCGCGCCGTTCGCGGCCGAGGCCGACACCTCGTGGCCGCGCAACGTCCTCAACATCTACGGGACGTGGGAGGAGTTCTCGCCCCTCATGTACGCCGTGGACGACCCGGGCGACGCCAACGCCTCCGCCAAGATGAAGGCGCTCTTCGGCACGGCCGAGACGGTCGAGGAGGGCAGGCTCTACGGGTCGGTCGCGGACGGCACCGCGCGCAAGCTGCTCCGGCCGGTCAACACCCACCCCGGTCTGCACGCCGACCCGCGCGTCGTCGCGGCCTCCGCCGACTGGTTCGCCGCGACGCTCGACGGCGGCCGTCCGGCGGCCGGGCAGACGTGGTGGCTCAAGGAACTCGGCACCTTCGCGGCGTTCGTCGGCGGTGTCCTGTTCCTCTTCCCGTTCGGCAGGCTGCTGCTGGCCACGCCGTACTTCGCGCCGCTGCGCCGGAGCGTCCCGCGCCCGCGCGGCGTGAGGCCGGGCCCGGCCTGGTGGGCGACGGCCGCCGTCGCCACGGCGATCCCCGCCGTCACCTACTTCTGGCTGCAGAACCGCACGACCGCGCTCCTCCCGGTGAGCGGCTGGTTCCCGCAGGAGATCACGACGGGCGTCATGGGCTGGGCGGTCGGCAACGCCGTCATCTCCCTCGTCCTGCTGCTGGTCTGGCACTACCGGGCGAACCGGACGGCGACCCTCGCCGACTACGGGCTGCACACCCGTGGCCTGGGCCGTGCCGTCGTCTTCGCCGCGACGGTCACCGGCGGCCTCTACCTGCTGCTCGCCTTCTCCGACTGGGCGTTCAAGACGGACTTCCGGCTCTGGATCCTCCAACTGCACCTCATGGACGCCCTGCACTTCCGGATCTTCCTGACCTACCTGCTGCCGTTCACGTTCTTCTTCGTCGTCCTCGGGGTCGTCCTGCACGGCCAGCTCAGGGGCGCGGAACGTAGCCTGCGCCGGGACCTCGCGCTGAACGTCGGGGTCCTGGTGACGGGGATCGCGGTCCTCGTCGTCGCCGACTACCTGCCGCTGCTCGCGGGCGGCACCCTGGCGATCCCGGGGCAGCCGCTGCTGATCATCATCGCGATGCAGTTCGTGCCTCTGCTCGCCGTCGTCGCGCTGGTCTCCACGTACTTTTACCGGCTGACCGGCAGCGTGCTGCCCGGCGCGTTCGTGAACGCCGTCTTCATCACCTGGGACCTCACCGCGGGCACCGCCACCCAGCACCCGGTGGACGCGTGGGGCGGCGCGACGGGCCTCGTCCGCGTCGGTCTCCCGGTGCTCGCCGGGGCGGTGCTGCTCGTCCTCGCGGTGCGGAGGCTGCGCGGCCCGAGGGAGGCCGTCGAGCGGGAGACCGTCTGACGGGGCCGTCGCACACTTCGCCGGGGTCCCGACGACGTGCCTCGCCGCCTCCAAGTATCCTCGCCTTGTCGAGCTCCGGGACGGGCTTCCGCTGACGTCCACGGGCGGGATCCTGAGGCGTGAGTTCAACGGCTGAGCATCAGCCACACAGACTCGCCGGGGTGTGAGGCCAAGGCGAGACCAGGGTGGCGTCTCCACGGAGGCGCCACCCTGGTTCTTTGCTGGTGTGGGGTCAGAGGTCGAGTTCTAGGTCGGTGAGGGGGTAGGCGACGCAGGAGTGGACGTGGCCTGAGGTGGCGTCCGAGAGGCGGAGTTGGGCCTCCTGCGCGTTGTGGACGTCGCCCTTGCGGACGCGAACGCGGCACAGGCTGCACTCGCCGGAGCGGCACGCTGCCTCGGGCCGGACGCCCTGGTCCTCCAGCGCGTCCAGGAGGGGACGGGACCGGGGCGTCCGGAAGGAGCGGCCCCGGAACGTCACCGTGACCTCCTCGGCCGGGTCGGCGTCCGACGGCCAGTGCGGCTGCGCCTCGGGACGGGCCGGGGCGCCGTTGGCCTCGAAGCGGATCCGGCGGCGGGGGTGGCCGAGCGCCGTGAGCTGGTCGAGCGCGTACGGGTAGAGCGCCTGCGGCCCGCACACGTAGACCATGCGGCCGTCGAGCGGCCCGGCGAGCGTGCTGATGATGCCGGACGTGAGCAGCCCGGTCGGCCCTGCCCAGGACGGGTCGGGCTCGCCGATGACGTGGTCGACGCGCAGGTCGGGGTGGTCGGCGGCGAGCGCGTCCAGTTCGTCCCGGAAGATCACGTCATCGACGTTCCGGGATCCGTAGATCAGATGGAAGCGGCGGCCGAGTCTGTCGTCCGCGATCTCACGGATCATGCTCATCGCCGGGACGACACCACTGCCTCCGGCCAGGAAAACGACGTCCTCGCCGTGGAACAGCGGGTTGTGGTGGAACGTCCCCATCGGTCCGGACGTGGTGAGGACGTCGCCCACGGCGACGGTGTCGATCAGGTGGTTGCTGACCCGTCCGCCGGGCACCCGCCGGACGGTCAGGTCATAACGGTCCAACCGGGACGGGCTTGACGAGATCGCATAAGGCCGGTTCGTCCCGTCGGTGAACACGGCGACGTACTGGCCCGCCAGGAACGGCGGCAGGTCGGACCCGTCCGGGCGGCGCAGCCGGAACGTCCTGGTGGAGGCCGTCTCCTCGATCACCTCGGTGACGGTGAGCGCCAGCCGCTTCGGGTGGCGGCCCTCGATCAGCCGCGCCGTCTCGGCGAGGTGGTCGGCGGGGTCGGCGGCGCGGGCGTCGATCTCGGCCTGGACGTCGTCATGGCCGTCGAAAAGATGGGCTATGGGGTGTTTCACGGAGTCTCCGGAGGTCAGGCGGCCGTGCGGCGCAGCAGGCGGCGGGCGACGCGGGCGCCCGATTCGAGGGTCGGTTGGAACCCGCCGATGCCCGCCCAGGACCCGGCGAGGTGGAGGCCGGGCACATGGCTCTCGCGTTCGCTGTTGCGGAACAGCCAGTTCTCGGTGCGGTCCTGGTCGTACCCGTAGATGGCGCCGCCCGGATGGCCCAGATAACGGGCCATCGTGAGGGGTGTCGCGACGTCGACCTCCTCGATCGCGTCGCGGATTCCGGGGGTCGCCTTCTCGCACAGGTCGAGGAGGGACTCGGCGTAGGCGAACTTCGTGCGCGCGTAGTCCCGGGGCGCCACCTTGTCCCACGCGTCGGCGTACTGGAGGCACATAAGGCTGACGTGTGTGGCGCCCGACGGGGCGAAGCCGATAGGAGCGACGTCGTAGGACGTCACGCAGATACCCCGGACGGGTTCGAGCGTGTGCCACGACGCGTGCGCACGGTCGTCGTCGGTGTCCACGCTGACAAAACTCGTGCTCGCGGTGAACCCGAGTTCGGCCGGGGTGGCGTCGAGGCCCAGGTGCAGCACGAACCCGGACACACCGACCCTGCGGGTGGCGAGGTCGGCGCGCGCGGCGAGCGGCGCGTCGGCGTCGAGCATGCCGTAGGTGGTCGGCAGCGACGCGTTGGAGACGACGTGCGCCGCCGTGACCTCCTGGCCGTCGTCGAGCCGGACGCCGACGACACGTCCGCCGTGGGTGAGGATCTGCTCCACCGCGGTGTTGAAGCGGACCTCGCCGCCCGTCCGCAGGAAGGCGTCCAGGAGGCCGCTGGACATCGCCTGGGAGCCGCCGCGCACGTGCCAGGGCTTGAACTCCAGGTACGCGAACAGGGTCAGCGCCAGGTCCTGGAAGGCGAGCCGGGACGGCGGCTGCCCGAGATAGACCCAGTAGTTGCCGAGGACGAACTTGATCCCCGGATCGGCGAAATGGTCGTCCAGCACGTCCTTCAGCGGCCGCAGCGCCTGCCGGAACAGCACCGGGTCGAGCTGTTCGGGCGGCATGCCCCGCATCGCCGCGATCTGCCCGAACGTGACGTCCTTGACGAGCTGGAAGAACCGCTCGACGGCGCTCCGGTTGCCGGGGAAGGCGGCCTCCAGCGCGTCGGCGGCGCCCGCCCAGTCGGCGGGGAGCGTGACGTCGAACCGGCCGGGGACGACGGAGCGGTACAGATCGTCCTCGCGCACGAACTCCAGCTCGACGTCGAGCCCGTCGAACAGGCGGCGCAGCCCGAACGGCTGCCCCTCCTCACCGACGCCGGACAGCTGGTGCAGCGCGACCTCGAACTCGTACCTGCCGCGCCGGAACGACGTGCCGCAGCCGCCGGGCACGTTGTGCCGCTCCACGAGCAGGGTGCGCAGCCCGGCCCGCTGCAGCGTCGCGGCGGCGGTGAGGCCCGCGTTGCCCGCGCCGACGACGATCGCGTCGTAGTCGTTCACGCGCCCGCCGCCTCGCGCTGGATCCGCTCGAACTGGGCGGCCATCGCGTCGGCGAGGGCGTTGGCGGCGGACAGGGGGCGGACCATGACCGTGAAGTCGTCGATCAGCCCGTCCTCGTCGAAGTGCAGGAAGTCGCAGCCGTTGACCTCCTTGCCGTTGACCTTCGCCTTGAAGACGAGCGCGTGGTCGCGGCCGTCGGCGGAGGCGATCTCGCGGACGTAGTGGAAGTCCTCGAACACCCGCAGGACGCCGCGCAGGATCGCCGCGGTGATCGCCTTGCCCGGGTACGGCTTGAACGCGACGGGGCTGGTGAACACGACGTTCTCGGCGAGCAGCGCTTCGATGGCGGCCTCGTCGCGGGCCTCGACGGCCTTGCGGAACGCGGTCATGGGCGGTCCTCCTACTAAATTTTTTGACTAGGTGCATTGGAGGGTACGTGCCCGGCCGGGCGGCTGTCTACTCAGGCATGCACTTGAATAGTCACTTTTTTGTCTATTCTGCGATGTGGGTATCCTGGGGGCATGGCACTGCGCAACGCGGTCATGGCCGCGCTTCTGGAGGGCGAGGCGTCCGGCTACGACCTGGCCAAGGGCTTCGACGCGTCCGTGGCCAACTTCTGGATGGCCACCCCGCAGCAGCTCTACAAGGAGCTGGAGAAGATGGAGGCGGCCGGGCTGATCTCCGCCCGCGTCGTGGAACAGGAGCGCAGGCCCAACAAACGCGTCTACACGCTGACCGAGGCGGGCCGTGCGGCGCTCCGGGCGTTCACCGCCGAACTGCCCAAACCTGGCGCGATCCGGGACGAGCTGCTCGTCAAGGTCCAGGCCGTCGACGTGGGCGATACCGAGGCCGTCCGCGCCGCCATCGCCGAACGCCTGGAGTGGGCGCGCGCCAAACTCGCCCGCTACGAACGGCTCCGCGCCAAACTCCTCGACGGCCGCACCGAGGAGGAGCACCTGGCCCACGGCGACCGTGTAGGCCCCTACCTCACCCTCCTCCGCGGCATCTCCTTCGAGCAGGAGAACATCACCTGGGCCGAACACGCCCTCACCGTCCTCGCCCAACGCACCACCACCCCCACGCGGTAAGCGACCTCGGGTCGCTTACCGCGTGTCAGCGGACCTTGGCGCGGTGCTGGGCGGGGGTGAGGCCACGGGTGCGTTTGAAGGCGGTGCTGAGGGCGAAGGGGCTGGCGTAGCCGACCCTGCGGGCGATCGTGTCGAGGGTGAGGGCGGGGTCTTCGAGGAGGTCGGCGGCCAGGCTCAGCCGGTGCCGGGTGAGGTGCGCCATCGGGGGTTCGCCGACGAGCGAGGTGAACCGCCGCGTCAGCGTGGAGCGGGAGACGGCCAGCTCGGCCGCCAGGAGATCGACCGTCCAGGGATGCGCCGGGTTGTGGTGCAGTAGCCGCAGGGCGGGCCCGACGAGGGGGTCGGCCCGCGCGCGGTACCAGGCGGGCGGCCGCGCGTCGGGACGGGTCAGCCAGGCGCGCAGGAGGGTGATGGTCAGCAGGTCGAGGAGGCGGTCGAGGATGGCGGGCTGTCCGGGGGAGTCGCTCGTGATCTCCTCGGTGAGGGCCGCCACGAGCGGCTCCCTGGACGCGTCGGCCGGGAGCGTGAGTAGCGGCGGCAGAGCGTTGAGGAGGTCCTGGGTGGTCTCCGTCGCCGTCTCGTAGGTGCCGGTGAGCATCACCGTCGCGCCGTCCCGGCTGTTGCCCCACGTGCGGACGCCCTGCGACATGCGCTCCGCGAGCCTGGTGCCGTCCAGGGACGTGCAGACCTGGCCCGGATGGATGACGATCCGCGCGGGCGTCTCCGGCGCGTCTGACACCGTGTAGGCGTGCGGGCCACGGGCCAGCGCCACCTCACCGGCCGCGAGCCGGACGGGCGGCCCCGTCTCCGGGCTGATCCAGGCGTGCCCCCTGACGATGACGACGACCGTCAGCGGGGCGCGGTCCTGGACGCGCATCGACCACGGCGGGTCCATCACCGACCGGAGCAGGAACGCGCCGCGGGCCCGTGGACCGTCCAGGAGGGCGGCGAGAGGGTCCATGGCTCGACGGTAGCGCCTGCGCCGGACGCGTATGCGCGTGCGCCGCCCGGCCATGGAGTTCGTCGCCGTCGGCCGATGGGATGGGAGGTGTCGGCGTCAGGCCGACCCTGCGAACCCCGTTGAAGGAGTACCTGTCATGCGCGCGCTGCTGCTCGTCTCGACCGTCGGCGCCGGGCTGAGCGCCGGTGTCTTCTTCGGCTTCTCCACCTTCGTCATGCGGGCCCTGGGCGACCTGCCTCCGGCCCAGGGCGTCGCCGCGATGCAGTCGATCAACCGCGCGGCCCCGCACCCGCTCTTTATGCTCGCCTTGTTCGGCACCGCCGTGACGGGCGTCGCCGTCGGCGTGGCGGGGCTGCGCGACACCGACGCCCCGGGCGCCGTCCACGCGATCGTAGGGGCGTCCCTCTACCTGATCCCGGTGGTTCTGACGGTCGTCTACCACGTGCCTTACAACAACCGCCTTGACGCCCTGACGGCCGCCGCGCCCACGACCGCCGACTTCTGGCACACCTACCTGTCGCGCTGGACGACCGCCAACCACTTCCGCACCCTGGGCGCCCTCTCCGCCGCCGTAGCCTTCGCCCTCGCCTACCGCAGCGCCAGGTGACCCGGCCCGGGGGCGGCCGCTCCCGACGAAGTCGGGGTCGCGAAGCGGCCGTCCTCCGGGCCAATCGAGCACAGACCGGCGGCGTCAGGAGACGAAGTCGGGCCAGCCGGTGGCGAGGTAGTGGAGGAAGGCGGGGCCGACGGACTCGTTGACGAAGTGCTCGCGCGGCCTCGGTTGGACGAGCCGGAAGGACGGGTCGGCCAGGGCCAGCCGGGGGAAGTCGTGGTGCAGGATCGCCCCGGCGCCGACGAGGACGAAGTCGGCGCCCCGGTCGAGGCACCACGCCGCGTCCGGCGCGGAGGCGATCTTCCCGGCCACGCCGAGCCGGGTCGTTCCGCGAGGCAGCCCGGTGAAGTACTCGATGAGCGGCCTGTCCCGGTGCTCCTCCTCGTAGGTCTCCTTGAACGCGTCCCAGAGGGACATGTCCAAGTAGTCGAGGAGTCCGGAGGTGAGGACGTCGGCGGCAAGCGCGCGCGCTTCGGCGAGGGGGATGCCGTTCCGCTCAGGGGTGAGCCGGAGTCCGAGCTGGAAGCCGGGCCCCGTAGCGTCCCGGACGCCTTGCAGGATCTCCCAGACGATCCGCTGACGGTTCTCGAACGAGCCGCCGTACCGGTCGGCCCGCGTGTTGTGGGGGCTGAGGAACTGGCACAGGAGGTAGCCGTGCGCGCCGTGCACCTCGACCCCGTGGAACCCGGCCCGCTCGGCCCGGACGGCGGCCGCCACGAAGTCCTCCACGACCTGCCCTACCTCGGCCGTCGTCAGCGCGCGGGCGTCCTTCTCGGCGTCGTCCCACGGCGCGACGACCGGCACGCCGGACAGCCGGGCGTTGGCGCGCCGCCCGCCGTGGTGGAGCTGGAGCGCCGCGACGGCCCCGGCCGCGCCGATCCCGGCCGCGAGCCGCGCGAGGCCCGGCAGGAACCTGTCGTCCCACGCCGCGAGCTGGCCGGGAAACGCCTGCCCCGCCCGCGCGACGTGCGCGGCGCAGGTCATCACCATGCCGAACCCGCCCTGCGCGCGGCGGACGAGCCAGCCGTACTCGTCGTCGGAGAGCGTGCCGTCCCGGTGGCTCTGCATGTTCGTCAGCGGCGCGACGGCGAACCGGTTGGTCCAGGCCGGACCGTGGGCGAGGTCGAGCGGCGCCGCGAGGGGCTCCGTCACCTGTGCTGTGTCTCCCATGGAGGCGAACCTACGACGTCAGCGGGGATGGCTTGGACATGACCCCCTAATGAGCGGGAACCTTGGTGAGCTTTTCCGGGTTCCGGACGCAGTAGATGGCGGTGACACGGCCGTCGCGCACCTCCAGCGCGGTGATCTGGTCCAGGGCGCCGTCCAGATAGGCGGTGATCGAGTGCATCCCGTTGGTGACCCCGACGCGGATGTCCAGGACGCCCATCCGGGCGCCCTTGGCGAACAGCCCCAGGAGCAGGCGGGCCACCTTGTCGGGGCCGTGTACGGGCCTGCGTACCGCGCTGACGACACCGCCGCCGTCGGCCAGGAAGACGACGTCGGGGGCGAGCAGGTCCATCAGCGACTGGACGTCGCCGGTGGCCGCGGCCGTCAGGAACCGCTCCACGACGGGCCGCGCCTCGGCGGGGTCGGCGATCGCGGCGCCCCGGCGCTCCCGGACGTGCGCGCGGGCGCGCCGGTTGAGCTGCCGCACCGCCGCCTCGGACCTGCCGACGGCCGCCGCGATCTCCGGATAGCCGAAGTCGAACACCTCCCGCAGGACGAAGACCGCGCGCTGCGCCGGGGTGAGCGTCTCCAGCACGAGCAGCATCGCCGTGGTGACGGCCTCGCCGGTGAGCACGTGGTCGAGGCCGGGGTCGGCGCCGTCCGTCGCCAGCGGCTCCGGCAGCCACGGGCCGACGTACTCCTCACGACGCCTGGCAGCCGAGCGCAGCAGGTCCAGCGCCCTACGGGTGACGACACGGGCCAGGTAAGCGCGCGGGTTGTCCACCGAGGCGTGGTCCACCGCCTGCCAGCGCAGGTAGGCGTCCTGGACGACGTCCTCGGCGTCGGCGACCGAACCGAGGATCTCGTAGGCGATCGAGAACAGCAGCGGCCGGTGCGCCGCGAACTCGTCGGCCGGGTCGCTCACTTCGGGCCCCGGAGCCAGCCGTAGACGGCCGTGCGGGCGCCCGTCCGGGCGTAGCGGACGATGGTCTCCTTGGCGACGGCGGCGGCGCGTCCGGCGAGATGGAGACCGCGCGGGGAGTCGTCGCGCCGGGTCGTCTGGATCACCGCGTCGCGGCGGCCCAGGCTGATGGCCTGCCCCGCGTAGCCCATGGAGTAGGGCGCGGGCCGCCTTCCGGTGAGCACACGGGCGAGGGTGTCGGCGGCGTGCGCGCCCTGCGGGAGCGCCGTCGCGCAGGCGGCCCGCGCGCCGGGCACCGCGGCGCAGTCGCCGACGACGAAGATCCGCTGGTCCGACACGCTGCGGAGCGTCTCGTCGACGATCGCGCGGCCTTCGCCGTCCACCTTGAGGCCGCTGCGGGCCGCCAGGTCCGGGACGCCTTCGAGGATCGCCCACAGGGTGAGGCCGGAGGCGATCCGTCCGCCCGAGGCCAGGAGGACGGCGCCGGTCTCGGGGTCGAGGCCCGCGAACGTGTCCTGGACGACCTCCACGTTGAGCCTTTCCAGGCCCTTGCGGACGCGCCTGCGACCGCCCTCGGCGAGACTGTCCCCGAGCGTCGGGCTGACGAGGCTGACGCGCAGATCCGGACGGGCGGACGCGACCTCGGCGGCCGTCTCGATGCCCGTCAGGCCGCCGCCGACGACGGTCACCGGGCTTCCGTCGGGCAGCCCGGCCAGCGCGGCGCGGCCTTGCTCAGCCCCCTCCCAGGTGCCGACCGGGATGGTGCCTTCGGGTGCCCTGACGGTGCTTCCGACGGCGAGGAAGAGGTAGTCGAACCCGGACACCTCGCCGTCCTGGAGGGTGACCTCGCCGTCGCCGATCCGCTCGACCGTGCCGAGCCGCACCCGGACGCCGTCCCGGAGCATCGCCGAGAGCGGCGTCGCCGCGCCCCCGCCGCCCGCGACCCGCTCGTGCAGCCGCACCCGCTCCACGAACTCCTCCCGTGGATTGATCACCGTGACCTCCGCCCCCTTCACCTTCCGAGCCGCCCGATTGGCCGCGATCGTCCCCGCGTACCCGGCGCCCACCACAACAATCTTCATCCCGACCTCCTCTGAGTACCGAACCGCCCATAGGACGAGACACCCCCGCGCTTTGTGACACCTCCGGGCAAGTGATCCACCTCACCCGCCGCCCGCGCGGGGTTAGCCCGTTGTGGCCTGGCGGTAAGTTCGGTCGGTGGTGAGACGGGTACGGTGCGTGTCAGCTGTGGTGATGGTTGGCGTTGTTGAGGATGAGCGCGGTCGGCGGTGTCAGGAAGAGGTGGGCTCGTGGTTCGGGCCCCGGCGGGGTTGGTCAGGTGGTGGAGAGTTGGTGCCAGTGGGCGGTTCGGTGGCGGAGCCAGCGGTCGTGGGTGGCCAGGAGGACGGCGGCGGGGGTTGTTTCCAGGGCTTGGAGGAGGTCGTCCACGAGTTGGGTGGAGAGGTGGTTGGTGGGTTCGTCCAGGAGAAGGGCGTGGGGGCGGGTGGCGAGGGTCAGCGCGAGGTCGAGGCGGCGGCGCTGGCCGGTGGACAGGTCACGGACGGGACGGTCGAGGTCCCGGCCAGAGAGGAGGCCGAGCGAACGCAAGGAGACAGCTTCGCTTACCGGGAGTTCCCCGGCGGAGACGAGGGAGGCGACGTGCGCGTCGTAGACGTCGGCGGCCCCGCGGCCGTCCGCGCGGGTCGATTCCTGGCGGAGCAGCCGGATCCGCGCCTTCCGCGCGCCGCGGACGGTGCCGGACGACGGCGTGAGCCGACCCGCCAGGACATCGAGCAGGGTTGACTTGCCGGAGCCGTTCGGCCCGGTGAGCAGCACGCGCGACCCCGACTCCAGGGTGAGCGAGACGGGACGGCGCAGCCTGCCGTCGACCCGGACGTCCACGGCGTGCACGAGCGCCACGCCGGGCCGCGCGGGCAGTTCGGGCACCGACAGCCGCAGCGGCGGCGCCGGGATAGGCACCGGATGCCGCTCCAGCTCCGCACGCCTGCGGTTGACGGCCCGGACCAGGCCGGGCGCCCGGGTGGCCCGCTGGTGCTTGCCGGTGCCCTTGTCCGGCCGCCAGCCGGTGACGAGCCGGGCCTGGGCGGCGGCGAGGTCGGCGCTGAGCCGTGCGCGCTCGGCCTGCTGCCGCTCGTGCTCGTCGGCCCACCGGGCCAGCGCGGCGCGGCGGCCGTCGAGGTAGCCCGCGTAGCCGTCGCCGTAGACGGCGGGCCGCCCGTCCTGCGTCGGATCCAGGTCGAGGACGTGTGTGACGACGTCGGACAGCAGCGTCCGATCGTGCGAGACGATCACGACGCCTCCCGCGCGCTGCCTGAGCGCCGTCGTCAGGTGGTCGAGGGCGGCGGCGTCGAGGTGGTTGGTGGGCTCGTCTAGGAGGAGGAAGTCGTAGGGCGCGCCGAGCAGGCACGCCAGCCGGACCCGGTGCCGCCCGCCGACGGACAGTTCGCTGAGCGGGCGCGCCCTGTCGGTCTCGGCGCCGAGCGCGTCGAGGGCGACGTCGACGCGCCGCTCGGCGTCCCAGGCGTCGAGCGCCTCGGCCGCCTCCAGCGCGCGCTGGTAGGCGTCGTCGGCCCCGGCCCGGCCTTCGGCGAGCGCCTCGCCCGCCGCGTCGAGGGCGGCCAGCGCGGCCCGCGCCCCGGCGAGGTGCACCGCGACGACGTCGCCGACGGTCTCGGCGTTGATCTCCTGCTCGGCCGTCCCGAGCGTGCCGACCCGCCGCACTTCGCCCGCGTCGGGCGCGAGCCGCTCCGCGAGCACGTCCAGGAGCGTCGTCTTGCCGCGCCCGTTCTCCCCGACGACCCCCCACCGCGACCCGGGCGAGACGGTCAGATCCACCCCGGCCAGCACGGCCCGCCCACCCCGCGCCACCCGCACCCCGGCGGCGGTGAGCTGGGCACGCGAACGCGCCGGAACAACAAGTTCGAACCGCATGATTCTTCTTCCACCAACCGGGGACGCACCTCACCGGCACCCTCCCCAAGCGACCAACGGACACGTCAGCGCCCCACCACCTCACCACGGAGGCACAGGAGGCACATGGCCCGGGGGCGGGCGCTTCCCGACGAAGTCGGGAGTTGCAAAGCGCCTGCCCTCGGGCCGGTCGGACACAGTCCGGGGGTGGGCGCTTCCCGACGAAGTCGGGAGTTGCAAAGCGCCTGCCCTCGGGCCGGTCGGACACAGTCCGGGGGTGGGCGCTTCCCGACGAAGTCGGGAGTTGTCAAGCGCCTGCCCTCGGGCCGATCGAACACGGCCCGTCAGAGGAAGAAGTAGTACTGCATGTTTTGACCGTAACAACGTTGCCGCTGTGCCCTCAACCCGTTTATGGGCTTGTCGGGTCGAAGGGGTTGGGGTGGGTTTCCAGGAGGGTGAGGAGGTGGTGGAGGGCGGCGTCGGCGGGGGTGGGGTCGGGGTTGAGGAGGAGGTCGAGTTCCAGGCCGGTGACGGTGGCGACGATGAGGTTGGCGAGGGCGTCGGAGCCGGTGCGGGCGCGGAGGATGTCGGCGGCGAGGGTGCGCCAGCCGGTGACGGCCTGGTCCTGGAAGCCGGGGTAGCGGTCGGGGTGGCGGGCGGACAGGACGAGCAGCTCCAGCCACAGCTGGAGGTAGGGGCGGGTGCTGGGGGAGCGGACGGCCTGCCAGTAGTGGCGCAGCAGGTCCGGGAGCGGGGTCGCGGGGTCCGCGGCGAGTTCGGCGATCTCCGCCTGCAGGTGCCGTTCGACCTCGCCCACGATGGCCGCCAGCAGCCGGTCCTTGGAGCCGAAGTGGTACGTCAGCGTGTAGGTGCTGCACCCCAGCGCCTTGGCCAGCTCGGCGAGCGAGAGGGTCTCCACGCCGCGTTCGGCGACGATCCGGGTGGCGGCCGTGAGGATCTCGGCGCGGCGGCCCGGCTGGGGCGGGCGGCCGACGGAGCGGCGTGTTTCCTGCGACGTCATGACAAGCCCCGAGCATAGCCGCCCGACACCCGGCTTGAATTTCCATGACGAGTATTATCATAATAGACATCATGGAAACTCGGAAGAAGGCAGGGAGCCCCGCCACGGCGCCGGGGCTGTGGCAGAGCGGCCTGGAAGCACGTCAGGCCCGCGCGCCCCTGGAGCATGACAAGAGCGCCGACGTCGCCATCGTCGGCGCGGGGTTCACCGGCCTGTGGACGGCGTACTACCTGCGCGTCCTGGCGCCGGAACTCTCGGTTGTCGTCCTGGAGGCCGAGACAGTGGGCTTCGGCGCGTCCGGCCGGAACGGCGGCTGGTGCTTCGGCGAGCTCCCAGGCGGCCCTGCCCCCTGGGCGCGCCGCTACGGACGGGAGGCCGCTGCCACGTTGCAGCGCGCGGTGGACGACACCGTCGCCGAGGTAGGGCGCGTCGTCGCCCACGAGGGCATCGACTGCGGGTACAAGCACGGCGGCGCCAGGTTCGTCGCCGTCAACAAGCCGCAGGCAGACCGGCTGGCGGCGACGGTGAGCGCGCGGCACGCGCTCGGCTTCGGGCCGACCGACCTGCGCCTCCTGGACGCCGCCGAGACGCGCGAGCACCTGGCCGTCCCCGGCGTTGTGGCCTCCTCGTTCACCCCGCACTGCGCGGCCCTGGACCCGGCCCGGCTGGCCCGTGGGCTCGCCGCAGCCGTGGAGGCGCGCGGAGGCGTGATCCACGAGGGCAGCCCGGTGGTCGAGGTGCTGCCGTCCCTGGTGCGCACCGACCGGGCGACGGTCCGCGCGAAGACCGTCGTCCTGGCCACCGAGGCGTTCACCGGCAGCATCCCCGGCGCCCGCCTGGCGGGCCCGCCGCCCGCCCCGATCTACTCGTACATGATCGCCACGGAGCCGCTCGCCGAGGAGTTCTGGCGCTCGGTCGGCTGGGCGGACCGCGCGACGCTCGCGGACCAGCGCCTGCACTTCACCTACCTCCAACGCACCGCAGACGACAGGATCGCTCTGGGCGGCCGTGGCGTCGGCGTCCCCTGGTCGCACCCGCACGCCGCGCTGGACGAGTCCGCGCCTGTTCACCGTCGCCTTGTCGCCACACTCCACGAGCTGTTCCCCGGCGCGGCGGACGCCGCCGTCACCCACCGTTGGGGCGGCCCCCTCGCCATGCCGCGCGACTTCCGCCCGTCCGTCGCGTACGACGCGGCCCACGGCGTCGCCCGAGCCGGCGGCTACGGCGGCAACGGCGTCTCCCTCGCCAACCTCGCCGGGCGCACCGCCGCCCGCCTCGTCGCGGATCTGGACGGCCCGGAGACCCGCCTGTGCTGGACGAACCACCGCTCCCCGCGCTGGGAGCCTCAGCCTCTCCGCTACCTGGGAACCTCGGCGGGCGACGTCCTCGCCCACGGCGTGGACCGCTTCGAGTCCCGCACCGGCCGCACCGTCCCGGTCGTCGGCCCCCTCATCGCCCGCCTCCTCCACTGATCCACTCGAAGCCGGGCCTACGCGCCACGCCCGGGACGCGTTCCTTCAGATGCCGCCCAATGGCCGATGGGCCCGTCCCGGGAGGAGCCTCCAGACAGGGCCGCCGCGCCCTTGCGTTCCTCCGTCCGGGCCGCTGGCGGGCTTTACGCGGATCTCATCACGGGCCGCCAAGCTGGAAGGATCGGAGCGCCGGACCCGGAGGAGCACACGTGCACGAGCATGACCACGATCGCGGTCTCACGTTCGACGTCTCGACGCTGCTGAACCGCAGGGCCGCGCTCGGCCTCCTGGGCGGCGCGGCCCTGGCGGGACTCGTCGGCTGCGCCGACCAGGACGGCCACGCCAGCACCTCGACGAAGACCGCCGAGCGGGCCCAGGGCGCCGCGGGAGCCCGGATCCCCGACGAGTCCGCAGGCCCCTACCCGGGCGACGGCTCCAACGGCCCGAACGTGCTGACGCGGTCCGGCATCGTGCGCAGCGACATCCGTTCCAGCTTCGGCGGCCCCACCGGCAGGGCCGAAGGCATCCCGCTCACCTTCTCCTTCACCGTGACGAGGGAAGGCACGCCGCTCGCGGGAGCCGCCGTCTACGCGTGGCAGTGCGACCGCGAAGGCCGCTACTCCCTCTATTCGGAAGGCGTCACCGAAGAGAACTACCTACGGGGCGTCCAGGAGACCGACTCCTCCGGCACCGTCACCTTCACCAGCGTCTTCCCCGCCGCCTATCCGGGCCGCTGGCCGCACGTCCACTTTGAGGTCTACGCCTCCCTGAGGATCGCCACCACCACCTCCACCCCCTTGAAGACCACCCAGATGGCCTTCCCCGAAGACGTCTGCAACGAGGCGTACAAGCAGCCCGGCTACACCGCGAGCGCCACCACCATGCGCTCCCTCAACCTGGATACCGACATCATCTTCCGGGACGGCCACTCCCTCCAACTGGCCACCGTCACCGGAACCCCCGCGACCGGCTACACCTCGACCCTCGCCGTCCCCATCTGACCGAACGGCAAGCACCCCCTCACTCCACAGCAAGCAAAACCCGCCCCACACGTCACGGAGTTCGCGCCGTGCACGGGGTACATGGGGACTGGCGCACCGCGCCCCGCCGAGCACCGGCACGCTCAGCGGGCCACCACGCGGAGCGCCCTGCGGTGGGAGATGTCGGGCCGCCGTGCCGATGGCGGCCCCGATCGGGGGTTCTACGATGGCGTTCATGGGCGATCCGGTGGGCGAGGGGGCGGCGGCGGGAAAGGCGTTGGAGGTGGTTTTCCGGGCGGCGGGCCCGTATCTGGAGGGGTTGGCGGAGCGGAAGGTCCACGAGTCGGCCGACGACGGGGTGCTCGGCGACCTGGGCGGGCCGCTGCCCGAGCGCGGCGTAGGGGGCGAGCGGAGTATCGAGCAGTTGGTCGAGGTAGGCGTGAGGGCGGCCACCCATTCGTCGGGGCCCCGGTTCTTCCATCTGGTCGTGGGCGGGGCGACACCGGCCGCGATGGCGGGCGACTGGGCGACGTCGCTGCTGGACCAGGTGAGCGGGCTCTGGCTGGCGTCGCCGCTGGCGGCGCGGGTGGAGACGGTCGCGCTGGGGTGGTTGAAGGAGCTGTTCGGGATCCCGCCGGAGTTCGGCGGGGTGCTCACGCCGAGCGCGACGTTCGCGCACGTCACCGGGCTGGCCTGCGCGCGGGCGTGGTGGGCGGAGCGGCACGGCGTGGACGTGACGGCGCACGGGCTGTCCGGCCTGCCGCCGCTGCCCGTGTTCAGCAGCGGGCTCGTGCACCCGAGCACCCGCCGCGCCCTGCAGGTCCTCGGGCACGGAAGGGACACCCTGCGCACTTTCGCCCGGGACGACACCGGCACGGTCGATCTCGAAGCCCTGGAAGCGGCACTGCGCGCCCTGGACGGCGCCCCGGCGATCGTCGTCGGCAACGTCGGCGAGGTCACCACCGGCGCCGCCGACCCGCTGCCGGAGCTGGCCGACCTCGCCGCCCGCCACGGCGCCTGGCTGCACGTGGACGCCGCCTTCGGCGCGTTCGCCGCCCTCTCCCCGCGCACCTCCCACCTCACGGACGGCATGGAGCGCGCCGATTCGATCACCGCCGACGGCCACAAATGGCTGAACGTCCCCTATGAGAGTGGTTTCTCCTTCATCCGCGACCCCGCATGGCAGCACCGCGCCTTCGGTGACTGGGGCGTCCCCTACCTACCGGGCGCCGGAGAGGAGCAGATCAACTACAACACCCTGGGCCCGGAATCCTCCCGCAGGGCACGCGCCCTGCCTATCTGGGCCACCCTCAAGGCTTATGGCCGCGAGGGCTACCAGCAGATGGTCGAACGCCACCTGGACGTCGCCGCCCATCTGGGCGCCCTCATCGACCAGGCCCCCGACCTGGAGCTCCTCGCCCCCGTCCGCCTCTGCGTCGTCTGCTTCCGCTACCGCCCGCCCGGCGTCCCCGAAGAACGCCTGGACGAGCTCAACACCCGCCTAGGCGAAGCCCTCCTGGCCGACGGCCGCGTCTACGCGGGAACCTCGATGTATCGCGGCAGAAAGGTGCTCCGCGCGGCGATCGTCAACTGGCGCACCACCACCGGCGACGTGGAACTCCTCCTCCGGGTCCTCCACGACCTGGGCCCCGCCCTCGCCGCCGACCTCCGCTAGCCGCACCGCCGCCCACCTCGCCGGACGCCGGAGGTTAGGCTGAGGTATGGGGTCTGACCTGCGGGGGAGCGCGGTGGGGCTGGTGGTCCATCCGGTCCGGCCGGTGGACAGCTCGGTGGCGACGATCCTCGCGTTCGCCCGGCGGCAGGCCGTCCGGGTCCTCGTCCGGGAGGGCGACAGGCAGCGCGTGACGGGCGGTGTCGAGTTCGTCGCCGACCACGAGTTCGTCGCCCGGGTGGACGCCGTCGTCGCGCTCGGCGGTGACGGCACGATGCTGGGCGCGATGCGGCTGATGGTCGATCGTCCCGTGCCCGTCCTCGGTGTCAACCACGGCACCCTGGGGTTCCTCGTGGAGGTCGCGCCCGCACGCCTGGCCGAGGCCCTGCTACGGCTGACGTCCGGCGATTTCACCATCGAGCAGCACGGCTGCCTGGAGGTGACGGCAGGGCAGGGCCCGCTGGAGACGCGGTTCGGGTTCAACGACGTGGTGCTGGGCAGGGCGGGCCGCGCCGGGACGGTCTCGGTCGATCTCGCCGTCAACGACCTCGGGTACGGCTACTACCGGGGCGACGCCGTCGTCGTCGCGACCCCGACCGGCTCGACCGCCTACAACTACGCGGCGGGCGGCCCCGTCCTGTCGCCCTCCTCCGACGCGGTCGTCGTCACCCCCGTCGCGCCGATGTCCGGAATCAGCCGTTCGGTGGTCCTGGGCGCGCAGGACCAGGTCCGTTTCTCCGTGGCGCAGGACAGCACGCCCGTCACCGTCGAGATCGACGGCACCGCGGCGGGCGTCCTGGACCCCGGCGACGTCCTCAGCGCGTCCCTGCGCGGCGAGGCCGCCCAGGTCGTCCGCCTCTCCACGGACGAGCACGCGAGCCGCAGCCGCGTCAAACTCAGCCTTCTCGACCTCCCGCTCCGCCCCGACCAGCTCCTCGAACTCATCCCGCCCGACCTCCGCCGCCTCACCTAGCCGCCTCCGGGCCCAGCGAACGCCGTCCTGTGGCTGAAGTGAAGGGTGGGGCGGAATTATTGGCATTTGGTCGTTGACAGGGTAGATCTTGATGAATTACCGGGTGGGTGGCTTCTCAGCGGGGTGCCGACGTGTGAACGTCGCGGTATCCCAGGACGAGGAGCTGTGTCGTGATCACGAAGTTGCTGGTCGCCAACCGCGGGGAGATCGCCGTGCGCGCGTGCCGGGCGGCGTATGAGCTGGGCGTGGCGAGCGTCGCCGTCTACGCGCAGGAAGACCGGTTCTCGCTGCACCGGCAGAAGGCGGACGAGGCGTACCCGATCGGTGAACCCGGGCATCCGGTGCGCGCGTATCTGAACGTCGAGGAGATCGTCGCGACGGCGCTGCGGGTCGGCGCGGACGCGGTGTATCCCGGGTACGGGTTCCTCTCGGAGAGCCCGGAGCTGGCGGAGGCGTGCGCGGAGGCCGGGCTTGTGTTCGTCGGGCCGCCCGCGCGGGTGCTGCGGCTGGCGGGCAACAAGATCGAGGCGGTCGCGGCGGCGCGGCGGGCCGGGCTGCCGGTGCTGCGTTCGGTGACGCCCGAGCCCGGCCGCGAGCTGGAGGCGGCCGACGAGGTGGGCCTGCCCCTGTTCGTCAAGGCGGCGGCCGGGGGCGGCGGGCGCGGCCTGCGCCGGGTGGACCGCCGCGAGGACCTGCCCGACGCCGTGGACGCCGCGCGCCGCGAGGCCGAGAGCGCGTTCGGCGACCCGACGGTCTTCCTGGAACAGGCGGTGGACCGGCCGCGGCACATCGAGGTCCAGGTCCTGGCTGACGGCGCGGGCCACACCGTGCACCTGCGCGAGCGCGACTGCTCGGTGCAGCGCCGCCACCAGAAGGTCGTGGAGATCGCCCCCGCGCCCGGACTCGACCCGCTCGTCGCCCGCCGCCTCTGCGCGGACGCCGTCGCGTTCGCCCGTGAGGTCGGGTACGTCAACGCGGGAACCGTCGAGTTCCTCGTCGACGAACAGGGCAAGCACGTCTTCATCGAGATGAACCCGCGCATCCAGGTCGAGCACACGGTGACCGAGGAGGTCACCGGCGTCGACCTCGTGCAGGCGCAGCTGCGGATCGCGGGCGGCGCGACCCTCGACGACCTCGGCATCACCCAGGACGAGGTGACGGTGTCCGGGTTCGCGGTGCAGTGCCGGATCACCACGGAGGACCCGGCGCGCGACTTCCGCCCCGACACCGGGAGGATCTCCGCGTACCGCTCACCCGGCGGCGCGGGCGTCCGGCTCGACACGGGCACCGCCTACGCGGGCGCGGAGGTCTCCCCGCACTTCGACTCGCTGCTGGTGAAGCTCACCACGCGCGGCCGGACCTTCGAGGACGCCGTCCGCCGCGCCGCCCGTGCCGTCGCGGAGTTCCGCATTCGGGGCGTCGCCAGCAACATCCCCTTCTTGCTGGCACTGCTGGACGAACCGGACTTCCGGGCCGGAGGTGTCACCACCGCCTATATCGCCGAGCATCCCGAGCTGCTCACCGCCCGGTCCAGCGGCGACCGGGCCACCCGGCTCGTGCGGTACCTCGCGGACGTCACCGTCAACAAGCCCTACGGCGACGCGCCCACGGATCTCGACCCGGCCGTCAAGCTCCCGCCGCTGGCTCGCGGGCCGTTCCCCGAGGGGTCACGCGACCGGCTGCTCGCGCTCGGACCGCGCGCCTTCGCCGCTCAGCTGCGGGAACAGCGGGCCCTCGCCGTCACCGACACGACGTTCCGCGACGCCCACCAGTCGCTCCTGGCCACCCGTGTAAGGACCGCCGACCTGCTGCGCGCCGCACCGCACGTCGCGCGGACGCTACCGGAGCTGTTGTCTATCGAGGCTTGGGGAGGGGCCACCTACGACGTCGCGTTGCGGTTCCTGGGTGAGTCGCCCTGGGAGCGGCTGGCGGCCCTGCGCGAGGCGGCCCCCAACACGTGCCTGCAGATGCTGCTGCGCGGCCGCAACACCGTCGGGTACACGCCCTACCCGGACGCCGTGGCCAAGGCGTTCGTAGGCGAGGCCGCCAAGACCGGCGTGGACATCTTCCGTATCTTCGACGCGCTCAACGACGTGTCCCGGATGCGCCCCGCTATCGACGCCGTCCTACACACGCACGCGATCGCCGAAGGCACCCTCTGCTACACGGGCGACCTTTCGTCGCCGGGCGAGCGGCTGTACACGCTGGACTACTACCTGCGGCTCGCGGAGGAACTCGTCGAGGCGGGCGTGCACGTGCTGTGCGTGAAGGACATGGCGGGGCTGCTGCGCGCGCCCGCCGCCCGCACCCTCGTCGGCGCGCTGCGCGAGCGGTTCGACCTGCCCGTCCACCTGCACACCCACGACACCGCGGGCGGCCAGCTCGCGACCTACCTCGCCGCGATCGAGGCGGGTGTGGACGCGGTGGACGGCGCGTCGTCGCCGCTGTCGGGGACGACGAGCCAGCCGCCGCTCCAGGCGGTCGTCGCGCACACCGACCACACCGAGCGCGCCACCGGGCTCGACCTCGACGCCGTCACCGCGCTTGAGCCGTACTGGGAGGCGGTGCGACGGCTCTACGCGCCGTTCGAGATGGGCCTCCCCGCGCCGACGGGACGTGTCTACAGGCACGAGATCCCGGGCGGGCAGCTCTCCAACCTGCGACAGCAGGCCGTCGCGCTCGGCCTCGGCGACCGGTTCGAGGAGATCGAGCGGCTTTATGAGGCTTCCGACCGGATCCTCGGACGGCTCGTGAAGGTGACGCCGTCGAGCAAGGTCGTCGGTGACCTCGCGCTGCACCTCGTCGCCGCCGACGCGGACCCCGCGCGGTTCGCCGCCGACCCCGCCGCGTTCGACCTGCCCGACAGCGTCATCGGGTTCCTCTCCGGCGAGCTGGGCGACCCGCCCGGCGGCTGGCCCGAGCCGTTCCGATCGGCGGCCCTGCGCGGACGCGCTTACACGCCGCCTAAGGCCACCCTGTCGAAGGAGGAGGAGAAGGGGCTGGCCGGGCCCGACGTCCGCACGACGCTGGACCGCCTCCTGTTCCCCGGCCCGGCCAAGGACTACGCCGAATCCCGCGCTTCGTACGGCGACCTGTCGGTCCTGCCCACGGGCGCGTTCCTCTACGGCCTGCGCCCGGCCCAGGAGGTCGCCTTCGACCTGGAACCCGGCGTCCGTGTCCTTACGTCCATCGAGGCCATCGGCCCCATCGACGAGGCGGGCTGCCGCCAGGTCATCTGCACCGTCAACGGCCAGGCCCGCACCGTCACCGTTCGCGACCGCTCGGTGGCGCCCGACACCCCGCGCGCCGAACGCGCCGACCCGGCCGACCCGCGCCAGGTGGCCGCCCCCTTCTCCGGCTCCGTGACGACCAAGGTCGCCCCCGGCACGACGGTCGCGGCGGGCGACACCGTGGCCGTCATCGAGGCCATGAAGATGGAAGCCGCCATCACCACGCCCGTAGCAGGCGTAGTAACCCGAGTGGTAGTCCCCGGCCCCACGCAGGTGGAAGCCGGAGACCTCCTCATCGTCCTCGAATAGCGGCCCGGCCCCGGTGCCTCCCCTTCGATCCGAACGGGAGGCACCGGCACCTGTCGCGTCAGGCGATCCAGAAGCAGCGCGCTCGCCATACCGGCGGACGGGTGGGTCTTGGTCGTCAGAGCGCCTTGCCGGGGTTGAGCAGGTTCTGGGGGTCGAAGACGGCTTTCAGGCGGTGGTGGAGCGACTGGGACGCGGGCCCCAGTTCGCGGGTCAGCCAGCGGCGTTTGAGGGTGCCGATGCCGTGTTCGCCGGTGAC
This sequence comes from Actinocorallia sp. API 0066, assembly GCF_020991275.1. Taxonomy (GTDB): domain Bacteria; phylum Actinomycetota; class Actinomycetes; order Streptosporangiales; family Streptosporangiaceae; genus Actinocorallia. Next base: position 180,658 of record NZ_JAJLQY010000003.1, on the reverse strand, counting down.
GGTGCCACCGAGGTCGAGGGCCAGGGCGAAGATCTGCTCCGCGGTCTCCCAGACGGCTTTCTCGGCGTTGTGGTCGGCCCCGTCAGGGGTGACGATGATGGGGTGGAGGTTGCCGTCGGCGGCGTGGGCGATGGTGCAGACGTGGACGCCGGTGGCGGCGGCGATGCGGGCGATGGACGAGGCAGCCTCGCCCAGGCGGGTGCGCGGCACGGCGATGTCCTCGATGAAGGGACGGCCGAGGCGTTCGATCGCGGGAAGGGCGAGGCGGCGGGCCGCAAGGAGGGCTTCGGCTTCCTGGGCGTCGCCCGCCCGGTCCGTCGTGCGGGCCAGGGGAGCGAGGATGCTCTCGATGCGGTCGGCTTCCAAGGAGGCGGCGGGGCCGTCCGTCTGGACGAGCAGCAGGGCGCCGTCCCCGCTTCCGAGCGCCGGGTCGAGCCGGGAGACGGCGGCGAGCGTCGCCTCGTCCAGCAGCTCCGCGAGGGACGGCCGGATCCGGGCCGCCGTCAGGGCCGCCGAAGCCCGTGCGGCGGACGTGAAGTCGGCGAACCGAGCCGCGATCGTCGCCGTCTCGTCGGGGATGGGCCGCAGCCGCAGCGTCGCGCCCACCACAACGCCGAGCGTGCCCTCGGAGCCGACGAGCAGCCCCGTCAGGTCGTAGCCCGCGACGCCCTTGACGGTGCGCCGCCCCGTCCGCAGGAGCGTCCCGTCGGCCAGCACGACGTCGAGCCCGAGCACGGACTCCCGCGTGACGCCGTACTTCGCGCAGCGCAGCCCGCCCGCGTTCGTCGCGATGTTCCCGCCGATGGTGGAGATCGCCGCGCTCGCCGGGTCCGGCGCGTACCGCAGGCCGTACGCGGCGGCGGCTTTGTCCAGGTCCGCGGTGATGACGCCGGGCTCGACGACGGCGAGCTCGTCGTCCGGCGCCAGCTCCAGGATCCGGTTCATCCGGCTGACGTCCAGCACGATCGAGCCGTCCGTCCCGGCCGCGCCGCCCGCCAGCCCCGTCCCGGCGCCGCGCGGCACCACCGGCGTCCCCGTGCGCGACGCCTCCCGCAGCACCGCGCTGACGTCCTCGACGGACTCGGCGAGCGCCACCGCGGCGGGCCTGCCCTCCGGCACCCAGCCGGAGCGGTCGAACCGGTACGGCTCGACGTCGGCGCCGGTCAGCCAGCGGTCGGCGGGCAGGACGCCGCTCACGCGCGCGGACCGGTGGCGGCGGGCCGCGCCGGGTCGGCCGACCAGGCCGACCACGAGCCGGGGTACAGCGCCGCGTCCACGCCCGCGACCCGCAGCGCCGCGACGTCCAGCGCCGCCGTGACACCCGAGCCGCAGTAGACGCCCACGGCGGCCCCGCGCACCGCGCCCAGCGCGCCGTACCTGGCCCGCAGCACCTCCGGCGGCGCGAACCTGCCGTCCTTGCCCAGGTTCGCGGTGGCCGGGGCGTTCCGCGCGCCCGGAATGTGCCCGGGACGCGGATCGACGGGCTCGGTCTCGCCCCGGTACCGCTCGGGGGCGCGCGCGTCGAGCAGGACCCCGTCGTGCGCCAGCGCGGCTGCCTCGTCGGCGCTGAGGACGGGCAGGTGCCCGCCGCTCAGGACAACGTCGCCGGGCTCGGGCGCGGCTTCGCCCGTCTCCAGCGGGAGGCCCGCCGCCGTCCACGTGCTGAGCGAGCCGTCCAGGATGCGGACGTCCGCGACGCCCGCCCAGCGCAGCAGCCACCACGCGCGGGCCGCCGCCAGACCGCCGCTGTTGTCATAGACCACCACCGGACCGCCCTGCGTGATCCCCCATCCACGGGCTGCCTTCTCCAACGCCGCTACGTCGGGCAGCGGATGACGTCCCCCTTCGGGCGTCGCGGGCCCGGACAGGTCGTGCTCCAGGTCGGCGAACACCGCGCCGGGGAGGTGGCCCGCGCGGTAGTGCTCCCTGCCGTGCGGGTCGCCGAGCGCCCAGCGGACGTCCAGGACGACGGGCTTGTCCGGCCCGTCCAGGGCGACCTTGAGCCCTGCGACGTCGATGAGTACGTCCTGTTCGGACGGTTCGGACGGTTCGGCCAGCACGGGCAGGTCGGCCAGCAGATCGGCTTCGGTGAGTGATCCGGGGGTGCCGCCCTCCGCGCGCAGCCGGTGGATCCGGTGCAGGACCGCCTCGTTCGCCGGGGCGCGCAGCCCGAGCAGCCGCGCGGCGAGGACGATCTCACCGTTCAGAAAGTCCGTTTCGAGGGAGCCCGCGCGGGTGAGGCTCTGCCACGTCGAGTTCCCGCCGGGCTCGGTGCCGGGCACGTCGGCGGCGGTGAACCCGGCGAGGTCCACCGTGCTGTCGGCCACCAGGTCGGCGGCGTCCTGCCCGGCCGCCGCCAGGATCTCGCGCGCCTCGGCGGTGAGCACCGCGGCGGCCCTGTCGCGCAGCGGGCCGTCCGGGTAGAGGGCCTTGAGCACAAACGTGACGCTGAGCAGCAGTTTCCCGGCCTTCCACCGGGCGATGTCCGGGACGGTCTGCACCCCGAACCCGGCCTCACGCAGATCCGCGGCCACCTCCTCAACTCCGGGGTGTTCCCCGCCGGGCACCCGCCCGAGCCAGACCAGCCCGACCTGGGGCGTTCCCGCCGAAAGTACCTCGCCCGTCCTCAGGTAGGTCGCGGGGATGGCCAGCACCGCCCCGAACACCGTGCGGAACCGCCGCGATGCCACCCGCTCGGCGTCCAGCCCGTTCTGCGGCGTCACCACCGGCACGTGCTCCGCCGCCGACCCCGTCCCCCCGTCCGCCAACCGCACCGGCCGCCACGCCCACTCCGCGACGACGGCCTCAACGTCCTGCGTCTTCGTCGCCAACACCAACACGTCCCCCTCGACCAACTCCACCTCGTCAACCCCGCCCACCGAGGCGACCTCCACCACCCACCTCTCCTCGGGCCGCACATAAACGAACCGCCCCTCCCGCAACGCCGCAAGCTGCGCCCCCCTCCCCACAACCACCACATCCCGCCCGGCCCGCACCAACTCCGCCGCCAGACTCACCCCGACCGCCCCCGCCCCCACAATCACAAACCGCCCCATCCCAACCCCTCCTCCGACCTATTCCTGCAATATCGACCAAAATAGTAGACTACTTCCCTGACGCCCACCACCCCATCCGCTCCTACATGGCCGAGCAGGAGAAGAAAGACCATGGATTCCAGCTCGACCCGGCTTCAAAGACCCCCATCTTCGGCGGCCGCCAGTTCGCTGATGAGGTCGCCCGCCGGGGCACGACGCTTGTCTTCGATCAACACGTGCCGATAGGCGCCGGAACGCCAGGAGGGGCGCGCTGTCACCACGGCAGGATAGGCCGGGACCCTGGCGGAGACGACGGGCGTTGAACGCTCAACGCCGCGGTTCCGCGGCCGTCAGGGCTCGAAGTCCTCGTGGAGGTTGGGGGTGAGGTCGCGGGTTCTCGGCTTGGAGAAGATGTGGAGGGACTCGGCGGTTTCGGTGGGGTCGCCGTCCAGGTGGTCGGCGGTGCTCCACTCGTCGGCCTGCAGCGCGGACGGGTCGTGGTGCCGCAGCGTCCGCATGAGCGTCGCGCCCGTTCCCAGGAACCCGAGCAGCGACGGCGACGAATTCGACGAATGCTGATCGCTCATGCCAAACCCTCTCCAGCGCGCCACACCGACGTTGCCGACCGAACTCCCGGCCCCCTAGACGCCGGACTCTAGCCTGCCCCGCCAATCTCCCACAAGCAAACCCCACCCCCACCCCAAATCACCGCCCCGGCCACCCGACACCACCCCCGGCACTGCAAAGCTACTCGCCCAACGCGGCGACGAACCCGACGCCATCCTCAACCAACCCGCGCGGTCGGTCGGTCACGGCTGGTATGGGGGGCTCAGGATGATCGGGGTGTTCGCCAGGGTGAGGGGCGGGTCGGGGAAGCGTGGGCCGGGTGTGTAGTAGCGGGAGCGGGTGCGGCCGACGGAGGTGAGGACGCCCGCGGCGACGAGTTCGCGGAGGTCGCGTTGTGCCTGCTGGGTGGTGAGCGCCTCGGCGTTCTCGTAACGGAGACGCCTGACGCGTCCGGCCATCGCGACCTCGTGGAGGGCGGAGACGACACGCTCGTCGAACGGTTCGGACGCGACGAAGTCGGCGAGGGCCGTCCAGACCCTGGCGGAGCGGGCGAGGCGGGCCTGGACGGTCTGGGCCTGCTGGTGGTAGGCGGTCAGGTTGAAGCGAACCCAACTGTGGACGTCCTGGTCGGGGAGATAGGTGGCGCCGCGGGCCCCGAGTTCCTTGTAGTACTCCCAGGTGTTGCCCGGACGGCCGAGCCACGCCTCGATGGAGGAGAACTCAGGGGCGAGGACCCCTTCCCGGGCGATCATCAGAGTCTGGAGGGAGCGGGAAATCCGTCCGTTCCCGTCGGCCCACGGGTGAATCGACACAAGATGCAGGTGCGCCATGGCGGCCCGTACCAGGGGGTGTACCTCTTCGTCGGAGTTCAGCCAGGCGACGAGTTCCGACATCAGGGCCGGGACTTCCGACTCGTCCGGTGCGGTGTAGGCGGCGATACCCGGATCGCGTGCGTCCGTGACATACACAGGGCCCCTACGCCACTGACCCGCGGGCTTACGCGCTGTGTGGCGGTGTCCTTGGAGCATCCAGTGAAGCCCGTTCAGCAGTCCCTTGCTGTAGGAGAAGTCCGCCACGTCGTGGAGCGTCTGGATGTAGGTCGTCATGCGCTGGTAGGCCAGCGTCTCCGCGCGGTCCTCGTCGGAGACCTCGACGTCGTGCTCTCCTTCCATAAGATCGGCGACATCCACGGTGGACACGCGGAAGCCTTCGATTGAGTTGGAGGCGGCCACCGCGTCCGCCGTGAGGAACTTCCGCAGGCCATCCGTCCACTTCGCGGGAGTGCGCACCTGACAGCGCAACTCGTGGCGCATCTGCTCGACCTCTTCGAGGACCTTCTGATCCGCGGAGTCGAGGGAGGGAGTGGGAAACAGCATAGAAGAATAATGCATTGACGCAATCACTACGTCAGGACGCCCGCCATCAGCCAGGCGAGGTCGCGCGGGGCGCGGTTGGCGCTGGGTACCAGCCCGCGCCTTATCGCCGTGCTTGAGGACCACTGCTTTTTGCTCGTGCCGTGAGTCGTCGGGGTTGCATCCGGTACTTGGGTACCGGCTTACCGTCGTCTTCGCGGGCTGCCGTCGGGGTGGTTCGTGAAGAGATGAGGAGCCTGTCATGCCCGGATCCGAGCTGCCGATCGTGTGCACGCTGTCGCCGAACGCCATGTACGAGCGGCTGACGGACTTTGAGACCCTGTACGCCGAGGCGCTTACTGGTGTGGTCCGTGGGCCGCTGAGCCTTCGCCTGACGTTCGAGGCTGACGGGGCTCGGGAGGTGGCGATTCGGGCGCTGTTCGCTGCGGAGCAGCGGTGCTGTGCCTTTCTGGGCTTTGGCTTCGACCGCACCGAAGCCGGGTTCGTTGTCGAGATCAGCGCACCGGAGGCCGCCGGGGCGACCCTCGACGGGATGCAGAGTTTGGCCGAACGTGCTATCCGGGTGCGGTAGCCAACCTTGAGGGGGCTAGGTGCGGGGGGCGTACATGATGAGGGCGACGCCGATGAGGCAGATGAGTGCGCCTGCGACGTCCCACCGGTCGGGTCGGAAACCGTCGACGACCATGCCCCAGGCCAGTGAACCGGCGACGAAGACACCGCCGTAGGCCGCGAGGATCCGGCCGAAGTTCGCGTCCGGCTGCAACGTCGCGACGAACCCGTACAGACCGAGCGCGATCACCCCGGCGCCCGCCCAGATCCACCCCCGGTGCTCACGCACCCCCTGCCAGACCAGCCATGCCCCGCCGATCTCGAACAGCGCTGCGGCAACGAACAGGACGATCGACCGCACAACAGTCACGATGGTTCTTCCTTGATCAAGGGGGCGGAAGGCAGAAGCCACCGCGGAACGCCCGCTGCCGGTGGCCCTGCGACGAGGGTAGACCTTCGCGTCGACTCGAAGGTCAAGCGGCGGGTGTGACGTGGGCGTCCGCGCGCGGTGCGACGCCGGGCGGGCGGGGTCAGGGGGTGAGGACGGCCAGGTGCCGGGTCGCTCGGGTCATGGCCACGTAGTGGTCCACCGCGCCGGTGACGTCGGTGCCGAAGGAACCGGGATCGACCAGGACGACCAGGTCGAACTCCAGGCCCTTGGCCAGTTCGGGGGTCAGGGACTGGACGCGGGGCCGGGGCTGGAAGGTGGGGTCGCCGATGACGCAGGCGGTGCCTTCCGGGTGGGAGGCTAGCCAGGAGGTGAGGATGGTGTCACGGTCGGTTATGCGGCCGCGCCGCACGGGAATGCCGGTGCTGCGGATGGACGTGGGGACATTGGCGTCCGGGAGAACGGCCCGGATGACGGGTTCCGCGGCCGTCATGATCTCTTCCGGTGTGCGGTAGTTGATGGTGAGTGAGGTGAGCGTGATGTCGGGGAGTCCGATGCGTTCGAGGCGGTCGCGCCACGATTCGGTGAAGCCGTGCCGGGCCTGGGCGCGGTCGCCGACGATGGTGAAGCTCCGGGTGGGGCAGCGCAGCAGGAGCATCTGCCATTCGGCGTCGGTGAGTTCCTGGGCCTCGTCGACGACGATGTGCGCGAACGGCCCGGCGAGCAGGTCCGGGTCGGTGTTAGGCAGCACCGTCTCGTCGACCAGGCTGACCTGGGCGTCCTGGCCGCGCAGCATCGTCACGAGGCCCTCGCCTTCTTCGGCCGGGTCGACGTGTCGGACGGCTTCGATGAGGGTGTCCACGACCTGCGTCATGTACGCGCGCTGGGCTGCGAGCGCCGCCTCCTGCTTACGCCTGCGCCGTGACGCCTCGGGGTCGCCGAGCCGATGCCGGGCGGCGTCCAGGAGCGGCAGGTCCGACACCGTCCAGGCGTGCGGTTCCGCGCGCTGGAGCCGGCGGACGTCGTCGGGGCCGAGTCGGGGCGCGCACATCCGCAGGTAGGCGGGCACCGACCACAGGTCGCCGACGAGGTCGGCCGGGTCGAGCAGCGGCCAGGCCCGGTTCAGCGCCATGAGCAGGCCCCGGTGCTGGAGCAGCGACCTGCGCAGCGGCTCGGCCGGGGCGTCACCGGTGTCCTTGTCCATGAGGATGGTGACGAGCTCGTCGAGGATCCGGTCGCGCGCCTCGTTGTGCGGGGTGCCGGGGTCGGGCGCGTTGAACGCCTCGGTCCAGTCGTCGGCGGTGAGCCGGAGGTCGCCCCAGTGGGTCTCGACGGTCAGGCCCTTGGCGGGCGGGTTCTCGTAGAACCTGACGGCGGTCTCGATCGCCTTCACCAGATCCGCCGAGGACTTGAGGCGGGCCACCTCAGGGTCGGCCTCAACGGCCGCCGCGGCCCCCTCGGGGACGAGGTCGCGCAGGGTGCACGTCTGCACGCCCTCCTCACCGAGGCTGGGCAGGACGTCGGCCACGTACGCGAGATACGGCTGGTGCGGGCCGACGAACAGCACGCCGCCCTTGCGCTGCCCAAGGCGCGGATCGGAGTAGAGGAGGTAGGCGGAACGATGCAGAGCGACAACGGTCTTGCCCGTCCCCGGGCCGCCGTCCACCACGAGCGCGCCCTTGGACCCGGCCCGGATGATCGCGTCCTGATCGGCCTGGATGGTGCCGAGCACGTCACGCATCCTGGACGACCGGTGGCCGCCCAGGCCGGCGATGAACGCGGACTGGTCGTCCAGCGCCGCGTGCCCCTCCAACCCGTCGGGCGTAAAAACCTCGTCCCAGTAGTCGCTGATCCGTCCGCGCGTCCACCGGTACCGGCGGCGGCTCGCCAGGCCCATCGGCTGGGCGTGCGTCGCGCCGAAGAACGGCTCGGCGGCGGGGGAGCGCCAGTCCAGCAGCAGCCGCCGCCCCGCCTTGTCCGTGAGCCCGAGCCGTCCGACGAACACGGGCTCGGATCCGTCGGCCCCGACCATGCGCCCGAGGCACAGGTCGAGCCCGAACCGCCGCAGCGTCCGCAACCGCGCCGCCAGCCGGTGGATCTCCAGATCCCGGTCCAGCGCCGCCTGGCCCAGCCCGCCGGGCTCCCGCCGCGCCGCGTCGAGCCGTTCGGACAGTTCGGCGATCGCCCCGTCAAGGCTCTCCGCGAGCACCGCGAAGTAGCGCTCGTCCGCCCCGATCAACTCCGGATCGGCCTTGCCCGCCACCTGCTCGGAAAGCGCAAAAACACTGCCCGCCATGATTCCCCCGTCGTCCCGAATCCGCCCAGGCCGACGATTGTGGGGCATCCCCCACCCCTTGCCGCAAGCCCCCCACTCCGCTATACGTTAGAGGTGGAGAGAAGTGGCTGAGCCCCTTTCCGCCCCCGCCCCTGGAGGCCGAACCCCCGCCGACGATGGGGAGCCCGGATCCCCGGTGACGGCCCCCGCCGCCACCAAGGTCCGAGCCCCGGCGCACGGCCCGTCAGCAGGACCAGACCCGCCAGACCCAGGCGTACTGGTCGTAGCCCATGCAGGTCCTGGCCCGGTTCCCGAGACGGTGCTGTTCGCCCTTGTTCGACCACATCCACGGCGTGATCGTGTTCGGGTAGTGCTGGAGGCGGTACATGTTGCCGGTCGGGAAGGTGGTGCGCGGGCCGACGGCGCACTCGTAGGTGACGTACTGGTAGACGTTGCCGTAGGTCTGCTTGAACTGGATCCGGCGCGGCAGGTTCCCGATGTCGCTCGTGGTGGTGAACCAGGGCGAGACGCGCTCGGTGAGGTAGTCGCCGACGTCGTACCAGCCGGGGTTGCAGGTCTCCGGCGCCGGCGCGGCGGCCGCGGCGGACGGCGCCGCCAGGACGCCGAGGGCGAGCACGGACGCGGCGAACGAGGCGGCCGACCGCCGGTTGTGGACATTGCGCATAACGCGGGCCTCCGGTGCACTGATCTCGTGTCAGATCGGACACGACCATCCTCGTGAGCACCGGCCGCGGCCTCCTTGTGGAATGGTGCTCGATCCCCGGGAGGCACGATGCTCAGAACCCGGCGGCTCGCCGAGACCGGCGGCATCGTCCTCGCTGACATCGCCTACGCCCCACCGCACGGCGGCTGGTCGGAGGCGGCGCCGGAGCCCTCGGACGCGCTGTGCCTCGTCAGGTCCGGCTGGTTCGCGCGGAGGGCGCTCGGCCGCGAGGAGTTCGTGGACGCGACGGGCGGCTATGTCGCGCGCGCGGGCGTCGAGGAGCGCATCGCGGGAGAGGCGGCGGGCCTCACCTGGATCCGCCTCTCCCCGGACGCCTACGACACGCACGCCTCCCGGGCCTGCCGCGCGCGCGACTGGCTGCTCAGGACGGACGCCGTCTTCGACCTCCAGCACCGCCGTCTCCTGGCGGCGGTCCGGCGCGGCGCGGACGCGACCGAGACCGCCGAGCGGATCTTCCTGCTGCTCGCCGCCCTGCCGCACGGCGACGGCGTCCGGGGCCCAAGGCCGCGCCCGGCGACGTGGGCCGCGCACCGTGCCCTCGTCGCCGACGCCCAGGAGGCGCTCCACCACCGTCCGGGCCTCGGTCTCCCCGCCCTGGCCGCCGCCGTCGGCGCGTCCCCACACCACCTCAGCCGCGTCTTCCGCCGGGTGACGGGCCGGACGATCACCGTCTACCGCAACGAACTCCGCGTCCGCCGGATGCTCGACGCCCTCGCCGACGGCCACCGCGACCTGGCCGCCCTCGCCGCCGACCTGGGCTTCGCCGACCACGCCGAAATGACCCGAACCACCCGACAACACCTGGGCCAACCCCCCTCCCACCTCCGCACGGCCCTGGCCCTTGAATGATCCTCCTTGGAGCCACACCAGGGTCGGCGCGCGGGAGGGCGGCGCCCGCCGCGGGGCCGCCCGAAGACGCGACCCCGCGCGGCGCAGGTCAGAGGTCGTCCGGCTGGCGCCATGCGCGACGGAACCAACGCGGATTCGCCTGCCTTTGACGCGCTGTGCCCGGGGCGCGGCTCTCGGTGGCCGCCCGCCGGACCCGCGACGGCCGGTGGTCCCGCGCCCTCCCCGCGCCCGCCGCGTGGCCGGACCGGACGCTTGGCGTCTGCGGCTTGCGGCGACGCATCGGGGGGCGGGGCTGACTACGATGGACCATTCGCTTGGGCGGGGTGAGGGGAGCGCGCGTGACGGAAGGGCGGCGGGGGCAGGGGGAGCTTGAGGCGGCGGTGCTCGGCGCGCTGTGTGCCGCGCCCGGCCCGGTGAGTGCCGCGTGGGTGCGGGAGCGGCTCGGCGGTCCGGCCGCGCTCACCACGGTGATCACGATTCTGACGCGGTTGCTGGCCAAGGGGGCGGTGACGCGGGAGAAGTCGGGGCGGCTCTTCCTGTGGACGCCGACCGCCGACGAGGCCGACCTCGCCGCCCTGCGCATGCGCCGGATCCTCGACCGGGAGGCCGACCGGAACGCCGTCCTGGCCCGCTTCGTCAACGGCCTCACCGAGGGCGACGAGGAGACCCTCCGCACCCTCCTGGAACGCACCGCCAACCCGGACCGCCCCGCCTGACGGGGGAGGTGGGGGAGGGGCGCGGCCGTGGGTTCGGGCGCGCCCCTCGGGTGGCTTACTTGGCCGGGGCCAGGGCGGCCAGGGCCTGGGCCCAGTGGACGTACTTCAGGTTGGCCAGGTCGGCGACCGTGGTGACGTTGAAGGCCTCCTTGAGGAGTTCGCCGTCACGGTCGGAGACGCCCTTCAGCGCGGAGACGGGGGCGGCGAGGATCTCCGGCAGGCTCTTGTCCGACCACGCCTTGTCCAGCACCTTCGTCAGGTCGATCGAAGCCATGTACGCCCTTTCCGATGGGTTTTGACTCGATGGCGACGCGCGTCGGTAAGTATTCTACACGTCTGTAGAATAAGGGCGGGGTGAGCGGGAGAACTCAGCGTCCGGTGAGGTCCAGGGCGTGGTCGAGCGCGTGGTCGAGCTGGAGCGCCGTCAACGCGAGCGCCCCCGACACCAGCCCGGTGCCCACCAGGACCACCGGCCCCGCGATCGGGTTCCGGCAGGGCGCCCCGCCCAGCAGCGCCTCGACCCGCCGCACCACCCCGGCGTCCGCGAACGCGCCGAGCGGTCCCGGGTCCCGGCGCGGCTGGAGCAGCGCCACCCTGGCGATCGTCCGGGCGACGAGCGCGCGGTCGCCGACGGCCTCGGCGGCGTCCTCGTCGGCCCAGCGCTCCAGCGCGAAGCGCAGCCTGTCGTGCAGCGGCCGCAGCGGCGGCAGCAGCTCGGCGGCCAGCGCCCCGACCGCGAGGTAGCGGTGATGCCGGTGCCGCAGGTGCGACGCCTCGTGCCAGCGGACGACGTCGAGTTCGGCAGGGCTGAGCGCGGCCACGAGCCCGCGCGAGACGAGCACCCCGCCCCGGCGCCCCGGCACCGCGAGCGCGACGGGGACGTCGGTCGGCAGCGGCCGCGCCAGCCGTTGGGCCGCGCGCACCTCGGCGACCCAGTGCGCGCCGAGCCGCACCACCACAAAGAGGCATCCGAGAAGCAGCAGCAGCGCCCCCAAGCCGAGCAGCGCGGACACGGGCTCCTCGTCGCCGAACAGCGCCCACTCGGGCAGCCGGTCGGCGGCGTGCGGCCAGCGCGTCGCCGCGTGGTTGACGGCGACGAACAGGAGTGTGCCGACCGTCGCGAGCGTCGCGGTGCCCGCGACGGTGCACAGCACCCGGCCCGCCCACGAGGGGTGCAGGGGGAGCGGCGCGCGCCCGAGCGCGACGCCGAGGACGAGCGCGAGGCCCGTGGGCAAGAGCGTCAGCCAGGTCACGGGACCCGTGCACCCCCATCGCGGCCGCGGACAACTACTACAAGGGTAGTAGTTGTTGCCGGGCGCCGGGTAGCGGATGGCGGGTTACGCGGAAGACGGCGCCGGAATCAAGGGCGAGTCCCGCACCCCTCAGGACGGTGTTCTGAGCCGGAGGAGGCGGCGCACGTTGCTGAGGAGGTGTTGGCGGAGCGCCGCGTCGTCGAGGTGGGCGAGGTGGTGCCCGGTGGCGGCGGACATGAGCGCCCCGCTCGCCATGACGACGGCGACGTGTGTCTCGGGCGTGGGGTCGGGCCCGGACAGCAGCCGGAAGACGCGCTGCTCCAGCGCCTGGAGTTCGAGGCCCTCCTGGAGCAGCCCGATGAGGCTCCGGTCGGACTGGAGCAGCGCCGTCAGCTCGCGGTGCTCGATGACGAGGTCGACGATGCCCGCCAGCACGATCTCGGCGCGGGCGGAGCGGCCGCGTCGGCGCTCGGCCAGTTCGGTGACTTCGGCGAGCCGCGCGAGGGCGGGCGCGACGACGGCCCGGACGATGTCGTCCTTCGTCTGGAACTGGTGGTAGATCGCCGCCTTCGTCACGCCGAGCTCGTCGGCGATCATCTGGAGCGAGGCGGCGGCGACCCCGTGCCGGGCGAACACGGCGAGTGCCGCGCCGATCACGCGGGCGCGCGCTTCTCCGGGACGGCTTCGCTGGCTCATTCAGGCCACGATAGCAATCGTCGCAGGTAGCCGATCGGCTAGGTGGGAACTAGCCAATCGGCTAGCTCCAGGCCCTTGAAAAACCCGTAATGGATCACTTATGTTACTCGCCGGAAACTTAACGTCGAGGAGCATGAGTTGAGCTTGATGGCGCGACACGCGGTGCGGCGACGCACCCGGAAACAGGTGCTCCCGATCACCGGCACCCTCATCGCGACGGCGCTTCTCGCCGTCGCCTCCACCGCCCCGGCGCAGGCCGCCCCCGACCAGCGGGTGACGTCGCGCGGCGTCGTGATCCCCGCGTTCTACACACCGCCGAAGAAGCTCCCGAAGAAGAACGGGACGCTGATCAGGACCGAGCGGCTGCCCCTGGCCGTCACCCTGTCCGGCGTTGACGGGCCGCTGCCGGGCCGCGCGACCCGGCTCATGTACAAGTCGACGGACGCCAACGGAAAGCCGGTCGCCGTCACCGGCGCCTACCTGGAGCCCACCAAGGCGTGGCGGGGCAAGGGGCCGCGCCCGCTCGTCGCGCTGGGCGCGGGCACGATGGGGCAGGGCGACCAGTGCGCGCCCTCGTTCGCGCTGGAGAAACCCATCCTCGTCGAGGGCGAGACCATGTCCGTCGGGTACGAGGACGTCGCCGTCTACCGGCTGCTCAGCCAGGGCGTCGCGGTCGTCGTGACGGACTATGTCGGCCTCGGCGCCACCGACCGGCTGCACACCTACGCCGAGCGGTTCGACCAGGCGCACGCGCTGCTCGACGCCGTCAGGGCGGCGTTCCGGCTGCCGCGCACCTCGCTCACGGCCAAGTCGCCCGTCGGCCTTTACGGGTACAGCCAGGGCGGCGGCGCCAGCGCGGCCGCGGCCGAGCTGAAGGCCCGCTACGCGCCCGAGATCCGCCTCGCCGGGACGTACGCGGGCGCGCCCCCGGCCGACCTCGCGAAGGTCATCAGGGGCATCGACGGCAGCGCGTTGGCGGGCGCGCTCGGCTGGTCCATCAACGGGCTCGTGCAGAACAACCCTGAACTGCGCCGCTTCGTGAACGAACACGTCAACGCCAAGGGCAAGGCCGCCCTGAAGGACCTGTCCACGATGTGCGTGGGCGATGCCATCTTCGGCTACGCCTTCGCCAGGAGCGGCCAGTGGACGAAGGACGGCAGGTCGCTGTCCGCGATCATCGCGGCGACGCCCGCCGTCCGGAAGGTCCTGGCCCGTGAGCGGCTCGGCTCGCTGAGGCCGTCCGGGCCCGTCCGGGTCGCGACCGGCGTCCTCGACGACATCGTCCCGCACGGCCAGGCCCGCCGCCTCGCCGCCGACTGGTGCGCCAGGGGCGCGAAGGTCACCTACCAGCCCGTCAACCTCCCGAACCTCGGCGACAAACTCCTCACCAACCACTTCGCCCCGCTCCTCACCGACCAGTCGGCCGCCATCTCCTGGCTGACGGACCGCCTCCACGGCAAGCCCGCCCGCTCGAACTGCGCGGCCGTGCCGAAGCGCCCCTGACCGCGCGTTCTCGACCCGCCGTGCGGGCCGGGGCACCGATGCCCCGGCCCGCACCCCCTCCGCGTGAGCCTTCGACCCTGAGGAGTGCCATGTCCACCGTCACCCGTCGTTCGCTGCTGGCCGGGGCCGCCGCGCTGCCGGTGCTCGCGCAGACGCCCGCCGCCGCGCGCAAGCCCGTGCCGGTGACGCGCGAGGAGCACCGGCTCGTCATCATCGGCTCCGGGTTCGGCGGCGGTGTCGCCGCGCTCCGGTTCGCCCAGGCCGGGGTGCCGTCGCTGGTGCTGGAGCGGGGCGTCTGGTGGCGGACCGGCCCGAACGCCACAACGTTCCCGAGCCCGGCGAACCTCGACAAACGCGCCTTCTGGATGGGCCTCGTCCCGCCCACCCTCTTCGGCGTCCCGGTCAGGCCGCACGACCCGTACACCGGCCTGCTGGAGATGGTGCCGGGCGACGGCATGAACGTCGTGTGCGCCGCGGGCGTCGGCGGCGGCTCGCTGGTCTACCAGGGCATGACGCTCCAGCCGACGCGCGAGCTGTTCGAGACGACGATGCCCGAGGGGCTCGACTACCAGCGGATGGTTTCCGAGTACTATCCGAGGGTGGCGCGCATGCTGCGGCTGCGGACCGCCCCGGACGACGTCATCGCCAGCCGCACCTACCTGCCGTCGCGGATCTTCAAGCGCAACGCCGAACGCGCGGGCTACGCCGTCGCGAAGATCCCGATGCCGATCGACTGGAACTTCGCGCGGCGGGAGCTGGCCGGGGAGATGCGGCCCTCGTACACGAACGGGGACTGCGCGCTCGGCGTGAACAACGGCGGCAAGCACTCCGTGGACGTCACCTACCTCGCGGACGCCCTCGCGACGGGCCTCGTCACCGTCGCGCCCCGGCACAACGTCACCCGCGTGGCGCTGGCCCGGGACGGGCGTTGGACCGTCCACGTCGACCGGATCGCCACCGACGGGACGGTCCTGGCGAAGAAGATCCTGACCACGCGCGGGCTCGTCATGGCCGCCGGGACGGTCAACACCACACGGCTGCTGATGCGGGCCGCGGCGCGCGGCGACATCCCCGACCTCCCTGACGGCCTCGGGACGAACTGGGGCACGAACGGCGACCGCATCTATGTCTGGACGAACTTCGCGGAGGACTTCGGCGCCCCGCAGGGCGGACCCGTCGTCTACGGAAGCAAGGACTGGGCGGACCCCGCGACCGCCAACACGGTCATCCAGGCGTCGCTCCCACCGCTGCCCGTCAATCCGCGTTCCACGATGCTCGTGGGCTACGGCGTCAGCGAGGCCCGTGGCAGGTTCGTCTACGACGCCGCCAAGGACGACGCCGTCCTCCACTGGCCCAAGCCCGGCGACTCCGTGCTCTTCGCGCACCTCCAGCGCAGGGCCGAGAAGATCGCCGGGCGCTCGTCCCTGCTCCTGGACACCAACGCCGTCGTCCCCTCCACCTGGCACCCCCTGGGCGGCGCGTCCATGGGCACCGTCTGCGACCTCGCGGGCCGCGTCCTGGGGCACCGGGGCCTCTACGTCCTGGACGGCGCCCTGGCCCCCGGCACCACCGCCGCGTGCAACCCGTCCATGACCATCGCCGCCCTCGCCGAACAGGCCACCACCCGGCTCGTCGCGAGCGACGTCGGCACGATCTTCTGACCACCGCACCGGGCGAGGGGGAGGGCTTTGTCGGTGCCAAAGGGGGAGTGGGTACAGTAAGGGGACTTGCCAGGTTATAAGGGGAAAAGAGTGACGGAGATCGAGGCGTTGCCGCATCCGTTCGACGGGGCGATCGAGTTGACGGCCGGGGACGACGGGCTGGTGCGGGGCAGGACGCGCGCCGAGTACATGAACATGGTCGGCCCGTTCGGGGGGATCACGGCGGCGACGCTGCTTTCGGCGGTGCAGGGGCGGCCGGACTGCCTCGGCGAGCCGCTGTCGCTGACGGTGAACTTCGCGGGGCCGATCGCGGACGGGGAGTTCGAGATCACGGCGCGGGCCGTGCGGACGAACCGGTCGACCCAGCACTGGGCGCTCGAACTCGTCCAGGACGGTGCCGTCGCGACCACCGCGACCGCCGTGTTCGGGTACCGGCGCGACACCTGGGCCGACGCCGAGACGGACATGCCGTCGGTGCCCGCGCCCGAGGACATCGCGCCCGGCGGGTTCCCCGACTTCGTCGCCTGGGCCCGCAACTACGACTTCCGCTTCCTCGACGGCGCCCTCCCCGGCGAGAACCCGGGCGAACACCCGGACTCGACGACGACGGTGTGGGTCCGCGACAAGCCGTCCCGCCCGCTGGACTTCACGACGCTCACCGCGATGGCCGACATCTTCTACCCGCGCGTCTTCCTGCGCCGGGGCCAGTTCCTCCCGGCCGGAACCGTCACCCTCACCGTCTACTTCCTCGCGGACGCCGCCGAGCTCGCCGCCAACGGCGACGCGCACCTGCTGGGCCGGGCCCGCGCGCACCGTTTCTCCCGGGGTTTCTTCGACCAGTCCGCCCAGCTCTGGTCCCGCACCGGCGGCCTGCTCGCCACGACGCACCAGCTCGTCTACTTCAAGGGCTGAACCCCGAGCAGGTCCCTGGGACATGACGAGGTTGTCAAGTATGCTCCCCGAAGAAAAGGGGAGGGATGCGATGGTGGAGCCCACGGAACCGCTGGTGCGGGTGGCCTCGGCGGCGGGTGTGACGACGCTGACGCTGGATTCGCCACGGAACCGCAACGCGCTGTCGCGGCGGCTGCTCGCCGAACTCGCGGCGGCGCTCGACGCGGCGGAGCGGGACCCGGAGGTCCGGGTCGTCGTGCTCACCGGCGCGGGTCCGGTCTTCTGCTCCGGCGCCGACCTGAAGGAGCAGGGCGACGGCCTGGGCCCCGGCCCGGTCTCGATGCCGGAGGTGCTCACCCGGATCCTCGACCACCGCCGCCCCGTCGTGGCGCGGGTCAACGGGGCGGTGCGGGCGGGCGGGCTCGGCCTGATGGCCGCGTGCGACATCGTCGTCGCCCCGGACACCTCGACGTTCGCGTTCAGCGAGGTGCGTCTCGGCGTCATTCCCGCGATGATCGCCGTCCCGGTGCTGGCGCGGATGGACGCGGCGGCCGCCCACGAGTACTTCCTCACCGGCGAGCCGTTCGACGCGGCCGTCGCCGAGCGCACCGGCCTCGTCAACCGGGCGGTGTCGCCGGAGGAGCTGGACGCCGCCGTCGCCCGCTACACCGGCGCGCTCGTCAAGGGCGGCCCGTCCGCGCTCGCCGCCGCCAAGCGGCTGGTCCGCACCGTGCGGCGGGAGGAGACGGACCGCGCGTTCGCCCTGCTCGAAGCCGAGTCCGTGCGGCACTTCACCAGTGCGGAAGGTCAGGCGGGCATCGCCGCGCTGCTCTCCAAACGCCCGGCCCCCTGGATCCCCGACGGCTCCGGCGGCTGAGCCGGTGGCTTCACGCAAGGCGTCACAGCCGGTCTCGGTGCCGACGAGCATCCGGGGCCGCCGCACCCGGCTGGCGATCGTGCAGGCGGCGCGTGAGATCTTCGCGGAGAGGGGCTTCGACGAGGCGCGGATCGCCGAGATCACCACGCGGGCGGGCGTCGCCTACGGGAGCTTCTACACCTACTTCGACTCGAAGGAAGCGGTCTTCAAGGAGATCGTCAAGAGCGTGGCGGGCGCCCTGTTCACCGCGTCGCGCGCCTCGGCGTCGCTGCCGGACACGGCGCCGCCCGAGGAGAAGATCCGCTACGCGACCCTGCACTACCTTGAGGCGTTCGCCGAGCACGCGCACATGATGTTCGTCCTGGAACAGGTCGCCGTCCGCGACGAGTACTTCAGGACGCTGCTCCTTGAGGTGCGCGACCTGTTCATCGACCGGATCATCGGCGGCACCCGCCAGCTCCAGCGCGACGGTCTGGCCGACCCCGACCTCGACGCCGTCGTCTGCGCCCACCTCCTCGGCGCGATGGTCGAGAACATCGGCCGGATGATGTACCTCTACGGCCAGCCGCACGACCGCGACCACCTCGTCAACGAGGCCACGAAGCTGTGGGCCCGCGCGATCGGCCTCCGCCCCCCGGCCGACACCCCCTGAGCCACCGCACGGCCTCCCATCGAACACAGCCCAGGTACTTGACGACTTTGTCATGTGCGGGGCAGGCTACGGGCGAAGGACAGGGCGGAAGGGGCGCGCATGGCCATACTCGGATCGGCGATCGACACCTCGTCCGCCGAGTACACGGGGGACAGGGCGGCCATGGTGGCGGCGCTCGCGGAACTCGACGCGCTGGGCGCCACCGTCGTCGGCGCGGGCGGCGAGAAGACGGTCGCCCGGCACCGCTCAAGAGGCAAGCTCCTCGCTCGCGAACGCGTGGATCTCCTCGTGGACGAGGACGCGCCCTTCCTCGAACTGTCGGCCTTCGCGGGCGCGCACGAGGAGGGTGAGCAACCCGGCGCCCGGCTGATCACCGGAGTGGGGCAGGTCTCCGGCGTCGAGTGTGTGATCGTCGCGAACGAGGCGACGGTCAAGGGCGGCTCGATCAGCCCCAGCGCCGTCGCCAAGCAGCTCCGCGCCCTGGAGATCGCCGACCGCAACCGGCTCCCCGTCGTCTCGCTCGTCGAGTCCGGCGGCGCCGACCTGCCCCGGCAGACCGACATCTTCATCCCCGGCGGCCGCTCCTTCCGCGACCTGACACGCCTGTCGGCCCAGGGCGTCCCGACCATCGCGCTCGTCTTCGGCAGCTCGACGGCGGGCGGCGCGTACGTGCCCGGCATGAGCGAGTACACCGTGCTGGTGGACCGCGCCGCCGCCGTCTACCTCGGCGGCCCGCCGCTGGTGAAGATGGCCACCGGTGAGGAGGTGGACGACGAGACGCTCGGCGGCGCGGAGATGCACGCCCGCGTCTCGGGCCTCGCGGACTACCTCGCCCCCGACGAGCGCTCCGCGATCCGGATCGGCCGCCAGATCGTCGCCGACCTCGACTGGAAGCGCGCGGGCCCGCCGCCCTCGGCGCTACCGGAACCGCCGCTCCTGGACCCGGACGAGCTGCTGGGCGTCGCGCCCGCCGAGAGCAAGCGCCCGATGGACGTCCGCGAGGTCCTCGGCCGTGTCCTCGACGGCTCCCGCTTCGACGAGTTCAAGCCCCTCTACGGCTCGCAGCTCGTGTGCGGCTGGGGCTCCATCGCCGGATACCGGGTCGGGATCCTCGCCAACAACGGCATCCTGTTCTCGCCCGAGTCGCAGAAGGGCGCGCACTTCATCCAGCTCGCCAACGCCCGCGACATCCCGCTCCTGTTCGTCCAGAACATCACCGGTTTTATGGTCGGCACGGCCGCCGAGCACGGCGGCAT
The DNA here is from genome assembly GCF_020991275.1 of Actinocorallia sp. API 0066. Lineage (GTDB taxonomy): Bacteria > Actinomycetota > Actinomycetes > Streptosporangiales > Streptosporangiaceae > Actinocorallia. The sequence continues at coordinate 161,372 of NZ_JAJLQY010000003.1, read as the reverse complement.
CATCAAGGACGGCGCGAAGCTCATCAACGCCGTCTCCAACTCGACGGTCCCGCATCTGACGCTGATGGTGGGCGCGTCCTACGGCGCGGGCAACTACGGCATGTCGGGCCGCGCCTACGACCCGCGCTTCATCTTCACCTGGCCGAACCACCGGATCGCGGTCATGGGCGGCGCCCAGCTCGCCGGGGTGATGTCGATCATCCAGCGCCGCTCCGCCGAACGCGCCGGACGCCCCTACGACGACGCGACCGACCGGTTCGTCCGCGAGCAGACCGAGGCGATGATCGAAAGCCAGTCCGGCGCCCTCTACGCGACGGGACGGCTGTGGGACGACGGTGTCATCGACCCGCGCCACACCCGCACCGTTCTCGGCCTGGCCCTGTCGGCGGTGCACTCGGCGCCGGTCGCCGGAGCCACCCGTTTTGCTCCGTTCCGAATGTGAGGACCGCCTTGCGCAACGCGCCAGCCGCCGTCACGACGCTGCTCGTGGCCAACCGGGGCGAGATCGCCCGCCGTGTCATCCGCACGGCCCGCGCGATGGGGCTGCGGACCGTCGCCGTGTTCGCCGACCCCGACGCCGACGCCCCCCACGTCCGGGAGGCCGACACGGCCGTCGCGCTCGGCGGCACGATGGCCTACCTCGACCAGGAGAGGATCCTCCAGGCCGCCGCGACGGCCAACGCCGACGCGATCCATCCCGGATACGGCTTCCTCTCGGAGAACGCGGCGTTCGCCCGTGCCTGCGTTGACGCTGGGCTGGTGTTCGTGGGCCCGTCGCCCGAGGCCGTCGAGACGATGGGGCTGAAGGACAGGGCGAAGGAGGTCGCCAAGGCCGCCGGGGTGCCCGTGCTGCCGGACGCGCCTGTCACCGGCGACGACCCTTCCGCGTGGCACACGGCGGCCGAAGGGGTCGGCTATCCGCTGCTGGTCAAGGCGGCCGCAGGCGGCGGTGGCCGGGGAATGCGCAGGGTGGACGGCCCGGACGGCCTCGTGGAGGCGATCGAAGGCGCACGACGTGAGGCGGCGGCCTCCTTCGCCAACCCCGACGTCTTCCTGGAGAAGTACCTCACCGCACCCCGGCATATCGAGATCCAGGTCTTCGCCGACGCGCACGGCACCGTCATCCACCTGAACGAGCGCGAGTGCTCGGTGCAGCGGCGGCACCAGAAGGTCATCGAAGAGGCACCCTCGCCCGTCGTGGACGCCGACCTGCGCGCCCGGATGGGCGAGACGGCCGTCGCGCTCGCGCGGGAACTCGGCTACCTCGGCGCCGGAACCGTCGAGTACCTCCTGGACGACACCACGGGCCGCTTCTTCTTCCTGGAGATGAACACCCGGCTCCAGGTCGAGCACCCCGTCACCGAGGAGGTGACCGGCCTCGACCTGGTCCGGCTGCAACTCCAGGTCGCGGCGGGCGAACCGCTCGGTTTCGGCCAGGACGACGTCCGGCTCGACGGCCACGCGGTCGAGGTCCGCCTCTACGCGGAGGACCCCGAGCGCGGGTTCGCGCCCGAGCCGGGCACCCTGTTCCGCTACCGGCACAACACCGCGCCCGGCGTCCGCTGGGAGGACGGCATCGCGGAGACGGCCGAGATCACTCCGTTCTACGACCCGATGCTCGCCAAGGTGATCGCGCACGCCCCGACCCGGCGCGAGGCAGCGCTAAGGCTCGCCCGCGCCCTCGCGACGACGGAACTCCACGGAACCACAACGAACCGGGACTTCCTGGTGGCCGCGCTCCGCTCGGCGCCCTTCCTCGCGGGCGCGACCCGCACCGACTTCGTCGAGCTGCACCCCGAGCTGCGCACGGCCGCGCCGGAGACACCGGAACACGTCCACCTCGCCGCCGCGCTGGCGGTCACCGTCAGCCGCCGCCGCGCCGCCGACGCGCTGACCGGCCACGCGCCGCCCGGCTTCCGGCTGCTCCCCGGACACCCCGAGCCGACCGTCGTCTGGACGGCGGCCGACGGCGCCGACGTCCCGATCGCGTACCGGCTGGACGCCGCGCACGGCGCCGCCACGCTGCGCCTCACCCTGGACGGCACGCCGCGTGAACTGGGGCTGCGCGACCTGACGCCGGACGGCGTGCGGGTCCGCGACGGCGACCGCGAGTGGCCCTGCCGGGTCGCGGTGCACGCCGACGGCTCGGTCTGGGTGAACGACCCGGACGGCCAGCGCGCCTGGCGGCCGGTGCCCCGCCTGCCGGAGGACACCGGCGGGCCGGGCGGCAGCGGCCCCGTCGCGGAGATCGCGGGCACCGTCGTCGCCGTCCGGGTCCGGCCCGGCGACCGGGTGTCGGCGGGCCAGCCGCTCGTCATCATCGAGGCGATGAAGATGGAATGGCCGTCGGCCGCCGCGAGCGACGGCGTGGTTGAGGCGGTGCACGTCAAGGAGGGGCAGTACGTGGACGCGCGCACGGCGCTGGTGACCCTGCGGGAGGAGGCGTGAGCGTCCTGCGGATCGCGAACTGCAGCGGCTTCTACGGCGACCGGCTCAGCGCCGCCCGCGAGATGGTCGACGGCGGCCCCATCGACGTGCTCACCGGCGACTGGCTCGCCGAACTCACCATGGGCCTGCTCGGCCGTCAGCTCCTCAAGGACCCCGACGCCGGGTACGCGCGCACCTTCGTGAAGCAGCTCGACGACGTGCTCGCCGACTGCCTGGCGCGCGGGATCAAGATCGTCTCCAACGCGGGCGGGCTCAACCCGGCGGCGTGCGCCGCGCGGATCGAGGAGATCGGCGCCCGGATCGGTCGGCCCGTGCGCGTCGCCGTGGTCACCGGCGACGACGTGACCGCCGCCTTCCAGGCAGCGCGCGCCACCGGATGGGACGCCCCGCACCTCGACACCGGCGCCCCGCTCGGCGCCGAACCGCTGCTCGTCAACGCCTACCTGGGCGGCTGGGCCATCGCGGAGGCGCTCGCGGCGGGCGCGGACGTGGTGGTGACGGGCCGCGTCACGGACGCCGCGATGACGCTGGGCCCTGCCGCGTGGCACTTCGGGTGGGCGCGCGACGACTGGGACGCGCTCGCCGGTGCCGTCGCAGCCGGGCACGTCATCGAGTGCGGCACCCAGACGACGGGCGGGAACTACTCCTTCTTCACCGAGCTGGGCGACCTGAGCCGTCTCGGCTTCCCCCTCGCCGAGATCCACCCGGACGGCTCCTCGGTCATCACCAAACATCCGGGGACGGGCGGCGCGGTCACCGTCGAGACTGTCACCGCGCAGCTCCTCTACGAGATCGACGGCCCCCGCTACCTCAACCCCGACGTGGTGACGCGCCTGGACACGGTACGCCTCACCCAGGAGGGCCCCGACCGCGTCCGGATCTCGGGCGTGCGCGGCGAGCCCGCCCCGGCGTCCGCCAAGGTGGGCGCGCTGCTTCCGGGCGGCTGGCGCAACGAGGCGACGTTCGTGCTGACGGGCCTGGACATCGAGGCCAAGGCACGGGCCGCGCAAACCGCGCTGTGGGCGGGCGTGCCGGGCGGCGAGAAGGCGTTCGACAGGGTGACCGTCCGCCTCCTGCGCGCCGACCGCCCCGACCCCGCCACCCTCGCGGAGGCCGTCGCCCTGCTGACGATCACCGTAAGCGGCCAGGACCGCTCACGCGTGTCCGGCTTCTCCCGCGCGGCCGTCGAGATCGCCCTCGCCGGGTACCCCGGCCTGCACGCGACCGCCCCGCCCGGCCCCGGCAACGCCGTCACGGTCTTCTGGCCCACCCTGCTGCCCGCCGACTTCCCCCAGACCGTCACCCTGGACGGCCGTACCTGGACCGTCCCGCCCACACCCCCCACCACGGCCCCTCCGGTGCCGACCCCTGAACCCCCCGCCCCCGAGCCCGCCCAGGGCCCCACCACCCGAGCCCCCCTGGGCACCGTCCTGGGCGCCCGCTCCGGCGACAAAGCGGGTAAAGCCACCCTGGGCGTCTGGGCCCGCGACGACGCCACCTACCGCTGGCTCCGCTCCTGGTGGACCGAGGACACCCTCCGCACCCTCCTCCCCGAAACCGCCGACCTCCCGCTCCGCCTCTGGGAACTCCCCCTCCTCCGCGCCTGCGGCGCCGACATCCTCACCTACCTGGGCGAAGGCGTGGCAGCCAACCACGCTTTGGACGCCCAAGCCAAGGCCCTCGGCGAATACCTCCGCGCCAAACACACCGAAATCCCCACCCACCTCCTCCCGCCTACCTGACCGGGGGTCGGTCGCGGGTCAGGGGGTGCGGGGCGGGGCGGTGCTGGCCCGGGGGGTGAGGCGGGCCGGCTGGTCCTGGTAGCCCGGGGTGGTGTGGCCGTCGATGACGGACAGCAGGGTGCGGGCGGCGTGCGCGCCGTAGGCGGGGATGTCGCGGGTGAGGGCGGTGAGGGCGGGCCGGACCGCGCGGGAGAAGGGCGAGTCGTCCCAGGCGACGATGGAGAGGCCGCCGGGCACGTCGAGGCGCATCTCCTGGGCGACGCCGAGACCCGCGACGGCCATGATGTCGTTGTCGTAGATGATCGCGGTCGGCGGGGCGGGTGAGATCAGGGCGGTGCGGGTGGCGCGGGCGCCCTCCTCGCCGGAGTAGTCGGTGTGGGTGATCGCGCCGTCCACGCCCAGCTCCGCGCAGACCTCGGTGAACGCCCTGTCCCGCAGCCTGGTGTGCAGCAGTTGGGGCATGCCCGCGACCCGGGCGAGCCTGCGGTGCCCGAGCGCGTGCAGGTACGCGACGGTCTCCCGGACGGACACGGCGTCGTCGGACCAGACCGGGGGCAGCGTGCCCGCCTCGCTCGGATGCCCGACGACGACGGCGGGCATGCCGAGCGCCTCAAGCTCCGCGATCCGGGGGTCGGCGACGTGCAGGTCGACGAGGATGACGCCGTCCACCCGGCGTTCGCCCCACCAGCGCCGGTAGGTCTCGGTCTCCCGCGCGTGGTCCTCGACGACCTGGAGCATCACCGCGAAGGAGTGCGGGGACAGTTCGCTCTCGATCCCGCTGATCAGCTCCATGAAGAACGGCTCCACCGCGAGCGTCCTGGCGGGCCTGGCCACCGCGAGCCCGATCGACCTGGCGCGCGCGCCGTTGAGGGCGCGGGCCGCGCTGTTCGGCTGCCAGCCGATCTCCGCGGCGATCCGCTTGATCATCGCGCGGGTCTCCTCGGAGACGCCGGGACGGTCGTTGAGCGCATAGGACACGGCGACCTTGGACACGCCCGCGCGCCGCGCGATGTCCGCGATGGTTGGCCTTCTCACGACACCTCTGACTGAACCGGTTTACCGCACGAACAGGGAAATCTCCCGTCAGTTTACTACCTCACGATGGTGATCGTGGTCGGCGGAGTCGGTGGTGCGGGCGGTTGACGGCGGTCGGTGCTGCCTTTAGGGTGTGCCTCACATAACCGGTTAAGCATTCACGATCCCGACCACCCCCCGCAGGGAGCACACCCCGTGAAGAGATCCCGTCTGGCCGTCGCCGCGCTCGCGGCGGCAGCGGCCCTGTCGTCCGTCCCGGCGGCCGCGCCCGCGACGGCGAAACCCGCAGCCTCCGCCGACTTCGTCCGCGCCTCGGGCGCCGACCTCACCCTGAAGGGCAAGCCCTTCCGCTTCGCCGGGACCAACAACTACTACCTGATGTACAAGAGCCCGGCCGCGGTCGCCGACGTCTTCGCGCGGGCCAAGGCCGCCGACCTCACCGTGGTCAGGACCTGGGGCTTCCTCGACATCGGCGACGAGGACGGCACGAACTCGATCCACCACAAGGAGGACGGCGTCTACTTCCAGTACTGGGACGGCGCCGCGCCCGCCTATAACGACGGACCGGACGGCCTGGTCCACCTCGACCAGGTGCTCGCGAGCGCCCGTGCCGCCGGGATCAAGCTGATCATCCCGTTCACGAACAACTGGAGCGCCTTCGGGGGCATGGACCAGTACGTCCGCTGGGCGGGCGGCACCCACCACGACGACTTCTACACCGACGCGCGGATCCGCGGCTGGTACAAGGACTGGATCTCCCACCTGCTCAACCGGACCAACACCATCACCGGCGTCAAGTACAAGGACGACCCCACGGTGATGGCCTGGGAGCTGGCCAACGAGCCGCGCTGCAAGGGCTCGGGCAACTACCCGACGTCCGCCTCCTGCACCGTGGACACCGTCACCGGCTGGGCTGACGAGATGTCCCGGTACGTGAAGTCGATCGCGCCGAAGCAGCTCGTCTCCGCCGGGGACGAGGGGTTCTACTGCACCCCCGGCAGCACCGACCCGATCGGGGACTGCTCGGACGGCGTGGACACCCTGAAGCTCACCCGCCTGCCCGCGATCGACGTCATGTCGTTCCACCTCTACCCCGACCACTGGAGCAAGAGCGCCGCCTGGGGCACGGAGTGGATCAAGCGGCATCTCCGCGACGCCCGCAGGATCGGCAAGCCCGCGATCCTCGGTGAGTTCGGCCTCCAGGACAAGGCGGTCCGCAACCCCGTCTACCAGGAGTGGCTGGAGACCTTCGTCAACGAAGGGGGAGACGGCGTCACCTACTGGATGCTCGCGGGCACCCTGGACGACGGCACCCTCTACCCGGACTACGACGGGTTCACCGTCTACTGCCCGAGCCCGGTGTGCACGACGATCGGCAACACCACGGCCCGGCTGAAGGGCGTCCCCGCCGCGCTGCTGCCCCCGGTGGCCGACGACGACACCGCCGTCACCACGTTCGACACCCCGGTGACGGTGGACGTCGCCGCCAACGACATCGCCTACCTCGGCGGCATCCTCCGCGTCAGCCTGGACCTCGACCCGGCGAAGTCCGGCATCCAGCAGAGCCTGAAGACGGCCGCGGGCACCTACACCGCCAAGGCCGGGAAGGTCACGTTCCAGCCGAAGGCGGGGTTCACCGGCAGGGCCGAGGCCACCTACGTCATCCGCGACCTGCTCACCCGCCTGACGAACAAGGCGAAGATCACCGTTGTGGTCAGGCCCGACCCGGGCGCGCCGGTCGAGCTGTTCACCTTCGACGGGGGCACCGAGGGCTGGGCGCCGGGCGACTGGCAGGACGGCGCCGGCGCCGTGTCGGCCCAGAACGGCGCCCTCGCGGTGGACGCCACCGGCGGCGGCTGGTTCGGCGCGGCCTTCCCCGAGCCGATCGACCTGTCGGGCAAGGGCACGCTCAAGTTCGACCTGACCACGGTCGGGCAGAGCACCTCGACCAGCGTCGCGCTCCAGACCGGTGAGGGCTACTCCTGGTGCCAGTCCGCCTGGGGCCACCAGGAGCCGGGTGTCAGCGCGACCGTCGAGGCCGACCTGATCTCGGGGATGTCCTGCACCACCGAGGACCTCGCGGACGTCCGCGGACTCTACGTCTGGTTCAGCCCCGGCGCGTTCACCCTCGACTCCGTGCGCGCCGAGTGATCCGCCCCTAGGGACACCGGGCGCGGGCAGGCCCAGGGAGGGAGGCCGCCCGCGCCCGGAACCATCCGATCCGCCCCTCCCGGCAAGGACGACGACGTGCATCCGCTCACCGGCATCATCAAGAACTACCCGTGGGGCTCACGCACCGGAATCGCCGCCCTGCGCGGCCTTCCGACGCCGAGCGCCGAGCCCGAGGCCGAGCTGTGGCTGGGTGACCATCCCGCCGGGTCGGCGGTGCTCGCCGACGGCGGGCGCACCCTGGCCGAGCACATCGCCGACGCCGGGCCCCGTGTCCTCGGGCCGGACACCGCCCGGCGGTTCGGCGCCCGGCTGCCCTACCTGCTCAAGGTCATCGCGGTGGACGCGCCGCTGTCGCTCCAGGTCCATCCGAGCGCGCGGCAGGCCGTCGAGGGGCACCGCCGGGGCGTCTACGGCGACCCGCTGCCCAAGCCGGAACTCGTCTGCGCGCTGACCCCGTTCACCGCGCTCGCCGGGTTCCGGCCCGCGGCCGAGAGCGCCGCCCTGTTCGGGGCGCTGGACACCCCGGCGGCCCGCCTCGTGGCCCGGCTGCTGGGGGCGGGGGAGGAGCGCGCCGCGCTGCGTGCCCTGCTGCACGCGCCGACGACGTTCCGGGAGGCGCTGGACATCGCCGAGTCCCTGGACGGGCCCGACTACCGGCTGGTCGGGGAGCTGCGGGCGAGGTACCCGGACGATCCGGCCTGCCTCGCCCCGCTCTTCCTGCGCCGCCACGACCTGGCGCCGGGGGAGGCGCTGTTCCTCGACGCGGGCGTCCTGCACTGCTACCTGTCGGGCCTGGCCGTCGAGGTGATGGCGGGTTCGGACAACGTCGTGCGGGCGGGCCTCACCGGCAAGCCGGTGGACGTCCCCGAGCTGCTGCGGGTGCTCGACCCGGCGGCCACGCCGACCCCGGTGCGTCCCGACCCCGACGGCTCCTACCCGGCGCCCTGTCCGTACTTCCGGCTGAGCCGCCTCGAACTCGACGGTGTCCGGAGCCTGGCGCCCGGCGTCCCCCACATCGCGCTCTGCGTGGAGGGCCGGATCCTCCCGTCACCCGGACCCGCGCTCGGCCCGGGCGCTGGACTCTTCGTCGGCGCCGACGAACCGTCACCCGCGATCACCGGCCACGGCGTGGTGTTCCTGGTGTCCCCGGGCGACGGCGGCTGAGCCCGGCTTCCCCGGCCCGCTCCTGACCGGGTCCCGCCGGAGCCCCCCGTACCGGGGGCCGCGCCTCCGGCGGGGCCCTTTCGGCCGTTCCTGAGGGGGTGTTAAGCCAGTGATAAGCGTGTTTGATCACGGTAGATCACGCTCTGGACAGGAACCGGTTAAGCCTATAGCTTGAGGCGGTCAATCGTGAGATCGCGGTGCGCGGGCCACGGTGCCGGGGGCATCCGTCTCCGACCTGGCGCGCGCACCCCTCCCCGAGGAGGAACGCTTGAGCAAGCAGTGGACGCCGGTGGACCGGGGGTGGACCGTCCGGTGGGCCGGAGGGGAGGCCCCCCAGGGCCCGGCGCAGGGGCATGACGGGCCGCTGCCCGCCGAGGTTCCCGGCTGTGTGCACGCCGACCTGCTGGCCGCGGGACTGATCCCCGACCCCTACGTGGACGACAACGAGCGCGCTGTCGCCTGGGTGGGCAGGGCCGACTGGGAGTACCGCACCGTCCTGGCCGGGATCCCGGACGGGCACGAGCGGACCGAACTGGTCTTCGACGGCCTGGACACGGTCGCCACCGTGGCCGTCGACGGCACGGTGGTGGGCGCGACCAGGAACATGCACCGCTCCTACCGGTTCGACGTGACCGGCCTGGCCGCCGGGGGAGCCGAGCTGACGGTCCGCTTCACCTCCGCCTACACCGAGGCGGAGGCGGTGCGCGCCCTGGTCGGGGAGCGCCCCAACGTCTATCCGGAGCCGTTCAACTACATCAGGAAGATGGCGAGCGGCTTCGGCTGGGACTGGGGCCCGACCCTCGTCACGGCGGGGATGTGGCGGCCGGTCCGGATCGAGACGTGGAGTACCGCGCGGATCGCCCGGGTCCGTCCGCTGGTGACGGTCGTGGACGGCACGGGCAGGGTCGAGGCCCGGGTGTCGGTCGAACGGACCGCGTCCGGCCGGGACGCCGACCTCACCGCCCGGCTCACGGTCGCCGGCCGCACGGTGGAGGCGCGGGTCGAGCCCGGCGCGGCGGAGACCGTGGTGGTCGCGGAGGTCCCCGACGCGCGGCTGTGGTGGCCCGCCGGTCAGGGCGACCAGAACCTCTACCCCTGCGAGATCACGCTCGGCGACTCCTCGGGCGGCGTCCTCGACACCTGGTCGCGCACGCTCGGCTTCCGGACCGTCGAGCTCGACCGCTCCCCGGACGAGCACGGAACCGCCTTCACCCTGCGGATCAACGGACGGCCGGTGTTCTCCCGGGGCGTCAACTGGATCCCGGACGACGCCCTGCCCGCCCGGGTCACGCCCGAACGCTACCGCCGCCGCCTCGAGCAGGCGGCCGACGCGGGGATCAACCTCGTCCGGATCTGGGGCGGCGGGATCTACGAGGACGAGGCGTTCTACGACGCCTGTGACGAGCTGGGCCTCATGGTCTGGCAGGACTTCCTCTTCGCCTGCGCCGCCTACCCGGAAGAGCAGCCGCTCAGGGGCGAGGTCGAGGCGGAGGCCAGGGAGAACGTCGTCAGGCTGGCGCCGCATCCGAGCCTGGTGCTGTGGAACGGCAACAACGAGAACCTGTGGGGCTTCCGCGACTGGGACTGGGCGGAGCCGCTGGCGGGTGAGAGCTGGGGGGAGGGCTACTACCTGGGGGTCCTGCCCCGGATCGTCGCCGAACTCGACCCGACCCGCCCGTACGCCGCGGGAAGCCCGTGGTCGGGCTCGTGGGACCGGCACCCGAACGACCCCGCGCACGGCACCTCCCATTTCTGGGAGGTGTGGAACCGGCGCGACTACACCGACTACCTGAACGAGACACCGCGCTTCGCCGCCGAGTTCGGCTGGCAGGCCCCCGCGACGCTCGCCACGATCCGGGAGGGGCTGCCGACCGAGGAGCTGGCCCCGGCGTCGCCGGGCATGCTGCACCACCAGAAGGCCGAGGACGGCAACGGCAAGCTCGACCGGGGCCTCGCCCACCACTTCGCGCCGCCGGAGACGTTCGACGCCTGGCACTACCTGACCCAGGTCAACCAGGCGCGCGCCGTCGCCACGGCGGTCGCGCACTGGCGGTCGCTGTGGCCGGTCTGCGCGGGAACCGTCGTGTGGCAGTTGAACGACTGCTGGCCGGTCACCTCGTGGGCGGCGATCGACGGCGGCGGGCGGCCCAAGCCGCTGTACTTCGAGCTGCGGCGGCTGTACGCCGACCGGCTGGTCAGCTTCCAGCGCCGGGACGGCGTGCCCGTCCTGGCCGTGGACAACCAGGCGGACGCGGAGTGGACGGCCACGGCCCTGGTCCGGCGGCTCGGCGCGGACGGGCGGACGCTCGCGGCGGAACGGGTGGCTTTCGCCGTGCCGCCGCGCACGGTGGCCCTGCTGCCCGTGCCGTCGGGCGTCGGGGCGTTCGGCGAGCCGCGGCGGGAGCTGCTCGTGGTGGACGCCGACGGGCTGCGTGACGTCGTGCTGGGCAGCGAGGACCGCGATTTCGCCTTCCCCGATCCCGGCCTCACCGTCAAGGTGGGCGACGCCGCCGACGGCTCCTTTGTGGTCGTGGTGACCGCGGCGGGCCTGGCCCGTGACCTCCTGCTCCAGGCCGACCGGCTCGGCCCGGAGGCCGTGGCCGACCGGGGGCTGGTGACGCTGCTCCCGGGCGAGAGCGTCGCGATCACCGTGTCGGGCCTCGCCGGGGCGCCCGCGGTCGAGGCGGTGGAGGCCGCGCTCTTCTCCGTCAACGCCGTCCAGCCGGGCGTCGGGGTGGCCGTCGGCCGTTGAGGCCGGGTGCCGCGCCCCCGGGCGCGGTGCGCCGTCGTGTGGCCCTCCACGCACGGCGGCTTGCGCCGGATCTCACCGGCGTTAAGTAACCGGTTCGGTACCTGTTTGACGCATGATGGATCAGCTCGTAGCTACAAACCACCAGGTCACAGCCTTGAGTCCGATATGTCTGGACTGGCCTCCGTAACGGTTGTGTCTCGTGGTGGACATATGCCCTTTACTGGTTCAGTGGCTTGTGTCACTGTTCTGCCTACTGAAGCGCTAAAGTGCGCTCGCGAAACGGGCGGGGCGGGAACGTCCCGTTGAGAGGGGAGATGGTGAGGATGCGCAGACGAGCGCTCACCCTGTCGCTCGCCAGCCTGGCGCTGCTGACGGCGGCCTGCGGCGGAGGCGGCGGCGCCGAGTCCACCGCCGACAGCGCCGACGACCCCACCAAGGTCGCGGGTGACATCACGGTCCTGACCAACAGGACCGACCTCCAGGAGGACGGCACGCTGGAGAAGTACGCCGCCCAGTTCAAGGAGGCGTACCCGAACGTCAACGTGAAGTTCGAGGCCCTCACCGACTACGAGGGCGAAGTCAGGATCCGCATGAACACCGACAACTACGGTGACGTGCTCCTGGTCCCGAACGCGGTCGCGACCGGCGACTACCCCAAGTTCTTCGCGTCCCTCGGCGACACCGCCGAACTGGCCAAGAAGTACCGGTTCACCTCGGCGTCCGACGTGAACGGCAAGTCCTACGGCATCGTCTCGTTCGCCGCCGCCTCGGGGTTCGTCTACAACCAGACGGCGTGGCGGCAGGCCGGCGCCACCGACTGGCCGACCAGCCCCCAGGAGTTCCTCTCCGACCTCAAGGCGATCAAGGCCAAGGGCGACGCGATCCCGCTCTACACGAACTACAAGGACGCCTGGCCGATCACCCAGTGGAGCCAGGTCCTCGGCGCGGTGAGCTGTGACGCGGGCGCGCAGGCCGCCCTGACGACCGGCGACCCGTGGGCGCCCGGCGCGGACTTCGCCGTCGGCGACGGCCTCCTGTTCGACGCCGTCGCGCAGAAGCTGACCGAGCCCGACCCGACCACCACGAACTGGGAGGAGTCCAAGGGCCTGCTCGCCAAGGGCAAGGTCGGCGCGATGTTCCTCGGCTCCTGGGCGGTCCCGCAGATCCAGGCGGCGGCCGAGGCGGCGGGCCTCGACCCGCAGACGATCGGCTTCATGCCGTTCCCGAACCAGTCCAACGGCAAGTCCTGCTCGACGCTGTCGCCCGACTACCGCTACGCGATCAGCACGCACTCCCAGAACAAGGACGCGGCCCGCGCGTGGATCGACTGGCTGGTCGACAAGTCCGACTTCCCCGCCCTGAACGAGGGCGTCTCGCCGCTGATCGGCTCCCCGATCCCGCCCGCGCTCAAGCCGTTCGAGGCCGCCGGGGTCACCCTGATCGAGCTCGACCAGAGCAAGGTCAACCAGTACAACGACATCGACAAGGCGGCTGAGACGGGAGTCAACACGCCCGACTACCGCCAGCACCTCATCGACATCGCCCGCGGTGCGGCCAAGGGCGACCTGAAGGACGCCCTCGCCGACCTGTCCAAGAAGTGGAAGGACGGCCAGGAGACCGTCGGCTGACGCGTCGGCCCGCGGCGGCTCCCTCCCATCAGCCGCCGCGGGCCCCTGGTCCTGACCGAGCGCCCGAGCCCACCGAGGGCCGGGCGCCTCCTACGAGACAGGAAAGGGCGGGGACATGTGGTCACCGTCGCACACCAAGGCGCCCCCAGCGGCCACGGGCACCGGTCAGCCCGGTCGGCCGGGGGGAGGCCGGCCGGTGAGGACAGGGCGGCACGGCCGCCGCAGGCGCTGGCCCAGGGCGCTGACGCCCTGGATGTTCCTCCTGCTTCCGTTGGCGTTCGTCGTCACCTTCTCGATGGTGCCGATCGCCACCATGATCGTCTACAGCTTCACCGACTGGGACGGGATCAGCCCGGACTACGCGTTCACGGGCCTGGCGAACTACACGGACATCGCGACCCGGCCGCAGCTGTTCAAGGTCTTCCTGACCAGCCTCTACTACCTGGGCGCCTCGGTGGTCCAGATCGTCCTGGCGCTGTACTTCGCGACGATCCTCAGCTTCAACGTGCGGTTCCGCAACTTCTTCAAGGGCGTCCTGTTCTTCCCGTACCTGATCAACGGCGTCGCCATCGGGTTCGTCTTCCTGTACTTCTTCCAGCCCGGCGGCACCTTCGACACGTTCCTCGCGTTCTTCGGCGTCGAGGGGCGGTTGTGGCTCGGCGACCCCGACCTGGTCAACTACTCGCTGGCCGGGGTCTCGGTGTGGCGCTACCTCGGGTTGAACTTCGTGCTGTTCCTCGGCGGGATCCAGTCGATCTCGCCCGACCTGTACGAGGCCGCCGAGATCGACGGCGCGAGCCGCTGGGACCAGTTCCGGCACATCATCCTGCCGCTGCTGCGCCCCCTGATCGGGCTGAGCGTGATCCTCGCCGTCTCGGGGTCCCTGTCGGTCTTCGAGATCCCGTACATCATGACCGGCGGCGCGGGCAACAGCGAGACGTTCGTCATCCAGACCGTCAAGCTCGCCTTCCAGTTCAACAAGACCGGCCTGGCCTCGGCCGCCGCCGTGGTGCTCCTCGTCCTGATCCTGATCGTCACCTGGGTGCAGCGCCGCCTTTTCCCGGAGGAGAGGACCGAGACCGTATGACCGCGTCCCACCGGCTCACCGAGCCCAAGCCCCGGCGGATGTCGCCGACCTCCGGCACCCTGGTGTACCTGTCGCTGCTCGCCGCCTGCGTCGTGGTGATCATGCCGCTCGTGGTGGTGCTGTTCACGTCGCTGAAGACCCCTGAGGAACTCGCCAGAAGCGGGGTCCTCGCGCTGCCGGAGAACTGGTTCAACCTCGCGAACTACGGGATCGCGTTCGAACGCGGGCGGATCCTCACCGCGCTGCTCAACACGACGATCATCCTGGTCGTCTCGGTGACGGGTTCGGTGCTCATCGGCTCGATGGCCGCCTACGCGATCGACAGGTTCGAGTTCCGGCTGCGCCCCCTCGTCGTCGGACTCTTCCTGTTCGCCACGCTGGTGCCGAGCATCACCACCCAGGTCACCACGTTCCAGGTGATCAACGGGATGGGCCTGTTCAACAGCAGGCTCGCGCCGATCGTGCTGTACATGGGCACGGACATCATCGCGATCTACATCTTCCTCCAGTTCATCCGGAGCATCCCCAAGTCGGTGGACGAGGCGGCGCGCATCGACGGCGCGTCCACCCTGACCATCTACTGGCGGGTGATCCTGCCGCTGCTCAAGCCCGCCATCGCCACCGTGGTGATCGTCAAGGGCATCACCGTCTACAACGACTTCTACATCCCGTTCCTCTACATGCCCGACCCCGACCTGGGGACGATGTCCACCGCGCTGTTCCGGTTCAAGGGGCCGTTCGGGGCGCACTGGGAGGCGATCGCCGCGGGCACCATCCTGGTGATCATCCCGACCCTGGCCGTGTTCCTCACGCTCCAGCGGTTCATCTACAACGGCATGGCCAAGGGCTCGGGCAAGTGAGGCGACCGACCATCAGCGACATCGCCGCGCGTGCCGGGGTGTCCACGGGCGCGGTGTCCTACGCGCTCAACGGACGCCCCGGCGTGTCGGCCGCGACCCGGGCGCGCATCCTCGCGGTGGCCGCCGAGATGGGGTGGCGGCCGAGCGCCGCCGCCCGCGCGCTGTCGGCGTCCCGCGCGGACGCGATCGGGCTCGTCCTGGCCCGCGAGACCGACACGCTCGGCGTCGAACCGTTCTTCGCCCGCTTCATCGCCGGACTCCAGAAGACCCTGTCCGTCCGCGGGTCGGCGCTGCTGCTCCAGGTCGTCCCCCGGCCGCGCGACGCCGTCGAGGCGCTGCGCGGCTGGTGGGAGGAGCGCCGGGTGGACGGGGTGATCCTCACCGACCTGTGGACCGACGACCCGCGCCTGGCGGCCGTGTCCGCCATGGGCGTGCCCGCCGTGCTCGTCGGCAGGCCGCGCGCGAACTGGCCGTTCCCGGCGGTGTGGAGCGACGACGGGCGCGGCGTCGACGAGGCGGTGGACCATCTCGTCGCCCAGGGCCACCGCCGCCTCGGCCGGGTCTCGGGGCCCGCCGGGCTCGACCACACCCGGGTGCGCGGCGCGGCGCTCACGGCGGCCGCGACCCGGCACGGCCTGCCGGAACCGGTGGCGGTCGAGACCGACTACACGTGGGAGGCGGGCGCCCGCGCGACGGAGCGGCTGCTGACCGGGACCGCGCGGCCGACCGCGATCCTGTACGACAACGACATCATGGCGGTGGCGGGGCTGACCGTGGCCCGGCGTCTCGGCGTCGCGGTGCCGGAACGGCTCTCGCTGGTGGCGGGCGACGACTCGCAGCTCTGCGAGATCGGATACCCGCCGCTCACCGCGCTGTCGCGGGACGTCCACGAGTACGGCGTCGCCGCCGCCCGGACCCTGGAGATCCTCATCGACACCGGAGCCGCGCCCCACCTGGAGGCGGGGACCCCGCGCCTGCGGGTACGGGACAGTACCGCCCCGCCCCGGAGGGGGCGGGCACGCACGAAGGGAGGCACCGGCTCATGACGGTGCTCGCGATCGACATCGGCGGCACGAAGTTCGCCGCGGCCCTCGCCGACGCCGACGGCACCCTGCGGCGCAGGACCGAGATGCCGCTGACCGGGGATCCGACCGAGGCCCTGCACGCCCTCATCGACGCGACCGGCACGCGCGGGGTGCGCGGCGTCGGCATCGGGTCCGCGGGCCCGATCGACCTGGCGCGGGGCACGGTCAGCCCGGTGAACATCCCGGCGTGGCGGGACTTCGCCCTCGTCGGCGAGGTGGCGGGCCGCCTGCCGGGCCTGCCGGTGCGGCTCGCGGGCGACGCCCAGTGCATGGCGCTCGGCGAGTGGTGGCGCGGCGGCCTGGACACCGACACGCTGCTGGGCGTCGTCGTCTCGACCGGGATCGGCGGGGGCCTGGTCCTGGACGGCAGGCCCTACCTGGGCAGCTCGGGGAACGCGGGATTCCTCGGGCACGTGGTGGTGGACCCGCGCGGCGACCGGTGCCCGTGCGGCGGGACCGGCTGCCTGGAGACCGTCGCGAGCGGCCCGCACATGGTCCGCCGTGCCCTGCGCGACGGCTGGGTCCCCGCCGCGCCCGACCCGGACGCGCGCGCCCTGGCGTCGGCGGCGCGCGCCGGCGACCCCGTCGCCGAGGCGACCTTCACCACGGCGGCCGCCGCGCTCGCGTCCGTGATCAGCACGACGGCCACGCTGCTCGACCTCACCCACACCGTGGTGGGCGGGGGCGTCGCGGCGGCCTCCGACGTGCTCCTCCCACCGCTGCGCGCCGCGCTCGCCCACCGTTCACGGCAGCGGCTCCTGACGGTCTCCGCGACCACCCTGCACCGCGACGCCGGCCTCTACGGCGCGGCCGCCCTGCTCCACGCCCCTGACCCGGCGGGCTGCGGCCACGCCCAAGCCAGCTGACCACCCACCACGCGCGGGCGCACGGCGTGAACAAGCCGTCCCCGCCCGTGGGGGCGGGCTCGACGACGTTCCGCGCGGTCGCGCGGTCGGCCGGTCGGCCCCGATGGGAGGACACCGGCGGGCGGAGGCGTGTGTCCTTCGCCCGTCGGCGAAAGCGGGAGCGCGCGGGGAGCGGTGGTCGGTAGTTTGAGAGTCTCGGGTGAGGTTCGGGACCGGCGGGAGAGTGCGGATGTCGCTGCGGGACGTGCTGGTCGAGCGGCTTGACGGGGCGGGGTTGGACGCGGACGTCGCGGCGCTGATCCTCGCGGCGTTCGACGCGCGGGGGGAGGAGGGCGGCCGTCACGGGGACGGCGTCGCACGGGCCTATCTGGGGTCGATCACCGTCGCCGGATTCCGTGGCATCGGGCGGGAGGCCACGGTGTCGCTGCGGCCGGAGCCGGGGCTGACCCTCGTCGTCGGGCGGAACGGGTCGGGGAAGTCGAGCTTCGCCGAGGGCGCGGAGATCGCGCTGACCGGCACGAACGCCCGGTGGCGCGACCTGCCGGCGGTGTGGCGCGGCGGGTGGCGCAACCTGCACGCCGAGGGCGCCCCGGCCGTCACCGTGGAGCTGAGGTTCGACGGACGGCCCGAGCCGGTGCGCGTCCGCCGAACCTGGCCGGGCACGTCCGTCGACGGCTCGGTCGTGGAGGTCGTGGACGGCGAGGAGATCTCGGCCGGGCTGGACGGCCTCGGATGGGGTGAGGACCTGACGGTCTGCCGCCCGTTCCTGTCGTACTCCGAACTCGGCAAGATCCTCACCGGCAAGCCGAAGGACATGCACGACGCGATCGCCGGCATCCTCGGCCTGGAGCGGCTCGCCGCGACCGAGGCGGCGCTGGACGGCGACCGCAAGGCCCTGGAGGCGACGGCCAAGGAGTCCGCCCGCGACAGGACGGCGCTGCTCGCCGACCTCGCGGACCTCGCCGACCCCCGGGCCGAACGGGCGCTCGACCTGCTGCGGGCGCGGAAACCCGACGTCGCCGCGCTCGCCGAACTCGCCACGGCGGGCGGCCCGACCGGCGACCTCGCGCCGCTGCGCAGGCTCGCCGTGCTGACGCCGCCCGACCTCGCGGCCGTCGCCGCCGCCGTCCGGGAGCTGCGCGCGGTGGCCGCCGCGCCGCCGCCGTCCATCGGCGCGGACGAGGTGCGGCTCGCCGACCTCCTGGAACGCGCCCTCGCGCACCAGGGCGCCGACCGCTGCCCCGTCTGCCGCGCGGAGACGCACCTGGACGAGGCGTGGGCGCACGAGACCCGCGCCGAACTCGCCGCCCTGCGCGCGCGGACAGCCGAGACGATCGCGCACCGGAACCGCGTCGCCGAGGCCGTCGCCGCCGCCCACGCGCTGATCGCCCAGCCGCCCGCCGACCTCCCGCCCGACCTGCTCGCGGTCTGGAAGGAGTGGGCCGCCGGCCTGTCGCTCGGCAAGGCCGGGCCGCTCGCCGACCACCTCGACGCGCACGCCGCGCCGCTCGTCCGGGCGTGCGTCGGCGCCGCTGAGACCGCCGAGGCCCAACTCACCGCGCTCGACGACAGGTGGCGTCCCCTCGCGCTCCGCCTCGCCGCGTGGACGGCGCGCGAACACGCGGTACAGGAGTCCGCGCCGCTCCTGGCCCGCCTGAAGGCGGCCCGCGCCTGGCTGACCAAGGCCGCGAACACGCTGCGCACCGAGGAGCTCCGGCCGATGGCCGAGACGGCGTCCGCGATCTGGGAGCGGCTGCGGCAGGAGAGCAACGTGTCGCTCGGGCCCGTCACGCTGGCCGGAACCGGCACGATGAAACGGGTGGAGCTCGACGTCACCGTCGACGGGAGCGAGACATCGGCGCTCGGCGTGATGAGCCAGGGTGAGCTGCACTCCCTCGCCCTCGCGCTGTTCCTGCCCCGCGTCATGGCGGCCCGGACGCCCTTCGGGTTTGTGCTCATCGACGACCCCGTCCAGTCGATGGACCCCGCGAAGGTCGACGGGCTCGCGATGGTGCTGGACTCGGTGGCCCGGCACCGGCAGGTCGTCGTCTTCACCCACGACACACGGCTCCGTGACGCCGTCGCCCGCCTCCGGCTGCCCGCGACCGTCCTGGAGGTGACGCGCGGGGAACGCTCGGCGGTGACGGTGCGTCCGGTCGAGGACGAGGTCGCGCGGGCCCTGGCGGACGCGCGGGCCGTCGCGGCGAGCGTGGACCTGCCGCAGCAGACGGCGGCCACCGTCGTCGCCGGGCTGTGCCGGACGGCGCTGGAGGCGGCCTGCGTGCAGGTCGTCCGGCGCAAGCTCCTGGAGCGGGGCTGGGCCCACTCGGCCGTGGACGCGCGGGTCCGGGCGAGCCGCTCCCTCACCGAGATCGCCTCGCTCGCCCTGTTCGGCGAGAACCGGCCGCGCGAGGACTTCAACGCCGAGGTCCCCACGGAGGTGAAGGCCGCGATCGCCTTCTGCAACCGGGGCGTGCACGGGACGCACTCCGGCGGCGACCTGCTCGGCGCCATCACCCTGGTCGCCCGCGCCGCCCGGACGGTGCGCCGTGACTGGTGACCTCCTTCCCGTAGCCGTCGGCCTCCTCAACAAGCCGGGCCAGACACGCACCGTCGCGTTCCTACTCCGCCTGGCCCTGGAACACGAGGTCGACGCCTTCTGGCTCCGCGCCGCCCTGCCGACCCTGCCGCGCGCCCCCATGCGCACCCAACTCCTCTGCCTCACCGCCTACACCGCCCCCTCCACCGCCGCCCGCCTCCACAGCCTCTGGAGCCAACTAAGCCAAGCCTGCCACTACCACTCCTACGAACTTTCCCCCACCGTCCACGAACTCCACCACTGGCACCACGAACTCCTTTCCCTCCTGCCGCTACCCCTCAAACCTCCCCCCTGACCCCGAACGACCAGCGGCCCATTATCTATGTGGCCGGGCTGCTGTCGGACAAGATCGTCGGCGTCACCGTCTCGGTGGACCAACCGCCCAGCACGTCGCCAACGAGTTCCCGAGGACGGTGTCCGGCTTCGCCATCGCCGCCGACGGATCGCTCAGCCCCCGAACCCTTGACCACCCCAGAACCGCCCGGCCACCCCCCGGCACGGCGCAGGGGAATTCCCTGCGGTACCAATGCGCGCTGACCTCGCGGATGCTTTTTGGACTGGTTGTTTCTGGCGGACCGGCGCGGGTCGTGAGTAGTGCTTCCGGGCCTTGTTCGGGCGTCGCGTGCTTTCCGACCTGGTCTCGGGAAGGCTCGGGGTGTCGAAGGAAAGGAACCACGGGAACCTGGTGTTGGGAGAGACGTGGATGGCGGTGGGCCTCCGGGCGGTGGTGGGCTTTTGTGGCGTCGGTTCGCCGTGTGTGTTGCCGGGATGGTAGTCAACTTTGGGTCTGGCCCTGAACTGGAGTTTGTCGGGCGGGGCCGTGTGGCGGTGCGGTGGCGTTGTTCGGGTGGGGGCGGGGTCAGCGGTCGGTGGGGGAGTGGGGGTCGGGGTCGGGGTCGGGGTCGGGGGAGAGGAGGAACCAGAAGGTTTTGGCGCGGCGGGTGGGGAGGCGGTGCCAGCCGTGGGCGCGGGCCAGGAGGTCGATGAGGGCCAGGCCGCGGCCGTTGGGGTTCGTCGGGTCGGGCATCGTGGGGATGACGGGGACGTCCGGGTGGCTGTCCTCGCAGTCGAAGTACAGGTTCGAGAGGACGCGGCGGACCCTGGCCTGCAGGATCTCCCCGTCGCTGACCCGGACGGCGTTGGTGACGACCTCGGACGCGAGCAGCTCCATCCGCTCGGCCGCCTCGTCGGGCACCCGCCAGGACCGGCACGCCGCTCTGACCATGGTGCGCACCATGGCGACGCTCCGCTTCTCCGCCGGAAATCCGATCACGTATTCCGAGTACGCGACCTGGTCCGGCACCACGTCCATCGCCCCAGCTGCCATGCTCTTCCTCACTATTCTCATTGCGGGCAAATCGGGCAATTGGTGGCGAATGCTATCGAACAGTTCCCACAGTTTCCCGGGTTGCCAGATGGTCGAAATCTGCTGACAGCCTGGCGTCCGCGACGTACCGTGTCCACAGTTTCACAGATGTCGGCAACGCGAGGGGAACGCAGGGGAGCGCACCATGGACAACGAACACCGCAACGACCCGAAGGTCCACCTGAGGTGGCTCATCGCCGCCGAGGTGCGCCATCTCCGCTGGATGCTAGGCATGACCGGCACCGAATTCGGCAGCCTCATCTACGTCGGAAAGACGGCGATCTCCAAGATCGAACACGGCACCCTGTCCCTCAAACTCGACCAGGCCCGCCTGCTGGACGCCGCCGTCACCGAACGCATGCCACAAATCCTGGGCTACGACCCCCCCGAAGGCTTCACCTTCCAACGCTTCGAAGCCCTCGTCCTCCAAGCCGACAAACAACCCACCGAAGACTGGTACCGAGAGGACCGGGAGGAGCAGGAGGCCCGCGCGGAGATGATGAAGAGCTGGGATGCTTTCTACATTCCCGGACTTTTCCAGACCGAGGAGTACGCCACTGCGGTCTTCCGAGCGATGGACCAGCCGGGGGACATCCCTGCTCTAGTCGCGAGGCGCGTGAGGCGGCAGGAGATCCTCACGCGCACCGAGCCGACCGCCCCTTACATCTCCGCCCTCATCAGTGAAGACGCCATCGACCGTGAGGCGGGGGATCGGGGGATGATGCGCGCGCAGCTCGCGCGCCTCCTCGAAGTCTCCGAGCTTCCGAACGTCGGCATCGGGATCGTTCCGAAGAACGGAGTGATGCACCAGGGCTACCAGGGCCAGTTCAAGATCATGATGTTCACCGGTGAGTTGCCGATCGTGAGCGCCGAAGCGGCGATCGGGGGTCGCCTCATCTCCGACCCGCAGTTGGTGTCACCTTTCGTGCGGCGTCATGAGATTCTGGGGTACAAGGCGCTCGCCGAGAACGACTCGCGAGCATTGATCCACGAGTACATGGAGAAACTTGCATGACACTGCCGATCTGGCGAAAGTCCAGCTACAGCGACGCCCAGGGACAGGACTGTGTCGAAGTCGCCAGCTTGGACAAGACCCGCATCGGTCTGCGTGACTCGAAGCACCCGACGCGCGGCCACCTCTCGCTCCCCGCCCCCTCCTTCCGCGCTCTCCTCAGCACCGTCAGGGCCACCCACCCCTGACCCTAACCCGCCGCCCGAAGCGTCGACCCACCCCGCTGTTTCCACCTACTTAGGAAACACCCCGCCTCCCGCACTCTCCTCACCCTGCCGAGCACCCAAGTCCAAGGAGACGAGACGTCGTGACTCCCCTGGCCTGGCGGAAGTCCAGTTACAGCGACGGCAGCGGAGACGACTGCGTCGAGGTATCCGGACTAGGGTCCTCGCGGATCGGTCTGCGCGACTCCAAGCACCCGACGCGCGGCCACCTTTCGGTCCCCACCCCGGCCTTCCGTACCCTCCTCACCACCGTCAGGGCGACCCGCCCTCGCCCCTGACCCCGTCTGTGGCTAGGGCTGGGCCGGGTGGCTGGGGTGGTGGAGCCAGAGGGCGGTGCCGTTCGGGGTGATGGTGAGGCCGAGGTCGGTGAGGGGTGGGTGGGCGGCGTGGTGCCACCGGTGGAACGCGCGCTCGATCTCGTCCCACAGACGGCGTGGGCCGCCGCCCTGGAAGACGTGGCCCTCGCCGTCGTCCGGCCACACGACGGCCGCCCACGAGCGGTCCGTCCGCGAGTAGAGCCACCTCGTGAGCAGCTCGCCGTGCCGGGCCGTCGTGGAGACGACGTCGGGCACCAGCAGCCCGGCGACGAACTCGGCGGTCCTGTCCCGCGCGTCCTCCCTCGTCAGGCGCGTCCTGGACTCCAGGGTGCCGGTGGGCCATCCGTCGCTCCCCGTGGGGACGTAGTCGTTGTGGTCCACCGTGGCGCGGTCCCGCCGGTCCCGCATGAACTCGGCGGGCCGGGTGAACCTTCCGCTCGCGTTTCCGTCCCCGTCCACCTCCAGCCGCACCACCGCGCCGTGGTTCACGAAGCCGCTCCGCCACGGCGCGACGATCACCCCGCCCGGTCGCGTCTGCCGAAGCCAGTCCGCCCGAATCCCGGAGACGGCGTAGCTGACCTGGACGCGGTCGTACGGCCCGCCCGCCGACCACCCCCGCGCCCCGTCACCGGCCACCACCGTCGCGCTGTACCCGGCACTCTTGACCCGCCGCCCGGCCTCCCGCGCGACCTCGGGGTCGATGTCCACCCCGACAACCCGCCCCGACGCCCCGATTATCCGTAAGTCATCCCCCGGTCACAACAGGTGAGAGTCCCCTTGTATACCGGGGACGTGGGGGCTGAGCTGGGGAATCTGTTGGCGGGCGATTCCTCGGGTTCAGTTGTTGGGGGCGGTCAGTCGATATCGGGTGGGGATGGCGGTGGGGATTGTTGGAGGGCCGTGAGGAAGCGACGGGAGCGGGTTGTCATGGATTCGGGGGTTTCGGTGGGGTGGGTGGTCCACCAGGTGATGGTGGTGGTGATGGTGTTGAACCAGAGGGCCAGGAGGAGGGAGTGGTCGGTGGGGTCGGTGGTGGTGGCGGCCAGGGCGGCGGCGACGCCTTCGGAACCCATGGTGTTGAGGGCGTTCTGGTAGGTGCGGGCGACGGCGTGGGCGTCCGACTCGGGGGGCAGCGTCGAGTCGTAGATGAGTTTCCAGTTCTCGGTGTCGCCGTCCAGGGCGTGGAAGATCGCGGACAGCGTCGCCAGCGCGCGGTTCGCGACGCCCGGGACGCGCTGGGCGGCGGCGACGGCCTCCACGAGACGCGTCCCGGCCCGGTGGACGCACGCGGCGTGCAGACCGTCCCGGGAACCGAAATAGGTGTAGATGAGGGGCTTTGACACTCCGGCTGTGGCGGCGATGCCGCTGAGGGACGCGTACGCGTACCCGCGCGAGCCGAACTCGACGGTGGCGATGTCGAGGATCTGCCGCTCCCGCTCCTCACGCGGCACACCCTTGGTACCGGCCCTGCCCGCGTTGCTCGTGCTGGTCACGGACGTCCCGTCCCCGCGACGCCGCTCCTGGACGGCTCGGGGTCGATGAGGACACCCGGGTTCAGGATGCCGTGCGGGTCGAGCGCGGATTTGGCGGCGCGTAGTGCGACGGCGAAAGGCTCGGGACGTTGGCGGTCGTACCAAGGGCGGTGGTCGCGTCCGACGGCGTGGTGGTGCGTGATGGTGGCCCCGGAGCCTGCGATCGCCTCCGAGACCGCGCTCTTGATCTCGTCCCACTGCTCGACGGTCCGTCCCCAGGTACCGGCCGCGTAGACGCCGAAGTAGGGCGCGGGCCCGTCGGGGTAGACGTGGGTGAACCGGCACGTCACCACGCCGGTGACGCCCGTCGCGGCGAACGCGGCCGAGGCGGCGGTGAGGATGGAGGCGCGTAGGGCGTCGAACCGGTCCCAGGTGCAGGCGGTCTCGAACGTCTCGACGATCATGGACTGGGCGGCGAGCGCGTCCCGCTGGTAGGGCATCCGCAGGAACGCGGCGCGCCACCGGTCGGCCGCGCCGGGACGGGCGGCGGCCTCGTCGGCGTCGGAGGTGGAGGCGATCCCGTCCGGGGCGTGCCCGCCGTGGTCGCGGCAGATCTCGGCGGTCCGGCGCATCGGCTCGTCGACGGGGTGGTCGGCCGACTCGAACCCGAGGACGAGGACGCCGCCGGGGCTGTCCGTCCCCGCGTTGAGGAACGCCTCCATCGGGTCGAGTAGTCGGCAGTTCGCCGGGAAGAGCCCGGACTGGGCGATCTCCCGTGTCGCGGTGACGGCGCGGTCGTAGTCGGCGAACAGCATCGACGCGCCGGACCGCCAGCGCGGCCGGTCCTGGAGCCGCATCCACGCCTCGGTGATGACGCCGAGAACGCCCTCGGAGCCGAGGAACAGCCGGTCGGGGGAGGGGCCCGCGCCCGATCCCGGCAGCCGCCGCGACTCGCTGACGCCGACCGGGGTCACCACCCGCAGCGACTCCACCATGTCGTCTATATGCGTGTAAACGGTGGCGTAGTGCCCGCCCGCGCGGGTCGCGAGCCAGCCGCCGAGCGTGGAGAACTCGAACGACTGCGGGAAGTGCCGCAGCGTCAACCCTTCGGGCCGCAACCCCGCCTCCAACGCCGGACCGAGAATGCCCGCCTGGACGCGTGCCGCCCGACTCGTCCGGTCCACCTCGACGATCTGGTCAAGCCGTCCTAGATCAAGCGAAACCGTCCCGGCGTAGCCCTCAACCCCACGCGGCTCCACCCCGCCCACCACGGACGTGCCGCCCCCATACGGGATCAGTGCGATCCCGGCCTCCCCGCACCACTCCATGATGTCCTGGACGTCCTGTTCCGTCCGGGGCCGCAACACAAGATCCGGCACGTCCTCCACCCGCCCGAGCAGGTTGCGCACCACGTCACGGAACGCCTGGCCACGCCCATGCGACACCCGGTCCGTCACGTCGGCCGAAGCCAGCCCGGCCAACGCCCCCGGCGCCTTGATCCGCGCCTCGGGCACCCCCAGTTCCGCCAACGGCGGCGCCTCGTGCGCCGTCAGATCAGCGCCGGGCAACGCCACCGCCACCCGCCCCGTCAACGCCGCCCTCTCCTCCCCGACGACGGCGTCCCCCACCTTCCCCCAACCCCACCAGGACCGAGTCCCCATCCGCCCACCCCTCCCAGGCCACGATCAGTAAATTGACCCTACGGTAAATTACCCAAGAGTCAATTCCCTGCCGTCGCCGAAGGAGCGGCCACGTAGCCGATGGACCAGCTAGGGCCCGAGCAAGGTGGTCAGGATTCTTGGAGGGGGAGGAGGTCCGGGCGCTTCGCGGTGCGGTTGTCGCCGGAGGAGCGGCCGCGTAGGCGGCGGAGTATCCAGGGGCCCACGAAGGTGGCCACCCAGGCGGCCTCGTCGGCGGCGTGCCGCCACCGGGAGGCTGGGGGAAGAGGAGGCAGGGGCGTCGCCCAATCGTCGGCGTCGGGCAGGTTCAGGGTGTGCGCGGCGGCGGCCGCCATGCGGGCGTGGCCCAGGGGTGTCGCGTGGATGCGGTCGGTGCTCCAGAGGCGCCGGTCGACGCTGATCTCGTGGTGGAAGGTGTCGACGACGAGCACGCCGTGCCGGGCGGCGGCCTCCCTGATGAGCGCGTTGAACTCGACCACGCGCGGCCGCAGGTGCCGCACCAGCGGGGCGATCCGCGCGACGTCGGGGAACGTGAACGTCAGGACCGTCGCGCCCGTCCCGGCGAAAGCCGCGTACATCGCCTCAAGCTCCGCCGCCACCGCGCCCACGACGACACCGGGACGCACCACGTCGTTCATCCCCGCCATCACCGACACCAGGTCCGGCTTCAACGCCAGCGCCGGCGCCACCTGCTCGGCCCGGATCTGCCCGGCCAACCGCCCCCGAATCGCCAGGTTCGCGTACCGCACGTCGTGCCCGGCACCGGCGAGCCGCTCCGCCAACCGATCCGCCCACCCCCGATACCCCACCCCCTCCGACCCGTCATTCAACCCCTCCGTCTGACTGTCCCCCACCGCCACATACCGCAACACCCCGTCCCGCCCAGCCAACCCCACCATCGCCTACTCCTCCCTACGACTATTCAACTAGTTGCCCATCCTAACCACCCAACCCAACGCCCAACCCCCCACAGCACCGTGATCCCGGCCATCCACCACCCACCGCCCCCAAACAACCCACCGATCCCGGTGCGCGGTGGCGGTCAGGAGCGGGTGGGCCTACCCCTGACGGGAGGTGGGGGAGGGGGCGGCATAATGGGAGGGTGGAGCCGGACTTGGGTGTGCGCTTGGTGCGTGCGGCGGGGTTTGGTTTGGTGTGCACGGTGATTTCGGCTGGGGCGCACTGGTATGGGGGTGGGGGGCTGGTTGGGGCGGGGGCGCTGGGGGTGGCGGCGCTGGTGGTGACGTTTGGGGCTTTTTTGTTGGCGGGGCGGGAGCGGGGGATGGGGGTGATCCTTCCGCTGGCGTTCGCGGCGCAGTACGGGCTGCACACCGCGTTCGGGGAGCTTTCGCCCGCCGCGCCGGTTGCGGCGCTGGACGGGTCCGGCATGGTCGCGATGGACCACACGCACGGCACGATGCTGCTCAGCCACGTGATCGTCGCGCTTGTCTCGGCGGCGTGGCTGCGGCGTGGCGAGGAGCTGTTCTGTTCGCTCGTGCGGCGGCTCGCCGCCCGGGTGCTTCGGCTGCCTGAGCCTGTTCGGCCCGCGATCGTCTTCACCGATGGGCCCGTGGCGTCGCCCGCGTGGGTGCCGGTGCCTGTCGCGGTCGGTACCGAGGTCTCCCGGCGTGGTCCGCCCGCGCCGCGCTCTTCCTAGACATTCCCCTGTTGATGCGCGCCTTCGGCGTGTGCGCCGGAGGTCCATGGCCGTATGGCCGGGAAACGCCATGCGGTCGGAAGAGTGCCCTGTGGAGTACTGCTTTGTCCGTTCAATCCCCCATCTCCGCTCCGCCGTCCCCGGTGGACCGGCCCCCGACGTCCGCCACCGGCGGGCTGCGGGCGCTCGCGTTGCGCCTGCACTTCTACGCGGGTGTGCTCGTCGCGCCCTTCCTGCTCGTCGCCGCTGTCACCGGGCTGCTGTACGCCGGGTCCTGGCAGGCCGAGAAGATCATCTACGCCGAGCAGCTGCGTGTCCCGGCCGCCGGTGAGCGGCTGCCCGTCCAGCGCCAGGTCGAGATCGCGCAGGCGGCGCGGCCCGACGCGAAGGTCCTCGCCGTCCGCCCGTCGGTCGAGGACGGCGCGACGACCCGCGTTCTCATGGACGCGGACGGGCTCGGCGAGTCCGAGCGCCTCGCCGTCTACGTCGACCCCTACCGGGGCGAGGTGAAGGGCGAGCTTCCGGTGTACGGCTCGTCCGAGGCGCTTCCGGTGCGGGCCTGGCTGTCGCAGACGCACCGGAACCTGCACCTGGGTGAGACCGGCCGCCTGTACAGCGAACTCGCCGCGTCCTGGCTGTGGGTGGTCGTGCTCGCCGGGCTCGTCCTGTGGATCGCCCGCAGGCGCACCCGCCGCCGCGACCTCGCCCTCCCCGACCTGAAGGCCAAGGGACGTAAGCGCACCCTCTCCCTACACGGCACCGTGGGCCTGTGGGCAGCGCTCGGGCTGCTGTTCCTCTCGGCCACCGGCCTGACCTGGTCGACGCACGCCGGAGCCCGCGTCGACGTCCTCCAGACCAAGCTCAACGGCGTCACCCCGAGCCTCGCCGGAACCCCGGCGGGCCACCACGGGCCGTCCAACGGGGGTGGCCACGACCACACGCCCGCCCCCACCGACGTCGACAGGATCATCGCCTCGGCAGGGCTGGACGGCCCTGTCGAAGCCGTCTACCCGGCCAAGGCCGACCAGGCGTTCGTGGTCAAGCAGACCGACCGCTCGTGGCCGCTCCGCCAGGACTCCAAGGCGCTGGACCCGGCCACCGGTGAGGTTCTCGACACCCTCCGCTTCGCGGACTACCCGCCACTGGCCAAACTCACCTCGATCGGGATATCCGCCCACATGGGCTCCCTGTTCGGGCTCACCAACCAGGTCGTCCTGGCCGCGCTCGCCCTCGCCCTGATCGTCCTGCTCTGCTGGGGCTACCTGATGTGGTGGCGGCGCGGACGGCACGGCTTCGGCCGTCCGATCCCGCGCGGCGCCTGGCGGGGCGCACCGGGCTGGCTGCTGGCCCTGCTCGCCGCCGGAGCCCTGGGCGCGGCCTGGTTGGTGCCCCTCTTCGGCTACACCCTCTTCGCCTTCCTGCTCCTGGACGTCGTCATCGGGCTCGCGCGTCGGCGCGGCTCCGCGACGTCCTGACGGTGCGTGCCGCCCGTCCACGGACGGGCGGCTTCCGTCCCCCTGTTCTCATCAAGGAGTTCCGCATGGACAAGCGTCTGATCATCCCCACCCTCGCCTTCCTCGCGCTGCCTCTGGCGGCCTGCGGAGAGGAGGCCACCTCCACCGACGCCGCCCCGTCCGCGTCCGCCCCCACGCAGGCGCAGGCACAGGCGAAGATCACCGTCACCGACCCGTGGGTGAAGGTCGTCAAGAAGGGCATGACCGCCGCGTTCGGCACCCTCGCCAACACCTCCGGCGCCGACATCACCGTCGTGTCGGCGGCCACGCCCGCGTCCGGCGTCGTCGAGCTGCACGAGGTCGTGGACACCGGCGGCCAGACGAAGATGCAGCCCAGGGACGGCGGGTTCGTCGTGCCCGCAGGCGGCTCGATCACCCTCAAGCCGGGCGGCTTCCACATCATGCTCATGGACGTGAAGGAGCCGATCGAGGCGGGCGCCGACGTGCCGTTCACGCTCACCCTCGGCGACGGCACAAAGATCGAGTTCACCGCGCTGGCCAAGGAGTTCGCCGGGGGCAACGAGGACTACGAGCCGGGCGGCGGCCACTGATGGACCGTCCCGGCCTCACCCGGCGCGGTCTGTTCGCGGGCGGGGCGGTGGCGGCGGGTGCGCTCGCCGCCACCGGCGGCTACCTGGCGGCCGGGCGCGACGCGCGCCCGGCCCCGGGGCCCGCCCCCGCCGCCGAACCGTTCCACGGCCCGCACCAGGCGGGCGTCGCGACCCCGCCGCAGTCCCACGCCGTCTTCCTCGGCCTCACCCTGCGCCCCGGCACCGACCGGGCGGCCCTCGGACGGCTGATGCGGCTCCTCACCGACGACGCCCGCCGACTCACCGAGGGCCGCCCCGGCCTGGCCGACGCCCAGCCGGAACTCGCCGACCCGCCCGCCCGCCTCACCGTGACGTTCGGTTTTGGCCCCGGCCTGTTCACCGCCGGGGGCCTGGACCACGAACGCCCCCTCACCACCCTGCCCGCCTTCAAGGGCGACGCCTTGGAGGAGAAATGGAGTGGCGGCGACCTCCTGATCCAACTGTGCGCGGACGACCCCGTGACGCTCGCCCACGCGCTCCGCCTCGTCGCCAAGGACGCCCGCGCGTTCGCCACCGTCAGGTGGACCCAGCGCGGCTTCCGCAGGCCGACGTCCTCGCAGCCCGCCGGGCACACCCAGCGCAACCTCATGGGCCAGCTCGACGGCACCGTCCAGCCCGCCGACCTCGACGCCTCGGTGTGGATCTCCGACGGCCCGTCCTGGCTGCGCGGCGGCACCCTCATGGTGCTCCGACGCATCCGGATGGACCTGGAGAAATGGGACGAGGCCGATGAGGCCGCCAAGGACTTCGCGATCGGCCGCAAGATCACCGACGGGGCGCCGCTGACCGGCGGCGCCGAGCACGACGACCCCGACCTGGACGCCGTCGACCGCTTCGGCTTCCCCGTGATCGACGACGCCGCCCACATCCGGCTGGCCCGCGCCGCCGATCCGGCCCTGCGCATGCTGCGGCGCGGCTACAACTACGACGACGGCCTCTCCGCGTCCGGCGTCGTCGACTCCGGCCTGCTGTTCGCCTGCTACCAGGCCGACGTCGCCCGCCAGTTCACCCCCGTCCAGCGCCGTCTCGCCGACGCCGACCTCCTCAACCTCTGGACCACCGCCACCGGCTCCGCCGTCTTCGCCCTGCCCCCCGGCTGCGGCGCGGACGGCTGGGTGGGGGAGGGCCTGCTCGGCTAGCACCCCCGCAGGCGGGTTCGGCCCGCCCGAAATTCCGATAGGCGATCTTTTCGGAGATGTGACACCATCGCAGAGGTGAGCAGGAAAGCCGCTGATGAGCAGCATCTGCGTGATCTCGTCAGGTTGCGCCGGGTCCGCGACCGGATCGACCGCGAGTACGCGCGGCCGCTCGACGTCGAGGCCCTGGCGCGCGGCGCGAACATGTCGGCCGGGCATCTGAGCCGCCAGTTCAAGATCGCCTACGGGGAGTCGCCCTACTCCTATCTGATGACGCGGCGGATCGAGCGGGCGATGGCGCTGCTGCGCCGGGGCGATCTCAGCGTCACCGAGGTCTGCTTCGCCGTCGGCTGCTCCTCGCTCGGCACGTTCAGCACCCGGTTCACCGAGCTGGTCGGGGTGCCGCCCAGCGTCTACCGGCGCGACGCGGTGGAGGCCACCGAGGGCATGCCCGCGTGCGTCGCCAAGCAGGTGACCAGACCGGTCAGGAATCGAGAAGCGCCGCAGACCGAGGCGCAACTAGCGTGAAGCCCATGGACATCACCATTCACCAGACGTTCCTGACCCACGACGACCCGGACGCCGTCCTCGCCTTCTACCGCGA
The DNA here is from genome assembly GCF_020991275.1 of Actinocorallia sp. API 0066. Lineage (GTDB taxonomy): Bacteria > Actinomycetota > Actinomycetes > Streptosporangiales > Streptosporangiaceae > Actinocorallia. The sequence goes on along the minus strand of NZ_JAJLQY010000003.1, from coordinate 130,363 downwards.
CACCCTCGGCTTTGAGGTGCGCAACGACGTCGGCTACGAGGGCATGCGCTGGATCACCGTGGGCCCGGCCGGGCAGTCGGACACCTCGCTCGTGCTCCAGCCGCTCGCCGCCTACCCCGGCCTCACCGACGACGAGCGCCGCACCATCGCCGAGCTGATGGCCAAGGGCACCTACGGCGCGGTCAACCTCGCCACCCCCGATCTCGACGGGGTGTTCGAGAAGCTGGCCGGGGCGGGCGCCGAGGTCGTCCAGGAGCCGACCGACCAGCCGTACGGCGTCCGCGACTGCGCGTTCCGCGACCCGTTCGGCAACCTGATCCGGATCCAGCAGACGGCCTGACCGCGCGTTCGGCACGTTCCTGGAGCTTTCCGGCCTCGGGTAGACATGAGGACGGTAACCGTCCGCAAGATCCGCGATACTGCCGAAGGCCGGGCCGCCCAGGCCCGGCCTCCGCCGGAGACACCGCTGAGGCGGCCCCCCGACCACAGATGGAGAGACGATTGAGCACCGGGACCGACGCCCGTTCGCACGCCGCCGACAGCCACGACCTGATCCGCGTGCAGGGCGCGCGCGAGAACAACCTCAAGGACGTCAGCATCGTGATCCCCAAGCGGCGGCTCACGGTGTTCACCGGGGTGTCCGGCTCGGGCAAGAGCTCGCTGGTGTTCGACACGATCGCCGCCGAGTCGCAGCGGCTGATCAACGAGACGTACAGCACCTTCGTCCAGGGCTTCATGCCGACGCTGGCCCGGCCCGAGGTGGACGTCCTCGAAGGGCTCACCACCGCGATCATCGTGGACCAGCAGCGGATGGGCGGCGACATCCGCTCCACCGTCGGCACCGCGACCGACGCCAACGCGATGCTCCGCATCCTGTTCAGCAGGCTCGGCCAGCCCTACATCGGCTCGTCCAACGCGTTCTCCTTCAACGTGCCGTCGGTCCAGGCGAAGGGCGCGATCACCGTCCAGAAGGGCGGCAAGAAGGAGACGGTCCGCGAGGAGTTCAGCCGCGCGGGCGGCATGTGCCCGCGCTGCGACGGCCGTGGCTCGGTCACCGACTTCGACCTGACGGAGCTGTACGACGCCGACAAGTCGCTCAACGAGGGCGCGCTGAAGATCCCCGGTTACAGCGCCGACGGCTGGTACGGCCGGATCTTCAGCGGTTGCGGCTTCTTCGACGCCGACCGGCCGATCCGCGAGTTCACCGACGCCGAACTCGACGCGCTGCTCCACAAGGAGCCGGTCAAGATCAAGGTCGACGGCATCAACATCACCTACGAGGGCCTGATCCCCCGGATGCAGAAGTCGGTCCTGTCCAAGGACAAGGAGTCGCTGCAGCCGCACATCAGGGCGTTCGTCGAGCGGGCCGTGGTGTTCACCGACTGCCCCGAGTGCGACGGCACCCGGCTGAGCGCGGCGGCACGGTCGTCCAAGATCAAGGGCATCAGCATCGCCGACGCCTGCCGGATGCAGATCAGCGACCTCGCCGCCTGGATCCGCGGCGTCGACGAGCCGTCGGTGGCGCCGCTGCTGGCGACGCTCCAGCACACGCTCGACTCGTTCGTGGAGATCGGCCTCGGGTACCTGTCGCTCGACCGTCCCTCGGGCACCCTGTCGGGCGGCGAGGCGCAGCGCACCAAGATGATCCGGCACCTCGGATCGGCGCTGACGGACGTCACGTACGTCTTCGACGAGCCGACCACCGGCCTGCACCCGCACGACATCCAGAAGATGAACGAGCTGCTTCTGCGGCTGCGCGACAAGGGCAACACGGTGCTCGTCGTGGAGCACAAGCCGGAGATGATCGCGATCGCCGACCACGTGGTGGACCTCGGGCCGCGCGCGGGCTCGGCGGGCGGGTCGGTCTGCTTTGAGGGCTCGGTGGAGGGGCTGCGGGGAAGCGGCACCCTGACCGGCCGCCACCTGGACGACAGGGCGTCGCTCAAGGAGTCGGTGCGTCAGCCGACCGGGAAGCTGGAGATCCGGGGCGCGTCCTCGCACAACCTCCAGGACGTGGACGTGGACGTCCCGCTCGGGGTGCTCGTCGTCGTCACCGGCGTCGCCGGGTCGGGGAAGAGCTCGCTGATCCACGGGTCGATCCCCAAGGGCACGGGCGTCGTCTCGGTGGACCAGAGCCCGATCCGTGGCTCCCGGCGCAGCAACCCGGCGACGTACACCGGGCTGCTGGAGCCGATCCGCAAGGCGTTCGCCAAGGCCAACGGGGTGAAGCCCGCGCTGTTCAGCGCCAACTCCGAGGGCGCCTGCCCGACCTGCAACGGCGCCGGAGTCATCTACACCGACCTGGCGATGATGGCGGGCGTCAGCACCACCTGCGTGGACTGCGAGGGCAAGCGCTTCCAGGCGTCCGTGCTGGAGTACCGGCTCGGCGGGCGCGACATCAGCGAGGTGCTGGCGATGCCGGTGGACGAGGCCGAGGAGTTCTTCCGGGCCGGTGACGCCCGCCTCCCGGCCGCGCACGCCATCCTGTCCCGGCTCGCCGACGTCGGGCTCGGCTACCTGAGCCTGGGCCAGCCGCTGACGACGCTGTCCGGCGGCGAGCGGCAGCGGCTCAAGCTCGCGACGCACATGGCCGACAAGGGCGGCACCTACGTCCTGGACGAGCCGACGACCGGCCTGCACCTCGCCGACGTGGAACACCTGCTCGGGCTGCTCGACCGGCTCGTCGAGTCCGGCAAGTCCGTCATCGTGATCGAGCACCACCAGGCGGTCATGGCGCACGCCGACTGGATCATCGACCTCGGGCCGGGCGCTGGCCACGACGGCGGCCGCGTCGTCTTCGAGGGGACGCCCGCCGACCTCGTCGCCGCCCGCTCCACCCTCACCGGCGAGCACCTGGCCGGGTACATCGGCGCCTGACCCCGTCCCGTCCGGACCGCCTGCCCGGCGCGGTCCGGACGGGGGTTCAGGGGTGTTCGGCGAAGGTCTGGATGCGCAGGTCGAGGCTGCGTCGTAGGTGGGTGCGCATCTCGGCGCGGGCGGTCTCGGGGTCGCGGGCGCGGAGCGCCGCCATGATGCCGTCGTGTTCGGTGTGCAGGAGGGCGGGGTCGCCGTAGGAGGCGGGCGGGCCGCTGTCGTAGATGCGCAGGCGGGTGGTGAGGCGCTCCAGGAGCGTCTCGATCGTCGTGTTGTGGGCCGCCTTCCAGAGTGTCCGGTGGAAGCGGAAGTTCTCGGCGCGGGCGGACGCGTCGTCGGGCGCCGTATGGCACAGCTCGTGCTGACGGGTCAGCCGGGCCAGGTCGAGGTCGGTGTGTCGTAGCGCGGCGGCCCCGGCCGCCTCCGCTTCCAGCGCGATCCGGGCCTCGTAGATCTCCACGACGTCCTCGGGACGTCCGGAGCGCACCCGGTAGCCGCGCACGCCGCGTTCGATCAGGCCGTCGTGCTCCAGCAGCGTCAGGGCCTCCCGGATCGGGCCGCGCGAGGTGCCGTAGCGGTCGCTGAGTGCCGTCTCCAGGAGCGGGGCGTCCTGCGGGAACGCGCCGTCCAGGATGTCCTGGCGCAGTCGCCAGTAGTGCGTGTGGCCCGTCGTCTCGGTCAAACTTCCCCTCCCGCTCGAATCTTCACTAATCCTACCAACTGTGTAGTCTTGTGCGGACGCGTGTCGACACGCGTCGCCACGGCGCCTTCGCCGTGGCCTCGCGCACCGCCCCGAGGAGGGACCCTTCCCATGAGCACCACCGTCTCCGCCGCCGTCACACCCTCCGCCGAGACCGCCGCCGTCGCGCTGGAGCGGCTACGGGAGTCCGTGCCGCTCGTCCAGTCGCTCACGAACATCGTGTCCGCGAACTTCCTCACCAACGTGCTGCTCGCGGCCGGAGCCACCAACGCCGTCATCGACAACCCGCACGAGGCGGCGTTCTTCGCCGGGATCGCTGGGGGCGTCCTCGTCAACCTCGGCACCCCGACCGACTTCCAGGCCGCCGCGTTCGAGGAGGCGGCGCGGACCGCGCACGAGAAGGGCACCCCGTGGGTGCTCGACCCCGTCGGCGTCGGCGGGCTGCCCTGGCGCACCGGCCTCGCCGCCGCACTGCTCGCGCACCGGCCGACCGCGATCCGCGGCAACGGCTCGGAGATCGCCGCCGTCGCCGGGCTCGGCGGCGACACCCGCGGCGTGGACAGCGCCGCCGACGCCGCCGACGCGGTGCCCGCCGCGCTCGCCCTCCTCGACGTCGCCGGTGCCGTCTCGGCGTCCGGGCCGGTGGACTACGTCGCGGGGCGGGTGGACGGCGTCCCGCAGGTGGTGCGGGTGCTCGGCGGGAGCGCGCTGCTGCCGCGCGTCACCGCGACCGGCTGCTCGCTCGGCGCGCTGTCGGCGGCCTACCTCGCCGTGACGGACCCGTTCACCGGGCTCGTCGCCGCGCACGCGCACTTCGCCGTCGCGTCCGAGCGGGCCGAGGGCGGCGCGGCCGGGCCCGGCACCTTTGTGCCCGCCTTCCTTGACGCGCTCGCCTCGGTCACGCCGGACGACCTGCGCAAGTCCGCGAGGATCGAGCCGGTGGCCGCGTGAGCGTCAAGACGTTCTGGTACCTGAGCGCGGCGGACGGCGACTATCCGTGGAGTCCGGACGGTCTGTACCCGTTTGATTCGGCCCGGTATGTGAACCTTGCCCGGACCATCGATCAGGGCGGCTTTGAAGGCGCGCTTGTCGCCACGTGGCCGAACGACCCGTTTGTGTCGGCCTCCGTCGCTGCCGCGCACACGACGTCCATGAAGTTCCTCGTCGCGGTGTACGCCCGGATGATCCCGGCCCGGCTGCTCGCCGAGAAGGCGCTGACGTTCGACGCGTTCAGCGGCGGGCGGCTGCTCATCAACTCCGTGAATGGGCGTGACAACATCCTCACCAGGTACGGGATGGACACCGCGCACGACGAGCGGTACGAACTGGGCCGCGACTACTGGACGGAGTTCCGCCGCCGGTACCGGGAGGGCGCCGACTCCAACTTCCCCAACACGCCGCTGCGGATCGAGCCGACGAGCCCCGGAGGTGTTCCGGTGTGGGGCGCGGGCGACTCCGACGCCGGGCTCGCGAACTCCGGCCAGGTCCTCGACGCCTACCTGACGATGATGCGGCATCCGGAGTTCCTCAACGAGAAATTCGGAACCGCGCGGGCGTCCGCCGAGGCGGCGGGGCGGCGGCTCACCGAGTTGGGGGCGCTCGCCGGGGTGATCGTCCGGCCCACCGAGGCCGAGGCGCTCGACCGGCTCGCGTCGCTGTTCGAACGGGCGGGCGTCGAACGGATCACCGAGGTGCTCGACCAGGCCGTCCGCCGCCGCACCCACGGCGCCCAGGACCTGCGGACGTTCACCGCGCGCGACCCGCTCCGCCAGAAGTGGGTCGACACGCTCCTGGCCGGGCAACTCCCGCACCCGCGCGAACTGAAGATCGGCGACAACCTGTACGCGGGCGTCACCGCGTGGTCGCCCCTGGACATCTTCAGCACGGGCTCGTCAGCCGTCTACCTCGTCGGCACACCCGACGGCCTGGCCTCGACCGTCGCGGACCTACGCGCCCGGACCGGCCTGACCGCCCTCATCCTCGCCGGATGGCCGCTCACCTCGGAAGCCGCCCTCGTCGCGGAGCACCTGATCCCCAGGTTCGCCGCCCTGCCCTGACGCCCCCGACGCGGCCAGGGCCCGGGCGGCCCGGCCTTCCCCGCCTCGTCCGGCCGGACGGCGGCGGGGACGGGCGCGGTCGGCCGTCACCGGGGCGTGAGGCGCACGACGGGGTACTGACGCTCGGACTTGCTCTGGTACTTGCCGTACCGGGGCTGGGCCGCCGTGATCCGCGCCCACGCCCGCTCCCGCTCCGGCCCGTCGAGCACCTCCGGCGTCACCGGCACGGCCGCCTCACCGGGCAGCTCGATCGAGGCCCGCTCGGGGTGCGCCATCAGGTTGGCGTGCCAGTCCGGATGCCGCGAGCCGCCGCCCGAGGCGACGACAAGCCGCGCGTCGCCCTCGTCGGCGAACCAGGCGAGCGGCGTCTCCCGAGCCTCCTCACTCCGCCGCCCGACCGTGTTCAGAATGAGCACGTCCATCCCCATGAACGAGCCCTTCCCACCCCGAACCTTCCGGCTCATCCGGGCGTTCATCTTCCGCTGCATCCACCGCGAGAACCCTCCGGGCGTCCCAGCCGCCCTCTTGCCACCCTGCTCCTGCCGCACCATCCCGCCACCTCCGTTTCCGTCGTACGGGGCCCTTCCCCATAACCCCCACGCTAGGCCCACCCCACCCCCCGCCGCTTCTCGATTCCTGACCAACTCCGCGCCCCCCGTCCGGCCCCTGCCGGTTCAGGCTTTGCGGGCCTTGGCGAGGCGGGCGGCCAGGGTGGGGATGCCCCAGGACTTCTCCTGGGCTCGGGTGGCTCGGTGGAGTTTGTTGGTGAGTTGGTGGGGGTCCTTGGTGAGGTCGTAGTACTCGCGGAAGACGACTCGGCCGGAGCCGACGGGTTTGCCTACGGCGTTGGTGTGGAGGGCGTAGTACTCGGTGTACTGCTTGGTCTCGGTGACGTAGGAGGCCCACGAGTGGGGTGGGCGGGGGTCGCCGCCCTGCTTCCAGAACTCGATGAGGAGGTGGTCGCGCTTGTGCCCGCGGAGGAGGGAGATGCCGTCCTGGGGTGTGGGCGGGTCGATCCCGGCGGCGTCCAGGACGGTCGCGGAGACGTCGATGTTGGCGACGAGCCTGCGGTCCTTCGTGCCGGAGCCGAAGCCGCCGGCGGGCCACGAGAGGAAGAACGGGACCTCGATGGCCGGACGGTAGGGGACCGACTTCCGCGTCCAGCCGTGGTCGGCCCACAGGAAGCCGTTGTCGCCGAGGAAGATGACGAGCGTGTTGTCGAGCTGGCCGGTGGCCTTCAGCTCGTCCCGGAGCGCCTGGACGGCGTCGTCGACGGACAGGAGGGTGCGGAGTTGGTCGCGTCGGATGGCTCGGCCTCGGGGGAGCGCCGCGTGGACGTCACGAAGGTAGGGCGGTTTGTCGCTCTTGTCCCGCTCGGTGACGGACGGGCGGCCCGCCCAGCCCGGTACCGGTGTGTTCCGGTACTTCTTCTCCGGGGTGAAGGGCGCATGCGCGGCATAGGGGGCGACGTACGCGAACCAGGGACGCGGGTCGGTCGTGCCGCGCCGGATGAAGCCGCGCGCGAAGTCACGGATCCGGTGCGTCGTGTAGCCCGGGAGCTTCGCGACCTTTCCGTTGTGGTTGAACCTGCCGTCCACGTAGCCGACCGGGCTGAGCAGCGCGAAGTCCTCAAAGTGCGCGGGCGGGCTGGCGATGCGCCATTCGTTCAGGTACTTGCCGAACATGCCGGTCCGGTACCCGGCGTCCTTGAGGTGCCGTTGGAACGTGGTGTCCTGGTCCAGGCGGAGTTTCTGGTAGTTGTCGCGGACGCCGTGGTTGTGCGCGTACCTGCCGGAGAAGATGGACGACCTGGACGGCGCGCACAGCGGCGTCGTCGTGTGCCCGTTGGTGAACTCGACGCCGCCGTCGACGAGCCAGCGCCGCGTCTTGCGCAGCGCCCACGCGAGGTGTTTCGGCTGGTCGTCGGTGACGATCACCAGGATGTTCGGCCGGGCCGGACGCGGCGCGGCGTGCACGACGGGCGCGACCTCCGCGACGTCGGGGGCGGGCCGCTCGTCCCCGGCACAGCCCGCGACGGCGGCCGCCGCGCCCGCCAGGAACCCGCGCCTGCCCAGCCGTCCTCGCGGAGCCACGCCGCCACCTCTTCCGTTCCCGGGCGGCGGGGGTGTCGGGGGAGCCGCCCGTAAAAACATACTTTTCAGGTATGAATTACGTCAATACGGGGTGGTGGCGTGTGGTTCAGGCGTGGCTGCCGACGGTGACGGGCCCCAGGGTGAGCGTCGGGACGCCCTCCAGGATCTCGCCGAGCCTCTCGGTCTGCGCGACGAGCTCGTCATGCCGCGCCGGGGTGAGTGGCGTGAACGGCTCCACCGTGACGGCGATCCGCCTGCCGGACCTGCGCTGGTGCCACAGGCCCGCCGCGACGCCGTCCACGAGCAGCACCTGGAAGTTCCCCCGCGCGGCCCGCCCCGCGACGCCCGGATACAGCAGTGACAGAGGCTGGTTCCCGACCCGGTAGGCGTACCCGTCGAAGTAGGGGAGAAGGCGGACCCCGGTAGGTTCCGCCTCGGGCACGTCGACGTCCCCCGCGACGACCCAGGCCGCCTCCCCTTCGACGAGCACCTTCTCCAGCCCGTCTCCGAGCGACGCGAACAGCTCCTTCGCCCACGTCACGCCGACTCCCGTCCAGTGCGCGAACCGCTGCGGCGTGGACGGCCCGTACGCGTGCAGGTAGCTCCGGACAAGCCAGGGCAGCGCCTCATCGGCCGCGACCGGGACGAACCCCTCCACCCACCGCTCCGGATGGGTGAACGCCACCTTTCTCCCCTTGTTCGGGGCAAAACACAACGCCCCGCGCATCCCCGCCAGATGCATCACCTGCCGCCATCGGGGCCACTTCCCCTGAAACGCCTCCATCACGGGATCTCCCGCCCAGGCCCCGGTCCGCCTGACGACCTCCTCCGTCAACTCGTCGACCGTCAGCTCCGCTTCGCTCAGGGCCTCCCCGACCGCCCCCAGCACGTCACCGATCTGCCCCTCCGACATCAGCACCTCGGGCGGCAACCCGCCGAGCCCCGTGAACGGCAGCGCCGACAGCGCCCCCACCCACAGCCCGAGCTCCTCCGCCGCCACCACATGCACCGTCCCCCGCACCCCGTACGTCTTCACCAGGCTCCGCTCCCCCCAGAGCCCCTCCCGCACGTCCCCCCGAGTCCCGCCGGGCGTCCGCATCGCGATCCCCACCTCCGCCGCCGACATGACCTGCCCGTGCACCCCCGCCACCGCCGAAGCCACCTCACCCACGCCCGCCTTCCCCACGCCCACCAACCCATGCCGCACCAACCGCCGCCGACACACCCCGTCCCACGAGATCTCCACAACGCCGCTCATCCCGGTCTCCTCCTCGGCCGTTCCCCGGAAGGGCACCCACCGGGGCCCCTCCACAACGCCTCAACCCTAGAACCCAACGAGGACGCTTTCCGTCCGCATGGTCGATGGTCGCTGAGTGCCGCGTCGCGGAGGTGGCCCCGGCCGGGGTGGCGTCCCGGTCGGTCAGAGGTGCCAGTCCGGAACGTCCACGGTGATGAGGCGGGCGCCGCCGACGATGGTGCCGTCCTCGGTGTGGCGGACGATGTCGAAGGTGTGCACCTCGCCGGGTTCGCCCCGAGAGGTGACGGTGAGGGCGACGGGCACACGCTGGCCGGGTTCGACGCGCACGGTGCCGGATTCGAAGGCGCCCTCGGCGGTGCGCAACACAAAGTCGGCGCGCCGGTCCGCCCGGCGGAGCGACACCTGGTCCGGCACGCCCAGGAGGACGAGGCGGCCGCCCTCGGCCAGCCAGGTCCGCTCGCGCGGCTCACGCAGGCAGGCCGGATTCTGGGGCGGCGGTTTCGGCGCGCCTTCCACGAGGTCCACAAAATGCGTGGCGAGCAGGTGTTCCTGTTCGACATCGCTGAGCGGCGCGTCACCGTCGACCTCCCAGGCCCGGACACCGAACGTCGCGGGCTCCGGACCGGGATTGGTCAGCCGGAACACCATCGGCCGGAACTGAGGCCCGTTCCGGACGACGGTGATGTTCTTCCACCCGTGGTGCCTGTTTTTCATCACGTCGAGTGTGCCGCTGCTGAGCCGGCCCCCCTCGGGCGGCGGCGCCTCCTCGGTGGGGACGAACTCGACGTAGACGTTCGCGCCTACGCACACGTGCCCATGGTCTGGGTCGGGCCCGTTGATGAGGTCGGCGGCCTTGGGCGTCCAGGGGATCGCGACAGTGCCGGGCCCAGCCTTCGACACCGCCGTGGAAACGGTCTTCGTCCGCCCGTTCGGGCCGCCGGAACTCGACAGCGCCGTGTCCGGCCCGATGTGGCCGGGGGTGTAGTCGCAGACCCACGTCTGCACTTTCACCTGGGTGCGCGGCGTCGTGCTCGTGCTGTTCACCTGCACCATGATCGAGGTGGGTACACCGACCTTCGCGTATGGCAGGGTGTCGCCCTCGTCGTCGGCGAGCCAGATCGAAGGCGACGCCCAGAAGACCGCGCCGCCAGGGATCGCGCTGCTCCCGTCGTCGGACGCGTCGTACTTGATGTAGAGGTCCCCGGGAACCTTGCTCATCTCGTTCCTCCCATGACGGCAGGTGGTCAGGACGGTAGGTAGGTGATCTGGAAGCAGGTCAGTTCGACGGTCGACGCGGCGTCCGAACCCTCGAATTCCGCGGTGATGAAGTAGCGGAACTGCTCGTTGCGGACGGTGATGCCGTCGTTGTGGCGTTCCGCCCTGTCGAAGGCTCCGGCCATCGGAAGCACTTCCAGGAGCGGTTCGGGAGACGAGGCGGGTGCCAGGCCCTGCCTGCGCAGGCAGATCGACAGCGCCCCCTGCTGCTTGCGCCCGCACACGCGCAGCGCCTGGATCACCGCCCCCTGCGGCAGCGTGACGGGCATCATGCCGCTCGCCGCTTCGCCGTCCGTCCTGATCGCCCCGCCGTAAGTGTGGTTCCAGGGGTCGGTGAGCGTGGTCAGGGTCGGGGTGAGGGTGAGGTTCACCGGTTGCGGGGTGGGGGTGGTGCCCAGGGCTGCGACGGCCTTGCTGATTCTGTGGAACTCCTCCTCGATCGCGCGGAAGCGGCTGTTGAAGCCGTTGTCGCCTGCCGCGCGTACCTTGTCGACGTTGTCCACCCAGTCGGTGTGCTGGAACTCGGGTGTGTATCCGGCGGTCATCGTGGTGTCCTCTCCGTCTCCGGGTCGGTGTCGAGCCCGAACGTCCAGGCGGGCCGCCGTGGGCCGTGGGCACGGAAGTCGGGGTAGGTGTAGGGCGGGTAGGGGTCGAGCAGCCCGGCCCGCAGTTCCAGGACGTGCGCCCGGATCGCGCGGGTGTCGATCTCGACGCCGATCGGGCACAGGTGGTGGAGCACGTTCATCACCAGGTCGTACTGCTCCTTGGTGAGGACGGGAGGGCCGTCGTCGGCGAGGAGCACCGCCTCGGACAGCGCCACCCGCATCGTGTACGGGGGCGGCGCGTCGGGCCGCCGCCACACGGCCTGGACCCGGACGGTCCCGGCCCGCAGCCCGAGCACCGAGGTACGCGGCCGGGTCGTCCCGGAAAGCCGGGCTTCGGCCCCGCCGGTGAGCCGCACCGACCAGACGAGCCGTTCCCCGAGCCCGGTGCCCAGCGGCCAGGACGCGAGCTGCGATCCGCCCGCCGCGTCCAGGATGGCGACGGTGTCCGCGACGTCCCCGGCCGCGACGACGTGACAGCGCGCGTCGTCGGCGGCCCCCGCGACGGCCCCCGGCAGCGAAAGCGACGCGGGCGGCCCCGGCGCGCCGTCCGCCCGCCGCAGGTGCACCCGCCCCCGCTCCGCGTCCACGACGTACAGGACGGCCCCGGACGGCGCGAGCGCCACGTCGGTCGGCCGCGATCCCACGTCCGTGAACGTCGCCGCCACGGACGCGGTGGCGAGATCCACGACCTGGAGCGACGGCGCCCCAGGCACGGTGACGTAAGCGCGGCCCGTCCCCACCGCGAGCCCGCCCGGCGTCCCGTCCAGGGCGACGACCTGCCCTGAGGTGAACGCCGGGAGCGTCACACCGTGCAGGTCGCCCGCCTCCGTCGCGACCCACAGCCGGGCGCCGCCGGGCGCGCACCGCAGCGCGACGACGGGCGAGCCGAGCGCGAGCACACGCCGCACCGTCCCCGCGACGGGATCGACCTCGGCGACCTCCCCCGACCGCAGGCCCGCGTAGGCGCGGCTCCCGTCCGGGTGGTACGCGACGGCGGCGGGCGCGGCGGGCAGCGCGATCCGCCCGGCCACCGCCCGGTCCGCCGTGGTGACGACGGTGAGGGTGGTGTCCCCGGTGTCCGCGACGAGCAGCCGCGACCCGTCCGGCGCGGCGGCCACCGCGCCCGGCGCGAGCCCGACCTTGACGCACGCCTCGACCACCCCCGTCTCCGGGTCGACCGCCGAGACGCTGCCCGTGCCGCCGTTCACCGTCCAGACGAGCCCGGCCGCGAGCGCCAGCCCGCACGGCGCGGCACGGGCGACCCGCAGCCCGGCGGTGCCCCCCTCGGCGACGGTCGCCGGACCCTCGATCGGGCAGGCGGATCCCGGCTCCTGGGTGAGCACCACCTCCGACCCCGTGTTGACGACATGGCTGACCCCCGCCGCGTGCGCCAGCGCCCCCAGCCGCGCGAGCGACGCCGCCGACGTGCCGCGCCCCAGCGTCACGGTCAGCCCCGCGCCCGCCGCCCCGGTATCGTCCGGCTTCCAGGCGGACCTGAGCAGGGGCCGTCCCGTGGGCAGCAGCGGCACAAGGGCGGCGAGCCGGGCGGCGAGCGCCGGGTGGACGCGCCGGGTCTGCGGCCCCGCCCCGGTCGGGCGGTCGAACCGCGACGGCGCGTCGACAAGGTGGACGGGATGGAAGGCCGGGTCGTCGTGCCCCGGAACGTCCGCGCCGAGGCGCCCCGACGCCGCGATCGCCGCGCCCGCCGGGAGTTCGGCGAGCCCGATCCGCAGGCGGCGGGACGCGGTGAACACCCGGCCGCGATGCCGCACCCGCACCGCGACGACGAGGCTCCCCGGCCGCTCCGCCCGCAGCAGGATGTCCTGTGAGGCCCGGCCCCCGACGAACTCGGCGCCGCCCGCGCCGCACGGCACCACCGACCAGTGCACGGCGGCGCCGGGCGGCGGCGCCGGATCGAGCCGCAGCCCGACGGTCTGCCCGGCCAGCAGGTCGAAGCCGTGCTCGGCCGTCGCGTCGTCGTCGGGACCGTCGATGATCTCGACGGTCCCGGTGCCGCGCACCGCCGCGTACACCTCACCCGGCCGGTGCGCGACAAAGCCAAAACCGGCCCGTATCGCCCGCGCCGCGAGCACGTCGGGCGCCAGCCCCGGATGGCTGAGCACGAGGGCGCGCCCGACGGCACGCAGATCCGGAGCCGCCGGGTCGAACCCGGCGAGGACCCGCGCCGTGCCGGTGACGCCGTCGGCCGCGAGCTGCTCGAGCAGCGCGCGCAGCGCCGCACGGGTGCCCACCCGCATGCGCCGAGAACCGGACGCGAAGTCCGCGGGCAGCGCACCGCCGTCCACGAGCAGCTCCGCCGCGAACCCGGGGTCCTCGGCGGGCGGCCCGAGCACGTCGGCCTCGCGGAGCCCGCGCCGCCCCGTGTCGTCGAGCGTGCCGCCGACGGGCACCGCGACGGGCAGCACGGTCAGCAGGTGCGACGCGTGGACGAGCGTCGCGTCGCCGTCCTCCACCACGAACGGGTCGGTGACTTTCCCGAGCTTGCAGACCGCGTCGTTGAGCGCGTCCTGTATCCCCTGCCTTGTCGGCAGCGCCCAGCGCTGGAAGATGCGCAGCCGCCGCCGGTACCCGTCGTCGGACTCGCCGAGCACCGGGTGGAACGCGGTGCGGGCGACCGACGAGAGCCGCACCTCGTCGATCGTCCCGGCGAAGGTGTGCGCGGCGGTCGTGCCCGTCCGGCCGATCCGCACCGGCTCCGTGTTGCTGAGCGCCCCGGCCAGTTCGGGGGAAGGCGGCACGGCGTCGAGCGGCGCGAGGGCGACGACCTCGCCGTCGACGACGAGCCGTACCTGGCGCGCCGCCCGGTCCACCACTCCGGCGAGATGCGTAAAACGCGCGGTGGACAGGGAGCGGTCGGCGAACAGGTCGCGTGCCGCCGTCCCGTCCCCGACCCGGAACCGAACATTCCTGGCGATACCCCGCCCGAACCCGCCGACGCTCAACGCCCACCCCGGCAGCGTCGCGTCCGCCGGATCGGCGTGCTTGGACAGCACCGCGCCCTCGCCCGTCGCCGCGTCGGGTTTGACGAAGCACTCGACGGTCAGGCTCGCGGCCGCGCCGGTGGACAGCGCGGCGTCGTGCCCGATCGTGATCTCGGCGTCCGGCGCGGCGAACCGCGTCCCCGTCCCGAACCGCCCGGGGACCCCGGCCCGCACCCCACCCGTCGCCGTCCCCGTATGCCCGGTGCCCGCCGCCGTGTACAGGGGCCAGGCGTCATGGACGGGCGCGCCCGGCGCGTCGGAGAGGTGGTAGAGCGCGACGGTCCCGTCCTCCTGCCCGTAGGGGCGCGCCGGGAACCGGGGAACGCCGAGGTCGGCGCCGATCCGGTCGAGCGTCGCCCCGGCCGTCCGCTCGCCGATCCGGGGCAGCGTCCTGACGTCGTCAAGGCACTGGTCGAGGACGTCGTGCTCCGCGCCGACCACCCACAGCAGCCGGGCGAGGTTGCCCAGCAGCGCGGTGACCCGCCACAGATCCGCGACCTGGCCTTCGACGGGCGGCGGGGCGGCACGCACCGTGCGTAGCAGCGCGCCCGACGGCGGCACAAAGCAGAACGAAGCGCCCGCGACCGTCCCCGCCGGAACGGACACCTCGACGGTGCCGTCCCGCTCGCCGCCGTCCGCCGCCGGGACGGCGTAGCCGAACGTCAACGTGGTCGGCTCCGGCACGTCGGCGAGCGCCCGCACGACGAACGCGGGCTCGGGCACGACGCCGAACCGGGCGCGGTGCTCGGCGAAGTCGCCCCCGACCAGCACGGCGCCCCCCGGCCCCGCGCCCGTGGACGGCGCCAGCACCAGGTCGAGGAGGTCGGCGCCCCGGCTGAAGGGGGCGGTGACGTCACCTGCCATCCGCGCGAACGACGCCGTCATCGGCCCGCCGCTTCCAGGTCGAGCAGCGTGGAGTCCACGCTGAACACGGCGATCTCCGTCGGCCCCATCGTGAGGTTCTCGCCCGGCCCCGCCTCGACCGCCTCGCCCGCGTAGGCGACCTGCCCGAGGGTGATCCTGCCGAACGCGGGCGGGCACCGCCGCAGCCGCAGGTCCTGGACGTCGCTGACGCCCGGCTGTTCGGCGAGCAGCCGCATGACCCCGCTGAACAGCACGTCGCGGCCCAGCACCGGCCCGCCGATCTCGGCGGCGAGCCGCTCGGCCAGCACCCCGACGAGCACCTGGGCGTCGTAGCCCGGCTGGATGACGAGCCGGGCCCGCACCCCCACCTCGACGTGGTCGGCCTCGACGACCTGGGGGTGGACGCCCACCGGGCGCACCGCGTCGATGGCCGCGGTGACCCGCTCGAACACGCCGGGCACGGTGCCCGGCGGCTCGGTCCGCCACGGGTTGGTGAACTCGTGCGCGACGACCACGCCGAAGAAGTAGGGCTCGCCGATCCGCCGTTCCGCGCTGAACAGGAGCTGGTCGAAGGGGAACGCGCCGAAGTAGCCCTGGGCGACGTCGACGCCGCCGAGCGGGTCGGACAGCAGCACGTCGAGCACGCCGGGCACGGCGAGGACCGCGGCGCGCACCGCGTCGGGCGTCCACAGCGTCCGTGGGCGGCCGAGGAGACGGCTCCGGTACCGCTCGTCGTCCTCCTTGTCGGCCCCGCCGGTGAACGGCTTGTGGTGGCTCACCGTGAAGGAGGTCGGCGGGAGCGCCCCGAGGTAGCGCCGCTGGTAGTCCGGGTCGACGGACGTCACGGTGTGGGCGGGGACGTCGCCGTCCGGGCCGGGGGCGGCGGCGCGCGCCCCGACGGTGGCGCTGTCGGCGTCCGCGCTGAGCCGTACCGTCCCGGTCGTGTGGAAGGCGGGGCCGGGCACGGACGACACCAGGACCGTTCCCTCCGGAAGCACGTAGATCCGCTTCGGCTGCGGGTTCTCGACGCTGATCGTCACCCGGCCCGTCGCCCACAGGTGCGGGCGGGCGTGTCCGAGGTCCTCGCCGAGCCGGTCGAGGTCGGCGCCGGTCGCCGACGACGGGAACCGCGCGTAGTAGACGTCCTCAAGGCGCCGCCACAGCCTTGCGTCCTCCGCGGCGGCCACGTGCAGGATCTTCGTCAGCGCGCTGGTGGGCGACAGGTCGATGTCGTCGCCGAACGCGGCACGGGCCCGCGCCCGCGCCTCGCGGAAGAGGGTGGCGAAGTCCTTGCGGACGAACCCCTGGGCGGTCACCCCGAACTCGGCCACGTCACACCTCCACCTCGAACGCGAGGGCGTGCTCCGCGCCGTCCGCGCCGAGCACGGTGACCTCGGCCCGCCAGAGGCGCCGTCCGCCGCCGGGCACCGCCAGCACGGTGACGTCGCGGATCTCCCGGACGCGCGGGTCGGCGCCGAGCGCGCGCACGAGGCCGAGCCGCAGCAGGTCGCGCGCCTCGCGGGCGCCGACGGCCCCGGTGAACACGGCGGCGGCGTCGAAGCCGCAGGTGGTGGCGTACCTGTCGCTGCCGAGCGGGGTCAGGACGCGCAGTGTGAGCGCCTGCGCGAGGTTGGCGGGCCCGGCGACCTCGGCGAGGCGGCCGCCGTCGAGGACGAGGTCGCCGTCGCGCAGCGCGAGGCCGCGGCCGAGGCCGGTCGGTGTCGCCATGGGTCCTCCTCGTGGACGGGTTCGGGCGGGGGTCAGTGGGCGCGCAACGTCGCCTGCCCGGGGGACAGCACCACGAGGACGCCGGGCGGGACGCCGTTCGTCACGCCGCGCACGGTGTCCAGGAGGACGGGGCGGCCGCCCGCGAAGAGCGTCGCCGAGGCGCCGCCGAGTACCGAGACGACAGCCCAACACTTGGCTGTCACGCCCGCGCTGTCAGGGGTGGCGCACCCGCTGATCGGACGGCCGTCGAGGTCGCCGGCGACGAGCACGGGCGCGCCGCCCGCGCGGAGCGCGCCCTGTCCGGCGCCGACGCCGACGGTGCCGCCGTGCCCGCAGCCGATCGAGGCGTTGGCGTTGAGGACGTGCGGCATCAGGCCACCTCCACGGGAGCGCCGCTGAGCTTGATCTTTCCGTCGCCGAGCGTGAGGGACGCCGTCCCGCCGCGCAGCGTGATGGTTCCGGCTCCGGCGTCGATGGTCACGCCGCCGTCGGGCGCGACGGTGACGGTGGTGCCGCTCGCGTGCTCGATGACGAGCCTGCCGTCGAGGTCGTCCGGGACGGTAGGCCGCTCGCCGACCTCCGGCAGCAGCCTGTCCCCGATGGCGACGCGCAGCCCCTTGACCTGCACGACCCGTCGGCCTCGGGCGTCGGTGAGGTCGTTGACGCCCTTGCCGGTGGGCAGGCCCGTGGCGTCGAGCCCGGTCGGCAGGCAGAGCCACCAGTCGCCCGGCCTGTTCTTCGGCGGGGTGGACGCGGGCTTCTCCGGCCAGAGGAACCCGGTGACGACGGCGTCGTTGACCAGGCCCCGGTTGTGCGCGAGGACGGCGCGCATGCCGGGCAGCACCGGGACCATCAGCCCGCAGTTGTGGAAGGCGAACGGCGACGCCATCGGCCTGGCGCGCAGCAGGGGCTCGCGGTCCACCTCGGTCTCGACGCTCGGCGCGACGACGTCGGCGGCGGGGGACTGCCCGTAGCGCAGGTCGGCCAGGTGCCCGCCGGTGCGGCCGTCCCGGTACCGCGCGACCTCGCCGACGTCGATCGCGGGATGCTCGGTCCTGACGGATTCGGCGAGGTCGCGGAAACGCCGGGCGAGCCCGTCGGCGCCGCTCGTGCGGACCGCCCTGCGGCCCGGCTCCGCGACCACGAGCGTCACGTCGCAGGTGTACCCGTGGCGGCCGAACACGTGGACGGCCCGCTCGACGCGGAGCGTGCCGGGCGGCGCGTCCCGGCCGTCCGCGGGCTCCAGGACGGCCGGGAGCCCCGGCCGGATGGCGGGGTCGCCGAGCACGGTCAGCTCCACGCTCGTGCGCGCCGCGTCCGCCTTCCCGGCCGGGCCCACCCCGGCGAGCGCCGCGACGGCGCCCGCAGCGGCGCCGAGCGGGTCGTCGGCGCCGGTGTCGGGCGGGCGCGGGACGAGGTCCTCCGGGTCCTCCTGGACGTGGGTGAGGGTGACGATGTTGTCCGTGGCGGTGAACCGCAGCGGTGTTCCGGTGCCGACGGCGGTGCCGACGCGGATCGTGCCGTCGCCGATGACGAGCGGCGCTTTTGCGAAGTCGGCGACCTGCCGGAGCGCCTCAAGCCCGTCGCCCGCGCGCAGGGTGAAGCACTCGGCCTCGGGCAGCCCGGCCGCCGCGACGGCGAGGGCGTCCCCGGCGCCGCTCGCCGCCTTGGCGATCGCCTTGACGGCGGCGGTGAGCGGCCCGTCGGCGTGGCTCGCCCGTATCGCCGTCCGCAGCAGTTGGAAGCCGGCGGCCTCCATGCCCCGCAGGTCGGTGAGCAGCTCGCCGGATTCGCTCACGCGGGTGCGGATCGAGGTGACGACGCCCCGGACCACCGGGGCCGACCTGCCGTCCGGGTCGTCGAAGTAGCCGAGGCTGAGCACCACGGACAGCGGCTTCCCGCCCGCGAGCGCGGCCGCGTGCCGTGACCGCAGCGTCTCCACGACGTCGGCGGGCAGGCTGGTGAAGGTGATCGAGAACGTGCTGGCCGCCGCGCCGCTCACCAGGTCGATCCTGATCTCGGCGTCGAGCACGTACTCGCCGCCGAACACGTCGTTGGAGACCCGCAGCGGCAGCAGCCCGCCGAACGCGGCCTTCTCGATCCGCGCCTGGAACCAGATCACAAAGCCCATCGCGCCGCCACCCCCGCCACGACCTCGGATCCGAAGGCGCCCGCCGCGCCCAGGTTGCGCGGGTCGACGACCATCGACACCGCGACGAACTCCAGCTCGGCCGCCTCGTACGTGAGCCCCGGTACGAGCTTGCGGCGCAGCACGACACGGGGCGGCCCCGGCGTCTCGCGCGTCACCGTTGCGACCATGAAGGCGCCGGGCTCGGGCAGCACGAGCTTGCGTCCCGTCGCCAGCGTCTCCTCCTCGACGACGGTCACCGTGAGCGCGACGGTGTAGACGGCGGTGCCGAGGGAGAGCCGGAACGCCTGCGGGAAGCCGTCGTCGGCCTGCACGGGCAGCCGCAGGAACCGGGACAGGTCGACCTCCACCGCGCTCACCCGCCCAGCGGCGCGGTCGCGGCGCGCGGCACGGCGGCGGCGGGCGGGGTCGGCCCGGACAGCGCGGTGGCCGCCGCGAGCGCGAGGTCGGCCGCCTCGCCGAGCGCCGCCGTGATGCTCGACCGGGGGACGTGCCGGAGCGTGACGCTCGCCTCCAGCGCCTCCCGCTGGGTCGCCGACTGGGCGAACCGCAGGTCGGTGATCTGCATGTCGAGGCTCACGGTCAGGCCGGACACCACGGGGATCCCGGCGACGGCGAGCAGCGGCGCCGTCGCGGCGACCACCGTCCGGGAGACCAGCGCCAGCGCCTCCAACTGCTTCTTCACCAGCAGCCGACCCGGTCCGGGCAGCACCGCCTCGACGGTGATGGTCTTCGCCGTCGGGGCGATCGCCTGCGAGAAGCGGCTGCCCGCGATCCGCTCGATCTGGTAGCCCTCGGTGATGCTGAGCCGCTGCACGTACAGCAGCGGCACCGGGCCGATCAGCACCGGTGTGTTCGCCATCCGTCCTCCTTCGCCGGATCCCGCGCACGGTCATCGCGCTCACCGCCCGTAGACGCGCAGGTTGCCCGCCTTGAGCCACTCCCGGAACGCGGCCTTCGCGACGCCGGGATCCTGCCCCGCCCCGGCCAGCTCGGCGGTCAGCGCGGGCGTGTCGAAGAGCCGGAGCATGCGCTCCCCGAGCTGGGGAAGCTCGGCTTCCACGCTCGGGTGGTAGAGGTACATGAGGTCCCGGTAGCCGGTCGCGGCGTGCGCGGACAGGTCCTCGACGAGCTGCCGCTCGACGAAGGAGGCGGCCCCGCTCAGGAGACGGCCGCCGGGCACCGCGCTCGCGATGTCGTCGACCAGCACCAGCAGTTCGGCCCGGTGGGCGGCGGGCAGGTCGAGGATCTCCTGCCACCGGAACGGGGCGTTCTCGGTGAGCCGGGCGACGTGGTCGAGGCCGGACAGCTCGCGGTCGGAGAGCCGTCCGAGCCATGCCGCGAACTCGTCGTGCCGGGCGAGCACCTCGGCGGCCTCGGTGGTACGGCCCTGCCCGCGCAGCTCGGCCGCCCTCCGCACGGCCTCTTCGTGTTCGCGGAGCAGCCGCCGCCGACCCGCCGCGCGCAGCCGGTCCCGCGCCGCCTCCGCCTCCCTGGAGATCCGCTGGGCCAGCTCGCCGAAGGCCGCCTTCTCGCCGCGCGCCAGCCGGTCGAGCAGCCGCTGGTAGCTCGCGGGGCCGCCGAGTTCGGCCCGCCACAGGTCGAGGCTGTGCAGCAGGACGTCCACGGTCTCCTGGCGGCCGCCGTGGCGGCGCAGCAGGGTGAGGTAGACGTCGCCGCCGGTCTCGACGACGAACGCCAACGAGCGCGGCCAGTACGCGAGCGCCTGCAGCGCCTCCGCGCCGAGGGCCGTCACCTGGTCGGGTCGCAGCGCGACGACGGCGCGTGACCACGCGCCGAGCCGCTCGGCCGGGACGGCGTCCACCAGCTCCGCCAGGGTCGGCCGGGCCCAGCCGGTGTCGAGCAGCCGCCGCAGCGCCGCCGCCATGTCCTCGGTGACACCGCCGACCGCCGCCGCCCTGCGCTCGAACCGCCGCGCGAGGGACAGCGCGTCCGCGAGCCGCCGCACCTCGGGCAGGACGTTCTTGGCGTGCGCCAGCTCCCGCAGCGCCTTGGCCTTCGCGCCCGCCGGGACGTCGAGGAGTTCGGCGAGCCGGACGAGCTCGGCGAGGTGCGCGGCCGGGAGCAGGCGCGCCGCCCGCGCCGCCGCGTTCAGGTCCCTGAGCATCGCGACCCTGGCCAGCGCGGCGACGAACCGGTCGAGCTGAGCGACCTTGCCCGCCTTCGCCGCAGTACCGCCGAGCCCGCGCGCCGCCGCCAGCACCTTCAGCAGCGCGGCGAGCCGTTCGCCCAGCTCGGCGGCCTTGAGCACGTCCTTGATCTCACCGATGCCGACGAACCAGCTGAGGATCTCGACGGCCAGCGCCGTCGCCAGCGTCCCGGCGAGGTCGCCGCTGACGTGCGCGCCGCCGCCCCGGTTCCCGTAGGGCGTGCCGAGTTCCTCGGCGTATTCGAGCCCGGCCATCGCGGTGCGGATCGCGGCGCCCGCCTGGTCGGCGATCAGCTTGAGCTCCGCCTCCGCCGCCGGGTCGGGCGGGACGCCGGTGGCCAGGCGGACGAGGAGCACGAACTCCGCGAGGTGCGCGACGCCCCTGATCAGCTCGGCCGGCGGGTGGGTGAACAGGTCGATGACGCCGTCGACCGTCGAGCGCACCCACAGGCTCAGCCCGTTGGCCGCGACGCGCGTCCGGCGCAGCACGTCCGGCGCCTGGGCGTCCTCCCCGGACGAGGGCAGGAGGCTGAGGTCGCGGAACAGCGCGCCGACGAACCGCGGGCTCATCGGACGGCGCGGACGGGTGCGGCCCAGGACGAGCAGCAGCTCGACGACCGAGCCGTCGAGCGTGGTGAACAGCCGCCCGTAGGCGCCGTTCTCCCGGAGGATCGCCGCCATCGCCTCCAGTTCGGCGCCGCTGCGCGCGGAGGCGACCAGCTCGACCATCGCCCGCTTCTGCCGGGCACTCGGCCACCGCAGCCCGGACAGCACGGTGAGGAACGCGGCGCGCCGCTCCCAGGGCAGCGCCGCGAATATGTCGCGGTCCATGGCGACGATGTGCCTGAGCATCACGTCGTCGGCGGTGCCCGGCTCCGCGCCGGTGCCCTCCGCCGTCAGCAGGGACTCGGCGACGCGGGCCGTGACGGCCGGGTCGAGCCGCTCGGCGCGCGGCGTGCGCGCGACCTCGCGGCGCAGCGCCGCCGGGCCCCAGCGCGCGCGGGGGGCGAGGTCGACGGCGTAGTGGCCGTCGCCGGTCGCGACGGCGACGACGCTGAGACCCTTGAGCGGCTGCACCCTGCCCTGGCCGACCCGCAGCCCTGGCGTACCGTCCCCGCCGGGGTGCGTGGTGGCGGGGCCGCCGTCGCCGAACCGGTGGCTCAGCAGCGGCTCGGCCAGCGGCACCATGACGAACCGTTCGGCGGCGTGCGGGTCGAGCCGTTCCAGGACGGCGAACCCGTGCGCCCGGTAGAGCACCCGGCCCCAGGCCAGCGCGCGGGCCAGCGACGGCGACGCCACATGGGCACCGTCGCCCGTCATGACCCAGGTGTTCGCGATGAGCCTGATGACCGGCTTCGCGGGGAAGTCCGACCTGACGATCACGTCGCCGAGCGGCAGCCGCTCCCCGTCGGCGACCGCCCCCGGCGCCGACAGGATCGGCACCGCCACCGGGGCGCCCCCGCCGTCGTATCCGGGCATGACCCACCGGGAGCCCGCCGCGTCGGGGCCCCAGGACACGCCGCCGCCGTCGGGCCCGCGCCCGGCGGCGGCCCGCGCGAGGCTCGCGGGGCCGTCCGGCCCGAGCGCGCGCCGCACCCCGGCGGCGACGGCCGCCAGGACGGCCCGCCGGGTCGCCGCGTCGCCGCGCCCGGTCCAGCCGACGAGGACCGGCTCGGGTGCCCCGGCCGTGCTCATTCGGCCTCCCCGGGGCCCGGCCGCAGGCCGAACCGCACCTGGACGGTCTCCCGGTCGCTGTTCGGGTTGTGCAGCTCGAAGGTGAGGTTGTCGGCGTCCAGGGCGCGGCGGTGGTTCTCGCCCAGCGCCTTCTCCAGGTTGTGGTCGAGGCTGACGCGCCGCTCCTGGAGGGACAGGTCGGCGGCCTTCGGCAGGCCGGTGCCGGGCGGCGGGTCGACGACGACGAGGAGCGGCGCCACCGGCCGCTTCCGCCCGCTCTGGGCCGGGAACTCGAAGCCCGCCCGCCTGAGGAAGTCCTCGATCTCGCCGCCGTCGCGCGCCAGGAGCCAGAACCTGTCGCGCACCCTGTCGTAGAGGTCGACCATCTCCTGCCGGGTGGCGTGCTCCAGCGAACGGTCGCCGACCACCCTCCGGCGCGCCTCCGCCCACACCTCGTTCAGCGGCGTCTGGTCGATCCGCCGCCCGATGACCCGCCGCACCCGCTGGAGCGCCGCGCGTCCGGTCTCGCCGGGCTGGCGCGGGAGGTGCTCGATGTCGGTCCTCGTGCGCTTGGTGGTGGGCACCGAGGTGTCCGAGATGTGGGGCTTTTTGCCGCCCCGCACGACAGGCCGGGCCGCCCGCGACTCGGCGGCCCCGACCAGCTCGGCCGCCTCGTCGGCGGACGCGAACAGGTCGGCGGCCTCCTGCCCTGGACGTCCCGCGTGGCCGCCGAGCGCGCTTTCCGCCGCGCCCGCGCGCAGCTCGTCCACGGTCGCCCGGTCGGTCAGGCCCATGTCGTCGAAGAGGCCGCCGAGTTCCGTCAGGCGCTTGGCGTCGCGCATTGGCCTGCCCGCCCTGACGTCGCGGGCCGCCGATTCCAGCACCCGCGCCCCCGCCGTGCCGGGCCGGACCCGCGTGAGGGCCCGGTAGGCGACCTCGGCCTCGCGCGTCGAAAGCCCGTAGTCGCGGCTCAGCGTGGCGACGGTGACGACGGCGCGTCCCGCCTTGAACACCTTGGCCGCGGCGGGCAGCAGCACCGCGGCGGCGAGCACGGCCCGGTCCACGGTGCTCAGCCGGTTGCCGAACAGGTCGTACCCGAGCGCCGCCTCACCCGCCGCGACGATCGAGCCGACGACGGGGATGAGGCCGACGCCTACCTCGATCGCGATCTGCCACGCCGGGATGTCCACCCGGATCTCGTAGGACTCGGTCTCCGGATACGCCCGCGCGGCGAGAAGGGCGCGGTACTCGGCGGGGTGCGCGGCGAGCCAGGTCTGGAAGTCGGCGGCCACGCTCGTCGTGGCGAAGTCGGGGCGGTGCGCGGCGGCGACGGCGTCGCGCAGGAACGCGTTGGCGATGAGGTCGCGCACGGCGCTCTCCCGCGCCGACTGCCACACCAGGTAGCCGGTGCTCCGCTCACGGTCCTCGACCCGGTAGGGGTCGCGCGGCCGCGCCAGCTGGACCCGCAGGAACTCCAGGGTCGCGTCCAGCTTGCGTCGCGCGGCCTCCCAGCGCGCCTGGGCGGCGGTGTCGTCGGCCGTCCGCCGCTCCCGGCGGAACCGCGCGGCCACCTCGGTCGTGACGTCGGCCTTCAGCCTGGCCAGCGACAGGCGGGTCCAGACCGTCGCCGGGTCCTCCTTGGTGAGCGCGTCGTCGGTCCGCGCGCCGAGCCAGGCGAGGTAGTCGGCGAGCGTCCCGGCGAGCCTGAGCCGTTCGGCGGGCGCGGCCGCCGTCGCGGCGTGCCGCATGGTGGTCGCCAGCGCGAGGAACCCGCGGCGCGGCGACTCGGGCGGCGCCTGCGCCTCGGGCGCCCCGCCCGGACGCGCCCGAGCCGTCCGCTCCCGGAGGGTTGAGGCGTACCAGAGCAGGCCGCGCGTCGGGCCGTGCCACGGCGCGTACAGCGGCCCGCGCGCCGCGACGGCGACCTTCACGTACGGGTCGGTGAGGACCTTCGCGTCGGTGTAGGCGCGGGCGATGAGGTCGGGCAGCCGCGCGGGCCGCAGGCCGGTGGCCTCGACGACCCGGTCGAGCAGCGGCAGGGCGAGCCCGCCGGAGCCGAGCGTGTGGTCGCCGCAGACGTCCCGCTGCCGCGCCGTACCGAGGAACACCTCGACGCTGACGGTGTCGCCCGGCATCAGGTAGCCCTCGTGCGGGTCGATGCGGCTCCGCAGCTCGGTGAGGTCGCGGTGGGCGTCGGCGGGCGCCTCCCGGCCCAGCACCGCGAGGCGGCCGGTGAGCCGCAGCGCCTGCACGGCCCGCATCAGGTCGACCGGGGCGAGGCCCAGCAGGATCCGCAACGCCTCCCTGGCCTCGGCGTCGGTGACCGCCCAGTCGAGGATCCCGGTGCTGAGCAGCTCGGTGACACGGCGCACCGCGGCCTGCCGCGCCGCGTCGGTCCCGGCGGCGGTCGCGCCCGCGCCGTCACGCCGCACCAGCGGGACCCGCACCTGCCGGGCCGGGCCCTGATGGGACGTGATCGAGTAGCCGCCGTCCCCGGTCGTGTCGAAGCCCGCCTCGTAGCGGGCCGCCGCGTCGGCGGTCCCGGCGGTCGCCGCCGTGGTGCCGGGGCGCGCGGCCAGGGCCTGCCCGGCCTGCGCGGCGCGGCGGGCGACGAGCAGCGCCACCGCGTCCTCAAGACGGGCGAGGTCCGTGGCGGTGGGCAGGCCGACCAGGCGGATCCGGATCGGCACCCGCACCTCGACGTCGGGCATCCCGGTCACCGTCCGCCCTGCCGCCGCAGCGCCACGTCGAGTTCGGCGAAGACATGCCGTGCGACGGCTTCGAGGTGCGTGTCCGACAGTTCGCCGACCACCTCGACCTCCACCGGCAGGTTCCAGACCACGCGGGGCGCCCCGGCCGCGCCGTCCGGCGGGCCGAACAGCGCCTGGCCGCCCGGCGCGGGCACCACGTACTCGCCCTCGTGCACGAGCGCGATCCCGGTGCGTTCGACCCGGCCGCCGACGTCGAACGCGGGCATCACAAAGAGGCCCTCGCCCTCGTCGTCGCGGGTGTCGTCGGGCGTCATGCCTCGACCCCCGGGCTCAGCGACATGCAGGTGAAGCTCGCGCTTGGCGCGCCGTCGATGACGACGTTGCTGGGATTCACCGACGTGATGACGCACCGGGCGAACTTGAGCGCCTTGAAAGCCCAGTCGGTGCCCTGCTTCTCCGCGACCGTGATCTCGAACTCCTTGCCGTTCACCGCGAGCGCGGTGAGGTCGGCGACGACCGTGCCGATCGCCTGCACCGTCATGGTGAACGTGAACGTCTGCGGCTGGCGCACGTAGCCGACGTTGTCCTCGTCGATGGAGTGCAGGACCAGGTGCGGGACGTTGAAGGTGGGTGTGAACTGGGAGATCGGCGAGACGACGGTGGTGCCGAGGCGGATCTCCAGCCGGGTGTTCCAGTCGGGCATGGCCGCTCCTAGGCGAAGGTGAGCTTCAGTGCGATGCGGTGGATGGCGCCCGCGTAGTCCACGGTCACCAGGATCTGGATGATCCGCTCGACCTGCGCGCGCTGGACGATGTCGTGCTGCGCCGGGGTGAGTGCCGTGGGGTCGCCGTCCAGGAGGGTGAGGACGGGGATGTCGATCGTGTACCCCTCGATCACCCCGTCGCGGACCAGCGGCTCAAGCGCGGACTCCAGTTGCACGGTGAGCGCGCGCAGCCCGCTCCGGCTGACCCGGATGTCGCCGACGGCCCTGATCAGCCGCGCCTTCAGCCGGAAGGAGAGATCGTCCACGGTGCGCTGCACGTCGATGAACTTCTTGCCGCCGGGGTCACCGGTGTAGCCCTCACCGAGGTGGATGCCGCCGCCGGGGATGAGCGTCGGATCGACGAGCCAGTTGATCCCCTTGCCTTTTGGGGGGTCGCCCCAGTTCTCGGTGTCGTTGAGCTGGTCGATCTGGAGGGACGTGAACGGCGCGCTGGTGATGGCCACCCGCTTGAGCAGCATCGAGACGTGCGGGGGATACCCGGCGACGGTTCCGGCGACGGCCGCCGCGGCGTCCTCGTCACTGTTGTGCGCGATGTAGATCATGCGGTCGCTCACCAGCTTCCCCTGGACCACCGCCGGGTTGGCGGAGCCCTTGGCCAGCATCGCGACGCCCATCCGCTCCTTGCCGTCGCCGCCGTTGTTCGAGATCTCGGTGACGTGCGCCGCGAGCTGCCCGATCGCACCGGTGGCCTCGCCGGACGCCGTGGTGAGCGGCGTGCCGGCGAGGACGACGAACTGCACGTCGAGCGCGCCGACCTCGGCGAGCGCGTTGCTCGGATTGGTCACCGATCTGTCCGTGTCGCCCACGGTCTTGACCGCCCAGACCTGGCCCGGCCCGGGGGTCTGGACGAACAGGGTCGCCAGCGCCGCCGTCAGCGCCGAGTTGGGCACCGTCTTCTTTGGGTCCTGTGGGTCCGGCACCCGCGCCGGTCCGAACAGCTCGGCGGCGTGTTCGGAGTTCGCGACCGGTACCGGCACGTCGTCGGTTCCCGACGTCGCGGCGCCGATCACCGCGACGTTCCCCGTCGCGCGCACGGCCTCGGGGGCCAGGGCCATCGTGGAACTGACGTTGATGTACCGGACGGCCATCGCTCTCCCCTTCGTCTCCTGGTGTGTTCGGACCGGCGCGCTCGGGCGGGCTAGGGCGGGATCGGGATCGCGAGCACGTCCTGGGCCGCGAAGAACCCGAGCAGGTCCGCCTCGGTGAACCCGCTCGCGGTGACGGCGTCCGACGGGAAGGCGAGCACCGGGGCCAGCGGGGCGGCGGCCTCCAGCTCGCCGACCTCGCGGGGGTAGGCGACGTCCCGCTCGACGAGGTCGCGGACGATCCTGGCGGCGCGCAGCGCCCCGGTGACGTCGAGGGAGTCGCGGACGAGCAGCCCGATCTCCATCCGGACGGTGCGCCGGTTGCCGGGGTCGGCCGGGTCGAACGGGGGCGGTTCGGCGAGCGTGATCTCGCCGAGGAGGTGGCTGGACCGCCTGACGTCCTCGACGGTCTCCAGCCCGTGCCGCGCCATGTACCCGGTCAGGTCGAAGTGCCGGAACCGGGCCTCGAACTCGGCGAGCGTCGTGACCTCGCCGAGGTCGCCGAGGTCGCCGAGCGTGAGCGACGCGACCTTCGCCGTGCGGGGCCGGAGCACGAGGGTGACGTCCAGGCTCGCGGACATGTCGACCCACTCGGGCGGCGTCCCGGTGTCGCGGCCCTCGTAGGCGACGTCGGTGCGGGCGTGGTCGGGCGTGGTGCGGGTCCGGGTGCCGGTGAGCGTCCGGCGCCGGAACAGGGGCCGCTGGAACCGGGTGCCCACGACCTCGACCGTCACGACGTCGGCGATGTCGGCGGCGGGCAGGCCGTACAGGGTGGCGGCCAGCCGTTGGATCCGCGCGGGGCGCTGCGGCCCCTGCGGGAACAGGAGGTCCCGGACGCCGTCGGGGGCGTGCAGGCGCAGCATCAGCGCGTCGGTGAACGCGCTCACCGGGTGCCGCCGTCACTTCTGGGCATGGCTCCGCCCTTCGTCGCCCTGAGGGTCCGCGCCGTGTCCGCGTCCCGTTGCACGGTAGGGCCGGGCCCATCACCGGGGCGTCACCGTGCCGTCACCGCCGCGCGGTCCGGTGCGCGCCGCGGGTCGCCGGGTTTTCAGATGGTGATCGGTGAGCACATTGCGGGACAGCGGGTCGTCTCCGGGTCTCGGGGCCGCCGCGGCAACGCACCATCCGAGGAGCTGAGGCGGAACCATGCCCCACGTGTCGCTGCCCCCACCCATGCTGCGGCTGCTCGGCCCGTTCCGGCTGGACGGCGTGGCGGGGGCGCGCGACGTCGCGGCGCCGGGGCGGCGCGTTCTCGCGTTCCTCGCGCTCCACGGGTGTGCCGCGCGGAGCGTCGTGGCGGGGACGCTGTGGCCGGAGTCCACCGACGAGCACGCGCACGGCAGCCTGCGCACCGCGCTGTGGCGGCTGCACCGGGACGCCGGGCCGCTCGTCGTCGGCGGCGAGACGCTGGCGCTGCGCGAGGGCCTGGCCGTGGACGCGCGGCTGCTCGCGGCGACGGCGCTGGCCGTCGTCGAGGCGGCCGAGGTGCGCGGTGACGAGCCGCGGCTGGACCTGCTGTTCGCGGGCGACCTGCTCCCCGGGTGGGACGACGACTGGGTGGTCTTCGAGCGGGAGCGGCTGCGGCAGTTGCGGCTGCACGCGCTGGAGACGTTCAGCGTCTGCCTGGCGCGGCGCGGGCGGTACTCGCTGGCGCTGAACGCGGCGCTCACCGGCGTCCGCGTCGAGCCGTTGCGGGAGAGCATGCACCGCGCCGTCGTGGCCGTCCACCTCGCGGAGCACAACACGGTGGAGGCGGTCCGGCACTACCGGGCCTACCGCCGTCTGGTGCGGGCGGAGTTGGGGATCGAGCCGTCGGGGGAGTTCACCGGGATGCTGCCTCCCGGCGTACTGCATATTCAGTAACAATGTGGGGCTATAGGGACGGGTGGGGTCAAAGTTCGCGTGAGGGTCAAGGTAAGGTAAGCCTAACTTAAGTCTCACGTATCACTTGGAGTGCCCCTATGTTCACCGCCGTACGGTCGCGCCCGCGGGCCGCGCTGGCCGCCCTGGTCACCGCGACCGCGCTGGCGCTCAGCGGGTGCTCGGCCGCCGAGCAGGACGACAAGGCGGACGGCCCGGCGGCCTCCGGCGACACGTTCCCCGTCACCATCACCAGCGCGCTCGGCGACGCCGTCATCGAGAAGGCGCCGCAGCGCGTCGTGACGTGGGGCTGGTCCGCCCAGGACGCGGTGCTCGCGCTCGGCGTCGTGCCGGTCGCGATGCCGAAGAACACCTACGGCGGCGACGCGGACGGCGTGCTGCCCTGGGCCGCCGCGAAGATCAAGGAGCTGGGCGGCGCCACCCCGGCCCTGCTCAGCGCCGACACCGCCGAGGTGCCGTTCGAGGAGATCGTCGAGGCGAGGCCGGACGTCATCCTCGCGCCCTACTCCGGGATCGTCCAGGACGACTTCGACAAGCTCCGCAAGATCGCCCCGGTCGTCGCCTACCCGGACAAGCCGTGGGCGCTGCCCTGGCAGGACCAGATCGAGATCATCGGCAAGGCGCTGGGCCGTACCGACCAGGCCAAGGAACTTCTCGACAGGACGACGGCCCACGTCAAGCGGCTCGCCGAGGCCAACCCCGTCCTCAAGGACAAGACGTTCGTCTACGGCTCCGCCAACGAGGCGGACCAGCTCAACATCTTCCGCGCCAGCGACCCGCGCGTGCAGTTGCTCGGCGACCTCGGTATGCAGGTCAGCCCCAGTGTCGCTGCGCTCGACGCCGACCCGAAGGCCGGCTCGTACTTCTACCCGACGAGCTACGAGAACGTCGAGAAGATCAACACCGACGTCCTGGTGATGTACTTCGGCTCCCAGGCGGAGGTCGACAAGTTCGTCGCCGACCCCGTCATCGCCGCGATGCCCGCGATCAAGGAGCAGCGGTTCGCGCCGATCGTCGGGGAGTCGTTCGTGATGGCCAGCAGCGCGCCGACCGTCCTGTCCATCCCGTGGATGCTCGACCAGTACGTCCCGCACCTTGCCGCGGCAGCCGAGAAGGCCGCCAAGTAACCGGAAGTACCGTACGTGCCCATCCTCCCCCAGACCCGGTTCGGCCCGCTCGCCCTCGGTCTGCTCGCGCTGGCGGCGGCGCTGGTCGCCGCCGCCGCGCTCAGCCTCGCCGTCGGCGCGAACGCGCTGCCCCCGCACACGGTGTGGGAGGCGCTCACGCAGTACGACCCGGCGAACCCGCACCACCTCGTCGTCGTCGAGAAGCGGCTGCCGCGCACCCTCGTCGGCGTGACGGCGGGGCTCGGCCTCGCCGTCGCCGGGGTCGTCATGCAGGGCCTCACCCGCAACCCGCTCGCCGACCCCGGCCTGCTCAGCGTGAACTCCGGCGCGTCGCTGTCCGTCGTCGTCGCGATCAGCGTGTTCGGCGTGCAGGGCGGCGGCCGTGTGTGGTTCGCGTTCGCCGGGGCCGCGCTGGTCACCGTCCTCGTGTACGGCATCGCGAGCGTGGCGGGGCGCGGCGGGGCCAGCCCCGTCACGCTCGTGCTGGCCGGGGCGGCGGTCAGCGCGGCGCTCACCTCGATCGTCACCGCGATCCTGCTGACGGACCGCGCCGCCTTCGACCAGATGCGGTTCTGGCAGGTCGGCGGGCTCGCCGCGCGTGACTTCGCCGTGCTGTGGCAGACGCTGCCCGGCATCGCCGCCGGGTTCGTCATCGCGTTCGGGATCAGCCGGGGGCTCAACGGGCTGGCGATGGGGGAGGAGGTGGCGCGCGGGCTCGGCCAGCGGGTCGGGCTCGTCAGGGCGCTCGCCGCGCTGACCGTGGTGCTGCTGTGCGGCTCGGCCACCGCGGCGGCCGGGCCGATCTCGTTCGCCGGGCTGATCGTCGCGCACGTCGCCGCCCGGCTCGCCGGACCCGACCACCGCTGGACGATCCCATACGCGGCGCTCGCCGGGCCCACTCTGCTTCTGGCCTGCGACGTGCTGGGCCGGGTCGTCGTCCGTCCCGGTGAGCTCCAGGTGGGTGTCGTCGTCGCGGCGGTCGGCGCGCCGCTGCTCGTCGTGCTGGTCCGGCTGCGGGAGAGGGGACGCCGATGAGCGCGCTTTCGACACCGGTGAAGGGGCAGTTCCGGCGGGCGCGGGCGCGTCAGGCTGGCGTCACCGGGGTCCTCGCGCTGCTGATCGTCGTGCTGGCGGTGTGCGGGCTCGCGTTCGGCAAGGCGTCGGTGAGCCCTGCGGAGGTGCTCGCGGCCGTGCTCGGCCGTGGCGACGCGATGACCGAGTTCGTCATCCTCGAACTGCGGATGCCGCGCATGGTGACGGCGCTGCTGGCAGGGGCGTGCCTCGGACTGTCCGGGGCGGTGCTGCAGTCGCTGCTGCGCAACCCGCTGGCCAGCCCCGACATCATCGGCGTGACGAACAGCGCGGGCGCGGCGGGCGTCGTCGGGCTCATCGCGTTCGGGCTGAGCGGGCTGCGGCTGACCGGTGCCGTCCTCGTCGGCACGCTCGCCGCGACGACCGCCGTCTACCTCCTGTCCCGGCGGCGGGCCGGGCACCAGCTCGTCATCGTCGGCATCGGGGTGTCCGCGCTGTGCGTCAGCGTCGTCTCCTACATGCTCACCCGGACCGACGTGCGCGACGCCCAGGAGGCGCTGGTCTGGATCAACGGGAGCCTCGGCCGGGCCGGGTGGGACACGTCGCTGACCCTCGCCGTCTGCGCTGCCGTCCTCGTCCCTGTGGCGCTCGCCTACGGCCGTCGCCTTTCCGTCCTGGAGCTGGGCGACGACCCTGCGGCGGCGCTGGGCGAGCGGGTGGGACGCACCCGGACGCTCCTGCTGGGCCTCGCCGCCGCGCTGGCCGCCTCCGCCGTCGCCGTCGTGGGCCCGGTGCCGTTCGTCGCCCTGGTCAGCGCGCCCATCGCCCGGCGCGTCACGGGCTCGCTGGCGCTCCTGCCCTCCGCCCTCATCGGAGCCGTCATCCTTCTGGCCTCCGATCTCGTCGCCCAGTTCGCCATCCCAGGCGTCCCCCTGCCTGCGGGCGTGGTGACGGGCGTCGTAGGGGCCCCGTACCTCCTCTGGCTCCTTCTCCGGCCCGCCTTCCGCCTGTGATCTCCCGGCTCAGGGTTCGGCGAGCCAGCGGGTGAGGAGGGCGTCGATGGCGGTGCCGAGGGTGGCGAAGGCCGTCACGAGGTCGTAGGTGTCCGGGTTGAGCTGGTAGGCGATGAAGAAGCCGTCGGCGGAGGCGATGGTGAAGGAGGCGAGCCGGTCGGCTAGCGCGATGCGGCGGTCCGCGGGGAGATCGGCGAGGATGTCCTCGAACTCCGCGCGGGCGAACGTGCACACCTCGGTACGGATATTGACGAACAGGGCGCGGGCCTTGGCCTCGACGGGCCGCCGCTCCAACGTCAGCATGAGCCCGAGGCTGAGGAACTCGGGCCGGTCGAGCAGGCTCTCGGCGATGGCCGCGGCGAGGTCCTGGAAGCGCTCAAGGCGGCTCGCGTCCGCCCTGCGGCGTGATCCGGCGTCGAGCAGGCGCTCGCGCCACAGGTGGTAGCTGCGCTCGATGACCGCCGCGAACAGGTCGTCCTTGTCCCGGAAATGCCAGTAGATGCTGCTGTTCGGCATGCCCGAACGCTGGCGGACCAGCGACATGCTGGTGCCTTCGTAGCCGCGCTCGGCGGCGATCTCGACGGCGGCGTCGAGGATGCGCTGGCGCGACTCCTCGCCGTGCTGCTGCCGTCGGTCGGTCTTCGGTCCCATCTCGTCCTCCCCGGACCGATTGTTCCAGCTCCCGGACCCGTCAGGGGACGCGGTGCCCGGCCCCCCGGGGCTCGCCCGGAGAGGCCGGGCGATTGGTCGGCAAATGTGGCGAAATGTAGTGATTTGGCTGCTTTAAGTGAGATAAGGGTGGCGAGTCAGAGATCCGTGTCAGGGCCGGGGCCGGGCTAGGTTCACGATGCCGGCCCGCCGCCGGGAACGCGACCCCCGCGCGCTCCGAACGGGCCGCAGAGCCCTCGGGAGAGCCCCTTGCCGACCACGTTCCCCCCGCCGAAGGACGGGCCGCTCACGGCCTACCTCGCCCCCGACACGCCGCCCGACACGCGCGTGATTCCGTGGAAGGAGATCCTGCATCTCCTGCGGTTCGGCGTCCCCGTCGTCACCGGCGGCCCCCCGCCCCCGCCCACGACGGGCGGCCCGCCGCCGTCCGGAGGCAGGACCGCGCCGTCGTCCGCGCCGCCGACCCTGCTGTCCTTCGACCCCGCGAACGGGATCGCCAAGGACATCCGCGCCGCGATCGAGCAGAAGGGCTCCCTGTCCAAACCCGAGGGCCGTCCCAACAGGTTCACGGTGGAAGGGAGCAGCGCCCCCGTCATCGCCTACGACCTGGCGTGGGCGCGGCTCACCCTCCCCGACGGCTCCGCGACGTCCGACGCCGACCTGCTGCGCGGCCTCAACCTGTGGCTCAGGTTCCAGCGGTCGGTCACGACGGCGACGTCCACCCCGCCCACCCCGCCGCCGCGCAAGGTCGGAGGCAACCTCGTCCCCTACGGGGAGGAACGCTGCACCGGCGAGAACAGGTTCGAGTACTGGGCGAACAGCCTGTACAACGAGATCGCCGGAGACGGCGCGAAGATCATCGCGGGCTACCTGCTCCAGGGCAGGGGCCAGGCGAACGACGCCGAGGCGCACGCGGTCGCCGACCCCGTCAACCCCGGACTGAAGGTGCTGTACCGGTGGCTGCCCGCCACGGACGCCGAACGCAACGCGCGTGCCGCCGAGCGGACCGCCCTCCAGGCCGACCCCACCGGCCCACACCGGTGGCTCGATGACGACGAGGCCGCTTACGCCCTCGACTTCATGCGCCACGAAGCCCTGTGGATCATGGCCGAGGCGGTGGACGCCGAACGCGCGTCCCTCCTGGCGTCCGTCGGCGCCGGCACGTCGCTGCCCGGGGGCGTCCAGGCGACCGACCTGCTCGCCTACCACGCCACCACCAGGACCCCGCAGACGTTCCGCGACGGCGGCATCACCTGCCCGACCATCGCCTGGAAGGCGCCCGCCGAGATCGGCGCCGACCAGGTGTGGCACCCGCTGCGCGCGGGCGGCGGCTACGCCGGGCAGGCCCTGTTCCGGCGGGCCAGCGCCGACAACGAGCTCGCCACCACCGTCAGCATCGCGCAGAGCGCCGTCACCGCGCTGGACTTCCCCCTCGTCCAGTCCGTCCTGGAAGAGCACCAGGGGTACCGGGACGCCCTGAGGGCCGGGACGACCCTGCCGGACGACGACTACGGGAAGTTCCGCTACCGCGGCGGACGGCCCGTCACCAGCACGTGGTGCTACCTCCTCGCCGTGAAGGACGTCTACAACACCAGCGCCATCCAGACCCTGGCGCGCGGCAGTGAGAAGTTCGTGTCACCCTCCTCCGAAGAGTGGCTGATGAAGCACTACAAGGGTCACGGTGAACTCGCCACGACCAAGGTGGGTCCGGAGGCGCACCTTGTAGGCGTCCGCTACGAGCGTGTCCACTACGGCACCTCACGGGAGGCGGGCATGCGGTACCAGCTCGCCGAGATCGTCACCGTCAACCCCGAGCTGTGGCCCGCGCTCGTCGGCCCCGACCGGTACCAGGGCGGTGCCCGGCTGCCGTTCCTGCACCGGCTCTTCACCGACGAACTCGCGCACTTCCCCATGTGCGGGGTCAAACGCGGCGAATCCATGAGCGACGACCTGTACCGGCAGGCGCTTCACGACGCCTACGAGACGTACGTCGGCCACCCGGGACCCAAGGACCCCCTCACCGTGCCCGACGGCCTCGTCGCCGAGCTGGACCGCGCCCTGGCCGTCGCCCCCAAGGACGCCGCCCGTAGCCTCCTCGACGCCATGCTGGTGGCCGTCGTCACCGCCTGGAAACACGCCATCGCCGACCTCACCACCGCTGCGAAGAAGGCCGGCGCCCTCTGACCCCGCCCCGACTCGGCCCGAGCGCCTTCGCCCCACCCTGAAGCCCGGACACGTCCTGTTCTCCCGCACGGACGGCGGCACCGAGCGCCGCGACGGAGGTGTCCGGGCCGGGGCCTGGCCCGGCCCGGAGCGCTTTTGCGCTCCCAGGCGGGGGAGCACGGTTCGAGCCGCGCGTCGACAGGTGTCGTCGCGCGCCTCGGGTGCCGCTTCGGTGCTCAGACGAGGGCGGCGGCGAGGCGGCGCCACTCCTCGCGGGGGAAGCTCTTCGGCTCGGCGATGATGACCTGGACGGCGACGTGGTCGGCGCCCGCGGCACGGTGTTCGGCGACGCGGGCGGCGACGGCCGGCACGTCGCCCCAGGAGATGAGCGCGTTGAACAGCCGGTCGCTGACGGAGTCCACGTCCTCCCGGGTGAACCCGAGGCGGAGCAGGTTGTTGGTGTAGTTCGGCAGCGCAAGGTAGGTCTTCAGCCAGGCGGTGCCGAGCGCGCGCGCCTCGTCGGCCGACTCGGTGAGGATCACGGACTGCTCGGGCAGCACGAGCGCCCCCGGCCCAAGCGCCTCCCGGACGATCCTGGTGTGCTCGGGCGTCACCAGATACGGGTGGACCCCGTGCGCGCGCCGACCCGCCAACTCCAGCATCTTCGGCCCGAGCGCCGCGAGCACCCGAGACTCGACCGGGACCGGCACCGGAGCGGCGTCCAACCCGTCAAGGAACGCCTCCATGGCCGCAAGCGGCCGCCTGTACCGCCCCGCCTCCTTACGGTCGACGATCGGCGCATGACTCACCCCGATCCCCATCAGGAACCGATCCCCATACGTCGCCGTAAGCGACGCATGCGCGGCCGCCGCGCCCCCCGCCTCATGCATCCAGAGATTAAGAATCCCCGTCGCCACCACCACCCGGGCCGTAGCCCCCAACAGGTTCTCGACCGCCCCGAACAACCGCCCCCCGGTATCCGGAACCCAAAGCGCCGTAAACCCAAGCTCCTCCAACTCCGCAGCCGCCTCCGCCCCCTCCCCGACATCCCCATACCGCAGTTCCCGACTCCACACCCCAACCCCTGACAGC
Source organism: Actinocorallia sp. API 0066 (assembly GCF_020991275.1). Classification (GTDB taxonomy): domain Bacteria; phylum Actinomycetota; class Actinomycetes; order Streptosporangiales; family Streptosporangiaceae; genus Actinocorallia. Next base: position 94,357 of record NZ_JAJLQY010000003.1, on the reverse strand, counting down.
TCCACCCCGCCACCCCCCTTTCCCCAAGGCCGGAACCCACCCCAACCCCATGATCAACTCCCCCCACCCTACGCCCCACCCCCCAAGCCACCCCCACCCACCCCAACCCCAAAAGAGAACCCCAGCCCCACCTCACCACCCCCAAAACAGCCCAAGACCCCAACCCGAATCGCCACCCTCCACACCCGATCCAGCGAGCCCCAACACCGCGACGACAGCCCCCAACGAAGACCCAAAATCCCCCAAGCCCACGCCAGCAGCCCCCAGTCCGACGCACAAGATCCTGCGACCGGGCCGACAGTCCGCAGGGCCGCTCCGGCGCCTCAACCTGGGTCAGCACCCTCCGGGGACGGCCCGGTGTCCTCCGGGGCCGCGACGGCAGCGCGCAGCGAAGACCCACGAGCCCCCAAGCCCAGGCCAGCAGCCCCCGGTCCGACGCAGAAGCCTCTGCGGTCGGGTCGGTGGTCCGCAGGGCCGCTCCGGCGCGTCAGCGCGGTTGGATCTGCGGGGACGGTCCGGCGCGCCCGCCTGGGTCGGTGCCCTCCGGGGAGGGCCCGGTGGGTTCCGGGGCTGGGACGGCGGCTCGTGGGGGTGATGCGGGAGTTTCCAAGGTCGGGTCGGCGGTCTCCGGGGCGGTGCAGGAGATGCTGCGGTTGGGTCGGCGGGGACGGCTCCGGCGCGTCAGCCTGGGTCGGCGCCGTCCGGGGAGGGGTTGGTGGGTTTTGGGGACGGTTCGGGGAGTTCTGGGGCTTGGGTGTCTGGGGTGGGGGTGGAGGGTTGTGGGGTGGGGGTGGAAGGTTCGAGGAAGGGGTCCAGTAGGCCGGGGGCGGCGGTGGAGGCGAAGGAGACGGCTTCGTGGGCGTCGAGGTCGGGGGTGGCGTAGACGCCCCAGCCTGCGGCGGTCATCGTTGAGACGGTGGTGAGGCCGAGTCGGCGCTGGAGGATCGACTCGCGTAGCGCGATGGTGCTGACCGCGTCCCGGCGTAGGGCCGACGTCGAGCGGCTGACCAGGCCGGATCTGGCGACGACGTAGGCGCCGCTCACGGTGTGGCCCAGGGAGCGGTAGGCCGCCACCGCGAGCAGCAGCGTCAGAGGCCAGAGGCCGAGCAGGCACCACAGGACGAGCGGCGGCACCACCCCGGCGAGGACGGGCGCGGCGAGGAACGCGGCGATGACGGCCGTCAGCAGGGTCGCCCACCAGAGGCGTCGGCGCAGCGCCGCCCGTGGATGCCGGGTGAGTGGAACCGTCAAAGGCGATGGCTCGACCCCCAGCACGGCGGCCGACACCGCACGGGCCACCCCCACGGGCCCGCGCGGCAGGATCGTGGCGGGCTCGGCCATCGAGTACAGCTGCAGGCCGGTGGTGATGACCTGGGTGTCGGACATGCCAGCCCACCGCCACAGCAGCGGCTCCCGGATCAAGATCCCGCGCATCCGCGCCTCGTCCCGGTTCACCTCGCGGGTGGTGAACAGGCCGCGCCGGGTGCGCAGCGCCGAGCCGGAGGCGGTGGCCACGCGGGCGAGCTCCAGCCCCCAGTTCGTGGTGAAGAAGCTGACGGCCATGCCCGCCGCGCCGAACACACCGACCGCGACGAAGGCGACCACGGCCGTCGCGACGGGCCCCAACGACGCCCTGTCCGCGAGGCCCGTCGCCACGTCCCAGAGATCGATGCCGAACGTGGAGACGAACCAGTACAGCCCCCACAGCAGGCCCGCCGCCATCGCATAGGCCCACACCCCGACGACGTTGTAGACCACCCACCACGGCCGCAGCCGAGCCAGGACCGTCACCCGCTCCCGCGGCGCACCGCCCTCCCCGCCACCTCCGCCACGCGCCCCCGCTACCCCCGCCTCCCCAACCTGTGCAGATCCGTCCTCAGGCCCGACCCGGACCCCGCCCTTTCCGAGCCTCTGGGGAGATCCGTTTTCAGGCCCGCGCGAGGCCCCTACGAGCCCCTGTGGGGATGCGTTCTCAGACCCGAGTCGGGCCCCGGCCTCTCCGAGCCCTTGCGGGGACGCGTCCTCAGACCCGAGTCGGGCCCCGGCCTCCCCAGGCCCTTGTGGGGATCCGTTCTCGGGCCCGTGTGGGGCCCCGGCCTCTCCGAGCCCCTGTGGGGATGCGTTCTCAGGCCCGAGTCGGGCCCCGACCTCTCCGAGCCCCTGTGCGGATCCGTCCACGGGCCCGTGTTGGGCCGCAGGGTTCTCTGGTGCTTGGGGGAACTCTTCCGCAGGGGTGCGTGGGGCTGGGACTTCGCTCTCGCCCATCAGCGTGGCGCGCAGTAGTGTCGCTTCGGGGGCGGCGAGTGCGTCGAGCACGAACGCCGACTGGCCGGTGGTGAGCTGCTGCCCGGCGCCGATCGTGACGACCCGCAGGCCGGCGATCCGGTGCCGGAGCCGGGCGTGGGTGTCCACGCTGCGGATCCTGTCGCGCCGCACCGCCCGGTACCGGCGCACGAACACCCCGGTGCGCCGCTGCACCTCCTGGTCGGTGACGCGGTAGCGGGTGAACGTCCAGCGCAGCATGTCGGAGCCCGCGCCGAAGAGGCCGAGCGCCGCGACGATCGCCCAGGGCACCAGATTGGACGGCTTCGCCCCGACGACGAACAGGGCGACCGCGCCCGGCGTGAGCGCGAGCAGACTCCAGAGCAGATCCACCCAGATCACCCGGTGGTTCAGCCGCTGCCACGTGGGCTCGGAGGGCCGTGTGTCGTCGGAGCTCATGTCGCGTCCCCCGGGGTGATCTCGGCGACGGCGGCGAGCCGTTCCGCCGCGTCTCTGGCGACGTCCTTGTCGAGCCCCGCGACGGAGATCGCCCCGGACGACGACGCCGTGGTGACGCGCAGCGTGGAGAGCCCGAGCAGCTGCTCCAGCGGGCCGCGCACCGCGTCGACCGTCTGCACCCGCGATGTCGGCGCGACCCGCCACTCGCGGACCACCCACCCGGTGACGGCGTAGGTCGCCTGGTCGGTGATCTCCCACCGGTGCACCGCGAACCGCCACCACGGCTCGACCAGCGACTTCGCGACGGTGGTGACGGCCAGGGCGACGATCGGGGCCGCCAGCCACGGCCGCGACGGCGCCCAGAACACCGCGACGGCCGCCAGCGCGGCGAGCGCCCCGCCCCACAGCGTCAGTCCGCGCAGCGCCCACCACACGATCGCCCTGCGCTCCACTCCGTTCTGGGGCGGCCGCAGCCTTACGGGTGCGTCGGGCGCGCCGGGACCTGCCGCCCACCGCCCGGACGCCGGGCGCCCCACCGTCGGGTCCGGTGTGCCGGGACCCGCCTCCTTGTTCGCGGCAGGGGGTGCCTTGCCGGTTTCTTCCCGGATGGTCATGTCTTCTCCTTGACGATCGCGTGCTCGATGAAGTCGACGACGACGGGCACCTGTGTGGCGACGTCGAGGGAGCCGCCGTCGTGCGCCCACCCGATGAGCAGGCCGCTCATCGTCTGCTGGATGACGACCGCGACGGCCCGCGGATCGAGATCGCGGATCTCGCCCGCCCGCTGCCCCTCCATCAGCAGGCCCGTGAGGATCTCGATCTCCTCCTCGTCCATGCCGTCGAAGGGGCGCGACCCGTCTTCGCCGCGATGGTTGGTGACGATCTCGGCCATCGCGAGGAATCCGACACGGTCCGCGGTGAAGTACTCGAGCTGCGCGTCCACCCACGCGCGGATGCGCGCGACCGGCCCGCCCGCCTCGGCCAGCCGCGCCTCCACCGCCGTGCCCGCCGCGTCGAGGTACTGCCGGGCGACCTGCTCCAGCAGCTCACTCTTCCCGTCGAAGTGATACGAGATCACGCTCTTGCTGATCCCGGCCCGCTCCGCGATCCGCGCGAGCGACGCCCGCGCGTACCCCAGCTCGGCCACCGCCTCCTTCGCCGCCTCGACGATCTGCGCCCGCCGCGCCTCCTCGATGAACGACCGCTGCCGCCCGCTCCCGCCATCCTCTGACCGCATGGCCTGATTCTAGACCGACCGGCCTGATTTCTGTCAACCCGTTCCACATTCCGTCCCACCGCCCGACAATCCGCCCACCCGGCCAAGAATTTCCACCAACATGAACCTACGCCACCACCCGCACCACTCCGCACAAACCGCCAGCGCCAGAGACCCTCCCGCTTGCCCGTGGTGCTGGGAGGTCGGTGGGTGGGCGCTGTGCCGGGAGAAATGTCAGTGGCGGGGGTTAGCGTGGCGGGTGGTCATTGGCTCGGGGGAAAGGGGAGAGCGGTGCCTCTCGCGGACGAGTTGTTGGGTGAGCGGGCTGTGGGGGAGTTCGCGGCGGTGCTCGACGGGATAGGGGAGCGGGCGGCGGCCGCGGGGGCGCGGCGTGTTGTGGCGGGCCTCGGCGGGCTCGCGCTGCGCGAGCGGAGCGACGCTCTGTGCGCGGCGCTGCTGGCCGGGCTGCCGGGGGGTGACGGCGTCATGCGGGAGACGGTCGGGGCGCTGCTCGCCGATCCCGTGTTCACCGGGTGGATGGTCTGGCCCGTCACCGAGGCGGTGGTGACGCGGGCGCTGGAGGACGGCTCGGCGGAAGCGTTCGATGAGGCGCTCCACCTGCTTGCGGCGCTCACCCCGCGACTCACCGCCGAGTTCGCGATCCGCCGCCTGCTGGCCGCCGATCTCGACCGTGCCCTCGCCGTCATCAGGCCGTGGACGGAGCACGAGGACGAGCACGTCCGCAGGCTTGCGTCCGAAGGGACAAGGCCCCGCCTGCCCTGGGCGATCCGCGTCCCGGCGATCCTCCGCGACCCGCGAGCGGCGCTGCCGATCCTCGACGCCCTCTACCGCGACCCTTCGGAGTACGTGCGCCGCTCCGTGGCCAACCACGTCAACGACATCAGCCACGCCGACCCGGACCTCGCCGTCGCGATCGCCGCCACCTGGTCCGCCGCCCCCGACCCGCGGACGCCGCGCGTCGTGAAACACGCGCTGCGCACCGCCGTCAAGCGCGGCCACCCACCGGCGCTCGCCCTGCTGGGCTTCACCGCCGACCCTCCGGTCACCGTCACCACGCCGCGCCTGTCCGCGCCGGACATCCCCATCGGCGGCGCCCTGGACTTCGCCTTCGAGATCACCAACACCGGCGACGCGCCCGCCCACCTGGTGATCGACTACATCGTCCACTACCGCAAGTCCTCCGGCCGCACCGCGCCCAAGGTCTTCAAGCTCACCACCCGCACCCTGTCGTCCGGCGAACGCCTCACCCTCACCCGCCGCCACCCCCTCAAGCCCCTCAGCACCCGCCCCCTCCACCCGGGCCCCCACAGCCTCCAACTCCAGGTCAACGGCACCCCGCACCCCCCGACCCCCTTCACCCTCACCCCCTGACCCGGCCGAGGAGGGGCGCGGGTGGGGCGGTTCGGGGGTGGAGTAGCGTTCTCGGCGCGGAAAGGGAGGGACGGATGGCGGCTCGGGACGGGGAGGCGCGGGAGATCGCGGCGTTTCTCGGCCGGACAGGGCTTTTGGGGATCGTTGACGTGCACACGCACTTCCTGCCCAAGCGGGTGATGGACAAGGTGTGGGCGTACTTCGATTCGGTGGGGCCGCTGACGGGTGTGCAGTGGCCGATCCGCTACCGGGCCGACGAGGACGAGCGGTTGGCGACGCTGCGGGCGTTCGGCGTCCGCGCGTTCACCGCCATGGTCTATCCGCACAAGCCGGATATGGCGGCCTGGTTGAACGGGTGGGCCGCCGACTTCGCGGCGCGGACGCCGGACTGCCTCCACACGGCCACGTTCTACCCCGAACCCGGTGCCGCCGCCTACGTCACACAGGCCATCGACGCCGGAGCGCGGGTGTTCAAGGCGCACCTCCAGGTCGGCGCCTACGATCCGCGCGATCCGCTGCTCGACGATGTCTGGGGCCGACTCGCCGAGTCGGGGACGCCGGTCGTCGCGCACTGCGCGTCGGGCCCGGTGGCCGGGGAGTTCACCGGCCCCGGCCCGATCGGGGAGGTCCTGCGCAGGCATCCGCGGCTCCCGCTGATCGTCGCCCACCTCGGAATGCCCGAGTACGGTGCTTTCCTCGATTTCGCCGAGCGGTACCCCGAGGTCAGGCTCGACACCACCATGGCCTTCACCGACTTCCCTGAGGGCTCCATCCCCTTCCCCGTCGCGGATCGCCCCCGCCTGCGCGCGCTTGAGCACAAGATCCTGCACGGCAGCGACTTCCCCAACATCCCGTACCCGTACCTGCGCTCCCTGGAGTCCCTGGCCCGCCTCGACCTCGGCGACGCCTGGCTCAGATCCGTCATTCACGACAACGCCACCACCCTCTTCAAGCTCTGACGCCCCCGCACGCCGACCACGAGCGGTCGCGGATCCAAAAAAGTCAGGCTTGACTGTTTGTTTTCGCCGAGGGCATGATGCGGGACATGTCGTCTTCCGGGTCCGGGCGGGTTCCGCAGGGGGAGCGGTCGCAGGCGATGCGGCAGCGCCTGCTCGACGCGACGGTGGCGTGCCTCGTCGAGTACGGCTGGAGCGGCACGTCCACGGTGCTGGTGTCGGAGCGGGCCGGGGTGAGCCGGGGCGCGCAACTCCACCATTTCCCGACAAAGAACGATCTTGTGCTGGCGGCGGTCGAGCACCTCTGGGAGACGCGCGGCGCGGCGCACCGGACGGCGTTCGCGGATCTTCCGGACGGACCCGACCGGATCCGGCATGTCGTCCATCTGCTGGGCGAGCACTTCTCCGGCGACCTCTACGCGGCGGCCCTCGAACTGTGGGTCGCCGCGCGCGGGGACGCCGCCCTGCACGCGGCCGTCGTCCGGCTGGAGCAGCGCATCGGGAGCACCGCGCACCGGCTGACCGTCGAGGCGCTCGGCGTTGACGAATCCGTGCCCGGCGTGCGCGAACTCGTCCAGGCGACCCTCGACCTCGTGCGCGGCCTCGGCCTCGCCAACACGCTCACCGACGACTCGGCCCGCCGACGCCGTGTGCTCGACCGCTGGGCCGTCACCCTCGACGGCGCCCTGCGCGACCTCAACGCCGCCCCGCCCCTGACGCGCTGACCCCCTGACCCCCCGAGGAGCTGTCTTGTCACCGTGGACCCCCGAGCAGGAGTTGCTGCGCGACACCGCCCGCCGCTTCACCGAGCGCGAGATCATGCCGTACCTCGACGAGTGGGAGGAAGCTGGCGAAATCCCCAGGGAACTCCACAAAGCGGCAGCCGACCAGGGCCTTCTCGCGCTCGGCTTCCCGGAGGACAAGGGCGGCGACGGCGGGACGCTCCTCGACGTCGTCGCCGCACAGGAGGCGATGTTCGAGGCGGGCATGTCCAGCGGTCTCTCGGCCGGGCTGTTCACGCACAGCATCGCGCTCCCGCACCTCATCGCGCGCGGCGCCGACCACCTGATCGACCGCTATGCCCGGCCGACCCTCGCGGGTGAGCTGATCGGCGCGCTCGGCGTCACCGAGCCGGGCGGCGGCTCCGACGTCGGCCATCTGCGCACGACGGCGGTCCGCGACGGCGACCACTATGTCGTCAACGGGTCGAAGACGTTCATCACCAGCGGCGTCCGCGCCGACTTCGTCACGACGGCCGTCCGCACCGGAGGCCCCGGCTCGGGTGGCGTCAGCCTGCTCGTCGTCGACAAGGACACGCCCGGCCTCACCGTGGACCGCGCCCTGGCGAAGATGGGCTGGCACTGCTCCGACACCGCCGAACTGTCCTATGCCGACGTGCGTGTGCCGGTCACGAACCTTGTCGGCGACGAGAACGCGGGCTTCGCTTACATCGCGGAACAGTTCGTCGTGGAGCGGCTCGGCCTCGCTGTCCACGCCTACGGCATCGCCGCCCGCTCCCTGGCGCTCACCGCCGAGTACTGCCGCCGGCGCGAGACGTTCGGGGCGCCGCTGATCTCCCGCCAGGTCGTCCGCCACAAACTCGTCGAAATGCACCGCCAGGTCGACGTCGCCCGCACCTACACCCGCGCCGTCGCCGCCCGCCACGTCACCGGCGCGCTCGACGCCGACCTCATCGCCGCCGCCTGCCTGGCCAAACAGACCGCCGTCGAATGCGCCACCCACGTCTGCGACGAGGCGGTCCAACTCCACGGCGGCACCGGCTACATGCACGGCACCGAGGTCGAACGCCACTACCGCGACGCCCGCCTCCTCCCCATCGGCGGCGGCTCCACCGAAGTCCTCACCGACCTCGCCGCCAAACTCCTCAACTACACCCGCTGACCACCCCCGCCACGAACAGCCCACGTCGTTCTCCGGTCGCTTGGCGTCCGGTGGGTGGGGTGGGGCTTGGGGGGCGGGTGGGTGGGCATGGGGATCTTGTGGACGAGGTGTTGGGGGAGGCGTGGCTGGCGCGGGCGGTGGATCTGCTCGTGCGGGTGGTGGAGGCGGCGGGGGCGATCGTCATCTTCACCGGGGCGGTGGTCGCGTTCGGCTGGTTCCTGGTGGCGGCGGTGCGCGACCGGACGCCGGAGGCTTTTGTGCCCGTGCGGCTGGGCCTCGGCCGGTTCCTCGCGCTCGGGCTGGAGTTCCAGCTCGCGTCCGACATCCTGCGGACGGCCGTCGCGCCGACCCTCAGAGCGATCGGCGAACTCGCGGCCGTCGCCGCCATCCGGACCGCCCTCAACTACTTCCTCAACCGAGAGATCAAGGAGGAACGCGCCGAGCTAGCACAACACCCAACAAAGCCCCCGAATCTGCTCACTCCCGACCCCGGCCCGCCCGACCCCGGCCTCGGGAACCTGGGTTTTGAGGCACCGCCGCGATGACCGCCTGGATCCAGTTCGCCGCCCTGTGCTGCGTGGCCGCCGGTCTCGTCACCGGCGTCGTCGTGGCCCTCGTCGCCCGCGACGTCACCACCGGCCTCGCCACCGCCCTCGACTTCTGGCTGGCCTCCGGCCTCCTCACCCTGGGCGCCGAACCCGGCTGGCAACCCCTGGCCGTCACCGCGATCATCCTCGCCCTCCGCCACCTCATCACCTACTCCCTCCGCCACACCCCCACCTGACCCACCCCCGACCCCCAGGCCATCCCGGGCCCGAACCGCGCTCTAACGCTGGTCGGCCCACCGCGAAGCAGTGGACGAGAGTGTCAAACCCGGGCCCGAACCGCACGGTGTGCCCGAACCGCGCCCTAACGCTGGTCGGCCTACCGCGAACAGCGGCGGACGAGGGCGTCGAACGCGGGCCGAACCACAGGAATGTCCTGATCATGGCTGAGGCCCGGTCGCGGTGGGCGGCCGGGCCTCGGTGGTGCGGGTGCGGGTCAGGAGAGGTGGGTGCGGATGGAGGCGATGATCTTGGGGCGGAGGTCGGCGGCGGTGATGACGGCGTCGACGGAGCCGACCTCGACGGCGCGGTGGATGTTGTGGATGCGGTCGAACTCGGCGGCGACCTCGCTGAGCTTCTCGGCGCGGACGGAGGTGCGGAGTTCGTCGAGCTCGGCGACCAGGGCGGTGCGGTCGGCGCCGGTGGCGCCGGTGACGCGCGACTCCAGGGAGCGGACGCGCGGGTCGGCGGACGTGCGGGCGTTGACCTCGCCGGAGAAGACGACGGCCGCCGCCGGAGCGCCGCCCAGCACCGAGGCGTACGAGCCCTCCAGGGCCAGGACCGTCATGTTCGGGTTCAGGGCCTTGGAGAAGACGACGAACGCGCCGCCGTGGTAGCGGGAGATGACGCAGAAGACGATCGGGCCGCGGAAGTTGACGATGGCGCGGCCGATCTCGGCGCCGTACTCCAACTGGAGGTTGCGCATCGACTCGGGCGAGCCGTCGAAGCCCGACAGGTTGGCCAGCACCACGAGCGGACGGTTCCCCGACGCCGCGTTGATCGCCCGCGCCGCCTTCTTCGACGAGCGGGGGAACAGCGTGCCCGCGGTGTAGGAGTCGGGCCCGTCGGTGGGCGGGAACCCGCGCCGCTGGACGGACTGCGACTCGATGCCGAGCAGGCAGACCGGGATGCCGTCCAGGTGGACGTCCTGGACGACGGCCGTCTCCGCGTCGGCCATGCCGGCCCAGCGCTCCAGCACCGGGTGGTCCTGGTCGGACAGGGCCCGCATGACCGTCCGGATGTCGAACGGCTTCTTGCGGTCCGGGTTGGCCGTCGCGGAGAAGATCTCCCCGACGGTGGCGAAGTCGCTGCCTTCCAGCACGTGCGGGAACGGCGAGACGTCGCGGTCGGCCGGGTCGGTGGTCGTGGCCCGGCGCGGCGCGAGCTCGCCCGGCGCGACGTAGGAGTGCGCGTAGTGCGCCATCAGCACGTCGCGCGCGGCGGTGAGGTTCGGCGCCCAGTACTGCGCCTGGCCGTTGGGGCCCATGACGCGGTCGTAGCCGCCGATGCCGAAGTTGTCCTCGGCCGAGACACCGCCGGAGAAGTCGAGCGACTGCTTGCCGGTGAGGACCATCGCCGAGTCGGGCGTCATCACGAGGATGCCCTTGGTGTGCATGAGCATCGTCGCCTCGGCGTTCCAGTACGGCTGGGCGCCGACGTTGATGCCCGCGACGATGATGTTGATCTCGCCGCCGTCCTGGGTGAACTCGACGATCCGCTTGAGCGCGGCGGCCACCCAGTCCATGTTCTCGGTGCCCGACTCCATGGAGATCCGCGCGCCGGACGACAGCGCGTACCACTCCAGCGGCACCCGCAGCCGCTCGGCGAGGTCGAGCGCGGCGATCACCCGGCGGCACTCGGGCTCGGACAGCGCGCCGAGCGACTTGGTCGGGTCGCCGAGCAGCACCACCCGGGTGATGCCCTCGGGGTGCAGCTCGGTCGGCGTGGAGACGACGCCCGCGACGATCGCCGCGGAGTTCTTCCCCTTGGGCCGCTCGACCGGGACGAGCGTGTGGGCGTCGTCGAGGTCGTACTCGGTGAAGTCGCCGAGCAGCCCGGTCAGCTCGTACGGGTAGACGGTGTTGCGGCTTCCGGCGCGCAGCACCTTCAGGCGGTAGCCGTCGACGGGTTCGATCGGCTCGGTCGGCGGTTCGCCGACGGTCAGCTCGGTGCCGCCGGTCGCGTCGAACGCGATCTTCACCGCGACCTTGGTCAGCTCGCCCGTCTCCTGGTCGCGCTCGCGCGCGATGAACAGGATCTCCTCAAGGCCCGCGCCCGCCGTCCTGGGCAGGATGCGTTGGGCGAGCGTCTCCAGCTCGGTGCGTGGCAGGTCGCTCGGGGGCCACACGTAGACGACGACGCGGTTGGTGTTGAAGCGCGTCTTGGACGGCCGCAGCGACTGGGCCCGCCGGATCGAGTCGAGGCAGGCGGCGACGGTGTACTCGGCGGTCGGCAGCGAGACGAGGCGGCCGTCCTGTTCGCGCAGCTCGGTGAGGTCGCGGACCTGCGCGAACGCGACGAGCCTGTCGTCGGACGGGTTCTCCCGCGCCACGCCGCGGAACAGGTAGACGTCCTCGTCCAGCGACGGTAGGCGGGTGAGGTCGAAGCGGTGCAGCCGCTTCATCTGCATCCGCTGCGCGATGTACGGGTGCAGGCCGCGGATCAGCCTGTCCTCGGCGAGGCCGGATTCCGACGGGCGGAACGTGAAGTGGTGGTGCATGACCGCGCCGTGGCTGCCCGCGACGGTCAGGGTGACCCGGAGGACGTGCGACGGCTGCGGGTGGGCGCTGACGACCTCCTGCAACGCGGACGCGATCGCCGCGTGGTCGTCGGGCTGCCCCTCCCACGACAGGTAGATGTCGGCGTCGAGGGACGGGCCGCCGTCCGCGAGTTCGGCGAGGCCGCGCAGCGCGTCGCCCAGCGCCTCGAAGCGGACCGCCGCCGAGACCAGGTGCTCGCCCGCGCGCTCGGCGATGACGAAGGAGCAGCCCGCCGCCTCGCGGGTGCGGACACCGGTGAGCCCCTTGTTGCCGTAGTAGCGCCGCTTCAGCACCTCGAGCAAGACCGAGTTGTCCCGGTCGTGGCGCAGGAGGCGCTGGCCGAGCAGCCGGACCAGCGGCTCGGTGCTGCGGACCATCTCGGCGACGCGCTCGGCCCTGTCGGCCGCGTCCGGGTTCGTGTCGAGCACCCGCAGGTGCCTGCGGACGTCGGTGTAGACGCGGGCCCGGTTGCGGCGCAGCAGCGGCTGGGCGAACCAGGCGAACAGGACACCGCGCGCGAGGTCGGCGACCGCGGGGAAGCGGATCTGGGTGGCGTCGGCGAGCCGCTCCAGCGTCAGGCCCGCGGGCTCGCGCAGCAGCGCGTCCGGCGTGGGCTCCAGCAGCCAGGTGCGCAGCAGCGCGGTGATGACGGCGGTGTCGGCGGACGCCCGCTGCTGGGCGAGGAAGATCCGGAACACCGCGGCTTCGAGCTCCGGCGTACGGTCCAGTTCGGTGACGCCGTAGTGGCCGAGCGCCTTGGCGAGTCGTGCCTTGAACGCCTCGGGCAGCCCGGCCCGCTCGACGTCGAGGCTCTGCAGGTAGGTGTGGAAGTGCTCGCGGTCGCTGTGCACGTGGCTGCCCGCGCCGTCCTCGCCGGACGGGCGGTTGCGGCTCAGCTCGGCGAGGTCGGCGAACACCTCGACGAGTTCGAGCTCCCCGGCGAGGGCCCGGTGCCCGTCCGCCTCGGCGGGCCGCCGGGCGGCGAGGTAGCCGTCCAGGACGCGGCGGTCGTTGTGCGGGTCGACGTCGAAGCCGAGCAGGAGGCTGCGCAGATCCTCCTGGGCCCGGGTGACGCGCTCGCGGGCCGGGAGCGTCGCGGGCTCGGCGGGCAGGTCGAGTTCGATCGCGCCGGTGTCGGCGGTGTCCTCGGCCTCGTCGTCGGCGAGCGGCTCCAGCCGCAGCAGCGGCGCGCCCGTCTCGACCTGGCTGCCGACGGACACGGCGATCTCCTTGAGCCGTGCCTTGAACGGCGCGCGCAGCACCGTCTCCATCTTCATGGACTCCAGCACCAGGACCGGCGCGCCCGCCTCGACCTCCGCGCCGACCTCCAGCGGGGTCGCCACGACGAGGGCGGGCGTGGGGGAGCGGACGACGCCGCCCTCGTCCCTGCTGACGCGGTGCGTGACGCCGTCCACCTCGACCAGGTGGACGGGCCCGTGGGTGCCGGTCAGCAGCCGGTAGCGGGCGCCGTTGACGGTGATCCGCCCGGTGTGCCGGTCGAACCGTTCGAGCTCGACGTCGGCGGTGCGGACGTCCGCGCTGGTCTCGACGCCGACCCGGAACCGGTGCGGCCCGACCCGCGCCACCCGCACCCGGTACGTGGCGCCGCGCAGCTTGAGGTCGAGCGGCCTGCCGCTCTCGTGCCGCACCTGCGGACGGCCGCCGAACGCCGTGGTCAGCAGCCGCTGCCGCTCGACGCGCTCCTCCTCCTCGTACGCCTCGATGGCGGCCGCGGCCAGGGCCACCGCGGAGTGCCGGTGCGTGACGAGCCCGCCCTCGGCGCGGACGCGGTCGATCCAGCCGGTGTCGGCGGAGGCGTTGATCACCTCGGGCTGGTCCAGCAGGTCGAGCACAAAGCTCTTGTTCGTGGTGCCGCCCTCGATGACGACGGTCGTCTGCGCCATCGCGCGGCGCAGGCGGCCCAGGGCCTCCTCGCGGTCCCGGCCGTAGGCGATGATCTTGGCGATCATCGAGTCGAAGTCGGCGGGGATGACGTCGCCCTCGGCGAAGCCGGTGTCCACCCGGATGCCGGGGCCCACGGGCGTGTCGAAGCGGGCGATGCGGCCGGGGGAGGGGGCGAAGTCGCGGTCGGGGTCCTCGGCGTTGAGCCGCGCCTCGACGGCGTGGCCGCGCTCGGCCGGGGGACGGCCTTCGAGCCTGCCGCCCGACGCGACGTGGATCTGGGCCTTGACGAGGTCGACCCCCGTGGTCGACTCGGTGATCGGGTGCTCGACCTGGAGGCGGGTGTTCACTTCAAGGAACGCGAACAGCCGCTCGCCCGGGTGGTAGAGGAACTCGACGGTGGCCGCGCCCCGGTACCCGACGGCGAGGGCGAGCCGCTCGGCGGACGCCTTCAGGTCGGCGGTCTGCTCCGGGCTCAGCACCGGCGAGGCCGACTCCTCGATGATCTTCTGGTTGCGCCGCTGCACCGAGCAGTCGCGGACGCCGAGCGCCCACGCGGTGCCCTGGCCGTCCGCGATCACCTGGACCTCGACGTGCCGGGCGCCGGTGACGAGCCGCTCCAGGAACACCACGCCGCTGCCGAACGCGCGCGCCGCCTCCTGGCTGGTGCGCTCGTAGGCGTCGGCGAGCTCCGCCTCGTTGGTGATGACGCGGATGCCGCGGCCGCCGCCTCCGGCCGTCGCCTTCAGCATCAGGGGGTAGCCGACCTGGGCCGCCGACGCCAGCGCGGCCTCCAGGCTCTCGACCGCGCCCCGGCTCCACGGCGCGACCGGGACGCCGACCTCCTCGGCGATCAGCTTCGCGCCGATCTTGTCGCCGAGCTTGCGCATGGCGTCCGGGCTGGGCCCGATGAACGTCACGCCCAGCTCCGCGCACAGTTCCGCGAACGCCGGATCCTCGGCGACGAAGCCCCAGCCGACCCAGGCGGCGTCGGCTTTCGTCGCGACGAGCGCCCGCTCCAGCACCTTCAGATCAAGATAGGGCCGCGCCGAGGCGGGACCGAGGTCGTAGGCGAGGTCCGCCTCACGGACGAAGGCCCCCGCCCTGTCGACGTCGGTGTACAGGGCGACGGTCTCGATCCGTGTCCCGGTCTCCGCTGCGATGTCCCGCACGGCGTGGATGAGCCGCATGGCGGCTTCACCGCGGTTGACGATGGCGATGCGACTGAACACCCGACCAAGCCCTTCTGCAGACGACGTTCCCGGGCACGACGATCCCCCGGAACTCTTCACCCTTCCGTCCCGCGGCCCGCGACACCATGTCGGACACAGCGCACCTTGAGCGCCTCCAATTGTGGAGAACGTCCAAACCCTCCGCACGACCCCGCGCACCCATCGGACAAAACCGACAATCATCACAACCTCCACAACGTACCGCCACACCCCGATGCCACACCGTGACCAAGACCTAACCTGCCCGTGGCCCACACCCCCAAACCACAAATCCAAACATTTGTTCGAACCGCCCCACCCGGATCCGCACACGGGCGCACCGCTGGTCATCCCTGCTCTGTAACGGCGGGTGGCCGGGTGCGGACGCGACGCCCGGCATATGCCATGATGGCCGGTGAAAACAGGCGAACGCGGAACGAGGAAGCCGGTGTGAATCCGGCGCGGTCCCGCCACTGTGATCGGCGAGCCGGTCCCGAAGCTGCCACTGCCCCGTGCGGGGTGGGAAGGCCGGGAAGGGCGCTTGAGCCGAGAGCCAGGAGACTCACGCGTCTCGCCTCCTCGCTGTGACCGGGGCGGATCTCCCCGGAGAGGAGGGACGCCGTCATGCGCGTCACCCGTCGGCCGTCTCGCGCGGCCCGTGGAGCGGTCCGGTATGCCCCGGAACACGCTCTCCGCCTCTCTTCGCACCGTGCCACGGTGCGCCGTCCCCTCACGACGAGCCTCGCTGTTCTTTGTGAGAGGAAGACCCCCTATGACGGGCAGACGTCCGCTGTCCCTGCTGCTCGCCGTGGCCTGTGCCGCACTGGTCACGGCCTGCGGCGGCACCTCCGCCGACGACACGTCCCCCACGGCGGCCGCCACCCCCGGCTTCCCGGTCACGGTGGAGAACTGCGGGGTCACGACCACCTATGAGCGGCCCCCGAGCCGCGCGGTGTCGATGAACCAGCACGCCACCGAGGCGCTCCTCGCGCTCGGCCTGGAGAAGTCGATGGTCGGCACCGCCTACCTCGATGACGAGGTCCTGCCGGAGTACAAGGCGGCCTACGACGGCATCAAGGTGATCGCGGAGGAGTACCCCTCCTACGAGACGCTCCTGACCAGCGAGCCCGACTTCGTCTACGGCGGCTGGTCCAGCGCCTTCGACGAGAAGGAGGGCAGGTCCCGCGACCGCCTCACCAAGGCCGGGATCAACACCCACGTCAACATCGAGGAGTGCCCCGAGGGCAGGGTGACCCTCGCGACGATGGACGAGGAGATCACCACCCTCGCGAAGATCTTCGGCGTGCCGGACCGGGCCAAAGCCCTCATCGGCAAGCTGCACGAGCCCCTCGACGCCGTCACGGCCAAGCTCAAGGACCTCGACCCGCTCAAGGTGTTCGTCTACGACAGCGGCGACAAGACGGCGTTCACCGCGGGCGGCGCGGGCATCGGCACCGAGCTGATCAAGCTGGCGGGCGGCGTCAACCTGTTCGCCGACGTGGACAAGGCGTGGGCCGACGTGTCGTTCGAGCAGGTCGCCGACCGCGCGCCCGAAGTGATCGTCATCTACGACTACGGCAGCCAGAGCGCCGCGGACAAGAAGAAGTTCCTGCTGTCGAACCCGGCCCTCAAGGACGTGCCCGCGATCAAGAACGAGCGGTTCGCGGTGCTGCCGCTCTCATCCACCGTGACGGGCGTGCGGGTGCCCGCCGCCGTCCAGTCGCTGGCCGAGCAGATCCACCCGGACCTCTTCAAGTGACCGAGGCCAAGACGGCCGGGATCGCCACCGCGGTCCCGGCCGCCCCGGCGGCGCGCCGCCGCCTGCCCTACCCGCTCGTGCTGCTGCTGCTCGTCGCGCTGCTCCTGGCCGTCGCGACGGCGGCGGTCGCGGCGGGCTCGATCCGGATCCCGGCCGGACAGGTGTGGGGCATCCTCCTGCACTGGCTGCATCCCGGGCTCGCCGCCCCGGACTGGCCGCCCGTCCGCGCGACCATCGTGCTCGACGTGCGGTTGCCGCGCGTGCTGCTGAGCGGCGTCGTCGGGGCCGGGCTCGCGGTGTGCGGCATGGCGCTCCAGGCGCTGGTCCGCAACCCGCTCGCCGACCCGATGCTGCTCGGCGTCTCCTCCGGCGCGACGGTCGGCGCCGTCATCGTCGTCGTGTACGGCGTCGCCTGGTTCGGGGTGTTCACGCTGCCGTTCGCCGCGTTCGGCGGGGCGCTCGCCGCGCTCGTCGCGGTGTACTTCCTCGCCCGCTCCGGCGGCCGGATGCCGACGGTGCGGCTCGTCCTCGCGGGCGTCGCGACGGCCGAGGTGCTGTCGGCGGTCGCGAGCTTCCTCGTCGTCACCTCCAACGACCCGCACGCCGCGCAGTCGGCGCTGCGCTGGATGCTCGGCGGCCTCGCCGGGACGACCTGGGAGATGTTCTGGATCCCCGCGACCGCCGTGCTCGCGGGGACCGTCGCGCTGCTCGGCGTCTCCCGGCCGCTGAACCTGCTCCTCGCGGGCGAGGAGGCCGCCGCCGCGCTCGGCCTCGACGTGCACCGCTTCCGCGCCACGCTGTTCGTGTGCGTCGCGGTGATGGTCGGCACCGTCGTCTCGGTCAGCGGCTCGATCGGCTTCGTCGGGCTGATCATGCCGCACGTGGTGCGGCTTCTCGTCGGCACCGACCACCGGCGCGCGCTGCCCGCCGCCGCGCTGCTCGGCGCGGCCTTCCTCATCGGCGCGGACCTCGCCGCCCGCACCCTGATCAGCCCGGAGGAGATCCCCGTGGGCGTCCTCACCGCCCTCGTCGGCGGCCCGTTCTTCCTGTGGCTCATGCGGCGCAAGGCGGCGCGGTGAAGCGCGGCGCGCCCGGCGCGCTCGCCCTGCGCGACGTCACCGTCCGCGCCGACGGGCGGGCCCTCGTCGACGCTGTCTCGTTCGACGTCGCGCCCGGCGAGGTCGTCGGGCTCGTCGGGCCCAACGGCGCCGGAAAATCGACGCTGCTGCGCACCCTGTACCGGGCGCAGAGGCCCACGTCCGGGCGGGTCCTGCTGGACGGCGACGACGTGTGGACGCTGCCCGGCAAGCAACTCGCGCGGCGGCTCGCGGCGGTGCTCCAGGAGTCGTCGGGGGAGTTCGACCTGTCGGTCCGCGAGGTCGTCGCGATGGGCAGGACCCCGCACAAACGGGCATTCGACGGCGACGACCAGACCGACCGGGAGATCATCGCCGAATCGCTCGCCGCGCTGGACGCCGCCCACCTCGCGGAAGCCCCGTTCGACAGGCTTTCGGGCGGCGAGAAGCAGCGGGTCCTCATCGCGCGGGCGCTCGCCCAGCGGGCCGGGACGATGGTGCTGGACGAGCCGACGAACCACCTCGACCTCCGGCACCAGCTCGACACGCTCCGGCTGGTCGGCGGGCTCGGCGTGACGGGCGTCGTCGCGCTGCACGACCTCAACCTCGCCGCGATGTTCTGCGCCCGGATCTGCGTGCTGCACGGCGGACGGCTGGTGGCGCTCGGCACGCCGGAGGAGATCCTCACCCGCGACCTCCTCGCCGACGTCTACCAGGTGGACGCCTCGATCGAACCGCATCCGGTGACCGGTGTGCCCCAGGTCGTCCTGCTGCCCGGCGCGCCCGCGCCGTTCGGCGGCCACCCCTGACGTACGTGGAAAGGAGCTGATCTGCCCATGTCGTCCGAAGCTCCGGGCTCGGTCGTCGCGGCGGCGCTGTCGGAGGCCGCCGCCCTCGGTCCGTTCTTCACGCTGGCGGTCGGCGGCCCCGACGCGGGCTGGCATCCCGTCACGGACGCCTACGACCGGGGCTTCGCCGACCTGGTACAGGCCACCGCCGACCGGTACAGGACCGACGAACCGCGCATCGGTGCTTCGATCGTGCAGCTCGGGCACGCCGCCCGGCTCTGGTCGCCGCTGCTGTACTCCGTCCTCGCCCACGGCGTCCTGCCCGACCTGGGCCGCCTCCAGCGCGCCGACGACGGCCCGGCCCTACGCGTCCCGGAAGCGGCCGGGCACCACGTGGACGACGACGTGGCCGAAGCCCTCTACCGCGCCGTCATCACCGACCACCTGGAACCCTTCGCCTCCGGCCTCAAGGTCAAGGTCGCCCGACCCGTCCTGTACGGCAACGCCGCCTCCGCCCTCGCCGAGGCCGCCCGCGACCTCCGCGCCGCCCGCCCCGACCTGGCCACCCCCGCCCACGACCTCGCCACCCGCCTCCTCACCCTCGGCCACCTCCACAACAAGGGCACCTTCACCAGCCCCTCCCTCACCTTCCGCCGCCGAACCTGCTGCCTCTACTACCGCACCCCGACCGGCTCCAAATGCCCCGACTGCGCCCTCGCCTAGCCGTCTCGCTGGACCGGGCCCGGCTGGCGGGGGCGCGGCTCCGGGCTGCCGCGCGCCTTTGGTGGACCCGGTGAATTGTGGGGGTGTTATTGATTGTTCATTATGAATGTGGATTTGCGGGGGTTTTTGGGGATTGGCTATTCTGTTTGCTCGGGCGGCGTGGCGGGGTTATCTTTCTTTTGGTCGGACGCTCATCGCGATGTGGGCGGTGGGCGGTGATGGTTTCTGGGATTTTGGGGGGATGTGTGGGCGGGTACTGGTTGTGGCGTTCCGGACTTGCGGTGGTGGCGGTTGCCGTGCTGGTCGGCGGGGTGCTGGTGGGGCCCGCGGCGGGGCGGTCGCTGCGGTATGTGGCGGTGGGGGATTCGTTCGCGTCGGGGGCCGGTATTCCGCGGGTGGTGAACGCGGCGTGTGACAGGTCGGATCGCAATTACCCGCGGGAACTCGCGCGGATCATCGGACGGGTGTCGCTGACCGACGTCACGTGCAAGGGGGCGACGACGGACGCGCTCGCCTATCGCCAGAAGGCGGGCGTCGCCGCACAGATCGACGCCATCACCAGGGAGACGGATCTTGTGACATTCACGTTCGGCGGCAACGACGTCGGATTCACCGGGATTCTCCGGACCTGTGTCATCGGCGCGTTCCTGCGCGGCTGCAAACGGATCTTCACCTCGGGCGGCACCGACCGGATCGACAAGAAGATCGCCGCGACCGCGCCGAAGATCGACAAGGCGCTGCGGCGGATCCGGGAGAAGGCGCCGCGCGCCACGATCGTCGTCGTCGGCTACCTCCGGCTGCTCCCCGACACCGCGCGCTGCGGCAAGGCGGTCCCGTTCGACGCGGCCGACCTCCCGTATCTCTCCGCCAAGCAGCGCGCCCTCAACACCATGCTCGCCCAGCGCGCCGCCGCCAACGGCGCCCTGGCCGTCAACCCCTACGCCGCGAGCACCGGCCGCGACGCCTGCCGCTCCCACACCACCCGCTGGACCGAACCCATGCGCGCCCCCTCCGGCGCCGCCGCCCTCCACCCCAACGCCCGAGGCATGACCGCCCTCGCCACCCTCACCGCCGCCGCCCTCTCCCGCTTACCCCCACACCCACCGGCGACAACGCCCCCGGCCAGACCAGCGAGACCGATCATCGTCGAGACAGCGGCACGTGTGGCCGCACGAGGTGAACCGAGGCCGTCACCGGACGGATGCCCAGCGGAGAACCGGGTGCCGACAGGTCAGCGGTATGGAGAAACGTTTGGGCTTGGGGTGTTTGTCGTCTGGGGTTCGGATATCCAGGGGAACTGGTTCGCGGGCCGTGCCGTCGCCGCCGCGCGTCGGGTGCCGCTGAAGCGGGTGACGTTGGCGCTTGCCGGGGATTTCCGGGAATGCGCCGGGGTGGGGGAATGGTTCAGGCCGGAGCCCTGTCATCGGGTCTCCGGCCTGAAGGAGGAAACGCACCGCGTGCTTGTGGCGGGGCGGGATCGTGTGTTCGGGGATGGGGTTGGGTCAGTTCTGGAGGAGGGCGAGGAAGTCGGTGAGGTGGGACTTGAGGGTGTGCCAGAGGTCGGGGTGCTGGGTGTAGATGTAGGCGCCCAGGGCGATGAGGAGGAGGAAGCCCAGGCCGTTTCCGGTGGACCTGCCGGAGCGGCGGCGGCGCCGGTCGCGGTGGAGGTCGTCGATCATCTGGCCGCTCCGGCGGAACGCCTGGTCGGAGTGCTGCTGGACGGCGTGCAGATGGGGGTCGAAGGACATTTTCCGCTCCTACGGATCGCCGCGCTTTCCTTATGCTGTTGGAGTCCGCCGGGAGTGCTTGAGTTCGGCGACGAGAATCGCGGCGAAGGCGCGCATGCCCGTCGCGTTGGGGTGGAAGGGGACGGCGGGGTTGGCGGGGACGTAGGGCTCCACCCAGCGGACGCGGGGCGAGGCGCACACGGTGTGGTGCCGGGCCGGACGGGCGAGGTCGACGTAGTGCGCGCCGCGCGACCGGGCGGCGTGCGCGATGGCCGCGTTGAGCCGGTTGATGGTCTGCTGGATGTAGGTGGCGTCGCGCGGCAGGATCGGGACGCGCGGATGGCACCCGCCGCGCGGAAGGTAGGTCGTGTAGCCCGCGACGTAGATCCGGGCGTGCGGGGAACGCGCCCGAATCCCGTCGATGGCCTTCCGCAGCACGGGGACGAGCGCCCTGATCTTCGGCTTCCACGGGTCCTTGCCCGTCTCAGCGAAGTACGCGTCCTTGCAACTCTTCGCGGCCGGGGAGGAGGCGAGGCAGTCGGTGATCATCCGGGTGAGCGAGATGTCGTTGGCGCCGATGTGGAGGCTGACGAGGTCGGTGCCCCTGCTGAGCGCGGCGTACTGGGCGGGGACCTCGCCGAGCGGCGTCTGCTGCGGCGACGTCAGATGCGCGGTCTTCGCACTGGAACACGTGACGTCACGGAACGAACGGACCTTCAGTGCTTTGGCCGTCAAAGCCGGATAGTTCACCAGCGACCGGAAGCATCCGGGCGCCGACGGGTCCTGCACGGGGATGAGCGGCCCGGCGGCGGCCGAGTCGCCGAGCGCGACGTAGTCGACGGGAGGGGTCGCGTGCGCGGGGGAGGCGAGCGAGAGGGCGAAGACGGCGGCGCCGGTGACGGCGACGGGTCGGATCATGGCGGAACTCCTGGGAAAACGGGGCCCGCCCCGGTGCAGAGGTGACGCCGGGACGGGCCGTGTTCGATGAGCCCGGAGGTCGGCCGCTTCGCGGCCCCGACTTCGTCGGGAGCGGCCGCCCCCCGGGCTGTGTTTGATGGGCCCGGAGGTCGGCCGCTTCGCGGCCCCGACTTCGTCGGGAGCGGCCGCCCCCCGGGCTGTGTTTGATGGGCCCGGAGGTCGGCCGCTTCGCGGGCCCGACTTCGTCGGGAGCGGCCGCCTCCGGGCCGGGGGCGGGGTGGTCAGGTGGCGGGGAGTGCCGCCGCCTTGGCGTTGCGCTTGAAGTCCGACCAGGTGGTGCCGTCGGAGCAGTAGCCGCAGGGGCCGAAGAACGCGGCCCTGGCGACGGGGTCGTCGAGCAGCCAGGCGCGCAGCCACGCGGTGGCCGGGGCACGGGACGCGCCGCCGTCGCCCGCGATGGACAGGTGGGTCGCGCCGCGCAGCTCGCCGTAGACGGCGGGCACGTGGTCGGCGTCGTTGAAGAGCGCGCGGACGAGGGCCGGCCACACGATCAGGTCACGCTGTCCGGAGAGGAAGAGCGTGGGGACGTCGATCCAGTCGGGGTCGGTGAGCGGTCCTGGCTGGATCGCGACGACGGTGTCGACGCGCGGGTCGAGCGCCGCGTTGACGGCGCCCGCGCCGCCCTGCGAGTGCCCGGCCGAGGCGATCCGGTCGAGGTTGACGTGCTGGTGGTAGACGCTGCCCGGGTTGGCGTTCCGGTGGGTCAGCGTGTCGATTCCGGCGCGCATGGACAGGCCGGGGTTGGACTGGGTGGAGTTGGACGCGGCGACGATGATTCCGTGGCTCGCCCAGTGCCGCAGCAGCCCGGTGTAGACGCCGGGGATCGCGAAGGTGCCGTTGCCCCAGATGACGACGGGGTGGCGTCCGTTCATGTGCTTGGGGCGGTAGAAGGTGGTCACCGCTTCGATCTCGACGGTGACCTCGTAGGGGCCGGGCGCGCCCCAGGAGGCGGCGGACGGGAGGGGGGCGGCGGGGGTGGCGCCGCTGGCGGGTGCCTGCACGACGGCGGCCGCGACGAGCACGGCGGCCGCGAGTGCGGTGAATCTGCTCCTCATGGACAGTCATCCTGATCGCCGTGACGATCCGTGTCTGTCCGCAATCGCGGCAATCATTCGATGATCGGGTTGGGCGTTCACCCAACCGAAACGTCAGTGCAGCAGGTCCCGCGCGGTGAGCGCGGCGGTGAGCAGCCGGAACCCGTCGGGGTCGGCCGGGTCGAGCCCGGTGAGCTCGGCGATCCGCCGGAGCCGGTAGTCGAGCGTGTTCCGGTGCACGTGCAGGTCGAGTGACGCCCGCCGCCGGTTGTGCCCGCGCGCCGCGACGGCCCTGACGGTGTCCATGAGGTCCGGCCGGTCCGCGATCGGGTCGAGCCGCGCGGCGAGTTTGGCGAGCCCGCTGCCGGGCCGGGCGAGCTGGTATTCGAGGAGCACGTCCTCAAGCCGGTACAGGCCGGGCGGTCGCTTCAGCCGGACGACGAGCCCGAGCACCTCCCGCGCCTCGGCCGCCGCGCCGGGGATCTCGGCGTGGCCGGACGCGGTGGTCACCGCGGCCCGTGCCTCCCGCTCGACGGCGTCGCCGAGCCGTCCGGCGAGTTCCGGCAGGTCCGGCACCGCGGTGCCCGGCAGCAGCACCGTCCCGCCGCTCCCGTCGAACGACGCGAGCACGTGGCCTCCGGCGTGCGCCGCCAGCGTCGCCTCAAGGTTCCGCGACACCCGCCGCGCGCCCAGGATGCCGCCCAACCGGTGGCGCGAGGACGGGCCGCCGAGGTGGAGCGCGACGACGGTGTAGGACGGGGCGAGGGCCGTCCCCGCACGGGCGGCGAGCGGCCGTGCGGGTTCCCCGGAGAGCAGCGCGGACAGCAGGGCGCGTCTGGCCTCGCGCCGCTCGCCGTAGAGCTGCTGCTGTTCCTGCACGTGCGCGAGCGTCACCGCGGGGACGACGGACCGCAGATGTGCCAGCAGGTGCAGCCCGAGATCGTGCACGGCGGCGGCCTCCTCGGGCGGCGCCTGTTCGGCGGCGGCCCGCCACCACACCTCGACCGCGAGGTGGTAGGCCGTCAGCACGGCCTCCAGCGGCACGCCCTGCTCGGCCCGCCGCGCCGACCACGTGATGACCTCGGCCCGCTCCTCGACGTTCGGCTCGCGGCCCTGCCCGAGCGTCTCCAGGACGATCCGGAGGTTCGCCTCGACGGCCATCCGCACGGGCCCGTCGAGCACCTCGCGCGGTTGCAGCGCGTAGAACGGCACCCGCCGCGCCAGTTCGTCGACGACGAGCGCGACGAGTTCCGGCGCCTGTTCCGCCAACCACCCGTGCAGCCGGCCACCGCCCATCGACCCTCCCGAACCCGACGATCCGCCCCGATCGTCCACCCGCTCCCACCCCTCGTAAAGCGCCTCCGGCCCCCGTCCCCGCCCCGCACTCTGTGCACCGGCCCAAGCCGGGGCCCTGGTGACTGGAAAGTCACCAGGGGCCGGGGGGTTGACGGTGGCGTCGGCGACTGTTTCACTGTGACGCCAGTCACCAGGCATTATATATTTTCGATCTCGCATCACATTTGATCGCCGGGTCGGTGACGCCGGGTGCGGATGCGGGACCGAGGCGAAGCGGAGGACCGATGGAACGAGCTTTTCCGTGGCGGAAGGGGCGGCTGACCGGGCCGTCCGTTCGCCGCGTGCGTCGGGGGACGCGGTGAGCGCCGGCGCCGGCGCGGGCACGCCGGCGCTGCGGCTGCGGAACGTGGCCAAGACGTTCCCCGGGGTGCGGGCGCTCGACGGGGTGGACTTCGAGGTCCAGCCGGGCACGGTGCACGCGCTGCTCGGCCACAACGGGTCAGGCAAGTCGACGCTCATCAAGTGCCTCGCCGGGGTGTACACGCCGGACCCGGGCGCGGAGTGCACGGTGTTCGGCAGGCCCACCGCGCTGGGCGACGCGCAGGACGCGGAGCGCGCCGGGCTGCGCTTCGTCCACCAGGACCTCGGGATCATCCCCGAGCTCGGCGCGGTCGACAACATCGGATTTGTCACCGGGTACGCGCGCGGCCCGTTCGGCGCCGTCAACTGGCGGCGGCAGGCCAGGCACGCCCGCGAGCTGCTCGCCAGGTTCGGGTTCGCGCTCGACCCCGACATGCCGCTGGCCAAGGCGACGCCGCCGGAACGGGCGATGGTGGCGATCGTGCGGGCCGTCTCCGGCTGGCGGACCGAGCGCGGCGTGCTCGTCCTGGACGAGCCGACCGCGGCGCTGCCCGCGCACGAGGTGGACGTCCTGTTCGACCTGATCCGGACGATCGCGGCACGCGGCGCCGCCGTCGTCATCGTCTCGCACCGGCTGGACGAGGTCATGGCGATCGCCGACCGCGCCACCGTCATGCGCGACGGACGCAAGGTCTGGGACGGCGCCCTCAGCGACATCACCCTGAGCGGGCTCGTGGACCTGGTGGTCGGCGCCGCCGAGTCCAACGCCGAGCCCGCGAACAGGCCGGCGCAGCGCCGCGTCCCCGGCGGGGTGCCCGCGCTCGACGTCCGCGACGTGCACGGCGAGTACCTGCGCGGGGTCGGCTTCTCCGTCGCGCCCGGCGAGATCGTCGGCGTCGCGGGACTGCTCGGTTCGGGCCGCGAGGAGCTCCCGTACGTCATCGCGGGCGCCCAGACGGTGGGCGGCGGCACGATCAGCGTCGGCGGCGTCACGGCCGAGCGGCTGACCGTGGGGCACGCGCGTCACCTGGGCGTCTCCCTCGTGCCTGCGGACCGCGCGGCCGAGGCCGTCTTCGACGGGTTCAGCACCACGGAGAACGTCTCACTAGGCGCGCTCCCGTACATCCGGCGCAAGGGCGTGTTCACCGGACGGTCCGAAAGGCGGTTCGCCCGCCACTGGCTCAACGCGATGCACGCCGACCCGCGTTACGCGCCCCGCCCCGTGACGACGCTCAGCGGCGGCAACCAGCAGAAGGCGGTCCTTGCCAGGGCGCTGTCGGTACGGCCCAAGGTGCTCGTGCTGTCCGAGCCGACCGCCGGGATCGACATCGGCGCGCGCCGGGTCATCTACCGGGAGCTGCGCCGCCGCGCCGACGGGGGCCTCGCCGTCGTCATGGCCTCGTCCGACCTGGAGGACCTGCTCGCCTGCTGCGACCGGGTCATCGCGCTGCGGGACGGGAAGGTCGCGGGCGCCTTCTCGGGCGACGGCATCACCAAGTCCGCATTGGCTTACGCGATCGAAGGTGCGCACGATGAACACGCTTGACGACCCCCGCCGCCCCGAGGCGGAAGCGGAACGGCGGCCCCGGCCGGATCGGACGGCCGAGCCCCGCCGCTCCTGGACGCGCTACCTGAGCGTCACGAACATCGGCATCATCTATGTGCTGATCGGCCTGATCGTGGTGTTCTCGATACTGGCGCCCGAGACGTTCCCGACGTGGACGACCGTCCGATCCGTACTGAACGGTGCGGCGGTGCCGGGTCTGATCGCACTCGCCCTGGTCATCCCGCTGTCAGCCCGGCTGTTCGACCTGTCCGTCGGCAACGCGATGGGCCTGGCGAACGTGCTGGTCGCCTGGCTGCTCGTCGAACAGGGCTGGGGCGTCGCCCCCGCGGTGCTGGTGACGCTGCTCGCGGGCCTGGCGATGGGCGCGTTCAACGGCCTCGTCGTCGTCTCCGCGAAGATCGACTCGTTCATCGGCACGCTCGCGACGGGCGCGCTGTTCGCGACGGTCGTCACGATGCTGGCCGACCAGTCCGTCACCGGACCTCAACTCGGCGGGGCGTTCGGCGCGATCGCCACGACCGGCCTGTTCGGCCTGACCCTGCCGCTGTACCTGCTGCTCGCCGTCGCCGTCGCGTTCTGGTTCTTCCAGAAGTACACGGTGACGGGACGCCGCGTCTACGCGCTCGGCTTCAACGAGCGCGGCGCCGAACTCGTCGGCATCAGGACCCGGCGGCTCAAGTTCGCCAGCCTGATCGCCGCCGGGTTCGTCGTCAGCGTGGCCGGGATCCTGCTGGCGTCCTCGGTCAACTCCGGCACCCCGCACATCGGCCCGCCCTACCTGCTCGACGCCTACGCCGCCGCGTTCCTCGGCGCGACCCAGTTCGGCGGCAGGTTCAACGCCTTCGGCACGCTGCTCGCCGTCATCCTGCTCGGCGTCGGCACGAACGGCATCTTCCTCATCGGCGGCGCCGCCTGGGCGCAGAGCCTGTTCGGCGGTGTCGTCCTCCTCCTGGCGCTCGGCGCCTCCAACCTGGAGCAGGCGATCCGCGCCCGCTCCTGGATCCGCGCCAAGGCGCGGCAGGCCGCCGCCCCCTGAACGTCGGCTCCCCACCCCCGAGCCGAACGGGCGCGACGGCGTCGGCGACCGAACCCGGCGACCGGACGCCGTCGTGCCCAACCCACCCCCAACCCCCTCGTAAGGAGCACAGGCTCATGAAGATCACTTGGACACGTCAGCTGACGGCGTCCGCGGCGGCCGCGGCGCTCGCGCTGGGCGTCGCCGCGTGCGGCGGTTCGTCCGGCGGAGGCGGCGGCGAGGGCACCGCCGCCGACACCGCGGGCCTCAAGCAGGCCAAGGCGCTCGCCGACACCTACAGCACCCCGCCGACGTCCATCGGCATCACCGTGCCGGTCGGCAAGCCCGTCCCGAGCGGCAAGACGATCATCGCGATCGGCGCGGGCCCCGGCGGGCAGGGCACGATCCTCACCTACAAGGCGGTCACCGAGGCGGCCAGGCTGTTCGGCTGGACGGTCAAGGTGATCCAGCCGCAGTCGCCGACGCCGCAGCTGTTCCAGCAGGCGCTCACCCAGGCGATCCAGCTCAAGCCGGACGCCGTGCTGATCAGCGCCACCGAGGTCGCGGCGATCCAGGACCAGCTGAAGGAGCTGAAGTCCAAGAACATCCCGGTCATCTCCAGCACCGGGCCCGACCCGACGGGCGACCTGCTCACCCTCCAGATCATGGGCACCGACGGCCTGAGCGGCCTCGCCACCGCCGTCGCCGACAAGACACTCGCCGACCTGGACGGACCGGGCGAGATCGGCATGGTCGGCATCCAGGGCTACAAGATCATCAACGACTACTCGGTGGCGTACCGGGACGAGGTCAAGGAACTCTGCCCGTCCTGCACCATCAAGGACACCTCGATCCCCGTCACCGCGCTCGGCACGAACGACGGCACGCTGATCGTCAACTTCCTGCGCGCCAACCCCAACCTGAAGGCCCTGTTCGTCGGCTATGACGGCATGGCGACGAACCTGATCGCCGCCGCCAAGGCCGCCGGCGTCACCCTGCCGAAGACCTACTCGGTGGCGACCGCCGTCTCGAACATCCCGCACGTCGCGAGCGGCGCCCTCACCGCGTCCGCTCCGTTCGACCAGCCCGAACTCGGCTGGCGCACCGTCGACGCCCTGGCCCGCATCTTCACCGGCCAGACCGACGCCGCCCTCGACCTCGCCGTCCAGTACACCCGCCCCCTCATCTGGGCCAAGGACTTCAACAACGTCCCGCCCGCCCCCGAAGCCCAGACCTTCCCCAAACTCGTCCCCGACTACGAGGAGCAGTACAAGAAGCTCTGGGGCAAGTAACCCCCCTCCCCCCAAAGCCGGGCGACGCCGCACAAGCGCCGCCCGGCTTCACCTTTTGCGCGAGAGCGCAGCCGTTCCTGTGCGTCCGGGGGAGAGGCGTGCCGGTGTGGAGGTGGCCATCGCACGTGCGGGGCTTGGCAAAACCGGCTTTGCGGCGTGTCGCGTTCGGGCAGGGCTGTTCGTATGGGCCAGACGGCCCGGGTCTCGGAGCCCGGCACCGTGGGCGTCGAAGAGGAACTGCTCCTCGTCGAGCCCGACACGGGCGAGCCGTCGGGCCGGGCCCACGGCGTCATGGCCCGCGCGGCCGTGGCGGACGGGTTCGCAGGCGAGTTCCACGCGGAGATGCAGGAGACCCAGGTGGAAGCCGTCACCCGGGTGCACACGAGGCTGGCGGATCTGCGCGTGGACGTGGCGGCCGGACGGCGGGTGCTCGCGGAGGCCGCCCGCCAAGAAGGGCTCGCGCTCGTCTCCTCCGGCACGCCCGTCGTGGCCACCCGAGACCCTCCACCTACGGACGGCGAGAGGTTCGCCCGGGTGCGGGACCTCTACGCGGGCGTGGCGCGCGGCTACCAGGTGTGCGGATGCCACGTGCACGTGGGCGTGCCGGACAGGGAGACGGCCGTGGCGGTCGTCAACCACCTGCGTCCATGGCTGCCCGTCCTGCTTGCGCTATCGGTGAACTCGCCCTACCACCACGCGCGTGACTCGGGGTACGCGAGCTGGCGCATGGTCGAGCAGGCGCCTTTCCCGGGCGGAGGCGTCCCGCCGTACTTCCGCTCCGCGCGGGAGCACGACGAGGCCGTCGCCCGGCTTGTGGACTGCGGTGTCCTCGTGGACCCCGCGATGACGTTCTGGACGGCGAGGCCGTCGCCCCGCTACCCGACGGTCGAGGTCAGGGCGGCGGACGCGGCGGGCACCGTCGGGGAGGCGGTGCTCCAGGCCGCGCTCACCCGGGCGCTCGTCGCCACCGCCCGCGCCGAGCTGGCCGTGGGCCGGGAGGCCGCGCCGCTCGACGCCCAGGTCTGCGCGGCGGCGCAGTGGGCCGCCGCGCGGTACGGGCTCTGCGGGGCGCTCATCGATCCGGTGAGCGCCGCACCCGTCGCCGCGTTCACCCGGGTCGCCGCGCTCTTCGCGGCCGTCAGAAACGCGCTGGAGGACGCGGGCGACCTCGACGCGGCGCGCGCCCTGTGGCGGGCGCTCCGCGACGACGGCACCGGCGCGCAGCGCCAGCTCCTCGCCGGCGAGGGCGGCCCCCGCGCCGTCCTGGACCTGCTCGCCGCCCAGACCGACCCGGAGGAGGAACCATGACCGCGACCCCGGCTCCCACCGCCGTCCTTGACGGCTCGGCGCGGCTGCCGCGACCGCGCGGACCCGTCTCCGCGGCCGTCGTCACGGCCCTGCGCGCGCCCGCCGGGACACCCGTGCGCGCCCCCGCCCACCCGGCGGATCCCTTGGGCGACGACGCGCAACTCGCCCTGTACACGTGTTACGAGCTGCACTACCGGGGCTTCGCTGACGCCGACCCGCGCTGGGAATGGGACCCCGGCCTCCTCCGGCTCAGGCGCGACCTCGAAGACTCCTTCCTCAGGGAACTCCGCGCGGCCGTCCCCCAAGGCGACGACGTGGAAGCGGCCCTCAGCCCCCTGCTGGCGGAGGACCCCGCCGCGCGCGGCGTCTCGCACTTCCTGCGCGACGAGGGAACCTGGACCCGGCTGCGCGAGTACCTCGTGCACAGGTCCGTGTACCACCTGAAGGAGGCAGACCCGCACGCCTGGGTGATCCCCCGGCTCCAGGGGCAGGCCAAGGCGTCCCTCGTGGCCGTCGAGTACGACGAGTTCGGCGCGGGCGTCGCCGAGCGCGCGCACTCCCGCCTGTACGCCGACCTCATGACGGACGCCGGGCTCGACGCGTCCTATCTGCGGTACCTCGACGTGGTTCCGGCGCCCGCGCTGGCCATCGTCAACATGATGTCGCTGTTCGGCCTGCACCGCGCCCTGCGCGCCGCGATGGTCGGGCACTTCGCCGCCGCCGAGATCACGACGGCGCCCAGCGCGCGCAGGATGGCCGAGGCGCTGACCCGGCTGGGCGCGAGCCCACGAGCGCTGGTCTTCCACACCGAGCACGTCGAGGCGGACGCCGTCCACGAGCAGGTGTTGCGTAGGGACGTCATCGGGGACCTCCTCGCCCGGGAGCCCGAGCTGGCGGCGGACGTGGTGTTCGGCGTCCGGGCCACGGGATGGCTGGAGGACCGCCTGGAAGCCCACCTCCTTGGCGCCTGGCGGGAAGGGCGGACGTCACTCCTGGAGCCGCTCCCCTGAGGGACGCGCCCGCGCGCGCCGGTGGCTCGTGTCGCACAGCGGATAGGTGCGGCTGCGCCTGCACTGGCAGATGGCGACCATGAACCTCTCGCACACCGTGGCGGTGCCGTCGGGGAGGACGATCTCGACGGGCCCCTCGACGAGCAGCGGACCGCGCGGATCGAGCAGGACGCGGCGGGGCCGGTCAGCGGCGTTCGGCACGGATCACCACGAGTTCGTCGTGCGCCCGGCCCGGCGCGATGAGCCCCAGGGCGGCGAAGTCGGCGGCCCTGGGGCGCATCACGGGGCCGAACGGGTCGCGCTCGCGGGTGACGACCTCGGCGCGCAGGCCGCCCTCCCGGAGCGCGCTGAGCGTCCGGGGGACGCCGCACAGGTCCGAGTGCACCATGAGGAGGACGCCTCCGGGCGCGAGCATGCCGGGGGCCTCGGCGCAGACCCGGTCCACCAGGTCGCGGCCGTCGCGGCCCGCGTCCCAGGCGCGCTCCCTGCCGTGCCTGCGCGGGCCGCCGTGCGCGCGCGGCACGTAGGGCGGGTTCACCGTGATGACGTCGAACCGCTGGCCCGCGACGGGTGTGAACAGGTCGCCC
Source organism: Actinocorallia sp. API 0066 (assembly GCF_020991275.1). Classification (GTDB taxonomy): domain Bacteria; phylum Actinomycetota; class Actinomycetes; order Streptosporangiales; family Streptosporangiaceae; genus Actinocorallia. Next base: position 63,173 of record NZ_JAJLQY010000003.1, on the reverse strand, counting down.
TTGCGCGCCTTCACCCGGAGCCGTCGGACGAGGCCGTTCACCGCGGCGCAGGCCACGGCCCGCCACGAGACGTCCACCGCGGTCACCCGGGCCGCCCCGCAGCGGGCCGCGACGACGGCGACCTGGCCCGTCCCGGTGCACAGGTCGAGGACCCGGGCGCCCTGCGGGACCTTCGCCTCTCGCAGGGCGCGGCACAGGACCCAGGTGTCACGGCGAGGCCGGTACACCCCGGGAAGCCGCAAAAGCCTCATCTACGTTCCGTACCCGCACATATCTGGACGAAGCGCTTGGCCGTTCAGTCCTTGAGCGTGCTTGACCGCAGGCGAACTTCCCGGGGAGGGGCGGTCACTCGCAGACGACCCCGTCGCCGTCACGGTCGATGTACCAGTGGTACTCGGGGTCGCGGCCCTTGTAGTAGGGGCCGTAGCCGTTGGCCTTGGCCTGGGCGCAGGTGCTGAAGCGCGGGTCGAGGGACGGCTGCGGCTTGGGCTTGGGCTTGCCCCAGGAGCGGGAGATTACCTTGACGCCCTTGGCGTTGCGCAGGGTCGCGGTGTCCTTGTCGTTGTTCCAGACGTACCAGCTACGGTTCATGTACAGGTGCGCCGCCGTGTTCTTGCCCTTGCCCGTGTGCACCGTGACGGTCTTGCCCGGCTTCAGGGTGAACTTCGGGAACTTGTAGGTGTGCCGCTGCGCGTCCCGCAACGTCCAGTTCCTGAGCGGCACCGCCTTCCGCCCCGTGTTCTTGATGACGACGTACTCCCGGTTCAGCTGGGAGTTGTCCCGGGTGTCCGGCCCCGGCGCGTCGTACTGGATCTTCGCGAACTTCAGGCTCGGCTTGGGCGCCGCCCCTGCCTGCCCACCGCTCCCGAACACGGCCGCCACCACAACGAACAACACCACACCAACGCGCACGAATACCTCACTTCACCGGATGGACTGGCTCGTCAATCTAGGACAGGCGCCGCCGTGATCGTGCGCGATCCCCCGAATCCCCCCAGACCCGCCAGTATCGGGGTCAGGAGGGGAGGTCGGGGATGAGAAGGCCGGTGGGGTCCAGGAGGGCCCGGGAGCTGACGGGCGACTTCAGGAGGATGTCGGTGTAAGCGGTGGGGGAGGCGTCGGCGGTGGGGGGAGAGGTGGTCTTGGTGAAGCAGAGGGTGATGGTGAGGGTGACCGACTTGGCGGTTTCGGTGGCCCTGGTGCCGCAGGCGGTGGTGTCCTCGGTGGGCAGCGCCACCCAGACGCGGACGGTGCTGCCGTCGGGCTGCACCTCGTAGTCGAGGATCTCCGCGAGGATCTTCTCCTGGCCCTTGGCCGGTGCGGCGGAGGGCAGCGCACGGGAGCGGTCGAGCGTGTTGGCGGGGTCGCCGGCTTCCGTCGGCCTCGGCTCAGCCGACGGCGGGGCCTCGTCCGCGGATTCGGCGGCGCATCCGGTGCCGAGCACGAGCGGGAACAGTACCGCCGCGGCGGCCAGGCGCGGGCGGGAGAAACGTGCGGTCACTGCTGTGTGAACTCCAGGGTCCGTCCCGCCGGGCGGCGGCGTCGCCCCAGCCTAGATCATCCGGCGGGCGCGGAGGCCGGAAACGTCGGGTCGCGGACGGCTCCCGGTTCAGGATTCGGGGGCGGGGGCCGGGTCGTCCAGGTGGAAGCGGGCGCGGACGTCGGGGCGGGTGAGGAGGCGGGCCGGGTAGCCGGGCCCCGGGCGCGGGACGACGTCGTCGGCGTGCAGGGGGGCGCGGCAGTGGGTGCAGACGACCTCGGCCTCGCCGTCGTGGTCGCAGGCGGTGTGGTGGAACACGATCGGGGGGCCGTCCTGGTCGGCCAGGTGCCGGTCGCCCCACGCGTTCAGCGCGGCCAGCACGGGGAAGAAGTCGCGGCCCGACGCGGTCAGCACGTACTCGTGCCGGACGGGCTGCGTCTCGTAGACGCGCTTCTCCAGCAGCCCGACCTCGACGAGGCGCTTCAGCCGGTCGGACAGCGTGTTGCGGGCGATGCCGAGCTGCTGCTGGAACTCGTCGAACCGTCGGACGCCGTAGAAGCACTCGCGCAGGACGAGCGGCGTCCACCAGTCGCCGAGCACGTCGATGGTGCGGGCGATCGAGCAGGGCCAGTTCGCGAACGACGTACGCCTCATGCCCCAAGCCTAGACGATCCATCAAAAAGACTCAGCACTCCAAAGCCGGAATCTTCCCCTTGCCTAGTCAGTCCATCTACGCAACTATTGAGCTCCACCGGTTGAAGGAGGTCTCTAGACCATGGAATGGACGGGCCAGGTCTACGCCGACGCGCCGACGGTCGCCGTCACCACGCGGATCGCCGCGCCCGCCTCACGGGTGTGGGCACTGGTGAGCGACATCGGCCTGATGCCGGAGTTGAGCGCCGAGCTGGAGGAGGTCTTCTGGCTCGACGGCGCGACCGGGCCGCGTGAGGGCGCCAGGTTCCTGGGCCGCAGCGCGCACCCGTCACTGGGCGACTGGGAGACCGTCAGCACCATCGTGGAGTGCGTGGAGCCCGAGCGGTTCGCCTGGGCCGTCGGCGACCCGGCGCACCCGTCGGGGCTGTGGCGGTTCACGCTGCGGCCGGACGACGACGGCGGCACCGTCCTGGAGCAGAGCGGACAGCTCGGCCCGGCGCCGTCGGGGCTGAGCCTCGCCATCGAGGCCATGCCCGACAAGGAACAGAAGATCGTCTTCGTCCGGCTCCGCGAGTTCGAGACCGGGATGAGGGCCAACCTCGCGGCGATCAAGGCGCGCGCGGAACGGGAGCGGTGATGCGGACGGCGACGACGGTCGAGGGTTCGGCGGGCGACTGGACGGAACTCACGGAGTACGTCGTGGAGGCCGAGAAACTCGGGCTCGACGTGTGCTGGGTGGCCGAGGCGTGGGGGAGCGACGCGCCGTCCCCGCTGGGCTATCTCGCGGCGCGGACGGAACGGATGCTGCTCGGCTCGGGCGTCATCCAGCTCGGCACCCGCTCCCCGGTGACGATCGCGCAGACGGCGATGACGCTCGCGCACCTGTCCGGCGGAAGGTTCCTGCTCGGCCTGGGCGCGTCGGGGCCGCAGGTGCTGGAAGGACTCCACGGTGTGCCGTTCGCGCGCGCGCTGACGCGGATGCGCGAGACGGTCGAGATCGTCCGTCGCGTGTTCACCGGAGAGAAGCTCTCCTACGAGGGCAGCGCGTTCACCATCCCTCTGCCGGGCGGGCAGGGCCGTCCCATGAGGCTGAGCCTTCCGCCGGTAGCGGTGCCCGTCTACCTGGCGACGCTCTCGCCGCGCATGCTGGAGCTCACCGGCGAACTCGCGGACGGCTGGCTGGGCACGAGCTTCATCCCCGAGGCCGCCGAGGACGCCTACCTCACCCACCTGGACGCCGGACTCGTCCGCTCCGGACGCACTCGCACCGACCTCGACCTCTGCCAGGGCGCCGAGATCAACATCGTCCGGGACGAAGCGGAGCTTCCGGGCATCGTCGGCTCCCGCAAGCTGGAACTCGCGTTCTCCCTGGGCGGGATGGGCACCGGGAGCACCAATTTCTACAACAACGCCTACAGCCGTCAGGGCTGGGCCGACGTCGCCGCCGAGGTCCGCGACCGCTGGCAGGCCCGCGACCGCGCCGGCGCGGCCGCCCTCATCCCCGACGAGATGGTCCTGGCGACGACGCTCATCGGCACCGAGGAGATGGTCCGCGCCCGGCTCGCCGCCTGGAAGGCCGCGGGCGTCACCACGGTTCGCCTCTACCCGGCGGGCGACACCCTCCCCGCCCGCTTGGACAACCTCGCGCGCGGCATCGACCTCGTCCGCGCCCTCGACGCCCAGGCCCGCTGAGTTCAGCCTTTACTGAATTCAGCTTCCGCTGTACTTTGGCGGCATGGAGACCTCGACGCACGGCGCGGTGCTCGCCCGCTTCGGCCACGCGCTGTCCGACCCGACCCGCGCGCGGCTGCTGCTCGCGCTGCGGGAGGCGCCCGCCTACCCGGCCGACCTCGCCGAACTGGTAGGGACGAGCAGGCAGAACCTGTCGAACCACCTCGCGTGCCTGCGCGGCTGCGGGCTCGTCGTCGCGCTGCCGGAAGGACGGCGCACCCGGTACGAACTCGCCGACGAGAGGCTCGCGCACGCGCTGGACGACCTGCTCGGTCTCGTCCTCGCGGTAGATCCCACGGTCTGTCCCGACGCCGCCGACAAGGGCTGCTGCTGATGGCAGCCGTCCTTTCGCCGACCCGAGCGACGGTGTTGGTACGCCGGGTCAGGCTGCTGGTCGCGGGGACGATCGCCTACAACGTCGTCGAGGCGGTCGTCGCGATCGGGGCGGGCGCCGTCGCGTCGTCGGGCGCGCTCATCGCCTTCGGGCTCGACTCGGTGATCGAGGTGGCGTCGGCGGGCGCCGTCGCCTGGCAGTTCGCCGCGCGCGACCCGGCCGAGGTGGCGCGGCGGGAGCGGACGGCCCTGCGCGTCATCGCCGTGTCCTTCTACGCGCTCGCCGCCTACGTCGCCGCCGAGTCGGTGCGGGCGCTGACGGGCGTGGGCGAGGCAGCCTCGCACACGTCGGTCGGGCTCGTGCTCGCCGCGCTGTCGCTCGCCGTCATGCCGGGGCTCTCGTACGCGCAGCGGAGGGCGGGGCGGGAGCTGGGCTCGGCGAGCGCCGTCGCCGACTCCCGTCAGACGCTCCTGTGCACCTACCTGTCCGCGGTGCTGCTCGTCGGCCTCGCGGTGAACAGCCTGTTCGGCTGGGCCTGGGCCGACCCGGTCGCCGCGCTCGTCATCGCCGCCGCCGCCGTCCGGGAGGGCCGTGCCGCCTGGCGCGGCGACACCTGCTGCGCCACGCCCGTCCCCACCCCCGCCGCCACGTCCGCTCGCGCTCCGGTCGCCCGCCAGGACGGTCGCGTGTGCTGCGGCCCCACCCCTTCCGAAGGAGAACACTGATGGCGCTCGCCGCGCTCGTCGTCTACCTGGTCTGGTTCGCCCTCGCGTTCGGCCTGCGCACCTGGAGGCAGTGGCGGGCCACCGCCGACACCGGTTTCCGCGGCGGCGGCTTCGCGCCCGGCTCCGCCCAGTGGTGGGTCCGCATCCTGTTCGTCGCCGCGCTGCTCACCGGCGCGGCGGGCCCGGTCGCCGCGCTCGCCGGTCTCGACCCCGTCGGCTTCCTCGACCACCCGGCCGTCGCGCTCCCCGGCCTCGTCGTCGCCCTGCTCGGCGTCGCCGGGACGGTCGTCGCCCAGGCCGCGATGGGGGCGTCCTGGCGGATCGGTGTGGACGAGACCGAACACACCGCCCTGGTTACCCACGGCCCGTTCGCCCTGGCCCGCAACCCCATCTTCACCACCATGATCGTGACCGCGCTCGGCCTCACGGCCGCCGTCCCCAACCCCGTCTCGCTGGCGGGCCTCGCCCTGACCGTGGTCTCCATCCACCTCCAGGTCCGCGCCGTCGAAGAGCCCTACCTCCTCCGCACCCACGGCCCCGCCTACACCACCTACGCCTCCCGCGTAGGCCGCTTCCTCCCCTCCCTCGGCCGCCTCACCCCCTGACCCCGGCGTCCGCCTGGCCCCGGCACCCGGAAAGCGCCCTACGCCGAGGCGGAACCCGACCCGCCCGACAGCTTAAAGCCCACGGGGTGAAGCGGACGGTCCTGACTCCTGCCCCCGGTGGAAGAGTGTTGTGTGCCGGGCGCGGCGGGTCAGCGGTAGCGCCAGCCGGGGGCGGGCGGCGGAAACGGCGGCGGGAACGGCGACGGCGGCGGATGGACGACGGGGGCGCCGTCCTCGTGGAAGTCGTGTTTGCGCAGGGTGTCGCGCCTGATTCTCCGACGCATGCGGGGAAGGGTGAGCGCGCGTCCGAGCAGGGCCGAGGCGTACATCGCGGGAGGCAGCCACAGGGGCGGTCCGACGTAGTCGATGGCCGGGGCGATGAGGGAGGGCACCAGCCACGCACCGCCGCAGAGTGCCAGGAAGAAGGTCGGGAAAAGGAGGAGCCAACCAACAGCGTGCTTGAACAGGAACCATCGGGATCGCACGTCATGGCGCACCCAGAACCGGTACGGGTAGGGCACTCGCTTGTCGAACAGCCGATAGAGCAGCCAATGCCTCAGCGGCGGGCGAACGGGTTGCTGCGCCTCGTAGGGCAACAGAGCCCCATCCATCACCACGTTCCACTCCAGAAGGCGATCCGCCGGATGCGCCATGATCGACGCCACACCTAGGAATCGGATAATAGCGGCGAAACGGGATGTTGGGGAATCCGCGCTCAGGTGGGGTCGGTCGGGGCCGGGGAGAGGTGGGCTCGTTCGCCGTTGTGGTCGAAGATGGTGAGGATCTCCACCGGGGCGTTGTGGGCGGCGATCGAGTGGGGGGTCATGGTGGGGAACTCGGCGGCGTCTCCGGCCTCGACCAGGATGGTGCGTTCGCCCAGGCGGAGACGGACGGTGCCCGCCAGGACGGTGAACCACTCGTAGCCCGGGTGGACGTGGAGGCGTTCGGTGTCGGGGCGTTCGGGCGTGATCCGCATCTTCGCGATGGTCACGCCGTGCAGGGAGCGTTCGCGGGACAGCAGCCACGTCGTCATGCCCGGCACCTGGCTGCGCTGCGGCCTGATCACCACGTCCTCGTCGGTCGCGGACTCGACGAGCTGGTCGAGCGTCGTGTCCAGTGCCCGCGCGATCGGCACGAGTTGGTCGAGGGCGATCCGGCGGTGGCCCGTCTCGATCCGGCTGAGGCTCGACGCGCTCATGCCACACCGGGCCGCGAGCGCGTCCAGCGACCAGCCGCGGGCCAATGGGAGGTGCGTGGGCGGCGGGTCGGCATCGTCGTGACCAGCCCGCTCAGCACCCACCAGGCGTTCCTGTTCCGCCAGCTCACCGACGCCGTCACCGTCTTCCGGCACACCGGGCCCGAACCGGACGCGCAGACGCTCACCCGGTTCGCCGCGCTCGGCATCCGCCTCGTCGAGACCCCGGTGAGCCATCTGCGCGCCACCGAAGGCACCCTCCACGCGGTCGTCCTCACCGACGGCACCGAGGTCCCGGTGGACGCGGTGACCGTCAGCCCGCGCTTTGTGGCCCGTACGGAGCTGTACGAGCAGCTCGGCGGGACCCCGGCGCCGCATCCGATGGGCGGTGCCGTCATCACGACCGAGCCGACGGGGCGCACCGACGTTCCGGGCGTCTGGGCCGCGGGCAACGTCGGCGACCTCGCCGCGATGGTCTCGGTCGCGACGGGAGCGGGCGTCATGGCGGGCGCCGCCGTCAACGCCGACCTCGTCGCCGAGGACACCGCCCGAGCCGTCGCCGCCCACGCCCCCGCCCACGCCTGACCCGTCGCGCGCCGCCCCACGGCGCGGCGCGGCGGGTCAGGGGGTAAGACGGTGTGGTGGATGAGGGGGTGGTGGGGGTCGGGGTGGTGGGGGAGTGGGGTGGGGTCGGCGTGGACCAGGGAGGCGGTGAGCTTCGGGACGGCGTGTAGGAGGGCGTGTTCCGTCTCGACGGCGAGGTGGTGGGCTTCGTGCACGGTGAGGTCGCCGTCCACGACGATGGCGACTTCGGCGCGTAGGCGGTGGCCGATCCAGCGGAGCCGTAGCTCGCCGACGCCGTGGACGCCGGGCACCGCCGCGACCGCCCTCGCGGCGGTGTCGACGAGTTCGGGATCGACGGCGTCCAGCACGCGGTGCAGGACCTCGCGGGCCGCGTCCCGCAGAACGAACAGGATCGCGGCGGTGATGAGCAGCCCGACGACCGGGTCGGCGAGCGGCCAGCCCAGCGCCGCGCCCGCCACCCCGGCCAGCACCGCCAGTGAGGTGAAGCCGTCCGTTCTGGCGTGCAGGCCGTCCGCGACGAGCGCGGCCGAGCCGATCTCGCGGCCCACCCGGATCCGGTACCGCGCCACCCACTCGTTCCCGAGGAACCCGACGACGGCGGCCACGCCCACGGCCGCCAGATGTTCCAGCTCGCGGGGATCCAGCAACCGCTTTACCGCCGCCCATCCCGCGAACGCCGCCGACGCCGCGATCGTCACCAGGATCACCAGCCCCGCCAGATCCTCCACCCGCCCGAACCCGTAGGTGAACCGCCGCGTGGCCGCCCGCCTACCGACCAGGAACGCCACGCCCAACGGCACAGCCGTCAACGCATCAGCTCCGTTGTGCACGGTGTCCCCCAACAACGCCACCGACCCCGACATCCCCACCACCACAGCCTGTGCCAGGGTCGTTACCCCCAGCACGGCCAGTGAAACCCACAGCGCCCGCATCCCTTTTCCCGAAGCCTCCACCACCCCGTCCACCCGCCCCGCCACCCCGTGAGAATGCGGCCGCACGACATGCCCCACCCACCCCAGAACCCCACGAACCCACCCCGACCCCCGCCCGGGCTCGCTCCCGTCTCGATGCCCATGACCATGCCCGTGAGCGACTCCGTGCCCGTGCCCGCGCTCCTGCCCGGATCCGTGTTCGCCTGTGTGTCCGTGTCCGTGTCCGTGTCCGTGTCCGTGTCCGTGGTCGGCGGTGGGCATGGTGGGTGCTCCCTTCGGAAGGGGAGGTGGACGGATGCGGCTTCCAGGGTCAATATATGCATATGAGCGCACGCATGCATCTATCACCTGCCAGCGGTTCGCACCAGCACAAAACGGGCGAGGCGCGGTTCGGTGCGGCGGCGGAGCTGCTCGCGCTGCTGGCCGACCGGACGAGGCTGCGGATCCTCTATGAGCTGACGTCAGGCGAGGCGGACGTGACGTCCCTGGCCGAGGTCTGCGGCGCGGCACGCCCCGCCGTCAGCCAGCACCTCGCGCGGCTACGGCTCGCCGGGCTCGTCACGACGCGCAAGGACGGCCGCCGCGTCATCTACGCGCTGAAGCACACCCACCTCCACCACCTCATCACCCAGTCACTCGCTTTGGCCGACCACCTGACGCCACCGCCGCCCACGCCGCCAGAAAGCTAGGACCACGGACCCGCGACGCGCTCACCGTCTGTCGGCTCGCGAACAGCCGAAAGTAGAAGGGGCGGTAATTGTCCCTGGGACAAGCCTGTCGGGGGCTGGAGTTCGCCCCTCGTGGAACGGTGCGGTGTCGGGGAGAGTCGAGAGTGAGGCCGAGAAGAAACGGCCGCCGGGGCCACCGGAGAGATCCTTCCGCACAAAAGGATCAGCGCTCCTCCGGCGACCCCGACGACACTGCACAGAAAAGCTTGAGAAAGGCGGCACCATGGCGAGGACTGATGTCTCGTTCCTGAACAACAGCCTCCGGCTGGCCGGCCACCTGTACACCCCCGACACCCCTGCCACAGGGCCGCGTCCCGCGATCGTCGTCGGCCACCCGACGACGGGCGTCAAGGAGCAGACCGCGGGCCTGTACGCGGCGAGGCTCACCGCACAGGGGTACATCACCCTGACGTTCGACGCCGCCTACCAGGGCGAGAGCGAGGGTGAGCCGCGCGGTCTGGAGGACCCGGTCCAGCGGGCCGACGACTTCCGCGCGGCCGTCGCCTACCTGGCGTCCCGCGACGATGTCGACGCCGAGCGGATCGGTGCCGTCGGGATCTGCGGCTCGGGCGGTTATGTCCCGTTCGCCGCGCAGACCGAGCACCTCATCAAGGCGGTCGCGACGGTCAGCGGCGCGGACGTGCCGAGCTTCTTCCGCGACGCCGACCCCGAGGGCTTCCAGCGGCTCGTCGAGCAGTCCGGACGGCTGCGCGCCGAGGAGCTCAAGGGCAAGCCCGTCGTTTACGCGGGCGCCGTTCCGACCGAGGTGGACGACACGACGCCCGCCCCCGTCCGGGAGTTCTTCGACTACTACAAGACGTCCCGTGCCGGGCACGAGCGGGCGACGGGTCAGTGGGCGTTGCGCAGCGCGCAGCTCCTCGACCAGTTCGACGCCTTCGCCGACGTCGCCAAGATCGCGCCGCGTCCGCTCGTGATGATCGTGGGCAGCGAGGCGTTCACCCTGCACTACAGCAGGGACGCGGTCGCGGCGGCGGGGGACACCGCCGAGCTGTACGTGATCGAGGGCGCCACCCACGTCGACCTGTACGACCGTGACCCCTACGTGGCCGAGGCCGTCGCGAAGCTGACCGACTTCTTCGGCAAGCACCTCTGACCTCCTCGGACGTAGGACGAACAGACGAAGAGAGGATCCAGGCCCGGCCTGTGGCGCCGCCCCCGAGGGAGGACCACAGGCCGGGTTTTCGGAGCATCACCGGTCGTCACCCGATGATGGACACCGGCGACCGCTCGGCAACTCGGGCGCGCGTGCCGAGCGGCCGCCGGATTCCGGGGGGCGCGGTCAGGCGCCGGGGGGAGTGCCCAGGACGAGGCCGTAGGGGCGGTTCGCGAGGCCGCCCGCCAGGTTGACGGTGACGGCCTTGGGGTCGGTGTACTCGTCGAGCGCGTCGGGGCCCAGCTCACGGCCGTTGCCGCTCTGCTTGAAGCCGCCGAACGGCAGGTTGTGCGAGATGTTGTGCCAGTCGTTGATCCAGACCGATCCGGCTTCGAGCCGCTTGGCGATCTCCAGCGCGCGCGGGATGTCGGTGCTCCAGATGCCCGCGGACAGGCCGTACTCCGTGTCGTTGGCGATCTTGATCGCGTCCTCGACGGAGTCGTAGCGGATCACCGAGAGGACGGGGCCGAAGATCTCCTCCGCCGCGACGCACATGTCGTTGCGCACGTCGGTGAAGACGGTCGGCTCGATCCAGTAGCCCTTCTCGAATCCGGGGCCGGTGGGCACGTTGCCGCCGATGGCGACGGTCGCGCCCTCCTTCCTGCCCGCCTCGATGTAGCCGAGGATGCGCTGGTGCTGCTCGGCGCTCATCACCGGGCCGATGTCGGTGGCCGGGTCGAGCGGGTCGCCGATCCTGAGGGTGCCGAGCCGGGCCCTGAGCCGCTCGATGAACTCGTCGTGCAGCGACGACGGCAGCAGCAGCCGGGTGCCGGACTCGCACGCCTGGCCAGCGTGCAGCAGGAACGCGTAGATCGAGCCGTCGACGGCGACGTCCAGGTCGGCGTCGTCCAGGACGATGTTCGGGCCCTTGCCGCCCAGCTCCAGGATGGTCCGCTTGATGTTGCCCGCGGCGTTGCGGCCGACCTCGCGGCCCACCGCGGTGGAGCCGGTGAAGGACGCGAGCCGGATGTCGGGGTGCGCCACCAGGTGCGCGCCGACGGTCTCGCCGTCGCCGGTGACGACGTTGAGGACGCCGTCGGGCAGCCCGGCCGCACGGAGCGTCTGGGCGAGTTCCAGCGCGCCGATCGGGGTCTTCTCGTCGACCTTCAGGACGACGGTGTTGCCCGCGGCGATCGCCGGGATCGACTTCCACACCGCGATGATCAGCGGGAAGTTCCACGGCACGATGCCGAGGCAGACGCCCAGCGGCTCGCGGCGGATGACGCTCGCGCTCAGCACCGGGCCGGCGACGGGGGCGGCGCGCTCCCACTCGTACCTGCGGGTCAGGTCCGCGTAGTGCCCCATGTGCAGGAGCGGGAAGCCGACCGACAGCGCGGTGGACAGCCGTATCGGGGCGCCGCCCTCCAGGGAGCCCAGCCTGCCCAGCTCCTCGATCCGGCCCGCGATCGCGGCGACGACCCGGTCGATCACGGCGGCGCGCTCCAGCGGCGGGGTGTCGCGCCACTCGCCGCTCTCGAAGGCGCGCTTGGCGGCGGCGACCGCCTGGTCGGCGTGCGCGATGCCGCCCTTGGCGGCGGTGGCGAACACTTCCTCGGTGGCGGGGTTGATCAGTTCGTACAGCTCATCGGAATCGACCCATTCGCCGCCGATGAACATCCGGTAGTGCGGAATTCCACGAGGGCCGGTGATGGCCGTGCCGACCGGAGTCTCAGTCATGCTCACCTCTGTCGCTTTCCCGCTGCCGAACAGGTCCGGCACCTTTGGATTTCGACGGTAGTGAGATTCCGGCGGCGCGACTGTTCAAGAAACTGGACACCCGCGCGGAACGGCGTCAATGGATGTGCAGCGCGCGCATCCGGTTGTACAGGGTGGACCTGCTGACGCCGAGGGCGCGCGCCGCCTGCAGTTTGTTGCCCTTGGCGGCCTTGAGCGCGGTGACGATGACCTCGCGTTCGGCCTGCCGGAAGGGCGAGTCGGGCGCGGGCAGGTCGCGGTGCGAGGCGGGCAGGTCGGCCGGGATGATGTCGCCCGCCGATCTTGTCGCCGCGACGGCCTTGACGACCCGGAGCAGCTCGGCGAGGTTGCCCGGCCAGTTCTGCGCGGCCAGGACGCGCAGGGTGTCGGACGTCAGCCGGGTCCTGGTGTGCCCGGTGACGTCCTCCAGCATGCGTTGGGCGAGCCGGGGCACCTCGTGCCTGCGGCGGCGCAGCGGGACGAGCTCGCGGCGGCCGTCGCACAGGGCGGCGAGCGGCGCGTGCGCGTCGTCGAGGTGGTCGCCGGGCGTGCTGGTGAGCACCACGTGCCGCCGGGTGTCGCGCAGCCGCTGGGCGAGCAGCGTCGTCAGCGGCTCGGAGAGCAGTTGGACGTTCTCCACGATGACGGCGGGCCCGTCCTGCGCGAGGAGGCCGGTGACGGCCGTCGCCCAGGGTCGCTCGCCCTGCCTGACGATCTCGGCGGCGTCCACCTCGACGGCGTCGGGGCCGGTGGCCGCGCGCGCCTCGGTGGTGCGGCCGGTGCCGGTCTCGCCGACGACCAGCAGCGGCCATCTGACGTCCTGGCGCACGGCGGGCCGGGAGCGGCGGGTCTCGGGGGCGGTGATGATGTCGATGAGCACGCCGTCCACGCCGTCGATCGGCGCGCAGGCGAGCTGGACGGTGCGGCCGGAGACGAGGGTCAGTTCGTGCGTGCCGCGCTCGACCCGCGCCTGCTCCGCGTATGTCCGGACGGCGGCGTGGTCGGCGGGCTCCAGCAGGTCGAGCGCGGTCGGCGTGGCGAACACGAGGCCCTGTCCGACGGCGATGACGGGCCGGTTCCGGGGCCGGGCGGCCAGTTGGAACTCGGCGAGCAGCCGTCGTTGGGCGAGCGTCGAGTCCTGCTGGAGCCGTTCCTGGATGTCCTGGACGAGGCGGCGGGCGAGCGGCGAGAACAGCCCGTAGCCCGCGTCGGAGGTGCCGCAGATGTTGATGACGCCTTCGAGCCGCCGGGTGATCGGGTGGATGATCGGGTGCCCGTAGCAGGTGAAGGTGCGGAACGCCTCCATGAAGTGCTCGGGGCCGCGCACCAGCAGGCCCTGTCGCGTCTCGACGGGGGTGCCGACGGCGTTGGTGCCGATCTCCTCCTCGCTGAGCCGGGTGCCGGCCGCGATGCCGAGGCCGCCGAGCGTGTCCCGGAACCCGGGGTCGGGGGACCACAGGTCGATGATCCGGGCGGTGCGGTCGGCGAGCAGGAGGACGAACGGCGCCCCGTCGAGCTCGGCCTTGGCCTGCTCCAGGACCGGTCCGGCCGCGCGGACGAGGCTGCCCTCGAGGTCGACCATGCCCTGGTCGAGCCGGGGGGCGTCCTCCCGGCGTACGCCGTTCAGCCGCGATCGGCTCCATGAGGAGACGATTTCCGGACGCTCGGTAGCGGCGGCGGGGGGTGAGGTAACACCGTGCATAGCAAGACCACCTCGTCTCGCCGGGGCTCGACGCCTCCCGGCCTCGTGACGACCGTCCCGGGCCGCCGATCCGGCACTTTCGGCGGGTGACGCCGGCCGGTGGTCGCGCGCGGGGTGACCGGAGGTTCCGGAGGGGCGGCCCGCCATGACGCACGAAACATTATATTGACGGGACTGTGATGGCAACCACATCTTGCCCGTTACGGGCATTACGGGCCGGTTGACCTGCGCAGAAATCTTCAAGGCTTGTTGTATGTGTGATGCCTAATATATTGTGCGCAATATGATCTACGTCGTCGGCGTGGCGCGCCGCCCGTCGACGCGGGCACCCCGCTCCGGCCGGAGCGGGACGGCCGTGGCGCCGACGCTCCCGCGTCAGGGGTGGTGAAGGGGGCGCCGGCGCCATGGCGAACGAGCGGGGCGGGGCCGACAGGCCCCGCCCCGCTCTTGCGTTCACTGGGCCGGGGTCAGTCCCCGTTGGCCTCGTCCGCCCAGAGGCCCTGCGCCTCCAGCATGTCGATGACATGGGCGGCGCTGTCGCTGATGTGCTCCTCCATCAGCGTGCGCGCCTTGCGCGTGTTGTGCTCGCGCAGCGCCTCGACGAGCGCGGGATGCTGCTTGGACGTCGCCTCGACCTGGCTCTCCAACGACGCGTAGAACCGGTTCGGCAGATGCTTGACGACGGCCGCCAGCAGGTGCGCGAGGCGCGGCGAGTCGGCGGCGAGGTTGATCTCGCGGTGGAAGGAGTGGCCGAGGTAGGCGATGAGGTCGCGGTCGCCGGTGGCGGCCGCCGCGTCGTGCTGCTCGATGATGGAGTCGAGCCGGGCGACCCGCTCGGGGGTGATCTTCTTGGCCGCGCGGGCGGCGAGTTCGCCGGCCAGCTTGCCCTGGGCCCAGAACAGATCGCGCACGTCCTGCCGGGTGAACGGCGAGACGACAAAGCCGCGGCGGGGGACCGCCTGGATGAAACCCTCGCTCGCCAGCGCCACCAGGCCCTCACGGACCGGTGTGTTGCTGACGCCGACCGCCTCCGCGATGCGATCGATCCGCAGGAAGTCACCGGGCCGGAAGGCCCCCGACATGATCTGCTCGCGGACGTAGCTGGCCACCTCTTCGGGTAGCTGCTGCCTCCGCCTGTTGGCCTGGATCGCGACCACCGCCTCCACCCCGGACACCTTCACTCAACACCTCGTTCGAACGCCTAAGGATCGTATACCAAAGGTGACCGCGATGATCGCGCCCGCCCGCCTGCGGCCAGGGCTCCGACGACGAGCCCTCGCCGCGTCAGAGGCGCGCCCAGGTCTGCGGAGTGGCGGTGCAGGGCGAGCCGTCGTGGTAGGTGAGGGTGCCTCGTTCGACGTCCAGGGCGATGGTGAGGAGTGTTCTCCAACGGTCCTGGAGCGGGGCGTCCTCGGTCGGATGACAGCAGAGCGCGGACCCCTCCTCCCTGTGTTCGCGCAGGGCGGCGGCCCGGTCGGCGTCGTGCTGGAGCAGGTTGAAGTGGAGGCCGAGCCCCGCGCTGTTCACCCCGATCTTGCCGAGTACGCCGTACTCGGTGAACGTCTTGACCGTCCGTCCCGCGTCGTTCGGGTACTGCCAGACGACCTTGACGCCGTCCATCCGCTCGCACCAGTCCCACGTCTGGATGGTGCGGGGCGGGCCGTCGCCGGGCAGGTGGACGGCCGTGGAGCACTCGCCGGGCAGCGGGTGCCGGACGTGCGCGAGCACCTCGGACCGCGCGTTGAGCGCGGCGACGCGCCACAGGTCGAGCGCCGCGCCGCAGGCGATCCCGGCGATCTCGGCGGCGAGCCCCGGCGCCCAGTCCGCGACCAGGTCGAGGGTGCGGACGCCGACGTCGTGGACGAGCCGTTCGTCGAGGCCGTGCGCGGCGAACAGGCTCGCGTAGGCGTCCCAGGTGGCCTCGATCTCGGGGCGCAGCGCGGCGCCGAAGTGCTCGCCACGGGCGGCGGGCGGGAGCGGGGGCGAGGCGAAGACGGTGATCGTCACGGGCGTGCCCGCTCCGCCCGCGCGCGCAGGGCGTCGAGTATGAGTTCCAGCGCCGTCTCGAAGTTGGCGGGGTCGTCCAGGGCGGGGAGAACGCCCGAGACGGCGTCGATGTGGGGGTATCTGCCCTCGGGCAGGATCCGGTAGTCCACCTGCCAGGCGGTCAGGTCGCCTTCGCGGGTCCGAGGGTCGAGTGCGGCGAGCGCCGCGTCCTGCGCCGCGTAGGCGAGGACGAAGTCGCTGAAGACCCGGTAGTAGCGGGCCGCGTCCACGTCGGTGAAGCCCGCCCGGCGCATGCAGCCGATGACGCGGTCGACCTTGCGGAACTCGTTGGTCCGGCGCGCGGTGCGGACGCCGGAGAACTGCGCGACCTGCGGGTGGCGCAGGAACACCCGGTGCGTCCGGCGGGCCATCTCGGCGAGGTCGGCGGCCCAGTCGTCGGACGGCTCGGGCGCGCCGTCCAGCGCCTCGGCGTGCAGCGCGTCGATGAGCGCGAGCATGAGCTCGTCGCGGTCGCGGAAGTGCCGGTAGAGGGCGGTGGGGTGCGCGCCCAGCTCAGCGCCGATGGCCTGGAACGTCAAAGACTGGGCGCCGCCCCGCTCCGACACCCGGAACGCCGCGTCGATGATGAGCTCCGGGCTGAGCCGGGTGCGCGCGCGCCGCTCGGCCATCACACGCCCCGTCCGCCGACGACGGTGCTGACGACCCGGGCGGTGAGGAGTTCCTCGGGCGGGAGGGCGAACACGTCGCGGTCCAGGACGACGAAGTCGGCGTGCAGCCCGGCCGCCAGCCTGCCGAACTGGTCTTCCGCCCGGCAGGCCCACGCGGCGTCGCGGGTGGCGTGGGTGATCGCGGCGCCCAGCGGCAGCGCGTACGCCGCGACGTTGGGCGCGAGCGCCGGGTCGCTGGCCGAGCGGCGGGTCGCCGCGACGAACATGTTGTGCAGCGGCGGGTAGGGCGCGGTCGGCGAGTCGGAGCCGAACGCGAGCGCCGCGCCCGCCTCGACCATCTCCGGCCATGGGTAGCCGCGCTCGACCCTGGCGTCGCCGAGCATCGCGCGCCAGTTGTCCTGGATGGCCGGGTCGGCGTGGACGGGCTGCATGCTCGCGGTGATGCCGAGCGCGGCGAGCCGCTGGATGTCGGCGGGGTCGGCGACCTCAAGGTGCTCGATGCGGTGGCGGCGCGCGGCGGGGCCGTTGACGCGGACGGCGTGCTCGACCGCGCCGATCGCGATCCGGATCGCCTCGTCGCCGATCGCGTGCATCGCGACCTGGAGCCCGGCCCGGTCGGCGGCCGCGACGACGGGCGCGAGCGCGTCGGGCGCCCAGATCGGCCCCGGCGTCGCGCCGTCGGCGTAGGGGCTGCCGAGCGCGGCGGTGCAGCCGTCCACCGTGCCGTCGACGATGATCTTGATTCCGGTGACGCGGAGCCACGGCGAGGTGTGCGTCGCGGCGAGTTCGGCGGCCCGCGCGACGGCGGCGAACGGGTCGCCGTGCTCCTCGACCATCCAGTGGCCGACGAGCCGCGCGGTCAGGGTGCCCGCCCGCTCGGCGCGGACCATGGCCGCCAGGTCGTCCTCGCCGAGGCCCATGTCGACGGCGGCCGTCACGCCGGACTCGCGGTAGCCGCGCAGCGCGTCGGCGAGGAAGCCGTCACGGTCGGCGTCGGTCTGGGCGCCCTCCAGGACCGGCCAGACGAGCCGGTGCATGGCGGTCTCGTCGATGTAGCCGGTGGGTTCGCCGGTGGCCGGGTCGCGCCCGATGGCGCCGCCGGGCGGGTCGGGTGTCGTCGCGTCGATGCCGGTCTCGGCGAGCGCCGCGCTGTTGAGCCAGATCGAGTGGAAGTCGGCGGACTGCGCGTAGACCGGCTTGTCGGGCACCGCGGCGTCCAGCATCGCGCGGGTGGGACGGCCGCCCGGGATCTCGGACGGCTGCCAGCCGTAAGCCTGCACCCGCTCGGCTTCGGGCGCGCCCGCCGCCCACGCCTTGATCCGCCGCTGGATCTCGGCGAGGCCGCCCGACCCGGTCAGGTCCGCCTGACGCGCCGCCGCCCCCGTGCCCAGCACGTGCGCGTGCCCGTCGACGAACCCGGGCAGCACCAGCCCGCCCCCGAGATCCACCTCGGTCGCCCCGGCCCCGGCCAGCCGCCGCGCGGTCCCCACATCCCCGACATAGCCGATCCGCCCGTCGACGACGACGATCGCCTCCGCCCAGGCCCGCCGATCCCCGGTGAACACCCGCCCACCCACATACAACTCCGACATTCCGCAGCCTCCCCTTCCACCGAGTCGCCACAGGCAACCACGTGCCAGGACCCATGTCAATGCCCGTGACATTCACCGTGACATGCCCGGATGAAGGCCGACCGGCCTGGTGAGGGCATGCGTCGCGGCCCGGATGGCGAAGCGCGGGCTGTGTTCGATGGGCTGTGTTCGATGGGCCCGGGGGACGGCCGCTTCGCGGCCCCGACTTCGTCGGGAGCGGCCGTCTTCGGGCCGGGGGACGGCGCGGGACGGCGGGGGTCAGGCCGTCAGGAGGCGGAGTGCCTTCTGGGAGGGGGAGTCGGGCTCGACGGCGAAGGTGACGAGCCACTGGTCGGGGTGTCCCGCGGGTTTCATCGCGTTGACGGCGACCGCCAGGACGCCCGCGGAGGGGTGGTGGAGGCGGCAGGTGAGCGGGGTCCGGTCGGCGACGTGGTGCTCGGCCCAGAGGCGGCGGAAGTCGGCGTCGGCCGCGTGCAGGGACGCGACGACGGCGGCGACGCCGGGGTCGTGGGGGTAGCGGCTCAGGCACAGCCGCAGGTAGCCGGTGTGCTGGCGGGCCAGGGGCTCCCAGTCCGCCGGGTCGACCATCGACCGGAAGGGGCCGTCGCGGAAGACGAGGCCGGGCCAGGAGCGCAGCTCGGGCGGCAGGGCGTCGAGGTCGCCGAGGAGATGGGCGGCGGTGTCGTTCCAGGCGAGGATCTCGCCGGACCTGCCGTGCACGAACGCGGCGGACTCGGCCATGTTGTCGAGCAGGCACAGCAGGTCGGCGCGCCCCTGCGGCCCGGCCCCGCCCGCGTCGCGCCGGGGCGGGCGGACGAGGTTCGCCAGGTGCTCCCGCTCGTCGCCGGTGAGCCGCAGCGCGTCGGCGACGGCGTCCAGGACCTCGGCCGACACGCTGCGGCCGTTGCCCTGCTCCAGCCGCGTGTAGTGGGTGACGCTCACCCCGGCGAGCTGGGCCAGCTCCTCGCGGCGCAGCCCGGGGACGCGGCGGCGCTCGCCGTAGCGCGGCACACCGACGCTCTCCGGTTGCAGCCTCGCCCTGCGCGACATCAGGAAGTCGGTCAGCTCCGTACGGGTGTCCACCGTCCCCAGGGTAGTCACCGGTTGGGTACCCAAGCTGTGATGCTGGCTGCCCTCGGGTGCCCGGCCGCATGCTGGGCGGTGGGCGACACCGCGCACCGGCCGGGGGATCCGGCTGGTCAGCGCCCCCCTCGGCGACGCGCCCGATGTCCGCCGAGACGCCCTGATCCGCAGCTGATTTCGCCAATCCAAGGAGTTCTCATGGCATCCGACCCGATCCTCGTCGTCGGCGGCACCGGCAAGACCGGCCGTCAGGTCGTCGCCCGGCTCAGCGCGCTCGGCGTGCCGGTCCGGGTGGCGTCCCGGACGGCGGAGCGGCGCTTCGACTGGACGGACGAGGCGACGTGGGGCCCGGCGCTGGAGGACGTCGCCGGGGTGTACGTCGCTGCCCCGGACGAGGCCGAGACGGTTCCCGCGTTCGTCGCGCGGGCGGCGGATCTCGGCGTCGGACGGCTCGTGCTGCTGTCGGCGCGCGGGGTGGACGTGCCCGGCTACTACGGCCCAGACTACCACGGCGCGGGCGGCCACTTGCGCAACGAGGAGGCGGTCCGCGCCAGCGGGGTGCCCTGGACGATCCTGCGGCCCGGCTGGTTCGCGCAGAACTTCAGCGAGGGCTTCTTCCTCGACCCGGTCCGCGCGGGCGAGGTGCGGCTGGCCGCCGGTGACGGGGCGGCCGCGTTCGTCGACACCGGCGACATCGCGGACGTCGCGGTCGCCGCGCTCACCGAGGAGGGGCACGCGGGCGAGGTGTACGAGCTGTCGGGCCCGCGCGCGTTGACACTGGCCGAGGCGCTCGCCGAGATCGAGCGCGTCTCCGGGCACGCCGCCCGTTATGTCGCCGTCCCGGCGGAGGAGTTCGTCAAGGAGCTCGTCGGGCAGGGTTGGCCGCAGGCGGACGCCGCGATGTGGACGTCGGTGCTCGCCCCCGTCGCGGCGGGCCGCGAGGCGGTCGTCGCGGACGGGGTGCGGCGCGCGCTCGGCCGGGAGGCCACCGACTTCACCGAGTTCACGCGCGCCGCCGCCGACGTCTGGCGCTCCGCGTGACGCCGAGGCCCGCCGGTCGCCGCACAGGGCGCCCGGCGGGCCTTCAGCCGTCGGCAGGGGATCAGGCGGGGTTCCGGTAGGTGGTGAGGAGGCCGCGGCTGATGATGGTCTTCTGGATCTCGCTGGTGCCCTCGCCGATGAGGAGGAACGGCGCCTCCCGCATGAGGCGTTCGATCTCGTACTCCTTGGAGTAGCCGTAGCCGCCGTGGATGCGGAACGCCTCCTGGGTGACCTCGGCGCAGTACTCGCTGGCGAGGAGCTTGGCCATGCCCGCCTGGACGTCGTTGCGGGCGCCGGAGTCCTTGAGCCGGGCGGCGTTGACCATCATCAGGTGGGCGGCCTCGACCTTGGTGGCCATCTCGGCGAGCTTGAAGGCGATGGCCTGGTGGTCGGCGAGGCGCTTGCCGAAGGTGCGGCGCTGCTGGGCGTAGTCCACGGCCAGCTCGAAGGCGCGCAGCGCGATGCCGCAGGCGCGGGCGGCGACGTTGACGCGGCCGACCTCGACGCCGTCCATCATCTGGGCGAAACCGCCGCCGGGGGCGTCGCCGAGCACCTGGGAGGCGGCGACCCGGTATCCGGCGAAGATCGCCTCGGTGGTGTCGACGCCCTTGTACCCCATCTTGTCGATCTTGCCGGGGATGGTGAGGCCGGGCGCGACCTCGCCGAACCCGGCGGGCTTCTCGACGAGGAACGCGGTGAGGTTCTGGTGGGGCTTGGCGGCGCCCTCGTCGGTGCGGACGAGCACGGCGAGCAGGTTGGAGGTGCCGCCGTTGGTGACCCACATCTTGCTGCCGTCGATGACGTAGCCGTCGCCGTCGCGGCGGGCGCGGGTCTTGATGGCGGCGACGTCGGAGCCGAGGTCGGGCTCGGACATCGAGAACGAGCCGCGCACGTCGCCGGTCGCCATCCGGGGCAGGTAGGCGGCTTTCTGCTCCGGCGTGCCGTGCTGCCTGATCATGTGCGCGACGATGAAGTGCGTGTTGATCACGCCGGAGACGCTCATCCAGCCGCGCGCGATCTGTTCGACGACGAGCGCGTAGGTGAGCAGGGACTCGCCGAGACCGCCGTACTCCTCGGGGATGGTCAGCCCGAACAGGCCCATCTCGCGCATCCCGGCGACGATGTCGGCGGGGTAGGCGTCGGCGTGTTCGAGTGCCTGGGCGTGCGGGATGATCTCCTTGTCCACGAAGTCGCGGACGGTCGCGAGGATCTCCCGCTGCACGTCGGTGAGTCCGGCGGTCTGGGCGAGGCGGGTCACGGCGGGGTGGTCTCCTTCGGCACGGTCAGGGCAGCAGCAGCGTCAGCGTCTCGGCGACGCAGGCCGGTTTGGCGCTTCCCTCGAGCTCGATCGTGTACTGGGTGGTCAGCTGGTGCCCCGCTCCCGAGGGGCTGAGTTCGCGGAACTCGGCGGCCGCGCGGACGCGGGCGTCCACCGGGACGGGCGCGGGAAACCGAACCCGGTTCAGTCCATAGTTCACCCGCGCGCTCCCGAATTCCAGTCGGAACAGCTGCGCGCCGAACTGCGGGACGAGCGACAGCGTGAGGAACCCGTGTGCGATCGTCGTGCCGAACGGTCCGGACGCGGCGCGGTCGGGGTCGGTGTGGATCCACTGCTGGTCGCCGGTGAGCCTGCCGAACTCGTTGATCCAGTCCTGGTGCACGGGCAGCCACGGGGTCGGGCCGAGCGGCGTGCCGAGCGCGGCGCGGACCTCCTCCAGCGAGCCGAACGGCGTGGTCATGCCTTCTCCTCTCGGACTTCTCGGACGTCCCGGGCATCGCCGGAGCCCGTCACATGAACCGTCCGCCGGTCACTTCGAGCACGGTGCCCGTCATGTACGAGGACAGGTCGCTGGCGAGGAACAGCACGACGTTGGCGACCTCGGCGACCTCGCCGGGACGGCCCATGGGGATCTCGGCCATCTTCTGGTCCCAGACCTTCTGCGGCATCGCCTCGGTCATCGCCGAGCGGATCAGCCCCGGCTGCACCGCGTTGACCCGGACACCGTGGTGCGCGAGCTCCTTGGCGGCGGCCTTCGTCAGCCCGACGACGCCCGCCTTGGCGGCCGAGTAGTTCGTCTGCCCGACGAGCCCGACCTTGCCGGACAGCGACGAGATGTTGACGATCGCGCCGCTCTTCCGCGCGCGCATGATGGCGGCCGCCTTGCGGGTGCCGTTCCAGCTTCCCTTGAGGTGGACCGAGATGACCTGGTCGAACTGCTCCTCGGTCATGGTGCGCATGGTGGCGTCGCGGGTGATCCCGGCGTTGTTCACCAGCACGTCGAGCGAGCCGAAGCCCTCGACGGCGCGGGCGAGCAGCGCGTCCACGTCGTCGGCCTTGGTGACGTCGCAGCGGACGGCGGCGGCGACGTCGGGGCCGCCCAGGCGCTTGGCGGCGTCCTCGGTGGCGGCCAGGTCGAGGTCGCCGAGGACGACCCGGGCGCCCTGCGCGACGAACGTCTCGGCGATGGCGAAGCCGATGCCCTGCGCGCCGCCGGTGACGACGGCCACGCGGCCTTCAAGCAGGCTCATGATTCTCTCCTCGTGGGGGGTGGGTCAGGAACGGGCGGCGCGCTGGCCGCGGATGAGGGCGCCGCCGATGATGAGGCGCTGGATCTCGCTGGTGCCCTCGTACAGGCGCAGCAGCCGGACCTCACGGTAGATGCGCTCGACGGGCACCTCGCGCATGTAGCCGGTGCCGCCGTGGATCTGCACGGCCAGGTCGGCGACCTTCCCTGCCATCTCGGTGCAGAACAGCTTGGTCGCCGACGGGGTGACGCGCCTGTCCTCGCCGGTGTGGTACTTCAGCGCGGCCTCGCGGACGAGGGCGCGTCCCGCCGCGACGCCGGTGTACTGGTCGGCCAGCATCGCCTGGACGAGCTGGTGGTCGCCGATCGGCACGCCGCCCTGGGTGTTGGCCTCGGCGTAGGCGACGGACTCGTCGAGCGCCCGCTGCGCCGAGCCGACCGCGAGCGCCGCGATGTGCACCCGGCCTCGGGCCAGCGACGCCATCGCCGCCCTGTAGCCGACGTCCTCGGCGCCGCCGACGAGCGCGGAGTCCGGCACCCGGACGCCGTCGAGGATGACGTCGGCGGTCCAGGCGCCCTCCTGGCCCATCTTGGCGTCCTTGGGGGCGATGGACAGGCCGGGGGTGTCGGCGGGCACGAGGAACACGGCGATGCCGGGGTCGCCCTTGGACGGTTCGCGGGTCCGCGCGAACACCACGAACAGCCCGGCGAGCGGGGCGTTGGTGATGAACCGCTTCTGGCCGTCGAGGATCCAGTCGGCGCCGTCGCGGCGGGCGCGGGTGCGCAGCCCGGCCGGGTTGGATCCGGCGCCGGGCTCGGTGAGCGCGAACGAGGCGATGACCTCGCCGGACGCGATCGGCTCCAGCCACCGCTCGCGCTGCTCGTCGGTGCCGAAGTTGACGAGCACCTGCCCGGCGATCCCGTTGTTGGTGCCGAACAGCGAGCGCAGCGCGAGCGTGGTGTAGCCGAACTCCATGGCCAGCTCGACGTCCTGGGTGAGGTCGAGCCCGAGCCCGCCCCACCGCGCCGGGATGGCGTAGCCGAACAGGCCCATCTGGGCGGCGGCGTTCCGCAGGTCGTCCGGGATGCGGTCGGTCGCCATGATCTCGATCTCGCGGGGGATCACGTCGGTGCGGATGAAGCGCCGCACGGTCGCGAGGATCTCCGCGAAGTCCTCGGCACTGACCTTCTCGTCACTCATGGTCATCGATTCTCAGATCCGTTCTGATGCATGTCCAATACCAATACTTCTCTGATTGATGCGGATATGGATAAAGTCGGGGTGTGGACTTTGTGCAACTCGAGGTGTTCCTCGCCGTGGCGGAGGAGCTGCACTTCGGCAGGGCGGCCCGGCGGCTGCACCTCGCGCAGCCCTACCTGAGCCGGACGATCAAGGCGCTGGAGGACGATCTGGGCACCCCGCTCTTCGACCGCACGACCCGCCGGGTCGAGCTGACCCCGGCCGGACGGGCGCTGCTCGAACCGGCGGCGGCGATCGTCCGGCTGGGGGAGCGGGCCAGGAGCGAGGTCGAGGCGGCGCACCGGGGCGAGAGCGGCCGGGTCAGGTTCAGCTTCGCCGGGCCGTCCTCCCAGGCGATGGTCGGCGCGCTCGCGCGGGCGGTCCGGGAGCGGCACCGCCGCATCGACCTGGCGTTCCGGCCCGGACGGTACGGGCCCGCCGCCGTCCGGGAGCTGCTCGACCACACGACGGACCTCGCCATCGCCCGCTTCTCGCACGCGCCCGTCGGGGTGGAGAGCCGGATGGTCGCCCGCGAGCACGGGGTGCTCGCCGTCCCGGCCGGGCACCCCTTCGCGGGCGCCGAGTCGGTCTCGTTCGCCGACCTGTACGGCGAGCCGCTCATCGCGCTGCCGGAGTCGGTGGAGTCGGCGGTGCACGCGATGTTCGTCGCGGGCTGCCACACCGCCGGGTTCGCGCCCGACATCGTGCAGACCGCGCCCGACTCCTGGACGTGCGTCGCGCTCGTCGCGGCCGGAGTCGGACTCCACTTCACCACCGATTCGGCGGTCGCCCAGATGACACTGGACGGCGTCCGGATCGTCCCGCTCACCGAGGGGATGCCGCCGATCTCCGGCTATCTCCTGTGGCGCGCGGACGACCGGGATCCGGCCCTGGCCAAGGTCCTGGAGCTGTCCGAACGCGTCCTGCCGACGGTGGGGTGACCGCTCGGGCGCGGGGTCCTGCGGCATACCCGGGTGCCCTTCCGCCGGCGACGAGGAGTAATGTCGAACAATATATTATGCGGGAAATATAGGGGAGGGTCTGCCATGCAGGACACCGTGGCCCGGCCGCTGGCCGGGCTTGAGGTCGTCGAGTGCGCGAGCTTCGTCGCAGGGCCCACCGGCGGCATGACGCTCGCCCAGCTCGGCGCGGACGTGATCAGGATCGACCCGGTCGGCGGCGGCAGCGACCACCGGCGCTGGCCCGTCGTCGGCGACGGGACGGGCGGCCCGGAGGCCGAGTCCTACTACTGGGCGTCGCTGAACAAGGGCAAGCGCTCGATCGCGATCGACATGCGCTCCGACGAGGGCCGCGAACTCGTCACCGCGCTGATCACCGCGCCCGGCGAGCACCGGGGCGTACTGGTGGACAACGTCGTCGGCCGTGGCTGGATGGCCAACGACGTGCTGACGGCCCGCCGCCCCGACCTCGTCCACGTGCGCGTCCAGGGCTACCCGGACGGCCGTCCCGCCGTCGACTACACGGTCAACGCCGAACTGGGCGTCCCGGCCATGACCGGCCCCGAGCACAGCGCCGCGCCGGTCAACCACGTGCTCCCCGCCTGGGACCTCGTGGCCGGGCTGACCGTCTCGACCGGCGTGCTCGCCGCCCTCTACGAGCGCTCCCGCACCGGGCGCGGCACCTTCGTCGAACTCGCGCTCTCCGACGTCGCGCTGGCCGGGGTGGCGAACCTGGGCTGGCTGTCGGAGGCCGCCGAACGCGGCACCGGACGCCCCCGGCAGGGCAACCACCTGTACGGCACGTTCGGCGTGGACTTCGCCTGCGCCGACGGGGAGCGCGTCATGGTCGTCGCGCTGACCCCCGGCCAGTGGCGGGCCGTGTGCACGGCCACCGGCACGACGGACGTCTTCGCCGCGCTGGAGCCCGCGCTCGGCGTCGACCTGACCGACGAGGCCGACAGGTACCGGGTGCGCGACACGATCGAAGCCGTCCTCAAGCCCTGGTTCGCCGCCCGCGACAGCACCACCGTGCACACCGCGCTCACCGGCCACCGGGTCCTGTGGGGCCCGTACCGGGGCATGGCTGAGGTCGTGGCCCAGCACCGCGCGGGCGCGCACCCGGTGCTCGCCGACGCCGTGCTGGCGTGCGGCGCGAGCGCGATCACCGCGCGCTCGCCACTGCGCTGGAACGGGGACCACGGGAGCGCGGGGGAGGCCCCCGAGCTGGGCCGGGAGACCGACGAGGTGCTCGCCGGACGGCTCGGGCTGAGCGACGCCGAGATCGGCGCGCTGCGCGCCCGTGGCGTCGTCGCCGGGCCCGACAAGAGCTAATACTTAATATATGATGTATACTACCGCCCACAGAGAGAAGAGGACCCCATGAGCCGCTACGCGCGCTTCGAGCACCTGCGGGTGGACAAGCCCGACGAGCACGGCGTCGTCGAACTCGTCTTCGACGCGCCGAACCTGAACGCGGTGAGCGAGGGCGCGCACGCCGACCTCGCCGAGGTGTGGCGCGCGTTCGACGCCGACCCCGAGGTCAAGGCGATCCTCATCAGGGGCGAGGGCAAGGGCTTCTCCGCGGGCGGCGCGTTCGAGATGGTCGAGCGGATCGCCGAGGACTTCGAGACCCGCTCCCGCGTCATGCGTGAGGCCCGCGACCTCGTCTACAACCTCCTCGACTGCTCCAAGCCCATCGTCTCGGCCATCCACGGCCCCGCCGTCGGCGCCGGGCTCGTCGCGGGCATCCTCGCCGACGTCTCCGTCGTCACCAGGACGGCGAAGATCATCGACGGGCACACCAGGCTCGGCGTCGCGGCGGGCGACCACGCGGCGATCTGCTGGCCGCTGCTGTGCGGCATGGCCAAGGCCAAGTACTACCTGATGACGTGCCGTCCCCTGAACGGCGAGGAGGCCGAGCGGATCGGGCTCGTCTCGCTGTGCGTGGACGAGGCCGAGGAGCTGCTGCCGACCGCGCGCGAGGTCGCCCGCGAGCTGGCCACCGGCGCGCCGACCGCGATCCGCTGGACCAAGCAGTCGCTCAACAACTGGTACCGGCAGGTCGCCGGATCCATCTTCGACGCCTCCCTGGCCCTGGAGTTCTATGGGTTCGGCGGCCCGGAGGTCAGGGAGGGCCTCGCCTCCCACCGCGAACGCCGCAAGCCGCGGTTCTGACCGGCGTCCCCGGCCGGGCACCCCCACACCGAGCAAGGAGAAGACTCGTGAACCCCTACCGCTCCATGCTGTTCGTCCCCGGGCACAAGCCCACCTGGGCCGAGAAGGCGGTCGCGGCGGACGCCGACGCGCTGATCCTCGACCTTGAGGACTCCGTCCCGGTCGCCGACAAGGCGGCGGCGCGCCGGACCGTCCGGGACACCCTCGGACGGCTCCGCGAGCAGGGCGTCCGGCCCGACGTGTGGGTGCGGCCCAACAGCTACGACAGCGGCCTGTTCGGCGCCGACATCGAGGCGATCGCGGTGCCGGGCCTGGCCGGGCTGTTCCTGCCGAAGGTCTTCTCCGCCGACGAGGTCAAGCGCATCGACGCCGTCGTCTCGCACGTCGAGGAGCGCGAGGGCCTCGCCCCCGGCTCCATCGGCCTCATCCTCAGCTACGAGACGGCGGTGTCGATGGCGCGCTGCGAGGAGATCGCCGCCGCCAGCCCGCGCGTCTCCAGCCTGCTCGGCGCGACCGGGCCCAACGCCGACGTCGGCCGCGAACTCGGCTTCGAGTTCACCCCCGAGGGCCTGGAGACCCTCTACCTGCGCAGCCGGATCGTGCTCGCCGCCCGCGCGGCGGGCCTGCACCACCCCGTCACCGGCGTGTGGCAGGACATCCGCGACCTCGACGGGTGCCGCCGCTTCGCCGAGGACTCCCGGCGGCTTGGCTACCGCGGCCTCGTCTGCATCCACCCGTCCCACGTCGCCGTCGCGAACGAGGTGTTCACCCCCAAGCCGGAGACCGTCGACTTCTACCGCCGGATGGTCGAGGCGTTCCGCAAGGCCGAGTCCGAGGGCAGCGCCGCCGTCGACTTCGAGGGCCAGCACATCGACATCGCGCACGTGAAGACGGCCGAGGGCGTCATCGCGCTGGCCGAGTCCGTCGGCGTCTGACGAGCCCTGACCCGCCCTCCGGGACACGCCTCGTCACGCCGAGCGACGTCCCGGGGGCCGGGTCGCCCGCGCCCTAGGGTGAAGCGCATGCCAGGCCACGCCGTGTCCCGGACCAAGCGGGCGGTCTCGCCGCTCGAACTGCTCTACGACGTCATCTTCATCTTCGCCGTCTCCCAACTCGCCCACCACCTCCTTGAGCATCTGACGTGGCGCGGCGCGGCCGAGACGGGAGTGCTGCTCGTCAGCGTCATCGGGACCTGGGCGTTCACCAGCTTCGGCGCGACACTCCTGGACATCGACAGGCCGCGCACCCGGCTCATGGTCGTGGTGGCCATGGGCCTCGGGCTGTTCATGAACGCGGCGATCTCCCGCGCGTTCGGCGGCGGCCCCTGGGCGTTCGTCGTGCCGATGCTGCTGATCCTGCTCGTCGTGCCCGCCATCGGCGCGCTGCTTTCGCCCGGCCCGGAGATGCGCCGCCACTACCAGCGCGTCCTGGTGTGGCACGCCGTCGCGACCCCGCTGTGGATCGCGGGCGCGCTCGCCGCCCCCGGCCCGCGGCTCGCCTGGTGGGGCGCCGCGGCGCTCATCGACCTCCTCGGCACGCTCCTCGCGCACCCCCTTCCCGGCCGTGTCTTCCACTCGGCCAGCGTGGTGTTCGACGCGGGCCACATGCTGGAACGCCTGCGCCTGTTCCTCATCATCATGCTCGGCGAGACCATCCTCACCGTCGGGCCCGCCGTGGCGGACGCGCCCGTGGACGTCCCCACGGTGGCGGGCACGACCGGCGTGTTCGTCGCCCTCGTCTGCCTGTGGGGCAGCTACTTCGGCGGCGGCGAGGACGTGATCGCCCGCCACCTCGCCACGACCCGCGACCCGCTGCGCTCGGTCCGCCTCGCCATCAACACCACCTACGCCACCCTGACCGGCCTCGTCCTCTTCGCCGTCGGCAGCGAACTCGTCATCGCCCACCCCCTCGGCCACGGCTCCACACCCGTCGCCCTCCTGCTGTTCGGCGGCACGCTCCTCTACCTCGGCGCGCAAGCCTGGTACTACCGCGCCACGATCGGCCGTGCCTGGCGTGAACGCGCCGTCCTCTGCCTCGTCTTCGCCCTCGCGGGCCTCGCCGCGCCGCTGCTCCCGCCGCTGGCCGCCCTCGCCCTCCTCAACGCCCTCCTCATCCCCACCGCCTTCACCCTCGCCCGCACCCACCGCAGAACCGCCACGATCCTCACCGCCACCCGACCCTGACACCCGCACCCGCCCTCGCCCCGCGACCGCCTGGACCGCGTGGACCGCACGTCGGGTCGGCTCATGGCGGAGTCTTCCCCGGTGCGCGAGGGTTCTCGCCTGTCCGTCAGGAGAGATCGTTGTGACTCGCGGGAGAACCGGGTGTGGCGTGCAGGCCAGGTGTGGCGTGTGAGGCGCGTGTGTGGTGTGTGAGGCGCGTGCGTGGTGTGTAAGGCGCGTGCGTGGCGTGTAAGGCGGGGGAGGGGCGCGCGGAGGGCCGGGGGAAGGGTGGGCGGAAGGCCGGGGGAGGGGTGGGCGGAGGCCCGGGGGAGGGGTGGGCGAAGGGCCCAGGTGTGGCGTGTGAGGCGCGTGTGTGGCGTGTAAGGCAGGGGAGGGCGCGCGGAGGCCCGGGGGAGGGGTGGGCGGAGGGCCTGGGGGAGGGGAGGGAGGCCCGCGGCTGGGGAAGGGCCGCGGGCCCCGGTGTGGATGGGGCGGGTCAGGTGGATGGGGCGGGTCGGGAGGGTCAGGTGCCGGTGCGGGCGGCGGCGGTGAGGTGGCGGCTGACGCGTTCGATGAGCACGGCCATCTCGTAGGCGACCTGGGCGGCCTGCGGGCCGGAGTCGCTGAGCACGGCGAGGCAGGTGCCGGTGCCCGCGGGCAGCACGAAGAAGAGCCGGTCGTCCAGTTCGATGACGGCCTGGTTGATGCGGTCGGCCGCGTAGTGCTCGGCGGCGCCCCTGGCCAGGCTGTGGAACCCGGAGGAGAGCGCGGCGAGGAACTGGGCGTCCTTGGCGGCGAGTCCGCGCGAGTTGGCCATCACCAGGCCGTCGCGGGAGAGGAGGAGGGCTTGGTGGACGGCAGGCACCCGGTCGACGAGGTCGTCGAGCAGCCAGTTCAGTTCGCCGGTCACGGTCTGTTCCGTTCGTTCTCGGGGTCTGCGGGGTTCTTCCCTTCGCGCGCCATCGTCCAGCCCTGCTGGAGCGAGGCCATGAGGGCGCGGCTCGACTCGGGATCGGGCTCTTCGAAGTCGTCGTCGGGCAGGGAGGCGGCGGGTGGGGCGCTGGTCCGCAGCTGCGGCGCCATGTTCTGCTGGCGGCGGCGGCGCGGCAGCCGTCCCGGCGTGCTCCCGGACTCGAACCTGTTGTCCGCGCCGCGCGGCGGCTCCAGCACGGGGGAGGGCGGCCGCGCGTGCGCGCCCGAGGACGTCGCGGGCGGCTCCAGCTCCGGCCGGGGCGCCGACCGCTCGACGGCGGGCCGCCGCTCCGCCTCGTGCACGGTGAGCGCCGACGGGATGAGCACCACGGCCGTCGTGCCGCCGTACGCGGACGGCTGGAGCGCGACCCTGATGCCGTGCCGGTCGGCGAGCCGCGCGACGACGAACAGGCCGAGCCTGCTGGAGTCGGCGAGGTCGAACTCGGGCGGGTCGGCGAGCCTGCCGTTCAGCTCCGCGATCTGGTCCGGGTACAGCCCGAGCCCGCGGTCGACGATCTCGACGGCGAGGCCGTTGGCGACCGTCTCGGCCTTGACGAGCACCTCGGTGCCGGGCGGCGAGAACACCGTGGCGTTCTCGATGAGTTCGGCGAGCAGGTGGATGACGTCGGCGACGATGGCGCCGGTGATGGAGGACGACCGGGAGACGATCGGCTCGACCCGCGTGTAGTCCTCCACCTCCCCGATGGCCGCCCTGATGATGTCCTCGATCGGTACGGGGTGGTCGAATGCGCGCACGGTCGGCTCTCCGGACAGGATCACCAGACCCTCGGCGTGCCGCCGCATCCGGGTCGTCAGGTGGTCGACCTTGAACAGGTCGTCGAGTTCCTCGGGGCTCGCCGCGCGCCGCTCCATCTGGTCGAGGAGCTGGAGCTGGCGTTGCAGGAGGCCCTGGCTGCGCCAGGACAGGTTGACGAACACCTTGCCGATGCTCTGCCGCAGGTGCGCCTCGCCGATCGCGACCTCGACGGCGGTGTGCTGGACCGTGCCGAACGCCCGCGCCACCGACACGATCTCGCTGGTCCTGGCGTCACCGGGCAGCGGCGCCTCGGCGAGAGACCTGTCGACGTCCTCGCCGCGCCGCAGCCGGGCGACGACGTCGGGCAGCCGCTCGTCGGCCAGGGTGTGCGCCGCCTTCTCCAGCCCTTTGAGGTCGCCGGTGATGCTCCGCGCGAGCCGGATCGACAGCAGCAGCGACCCGATGACGGCGAGGAGCCCGAGGCCGCCCGCGACGACCAGCCGCGTCATGATCTGCCGCCCGATCGGCTCGACGTCGGCGCGCAGCGCGGTGACGACGTCCGGGGTGGGCCCGAACAGCGCGGGCATCGCGGCGCCGACGGCCTGCTGCCACTCGGCGACGGACGGCCCGTTCTTGGTGTTGACCCCGGCGACGCCGATCCGCCGCTCCAGGTCGGTGAGGCGCGCGTACTCGGGGGTGCGCGCCGCCGCCTCGAACTTCGCCGCGTACTCCGCGTCGAGGCCGGACACGCCCAGGCGGAAGAACTGCTCACGGGCGCTGGCCCAGCCCGCGAACGCGGCGCGCTGGGCGGGGTCGAGCTTCCCGTCGTGGGGCAGGCCGCCCAGCAGCGCGGTCTGGCGCATCAGGAGGTCGCTGGACCGGAACAGGTCGAGCACCGAGGCGCCGTTGCGCTGGATGTCGAGGTCGTCGATGGAGACCACAACACCCATCAGGTACATGATGGTGTCAAAGACCTCGCTGTAGCCGTTGACGACGTCGAGCGGGTTCGCGTCCTTCACCTGGGCCCGCAGGGTGGAGATCCCGGTGAGGGCGTCGTCCACGGCGCGGAGCCGGGTCTCGGTGATCGGGTCCATCACGTCGCGGCTGTCCGGGGAGAACGCCTCGGCGCGGAACCCGGCGATGAGGGTGTCGGTCCTGGAGACCTTGTCGGCGAAGTCGGAGGTGCCCATGGCGGCCGCCGTGCGCTCCTCCTGGATCGCGATGATCACCCCCTCGATGGGTTTGTGCAGGTATTCGGTCTGGGCCCGAAGGTCAAGCATTCGCAGCGCCTCGTTGAGCGACGCGCCGGCCGCGAAGGCCCACAGCGCGACGAGCGAGACGAGGGGGAGGACCAGGACGAGGGCGAGCCGTCCGCCGACGGGGGCGGCTCCTGACCTCCTCGGGCTCCTGGTCGCCGACCGTCTACCGCGCACGGCTCATCCCGTCCTCCTCAAAACACAAAAGTCTTTCGTATCGTGCATCATGAGTTTCATATGATGCATGATGTTCACCTGCACGGTAGTTCGCGCGCGGATCGACGGCAACGGGCCGCCGGTTTCGAGATGAAATCGAGTGCCGCGCAGCCAGCCCCGCCGTGCCGGACCAGCTCGGAGCGGGCCGAGCCCGTCCGCACGGGGTCGCGGACGGGCTCGGGGGAGACGCGGCCGAGCGCGCCGCCGGTCGGGCGGCGGCTCCGGCGGTGACGCGCCGATGGTTCAGCGCTTGGCTTCGAGGCGCTCGGTGATCGGCTGGTAGATCCAGCCCAGGCGGACCTGGGACAGCGCCTCGCTGATGATCATGTCGGGGGTGTTGTAGGCGGCGGCGAGCGCGTCGACGGTCTTCTGCGGGTCGTCGATCTCCAGCTCGTAGATGGCCAGGTACTTCCACGGGTGCGGCGGCTCGGCCCGCTGCGCGTCGGCCAGCTCGAACCGCTGGGCCGCGACGAAGCCCGGAATCCGCAGGGCGTCGTGCAGGTGGGTGTTGTCGTACCAGTCGTTGTACTCGTCCTCGCGGCCTTCGACCGGGTTCGTCAGGACGATGTAGGTGTACTGACCCATGGGGTGTGGACTCCTCTCCCGACGACGCGTCGGGGGTGGGGGAAAGTGAGATGGATAATATATCGTGCATTGCTTCGGATGTGAAGCGCGTCTCTTCTGGGTGTGTGTTTCAATACATAATACGTAGTCCATGATGCTGCGCACGCCGCCGATCGGGCGCTCGGCGGCGGTTCTTCCGTACCGTTCACCCCCCCTCTTGGAGGTACAGGAATGCAAGCCCGTTACGCCCAGTCGAAGATCGTCGTGAGCGACATCGAGAAGTCGGTGGCCTTCTACACGACGGTTCTGGGCTTCACCGAGGTGCACCGCATCGAGTTCACCGGCCCCGACGTCATCGAGGTCGTCCTGGCCGGCGCCGACGGCAAGCCTTCGCTCGTCCTCATCGCGGGCGACGCGCTGCCGGTGCACTCGGGCCAGGCGTCGTGGACGAACGTGGTCCTCAACGTCGACGACGCGGCCGCCGCGGCGGAGGAGCTCAAGGCCGCGGGCCACGAGCTCGCCTTCGAGCCGCCGCTGTCGGTCGGCGGCGTCACGATCACCATCGCGGTGGACCCCGACGGCTACCTCGTCGAGATCATCTCCTCGACGGGTGAGGTCCTGGAGTCGCTCCCGGAGGGCACCGCCAAGATCCCGCACCCGATCCCGGAGATCCACGAGCGCGTCCTCCGCTGACGCGCTTCCCCCGCCGAGCCCGCCGCCCGAAGTTCCCCGGGCGGCGGGCTCGCCGCTGTCTCCGGGGCCTCCGCCGGGCAGGTGAGGACGGCCCAGGGAGAGGGCAGTCTCCCTGGGCCGTCGGCTCGGTGGGGCCGGTCGTCTCAGGGTCAACGGTCCAGGTTGACGACGACCGACTTGGTCTCCAGGAACTCCTCAACGGCGTCGGCGCCGTTCTCCCGGCCCCAGCCGGACTGCTTGTAGCCGCCGATGGGCATCTGGACGCCGCCCGCCCGGTGGATGTTGACGCCGATGCGCCCCGCCTTCAGGCCGCGCGCGACGCGGTGCGCCACGCCGACGTCCCGGGTCCACAGGCTGCCCGCCAGCCCGTACTCGGTGTCGTTGGCGATCGCGATGGCCTCGTCCACGTCGTCGAAGGGCAGCGCGCCGATGACGGGGCCGAAGATCTCCTCCCGGACGATCTTCATCTCGCTGGTGACGTCGGCGACGACGGTCGGCTCGTAGAAGAAGCCCCGGTCGCCCACGCGCTTGCCGCCGCTGACGACGGTGGCGCCCTCCGCGATGCCGCTCTCGACGTACCCGGACACCCGCTCCAGGTGCCGCCGCGAGATCAGGGGGCCGATCTCGGCGTCGGGGTCGGTGGCGTACCCGATCCGGGTGGCCCGGCCCGCGTCCGCGACGCCCTGCACCACCTGGTCGTACACCGAGCGGTGCACGAGCAGGCGGCTGCCCGAGGTGCAGATCTGGCCGGTGTTCCAGAAGATGCCGACGGCGACGCCCGGCACGACCTGGGCGAGGTCGGCGTCGGCGAACACGATGGTCGGGGACTTGCCGCCGAGTTCCAGCGCGACCTTCTTGAGGTTGCCCGTCGCGGCCTGGATGATGCGCCGGCCGACCTCGCCGGACCCGGTGAAGCTGATCTTGTCCACGTCGGGGTGCGCGGTGAGCGCGGCGCCCGCGTCGCCGAAGCCGCTGAGCACGTTGACGACGCCGGCGGGCACGCCCGCTTCGAGCAGCAGCCTGCCCACGGCGAGCGAAGTGAGGGGGGCCTCCTCGGAGGGCTTCACCACGCACGCGCAGCCCGCCGCTAGCGCGGGCGCGATCTTCATGGCGAGGTTGATCAGCGGCGCGTTCCACGCGGTGATGGGCCCCGCCACGCCGATCGGCTCCCTGAGGGTGTAGCCGTGGAAGCGCCGCTCGCCGGGGCCGATCTCGACGGTCTTGCCCTCGATCTTGTCGGCCCAGCCGCCGAAGTACCGGAACTGGTTGACCGCCTCGGCGATCATGAGCCGCGCCTGGGT
Organism: Actinocorallia sp. API 0066; assembly: GCF_020991275.1. GTDB lineage: Bacteria > Actinomycetota > Actinomycetes > Streptosporangiales > Streptosporangiaceae > Actinocorallia. The sequence goes on along the minus strand of NZ_JAJLQY010000003.1, from coordinate 28,422 downwards.
GACCGGCATGCCGACGTCGAGGCTCTCCAGCCGGGCCAGCGCGTCCGCGTTGGCCTCCAGCAGCTCGGCGACGCGCCAGAGCACGACGGCGCGCTGGGCCGAGGACAGACCGGTCCAACGCCCTTCGTCGAAGGCGGTGCGGGCGACGGCGACGGCGGCGTCCACGTCGCTCGCGTCCGCGCGCGCGACCCGGGTGACGACCTCGCCGGTGCCGGGGTCGACGACGTCGAACGTGGCGCCGGAAAGGGCGGGCACGAGGGCGCCGTCGATGAGCAGCCTGCCCTCCTTGCCGTCGGGACCGAGCGCGAGTGCGAGCGCGTCTTCGGCGGATACGGTCATGGCCCCTCCTCAGGGGGTAAATTTTAGACATGATATATTATGCTCGGATCCTGTGGTGGGTTTCCATCCCCCGCCCGCCGGGAAAGCGGGCGGGGGACCCGGGGACCGCCGTGGGGGGCGGGCGGCGGCCCGTTCGGCGCCCGGGGTGAGCCGGGCGGGAGTCCCGCGGGGAGCCGTGCGCGGGGCGGGTGCGCACGCCTCAGTCCACGGCGACCTCCGTGGTCGCGCGGGCGGCGTCACCGCCGCCGCAGTGCACGGTCTGGCCGGTGTAGAAGAGGTCGGTCGAGCAGTTCTCGTCGTCCGTCACCGTGACGCTGACGGTGTGCCTCCCCGGGGCCGCGTAGGTGTGGCTGACGGTCGGCGACGTGGTGGTCCTGCTGGTGCCGTCGCCGAAGGTCCAGCGGTAGGCGGCGACCGTGCCGTCCGGGTCGCGCGACTCCCTGGCCGAGAAGGTCCTGGTGCGGCCGTTCCCGCCGGTGGCCTTCAGCGCCGCGACCGGGCCCAGGTTCGGGGTGATCACGGTGGCGGGGCCGTCGGAGAACACCACGCCGGTGTCCACGGCGGGCAGCCCGGACTCGGTGAGGCTGCCGTCGGGGTTCACAGCGTAGGTGTAGATCCGCGACGAGATGTGCCTGGTGAGCACGTCGATGACAAAGAGCTTGCTTCCGTCGGGGCTGAGCCTGACCAGGCCCGGCATGTTGCCGTCGCGCGGGCCGGGGTAGGGCGAGCCGGGCAGCGGGGTGAGCCTGCCGTCGGCGCCGATCGCGAAGCCGGGGATGTCGCCGCCCGCCGCCTCGGGCAGGTACAGGCGGCGCGAGTCGGCGGTGATCGCGACGCCGTGCGGCATGCCGCCGGTCGCGTAGGGCGAGCCGGGCGTCGGGGTGAGCCTGCCGTTCGCGCCGATGGCGAAGCCGGAGACGTTCTCGCTGTTCTCGTTGGTGATGTAGAGGAAGCGGCCGTCCGGGGTGATCGACGGCAGCACCGCGGTGTTCCCGGTCGGCACGGGGTCGCCGAGCTGGGTGAGGGTGCCGTCCTTGCCGATCCTGAGCGCGTAGACGTTGTTGGCGAAGATGCCCGCGACGTACAGGTGCTTCCCGTCGGGGGTGACCGCCGGGAGGCTGAGCAGGGTGCCGCCGCCGAGGCGGAACTCGGGGGCGCCGGAGGGCCTGAGCTCGCCCGACGCGGCGACGTCGTAGGAGCGGACCTTGCCGTTGAGCCCGCCGATGGTGGCGAACAGCCGCTTGCCGTCGGGGGTGAGGGCGAGGCCGATGACGGGTGTCTCGGCGACGATCTTGGCGCCGGGCAGCGGGGTGAGGGACCCCTGGGCGCCGATCCGGTAGCCGGTGATGGAGTTGTTCTTGAGGCTCGCGATGTAAGCGGTCTTCGCGTCGGGGCTGACGACGACCGAGAAGCCGAAGTCCGTCTTGTACGGCGATCCGGGGACCTTCGCGAGGGAGCCTTCCCGGCCGAGCCGGAAGACGGCGGTGTCCATCGAGGCGGTGCCGCCGGTCAGCAGGAAGCGGGACTTCGGGGCGGTGTCGGCGGGCTCGGGGGCCGCGGTGGCGGGCGCGGAGGCCAGCAGCGCGGTGGCCGCCAGGGTCAGCGCGGCCGCGGAGGCGGTCGCGGCGGTGCGCGGGTGAAGCTTCGTGTTCCTGAACAAGGGTGTTCACGTCTCCGTGGGTCGGGGGCCTTGGATGAGCCGTGTTCAGGCGCCGGAGGGGGTGCTTACGATCCGCAGGCGCGTCGCTCGGGCAGCCGGAGCGGGGACGCTTCGGGGTGGTTCCGGCTGCTCGGTGCCCGACACTAGTCACGCCGGAATCGGCCGACTGTCCAAGTAGTTGCACACGGGTGCGGCTGTCGAATGCTTCAAACATGATATATTTTGCGCTCTTTGCTCACGACGGTCGGCACCGCGTCCGCTCCGTTTCCCCGCACGCGTCACGGAAAGGAGCGGCCCGATGAGCGCTCCCCTGGAGGGCGTCACCGTCCTGTCGCTGGAACAGGCGATCTCGGCACCGCTCGCCACCCGCCACCTCGCCGACCTCGGCGCCCGGGTGATCAAGGTCGAGAACCCCGGGATCGGCGACTCGACCCGGCACTACGACGGTGTGGTGCGCGGCCTGGCCGCGCACTTCGTCTGGCTGAACCACGGCAAGGAGTCAGCGGCGCTCGACCTCACCGACGCGGCCGACTTCGAGGTGTTCACCCGGCTCCTGGCCAGGGCCGACGTGTTCGTCAGCAACCTCGCGCCCGGCGCGCTCGGCAGGCTCGGCCTCGCGCCCGACGACCTCCTCGACCGGCACCCGCGGCTGATCGTCGTGGACATCTCCGGCTACGGCAAGGGCGGGCCGCTCGACCACAAGCGCGCCTACGACCTGCTCGTCCAGGCCGAGGGCGGGTCCTGCTCGATCACCGGGCTGCCCGGCGCGCCCGCCAAGCCCGGCATCCCCGTCGCCGACATCGGCACCGCCCTGTACGCCTACTCGGGCATCCTCGCCGCGCTGTACGAGCGGGAGCGGACCGGGCACGGCACGGTCATCCCGATCGCGATGCTCGACGTCGTCGCCGAGTTCATGGGCTTCGCGCTGAACGGGGTGCTGCACAGCGGCGAGGAGCCGGTGCCCGTCGGCATGGGCTCCCCGATGATCGCGCCCTACGGCGCCTACCCGACCCGCGACGGCCAGACGGCCGTCCTGGGCACCACCAGCGACCGGGAGTGGCGGCGGCTCGCCGAGAACCTCCTGCGGCGGCCCGACCTGGCCGCCGACCCCCGGTACGCCCGCAACGCCGACCGGGTGGAGCGGCGCGCGGAACTCGACGCCGTGCTGGGCGCCTGGTGCGCCGCCCGCGACCTCGCCGAGGTGCAGCGACTCGCCGACGAGGCGGGCATCGGCAACGCCAGGCTGAACAGCGTCGCCGACCTCGCCGCGCACCCGCAACTGGTCAAGCGGGAGCGCTGGCGCGAGGTCGGCACGCCGGCCGGCCCGGTGCCCGCCCTGCTGCCGCCCGCGCTCGGCCGTGACTGGCGCGTCCCGGCCGGTGCCGTCCCCGCGCTGGGCGAGCACACCGACGCGATCCGCGCCGAGGTGGCCGACGGCTGACCGGCCGCCGGGCGTCAGGCGTCGGCGAACAGGACGCCGGCCTCGATGAGCGCGTCGATCTCGGCGGCGGCGTAGACCTCCGCGGCGACCTCCCTGGTGTGCTGGCCGACGCGGGGCGTCACGCCGCCGCGGTCGGGGCGGACGCCGTCGAAGCGCCACGGCGGCCGGAGCAGCGCCATCCCGTCGTCCGGCGTCGGCTCCAGCAGGTCGAGCCACTGGACCTGCGGGTGCGTCGTCCAGGTGGCCATGGTGAGGACCGGGGCGAAGGGGACGTCGAACTCGGAGAGGAGCTTGTCCCACTCCTCCGCCGTCCGCTTGGCGAACTCCGCCTCGACGATCGGGACGAGTGCGAAGTAGTTGTCCTCGCGGAGCCGGTAGACCGAGAAGCGGGGGTCGGTCTTGAGGTCGGGACGGCCCATGGCGTCGCAGAAGTTGCCCCAGAACTTCTCCGAGGACGACAGGTGGATCGCGATGCTCTCGCCGGAGGCCGTCGCGACACAGAAGTTCTGCGCCTGCGGGTGGCGGCTCTGCCGGTGCGGGGCGGCGCCGGTGTCGTGGTACTGGGTGAGCGCGTCGGCGGTGAGGGTGCTGACCGCCTCCATGATCGAGGTGTCCACCCGCACGCCCGCGCCGGACCTGCCCCGGCCGACGAGCGCGGCGAGCACCCCGGTCAGGGTGGTGAACCCGCTGATGAGGTCGGCGAAGATCGTCCCGGACAGCTGGGCGGAGCCGGGCTCGCCGAGGATCGAGTAGAGCCCGCTGAAGGACTGCCCGATCGTGTCGTAGGCGGGCCGGTGGGCGAGCGGGCCGCCCTCGCCGAACCCGTTGACCGAGCCGTGGATCAGGTCGGGACGCAGCCCGGCCAGCACGTCGGGGCCGAGGCCGAGCGCGGCGAGCTTGCCGGGCCGCAGGTTCTCCAGCACCACGTCGAAGCGCGGCACCAGCGCCTTGACGAGCTCGACGCCCTCGGGCCGCTTGAGGTCGACGCTCAGGCTGCGCTTGCCCGCGTTGTACTGGATGAAGAACGGGCTTTTGTCGTTGGCGCGGCGCCGGAAGTCCTCGCCCACCTCCGGCCGCTCCACCTTCACCACGTCGGCGCCCAGCGCGGACAGGAGCGCCCCGGCGTAGGGCAGGGAGATGTAGCTCCCGAGTTCGAGGACGCGGATGCCGGTGAGGGGTTTGTGCTGCACGGAGGGACCTCGCTTCAATCAACCAGGGGTTGTGACGCATAATACATTATGTGTGGTTTGCGGGCCAGTGGTCGATTACTGGGGTTACGTTGAGTTTAGGGGTGATTGCTCATGGTTCGGCATGGCTGCCGCGCGATGATCGCCCTTCCCGGCCACCCGATGGTTCCTTAGGCTTCCCTGGGTAGGGGATGGGCCGGGTAAAACTGTTAGGTTAGCCTTCCCTTATTTGTCGGGTGGGAGGCTGGTGTGCGCTTGAAGCGGCGACGGGAGGCGGCCGAGCGCGGCCGCGCGGGCGGGGGCGTGCTGCGGCAGGCGGTCGGCGGGCAGTGGCGGGACACCACGGCCGGGGCCGTCCTCGAAGCGATCCACCAGGCCGGCGAGGCGCTCGTGCCCGTCGTCGTCGGTGTGCTCATCGACCAGGCCGTGCGCGGCGGCGACGGCCGGGCGCTGATCCGCTGGATCGCCGTGCTCGCCCTGGTGTTCGTCGGCCTGTCCGTCAGCTACCGGATGAGCTACCGGGCCACCGGACGCGCCGCCGAACGCGCCGCGCACGGGCTGCGGATCTCCATCGCGCGCAGGGTCCTCGACCCGCGCGGCATGGCCTCCGGACGGCTGCCCGGCGAACTCGTCAGCATCGCCACCGAGGACGCCCGCAGGGTCGGCGCCGTCACCGTGGCGCTCGCCTCCGCCGTCGCCGCCGTGGTCGGCGCCGTGGTCGGCGGGATCGCGCTGCTGCGGGTCTCGGTGCCGCTCGGCCTGCTCGTGCTGCTGGGCATCCCGCCGCTGCTCGTCCTCGCCCAACTGCTCGCCCGGCCGCTGGAGCGGCGCAGCGAGGCGGAGCAGGAGCGCGCCGCGCACGCCTCGGCCGTCGCCGCCGACCTCGTGCGCGGGCTGCGGGTCGTCAAGGGGCTCGGCGCGGAGGCAGCCGCCGTCGCCAGGTACCGGCGCACCAGCCGGGCCGCGCTCGCCGCGACGCTGCGCGCCGCCGTCACCAAGGCGTGGCACGACGGCGGGGTGCTCGGCATGACCGGGATCTTCCTCGCGCTCGTCGCGCTCGTCGGCGGACGGCTCGCGGCGCAGGGCGAGATCAGCGTCGGCGACCTCGTGGCGGCGGTCGGGCTCGCCCAGTTCATGCTGACGCCGCTGCTCATCCTGGGCTGGGCGAACGCGGAGATCGCGCAGGGCCGCGCCTCGGCCAAGCGGATCGCGGCGCTGCTGGCGGAGCCGCACGCCGTCCCGGAAGGGAAGGGCACGCTGCCTACGGACGTCGAAGGGGAGATCGCCTTCGATGAGGTGTCTTACGGGCCGTTGGAGGGGCTGACCCTGCGGGTGGCGCCCGGTGAGCTGCTGGGGGTGGTCGCGCCCGATCCGCGCGCCGCCGTCGCGCTGCTGCGGCTGCTCGGCCGGGACGCCGACCCCGACAAGGGCGCGGTGACGCTCGACGGCGCCGTCCTCGCCGGTGTTGATCCGGCCGACGTCCGGCGCGTCGTGGTGGTGGCCGACCACGACGCCGACCTGTTCGAGGGCACCGTCGCCGAGAACGTCGCGGGGCCCGCCGCCGAACCGGCGCTCGCCGCCGCCGTCGTGGACCTGCCGCAGGGCGGCGGGACCCGGCTCGCCGAAGGCGGCAGGTCGCTGTCCGGCGGACAGCGCCAGCGCGTCGCCCTGGCCCGCGCCCTCGCGACCGCCGCACCCGTGCTCGTCCTGCACGACCCGACGACGGCGGTGGACGCCGCCACCGAGGCCCGGATCGCCGACGGCGTGCGCGCCACCCGCGAGTCCCGCACCACCGTCCTGGTCACCACGAGCCCGGCGCTCCTGGCCGTCACCGACCGCGTGGTGCTCGTCGCCGACGGCGCCGTCGCCGACGAGGGCACCCACGCCTCCCTGGCCCTCACCAACCCCGCCTACCGCACCGCGGTCCTGTCCTGATGCCCGAGGAGAACCCCCCGATGCCCGAGGCCCCCGACCCCACCGCCCCCCACACCCCCACCCCCGTCCCGGAACCCAGACCCGCCCCGGACGAGGACGGGCGTGTGCTGTTGCCGGTGGCGGAGCCTCGGCGGGTGCGGGCGGCGGTGGTGGAGCTGGCCGGGGAGCACCGGGGGGCCGCGTGGGGCGGGGTCGCGGTGCTGGTCGGGGCGACCGTGGTCGGGTTGTTGGCGGCGCCGGTGCTGGGGCGGATCATCGACCTCGTGGCGGCGGGGGAGCCCGCCGGGGCGGTGACGGGGCCGGTGGTGGCGCTCGTGGTGATCGCGCTCGTGCAGGCGGCGGCGACCGCCGTCGGCGTGTCGCTGGTGGCCAGGGCGGGCGAGGGCATGCTCGCGCTGCTCCGCGAGCGGTTCGTGGAGCGGGCGCTGGCGCTGCCGCTGGCGCGGGTCGAGAAGGCGGGGTCGGGCGACCTGACGTCGCGCGTCACCGGTGACGTCACCGTGGTCACCGAGGTGGTGCGGGAGGCGGTTCCGGCGCTGATCCGGGCCGTCCTGACGATCGTGCTGACGCTCGCCGCCCTCGCCGTGCTCGACTGGCGGTTCCTCATCGTCGCGCTGGTGGCCGTCCCCCTCCAGATCGTGACGCTGCGCTGGTACACGCGCAGGGCGGCGCCCCTGTACGCGGCGCAGCGGGTGGCCTCGGGCGCGCTCCAGCAGCAGATGCTGGGGACGGTCGGGGGCGCGCCGACGGTGCGCGCGTTCGGCCTCGCCGACCGGCACGTCGGGCTCGTCGCGGACCGGTCGCACGCCTCGGTGGACCTCGCGCTGCGCGGCGTCCGCCTGGTGACGACGTTCTTCTCCCGGCTCAACGTCGCCGAGTTCGCCGGGCTGACGGCGGTGCTCGTCACCGCGTACTTCCTGGTCGGGCGGGACGCGATCAGCATCGGCACCGCGAGCGCCGCCGCGCTGTACTTCCACAGCCTCTTCACCCCGGTGAACGTCGCGCTCGGCCTCGCCGACGACGCGCAGACCGCGACGGCCGGCCTCGCCCGCCTCGTCGGCGTCGCCGACCTGGAGACGGGCGACGAGGCGCGTCCCGAGCCCTCCGACGAGCCGGTCATCCGGGTCCGCGAAGCCTCCTACGCCTACCGGCCCGACCGGCCCGTCCTGCACGGCGTGGACCTGGACGTCGCGCCGGGCGAGCGGGTCGCGCTCGTCGGGTCGAGCGGCGCGGGCAAGACGACGCTGGCCCGGCTCGTCGCGGGCGTGCACCCGCCGGGCGGCGGCGCGGTGACGGTCGGTGGGCCGTCCGCGCTGGTCAGCCAGGAGGTGCACGTGTTCGCCGGGCCGCTCGCCGAGGACCTGCGCCTCGCCCGCCCCAACGCCGACGAGGACGCCCTCTGGGCGGCCCTGGAACAGGTCGGCGCGGACGGCTGGGCCCGTGCCCTGCCCGAGGGCCTGGACACCGTCGTCGGCGACGACGCGCACCGCCTCACCGCCGCGCAGGCCCAGCAGCTCGCGCTGGCCCGGCTCGTGCTCGCCGACCCGCGCGTCGTCGTGCTGGACGAGGCGACGGCCGAGGCGGGCAGCTCGGGTGCCCGCGCCCTTGAGGCGTCCGCCGACGCCGCCGTGCGGGGCCGCACCTCCCTCGTCGTCGCGCACCGGCTCACCCAGGCCGCGTCCGCCGACCGCGTCGTCGTCCTCGACGAGGGCCGCGTCGTGGAGACCGGCACCCACGACGACCTGCTCCGCCAGGGCGGCCGCTACGCCGCGCTCTGGCGCGCCTGGTCCGACCACCGCCCCTGACGCACGCCGAAGGGCCCTCCGGGAGCCGAACCGGAGGGCCCTTCAGGCAGGGCCGGTCCCTGCGGGTCCCGTGGGTTCCTTCCGGGAGGACACCGGAAGGAACCCACGGGCGCTTCAGCCGTCGAGCGCCTCGGCGAGGGAGCGGGGCCGCAGGTCGGTCCAGTGCGCCTCGACGTAGGCGGTCGCCGCGTCCCTGGCGTCGGGGCCGAACACGACGGTCCAGCCCGCCGGGACCTCCGCGAACGACGGCCACAGCGAGTGCTGGTTCTCGGCGTTCACCAGGACGAGGAAGCTGCCTTCGGCGTCGTCGAACGGGTTGGTGCTCATGCGGGGTTCCTCTCGGGGTCCGACGGGGCGGCGAGCGCGCCGTCGAGGATGGTGACGAGACCGTCGGCGAGGCGCTGGACCGTCGCCCGGTCGAACAGGTCGCTCGCGTACTCCAGGAGGCAGGAGACGGGCCCGTCGCCCTGCGGTTCGAAGAAGCTGAGCGTGAGGTCGGCGTTGAGCGCGCCGGTCGGCACGTAGGTGAAGGTGCCGAAGCCCGCCGACGAGCTCATCCGGGCCTGCTCGTGGTGCACGACCATGGCGCGCGGCGCGTCAAGGCCGAGTTCCCGCGCGACCCGGTCGAACGGGACGTCCTGGTGGTCGAGCGCGGCGAGGTTGGCGGCGCGGACGCGGGCGAGCAGCGTGGTGAAGTCCGGTTCGCCGGACGTGTCGGTGCGCAGGATCACCGTGTTGAAGAAGCAGCCGACGAGGTCGGTCAGCTCCTCCTCGGTCCGGCCCGCCGTCAGCGACGCGATAGGCAGGTCGGTGCCCGCGCCGTGCTCGGTGAGCAGGAGGGCGAACGCCGCCTGGAACACCATGAACATGCTCGTGCCGGTGCGGGCCGCAAGCGCGTCGACGGCGCGGTGCCGCGCCTCGTCCAGGGTGAACTCGACGTACGCGCCGCGCGTCTCCGGCGTCCCGGCGCGCGGCCTGTCGTAGGGCAGGGCGAGGTCGTGCGGCGCGTCCCGTAGGGCGTCCCGCCAGTAGGCGAGCTGCTCGTCCTGCGTCGAGGCGACCAGTTCGTGCGCCCACACGGTGTAGTCCGCGTACCCGACGGGCAGGGGCGCCAGCTCGGGAGCCGCGCCGCGCAGGCGGGCGGTGTAGGCGGCGGCCAGATCACCGGCCAGGGGCACGACCGACCACTCGTCGACGCCCATGTAGTGCAGCGTCAGCAGCAGCGCGGTCGCGCCGGACGGGTCGGTGAGCAGCCGGGCCCGCAGCGGCGGGAGCGCCGCGAGGTCGAGCCGTTCGGCCGCCAGGACGGGCACCGCCGCCTCCACGTCGGCGACCTGGACCGTCTCCAACTCCAGCGCCGCCAACCGCTGGACGACGCCGCCGCCGGACGGGTCGCACACCGTGCGCAGCGGCTCGTGCCTGGCGGCGACGTCGGCGAGTGCGGCGGCCAGCGCGGCGGGGTCGAACCCGGCGGACGGCCGCAGCGCGAACGCCATGTCGGCGGGCCGCTCCGGCCCGGAGGCGAACCGCGTCCACTGCCATTCCTGCGCGGGCGCGAGCGGTAGGGCTTCGGGCCGCTCGATCCGGCGCAGCCTGGGCCGTCCCGTCTCGGCCGCGTCGCCGAGCCGGTCGGCGAGTTCCGCGACGGTCGGCGCGTCGAAGATGTCGCGCAGCGCCAGGTCCGCGTCGAGGCGGCCCCTGATCCTGCCGAGCAGCCGCATCGCCGACATCGAGTGCCCGCCGAGCTGGAAGAAGTTGTCGTGCGCGCCGACGCCGGGCAGGTCGAGCAGCTCCGCGAACAGCTCGGCGAGCGTGCGCTGGAGCGCCGTCGCCGGACGGTCCGCGCCGGTGAGCGCCGACCAGTCGGGCGCGGGCAGCGCCCGCCGGTCCAGCTTCCCGTTCGGGGTGAGCGGCAGCGGCCCGTCCAGCACGACGACGGCGGCGGGCACCATGTAGTCCGGCAGCAGCGCCGCGACGTGCGCCCGCAGCTCGGCGGGCTCGGGCGCCCGCTCCGCCTCGTCCGGCGGGCAGACGGCGTAGCCGACGAGCCGCGCCTCGCGGCCGCTCCGGTCGGCGAGCACCGCTGCCTGGCTGACGGCCGGGTGCCGGGTCAGCGCCCCGGCGATCTCGCCCGGTTCGATCCGGAATCCACGGATCTTCACCTGGTCGTCGGCGCGGCCGAGGAAGTCGAGGTTCCCGTCGGCGCGCCAGCGGGCCCGGTCGCCGGTCCGGTACATGCGGGCGCCGGGCGGGCCGAACGGGCACGCCACGAACCGCTCGGCGGACAGGCCAGGACGGCCCAGGTAGCCGCGCGCGAGCCCTCGCCCGGAGACGTACAGCTCGCCGACGACGCCGGGCGGCACCGGGCGCAGCCGGGCGTCCAGCACGTACACGCGGGTGTTCGGGTCGGGCACGCCGATCGGCACGGCGCCGGTCCAGCCGGGCTCGGACGGCCACAGCGTCGAGTTGACCGTCGCCTCGGTGAGCCCGTACGCGGCGAGCAGGTTGAGCCGTCCGGCCCAGCGCTCGATGACGTCCGGCGGCACCGTCTCGGTGCCGACGAGCACCGTCGCGCCCTCCGGCAGGTCGCAGCCGGGCGGGAGCGCCGCGACGAGCGACGGCGGCAGGATCGCGTGTGTGATCTCCTGCGCGGCGAGGAAGTCCGTCAGCTCCGGGCCCGGCATGCGCGCCTCGTCCGGGATGAGCACGAGGCGTCCGCCGTAGCAGAGCGCCATGGACAGCTCGAAGATCGTCACGTCGAAGCCGATCGAGGCGAACTGGAGCACCCGGCTGTCCGGCTTCAGTCCCATCCGGTCCACCGCCGTGGCGACGAGGCTGCCGATGCCCTTGTGCGGCACCGCGACGCCCTTGGGCCGTCCGGTCGAGCCCGACGTGTAGATGACGTAGGCGGCGTGGTCGAGCGCGACGGGCGGGAACTGGCCGCCCGGCTCGATCCCGGCGAACTCGACGGCCACGTCCGGGTCGTCCAGGAGCAGCGCCGTCACGCCGTGCGCCTCGGGGATCTTGCCCGCGACCTGCTGGGTCGCGACGACCACGGCGGCCTGGGAGTCGGCCAGCATGTAGGCGAGCCGGTCGGCCGGGTGGGCGAGGTCGAGCGGCAGGAACGCGGCGCCGAGCTTGCCCGCGCCGAGCATCGCCGCGACCATCTCGGCCGAGCGCGGCACGGCGACGCCGACGACGCTCTCGGTCCGCACCCCGCGCCGGGCCAGCAGCCTGGCCATCCGGTCCGACAGCGCGTCGAGTTCGGCGTAGGTGACGGTACGGGAGCCGTCCACGATGGCCACGGCGTCCGGCCGCTCGGCGCGCCTGCGCCGGAACAGGCCGATCATGGTGTCCTCTTCGACGTCACGGGCGGTCCGGTTGAACCCGTCCAGGACGAGGGCGCGTTCGGCGTCGGTGAGCACGTCGATGCCGCCGACGGGCCGCTCCGGCTCGGCCGCGACGGCATCGACCAGCGTGGCGAGCCGCCGTCCGAGGGTCGCGACGGACGCCCGGTCGAACAGGTCCGAGCGGTACTCGATGACGCATCCGAGCCGTCCGGCCGAGGTGTCCTCCACGAACGAGAGCACCAGGTCGAACTTGGCCGTGCGGGCTTCGACGGGCTGCGGCACCACGTCGAGCCCGGCGAGCCCGAAGTCGTCGGCGCCCCGGTTCCGGTAGCCGACCATCACCTGGAACAGCGGGTTCCGGTCGGGCGAGCGGACCGGGTTGACCTCCTCCACGACCGCCTCGAACGGCACGTCCTGGTGTGAGAACGCGGCGAGCGCGTCGGCCCTGACCCGTCCCACGAGGTCGGTGAACGCCGGGTTCCCGGACACGTCGGCGCGCAGCACGAGCGTGTTCACGAAGAACCCGACGAGCTCCTCCAGCGCGCCGTCGGCGCGGCCCGCGACGGGCACGCCCAGCGGCAGGTCGTCGCCCGCGCCGAGCCGGTGCAGCAGCGCCGCGACGGCGGCGTGGCACACCATGAACATGCTCGCGCCGGTCCGCTGCGCGATCCGCCGCAGGCCGTCGGCGGCGGGCAGCTCGACGAGCAGTTCGCCGCCCGCCGCGCTGGGCCGGGCCGGGTGCGACCGGTCGGTGGGCAGCTCGAGCTGCTCGGGCGCGCCCGCGAGGGTCCGCCTCCAGTAGGCGAGCTGCCGCGCGGCGACGCTCTCGGGGTCGGTCCGGTCGCCGAGCAGCTCCCGCTGCCACAGCGTGTAGTCCACGTACTGGACGGGAAGCGGCGCCCACTCGGGCGCACGGCCCTCCAGCACCGCCGCGTACGCGACGGACAGGTCGCGCAGGAACGGCCCGTCCGACCACTCGTCGGTCGTGATGTGGTGCAGCAGCAGCGCCACCACGTGGTCGTCCGGGCCGAGCCGGACGACCGTGGCGCGCAGCGGCGGTTCCTCGGCCAGCGCGAAGGGACGGCCGAGCGCCGCCGCCAGCACGGCGTCGAGCCCCGCCTCGGTCGCCTCCACGACGTCCAGGACGGGCCGTGCCTGCCCGGCCGGAAGGACGTCCTGGTAGGGGCGGCCCTCCCGGTCCCGGATAAGGGTGCGCAGCGCCTCGTGCCGGTCCATGACGTGCGTGAGCGCGTCGTGGAAGGCGGACACGTCCAGCGCACCCCGTAGGCGGACCACAAGGGGGAAGTTGTAGAGGGCGCTCGGGCCTTCGAGCTGCTCGATCACCCACAGCCGCTGCTGCGCGAACGACAGCGGCGGCTCGGCGGGCCGCTCCGGCACCGGGACCAGCTCGGGCCGCCGCCCGTCCCCGGCCGCCGCCGCACGGGCCGCCAGCTCCGCGACGGTCGGCGCCTCGAACAGGTCGCGGATCGCCAGGTCCGCGCCGAGCGCGGCGCGCGCCCGCGCGACCAGCCGGGTCGCCAGCAGCGAGTGCCCGCCCAGGTCGAAGAAGTCGTCGTCCACGCCGACCCGGTCCGCGCCGAGCAGCTCGGCGAACAGGGCGCACAGCACCCGCTCCGCCTCGGTCTCCGGCGCGCGGCTCGCGCGGGCCGCGGTGATCGCCGGCTTCGGCAGCGCCCGCACGTCGAGCTTGCCGTTGACGGTGAGCGGCAGCCGGTCCACCGGGACGAGCGCCGCGGGCACCATGTAGCCGGGCAGCCGCGACTTGAGCGCCTGCCGCAGCACCGTCACCAGCTCCTCCGGATCGGGCGCCGGGTCGCGCGGCACGAGGTAGCCGACGAGCCGCTTCACCGCGCCTGACCCGTCCGCGACGACCGCCGCGTGCGCGACGAGGTCGTGGTCCTCCAGGACCGTGGCGATCTCGGCGGGTTCGACCCGGTAGCCGCGGATCTTCACCTGGTCGTCGGTGCGGCCGAGGAAGTCGAGGTGCCCGTCGGGGCGGCGGCGCACCAGGTCGCCGGTCCGGTACATCCGCGCGCCCGGCTCGGCCGCGAACGGGTCGGCGACGAACGCCGCGGCGGTCAGGTCCGGCCGCCGGTGGTAGCCGCGGGCCAGCCCGACGCCCGCGATGTACAGCTCGCCCGGCGTGCCCGGCGGGACGGGCCGCAGCGCCGCGTCCAGCACGTACGCGCGGGTGTTCCAGATGGGACGGCCCACGGTGGACGTCGCGCTCTCCCCGGTGGACGCGCCGAGCGTGTTGATCGTGTACTCGGTCGGCCCGTACAGGTTGTAGCCGAAGGTGCCCTCGGTCTCCCGGAGCGTCGTCCACACGTGCTCGGAGACGGCCTCGCCGCCGAGCAGGACCAGCGGGGGCCGGTGCCCGTCCAGGAGGCCCTCGTCGATGAGGTGGTGGGCGTAGGTCGGCGTCACGTTGATGACGTCGATGCGCTGCTCGTTCCCGTAGGCGACGAGGGCTTCGGCGTCACGGCGCAGGTTCTCGTCCGCGACGTGCACCTCGTGGCCCTCGACCAGCCACAGCAGCTCCTCCCACGACATGTCGAACGCGAAGGACACGGTGTGCGCGATCCGCAGCCGCCGTCCGCCCGCCGCGTCGATCGCCGGCGCGAAGATCGCCTCGCGGTGGTTGAACTGCATGTTCGTCAGGCCCCGGTACGGGGTGACGACGCCCTTGGGCCGTCCGGTCGAACCCGACGTGAAGATCACGTAGGCGGGGTGGTCGAGCCGGTGCGGGAGGCCGGGCGCGAAGCCGGGGCGCTCGGCGTCGGCGAGCGGCCCGGACGGCAGCGCCGCCAGCTCCGCCGCGACGTCCGGGTCGTCGAGGAGGACGGCAGGGGCCGCCGTCTCCGGCAGCGCCGCAGCCGCGCGGGACGTGGTGAGCACACACGCCGGGTCGGTGTCGCCCAGCATGAACTCCAGCCGGTCGGCCGGGTACTCCAGGTCGAGCGGCAGGTAGGCGGCGCCGGTCTGGAGCACCGCGAACAGCGCCACGACCATGTCCGTCGAGCGGGGCAGCGCCAGCGCGACGACCCGCTCCGGGGCCGCGCCGCGCGCCAGCAGCAGCCGGGCGAGCCGGTTGACCCTGGCGTCCAGCTCCGCGTAGGTGAGCCGCTCGGCGCCGCAGACCAGGGCCGTCTCGTCGGGTGTGCGGGCGGCCTGCTCGGCGAGCAGCTCCGCGATCGTCGCCTCGGGGAGCGGGCGGCGGGTGGCGTCCCACGCGGCGGTGACGGACGCGCGCTCGGCGGGAAGCAGCAGGTCGAGCGTGCCGACCTTCGCGTCGAGCCCGGCCGTCAGGAGATCCAGGACCGAGGTGAAGCGGGTGAGCAGCGCCTCGGCCTCCTCGGCGGCGAACACGTCGGGCCGGTAGGAGAGCGTCACCCGCAGCCGCGACCCCTGGGTGATGATCAGGGTGAGCGGGTAGTGCGTGGCGTCCACGCCCCTGACGTCCACGATGCCGTGCCTTGCGGTGAACTGGAGGCCGCGTTCCTCGCCGCCCGCGTCCCGCAGCACAAAGAGCGTGTCGAACAGGCGGCGGTGGCCGCTCTCCCGCTGGAGGTCGCCGAGCCCGAGGTACTCGTGCGGTATCAGCGCGACCCGCTCGTCCTGGAGGCGGCGCAGCAGGTCCCGGACGGTCTCGGCCGGGTCGAGCGCGACCCGCACCGGGACGGTGTTGAGGAACATGCCGATGATGTTCTCCACGTCCGGCACCGCGACCGGGCGGCCCGCGACGGCAGCGCCGAACACGACGTCCGACCCGCCGACCGCCGCCGACAGGACGAGGCCCCAGGCGGCGTTCATGAACGTGTTGAGGGTCAGGCCGTTCTCCCGCGCGGCCCTTTGGAGGCCGCCGCCCGTCTCGGCGGAGAGCACCTCGTCCAGGTTGACCGGGATGACCGGGTGCAGGCCGTCGTCGTCCGGGCGGACGAGGGTCGGCTCGTCCAGGCCGGAGAGGGCGTGCCGCCACGCCGCGCGCGCGGCTTCGGCGTCCTGCCCGGCGAGCCACGCCAGGTAGTCGCGGTAGGAGCCGGGGGAGGGCAGGCCCGTGGGGTCGCCCGCGCTCTCGTAGAGGGCGAAGAGCTGCTCCAGGAACAGCCACGCCGACCAGCCGTCCCACAGGATCAGGTGGTGGCTGACGACGAGCCTGTCCCGGTCGCCGAGGCGCAGCAGGAGGAGCCGCATGAGGGGCGGCGCGGCCAGGTCGAACCGTGTGGTGCGGTCCTGTGCCAGCAGGGCGGAAACCCGTTCGTCCCGCTCGGCCGGGGACAATCCGGACAGATCAACGACGCGGAGTGGCGGCGCCAGGTCGTCGGCGACGAACTGGACGGTGCCGGACAGGCCCTCGCCCGTGAAGCCCGCGCGCAGCGAGGGATTGCGCGCCAGCAGGCTCGCGCAGGCGGTGCGGAGGCGCTCGGCGTCCAGCGGAGCCGCGAACTCGAACACGTCCTGCGAGGTGTAGACGTCCACGGCGGTGGTGTCGAAGCTCGCGTGGAAGTGGATGCCCTCCTGGAGCGGGGACAGCGGCCACACGTCCGCGACCGGGCCCCCGGCGGTTTCCCTCACCCTGGCGAGTTCGTCGTCGGTGAGGGCGAGCAGCTCGCCGGACACGATCGACTCCTCGGCCGCCTCCAGGGCGGCGAGCGCGCCCGGCGTGCGGAGCGCGAACACGTCGCGCGGGCTCAGCGGCAGCCCCGCCCGGCGGGCCCGGCTGGACACCGTGATCGACGCGATACTGTCGCCGCCCAGCGCGAAGAAGTCGTCATCGACGCCGACATCGGTGCCGAGCACCTCGGCGAAGATGCCGCACAGCAGCCGCTCGCGCTCGGTGCCGGGCTCCCGCACCGCGCGCCGGGTCGGCGCGGGCACGGGCAGCGCCGCCCGGTCCACCTTGCCGTTCGGGGTGAGCGGCAGCGCGGGCAGCACCACGAGGGCGCTCGGCAGCATCGGCGCGGGCACCCGCGCGGCCAACTCCTCACGCAGCGCGTTCCCGTCGAGCGTCACGCCCGGTTCGGGCACCGCGTAGCCGACGAGGCGCAGCGCGGCGCCCTGGCCCGCGGTGACGGCGACGGCGCGGGCCACGCCGGGCAGCGCCGCGATCCGCGCCTCGACCTCGCCCAGCTCGACCCGGTTGCCGCGGATCTTGACCTGGTCGTCCACCCGGCCCACGTAGTCGAGCGCGCCGTCGGGGCGGCGGCGCACCAGGTCGCCGGTCCGGTACATGCGGGATCCGGGCGGCCCGTACGGGTCGGCGACGAACCGGTCGGCGGTGAGGCCGGGACGGCGGTGGTAGCCGAGCGCGAGCTGGGCCCCGGCGATGTACAGCTCGCCGGGGATCCCGTCGGGCACGTGCCGCAGACACGCGTCCAGGACGAGCAGCCTGGTGTTCCACACGGGCCGTCCGATGGGGACGCCCGCGCCGCCGGACGGCTCGTGCCCGTCCCACCAGGTGACCTGGATCGTCGCCTCGGTCGGCCCGTAGCAGTTGTCCACGGGCACCCCGGCGAGGTCGCGCCAGCGCGCGGCGACGGCGTCGGTGAGCGCCTCCGCGCCGCCGAAGACCCGGCGCAGCGACGACGCCCACGTCTTGTCACTGACAAGTTCTGGTGTCTCGGTGAACGCGTGGATCATCGACGGCACGATGTCCAGGACCGTCACCTCGTGGTCGCGGATGGCGCCCGCGAGGTAGAGCGGGTCGAACTGCCCGCCCGGCTCGGCCAGGACGACGGCGCCGCCCGCGCACAGCGGCCAGAACAGCTGCCACACCGACGCGTCGAAGCTCGCCGACGCCTGCTGCAGCATCCGGTCCCGCGCGCCCATCGGGAACTCGCCCTGCGCCCACGCCAGATGCGCCGTGATCGCCGCGTGCGTCACCACAACACCCTTCGGCGTCCCGGTGGACCCCGACGTGTAGATCAGATACGCCGGATCCTCCGGCAGCGCCTCCCGAGGCTCCCCCTCAGCCCCGTCAAACGCCACATCAAGCTCAACCCGGGCCACATCCCCAGGCAACTCGATCCCACTGAGCGTCACCACCGCCTTGGCCCCACTGTCCGCCAACATGAACGCCAGCCGCTCAGCCGGATAGTCCACATCCAACGGCACATAAGCCGCCCCAGCCTTCAACACCCCCACAAGCCCCACCATCAGCTCCAACGACCGAGGCACCGCCACCGCCACAAACCCCCCAGGCCCAACCCCCAACCCAGCAAGCCGCCGAGCCAGCCCCTCCGCCCTCTCCTCCAACTCCCCATAAGAAAGCCAAGACACCCCGTGCTGCCCGCCATGCGAGGTCTTGTCGCTGGCTAGTTCCGCGCCGGGTGCGTCCTGGGAGGCGCTGGCCGCCTTGCCCGCGTTCGAGCTGGCGCGGTCGGAAGGCGAGGTCTTGTCGGTGGCTGGTTCTGGGTTGGAAGTGGCGGAACGCAGTATCTTGTCGCTGGCTAGTTCCGGGGTGCGGGCGCCGGAGTGCAAGATCTTGGCGGTGGCTAGTTCGTTGCTGTTGGCAGTGTTGTGGGGTTCAGGGGTGGCTAGGAGGATGGCGGGGGCGGTGGGGGTTTGGGTGGCTTGGGTGGTGAGGAGGGTGGTGAGGGTGGTGTGGGGGAGGGGGTGGGTGGGGCCGGTTAGGGTGGCGGTTTTGAGGGTGGGTGGGGGGAGGAGGTCTATGTGGCTGACGGGGGGGTTGGTGGGGAGGGCGGTGAGAAGGAGGGTGAGGGCGGTGGTGAGGTGGGTGGCGGTTTCTTGGGGGAAGCGGGTGGTGTCGTAGTCGAGGCGGAGGCGGAGGGTTTCGCCGGGGAGGGCGGTGAGGGACAGGGGGTAGTGGCTGCCGTCGCGGACGTCGAGGCCGGTGATCTCGACGGAGCCGTCGCTGCTGCGGAGGGCGCCGGGGGCCGGGTAGTTCTCGACGGCGACAAGGGTGTCGAACAGGGCGTCGCCCAGGCCCGAGAGGCGCTGGACCTCGGTGAGGCCGAGGTGCTGGTGGTCGAGCAGGTCGGTCTGCGCGTCCTGGAGGCGGGCCAGGAGGTCGGCCGGGCGGTCCTCGGGACGCCACGTGACGCGGACCGGCACGGTGTTCACCAGCAGGCCGACGAGCGACTCCACGCCGTCCACGTCGGCCTGGCGGCCGGACACGGTGGTGCCGAACACGATGTCGCGGCGGCCGGTGATCCGGCCGAGCAGCAGGCCCCACGCGCCCTGGACCAGGGTGCCCAGGGTCAGGCCGTTGGCGCGGGCCCAGCTGGTGAGTTGAGCCGTCGCCTCGGGCGAGAGCGCCGCGTCGGCCTCGGCGAACGGGCCTGAAGCCTCCTGCCGGGACGGCCCGGCCACCAGCGTCGGCTCGTCCAGCCCGGCCAGCGCGTCCCGCCAGGCCGCGCGGGCCGCGTCGGTGTCACGCCCGGCGAGCCAGGCGAGGTAGCGCTGGAAGGCGGGCAGGCCGCTCGCCGGGTCCACCGGCGTGTCGGGCGCGTCCAGCAGGTCGCGCAGGATGAGCGGCACCGACCAGCCGTCGGCGATGAGGTGGTGCAGGGTGAGCACGAGGTGCGCCCTGCCGGTGTCGCGCACCAGCGCCGCCCGCATCAGCGGCGGCGCGTCGAGGTCGAACGGCAGCCCGGCCTCCCGCGCGGCGATCAGCCGCGCGGCGTCCGCGTCGCCGTCGACGACCTGCCACGGCACTTCCGCACGTTCCGGGACGACCTGGACGAGCCGGTCGTCGGCGTGGTGGAAGGCG
The DNA here is from genome assembly GCF_020991275.1 of Actinocorallia sp. API 0066. GTDB lineage: Bacteria > Actinomycetota > Actinomycetes > Streptosporangiales > Streptosporangiaceae > Actinocorallia. The sequence continues at coordinate 8,952 of NZ_JAJLQY010000003.1, read as the reverse complement.
GCGCGCAGCGCCGGATGCCGGTCCGCGAGCCCCTGCACGGCACGCCGCACCGCCTCGGGGTCCACCGCGCCGGTCAGCTCGATGATCTGCTGCACCGTGTACACGTCGGAGAACGCGTCGCCGAACAGCGTGTGGAAGAACAGGCCCTGCTGGAGCGGGGTCGCGGGCAGCACGTCGGCGAGCGGGCCGACGGTCGCCTCCAGCGCGTCCACGTCGTCCTGGCCGAGCGTGACGAGCGGGAAGTCCGACGGGGTGTGCCCGCGCCCCTCCCGGTGCGCGGCGAGGCCGCGCAGCGCCGCGATCCACAGTTCGGCGAGCTCGGCGGCGGACACCGCGTCGAGCACCCGGCCCGGCCACGAGAGGGTGGCGCTGAGCACGGGCCCGGCCGGGCCGTCCTGGACGACGGCGTTGACTTCGAGCGCGTGGCCGAACGGCATGCCGGGGTCGCGGCCCGCGGCGAGCGGGTCGAGCCCGGCGGCGGGCTGCCAGTCGGCGCCCGCGCCGGTCCGGAACCGGCCCAGGTAGTTGAACAGGATCGGCGGCGTCCCGCCGGTGAGCGCCGCCTCGGGGTCGAGGTGGCGCAGCGAACCGAAGCCGAGCCCGGCCGCGGGCACCGCGCGCAGCTGCTCCTTGACGCGCTTGAGCGCCCCGCCGACGGCGGCGCCGCCCGCGGTGAAGTCCGCCCAGTCCACCTCGCCCGGCGCGAGCCGCACCGGGAACACGGTGGTGAACCAGCCGACGGTCCGCGACAGGTCGGCGGCTCCCGCCACCCGCTCCTCCTCGCGGCCGTGCCCTTCGAGGTCGACGACGACGCTGGACGTCCCGCGCCACCGCGTGACGGCGACGGCGAGCGCCGTCAGGAGGACGTCGTTCACCTGGCCGTGGTAGGCGGCGGGCACCTCGCCCAGCAGCGGCGCCGTCTCCTCGACGGGCAGCGAGACGGTCAGCGTCCGCTCCGTCGCGACGGTGTCCACGGCCGGGTCGAGCGCCGCGAGCCCGAGGTCGGGCACCTCCGCGACGGCCTCGGCCCAGTGCGCCAGCTCGGACCGGCGCTCCGGCACGTCGGCCGCGAGCAGTTCCGACCAGCGTCCGAACGACGTCGCGACCGGCGGCAGCCGCACCGCGCCGCCCGCTTCGAGCGCGCCGGCAGCCTCGGCGAGGTCCGACAGCAGCACCCGCCAAGACACGCCGTCCACCACAAGGTGGTGCCCGACGAGCACGAGCAGCCCCGGCGCGTCCGCCCCGGCGTCCAGCCAGACCGCCCGCACCATCACCCCGCCCCACGGATCAAGCCCCGCCACCGCGAGCGCCCGAGCCTCGGCCACTGCGGCCGCCCACGCCCCATCGGTCCCGCGCGGTCCCCACTGCCCCGCGATGTCCGCTCCCGCGCCGGACGAGTCGGTGTCCCCGATCGGGTGCGTGTCGGCCCGTCCCAGCGGTCCGGCCTGATCCGGCCCGGTGCCGGGCGCTCCGCTTTCGGCGGCCGCACGGGTGTCGGTCCGCCCCGGCGAACCGTCCCCGGCCGCCTCCGGAGTCGCTGCGGGATCGAGGGGGAGGCGGGTGAGGAGGTCGGGGGCGTGTACCGCGCCGGGGGAGGGGACGTGGAGGGTCCAGTCGGTGGGGTCGAGGCGGGCGCGGAGCATGCCGTGGTGGTCGAGGAGGGCCTGGAGGGCGGCGGTGAGGGTGTCGGGGCGGAGGCCCGGCGGGAGTTGGACGGTGACGGACTGGTGGTAGCCGTCGATCGGGCCGTTCAGGGCGCGCAGCCAGCGGATGACGGGGGTCGGCGCGACGGTGCCGGTGCCCGGGTCGTGCGCGACAGCGTCGGGCGCGGCGGCGGAACCGGCGGCGGCCAGGGACGCGACGGTGCGCAGCCGGAAGACGTCGCGGGGGGTGAGGGTGAGCCCGGCGCGGCGGGCCCGGTTGACGAGCTGGATCGCGCTGATGCTGTCGCCGCCCAGCTCGAAGAAGCTGTCGTGCGCGCCGACCTCGGGCAGCCCGAGCAGCTCCGCGAAGATCGCCGCGACCGCGTGCTCGGCGGGCGTGCGGGGCGGGGCGGACGCGCCGCGCGCCGTCCAGTCCGGCTCGGGCAGCGCCCGCCGGTCGAGCTTGCCGTTCGGGGTGAGCGGAAGCGCGCCGTCCAGCACGACGATCGTGCCGGGCACCATGTGCTCGGGCAGCGTCTCGGCCGCCAGCCGCCGCACGTCCGCGGCGTCCAGGCCGGGCGCGCCGGTCACGTAGGCGACGAGCCGCTTCACGTTCCGGTGGTCGGCGCGCGCCATCACGGCGGCCTGCGCGACGTCGGGGTGCGCCATGAGGACGCTCTCGACCTCGGCGGGCTCGATCCGGAAGCCGCGGATCTTCAGCTGGCCGTCGCCGCGGCCGAGGAAGTCGATGTTCCCGTCGGCACGCCAGCGGGCCCGGTCGCCGGTCCGGTACATCCGGGATCCGGGCGGCCCGTACCGATCGGCGACGAACCGCTCGGCGGTCAGCCCCGGACGGCCCAGGTAGCCGCGCGCGAGCCCCCGCCCGGACACGTACAGTTCGCCGACGGCGCCGGGCGGCACCGGCCGCAGCGCGGAGTCCAGGACATAGCAGCGGGTGCCGGGGTCGGGCACGCCGATGGGGACGGGCCCTGCCCAGTCGGGGTCGGCGAGCCACAGCGTCGAGTTCACCGTCGCCTCGGTGAGCCCGTAGGCGACGACGACCTGGAGCCGCCGCCCCCACCGGGCGATGAGCTCGGACGGCACGGTCTCGGTGCCGACGATGAGCACGGCGCCTTCGGGCAGCTCGCAGTCGGCGGGCAGCGCCGCCACCAGCGACGGCGGAAGGATCATGTGGGTGGCCCGGTGCTCGGCCAGGTACCCGGTGAGTTCGGGCCCGGCGACGCGCCGCTCGGTCGGCACGACGATGGCGGTGCCGCCCACGCACAGCGACATGACGAGGTCCCAGACGGTCACGTCGAAGCCGACCGACGCGAACTGCGCGACGCGGCTGTCCGCGGTGATCCCGATCCGCTCGACGGCCGTCGCCATCAGGCTTCCGACGCCGTCGTGGGACAGCACGACGCCCTTGGGCCGTCCGGTCGAGCCCGAGGTGTAGATGACGTACGCGGCACGGTCGAGCGGGAAGTCGGTCGGCAGGTCGGCCGGGTCCTGCGCGGCGAGTTCGGCCGCCGTCGCCGGGTCGTCCAGCGCGAGGGCGGGCAGCGGCAGCGTGTCGGCGAGCGCGCCCACCGACACGGCGAGCCGCGCGCCCGCGTCCGCCACCATGTAGGCGACGCGGTCGGCCGGATGGTCAAGATCGAGCGGCAGGTACGCGGCACCCGCCTTCATCACGCCGAGCAGCGCGACGACGAGGTCGAGCGAGCGCGGCAGCGCGACCGCCACCACGTCCTCGTCCCGCACGCCCCGGGCGCGCAGCAGCCGGGCGAGCCGGTTGGCGCGCGCGTTCAGCTCGGCGTAGGTGAGCCGCTCGGACTCGCAGACGACCGCGGGCGCGTCCGGCCGTTCGGCGACGCGCAGCTCGAACGCCTCGGGCCAGGTCAGCTCCCACTCGGGCGGCGGCGCCGCGGTCCCGGCGGCGGCGGCCGGGTCCGCGAACCGCGCGACGTCCGCGCGTTCGGCCGGGTCGGCGAGGTCGAGCAGCGCCAACGGCCGGTCGGACCCCGTGACGAGCGCGTCGAGCACGGTGCGGAAGCGGCGGCCGTGCGCGGCGAGCTCGTCCTCGGTGCAGACCGCCGCGTCGGCGAACAGGTCGATCCGGGTGCCGAGCCCCTCGGGCTGGTCGTAGACGAGCACCGAGAGGTCGTCCACCGGGCCCATCGACAGGAAGACCGGCCGCATGCCCAGCCCGCCGAAGTGCGGGAACAGGTGGAACGGCATGACGTTGGCGGACGGCCCGGTGAGCGCCCGCAGGCCGTCCGAGCGGCCCAGGTCGCGGGCCAGCTCCTCGCCCCGGTAGCGGGAGTGGCCGCGCATGCTCCGGACCCGCTCGGCCACCTGCGCCAGCAGCGCGGCGGGCGTGGTGCCGGGGTCGAGCCGCAGCCGCAGCGGCAGCACGTTCGAGAGGAACCCGGTGGTCTGGAACAGCGCGGCGTCCGTGCGGCCCGTCATCGGCAGGCCGAGCACGATGTCGCGCTCGCCGGTCGCGCGGTGCGTGTAGGCCGCGACGGCCGCGATGAGGAGCCGCGAGAACCGGGTGCCCGTGGCGGCCGCGGCGGCCCGCAGGTCGGCGGTCCGCTCGGGCGGCAGGTCGAGGGTGTGCTGGATGATCCGGCGCGCGCGCTCGGGCGGGCAGGGGACGAGCCGCGCGGGCTCGTCCGGGAGGCCCGCGAGGTCGGTGTGCCAGTACGCGCGGTCGTCGGTGTACTCGTGCGACGTCCGGTAGCCGGTGTCGCCGCCGACGATGTCCCGCACCGCCCAGCCCGGCGGGACGGGCGCGTCCTCGCCGTTGTAGTGCTGGGCGGCCCGCAGCATCAGCTGGATGACGCCCGCGCCGTCGGTGACGAGGTGGTGGTACCGCTGGTACCAGAACACCCGGTCCGGGCCGAGCACAACGAGGGCGTGCGCGAACAGCGGGCCGTGCTCCAGGTCGGCGACCGTGGCGAACTCGGCGCGCATCCACGCGTGCGCCGCCGCCTCCGGGTCGTCCGCGCCGGACAGGTCGACGACGAGGGGCGTCCAGTCGGGGTCGTGGCGGAGGCGCTGGACGGGTGCGCCGTCCTCCTCCGCCACGACGACGTGGAGGCTCTCGGCCTCCAGGACCGCCCGGCGCGCGGCGACGGCGAGTCGCGGCACGTCGGGCAGTTCTCCGTCCCGCGCGGTGAGGTCCAGGTAGCAGCCGAGGTTGTAGGCCGGGCTGTCCGGCTCGATCTGCTGGGCGAGCCAGATTCCGGTCTGCGCCCCGGTCAGCGGCAGCGCGAACCCATCACTGAACACCGTAACTACCTGAGCCTTTCGCGGGGGGGATCAATCCGAGGGGGGTCGGCTGGTTACTTCTTGATGAGGGGGACGACCTGGTCGATGGCGTAGGGGATCGACAGGACGGTGTTGAAGGACAGGGCGGCGCCGATGGGTGGGTCTTGGTAGGTGAGGAAGAGGTCGCGGCCTTCCTTGGCGACCTTCAGTTCCTTGTAGACGGCGTCGTTCTTGATGCGTCCGTGGGGTTCGGTGCCGGTGGTGAGCCAGACGAGCCGGTCGACTTCCAGGATGTTCAACCCTTCGGATCCGAATTCGGCGACGTTGGACTGGCCTGCCTTCTTGGTGATCTCTTCGGGGATCTGGAAGCCGAGGTCGGCCAGGAACGCGGACTTGGGGTCGCCCTTCTGGAACGCCGAGTACTGGCCCGCCTTGAAGGAGTCGGCGGCCACCGCCGTCAGGGTGCCCCATTGGGGGTTGTCCTTGCGGGCCTGGGTGAACCGGTCGGCGATGTTCTGGATGAGGTCCTTGGCCTTCTGCTCCACGCCCAGGGCTTTGCCGGCCAGCAGGGTGTAGTCCTGCCACGGGGCGGCGTAGGGGTCGTGGTCCTTGGGTTGGGCGATGACGGGGGCGATCTGGGAGAGCTGGTCGTAGTTGTCCTTCTGGATGCCGGAGTACATCGCGAAGATCAGGTCCGGCTTCAACGCGACGAGCTTCTCCACCTTGACGCCGTCTTCGCGGAGGCCGAGGATTTCGGGTTCGGTGTCGCCCCAGGCGTCCTTGGCCCAGGGCCAGTCGGTGAAGGGTTTGCGTTCGAACCAGTCGGTGACTCCGACGGGCTTGTACCCCAGTGCCAGGACCGGCTCGTGGTCCGACAGCCCGATCGTCACGATCCGCTCCGGCGCCTTGTCCACCGTCGTCGAACCATGCAGGTGCTCCACCGTCACGGGGAACGCCGCCGCGGCGGGGGTGGGGGTGCCGGTGGCGGCGGGCTCGTCGGCGGAGTCCGAGCCGCAGGCCGTCAGGGCCAGGGGCAGCGCCAGGGCGACCGCGAGGGCGGCCATCCGGCGGAACAACGGGGAAGCGTGGGGCATCTGCGTCCTCTTCGGGGGAACCGGCCGACGTCGGGCGCCGGCCGTCGATCATGGCGATACTAAGGTAAGGCTTACCTAATCATCAACGCGGGGTGCCCCACAGAAGGCCGCGCAGGGTGGCACCGGCGTCACGGGACGTCGATAGTGCGCGGCCGAAAAAAAAGGGGGTGGCCGAAACAGGTCAGCCGGAGAGCGCGTAGGCGCCGGTGGCGCGCCCGCCGTCGCGCAGCCGCACCGCGACGGCCTCGACGATCTCGCCGGCCCGGACCGCGGTGTTCGACAGCAGTGTCGAGGTCAGGCCGTGCGTGTGCTCGGTCGCGCCCTGCACGTAGACGCCGCAGCGCAGCAGGTCGGACGTGGCGATCCGGTAGTCGCGCTCGATCCGCAGCGCGCCCGAGGGCAGCCGCTCGCACAGCTCGCCCGTCGCGCCCAGCAGCGTCGCCGGGTCGCCGGGCCGGTAGCCGGTGGCGCAGACGAGCACGTCGGCCTCCAGTACCGCGCGCTCGCCGCTCACCAGGTGCTCGACGGTCGCGCGCACCCCGTCGGCGCCCCTGGTGACGTCCACGAGGCGCGAGGTGTTGAGGATGCGCAGCCGCTCCCGGCCCTGGACCTTCTCCTGGTAGTGCTTGCGGTACAGCTCCTCGATGAGTTCGAGGTCCACCACCGAGTAGTTCGTGGACGAGTGGTAGGTGCGCAGGCTCTCTTTCACCTGCTCGGGGGCGTCGAACCAGTGGTCCACGGCGGCGGAGTCGAAGATGCGGTTCGCGAACGGGCTGTCGTCGGCGGGCGTGTAGCCGTACTTGGCGAACACCGCGCACACCTCGGCGTCCGGGAACGTGCCGTGCAGGTGGTCGGTGACCTCGGCGGCGCTCTGCCCGGCGCCGACCACAACGAACCTGCGCGGGTCCCGCACGCCCGGCAGCCTGTGCAGCAGCTCCTCGCTGTGCCACACCCGCTCGTCGCGGACGAGGCCGTCCGGCAGCACCGGTTCGAGGCCGACCGCGACGACGAGGTTCCGGGTGCGGCGGGTGCTCAGTTCGTCGCCGTCCTGGCGGACCACCACGTCGAGGTACTCCACCGCGCCGTCCACCGTGACGGGAGTCACCGCGACGACCTCGGCGCCGTACTCGACCTGGTCGGTGAACGGCGCAGCCGCCCACTCCAGGTAGTCGTGGAACTCCATCCGGGAGGGGAACATCGTCTTGTGGTTGATGAAGTCCACCATCCGGCCGCGGTCCTTGAGGTAGCTGAGGAAGCTGAACCCGCTCGCCGGATTCCGCAGCGTGACCAGGTCCTTCAGGAAGGAGACCTGCATCGTCGTGCCCTCCAGGAGCATGCCGCGGTGCCAGCCGAACGCGTGCTGCTTCTCCAGGAACACCGCGTCGATCCGCTCGCCGGTGCGCTCCTCGCGCTCCCGCAGCGCGATGGCGAGCGCCAGGTTGGACGGTCCGAAGCCGATGCCGACGAGGTCGTGGACGTGCCGGTCGGGAGTGGGCATGACAATGCCTTTCGGGAAAGGGGGGATCCATGGTGGAGCCGAAACTCTTGTTAGGTTAGGCTCACCTAATATAGGAGCGTAACCTTTACTTGATCCCCCCCACAAGGAGAGCCCTGATGCGGGTCGTGATGTTCGGCTACCAGACCTGGGGACACCGCACCCTCCAAGCCCTGCTGGACTCCGGGCACGACGTCGTCCTCGCCGTCACCCACCCCCAGAGCGACCACGCCTACGAGCGCATCTGGAGCGACTCGGTGGCCGACCTCGCGCACGCGCACGGCGTCCCGACGGTGTTGAAGAACCGGCCGGACGACGAGCTCGCCGTCGCGCTCAAGGAGGCCGAGCCCGACCTCATCGTCGCCAACAACTGGCGCACCTGGATCCCGCCGGAGATCTTCACCCTGCCCAAGCACGGGACGCTCAACGTGCACGACTCGCTGCTGCCGAAGTACGCGGGCTTCTCCCCGCTCATCTGGGCGCTCATCAACGGCGAGAAGGAGGTGGGCGTCACGGCGCACATGATGGACGCCGAGCTCGACGCGGGTGACATCGTCGTGCAGAAGGCCATCACCGTCGGCCCGAAGGACACCGCGACGGACCTGTTCCACCGCACGGTGGACCTCATCGGCCCGATCGTCACCGAGGCGCTGGAGCGCATCGCGTCGGGCACCGCCGAGCTGACGCCGCAGGACCGCGCGCGGGCGAACTTCTTCCACAAGCGCTCGATCGAGGACAGCAAGATCGACTGGACCTGGCTCGCCGAGGACATCGAACGCCTCGTCCGCGCCCAGTCCGACCCGTACCCGAACGCCTTCACCCACTACAAGGGGCAGCGTGTCCGGGTGCTGAAGGCGTCGCTGTCGGAGGGCGTCTACGGCGGCACGCCCGGCCGTGTCTTCATCCGCGAGGGCGACGGCGTCGTCATCGTCGCGGGCGCCGAGGCGCGGCGCGGCCGCAGCCACGGGCTCGTCATCGAGCGCGTCCGGCTGGACGACGGCACCGAGCTGCCCGCCACCGAGCTGTTCACCGTGATGGGCGGCTATCTCACCCGCGAGCCCTGACGCCGGGCCCGGCCGTCCCCCGTCACCGCTCCACGGCAGGACGGCCCGCCTCAACGCGAAGGCCCGGTACCGGAGCATGTCCGGAACCGGGCCTTGACTGAGCTCTCACGCGACGGGTCTGGTGCTCACCGCCGCGCGGTCACGGCTAGGAAGCGGCCGGGACTTCGCCCTTGATGGATTTGATGAGGAGTTGGGCGACGTCGACGACTTCCAGGGTCTCTTTCGCTTCTCCCGCGGACTTCTTCTCGTTGATGGCGTCGCCGAGCATCACCAGGCAGAACGGGCACGCTGTCGACACGGTGTCGGGGTTGGTCTCCAGGGCCTCATCGACGCGTTCGGTGTTGATGCGCTTGCCGATCCGCTCTTCCATCCACATCCGGGCG
>NZ_JAJLQY010000029.1 GCF_020991275.1 Actinocorallia sp. API 0066 | reverse complement strand
GTCCCACGCGGGCGGTGCGCCCTGGGTTCTGGCGCGGTAGGCGGTCGAAAGGTCGTCCAGCAGGAGGGGGAACGACCATTCGTCCACCGCGTGGTGGTGCATCGCCAGTACAAGAACCCACTCGGCGTCGTTGACGCGGAGCAAGGCAGCCCGGATCGGGAGGTCCGCGCCCAGATCGAACCGGCCCTGGACAACCTCGGCCACCCGCGCGTCGCTGAACGGCTCCACCTCCAGCGGAAGCCGGGAGGCCGCGTTGTCCTCGGACACGACGTCCTGACGTAGCCGCCCGTCCTCCTCAACGATCAGCGTCCGGAGTGCCTCGTGGCGGGCCACGACGTCCCGGAGAGCGGCGGTGAGGGCGGCTTCGTCCGGGGTGCCGGTGAGTCGGAGCACGAGCGGGACGACGTAGCGGCCGCCGGGGCCGCCGAGCTGCTCGATCAACCACAGCGACTGCTGCCCGTAGGAGACCGGCAGCACGTCGGGTCGCGGCACCTCACCGACGAGCGGGAGCGGCGGCGTGGTGTCCGGGGCGGAGCCGTCGATGAGGTCCGCCAGCCGGGCGACGGTCGGGCGGTCGAAGACGTCCCGCAGGGTCAGATTCGCGCCCAGCCGGGCTCCGGCGCGGGCGACGGCGCGGGTGGCCAGCAGCGAGTGTCCGCCGAGCCGGAAGAAGTCGTCGTCCACCGACAGCGCGGCGTCCTCGGGCAACCGCAGGACCTCACGGAACACCTCGACGAGCACCCGCTCGGTCGGGGTCTGCGGCTCGCGTCCGGCCGCCCCGCCCAGCTCGGGCGTCGGTAGGGCGCGCCGGTCCAGCTTGCCGTTCGCCGTCACCGGCAGGGCGTCAAGCTGGGTGAAAGTGGTGGGCACCATGTATTCGGGCAGCCGCGTTTCGGCGTGGGCGCGTAGTGCCTCTATGGGTGCGGACGTGATGGCGTAGGCGGCGAGGAATTTGCCGCCTGCGGGGTGGTCGAGGGCGACGACGGCTGCGGCTGAGACGTCTTTGTGGGTCTCCAGGACGTTGCGGATCTCGTCGAGTTCGATGCGGAATCCACGGATCTTGACCTGGTCGTCTACGCGGCCGAGGAATTCGAGTTGTCCCTGGTTGTTCCAGGTGACGAGGTCTCCGGTGCGGTAGAGGCGTTGGCCTGAGTCGTCGGCTATGAACCGTTCTGCGGTCAGGCCGGGGCGGCCCACGTAGCCGTCGGCGAGTTGCACGCCGCCCAGGTACAGTTCGCCGACGACGCCGGGGGCGGTCGGTCGCAGCCAGGCGTCGAGTACGACCGCCCGCACGTTCGCGACCGGGCCGCCGATCGGCACGACCGGGACGTGGGTGAGGTCCACGTCGGCGAGGCTGATTCCGGTGGCGTCCACGGCTGCTTCGGTCGGCCCGTAGGTGTTCCAGACGTTCACACCAGGAACGTCCTGGAGGCGGCGGCCCAGGGCTGCGGGCAGTGCCTCACCGCCGAGTGACAGGTGCCTTACGGGTGAGGTGGCGGGGTCGAATTCGGTGTCGAGCATCGCTTGCAGCACGGTCGGGACCAGCTCAACGAACCCGATCGGTTCGTCGCGCAGAATCGTGGCGAGGTATTCGGGGTCGCGTTCACCGGCCGGTCGGATGAGCCGGACTGCGGCTCCGACGGTGAGCGGCCAGAAGAATTCGGGAACGGCGACGTCGAATCCGACGGACGTCTTCTGTAGCACCCGTTCCGTTGCCGTGATGGGGAAGGTGTCCTGTCGCCAGGCGATCAGGTTGACGATCGCCTGGTGCGAGACGGCGACGCCCTTGGGCCGACCCGTCGTCCCGGACGTGAAGATCACATAAGCGACATCGCGTGACGACAGCGGCCGCGACAGTTCCGGCGATTCGGCCGAACCGGCGGTGAGTGCCGTCGCCACCTCGGGGTCGTCCAGCAGGAGCCGACCGACGGTGACGTCCGCCAGCCCGGCCGCGCTGGCCGAGTCGGTCGCCACAAGAACCGGGGTGGAGTCCGCCAAGATTGTCTGTATCCGACCTGCCGGATATGACGTGTCGATGGGCACGAATGCCGCGCCCACGCGCACGATCGCGGCCAGGGTCACGACAAGGTCGACCGAGCGCGGCAGGATCACCGCGACCCGGTCGCCGATCCCGACGCCCCGGTCCAGCAGGATCCGGGCCGCCGCGTTCACCCGCGCGTTGAACCGCGCGTACGTCAGCGCCGTACCGTCGTCGCCGACCACCGCGACGCCGTCGGGGGTCGCGGCCGCCTGCTGCCGGATCAGCCCGTCGAGGGTCGTGTCGGGGACGTCGAGCGGCTCGCCGTGCACAGCGGGGATGCTGTCGGTGGGCAGGAGTTCGGCGATCGGCAGGGTCGGGGTTGTCGCGATGGCCGTTAGGACCTGCTCGAACGCGGCGATGAACCGGTCGATGGTGGCTGGGTCGAGGATGTCGGTGTCATACGTGAGTTGGCCGTCGAGGCCGGTTCCGGTTTCGACGAGGTCGAGTTCGAGGTCGGTCTTTGCGGCGGCGAGGGTGGCCGGGACGTTCTCAACAACAAGGCCGTCGAGGACGACGTCGTCGGTCTGCGGGTCGGCGTGGTGGGTGACCATGACCTGGAAGAGCGGGTTGCGGCCCTGGGCCCGTTCCACACCCGCGACCCGCGCGACCTCCTCAAAAGGCGCGGCCTGGTGGGCGAAGCCGTCGAGAACGTTCTGTCGGGTGCGGAGCAGGAGGTCGGCGATCGTGTCGGCGGGCTTGAGCCGGTGCCGTACGGGCAGC
>NZ_JAJLQY010000028.1 GCF_020991275.1 Actinocorallia sp. API 0066 | reverse complement strand
TTTTCAGTTCACATTTATGTCTTGGTTTTGGGCCATTGTGTGTGGTTCAAGTTTTTAAGGGCATACGGTGGATGTCTTGGCATCAGGAGCCGATGAAGGACGTGGGAGCCTGCGATATGCCTCGGGGAGTCGGCAACCAGACTTTGATCCGGGGATTTCCGAATGGGGAAACCTGGCACCCGTGATGGGGTGTCGCCGCCTGCTGAATGTATAGGCAGGTTGGTGGGAACGCGGGGAAGTGAAACATCTCAGTACCCGCAGGAAGAGAAAACAAGAGTGATTCCGTGAGTAGTGGTGAGCGAAAGCGGAAGAGCCTAAACCGATCGTGTGTGATAGCCGGCGGGCGTTGCACGGTCGGGGTTGTGGGACCACCCTGCTAGCTCCGCTGGGGTAGCGAAGAGTTACAAAATCGCGTGGTAGTCGAATGGCATGGGAAGGCCGACCGTAGACGGTGAGAGTCCGGTAGACGAAACTGCGCGATCTCTTGGGTGTGTTCCCGAGTAGCACGGAGCCCGTGAAATTCCGTGTGAATCTGCCACGACCACGTGGTAAGGCTGAATACTCCCTGGTGACCGATAGCGGACAAGTACCGTGAGGGAAAGATGAAAAGTGCCCCGGTGAGGGGTCGTGAAATAGTACCTGAAACCGTGTGCCTACAAGCCGTCAGAGCGTCCCTCAGACTCTTCGGGGTCTGATTCGTGATGGCGTGCCTTTTGAAGAATGAGCCTGCGAGTTATGGTGTGTGGCGAGGTTAACCCGTGTGGGGGAGCCGTAGCGAAAGCGAGTCTGAAGAGGGCGTCAGTGTTTACTTCGGTAATCTCTTTAGTCGCATGCTGTAGACCCGAAGCGGAGTGATCTAGCCATGGGCAGGTTGAAGCGCCGGTAAGACGGTGTGGAGGACCGAACCCACCAGGGTTGAAAACCTGGGGGATGACCTGTGGTTAGGGGTGAAAGGCCAATCAAACTCCGTGATAGCTGGTTCTCCCCGAAATGCATTTAGGTGCAGCGTCACATGTTTCTCGCCGGAGGTAGAGCTACTGGATGGCCGATGGGCCCGACAAGGTTACTGACGTCAGCCAAACTCCGAATGCCGGTGAGTGAGAGTGTGGCAGTGAGACTGCGGGCGATAAGGTTCGTGGTCGAGAGGGAAACAGCCCAGATCATCGACTAAGGCCCCTAAGCGTGTGCTAAGTGGGAAAGGATGTGGAGTTGCGATGACAACCAGGAGGTTGGCTTAGAAGCAGCCATCCTTGAAAGAGTGCGTAATAGCTCACTGGTCAAGTGATTCCGCGCCGACAATGTAGCGGGGCTCAAGCACACCGCCGAAGTCATGGCAATCACACTTAGGTGTGGTTGGGTAGGGGAGCGTCGTGCAAGCCGGTGAAGCCGCGGCGTGAGCTGTGGTGGAGGTTGCACGAGTGAGAATGCAGGCATGAGTAGCGAATGAGCAGTGAGAAACTGCTCCGCCGGATGACCAAGGGTTCCTGGGGCAGGCTAATCCGCCCAGGGTAAGTCGGGACCTAAGGTGAGGCCGACAGGCGTAATCGATGGACAACGGGTTGATATTCCCGTACCCGCCGGTACGCGCCAACGCTGAACCAGACGATGCTAACCACGCGAGCTGCCCAGTTGATCCTTCGGGTGATGCTGGTGTCTGTGAGCCTGGGATCCGGATCTGTAGTAGGTGAGCGATGGGGTGACGCAGGAGGGTAGCTCAGCCCGGGCGATGGTTGTCCCGGGGTAAGCCTGTAGGGCGAAGCATAGGCAAATCCGTGCTTCACACAAGCCTGAGAGGTGATGCCGAGCCGTTTTAGGTGAAGTGAGTGATCCCATGCTGCCGAGAAAAGCCTCTAGCGAGTGTACTGGCGGCCCGTACCCTAAACCGACTCAGGTGGTCAGGTAGAGAATACCAAGGCGTTCGGGTGAACTGTGGTTAAGGAACTCGGCAAATTGCCCCCGTAACTTTGGGAGAAGGGGGGCCTCGTATGGTGATGGGACTTGCTCCTTGAGCTGTGTGGGGTCGCAGATACCAGGGGGAAGCGACTGTTTACTAAAAACACAGGTCCGTGCTAAGTCGTAAGACGCTGTATACGGACTGACGCCTGCCCGGTGCCGGAACGTTAAGAGGACCGGTTAGATGACTTTCGGGTTGTCGAAGCTGAGAATCTAAGCGCCGGTAAACGGCGGTGGTAACTATAACCATCCTAAGGTAGCGAAATTCCTTGTCGGGTAAGTTCCGACCTGCACGAATGGCGTAACGACTTCCCCGCTGTCTCAACCACAGGCCCGGCGAAATTGCACTACGAGTAAAGATGCTCGTTACGCGCAGCAGGACGGAAAGACCCCGGGACCTTCACTATAGCTTGGCATTGGTGTTTGGAATGGCTTGTGTAGGATAGGTGGGAGACGGTGAAGCTTGGACGCTAGTTCGGGTGGAGTCACTGGTGAAATACCACTCTGGTTGTTTCGAATGTCTAACCCGCGCCCCTGATCGGGGTGGGGGACAGTGCCTGGTGGGTAGTTTAACTGGGGCGGTTGCCTCCCAAAATGTAACGGAGGCGCCCAAAGGTTCCCTCAGCCTGGTTGGTAACCAGGTGGCGAGTGCAAGGGCACAAGGGAGCTTGACTGTGAGACCGACGGGTCGAGCAGGAGCGAAAGCTGGGCCTAGTGATCCGGCACCTACGTGTGGAAGTGGTGTCGCTCAACGGCTAAAAGGTACCCCGGGGATAACAGGCTGATCTTCCCCAAGAGTCCATATCGACGGGATGGTTTGGCACCTCGATGTCGGCTCGTCGCATCCTGGGGCTGGAGTAGGTCCCAAGGGTTGGGCTGTTCGCCCATTAAAGCGGCACGCGAGCTGGGTTTAGAACGTCGCGAGACAGTTCGGTCCCTATCCGCTGCGCGCGTAGGAGTCTTGCGAGGATCTGTCCCTAGTACGAGAGGACCGGGACGGACGAACCTCTGGTGTGCCAGTTGTCCTGCCAAGGGCACGGCTGGTTGGCTACGTTCGGAAGGGATAACCGCTGAAAGCATCTAAGCGGGAAACCCGCCTCCAGATGAGGACTCCCTCC
>NZ_JAJLQY010000027.1 GCF_020991275.1 Actinocorallia sp. API 0066 | reverse complement strand
GTCACGCTCTTCGGTCAGGACCCGCACGTCCCCGGCCGACCAGTCGACCTTCGACGACGGGGTCTCAGCGTGCAGCGTCCGGGGCAGGACCCCGTGCCGCATCGCCAGGATCATCTTGACGATCCCCGCGACACCGGCGGCGGCCTGGGTGTGGCCGATGTTCGACTTCACCGACCCCAGCCACAGCGGCTCACCCTGCTCGCCGCGATCGCCGTAGACCGCCAGCAGGGCCTGCGCCTCGATCGGGTCACCCAGCGTGGTCCCGGTACCGTGCGCCTCAACGGCATCCACGTCGGCCGGAGCAAGGCCAGCGCTCGCCAATGCCTGACGAATCACCCGCTGCTGCGACGGACCATTCGGAGCCGTAAGCCCGTTCGAGGCGCCGTCCTGGTTCACCGCGCTGCCCCGGACCACGGCCAGCACCTCATGCCCGAGCCGCTGCGCGTCCGACAGGCGCTCCAGGACCAACATCCCGGCGCCCTCGCCCCAGCCGACACCATCCGCGGTGTCCGAGAACGCCTTGCACCGGCCGTCGAGTGCCATGTTCCGGAGCCGGGAGAACTCCACAAAGGACTCTGGGGTGACCATCACGGTCACGCCACCGGCGAGGGCCATCGAGCACTCACCCGAGCGCAACGCCTGCGCGGCAAGATGCAACGCCACCAACGACGACGAACACGCGGTGTCCACACTCACCGCCGGGCCTTCCAAGCCCAGCACATACGAGATCCGTCCCGACGCCACACTCGGAGTGGTGCCGGTGGCTCGGAAGCCTTCGAGGTCCGGGGTGTCGGTGGCAGAGAGGTAGTCGTTGGCGATCAGCCCCGCATAGACCCCCACCCGCTGACCCCGCAGGGAGGACGGGTCGATCCCCGCCCGCTCCAGCGCCTCCCACGACGTCTCCAACAACAACCGCTGCTGCGGATCCATCGCCAACGCCTCACGCGGACTGATCCCGAAGAACCCCGCGTCAAACCCGGCCACGTCAGCGAGGAAGCCGCCCTCACGAACGTAGGACTTCCCCGGAGCGTCAGGGTCCGAGTCGAACAGACCCTCCAGATCCCAACCGCGATCAGTCGGGAAACCCCCCACCACATCCACGCCCGAGGACAACAACTCCCACAACGCGCCCGGACCGTCCACACCGCCGGGCAGCCGCAACCCCACACCCACGACCGCCACCGGTTCGTCCGTGACCGTCACGGCCACAGGCATCGCGGTGTCAGCGGAAGCGACACCGACCAGCTCACCAAGCAGATAGTCGGCCAGCGCCAACGGCGTCGGGTAGTCGAACACCAACGTCGCGGGCAAAGGCATCCCGGCCAGAGCGGTCAGCCGATTACGGAGCTCCACGGACGTCAGCGAATCAAAGCCCGCGTCATTGAACGCCTGATCGACCCGCACCAGATCCCGACCCGCACCACCCAGCACAACCGACGCCTCGGCACACACCAACCCGGCCAGGTGAAGGGCCCGATCCGCCGGCGCCATCCCGGCCAACGTCGACCGCAACACATCCACGGCACCGGTGGCGGCAGCGCGACGCTGAGCCCCGGCCAAAGCCCGAAGCAGCGGGGGAACCGGGCCGTCCTGACGGCGCAGCACCGCCAGATCCAGCACCATCGGAACCAGCATCGAATGCCGGGAGACCAGGGCCTGATCCAGCAACGCCATACCCTCTTCGGCGCCCAGCGCGCCGACCCCGGCACGGCTCATCCGAGCCAGATCGGCCTGGGTCAGATGCCCGGTCATCGCGCTCGCCTCAGCCCAGTAACCCCACGCCAGCGACACCGCCGCCTCACCGGCCGCCCGGCGCCGGGCGGCCAGCGCGTCGAGATAGCAGTTCGCCGCCGCGTAGTTCCCCTGCCCGGGACCGCCCGTCACCCCGGCGACGGAGGAGAACAGCACAAACGCCGCCAGCCCGCGCCCGCGCGTCAGCTCGTCCAGATGTGTGGCCGCGTCCGCCTTCGGACGCAGCACCGTCTCCAGCCGTTCGGGGGTGAGCCCGCCCAGAACCGCGTCGTCCAGGACCCCGGCAGTGTGGAACACCCCGCTCAACGGCCCCGGAACCCCGGCCAGCAGCGCCTCGACCTGAGCACGGTCGGCCACGTCACACGCCACGATCCGCACGTCAGCGCCGGCGGCCGCCAACTCCGCCCGGAGTTCCGCGGCCCCCGGCGCGGCAGGACCCTGCCGCGAGGTCAGGACCAGACTCCGGACCCCGTGCGCGGCGACCAGATGCCGGGCCGCCAACCCGCCCAGCATCCCGGTCCCGCCGGTCACCACCACACAACCGGCGGCCAGCCCCTCCGTCCCGGTCGTGGCGGCCAGCCGCAGAATGTTCTTGCCGGTGTGCTTGGCCTGGGCCATGTGGCGGAACACGTCGCGGGCGTGGCGGACGTCCCAGACGGTCGACGGCAGCGGGGTCAGATGCCCGGCCTCGAAGAGCCGGGCCAGATCCAGCAGCATCCGCTGGATCAGTGCCGGGTCCAGCTCCTGCAGGTAGAACATCCGGTAGGCCACCCCGGGGTAGGCGGCCTCGGTCTCGTCCCGGCGGCGGGCGTCGGTGACGCCCATTTCGAGGAACAGGCCGCCCCTGGGCAGGAGCCGCAGGGACGCGTCCGTCAGTTCACCGGCGAGAGAGTTCAGCACCACGTCCATGCCGCGGCCGCCGCTGACGGTGCGGAACCGCTGTTCGAAGTCGCCGTCGCGGGAGCTGGCGATGTGGTCGTCGTCGAGTCCGAGGCTCCGCAGGACGCCGTGCTTGCCGGGGCTGGCGGTGGCGAAGACCTCGGCGCCGAGGTGCTGGGCGAGCTGGATGGCGGCCATGCCGACACCTCCGGCACCGGCGTGGACCAGGACGGCGTCTCCGGCCCGCACGGTGGCCAGTTCGGTGAAGGCGTACCAGGCGGTCAGGAACGCGACCGGCATCGAAGCCGCTTCTTCGGGGGTCCAGCCGCACGGGACCTTCACCAGGTACCGGCGGTCGACGACCGCCGTCGGCCCGATCACCATGCCGATACCCGTCACTTCGTCCCCGGGAGCCAGATCCACGACGTCGGGCCCGGCCTCCAGGACGACGCCCGCGCACTCACCACCGAGCCGCAGCCCGGCCCCCGCGATCGGGGGGATCATGCCCAGCGTGACGAGGACGTCGCGGAAGTTCACGCCGCAGGCGCGGATCCCGACCCGGACCTGGCCCGCCTCCAGCCGCTCGGACGCCGCCGGCCACGGAACCGCCGCCACCGCCTCGACCGTCGCCGCCTCCGACGCCGACAGCACCCACGCGTCGGCCGGCAGCTCCAGCCGGTCGTCGGCGGCCCGCATCAGCCTCGGGACCTCGATCCGCCCGTCCCGGATCCGGATCTCCCCCTGGTCCGCCGCCGTGGCCCGGCCGAACGCTCCCACGAGGTCCGCGAGTGCCACGGCGTCCGGGCCGGGGTCCGGTCGGCCGAGATCGGCGAGCAGGATCCGGCCGGGGTTCTCGGACTGGGCCGAGCGGGTCAGCCCGGCGACCGCCGACGCCACCGGATCACCACCGGCGTCCCGGACCACCACGGCCAGCCGGGTTCCCCGCAGCGCCGGCCCGGTCGTGAGGGCCTGCAGCACCTCCAACACCCGCGCCAACACCGCACGCGCCCGCGTCGGCTCACCCGCGCCGGACTCGACGCTGACGGCGTCGGCGACCAGCGGGTCCGCGTCCAGGATCAGCCACTCCGGCGCGTCCTCGCCCAGCGCCTCCAGGCCCGCCGCGTCCGTGATCACCACGCCCGGCTCCCCGGCCACCGTCCCGGCGGCCGGGGTGGCGGTGTCGCCGGAGGCCAGGACGGGGAGAGGGGTCCAGTCGACCGCCAGCATCATCGGTTCGGCACCCCCCCTCCCGGTGCCGACGGCGAGGTCGGCGGCGGCGACGGGCCGTGTGGTCAGGGCTCCGAGCGTCAGGACCGGATCACCGGCGGTGTCGGCCAGATCCACCTTCAACCCGTCGGGGCCCTGGCTCGCGCGGACCCGAAGCCTCCTCGCACCGGTGGCGTGCAGGGCGACGCGATTCCACGCGAACGGCATCAGCACA
>NZ_JAJLQY010000026.1 GCF_020991275.1 Actinocorallia sp. API 0066 | reverse complement strand
CCTCACCCCTGCGGCATCTGTCCGTCGGCGGTGAGGCGCTGCCCGCCGAACTCGGCCGCCGCCTACAGAACGTCCACGGCGTGAACGTGTGGAACACCTACGGGCCCACCGAAGCAGCCGTGGACGCCACCGGAACCAGCCTCGCCAACGTGGACCTCACCCACGTCCCCGTCGTGCCGATCGGCGGCCCGGTCGCGAACGTGCGGGCGGTCGTACTGGATTCCTGGCTACGACCGACCGCGCCCGGCGTCGTCGGCGAACTGTACCTGGGCGGCGTGCAACTCGCCGACGGCTACGTGGGCCGTCCCGGCCTGACCGCCGAACGATTCATCGCCGACGACTCAGGCCAACGCCTCTACCGCACCGGAGACCTCGTCGCCTGGAACGAGCGCGGACAGCTCGAATTCCTGGGCCGCGTAGACGACCAGGTCAAGATTCGCGGATTCCGCATCGAACTCGACGAGATCCGCAACGTCCTCGAAAACCACAAAGACGTCTCAGCCGCAGCCGTCATCGCACTCGACCACCCCGCAGGCGGCAAATACCTCGCCGCCTACACCATCACCTCAGCACCGGAAGAAGCACTGCGCGCCCACGCCGAAGCGCGACTCCCGGAATACATGGTCCCCACAACGTTCACGCGGCTAGACGCCCTACCGGTGACCGCGAACGGCAAACTCGACCGGCGCGCCCTGCCGACCCCGAACCTCGGGAACACCGCCGGACGAGCACCGGAAACCCACACCGAGCGGATCTTGGCCGAGGTGTTCCAAGACGTCCTCCAGATCCCCTCGGTATCGGTGGACGACGACTTCTTCCGCCTCGGTGGTGACAGCATCCTGTCGATCCAGGTCGTGTCGCGGGCGCGCCGGGCCGGGGTGACGGTGACGGCCGCCGAGATGTTCACCGCCCGTACCGTCAGCGCGCTGGCGCGCGCGGCCGAGCAGCGCGACACCGCCGGGCCGCAGGTCCCCGCACTGGCCGAGCGGTCGGCGTCGGGCCTGTGGCCGATCGCCGCCGCCGAGGTCGATCTGCCGGGGTTCGGCGCGTTCACGCAGTCGTTCACCTTCGTCACCCCGCCCGGCCTGACCGAGCCGGTCCTGCACCGCGTCCTCGGGCGTGTGGTCGAGCACCACCCCGCGCTGCGCGGGCGGCTGGTCCGGGGCGACGGGCACGAGTGGCGCTTCGAGACCGGGCGGTTCGCCGCAGAGGCCGTCGCCCGGCAAACGTCCGTGGAAGCCGGTCAGACCGCTGCGGCATGGTCCGCGCCCGCGTGGCCGGAGCGGCTCCTATCCGTCACCGCTGAGCTTTCCGAGTCGCTGGACCTGGCGGCCGGGGTGCTGTGGCGCGCCCGCTGGTTCCCGGGCGACGCCGAGTCCGGCGGCAGGCTGCTGTGGGTGATCCACCACCTGGTGGTGGACGGCGTGTCCTGGCGCATCCTCGGCGACGACCTGGCGCACGCGTGGGAGCTGGAGACCGGCCGGACCGCCGAGCCGCTGACCCCGGTCGGGACGGGCGTGCCCACCTGGACGCACGCCCTCGCCGGGCGCTCGGCCGACGCCGACGTCACCGGCCAACTCGCCTACTGGTCCGACGTGGTCTCCGGCGACGACCCGCTGGTCGGCGCGCGCCCGCTCGACCCGACCCGGGACACCGAGGGGGCCGCCGGAACCGTCGAGGTGTCGGTGTCGGCGGACGTCACGCGGGCCGTCCTGACCGAGGTGCCGCGCCTGCTGTCGGCGGAGGTCGACGATGTCCTCCTCGGCGCGCTCACGATCGCGATCGGCGCGTGGCGTGCCCGGCGCGGTGTTGACCACCGGCGCGCCGTCGTGGGCCTTGAGGGGCACGGCCGTCAGGAGTCCCTCGTCCCCGGCGCGGACCTCTCCCGCACGGTCGGCTGGTTCACGAGCTGGTTCCCCGTCGCGCTGTCCAGCGCCGACGTCGACCCGACGCGGGCGCTGACCGACCCGCGGCTCGCCGCCGACGCGGTGCTCCGGGTCAAGGAGCAGCTCCGCCGGGTTCCCGACCGAGGCACCGGTTACGGCCTGCTGCGCCACCTCAACCCCGACACGGCCCCGGCCCTCGCCTCGGGCGGCGTCCCGCAGGTTGGCTTCAACTACCTGGGGCAGTTCCGCGCCGACGCGTCGGAGCAGGACGTCGCCTGGGACGCGGCGCCCGAGACCGGCGGCCTCGACGGGTACTCCCCCGCCGAACTGCCGCTGCCCGCCGTGATCGACATCAACGCCGCCGCCGTCCCCGGCGAAGACGGCCTCGTCCTGGACGGCACCGTCTCCTACGCCGCCGACGTCATCGGCGAGCAGGACGTCCGCGACCTCACCGAACTCTGGACCACAGCGCTCGCCGCCCTCAGCCGCTACGCCGACGAGGCGGCACACCCGCGCCGCTCGCCCTCGGACCTGACCGCCCCCGGCCTGGCCCAGGCCGACGTCGACACGTGGGAGGCACGCTACGGCGAACTGGCCGACGTGCAGCCGCTCACCGCCCTCCAACGCGGCATCACCTTCGAGACCCTGCTCGGCGCGGACGACGGCGCGGTCGACGTCTACGTCACCCAGACCGTCCTGCACCTCGACGGCGACATCGACCCCGACCGGCTCCAGATCGCCCTCGACCGGGTCCTCGAACGGTTCCCGCAGCTCAGGGCCGCGATCACCGCCACCGGCGCCGGGGAACTCGTCGCCGTCATCCCCGCGACGGCCACGACGCCGTTCACCACCGTCGACGCCGACACCCCGCTCGCCGAGGTGCTCGACCGCGACCGGGCCGAGCCGTTCGACCTGCGGACCGCGCCGCTCACCCGCGCGGTGCTGCTGACCCCCGAGCCCGGCCGACACACCCTCGTCTGGACGACGCACCACGTCCTGGCCGACGGATGGTCGAGCCCGAGGCTGGTCGAGGCGCTGCTCGACGCGTACCGGAACCCGTCCGCGCGGCCCGAGCCGGACCGCGTCTACCCGGCGTTCCTTGCGTGGCTGGCGGCCCGGGACGAACGCGCCTCGCTCGCGGTGTGGGAACAGGCGCTGGCGGCGGTGGACGAACCAACGCTCGTCGTCCCCGGCGCCTCCGTCACGTCAGCCGTGTTCCCCGACGAGTTCGAGGTCGTCGTCGGCCCGGAGACGCACGCCGCGTTGCAGCGGGTCGCGCAGTCCGCTGACGCCACGTTCAGCAGCCTGACGCAGGCGGCCTGGGGCGTCCTCCTCAACAGCGTCACCGGCCGGGAGACCGTTGTGTTCGGCACCGCCGTCTCCGGCCGCCCCGCCGAGGTCGACGGCATCGAGGACGCCGTCGGGCTGTTCATCAACACCGTCCCGACCCCCGTCACCGTCGTCGGCAACCCGACGCTCCGGGAGCTGATCGCCCAGGTCCAGGACCAGAACACCGCGCTGCTGGACCACCACCACGTGCCGCTCGCCGAAGTCCAGCGGGCCACCGGATTCAACCCGCTGTTCGACACCCTCGTCGTCTACGAGAACTACCCGGTTGACGAGGAGCAGTTGGCCGAGGCACAGCAGAGCACGGGGATCACACTCCGCGAGGTCGACGGGCGGGACGCCACCACCCACCCGCTCGCGCTCACCGTCACACCGGGCCCCGACTCGGCGATCCTCGAATTCTCCTACCGGCCCGACGTGCTGGACCGGGCGACGGTCGAGCGGTTCGCCGCGATGTTCGAGCGAGTGCTGGCGGCGATCGCCACGAACCCGGACGTCCGGGTGGCGGAACTGGCGCTGCTGCCTGTCGGCGACACGGTCGAGAGGACGGGCGCGCCGCTGGAGGTGCGGCCGCTCACCCTGGACGGGTTGATCCGGCAGCAGGTCGCCGCGACGCCGCACGGCATCGCGGTGGTCGGCGACGACGGTGTCCAGGTGACGTACGCGGCGTTCGACGCGCGGGTGAACGCGACGGCCCAGGCGCTGATCGAGCGCGGCGTCGAAATCGGCGACCGGGTCGCGGTGATCCTGCCGCGCTCGGTCGATCTGGTCGTGACCCTGGCGGCGATCGTGCGCGTGGGCGCGGCATTCGTGCCGATCGACACCTCGTACCCGGCCGGTCGAATCCAGACCATTCTGGAGGACGCCTCCCCCGCCCTCGTGATCGAAGAACCGTTGGAAGGCGTTCCGGGAGAACCGGTCTTGGCGCGGGCATTGTCCCCGCGCGATGTCGCGTATGTGATCTTCACATCCGGGACGACGGGTCGGCCCAAGGGCGTCGCGATTCCGCATCAGGCGATCGTCAACCTGATCGCCTGGCGACAGGAAACGTTCCCGATCACAGCGACAGAAAGGGTCCTGCAGAAGACGTCTGTTGGATTCGACGTCGCCGTTCCCGAATTCTTCTGGCCGCTCACCATCGGAGCCGCC
>NZ_JAJLQY010000025.1 GCF_020991275.1 Actinocorallia sp. API 0066 | reverse complement strand
GGGTGGGGATCCGGGCGCGGTTGTTGTCGGTGAGCCATGCGTTCCATTCGCCGTTGATGGATCCGATGTTGGGGGAGTTCGGCGTTGTGGCGGCTGGTGTCGCCTATCGGGAGCCGTCGGTGGCGGGGCGGCGGGAGTGGATGTCGCCGGAGTATTGGGTTCGGCAGGTCCGTGAACCCGTTCGCTACGCCGACGCTTTGGCTGAGGCATTGGCCAGCACTGGCGCGGGGTTCGTCGTTGAGATCGGCCCGGACGGGAGTCTCACCTCGCTGGCCCGGACCAGCGATCACCCGTCTGCGGTGGCGGTCGCGTTCTCGCGTCGGAACCAGCCCGAGGTGGCTGCCGCTGTCGCTGGGCTGGCGGAGCTGTGGGCTGCTGGAGGGCCGGTCGCCCAGACCGCTCTGGCCGCGTTGATCCCCGGCGCCCAGGTGCCGGGGCGGGTTGTTCCGCTGCCGACCTACCCGTTCCAGCGCGATCGTTACTGGCTCGCCCCCGCCACCACCCACCCGGCCTCGTCCGTGGGAGGCGCCGAAGCCATGATGCTTGCCGTCGACTGGACCCCTCTCCCCGGCAATGGCGATGGCGGTAGTCGGCCGAGTCATGCCGTGTTCGTTGACGTGGCGGGTTTGGCGGCGCTGGGTGCGGATCTCCCGGCGTGGCTGATTCTTGATGTGGATTCGCTCGCGGCTGACTCCGGTGTGGGTGAGTTGGTGCGGGTGCGGGTGGTGTTGGCGCGGGTGTTGGAGGTGTTGCAGGCGTTCGCGTCCGGGTCGGCTCTTCGTGGGGCTCGGTTGGCGGTTGTGGTTCGGGGTGTGGGTGGTGACCCGGTGGCGGCTGCGGTGGCGGGGTTGGTGCGTTCGGCGCAGTCGGAGGATCCGGGCCGGATTCTGCTGGCTGATCTGGGTGAGTGGGATTTTGGTGGGGACGTTGGGGAGTTCGCGGGGTTGTTCGGGCGGGCCGCGACGGCGGATGAGTGGGAGATCCGGGTCCGGGACGGACAGGCCGAGATCCCGGGGCTCACCCGGACCAAGGATGTTGCCCTCGTGGCGGGCGCCGACGACATCGGGACTGACGGTGCCGTCCGGGTTGAGGGTTTGGGTGCTGGTTGTGTGGTGGTGACCGGTGGGACCGGGACTCTGGGTGGGCTGGTGGCCCGGCACCTGGTCGCCGCGCACGGTGTCCGGAGCCTGGTCCTGGTCTCACGGCGGGGCCCGGCCGCCGAAGGGGCCGCGCGGTTGCGGGCCGAGCTGGAGGCCGCCGGCGCTGAGGTGCGGATCGTGGCCTGCGACGTGGCTGATCGCGATCAGGTCGAAGCATTGCTGGCCGGGATTCCGGCGCCGCTCAGCGGGATCATTCATACCGCCGGGGTCCTGGACGACGCCGTCCTGAGCGGGCTCACTCCGGAGCGGTTGGAAACGGTGCTGCGTCCGAAGGCGGATGCGGCCACGCACCTGGACGAGCTGACGCGCGGGCGCGGGCTGACGGCGTTTGTGCTGTTCTCCTCCGGCGCGGGGGCGTTGGGTACTCCGGGACAGGGCAACTACGCGGCAGCCAACTGCTATCTCGACGCGCTGGCCGCCCGGCGTCGGGCCGCCGGTGAGGCGGCGGTGTCGCTGGCGTGGGGCTACTGGGCTGAGTCGAGCACGATCACCGGGCACCTGACCCAGGCCGACCTGGCCCGGATGAGCCGCGCCGGGGTCGGCGCGCTGGACGCCGAAGAGGGTATGGCGTTGCTGGATCAGGCCCTGGTCTCCCGGCATTCGATGCTGGTTCCGATGGTGCTGGACCTGGCGGTGCTGCGCCGTCAGGACGGCCCGGTCCCCGGCCTGCTGCGAGCGCTGACGGGAACCCGGCACCGCGCCGCCGCCAGCGGTGGCGCCGCGGATGCGCTGCGGGCGACGTTGGCTGGAATGGCGCCGGCGGACCAGGCCCTTCATCTGGCCGGGTTGGTCCGTGCTGAGGCGTCGGTTGTGCTGGGTGGTGCGGGCCGGGATCTGGTGCGGGTCGACCAGGCGTTCAATGACGCGGGCTTTGATTCGCTGACGTCGGTCGAACTCCGCAACCGCCTGACCGCGCTGGCCGGGATTCCGCTGCCCGCGACGTTGGTGTTCGACTACCCGACACCGTTGGCGCTGGCCGACCACCTGCTCGCCGAGCTCCCGGGCGGCCCGCGAGGACTGGACGCCACGGCGACGCCGTGGGAACTCCTGGAGCACCTGGAGACCAGGCTCCTCACCATCCCGCCCGACGACGATCTGCGCCGCACGCTGAGCCTTCGGCTGAAGAAGACCCTGGCCAAGTTGAACGGCGAGAGCGAGAAGACGACCGGCGCGACCGACGTGGCGGTGGCGACCGTGGACGAACTGTTCGACCTGCTGGACGAAGAACTGGATCACTGATCACCCGGCCCCTCCCGCACGTCCACTCTGACCACCAGAAATGGAGCGAACCCCGATGGCTGAGGACGACCGGACCGTCGAATACCTCCGACGCACGACAGCAGCACTGCGGCTGGCCCGCCACCAGCTCAAGGAGCTTGAGGACGTCCGATCGGAGCCGGTGGCGGTCGTGGGCGTGGGGTTGCGGCTGCCCGGCGGGGTGGACGGTCCGGCCGCGTTGTGGGAGCTGCTGTCCTCGGGCACGGACGCGGTGGGGGAGTTCCCGACCGATCGGGGTTGGGATCTGGAGGGCTTGTTCGATCCGGATCCTGACGCCGTGGGGAGGTCGGCGGTCCGTGCCGGTGGGTTCCTGGCTGACGCGGCCGGGTTCGACGCGGGGTTCTTCGGGATCAGTCCGCGTGAGGCGTTGGCGATGGATCCGCAGCAGCGGTTGCTGTTGGAGACCTCGTGGGAGGCGCTGGAGCGGGCGGGAATCGACCCGTCCTCGCTCCGTGGTCGGGACGTGGGGGTCTACGCCGGGCTGAGCGCCAACGACTACCAGTCTGTGGCTACCGCGACGCCTGAGCTGGACGGGTACCGGACGGGTGCGATCTCCAGTGTGGCGTCGGGGCGTATCTCGTATGTGCTGGGCTTGGAGGGTCCGGCGGTGAGTGTGGACACCGCGTGTTCGTCGTCGTTGGTGGCGTTGCATCTTGCCGCTCAGGCGTTGCGCTCGGGTGAGTGTTCGATGGCCCTGGCCGGTGGTGTGACGGTGATGGCGCATCCGGGTGTGTTCGTGGAGTTCTCCCGCCTGGGTGGCGTCTCCGCCGACGGCCGGTGCAAGGCGTTCTCAGAGACCGCGGATGGTGTCGGCTGGGCCGAGGGCGCGGGAATGCTCGTGTTGGAGCGCCTGTCGGACGCGCGGCGCCTTGGGCATGAGGTGCTGGCGCTGGTCCGGGGCAGTGCGGTGAATCAGGACGGTGCTTCGAATGGGTTGACGGCTCCGAACGGTCCGTCGCAGCAGCGGGTGATTCGTCAGGCGTTGGCGAGTGCGGGGCTTGCTCCGGCTGAGGTGGACGCGGTCGAGGCGCACGGTACGGGCACGGCTTTGGGTGACCCGATCGAGGCGCAGGCCCTGCTGGCGGTCTATGGCGATCGTGGTGAGGGCGGTGAGCCGCTGTGGCTGGGGTCGGTGAAGTCGAACATCGGCCACACCCAGGCTGCGGCCGGTGTCGCGGGGATCGCGAAGATGGTCCTGGCGATGCGGCACGGTGTCCTGCCCCGGACGCTGCATGCCGAGACGCCGTCGTCGAAGGTCGACTGGTCGGCCGGGGACGTCCGGGTCCTGACCGAAGAGCGTAAGTGGCCCGCGACCGGTCGTCCGCGTCGGGCCGCGATCTCCTCCTTCGGAGTCAGCGGTACCAACGCCCACGTCATCCTCGAACAAGCACCGGACCCCGTCACGGTTGAGCGAGCATCAGGCCCCGCTGACGTGGAGGCGGAAGACGCTCCTGAGACGCCGGACGTGCTTGCCGAGCCGGTCTCGGACACGTCGGATGCGGTGCCGTTGGTGGTGTCGGCGCGGTCGCCGGAGGGCCTGCGGGCGGCTGCCGGGCAGTTGGCTGACTTCCTGGAACAGCAGCCCGTGTTGGGCCTGGGTGATGTGGGGCGTGCGTTGTTGACGTCTCGTTCGGTGTGGGAGTTCCGGGCTGGTGTGGTGGCCACGGACCGGGATGAAGCTGTGGCGAAGCTCCGTGCGGTGTCTTCCGGTGCGGCGGTGTCTTCTGGTGTGGCTGGGCTTGGTCGTGTGGTGTTCGCGTTCGCTGGTCAGGGTGCTCAGCGTGCGGGAATGGGTCGGGATCTGTGTGTGGCGTTCCCGGTGTTCGCTGCCGCGTTCGACGAGGTGTGTGCGGCGTTGGACGCCGAGTTGAGCGGGGTGGCGGAGTTCCCCTTGCGGGAGGTGGCGTTCGCTGATCCGGGTTCGGATCTGGCGGGGCTGTTGGATCAGACGCTGTACACGCAGTCGGTGTTGTTCGCCTTTGAGGTTGCGTTGTGGCGTTTGGTGGAGTCGTGGGGTGTGCGGGCGGATGTGTTGGTGGGTCATTCGATTGGTGAGTTGGCTGCGGCGTTTGCGGCCGGGGTGTGGTCTTTGGAGGATGCCGCGCGTTTGGTGGCTGCGAGGGCTCGTTTGATGCAGTCGCTTCCGGGTGGGGGCGGT
>NZ_JAJLQY010000024.1 GCF_020991275.1 Actinocorallia sp. API 0066 | reverse complement strand
CCCGTCACCGGCCCACGCCGCGATCAGACCCTGGAACGACGGCCCGTAGGCGTAACCGTGGTCGGCGAGGTTCTCGTAGAAGTCCTGGACGGGGACCGGGTGCGCCCCCGGCGGCGGCCACGTTCCCGAGATCGCCGCGCCGGTCTGATCGGCTGCGCTCACAGTCGCGGTGAGGAAGCCCTCAGCGTTCCGCTGCCAGTCCTGCGCGCCTGCCGGACGGGAACTCACCGTCACCGGATGGCGTCCGGTGGCGTCGGTGTCGGTGACGTGGACCTGGATCTCGACGGCGCCGGACAGCGGGACCGGCAGGGGAGCGTGGATTACGAGCTCATCCAGGACAGGACAGTCGATCCGGTCTCCGGCGGTGATGGCGAGTTCGACCAGAGCGGCACCGGGGATCACAACCGCACCGGCGATCGCATGGTCGGCCAGCCACGGATGAGTGCGCAACGACACCCGCCCGGCCAGCATCACCCCGCCGGGCACCTCCACCACCGTGCCCAACAGCGGATGACCCCCGGCCACCTGACCGGCAGCAGGATTGGGGCTGAGCCAGTAACGGTCGCGTTGGAACGGGTAGGTCGGCAACGGCACAACCCGCCCCGGCACCTGGGCGCCGGGGATCAACGCGGCCAGAGCAGTCTGAGCGACCGGCCCTCCAGCAGCCCACAACTCCGCCAGCCCAGCGACAGCGGCAGCCACCTCAGGCTGGTTCCGACGCGAGAACGCGACCGCCACCGCAGCCGGGTGGTCGCTGGTCCGGGCCAGCGAGGTGAGACTCCCGTCCGGGCCGATCTCGACCACAAACCCGGCGCCGCCACCAGCCTCGACCCCGGCCAAGGTCAGAGCCTCAGCCAAAGCGTCGGCGTAACGGACGGGTTCACGGACCTGCCGCACCCAGTAGTCCGGCGACGTCCACTCCCGCCGCCCGGCCGCCGAAGGCTCCCGGTAGGCGACACCAGCCGCCACAACGCCGAACTCCGCCAACATCGGATCCATCAACGGCGAATGGAACGCATGACTGACCGGCAGCAGCCGCGCCCGAATCCCCGCACCAGCCGCAGCAGCAACCAGCTCCTCAACGGCGGCCTGCTCCCCGGAGACCGTCACCGCCCTCGGTCCGTTGACGGCCGCGACCCACACCCCGGCACGATCGGCCACAAGCCCGACGACCTGATCCTCACCGGCGGCCAGCGACGCCATCGCGCCCCCGGCCGGGAGAGCCTGCATCAACCGGGCCCGGGCGACCACCACCTGGGCGGCATCCTCCAATGACCACACCCCGGCCGCGAACGCCGCAGCCAACTCACCGATGGAATGACCCACCAACGCCTGCGCCCGCACACCCCACGACTCCACCAAACGCCACAACGCGACCTCAAAGGCGAACAACACCGACTGCGTATACAGGGTCTGATCCAACAAGCCCGCCAGATCCGAGCCCGGATCAGCGAACGCCACCTCTCGAAGGGGGAATTCCGCCACCTCGCTCATTTCGGCGTCCAACGCCGCGCACACCTCGTCGAACGCAGCCGCGAACACCGGGAACACCTCACGCAGGTCCCGGCCCATCCCGGCCCGCTGAGCACCCTGACCAGCGAACGTCAACACCACCGGGCCCGTACCAGCCGCCCCCGAGGACCCCGCATCCCCAGCAGCCACCGCACGCAGCCCCGCCACGGCCTCGTCCCGACCGGCAGCCACCAACGCAGCCCGGAACTCCCACACCGGACGACCAGACAGCAACGCCCCGCCGACCTCCCCCAACCCCCAACCCCGACCAGATTCGAGAGCCAGGAAGTCAGCCAGCCGCCCTGCCGCAGCCCGCAGACCCTCCGGAGACCGCGCCGACACCACCAACGGCACCACACCCGACACATCCGACACAGGCCCGCTGGGCGTACCAGGGATGTCAGGGGTGTCCGGGGCCTGCTCAAGGATGACGTGGGCGTTGGTACCGCTGATCCCGAAGGAGGACACGCCGACGCGGCGCGGACGACCGGTCTGCGGCCAAGCCTGTTCCTCGGCCAGCACTCGGACGTTCCCCGCTGTCCAGTCGACCTTCGACGAAGGCGTCTCGGCATGCAAAGTCCGGGGCAGCACACCGTGCCGCAGCGCCAGAACCATCTTGGCGATCCCCGCGACACCGGCCGCAGCCTGGGTGTGGCCGATGTTCGACTTCACCGACCCCAACCACAACGGCTCACCCTGCTCGCCACGATCGCCGTACACCGCCAGCAGCGCCTGCGCCTCGATCGGATCACCCAGAGCCGTCCCGGTGCCATGCGCCTCCACCGCATCCACCTCAGCCGGAGCAAGGCCAGCACTCGCCAATGCCTGACGAATCACCCGCTGCTGGGAAGGACCGTTGGGAGCCGTCAACCCATTGGACGCGCCATCCTGATTCACCGCACTACCCCGGACCACCGCCAGCACCTCATGCCCGAGCCGCCGCGCATCCGACAAACGCTCCAGCACCAGCATCCCGGCACCCTCGGCCCAGCCCATGCCGTCGGCGACGTCGGAGAACGCCTTGCAGCGGCCGTCGAGGGCCATGCCCCGGAGCCGGGAGAACTCGACGAACACGCCCGGATGCGCGATCACCGTCACGCCGCCCGCCAGGGCCATCGAGCACTCACCCGCGCGCAGCGCCTGTGCGGCCAGGTGCAACGCCACCAGCGATGACGAGCATGCCGTGTCCACGCTCACCGCCGGGCCCTCCAAGCCCAGCACGTACGAGATACGCCCGGACGCGACACTGGAGATCGCACCCGTCGACCGGTATCCGTCCAGCTCCGGAAGTGCGGCCGAGGCGTCGGCGGCGGTCTGGTAGTCGTTGGCGATCAGCCCGGTGTAGACGCCCACGTGCCGGCCCCGCAGGGAGGACGGGTCGATCCCGGCGTGTTCCAGCGCCTCCCAGGAGGTCTCCAGCAGCAGCCGCTGCTGCGGATCCATCGCCAACGCCTCACGCGGACTGATCCCGAAGAACCCCGCGTCGAACCCGGCCGCGTCGGTGACGAACCCGCCCTCGCGGACGTAGGACTTCCCCGGCGCGTCGGGGTCCGGGTCGAACAGGCCGTCCAGGTCCCAGCCCCGGTCGGTGGGGAACTCCCCCACCACGTCCGCGCCCGACGACAGGAGGTCCCACAACGCGGCCGGGCCGTCCACGCCGCCGGGCAGCCGCAGTCCCAGACCGACGATGGCGACGGGCTCGTCCGTGACGATCTTCGCGGTGGGGATCGCGGCGTGCGCCGGGGTGAGACCGGCCAGCTCGCCGAACAGGTGGTCGGCGAGCGCGGCGGGGGTGGGGTGGTCGAACACCAGCGTCGCGGGCAGGAGTGTTCCGGTCACCGCGGTGAGCCGGTTGCGCAGCTCGACCGAGGTCAGGGAATCGAACCCCGCGTCGTTGAACGCCTGGTCGGCCCGCACCAGGTCCTGACCGGGGGCGCCCAGGACCACGGCGGCCTCCGCGCGGACCAGGCCGACCAGATGGGCCACCTGCTCCTCCCGCGTCATCGCGGCCAGCCTCGCCTGCCATGCTCCGACGGCGCCGGTGGCGGCGGTGCGGCGCTGCGGCCCGGCCAGGGCCTGGAGCAGCGGAGGGACCGGATCGTGGTGGCGGCGCAGCACCGCCAGGTCCAGCACCATCGGGACCAGCGTCGGCTGACGGGAGGTGAGGGCCTGGTCCAGCAGCGCCATACCCGGCTCGGGATCCAGCGCGCCCATCCCGATGCGGCTCATGCGTGCCAGGTCGGACTGGCCGAGGTGCTCGGTCATCGTGCTCGTCGGCGCCCAGTAACCCCAGGCGAGGGACACCGCGGCCTCGCCGGCGGCCCGCCGCCGGGTGGCCAGGGCGTCGAGATAGCAGTTCGCCGCCGCGTAGTTCCCCTGCCCCGGAGTGCCCAGCACCCCGGCGACGGAGGAGAACAGCACAAACGCGGCCAATCCGAGCCCCCGGGTCAGCTCGTCCAGATGTGTGGCCGCGTCCGCCTTCGGACGCAGCACGGTCTCCAGCCGTTCAGGGGTGAGCCCGCCCAGGACGGCGTCGTCCAACACGCCGGCGGTGTGGATCACCCCGCTGAGCGGCCCCGGAACCGCGTCCAGGATCGCCTCGGCCTGGCCCCGGTCGGCCACGTCGGCGGCGACGATCCGCACGTGGGCGCCAGCGGCCTCCAGTTCGGCCCGCAGCTGTGCGGCGCCGGGCGCGGCGAGGCCCTGCCTGGAGACCAGCACCAGGCTCCGGACCGCGTGGGCGGCGACGAGGTGGCGGGCGACGAGGGCGCCCAGGGTCCCGGTTCCTCCGGTGACGACCACGCAGCCGGCACCCAGGTCCCCGGCCGCGAAGTCCTCTTGGGGGGCGCGGGTGAGCCGGGGGACTTCGATCTGCCCGTCCCGGAGGCGGATCTCCCATGCGTCCGCGGCGGCGGCCTGCTCCAGCGGACCCGGCAGGTCGACGAGTTCCGCGGCGTCCGAGGCGAGGTCGACCAGCAGGACACGTCCCGGGTTCTCGGACTGGGCCGAGCGGGTCAGCCCGGCGACCGCCGACGCCACCGGATCACTGCCCGCACCCCGGACCACCACCGCCAGCCGGGTTCCGCGCAGGGCCGGGTCGGTCGCGTGGACCTGCAACACCTCCAGCACCCGCGCCAGCACCACCCGCACCCGCGCCAGTTCTCCGACGCCGTCGGTCTGCCCGGCGTCGAGGATCAGCCACGGCGGGAGGTCCGGTACCAGCGCCCGCAGGTCGGCCCGGTCCGCGACCACGGCGCCGGCCGGCGCGTCGGCCGGGGCGCGGCCGGTGGCGAGGGGGGTCCAGTCGACGGCGAACAGCGCGCCGCGTGCCGACGCGTCGGAGGCGGTGCGGTCGGTGGTGGCGACGGGCCGTGTGGTCAGGGCTCCGAGCGTCAGGACCGGATCACCGGCGGTGTCGGCCAGATCCACCCTCAACCCGTCGGGGCCCTGGCTCGCGCGGACCCGGAGCCTCGTCGCGCCGGTGGCGTGCAGGGCGACGCGGTTCCACGCGAACGGCATCAGCACG
>NZ_JAJLQY010000023.1 GCF_020991275.1 Actinocorallia sp. API 0066 | reverse complement strand
CAGCGGTTCAGCCGGGAGACGCGCGAGCAACGAATCAGTCGGGCAGCGTGTGCGTAGCGGTTCAGGCGGAAGACGCATGCGCAGCGGTTCAGGAGAGAAGCGTGCGTGTATCGGGTCGGGTGAGGGGCGCGCGTGTACCGGGTTGGGTGAGAAGCGGCGCCAGCGTGGGTTGTGCGGGGAACGGCGGCGCGGTGTAGTGCGCGTCGGGTCGGGTGAGGATTGGCGGTGCGGTGTACGTCGGGTCGGGTTGGGTGTGGGGCGGTGGTGTGAGGGGGTGGGGGGTGGGTCAGGCGAGGAGGGGGAGGACGGTGGACTGGGCGGTGGACCAGGCGGTGTCGGACTCGGTGCGGGCGGTCTCGGCCTCGGCGCGTTCCAGGCCGTAGAGGGCGCCGAGCAGGAAGGCGTCCGCAGGGGTGGTGGCGGCGGGGCGGCGGGCCAGCAGGAACTCCTGGGCGAGGACGCCGTCCTGGAACCGGCCGAGCACCTCCTGGAGGGACTTGGCGGCCTTCGAGACGGTCTTGGCGTCCGCGCCGAGCACCTCCCGCGTCGCGTCGGCCGTGTAGCGGGCGCGCTTGGCCTTCTTGCGGGTCTCGTGCCGCGCCTCGTCCGCGGCCTCCGGCGTCTCGGCCGCGGCGATCGCGGAGTGCGCGCGCCGCACCCCGCGCCAGGCGCGGCGCAGCAGCCGCGGCAGCTCCTTCGCGGCGGGCCTGCCCGCGCGCGGCGTGAGCGGCGGCGCGGCGAGCAGGTGGTCCAGCGAGTTCAGCAGCGCGAAGTACCGCTCACCCGACAGCGCCTCCCGGACGGTGTCGTAGCCCGCGCGCTCGGTCTCCTTCAGCTCGGCGAGCCAGCCCGGCTCCGCCTCCGGCGCGACGGGCAGCGCCGCGAGCCGTCCGCCGAACCGCTCGTGCAGCACCTCGGCGTCGCGGACCTCGCCGAGCACCCCCGCGAGCCAGCGCAGCTCGGGCTGGAGCGGGTCGGTCTGGTCGCGGTCCAGCAGCGGGCGGGCGCTGGCCAGCACACTGCGCAGCCGCCGCACCGCCACCCGCATCTTGTGCACCGCGTCGTACTCCTCAAGCCGCACCTTCGGGTCGTTGCCCAGCACCTCGGCGATCTGCACGGCGAGGTGCCGCATCACCGCGTCGCCCGCGCGGTGGCCCGTCCAGGCCGGCGCCTTGGTGATCGCGGGCGCCAGCAGCCTGCCGAGCTTGGAGGAGCTCGACGCGCGGCGCGCGCCCGCCTTGAGCAGCTTCTCCCCGACGTCGGCGAGCAACCCGGGCTCGCCCGACACCAGCTCCACCTCGATCTCGCGCCAGGACTCCGGCTCCTGGCCGCCCGCCACGGTGCCCGTCACCAGGTCGTCGGCGAGTTCGGCGAGCCCCTCGCCGCGCGCGGCGCTCAGGTCGCGGGTGGTGCGGCGGGTCGTGAGCGTCGCCACCGGCTTCAGCTCGGCACCCCGCGCGTACGCGGTGACGAGGGCGGCGAGCTCGGCGGGCAGGTCGTCCTGCAGCGGGGCCCGGTGTTCACGCTTGGCGTCGGGCCCCGCGGGCAGTTTCAGATGCCACCCCGCGTCGGTGCCGCCGGTGCGGCGGCGGAGGGTGACCTTGCGGGCGGCGAGCCGGAGGTCGTCGGTGTCGTAGTAGACGGCTTCCAGCTCGTGGGTCTGGGGTGGACCCGCCGCGGCGAGACCGCTCAGATCCGGGACGACGAAGTCGGCGTCGGCGTCGAACTTGAGCTCGATCTCCAGATGCTGCGCCATGCCCGGCACCCCTTCCGTCGGAAAACCGGGTGGACCCTCAAGGATGTCACGCGGAGATAACGTGCGGAAGGGGAGGGCGGGCGCGCCTAACTGTCGCGGTTGTCGTCGGTGAACCGCTGGATGTACAGGGGTTCACCGAGCTTGGTGAGCAGTTCCAGTTCGGTCTCCAGATAGTCCACATGGCCCTCCTCGTCCTCGAGGATGTGCTCGAAGATCCGGGCCGAGGTGACGTCGCCCTTGGCGCGCATCGTCTCGATGCCGCCCCGCAGCCGGACGATCGCCTCCATCTCGATGGTGAGGTCCGCCTCCAGCTGCTCCTTGAGCGTCTGCCCGATCCGCAGCGGATTGAGCTTCTGGTAGTTCGGCAGAGCCTCCAGGAAGAGCAGCCGGTCGGTGAGCATCTCGGCGTGCTTCATCTCGTCGATGGACTCGTCCCTGGTGTACTTCGCCAGGTACTTCAGGCCCCAGTTCTCCTGCATCTTCGCGTGCAGGAAGTACTGGTTGATGGCGGTGAGCTCTGCGGTGAGCTGCTCGTTGAGCAGCGCGATGACTTCCTTGTCGCCTTCCATGGGAGCCATCCAAGCACGAAGTGCGGGCAGCACAAAGCGCCCGAACGCCGTGTGTTCGCGCGCGGGCTCAACCTCGGCGCGGCCGCCGTCCTCGCGGACGGGCCGCCGCGGCCCTGGGGCCGTCGGGTCGGGGGTGGCTCAGGCTGCCGGGTTCCTCACCTCCCTGACGGGACGGTTCTGCCTCGGCTGGACGGGGGCGGAGACCTCCCCCTCACCCGGAACCGGGTGCAGCGTGGCCGGACCGCCGGTCATCGCGTCCATGAGTTCGCTCGCCGTCTTCCACTCGCTCACCATCGCCGTGATCCGCCTGGTGCAGGTGCCGCAGCCGGGCTTCATGCCGCAGCCGTCCTTCACCTGGCGCGTCGTCTGCGCGCCCGCGGCGAGGCACGTGTGGACGTCGTCCTCGGTGACCGCGTTGCAGACGCACACGTACATGGGGTGGATCCTCTGGGCCGGGGCGGGTGGGGGTGCCGACCTGGCCCACGGAAGCGCACGCGCACCCGGTGGCCCGGCCGGTTAGGTTAGGCACCCCTAAGTTACAACAGATCTCCCCGTGATGGCCAGACCCGGTCGCAAGGAAAGTTGCGCGAGCCCGGGTGATATGCCTGGTCAGGGGTGTTCCGAACCCCGTTCAGCGCGGCCCCGAAAGGCCGTCAGCGCCGATGCAGCAGGCGTTCCCGCTCCCTGGAGAGGGTCGCGTTCGTGTCCTCGTAGGCCCGCGAGAGAAGCACCCAGCCCGCCAACGCGGCGAGCGACGCGGCGACGAACGGCTGGGCGAGCACCACCGGCTCGCGCACCCACTGGCCGCTGACCTCCTCCGTCGTCAAGGGCAGACCGACGCTTTGCGTGACGATCCAGGCGATCAACGTCAGACCACCGGTGACCAGTGCGTACCACCAGATCCGGGCCCGGGGCTCGACCATGATCCCGACGACGCCCGCGAAGTTGATCACGCAGCTCAGAACCAAGGAAACCCCGACATATCCCCCCAGACGGAATCCGGCCGGAAGGTTGAGGAAGTGGATACCGGCGATGAGGAAGAACAACACGGCACCGGCGCCGCGGGCGATGTCGGGTGACGGGCGCACCATCCGCGACATGGCTGGGTGCCTCCACGATTGCGGTGATCTGTCGTACTTGAGTTTGTACTATGAGTAGTAAACCGCAGGTCAAGCCTGTGTCCCATGCCAGGAAACGTTCATGAACGGTCCTACGATCGGTGCATGACCTCAGTACTGCTCGCCGAGGACGACACGTCCATCTCCGAGCCCCTCGCCCGCGCGCTGCGCCGTGAGGGGTACAGCGTCGAAGTGAGCCCGGACGGGCCCCAGGCCCTGGAGCGGGCGCTGGGCGGCGGCGTCGACCTCATCGTGCTCGACCTCGGCCTGCCCGAGCTGGACGGCCTGGAGGTGGCCAGGCGCGTCCGCTCCGAGGGCCACGGCGTGCCCATCCTGATCCTCACCGCGCGGGCGGACGAGGTCGACACCGTCGTCGGCCTCGACGCCGGCGCCGACGACTACGTCACCAAGCCGTTCCGGCTCGCCGAACTGCTCGCCCGGGTACGCGCCCTGCTGCGCCGCGGCAGCACCGAGACGCCGATCGTGCAGGGCGTGCGGATCGACGCCGAGTCGCGCCGCGCGTGGATGGGCGAGAACGAGCTCCAGCTCACCACCAAGGAGTTCGACCTGCTGCGGGTGCTGGTCCGGGACGCGGGCAAGGTGGTCACCCGCGAGCAGATCATGCGCGAGGTCTGGGACACCAACTGGTGGGGGTCCACCAAGACGCTCGACATGCACATCTCCTGGCTGCGCCGCAAACTGGGGGACGACGCGGCGAGCCCCCGGTACATCACCACGGTCCGGGGAGTCGGCTTCCGGTTCGAGCGGGGGGACTGAACGCGCGGTCGCACCACAGCGGCCGGGGGAGGACGGAATGAGACGCCGGATCCTGCTGTCGACGCTCGGCGTGGCGGTGACGGCGATCCTGTTGCTCGGGATCCCGCTGGCCTGGGTCGTCAGCAAACTGATCTACGACGACGCCAAGCAGAGCCTGAGCGTCACCGCCGCGGGACTCATCAAGGAGGTCGAGGTCCCGCTCGGCCAGGGCGAACGGCCGGATCCCCGGCAGATCTCCCGCGCCTACCCGAACCTGTACATCGTCATCAGGCTGCCGGACGGCACGACGGAGACGGCGGGCCGGCAGTTCACCGGGCAGACGATGAGCGCCACCAGCACCGCCGACAACATCACCGTCACCGTCCACCGCTCCTACGCCGAGGTCAGGGATGAGGTCCTGCGCCAGCTCCTGCTGATCGCCAGCCTCATCCTGCTCGGCGTCGCGATCGCCACGGTGCTGGCGATCCTGCTGGCCCGGCGGCTGACGCTGCCGCTCGCCGACCTCGTGGAGACCGCGGAGCGGCTCGGCACCGGCAACGCCAGGCCGCGCCGCCGCCGCTACGGCATCCCCGAGGTGGACACCGTCGCGGAGGTGCTCGACACGAGCGCCGTCCGCATAGCCGACCTGCTGGCTTCCAGCCGTGAGTTCGCCTCGGACGCCAGCCACCAGCTCCGCACCCCGCTGACGGCCCTCACGATGCGCCTTGAGGAGATGGTCGAGGCCGCGGACTACCCCGACGTCGTCCGGGAGGAGGGCCACGCGGCGCTCGCCCAGGCCGAACGGCTCGTCGCCGTCGTGGAGCAGCTCCTCGCGCGGGCCAAGCACGACCGGACGGGCCAGGCCGTCCCGACGGCCATAGACCTCGTGATCGAGCAGCAGATCGAGGAGTGGCGGCCGATCTTCGCCCGCGAGGGCCGCTCGATCCGGCTGGAGGGCGACGCCGACCTCGTCTCGGTGGTGACGCCGAGCTGCCTGTCCCAGATCCTCGCGACGCTGCTGGACAACTCCCTCATGCACGGTTCCGGCACGGTGACGCTCACCACCCGGCTGACCCGTCAGAACGTCGTCGTCGAGGTGGGGGACGAGGGGCCGGGCGTCGAACCGGAGCTGTCCAAGAAGATCTTCGAGCGGAGTGTCAGCGGGGCCGGCGGCACCGGGCTCGGGTTGTACCTGGCCCGCTCGCTCGCCGCGGTGGACGGCGGCAGGCTCGAACTCGTCCAGCCGAGCCCCGCGGTGTTCGCGTTCTTCATGCGCCGTCGGGAAGAGGCCAGGCTGGCCCATGAGCGGGTCGTCAGCGGGCCGGTCTGATCTCGGCCCCGGCCGGGTAGCCGAGCGGCTCCTGGACGTTCTGAGCGCCGGGCACGGCCGGTGCGGGCGCTTCGGGGGAGGCCGGTGCGGCCACGAACACCCAGCGGCGGTACGCCCAGAACCGGAACACCATCGCCGCGCCCGTCCCGACGACGAGCGCCGCGTTCTCGGCGATCTTGCCGTCCAGGCCGAGTCCGTAGTGGGTGGCGCCGATGAACATCTGGGTGATCACCAGCCCGACCCCGTTGAGGCCGAAGAACAGGATGTACTCGCGCCGCAGCCCGCTGCGCTCCCGGTGCCGGAACGTCCAGTGCCGGTTCGCGAAGTACGAGAACGTCGTCGCGATCACCGTCGCGATGGTGATCGACGTCAGCGGCCCGATCTCCAGTGCCCTGCACACGTTGAACAGCACCGTCGTGAGCACAAAGGCGACCGCCCCGATGCTGCCGAACTTGGCGAACTCCCGGGCGATACGCCGCAGCCACCGGTGTCCGGCATCGGTGTACCTGCGAATGCTCACGTGGACGTGCCCTCCCGGAACCCCAGCATTCCCCTACCAGCCACCCACGCTACCGGACCCCACCCCTCCCCTCCCACCCACGCCAACCCCCCAAACCCCCGCCCTCAGCCCAACACCGACACCAGCCAGCAACTACCCCTCCCACAGCCCCGGCGACGTGGAACTCAGCGCGGTGTGTTCGGTTCGGATGTCCAGATGACGCCCGGTCAGTTGAGAGCCCTGCGGTAGTCGAACCAGCGTCGTGCGGCGGCGACAGAGGCGTTGGTCCAGGAGTCGAGTCGTGGCTGCCACGTCGATCGCAAAGTGCTCCGGTAGGACGCCCTCCGAGATCATCTCGATACCCGCCACGCCACCCGACGCCCGCTGAACGGCGTCCTGAACCTCGC
>NZ_JAJLQY010000022.1 GCF_020991275.1 Actinocorallia sp. API 0066 | reverse complement strand
TACCCGCACCAACTCACCCACACCGGAGCCAGCCGCATCAGCGCGACGGTCGCCACCAGCGGAAGCGAACAGGTCCGCGTCCAGGACCAGCCACTCCGGCACGTCCTCACCCAACGCCTTCAAACCCGCCACATCCGCGATCACCGCGCTGTTCGGCCCGGCCGCACCGCCATCGCCGCTGCCAGCGAGAGGGGTCCAGTCGACGGCGAACATCGCGCCGCGGGCGGGGGCGGCGGGAGCGTTGAGATCGGTGGCGGTGATCGGCCGTGAGGTGAGGGCTCCCAGGGTCAGGACCGGCTCGCCCGCAGTGTCGGCCAGGTCCATCGTCAGCCCGCCGGGGCCCTCGGTCGCACGGATCCGAAGGGTCGTGGCGCCGGTGGCGTGGAGGGTGACACGGTTCCACGCGAACGGCATGAGCGGGTCGCCCGTGGGCGGGGTGGCGGCCATGGGTAGGTGGAGGGCTGCCTCAAGGAGTGCGGGGTGGATTCCGAATCCGTCTATGTCGGCGCCCTCGGGGAGGGTGACCTCGCCGAACATCTCCCCCTCCCGCACCCAGACCGCCGTCAGGCCCTGGAACAGCGGCCCGTACCCGTAGCCGTCATCGACCAGCCGCTCGTAGAAACCCTCCAAAGACACCTGGCGCGCTCCCGGCGGCGGCCACACCCCGACCACCGCCTCCGCCCCGTCAGCGGCGTCGGCGGTGGAAGCGAGGAAGCCCTCGGCGTTCCGCTGCCATTCCTGCGTCCCGACCAGGCGCGAACTCACCAGCACCGGCCGACGCCCGGCGGAGTCGACACCGCCATCGGTAACGTGCACCTGGATCTCGACCGCGCTGGACGCCGGGACCAGCAGCGGCGCGTGGATGACGAGCTCGTCCAGCACCGAGCAGTCCACCCGGTCCCCGGCGACGATGGCGAGCTCGACGATCGCGGCACCCGGAACGACCACGGTGTCGCCGATCACGTGATCGGCCAGCCACGGATGGGAGTTCAACGACACCCGCCCCGCCAGCATCACCCCACCGGGCACCTCCACGACCGCGCCCAGCAACGGATGACCCCCGGCCACCCCACCAGCAGCGGCAGCACCGGGAACCAGCCAGTAACGATCGCGCTGGAACGGGTAGGTCGGCAGCGGAACGACCCGACCAGGGACAGCGGCACCGGGAATCAACGCCGCCAGAGCAGCCTGCGTGACCGGCCCACCAGCCGCCCAGAGTTCAACGAGTCCAGCGACCACCGCGACCGGCTCCGGCTCACCCCGACGCGACAACGCAACCGCCGCGATCGAGTGGTCACTGGTCCGGGCGAGAGACGTCAGACTCCCATCCGGACCGATCTCCACCAGGAAACCCGCACCGGCCTCAGCCAGCGCATCGGCGTAGCGGACGGGTTCACGGACCTGCCGAACCCAGTACTCCGGCGACATCCACTCCCGCCGCCCCGCCACCGAAGGCTCCCGAAACTCCACACTCCCGGCGACAACGGCGAACTCCTCCAACATCGGATCCATCAACGGCGAGTGGAACGC
Source organism: Actinocorallia sp. API 0066 (assembly GCF_020991275.1). Classification (GTDB taxonomy): domain Bacteria; phylum Actinomycetota; class Actinomycetes; order Streptosporangiales; family Streptosporangiaceae; genus Actinocorallia. The sequence goes on along the minus strand of NZ_JAJLQY010000022.1, from coordinate 5,117 downwards.
ATGGCTCACCGGCAACACCCGCGCCCGAATCCCCGCACCGGCCGCAGCAGCAACCAGTTCCTCTACGGCGGTCCGCTCCCCGGAGACCGTCACCGCCCTCGGTCCGTTCACCGCCGCGACCCACACACCAGCACGACCGGCCAGCAGCTCCGCGACCCGCTCCTCACCCACAGCCAGCGAAGCCATCCCGCCCCCACCCGGGAGCGACTGCATCAAACGAGCCCTGGCAGCCACCAGACGCGCAGCATCCTCCAAGGACCACACCCCGGCCGCGAACGCCGCAGCCAACTCACCAATCGAATGACCCACCAACACATCCGCACGAACACCCCACGACTGCACCAAACGCCACAACGCGACCTCAAAGGCGAACAACACCGACTGCGTGTACAGCGTCTGATCCAACAGGCCCGCCAGATCCGAACCCGGATCAGCGAACGCCACCTCCCGCAAGGGGAACTCCGCCACCCCGCTCAACTCGGCGTCCAACGCCGCGCACACCTCGTCGAACGCAGCCGCGAACACCGGGAACGCCACACACAGATCCCGACCCATTCCCGCACGCTGAGCACCCTGACCAGCAAACGCGAACACCACACGACCAGAAGACACCGCGTCCCCAGCAGCCACCGCCGCCACCGCACGGAGCTTCGCCACCGCCTCATCCCGATCCGTGGCCACCACACCGGCCCGGAACTCCCACACCGAACGAGACGTCAACAACGCACGACCCACATCACCCAGACCCAACACGGGCTGCTGTTCCAGGAAGTCAGCCAACTGCCCGGCAGCGGCCCGCAAACCCTCCGGCGACCGCGCCGACACCACCAACGGCACCGCAGGAGCGTCCGGGTCGACCGGCGCATCCGAGACCGGCGCATCCGCAGCGGGGACATCGGGAGTGTCAGGGGCCTGTTCGAGGATCACGTGGGCGTTGGTGCCGCTGAACCCGAACGAGGACACCCCCGCCCGACGCGGACGACCGGTCTCCGGCCACGCACGCTCCTCGGTCAGGAGCCGCACATCCCCAGCCGACCAATCGACCTTCGACGACGGGGTCTCAGCGTGCAGCGTCCGGGGCAGCACACCGTGCCGCATCGCCAGAACCATCTTGGCGATCCCGATGACACCCGCCGCGGCCTGGGCGTGACCGATGTTCGACTTCGCCGACCCCAGCCACAGCGGCTCACCGCCTTCACCACGATCGCCGTAGACCGCCAGCAGAGCCTGCGCCTCGATCGGGTCACCCAGAGCCGTGCCCGTACCGTGCGCCTCCACCGCATCCACCTCAGCCGGAGCAAGCCCCGCACTCGCCAACGCCTGACGAATCACCCGCTGCTGCGAAGGACCATTCGGAGCCGTCAACCCGTTCGAAGCACCGTCCTGGTTGATCGCACTGCCCCGGACCACCGCCAGCACCTCATGCCCGAGCCGCTGCGCGTCCGACAGGCGCTCCAGCACGAGCATCCCGGCGCCCTCGGCCAGGCCGATGCCGTCCGCGGCATCGGAGAACGCCTTACAACGGCCGTTGAGCGCTATGTTCCCGAGCCGGGAGAACTCCACGAAGGTGGCCGGGCCGGCCATCACGGTCACGCCGCCCGCCAGGGCCATCGAGCACTCACCCGAGCGCAACGCCTGGGCGGCCAGGTGCAACGCCACCAACGACGACGAACACGCGGTGTCCACGCTCACCGCCGGACCCTCCAAGCCCAGCACATACGAAATCCGCCCCGACGCCACACTGTGCGCGCCGCCGGTGGCTCGGTAGCCCTCCACGTCCCGGGCCGCACCGGCCGCGGCCTGGAAGTCGTTCTCGATGATGCCGGTGTAGACGCCGACGTCACGCCCGTGCAGCGAGGACGGGTCGATCCCCGCCCGCTCCAACGCCTCCCACGACGTCTCCAACAGCAACCGCTGCTGCGGATCCATCGCCAACGCCTCACGCGGACTGATCCCGAAGAACCCCGCGTCGAACCCGGCCGCGTCAGCCAGGAACCCACCGGCACTGGCCGACGACTTCCCAGCGGCGTCAGAGTCCGGACCGAACAGACCCTCCAGATCCCAACCCCGATCGGTCGGGAACGCCCCCACCGCGTCCGTGCCCGAGGACAGCATCTCCCACAACGCGGCCGGACCATCCACCCCGCCGGGCATCCGCAGCCCCACACCGACGATCGCCACCGGCTCGTTCACCCGGACCGGTGCCGAGACGGGCGCGGCCACGGCGACGGTGCCCGCCAACTGCGCGTTCAGGAAGTCGGCCAGCGCCGCCGGGGTCGGGTAGTCGAACACCAACGTCGCCGGCAGCTTCGCCCCGGTCAGCGCCATCAGCCGGTTCCGGAACTCGACCGCGGCCAGCGAGGTGAATCCCGCGTCGCCGAAGGTCTGATCGGCCCGTACCAGATCCTGCTCCCCGGCGCCGAGGACGGCGGCCGCCTCGGCGCGGACCAGCTCGGACACGTACCGCTCCCGGTCCTCCGGCGTCATCGCGGCCAGCTTCGCCGACAGGCCGGTCACGGCCCCGGCGGCGCGACGTTGCGGGCCGGCCAGCAGCCGCAGCAGTCCCGGCACCCGCCCGTCATGGCGGCGGAGCGCCGTCAGATCCAGCACCATCGGAACCAGCACCGGACGGTCCACCGCGAGCGCCGCGTCGAGCAGGGTCGTCATATCCGGGACGTCGTGGCCCCAGGCCAGGGACACGGCGGCCTCGCCGGCGGCCCGGCGCCGGGTGGCGAGCGCGTCGAGGTAGCAGTTCGCCGCCGCGGAGTCCCCCTGCCCGGGGCTGCCCATGACCCCGGCGACGGAGGAGAACAGCACGAACGCCGCCAAACCGAGCCCGCGTGTCAGCTCGTCCAGGTGCGTGGCCGCATCCGCCTTCGGACGCAGCACCGTCTCCCATCGCTCCGGAGTGAGCCCGCTCAGGACGGCGTCGTCCAGCGCGTCAGCGGTGTGGATCACCCCGCTCAGCGGCCCCGGAAGCCCGGCGAGCAACGCCTCGACCTGAGCACGGTCAGCCACGTCACAGGCCACGATCCGCACCTCAGCGCCAGCGGCCTCCAGCTCCGCCTGGAGCTGGTCGGCCCCCGGCGCGGCGGGGCCCCGCCGTGCGGTCAGGACCAGTTTCCGGACCCCGTGCGCGGCGACCAGATGCCGGGCCACCAACCCGCCCAACGTCCCGGTCCCGCCGGTCACCACCACACAACCCGCACCCACACCCCCGACCAGGGCATCCTCGTCAACAACCCGGACAAGCCGGGGCACCTCGACCGGCCCGTCCCCCAGCCGGATCTCCCACTCAGCACCAGCAGCGGCCTGCTCCAGCAGACTGACCGGATCCCGAAGCTCCCCAGCCCCGGACCCGAGATCAACCAGCAGGATCCGGCCGGGGTTCTCCGACTGCGCCGAACGCACCAACCCCGCGACCGCAGCCGCGACCGGGTCGCCACCCGCACCCCGGACCACAACCGCCAACCGAGCCCCACGAAGAGCGGACCCGGCAGTGAACGCCTGCACCACCTCCGACACCCGCGCCAACACCACCCGCACCCGCACCAACTCACCCACACCGGAGTCAGCGGTATCGGCGCGACGGTCACCGCCAGCGGAAGCGAACAGGTCGGTGTCCAGGACCAGCCACTCCGGCACGTCCTCGCCCAGCGCCCGCAGACCCGCCACATCCGCGATCACCGCGCTGCTCGCCCCGTTCACCGTCCCGGCGCCGGGAGCCGTGGGGGCGTCACCGGACAGGACGGGGAGAGGGGACCATTCGACGGCGAACAACGCGCCACGGGCGGGGGCGGCGGGAGCGTTGATATCGGTGGCGGTGAAAGGTCGTGAGGCGAGAGCCCCCAGCGTCAGGACCGGCTCGCCCGCTGTGTCGGCCAGGTCCATCTTCAGCCCGCCAGGGCCGGGGGTGACGCGGATCCTAAGGGCGGTGGCGGCGGTGGCGTGGAGGGCGACGCGGTTCCACGCGAACGGCATCAGCGCGCCGTCGGTGTCGCCCAGGGGCGTCGCCGCCATGGAGACGTGCAGCGCGGCGTCCAGGAGAGCCGGGTGGATCCCGTATCCGGCCGGGTCGGCGCTCTCGGGGAGGGTGACCTCGCCGAACATCTCCCCTTCCCGGGTCCAGACCGCGGTCAGGCCCCGGAACGAGGGTCCGTAGACGTAGCCCTGGTCGGCGAGGCGTTCGTAGAAGCCGTCCAGGGGCACCGGTTCGGCGCCCGGCGGCGGCCAGGCCCCCGAGCCAGCGCCGTCCTGAACCACCGGAACAGCCACCGGAGCGACAAAGCCCTCGGCATTGCGCTCCCATCCGCCACCGGAAACACGCGAGCGCACCGTCACCGGCCGCAGCCCGGACTCGTCCGCCTCCCCCACGTGGACCTGGACGTCGACCCCACCCGAGACCGGAACCCGCAACGGAGCCTGAATCACCAACTCCTCCAGAACCGGACAATCCACCAGGTCGCCCGCCGCGATCGCGAACTCGACCAACCCAGCGCCCGGAACCACCACCGTGTCGGCGATCGCATGATCAGCCAGCCACGGATGCCCTTCCAGTGACACCTTCCCCGCCAGCATCACCCCACCAGGAACATCAACCACCACACCCAACACCGCGTGACCCGACGACCCCGCCCCCGCCAAACCGACCAACGACCGGCCGCCCACACCCGGCGTCAACCAGTACCGATCCCGCTGGAACGGATACGTCGGCAGTGAAACAGACCGTCCCGAGGACCCTGGAATCACAGCGGCAAGATCGCCTACCGAAACAGGTCCACCCGCCACCCACAGATCGACCATCGACCGCACAGACCTGACCGGCTCATCCTCATCACGCCGCACCGAACCGGCCACGACACCATCCGCATCACCGGCCGACTCCGCCGCAGCCACCGCACGGAGCTTCGCCACGGCTTCATCCCGGTCGGCGGCCACCACACCGGCCCGGAACTCCCACACCGAACGAGACGTCAACAACGCACGCCCCACGTCACCCAGACTCGGCACGGGCCGCTGTTCGAGGAAGTCGGCCAACTGTCCGACCGCCGCCCGCAGGCCCTCCGGTGACCGCGCCGACACCACCAACGGCACCACGCCCGACGTCTCAGGAGCGC
>NZ_JAJLQY010000021.1 GCF_020991275.1 Actinocorallia sp. API 0066 | reverse complement strand
GGACGAGGTGGCTGTAGAGCAGGCTCGTGATCACGATGGATATGTGGCCGAGGCGCTTGCAGACGGTGTCCATGGAGACATTGGCGGCCAAGAGCATCGTGGCGTGGCTGTGGCGGAACTTGTGCATGGTGGCCGCGGTGGTGATGCCCGCCTCACGCGCCTTGTCTACGACCTTGGTCCAGTGGACCTGGTGGAAGTTGTGGGCCTGGAGGATGCTGCCGGTGGTGCCTGGAAGATCAGGTCGTCGGGGGCGAGGTTCGCCTTGCGGTGGCGGAGGAGGCGGCAGAGGTCGTCGCCGATGCGGATGGTGCGGAGGGCCGAGTCGGTCTTGCCGTAGTTGGCGATGTAGGGGCGGTGGTTCTTGTCGAGCTTGATGGCCTGGGCGACGCGGAGGGTCTTGGCGTCGAGGTCGATGTCCCGGACGCGGAGGGCGGTGAGTTCGGAGTAGCGGAGGCCGGTGCAGACGGCGAGGGTGATGAGGTCGCCGGCAAGGACGGAGACGTCGTAGCCGAAGCGCATCCACAGAGGGATCTCGGCGCCTACGGGGACCTCGTCGAGGCTGACGGCCTGGAACTTGAGGGGCGGGAGCTGGACGCCGGCGCAGGGGTTGCGGGTGGCGATCCAGCCGAGCATGGGGGAGATGACGGTGCCGTGGATGTCGCGGATGGTCTTCGGGCTGTAGGGCTTCTTGATCTCATCGACCTTGGGAACCACGGAGCCGTCGGCGCGGCGGCGCTCTGGCCGGGCCTTGCGCTTGATGTAAGTCCGTTTGGTCATCCAGACGACCCAGGCGTCGATGACCGAGGCCGTGATCTCGGTGATGTGGAGGCCGCCGAGGGGGCCGACCTTGCGTTCGGTCGTGGTGCCGTCGGTGTTCTCGTCGTGGACGGTGACGACGGCGGCGAGGACATGACGCTCCCACAGGCTGCGGTAGTCGGTGAGCTGGCGGGGCTCGACGAGGTTCCGCTCTTCCAGGTACGCGAGGTAGATATCGAAGGCCGCAGCCATCGTCCGGCCGGGGAAAGCCGGACCCGCAGGGGCTGCGGGCGGCTCGGGCGCGACAGGGGCCGTCGCGAGGGCGGTGAACGGGGCGGCCTGGAGGATCTCGGGGGCGGTCGCGGCGGTGGGGGCCGGTTCGCGGTCGGGGTGGCGGCGGCCGTTGGCGATCAGGCGCGCGCGGAAGTCCTTGGCCTCGGTGTGGCCGGAGAAGTACTCGTCCTCGCGCGCGGTCTTGTCGCCGCCCTCGAACCAGCGGACGTGGTAGAGGGTTTCGCGGTTCTTGAGCTTCTTGTACTCGATGCCCTCGGAAACGCGGGTCCATTCCGCGGTGGGCTTCTTGCGGGGGCTTACTGGTGGTGCTCGTCGCCATTCTCGCGACGCCTCCGTTTCCTCGACGATCCGTTGATCGTCGGCCGGAGGGGCTGGCCCCGTCGAACGTTCCTGACAGTTCCGCCGGGTGCCGGTCATGGTGACCAGAACCCCCTGGGAACCCCCTGGAACGACGAAACCGCCCCTGAGTCCTGCGTTCCCGCAGGTCAGAGACGGTTTCCTCAAGGCGGAGGATACGAGATTCGAACTCGTGAGGGCTTGCACCCAACACGCTTTCCAAGTCTGCATCTGGCGGCCGCTGATGGCCGTCACCATCCCTGAGCAGGCGTTACGCCGCGAGGCTGTACGCGTGCGAACACCCATGAACAGGGGCAAATAAGAGCTTGAACCGCTGCCTCGGCGGTCCCCGAGCGGCACTGACCGACCGGGTCGGCGATCAAGGCTGCCGTCTGTCCGTGAGCGCACGGACCGGGTCCCTTCGGTGGGTCCGTGAGCCCAGGGACATGAGAGGCGCATAGTGTCCCCGGAACAACGCTTTGAGCAGCGGCGGGGACACCGGGAACTGGGGAGACAAAGGGACGAGCTATGAGATCGACGGCAGAACAGGTAGAGTGCCGCGGCTGCGGGCTCGCCCCCCGCTGTCCCGGTCTCTTGCCGGTTATCCGTGGTGAACGATCCAATTGCGGATGGGACGGATGTTGTCGCCGGGTTGGCTGATCGGCCCAGTCAGTAGGGCGGCGCCGGCGAGGTCTCGGATGAGCTGCCGGAAGAAGTCGGTGGGGCTCCCGGCCGGGACGACCGGCAGCCGGATGGTCATGATGTCGCGGTGGTCGGGGTTGTTGATCCGGTCGTGGAGCGCCGTCAGCGTTAACGCACGGCGCCGCCCAGAATGGTGGTGCGGGCGATGATCCGTGTCCGCGCGAAAGGCACGGAGTGTCGCCGAGCAGCAGCTGAGTACGAGACCAGCGGCGGACGAAGGCACGAAGTACATCGTCACGATGGACTCCGACGACCTCCACAAAGGCGAAGCCAAGGGAATCGACCCCGGCTCGTACATGATCGAACCGATCCTCACCGACCAGCCCGACGGCGGACTCTTCGGGCTTCCAATTCTGAGGCTGAAGACGGAGCGGGAAAGGCGGTGCAGACGCCAACCGGTGCCGCGGGGTGACGTCAAGCTGGCTTCGTGCCTGGGCGTGGGTGTTCGGCGAGTTTGGGACGCATCCAGGGGTAAGGGTCGGTCAGTGGTGTCCTTCTAGACCGACGGTTCTGCTGGATCTGCTGGAGGGGTTCACCTGCGGTGTAGAAGCGGCCTCTGCCGTTGCCGTGAGGGATGAGCAGGCCAGCTGATGTCAGGGCTGCCAGATCGCGGGTGGCGGTCTGGTCCTCTACTTGGGTCCGTTTGAGGTAGGTGCTGCGGCGTAGCCGGTAGCCGAGAACGGCCTCGAAAGCTGCGTCGATCGTTCGTTCCGGGAGGGAGTACCGCGTCACCAGGACATCAAGCTCACGCCAGGTCTCAGCAGCTTCCTGAATCCTTCGCGCTACGGTCTGTGCCTGCATGTGGTGGGCACGCAGGTTGAACGAGATCCAGAGATGAGCGTCGTTGCGGGGCCGCCAGGAACCTTGCCCGGTGATCGCGAGCGAGGCGTAGTAGTCGTCGGTGTTGGCGCCCAGCCATTCCTCGATACTGGAGAACTCCGGCTCGCCGATATCTGACCGGGTGAGAACCGAAGTCGCCAAGGCTCTGGCCATCCGCCCGTTTCCGTCCCGGAAAGGATGGATCATCACCAAATTCAGATGTGCCATCGCGGAGCGCACGAGCGGGTCGATGTCGGCCATGTCGTGCAGGCTGGCTACGAGCGCTTCCATGAGGGCGGGAACATCTTCCGCATCTGGTCCTTCGTACACGACCCGATCTTCGCGATCGTCATGCACGTGGACGGGCCCTTTGCGGTATCGCCCCGGCGATTTCGACGGATCGTGGCGGAGCAGCATGTAGTGCATGGCCCTGATCTCGGTCTCGTCGAAGGTGGAGAAGTCTTCCTCCCTCATCGCGAGTACATAGCCGAGCGCGTGTCGATACCCTTCGATCTCGAGAAATGTCTGCTCGTCCGCGCTGATCGGCCTCTCGTCGTCAAGGGCGGCTGCTGCATCGTCTTCTGCTACCTGATAGCCCTCGATGCTGTTGGAGCCCCGGATCGCTCTGGCAAGAGCTGACCTGCGCAGGCCTCCGTCCCAGCGGTTGGGCGTCCGGAGCACGTGGCGCAGCTGTTTGCGCATCTGGTGGATCTCGGCGAGGACGGCTCGATCCTCGCTGGTCAGGGGTGGTGCCACATAGATCACCCGATGCGGCGTTGAATCGTTCATGTAGTCAGGATACCTGCACGATGTCTACTTAAACTAAACATCGCATCATCTGGTTCCCGCCTTCTGTTGAGGCTGTCCGCACCTTCGGTCTTGCCGCAGCAGGATCACGTGTCAGGCAGGCTGGGGGCCTGGCGCTACCTAGTGCTGGCTTGGGCCGAACGTGTCCGCATCATGCCAGGTCGGAGATTGCAGGATGTCTCGCCAGCTGCGTCTGCGACGCTTCTGGGTGCTCCTCTAGCCTCAGTGGAAGCGAGTCGCATGACCGATCACCTCACCTTGCCGCACGGACGCACGATCGATCCTGATCTCGACCATCTGCTCGATCTTCTGGCCTTCCTGCCTGAGCCCTCCGATCACAGGTTCTGGGACGACGTCGCCGCTGACGAGATCGGCGAGCCGCCGACGGCAGGCAGGAACTACTACGTCACGTCGAAGATGTAGAACTGCATCCTGACCGTCCTGCGTCAGGTTGGAGATCCCAGGAGCAGTGCCAGCGAGATCTCGCGCTCCATCCACAATCTCTCGCAGTACGTACTGATGTTCTTCGACGGCGACCGCCCGGACCTCTGGGCACATCTGGACAAGATCGTGCATATCCCTGTCCACAACTCGCCTTCCGCTCTGGGAAAGCGCTGGGCACGTGACGCCAGCGCCACGGCTTGGACTCTCCTCGTCCGATATGAGCAGACGCACGGTGAACTCGCGGCGACGTGGGCACGGACGTAACGGCTGGGTTTGAGCTGACACTGCGGACACGTGGCCAGACACGCTACGGGCTGATCTCCAGCTGAACGAGCTGGGCGCAGATGTTCTGTCCGCGCCGAGCGCCCTGGGGCTCCCACAAACCCGGCAATTGAGACCACCAAGACCGTGTCGCCCGTGAACATCATGGGCGATTGGCAGAAGTTTGCCCTGCTCGGGGTTGCTTGAGGGGTTTTGGTGGCCTGAGGGGTTGGATGGGCCCACGCGCCGTGTGCGTCGTGTGCCGCGGTGTCCGTGGCATGCTGACCTGGGGATCGACGTTTTTCAGGACGCTCCTGAACGGCCACGAACGCGTGCGAATGCAACTGGAACTGCAACTGGCGAGACCCGAACCAAGATCGCTTTCTGGGCGGCAGATCGGGGCTTCGACAGGCTTGCTACGAGAGTCACTGGTCGGCTGATATGCGGGTCCTACCGCGAACCGCGAACCGCGAACCGCGAACCGCGGCCGTGACCGTCGGACCGCCAAAACACTCGCTCATGCCGATGGGCGCGCTCGGCGATGGTCATCGTTTCTGGTGGCATTCGAAGTAGGATAAGAGGTATGAGTGAGCCTACCCAGAAGTATTCGATCACGCTTCCTCGGGACATCGCCGAGGCCGCTCGGACGCGGGGTGGTCCGTCCGGGCTGTCGTCGTATGTTGCGGCAGCGGTGGCCCGCCAACTCGAGCGGGACAATCTTCGTGAGCTCGTTGGAGTGGCTGAGGCTGAACATGGCCCGATCACCGACGAGGAGATCCAGGCCAGGCGCGATGTGCTGGTGCGGGCACGGGAGCAGCAGGGCGGGTCGAGTGCGGCATGAACCGGCCGGTTGCCACCCCCGCAGGGACCTTGGTGCTGGACAGCGAGGGACTCGCGAAAGCGGTACTGCGTGATCGTGAGGTGACCGGCTGGCTCGCCCTGGCCCTTGCCGACGACCTCCGGGTGATCACAAGCGCGGCGACACTCGTCGAGGTGATCCATCCACGGATCAATCGGCCTGCACTGGAGTGGACCCTGTCGCGCATTGCGATCGTCCCGGTCACTGACGAGGTCGCCAGACACGCCGCCGGTCTCCTCGCCGACGCCGGCCTGCATGGACACAAGTACGCCATCGATGCGATGCTCTCGGCCACGGCGCTCGCCGCTCCCGGTCCTGTCACCGTTCTCACCTCCGACCCCGATGACATCGCCGGCCTCTGCGGTCGCGGCGCCACCATCATCAAGATCTAAAAAGATCCGGCGGAAGCGCCCGTGCCGGTTTCCTTCGAACCACGTCATGGTGCCAGGCTCGGTGAGAACACGGCAGACTGCTGATGGCGTCGGCCGTCTGCACATGGCAGCTTGCAGAAAAACGCCCTCATCTGCCGCCGGTCAAGCGCCGCTGGCACTGGCCTCCGCAGAGAGAAGTTGGGCTTCCCCCATAGCTACTGCTTCGTTCCTTAAAGGCAGTACGTGAAGCGGCGGCGGTGGGTGCGGGTTTTGGGTGGTGGCCGTCCCCAGATCGCGGGGCGGCTCAGGTGAAGGCGCGCTCCCGGCCTGCCCGGTCGAGGAGAATGCCGTTGTTCACGCGGCTTCCAGGTCTTTGGCGGAGAGGTAGACGCCGTGTTTGCGGAACGCGGCGGGGGCGTGGGCAAGGGCGTCGGCCCGTTGGACGGAGAGGTCGGCGGGGAACCAGGCACGGCGCAGTACGCGGGGCTCGGCCCAGACGGGCGGCGCGAGGTCGTGCTGGGCGGCGAGGTCATCGGCCTGGAACGCCCGCGGTAGAGACGAACAGCCGCCCGGCTACCGGTGCCCGTCACCGCTCGGTCCGCCCCGAAGGTTCCGGACGTCAGGACGCGCTCCCATGCCGCCTACCGGGCGTCAGGACGGTCTGCTGGGCCTTCGTGCGTTCCTCGGGGCGGTCCACGCTGTCCTTGCCGTGTGTCAGCGGGTTTTCTGTTTCGTCAGCCTTGTGGAGATTTTCTTGAGGTCGAACGGGCGGGTGGGGTAGGGCGTCCCTTCGTCGGTCCAGGAGTCTTCGATGGGGGTGTCGCCGCTACCGGCGGTGCAGGCCGGGTAGATGGTGTCGGGGTCTGCTGGAAGAGTCTTCTGGAGGGTGATCTCGTGGTGCCATTGGTCGCCGAGGTCGTAGACGTAGCGGAGCCGGGCGGACTCGGTGGGGAGGACCTCGCAGATTCGGACGGATGGTCTCGTGGAGGTCGTAGAGGGTGGTGGTCGGGCCTACGAGGACGCGCCGCCAGGCTCCCCAGCCGGTCAGGGAGATCTTCAGTTGGCAGATGCGGGGGCGAGAGGTCCGCGCTCCGAGCGCGGTCAGGGTCGTGAGGACGGCGTCCCGTTCGGGGTGGCGGGACGAGGCGATGACGGCGTGTTTGTCCTCGGGCGTCGGCCCGGGCAGGTCGTGGAACAGGTCGAGGACGAACTCGGGGTCGGCGTCGAGGTTGACGGCCATCTCTTCAACGATCATCCATACGTTGTCGTTGGGGTCGACCTCTTCGAGCAGGCCGTGTTTCCACAGCCACCGGCGTGCGGCCGGGCCGAGGAGCGGATCGTCGGCGATGTTCCGCCAGGCGGTGCCCGCGAAGGGAAGGGTCTCGACCAGGCCGAGTGCGGTGGCTCGTCGCCGGGCGGTGCCCGCGGCGGCCTCGGACATCAGCTCGGTGGCGGCGGCGGTCGGGGCGCGGGCGTCCAGCCAGGGGTCGGCGAGCTCGGCCGCGGTGTCGTGGTCGTAGTCGTCCAGGGCTGAGAGCAGCTCCCGCGCGCTCATCGATGGGGTGACCAACGGTGGGCGGATCCGTTCGTACGCCCACCGCCCGGCGGGGGTGAGGGCGGTGCCTGAGGCCATGCCCAGGGCACCGAGCAGAGCCAGTGCTTCGGGAACCGGATCCTCGGCGAATCGGAGGGCTTCCCGGTAGCCGCCGGGCCGAGCGCGGAGCGTCTGATCCGTTCTGTCGCAGACCTCCTCCAGGTCCGCGGGTGCTGGATCGTCGGCGAGTGCGGCGGCCACGGCCAGGGTGATGAACTCGGCATCCCCGGTGATCGCATGGCGGACTCCCGCGAGCCACCGGTCGGCAGCGTCGTCGACAGCCCCGGGTGCCCAGCCGGTCGTCCTGGCCGTTTTCGCTCCGACCTCCAGCAGACCGGTGGCCACGGCGACCCGCCAGGCCAGGTGCAGCTCCGGTACGTATGCCAGTCTGTTCACCCTCGCCGCGGTCGGGACCGACACCGCCTGGCCGAGCAGCGGGATGTCGGCGGGCCTGGGCATGCCCGTGGCGGTGACGGGGGTACCGTCCCCGGTCCAGTCGGCGACGCGGCGAGCGAGAGCGAATGCGGAGGCGTTCCAGGCGTGTGGGGGTTCGGTGGTCATCAGGTCTCTTCGATCAGTTCGGTAGGACGTCGCTCCCGGCGGTCCAGTTCTCGGTGATCCAGGTGAGGTCGGCTTGCCGGTGTTCGCGGGTGAGGCGCTCGGTGTCGAACAGCGCTTCGGTCTTGGCGAGCACCAGGGTGTAGGGGCGGCCCTGGCGGCGGGTCTGGTGCCGGACGGGCAGTTCGGCCGCGTCGATCCGGGAGCGGATGTGGGCTCGGCCCGCTTTGGCGAGAGGCCACTCAAGGCTGCGGCTCGCCTGGTCCCGGAGGAACGCGGCGAGGGTTTCGCACAGTTGGCAGTCGCAGCCGACGGGAGGCTCGATCGACCAGTCGCCGCGGGCCCGCCGTGGACGGGCGAGTGCGGCCCGGAGATGTTCGGCGCATCCGGCGGCTAGGCCGTCGAAGCCGGGCCCCTGTCCGCTGCTCGCGGAGATCTCCTTGGCGGCTCGGAGCGCGGAGACCACCAGCAGGGCGGTCTGGTCGGTCGTGTTCCGTCCGAGCCGGACGGCTTCGTCGATGACGCCGGCCGATTCGGTTTCCGTCGCGGCAGTGAGGATCCCCGCGAGCGGGCGGCCCAGCCCGATCGGCCAGGTGTCGCGGCTGCTGGTGGACGGCCCGGTCAGCCAGGGACGGACCTTGTCGGCGAAAAGGTCCCAGGCATGTTCCAGCACGCGGTGGGCGGTCGCCCTTCCGTCGGACCCGGTGGCGACGAGAGCGGCACACAGAGGCGCGATCCGGCCGAGCCAGTCCATCACCTCCGGTCGGTAGGAGTGCGCTCGCGCCGCCAGGCCTCGAACCAGACCCGCTGGAGGTCGCTCATCCAGGTGCCGCCGTAGTGCCCGGCCAGGCCGGCGAGCGCCGGCGCGTGGCCGGGGACCAGCAGCACCGGCTCGAACGAACGCAGGAGCGCGGTGGCCGTCTCCGGGTCGGCGAGCCCGCGGGCAGCGCGGAGCGTCCGCCCGAGCATTGCGCCCTTCGGTTCGGTGCGGATCGCGGTGTCCCAGGTCGGCAGCAGCGTCCGGGCCGCTTCCCGTGCTGCGGAGCTGTTCCCCGCACTGATCATCCGCTCCAGTTCGTCCATCGCCCAGGCGGGAGAGTCCTGGGCCCGGTTGGCGAACGCCTGAGCCCGGGGCCAGAAGGCCAGTGCGGCCCGCCGGTACCAGCGATCCAGAGTGTTGCCGTAGTTGCCCATGTAGCCCTCGTACTGCGACTCGTAGGGCGTCAGCTGGGAGGACGGGGTGGTGGCGGCGACCTCGTGGTCGCGGATGGTCAGCGAGACGTCCTCGGTGCGGCTGCCCTCGTCCGGTGCCGTCCAGTGGGTGAGCGTGATCGAGGAGTCGAGCAGGTCCTGCAGGAGGTACTCCCGGTCGTCTTCTGCAGGGCCTTCGTTCTCGTCGTCATCCTCCTCGTAGTGGTCATACCAGGGGTCGGCGTCATCGGGGTCGAGAGCGTCCCAGGTCTCCTGGATCTCCGCCAGGGCGAGGACGACGTCGCACCCGGCTCGGCCGGCCGCCGCCCGCAGCAGCGCGGCGCGCGTTGTAGGTCAGGGTGATCCGGTTGCCGGTCTTGACCGGGAGGACTTGGTGGCGGCAGTCGGCATAGAAGGCGACCAGCGAGACGGCGACCTTCGACCCACGGTATTCGGCGGTCTCGCCCAGATGCTCGATGACGAGTTCGCCGCCCGTGTGCGCTGACGGCAGAGTCACCACCAGCGAACCGACCATGGCGTCGTCCTTCTCAGAATCCTGATGGGTGACGAAGAACTGGCCGGTCTCATAGACGAGCATGGAGTGCAGGTCCGGGATGAGCTCGCAGTGTGCCGGAAGCCCCAGCCCATCACGGATCACTGCGAGGGCGGAGTCGAAGGCCTCGGTCCACTCGACGCTCACCAATCCTTGGGGATCTCCCAGGTGTCGCGGACCGTCAGGTCGGTGAGAGTGGCCTCCCCGCGTCCGAACCGCGCCTGGCGGCCGAGCTCCCGCAGCCGACCGGTCTGATCGTCCGAGACGGGGAACCGCAGCGGTCCGACTCCGTCCACCGTGACCGAGAGGTCGGACATGAAGAGATGGTCGGCTACCTCGACTCCGAGAAACAGGGGCTCATCCGAGCCTAACTCTGAGGCCCACAGTCGGGAAGGCTGGAGGCGCCCCAGTTGGGGCCTCAGGGTTGGCGGTGAGTGTGTCGGGGGCGCGCATGCGCCAGGCGTCGGTGACGAGTTCTTCCAGACGGTCGATGTCCACGGTCTCCAGGCGGAGCATGACCAGGGGTGTCCCGTTGTAGGTCGGTGTGGTGAAGAAGTGTTCCGGTTCGCCGAGGAGCAGCGCCTGTTTCTCGGCCTCGTCGCCGACGTACAGAACGGCGATGTCGGTCCGGATGCGGCGTGGCTCACCCGGCCTGTGCTCTGGGTAGGACCAGACGAGCCCTTTGCCGGCGACCCGGAAATCGAACCCGTCGCTGTCGATCTCGACCACGTAGGGGAGCGCGAGCGCCAGCCTGCGAACGTCGTCGGCGTCAACCATCGAGGTCACTCCCGGACACCGCCTTCTGCACATGCAACAGGCTATCCGCCCACATGCCGCGAACGGGGGCCTGGCGTCGCTGGAAAGTCACTCTCATGCCGCCAATCGCGCTGTCCGGCCTCGGGGGCAGGACGTGCGGCTCTGCCGACGACCGGATGTTTCGCCGAGAACGGCGCCTCCAACAGGTCTGAGGCATTCCGGCGGTGGGCCCGCCCCTGGGTCAGCGGAAGGAGATGCGGAACTTCGCACGGTCGGCGGGGCGGAGGCGGATGTTGCCGTCGGGCAGGTCGTCGGCCAGACCTGCGCGGCGGAAGGTCGCGAGGAAGTCCCGGAAGTCGAGAAGGCTCACGCTCTGGCGGAGGGCGGGGGAGAGGCTCTCATGGAGCTGTTCGGCCGAGAGTTCTCCGTTCTGCGCTCTGGGGTCAACGACGAGTTCGGCCAGGACGTAACCCTGCCCTTCGGTGAGCCTGACCCTGCCGATGTCGAACAGCAGGGGGATGACGGCCGTCAGGACGGCGGCGGGGACCTGGGCGGCGCCCAGCATCGCGAGCACTCCGCCGAGCAGGGCGGTCGCGACGCTCGTCTGGACGATGCCCTTGCCGAGGTTGACCTCCCAGCCGCCCGGCCGGAACGCCAGGTCGGAGCCGTTGGAGGAGCCACCGGACGCTACTGCGAGAAAGCCATCGAGGAAGGCGTCCCGGCCGCGCCGGGAGGCGTAGTCCTCCTCCGGGAAGAGGCCGGACCACAGGTGTTCGAGGTCCTCCTGCCGGACCCGGCCCTCCGCGATCGCGGGCAGGATCTCCGCGACGAATTCCTCCAGGTCGTTCACTCAGGCTCCCGTTCTTCCCAGTGGTAGGCGGATACATCGAAAGAGTGTTCTTCGCCGAGCAGGTGGCTCAGCGTGAGGGTAATCGTCTCCGGGTCGTTCTGGAGCACGGCGGCGTCCTCCACGGCCTGCGGGAGGTTCTGTTCCAGGTACTGCCCCAGGATCTGCGCCATGACGTCGGTACACGGCAGCAGCAGCGGCAGCCCGCTTCCGCCCACCTCGCAGGCGAACACCGCGGACGGACGCCCGTCCCCGTCGTTGATGGTCGCGCGGATGTAGGAGACGGTGTCGCCGTTGCTGTGCCAGGCGTCGAACTGCGCGAACGGCGACAGGTCCAGTAGGCCCGTCAGCCGGGTCCGTACGAGGTCCTTCGACCAGCGGTCGCGCCACGGATGGTCGGCCAGGGACGACAGCGCGACGTTCACCAGCACGGCCGGGCGGCCCCGCCACGCTTTGGTGATGGAGCGCAGATGGCGCGGTTCTGGGACAAGGATGAGCTCGACCTGTCCGCCGGCGGTCGCGGCGCTGTGTACGGCCACGACTGTGCCTTGGCCGGACTCCCGCAGCAGGCGGTGATCGTCCTCCTCGAAGGAGAACTGTCGGAGCAGCCGGTAGGCGGGCCGCGCGGAGGCGAACACGTGGTGCTCCCCACCATGTTCGGACAGCAGAACGACGTGACCGTCCCGCGCCAGGTCCGCCAGCCGGTGCAGCTTCGCGGGCCGGGGTTCGGACCGCACGACGAGCCGTTCCCTCCGCCACGTCTCGAACGACTCATCGTCCGCGCTCGCCGTCTCGCTCGAGGCGACCAGCCTCCCGCGCGCGTGCGGCGCTGCGGCCTCGACGGCCGAGATGAGCGCTGCGGTCGACTCCCGGTGCCCGTCGTACTGCAGCACGTGCGCCCCCAGCCCGCGGAGGACTCCGGCGACCTCCTCATGGAGAATGTGCGCGACTGTCCGCCAGTCGGCCTGGTACTCGTCCGCGTAGGTTGACGGGCGGAGAGCGGGATCGTCCTGGGCCGCGATCAACGCCTCCCAGGCGGTGGTGCTCCCGACGGCCTCCTCGCACCGCTCCCACGCGCGGTTCCAGAAAGCGGCGTCCGTGGCCTCGTGCAGCAGGCGGAACCGCACGTCCGGCCGTTCCAGCCGGGGGATCTCCGCCACGGCGCCGACGGACAGCCCGTTGTCGATGAGCGTCCTGAGTGCGGGCGACTGCATGCAGACCCGGACCGCCGCCTCGACCATCATCTCTTTGGAACGGTGGTGGTCGGGTATCGGCACCAGGTCGCTCGCATCCCGGTACCAGCCCTGATAGGGGCGATATCCTTCGAGCAGCCCGACGTCTCCGGAGACGAGCCAGATGCTCATGAACGTCGCGAACGCCTCGTGCACTCCCCGGCACATCCCCACCAGCCGGACGAGCGCCTCGCGGTGCGCGTCCCCGTCGAGGGCCAGCACCGCGTACCCGGCCAGGCCCGTCCCGAAGGCCGTGCAGTCGTTCAGCGTTGCGTGCAACGCCTCATGGACGGTCACGAGCCTGGCCCGCTCGGAGCTGACGTCCTCCCCGCCCAGGCTCACATTCCACGCGTCGTAATGGTTGTAGTTCCCCGACCCGGCCCCCGCCGCCCCCCGGAGCAGCCCCTCCAGGAAGTGCCCGTCCGGCTCGTCAGGTTCGTCCATAGACCCTCCCGGTTCCGGATCCAGCAAAGCGAACCAGGGCATGCCCTCGGGGACAGATCTCCCTTACCGAACGCCGCACCGCGCCGGCCACCGGGCACATCCAGTGCTCCCGGCACGGGGAAACCGGAGATGGAGGCCGTGCGTGAGATGAGAGCCGATGCAGGGTCGTAGCGGCAGACCGATACCACGATCGTGCTCAATGACGGGAGGCATGGGCTGCGGATCTACACAAAGGCCTCCACGTCCTATCCGCATGAGAGGTCCATCGACGCCACCCGACCAAGGTGACAACAACCCCGGATCGTGCCTACGACAGGCTCGAGCCATGCCTGGCCGGGTGAGCTGCCCTGAAGGCTCCGGACAGCACCGGACAAGATCTTCAACGGCCTTCTGGGGACTGATGGAATCAGACTCCGAGCAGGGCGCACCGCGCTGGTCAACGCCCGTAGCGAACCGGTGTTGACGAAACGCACTCATCTGCCGCAGACAGAGCATGGTTGGTGGT
>NZ_JAJLQY010000020.1 GCF_020991275.1 Actinocorallia sp. API 0066 | reverse complement strand
CGGTTCCGTGACGGCCCTCGCGGGCGGGGTCAGGCCGGGGTGAGGAGGGCGGCGGAGCCGTAGGAGCCGCCGAAGCCTGTGACGAGGGCGGGGCCCGAGCCGGCGCGGACCTGGCGGACGGCCTCGGCGGTGTTGTTGAGGCCGTGTACGTAGCCCTCCGAGAGCAGGCCGCCGTGGGGGTTGACGCGTGCCAGGGCCTCGTCCAGGCCGTCCGCGAGGTCCTCGCGCGCGAGGAGGCCGTAATCCTCCAGTTGGCGGGGGACGAGCCAGCTGTAGGCGTCGTAGAGGAGCGCGACGTCCACGTCCGAGGGCTTCATGCCCGCGGCGGCGTAGAGAGGTTCCGCCAGGTAGTGGCCGGAGAGGCGGGTGACGTCCTCGGCGCGGTCCATCGTGGAGCAGCCGGGGCCGCCGCCGCGCACCACCGCGCGGATCAGCGGCGCGCCCGGACGGGGTGCGGTGACGACGAGGGCGCAGGCGGCGTCCGTCTCCTGGCAGCAGTCGGCGCGGCGCAGCGGCGCGGCGATCACCGGCTCCGCCAGGTACTCGGCGTGGCTCATCGGCTTGCGCACCAGCGCGCGCGGGTTCGCCAGGGCGTTGCTCCGTGAGCGCCTGACCACGCTGGAGAGATGGGTTTCGGTCAGGCCCCTGTCGTGCAGGTAGCGCTGGGCGGCGAGCGCGAACTGGTGGACGGGCCCCGCCATGCCGTACGGGTGGGTGAACTGCTCCTCGGCCCCCTCGCCGAGCTTCAGGCCGAGCGCGTTCATCCGCTGGCCGGAGCGGCCGTTGAGCGCGCGGTACACCAGCACCGAGCGGGCGACGCCGGACGCGACCAGCATCGCCGCGTCCCCGAGGATCGACGCGCACTGGGTGCCGCCGCCGTAGATCTCGTTGTGCCAGCCGATTTCGGCCATGCCAAGCGCGCGCGCTACATACAGCACGGGAGCCGAGTCGTTCAGGTGGTAGCTGAGGATCGCGTCCGGCTTTTCGAGACCGGCCTCGGCCAGCGCGGCGCGCGCGGCGGTGAGGGCGAGCGCGAGCGGCGTGGTGCCCGACGCCCGGCTGATCGCCGACATGCCGACGCCCGAGACCGCCGCTTTGTCGGCGAACGCCTGCCGGGCCGTGCTTGTCGGGGCACTGGCAGCGCTTCTCGGGAGAGCGTGCCGGGCCGTCATGAGACGCCGTCCGCGCCGGAAGGGGCGCGATCCATCCCGCGCGGACGGCGGGCCCGGTACCGGGAGAGCTCCGCGATCACCTGGAAGAACAGTCCCGGGGGCATGGGGCAAAACTAACGTGAAACCGCTTCTGAGGCAAGCGCTTGCTTGGGCACTTTGAGCTTTTTCCGCCTTCGGCCTGAAAGGTAACGGTTGAATCTCGGACACTTGACGCGGCGCCCGAGCTCCGGCTGTGATGCGTGGGAGCGCTCCCACAGACACCCCACATCCCCACCCCCGGGAGGAACACCCCCATGAAGCTCAGCCGTAAGACCGCCGCCCTCGCGGCCGTCCTCGCCGGCGTGCTCGCCGCGGGATCGGCCTGCGGCGCCGACGACGACGGCGGATCCGGCCGGATCACGCTGGTCGTGGACACCTTCGGCTCCTTCGGTTACGAGGAGCTGTTCACCCAGTACGAGAAGGACAACCCCGGCGTCAAGATCGAACACCGCAACGAGAAGGAGCACGAGAAGGTCTACGTGCCGAAGCTGCTCCAGTACCTGGAGGCGGGCAGCGGCGCGGGCGACGTCGTCGCGCTGGAGGAGGGCATCCTCACCAGCCTGCGCGGCCAGGCCGACCGGTTCGTCGACCTCGCCGACCACGGCGGCGCGGCGCTGGAGTCCGACTTCATCAAGTGGAAGTGGGACCTGGGCAAGAGCGTCGACGGGTCGAGCCTGATGGCGCTCGGCACCGACGTCGGCAGCCTCGCCCTGTGCTACCGGACCGACCTGTTCGCCAAGGCCGGGCTGCCCACCGACCGGGCCGAGGTCGGCAGGCTGTGGCCGACCTGGGCCGACTACGTGGCCACCGGCGAGAGGTTCCAGGCGAAGGTGTCCGGCACCAGGTTCGTCGACGGGCCCGCCGCGCTGTTCAACGCGATCCTGTCGCAGGAGGCGCCGAAGCACGGCAACTACACGTACTTCGACACGTCCGAGAACTACGTCGCGGACAAGAACCCGGCCGTGAAGACGGCGTTCGACCTGGTGAACTCGCTGAAGGCCAAGAACCTGTCGTCCGGGCTGAAGAGCTTCACGCCCGAATGGCAGACCGGCTTCAAGAAGGACTCCTTCGCCACCATGGCCTGCCCGGCCTGGATGCTCGGCGTCATCAAGGAGAACAGCGGCGACGCGTACGCCGACAAGTGGGACGTCGCGGCGGTTCCGGGCGGCGGCGGCAACTGGGGCGGCTCCTACCTCGCCGTGCCGAAGCAGTCGAAGCACCCGGAGGAGGCCGCGGAACTCGCCAAGTTCCTGACCGGCCCGCAGTCCCAGATCGCCGCGTTCAAGGCCGTCAACGCGCTGCCGACCTCACCGCAGGCACTCGCCGACCCGCAGGTCGCCCAGGCCGTCAACGGGTACTTCAACGACGCGCCCGTCGGCGAGATCTTCGCGGCCGGTGCCAGCTCGCTCCAGCCGGTCCGGCTCGGCGTGAAGAACGTCGAGGTCAGGACGGTCTTCGAGGACGTTCTCATCGCCATCGGCCAGGGCAAGCTCACGCCCGCCGAGGGGTGGACCAAGGCCGTCGAGGACGGCCGCGACAAGGCCGAGTAACCCGCCCCCGAACGGACGGCGTCGCCCCCACTCCCCGCGTCACCGGGGCGGCGCCGTCCGCCATGTCCGCGAAAGGCACCCACGATGAAGCAGAACCGGCCCCTGGCACGGGCCGTCACCTGGTTCGACCTGAAAGCCGCGCCTTACGTCCTGATCTCCCCGTACTTCCTGCTGTTCGCCGTCTTCGGCCTGTTCCCCCTGGGTTTCACCGTGTGGGTCTCCCTGCACGACTGGGAGCTGGCGGGCGACCGCGCGTGGCTCGGGTTCACGAACTACACCGAGCTGCTCGTGGACGCCGACTTCTGGAACGCGGTCGTCAACACGCTCGGCATGTTCGTGCTGGCGACGATCCCGCAGCTGCTCCTGGCCCTCGTGCTGGCGAACGCGCTGAACAAGCGGATGCGGTTCCGGCTGCTGTACCGGCTCGGCGTCCTCGTCCCGATGGTCACCTCGATCGTCGCGGTGGCCGTGGTGTTCGGCCAGCTCTTCGCCCGCGACCACGGCGCGTTCAACTGGCTGCTCGGCACCGACGGCCTCGACTGGCAGGCCGACAAGCTCACCTCCTGGACGGCCATCTCCGTGATGGTCGACTGGCGCTGGACGGGCTACAACGCGCTCATCTACCTGGCCGCGATGCAGGCGATCCCACGCGACCTGTACGAGGCCGCCGCCATCGACGGGGCCTCGCCGCGCCGCCAGTTCTGGCGGATCACCGTGCCGATGCTGCGGCCCGCGATCATCTTCACCGCGCTGACCTCGACCATCGGCGGGCTCTCGCTGTTCACCGAGCCCGTCATGTTCGCCCAGGGCGACGTCGGCGGCGGCTCGCTCGGCCAGTTCCAGACCGTCGCGATGTACATGTACGAATCCGCGTTCCGCGACCGCGACTACGGCTACGCCTCGGCCGTCGCCTGGATGCTCTTCCTCCTCATCCTGCTCGTCTCCCTCGTCAGCTTCCTGTTCACCCGCCGGATCGGGGGCACCAAGTGAACGACTCCCTGCCCCGCGCCACCCTGCTCACCCGCGTGATGCTCGCCGCCGCGCTCGTGCTCTCGGCGTTCCCCATCTACTGGATGTTCGTCATCGCCACCCGTGGCAACGACGTCGTCGGCCAGGTGCCGCCGCCGCTGCTTCCCGGCGGCGACCTCGGCGACAACCTGGAACGGCTGTGGGCCACCAAGGACGCCAACTTCCTGCTGGGGCTCACCAACTCGGCGATCGTGGCCTCGACGGTGACGGTGTCCGTGGTCCTGCTGAGCAGTCTTGCCGGATTCGCGTTCGCCAAACTCCGGTTCCGCGGACGGAACCCGCTGCTCGTGCTCGTGCTGCTGACGATGGCCGTGCCGCTCCAGCAGATGGGCATCATCCCGCTCTACATCATGATGGTGAAGCTCGGCTGGGCCGGCGAGCTCAAAGCCGTCATCCTGCCCTTCCTGGTCAACGCGTTCGGCGTGTTCTTCATGCGCCAGTACGTCGAGCAGGCCATCCCCGACGAGCTCATCGAGGCGGCGCGCGTCGACGGCTGCTCCACCCTGCGCATCTACTGGAGCATCGTGTTCCCCGCGCTGCGGCCCGCGATCGCCGTGCTCGGCCTGCTCACCTTCATGCAGACCTGGAACGAGTTCATCTGGCCGATGGTCGTGCTGACGCCGTCCAACCCGACCGTCCAGCTCTCGCTGTCGGCCCTCAACGGCGCGCACTTCCAGGACTACACCCTCGTGTTCACCGGGACCGCGCTCTCCACCGTCCCGCTCATCGTGATCTTTGTACTGTTCGGCCGGCAGATCGTCGGCGGCATCATGGAAGGAGCCGTGAAGTAATGACCACTCGGGGGTTCCCTGAGGGCTTCGCCTGGGGGACGGCCACCGCCGCCTACCAGATCGAGGGCTCCGTCACCGCTGACGGCCGCGGCGCGTCCATCTGGGACACGTTCGCGCACACGCCCGGCAAGGTCCTGAACGGTGAGACGGGCGACGTGGCCGTCGACCACTATGCCCGGTACGCGCAGGACGTCGCGCTGATGGGCGATCTCGGGCTCAACGCCTACCGGTTCTCGCTCTCGTGGCCGCGCATCCAGCCGGGCGGGCGCGGCGTCAACGGCGCCGGGCTCGACTTCTACAAGCGGCTCGTGGACGCGCTTCTGTCGCGTGGGATCACCCCGTACGCGACGCTCTACCACTGGGACCTGCCTCAGGAGCTCCAGGACGCCGGAGGCTGGCCCGAGCGGGAGACGGCCTACCGGTTCGCGGAGTACGCGGCGGTCGTCCACGAGGCGCTCGGCGACAGGATCAAGCACTGGATGACGGTGAACGAGCCCTGGTGCGCCGCCTACCTGGGGTACGGCTCGGGGGACCACGCGCCCGGGCTGCGGTCGCCGGAGCTGGCCGTGCGGGCCGCGCACCACCTGCTGCTCGCGCACGGGCTGGCCGCGCCGGCGCTCTCCGGGAACGGCGGGCTCGTCGGGGCGGCGCCCAACCTGTACGCGGTGACGGCCCTGACGGATTCCGACGCCGACCTGGAAGCCGCGCGGCGGATCGACGGGCTCCAGAACCGGTTCTTCCTGGACGCGTTGCTACGAGGCGCCTACCCGGAGGACGTCGTAGCGGACCTCTCGCCTTACGGGTTCGCCGACGCCGTCAAGCCGGGCGACCTCGATCTCATCGGAGGGCCGTTGGACTTCCTCGGCGTCAACTACTACTCGCGGCACACGGTGACCGTCGCGGAAGGGGCCTCGGGCGTCGTCGCGACGTCGCCGTTCGCGGGGTCCTCGCCGTGGCCGGGGGCCGAGCACGTCGCGTTCGTCAACGCCGGACGGCCGGTCACCGACATGGGCTGGGAGGTGGACCCGGAGGGACTGCGCGAGATCCTCCTCCGGATCGCCAAGGAGTACCCGCCCGTCCCGCTCTACATCACCGAGAACGGGGCCGCCTACGTCGACGAGGTCGTGGCCGGGGCCGTGGACGACGAGGAGCGGCGCGCCTACCTGGAGGCGCACCTGGCCGCCTGCCACGACGCGATCGCCGCGGGCGTCCCGCTCAGGGGGTACTTCGCGTGGTCGTTCCTCGACAACTTCGAGTGGGGCTGGGGGTACGGGAAGCGGTTCGGGCTCGTCCACGTGGACTACGCCACCCAGGTCCGCACCCCGAAAGCCAGCGCCCGCTGGTACGGGCGGGCGGCCCGGCACAATGGACTGTCGTGAGCAGACAGCGTCCCACCCTGGAGGCGGTGGCCGCGCGCGCGGGCGTCGGCCGCGGCACCGTCTCCAGGGTGATCAACGGTTCCCCCAAGGTCAGCCCACAGGCGAAGGAGGCGGTGCTCAGGGCGATCGAGGAACTCGGCTACGTGCCCAACCCGGCGGCGCGCACCCTCGTCACCCGGCGCACCGACACCGTCGCGCTCGTGGTGTCCGAGTCGGAGGAGCGGGTCTGGGGCGAGCCGTTCTTCGCCGGGATCATTCGAGGGATCAGCTCCGGGCTCGCCGAGACGGGCCTCCAGTTGCTGCTCGCGATGGCGCAGACCCCGGCCGACCGCGAGCGCCTCACCCGCTACCTCACCGGCCAGCACGTCGACGGCGCGCTGCTGCTGTCGCTGCACGGAGACGACCCGCTGCCCCGGCACCTGGAGGAACGCGGCCTGCCGACGGTCAGGGCGGGCACCGCGCCCGGCCAGACGCCCGTCGCCTACGTGGACGCCGACAACCGGGGCGGCGCGCGGCTCGCCGTCGAACACCTGCTGGCGCGCGGCAGGTCGCGGATCGTGACGATCGCGGGCCCCCAGGACATGGGCGTGGGCGTGGACCGTCTGGAGGGCTACCGGGAGGCTCTCGGCGCTTCCGGAGACGTCGCCTACGGGGACTTCTCCGAGGAGAGCGGGGCCGCCGCCATGCGCGACCTGCTGGCGCGGGCGCCGGATCTGGACGCCGTGTACGCGGCGTCCGACCCGATGGCGATCGGCGCGATGGGGGAGCTGCGCAAGGCGGGCCGTTCGATACCGGGGGACGTCGCCGTGGTCGGGTTCGACGACTCGGCGTCGGCCCGGCTGACGGTGCCGCCGCTGACGTCGGTGCACCAGCCCGTCGAGGAAATGGGACGTGCCATGGCGGAGCTTCTTCTCGCCCGAATCCAGGGGCGTGAGCTCGCCGAACCCGGGGTCATCCTGGACACCCGTCTTGTGGTGCGGGAATCCAGCTGAGGGGTGTTCGCCCAGGTAAACAAGGGAATTCCTACTCGACATATAGGCTTTACCTTTGAGCAAAACTTCATCCGGATCTTCTTGGGTTACGCGTAATTTGGGCCTATCCTCGCGTGGCATGTTCCAAAAAACCTCCGCCTCTCGTGCAACCTTCGGTCAAGCTCAGGTGTCCGGATTTGTGAGCGAGGCGCGGCGGCCCGTTTTTGTCGGAGGATGCCCCCGCTCGGGCACCACACTCCTGCGCAGCATGCTCAACGCGCACCCCGAGCTGGCCATCCCCCACGAGACCTACTTTGTGGTCCCCGCCTGGCGCCGCCGCGACGCCTTCGGCGACCTCACCGACGAGCGCGCCCGCCGCGCCGTCGCCCGCTGGATCGTGGAAACCCCCAAGACCCGGTACCCCAGGCTCTCGCTGACCGAGGACGAGTTGTCCGACGCGCTCGCCGCCGCCCCGCCCACCGTCGGCTCGATGATGGCCGCCGCCTTCGCCGCCTCGGCCGCCAAGCAGGGCAAACCCCGCTGGGGAGACAAAAGGCCGTCCTACATCACCAACATGAACGCGGTGTACGGCTTCTTCCCCAATGCCCAGTTCGTCAACATCATCCGGGACCCGCGCGCGGCGATCGCCTCGATGCAGCGGATCGGCTGGAGCTGGGGCGGCCTGCCGTCCGCCACCGAGATGTGGACGCGCTCCCTCAGCTCCGCCGACACCTGGCGCCGCCGCCTCGGCCCTGACCAGTACTTCAGCATCTACTACGAGGACCTCGTCACCCACCCCGAGGCCGTCGTGGACCAGCTCATCGCCTTCCTCGGGCTCGACCCGTCCGGCCGTGGCGCGATGCTGCACCACCACGAGGCCAAGGACATCCCCACCGGCACGCCCTTCACCGAGGTCGCCAAACCCGTCAACACCGACGCCGTACGCACCTGGGAGAAGGAGCTCACCCCCGAGGACCTGGCCTTCATCGACCACGTCGCGGGCTCTCTGATGGCCGCCCACGGCTACGAGCTGTCCCACCCCGCCGGAGCCCGCCCGGACAAGGAGAAACTCCGCAAACTCCGCAAGATCCGCAACCGCCGCCTCAGCGAGATCCGCAAACGCCAGGCCGTCGACCTCAAACGCAGGTTCACCTACCGAACCCCCACCGCCTCCCGCCTCCACCTCGCTCCCCCTGAACCCCCGCCCCACCAGCCCTAGCCCCCAGGGGCCTCCCCGCTGGGAGCCCCCGTGGCCGGTCGGCGCGGGCCGTGCCGGGCGGCTGCGGCGGTCCGGGTGGGCTGTGGTGGGTCATTCGAGTGGGCTGAAGAGGTCGACGCCGTTGCCGTCGGGGTCGTGGACGATGGCGTAGCGCTGGCCCCAGGGGGCGTTCCACGGCTCCTTGCCGGAGTGGCCGGCGGCGGCGAGTTCGGCGTAGGCGGCGTCGACCTCGGCTGGCGAGTCGAAGGCGAAGGCGAGGCTGACCCGCGCCGAGCCCTCTGGGGGCGTCCAGTCGGGGTCGAAGCCCCTGATGACGTCGACGGTGTCCCAGGCGAGCCGTAGCCCGCCCGGAAGCACCGTTTCGACGTGCGGCTGCGCGTCGGCGTCGGCCGGGAACTCCAGGCCAAGCGCGCGGTAGAAGGCCAGCGACGCCGCCATGTCGGCCACCACCAGCCCCACAAGATCAAGTCGAGCGTTCATACCCCCGACGTTAGGCCACACCACTGACACTTTCCGGAAGGCCCGCCCCGGGGCCGCGCAAGCGCCCCCGGGGCAGGACAAGCGTGTCAGCGGGTGGTGTAGGGGAGGCCGAGGTTGAGGGGGAGGAGGTTGAGGAGGGGGAGGCGGACCAGCTGGGGGTCGTGGTCGCTGGCCTGGTCGGCGAACTCCGCGTTGATGTGGAGCATGCCGTACTGGACGGTGCGGATGGACGGGCTCACGAGGATGTGGTCCAGGGCCTGGGAGTTGCCGTCGAAGACGTAGCTGTAGCGCTCGTTCTTCGGGAGCGTCGTGATGAGCGGCTTGAGGTCCTTGCCGTTGCCGGTGAGGGCGTCCATCGCGGGCGCGAACTGGTAGTCGTTGATGTCGCCCAGCACGACGACCTCGGCCCAGCCGTCGCTCGCCTTGGACAGCGCCCGGACGAACGCGTTGACCTCCTGCGCCTGCTGCAGGCGCTGTGTCTCCGAGGAGCGCACCGGCGGCTGGTTGCGGCCGTGCAGGGGCTGGTCGCCGCCCTTGGAGTTGAAGTGGTTCGCGACGACGAACAGCTTGCGGCCCCGGAAGTCGAACTCGCCGACGAGCGGCTTGCGGCTGCTCCGCCACGCGGCGCCGCCCGGGTTGATCCGGCCCGGCGACGCCGACAGCGCGACGTCCCACGGCCACTTGCCCTTGACGACCTGGACGGACGTCGTCGAGTCGCCGCCGGGGCGGTCCACGAACTTGACGCCGCGCTCGGGGTTGAACAGGAACACCTGGCGGATGTTGCCGCCGGGCGCGCCGCCGTCCTGGTCGTCCACCGGGTCGATCTGCCGCCACTGGTAGGCGGGGCCGCCCGCGGCCCTGATGGCGGCGGTGAACCTCGTGAGGGTCTGCTCGGCGGAGACGACGGGGTCGGACGTGGTGAGGGCGCCGTTGTCGTCCTGGATCTCCTCCAGGGCGATGATCTCGGGAGAGCCCAGGTTCGTCACGACGCCCTCGGCGAGGCGGGCGAACTTCGCGTCGTCGTCGATGGCGGCGAGGTTCTCGACGTTGTACGTGGCGACGCCGACGGTCGTGCTCTTGGCCGGAAGCGGGGCGACGGCCTGGCGACGGATCCCGCCGTCCTTCTCCGTGCCGACAGCCGACGCGTAGAGGGTGTATCCGCCGAAGTTCTGGTAGTGCAGCGGGCCCGAAGTGGTGCCCAGGAGGGTGTCGCCCACGTCGAGCTTGGGCGCCTCGCCCAGGGTGTGGATCTGGAGGCGGCCGCCGTTCGGGTCGTCGTAGGCGGTGTAGACGGTGCCGCCGCGTGGGCTCGGGTTCTCCTTGGGCCGGGTCTGCACCCAGAACTCGCGGTACTGGGTCGTCGCGCCGACCACCCTCACGTCCGCGACGGACACGAGCATGCCTTCGCGGGCCTCCAGCCAGTCCAGGGTGGTGCTCCCCGGCTGGAGGTCGAGGGTCTCCAGGTCGCCGGCGGCCGAGAAGCGCGTAGGCAGCCTGACCGGTACCGGCGCGGGCAGCGGGTTGCCGGAGGACAGGACGCTGAACAGCGGCGCCTCCAGCTCGGTGAGGGTCTGGTTGGCGGCGCTGCTCGGCCGGTACTCCTTGACCGTCCCGGTGACGAGCACGGAGTCGCCCGCCGCGACGGCCGGGCGGGATCCGGTGTAGACGAACAGGCCCTCGCTCGTCGCGTCGTCCGCGTCGGGCTGGGGGTCCTGGATCCAGAAGCCGGACCCGTCGACGGCGGTGACGACGCCCGGCACGCCCTCCACGAGCTTGTCGGCGTAGGGGGAGATGCGGCCCTTGCCCTGGACGTCGCGGATGCGCTTGTCGCCCGGTTCGGTCGGCGGCTTGGGCGGGTCCTTGGGGCCCTCGCCCTTGCTGTTCACCGGGGTGGGCGCCTGCGCGGTGAAGTCGGCGGCGTTGTCGTCGGTGTCGGCGAGAGTGTCGGGACGGGCGGCGGCGAGCGTCGCGGAAAGCGTGGGCGCCGGGGACGTTTCACGTATGACTGCGGTGCCGTAGCCGACGAGGTCCTTGATGGAGGTGTCCGCGGCGCAGTCGGCGGCGGTCTTGCAGGTGAGCGGGGCGGTCCCGGCGACGAGCGCGATGGTGCCCGCGCCCGCCGCCATCGCGATGCCGCCCGTGGCGTCGGCGTCGGGCAGCAGGAGTGAACCGCCGCTTCCGTCCGCCTGCTTCACCAGGTACCGGCCGCCCGGCGCTACGGAGCCGGTGAGCGGGGTGACCTGCCACGTCGCGGTGGCGCTCGGGTTGGCGGGCAGGTACTGGACGCTGTGCCCGGTGACGTCGAACGGCGCGGACCCGGCGTTGGCGAGCTCCACGAAGTCGCTCTTCAGCTGGGCGCCCGCGTTGCCGCCGCCGCCGTAGACCTCGGCGATCACCAGGTCGGCGGACGCCGCGTGCGCGGGCGGCGCGGCCAGCAGCGCGACGGGCACGCTCAGGGCGGCGAGCAGCCAGGCGAACCTGGCGGGCCGTCCGGACGCGGCGAGAGGGGTTGCCACGGATTCTCCTTCGGGGGACGTCGGAGGCGGGGGTTCCCGCGTCAGAATGCTTCGCCGGGACCGTGGGGGATAGTGGCTATTCATCCTGAGAACGCGGAGAGGAATGATCTCTGTCTAGGAGGTTTCCACAATTCCGCACCTCTCATGTCCCGCTTCTTCCAGGAATTCACCGGACGTTCCGCAGGCAACTCCGTGCTGTTCTCCAAGTCACACGTCACACCTCAGCGGGGGAGACGGGCGAGCGCCTCGTCGGCCTCCTTCATGACACGGTCGATGAGTTCGGCGCACGAGGGGAGGTCGTCGATGAGGCCGACGACCTGGCCCGACGCCATCACGCCGAGATCCGCCCTGCCGTCCACCATCGCCGCCTTGAGCAGCATCGGGGTGTTCGCCGCCATGAGGACCTGCGCCCAGGTCAGTTCGCGGCCGTGCCGCATCCTGCGGCCCTCGCGCAGCATCGCCGCCCACGACAGGCCCGACAGCCGCTTGAAGCGCGCGGCGTTCGCGAGGGCGCGGGCGAACCCGGTGGCGCGGCCCGCCGACTCCAGCCGGGTGACGAGATCGGAGGTGAGGACGCGGTGCGGCACCCCGTCCACCCGCGTCGTCACCACGGTGTCGCGCACGCCCTTGCCGAGGTAGACGCGCTTGACCTCGTCGCCGACGGGCGAATCGGACGTCAGCAGGAACCGCGTGCCCATCGCCACCCCTGCCGCCCCGTAGGACAGCGCGGCGACGAGCCCGCGCCCGTCGAAGAACCCGCCCGCCGCGATGACCGGGATGTCCACCGCGTCGACCACGTCGGGCAGCAGCACGGTGGTCGGGACGGGGCCGGTGTGCCCGCCCCCCTCGCCGCCCTGCACGATGACCGCGTCGGCCCCCCACGCGGCGACCTTCTCCGCGTGCCGCCGCGCCCCGATCGAGGGCATGACGACGACGCCCGCGTCCTTGAGCGTGCCGATGAGCCGCTGCGAGGGGGCGAGCGCGAACGACGCCACCCGCACCCCTTCGGCGATCATCAGCCGGACCCGTTCCTCCGCGTCGTCGGCGTCCGAGCGGATGTTCACCCCGAACGGCGCGTCCGTCCGCTCCTTCACGCTCCGGATGGCCCTCCCCATCTCCTCCAACGTCATGGTCGAGGCCGCGACGATCCCGAGCCCTCCGGCCGCCGACGTCGCCGCCGCCAGCCGAGCCCCCGCCACGTACCCCATCCCCGTCTGCACGATCGGACACCGAACCCCCACCAACTCGGTGAACGCCGTCCGCATCCCCGCCCCCACGGGCGAGCCGCTGTCGGTGGCGGGTGTGGTGTCGGGGGTCATGGGCGGACCTCGCGGTCGCGGAGGGCCTTGGGGTCGAGGGTGGTGCGGATGAGGTGGAGTTCTTCGGGGGTGGGGAGGCGGGTTTCGGGGACTTCGTCGGGGAGGGTCAGGGGGAAGCCGGTGGCTTCGACGACCTCCGGGACGGTGACGCCGGGGTGGACGGAGCGGAGGCGCATGCGGCCTTCCGGGGTGGCGAAGTCCAGGACGGCGAGGTTGGTGACGACGCCGCGGAGCTGGAACGCGCCCCGGTCGGTGCCCACGCCGGACACGTAGTCCACCTTCTCCACGAACACGCGCGGAGAGTGGCGGGGGATCCAGAAGCTCGTCGGGTTCAGCCGGGTGTTGCCGGGCGCCCCGCGCGAGCCGAGCAGTTGTGACTTCGGTCGATCCGCCTCCCCGATGTGACTGATGTTGCAGTTGCCGAACGCGTCGATCTGCGACGGGCCGAGCCACACGTGCCGCCGTCCGTTGAGCACCAGCCACAGGTGCTCGCGGAACGGCAGCCAGCCCTCGATCTCGCCCGCCGGAGCGCCCAGCGGGACGGGCTCCGCCGTCAGGTGCGGCCCGCCGTCCGTGGTGAGCAGCCCCGGTTCGAACGTCGCCCGCGCCAGCCGCGCCCCCAGCGCCGGCGTCATCCCCGCGACGGCCGCCGCCACGATCTCGCCGTCGCCCCGGAACATCTCCGCGCACGCCACGGCGCACACTTCCGCACGGGTGACACTGACCTCACCTGTCACGACACCGGTCCCGGCCATCACGCTCTCCTTCCCGCTCACTGCTCGTCGCGCCAGGTGCGGACGGCGGCCTGGTAGGCGGCCTCGTCGCCGTCGAGGAAGCGGGCGCGGAAGGCGGCCCAGCCCTCGGGGGTGGCGGCGGCCTCGACGTAGTGGCGCTGGAACGCCTCGTCCCGCCTGTCGTCGTCGCCCGTCGTGAAGTGGGAGCCGTTCGGCGTCTCCACCACGCCCGCCACCTGGGCGCGGCTCACCAGGAGCGCCTGGACGGGCCCCTCCTTGAGCAGGTCGCCGGTGTCCACGAGCTTCTCGCAGCTGACGTAAGCGCGGTCGGCCGCTTTGGTGTACAGGTCGTCGAAGTAGGGGTCGCCGCCGAGGTAGAGGGCGTTGCCGCGCGCGTCGGCCCGCTGGAGGTGCACGAACGCGACGTCCATCCTCAACGCGGGCACGGCGATGAGCTCCTCGCCGCCGTAGGGGTCGGTCACCGTCTTCAACGCGGGGTTCTTCATCTGGACGTCCGAGCCGAGGCCCGCAGGGGTCGGCAGGAAGGGCAGCCCGTGCGCGGCGGCGTACAGGCCGAACATGAACATGCCCTCGTCGTACTCCTCGAACTCGATGGCGCCGTTCTGCCTGGCCTGCCTGAAGTGCGGCTCCAGCGCGACCGAGTCCAGCGTGGCGAATGGCGCGACCAGCTTCCGGATCTTCCCGGCCGCGCACAGCAGACCCACGTCAGCGCCCCCGTAGGAGATCACCGTGAGGTCCCGCACGGGCGTGTTGCACAGCGCGCGCACGAGCGCCATCGGCTTGCGGCGTGAGCCCCAGCCGCCGATGCCGAGGGTCATGCCGCTCTCCACCGAGCCGACGATCTCCTCGACCGTCATGAGCCGTCCCATCAGCGCTCCCCGGAGACGAACGCGTCGCGGTGCTCGTCGCCCGCGCCCGCGAGGTTGAGTTCGAAGGTGAACCCCTGCTCGAACCGGTAGGACCGCTTGACGTCCACCGGGTCGATGCCGTTCAGGGACTCCTTGGCCCGCCGGATCACCAGCGGGTCCTTCTCGGCGATCTGCCCTGCGACCTCCAGGGCGGCTTCACGCAGCCGCTCGCGAGGCACGACGGTGTGCACCGAGCCGAAGGCGTGCAGTTGGGCCGCCGTCGCGGTGCGCGCCGTGTAGACCATCGCGCGCATGAGGTGTTGGGGCACGAGCCGTGCCAGGTGGGTAGCCGCGCCGAGCGCTCCCTGGTTCACCTCGGGCAGACCGAAGGTGGCGTCATCGGAGGCGATGATGATGTCGGCGTTGCCGACGAGCCCGATGCCGCCGCCGAGGCAGAACCCGTGCACCGCGGCGATGACGGGGACCTCGCACTCGTAGACCGCCGCGAAGGCCGCGTAGCAGCCCCGGTTGGCCCCCAGCAGCGCCTCGAAGCCCTCGGTGCGCTGCATCTCCTTGATGTCCACGCCCGCGTTGAACCCGCGGCCCTCGGCCCGCAGGACGACGACGCGGGTGCCCGGATCCCGGCCGGCCGCCGTGACGGCGTCGGCGAGGTCGAACCAGCCCCTGACGGTGAGGGCGTTGACCGGAGGCGCGTCCACCACGATCTCGGTGATCCCGGGCGCCGCCGCCTGCTGCGTGATCCCCATGCACATCCCTTGCGAAAGACGACCGCCGCGGAGGCGGGACCTGGTTTTCCTGTGCCGCTGTTCTTCACCTAACGCTTGCTTGGTACCGTAGCACGCGACGACCGAGGAGGGTCAGGGTGAGCGTCGGCACGAGCAGGCACGACTACACGGGACGGGTGGCGCTGGTCACCGGCGGCACGCGGGGGCTCGGCGCGGGCATCGCGCGCGCCTTCGCGGCGGCGGGGGCGGACGTCGTCGTCTGCGCCCGCAAGGACACGGGAGACGCTCCCGGCCACTTCCTACCGTGCGACGTCCGCGACCCCGAGGACGTCGCCCGCCTCATGGACGACATCCGCGCCCGCCACGGCCGCCTGGACGTCGTCGTGAACAACGCGGGAGGCGGACCCTACGTACCCGCCGCGCAGGCGTCGCCCCGCCTTCACCAGCGCGTCATCGAGCTCAACCTGCTGGGCCCCCTGCACATCGCGCAGGCCGCCCACCCCCTGATGGACGAAGGCGCGATCATCATGATCGGCAGCGTCAGCGGGACAAGGCCGTCGCCCGGCACGGCCGCCTACGGGGCGGCCAAGGCGGGCCTGCACCATCTGGCCGCCTGCCTTGCCGCCGAATGGGCGCCCAGGATCCGCGTCAACACCGTTGTGGTGGGCCTCGCCGACAGCGGCGAAGACCAGGCCGACCACTACGGCGGCGCCGAGACACTGCGCGCCATCGAGGCGACGGTGCCCGCCGGACGGCTGGCGAGGCCGGAGGACGTCGCGGCGGCCTGCCTGTTCCTCGCCTCGGCCCCGCACGTCACCGGCGCGTCCCTGACCGTCGACGGAGGCGGCGAACAGGCCGCCTGGCAGTACCTCGTCCAGCGTGCCACCGGGGCCTGAGCGCCCCGGCCACACCGACACACAACCCAGGAGGAGCGAGCGCATGCTCATGGAAGGCCGGGTCGTCATCGTCACCGGGGCCGGGCGCGGGATAGGCCGCGAGCACGCCCTGGAGTTCGCGCGGCAGGGCGCCAGGGTCGTCGTCAACGACCTCGGCACCGCCCTGGACGGCGGAGGGCGCACGAGCGACGTCGCCGAGTCCGTCGTCGCCGAGATCAAGGAGCTGGGAGGCGAGGCCGTCGCCAACGGCGACGACGTGGCGGCCTGGGAGGGCGCAGCCTCGCTCGTCCGCGCCGCGGTCGAGACGTTCGGCCGCCTCGACGTCCTCGTGAACAACGCCGGATTCGTCCGCGACCGGATGCTCGTCTCGATGGGCGAGGCCGAATGGGACGACGTCGTACGCGTCCACCTGAAGGGCCACTTCGCGCCGCTCAGGCACGCCGCCTCCTACTGGCGTGACGAAGCCAAGGCCGGTAGGCGGCCCGACGCGCGCGTCATCAACACGTCCTCGGGGGCGGGACTCCTGGGCTCGATCGGACAGGGCAACTACGGCGCGGCCAAGGGCGGCATCGCCACCCTGACCCTGGTCGCCGCCGCCGAACTCGCCCGCTACGGCGTCACCGTCAACGCGATCGCGCCCGCCGCGCGCACCCGGATGACCGAGGACGTGTTCGCCGACATGATGGCCCGCCCCGAGTCCGGGTTCGACGCCATGCACCCCGGCAACGTCTCGCCTCTCGTCGTCTGGCTGGGCAGCGCCTCTTCAGCGCACATCACGGGACGGGTCTTCGAGGTCGAAGGCGGGGTCATCGGGATCGCCGAGGGGTGGCGGCACGGGCCCCGGCTCGACCGCGGCGCCCGCTGGGACCCCGCCGAGGTCGGCGCCGCCGTCGACGGGCTGCTCGAGGAGGCGGCCAGGCCCGAACCCGTCTACGGCGCCGGATGACGCCTCCTCCAGCCGCTCCCGCAGCGTCCGCACCAGCTCCTCGCTCTGCGCGGTGAGCCTGTCGATCTGCGGGACGGCGAGGTCGTCGCGGACGGTGTCGGCGAGCAGGTCGTCGTACTCGCGGGCGTGCGCGCCGAGATCCTCGAAGCTGCGCGAGGCGCGCAGCGCGGCGTCCGCCTCCCGGGTGCGCCGGGCGTAGCGCTCCAGCGCCTCGACCCGGCGCGTCACCGCGGCGACCGAAAGGTCCAGTTTGGCGCGCTGTGGCTCCAGCGCCGCCGTCACCCGGGCCGCCTCGGCCAGCTCGGCCGTCGCCGACTCCAGCGCCACCGCGTCGCGCCGCAACCGGGTCTGCCGGGCCAGGATCTGCGCGATCTCCCACTCCTGGCGCGGCAGCTCGACCGCGGGGTCCACCCCGTCCAGCAGGCCCTCACGGACGACCTGGGAGCCCGTCACGGTGACCACCGCCCGCTGCGCCCGGACGAGGAGCGCCGCGGCCTCGGCGTCAAAATCCTCGGCCGTCAGGTAGCGGTCGGCGCGGGCGCGCAGCGCGCCGCCCCGCCGCATCTCGTCGAGCAGCCTGCGCGCGCCGAACGCCATGACGATGAGCGGCAGCCCGAGCAGCCACTGCTCGTCCTGGAACAGAAGGCACACCAGCAGACCGAACGCCGCGAGCAGGAACGGCGCCGACCGCGCCGCCGGGCCGCGCCGCGCCACCACCGCGTCCAGCTCGCCGCGCAGATCCGGATCGGCGACGGGCCTGGGCCGCGGCCGCTCCGCGCTATCCCCGACGGCGGGCGACACCAGGGTCCAGTGCGAGGGCACCCGCGTCTCAAAAGCGAAGTCGTCGGGCGCGATCTCCACCTCGGCCGGGCCCGGATCGAGCGGCCACGCGCCGACCGGCTCGTCACCGGACGGGCCCCGGAACACCACCCACCAGCCGCCCTTGCCCTCGGCGCACCGGTAGCGGCCGGGCCGCACGTCGATCCCGACGAAGAACGTACCCGTTCCGGGAATCTCTCCGGCCACGCCGCCCTCCCCGCTGCGCTCGTCCCCCAAACCGGCGTCAACGCCACATCTACCCATGACGGGGGGATCTATGACGCCGAAACGGCGAATACTGCGGTTCCGGAGCGCGTGTCGCGGTCAGCCCGCGCGCAGCACGTACAGCGCGTAGGCGGCGAGCGTCACCCCGTCCACCACCGTGCCGTCGCGCAGCATCGCCTCGAAGTCGGCCCGCGCGAACCACCGGTGCGCCATCTCCTGCTCGGTCGCCTCCCTGGCGTGCTCACCGTGGGTGAGGCCCGTCGCCAGATACACGTCGCACGTCTGGCTGGTGAGGCCGGGCGCGATGGCGATGCTGCCGAGCAGGTCCACCGAGCGCGCGCGCAGGCCCGTCTCCTCCGCGAGCTCGGCCCGCGCCAGGTCCTCGCCGGGCGGACCGTCGTGCGGCCAGGTGCCCTGCACGAACTCCCACGACCTGCGGCCCACCGGGTAGCGGAACTGGTCGACGAGGTGGAAGCCGCCGTTCTCGACCGGGATGACGCACGCGCAGGTCGGCTTGTCCACGACCGAGTACAGGCCCGGTGTCCCGTCCGGGTGCACGATGCGGTCCTCGCGCAGGCTCATCCAGGCGTTCCGGTAGATCTCGCGTGAACTCTCTGTCCGCACCCGCCCCATCCTGCCCTAACCTCTTCGCATGATCGACCACCCGCCCGTCGTGCACGACGACCCCTCCGGCGAGCCGCCCTGGGCGATGCAGCTCGCCCTGCGGGCGGAGAAGGCGGACCCGCCCACCCACGAGGCCGTGTGCGAGGCCGCCGCCTCCGCTGTCGTCCACCTGCTTGCCGACGACCGCTTCGCCGACGCCGTGGCGCGCTGGGAGGACGGCCGCATCCGCAAGGTGACGAGGCGGGCGCGCGGGGCCCGGTGGCGTGAAGTGTCGGAGCTGGCCGGGGTGACGGTCGCGCGCGGCGGCGCGGAGGCGCGCGCCTTCCCGCCGGGGCCGGTCACCGAGGTGCCGCCCGGCATCGCCAAGCTCCAGATCGCGGGCACTGACCTCGAACACGGCGCCACCGAGACCCCGCCCCCGCCCTACGCGGCGCTCGTGCACAACCCGGACGCCAAGATGAGCACAGGCAAGGCGGCGGCCCAATCCGGGCACGCCGCCCACCTCCTCTACCGCACCCTCCCGCCCGCCGAACGCGACGCCTGGCTGGCCGCAGGCGCACCCGTCCACCTGCACGACCTGCCCTGGCCCGAAGCCGTCTCCCGCGCCACCGTCCACATCCGCGACGCCGGTTACACCGAGGTGGCCCCCGGCACCATGACGGCCGTCGCCTGGCTCGTCACCAC
>NZ_JAJLQY010000002.1 GCF_020991275.1 Actinocorallia sp. API 0066 | reverse complement strand
TCTCACCCCTGCGGCATCTGTCCGTCGGCGGTGAGGCACTGCCCGCTGGGCTGGGCCGCCGCCTGCAGAGTGTCGCCGGGGTGAACGTGTGGAACACCTACGGCCCGACCGAAGCAGCCGTAGACGCCACCGGAATCAGCCTTGCCGACGTGGATCTGACCCACGTTCCCGTCGCCCCCATCGGCGGCCCGGTCGCCAACGTGCGGGCAGTCGTGCTTGACGCCTGGCTGCGACCGACCGCACCCGGCGTTGTAGGCGAGCTTTACCTGGGCGGCGTACAACTCGCCGACGGCTACGTGGGCCGCCCCGGCCTGACCGCCGAACGATTCATCGCCAGCGACTCGGGCGAACGCCTTTACCGCACCGGAGACCTCGTCGCCTGGAACGAGCGGGGACAGCTCGAATTCCTGGGCCGCGTCGATGACCAGGTCAAGATTCGCGGATTCCGTATCGAACTCGACGAGATCCGCAACGTCCTCGAAAACCACAAAGACGTCTCAGCCGCAGCCGTCGTCGCGCTCGACCACCCGGCAGGCGGCAAATTCCTCGCCGCCTACGTCATCACGTCGGCACCGGAAGAAACGCTGCGCGCCCACGCCGAAGCGCGACTCCCGGAATACATGGTCCCCACCACCTTTACCCACCTCGACGCCCTACCGGTGACGGCGAACGGAAAACTCGACCGGCGCGCCCTACCGACCCCAGACCTCGGGAACACCTCCGGCCGAGAACCACAGACCCGGACCGAACGCGTCCTCGCCGAAGTGTTCGCCGAAGTCCTCCAGATCCCCTCGGTATCCGTGGACGACGACTTCTTCCGCCTGGGCGGGCATTCGCTGCTGGCCACCCGTGCCATCACCCGCGCCAACGCGCGTCTCCACGCGTCCCTCACCCTCCGGAACCTGTTCGACCACCCGACCGTAGCCAGGCTCGCCGCGCTGCCGCAGGCGGCGCCGAGCGCTGCCGCCCCCGCACTGCGCTTCACCGAGGTCACCCGGCCCGAGACGCTCCCCGCCTCGTACGGGCAGCAGGCGCTGTGGGTCACCGAGCAGGTGTCCGGCGAGAGCGCCTACCGCGCCGGTGACGCGTTCCGCTTCCTCGGCCGGGCCGACGTCGCCGCCCTGGAGCGGGCGATCAGCCGCCTGTTCGCACGGCACGAGGTGCTGCGCACGACCTTCGCGTTCGACGGCGAAGGCGCGCTCGCCCAGGTCGTGCACCCGGTGCCGGGCTCCGGCCTGCTGGCCGTGGAGCAGGTCGCGTCGGCAGCGGTCCGGGACCGGATGGCGGCCCTGCTGGACGAGCCCGTCGACATCACGTCCGAGTTCGGCATGCGGTTCACCCTGCTGCGCACGGACGAGGCAGACGTCCTCGCGGTGCACGGCCACCACATCGTCACCGACGAGCAGTCCAGCGCGCCGCTGCTGCGCGACCTCGACGCGTTCTACACCGAGGAGGCCGACGGCGTCCGGGCCGAACTCGCCCCGCTCGCCGGGCAGTACGCGGACTTCGCGGTCTGGCAGCAGCGGGTCCTGGGCGAACGCGACGACCCGGACTCCCTGTTCGCCGCCGAACTCGCGCACTGGCGGGAGACGCTCGACGGCATCCCCGCCGAAACGCCGCTGCCCCTCGATCACCCGCGCGCGGACGTCGAGTCCAGGACGGTCCGCTCGGTGTCGGTCGGGCTCGCCGCCGGGGAGGTCGGCGACCTGCTCGACCTGCTGGCCGAGCGCGCGGCGACCCCGCTGCACGCGCTCGTCGGCGCGCTCGCGCTCGCCCTGTGGGCCGAGGGCGCGGGCACGGCCGTCCCGGTGGGCACCCCGGTGGACCTCCGCGACGATCCGGGCCTGGATGACCTGATCGGGTACTTCGTGAACACGGCGGTCGTCCGTGCCGACATCGCCACGGATCGGGGCTTTGACCAGGTTCTCCGCTCCGTCCGCGATCGTGCGATCGAAGCCGGTGAGCACAAGCTCGTCCCGTTCGAAAGCGTTGTGGAGGCCGTCAACCCGCCGCGCCTGCCGGGGGTCAGCCCGCTTTTCCAGGTGATGGCCGCCTTCTTCGACCTCGCCGACGAGTCGAACGCCGTCGCGGGCCGTCACCTCGCGCCCTACACACCCGACGAGGCCACGTACACCGAACTGGACGACGACAACGCGCCGCCCGCGCTGTTCGACCTGGTCTTCGCCCTCGCCCGCGAGACCGGGGGCGGGTACCGCCTGCACCTCGACGCCGTCCGCGAACTGATGTCCGCCGAGACCACCCGGCGCCTGCTGGCGACCGCGCGCCTCTTCCTGGTGCTCGGCGGCCGCCACCCGTCCCTCCCGGTCGTCCAGCTCGCCGAGCTGGTGCGGCTGGCCGGGGACACCACGCCCGCCGACCTCACCCCGACCTACCGACACACGATCCCCGGCTTCGACATCGCCGACGCGCCCCTCTGGCGGGCCGCCGCCGAACACCTGTCGCTCGCCTCGCCCGACACCGGACCCCTGGCCGTCAGCATCGACGACGAGGGACACGGCCGACTCACCACCGCGAGCCCGAACCCCGAGGCGCTCGACGCACTGACCCCCCTGGCCGCCCGCCTGGTCGAGGCGTACCGAACAGGCACCGTCCTCACCGTCGTGCCAGCGGAACAGCCCGCCACCCCGGACGCCGCCGCCCTACGCGAGGCGCTCGAAGACCCCTTCTGGGACGACCACGTCGACGCCCTCGCCGACGCCGACCCCTGGCAGCCGTCCCCCGACGGGACCTCGCCCACGACTAGCACCGCCACAGCTTCGGCCCCGGTGCGCCCCGGAACCCCGGCCGCCGCCCGCGCCCGCCTCACCGCCGCTTTGGTGCGCGCACTCGGCGTCACCGACGACCTGGTGATCGAGTTCGCGGAGCCGGGCCCGGCCGGTGCGGTACGCCGCTTCCCCGCCGTCGTCACGGCCGACCTCTGCGAACGCGTCACCAACGACGACGAGGTGACACCGGAGCTGGAGACGGCCCTGTCGTGGGACGCAAGGCGAGCCGACGAGTACGCGGCCCTGCTACACGACACCACCCTGAGCCGCTTCCTCGACGACGTCCCCGAGCCCAACGTCCGGATCGCCCTGTTCCGCACCAACGCCGAAAGCGCCGACCATCGGGCATTTGTCGGCGACGGCACGGGTGCGCCCCTGGTCGTCACGGTGCTCGTCGGGACGGGCGGGCGGGTGTCGGTGCGCGCGGAGGCGGCGTCCGGCGTCGGGATCGACGCGCGCCAGCTCGCCGAGGCCGTCCTCGCCGACCTCGCGACCCACGGCGTCGTCACCGACGACACCGCGCGAGACCTGCCCACGCTGCGCCGCGCCGACCGGCTGCCGCTGACGGCGGCCGAGGCCGCCCAGGTCCGCGCCCGTTACGGGGCCGACGCCGAGCTGATGCCGCTCTCCCCGTTGCAGAGCGGCCTGCTGTACCACATGGTCCGCTCCCGCGAGACCGACGACCACAACGCGTACGTCTCGCAGGTCACCCGTGACCTGTCCGGGGCCGTCGATCCGGCCCGGATGGGCGCGGCGGTGGCGGCGGTGCTGCGCCGCCACCCCAACCTCCGCGCCGGTTTTGTCGCGCTGGGCGCGGGCGAGGTCCAGGTCGTCCCGGTAGACACGCCGCTGCCCTACCGCGTCGTCACCCGCGCCGAGTGGCAGGACGATCCGGGGGCGTTCCTGGCCGCCGAGCGGGAGGCGCCGTTCGACCACGAGCGGCCGCCGCTGCTCCGGTTTGTGCTGCTGGAGCGCGCCCCGCAGGCGTGGACGCTCGCGATGACGTTCGAGCACATCCTGATGGACGGCTGGTCACTGAACCTCGTCATGGCCGAGGTCCTCGCCGCCTACCACAATCCGGACGAAGCGGGCCAAGGCGCGGCAGTGCCGTTCCGGGACTACCTGGACTGGCTCGCCGACCGCGACACCGACGCGACGCACACGGCCTGGCGTGACTACCTCGCCGATCTGGCCGGCCCGTCGATCGTCTGGCCGTCCGGCGGCGACCTCGGCGACAGCCGCGTCGAGACCGGCGACCTGCACCGCGACCTCGACCCGGCCGACGCGGCGCGCGTCTTCACCGCCGCGCGGAGTGCGGGCAGCACCGTCGGCACCCTGCTCCAGGCGGCCTGGGCGATCACGCTGGGCCGTCTCACCGGCAGCGGTGACGTGGTGTTCGGCAACACCGTCTCGGGCCGCCCGCCCGAACTGCCCGGTGCCGAGCAGATCGTCGGCCTGCTGTTCAACACGCTGCCGCTGCGGGTCAGGCTCGACCCGTTCGAGCCCGTCGGCGGCCTGCTGTCCCGGATGCGGGCCGACCAGGCGACCGTCATCGACCACGCCCACGCCTCGCTCAGCCGGATCCAGGACGACGCGGGCCTGGGCAACCTGTTCGACACCCTCTTTGTCGTCCAGAACTTCCCGTACGAGGTCGGCGGCGACGAGGACGCGGACACCAAGGTGACCGGCGGCGGCCTGAACGACGCGACCCACTACCCGCTGACGTTCGCCGTCAACCCGTGGGAGTCCGAGGGCGTCCCGGCCGTGCACGTCCGGCTGTCGTTCCGCCGCGACGCCTACGAGCAGACGGCCGCAGACGTGGTCCTGGAGCGCTACCTGAGGGTGCTGCGGTACCTCACCGAGCATCTCGCCGAGCCCGTCGGCCAGGTCCCCGCGCTGCTCCCGCACGAGCCGGACGCGCCGGGCGGCGCCGGAGTGGCGCGCCCCGTCGAGCCGGTGACGGTCGGCGACCTGCTCGCCCGGCAGGTCGCGCTGTCACCGGACGAGACGGCGCTCGTCGCCGGTGACCGCCGCTACACCTTCACCGAGTTCACCGCCGAAGTGCACCGGTACGCCCGGATGCTCCTGGACCAGGGGGTGCGGCCCGAGCACCGGGTCGCCCTGCTGCTCCCGCGCGACGAGCGCATGGTGATCGCGATGTTCGCGGTGTTCGCCGTCGGCGCGGCATATGTCCCGGTCGATGCCGAGCACCCTGACGACCGGATCGGCTACATGCTGGCCATCGCCCGCCCGACCGTCACGCTCGTCACCGACCGTGACGTGAACCGGCTAGGCGACGGCGCGGGCCGCGTCGTCAACCTGGACACCCCCGGCGTAAGGGACGGGATCGCCCGGCACGGCTCCGGCCCGATCACCGTCGCCGAACGCGGCGGCGCCGTCTCCCTCGACAACCTCGCCTACGTCCTGTTCACCTCCGGCTCCACCGGACGCCCGAAGGGTGTCGCGGTCGGCTACCGGGGCCTGACGAACATGTACGCCAACCACGTCGAGGAGATCTTCGACCGGGTCGTCGCACACCAGGGCGGCCGCCGGATGAAGATCGCGCACACCACGTCGTTCTCCTTCGACGCCTCCTGGGAGCAGCTGTTCTGGCTGCTCAACGGGCACGAGGTCCACGTCATCGACGAGGAGCTGCGCCGCGAGCCCGCCCGGCTGCTGGCCTACTACGACGAGGCCCGGATCGACGGTTTCGACGTCACCCCGTCCTACGGCCAGCTCCTCGTGGACGACGGCCTGCTCGACCGCGACAGGCCCGCCGGCCGCTCGGTCTCCGCCGACGCGCCCGGCGTGGTGTTCGTGTCACTCGGCGGCGAGGCGGTGCCGGAACGGCTGTGGCAACAGCTACGCGACGCCCCGGGCGTCGAGTCCTACAACCTGTACGGGCCCACCGAGTACACCATCAACGCCCTCGGCGCCGACCTCGCCGACAGCCCCACGTCCAGCGTAGGCAAGCCCATCTTCAACACCCGCGCCTACATCCTGGACGACAACCTGCAACCGACGCTGCCGGGCGTCGCCGGAGAGCTGTACCTCGCGGGCGACGGCATCGCCCGAGGCTACTGGGAGCAGGCCGCCCTGACGGCAGAACGCTTCACCGCCTGCCCCTGGGAGCCGGGCCAGCGGATGTACCGCACCGGCGACCTCGCCCGCTGGACCCCGGACGGCAACATCGACTTCCTCGGCCGAGCCGACGACCAGGTGAAGATCCGCGGCTACCGGATCGAACCGGGCGAGGTCGCCGACGCCCTGGCGGCCGACCCGCAGGTGGCCCGCGCCGCCGTGATCGCCCGCAAGGACCCGTCCGGCACCGTACAGCTCTACGGCTACGTGGTGCCCGCCAACGGCGACCCCGCGAGCGTCGACATCACCACCGTCCGCACCCGCGTCCGCGAACTGCTGCCCGACTACATGGTCCCGGCGGGCCTCGCCGCCGTCGCCGACATCCCCCTGACCGTCAACGGAAAGACCGACGCCCGCGCCCTCCCGCAGATCGAAACGGCAGGCGCGGAGTACGTAGCCCCGAACACCGCCACCGAGACCCTGATCGCCGAGGCCGTAGCCGAGTTGCTCGGCGTCGCCCGCGTCTCCACCACGGCGAACTTCTTCGAGATCGGCGGCAACTCCCTGCTAGCGATGCGCCTGGTGGCAAGGGTGAACACCACCGGCGAACACAACCTCCTGGTCAAGCAGGTCTTCACCCACCAAACCGTGACAGAACTGGCCCAAAGCCTGGACGCCCAGGCAACGTCCTCCGGCCCCACCCTGCACGACGCCGTGGTGCTCCCCCTCCGCGAGGGCACCGGCGACCGAACCCTCTTCTGCTTCCACGAGTACACCGGTCTAGCCACCATGTACCGGCGCCTACTCGACCTACTCC
Organism: Actinocorallia sp. API 0066; assembly: GCF_020991275.1. Classification (GTDB taxonomy): domain Bacteria; phylum Actinomycetota; class Actinomycetes; order Streptosporangiales; family Streptosporangiaceae; genus Actinocorallia. The sequence goes on along the minus strand of NZ_JAJLQY010000002.1, from coordinate 684,292 downwards.
CGCCCTCCTGGGGCGTCTACGGCCTCCAGGACCCGGTACACGGCGCCCTCCAGGTGGACTTCACCGACCTCCCAGACCTCTGCCGCGCCTACACCGACGTCATCACCCAAACCCAACCCACCGGCCCCTACGACCTACTCGGCTTCTCCTGGGGCGGCCACCTGGCCTACGCCGTAGCCCACGAACTCATAGCCCGAGGCCACAAGGTCCGCGCCCTGGGCATCATCGACGCCATCCCCATCGCCGAAGGCCCCCTACACGAGGAAGTAAGCGTAGCCGGAGTAAAGATGGCCGAACTACTAGCCGACGTCACCCTCCAAGACCAAGTAGCCAACCAGCTAGAAGAAAACGAAGGCCCAGACCTAGCCGAACGCATCTTCAGCGGCCTAAGCCCCACCCAACGCCGCGCCGTAGCCATCGCCGCCGCCCGAACCGACTCCCTCCTAATGACCCCCACACACGGCACCCTCAACGTCCCCACCCTCCTGGTAGCCGCCACCAAAGACGCCGAACAAGCGGACTACCCGGAGCAACTAGCCGCCATGTGGTCCCCCTTCCTCCCAAACCTGAGGACGGTCCCCATAGCGGCCAGCCACCTGCAAGTCATAGTCGAACCCGAACACACCCGCCAGTGGGTCCCCGCCCTAGTCCACCTACTCACCAAAGAAGAAACCCCATGAAAATCACCGAAGCCCAAGCCCGAGCCGACATAGCCGACCTCCTCTACCTGAACCCCACCGACCTAGACCCCACCGACGACCTCCGAGACCAGGGCATGGACTCCGTCCGACTCATGGAACTAGTCCAAAAATGGCGAGAAGCCGGCCTCCCCCAAATCGACTACATCACCCTCGCCGAAGACCAACGCCTAACCCACTGGCTAACCGTCCTCCAAACCCTCCAGAACACCTGACCCCGACTCTCACTACGCGACCCACCCACACCACACCCGTCGCCATCGGGGACGGCGCGCGGCGCTCCCTGGCCGAAGCCGGGTACGGCCAGGGGCGCGTCGTCCTGGGCGACGGCATCAGCGCGTCCCGCAGGACACCCCCAACGACCGGATCATCGTGACCGCCGGGGCCTCCCCCGGCCCGCGCGTTAGCCGTTGCTCCGCAGCCCGCTGTGCCTGTTTGGCTTCTATCGCGAGGTGCGTACGACGATCTGGGTGTGGTCCTTGGCGACGGTGAGCAGGGCCTCGTCCAGGGACGGGGTGGGTGCTTCCGCGGGGTGGATCTCGATCGACGTGGCGGCGGGCGCCTGCTCAGCGCCCCATTCTTGGATCTGCGCGGCGACTTGGTCGGCCAGCAGGTCGCTGTGCGCTCCGTAGGCGTAGACGCCGAGTTCGCGCTTGGTGTCGCCGTCCTGGGCGGGGCCGAGGGTGAGGTAGGCGAAGGTGTCGCCGGTGGGGTGCAGGACGGCGAGGCTACCGCCTTGTCCGGTGGCGGGGGCGAGTCCGTGGCCGGGGCGGCGGTTGATGAGGCGACAGAGGCCGCCCGGGCGGGCCAGCCAGAATTCCAGGCCCGGCAGCCGCAGGTCGGCGGTCCGCACTCCGGTCCATCGCCGCGCGGGCGGGCCGCTGGTGGCGCGCACGAGCGCGGCCTGGTCGAGGGTGAGGTCGGCTTCTACGCGGAGTTCGGATTGGCCGCCGGCCACGATGGGGACGTCGCGTTCGCCGTGGTGGCCGTCTCCGCGCATCTTGATGAACCCCGAGAGGCGGGAGTGGCTGCTGGTCCACAGCGGCCCTCCGGGCTGCTGGCCTCGGTGGAGGGTGACTTCGTGGGTGAAGCCGGCGATGCGCAGCGGGATCACCATGCGGGCGTCGGGCGCGGCCTGCTGGGTCCAGGCGGGTGGGATGTCCCAGGCCCCGGCTGTGACGATGATCCGGTCGTAGGGTGCGCCCGGCAGGTGGCCGTCCGCGCCGTCGCCACAGATGACCTCCACATTGGCGTAGCCGGCGCCGACCAGATGTCGGCGTGCCCGGTCGGCGGCGTCGGGCAGGACGTCGATGGTGGTGACGTGGCCGTCCGGCCCGGCGAGGTGGGCCAGCAGGGCCGCGTTGATGCCGGTTCCGGCGCCGATCTCCAGAACACGGTGGCCGGGCCGCACGTCGAGTCGCTCCAGCATGGTCGCCACGCAACTCGGCAGGGTGGTGCAGCTCAGGACGGTGCCGTCGGTGTCGCGGTGGGTGGTGATGATGTCGTCGGCGTACGCCCGCTCCAACGGAACTCCGGGCAGAAACCGCTCACGCGGCAAAGCGCGCATAGCCCGATCGACCCGCTCCGACAGAGGCGGCCACGCCTCAACCATCGCAGCACGAAGCCGGCCAGCCTCGTCACTCACCTCCGTGGCGTTCACCATGGCCACAAAGTATCGAACGACGACACTGGCCGTGGCCTATCCCGACAACGACTGCCGACCCTCCGTGGCCGCTACTGGTCGCTGACCCGCAACAGCTAACCGTCTGGCTTCCGTAGCCCGATTAGCTTCCGTAGCCTCCGGGTATGAGCGACATCACTGACGCCAGCCCCGAAGGTGCGTTCCCGGACTTCGACCAGGCCACAGCCGATCTGTTCCGGCTCGACCTGCGTGTCGGGGAGCCCGATGAGGACCTTCCGAACACCTGCTCGGCGGACTGCACCAACGACGGCTGCACCAGCGACACGAAGTGCTGATCGGGGGTCGCCGCCCGACGGCAGCGGCCTTCGTGATCCCCAGCGCGCCCGCGGTGCTGGCGCGGCTGCCGTTGCGTCCCGCCGAACCCGGCCCTGCCGGACCGCCCGACGGGGTCCTCGCAGAGGCGATGTTCCTGGCGTCGCGGCAGGCCCCGACGGCGTCTTCGACCGGCCCGGCGGCCGCGCCCAGCCGCCGGGAGTTGACTCGCCGCGCCTACGATCTGCGGTCACGGTGGAGACCGACGCCGCATGGAGCGTTCTCCGCGGTGGCCACCGCGCGCATCGCCGGGAAAGACGAACCGGACCTGCTGCGGCTGGGCGAGGCGCATCGGGGCCGCACCAACCCAAGCGGGGCGTGGTTGGCGGCGTTCTGCGACCAGGTGATGGCCGACCCCGACGTCGGGCCCCTGCTCGTGGACCGGCTGCATCTGACGGCCAGCAATCTGATCGTGCGCCGGGGCCAGGCGCTGGAGAACGTGTGGCGGACGCGGCGCGTCACCGTCCGTGCCACGGCGGCCAGCGTGGAGATCCTGCGGCTGTGCTCTTCTGGAGCGTCCGGGTCCGGCGTGGTCGATGCGGTGATGCGGCGCTGGCCCGTGCCCGCCTCCGTCGTGCGGGCCGCTCTGCTGGAGTTGGTGCGCGGCGGGTTTCTGTTGGCCGACCTGCTGCCCGCGCGGATCACCGAGGACCCGCTGGGCCATCTGGCCGGCAAGATCGGTCCCGAGCACGCCGCGGCACCGCATCTCACGCGGCTACGGAGGCTCCTTTCGGACGCGGACCGGCATCGGGTCGGCGACCCGGCCCGGCTGCCGCTGCTGGTGCGCGCCCGCGACGTGGCGGACGGCCTGTGCCTGGTCGACCGGCCGCTGAGCGTGGATGTCGCCGCCGACGCCGACATCGCCGTTCCCGCCGCCCTGCTGGCGGAGGCCGCCCGAGCGGCGACGGCGTTGTGGCGGGCTACTGACCCGATGATCGAACTGGCCGAGTGGCACCAGCGGTTCGTCACCCGGTACCGGCCCGGCCGTCTGGTGCCGCTGCTGGAGGCGACCGACGCCGCGACGGGCCTCGGTATCGACAGCCACCGCATCGAACCCCACCGCCGACCGGACGAGCAGGCCGCCGAGAAACACGCTCTGGCAGCCGAGCGCCGCCACCATGCCCTGGCGGAGCTGGTCGCCGGCGCGTTGACGGGCGGCCGTACCGAGATCATCCTGGACGAGGCGACCTTGACCCGGCTGGATGGCGGCCGAGGTGGGCTTCCGGCGTGCCCGGCCGAGATCAGTGTGCGGGTGATCTCCTCCAGCTCCGACGCGCTGGCGGCGGGACGGTGGGAACTGGCGGTGGTCCCGCCGGGGCCGCAGCGGGCCGGCACCACGATCGGCCGGTTCGCCCGTCTGCTGCCCGACGCCTGGCCCGGCCCGTCCAACGACGGCCCCGGACCGTTGATCGCGGAAATCGTCGCCGATGCCTGCGTCCCCAACGCCGCCGCTCTCGCCCCGCCCACCGGGTTCACCCGGTACCGGATCCCGGTCGGGGTCGCCGACCGCCCCGGTGACCTTGACCCCGTTCTCGATGTCGATCTGGCTGACCTTCACCTGGTGTCGGACGGCCGTCGGCTGACGTGCTGGTCGGTCCGCCACAACCAGCAGGTCATCCCAGTGCTGTACTCGCGGCTGGCAGCCCACCTGCTGCCGCCGATCGCCCGGTTCCTGCAGCTGCTGGGACATTCGGGAACCGTTCTGCTGACTCCCTGGTGCTGGGGGCCGACCGCCGCCGGGCCGTTCCAGCCGCGCATCCGCTACGGCCGGACGATCCTCACCCCCGCCCGCTGGTTCCTGCCGCCCTCGCTCGCCGAGGCAGCCCACGGTGCCGACCTGTGGAGACAGGCGCTGCAGGCGTGGCGGACGACCACGCTGCCCGCACCGCCGGACGTGGTGGTCACCGACGACGGCGATCACCGCCTCCCGCTGGACCTGCGCCGCGCCGATGACCGGGAACTGCTGCGCCGCTACGTCCGCCGCGGTCTGCGTGCGGTCTGCGAACCTCCCGGCGGACCCGATGCCGTCCAGGCCGTCGCCACAGGGCCCGGCGGGCGGCATGTGCTCGAACTCGTGATCCCCGTCGAACCTCGTCCGCGCCCGTCACCCGGCGTCAACGGGGCACGCGCACACCCGCCGCCCCGCACCGCCGATGAGGGTCTGTTCCTGCCCGGCGGGCCATGGCTGTCGCTGCACCTGCCTGCTCCCCGCACCTGCCAGGACGAGGTCCTGGAGCAGCTCGCAGTGGTCAACCGGGAGCTGGAAGGCCATTTCGCGTCGTGCTTCTGGCTGCGCTACACCGACCCTGTGCACGGGCCGCACCTGAGGATCCGCTTCCACGGACAACCCGCGGCCCTGGGCGGCGTGGTGCTACCGGTCCTGTCCGAATGGTGCGCTGAGCTGAAGCGCCAGCACCTGGCGAGCGCCTTCACCGTCCAGTCCTACGACCAGGAGATCGAACGCTACGGCGGCACCGACGCGATCGCCGCTGCCGAGCGGGTCTTCGCCGCAGACAGCAGCCTGGTCCTGGCGCTGCTGCCCACGACCGGTGACTCTGAACAGCGGGTCGTGGCTGCGGCGTTGTCCGCCGCCGCGATCACCACCGCCATCGCCGACGGCGACCCCGCAGCCCTCGACCGCCACCACCTCGACCGGACCGCCCGCCGCCGCTTCCAGTCCCTGCGCGCAGCCGTACGAGCCGCTGGACGGCAGCACGACGGCACCATGCCGCCGGACACGGTGTGGGCCGGCTCCGCCACCGACCTGTGGACGGCCCGCCACACCGCCCTGACCGCCTACCGGGCCGCGGTGAGACCAACGCAGCGCCCCACCGGCGCGGGGGCCCTCACCCACATGCACGCCAATCGGCTGCTGGGCGACGCCGACGCCGAACGCATCGCCACCGCCCTGGCCGCCGACCTTCTCGCCCTCAACCGGTCGACAACATCACCGTGACGGCACCCGTCGATACCGATCCGGCCCGTGCTTGGTCGTGGTGCGGTGCTTATCGCCGTTGGGTGCGGCGGGCGGCGGTGAGGAAGGTCCGCCATGCGACCGGGGTGAAGACAAGGTGGGGCGCGTGGGGGTCCTTGCTGTCGCGCACTCCGATAGCGCCCCGGGAGCCTGGTGCGACTTCGACGCAGTTGGCGTCGTGGTCGCTGTAGGTCGACTTGCGCCAGGTGGGGAACTGCTCGCGGTTCATGTCGTTTCTTTCTCTGGGCTGGTCAGCAGCCGGTCTGCTGATGTGATCAAGAGCTCGATGCTGTCGTTCGGGGTGAGGCAGGCATCGCGGAGCAGGTTGTACCGGTCGACGTAGCGGCTGACCTCCTCGGGGCTGGTGGCCACGTAGTCGGCGCCGACGTTCTCCACGGCCACCACCGGCGGGTCTTCGGGGTAGTCGTACATCGAGAACGTGACGGTTGGAACGACGAAGGTCGGGATGACGGCGTCCAAGGGCAGGATCAGCAGGCTGATCCTCTGCTCGGCGGCCTTCTCCGCCAGCAGTTGGAACTGGCGAGCCAGGGCTTCCGGGGGCGCGGAGGCCCTTCGGACGAAGACCTCGTCGAGGATCACCTCATACAGCGGGCCGCTGGGCCGGTTGAACATCCGCTGGCGGCCCTTCCGCCCGTCGAGGATGCCCTCGATGGTCACTCCGTCCTTGCCCTGGGTCCAGCCCGCCTTCAGCCTGGCGCCGGCGTACTCCTGGCTCTGCAGCAGGCCGGGCGCCACGGCGGGCTGGAACTCGCGGACGCGGTTCGCCCCTGCCTCCAGGTTGGCGTAGAGAGCCTGCCGCTCGCCCATGGACTTGGCCTTGAGCTCCCACCAGCCGCGTTCGGCCGCCTCACGGGCGATCCGGACGATCAGCTCCCACTCATCCCCGGTGACCTCAAGAGCCTCCAGGATCTTGAACACGTCATCAAGATTGGGAGCGATGTGGCCGTTCTCCAGCTTGCTGATCGTCGGACGATGGCCCTTGATCATCTTGGCGAGCTGGTCATGGGTGATCTTCTTCGCGGTCCGTACGCGGATGAGCTCGTCGGCAAGTCGGAGACGGCGGACGTAGGGGCTGATCATCGGCTCTCCCGTGCTCGGCGACGTCCCCGTACGGCGAACGTCGAGGGTCAGGCTATCCGTACACAGAAGCACTACGTCTAGAATTCCTCTTCATTAGTGGATAGCGCTACATCGAGAGCGTGGCACTGCCACCCGTGACGACTGGCTTCCCGACGTGGGTCGTCTAGTGCGGCGGAAGTGGGAGTAGCAGGACGAAGGCGTCGAAGTTCGGGGAGTCCGGATCTGGCTTCAGCTTGCCGACTTTCCGCCATCCCCATCGGGCGTAGGCGGACTGTGCTGAGACGTTGTCCTCTTGAGACTCTCGCGCCGTGGCGGAAGGGCCGGGCGGTCCATGAGCCGGGGAAGGTCTTCGCGAATCTGGCGGTGGCGGTCGCGTTGGGCGGCGACTGCCTGGCGGACATCGCGGTTCTGCGCGAGTGTCCGGAGGTGTTCGGGCCGGTGGCGTCGGATCCGACGGTATCTCGGCTGGTCAGCACTCTGGCCGATGGCGGGACGAAGGTGCTGGCGCGGTTGCGTGCGGCTCGGGAGCACGTGTGGCACCACCAGGGCCCGTGGAACCCCGCACACCCGGCGCGACAGCCGGGACACTACGCTGCCCCACCAGCTGAAAAGCGGCGTTGGTCGGGTCACTACGCGACCCCGACCAACATCACGAAAGATCGAGGCTAGTGTCGTTCATGCCCGGCACCTGCGAATGGGCGTCTGACGCAGTCGAGTTCCGATCAGAGATCCGGGTCTTTCAGTCGAAAACCGGCAGCCCGGTAGTGGGCGAACGGTCTAGTCTTCTGTTTAGAGAGGTGAAGGAAGCCCAGAAGGTTCTACGGAGAGCCAATCAGCACCCACTTCGGGGGCATTACAAGGGCAGCGGTACTCACAACATCACGGATGTTAGGAGGATGAGGAGAGTGCTTGCATGTTGAACCCGTGCACGCCGTATCCGGTCGTTGCCCAAAACACGAAGCCCGCTGCGTGGCTCTTTGACCGGCTTGCGCTCAGCGAGTACAACGTTGCCTCACTGGTTCCCCGCGGATACGACGCATATGCCCGTGTCCTTCACCCCGCCGAGTCTTCTGACGAGCAGCCCGTACGCTGGGATGCGATCGCGCGTTGGTCGGGGCGTGAACTGCATGCCGAGTCCTTGTTCTCCGAGATCTCCGACCGCGCGCCTGGCGGCCAGACCGGAGACTCCCCCTTCGATGAGTCGCCCCGCATCGGCCACCTTCCCGAGACCGAACTTGCGGCCCTCTGCGCACTCCTCGCCGATCACACCTCTACGCCACAGACCTGCTGGTTCTGTGTGTGGGAAGGCTGGGGATGGTTGACACCGGAGAGGGACGGCGCGGAACTACGGGCTGAGGGTCCCGGAGACGAGGCTCCTTCCTCCTCTTCGCCTCCGGCTTTCCTCACCGATGTCCTCAGCGCCCCCCGTGTGCGCATGCCCACGCGTGACTACGCGCTTATGACCGGCCCCCTCAACTCCGTGACGGTTCTGGGCAACTACCGGGATGGCCACTTCTTCCCCCAGTCTCCAAGCATCTTCTGGCCTGAAGACCACGCCTGGTGCGTCGCAACCGAGATCGATCTCGACTCCACCCACGTGGCCGGCTCGGCGGACCTCATCGCGGCCCTGCTGTCCCACGATCTCATCGAAGCCATCGCCGCGACCCCGAACGACTCGATCAGCGCGGCCTACAAGTAAACGCGTCCCACCTCCCTCACGAATTCTTCTTCTCACAGGCCGCGATATATAACGCCAACCGCTGGCCGGACGGCACGCGCGTCATCGTCCGCTAAAAACGCCCGCATCGCTACGCCAAGCTCCTACTGGTGGTACGGGTGGATGTTCGCGACCAGCTCCCGGCGCGGGTCGTCTAGTGCGGCGGAAGCGGAAGTGGCAGGACGAAGGCGTCGAAGTTCGGGGAGTCCGGATATGGCTTCAGCTTGCCGACTTTCTGCCATCCCCATCGGGCGTAGGCGGACTGTGCTGAGACGTTGTCCTCGCGCGTCAGCAACGTCGCCCGCTCCTCTGGTCGGCCGCGTAGCAGTTCGTCATGTAGGGCGTGCGCCACGCCTTGGCCGCGTGCCTCCGGGATGACCATCAGCTCGTTGAAGGCGAAGGTTCGGCCGCCGCCGCGCTCGTCGGTGAACCCCTCGGGGAGCTCGATCGACGGTTCCAGGCCCTCCCACCACCGCCCGGTGACGAGCCCGTACCCGAACGCGAGGCCCAGCGCGGTGCCATCACGGTAGGCGATGACGAACTCGAACGTCGGCGCCCCCGCGTAACCGCGAAGGCGCTCGACGAACCGATCCGTCGAGTAGAAGGGCCGGTCGATCACGTCGGCGTGGGTCGCCTCCCACAGCGGAACGATGACGTCGTCGGCGATCTGAAGTGTTTCGACGGAACCGTAGCGGCTGAAGACAAGGCCCATCAGAGGTCTCCCGGTTCGAGGGTGAGAACCTCATACGCTTCCCGGAACGCGGGTCGATGCGCAACCATCGGTTCGCCCATCGTCAGCGCCGTCAGCGCGCTGGCTCGAACCAGGCCATCGCTCCGCCGATCAGGCGGCAGCGCCCGCAACACCCGAACCGCGTGCTTCGCGCCCTCATCAACGTCGCCGGCACGGATGAGGCAACCGGCCCGGTGGAGTTCGACCTGAGTCCGCCCCAGGGAGCCCGTCACGGGGTAGAGGCGCAACGCCGCATCCTGGGCTGCGAACGCTCGCTCGATGTCCCCGGCATGCGTGTGGACGTCGCTCAGGACATGGTGCAGGCGCTGTTCTCCCCACCCCCACTGACCGGCCCGGGCCGCCTTCACCGGATCCGGCAGCCGCCCGAACAGGTCCTGCAACGCTTCCACCGTTGCGGACGCGGCATCGTGCCTGCCCAGACGTGCATACGCCTGCGCCGTGGCGGCGTACCCGCTGACGACCCCTACGCAGGGCTGGTTGTCCGCCACCGTGATGGCCTCGCCCGCGATGGCGACGACGTCGACTGGCGAGCGTCGACGGTCGTACAGGCTGAAGACGGCATGTCGGCCACGCACCAAGGAGGACGTGGTCCGATCGCCGCTCTCATCGGCTGCCCGCGCCGCAGTGCGCCACCACCGGTTCGATGCCCGATAGTCGGCGGCACTAGACAGGGCGATCGCCGTCAGCGCGGCCAGCTCAGCCGAAGCGCGCAGGAGCTGGTGCCTGACGAGGCCCTTCGCTGCGCCGAGCGCCGTGCCGAGCTCGGCGAAGTCGGTGAGGAGGTCCGGCAGCACCTGGCTCGTAGGAACCCGGCCGACTTCTAGGGCGTAATCAGCGGCGACCCGCTCCCACTCGTCGGCGTCGGCGACGGTCGGTGCTCCGGTGAGCGCCTCGTTGATCCGCACCCGCAGCGGCTCGAAGCCGCCCACGATGGGCGCGGCGGCCGCGATGCCGAGCAGGCCGAGGAGCTCGCGGCGCCTCACGTCGTCGTCCACATCTGCGGGCGTGAGGACCGGCTCGTTGTCGCCGAACAGCGCGTCCTCATCGGTCGCGAACACTCGGGCGAGCAGCATCCGGTACCGGGGGGTGGGCAGGTGCGCCCCTGTCTCCCAGGACCTGCGAATCGTGCGGGCGAGCGTGTCCACAGACGGCAGATCCGCGCGGAGCTTCTTCATCTCCGTGGCGAGATCGGTCTCGGACCACAGCCGGTCGGTCCGGTGCTTTTTCAGTCGTCGTGCCCACGCCTTCAGCGTGTCATCCCTACTCATCGCGCAAGCCCTTCGCGACGGTCCAAGTTGGGGCACGCAGGGGTAACCCGAGATGCCCCTGCGTACTCCCAGTATCCCCATGGCGACAGGGCCTGCACCGCAATTGACTGGACGCAACCAAATCGCTACCAGGAGGCGCTGACGGTGTACGCGTCCAAGGAACGGCCCCAGTCCAGAACCGATTGGCCTGGTTGGACTCTCTGGCGGTCCGACAAGGGCACGTGGATGGCCACTCGGCACGACGATCTCACGGATGAGCAGATGTACGCCGGGCTTGCCATGACGGTCTTCGGCACGACCGAGGAAGAGCTCCACGAGGCGTTGCGCGGCCAGGCGCTCATCGATGAGGCACGCGCGCACCACGTGCTCATCGAGCTCGCGTCCTATCTGATGTCCCGTCACGGCATCCAGTCCGACTGGTCTGGAGGGGGGCTCGTCGTCGGCGCCTCGATCAAGATCGTCGCGGAGGTGAGCGGCGAACACGTCGCCCTGCTCCTGGACGGCCAGCGGCTCGTCACCACGGGCGACCCCGACTGGCTGACGGACGCCACCGCCCGCGTCATCGCCCGCCGCCGCGCGCGCTCCGGCCAGACGCCCGGGACGGGGCCGTGACCCGGCCTCCGGCGACGCTCAGCGTCTCCCAGGCCGCCGGGCTCGCCGCGGCCGCGATGCGGGGCGCGCTGGAGAGCGCGGCGATGCTCACCGGCACCACTGACACGCTGGTCGGCCGGTTGGAGCTGACGCTGCGGGGCTTGGCAGGGGCGCAGGGCTGCGCCGCCTTGCGGCCTGAGGTCGCGCAACTCTTGGCGGTTACCGCGGCTGAGCGGGTTCTGCGGCAGCAGGGGATTCCGTCTGGGCTGGCGAGCATGATCGTCGGAAGCTACGAGCGTGGCCTGCGCACGCTCGCCGAGGCTGCCGTCCGGCCGCCGCGGCGTGCCCGTCGTCTGCGCATGGACGCGCGCCGTCGAGGGAGGGTGCGCGGATGCGGCTGAGCTCCTACGACGGCGTGCTGTGCGCGCGGCCCACCGTGCTGCTGCTGCACGCTGTCGAATCCACGTGTGTGTTGAGGGCTGTGGTTCGGCGGGTGGCGGAGGTCCACCGGCTTTCGGCCGGGGCGACGATGCGGCTGGTGACGGCGACGGAGGAGATCGCGGTCAACGCCGTTCGGCACGGGGTGCCGCCGGTCACCGCTACCGTCAGGGTCGAGTCGCGGGCGGTCCGGACCACGGTCCACGACCATGGGACCGAGGTGTGGGAGGAGGGCTTCGGGCTGGGAGCGGTGCGGCGGCTCGCCGACGAGGTCAGCGTCTCCCGCCGCCACGGCACCACCGTGAGCCTTGCCGTCTACCGGCACGCGCCGCCGCCCTTGGCCCACCCGGAGGGCAGAGGAAACCGACGTACGGGCACGTTTCAGGACGGGGTGGTGCTGGCGCGGCTGGAGTTGCGCTACCCGGGCTGGTGGACGGTCCGGAACGGCGAAGACGTATGGACCGCCACGCGTCGGGACCAGCCCGACAAATCCCTCGCCTTCGCCACGTGGGGAGAACTTGAGGCCGCCTTGGAGGCGGACGCCGTCTCCGCCCGGCACCGCGCCGCCCGCGCCTTCTGCACCGCGCAGTCCGCACAGTCCTATCTGGCCGGGGGCCCGCCCTGCTGCCGCGCCGCCGACTCCAGACCCACGGAGGCACGAACGCCGTGACGAACCGGCACTGGCCTGAGGCCGTCGACAGCCAAGTCGCCGAAGCTCGGCGAGCCCTCCTGATCCTTCACCACACCGCAGAGGCGGCGGGCACCGACATGGGTGAGGTGCTGGCGTTTGGCCGTGAGGGCTGGCCGCCTGGCACGGCCGACGCGTATGACGTGTTCCAGGAAGCGCGGATGCGCCTGACCGTGGCGTTGGCGCGGGCTGACGGCAAGGACTTCGATCGCCTTTCCGCGCGGGAGGCCGCGCCCTATTTGTTGACGGCGATGGCGTTGGCGCTGTAGCCGACGTGTTCGATCAGGAGGCAGCTCTTGAACTCAGTGCGTTTGCTTCAGTTGGAGATCACCGGTAGGTGTCAGCTTGCCTGCGCCCACTGTTACGCCGACTCCGGGCCTGACCGCGGGCACGGCATCATGACGACCATCGACTGGATGGGCGTCATCGACCAGGCCGCCGCGCTCGGCATTCCCGCGATCCAGTTCATCGGAGGCGAGCCCACCCTCTCGCCGTCCTTCGAAGTGCTGCTGGCCTATGCCCTGACCTGCGGCCGACAGGTGGAGGTGTACAGCAACCTCGTCCACATCCCTCGGACGACCTGGGGCTACCTCGCCCGGCCGGGTGTCTCGATCGCGACCTCCTTCTACAGCGACGACCCCGACCAGCACGCCGCGATCACCGGGCGGAGAACCCTTGGCCGAACCGTCGCGACCCTTGAGCGGGCGCTCGCCCTGAACATCCCGGTTCGGGCCGGAATCGTGCGGGTCCTGCCCGACCAGCGGGTCACCGAAGCCAAGGCCCTGCTCACCCGGCTCGGGGTCCGGGAGATCGGCGTCGATCGGATGCGGATGATCGGACGGCCGACCGGCGGCAGGCTTGGCGGCCAGATCTCCGAACTGTGCGGGAACTGCGGCCACGGCGTCGCCGGGATCCTGCCGGACGGGGCTGTCGCGGGCTGCCCGATGTCCCGCGCCCAGGCGTTCGGCGACGTGCGCGCCGAAGGGCTGGCCGGGCTGCTGGACAGGCTCGTCCCGCCACGGGAAGGTGTGCACGCCGGGCCCTGCGACCCCGTCACCTGCCTCCCCAACGGCGACGGGAACTGCGAGCCCAGCCGCACGCCCGGCTGCGACCCCGGCGGCCAGGTCTGCCAGCCCAACGACTTCCCCCCGCCCGCCCCCGGCAAGAACTAGGAGACCCCGTGGACGTGTGGACCTCGGTGCGGTTCCGGGAACGCGCCACCGGACTCGGCGACCACCTCGCCGCCGCAGGCGTCATCAACGACGGCGACCATGCCAGTCGCCTGTGGCGGACGGCGCTGCACGAGGTCCCGCGCCACCTCTTTGTGCCCGACACCGGCTACGCCCAGGCGCAGGGCCGGCACGGCGCCAGCCGACCCATCGACCGCCGCTCGAACACGACGGACTGGTGGAACGCCGTCTACGAGGACGCCTCCATCATCACCCAGCGGAGCGACGGGAACGCCGACGTCACCGACACCACCGCGCCGCCGACCTGCTCGCTGTCGGCGCCCACGGTCGCCGTCCGCTTCCTGTACGCCCTCGGCCTGCGCGACGGCCACCGCGTCCTGGACGTCGGCACCGGCACCGGCTGGACGTCCGCGGTCCTGGCGTGGCGGCTCGGCGACGAAGCCGTCACCACCATCGAGATCGACGACGGGCTCGCCGACACCGCCGCGAGCAACCTCGCCGCAGCCGGGCGCGAGCCGCGCCTTGTCATCGGCGACGGCACCGCCGGGCATCCTGACGGCGGCCCCTATGACCGGATTCACGTCACAGCAGGCGTCCGCGACATCCCTTCTGCCTGGATCGAGCAGACCCGGCCCGGCGGCCTGGTCGTGCTGCCGTGGATGCCGTGGGCCGGAGCCTGGGGCCACCTCCTGGCTCTTGACGTTCTCGGTGATGGAACCGCTGTCGGTCGACTCACCGGCGATGGCGGCTTCATGATGCTGCGGAGCCAGCGGGTCGACGGGATCGAGCGGCAGGGCGCGGCCACCGACACCGTGACCGGGCTTGACCCGCGGCTCGTCGCGCAGGCCGAGCCGGGTGCGCAGCTTGCCATCACCGAGGCCACCGGGCCGCTTGTGCTCGACACCGGCTGGGAGCGTGACGGCGCGGCCTGGCGGCAGCGGGTCTCCGTCGCCAGGCCCGGCGGTGAGGGCTGGGCCGACGTCTACTGGACGCGTGACGCGGAGCGCTTCGACGTCCGGCAGAGCGCCGACGTCCCCCTGTGGTCGTTGGTTGAGGCCGCCTACCTCGGCTGGCTCCGCGCGGGCCGCCCCGGACGCGACAGCTACCGCCTCACCGTCACGCCCCAGGGCCAGCGGCTGCACCGCGCGGGCTGAGAAGGAGCACGTGCCCGACTCCGGAATCCGGGGCCTTCGTTTGATCCTGGGCCTCTGCTCGCCTTGGGTGAACCCGGCCGCGACCGCTTCGGTCGCTCGTGCGGCGTGGGCAGGAGCGCCGGAGGCCAGGGGGAACCCGGGCCGACGGGTTTGCGTCGGCCCGGCGGGGTCAGGGGCGGTTGGTGGACCAGGCGGTCCAGAGGGTGGCGTAGCGGCCGTTTGTGGTGATGAGGTCGGTGTGGGTGCCGGTTTCGACTAGGTGGCCGGAATCCAGGACGAGGATTTGGTCGGCGGTTCGGGCTTGGGAGAGGCGGTGGGCTATGACGAGGGCGGAGCGGCCCTTGGTGATGGTGGCGGTGGCTTGGTCCAGGACGGCGGTGTCGGCGGTGTCGGCTTCGGCGGTGGCCTCGTCCAGGATGACGAGGAGGGGGTCGGCGAGGGCCAGGCGGGCCAGGGCCAGGTGTTGGGCCTGGGCGGGGGTGATGGGGTGGCCGCCGTCGCCTACCTCGGTGTCCAGGCCGTCGGGGAGGAGGTCGACGATGTGGTCGGCGGCTACCTGTTTCAGGGCGGTGCGCACCTGGGCGTCGGAGGCGTCGGGGGCGGCTAGGGTGAGGTTGTCGCGCACCGTCCCGGCGAACACGTGGGTCTCCTGGGTGACGGTGACGATTCGGCGTGGATCGACCCGGCGGACGACGTCGCCCGCCGTGGGTTCGTGAATCCCGGCGATCAGCGCGGCGACGGTGGACTTGCCGGACCCCGTCGCGCCGACCACGGCGAGCACCGTCCCGTGCTCGATCCGGGCGTCGATCGCGGAGAGCACGGGCCGTCCCGCCCGATAAGCGAAATCCACACCCCTCAGCTCGACGGCCGCGCCGTGTTCGCTCGGGCCCGAGGCCGGGTGCTTTACGAGCGTGGCCTTGTTCGGAGTGAGTGGTTCTGGGGGGGTGGTGACGCCGATGATGCGGCTCAGGGAGGCCAGGGCGGACTGGAGTTCGTCGAGGAGGAAGAGGAGTTCGGCGATGGGGGCGACGGTGCGGAGGTAGAGGAGGGCGGCGGCGGTGACTTCGCCGGTGGTGGTCTCGCCCGTCAGGGCCAGGCGGACGCCTATGCCCAGGACGGCTAGTAGGCCCAGGGCCTCGGCGACGTTGAGGTAGCCGAACAGGCGGTTCTGCACGATTCGGGTGCGCATCGCCCACCGGACGGTCAGCCAGGTCGCCGCCTTGATGCGGGCCAGTTGGCGGTGTTCCAGGCGGTGTGCCGTCACCGTCGGGAGCTGGGTGAGGGTGCCCAGGACGTCGTGGCCCCGGGCGGACTCGGCGGCGCGCTCGGCGACGTAGACGGCCGGAGCCGTGCGCAGGTACCACCGGACCGTCAGGCCGTAAAGCGGGATGGTGAGGGAGAAGCCCACCAGGAACCAGGGGTCGAGCACGGCGAGGGCGCCCGCGACCAGGCTCATGGTGAGGATCGAGACGGTGAGCTGCGGCAGCACCTCGGGCAGCGTGCCGGAGACCTGCGCGATGTCGTCGGACGCGCGGGTGACGACGTCGCCGGTCCCGGCCGCCTCGACCGTCGCGCGCGGCAGGTCGAGCGCCGCCCCGACGTAGCTCTCCCGCAGCTCGGCGACGAGCGTCTCAGCGAGCCGGGCCAGCGCCCGCATCGCGACCCAGGCCACCACCCCGGCCGCCACCGAGGTCACGGCGAGCAGCCCGACCTGCCACCAGAACGACCCCGGCACACCCGACCCGTCGGCGGCGATGACGGTGTCGACAAGGCTGCCGATGACGAGTGGGAAGACGAGCGCGAGGCCCGCCTCGACCAGGAACAGCGCGACGATCCCGCCCAGCGCGAGACGGCGTCCGGCGAGCATCCGCCACAGGCGGGCCGCGACCGTGCGGCCGGACGCGACGGGCAGCGTCCGGCGCCCGTCCACGGTGACCTCAGACATCGATCTTCGTTTCCCGTCTGCCGGTGATGACCCGGTCGGCGACCGCCCGGAAGGCGGGCGCCGAGGTCAGCACGAGGGTGGTCCGCCCGGCCCGGCGGGCCCGGACGGCGGTGGCGATCGCCTGCTCGGTGACCGCGTCCACCGAGGTGGTGGGCTCGTCGAGCACCAGCAGTTCGGCGTCGGCGGCGACCGCGCGGGCCAGCGCGATCCGCTGCCGCTGCCCGCCGGAGAGCTGCCATCCGCCGTAGCCGACGGCGGTGTGGTAGCCGTCGGGCAGTTCCTCGGCCGTCAGCGCCGCCACCGCGAGGGCGGTGAGCGCGGCGTCGGCCGGGACGGGCTCGTCGCCGGTCGCGCGCACGTTGTCCAGCACCGTGCCCGGCAGCAGCGCCGGGGTGTGCGGGGCGACGAGCGCCCGTTCGCGCCAGTGTTTTGAGGAGTGTTCGGCGGGGGCGAGCCCGGCGAACGTGATCTCTCCGGCGGACGGCGTGGCCCGGAGCGTCAGGAGGTCGCCGAGCGCGCCTCGGGCGGCGTGCGGCAGGTCGAGCACAACGAACTCGCCGGGATCGACACGTCCGTCGAGAACCAGGCCGTCGGTCAGGGCGAGGTCCCGGAACTCCAGGACCGCCGCCCCGTCGGGAGCGCCCGCCGCCGGGCTGGTCCGCTGACGCGGGCTGGCGAGCAGTTCGAGGACGCGTTCCGCCGACGCCTGCGACATGGCCCAGATCGAGCCCTGCACGGAGATCAGCGCGTCGAGCGGCCCGATCAGCGTGATCGCGATGGACGACACCATGACGACCTGCCCGACGGTGATGTGCCCGCCGAAGGCCAGCAGCGCCGCCCCGATGGTGACGACGGCGGCGAACACGTTGCCGATGGCGGTGCTCGCGCCCTCGAACGCCGCCTCGGTGGAGCGGGCGGCGAGGCTGGCGCGCAGCGCGTCCCGGCTGACCTTCCGGTACCGGTCGGTGGCGGTGGGCTGGGCGTGCAGCCCCTGGATGACGCGGAACCCGGCGACGAGGTCGGCCGCCTCGGCGGCGGCGTCGGCGAGGCCCGCCTGTTCGGACTTGCTGCGCCGCCGCAGCGGATAGGCGGCAAGATGCATCAGCCCCAGCACGAGCGGCAGAACCAGGATGGTCCCGACACCGAGGGCGGGATGCACCCAGAACAGCACACCTGCGGCGGCCAGCAGCCCGATCAGCTCACCGGGTGGATAGACCGAGACGTACACCGACTGGCAAGCCTGGAACGTGTCGGAGGTCGTCAGTGAGAGCAGCCGTCCCGGCGGGTGCGCCGACGCGCCCAGGTCCCGCTCGTCGAGCACCCGTCTCAGGGTGTGTTGGGAGAGTTCGAAGTGCGCGCGCTGCACCCCGTACCACCCGGCCCGGCCGCCGAACCGGAAGCCGACGTTCATCAACGCGTACAGGGCGATGAGCACGGACGTCCAGAGGGCGAGCGGCCCGGCGATCTCCCCGGCGCTCGCGCCGCCCACGGCCGGGGCGACGGCGGTGTCGATGAGCTTGCCGACCGCGACGGGCAGCAGCACGCTCGTGACGTTGAACAGGGTGCGCAGGCTGGCACCTACCAGGACGTACTTCCAGACCGACCCGATGATGGCCCGGGTCAGCTGGGCGGGCGTCCAGGACGGGTCGACGCGCAGCCGTGGTTCGTCGTCGGGAACGGCGGGGGCCTCGAACCTGCCCCAGGCGCGTTCCCCGGTCACGTCAGTTGTCATCGATGTCGGCGTCGTGGTGGTCGAAGCCACCCACGCCGCGTCTCCAGTACCCGTCGACGACGACCTGGTCCTTGGTGAGGCCGACCTCGGTGCGCAGGTGGCGCCGGATCGGTTTGACGGACTCCGTCTCCCCCGCCGCGAACGCGAACAGCGTGCCGGGGTCGGCCGGGGGCCGCCACGCCCGGAGCGCGGTCTCCAGCGCGCTGAGATGTCCCTCGGCGACGGGGGCGGAGTCACGGTGGATCCAACGCAGGTCCAGCTCGGCCGGGCCGGTCAGCTTCTGCTCCTCGCTGGCGTCGGGGATCTCGATCAGTGCGGTGACGTGCGCCTCGGCGGGCGCCTCGGCGATGATCCGCGCGATCGCGGGCAGCGCCGTCTCGTCGCCCAGGGCCAGGTAGCGCGGGTAGTTCTGCGGGAGCCGCCAGTTCGAGCTGGGGCCGTTGACGACGATCGGGTCGCCGGGCGTCGCCTGGCTCGCCCACCGGCTGGCGAAGCCGTGGCCGTGCAGCACGAAGTCCAGCGACAGCTCACGTGCCTCGGGATCCCAGGCCCGGACGGTGTAGTCGCGGTGGATCGCCTCTCCGGTGCCGCCCTCGTTGACCCACCTGCCGTCGGGCTGCTCGCGGGGCGCGACGAGCTCGCCGGTCTCGGGGTTGGGGAAGAACACCCGGACGTGGTCGGGCGAGAACGGCGCGATCGGGAACCCGTCGGCGAGGTCGTCGCCCGCCAGCACGACGCGCCGGTAGCGCGGCGTGATGTCCTCGACCCGCGCCACCCGCAGGTCGCGGCGGACGAGCCGGTCCATGTAGTTGAACTGGAGTTCGCCGGTCCGGTTCGGGCCGGTGAACCTCGGTAGCCTGTCGCGGTTCATCGGGTGCTCTCCTGTCGACGCGGTAGGGGTGATACGTGGTTCGGGTCGGCGTCGTGCGGCTCGACCGGGCGTACCGTCGCGGTGCGCGGGTCGAGCGGGATGACGCTGGGGGTGCCGGTGACGGGGTCGGGCGCGACGAGGGCGCGCAGCCCGAACACGTCCTCGACGAGGTCGGCGGTGATGACGTCGTGCGGCGTGCCGGTGGTGATGATCCGTCCGTCGCGCATGACGATCAGGTGGTCGGCGTAGCGGGCGGCCTGGTTGAGGTCGTGCAGGACACAGACGATGGTCTTGCCCTCGTCGTGGAAGGTGCGGAACAGTTCCATCAGCTCGTACTGGTGGGCGATGTCCAGGAACGTGGTGGGCTCGTCGAGGAGCATGATCGGGGTGTCCTGGGCGAGCAGCATCGCGACCCACACCCGTTGGCGCTGGCCGCCCGAGAGTTCGTCCACCAGCCGTCCCGACAGCTCGGTCAGCCGGGTCGCCGCGAGTGCCGCCGCCACGGCGTCCTCGTCGGACGGGCGCCACTGGTGGATCAGGTTCTGGTACGGGGCGCGGCCTCGGGCCACGAGGTCGGCGACCCGGATGCCGTCCGGGGCGAGTGACGACTGGGGCAGCAGCCCGAGCCGACGCGCGACCTCCTTGGACTTGTAGGAGCTGATCTCCTTGCCGTCGAGCAGCACGGCTCCGGTGCTGGGGGTGAGCACCCGCGCGAGCGCCCGCAGCAGGGTCGACTTGCCGCAGCCGTTCGGGCCGATGATCGCGGTGAACGACCCGTCCGGGATCGCCACGGACAGCCTGTCCGAGATGGTGCGCTTGTCGTAGCCGATGGTGGCGTCCTCGACGACAACACGGGGACGGCCCCCCGCAGGGTCCGCCTTCCCGGATGAGTCGGTCATCTCGCCCTTCGTTCGTTCCGTCGGGCTCATCGGGCGAGCCCGTAGCGTTGTTGGGTTTCGCGGATCAGCAGCCAGATCAGGTAGCCGCCGCCCAGGCACACGGTGATCAGCCCGACCGGCACCGGCCGGTACGCCTGCGCGATGAGCAGCGAGAGCAGGTGCGCGCCGGACAGCAGGGCGGCGCCCATCGCGGCCGAGGCGAGCAGGCTCACGCCGGGCGAGCGGGTCAGGCGGCGCGCGACCTGGGGTGCCGCCAGGGCGATGAAGCTGATCGGCCCGGCGGCGGCGGTGACGACGGCGACCGTCGCGACGCCCGTCACGATCAGCCCGAGCCGGGCGGCTCCCGGCCGCGTGCCGAGCGTGACGGCGGCGTCGTCACCGAGCTCCAGGCGGCGCATCGCGGGCGCGAGCAGGACCGCCGAGACGACGATGGCCGCGGCGATCACGAGGGCCGGGATCATCGGGGCCCAGGTGACGCGGGCGATGGAGCCCGCACCCCAGTACCCCACGGAGAGCGCGTCGTCCAGTTCGGCGCGGGAGACGAGGTAGGTGTTCACCGACGCGAGCATCGCCGCGACGCCGATGCCCACGATGATCATGCGGAAGCCCTGGATGCCGCGCCGGTAGGACAGGACGTAGACGACGAACGCCGTCCCCATCCCGCCGATGAGCGCCGCCGACGCCATGTACCAGTAGCTCCGCGTGTCAATCACCAGGATGGTGACGACAACGGCGGTGTACGCGCCCGCGTCGAACCCGATCACGTCGGGCGCGCCGAGCGGGTTGCGGGTCAGCGACTGGAAGATGGCGCCGCCGATGCCGAGCAGCGCGCCGAAGACGACGGCGGCGATGGCGATCGGCAGCCGCCACCCGGCGACGATGGTCCACTCGAAGCCCCGCTCGCCGCCGAACAGCGTCGCGAACACCTGCTGGAGGGTCAGCGGGTAGTCGCCGTGGGTCAGCGCGACGGCGGCGAGCCCGACGGCGACCAGGAACAGAACGGCTGAGACCGTCAGAAGCCGGACGCTCGCCCGGCCGGAGAACAGACGGTTCCGTACCGTGCGGGAGCGGTATCCGAAGGCGATGCTGCTCTTGTTCACAGGCCGCTCGCCGTCCTCCGCCGCACCAGCGCGATCAGCACCGGCGCC
This sequence comes from Actinocorallia sp. API 0066, assembly GCF_020991275.1. Taxonomy (GTDB): domain Bacteria; phylum Actinomycetota; class Actinomycetes; order Streptosporangiales; family Streptosporangiaceae; genus Actinocorallia. The sequence goes on along the minus strand of NZ_JAJLQY010000002.1, from coordinate 663,113 downwards.
CCGACCACCGCGGTCACGATGCCCACCTCGATCTCTCCGGGCCGGACGATCACCCGTCCGATGACGTCGGCGGCGAGCACCAGGGCGGGTGCGGCCAGGGCCGAGTACAGGATGATCCACCGCTGGTCAGGCCCGGTGAACCAGCGGACGATGTGCGGCACCATCAGCCCGACGAACCCGATGCCGCCGGTCAACGCGGTCGCGCCACCGGCCAGCAGGGTGACCGCGAGAATCCCCAGGACCCGGGTGCGGCCGACCTTCGTGCCCAGGGACGCCGCCAGGTCGTCGCCCAGCGCGATGGAGTTCAACGGCCCGGCGAGCAGGACCGCGATCAGCAGACCGAGCAGGAGGAACGGCAGGACGGCGACCGTCTCGTCCAGGCCGATGCCCGCGATCGCGCCGATCTTCCAACTGCGCAGCGCCCGGAACGTCTCCTCGTCGATCAGCGTCAGGAACGTGGAGAACCCGTTGAGCATCACGGTCAGCGCCACTCCCGCCAGCACGAGCACCGCGGGTGAGGCCGCCGCGCGCCCGGCCGAGCCGATCAGGTAGACGAGGACCATCGCCGCCGCCCCGCCGACAAAGGCGAACCACAGGTAGCCGTGGATGCTGGTCAGGCCGAAGAACCCGACGCCGATCGTGACGGCGAACCCGGCGCCCGCGTTGACGCCCAGGATCTCGGTGTCGGCGAGCGGGTTGCGGGTCAGCGCCTGCAGGAGCGCGCCCGACACCCCGAACGCCGCGCCGACGAGCACACCGAGCAGGGTGCGCGGCATCCGGACCGTCCACACGATGTGCGACGCCTCCGAGCCGTCCCGGCTCCACAGCACCTCCCACGCCCGGACGGGCGGCAGCGGGTTCGCGCCGAAGGAGACGCTGAGCAGCCCGGTGATCCCGAGCGCGGCCAGGATGACCAGCAGGCCCGCCGCACGACGTCCGTACAGCGACGGGACGGCCACGGGCGCGCCCTTCACGAGCGGCTGGGGTGGGGAGGTGGGCGGCACTGCCTTCTCTTCCGATGACGTTCAGGGTGCCGGGGCCAGGACCGTCGCGGCCCCGGCCCCGGCACCTCCTGCGATCCTGGTCAGGACAGCTTGGCCCCGGCCAGCCACTGCTCGGTGACGACCTTGACGGCCCAGGGCAGGCTGACCGAGCTGGCACCGGCCCGCAGCACCCAGACGGCGTTGTCGACCTGCTGCCCGGCGGTGTTCACGAGCTTGGTCGGCTCGTCCTTCACCAGGGTGAGCGGGACGTACCGGCCGTCGGCGACCGCCTTGATGGACTTGAAGAGCGGCTTGGCCTCGCGGGCCTTGCGGACCTCGTCGCTGACGTAGGTGACGACCAGGATGTCGGCGTCCAGGAGGCCCAGGTTCTCGTCGGAGACGACGTCCTCGTCCACGAACCTCTTCGCGTTCGGGTTCGCGGCGAAGCCCAGCTTCAGCATCACGTCCTCGGTGAAGGTGTCGGCCACCGTGTAGTAGGACAGGCCGTACTGGGGGCCGTAGTCGTTCGCGATGGTGATGGTCTTGCCGGCGAACTCCGGGTGCGCCTTGGCGGCGTCGGTGAGGGCCTGCTCGGCGGCCGTGACCAGCTTCTCGGCGGCGGCGCTGAGGTCCAGGGGCTGGCCGACCAGACGCTGGAGGTCCTGCCAGGAGACGCCGTCCTCCTCCTTGGTGTCGAGCACCGGGGCGATGTCGGCGAGCTTCTTGAAGTCGGGCTTGCCCTCCAGCGCGCCGACGGCGACGATCAGGTCGGGCTTCGCCGCGGCGATGCCCTCGAAGTTGATCGGGTCGCGCCGGGTGGCGGTGTCGACCTTCTCGACCTTCCCCAGCCAGGCCGTGTCGCGCCAGGGGGCGGCGGGCTCGTCGGTGAGCGTGTAGACCGGTGTCACGTTGAGCCCCTGGAGCGCGTCCGCGTTGGGGTTCAGGCCGATGACGGCGATCCGCTCGGGGCGCTGCTGGAGGGTCGTCTCGCCCGCCCAGGTCGTCAGCGTCAGCGGGTACTGCGTGGTGCCCTCGGCGGCCGGGAGCAGGCCGACGGGCGCGCTGGCCGCCGGGTCGGGCTTGGCGCCGTCGTCGGTCGAGGCGCAGCCGGTGAGCGCCAGGAGCGTCGTCAGCACGATGGCGGGGGTCAGGCGCCAGCGCGTGCCGCGGCGGAGTGTGGAGCTGATCATGGGTCCCTCTCGGTTATTCCGGCAACGCCGTCTGGGGGTACGGATGCGGCGTGCGCCCGGCATAAGGTTAGGCGAACCTAACTTTGAGCAGTGCACCGTTTCCGACAGACGTCATGCAGAATGCGACAGAACCGACACGAGGTGGGGAGCATGTCTCAGCGCACGTACGGCGACGCGCCCTGGCGCATCTGGATGCCCGCCGTCACCATCCCCGAGCAGCACGAAGAGCACCTGCACGTGCTGCTGTGGCAGGTCTGCGGCGACACCGACCTCGTCGTCGACGGCGGCGGCCGCACGCTGACGGCCGGGCACGCGCTGTGGATCCCGGTCGGCGTGCGACACGAGTTCACGGTCCAGACCAACTCGGTGACGATGCCGCTGTTCTTCGAGGCCGCCGACACCGCCACCACGCTGACCGAACCCACCCTCGTCACCGTCGACCGGGACCTCCAGACGCTCATGCTGGCGTATACGGTGTCGTGGAACACGATCATCAAACCGACGCCGAACCTGGCCCGGCAGATCCTCGCCCTCATCGAGGAGAGCCCGGTGCTGTCGGCGGTGCTGCCGATGCCGTCCAGCGAACCGGCGCGGACCATCGCCGAGGCGCTGCGGTTCAACCCCGGCGACATCCGTGGTGTGGACAAACTCGCCGAATCGGTGCACACGTCCGTCCGTACCGTGGAGCGGACGTTCCTCGCCGAAACCGGCATGACGCTGCGGCAGTGGCGCATCCGCAACCGGATGGAGGCGGCCGCGATCCTGCTGCGCTCGAACGCGGCGCCCGACGCCGTCGCGCACCGGGTCGGCTACACGAACGCGAACGCCTTCCGCCGCGTCTTCAAGAGCCACTTCGGCATCTCCCCGACCGAATACCTCGACCGCTACCGCGCCCAGCCCTGACCCTCCGGGGCCCGCTTCGCGAGGTCGGCGACGAGCTGGCGCAGCGAGTCGGCGCCGAGCTTGGCGATCTCGGTGGCGGGGCGCTCCCGGTAGCCGGGGTTGAAGATCTCCAGTGACAGCGGCCCGCGATAACCGGAGGCGACCGCCGCCGCGACCGGCGCGAGGACGTCGAACTCGCCCTCGCCGGGGAAGCACCGGTGGTTGCGGCTCCACTGGATGACCTCCATCTCCAGCCAGGGCGCGTCGGCCACCTGGAAGAACGCGACGGCGTCACGCGGCAGCCCCGCCAGCACCGACACGTCCTCCCCCGCCGCGTACAGGTGGAACGTGTCCACCACCAGGACGACGTTCGGATGGTCCGCGTACCGGACCGTCTCCCACGCGTCGGCGACCCGGCTGATGTGGGTGCCCCAGGCGAGCGCCTCGAACATCACCGTCATCCCGTACTCCGCCGCCGCGTCCCCCAGCGCGGCGAGCTGGCTCGCCGACAGGTCACGGCTGGCGTCGGCGTCCGCGTCGGTGTTGGACACCACAAGGATCGACTCGGCGCCGAGCCCGCGCATCACTTCCAACTCGCCCCGGAAGCGGGCCAGCACCTCCCGGAACTCGTCCCCGGAAACCCCTTCCGCCCGCCGGAACGGCTGGTACAGCTCGATGGCGAGCCCCAGGTCGGCGCAACGACTCGCGCACTCCTCCGGCGACATCCCGGACTTCCTCAGGTCTTCATCCAGCAGTTCCAGCCCGTCGAACCCCGCCGCCCCGATCGCCCCGATCTTCTCGATGAGACTTCCGCCGATCGACACCGTCGCGATGCACAACTTCATCGTTCCCCAGCCTCACTAGTCGCTAAAGGGCAGCCCGAACACCCGCCGACGGCCACGCTCACCCGCCACCGACGATCTCCACCGGGCACGCGGGGTTAGGTTACCCTAACCTAACTAGCCCCGAACAGACCCGCCCTCAACGAACCCCATCACCGCCACCACACCACCCCCGGCGAGCCTCCCCACCTCGGAACACCAAGATGAGGTCGCCCAAAAGCACGACCCCCCGCTACCCGTCCACCGCGCCGCCAGAACGCCGAAGCCCGCCCTGACCGCCACGCGTCGGTGGCGGATCAGAGCGGGCTGTCGAAGAGGGCGTTCGCCGCGCGGCTCCCCGCCGGGTCAGGCCAGCCGCTTCAGCAGTTCGTCGGCGATCAGGGCGGACGACATCGGGTTCTGGCCGGTGACCAGGGTGCCGTCGACAACAACGTTCGGCGTCCAGGGGGCGGCGACCGACACGTCGGCGCCGATCTCGCGGAGCCTGTCCTCCAGCAGCCAGACCGCCCTGTCGGCGAGCCCGGCCTGGCGCTCCTCCTCGTTGGAGAACGCGGTGATCCGTCGGCCCCGGAACGCCGAGGTGCCGTCCTCCAGCGTGGCGGCCAGCAGCGCGGCGGGCGCGTGGCACACCACGGCGAGCGGCTTACCGGAGTTCAGCGCCGCCACGAGGAGCCGACCCGAGGTGGCGTCCACCGCCAGGTCCTCCATCGGGCCGTGCCCGCCGGGGTAGAACACCGCGTCGTAGTCGGCAAGGTCGACCTCGTCCAGCTTCAGCGGCGACTCCAGCCCGGCGATCCCGGCCAGCTCCGGCGCGACGTCCTCGCCGCCGTTGGCGTCGGGCGCCAGGCTGCCCTGGTCGACGACCGGTGTGACGCCGCCGGGCGTGGCGAACTCGACCTCGTGCCCCGCACCGGTCAACGCCCGGTACGGCGTCAACAGCTCCTCCGCCCAGTAGCCCGTCGGGTGCCGTGTCCCGTCGTTCAACGTCCAGTAGGTGGCCCCGGTCACCACAAAAAGCACCTTCGACATGCGAACCCCCCTCTGTTGTCAGCGACGAACCGACATTCAGCCGCCGAGGTCCTCAACGTAGGCGCCCTCACCTACCCCACAAAATAGGCTCCCCAATACGACCGATAAGAATCCCGATGGCTCACCCGACCCGCGATCCCGCCGAGCACGGCCGGGTTCGGGCTTTGGAGGCGGCCGGGGGGTGGCCGTCTGTTGACACCCGGGTGAAGAGGGGGAAGGGAGCGGATATGTTTGCTACTACTAGTGTAGTAGCAACTGCGCGCGGCGGGGGGACCGCCGGGTGCGGGCCCGCCGTGGACGGAACCACGGCGCGCGGACCCGAGGAGGACAGCTCGTGGCAGTCACCGGAATCATCTCCGCGCTGGTCATCGGCGTGATCATCGGAGCGCTCGGGCGGTTGGTGGTGCCCGGCAAGCAGTCCATCCCGATCTGGCTCACGATGGTGATCGGCGTTGTCGCCGCGCTCGTCGGCACGGCCTTCGCCAGTGTCCTCGGCGTCGCCGACACGCGGGGCGTCGACTGGATCGAGTTGGCGCTCCAGGTGGGGCTCGCGGCCGTCGGCGTCACCGCGGCGGCCAAGACCTACCGGCGCGGTTGAGCCGCGACCACCCGAACGAAGGAGAGACGCATGACCATCACGCTCACCAAGGACGACGGCGCGGCCGACCTCACCGGCATCACGCACCTCGCCGTCGGGGTCTCCTGGGATCCGTCCGCCGGGTCCAGCGGAGGGTTCATCGGCCGGGCCCGCCGCAAGAAGGGCGTCGACCTCGACCTGGTCGCCGTGCTCATCCACGGCTCGGACCCCGTACGGTTCGCCGGCCTGGACTCCCTGGACCCGCTCGGCAACGGCTCGGTGAAGCACTCGGGCGACGAGCAGACGGGCGCCGCCGAAGGCGACGACGAGACCGTCCACGTCACCTTCGCGGACGTCCCCGCCCAGATCACCTCCATCGTCTTCATCGCCGCCGCCTTCAAACGCGGCAGCTCCTTCGACAAGGCCAACAACGTCTCCTTCAAGGTCTACGACGCCACCGGCGGCTCCTCCACCCAGGTAGCCGACATCTGGCCGTCCCTCCTCGGCACCGACAACGCCAACGCCATCTGCCGCGCCTTCCGCAACGGCGACTCCTGGCAACTGGAAGTCCTCAACCGCACCGGCAAAATCAAACAGGGCGACCGCCCCGCCCTCATCCGCTACGCCATCCAGTAGCCCCACCCTCCCCCTCGTCGGCGCTGAAGCGGACGGTTGTCGGTGTTCCGGATGGGCTGGCGGAACCAACAAAGGGGCGCCGGGACGCAACCCGGCTCTGGCAGGGTTCCGTCCCGGGCGGGGGTTGGTCAGGGGGTGGTGGGGGTGAGGTGGACGAGCATCTTGCCGGTGTTGGCGCCGCGCATCATGGACAGGAAGGCTTCGACGGCGTTGTCGATGCCGTCGACTACGGTCTCCGCGGTGCGTAGTGATCCGTCGCGTAGCCAGGCGGTGGTCTGTTCGACGTGGTCCGCGGCCAGGTCGAAGTGGTCCATGACGTTCATGCCGCGCAGCGAGAGGCGCTTGCCGATCGCGAGCGGCAGGTTGCTCGGGCCGGGTGGGAGTTCGGTGCTGTTGTAGACGGAGATCGCGCCGCACAGGGCGACGCGTCCGTGGAGCTTCATCAGGCCGAGCGCCGCCTGGAGGTGGTCGCCGCCGACGTTGTCGAAGTACACGTCGATGCCGTCGGGGGCCGCCTTGGCGAGCTGGTCGGCCAGGTCGCCCTCCCGGTAGTCGAGCCCCACGTCGAACCCGAAGTCCTCGACCAGGCGCCGGGCCTTCTCCGGGCCCCCGGCCGAGCCGATGACCCAGGAGGCGCCCAGGCGCTTGGCGATCTGGCCCGCGACGGATCCGACGGACCCCGCGGCGCCGGAGACGAAGACGACGTCACCCTCCTTGACCGGGGCGATCTCCTTGAGTCCGGCGTAGGCGGTGAGTCCGGTGACGCCGAGCACCCCGAGATGCGCCTGGACGGGGGCGACTTCGGGGTCGAGCACCTGGACGGAGGCGGCGGGCAACAGGGCGTACTCGCGCCAGCCGAGGAAGTGGGAGACGACCGTCCCGACGGGCACCCCGTCGGCGCCGGAACCGACCACGGTGCCGACCGCGCTGCCCGTCATGGCCTCGCCGAGTCCGAACGGCGGGAAGTAGGACTCGGCGGCGTCCATCCGGCCGCGCATGTACGGGTCGACCGACAGCCAGTCGTTACGGACGAGGATCTGGTCCGGCCCCGGGTCGGGCACCGTCGTGGTGGTCAGGGCGAAGTCGGCGTGGTCCGGTTCGCCGTTCGGACGGAAGGCAAGGTGCCATTCACGGCTGGTCACGGGCATCGGAGGTCTCCTGGTCAGGGGTCGGGGACAGGACGAACACGGGAAGTTCCCGGTCGGTCCTGGCGCGGTACTCGGGGAAGTGCGGCCATGCCGCGTCGGCCGTCTTCCACAGCTCGGCCTTCTCGGCGCCGGACACCTCGCGGGCCCGGAACGCCCGCGAGGTCGCGCCGTCGCGTACCTCGACGAGCGGATGGGCGAGCAGGTTGTAGTACCAGACGGGATGGTCGGGCGCGCCGCCGTAGGAGGCGACGGCGAGGTAGCCGCCGTTGTACTCGATCCTCATCAGCGGTGTTTTGCGGAGCTTCCCGGTCTTGGCGCCGCGGTGGCTGAGGATGATGACCGGTCTGTCCTCCAGCGTGCCGCCCTCGCGGCCGTCGGTCGCCTCGTACCGCGCGACCTGGTCGCGGATCCGCCGGAACGGGCTGGGCTCGTAGTCTCCGTGCGACGTCATGGCGTCAGAGGGTGAAGCCGTGGAGGGTGCCGCCGGTCGCGTCGATGGTCTGGCCGGTGATCCAGCGCGCGTCGGGCGAGGCGAGGAAGGCCACGACGTCGGCGATGTCGGCGGGGGCCCCGATCCGGCCGAACGCCGACAGGGCGGCGGCCCGCTCCCGGAGCTGCGGGTCGGCCAGCCATGAGGCGATGTCGGTGTCGATGACGCCGGGCTCGACCGCGTTGACGGTGATGCCGCGCCGCCCGAGTTCCAGGGCGAGGGTGTGGGTCAGGGTGTTGAGCGCGCCCTTGGTCATCGAGTAGGCGATGGTCACTGGCAGCGCCATCCGGGCCGTCGCGGAGGAGATGTTGATGATCCGGCCGCCGTCGCGGAGCCTGAACAGGCCGTGCTGGAGGATGAAGAACGGCGCCCTGACGTTGACGGCGAAAGCCTCGTCGAACTCCTTGTCGGTGGTGTCGCCGATGGGCGCGTAGGTGATGACACCGGCGTTGTTGACCACGATGTCCACGCCGCGGGTGCCGGTGAACTCCACGACGCCCTCGTCGAACGCCGCCCAGAGCGCCTCGGCGTCGCCCGGCTCGCCGAGCCTGGTGCGGACGAGGAACGCGGTGCCGCCCGCGTTCCTGATCGCGGCCAGTGTCTCGTCGGCGGCGGCCTGGTTGCTCCCGTAGTGGACGGCGACCAGCGCCCCGTCGGCGGCCAGCCGCTCGGCGATCCCCCGGCCGATGCCGCGGCTACCGCCGGTGACCAGCGCCGTCTTGCCTTCGAGCGTTCCCATCCCTGCTCCCTTTTTCGAACGATCGCTACAGAATTTGAACCGTAGCACGTTTTCTAGCGATCGATATAGAATTCGTGGATGAGCACGACGCGACGGGGACGCCCCAGGGGATACGACCGCGCCGCCGCCCTGGAACAGGCCCTTGTCCTGTTCTGGGACCGCGGCTACGAGGCGACCTCCATCGCGGAGCTGACCGCCGCGATGGGCATGGGCGCCCCCAGCCTCTACGCGGCCTTCGGCAGCAAACGGCAGCTGTTCGACGAGGTCGTACGGTCCTACGGCCGGACGTATCACGCGTTCATGGCCAGGGCGCTGGTGGAGGAACCGACCCTCAGACGCGGCGTGGAACGCCTGCTGCGCGAGGCCGCCTCCGAGTACACCCGCCCCGACCGTCCCCCCGGCTGCCTGGTGATCAGCGCCGCCGTCAACTGCAGCTCCCCCGACGTCGAACAGGCCCTCCGCACCCTGCGCGCCTCCGACGTCAAAGCCTTCGAACACCTCATCAAGTCCGCGACCAGCGCCGGAGAACTCCCCTCCGACACCGACCCCCACTCCCTCGCCCTCTTCACCAGCGTGACCCTCCAGGGCATGGCCCAACAGGCCCGCGACGGCGCCACCCGCACCGAACTGGAAGCCGTCGCCGCCCTGGCCCTCACATCCTGGCCCTGGACCTGATGCTCGGACGTTCGGCGCGTGTCCGGTAGGCGGGGTGGGGTCGGGTGCGCGATGATCCGCTGGTCCGGGCGGCCGTCCGGGCGGGGGATCGGGGGACGGGTATGGGCAGGGTTCAGGGGCGGGTCGCGATCGTGACCGGGGGGGCTCGGGGTATGGGGGCGTGTCATGCGCGGGTGCTGGCGGGTGAGGGGGCCCGGGTGGTGCTGACCGACGTGGACGGGGCGGGGGCGGAGGTCGCGGCGGGGATCGGGAAGGGGGCGGTGTTCGTTCGGCATGACGTGCGGTCGGCTGATGACTGGGCGCGGGTTGTCGCTACGGCCGAGGAGACGTTCGGGGCGGTGGACATCCTGGTGAACAACGCGGGGACGGCGGTCCATGAGCCGATCGAGAGGATGAGTGAGGAGCGGTTCCGGGGGGAGTGGGAGGTGAACACGCTTGGGGTGTTCCTCGGTATGAAGGCCGTCGCCGGGGCGATGGCGCGCGGCGGGCGCGGCTCGATCGTCAACATCTGTTCGATCTCGTCGCTGGTCGGCGAGGCCGGTGCCGTCGGCTACACCGCGTCGAAGTTCGCCGCTTACGGGATGACGAGGGTCGCGGCCAAGGAGTTCGGCCCCAAGGGCATCCGGGTGAACTCGGTGCATCCGGGGCCGATCGACACGGCGATGCTGCACGACGCGCCGGGGAGCGAGGAAGCCGTCCTGATGATGAAGCGGATGTCGCCGCTCGGCCGGATCGGCGCGCCGGAGGAGGTCAGCGCCGTGGTGCTGTTCCTCGCCTCGGACGAGGCCAGGTTCGTCACGGGCGCGGGGTACGTCGTGGACGGCGGCCTGCTCGCCTGAACGGCAGGCCGCCGCGTTCCTACCGGTCGAGCAGCCGCGCCGCGTCCTGGGCGCGCAGGACGCCGCACAGGTCGCGCAGCGCGGCGCCGGTGCGGGCGATGTCGGCGTCGGTGAGCCGGATCGACGGCTCAAAGCGCAGGGTGTGCACGGCGCTGGCCGTCGGGAAGACGCGGATCGCGTGGGCGCGCAGAAGGTACCCGGAGGCGAAGTAGCCGAACATGTCGGCGCGCGCGCGGATCTCCGGCGCGGCCGACGCCGACTGGTCGTGGAACTCGAGCCCGGCCATCAGCCCTCTGCCCCGGACGTCCCTGACGACGTCCGGGTAGGCGGCCTGGACGGCGCGGAGTTCCGTCATCAGCGCCGCGCCCCGCGCGGCCGCGAGGCGGTAGGCGGCGCCGCCGTCCGCCTCAAGGAGGTCGATGACCTTTCCCGCGATCCGGGTGGAGAACCCGTCCTTGGCGTAGGTCGAGCTGTGGATCAGGTCGAAGTCGCGGCGGTAGCGGGAGGCGCGCACAAGGGTCACCGCGGCCTTGGCCACACCGCCGCCGAGGCTCTTGGCGAGGGTGTAGTAGTCGCCCCGGAGGCCGATCGCCGCGCTGGCGAAGAAGGACCCGCACCTGCCCATGCCGGACTGGACCTCGTCGACGACGATCGGGCAGCCGACCGACGCGCAGACGCGCTGGACGGTCCGCGCGGTCTCCTCGCTGAGCGCCCTGATGCCCGCCTCCCCCTGGACGGGTTCCAGGACGAACGCGCAGAAAACCGGCACCTCGCGCTCGACGACCCGGACGACTCCGGCGTCGACGGCGAAGTCGACCACCGTCCTGCGCTCGCCCTCCACGATCCGTGCGAGCTCGTCGGGACGGTCCGCCGGAACGAACAGGCACCGCGCGGCGAGCGAGCCGAAGGGCAGCCGGAAGGCCGGGTTGTGGGTCAGTTGCACGCTCCCGACGAGCTTGCCGTGGAAGGAGCCCTCCAGGGCCAGCAGGACGGGAGGCGCGGCCAGCCGCTCGGTCTCGGCCCGCGCGGCGGCGTCCAGGAGGGCTTCCGCGCCGTCGACGCCGAGCGCCGCGCGGGCGTCGTCCGCCAGGACCGCGCCGCCCTCCGCCAGCGCCGTCCTGGCCTTCGCCCGGTTCGCCCGCAGCGTCTCGCGCAGTTCGGCGAGCCGCGTCACCCTGTCGAGTTCGGCGTGTTTGAGGGCGACCTCGTTGGCCTCCGCGCCGCTGTTGGCGAAGACCGCGAAGTAGGGTTCGGCCTCCCCGAACTCACGTTCCAGGACGCGGTTGAGTCGCCGTGCCACGGCGTCGGCGTAGGGGTGGAGCGAGAACTGGGCGTACACCGGCAGCCGGGCGTCCAGCAGGGACCTGGCGTAAGCGACGACGTCGGGGTCGTGGTGGCCGAGGATCGTCGCGCCGAAGGCCCCGACGAGGTCGAGCACCGCTTTCTCCTCGCCCCGCCCGTCGCGGTAGTAGAGGGTGTCGCCCTCAGCCCGGACGTATTCGACGGCCAGGCCGAGCACGGCCAGGGTCTCGGCCATGTGCGGTTCGGCGAGGTCGGTTCGGGCCGGGTCGGTCCCGGCCGTGATGACGGCGGATGACATGGTGGTGGCTCCTTCGCGCTGCGGTTCACAGGCTCTGCTCGATGAACGCAAAAAGTTCGTCGTCGCTCGCCGCGTCCAGGTCGGCGGGTCCGGCGGTCTCCGGCGCGGGGGTGCGGGGCACGCCCAGACGGTCGAGGAACGCGTGCAGGCGGTCGGCGACCAGGCGGCGTTCCGCCTCGTCGGCGGGCGGCTCGGCGAGCGCGTCCGCCAGCGCGCCGAGCGCGGCGAGCCGGGTGCGGGCGGCCAGCCGGGCCCGCAGGTGCGCGGCGACGGCGGCCGGTGTCGGATGGTCGAACACCAGCGTCTCGACAAGATCCACACCGGTCGCCTCGCTGAGGCGTTCCTGGAGTTCCAGCGCGGTGATCGAGTCGATCCCGGCACTCTCGAACGACTGTTCGACCCCGATCGGCTCGGTTCCGTCCCGGCCGAGGACCGCGGTCGCCTCCGCGCGCACCAGGTCGAGGAGGTCGCCGGGCCGGACGGGCGCGGCACCGGTCGGCACGGACTTCGGCCGACGCGGCGGGACCAGCTCCCCGAACACCGCCTGCGACCGGCCCGCGTCGGCCTGCCCGCGCAGGACGGGCAGGTCGAGCGCGATCGGCAGGAGCACCGCGTGATCACGCGCGCCCTGGCCGAGCGCGGAGTCCAGCAGCCGCAGGCAGTCCGCCCCGGCGACCGGGCGCAGGCCCGTGCGGGAGAGGCGATCCAGCTCGGCCTTCCCGAGCCGCCCGCCCATGCCGCCCTCGACGTCCCAGAGACCCCAGGCCAGGGACGTCGCGGGCAGGCCCCGCGCGCGGCGGGCGTGCGCGATCCCGTCGAGGAAGGCGTTCGCCGCCGCGTAGTTGGCCTGCCCCGCGGTGCCCAGCACGCCCGCGACCGAGGAGAAGAGGACAAAGGCGTCGAGGCGCAGACCTCGGGTGAGTTCGTCCAGCCACATCGCGGCGTCGGCCTTCGCCCGGAAGACCCGGTCGACGCGGTCCGCGTCCATCGCGCCAACGGCAGCGTCGTCCAGGACACCCGCCGTGTGGATCACCGCGGTCAGCGGCGCGTCGTGCGGGACGCGGTCGAGCAGCGCCCGCGCCTGGTCCCGGACGCCGACGTCGCAGGCGGCGAGGTCCACCCGCGCGCCGAGCGCCCGCAGCTCCGCCCGCAGCTCCGCCGCGCCCGGCGCCGCCTCGCCCCGGCGGGACGCCAGCAGCACGCTACGCACCCCGTGCGCCACCACGACGTGCCGGGCCACCAGCCCGCCCAACGCGCCGGTGCCCCCGGTGATGAGGACCGTGCCGCCGGGGTCGAGACGTCCCGGCGCCTCCGCGAGCCCGGCCCGGCGGAGCCGGGGCGCCCAGACCGCACCGCTGCGCACGGCTGTCTCTGGTTCTTCGGCCGACGCCGCGACGGCGAGGGACGCCTCGGTGTACTCGTCAAGATCAACAAGTGCGAACCGGCCGGGGTGCTCCCGCTGCGCCGCCCGCACCGCCCCCCAAACCGCAGACCCGACGGGGTCCACGGACTCGCCGTCGGCGACGGCCACCGCGCCCCGAGTGGCCACCACGAGCCGCCGTCCCCGGCCCCCGGGCTCCGCCAGGAACGCCCTGAGCACGTCGAGCACCCGGTTGACCGCCGCCCGCGCCAGAACCGGAGGCGCTCCCGACGAAGTCGGGTCCGGCGACGCGCCGCCGTCTTCCGGCAGCAGCACGGGGACTGCCCCAGCGGCGACCGCCGCGAGATCTTGCGCCCGCGTCACGGTGGCCGTCCGGGGCCCGGCGCCGGGCGTTCCGACGCGCGTCCAGGCCACGTGGAACAGCGCCGGGGCGTCGCCCTCGGCCGGAGGTCCGGCGGAACCCTGGGAGTTCCACCAGTACCGACTCCGCTGGAAGGGGTAGGTCGGCAGCGGCACCGTCCGGCCCCTGCCGCGCAGCGTCGGCGTGAAGTCGGCCTTCGCGCCCAGGACGAACGCCTCCGCCAGCGCGCTGACGAAGGCTCCGCCGTCCCCTCCCCCACACCCGGCGGCTTCCGTCCCGGCAAGGGACTCCCGCACGGCCGACGCCTCCGGGCCCGTGCCGATCTCGACGAACACGCCGAATCCGCGCGCGGCCAGCGTCCGGGCGGCGTCCCCGAGTGCCGCCGGAGCGCCGAACCGGTGTCCGCCGCCGCGCACCCGGTCGCCCGTCGCGCGGTACCAGGGCACCTCGGGATCGCGCACCGCAACCGCCTCCCCCACCGGCTCGCCGTCACCGGGTGCGGGGTGCGGCACCGGCGACCGGGCGGCGACGAGGCGGGCGGCGTCGGCCAGGGAGAGCGCGCCGGAGACGCAGGCCGCCGCGATCTCCCCCGTTCCGGTGCCCATGACGGCGTCCGGCCGCACGCCGTGGGAACGCCAGAGCGCGGCGAGGGAGAGCATCACGGCGAAGTCCCTCGGCCCGGCGTTCTCCGGGCCGTCCCACCCGGAACCGGGCAGGTGGGGGGCCAGGGCGGCGCGGCATTCGGCCAGGCGGGCGGCGAACGCCGGTTCGGCCGACCACGACGGGTCGGACGGCCACGGCGCGGCGCGATCCGCGAAGACAAAGACGGTACGGCCGGGCCCGCCTTCCGCCGGGCCGACCACGGACGCGGCGTCCCGGCCCTCGGCGAGCGCGCGCAGGCCGTCGAGGGCCTGGTCGCGGTCTGCCGCCACGACCACCGCGCGGTGTTCCCACACCGTTCTCGCCGTCGCGGATCTGGCGAGGTCGGCGAGCCCGACGCCCGCGTCCAGGGCCGCCGCGAACCGCCCGGCCTGCTCGGCGAGGGCACGGGCCGACCGGGCCGACACGACCACCGGCACCGGCCCGTCCGCCTCCTCCGGTTCCGGCGGCGCCGTCTCCGCCGGTGCCTGTTCGAGGATCACGTGCGCGTTGGTGCCGCTGATCCCGAAGGACGACACGGCGGCGCGCCGGGGCCGCCCGCGCTCAGGCCAGGCGACCCGCTCGGTCAGCAGGGCGACCGAGCCCGACGACCAGTCGACCTTCCCGGACGGGCGGTCGACGTGCAGCGTGCGGGGCAGGACACCGTGGCGCAGCGCAAGCGCCATCTTCGCCACCCCAGCCACCCCTGCCGCCGCCTGGGTGTGGCCGACGTTCGACTTCAGCGACCCGAGGAACAGCGGCTCACTCCGCTCCCGCCCGTAGCAGGCGAGCAGCGCTTCGGCCTCGATCGGGTCGCCGAGGACGGTGCCGGTGCCGTGCGCCTCGACCGCGTCGACGTCGGCGGGCGACAGGCCCGCGTCGGCCAGCGCGCGGCGGATCACCCGCTGCTGGGCGGTGCCGTTCGGGGCGGTGAGCCCGTTCGACGCACCGTCCTGGTTGACGGCCGAGCCCCGGACGAGCGCCAGCACGTCGTGCCCGGCCCGGCGGGCGTCCGCCAGGCGTTCCAGGACCAGCACGCCGACGCCCTCCCCCCAGGCGGTGCCGTCGGCCGCGTCGGCGAAGGACTTGCACCGTCCGTCCGGGGCAAGCCCGCGTTGCCGCGAGAACTCCACAAAGCCCTCGGGGCCCGCCATCACCGTGGCGCCCCCGGCCAGCGCCATCGTGCACTCGCCCGCCCGCAGCGCCCGGACGGCGAGGTGCAGCCCGACCAGCGACGACGAGCACGCGGTGTCGACGACCAAGGCCGGGCCGCATAGCCCGAGCACGTAAGCGAGCCGCCCGGCCGCCATGCTCGTAAGCCCGCCGGTCGTGCGGTAGCCGTCCAGGTCCACGCGGGCCGGGAGGCGTTCGGTGTACCCGTTGGCGAACAGGCCGAGGAAGACGCCCACGTCGAGCCCGCGCAGCGAGACCGGGTCGATCCCCGCGTGCTCCAGCGCCTCCCACGAGGTCTCCAGCAGCAGGCGCTGCTGCGGGTCCATCGCCAGCGCCTCGCGCGGCGCGATCTGGAAGAACTCGGCGTCGAACAGCGCGGCTTCGCGCAGGAAGCCGCCGTGCCGGGTGGCCGAGCCGCCGGGCGAGCCGGGGTCGCGCAGGGCCGCCAGGTCCCAGCCCCGGTCCGCCGGGAACTCCGAGATCGCGTCGCCGCCGCGCGCCAGCAACTCCCACAGCGCCTGCGGGCCGCTCACCCCGCCCGGCAGCCGCACGCCGATCCCCACGATCGCGATCGGCTCGGCGAACGCGCCGACGGCCGGATCACGGCGGTCGGACCGACCCCGGAGCCGCGACCGGAGGTGCTCGGTGACGGCGGCGGGAGTGGGGTGGTCGAAGACGAGGGACGCGGGCAGCGCGATCCCCGTCGCCTCGGCCAGCCGGTCGCGGAGGTCGACGGCGGCGAGCGAGTCCACACCGAGGTCGGCGAACGCGGCACCGGCGCGCAGCCCCGGCGGCGTGTGCCCCAGCGCGGCGGCGGTCGCCTCCTCCACGAGGTCTTCGAGCCGTCGTCCCGCGACGTCGGGGGACGGCGGTGGCCCGGCGGGCAGCAGGGCCCGCAGCGCCGCGAGGTCGATCTTGCCCGTGGCGTTGCGCGGCAGCGCGCCGACCAGGTGCAGGCGCACCGGCAGCTTGTAGGCGGCGAGCCGGGGGGCGAGATGGGCGCGGACGCCGTCGAGCGTGGGCCGCGCGCCTTCGGCCGGGACCGCGACGACGACGACGGCCTCACCCCGCGTCTCGTGCGGAACCCCCGCGACCGCCGCCTCCACGATGCCGGGGCACCCGGCCAGGGCCCGCTCGACCTCGGCCGGGTAGACGTTCTCGCCGCCGGTGATGACCATGTTCTTCAGGCGGTCGACGAGGTACAGGTGGCCGTCGGCGTCGAGTTCGCCGATGTCCCCGCTGTGGAACCAGCCGTCGGCGAACGCGGCCGCGTCGGCGTCGGGGGCCCGCCAGTACCCAGCGGTGACGTTCGGGCCGCGCACACAGACCTCGCCGCGCGCCCCCGGCTCGGTGACCGGCGCGCGGGTCTCCGGGTCGACCAGCCGGATCCGGGTGAACGGCATGGGGAGGCCCGCCGATCCGGACTTGCGCTGGTCGGCCGGGAGGAGCGTCGCGAACGGCGCGGTCTCGGTGAGCCCCCACGCCTGCCGGAGCAGGACGCCGCGCGCCGCGTACTCCTCGATCAGCGCGGGCGGCACCGGCGCGCCCGCCACCACCGCGACGCGCAGCCCGGACAGGTCGGCGTCGGCGAAACCCGGCGTCCTGGCCACCGCCGCGTACACCGACGGCACCCCGAGGAGCGTGCCGACCCGGTGCTCGACCAGGTCCGCGAGGATCACGTCGGGGTCGAACGCCCGGCGCAACACGGTCGTCCCGCCGTGGGCGAGGGCGCGCAGAGTGAAGGAGTTCAGCGCGCCGATGTGGAACAGCGGGGTGACGGCGAGGTTGACCTCGCGGCCGGTCGTGCCGGTGGCCCAGCCGACGTTCACGCCGTTCCACCAGAGGTTCCCGTGGGTGAGCCGGACGCCCTTGGCCCGCCCGGTCGTGCCGGAGGTGTACAGCAGGACGGCCAGGTCGTCGGCCTTGCACGCGACGGGTTCCGGGCGGTCGGCCTCGGCCAGCGCGGCGCGCAGCGGCGTCCAGGAAAACTCCGAGGGGACGCCGGAATCCACCGGGCCCGCCATGGGGTCGTCGTCGACGAGCAGCAGTCGCCGGTGCCCCGACGCGTGGACCGCCTCCACCTCGGCGACGTGCTCGGGCTCCACCACGAGGGTGTGCGGGTCGCAGTCGGTGAGGACCTCCCCGAGCTCGTCCGGCCGCAGCAGGGGGTTCACCGGGACAAAGACCGCGCCGAGCCACGCGCAGGCCAGGTGGGTCGTGAGGAGGGTCGGGCTGTTGCGCCCGAGGTAGGCGACGCGGCAGCCCCCGGCCGCGCCTCCGGCGGCGAGCACCCCGGCGAGGCGCCCCGCCCGGTCCGCGAGGGCCGGGTAGCCGATCTCGGCGCCTTCGTACCGCAGCGCGGGACCGGCGCAGGACCGGCCCGCCTGCCCGAGCACCGCGGTCACCGGGCTGAGATCCACACGCATCGTCGCCTCCAGGGTCGTCACAGGGTCGTGGGCACAGCGGGTCACAGGGCGGCGGCGCGCTCCCGCGCCCGGTCGGCGGGGCGCGGCGCGGCGGGCAGGTAGCCCGACGCGACGAAGAAGTCCACCGACTTCGCGAACAGCCCGTCGTCGAGGGGCGTGCACCCGATGCCGGTGCCCGCGAGCGCCGCCTCGGTCTCCGTCACGTCGACCGGCGGGGTGCCTATGCCGCCGTCCAGGACGCGCAGGAAGACGTCGAGCAGGGGGCGTACCGCGTTGCCGGGGTCGGCCAGCACAGCGGCCCGCCAGGACGCCGGGTCCCGCTCGGGCAGCCGGTAGCCCGCCGCCCTGAGGCGCTCCACAAGATGGCGGTACTCGACGCCGTCCCGGCCGTACAGGTGGAAGGTCCGGCCGACGGCCTCCGGCCTGCGGGACAGCGCCACGATCGCGGCGGCGGCGTAGTCCACCGGCACCATGTGCACCGTCCCGGACAGTCCGGCGGGCGCCCCTCCGGCCTGGATCATGCCCTTGAGGCTCAGCCACACGAAGTCGCGCGTCTGGCAGGCGCCGCCCGCCTGGTCGCCCCAGAGGAAGTCGGGCCGGTAGACGGTCACGGGCAGCCCCCGTTCGCGCGCGATCTCGATGACCCGCTCGGCCGTCCACTTGCTCTGCCGGTACCCGTTGGACAGCGCCTCCGGCGGCCCCGTCGGCGCGTCGGCGGCGAGCGGCGGGCCGCCCTTCGCGGCGTCGGCGAACACACCGGTGCTCGACACGTAGTGGACCGGGACGGTCCGGTGCAGGGCCGCCAGCCGCAGGATCTCGCGGACGCCGCCGACGTTGGCGGCTTCGAGCGCCGCGTAGGGCAGGAGCCAGTTGACGACGGACCCGGCGTGGTACACGGCGTCGGCACGCCGCGCGAGGTCGTCGAACTCCGTTTCGGCGAGGCCGAGTCGCGGGGCGGCGAGGTCGCCGACGACGACCGTGAGCCGCGCCGGGTCGACCTCGTCGCCGATCCGGTACCACGCGAGGTTCTCGCGCAGCCGCCGTTCGGCGTCGGCGCGGTCGGCGCCGCGCACCAGGCAGCGCACCCGCGCGCGCGTCGTGCGCATCAGGTCGCGGAGCAGGAACGCGCCGAGGAATCCGGTCGCGCCGGTCAGCAGGACCTCGCCCGGTTCGGTGACCGCCGGGTGCGTCACGCGGGCGGGCCGCACGTCCTCGTCCAGCCGGACCCCGGCGGCGAAGTCGACGGTGCGGGCGGACGCGGTGCCGAGGAGTTCGGCGCACAGCCGGTCGGCCAGCTCCGCCGAGGTGGGGTGCTCGAAGACGACGGAGGCGGGCAGCCGGACCCCGGTCGCGGCCGCGAGCCGGTTGCGCAGGTCGACGGAGATCCGCGAGTCGAAACCGAGGTCGGTGAAGCGGCTGTCGGGGCCGACGGCGTCGGGGCCCGCGTGGCCGAGCGCACGCGCCGCCTCAGCGCGGACAAGGCCGGACACGAGCGCGTGCCTGCCCTCCTCGGGCAGGTCCGCCAGCCGCTCGGCCAGCGACTCGGCGCCGACGGCGTCCACCGGCACGTCCCGCCCGGCCGTGCGCCCGGCCAGGTCGCCGAACAGCGGCGGTACCGTGCCGCGCCGGGCGCGCGGCGCAGCCAGGTCCAGCGGGGTCGCGACGAGAGCCGCGTGCGCCTCACCGAGCGCCGTGTCGAGCATGCGCGGGCCGAGGGTCGCGGTGACGGGGCGCAGGCCGGAGCGGGACATCCGGGTGCGGTCGGCCTCGCTGAAACCCTTCTCCATGCCTCCGGCGTCCCCCCACAGTCCCCAGGCCAGCGACGTCGCGGGCAGGCCGAGTCCGGCGCGGTGCTCGGCGAGCGCGTCCAGGAAGGTGTTGGCCGCCGCGTAGTTCGCCTGCCCCGCGCCGCCGAGAACGCCGCCGATGGACGAGAACAGCACAAAGGCCGACAGGTCGTGGCCGCGCGTCAGGTCGTGCAGGTGCCACGCGGCGTCCACCTTGGGCCGGAGCACGGCGGCGAGCCGGTCGGCGCTCATCGCGGTGACCAGCCCGTCGTCGTGGACGCCCGCCGTGTGCACAACAGCGGTGAGCGGACCGGGGAGCGCGGCGAGGACGGCGGCGAGCGCCGCGCGGTCGGCGACGTCGCAGGCGGCGAAGGCGACCTTCGCGCCGAGCGCGCTGAGTTCGGCGGCCAGGGCCGCCGCGCCGGGCGCGGCGGGACCACGGCGGCTCACCAGCAGGAGGCGGGCGACCCCGTGGGTTTGGACCAGGTGCTTCGCGAACAGCCTTCCCAGGGCGCCGGTGGCTCCGGTGATCAGCACGGTGCCGTCCCGCCGCCACACCTCGCGCGCGGCGGGGGCGGCGGCCCCGAGGCGGGCCAGGCGCGGTACCAGCACCCTGCCGCCACGGACCGCCGCCTGCGGCTCGCCGGACGCCGCGAGCGCGGGCAGGACGGCCGCCGACGCGGGGTCGCCGTCCAGGTCGACCAGGGTGACGCGGCCCGGCATCTCGGTCTGCGCCGACCGCAGCAGGCCCCAGATCGGGGCGGCAGCCAGGTCGGACACGCCGCCGTGCTCCGTCGGCACCGCCCCCCGCGTCACCACAACGAGGGGCAGGTCGGCGGCCCGGTCGTCCCTGGCCCACGCCCTGACGAGTTCCAGGGCCCGGCGCGTCGCGTCGTGGACGCGGGCCACCACGTCGCCGCCCGGCGGGTACCGGAAGGGGACGACCAGGGACGCGCCCGCGCCGGTCGCGCGAAGCGCCGCGTCCAGGGTGCCGAACACCGGGGGGTCGCCCAGGGCGGCACGCACGTCCGGGCACGGCACGGCGGCCTCGCCCGCGACGTCGAGGAGGACCCAGCGCCCGTCGTCTGTCCGGGGGGTGGGGGCGGCCGGGTGCCAGGCGATCCGGAACAGCGCGTCACGGGCCCGCACCGTCGCGACCTCTTCCGCCGCGACCTCGCGGGCGCCGACGGCGCCGACGGACGCGACGGGCCGTCCGGCCGCGTCCGCCACGCGTACCGTCCCGTCGGCGGCGAACCGGGCGCGGACGGCGGTCGCGCCGACCGCGTGCAGGCGGACGTCACGGAGCCGGTCCACCTCGCCCGGCGTGTCCGGGTGGTGCAGGACGGCGTCCAGCAGCGCGGGGTGCAGCCCGAACCCGTCGACCGGGGTGCCGGGAGGCAGGACGGCTTCGGCGTACACGTCGCCGTCCGCGCGCCACACCGCCGTCAGGCGGCCGTGTTCCGTCCCCAGCGTGACGGGCTCGGCGCCGGGGGGCGGCCAGGCGGCGAGGTCCCACGCGGGTCCGCCGACGCCACGGCGCACCGTGCCGGAGGCGCACTCCGTCCAGCCGGGCCGGTCCTCGGCGAGGCCCGCGTGGACGGTGAACCCCCGCCCGCCCGTCTCGTCCGGCGGGCCGAGGACGAGCTGGAGCCGCAGGGCCGTCCGGTCGGGCAGTACGACGGGGCCCGCCAGCACAAGCTCGTCGACGACGGCGCACCCGACCTCGTCGCCCGCCCACGTCACAAGGTCGAGCAGTACCGCCGCCGGGAGGACCGGAGCGCCGCTCCGGGTGCGCCCGGCGAGCCAGGGCGCGGACCTGGCCGACACCGTCGCGGCGCAGACCACCTCGTCGCGGCCCGCCAGGATGACGGGCGGGTCGGCGTAGGGGTGCGCGCCCTGTTCCGCCCGCCCCTCCGCGAGCGGCCGCAGCCAGTAGCGCTCCCGCTGGAACGGGTAGGTCGGCAGCTCCACCGGGCGCGCGCCGCTCCCGGCGAAGAACGCGGGCCAGGCGACACCCGCGCCGCGCACGTGCAGCGCGCCCAGCGCGCTCACCGCGCGGCGCGCCTCGGGTTCCCCGTGACGCAGCGCGGGGATCACCGTGGCCTTCTCGGCACCGGTCTCGGCCATCGCGGCCAGCACGTCACCGGGCCCGATCTCCACCAGCGTCGTCACACCGAGGGACTCCAGCGTCCGCACCGCGTCCAGAAACCGCACCGGACGGCGGACCTGCTCGGCCCAGTAGTCCGGGGACGTCCACCGGTCGTCCGGCTCCGCCCGCCCGGTCACCGTCGAGACGATCGGGACGCGCGGCGGGTGGAAGGCAAGGCCGCGAAGGGACGCGCGGAACTCCTCGATCATCGGGTCCATGCAAGGCGAGTGCGAGGCGCAGCCGATCGGCAGCCGCTTGACCTGGCGGCCGCGCGCCTCCCAGTGGGCGGCCACCGCGCGCACGGCGTCCTCGGCGCCGGAGACGACAACGTCGCGGGGCCCGTTGACGGCGGCGATCACGGCCCCGCCGTCGAGGTCCAGCGTCGGGCGCACCTCGTCCTCGGCGGCCTGGACGGCGATCATCGCGCCGCCGGACACGGACAGCATCAGCCGTCCCCGGACGGTCACCAGCGCCGCCGCGTCGGGCAGCGACAGGACGCCCGCGACGTGGGCGGCGCTGATCTCACCGAGGGAGTGCCCAACGAGGAAGTCCGGACGCACGCCCCAGCTCTCGAAGAGCCGGTACAGGGCGACCTCCACCGCGAACGTGGCGGCCAAGGTGTAGTCGATCCGGTCAAGCCCCTCCCCGGACTCGACCACCGGAAGCAGCGGACCCGGCAGATGGACGTCCAACGCCGCACACACCTCGTCGAACACCGCCGCGAACACCGGGAAGGCGGCACGAAGGCCCCCGGCCATCCCCGCGTGCTGCGCTCCCCCACCGGTGAACATGAACGCAAGCCGCCCGTCCTGCTCCTGCCCGCGCAGCGCGTCCGTGGCCTCCTCGGCGATCCCGTCGAGCCCTCGGATCAGCTCCGCCCGGTCCGCCGCGACCACCACCGCCCGGTGCGGCAGCGCCGCCCGCGTCGTCGCCGTGGAGTACGCGGCGTCCAGCAGGCCGACGCCCGGATCCCCGGCGAGCAGCGCCGCCAGCCGCCGCGCCTGCTCCCGCAACGCCTCCGGCGTCTTGGCCGAGAGCACGCACGGCACCGCCGGGAGCCGCGTCGCGGGACCCGCCTCGGTGTCCGCGTCGGGCTCGGGCGCCTCCTCCAGAATCACGTGCGCGTTGGTGCCGCTCACCCCGAACGCCGACACCGCCGCCCGGCGCGGCCGTCCCGTCTCCGGCCACGGCCGCCGCTCGGTCAGCAGCTCGACGGACCCGGCCGACCAGTCGACGAGCGGCGTCGCCCGGTCCACGTGCAGCGTGCCGGGCAGGACGCCGTGTCGCAGCGCCTCCACCATCTTGATCACACCGCCCACCCCGGCCGCCGCAGCGGCATGCCCGATGTTCGACTTCAACGAGCCGAGCCACACCGGCCGATCCGCCGGACGCCCGGCGCCGTAGGTCGCCAGCAGCGCCCCCGCCTCGATCGGGTCGCCGAGACGGGTGCCGGTGCCGTGCGCCTCGACCGCGTCCACGTCGGCCGTCCCCAGCCCCGCGTCGGCGAGCGCCTGGCGGATCACCCTCTCCTGCGCGGGCCCGTGCGGCGCGGCGAGGCCGTTGGACGCGCCGTCCTGGCCCAGCGCCGACCCTCGCAGCAGCGCGAGGACGCGGTGCCCGTCGCGCCGCGCGTCCGACAGCCGCTGCAACAGGAGCAGGCCCGCCCCCTCCGCCCAGCTCGTGCCGTCGGCCCCGGCGGCGAACGACTTGCACCTGCCGTCCGGGGCGAGCCCGCGCTGTCTGGCGAAGTCCACGAACCCGCCGGGCGATCCCATCACCGTCACGCCTCCGGCGAGCGCGAGCGACGACTCTCCCGCGTGCAGCGAGCGCACCGCGAGGTGCACCGCGACCAGCGACGACGAGCACGCGGTGTCCACGGTGATCGCCGGGCCCTCAAGCCCGAACGTGTAGGAGATCCGGCCCGACGCGACGCTCCCGAACCTGCCTGTCATCAGGTGGCCTTCGAGCTCGGCCGGGCCGCGCAGCCCCAGGTAGGACTGCTCCGACGCGCCGACAAAGACGCCGACCGCCGTGCCGCGCAGCGCCGCCGGGTCGAGGCCCGCGTGTTCGAACGCCTCCCAGGCGGTCTCCAGCAGGACCCGCTGCTGCGGGTCCATCGCCAGCGCCTCACGCGGGGAGATGCCGAAGAACGCCGCGTCGAACTCCGTCGCGTGCGCCAGGAAGCCGCCCGCACGGGTGTAGGAGGTGCCCGGCGCGTCGGGGTCGGCGCTGTAGAGGCCGTCGAGGTCCCAGCCCCGGTCGGCCGGGAACTCCGTGATGGCGTCGCGGCCTTCGGCGACCAGCCGCCACAGGTCGCCGGGCGAGGCGACCCCGCCCGGGTAGCGGCACGCCATGCCCACGACGGCGACGGGCTCCCGCCGTTCCAGGTCGGCGATGCGGCCGCGCGCCCTGCGCAGTTCCATGGTGACCGACCTCAGGTAGTCGGTCAGCCTCTCGTCGTCGGCCATGTCGGTGCCTCGTGTCCTTACCTAGTGCGGCGGGTGCGGCGCGGCGCCGCCCAGTTCGCGGTCGATGAGCGCCAGCAGTTCGTCGGCCGAGGCCGCGGCGAGGTCGGGCGCGGGGTCGTCCGGCTCGTCCGGCCGCCGCCGCAGCAGCGCCCGGAGCCGGTCGGCGGCCGCCCTGCCGTCCACTTCCGACGCCGCCGCCAGGGCCTCCTCCAGCCGATCGAGCGCGGCGAGCACGGGCGAGGGCGGTGCCTCGCCGTGCGCGATCCGCGCGAGCAGGAGGTCGGCGAGCGCGGCCGGGGTCGGATGGTCGAAGACCGCCGTCACCGGCAGCCGGAAGCCGCAGGCCGCGCCCAGCCGGTTGCGCAGGGCGACCGCCGTCAGCGAGTCGAACCCGAGGTCGCGGAACCGCAGCCGGACGTCGACCGTGGCCGGGTCGCGCAGCCCGAGCACGGCGGCGGCCTCCGCGCGGACGAGGTCGAGCACCCGCCGCCCGCGTTCCGCGTCGCTCATCTCGGCGGGCCACCCGGACACGACGGTGTCCGCCGGATCCGCCGGGCCTGCGGCAGGGCCGACGAACCGGTGTGTGTCGCTCTCGGCTGGGAGGGAGTCCGGGTTCAGCCAGTGGCGTTCCCGCTGGAACGGGTAGGTCGGCAGCTCGACGGGCCGGGCCCCGGTCCCGGCGAAGAGGCGTTCCCAGTCGACGGTCACCCCGCGCGCGTGCAGCGCGCCCAGCGCGCTGACGGCACAGCGCGCCTCGGGTTCCCCGTGACGCAGCGCGGGGATCGCCACCGCCTTCTCGGCACCGGTCGCGGCCATCGCGGCCAGCACGTCACCGGGACCGACCTCCAACAGCGTCGTCACACCGAGGGACTCCAGCGTCCGCACCGCGTCCAGAAAACGCACCGGACGGCGGACCTGCTCGGCCCAGTAGTCCGGGGACGTCCACCGGTCGTCGGGTTCGATGTCGCCGGTCACCGTGGAGACGACGGGCAGGCGCGGCGGGCGGGGTGCGAGGCCGCCGATCAGGGACCGGAACTCGCCGATCATCGGGTCCATGCGCGGCGAGTGCGAGGCGCAGCCGATCGGGAGCCGTCGGGTGAACCTGCCACGGTCCGCCCAGTGCGCGGCCACGGCGAGCACCGCGTCCGCGTCCCCGGAGACGACGAGGTCGTGGGGCCCGTTGACGGCGGCGATCACCGCGCGGCCCGCCGCGTCCAGCGTCGGGCGCACCTCGTCCTCAGCCGCCTGCACCGCTGCCATCGCCCCGCCTTCGGACAGCGCGAGCATCATCCGTCCCCGGGCGGTGACGAGGGCGGCGCCGTCGGCGAGGGAGAACACGTCGGCGACGTGGGCGGCGCTGATCTCGCCCAGGGAGTGCCCAACGAGAAAGTCCGGGCGCACGCCCCAGTCCTCGAAGAGCCGGTACAGGGCGACCTCCACCGCGAACGTGGCGGCAAGCGTGTAGTCGATCCGGTCAAGCCCCTCCCCGGACTCGACCACCGCAAGCAGCGGACCCGGCAGATGGACGTCCAACGCCGCACACACCTCGTCGAACACCGCCGCGAACACCGGGAAAGCGGCACGAAGGCCCCCGGCCATCCCCGCGTGCTGCGCTCCCCCACCCGTGAACATAAAGGCGAGGCGCCCGTCCTGCCGTTCCCCGCGCACCGTCCCCATCGAACACAGCCCGTCCTCGGCGATCTCCGCGAGTCCTCGGCGCAGCTCCTCCCGGTCCGCCGCGATCACCACCGCCCGGTGTGGCAGCGCCGCCCGCGTCGTCACCGAGGAGAACGCCGCGTCCGCGTGGCCGACGCGCGGGTCCTCGGCGAGCAGGTCCGCCAGCCGTCGCGCCTGCTCCCGCACCGCCTCCGGCGTCTTGGCCGACAGCACGCACGGCACCGGGAACCCGCCCGCCGACGACCGGGGCGCGGGCACCTCGGCGTCGTCCGCCTCCTCCAGGACGACGTGCGCGTTGGTGCCGCTGAAACCGAACGCGGAGACGGCGGCGCGGCGCGGACGCCCGTCCCTCGGCCAGTCCCGCGCGCGCACGAGCAGGGACAGCGGACCCCCCGCCCAGTCGACGCGGGGCGTGGGCTCCTCGGCGTGCAGGGTGCGGGGCAGGACGCCGTGCCGCAGCGCCTCCACCATCTTGATCACACCGCCCACCCCGGCCGCCGCAGCGGCATGCCCGATGTTCGACTTCAACGAACCGAGCCACACCGGCCGATCCACCGGACGCCCGGCCCCGTAGGTCGCCAGCAGCGCGCGGGCCTCGATCGGGTCTCCCAGCGGCGTCCCCGTGCCGTGCGCCTCGACAACGTCCACCTCGGCGGCCGTAAGCCCGGCGTCGGCCAGCGCGCGGCGGATCACCTTCTCCTGCGCCGGGCCGCTGGGCGCGCTCAGCCCGTTGGACGCGCCGTCCTGGTTGACGGCGCTGCCCCGGACGACGGCGCGCACCCGGCGGCCGTCGCGGCGCGCGTCGGACAGCCGTTGCAGCAGGAGCAGCCCCGCCCCTTCGGCCCAGCCGGTGCCGTCGGCGGCCGCCGCGAACGGCTTGCACCTGCCGTCGGGCGCGAGGCCGCGCAGCCGGGAGAACTCCACGAACGGCCTGGGCGTGGCCAGCACCGTCACGCCGCCCGCCAGCGCGAGGTCGCACTCGCCCCGGCGCAGCGCCGTCACCGCGAGGTGCAGCGCGACGAGGGAGGACGAGCACGCGGTGTCCACGGTGACGGCCGGGCCCTCCAACCCGAAGGTGTAGGCGAGCCGTCCCGAGGCGACGCTGCCCGCGCTGCCGCTGAACAGGTGGCCCTCGTAGCCCTGCGCGGGCGGGAACGGGCGGGAACCGTAGTCGTTGTACATGATCCCGACGTAGACGCCGGTCTGGCTGCCGCGCAGGGAGTCGGGGGCGATTCCGCCCCGTTCGACCGCCTCCCACGCGGTCTCCAGCAGGAGCCGCTGCTGGGGGTCGGTGGCCAGCGCCTCACGCGGCGACATGCCGAAGAACCCGGCGTCGAACAGGTCGGCGCCGGTGAGGAAGCCGCCGTGCCGGACGTAGGACCTGCCGGGCGCGTCGGCGTCGGCGTCGTACAGGTCGCCGAGCGGCCAGCCCCGGTCGTCGGGGAAGGGGGACACCGCGTCCACGCCGTCGGCCACCAGGCGCCACAGCTCTTCGGGCGAGGCCACCCCTCCCGGGTAGCGGCAGGACATGCCGATGATCGCGATCGGCTCGCGCGTCCGGTCCTGGAGTTCGCGCAGGCCGCGGCGGCTCTCCACCGCGTCGGCCACGGCCCGCCTGAGGTAGCGGCGCAGTTGTTCCTCGTCGGCCATGTGGACATCACCCCCGGTCCTGTGCGGTCACCCGCCGCCGTGCTCCAGCGGGGCCTTCCTGAACTGCTCGACGACGCTGGCGTAACCGTCCTTGCCGTGGCCCTGGGCGATCGCCTTCTCGATGACGGCCCTGAGCCGCCTGGGCGGGTCGGCGTCCACGCCTCTGGCCAGGCACTCGGCGACGAGGTTCCGGGCCGCCGGGAGGTGCGTCTCCAGGGTGGAGTCCTCGGCCGCGTGGGCTCCCTCGTCGATCTGCCGGGCGCAGCGGGCGACGAACGAGGGCAGGGCCGCGAACAGCAGGTCGGCGAACGGCGCGAACTCCCCGGCCCTGACGTCCTCGGTGGCGACGAGCGCCGACGCGTGCAGGAACCCGTTCAGGCTCGCCCACAGGATGTCCAGGAGCGCGACGTCGTACAGCGCGGGCAGTCCCGGATCGTCGCCGAGCCGGGTGAGGCCGCCGCCGATCGCCCGGAGGGTCGCGTGGTGGGCGTCGAACGGCTCGCGGCGGCCGCCGTAGAGGACAGCGGTGTCGGGCCCGCCGACGGTGTCGGGGGTCGCCAGGAGCTTGCCGTCGAGGTACGCCGCGCCCTGGTCGGCAGCCCAGGCGGCGAGCCCTCGGGCCTCCCGTGACGTGCCGGAGGTGAGGTTCACCAGCGTCCGGCCGTCAAACGCGCGTCCGGCGGACTCACACGTCCGCGAGACCGCGTCGTTGTCGCTGAGGCAGACGACGGTGAGACCGCCCGCCGAGACCGCCTCGGCGACCGTCCCGGCCCGCAGCGCTCCCCGCGCGACGAGGGGCGCCGCCCTTTCCGGCGAGCGGTTCCAGACCGTCGTCGGATGCCCGCGCCGCAGGAACGCCCCGGCGAGCGCGGAACCCATCAGGCCCAGACCCAGGACCGCGACGGGCTCAGCCATGCGCCGCGACGGGTTCGAGGTCGAACATGACGCCGCCGGGCGGGGCCGTCACGTCGTGGGCGGCGACGCAGCGCCAGCCGGACGCGGCGAACGCGGCGAACCACTCGTCGCGGGTCGGCAGGTAGACACCCATCAGGGCGTGGACCAGCTCGAACCCGAGCGTGAAGAGGGGGGTGTCCGGGCCGGGCCGCCGGGTGGCGCGCGCCACGTCGCACAGCAGGAAGCGGCCCGCGTTGGGGAACGCCCGGCGCAGCCCGCGCAGCGTCCGGACGCACCGGTCGTAGGGCCAGAAGTCGTGCCCCATGAAGGAGCAGGTGATCACGTCGACGCGCTCGCCGCCGGGGATCGCGGGCAGGTCCAGGACGTCGGCCTCACAGACCGTGATCCGGTCGGCGAGCCCCGCGTCCTCGATGGACCGGGCGGCGAGCTTGACGGCGGCGGGCGCGATGTCCACGCCGATCCCCCGGACGCCGGGACGGCCCCCGGCGACCCGCGTCAGCCGTCGGCCGGAACCGCACCCCAGGTCGGCGAGGGCGCCGAACTCCCGCTCGGCCAGCAGCGCGTCGTACAGGCCCTCCACGGCGGTGTCGGCGATCAGGTGCGAGCCGACCGCGACCGCGCGCATGTCGCGGCGGTAGAAGGCGCCGTCGCGCTGGTCGCGCCGGGCCACCCTGGGCGCCTCGCTGAACAGCGCGCCGCAGCCGCGCACCATCCAGTAGAAGTAGCCGCGCGCGGCGTACGCGTCGGCGAACCCGGGGCCCGGCCGCGCCACCCCGTCCGCGACCCGCACGACGTCGCCCCAGACGAGCCCGTTCAGCAGGCGTTCCACCACCACCGGGTCGAGTTCCCGGTCGTCCCGGTCCAGGCGGTAGGCGCCCTCGTCGGCGAGGACGTCGAGGATCCCGAGTTCGCAGGCGGCCGAGAGGGCGACCGCGACGATGTAGGACGAGAAGTGCCCCGCCGAAGGTCCGTGCACGAACGAGTCCGGGCGGGCGGGCTGAACTGCGGTGGTCATGCGGCTCCTCGGCTCGGTGGTGGTGGGCATGGCGCGGACCGGCCGGTGCGGCGCGCGGTCCGGGCCATGCCCGGTGCGGAGTCAGGCGAAGATCGCGTTGAGTTCGCGGTGGGCCTGGTCCCGGTCGTCGGCCCGGTAGTAGACCTCCCAGGCGGTGCGGTACTCGTCCAGCGAGATCGAGCCGTCGCCGTCGGTGTCCAGCGCCTCGAAGGCGGCGACGGCCTCCTGCTTGGACGAGCCGCCCTTGGCGTCCAGCACGCGCAGGAGCTCCGGGAGCGTGGCCCTGCCGTCCCCGTCGGTGTCGATCGCCTGGAACTCCGCCTCGCCCACCGCGTGGATGGCGGCGCGGAGCGAGCGCGGGCCCTCGTCGGGGTCGTCGATCCGGGACAGGAACTCCTCGCGGGTCACCCGCCCGTCCCCGTCGAGGTCGGCGGTGCTGGTGAGGGCCTCCCAGCCGGTCCGGTAGGCGTCGTGCAGGGCGCGGGCCCTGGGCGAGGTCGGCTCGGTCTCGGTGCGGCTGAGGATCTGCCCCGCCAGGATCTCGAAGTCCTGCCACTCGATGGCGCCGGAGCCGTCGGCGTCCAGGTGGTCGAAGAGGCGGCTGAACCGCTCGCGCTGGGTGTCGTTCATACGGTGGATCTCCCTCGCGGCCCCCGTGGAGGCCGATCGGCGATGGCCGGACAGAAGCCGACCACGTACGGTGATCATGTAACAACCGTGCGCTGTAATTCTCAAGCACCGGCTGGTGCGCCGCGCCAGGGCGCCCGCCGCGCCGCGAGCCGGTCGAGCAGCGCGGCCGCCCGCTGGACGTCGACGTCGAGGGGACGGTCCGGATCGATCGGCGCGACCGCCCCACCCAGCTCGCCCAGCACCGCCGCGCACGCGGGCGCGGTGGCCCCCCGCGCGCTGAGGTGTCCGGCCTGCCGGAGCGCCACGCCCAGCGCGCCCTGCACCCAGCGCAGATGCTCCGCCTGCTCCAGCGCGGTGAGGGCGGCCTGGGTCCCCAGCGGCACCACGTCCTGGTTGTGGCCGTTCGTCGGCAGGCTCTGGCCCGAGATCGGCGTCGCGGCGCGGCGCATGGCCGCCACCGTCGCGGTCGCCGCGATCTGCATGCCGACCACCCCGTGCTGCCTGCCCGGCTCCGTCGCCAGCATCGGCGGCAGGCCGCTGTTGCGGTGCGTGTCGGTGAGCAGGTCGAGCTGGCGTTCGGCGAGGTTGGCGAGCTGCGCGGCGACCGTCGACATCGAGTCCGCCGCGAACGCCACCGGCTGGCTGAAGAAGTTGCCGCCGTGCGTGACCACCCGGTCCTCGGCGAAGAACAGCGGATTGTCGTTGATCCCGTTGAGGTCGTCGCCGACGACCGTCGCCGCGTAGTCGAGCGCGCCCGCCGCCGCGCCGATGAGCTGCGGGCTGCACCGGATGCTGTACGGCTCCTGGAGCGGCCGGGCACCGGTCGGCGCCGTCCCGTCCAGCAGGGCGCGCAGCGCGGCGGCGACGTCCTCGCCGTGCCGGTGGCCGAACGCGGCGAGGGTCGGCGCGGCGGCGAAACCCGGATCGCTGCCGAGCAGGTCGGCGAGCAGCGCGGTGAGGGTGACCGCGGTGTTCACCGAGCGGGCGAGGCTCGCCAGCGCCAGGCCCGCCGCCGCCGACGTCACCGAGGTGCCGTTGACCAGCGCGACGGCGTCACGCCCCGCCAGGTGCAGCGGGCCGACCCCGCAGCGGTCGAGCGCCTCGGCGGCGGGCACCCGCACACCGTCCACGTAGGCGTGGCCCTGGCCCTGCATCGCGCGCACCGCGTAGGCGAGCGGGATGAGGTCGCCGCTCGCGCCGACCGAACCCATCCGAGGCACGGCTGGGGCGAACGAGGTCTCCAGGACCGCGACCAGCGTCCGCAGCGCGGCCGGGGACACCGCCGAGCGGCCCTTGGCCAGCGACCACACGCGGGCCAGCAGCGTCGCCCGCATGACCTCCGGCGGCAGGTCCCGGCCGTGCCCGGCGGTCAGGAAGTTCAGGAAACCCTCACTCTGCTCGTGCGCCGTCGCGCGCCCGGCGAAACCGACGAGGTTCCCGAACCCCGTCGTCACCCCGTAGATGTCACGCCCCTCCGCGACGCACGACAGCATGTAGGCGTGCCCTGCGGCGACGCGCTCGGCGGTGTCGTCGGCCATCGCCACCCGCACCGGGCCGCGCGCGGCGGTCTCCAGGTCCGCGGTCGTCAGCCTGCCCGTCACCTCGAGGACCGGCGTGCCGTCCGGGCCCGCCGGGGCCTCCGGCCTGTCGTCGAGCACATCCTGATGGGTCATGCCTGCCTCCTCGTCCGTGTGCCGGACTCGACTGCACCACACCAAGATCACCTGGCCGGTCAAACGACGGCATGGGGCGCTTCCGATTCCCTTTCCGGTCCGCCCCGCCGCGCGTCAGCCGTCGCCGACCGGCGTCCGGCCGCCCAGCGCGGCGAGCA
The DNA here is from genome assembly GCF_020991275.1 of Actinocorallia sp. API 0066. Classification (GTDB taxonomy): domain Bacteria; phylum Actinomycetota; class Actinomycetes; order Streptosporangiales; family Streptosporangiaceae; genus Actinocorallia. The sequence continues at coordinate 631,381 of NZ_JAJLQY010000002.1, read as the reverse complement.
TCCCGCGCAGTCCGGGACCGGCGAGATCGACGCTCCAGCCGCCGTCCACCGCGAGGCACTGCCCGGTGACGTAGGAGGCGGCGTCGGAGGCCAGGAAGAGCGCGGCCGCGGCGATCTCGTCCGGGTCCGCCCAGCGTCCGGCCGGGACGGACGCCACCGCGACGTCGAAGGCCGCCGGGTCGCCGCTGACGGCGTCGGTCTTGGCGGTGTGCGTCCACCCCGGGGCCAGCGCGTTGACCCGCACGCCGTGCGCCGCCCACTCCATCGCCAGTGCCTGCGAGAGGGAGATCAGCGCCGCCTTGCTGACCGCGTAACTCGCCGCGAACGGCATGCCGCCCAGGCCCATGATGGACGCGACGTTGACGACCGAGCCCGCGCCGCCCGCCGCCAGAAACGGCGCGGCGGCCCGGCACGTCGCGACCGCGCCGCCGACGTTCACGCCCAGGGTCGCGGCCCAGTCGGCCTCGTCCAGGTCGGTGAACGGGCCCACGCAGCGCATCACCCCCGCGTTGTTGACCAGCACGTCGAGCCCGCCGAGGCCGTCCACCGCGGCCTTCACCATCGCCTCGGCCCGCGCGGAGTCGGCGAGGTCGCAGTCGATCACGACGGCGCTCCGACCGTGGCCCTCGACCTCTTCGGCCACCCGCTTGAGCGCCTCCACGTCCCGCGCGGCGAGCGCCACGTCGGCCCCCGCCTCCGCGAACGCCACCGCGACGGCCCGGCCGATGCCCCGCGACGCGCCCGTGACGAGCGCCCTCCGCCCCGCGAGCCCGAACCGCTCGACCACCGTCCCACCGCGCATCAGAACCCCTCCCCGCGCCGACTTCCATGATCACGACCAGCGTAGGAAGGGACACGCCGAGTCACGGGGACGCCGGGTTCGGCGCGTCGATGTTCCTCGCGGCGTCTGCCAAAAGAGCTTTCCCGCGTTCCCAAGAACGCGCCAAAGGCCGAACACGCCGCCGTGATGTACCGACCGGCGGCCTACTGTCGGAGACCGCCGAGCGCGGCGACGGGGAGGGGATTCCGGAAATGCTGCACGATGTCTCATCCGAGGTGGCCGAGCACTACACACGATTTCCCTTTCCGCTCCCGGACGCCGCGCATCCGTCGAGCGGAATGGAGGCCATCGGGGGCCTCATCCGATTCCACGGGCTCGACCCGTCGGGATGGCGCGTCCTCGACGCGGGCTGCGGCACCGGGAACCGGCTCCTCGGCCTGGCCGGAGAGTTCCCCGACGCGCACGTCACCGGGATCGACCTCGCCCCCGGCGCGCTCGACCTGGCCCGCCACTACCTCGCCGAGACGGGCGTCACGAACGCCACGGTCCGGCAGGGCGACCTCGGCACGGCACCCCTCGACGGCCCGTACGACCTCATCTGGTGCTGCGGCGTCCTCCACCACATCCCCGACCCGCTCCCGGCCCTGGCCAACCTTCGCTCGGCCCTCGCGGACACCGGACTGCTGATCCTGTGGCTGTACAACAGCATCGGCACCATGAACGAGAGCCTCCAGCGTGAACTCGTCCTCACCCTGGGCCGCGACCTGCCCCCGGACCGGCGCCTCGACCTCGCCAAGCGCGTCTGCCCGTCGCTGAACGAGGACTGGTACATCGACGAACGGCACGACTTCGGCGACATCTCCCCCGCCGCCTACGACTCCATCCTCGCCGACGCCCTCCTGACCCCGTACGTACGCGAGTACCGGCTGGCGGAGATGCTCGACCTGCTGCGTCAGGGCGGGTGGCGGCACGTGCAGCTCGCCGGGATGTCGGTGCCCGACCGCGCGCTCACGTCCTTCGAGATCGACGGCGTCGACGGCCTCCCCGTGTTCGACATCGGCGACCACACCACCGACGGCACCGTCGCCGAGCTGTACCGGGAACTGCCCCTGGAACCGCGCTGGCGGGCCGCCGAGCTGGTGACCAGGCCCACCGGCCTCCTCCTGCTGGCCTGGGCGCCGGGCGCCTACGACCGGCTCAGCCCCGAGCACCGCCGCCGCGTGCGCACCCTCGACCGGCCCCGCGAGACGATCGGAAAGGCGACGCCATGCTGACACTCGGCCTCAGCGGCAACTTCTCCCCCGCGGACCGCGACCTCGTCCCGCAGCTCCACTGGGGCGACTTCCATGACGCCGCCGCCTGCCTGGTCGAGGACGGCGTCCTCCTGGCCGCGGCGGAGGAGGAGCGGTTCAACCGCATCAAGAAGACGACGAAGTTCCCGGCGCACGCCATTCGCGCCTGCCTGGAACTCGCCGGACGTTCGGTCCGGGAGATCGACGCGGTCGGCTACTACTTCACCGAGAAGTTCGTGGACGACTCACTCAACCACCTCTACCTGCAACACCGGCGGACACCGACGCGTTACGCGCGGGAACTGATCAGCGGATGGTTCGAGGAACAGTACGGCACCGGACTCCGCGCCGACGAACTGCACTTCGCACCGCACCACACCACACACGGGACGTCCGCCTATGCCCGCTCCGGAATGAACGAAGCGCTCGTCTTCGTCGTGGACGGCCAGGGCGAGGAAGAATGCATCAGCGTCTACTTCGGCAAGGACGGCGAACTGAAGCGCCTCGCCGACTATCCCTTCTCCAAGTCGCTCGGCTACCTGTACCTGTACGGCACGATGCAGCTCGGCTACGGGTTCGGCGACGAGTACAAGGTCATGGGGCTCGCCCCGTACGGCCGCGCCGAGACTTTCCGTGAGGTCTTCGAGTCGCTGTACACGCTGCGTCCCGACGGGGACTTCGACCTCGCGCCCGGCGGCCCCGGCCAGAACGTCCTGGGCCCGGCGTTCCTCGCCAGGGGCGTCCCGCCCAGGCGCGGCGGACAGCCGTTCACCCAGGACCACATGGACCTGGCGGCGGGGCTCCAGGAGACGCTGGAGAACATCGTCCTGCACGTGCTGCGGCACTGGGTCAGCGCGACGGGCGTCCGCGACGCCGTCCTCAGCGGCGGTGTCGCCCACAACTCAAGCCTCAACGGCCGCATTCTGCGCTCCGGACTCTTCGACGAGGTGTACGTCCACCCCGCCTCCCACGACGCCGGAGCGGCCGAGGGCGCCGCGCTGTTCGCCGAGCGGCGGCTGACCGGAGCACCCCTCCCCCGGCGTCGCCTGCGCCGCGCCGACTTCGGCCCCGGACTCGGCTCGCCCACCGAGATCGAGCGGCGGATCAGCGCCTGGGGCCCCTGCGTCCGCGTCGAACGCGTCGACGACATCGTCACGCGCGCCGCCCGGCTCCTGGCCGACGGACACGTCCTGGGCTGGGCGCAGGGCCGCTCCGAGTTCGGGCCCCGCGCGCTCGGCAACCGCAGCATCCTGGCCGACCCGCGCCCCCCGGGCAACCAGACGCGAATCAACAAGATGATCAAGAACCGCGAGTCCTACCGCCCGTTCGCCCCGGCCGTCACCGCCGACGCCGCCCCCACCTACTTCGCGTTCCCCGACACGACCGCGGACTACTCGTTCATGTCCTTCGTCCTCCCCGTCCGCGAGGAACGGCGAGCGGAACTGGGCGCCGTCACCCACGTCGACGGCACCGCCCGCCTCCAGGTAGTGGACGAGGAAACCAGCAGCAGATACCACCGACTGATCTCCGCCTTCGGGGCCCTGACCGGCACGCCCGTCCTCCTGAACACCTCCTTCAACAACAACGCCGAACCCATCGTCCAGACCGTCGACGACATCCTCACCTGTTACCTCACCACCGACCTGGACTACGTCGTCATCGAGGACTTCCTCATCCACCGCACCTCCACGCCCCCCGGAATCGACCACCTGACCATCCATTTCCCCCCGACGGCCCGCCTCACCGAACACCGGACCCCGGGAGCGCCCGCGGACTCCGCGACCCACGAGATCCACCTGGATTATGTGGACGGCCCGAGAACAGCGATCTCCCCCGAGATGTACAACCTTCTCCAGCGGGTGGACGAATCCGTCCCCCTCTCCGCCCGCGAAGCCGAACTGACCGACGACCTCAGGGCCGAACTCCTCAGGCTGTGGCAAGCCCGCCTCATCGCCCTGCGCCCCCACGTCAAATAAACATGCGTGTCTGGTAACGTTCGCGTATCCGAGAGTACGAGTGACGGGCGCGATTCGATGGACATCACAGAGGCTTGGGTCGAGGACTCGCGCAACATCCTGGTCGCGCCTTCGACGTCGCACGACGACGACGCGGTCAGGGACTTCTTCGGGACCGTCGTCACGCCCGAGGACCTCGCGTCCGGTTCACTCGACCTCGCCCACAAGAACGTCTACCTGTGCGGCGACATCTCCAGAATCAGCGGCGGCCATCTGTCGGCGGCCGCGCGGGTGTTCGTCGTCCGGGAGCTTTCCCACGGCCATCGCGCGGACGACCCGTGGATTCTCGTCGATCTCGGCAGGGTTCCCGTCCGCGTGCACGGCCTCGGCGTGTACTACCGCCGCTTCTTCGACCTCGACGACGGGTACTTCAAACGGATCAGCGAGGAGCACGAGTTCCAGTCGCTCACCGAGTCCACCAAACCCGGAACCGCGCATCGCAGCGGAATCTATCTGACGCCCGTCACGCGGGACGGCGACGACCTGCGTTTCCGGCTGCTCCGGTGCTCCACCAATCTCTCGGGCCCGACCGAGGGCTTCCGCGCGACCGACACGTCCATCGTCGACGCCCTCAACCAGGAGGCCGCCGCCGTCTTCCGGGACCAGGCGCCGCTGAACCACGTCCTCGCGCAGATCTACCACAACACGCCGGCCACGGCGGAACGCAAGCAGTCCAAAGCCAAGATCTCGTCTCACGCCGACAAGACCAAGGACATGCCCGCCAACGGCATCATGGCGTTCTGCACCTTCTACGAAGGACTCGACAGGCTGCGGCCCATGGCCGAAGACACCTTCGACCACGGAATTCAGGGCACCAGCGGACTGACCAGCCTCCGCTTCCGCCTCAAGGACCCGGCCGGAGAACACAATGGGCTCCCCGCGCAGTTCACCCTGACCCTCTATCCCGGCTCCGTGTTCTTCATGCCGCTGTCCACCAACCGCCTGTACACCCACGAGATCCGGCCCTCGACCCTGGCCGCCGAGTCACTCCCCGTCCGCCTGGGATACGTCGTGCGCTGTTCAAAGGCGGAAGCCGTCCACCGCAACGGCCGCACGTTCCTCAACACGGCCGGCGATCTGGTGGAACTCGCACCGCCCACACAGGCGGGAATGGACCGGCTACGCGCGCTGTACGCCGAGGAGAACCGGAACTCGTCGTTCATCGACTACGGCGAGGAGTTCCTCTTCAGCATGAACGAGGGCGACTACCTTGCCCCCCGTGCCTAACCTCCGGGACGAGATCCTCTCCTACGCACTGCCGACCAACGAGGATCTCTTCGCAGAACTATCCACGTCGGCCCATCTAGAAGACGTAGGAAAAGGCCGCCGAGGCGCGGTACTCACCCGAATCGACGAGACCGGCAACGTGCCCCTAGTCCGCACCACCACCCGGTACAACAACCCGACCCAGCGTTTCCGCCCGATACACGAACGCCTGGCACAACAAATCCAAACACACGCCGGACTCCCCGCCAGTTTCAACAACGCCCTAATCGAGAACTACACCGACACTTACCGAACCATGGGCAGCCATTCCGACCAGGCCCTGGATCTGGCCGACGATTCGTTCATCGCCGTCTTCTCCTGCTACTCACACCCCGAAGCATCCCCACCAAGAAAACTAATCTTCGAACCCAAGGAACCCACCGGAGAGCAGTTCACTGTCCCCCTAACCCACAACAGCGTCATCATATTCTCCATCAAGTCAAACCAAAGACTCCGACACAAGATCATCCTATCCCCACCCGTCCAGACCAACAACCAATGGCTAGGCCTCACCTTCCGAACCTCAAAAACCCTAATCCAGTTCCACAACAAACACCCCCACCTCCCCCAAGGCACCCCCCTCACCCTCGCCAACAACAACCAGAGCCAAGAACTCTACACCCTCCGCCGCCGCGAAAACACCGAAACAACCTTCACCTATCCCCCCCTGACCTACACCCTAAGCCAAAGCGACCTAATACCACCCACCTAACCGGCAGCCGCGGCAACCTCAAGCTCCACGAACGCATCTGGATCCTCGTCACCTTCGGCGTCGGCCTCAACCTCTTCGCCCTCCTCACCATCGCCGGCACCTGGTACATCACCAGAAAACGCAAATAGCGCGCCGCTACCGGAAGCAATCCTGAGTCATCCCGTCGACAACGCGCCGTGTCGTCCCGACGGCCCGAGGAACCCGCAGGAGTCGGGCCTTGTCAGCTACATCTAGTTCAAGTCCGGCGTGATGGTGAAACCTCATCGCTCGACGTAGCGTTGCGGGACCATCCGACGTCACGCACTCGCAAGGCATCGCCCCCCGAGGGAGAAAACAGCCCGATGAAACGCCGTAGGGTTATGGCCGTGTTGTCAGTCGTCGGCGCGGCATTGCTGGTGGGCGCGCTCGCGGTGTTCGAGCCCTGGAAGCTCTGGGTGGACGAGACCGTGCGGGAGGATCCGCCCGTCGCCGTTCCCACCGCGACGCTGAGCCCCGGGGCGGCAGGACCCGTCACGGTGGCCCGGGGGACCTTCGTCAGCCACGAGCACACCACCGAGGGCACCGCGAAGATCATCCGTCTCGCGGACGGCAGTCACACGCTGCGGCTGGAGGGGCTGGAAACGAGCAACGGGCCGGATCTGCGCGTCTGGCTGAGCGACGCGCCCGTGCTCGAAGGCCGGGCGGGCTGGCACGTGTTCGACGACGGGAAGTACGTGAACCTGGCCGAGCTGAAGGGCAACCGGGGGAACCAGAACTACCCCCTGCCCGCGGACGTCGACTGGTCGGACTACCCCAGCGTCAGCATCTGGTGCGACCGGTTCAACGTCTCCTTCGGCGCGGCAGCGCTCACCCGCGTCTGATCCCGGCACCTCGGTGTCATCACTCGCGGCAGGGGCCGCGCCCTCCCGGGTGGGGCGGTTGTCGCTTTGGCCTGGCGGGGCGCAACCTGGCTCTCACGGATTCGTCCCGGCTGTGACGCGCTCCGCAGGCGGCTCTTCGGGTCTTGACCCGCCTCCCAGGAGGGCGGACGGCCCGTCCTCGTCCGGGTGGCGGAAGGGGTGCGGCGTGAGTGACTCGATGGTGTCGGTGCGGAACGGCGATCTGGGGTCGTCGCTGGCCCGGTTGGAGGCCGAGCAGGCGCCGATCTCGAACAGGGCGGCGGCGGGGAACAGCACGGAGGAAGGGGCGACGGTCAGTGGTCCTGGTTGGTCCGGGGTGTTTCAGGAGGTGGGTGGCTGGTGGTGCCGAGCAGTTCGTCGATCAGGTCGTTGTGCCCGGGGTTGGTGGTGATCTCCAGGTGCAGGTGGGGGGCGTGCAGGTGGAGACCTATGTTCAGGGCGGGGTGGCGGGTCTGCTCCGCGACCGCGAGTTCGGCGACGGCCGGGGCGCGCCCGGCGGGCAGGATGAAGCGCCAGCCGCCTGGGACGGGGGTGCGTGAGGCGCCGTCCAGAGCCTGTCTCCAGTGGTCTGCGCTCGTGGGGTCCGGCATGGTCTGGCCGGTGAGGAACGGGCAGGACGGATCGCACGAGGTGTGCCGGTCCGGCAGGGCGTCCAGGCGGGCCAGGGCGTCGCGCAGCGAGGCGGCGAAGACCTCCAGTTGGGCGGCGCGGTGCTCGGCGTCGCGGAGACGGGCGGTGATCATCGGCCGCAACGCGGCCCGGACCTGGGAGCACGGCCCGTCCTGCCAGACGGTCAGCAGTTCGCGGATCTCCTCCAGGGCGAGGCCGAGGTGCTTGGCGGCGACGATGAACGCCAGCCGCTCCAGCGCCTCGACCCGGTAGATCCGGTATCCCGACGGAGTACGTTCAGCGGGCAGCAGCCCTTCCGCCTCGTAGTAGCGCAACGTCGTCGCCGGGACCCCACTGCGCTCCGCGAACTGGGAAATCCTCATGGCGGCCACACGCACAGGCTAAACCTTCGAGCCGACTCGAAGGTCAAAACCCCTCCGGTCAGAGGCGGGTACCCGCGCACGAGCAGGCCGTGCCTTCTTCCTGGCGCGTGCCAGCGCAACCGCAGCCGGTCGCGTGCCTGCGGCGCCGGGCGGCCAGGGCGAACACCGCGACGGCAGCCGCACCCAGCAGCGCGGCGACCAACGGCATCCGCTCAACCAGCACAGCGGCACCAGCACCCGACACCACCCCGGCCGCGATCAGGACCGGCAACGCGCAGCACGCCACGCACGCGAGCACCGCCAGCACACCCAACCCCGCCCCCGCCCCCGCCTTCGACGACACCGGCTTCCTCATCATGAGCGGCCCTCCAGAGGATCGGGACGGCGTTCGAGCCGCGCCAGAGACGTGAAGGGGATCGGACAGCAGCCCACCTGGGCGCGCACCACCAGGTCGGCGCAGCCCGCTCGATCCTTCGGCGGACGGCTCCGCCAACGCGTCCAGCCGCGCCTTCACCGCTCCGTCCGGCACCTCCTCAGCAACCGGGCCGCACCCGCATCCAGGTCCGCACATCACCAACCCCCTCCCGGCCACCCCTGCGGCAGCCCTTCACCAACGACGGTAAGCCTGTACCCAGGTACAGGATGCAACCTCAACCCGTACCGGCCCGTGGCACCTGCCCAGGGCTGTCGGTTCACCCGCACCGCCGACCCAGGGCCCGCCCTCACCGGCCGCAAGGCGCCGTTGAACCCGGACGGTTCCGCCGAGGTCATCGTCCAGACCGTCTGAGCGACCGCCTAAGCCACGGCGAACGGACATCCATCTGTCCGTGCGGTCTGCGGCTGCCGACAGCGCTCCGCCGTCCCGCTCGTCTCCAGGCACCGGGAGCGTTGTGGTGTCGGGCACCGGAGCTGGAACCGCCGGGTTCAGTAGATGTCGCGGACGTAGCGTTTTTCGGTGGAGAGCCGTTTGACGTAGGCGTCGGTGGCGTGGTCGGTGAGGCCGCCGTGGGTGGTGATGATGTCGCGGAGGGCCTGGTCGACGTCCTTGGCCATGCGTGAGGCGTCTCCGCAGACGTAGAAGTGGGCGCCGTTCTCCAGCCAGTCCCACAGGCGGTGGCCGTGTTCGCGCATGCGGTCCTGGACGTAGATCTTGGTGCGCTGGTCGCGGGAGAAGGCGGTGTCGAGCCGGTCCAGGATGCCGTCGTCGCGGAGCGCGGTGAGGTCGTCACGGTAGTAGAAGTCGGTGGCCTGGTGCTGTTCGCCGAAGAACAACCAGTTGGGCGCGGGGTGGCCCTGGGCGCGGCGGTCGTCCAGGAAGCCGATGAAGGGGGCGACGCCGGTGCCGGGGCCGATCATGATCATCGGCGTGTCGGGGTCGGCCGGGGGACGGAAGTGGGGGGCGGGCTGGACGTGGACGGGAACGGGTGTGCCCGGGTCCGCGTCGGCGAGGAAGGCGGAGCAGACGCCCTTGCGCGCGCGGCCGATGGCGCTCTCGTAGCGGACGACGGAGACGGTCAGGGAGACCTTGGTCGGGTCGGTGCGGGGGCTTGAGGAGATGGAGTACATCCGGTTCTGGAGCTTCTTGAGGGTGGTGGCCCACTCCTGTGCGGTCGCGGCGACGGGGTGTTCGGCGAGGACGTCGGCGGCCTGGCGACCCCATACCCATTGGGCGAGTTCGCCCTTGTTGTCCGGGCGGAGCAGTTTGCGCAGAAGGCGGTCGTCGGTGCGGTCGGCGAGGAACCCGAGCAACCCCGTGGTGATCTTGGTGATGTCGAGGTGCAGATGCAACGCCTCCCCGAACGGGACGGTGCCGGGCCCGTCGAGGTCCACCGGGGTCTGCCCGTCGACGCCGGTGAGTTCGAGCCACTCCGCGACCAGGCCCAGGTCGTTGGCGGGCCGGACGCTGAGCGCGTCACCGACCTGGTAGTCGAGCGAAGTGCCGGTGAGGTCGAAGGTGAACTGGCGGACCTCCTTGGCGGCTCCGGGGAGGCTGAGGAGTTGGTTGCCGACCAGCGGGGCGGCCACGGCCGTCGGGCCGGTACGCGCCGGGGCGGACGGCGGGGTGCGCGGCATGGCGGACGCCGACGACGTCGCGGGCGGGGCGTCGGTCAGGGAGCCGAGAACCTGGTCGAGCCAGGCGTTGGCGGTGGTCTCGAACTCGGGTTCGCAGTCGGCGCGGGGCGACAGGCGGGTGGCGCCGAGTTCTTCGAGACGCTGGTCGAGGCGGCGGCCGTGGCCGCAGAAATCCCCGTAGGAGGAGTCTCCGAAGGCCAGAACGGAGTAGCGGAGATGGTCGAAGCGTGCCTCGGTCGCGGCGAGCGCGTCCCAGAAGGCGCTGCCGTTGTCAGGAGCGTCACCGTCGCCGAAGGTGCTGGTGATGAGCAGCGCGTCGGACGACGGCAGCGCGGCCGGGTCGGCGTCGTCCATGCCGAGCAGGGTGACCTGGTGCCCTTCGGCGGTGAGCCGCTGTGCTGCGGCGGCCGCGAACTCCTCGGCGTTGCCCGTCTGCGACGCCCACAGCACGGTGATCGCACGGCCCGCCGTGGGCGCGTCGGGCCCGGACCGCTCGGCCGGAGCACCGGCGAGAGCCGCGATCGGGCCGTCGGACGCCGTCCGGGAGAACCTCCCGGCGAGGAGGCCGTCGATCCACAGCGCGTGCTCGGGGCGGAGCGGCGCGCCGGACGGCAGGACCGGCACGCCCGCCGCCTCCGGTCCGATTCCGGTGAGGAACCCGGCGAGGTAGTGGCGTTCACGCTCGTCGAGGACGGGCTGCGGGACGTCGCCGACGCCGAGGATCCCGGCGAGCACCGGATCCACTCCCAGGGCGACCGGCGCCGCCTGCCGCGCGGGTACCGGAGCGGTCTCGATGGGATCCTCCTGCGGTTGGGCCACCACGACGGCGACGGCGGACTTGGCGAGTGACACGGCGCAGACCTTGAACTCCGGCTGGAAGGACAGCGGGTCGACGGCGTCGTTGGTGACGGCGTTGACGCTCAGGTACTCGCCGAACAGGTCGTTCCAGTGGAACGGGGCGAAGCAGCAGCCGGGCCGGACCCGGTCGGTGACGACGGCCGGCAGGATCGCCTTGCCGCGGCGTGAGGCGACCTCGACCGCGTCGTCGTCGGCGAGGCCGAGCGCGCGGGCGTCGTCGGGGTGGATCTCGACGAACGGGCCGGGGTTGAGTTTGTTGAGCTTGCCGACCTTTCCGGTCTTGGTGAGGGTGTGCCACTGGTGCTGGAGCCGTCCCGTGTTGAGCGCGAACGGGTAGTCGTCGTCCGGCATCTCGCGGGCGGGCTGGTGCGGGCGGGCGAAGAACACCCCGCGACCGGACGCGGTGGGAAACACCGGCTTCCCGTCCGCACCGAGATAGCGGATCGGGTTGCGGTCGGGGCCTCCGGGCGCCGCGGGCCACTGGACGGGCGTCGCGCGCAGCCGCTCGTAGGTGACACCGCTCAGGTCGTAGCCGGTCTTGGGGTTGCGGGCCCTCTTGATCTCCTCGAAGATCTCCTCCGCGCTGGTGTAGGAGAACGCCTCGACGTAGCCCATCGCCTGCGCGATCCTGGCGATGATCGTCCAGTCGGCCGTGGCCTCGCCGGGCGGGTCGACCGCGGGTTTGGCGAGGGTGAGGTTGCGTTCGCTGTTGATGAGGACGCCCTCGGTCTCGGTCCACAGGGCGCCCGGCAGGATCACGTCGGCGTAGCCGTTGGTCTCGGTTTCGGCGAAGACGTCCTGGGCGACGACGAACTCGGCCGTCTCCAGGCCCGCGATCACGGTCTTGCGGTTGGCCACGGACGCGACGGGATTGGTGCAGATGATCCAGCACGCCTTGATGCGGCCCTCGGCCATCCGCTCGAACATCTCGACGGTGCCCTTGCCGACGCCGTCCTCGCGGAGCGTCCCGGCGGGAAGGTCCCAGAGGTCCTCGATGAAGGCGCGGTCGTCGGCCACCAGCACGGACCGCTGGCCGGGGAGACCGGGGCCCATGTATCCCATCTCCCGGCCGCCCATCGCGTTGGGCTGCCCGGTGAGCGAGAACGGCCCGCTGCCGGGTCGGCAGATCGCTCCGGTGGCGAGGTGCAGGTTGACCAGGGCGTTGGTGTTCCAGGTGCCGTGGGTCGACTGGTTGAGGCCCATCGTCCAGCAGGACATCCACTCCCCCGCCTCGCCGATCCACCGCGCGGCGGTGCGGATGTCCTGCTCGGGGATGCCGGTGAGGTCGGCGACCACGGCGGGCGGGTAGTCGGCGAGGAACTCCGGCAGCGCCTCCCACCCTTCGGTGTGCGCGGCGATGAACTCGGTGTCGGTGTGCCCGTTCTCCACAAGCAGGTGCAGCAGCCCGTTGAGCAGGGCGAGGTCGGCCCCGGGCTTGATCTGGAGGAAGAGGTCGGCCTTGTCGGCGGTGGCGCTGCGGCGGGGGTCGACGACGATGAGTTTCGCGCCCGCCTTGACCCGCTCCATCATGCGTAGGAACAGGATCGGATGGCAGTCGGCCATGTTCGCGCCGATGACGAAGAAGACATCGGCCTTCTCGAAGTCCTGGTAGGAGCCGGGCGGGCCGTCCGCGCCGAGGGACAGTTTGTAGCCGGTGCCCGCGCTGGCCATGCACAGCCGCGAGTTCGACTCGATCTGGTTGGTCCGGATGAAGCCCTTGGCGAGCTTGTTCGTCAGGTACTGGGCTTCCAGGCTCATCTGGCCGGAGACGTACAGCGCGAAGGAGTCCGGACCGTGCTCGTCGATGATGGCGCGGAACCGGTGGGCGGCCTCGGCGATCGCCGAGTCCAGATCGGCCGGTATGGGCGCCGCTCCCCGCTCCGCGCGGATCAGCGCGGTGGTGAGCCGGCCCGGCGCCGCCAGCATCTCCGCGGTCGTGGCGCCCTTGGTGCACAGCTTCCCGAAATTCGCCGGGTGCTCTTTGTCTCCTGACGCCTTGCGGACGGTCCGCCGCCCGTCCGGCCCCGTCTCGACGTCCAGGACGATGCCGCAGCCCACTCCGCAATAGGAGCAGACGGTGCGGACCTGCGACTTGCCCGGCTGATCGCTTCCCGCGGCCATGACGCTTCCTCCCCGACAGAGACCGGCGTCGACCGTAAGAAACAGCTGTAACACGACGGTGACGCGGGACAGCCTCCGATGTTTCACCTCCCGCACATCCCCTCCGACGCCGAGTTACCATCGCAGAATCCAGCCTTTTTAGCGTTATAGGCTGGCATATGCGAGGTTTATGGGTGCTTATCTCTTGAATTTACGTACTTGATACCCTTGCGTTCCGCGGTGCCGAACCATCCGGGGGTTGCCATGTCCGACCATCTCCTGTTCTCCTACGGAACCCTGCGGCTGCCACAGGTACAGAAGGCCAGATTCGGGCGCGAACTCGACGGCCGTCCCGACGCGCTGCCCGGATTCCGGCTAGATTCGGCACCACCCGCCACTGGCACAAGCGCATCGTCCGCTCGGGCCCCCACACCCTCTTCCCCTACCAGGAGAACCCGCCGGACCGCACGATCCAGGATGACGACATCGTTTTCGCCGACTTCGGACCCGTTTTCCAGGACTTCGAAGCCGACCTGGGCCGCACCTACGTCCTCGGCGACGACCCCGTCAAGCACCGGCTCGCCGCCGACCTGCCCGTCATCTTCGACGCCGGCCGCCGCCTGTTCGCCGCCGACCCCGCCATCACGGGCGCCCGTCTCCACGCCGAGATCGACCGCCTCGCCCGTGCCGCCGGCTGGACCCTGGGCGGCGAACACGCCGGCCACCTCATCGGCGAATTCCCCCACAACAAGATCACCACCACCAACCTCGACTCCTACATCGCCCCCGGCAACACCACCCCCCTCCGCCGCACCGACCACCTGGGCCTCACCTGCCACTGGATCCTCGAAATCCACCTGACCACCCCAACCCACGCCTTCGGCGGCTTCCACGAACAACTCCTCGACCTCGACTAACAACCACCAGCAGACAAAAGCAACTCCACCCACCACACCCAGCCCCCCACCACCCCACACCCACCCAAATAACCGACACCGAACTCTCCGTGAGCCCTTTCGAAGCGGTCGTTGAAACCTCACCGCCCCCAGGACTCGGTCATGCCAGAGGCTTGGTAGCGCCCTGTGTTGAGAACCTCACCGACCTCATCCCCACCGACCGATGCGCCGAACAGACCACCAGCGTCAAAGGCGAGCCGATCGACCTGCGGTACTCCGGCAAAGCCCACCACCATGCCGGCAACGTCCAGGCCCTGTCCTCCCCGACCGGCCTGCCGCTATGGGTCTCCGACGCCGAACCTGGCTCCGTCCACGACCTGACCGCCGCCCGCACCCACCTGCTCGGCGCCCTCTACAAAGCCGCAGCCGACGGCCTGCCCACACTCGCCGACGGCGGCTACGAAGGCACCGGAATCGGCGTCCTCACCCCCATCAAAAACCCTTCTGACGGCTAGACCCTCAGCATCGACAACCGCACCCACAACCGGCTCCTACGCTGTTTGCGCTGCCTCGGCGAACGAGGATTCGCCCTGCTCAAGACCCGATGGCGCACCCTGCGGCACATCACCGCCAGCCCCAGCAGAATCAGCGACATCACCCGCGCAGCCCTCGTCCTCACCCACTTCGAACACCGCCACCTACCCGAAACTCGCTGAGATCACCTCAGTCTAGTACATTTCCCGAATGGGCGCGCTTCACCCCGCGAGCGGAGCGCGCCGTAACTATCGGTATCCAAGGAATGCGCTCGGAGTAGAGATGAAAACAACTACCCTCGTTGGACTAGTCTTCTTGCTAGCAGGGATTTCCGGATGCTCCGACCTGCTTTCCCTTGCCACTGGCCAGTGCAGCTCACGTGCGGAAGACATTATCGCCTTCATGAAAGACGAAGTACTACCAGACATTGACAAGAATCTGATTCAAGCGATCGAGCCGGTCGATCAATGTGATGACGGGGTCGAAGAACCCGCGCTCTATGTCGTGATGAATCCAGGAGTCACACTTGGGCAGGCCACTCAGGGTTTCAAGACTCCACCCTGGGAGAAGCCCAACCCTAAAGAGTTTAGAAAATGGTCTGTCGAAGACATCATCGGGGTGAAGTCCACTGCCGATCGAACCATCGTTCTGGAGGCTGGCTCGAATCCTTCCGACCCGAAAGTTTATCTACGGTTCGAGTCGTTTCCCACAAAAGTTCCGAAAGAGTGAAGTTAGACTAGTCGAGGCCTTACCCGAGGTGGTGTCCTGGGTGATATCCTTGGCCTCGATCTCTCGTGATGTTGTTCGGGTCGTATCGAGACCCGAACAACGCTGCTTTTTCAGCGGCGGGTCAGCCGGGTAGCCCAGTTGGACCAGTGAGCTTCGCCTGCACAGCATGGACACACTTTTGACTAACAACCGCGGATTGATCAAGGAAGAATCTGTGTCCACGGCTAGCGGACTGTCTGCTCAGCGGGGATGCCATTATCCAGTCCGACGCGGAATCTACAACCGCCGCCGTCAGAATAGAGATCGTGGATTAGTCAAGGTTCCAGCGTCAGACCCGTTCTGTGTACGGTCCATTAATTGAAAAGGTCCCAGAGGTCTGGAACCTTACTCTGGTGGCGATGAGTGCAGGGCCGCGTTAGATCGTCATCTGAAGTTGCCGGATCTGTGATTTCACCGGGTGCCTTGGCAGTGACCTGGCCAGGCGAAGCGTGTTTTTACTTCAGACCTTCGATGAAGGTTCGGTAGGCGCTTGCCGGGAGGGTGAGGTGGCCGGAGTGGGGGTTCTTGCTGTCTCGGAGGAGGCGTAGGGGGCCGTCGAAGGCGGCTTCGACGCAGTCGGTGTTGTCGCCCTGGCTGTAGCTGCGCTTGAACCAGTCACGATTCATTGTGGGCCTCCAAAGTCGCGATGATTATCTCTCGGGATCGGTTTGGAAGAGGCCGGGCACCTGCCCCAGCCCCGCAAGGCTGATCTGGGAGGCGGTCTGCTCCCTGGACAGGTGCTCAGCGAACCAGTCCTCCGCCTCCTGCCCGCGCGCCTGCTGAAGGAGCCACTGGAAGTGGTTCGGCAGTTGGAAGAAGTCGTCCAACGCCTCCGCGTGCCGCTGCTGGAGGTTCCAGCCCTCTCGCGCGTGCTCGTAGTTCGATACAGCGGTCCGCTGGCAGCCCAGCACCTTCGCCATGTCGGCCAGGGACATGCCCGCTCTCTCCCGGAAGAACCGCAGATCGATATGATGGACCATGTCGGCAGAGAACTGACTGGGCGTTACGCCGACATCCTGCTTTCGAGCCCCGAAAGGTCATCAGCTCACGAGTGCTCTTGTGGAGATCAGCGTCTCGGCGGATCTTGCCGTGGCGAGCAGGCGGTCGTGCAGCTGCTGGTCGAGGGATCCGGCTCCGAGGCCGGCTGTTCGGGTGAGGTCGTCCAAGTGGTCGGCCTGCCTTGTGGACAGGAACGGTGCGGTGTGGTGGCGGCGCAGGACTTCGCGGGCGGCGTAGCCGTCGCCAGTCCGGGCGGCGTCGTTGGCTGCTCGGGATCGGAGACTGGTGGCGATGATGGGGGCCGTGGGTTCGGCCAGGGCGGCGGCGGCCAGGGCGGCTCGGATGCGGAAGACGACGAAGATGGGATCGGTCGGGTGGTCGGCGAGCGCGGTGGCGGCGTCGCTTACGGCTGTTCGGGCGGTGCTGCTGCCGGGGTCGGCTACCAGGAGAGTCAGGCAGGCAAGGACGATGCGTTCCCAAGGTTCGGTGGCGATGGTCTGGGCGAGCGCCGCGTGCGCTTGGTCTTTCCCGCCGACCAGGAAGTGGGAGACGATCAGTGCTTGGCGGCCTTCCCGGGGGTGCAGCCCGATGCCCCGATAGGAGCGGGCGTGGGCGACGGCGTCGTCCCAGCGGCCCGCGGAGGTGAGGGCGCGAACGCCGTCGCCGACGAGCTGGAGCCACAGGGATTGAACGAGCTCGCGGTATTCGGCGGCGGTACCGGTGAGGCCGGTGAGGGGGATGAGCCGACCGTCCACGGCAAGATCGTGGCGGTCGGCAGCGGCTCGGTAGAGGGCGGTGAACAGGTCGAGGGCGGCTTGCCCGTCGGCGGCGCGCATCCGGAGCCGGGCGAGGTTGATGACGGGTTCGAGCTGGTAGCGGGCTTGGTGGACGGTGAGGGGGTGGCCGGGGGTGCGGTAGGCGTTGATGTGCCGCCAGCACAGGTCGGTCGCCAGGTCGGGCAGGCCGGTGTCGGAGGCGAGCAGGGCTGCTTTGTTGAGGGCGTGTGCGGCGTGGTGGAGGGCGTCGGCGCCGGACTCGTGGGCTGCGGCGGCCCCTTGGACGATCTCGTCGAGGCGCTGGGGTAGCGGGGTGCAGGGCGGTCTTCCCCAGCCGATGAGGGGGAACGGCAGGCGTTCGTGGTCGAGCGCTGGGTGCATGGGCTGGTCCAGGGTTCAGTCGGGCAGCAGTGCGGCGGTCGCGGCGTGGGCGAGGACGCCTTGCCGCTCGGCGGACAGTCCGAGGCGGTTCCAGTGGAAGATCACGATGTGGGACAGGATGGCGCGCAGCCCGCGTTCCAGCCTCCCGTCGGAAGCGGCTTCGGCGAGGCGGCGGCCCGCGCGGGTGTGGGCGGCGAGCCACGGGGCGGCGTGGTCGGCTGGCCCTCCGGCGGTGAACAGCGGGCTGGTGGGCAGATCGGGGATCGACAGGAGGGTCCGCGCGTGGCCGGTGAGCGTGGCGAGGTCGGCCTCGGGGGGTGGCGCCGGTCTCATCCGGGCGATGCGGGCGAAGACGTCCCCGCGCTCGAAGGCGTCCAGCTTGGCGGCTTGGAGCAGTCCGTTGAGCAGGAGGAGGGATACCTCGCGGCGACCGAGGTCCAGGGCGGGGTGCCGCAGGTAGTCCAGGGCTCCGGCCGAGTCCCCGCAGAACAGGTCGTGGACGATGTCCGTGGCGCCCGTCCCGCCGAACGCGACGGTCTCCGGCTCGTACAGGGTGCGCCGCCAGCGGAGGATCCCGTCGTCCGCCAGCTCGTCCAGGACCATCGCGACCGCGTCCTGGTCGGCCTCGTGGAGGCGGACCCGCCAGCAAGGGTGTTTGCGCAGGAACCACCAGCCGCCGACGCGGCCGCGCGCGACCAGGTCGTCCAGGCGGGGCCCGAGCCGGTGCGCGCCGACGGTTTCGGCACTGGCCCAGTCGGTCCAATGGACCATGACTTGGAGCCAGGTGTCGGCGGTCTGCACCAGGGCTGCGGTCCCGGCTGCGTGGTAGAGGGCTGTGGCCTCATCGAGGTCAGCCGGGTGGAGGTCGTGCGCGGCGGCTGTCGCGGCGAGGTCAGCGCCGGACAGAACGGCGCGCACGGCCTGGCCGACGTGATCGGCCTTCGTCGTCAGGTGATGAGGAGGCATCGGTCCCAGTTCGAGGCGGGAGGGGCGGAGCGGCGGGCGGTCTGGACGGCCAGGGTGATTCCGGCGCTGCCGGTCAGGAGGCCGTCGTCGGTGTGCGTGGGGTCGCGGGGGTCGGGCAGGCGCGCGGCCAGGGCGGGCAGCCGAGATCCGAGGGCGGGCGTGCGGGCGTCCAGGGCGGCGCGGGCGGCGGTCTGGTAGACCCCGGCGATGCCGTGGCACAGGCCGTGGCCGTCGAGCCGGTCGAGCTGCCGGTCGCACAGGTTCGCGGCGAGAGCCGCTTCGGCCGCCTCCTGCCGGGCGTAGTCGCCGGTCGCGATGGCGCCGAGCTGGACGGCTCGCGCTATCCCCACCGCTCCATAGCACCACGACGGGCGTCCGGGCCCCTTGGCGAAGGCGAGCCTTCCGCCGAGCAGGTCGTCGCGGGTGAGCCATTGCGGCCACCACGGTCCGTCGGGGCCGTCCTGCTGCCACCGGTCGTAGACCTCCAAGAGACGGGCGATCGCGGCATCCTGCCCTGGGACGGAGCGTCCGGCGCGGGCTGCGAGGGACAGGAGGGCGAGGATCCCGGCGGCGCCGTGAGCTACTCCGAGATTGGCGTGGCCGCCCGGTGTAGGAAGGAGAGGGTCGGGGTCATGGTCCACCCACCAGCCCGGCATCGTCCGCCCATCGCGGTCGAGCGGCAAGGTGAGCGCGACCAGCCGCACCAGGATTTCGCCGAGTTCATCGCCGTCAGGAGCGCGGGCCAGCAGTAGCGCGCCGAGGCCGACCAACCCGCGGAACAGGTCGTAGTCAACGAAGGCGACACGGCCATCGGCGAAGCCGGTGAGTTTGCGGCGAGCGGCGGCGCGGACATGGCCGTCAAGGGCGCGGGCGGCTTGGGCGAAGCGCGGGCGGCCATCGGCGCTGGCGCACGTCAGCAGGAACGTCACAGCGGGGGCCCCGAAGTACAGGCAGTCATCCGGGCTGGCGTGGACGGTCCGCGCCGCTTCCTGCACAGCGGCCTTCGCCTCACCCCACCCGCCTGTGCCGTTGAGTGCTCGCTCCACCTCGACCAAAGCGCGTCCCGCCGCGCCGTGGGCGAGGGACTGCGAGCTGACCGTCATCGCCGCCCTTCCAGGGCAAGGAGCCGCATCGCGGCGGCGCGGGCGAGCCGCCCGGTGTCCTTCTCGACCTCGGGATCCACCACCACGGCACGACGATGATGCTCGTGCAGCAGGCTCCGCAGCACCGCGCCAGGCTCGCGCTGCGCCGACAGCTCTCGGTGGTAGCGCGCCAGGGCTTCGTCACGAGCCACCCACGCCGACGCGAGATCCTCCCCGCCCGGCAGAGCGCGAACGGCCGACCCGTCGGGGTCGGCCAGCCGATGCACTTCGGCGACCATCGCACGATCAACAGGAGCGTGGTGGCCTCCACGCGGGAGCGCCGCGATCAACCTCTCGTACCCGGAGGCCGGATCGGGCGCGAACCCGGCGGCAAGACGCGCCATCGAGGCGGCGGCCAAAGCCTGCGGCGGCAGGCCGCCGTCACGGACTGTGCGGAGCTGAGCGACTGCGGCACGGGTGTCAGCGGCGAACACCCGCTCGGCGGCCTCCCACGCGGGCCCGGTCCCGTACCGGCCGTTCTGCTCGTGGAACGGGGTGAAAGTGAGCTGGCCGGGCAGCCCTGCGTCGGTGAGCGTGCATGCGAACTCGCCGAAGGCACAGGCGACCTGTCCCCATGTGTCTTGATCGAGCAGTCGGATGGTGACTTCCAGATGGTGGTCGGCTTCCACGCGAATCAGGTCGCGGGTACGGGTCGTCCACCACAGAACGAGTCCTTCCAGACCAGATATGAGGGCGGACAAATGCCCGACGATAATGTCGTCGAACCGGGCGGGATTTCCGGATAGGCGAGCGACCGTGACGAGGCCAGAGCCCGGTAGGTGAGCCCGGCCAGGTGGTGCCATCGCGGGCAGCGGCCTGGACACCGGGGTCCGCATCGGTATGACGAACTCGACCGGGCGCCCCCCGGACCAACCGAAAGCGTCTTCTCCTGCGTCTGCCAGCACCTCGATCCGCGCCTTGTTCCGCAACTGGGCTGCGAGCAAGGCCCGGTCGAGCGGGCGGGCCAGGTCGAGCGGCAGACGCTGGCGGCCGGTGTCCACGATGACCCGGTCAGGGATCCGCCACGTGCGCCGCCATGCTTCGAGGTCGTCCAGGTCGCTGGCTTCCAGGATCCAGCGGGCCGGCATCAGGACCGTCCGGCCGTGGCGGATCTGTGGGAGGTATTTCAGGTTGCGGGCCACCCCCGCGTCGAAGGGTGAGAGCGCGGCGGTGCGGGCGTCGGCGACCTCGGCCAGGAATCGGGCGAGCGGCGGAGTCTGGACGGTCAGTTCAAGGGCATGCGGGATTCGCGGCACGACGCGCTCGCCGGTGGGGATGTGCACCAGATACATCTGCACGGCGTCGGCGGTGACCGCCAAATCCTCCACACTGATCACCTCCCCCTCCGTGGCGCCGGGATGGTCGGCGAGCGTGACGAGGTCAGGCAGGAAGGCGGGGGTGCGGGTGACGTTCTCATTGCGAGGGCGCCGCGGCGGGAAGACGAGCTGCACGGAGAGGGCCTCGCCGGTGGCGTCAGGAAACCCCTTGGCGAACCGGGCTTGGTCGGCTTCGTCCAGGAGGTGGACGAACCGGCCGGTCATGCTCGTGGGAACCCGCGCGGCACCGGTGATGCGCAGCCGGAAGTCGCCGCTGTCGATCGCCGCGGTGTCGGCCGCGTGCAGCGCGAACGCGATTTCGACGCGGTCGGGCGGTATGACCTCAGCGGGGTTCCCGACCGTGAGGGCGTCGATGTCGGTATCGGTCAGGACGATCTCAGGCGCGTGGTCCAGGTGGGCGCGCTCGATCAGGTGGAGCAGGGCAGCGTCCCGTTCGGTGATCGTCCGCCAGCTCGGCCGGGCCTTCGTTGACCCCAGGTAACCCGAGGGGTAGCCGAGCCCGCTGTCTGACACCAGCTCGGCCACCGGCACCAGCGCGCCCGGACCGTACCGCGTACGGAACTCAGTGTGGTAGTCCAGCCACGCACTCGCCCCGAAAGGGCGTCGAACCATCCGCAGCAGGATCCCGGCGGCACGTTCGGCCTCAGCTACGACGCAGGAGGGGATCGCCATGTCGGCGTCGAGCCGTACATCGTGGGCCAGACACGACCGCGACTCGGCCCCGATCGACGCCATCGCCGCGATGGCCTGGTCGGCTGCACCGTCGTCTCCGGCGTTATGCGCGCGGATGCGGGCGTGAACGGCTTCGAGCCTGGTGAGAAGCGAGACGACATCGCTCAAGCCGGGCGGAATGTCCGCAGACCCGTAAAGCGCTTGACGGAGGACGCCGATGAGATGGGCGAGTCCGTCAACGGCCGCCATGGTCGGGTGGAGGTTGGTGATGAGGGCACCCTGGTCGATGAGCCCGTGCAACATCCCGTGTACCGCTGCGGGCGTGGCTCCGGGAAACGCGCCTTCGAGGTCGCTCACCAACCCGGAGAACGGGATCGGCGTGCGTGCGGCGGCCAGCGCGGCCCGCACCGGGCGGGTGCTGCGAACGGTCACCGCCCGCAGAGGGCCGGGCAGCCGCTCGCCAGTGCCGGCACGGCGGGATACGACGACACGGCCGTCACGAATGGTTGCCGTGCCGTCGGCGATGACAGCCAGATGGTTCCGCAGAGTGCGGTGCGCGTTGAGCCGCGCGACGACGTCGGTCAGCCATGCGGAGTCCGCGCGGACGATCGAGCGGTGGTCTGGGCCGAAGCGGACGGAGGCCCGGCCGATCCGGACGGCTGCGACGCCGGCGAACAGGCCGAAGGGCGTCGCGCGGCCTTGCCATCGTTTCAGGTAGCCCGCAAGGGAAAGGATCAACCGGCGCGTGTCACGAACGCTGGCTCCTTGGGTCAGGCGTTCCAGTGCGGCGACCAGGTCGGGGCTGGCCTCTGACACCGCCGCGCTGAACTGCGGGTGCTCCCATGCCTTGGCCAGCCAGGCGCGGCCATCCGTCTCCACCGCTGCCGGGTCGGACAGGTCCAGGTCAGGCAGATCGAGCGTGCCGGGGTCGGTTGACGCGCGGGCGAGGATGAAACCGTCGTGGGAGTAGGCGACCAAGGGGAACGGGGTTGATCGAGGAGTCTTCACAACAAACTCCCAAAGGGGGTGTGTAGGACGGTTCTTCCGCCGCCCCGGCCCTGCGCGGCGGAAGAACCAGGAGAAGAGGTCAGGCGGGGCTGGCTGTCCCGCTGGTGCACGCGCTGGTCTCGCACGTGCTGCCGCAGCCATCGCTGGTGTCGCAGTCCACCATCAGCGGGGCCATGGTCTCCATGACCCGCATGTCCAACACGAACTCTTCGTCAACCGTGCTCTCGACGTTCGCGATGCTCATCGGTGTGCTCCTCTGCTCGGTTTCGGGGGTTCACCTGGCCTGTGGAGCCTTACGGCACCCCAGGCCAGGAGATCGTGACCAGGCCGTGGGCCTTCTCCAGAACGGTCGCATCAGCCGCGATCGCGGTGTGATCGCTGCCATGGGGCCAGAACGCGACACTGTCGGGGTCGGGGCGACCTGCGGCGTCCCACGCCCGGAGCTGGGCGACCAGGTTCGCGCCGGCCTTGCCTTCTCCCCAGCCGCGGATGCCGAACTCATCACCGTCACCGCCGGGGTCTGGCCGGTACGCGAGATAGGCGAAGGACCCATCGTCGGCTACCGATCCGAAGGGGAACCGCCGCTGCTCCTCGGCCAGTTCCGTGTCCCGGCCGACGCCTATCCGACAGAACCCCGGCAGGAAGGACGCGAACCACAGGTGAAGGGACGCGAAAGAGGCACCTCGGCCGATCTTGACCCCTGACCACAGCTCAGTGCGCTGCTTGCCCAAGACGCCGTCCAACACGCCCATGTCCTTTGGCGCCGTGGTGTCGAACGACAGCTTGACGATCCCGCCTCTGGGATCGCGCAGTTCGAAGAGCCTTTCGTTGTGCGCGCCGTCGCCCTGCATCGGGACGAATCCGCACACCTCCAAACTCGTGCTCTCGAAGTGGTCGCCCACCCGTGCGAAGCCGACGCTCCGTGTCACCTGGTTCATCCGCAGTGGGACGACCAAACGGCCCCCCGTGCTGAGGTGGCCGGTCCAGGCCGGAGAAACATCCCAGGCGCCGACGGTGACGATGACCGCGTCTACCTCACCGATGTCGGGGATAGGGTGCTCAGCGTCGGCGAGCAGGACCGCCACTCGGTCTCCGTACCCAGCGGCATCCAGTACTTCGCTGGCCCTGGTGGTGATGTCCGGGTCGATGTCAACAGTGGTGACGCGGCCCCCTGACCCGACCACTTCCGCGATCAGCGCCGCGTTCAGCCCGCCGGAACCGATCTCCAGGACACGGTCACCCGGTCCGATCCCCGCCTGCTCGATCTGTCGAGCCTGGATGAACGGCGCCGACAGCGACGACAACACCTCTCCGAGCGGCCCGGTCTTGGTGAACACCGCAGCGTCGGGGTTATAGGCCGCTTCCACACTCGTGCCCTTCGGCACGAACGCCTCACGGGGCACGGCGCGAAACGCGGCCTCGACCCGAGAGTCGGTGATCACGCCGCGGCCGACGAGTGTGTCGGTCATCTCCTGTCGGGCACGCATTGCCTCGTCGGTATCGACCATCATCTGTGGATCTCCTTTGATCGCCAATGGGGTGTGGACGTGCATTCAAAGCCCACGTGCTTCTGCCCGGTTACTCGTGGTCGCCGCACCATCCTGTCCGACCACCGGGTAGTTCTTCGTAGTTCTTCCGCCGAACTGCCGAAAGACTGTGGCCTGCGGTATGGCAAGAACAGGACAGCCCAGCTTCCGGCGGCGCTGGTGATGAGTTCAGCACGGACCGACTCCGCTTCCACCGCGCGGCGGGCGCCGATCATCTGAAGCAGCGCTTCAGTTCAGGGTTGTTTGAGGGCGAGGCCGGACCAGAGGAACCAGTCGTCACGGTGAGCGGACTCGGGGTTCCATATGTGAACGGGGATAACGCCGGGTGGCAGGAGGTGGAGGCCGTTGAAATAGTCCTTAATGGTGGCTTCGTCGCGTAGATGTATGTCGATACCGCCGTTGTCCCATACGCGGAGGATGTGGGCTGCGTTGTCTGGGTTGGTGCCGTCGCTGGTCATGTGGGACAAGGCGAGCATGCTGCCGGGGGCGAACGCGTCCATGAGCTGTTTGACGATCGCGGGCGGCCGCGCGATCGACGCCGCCCAAGCCGGCGACGACGCGCTGAAGGCCGCCGACGCCAGCGCACGCCTCCTGGGCGAGGACCGTGCTGACCTCGGCACCGTGTTCGGACCGACCAACGTCGCCATCCACCGCGTGGCCGTCCCCGTCGAACTCGGCATGACCTCTGCCGCGTCCGGGCACCTCAACGACGTGAACGTCGACCGCATGCCGCCCCTCATGGCCGAACGCCGAGCCCGCCACCTCATCGACGTCGCCCGCTGCCACACCGCACTCGGCGACCACACCGCTGCCTTCGACACACTCCTGGACGCCGAGCGTTCAGCCCCCGACGAAGTCCGCCACCACCGCCTCACCCAGACCGTACTGGCCGATCTCCTCCGGCACGAACGCCGCTCATCCGCCCTACGCGACCTCGCCCGACGCTGCCAGGCACTCCCATGAACACACCCGAACCACTGCGCCTCCTGCACTGGAACATCCACTCCTGGCAGGACCCGAACGGCGGCAAGAACGTCGAACAGGTCGCCGGGCTGATCGCGGAAACCCGTCCCCACGTCGTCTCCCTGGTCGAGGTCGACGAAACCTTCGCCGCTGCCGACAACCTCGCCCACGCAGCCGACGGCTACGTATCGATCTTCATCCCCGCCCTCGTCTACGGCACCGCCGAAGACGTCTTCGGCAACGCACTCCTCACCCGCCTCCCCCTCCTGGCCGTCCAACACTGGCCGCTCCGCCACCCGGCCCCCCACTACGACGGCACCGAACCCACCGAACAACGCACCCTCACCTGCGTCCGCATCCACCACCACAACACCCCCATCTGGATCGGCACCACCCACCTCCCCAGAACCGACCACACCGAACGCACCCGAACACTCCACCAACTCCACACCATCACCCACCACCTCACCACCCCATGGATCATCGCCGGAGACTTCAACACCCCCTCCACCTGGACCAACCACAACGGCCTCACCACCGCCCCAACCAACACCCCCACCTACCCCGCACCCAACCCCACCGAACCCATCGACTACTGCATCGCCAACGCACACACAACCCTTGACGGCAGCGTCCTCACCCACCCCGGCTCCGACCACCAGCCCATCCTCGTCACCGCCCACTTCGCATAAAACGAGTGCGCGTTACTGCTGGGCCCCACCACTCCTTCATCCGGACACGACCAGCTAGGTCGACGAGGGGATTCGTCGGCGGACGCATGGCGAACGGGGCGCGGTCGGCGAGCCAGGATTCGAGCCGACGAGCCGATCCCCCGTCGCCGCGAACACGGTTGAGGGACAGCCGTCCAGACCCGCCGCGACGTCCTTTAAGCGCTTCACCGCGACGCTGGCCTTGCCGCCGTCCGGCAGAGCGATCGTCGCGCCCCATCCCTCGTCCTGTCGGAACGCCGGGCGGGAGAAAGGTGATCGGCTCTGCCTCGGTACACAGCTTCGCGACTCTGAAGGCTCACGCGATGGTGTCGTCAGTGACCTTCTGCGCGCCCGGAGTGGCGATGACGGGGGACTCCACAACTGGGACGGCGACGAAGACGACCACGACGGGGGCACGGGCCAGCGCCCCAGAGTCGCTCCACGCCCGGAGTCCATCGCCCATCGGAGCCCGTAGAGGGGGCGCGTACGGCGTGCCAAGCGGCGACACGGCCGTAGTAGGCGCGGGCCCACCTCAGCACGGCGACCCTCTCGCCGGGATCGGTGCCCCACGGCGCGAGGACCCTGCGCCCGGGGAGCGGCTGCCGGTACTTGGCGACCTCGGCGTTCAGCAGCGCGTCCGGGCGTCGCCGGGTGCGGACGGCGCGGCGAGACGGTCAGGACGCGGGCTCGGTGCGCCCTCGCCCTCCTGGAGCACGGCGATCCGGACGAGAGGGGTTGCCTCGGCGGTGTCACCGGGGGCCGGACACGTTGACCTCCATGGGCAAGTTCAGCGGTAGGCGAGGATGCGGCGGGCCGCGTAGCCCTTGTCGGCCGGCAGCGCCGACGGTCTGGTGCGGGGCCGGCCGCCGTCGGGGCGGCGGACGCGGATACGGGCCATGAGCGTCTCGAACACGGTCGAGTCGTTGACGTTCCCACCCGTGACCAGCACCGCCATGGGCAGGCCCCGACCCTCCACGACCAGATGCGTCTTGCTCGTCAGCCCGCCGCGGGACCGGCCGATCCCCTGTCTGGAGAGTGTTCTTCCGTGATCATCCTGTCCGATCGTCCCCCGGCAGGGCCCCCCTTTTGCGGGGCGCCCGCCGAATGCTGGTGGGCCCGGGCGATCGTGGAGTCGACCGCGAACGTCGCCATCAAACACACGTCCTTTTCTTGGATCACCGCGAACGAGTACACAGAGTTCGCCAACGCCGTCGGCCAGGACATCACCACCACACCGAACTTCACCCTGTTCCGCGACATCCGCGAACTCCGCATGACCTGCTTCCTCGCCCAACACGCAGCCGAACACCCCCACACCCACGCCCCCCACGAAGCCCGACTCCGCCTCCACTGCCTCCGCGGAAACCACGGCCCCCGCCCCTGGCCCTGGAACCCGGCCTGACACCGGCCGCCACCAGCACTGACCGACACGAACCAGAACACAGAAACGTCCAGCCGCCGTTCGCGGACGCCTTTGGATTGTCGCTTCACCCATGCGCTGTGGACCACACCGCAAGGACAGAGCGTTGGGGATCCCTTCAGTGGAGCTGAGCGCGATAGCCGAATCTCCATGCCTTCACGGCACGTGCCTGATCCAGGCGCGTTCCCTTGTTTCCTTCTCCTCCACGACGACTTCGACGTAGTCGGCGGCGGTGAGGGCTCTGCGCTGAACGGCGGCGTGGTGGGCGGGCGCGGAGATGGCGAAGGCGGACTGCCTTCCGCTCTCGGCGAGGTGCTCTTTCAGGACTTTGGAGTCGAGGAGGCGGAAGAGCAGCAGGGGGTCCGGGCCGGTGAGGCCCTCCTCGTCATGCTGGACAAAACCTGTGTGGAAAGCCATGCGCAGGGTCACCCGCTGTTCGGCGGGCGCTCGGCGGTTGTGTCGGCGCAGACCGGCGTCGATGGCGACAACGAGGTCTTCGACACGGTCGATCACACCGATGTCGGCCAGGAGATAGAAACCGTCACCCCGGTCCTCACGCCGCTTCTCCGGTTGGTCCCAGGGAATCGCGTTGCTCTCGGCGGCCTCGCCAACGATGCGGTAGAGGGACGCCCGCACAGCCGGATGGACGTATGGATCGAGACGGCCGAACCCCGCAATGTCCACGCCCATCATGGCCATGTACGCCAACTCCGTCACCCGCGGTTCCCCGGACTTCGGCTTTGATCGGCGGGTGAGGCGCCGCGTCAGGACGTTCATGTGTTTCAACACTGTGCTCCTCATGGGTCTATGCCACGCGAAGTGGGGTTCAGCAGGAGGCCCAGAACTCTTCGAGCTCTGCCGGCCCCAGATGATGGAGGAGAGGGCAGTCGTAAAGCCTCCGGCGCATCGTGATCATCCACTTCGTCGTGAGGATGATCGCCAGGAACATCTCCTCGGAATCCCTGGGGCCCACTGGTTCGGCCAGGCCGTCGATCCGTTTGTGCGCTGCGGTGACTGATGGCATGGCTTTGATTCCCGGGTGGCTGTTGCGAACGGAACTGACGATCCCGCGCTCTCGTTCTTCGCGCCCGTTGTTCGGGGAAGAATGCACATCTTGCAACGCCGTGGCACGCGGCCGTGGGAACAGAAATGCCCTGGACCGCGATCAGGCCCAGGGCATTGACGTGAGTGGTTCAGGTGGTAGGCGTCTGCGGTTGGACGGGGGCGGAGAGCGGTGTCCGCTCTCCGCCGTCCAGTCGAAGAGCGATGTCCCGGAACATCTGCGCGGCGTCGATGTAGCCGTTCATGTGGGCCTCGTCGCCGCGGGTCTGTGCGGCGCGCAGCGCGAGGTACCGGTGTATCCGGGTGCGGATCTGGTTCGGGCCGACCGGGACGCGCTCGCTCGCGTCGAGCAGGGCGTCCAGTTCCCGTGCCGCGAGGTTGTCCGGCGTGTCGGCCGCCCAGATGCTTGCGAGCTTCAACAATTCCCACGCTCGCCCGTCGGGGTAGCCGAGCGCGAGGAGCATCAGCGCCGCGTGCAGGGTCGCCTCGGAGTCCTTGAGGTGCAGGCGTGGGATGACGACGTGCGCGAAGGGCCAGGTGAGGAGCATTAGTCTTTGCTCGTCGGGTCCTAGCGCCGTGGGGAGGTTCCACACATCCTGCGGGCGGGGCCGCACCGGTTCGAACGCCGCGCGCAGGGTGTCCCGGTGCCGAATGTAGCCGCGGCGCACGAACAGGCCGAGGTCCTCCGACCGGCGCTCGGCAAGGTCGAGCAGCGCAAACAGTTCGTCGATGAACTGCTGGCGCGCGACAGCCCCAGGCGCGATGACGCCGTTACGCTGCCCGATGAAGGCGCAGGCGACAGCGAAGGCCCCGAAGAACTGCCGGGAGACCAATCCCTTCGCCCGGCCGCGGAAGGCGCGGGAGAACGCGCTCTTGCTGTAGCGAGAGCCGCATGCGTGGACCAGCTCCGTGAGCGTCTCCCCCCGGCAATCGAGAAAGATCCCGAACATCTGCCTCGCGAACTCGCCGCGGGGCGGGTGCTCCGCGAACTCGTCGACCATGATGCTATGCCGTCCCTTCTCCGGTGGGAGCGTCCCTTATCAGCCCGCGTCCAGTTGGGGGCCGAGGAGACACGGGTTGGAAGATCCAGCGCATACCCGACAAGCCAAAGGGCGATTTGTCCGCCTTCAGTCCCGTTTCGTATGGACATTTGGATCATGACCGGCAAAGCATGGCACAGCGACCCCCCGTGAATTAGGTCATCTGACACCACGTTCGATAACACTTTCGCCTACAGCTCACTCATCCTTCGATGGATGATGCCCTGGGTGTCAGAAGGCGGTGGGGCGAGGATGCTCAGCGAAGCGAGAACATGCCGATAGTAGAGGACATCATCTGGGTCATCGATATACGAAGCATCCGTCAATTGCTCAAGATAGACAATTTCCCTAATAGGCCCACCCAGTTCGATCTCGGGCATACGGAGCAGAACGACCGGCCCGCCGGTGGCGTGGCCGACCTCCGCCAGAGGGACGATCTGGACGGCGAGGTTAGGAAGATCGCAGAGTGTGCACAGGTAGTCGAGCTGCCGGAACATGGTGGTTCGGCCACCCATCGGACGGAGCAGAACCGCCTCGTCCAGGAGCGCCCAGAGCTTCGGACCGCCTTCCTCCTGGAAACGGCGCTGGCGGCGCATCCTCAGCGCGACCCGGTAATCGACCTCCTCTTCCGGCCCCCCCTCGTCTCCTCGAGCCACCGCCCGCGCGTAGTCGGGTGACTGGAGAAGCCCTGGAACGAACTGGGCGTCGAAGGAGCGGATGAGGTCGGCCGACTGCTCCAGGGCCAGGTACGGTTCGAACCAGCTCGGGATGACATCCGAGAACGCCGACCACCAGCCGGGAGAGCTCCCCGCGTGCGCCAGTTCGAGGAGTTCCGAGAGCTGGTCGTCGTCGTCGATCCCGTAGAGGGCGCACATGCGCAGCACCAGGCGGTTGCGGACCTTCGTCAGGTAACCGCCCTCAAGCGCCCGGATCACCATGGGCGACACCTGCAGAGCCTCCGCGACGGCCGCCACGCCAAGGCCCCTGCCCGCCCGGTAGGTCTTCATCCGACGGCCGAGCGCGACACGCAACTCCGTCGGCCACAACTCGTCCACGACCTCTTCGTCGGCCTGCCGGCCCGCCCGGATATCCACAGCCACCAATCTCATCGCCCCGCACCGCGTCGCGTTCGACCCTAACGAACGCGCATAGGTCACTGGCGGCAGGAGGCCGAACAGCCCAACATCGCTGCACGATGAGGGAAGATCCTTACACTTCCGGGAGAATTCCGACCCCGCCGTACTGATCGATGGGGGCGATGTCGGCGCCCACGTCTGGACGCCACAGCGGACATGAGACGATGCCGGGTTCGACAAGCTCCAGACCATCGAACAGGAGTGCGAGCTGCTGGGGGCTGCGCCACCGGCCAGGCGGCTTGCCGAACAGGTTCCACTGCTCGATCGCATCGGCCATCTTCGTGCCCGTCACCTCGATCGTGGGATGCGCGACCGCCAGGAGGCTGCCCGGCGCCAGTGCGCCCAGCAATGTCTGGACGATCGCCTTGGCGGTGTCGTCGTCGAGCACATGCCACAGCACGCCGAGCATCGTCACCGCGACCGGCCGGGAGTAGTCGAGCGTCTCGCCCGCACGCTCAAGAATGTCGACGGGGTCGTACATGTCGGCGTCCAGATACGCCGTCCTCCCCTCCGGCGTGCTCGCCAACAACGCACGCGCGTGCGCCAGCACAAGCGGGTCGTTGTCCACGTAGACGACACGGGCCTCACGGTTCAGCCGCTGCGCCACCTCATGGGTGTTCGACGCCGTCGGCAGCCCCGTCCCCACGTCCAGGAACTGGTCGATCCCCCGCTCCACCGCGAACCGCACCACCCGTCCCAGGAAAGCCCGATCCGCCCGAGCCTGCTCGACGATGTCAGGCAACGTCGCCGCGATCTGGTCTCCCAACTCCTGGTCGACCGGATAGTTCTCCTTCCCCCCCAGCCAGTAGTCCCAGATCCGCGCCGAATGCGACACCGACGTATCAATATGCGGCGAAACCGGCAACGGCCGCTGCACAGACCCCTCCGACACACATACCTCCCACATAAACAGACAACACCAAGGCACGCGAGCAGCCCGCACCTAACACCGGCACGAAGCAACGACGCGAACTGAACATCTCAACCTTCCCCAGTCCGCATCATGAACACACAAAACCCACCAAGATTTCTAGCGAACCTCCACCAACCCCACCATCCCACCCATATTAACCGAGCATGATCACAATAGCCGCAATAAGGACCGGTCCCGCAAAGACGAGCGAAAGCACGCGGACGCGGAGAGGGAAGCACAGCCCAGGTGGTTGTCGGCCTCCGCAAGGAGACCTCGGAATGGCTTCTCGACCAACGTCAGAACGCGCTTCAGCCTGGGCGCCCACGGGCCAAGCGATCCGGTGGGGGAGCCTGGCGGATGCTGGGGCGTCGTGCCAGGTCGGTGTCCTGCCCGCATGTCTGTTTCCAGCACAGCGGCCACCGCCAGCTCTCCGGAGCCCCCACCTCACCCGCCGTGGCGACGGCCCCTCCGGGGTCGTCGAGGTCGCGGCACTGCTTGGAGTTCCGGCGCGCCGCCGGATGTCAGGTGCGGGTGGGTGAGCTAGCTGTCCGCGAGCTACGACGGGGTCGTGGGTGCACGCTCGGCTGACAGAAGGCGGGTGCGGCAAGGGCTTGAGGAACGTGTGCGGGGACGGAGCGGGAGCAGGCGAGTTGGTGAGAGGAACGAGGCTTGCCATTGGCAGGGGCGGTTGGTCCCCGGGTGGTCCCCAACAGAGATCGGTACTGACGGTCAGTCAGGAAGTTTCTGACATGGTGAAGGCCCGCTGAGCTGGAGAGAACTCTCCGTCAGCGGGCCTTGTGTGCTGTCGGGACGGCGGGATTTGAACCCACGACCCCTTGACCCCCAGTCAAGTGCGCTGCCAAACTGCGCTACGTCCCGGTGTCGGCTTTGGTGGGGCTTGGGGCCCTGCCTGGCGACGGGTTAACTGTAGCGCAGGTTGGGGTTGGGCGCACATTGGTTCGGGTTGGCCTGGGGCTTGGGGGCTGGGCGGGGCTGACTGGGGCTGGGGTGGGGTTATTGGGGGGTGAAGGGTTGGTCGGGGAGGAGGTCCAGGCGGCGGAGGATGATGCCCTCGCGGAGGGCCCAGGGGCAGACTTCCAGGACGGGGAGGTCGAAGAGGTCCAGGACGGCGTCGGCGACTATGGCGCCGGCGAGGAGTTGGGGGGCTCGGCCTTCGGAGACGCCGGGGAGGGCCTGGCGGGATGAGACGGGCATGTGGGCCAGGCGGTCGGCCCAGTCCTTGGCGGCTTCCCGGGTGAGGACGCGGCGGACGAAGGGGCCCTCGCTGGAGGGGGCGGCGCCGGCGATGCGGGCGAGCTGCTTGAAGGTCTTGGAGGTGGCGACGGCGTGGTCGGGCGGGCCGAAGCGGGTGACGCCGCCGATGCGTCCGGCGATCTCGGCGCGGACGTGCCTGCGCAGCGCGCGGACCTGGTCGGGGTCGGGCGGGTCGGCGCCGAGCCAGGCGCGGGTGAGACGGCCCGCGCCGAGCGGCAGGGAGACGGCCGCGTCGGGCTCCTCGTCGATCCCCGAGGCGATCTCCAACGAGCCGCCGCCGATGTCGAACACCTGGAGCCGGTTGGACGACCAGCCGAACCAGCGCCGGACCGCGAGGAACGTCAGCCGGGCCTCGTCAGCGCCGGACAGCACCTCGATCGTGATCCCGAGGTCCGCTTTGATCCATTCGAGGATCTCGTCGCCGTTCACGGCCTCCCGGACGGCGGAGGTCGCGAAGGCGAGGGTCTCCTGGACCCCTTTGTCCTCGGCCACCTGGAGGGACTCCTTGACGAACGAGTGCAGCCGCTTGGCGCCCTCGTCGGAGAGCCTGTCGCCGTCGAGGTGTTCGGCCAGCCTGAGCTCCACCTTGTGGGAGTAGGCGGGCAGCGGCTTGCCGCCCTGGTGTGCGTCCATGACGAGCAGGTGCACGGTGTTGGATCCGATGTCCAGGACGCCCATTCTCATACCGTCGACGGTAGCCGACATGCCATGTCCCGCGTGGTGATGGTCACGTGTTCGATACGCGACGGGAGATGGGTAGGTTCGATCTTGTGAGTGATTTTGTCGTCGTCGCCAACCGCCTGCCCGTAGACCGGATCACCGGCCCCGAGGGGGAGGTCGGATGGCGTCGCAGCCCCGGCGGGCTCGTCACCGCGATCATGCCGCTCATGCGGGAGCGCGACGGCGCCTGGATCGGCTGGACGGGCGCCGCCGACGAGCGGACCGAGCCGTTCACCGACGACGGGCTCCGTCTTGTGCCGGTCACGTTGTCCGCCGAGGACGTGGAGCTGTACTACGAGGGCTTCTCTAACGCCACGTTGTGGCCGCTCTACCACGATGTGATCGTGCCGCCGGAGTTCCATCGGACGACCTGGGACGCGTACGTGCGCGTCAACAAGCGGTTCGCGGAGAAGGCCGCGGAGGTGGCGGCCGAAGGCGCCCTCGTCTGGGTGCAGGACTACCAGCTCCAATTGGTTCCGAAGATGCTGCGGGAACTGCGCCCGGATCTGCGGATCGGTTTTTTCCTGCACATCCCGTTCCCCCCCGCCGAGTTGTTCTACCGGCTGCCGTGGCGCAAGGAGATCGTCGAAGGGCTGCTCGGCGCCGACCTGGTCGGCTTCCAGCTCCCGGCGGCGGCCGCGAACTTCGTCAGGCTGTCGCGCCGCCTCCTGGACGTGCGGGTGCACGGCTCCGTGATCCACGTGGACGGCCGTGACGTGCACGCCGAGGCGTTCCCCATCTCGGTGGACGTCAAGGAGCTGACGGACCTCATCCACCGTCCCGACGTGAAGGCCAGGGCCCAGCAGATCCGCCGGGAGCTGGGCGACCCGAACCGCATCATGCTCGGGGTGGACCGCCTCGACTACACCAAGGGCATCACGCAGCGTCTTGAGGCGTTCGGGGAGCTGCTCGCGGACGGCGCGCTGAAGCCGGGCGAGGCGGTGTTTGTGCAGGTGGCGACGCCGAGCCGGGAGCGGGTCGAGCAGTACCAGATCCTGCGGGACGAGATCGAGCTCCAGGTGGGCCGGATCAACGGCGAGTTCGCGCAGCTCGGCGCGCCCGTCATCAACTACATGCACGCGAGTTACCGCCGTGAGGAGCTGGCCGCCCTGTACATGGCCGCTGACGTCATGGTGGTGACGCCGCTGCGGGACGGCATGAACCTGGTGGCCAAGGAGTACGTGGCCTGCCACGAGGATCTGCGGGGCGCGCTGGTGCTGAGCGAGTTCGCGGGCGCGGCGGAGGAGCTGCGCCGGGCCTACCTGGTGAACCCGTATGACGTGGACGGGTTGAAGCGGACGTTGCAGGAGGCCGTCAGGGCGGACGCGCGGGATCTGCAGAAGCGGATGCGCGCGATGCGCCGCAGGGTGGTGGACAACGACGTGGCGCGTTGGGCGTCGGAGTTCCTTGCGCGGATGCGGGCGGCGGGGCCCGGCGCCGGGCAATAGGCGAAGGCGCCGCGCTCCGGGAGGGGAGGGCGGCGCCTAAGCGGGTCGGTCTTATGTGGTGCACTCTTCAGCCCGCCGCTGCCGCGTCGTAGCTTTCGAGGGTGCTCTTGAGGGCGGGGGCGGCGGGGCCGGTGATCTCGGTCAGCGTCTTGATCTTCGCCTTGTGCTCCTTGCGCTTGGCCCGGGTGACGACCTTGTTCAGGCGGCCCAGGACGGACAGGGAGACGAGCGCGGCCTCGGCCGGGTCGACGCGGCCGACGGGGTCGCGCAGGACGGCCGAGACGGTCGAGAGCAGCCTGGTGCGGACGCGGGGGTCGCGCAGCGTGTAGCGGGTGCTCGGGAAGAGCCCGAGGACACGGTACGGCTCGGCCCTGACCAGGCCGCCGTCGACGAGCTGGTCGCGGACGGCGTCGGCGGTCCGCCTGGCGTTCTTGTTGACCCAGTGCGCCCACTTGCGGGGACGGCCGGAGCCGATCTCCTCCAGGAGGTCGGCCAGTACGGGGTCCGTGCACGGGCCCGCGACCTCGATGGCGGGCTTGCCCTTCTCGTCACGCAGGTGGCCGGACAGGTACAGCTCGGTCAAGGCGGCGGACCGAAGGAGGGGCCGCAGGTACGTGCTGGTGTGGAGCTTGCCTTTCTCGGGGTCCAAGGCGAGCACGAACATCCGCTGCGCAAGGCTCTCGGGCTGCTTCATCGTCATTCCTCCGTTTCCGGGGCGTTGTCTGGGGAGGGTGCGGGCACGGCCGCGGGTTCTTCGGTCTCGTCGTCCTGGTCGGCTCGGGAGGGCCGGCCGGGACGGCGCATCCGGGTGACCCCGGAAGGCAGCCGCCCGGCCTCGGCCAGGGCCCTGCGGAGCAGGAACTCGATCTGCGCGTTGGTGCTGCGCAGCTCCTCGCCCGCCCAGCGGGCCAGTGCGTCGTGCACCGCGGGGTCGAGCCGCAGCAGGAGCTTCTTGCGCTCTACGGCCATGGCTTCTAGGCGTAGAGGGTGCCGGTGTTCACTACCGGTTGGGCGTCTCTGTCGCCGCAGAGGACCACGAGGAGGTTGGACACCATGGCCGCCTTGCGCTCCTCGTCGAGTTCGACGATGCCGTCGTCGGTGAGGCGGGTGAGGGCGGCCTCGACCATGCCGACCGCGCCTTCGACGATCTTGCCTCGGGCGGCGACGATGGCGGCGGCCTGCTGGCGGCGGAGCATGGCCTGGGCGATCTCGGGGGCGTAGGCGAGGCGGGTGAGGCGGGACTCGATGATCTCGACGCCGGCCGAGATGACGCGCTTGCCGATCTCCTCCGACAGCTTCTCGGTGATCTCGTCGGCGTTGTCGCGCAGGGACAGGCCGGTGTCGTGGGTGTCGTAGGGGTAGCTGTTGGCGATGTGGCGGACGGCGGTCTCGGTCTGGATGGCGACGAACTCCACAAAGTCGTCGACCTCGAAGACGGCGCGCGCGGTGTCCTTGACCTGCCAGACGACGACGGCGGCGATCTCGATCGGGTTGCCGTCGGCGTCGTTGACCTTGAGGACGTCGGTCTCGTGGTTGCGGATCCTGGTGGACACCTTGCGGCGGTCGGTGAGGGGGTTGACCCAGCGCAGGCCGTCGGTGCGGACGGTGCCGGTGTAGCGGCCCAGCAGGGTGATGACGCGGGCCTCGCCGGGCGACACGGCGGTGAGGCCGGCCATGAAGATCGTCGCCGCGACGAAGACGACGACGCCGAGGGCGATCAGGGACGCGCCGGTGACGCCGCCGACGGCGATGCCGCCGATCACGCCGCCGACGGACGCGACGAGGGCAAGCAGGCCGAGCCCGAGGACCGGCCAGCCGGAGGCGCCGCGCGCCACCCGCTCGCGGATCTGGGGGGCGGGCATCAAGGTCTCGCTCATGGGTTACTCCTTGCTCGGTGCGATGGCTCAAATCTAGCAAAGTGATATCACTTTGCCAACCCCGGACGTCCGACAAGAAACAAGCGCCCGCTTGCTAGGGTGGGCCGCATGCTCGACGGTCTGCGCGTGCTCGATCTGACGATGTGGCGGCCCGGCCCCTACGCGACGCTGCTCCTGGCCGGGATGGGCGCCGACGTGCTCAAGGTGGAGCCCCCCGGCGGGGAGCCCATGCGGGCCTTCGGCGGGCACTTCGGGCCGCTCAACGCGGGCAAGCGCGGGCTCGTCCTCGACCTGAAGTCCCCCGAAGGGCTGGCGCGCTGCCTGGAGCTGGCCGCCGACGCCGACGCCGTCGTCACCGGGTTCCGGCCGGGCGTGGCCGAGCGGCTCGGCCTAGCACCGGAACGGCTGCGGGCAAAGCGGGCCGCCCTGGTGACGTGCTCGCTCACCGGATACGGCGAAACCGGGCCGCTCTCCGGCGTTCCCGGACACGACGTGAACTACCGGGCGACGGCCGGGGCACTCCCGCCGGGCGGCCTACCCCCCGACGCGGTGGACCTCCCCCTCGCCGACATGGCCGCCGCCCAGACAGCGGCGTTCGCCATCACCGCGGCCTGCCTCCGCGCGTCACGGACGGGCGAAGGCACCCACCTGGATATCGGGCTCGCCGACACGCTCGCCCACTGGGTGTCCACGGCTCCCCCGGCGCTGCCCAGCCGCGACGGCGTAGGGCCGGTCGCGGGCTACGGCGTCTACACCTGCGCGGACGGGCTACGGGTCGCCCTGGGCGTCGTCTCGGAGGAACACCTGTGGCGGGCCGTCTGCGCCGCGCTGGAGCTGCGCCACCTGGCCGACGAGCCCTTCGCGGCGCGGATCTCCCGCGTGCGCGAGCTCGACGACGCCGTCAGACAGGCGCTCAAGGGCCTGCCCGGGGACGTCGCGCTGGCCCGGCTGGAGGCGGCGGGCGCGCCCGCGAGCGCTGTCCTGGACCGCGCGGAGATGCTCGCCCACCCGCACTTCCAGGCCCGCGGCGTCATCACCGACGCCCAGGACGGCGAGCCCAGGACCGGCGGCCTCATCCCCGGGCAGGCCAAGCTCTCCCCCGCGCCCGCCCTCAACCAACACGACGGCCAAGGCTGGCTCCCCCGAACGCGCGCGTAGGCGGCGCCGCAAGGCAACCGAAGACCTTTGACGACCCGTGCCCAGCCACTCCAGGGGAGATCAGACGAGCGAGGGGAGGGTGGGAGCGGTCTCGGTGAGGAAGTCGCGGAGTTCACGCGGCCACAGGGGCAGTCCGGCGAAGGCGCTGGAAAGGCATTCCACTCGCTCGACGTCGTAGGTGCCGCGCGTAGGGTCACTGAACTCCGGTCCCGACCGGAGCCCAAGGTCCATCGTCACCAGGCGGCAGACGAAGAACTGGTGGATGTACGAGGCGTGCGGGCGGTGTTCGGCGAACGTGAAGACGGGTTTCACCGGTCCGGCCGTGGCTCCCAGCTCCTCCATGAGTTCCCTGCGCAGCCCGGCTTCCACGTCGGCGTCGTCGTCCTCCACGCCGCCTCCGGGTGTTGTGTAGTAGGTGCTGCGCCCTGGCCGGTTGCGTCGGAACAGCACGAGGGCGTCCCCGTCCAGAAGCAGCGCCCGCGCCTTGCGCTTCGTCGGGCGCTCGGCCCCTGCCACGCCCCGCAGCACCATGCCCTCGGTGAACCCGCCTCGGGCCGCGGCCTTGGCCGCCCGCACGCGCTCCAGTTCGACCGGGTCGCAGCCGATCCCGTCGGCGAGCGCCCGCACCACCTCAAGGACGTCGGCGAGTTCCTCCGCCGACGGCTCGGCGGCGAACTCGTCGGCCTCCTCCCACAGCTTGGCCAGCAGCAGCCGCCGTATCTCGGCGGCCTCGGCGACCCGCACGTCCGGTTTGCCACCTGTCGCCCTGATCAGCTCCGGTATCCGGTCCCTGACGAGCTTCTCGTTCCGCTCCGCGTACGGATCCGTCATGACCCGCCCTCCCTCCGCGACCTGCGCAGCAGCCTAGGCACCCCTGAGCGTCCCCGTCCCGCGTTCCCCGCCGACGCCTGAGGCCCCGATGGGTTTTTATCCCCGAAGGGGGACTTCTCCCGTTTTCTTTGTCAGGAGAGCCAAACGAAAGCCCGGATCGGCGCGTGGTACTTTTCCGGCCCCACCCCCCGGGAGACCCCTCATGCACCGCGTTGCCGTGACTGGAATGGGCCTCAAGAGCCCGGCAGGAAACACCCCGGAAGACGCGTTCGCGACAGTTCTCGCGGGCAAGGGCACCGCCGTGCACCTGCCCGAACTGCTGGAAGCGGGGGTGCCCGTGACGTTCGGTTGCCCTGTCTCCGGCTTCGACCCGGACGCCTACTTCCCGCGTGCCCGCCAGCGCCACCTCGACCGCCCGACGCGCCTGGGCGTCGCCGCCTCCGTGGACGCCTGGGCCGACGCGGGCCTCCCCGAAAACGCGGCACCCGACCCGCGCACAGGCACCTACGTAGGCACGGGCGGCGCCCACACGTCCTTCATCGCCGAGTTGGGCGCGCTCCCCCACGAGAAACTGCCTGTGGCGTCGGTACCGATGATCATGCCGAACGCGACGGCGGCAAGGATATCGATCCGGCACGGCCTGCGCGGCCCGTGCCTCACCCTCAGCTGCGCCTGCGCCAGCGCCGCCGTGGCGCTCGGCGAGGCGATGACGGCGATCCGCCTGGGCCGGATCGACAGGGCGCTCGCGGGCGGCGTGGAGGCGATGCTGACGCCGTTCGCGGTCGCCTCCTTCGCCAGGATCGGCGCGCTGTCCCGGCGGGCCGACGCGCCGCACGAGGCGTCCCGCCCGTTCGACCGGGACCGCGACGGGTTCGTCATGGCCGAGGCCGCCGCCTTCCTCGTCCTGGAGCGCCTCGACCTCGCCGAAGCCCGGGGCGCCCGCATCTATGGCGAGCTGGCCGGGTACGCGGCGGGCGCCGACGCCGTCCACATCGTGCGGCCCCTCGACGACGGCGAGGTCGCCGCCGCCACGATGCGCGCCGCCCTCGCGGACGCGGGCGTCGCCCCGGAAGAGGTCGGCCACGTCAACGCGCACGCGACCGCCACGACCCACAACGACAGGGCCGAGGCCAGGGCCATCGCCGCCTGCTTCCCCGACGGCTCACCGCCCGTCACGGCGACCAAGGGCGTCACCGGGCACCTCCTGGGGTCCGGCGGCGCGGTCGAAGCCGTCCTCGCGCTCCTGGCGGCCCGCACGGGCACCGTCCCGCCGACCGCCAACTTCACCGGCGGCCCGGACGCCGACCCGATCGACGTGGTGCACGGCGCGCCGCGCCGGATCGCGAAGGCGCCGGTGCTGTCGAACTCGTTCGGGTTCGGCGGGCACGCGGCGTCCCTCGTCTTCCAGCCCCACTGAAAAAGGGGCGTTCCCGGCAGAGGTCGCGGTTCTGCCGGGAACGCGTCTTGGTGCGAGGGGAACCTCAGGCCGCCGGAAGGTAAGGCAGATACACCGGCTCCTCAGGCAGCCGCGCCGAAGGACAGGTCGGGGAAGGCGAACGGTTCCGCGAACCCCCGCGCCTGCTCCTTGGCGGCGACCGTCAACGCGCTGGCCACCAGCCGGGACACGACGGCGCCCGCCCCCTCGGCGGCCAGCCATTCGGTCATCTCGCGCGTCCGCTCCAGTACGGACGCGCCGACGGGCAGGACGGTGACGCACGCCGTGTCCACCGGCATGACGTCGGGGTCCAGGTTGACGTTGCGGGCCGCCTCCCCGGTCAGCCACCGCCCCCGGTGCCCGCCGACGAGGACGGGCCCCGCCGGATGCGCGAGCCGGGCGAGCGGCGTGCCCACGGGCACCTCCACAACGCCGGGCCTGGGCACGGAACCTCCGAGCGTCACCAGCATCGTGCCTGGAGCCGCCGCCGTGCCCTGACCCCTGAACCAGGTGGCCCCGTGCCTGGCGATGAGCGCCAGGTGCGCGCAGGTCTCGGCGTTGGCGACGTACCAGCCGTCGTCGGAGGGCAGGAACGCCCCCGACCCGGCGGGTCCGCCCCGCAACCGGGCCACCAGTGCCGTGTCCTCCCCCGCGAGGTACGCCGCGGGCCCTTCGGCGACCCGGACGGGCGGGTCCTGCGACCCGTCCCGTCCGGCGAGGGCCTCGGTGAGTGACGGTCCGTCCCCTCCCACGGGGACGGCCACGACGACCTCGCGGGCGCCGAGCAGGCGGGCCGCCGCGACGGCCCCGTCGACGACGAGGTGCGGGGCGTGCCGCAGCAGCCAGGTGTCCTTGGCCGACAGCGGGTCCCCCTCCATGCCGTTGACGACGACGGTGTGGCAGCGCCGCACCGCGCGCAGCCGGGCCGCGGTGGGGGTCCAGAACCCGCCCCTGCCGCGCAGCCCCGACCGCTCGACCTCGGCGAACGTCAGGTCGCGGGCCGGGCCGAGCAGGTCCCGGTGGTCGCGCCAGCCGTGTCCGGCCGCTGCTTCCGTGAGCCTCATCGCCTCGCCCCTTTCCGACGTCCGCCTGTCCTGCTTGTCTTCCACTGTCGGGGACGGTCCTGAGAACGGGGTGAGACGGAGGTGAAAAGCGCCCGGCGGGCGGCGTTATGGAACCGAGTCCGCTCTCTCATGCGGTTCTCATGTGCGCTCGTGAACACCGCGGCCATGCTGATCGTTGAACGGCCGTACGCGCCCTCGCCTGATGGAGTTCTCGTGAAGAAGTGGACCTGGTGGATCGTCGGTGTGGTCGGCGTCCTGTTCCTGGGGTTCGTGGTGGCCCCCTTTGTGTACACGCGGTTCATCGAGGGTGACGCGCCCGAGCGCCTCACCGTCGGTACCGCGAGCCCGTCCGCGCAGGCGGCCGGAGAGGCCGTCCCCGCTGACGGGGCGTGGAAGGTGTCCGCCGGATCCCAGGCGGGCTACCGCGTCAAGGAGGTGCTGTTCGGCCAGGACGTCGAGGCGGTCGGCCGTACCGGCGAGGTCTCCGGGGACCTCACGATCGCCGGAAGCTCGGTGACCGAGGGCTCCTTCACCGTCCAGATGGCAGGGGTGACGACCGACCAGGACCGCAGGGACAACCAGTTCCGCACCCGGATCATGGACGTGGCCTCCCATCCGACCTCGACGTTCCGGCTTACGTCCCCGATAGAGCTGGGTTCCGTGCCCGTCGTGGGGGCGCAATCCGAGGCGAAGGCCACGGGGCAGCTCACGCTGAAGGGCCAGACGCGGGACGTCACGTTCCCCGTCCAGGCGTCCCGGACGGGCGCCGACACGTTCGAGGTGAGCGGCCAGATTCCGGTGACGTTCACCGACTACGGGATCAACAACCCGTCGCTGCCCGGCATCGAGGTGGAGCCGACGGGCCACGTGGAGTTCCTCCTCAAGTTCGCCCGCTGACCCCGGATTCCGTCTCCGCGAGCCCTCCCGGCCACTGATTCCGGGAGGGCTCCGCCTTTACAAAGACCGACTCGCGTTCTATCTTCTTTTCCGACCTGTTTGATTGGTTTTGTAGGAAGTAGGGCGCGGTGTCTCGTGGGTTGGCGCTCCGCGCGGGCGGGGTCCTCACCCTGTTCGCGCTGTGGTGGGCCGTCGCGGCGGCCGGGGTGTGGCCCGAGGTCTTTGTGCCCGCGCCGTCGTCGGTCTGGGACGCGCTCATCACCACGTCCACGACCCAGGAGAACGGGCAGCGCGGCTACGCCGGGCACCTGCTCTGGGAGCACCTGGGCGTCAGCCTCAGGCGCATCCTCCTGGGCAGCCTGTACGGCATCATCGGCGGCGTCGTCGTCGGCCTGCTCATCGGGCTCGTCCCGACGGTCAGGGCGCTCCTCGGCCCGCTGGTGACGTTCGTGCGGACCCTCCCACCCCTCGCCTACTTCAGCCTGCTCATCATCTGGTCGCGATATGCGTTCCCACAGGAACTATCGGTAAGGTATGCGGCATGGAACGCATTGTGAAGCGGGCGTTCAAGTTCCGCTTCTATCCGACCCCCGAGCAGGCCGTAGAGCTTGCCCGGACGTTCGGTTGCGTGCGGCTGGTCTACAACCGGATGCTGGAAGAACGGACCCACGCCTACCAGCACGAGGGTCGCCGCGTCTCCTATGTGGAGTCCTCCGCGCTGCTCACCCGGTGGAAGCGCACAGAGGAGCTCGCCTTCTTGAACGAAGTGCCTTCGGTGCCTTTGCAACAGGCGCTGCGACACCTGCAAGCCGCATTCGTGAACTTCTGGGGCAAGCGCGCCGGGTACCCGGTATTCAAGTCGAAGAAGAAGTCCCGCGCCTCGGCCGAGTACACCCGGTCGGGCTTCAGGCTACGCGACGGCCAACTCACGTTGGCCAAGATGAGCGGCCCGTTGAACATCGTGTGGTCCCGGCCCCTGCCTGAAGGAGCCGAGCCGACAACTGTGACGGTATCGCGTGATCCTGCAGGCCGCTGGTTCGTGTCCTTGTTGTGCGAGGACCGCATAGCGCCCCTCGAACCCGTCGAGTCATCGGTCGGCATCGACGCGGGTCTCACCTCACTGGTCACGCTCTCGACCGGCGAGAAGATCCTCGGTCCTCGGAACAGTCGCCGCGATTCACGTCGCCTGGCCAGGGCCCAGCAGGCGCTGTCCCGCAAGGCCAAGAACAGCAGGAATCGAGACAAGGCCCGCCTGCGTGTGGCCCGCGCCCACGCCCGGATCGCCGACCGTAGGCGGGACTCCCTACACAAACTCACCACTCGACTCGTCCGCGAGAACCAAACGGTCGTGATCGAGGACCTCGCCGTCCGCAACCTAGTCAAGAATCACAAACTCGCCCGCGCGATCTCAGACGCGGCCTGGCGGAGACTGCGGTCACTGCTGGAGTACAAGGCCGACTGGTACGGCCGCCGGCTCGCCGTGGTGGACCGCTGGTACCCCAGCTCAAAACTGTGCTCCATTTGTGGAAGTCAAGCCACCAGCATGCCCCTCCGTGTCCGCGACTGGACGTGCGCCCACTGCGGTACCGGCCACGACCGAGACATCAACGCAGCACGGAACATACTCGCCGCCGGGCTGGCGGAGAGCCAAAACGCCTGTGGAGGGCCGGTAAGACCTCACCCGCGTGAGCGGGAACGGCGCGGCCCGGCGAATCAGGAAACCCGACCCGCGAGGGAAGGAGTCCCCGCCACGCAAGGCGGCGGATGAAGCCAACTGGTTCGGTATCGATGAACAGCAACGCAAGCAACGTGAGCTGTCGGTCTTCCAGGCGGGGCTGGCCACCAAGGCGCTCGGCGATGCCTTCCCCGGCTGAGAAGTCCGGCGCGGTCACGCTGCGCGGCGTCTCCCTGGTCTACGGGGGGCGCCGCGACGGCGTGCGCGCGCTGGCCGACATCGACGCCGACCTCGCGCCCGGCTCGTTCACCGCGATCGTCGGGCCGTCCGGGTGCGGCAAGAGCACGCTGCTGCGGCTCGTCGCCGGGTTCTCCCAGCCGACCGAGGGCAAGGTCGCCGTCTCCGGGTCCGACGTGGCGGGGCCCGGCCCTGACCGGGGCGTCGTGTTCCAGCAGCCCCGGCTGTTCCC
Organism: Actinocorallia sp. API 0066; assembly: GCF_020991275.1. Lineage (GTDB taxonomy): Bacteria > Actinomycetota > Actinomycetes > Streptosporangiales > Streptosporangiaceae > Actinocorallia. The sequence continues at coordinate 587,274 of NZ_JAJLQY010000002.1, read as the reverse complement.
GTGGCTGACCGTGCGCGGGAACGTCGAGTTCGGGCTGCGCGGACGGTCCAGGGCCGACCGCCGGGCACGTTCGACGGAACTGCTGGAACTCGTCGGGCTGTCCGACGCGGCACAGCGTCGGCCTTACGAGCTGTCCGGCGGCATGCAGCAGCGCGCCGCCATCGCGCGCGCGCTCGCCCCCGACCCGGCGATCCTGCTGATGGACGAACCCTTCGCCGCCCTGGACGCGCTCACCAGGGAACGGCTCCAGGAAGAGCTGCGGCGGATCTGGCAGGCGACGGGCAAGACCGTACTGTTCGTCACGCACAGTGTTGACGAGGCCGTCTACCTGGGCACCCGCATCCTCGTGCTCAGCAGGCGGCCGGGCCGGGTCGTGCTCGACGAGTCCTCGGACCTGCCGCACGCGCCCGACCCGCACCTGCACCCAGACCATCCCGTGCTGCGGGAGAAGATCGCCGCCGCCGTCCGCGCGGCAGCGGCCTGAGCGAAGGACACCCGATGCGCTTCCACTGGTTCCTGCCGACCACCGGCGACGGCAACGAGGTGCGCGCCGCCATCATGACGACCGACGCGGGCCGCGCCTCACGGCGTCCCGGCAGCGTCCGGTACCTGTCGCAGGTGGCGCGCGCCGCCGAGGACGCCGGGTTCGAGGCGGCGCTGACCCCGGTGGGCGCCGGATGCCCGGACCCGTGGATCGTCTGCGCGGCCGTCGCGCAGCACACGTCGCGGCTGAAGCTGCTCGTCGCGTTCCGGCCGGGGTTCGCGCTGCCGACGCTGCTCGCCCAGCAGGCCCAGGCGTTCCAGGACGTCTCGGACGGACGGCTCATGCTCAACGTCGTCACCGGCGGCGACCCGGTCGAGCAGCGCGCGTACGGCGACTTCCTCGACCACGACGCCCGGTACGCCCGCACCGACGAGTTCCTCACCGTGCTGCGCCGCGCGTTCACCGGGGAGTCGTTCGACCACGTGGGGGCGCACTACCGGGTTGAGGGCGGCGGGCTCGACGTGCCGCTGGACCGGGTGCCGCCGCTGTACTTCGGGGGCTCCTCACCCGCGGCCGTCAAGGTGGCGGGCAAGCATGTGGACGTCGCGTTGACGTGGGGGGAGCCGCCCGCGGCCGTCGCCCGGAAGGTCGAGGCGCTCCAGGCCGCTGCCGCCTCCTACGGGCGCACGCTGCGGGTCGGGCTGCGCGTCCACGTCATCAGCCGCGACACGTCGGCTGAGGCGTGGGCGGAGGCCGACAAGCTGCTCGCCGGGATGGACCCGGCCCGGATCGCCGCCGCGCAGGCCCGGTTCGCGCGGTTCGACTCGGTGGCGCAGCGGGCCATGGTCGACCTGCACGGCGGCGACACCCGCGACCTGGAGATCTCCCCCGGCCTGTGGGCGGGCGTCGGCCTCGTCCGCGAGGGCGCCGGGACGGCCCTGGTCGGCTCGCACGAGGAGGTGGCGGGCCTGCTGCGGGAGTACGCGGCGCTCGGCATCTCGGAGTTCATCCTGTCCGGCTGGCCGCACCTGGAGGAGGCGTACCGGATCGGGGAGAACGTCCTCCCCCGGCTGACTCCGGCGCTCGTCTGAGGTTTCGGCTGTTTCCGACGAGGGCGGGGGCCGGGATCACCGGCCCCCGCTGTGTTTGTCTTGGCCCGGAGGCGGGCGCTTTTTCGACCCCGACTTCGTCGGGAGCGCCCGCCTCCGGGCCGGTGTTTCCGTTGTTTCCCAGCGGGCTAGGAGTCCACGAGTTCCGCGATGGCGTCGTGGTCCGTCCAGTCCGAGGCGGCGGTGTGCGCCGCCTTGCCCAGTCCGACGAACCCCACGGCGAACCCCACTCCAGCCGCGACGGCGAGCGCCGCCGCTCCCCCGATGACCTTGCGTGCGTCCATGATCGTTTCCCTTCCCCCCCACGGCTCCCGCACACCGTGACGCGCCCGCGAACCCCTGTCAACGCCCTCTACCCGACCGTGATCCGCCAGCCGTCAAACCGCCGCTTTGCCCTGCGGCGGCGGGCTTCGGGGCGTCAGGGGGCGGGGGTCTTGTGCAGGAAGTTGGGGCGCAGGTCGGGGTTGTCGTAGTAGCGGTGGAAGACGGGGGTGGCCGAGCCCGAGAGCGGCGGCACGATCCACGTCCAGTCGGCCGGGCAGGCGCGGCCCGCGCGCTCCTCGCGGGTCAGGTGGGTGAGGAAGCGGCGCGACTCGGTGTGGTGGTCGGTGACGGTGACGCCCGCCTCGCCGAACGAGTGCAGCACCGCGACGTTCAGCTCGACCAGGGCCCGGTCGCGCCAGAGCGTCGTCTCGTCGCGGGTGTCCAGGCCGAGGAGGTCGGCGACGGTGGCGAGGAGGTCGTAGCGGGTGGTGTCGGCGAGGTTGCGGGCGCCGATCTCGGTGCCCATGTACCAGCCGTTGAAGGGCGCGGCCGGGTAGGTGACGCCGCCGATCTCCAGGGTCATGTCCGCGACGGCCGGGACGGCGTGCCAGCGCAACGCCAGTTCCGCGAAGGCGGGCAGCTCCGGGTGGGTGAGAGGCACCTCAAGGACAGCGTCTGTCGGGAGGGGGAACCACCGGGGCGGCTCGTGGCGGCCCTCCACGACGAGCGGGAGGACGTCGAAGGGGCCTCCGGGGCCGCGCCAGCCGAGCGAGGTCGCCAGGCGCGTCGTCGCGGTGTTGGCGGGATCGCCGACGACACGGCCGAGCGGCCCGGCGTATCCGGCGTACCGGATGAGCTGGGCGTTGTGGATGCGCGGGCCAGGCCCCTCGGGGGCGTCCGGGGCGAACACCGTGATGACGGGGCGGATCCGGCCGCCGTTGGTGGCCTCGCGCAGGTGGGTGACGCACTCGGCGGCGACCTCCTCGGCCGTCGTCACGTGCCGCATGTCCCGGACGCGCAGGCTGCGCCAGTAGAGCCGACCGATGCACCGCGCGCTGTTGCGCCACGCGACGCGCGCCCCGTACTCCAGCTCCGCCGTGGTCTGCCGGTAGGTGCCGGTGCGGCGGATCTCCTCGCGCACCGCCCTGATCCGTGGCGCGCTCACCGCGCTCACACCCTGCTCGGCGTGGAACTCCTCAAGGAACCTGACGGCCTCGTCCTCATCGACGACCGCCGCGCACCTGCTTCGGAAGAGCAGCATGACCCCCACCCAGACATGACAACTGTGACAAAACGTGCATATGCCATCACGAGAAGTCACAGCATGGCATGGGCGGCATGACCGCGTCCGGCGGATCACGAACTTCGTAGCGAACGATCCGTCATGCCCCGGACGCGGAGCGTTCCATGCGGTCAGAGCGTCCGGAAGGTGATGCCCGCGCTCTGGAGCCGGGTGATGAGCGCGTCGCCCATCGCCTGCGCCGTGGTGACCTGGCCGGACGTCCTGGGCAGGTCGTCGTGCAGCAGGCACAGCGCGGCCTCGCCGAGCATCTTGGCCGTCTCGCCGTAACCGGGGTCGCCGCCCGCCACCTCGGTGGCGATCCGCACGCCGCCGCCCTCGCCGGTAAACCGCATCCGGAACCAGTTCTGGGCGCGGCGCTCGGCCGACGGGCCCTCGCCGGGCCGCTGCTTGAACATCGCGCGCACCCCGCCGTCCACCGAGACGCTGGTGTCGCGCGTGATGGCGAGGAAGTGCCCATAGGTGAAGTCGGGGCCATACCTGTCGAGAGCGCGGGCGCTGCGCACGATGATCTGCGGGTCGAGCGTAGGCAGCGGCACCGCTACGCCGCCGTGCACTCGGGTGCGGGGCAGCGGCGACCGCGCGACCCTGGCCCGGCGTCCCGAGGGCTTCGGCTCAACGCGGGACCGCTCGGAGGCGGCCCGCCACATCGGCAGCGGATCGCGCAGCACGCCCAGGAACGAGGCGATCGTCCCGCCGGACGCGCTGCCCTTCGCGCTGAGGAACCCTTCGACGTGCAGGGGGACGTTCTCCGGCAGCCGCTTCACCGTGTAGTAGGCGCCGAGGTCGTGCGGGATCGAGTCGAACCCGCAGGCGTGCACGAGGCGGGCGCCCGTCTCCACGGCCCGCTCGTGATAGGCGAGATACATCCGGTCGACGAACTCGGGCTCACCGGTCAGGTCGGCATAATCCGTCCCGTTGTCGGCACAGGCCGCCACAAGCGGCTCCCCGTACTTCAGGTACGGACCGACCGTCGAGACGACAAGCCGGGACGACCGGGCCAGATCCACCAACGTGTCCGGATCCCCCGAGTCCGCGTGCACCAGCGGCACGTCAGCCCCCAACCGGTCACGCACCCGCTCCAGCTTCGCCCCGTCCCGCCCGGCCAGCGCCCACCGCGTCGCCCCCGCATGAGCGGCGAGATACTCGGCGGTCAGCCCACCGGTGAACCCCGTAGCCCCATAGAGCACAACATCGTACGTACGCCCCATGCGTACTCCTCGCTCCGCAACAGTTAGACACCCTGTCTACCAGACCCCCGATCAACTGACGAGCCCCCGGAGCCGCTGACGACCATCGCGCCAAGCCCGACAACGTCGTAGTCCTCCAACGTCACGTGCAACTGCGCCGCCCGCAGCCACCGGGTACGAAAGTCGTTGTGGGCGATGGTGGCGGCGCTGGGCACCAGACCGGCGCGGGTCGGCTGGTAGAGCACGCCCGAGATCGCGGCCGGAGAGACGCGCCGGGGCCGCAGCACCACATGCCCGGCACGCAGATGCGGGCACAGGCGCGCCGACCGCTCCACGCACCCCGGGCAGACCGGAGGATGGGCCGTCATGACGGGGGCGGGCCACGGCCCGTCCGCGCCCTCGTACTCCTCCCGCGAAAGCATCCACAGCGCGCTCTTCGCGCAGCGCGCCCCGCACACCTGGCACAGCAGGCCCCGCATCGCGCGCCGCTGCCGCAGAAAGTGCACGGACTTGAACTGCGGAACCCCGACCCCCGGACTGAAACCAATCCGCGTCCACAACACCCCCGCCCCGTCACGGTCCTCCGCCCTCTCATCGGCATAGGCGATCCTCCCGTCACGGACCACCACCGCGACCGGCGGCGTCTCCTCCGACGACCACGCCGTGATGTACGGCACCACACCCCACCGCGCCAGATTCACCGCAGACGACATATGCCCACACCTTCCTCACCTGAAGAGATCAGACCGAAACAGATGAGGAGATCACACCCTTTTTGCACCCGATTGTTCCGGTTTCCGGGTTCGGAGCTCATCTCAACTCAATCGGCGATCTCGGCTCGATTCATGGCGATCACCACCGATCCTCACCAGAGCGCGTGATTGACCGCTACGGCCATATGAGGAGTGCTTATGCGGACTCGGGACATATCCGGGAACCTCTTGTAGTCTCGCCCCATGGAAATCAGGACTCTCCCCGAACTGGTCCAAACGATCATGAAGGAGAAGGGGTGGACCCAAGCGGACCTGGGCAAGACATGGGGGCGGACCCAGGCTTGGGTGTCTCTTGTGCTCAGTGGGAAGCAAGATGTCCGCTTCAACCAGCTTTCCGACATGCTGAGACGCGTAGGCTACGAACTAGTCATACGCCGCAGACTCGATGAGGCAGCAGTGAAACGACGTGAGTTCATCGCCAGTGCCGCGACCGTGACCCTGGTACCCGGTGCGAACGGAAATCCGTACCGCGATCCGGACTACGTGAGCATGCTTTCCGACAAGATCGAAAACGGGTCTCTACGGTCCGGTGTCGCGTCGGCCGCCCATGCCGCCGCGCATCTTCGTCGCGTAGAACATGCCCTCATGGGTGGCAAGGACGCCCGGCTTCGCCGCGCGGCCTCATCCCTGGCACGCAACGTCGCGATTGCTCAGTACAATACCCACGAACTTCCCCAAGCCCACAAGGCGGGACGATTCGCGTTCGCCCTGGCTCAATCGGTCGGCGATCACGAAGGGCAGGCCGCTTCTCTCAACGAGCTTTCCATGTTCTCCGCCTTTGAAGGCGATGGACTACACGCCATGCAGTACGCGCGCCAAGCCCTGACCGTCCCGGATATCTCGCTGGAGATTGAGGCTTCGGCGCATATGCGACTCGGCAGGGCACTGGGCCTGCTCTCTGAGAGCCGGGCAGCCTCTACCCATCTGGACAAAGCACAAGAAATCGGGAGCGGGCTACCGGAACTTCGCCGCGCCGACATGCTGGGCGGCGTGGGCGTCGCGCTGAGCGAGCAAGGAAAGTGGGAGGCATCCCACGGGACGCTCGCAGAGGTGGTACGGCTCATAGCTCCCATGTCACCGTTCCTCGGTGTCAACTACTTGGCCTGTCAGGCCCGAACGGCTCTGCGCGGCTCTCAGCCGACGCTGGCCGCCGAACTGGTGGACACCCTGAGCCGCGTCGCCCCACTGGTGAACTCCGAGCGGCTCAACAAGCTCTACGCAAAGATCCTGAGCCTCACGAACCCATGGGCGAACGCTCCCGAAGTCAAGACCATGCGCGACCAGCTACGCACCTTGCTGCTCTGACCGGACGTGAGCCGACGGGTGGCAGCTCCCGACCTCGTCGGGAAGTGCCCGGCCACGGGGCGGGCGGGTTGTCAGCGGCGGGGGAGGACGAGGGGGCGGCCGGTGCGGGGGTGGGGGAAGACTTCGATGGGGTGGCCGTAGACGTTGGTCAGGAGGTCGGCGGTGAGGACGTCGGCGGGGGGGCCGCAGGCGGTGAGGCGGCCGTCGGACAGGACGGCGACGCGGTCGGCGTGCGCGGCGGCGAGCCCCAGGTCGTGCACGACGGCGACGACGGCCCGGCCCGCGTCGGCGAGCCGTCGGGTGACGGCGAACACGAGTTCCTGGTGCCGGACGTCCAGCGCGGCCGTGGGCTCGTCGAGGAGCACGGCCGGGGTCCGCTGGGCCAGGACGCGGGCGAGGGCCACCCGGGCCTGCTCACCGCCGGACAGGCGGGGGAACGGACGGCCGGTGAAGCCCGTGACGTCGGCGTCGGCCATCGCGGCGGCGACCGCCTCGTCGTCCTCGTCCTCCAGCGGCGTGCCGATCCAGGGGGCGCGGCCCATCCGGACGATGTCCTCGACCGGATAGGAGAACGACACGGTGTGCGTCTGGGTGAGGATCGCGCGGCGCATCGCCAGCTCGACCGGGCGCCAGTCCGCGAGCGGAAGGCCGTCCACCCGGATGGTGCCCTCGTAGGTGATGTCCCCGCACAGGGCGGCCAGTAGCGTGGACTTCCCGGCGCCGTTGGGGCCGACGAGCGCGAGCACCTCGCCGGGCCTGACCTCCAGGCGCACGTCCGCGAGGACGGGACGGCCGCCCCGGACCACGGTGACGCCGTCGGCCTCCAGGGTGACGCGCGGCCCCGGCAGCCGGGGCTTGCGGCGCAGCACGTCGATCATCCCCAGCCTCCCGCGCGGGCACGGGTCCGGCGCAGCAGCCAGAAGAAGAACGGTCCGCCCACGACGGCGGTGAGGACACCCAAGGGAAGCTCCTGATACGGGACGGCCGTGCGCGCGACGAGGTCGGCGACGACGAGGAGGCACGCGCCGCCCAGCGCGGAGGCGGGCAGCAGGATCCGGTGGCCGGGCCCGACCGCCATCCGGACGAGGTGCGGGATGACGAGCCCGACGAACGAGATGATGCCGCTGAACGCGACGGCCGCCGACGTCAGCAGCGCGATGACGACGATGCCGGTGAACCGCAGCCGCTCGACGTTGACGCCGAGGTGCCGCGCGGTCCGCTCGCCGAGCGAGAGCAGGTCGAGCTGCCGTGACATCGCGATCGCGACACCGCAGCCGACCACGGCGAGGGGCCCGACCACCCACACCGCCTCCCACGTCGCACCCGCAAGGCTGCCGAGCTGCCACGACGTGATGGAACGGAGCGCGTCATTGCTCGAAAAGAACATCAGAAGCCCGAGCGCCGCCCCCGCGACGGCGTTCACCGCGATCCCGGTGAGCAGCAGGGTGACGACCTCGGTCCGCCCGTTGGAACGCGCCATCGCGTAGACGGCGAGCGTCGTCAGCAACCCGCACAGGAACGCCGCCCCCACGATCGTCCACCCACCGAGCGCCGTGAACCCGAACGTGATCACGGCCGCCGCCCCCACGGCCGCCCCCGACGACACCCCGATGACTCCCGGTTCCGCCAGCGGATTCCCGAACACCCCCTGCATGAGCGCCCCCGCACACCCGAGCGCCGCCCCTGTCACGGCAGCCATCAACACCCTCGGAATCCGCACCAACCAAAGCGCGTTCTCCCCCTGCGCCGCCGTAGGCAGATCCCCCACCGGAATCCCCATCCGATGCAACACCGACCCAAGCACCTGCCCCACCGGAATATCCACCTGCCCACTCCCCGCCGCCACAAGCAACACCACCGGCAACAGAGCCGCAAGCCCCCCAACAAGCAACACCCCCCTCCCCTTCCGCCCCCCACCCCGCGACACCAAAGCAGCACCGGCCTTCACCGGCCCCACCCCGGCAACACCCCCCGCCCCCGAACCACCGGAAACAGGCACGCCCTCCGACCCGGACACCACAGAAGCGCCAGAGCCCACAAGCCCGGCGCCACCAGGCTTCACGGGCGACACCGCCAGCACGGCGCCCTCAGCCGCCGCGATTCCAGCGGCACCACTCTGCCCCGCGTCTTCCACCACCGGACCAACGGCCATGGAAACACCGGAAACGGGCGCAAGCTCAGGCTCGGACGACACGGAAGCGTCAGAGGCCGCAAACGCCGCCGACGAGCCCGCAAGCCCGACGCCGTCAGGCTTCGCGGGCGGCAGCGGCAGCGCGGCGCCCTCAGGCGCCGCGATTCCAGCGGCACCACTCTGTTCCGCGTCCTGCGGCACCGGACCATCAGGCACGGAAACATCGGAAACGGGTGCGGGCTCGGGCGGCACGGAAGCGTCAGAGGCCGCGAGCGCCGCCGACGAGCCTGCGAGCCCGGTGGCGTCGGGCTTCGCGGACGGCAGTGGCAGCGCGGCGTCATCAGGCGCCGCGATTCCAGCGGCACCACTTTGCCCCGTGTCCTCCGGCACCGGACCATCAGGCACGGAAACATCGGAAACGGGCTCGGGCGGCACGGAAGCGTCAGAGGCCGGGAGGGCTGCCGAGGAGACGTCGGCGGGCTTCTCGGGTGTTTCGGGGGAGGGGACGGGTTGGGGCGAATCGGTGGGGATCGGGGGGTTGGGCGCGGGTGGGCTGGAAACGGGGGTCGGGGGGGCGGGGGGTTTGGGGGTGGCCGAAACTGGGGCGGGGGGTGGGGTGTGGACGTAGGGGTTGGGCGGGTTCTGGGTCATTTGGGGCAGGTTTCGTAGATGGCGTGGGCGAGGGCGGTGATGGTCTCGGCGGTGTGGGCGCCGAAGGTGAGGAGGGAGCCGTCGGCGGCGTCGACGATGCGGCGGTGTTCGCCTGCGGGGGTCTGGGCCACTCCGGGGAGTTTCAGGAGGCCGTCGACGCCGCCCACGGAGGCGAGGCCGGAGGTCATGACGAGGATGACGTCGGGGGCCGCGTTGATGAGGCCCTCGCTGGTGAGCGGGCGGAACCCCTTGAGGCCGATCTCGGTTCCGGCGTCGCGGGCGCCGATCGCCTCGATGAGCGCGTCGGACCCGGCCCCGTCACCGCCGACGAGGTAGACCCCGGCGGTGCCGCGCACGTACAGGAACGCGATCGACGGCGCGGCGGCCCCCTCGGGCGCGCTGCGCCGGGCAGCGGCGATCCCGTCGGTGACCCGCGCGGCGAGCTTCGCCCCGGCCTCGCGGACGCCGAGCGCCGCCGCCACGTCGGCGATGTGCTCGGTGACGGCGGGCAGCGTCTGCTCGTCGTCGATCATCACCACGGGGATGCCCGCGGCCGCGATCTGGGTGAGCGCCTCCGGCGGCCCGATGCTGGCGTCGGCGAGCACGACGGTCGGGTCGAGCCCGAGGATGGCCTCCGCCGACAGGTCGTGCCCGTGCGTCGTGACGAGCGGCAGGTCGGCCGCCGACGTGAAGGTCGTGGACGCGTCACGGCCGACGACCCGGTCGCCGAGCCCGAGGCTGAACACGATCTCGGCGAGCGACCCGTACATGTTGAGCGCGAGGATCCGGCTGGTGTCCGTGACGGTCACCTTCTTGCCGTCCGCGCCCGTCACGGTGACGGGCAGCTTCGGTGAGGGCGCGGGCGTCACGGGCGAGACGTCCGTGGGCAGCCCGGTCACGGTCGCGGGCCCGCAGGTGCCCGCCGCCGACGTCCCGGTCCGCGCCGCGCCGGGCTGTCCGCCGCATCCGGCGGCGCCCAGCGCGAGGACGAGCGCGGCGGCGCCCCACCGCAGCGCCCGGCCACCGGTCACGCGGCCGCCTTGCGCCGCCGGACGAGCAGGAAACCTCCGCCCGCCGCGAAGGCGACAGCGGCCACGCCGATGCCCGTGTAGAGCACGGCGTCCGAGCCCTCACCGGCCGACGACGAGGCGGCGAACCTCACCGGCACCCGCACGTCCTGCGTCCTGTCCTGCGTCCGGGTGTGGTCGGCGCGCGTCACGACGGCGCACGCGTCCCTGGTGCAGTCGACGTCCTCGCCGATCTTCGCGGCGACGCTGATCCGCACCTCGAACGACCCGCCCTCGCCGTACTTCACGGCGAGTTCCCTGCCGTAGGGCGGCGGGTTGGAGGAGATCCACTGGGAGCCGCCGCCAAGCCCGGAGGTGTCGGCTCCGCCGCCGCACGGCGTCGGCACCTGTCCTTCGCCGAGGTCCTTGCAGAACGCGACGTAGATGCCCTTCCTGGTGTCGAACCCCGACCCGGTGACGGTGACCGTCTGCCCGTCGGTCACGGTCGCGGCGGAGACGGTGACGGTCTGGCCGTCCGGCCCCTTGCCCGTCGCCGACTCGGCCCGGGCGGCGGACGGCACCGCGACGAGCGCGGCGGCGGCCAGCAGCGGCAGCACGCGCCTCATGCCGCCTCGTTCCAGCGGATCGCGCCCAGTTCGGCGAACAGAGCGGAGTTCAGCCGGTACGCCTCCCGCACCTCCGCGACGACGAGGGCGCGGCCGTCCGGGTCGAACGGTGCCTCGTCGATGAGCGTGCGGTAGGCGTCCTTGAAGTTCTTGGGCTTGGGGATCTCCCCGAACCGGTAGAAGCTCACGCCGCGCCCGTCCGACAGGTCGTACAGCCGCTCGATGGTGCGGCCGATGATGAGCCCGCCGGACAGGTCGCCGAGGTACCGCGTGTAGTGGTGCGCCACAAAGCCCTCGGGCGAGGTGAAGGCGACCTCGCGGATGCGGGCGGCGTAGGCGTCGGCGGCGGGCGAGTTCTCGGCCTGCTCGGCCCAGTCGGCGCCGCGCAGGAACGCCAGGTCGGCCTCCAGTGACGGCGTGCGGGTGAGCTCGTCGTGCACGAAGCGTCCCGCGACGGGGTGCTCCCGCATCGCCTCGGCGGCCTCCTCCAGCGCGGCGTAGACCGGGTGCAGGCGCGCGGTGAGGGCCGCGAAGGCGGCGAGTGGCAGTTTTCCGGACATGAGGTCGCTCATGTATCCGGCCGACTCTGCCTCCGCGTGGTCGGTGGCGCTCGCCTGGCGCAGCACCGCCGAGAACGCGGCCTCGGGAGCCTCAGTCATGCTCAATCCTTTACTTTGTCACGTTTTAGAGACGTTTGCCCTGTTCATCCGAACTGTTCCGTACCTTAGCTTAGGCTCACCTAAGAAACATAGGGCTGACCGAAACCCCACTGACCAGCCCTCCTCCTCCGATTGGCCTTGCATGAGTACGACCCGTCCTCTGGCCGCGCTCCTGGCGGTCGGCGCGGCCTGCGCGCTGACCGTCGCGACCGCCACCCCCGCCTCGGCGGCGTCCGTCCGGGTGTCACCCTCCAGCGGCCTCCCTTCCTCCGGCACAACGACCATCTCCATCAGCGGTTCCGGGTTCAACCCCACCGCTAACAATGGATTCGGGGTGTATGTCGTCTTCGGACCGCGCACCGCGAACTTCGCCCAGGACGCCAACCTGTACGGCGCCGCCAAGTGGGTGCACAAGGGCGGCGCCTCGGGGGGCGCGGGACAGGCCCCGATGACGGACGCCGGCGGCTTCTCCGTGACCCTTTTGGTGCAGGCCCGTTACACGGACGGGAACGGCAAGAAGGTCGACTGCACGGCCACCCCGTGCTACATCATCACGATGGCCGCGCACGGCGCCCGCGACCGCAGCCAGGACACCTTCACCCCCGTGACGTTCAAGGGCAAGAGCGGCGGATCGGGCACCGGCGGCGCGACGAACCCCGGCGGCACCTCGGGCAACACGGGCAACACGAACAGCGGCACGACGGCCGGAAACACACCCGCCGCCAAGCCGTCCACCGGCCCGGTGCAGACCGGGGCCCCCGCCACCTCCGGCGCGACGGCCCCCGACGCGCCCGCCGCGAGCCCGCTGGCCGCCGTCACCGTCTCCGCGACCGACACGTCCTCGCCGTGGCCGTTCTGGGCGGCGATGGCCGTCGCGGTCGCCGCGGGCCTCGGCGCGCGCAGACTGCTGCGACGCCTCCCGACCCGCGGCTGAGCCACGGCCATGCCACCCCTCACGTCAGTGCGCGCCGCGCGGTTCGACGCCCAGCTTCGCGCACGCCTCGGTGTACATCCGCACCGCCTCGCGGCGGACCGAGCCACGGTCCTGGAGCGGCTCGCTCCACGGCACCCGCACCTCGACCTCGGACCCGTCGACGACGGCGGCGAACACCATCGCCTCCGCGTCCAGGCCGGTGACCCGCGCCGAGGTCGGCTCGACCCCGCCGAACGCCCGGCAGATGAGCACGTTGTCGTCGGCGTGGTCGCCGTTCATGTGCGCGGCGATCGCCGCGACGGCGTCGGGACCGAACGGAAGGTCGGACATGGCGGGCTCCTTTACAGCACCTCTAGGACATCCGCTAAGTTAGCGGAGATCTGTTAGGTAAGGCTTACCTAACATTCTGTTTCCCTCAACAAGGAGGAACACGTGCGCAAGCGCGCTCTCCCCATCCTGGTGGGCGCCGGCCTCGTCGCCGGACTCGCCTCCCCCGCGTACGCGGCGGGCCCGGAGGTGACGGTCACCCCGGCGACCGCCGTCGACCCGGCCGGCCAGACGCTGACCATCACCGGCGCGGGCTTCGACCCGAACGGCAACAACGGCTTCGGCGTCTACGTCGGCTTCGGCTGGCGCGACACCAGCCCCGGCTGGAACACCAACGCCGGCGCCTTCCAGAAGGTCAAGTGGGTGCACAAGAACGGCGCCCCGACCGGCGGCCAGGACAAGCTGAACGCCGACGGCACCTTCAGCATCACCCTGCCCGACATCAAGGCGCAGTACACCGACGGCGCGGGCACCGCCATCGACTGCCTCGTCACCCAGTGCTACGTCATCACGATGGCCGCGCACGGCGCCGCCGACCGCTCCCAGGACACGTTCACCCCCGTGACGTTCCAGGGTGCGGAGAACCCGGGCAACCCCGGCGAGCCCGGCAACCCGGGTGAGCCCGGCGCGGCCACCGGCGAGCAGACCATCACCACCGAGGTGACCGGCGAGGGCGCGCTGACCCTCTCGGTCTCCGGCCAGAACGTGGCGCTCACCAGCGCGCCCCGTGGCGGCACCTCGACCGGCGACCTCAACCCGGTGACGGTCTCCGACACCCGTGGCACCGGCGCGGGCTGGAGCCTCGTCGGCCAGGTCGGCGACTTCGCCTCCGCCGGCGGCGGCGTCATCCCGGGCGCGAACCTGTCCTGGACCCCGTCCGGCGCCGTCGTCTCCGACGGCTCCAACGCGGTGCTGACCCCCGGCCCGGCCGTCTCCGGCCTGGACCAGGCCCGCACCCTCGGCTCCGCCGACGGCGGCGTCAGCGGCGGCCTCTTCGAGCTGGGCGCCGGCCTGAGCCTGAACATCCCGGCGGGCGCCGCGACCGGCACCTACACCGGCACGCTCACCCTGACCCTGTCCTAAGGGCCGGGCGCACCCCGCTCCCCCACGGGCGGGACGCAAGTACGTGCGGGATGAGGACGGTAACGGCGCCCTCATCCCGCACCCCGCCATTCTCCCCGGAGTCCGACCATGATCACCAACCTGGTACTCGCCACCGCGCTCGCGCTCGCCCCGTCGCCCGGTTTCAGCTGGTCCGTCCAGCCCTCGGGCCCCAAGGGGCCGACCGGCCGCGACTACTTCAGCTACGCCGCCGCGCCCGGCGCGACGATCCAGGACACGGTCGGCATCACCAACCGAGGCACCGAGAAGCTGACCTTCAAGGTGTACGCCACCGACGCCTTCAACACCGCCGACGGCTCCTTCGCGCTCCTCACCGCCGACCGCAAGCCCGACGACGTCGGCTCGTGGATCACCCTGAACAAGCGCACCTTCACCGTGAAGCCCGGCAAGCGGGTGGACGTGCCCTTCACCGTCAGGGTGCCCAAGAACGCGACGCCCGGCGACCACTCCGGCGGCGTCCTCGCGGCCGTGACGCAGCAGGAGACGACGGGCGGCGGCCAGAAGGTCAACGTGGACAGGCGCGTCGCCGCCCGCCTCCACCTGCGCGTGAACGGCCCGACGACGAGCGCCCTCAAGGTCGACCGGATCACCGCCTCCCACGACGGCCCCCTCGTCGGGAACCGCAAGGTCAAGGTGAGCTACCGGGTCACCAACACCGGCAACATCCGGCTCACCGCGCGCGCCCACGTCTACACCGAGGCGCTGTTCACCTGGCCGCAGGGCACCCCGGCCGACCGCGACATCCCCGAACTGCTGCCCGGCTCGTCCTACACGTTCACCGACGAGATCAGCGGCGTGCTGCCCGCCGGGCCGCTCAAGGCGGCGGTGCGGCTTACGCCGTCGGACCCCGGCGGCCTGTCCCCGACCCGGCTCTCGCCGACGACCCGGTCCATCACCTTCTGGGCGGTGCCCTGGGTGGTGCTCGGTGTTGTTGTGGTCGTCGGCCTGCTCCTCATCCGGCGCCGCCTTCCGTCCCGCCGCTGAACCCCCCGGCACCCGTAGTCCGACGCTGAAGAGGTAGAAGAAGTGAAGTCCGTCCTGGTGGCCTCCCTGGCCCTCCTGCCCCTGGGCGCGCAGGGCCCGACCGTCGAAGTCGACCGGCAGGAGGTCGCGCCCGGCCAGACCGTGACGGTACGGCTCGCGGGCTGGCCCAGCGGCAACGTCGCGATCGAGCTGTGCGGCAACGAGGGACGGCGCGGCACCGCCGACTGCGCCGTCGGCTCCTCCGCGACGACGTTCGTCGGCCCGCAAGGCACCGCGACGGCTCTCCTCACCGTCGCCAAACCCCCGGTGGGCTGCCCCTGCGTGGTGTCGGTGCGGCCCGTGGGCGGCGGCCAGGCCAGGACCGTCCCGATCAGCGTCAAGGGCGTCCGGACGCTCAGCGAGGCGCAGCGGGCCGAGGCGGACGCCTCCACGCCGTCCCTCACGGTGACGCGGGTCGCGCTGGAGGGCGGCGGCTTCTCTTCCGCCTGGTTCGGTGGCCCTGCGGAGCGCACCCTTGTCTTCACCGTGAAGAACGATGGCGACCTGCCCGTCTCCGACGCGCCCGTGACGCTCGCGGTAGGCCGCGCGCCCGACCCGACGGGCATCCTCACCGCGCCCGCGCTCGGCACGGTCGAGCCCGGCGAGTCCCGCACGTTCCGGGTGCCGGTGAAGTTCGGCGGTCCCGCGTTCGGCTCCTACCAGGTGCGCGGCCAGATCGAGGGCCAGGCCCGCGACGTCGTCTTCACCGCCGAGACCTCCTCCTACCCGTGGGCGTGGCCGCTGCTGCTCCTCCTGCTCGTCGCCGCGCCCGGCCTGCGCCGCGCCCCGGCCCGTCCCGCCGCCTCCGCCGCGCCCACGACGGCCACCGTCGCCTGCCCGCACTGCGGCGGCGACCTCCACCTCACCCTCGCCCACCCCGCCCCGGACACCGCCGAAACGACGGCGGTGCTGCCTCCCGTGCCCGTCGAACGACCCTCCGACCCCGCCTAAACTCGTGATCATGAGTTACACCGCTGCGGCAGACCGCTACGACAACCTTCCCTACCGCAGGTGCGGGCGGAGCGGGCTGAAGCTGCCCGTCATCTCGCTCGGCCTGTGGCACAACTTCGGCGACGACAAGCCGCGCGACACCCAGCGCGCGATCCTGCGCCGCGCCTTCGACCTGGGTGTCACCCACTTCGACCTCGCCAACAACTACGGCCCCCCGGCGGGCTCGGCGGAGGCGAACTTCGGCGAGATCTTCGCCCAGGACTTCCGGCCCTACCGGGACGAGATCGTGCTGTCCACCAAGGCCGGATACGACATGTGGCCGGGCCCGTACGGCGAATGGGGCTCACGCAAGTACCTGCTCGCCAGCCTCGACCAGTCCCTCAAGCGCATGGGCGTCGACTACGTAGACATCTTCTACAGCCACAGATTCGACCCCGAAACCCCGCTGGAAGAGACGATGGGCGCCCTGGACCACGCCGTCCGCTCCGGCAAGGCCCTCTACGCCGGCATCTCCTCCTACTCCCCAGAGCGGACGATCGAGGCCGCAGCCATCCTCCGCGCCATGGGCACCCCCCTCCTCATCCACCAGCCCTCCTACTCCATGCTGAACCGCTGGATCGAAGGCGGCCTCCTGGACACCCTGGAAACCGAAGGAATCGGCTGCATCGCCTTCTCCCCCCTAGCCCAAGGTGTCCTCACCAACCGCTACCTAGAGGGCATCCCCGAGGGCTCCCGAGCCACCCAGAACCGCTTCCTCCGCCCCGAACACCTGAGCGACGAGATCCTCAACCACGTCCGCTCCCTCAACACCCTAGCCACCACCCGAGGCCAAACCATGGCCCAACTAGCCCTCTCCTGGTCCCTCCGAGACCCCCGAGTAACCTCCGTCCTCATCGGCGCCAGCAGCGTCCCCCAACTAGAAGACAGCCTAACCGCCCTCAACAACCCCACCTTCACCCCCGAAGAACTAGCCGCCATAGACACCAACGCCGTAGAAGCCGGCCTCAACCTCTGGTCCCCCTCCAGCAACGCCTGACCCGATGCCCCGGCCGCGCGCCCTCCCGCGCGGCCCTGGGACCGCTGGTGGGCCCTCAATGAGGCGTTGCCGGGGCCCGGTCCCTCGTCGGGCGCGGGTGTGGGTCAGGTGGGGTTCTGGGCTGCTCGGCGGGCCTGTTCGCGGCGGGTGAGTTCGGTGTTGCCGGCGGCTCGCATGGCTTCGACCGGGGCGGTCTGGCCGGTCATGAGGGTTACCTGGCGGACGGCCTGGTGGAGGAGCATGGCGAAGCCGTTGACGACGGTGCCGTGGGTGGTGAGGACGGCGGTCGCGAGGGCGGTGGGCCACGGGGCGTAGATGGCGTCGAAGACGGGGATCTTGGCGTCGGCGATCAGGTCGGCGTAGGGGGCGGCGCCGTCACCGGGAAGGGTGGAGAAGAGGAGGTCGGTGGTGAGGAGGGCGGCGAGGTCGGTGAGCGTGCGGACCTCGACCGTGAGGCCGAAGCGGGCGCCCACCTCGGCCGTCGCGGCGGCTCGCTCGGGGGTGCGGACGGCCAGGATGGCGCGGCGGGCGCCGAGTTGGGCGGCGGCCGCGAGGCTGGAGGCGGCGGTCGCGCCGCCGCCCAGCACGACGACGTGCTCCAGTTCGGTAACGCCGCCCTCGGCCAGGGCCTGGACGATGCCGTAGACGTCGGTGTTGTCGGCCGCCCAGCCGCCGTTCGGGAGGCGGACCAGGGTGTTCGCGCCACCCGCCTGCACCGCGAGGTCGCTGCGCTCGTCGGCCAGATCCAGGGCGACGCGCTTCAGCGGCATCGTCAGGGACAGGCCCACGAAGTCCTCGGCCAGGTAGGCCGCGAGGCCGTCCTCGGCGCACTCGTGCCGCTCGTACGTCCAGTCGTCCAGACCGAGGGCCGCGTAGGCGGCCCGGTGCAGGATCGGGGACAGGGAGTGGGCGATCGGCGAACCGAGGACGGCGGCGCGGGTCACGGCTGCGGGTTCTCCTTCAACCACTTCTCGAACTTCGCCTTCATCTTGTAGAACTCCGCCTCCGTCTCACCGAACTCGGTGACCTGGTTGGTCGGGTCCACGGCGACGAAGTAGAGCCACTTGCCCGGGGTCGGGTCGAGCGCCGCCTTGATGGCGGTGAGGCCGGGATTGCTGATCGGGCCGGGGGGCAGCCCCGCGTGCTCGTAGACGTTGTAGGGCGAGTCGATCGTCAGGTGGTGGTTCCGCACGTCGTAGATGCGCAGCTTGTGCGCGTACAGGATGGGCGTGTCGAACCGCAGGAACATGTCGATCTTGAGCCGGTTGTAGACGACACGTGCGACCTTGCCCTGGTCCTCCGCCTTGCCCGCCTCCGCCTGGACGAGGCTGGCGATGTTGATGATCTCGGCGGGTGTCACGCCGCGCTTCTTGGCGCCTTGCTTGATGTTCAGCGGCGCGACCTGCTGCTTGAAGCGATCGACCATCATCTTGACGAGGTCAGTGGCCGACGCGTCCGGGGGGAGGCTGTACTGGCCCGGGAAGAGGTAGCCCTCGACGTTGCCCTTGGCGTAGGAGGGCAGGCCCAGGTTCTTGACCTTGATCTTCTTGAACTGTTTGAGGGGGACGCCGCTCTCCTTCGAGAGGCGCTGGTAGATCTCCGACGCCCACAGGCCCTCGGGGATCGTGACGAGGTGGGCGCGGGCCTTCGGGTCGAGGATGAGCTGGACGGCGGAGGACGCCGACATCTGCTTGCGCATCTTGTAGAAGCCCGGCTGGACGCCCTGGATCTTGGGCTCCTCCTCGGCGGCCTTGATAAAAGCCTTGCTGGACTTCACCACGTCGGCCTTGTAGAGGGTCTCGGCGATGGACGACGTGTAGTCGCCGTCCTTCACCTCGATCGTCGTCTCGCCGCTGCCCGCGCCGCTGTAGTCCGGCGGGCGCATGAACGTGTCCAGCTTGGTGTAGCCGAAGTAGCCACCGCCGCCGATCACGACCACAAGGAAGAGGATCGCGGCGACCGCCGCGGCCCCGCCCCCGCGCTTCTTGCGTTTGTCCCGCTTGCGCTGTTCGGTGCGGTCCGCGCGGCTGTCGCGCCGCGTCTCCTCACCCCAGAAGTCGTCGTTCACTCTCTCCCCTTGACGGGCACGCCCGGCGGGTTGCCGGTCAGCCGCTCGGCGTCGAGCGCCGCCTGCAGCAGAACCGTGGCCGCGGCCTGGTCGATGACCCGCCGCTGGTCCTTGGCCTTGGTCCCGCCCGACCGCAGCCCGCTGGCGGCGGTCACGGTGGTCAGACGCTCGTCGTAGAGCCGTACCGTACCGAAGGGGAGTTTCCGTGCCAATCTAGTGGCAAATGCCCTGGCCGAAGCGGCTGCCGGACCCTCCTTGCCGGAGAGATGCGCGGGCAGGCCCACGATGACCTCCAGGGCTTCGTACTCGGACACCAGGGCGGTGACGCGCGCGACGTCGCCCCGTCCGGCTCGGACCGTCTCCACGGGGACGGCGAGGATGCCGGCGGGGTCGCTGCGGGCAACGCCTATCCGGACACTGCCCACATCGACCCCGAGCCGAACACCGTTTCTCACGCGGAGCCCACCTGGCGCTCCACCACCGCGAGCGCCTCCTCGATCCGGCCGGGGTCGGCGCCGCCGCCCTGGGCGAGGTCGTCCTTGCCGCCTCCGCCGCCGCCGAGCACCTTGGCGGCCAGCCCGACGAGTTTGCCCGCCTTGTGCCCGCGCTCGCGCCCGAGGTCGTTGACGGCCACCACAACGACCGGCCTGTCCTTCGGCACCGCGGTGATCATGACGACGGCCGGGCGGCCCTCAAGCCGGGACCTGACGTCGATCGCGAGCTTGCGCAGGTCGTCCGCGCCGATCCCGTCCGGGGCCCGGTGGCCGACGAACGCGGTGCCGTCGACGTCCTTGGCGCCCTCGGCGAGCCCGGCGGACGCGGCCAGGATCTGCTCGGCGCGCAGCCGCTCCAGGTCCTTCTCGGCCTCGCGCAGCTTCGTGACGATCCCGGAGATCCGCTCGGGCAGCTCCTCGCGCCGCGCCTTGACCTGGTCGGCGAGCTGGTTGACGAGCACGTTCTCCTTGGCCAGGAACCGGAACGCGTCCATGCCGACGAGCGCCTCGATCCGCCGCACGCCCGCGCCGATCGACGACTCGCTCATCAGCTTGATCAGGCCGAGCTGGCCCGAGCTGCCCACGTGGGTGCCGCCGCACAGCTCGCGCGAGTACTCGCCGATCTCCACGACCCGCACCTCGTCGCCGTACTTCTCGCCGAACAGCGCCATCGCGCCCATCGCGACGGCCTCGGACTGCGAGGTGACGAACGCCCTGACCTCCAGGTCGTTCATGAGCACCTCGTTGACCTCGTGCTCGACGTCGCGCAGCACCGTGACGGGGACGGCCCCGGCGGCGGTGAAGTCGAAGCGGAAGCGTCCGGGCGAGTTCTCCGAGCCCGCCTGCGCGGCCGACTCGCCGAGCGCGGCCCGGAAGCCCGCGTGGACGAGGTGGGTCGCGCTGTGCGAGCGGGAGATCGCCATCCGGCGCGACCTGTCGATCTCGGCGAGCACGGTGTCGCCGGAGCGGGCGAGGCCGCTGCGCACCCTGCCTCGGTGCACGATGAGGCCGGGCAGCGGCGACTGCACGTCGTGCACCTCGATCTCCGCGCCGCCCAGGAACTTGATCACGCCGTGGTCGGCGAGCTGGCCGCCGCCCTCGGCGTAGAACGGGGTGCGGTCCAGGACCACCTCGACGTCGGTGCCCTGCGGCGCCTCCTGGACGTTCGCGCCGTGCACGAGCAGGCCGACGACGCGGGCCTCGGAGTCGTAGGCGCTGTAGCCCAGGAAGTCGGTCTTGCCGCCCGCCGCGTCCAGGAGGTCGCCGAGCACGGTGACGTCGGCGTTGCCGGTCTTCTTCTCGCGGGCGTCGGCCTTGGCCCGGTCCCGCTGCTCCTGCATGAGCCGGCGGAAGCCGTCCTCGTCGACCTTGAGGCCCTGCTCGGAGGCCATCTCCAGGGTCAGCTCGATGGGGAAGCCGTAGGTGTCGTGCAGCTTGAACGCGTCGGAGCCGCCGACGACGCCGCGACCGGAGCGCTTGGACTCGGCGGCCGCCACGTCGAAGATCGACTCGCCGGTGCGCAGCGTCCGGAGGAAGCTCTCCTCCTCGGCGTCGATCACCGTGTGGATGTTGGCGGCGGTCCGGATCAGCTCGGGGTACTGCTCGCCCATCGCCCTGATCGCGGTGTCGGTCAGCTCGTGCATGAGGCCGCCCTCCTGCCCGCCGAGCAGCCGCAGCTTGCGGATCGCCCGGCGCAGGATGCGGCGCAGCACGTAGCCACGGCCCTCGTTGGACGGGATGATGCCGTCCGCGACCATCATCATCCCGGACCTGACGTGGTCGGCCACGACCCGCAAAGAGACGTCGTCGGTGGCGTCCTTGCCGTAGCGCGACTTCGTGAGGTCGGCCGCCCGGTCGAGGATCCGCCACATCGTGTCGGTCTCGTAGATGTTGTCGACGCCCTGCAGGATCGCCGCCATGCGCTCCAGGCCCATGCCGGTGTCGATGTTCTTGGCGGGCAGCTCGCCGGTGATGTCGAAGTCCACCTTGGACCGGACGGTGCCGAGCTGGAACTGCATGAAGACGAGGTTCCAGACCTCCAGGTACCTGTCCTCGTCGGCCTCGGGGCCGCCGTCACGGCCGTGCTCGGGGCCTCGGTCGTAGTAGATCTCCGAGCAGGGCCCGCCGGGGCCGGGGACGCCCATGTGCCAGAAGTTGTCGGCCAGGCCGCGCCGCTGGATCCGGTCCATCGGCACCCCGACGACCTTGTGCCACAGCTCGGCGGACTCGTCGTCGTCGTGCAGGACGGTGACCCACAGCTTCTCCTCGGGGAAGCCGAAACCGCCGTCGGCCTGGGACTTCGTGAGCAGCTCCCAGGCGTAGGGGATCGCCTGCTCCTTGAAGTAGTCGGCGATGGCGAAGTTGCCGAGCATCTGGAAGAACGTGCCGTGCCGGGTGGTCTTGCCGACCTCTTCGATGTCCGGGGTCCGCACGCACTTCTGGCAGCTCGTCATCCGTGGCGCGGGCGGGGTGCGCTGGGCGAGGAAGTACGGCTTGAACGGAACCATGCCTGCGGGCACCAGCAGCAGCGTCGGGTCCTCGGCGACGAGGCTTGCCGAGGGCACCACCAGGTGCCCCTTCTCCTCGAAGTACCGCAGGTATCGGCGCGCGATTTCAGCCGACTCCATGTGTTCCGTCCTCGTTCTTGTCGTAGGTGATCTCGGGTCTGTCGCTTCCCACGGGCCTGGCCCGCAGCACCCGGCCGGGGATCGCGCCGCGCGGATCCAGCGGCGGCGCCTGGTCCAGCTCGATGGCCTCCTGGAGCTCGGCCTCCCGGACGGCCATGTGGTACCTGACGTCCTCGGCCAGCGCCTTCAGCCGGTTGCCGGCCTCCTCGCCGCGTTTGGCGGCCTGCTCCACGGCCAGCACCGCGAGGTTCTGCGGGGTCAGGCTGCGCACGAACTTGACGGTCTTGCGCTGGGCGTAGAGGGCGGCTCCCGCGCCTACGCCGATCCAGAACAGCCTTCTCATCGACGCCCCTTGCGCTGCGCGGGGAGCTGCGGCCTCGCGGGCGGCTGCTCCGACGGACGGCTGAGCGCCTTGCGCACCCCGTAGGAGAACGACGCTGCTTTCACCAGCGGCCCACTGACGACGGACGTCATCACCGTGGTCACCGCCGAGACGTTCTGGCTGACGCCCGCCATCTGCTTGGTGATCACGTCGGTGCGGTCGAGCTGCTCGGCGGCCTGCTCGACGGTCTTGGCCATGTCGTCCAGCAGCGGAGCCGCCTGGTCGCCCAGCTCCGTCACCAGCTTGGTGGTCTCCCGCAGCAGCTTGGCCAGCCGCAGCAGCACCAGCGAGACGAAGCAGACGAGCACGGCCCAGAAGACGGCAACGATCAGACCAGCGAGCTGTCCACCAGTGAGCATCGGGGTCTTCCCATCGGTATGCGGTCGCCCAGCGGGCTTGCGGGCTCGAACGGCCCACGGGGCCATCGGTACCGGGCACCCGTACACCCGACCTTACCGTGATCGCGCGCCCCGGGTGGTTACGCGGCGGTAGCTCACCGGTCCCGGCCGCGCAGCACCCTGCCGATCCGCTCCAGCACCTCCGTCCAGCGGGATTCGGCGCCGTGCCGGGTCGGCCGGTAGTAGCGCCGTCCGGCCAGCTCGTCGGGCGCGTACTGCTGGGCGACGACGCCGCCGGGATGGTCGTGCGGGTACAGGTAGCCCTTGCCGTGGCCGAGCTTCTCCGCGCCCTTGTAGTGGGCGTCGCGCAGGTGGTTGGGCACGTGCCCGACGTTGCCGCGCCGGACGTCGCCCATCGCCTCGTCGATCGCGACGATCACCGCGTTGGACTTGGGCGCGAGCGCGAGGTGGATCACCGCCTGGGCGAGGTTGATCCGCGCCTCGGGCAGCCCGACGTGCTCGACCGCGCGGGCCGCGGCGATCGCCGTCTGGAGGGCTGTCGGGTCGGCCATGCCGATGTCCTCGGAGGCGTGCACGATGAGGCGGCGGGCGATGAACCGGGCGTCCTCACCCGCGACGATCATCCTGGCGAGGTAGTGCAGGGCGGCGTCCGGGTCGCTGCCCCTGATGCTCTTGATGAACGCGCTGATCACGTCGTAGTGCTGGTCGCCGTCCCTGTCGTAGCGGACGGCCGCCTGGTCGACGGCCTTCTCCAGCACGTCGACGGTGATCTCGCCGTCGCCGACGAGGGCGGCGGCCTCCAGGTAGGTGAGGGTGCGGCGGGCGTCCCCTCCGGCGAGCCTGACGAGGTGGTCCTCGGCCTCGGGGGTCAGCTCCGCGGTGATGCCCCGTTCGTCCGTCAGCGCCCTTCTCAGGACCTCGCGGACCTCGTCGTCGCCGAGCGGCTGGAGGGTGAGCAGCAGGGAGCGGGACAGCAGCGGCGAGTTCACCGAGAAGAACGGGTTCTCGGTGGTCGCGCCGATGAAGGAGACCCAGCGGTTCTCGACGGCGGGAAGAAGGGCGTCCTGCTGCGCCTTGTTGAACCTGTGCACCTCGTCCACGAACAGCAGCGTCTGCCGCCCGGACATGCCGAGCTGCCGCTTGGCCTCGGCGATCGCGTCGCGGACGGCCTTGACCCCGTCGGAGACCGCCGAGATCTCCACGAACCGGCGGCTCGTGGCCCGGCTGACGACCGAGGCGAGCGTGGTCTTGCCGGTGCCGGGCGGCCCCCACAGCACCAGCGACATGGGGGCGTCGCGCTCCACGAGCTGACGGACGGGGGTGCCGGGGCCGGTCAGGTGGCTCTGGCCGACGACCTCGTCGAGGTTCCGGGGGCGCATCCGGACCGCCAGCGGCTCGTGCGCGCGCCGCGCCTCCTCGGCGGGCTCATCGAACAGGCTGTCCATACCCGCGACACTATCCGGCGCAGTCCGGAACCGGCGTTGCGGTTGACAGAGCACCCGCCCCGGGAGTCACCTTGTCCTCCATGACGTCCTCCGCCCCCGACGCACCCTGTGGGCTGCCGCGTGCCCAGGACCTCTTCGAGGGCGTCGTCCTCAGGGTGCCGTCCGGCTCCTGGGACTCCCCTTCGCCGTGCGAGGGCTGGACCGCCAGGGACGTCCTCGGCCACGTGATCGCGTTCCACCACGAGATCGTCGCGCTCGCGTTGGGCGCTCCCCCGCCGGGCCCCACCGCCTTCCCCGGCTCCTACGTCGGGCCCGACCCGGCGACGTCCTGGCGTGAGGCCCGCGCCGCCTGCACGGCCGCGCTGACGCCCGCCGCCCTGGACCGTCCCATCCCGTTCCCCGGCTTCGGCGAGATCCCGTTGCGCACTCTCCTGGACACCTACGTCCTGGAACTCGTCGTGCACGCCTGGGACCTCGCGACAGCGGCGGCCCTCCCCCTGCACCCGGCCTCCGACCTCGTCCACCACGCCCTCGCCACCGCCCAGGTGATCGCCCCGGCCCTACGCCGCGACGGCCTCGTCGCCCCACCCCGCACCCCGCCCCGAGGCGCCTCCGAACTCACCCGCCTCCTCGCCTCCCTCGGCCGCGACGACGGCACCTGCGCCCCACCCGCCTGACAACGACGAAGGCCCGCCCCCTCAGGGACGGGCCTCGTGAGCGAAGTGTCAGCCGGAGAACTCGGCGAGGGTGCGCTCGGCCTCTTCCAGCCAGGCGCGACGGGCCGTGAGGGCCTCCTCGGCGTCCTTGACCGCCTTGGCGTTGCCCGCCGTCTCGGCCTTGGCGAGCTTGGACTCCAACTGGGCGATGCTCGTGCGGAGCTGGGCCACGGTGGCCTCAGCGCGGGCGCGGGCCTCCGGGTTGGAGCGGCGCCACTCGGACTCCTCGGCCTGGCGGACGGCGTCCTCGACCTTGCGGAGACGGCCTTCGAGCCTGTCCCGGGAGTCGCGCGGCACCATGCCCGCGGCCTCCCAGCGCTCCTGGAGGGAGCGCAGCGCCTGCTTGGTCTGGCGGAGGTTCTTCACCGGGACGAGGCGCTCGGCCTCCTCCAGCAGCTTCTCCTTGACCTCGGCGTTGCCCGCGAACTCCTTGTCCCGCTCGTCGAACGCCGCCTTACGGGCGTTGAAGAAGGTGTCCTGGGCGCCCTTGAAACGGCCCCACAGCTCCTCCTCGGCCTCCCGCGACGCGCGGCCCGCCGACTTCCACCGGTTCATCAGGTTCCGGTAGGCGGCGGCGGTGTCGTTCCAGTGGGTGGAGCCGGACAGCGCCTCGGCCTCGGCGACCAGGGCCTCCTTCTCGGACTGCGCGGAGGAGCGCTGGTCCTCCAGCGAGGAGAAGTACGCCTTGCGGCGCTTGGTGAAGGCGTTGCGGGCCGCCGACAGGCGCTTCCACAGCACCGTCTCGGTGGCGCGGTCGATCCGCTCGGCGGCCTTCCACTCCTCCACGAGCTGGCGCAGGCGCTCGCCGCCGTTCTTCCAGTGCGTCTCCTCGGTCGCGATCCGCTCGGCCTCGGCGACGATCCGCTCCTTGACCTCACGGGCCGCGCCGCGCGCGTGGTCGCGCTGGACCTTCAGCTCCTCGCGCTTCTTGCCCGCGAGCTCGTTCAGCGCGTCCAGGCGGGCGACGAGCGAGTCGAGGTCGCCGACGGCGTTGGCGTCCACGACCGACTCGCGCAGCCGCTCGATGCTGCTGCTGGCCTGGGCGGGCGCGAGGTCGGTGGTCTTGATGCGCTGCTCGAGCAGCCCGATCTCGGTGGCGAGGGAGTCGTACTTGCGCTTGAAGTAGGCAAGGGCCTCCTCGGGGGCGCCCGCCTGCCAGGACCCCACGACCCTCTCGCCGTCCGCGGTCTTCACGTAGACCGTGCCCTCTTCGTCGACACGGCCCCACGGATCTGTGGCGCTGGACACCCTTGCCTCCTGCGTCGTGGCCCGAACTGTCGGTTTGGTGTTCCGGGCCTACCAAACACTAGCGCCCCTGGCCGCTAGTTCTGTTCGATCGAGATGCTCTTGATTTCAACCTTTGTCTTGGGCTTGCCGTCGCCCGCGGGCTCCGATCCGGCCTTGGCGATCTTCTCCACCTCGCCGATGCCCTTGGCGACGGTGCCGAAGACCGTGTAGTCCGGCGGGAGGTCGTCCCAGTCCTCGTACACGATGAAGAACTGGCTGCCGTTGGTGTCCGCCCCGGCGTTCGCCATCGCCAGGACGCCCTTCTTGTACTGGGCGCCCTCGGTGTTCTCGTTGGCGAACTCGTAGCCTGGGCCGCCCATGCCCGTCGCGTCGGGGTCGCCGCACTGCAGGACCTTGTCCGTCAGGCGGTGGCAGGAGGTGCCGTCGAAGTAGCCCTCCTCGGCCAGATAGGTGAAGGAGTTCACCGTGCAGGGGGCCTTCTCGCCGTCCAGGGTGAAGGTCAGCTCACCCGCCGAGGTGTTCACCACGGCGTCCACCGGGCCCTCGTAGGCGGGCACGACCGGAGGCGTCCCGACGTCCTTGGACGCCTCGCCCTTGGGCGTGTACAGGCACTCGCCCGGGTTCGCCGTCGGGGCCGCCAGGGGCTCGTCGGAGGAGTCGTCCCTGGTGAAGAACCAGGCGCCGCCCGCCACGCCGAGGATCACCACCGCGGTGGCGACCGCGCCGCCGACGACGCTCTTGCGGCGCGCGGCGGCCTGCTCGGCCTCGCGGCGCGCCTGCTGGCGCTCGTAGCGCTGGCGCGCCAGTTCCTTCTTCCGGTCCTTGCCAGCCACTCCGGCAGCCTCCTCGCCTTTCCCCGCCGTGTCCGTCCGAAGATCAGTGCACGGCATGCTATCGGTCTCCCGAGCCCCGACGTGCCGCGGGAGGGGAACTCTCCCTACCCGCGCGGACACGGCCATACTCGTTCGCGGGAGGACACGGCCCCCCGGTAGGCTCGGGCTCACCTTCCGTGTTTCAGTCCGTGCATCCAAGCGGCCCCGGCATAAGGGCCGCGTACAGAGAGGCCGACAGTGCTCGTCGCCGGATTCCCCGCTGGATCGTTCGCCACGAACTGCTACGTCGTGGCGCCCGCCGCCGGCGAGGAGTGCGTGATCATCGATCCCGGCCAGGACGCCACGGAAGGCGTCCAGGACATCCTGCGGCAGCACAAGCTGAAGCCGGTGGCGGTGATCCTCACGCACGGCCACATCGACCACGTGTGGTCGGTCGCGCCCGTGTGCGGGGCGAGCGGCGTCCCCGCGTTCATCCATCCCGACGACCGCGACCTGCTCAGCGATCCGGCCAAGGGCTTCGGGGTGACGTCCGCGCAGCTTTTCGGCGGCCTCGAACTGAGCGAGCCCGACGACGTCAGGGAGCTGACGGACGGCGCCGAGCTGGAACTCGCCGGGATGAGGCTGACCGTGGACCACGCGCCGGGCCACACGCCCGGCTCGGTGACGTTCCGCACCCCGTTCGAGCACGACGGCACCGCCACCCAGGTGATGTTCTCCGGCGACCTGCTGTTCGCCGGCTCCATCGGCCGCACCGACCTGCCGGGCGGCGACCACACGGCGATCCTGCGCAGCCTGGCCCGGGTGTGCCTGCCGCTGGCGGACGACACCGTGGTCCTGCCGGGACACGGACCCCAGACGACCATCGGCCGCGAGCGCGTGACCAATCCGTACCTGTCGGATCTCGCGCCCGCCGAAGGACCCAAACGAGGCTTGTAACCCGAATGAGTGCTTTCCAGGCCCCCAAGGGGGTCAGTGAATACGTCACGCCGCGCTCCGCCGCCTTCCTGGCGGCCCGCGACGCGTTCGCCGCCGCCGCCGCCGGAGCCGGCTACTCCTACCTGGAGCTGCCGGTCTTCGAGGACACGCAGCTGTTCGCGCGCGGCGTGGGCGAGTCCACCGACGTCGTGACGAAGGAGATGTACACCTTCAACGACAAGGGCGGCCGCTCCGTCACGCTGCGCCCGGAGATCACCGCGGGCGCGCTGCGCGCGGTGCTGGAGCACAACCTGCACCGGGGCGCGCTGCCGGTGAAGGTGTGGGCGGTGGGCCCGGTGTTCCGGTACGAGCAGCCGCAGTCCGGCAGGTACCGGCAGTTCTACCAGGTGGACCTGGAGGCCCTCGGCTCCGAGGACCCGGCTATCGACGCCGAGACGATCGCGCTGGCATGGGACTACTACCAGGGCCTCGGCCTACGCCAGGTGACGCTGCACCTGAACACGCTCGGCGACGCCGAATGCCGTCCGGCCTACCGGGCCGCGCTCCAGGCGTTCCTGCGCGGCCTCGACCTGGACGCCGAGACCCGCGCCCGGGTCGAGATCAACCCGCTGCGGGTGCTGGACGACAAGCGTCCCGAAGTGAAGGCGCAACTAGCTGACGCGCCGCTCATCACCGACCACCTGTGCGCCGCCTGCAAGGCCCACTACGACCGCGTCCGCGAACTCCTCGCCGACCTGTCGATCCCGTGGACGGACAATCCCAGGCTCGTGCGCGGCCTTGACTATTACACCCGCACCCTGTTCGAGTTCGATCACCCACTGCTGGGCGCCCAGTCCGGCATCGGCGGCGGCGGCCGCTACGACGGCCTGTCCGAGACGATCGGCGGCCCCCCGCTGCCCGGCATCGGGTTCGGCCTGGGCCTCGACCGGATCGTCCTGGCGATGGAGGCCGAGAACGCCCCAGCCGTCGCCGCGGCTGCCGTCAAGGTGTACGGGGTGGCGCTGGGCGACACCGCCGCGCGCGAGGTCTTCCGGCTGGTCACCGCGCTGCGCCGGGCCGGGATCCCGGCCGACCAGGGGTTCGGCGGGCGCAGCATGAAGGCGGGCATGAAGGGCGCCGACCGGTCCGGGGCCGACTGGGCGCTCATCCTCGGCGAGCGAGATCTCGCCGCCGGGACGGTCCAGCTGAAGGAGCTGGCCACCGGCACGCAGACCGAGATCCCGCTCACCGACGTCATCGAAGTTCTCAAGGGGAAGTACGCATGATTCGCACGCACGAGGCCGGCACGCTCCGGGCGGAGGACGCCGGCACCACTGTCGTGCTGGCCGGCTGGGTGGCCCGCCGCCGCGACCACGGCGGCGTGATCTTCATCGACCTGCGGGACGCCTCCGGCACCGTCCAGGTCGTCTTCCGCGAGGAGGACACCGCGCACGACCTGCGCTCGGAGTTCTGCGTGAAGGTGACGGGCGCCGTGCGGGTCCGTCCCGAGGGCAACGAGAACCCGGAGATCCCGACCGGTGCGGTCGAGGTCGTCGCCGAGGACATCGAGGTGCTGTCGGAGTCGGCGCCGCTGCCGTTCCCGATCGAGGGCGACGTCAACGTCAACGAGGAGGTGCGCCTCCGCCACCGGTACCTGGACATCCGGCGCGACGCCACCGCGCGCGCGCTCAGGGCCCGCTCCGAGGCGACGTTCCTTATCCGCGAGGTCCTGCGCGAACGTGGTTTTGTGGACGTGGAGACGCCCACCCTGACGGCGTCCACCCCCGAGGGCGCGCGTGACTTCCTCGTCCCCGCGCGGTTGAAGCCGGGCCACTGGTACGCGCTGCCGCAGTCGCCGCAGCTGTTCAAGCAGCTGCTCATGGTCGGCGGCCTGGAGCGGTATTACCAGATCGCCCGCTGCTACCGCGACGAGGACTTCCGCGCCGACCGGCAGCCGGAGTTCACCCAGGTGGACGTCGAGATGTCGTTCGTCGACCAGGAGGACGTCATCGCGGTCGGCGAGGCGATGGTGGCGCGGGTGTGGAAGGAGCTGGCCGGGTACGACGTGCCGCTCCCGCTGCCCCGGATGACCTACGCCGACGCGATGGCCAAGTACGGCTCAGACAAGCCGGACGTGCGCTTCGGCCAGGAGCTCGTGGACCTGACCGGGTACTTCGCCGGGACGTCCTTCCGGGTGTTCCAGGCCGAGCACGTCGGCGCGGTCGTCATGCCGGGCGGCGCCGCGCAGACCCGCAAGGAGCTGGACGCCTGGCAGGACTGGGCCAAGCAGCGCGGCGCGCGCGGCCTCGCCTACGTCCTCCTGGACGCCGACGGCTCGCTGCGCGGGCCCGTCGCCAAGAACCTGTCCGAGGAGCACCTGGCGGGCCTGGCGGCCGCCACGGGCGCGCGGCCGGGCGACGCGATCTTCTTCGCCGCGGGCCGCCGCCACTCGTCCCTGGAGCTGCTGGGCGCCGCCCGGCTGGAGATCGGCCGTCGCGGCGGCCTCATCGACGAGTCGGCGTGGAAGTTCCTGTGGGTCGTGGACTTCCCGATGTACGAGCCCATCGAGGACGAGAACGGCGTGCGGACCGGCTGGCACGCCATGCACCACCCGTTCACCGCCCCCACTGCCGAGTACCTCGACACGTTCGACAAGGACCCGGGCCCCGCCCTGTCCAACGCCTACGACCTCGTGCTCAACGGCACGGAACTGGGCGGCGGCTCGATCCGCATCCACCGCAAGGACGTCCAGGAGCGGGCCTTCGCCGCCATCGGCCTGTCCGAAGAGACGGCAAGGTCGCAATTCGGCTTCCTACTCGAAGCTTTCAACTACGGCCCACCCCCCCACGGCGGCATCGCCCTGGGCCTCGACCGCCTCGTCACCCTCCTCGTCGGCGCCGAGACCATCCGCGACGTCATCGCCTTCCCCAAGGCCGCCTCCGGCCTCGACCCCCTCACCGGCGCCCCCACCCCCATCACCCCCCAACAACGCCGAGAAGCCGGCATCGACACCCCCACCAAACCCACCCCCGAAGCCTGATCCCGGCCCCGCCCCTCTCGCCCGACCAAAACGGCCAAACCCCAACATTAGCGACGCTGCGCCATCGACTTGGCACAGTGAGTCAACATTCGGTAATGTGCCCTTGGCCCTGAGTCACGCGAGAGGGGCGTTGGTACCGTGACCGTTATGGCAACCCGTCAGACGTCCGATCTCGTGCGGTTCTTCGAGGAGCTCGACGTTCCCGAGGGCCTCCAGGCGGAGCTGATCGACGGGGAGATCATCGTGGCACCCTCGGGGACGCCGCTGCACTGGCTGCTCATCTGGGCGCTGATCAAGCAGTTCGACGGCGACGACCGCTGGCAGTGCGTCGCCGAACAGACCCTCGCCCACCCGCGCCACCAGGATCGGCCGGAACCGGATTTCCTGCTCTATCCGGCCCCCATTCCCCGCAGCGCCTACCAGGCTCCGCTGAGCGCCGAGCAGGTCCCCTTCGTCGCCGAGATCCTGTCCCGCCGCAACGCCGACAACGACGTGATCAAAAAACCGCGTCTCTACGCCCGATTCGGCATCCCGCTCTACCTCGTCGTCGACCCCTTCACCGGCAAGTGCACCCTGCACCTGTCCCCCGGCGGGTCCGGCTACCGGGAGCAGCGCACCACGGCCTTCGGCGACCCGATCGACCTGCCCGACCCCGTCGCCCTGACCCTGGACACCACGGCCTTCGACACCTATGCGGGGCCCGCCTAGGCACGTGTGCCCGCGTCCTCGCGCGACGGCACGAGCCAGGGTCGTTCGTCTTGGTGTCGGCTATTTGCGGCGTCGGGTGGCTGCTCTGTCCACCTCGCCCTGGAGGAGGGAGGCGGCGGTCTGGGCGTCCTTGACCGTGACCACAAAGCGGGGGCCGGAGGTGCGGGTGACCTGGATGGCCTCGCCGCCGCGTAGCACCACGCCCATCGCGCCGGGTACCCGGCGGACGCCCCAGCCGCCGAACTGGGCCATCGGGCGGACCGAGACGACCTCGACGGACGCGATGTCGGCGAGCGGCACCCGGAAGCGCGGCAGGCCCACGACGGACGTCACGGCGAGCCCGGAGCCGTCCACCTTGACCCGGAACATCAGGGTCGTCGCGACCGCGACGAGCACCACGAGCGCGGTGGCCGCCATGATCCACG
The DNA here is from genome assembly GCF_020991275.1 of Actinocorallia sp. API 0066. Lineage (GTDB taxonomy): Bacteria > Actinomycetota > Actinomycetes > Streptosporangiales > Streptosporangiaceae > Actinocorallia. Next base: position 555,122 of record NZ_JAJLQY010000002.1, on the reverse strand, counting down.
CGGCGGCCCCGGAGGTGCCGATCGAGGCCACGGCGACGCCCAGGAAGCTCAGCACGATCAGCGCGGTGGCCCCCGGGTGGAGGGTGGCGGTGCCGGTCCACACGGCCCGCTCGCCCGCCCTGAGCCTGCGGGGGACGGCGGGCGTGCCCGGCGCCACCGTGTCCTCGCGCGGCAGCACCAACCAGGCGAGCAGACCCGCCGCGATGGCCGCCGCGAACGCGACAGGGGCCGCCGCGATGGGCAGCCGCGCGTCCACCGCGTCCGCGACGTCGACCTGGACGAGGGTGCTCCACGTCGCGAGGATCGCGATGAGCACCGCGGTGCCCAACGACAGCGCCCCCATCAGCCGGGACACCAGGACGCCCTCCGGGCGTCGCAGCGCGGCGACGGACGTCACCAGGAGGACGACGGGCAGGCCGAGGCCCACCAGGCCCGTCACCAGCGGCGCCACCCAGGGCAGGCCGAAGTTCGTCGGCTCGCCGGTGGCCGACCACTGGCTCGCCGCCGGGTCGGGCAGCCGCGACAGCACAAAGAGCTGGACGACGACCGCGATCACCGTGATCAGAAGCGGGAGCAGCCCCCCGAGCAGCAGGAACAGTCGGATCGAGGGTGGTCTGGTCTCGGTCATCGCGGTTCTCCTTCGTCAACGTCTTCGTCCGTGTCGGGGCCCGGAGCGCGCCCGGGGGCGGCGGTGTCGCCTCTGGGGGCTGATTCCCGGACGAGCCGGGCGAGCGTGTCGGCAGACACCCCGAGGGCGTGCGCCCGCTCGACCAGCTCCCGCACCGAGTCCGACAGCCCGCGCAGCGTGTCGGCCCGCCCGGTGATCGTCGCCCCACGCCCGCGCCGCAACTCAAGCAGCCCCTCGTCACGCAGCATCTGGTAGGCGTGCAGGACGGTGTTCCGGTTGACCCCCAGCGACGCGCACAACACCTTCGCCGTCGGTATCCGATCCCCCACCCGGATGGACCCGTCAAGAATCCCCGCCCGCACCGAAGCCGCGATCTGCTCGAACAACGGCGTCTCCTCCGCCGCGTCAATCGAGATCAACATCCACACCCTCCCCCCAAACCCGATAATCCTATTCTAACTAGGACTATGAACCTCCACAATCCCCGTTTCCACAACCCCGACATTGGCGACAATACGCAATCGGTTTGCGACCCAGAGTCATCAAACGGTAATGTGGCCGTCGGCCCGTAGGCGTGCGAGAGGGGTGTTGCTACCGTGACCGTCATGGCGACCCGTCATCGGCAGGACCCCGCGGGCAGTGTCCGTGACCCCCGCGTGGCCATCGCGGAACTCGCCGTTCCCGAGGGCTTCAAGGCGGAACTGATCGACGGGGAGATCATCTTGTCGCCTTCCCCCCCAAGGCTGCATGCCCGCCTCATCCGCGCGATCGAGGCACAACTGCTCGCCGGCCACGACGGCTGGGAGTGCTCGCTGGAGCAGACCATCGAGCACCCCAAGTTCCCGGACCTGCCACAACCCGATCTCGCCCTCGTGCCCTTCTCGGACGACGCCGCCGAGGACGGCACCTGGTGGCCGGCGGAAGAGGTCCTCCTCGCGGTCGAGGTCCTCTCCCACTCCAACTCCACCAACGACACGGTGGCCAAGCCACGGCTCTACGCCCGCTTCGGCATCCCGCTGTACTTGATCGTCGACCCCTTCGGCGGGCAGTGCACCCTGTACGCGAAGCCGCGGGAAGGGCAGTACGAAGACAAGATCGCCTTTCCGTTCGGTGCGCCGGTGGCCCTTCCCGCCCCCGTGGCCGTGGAACTCGACACGACCCGCTTCCGCACCTTCGTCCCGCGCGCCTGACAGGTCCCCGCCCGCCGCCGGGGCACGGACCGCGAGAATGGGCTTGGCCGGGTCGATCCGTCGCTCACACGGATCGGCCCGGCCGGGGTTGGGCAGGTCAGGGCGTGGGGCGGCGCAGGATGAGGAGGGTGAGGGTGAAGGCGGCGAGGAGTAGGGCGGCGGAGGTGGCGAAGGCGAGGTGGTAGCCGGAGGCGAGGGCCTCGCGGGCGGGGGTGCCGGTGGTGCTGAGGGTGGTGGTGCGGGAGGCGGCGAGGGTGGAGAGGACGGCTACGCCCAGGGCCATGCCGATCTGTTGGGTGGTGTTGAACAGGCCGGAGGTCAGGCCGGCGTCGGCCTCGCTCGCGTTGGACATGCCCAGGGTGGTGAGGGCGGGGATGACGAGGCCGCCGCCGGCGAGGAGGAGCATCACGGGGAGGAGGTCGGTGGTGTAGGCGGCGTCCACGGGCATGCGGGTGAGCCACAGCATCGCGGCGAACAGGAGGGCCAGGCCCGCCAGCAGCACCGCGCGGGCGCCGAAGCGGGTGATGAGCCGGGCGGAGAGGAACAGGGAGACGAGGCCGAGCGTCACGGCGGCCGGGAGCATCGCGAGCCCGGTCTCCAGCGCGCCGTAACCGAGGATCTGCTGCATGTAGAGCGCGACGATGATCTGGAAGGCGAACATCGCGGACAGCGCGAGCATCTGGACGAGGTTGGCGCCCGCGACGGCGCGGTTCCGCAGGACGCGCAGCGGCATCAGCGGGGTCGCGGCGGTGGCCTGCCGTACGACGAACCCGGCGATCAGGGCGAGGGAGACGGCGCCGAGCCCGAGGGTGTGCGCGGCGAGCCAGCCGTGCTCCTCGACCCTGACCACCGTGTAGATGCCGAGCATCAGGCCGGACGTCACCAGCAGCGCGCCCGCGACGTCGGCGCCCGCGGCGAGGCCGAGGCCGCGGTCGCGCGGCAGCGCGGGAATCGCCAGCGCGATCGTGAGCAGGCCGATCGGCAGGTTGATGAGGAAGATCCAGTGCCAGTCGAGCAGGTCGGTGAGCACCCCGCCGAGCACCTGCCCGAGCGACGCGCCGGTGGCGCCGGTGAAGGCGAACACGGCGATGGCCTTGGCACGTTCCTTCGGCTCGGTGAACAGCGTCACGAGGATGCCGAGCACCACCGCGGAGGCCATCGCGCTGCCGATGCCCTGCCCGAACCGCGCGGCCACGAGCAGCGCCCGGCTGTCGGCGGCCCCCGCCAGCACCGACGCCCCGGTGAACACCGCGTTCCCGGCCAGGAACATCAGCCTGCGGCCGAGCAGGTCGCCGAGCCTCCCGGCGAGCAGCAGCAGCCCGCCGAACGCGATCAGGTAGGCGTTGACGATCCAGCTCAGCCCGGCCGCGGAGAACCCGAGCTCCGCCTTGATCACCGGCATCGCGACGGTGACGATGCTCCCGTCGAGGATCGTCATCAGCCCCGTCGCCGACAGCACCCCGAGCGCGAGCCCTCGGCGGGCCCGAGGCGCTGCCTCGGGCGGAACAACAGACGTCACGGGATCTCCCTCGAAGTAGCGGGTACGACGAGAGAGACCCTAACAGATAGTCCCGTTACAGACTATCTATATCGGCCCGATGGGCTAGATCAGGGCGTCCTGGTGCGTTCACGGGCCCGGCGGGCCGCACCACACGGGGCCGGAGGGTCGGAGGGGGCGGCGAGATGCCCGGTCGCGAGGGCTTCGAGGGCGCTGAGCATGGTGGCGCGCTCGGTCTCGGAGAGCGCGGCGAGGGCCTCCGAGTGGACGCCGTCGACGATCTCCTGGCTGCGCCGGGCCACCTCGGCGCCCCGGTCGGTGACGGCGATGATCCGGGCCCTGCGGTCCTTCGCGGACGGGCGGCGTTCGGCGAGCCCGGCGTTCTCCAGCGCGTCCACGGTGACGACCATGGTCGTCTTGTCCATGTCGCCCAGTTCCGCGAGCTGGATCTGGGTCCGCTCCTCCTCCAGCGCGTGCACCAGGACACAGTGCATCCGCGCGGTGAGGCCGATCTCGGCGAGCGCCGCCGCCATCCGGGTGCGCAGCACATGGCTCGTGTGGTCGAGCAGGAACGACAGGTCGGGGACGGTACGGGTCGGCGCCATCGCAGTCATACCCCCAGGGTATGCCAGCCGTCCCGAACCGGATGATCCCGCACGGTCCCGCCCCGGCGGGGGCGGCTCAGTTGGTGCCGTTGTTGACGCGGTAGACGTCGTAGACGCCGTCGATCGAGCGGACGGACTTGAGCACGTGCCCCAGGTGCTTGGGGTCGCCCATCTCGAAGGTGAACCGGCTGGTGGCCACCCTGTCCCGGGTCGTCGCGACGGTCGCCGACAGGATGTTCACGTGGTGGTCCGACAGCACACGGGTGACGTCCGACAGCAGCCGGGGCCGATCCAGCGCCTCGACCTGGATCGCCACGAGGAACACCGAGTCCTCGCGCGGCGACCAGGAGACGTCCACGAGCCGGTCCGGCTGGCTCTTCAACTGCTCGATGTTCACGCAGTTGCCCCGGTGCACCGAGACCCCGCTGCCCCGCGTGACGAACCCGACGATGTCGTCGCCCGGCACCGGCGTGCAGCACCGCGACAGCCGCGCCCACACGTCCGGATCCCCCGCGACGACGACCCCCGGATCCCCCGCCGGAACCGCGCGCCGGGCCCGGCGCCGGGTCGGGATCGCCAGCTCGGCGATGTCCTCCTCGGCGCTCTCCACCCCGCCGAGCGCCTGCACCAGCTTCTGCACGACGGACTGCGCCGCGACATGCCCCTCGCCGACCGCCGCGTACAGCGACGAGACGTCCGGGTAGCGCAGGTCACGGGCGAGCGCGAGCAGCGCCTCCCCCGACATCATCCGCTGGAGCGGCAGGTTCTGCTTGCGCATGGCCCGCGCGATCGACTCCTTGCCGGACTCGATCGCGGTGTCCCTGCGCTCCTTGGAGAACCAGTGCCGGATCTTGTTGCGGGCCCGCGCGGACTTGACGAAGCCCAGCCAGTCCCGCGACGGCCCGGCGTCCATCGCCTTGGAGGTGAAGATCTCCACCGAGTCGCCGTTGTCCAGCGACGACTCCAGCGGCACAAGACGGCCGTTGACCCGCGCCCCGATGGTCCGGTGCCCCACCTCGGTGTGCACCGCGTAGGCGAAGTCCACGGGGGTGGCGCCCTGGGGCAGCGCGATCACGTCGCCCTTGGGGGTGAACACAAAAACCTCGGAGACCGAGAGGTCGAAGCGCAGCGACTCCAGGAACTCCGAAGGGTCGGCCGTCTCCTTCTGCCAGTCCAGGAGCTGGCGGAGCCACTGCATGTCGGCGGCCTTGCGCCCGCCGACGCTCTCCTCCTTGTACTTCCAGTGCGCGGCGACGCCGTACTCGGCCCGCCGGTGCATCCCCCACGTGCGGATCTGCAGCTCGACGGGCTTGCCCTCGGGCCCGATCACCGTGGTGTGCAGCGACTGGTACATGTTGAACTTCGGCATCGCGATGTAGTCCTTGAACCGGCCGGGCACCGGGTTCCACCGCGCGTGGATCGAGCCGAGCGCCGCGTAGCAGTCGCGGACGCTGTCCACCAGGACGCGGATGCCGACGAGGTCGTAGATGTCCTCGAACGAGCAGTCGCGGGCGATCATCTTCTGGTAGATCGAGTAGTAGTGCTTGGGCCGTCCGGTGACGGTCGCCTTGATCCGGGCCTCGCGCAGGTCGGTGGAGACGTTCTCTATGACCTCCTGGAGGAACACGTCACGCCGGGGCGCCCGCTCGGAGACCAGCCGCGCGATCTCGTCGAACCGCTTGGGGTAGAGCGTGGCGAACGCGAGGTCCTCCAGCTCCCACTTGAGCGTGTTCATGCCGAGCCGGTGCGCCAGCGGGGCGAAGATCTCCAGCGTTTCGCGCGCCTTCTTCTCCTGCTTGTGCCGGGGCATGTAGCGCAGGGTCCGCATGTTGTGCAGCCGGTCGGCGAGCTTGATCACCAGCACCCGGATGTCGCGGGCCATCGCGACGACCATCTTGCGGACGGTCTCGGCCTCGGCGGCCTCGCCGTACTTGACCTTGTCGAGCTTGGTGACGCCGTCGACCAGCGCGGCGATCTCGTCGCCGAAGTCGGCGCGCAGCTCCTCCAGGGTGTACGGGGTGTCCTCGACGGTGTCGTGGAGCAGCGCCGCGCACAGCGTCTCGGTGGACATGCCCAGTTCGGCGAGGATCGTCGTCACCGCGAGGGGGTGGGTGATGTAGGGGTCGCCGCTCTTGCGCTTCTGGTCGCGGTGGTAGTGGGCGGCGACGTCGTAGGCCCGCTCGATCAGCCGCACATCCGCCTTGGGATGGGTGTTCCGGACCGTCTTGATCAGGGGTTCGAGCACTGGGTTCATGGTGGGACCGCGCTGGGCGCCCAGCCTTGCCAGCCGCCGGCGCACCCGTGCGGCGGACGGTGGAATCGAGGACGGCGCCGCCCCCGAGGCAGCCGGACGCGGTGCGTTCGGCGTGGACTCGCCCCGACCTGCCTGCGCGGGCCGCGCGGCCTGGTCGGCGGGGGCGGACGCGGCGGGGTCGGCGGCGGGCACCGGAGGCTCGCCCGCGCCGGCCTTGGCCGCGGGCGTGTCCGTGCTCTGCGTCGCTGCCGTCTCAGCGGGCACCCAGCCTCCTCGTCTCCCGGAACGATTCCCTGGTAAAGGCCCAGTCTATAGCCAGGTTCCGAGGCCCTGCCCGGAAACCCGATTCCGGATCAGACCGTAACCAGGGAGTGGATGTTCAGATCGGTGAGCCGCTCGCGGCCCTTGAGGAACCCGAGTTCCATGAGCACGCTCAGCCCGGACACCTCGGCCCCCGCCTTGTGCACCAGCGACGCGGCGGCCTGCGCGGTGCCGCCGGTGGCCAGCACGTCGTCGACGATCAGCACACGGTCCTCGGGGCGCAGGGCGTCCCGGTGGATCTCGATCGTCGCGGTGCCGTACTCCAGATCATAGGTCTGCGCGTACGTCTCCGCCGGAAGCTTTCCGGATTTGCGCACCGGCACCACGCCGACGCCCAGCGCCAGCGCGATCGGCGCGGCCAGCAGGAACCCGCGCGCCTCCAGGCCCGCGACCTTCGTGACGCCGTCGGGGGCGGCCGCGGCCATCGCGGTGATCACGGCGTGGAAGGCGGCGGAGTCGTCGAGCAGCGGGGTGATGTCCTTGAACAGGACGCCGGGCTGGGGGTAGTCGGGCACGTCCCGGATCAGGGCGAGGATCTCCTGCTGCACGGACATGGGTGTTCCTTCCTGGACAAAAGAGATGTGCATGACCGGGTCTGTCCGACCCGGTCATGCACATCGGTGTGCTGGGGTGCGCGCGGGCTAGGGGCGGCGGGAGCTCCGGGTGCCCTTGCGCGGCTGGTTGCGGGGGCCGGTCTGCACGACCTTGACGACGGTCTGCCGCGCCTGCTCGGCGGCCTCCTCGTCCGTCGTGTCACCGGCGGGCTCGCCGTCGACGGCGGACGCGTCTTCCTCCGCGTCGTCGTCCTCGTCGGTGGGCCTGATCTCCTTGGCCTGCCGCTTCGGGCTCGCCTCACGCCGCGCGATGTTGTCCCGCAGCTGCTTGTAGAGCGGTTCTCGCTCCTTGAGCTGGACGAGCATCGGCGTCGCGACGCACAGCGACGAGTAGGTGCCGACGATCATGCCGACGAACAGGGCGAGGGACAGGTCCTTCAGGGTGCCCGCGCCCAGCACCGTGGTGCCGATGAACAGGATCGCCGCGACCGGCAGGATCGCCACCAGCGTGGTGTTGAGCGACCGGACCAGGGTGGAGCTGACCGCCTGGTTCGCCGCCTGGCTGTAGGAGATCTTCGAGTTCTCGTTGAGCGGTTTGGTGACTTCCTTGATCATGTCGAAGACCACAACCGCGTCGTACAGCGAGTATCCGAGGATCGTGAGGAAGCCCAGCAGGGTCGCGGGCGTCACCTCGAATCCGGACCAGGCGTAGACGCCCGCCGTGATGACCAGGTCGTGGAAGAGCGCGACGACCGCCGCCAGCGCCATCCGCCACTCGAACGCGACGGACAGGTAGGCGATGATCAGGATCATGAAGACGACGAGGGCCTGCCACGCCTTCTTCGTCACGTCGCCGCCCCAGGTGGAGCCGATGCTCTCGGCGTTGACCTGGGTGACCTGGATGCCGAAGTCCGCCGCGACGTTCTTCTGCACCGACGCGACCTCGGCGGCGCTCAGCGGGTGCGTGGTGACCCGCCAGTTGCCGCCCGCCTCCTGCACGATCGGGGTGCCGCCCGCCGTCTCGGCGACGGACTCGCGCACCTCCGAGATCGTGACGTGGTTCGCGCCCTCGATGGTGAACACCGAACCGCCGGTGAACTCCACGCCCGGATGCAGGCCGCGCACGAACAGGCCGAGGATCGAGAAGAGGATCAGCGCCCCGGAGATGGCGTACCAGAGCTTCGGGCGGCCGACGATGTTCGTCGCCAGCTCGCCGTGCATGAACCGTCCGATGACACCCATCATGCCTCCAGGCGCTTCGCCGCACGGAATGCGGTGGGAGTGGGCTTGTGGAGCTGGCTCGTGTCGAGCCCGGACCACGGGTGGCCCTTGCTGAAGAACGGCATCCGGGCGAGCAGCGCCACCAGCGGCTTGGTGAAGAAGAACACCACGATGAGGTCGATGAGCGTGGTGAGGGCCATCGCGAACGCGAAGCCCCGGACGCCGCCGACCGCGAGGAAGTACAGCACAAGACCGGCCAGCATCGTCACCGCGTCGGCGACGATGATCGTGCGGCGGGCCCGCCTCCACGCGTTCTCCACCGACGAGCGCAGCGGCCTGCCGAGCCGCAGCTCGTCGCGGAGCCGTTCGAAGTAGACGATGAACGAGTCGGCGGTGATGCCGATCGAGACGATCAGGCCGATGATGTGCGGCAGCGACACCCGGAAGTTGGCGTTCTCCCCGAGGATCACCACGAGCACGTAGGTGACGGCCGTCGCGACGATGAGGCTCGCCACCGCGACGAAGCCCAGCGCCCGGTAGTACCAGAGGCAGTAGAACACCACGAGCCCGAGCCCGATCGCCCCGGCGATGAGGCCGCCGCGCAACTGGTCGGCGCCCAGGTTAGACGAGATCTGGCTGACCGTCTGCTTGTCCTCGGGGAACTGGAGCGGCAGCGCGCCGTACTTCAGCACCTCGGCGAGGTTGTCGGCGTACGCCTGGGTGAAGTCGGCGCCGCCGGAGATGCTCGCGGTGCCGCCCAGGATGGCGCCGTTGGAGATCTGCGGGGCCGACACGACACGGCCGTCCAGCACGATCGCGATCTGCGCCTCGGGCGACATCGGGTTGGTCAGGTAGGCGGCGTTCGCCTTCTTGGTCAGCTCGCCGAACGCCGTCGTCCCGTTCTTCTTGAAGGTCAGGACGACCTCCCAGCCGGTCTGGCCGGTCTGCGCGTTGGGCGCGGAGACGTTGGCCTCCTTGACCTCGGTGCCGGGCACGGCGACCGGGCCGAGGATGTACTTGTAGCTGCCGTCCTCCTCGCACGCCACGACGTACTGGGCGTTCGGGTCGTCGGCGCCGTCGACCTTCGCGCCCTTCTTCGGGCAGACGGTCTTCAGGTACTTCTGGATGACCGCCTTGTCCGTGACGGCGGAGAAGTCCTCGTCGGCCTCGGCCGGGTCAGGCTCGGTGACCGCGGGAGACGGGGCACCGGCCGGGGTGGCGGTCGGCGCCGGGGTCTCGGTGGGGGCGGCGGCCAGCCCGCTGGACAACGCCCGGTTCTTGTCGGTCGGTGACGCGCTCGGGGCGCCGGTCGGCGCCGGGGTCGCGGGCCCGCTCGGGGTGACGGCGGGCTGCTCCTCGTCGGGGGCGTCGCCGCCGCCGAAGCCGGAGACCAGGACCTGGCGGAACTGGAGCTGCGCGGTGGTGCCGACGAGCTCGATGATCTGCTGCTGGTCCTCCCGGTCACCCGGCACGGAGACGACGATGACGTTGTCGCCCTGCTTGGTCACCTCGGCGTCGTTCAGTCCGTTGCCGCTGACGCGCTCACGGATGATCTTGACGGCCTGGTCCATCTGGTCGGCCGGCGCGTTCTTGCCGCTCTCCGTCTGGGCGGTCATCGTGATCGTGGTGCCGCCGGCCAGGTCGAGGCCGAGTTTGGGGACCGGTGACCCCTGGAGGAACATCACCGCGGTGAGCACACCGAGCACCGCGAAGAACGCGACGAGGGTGCGCACCGGGTTCGGGACGTTACGGTTGCTGGACGCCACTGTGGTCGATTCTTCCTGTTCGATCCCTCGGCGGCCCGGTAGGGCCGCCGCCACTGGTGGAAGTGGGGGATCAGCCCTTGTCGCCGGCCTGGATCTCGGACTTGCCGTCCGTGCCCTTGGTCAGCTCGACGCCGTCCTCGGCACCGGTGGACACTTCCTCGTCCACCACGTAGTCGACGTCCTCGACCACCCGCAGCACGGCCTGGGCCAGGACGCGGATCTCCACGCCCTCGGCGATCTCCAGCAGGATGTCGCCCTCGTCGGTGTCCAGCACCGTGCCGTAGATGCCCGCCGAAGTCACGACCCGCGTGCCGGGGTGCAGGCTCGACTGCATCTTCTGCTGCTCCTGCTGCCGCTTCTTCTGCGGACGGATCAGGAAGAAGTAGAACGCCACAGCGATGAGGATCAGCGGGATGAAGGAGGCGAGCGCGTTGCCGCCCTCCTGGGCTGCGAGAATCATGAGGTCCTGTTTTCTTGGTGAGGTCGAGTCGGGGCCGGTCGCCGGTGATCAGATCCCGGGGTGGTCCCGGAGTCTAGACATCCGGGAGTCCCACCGGCAAAGACGTGACGACCCAACCCGCCGCGAAGTTCCCGGTCCCTGCGCGCCAGGCTAGTCGGGTTCGCCGTCCACGTCGAACAACGTGGGCGCGGCCCGCCCCGGCACGGGCGGCGGGGCCAGCCCCAGGTGGGCCCATGCGGCGGGGGTCGCGATCCGGCCGCGCGGGGTGCGGGCCAGCAGCCCCTGGCGGACCAGGAACGGCTCCGCGACGACCTCGACCGTCTCCGGCTCCTCCCCGACGCTCACGGCCAGCGTGGACAGGCCGACGGGGCCGCCGCCGAACTTGGTGAGCAGCGCGTGCAGGACGGCGCGGTCCAGCCGGTCCAGGCCCTGGGCGTCCACCTCGTACAGGGCGAGGGCGGCGTGCGCCAGATCGCGGGTGACGAGGCCGTCCGCGCGCACCTCGGCGTAGTCGCGGACCCGGCGCAGCAGCCGGTTGGCGATGCGCGGGGTGCCGCGCGAGCGGAACGCGACCTCGGCGGCGGCCTCGTCCTCGATCCGGACGCCGAGCAGCCCGGCCGAGCGGCGGACGATCTCCTCCAGCTCGGACGGCTCGTAGAAGTCCATGTGGGCGACGAACCCGAACCTGTCGCGCAGCGGGCCCGGCAGCATGCCCGCCCTGGTGGTGGCGCCGACGAGGGTGAAGGGCGCGATGTCCAGCGGGATCGCTGTGGCGCCCGGACCCTTGCCGACGACGACGTCGACGCGGAAGTCCTCCATCGCCAGGTAGAGCATCTCCTCGGCGGGGCGGGCCATCCGGTGGATCTCGTCCAGGAACAGCACCTCGCCCTCGGTGAGGGTGGACAGGATCGCCGCGAGATCGCCCGCGCGCTCGATCGCCGGGCCGCTGGTGATCCGCAGCGGCTTGCCCAGCTCGGCCGCGATGATCATGGCGAGGGTCGTCTTGCCGAGGCCGGGGCCGCCGGACAGCAGCACGTGGTCCGGGGCCCTGCCGCGCCGCATCGCGCTCTGCAGCACCAGCGAGAGCTGTTCGCGGACCCGGTGCTGGCCGACGAAGTCGTCGAGCTTCTTGGGGCGCAGCGCCGCGTCGATCGCGCGGTCCTCGACGCTCTGCTCCCCGCCGACGAGCCTTTCCTCGCTCACGGGCGGCTCAGCTTCTTCAGCGCGGACTTCAGCAGTTCGGGGATCGGCGGCACCTGCTCGCCGTCGAGGTCGGCCGCGACGGCGTCCACGGCCGCCTCCGCCTCGCGGACGCCCCAGCCGAGGCTCTGCAGGCCCGCCGCGACCTGTTCGCGCCACGGCTGGACGCGCGGCGCCGGGACGGGGATGCCGCCGGTGCCGACGGGCGCGCCGAGCTTGTCCTTGAGCTCCAGGATGATCTTCTGCGCGCCCTTGGGGCCGATGCCGGGCACCCGGGTGAGGGCGCGGGCGTCGCCGGTGGCGACGGCCCTGCGGATCTCGTCGGGCGTCAGCGTGGCCAGCATGGCGAGCGCGACCCTGGGGCCGACGCCGCTGGCCGTCTGGACGAGCTCGAAGACCCGCTTCTCGTCGTCGTCAGCGAACCCGTACAGGGTGAGCGAGTCCTCACGGACCACGAGGGACGCCGCGAGCCGGGCCTCCTGGCCTGGCACGAGCGCCGCCGCCGTCGCCGGGGCGCACACCAGCGCGAACCCGATGCCGCCGACGTCCAGCACGGCGCCCTCGGGCCCCGCCGCCGCGACCTGCCCGCGCACGTACGCGATCACCGCCCACCTCCGATCCCCCGGCCGCGCGCCGCCCGCTGCGCCGCCGCCAGCCGCGCCTGCGCTCCCCCACGCCACACGTGACAGATCGCCAACGCCAACGCGTCAGCCGCGTCGGCGGGCTTCGGCGCCTCCGAGAGCCGCAGCAGCCGCGTCACCATAAGCGTCACCTGAGCCTTGTCAGCCCGCCCACTCCCGGTGATCGCCGCCTTCGCCTCACTGGGCGTGTGCAACCCCACAGGCAGCCCCCGCCGAGCCGCGCACAACATCGCGACCCCCGCCGCCTGCGCCGTCCCGATCACCGTGGACACGTTGTGCTGCGCGAACACCCTCTCCACCGCCACCGCCTCCGGCCGATACTCATCAAGCACCTTCTCCAACCCCCGCTCGATCCGCAACAACCGCTCAGCCTGATCAAGCTCCGCATCCGTCCGCACCACCCCCACATAAACCAACCCCAAAGCCCCCCCAGGCACCCCCTCCACCACCCCAACCCCACACCGAGTCAATCCGGGATCCACCCCAAGCACCCGCACCGACACCCCTAAAAAATCTGCGAACACCAGTTCGGCCGATCCGACACGCCCCAAACTACCGCGCCCCGCTGACAAACCAGCGGGGCGACGGTACAGACGCGTGTGATCTCCTACTCGTCCTCTTCCAGTTCGGCGAGGACGGTGTCGGGGACGTCCATGTTGGACCAGACGTTCTGGACGTCGTCGCTGTCTTCCAGGGCGTCGAGCAGTTTGATGACCTTCCGGGCCCCGTCCGCGTCCAGTGGGACCTGCATGGTCGGGAGGAAGCTCGACTCGGCGGACTCGTAGTCGATGCCGGCGTCCTGGATGGACTTGCGGACGCCGATGAGGTCGCCGGCTTCGGAGACGACCTCGAAGTTCTCGCCCAGGTCGGTGATCTCCTCGGCGCCGGCTTCGAGGGCCGCCATCATGACGTCGTCCTCGGTGGTGCCGGACTTGGGGACGACGACGACGCCCTTGCGGTGGAACATGTAGGAGACCGAGCCGGGGTCGGCGAGGGAGCCGCCGTTGCGGGTCAGCGCGACCCGGACCTCGGACGCGGCGCGGTTGCGGTTGTCGGTGAGGCACTCGATGAGCACCGCGACGCCGCCGGGCGCGTAGCCCTCGTACATGATCGTCTGGTATTCGGCGCCGCCGGCTTCGAGGCCGCCGCCGCGCTTGCGGGCCCGCTCGATGTTGTCGTTGGGCACCGAGTTCTTCTTCGCCTTGTAGATGGCGTCGAAGAGCGTCGGGTTGGAGTCGGGGTCGGGGCCGCCGGTGCGGGCCGCCACCTCGATGTTCTTGATCAGCTTGGCGAAGAGCTTGCCCCGCTTGGCGTCCAGGGCCGCCTTCTTGTGCTTGGTCGTCGCCCATTTGGAGTGGCCGGACATGCTCTTTACTCCTCGTTCTTCGACTGACGCACCAGCTCGGTGAAGTAGCGGTGCACGGTGGGGTCGCCGGTGAGTTCGGGGTGGAAGGCGGTCGCCATGAGGCGCCCCTGCCGAACCGCGACGATCCTACGTGGTGCCCCCTCAACGGGGTGTACGGGACGCTCGACGCTTCCCAGGATCTCCACGCCCTCACCGACGGACTCCACCCAGGGGGCCCGGATGAACACCGCCTCCAGCGGGCGGCCGTCGAACTGAATCGTAGACTCGTGCGAGTCCACTTGGCGACCGAAGGCGTTGCGGCGGACGGTCATGTCGATGCCGCCGATGGTCTCCTGGCCTTCGACGCCGTCCTCGATCCGGTCCGCCAGCATGATCATGCCGGCGCACGAGCCGTAGGCGGGCAGCCCCGCTTCGATCCGCTTGCGCAGCGGCTCCAGCAGGTCGAAGGCGCGCATGAGCCGCCACATCGCGGTGGACTCCCCGCCGGGGATGACCAGGCCGTCGCAGCGGTCGAGCTCCTCGGCCCTGCGGACGCCGACGGCGGTGGCGCCGGACGCCTCCAGCGCGTGGGCGTGCTCGCGCACGTCGCCCTGGAGGGCGAGCACGCCGATGACAAGAGACAAGACCGAGCCTTTCCGGGTGGGACTTCCAGTGTAGAACGCGCGGGGGGCGCGGTGATCTTCCCTGCGCGGTGCCGGTCAGGCGAGCCGGAAGCGGCGCAGCGGCAGTTCCAGGGGGAGGAACCCGTCGTCGCCGCGGCCGGTCAGCTCCCTGCCGAACAGGCAGGCGCGGGCGAGTTCGAGGCCGAACTCCTCGGGCGTGAACGGAAGCGGGACGTCGGGGGCGCCCCGGTCGATCGTCTTCCAGAAGGGCGCTTCGGCGGGCAGCCGTTCGCCCTGGTCGACGACGACGCCGTCCTCGCCGGTGACGTACACGTCGCGCACCAGGTGGCCCTTGGTGTACCAGCGGAACCAGCAGGCCGAGACCCTGTCGTGCAGGACGAGGACGCCGCAGTCGGCGTTGGGCAGCTCGGTGGCGATCATGTCGGCGACGCGCCGGGCGCCGTCGTCGAGCTGGAACAGCCGCCGGTCGCAGACGGCGAGGCCGCCGGGGTAGGCGCCGATGAAGACCTCGTCCTCGTACGGCCACAGCGCGAAGTCGAGGACCGTCTCGCCGGTCGGCTCGATCGCGGCGGCCGGGTAGAGCCGTCTGGCCAGGTCGAGCCCGGCCCGCGCGTCGGGTTCGAGCCCCGGCCGGAACACGGCGCCCGGGTCGCCTCCGCTGTTCGCGCACGCCAGCGCCACCGACCATCCCACGCCCAGCACTCCCCTCCCCGCCGCCCGAGCGAACAAGCCGTCACGCAAGGCTAACGTGCCGGACGCCGGTCCGGCGAGGGGACGGGAGGACGCGGCCGGCTACCAGCCGCGGCCGGCGAACTTCTCCGCGTCGGCCAGGGTGCCGACGCTGATGCCGACCATGGCCTCGCCCAGGCCGCGGGAGACCTTGGCGATGACGTCGGGGTCGTCGTGGAAGGTGGTGGCCTTGACGATGGCCTCGGCGCGCTTGACGGGGTCGCCGGACTTGAAGATGCCGGAGCCGACGAAGACGCCTTCGGCGCCGAGCTGCATCATCATGGCGGCGTCGGCGGGGGTGGCGATGCCGCCCGCGGTGAACAGCACGACGGGCAGCTTCCCGTTCCGCGCCACCTCCTTCACCAGCTCGTAGGGGGCCTGGAGCTCCTTGGCGGCGACGTACAGCTCGTCCTCGGGCAGCGAGGCCAGGCGGCGGATCTCGTCGCGGAGCTGGCGCATGTGGGTGGTGGCGTTGGAGACGTCGCCGGTGCCGGCCTCGCCCTTGGAGCGGATCATCGCCGCGCCCTCGGTGATCCGGCGGAGCGCCTCGCCCAGGTTGGTGGCGCCGCAGACGAAGGGGACGGTGAACGCCCACTTGTCGATGTGGTTGGTGTAGTCGGCCGGGGTGAGCACCTCGGACTCGTCGATGTAGTCGACGCCGAGCGCCTGCAGCACCTGGGCCTCGACGAAGTGGCCGATACGGGCCTTGGCCATGACGGGGATGGACACCGCGCTGATGATGCCGTCGATCATGTCGGGGTCGCTCATGCGGGAGACGCCGCCCTCGGCGCGGATGTCGGCCGGGACGCGCTCCAGCGCCATGACCGCGACAGCTCCGGCGTCCTCGGCGATCTTGGCCTGGTCGGGCGTGACCACATCCATGATCACACCGCCCTTGAGCATCTCCGCCATGCCGCGCTTGACGCGGGCGGTACCGACGGCGGTGTTCTCCGCGGGAACAGTAGTCACGGGTGTTTTCCTCACAGACGACAAACAGGGCGAACTTCAACTTGGACCGACAACAAACCAGTCATGCTCCATGATATTGCCTGATCAAACACGTCTTCGACCCGGCACTGTGTCAGCGCCCGGCGCGATCGGCTTACGGCATGACGGGCTTCCCGTCGTTCACGAGGACGACCCAGACCTGGCCGCGCGCGAACGTCATACGTTCGCCGTCAGCGGTGGTGAAGACGGTGCCCTCGCGTTCGGTGGGACGTGACCACGTGCACTTGTAAGCCTTGCCGTCGCGCAGCACGAGGGCGCGGCCGTTGCCGGTGACGCGTAGGTAGGGCGTGTAGGCGCCGAGGAAGTCGTGGTAGCGGGAGCGCCTGGTCTTGACGTACTGGATGACGATCGTCCTGCCGCCCTGGATGCCGCCTTCGGCCGCACGGCTGGGGACGCCGTTGCGGTAGAGGAGCCAGCGCCGGTGCGGGGCGGACCAGCGGAAGGTGAGGGTGGCGGCGGGCCAGCGCGCGGTGAACTGCTTGAGCTTGCGGCCTCCGGCGGGCGCGGGCCCGAAGCGGAAGCCGATGTCCTTGGCGCGGCCCGCCTTGGGGGCCCGCCTGAGCAGCGCTTTCACGTCGCCGAAGAGGTTGTAGGGCGCGTACCGCCCGGTGTACCGCAGGTAGCCGCGCGGGCCGTTGTCCTCGGAGACGTCGATGAGGGAGGCGGCCCTGATCTCGGGCTTCATCTTGCCCTGGACGCCGGAGAAGGCGAGGGCGGGCCTGGAGAACTGGCTGAGGAGGTGCAGGTCGGAGATCCGGGCGCTGCGGATCGGCCCGACCCGCTCGGGGTACTTCGAGCAGAACACGGCCATGAGGCGGGTCTGGCCGCCTTCGACCTGTTCGACGTAGACGATGTCGGCCGAGCGCAGGCCGAGCTGCGGGAGCGCGGGCCCGGTGTTGTCGATCTTGACGGCGAGGACGCGGTTCCGCAACCCCTTACCGCCGCCCGTGAACGGGTGGTAGTCGAGGCCGGTGGGTGTGGGCGTCGGCGTCGGGGTGGGTTCGGGGGTCGGCGTCGGTGGTGTGGTCGGGGCGGGGCTCTCGGGCTTGCCGCCGCACGCCGCGACGGCGACCCCCAGCAGCGAGACGGTGAATCCGCGTCTGGAGATACCGCGCACGCCCGCTCCTTCGCCCCGCCGAATGAACCGGCTCGAAGATACCCGAGCTAGTCCAGCATGGGAGGAACGTCGTCGATCTCAAAGAATTCCGGCATCGGTGCGTGCCCGGCGAGCGGCAGCAGCCGGGCGAGGATCCGGCGCCTGGCGATGCGGGTCGCCGAGACGGCGTCGTTGGAGAAGCGGCGGGCGAACATGACCTTCTGGACGGCGGCGTCCAGCTCCTCGAAGAGCGGCGCGCCCCGGCCGTCGAGGGTGGCGCGCAGCCCCGGCTGGTCGACGGCGGCGCGCAGCGCCCGGGACAGGTCGCTCTCGGCGAACTCGCGGGACTCGGCGTCGGCGGTGCGGGCGGCGTGCGCGGCGGCCGCGAGCAGGAGGCTCGTGGCGGGGTCGAGCAGCTGCGAGGCGGCCAGTTCCAGGGCGACGGCGGCGCGGCGGACGAGCGCGGCGTCCAGGGCCGCCCTGGCGAGGTCCACGCGGGCGTGCAGGCGGTCCAGGCGGCCCGCGCGCCACGAGACGTAGGTGAACACCAGGAACAGCGCGGCGAGCCACAGCAGGGCCGTGATCAGGCCGTCCATCAGGAGACCGTCACCGCGGCGCCGGGCACCCCGACGACGACGGTCTCGTAGACGCGCAGGACGTCACGGGCGACCGTCGACCAGTCGTAGACCCTGACGGCCGTGCGCGCCTGTTCGGAGAGGTCGGCGCGGCACTTGGCGTCGTCCAGGAGCAGCGCGGCCCGCTCGGCGAGCGCGGCGGGGTCGCCGGTGGGGAACAGGGCGCCCGCGCGGCCGTCGTCCAGGACCCTGCGGAACGCCTCGATGTCGCTGGCGAGGATCGGGGCGCCCGCCGACATGGCCTCGGTGAGCACGATGCCGAAGCTCTCGCCGCCCAGGTTGGGGGCGACGAACACGTCGACCGAGTGGTAGGCGCGCACCTTGTCCTCCTCGGAGACCAGGCCGAGCATCACGACGCGGTCGCGTAGTTCGGGGCTGACCTTGGCGAGGATCTCCTCCTCGTCGCCGGGGCCCGCGACGAGCAGGCGCAGCCCGGGACGTGCCCTGCCGAGCGTCTCGAACGCCTTCAGGAGCACGGGGAGGCCCTTGCGCGGCTCGTCCAGGCGGCCGAGGAAGCCGAGCGCCTGGGGGGCGTCGGGGCCTTCGGCGTCGGTGCGGCCCGCCCAGCCGGGCAGTGGTTCGCCGTGCTCGTACCGGGCGGTGGCGATGCCGTTGGGGATGAGGACGGCGTCGCCGCCCAGGTGCTCCACGAGCGTGGTGCGCGCGGCCTCGGAGACGGCGATCCGGCCGGTGATCTTCTCCAGCGCGGACTGGAGGATCGGCGCGGAGACGCTGACCGCCCGCGACTTCTCGTAGGAGGCGTGGAACGTGGCGACGAGGGGGCCGTCGGCCACCCAGCACGCCAGCAGGCCCAGGCTGGGCGCGGCGGGCTCGTGGATGTGCAGGACGTCGAAGTCGCCCTCGCGTATCCAGCGGCGCACCCTCCCTGCCGAAAGGAAGCCGAAGGAGAGCCGCGCGACCGAGCCGTTGTAAGGCACCGGGATCGCGCGGCCCGCGGAGACGGCGTAAGGCGGGAGCGCCGCGTCGTCGTCGGCGGGAGTGATGACGGAGACGTGGTGGCCGACCGCGATGAGCGCTTCGGCCAGGTCACGGATGTGCGCTTGGACGCCTCCGGGCACATTCCAGGTGTAGGGGCAGACGATGCCTATCCTCAAGCGAGATCCTCCACCCAGATCTTCTGCATCATGTGCCAGTCCGCGGGGTGGGCGGCGATGCCCTCGGCGAACGCGTCGGCGAGGGCCTGGGTCATGATCCTCGTCTTCTCCCTGCGGGTGCCCTCGACGGGCTGGGGGACCTCGTCGTGGACGCGGGCGCCCCACCCGTCACTCTCGAACCACAGGGTGACGGGAAGGAGAGCGGCGCCCGTCTGGAGGGCGAGGGCGGCGGGTCCACCCGGCATCCGGGCGGGCGAGCCGAAGAACCGGACCTCGATGCCGGTGTCGCTGAGGTCGCGGTCGGCGACCAGGCAGATGGTCTTGGGCTCGCGCAGCCGCCGGGCGAGGACCCCGAACGAGGAGGGGCCGCCGGTGAGCGGCAGGATCTCGAAGCCGAGCGACTCGCGGTAGGCGACGAACCTGTCGAACAGCGACTCGGGCTTGAGCCGCTCCATCACCGTGGTGAGCGGGTAGCCGCGGGTGCCGAGCCAGGCGCCCGCGTGGTCGTAGTTGCCCATGTGGGGCAGCGCGACGACGACGCCGCGGCCCTTGCCGAGCGCCTCGTAGATCTGCTCGTCGCCGGTGACGCGCATGCCGCCGGCGATGCGCTCGGCGCTCATCACGGGCAGCCGGAAGCTCTCCAGCCAGTAGCGCATGTAGGAGCGGACGGCCGCCTTGCTCGTGGCGCGGACGCGCGGGGAGTCGGCGGGCTCGCCGAGCACCCTGCCGAGGTTCTTCTCCAGTTGGAGGACGCCGCCGCCGCGCGCCCGCCAGGTGCGGTCGGCGATCGCGGTGAACAGGCGGCGGGCCAGCGGCTCGGGCATCCGCTTCACCACGGACCAGCCGAGCGCGTAGGCCGCGTCGGCCGCCCCCTCCCTGATCTGGATCACTGGCCCACCCGCTCCGTGGGCTGCTTCGTCTGGACGTAGACGGTGTGGAAGCGCTGCGCCACGGTGATCGTGCCGAGCACCGCGAGGACGACGAGCGCGACGTGCAGCGCGTAGGGGACGCCGAGGCCGTGCAGTCCCGCGCCGGTGAGGCTGATGATGAGGCGTTCGGCGCGCTCGGCTATCCCGACGTCGCACTTGAGGCCGAGTCCTTCGGCGCGTGCCTTGGCGTAGGAGATCACGACGCCGGAGACGAGGCAGTACAGGGCGAGCCAGGTGAGGAGCGCGTTGTCGCCGCCGGTGGTGAA
Organism: Actinocorallia sp. API 0066; assembly: GCF_020991275.1. Taxonomy (GTDB): domain Bacteria; phylum Actinomycetota; class Actinomycetes; order Streptosporangiales; family Streptosporangiaceae; genus Actinocorallia. The sequence goes on along the minus strand of NZ_JAJLQY010000002.1, from coordinate 535,017 downwards.
CCACAGGATGAGGCCGGAGAAGATCGCGGCGTCGGCGACCCGGTCCATCGTGGAGTCCAGGAACGCGCCCCACGGGCCGGTCTTGCCGGTGATCCGGGCGACGGCGCCGTCGAACATGTCGAACAGGACGAACGCCGTGATGACCACCGAGCCCCAGAACAGCTCGCCGCGCGGGTAGAAGGCGAGGGCCCCGGCCGCCACTCCGGCCGTTCCCAGCACGGTGATCACGTTGGGGGTCACGCCGGTCCTGGCGAGCGTCCTGCCCACCGGGGTCACCACCGTGGCCAGCGCCGGGCGCAAGCGGTTGAGCATCGTCGTCCAAACCCTCGACATCAGGAGTTCCGCCATCGTAGTGCCCGAGGTGGGGGGCGCCCCCCTTGCCTGTTCGGCCCGACGGGTGAATGGTGGAAGAACGGGTGTGACGCCCGTCACCTCAGATCCCTCGGCGAAGGGCGTGCCCACACCCTCCCTCAACGTGGAGGTGAGCGGACATGTCCGGAAAGAACGGGGCGCCTGACGGAAGGGCGCCGGCGGCCGAGCGGCCCGCGGAGATCAGGAACGTGGTGCTGGTCGGCCCTTCGGGCGCGGGAAAGACGACACTGGCCGAGGCGCTGCTCGCGGCGTCCGGCACGATCCCCAGGGCGGGCAGGGTGGAGGACGGCTCGACCGTCACCGACCACGACGAGGTGGAGGCCCGCCAGCACCGGTCGGTGAACCTCGCGCTCGCGCCGTTCGCGCACGGCGGCGTCAAGGTCAACCTGCTGGACGCGCCCGGCTACCCGGACTTCGTCGGCGACCTGCGGGCGGGGCTGCGGGCCGCGGACGCGGTGCTGTTCGTCGTCTCGGCGGTGGACGGCGTGGACGGGCAGGCGCGCGCCCTGTGGGAGGAGTGCGCGGCGGCGGCGCTGCCCAGGGCGCTCGTGGTCACCAAGACCGACCAGGCGCGCGGCGACTTCGAGGAGGCCGTGGCGGCGCTGCGGGCCGCGTTCGGGCCCGGCGTGGTGCCGCTGTACGTCCCGGACGGCCTGACGCTCGTGGGGCTGCTCAGCGGCCGCCGGTTCGACTACTCCTCGGGCGTCCGGGAGGAGGACGGGACGGGGCTGCCGGACGAGTACGCGCCGCTGCGGTCCGCGCTGATCGAGGCGATCATCGAGGAGAGCGAGGACGAGGGCCTGATGGACAGGTACCTCGCGGGCGAGGACCTGCCGGTGGACGACCTCATCGCCGATCTGGAGCGCGCGGTCGTGCGGGGCGGGCTGTTCCCCGTGCTGGCGACGGCGGTGCCGCACGGGGACCGTCCGGGGCCCGTGGTGGGCATGGCGGAACTGCTTGAGGTGATCACGCGCGGGCTGCCGTCGCCGCTGGAACACGCGCCGCCCGAGGTGACGCGTGAGGACGGCGGGCGCGCCGACGCGCTGCGCTGCGACCCCGACGGGCCGCTCGCGGCCGAGGTCATCAAGACGGTGTCCGACCCTTACGTGGGCCGGGTGTCGCTGGTGCGGGTGTTCTCCGGAACGCTGCGGCCTGACGTCACCGTGCACGTCGCGGGGCACAACGGGTCGCCGCACGCGTGGGACGAGCGGGTCGGGGCGCTCACGTCGCCGCTGGGGCGGCGGCAGCGGACGGTGGCGCAGTGTGTGGCCGGGGACATCTGCGCGGTCGCGCGGCTCTCGCACGCCGAGACCGGGGACACGCTCTCGGCCACCGCGCGGCCCCTCGTCGTCGAGCCGTGGGCGCAGCCTGACGCGCTGCTGCCCGTGGCCATCCGGCCGCGCTCCAAGGCCGACGACGACAAGCTCGCGCAGGCGCTGGGCCGTCTCGCGGCGGAGGACCCGACGGTCCGGCTGGAGAACAACCCGGAGACGGGCCAGCTCGTCCTGTGGTGCCTGGGTGAGGCGCATGCCGACGTTGTGCTGGACCGGCTCTCCTCAAGGTTCGGCGTCGAAGTCGAGCGGACCGCCCTGCGGGTGCCGTTGCGGGCCACGTTCGGGGGCCGCGCCGAGGGGCTCGGCAGGCACGTCAAGCAGAGCGGCGGGCACGGGCAGTTCGGGATCTGCCGGATCACGGTCGAACCGCTGCCTCCCGGTTCCGGCTTCGCGTTCGTCGACCGGATCGTGGGCGGCGTCGTGCCCCGCCAGTTCATCCCGTCGGTCGAGAAGGGCGTGCGCGCGCAGATGGCCAAGGGCGTCGCCTCCGGGTACCCGCTGGTGGACCTGCGCGTCACGCTGCACGACGGCAAGGCGCACCCGGTGGACTCCAGTGACGTCGCCTTCCAGACGGCCGGGGCGCTCGCCCTGCGCGACGCCGCCTCCAAGGTGCCCGTCCCGGTGCTGGAGCCGGTGGACGAGGTGACGGTGCTGGTGCCGGACGAGCACGTCGGACAGGTCATGTCGGACCTGTCCTCGCGGCGTGGGAAGGTGCTCGGCTCCGAGCCGGTGCCCACGGGACGCACCCTTGTGCGCGCGGAGGTGCCCGAGTTGGAGCTGGTGCGTTACGCCGTCGATCTCCGGTCGCTCACCCACGGCACGGGCACCTTCCACCGGACGTACCTGCGGCACGAGCCCATGCCGGGCCACCTGGCCGAACGGGTGGACCGGGAGGGCGCCGTGGCGTGACGCGACGCACCCCCCGGTTTCCTTGAACGCGTTCAAACACGGGCGTAGCGTCGGGGTGTGCGCGATGTGCTGATCTACGACGGAGACTGCGGGTTCTGCTCGACCTGCGTCCGGTTCGCCGAACGCCGGGTCCGGCCCGACGCCGACATCGCGCCCTTCCAGGGCCGGGACCTCGCGGCGCTGGGCGTCACCGCCGAGCGCGCCGCGCACGAGGTGCTCTGGGTGCGGCGGGATGGGCGGGTGCTCGGCGGGGCTCGGGCCGTCGCCGCCGCGCTGCGGGCCGGACGGCCCGGATGGCGGCCGCTCGGCGTGCTGCTGGCCGTGCCGCCGCTGAGCTGGGCCGCGCACGCCGCGTACCGGCTCGTGGCGCGCTACCGGTACCGGCTGCCGGGCGGCACCGCCGCGTGCGCGCTGCCGCCGCGTGAGGCGGCCTGAGCGGGCGTCGGGCGGGGCGCGCGGGGCCCGGACGCCACGGGCGGGCCGGAGCCGGTCAGGCGTCCGGCCAGGACTCCGCGAGCACCTTGCGGGTGTCGCGCAGAAGCTGCGGCATCACCTTGGTCTGCCCGACGACCGGCATGAAGTTGGTGTCGCCGCCCCAGCGCGGCACGATGTGCTGGTGCAGGTGCGCGGCGATGCCCGCGCCCGCCACCAGGCCCAGGTTCATGCCGACGTTCGCGCCCTGCGCGCCGGTGCCACGGCGCAGCGCGGTCAGCCCGGCCTGGGTGAACCGCGCGAACTCCAGCGCCTCGGCGTCGTCCAGCTCGGTGTAGTCCGCGACGTGGCGGTAGGGGCAGATGAGCAGGTGCCCCGAGGTGTAGGGGTACAGGTTGAGGACCGCGTACACGCGCTCGCCCCTGCGCACGACGAGGCCCTCCTCGTCGAGGCCCCGGGGGATCTCGCAGAACGGGCAGCCGTCGGCCGCGCCGGGCCCGGTCGGCTTGTTCTCGCCCTTGATGTAGGCCATCCGGTGCGGCGTCCACAGCCGCTGGAAGCCGTCCGGCGAGCCGACGCCCGCCTGTTCCTCCATCTCAGAGGGCTCGTGTGCCACCGCAACCCCTTTCCTAGGCCAACCCAGCTTAGGCGCGCCCGCTTCCCCGGCGGAAACCAGGCTGTGTTCGATAGGCCCGCATACCGTTTAGCACCAATTCATCACGAATATCGGCTTCGCTGGCAGGTGTTGTGTCCTCTCCGCCATGATGGGTGACCGCGCGTCCCCGTCGGGGGTGGCTCGTTGGGCAGGCCAGGTGAGGAGACCCTCCGGATGACCGATCTCGACCGCACCTACGGCGCCGAGCACCGCGCTGAGGGCCGTCCGCCCATGCCCTACTTCCCCGGCCCGTCCGGCGGCCCCGCGCCGTCCGCGCCCCCGGCGGCCCCGCCGTCGGGCCCCGGCTCCGTGCTGCCCCCGGCGGCCGCCCAGCCGCCCGCCGAGTTCGCCTCCACCGGCCGTCGCCGCGCCACCGACCCCTTCGCCGAGTCCTACGCGGGCATCCCCGAGCCGACCTACGCGCCGCAGCCCACCTACCAGCCGGAACAGCCGCCCGCCGAGTCGTCCTACCAGCCGGAGCCCTACCAGCCCGAGCCCACGCCTCCCCCGCCTCCGGTGGCCCCGGCCCCGCCGGAGGACTCCCGCTCCGCCGTCCAGGGCCAGATCAAGATCGAGGACGAGGTCGTCGAGAAGATCGCCGCCCTGGCCGCCCTTGAGGTCACCGGCGTGGCCGCGCTGGGCGGGCAGAGCCGCACCTCGGAGACGATGGAGGCGGTCCGCCAGCGCATCGGCATGACCGACCGGGGTGAACCGAGGGTCCGCGCCCGCATCCTCGACAACGAGATCAGCGTGGACATCGCCCTCATCGTCGAGTACGGCTCGGTGGTCATGGACGTCGCCCGCATCGTCAAGACCAACGTGGCACGGATCGTCGGCCTCATGCTCGGCCTGCGGGTCGCCACGGTGAACGTCACCATCGAGGACGTCCGGATGCCCGACAGCCAGTCCCCCGCCTCCTGACCCACCGGGCGGACACAAAGGCGCGCGCCCGGCTCCGGGCCGTCAACTAACGGGCGGCCAGCTCGCAGTTCTGCGCGCCCGAGGCCGTGGTGACGGTCAGGCCGACCTTCTTCAGGCTCTTCTTGGGCGTGTCGCGGAACGTGAACGTGTGGGGCGTCGGGTCGCCGGCGGTGGTGTAGGACTGCATGGCCGGTTCGCCCGAGGTCGCGACGACGGCGCGGACGGCCCCCACACCGGGGAAGACCACGGTCACCTTGAGGTCGTCGTCGTCGAACTCGTAGTACGCCCTCTGGGTGCCGCACGGGCCCTTCGGCTGCCGGGGCGGCGTGCTCTGGCCGCCGCCGGAGAGGTCGGGGAAGATCCCGGGCGGCGGCGACGGCGCGGTGGAGCCCGACGGGGGCTCGGGGGCCGCCACGGGCGTCTCCGGCTCGGGCAGGAACGGCAGGACGAGGACCCCGACGGCGGCGATGACCAGCAGCGCGGTCAGCGCGTAGCCGGACTTGCGGAGGACCCGGTGGAGAAAGGGGGTCTCCGACATGTGTGCTCCCATTGATGCCTGTTACTGGGGGGTAGGGAAGGAGATTACCGCAACGGGACACCGAGGACGCGGGTCGCCATGATCGCGATCCGGCGGGCCGCCTCCTCGTGCGTCCCCTCGGGCGTGACGAGGTAGCTGACCGTCACCCGGAGCACCATGTCGATGGTCAGGTTCACGTCGCCCTGGTCCAGGTCGGGCCGGTGCCGGGCGACCAGCGCGGACACCGCCGCGATCGCGTGCGGCAGCGGCGGGACGTCACGGTTGCGCACGACCTCGGCCAGCTCCCCCATCAGCAGCCCGGCCCGCGCGCTCGTCAGCAGGCTCTTCAGCACCGGGTTCGCCGACGCCGACCGGAACGTGAACAGCACGGCCTCCTCGACGGCCGCGCCCACGTCGTCACGCCGGTCCACGAGCGGCTCGGTGAGCCCGTCGAGGTGCCGCTCGAACTCGCGCATCACCAGGGCCTCGCCGAGCGCCTCCTTGGAGCCGAACTCGTTGTAGGCGCTCTGCCTGCTCACGCCCGCCTCAGCGGCGACGTGCGAGACGCGCAGGCGCTGCCACCCCGACGTCAGGATGAGGCGTCCGGCGGCGTCCAAGAGCTTCTCCCGCGCCGGCGTGCGCGGCCGTGTGGTCCCCATCACGCGCGCATCGTACCGAGCCGGGACGGATCCGGACGATCTTCGCCCGGATCCGATCCCATTACGGAACTCTCACGACGGGTCAGACCTGGACGCGGTCCGCGATCGCCTTGAGGATCTCGGCGACGGCCTCGTCCACGGGCACCCCGTTGTTCTGCGCGCCCGACCGGTACCGGAACGACACCGCGTCCTTGGCGACGTCCTCGTCCCCGGCCAGCAGCATGAAGGGGATCTTCTGCTTCTGCGCGTTGCGGATCTTCTTCTGCATCCGGTCGCCGGAGGAGTCCACCTCGGCCCGCACCCCGAGATCCCTGAGCCGCGCGACGACCTGCTCCAGGTACGGCACGTGCTCGTCGGCGATCGGGATGCCGACGACCTGCACCGGCGCCAGCCACGGCGGCATCGCGCCCGCGTAGTGCTCCAGCAGGACGCCGAAGAACCGCTCGATCGAGCCGAACAGCGCCCGGTGGATCATGATCGGCCGCTGCCGTGAGCCGTCCGCCGCCTGGTACTCCAGGTTGAACAGGCGCGGGAGCTGGAAGTCCACCTGGATGGTGGACATCTGCCAGGTGCGGCCGATGGCGTCGCGGGCCTGGACCGAGATCTTCGGGCCGTAGAACGCCGCGCCGCCCGGGTCGGGCACCAGCGCGAGGCCGGAGTTCTCGGCGGCGACGCGCAGCATCTCGGTCGCCTCCGCCCACTCCTCGTCCGAGCCGACGGACTTCTCCGGGTCGCGGGTGGACAGCTCCAGGTAGAAGTCGTCGAGGCCGTAGTCGCGCAGCAGGTCAAGCACGAACTTCAGGAGAGAGTGCAGCTCGTCCTGCATCTGCTCCCTGGTGCAGTAGATGTGCGCGTCGTCCTGGGTGAGGCCGCGCACCCGGGTGAGGCCGTGCACGACGCCGGACTTCTCGTACCGGTAGACGGTGCCGAACTCGAACAGCCGCAGCGGCAGCTCCTTGTACGACCTGCCCCGCGCGTCGAAGATCAGGTTGTGCATGGGGCAGTTCATCGGCTTCAGGTAGTACTCGGCGCCCTCCAGCTCCATGGGCGGGAACATGCCGTCCCGGTACCAGCCGAGGTGCCCCGAGGTCTCGTACAGGCCGCCCTTGGTGATGTGCGGGGTGTTGACGAACGAGTAGCCCGCCTGCTCGTGCCGGATCCGCGAGTAGTTCTCCAGCTCGCGCCGGATGATGCCGCCCTTGGGGTGGAACACCGGTAGGCCGGAGCCGATGACGGGCGGGAAGGAGAACAGGTCGAGTTCGGCGCCCAGCTTGCGGTGGTCGCGCTTCTCGGCCTCCTCCAGCAGCTTCAGGTACTCGTCCTGCTTGTCGCGGGACTCCCACGCGGTGCCGTAGATCCGCTGGAGCTGCGGGTTCTTCTCGCTGCCGCGCCAGTACGCGCCGCCGGAGCGCATCAGCTTGAACGCCGGGATGTTCCGGGTGGTCGGCAGGTGCGGGCCCCGGCAGAGGTCCTTCCAGCACAGGTCGCCGGTCTTGGCGTCGATGTTGTCGTAGATGGTCAGCTCCGCGCCGCCCACCTCGACCGACTCCTCGTCCTCGACGCCGCCGCCCTTCAGGCCGATCAGCTCCAGCTTGTAGGGCTCGTCGGCGAGTTCGGCGCGGGCCTCGGCGTCGGAGACGACCCGGCGCTCGAACCGCTGGCCCTGCTTGACGATCTCACGCATCCGGCGCTCGATCTTCTTCAGGTCGTCCGGGGTGAAGTGCTCGGCGACGTCGAAGTCGTAGTAGAAGCCGTTCTCGACGGGCGGGCCGATGCCCAGCCTGGCGTCCGGGTAGATCTCCTGGACGGCCTGGGCCATCACGTGCGCGGTGGAGTGCCGCAGGATGTCGCGGCCGTCCTTGGAGTCGATCTCGACGCCCTCGATCTTGTCCCCGTCGGCGACGGCGTACTCCAGGTCGCGCAGCTCACCGTTGACCCGGGCGGCGACGACCTTGGGACCGCCGCGCCCGACGTCGTCGAGCACCCGGCCCGCCGTGGTGCCGGCGGCCACCACTCGCTCGTCTCCGCCGAGGGTGACACGCAGTTCGGACACGGGAACTCCTTGATCGCAGCGAAGGTCTGGGGAAGCGATGAGGCCCCGGGAGCGTTCTCCCGGGGCCTCATCTGGTGTCTCGGAGGTCAGCGCGCGCGCTCCGAGTGCCGGGAGTGCCCCGGCGTCGTCGTCTCCAGCTCCCTGCGCGAGCGGGGCCGGTGCGCTACTGCCATGGCGGACAGTCTAGCGCCCTTCCCACCCCGCGCCGCCGCATTTCCCGGCGGCTAGGAACGCCCCAGGACGGCCGGGTCGGCGGGCAGCGCCTGCGGGGTGACCGTGCGGGCGGTCGGCAGGTTCGCGGCCCGCCACGCGACGAAGCCGCCGTCGATGTCGGTGGCGCGGGCGAGACCGAGGTCCTGGAGCGCGGCGGCGGCGAGGCTGGAGGTGTAGCCCTCGGAACAGAAGACGACGGCGCGGACGTCGTAGCCGGTCGCCTCGCGGATCCTGGCGTCGCTCTCGGGGTCGAGGCGCCATTCCAGGACGTTGCGCTCGATGATCAGCGCGTCGGGGATCTCGCCCTCGGCGGCGCGCTGCGCGGCGGGCCTGATGTCGATGAGGAGCGCGTCGGGCTCGGCGTGCGCCTGCGCGGGCGTCAGCCGGACGAGGCGGGCGCGCGCGTCGTCGAGGATCTGGTCGACGGAGCGGGCTCCGGCGGGGCGGGTCACCAGTCGTCCGCCGTCTCGGTCTGGAGGACGATCAGTTCGCCCTCGGGCGTCAGGTCGTACCGGTTCATGGTGGACAGCGGCGGCGAGTAGACGTGGACGCTGACCGCCGGCGCCGTCGACGTGTTGCGCACGTCGTGGATGTGGTGCCTGCCGAAGGGGCGGACGCGGCCGCCGTCGAAGATCTGGGCGGAGCGGGTGGTGGCCTCCTCCAGTTCGCCGAGCACGACGGCGAAGGCGCCCGCGGAGCCTCCGTGGTCGTGGAAGCCGGTGCTCTGGCCGGGGAGCCAGCTGATGATCCACACCTCACAGTCCTCGTCCCCGTCGAGGCGCTCGTACCAGCGTCCCTGCGGGTCGAGGCGCACACGGTGCAGCCATTCGTCACTGGTCTCGGCGAAGAGCCGGGCGCGCTCGGCGAGCGTCGTCGTCCCGGCATCGTTGCTGGTCAACGTCATGGCGACCATCTTGGCCCGCAATTCCTATCTAGTCAATCGGAAATCTCGAGTTAGGAGATTGATCTCATACTCCGGTTCCGGTGGACGGATCACCCCGGAGGGGCAAGACAGGGCGGAACCGGACCCCTACCCTCAAGGCCATGAGCGTGTACCGGGCGCTCGGCAGCGCCCTGGGCGCGATCAATGCCGCGATCCGCGCCCCCTCCCGGCCCGACCGGGCCACCTGCTGGCCCGACCGCGCACTCCCCCGCACCGCGATCGCCGCGTCGGCGTTCACCCTGGCCGTGGGGTTCACCGCCGGGTCGATCGCCATCCACGCCGTCGCTTACGAGGTGTCCCTCGACCGGGCGTGGGCGCTCGGCGTCCTCCAGTGCCTGCCCGTGCTGTTCGCGCCGCGCTGGCCCATGCCCGCGTGGAAGGTGTCGCTGGCGGGGCTGGCGTGGGGCGCCCTGACGCCCGTGGCGGGGCACCCGTTCCTGCCGTGGCCGGTGACGTCGCTGCTCGCCGTGCTCGTCGTCATGTTCTCGCTGGCCGCCGGATCGGAGCGGCGCAAGTCGCTGGGCGCCGGTGCGGTGACCGTCGCCGTGCTGGTGTGCCTGCCCGTCGCGCTCGGCCGGATGGAGCCGTGGTTCGGGTCCATCCTCATCGGGTTGGTAGGGCTGGCGCTCGTCTTCGGTGACGCGGTCGGCGGGCGGTACCTGGCCGAACTGCGGCTCGCCGTCCAGGCCGAGCGGCACCAGCGGGACCTCGCCCGGCACGCGGTGCTCGCCGAGCGGTCGCGGATCGCCAGGGAGCTGCACGACGTCGTCGCGCACCACATGTCGGTGATCGCGCTCCAGGCCGAGGCCGCGCCCTACAAGATCCCCGACCTGCCCGAACCCGCGCTCCAGACGTTCGCGCTGCTGCGGGAGGAGGCGCGCGCCGCGCTCACCGAGACCCGGCGCGTCGTCGGGCTGCTGCGGGCCGGGGACGAGGCCGCCGAACGCAAGCCGCAGCCCGGCATGGACCGGATCGGCGAGCTCCTCGACGCGCACGACGGGCTGCGGATCACCCTGGCCGTCACCGGGGAGCGGCGCACGCTGCCGGAAGGCGTCGACCTGTCCGCGTACCGGATCGTCCAGGAGGCGCTCAGCAACGCAGCGCGGTACGCGCCGGGCTCGTCGGTGGAGGTAGCGGTGGCCTACAAGCGGAACGGGCTGCTTCTGTCGGTGACGGACGACGGCCCCAAGGACGCGCCGCAGCCGCCCAACGGAGGGCACGGGCTCATCGGGATGGGCGAGCGGGTCGCGATGCTCGGCGGCAAGATGTCCGCCGGATGCCAATCCGCCGGGGGTTGGGCGGTATTGGCGGAGCTTCCCTATGATGGCGCACATGATCCGGGTGGTGATCGCTGACGACCAGGTGATGATCCGGGACGGTCTCGCCACCCTCCTGGACTCGGACCCGCTCATCTCCGTCGTCGGGCAGGCGGGGGACGGCGCCGAGGCGATCGCGCTGTGCGGGCGGCTCGATCCCGACGTTGTGGTGATGGACGTCAGGATGCCCGGCATGGACGGCCTGGCCGCCACCGCGCGGATCGCCTCCGACACCGGGCCTCGTGTCCTCATCCTCACCACGTTCGACCTTGACGAGTACGTCTACGAGGCGCTCGGGGCCGGTGCCAGCGGGTTCCTGCTGAAGGACGCGTCCGCGCAGGACCTCATCCACGCGGTGAAGGTCGTCGCCTCAGGGGACGCGCTGCTCGCGCCGTCCGTGACCCGCCGCCTCATCCAGGACTTCGCGCGCCGCCGCCGCCACGAGCGCCCCCGCACCGACGCCGCCGACGGCCTCACCCCGCGCGAGCTCGACGTGCTCCGCCTCATCTCACGCGGCATGTCCAACGCCGAGATCGCCACCGAACTCTTCCTCGCCGAACAGACCGTCAAGACCCACGTGGGCCACGTCCTCACCAAACTCGGCCTCCGCGACCGCACCCAAGCCGTCGTCTTCGCCTACGAGAACGGAATAGCTGGATAACGGCATAGCTGGATAGCGGGACAAGACTCCAGTGTGGAGCCACACGGACGTGATCGGGCGCCCCGGCGTCTGGCCCGTGAGGCGAAGCCGAAGGGCCAGGCGCCGGGCTCGTCAGCGCCCGATCACCGCCGCGGCGGAGCCGCGGCAATCAAACACAGCTTTCCGGTGGTTTGGCGGGAGCGGAGGGCTTCGTGGGCGGCTCGGGCTTCGGCCAGGGGGTAGGCGCCGCCGTCGATGACCTTGAGGCGGCCGGAGGCGGCGAGGTCGAAGAGTTCGGTCATGGCGTCGCGCATGACGTCGCCCGGGAGGGTGAAGACGTGGGGCAGCCACATGCCTATGACGGCGGTGGAGTGGCGCAGGAGTGAGGGCGCGGAGATCGGTGAAGGCTGCTCGCGGGAGGCCATGCCGTAGAAGGCGAGCCGTCCGAACGGCGCGAGGGCGGCGAGCGACTGGTCGGTGACGGTGCCGCCGGTCATCTCCAGCACGACGTCCACCCGGCGGCCCTCGTTGGCCTCGATGAGCGCCTTGCGCAGCTCGGGCACCGCCGGGTCGAGCGCGACGTCGGCGCCGAGGCTGAGCGCCAGCTCGCGCTTCTCCTCGGTGGACGCCGTAGCGATGACGCGCCCTGCGCCGAGAGCCTTGGCGAGCTGCACGGCGAGCGTGCCTACGCCGCCCGCCGCCGCGTGCACCACGACGGACTCCCCCGGCTCCAGGTGGACGCTCTTGCGCAGCATCACCCACGCCGTCGCGCCCTGCACGATGAGCCCGAGCGCCGTCGTGTCGTCAACGCCGTCCGGAATGTCGTAGATCGCCCCGGCCAGCGCGAGCGCCTTCTCGGCGTAGCCGCCGCTGCCCGCGGTGAGCGCCACGACCCGGCGTCCGTCGACGGTCCCGGCGATCTCGCCGCCGGGCACGAGCGGCAGTTCCGCCGCCGACAGGTAGCTGTTGTCGGCCTGGTGGGTGTCGGCGTAGTTGACGCCCGCCCGGGTGACGTCCACGAGGACGAGGCCGGGCTCGGCGACGGGGTCGGGCAGTTCGGTCAGGGTGAGGACCTCGGGTCCGCCGAACTCGGTGATCTGGATCGCGCGCATGGTCATCTCCTCGGGCCGGGGACGCCCCGGAAACGGAAGGGTTCGAATTCGCGGCCCGGCACGACGGGCCACGCCTGACCCGCCTCGTCCGAGGCCAGGATGTGCAGGAAGGCGTCCGCGACGGTCTCGACGTCGAGGATGGGGAAGTCGCCGAGCAGTTCGCGCAGGCCGTCCAGGATGGCGGTCTCGGCGAACGACGGGCACAGCGCGTTCACCCGGATGCCCTCGGGCAGGTAGGTGGGCCCGAGCGAGCGGACGAGGCCGACGACGGCCGTCTTGTTCGCCCCGTACAGCGGGTCGAGCGGCATCGGGGTGAGCCCGGCCATGCTGGCGGTCGCGATGATCGCGCCGCCGCCGCGCGCGCGCAGGGCGGGCAGTGCCGCGTTGACGCCGTAGACGACGCCGTCGAGGTTGACGGCCATCGCGCGGCGGTAGCGCTCGGCGTCGAAGTGCTCGCCCATGCCGGAGCCGGTGGCCACGCCCGCGTTGAGGAAGGCGATGTCGAGGCCGCCGAACCGCGCGACGGCGGCTTTGACGGCCTTGACGTTCTCCTCCGGCACCCTGACGTCGCAGGAGACGAACAAGCCGTCGAGCTCGTAAGCGAGTTTCTCGCCCTCTTCGGCGTCCACGTCGGTGACGACGACGTGCGCGCCGAGCCCGGCCAGGCGGCGGGCCACGGCGGCCCCGATGCCGTTGGCCCCGCCGGTGATCCAGGCGACCTTGCCCTGCGGATCCATAAGACCCCTCCCTTCTAGTAACTGACGGGTCAGTTACGATACTCGCATGGACTTCCAACTGAGCGAGCGGGCCACCGAGTACCTTGCCCGGCTTCAGGCGTTTATGGACGAGCATGTCTACCCGGCCGAGCCGGTCTACGTCGCCCAGCACCACGAACTGGTGGCGGCCGGACGTCCGCACGAGCTGCCCCCGGTCGTCGAGGAGCTCAAGGCCAAGGCCCGCGCGGCCGGCCTCTGGAACCTGTTCCTGCCCGACGAGTCCGGCCTCACCAACACCGAGTACGCGACGCTGGCCGAGGTCATGGGCCGCTCCCCGCTCCTCGCGCCCGAGGCCACCAACTGCGCCGCGCCCGACACCGGCAACATGGAGGTGCTGCACCTGTTCGGCACACCCGAGCAGAAGAAGCAGTGGCTGGAGCCGCTGCTGGCGGGCGAGATCCGCTCCTGCTTCGGCATGACCGAGCCGGACGTGGCCAGCTCCGACGCCACCAACATCTCCACCAGCATCGTGCGCGACGGCGACCACTACGTCATCAACGGCCGCAAGTGGTGGACGACCGGCGCCGCCGACCCGCGCTGCAAGATCATGATCCTCATGGGGAAGACCAACCCCGACGGGCACCCCTACCTCCAGCAGTCCATGGTCCTCGTCCCGCTGGACACCCCCGGCGTGACGATCGTGCGGTCGCTTCCCGTCTTCGGCAGGCACGACCAGCAGGGGCACTGCGAGATCCTCTTCGAGGACGTGCGGGTGCCTCTGGAGAGCCTCGTCGGCGAGGAGGGCGGCGGCTTCGCCATCGCGCAGGCACGGCTCGGACCCGGCCGCATCCACCACAGCATGCGGGCCATCGGCATGGCCGAACGCGCGCTGGAACTCATGTGCGACAGGGCCGTCAACCGCGTCGCGTTCGGCAAGCCGCTGGCCCGGCAGGGCGTCGTCCAGCAGCAGATCGCCGAGTCCCGCATCGCCATCGAGCAGGCCCGGCTGCTCACCCTGAAGACCGCGTGGCTGATCGACACGGTCGGCGTGAAGGGCGCCCGCACCGAAGTCGCCGCCATCAAGGTCGTCGCCCCGCGCGTCGCCCTCGAAGTGCTCGACCGGGCCATCCAGGTGCACGGAGGCGGCGGCGTCTCCGACGACTTCCCGCTCGCCGCGATGTGGGCGGGCGCCCGCTCCCTGCGCCTCGCCGACGGCCCCGACGAGGTCCACCTCCGCTCGGTGGCCCGCACGGAACTCGCCCCTTATCTGGGAAAGTAGGGCAATGGCCAGAAGACTGTCCGCCGCCATCCGGCGGGAGCAGCTGATGGGGGTCGCGCTGACCGAGTTCGGCAGGCGCGGCTTCCACCTCACCCAGATGGAACACGTCGCGGCGGCGGCGGGCGTGTCGAAGGCCCTGCTGTACCAGCACTTCGAGTCCAAGGAACAGCTGTTCGCCGAGGTCGCGCAGACCATCATCGACGACCTGACCGGACGGCTCGCGGCGGTGGACGTCAGCGGCGCCACCTCGCTCCAGCGGATCAGCGGCATGATCAGCACGCTGTTCGACTACGCGACGGCCGAGCCCGACGCGTGGGCGGTCATCATCCGGCACCTCGACAAGCCCGAGGTCGGCCTGGAACTGCGCGAACTGCGCGACAGGTTCGGCGAGGCCGCCGCCGGGAGGCTGCTCTCCCGGCGGCGCAAGGTCGTCGCCCCGGAGGAGCTCGCCAAGTACGAGCGGCGCGCCCAACTGCTCGTCCCGCTGATCTACGGGTCGCTGTTCTCGCTCATCTCCTGGTGGCTGGAACACCCCGAGGTGCCGCGCGAACGGGCCGAGTCCACCGCGCTCGACTTCGTCTGGCTCGGCATGGAACGGCTCCGCGAAGGCGAACACCTCCCGCGCGCCTGACTCGCGGCGGTCCCTAGACCTCGGCGTTCTGGACCGCCGTGACGGGCTTGGCCATACACGTCGAATGGAGCTCGGGCACGGCGTCGTAGGGCGGGAAGTCAGGGATGCGGACGTACCCCTCGCGCTCGTAGAGGCGGATCGCGTCGGGCTGGCGGTCGCCGGTCTGGAGGATGACCCGGTCGGCGCCCGCCTCGCGGGCCACGTCCTCACACCAGTCGAGCAGCGCCGTCGAGACGCCCTTGCCGCGACTCGACGGCGCGACGTACATGCGCTTCAGCTCAAGGTCGCGCCCGCGCCAGCGGAGCGCGGCGTGCCCGACCGGGCCGCCCTCCTCGGTGTCCGCGACACCCACGAAGGCCATCTCGCCGGGGTCGACCTCCAGGGCGGCGAGGACCGGCCCCTGGGCCTGGGCGAGCCGGTCGGCGTAGCGGTGGGTGAGCTCCTGGTTCATCGCGGCGCGCAGCGCGACCGCGTCGGGGTCGTCCCAGGCGACCCGGCGTACCGTCGTCATGCCCAGAAGATAACCACCGCCGCGCGGCGCGCCCGGCCCGGGGGCGCCCCCCGGCGAAGTCGGGCTCGCCAGAGCGCCCCCCGGGCTCGGTTCAACACAGCCTTACGTCAGGCCGGACTCGGCTCGGGTGGCGGCGGTGGCGGCTGCGGCGGCCTGCTGTTCGGCTGCCTCGAACGACTTGCGGGCCGCGGACCTGTGGACGCGTACCTGGTCCAGGCGCTGGCGGAGGCTTTCCTCCTCCTGCTCGACGTCCTGGAGGGCGCGGCGCAGCCTGTCCCGCTCGGCGGCCAGCTCGTCGGCTTTGGCGCGGAGCTGGGCGGCTCGGCGGCGGGCCTCGAAGCGCTCACGTTCGGCGGCTCTTCGGCGTTCCTCGCGTGCTTCGTGCTCCTTGCGTTCGGCACGTTCCTTTTCGGCGCGGTCCTGGTCGGGGTGGGGTTCTGGGTGTTCCTTGGGCGGTTTGCCGACCGCCACACCGTCTCTGGCTCGTTGGTCTCGCTTTCCACCTTTGTCTCGTTTATCTCTCTTGGGTGATTCGCCCGGGTCGTCAGGCTTCGGGGGTTCGGTGGGGTCCTCGGGGAGTGGCGGGAGGCCGAAGCCGACGTAGGAGCGCGGGTGGGTGAGCCTGCCCGCGGCCACCTCCGCCGCCACGTCCGCGTCCGCCACCGCCGCGTACAGGGTCTCCTCGACCTCACGGCGCGCCTGGTCGCCCAGCGGCCGGCCCGCCTCCTCCACCAGCGACTCCGCCGCGCGCACCGCCTTGTCGACGAGCGGCGTGCGCGCGCGGTCGAACTCGGCGGTGTCACCGCCCTTCGCCCACGCCTCGCGCAACCGCTCCCCGAGGGACAGCAGCTCGCCCGCCAGCGGCGGCCGCTCCCGCACGAGCAGGTTGACCGCCCACGCCGAGACCGTCGGCCGCCGCAGCGCCTTGATCTGCTGGGCCGTCGCCGCGTCGCCCGCCGCCTTGGCCGCCTCCGCCAGCCGCCGCCGCGTCTGCACGAACTCCCCCGGAGCCACCCGGTACAGCTCCTCCGCCGCCTCATTCAGCTCCACAGCCCTTGCCTACCACCCCGCCGGAGCGCGCCGAACCACGTTGGGCCTTTTTGCACACGTCAGGGAGTGAATCCTGGCCGATCGGTAGTGTTCCGGCGGATCATGACAGGCCGGAATGATCGCTCGGGACAGGCTGTTTCCCCCGTGCCGCGCGCCGCTCGCACCCGCGTCACCCGGCGTTCGTGTGCCGCGTCTGCACTGGGCGCATGGCTTTCACACGACGGCACGTCCTCGCGGCCGGCGGTCTCGCGGTGCTCGGCGCCGCGCCCGCCTCGGCCTCCCCCGCGCTCCTCCGGGGCGGCGCGGCGGACGGGCCCGACCCGTTCCGGCTCGGCGTGGCCTCCGGCGACCCCGACGCGGGCTCGGTGGTGCTGTGGACGCGGCTCGCGCCCCGTCCCCTCGCCCCGGACGGCCTGGGCGGGCTCGGCTCCCGCGCCGTCGCGGTGGAGTGGCAGGTCGCCGAGGACGCGCGGTTCCGGCGCGTCGTCCGCTCAGGAACGGTGACGGCGCGCGCCTCCGGCGGGTTCGCGGTGCACGTGACGGCGACGGGCCTGCGGCCGGGATGTGAGTACTTCTACCGGTTCCGTGCCTCCGGGCACCTGTCTCCCGTCGGACGTACGCTGACGGCCCCCGCGCCGGGTTCCCTGACGCCGATGACGTTCGCGGCCGCGTCCTGCGCCCACTACGAGCACGGGTACTTCACGGCCTACCGGCGGCTCGCCGAACTCGGCCCTGACCTCGTCGTCCATCTGGGTGACTACATGTACGAGTACGCGCCCGGCTCCTACAGCGGCGCCAACGGGAAGGTACGTACGCACACCGAAGGCAAGTGCCAGACCCTCACCGACTACCGGCGGCGGCACGCGCAGTACAAGTCCGACCCCGACCTACAGACGGCGCACGCGGCGGCGCCCTGGGCCGTCGTGTGGGACGACCACGAGCTTGAGGACAACTGGACGGGCAGCGTGCCCGGCTCGTCCGTCCCCGGTTTCACCGCCCGGAAGCGGGCTTCGATGCGGGCGTACTACGAGAACATGCCCTTGCGCGTCGCCGCGCGGCCCTCCGGGACGCGGATGCGGCTCTACCGGCGGCTGCCGTGGGGCGCGCTCGCCACCTTCCACCTGCTCGACACCCGCCAGTACCGGACCGACCAGCCGTGCGACGACTGGCTGCGCACCGGCTGCTCGGCCCGGAACGACCCGTCGGGGCGGGTGCTGGGCGCGGCGCAGCTCTCCTGGCTGGCGGGGAGCCTGCGCGCCTCCGGGGCCCGCTGGGACGTCCTGGGGCAGCAGATCTTCCTCGCCCAGCGCGACATGGCGCTCGGGCCCGCGCTGAAGGTCGGCATGGACTCCTGGGACGGCTACACCGCCGACCGGGACCGGCTGTTCACGACCCTGCTGGACTCCGGCGCGCGCAACCCCGTCGTGCTCACCGGCGACGTGCACACCGCGTTCGCGGCCGACCTGCTGCGCGACTTCGCCGACCCGTCGTCCGCGCGCGTCGGCGTCGAACTCGTCACCACGTCCATCGCGAGCGACGGCGACGGCTACCGCGACCACGCCATGATGGCCGCCCTCCGCGCCGAGAACCCCCACTTCGCGCACGCCGACCAGCGCCGTGGTTTCCTCCTCGGCCGCCTCACCCCCGAGGCCCTCACCGCCGACTTCCACACCCTGGAACGTGTCTCCCGCCGTGGCGCCCCCGCGCCCCGCACCATCCGCCTCACCGTCCCCGACCTCTCCCGCACCCTCAGCCGCTGACCCGCCTCGCGCGCGCACGGCGGGGCGGGTGCCTAGGAGAGGGAGAAGGCGGTGAGGCCGCGGCCGTCTAGGGGGAGGCGGGTGGTGGAGCGGTAGAGGGCGCCGGTGAAGGAGTCGGCGCCGGGGGCGCCCACGTACAGGGTGCCGGAGGTGATGCGCAAGGTGAGGCCGTAGTGGGCTGCGGCTGGGAGGCCGGGGCGCAGGAGACGGCCGGGCTTGAGGGCGCCGGAGCGGGTCGCCGTAAGCAACTGGACGGCGTTGGAGCCGGGGATCCCGATCGCGAGGTCCGGGCGGCCGTCGCCGGTGAGGTCGCCTGCGGCGAGGGCCGCGCCGAAGAAGTCGCGGCGGCGCAACTCCCCGGGGACGCCCTTCGTGCCCCGGTTCCACATGGGGCCGCGCTCCCGGAAGGACGGCCCGTAGAGCACGTGCACGGCCCCCTCGGCGGCGCCCTTGTCCCGGTGGGTGAACGCCTCGCCCGGCACGCCGATCGCGAGGTCGGCCTTGCCGTCGCGGTCGAAGTCGGCGGCGGCGAGGGAGGTGCCGAAGCCGTCGTCGCGTTCGGGCCCGCCGCGCACCGGGCCCGCCTGGGACAGCACCCGCGCCCTGCCGCGCAGCGGGTCGAGCACGGTGACGGCGCCCTGGCCACGGTGGCCCGCGCCCGGAATGCCGATCGCGATCTCGGGCCTCCCGTCGCCGTTGAAGTCGCCGACGGCGAGGGCCGAGCCGAGCGCGTCGGTCTCGGCGCGGCGCTCCTTGGCCCGGCCGAGCCGCGCCGGGAACGTCTTCGCCGCGCCGACGCCCTTGGCGCGCAGCCCGTAGACGACGACCCGGCCTCCACCCGGCGCCTCGGGCGCGCCCGCGACGAGTTCGAGGTCGCGGTCGCCGTCCAGGTCGGCCACCGCCAGCGCGGTTCCGAGCCCGGCGCCGCCCCTGAGCAGGGGGCCTTCCCTCAGTTCGGGCTGACCGCCCAGGTAGATCCGGACGGCCGCCGCGCCGGGCACGCCCACCGCGAGGTCGGCGCAGCCGTCGCCGTCCAGGTCGCCGGAGGCCAGCGCCGCGCCGAACCCGTCGTGCGGCCGTCCGGTCGCGGGCGCGAACCATCGTGTCCGTCCGTCGGCGTAGGCCACCGCGACCTGTCCCGCCCGCACCTGCCCGCCGACCGTCGCCGACGGCGCCCCCACCGCCAGATCCGGCCGCCCGTCGCCGTCCAGGTCCCGCGCCCCGCCGCACCCCGGCGCGGCCTGGGCAACGGCAGGCGCGGCGGCGGGCGGGGCGAGGGGGAGGGCAAGAGCGATGAGCAGGGCGGCGGGGAGGGCGGGGCGCATGGTCGAACGGTCCCCGGCGGGGACAAAAGGTCGGGGAGCGGTACAGGTCGGGCGGGTGGCGGCGGGCTGAACGCTGGGTGAGGAAGGCAAAGCTGTCCGTGAGGTGAACGGGTGCTGTCTTCGGCGCGGCTGGTTGTGCGCTCGCGACGCTGATTACTTTCTGTCATGGCAGTACGTGACCTGGTCGCCGTCTTCCTCATCGTCGGCGTGTTCTACCCGTCCCTCGGCCCGCGTCCATCAGACTCCCCTGGGGCGGAGCCGTCCGTGCGCATCGAGCGCGTCCACCACTCCCCGCGCGGTTCCGGCGGCACGTGGGTGGAACTGCGCAACCATGCCAAAACCGCCCGCGACCTGCGAGGGTGGCGGCTTCAGGCGGGCGGCGGCTCGGCTTACGAGTTCGGTCCGCTGCGGCTGCGCCCCGGCGAGTCCGTCCGGGTGCACACCGGGAGCGGCAGCGACTCGCGCACCGACGTGTACTGGGGGCGCGGCTCGCCGGTCCTGCCGGAGGGCGGGGCGACCGTCACGCTGCGCACACCGCGTGCCGCCGTCGACGCCTGCCGGTACCCGGGCGGGGGCACTACAGCGTCCTGCTGACATGGGCGAAAGGCGATGTCGGTCCTTGACGGATCCCTCTGGTTGTCTATATTTCCTATTGACTTGATAGGATTTCATGAGGAATCATAAGTGCCGCGTCCCTGCGGGACGTGACCGACCGACAACGCACGGGAGTGTGAAGGACGATGCTCACCCGCCGCCAACTGCTGCGCGGTTCGGTAGTCCTCGGCGTCGGGAGCCACATGACGACGGCGGGGAACTCCCCCGCTTCCGCCGCCGCCCCGGACGGGCGCGCGCTCGACCCGCGGCCGAACATCGTCCTCGTCGTCGCCGACGACCTGGGCTACGGCGAGCTCGGCTCCTACGGCCAGACCAAGATCAAGACCCCGGTGCTCGACCGGCTCGCCCGGCAGGGCCTGCGCTTCACCCAGGCGTACTCCGCCGCGTCGGTGTGCGCGCCCTCCCGCTGCTCCCTCCTGACCGGCCTGCACACCGGGCACTCGCGGGTGAGGCAGAACCCGCAGGCGGGCTTCCCCGGCGACCTGCGCCCCAGCGACACCACCTTCGCCGAGGTGCTCCAGAGCGTCGGCTACCGAACGGGCCTCGTCGGCAAGTGGGGCTTCGGGCCGCAGCGCGCCGGGCAGTCACACCCGAACGCGCGCGGCTTCGACGAGTTCTACGGCTACCTCACCCACCGGGCCGCGCACGACTACTACCCCGACCACCTGTGGCGCAACGCCACCGAGGTCAAGCTCGCCGGGAACCGGGGCGACCGGCGCGGCAGCTACGCGCCCGACCTCTTCCGCAAGCGGGCCGTGGAGTTCGTCAAGCAGCGCTCCGATCAGCCGTTCTTCCTCATGTACGCGACGAACCTGCCGCACTCGCCAGGCGAGCTGCCCAACCACGGCCGCTACGCGGGCAAGCCGTGGCCGCGCGCCGACCGCGCGCACGCCGCCCAGGTCACCCGGCTCGACCGCGACCTCGGGGCGCTCCTGGACGCGCTGCCCAAGGGCCGTCAGACGCTCGTGCTCGTCACCAGCGACAACGGGCCGCACGAGGAGGGCGGGTTCAACCCCGACAGGTTCGACGCCAACGGCAGGTACCGCGGCTACAAGCGCAACCTGTACGAGGGCGGCATCCGGGTGCCGCTCATCGCGTGGGGCCCCGGCCTCGTCCGCAAGGGCACCACGGGCCGGATCACCTCGCAGCTCGACCTGTTCCCGACGTTCGCCGACGTCGCCCGCGCCGGGCTGCCTCGCCGGCTCGACGGCGTCTCGATCCTCGGCACCCTGAAGGGCGAGAGCAACGCGTCCCCGCCGAACCACCTCTACTGGTACCGGAACGAGAAGTCCCAGACAAAGCGCGCCAACCGCGTCGAGAACGGCAGCGTGACGCGCCTGGCCGAGGCCGTCCGCCAGGACGACTGGAAGCTCATCCGCTACGCCCCGGGCCGCACCCGCCCCAACGACCGCCGAAGCTGGCGCGTCGAGCTCTTCAACCTGAGCAACGACCCCCGCGAGTCCCGCAACGTGGCCGCCAAACACCCCTTGGTCGTCCAACGCCTCCACCGCCTGGCCGACACCTCCTGGACCTGACCCCCGCACGTGCGCGCCGCCGCCGGACTGCCCTTCCAGCGTCGCCCGCGCCCGAACGGCCCCGCACCCCGTGCCGGGGCCGTTTCCCTTTCCCTTCCACCACCCGGCCCGACCGACGAACCCGGCTCGCCGTGACGCGGCCCAGCCGCCCCTCCAGCACCGCCACCACCCAACGGCGACCCGACGCGACCCCCGAACCCCACCAGCGATCACAACCGACACGAGCCATGCGGGCCAGCGATCCCCTCAGCGTTGAGGCGACACGACGCGGCGCGAGCCTGGTCGGTGAACATGGGCGGTGTTCGGTGGGCCCGGGGGCTGGCCGCTTCACAACCCCGACTTCGTCGGGAGCGGCCACCCCCGGGCGGTGTGACACGAGGGTCGGGCGATCGTGCTGGTGGTGTGGGTGGGTGGAGGTTCCTTTGGCGTTGCGACGGGCAGAGGTGGTTTGGCGTGGTGGGGGAAGGGGTTGGTGGGGTGGGCGGTTAGGGGTGGGTGAGTGGGGGTGGGTAGTTGGGTGGGGGGGATTCCAGGGTCCAGGGGTGGTGGGTGGCGGGGGTGGGGAGGTGGGCTAGTTCGGGGAGCCAGTGGTGGAGGTAGGTGGCGGTGGGGTCGTGGCGGAGGGACTGGCGGACGGGGTTGAGGGTGCGGTTGGGGCGGGTGTCGTTGCCGGTGCCGGCGACCCACTGCCAGTTGCCCGGGTTGTTGGCGAGGTCGGCGTCGGTGAGCAGGTCGCGGAAGTGGCGGTAGCCGTGGCGCCAGTCGATGCCGAGGTCGCGGGTCAGGTAGGAGGCGGTGATCATGCGGGTGCGGTTGTGCATGAAACCCTCGTGCCGGAGCTGGCGCATGCCCGCGTCCACGATCGGGACGCCGGTGCGGCCCTCACGCCACGCGGCGAGCGCCTCCGGGTCGTCACGCCAGCGGTGGCCGCGCGGCCGGTAGTCGCGGCGGGGCAGGTCGGGGAAGGCGGCGGCGACCTGGTGGTGGAAGTCGCGCCAGGCGAGCTGGCGTAGGAACGGCTCGTGCTCGCGGACGGCCGACGCCAGCTCCAGCGGCGACAGGCACCCGAACCGGAGATGGGCGCTGAGCCGTGACGTGCCCTCGGGGTTCGCCAGGTCGTCGCGAGTGCCGTCGTAGGCGGCGACACCGTTGGCGAGCCACTCCCGCATCAACCGCCGCGCCTCGGACTCACCGCCCTTCGCGACGCCCGGTGACACGCCCTTCGGCGCCAGATCGGGGATCACCCCGGCGTCGATCCCCTCCGGGACGTCCACCCGGCCCGGAACCGGGCAGGGCGTCCGCCATTCCGCCGCCGCCCACGCCTTCCAGTAGGGCGTGAACACCTTGTAGTGGTCGCCTCCGGCGGGCGTCACCGCACCCGGCGGCACCACGGTGACCCCCGGATATGTCCGGACGTCAAGGCCGGTGCCGCGCAGCGCGTCAAGCCGCCGCAGCGCGAACCGCGACCTGTCGTCCGCGATCCGCACCACCCGCGCCCCCGTCTGCTCCGCCAGCCGCGCCACCTCGCGGGCGGGCGAGCCCCGCCGCACGATCAACTCCCCGCCCAACCCCCGCAACCCCTCCCGCAGATCCGCCAGCGCCTCCCCCAGAAACCGCAACCGATTGGGCACCCCCATCACCCCACCGACGATCTCCTCGTCCACCACGAACAACGGCACCACCCGCCCCCGCGCACACCCCTCCACCAAACCCGGCTGGTCATGTACCCGCAAATCCCGAGTCAAAACAACGATCGACGTCTCCACAACGCCCCCTCTCCCCGTCCCCCGGATCCTCCTCCACCCCTCCCCCCCAACCAAACCCGCCGCACCGCCTCTCCCGTCGGCGGGGCGGAGGGAGCGTGGGCGGGTCGGCCGCGCCGCCGCGTGATCCTGTTTTGCCGTGCGTTGGTTGCGGCCGCCACCGAGCGGCGGCTAGGAAGAAGTTCGAAGAGGTTCTCGGAGATGACCACTCATGATCACAACGCTCGAAGGGCTGGACCGGGTCGGCGCGCGGCTCGCGGAAGGCGACGAGACGGCCCTGGCCGAGGCGTACAGGCAACTCGGGGAGCTGCTGTGACCGGCCGCACCGCAGCCCGGGGGTGGCCGCTCCCGACGAAGTCGGGGTCGCGAAGCGGCCAGCCCCCGGGCCAATCAAACACAGCCCGGCTGCCCGCGGCCGTCCGGCCGCGGTTGGGGGCGTCGGCGTGTTTGCTCGGCGATCCGGTGCGGTACAACGGGGGCCACGCCCGCGCGCGTTTCCTCACCGAGGTGCTCGGTCCGCTCGTGGACTGGGTGACGGTGTGCCCGGAGGTCGAGGCCGGTCTTGGGGTGCCCCGGCCGACGGTGAGGCTGCGCACGGACGGCCACCTCGTCTCCCGCGACGGCGAGAGCGACCACACCGAAGCCGCCCGTGACGCGATCGGCCGGGCGATGCCCGAGTTCGTGGACCTGGACGGCTTTGTGGTGAAGTCCCGTTCCCCTTCGTGCGCCCTGTACGGGGTGCCCAGGTACGCGTCCGGGCTGCCGGGAGAGCGCACCGACGGGCAGCCCGTGGACCGCAAGGGCAGGGGCCTGTTCACGGCCGCCCTCCTGGAGACGTACCCGGACCTGCCCGTAGAGGAGGAGGGACGCCTGAACGACCCTCTCCTACGGGAGCACTTCGTGGAACGCGTCTTCGCGCGCGCCAGGCTGCGCGCCCTGTTCGGGGCGGGATGGCGGCCCAGGGACCTCGTCGCCTTCCACAGCAGGCACAAGCTGCAGATCCTCGCGCACGACCCGGCCGGTTACCGGTCGGCGGGGCGGATCGTCGCCCTCGCCGGGGCCGAGCCGCCCGAGACACTCGTCGCGCGCTACGCCCGGGTGTTCGCCGCGTCCCTCGCGGTGCGGCCCGCGCGCGGCCGTCAGGTGAACGCGCTGCACCATGTGCTGGGCCCGCTGAGCAGGCGGATCGGCCCGGTGCGCCGGGCGGGGATCGTCACCGCGATCGAGGCGTTCCAGGCGGGCCAGGCACCGCTCAGCGTCCCGGTGGCGCTGCTGCGGCACGACGCCGAGGCCGAGGGCCTCACCTACCTGACGGAACAGACGTTCCTTGATCCGTTCCCCACCGCGCTCCCCCTACGTCACCACCTCTGAAAGGACGCTCTCTCCCGACGTCGCTGTCATCGGCTCAGGGGTATCCGGGCCGACGGCGGGTGGCAGCCCACAGACCCGGCTACCGCGACGACATGCGCCGGACGAGCGGGTTCGTCCCGCTTCCGGCGCGCGACGGCCGGTAAGCGGCTCAGGGCCGCGCGGCCGCCGCGCGTGGAGGCGGACTGGCGGCGGGCGCGGCCTGGGTCAGGGGGCGGTGTAGACGTCGCTGCCGGTTTCGAAGGCGGCGAGGGACGGGTCGTGGTCGAGTGGGCCCGTGTCGGACATGGCGGACATCCAGTGGTGGAAGTTGTCGCCGCGCTCGCGCAGGAGGGTGTACAGGCGGGCCGTGAGCCGCCGTCTGACGTCCGCGAGGTCGGGGTGGTCGTGCCGGTTGTGGAGCTCGTGCGGGTCCGTCTCCAGGTCGTACAGCTCGTTCCGCGACTCGGGGTTGACGATGAGTTTGTACCTGTCGTCCCGGATCATCCGCTGCGGGTAGGGAAAGTGGTGGCCGTGGAACTCCGCCGTCAGCTCCGCCCGCCACGGGACGTCCTCGCCCGCGAGGAGCGGCAGCAGGCTCGACCCGTCGACGGCCTGGGCCGGGTCGAGTCCGGCCAGGTCCAGGATCGTCGCGGTGCAGTCGGTGAGGCCGACGAACTCCCGGCGCACCTGCCCGGATGGAAGACCCGGAACGCGGACGATGCCGGGAATCCGGTAAATGTCCTCGTACATCGCGGGGCCCTTGTCGTGCAGCCGGTGCGCCCCGGTGAACTCCCCGTGGTCGGCGGTGAAGAACACCGCGGTGGAGTCGTCGAGCCCGAGGTCGCGCAGCGTGTCCAGGATCCGGCCGATCTCGAAGTCGATCAGCGCGACGTACCCCCGGTAGACGGCGATGAGCTTCCGCGAGACGTCCTCGGCGAGCGTGTCGTAGGTCCACAGCGCGCTGTAGTTGCGCTGTACCGGCGGCTTGCCTTCGAACGTCTCCGCGACGGACGGGGGCAGCGTGATCGCTTCCGGGTCGTACAGGTCGTAGTACTCCTCCGGCAGCAGGTACGGCAGGTGCGGTCCGAAGAAGTGCGTCGCGAGGAAGAACGGCCTGCGGCCCGTTCGGTACTCGTCGGCGTGGCGGTGCAGCGCCTCGATCGTCCCGGTCGCCAGGTAGTGCTCGAACGTCGCCTCCACCGGCTGGTGGAGGCGCGCCGCCAGCAGGTTGCCGGGGTTGCCGTTGGGCAGGGTGCCCCGGACGTGCCCGCTGATCGCGTAAGGCGGGAGCCCGTTCTCCTCCAGGTACTTCAGGTAGTCCGGGTGGTCCACAGGGTTGTGCCATCCGGGTAGGTCGGGGCCCTCGAACCCGAAGTCCGCCGCCTTGCGGTGCGTCCCGACGTGCCACTTGCCGTAGAGGCCGAGCCGGTACCCCGCGTCGGCCAGGGCCGCCGAGAAGGTGAACTCGCCGGAAGGCAGGTCCTCGATGTACCCGACGTTGCGCTCGTAGTTGGCGAGGAGTTTGTGTCGGAAGGGCAGCCGTCCGGTGAGGAGGCTCGCCCGAGCGGGCGTACAGATCGCCGTAGGCGTGTACGCCCGCTCGAACCTCGTCCCTGACGCGGCGAGCGCGTCGAGACGGGGGGTGGAGACCTCGGCCGGGTTGTGGCAGCCGAGTGTGTCCACCCGGTGCTGGTCGGTCATGAGGAACAGGATGTTCCTCGGCCTCCGGGTGTCGTGCTGGGTCACTTGCCTGCGACCTTGCCGTAGACGTCGCCCAGGTAGTACGTGGAGGGTTCGGGGACCTCCTTGAGCTTGCCCGCGCCGACGAAGAGCTGGGACATGCCCTTCAGCCAGGAGTCCACCGAGCCGTCGGCCGTCTTGGCGGTGACGTCGGCGGTGCTGAGCGGCTGGCTGTTCTTCTGGTCGGCGGTCACCTGCGCCTCGGGCAGCTTGAGGAACGCGGCCGTGGCCCGCACCGTCTCGGCCGGGTGGGCCGACCGGTAGTCGCTGGCCTCCTGGAGCACCTTCACGACCTTCTCGACCAGCTCAGGGTCCTTCTGGGCGGTGTCGGCGCCGGTGACGTAGGCGCTGGGGAAGCTCAGGTCGAAGTCGGCGTTCTTGGCGAGCTCGACCAGGTCGGGGACGCTCTTCTTGATCGTGTCGATCATCGGGTACCAGATGCCCGCGCCGTCGATCTGGCCGGACGCGAACGCGGAGGCGACCGTCGCCGGGTCCATCGGGACGCGCTCGATGTCTTTGGCCGTAAGCCCGGCCTTCTCCAACGCCAGCGTCAGGATCATGTCGCCTGAGGTGCCCTCGGGGACGCCGACCTTCTTGCCCTTCAGGTCGGCCAGGGACGTGATGCCGGGCTGGGCGATGACGCGGTCGGCGAGGCCGAGCGAGTTCACGGTGACGACCTTGGCCTGGCCGGAGGCGGGCAGCCACAGCGCGCCGGGGCCGATGTAACCGAAGTCGAGGTCTCCGGCACCGAGCGCCTGGATCTGGAGCGGTCCGTTGGTGAAGACCTTCAGCTCGGGGTCGAGCCCGTTCCGCTCCCAGAGCTTCTCCTGGTCGGCGATGGCGAGGAGGGCGGAGCCGTTGTAGTCGGCGATGTAACCGAAGTCGAGCTTCTGTGCTCCGGCGTCGCCCTTGTCGTCGCCGCCGCAGGCGGTGGCGGAGACGCCGAGGACGGCGGCTGTGAGCGCGGCCAGCAGGATGCGAGCCTTCATGATGGTCATCCTTCTTTCGCGGGGGGCTGGTGGTAGACGGCGCGCCATACGCGGTTACGCAGGGCGGCGAACTCAGGGGAAAGGCGTGTCTGTTCGGTGCGCGGGTAGGGGAGGTCCACGTCGATGACCTCCTGGACGCGTCCGGGGCCCGCCGCCATCACGACGACCCGGTTGCCCAGATAGACGGCCTCGTCCACGTCGTGCGTGATGAACAGGACGGTGCGGCGCTCCCTGCTCCACGTGTCGAGCAACTGGTCCTGCATACGGACGCGGGTGAGCGCGTCCAGGGCGCCGAAGGGCTCGTCCATCAGGAGGACGCGGGGGTCGGCGGCGTACGCGCGGGCTATCGCGCAGCGTTGGCGCATCCCGCCCGAGAGGGTCTTGGGGAGGGCGTCAGCGAAGTCGGTGAGGCCGACGAGACCGATGTACCTCTCTGCGCGCGCGCGACGCTCGGCCCTGCCCATCCCGGCGACCTTCAGCCCGAACTCGACGTTCCCGCGCACGGTCAGCCACGGGAACAGCGCGTACTGCTGGAAGATGACGCCGCGGTCCGGGCCGGGCCCGGTGACGGGGCCGCCGTCCACCGTGACGCTGCCGCTGCTCGGCTCCACCAGGCCCGCCGCGATCCCGAGCAGCGTACTCTTGCCGCAGCCGGACGGGCCGACGACCGTCACGAACTCGCCGTCCGCCAGGCCCAGGTCGACGGCGCTGAGCGCGGTCACGGTGTCGGCGCCGAGCGGGTAGACCTTGCCGACACCGCGGAACTCGATCTTGTTCATCTGCGGTCCTGCCATCCGGTGAGGCGGCGCTCGGCGGCCAGTAGCAGCCGGTCCATGAGCAGGCCGAGGACGCCGATCGTGATGAGGCCAACGAAGATCGTCGGCAGGTCGTAGTAGATCTGCGCGTGCTGCATCCGGAAGCCGAGGCCCTCCTGTGCCGCGATCAGCTCGGCCGCCACGAGCGTCGCCCACGCCGAGCCGAGGCCGACGCGCATCCCGACGATGATGAACGGGGACGAGGCGGGCACCACGACCCGCGCGAAGATCACCCTGTCGTTGGCGCCGAGCACGCGTGCCGCGTTGATGAGGGTGCTGTCCACCCCTATAACGCCCTGAAAAGTCGAGATCACACACGAGAGGAACGCGCCGAGGCCGATGACGACGAGCTTGGGCGTCTCCCCGATGCCGAGCAGCACGATCGCCAGGGGGATGATCGCCAGCGGCGGGATCGTCCTGAAGAACTGGACCCACGGTTCGAGCAGGCCGCGCGCGGTGCCGTACCAGCCCATGAGGAAGCCCACGGGGACGGCGAGCGCGGTGCCGAGCGCGAACCCCACGAAGACCCGCCGGAGGCTCGCCAGGGCGTCCTGGACGAGCGTGCCGTCCGCGCCGAGCTCCCAGCCGCGCTGCGCGACCTCGACCGGCCCGGGGAGCCCCTGCACCCCCGCGCCCGCGAGCGCGGCCCACACGCCGACCCCGGCGGCCAGGGAGACGGCGTTGAGCGCCGCCGCCGGGACGCGGCTCCGCGGCCCCTCGGGCGCTCTCCGCCGCCTGGCGGTGCCAGTCCCGGCGGCTCCGGGTTCGGCGGGGGCGCTCATCGGGTCGGCCTCGGCAGGGTGAGGGTGCGCAGCTCGTGGGCGCCGTCGGCGCGGCTCACCTCGTAGTAGAGGCGGAGCGTCGCGGGGCCGTCGGGGACGGCGTCGACATAGCGGACCGAGCCGCTCCCGTGCGGCGTGGTGACGGCGGGGGCGTCGGCCGACAGGCGGCTCCAGTGGACGAGGTCGGACGAGAACGCCAGGCCGGTCTTCTCCTCGTAGTTGCGGGAGTGGTGGGATTCGCCGTCGTAGTAGGCGAAGAACCCTGAGTCCGTCTCCACGAGGGTGTTGAGGCGGGCCGCCCAGCGGTCCCAGCCTTCACCGGGCTCGAACACGACGCCCTTCCACTGCCACGTGGTGCCGTCGTCCTCGCTCTCCGCCAGCGCGCTGACGGAGAGTGAGAGGCCGGTGTTGTAGATGTCGGCGGTGGCGTGGGCCTCACCTGCGCCGCCTTCGGCGAAGGTGCCCTGCGCGGCGCTGACGAGCATCACCAGGCGGCCGTCGGAGGTGCGCACCACACGCGGGTCCTTGACGCCCTCGGTGCCGGTGCCCTCCGCGGTGAAGACCGGGCGGCGCTCCGTCACGTCGAACGCCTCGGGCGCGTCGGCCTCCACGACGTCGATCCGCCAGCGGTTGTCGGAGGGGTCCACATAGCTGAGATAGAGCTGGTAGCGGCCGTCCGTGCGCCGGTGAAGGCTGAAACGTTCCATTGACGGCGTGCCCAACGCTGTCTTGTCGAGCGTCCAGACGTCGTCGAAGGAGACGCCGTCGTGGCTGGCCGCGATAGCGCAGCGCCAGCCCCTTTCGGTGCCCGCCTCACCGCGCGGACGGCGGCGTCGGTACGTCATGAGGTAGCGGCCTTCGTCTTGCAGCACGCTGGCGCAGCCGACCCAGTAGCCCGGTTCGTCGCGCTCGGGGGCCAGCACGGTGACCCCGGCCTCGGGGTCGAACACGGGAATGTCGGAGACGGGGGTGACCGTCATGCTTCGTCCTCTCTGCGGTGGGCGCCGCGCGGGTAGCCGATGAGGAGCGGCGAGTCGTGGGTGACGAGCGCGATGGCGCCGAGCGCGCCCACCTCGTCGCCGAGCGCGGCCGGATGGATCGGGAGTCGCTGCGCGGGCGGCAGGTGCGTGGCCAGGGCCGCCTCGGCGGCGGCGAGCACACGCGGCACGGCGACCTCGCCGCCGATGACGATCCGGGCCGGGCTCACCGTGTTGCAGACGGCGGCGAGCGCGAAGCCGAGCGCCCGTCCCGCCCTGTCGAAGGCGGCCGCCGCGTCGGCGTCGCCCGCTTCCAGCGCGGCGAGGGCAGACGGTAGGTCGGGCTTGCCGGACGCGGCCACCACGGCGGGGACGGAGGCGAACGTCTCCAGGCACCCCCTGCCGCCACAAGGGCAGGACCGCCCGGACGGGTTGACGGGCACGTGCCCTATCTCGCCCGCGCTGCCGCCCGCCCCGCGCAGCAGCCTTCCGCCGACGACGATGCCGCCGCCTACGCCGTCGGAAAGGCGCGCGTAGACGACGTCGGTGTGGCCGCGTCCCGCGCCCCTGACCATCTCGGCGAGCGCCGCCAGCCGTGTGTTGTTGTCGGTGACGACGGGCACGCCGAACCGGGCGCTCAGGCCGTCGATGAGGACCTCGGTGCGCCTGGGGGTCTCCCCGGGCCGTCCGACGGGCCCCGCGACGCCCACACCGACGCCCTGGAGCGGGCCGAGGCCGGTGCGGAGGGTGTCCACGAGGCCGCAGGCGATCTCCAGCCTGCGCTGCCACGACGTGGACCTGGCGTAGCCCAGCGCCGCCGTCCCGATGACCTCCTGGGCGGCGTTGGCGATCGCCACGTGGACGCGCCGGTGGCCGAAGTCGAGACCGAGGGTCTGGCCGGTGTCGGGGTTGAGCGCGAGCAGCTCGGCGGGCCTTCCGGGCGGGCGCTTGCGGCCCGCGCTCTCGGGCGTCGTGACGACGACGGCGGCCCGCGCGATGAGGGCGGCGACGATGTCGGACAGGGTGGACCGTGACAGCCCGGACAGCGTGCCGAGTTCGGCCCTACTGAGCGCGCCGTGCTCACGGAGTAGGCCGAGCACGCGCTCCTCGTGTCCGCGACGCACCCGCGCGAGGACGCCCGGCTCGGTCTCGGCCATGGTTCCCGTCTCCCAAATCACTCATATCCGGCCTTGGTTGGATTAGACCGGACTTCGGATGAAATCATCGCTGGTGAGGAGGGAGGCTAGCACCGGCACAACCGACAATCCATACTGATTTGGCCTTGAATCCGGGTGGCGTGCGTCACAGAACGGGCGGCGCGGCCGGGGCCGGTCGCACGACGGGTTTCCCCGGAGATGACGGGGTTTACGGGTTCTCGATACGGTGGGGGTGACAGGTCATGCGCACGACGGAGGCGTGGTGTTCATACAGCTCATCGAGGCCCCCGCGGCCGACGCGGACACCCTGCGCGAGGCGTCCTACCGGTGGGCCGACAAGCTGGGCTCCACCTCGGTCGGATGGCTCGGCTGCACCTCGGGCGTCACCGAGGACGGCGTCTGGATCAGCGCCGAGCGGTTCGAATCCGAACAGAAGGCGTGGGTCGAAAGCGGCCGTCCCGGACGCCGCCGTTGGTGGGCCGAGACCCTACGCGGGCTCGCGGGCGAGGCGCGGTTCATCAACTGCCGCGAGGTCGAGGTCTTCGCACCTGACCCGTCGGCCATCGACACGGCGCGTTACATCGAGATCGTCCAGGGACGCGTCAAGGACGCCGCGCTCATGCGCACGCTGCTCCGCAGCATGGAGAAGCAGATGTACGCCCACCGGACGGACCTCCTGGGCTCCACCCTCGCGTTCCACCCGGACGACGGCTACACGCACATCCTCTACCACACCGACGAGGACGCGGTCTTCGACGCCCAACTCCGCGAGACCCCACCACAGGTCAAAGCGATGATGGACGCCATCTACGAACTCAACACGGTCGCCCCCCGCCACCTCCTGCTGACCGACCCCTGGGTCCACTCCCGCCGCCAGACAACCCGCTGACACAGCCCGGGGGTCGGGCGCTCCCGGGGTCGCCCCGTAGGCCCCCAGGGCCGAAGGGGCGGCGCCGGGCTTGTAAAGCGCCCGGGCCCCCGGGCCAATAAACACGTGCTTACTGGGTGTTGAGTGCTGTCCAGGCGGCTGTGAGGAAGGGGTCGCAGCGTAGGACGGCCTTCGGGTCGTCGTCCTCGGCGCGTAGGGCGGCCAGGAGGCGGAGTGCCTCCACCAGGTCGGCGTGGGAGGCGTATCCGGCGTCGGCGAGGGCGGTGCGCCCGAGGGCCGGGTGGTCGGACTCGCCCGCGACCTCCAGCCAGACGACGAGGTCGGGGGCCGGGCCGCGCTCGTCCTGCTGGGCGAGGACCGTCCACGCGGCGGTGATCACCGGGTCGTCGAGCAGGCCAGCGGCGCCGACGAACTCCAGCGGCTCCTCACGGACGTACCGCGCGCACACGGTCTCCAGTTCGTCCGTGCCCTCGGTGACGGCCCTGGCGAGCGCGTCGAGCAGCGGCGGCCACCCGCCGGTGAGCCAGACGGCGGCGTCGGCGCCGGGCCGTTCGACCAGCACCGGGTACTCGGCGCGCACGTCGGCGGCGTCCCTGGGGCGCAGCGCGAGCCGCCGCACGCCCTCCGGCAGGCCGTGCCACAGCGCCGCGTGGCGGGGCGGCACGAGCACGACGACGCCGCTCCCGTCCTGTCCTGCCGCGACGGCCCGCGCCAGGCCCGCACGTGCCTTCTCGACCGTCCTGACGTCCCCGAGGTCCACCACGACGATCCCGCCGTCGCCGACGAGCCCGACCGCCTCCCCGACGCCGCGATGCCCGACCCTGCGCACCACGATCCCCGACCGCGCCCCTTCCTCCTCCAACTCCCCGGCCACGGCCTCCACCCCGAGCGCCCGCGACCCCCGCACCACAACCACCCCCGCCATCTCCCCAACCCCACCCAACGCCCCAGCCCCAACGCCACCCTCAACCCCATCCACCTCAACAACCTCACCAGCCGCGCGAGCAACCCCCTCCGCTTCCCCGCCCTCCGGCTCGCCTGGCTCCGACGAAAGCACGTCCTCACCCGCGTCGGCGACGGCATCGGCGACGCCCTGCGCCACGTCCCCCTCGACCGGCGCCACGGACGCGGCCTCCTCATCCGCGCCTTCCGGCTGCCCATCTTCACCACTCGGCTGACCAAGGTCCTCAGCCGCAGCCTGCGGCTCAGCCTCAGCAGCCGCGTCGCCTTCCGCGAGCACAGCGGCGCTTTCGGGCTCACCCGGAGCCGCTTCCCCACCCGCCGCGTCACGCGACTCGGACTCGGCCGTCTCGTCAGCTTCGGGCTCCGCCGGGGCGGACTCCGCCACAGCGAGCACCTCGGGCTCAGCAGGAGCCTGCTCGTCGGCCGTGGGCTCTGCCGTGGCGGGCTCCGCCGGGGCAAGTTCCTCGGGCTCAGCGGGAGCCGTCTCCTCAGCTGCGGGCTCGGCCGGGGCGGGCTCCGCTGGGGCGAGCGGCTCGGGCTCGGCGGGAGCCGTCTCATCGGCTGCGGGCTCGGCCGGGGAGGGCTCCGCAGTGGCGGGTTCCTCGGGCTCGGCGGGAGCCGTCTCGGCGGCTGTGGGCTCTGCGGTGGTGGGCTCTGTGGGGGTCGGCTCGGCCGGAGTTGGCGTGACTGAGGGCTGTGGGGGGTTTTGGGGGGTGATGGTCTGGCGGGAGATGGGCCAGAGGAGGCGGTGCCAGGAGGTGGGCCAGGTGGTTTCGGTCTGGGCGACGAGGGTGTCCTCGTCGGGGTGCGGGGTGGCGGCGGCGTCCAGGAGGTCGCACAGGAGGAGGAGGGCTTCGGTGGGGCCTTCGGCGGCGGAGGTGGCGATCTCCGCGAGCAGGTCGGCGTAGCGGGACGGCCCGGTGAGGGTCGTCAGGACCGCCACCCGGCGGCGCTCGGCCGCGGCCTTGGCGGCCGCTTCGAGGTCGGCGAGCGTGGGCGACGTCCCGGGCAGCGCGCGCACGGCGGCGTCGAAGGCCGCGACCACGTCGGAGAGCGACGCGAGGTCCGGATCGTCAGGCCGGGCTCCGCCTTGCAGCGCGGCGAGGACACGCCGCGCCCCTTCGACCGACCCGGGCAGCACCCCGCGCAGGATGTCCAGCACCCCGTCGGCGGTGCTCTCCGCGCCCTCGACCCGCACGTCTTCGGCCGGGCCGAGCCCGACCCTCTCGTCACCTAGCAAAAGACCGCACCCTTCGCCGAATCCCTGAAGCTGCACAATCCCCCGAAACCCACTCGCGCCCGAGCGTAAACCCCCTTCCCGCCCCCCACCCACCGGTTCACCAAACCGCTACATAACCCCGCATCGCACCCCCTCACCCCACCAGAAAGCCACCGAACATTCCCCTGAAATCCCACCAAAGCCCCTTGCGCCACGGAGCCGCGACGCACGCCGAGTTCGGCTCCACACGACGACAAGGGGAGATTAGTGGAGAGTGTAGCTATTTGGGGGTTTTATTGCCGACTTGGGGAATTGGGGTTAATGAGGCCGCCGCAGGGAGCGATATTATGGACATACCACCGCGAAGAGGGGGCCACCGAAGACCCTCAAGCGCGCATCGTGGAGGCCACGCCCGGTAGGTGTGGACGCTGAGACGTCACAACCGCCGGGCGCGAAACTGTCTAAGGGCGCTCCTGGGCGACGAGGGCGCGGGTCGCCGGGGCCACCTCCTCGGCGAAGGTCGTCAGGGTGGCGGGGCTGTCGGACATGAGGATGTAAGCCGAGACGCCGTAGTCGAGCGTGATGGCGGCGAGCTGCTCGGCCCAGTGGGCGGGCGGCCCGGACAGCAGGCCGGACGGGGTCGCCGCGAACTCCCCGGTGACGTTCAGCAGCCGCCGAACGGCTCGGGGATCACGCCCCGCGACAGTGGCCGCCTCGTCGATGACGCCGTTGCCCGCCTCCAGGTCGTCAAGGCCGTTCGTCAGGTAGGGCAGCGACGGAAGCCAACCGTCGGCCTTCTCCCCGATGAGGCGAAGCATCCGAGGCTTGTAGGCGCCCAGCCAGATCCCGATGTCGTGCGCTGGCGCCGGACCACGACGGACGCCGTCCACCCTGTAGTGCTCGCCTTCGACGCGCAGCCGCTCCTTCGTGGAGGCGTCCCACACGCCACGGATGATGTCGATCGCCTCCGACAGCGCGGTGACGGCCTCCCTGGGCGCGCGGACGGGTCCGCCCATCGCCTCGATCGCCGCCCAGAACCCTCCGGCGCCCAGGCCGAGTTCAAAGCGGCCGTCCGACAGCAGGTCGAGCGAGGCGGCGGCACGGGCCAGCACCGCAGGCGGACGTAGCGGAAGGTTCACCACGTTCCCCGACAGATGGACGCGTTCCGTCCGGGCCGCGACATACGACAGCAGCGTCCACGTGTCGAGAAAGCCCGGCTGGTACGGATGATCCTGGAACGTCACAAGGTCAAGCCCCACCCGCTCCGCATGCACCGCGAGCTCGACAACACCGCGCGGATCCTCGTTCCCCGGCGTCAGAAACGCCCCGAACAGCAGGTCGTGCCCATAGTCGCCCATGAATCCCCCCGAGAGAGATCACTCCACCTTTCGGCATACTTCTTCCCTCAACATCACTTCCCACCCCGTTCATCCCACTCCAAGGACCCCCTTGCGCCAGGCCGCCCCCCGCTCCCACCCGACCGCCGCCGTCCTCCTCTCCGCCGCCGCCGTCCTCACCCTCACCCTCCTCTGGTGGCCGAGCCTGCCCGCCGAACCCGTCGTCGTCTGGGACGCCTCGGGCTCCCCCCTCCACACCGTCCCCCGCCCCCTCTTCCTGGCCCTCCCCCTGGCCGCCTGCCTCACCCCGGCCCTCTACGCCCACTCCCCCCTCGCCACCTGGTCCCTGGCCCTCCTCGTCCCGACCGCCCAACTGCTCACCCTCCACGCCAACCACCACGGCCCCGAAGCCGCCAACCCCCACGGCCTGGCCTCCCTGGCCTGCGCCCTCCTCCTGGCCACCGCCGTCACCGCCTCCGGAACCCGGCGCGGCGCGGGTGCTGTCGGCGACCGGTGGGCCGGTGGGGTGGGGAGGCATCAGCGGGCGGAGACGGAGTGGGCTTCCGGGCGGGAGGAGCGCGGGGTTCTTGTGGTGGGGCTGGCGCTGGTGGTGTTGGAGGTGGGGGCGCGGCTCGGGGTGGAGTCCGGCTGGGAGGAAAGGTGGGGGTTTCTGGTGCTCGGTGTGGTGGGGCTCGCGGTGGGGTCGGCGCGGGTGCGGGCCTCGCGGGACGGTGTGGTGTTCGCGTACGGGGTGTGGGGGGTGCCGTGGCGGCGGTACCGGCTGGAGGCGATCGCGGCGGCGCACGTTGAAGGGCCGTCGCGGCGGGGGCGTCAGCGCCTTGTGCTCACGTTGCGGGACGGGCGCCGGAGGGCGATCCGGGTCGCCGACGCGGCGGCGGGCGCCGAGGCCGTGACCGCGCTCCGCACCGCGACTCGGCGACGCCGTGCGGTCGAGCGCGGTTGAGGGAACCGCAGAACCCACAAGGGCTACCTGGGCGAACGCTCCCGCACCTGGCTGCCCCGGCCGATCCGGGGTTTGCCGGGATGGCAAAGGGGTTTGGCGGATTGGCGGTGGGTGGGGATCCTTGGGGGGTCCGAGAGACGGAGAAGAGAGGGAGGGGTTGTTGTGGTGGTTATGGGATCTAGTGAGTGGCATTGGGATGAGAGGTATCGGGAGCGGGAGAAGGTCTGGAGTGGCGAGCCGAATCGGGTTCTGGTCGAGGAGGTCGCGGGGGTCGAGGCCGGGACGGCGTTGGAGCTCGGGTGTGGCGAGGGGGCTGACGCCGTCTGGTTGGCCCGGCAGGGCTGGCGGGTGACGGCGACGGACATCTCGTCGGTGGCCCTGGAAAGGGCCGGTCAGCACGCGCGGGAGGCCGGGGTCGAGGTGGACTTCCAGCGGCACGACCTCGCCGAGTCGTTCCCCGAGGGACGGTACGACCTGGTGACGGCGATGTTCTTCCACTCGTTCGTGGACATCCCACGGGAGGAGATCCTGCGGAAGGCGGCCGGGGCCGTCGCGCCGGGCGGAAGGCTGCTCATCGTGGGCCACGCGGGGTACCCGAGCTGGCACGAGGGCGAGCGGCACGAGCACGAAGTGGACTTCCCCACCCCCGCCCAGGTGGTGGAGGAGCTCCACCTGTCCGACGGGTGGGAGGTCCTCGTCGCGGAGGAACACATGAAGGAGGTGTTCCGCCCGGACGGCGGGAAAGGCACCCGCCACGACTCGACGGTTCTCGTCCGCCGATCCCCGAGCTGACCCCGCGCCCCCGCCCCCACGTCCGCGCGGGTCCGGTTTGGGTGGGGGTGGGGGGTGGGGAGGTTCGGGGGGTGGGGGATCTTGATCCGCGGTTGCGGGATCGTACGGTGCGGGTGGCGTACCGGGTGCTTGTGGTGGTGCTGGCCGGGGCGGCGGTCTGGGCGGTGTGGCAGGTCAAGACGGTGGCGATCCCCGTCGTCATCGCCGTGCTCATCGCCTCCGTGACGATCCCGCCGACGAACCGGCTGATCCAGCGGGGGATGAGTCCGGCGCTGGCCACGGCCGTCGTCTGGCTGGCGCTCATCCTCGCCGCGACGACCCTGGTGCTGCTGCTCGTGCCGCCGACGGTCAGCGGGTTCGCGCAGCTCGCCGACAGCTTCGAGGCGTTCGTCACCACCCTGCAGGATCTCGCCGGCCGCCTCGGCCTGGACGCGCAGCGCATCGCCGATCTCAACCGGCAGGCCCGCGAGTGGGTGGCCGGGCATTCGGGCAACATCGCGGGCGGCGCCCTCACCGGGGTGATCGCGACGGGCGAGGTGATCGTCGGCGCGGTCCTGGCGTTTGTGCTGGCGATCTACTTCACGCACGGCGGGACACGCCTCGTCGGCTGGTTCGCCGAGCTCGCGCCGCCTTCGGTGCGGGCCCGCATCCATGACGGCGCGGAGGTCGTCTTCGACGTCATGGGGAGGTATGTCCGTGGCGTCGCGATCGTCGGCTTCGTCGACGGCTTCTTCATCGGCCTCTCCCTGTGGATCCTCGGTGTCCCGATCGCGGTGCCCCTGGCGGTTCTGACCTGGATAGGCGCGTTCCTCCCCCTCATCGGCGCGTTCCTGGCGGGGTTCCTCGCCGCGATCGTCGCCTTTGTCGCAAAGGGCTGGGTGGTCGCGCTGATCGTCGTCGCGGTGACGATCGCCGTCCAGCAGCTGGAGGGCCATGTCCTCGCCCCGCAGATCTACGGCAGGGCGCTGGAGCTGCCCGGCGCCGTCATCCTCCTGGTGATCGCGCTCGGCGGCACCCTCGCGGGCATCGCCGGGGCGTTCCTGGCCGCGCCGATCGCCTCGGTGGCCGTCGCGCTGATCCGCCGCCACCGCCGCGAGGCCGACGCCCCGCCGCCGAAGCCGACATGACGCGCCCCGAGGCGCGGTAGCCTGCCGTGACGCGATCGGGCAGGCGTGGTGAGGAGCACGGATGGGCGCAGGGCACCGGCACGGGGCCGACATGACGCGCCCCGAGGCGCGGTAGCCTGCCGTGACGCGATCGGGCAGGCGTGGTGAGGAGCACGGATGGGCGCAGGGCACCGGCACGGGACGGCCGTTCCGGAGGCGCCGGGCACGGTCCGGTGGGCGCTGGCGCTGATCGTCCCGCTCGCCCTGATGACGCTCGCGGCGCTGGTGTGGCTGTGGCCGTCCGGCGCGGCGGACGACGGCCCCGAGACGGGTTCGCTGACCCGCGTCCAGGCGAGCGTGATCGCGGTCAAGCTGGGCCCGTGCCAGAACGCCGCGCCCGAGGCCCCACTGGACCTCGGCGACTCCCCCGCCGCCCAGCCCCCGGATCCGCGCCGCTGCGGCACCGCGACGCTCAAGTTCACCTCCGGCCCGCGCGAGGGCCAGTACGCCACGGTGGCGCTGCCGAGCGGCCCCGGTTCGCACGTCTACGAGCGCGGCGACGACGTCATGGTGATCGAGACGCCGGGCGCGGAGGGCATCGAGCGGTTCCAACTGTCCGACCACGACCGCACCGACCCGCTCTGGATCATCGCCGCCGCGTTCGTGCTGGCGGTCGTCGCGTTCGGCCGCTGGCGTGGCCTGGCGGCGCTGGCCGGGCTGGCGATCACGTTCACGCTGCTGGTGCTGTTCCTGATCCCGGCGATCCTCGACGGCCGTCCGCCGATGCTCGCGGCGATCGTGTGCGCGGCGGCGATCATCCTCACCGTCCTGTACCTGACGCACGGGTTCACCCCGACGGTGACGATCGCCGTCATCGGCACCCTGGCGAGCCTCGCTCTCACCGGCCTGCTTGCGATGGCCGCGATCACGCTGGCGCACCTCAATGGGATCACCGACGAGAGCTCGTTCTACCTGGACCACGATTACGCGATCAACACGCAGGGCCTGCTGCTGGCGAGCATCGTCATCGGTTCGCTGGGCGTGCTGGACGACGTCACGGTCACCCAGTCGGCGACGGTCAAGGAACTGGCGGTGGCGAACCCGGCGTACGGGTTCGGCGAGCTGTACCGGGCGGGCGCGCGGGTCGGCAGGGCGCACATCGCGTCGGTGATCAACACGATCGTGCTGGCGTACGCGGGCGCGTCGCTGCCGCTGCTGCTGCTGTTCCGGATCGGCGACCAGTCGGTGGGCGACGTGCTCACGAACCCGGTCGTCGCGCAGGAGATCGTCCGCAGCGTCGCCGGGACGCTCGGCCTCATCGCGGCGGTGCCCCTCACGACGGCGCTGGCCGCCTGGTCCGCCGCCCGCCAGGACCGGACGCCGACCGTGCCCGCCCCGCGACAGCCTGTCTGAAAATCAGATTTTGGACCATCCGCTTTACAGATGTCGCTTTTACCGGCAAGTTATCCGGATATGGGCGATCTTGAACTCGACAGCGTCACCAAGAGCTACGGTGACCGCCGCGCGCTCGACGGCCTGAGCTTCCGGGTGCGGTCCGGCGAGCTGTTCGGCTTTGTCGGGAGCAACGGCGCAGGCAAGACCACCGCGATGCGGATCATCCTGGGCGTGCTCGCGGCGGACTCCGGGGAGGTCCGCTACGACGGCGCGCCTTTGGACGACTCCGTGCGCAGGACCATCGGGTACATGCCTGAGGAGCGCGGCCTCTACCCGAAGATGAAGGTCCGTGAGCAGTTGGTCTACCTCGCACGGCTCCGGGGGCTGTCGGCCAACGACGCGCGTAAGTCCACCGACGTGTGGCTGGAGCGGCTGGGTGTCGCGGCGCGGGCGGGCGAGGAGGTCCAGAAGCTCAGCCTGGGCAACCAGCAGCGCGTCCAGCTAGCGGCCGCGCTGGTGCACGGCCCGCGCCTGCTGGTGCTGGACGAGCCGTTCTCCGGCCTGGACCCGGTCGCCGTCGACGTGATGAGCGACGTGCTCAGGGAGCGCGCCGCCGAGGGTGCGCCCGTGGTGTTCTCCAGCCACCAGCTCGACCTGGTGGAACGGCTGTGCGACAGGGTCGGGATCGTCCGCGACGGCAGGCTCGTCGCCGACGGCTCCGTCGACGAGCTGCGCTCCGGCGGCGAGGCGAAGCTCGTGTGCCGGGTCGAGGGCGCGGCGCCCGGCTGGGCCGACGCCGTCCCCGGCGTCGTCGCGGAGGGCGACGTGTTCGCGTTGGAGCCCGGCGCGGACGAGCAGGCGCTGCTGCGGGCGGCGCTGGAGGCGGGCCGCGTCACCGAGTTCGCGTGGCGCCGCCCGAGCCTGACCGACCTGTTCCGCGACGTCGTCGCGGGCGAGACCCCGAAGGAGGCGGCGGCGTGAACCCGCTGGCCGAGGTGTGGCTTGTCGCGCGGCGCGAGCTGGCGCGGATCAGGTCCCGGATGTTCGTCGTCGTCACCGCGCTGATGATGGTCCTGGTCGCGGGCCTGCTGGTGCTGGCGAAGCTGCTGGGCGGCTCGTCCGCGCAGGACGTCGGGTTCGTCAGCGCGGAGACGGCGCGGCTGGTGACGTCGGTGTCGCCCGAGGGGTCGATCGAGGCTGTCACCGTGCCTTCGCGGGCCGAAGGCGAGCGGCGGGTGCGGGACGGCGACCTTGACGCGCTTGTCCTGGACGCCCCTCTGCGTCTTGTGGTGAAGTCCTCCGCTGACGACACGCTGCGCGTCACGCTCGTGGCGCTGGCCCGTCAGGCGGCGCTGGACGCGGAGCTGGCCCGCGCCGACGTCGATCCGGGCCCGCTGCACGCGGCGGTGGCAGCGGCCGACGTGCCTGTGGTGTCGCTGGAGGGCGCGGAGGACGGGCTGGAGAAGCGGCTCGCCCTGTCCATCGGTATGGCGGTGATCCTGTTCATCGTGCTCCAGACGTCCGGCCTCCTCGTCGCCCAGGGGGTGGTGGAGGAGAAGGCGAGCCGTGTGGTGGAGCTGCTGCTGAGCGCGGTGCGGCCGTGGCGGCTGATGGCGGGCAAGGTGGTCGGGCTCGGGATCGTCGGGCTCCTCCAGATGGGCCTGGTGATCGCGGCGGGCGTGGTCGCGCAGGTCGCGACCGGCGCGTTCGACCTGTCCACCGGCGACGTGCTGGGCACCGCCGCCTGGTCGATCGTCTGGTTCCTGGTCGGTTACGCGATCTACTCGCTGCTGTACGCGGCGGCGGCGACGACGGTGTCGCGGCAGGAGGAGATCGGCGGGGTGACCGCGCCGATCCAGATCCTCCTGATCCTTGCCTACATGATGGCCTTTGTCCTGCTGCCCGCCGATCCGCACGGCACCGCCGCCCGCGCCGCCTCCTACCTGCCGTTCTTCTCGCCGATCCTCATGCCGGTCCGCGACGTGCTGGGCGCCGCCTGGTGGGAGCAGCTCGCCGCGCTCGTGCCCGCGCTGCTGACGATCGCGCTGCTGGTGTGGGTGTCGGGCCGGGTCTACCGACACTCGGTCCTGCACACCGGCGGCCGGATCGCGTTCAAGGACGCGTTCCGGGGCCGCTAGGCGCCGCTCAGGGGTTCGGCACGACGGCCACGGGGCAGCGCGCCCGGTGCAGCAGCGCGTGGCTGACCGAGCCGAGCAGCAGCCCGGCGAACCCGCCCCGGCCACGGGTGCCGACGACGAGCAGGCCCGCGCCCTCCGACATGCCCGCGAGGGCGTGGGCAGCCTTGCCGTGCACGACGCTGCGCGTGACCTCGACGTCCGGGTACTTCTCCTGCCATCCGGCGAGCGCCTCGGCGAGCACCCGCTCCTCGTCCTCTCCTACGATCTCGCTGTCGTAGACGACGGGCAGTATGTCGCCCGGGTATGTCGCCACCGGGTGCAGCCAGGCATGGACGGCGTGGACGCGGACTCCCCTACGCGCGGCCTCCTCGAACGCGAACGCGAGCGCCGCCTGTGCGGTCTCCCCGGT
This sequence comes from Actinocorallia sp. API 0066, assembly GCF_020991275.1. Lineage (GTDB taxonomy): Bacteria > Actinomycetota > Actinomycetes > Streptosporangiales > Streptosporangiaceae > Actinocorallia. The sequence continues at coordinate 492,734 of NZ_JAJLQY010000002.1, read as the reverse complement.
GTCGACGCCTACGACGATCTCCTCGCCGTTCGCCTTGTGCACCGCCGAGATCACCGGGCAACGCGCGTGTGAGGCGACCTGGAGCGACACCGAGCCGAGCGCGACGGCGGCGGCCCGGCCCAGGCCACGGCCGCCGAGCACAAGGAGGTCGGCGTGCTCGCTCTCCCCGGTCAGGACCTTGGCCGCCGCCCCGCCCAGCAGGGCCCGTTCGATGACGACGTCGGGGGCGATCTCCCGCGCCCGCGCCGCCGCCTTGTCGAGGGTCTGGTCACAGCCCTCGAACATCCAGGCCCGTACCTCGGCCAACGCCGCGTCGTCTTCGAGCACCCAGGGGGCGACGACCGAGACGATCCGTAGGTCACGTCCGTACCGTGCCGCCTGCCGAGCGGCGAGTTCCACCGCGTCGAAGGCGGGCTCGAGCCCGTCGACGCCGACCACGACCCTGTTCCGACCCTTGATCTCCGTCATGTCTCGAAGGTAGATCGTCGAGGGGCCGTCCGTCTGCGGCCCTAGGTCCCGGACGGCGTGGCGTTGGCCCCGGAGCCGGGAATGGCGGGCCGTCCCGTCGTGTTGTCGGGGGCGTGGGCGGGGTCCGGGACGATAATCGTCCCCGTCGGGGCCCCGACCGCGCGGGCACACCCGGCTACGGAGAGGAGCGGTGACCCATGAGGAAGGACATCCATCCGGCTTACGGTCCGGTGGTCTTCCGCGACAAGAGCGTCGATTTCGCTTTCCTGACGCGTTCGACGGCGACCAGCGACAAGACGATCGAGTGGACGGACGGGAAGACCTACCCCGTCATCGACGTGGACGTCTCGTCGGCGAGCCACCCGTTCTACACGGGACGTGGCCGCACGATCGACACGGCGGGCCGGATCGAGCAGTTCCAGCGCCGGTACGGCAAGCGGAAGTAAACGCGGGGAAACGCGCGCGGAAGGGGCGGGCCCGGAACGGGGTTCCGCCCCTTCGCCGTGTCCTGACCTTTTTCCAGGGTTTTCCGGGGTTTTCGGGGGTATTCGGGACCACGGATGGTGACGGGCGCCACGGGCAGTCCCAAGCGTCGGCAATGAATCGCCAATCCCCCCTCTTTCACCCCAAATAGCGACATAAGTTGGGGGTGTCGGAAAAAAGAAGTGAGAGGAAACCCCACCATGAAGGTCATGCCGCTGGTCGCCGCCGCGACCCTCGCCCTCAGCGGACTCGCCGCCCCCGCCGCCGTCGCCTCCACCGCCGCCCAGGCCGACTGCCGCACCTACTCCAGCGTCTCGGTCTGCGGCACCCTCAACCTCACCCAGCAGCAGGAACAGTGCGTCACCACCTCCGTCGCGCAGGGCATGACCGAGCGCCGCGCCGAGGTCGAGTGCACCGCCTTCGGCTCCTGATGCGGCGCCGGGAGCACGCCGCAAGCCCCCGCCGAAGACCCACCGCACGACCGCCGACGAGCGCGCCCAGCACACCGCTGGGCGCGCTCTTCGTTTTCCCCGAGCTTTAACGCGGCGCGCCTCCCCATTGACTGCGGGACGTCCGGCCCTAGTGTGCCGTGACCCAGGTCCCGGAATTCACGGTTACTTTCGGCAGTGACTTTTCCCGGCCATCAAGCACACGATGACGGCGCTTTCCGATCACTTTCCGGCGGCGCGGACGACGAACTCGGTCGTCAGGGCCACAGCCACCGTCTGGACGGCCAGCAGCGCCACGAGCACGACCATCTGCACGATCGCCGCCTGGGTCGGGCTGGCCCCGCCCAGCAGCATCCCGACGAACGCGCCCGGCAGCGTCACCAGGCCGACCGTGCGGGTCTGGTCGAGCGCGGGGATCAGGGAGGTCGAGGCGGCCGGACGGCACACCTCAAGGGCCGCCTGGCGGTCGGAGAAGCCCAGCGCGAGCGCGGCCTCCACCTCGCCGCGCCGCGTCTCCAGCTCGTCCGTGCAGCGCCGTCCGGCGAGCGCGGTGACGGTCATCGCGCCGCCCACCAGGATCCCGGCGACCGGGATCAGCGCGAGCCCGTGCGGCGGCACGAGGCCCGTCCCGACCAGCAGCAGGAGGACCGGCACCGTCCCGCCGACGACCGGCAGGACCGCCCACCGGGCCCGGCGCAGCCGCGACGCGGCCGTCCAGCCCGCCACCGCGTACATCGCGGCGATGAACAGGAGCGTCGCCCACAGGCGCGTCGCCACCTGGGTGATCACCAGGGCGACCGCGCCGAGCTGGAGGCCCGCCCGCACCCCGGCGGTGACGACCGCCCAGCCGTGCCCGAGCCTGGCGAGCCCGGCGACGGCGGCGCCCGCGAGGACCAGGCCGACGACGACCGCGTAGAGCGTCGGCCCGGGGGTGAAGAGCGTGGTCACTGATCGTCACCTACCCTCAAGGACCGCCGGTGACCGCCCGCACACACCGTGCGTATGATCGTTTTATGGGAGAGACCTGCACACACCTGGCGGAGATCAAGGGTGACGCCCGGCCTTCGGCCGACGGCTGTGAGGACTGCCTGCGGATCGGGGGAACCTGGGTGCATCTGCGGATGTGCCGGACCTGCGGGCACGTCGGCTGCTGTGACTCCTCGCCTGCCAAGCACGCCACCGCGCACTTCCACGGCACCGGGCACCCCATCGTCAGCTCGTTCGAGCCGGGCGAGAACTGGCTGTGGTGCTATCAGGACGAAGCGGGCTTCCGCCTGGACGGGCTCGAGGACTTCTCGCACACCTGAGAGCCTCTCAGGCCGGGGCCGGCCGCGCGCCGAGGCCCGGCGCGCGGGGCACCGGGGTGGGTACCCTCGGTTTGTGGCTTCTCGTGACGAAATCGCGGATGCGGCCCCGGCGCGTCCGGGAGGCCGTGGCGGGCCCGGACGTCCCCGCAGGTACGGTGAGGCCGAGGAGCTCGAACTCATCTTCAAGGCGGCGTTCCGCGCCGTCGAGCGCAAGGGCTACCCCGAGGTCACCGTCGCGGACGTGCTGAGTGAGGCGGGGGTCGCGCGGCGGTCGTTCTACCGGCACTTCGACTCCAAGGACGAGCTGATCACCGCGATGATCCGGCGCGAGGCCGAGCTGTTCTCGGCGGCGGTGACGGCGGCGGTGCGGGCCGCGCCGGAGCCGGGGGCGGCGCTTCTGGTGTGGGTGGACGAGATCCTCGCGCTGGCGTTCAGCCCGCCCAGGGCCCGGCGCGCGCGGGTGTTCGCCGCTTCGTCGGTCCCGCACCCGCCGGAGGAGGCGCAGCGGACGTACGGGCCGCTCGTGGCGCTGCTCGCCGAGACGCTGCGGGCGGGCGTCGCGGGCGGTGTGTTCGTCTCGCCCCGGCCGGATGCCGACGCCCGGCTCATCAGCGCCGCCACCTGGGAGACGCTGGGGCTCGTCCGCCGCGAGTTCGACGAGGAGGTCCGGCAACGGATGCGCACCGACCTGCTTTCGTTCGTCCGCCGCGCGCTCGCCTTCGCGCCCTGACGCCCGCCGTTTACCCGCCCTTGGAAAACGCGGAAGACCGGGCGGACGGACGGCACGTATGATCGTTTTAGGGGACAGATCACGCACGCCTGGCCCCGGACTTCGAGGCCGAGGCGGGCCCTCCGCCTCGACGGACTGGAGGGCGTCTCCCACTCATGAGCGACGAAGCGCGTCCCGTTTTGCTGTCGGTCGACGATGATCCGTCCGTCTCCCGGGCGGTGGCCCGCGACCTGCGCCGCAAGTACGGCAGGGAGTACCGGGTGATGCGGGCGGAGACCCCGGCGGCGGGGCTTGAGGCGCTCAAGGAGCTGAAGCTGCGGGGCGCGCGGGTCGCGGTGATCCTCGCCGACTACCGGATGCCGGACATGTCGGGCATCGAGTTCCTGGAGGCGGCGATGGACATCTATCCGCGCGCCCGCCGCGCCCTGCTCACCGCCTACGCCGACACCGACGCCGCCATCGCCGCGATCAACGTGGTGGACGTCGACCACTACCTGCTCAAGCCGTGGGACCCGCCGGAGGAGAAGCTCTACCCGGTGGTGGACGCCATGGTCGACTCCTACCTGGGCGAACCGGACGTCGCCATCGGCGAGACCAAGGTGATCGGGCACCGCTGGTCGCCGCCGTCGTTCGAGGTGCGGGACTTCCTCGCGCGCAACGCCGTCCCCTACCACTGGTTCCAGATCGACGAGCCCGAGGCGGCACGGCTCCTCCAGGCCGCTGATCTGGACGCCGCGGCCGACCTGCCGGTGGTCGTCACCCCGGACGGGTCGGCGCTCGTCGCGCCGTCCACGAGCGCGCTGGCGGCCGCGGTGGGCCTCGCCACGGCGCCCGAGACGGACCTCTACGACCTCGTCGTCGTGGGCGGCGGTCCGGCCGGGCTCGGCGCCGCCGTGTACGGGGCGTCGGAGGGGCTGCGGACGCTGCTGGTCGAGCGGCACGCCACCGGCGGACAGGCCGGGCAGTCCTCGCGGATCGAGAACTACCTGGGCTTTCCGGACGGGGTGTCCGGCGGGCAGCTCACCGACCGGGCGCGCCGCCAGGCCGTCAAGTTCGGCACCGAGATCCTCACCACCTGCGACGTCACCGGGCTGCGCGCCAACGGGCCCGCGCGCGTGCTCACCTTCGGCGACGGCCGCGAGGTCACCGCGCACACCGTGATCATCGCGACCGGTGTGCAGTACCGGGAGCTGGACGCGCCCGGCGTCGCGCGGCTCACCGGGCGCGGCGTCTACTACGGCTCCGCCATGACCGAGGCGGCGGCCTGCGAGGGCGACGACGTGTACATCGTCGGCGGGGCGAACTCCGCGGGGCAGGCCGCCGTGTTCTTCGCGCGGGTCGCCAAGTCCGTCACCCTCGTGGTGCGGGGGCGGGCGCTGGAGGACAGCATGTCCCACTACCTCATCGAGCAGCTCGCCGCGCTCGGCAACGTGCGCGTCCGGCTGGAGACGCGGGTCGCCGAGGCGCACGGCGAGGAGGGCCTGGAAGGGCTCACCCTCTGCTCGGCCGACGGGAACACCGAGCGGGTACCGGCGAGCCACCTGTTCGTCTTCATCGGCGCGCTCCCGCACACCGAATGGCTCGCCGACGTCCTGGAGCGGGACGAGCACGGCTTCGTTAGGACCGGCCCCGGACTCGTCGTGGACGGCAGGACGCCGCGCGGCTGGCCCCTGGACCGCGACCCCTGGCTGCTGGAATCGAGCCTGCCCGGTGTCTTCGTGGCGGGCGACGTGCGGTCGGATTCCATCAAGCGGGTCGCCTCCGCCGTCGGGGACGGCGCGATGGCCGTCTCGCTGGCGCACCGGTACCTGGGGTCGGCATGAGCATCGACGAGCGCGACGGCACCCTCGGCCCCGACGAGCTGCGCGGGCTGTTCCTCTTCGAGGCGCTCACCGACGAGCAGCTCACCTGGCTCGCCGAACGCGGCTGGACGGCCTCCGTGCCCGCCGAGACCGTCGCGTTGGCCGAGGGCGAGCCCGGCGAGTACCTCGTCATCCTCCTGGAGGGCACGCTCGCGCTCAGCCGCCGCATCGGCGTGGACGAGGTCGAGACGGGCCGGACGAACCAGGTAGGCGTCTACGCGGGCGCCGTCCGCTCCTACGTGGACACAGGCACGGACACCGACACGATGGCGCCCTATCCGGCCACCGTGAAGGCGTGCTCCGCGTGCCGCTTCTTCGTGCTGCCCAGCGGCGACTTCGCCTGGCTGATGCGCACCTGGTTCCCGATGGCGACGCACCTGCTGGAGGGCCTGTTCCTCGGGCTCACCAGCTCCCAGCAGATCGTCAACCAGCGGCAGCAGCTCCTGGCGCTCGGCCAGCTCAGCGCGGGCCTCACCCACGAGCTCAACAACCCAGCGGCGGCCGCCGTACGGGCGACGGCGCGGCTGCGGGAGCGGGTGGAGGGCATCCGGCACAAGCTGGCGATGCTGGCCCACCACCAGATCGACCCGCGTGCCCTGACGCTGCTCGTGGACGTGCAGGAGGAGGCCGTCCAGAGCATCGCCAAGGCGCCGAAGCTGAGCGCGGTCGAGGAGTCCGAGCGGGAGGACGAGGTCACCGACTGGCTCGAAGAACGCGAGTGCGGCGACGGGTGGGAGATCGCGCCCGTGTTCGTCGCGTCAGGGCTGGACACCGAGTTCCTCGACAAGGTCGCCGCCGACGCCCCGCCGGAACTCCTGAACGGGGTGCTTCGGTGGCTCGCCTACACGCTGGAGTCCGAGCTGCTCATCGGGGAGATCACCGACTCCGTCACCCGGATGTCCACGCTCGTGCAGGCGGCCAAGCAGTACTCGCACATGGACAGGTCGCCGTTCGAGCGGACCGACCTCCACGCGGGCCTGGAGAGCACGCTGGTGATGCTGGCGCCCAAGCTGCGCGGGCTCGATGTCGTCAAGGACTTCGACACCTCGATGCCCCGGGTGCCCGCCTACGCGGCCGAGCTGAACCAGGTGTACACGAACCTCATCGACAACGCGGTGCACGCCATGGACGGCTCGGGCACGCTCACCCTGCACACGTCGCACGACGCCCGTGACGCGCACATCGAGATCCGCGACACCGGGCCGGGCATCCCTGAGGCCATCCGCTCCCGGATCTTCGAGCCGTTCTTCACCACCAAGCCCGTAGGCCAGGGCACCGGCCTCGGCCTGGACATCTCCTACCGCATCGTCGTCGGCCGCCACGGCGGCGACCTCACCGTCACCTCCACCCCCGGCGACACCCGCTTCCACCTGCGCCTCCCGCTCACCGAACGCCCACCCGCCTGACGGCCCCGGCCGTCACCGCCGTACCGGACCACCCCCGCGAAGCCCGGCCAACGCCCGACCGGCGGGAAACAAGCCCAGGGAAGCGCGGCCGCGCGCGACACCACCACCCGCGAAGCCCGGCCGACACCTGACCCGGCGGGAAACAAGGTCGGGGAAGCGCGGCGGCGTGTGAGACCGCCGCCTGCGGAGCCGCGGCCCGTGCCTCCTGGGCCGTTCGTGTGCCGGGGGAGCGCGGGGTCAGGGGAGGCGGGCGAAGCCCTTGGTGAGGGAGCGGCGGAGGCGGAGGCGGGCCAGGGAGGGGTCGTCGGCGAGGACGGCGGCGGCGACGCGGGCGTTGGCCAGGCGGGTCCAGTGGGCGAGGGCGGCGGGGTCGAGGGGCACCCCGGCCTCGCGGAGGTGCCGGGCGGACAGTTCGGTGACGATGTGGAGGAACAGGGTCAGAACCGGGTTGCCCGCCAGGACGGCGAACTCGGCGAACGCGTCACGGCCGGGCGGCGGCGCGCCGGTTCTGTCAGAGGCGGCGGCTAGGGTCCTGAGCCGTGCGGAGACCTCGGGCTCGTGGCGGCGGGCGAGGATGAGGTCGAGGCAGCCGAGTTCGATGGCTTCGCGGACGGTGTGGAGGTCGGTACGCGTGGATTCACGGTAGTCGAGGTAGAGGGCGGTCATCTCGATGGCGGCCGAGGGTTCGGGCTCGGTGACGACGAGCCCGCCGGAGGGTCCCCGGCGCATCACGGCGACGGCGTGGTGCTCCAGGATGCGCACGGCCTCCCGGAACACGGCGCGGCTCACCCCGTGCCGGGCGAGCAGTTCGGTCTCGGTGCCGAGCAGCTCCCCGACGGGCCAGCCCCGACGCACCACCTCGTTGTGGACGCGGACGGCCAGCGCCTCGCCGAGCTTGGCGCCCTCCGGCTCCGGCATCGGCGTGCCGTGCCGCAGCACGCCCGTCGGGTGCGCGGCGGTGTAACGGGCGAGCCCGTCCAGGTACCGGGTGGCGGCCGCGCGCGCCGCGTGCGCGTCGCCCGCCGCGACGGTCTCCGCGATCGCGCGGCGGCCGTGCTCGACGGACTCGCCGAGCGGCGTCTCATGGCCGGGCAGCCCGCTCAGATACCGGGCGTACCGGTCGGTCAGCTCGATCAGGACGGAGAGGAGGAGGCGCAGCACGGGATTGCCTGAGAGTTCACCGAGCGTCGCGTGGAAGACGTCCATCGCGGGGATGTCGGCGGGCCGTCCCGGCACGTGGCCGGGCGGCAGCACCAGCGCGCGCAGCCGGGGCACGTCCGCCTCGGTGACGCGCAGCGCGGCGTCGGCGGCGGCCAGCGGCTCCAGCAGCAGCCGGGCCGTGACGAGGTCGGCGACACGGGTGCCGCCGTGCTCCAGGTACAGGATGATCGCGCGGGTCGCGGGTCCGTGGTCGGGCGCGGTGACGAACAGGCCGCCGCCGTTCCCGCGCCGCATCCGCGCCGCTCTGTGGTGTTCGACCAGCACCAGCGCCTCGCGCAGCACCGAGCGGCTCACCTCGAACCGGCGGCGCAGGTCCTCCTCTGAGCCGAGCGACGCGCCGACCGGCCATCCGTCCCTGGCGATCTCCCGCTCGATCCGGCGCGCGGTGCGCAGCGCGAGCTTCGCCTCCTCGGCGCGCTGCGGATACGGCACGGCTGGCGGCTCCCCCGGTGGACGACGCCGCATGCTACCGCGCCGCCCCGCGCCCGGCGGGCCGCGCGGCCACGTCGTGCGCCTTCATCCGGCCTCCTCGCTCCGACGCTAAGAGTATAAGGAAACCCGTGGGCCATGCCCGAGAAAGGCAGTTCCGTGGCCGATCTCTAGGAGATCTGGGTCATAGGGGTTAAGGTTCGGGCTATGGCGATCGGGATTTCGGAAGAGCACAGGGCGCTGGCGGAGACGGCCGCCGACTTTCTGCGGCGGCGGGACGCGCTGGGCGCCGCGCGCGGGCTGCTGGACGCGCCGGACGAGCGGCCGCCCGCGTTCTGGCCGGAGCTGAGCGGGCTGGGCTGGCCGGGGCTGCACCTGCCGGAGGCGTACGGCGGCGCCGGGTTCGGGCTGGGCGAACTCGTCGTCGTCATCGAGGAGCTGGGCCGGGCGGTGGCGCCGGGGCCATTCGTGCCTACGGCCGTCGTGAGCGCGTTCCTGGCTGAGGCGGCCCCGGAGGAGCTGAAGGCCGAACTGCTGCCTGGGTTCGCCGAAGGCACGCTGTTCGGGGCGGCCGCGCTCGACGGCGCCGTCACGATCGTCGAAGGCAGGGCGGAGGGCGACGCGGGCGCGGCGATCGGCGGCGGGCTCGCGCACGTGCTGCTGGTCGCGGCGGGTGAGGACGTCGCCGTCGTCAGGGCGGACGCGCCGGGCGTCACCGTCGAGGCGCCGCCGAACCTCGACCCGACGCGCCGCACCGCGCGGATCACCCTGCGCGGCGCGCGGGTGGTCGTCCTCCCCGGCGGCCGTGCCGCGCTGCTCGACCTCGCCCGCGTCCTGTTCGCGGCCGAGGCGACCGGCCTGGCGCGGGCCTGCACGGAGGCCGCCGCCGCTTACGCGAAGATCAGGGTCCAGTTCGGCAGGCCGATCGCGACGTTCCAGGCGGTCAAGCACCACTGCGCGAACATGCTCGTCGCCGCCGAGATGGCGACGGCGGCGGTGTGGGACGCGGCGCGCGCCACGGAGCCCGCCGAGCGCTCCTACACCGCGGCGATGGCCGCCGCGCTCGCGCTGCCCGCAGCTCAGCGCAACGGACAGCTGAACATGCAGGTCCACGGCGGCATCGGCTTCACCTGGGAGCACGACGCCCACCTGTACATCCGCCGTGCCGAGACGTTGGCGGCCGTCCTGTCTCCCGACGCCGCCGCGGCCGACGTCACCGCGCACTCCCGCGCGGGCGTCACACGGACGAGGACGGTCGAGCTGCCCGCCGCGGCCGAGGTGTTCCGGGCGGAGATACGCGCCTTCGCCGACAAGGTGAAGGACCTCGACGAGGAGGCCCGTAGGGCGGCGATGGTGGACGAGGGCTACGCGGTGCCGCACTGGCGGCTGCCGTGGGGCCGGAACGCCAAGGCGGTCGAACAGCTCGTCATCGAGGAGGAGTTCAAGGCGGCGGGCCTGCGCAAGCCCGCTTACGGCATTACCGGCTGGGTCCTGCTGACGCTCGCGCAGCACGCCACAGAAGAGCAGATCGCGCGCTGGATCAGGCCGGGCCTGCTCCAGGAGGTCCTCTGGTGCCAGCTGTTCAGCGAGCCGGACGCGGGCTCGGACGCGGCGGGCGTCAGGACCCGCGCGGTCCGTACCGACGGCGGCTGGATCCTCAACGGCCAGAAGGTGTGGACGAGCGGCGCCCACCAGGCCGCCTACGGCCTCGCGACGGTCCGCACCGACCCGGCCGCGCCCAAGCACCAGGGCATCACCACCGTCGTCATCGACATGAACGCGCCGGGCGTGCGGGTCCGGCCGCTACGGCAGGCGACGGGCGGCGCGGACTTCAACGAGGTCTTCTTCACCGACGTCTTTGTGCCGGACGCCGACGTGGTCGGCCCGGTGCACGCGGGCTGGACCGTCGCGCGGGCCACGCTCGGCAACGAGAGCGTCAGCATCGGCGGCCAGAGCGGCATGTCGGTGCCGCACCGGGTGCTGCTCGCCGCGTTCGACGCGCACCCCGGGCGGCTCGACGGCGGGGCCGCGAGGCTCGGCCGCCACCTCGCGGCCGACGAGGCGATCCGCGCGATGAACCTGCGGACGGCCCACCGCGCCGTCACGGGGGGCGGTCCGGGGCCCGAGGGGAACGTCGCCAAGCTCGTCATGACCGAGAACGGGCACGAGGCGTCGGCGATCCTCGCGGCGCTCGGCGGCCCCGACACGGCCTTCGCGGGCGGCGACGCGCTGACCTCCGGGCTCGTCCTGTGGCACCGCGCCATGGCCATCGCCGGGGGCACCTCGGAGATCAAGCGCAACCAGATCGCCGAGCGCATCCTCGGCCTGCCCCGCGACCCGCTCATCAGGTAGCGCGCGGGTGGCGAGGGCCGCTCCGGATTCTGTCAGAGGGTGATCTTACGATGACGGGGTGGGGCGAGCGGCGCCCCGGAGACGGGGGCGGCCATGGCCGGAAAGATGCTCGCGGGGCGGCTGAACGTGGCGACGCGGGAGTTCGAGGTGGTCGAGGTGCCGGTGCCCGAGCCGGGCCCCGGCGAGGTGCTGGTGAAGGTGGCGGCGGCCGGGGTGTGCCTGTCGGACGTACACCTGATCGACGGCATCTTGAAGCCGCTCTACCTGAAGGGCGACACGGTGACGCTCGGGCACGAGGTCGCCGGCACGGTGCACGCGCTCGGTCCGGGCGTGACGGGGGCGGCGCCCGGCGATCGCGTCATCCTCCAGGCGGGCGAGCGGACGCCGGAGGGGGTCGTGCTCACACGCGGCGCCGATTACGACGGCGGCTGGGCCGAGTACTGCCTTGCCACCGTCGGGAGCCTCGTCCCGCTCCCCGACGAGCTGTCCTTCGAGCAGGCGTGCTTCATTCCGGACGCCGTCTCCACACCCTGGGCCGCGATCACCGCGACCGCGCGGACGCTGCCCGCCGAGGCGGTCGGCGTGTGGGGCGTCGGCGGGCTCGGCGCGCACGGCGTCCAGCTACTCCGCACGATCGGCGCCTACCCGATCGTCGCCGCCGATCCGCTGCCCGCCGCCCGCGACCGCGCCCTCGCGTTCGGCGCCGACCTCGCGCTCGACCCGGGCGATCCGGAGTTCCGGGACAAGGTGCGGGCGGCCACCGGCGGGCGCGGCCTCGACGTCGCGTTCGACTTCGCCGGGGCCGCCGCGGTCCGGGAGCAGGCGGCCAAGGTGCTCGCGCCGGAGGGCAGGCTCGTGCTCGTCGGCCTCACCGACAAGCCGCTCACCCTCACCCACGGCACCCTGTTCAGCTACCTGCGCCAGCAGATCCGCGGCCACTACGGCGCCGAGCCCGAGCACGTCACGCAGCTCGTCGCCCTGGTGGAGGGCGGACGGCTGGATTTCAGCCGCTCGGTCAGCGGCACCTTCCCGCTGCGCGACGCCGTCAAGGCGGTGGACGCCCTGGAACGCAAGGAGGGCAACCCGATCCGGCTCATCCTGCTGCCGTGAAGAGCCGCGCGGCGGAGCGGAATCCCGGGGGCGGGGGTCAGGGCTTGCGGGCGACGCCGCAGAACTCGTCGATCTCCTCGGGGGCGCCGAGGTCGGAGTCCTCGGGCTTCCACAGCGGGCAGGAGACGACGCCGGGGGGCAGCAGCTCCAGGCCCTCGAAGAACGACTCAAGCTGGGCCGGGCTGCGCAGCACGTAAGGCGGCTCGGCGGAGCGGTTCCAGATCTCGATCGCCTCCGCCGACGCGGGGTCGATGACATTGGTCGCGTCGTAGAGCGCCAGGTAGCTGCCGCTCGGCAGGTCGGCGAGGAGGCGGGTGACGATCGACCTGGCCTCCGCGTCCTCGGTGATGTGGCCGAGGATGCCCATGAGGAGCAGCGCGATGGGCTTGTCGAAGTCGAGGGTCTCGCGGGCCTGCTCGATGATCTTCTCGGGTTCGCGCAGGTCGGCGTTCAGGTAGGCCGTCCTGCCCTCGGGGGTGCCGGTGAGCAGGGCGCGCGCGTGGGTGAGCACGAGCGGGTCGTTGTCCACGTAGACGACGCGCGCGGTGGGCACCGCCCGCTGCGCCACCTGGTGCGTGTTGTCGGCGGTCGGCAGCCCGGTGCCGACGTCGAGGAACTGGGTGACCCCGAGGTCGGCGGCCAGGTGGTGGACGGCCCGCTGCAGGAACTGGCGGGTGGCGCGGGCGAACAGCGCCATGTTCGGGAGCACCTTGAGGATGTCCTCGCCGACCTGCCGGTCCACGGCGAAGTTGTCCTTGCCGCCGAGCCAGTAGTTCCAGATGCGCGCGGTCTGCGGGATGTCGGGGTTCAGCTCTGGTGTCTCGTTCGTCACGGGTGACAGCCTCGCTCGTCGATCGTCGGGATTCTCGGAATCATCCAACTACCGATGATCGCCTACGGAGCGCGCTTTGTGGAATCCGTCAGGATTTCTGCCGAACTTCAGGGTGATACGGGCATGACACCGGACACGGCGAGGTCGGCTTCCAGCGCGGAGGCCGTCTCCCGCAGGGCCGGAAGCAGCCGTGCGGCCGTCTCCGCGGCGTCGCCGGGCCCCGCGTGGGCGGCGACGTTGAGGGCGGCCACCACGCGCCCCGAGCGGCCCCTGACGGGCACCGCGACCGACCGCAGCCCCTCCTCCAGCTCCTGGTCGACGAGGGCGTGTCCGTCGCGTCCCGCGGCCTCCACGAGGGCGCGCAGTTCGGCCGGGTCCACCCGGGTGTGCGGGGTGAGCGGCGCGGGCGCGGCGGCGGCGAGCGCGGCGGCGCGCTCGGCGGGCGGCAGCGCGGCGAGCAGGACCCTGCCCATGGACGTGGCGTAGGCGGGGAACCGGGTCCCGACGCTGATGGCCACCCGCATGATCTTGCTCGCCGGGACACGGGCGACATACCGGATGTCGGGGCCGTCCAGGACGGCGAGGGACGCCGAGTCGTGCACCCGGTCGACCAGCGCGCGCAGGTGGGGCCGCACGACGTCGTCAAAAGAGAGCGTGCTGAGGGTGGCGTACCCCAGGTCGAGCACCTTGGGTCGCAGGACGTAGCGCCGCCCTTCGGCCGCCGCGTAGCCGAGCGCCTCCAGCGCCAGCAGCGCGCGCCGGGTCGTCGCGCGCGGCTGCCCGGTGGCCTCGGCCGCCTCCGTGATCGTCGCGCCGCCGGGCCTTCCGAGCGCGACGAGGACGGCGAGGCCCCGGTCCAGCGACTGGAGGAAGCCGGGGCCGAGTTCGCGCTTGGCCGCGCGGCTGCGGTCCTCGCCCGCCGTCCGCCCGCCGGGCGGCAGGGGCTGCCGGAGCGCCTCCTCCATCCGGGTGACGGCCCCGCCGATGGCGTCGCGGGCGTGCGCCCACAGCGAGGCGACGTTGTGCCTGCTGGTGTGGCTGACGACGCTGAGCGCGCAGACCACCTCCCCCGACGGGCCGCGCACCGGCACCGCGACGGCGACGAGGCCGGGTTCGATGAGCTGGTCGTCGGCCGCCCACCCCCGCGCGGCGGCCTCCGCGACGCGTTCACGGAACGCGGAGGGGTCGGCCGGACGGGCGGGCACGGAGTAGCGGGCGCTTTGCTTCTCGCCCTGTTCCGTGCCCACTAGCCGACGGCTGAAGGCGGCCCACCTGGGCGCGTCCCAGGAGTCGGCGAACAGGGGGCCGGGCGCGCACAGTTCGGCGGGCAGCAGGTCGCCGACCCGGAACGCCACCGACATGGCGCGCCGCCGGGGCGACTGGACGACGAACCGCGCCCCGTCCCCGTCCGGGACGGCGAGCGAGACGGACTCGTCGAGCTCGTCGGCGAGCGCGGTGGCCAGCGGCGCGAGGGGCGCGGCCAGGCCGGAGCAGGCGAGGTAGGCGTCGCCGAGTTCCATGAGGCGCGGCGCGGCCACCACCTCGCGTCCGGCCCAGCGCAGGTAGCCGCGCTCCACGAGGGTGCCGACGACCCTGTCGACCGTCGAGCGGACCAGCCCGGTGGCCTTCACGAGGTCGGCGGGCCGCTGCGGCTCGCCGTCCGCGCCGAGCGCGCCGAGCACCTCAAGTCCGCGCTCCAGCGGCCCCGTCACCGCCGCGTCCATCGTTCCTCCTCGTATCGCCGCACACAGTACCGACCGGTCCTGGCCTTGACAGGGCGGGACGGGTCGGCGCACACTGACCGCCGCCAATTATGAACTAAAGTTCACCAGGCGAACAACCGGGCAGGCAACCGGAAGTCGGAGGCGCGGATGGACAAGGTGGTGGCGAGCGCGGCGGAGGCCGTGCGCGACGTCGGGGACGGCGCGTCCCTCGCCGTCGGCGGCTTCGGCCTGAGCGGCGTGCCCAACACGCTCATCGAGGCGCTGCGCAAGGCGGGCCCCGGAGGGCTCAGGGTGGTCTCGAACAACTGCGGCGTGGACGGAGGCGGCCTGGGCGTCCTGCTGGAGGCCGGGCGGATCGTCAGGGTCACCGGCTCCTACATCGGCGACAACAGGACGTTCGCGCGCAAGTACCTGGGCGGCGAGGTGGAGGTCGAGCTGATCCCCCAGGGCACCCTCGCCGAGCGGCTGCGCGCCGGGGGCTGCGGCATCCCCGCCTTCTACACCCCGGCCGGGGTCGGCACCGCCGTCGCCGAAGGCGGCCTCCCGTGGCGGTACGCGCCCGACGGCACGGTCGCCGTGATGTCCCCGGTGAAGGAGACCCGCACGTTCGACGGCAAGACCTACGTGCTGGAGCACGGCATAACCACCGACTTCGCTCTCGTCCGCGCGGCGCGCGGCGACAGGCACGGCAACCTCGTCTTCGCCAAGGCGAGCCGCAATTTCAACCCGCTCGCCGCGATGGCGGGGCGGATCACCGTCGCCGAGGTCGAGGAGCTGGTCGAGCCCGGCGAGATCGACCCGGGCCACGTGCACCTGCCCGGCGTGTTCGTCCAGCGGGTCGTCGCGCTCACCCCCGGGCAGGCGGCGGCCAAGGGCATCGAGAAGAGGACGGTGCGGGGCTGATGGCCTGGACCAAGCAGGAGATGGCGGCCCGCGCCGCCCGCGAGCTCACCGACGGCTCGTACGTGAACCTCGGGATCGGCCTGCCGACCCTGGTGCCCGGCTTTGTCCCCGAGGGCGTCAGCGTCGTGCTGCACGCCGAGAACGGCGTCCTGGGCGTCGGGCCCTACCCGACCGAGGACGAGGTGGACCCCGACCTCGTCAACGCGGGCAAGGAGACGGTGACGGTGCTACCGGGCGCGTCCTACTTCGACTCCTCGCTGTCGTTCGGGATGATCCGCGGCGGCCACATCGACACGGCGATCCTCGGCGCGATGCAGGTGTCCGCGCGCGGCGACCTCGCGAACTGGGCGATCCCCGGACAGATGGTCAAGGGGATGGGCGGCGCGATGGACCTCGTGCACGGGGCGGGCCGTGTCCTCGTCATGACCACGCACAACGCCAAGAACGGGGCGCCCAAGCTGGTCGAAGAGTGCGACCTGCCTCTGACCGGCGCCGGATGCGTGCACAAGGTGATCACCGACCTAGGCGTCCTCGACGTCACGCCGGACGGGTTCGCCCTGGTGGAGACGGCTCCGGGCGTCACCGTCGCGGACATCGTCGAGCGGACCGGCGCGAAGGTCCACGTCCCGGAAGGAGTGCGGTGATGGGCGACGTCTACATCGTCGACGCGGTACGGACACCCATCGGCAAGTACGGCGGCGCGCTCTCCGGCGTCCGCCCCGACGACCTGGCCGCCGGGGTCCTGCGCGCGCTTGTCGAGCGCACCCCCGACCTCGATCCCGCGCGCATCGACGACGTCATCTACGGCAACGCGAACGGCGCCGGTGAGGAGAACCGTGACGTCGCGAGGATGGCCGTCCTGCTAGCGGGGCTCCCGGTGAGCGTGCCAGGAGCGACGGTGAACCGACTGTGCGGGTCCGGCATGGAGGCCGTCATCCAGGCGTACCGGGCGATCGCCGTGGGGGACGCCTCGATCGTCGTCGCCGGGGGCGTCGAGTCGATGAGCCGGGCGCCCTGGGTGCTGCCCAAGCCCGAGCGCGCGTTCCCGGCCGGGAACGAGCAGCTCGTCTCCACGACGCTCGGGTGGCGGCTGGTCAACCCGAGGATGCCGTCGGAGTGGACGGTCGCGTTGGGTGAGGGCGCGGAACTCGTCGCCGACAAGTACGGGATCACCCGGGCCGCCCAGGACGCGTTCGCGCTGGACAGCCACGCCAAGGCCGACGCCGCATGGCGGGCGGGCCTGTACGACGGCGAAGTCGTGCCCGTCGAAGGCGTCGACCTGGCCCGCGACGAGACCATCAGGCCCGGCGGCACCCTGGAAGCCCTCGCCCGGCTCAAGCCCGTGTTCCGCCAGGACGGCACCGTCACCGCGGCCAACGCCTCACCGCTCAACGACGGCGCGGCCGCGCTGCTGCTCGCCGACGAGGCGGGCGTCGCCGCGCTTGGGCGCGCGCCGCTGGCCAGGATCGCCGCCAGCGCCGTCACCGCGCTGGAGCCGCAGTACTTCGGGCTCGGGCCCGTCGAGGCCGTCACGAAGGCGCTCAGCCGCGCGGGGATCGGGTTCGCCGACCTCGCCGTCGCCGAGCTGAACGAGGCGTTCGCCGCGCAGGCGCTCGGCTGCCTCGCCGCGCTGCCCGACCTCGACCCCTCGATCGTCAACCCGCGCGGCGGCGCGATCGCGCTCGGGCACCCGCTCGGCGCGTCCGGCGCCCGCGTCACCGGGGCGGTGGCGCACCAGCTCGCCGCCCTGGGCGGCGGCCGCGGCGTCGCCTCCCTGTGCGTCGGCGTCGGCCAGGGGCTGGCGCTGGTGCTCGAACGCTGACCCCCGCTTCCCCGCGCCTCCCCGAAAGGAGACGGACGTGACCCCGTCCACCCAGGCCGACGTCAGCGCCGAGATCGCCGCGCTGCGCGGCACACGTCCCGGCCTCGCCCACCCCGACCGCGCCTACGCGCCCTACCGGAGCAGCGCCCTCCGCCACCCGCGTAAGCCGCTCGTCGTGGTGCGGGACCCGGAAGCCGTCGAGCTGTCCGGGCCCGTGTTCGGCACCACCGACGTCACCGAACTCGACACCGACCTGACCCGCCAGCACACCGGCGAGCCGCTCGGCGAGCGGATGACGGTGACCGGCCGCGTCCTGGACCGGGACGGACGGCCGGTGCGCGGCCAGCTCGTGGAGATCTGGCAGGCCAACGCCGCGGGCCGGTACGCCCACCAGCGCGACGGCCACCCCGCGCCCCTCGACCCGAACTTCACCGGCGTGGGCCGCTGCCGGACGGACGACGACGGGCGCTACGCCTTCACGACGATCAAGCCGGGCCCGTACCCGTGGCGCAACCACACCAACGCGTGGCGTCCCGCGCACATCCACTTCTCGCTGTTCGGGCGCGCCTTCACCCAGCGGCTGGTCACCCAGATGTACTTCCCCGGAGATCCGCTGTTCCCGTACGACCCGATCCTCCAGGCCGTCACCGACGACGCGGCGCGCGACCGGCTCGTCGCCGCTTACGACCACGACCTCTCGGTCCCCGAATGGTCGCTCGGCTACCGCTGGGACATCGTGCTGGACGGACCGGCCGCCACCTGGATCGAGGAGGGACGCTGATGGGCACGCTGCCGCCTACGCCGTCGCAGACCGTCGGCCCGTTCTACGGGTACGCGCTGCCCTTCCCCGGCGGGGAGGAACTCGCCCCCGCCGGGCATCCCGGAACCATCACGGTGCGCGGCACCGTCTACGACGGCGCCGGGGCGCCCGTCCCTGACGCGCTCGTCGAGGTGTGGCAGGCGGGCCCCGACGGATCGCTCGCAGGGGCGCCGGGCTCACTACGCCGCGACCCGGTGACGGGCGCCGTCGCCGGACGCCACGGGATCGACTTCACCGGCTTCGCCCGGAGCGCCACCGACGCGGCGGGCCACTGGTTCGTCCGGACCCTGCCGCCCGCGCCCCACCGCTCCGGCGCGGTGCCCCACCTCGCCGTCTGCGTCTTCGCCCGCGGCCTCCTCCACCACCTCTACACCCGGATCCACCTCCCCGAACACGCCACCGCCCTGTCCACCGACCCCCTCTTCGCCGCCCTCCCCCCGAACCGCCGCGCCACCCTGGTCGCCGCCGAGGAACGCCCCGGCACCTACCGCTTCGACATCCACCTCCAGGCGGGTGCCTCCGAAGAGACGGTCTTCCTTGCCTTCCCCTGAGCCCCATCCGAACCCTCCGGCACCCCACGACCCGACTCCGTCGGAAGCACCCGTCCCCGGGCCGTGTTCGATTGGGCCGGGGGTGTTCGGGTTGTTGACGCCCGGCGTGGTGGGGACGGCGGTGGAGGCGGCCACGGAGGACGCTGCCGTGCTGCGGGCGATGCTGGCGGTGGAGGCGGCGTTGACGCGGGCGCAGGCGGGGCTCGGGCTGGTGCCGCGTGCGGCGGCCGACGCGCTCGACGCCCTTGACGTGTCCGGGTTCGATCTACGGGAACTCGCTCTGCGCGCGCGGGCGGGCGGCAACCCTGTGATCCCGTTCGTCGCGGATCTCAAGGCGGCCGTCGGGCCTGAGGTCGCGCCCTACGTGCATCGGGGCGCGACCAGCCAGGACATCCTGGACACGGCGCTGATGCTGGTCGCGCGGGACGCCGTCGCGCTGATCCTCGCCGATCTCGACCAGGCCGCCGCCCGGCTGAAGGCGCTGGCAGCGGCACACCGGGCCACACCGATGGCGGGTCGTACGCTGACGCAGCACGCCGTCCCCACGACGTTCGGCCTGAAGGCGGCGGGCTGGCGGCACCTCGTGCTGGACGCCCGCGACCGCCTCGCCGCCGTGCGCCGGACCCTGCCCGCCCAGCTCGGCGGCGCCGCGGGCACCCTCGCCGCGTTCACCGCCTTCACCCCCGAGCCTGCCGACTCCGACCGCCTTTCCGGCATGCCGGAGAAAACCGCCGATGGCGCGGCGCCCGCTGCCGGGGCCGACGGTTCCCGGGCGGGCCTGGACGGGCTCGTAGCGGCGTTTGCGCGGGAGACGGGGCTCGCCCGGCCCCTGGTGCCGTGGCACGTGTTGCGGACGCCCGTGGCGGATCTGGGGGGCGCGCTGGGGTTCGTCGGCGGGGCGCTGGGCAAGGTCGCGGCGGACGTGCTGGTGCTGGGCCGGACCGAGGTCGGGGAGGTCGCCGAGGGGGACGGCGGCGGGTCGTCGGCGATGCCGCACAAGAGCAACCCGGTGCGGGCGACGCTCGTCGCCGCGGCGGCGCGCCGCCTGCCGGGCCTGGCGGCCGTGCTGCTCGGCGCGCTGGTCGCGGAGGACGAGCGCCCGGCCGGGGCCTGGCACGCCGAGTGGGAGGCGCTGCGCGAGGCGCTGCGGCTCGCGGGCGGCGCGGCGCACGCCGCCGAGCGGCTCGTCGCCGGTCTCGCCGTCCACCCGGACCGGATGCGGGCCAACCTGGCGCTCACCCACGGGCTCGTCGTGGCCGAGCGGGCCGCCGCCGCGCTCGCCGCCTCCCTGGGCCGTGAGCGGGCGCGCACCCTGCTGCAGGAAGCCTCCGCGCACGCCGTGCAGGGGGGCGCCCCCCTCGCGGAGGCCGTCGCCGCGCTCCTGCCACCCGGCACTCCCCTGCCCTTCGACCCCGACCCCACCACCTACCTCGGCGCGGCACCGGCCCTCACCGACGCCGCCCTCACCCGCGAGGCCGCCCCATGACCCGCCGTCCACACCACACGACAAGACCCTAGGAGGGGGATCATGACGCTGCACTACCGGCTCGACGGGCCCGCGCACGGGGTTCCGCTGGTTCTCGGGCCTTCGCTCGGCACCTCGACGCACGTCTGGGACGCCGTCCTAGACCAGCTCACCCGCGAGCACCGGGTACTGCGCTTCGACCTTCCGGGCCACGGGGAGACCCCTGCCTTCCCCGTCGCGTCCGTGGGCGCGCTGGCCGAACACGTCCTGGCCGCCGCGACCGACGCGGGCTTCACCCGCTTCCACTACGCGGGCATCTCCCTGGGCGGCGCCATCGGCGTCCACCTGGCACTCCTCGCCCCCGAGCGGCTGTCCTCCCTGGCGCTGATCTGCTCGTCCGCCCGCTTCGGTGAGCCCGCCGCGTGGCGGGAGCGGGCTGCCGACGTCCGCGCCCACGGCACCGGCGTGATGCCGCCCGTCGCGGCGACCCGCTGGTTCGCCGGGGAGCCGGGCCCGCTGGGCGAGCGCCTGCTCACCGACCTCGCGGAGGTCGACGCCGAAGGCTACGCCGCCTGCTGCGACGCCCTCGCCGCCTACGACGTCCGCGCTCACCTCGACCGCGTCGCGGCGCCCACCCTGGTGCTCGCCGGGCGCGCCGACCCGGCCACCCCGCCCGCGCACGCCCGCGAACTCGCCGACGGCGTCCCCGCCGCCCTGGTCGAGCTGCCGGGCGCCGCCCACCTCGCCCCGGTGGACCGGCCCGACGCCGTCGCCGCGGCCCTCCTCGCCCATCTCAGCGCCGCCCAGCCGACCGACGGGCACGCGGCCGGGACGCGGGTGCGGCGGGCCGTGCTCGGCGACGCCCACGTGGACCGCGCGAAGGCCCGCACCACCGACTTCACCGCCGACTTCCAGGACTTCATCACCCGCTACGCGTGGGGCGGGATCTGGACGAGGCCGGGCCTGGACCGCCGCGCCCGCAGTTGCGTCACCCTCACCGCGCTGGTCGCGCACGGCCACCACGAGGAGCTGGCTCTGCACGTGCGGGCCGCCCTCACCAACGGGCTGACCCGCGAGGAGATCAAGGAGGTCCTCCTCCAGTCGGCCGTCTACTGCGGCGTACCGGCCGCGAACTCCGCCTTCGCCGTCGCCCAGCGTGTCCTTGACGAGATCTCCGCAGAGGAAGCCCCATGAGCCACCCCGCCCCCGCCCGCACCCGCGTCGCCATCATCGGCGCGGGACCCGCCGGACTCCTGCTCGGCCACCTCCTGCACCGCAAGGGCGTCGACACGGTCATCCTGGAGAACCGCGACCGGCCCTACGTGGAGCGGCGGCAGCGCGCGGGCATCCTGGAGCAGGGGACCGTCGACGTGCTGCGCGCCACCGGCGCGGCCGCCGGGATGGATGCCCGTGGCCTGCCCCACGACGGCATAGAGCTGCGCTTCGCGGGCGAGTCCCACAGGATCGACTTCCCGGCACTGTGCGGGAGGTCGGTCATGGTCTACGCGCAGACCGAGGTCGTCAAGGACCTCATCGCGCTGCGCCTGGAGGCGGGCGCGCCGCTGCTGTTCGAGGCGGAGGCGCTCAACGTCACGGGGATCGAAGGCGACGCGCCCCAGGTCCGGTACAGGTACGAGGGCGAAGAGCACACCCTGACAGCCGAGTACGTCGTCGCCTGCGACGGGTTCCACGGCGTGGGCCGCCGCGCGGTGCCGGACGCCGCCAGGCGCACGTTCGAGCGGGTCTACCCGTTCTCGTGGCTGGGCGTGCTCGCCGACGTGCCTCCGTCCTGCGACGAGCTGATCTACGCGCACAGCCCTGCGGGGTTCGCCCTGCACAGCATGCGCTCGCCCGAGGTGAGCCGCCTGTACGTGCAGGTGCCTCCGGACGCCGACCTAGCCGACTGGCCCGACGAGAGGATCTGGGAGGCCCTGTCCGACCGGTTCGCCCTCGACGGCTGGAAGCTCGGCACCGGGCCGATCACGGAGAAGAGCGTCACCCCGATGCGCAGCTTCGTCACCGAGCCGATGCGGCACGGGCGGCTGTTCCTGGCCGGGGACGCCGCCCACATCGTCCCCCCGACCGGCGCGAAGGGCCTCAACCTCGCGGCGGCCGACGTCACCCTCCTCGCGTCCGCGCTCCTGCACCGCTTCGCCACGGGCGACGAAAGCCGTCTCGACTCCTATTCCGAGGACGCCCTCGCCCGTGTCTGGCGGGCCGAGCACTTCTCGTACACGATGACGTCCCTCCTGCACACGTCCCCCGAGGACGACCCCTTCGGGCACCGCCTCCAACTCGCGCACCTGCGCTACCTCGTCTCCTCGGAGGCGGCGGCGACGTCCCTCGCCGAGAACTACACGGGCCTCCCTCTCCCCGGCCTGGACGCCCTCGTCTAACGAGGCCCGTGCCACGGCTCCCCCGCGTCTCCGGGCGAGGAGACGCGGGGGCGACCCCCTCAGGGCGTGACGATCGCGAAGTTCGGGTCGGGCTCGTCCAGGTAGGTCGCAAGCCGGTGCAGCGCCCCTACGTCCCCCTCGGGTTCAACGCCCTCCATGCCCGCACCCGCCAGCAGCTTGAACAGGTCGGCTCTGGTCAGCGCGAGCGTCAGGTCGGCGGGCGTGACGGCACGGCCGCGCCGCCGGTGCGTGAGGACGCCGTGCGACAGCGTCATCCGGTACGTCTCGTCGGTGTCGGTGAAGTCCCAGTCGATCGTCACCGACTCGTCCCACGCCTTGGGCCCGTTGACGCGGATCGCCAGCGCGTCGAAGACCTGCTCGACGGTCAGGCCCTCGGTCATGCCGCCCGCGATGTTGATCGGCTGCGGCCGGACGCCCTCGCGCAGCTCCTTCGCGCCCGTCAGGTAGAAGTTCCGCCACGTGCCGCACTCGGCGCCGTACCCGAGCCGCCGGTAGACGTCCGCGAGCGCGTTCCTCGCGTCGCCGTTGGCGGGGTCGGCGAACACCGCGTGGTTCAGCAGCGTGGCGGCGAAGCGTAGGTCGCCCTTCGCCGAGTAGTCGCGAGCCAGCGCGAGCACCCTTGACGTGCCGCCCATGCACTCGACGTAACGCCGTGCCTCCTCGACGGGCGGAAGCTCCCACAGGTGCGCCGGGTTGCCATCGAACCATCCGAGGTAACGGTGGTAGATCGCCTTCACGTTGTGCGAGACCGAGCCGTAGTAGCCGCGCGCGTGCCATGCGTTCTCCAGCGCCGGGGGCAGCTCGATCATCTCCGCGATCTCGACGCCGGTGTAGCCCTGGTTGGTGAGCCTGAGGGTCTGGTCGTGCAGGTAGGCGTACAGGTCGCGCTGCTGCGCCAGGAACGTCATGATCTCGTCGCTGCCCCACGTCGGCCAGTGGTGCGAGCCGAACGCGACGTCGGAGTCGGCGGCGAACAGCTCCATCGCCTCGTCGAGGTAGCGCGACCACAGCCGGGCGTCGCGGACGGGCGCGCCGCGCAGCGTCTGCACGTTGTGCAGGTTGTGGCTGGCGTTCTCGGCCAGGCAGAGCGCGCGGCGGTCCGGGAAGTGGAAGTTCATCTCGGCGGGCGCCTCGGTGCCCGGCGTCAGCTGGAAGACGATCCGGACGCCGTCGATCGTCTCGGTCTGGCCGGTCCGCGTCACGTCCCGGTTGGGCGGGATGAGGCTGACGCGGCCGGAGGAGGCCGTCGGGCCGAGCCCGGTGCCGACCATGCCCTCGGCGCCGATGGGCAGCTGCATGCCCGCGTGGTAGGCGCCGCGCCGGGCCATCGCGACGCCCGCGTAGACGTTCTCGGAGACGGCGTGCGCCAGGAAGCCCTCGGGCGCCAGGATCGGCACCCGGTCGGGGTTGTCGGCCGGGATGACGCCCTCGGCGCCGCCGAAGTGGTCGACGTGCGAGTGGGTGTAGATCATCCCGGTGACGGGCCGGTCGCCCCGGTGCTCGCGGTACAGGGCGAGCGCGGCCGCCGCCGTCTCCACCGACACGAGCGGGTCGATGACGACAACACCGCGCTCGCCCTCGACCAGCGTCATGTTGGACAGATCAAGGCCGCGCACCTGGTAGATGCCCTCGGTGACCTCGTAGAGGCCCTGCTTGGCACACAGCTGGGACTGCCGCCACAGCGACGGGTTGACGGTGTCGGGCGGCGGCCCGTCCAGGAACCCGAACGCGTCGCCGTCCCACACCGTCCTGCCTGCGGCGTCGCGGACGGTTCCCGGGGTACGCCGGGCGACGAACCCCCGGTCGGCGTTGGTGAAGTCGGTGCGGTCGGCGAAGGGCAGTGCGGTCATGTCCCGGAGATCTCCCGGGACACGACCGGGTAAAGCCCTGTTCGGGAAGATCTCCCGTAAGGATCAGTGGGCGCAGAACAGGGTGCGGGCGTCCGCCCTGGAGCAGAAGAGCTCAAGGGACAGGTCGCCGCACGGCACCGTCCGGTTGTCCTCGGTGCGCAGCGCGACGGACAGGTTGTGCAGGGACGAGCGCGGCGCGCCGACCGTGAAGGTGAAGCGCGCGGAGCCGCCGGGCGGCACGACGCGCGGCGCCGCGACCGTCTCGGTGTAGCCCGCCCCGTCCGCGCGCAGCAGCACCTGGCAGGGCGCGGCGGGCGGCAGGGGGGCGCCGACCGGCGGCGCGCCGAACACGATGACGCCACGGTAGGGGTGGGTGTGCCGGGTGCGGGAGCCGTCCGGCTCGGTCTGCGTGTACTCCAGCGTGCCCGCGACGTGGATCGTTCCCTCTCGCGCCTCGGGGCCGAGCTGGCAGACGGCCGCGTGCAGCGGCTTCAGGTCGGCGGGATGGCCGTCGGCGTCCAGCGCGCAGGTGCGCTCGCCGCCGAGCACGGCGCCCTCGGGCGTCTCCAGGTGGAAGCGCAGCACGCCCTCTTCCATCGGGCCCCACCCGAGGTTGTCGAGCGTGAGGTCGGCGCCGTAGGACGCGCCGTGGATCAGCGGCACGGGCCTCGGGTCGGTGCGCGACGACGCGACGGCGAACAGCGCCTCCCGCACCCGCACCTCGGCGGCCGAGCCGTTGACGACCTCGACCTCGATGACGGGCCAGCGGAAGGCGCCCTCCCACGGTGTGTACCAGTACTCGCGGGCCTCCAGCGCGCCGTCCGCGCGCAGCTCCGCGAGGTAGGGGTCGCAGGGGGTGACGCGCAGGAGCCCGCCGTCGTCTCTGCTGCCCCGGTAACAGAGCCCTGGACCGGTTTCGCCACCACCCTCCGACAAGATCGCCACCAGTCCGGAGACCGTTCCGGTGGTGTCTACCCGCTTGCCTGATTTGTCCCGCACCCAGCCGAGCCAGTGCGCCCCGCGTACCGCCATGCCCCCATCATCCTCTCCGAGCGAGGATCGGCAAGTACTTTCTGACAATCCCCGCAATACCGAGAATTTCCCCGTGAAATCCTGCGGAAATACGGGACTGCCGGGACAGGGTAACGCGCCAGTGACGTCACGGCGCCGGAACAGGGCGAGGGCCGCCCCCGCCAGGGCGACCGCCACGAGCGTCAGCACCGCCGCCGCGACGGGCGCGTAGGGCTCGGCGGGCGCCGCGGGCAGGTGGTGGAACGGGGACAGGCCGAGCACGAAGGACGGGAGGTTCAGGGCGGGCCCCGTCATCGCCAGGACATAGGCGACGATCGCCAGGACGGCCGGGACGACCGTCGTCAGCCGTGGCGCGACGGCGAAGACGAGCGCGGCCAGGGCGCCGAACAGGAGGACGGCCGGGAACGGCGCGTACAGGGAGGCGAGCACGTCCGGGAAGGCGACCGAGCCGCCGCTGAGCCGCGCGCCGCCCCACACCGCGAGCACCCCGGCGAAGGTGACGGCGACCGCCTCCAGGACGGCGAGAAGCAGGTGGTCGCCGAGCCAGCGCGCGCGGGTGACCGGCTGGACCAGCACCAGGTCGAGCAGCCCGGCCGACTCCTCGGCGCGCGCCGCCGCCACCCGCCAGCAGGCGTACAGGGCGGCGATGAGGCCGATGATCGAGCCCATCTCGCTGACGAACACGCGGGTGGCGTCCGTGAGGTCCCAGCCGAGCGTCGCCAGCAGCTCGCGGTAGGTCGGATCCTCGCTGAGGAGATCCGCCACCGTCTCCACCAGCAGGCCCAGGATGAGGCCGTAGAACGCGACGCCCGCGCTCCATCCCGCGAGCATGCCCCTACTGCCCCGCCACGCGAACGCAAGGGTGCCGCCCAGGAGCCGGGTGCGGGCCGTACTCTTCTCCGGCACCTCAAGGAGGGCGCCCCCGGTGTCGCGCAGGCCGCGCAGCCACACCGCGACGGCGCCGAGCACGAGCGGCGTGACGAGCAGCGCCGCGAGGGCGAGCCAGTCGGGGTCGCGGTAGGGGTGCAGCCGCTCCATCCAGCCGAACGGCGTGAGCCAGTGCAGCCAGGCGCGGGAGTCGGCGCTGTTGCCCGCCATCCGCAGCACGTAGGCGAGGCCGAAGAGGGCGAGGGTGACCGTCGTCGTCCGGCGCCTGCCGCGCAGCGCCTGGGCGGCCACCGCCGCGAGCCCGCCGAAGCAGCCGCCGAAGGCCGCGACGCCGAGGCCGAACAGGAGCGAGCCGCCCACGCCCGCGCCCGCCGTGGCCAGTACCACGGCGATCGCGGCGCCCGCGAGGCCCAGCCCCGCCGCCACCGCGAGCAGCCCGACGGCCGTGGTGCGCCGCGCGCCGACCGGCCCCGCCAGCACGTACTCGACGCGGCCCTCGTCCTCCTCGGCGCGCAGCAGCCGGCCCGTCACCAGCAGCGCCCAGACCGCGACGATCGACTGGAGCACCCAGCCCGCGTCCCACACCGCGTAGCCGCCGACGGTGTCCACCGCGTGCGGGGCGCCCTGGAGCATCCGGACGGCCGGGCTGTCGCCGAACTGGGCGATGGCCCGCCGGGACGCCTCGTCGGGGTAGGCGGCGAGATAGGCGAACGCCTCGACCGCCATGAAGACGCCGACGCCCAGCGCGAGGAACAGCGCGCCGCGCCGGATCAGCCGGACGGCCATGCGCGCGACCGTGCCGACCGGATTGGGCAGCGCGTGGGAGGCCGTCACCGTGCCGCCTCCTCCCCAGCCGCGTCCTCCCGGTAGTAGGTGAGGAACACCTCCTCCAGGCTGGGCTCGTGGGTGCGCAGCCGCGTCGGACCTGCGGAGGCGAGCCGTTCCAGGGTCGGGCCCGGCGGCCCCGTGACCGTCACCCGCAGCACCCCGTCGTTCACCTCGATGGACGTGACGCCCGGCAGGTTCGTCAGCTCCGGTGGCGGGCCCTCGTAGGTCGCCTCGAAGACGCTCGTGCTCATCGCGCGCAGCGACGCCAGCTCGGCGACCTCCACCAGGCGGCCCGCGCGCAGGATCGCGACGCGCTCGCACAGGTCCTCCACCTCGTCCAGCAGGTGCGAGGACAGGAACACCGTCTGCCCGCGCGCGACGGCCTCCCGGACGAGCGTCTGGAACTCGGCCTCCATCAGCGGGTCGAGGCCGGAGGTCGGCTCGTCCAGGAGCAGCACGTCCGGCCGGGTCATGAGGGCGGCGACCAGCGCCACCTTCTGCCGGTTGCCCTTGGAGTAGGCGCGGGCCCTGACGCTCGGATCGAGCCTGAGCCGTTCGATGAGCTCGTCCCGGTAGGCGGTGTCCACCTGGCCGTGCAGCCGCCCCAGGTAGGTGAGCACCTCCATCCCGGTGAGCTGCGGCCACACCGACACCTCACCCGGCACGTACCCGATGTGCCGGTGCACCTTCGCGACGTCGGAGACGGGCGTCCCAAGGATCCACGCCCGCCCCGCGGTAGGCCGCATCAGCCCGAGCAGCAATCTGATCGCGGTAGTTTTCCCAGCCCCGTTCGGCCCCAGGAACCCGAAGATCTCGCCGCGGCGGACCTCAAGGTCGAGCCCGTCCAGCGCGGTGACCGCGCCGAAGCGCTTGGTCAACCCCTCGGTTCTTATCGCTTCCCGCGCCACGGGCATCCCTCCAGCGTCCGGCGGCCTCACCCCAACCTAGATCGAGATGACCCCGCCGTCGACGGCCCTTGGTCCCACCTGTGGATAACTCAGTCGACGATCGCCGTGGCCAACGCCGGGTCGTCCGCGAAGATGCCGTCGATGCCCTGGGCGAGCAGCAGCCGCAGCCAGCCCGCGGCGTCGCCCTGGGCGCGCGCGAACACCGGCGAGTCCGGGTTCCCGGCGCGGAAGTCGGCGGGCAGGAAGCTGTTCTCGGGGCGGAACGTCCACGGCACGACGGTGAGCCCGGCGCGGTGCGCGTCCTTGACGAGCGTGGTCGCCGGACGGGTCCGGCCCTGCGCGTCGAGCGGGATGATCCAGCTCGTCGCGGGGCCGATGCCGTCGGCGAACCGCGCCGTCCAGCGCAGGCCGTCGCGGGTCGCGAGGTCGGCGTAGGTGCGCTTGTCGCCGGAGACGGTGAAGTCGTACGGCTGCCCTGAACCGTTGAGCAGCAGCACGAGGCGGACGTCGGTCTGCCGGTCGAGCCGCTGGAGGATGCCCGGCTCGAACGACTGGATGAACACCTTGGAGTTGCGCTTCGTAAGCCCGTGGTCCTTCAGCGTCTTCAGTAGCGGCTTCTCGAAGGGCAGCCCGATCGACGCGAAGTAGGTGGGGTGCTTGGTCTCGGGGTACACGCCCACGCCGTGCTTCTTGGCCAGCCGGACGACCTCGTCGAACGTCGGGATGCGCTCCTGGCCGTCGAACGCCTGGTTCGCGGGACGGGTCGCCGGGATGCGCTCCTTGGCCCGCAGCGTCCGGAGCTGGGCGAACGTGAAGTCCTCGGTGAACCAGTCGGTCGTGGTGAAGCCGTCGATCGTCTTGGTCTTCCTCAGCGCGGCGAACTCGGGCCGGTCGGCGACGTCGGTGGTGCCGCCCAGCGCGTTCTCGTGCCGCGCGACGAGCACGCCGTCCTTGGTCGGCACGAGGTCCGGCTCGATGTAGTCAGCGCCCTGTCTGATGGCGAGCTCGTAGGCGGCGAGCGTGTGCTCGGGGCGGTAGGCGCTGGCGCCCCGGTGCGCGACGACGATCGGCTCCGCCCTGACCTTCCCCGGCGCGGCGGCGGCCGTCTGCCCCGCCGCCACCAGCGCCACCGACGCGGCGACGACGCCCGCGCCCACTCCGGCGACGAGAGTCCGCGTTCCCAACATGGACAACCTCCCAGATCGGTTGTCCCGGAAACTAGGCGCCCGCCGCCACCACCGCCCCAACACGGCGTGCACCACCCACGAACACCCGGTGTCCCCCAAGATCGCGGCGACCGGGCGGCGGCTAGCGGTCGGGGCGGAAGGGGAGGACTCGGACGATGTCGCTTGCGCCGCGTAGGCGTTTGGGCAGGCCGTCCGGGGTTTCCAGGACGACGTGTGCGGAGGGTTCGGAGGCGGACTCGGCGGTGGTGACGGCGCCCGCCTCCATGAGGTCGGTGAGCGACCACATCGTGGCGAACAGGCCGCGGCCCAGGGCGAAGGCGAGGTCACGCGCGGTGCGGCGGCCGTTGACGGCGGCGAGCAGCGGGTCGGAGGGCAGCCCGTTCGAGGTGCGCACGAGGAAGACGGACGCGGTAAGCCCGAGTTCCTGCCAACGCGCCGCGGCGCCGAGCCTCCGTGTCGTCTCCTTGATGAGCCGTTCGCCGTCGAGCCCCGGGTCGGCCGGGAGCGGCGGCCCTGGGGCGTCCGGCTTCGCGGGCATCACGGTGCAGGTGTGCACGCCGCGTAGGGCGAGCGCGAAGACGGCGTCGGCGAGGGCGGTCAGCGCGAGGACCTCGACGTCCACCGCCCCCAGGACGCCCCTGCGCACGAGCGCCTCGGCGAGCCTGCCGTGCGGCGCGCCCTCCGCGAACGCGGCGGACCACGCCTCGTCGCTGACGCGGCCCGAGCGCAGCAGCAGCGGCTCGACCCCCGGCGCGCCGGGCGTCGCGGCGGCCACCACCCTGCCGCCCGCGAGCACGACCTCCCCGGACAGGGGGCCTTCGGCGCGCAGTGTGCCTGTGAAGCCGTCCTTGGCGCGCCGTTCGATGCTGGCGAGCAGCACCCCGGACGGGCGGCCCTGGCCGGGTTCTGGGGTGTCGGTCATGGCGTCACTGGTCCAGGAGGTCCACCAGGTGCGCCACCGTGGTGCGGGAGCGCACGTGCAGGCGGCCCACGTCCAGGCCCTCGTCTCCGAGCACCACAAGCAGGGCCTTCTTCCCCACCGCGTAGACGACGATGTGTCCTCCGGCGCACCTGGTGACGACTTCGCGCAGCTCGCCCATGCCGACCTCGTGTCCGGTGCTCTTGCCGAGCCCGAGGGTGGTCGCGGCGAGGGCGGCCAGCACGTCGGGCCGCGCCTGGTCGGTGTCGGAGGCGATGAGCATGCCGTCCACCGAGGCGGTGGCGCTCTCGGTGACGCCCGGAACCTCCTTGCGCAGGTCGGTGAGCTCGGCGAGCACTGCTTCCTTGTTCATCTGCGGCCCCGGTCCGTTCGCGGCCCGGTCAGACGGCCAGCTCGCGCTCGATCTTGCGCAGGGTGATGCGGGCGAGGCCGAGGTTGGCGCGTTCGCGGTCCAGCGCTACGTAGAGGAAGAGCCGGTCGGCCTCCCTGTCCACCACCCGGATGATGTGGTACTGGTTCGTCAGGGAGATGAGGATGTCCTCGATGGCGTCCTCGACCTCCAGCGCCCGGAACGCCTTGACCTGGGCGCGGACGATGTCGGTGGTGACGGCGGCGGCGACGTCCAGGTCGAACTCGGGGTCGGAGGAGACGATGCCCAGCGGCATGCCGCTCTCGTAGTCGACGAGCGAGGCGCCGAGGAAGCCCTCGATGGCCTGGACCTCCTTGAGCGCGGTGTCGATGGTCAGGCTCATTGGGTTCCCCCTCGTGGACGAAGACGCGCGAAAAGAGGCCGACCGGGTGCTTCGACCGACGGAAAGATTCGCTGGATGCCCGGATCGTAACGCAAGCGACTCTTTGGTCAAAACTGAACACTTATCTAGGAATAAATTCGCCCACGGCAACATAAATGCACATAGTGAAAGTTCCGCGCGCGGCGCGGCGCGGTGTGACCGGCGGGCCGTCAGAGCGCCGCGTGGCTGCGCTCTCGGGCCTCCCGGGACGGCGCCGGGGGCACCGGCGCCCGCGGCGGCCGGGACGGCGTGAGCATCCGGCTCAGGCGCGGCAGCACGTGCCGCAGCACGGGGTGGCTCGCGCGCAGCGCGGCGCGGGCGGCGTTCGCCCCGCACGCGCCGTGCACGCCGCCGCCCGGGTGCGCGGAGGCGGAGGCCAGGTAGAGCGACGCGATGGGCGTCTCGGGACGGCCGAGGCCGGGCGTGGGACGGAAGACGAGCTGCTGGTGCAGTGCCGCGGTGCCGCCGTTGAGCGCGCCCTGGGACAGGTTCGCGTCATGCCGCTCCAGGGCACGCGGCGAAAGGATCCGGCGCGCGACGACGCGGGAGCGGAAACCCGGCGCGTACCGCTCGATCCGCTCCTCAAGGCGGGCCGCCATGGCGAGGTCGTCGCGCTCGTCCCACGCGCCGGTGATGCCCGCAGGGCCCGCGTCCCCTACGACGTACCGAGGCACGTGCGTGTAAGCCCACAGGGATTCCGTGCCCGCCGGGCTCCGCGAGGGGTCGGTCGTCGTCATCTGGCCGACCAGCGTGAACGGGTTGTCCGGGACGTGGCCGGTCGCGAGCTGGGCGGCGAAGCGGGTCAGGTCGGCCATGTCGTCGCCGAGGTGGACGGTGCCCGCGCGGGCCGTCTCGGGCGCGGCCCAGGGCACCGGGCCGGAGAGCGCCCAGTCGACCTTGAAGGTCGCGTAGTCCCACTGGAAGCGGCGCAGGTCGTCGCGCAGCCCTGCGGACAGGTGCTCCCACCCGACGAGCCCGTTGTACAGGGCGGGCGCCGAGACATCCGCGAGGACGGCCCTGGCGGCGCGCACGGCGTCTCCGTCGGAGGTGAGCACCCCGACGGCCCTGCCCTCGCGGATGACGATCCTGGTGGCCGCGGTGCCGCAGCGCAGGGTGCCGCCCTGGGCGGTGAACCGCCGCACCAGCGCGTCGGTGAGCGCCCCGGCCCCGCCGAGCGGCGCGGGCCAGCCGTACCGCTGCCCGAGCATCGCCATCACCCAGCCGAACGCGCCGGACCCGGCGGCCTCGGGCGCGAGGTCGGCGTGCAGCGCCGTCCCGGCGAGCAGCATCGGGCCGCCGGGCCCGGTGAAGTCCTCCTCGCCGACCCTGCGC
This sequence comes from Actinocorallia sp. API 0066, assembly GCF_020991275.1. GTDB lineage: Bacteria > Actinomycetota > Actinomycetes > Streptosporangiales > Streptosporangiaceae > Actinocorallia. Next base: position 460,627 of record NZ_JAJLQY010000002.1, on the reverse strand, counting down.
ACCGGGAGGGTGAGGAACCGGGCGGCGCGCAGGCCGCCCGCCGCGCGCAGCCTCCTGGCCATGCCGAGCCCCGCCCGGACGGGTGGGAAGGGCGTGGCGAGCGCCTTCATGACGTCGTCTCCGAGGTCGCTCCACAGGCCGTACAGGCGCATCCAGGAGTCGCCGTCCCCTGCGCCGAACCTCTCCAGGCCCGCGGCGGTGCGCTCGGGGTCGTGTTCGAGGACGGCGCAGCGGCCATCGGCCAGCGGATGCGCCATGACGGCCCGCGCGTGCCGCCACTCCAGGCCGTGCTTCTCCAGCTCCAGGGCGCGCATCGCGGGTGACGCCACGGCGAGCGGATAGAAGGAGCTGCACAGGTCGCTGACGTAGTCGGGGTGGACGCCCCGGTCGCTGGCGACCGCTCCCCCCGGCGTCGCGGCCGCCTCCAGCACCAGGACGTCCCATCCCGCCGAGGCGAGCACGTTCGCCGCGACAAGCCCGTTCGGCCCGCTTCCGATCACCACGGCGTCCGCCATCGTGCGCTCCCTCCCCCGAAGGCTCCTCTTCGGCGCCTACCCCGAGTGGGGGCCGCCACGCGGAGGGCGGACGACGGACGTCACTCGCCGCGCGCCGCTCCCGGCCGGACGAGCAGCAGCACCCCGGCGGTGACGTAGGTGGCCAGCATCCAGGCGGTGAAGATGAAGGTGCCGGTCTGGCCGTCGGTGACGCCCTCCCCCACGCCGGTGACGATGACCCACAGCGAGCCGCCCAGAGGCAGGAAGCGCAGGGGTCCCCTCCACTTGCCGACCCGGATGATCGCGATCGCGGAGATGATCATGAAGAGCTGGGAGAGCGGCCAGGACGGGTCGGTGGCCACCACCCAGCTAGGCGCGTCCGCGTAGCTGTCGTGCGGCGCCTGGCCGAGGCTGGAGGCGATCGCTATCGGGGCGAGCGCCATGACGACGATAGGCAGCGCCTTGCCTTTCCGGTCGCCGGCGGCGTGCGAGGAGAGGATGAGCGAGGCGAAGACGAACAGGCCGAGCATGAAGAAGCAGCCGCCGATGAGCTCGGAGGCGTAGACGACGTCCTCCTCGCGCTCGAAGTTCGCGATCTGGCTTACCGCCCAGATGAGGCAGCCGCCCGCCAGGAGCAGCCCGGCGAGGCGGGCGTGCTCGTCGGACGGCCCCGTGGCGGTCGCGCGGGCCGTGCCCGCTCCGTTGATGGACATCGTGCGTTCCCTCCGTCCGGGGACGCCGTGCCCCCGTACGTCCAAGGTCGCGAGGGGGCGTCCCAAGCCGCCAGGGAGCGCGGCACCCGGCGCTGTCCCGTTCCGGGGCGGGGACATCCGGGGACGGGCGTCCCCGTCCATGCGGGGACGCCGGTTCAGGAGTCGTCGCCGGGGTCGTCCGGAGGCCGTCCGAACGCCTCCACGAGAGCGAGGGCGAGCAGCACCACGAGGGTGATGAGCAGGACGACAAGGCCGGTCGGGTAGTTCCAGAAGAAGAACACGAGGATCGCGAGGAGCACCGCGCCGGTGCGCAGCAACCTGCGGTGCTCCCACACCCACGGGCTGCCGTGGCCGGTGCCGCGCAGCCGCGCGAAGCCGCGGCCGAAGGCGGCGCGCGTCCTGACGGCGGCCGAGGACGGCCCGGTGAGGAACGCGCCGAGCGCCACCACGAGCGCGAGGACGGCGACCGTCCGCAGGGTCGAGCGCAGGAACAGGATCAGCGTGTCGTAGAGGGCACCGGCCGCCGCCGTGTTGAGGCCGCGCGCCGCCACGGTGTTCAGGAAGTACGCCCGGCCCGCCAGGAGGCCGAGCGCCAGAAGCAGCATGGCCACGACGACGCCCAAGGCGGCGACGGCAAGCGCGCGCCGGTGGAAGCGCGCGGTGTACACCCCGGCTGTGATGAGGATGAGGGACAGGGCGGGCAGGATCCATCGGAGCGCGTTGAGCACCTGGTACCAGCGCTGCGCCTTGGCCAGCGCCGGGCCGGAGTAGATCTCGAGCGTGGGGCGCACCTCCGGAAGGGAGTCCACCACGTCGAACCCGGACTGGTCGAGCCGCTGTTTCACCTTGTCGAACACGGGCCCGAGGTCGAGGGTGATGGTCCCGTCCCGCGCTTTGACGACCTCGCTCCCGCGTCCGGAGAGCACCGCCGTCGCCTGGGTGTGCGCGGCGCGGTGCGCCTCCTCCCACAGGGACGCGAACGTGTCGCTCTCGACCACCTCCATCGACCGGTCGCGCACGTACGACGTCACGGCGCTCTCCACGGCGCCCGAGAGGCCGCTGAGGCGGTCGCCGAGCGCCTTGGGCAGGCCCCGGCCCTCCAGGGCGTCCATGGCGCCCGTGACGAGCGCGGGGACGTCCAGCGCGTCGACGATCTCGGCGGTGACGCGGTTGGCGACGGCGTTCTGGATCTCGGGCCGCTCCGCGAGGGGCGCCACGGTGGCGACGTACCGGTCGGTGTCGGACAGTTGGCTTCCCGTCCACGCCGCCACGACGGCGAAGGGCGCGAGCAGGCAGCCGAGCGTCAGAAGCACGGCGGCGACAACGGCGCGGACCCGGCCGCCGGGCGCGCGCAGCGCCGCGAGTTCGGCCCGCAGCCGCGCCAGTTCGGCGCGTTCCCCCGCGTCGAGCGGCTCGCCCATGCCCCACCCCCGTCCGTCGGCCCCCACCAGGGGTGTTCCTGCGGACGGCACGGACAGAACTGGACGACCACTGATAAGTCCGGAAGCTTGTGTTCTCCCCGATTTTCCTTGGGGCGATATTTACCGATAGCCCATTTCTTCCGAGAATCGCGCCACGATAGAGCAGGAATATGGACGATTACCCGCTGCTCAATCTGTTCTGGACGATGCTCGTCTTCTTCTGCTGGGTCATCTGGCTGTTCCTGCTGTTCCGGGTCTTCGCCGACCTGTTCAGCGACCACGAGCTGAGCGGCTGGGCGAAGGCGGCGTGGACCGTCGGCCTGATCCTGCTCCCGTTCGTGGGCGTGCTCGCCTATCTCATCGTGCGGGGCCGCGGCATGACGCGGCGCGACGCGGTGCGGGCGGAACGGCAGCAGGAGGAGTTCCGCTCCTACGTCCGCAAGGAGGCGCAGGCGCCCAGCGCCGCGGAGGAACTCGGCAAGCTCGCCGCGCTCAGGGAGAGCAACGCCATCTCCGACGAGGAGTACGCGCGCGCGAAAGCGAAGATCCTGTCCTGAGGCGCCGTGCTCACCGCTTCTCCAAGGCCGCGAGCAGCCTTCCGGCGTCGCCGTCCACCGCGCGCTGGGTGTCGGCGAGGACGACGACGCCGGCGCCCCTGCCGGGGGTGAATCCGGCGAACGCGGTGAACCCGGCGGTCGCGCCGTTGTGCCACAGTCGGCCGCCCTGCCGCTCGAACCAGCCCAGGTGGATCCAGGCGTCGAGCCCCGCCCTGCGCCGGGTGCGCAGCGCGAGTTCGACGGCGGGGCCGAGCGGCGTGGATCCGGGGTCGAGGTGGGCGCGCACGAACGTCAGGAAGTCGGCGGCGGTGCCGCGCACGCCGCCCGCCCCGGCGAGTTCGGCGAGGTTCCAGGGCGGCACGGGCCTGCCGCCCCGGTTGTAGCCCTGGCGCAGCCCTGCGACGTCGACGCCGGTGGCCGCCATGCCGAGCGGCGCGCAGATCTCGGCGCGCAGCAGCGTCCGGTAGTCGGTGCCCGCGCGGGTGGCGAGCGCGAGGCCGAGCAGGCCCGCGCCGAGGTTGGAGTACGCCAGGCGGCTTCCGGGGCGCGCCTTCAGCCGGGTCTCGGCGAGCCCGGCGAGCAGCGTCTCCCGGTCGAGGTGCGCGTAGGGGTCGGGCTCCTTCGGGTGCAGCAGGAGGTGCCGCAGCATGCCCTTGGGCAGCCGGGGCAGCCCCGAGGTGTGCGTCGCCAGGTGACGCAGCAGAATCGCCTCTCCGGCCTTCCCCGGCACGGAGACGCCCAGGAGGTCGGCGACGGGCTCGTCGAGGCCGCAGCGGCCGTCCACGGCCATCCGGGCCAGGATCAGCGCGGTCAGGACCTTGCTGAGCGAGCCGAGTTCGAAGACCGCGCCGGGCCCGTCGGCCTCGACCGTCGCGGTCTCCGTCCCCGCGACGACGGCGACGGCGACCCCCTTCCGGCGGCGGGCCAGGCGGGCGGCGGCCTGCCGGGTCAGTGCGTCGAGCGTGTCCGTCATGTCACCAGGATTCCGTGTGTGTCGGCCGTCCGCCTCCTCCGTCGCGACGAGGACGGGTCCTCCTTGACGGTCACGGCGTGTCGTCCCCAGGGAGGCGGGTCAGCGGGTCGAGGTAGCGGCCGAGGACGTGCTTGAGCTCGACCGTCAGTGGGCCGCGCTCGGGCTCGGGGGCGGCGGTGATGAGCGGGATCATCGCCTGGAACACCTGGATGAGCACCCGCGCGGTGCGGACGCGCTCCTCGGGCGGCAGGGCGGGCGCGCGGTCGGCGACGATCCCCATCACCCTGCCGAACAGCGACTCCTGGATGGGCCGGGCCGCCGCGGCGAGCCCCTCGGGCATGTCGGGCCGGGCGAACAGCGCCTTGAAGCCGGGGTTGGCGAGGTTGAACGCGACGATCGGGTCGATGACGCGGTCGAGCAGCTCGGGCAGCGGCAGCGCGGCGGCGTCCACGCCCGCGAACGCCTCCTCGTGGGCGGTGCGCATGGCGGTGACGAACCTGTCGGCGAGGGCGTGCGCGATCGCCTCCTTGTTCGCGAAGAACTGGTAGAGCGATCCAGGCGAGACGCCCGCTTCCGCCGCGATGGCGTTGGTCGTGGCCGTCTCGTAGCCCGACCTCGCGAACACGCGCGCGGCGGCGTCCAGGATCTCGACCATGCGCTGCTGCCCGCGCGCCTGCCTGCGCCTCGGCCGCTCGGTCACCCCGGGTTCCTCCTCTTCGCAGGGAAATACGAGCGATCGCTCGTGTTTTCGCGTAGGCTCCCGAAAAACACGAGCAATCTCTCGTAAACCTATCAGGGAGCCCCCATGCTCAGCCGTCTCATCGTGCGGCGCGCGCGGTGGATCGTCGCCGCGGGCCTCGCCGCGCTGGTGCTCGCCGGAGTGGTCGGCGCCGGGACCATCAACGCGCTCTCGCTCAACCGGTTCGAAGCCCCGGGCTCGGAGTCGCTGGCCGCCCGCGCGGCCATGGCCGAGCGCTTCGGCACCGGAAGCCCGAACCTCGCCCTCCTCGTCACCGCCAAGGGCGGGAACGTGGACGACCCCGCCGTCGCCGCCACGGGCGCCGAACTCACCGGCCTGCTCGCCGCCGAACCCGGCGTAGGCGACGCCTGGTCCTACTGGAGCCGCGACCGGCCGTCCACCCTGCGCTCCGAGGACGGGACGAAGGCGCTCGTCCTCGCCTGGGCGCCGGGAGACGCCGACCAGGTGCGGCGCGACCTGCTGCCCGGCCTCCTGCCCCGGCTGGAGCGCGACGACGCCGTCGTCAAGGTCGAGGTCGGCGGCGGGGACGAGGTGTTCCGGCAGGTCATGGAGCAGGCGCGGCAGGACTTCGTCCGCGCCGAACTGATCGTGGTGCCCTTGGTCCTGCTGCTTCTGTTCGCCGTCTACCGCCGCTGGTCCGCCGCGCTGGTGACGCTCGGAGCCGGGCTGTTCGCCGTCCTCGGCTCCCTGGCGTTGATGCGGGCGCTGCTGCCCTTCGTCGAACTGTCCACGTTCGCCTCCAACATCGCGCTCGTCATGGGCATCGGGCTCGGCGTGGACTACGGGCTCTTCGTCGTCTTCCGCTTCCGTGAGGAACTGCGCGCAGGGCACGACGTGCAGGAGGCCGTCGCCCGGACAGTGCGCGGGGCGGGCCGTACCGTCCTGTTCAGCGGGGCGACCGTGGCGGCGTCGCTCTCGGTGCTGCTGGTGTTCCCGTTCCCCTTCCTGGCCTCCTTCGCCTACGCGAGCGTCGCCGTGGTGCTCGCCGCCCTGCTGGCCGCCGGGGTGATCCTGCCTGCCGCGCTCGTCCTGCTCGGCCGCCGGGTGGACCGCCTTACCCCGCCCCCGGAGCAGGGCTTCTGGTACCGGACCGCGCAGCGCGTGGTACGTCGGCCGCTCCTGCTCGGCGGCGCCGCGCTCGCCCTCGTGCTGGCGCTCGGCGCGCCGTTCCTCGGCGTCAACTTCGGGCTGCCCGATGACAGGGTGCTGCCCTCCTCCGCCCCGGCGCGGCAGATGTACGACCAGATCCGGGCCGACTTCACAGCGGAGGAAGCCGACGCGGTCGCTGTCGTGGCCGCCCCCGGAACGCCCTCCTCCGAGATCCAGCCTTACGCCGCGCGTCTGGCCGCGTTGGACGGAGTACTCCGGGTGGACACCCAGGAGGACGGCACCCTTCTACGCGTCGTCTTCGCCAGTGAACGGCTCGCGGCGGACGCCACCGGGGCCGTCGCGGAGGTCCGCGCCGTGCCCGCGCCGTTCCCCCGCGACGTCGGCGGCTACCCGGCCGAGCTCACCGACTACCGCGACGGGGTGACCGAACGGCTGCCCCTGGTCGGCGGGCTCATCGTGCTCATCAGCTTTGTCATCCTGTTCGCCATGACGCGCGGGGTGATCGCCGCGCTCAAGGCGTCCGTGCTCAACCTGCTCAGCCTGAGCGTCATGTTCGGCGCGCTCGTGTTCGTCTTCCAGGACGGCAACCTCTCCGGCCTCCTGGGGTTCACGCCCACGGGGTCGATCGAGCCGAGCGTCCCGATCCTCATGTTCTGCATCGCCTACGGGCTGTCCATGGACTACGAGGTGCTCATGCTGTCCCGGGTGAAGGAGGAGTACGACCGCACAGGCGACGCCGTCGGGGCGATCCCGTTGGGCATCGCCCGAAGCGCACCGCTCGTCACGGCGGCCGCGCTCATCCTCGCCGCCTCCTTCGCCGTGTACACGACCGGAGGCGTCGTGTTCCTGAAGCAGCTCGGGCTGGGCATGGCCCTCGCCGTCGCCGTGGACGCGACGCTTATCCGGGGCGTCCTGGCACCCGCCCTACTGCGGCTCGCGGGGCCCGCCAACTGGTGGTCTCCCCGCATTGTCGGCGGGCGACCCCGGCTCGTCCGGCCCCGCGCCCCGCAATAGGGTCGACCCGGAACCGACATAAGGGGAGACCATGTCTTTTGTCGTGCACGTCAGCGACGCCGTGCTCACGCCCGCCGAGGACGGCACCGCCAGCACCACCCTGCACAGCGCGGGGAACGTCGACCGCGGCATCTGGGAGATCGGCCCCGGCACCGTCACCGACGTCGAGGCCGACGAGCTGTTCGTCGTGATCGAGGGCCGCGCCACCATCAAGATCGAGGACGGCCCCACCCTGGAGGTCGGCCCCGGCGACGTCTGCGTCTTCGACAAGGGCGCGCGCACCACGTGGCACGTCCACGAGAGGCTACGCAAGGTCTACCAGATCACCGGCTGACGGCCCCGGCCGCCGGAAGGTCGAGCACCGCCTTGCCGGTGATCCGGCGGGCCAGCAGCGCCGCCGCGACGTCCGCGGCCTCGGTCCAGTCGGCACGGTACGTGACGCCTGGATCGAGGTCGCCGCGCGCGGCCAACTCCGCCAGGTAGGCGAGGTCCGCTCCCGGCGCGCTGGTGTCGCCGAAGGACGCGAGGGTGCGGGCGTCGCCGTGGGCGAAGAACCCGTTCACGGGGAAGGTGGCGGGCTCGCCTGAGGCCCATCCGACGCTGCGCAGGGATCCGCCCGGTAGGAGCAGCCCCCAAGCCTGGACAAGGAGGGGCCCTCCGACGGACTCGATGACGGCGTGCACCGGCGCGACCCCGTCCAGGCCCACCACGACCTCGTGCGCGCCCAGCTCCGCCAAGCCCCGCCCGGCCGCCTCCGTCCTGACCGCCGCGACGACGTGCGCCCCGGCCCGGCGCGCGAGCTGCACCGCGACCCTGCCGAGCCCGCCCGACGCCCCGGTGACGAGCACCCGCCTGCCGAGCAGCGCCCCGAACCCGCGCAGCACCCGCAGGGCCGTCAGCCCGACCATCGGCAGCGCCGCCGCGTCCGCCAACGTCAACCCCTCCGGCACCACGGCCACCGCGTCCGCCGCGAACACCGCCCGCTCCGCCCAGGCCCCCGCCCCGAACGCGACGACCCGCGCCCCCTCCGGCGGCCCACCCGGCCCACTCTTCAGAACCACCCCCGCCGCGTCGAAGCCCACCACCACCCCCTCCCCAAAGGCCGCAGCGAACCGCGCCTCCCCGTAGTTCACGGACACATGCCGCACCTCCACCAACACCTCCCCCTCCCGAGGCGCCGCCTCGCCCACATCCCCCACCGCGATCCGCCCGTCCACCACAACCAACCCCTTCATGGCCTTCCCCTTCTCCGTTGAAACGGACCACCAGTCCGATTACCGGGGCTACAATAACCGGACCCACAGTCCGTTTTCCACCCCGACCCCGAACCCGTCGCGGGGCGGCGGCGAGGAGACCGCCCGGCTCCGCTCTGCGCCTCGGAGACGTCATGGGCGAAGTGCGTCGGGTGGAGGATGGAGGGAGTCGGTGTGGAAGGGGTGTGGGGTGATGGCGCGGGCTGACGCCGTGCGGAACCGGCGGGCGATCCTGGACGCGACGGAGCGGCTGCTGCTCGGCGCCGATCCGGCGAGCGTGTCGCTCGACCGGGTGGCGGCCGAGGCGGGCGTAGGCAAGGGCACCGTCTTCCGCAGGTTCGGCAGCCGAACGGGCCTGTTCACCGAACTGCTCGCCGAACGCGCCGCCGCGCTCGCCGAGGCGATCGACCACGGCCCGCCCCCACTGGGCCCCGGCGCCCCACCCGCCGACCGCGTCCTGGCCTTCCTCGACGCCCTGGTCGACCTGGCCGTAGGCAACCTCTCTCTCCTGTCCGCCCACGAACGAGCCTGCGCCGCCGACAAGTACACCGACCCCACCTACCTCCGCTGGCACACCCACCTCACCACCCTCATCCACAAGGCCGCCCCCACCCTTGACGCCCCCTTCCACGCCCACGCCCTCCTCGCCTGCTTCGACGCCCCCCTGGTCCACCTCCTCCTCACCCAGGGCGGCCCACCCCGCCTCCGCGCCAACCTCCAAGCCCTCACCACACCCCTCCTCACCGCCTGACCCCCGTACGCCGCGCTGGCGCATCGCGCCGTTGCTGTACGCGCGCTTTGTCCGGGAAGCCGACCGTCGGCGCGTGGGGTGGGTGCTTGTGTGGCGGCGGGGGTCGGGCGATAATGAAAATGGTTTTCAATTCCGGAGGGGTTCCGGGCAATGGGTTTTGAGAGAAGGTGGTGCGCATGTCGCTCACGGTTTCGCCCGAGTTGGTCGAGCGGGCTCGGGACGGGGAGGTGGACGACGCGGCGTTCCTGGCGTGTGTCAGGGAGTCGCTGCCGTACGCGTGGGGGCTGGTGAGCGAGGTCGTCGAGCGGCTGCGCGGGGCGGACGCCTCGGTGCAGTTCGCCGACAACCAGGTGCCGCCGCCGGACGAGGCGGCGCGCGGGCAACTGCTGCGGGCCCTGGCCAGCGACGCGATGCGGGGCGCGATGGAACGGCACTTCGGGGTGCGGCTGGCGTTCCAGAACTGCCACCGGGTCGCGGCGTTCCGGCTGGACGCGCACGAGGCGCTCGCCCGCTTCACCTCGCCCCGCGCGCAGCTCCTCAACCAGAGCCCCGAACTCGTCGACTGCTAGCGCGCGACACCACGTCGTCCGCCCCGTAGCCGGGGCCTGACGGCCCGAGGCCCGGCCGCCCACCAGGACGGCCGGGCCTCGCCGTCCGCGCGGCGCGGGTCAGGGGTGGGGATGGGGGCGGGCAAGGTTTGGTGGGGGGTTGGGCGGCGGGGCGGGCGACGGGTATCGAGACCGGGCGGCCATCGGGTCGCGGACTCGTCGTGAGGGGGCGGTCGATGAGGCTGGTGGTGGATCTGAACCGGTGTCAGGGGTACGCGCAGTGCGCCTTCCTGGGGCCGGACGTGTTCAGGCTGCACGGGGAGGAGTCCCTGCTCTACGACCCCGTGGTGGGTGCGGAGAAGAGGGACCAGGTGTTGGCGGCGGCGGCCGCGTGCCCCGTAGGGGCGATCCTCGTGGACGGGCCCGGAGTACGGGAGGTCGACGCCGTTGTCGGCTGAACGGATCGACCGCGTCGTCATCGTGGGCGCGTCGCTCGCGGGCCTGCGCGCCGCCGAGGCGCTGCGCGACGAGGGCTTCACCGGGCGGCTCACGCTGATCGGCGACGAGCCGGAGCCCGCCTACGACCGTCCGCCGCTGTCCAAGCAGGTGCTGCTGGGCCAGGTCGCCGCCGACGCGACGGCGCTGCCGCTGGCCCGCGACGTCGACGCCCAGTGGCGGCTCGGCACCGCCGCGACCGGCCTCGACCTGGACGGCAGGACGGTCCTCCTGGCCGACGGCTCGAAGGTGCCGTTCGACAGGCTCCTCATCGCCACCGGCACCCGCGCCCGCCCGTGGGCCAACGAGGCGGAGGCGGCGCTCGAAGGGGTCCTCACCCTGCGCACCTCCGCTGACGCCGGACGCCTCGCCGCGCTCCTGGACGCGAAGCCGCGCCGGGTCCTCGTGGTCGGCGCGGGTTTCACCGGGTCGGAGATCGCCTCGGCCTGCCGGGAGCGCGGTATCGACGTCACCGTCGCGGAGCGCGGCCCGGCCCCGCTCGTCGGCGCGCTCGGCGGCGTCATCGGGGAGGCGGCGGCCCGGCTCCAGCGCGCGCACGGCGTGGACCTCCGCTGCGGCGTCACCGTGACGTCCCTGGAGGGCGACGAGGCGGGACGGCTGTGCCGCGCCCACCTGTCCGACGGCACGGTCCTGGAAGCCGATGTCGCCGTCGTGGCTCTGGGGGCGATCCGCAATACCGGGTGGCTCGAAGGCTCGGGCCTGGCTGCCGGGCCGCGCGGGATCGCCGCGGACGCCGCGTGCCGCGCGTTCGACCACAACGGCATCGCGACGGACGACATCTTCGTGGCGGGCGACGTCGCCCGGATGCCGCACGCGTTGTTCGGCTACCAGTTCCTCTCGCTCGAACACTGGGGCAACGCCGTGGAGCAGGCCCGCCTGGCCGCGCACAACATGCTGTGCGCGAGCCGCGACCGCCGTCCGCACCTGTGGATCCCCGCGTTCTGGTCGTCGCAGTTCGGCGTGAACATCAAGTCGATCGGGGTGCCGACGATGGGCGACGAGGTCGTCGTCACCCAGGGGGCTCTGGAGGACGACAGGTTCGTCGCCGTCTACGGGCACCGGGGCCGGGTGATCGCGGCGGTGAGCTTCGACCACGGCCGCTGGCTCGACTTCTACCGGTGCCTCATCGAGTCGGCGGCGCCGTTCCCGCCGGAGTTCGCCGGGGTGGACCGGCCGCCGCCCGGCACCGTCCCGGTGCCCGCGTGCTTCCCCGACCCGTCGGTGCCGAGCCACGGCCCGACCGTCACGGTCAGCGGCTACGCGCCGAGCGAGCGCCGCATCACCTTCACGCCCGCCCCCGCCTGACGCACGCCCGGAGGACCCCATGACCGCGCCAGAGACGATGATGCGGCGGATCGCCGACCCGGCCGCCCGGCCCGACCCGTACCCGCTGTACGAGGAGCTGAGGCGCACGCCGGTGGCCCGCCAGGACGACGGCGTGTACACCGTGAGCACATATTGGGAGATCCGGTCACTGCTGAACGATCCGCGCGTCAGCTCGCAGACCAGGCCGCCGCTCGTCCCGACGCCGAGCGGGGCGCGGAGCATGCTGCGGCTCGACCCGGCCGAGCACGACAGGGTGCGCCGGATCGTCACCCGCCCGTTCGGCCCGCCGCACACGCCGCGCCGCGTGTTCGAGATGCGGCGGGGCATGGCCGACACCGTGCGCGGGCTGCTGGACGCCTTCGCCGACAAGGATCAGGCCGACATCGTCGACGACTTCGCCTACCCGTTCCCGATCTCGGTGATCTGCCGCCTGTTCGGCGTCCCCGTCGAGGACGAGCCGCGCTTCCACCTGTGGACGGAGTCCCTGCTGGGCGCCGCCGACTTCGGCGCCGAGCACAAGCCGGACCCGCATCTGCTCGACCCGGACGCCGCCAAGATCGAGATGGGCGGCTACCTGGCGGAGCTGTTCGACAAACACCGCAAGGACCCGGGCGACGACATGTTCTCCGCCCTGGCCGTCGACGACGGCCCGGACGGCCGCCTCACCCCGCCGGAGCAGGTCGCCACGGGCTTCCTGCTTCTCATCGCGGGCCACGAGACGACGGTCAACCTCATCACCAACGGGGTGCTCACCCTGCTACGGCACCCGCAGGAGCTGAAGCGCCTCAAGGACGACCCGGATCTGGCCGTCCCGATGATCGAGGAGCTGCTCCGCTACGAGCCTCCGGTGCAGTACCTGCCCAACCGCCGCACCATGGACGCGGTGGAGGTCGCCGGTACGGTCATCCCGAAGGACACCGACGTGAACCTCATGCTGGCGGCGGGCAACCGGGACCCGCGCAGGTTCCCGGACGCGGACCGGTTCGTCCCCGACCGCGGCGACGTCGAGCACCTGGGGTTCGGCAACGGCGTCCACTACTGTTTCGGCGCTCCGCTGGCCCGTCTGGAGACCCGGATCGCGCTGACGGAGTTCGCCCGCCGGGTGAAGGGCCCTGAGCTCGTCGCGGATCCGCCGCCCTATCGGGTGAATCCCGTGCTGCGCGGGCCGCGCCACCTACCGGTCGCCTACAGGGGCGTAAGGTCCTGACCCCGGCTTTCCTTGATCACTCTTCCGTCACGGTGGTTGCGGGGCCCGCCGCGCGGGTGTTGGGTGACGGGGATGGACGAGCAGAGTTTGACCGGCGGGAACACCCTCGGCCTCGTGCGGGTCGGGGACACGGTCCGCCGCCCGGCGCACGAGAGCAGCCCTTATGTCCGGGACGTGCTTATCCATCTGGAAAAGGCGGATTTCCCCGGTTCGCCGCGCCTGCTCGGCGAGGACGAACACGGCCGGGAGATTCTCACGTTCATCCCCGGCGACGTCGTGCAGAACGACGCCCCGGTGTCGGACGCAAGGCTCGTCTCAGCGGCCCGGCTCATCCGCGCGTTCCACGACGCGACGGAGGGCGCGCCCGTCGCCGACGGAGGCGAAGTCGTCTGCCACGGCGACCTCGGCCCGCACAACACCGTGTTCGACGGCGAGGAGGCGATCGGCCTCATCGACTGGGACGACGACCTCGCGCCCGGCTCCCGCCTCACCGACCTCGGGCACGCCGTCTGGTGCTTCGCGGGCGTCGCCGACCCCGGCAGCGCCCCCGCCGAGCAGGCCCGCCGCGTCGCCCTGTTCTGCGCCGCCTACGGCTGGCCTGATCCGGCCGCCGTCATCGACGAGATCGCCGCCCGCTTCGCCCGCGCCCGCGCCGCCCACCACGCCGCAGGACGCGCCGCCGCCGAAGCCGTCTTCGCCGACCTCGCCTCCTGGATGGCCGCCCACTCCCCCGAGCTCAAGGCCGCCCTCCCCTGAAGGCGCGCAAGGCGGCCCGACCGTGGCTCGCCGATCTCCCTACCGGCGCTCGCCTTCCGTGCCGCAGGGTGATGGGATCGTCGTATGGGCGTACTCGAGGGCAAGGGCGCGATCGTGACGGGCGGCTCGCGCGGCATCGGCCGGGCGGTAGTGGAACGGCTCGCGGCGCAGGGCGCCGTCGTCGTCTTCGCCTACGCGCACGACGACGAGGCGGCGGGCGACGTGGTCCGGGCGGTCGCTGACAAGGGCGGCCAGGCGCACCCGATACGGGCCGATCTCAGCGATCCGGAGGCCGTCACCCGCATCGTCGCGTTCGCCGGCGACTGGCTGGACGGCCTGGACATCCTGGTGAACAACGCGGCCGTCGGGTCCCGGCTGGCGCCGCTCGCCGAGACCGAGGACACCGACGTCGAGACGGCGCTCGCGGTCAACCTGTGGGCGCCGTTCCGGCTGCTGCGGCACGCCGCGCGCACGATGCGCGACGGCGGCCGGATCGTCAACGTCTCGACGCTGAACACGGTGCGCCCGACGCGGGGCAACGCGCCCTACGCGATGTCCAAGGGCGCGTTGGAGCAGCTCACCCTGGTGGCGGCGCAGGAGCTCGGGCCGCGCGGCATCACCGTCAACACGGTGTCGCCGGGCGCGACGGACACCGACCTGCTGCGCGCCGCCAACCCGCCGGAGGCGCTGGAGGCCGTCACGGGCCTGACGCCGCTCGGCAGGCTCGGCGACCCCGCCGACGTCGCGGACGTCATCGCGTTCCTCGTCTCGCCCGAGGGCCGCTGGGTGACCGGCCAGAACGTCAGGGCGACGGGCGGGCTCGGCTGACCCGTGCGGGCCCTCAGGTGCCGTTCACGGCCTCCTGGGCGGTCTCGGCGCGGTCGATGACGTACGGGCCGACGTGCACACCGGTGGAGACGGCCAGGACGAGCAGGAGCGCGGGGAAGACGACGCGGGTCTCGGTGCGGTCGCCGGTGCGGAACCACTTGGGCCCGAACATCGTCTGCGACCAGGGCCAGCCGAGCGGGCAGCCGCCGCGCGTCACCATGTCGCCGAGGATGTGGATGACGACGCCGACGACGATCGCGTAGGGCAGCACCGAGAGGTCGACCCCGAACCACAGCAGCGCGACGGTGATGGGGATGGGCGACAGGTCGTCCCAGATGCCCTTGATGTTGAGCGGCCGGATCGCGGCGGCCAGCACGAGGATGAGCACCGCCCCGACGAGCACCACGCCCGCGTCCTCGCCCCACCGGTAGCCGGTGTAGCCGACGCCCGCCGCGCCGAGCGCGCAGGCCATGATGGCGAGGAACCCGTGCCACGGCTTGCGGTAGGCGGCCCGGCCCCTGCCCTTGGAAGGCAGCAGGCCGAAGAAGAGCCCGAACAGCAGCATCGCGCCGGTGATGGCGAGACCCGTCAGGAGGGTCTCCTCGTCCTGCGTGTAGACGGCGCAGGAGAAGAAGACGACCGCGGCGAGCAGCCCTACGCCGAGCGCCGAGTGCGTCCCGTTGCGGTGTCCTCCCGCGACCTTGCCTACGACCCACGCGAAACCGCGCGTGAGCGGTCCGAAAGTACGGGCGACGTGCGAGCCGTGGTGGTCGATGTCAGGCAGGACCGCCGCTCCCGCGCACGCGACCGCGCCGATGACGATCTGGTCGGGCGGCAGGTGCAGGGGGATCGCCCCCGCGGTGAACAGCGCGGCCCCGGACAGGGCGTGGGTGCGGCCCATCATCGGACGGAGGACTCCTTCGCGCGGGGGGATACCAGGAGGACAGCCGGTGAACGGCCTCCGCATTGTGGCACCTCCGGGCGCTTTCCCCCGGGCACGGCACGCGGGTGCCGCCGGATTCGGGTGTCCGGCGCGCGGGTCAGTCCGGCGCGGGCGCGCGCAGCCCGACGAGCCCGCTGACGAGGACGTCGGCGGGGAAGTCGTCGAGGATGGTGTTCTGCACGATGAAGCCCGGCAGGAGGCAGAACAGGGTCCTTCCGACGTGTTCGGGGTCGGCCTCCTTGGCGAGCTGCCCTTCGGCCTGCAACCTGCGCGCGATGTCTATCCAGCTCTGCCGGATGGCCGTGAGCATGACGCTGACGGGCCCGTGGATCTCCGGGTCGTGGCTGGCGGCGGCCCACGCCTGCGGGACGAGCGCGAGCTGGCCGTCGGCGGCGAACGTCTTCTGGATGAGGTCGGCGAATCCGCGGACGATCTCGGCGAGCGGCGGCAGTTCGGGCGCTTCGGCGAGGTCGGTCAGGTATCCGGCGATGACCTCGCGTTTGGTCACCGAGATGGCCTTCACGATCTCGGCCTTGCCGGGGAAGTACCGGTAGACGGCGCCCGCCGACAGGCCCGCCTCCTGGAAGATGTCCTGCATCGACGTCCCGTGGAAGCCCTGGCGGGCGAAGCAGCGGGCGGCCGCGTCGAGGATCTGGGCGCGGCGGGCTTCGAGGTGTTCTTCACTGACCTTGGGCATGCGTCCAAAATAAAACGGACATTCGATTTTGACAAACCGGCGGCGGGCGTGCTCCACTGGACCCAGCAAAGAAAACGGACGTTCGCTTTTACGGAGTGGCAACCATGCAGCAGTCACGTACCGCGGCCGCGCTCGGCGGCGCGCTCGCCCTGCTCCAGGCGGTGCTGATCATCGCCTTCGCCTGGGCCCCGATCAGGACCGAGCCGCGCGACCTGCCGCTGGGCGTCGCCGGCCCGCCCCCGGCCGTCACCCAGGTCACCGAACAGCTGGAGGGCGCGCGTCCGGGCGCCTTCGCCGTCACCGCCTACCCGGACGAGGCGGCGGCCCGCGCCGCGATCGAGGACCGCGAGGTGTACGGGGCGCTCGTGGTCGGCCCACAGGGGGCGCCGCACCTGCTCGTCGCCTCGGCGGCAGGGCCCGCTGTCGCCCAGTTGCTCACCGAGGTCGCACTCGGCCTGTCCGGGGAGGCGGCGCCGGACGTCGCGGTCACCGACGTCGTCGCGGGCAGCCCCGACGACCCGCGCGGCGCGGGCTTCGCCGCGATGATCCTGCCTCTGGTGATGTCGGGGCTGGCCGCCTCCGCGCTGCTCGCCTTCCAGCTCTCCTCGGCGCGGGACAGGCTCATCGCCCTGTCCGTCTTCGCTCTCGGCGCGGGCCTGGTGAGCACGCTGGTGTCCGTCTCGTGGCTGGGGATCCTGCCTTCGTCGTCGTTCTGGACCGTCGCGGGGGTCGACGCGCTCGTCTCCTTCGCGGTGCCCGCGGCGATCGTAGGGCTGGCCTCGGTCTTGGGGCCTGCCGGGTTCGGCCTGGGCTCGGCCACCATGTTCCTGCTGGGCAACCCCTTCTCCGGGGCGGCGGGCGCGCCCGAACTCCTGCCGGAACCGTGGGGCGCCCTCGGCCAGTACCTTCCGCCCGGCGCGGCCGCCTCGCTGATGCGTTCGGCCGTCTACTTCGACGGGGCCGCCGCCACGGGTCCCCTCCTTGTCCTCGTCTCCTTCGCCGTCGCCGGGGTGACCCTCCTCCTGTTCGGCGGCGGGAGGAAGCGGACGACGCCGCGTCACGCGGCCGCCGACGAGCCCGTCCTCACCGTCTGACCGCGGAAAGTTCGGGTGCGGGTTCGCAAAACCGCCGCCGCGCCGGGATGCCCGGCGCGGCGGCGGGGCACAGGATCCCGCGGGGGACGCGTCATTCTTCGGGGGGCAGGCAGATGGGCGGATCGGCGCAGATCGGCGTGACGGGGCTGGCGGTCATGGGCCGCAACCTCGCGCGGAACTTCGCGCGGCGGGGCTACACCGTCGCGGTGCACAACAGGACCGAAAGCAGGACCCGCGACCTCCTCGACGAGTTCGGCGACGAAGGCACGTTCATCGGAGCGCGGACCCCTGAGGAGATGGTGGCGGCACTGGAACGTCCCCGCCGCGTCATGATCATGGTGAAGGCCGGGGCGCCCACCGACGCCGTCATCGAGGAGTTCGCGCCGCTCCTGGAACCCGGCGACATGATCATCGACGGCGGGAACGCGCACTTCCTGGACACCCGCCGCCGGGAACGGGCGCTACGTGACCGGGGCGTCCACTTCGTCGGCACCGGGATCTCCGGCGGCGAGGAGGGCGCGCTGCACGGGCCGTCGATCATGCCGGGCGGCTCCGCCGAGTCCTACGCGGCGCTCGGGCCGATGCTGGAGAAGATCGCCGCCAAGGCCGACGACGGCGCGCCCTGCGTCACCCACGTCGGGACGGACGGCGCCGGGCACTTTGTCAAGATGGTGCATAACGGCATCGAATACGCCGACATGCAGCTCATCGGTGAGGCGTATCAGCTACTCCGGGACGTCGGCGGCCGCTCCCCCGCCGAGATCGCCGAGGTGTTCCGCTCCTGGAACACCGGGCGGCTCGACTCCTACCTGATCGAGATCACGGCCGAGGTGCTCGCGCACGTGGACGCCGCGACGGGCCGTCCGTTTGTGGACGTCGTGCTGGACCAGGCCGAGCAGAAGGGCACCGGCCGCTGGACCGTGCAGACCGCGCTGGACCTGGGCGTCCCGGTGTCCGGCATCGCCGAGGCGGTGTTCGCCCGCTCGCTCAGCGGCCACGCCGACCTGCGCGCCGCCTCGCGCGACCTGGCCGGGCCCACACCCCGGCCGCTGCGCGGGGCCGAGGCCGACGCGTTCGCCGACAAGGTCGAGCAGGCGCTGTACGCGTCGAAGATCGTCTCCTACACGCAGGGGTTCCAGGAGATGGCGGCGGGCGGCGCCGAGTACGACTGGAAGCTCGACCTTGGCGCGATCGCGTCGATCTGGCGGGCGGGCTGCATCATCCGCGCCGCGTTCCTCGATCGCATCCGCGCCGCTTACGACGCCCGCCCTGACCTGCCCAGCCTCCTGTCGGACTCCGGCTTCGCCCGCGAGACCGCCGCCGCCCAGTCCGACTGGCGCGACGTGGTGGCGACCGCCGTCCGCCAGGGCGTCCCCACACCGGGTTTCGCCGCCGCCCTCGCCTACTACGACGCCCTACGCGCGCCCCGCCTCCCGGCCGCCCTCACCCAGGCCCAGCGCGACTTCTTCGGCGCCCACACCTACCACCGCACCGACCGCGAAGGCGCCTACCACACCCTCTGGTCCGAGGACTCCCGGGAAGTCCCCGCCTGAACAGACCCCGCGCCCCGCGGTGGGCAGGCGGGGCGCGGGGGGTTTGGGGGGGTTAGGCGGGGGTCGGGACTCGGGTGTTGAAGTCGGCGACGAGGGTGCGGACGGTTTCGCGGGCGCAGGTCTTGTTCGAGCCGATGAAGCCGTTGGGGCCGCGTTTGATCCAGCCGGTGACGTACGTCCGGTCCGTCCCCCGGACCCTGCCGTTCTCGTGCGGAACCGTGCAGGTCGCCTCGTCGAACGGAAGGTCGGGCACCGGGCGTCCCCGGTAGCCGATGGACGAGAGCACGAGGCCCGCCTCCAGCAGTTCGTCGCCGATCCGGACGCCCTCGGGGGTGATCTCCGTGGGCGTCGTGTGGTAGCGGAGCACCACACGACGGCCAGGGCCGGGCTCGTCCAGGTCGGTCAGAAGGCTGAGCTTCCGGGCGGCGGTGTGGCCGAGCCCGCCCGGATCGGTCAGGTCGCCTTCGACGACGACGTTCACCACGCTCTTCAGCCCGAGCAACTCGCTCGATGTGAAGGCCGAGTCCGCAGGGCCGCGCCGCGCAAGCACGACGACCTCCTCGATCCGGCTGTCCCGCAGCGCCGCGAGCGCGTCCCGAGAGATGCCGGTCCGCTCCAGCGCGGCGGGGTCGAGCGTGAGGATCCGGGCGAC
Organism: Actinocorallia sp. API 0066; assembly: GCF_020991275.1. Lineage (GTDB taxonomy): Bacteria > Actinomycetota > Actinomycetes > Streptosporangiales > Streptosporangiaceae > Actinocorallia. Next base: position 441,461 of record NZ_JAJLQY010000002.1, on the reverse strand, counting down.
GTCCAGCGCGACGTTGCCGTTGCCGATGATGACGGCGCGCGGCCGCGTCAGGTCGAACGTGTGCCCCGTGTGGTCGGGGTGGCCGTTGTACCAGCCGACGAACTCCGTGGCCGTCCCGGTGCCCGCGCCGCCGGGCAGGTCGAGACGGCGGTCGGCCGAGGCCCCGACGGCGTAGATGACGGCGTCGTGGTCGGCGAGGAGGTCGGCGTGCGTCAGGTCGCGCCCGATCTCGACGCCCAGGTGGAGCCGGAACCCGTCCTGCGCGGCGATCAGATCGAACGTCTCGGCCACCGCGCGGGTGTCCGGGTGGTCGGGTGCCACCCCGAACCGCGCGAGCCCGTACGGCACCGGGAGGCGCTCGTAGACGTCGACGGTCGCGCCGGGGATCGTCAGCACCTCGTCGGCCGCGTACATGGCGGCCGGGCCGGAGCCGACGATCGCGACGCGCGGCGGCGCGCCCTCGCGGACCTCCAGCGGCGCGGGCGGGATCGCCAGGACGGTGCCGCGGTCCCTGCCGTCGGTGTAGAAGTCTGCGTTGATCTCCAGGAACGGGAGCTGGTCGGCGCCGAGCGCGGTGTGCGGCCGGATCGCGCCGACGGGGCAGGCGGTCATGCACGCGCCGCAGTCAACGCACGCCTTCGGGTCGATGTAGAGCATCTCCGCGGTGGCGAAGTCGGGCTCGTCGGGCGTCGGGTGGATGCAGTTGACCGGGCACGCGTAGACGCAGTTGGCGTCGTTGCAGCAGGACCGGGTGACGACATGGGGCATCGGGGTGGGAGTCCTCTTGCTCGGGCTCGGACGGCTTGCGCGGGCCCGCTCAGGCGGCGTGCCGGGCGGGGCGGTGCGGTTCGCCGCGGAAGCGGGAGGACGGGCCGTCGATGCCGAGCAGGCGCCACAGCCTGCGCGACACCGGGTTCATGAGGCCGAGCTGGTCGGCGAGCATCCGGACGTCGTTGAAGCACTCGCGCAGCACGGCCTGCGACTCGGGGCGCTTCCAGAACGCCTCGCGCATCACCTTGCGCGGGATGCCGAACCTCTTGCGGAACTCCGGCGGCGGGACGACGATGGCGCCGCCGAGCCAGCGCATCACGAGCGCGTAGGTGAGCGACGTCATGAACCGCTCGAACCTGTTCTGCTTGCCGATGTGCTCGCGCAGGAACCGGTGCGCGAAGGAGATGTGCCGGGCCTCCTCGGCGATGTGGATCTCCATGGTGCGCAGCAACGCGGGCGGGACGTCCTTGCCCTCGCGGATGAGGGTCTTCTGGATGTGGTCGATGGGCTCCTCACCGGCCAGGATGCCGATGAAGAAGATCGCGGGCCAGCGGGCGAACAGGCTCCACGTCGCCATGGTGCTCCGGTAGAGCCGCCGCATTCCGGGGACGTCCTCGCCGGAGCGGTTGACGAACTCCTGGAACATCTGGATGTGGTTGCACTCCTCGGTCATCTCGTGGAGGCAGTAGCGGAACTCGGGCGACTGGTTCGGAAGCCGCATGACGTACTGCATCATGCCCCGGATGAGGACGCTCTCGAAGCTCAGGCCGACGCGCTGCACGTTGGTCATGCGCCAGCGGCCGATCTCGATCTGCCGGTCCTCGGGCAGCGCCTGGTACCAGGGGTGCATGCCGAGCGGGTCGGACTTGGCCGACAGCTTCCAGCGCGGGTCCTTCGGGTCAAGCGCCATCTCGGGGGCGTCCCACGCGATGTCGAGGTAGGGGTCGAACCTGCGGTGGACCGAACCCTCCGACAACGTCTGGAGCATGTCCGGGTAGTCCTGCTCGATCGTCACGGCCCCTCCGCCTGTCCATTTACACTTACTGCGTTAAATGTAAATGTCGTGGGGGCGCGGGTCAAGGGGCGGCCTCGATTGGCCCTAGAGTGAGTGCGTGACAGAGCGCCTCGCGCGCCGCACTCCCGAGGAGTTCCGCGCGCTCATTCTGGACGCCGCGGCCGAGTGCCTGGTCGAGGGCGGGTTCGCCTCCGGCCGCCTGCTGTCGGCGATCGCCCGCAAGGCGGGCATCTCCCGTCCGACGCTGTACAAGTACGGCGGCACGGTGGACGACATCAAGGAGGCGCTCGTCGAGCGTGAGCTCTCCACGTTCATCGCCAGGGTCGCGCCCGTCCTCGACGAGATCGCCTGGACCCCCGAGTACCTGACGGACCTCCTCGTCTTCCTCATCGACTACGCGCGCCACCATCCGCTCCTCAGGGCCGCCCTACGCGACGTCCCCGAACTGATCCTCCCGGTGTTCACCCTCCAGGCCCGCGCCCAGGTCGACCTGATCGGGGAGTTCGTCACGCCCCTCGTGCGGGAGCACATCACGGCGGGCCGCATCCCCGACATCGACGTCACGCTGCTGGTGGACGCCCTGTACCGGGTCGTCATAGCGGCCGTCATCATCGAGACACGTCAGGATCTCGACGACCCTGCCTCGCTGCGCGCCTACTGCCGCGCCGTCGTCTCCTCGCTGAGCACACTACCCGTCCCGCACTGACGGTCAGGGCAGGGTCCGCAGTGGGGAACGGGTTGGTATGGGGTGGTTGGCGGGCGGACGCGGCGGGCGGACACTGGAGGGGAGAGCGCTCGGACGCCGCCGGAAGCGAGGTCGGACCATGGTCTACCGGGACCGCCTTGAGGCGGGCGACCGGCTCGGCGCGGACCTCACGGGGCTGGCCGGGCGGCGTCCGGTGGTGCTCGGCCTGCCGCGCGGCGGTGTGCCCGTCGCGGCGCGCGTCGCGGCGGCCCTGGACGCGCCCCTCGACGTGATCGTGGTACGCAAGCTCGGCGTGCCGGGCCAGCCGGAACTGGCGCTCGGCGCGATCGGCGAGGGCGGCGCGCGGGTGCTCAACGACGGGCTCGTCCGGCAGACCGGGGCGACGCCCGACGACATCGCGCGGGTCGAGGAGCACGAGCGCGCCGTGCTGGAGGACCGTGCCGTGCGGTACCGCGCGATCCGGCCCCGGGTGCCGCTGGACCGGCGCTTCGCGATCATCGTCGACGACGGCCTCGCCACGGGCGCGACCGCGCGGGCGGCCTGCGCGGTGGCGCGGGAGCTGGGCGCCGCCAGTGTCGTGGTGGCGGCGCCCGTCGGGTCGCGGGAGGCGGTGCGGACGGTCGGTGCGGTCGCCGACGAGGTGGTCTGCCCGCTCTCGCCGCACGAGTTCAGCGCTGTCGGCGCCTGGTACCACGACTTCGCTCCCGTGCCCGACAGCGAGGTCGATCTCCTACTGGCCCGAGCAGCCGCCAAGGAGGCTCCCGCGGCTGACGACGATGTCCTGGTCGGTTGGGAGGAGCTGCCCGGCCACCTGACGATCCCGCCGGGCGCCCGCTCCGCGATCGTGTTCGCGCACGGCAGCGGGAGCGGCGCGCGCAGCCCGCGCAACCGCGACGTGGCCCGGACGCTCAACGAGGCGGGCCTGGGCACCCTCCTGTTCGACCTGCTCACCGACGAGGAGGCCGACCGCACCTTCGACATCCCGTTCCTGGCGTCCCGCCTGGAGGGCGCGACCCGCTGGCTGCACGCCAAGGCGCCGCAGCTCGCCATCGGCTACTTCGGGTCGTCCACAGGCGCGGCGGCGGCCCTGCGCGCCGCCTCCTCCCCCGTCTCCCCCGCGACCGCCGTAGTCTCCCGAGGCGGCCGCCCCGACCTGGCGGGCGAATGCCTGGGCGCCGTCCGCGCCCCCACTCTCCTCATCGTCGGCGGCGCCGACCCCGACGTCCTCGACCTCAACCGCGCCGCCGCCACCCGCCTCACCTGCCCCCACCACATCGAGATAGTCCCCAACGCCACCCACCTCTTCGCCGAAACCGGCACCCTCCAAAAAGTCGCCTCCCTAGCCACCAGCTGGTTCCTCCGCTACCTCCCCTGACCCCTAACCCACCCGGCCGTGGGGGTAGGGGCGGGGTCTGGGTGGGTAGCGGGAGTGGTAGGGGACGGAATGGGGGGATTCCGATGGAGATCGGCTACAAGTTGATGGCTGAGGCGTTCGACCCGGTGGATCTGGTGGAGCAGGCGGTTCGGGCCGAGGGGGCCGGGTTTGACTTTGTGGAGATCAGTGATCATTTTCATCCCTGGCTGGAGACGCAGGGGCACTCGCCGTTCGCCTGGTCGGTGCTGGGGGCGGTAGCGGCGCGGACGGAGCGGGTCCGGCTGCTGACGGGCGTCACTTGCCCGACGGTCCGTTATCATCCGGCGATCATTGCGCAGGCCGCGGCAACGCTCGGGGTGTTGTCGCGTGGCAGGTTCACGCTGGGCGTCGGGTCGGGTGAGCGGCTGAACGAGCACATCGTGGGCGAGGGCTTCCCGGAGTCGCCGCGTAAGCGGCAGGAGATGCTGCGCGAGGCCGTCGAGATCATCAGGCTGCTGTGGGAGGGCGGCTACCGCTCGCACAAGGGTGAGTACTTCGAGGTGGCGCGGGCGCGGATCTTCGACCTGCCGACGGAGCCGGTGCCGATCGCGGTGGCGGCGGGCGGCCCGAAGGCGGCGCGGCTCGCCGCCGAGATCGGGGACGCCATGTTCCTCACGGAGCCCGATCAGGACCTCATCCGGGCCTACACCCAGGCGGGCGGCTCCGGGCCCCGCTACGGCGAGATGATGATCTCCTACGCCCGCGACGAGCAGACGGCGGCCAAGGCCGCGCGGGAGACGACGCGCTGGTCGGTGCTCGGCTGGAAGGTCATGTCGGAGCTGCCGACGCCCGAGGCGTTCGCGGCGGCCAGCGAGACGGTGCGGACCGAGGACATCATGAAGGCGTTCCCGTGCGGCCCGGACCCCGACAAGATCGCCGCGGCGGCCCGCGCGTATGTCGAGGCGGGCACCGACCACCTCGTCGTCGTCAACTGCGGGCCCGACCCCGACGCGTTCTTCGACTTCTACACCGACCAGCTCGACGGGCGGCTCCGCGCCCTGCCGTCGCTGCCGTGACCGGCCACGACCCCGTCGCCGCCGCCGCGCTGCGCCTGTTCGGCGGGGTCGGCTACGACGGCACCACCGAGCGGATGATCGCCGAGACGGCGGGCGTGGACGTCGCCGAGGTCAGGGCGCGTGGCGGCAGGACCGGCCTGTACGAGGCCGTCATCGCCGACTTCTACGCGGCGCAGAACGCGCTGCTGGACGAGATGGAAGACAAGTGCGCGCCCGACGCGGACGGCGTGCGCGACTTCCTCTCGCGCGTCCTGGACTTCTACCTCGCCAATCCCGAGGAGATGGAGCTGTGGCAGCACCGCCGCCTCGCCGACGCGGCCGACCTCGCCGACATCGACGCCCGCTACCGTGATCCGTTCCTGCGGCGGGTGGAGGAGCTGCTGGCACGGCACCTGAGCGAGCGGGGCGTGACGAACCTGTCGGACTACGCCATGCTGTCCAACGTCGTCACCTGGAGCCTGTACGGGTTCCTCAACGGCGGCATCAAGGGTTCCGGCGGAGCGACGCTGCGGCCGGACGACCCCGAGGCCGTCCGGCTGTTCCGGGCGCAGATGCACCGGCTCCAGGATCTTGTCATCTCCGCCGGATGGCCTTCCGACGCGTCCGGGGACGACCGGAGGTGAGCGCCCTACCTCGCGTCGCCCTTCAACGGCGCGGAGGGACGGGCCCGTAGGTTCCGCACGGGACGGGTGAGCAGGAGCGCGGCGCAGACGGCCGCCGTGGTGGCCGTCGAGACGAGCAGGAGGTCGCGTGGGGCCACCACCTTGGTGAGCGGGCCCACGAGGGCCTGTCCTGCCGCCATCCCTGAGATCGACCCGGCCATCTCGTAGGCCGTCACCCGGTTCAGCACGTCGTAGGGCACCTGGGTCTGCACGCTCGTGGACCACATCACCGACCAGAACGCCCACGCGCAGCCGCCTACCAGGTGGCCCGCCATCAGCAGCGGAAGCGACGGCTGCAAAGCCAGCGTCAGCGGCACGCACACGAACCCGACGAGGGCGAGGCCGCCCGCCGCGAGCGGCCTGGCCGGGCGCAGCACCATGGCGATCACCCCGCCTATGACGGTGCCAAGGCCGAGCGAGGCCATCACCCAGCCGTAGGCGGCGCCGCCGAGCCGCTCCTCGATGAGCCGTGAGCCCAGGGGGATCGAAGGCCCGAACACCAGGAGGCCGAAGAACACCCAGATGATGATCACGGACCACATCCAGGACCGCGCCCGGAACTCCCGCCAGCCCTCCCTGATCTCCCGCGCCAGGGCGGTGCCCACCCGCGCGGCGGCTGGCAGGCCGCGGATCAGCGCCAGGCACAGGCCGCTCACCAGGAACGTCGCCGCGTCCACCGTGTAGACGACGCCCGCGCTGGCCACCGCCGTCAGCGTCCCGGCCAGGACGGGGCCGCCCACCTGCGCGCCCGCGTCGGCGATCTTGAGCACCCCGTTGGCGCGCTGCGGGTCGGCCGCGACGAGCGGCACCATCCCGTTGACGCCCGGCTGGAACAGCGCGGTGGCCATCCCGGACACCAGGGACATCGTCATGAGCAGCCACAGGGGCGGCGTCCCGGTGAAGAACGCGGCGGCCAGCGCACCCTGCGCGGCCAGCCTTATGACGTCCGAGAGGATCATCATCGTGCGCGCCCCGAACCTGTCGGAGAGCGCGCCGCCCACCACGAGGAAGACCACGATCGAGGCGGTCCACACCGCCATGACGTACCCGACGCCGGAGATGCCGTAGATCCGGCCGACGACCAGCGCGGCCGCCACCGGCATCATCGCGTCGCCGACGAGGGACACCACGCGGGCGCCGAAGTACAGGGCGAAGTTCCTCGTCCACAGCCGGGCCGGGGCCGGGGCGCCGCGCTCCAGGGTCGCGGTCGTGCTCGTTTCCATGGGAGTTCATTCTGGACACGGCGCCGCCTCCCCACAGGTGTCCGGATTGACGTGATCCGATACTTTCCTGCCATGCGGCATCGTGTGGTGGCCCTGGTCGGCCCGTACCAGGAGCTCTATCCCGTGACGTGCGCCTCCGCCGTCTTCGGGTACCACGGAACCGACATCCCGCAGCTCTACGAGTTCCGGGTGTGCGCGGAGCGGCCCGGACTCCAGTCGACGACGCTCGGCGCGGACATCGTCGTCAGGGACGGCCTGGAGGCGCTCGCGGAGGCCGACACGATCCTTCTGGCGTCCTGGTGGCGGTGGCCCCCCGAGGACGTGCTGACGGCCGTGCGGGCGGCGCACGCGCGCGGGGCCCGGATCATCACCGTCTGGGCCGGGGTGTTCGTGCCCGCCGCGCTCGGCCTCCTGGACGGGCTGCGCACGGCCGTCCACTGGGATCTGGCGGGCGAGCTCAGCCGCCGCTTCCCCCGCGTCCGGCCCGACGCCTCGGTCCTCTACATCGACCACGGGGACGTCGTGACGGCGGGGGCGTCCGCGACCGTCATCGACGTGTGCCTGCACCTGGTGCGGCGCGACCACGGGGCGGCGCTCGCGCTGCGGATCGGCCGCCAGATCGCCGCCGCGCCGCACCGGGAAGGCCGCCAACGCCAGTACCCGGACCTGCCTACGCAGGGGCCCGCGCCGGACGGCCTCGCCCCGCTGCTGGAGTGGATCACCGAGAACCTGGAACGGCCCCTCACCGTCGAGGACATGGCCGAGCGGGCGGGCACCTCGGCCCGGACGCTGAGCCGCAGGTTCGCCGACCGCCTCGGCGTCTCCCCCGGCCGGTGGCTCCTGGAGCGGCGGATAGCGCACGCGCGGGCCCTGCTGGAGGAGACGGACCTGCCCGTGGAGACGATAGCCCGACGCACAGGGCTGGCCACGTCAGCCAACTTCCGGAGACGGTTCCGCGCGGCCGTGGGCACGACGCCGTCGGCCTACCGGCACGGGCACCGGGGGCTCGGTCAGTCGTCGTCCGCGCCGGGGTAGACGCTGAGCTCGATGAGGTTGCCGTCGGGGTCGCGGACGTAGAGGCTGACGAGGGTGCTGAGCGCCCCGTCCCGCTCCACCGGGCCCACCTCGACGGGCACGCCGTGCCGGGCCAGCGCGGCGCTGGCGTCGTCCAGGGAGCCGTCCAGGAGCAGGCACAGGTCCGCGCTGCCCGGTGTGGGCCTGGCGGCCTCAGGGCCGCGCTCACGGCCCGCCACGCGCAGGTTGATGCGGTGTTCGCCGAACGCGAGCGCCCTGCGGCCGGAGCCGAACGTGACGTCGCGCATGCCGAGGACGCGCGTGTAGAACTCCGTCGTCCGGTCCGGGTCGGCGACGGTGAGCACGAGGTGGTCGAGCCTCTTGATCCGCATGTTCCGGTCCTGCCCTGCGGGGCGCGGCGGGGAACCAGGGCGGCTAGCGCAGCGCCGCGAACGCCTCGTCCAGGAGCGCGAGGAGGTCGCGGCGGCCCTCGGCGGACGTCCACGCCTCCAGGGCCGCGGCGAGGCAGTCGAGGGCGGCGGCGGACCGCACGGTGTGCCGCAGGCCGGGCACGGTGCCCTCGCGTTCGGCAAGCGCGTCGGCCAGCAGCGGACGCCAGGAGTGGTGCTTCTCCAGTTGCCGGGCGTAGAGCGACGGCGTGTCCCTGACCATCCGGGCCAGCGTGAGGGCGCGCGCCGGATCGCTGAGGTAGGGCGCGAGCAGGGTGCCGAGCGCGCGGCGCAGGGCCGTCCAGTCGTCCTCGCGGGCGGGCCTGCCGCGCAGCTCCCCGGCGACGGCCGCGCCCTGCGCGTCGAGGACGCCAAGGATCGCGTCCTCCTTGGTGCCGAAGTAGCGCAGGAACGTGCTGCGCGAGACGCCAGCGGCTGCGGCGACCTCCGTGATGGTGACGCTGTCGAAGCCGTCGCGGGCGAACATCTCGAACGCCACCCGCGCGAGTTCGGCGCGGACCGCCGCCTTCGCGATGTCCCTGGTGCTGCGCAAGGTCCCGTTCATCACGGCGATCCTACCGGCGGGCCACCTACCGTCCCGCCCGTGAGCAGCGGAGGGATGTCATCCAAGGGGCCGGTGGGTCAGATGGGTTTGGTGGGTTTGGCGACCGCGACGGGGCAGCGGGACTCGCGGACGAGCCGCTGGCTCACCGAGCCCAGGGCGGCGCCCCGCACCGGGCCGAGGCCGCGCGCCCCGACAACGACGAGCGCCGCCGACGCGGAAGCGGCGAGGAGCGCTTCGGCCGGGTCGCCTCGGTCGGCGTCCACGATGACCGCGACGTCGGGACGGGCGTCCGGGCGGGCCGCCAGGGAGGCGCGCACCTTCGTGGCCGCGTCCTGCGGTTCGGTGTCGTCCTCGGTCCTGTGCACGACGGTGAGGGGGACGCCTCGGTGGGCCGCCTCCACGAGGGCCAGGGCCACGGCCGCCTCCGCACCGCCGGAGCCGTCCGTCCCCACAACGACCCCTCGCCCGTTGCTGGCGCCCCGCGCGACCACGATCGAGGAGGTCGCGCTGGAAAGCACCTTGGCGGTGACGGACCCCGCGCCCAGCGACGCAGGGTTGGCCGCCCGCGTGGGTCCCAGGACAAGGAGATCCGCACCCACCGCAGCACGCAGCAGCGACGTCGAAGGAAGGCCACGTTCCATTCGGGGAACTGCCGTGTCGCCCGCCTTGGCGAGGGCCCGGGCGAGGACGTCCCGAGCGGCCCGCTCCGCGTCGTCCTCGGTGATCCCGACCATCCCCTCGGGCGGGTACTGCCAGGCTACGCAGACCGTCAGCGAGACCCCCCTGACCGCCGCCTCCTCCACCGCCCAGTCAAGCGCGGCTTCCCCTTCGGGGCCGCCGTCGCAACCGACCACCACACCGGACATCAGCCCACCCTCCCCGACTTCAGGACCGCCCCGGCGCACGGGTCCCGTGTGCCCGGTCCTCACCCCAATCCAGTCCGGACAACCGCCAGATTTCGCCATACGGCCATCAAAGCCGGACAACGCCGGGCCCGTCCGGCCCGAAGGCCCCGGCGCGTCAGGGACCTTAGGCACCGGCCCGGAGGGCGGCCGTGACCTACGTCCCTTCGGCGGGTGCCCTTCGGGCGGTGCCGGGGCGGGCGCCGCGCGCGCACGATGGGGAAAAGAGGGGAACCGCCATGAACGAGATCACCGTCGTCCACCAGGACCAGGACTCCTTCGCCATCCTCATCCGCGACCACGTCTTCCACGTCGACCAGCCCTGCGCCGGCGGCTACGACGCGGGACCCACCGCGCCCGAGCTGTTCGTGGCCTCGGTCGCCGCCTGCGCGGCCCACAACGGGCGCCGCCACCTCAAGGAGCACGGGCTGCCGTACTCGGGCCTCGAAGTCGGCGTGGACTTCACCATGGCGCCGGGCGCGCCTCCGCGCGTCGCCGAGATCACCCTGACCGCGCGGGTGCCGTGGCCGCTCACGGCCGACGAGCTCGCGGGCCTCCGCGTCGCCCTGACGGGTGGCTCGGTGCACGCCGCCCTACGGCTCCCCCCGGTCGTCACCGCCGCCACGGAAGCCGCACCGGAGCCCACGCCCGTGTGACGGCGTCCGCGTTGGGCAACGGCGGGCCCCAAGCGGGGTCAAGAGTGCGGAAAGGACGGCGGTGCGGGGGTGCGCGGGAGGTAGCCGGGTCTATCGGCTGACGACACTGGAGAGCAGGGGCACAAGGAGGGTGAGATGAGCGGACCGCTGGGAGTGCTCGTCGGGTACGACGGGTCCAAGGGCAGTGAGACGGCCCTGGAGTGGGCGGCACGGGAAGCCGAGGTACGTCAGTTGCCTCTGACGATCCTGCATATCTGGCAGGTCGTCTATCCGGGCTTTGTGGTGCTCCCCCTGACGGCGCTGGAAGACGCGGCGGACAAGGCGAGCGCCGCCGCCGCCGAAAGGGTGCGGACCGCCCACCCCGGCCTCCAAGTCGACCGGATCGTCGAGTGCGGTTCGCCGCCCTACCTACTGGTGGCGCACGGCCGCCGCGCCGAGCTGCTCGTGCTGGGCCGCAACGCCGACCACCCGTTCGGGGCGGGCATCCTCGGTTCGGTGAGCGCCCAGGTCGTCGGGCACGCCACCGGCCCAACCGTCCTCGTCCGGGAGGGCCAGGCGCCGCCCGAGGCGGGCCCCGGCGACATCGTCGTCGGCGTGGACGGCTCGCCCAGCTCGCGTGACGCCCTACGCGCCGCCTTCCTGGAAGCCCACCTGCACGAGATGCCTCTGACCGCCTACTGCGCCTGGCCGCCTGACGCGCAGGTGAGCGGCACGCCCTTCCTCACCGACGCCGATCTCCACGACGTGTGCAGGGAGCGGTTCGAACGCGAGGTCGAATCGGTCTATACGGCCTATCCCGAGGTGAAGGCCGCGAAGGTCTTCGAGTCGGGCAACGCCGCCGAGGGGCTGCTCGCCGCCGCGTCCGGTGCGAAACTCCTCGTTGTGGGCACCCGTGGGCGCGGCCCGGTCCGGTCGCTGCTCCTCGGCTCGGTGAGCCGCGCCGTGGTGCGCGGCGCCCGCTGCCCCGTCCTCGTGGTGCCGCCGCCCGGCCGGTGACGGCACAGGACGTCTCAGGGCCCCTCAGCCCCACCCACCGCTCCGTTGCGGGTCAGGGGTGGGGGGTGGTGAGGAGGGCGGTCTGGTAGGTGAAGCGGTTCCAGGGGGTGCGGGGGTCGCGGGAGGTGGCGGCGGCCAGGCGGCGCATGCGGTAGCGGACGGTTTGGGGGTGGATGTGGAGGCGGGCGGCGGCCTGGGTGGCGCCGTCGCGGTAGATGACGGTCTCCAGGGTGCGCAGGACGTCTTCGTCGTCGGCCAGGGGGCCCAGGACGGCGGCGCGTAGGCGGGTGGGGTCGGCGTCGGGGTGTCCGGCGGTCAGGGCGAGCACTTCGAGGTCGCCCCGGTCCAGGGGCAGCCGTTCGGCCCACACCAGGGGCGGGGCGTGCCGGATCCCGTGGACGGCGAGCCGGTAGTAGCGCGGCGCGGTCCCGGCCGTCACGCCGGTCAGGAGCGCCCCTGTGAGGCCGTGCTCGTGCAGCACCCGGATGAGTGTTGGCACGTCGACGGCCTTGACGAGCGCGACGCCGACGCCGTCCATGACCCGGTGAAGGGTGGTGATCTCCGTGTCGTCGGCGTCGCCCGCCACCCGCGCGTCCAGGGCGGCCGTCACCAGCGCGGCGGCCTGCGCGGCGTCCCCGGTCCCCGTGGGCGGGTTCACCACCACAAGATCGAACGACGACGGCAGCCGCGCGTCCAGCTCACGCAGACGTGCCTGCAACGTGCCCGCGTGGCTCTGCCTACCGAGCAGCAGATCAACAAAGACGCCTTGGAGCGAGCGTCGCCGGTCCGCCCCGAGGATCCGCCCTGTGGACGCGTACCCGTCGGTGATCGCCTCGGAGAGTTGGTCCAGCGCCGAAAGCCACACCCGCGTCAACGCCGTCACGTCCCGGACGGTGACGTCGTCGGCGAACCGTTCGGCGACCCGCTCCAGGAACTCGGGGGCGACGACGCGGTAGGCCCGCAGCACCGCCGCCAGCGGACGCCCGTCCCGCGCCCGGACCGAGCCGACGCCCCGGAACAGCCGGAGGTCGTCGGCCCCGAACGATCCGTCGGCGACCCACAGGTCGAGCACCCGCCGCAGCGTCCAGACCATGATCGACCGGACTTCCTCAAGCTGCCGCGCGTCCAGCGTCGCGTAGGCGGGGATCTCGCGGGTGATCGTCGCCATGAACGACGCGATCACCGCGGGCTCGTCCGCGAGGACGCGCGTCACCGCCGCCCGCCGGTCACCGCCCATCTCACCTCCACTGACAAAATCCCTAGTCAGGTGATGACAAGACTACTGGTGCGGAACATGGCCGATGGGTGACGGTCGAAACCTGTGAGTCATCGCGCGAGCGCGGTGGTGCGTCGAGGGAGTTCCGCATGTCGTTCGAGCCTGATGTTGTTGTTGTCGGTGCCGGTCTGGCCGGGCTGGTGGCCACCCACGAGCTGGCGAAGGCCGGTAAGCGGGTCCTCGTCCTCGACCAGGAGAACCGCGACAATCTCGGCGGGCAGGCGTTCTGGTCGCTCGGCGGGCTGTTCTTTGTGGACAGCCCCGAGCAGCGCCACGTCCGGATCAAGGACTCGCTCGACCTCGCCCGGCAGGACTGGTTCGGCTCCGCCGCCTTCGACCGCCTCGACGACGAGGACCTCTGGGGCCGTCAATGGGCCGAGGCTTACCTAACGTGGGCCGCCGGAGGCAAGCGCCAGTACCTGCGCGATCTCGGCCACCGGGTGGTGCCGATGGTCGGCTGGGCCGAGCGCGGCGACGGCAGCGCGACCGGCCACGGCAACTCGGTGCCCCGCTTCCACATCACCTGGGGCACCGGCCCGCGCCTGGTCGAGACGTTCGCCGTCCCGGTGCTGCGGGCCGAGCGGCGCGGCCTGGTCCGGTTCGCGTTCCGGCACCGCGTGGACGAGCTGCTGACCGACGCCGGCGCGGTCGTCGGCGTGCGCGGCTCGGTCCTGGCGCCGGATGCCTCCGCGCGCGGCGTGAAGTCCTCCCGCGAGGTCGTCGGGACGTTCGAGCACCGGGCCGCCGCCGTCGTCGTGACGTCCGGCGGCATCGGCCACAACCACGCGCTGATGCGCCGGAACTGGCCGGTGGACCGGATCGGCCCCGCCCCGACGCACCTGATCTCGGGCGTCCCGGCGCACGTGGACGGCCGGATGCTGGAGATCGCCGAGAACGCGGGCGGCCGCATCGTCAACCGCGACCGGATGTGGGCCTACACCGAGGGCATCCACAACTGGGACCCGATCTGGCCCGACCACGCCATCCGGATCCTGCCGGGCCCGTCGTCCGTGTGGTTCGACGCGCAGGGCCGCCGCCTGACGGGCATGTCCGGCGTTCCGGGCGCGGACTCGATCGGCGCGATGAAACAGATCCTGGCCACCGGCCACGACTACTCGTGGTTCGTGCTCACCCAGTCGATCATCGAGAAGGAGTTCGCGCTGTCGGGGTCGGAGCAGAACCCCGACCTCACCGGACGCGACATAAGGTTCCTGCTCAAGAGCCGCCTCGCCAAGGGCGCCCCCGGCCCCGTCGAGAAGTTCAAGCAGCACGGCGAGGACTTCGTCGTCGCACCCACCCTCGCCGAGCTGGTCGAGGGCATGAACCGGATCGCCCGCGGCCCCGCGCTCGACGCCGCCGACATCGAACGGCAGATCGCCGCCCGCGACCGCGAGATAGGCAACGCGTTCAGCAAGGACGTGCAGGTGATGGCCATCCACAACGCCCGCAAGTCCCTGACAGACAAGCTCACCCGCGTCGCGAGCCCGCACCGGATCCTGGACCCCGCGCACGGCCCGCTCATCGCCGTCCGCCTGAACATCCTGTCCCGCAAGACGCTCGGCGGCCTCCAGACCGACCTGGACTCCCGGGTGCTCGGCGCGGACGGCGCACCCGTCCCCGGCCTGTACGCGGCGGGCGAGGTCGCCGGGTTCGGCGGGGGCGGCGTGCACGGTTACAACGCTCTTGAGGGCACCTTCTTGGGCGGCTGCATATTCTCGGGTCGGGCCGCTGGCCTCGCGCTGGCGCGACCCCTACCTTGAGCCCTGTCGGTCTACCCCCCATTCCAGACAGGCAAGGAGAACCATGGAAACTCCCCCCCTCATCACCATCGGGCTTCCGGTCGCGCTCGGCATCGTCATGTTCGGGCTCGGCCTCTCCCTGACCGTCCAGGACTTCCGCCGGGTGGCGCGCACCCCCCGCGCCGTCATCGTGGCGCTCGGGCTGCAGACCCTCGTCCTCCCGGCTGTCGCGTTCGGGCTCGTCACGGCGTTCGACCTCGACCCGCTGCTCGCGGTCGGCGTCATGCTGCTCGCCGCCTCGCCCGGCGGCACAACAGCGAGCCTGTTCAGCCACCTGTTCCGGGGCGACGTCGCGCTGAACATCACGCTCACCGCGGTGAACTCGGTGCTGGCGGCGGCCACCATCCCGATCATCACGAACTTCGCGATCAGCTACTTCGGGGCCGAGGGCGAGCTGGGCCTCCAGTTCGGCAAGGTCGTCCAGGTGATCGCGATCGTGGTGCTGCCGGTCGTCCTCGGCATGGCGGTGCGGAACCGCTGGGTCGGGTTCGCCGAGCGGGCCGACAAGCCGGTGCGGATCTTCTCAATCGTCGTCCTGGCGTCGGTGGCGGTCGGCGCGCTGGCGGGCGAGCGCGAGAACCTGGGCGAGTACGTGCGCGACGTCGGCGCCGTCACCGGGCTGTTCTGCCTGCTGAGCCTCAGCATCGGCTACTTCGGCGCCCGCCTGCTGCGGCTGGACAAGGCGCAGTCCGTCGCCAGCTCGATGGAGGTCGGCGTGCACAACACGACGATCGCGCTGACGATCGCGTTGAGCATCCTGAACAACGCCCAGGTGGCCGTCCCCGCCGCCGTCTACTCGATCCTCATGTACCTGCTGGCCACGCTGTTCGGCCTTCTCATCACCCGGGTCGGCGCCAAGGACAAGGACGAGGCCCCGGCCGTGCCCGCCTGACCCGCCGCGCCCCGGCGCTCAGTCGTTGACGAGGAGGATCTTGCCGACGTGCTGGCCCGCGTCCATGAGGCGGTGGGCCGCCGCGGCCTTCGCCATCGGCAGGGTGAGGTCGATGACGGGGCGGATGTCCCCGTCATCGATCAGCGGCCACACCTCGTCCTGCAGTTGGGCGACGATGGCGGCCTTCTGCGCGAGCGGCCGGGAGCGCAGCGTGGTGCCGTACACGGACGCGCGCTTGAACAGGAGGTCGGCGAGGTTGAGTTCGCCTTCCAGGCCGCCCTGCATGCCGATGATGACGAGGCGCCCGTCGGTGGCCAGGGAGCGGACGTTGCGGGCGAGGTAGTCGCCGCCGATGACGTCGAGGATCACGTCGTAGGGGCCGAACTCGGCGAAGTCCTGGGTGAGGTAGTCGATCGTGACGTCGGCGCCGAGTTCGATGGCGCGGGCCGCCTTGTCGGGGCCGCCGACGGTGGTGACGACCCGGGCGCCCAGCGCCTTGGCGATCTGGAGCGCCAAGGTGCCGACGCCGCCGGTGCCACCGTGCATGAGGAAGGTCTCGCCCTCCTTCAGCCCCGCCGTCATGACGATGTTCGACCACACGGTCGCGGCCGCCTCGGGCAGCGCGGCCGCCTCGACGAGGCTGACGCCCTTGGGCACCGTCAGGAGCTGCCCGGCCGGGACGGCGACCTTCTGCGCGTACCCGCCCCCGGCGAGCAGCGCACACACCTCGTCGCCCACCTGCCAGCCGGTGACGCCCTCGCCCAGGGCGCTGACCCGCCCGGAGACCTCAAGCCCCGGATACGGCGAAACCCCCGGCGGCACCGGGTAGAACCCCAACCGCTGCGCGACATCCGCCCCGTTCAGCGCGCTCGCCGCGACATCCACGACAACCTCACCGCGCGCGGGCCTGGGGTCCTCAACCTCAGTCCACTCCAGGACATCGGGGCCTCCAGGCTCCCTGATCGTGATCGCCTTCATGACGTACCTCCCCATGGGTGACGTGCCCCCACCTACAAATGTTTACACCGCTAACACTAGCCACAGAAGTAAGCAGTGTCAACATCAGGACACGTGGCCACCGTCACCCAGGCCCGCCCGGAGGCGCGGTCACCTCCCGCAGCACCGGCGAAGCGGCAAGCAGCACACCGCCACCAACACCCACCCGCCAGGCGACACGACCACCTCCCACAGCACCGGAAAGGCGACCGACCGCACGACCACCGCCAATGCCTACCCGCCGGGAGGCGCGATCACCTCCCACAACACCGGCGAAGCGGCAAGCAGCACACCACCACCGACACCCACCCGCTGGGTGGCACGGCCACCTCCCGCAACACCGGCGAAGCGGCAAGCAGCACACCGCCACCAACACCCACCCGCCAGGCGGCACAACCACCTCCCACAGCACCGGGGAAGCGGCCGACAGCACGACCACCGCCAATGCCTACCCGGCGGGAGGCGCGGTCACCTCCCGCAGCACCGGGGAGACCGCGAAGAGCGCGTTGACGGCGGTGTGCACCTGCGCGGCGACGACTTCGGGCGTGGACGCGTCGAGTTTGCCGTCCAGGTGCAGGAACGCCAGGCCGTGCACGAGGGCCCACACCGTCGTCGAGAGGGCCTCCGGGTCGGCGTCGGGGAACACGTCGCGGACGATGCCGCGGACGTACTCCCAGATCGCCGCTGTCGCGGCCACCCGTTCCTCGCTCGTCGGGTCGCACTGCTCGGCGAACATCACCCGGAACAGGGCCGGACGGTCCAGGGCGAACCGGACGTAGGCGACGGCGATGTCGGCGAGGTCGCCGGGCGTCGCGGGCGCGGGGTGCGCCGCGGCGAGGTAGACGGCCAGCTCGCGGTACCCCTGCGCGGCGACGGCCGAGACGAGCGCGTCACGGTCGGCGTAGTGCCGGTAGGGGGCGGTCGGCGACACCCCGGCCCGGCGCGCCACCGCGCGCAGCGACAGCGCGGCACTGCCGTCCTCCTCCAGCAGCTCCCGGGCCGCGCGCAGACAGGCGGCACGCAGATCGCCGTGGTGGTACGAGGCACCCGCTTGCGACATAGGTCACACTCCCTGATGTATGCACCACTCACATTGGGTCCTAATGTAAGCGATGTACACATCGTAGGCGATATCAGAGTGAAGGGGGAACCCGGATGACCAGCGAGCTGTTCTCGCCGTTGTCCCTGCGTTCCGGACAGGTGCTGGGCAACCGGATCGCGAAGGCCGCCATGGAGGAGAACCTGGCGGGCCCCGGCCAGTTGCCCGACCGGCGGCTTTTCGCCCTGTACCGGCACTGGGCCACCGGCGGCACCGGACTCCTGATCACCGGCAACGTCATGGTGCACGCCGAGGCGCTGACCGGCCCCGGCGGCGTCGTGCTCGACGAGGCGGCGCCCCTGGAGCCGTTCACCGAGTGGGCCAGGGCCGCCAAGGCGGGCGGCGGCGCGGTCTGGATGCAGATCAACCACCCCGGCCGCCAGATCGACGCCGACATGCCCGGCGTCGTCTGGGGCCCGTCCGCCGTCGGCGTCGACCTCGGGCGGCACAGCGGCCGGTTCGGCAAACCCGTCGCCATGACCGCCGAGCAGATCGCGGCGACGATCACACGGTTCGCCGTGACGGCACGCCGCGCCGAACAGGCCGGGTTCGACGGGGTCGAGATCCACGCCGCACACGGCTACCTCCTGTCGCAGTTCCTCTCCCCACTCGTCAACCGGCGCACCGACGCCTGGGGCGGGTCGCTGGAGAACCGGGCGCGGATGCTGCTCGACGTCGTCCGGGCCGTGCGCGCGGCGGTGTCGCCGGGCTTCGCGGTCGCGGTGAAGCTCAACTCGGCCGACTTCCAGCGCGGCGGGTTCGACGCGAACGACGCGCGCCAGGTGATCACGTGGCTCGAACCGCTCGGCGTGGACCTGGTCGAGTTGTCCGGCGGCAGCTACGAGAGCCCCGCCATGACCGGGCGGCCCGCCGACGCGCGCACCCAGGCCCGCGAGGCGTACTTCCTCGACCTGGCCAAGGACCTCGTCGGGACGAGCCCGCTGCCGCTCATGCTCACGGGCGGCATCACCCGGCGCGCGACCGCCGAGCAGGTGCTCGCCAGCGGCGTCGCGCTCATCGGCATGGGCACCGCCCTCTCCGTCACGCCCGACCTGCCCGACCGCTGGCGGCACGGCCGCGAGGCGACCCGCCAGATGCGCCCCGTCACCTGGTCCGACAAGGCACTCGCCTCCGCCGCCGGGATGGCGCAGGTCCGCTACCAACTCCGCCGCATCGCCCAGGGCGCCGACCCCCGCCCGTCCACCCATCCCGCCCGAGCCCTCCTCATTGAACAGATCCACCGCCGCAAGTCCCTCCGCCGCTACCGAAACTGGCTTTCCACCGCCTGACCCACCCACCGCCGCCGCCGGAGCTCGCCCCTGTGCCGAGCCCGGCGGCTTTGACGTTTCCCCACCCGAACTTTCGCGCTCCCCATACCCGGCCCGCCCGGTTCCACACCTGCCAAAATCGGCGACACACGATTCTCTCGGCGCAGGTCAGCGCGGCACCGCCGCCCGGCCCACCTCCGGCACGACCGGCGACGCATGGGAAAGCCCGCGCCGCTCCCGCACGGCGACACCGCCCTCGCGACCGGCGACGTCACGGGAAACCCGCGCCGCTCCCGGCTGCTCCCACACGGCGACGCCACCCTCGCGACCGGCGGCGTCGTGGGTCGGCAAGGGGAAAGCCCGCGCCGCTCCCGGCTGCTCCCACACGGCTGCACCGCCCTCGTGACCGGCTACATCGTGGGTCGGCAAGGCGAAAGCCCGCGTCCTCCGAGGTAGGGCGCGGGCTGGGCAGGCGGGTCAGCGGGTGCCGAGGGCCTTGAGGAGCTTCAGCGAGGCAGTGAGGATCCGGGCCCAGGCGCGGTGCGGGATGTAGGGAGGCGGAGTGAAGCCCTGGACCCGCTGGTGCGCGACGGTCTGGGCCTCGGTGTACTTGAGGATGCCTTCGGCGCCGTGACGGCGGCCCAGTCCCGAGTCGCCCATCCCGCCCATCGGCGCGTCAACGCTCCCCCACGCGGCCGCGAACGCCTCGTTGACGTTGACGGTCCCCGCGTGCAGGCGGGCGGCGACGGCACGGCCACGGGCCCCGTCGCGGCTCCAGACGCTCGCGTTGAGCCCGTAAGGCGACGCGTTGGCCAAGGCGACCGCCTCCTCGACGTCCCGGAACGGGTAGATCGAGACGACCGGCCCGAACGTCTCGTGCGCGTACAGCGTCATCTCGGGCGTGACGTCGGTGAGGATCGTCGGCTCGTAGAACAGCGGCCCGAGGTCGGGGCGCGCCCTCCCCCCGGCGAGCACGGTCGCGCCCTTGGCGACGGCGTCCTCGACGTGCGCCGTCACCGTCTCCAGCTGCGACCGGTTCGTCAGGCACCCGACGTCGTACCCGAAGTCGTATCCGGCGCCGACCTTGAGCTTCCTGGCCCGCGCCACGAACGCCGCGACGAACCGTTCACGGATGGGCTCGGCGACGTACAGCCGCTCGATCGAGACGCACAGCTGGCCCGTCGAAGGGAAGCACGCCGCTATGGCCCCGTCAGCGGCCCGCTCGATGTCCGCGTCCTCCAGGACGACCATCGCGTTCTTGCCGCCGAGTTCCAGCGACGCCCCGATGAGGCGTTCCCCGGCGTCGCGCGCTATCTGCCGTCCGGTGGCGGTGGATCCGGTGAACATCATGTAGTCGGCGTTGTCCATCAGCGTCGCGCCGATCGAGCTGCCACGACCGATCACCATCTGCCACACGCCCGGCGGCAATCCCGCCTCGTGCATCAGGTCGAGCGCCCACAGCGCCGTCAGGGCCGTCTGCGTGTCGGGCTTCTGCACGACGGCGTTGCCCGCCATCAGCGCCGGGATCGCGTCCCCGGCGGCCATGCTCAGCGGGTAGTTCCACGGCGAGACGACGGCGACGACGCCCTTGGGGTGCCGCAGCTCGGTCGTGTGCGTGAGCAGCGGGATCGCGCCGCGCCTGCGCTTGGGCGCCAGGAGCTTGGCGGCGCCGCGCGCGTAGTACCGCGAGGTGATGGCGATGTCCGTCACTTCGAGGAACGCGTCACGACGGGTCTTGCCGCTCTCCGCCTGCATGAGGTCCAGTGCCTCGTTCTGACGGGCGAGAACAAGGTCGTGGAAGCGCAGCAGGATCCTCTTGCGCTCGTCGAACGACTTGGCGGCCCAGGCGGGCTGGGCGGCGCGGGCGCGCACGAACGCGCTGGTGACGTCGGCGGGCGTCGAGACCGGCAGCCCGGCCAGCGGCCCGCCGGTGTACGGCGCGGTGGTGGTGACCCGCGCCGCGTCCGGCTCGGCGGCGACCCGCGCGGTCAGCCGCGCGACGAGGTCGGAGGTCAGTGCGGCGGGCAGGCCCGGACCGCTCGCGACGGTGACGGGGTGGGCTTGGTCGGCGACCATGGCAGGACTCCTTGCTCCTAGTGTCGGCTCTTGACCGATGTGGGAACCGGCATGTGCAGGGCCAGTTGGCCCTCGGTCATCACGTCGAACTGGATGGGACGGATCGGGTCCAGCCCACGCAGGTCGTCGGTGAGGCGGCCTTCGCCCGTCCGGAGGGCGACGCCGCGCGTGCGGCGTGTGGTTCCGGCCGAAAGCACGTTGGTCTGGCTCAGCGTCGAGTGCCACGCGCCGTTGATCGTCGTGTACGAGGTGAGGGACGAGACGCGCTCGCCGCTCGGGTACGCCTTCTGCGCCGGGGTGGGCGCCAGGAGGGACAGGTCGGCGCCGCCCTTGTCGTTGGCGACGCGCGCGCTCGTCCGCTCACCGTCGATCTTGACGTCGAGTTCGGTGACCCACTTGGGGAACCCGTACCCGTCGTGCCCGCGAACCTGCGCGATCTCGCTGTTCACCGGCAGCGAGAGCACGTACGACGCCAGGTCCTCGTTCTTCAGGGCGCTGACAAGATCGACGAACCCGAGCCCACCGTGCCTGGCCGGGCGTACCCCGATGCCGACAGCGGCCTCGGTGTAGAAGTCGATGTCGCACACGTCGTACCTGAAGAACATGACCGAGACCAGGCCGAGGCCGGGCGCGACCTCCAGCGGGTCGAGGTCGCCGGGCAGCCGACTCCGGATAGCCCGGGTACGGGCCAGCATCGTGAGCCGCGCCGTCGAGATGCTGTAGTAGAAGTTCGGCGTGAGGGTGGTCCCGATCGCCGATTCCACCTTGGCCTTGGGCAACTTCCGAAAGAAGTCGACCCCGCTGACGCGCGGATCCCGCGCGACGACATCAAGGTCGGTGTCCATCCGGAACCTGTCGTACAGCCCGCCCTTGGGCACCGAGACGACCCGGCTCCCCAGCTCGACCTCAACCGTCCCATGCTTGCCAGCCACCATCGGCCTACTCCTCACCCGTCGGGAATGTTTGCGCTGCTCACATCAAGCTACCCACCCATGTAAGCACTGTCAACACTCCCCCCACCCCCACCAGCCCCAACCAGACACGACCCACCCAACAAGGCATAAAAACAACCAAAGGACCCCAAACCGATCCAGCCTGTTCAACACCCACCAGAGAGTCCAAGACAGAGATCAAACCCACCCACACCCGAACAACGCACTACGCACAACAAGAGCAAGTAAGAACACAACCGCGACATCCACCCGCACTAACACGCCACCCTGCTGCGATCCCTTGCTGGGGCGATGAGGACTCGGGCACCTGGCGCTACATCGTCACCTGCACCTCCCCGTTTCGATCCCTTGTAGGGGCGATGAGGACCCGTCACCTCCTACTACTTCCGGGAAGGGGGATACGTGTTTCGATCCCTTGTAGGGGCTATGAGGACAGCCTAATGAGGTCTACGCTCCGAACTACAAAAACGGGTTTCGATCCCTTGTAGGGGCTATGAGGACCCCAGGGTAAAGGTGCAGGGCGGGGTCGGGGTTTGCGGGGGTGTTGGGCGGTGTTTTTCAGCGGGCCTCCGGTCGTGCGTGCGGGGCCGGTGTGGCGCTGAAGTCTTGGGTTGGGGACGGGGCGAGGAACAGGGTCGCACGGTGGCGGTCGGGGCGGGTCGGGTTTGGTGGTTTTTGCGGCTAGGTGGTGGCGGAGGCTCGTTTGGCGAGGAGGAGTCGGGGGGTGAGCCCGGCGACGTCGCCGGTGCCCATGGTGACGATCGTGTCGCCGGGCCGGGCGAGTTCGGCGAGCCGGGCGGTCGCTTCGGCGGCGTCGGCGACGACGGTCAGGCGCGGGTGGTGGCGGCGCAGGTACGCGACAAGGTGGTCGGTCGGGGTGTCCCGGTGGCTGTGCGGCGGCAGGAGGACGAGTTCGTCGGCGGCGCGGGTGGCGTCGGCGATCCGCTCGGCCAGCCGGACGATCCGCTCGTGCCCGCTCGGCTGGAACGCGAGGACGACCCGTCCGGATGCGGCGGCGACAGCAAGGTCGGCTGCTATCGCGGTCGGGTGGTGCGCGTAGGAGTCCAACACGGCTACGTCGCCCGCGAGCGGCGTCACGGTCAGCCGCCGCTCCACTCCGGCGAACGTCTCCAGCGCTTCGGCGGCGGCCGACGTGTCGATCCCGTACAGGCTCGCGGCGGCGATCGCCCCGACGGAGTTGAGCGCCTGTTCCGGGCCCGGCACCGGCAGCAGGAACCGCACACCGTCCCCGAGCGTGACGGCGGTGGCGTCCCGCAGGGAGCGGGTCTCCTTGATCGTCACGTCGGTATCACCTCCGGTGCCATAGGTGAGGACACGCGACCGTCCTAGTCGGAGCGCCGTAGCCAACGCGCTCCCTCCGACGTCGTCGGCGCACACCACGACGCTGTTGGCCCGTCGCGCCCACGCCTCGACCGTGTCGAGCAGCCCGGAGCCGCCGCCGTAGTTCTCCGTGTGGTCGTCGTCGAGGTTGGTGACGAGCGCGAAGAACGGCCGCGTAAGCAGCATGGACCGGTCGCTCTCGTCTACTTCCGCGACGCCCGCGAGCCCGCCGCCGCAGTGCGCCGCCGCCATCCCCGACGGCCTCCCGCCGACGATCCAGGACGGGTCAGCGCCCGTCTCCCGAAGAATGTGCGCGAGCATCGCGGTTGTGCTGGTTTTGCCGTGCGTTCCGGACACGCCCGTCCAGTTCAGGGCGTCCAGGGCGAGGTCGAGCGCCTGGGCCCGGTGGACGGCGGGGACTCCGCGCCGTCGGGCCGCGGCCAGCAGGGGGTTCATGGCGTCCACGGCGGTGGAGTAGACGACGCAGGAGGCCCCTTCGACGTTCTCCGTGTCATGTCCGGACCAGGCGAGGTCCGAGCCGCTCACGGTGTGTCCGGCGGCCCGCAGGAACACGCCGAGCGGCCACATGCCCGTTCCCGCCGCCCCGATCAGGTGTGGCCGCGCCATGTCGACGTTCTGGGCGACGGGCGGGCTCCCGCCCGGCCAGCCCGTTCTCCGGGCATCACTCATGTTCTCTCCTTGAATAGGGTGCGATAACCGCCCGGGCGCCTGTTTCCGGACGCCCGGGGTCATCTCGATCAGCCATCGGGAATGGTCCCGGGCCATGAAATAGCGGTGGACGCCCCGCCCCTGTTCGAGCATGGAGACCACCACAAGCCAATAGAGGGGAACCGGCTCGTCGACGCCGCTGAGAAGTGATCTCATCCATGCGACGGCGTCGTGCGGCTTGAGCCTTTTCTCGTCCCGGACGACGCTCTTCACCTCGCCGAGTTCATAGGCCCTGCACGTCACCAAGCCGATCGCCTTACTCACCGGCCGAGGCGTACTTGTCGGTCTTCAGGAACGTCACAGGCCCGTCCGACTGAAGGGACCCTTCCTGATTGAGCGCCTCACAGGGCACGATGACTCCCCCCGTCAGGGTCTTCGCATCTTGAACCACGCCGTCTTTCCTCCTTTCTCCTTGTTGCGGATGAACCCGCAGCTCACGGCGGTCCGCCGGATGATCGTCCACCCCCGCCCGCACACCGCGTCGTCGGCCGCGAACGGCAGCTCCCCGATCTCCGGACACCGCTCGTCCCCGTCCACAACGGCGACGTACAAGGCGAACCGCAGCCGAAGAAAGATCACGTCCATGCTCCGCACATCCGCATTCGTGTGCAGATGCACGTTCGTCGTCAACTCGGACAGCATGACGGCCGCGTCCCCGTAAAGATCAAGAAGGTTCCATTGCGCCAGGGCGTCACGAAGAAGGCCGCGAGCGAGCCGGGGCGCGATGTCATTGCGCGGAACCGTGAACCGGTGCGCAGTTCCACCGACGCGCACGGCATTTGTCCCGATTGCCCCAATCATCCTCGTGCCACCTCCGAGCCGAGAGGGTCCAATTTCTTCCGTTCCACCAAAACTATGAGGCAAAGCGCCTAAGCTTGTCCGCGTTCGACAGAGACTTGGAACCTCAAAAAACTGGAGGTCGAAGCCCATGCCCACCAACCCCTCGCCCGACCCGATGGACTCGATGTGGGCGTTCATCGCGGTCCTGGTGCGCGTCTTCCGTCACCGAGCGGGCATGACCGGTGACCAGCTGGCAAAGGTGCTCAACAGCTCCAAGCCGTCAGTTTCACGACTGGAGAACAACCTCGCCCGGCTGGAAGAACGGCAGGCCGAGGCCCTCGACAAGCATTTCGGCACCACACCGCTGTTCGTGTGCCTGGTCCGCTACGCCACCCGAGGCCACGACCCCGAGTGGTTCAAGCAGCACACCCAGCTCGAGCAGATCTCCGAGATCATCAGGTCTTACGAAGCGCTCGTGATACCGGGTCTCCTCCAGACCAAGGAGTACGCCGAGGAGATGGTCGGCGCGTTCGGTGCGCCGGGCACCGAAGACCGCCTTCAGGAGCGCATAGACAGGCAGAAGCTGCTCGACCGGGAATATCCGCCGGCGCTGATGTACATCGTCAGCCAGAACGCGCTCGACTGGGTGATCGGAAGCCCCGAGATCCACAAGGCACAGCTCCAGCACCTCCTCGACCTGGCCGAATCAGGCAAGGTGGCCATCCGCGTGCTGCCGCGCACCGCTGGCGCGCACGTCGGGATGGACGGCAGCTTCAAGCTCATGAGCGGCGGGTACGGTGACGTCGCGTACACCGAAAGCTCCGGTATCGGGCGGTTGGTCGGCACGGCCTCGGAGGTGCGAAGCTATGCCGTAAAGTACGAGCGCATCTCGTTCAAGGCTTTGGACGAATCAGCATCGCGCACGCTGATACGTCGGATCATGGAGGAACTGTGAGTGGTCGCCCCACCTGGCGGAAGTCGAGCTACAGCGGCCCGCAGGGCGGAGATTGCGTCGAAGTCGCCCCCCTCCCCGGTGCCATCGGCGTCCGAGACTCCAAGAACCCCCACCACAGCCACCACACCCTCACCCCCAAAACCTTCCGCACCATGATCCAAACCCTCAAGGCCGTCTAGCCCCAAACACTGATCGCCGACCCGACAGATCATGGAGGACCTGTGAGTGATCGCCCCGCCTGGCGGAAGTCCACCCACAGCGGCGCCCAAGGCGGCAACTGCGTCGAAGTTGCCCCCCTCCCCAGCGCCATCGGCGTCCGAGACTCCAAAAACCCCCACCACAACCACCAAACCCTCACCCCCAAAACCTTCCACACCCTCATCCACGCCCTGAAGCACCCCTAACCCCACCCCAACAAAAAGGCTCCCAGCCCAAGGCCGGGAGCCTTTTCCATCCCCACCAGCACCTATCACCCCCGGCCGCAAGCACAAGCTGGCCATATCGCGATCCCCGCTAGGGGCGATGAGGACCGACTCGCTCCGCTCCCGCGTCAAAGCCATCCGGGAGTTGCGATCCCTGATAGGGGCGATGAGGACTACACGCGATAGACGAGGGAGCGGGGGGATTTGTAAGGTTGCGATCCCTGATAGGGGCGATGAGGACCCACAGCCGCAGCCGGTTTACGTGCGCGACACCCGGTTGCGATCCCTGATAGGGGCGATGAGGACTACGACGTGGAGAAAGGCCGTAAGCAGCCCGGCATGTTGCGATCCCTGATAGGGGCGATGAGGACCCCAGGGTAAAGCCGCAGGTCGGGGCCCGTGTTTGCGGGGGCGTTGGGCCGTGTTTTTCAGCGAACCTCCGGTAGCGCACGCGAGACCGGTGTGGCGCTGAAGATCTTGGCGATGTGAAGATATCAAGGAACAGGGCCGGACCACGACGACCGGTCCGGGCGCTAGGCACCTCACCAGCCTAAGCTCTGACGATGACAGAACGCACATCGACAACACCAACACACCCCACCCGAACCACGCAATCCACACCAAACACCCACAAATGACCAGATGAGCCCCACATACCAGGATTTCCTAAAGCACCAGGCCGAGATCACCAACCACCTGCTGTTCTACCTCCAGGCCCCCTTCGCCAAGTCCTCCTACATCCGCGGCGTCCTACCGTCCCCCGCCCCCCTCCAGGCCCTACGCGTCGTCATCGGCCCCCCCATCGGAAAAACCTCCAAAAAAGTCATCGGCCACGAGATCCCCCTCCTCCACCCCACCCACAACAACTTCCTAACCCCCCAGGACGTCATCAACGTCCTCCGCACCCTGCATTCCACCCCCCAGTTCGTCTCCAACGACCAGGTCCACACCATCATGGGCATCCGCTTCATCCAAACCGACCTCTCCACCCTGACCCCCACCCCCCCAACCCAAACCGACAAGACCCTAACCACCCTCCACTCCCTAACCACCCAAACCCCCCACCCCACTTTCCGCCTCCAAGGCTTCCTAGCCCTAACCAAAAACCGCCTCCGCCTCTACTTCTCCACCCCCAACTCCCCAACCATAACCACCACCGAAATCCACCCCTCCTCCACCCCCCAACCCCCCTCCCTCCCAAAAACATAAGAACCAACCCCTAGACCCAACAGAAACAACAGCAAAACCCACACAACCACACCCCCCACAATGCCAATAAACACGTCACAAAACCTCACAAGCAAGGCCCGACTACGGTAGGAGCCACGATCCCTTACAAGGACGATGAGCACACATGGGCGTCCAGCCTGCGAAGGTCGCGTCCTTTCTGCTGCGATCCCTGATAGGGGCGATGAGGACCGGCAGCGTCGAGGCCGTCGCAGATCTCGGCGAGTTGTTGCGATCCCTGATAGGGGCGATGAGGACGGTCTGAACGCTCGGATCAAGAGCGAGGCTCATTGTTGCGATCCCTGATAGGGGCGATGAGGACTGTATATCTACGTGCAGGAGTTAAATGAACAAAAGCGTGTTGCTATCCCTGATAGGGGCGATGAGGACGTCAAGAACCACCACACAACTTTTCAGCTCGCCCTCTTGTTGCGATCCCTGATAGGGGCGATGAGGACCCCAGAGTAAAGCCGCAGGTTGGGGCCCGTGTTTGCGGGCGCGTTGGGCCATGTTTTTCAGCGAACCTCCGGTAGCGCACGCGAGACCGGTGTGCCGCTGAAGATCTTGGCGATGTGAAGATGTCAAGGAACAGGGCCGGACCACGACGACCGGTCCGGGCTCGGCGCCCACCAGCCTAGGCGCTGACGCCGGAAGACGCGACAACACCGACGTCATCGACCTAACCCCACCCGCACGGGGCAGTGCGCACCCCCACGACGATCGACCCGATGGCCGCCCGGCCGGAAACTCCGATGGGACATGCCACCGGCAGATCACCGGACGCCCGGCCCACCCGCGAACGCGTGCCAACATCATCAAGGCGATCGGCCTCGGCATCCCCCTGCGCGTCGGTATCGTCAAGGTCCTCGACGGGCAGCGGGTCGAGCAGGCGCGCGCCGAGCTGGAGGCGCTGGGGGTGACCAGGATCGACGTCGATCACGTCCGTCCCTCCGGGCGTGGCGCAGACAGCGGGGCCCGCAACCCCTCCAACCTCTGCGGAGAGCGCGGGACAGGCAGACCGGCGGTCTCGCCGGACGGCACCGCCACACCGTGCGCCTTCGCGAACTGGATGAACGCCGGAAACGTCCGTGACGGGCTCGGCACAGCCGTGCCCGGCGAGCGCACGTCGGCCGCCAACGCCCTCACCCGCGACTCGATCCGGGCCGCCGCACTCCAGGCCAGGCCCGACGAGGACAGGGCGTCATCAGCCACCTAGAAGCCGTGGCCGTGTTGCGATCCCTGGTAGGGGCGATGAGGACACCACAAGAAGGACGTCGCTCTCGTCTACGCGAACAGTTGCGATCCCTGGTAGGGGCGATGAGGACCCCAGGGTAAAGGCGCAGGTCGGGGTCCGTTTTTGCGGGGGCGTTGGGCCGTGGTTTTCAGCGAACCTCCGGTAGCACACGCGAGACCGGTGTGGCGCTGAAAATCTTGGCGATGTGAAGATATCAAAGAACAGGGCCGGACCATAGCGACCGGTCCGGGTTCGGTCTCCCACCAGCCTAAGCTCTGACAATGACAGGACACACGCAACTCCGTCGACGACATCACCCCGTGTCGGAGGCCGACGAGGTCCGTGGCCTACGGTGGCCTGATCATGCCGAATATTGGCCAAGTTCTTAAAGTGGTCAGGTCAATGTGTCATGGTCGTGTCGTGTTCAGGAAATTCATGCTCGGGGTGACGACCGTCGCGACGGCGGTCTTCCTAGCCCCCACCGCGCCCGCCCTCGCAGCCCCCTACTTCAACAAGACCGTCAGGTGCAAGGCGACGGACCCCGAAGGCAGGGTCATCCCCACCCGCATCGGCAACTCCATCCTGGGGTGGAACCACTTCTCCGGCCGACACAACCTTCGGAACTGTAAGGTCGTCAACGCGGCGATCCGCGGCAGGGTTGACCGGAAGGAGAACGGACGTCTGGAGTACTGGGGTGTCGCCCGCAGGGGACACCAGTTCGTAGATTTCGTCGTCGTCGTCCAGTACACGCGCAAGACCAAAGACCAAGTGTACGATGCCGGCAAAGGCCAGAAGATCGGTGTCATCACGGCCTACTGTAAACGCATGAGCAAGTGTCCTGACTGGATGAACAGATGAGCTTCACATATGAGGATTTCCTGGAGCAACAGGCCGAGATCACGAGCCACCTGCTGTTCTACCTCCAGGCACCGTTCACCGAATCCTCCTACATCCGCGGCGTGCTACCGGCGCCCTTCCCCCTCCAGGCCCTTCGCGTCGTTGTCGGCCCACCGATCGGACAGGACTCCGAAAGCGTCATCGGCCACGAGATCCCCCTACGCGACCACGCCCACGACGACTTCCTGACCGTCCAGGACGTCATCGACATTCTCCGTGCCCTGCAGTCGACAACCCAGTTCGTCTCCAACGACCAGGTCAGCACCATCATGGGCATCCGGTTCTTCCACGCTGACCTGGCCACCCTCAAGCCCACCGATCCGACCCCGGCCGACAGGACCCTCACCGTCCTGCGCTCACTGAGTTTCCCTTACACCGAGGAAGAAGCGCTCAACCCGCGCCTCCACGGATTCCTTTCCCTCAACAGCGACCGCCTCCGCCTCTACGTCACCACCCCCGATTTCCCAGAAGTGGTCGCCGCCGACATACGCCCGTCCGGCGCCACCATCGCCGCCCTCGCCGCCCTACCCTCCCTCCTCACCGAAGAACACCTCAAGACCACCGACCCCACCGACCCCCACGCCTCTCAAATCACCGACCTCACCGACTGGTAACCAGCCCACCCAAACACCGTCCAGCCGAAGGTCCTTGAGCCTGAGCGCGAACGCCTTACGCGCCGCCGCGGAAGCATCCTGGCCAACCCCCGGCGTCGAAGTCGCCACGGCCTATTACTCCGACGATCCCGACGAACATCGGCAGATCACCGGACGCCCGGCCCACCCGCGAACGCGTGCCAACATCATCAAGGCGATCGGCCTCGGCATCCCCCTGCGCGTCGGTATCGTCAAGGTCCTCGACGGGCAGCGGGTCGAGCAGGCGCGCGCCGAGCTGGAGGCGCTGGGGGTGACCAGGATCGACGTCGATCACGTCCGTCCCTCCGGGCGTGGCGCAGACAGCGGGGCCCGCAACCCCTCCAACCTCTGCGGAGAGCGCGGGACAGGCAGACCGGCGGTCTCGCCGGACGGCACCGCCACACCGTGCGCCTTCGCGAACTGGATGAACGCCGGAAACGTCCGTGACGGGCTCGGCACAGCCGTGCCCGGCGAGCGCACGTCGGCCGCCAACGCCCTCACCCGCGACTCGATCCGGGCCGCCGCACTCCAGGCCAGGCCCGACGAGGACAGGGCGTCATCAGCCACCTAGAAGCCGTGGCCGTGTTGCGATCCCTGGTAGGGGCGATGAGGACTCGGCCGCGCGCTCGCCCGCATGGCCACCCAGACGTTGCGATCCCTGGTAGAGGCGATGAGGACCTGGCGCGGTGTCGTTCAGCGTCGCGGCGACTCGCGAGTTGCGATCCCTGGTAGGGGCGATGAGGACCACCGCACATTGACAAATCCACAGAGGGAAACATGGAGTTGTGATCCCTGGTAGGGGCGATGAGGACGTCACCCACTACTGGGCCGACCGACGCGCACCGCTCGTTGCGATCCCTGGTAGGGGCGATGAGGACCCCAGGGTAAAGGCGCAGGTCGGGGTCCGTGTTTGCGGGGGCGTTGGGCCGTGTTTTTCAGCGAACCTCCGGTAGCGCACGCGAGACCGGTGTGGTGCTGAAGATCTTGGTGTTGTGGAGGTGTCAAGGAGCGGGGCTGGCGGCGATGGTCGTCGGGGCTGGTTTTTCTGTTCGCAGGATACGTCTGTGTTGTGCCGCCTAACGTAGTCGCTCGAAGGGGTCTGTGTGGGGCACTGGCATTTGTCGGTGGGGTTGAGGGTTTGGCTAGGGAAGGAGTGGCGGTGCGGGTTCGGGTGGGAGTGCGTACGGAGGCTCGGCGGTTGGCTTGGGAATCCGTGCAGCGGCCGGGGCGGGGGGTGGTGTACTCGTTGTTGGAGCGTCAGGCGCCGGAGCTTGCCACTCGGCTGCATTCGCGGGGGTGGGGACGGCACGGAATGGTGCCGTTCGGGTATTCGTGGCCGGTGTTCGAGCGGGCGCCTCGGCGGCGGGGGGTGTACTCGCTCGGCGGGCCGGGGGTGATCGAGTTCGGGAGTCCGGTGCCGGAGGTGGGCGAGGCACTGGGGAAAGCGCTTGCGGTGACGCCGGTGCTGGCATGGGGGGCCACCGCGTTCCTGGTCGACGGGGTGGAGATCGTGGAACCCCCGTCCTTTGGTGACGGGCGGGCGACCTTCCGGACGAGCACTCCGGTCGTCGTCAAGGCGATGGGCCGGGAGGAGAGCGGCGTCCGCACCGCGCAGCAGACCTGGCTGCTTCCGGGCGAGCGGGGGTGGGACGTTGCTTTCGAGCACGGTCTAAGGCGCAAGGCCGAGACGCTCGGGCTGGATCCGGACGTCGCGTTGGAGCGCGTCTCCTGGATCGGGCCGAAGCGGTCGTTCTCCGTCGGGGGCAGCCGTGGGTCCGGCGGTCACAAGCCGGGGGCCTGTGTGGAGGTCGGGCTCACCGGGGCGTCCGAAACACTGCGAGCCCTGTGGAGCTGGGGCCTCGGGCAGGCGAACAGTTCGGGATTCGGCTGGGTGACCGCGTGAGCCACGGCGGGCGTCTCAGTCCTCCTTGACGGTCATGTTCTGGAAGGCCGTGCAGCCCGCGATCCAGGCGGGTTCCAGGTCGGCCCCGGTCGGGAACCGGCCGTCGAGTTCCAGCATCACCATGCCGTGCGCGAACGCCCACAGCGCGCGGGCCAGGTCCGCGCGGCCGTCCGTGGCGCGCAGGGCGGGACCGGCGGCCCGCGCCTCAAGCCCTTCGGGCAGCATCCTCGGCAGCGGATCGGTCGTCGTCAGCCGGTAGAGGTGCGGCCGCGTCAACGCGAAGCTCCGGTGGGCCCGCGCGCAGGACAAAAGCCCCGGCTCAGCGGCCTCCAGCGCCTCGGCCATCTCGGTCAGCCCGATCACGGTCAGCTCCAGCTCAACGGCCGCCTTGTCGGGAAAATGCTTGTAAAGCGACGGCGCCCGGATGCCGACACGCTCAGCGATCCCCCGCATCGACATCGCCTCCCGCCCGTCCGCCTCCAACAGCTCCAACGCGGCCGCGACGATCTGCTCACGCCGCTCAGCCACCCCGCACCACCCGTCCCACCACAAGCCGCGTCGCCCACCCAAGCCCGGCCGTGAACAACGGCGGCCAAACAATCGGCGAAACAGAATAGCCGACCAGAATCACCACCGGAATCCACCCGGAGTTCGCGACCGCGACAACCCTCCGCCGCCCACCCGCGACCCTCCCAACAAGATCCGGCAACAAGAAGAACCCCACCGCCGCCCCCGTGGTCAACAACCCATACTTCACCGACTCGAACACCGCGAACGCCCCAAGAAACCCAGCCAACACCCCCCACCCCACCCGAGCCCCCCGCCCCTCACTCCGCACACCCTCAACACTCATGACGCCCCCTCCACGATGGCTAACGGCGTTAGCCGATACCCCCAAACATAAGCTAACACCGTTAGCCTGTCCAGACCCACACCCACATCACCACGTGCGCCAACCACACAAACCAGACAGCCACCCACGCTTGACCTGGGCGAACAGCCCCCCACAGCCCCGGCGCATCGAGCGCCGGGGCTTTCTTCTTTCTTCCTACTTTTCTGTCTGGCGGATGCCTCGGTGTTCGGCCCAGGTTTGCGCGTCGGTGAGGATCACCTTGAGCCAGTCTTCCTCGGGGGCTCGCTTGCTGGATCTGGTGTAGAGGCGGATGGTGGCGGTGATGAAGGCGTCGATGGCTTTGGGGTCGGCGTGCTGCCAGGCGGTGCAGCCGCTTGCGATGTCTTCTGCTTCGGCTGGGGTGAAGTGGTAGCCGAGGAGTTGGATGATGAGCATGCAGGGGTCGATGACCGCGGCGCCGATGGTGGGCCAGGACCAGTCGATAGCCCAGGTGCGGCCTTGCGCGTAGAGCAGGTTTGAGGCGTGGATGTCGGTGTAGAGGAGGGTTTCGCCCTGGAGGAGAGTTGTGTCCTCATTGTCGGTGATGTAGCGGTTCCAGCGGGTTTCCTGCCAGTCCTGGGCGATGTCGGGTAGCGGCAGGGCGCTGATGCGGTTGAGGGTGTCCACGATCAGGGGGAGGTCGTGTGAGCCGGGCTTGAAGTCCAGGCTGCGGAAGCCCTCCAGGACTTCGAAGCCGAGGACGAGCCAGTCCTCGTGCTCGGTCTGCCACAGGACCGGGGGTGAGAACTCCAGCACGTAAGGGTTGATCGCGGCCTCTCGGAGCAGGCGTGCGCGGCGCCTTTCGTCGCCGCGCACGCCCTTGACGAAGAACCGTCCCGCCCGGCCTTCGACGATCTTCGTGATGTCGGAGGAGCGGCCGCGCTCTGTCGGCTCCGTGACCGATTCCACGGTGCCGGTGTGTGGGGTGATCGCGGCGACGAGGCCCGCCGGGAGTTCCGGGTTCATGGTGTTCCCAGGTGGTCAGCGTTGGGCGGGTGGTCGCTCAGGGGCCGGGCGTGGCTGTGCCGTCCGGGGAGATCGCCGCCCGGCCGGGCCTGCGGGTGAGTGCCACCTACCGTTGGTGACATGCTCTTCCGGCGGCCCCGTGCCGTTCAGCCTGAAGAGCCGCGGCGGTCCGGTCGGCCAGTTTGTCCAGGTGGGCGGTGTGGCTGGCCTTGAACAGGACGACGTCGCCCTTGCTGAGGTTGGCCTTGGTGAGCAGGGTTGCGGCGTCTTGGGGGGTTGGGGCGTGGTCCACGCGGGTGTGGCCCTTGGCTTTGTGGGCCAGGGCGGCGGCCATGTGGCCGCCGACCACGATCAGGTGGTCCAGGCCGGTGTTGGCGGCGATCTTGCCGACTTGGCGGTGTTCCTCTTCGGCGAGGTCTCCCAGTTCGGCCATCTCGCCCAGGACGGCGATGTGTCGGCGGGCCGTCATCGCGGCGAGGGTGGTGAGTGCGGCGTGCATGGAGTCGGTGTTGGCGTTGAAGGCGTCGTTGATGATGGTGACGCCGTCTGGGCGGGTGGTGGTTTGCATCCGTCCTGCCGACAGGCGTTCGGCGGCCTGAAGCCGTTCGGCGATGTCCGTGAGCCCGATGCCCAGGGAGTGCGCCACGGCAGCCGCCGCTGCGGCGTTCGCCGCTGAGTGGGCCCCGTGCAGCCGCAGCCTCAGTCGTTCCTCCTGCCCGTCGATCGCCAGGACGAACGAGGGCCGGCCCTCTCGATCGAGCTGGATGTCGAAGGCCCGTGCCTGGGCGTCTGTGCTGTTGGTGCTCCACCAGAGGATGTCGGCGTCGGTGCGGTGGGCCATCGGCGCGACGTGCGGGTCGTCGGCGTTCAGCACCGCGACCCCGTCCCGGCTGAGGGACTCCACTAGTTCGCCCTTGGCTTGTGCGATCTGCCGCTGCCCGTCCGGATACTCGCCGGCGTGCGCCGTGCCCACGTTGATGACGGCTCCAACGTGGGGTCGGGCGATGCCGCACAGGTATTCCAGGTGCCCGATCCCACGGGCGCCCATCTCCAGGACGAGGTGTTGTGTGTCGGTGTCGGCGCGCAGCACCGTGAGGGGAAAGCCGATCTCGTTGTTGAACGACCGCGCCGTCGCCACGACCGGCCCCGCGGGCTCCAGAAGCTGGAAGAGGAGGTCCTTGGTGCTCGTCTTCCCCGACGACCCGGTGATCCCCACGACCTTCGCGCCGAGCCGCCCCGCGACCTCCCGAGCAAGGCTCCCCAGCGCCATCTGAACGTCCTTGACCAGGACGACGGCCCCGTCATCGACCTCCACAGGCCGGGAGACCAGCGCGAGCGAAGCGCCCCTGTCGAAAGCGGCCCGCACGAAGTCGTGCCCGTCCGCCTGGTCCCCGACGAACGCGGCGAACGCCGACCCCGCCACGACCTCACGCGAGTCGATCACCACCGGCTTCCGGACCACGACGTCCACACCGCAGAGCACCGTTCCGCCGACCGCCGAAGCGATCTCGCCTACCGTCATCGGGACCATGACCAGCAGCGTAGCCCCGGAACCTGAGCGTCGAGGATGAACCGACTCGCCCTCGTGAGCTTCTCGACATCGAGGTGGCCTGACGATGGCTCCCCGATTGGCTCCTGACAGGCGTCAGACAGCACAAGAGGCTCCCGGGACTTCTCCCGAAAGCCTCTCTGACCTGCTGTTCTCTAGGTGGGCGATACTGGGTTCGAACCAGTGACCTCTTCGGTGTGAACGAAGCGCTCTCCCACTGAGCTAATCGCCCCGGTTTGTTGTCGGGCGGGGCCCGGCGACGGGGTTAAGAGTAGCGTGTTTGGGGGGTGGTTCGCACATTGGTTGTGGCGGGCCGCGCAGGGTCAGGTGGTGTTGATGCGGCTCCAGTCGGCGCGCCAGGGGAGTTCGGGGCCTACGACGTAGAGGTAGGCGACGAGGGCGGCGGCGACTAGGAGGCCGGCGAGGATGGCCAGGGCCAGGTTGCGGCGGCGGGTGCGGGGGTCCAGGGCCTTCTCTTTGGCGCGTTCCGCTGCGGCCTTGGCCTTGCCCAGGGCGCGTTGGGCCCAGACGAACTCGGTGGCGAGGATCGCGAAGCCGACGACGATGGCGAGGATGCCCGGACCCGGCAGGACCATCATGAGCACGCCCGCGACCAGCACGGTGGCGCCGACGGTGAAAACACCGATGCGCCATGTCGTGTAGAGCAGGGGGTTCGAGCGCATCACTGCCCGGATTCGGTCGAGGCGGCCCCCGCTGCCCTGGAGATCTTTTTCCTGGTCAATCGCCACGGTTTCACCCTACGTGAAAGGTCTCTCCGACGACGGCCGAAACGCCCGTCCCCAACAGCCGGAACCTTACCGGACAGCCAGGCTTCCGGGCCCACCGGTAAGGGGTTTTCCGCAGCTCAGCGCCGGGTCCGTGACCTTGGGTAAAGGGTCTCTCGTGGCCGGAGGCTGGGAATGTTCTGACGTGTTCTCGCAGTTACGCGTCATAGATCAGGGGGACACCCGTCTGAGGAGGCGCAGTCCTCACCGAAGCTCGACGAAGCCGGGCCCGACGCGAAGGAATGGCGATGAACAGCAGCACCACCGTCTCCGCGGAGCTGGGTCTTCGACTCGTCGTGCCAGACCGGTCGACCGTGCCCCTGCTGGCCACGCTGGAGTACGCGGCGGACGATCCGTACGCGATCCGGATGTCGTTCCACGTCGGCAACGACGATCCCGTCGAGTGGATCTTCGCGCGGGAGCTGCTGACCGTAGGGATCGAGCGGCGCGCCGGAGACGGCGACGTGCAGGTCTGGCCCGCGGGTCCGGAGAACGACAGGACGCTGCATCTGGCGCTGTCCTCTCCGTTTGGAAACGCCCTTTTCGACGTGCCTTTGACGCCGATGGCGGACTTCCTCCACAAGACGTACGACATCGTGGCCGCAGGCCGGGAATCGGAGTTCGTGGACATGGACGCCGAGCTGGAACATCTGCTCTGGTCGTCCTGAGCACCCCGGAGAACCCCTCACACAGACCGTGGAGCCCCGCGCCGGCCGTCACCACACCCGGCTCGCGCGGGGCTCCGCGCACGTCTCAGCGGCCCTCTCAGACCTCCGCGGTGAGCCGGGCGATGGCGCGCATCTTGTTCATCGCGTCGAGCGCGGCGACCTTGTAGGACTCGGCGAGCGTCGGGTAGTTGAAAACGGTGTTCACGAGGTAGTCGACGGTTCCGCCGCAGCCCATCACCGTCTGGCCGATGTGCACCAGCTCGGTGGCTCCCGTGCCGAAGACGTGGACGCCGAGGAGTTTGCGCGTCTCGGGCGAGACGAGCAGTTTGAGCATGCCGTAGGAGTCGCCGATGATCTGGCCGCGCGCCAGCTCCCGGTAGCGCGAGATGCCCACCTCGAACGGGACGCGCTCGCGGGTGAGGTCGTCCTCGGTGCGTCCCACGAAGCTGATCTCCGGGACGGTGTAGATGCCGATCGGCTGGAGCTCGTGCATGTCCGCGACGGGCTCGCCGCAGGCGTGCTGGGCGGCTAGGCGGCCCTGCTCCATGGACGTCGCAGCCAGGGCCGGGAAGCCGATGACGTCGCCTACGGCGTAGATGTGCGGGACCTCGGTCCGGTAGTGCTCGTCCACCTCGATCCTGCCGCGCCCGTCGGCGGACAGTCCCGCGGCGTCGAGGCAGAGTTCGGCGGTCTTGCCCTGGCGGCCCGCGGAGTACATGACGCAGTCGGCGGGGAGCTTCTTGCCGCTCTCCAACACGGTGATCGCGCCGCGCGGACGGCGTTCGACGGCCGCGACACTCTCCCCGAACCGGAACGTGACCGCCAGATCGCGCAGATGGTACTTGAGCGCCTCAACGATCTCCAGATCGCAGAATTCGAGCATCCGCTCACGCCGCTCGACCACGGTGACCTTGGTGCCGAGCGCGGCGAACATGGAGGCGTACTCGATGCCTATGACGCCCGCTCCGACGACGACGAGGGTCTCGGGAACCCTGTCGAGGTGGAGGATCGCGTCGGAGTCGATCACCGTGCGGTCGTCGAACTCGACGCTGTCGGGACGCGCGGGCGACGTCCCGGTGGCGATGACGATCCTCTCGGCTGTGATCTTCTTCTCTTCGGCGCCGGAGACGCCGACGGTGTGCGAGTCGAGGAAGCGGCCTGTGCCCTCGAACATCTGTACGCGGTTGCGGCTGAGTTGGCTACGGATCACCTGGATCTCACGGCCTATCACGTGCTGGGTGCGCATGCCCAGGTCGGCGACGGTGATCTCGTCCTTGACGCGGTAGCTCTGCCCGTAGAGCTCGCGCTGGTTCAGGCCGGTGAGGTAGAGGACGGCTTCACGGAGGGTTTTGGAGGGAATCGTGCCGGTGTTGATGCAGACGCCGCCGAGCATGTGACGTTTCTCGACGACGGCGGCTCTCTTGCCGAGCTTCGCGGCGGCGATGGCGGCCTTCTGGCCGCCCGGTCCTGATCCGAGCACGAGGAGGTCGAAGTCGTACACGGCCTCCAGTCTGAACCGCGGGAGCCCCCCGAATAAGTCCTTTCATGTAACAAGGCTCACACCGCGGAAGAATTTCCCTTTACGGCTCAGGGGTCGACGTTTTCGGCCGACCGGATCGTGAACTCCGCCGCGATCGCCCGGGTGACGTCGCCGACGGGCAGCTCACGGCCGTCTATCCAGGTGATCGGCTGGATGTCCCTCGTGGTGGACGTGAGGAACGCCTCCTGCACCGTGCCGAGGAGCTCGTAAGGCACGTCGGCTTCTACGGCGTCCGTCCACTCCAGTGCGAGCGCGCGTGTGACGCCCGCGAGGCAGCCGCTCTCCAGGGTGGGCGTCAAAGCACGGCCGTCCACTACGACGAAGATGTTCGAGCCGGTGCCCTCGCACAGGTTCCCCGCGAGATTCCCGAAGACGGCCTCGTCAGCGCCCGCCTCCGCCGCCTTGGCGAGCGCGATGACGTTGTCGGCGTAGGACGTCGTCTTCAGGCCCGCCAGGGGGCCGCGCTCGTTACGGGGCCACGGAACCGTCGCTATCCGCGACGTGGGCGCGAACGGCTTCTGCTCGCCCGCTATGACGATCGTGGTGGGCCCTTCCTCACCGCGCACGGAACCGAGCGGCCCCGGGCCACCCGTGTAGGTGATGCGTAGACGACCCAGCTCCCACGGGTCGTGTTCGATTCGGCCCGAGGGCGGCCGCTTCGCAACCCCGACTTCGTCGGGAGCGGCCACCCCCGGGTCGGCCTGCGCGAGGATCTCTTCGATGCCCTTGCGGAGGAAGCCCTCGTCGGGCTCAGGGAGGCCCAACCCACGGGCCGAGAAGGCGAGCCGCCTCAGGTGGCGGGTGAGCGCGAACGGGACGCCCCGGACGAGCTTGATCGTCTCGAAGACGCCGTCGCCCACGGTGATCCCGTGGTCGACCACGCTCACGGTGTCCCGCCCGAGGACGCCGTCAGTCCAGACCAGCACCCGCCACCTCCAGTAGCCGTTCGGCCTTCAGTTCCGTCTCCTGCCATTCTCTCGCGGGATCCGAGCCCCAGGTGATGCCCGCCCCCGTGCCGAACCTGACCTGGCCCTCCTCGATCCAGAACGTCCTGATCCCGACGGCCAGCTCGGCGACGCCCCGGTCGGCGTCCACCCAGCCGACCGCGCCGCAGTACGGGCCGCGCGCGACGGGCTCCAGCCGCTCGATCAGCTCCAGGGCCGACGACTTGGGCGCGCCCGTCACGGAGCCCGGAGGGAACGTCGCCGCGAGGATCTCAGGCCATCCGGCGGACGTGCGCGCGCGGACCGTCGACACAAGGTGGACCAGCCCGGGGTGGTGCTCCACCGCGCACAGGGAGGGCACCTCGACGCTGCCGGTCTCGGCGACCCGGCCCAGGTCGTTGCGGACAAGATCGACGATCATGACGTTCTCGGCGTGGTCCTTCGGGAGGAGGTCGGCCTCGGTACGGCCGGTGCCTTTGATCGGCCCCGACGTGATCACGTCGCCGGCACGGGCGAGGTACAGCTCTGGGCTGGCGCAAGCGATCTCGGCACCTGGGATCTTCAACGTCATCCCGTAGGGGGCCGGATGCGCTTCCGTCAGGCGCCTTCCGAGGCCCGTGATGCCGTCGTGGGCGGGCGCCGAAAGGACACGGCACAGATTCGCCTGGTAGACGATGCCGTCCGCGATCGCCGCCCTGATCTCCGACACCCCGCGCTCGTAAGCGGACCGATCCAAGGAAGACGTCCAAGGGCCGGGCGCACGCCACGGGCCGTCCGGATGAGGCGCGGGACGGACATCGTCAAAGCGGGCACACGTCACTTTGCCCTCATAGGTGACGGCAACGGCCCACCAGCCGCGCCCGTCCAGCACGGCAGGATCGGAGGAGACCTCGGCAAGGCCCGTGGCCAGCCTGCCCCCCACATGGGCGAACGCATCCATACCCCTAGTTTCCCGCCCGCAACCGGCAGCTCGCATCCCCGTCCCGCCGCTCCGGTTTGGCACTCGGCCGGAGAGTTGGCTATGGTTTTCCACGTCGCCACGGTCCGCAAGGCCGGGCGGACACGCGGAAGTGGCTCAGTGGTAGAGCATCACCTTGCCAAGGTGAGGGTCGCGGGTTCGAATCCCGTCTTCCGCTCGGAGAGGCCCACACGGCCGATCACGGTGGAGTGGCCGAGAGGCGAGGCAACGGCCTGCAAAGCCGTGTACACGGGTTCAAATCCCGTCTCCACCTCGCAGATCCCGGACGATTAGCTCAGCGGGAGAGCGCTTCCCTGACACGGAAGAGGTCACTGGTTCAATCCCAGTATCGTCCACGAGCCGGCCTTCGTTGGTCGCCTTTCGCTTCGCTCAAGGCTCCCCGAAGGCCGCTATCGTCTATCGGGGGGACGACCCCCCGAGCCCCCCGATGTGGGGGCTTCGCCCCCACGCCCCCGGTTTCCGGTCTGGGGGCTTTTCTGCATTTCACGGATGAGTTGGGCCGCTCCTGTGGGGTTCCTTGGGCCGTTGCGCTGACGCGGCCTCTCCGGTGAGGGGATCCGGTCGGAAGCAGAAGGGTTCGCTGACCCGTCCGGTTTTACTCCGTTCTGGTTCTGGTTTTGGGTTCGGTTTGGCTGTTGGGTTGGGGGTGGGGAGGGGCGGTTATGATGCTGAGAGGTCCTCAGGTTAGGGGGAGCTGGGTGGGTGAGGGTGCGGAGCCGTATATCGCGCAGCGGCCCAAGCGGGCTGACGGGCGGCGGAACTACGACGCGATCCTGGCCGCGGCGCGCAAGGCGTTCGAGAGCGACGGGGCCGACGCGTCGTTGGAGGACGTGGCCGGGCAGGCCCAAGTAGCCATCGGGACGCTCTACCGGCACTTCCCCACGCGGGCGACGCTGGTGGAGGCGGCGACGCGGGACGGGCTGGCGGCGCTCGTCGAGGCGGCCGAGCGGCTGGGCACCGAACGGGAGCCGCTGGAGGCGCTGACGGGCTGGATGGAGCTCGCCGTCGGGCATTTCAGTACGTTCCGTGGCCTTGTCGGCATCCTGACGCAGAGCATGTACGACGAGGGCACGCCGTCACACGCGATGTGCGCGGCCATGCACGGGGCCGGTGAGCGGCTCCTGACGCGCGCCCAGGACGCCG
The DNA here is from genome assembly GCF_020991275.1 of Actinocorallia sp. API 0066. Classification (GTDB taxonomy): domain Bacteria; phylum Actinomycetota; class Actinomycetes; order Streptosporangiales; family Streptosporangiaceae; genus Actinocorallia. The sequence goes on along the minus strand of NZ_JAJLQY010000002.1, from coordinate 400,127 downwards.
GACGCGTCACCCCGGACCTCACCGCCGAGGAACTCTTCGACCTCCTCAGCGGCGCCGCCTGGGCCCGCGAGAACGCCACACCGGGCCACGACGGCAGTGTCCGCTTCCTCCACCACATCCTGCACGGCATCGCCCTGCCCCACGCACCCTGACGCGCGCGACCCAGGCCGGGCGAACCCAATGATCCGCCCAGCCGTATTCTGGTGAAGGTTAGCCTTACCTATGCTGGTGGCGTGTCTCCCCCCGCCTCAAGCACAAAGCAGCCGCGTTTCCCCGACGCGCTGGCGAATCACGCGGACCGGACGGCCGTCGTCCACCGGGACGGCGTCCTGAACTACCGGGAGCTCGCCGAACGCGTCGCGGACGCCGCGGCGCGGCTGGGCGCCGAACGCCGGCTCGTCCTGCTCCCCTGCGCCCACACCGTGGACGCGCTCGTCGTCTACCTCGCCGCGCTGTCGGCCGGGCACCCCCTGCTGCTCGTCCCCGAACGCGCCTCCGCCCAACGTTCGCTCATCGCCGCCTACGACCCCGACGTCGTCGCCGAGCCCGACGGCTCGCTGACGGAGCGGCGCGCCCTGTCCGCGCACACGCTGCACCCGGAGCTGGCGCTGCTGCTCAGCACGTCCGGCTCCACCGGGTCGCCCAAGCTCGTCCGGCTCTCCCGCGACAACCTCCAGGCCAACGCCGAGTCCATCGCCGCCTACCTCGACATCCGCCCCGATGACCGTGCCGCGACGACCCTGCCTATGTCGTACTGCTACGGCCTGTCCGTCATCAACAGCCACCTCCTGTGCGGGGCCGGGCTCATCCTGACCGACCTGTCCGTCGGCGACCCGCTCTTCTGGGACGTCTTCCGTGACGCGCAGGGCACCTCCCTGTCCGGCGTGCCTTACACGTTCGACCTTCTGGACCGCGTGGGCTTCGCCGACCTACGCCTGCCGCACCTGCGCTACCTCACCCAGGCGGGCGGAAGGATGCCCGCCGAGCAGGTCGTCAGGTACGCCGAACTGGGACGCCGCGAAGGCTGGGATCTCTTCGTCATGTACGGGCAGACGGAGGCGACCGCGCGAATGGCCTACCTGCCACCGGACCTCGCTACGACGCATCCGGAAGCGGTCGGCCTACCCGTGCCCGGCGGCGCCTTCCGGCTGGATCCTGTGCCCGACGTGCCTACGCCCGACGTCGGAGAGCTCGTCTACACCGGGCCCAACGTGATGCTCGGATACGCCGAGGGCCCCGCCGACCTCGCGCTCGGCCGCACCGTGACCGAGCTGCGCACCGGCGACCTCGCCCGGCGCGCCCCCGACGGGCTGTACGAGGTGGTGGGGCGGCGCGGCGGGTTCCTCAAGCTCTACGGGCTGCGGATCGACCCGCGGCGCGTCGAGGACCTCCTGGCCCGGCACGGCCGCACCGCGTGCTGCACGGGCGACGAGGACGACAACACGCTCGTCGTCGCGGTGGCCGGGACTCCGGCGCCGGAGGCCGACCCGCTCCGGCGGCTCGTCGCCGCGGAGTACGGGTTGCCCGTCCGGGCGGTCCATGTGCACGTCCTCGCTGAGCTGCCCCGCCTTGCGTCGGGCAAGCCCGACCTGTCAGCCGTGCGCGCGCTTCCGCGTCCGGCCTACGCGGAGGACGAGACGCCGGACAGGCTCGTCGCCCTGTACCGGCGCGTCCTCGGGCGGGACGACGTCACGGAAGACAGCAGCTTCGTCTCCCTGGGCGGCGACTCCCTCTCCTACGTCGAGATGTCTCTCGCGCTGGAGAACGAACTCGGCCATCTGCCGCGCGAATGGCATCTCCTACCGCTGCGCGACCTGCGCGCGTCGGTACCGCGCACCGGCTGGCGGGCGCGCTGGCACAGCCTGGAGACGGGCGTCCTGCTCCGCGCCGTCGCGATCGTCCTCATCGTCGGATCACACATCCCGCTCTTCACGGTGCGGGGCGGCGCGCACGTGCTGCTCGCCGTCGCGGGCTTCAACCTCGCCCGCTTCCACCTGACGTCGGCGACGCTGCGCGAACGCCGCCGTCACCTGTGGGGCAGCGCGCTGCGGATCGCCGTGCCGAGCGCCCTGTGGATCGCGCTCGCGGCGCTGCTCACCGACGGGTACCACCTGTTCCAGGCGCTGCTGCTGCACAGCCTCCTGGGCCGCGACAGCAACTACTGGTTCGTCGAGGTCATCGTCTACATCCTGCTGGCGCTCACCGTGCTCGCCCGCGTCCCCGCGCTCGACCGCGCCGAACGACGGTTCCCCTTCGCCGCTCCCCTGGTGCTGCTCGGGGCCGGGCTGGTGCTCCGCTACGACGTCCTGGAGGTGCGGACTCTCCTGCACCTGCCCAACGCGATCGTCGCCTTCTGGATGTTCCCCCTGGGCTGGGCCGCCGCCCGCGCCGACACAACGACCAAGAGGCTCCTGCTCACCTTCGCCGCCCTCCTAACCGTGCCCGGATACTTCGGCCCCGACGAGCTGGTACGCGAGACCGTCATCATCACCGGCCTTACCCTCCTCATCTGGGCCCGCAGCCTCCTGGTCCCCCGCCCCCTGGACCGCCTGGCGGGCCTCCTGGCCGCCTCCACCCTGTACATCTACCTGACCCACTGGCAGGTCTATCCCCTGCTCGCCGACTACTCCCCGCTCCTGGCCCTGGCCGCTTCCCTCATCACAGGAGTCGCTCTCGCCACGACCATCACGCGCCTCACCCGCCGTCCCCCGAACCACCCCTGACCGCACCCGTCGCTCACCCGGACGGGCTGTGGAAAACCGTTCGCCCTCCGGCGTTCGGGCGGGCTAGCGTGTGGGTGGGATCCCCGCTCTGTCGGGCCTGTCATGGCGGGAGCGGGGATCTCCAGCGCGTGGTGCGGATCGGGGTCACCGGGCAAAGCCCGCGTGCGGACGGGCCGTTGTGTAGGTCTTAGGCGGATGGGTGGGGTCAGGTGCCGGTTCGGGCGGCGGCGGTGAGGTGGCGGCTGACCCGTTTGATGAGCAGCGCCATCTCGTAGGCGACCTGGGCGGCCTGGGCGCCGGCGTCGCTGAGGACGGCGAGGCAGGTGCCGGTACCGGCGGGGAGGACAAAAAAGAGGCGGTCGTCGAGTTCGATGACGGCCTGGTTCACGCGTTCGGCCGAGTAGTGCTCGGCGGCGCCGCGGGCCAGGCTGTGGAAGCCCGAGGAGAGGGCCGCGAGGAACTGGGCGTCCTCGGGCGCGAGGTTGCGCGACGCGGCCATGACGAGGCCGTCCCGGGAGAGCAGCAGCGCGTGGTGCACGGGGACGACCCGGTCCACCAGGTCGTCGAGCAGCCAGTTCAGGTCGCTGGTCATGGTCTCTCCCGTTCGTCGGTCGGTGCGTCGGGCTGCTCGTCACGGCCCATCGTCCAGCCGTACTGGAGCGAGGACATGAGGGCGCGGCTCGACTCGGGATCGGGCTCTTCGAAGTAGTCGTCCTCGGGCGCCTGCGACGGCACGGGGGTGCGCAGCTGCGGGGCCATGCTCTGCTGCCTGCGGCGGCGTGGGAGCCGTCCGCCCTGCTCGGGCGGGAGGTCGGGTTCGAAGCGGTGGTCGGCGGCGCGCGGCGGCGCGGTCAGCTGCGGCTGGGGCCGCTCGGGCGCGGCGGCGAGGGCGGGCGCCGGGGCCGCCGTCGCGCGGTACGGGGCCGCGTCCACCTGGCGCCGGGGCTGCGTGTCCTGCACGATCAGGCCCGTCGGGATGAGCACGACGGCGGTGGTGCCGCCGTAGGCGGACGGCTGGAGCGACACCCTGATGCCGTGCCGTGCCGCGAGCCGCCCGACGACGAACAGGCCGAGCCGGTCGGAGTCGGCGAGGTCGAATTCGGGTGGTTCGGCGAGCCTGCGGTTGAGTTCGGCGAGCTGGTCGGGGTAGAGGCCGAGGCCGCGGTCGATGACCTCGACGGCGAGGCCGTTCGCGACGGTCTCGGCTTTGACGACCACCTCCGTGCCGGGCGGCGAGAACACCGTCGCGTTCTCGATGAGCTCGGCCAGCAGGTGGATGACGTCCGCGACGACACCGCCCGTGATCGCCGACGACCGGGCGACGACGGGTTCGACACGCGTGTAGTCCTCGACCTCGCCGATGGCGGCGCGGACGATGTCCTCGATCGGTACGGGGTGGTCGAAAGCGCGCACGGTCGGCTCCCCGGACAGGATCACCAGACCCTCGGCGTGCCGCCGCATCCGGGTCGTCAGGTGGTCGAGCTTGAACAGGTCGTCGAGTTCCTCGGGGCTGGAGGCGCGCCGCTCCATCATGTCGAGCAGTTGGAGCTGACGCTGGAGCAGGCCCTGGCTGCGCCACGACAGGTTCACGAACACCTTGCCGATGCTCTGCCGCAGCTTCGCCTCGCCGATCGCGACCTCGACCGCGGTGTGCTGGACCGTCCCGAACGCCTCCGCGACCGACACGACCTCCTGCGTCCTCGGCGTGCCCGGCAGGCGCGCTTCGGCGACGGACCTGTCGATGTTCTCGCCGCGCCGCAGCCGGGCGACGACGTCGGGCAGCCGCTCGTCGGCCAGGGTGTGCGCCGCCTTCTCCAGGCCCCGCAGGTCGGCCGTCATGCTCCGGGCGAACCTGACCGACAGCAGCAGCGACGCGATGACCGCGAGCAGGCCGATGCCGCCCGCCGCCCAGAAGCGGACCATGATCTGCCGGCCGATCGGCTCGACCTCGGCGTTGAGCAGCGCGCTGACCTCACCGATGTTGAGGTACCACGCCTGCGAGGCGACGCCGACCGTCTGCTGCCACTCGGCGACCGTCGGGCCGCCCTTCACGTTGACGCCGCCGATGACGATCTTCTGTTCCAGCTCGGTCAGGCTCGCGTACTCGGGCGACCGGGCGAACTCGTCGGCCTTGGCGCGCATCGGGCCGTCCAGGGAGGTCACGCCGAGCCGGAAGAACTTCCCACGGCTGTCGGCCCATCCGCTGAACGCCTGGCGCTGGACGGAGTCGAGCCGCCCGTTCTGCGGCAGGCTCTCCAGCAGCGACGTCTGCCGGAGCATGAGGTCGAAGGAGCTGAGCTGGTCCAGGACGGCGTTGCTGTTGCGGTAGACGTCGATGTCGTCGATGCTCACCATGACGCCGAGCAGCTGGAGCACGGTGTCCACGATGCTGCTGTAGCCGATGATGATCTCGATCTCGCTGGTCTGGCCGACGCCGAGGCGCAGCGTGGACAGCACGACGAGCGAGTCGTCCAGTGCGCGGGCACGGGTCTTGGTGACCTCGTCCATCGCGTCCTGGGTGTCGGGCGCGAACGCCTTGGCGCGGAAGGCGGCGACCATCGTGTCGGTGTAGGCGCTCTTCTCGGTGAAGTCCGGCCCGTTGACGGCGGCGGCGGCGCGTTCGCTCTGGATCGCCTCGACGACCTTGGAGGCGGGGTCGCCCAGGTTGTCGTACTGGGTCTGGAAGTCGAACCTTCGCAGGGCGTCGTTCAGCGTCGTCGTCGCGGCGAAGGCGTACAGCACGATCAGCGAGAAGAGGGGAAGGACCAGCACCAGGGCGAGCCGTCCGCTGACCGGAAGGACCCGCGGTCTGCGCACGCCTTTCCCGGCGCGCACGGGCTTGGCGGGCTTCCCGCCTCTGGCCGATGAACGTCTACCGCGCACGGCGCACCCCGTCCTCCTCGGTTTGGAGCGTCATTCTCGTATGAGGCAACGTAGTTATCGGACCGGGTCGGCGACCATCAGCCTGCCCGACTTGGGATGGAATCGAATGCAAACTTAGATCTCGCTCCGCGTCAAGCGAGCCGGTCGACCAGTCCCCACGCGAGGGCCGTTTCCACGTCGAGGGACGCGCCGGTCAGCGCCAGGTGCAGCGTCCGCCACCGGCCGATCCGGCGGGGCAGGCTCACCGTGCCGCCCGCGCCCGGGATCAGGCCCATCGCCACCTCCGGCAGCCGGAACGTCGTTCCCGGGGACGCGACGACGGCGCCCGCGAACGCCGGAAGCTCGACGCCCGCGCCGACGCACGTGCCGTGCACCCGCACCGTGACGCGCTCGCGCAGCCGGTGCAGCGGGAGGGCGGCGCCCGCACGGGTGCGGATGAAGTGCGCGGTGGCGAGGTCGGGCGCGGTGCCGAACTCGGCGAGGTCGCCGCCCGCGCAGAAGACGGGGCCCGCGCCGTCCAGCAGGACCCGCCGGATGGACGTGTCGTGTCCGGGCAGGGAGAGCGCCTCCACCAGGGCGTCGCGCACCTGGCGGCCGTAGGCGTTGCGCCGCTCCGGCCGGTTCAGGGTGACGTGCAGGAGCTCGCCGTCACGGCTGAGCAGGACGGGTTCGGCCACCTCGGCCGGAGGTTCGGCCGGGCCGCGCCCGGCCAGCCAGGACGCGAACTCGCCGCCGCCGAGCAGCGTCGAGTAGGCGAACGACTCAAGGTCGAGCGCCTGCGGCACGTCGAGCCTGACGCCCGCGCGCAGCACCGCGCCCAGCACGGACGCCGCCTGGGGCCGCGCCGCCGCCTTCTCGTGCAGTTCCGCCAGCGCCTCCGGTGGATCCGCGACGCCCACGTAGGGCCTGGGCAGCGCCCGCCCGGACCGCGCCAGCGTGACGTCGAGGTGCGGGGCGAGCACCCGCGCCGCTTCGAGCGGCTGCGCCGTGGCCACCAGCCCGACGAGGATCCCCTCGTACGCGGCGAGCCGCTCGACCGCGCGCCCGAGCACGCCCGCGCCCCGCACCCCGCCCAGATCCACCCCGACCACACCCGGAAACCCGTTCTCGCCCACCGCGAGTTCCTTCACCGCACCCTCGGCCAGCTCCTTCACCGACACCACCGCCACCGCGCTCACGACACCTCCCCAAACCCAAGATCACCGCTGGTCCCGAGTGTAACCCGGCCGCGACCCCGACGGGCCCGGCCTGTGGATAACCCGGTTAGCCTCAGGTCAGGAGGGTGTTGTGGAGGATTTTGCGGACCTGCGGGCCTGGGCGGCGAGCGGCGTCGTGCCGCTCACCGGACGGGCCGGGGAGCCCCCGCTCGTGCCCCCGGGATCGGCGGCGCTGACCGCCGAGCGGCTCGGCGCGCGGTTCACGGCGGCGACGGGCGTCGTCGTGGCCGGGGCGCGGCTGCTCGGCGAACGGGCGGCGGTCACCGGGCGCGGGCGGCGCGGCGACGTCTCGGTGGGCGGGAGCTGTCGGCTGCTGCCCACGCGCGACGGGTGGGCGGCGGTGTCGTGCGCGCGGGACGACGATCCGGCGCTGCTGGGCGCGCTCGCCTTCGCGGAGCCGGATGAGGGGGTGTGGACGGCGGTCGGGCGCTGGCTGCGCGACCACACCGGGGCGGAACTCGCGGAACGGGCGGCGCTGCTCGGCGTCGCGGCGGGTCCCGTCCGGCGGCCGGACGTGCCGCGTCTCCCCGAGCCCGGAGCGCCACGGCCGGTCGCGGGGCTGCTGGTGGTGGACTTCTCCGCGCTGTGGGCGGGGCCGCTGTGCGCGTGTCTGCTCGGACTCGCCGGTGCCCGCGTGGTGAAGGTGGAGACGCCCACCAGGCCGGACGGCGCCCGTCGAGGGAACCCCGCCTTCTACGACCTCCTGCACGCGGGCCACGCGTCGGTCGTCCTCGATCCGGAGACTCCCGACGGGAGGCGGGCGCTCGCCGCCCTGGTGGAGGCCGCCGACATCGTCATCGAGGCGTCACGGCCGCGCGCGCTGGCACGCTGGGGGCTGGACGCGGAGGCCGCCGCAGCGTCGGGCACCACGTGGGTGTCGATCACCGCGCACGGCAGGGGGCTCGACCGCGTCGGGTTCGGCGACGACGTCGCCGCCTCGGCCGGGCTCGTCGCCCGTGACGCGCGCGGCCCGGTCTTCGTCGGCGACGCCCTGGCCGACCCGCTCACCGGGCTGACGGCCGCCGTCCTCGCCGCCTCCACACCACCGGACGGGACGGGAGTCCTGTGGGACGTGTCCATGACGGACGTCGTCGCGGCCACCCTTCCGTGCGTTGCTGAGGGCGTGAGCCTTCGCGTCGAGGGAGAGCCCGGTAGGTGGACGATCCCCACGCCGTCCGGTGCGCTTCCCGTCTCGCCGCCGACCCCGCGCACCGCCGTCCCCGGCCCGGCGTCTCCGTCCGGCGCCGACACCGTGGCCGTCCTCCGCTCGCTCGGGGTCTCACCGCCCTGAACTGCGGCGGGCGTAGGGTGACCGGATGGGCGGTGTGCTGTTCCGGGACGCCGAGGTCGACGGGACGAGGCGGGTCGACGTACGGGTCGCTCAAGGGGTCGTCCTCGAAGTCGGGCCGGGGCTCGCGCGCGCGGGCGAGGACGAGGTCGTCGCCTGTGCGGGCCGGGCTCTGCTTCCTGGCCTGTGCGACCACCATGTGCACCTGCTGGCGCTCGCGGCGGCTGGCAGGTCGGTGCGCTGCGGCCCGCCCGAGGTGCGCGACGCGGCGGCGCTGAAGACGGCGCTGCGGGCCGCCGCGCCGGGCTCCGACGGCTGGATCAGGGGCGTCGGGTACGCCGAGTCCGTCGCGGGCCTGCTCGACGCCGGGGGCCTTGACGCGTTCCGTGCCGACGTGCCCGTCCGGGTGCAGCACCGCAGCGGCGCCCTGTGGATCCTCAACACGGCCGCCGTCCGCGCTGCCGGGCTCGTGGCGGGCGACGACCCCGGGATCGAGCGGGACGGCGCCGGAGAGCCCACGGGCCGGCTGTGGCGGGCGGACGGCTGGCTGCGCTCCAGGCTGCCCGACGCCGACGACGGTTCGGCGCTCGCCAAGGTGGGCGGCTCCCTTACGCGCTACGGAATCACCTCGGTCACCGACGCGACACCCGACCTCGCGTCCGGGGCCGTCGCCAGGCTCGCGCAGGCACGCGCCTCAGGGGCGCTGCCACAACACGTCAGGCTGCTCGGGGCGCGGGAGCCGCTGCCCGAGGGCATGAGCGCGGGCCCCGAGAAGATCGTCATCGCCGACTCGGCTCTGCCGACACCGGAGGAACTCGCCACGAGGATCGCGGCGGCGCACGAGGCGGGCCGCCCGGTGGCCGTCCACTGCGTGACGTATGCGGCGCTCGTCCTTCTCCTCATCGCCTTCGACACGACCGGGGTGCGCGTAGGAGACAGGATCGAGCACGCCGCGCTCGTCCCCGCCGACCTCCTCGACCGGATCAGGCGGCTCGGCCTACGGGTCGTCACCCAGCCCGGATTCCTCGCCGACCGGGGCGACGACTACCTACGCGACGTCCCTCCTACGGACCACCCCGATCTCTACCGCTGCGCCACCCTCCTTGAGGCCGGAATCCCTGTGGCGCTGTCTAGTGACGCCCCCTACGGGCCGCTCGATCCGTGGCTCGTCATGCACGCCGCCGTCCGGAGGCGCGCCCGCTCCGGCGCCGTCGTCGGGCCCGCCGAGCGGATCCCCGCACGCCGCGCCCTGGACGCCTACCTGGCGCCCGCTGACGATCCGGGCGGGCCGGCGCGCCGGATCGTCCCCGGGCTGCCCGCCGATCTCGTGCTGCTGCGCGCGCCGCTCGCCGACGCGCTCGCCGCGCTTCCCGACAACCCGGTGGTGGGTGCCTGGTTCGCCGGACCAACCCCGACGTGCGGGACTTTGGCACCTTTTCACTAGGGTCGGGAATCAGGCGCGGTCAGTCTTCGATTACTACGGAGACGACAAGGACGGAAGGTGCGACATGGCCGGAATACCGGAGATAGTCACTATGGAGCGGCTGGACACGTTCCTCTTCCGAGGCACCGCGACGCCGACCCGGCACACCCGCGTGTTCGGCGGCGAGGTGGCCGCCCAGGCCCTCATGGCGGCGGGCCGGACCGTTCCGGCCGACCGGCTCGTCCACTCCCTCCACGCCTATTTCCTGCGCCCCGGAGACCCCGCGGCGCCGCTCGTCTACCAGGTGGACCCGATCCGTGACGGCGGCAGCTTCACCACCCGGCGGACGGTCGCCGTCCAGCACGGCAAGCCGATCTTCCACCTGTCGGCGTCGTTCCACCGGCCCGAGGAGGGGTTCTCCCATCAGCCCGCCAAGACCGACAGGCCCGAGCCCGAAGAGCTGCCGTCCGACCGCGAGGTGCTGTCGGCGGCGGACACCGCGACCCGCGAGTGGTTCGCCACGGTGCACGGGGACAGCCCGCTGGAGATCAGGTTCGCCGCCGAACTGCCCAGGTTCGCCGCGCTGCGCGGCGAGAGCGCGCCGCCCGTCCAGCGGTTCTGGTTCAGGACCCGCGAGGCGCTGCCCGACGACCCGCTGCTGCATGCCTGCGCCGTCGCCTACGCCTCCGACCTCCTGCTGTTGAGCAGCTCCGTCGCGCCGCACGCCACGACGCTCGACAGCGGCGGCCTCCAGTTCGCCAGCCTCGACCACACGCTGTGGCTGCACGCCACGCCGCGCGCCGACGACTGGGTCTTCTACGACCAGGAGGGGCTGTGGGCGGGCGGCGCCCGCGCGCTGTGCCGGGGCTCGCTGACGGACCGTTCCCACCGGCTCATAGGCAGCGTCGTGCAGGAGGGGCTCATCCGGCCCCTCCGGTAAGTCGCGGACCGGCCGCGATCATGCGGCTAAGGTCCCCGGTAGAACGTCCGCGTACGAAAGGAACCTCATGGCGCTCGGCTGGAAGCTCGTCTTCGACGCCGCGGATCCGCACCACCAGGCCGTCTTCTGGGCGGACGCGCTCGGCTACGAGGTCGAGGACAACAGCCCGCTCATCGAGCACCTGCTGAAGTCCGGCGCGATCCCGCCGGACCTCACCGTCGAGTTCGCCGGGCGGCTCTTCTTCCGGGACGCCGCGGCCGTCCGGCACCCCGACGACCCGTTCGACCCGGTGAGCGGGACGGGCTACGGCCGCCGCCTGCTGTTCAACCGGGTGCCCGAGCCCAAGACGGGCAAGAACCGGCTCCACGTGGACGTCCACGCGCCGGAGGGCGAGCGGGACGCCGTGGTCGACCGGCTCGTGGGGCGGGGGGCCACGGTGCTCAGGCGGGTCGCCGAGCCCGCGGGTTCCTGGACCGTCATGGCCGACCCCGAGGGCAACGAGTTCTGCGTGTCCTGACCCCTGCGGCGGGAGCCCTCGGGTGAGGGCCCCCGCCGCGCCCGAGTGACGGGCAAGGAGGCGCCGTTCAGGCGGCCTCCCAGCTCAGAAGAAGTGGCTGTCTCCCAGCCCGGTGAAGGCGTCCTGGTCGTGGCATCCCGGCAGCGGCGGGAAGACGAAGTCGCAGCCGGGGCCCCCGGAGACGGCGGTGGCGGCCGTCGGCGCCGTCGCGGGAGCCGCGTGGGCGGCGGCGGGCAGGCCGAGCCAGACGCCCGCCGCGACGATGACCCCTACCGTCGTCCGGCGACCGAGACGTACATTACCCATCGCAGAACCTCCATTACAGAGAGTAACCGATGGATGGAGTATGTCACGTGCTTCCGAATTGTCGCGGCGGGGCCCCCGGACAGCGGTGGACCCCTTCCCAGGGGAAGGGGCCGTCGAGTGATCGTCAGGGAAACGCGGGCTCACCAGTAGTAGTAGCCCCAGCTGTCCCCGTACCACCAATCGTCGAAGTCGCAGTAACCTCCCCATCCGTCGCACCAGTACGGGCCGCCGCCCGCAGGAGCCGTCACGGGTGCGGTCGAAGCGGTCGTAGCGGACGCGTTCGCCGCCGGCGCCGCCACGAGGACCCCGCCGACCAGTGCTCCCGCGACCATGAGCCCGCGAGCGAAGCTCGAAGCACTCATCACGAACCCTCCTCACTTGGAGTGACCATCACCTCCACTGTCACATGACAGACCGTGATCAACTCAAGGGATTGCGCCCACCCAAACCCTTCTGTCGCCTCCATTTGGCATAAACCACGAAAAGCGCCTATTCCCGAGATTCAGCCCTTGCGCTCCGCCAACCCAACCGACCCACGCCCCGGACGGGCGAACGCGGCCCAGATTCTGTCGGGCCGGTTCCGGGCCTTCTGCCGCCCGCAAAGCGGTGTTAGCGTCGCGCACATGCGACGGCAACCCTCACTGCGCGGCAGGCGCGTCCTCATCACCGGTGCGGCCCGCGGGATCGGCGCGGCCCTCGCCCGACGGCTGCACGGGCGCGGCGCGCGCGTACTGCTCACCGGGCTGGAACCGGAACTCCTCGCCGAGGTGGCCGCCGACTGCGGCGACGCCCCCTACCGGCCCGCCGACGTCGCCTCACGCGCCGATCTCGCCGAGGCCGTCGCCGACCTCGCCGGGCCCGTCGGCGGGCTCGACGTTGTGGTGGCGAACGCCGGGATCGCCAGACAGTGGGCCGTCGCCGAGGGCGACCCCGCGGTCCTGGAGACGACGCTCCGGGTCAACGTGATGGGCACCGTCCACACGCTGCAGGCGGCCGTGCCGCATCTCTCCCACCCCCGTGGTTACGCCCTTCTCGTCTCCTCTCTCGCCGCCGCCGTCCACGCGCCCCTCCTGGGCGCCTACAGCGCGTCCAAGGCCGCCGTCGAGGCGCTGGGCAACACCCTGCGCCAGGAACTCGCCCCGACCGGCGCCCGGGTGGGCGTCGCGTACTTCGCCGAACTCGACACCGACATGACCCACCGGGGCTTCGGCACCGAGGCCGCCTCGCTGCTGCGCACCCCGACCTCCTTCATCAGCGGCGTCACCCCCTTGTCCGTCGGCATCGACGCCCTGGAGCACGGCATCGCCTGGCGCGCCCGCCGCGTCTGCGCCCCCCGCTGGGTGGGCCCGCTGCTCCCCTTCCGCGCGATCGCCCAACGCGTCCTCGAAGTCTCACTCCCCGCGACGCTCCCCCACGCCGTGGCCCTCGCCACCACCGAGGACGCACCCTTCACCACCCCCCAACCCACCGACGACCCCGCCCCCCTCCCCTAACCCCGCTCAAGTCCACCGGGCCCCTCAGCCAGCCCCCACTCAGCCCAACGAGCCCCTCAGCTAGCCCACTCGCCACCCCAACGAGCCCTCAGCTAGCCCCCGCGCCAGCCCGACGGACCCTCAGCGGATCGCGGGAGGCGCTCCGGTCGTGGGGCAGAGGGCTTTGAGGGTCAGAGGGCTTTGAGGAAGGTGGCGGCCAGGGGGGCGGCGGTGCGGCCGCCGTCGCCGCCGGACGGGACGAGGACGGCGAAGGCGAGGTCGCCCCGGTAGCCGACGAACCAGGCGTGGGCGGCGCCGGTGGCGTCGTACTCGGCGGTGCCGGTCTTGCCGTGGGTGCCCGGCGGCAGCCCCGCCGACGCGGCGGTGCCGGAGGTGACGACGGCCGCCATCAGCGGGCGGAGCACGGACACGACGGCGGCCGGGAGTGGCCGCGGGTCGGGGACGTCCTCGCCGGCCTGGGCGTAGGCGCCCACGGGGAACATGACGGGCGAGCGCCACGTGCCGTTCGCGACGGCCGCCGCGACCGCCGCCATGGTGAGCGGCGACACCAGGACCCGGCCCTGCCCGATGGCCGCCTCGGCGAGGTCGGCGGTGCCGGACGGCGCGGGGAAGCTCGGCCGGGCGGCGTTGAACGCGAACGGCCGGTTGAAGGCGAACAGTTCGGCCGCGTCCGTCATCCCCGCCGCCTGTGCCCGGTTCACCCCGAGGTCGGCGAACGTCGTGTTGCAGGACCTGGCGAACGCCGTCCGCAGCGTTGTGGTGCCGAGGTCCAGCCCGTCGTGGTTGGTGATGGTGCGCTGCCCGATGAGCTTGCTCGCGGGGCAGGAGACCGAGGAGGACGGCGACAGCCCGGACGACGCGAGCGCGGCGGCCGTGACGATCTTGAAGGTGGAGCCGGGCGGATAGGCGCCCTGCGTGACTGCCTGGCTGCTGACACCGTCGGCCAGGGCGAGGACCGCGCCCGTCGAGGGGCGCAGCGCGACCAGCGCCGTCGGTTTGGGCGCCTCCTTCACCACCTTGTCGGCGGCGGCCTGCGCCTTGGCGTCCAGCGTCGTCTGGAGCTTGGGCGCTTTCGGCTCGCTGAACACCTTGATGGGCGTCCCGTCGAGGAAGACGCCCCAGCCCGTCGCGCCCGACCCCGTCTGGTACTGGCCGCGCAGCCTGTCCACGTACTGCGTGACGGACGACGTGGGCGAGATCGGCGAGCCGTCGGCGTAGACGGCGTTGCCCGTCGGCGCCTCCGTCTCCCGCAGCTGTAGGGCGCCGCCCCGCGCCAGTTCGGGGGCGAGCGTCGCCGGGCCCCACACGACCCGCCAGTGCCGCTCCACGACCCGCAGGCGCAGGCTCGACTCCACGGCCCACTCCCCCGGCGGCAGCTCGCGTACCGCCGTGAAGTCCGCCTTCGCCTCCTGCTCCCCGACGCGCACCACCGGGCGGGTGCTGAGGTTCAGCGACCTCACCTGGAGCGCCTTGCTGAACTCCCGGTGCTGGGTCACGAAGTCGCTCGGCGGGTGCGCGACGAGCGTCCGCATCGCGTCGAAATCCCCGGCCCGCCAGTAGGCGAAGTACTCGGCCGCGACGTCCCGTGGATCGCCCTTCACCCGCAGATGCAGGTACAGACCGCCGCCCGCGCCCGCGAGCAGCGCCGTCCCGAGGATGATCGCCAGCCAGCGCACGCCACGCCTCCAGATCTGAGAAGTTCAGCTGAGGCAATCTAGGACATCGCACCCGTTTCACGACAGGGATCTTGAACTTCTCCTTTCCCGATCGGGCTTTTCCGCCGCCTTCGGGCCCTGCAATACGATGGCGGGAGCAGACGCCCACGGAGGGGATGGAATGTCGGGGAACGTACGGCCGATCACGCTCATCGGGGACCCGGTCCTCCATCGGCCGCTCAAGGAGGTGACGGAGTTCGACGACGCGCTGCGCCAGCTCGCCGACGACATGTTCGCGAGCATGTACGCGGCCAACGGCGTCGGGCTCGCCGCCAACCAGATCGGCGTCGACCTGCGGATCTTCGTCTACGACTGCGTCGACGACCACGGCGAGCAGCACAAGGGCGTCGTGGTGAACCCGACGGTCGAGTTCCCCGACCGCGACCGCACCCTCGACAACGACTCCGAGGGCTGCCTCTCGGTGCCGGGGCCCTACGCCGACGTCGCCCGTGTCGACCACGTGCACTGCCACGGGTTCGACCTCGACGGCGACCCCGTCTCGCTGCACGGCACCGGGCAGCTCGCCCGCTGCTTCCAGCACGAGACCGACCACCTCAACGGGAAGCTCTACGTCGACCGGATCCCGGCGAAGGCGCGCAAGCAGGTGCTGCGCGAGTACGAGGCGCGCAAGGCCGAGGCCGCCGCCTCCTCCTGACCCGCCCCGCGCCGCGCGCCGCGCCAGGCGGAACGCGCGGGCGGGCGTGACGGCTCTTCATCCGGGTGAGAGGGTCTCGCGCAACAGCCGAGTGAGGCCCTCCACCCTGGTCAGTGACTCCTGGTAGAGGCCGCGTGCCTCCTCCAGCTGTTCCAGTGCGGTGCTGATCGGCACGTCGTCGTCGCCGAGCAGGATCTCGGCGAACAGCACCTCCGTCGCGGCGAGCACGCCGGTGGCCGCGCCCCGGGTGACGCCGCCCTTCATCTCGGTGAGCTGGCGCACCGTCCGCATCAGCCGTTTGAGCACCATCGTGGGGTGCTGGCCCGGCGGCGCCACCGAGCGGTACCCCGCGTCGAACCGCTTCCAGTCGCGGTACATGCCGCCGGGCCCGGCGAGCTGCTCGACCGTGGCCAGCAGCCGCCCGACGGCGTACGCCGCGTCGCCGTGCGCCTGGGCTTCCTCGCCGGGGCGCAGCACCGCCAGCGCCCGCCGCACCGCGCCCGGCTCCATGTTGTTCGCCTCGTGCCTCATCGTGATCCCCTCTCGTGTCGGTCGCGCCCATCCTCGCCCCCACCCACCAGGACAAATCCCACCGAACACCATTCTGTGGATAAGTTTTTTTCGCGACCGGATCACGGCCGGGCGCACGGCGTCACCCTGCCGCCCGCCCGCGCCGGAACGCGCGGAAACACGACGGCCGGGGCGGGGCCGCGACGCACGTCCGGCTAGGGTGTGGCGACGGTTCGGGCAGCGGGAAGCGGAGGTCAGGCGTGGTCGAGTTCGGCGATGCGATGGTGGAGTTCTGGCGCGAGTACCACCTGTGCACGTTGACGACGCTGCGGCCCGACGGCACCGCGCACGTCGTCCCGGTCGGGGTGACGCTCGACCCCGAGGCCGGGCTCGCCCGGATCATCTGCGACGGCGGGTCGCGCAAGGCCCGCAACGCCGCGCTGCCGGGCGCGCGCGCCGTCGTCTGCCAGGTGGACAAGGGCCGCTACACCACGCTGGAGGGCACCGCGACGGTGCGCCGTGAGCCGGAGGCGGTGGCCGAGGCCGTCCGGCGCTACACCGAGCGCTACCGGACGCCGCGCGAGAACCCGAACCGGGTGGTCATCGAGATCAGGATCGACCGGGTGATCGGCAGCGTGAAGTGACCGTCCACTTCATCGGCGCGGGCCCCGGCGCGGCCGACCTCGTCACCGTCAGGGCGCAGCGGATCATCGAGCGGGCGCCGGTCTGCCTGTACGCGGGGGCTCTCGTGCCCGCCGAGCTGCTCGACGGGTGTCCGCCCGGCGCGCGCAAGGTGGACACCGCGAACCTCGATCTCGACGCGATCCTCGCCGAGCTGACCGCCGCGCACGCGGCGGGGCACGACGTGGCGCGGCTGCACTCGGGCGATCCGTCGGTGTTCAGCGCGATGGCCGAACAGATGCGCCGCCTCGACGCGGCGGGCATCCCCTACGAGGTCGTGCCCGGCGTTCCGGCGTTCGCGGCGGCGGCGGCCTCGCTGCGTCGTGAGCTGACCGTTCCCGGCGTCGGGCAGACGGTCGTCCTGACGCGGACCGCCGCGCGCGCGACCCCCATGCCCGAAGGCGAGGACTTGCCTTCGCTGGCCCGTAGCCGCAGCACGATGGTGCTGCACCTGGCCGTGCAGCGGATCGACGAGGTGGTCGCCGACCTGGTGCCGTCCTACGGCGCGGACTGCCCGGCCGCCGTCGTCGCCTACGCGTCGCGGCCCGACGAGATCGTGCTGCGCGGCGCCCTCGCCGACCTGCCCGGCCTCGTGCGCGACGCGGGCGTCCGCCGCACCGCCGTCATCATCGTGGGCCGGGTGCTGGCCGCCGAGGGCTTCCCCGACAGCCACCTGTACTCCACTACCCGCGTCCGCCACTGACCGCTCCCGGTGGCCCGCCTACCGCGCGCGCCTGATTGGGTTGGGCCATGAGATCCGTGCTCGTGCTGGGCGGGACGGGCGAGGCCAGGAGGCTGGCTGACGCCCTGTCGGCCGTCCCCCGCCTTCGGACGGTCTCCTCTCTGGCCGGGCGGGTGGCGCGACCTGCGCTGCCCTCGGGCGAGGTCAGAACGGGCGGCTTCGGAGGCCCCGAAGGGCTCGCCGCGTGGCTGGCCGCCGAGCGGATCGACCTGCTCGTGGACGCCACCCATCCGTTCGCCTCCGGTATGACGGCCTCCGCCGCCGAGGCGGCCTCCCGTACGGGCGTCCCCCTCCTCGTGCTGCGCAGGCCCGGCTGGGAGCCGGTGCCCGGCGACCGGTGGCGGTGGGCGTCCGACGTCGCCGAGGCGGCCCGCGCGCTTCCGGGGCTCGGCCACCGGGTGTTCCTGACCACCGGCCGTCAGACCATCAGCGCGTTCGCCCACCTCGACGACCTGTGGTTCCTCGCGAGGTCGGTCGATCCTCCAGCACCGCCCCTGCCCCGCAACCTACGGACGGTCCTGGATCGCGGCCCCTTCACCCTCGACGGGGAACTCGGCCTCATGCGTGAGCACGCCATCGACGTCCTCGTCACGAAGGACAGCGGCGGGCCCATGACGTCGGCCAAGCTCGCCGCAGCGCGCGCGCTGGGCGTGCCCGTCCTCCTGGTCCGGCGCCCACCGCTGCCCGAGGGCGTCGCGGTGGTCTCCACGACGGAGGCCGCCGTCGCCTGGGTCCGCGACCGCACCCCTCAGGCGGGGTAGCGGCGCGGCGTGTAGACGACGGTACGGCCCGCCCGCTCGACGGCCCTGGTGGTCGACGAACCGATGATCACGAGGGTGCGCATGTCCACGTCGGCCGGGGCGAACTCTGCGAGCGTCGTCACGGTCAGGCGCTCCTGCGCGCCGCCCACGTCCCTGCCGAGCACCACGGGCGTCTCCGGCGCGCGGTGTTCGAGGAACAGCGCGCGCGCTTTCTCGATCTGCTCACGCCGCGTCTTGGACGCCGGGTTGTAGAGCGCGACGACAAGGTCGGCCCTGGCGGCGGCGGTCAGCCGTTCGGCGACGACGTCCCAGGGCTTGAGGATGTCCGACAGCGAGATCACGCAGAAGTCGTGCCCGAGCGGCGCCCCGGCCCGCGCCGCGACGGCCTGCGCGGCGGTGAGGCCCGGCAGGACGCGCACCGGCACCCCGGCGAACCGATCCCGCTCGGCGACCTCCAGGACGGCGCTGGCCATCGCGAACACGCCGGGGTCGCCCGAGGACACGACGGCGACCCGCGCGCCCTCCAGGGCCAGTTCCAGCGCGTGCGCGGCGCGTTCCGCCTCGACCCGGTTGTCGGTCGGGAAGCGGCGCTGCCTGGGGTTGGGCGGCACCCGGTCCAGGTACGGGCCGTAGCCGACGAGGGTGTCGGCGGCGGCGAGCGCGTCCTGGGCCTCGGGTGTCAGCCAGGGCCGTCCGGCGGGCCCGAGGCCGACGACGACGACCTCGCCGCCGCCCTTGGCCGCCCTGGACGGCGTCAGTTCCTGCCGCACCGGGACGTGCGCGTTCATCGGGCTCGGTAGCAGGGCCAGCGAGAAGTAGGGCGCGGAAGCCGGATCGACGTCTGCGAGCCGCTCGATCCGCTCGGATCCGGTCGTGGCGCGCTCCACATACCAGGCTTCGTCGAGCCGTCCCGCGGCCTCCAGGGCGGCGCGCACCTTCGGGAACGTCCTGCCGAGCTTCAGGACGGCCACCGCGTCGCTGCCAGCCAGGTGGCCCGCCAGCGTCTCCTCCGGAAGGGTGCCGGGCAGGACCGTCAGGGTCTCCTCGCCCTCCACGAGCGGACGGCCCAGCGCCGCCGAAGCACCGCTGACCGACGTGACGCCGGGGACGACCTCGGCCTCGTACCTGTCGGCGAGCCGCTTGTGCAGGTGCATGTACGAGCCGTAGAAGAGCGGATCCCCTTCGGCGAGGACCACGACGTCGCGTCCCGCGTCCAGGTGCGCGGCGAGCCTTGCCGCGCACTCCTCGTAGAACTCCTCCAGCGCGCCCCGGTAGCCGCCGGGGTGGTCGGTCGTCTCCGTCGTCACCGGGTACAGCAGGAGTTCCTCGACCTGGCCCGGACGCAGGTAGGGGGCCGCTACCGACCTCGCGATAGAGCGGCCGTGCCGCGCCGCGTGGTAGGCGATGACCTCGGCCGCGCCGATAAGGCGGGCCGCCTTGACCGTCACCAGTTCGGGGTCTCCAGGGCCGAGCCCGACCCCGTAGAGCTTGCCGGTGCGCATCACTCCTCCTCGCTGGCGATGGCGTTGACGGCGGCGACGGCCATGGCGCTGCCGCCACGACGGCCGTGCACGACGACGTAAGGCAGGCCGCTCGCTGCGAGCGCCTCCTTGGACTCGGCGGCACCGATGAACCCGACCGGCACGCCGATGACCAGGGCCGGTGTGCCAGCACCTGCGGCGACCAGCTCAAGCAGCCGGAACAGGGCGGTGGGGGCGTTGCCGACGGCGACGACCGCGCCGTCGAGGCGGTCGCGCCACAGCTCCAGCGCGGCGGCGCTGCGGGTCGTCGCCAGCGCGGCGGCGAGGCCGGGAACACGGGGGTCGTCGAGGGTGCAGACGATCTCGTTCGCTACCGGCAGACGTCGGCGGGTGATCCCTGAGGCGACCATCTTGGCGTCGCACAGGATCGGCGCCCCGCCGAGCAGCGCCGCGCGGCCCGCCGCGACGCCGCCGGGCGACCACGCGACGTCCCGCACCAGGTCGGTCATCCCGCAGGTGTGGATCATGCGGACCACGACGCGGGCGACGTCGTCGGGCAGTCCCGCGAGGTCGGCCTCGGCGCGGATCGTCGCGAACGAGCGCCGGTAGATCTCCGCGCCGTCGCGGATGTACTCCATCAGTTCAGTCCCTTCGTGCCGCCCGGACGGCGGAGGCCGCCGCCACGAGCGAGGACAGTACCCGTCCCTCACCCACGCGGTAGCCGCCCCCCGTCGCCACGACGTCCACGACCTGCCCCTCCGGCCTTCCGCAGCGCCGTTCACAGCCCGACCAGTGCACCCGGCCCTCCCCCGGCACCATCACGGCCACGGCGTCGGCCCGCACGTCGGCCAGCGCCTTGGCGCATCCGGGACGGCCCGTGCACGCCGTCACCCCGGCGAGCGCGTCGCGCCCGGCGGTGACGAACCCGTGCGCGGCCAGCCTTGCGACGGTTTCGGGGCCCCCCGTCACGACGACGCTCCTCCACGGCGTCACGACGATCCCGTCCCACTCCGTGAGCAGCCCGACCTGCTCGGCCGACAGCCTTCCGAGCGGCGCCCCGGCCACCACCACGCCGTCCGCCACGAGCCCCAGCCTTGCCGCGCTCTCCTGCCAGCCCGTGCGCGAAGCACCCTGTGGCGGCTCGCCTTCGAACCCGCCCGCCTCCAGCGCCGCGATGACGGCGGGGACGGCTTCGGGCAGCTCGGTGAGCCGCCAGGCCGACGAGCCCATATCGGCCCTGACCAGGAGGAAAGACTCAGCCGCCGCGAGCAGCACCGCGACCACACCGGACGCCGCGACGCGCAGACCCGTCTCCACGCCCGCCAGACGGACCGTGAAGCGGTCGGGGCCGACGGCGCGGGCGGCGACGTCGGCGCGCGGCGGCAGGTCGCCACGGCCGTCGTCGAGCGCGAACAGGAACCGTCCCGGCAGCGCCGCCAGCGCCGGACGGGCGCACAGCGCCGCGTCGAGGGCGCCGACGAGCGGGCGGACGTCGGCCAGGCCGCGCCCGTCGAGGCCGCTCAGCGGGGAGGCCATGATGTTGCGGACCCGCTCGTGCGTCGCGGACGGCAGCAGCCCGGCCGCCGCCAGCGCCGCCGCGAGGCCGCCGACGCGGGCCGGATCGACGCCGCGCAGTTGGACGTTGGCGCGCGAGGTCAGCTCCAGGCCGCCGGAGCCGAACCCCTCGGCCGCCCGCCCCAGCGCCGCCACCTGCGCCGACGTGGCGCGCCCGCCGGGCAGCCGGACCCGGACCAGCGCGCCGTCCGCCGCCTGGTGCGGGCGCAGCGCGCCGGGGCAGGCGTCGGGTCTGTCGCGTCCGGTGCTCACGCGGCCATGGTGCCACTTCACCGCGAACCAGGCGCAACCGGTAGTGTCAGGGACGACGAGGCGCGCGAGGAAATCCGGTGCGAATCCGGTGCTGTCCCGCAACTGTGACCAGGTCCTCTGGGAGCCAGACACTCCGGCCCGTCGCCCGACCGTCGACCGGGGCGCGGACCCCGAGGGAGGACCCGTCGCCCATGAGCGATCCCGTCGTCGTGCTGCTCTCGACGTCCGATACCGACCTGCTCAGCGCGCGCGCTTCCGGCGCCGCCTACCGGCTCGGTAACCCATCACGTCTCTCGGCGGCCGACCTTCCCGCGCTGACCGAGGGCGCCGCTCTCGTCGTCGTCAGGCTGCTCGGCGGACGGCGGGCGTGGGAGGAGGGCCTCGACGCGCTCCTGGCGGGCGGACTCCCCGTGGTGGTCCTGGGCGGCGAGCAGGCCGCCGACGCGGAACTGATGGAGCTGTCCACGGTGCCGTCGGGCGTCGCGGCGCAGGCGCACACCTACCTGGCGCACGGCGGCGCGGGCAACCTGGGCGAGCTGTACAGGTTCCTTTCCGACACCGTCCTGTTGACCGGCTACGGGTTCGAGCCTCCTCAGGAGGCTCCGGTGTGGGGGCTCCTGGAGCGGGAGGCGCGCACCGAAAGCGGGCCCGTCACAGCGGTCCTGTACTACCGGGCCCACCACGTCGCCGGGAACACGGCGTTCGTGGAGACCCTCTGCCAGGCGATCGAAGACAAGGGCGGCAGGGCGCTGCCCGTCTACTGCGCCTCCCTGCGCGCCGCTCCCGAGGACCTCCTCGCGACGCTCGGCACCGCCGACGCCCTCGTCGTCACCGTCCTCGCGGCGGGCGGCACCCGTCCCGGCGCCGTCTCGGCGGGCGGCGACGACGAACTGTGGGACGTCGGCGCGCTCGCCGCCCTCGACGTGCCGATCCTCCAGGGCCTGTGCCTCACCTCCAGCCGCGCCGAGTGGGCGGCCAACGACGACGGCCTGTCGCCGCTGGACGCCGCCTCCCAGGTCGCCATCCCCGAGTTCGACGGACGGATCATCACCGTCCCGTTCTCGTTCAAGGAGATCGACGAGGACGGCCTGACCGTCTACGTCGCCGACCCCGAGCGGGCGTCCCGCGTCGCGGGCATCGCGCACAGGCACGCGCTCCTGCGGCACGTTCCACCGCACGAGAAGCGGGTCGCGCTGATGCTGTCGGCCTACCCGACCAAGCACTCGCGGATAGGCAACGCCGTCGGCCTGGACACGCCCCGCAGCGTCGTCAGGCTCCTCAAGGCCCTCGGTGAAGCCGGATACCGCGTAGGCGAGATCCCGGGCGTTGCCGAGCAGGATGGCGACGCGCTCATGCACGCCCTCATCGCCGCCGGAGGCCAGGACGAGGACTGGCTGACCGAGGAGGTCCTGGCCGCCAACCCCGTCCGTATCTCCGGCGCGGACTACAAGGCGTTCTTCCAGACCCTGCCTGCGGACCTGCAGGCGTCCGTCATCGAGCACTGGGGAGAGGCGCCCGGCAGCCTCTTCACCGACAAGGGCGACATCGTGCTCGCCGCGCTGGAAGCGGAGAACGTCGTCGTCATCGTGCAGCCGCCGCGCGGCTTCGGCGAGAACCCCATCGCGATCTACCACGACCCGGACCTCCCGCCGAGCCACCACTACCTGGCCGCCTACCGCTGGCTCCAGGACGTGTTCGGGGCGCACGCCGTCGTCCACGTGGGCAAGCACGGCAACCTGGAGTGGCTGCCCGGAAAGGGCGCGGGCCTGTCCGCCGAGTGCGGCCCGGACGCCGCCCTGGGCGACCTGCCGCTCATCTACCCCTTCCTCGTGAACGACCCGGGTGAGGGCACCCAGGCGAAGCGGCGCGCGCACGCCGTCCTCGTAGACCACCTCGTCCCGCCGATGGCCAGGGCCGACGGCTACGGCGACATCGCCCGCCTCGAACAGCTCCTCGACGAGCACGCGGGCATCGCCGCGATGGACCCGGCCAAGCTCCCGGCCGTCCGCGCCCAGATCTGGACGCTGATCCGCGCCGCGAAGCTCGACCACGACCTGGGGCTTGAGGACCGGCCACACGACGCCGAGTTCGACGACTTCCTGCTGCACGTGGACGGCTGGCTCTGCGAGATCAAAGACGTGCAGATCCGCGACGGCCTGCACGTCCTCGGGGAGGCGCCCGAAGGCGAGGCGCGCGCGAACCTCGTCCTGGCGATCCTGCGCGCACGGCAGATGTGGGCGGGCAGGCAGTCGCTGCCCGGCCTGCGCGAGGCGCTGGGGCTGGCCGAGGACGGCAGCGCGGGCCGCGCCGAGACCGACGCCGCCGAGGAGCTCGCGGGACGGCTCGTGCGGGCCGCCGACGCCGACGGCTGGCGCGACCCGGCCGCCGCCGTCAGGGAGGTCCTGGGCCGCGACGACGAGGCCGTCACCGCCGTGCTGCGCTTCGCCGCCGACGAGGTGGTGCCGCGCCTGGCCCGTACCACCGACGAGATGACGCACGTCCTGCACGCCCTCGCCGGGGGCTACATCCCTGCGGGCCCCTCGGGTTCTCCGCTACGCGGCCTCGTGAACGTGCTCCCGACGGGCCGCAACTTCTACTCCGTCGACCCCAAGGCCGTGCCCAGCCGCCTCGCGTGGGCGACCGGGCAGGCCATGGCCGACTCCCTCCTCGACCGCTACCGCGAGGAGCACGGGCAGTGGCCCACCAGCGTCGGCCTGTCGGTGTGGGGCACGAGCGCCATGCGGACGGCAGGGGACGACATCGCCGAGGTGCTCGCGCTGCTCGGCGTCCGCCCCGTCTGGGACGACGCCTCGCGCCGCGTCACCGGCCTTGAGGCCGTGCCGCTCGCGGAGCTGGGCAGGCCGCGCATCGACGTCACCGTGCGGATCTCCGGCTTCTTCCGGGACGCCTTCCCGCACGTCGTGGCGATGCTGGACGACGCCGTCCGGCTCGTCGCCGAACTGGACGAACCGGACGAGGACAACCACGTGCGCGCCCACGTCCGCCGCGACCTGGCCGAGCACGGCGACGGGCGGCGCGCGACGCTGCGCGTCTTCGGGTCGCGTCCCGGCGCGTACGGGGCGGGCCTGCTGCCGCTCATCGACAGCCGCAACTGGCGGGACGAGAAGGACCTCGCCGAGGTGTACGCGGTGTGGGGCGGCTTCGCCTACGGCCGTGGCCTGGACGGGGTGCCCGCGCGCGCTGACATGGAGGCCGCCTACCGGCGGATCGCGGTGGCCGCGAAGAACGTGGACACCCGCGAGCACGACATCGCCGACTCCGACGACTACTTCCAGTACCACGGCGGCATGGTCGCGACGGTCAAGGCGCTGACCGGCCGCGCCCCCGCCGCGTACGTCGGCGACAGCACCCGGCCGGACGCGATCAGGACCCGCTCGCTCACCGAGGAGACGGCCCGGATCTTCCGGGCCCGGGTGGTGAACCCGCGCTGGCTCGCCGCGATGCGCAGGCACGGGTACAAGGGCGCGTTCGAACTGGCGGCCACAGTCGACTATCTCTTCGGCTATGACGCTACTACCGGAGTGGTAGCCGACTGGATGTACGACCAACTCGGCAAGACGTACATTCTGGACCCGGAAAACCGCGCTTTCCTCGAGCAGTCGAACCCGTGGGCCCTTCACGGTATGGCCGAGCGGCTTCTTGAGGCGGCGAACCGGGGCATGTGGGCCGAACCGGACCCCGAGGTCATCGCGGGCGTCCGCCAGGCGTTCCTCGACACCGAGGGTGACTTGGAGTCGGGCATGGAGTGACCGGAATCCGGTTAAGGTCTCTGTGTGACGGATCAACTCCGAGGAGGCGTCACGCATGAAGATCGAACTCGGTGTGACGGCCGCCGCCGCCCTGGTCGGCTGGGCCTTCCGGGACGTCCCGGGCTCGCTCGGGGCGCTCGATCCAGGCCCGCGCGTGCTGCGCTCCCCGCACTACCGCGACGGCAGGTTCCACAACCTCCACGAGGCCGATCCGTCGCTGCCCGAGCCCGGTTCCGCCGTCCGCGAGTACGTGCGGGGCGAGCAGCGCACGCCGCTCGCCCCGATCCCGGTGGTGCGGCCCCGGTTCGGGGCGCCGGAGCCGCTCACCGTCCACTGGCTCGGGCACGGCACGTCGCTGGTGGACATCGAGGGCCGCCGGATCCTCTTCGACCCCGTGTTCTCCGAACGCTGCTCACCCAGCTCCCGGATCGGCCCCAGGCGGGTGCACCCGATGCCGGTGGCCGTCCGGGATCTGCCCCGCCTCGACGCCATCGCCATCACGCACGACCACTACGACCACCTGGACACCGCCTCGGTGCGGGCCCTCATCCGCGCCCAGGACGCCCCCTTCGTCGTGCCGCTGGGCGTCGGGGCCCATCTGGAGCGGTGGGGGGCGCCACGCGAGCGGATCATCGAACTCGACTGGGACGAGACGGCCGTCGTCGCCGGGCTGCGCG
Organism: Actinocorallia sp. API 0066; assembly: GCF_020991275.1. Classification (GTDB taxonomy): domain Bacteria; phylum Actinomycetota; class Actinomycetes; order Streptosporangiales; family Streptosporangiaceae; genus Actinocorallia. Next base: position 374,518 of record NZ_JAJLQY010000002.1, on the reverse strand, counting down.
TCACCGCGACGGGCGCGCACCACTTCTCCGGCCGGGGCCTGCGCCGCAACCCCACACTGTGGTGCTCCTACGTGGTGGCCGGATCGGAGAAACGCGTCTTCTACAGCGGCGATTCGGGCTACTTCGAGGGGTATGCCACGATCGGCGCGGCGCACGGCCCGTTCGACGTCACGCTCATCCAGGTCGGCGCCTACAGCGCGTCCTGGCCCGACATCCACATGACGCCGGAGGAGGGCGTCACCGCGCACCGCGACCTGGGCGGCCACCTCATGGTCCCGGTGCACTGGGGCACCTTCGTGCTCGCCCCGCACGCGTGGAACGACCCGCCCAACCGGGTCAAGGCCGAGGCGAAGCTGCACGCGGTACGGCTCGCCATCCCCCGTCCCGGCGAGCGCGTCGACGTCAACGCGCCGCCCGAACCGGACGGCTGGTGGGAACCGTTGGCTTGAAGAGCCTCAGCCCCTGCCGACGCTCGGCGCGGGCTCCCCGGCGCCCCGCCCGGTGATGTCCCGCACCAGCAGGCAGCCGAGCGCGCCCACCAGCACGACGATCACCGGGAACACCATCGTCGGCTTCACCGCCGTCACGAACGCGCGCTCGAACACCTCCGCCGCCAGGCGCTGCACCTCCGGCGGCGCGCCCGCCGGGCCGCTGTGCTGGCCCACGCCCAGCTCAAGACCGGCGCGCGCCGCGCCCGCGAAGCCCTCGACGAACTCCGCGCGGTCGCCCTCGGGCACCTGCCCCGCGACGGCGCGCGCCTCGTCGGCCAGCGCCACCGCCATCCGGTTCTGCAGGATCGCGCCCGCCGTGGCGTTGCCGAGCACGGAGCCGAGCTGCCGCAGCGTGTTGTTGACGCCCGAGGCGGCCCCGGCCTGGGCGGGCGACACCGAACGCATCGCCTCGGTGGACATCGGCGCGAACACACACCCGATGCCGATGCCCGCCACGATGAACGGCCCCAGGAACACCGTCCAGGGGCTGTGCGGGCCGATCACCACGATCAGCCACGCCATGCCGATCGCGTAGACCGTCAGGCCGAACATGAGGATGCGCTTGCCGCCGAGCCGGTCCGACAGCCGCCCCGCGTACGGCGCGATGATCATCGACATGACCGACGACGGCGCCAGCACCAGCCCCGCCTGGATCGCCGAGTAGCCCAGCACCGACTGGAGGTAGATGGAGATGGGCAGGAACAACCCGATCATGCCGATGGACACGGCGACGCCGACAAGGCCGAGCACCGTGAAGTTGCGATTACGGAACAGCTCGAACGGCAGAAGCGGCGCGTTGTCCTGCCGTCGCCACTGCTGCCACGCGAAGACGGCGAGCACCGCCGCCGACACCGCGAACGACGTCAGGATCCAGGCGTTCCAGTCATAGCGCTGCCCCTCGGTGAGCGCGAAGACAAAAAAGAACAGCCCGACCGAGGCGAGCGCGACACCCGTCCAGTCCAGCGGGGTGCGCGCGGTGTGCCGCACGTCGGGGATCACCGCGAACGCCAGCACCAGCACCACAACGCCGATCGGCACGTTGACAAAAAAGATCCACCGCCAGTCCAGCGCGCTCACCAGCAGGCCGCCGACGGTCGGGCCCGCGATCGTCGCCAGGCCCGCGACGGACCCCCAGATGCCCATCGCGGTGCCGCGCCGGTCCGCCGGGAACGTCGCGATGATCAGCGCCATCGTCTGCGGCATCAGCAGGGCGGCGCCGAGCCCCTGCAGCACGCGCGCCGCGATGAGCTGCCACGCCTCCTGCGAGACGCCGCACAGCAGCGACGCGACGGTGAAGACGGCCACGCCGGTGACAAACATGGGCCGCTGCCCGCGCAGGTCGCCCAACCGGCCACAGGTGATGAGGAGGACGGCCAGGATCAGCACATAGCCGTTGACCACCCACAGGACCTCGTCGAACGAAGCGTCCAGGTGCGACAGCATGTTGGGGATCGCGATGTTGACGATGGTCAGGTCGAGCAGCGTCATGAAGAAGCCGAGCGACAGCGTCAACAGGATCGCCCAGGGGTTGCCGCGCCAGCGGCCGAGGAGCGAGGTCACGCCGGAAGACGATACGGCACCGTGCCGGGCCCGTCCGGAGCACCGAACGGACGCCCCCTCAGGGCCGCCAGAACGGCCAGGGCAGCCGCCGCTCGGCATCCGCCGCGACGCGAAGCAGCGTCGCCTCCTCCCCGTGCCGCGCGACCAGCTGGAGCCCGACCGGAAGGCCGTCCGCGGTGAACCCCGCCGGAACAGTGATCGCCGGATGCCCGCTCAGATTGAACGCCCACGTCAGAGCCACATTCATCCGCTCGCCCGGCCCATCGTGCCCGTGTGGTGGATACGGCACCGTCGGCGTCACCAGCACGTCGGCGGCCCGGAAGAAGTCCGCGAGCCGCCCGTCATTGACGCCCCGCACCGGGGCGGCGGAGGGGTGCGGGGAGGCGGCACCTTGTTCCGGGGTCGCTTGCCCGTCGGCCCTGACAGCCGGACTCGCGGGCGGCACCGGCGGAGGGGCCGGGGCGGCGGAGGGTCGGGAGCGTAGGGCGGTCCAGGTGGAGGCGGGGTCGGTGAGGCGCAGTGGGGTGGGGTGCAGGTCGAGGGTGTCGGAGAGGGCTTCGGCGGCGGCGCGGGCGACGGCGGCCACCTCCGGGTCGCAGTGGGCGAAGCCGAGGGTGGTGGACCATCCGGCGCGCAGGCGGCGCGGGAAGGGGTCGAGGGCGGTGCGGGTGTCCGCGAGCGCGTCGAATGCGGCCGCGACGTCGGCGACGGTCCTGGCGATCGGGCCGGGCGCGGTGAGCCCCGCCCGGTCGCGCGGCGCGAGCCTGCCCGTGGTGAGCTTCAGCCCGACGACACCGCACCACGCCGCCGGGATGCGCACCGACCCGGCGCCGTCGCTCCCGGTCGCCAGCGGCACGATCCCCGCCGCGACGGCCGCCGCCGACCCGGCCGATGACCCGCCCGCCGTCACCTCCGCACACCACGGGTTCCGCGTCGCCCCGTTCGCCGTCCACCCCCACGTCTGCCACGAGGTCCCCTTGCCCGGCACCGACGTCAACCCGATCGGCACACACCCCGCCGCCACCATCCGCCGAGTCTGCTCCGCCCCCAACCCCTCCACCGCCTTCACCCCGATCGGCACCCCCGCGAGAACCCCCGAAGGCACCTCCCCACCCCGCCCCACCGCATCCCCCCACACCTCAACAAACGCCAACACCCTCGGATCCCGCTCCCCCAACACCCGCAACGCCGCCCCCACCACCTCTTCCACCGAAACCACCCGCCCCCGAACCAACCCCCCGATCTCCACCCCGCTCAACCCCAGATACTCCTCAACCTCCACCCCGACCCCCTCCCGTCGTCCCCGCCCACCCTGCCCCACCACCCCTCCCCGCCGCACCCCAATTTCCCCGGCGCCAACCCACACCCGCACTCGCCTCCTGACCCAACACACCACCCAGGCCACCCTCACTCACCCCGAGCACATCCCCACTTCACGGGCCCGCCGCTCCCACCGCACCCTTGGCTTCCCCCGCACGATCGCAGCCCGACCCGACCGCGCACGGGCGCGTTTGATGTGCCCCGCTGATTCCGGACAGCTCCTTTTGCGGTCGATTTGAGCCGCCCCGAAGGTTCGAGAGTGGCGGAGGGGGTTTTGCGGTCGGGTGGTTGTGGATTGGGGGGCGGGTTTTGTCGGGGTGGGTGGTTACGATCGGGGGATGGTGGATCTTCTGGGGTATCGGCGGCGGGTTGTCGGGTGTGTGGTGGGCGGAGCGGTGGGGGACGCGGTCGGGGCGGCGGTGGAGTTCCTGTCGCTGCGGCGGATTCGGGAGGTTTATGGCCCAAGTGGGGTTCGAGGGCCGGTAGGGGCTTATGGGGTGGACGGGGCGGCTATCACGGACGACACGCAGATGGCGTTGTTCGCGCTGGAGGGGCTGGTGCGGGCGGGTGCGGACGGGGATGTGGTGGAGGAGGTGTTCCGGGCGCATCGGCGGTGGTACGCGACGCAGGTGCTCCACGCACCCGTGGTCGGTGTGGCGGCGCTGCCGGGGGCGGGGAGCGTCGAGATCGACGGCGGGCTCGCGTTGCAAGGGTGGCTCTATGCGCAGCGGGCGCCGGGGAACGCCTGCCTGTCCGGCCTGCGGTCGGGGCGCCGGGGGACGCGGGAGCTGCCCGCCAATCCGGACTCGAAGGGGTGCGGGGCCGTCATGCGGGCGGCGCCGTTCGGGCTGGTGCCCGCCTGGGACGCCGCGCGCGCCTTCACGCTCGCCGCCGAGTGCGGGGCGCAGACACACGGGCACCCGACCGGGCATCTGGCGGCCGGCGCGCTCGCCGCGATCGTCCGCGGCCTGCTCGACGGCCTCGACGTCGCCGAAGCCGTGCGACGCGCACTCGTCCTCCTGGAGACGCCCGGCGGAGAGGAGACGCATCAGGCGCTTACGCGGGCGGTAGCCGAAGCGAGCAAGGGAAGCCCATCCGCGGAGCTGCTGGAAGGGCTCGGTGAAGGGTGGATCGCCGAGGAGGCCCTTGCGATGTCCGTCTACTGCGCGCTCGTCCACGAGGACGATCCGGAGGCGGCGCTGCTCCTGGCCGTCAACCACTCGGGCGACAGTGACTCGACGGGGGCCATCACCGGGAACCTTCTGGGCGCCGTCCACGGGGTCTCCGCGTTCCCCGCCTCCTGGGTCTCCGTCCTGGAGGGGAGGGAGGCGATCGAGCGGCTCGCCGGGGAGTTCACCGCGCGCTTCACATCCTGAGAGTCCCGGACCTCCCGAGCGGGTACATCTCGCCCGCCATTGGATGAGCCGGACACCCCCCTGGAGGCGCACCCCCATGTTCATGGCACTGCTGTCGGACGCGGCGAGAGACGATCTGCACCGCGTGGGAACGAGCGTCTACCACCGCCGCGGGCAGGATCTCGCGCGCGCCGGGACGGCCCTGGACGCCGTCCACGTGATCGACTCCGGCTGGGTCAAGCTGTGGGCGCCCCGCGATGGCGCCGAGCAGATCCTCGACCTCATGGGCCCCGGCGCGCTCCTGGGCGACGTGGAGTTCACCGGCGACCGCCCGCACCTGTGCCACGTCACCGCGCTCACCGACGTGCGCGCCACCGCCGTCTCGCGCGACGCCTTCGCCGCGCTCGCCGAGGACCACCCGGAGATCTACCGGGCGCTCGCCCGTTCCATCACCGCGCGCTTCCGCGACGAGTACGCGCTGCTCACCGCCCACCAGGCCCGGCAGCGCCTCGGCGTCCTCCTGGGCCGCCTGGCCGACCGCTACGGCCGCACCACCCCCGACGGCCTGGTCCACGTCGCCGTCCCCCTGACCCGCACCCTCCTCGCCCGCTGGGCCCGCCTCACCACCGCCGCCAGCGGCCGCATCGTCACCCGCTCCTTCGGCTCCGACGTCCAGTTCCGAGCCGAGGGCCTCCTCCTCCGCCGAGAATCCCTCACCACCCCCGAAGAAGACCTCTAACCCCCGGCCACCACCACCCCCGAACACCACCACCACCGATCACGCACCACAAGCCCCTGCCCCGCCCCACGAACGACCGCCGCGCTCAGACGCGCCCGCAACCGCGTCGCACAGACACGCACGCGTCACGGTAGGCAAACACGCGTTGCGGTAGGCGAGCACGCATCGCGGTGAGCGCGCACACGTCGCCGTGAGCGGGCGCACGTCGCGGTAAGCGGGCACGCATCGCGGTGGGCGGGTGCGCGTTGGGGTGGGGGTGGGGGTTATTGGGGGGTGAGCGGGCGTACGTCGCGGTGAGCGGGCGTACGTCGCGGTGAGCGGGCGTACGTCGCGGTGAGCGCGCACGCATCGCGGTGAGCGGGTACACGTCGCGGTAGGCAGGCGCACGTCGCGCTGATCGGGCGCGCATCGCTGTGAGCGCGCACGCATCGCTGTGAGCGGGCGCACGTCGCCGTGGGCGGGCGGGTGTTGGGGTGGGTGGGTGGGGAATTGGGGGGTTATTGGGGGCGGAGGCGGGTTCGGGCGGTGGGGGTGAGGGGGCGGTAGGAGCCGGAGGCGTCTCGGTAGTAGGCGGTGCCTTGGTCTGGGATGGCTTCGGTGCGGAGGCGGGTGGTGAGGAGACGGGCGTAGGGGCTCGCGTCGATCTCGTCGACGACGCGGATGAGGTCGGGGCCGCGGTCGGGGAAGGCGGCGGTGAAGTCGGCGGCCGTGACGGGGGCGCGGAGGGTGACGGCGGCGGCGAGCAGGTCGTGGCGGCCCGCCGGGATGGCGTAGGCGACGGCCAGGTCAACGCCGGGGACGTCGCCGATGCGGTCCCGGATGATGCCGCACGGGACGGGTCCGGCGGCCGTACGGGCGATCTCGGCGGTCCGGCCGACCATCCAGTGGTCGCCGTCGGCGTCCCGCTGGAACAGGTCGCCCGTCGTGATCCAGGAGTCGCCCGGCGCGAACACACCGCGCAGCAGGTCGGGCGCCGTACCGCCCTCGGCCAGCAAGATGCCCGTCTCGCCGGGCCCGCACTCGACGGCGAACCCGTCAGAACCAGGCACGAGTTCCAAACGTTCCAGGTCGTACTTCGCGATCCGGACCGGTGCGCTGCCCGGCAGCGACCGCCCGACCGCGCCCGGCTTCTTGCCCGTCAGGTTCACCATGATCGCCTCGCCCTCGGTGCTGGCGTAGAACTCCAGCACCCGGGCGGGCGCGAGGCGCGTCTCCAGACGACGCCACAGGCCGCGCGGCATACCCGAGCCGATGAACAGCCGGACGGAGTGGTGCCGCTCCCCCGGGTGCGGGGGCGCCTCGACCAGGCCGTGCAGAAGGGTCCACGTGTAGGACGCGACGGTGACGCCGTAGCGCCGCGCCTCGTCCCAGAACGTCGCCGGGTCGTAGCCGCTGGCCAGCGCCAGCCGGGAGCCGCCCGCGACGGCGCCGCCGAGCGACATGAGCAGCGCCGACGGGTGCGAGATGGGCGCGAGGCTGTACACGGTGTCGGCGGGCGACAGCGCGGCCGACGAGGCGGTGCCGAAGGCCGACAGCGCCCACCGCCGGTTCGTGATGCGGATCGCCTTGGTGTGCCTTCCGTCGCCGCTGAACAGGATGAAAGCGAGGTCGCCCGCACGGCCCGGGTTGGGCCGGTACCAGCCGGGCACCTCGACGAGGTCGGTGTCCATCCGGTCGAGGTCGGCGGCCGCGTGGTCGGCCGCCTCGGGGTCGGGGCCTCGGTCGGAGCCGCCGAGCAGGAACACCTCGGCGCCCTCGACGAGCCGCGCGTGCACCGGGTCGGCGACGACCCTGCGCACCTGGCCGAGCTCGATCTCGCGCGGCAGGTCGCCGTCCGGGCGCAGCATCACCGCGACGGCGCCGAGCCGGCTCAGCGCCGCGACCAGCGCCAGCGCACTGGGCCGGTTGCTCATGAGGACGCCGACGTGCTCACCCTGACGGATCCCGATCGACAGCAGGCCCCGCACCACGGCGTCGATCCTGCGTTCGGCGGCCGCGCGCGTGTGGGCCCTGTCCTCGTAGAGGAACAGCACCTCGTCCGGATTGCGCCGCGCCTGCTCGTCCAGGAGCAGGCCGAACGACATGCGGGTGTCGGGTTCGATGCGCTCCAGCCGGCGCAGCCGGGGCAGCAGCTCGGCCGCCTCCTCGCCCAGCCCGACCAGCCCGTGGACGGCGCTGGCGACGGCCCCCGCCGCCGACCTGACGGCCCCGGAGCCGACCTGCACGGCGAGTTCGAGGCCGTAGCCCATCTTGCCGCGCATGCCCTGTTCCTCGTCCTTCACCGGACCTATCTCTTGAGGGATCATTCCCTGGCCGGAACGCCAGTGGATCCAGCCCGCCACGACGGGCCACGTCGTGCCCGCGGCGTGAGATCCTGCGACCAGGCCGAAGTGACCGGTCCGCTGGGTCGCCTCGTACACCTCCGCGCGCGGCGCCGCCCGCACGATGCCGCGCACCATCGCGGTCGGCGCGATCTCGTCCACCTCGCCGACGAACGCGAGGACGGGGCAGCTGATGTCGGCGAGCGAGCTGAGGCGTCCGCCGATGACAAAGCCGCCGCGCAACATCCGGTTGTGCGCGACGAACTGGCGCAGGAACTCCGCGAGCGCGGGGCCGGGCCACGCCACCCAGCCCTCGCCCTGCATGAACCTGCGCTGCCGCTCGCGCGGCGCGAGGACCTCGCGGTCGTGCAGTTGGAGCAGGAACTCAAGGCGGTTGCGCACCGACTTGGTGGGGCTGAGGATCTGGAAGCCGTTGCGGGTCACCCAGCCGGGGATGGAGAGGTTCGGCAACTGGCCGAGCAGGTCGACGACGGGCCTGCGCGGGAACCAGGCGGGGACGCCGAACGGGTTGGCCGCGTCGAGGTCGGCGGGGCTGCCGAAGGTGACGAGCGACTCGATGCCCTGGCTGCGGCGGTACGCGGCGGTCTGGTAGGCGAACATGCCGCCCTGGGAGTATCCGGCGAGATGCACGTCCCGTCCGGTGATCTCCTGGATCCTGTCGATCGCGTCGCTGATGGCCAGCACGTGGTCGCTGATGTCGCGCTGGAGGCCGCCCGGCTCGTCCTCGGGATGCCCGAAGTCGACGACCCACGGGTCCACGCCGAGGTCGTGCAGGACGCCGACGGCGCTCGCGGTCGGCGCGATGTCGTAGATCTCGGCGGTCAGCATCAGCGGCGGCACGAGGAGCACGACCGGCCGGTCCCCGAGCGTCTCGGGGAAGTAGCGCCGGAGCTTGTACACGGGCTGCTCGGCGACGATCTCGTGGGGCGACGCCTGCTCATCGGTTCTCAACCCCCCGAAGCGGGCTACCTCCAACGCGTTCTGCGCGGTGGCGGTCAGACCGCGGGCGAGCCGCGTGCCGAAGCGGGCGAGGTCCTTGGGCGCCGGTGCCTTGAACAGGGACGTCACACCGGCCATCGTCGTCGCTCGACCCCTTCGCGGTCAACGCCCCTGACCGCGCGTTAGCGACGCCCGTCACATCACGGTGCGGACGCACACCGTCACGGAGCAGCAGGGGAAGCGGTAAGCAGTTATTTACATCACATGTGGGTAGGCAGCACGGGAACGGCGTGCGAGCATCGCCCTACCCCGGCCGAGGAGACCCCCCATGGAGCCCGTGACGTTGGTGATCGAACGGCACCCGCACGCGAGCCTGCGCGCCCGCGCGGTCCGCGCGGGCGCCCGTGCCGCGGCCCGCCGACTGCTGCCGCGCGTCCCCGGCGGGCCCATCGACTTCCGGCGCGCCGCCGCGATCGACCAGTTCGCCGGACGCGTCCCGCCGCCACGAGGCACCCGGGTACAGCGGATCAAGCTCGAAGGGTTCGCCGCCGAGTGGGTGCACGGACGCGGCGTCGGAGCAGACCGATCCAAGGTGATCCTCTACTTCCACGGCGGAGGCTGGATCTCGTGCGGGCTCAACACGCACCGTCGGATGGTCGCGCGGTTCTCCGAGGCCGCCGGCGTCCCCGCGCTCTCCGTGGACTACCGGATGCTGCCCGAGGTGACGTTCGCGGAAGAGGCGTTGGACTGCGTCGCCGCTTACAAGTGGCTGCTCGACCAGGGCGTCCGGCCCGAGGACGTCATCTTCTCCGGCGACTCGGCGGGCGGCTACATGACGTTCGCGGCGAGCCTGCTCGCCCGCGCCGAAGGGCTCCCCATGCCCGCCGGGCTCATCGCGCTGTCCCCCATGGTCGACATGGACCTCACCGCCAAGGCCGCGCACCCCGCCGCCGCCCTCGACGCGTTCAGCGTCATGCCGCTCCTCGACCGCTTCATCACCCAGATCCTCGACGGGCTCGACCCCGGAGACCCCTCCGTCTCCCCCGTCAACGCCGACCTGACCGGGCTGCCTCCCACCTACATCTGCTGCAGCTCCAGCGAGGTGCTGGTGAGCGACGCCGAAGTGATGGCCAGGCGACTCGCGTCCCACGGCGTCCCCACGACACTCCAGACGTGGGCGCACCAACTGCACGTCTTCCAGATGTTCGGCCCCCTCCTGCCGGAGTCCAGGGCCTCCATCGACGCCTACGGCGACTGGGTGCGCACCGCGCTCGGCCGGGCCGCCGCGAAGAAGGAGACCGCCGCGTGAACCAGATCTTCGACGACCTGCGCGCCGAGTACGCGGCGCTCGACTCCCTCGTCAGCGGGCTCACCCCCGCGCAGTGGGAACTGCCCACACCCGCGCCGGGCTGGACGATCGCCCACCAGGTCGCGCACCTCGCCTGGACGGACGCCCAAGCCCTGCGCTCGGCCACCGACCCCGAAGGGTTCCTCGCCGACCTCGCGCACGCCACCCCCGACCTCATCGAACGCGGCGCCGACCCCGCCCAGTACCTGCCCGGCACCCCCCTCGACGCGTGGCGCGAAGCCCGCGAGGCCGCGCTCGCCGCGCTGCGGGCCGTGCCGCCCGGCGAACGCATCCCCTGGTTCGGGCCGCCCATGGCCGCGCCCAGCATGGCCACCGCGCGGCTCATGGAGACCTGGGCCCACGGACTCGACATCGCCGACACCCTCGGCGTCACCGTCGCGCCCACCCACCGGCTCAAGCACGTCGCGCACATCGCCGTCCGGGCCCGCGACTACGCGTTCTCCGTACACGGGCTGCCCGCGCCCGCCGAACCCTTCCACGTCGTGCTGACCGGGCCGTCCGGGGAGCAGTGGACGTGGGGGCCGAGCACCGCCGCGCAGCGCGTCACCGGGCCCGCGCACGACTTCTGCCTCCTCGCCGTGCGCCGCCGCCACCGCGACGACCTCCGCGTCGTCGCGTCCGGACCCGACGCCAACACATGGCTCGACGTCATCCAGGCGTACGCCGGACCACCCGGCGAAGGCCGCACCCCGGCCCGCGCCGGGGCCGCCGAAACGAGTACGCACTAGCCCGCGGGTTCCTGTAGGGTTATCCGTGTCGCCAAGGGGAACCGGCCGGAAACGGCACTGAAACCCGAGGCAGGCACGCGGAAGTGGCTCAGTGGTAGAGCATCACCTTGCCAAGGTGAGGGTCGCGGGTTCGAATCCCGTCTTCCGCTCGGAGAGGCCATCGCCTCGCGGTGGAGTGGCCGAGAGGCGAGGCAACGGCCTGCAAAGCCGTGTACACGGGTTCAAATCCCGTCTCCACCTCCACGGACGATTAGCTCAGCGGGAGAGCGCTTCCCTGACACGGAAGAGGTCACTGGTTCAATCCCAGTATCGTCCACGAGCCGGCTGCGGCTGTTCGTTCCTCGCTTCGCTCGGAACTTCCCGGTGGCCGCTATCGTCTGTCGGGGGGACGACCCCCCGAGCCCCCCGATGTGGGGGCTTCGCCCCCACGCCCCCGGTTTCCGGTCTGGGGGTTTCTGCATTTCACGGATGAGTTTCTCCTTTTCCGTGTGTTTCCTTGAGCCGTTGCGCTGACGCGGCCGCTTCGGGAGCGTTTTTCCTGCCCTGGGGTCTAAGGCACTCGTCCGCTCTCGCGACGGTTCTCCTGTGTGGGAAGCACGGCTCTCCCGTGTTGGGGCGCATGGCTCTTTGTGGCTTGTGGGGGCCGGGTGAGGGGGCGGGTTTTAGGTTATTGGGGGTCGGTGGGGGGGCGGCCGAAGAGTTTTTCGATGCTTCGGCGTTCGCGTTTGGTGGGGCGGCCGGTGCCTCGGTCTCGGATGCCGATGGGGGCGGTCATCTCTCGGGGGGGTGGGGGTGGTGACTTGTCTTCGTAGCACTCGACTGCGACGGGGGCTCCTACGCGCTTGGTGATCAGCCTTTTTACGATGACGACGCGTTCCCGGCCGTCGGCGCGCACCCTTACTTCGTCGCCCACGCGGACCGCCTGTGCTGGTTTGGCCCGTGCTCCGTTCACTCGGACGTGCCCGCCACGGCAGGCGTCGCCGGCCGCCGACCGGGTCCGTGACAGTCGAACCGACCAAACCCAACTGTCCACCCGAACGCTCCCCGCGCCCTCAACGCCCATGTCCCAACCCTAGCCAGCCCCCACCTCCACCCCAACCCGCGTGTGGACGGCTCCCGCCCCCTGACGCCGTGGGGTTGGTTCTGGGTGGGGCGGGCGGGTAGGGGTGGATCTGACAGGGGGCGATACGGCGGCGAAGGGGTGGGCGGTGTTGGGGGTGGCGGTGATCTTTGGGGTGGTGGTCATCAGCTCGGTGGTGAGCTGGCCGTTCAGCGTGTTCTTTGACGTCGAGCGGTGAGTGCGGTGCCGGGGGCGGCGCGGCGGCTGCTGCCGTTGGTCGGGCCTGCGCTTGTCGTCGGGGTGGTGTGCGCGCTGGTGCTCGTGGGGGTGAGCGCGGCGGCGCACCTTGTGGAGGAGGTGCTGTGGGGGCCTCGGGCTTGGTGGTGGACGGTCGTGGTACTGACGGCGGGTGGGCTGCTGACCGGGCTGATCGTCCGGTATGTGCCGGGGCACGCGGGCCATGACCCGGCGACGGAAGGGCTGGTGGGGAACGCGCCGCTGCCGCTCAAGGCGGTGCCGGGCCTACTGGCCGCGCTGTTCGTGACGCTCGCGTTCGGGGTGAGTCTGGGGCCGGAGGCGCCGACGATCGGGGCGAACGTCGCGCTGGCGGCGGCGCTCGGCGTCAGAGTGATGCCCAGGGTGCCGGGCACGGTGTGGGTGGCGCTGGCCCTGGCGGGCACGATCGGGGCCATGTTCGGCACGCCCGTGGCTGCGGCGCTGATGCTGTCGGAGATTCCCGCGCGGAACCCGCAGGAGCCGCTGTGGGACCGGATGGTGGCCCCGGTGGTGGCGGCCGCGGCGGGGGCGCTCACCGTGCACTTCCTCGAACCGGGGATGGCGTTCGCGCTCGACGTCCCGCCGTACGTGAAGGCGCATGCGGGCGATCTCGTCACCGCCGCGGTGATCGCCGCCGTCGGGTGTCTGCTCGGTATGGCCATGGTCTACCTGCTGCCGCGCTTCCACCGGGTCGCCCACACGGTGCGGAACCCGGTGGTGCTGCTGACGCTCGGCGGCCTCGTGCTGGGCGTCCTCGGCGTGATAGGCGGCCGGATCACCCTGTTCAAGGGGCTCGACGAGATGCAGGAGCTGGCGCGGGACCCGGCGGCGTATCCAGCGGGGCAGCTCGCGCTCATCATCGTGGTGAAGACGGCGGCGCTGCTGGTCGCGGCGGCGGTGGGGTTCCGGGGCGGGCGGATCTTCCCGAGCGCGTTCATCGGGGTGGCGCTCGGGCTGCTCGCGGCGGCGCTGCCGTGGCCGGACGTCCCGCTGGCGCTCGCGGTGTCGGCGGGCGCGATGGGCGTGTGCGTGGCGGTGTCGCGGAGCGGGTGGCTGAGCCTGTTCCTCGGGGTGGTGCTGGGCGGGAGCGTCGCGCTGGTGCCGGTGCTGTGCGTGGCGATCCTGCCCGCGTGGCTCATCGCGACGGGACGTCCCGAGATGCGGGTGGCGCCGGAGGCCGCCGCGACAGGACGAGCGTGAGGACGGAGGTGACGATCACCAGGTCGAAGACCATCTGCACGGTGGTGAGGACCTTGGCCCAGGTGGCGACGGGCACGATGTCGCCGTAGCCGACGGTGCACAGCGTCGAGACGCTGAAGTACAGGGCGTCGAGCCGGGTGGTGAGCCCGGTGAACTCGTGTGCCCGCGCGTAGTAGAGCAGCGCGAAGAAGACGACGACGAGGTCCACGATGCTGAGCAGCAGCGCGATCTGCTCGGCGGCCGGGCGCCTGCCGTGCGCGACCCTGCGGGCCTGGCGCAGCAGGATCGCGGTGACGACGCTGAGCGACAGGAACAGCAGGACGCCGCGCGCCGCGTACCCGGACGACACGTCGCTCTGCCGCACCGGGATCGCGAAGAACACCACGGCCCCGCCGACGAAGGCCGCGAGCGCCTCACCCCACACCACGAGCCTGCGCAGCGGCGTCCTGTCTTCCCCCATGGGCGCACCTCCCACAGCAGGAGGTACCGGGCGGCGGGCCCGCCGCGCGCGGGGCCACGCGCGCGGGGCGGGCAAAGATCAGCGTGCCTTGACCGACTCCAGGGCCAGCGCGAGCAGGACGACGTCACGGGGCTCGTCGAGCTTGCGGCCGGTGACCTGCTCCAGGCGGCGCAGCCGGTTGAGGACGGTGTTGCGGTGGCAGTACAGCCGCCGGGCCGCCTCGGCGGTGGAGCCGACCTCCAGCCAGCAGGCGAGCGTGTCGAGCAGCGCGGAGGACTCGTGTGACGGCAGCGCGAGCACCTCGGTCATGATCTGGCGGCGGAGCAGTTCGGCGAGGTCGGGCGCCGCCTTGACGAACGAGCGCAGCAGGTGGTCGTCCAGGGCGACGACGCCGCGTTCCTCGGAGCGGCGCCCGGCGAGCGCGGTGTCGGCGAGGCGGCGGGCGAACGGCAGGGAGGCGAGGCCGCTGACGGCGGGGCTGAGCCCGACCGGGCCCTGGACCGCCGCCTCCAGCGCGGCGGCGACCTTGCCGAGGTCGTCGCAGCGCAGCGCGACGACGGCGATGTCGCCGTCGTGCCCGGCCGACCAGACGACGCGGCAGCCCGCCATGAGGTCGGGTTGGCGGACGCCGCGCCTGGGCCGCGCGTACCGGGTGACGGCGACGGCGTACGAGCCGTTCTCCTCAAGGCCGAGGGTGTCGCGGATGGCGTCGATGAGGGGCTGTTCGGGCGCGGGCGTCTCCAGGAGTTCGCCGAGCAGGAGGCGGGCCCGCTCGTCGGCGAAGCGCGCCTGGTCGGCCTGGGCCTCGCGGTAGGCGTCGGCGGCGACGTCGGCCTGGCGTTCGATGCCGGCCCAGATGTGCATGCTGCTGCGCATGAGGAGGTCGAGCTGTTCGGGCGCGTCCCGCCTGATGACCCGGACGAGCTCGTCCCAGACGAGTTGGACGGCGAGGTGGTAGGACTTGATCACCTCGTCCAGCGGGACGCCCTGGGCGGCCCGGCGACGGCCGGTGCGCGCGGCCTGGAGCAGCTCGCGGCGTTCGGGTCCGGGTTCGGGGATGCTGGCCAGGCCGTAGGCGAGGCCGAGGCGCACGGATTCGAGCTGCTCGGCCTCGGGCACCAGCCGGGCGGAGACCGGGCACTGCGTCCTGATCCGCTGCAGCAGCCGCGCCTCAAGATCGGCGGTGTCGTCGGCGAGCCGCCGCGCCGCCAGGCCCACGACTTCCTTGTGGGTGTGGTTTCGCTCGATGAGTCCGAGTGCGCCCATGTGTGCCCTCCCTGAAACGGGACCTCAGCTTGCCCAGGGTCTTCACGAACGCGCAAGGGGTGATCGCGGCCATTTCTGGCGACGGTGGCCTCCCGGCTCGTCCGCGCACCCTACCCGACCTGCCCTGATGCCTCTTTGACGGCCCGTGTGAGCCCGTCCCGCAAGGTCCAAGACCAGGGATTCACCTGTGGCGACCGCACAATGCGGGAACGGTCCAGTGGGGTCAGGCGCCCCCGGGCGCCGCGAGATCTTGTGACGATGCTCGAAAGCCGTCCCGGATCAGGACCCCCACCCGGGGACAAACCCCTAAACGCACACCACACGTGATGGAACCCCCATTTCCGGCGTCATAAACGTCATACGTATGAGCCATTCCGTGTTCATCACCACTTCGTGCGGATCTTCCCTCCCGTCAGACCTTTTTGAGATCTTGGGTTTTGCCCGAACATGACCCGCTTCGTCCAAAATTCCCCCGCTTTGGCCGGGTCATGAGGGCAGAAGGGAAGACTCGTGAAGCGAGTCCTCACGGTGGCGGCCTGCGCCGCCGCCCTCGCCCCGCTCGCCCTGACCGTCACCGCCTCCGCCGCCTCGGCCACCCCGCCCGGCATCCCCAGCCTGACGACGGCCCGCAACCAGCTCAACGCGCTCACCGTGGCCAACGAGGGCAGCTCCTCCGGCTACAACCGCAACCTGTTCCCGCACTGGATCACCATCTCCGGCACCTGCAACACCCGCGAGACCGTGCTCAAGCGGGACGGGACGAACGTCGTCACCAACTCCGCGTGCGCCGCCACCTCGGGTAGCTGGTACAGCCCGTACGACGGCGCCACCTGGACCGCCGCCTCCGACGTGGACATCGACCACATGGTCCCGCTGGCCGAGGCGTGGCGCTCCGGCGCGTCCTCCTGGACCACCGCCAAGCGCCAGCAGTTCGCCAACGACCTCAGCCGCCCGCAGCTGTGGGCCGTGACCGACAACGTCAACCAGTCCAAGGGCGACAAGGACCCGGCCGCCTGGAAGCCCCCGCGCACCGCGTTCTACTGCACGTACGCCAAGTCCTGGATCGCGACGAAGCACTACTGGGGCCTCACCCTCCAGAGCACCGAGAAGACCGCGCTCAACACGATGCTGAACGCCTGCTAGTCATACGTAACACGTAGCGTGTCCGCGCCCCCACGCGGAGATGAATTAAGACGGCCCGGGGTGTACCACCCCGGGCCGTCCGGATGAAGCGGTTACTTGCCGCCCGCCTCCACGGTGACGGGGTCGGGCTTGTAGGACTCGCCCTTGGTGTCGCCGCCCACCTTGGCCAGCGCCTTCTTGATGTAGTCGTTGGTGTAGGGCAGGCCCTCGGGCTGCTTGGTGATGACGGTGTCGCCGTCGGCGTTCTTGGTGCCGAGCGCCAGGTCGACGGTCCGCTTCCAGTCGCCGCCGTTGACCACGCCGATGCCCTCGGGCGACGGCCAGATCAGCTTGTTGGTCTCGACCGTCTGCCACAGCTGGTGGCTCGCCCCGAGCTTGGAGCCCTTGGCGACGACGAGGTCACGGCACTCCTCGGGGTTGTCGCGGCAGTAGATCCAGCCCTTGATCGTGCCGGTGAGGAACTTGACGGTCGTCTCCTGGTAGCCGGTGTCGTTCAGCCGCTCGGTGGACGCCCACACCGCGTCCTGGAGCATCGCGGTGCCGACCTCGTTCCAGTCCAGGACGGTGAAGTCCGACGGCTGGTACAGCTTCTTGGTCTTCGGGTTCTCCGCTTCCAGGAGCTGCGCGTACTCGTTGTAGGACATGGCCTGGGCCGCGTCGATGTCGCCGCGCAGCAGCGCCTGCATGTCGAACTGCTGCTGGACGAGCGTGACGTCCTTGCCCGGGTCCAGGCCCGCCTTGGTCAGCGCGGCGAACAGCTCGAACTCGTTGCCGAAGCCCCAGTTGCCGACCTTCTTGCCCTTGAGGTCGGCGGGCGTCTTGATGCCGCTGTCGGCGAACGCCACCTGGTAGGTGCCGGACCGCTGGAAGATCTGCGCGACGTTGGTGATCGCCGCGCCCTGCTCGCGGGACGCGAGGGCCTTGGGCACCCAGGAGACGGCGTAGTCGGCGCGGCCCTGGGCGAGGACGGTCTGCGGGACGATGTCCACGCCGCCCTCCAGGATCTCGACGTCCAGGCCCTCTTCCTTGTAGAAGCCCTTGTCCACGGCCGCGATGTAGCCCGCGAACTGGGCCTGCACGAACCACTGGAGCTGGAGCTTGATCTTGGTCGGCGTGGTCGTGTCGCCGCCGTCGGCGGGGTCGTCGGCGGTGCCGCAGCCCGCCAGCAGCAGCGCCGCGGCGAACACACCGGTGAGGATCTTCTTCACTGGTTTACTTCCTCCGGGGGATATGAGGGGGGATGGGAGGTCCGTGGGGCGGGATCAGGAGGACGCGCGCCGCCAGGGCGTCGCGAGCCGTTCCAGCAGGAGCGCCGCCGCGTAGAACAGCAGCCCGAGCGCGCACGCGCCGACGACGAACGCCCAGGCCCTGGGGTAGGCCGTGTTGGACGCGGCGGCGGTGATGCGCGAGCCGAGGCCGTTCTGCAGGCCGCCGAAGTACTCGGAGACGACGGCGGCGATGACGCCGAGGGAGGACGCCTGCCGCAGCCCGGTGAAGAAGAACGGGGCGGCGCCGGGCAGCCGGACGAGCCGGTTGAACGCCCAGGGCGAGGCGGCGTAGGAGTCCATCAGCTCGGTGTGCGTCGGGTCGACCTCGCGCAGGCCGCGCAGCGTGTTCAGGAAGATCGGGAAGAACACGACGAGGGCGACGATGGCGCGGCGCGGGATGCTGCTCGTGGATTCGAACATGTTGTTCAGGATCGGCGCGAGCGCGATGATCGGCAGCGCGTTGGCGGCCGCGACGACCGGCGCGGACACCTCGCCGAGCAGCCCGAACCTGCTGGCCAGCAGGGCGGCGCCGAGCGCGAGGAGGGTTCCGGCGACGAGCCCGACGAGCACGTTCATGCCGCTGGCCGAGCCGGTCCGCACGATGACGTCGAAGGAGCGCAGGAACTCCTGGAAGATCGCGGACGGCGCGGGCAGCACGAACGGCGCGACCCTGCCGACCCGGACGAAGACCTCCCAGGCGAGCAGCGCGGCGACGCCGACGATCACGGGCGCGGCCAGCGCGCGGGCCCTCACTTCTGCTCCGCCTGGACGGGCACGGACGGGCCGCGCAGCGCGCGCCGCACCTCGGTGACGGCGGCGAAGAACTCGGGCGACTGCCTGACCTCCTCGGTCCGCGCGCCGAGCGACACCGGCACGATCTCGGTGAGCCGTCCGGGCCGCGCGGTCATGACGGCGACCCGGTCGGAGAGGAACACGGCCTCGTCGATCGAGTGGGTGACGAACACGACGGTCGTCCCGGTCTCGTCGCAGATCCGGAGCAGTTCGCCTTGTAGCCGTTCCCTTGTCATCTCGTCCAGGGCGCCGAAGGGCTCGTCCATGAGCAGCAGGGGCGGGCCGTCGGCCAGCGCGCGCGCTATCGACACCCGCTGCTGCATGCCGCCCGAGAGCTGGGCCGGGTAGTGCCCGGCGAACTCCGCGAGCCCGACCAGGTCGAGCATGGCCGCCGCGCGCCGCCGTCGCTCGCCCTTGCCGACGCCGCGCAGCTCCAGCGGCAGCTCCACGTTGCGCTGGACGGTGCGCCAGTCGAACAGCCCGGCCTTCTGGAAGACCATGCCGTAGGAGCGGTCCTTGCGGGCGGCGGAGGCGGGCTTGCCCGCTACGGTGACGCTGCCCGTCGTCGGGGGCGCGAGGTCGGCGATGAGGCGCAGCAGGGTGCTCTTGCCGCAGCCGGACGGGCCGATGAGCGAGACGAACTCCCCGGCCGCGACGGACAGGTCGGCGGCCGCGATCGCGGTGACCTCGCCGGGCCGTCCCGCGTTGAAGACCTTCGTGACGCCGGAAAGTTCGATCATGGTGTCGCTCCCCTCGCGGCGAGGCGCTGGGCGAGCGTCAGCAGACCGGTGACGGTCAGGCCGAGCAGCGCGGCGCCGAGCATCGCGGTGTAGACCTTGGCCGGGTCGGTGGTGGCCTCCCGGGAGTATTCGATGACGAGGCGGCCGATCCCGCCGCGGGTGCCGGTGGAGATCTCCCCGACGACGGCGCCGACGACGGCCGCCGCCCCGGCGAGCTTCAGCGCGGGGAACAGGTACGGCAGCGAGGCGGGCAGCCGCAGCTTGACGAGCGTCGCCCACCAGGACGCCGAGTAGCTGTCCATCAGCTCAAGGGCCTCCGGCGTCGGCGACTGCAACCCCCGCAGCAGCCCCACCGCGACCGGGAAGAACGCCAGATAGGCGGCGATGACGGACACCGTCCCCCACTGCGGCATGATCGCGCCGCCCCACCCGGCGATCGCGGGCGCGAGCGCCACCAGCGGGACGGTCTGCGACAGCACGACGTACGGCAGCAGGCCGCGTTCGGCGAACCCGAACCGCTGCATCAGCACCGCGAGCAGCCCGCCGACGACGACCCCGGCCAGCAGCCCGACCGCGACGATGCCGAGCGTCGTCAGGCAGGCCGACAGGAGCACCTCCCAGATGGGCGCGCCGCCGCGCAGCTCGGGCTGGCCGAGCCGGGCCAGCACCGTCCACAGGTGCGGCATCGCCTGGTCGTCCGAGCGCGGCAGGAACCGCACGCCCGCGACCGAGACGCCCTCGTCGGGGGCGAGTGCCTTGTAGAGCTCCCAGGCCCCGGCGGCGAGCGCCGCCAGGGCCAGGGAGCCGAGCGCGCGTCTCACAGATGCTTCACCGCTGGGATGATCTGCTCGCCGTAGGCCGCGAGGGTGTTCTCCTTGTCGTCGTGCTGGAGGTAGACGGCGAACTGGTGGACGCCGAGGTCGGCCAGTTCCT
Organism: Actinocorallia sp. API 0066; assembly: GCF_020991275.1. GTDB lineage: Bacteria > Actinomycetota > Actinomycetes > Streptosporangiales > Streptosporangiaceae > Actinocorallia. Next base: position 354,537 of record NZ_JAJLQY010000002.1, on the reverse strand, counting down.
TCAGCCGCTCCAGATGGGCTTCGACCGGCCCGAGCAGGCAGAACCTGTCGACGATCTCGTCGGGCACGAAGTCGGTGTGGCTGTTGCCCGCCCTGCCGTGCTCGGCGTAGTCGTAGCCCTTGCGGCCCTTGATGTAGTCGGTGAGCGCCTGGGGCACTCCCCCGCCGTCCGTGCCGTACCTCTCGACGATGTCAGCGACGTGGTTGCCCACCATGCCGCCGAACCAGCGGGTCTGCTCACGCTGGTGCGCCACGTCGTCGCCCACGTAGGCGGGGGCGGCGACGCAGAAGGTGATCGCCTCAGGGTCGCGGCCCGCCTGCGCGGCCGCCTCCTTCACCGCGCGGATCGTCCAGGCGGTGATGTCGGGGTCGGCGAGCTGGAGGATGAACCCGTCGCCCACCTCCCCCGCGACGGCCAGGGCGCGCGGCCCATACCCGGCGACCCACATGGGCAGCGACCCGCCCTGGACCCACGGGAAGTGGATCTCCTGGCCGCGCACGTCCGCGACGCGTCCCTCGGCCATGTCGCGGATCGCGACGGTGGACGCGCGCAGTTCGGCGATCGTCGTCGGCTTGAGGCCGAGCGTGCGGACGGCCGAGTCACCACGGCCGATCCCGCAGACGGTTCGATTCCCGTACATCTCGTTCAGCGTCGCGAAATGCGAGGCGGTGACGGACCAGTCGCGGGTCTTCGGGTTGGTCACCATCGGCCCGACGACGATCCGCTCGGTGCGGTCGAGGATCTGGCTGTAGATGACGAACGGCTCCTGCCACAGCAGGTGCGAGTCGAAGCTCCAGACGTGGCTGAAGCCCGCCCGCTCGGCCTTCACCGCGAGATCCACGACGGCCGGCGCCGGCGGGTCGAGCTGGAAGACGACTCCGATGTCCAATGGTGTTCCCCCCTCGATAGGTGTGCGGCCTAGGCCAGGTACTGGGACAGGCCGCGGCGCAGGTACTGCCCGTGTCCCTTGCGCCCGCCGTAGACGCCGTCCGCAAGCAGGACGCTGCCCCTGCTGATGACGGTGTCGACCTTCCCGGCGATCTCGTAGCCCTCGAACGCGGAGTGGTCCATGTTCATGTGGTGGGTCTCGACGCTGATGCGGGTGCGGCCGTTCGGGTCGTAGACGACGATGTCGGCGTCCGAGCCGGGCGCGATGACGCCCTTGCGCGGGTAGAGGCCGAACATCCGGGCCGGGGTGGTGGCGATCGTCTCCACCCAGCGCTCAAGGCTGAGCTGGCCGTCCACGACGCCCTGGTAGAGCAGGTCCACGCGGTGCTCGACGCCGCCGATCCCGTTGGGGATCTTGGAGAAGTCGCCGACGCCCAGCTCCTTCTGGTCCTTGAAGCAGAACGGGCAGTGGTCGGTGGACACGACCGACAGGTCGTTGGTGCGCAGGCCGCGCCACAGGTCACGGCCGTGTGACTCGTGCTTGGAGCGCAGCGGCGTCGAGCACACCCACTTGGCGCCCTCGAAGCCGGGCGCGCCGAGCTGGTCCTCCAGCGTCAGGTACAGGTACTGCGGGCACGTCTCGGCGAACACGTTGCGTCCGGCGTCGCGCGCCTCGGCGACCCGCGCCAGCGCGCCGCTGGCCGACAGGTGGACGATGTACAGCGGGGTGTCGCGGGCGACCTCGGCCAGGTAGATGGCGCGGCTCGTCGCCTCGGCCTCCAGCGCGGCCGGACGGGTGATGCCGTGGTGGATCGGGTCGGTCTCGCCGCGCGCGAGCGCCTGCGCCACGAGGACGTCGATCGCGATGCCGTTCTCGGCGTGCATCATGATCATGGCGCCGTTCTCGCGGGCCTTCTGCATGGCCCGGAGGATCTGGCCGTCGTCGCTGTAGAAGACGCCCGGATAGGCCATGAACAGCTTGAAGCTGGAGATGCCCTCCTCGGCGACGAGCGCGTCCATCGCCTTGAGCGAGTCGTCGTCCACGCCGCCGATGATCTGGTGGAAGGCGTAGTCGACGTGGCAGTTCCCGGCGGCCTTGGCGTGCCAGGCGGCGAGCCCGTCCTGGACGCGCTCGCCGGTCCGCTGCACGGCGAAGTCGATGATCGTGGTGGTGCCGCCCCAGGCCGCGGCCCGCGTGCCCGTCTCGAACGTGTCGCTCGCGAACGTCCCGCCGAACGGCAGCTCCATGTGGGTGTGCGCGTCCACCCCGCCCGGGATGACGTACTTGCCCGTCGCGTCCACGATCTTGTCGGCCGTGGTGATCGCGCCCGGCACGGTGAGCGACACGATCCGCTCGCCGTCCACGAGCACGTCGGCGTCCACGGCGCCGGACGGACCGATCACTTTGCCGCCCTTGACCAGGAGTGTGGTCATACGTATTGCCTCCTCGGATACGTGCGCGGACGCTACGGAGCGGTCAGGTCGCCGTAGGCGTCCGGGCGGCGGTCGCGGTAGAAGGCCCAGCGGTCGCGCACTTCGGCGAGCAGGCCCAGGTCCAGGTCGCGGACGATCAGTTCGGCCTCGTGGCCGTCGCCGACGTCGCCGACGAACTTGCCCTCGGGGTCGACGAAGTAGGACGTGCCGTAGAAGTCGTTCTCGCCCAGGTCCTCGACGCCGACCCGGTTGATCGCGCCGACGTAGTACTCGTTCGCGACGGCCGAGGCGGGCTGCTCCAGCTTCCACAGGTACGAGGACAGGCCCCGGCTGGTGGCCGACGGGTTGAAGACGATCTGGGCGCCGTTCAGGCCCAGCGCGCGCCACCCCTCGGGGAAGTGCCGGTCGTAGCAGATGTAGACGCCGACCTTGCCGACCGCAGTGTCGAACACCGGGTAGCCGAGGTTGCCGGGCCGGAAGTAGAACTTCTCCCAGAAGCCCTTCACCTGCGGGATGTGCGTCTTGCGGTACTTGCCCAGGTAGGAACCGTCGGCGTCCACCACGGCGGCGGTGTTGTACAGCACGCCGGGCTGCTCCTGCTCGTACATCGGCAGGACCATCACCATGCCGAGCTCGGCGGCCAGCGCCTGGAAGCGCTCGGTGGTCGGGCCCGGGACCGACTCGGCGTACTCGTAGTAGGCCGGGTCCTGCACCTGGCAGAAGTAGGGCCCGTAGAACAGTTCCTGGAAACAGATGACCTTGGCGCCCTGGGCGGCGGCCTGGCGCGCGTACTCCTCGTGCGCCTTGATCATGGATTCCTTGTCGCCCGTCCAGTTCGTCTGGACCAGGGCCGCACGGATGACTTCGGACATCACTCTCCCCTTATCGAAGCCGTAATAGCGGTTATCCCATGCCCCTTAAGAGTTCGGAAGCTATGGCCGCAATGGGACACCCGGATTTCCCACACGTTCCGGAGGTGTTAATGACGCCATCCCGGACTCTCCGGTAATGGAGGGACGAACAACTCAGGCCGGGGATAAATGGCTTCGATTAGGAGGAACCGCTAAACGCGGGCGAGCAGCGCGTCGCAGTGCCCGACCAGCCGGGCCCGCAGGGGTTCGGCACGGGCCGCGAAGTCACGCTGGAAGGCCGCGTACTCGGCGCGTCCCTCGGCCGTCTCGACCGCGACGGGCGGGTAGCCGAGCGCCGCCATGTCGTACGGGCTGGCCCGCATGTCCACCGCGCGGATCTCCCTGGCCAGCGCGAAGCAGTCCGCGACGAGTTCGGCGGGGATCAGCGGCGAGAGCTTGTAGGCCCACTTGTAGAGGTCCATGTTCGCGTGCAGGCAGCCGGGCTGCTCCTGGTCGCGCTGGCCCTCGCGGGTCGGCTGCACGACGTTCAGGGGCCGCGCGGGCGGGGTGAAGAAGCGGAAGGCGTCGAAGTGGCTGCACCGCACCCCCCTGCGGTCCACCACGGCGGCGACCTCCTCGGGCGGCAGCCGCAGCGGCCAGGCCGCGTGCCTGACCTCGTCCTGCTCCAGCCGGTAGACCATCGCCCACTCGTGCATCCCGAAGCAGCCCAGGTGCGCGGGACGGGAGGCCGTCGCCGCGAGCAGGTCCCGGATCCAGCCGATGGCGGCGGCCCGCTTGGGCAGCAGCGTGTCCAGATCCAGGGTCGCGCCCTCAGGGGTGTCCTTGTAAGCGGGACCGAAATCCCTGGCCCCGGCCAGGACGACGCCCGCGCCGGGGTGCCAGCCCATCAGCCGACCGGGACGGTGCCCGTAGTACGTGAAGAGGAAGTCCTCCACGGGATGGGCGCGCCCCGCCCGCCGTCCGGCCAGGTAGCCGCCGATCATCCCTTCCAGCCGGGCCCGGTGCGCCTGCTTTCGGGCACGCCAGAGGGGGGTTTCGAGAACGAGAGCCATGCTCCGCATCGTAGGAGACCCTGCACGGCGCGTTCGCACCTGGTAAAACGAATGCATGAGCAGCTGCACGTGCACGCGCGGTCACCGCCGGCGTTGAACGGCGCGGTCGCGGACCGAAATCGGGCGAGGAGCGTAGATGATCCTGCGGGCCTTCAACGGGATGCCTGCCCAGTGGCTACCGGGCGTCGAGTGGCGCGCGGCCGAGCCCGGCGGCGGGCTTGAGGTGGCGTCGCTGCCGGACGGCGAGGTGGCGGTGCGCAACGCGCGCCACCCCGACAGCCCGGCGCTGATCTTCAGCGCCGACGAGCTCACCGCGTTCGTCGAGGGCGCCAGGGACGGCGTGTTCGACGACATCGCGCGGGACCTCCCGGAACGGGACCACAGCGAGGGGCCCGACGAGGCGCTGCGCTCGGCCTGAGCCAGCCGCCACGGCCGGGACCGAGGTCCCGCCGCAGACTCCGCGCGCGCCCGCCCCGCCCTCCCCGGCGCGAGCGGGTGCGCGCGGGACCCCACTCCCTGACGGGCGTGGCGGGCCGCGCTCACCGGCCCCTGACCGGGCGGACACGCGGCCCCGCGCGCGGGGCCGTGCCCGGCCCGGGGTTAGGCTCGCGGCATGACCTTCCTCGACCCGGCGGTCAGCGCCTACGTGCTCGACCACTGCACCCCGGCCGACGACGTCCTCCAGGACCTCGCCGACGAGACCCAGCGGGTGCTGCCCGACTTCGCGGGGATGCAGGTCTCCCTGGACGAGGGCCGGTTCCTGTCCCTCCTGGTCGGGCTCTCCGGGGCGCGCGACGCCCTGGAGGTCGGCGTCTTCACCGGCTACTCCTCGATCTGCATCGCGCGGGAGCTTCCCCCGGACGGCAGGCTGCTGGCCCTGGACGTCAGCGAGGAGTTCACGTCCATCGCGCGCCCGCACTGGGCGCGGGCGGGGGTCGCGGAGCGGATCGAGCTGAGGATCGGCCCCGCGCTCGCATCCCTCGCGGAGCTGCCCGAGACGCCGTCGTTCGACTTCGCTTTCATCGACGCGGACAAGACCGCCTACCCGGACTACTACGAGGCGATCCTCCCCCGGCTGCGTCCGGGCGGCCTCGTCGTGCTGGACAACGTGCTGCGCGAGGGCCGTGTTGTGGACCCGACCGCCCGCGAACCCGCCGACCTCGCCATCAAGGCCCTCAACGACACGATCGCCGCCGACCCCCGCGTCACCTCGGTCATGCTGCCCGTCCGCGACGGCGTCACCCTCGCCCGCAAGCTGTCGTAGTACTAAGAGCTCCCTCAATACGCGACGGCCGGGCCGAGACATGCTCGGACCGGCCGTGGAGTCGTGTGGTCTTAAGGGTGGTCGCGGTGGTCGCCGCGGCGTAGGTGGGCGAGCCAGGGGCCGAGGAGCGTGTCGGTGTCCAGGCCCGCGGCGCGTAGTCGGGCGATGGCCCGGTCGGCGCGCAGCCAGTCGGGCTCGCGGGTGACGGCGGGCGCGGGCCGGTCCGGCAGCATCCGCCGGGCCAGCAGCACAAGCCCGGTCGCCAGCAGGACGACGACCATGAAGAGCACCGGAAGCACCGTGCTCTCGGTGATCGGCATGCCGGCGGCGGTCATCCGTTGCCGACTTCCTGCTGGCGGGGGACGAAGTCCTCGGTCTCGACGGGGCCGCGTTCGGCGTCGCGGACGAGCACGTCCTCCAGCGCGGTGCGCACGGTGGCGAGGCCGTCGACGAGGCGGTCGTGCGCCCGGCTCAGCTCCGCGATCCGGGCGCCGACCTCGGCGTCGAGCGACTTGCCGACCCGTTCCTCCAGCTCCATCGCGCGCTGCCGGGCCTCGCCGAGGACGCGTTCGGCCTCGACGGTCGCGGCGGCGAGCCGTTCGCGCGCCTCCGCGGCCATCAGGTCGGCCAGCTCCCGCGCGCCGAGCAGGGTGCGTTCCGCCTGTCCCGCCGCCTCGGCGCGGCGCTGGTCGGCGCACTCGGCGGCCAGCCGCAGCATCCGGGTGACGGCGCCCTCCGAGGGCGCGACGGACGCGCCGCCTGCCGTCTCGGTGCGGGCGCGCAGCTCGCGGCGCACCTCGAACACAAAATCGTCGACCTCACGCCGGGAATATCCGAAAAGTCGGATGCCGAATCCCGGTTCCTCACGAACTGCCATGAGCCGGAGGCTAGGCACCCGTGAGCACGCCCGCCGGTCGGACGTGCGGGGGGACCGGAATCTTTGCCGACTCCCGGTCTCGTCACGGGAAACGACATAGGATTCACCGCAAGCGACGCCGCCGACACGGACGGAACCCCGCCGACCCATGCCCACCACGAGGCTCTACCAGGCCGTCCTGCGCGATCCCGGCCCCACCCTCGCCAAGCGCCTCCGCCGGGCGTTCAGCACGTGGCTCGCCGGACTCGGCTTCCCCGACATCCCGATCAGCCCGCACTACGCGGCGACGTCCGGCGGCGTCCGCGCCCGGATGGACGCGCTGCGCGGCTGCGGCAGGTTCACCCTGGAGGACGGGCGGCTGCGCACCCGCGTCACCTACGCCCAGACGGTCGAGCGGATGACGGGCTGGGTCGTCGTCACCGTCGAGCAGTACGCGGGCGAACCCACCGAGGCGTTCGCGCCCGGGTTCCTGCCCGCCTACCTGGCCACCGAGCGCATCACCGACGGCGGCGTGCAACTGCCCGCGCAGGCCGAGGAGCACGACGAGGACGGCACCGTCTACCTGCTGGCCGATCTCGCCGAGCGCAACCGCAGGGTGCCGGTCGTGGTGGTCGCGGTGGAGGGGCGCGGCAGCGCGTCGGGACGTGCCAACGCCGAGTACCTGGCCGAGCGGGTCGCCGGGGTCGCCCAGGTCGTCTGGCTGGCCGACCTGCGCGCGCAGGACCGTTTCAACGACTGCGTCGGAGGCGACCTCGCCGTCTACGGCGGCGGCATCCGCACCTACCTCGCGGGCTTCAAGCCGGTCGAGGAGGAGGCCGACAGGCACCGGGTGATGGGCGGCAAGATGGTCCGCGCCGAGGGACCGCCCGCGCTGGACCGTGCCGCCGGGTACATCATCGGCGAGACGGCCGGCATGAAGCTGCCCGACGAACTGCGCGAGCCCTACCGGGTCGTCGGGCGGATCGTGCAGGGCGACGCGGAGCCCGAGGCGCTGCACGAGGCGGCCAGGCCGCAGCCGGTCCGGTCGGCGTTCATCGACCACGAGCTGTACCGCAAGATGATGGACCTCGCCAAGGCGTCGGCGGTGCGCGCGCCCGTCCCCGCGCCGCCCAAGTCGCGCCCGCCGGTGCCCGCGCCGCGCGCGCCCGAGCCGGAGCCGGAGCCGGAACCCGGGCCCGCCGAGCCGCCGCCGGGCGTCGATCTGGACGTGCTGGCCAGGGGCGTCGCCGACCGGGTCGCCGACCGGCTCGCGGGCCTCGCCGACACCGTCGCGCAGACGGTGAGCGGCAGGCTGCACGGCGAGCTGGAGAGCATGCTCGACCTCGTCACCTCCGATCCGCAGGAGCTGGCCCGGCACATGCGGACGATGAACAGCCACGTGGAGAGCCTGACCCGCGAGCTCAGCGAGGCCCGCGCGGGCCGGGAGCGGGCCGACTCCGGCAGGGCCGAGGCCGAGTCGGAGTCCTCCCGGCTGGAGGACGAGATCGAGCGGCTCGTCGCCCAGCAGCGCTGGCTGGAGCAGGACCTCGCCGAGGCGACCGCGCGGGAGCGGCGCCTGGCCGTCCGGGTGCGGCGGCTGGAGACGGAGCTGGCCAAGGCCGCCGGGCCGGTCGAGATCGCCGACGAGACCCCGGAGTCGCCCGCCTCGCTGGTGGACGCGCTGCACTTCGCCGAGTCGCTCACCCACGTCGTCATCGGCGAGACCATGCACGAGGCGGGCCTGCTGGACCTCGCGCACCCGACGCTGCGGCGGGTGTGGGCGGGCAAGGCGTGGGACGCGCTGTGCGCCCTGGACGAGTACGCGCGGGCCCGCTCGGCGGGCGGGTTCCAGGGCGGGTTCCGCGACTGGTGCCTCGCCGAGACGGGAGGCCGCCGCGTCATCTCGGCGAACCTCCTGGCGATGAAGGAGTCCGACTCCGTCACCGGCCGCGACAAGTTCTCCGCCGTCCGTACCTTCGCCGTCCCCCCCGAGGTCGACCCGTCCGGCCGCGTCTTTATGCCCGCCCACATCAAACTCCGCAAAGCGGGCACCCCCGCCCCCCGCATCCACTTCCTGGACGACGCGGGCGGCACCACCGGCCGAATCTGGGTCGGCTACGTAGGCGACCACCTCCCCAACACCAGGACCAACTGACGGGAGCGCAGGGTGGTTCGGCCCAGTTAGGCTGCCGGGATGACGACCCCGGAGACGGTGAACCGCGAACGGGTGGCGCACGGGCTTTCCCTTCTCGGGCAGGGGCTCGGGCCCTACGTGGACCGTCAGATGCGCAATCGGCGCGGGCCTGAGTGGCTCGCCGCGTTGGAGAAGGCGGACGCGTACCGGACGTCCCATCCGGTCGCGCACACGCTGGGTGATCCCGAGTTGCTGTTGCGGCTCGTGGTGGAGGAGCCGTTCTTCCACGAGATCATTCCGGCGCCCGGCGTGAAGGTGGCGCAGGTGTTGCGGTCGGTCGTGCACCGGGCCGGGCACGAGGGTGTGTTCAGCGACGGCGAGGCGGGGCAGGCGCTGCGCACGATGGCGCAGTTGCTGCGGCTCATCGGGGCGCGCAAGCTCGCGGTCGAGACGCAGCGGCTGGTGACGCCGGAGCCGCCGCCTCCGCCCCGCGAGGCGCGGACCACGGTGCCTCGACCACGGCTGCCGAAACTGCCGAAACTGCCGCGGCTGCCGAAGCTGCCGGGCGGCAAGGCGCGGTCGGGGGGCGGCGGCGCGCAGATCCGGCTGACGACGTTCCTGGTGGCCGGGCTGGCGGTGTTGGCGGCGTTCCAGGTGCTCGGCTCCCGTGACTCCCCCGACGACCCGTACGAGGGCGCCTGGGCGTCCCGCGAGGTGGGCGCGGAACTCGTCCGCGAGAACGCCGTGACGCTGCCGGACAGACACCATCTTGTGCTGCTGGAGGCGACGCCGAAGGAGAAGCCGTTCCGGGGCGACGTGTACTACCAGGCGGGCTCCCTGCACGCGTCCGACCGTCGGCTGGCGGTGCTGCCGAAGGACGGCCCGGCGGGGTACGCGCGCTGCCGGGACGCGCGCGAGCACGTGTCCCGGGCCGACGGCGACGTCCTCACCAAGGGCGCGCGGCTGTGCGTCGTCACCGACACCGGGGCCGTCGCGCTGCTGACGGTCACCGAGCGCCGCACCGAGCCGGACCGCTCCCTCACCTTCGCGCTCCGCGTCTGGAAGGGCCCACGGCCGGACTGAGCGGCGTCAGGCGTCAGGCGTCGGGCCAGAAGGCGGCGTAGAGGGTGTCGTCGCGGGCGACCGACCAGCCCGCGCGGCGCAGGTGGGCCAGGACGGCGTTGACGTGCTCGGCCGTGAGGTGTTCGCGGCCGGACGGCCAGTCGCGTTCGATCGGGCCGAAGCGCTCGCGGAACGCGGCGTCCGCCCAGGGGCCGCGCACGGTCGGCACCGGGCGCCAGCCGGAGTCGCCGAAGCACGGGTGCTCGTCGACGTCGAAGGGCTGGTCGTCGGCGGGGCGGACGGCCTGCCACAGGTCGCTGGTGGAGCGGGCGCGCAGGTGGTCGACGTCGACGTCCTCGTGGGCGCGGCAGACGAGTTCGACGTAGTAGTCGAGGCAGCGGCGCCTGTCGTCCACGGGGAGGCCGAACGCGCGGGCCTCGCCGTAGGTGCGGGCGCTGAAGGCGGCGTCCAGGGTGCGCACGCCCTCCTCGGCCTCCGCGTAGTCCATGAGGTAGAGGTCGGTGCCGTGCACGCCGAGCGCGAGTTCCGTCCGGGCGGCGGGCGTGCCCGACATTTCCGGCGGACGGTAGTCGGCCTTGTCGCCGGGGAAGAGGGGTTCGCCCTCGTAGACGCCGAGCAGCCTTCCCGAGCCGCGCGGCCGGGCGAGGCGGCGCGGCGGGGTGCCGGGCAGCCACGAGCCCTCGGCCCCGCAGCTGTACAGGGTGACGTTGCCGCCCGAGCCGTAGAACGCGACGCCCCAGCCGCGCTCCAGCCAGCCGTCCACGGTGGTGAGCAGGTGGACCCGCCCGGACGGGCTGGTGAGCCCCGCCGCGCGCCAGGCGTCCAGCGCCCACTCGCGGGCGAGATCCTCCCCGACGACCCGGACGGGGCGCGGCGGGCCGGGCGGCAGGGGGTGGGTCGCCAGTTCCAGGAGGGGGGACATGGCCACTCCTTCACCGTTCTGGTTTCTGGAGGCGGGATCGGGCGGCTCGGCGGCGGTGGGCGGGCCGGGCTCTGGCGGGTGCGGCGGCTGCTCGATATTCTGTTCTATCGCATGGATGTTCGGTCGCGCCACATCCGGAGGCCGACGTCCACCTGTTCCATGAGGTCGAGTCCGGAGATCTCGGTCAGCGGGAACCACGCGGCGCGGTCGGTGGAGTTGTCCGTCTCGTGGCGGAGTGTGCCGCCGGTGCGCTCCACCTCGTACAGGACGCGCAGGCCGTGGAAGTCGACGACCCTGCCGTCCCAGGAGCGGGTCGGCAGGTGGAAGGAGTGGACGCCGAGCAGTCCCGTGATCCTGCCGGTGTAGCCGGTCTCCTCGGTGAGTTCGCGGAGCACCGCGACGGCGGGGTCCTCGCCGTGTTCGAGGCCGCCGCCGGGCAGGATCCAGCGGGGGACGTCACCGCCGATGAACCGGGCGAGCAGGATCGCGTCCTGCTCGACGACCACGGCGTAGGCCGCCACCCTCAGCCGCTTTTCTATGGGTTTGTCCACGGTTCCAGTGAACCAGGGCGGCCGGGTGGAATGCCCGGCCGCCCACGATCATCCTGCTGTCACTGCCAGGTGTTGCTGACGGTGTGGGACGAGCCGGAGCCCGTGCTGAAGGAGCGGTTCCCGCCGCCCTCCCACGTCACGTTCCCGTTGGCGTCCTTGCGGATGTACTTGTACTCGATGGACGTGCTCTTCGGCACGATCGTGAGCCTGCTCCAGACGGGGTAGGAGGCCGCCGAAAGCGGGATCGCGTGCGCGGGGTTCCACGCGCCGAGAGCGGCGATGTTGCCCACGACGTACACGTTCTGGCCGAAGGACGTCGTCGCGTTGACGTTGAACGTGAGCGCCGTGGCGTTCGCGTTGGCGAGGTTCCAGCTGTTGCTCAGCGTGGTGCCGCTGGTCCCCGTGGTGTAGGTGCGGTTGGGGTTGCTCTCCCAGGTGACGGTGCCGCCCGCGGTCTTCTTGATGAACTTGTACTCGATCGCGGTGTTGGCCGGGAGTGCTACCGAGCCCGTCCACACCGGGTATCCGGCGGCGGAGAGCTTGACGGCCGCGCCGGTGTTCCACGAGCCGAGGGCCGCGACGTTGCCGACCACGTAGACGTCCTCACCCGGAACGGTCTGGGTGTAGACGTTGAAGGTGTCGGTGACGGTCGCGGGGTTCGTCGGGTCGGTCGGGGTCGGGGTCGGCTCGGTCGGGGTGGGGGTCGGGGTGGTGGGGGTCGGCGTCGGTGTCGGGTCGCCGCCGAGCTTGGCGTTCGCGTGGATGGCCACCGCGTTGTTCGCGGGGATAGTGACGGTCGCCTGCCCACCCGAGACCGTCACCGGGGTGCCGGCGCACTGCGTGCCGTTGACGCCGCCGGTGATGACGTCGCAGTAGGTGCCGTCCGTGAGGCCGGTCGTGTAGGTCGCGGTGGAGCCGCTGCCGGAGTCGTTGATGCCGATCCAGCCACGGTCGCCGCGGCTGAACGCGATGACGTTGGCGTTGGTCACGGTGAAGTTCGAGACGGAGCCGACCGACTTGGCGGTGTTCGCCCAGCCGACCATGCCCTTGACGCCCGTCGTCTGGCTGAGGCAGTTCCATCCCGAGCCGCACACCGCGTCGTTGACGTACCCGTTGCCGTTGTGCGGCGGCGACTGGCCGTTCACCGAGTAGGTGAAGCTGTCGTAGACCGACGGCTTCCCGTGCGGGTAGGCGAGGACGAAGTAGTTCGCCAGCACGTAGTCCGTGCCGTTCTTGTAGGACAGGACAACGCCGTCGCGCTCCAGGTCGTGGTTGGTGACCATGGCGAAGACGTTGGCGCTCGGCGCGTCCTTGTTCCAGTTCGGCACGTTCGCGAGGTTGGAGATCGAGCCCTGGAAGGCCGAGCGGATGCCCTTGGCGTAGGCGAAGTCGAGGACGTCGCCGTTGCCGATGAAGGCGGCGGCCTGGAGGGCGGGGTTGCTGGCCCCGTCGAAGATCTCCTGGGCGACGTACGGCCGCTTGTTCTCCGCGGTCGTGTTGTTCACCTTGGCGAGGATCGCGGCGAAGTCGCTCTTCTTGATGTGCTTGACGGCGTCCACCCGGAAGCCGTCTACCCCGAGGCCGACGAGGTCGTTGAGATAGGCGGCGATCTTGTTGCGCACGCTCTCGTCGCCGGTGCGCAGGTCGGCCAGGCTGAGCAGCTCACACCCGGTGACCTGCTCCTCGTTGTTCCAGTCGTTGATCCCACCGGAGGTGGTGCAGCCGCTTCCGGGGTGGTGGAAGTCGTTGTAGCCGTAGGGCACGGCCGGGTAGCTGTAGCCCGTAGGGCTGAAGCTGGTGCCGTCGTAGCCGGTCGTGTGGGAGTTGTTGGTGCCCGCCATGTGGTTGACGACGGCGTCGATGTAGACGCGCACGCCGGCGTTGTGGCACGCCTGGACCATCGCGGCGAACTCGGCGCGGGTGCCGAGCCTGCTCTCCAGCTTGTAGGAGACGGGCTGGTACACCTCCCACCAGGGGTGCGCTCCGTCGCTGCTGCTGGGCAGTTTGACGGACTCCTGCGGCGGCGCGACCTGGACCGCGCCGTACCCGGCCGGGCCGAGGTGGTTGGTGCAGGCGGCGGCGACGGAGTCCCAGTTCCACTCCCACAGGTTCGCCGTCACCTCGCTGTCGTTCAGGGTGACCGCCGCGTTGGCGGGCGCGCCGCCGCCGAACACCGCGACGGGGACCACCGCGCCCGCGGCCAGCGCCACGGCGGCGCCGATCTCGCGCCAGCGGAGTCCGCGTTTTCTTGCGTGCATACGGGGATGCCTCCTCAGGAAGGCCGATCGGATGGGGGTGGGACGGCCGTCCACTGGAGCGAGAATGAATCACCGATGAAAACAAGTCAAGATTCTTGCGCAAAAACAATGAAACCTTCCAGAAACCAGCAACTCTCACCTCGTTAACCCCCGCTAACGCGACCGCCCCCACCTGCCCGGAAGGGGCGGATGGGGGCGTCGGGGCGGCGCGGTCAGCCGAAGGTGCGCTTGAGCTTCGCGGTGCCGTGGTCGGTCGTGTACGAGACGGCCTTGCGTTCGGTCGAGTTGCGGTTGAGGCGGTTGGTGAGGAAGTGCCAGTCCATCCGGGTCCGGGCGGGCGTCACCTCGACGACGCCGTAGCCGTGGTCGTCCAGGTTGGTCCAGCGGACGTGCCGGTTCGTCACGGCGATGGCCGATTCGATGGCGAGCGAGGCGGTCCGGGGCGCGGTGCCCAGGATGTCGTCGATGTTGTCGCTCGTGACGGACGGGACGACGAACTCCGTCGCGACCGACTTGCTCACCGGGTAGGTGCCGGGCTTCAGCGGGATCTCGTTAGCCCAGCTCGTGTGGATGTCGCCGGTCAGGAACACCGTGTCGCCCGTGCCGCGCGCCTGGAGCGCGGCGTACAACTCGGCCCGGTCGGCGGTGTACCCGTCCCACTGGTCGGGGTTGAGGGTGAGGCCGTTCGCCGGGATGCCGAGCAGCTTGGCGAGCGGGCCGAGCGCCTGCGCGGAGAGCGCGCCGAGGACGAGCGGGCTGATCATCACCGACGTCCCGACGAGCCGCCAGCGCGTCGTGGACGCCGCCAGGGTGTCCTTGAGCCAGGACATCTGGGCCGCGCCCGTGATGGTCCGGGACGGGTCGTCCACGGCGAGGCCGCCCGCCTGCTGGGAGCGGTAGGAGCGCAGGTCCAGGAGGACGATCTCGGCCAGCGTGCCGAAGCGCAGCGACCTGTACAGGGTGCCTTCCGGCGAGAACCTTACGGGCATCCACTCCTGGTAAGCCTGGAGCGAGGCCGCCTTGCGCGCCGCGTAGGGGCCTTCAGTCTCCGGCGTGTGGTTCTCCGCGCCGTCCGCCCACGCGTCGTTCGCGATCTCGTGGTCGTCCCACACGATGAGCCACGGATGCCTCGCGTGGGCGGCCTGGAGGTCGGGGTCGGTCTTGTAGGACGCGTGCCGGATCCGGTAGTCGGCGAGCGTGACGATCTCGTGCTCGGGCGCGGTCTTGCGCGGCACGGTGCCGCCCGCCGCGTAGCTGCCCGTGCCGTACTCGTAGATGTAGTCGCCCAGGTGGATGACGCCGAAGACGTCGTCGCGGGCGGCCAGGTGCCGGTAGGAGGAGAACCAGCCCGCCTCCCAGTTGGAGCACGACACGACGCCGAACTTGAGGGACGACACGGAGGCGTCCGTCGCGGGCGCGGTCCGGGTCCGGCCTGTGGGCGAGTAGGTACCGGCGTAAGCGAAGCGGTAGTAGTAGCCCGTGCCAGGGGTCAGCCCGCCGACGTCCACCTTGACCGTGTGGTCGCGGTCGGGCCCGGTGGTGACGGTGCCGGAGGCCGTCACGGAGCTGAAGGACGGGTCTGTCGAGAGCTGCCAGGAGACGTCGGCCTGCGGTCCGGTCCCGCTTCCGGGGACGGCCTCGGGCACGGGCGTCACCCTGGTCCACAGGATGACGCCGTTGGGCAGGGGGTCGCCTGAGGCGACTCCGTGCGCGAAGTACGGGGTCGGGTCGGCGTGCGCGGCGGCCGGGGCCAGGACGGCCAGGGCCGCGCCCGCGCCGCCGAGCTTCAGCGCGTCACGGCGGTTCAGGTGGGTCACAAGCGCCGAAGGTAGTCAGCGGGGCGGATCTGACAACAGGGACGGCCGTAAAGGGCCATCCGCCGTTTACCGAACTTTCTTCGTGATAGCCGGGCGACACGCCTGAGGTCACTGGAAAACCCTGGAACTCCTGGGAACTTCCGGTACGCTCCGCTGCATGTCGCCTTCCCCCGGACTTCCCCCGGCCGAGGCAGCCGAGCCCGAGTCCGCCGACCTGCTGGAACAGCGCATCGCCGCGCTGCGCGCCGAGGTGCGCCGCGCCGTCGGCCGCGGCGACCGGGCGGGCGCCCGGGTCCTGCGCGCCGAGCTGCGCCGCCTGGAGCACGCCTGGGACACCGCCGTGATGGCCCCGGCCGCGCCCGCGCCGCAGCGGATGATCCCGGTGCGCGACCAGGTGCACCACGCGCTGACCCTGCTCGGCGTCCCGGCCGCGCCCAAGCTGATCCTCGGCGTGCACGAGGCGTTCTTCTCCGGCGCGCTGGGCTCCGGCCAGCTCACCAGCCTGCGCCGCGACGAGGAGCGCTCGTTCCGCTCGGGCCCGCACACCAGGCCGTTCTACCTCTGCGCGGCGCTCACGTCCGATCTGCTGGCTCCGGCGCGCGGGCTGCTCGCGGTGAGCACCTGGCCCGCCGCCACCCGCATGGTCGGCCCGCTGAGCCCCCGCGTGGACTTCCTCACGGCCGCCGTCCGGGTCACCGAGCAGCTGGAGCGGCTCGACGCCGAGCCGGGCCCCGCCGCGCGACGGCTGCTGTGGCGCTTCGCGGCGGGCATCCCGCGCGCGACGGGCGCGCAGGGCACCGTCGACCTCTCGGCCGTCAGGGCCGCCGCGCACGCCGAGTTGGACGTGCACCGCGACGCCGACGCCGAACACCGGGCGGAGGCCGCCGAGCGGGCCGCCCGGCAGCTCGACCCGGTGGCCCAGCTGTTCGGGGCCAGGCTCCAGAACACCCGCGCGCTGGGACTCGGCTCATGAGCGCGCTGGAGGCCGTGGAGGCACGGCTGGACAGGATGCGCGGCGACGCCCCGCCCCGCAACCACGACGCGCGCAGCATCGCCGCGCTCACCACCAACCCCGGATGCAGGCGGCGCGCCCTCCTGGACGCCGCGGGCGCCGACAAGGCCGAGATCGCCAGGTTCCTCGGGCATCCGCCGCGCTTCGGCCAGTCCCAGTTCGCGATCACCCGCGGCAACGCCTTCGAGGCGACGGTCAAGGCCGACGGGTGCGCCGCCCTGTACGGCCTGCTCCGCGACAAGCTGGGGCTGCCCGTGGCCGAGTCGGAGTACGCCGACCTGGAGGAGGTCGGCGGCAACGTCAGCCGCGAGGTCCGCTACGCCCGCACCAAGCAGCTACTCAAGCGGGCCGTCGAGGGTGAGGGCACGCTGTTCGACCATCCGCTGCTGCGGGTGGAGGTCGGCGGGCACCCGGTCTACCTGGAGCCCGACGTCATCGCGTTCCGCTCGCAGGGCGCCTTCCACGTCGTCGAGATCAAGTCGTTCCCGGTGGTGGACGGGCGGGCCAACCCCGAGCAGGTCGCGGCGGCGGCAAGGCAGGCGGCCGTGTACGTGCTCGCGCTACGGCTGATGATGACGGAACTGGGCTACGACGAGGAGCTGGTCGCCGACCGGGTCGTCCTGGTCTGCCCGGAGAACTTCACCAACCGGCCGACCGCGACGCTGCTGGACGTCCGGCCGCAGCTCGGGGTCATCCGCCGCCAGCTCCAGCGCATGCAGCGGATCGAGGAGCTGCTCGCCGAGCTGCCCGAGGACCTCACGCTGGAGCCCGGCGACGGCCTCGCCGAGTCCCTGCCGCGCGTCCCGGCCCGCTACATGCCGGGCTGCCGCGCGCACTGCGACCTGTCCCTGTACTGCCGGGCCGAGGCGCGCGCGTGCGCGTCCACCGACCTGCTGGGCCGCCAGCTCGGCGACCAGCTCGGCGGCATCACCGACCTGGCCCGGGCGCTGCGCATCGCCGAGGGCGAGCCGCCGCACGACCCGGCGCTCGAAGAGGTCGCCGAGGAGCTGCGCGACGCGCACCGCCTCCTCCTGGAGCAGCTTGAGCAGCGGGAGCACGTCGGATGAGCATGCTCGGCGCGGTGGCGCGGATGAAGGCGCTGCGGGACGGCCGCGCGGTGCCGCTCGCGAGCGTCCGGCACGTCCGGCTCGCCCAGGACCCGCTCGTCCTCATCCCGCTCCGGCTGGCGGGCGAGGCCGCCGCCCCGCTCGCCGCGATGGTCGGCAACCACCCCGACAAGGCGCGCGTCCTGCTCGTGCCGCAGCCGCGCAACCGCGACCTGCGGTTCGCGTTCTTCGCCGAACTCGGCCGGATCGTGCTCGGCGAGGTCGCGGCGGCCACCGAGAACGCCGAGACGATCGAGATCAAGCGCGGCGAGCGCAAGGGCGAGACCTACGAGCGGTACCTGGACGCGCCGCAGATCCTCGTGCCGAACCGGCCCGCGATCGAGTTCCTGCGGCTGGCGGGCCGGGCCACCCGGTTCCGGCAGACCGAGGGCGAGTGGCCGGTCGCGCCCGAGGTGCCGGTGCTCGGCCGCTGGCTCACCTGGTTCGCCGACAGGTCGGACTACCCGGGCGCGTCCGCCCTGTGCGCGATGACGGAGCTGCTCGCCCAGCACTGGGCGTCCGGGCAGAGCTCGATGGAGGACGGCAACCTCGCCGCCCTGCTCGGCTGGATCGACCCCGGGCCACGGCTCGCCGGGCTGATGGGCGCGCCGTCGCCCGAGCGGTACCGGACGGGTCAGGACATGGCGACGCTCGCCGAGGACCCGCTGACCGTGCCGCCCGCCGGGCCCACCACCGACCCGACGTTCGACAACGAGGTCCTCGCGCCCACGATCGCCGTCTACGACACCGCGCCCGAGGGCCCGGCCCGCGAGCACGCCGAGGAGCTGTTGCGGGCCCGGCTCACCGAGCAGATGGAGCCGACGTGGCGGCTCATGTGGCACGCGGTCGGGCTGCTGCGGGAGCTGCCCGAGGCGGCGCACGTGCCAGCGCGGTTCGAAGGCGACCGGCAGTCCTTCACCAACTTCGAGGAGTCGTTGGACGAGGGCCTGCCTCAGGCCCGGCATGACGGGGCCGTGGCGGCGGCGCGCAGGCTGGCGTCCCTGGAGGGCGCGGCCTCCCGGTACACCGTCCAGCGCGCGCTGGACGACCCCCTCGTCATGGCCGAACACCGGCTCACGGGCGAGGCGTTCAGGGGCGAGGTCGTCTGGACCGACCCGGACAACGTCAACGAGAAGGGGTTGCGCAGGCCGCTCGTCCAGCTCATCACCCCCGACAGGCTCCGGATCGAGCCCGGCATGACCGTGCACAACGCGTCCCGCACCCAGAAGGCCGCGGTGCTGGAGGTGGACGGCGACACCGTCACGCTGCGGATCGAGAACGGCATGGGCAACGCGCGCAAGCCACTGCCCGGCTCGATCCCCGAACAGGGCCAGCGGCTGTGCTTCACCACCTTCGCCGACGAGTTCCGGCCCGGCGGGTCGCTGCCCGAGCCGGAGGAGACCCCCTGGACGCACGGCGGCCCGCCCGAGGACCGGACCGAGCCGAACGAGACGGCAGCCGAGGAGATGACCCATGAGCGCGAAGACGCCTGACCTGGGGACGGCTGGCGCGCTCGCCGACGCGGCAGTCGCGGGGGTGCTCGCCGACCTCGCCGACGGGAGCCATCGCGGCGTCGTGGTGGACTCGCCGCCCGGCGCGGGCAAGTCCACGCTCGTGGTGAAGGCGGCGCTGCACCTGACGGACGCGGGCGAGCGGCTGATGATCGTCGCGCAGACCAACGAGCAGGTGGACGACCTGATCGAGCGGCTGTGCGCGAAGACGTCCGAGCTGGTCATCGGACGGCTCTCGGCGGGCGACTACCAGCCCACCGAGCGCGTCAAGCGGCCGAACGTGCTGGTCAGCCCGAAGATCGACGCGCTGGCCGGGGTGCCGCTGGTGATCGCGACCGCGGCGAAGTGGGCGACGGTCGCCGACGGCACCTGGTCGTGGGCGATCGTGGACGAGGCGTACCAGATGCGCTCGGACGCCCTGCTGCGGATCGCCGCCCGGTTCGAGCGCGCCCTTTTTGTGGGCGATCCGGGGCAGTTGGACCCGTTCTCCACGGTGGACTCCGGCCGCTGGGCCGGGCAGTCGTGGGACCCCACGCAGTCGGCCGTCTCGGTGCTGCTCGCGCACAATCCGGACCTTCCGGTGCATCGGCTTCCGGTGTCGTGGCGGCTTCCGGCTTCGGCGGCGCCCGTCGTCTCCGACGCGTTCTACCCGTACACCGGGTTCCGGGCGGGCACCGGGCACGGGGACCGGCTGCTGCGGTTCGAGGCGGCGGGCATGGGCGCGTTCGACGACGCGCTGGACATCGCCGCAGCTTCCGGCTGGAGCCTGTACGAACTCCCCCGAAGGCACACCATCCGGACGGACTCGGAGGCCGTCACCGCGACGGCCGCACTGGCGACCCGGATCCTCCAGCGCGGGGCCGTCGCCACCGCCGACGGGTCCGAGAAGGCCGTCACGGCCGAGCGGATCGCCGTCGGCGCGGCCCACCGCGACCAGGTCGCGGCGGTCAAGGCACGGCTCGCCGGCACCGGGATCACCGTGGACACCGCCAACCGGCTCCAGGGCCGCGAGTACGACGTGACGGTCGTGCTGCACCCCCTGTCGGGCCGCCGGGACGCCACCGAGTTCCACCTCCAGGCGGGCCGCCTGTGCGTGCTCACCTCACGGCACCGGCACGCCTGCGTCGTCGTCGCCCGCGCCGGGATCCCCGACCTCCTGGACGCCCACCCCTCGACCGGGCCCGTCCACCTCGGGCTCCCGATCAAGTTCCCGGACGGCTGGGAGGCCAACCAGTCCGTCCTCGCTCACCTGGACGACTACAAGGTGACGGCCTAACGTCGCCGTCGCCGGGCGATGACCTTGGCGGCGGTGACGCGGACGGGCCGGATGACGCGGAGGAACTCGCCGCCGAGGATGACGCCCGCGCCGAGCGCCAGCGCCGTCGAGACCGCCTCCACGAGGGTGACGAGGCCCGTCTCGGTGTGGTCGGTGGTGACCTCCAGGAGGCCCCGGTACATGAGCGTGCCGGGCATGAGGGGCGCGACGCACGGCACCACCGCCACGACCGGCGGGACGCCCCGGTAGCGGGCCAGCGCCGTCATGAACAGCCCTACCACGAGCGTCGCGACCAGGGCCGCCGCGGCCGCCGCGACGTCGCCGCGCAGCAGCCAGGTGAAGATCGTCCAGCTCACCATGCCGCCGAGCGCGGCGGGCGCGACCCAGGCGGGCGGCGCGATGACGTGCACCGCGAACGCCGCCGAGATCACCCCGGCGGCGAGGATCGAGCTGCGTTCGGCGAGCCGCGCCAGCGGCAGGTGCTCCAGCGAGATGGGCACGCCGAGCCGGGCCGCGACGTAGATGGTGAACCCGACGCCGCTGAGGATCGCCGCGATGATGAACAGCGCCTCGATGAGCCGGATCGAGCCCGTCACGTAGTCGCCCGCGATGCCGTCCTGCATGCTCGCGACGAGCGCGCGGCCGGGGATCAGCGCGATCACCACGCCGATGATGACGGCCCCGGCCGCGACGTCCACGTCGAGCCAGACGAGCAGGGCGGCGAGCGTCGCGGCGATGCAGGCGGCGACGGCCGTCTGGAGGAACTCCGAGACGCCTCGGGAGCCGAGCCGCGCGGCGGCCCGGTCGCCCAGCAGGGTGGCGGCGAACGCGGCGAGCGCCGACAGCGCCCCGCCCCCGACGAGCACCGCGCCCGCCCCGGCCAGCACCGCCAACGCGGGCGCGTGCGCCCACCACGGGTACGGCCCCGGATCCGCGATGATCTTCCGCAGCCGCTCGGACGCCTCCTCGATCGTCAACCTCCCCGCGACGGCCTCAGCGGTCAGCCGATCCACCTCAACCAGCCTCGTAAAGTCCGCCACCCGCCGCCGAATCGTCCGCTCCCCCGTCACCGGCGGCTTCCCATGCCCCGGCAGATACGACACCGAAATCGCCGAAAGCGTCACATTAACCTCAGACCTCACCGGCATCCCAAATGCCCGCCCAAACCCCATAACAGCCCGCTCCACACTTTCCGCCGACTCCCCACCCGCCAACATCAACTCCCCCACCCGCAACGCCAACTCCATCGCCAAATACGCCGCGTGATCCCGCTCCTGCTGCACCCGCACCCTCCCCGGCCGCGAGCGTAGCCACCGAACGCCGGGACAGCGCTCACCCCTGTCGGGACTGACGAACTCTTTGCGATAACACCCGTCCACACCCCCAAGCGACCAGCCCCTCATGGAAGGACGAACAAGGCAACAAAAAGGCCCCAGAAAGCTGGGGCCTCGCGTGCTCGGTGGGGGCGATATGGGGGCTAGGACGCCTTGAGGGCGTGGATCAGCGCGCCGAACGTCTCGGGGGCGAGCGTCTGGTGGCCGAGCTCGGGGTTCTTGGAGTCCCGGACGCCGACGCGGTTGCGGAACACGGCCAACTCCAGGCAGTGCTCACTCACGCCCTCGGTGGAGTAGCTGCTCTTGCGCCAGATAGTCATATCTTCTCCATCAGCTCGGCCGTCGACCTTCGCAAAAGGCCCCAGAAGGCTGGGGCCTCGCGTGCTCGGTAAGGGCGATTGTGGGGCTAGGACATCTTGAGGGCGTGGACCAGCGCGCCGAACGTCTCGGGGGTGAGCGTCTGGTGGCCGAGCTCGGGGTTCTTGGAGTCCCGGACGCCGACGCGGTTGCGGAACACGGCCAACTCCAGGCAGTGCTCACTCACGCCCTGTGTGGAGTAGCTGCTCTTGCGCCAGATAGTCATATCTTCTCCATGAGCTCACCGATCAGTCTTCTGGACGAGTCTACCGATAGCGCGTCCGAGCCGATGAGGTCGAACTGGTGCTTGAGCATGGCGACCTCGGCGACCTGGGTGACGAGTCGGCCGTCGACCTTCGCCTCGATGAACCCTACGTCGCCCCGGGGCCCGGCGATGATCTTGAAGGGGCCGTCCAGACCTTCGTTCGCGCCAGCGGTGTTGGGGACCACGCGAAGAATGATCTTCGGTCGATGGGACAGTTCGATGAGGTGGGCGAGTTGCTTGCGCATCACCTCGCGCCCACCGACGTGCGGGCCGAGCACCGTCTCCGCGATGAGGACCCACAGGAACGGGCTCGCGCCTCCTTCGTCAAGGATCGCCTGTCGCTTTCGCCGATCCGAGAACGTTTTCTCCGGGTCGCGGGCTCCGCCTCGGAGGACCAGCGCCCTCATGTAGTCCTCGGTCTGGAGCAGCAGTGGGACGACCTGCCCTTCATACATCCAGACACCCGTTGCGATCTGCTCAAACTGGACATAATTCTTCGCCCAGTTCGGATCTCCCCCCAAACGGGCGTACCAGACGAGATCCTGGAACAGTGTGGCCAGCTTCCACTTCGCGTCCAAGATCGCCGCGTGGCGCTCGTCAAGCTTCGCGTCGCCGGTTTCCATCCGGGAAACCGTGGCCCGCGAGCAGTTGAGCCACTTCGCGACGGTGTCGCCGGAGTGGCCGTTGTGCATCCGGAAGAACCGCAGGTAGAAGGCGCTCATGTCCCACAGATTGCCGCGCGGATCGGGTGACTCCCTGAGGTTGAACACGACACGTACCGCCCTTCTCCGTTTCCCGGTTTTACGCCAAACAAGGACAACGGTAACCGCGTCTTGCCAAGCACGCCACCAAAAGAAGGAACCAGCCAAGGGGAATCGGCGACCAATCGGACGAACAGCACGAACGATACTTACACCAACCGAACACACTGGTCCTACATCGTCAAAAGCGATATTCACCGACAAAGTAGAGCAAGGCGGCGTTCGTAAGGGCGCACGGAGGAGTCGCGCCCACGCCGTTCACGGACGCCGCGTTCGGGGTGGGGCGGGCGGGTCGGGCGGGTCGTGGGGGCCGCCGTTCGTGGCTGCATGCGGTGGCTGTGGATCGCGTTCTCCGGCGCACCGGATGTGGGGGCGTTGGGTTAAAGTCGCGGTAACCGATCAAGGAGCGCGCATGCTGACCTATGCCCTCGTCCTGCTCTGTGTGGCAGTCGGGGCTCTGGAACTGTACGCGGGCAGGCAGTCCAAGTACCAGGCGGAGGCGTTCGTCAGCCGGGTCAGGGACCTGCACGACCTCGTGCTGCGCCAGCACAACCGGCTGGAGTCCACCGGACGTGAGCTGAACGACGAGCTCGCGGAGGTCAAACAGCGCATGCTCCCCGATCTGGGGTTCCGGGTCAGCCAGCACGGCGGCAGACTGGACGAGATGTCGTCGCTGCTGCACCGGGCCGAGGAGTACATCAGGGCGCAGGCGATCCGGCTGCACGAGCTGGAGAAGCAGCGCGACGTCCTCGCCGAGCTGCGCGGCAGGCTCGCCGACATGGAAGCGACATCGGTGCCCGTCGCGGTGCCCGCGATCGCCGGAGGCAACGGAGACGCCCGCGTCGAGGCCGCCCTCACCCGCATCGCCGACCTGGAGACGGACAGAGGCCGCGTCCTCGAACTGCACCGTGACCTCTCAACGGCCTTGGAGGAGATCGAGGACGTCGTCACGGACCTCCTCCAGTACACGTCGAGCGAGCTGGAAGGCTCCCTCGCCGCCACGCTCGACGACGGCGCCGTGCCCGTCGGCACCGTCGCCGGGTCGCTCACGTCGGTGGACCCGGCGCTGCGCGAGGTCCTCGCCGACGTGTACGAGCGGGCCGTGGAGGGCAGCGGCCTCACCGTCCGGTTCAAGCAGGCCGAAGAACGGCTCACCCGCTACTACCTCACCGGGCGGATGCTCGAAGAACTCGGCGGCGGCTACACGTCCCTGCTGATCAGCATGACGATCGGCGACGGCCTGACCGCCTCGCGCGGCGGCCTGCCCGGCGACGCCGCCTCGGTGACGGCACTGCTGCGCGCCCTCCACGAGTCCGAGGGCGCCGTAGCGCGGATCGGCCCCCTGGTGGTGAGCCGGACCACCGACACGCTCGTCGCGGGCGTCCTCACGCCCGCGCAGAGCCTCGACGTGGACCGGCGCGGCCTGCTCGCCGACCCGGTGTCGGCGACGGGGCTGCTGCGCGAGCTGCCCGTGCACCAGGTGTTCGACCTGACGACCTGGGCGCTGCGTCACGGGTAGAGCTGCACCACCGTGTTCCCGTCGGCCATCCGGACCAGGAGCGGCGCGACCGGCGTCCCGGTGGCGCGGTCCAGTTCGACGCCCAGGCCGAAGCCCTTCTCGGCGTCGAGGAACACCACGTCGCTGAGCGATTTGGCGGCCCGGATCGCGGGGCCCGCCGAGTCGGCGTCGCGCGGGTCGAAGAGCGTCGCGTAGGTGAGGCGGCGCGCGTAAGCGGTGAGTGACGCCGCGTCGATCACCCGGCTGCCGACGGCCGCGCACGGGCCGCTGATCACGATGCCGGTGCGTCTGCCGCGCTCGCCCCGCACAAAGATCTCCCGCTCGGGCTCGCGCCGCACCGCCGCGCGCGGCAGTTGGAGCCCAAAACCCGTCTGACCGGCGAAGACGGGCGCCGACCCCGGCTGTGACGACACCCGTACCTGTTCCGGCACCGGCTTGCCGCCGGACAGATACAGCTCGAATCCCTTGACGAGAAGCTTCCAGACCGCCTTGCCCGTCAGTTCGGCGTACACCGCCTCCTGCGGCCGTGCGAACCCCGGCACCTGACCCATGGTCACCATCGTGGGGTCACCCGCCGCATCCGCACAAGACTAACGACACCGACCCGTTCCAGGAAATTTCCTGACGCGCCGCTTTTCCCCGGTCTTTCTCCAGGCTCAGCGCCTCCCCCGCACCTCGATCCGCTCCAGCAGCTCGGCCGTGGCCCGAGCCACGGCCTCCACCGCCTCCTCGAACGCCTCGGCGTTGTGCGCCGCCGGCTCCCTGAACCCCGAGATCTTCCGCACGTACTGGAGCGCCGCCGCCCGCACGTCGTCCTCGGTCACCTCGTCCGCGAACGGAGGCCGCAACGTCTTGATGCTCCTACACATACTCCCATCATCGCCCCTCCCCGGCCGTGCGCCGTTCGTCGTCCACGGGCGCGGCGGGTTCCGGCTTCGGGGCCGGGCGGGCGAAGAGCCAGGACGTCGGCGGCTCCATGAGCCGGTGGAAGACCTTCGCCACGGGCGGGCTGCACAGCACAGCGCCGAGCGCGAACGCCAGCACGACGACGATCAGCGCCCCGGCCAAGCCCTGCGGAAGCAGGTCGAACCAGCCGAGGCGGACGGCCACCTGGATGACCCCGTAGTGCAGCACGTACATGTACAGGGAGCGGCCGCCCAGCCGGGAGACGAGCCCCTCCCGCGTCGGGACGAGCGACAGCACCGCGGCCCCCGCCACCAGCGCGGTGACGACGAAGAACGCGCGCACCCCCATACCGACCGGAGCCGACAGCTCCGAGCCCGCGTAGGAGTTGGCGAACGCGTTGTAGAGCACGCCCTTGCCCGAGATGTAGTCGGGCAGGAGGACGAGGAACGCGGCGAACTCGGCGGCCAGCACGACCCCGGCCGCCACCCGCACCCCGCGACGGCGCAGCGGCTCCAGGTGCTCCCGACGGACGACGAGGCCGAGCACCACGAACGGGAGCATCGACACGATCCTGGTGAACGCCTGCAGCTCGACCAGGCCCGCCGCCAGCGACACAAAGACCGCGACCGCGACGGGGTGCCGCAGTTGCAGCCACAGCGGGGCGACGCCGCGCCAGACGAACATCGCGGTGAGGAACCACAGGTGGTCGTACGGGTCGAGGGGGTTGTAGCCGAAGGGCAGGTCCTTCAGGACGGCCTCAAGGATCTGGTAGAGCAGCAGGAAGATCAGGTACGCGATCGCGATCTTGGCGACGAGCCTGCGGGCCCGTCCGTGCGAGCGCAGGAAGCCCTGGGTGAAGTAGCCGACGAGGAAGGCGAACACCGGCATCCGGAACGCCGCGCAGGCCATCTCGAACGCCTCGAACGCGTGGGGCGGGTCGATGTAGTCGATCGCGTGTCCCATGACCACGAGGCCGCCGATGAGGAACTTCGCGTTGTCAAAGTAGGCTTCGCGGGAGCTCACGCGCGACATGCCAGCCCCACCCCTTGTGCGGTCGAGACGAGGGCGAACCCCGGCAGGGCGCCGGGCGCCAGCGCGGGTGACGTGAGGTCGGCGAGGACACAGCGGACACCGTGCCGGGCGGCGATCGCGGACCGGTCTGCCGCCCGCGTCCCCACCGCGAACAGGGCGGCGTTGTCGGCCTCGCGCGCGGCGGCGTCCACCCACGGGTAGGGCCAGCCGGGCACGAGCGAAAGCCCGCCGCGCGCGTTGACGGCGCGGGCGGCGAAGTCGGTCTGCGCGGCGACGACGTCACCGGGCCGGATCTCGGCGAGCAGGTGCGCGTATCCGGTGGCCGGGTCGCGCTGTTTCCACTCGGCGAGCGTCGCGGCCTCCACGGGCCGCCACAGGGGCCGTGTCAGGCCGCCCAGGTTGCCGTACAGGCCGACGGCGCAGGCGACCCCGACCGCCGCCCAGGCGAGCCGTGGCCTGGCCCTCTCGCCGCACCAGGCGGCGAGCGACAGGTGCAGGGGCAGGACGGCGACCGGCAGCGTCCTGGCGAACCCCCACGAACCGGCGGCGAACGCGGCCGCGAGCACCGCGCAGACCAGGCCGAACAGGACGAGCAGTTCCCTGCCGAGCGGCCGGTTCCGGCGCGCGACGAGCGCGGGCAGCCCGGCGAGAGCGAGGCCGTAGTGGGCGAGCCCGTGGTCGGCCCACAGGTCGTCGACGAGCGTCCAGTGGATCTCGGCCATGCCGGGGGTGGCGGCCATGAGGTCGGTGACGTCGGAGAACGGCCACAGCAGCGCGAGCCCCACGGCCGCGAGCGCGGCGGGCGCCAGGACGGGACGCCGCAGGGTCGCGCGCGGGTCGGCCAGCGCGAACGCGACGAGGCCCAGGGCCGTCCCGACGGTCGTGAACGGATGGACGAGGACGAGCACCGCCATCACGAGGGCGAGCAGCGCGGGGGCGCCGTATCCGGGACGCCCCGAGCGGATGTCAAGGAAGACGTCCCAGGCCAGGAGCATCAGGGCGGTCGCGAACAGGCTCGGGTAGGCCATGGTCCACGACAGCGAGTACAGGCCGGTGAAGCCGCTCCACGCCTGCGGGTGCAGCCCCCACAGCAGCAGGCAGAAGACGACGGCGAGGACCGTGGTGCGCGCTCCCCCGCCGAGCCTGCGGGTGAACCGGGCGAGCGCCCACAGCCACAGCGCGACGTTGAGGACCCCCGCGACCCGCAGCACCGTGATCGGGGCGAACCCTCCCGCTTTGGCTGTGAGGGCGAGCAGGTAGGCGTAAGGCGAGTAGTAGGGGCTGCCCTCGGCCAGGCCGACGAGGGGGTCGGCCGGGCTCCACGGGTCGGCGATCAGCGCGTGCAGGGTCGCGAGGTGGATCCGCGTGTCGCCCGCCCAGGGGGCGCCGAAGGACAGGACAGCGGCCCATCCGACGAGCGCGGCGGCCAGCACCGTGGGAAGTCGACGGGTCACCCAAGCCTCGCAAACGAACGGCCCAGCGGCCTTCCGCCTCCAAGACCTGCGCACTCAATGAAGTGTCAACTATAAATCAGGGCGAAGAGGATCATGTTGGAAATCCCATGACACTTGGGTAACTCAGGGGTCGAAGAGGCAGAGGGTGGCGGTGGCGTCGTCGTGGCGTTTGGTGCGGGGCCAGCGGTGGCAGTCGGGGTCGGCGTCCTCGGCGGCCCGGGTGCGGTCGATGAGGGCCTGGGGGCCGTCAGTGGCCAGCAGGGTGAGGAGATCTTGCCAACCCAGGATGTGGAACTTGTCGGCGAGGCGGGTGGCGCCGTCGGTGAGGAGGGCGGCGCGGCGGAGGGCGCCCGGCGGGCGGGCGCCGGTGATCGCGCGGGCCGCGGCGGCCGGGTCGGCGGCGGCATAGGTGCGGGCGTACTCGCGGGAGACGACCTCCACACTGTCGCCGGAGTCCAGGAGGAGGACCGAATCGGCCAGGACCAGGTACTCGACGCCCTCGGGGCGCTCGCGCAGGGCCAGGACCGTCGCGGCGGGCGTCGCCGGGTGGCGCAGGTCGCAGGTGCCCGCGTGCCGGGCCGCCACCGCCTCGATCGCGCCCGCCAGACAGGCCCGCAGGGCGTTTCCCCTATCCAGGGGGACGGGCGGGTTGTCCAGCATCCTGCCGAGCAGTTCCAGGCCGAGCGTGCGGGCGTACCAGGCGGTGCCGTGGCGGCAGCCCAGATCCGTGCCGGGCGGCAGGCTGCATCCGTCCAGCACCACCACCGCGCCCTCGGCGGCGGCGAAAAAATCCTCGTTGGGCCAGTCCCGCTCCGGAACCGCCCGCGTCGCCCACGTCACCTTCATGGCCGCCTCCTCTCCCTCCACAGACGCGCACCGGAGGCCCCGGGTTCGACTACCGTTTGCCTGACCGGTCTTTCGAAAGGACGTGAACCATGCCCCTGCTCTTCGGTGGCTTCGGGCTGATCCTGCTCGCGTTCTGGATCTTCTGCATCTTCGACGTCCTCACCACCGACGCGGGGGACGTCAGGAATCTTCCCAAATTCCTGTGGCTCGTGGTCGTCCTGCTGATCCCCGACGTCGGCTCGATCCTCTGGCTCGTCTTCGGCAGGCCCCGGCCGCCGTGGGAGGCGCTCCGCCGCCCGCCCGCGACGCCGGTCGCGCCCGACGACGACGAGGAGTTCCTGCGCGGCCTGAAGGCGCGGGTCGAGGAGCAGCGGCGCAAGGCGCGCGAGCAGCAGCAGGGCGAGGAGCCCTGACGCGCGGCGCGGACCGGCGGCCGCACGCCGCGCGTGTCCGCGCCTCCACTGCGGGGTCGCCGATGGTAGCAACTTTGCTACTTTCCGCGACTCCCAGGAGGAACCCATGCGCCTTTGGTCCGCTTTCGCCGTCTTCGCGGTGAGTGTCGGCCTACTCGCCGCCGCGCCCACCGCCGCGAGCCGCGCGCTCCCGACCGCGCCCAGCGACCTGCCCACCTACACCTGCGCCACCGACGGGCCCGTCCCGCTGATCTACCCGCCCGTCGTGCACGGCGTGAAGTGCGCGGCCTCCAACGGCGCCAAACCCACCGGCACCACCAGCGGCGCGCTCCGCATCATCATCACCCGCTCCACCGGCACCGGCGAACCCCGCATCTGGGGCTGTACCAGCACCACGGTCTACGACCGCGACAACACGGGCAAGTCCGTCGTAGGCACCAACTGCTTCCCCGAACCCTGAGGCCCCCGCGCCGTCGTCGCCGGGGCGTCCGCGCCGTCCCGGGGTCAGGCGCGGAGGACGGGGAGGAAGACCGCCGTCGGGTGGGGCGGGCCGTGCAGGACCTCGTGGTGTTGGGGGACGGTCTCGCGGGCGGTGGCCAGGGGCTCGCCGGTGCCGGGGTTGCGGGCGAACCTCGGGTGCGAGCCGCCCGCGACGTGCACGCGGATCCGGTGGCCCGCGCGGAACCGCCAGGCCGTCGGCCACAGCTCGACCGTGACCTCGCGGACGCCGTCACGGGCGGGGTGCGTGTCGGGGGTGAGGCGGACGAGACCGTCACAGACCTGGACGGAACGGCCGTCGGCGGCCACGTCGCAGACCCGGACGAGCAGGTCGCCGTGCGGGCGGGCCGAGCGCAGGTGCACCACGGCGGAGACCGGGCCCGCCACGTCGAGGTCGGCGGGCAGCGGCGGCGACGTCCAGAGCGCCACGTCAGGGCGGACCTCGACGGCCGCCTGGTCGCGCGGGCCGCCGCCGGGGCCGAGCAGCGGGCCGCCGACACCCGGGGTCGGATCGGCGGGATCGTAGGTGAAGGACGTGCTGCCCTCCTTGCCCGGGTCGTCGCGCAGCGCGCCGTCCGGATGCAGGTAGAAGGCCCGGCTGTCGGCCGGTGGAGGCCATGACGCGTAGCCGCGCCACTCGTCGGCGTTCTGGAGGTGGAGGCGGACCGGGTCGCCGTCGGGGACGCCGCCGCGCGCGAGGGTGCCGAACCAGTCGAGCGCGTCGCGGAGCGCCGCGCCGAACAGGGCCGGTGAGGTGTGCGTCCACGGGCCGATGGTGAGGCGGGTGCGGGCGCCCGCCTTCGTGAGGGCGGCGTGGTCGGCGAGCTGGGACTGGAGGAACAGGTCGTGCCAGCCCGTGACGAGCGTCGCGGGAGCGGTGACGTCGGCGACGCGGGCGCGGTGGTCGCGGGTGTCGGTCCAGTACGGGTCGCCCGGGTCGGCGTGCCTGAGCCACTCGCGGAACCACGGGATGGGCTCGCCGCGCACCGCGACGTCGGCCTCCTCCAGAGGCAGCGTCAGGTAGGCGCGCTCCAGACGGCGGGACTCGCGCAGCGCCGCGACCCGGCCGCGCACCGGGCCGAGGTCGCGCCTGGCCATCATCGCCGACCACGAGAGGCAGCCTCGCAGGGTGAACGCCTCGCCCAGGTACGTCTGGTCGCGGAACTGGGAGGCGGCGGCGAACGGGGCGATCGCCGTCAGCCGCTCCCCCGCCTCGGCGGCGACGGCCCACTGGGCGAGCCCCAGATAGCTGGGCCCGAACGTCAGTGTCCGGCCCGCCCACCACGGCTGCCGCTCCAGCCAGTCCAGCGTGGCGAGGCCGTCGGCCCGCTCCGCGAACGGGTCGAACTCGCCGCCCGACCCGCCCGTGCCCCTGACCGACTGGACGACGACCCGGTAGCCCCGGCGCGCGAACGGCACCGCGCACGCGTGCTCCACCCACCCGCGCCGCCCATACGGACTCCGCACCAACACCGTCGGCGCGTGCTTCACCCCCTGCGGCTCGTACACGTCCGCCAGCAACACCACCTCGTCGGGCATCACCACCGGCACCGCCCGCCGCACCCGCACCCGCGCCGTCAACGCGGGCGGCAACCCCCACACCCGCTCCAGAACCCGTCCCACCACCATGCCCCGACCCTAACCCGGCCCCCCGACATTCCCCGCCCCTCCACCGCCCCCCTCCCCCAACCCAACCCACCCAGCCGCGACCGCCGCGTGAGTGGCCCCGAGGGGGGCATGCCGCGTTTGTGGTGGTCTGGTGGTCTTGTGGGGTGTTGCGGGGTGTGGGGCCGGGTGGGTGGGTTGTGGTGTGGGGTCAGGGGGTGGGTTGGGTGGTGATCTGGTCGCCTCGGATGGTGACCTGGGTGCCGGGTTTGAGGTCCTTGGTGGTTCCGGGGCGGGTTGTGGTGACGGTCGTCTGGTCGGTGAGGTTGATCTTGACGGTCTGGCCGTCAGGGGTGGTGAGTTCGAGGGTGGTGGCGGAGACCTTGATGACGGTGCCGGTGGTCGGGCGGTTGCCTTGCGGGCCGCCCTGACCGTTTCCGGGGAAACCGCCCTGGCCGCCGCCCGGGAAGCCGCCCGGGACACCGCCGGGGAAGCCGCCCGGGCCGCCGCCGGGGCCGCCGCCGGGGAAGGTGCCGCGTTGCGGGGCCTGGGCGGCGGGGGTGGTGTCGGGGCCCCAGTGGCGGTCGGCCTGGATGCCGCCGAGGAAGCCCGCGACGGCGACGACGCCCGCGCCGAGCGCGAGGGTGGCGACCGGGAGACGCGCGCGGGGCGGGCGGGCCGCCAGGGCCTCTTCGAGGGTGTCCTCGTAGGGGGAGGTCTCCAGGAGGTCCTGGGGGGTGATCGGCTCGGGCATGCGTGGCAGCATCGGGCCGTCGTCTGGGCGGAACGTGAGCGCCGGGTGAGAGGACGATGAGATCAGCCCGTCGTGATCTCCACGGTGGCGGGCGTGCCGGAGCGGATGCCCTTCGGCCGGGACGAGAGCGAGACGAGCACCTCGTAGCGGACGACCGACGTCGCCGACTGCTGGAACCCTCCCCCGCCGCCCGCGCCCGTGGTGCTCGCCGCGCTGACCGGGGTCGGCGCGACGGACACGACCTCGCCCTTCACCGTCGCGTCCAGCGAGTCGAACACGACGGTCGCCTTCTGACCCGCCTTCACCAGCGCCGTGTCGGCCTCGGTGAACTCGGCGCCGACCCGTAGCCGCGTCAGATCGGCGAGCGTGACGACCGCGCCACCGGCCTGCGCCTCGGCGTCCACGGTCGCCGTCACCGAGGTGACGGTTCCGGCGAACGGCGCGTGGATCCGCGTGCCCTCCACCGCGCGCCGCGCCGCCCGGTACCCGTTGCGTGCCTTGACGAGCTGCGCGTAGGCCCGCTTCTTCTCGCCCTTCTCGGCCTCCGCGTACCCGTCCTGCGCCGCGACGTAAGCGGTGTACGCCGCATCGAGTGCCTCATTGGGCACCGTCGCGTCCACGGCGGCCAGCAGGTCCCCCTTGGCGACCTTGTCCCCGGCCTTCACCTTCACCTGGGTGACGACACCACCCGTCCCGAACGAGAGACTCCGCACCCGAGCGCTCTCCACGGTCCCGGAGGCCGAGACCGTCCCGTCAGCCCCTCCGGCGGGCTCAGCGGCCTCCGTCGCCACCGAAGTCGCCGCCGTCGAGACCCCGCCGCCCGGCTCCGCCCCTCCCGAGCACCCGGACAACCCGCCCACGAGCACAAGGGCCACGGCCAACGCCGCCACCTTCACCGACCCGTTCATGCCACCCCGCCATCGCCCGGCTCCCGCCCATCGGTGGTGTTCTGGGCAGTCGGAGCGTCCTCGGTGCCTTCGGGGGCGCTCTGACCGTTCGGCCGCCCGCCCTGACCACCGGGACCGCCGCCCTGGCCGCCGCCGGGGCCGCCGAAGCCGCCTTCGGGCCTGAGGGAGGCGCACTCCTGCATGGCCCGCTGCTGTTCGGCCGACAGGGTGGGCATCCCGCCGGGAGCGCCCGAGGGGCGGTCGGTCGGCCTGCCCGCGCCGTCCGGGGCGCCTGAGGGGCGGCCCGCGCCGTTGGGGCCGGGCAGGGTGACGCCGTGTTCCTCCAAGCATGCCTGGTAGGCGGCGAAGTCGCCGGTGCCGGTGGTTTTGTCGTCGCCGCAGGCGGTGGTGAGGGAGAGCAGGGCGGCCAGGGCGAGGCCGGTTCCGGCTCGGGTGAGGGTTCTCATCGGGGGTCTCCTGGTTCGCGGGGGGCGCCGCCGGGGAAGTCGGTCGTGGCGCCGCCCGGACGCCCCGTGGACGGCTCTGAGACGGCCGTGGGCGCGTCCGTGCCGCCGCCCCAGGTCTGGTGCGCCTGGACGCCGCCGAGGAACCCGGCGACGGCGACGAGCCCCGCCGCGAGGTACAGGGTCGGCCCGGGACGCGGCCGGGCGGGCCGCGCCGCGAGCGCGTCGTCCAGGCCGCCGGGGAAGGGGCTCTCGGCCAGGACGGCGGTGCCGTCGGCGGGCGGCGCGGAGGCGTCGCGGTGTCTTGCGTTGCTCATGGGGTTCCTACTCGTGTCGGAGGGCCTCGATGGGCCGCAGGTTGGCCGCGCGGTTGGCGGGGTAGCTGCCGAAGAACAGGCCGATCGCCACCGAGACGCCGAGCGCCAGCGCGATCGACGAAGGCACGAGCACCGGCTGCACGCCGACGATCTCGAACCGGCTGCCGACGACCCCGACGAGCACCCCGAGGACCCCGCCGAGCAGCGAGAGGATCGTCGCCTCCGCCACGAACTGGCCGAGGATGGCGCCCTTGGGCGCGCCGATGGCCTTGCGGACGCCGATCTCGCGGGTCCGCTCCGTCACCGTGACGAGCATGATGTTGGTGACGCCGATCCCGCCGACGAGCAGGCTGATCGCCGCGACGGCCGCGAGCAGCACGGTGAAGGTGCGGCTTGACTCCGCGACGGCGTCCTGCGCGGAAGCCTGGTTGTACACGGTGAAGTCCGAGGTCGATCCGGTGATCTTGTGCCGCTGGTTGAGGATCGTGGTGATCTCGGCCTGCGCGTCGTCCACGACGTCGGCGTTCTTCGCCCGCACGACGATCTGGCTGAGCGACCCGTAGCTGGTCAGGGTGCCCTGCACGGCGGTGATCGGCGCGATGGCGACGTCGTCGGCGTCCTGGAAGCCGGTGGAGGCCGACCCGGACTCCGCCAGCACCCCGACGACGGTGAAGAACGCGCCGGACACGTTGATCTTCTTGCCGACGGGTTCGACGGCGCCGAACAGCTCGGTCGCCACGGTCGGCCCGATGAGGACGACCCGGGCCCGCCCGTCCACCTGTGCGCGCGTGAACGCGGCGCCCTTGGCGACGGTCTTGTTCGCCGCCTTGAAGTAGCCGGGATACGTACCGATGAACTGGCTTACGTTATGGCTTGTCGTCGCGTAGGTGGTGGTGACGGAGTTGGCGTTCACCACCGGCGAGGCGCTCTCCACGTGCGGGGCGGCCTCCGGGTCCACGAGGGCTTCGGCGTCCTCGACCGTGAGCTGTTTCGCCTGGGTGCGCGGGCCTGTCGTCGCCTGGCCGCCGAAGCCGCCGCCGCGCCCCGTCGTGGAGGACGAGACGGTCAGCGAACCCGCGCCGAGCGAGCCGATGCTGTTCTTCACCGCCTCGGCCGACCCGTTGCCGACCGCCACGAGCAGGATCACCGAGGCGACGCCGATGAGGATGCCGAGCGTTGTCAGGCCGCTGCGCAGCTTGTTGGCGCCCAGGCCGCGCAGCGCGAACCCGAGGACCTCCCGCGCCCTCATCCGACGGCTCCCGACGCGACGGCGGGCGGCGGTCCCTGGACGGGCGCCTGCCTCCGGTCCTCGACGATCCGGCCGTCCACGAGGCGCAGCACCCGCTTGGCGCGTAGGGCGACCTCGTCCTCGTGGGTGATGAGCGCGATGGTCCGGCCTGCGGCCGACAGCCGGTCGAGGATGTCCAGCACGTCGTGGGTGGACCTCGTGTCGAGGTTGCCCGTGGGCTCGTCGGCCAGCAGGAGGGAGGGCGCGGTGGCGAGCGCGCGCGCTACGGCCACTCGCTGCTGCTGCCCTCCGGACAGCTCATTGGGCTCATGCCGTACACGGTCGGCAAGGCCGACCAGCTCCAACGCCGCCAGGGCGCGACGTCGGCGCTCGGCGGGCTTCACACCGCCGTACGCCAGCGGAAGCTCGACGTTCGCCAGCGCGCTCATGCGGGGGATGAGGTTGAACGACTGGAAGATGAACCCGATCCTTCGGTTGCGCAGGATCGAGAGCTGCGCCTCCTGGAGCGCGCCGACGTCGGTGCCGTCCAGCAGATAGTGGCCGGACGTGGGCACGTCGAGACAGCCGAGGATGTTCATCAGGGTTGACTTGCCCGAGCCGGACTGCCCCATGATCGCCACGTAGTCGCCCTGCTCGACGCGCAGGGTGACGCCGCGTAGGGCGCGCACCTCGGTGTCGCCGCGCCCGTAGACCTTGGTGACGGCGCGGACGTCGAGGACGGGCGGCGTCATCGGCCGCCTCCCGGCGCGCCGCCGCCGGGGAAACCGCCACCGCCTCCGCCGGGGAAACCGCCTCCGCCGGGGAACCCTCCGGTCGTGTTACCGGAGCCGGTAGAGGTGGCCACCTGGACGCGGTCGCCTTCCTCCAGGCCGGAGGTGATCTCCGTGCCCATCGTGCCCGCGACGCCCGTCTCGACCGTCCGCACGGTCGGCGTCCCGTTCCGCAGGACCGTGACGGTGCTCTGGCCGCCCGCCGTGCTGAGGGCCGCCGTCGGGACGTACAGCACGTCCTGCGCCTTGGCGGTGACGACGGTGACGGTGGCCGTCTGGCCGATCCGCACCTTCGCGGGACGGGACGTGAGCGTGACCGTCACCGCGAAGGAGACGACGTTGTTCGTTGTGGTCGGCTCGGTGGAGATCGCGGTGACCTCGCCTTGCGCGGTCACCCCGCTCAGCGCGGCGAACGTCACGGAAGCGGCCTGGCCGACCTTCAGCTCGGTGGTGTCCGCCTCGGTGAACGACCCCTCGACCTTGAGCCTGCTCGGGTTCGCTATCTCGATGAACCCGGAGGACGCCGCGCCCGAGCCGCTCGTAGCGCCGGACGAGGAGCCGCCGACCTCGCCGTTGACGGCCGTGACCGTCCCGTTGAACGGCGCCCGGATGACCGTCCCGTCCAGGGCGCGCTGGGCGCCGCGCACCGCGTTCTTCGCCTGCACGTAGGCGGCGTTGCCCTGGGCGGTGTCGGTGTCCCCGTCGGCCGCGACGGCGAGCTCGGCCTGGGCGGCCTCAAGGTTCTCCAGCGCCTCGGTCTGGTCGAGGACGGCGAGCCTGTCGCCCTTCTTCACCTTGTCCCCGACCGCGACGTCGATCTCGGCGACGGTCCCGGAGGCGGCGAAGCCCAACGCGCTGGTCTTCGCGCTCGCGACCGCGCCGGACGCCGACACCGAGGCCGTCAGGTCGCCCCGGGAGACGGTGACGGTCCTGGCCGCCGCGGCGGCCGGTTCCGCGCCGTCCCCCGCGAGCGAGAGGTAGGCGGCGCCGACACCGCCCGCCAACAGCACGCCCAGCGTGCCGTTGACCACGACGGCCCGGCGCTTGATGAGGGATTTCATGTCGCCAGAGCGTGGTGCCGCCGTCTGGGCCGACCCTGATCACCACATGAAAGTCACATGAGAGAACGAATCCCCAGCGATCAGGCGCTATCTCGCAGCATGCAGGAGAGGCGGGCGGTGCAGACGCGGCGGTCCCTGTCGTCGGTGATGACGATCTCGAAGGTGGCGAGGCTGCGGCCGCCGTGGACCTTGGTGGCGACGCCGGTGACGAAGCCCTCGGTGGCCGAGCGGTGGTGGGTCGCGTTGATCTCGATGCCGACGGCGATCCTGCCCTCGCCCGCGTGCAGCGCCGACCCGACCGAGCCGAGCGTCTCGGCCAGGACGCAGGAGGCGCCCCCGTGCAGCAGCCCGTAAGGCTGGGTGTTGCCCTTCACCGGCATCTTGCCGACGACGCGGTCCGGGGACGCCTCGGTGATCTCGATGCCCATCGTCCGGCCGAGGTCGCCGCCCGTCTCCCGCAGCAGCGCCAGGATCTCGTCAGAATTCACGTGTCAACTCCGCCCATCGGTTCCGTCCAGTGCCGGAAACTGTCACCGGTCGAGACTAGGCTCTGACCGTGGCTAACGCGGAACCGACCCCTCAGACCCTGCTCCTGCTCGACGGGCACTCCCTGGCCTACCGGGCGTTCTACGCCCTGCCGGTGGAGAACTTCTCCACGACGACGGGGCAGCACACCAACGCGGTGTTCGGCTTCACGTCGATGCTCGTGAACGTGCTGCGCGACGAGAAGCCGACCCACGTCGCGGTGTGCTTCGACAGATCAGAGCCGACGTTCCGCCACACCACCTACACGGAGTACAAGGCGGGCCGCGCCAAGACGCCCGACGAGTTCCGCAGCCAGGTCCAGCTGATCCACGAGATGCTGGACGCGCTGCGTATCCGGCACCTTTCGGTCTCCGGTTTTGAGGCGGACGACCTGATCGCCACCCTGGCCACGCGCGCCTCCGCCGAGGGCATGCGCACCCTGATCGTCACCGGCGACCGCGACGCGTTCCAGCTCGTGGACGACAACACCACCGTCCTGTACCCGGTGAAGGGCGTCTCGGTGCTGGCCCGGATGGATCCGGAGGCCGTCACCACGAAGTACGGGGTGTCCCCCGCGCGCTACCGGGAGCTGGCGGCGCTCGTCGGGGAGACGAGCGACAACCTGCCCGGCGTGCCCGGCGTCGGCCCGAAGACGGCCGCCAAGTGGCTGGAAGCCTACGACGGCCTGGACAACCTGATCGCCCGCGTCGACGAGATCAAGGGCAAGGCGGGCGCGTCGCTGCGCGAGCACCTGGGCGAGGTCATCCGCAACGCCCAGATCAACCGGCTGGACACCTCCGTCGAGCTGGACTGCGGCCCGGCCGAGCTCACCGTCGGCGACTGGGAGCGCGCCGAGATCCAGGCGCTGCTCGACACCCTGGAGTTCCGCGGCGAGCTGCGCGAGCGGCTGTTCAACACGATCTCCGAGAACGTGGTGGAGGCCGACGAGGGCTTCACCGTCGAGCTGGCCGAGCTGGCGCCCGGCGCGCTGGGCGACTGGCTGGCCGCCCGCGAAGGCCGCGTGGGCGTCGCGGTGGCGGGCCGCTGGGGCCGCGGCACCGGCGAGCTGACGGCCGTCGCGCTGGCCGACGGCGAGGGCGCCGCCGTGCACTTCGACCCGGCCGTGCTCCTCCCCGAGGACGAGCGGGCGTTCGCGGCCTGGCTCGCCAGCGCCGACAGGCCGAAGGCGATCCACGACGCCAAGGGCCCCGGCCTGGCGTTCGCCGCGCGCGGCCTCACCCTGGCCGGGGTCACCAGCGACACCGCGCTCGCCTCCTATCTCGTCGCCCCCGACCAGCGCTCCTACGACCTCGGCGAGCAGGTGCTCCGCTTCCTGCACCGGGAGCTGCGCGAGGAGGCCGAGCAGAACGGCCAGCTCACCCTGGACGGCTCCGACGAGGACGACGCGGCGCAGGAGCTCGCCGTCCGGGCCCGCGCCGTGGTCGATCTGGCGGACGCGCTGGACGGCGAGCTGGAGCGGCGCGGCGCGGCCCGGCTGCTGGCCGAGCTGGAGCTGCCGCTCGTGCCGATCCTGTCCGGCATGGAGCGGGCGGGCGTCGCGATCGACAACGACCATCTGGCGAACCTGTCGGCGTCGCTGGGCGGGCAGGCCAAGGAGGTCGAGCAGGGCGCGTTCGACGCGGTCGGCCACGAGTTCAACCTGGGCAGCCCCAAGCAGGTCCAGCAGGTCCTCTTCGACGAGCTGGGCCTGCCCAAGACCAAGCGCACCAAGACGGGCTACACGACCGACTCCGAGGCGCTCACGACGCTGCTGGAGAAGAGCGAGCACCCGGTGCTGGAGCGCATCCTGCGCTGGCGCGAGGTCGCCAAGCTCAAGTCGATCGTGGATTCGCTGATCCCGCTGGCGGACGAGACGGGCCGCATCCACACGACGTTCAACCAGACGGTCGCGGCGACGGGACGGCTCTCGTCCACCGACCCGAACGTCCAGAACATCCCGACCCGTACCGACGAGGGCAGGCAGATCCGCGAGGCGTTCACCGTCGGCGCGGGCTACGAGTGCCTGCTGACGGCGGACTACAGCCAGATCGAGCTGCGGATCATGGCGCACCTGTCGGGCGACGAGGCGCTCATCGAGGCGTTCGAGTCCGGCGCGGACTTCCACACGATCACCGCCGCCAAGGTGTTCTCCGTCGATCCCGGCAGTGTCACGCCGGAGCTGCGCAGCAAGATCAAGGCGATGAACTACGGCCTGGCCTACGGCCTGTCGGAGTTCGGCCTGTCCCAGCAGTTGCGGATCAGCCCGTCCGAGGCGCGCGGCCTGAAGGAGGAGTACTTCGAGGTGTTCGGCGGTGTCCGCGACTACCTGGCCTCCGTCGTCTCCGACGCCCGCAGTGACGGCTACACCGAGACGATCCTGGGCCGCCGCCGCTACCTGCCGGACCTCAACTCCGACAACCGGCAGCGCCGCGAGATGAGCGAGCGGATGGCCCTGAACGCCCCGATCCAGGGCTCGGCCGCCGACATCATCAAGGTCGCCATGATCCGGGTGGACGCCGCGCTCCGCGCTTCCTCACTCCGCTCCCGGATGCTCCTCCAGGTCCACGACGAACTCATCTTCGAGGTGGCCCCCGGCGAACTGGCCGACCTCTCCACCCTGGTCCGCACCCAGATGGACGGCGCCTACACCCTCCGCGCCCCCCTGGCCGTCTCCATGGGCACCGGCCGCACCTGGTTCGACGCCGCCCACTGACGGTGACGGCCGGCGCCCCACCCGGGCCCCGGCCGTCACCGTCCGCACCCGCCCGCCGTGTCCCACGTCACCCTTCCGCCACCGGCTTTACGCGCCGACACCCCGCTCGCTACCGTGACCCGAACGGGCCTGGAACGCCAAGTAGAAAACGCATGAACCACGCGGCCCCAACGGCGCTTCCAGGCCCCACCTGCCTCCCCGGCCCCCGACGACGCGAACGCCCGCGGTGGGAGCCTGTGCGCGGCTCCACCACGGGCGCGACGCCCCGCCTCAGAAGACCTTGGAGAGGAATTCTTGGAGGCGGGGGTGGGTGGGGTGGGTGAGGAGTTGGGTGGGGGGGCCCTGTTCTAGGATGACGCCCTCGTCCATGAAGACCAGGGTGTCGGCGACTTCGCGGGCGAAGCCCAACTCGTGGGTGACGACGACCATGGTCATGCCGTCGCGGGCCAGGGCCTTCATGACCTCCAGGACCTCGCCCACGAGTTCCGGGTCGAGGGCGCTGGTGGGCTCGTCGAAGAGCATGAGGGCCGGTTCCATGGCGAGGGCGCGGGCGATGGCGACACGCTGCTGTTGGCCGCCGGAGAGCTGCGACGGGTAGTGCGAGGCGCG
This sequence comes from Actinocorallia sp. API 0066, assembly GCF_020991275.1. Lineage (GTDB taxonomy): Bacteria > Actinomycetota > Actinomycetes > Streptosporangiales > Streptosporangiaceae > Actinocorallia. The sequence goes on along the minus strand of NZ_JAJLQY010000002.1, from coordinate 314,162 downwards.
GTCGGCGAGGCCGACCCGCTCCAGGAGCAGCCGGGCCGCCACCCGGGCCTTCGCGCGCGGCTGGCGCCTGACCTTGAGCGGCGCCTCCATGACGTTCTCCAGCGCCGTCATGTGCGGGAACAGGTTGAAACGCTGGAACACCATGCCGATCTGACGGCGCTGCGCCGCGATCTCCCGTTCCTTCAGCTCGTACAGCTTGCCGTTCTTCTCCCGGTATCCGATGAGTCGGCCGTCCACGGAGAGGCGGCCGCCGTTGATCTTCTCCAGGTGGTTGACACAGCGCAGGAACGTGGACTTGCCCGAGCCTGACGGCCCGATCACGCACATCACCTCGCCGCGCTCGACCGCGAGGTCGATGCCGCGCAGCACCTCGGTGCGGCCGTAGCTCTTGTGCACGTTCTCCGCGAGCACCATCGGCGGTTCGGCCATCAGTGGTCCCCTCCGAGCACGCGCAGCCTCGTCCTGGCCCGTGCGGTCCGCTGGGTGCCGCGCGAGAAGCGGCGTTCCAGGAAGTACTGGCCGACGAGCAGCACGCTGGTGAGCGCCACGTACCAGAGGCAGGCGGCGACGAGCATGGGGAACGGCCGGAAGTCGCGGGTGCCGATCGCCGTCAACTGGAAGAACAGCTCGTTGGTGACGGGCACGAACGCGACGAGCGCGGTGTCCTTGAGCATCGCGATCGTCTCGTTGCCGGTCGGCGGGATGATCACCCGCATCGCCTGCGGCAGCACGATCCGCCGCATGACGAGCGGTTTGGACATGCCGAGCGCGGACGCCGCCTCGGCCTGGCCCGGGTCCACCGACAGGATGCCCGCACGGACGATCTCGGCCATGTAGGCGGCCTCGGACAGGGCGAGAGCCAGGAGGCCCGCCATGAAGCCCGTCAGCAGCGTGTTGGCGTCGATCGAGAAGATCGTCCCGTTGATGTCGACGCCGAGCAGGTCGGCGAACTGCTCGGTGAACGGCAGCCCGACGGTGTACTGGGCGTAGAGGATGCCCATGTTGCCGAACAGCACGGCGAGCACGAGCCGGGGCACCGCGCGGAAGAACCACGTGTAGACCCACGCGACGCCGCTCAGCACGGGGTTGTCCGAGAGCCGCAGCACCGCGATGACGACGCCGAGCGCCACGCCGATCAGCATCGCGAGGACCGTCAGGACGAGGGACGTCCTGACGCCTTCGAGCACCGACGGCCGGAACGCGTTCTCGAACATGTAGGCCCACATGAACTGTTCGTTCGTGAACAGCATGTGCGCGAACTGGGCGGTGAGGACCACCAGGACGGCGACGGCGATCCAGCGTCCCGGGTGCCGGACGGGCACGGCCCTGATGGCCTCGGGCCGTGCCCGTCCGTTCTCCTGCGTCTTCATCAGGAAGCCGGGTCCACCTGCGGGTCGGTGATGCCGCCGCCCTGGACGCCCCACTCGGTGAGCACCTTGGTGTAGGTGCCGTCGGCGATGAGCGCCTTGACGGCGTCGCCGAGGACCTGCGCGAACGGCGAGTCCTTCTTCACGACGTAGCCGTAGGGGGCGGCGTCGTAGATGTCGCCGACGAGCTGGAGGCCGGGCGCCTTGGCCACCGCGTAGGCGGCGATCGGCGAGTCGGCGAGGCCCGCGTCGTTCTTGCCGGACACGACGGCGGCGGTCGCCTGGTCCTGGCCCTGGTACTGGTCGATGGTGATCTCGGGCTGCCCGGCGTCCTTGCACGCCTTGTTGCGGGCCTCGATGTCCTCGACCTGGACGGTGGCGGCCTGGACGGCGATCTTCTTGCCGCACGCCGTCTCGGGCGTGATCGTCGCGCCCTCCTTGGCGAACCACTGGGTTCCGGCGTTGAAGTAGCTCACCATCGAGGACTCGGCGAGCCGCTCGGGGTTGATCGTGAACGAGGAGACGCCGACCTCGTACTTCCCGGAGGTGACGACGCCCGGGATGATGTCGGCGAACTTGCTGGTCACCCACTCGGTCTTGAGGCCGAGTTTGGCGGCGACCGCGTCGAACAGGGCGACGTCCCAGCCGGTGACGGTCTTGCCGTCCTCGTCGAGGAACTCGTTCGGCGGGTAGGTGGAGTCCACCCCGATGACGATCTTGCCGTCGGCCTTGATGTCGGCGGGGACGGCGTCGGCGAGCGCCTGGTCCACCGCGGTCGACGGGGCCGCGTCGGGCTTGGTCGCGGGCTCGTCGTCGCCGCAGGCGGTGAGGCCGAGGGCCGCGACGAGGGCGACGGCCCCGGTGGCGACGGCGCGGCTACGGATGGTGTGGGATCTCACGGCGCGTTATCTCCCTTGATGTGTTTTCGCTGGCCTTCTTGGAACGTTCGAAGCGGGCACCGCTAGTGCGGGATGTTGCCCGCTGTCCCGTCCGCGGCGGGCTCGCCGCCGGTGGCGACGTCGCCGCCCAGGTACGCGGCACGCACCTCGGGGTCGTCCAGCAGATCGGCTGCGGGTGCGGACTTTACTACATGTCCGGTTTCCAGCACGTATGCCCGATGTGCAAGTTTCAATGCCTGCTGCGCGTTCTGCTCGACCAGCAGGACGGTCGTGCCCCGCCGGTTGATCTCCTCGATGATCGAGAAGATCTGCTGCACCAGCTTGGGCGCGAGGCCCATCGACGGCTCGTCCAGCAGCAGCACCTTGGGCTTGGCCATGAGGGCGCGGCCGATGGCGACCATCTGCTGTTCACCGCCCGACATGGTGCCGCCCATCTGCGACTTGCGCTGGGCGAGCCGCTCGAACAGCTCGTAGACGTCCGCGAGGTCCTTGGCGATGCCGCCGCCCCTGCGCGTGTAGGCGCCCATGAGGAGGTTGTCCTCGACCGTCATGCCCGGGAAGACCCCGCGGCCCTCAGGGGCCTGCCCCAGGCCCGCCAGGACCCGCTTGTGGCCCGGCATCCGGGAGATGTCGGCGCCGTCGAAGCGGATCCGGCCCGAGGTGAGCTTGCGCAGCCCCGAGATGGTCTTCAGCGTTGTGGTCTTGCCCGCCCCGTTGCCGCCGATCAGGGTGACGATCTCACCCTGGTCGACTTCGAGGGAGACGCCCTTGAGCGCCTGGACCTTGCCGTAGTGGACGTGGATGTCCTGAATCTCAAGAAGCATCGGCGGGGGCTCCCAAATACGCCTCGATGACCCTCGGGTCGTCCTGGACCGCGCGCGGCAGACCCTCGGCGATCTTGGTGCCGAAGTCCAGCACCGCGACGCGGTCGCTGATCCCCATGACCAGGCGCATGTCGTGCTCGATGAGCAGCACGGTCACGCCGGTGTCCCGGATCTTGCGGATGAGGTCCTGAAGGGCGATCTTCTCCGCGGGGTTCATGCCCGCCGCGGGCTCGTCCAGCAGCAACAGCTTCGGGTTGGTCGCCAGCGCCCGCGCGATCTCCAGCCTGCGCTGGTCGCCGTACGGGAGGTTCTTGGCGGCCTCACTGGAACGCTGCGCCACACCGACGAACTCCAGCAGCTCGGCCGCGCGCGCACGGCCCTCCCGCTCCTCCTTGCGGTGCCACGGCAGCCCGAGGCCCGCGCCCGCGAGCCCCGTCTTGTGGTGGGCGTCCGCGCCGACCATGACGTTCTCGATGGCCGTCATGTTGTGGAACAGCCGGATGTTCTGGAACGTCCGCGCCACCCCGGCCTTGGTGACCTGGTAGCGCTTCCGGCCCGTCAACACGCCGCCGTCGAACTCCACGTGGCCCTCGGTCGGCTGGTAGACGCCGGTGACGACGTTGAACACCGTCGTCTTGCCGGCGCCGTTCGGCCCGATCAGCGCGAAGATCTCGCCGGTGTTGACGGTCAGCTCCAGCTTGTTGATCGCGGTGACGCCGCCGAACCGCATGACGATCTCACGCAGGCTGATCAGCGGGGTGCCGGGCGTGCCGTCGCTCATTTCTTCACCTCGATCTCCACGTCGGAGCCGCCGGGACCGCCGACCTCGGCGCCCATCGCGCCCATGCCGCCGCTGCCCTCGGCCAGCTCGGCCTTCCGCTGCCGGGACGGCAGGATGCCCTCCGGCCGCAGCGCCATCATGATCACCAGCGCGGCGCCGAACACCATCACCCGGTACTCCTCGACGCCGCGGACCCGCTCGGGGATCCACGCGATGAGGAACGCGCCGAGCATGACGCCCGGGATGTTGCCGGAACCGCCCAGCACGACCGCGGCGAGGATCGTCGCGGACAGGATGAACGGGAAGTCCTCGGGGATGATCGACGTCGCCTGCGAGCCGTACAGCACGCCGGCGAGGCCGCCGAACGCGGCGCCGATCGCGAACGAGGCGAGCTTGAACTTGAACGTCGGGACGCCCATCAGCTCGGCCGCGTCCTCGTCCTCCCGGATCGCGGCCCAGGCGCGGCCGACCCGGCTGTGTTCCAGCCGCTTGGCCAGGACGATGGTCAGGACGATCGCGCCGACCAGCAGGTAGTAGTACGGCCGGGTGTCCAGGGCGCCGTAGGTGAACGGCTTGAGGCCGTCCAGGTCGAGCGCCTCGGTGAGCCCGTTGGCCGGGACGGCCCAGTCGGTCACGTTCGGGGGGTGCGGGATGCCCGCGATGCCGTTCGGACCGCCGATCGAGTCGGTGTTCGTCGCGGAGATCCGGATGATCTCGCCGAAGCCGAGCGTGACGATCGCCAGGTAGTCGCCGCGCAGCCGCAGCGTCGGGGCGCCCAGCAGGATGCCCGACAGCGCGGCCAGCACGATGCCGACGGCGATGATCTCCCAGAAGTTCCAGCCCCAGATCTTGCCGAGGACGGCCATCGTGTAGCCGCCGACCGCGAAGAACGCGACGTACCCGAGGTCGAGCAGGCCCGCCTGCCCGACGACGACGTTGAGGCCGATCGCCAGCAGGATGTACCCGCCGATCGGGTAGAACAGGATGCTCTGCCAGTCCGAGTGCGGCGACATGAACGAGCCGATGCCCGCGTGCGGCAGGAACAGGGCCGCGACGATGAGCGCGAGGTAGACCGACCAGCGGACGACGCCGGTCTGCACCCCCCACCAGTCGCGGGCCCGGTCGGAGGCGTCGCCGAACAGGTCGGTGACCTTGCGGAGCGGCTGCTGCTTGCCCTTGACGGCGGGCTTTGCCTTTTCGAGGGTGCTCATACGCGTGCCTGCTGAAGGGACTCACCGAGGATGCCGGTGGGACGGAACATGAGGACGAGGACCAGGACCGAGAACGCCACGACGTCCTTCCACTCCGAGCCGAAGAACGCCGACCCGTACATCTCGATCAGGCCGAGCGTCAGGCCGCCGACGAGGGCGCCGCGCAGGTTGCCGATGCCGCCGAGCACCGCCGCGGTGAACGCCTTGATGCCGAGGAGGAAGCCGACGAAGTAGTTCGTCTCCTCGAAGCGCATGAAGTACAGCGCCGCCGCCGCGCCCGCCATGGCCCCGCCGATGGCGAAGGTGGCGGTGACGATCCGGTCGATGTTGACGCCCATGAGGACCGACGTCTCGGGGTCCTGGGCGGTGGCGCGGATGCCGCGGCCCAGCTTGGTACGTGTGACGAACTGGTCGAGCGCGACCATCATGAGGATGGCCGCGAGGAAGATGATCAGTTTGTCGTTGCGCACCACGAAGTCGCCGATGGCGAAGACGTCCTCGCGGACGACGAAGTGGCCCTGGACGGGAAGCGCGCCCTTCTCCTGCGGCACGTCGAACCACCACGGGATGAGGACGCGGGCGAAGAGCTGCTGGAGGAACAGCGAGGCGCCGATGGCCGAGATGAGCGCGGCGAGCCGTCCCGCCCCGCGTTTGCGCAGCGGCCGGTACGCCAAATACTCCAGCGCCACCGCGCTCGCCCCGGAGGCGAGGCCGCCGGCGAGCGCCAGCAGCAGGACGACGCCGACGAGCGCGATGCCGCCGATCTCGGAGAAGCCGAAGGCGCCGACCACCGCGAGGGAGGTGAAGGTGCCGATCATGAAGATCTCGGAGTGCGCGAAGTTGATGAGGCGCAGCACCCCGTACACCATCGTGTAGCCCAGGGCGATGAGTGCGTAGATCGAACCGAGAGCCAGGCCGTCGACGGTCGACGGCCAGAACTGGTTCAGGAAGTTATCGAGCAAGGAAGTCACACCTTCGTGAAGAAGGGGCGGGAACCCGGGGTCACCGTGTTCCCGCCCCTCCATGTATGCGTGCGGGGACCTACTCGTCCTTGACGGTCTTGGCGTTGCCCAGCAGCGGCAGGGTCTCGCCGGTGACCTTGTAGATGTAGACGTCGTCCGCGGCGATCTCGCCGTTCTCCTGGAACTTGATCTGCTTGCTCACGCCGGCGAAGTCGGCGGTCGCGATCCAGGTGTTGATGTCCTCGGGGGTCACCTTGCCGGCCTTGATGGCGTTGATGAACACCGTGGCGGCGTCGTACGCCTCAGCGGAGTAGATCGCGGTCGAGGCGTTGAACTTCGCCTTGTAGGCCTCGGCGAACGTCTTGCTCGCGTCGCCCGCGGTGCCCTCGGGGTCGATCAGGCAGGGGCAGCCGATGAGCGCGCCGTCGGCGTTCTTGGTGCCCGCGCCCTTGGCCAGGCCCGGGTCGAGCGAGCCGTCGGCCGAGAGGAACTTGCCGGTGACGCCGGCCTCGCGGAGCTGCTTGAGCAGCTTGCCGCCCTGGGCGTAGTAGCCGGCGAAGAAGATCGCGTCGGGGGCGAACGCCTTGACCTTGTTGACGGTCGAGGAGTAGTCCGACGCCTTGATGTCGATCGAGTCGGTCTGGGTGGACGCGCCACCGGACTCCGAGCTCGCCTTGACGGTCGCGCCGAGCGGCTGGCCGTAGGTCGACTTGTCGTCGACGACGAAGACCTTCTTGGCGGCCAGGCCGGTCGTGATGAAGGCGCCGAGCCCGGCGCCCTGCACGTCGTCGTCGGCGATGACGCGGTGCCAGTACTTCCAGCCGTTCTCGGCGAGCGCGGCGTTGGTGGCCGACGCCGAGACGCTGGGGATGCCGGCCTCTTCGAGGACGGGGCCGACCTGCGCGGACTCGCCGGAGAACGCCGGGCCGACAAGACCGACGATCTTGTCTTCCTTGATGGCCTTCTTCGCGAGCGCGGTCGCCTGCTCCGGCTTGGCCTGGCTGTCGTACTCCTTGAGCACGATCTTGGTCTCGGGGCTCGTGGCGTTGTAGTTGTCGATCGCGAGCTGCACGGCGTTCTTGATCGGCAGGACGATGCCGGAGTTCTCGCCGGTGAAGTCGCCCATAACACCGATCGAGACCTCGGAGACATCACCGCCGCCGCCGGAGTCCTCTCCACCACAAGCGGTGAGCGCGAGGCTCGCGACACCGGCCATCGCGATGAGCCGGAGAGCGGACGTTCCAAGTTTCATGCCATTGGCTCCTTCACCGGGCCGGCGCGCAGGCGACGGCCCCCGTGGGACTGAATGGCGGAAACGTACTGAACGCCGCACCAAAACGCCAAGGCCAGAGCAGGTTCCCCACTGTCGTGATGCACAGTCGTGACCTGTCCGCTACCAACGGCAAATATCCGAAACCGGCATGTAACACCGCAAAAGTGGCGGATTACTGATCCTCCGCCGGTGAATCTTGCGTCGCGCTGTCCAGAACGGCTTCCGCGACCTTCCGCATCGTCAGACGGCGGTCCATGGAAGTCTTCTGGATCCAGCGGAACGCCTCGGGCTCGGTCCAGCCGTGCTGGGTCTGCAACCGGCCTTTGGCGCGATCCACGATTTTGCGGGTCTCCAGCCTGTCCTTCAGCGTCGTGACCTCGGATTCGAGCTGGCGGATCTCGTCGTAGCGGGAGACGGCCATCTCGATCGCCGGCACCAGGTCGGCCTTGGTGAACGGCTTGACCAGGTAGGCCATCGCGCCCGCGCTCCGGGCCCGCTCGACCAGCTCGCGCTGGGAGAACGCGGTCAGCATGACGACGGGCGCCAGCCGCTCCCCGGCGATCCGCTCGGCCGCCGAGATCCCGTCCAGGATGGGCATCTTGACGTCGAGGATCACCAGGTCGGGCCGCAACTCCGAGGCGAGCTTCACGGCGGTCTCCCCGTCGCCCGCCTCCCCGACCACCCGGTAGCCGTCCTCCTCCAGCATCTCCTTGAGGTCGAGCCGGATCAGGGCCTCGTCTTCGGCGATGACAACTCGCTTGGCACTCTCGCTCACGCGCACGAGACTACCGGGAACCTGTACCCTGGTGCCTGTCCCAGGTCGGCTAGACCCCGGTACGCCGGATGTCCCGAACGCCCCACCTGCGACGACAACGCCTCGGTATCCCAATCGGCAGAGGAAACGGATTCAAAACCCGTGTGTTGTGGGTTCGACTCCCACCCGAGGCACCACCTACCCCACCCCGGGCCTGGGGCGGAGCTGGATCATCTTGGCGCCGCCAGCCTCAGGCGCCCCTTGGGAGACCGTACGGAGACCGGGAGTCCCGATCTCCCCCCCTCTGCCTCACATGTCGTCCTCGTCCTCGTCGGGTGCGGGGTCGACGGGGTGGCGTGGGGGGAGCCAGCCGGTCGCCTCGCACGACCGGCACGGGCGATCGGTGCCGATCGTGTGCAGGCCCGGGTGGCGGCGCAGCATCACGCGGACGGGCTGGGTCTCGACCCGGGTCCCGTCGCAGGTGGGGCACACGATGTGGGACCCGTCCGTCGGCACGATCACTGAGGGATCATCCTGCACTCGATGAATGCCATGTGGTCATGGTAGGGCGAGCGTCACACGTGCGGGCGTTGATCGGGTCAGACGTAGGTGGTGGCGGTGGTGCCGGGGGCGGTGAAGGCGGCGAGGTCGCGGTCGTACTTGGTGATGAGGCGGTCGGGGGTGCGGAGGGCGGACCATTTGTAGGAGTCGGCGTCCGGGGTGGCGGGGTGGGACCAGGGGGCTTTCTGGCCGGTGGTGACGTCCCATGCCTGGAGGCCGGCGTCGGTGGCGATCGTGGCCAGGGTGTCGGGGCCGGGGAGGAGATGGGCCTCGCTGACCGGGGCCACCTCCGTCGTCCAGAGGGACTTGCCCGTGGTGAGGTCCAGGGCGTGGTAGGTGCCGTTGCCGTGGCAGAGGGTGGTGCCGGAGAGCAGGTGCGTCGCTGAGGCGACGGTCTTGGCCGACCAGGGGCGGCGGCCGGTGGCGGGGTCGAAGACGGCGAGGCGGTTCGGGGTGCCGGAGCTGGCCACGAGCAGGCCCGCCTCGATCGTCAGCCAGTAGGACGGCTCGTTCTCCTTGGCCCGGTACTTCGGCATGCCGGAGGGGCTCGCCCACAGTTCCTTGCCGGTGCGCGGATCCAGGGCGCGTGCCTTCAGGTCCTCGTCCAGGACGTAGAAGCGCTTGCCGTCGGTGTGGCAGGCCAGGAGCTTGCCCGAACGAATCCAAACCGGGTCGCCGTTGCTCAACGCGATGCCCGCGTAGCGGTTCCCGGTCTTGCGGAAGCGGGTGTCGGCGAGCATCACGTCGTCCACGACGACGCGGTTCACGTAGATCGGGTCGGCCTTGGTTCCGAGGGTCCAGAGCGGGTCGCCGGTCTTGGCGTCGAACGCGTGCGCCCGGATGTCCTTGCCCCGCGCGATGACGACGGACGACGTGATCGGCTGCGGGCTCTCCACGTCGACGTCGATCCCGGTCGTCCACAGCTTCTCGCCGGTCCTGGCGTCGAGCGCGGACAGTTCGTTGCCCGACAGGGTGTAGACGCTGCCGTCCAGGTACTTCGGCGGGTAGAAGGCGTTGTGGTCGCCGTTGCTCCACACCAGCCTGCCGTCACGCGGGTCGAACGCCTCGACGTCCTTGTACAGGGCGAGCACGAGGTCGCCCGTCCACTGGAGGGTCGCGTAGTCCTCGCTGAGCCGCGCCGTCCAGACCGGCTGGCCGTCCCCGGCCGCCGAAGGACCGGCCTGCGGCTTCAGCGTCTCGCCGCTCGTGTCCCTGTCGCGCGCGTACGCCGCCCACGCGCCGCCCGCGACGGCCGTCACGGCGAGCCCGACCCCGCCGAGCAGCACCCCGCGCCGCGAGACCGGCGGCGCCTGCCCCGGCGCCGTCCCCGGCACGGGCGGCGGCGCCGGAGGCAGCAGCGGCACCACGGCCGACTCCGGCGGCTGCTGGAGCGGCACCACGGGCGCGGTGAACGGCGCCGCGTCCTCCTGTGAGGTCGCGGCGGCCGGGGCCGACGGCTGCGGGAAGGCGGCGCCTGACGGCCCGGTGACGGCGACGGGCGGCGGTGGTGCCGTGGGCGGCGTGGCCGCGTGGCGAACCGACGCGTCCGTGGCGAAGGTGGCCGGGGGTCGGGCGGACGCGGGATCGGCCGGGTAAGGGAGGGGTGTGCCGTTGATGAAGAGTTCGGGGAGGGAGGCGACGGACGGGCGGCGGGACGCGTCCTTGTCGAGGCAGGCGGTGAGGAGGTCGAGGAGGCGGGGTGGGACGTCGGTGAGGTTCGGGGGTTCGTAGGCGGCGCGGAACATCAGGACCTGGAAGGGCCCCGTGCCGAAGGCGGGCGTTCCGGTGACGGCGAACACCATGACGGCGCCGAGCGCGAACACGTCGCTGGCCGGGGTCAGTTCGTGTCCGGCGACCTGTTCGGGCGACATGTACCCGGCCGAGCCGATGACGTTCCCCGTCGCGGTGAACACGGTGCCCTCGGACGCCCGGCTGATGCCGAAGTCGATGACCCGTGGCCCGTCGTCGGCCAGCAGGATGTTGGACGGTTTCAGGTCGCGGTGGATGAGCCCGGCCCGGTGGATCGCGGCGAGCGCCTCGGCGAGCCGCGCCCCGAGCGTCGCCGCCTCGGACGCGACGAGCGGCCCGGCGTCCTCGATCCGGCTCTGGAGTGAGGGGCCCGGCACGTACACGGTGGCGAGCCAGGGCAGCGGCCCTTCGGGGTCGGCGTCGACGACGGGTGTGGTGAACGCGCCGCTGACGGCCATCGCGGCCTCGACCTCGGCCCGGAACCGCCGCCGGAATCCGGGGTCGGAGGCCAGTTCCGGCCGGACCACCTTGACCGCGACCTGCCTGCCGCTGGGCGACGTGCCGAGGAACACCCGGCCCATGCCGCCCTCGCCCAGGAGCCGGACGATCCGGAACGGACCGATGGTTTCGGCCATGACACCATCGGTCCCGTAGAACGCCATTGTCGGATCCTACTGATCACAAAACCCGCAGATCCGGCGAACCCCTCTTTCCGGGCGCGGCGCGGCGGGCCGTCAGCGGTGCGCGATGGCGTCGCCGATGCGGTGCACCCGCAGCGCGTTGGTGGAGCCGACGGTTCCGGGCGGCGAGCCCGCCACGATGACGACCTTGTCGCCCTTCTGGCAGCGCCCCAGCTCCAGCAGCGCCTGCTCGACCTGCCGGACCATCTCGTCGGTGTGGTCGACGTGCGGGACGAGAAACGTCTCGACGCCCCACGTGATGGCCAGACGGCTCCGCACGCGCTCCACCTCGGTGAAGGCAAGCAGCGGGATCGGGCTGCGGTAGCGCGCCAGCCGACGTGCCGTCTCCCCCGACATGGTGAACGCGACGAGCGCCTTCGCCCCGACGATCGCGCCGACCTCGGCCGCCGCCCGCGCGATGGCGCCGCCGGTCGTCTCGGGCCGCCGGTCCAGCGAGTGGGCGGCCTCCAGGTGGGCCTCCTCGGCGGCGGCCGCGATACGGGACATCGTCTTGACCGCCTCGATCGGGTGCTGGCCGACCGCCGTCTCGCCCGAGAGCATCACCGCGTCCGCGCCGTCGAAGATGGCGTTCGCGACGTCGCTGGCCTCGGCCCGCGTCGGCCGGGGCGCGCTGATCATCGACTCCAGCATCTGGGTGGCGACGATGACCGGGTGCGCCTTGTCGCGGCACAGCTCGATCGCGCGCTTCTGCACGATCGGGACCTGCTCCAGCGGCAGCTCGACGCCCAGGTCGCCGCGCGCGACCATGATGCAGTCGAAGGCGTCCACGATCTCGGGGAGCGCGGCGACGGCCTGCGGCTTCTCGATCTTGGCGATGAGGGGGACGCGCACGCCCTCCTCGTCCATGATGCGGTAGCACTCCTGGGCGTCGGCGGCGTTGCGCACGAACGAGAGCGCGACCATGTCGACGCCGACGCGCAGCGCCCAGCGCAGGTCGGCCTCGTCCTTGGCGGTGAGCGCGGGCACGCTCACGGCGACGCCGGGGAGGTTGAGCCCCTTGTTGTCGGAGACCATGCCGCCGACGACGACCTCGGTGCGGACCCTGGAGCCGTCCACCTCCAGGACGCGTAGCGAGACCTTGCCGTCGTCGACGAGGACGAGGTCTTCGGCTACGACGTCGCCGGGCAGGCCCTTGTAGGTGGTGGACACCTCCTTGCGGGTGCCGGGCACGTCCTCGGTGGTGATGGTGAACTCGTCGCCCACGTTGAGCCGGACGGGGCCGTCGGGGAACCTGCCGATGCGGATCTTCGGGCCCTGGAGGTCGGCGAGGACGCCGATGCCCCGGCCCGTCGCCTCGGCCGCGTCACGCAGGAAGCGGTAGACCTCTTCGTGCTGCTCGTGGGATCCGTGCGACATGTTCAACCTGGCCACGTCGATCCCGGCCTCGACGAGGGCGCGGATCTGTTCGCGGCTGGAACACGCCGGTCCGATGGTGCTGACTATCTTCGCTCGACGACTCACGAGAACCACCCTAGGTAGTTACTCGTTGGTAGGTGCAAAACACCAGCTAGACATCACCGTCTGTTCATCGAGAACTTCGCGGAGTGGTCTAGACCAACGGTTTCCAGGGCGAGGCGGCGCCACAGCACGAGCAGCGCGGCCAGCGCCACCGTGACGGGCGGCACCAGGAACGCGGCGGCGGGCGAGAACCGTTCGGCGAGCTGCCCGCCGAGCGCGGACCCGGTGGCGATGCCGAGCCCGATCGCCCCGTTGAGCCACGTGAACGCCTCGGTCTTCACCGACGGCGGGACGAGCCCGTCCAGGACGGTGAACCCGGTGATGAGCGCGGGCGCGACGATGAGCCCCGCGAGCCCGGACGCGACGTACAGGGGTCCGGGCGAGGAGGCGAGCGCCGGAAGGACACACGCGATGGCGAGCGCCCACAGCAGGACCACAAGACGGATGGACGGCCTACCGGCGAGCCGGAGCGCCCCGTAGGCGACACCGCCCAGGAGGCTGCCCGCCGAGAACGTCCCGTAGATGGTGCCCGCGGAACCGGGGACGCCGAGTTCGGCGGTCAGCGCGGTGACCCCGACCTGGAGCGCGCCGAACACCGTCCCGACGCCCAGCAGCGCGACCGCGACGACACCGACCCCGCGCAGCGCGAGCACCCCCGTGCTCCCCCGCCCGGCGCCGGGCGAAGGCGGCGGCGCGCCCCGCCGGACCGCCGCGAACGCCAGCGTCCCGGCCACCACGAGGACGAGCGCGATGAGCAGCGCCCACACCGGGCTCGCCGCGGTGGCGACGGCGATGAGCAGGATCGGCGCGAGCGTGAACATGAGGTCGTCGGTGACGGCCTCGACGGCGAAGGCGGTGCCGACCCGCTCGGGCGGCAGCAGCCGCGCCCACCGGGCCCTGACCATCGCGCCGACCTGCGGCATGCTCGCGCCCGCGACGGCGGCGAGCGCGACGAGGTGGGCGGGGTCGCCGCCGGTCTGCGCGGCGACGAGCAGCGCGCCGAGCGCGACCGCGTGCACGAGGGTCTGCGGGACGAGGACGGCGCGCTGCCCACGCCGGTCGGCCAGCCGTCCGGTCTGCGGCCCCACGACGGCCTGGGCGAGGGCGGCGGAGGCGGCGGCGAGCCCACCCCACCCGTAGGAGCCGGTGGCCCACTCCACCAGGAGCAGCGTCCCGATCTGGAGCATGGCGAAGGGTAGGCGGGCGCACAGGGCGGGCAGCAGGAACCGCCAGGCGCCGGGCGTGCTGAGCACGGCGAAGTAAAGCTTCACGTTCCGGGTTCTCCGTCGTCGGCTGAAAGCGTCAGACCGGGGTAGATACCGCCCCGGAACGGGACAGCCGCCATGCGGTCACCACCGATTGTACGAAACCCCGCCGAATCCGCGTAGCTGCGGGTGCCTTAGCGCTGGTGAACCCTGACGGTTCCGGTGTCGCCGTCGACCGTGAGGCGGGCGCCGTCGGTGACGCGGGCGGTGATTCCGGAGGCCCGGACGACGGCCGGGATGCCCAGCTCCCGGGCGACGGTGGCGGCGTGGCTGAGCGGGCCGCCGCGCTCCACGACGAGGGCTGACGCGGTGACGAGCGCGCCCGTCCAGTCCGGTCCCGTCCGGTAGGCGACGATGACGCCGCGTTCGGCGTCGCGCGGGCCGTCCAGGACGCGGGCGGGCCCGCTGGCCAGGCCAGGACCGGCGGGGATGCCGCGCACCAGGTCGCCGTCGGCGTCGCCGGGGTCGGGGCTGCGCAGGCTCCAGGCGACGCTGCCGCGGGTGGTGAACCGGGGCGGCGGCGCGGGCAGGAGCCGCTGCCGCGCCTGCTGGGCGCGGCGCAGTTCGGCGAGCGGCCGCAGCTCGCGGTGGCCGAGGCCGCCCGCGTAGACGGCGCGGATCTCCTCGACCTTGAGGTGGAAGACGTCGCGGCGGTCGGCGAGCGCGCCGACGGCCTCCAGGTCGCGGCCGACCGCGCGGAACATCCGGCGGGCGAGCCCGAAGGCCCGTGCGCGGGCGTAGCGGACCCGCTCGCGCTCCCGCAGCGCCTCCCTGACCTTGGTCCGCACGAACGTGTACAGGAACCTCTTGGGGCCGCTCAGCCGCGCGTTGACGTAGGCGTCGGCGTCCTGCCGGGAGAGCGCGAGCGCGCGGAACCGCCCGGTGTCCTTGACGACGCCGTGGAGCGCCTCCTGGAGCATCGCCATGACGCGCACGGGGTCGTCGCGCAGGTCGGCGTCCTCCAGCTTGAGGCCGCCGGGCGAGAGGATCCCGTACTCCTTGACGTAGGCGTCGATCTCCGCGCGCAGCCACGCCTTGTCGTCGCCGAGCGAGTCGGGCGCGGAGTCGGTTTCGGCGAGCCAGCCGGGCAGCGCGGCGGCGTCCCGCGCGGCGATCTCCACGCTGAGCCGCTCGCGCCGGGCGACCGCGGCGGCGATCTCGCCCATCCGGCGCACCGGCGGGGACGGCTCGCCGCTGCCCGCCTCCCAGGCGAGCCACGGCGGCGCGTCGGGGAGCCAGCGGTCGTTCAGCGCGTGCAGGACGCCGAACGAGAGCAGCAGCACGTGATCGAGGACGGCGGTCGGCCCCCACCGGGACAGGAGGCGCTCCTCCAGCCGGTGCAGGGCGCGGTTCACCTCGTGGCCCGGCATCGCGTCGTAGTCGGCTTCCTCGAACTCCGCGCAGGCGCGTTCGAAGTCCTCGGCGAAGGACGACACCGAGCGGCGCACCCCGAACGCCATCCTGGCGAACCGCAGCGCGGCGCGCAGCCGCACCACCCGCAGCCGGGCGCCCGACGCGATCGGCACCTGCGCCTCGGCCAGCTCCGGGTCGGTCTCCCGGACGCCGAGCGCCCGTTCCATCGCCTTGCGGTGCAGCTTGTAGCCGGGGAGCAACCTGATGATCTTGTACCAGTTCAGGACGTTGTGGTAGACCCGGCCGTCGAAGTAGCCGAGCATCTCCCCGAACCACTGCTCCATCCGGGCGACGTCGCCTTCGGGCACGCCCAGCGCGCGCACGTAGTCCCGGTAGACGCGCTGGTAGGCGAGGCGCGCGAGGCTGAACGTCAGGGGCGCGGTCACCTCGCCGAACGCCTCGTCGATGTGCGCGCTGTCCCAGACCCGGACCTCGCCCTCGGCCTCCTTGAGCGCGGTGATGGGCCGGCTCTGCAGGACGTGGAACCTGCCGTCGCGCAGCGCCCATTCGACGTCCTGGGGGCAGCCGAACGCGGTCTCCAGCCGGGACGCCAGCTCGCCGAGTTCGCCGACCTGCTCGTTGCTGAGCGCGAACCGCTCGCGGTGGTGCGCGGACACCTCGGTGAGCGCGGGGCCGCCGGGCCCGGCGTCGAGCCGCCGCGCCTTCTCCCCGATGACGGCGTCGCCGACGACGCCCGTCACCCGGTCGAGGCTGAGCGTGTCGGGGTCCACCGCGCCGGACGCGAGGGTCTCGCCGAGCCCGTACACACAGCTGATGAGCGCCTGGTCGCGGGCGCCGGTGAGGGGGTGCGCGGTGAACATGACACCGCTGACCTCGGCGGGCACGATCCGCTGGACGATGACGGCGAGGTCGATCCGGTCGGTCGGCAGGTCGTGCAGCCACCGGTAGACGAGCGAGCGCGCCGAGTAGGCCGACGCCCAGCATTCGCGGACGTGCTCCGCGACCGCGTCGAACCCGGAGAGCCCGAGGAACGAGGAGTACTGCCCGGCGAACGACAGGTTCGGCAGGTCCTCGTCGGCGCCGGAGGAGCGGACCGCGACGACGCCCTGGCCGACCGCGTCGTAGGCGCGCCAGATCGCCGACAGGGCGGGCCCGTCGAGCGGGGTCACCGAGAACGCCTTGGCGATCCGCTCGGCGACGTCGAACGCGGTGTCGGGGGTCAGCCCGGCGAGCAGGCCCGCGATCTCGGCGTCCAGGCCGGACCGCTCGCGGAAGCCGCGCAGCACGTCCAGGCCGAGCACCGACCACGCGGGGACCGGGAATCCCGCGTCGGCGAGCCGCCGCAGTCCCGCCGCCTTGCCGCCGACACCGTCCGTCACGCCCGGACCACCTCCGCTGTCGCCGCGCACACCTCAACACCGTCCTGCGCCAGGGAGACCGCGACGGTGCCCTTGCCGCCCCGGTCGGAGGCGATCCGCGCGGCGCACGTCATCGCCGCGTCCAGCTCGCCGACCGCCTGGTGCCGGGAGTCCAGGCCGGTGACGGCGAGCAGCCCGGCCGGGACGGCGAAGTGCCGGGACATCGCCCACAGCGCCGCCTGCCGGGCCGCCTCCATGAGGGCGAGCGCGGGCACGTGGTCCTCGGGCTGGTCGAACAGGGCGGCGTTGCCCGGATCGACGACGACGCGGGCCGTCATCAGGCCGGGCTTCCACACCGGGTCGGCCAGCAGCACGTTGCCCTCGTGGGTGCGGCCGACGGTGCGGGCCGCCGGGAACGTGCCGGTCATGTCGGGCGCGCCGATCTCCGCGCCGAGGCCGTGCCTGGCTCGTCCGGCGGCGCGCCCGGCCCGCCAGGCGGCCTCGGTCATCCAGGTGAGGGACGCCCGCGCCGTCGCGAGGTCGGCGCCGTCCTGGCCCTCGTCCAGGCCGAGCAGCCGGAACGCGAGGTCCATGCCGTCAGCGCGGGCCGCGACCGTCGTCGCCTCGATCATGACCCTGCGGTGCGCGTGCGCGCCGGGCACGAGCTGGGCGCGCAGCGCGCCGAGCCGGAACCGCGCGTCGTCGGGCGCGCCCCGGTGCGCGTGCGCGAGGACGTAGCAGCTCTGCCGGCACAGCTCCAGGATCGGCGCGAGGTCGAGGCCGCCGCGCGGCAGGTCGTTGAGGAACCGGTGCGCGACGGGCAGCTCGCCCGCCAGCAGCACCGTGCCGTTCGGGACGGCCACCTGGTCGGTGAGCAGCACGCCCGCCGGGCCCGTCTTGTGCACGAGCGGGTAGGGCAGGGTCCGGTCGAAGCGCAGCGGGCGGGCCGCCCTCGCGTTGAGGTGCTCCCACTGGGCGGTCGTCACGGCCGTCACGAGCGGTGTCTTGTCCGGGACCCATCCGGGCGCCTGGGCCATGCCGAGCACCACGTCGTCCCAGGGGGCGGCGGGCTCGTCGTGTTCCCTGCGCTCACTGGCCGCCTCGTAGGAGAAGTCGTGGGAGGGGGTGCGGGCGTACAGCTCGGCGATGAGCGCGCGGGCGCGGGCCTCGCTGTCGCGTCCGGCGACGAGGTCGGCGTAGACACGGCGGCGCTCCGGGCCGTCCAGGAGGATGCCGAACTCGCGGACGAGGTCGGCCGGCTCGTCGGCGGTGTGCACGAACGTCACGAGGGCGTCCGCGCCGTCCAGGCGGTGCCGTAGCTGCCACGGCTCGCGCCGCTCGGGGTCGGCGTGGCCCTTGCGCTGGCTGATCCGCAGCGTCGCCGGGATCGGCGCGTGCGGCAGCCGGGCGACGAGGAGCAGGCTCTCCCCCGCTGTGGCGAGGGTGTCGGCGAGCGCGCGGCGCTCCCGCGTCGCGACGTTCCACTGGTACCACCACAGCGCGCGGGTGCCGTGCCGGTCGAGCCGCAGCGGTTCGGCCGCGACGACGACGGCGTCCTGGGCCAGCAGCCAGTCGAGCGCGGCCTCCAGGCGGCGTCCCGCGACGGCGTCGGGGGTCAGCAGCATCGTCGCGTGCGTGTCCAGCAGGGTCCACGGGTCGGGCGCGACGTCGAGCAGGTCGTCCCAGCCGTCCCGGAAGTAGCTGTCCACCGCGAACAGCGCCCGTTTGCCGGGCAGTGCCGACAGCGCGGCGGGGACGGGCTCGGCGTGCTCGCCCCCGATGGTCATCTCGGGCGTCTCGGCGGGCACTTCGCCAGCCCCGGCCAGTGCGGTCATCCCCGTCATTCCCGCCTCCTCGCGGTGCCCCGGTCCGGGTCGCGCAGTGCGCCGGGCCGATCACGAACCGTCCTGAATTATCCCTGCAAGGAAAGGCCATAGAAGATGATCTGATCTTTGTTGTCAAATCCGCGCGCCGCCGACTCCCGGCGTTCACACACCTTTAACACGATTCCTCGGGACGGTGTGTCGCAGGTCACTGCGCGTGCGGGAACCCTTGCCCGGTCGGCCCTCTCAGCCGGGTTACAGGAGTCAACATCTCATTTCGAACCGCGGTAAGCACCCGGGTGAATTGTGTGACGCGACCATTCCCGATTTCCCCGTGGGAGGCCGTTTCCGGGAACGTTCCCAACGCAACGGCAAACGCCCGACCCCAGGTCACAGACACAGGTCGGGCGCAACTGGCGAGTTCACAACTCGGCGAGGATCGCGGTCAGTACCGCCGGCGTCGCCGACACCGGCTCGGCCTCCACGCACAGCTGGTCCATCACCGCGAGATAGCGCTCGACGTCGTCGCGCTTGTCCAGGTACAGCGCGCTGGTGAGCTGCTCCAGGTAGACGACGTCGGGCAGGTCCGGCTCGGCGAAGCGCAGGATGCTGAACGGGCCGCCCGCCGCCGCGTGGCCGCCGCGCGCGAACGGCACGACCTGCACCGTCACGTTGGGCCGTTCGGCGAGCTCGATGAGCCGGGTGAGCTGGGCGCGCATCACCTCGCGGCCGCCGAGCGGACGGCGCATCACCGCCTCGTCCACAACGGTCCACACGTGCGGCGCGCCGTCGCCGTCGAGGAGTTCCTGGCGCTTCATCCGCATCTCGACGCGCCGCTCGATCTCCTGGCGCGGGGCGTCGAAGTGGCCGAGCAGGGTGACGGCGCGGGCGTACTCCTCGGTCTGCAGGAGGCCGGGCACGAACTGCACCTCGTAGGAGCGGATGCGGCTCGCCGCCTCCTCCAGGCCGATGTAGTTCTCGAACCACTTGGGCAGCACGTCGTTGTACTGGTGCCACCAGCCGTTGCGGCTGGCGCGCCGGGCGAGGCCGAGCGCCTTGGCGCGCTCGGCGGTGTCCTGGACCCCGTACAGGGTGAGGAGGTCCTCGACGTCGCGCTCGCGGAACGAGACGCGGCCCAGCTCCAACCTGCTGATCTTGGAGTCGGACGCGCGGATGGCGTAGCCGGCGTCCTCCCGGGAGATGCCCTTCGCCTCACGGAGCCGGCGTAGCTGCGCGCCGAGGAGGATGCGCAGAACGGTCGGACCACCGCCCGCCTTGGCCGAGATGCGCAACGCGGTCGGTGGTGCGGGTGGGACCATTCGGGGCTCCCCAAAGATCGGGTGCGGGTGTCCGAGGCGGGTGCGCAGGGCTCCCGATGCCCGTACGCCGGAACACGCGAGTATCCCACGGAGGGTCGGCGCGTACCACCGCTTCGTTTTTCGGTCCCCGAACAGCCCCGTAGCGGTCGGGCCGCAGCGCGCGCCGTGGTCGCGGCGGGGCGCGCTCAGGCGACGAGATGGTCGAAGTCACCGTCCTTCGCGCCCCCGATGAACGCCTCGATCTCGGCGCGGGTGTAGACGAGCACGGGCCCCTCCGGATGCCGGGAGTTGCGCATCGCGATCTCTCCGCTCGGCAGCTCGCTCAGCTCGACGCAGTTCCCGCTGGGGTTGCTGCGCCGGCTCTTCAGCCAGCCCCCTGACGCCGAACCGTGCGGAGCCGGCTTCGGTGCGTGTTCCCCCATGACATTGCTCCGTTCCAACAATGATCTTTCTGTGCCGCAAGGGCAGATGCACGTGCAGAAGCCCTTGCACCTGCACGCGTCGAAGGGAAAGATAGCGGACACCCACGCAGCGCATCATCCGGTCGCGACAGGACATTCCATGACCCTTCAGCGGGCTCCTCGCATGATCCACAGCCGTCGGCTCTTCTGCGCCGAAGAAGGCCGGTGGCCTGCGATGCTGCCGACTCTCGAAGCCGCCCACTGGCCCACTCCCCCGGCCTCCGGAACCGACCGGCTCGTCAGACGCCCGCTCAACAGTGATCCCGGCTCCCCCGGCGCGGCCCGCGAGTTCACCCGCGAGACCCTCAAGGGCTGGAACCTCTCCTCCGTCTTCTGCGACGCCGCCGTGGTCGTGTCCGAACTCGTCACCAACGCCGTGCGCTACGGCCTGCCCGGACGGCACCGCGTGGCACGTGCGCCGATCCAGCTGATCCTCATGGCCCAGGAGCGCCGGGTGCTGGCCATCGTCACCGACCCCAACCCCGAGCCGCCCGTGCTCGTGGAGCCCGACGACTTCGCCGAGAGCGGCCGGGGCCTGCAGGTCGTCGCCGGCATGTCCGAGGCGTGGGGCTGGGCGCCGCTCTCGACCGGCGGCAAGGCCGTCTGGTCCTCGTTCGCGCTCCAGGCGTAGCCTCCCGCGCCCCGCGCGACGGCGCCCGACACCGTGTCGTGAGACACGAACCGCCCTTTCCGGAGTCAGCCCGGCTTCCAGCGGGTAAACAGGAAAGCGGGCCAGAGTTACCGGGGCGGTGAGGCCACATGACCGACACGTCCGCCTATAGTCTCGCGCCATGAACGTCGGGGGACCGGTCACGGCGGCGCGCACCGTGCGCGGCGCGACCGCACGACGTGGGGAGAGCGGCTTCCGGCGCACGCCGGTGCCCGACCCCGGTGGCGACTTCATCCTGCACGCCGTCAGCGAGCCCTTCGCGGTCGGCGCGACCAGTGGCGGCCCGCTCGTCCTCGCGTGGAACGGGACGACCTGGGCGCCCGAGGCACTGCCGGAACGCGACCCGGCACTGCACGGCGCCGTGCTGACCGCCGTGCGCGGCGACGTCGCGGTGGGCGGCGCGTTCGACCGGCTGCGCCTCGCCGAGATCCCGCTGCTGCTGCGCCGCTCGGCCCTGTCCGAAATCCCGGTCGCCCCACGGGACGCCTCGGTCGTCGCGTGGCACGACGACGGCGCCCCCGAACTCGGCTTCCCCTACGTCCTGACGGGCGTGAGCGGGCCCTGGGCGGTCGGGCACGGGTTCCCCGGAAGCGTCGTCCTGAGGCACGACGGGGCGGTGTGGAAGCCCGTCCCGGTGCCGGGCAGGCCCGTCCGGCCGCGCGCCGTCGCCGCCACCTCCGGGGGCCTGCTGGTCGCGGGCGCGCACGACAAGGAGGGCGTCATCCTCCACCTCGACGGCTCCGCGTGGCGGCAGTGGCGCACCCGCACCGGGCCCGTCACCAGCCTCGCGCTGTGGCGCGGCGGCGCGTGGGCCGCCTCGGGCGACGAGCTGCTGCACTGGAACGGACGCCGCTGGGCGCACCGCGCCGCGCCGCTCCGGATCAACGCGCTGTCCGTGGGGCACGCCGGGCTCCAGTGCGCGGGCGCGGGCCGGGTCGCGGTCTTCGACGGCCGCCGCTGGACCGTGCGCGACCTGCCCGGCACCTGGCTGGGCGCCGACACCGACTGGTTCGTCGGCACCGCCTGAGCCCGCCCGGGGGCGGCCGCTCCCGACGAAGTCGGGGCCGCAAAAGCGGCCGCCCCCGGGCCGATTGAACACAGTCAGGGCTCTACCAGGCCGGAGCGGATCGCGTAGCGGGTCAGTTCGAGGCGGTCGCGCATGCCGAGCTTCTGCAGGATGTTCGAGCGGTGCCGGTCCACCGTCTTCACGCTGATGAAGAGGATCTCGGCGACCTCCTTGGTCGAGTTGCCCTCGGCGATCAGCTTCACGACCTCCTCCTCGCGGGGGGTGAGGATGCTGTCCGGAAGCCGCTCGCCCTGCTTCTCCCGCTGGAGGTAGTCGCGGATGAGTGCCGTCATCGCGCCGGGGTACAGGAACGGCTCGCCGCGCATCGCCGCCCGGCACGCCTCGATGAGGTCCTGGTCGGCCGCCGACTTCAGCACGTAGCCGCTGGCGCCGGACTTCAGCGCCTCGAAGAAGTACTGCTCGTTGTCGTACATCGACAGCATGAGGATGCGCACCTCGGGCGCGCGCCGGGAGATCTCCCGCGCCGCCTGGAGGCCGGTCATCCTGGGCATCGCGATGTCCAACACCGCGAGGTCGACGCCCGCGACGGCCGCCTCGACCGCCTCCGCGCCGTCCGCCGCCTCGGCCACGACCGACAGGTCGGGCTCGGAGTCCAGGATCATGCGCAGCCCCTGGCGGACGAGGGCGTGGTCGTCGGCCAGCAGGATCCGGGTCACGTCCACGGTCACTTCCGCTCGCTCAGGGCCTCGACGGCCTGTCCTGGCACGGTCAGGGTCACCCGGGTGCCTCCGCCGGGCCGTGGCTGCACGGTGAGCCTGGCCCGGATCAGCCCGGCCCGCTCGCGCATACCACGGATCCCGGCGCCCTCCACGTGCTCACCGCCCTTGCCGTCGTCGGCGATGGACAGCACAAGGTCGCCGCCGCGCCGGGTCAGGCTCATCTCGACCCGGGACGCGCCCGCGTGCCGCATCACGTTGGTGAGGCTCTCCTGGGCGACCCGGTAGAGGACCAGCTCGACGTCGCGGCCGAGGTCCTCGGGCAGGTCGGGATCGACGAGGCGGCTCACCGGCAGGCCGCTCGTCCGCGAGAAGTCGCTGATCAGCGACTTGAGGGCGGAGCGCAGCCCCAGGTCCTCCAGGACGCCGGGCCGCAGCCGGTGCGCGATCTGCCTGACCTCCTCCAGGCTGGACCGCACGTTCTCCTTGACCGTGTGCAACTCCGGGACGAGCTCCTCAGGCGCCCGGTCCACCACGTGCTTCAGCCCGAGCAGCACGACGGTCAGGCTCTGCCCGATCTCGTCGTGCAGCTCACGGGCGATCCGCATCCGCTCGGCCTCCTGCGCGGCCAGGGCCCGGCCGGCACTGCCGGTCCGCTCGGTCTCCAGCCGGTCCAGCATCCGGTTGAACGTGTCGATCAGGTGGGCGAGGTCGCCGTTGCCCTGCTCGGGCAGCCGGTCGCCGCCGCGCAGCAGGTCCACCCGCGCCATCACGTGTTCGAGGTTGTCCAGCGGGGCGAGGCTGCGGCGCAGGAGGAACCCGTTGAGGGTGAGGATCAGGGCGAGACCCACCAGCAGGACGGGTACTTCCCTCCACAGGACCGGTGCCGATACCGTGGCGGGGGACACCGCGAGGATCAGCGTCCCGGCGATGAACACCAGGCCGTTGGTCAGGAACAGCCGCCAGAACAGCGACTGGCCAGGACCCTTGTCCCGGCGGCCCCCCGTTCTCGTCGTCATCGCACCAGCGTCCTCAAGCTCCCCGGCGCGGTCAATCGGGCTCGCCCCCCATCCTGAGCCAGTATGGGGGCTAGCCCCCAACCCCGAATGAGGCCCAGCCCCAATAGCAACTTTGTCCTTTTCGCCCCACACTTAACGGGGGAAGAGGTCGGCATGACCAAAGCGATCACACGGGATGGTGCAATGCGAGCGCGTGACATCACCGCGAACCTGCCCACGGTGACGGTGCACGACTCCGTCATGCGGGCCGTACAGCTCATGGCGGTGCGGCAGTTGCCAGGGCTGATCGTGGTGGACGATCGCGGCAGGCCCTGGGCGGTGCTGCCCGGAACCCAGGTGCTGCGGCTCGCCATCCCGGGAGCCTACCGGGAGACGCCGACGCTCGCGCGAACCGTCGACGAGGCGCATGCCGACATCTTCTGGCAGGAACTCGGCGAACGCTCCGTCGGGGACTGCCTTCCCGATACCCCGGCAAAGCCGTGCACCGTCCCACCGGACACCAACCTCCTGGAGGTCGCCGCGGTGATGGCGCGCAACCGCAGCCCGCTCGCGGCGGTCGTGGACGACCGCGGCGTGCTCATGGGGGCGATCACTCTGGACCGGCTGCTCACCAGCCTCGCTGTCCTCGGGCCCGGCGACACCGGCGAATAGGACGAGGGCGGCGGCCCCCGCCGCCCTTCCCGTGCCGGGTGAGCACCGCTTTTTTCTCACGTTTGGGGAGTCTGATGTCCTACTTTGTCGATTCATCATGCCTGGAAGCCAGGACTGTTGAACGGACCGGACCGCCGGGGTACGCGCGGTGAGCGGAATCGTCGCACTCTCCATCTTCACGGCGGCGTTCGCGCTGATCGCCAGCGAGAAGATCAACAAGGTCAAGATCGTCCTCGTCGCGGCGGGCCTCATGGTGGTGCTCGGGATCATCCCGGGCGCGGAGATCTTCTTCTCCGAGCACGAGGGCATCGACTGGAACGTCATCTTCCTCCTGTTCGGCATGATGGTCATCGTCGGGATCATCAAGCAGACCGGGCTGTTCGAGTTCCTCGCCATCTGGGCCGCCAAGAAGTCCGAGGGCAGGCCCTACAAGCTGATGGTCATGCTCATGGGCCTGACCGCCGTCGCCTCCCCGTTCCTCGACAACGTCACGACCATCATGCTCGTGGCGCCCGTCACCGTCGTGGTCTGCGACCGGCTCCAGATCCCGGCGCAGCCCTACCTCATCGCGGAGATCCTCGCCTCCAACATCGGCGGCGCCGCCACCCTCATCGGCGACCCGCCGAACATCATCATCGGCAGCCGCGCGGGCCTGACGTTCAACGACTTCCTCGTGCACATGGCGCCGATCGTCATCATCATCTTCGCGGTGTTCGTGGTGCTCACGAAGTTCATGTTCCGCAAGTCCTTCGAGTACCACCCCGAGCACGTCGCCGCCGTCATGGCGCTCAACGAGAAGAAGGCGATCACCGACCGCAAGCTCCTCGTGCGCAGCCTCATCGTGCTGAGCGGCGTGATCGTCGGGTTCTCGCTGCACTCGGTGTTCCACGTCGAACCGTCGATCGTCGCGCTCGTCGGCGCCGGGGTGATGC
The DNA here is from genome assembly GCF_020991275.1 of Actinocorallia sp. API 0066. Lineage (GTDB taxonomy): Bacteria > Actinomycetota > Actinomycetes > Streptosporangiales > Streptosporangiaceae > Actinocorallia. Next base: position 289,007 of record NZ_JAJLQY010000002.1, on the reverse strand, counting down.
TGCTCGTCACCAAGACCGACGTCAACGAGGTGCTGGCCGAGGTCGAATGGCCCACCCTCGTCTTCTTCATCGGCCTGTTCGCCATGGTCGCCGGCCTCGTGCACACCGGCACGATCGCCGTCATCGGCGAGTGGATCGCCGACACGTTCGCCGACAACACCTTCGCCGCGGCCACCGTGCTGCTGTGGGGCTCCGCGGTGTTCGGCGCGTTCTTCGACAACATCCCGTACGTGGCGACCGTCGCGCCGATCGTCGAACAGATGGTCGCGGCGACACCGGGCGACGGCGAGATGCTGTGGTGGGCGTTCGCGCTCGGCGCCGACTTCGGCGGCAACGGCACGGCCATCGCGGCGAGCGCCAACGTCGTCGCGATCGGCATCGCCGCCCGCACCGGGCACAAGATCAGCTTCTGGCAGTTCACCAAGTACGGCCTCCTGGTCACGGTGCTCACCACCGCCATGGCCTGGGCCTACGTCTGGCTGAGGTACTTCGTCTTCGCCTGACGCGTTTCATCTGGCCCGGAGAGCGGCCGCTTCGCGACCCCGACTTCGTCGGGAGCGGCCGCCCTCCGGGCCGTGTTCGATGGGCCCGGAGGACAGCCGCTTCACGACCCCGACTTCGTCGGGAGCGGCCGCCCTCCGGGCGTGTTCGATTCGGCCCTGGGGCGGGAACGCTCCCGGGCCGTTCCTCTCTCTCCCTCCCGCACGCCCCGGTGCGCGTCGGGCACCGCAAGCCGGGGATACTTCGGGGGTGGGGGCGATGATCGAAGCGGTCGCGGAGACACGGTGGAGCCTGATCCCGCTGCTCGGCGTCCTCGCCGTCGTGCACTACGTGCTCGAGGCGTGCGCGCTGCGCTCGGCGGCCGGTATCCACCTGCCGTTCGGGCGCACGACGCTCGTCCAGTTCACCTCGGCGGCCGTCGCCCGGATCACCCCCGGCGGGGTCGGCGGGATCGCGGTGAACGCCCGCTATCTCACGGTCAACGGGCTGGCCGCGCCCGCCTCGCTCACCGCCGCGACGGCCTGCGCGGGCGGGCTCGTCGTCGGCAGGGTGGTGGTGCTGCTCGCGACGGTCGCGGCGACCGGCGACGTCAGGGTGCTCCAACGGCTCATCGACAGGTTCGCCGACGTCTCCGCGCACGAGGCGGCCCGCAAGGCGGCGGCGGTGCTGATCCCCGGCGCGCTGCTCGTCGTGATCATCGTGGTGGCGCTGCGCCGGGCGCGCCGGGCCGAGCGGGCGCGCCGCTCCCTGCGGGAGTCCTGGGACGCGCTCCGGGCCATCGCGGCACGGCCCGCGAGCCTGCTCGGGCTGCTTCTGTCGTCGGTCGGCGTGGCGCTGGTGCTGGCCGTCGCGTTCGGGCTCGCGGTGCTCGCCGTGCCCGGCACCGGCACCACCTTCGACCAGCTCGGCGTGCTCATCGGCGCCTACCTCGTCGGCAGCGCGGCGGGCGCCGCGGTACCGGTGCCGGGCGGCGTCGGCACCGCCGAGGCGGCCTTGACCGGGACCCTCGTGCTCCTCGGGATCGGCACCCTGCCCGCGCTCCAGGCGGTGCTGGTCTTCCGGCTGATCACCTACTGGGCGCCCGTGCCGATCGGCGTCCTCGCCTCCCGGTTCGCGCTGGCCCGCTGACGTCAGCCGTCAGACGGGCAGCGCCGTGTTGACCTTGACGCCCGCCTCGGTGAGCGGGAGCAGGGTCTCCGGCTCCGGCCGCTCCACCCCGAGGAAGTCCACCCGGGACAGCTCCCTGCCGAGCGCGGCCAGCCGCCGCGTCAGCGCGACGGTGGGGGCCAGCCCCGAGAACGTCAGCGTGCCCAGGCGCGGGAGCTGGCCGAGCGCGTCCAGGGCGGCCGGGTCCAGGCGCGGCAGGCGCAGGTAGAGCATCTGGACGCCGAGCGGCAGCCAGCCGAGGCCCTCGCCGGTCGCGTTGCCCGCCGACCAGCGGACCACCCTCAGGTCGGGGTACCTGCCGGTCAGCCTGAGTGATCTGTCGCCCAGCGCGGCGCCGGTCAGCGAGAGCACCCGCAGCGGCGCGTCCGGCGGGGTGAAGTCGCCCTCGATCAGGTCGGAGTCCAGCCACAGGTCGAACAGCTCGCGCGGACCCGCCAACGCGCGCACCCCCGCGTCGGTGAATTCGCCGCGCGCCTTGAGCACCCGCAGCCACGTCATGCCCGCGATCTCGGCGAGCACCGCGTCGTCCACGTCAGCGAGGTCCAGCTCCCGGAACATGCGCTGCCCCGCCAGCCCCCGCATCCACATCCCCGTGTAAGCCAGCTCGGCGTCCGCCGCCAGCTCCACACTCCTCGTCTCCCCCATCCCCTCACCCTAGGTCACCCAAAGCCCGCCACCCGGGAACACGGAGTAACCACCACCCGAACATCTCCCCACGTCTCCCGAGCCGCCGCGTCGCGCCACGGGAATCGCCCTTCAACGCACGGGAAGGGGCGGCCTCCTCCTTCCCGTGCTTCTCGGTGGTGGGTTAGAGGGTCTGGAGGTGGTGGGCTTTGAGGGCGGTGTAGAGGGCGGCGGTGTGGGAGGGGGTGGTGAGGGAGAGGCCGGTGAGGTGTTCGATGCGGTCCAGGCGGTTGCGGACGGTGTTGCGGTGGTAGTAGAGGCGGGCGGCGACGTCGGCGGTGGAGCCGCCGGTTTCCAGCCAGGCTTCCAGGGTTTCCAGGAGGGGGGCGCTGTCGGGGTGGTCCAGGAGGGGGCGGAGGTGGGTGGTGACGAGGCGGGCGGCCAGGTCGGGGGTGGCGGCGACGAGCGCGGCGATGGGGTCGGCGTCCAGGGTGGTGGCGCCGCGTGCCTTCACCGGCAGGGCCGCCTTCGCGAGGGCGGCCAGGCGGAGCGACTGGGCGGTCTCCCGCAGCGCGTCGTAGGACGGGCTCAGCCCGGCCTGGCTGCTGACGAGCGTGTCCAGTTGCTCCAGGGCGAGTTCCGGGTCGTGCGCGCGCGGCACGGCGACGATCCCCTCAAGCCGGTCCGGGCGGGGGCGCCAGGCCGAGGAGAGGCCGTGCCGGAGGAGGGCGCGCTCCAGCCGGGTCGGGTCGTCGTCACGGGAGGCGACGACGCTCAGGTAGGGGCCGCGCGCGGGCAGGCCGAGCGCCTGGCCTGTCCCGCCGAGGAGCGCCCAGTCGGCGACCCGCCCCTCGAAGAGCGCGTCGAGGAGCAGGAGGCGCTGGCGTTCGTCGTCGCGGGAGGCGGCGACCATGGTCTCCCGGTAGACGGCGTTGACGACCTCCGACGTCAGGTCGGCGAGCGCCCACATCACCGTCGAGGCGCGGCTGAACTCGTCGAGGGAGAGGTCGGGCAGCGTCTTGGCCTCGGCGACCAGCGCCTCCCACACGACCCGGTAGCCGATCCGGTAGGCGTGCAGGAGGGCGTCTATGGGCACGCCCTGCCTGGCCCTGCGGCACGCGTTGTCGCGGGCCGTCGCGGTGCTCACCCGGACGCCGGAGGCCATACAGGTGAGCTGTTCGGTGACGGTCCGGGCGCTGAACTCCCGGACGTCCTCGCGGAGCGCCTCGTCCATGTCGGCGTACACCTGGTTGGACGTCATGATCTCGCGGTAGACCGTGGCGCCGATCTCGTCGACACGGTCCAGGAGGGTGCTCGCGCATCGGTTCATCAGAGGGGTCATCACGAGTTCCGCCATAACCGGCAGTGTGTGACATCCTTCACACTTCACACAAGAGCTGAACGGCCACGACCTGCCAACGATGCAGGCCGGGGCCCGTGCCGACGGCGGTGTCGGCGCAGGCCCCGGCGTCGAGGGCGGGGGTGGGTCGGGGCGTCAGTGGGGGTTGGCCTGCTCCGCGCCGAGCCCCGTGAGGGAGCGCACCTCCATCTCGGCGAACTTCGACTCCCGGTGCTCCTTGGACAGGATCGTCCCGAGGTAGCCGAACAGGAAGCCCAGCGGGATGGAGACGAGGCCGGGGTTCTCCAGCGGGAACCAGGAGAAGTCCACCGAGGCGGGGAACAGGGACAGGCTCTTGCCTGAGGCGTCCACGCCCTTGCCGGAGACGACGGGCGAGAAGAACACCAGGAGGACGGCCGATCCGAGTCCGCCGTAGATGGAGGCGACGGCTCCGGCCGTGTTGAACCGCTTCCAGAACAGCGAGTAGAGGATCGCCGGGAGGTTCCCGGAGGCCGCGACGGCGAAGGCGAGCGCCACGAGGAACGCCACGTTCAGCCGCTGCGCGAAGATCCCCAGCACGATCGCGACGGCGCCGATGACGAACGCCGAGATCTTGGCGACCCTGACCTCGTCCTGCTCGGTCGCCTTGCCCTTCTTGATGACGTGCGCGTACAGGTCGTGCGCCACGGACGAGGAGGAGGCGAGCGTCAGCCCCGCGACGACGGCGAGGATCGTGGCGAACGCGACGGCCGCGATGAACGCCAGCAGGATCGTGCCGCCGACGCTGCCGAAGATCAGCTCGCCGATCCTCTCCGCGAGCAGCGGCGCCGCCGTGTTCCCCGCCGGGTTGGACTCCGCGATCGTCTTCGAGCCGACGAGGGCCGCCGCGCCGAAGCCGAGGATGAGGGTGAGCAGGTAGAAGATCCCGATGATGCCGATGCCCCACAGCACCGACTTGCGGGCGTCGCGGGCGGTGGGCACGGTGTAGAAGCGGATGAGGATGTGCGGCAGGCCGGCGGTGCCGAGCACGAGGGCGAGGCCGAGGCTGATGAGGTCGAGCTTGCCCGCGATGCCCTGCGCGTCGGTGCCGTACTTCAGGCCGGGCTCCAGGAACGCGTCGCCCTTGCCGCTCTGCGCTGCCGCGTCACCTAGCAGGCTGGAGACGTTGAAGCCGTACTTGCCGAGCACCAGCAGGGTGATCAGGGTGGCGCCGCCCATCAGCAGCACGGCCTTGACGATCTGCACCCAGGTGGTGCCCTTCATCCCGCCGACGACCACGTAGACGATCATGAGGATGCCGACGCCGACGATGGTCAGCGCCTTGGCCGCCTCGCTCGTCAGGCCGAACAGCAGGGCGACGAGCGCGCCCGCGCCGACCATCTGGGCGAGCAGGTAGAAGATCGACACGACGATGGTGGAGACCCCGGCTGCCGTCCGCACCGGCAGCGGCCGCATCCGGAACGCCAGGACGTCGGCCATCGTGTACTTGCCGGAGTTGCGCATCAGCTCGGCGACGAGCAGCAGCGCGACGAGCCAGGCGACGAGGAACCCGATCGAGTAGAGGAAGCCGTCGTAGCCGGACAGCGCGATGATCCCGGCGATGCCGAGGAACGACGCGGCGGACATGTAGTCGCCGCCGATCGCGAGGCCGTTCTGGGCGGCGGAGAAGGACCGGCCGCCCGCGTAGAAGTCGGCGGCGTCCTTGGTCTGCCGGGACGCCCGGATCGTCAGGAACAGGGTGGCGCCGACGAACAGGAGGAACAGGACGATAGCCAGGCTCTCGTGGTTCATCGGGCCTCTGCCTTCGCCCGGATGTCCTCCGCTATCGGGTCGAGCTGTGCGCCCGCGTAACGCGCGTAGAAGTACGCGATGCCGAAGGTCGAGACGAACTGGAGGAGGCCGAACACCAGGGCGACGTTGATGGTGCCGACGAGCTGGATCGCCATGAAGTCACGGGCGAACCCGGACATCACCACGTACAGCAGGTACCAGGCGAGGAAGGCGACGGTCAGCGGGAAGACGAACGCGCGGAACTTGTGGCGGAGGCGGGCGAACTCGGGGGTGGCCCGCACCTCCTCGTACACGCTGAATCCCTCGGGAGCTGTGCTCATCGGGGACCTCCTTACGGATGTGACGGGGGTCACGACGGGGTGGACGCGCACACAACGTAAGACCGCTGAAGGGCCCCGAGGAGAGGTGTATCGGCGAGGCGCGGACGGGCTGCGGCCGTTCTTGATCGGCTGCGCCGAACGGTCGTTCCGACGCGGTGAACGGCGGCCGGGGCACCGTCAGATTCGCCGGGGCCGCCAGTCGCCGCGATCAAGCTCCACGCCCTCGGGCGTGTGCAGGCGGACCATCGTGCGCGCCGTGTTGGGCGGCCTCGACGTGTGCCGCGAGACCACGACCATCACGAGGAACGTCAGCGGGACCGTCCAGGCGCCCGGCTGCGCCACCCACCCGGAGGTCTGCTCGGTGACGACCGTCCACACGACGGCTCCCCCGGCCAGCAGCCCGCCCGTCACCAGGCCCGCGAGCGCGCCCGCGGCGGTGAGGCCGCGCCACCAGATGCCGAGCACGAGCAGCGGGCAGAACGTCGAGGCCGACAGCGCGAACGCGAGCCCGACCATCGTCGCGACCGGCAGCGACGACGGGACGGCCAGGGCCAGCCCGAGCGGCACCCCGACCGCCAGCACGGTCGCGGCCCGGAACGAGCGGACCCCGCCCCGGAAGAGGTCCTGCCCGATGACGCCCGCGACGGAGACGGTGAGCCCCGAGGACGTCGAAAGGAACGCGGCGAAGGCCCCGGCCGTCAGGAGGGCCGCCAGGACGTCGCCCAGGGTTCCGCCGATGATGCGGCCGGGGAGTTCCAACACGACCGCGTCGGTGTTGGGGGACGTCCCGGTAGCCAGGTCGGAGGCATAGATCTTCCCCAGTGCCCCGTAGGCGGACGGCAGTAGGTAGAACAACCCGAGCAGGCCGAGCACCATCGCGGTGGTACGGCGCGCGGCCGCCCCGTCCGGGTTGGTGTAGAAGCGGACGAGGACGTGCGGGAGCCCCATGGTGCCCAGGAACGTCGCGAGGATGAGCGAATAGGTGGAGTAGAGGCTGTCGTCGCCGGTGTCGGGGAGGAGCCAGCCGGTGTCGGCGATGCCAGGGGAGCCGTCGCGCTTCCACGCCATGAGCAGGAACACCAGAGGCACGCCGAGCGCGGTGAGCTTGAGCCAGTACTGGAACGCCTGGACGAGGGTGATGCTGCGCATGCCGCCGCCGAGCACCCCGATGATCACCACTGCCGCGACGAGGACGCCGCCCGCCCACGGAGGGCTCCCGGTGACCATGGCCAGGACCCGTCCGGCGGCCTGGAGCTGCGGCAGCAGGTAGAGCCAGCCGATGAGCACCACCAGCAGGCTCGCCATGCGTCTTACCGCCATGGACTCCAGGCGGGCCTCAGCGAAGTCCGGGAGGGTGTAGGCGCCCGAGCGGCGCAGCGGAGCCGAGACGAGCACCAGCAGCACGAGGTAGCCGCCGGTCCAGCCGACGGGCAGCCACAGCAGGTCGACGCCGCCCGCCAGGACGAGGCCCGCGATGCCGAGGAACGAGGCGGCCGAGACGTACTCGCCGCCGATCGCCGAGGCGTTGGCCAGCGGCGACACCCCGCGCGAGGCGACGTAGAAGTCGGACGTGGTGCGGGACAGGCGCAGGCCGTAGAAGCCGGCGAGCAGCGTCGCGAGGGTGACCGCGGCGACCGCCGCGAGGTTCACCGTGGCCTCACCTGCGCTCCACCATGTCCACGAAGTCCCGTTCGGTGCGTTCGGCCTGGCGCCGGTACCACCAGCCGAGCGCCCCGAAGACCGGGTAGACGACGACCGCCAGCAGCAGCCACGGCAGCGGCACCCCGAACACCTCGGACTCCCGGACCGGGTCGGCCAGCGCGAACACCAGCGGCAGCCCCCCGACGAACGTCACGAGCACCACGCACACCGACAGTGACAGCTTGAGCTGCGACCGTATCAGCGCGTCCATGTAGACCTCGCCCAAACGGGTCTGCTCGTCGATCTCCCGCGCCTTGGAGCCGCCGCCCGGACGGCGCCGGGCCGCGCCCGTCCGGGGGCTGGTGACCGCGATCCGCCGCTCCGTCATGGCCGGGGCCTGCGCAGCAGCAGGTCGCGCAGCTCGCGCTGGTGGCGGCGGCTGACGGGCAGCTCGACGCCCGCGACGACGACGGTGCAGCGGCCCGCGTCCAGCCGCAGCTCGCTGATGTGGGGCACGGCGACGAGGTGGCTGCGGTGGATGCGCACCAGCGACGGCCAGCGCTCCTCCAGCACGCTCAGGGGGATCCGCACGAGGTGGGCGCCGGAGGCGGTGTGCAGGCGCGCGTAGTCACCGCGCGCCTCGACGTAGTGCACGTCGGCCGGGTGGACGAACCTGGTCACGCCGGACAGTTCCACCGGAAGGGGTTCGGGGTCGGGCGGGGCGGGCGCCGTGTCGTCGGTGATCCGCCGGACCGTCTCGGCGAGCCGCTCCGGCCGGACCGGCTTCAGGAGGTAGTCCGCCGCGCGCATCTCGAACGCCTGGACGGCGTGCTCCTCGTGCGCGGTGACGTACACGAGCCGGGGCGGGTCGGCGAACTGGGCGAGGAGACGGCCGAGGACGATCCCGTCGATGCCGGGCATCCTGACGTCGAGGAAGACCGCGTCGTAGGGGCGGTCGGCGGCCAGCGCGCGGTCGAGCGCGCGTAGGGCGGCGGCCCCGTCGCGGGCGCCGTCCACGTCCGCGATCCTCGGGTCGGCGCGGAGCAGGAAGACCAGGTCGTCCAGGGCGGGGCCCTCGTCGTCGACGGCTAGCACACGCATCCCCAAAGGGTGACGACCATCACAAAGCTTGTCAAAGGGGGTCTGAGACTTCTGTTCACCGGGCGACGACTCCCGGGTGGTACTTCGGAACCCGCAGGGTGATCTTCACTCCGGCGCCCTCGGCCGTCTCCACGACGAGGCCGTAGGCGTCGCCGTAGACCTGGCGCAGCCGGGTGTCCACGTTGGCCAGGCCCACCCCGGTGCCCGCCGGGCCCTCCCCCGCCAGGACGCGCCGCATCCGCTCGGGTGCCATGCCCACGCCGTCGTCTTCGACGATGAGACGGCACTCCGCACCCGCGTCCTCCGCCAGCAGGGTGATCCGGCCAGGCCCCGGACGTCCCTCCAGGCCGTGCCTGACGGCGTTCTCCACGAGCGGCTGGAGGCACAGGAAGGGGACGGCCACAGGCAGCACCTCGGGGGCGATCCGCAAGGTGACCCGGAGCCTTTCCTCGCCGAAGCGGGCGCGCGCCAGCATGAGGAAACGGTCGACGTTGCGGAGCTCCTCCGCGAGTGTCGTGAACTCGCCGTGCCTGCGGAAGGAGTAGCGGGTGAAGTCGGCGAACTCCAGAAGCAGCTCGCGCGCCTGCTCCGGATCCGTCCTGACAAAAGAGGCGATCGTCGTCAGCGAGTTGTAGATGAAGTGCGGGGAGATCTGCGCCCGCAGCGCCCTGACCTCCGCCTCGACCAGCAGCTCGCGCGAGCGGTCCAGCTCGGCCAGCTCCAACTGGGTCGCCATCCAGCGGCCCACCTCCTCGGCCGCCCGCACCAGGCCCGCCGACGCGTGCTCGCCGAACGCGACCAGCGCGCCCGCCACGCCCGCGTCCGTCGCCAGCGGGACGACGACCGCCACACCCCCCTCGGGCGGCTCCACGACCCGCGCCCTGCCCGTCTCCAGGGAGTGCGCGGCCAGGTCCATCAGGCCGGGACGGCTCCCGGTGAGCACCTCGTCCCGGCTGGTGATCGCCAGGTCGTCCGCGCCCAGCAGCTCGCGCAGGTGCCGCGCCGCCTTCTCCGCGCCCGTCCGGGTCAGGCCCCGGCGCAGCGCGGGCGCGGCCAGCGACGCCTTGTGCAGCGTCTCGAACGTGGCGCGCTCGGCGGGGCCGCCGAGATCACGGCGGCGCAGCCACAGCAGGACCAGAACCGCGCAGGCCAGCGCGGCGGCAAAGAGCACGAGGGCGGCTTCCACCCGAGCCAAGGTAATCCCCGCCCGCCGCTAGTCTGGCGGTCATGACGGACTCGACCCCGGAATCCGCGCCGTCCCGCCCCGGCGGACCGCACCCTGCCGCCTCGCCCCCGCCCGGCGGCGGGCACGAGCCGGGGGCGCTCGCGCCGTGCTGCGCCGCCTCGCGGCCGAGTGGGGGGCCGCAGCCGCTGACGCTCGGGGCCCCGGCGCCGCTCGCGCCGCCGAAGGCGAAGACCCCGCCCAAGGGCATGATCGCGCTGCCCGGCGGGGTGTTCCGGATGGGCAACGAGGACGAGAACGCCAACCCGCTCGACGGCGAGGGGCCGGTGCGCGAGGTGGAGGTCGGGCCGTTCCGGATCGACCCGACAACGGTGACGAACGCCCAGTTCGCGCGGTTCGTCAAGGAGACCGGGTATGTGACCGAGGCGGAGGGGTTCGGCTGGTCGTTCGTCTTCTACGGCCTGCTCTCCCCCGAGGTGGCCGCCGCCACCCCGGCACCGGAAGGCACCCCGTGGTGGCGGGCCGTCGAAGGCGCGACCTGGCGCACCCCCGAAGGCCCCGGCTCGGACGTCACCCGCCGCCAGAAGCACCCCGTCATCCACGTCTCCTGGGCCGACGCCACCGCCTACGCCGCCTGGGCGGGCAAGCGCCTGCCGACCGAGATCGAATGGGAGTACGCCGCCCGCGGCGGCCTCGACCAGGCCACCTACCCCTGGGGCGACGACCTCCACCCACGCGGCCAACGCCGCGCCAACATCTGGGAGGGCGACTTCCCCACCCACCACACCGGCACCATCGGCCCCGTCCCCGCAGACTCCTACCGCCCCAACGCCTACGGCCTCCACAACACCGTGGGCAACGTCTGGGAGTGGACCGCCGACTGGTTCGACCCCACCCACACCCGCCGAACCATGCGCGGCGGCTCCTACCTCTGCCACGACTCCTACTGCAACCGCTACCGAGTAGCCGCCCGTACCGCCAACACCCCCGACTCCAGCACCGGCAACATAGGGTTCCGGTGTGCTTATTAGTCGCGGCTGTGTTTGATTGTCGCGGCTCCGCCGCGACGGTGATTGGGCGCCTTTGAGCCGCCGTCTTCCCTCCACCTTGCTCGCCTGGCGGCTCACAAGGCTCCGGTCCAGACAGCGGCGCGCCCAATCACTCCATGGTCTTCCACTCGACGGGCATGGGTCGGCTGGCCTGGAACCGGCGGGGGGCGGGGGCTGGGCTTTGGGTGGGTGGTTAGGACGTCAGGTTCTGCCAGTCGCGACTCCAGTCGCGGCCTTCGGGGTCGATGAAGGAGCCGGGGGGTGGGGTGAGGTTGTGGGTGCGGAGCCAGGTGCCGGGGGGGAGTTGGGAGGGGCGGGGGCGGCCGTTGGAGGGCATGATCTGTGGGGGGATGGGGGCGGGGGCGGGGTCGTAGTAGGGCTCCTCGTTGAGGGTGGAGAGGTCTTTTTCTTCGGCCATGCCGATGGGGCCTTCTCGGCGGGCGTTGAAGAACTGGTTCACGGCGGGGTCGCGGCTGGTGAGGATCATCTCGCGGGGGCCGAAGGCGACGAGGCCGCGGCGGAACAGGAGGCCCATGTTGTCGGGGAGGACGCGGGCGGTCCCGATATCGTGGGTGACGATGAGGATGGTGGCGCCGGTCTCGTAGTTGATGTCCACAAAGAGCTGGCTGAGGTAGGACGTCCGGACGGGGTCCAGGCCGGAGTCGGGCTCGTCCGCCAGGATGATCTCCGGGTCCAGGACGAGGGCGCGGGCCAGGCCCGCGCGTTTGCGCATGCCGCCGGAGATCTCGCCGGGGAACTTGTCCTCCGCGCCGGAGAGGCCGACGAGTTCCATCTTTTCCAGCGTCTTGGCGCGCACCTTCGACTCGGGCAGCTTGGTGTGCTCGCGCAGCGGGAAGGCGACGTTGTCGAAGACGCTCATGGAGCCGAACAGCGCGCCGTCCTGGAAGAGCACGCCGAACCTCCGGCGCATCTCGTACAGGCGGCGTTCGCGCAGCTCGGGCACGTCCTGGCCGTCCACCCAGACGTGGCCTCGGTCGGGCCGCAGCAGGCCGATGAGGTTCTTGAGGAACACCGACTTGCCGGTGCCGGAGGGGCCCAGCAGGGCGGAGATCTGCCCGGCCGGGACGGTGAAGGACACGTCCTCCCAGATGACCTGGCGGCCGAAGGACTTGCGCAGCCCCTCCACCCGGATCTCGACGCCCATGGCGGCTCCCTGCCGGGACCGGGCGGCGGGCTCTCCCGCACGGGCCTTGCGCGGCCCCGCTGCCCGGAACGTACGCCTGAAGCAAACGCTTGGGAGGGCCCAAAACGCCCGAAGGGTAAGGAAAGCCTCAGGCGGGCGGAATGCCGAGCGCCTTGTGGAGCTCCGCGAGCACCTCGGGCAACTGGTCGTTGAGGTAGAAGTGCCCGCCGGGGAACACCCTGACCTCGCTGGACGCGGCCGTGACGTCCGCCCAGCGCCCGACCTCGTCCACCCCGACGTGGGGGTCACCCTCGCCCGCCAGGGCCGTCACGGGCGACGTCAGGGCCGGGGAGGCCGGGTCCGGCCGGTAGCGCTCCAGCGCCCGGAAGTCGCCGCGGACGTACGGGAGGATCAGCTCGCGCAGCTCCGGATCGGCGAGCGCGGCCAGGTCGGTGCCGCCCAGCGACGTCAGCTCGGCGATCACGCCGTCGTCGTCGCGCTCGGACACCCCGTCCTCGGCGTCGCGGCGGCGGTGCGGGGCACGGGCCGCCGACGGGAAGAGGTGCACCGGCGGCGTGCCCTTGGCCTGGAGCAGGAGCGCCGTCTCGTAAGCGACGAGCGCGCCCATGCTGTGCCCGAACAGCGCGATCGGCCGGTCGGCCAGCGGCGCGAGCGCGGCGGCGACGAGCCGGGCGGCCTGGCGCAGGTCGGTCGTCATGGGGTCGCGCATCCGGTCGGCGCGGCCCGGGTACTGCACGGCGTGCACCTCAAGGGCGGGGCTCACGGCCTTCCCCCACCCGCGATAGGAGACGGCCGAGCCTCCCGCGTGCGGGAAGCACACGAGCCTTGTGGTCGCCCAGGGCCGGGGGTCGGGGCAGCGCAGCCAGCTCACCTTGGGGTCTCCTCTTCGTGCTCCGCGCCGAGGGGGGCGCGCCGTGGGTCGTCCGGGAGGGGCCAGGGCGCCATCCGGGGGTCGGGCACCGCCTTCACCCCCGTCTCCTCCCACGCGACGGCGAAGCCGCGCCGCAGGTAGTTCGCCTTGGCGTTCGGATGATCAAGCGTACTCGTGCGCAGCCAGACCCGGCGCGTCGGCCCCAGCCCGTCGCCCCACAGGCGGCCGCGCTGCCACGCGCGGCGCACGCACTGCTCCACGAGGTACCCGCCGAACCCCCGGCCGACGAAGGCGGGGACGAGCCCTACGAGGTGCACCTCGGTGTCGCCGTCGGGCTGCGCCTCCAGCTCGAAGTAGCCAGCGACGGTGCCTTCGGCCAGCGCGAGCCAGGTCGCCAGCTCGGGCCGGTCGACCCACTTGGCCCAGTCGGTGTGCGTCCAGCCGAAGCGGTCGGTCCAGCACACCCGCGCGCCCACCGCCGCGTAGAGCGCGCGGTTGACGTCGGGTGAGGCGACGCGGGCGAGCGTGAACGTCATCTCGCCGGACGGCAGCGGCGCGGGGCGGAGCGCGGCGGGGTCCCGCATCTCCATGGCCCACTCGGTGACGGTGATCTCGCGCGGTTCCCCCGAGGCCGTCAAGGTCAGGAGTCCATGGCCCGCGCGAGGCTGCGCGGGCGCATGTCGGTCCAGTGCTCGTTGATGTGGTCGAGGCACGCCTGCCGGGTGTCGGCGGTCTTCTCGACGGTCCAGCCCGCCGGGACCTCGGCGAACGTCGGCCACAGCGAGTACTGGCCCTCGTCGTTGACGAGGACGAGGTAGGTCGCGTCGTCGTTCTCGAACGGGTTCGTGGCCATCTCGGGGGGTCCTTCCGGTTCAGGGGTGATGCGCGGAGACAAAGCTACTTCGTCAGGCGGGCCGCGAGCACCGCCGTGATCTCCCTGACGGCGTGCGGTTCCATCAGGAAGTGGTGTTCGACGTCGAGGTCGTGGACTTCGAGGCCGGTCGCGTAGGGCGACCACGTCTGCGGCGACGGGGAGTCGGCGCGGAGGCCACGGGTGGCCCTGAAGAACACGATGGGGGCGGGGGCGACGCCGGTGGGCGTGTACCCGTCGACGATCCGTAGGCCGTTCTCGTAGGTGCTGTAGACGGCGAGGAGCTGGTCCTCCTCCAGGGTGGCGAACGCGTCGCCGCGCGAGCGCAGCTCGGCCATGATCGCGGCGACGTCCGGGGCGGACGGGTCGCCCGCGATCTTCTCGTCGATGCCGATCGACTGGAGCAGCTCGGGGATGACCTCGCGCTCGTCGGTCGTGAGGTCCTGGGAGTGGAAGGAGTCCAGCAGGCAGAGGGTGCCGATCCTGTGGCCCCGCTCGGCGAGGATCAGCGCGGCCTCAAAAGCGATGAGCCCGCCCAGCGACCATCCGAGCAGGTGGTAGGGGCCCGAAGGCTGGGTCTCGACGATGCGCGCCGCGTAGTCCTCGGCCATCGCGCGCACCGAGGGGGCCCGGTAGGCGGGCTCGGAGAGCGCGCGCGACTGGAGGCCGTAGAGCGGGCCCGGCAGGTGCGGGAGGAACGCGAAGTACGGCCAGGAAAGGCCCGCCGCCGGGTGCACGCAGAACAGCGGCGCGCCCTCCCCACGGGTGCGGATCGGCAGGAGGACGTCCAGGCCGAGTTCCGGGTCGTCGCCGCCGAGCAGTCCCGCGACGGTCTGCCGGGTGAAGACCATGCGCGGGGTGATCTCGAATCCGGCCTCGCGCGCGCGGGCGGCCAGGCGCAGCGCGGCGATGCTGTCGCCGCCCAGGTCGAAGAAGCTGACGTCGGCGTGCACCGAGGGCAGGCCGAGCACCTCGGCGACGACCGCGCACAGGCGCTCCTCGTCCGGGGTGGCCGGGGGCCGTCCGGTGCGGGAGAAGCCGGGCGCGGGCAGCGCCGCCCGGTCCAGCTTGCCGCTGCCGTTCAGGGGGAACGCGTCGAGGACGACGACGGCGGCCGGGACCATGTACGACGGAAGCTGCCCGGCCAGATAGGAGCGCAGCTCGTCCGGCTCGGGGGCGAGGCCCTCGTGCGGCACCGCGTAGGCGACGAGGCGCTTCTCCCCCGGCCTGTCCTGACGTGCCAGCACGGCCGCGCGCGCGACGTAGGGGTGGGCGTCCAGGGCGGCTTCGATCTCACCGAGTTCGATCCGGAAGCCGCGGACCTTCACCTGGAAGTCGGCGCGGTCCACGTACTCCAGCAGGCCGTCCTTCCAGCGCACGAGGTCGCCGGTCCGGTACATCCGCGCGCCGGGCGGCCCGGCCGGGCAGGCGACGAACCGCTCGGCGGTGAGGCCCGGACGGTCCAGGTAGCCGCGGGCGAGACCCGCGCCGGAGATGTACAGCTCGCCCGTGACGCCCTCCGGGACGGGCCGCAGCGCGCCGTCCAGGACGTGCAGGACGGTGTCCTCCAGCGGCCCGCCCAGCGGCGGCGCGGACCGGTCGGCCAGGTGCTCGCGCATCGGCTGGAACGCCACGTAGGTGGTGGTCTCGGTCGGCCCGTAGACGTTGAACAGTTCGGTGTCGGGGCAGGCCGCCATGACGGCGCGCATCGCGCGCGCGCTGCCCGCCTCGCCGCCGGTGTGCAGGCGCCGCAGCGGCGCGAACGCGTCGGGCCGCTCGGCCGCCATGAGGTTGAACAGGCTTGTGGTGACGAACGCGGCGGT
Source organism: Actinocorallia sp. API 0066 (assembly GCF_020991275.1). Taxonomy (GTDB): domain Bacteria; phylum Actinomycetota; class Actinomycetes; order Streptosporangiales; family Streptosporangiaceae; genus Actinocorallia. Next base: position 273,561 of record NZ_JAJLQY010000002.1, on the reverse strand, counting down.
GATGCCCTCGTCCCGCGCGAGCTTCGCGAACCCCTCGGTGTCCAGCTCGCCGGGCGGCGCGATGACGGCGGTGCCGCCGCCCAGCAGCGGCCCCCACATCTCGTAGGTGGACGCGTCGAAGGCGTGCGCGGAGAACACCAGGACCCGTTCGCCGCCCTCGATCACCTCGCTGTCGGACGCGAAAGCGACGACCTCACGGTGCGCCACCCCGACCCGCTTGGGCAGGCCCGTCGAGCCGGAGGTGAACAGCGCGTAAGCGAGACCATCCGGCGTCGCGGGCCCGGTGCACGGCTCCTCCGCCGTCGCGTCCGCGTCGGGGAGGTCGGCGCGGACGACGGCGGCGTCGTGGGCGAAGCCGGGGTCGGCGAAGGCGGCGTCCAGGAGCAGGACGCGGGCCCCCGACTCGGTGAAGGCCCAGGCGCGGCGGTCGGAAGGGTAGCTGTGGTGGATGGGGACGTAGTAGCCGCCCGTCTTCAGCACCGCGAGGGTGGCGACGACGACGTGGGGGCCGCGCTCCAGCAGCATCGCGACCGGCGTCTCGGGGCCGACGCCCAGCGCGCGCAGGCGGGCGGCGAGACGGGAGGACGCGGCGTCCAGTTCGGCGTAGGTGAGCGAGGTGCCTTCGTGCCGGATCGCGACGGCGTCGGGCCGGGCGGCCACGACCGAGGCGAACCGGCCCGTGACCGTCTCCGCCTTACGCCCGACGACGGGTCCGGTGCCGAGCGCGCGCGCGGCGGCCCGCTCGTCTCCGGTGAGGAGGCCGAGCCGTCCGATGGGCACGTCGGGCGTCTCCGCGACGGCCTCAAGGACGGCCTTGAGCCGTCCGGCGAGCCGCTCGGCTTCCTCCGCCGTCAGCAGGTCGGGCCGGTAGTCGAACCTGACTCCCAGCTCGCGGCCCGGCACGGCGGCGACGGCGACCGGGTAGTGGGTGGCGTCGTGCATGCTCACGCCGGAGACCTTGACGCCGTTCAGGTCGGTGGCCTCGGCGTCGGGGTCGAACGGATAGTTCTCCAACACCATCACGGTGTCGAAGAGCGCGCCGAGCCTGGTGAGCGCCTGGATGTCGCCGAGCCCGAGGTGGTGGTGGGCCAGCAGGTCGGCCTGCTCGGCCTGGACGCGGCGCAGCGCCCCGGACAGGGTGTCCCAGGGCGTCACCCGGACGCGGACGGGGAGTGTGTTGATGAACAGCCCGACCATCTGCTCGACGCCCGGCAGGTCGGCCGGACGCCCGGAGACGACGCCGCCGAACACCACGTCCGAGCGGCCCGTCGCGGCGCCCAGCACGAGCCCCCAGGCGAGCTGCAAGGCGGTGTTGAGGGTGACGCCCTCGGCCCGTGCGCGCGCGGTGAGCGCCGTGGTCAGCGCCTCGGGAAGGGTGACGTGCAGCTTGCGCGGCTCGACGGCGGCCCCGCCCGACGCCGCCGGACGCAGCAGCGTGGGTTCCTCGACGCCCTCCAAAGCCTGACGCCACGCGGCTTCCGCGCCCTGCCTGTCCTGCCGCGCGACCCACGCGAGGTAGCTCTTGTAAGGCGTGACGCGCGGAAGGACGGTCGTGTCGCCGCCCGTCAGGTAGAGGGCGAACAGCTCGGTCTGGAGGATCGGCGTGGACCACCCGTCCAGGAGGATGTGGTGGTTGGTGAACACCAGGAAGTGCACGTCGGGCGTCTCACCCTTGACCAGGACGAACCGCAGCAGCGGCGGCCGGGCCAGGTCGAACCGGTGCGCCCGCTCCCGCGCGGCGATCTCCCCGACGTCGCCCGAGACCTCCTCAAAAGGCACCCGGACGGCCTTCGCCACGAGCTGGACCGGTTCACCCGTCTTCCGCTCCCGGAACGCCGCGCGCAGGTTGGCGTGCCGGGCCACGAGCGCCTCGGCCGCGCGGCGCAGCGCGGGCACGTCCAGCGGCCCGTCGAGCCGGAGCACGACCTGGGCGCTGTAGACGTCGGCGGCGCCGTCGAAGCGGGCGTGGAAGTACAGCCCCTGTTGCAGCGGCGACAGCGGCAGCACGTCCTCCAGGTTGCCGCTCATCGGCGACGCTCCCCTCGTATCGTCACAGGTCGAAGTCCTCGAACTCGGCGGCGAACTCGTCGAGCTCGTCCTGGCTGACGGCGACGAGTTCGATGTCGGACGGGGTGAAGCCGCCCGCGCCGTCGGCGGCCGCGTGCCCGGCGAGCGCCTCCAGGGCGGCGAACCACAGGTCGGCGAGTTCGGCGACCTCGGCCTCGGTGAGCAGCCCGGACGCCCACGACCACGTCGCGGACAGCCTCGGCCCGGCCGCCGAGTCCTCCGTGTGGCAGTTGACCTCAAGGGCGTGCGGCAGGGCCAGGGACGTGTCGTGTCCGCCGCCCAGCGCCGCGCTGAGCGCCGCCGGGGCCGGGGACCAGTCGGTGTCCGCGCCGCCCGCCGAGCGGCCCAGGTAGTTGAACGCGAGCTGCGGGGCCTTCGCGTCGGCGAGCGCCGCGCCGGTCTCGGCGTTCAAATAGCGCAGCAGGCCGTAGCCGACGCCGTTGTCGGGGGCCTCGCGTAGCTGCTCCTTGACCCGCTTGAGCGCGGTGCCGACCTCGGGCCCGGCGGCGCGCACCTCGGCCCACGCCTGGCGTCCCGCGTCGAGCCGGACGGGGTGGATGGAGGTGAACCAGCCGGATGTCCGGGACAGGTCGACGCCCGGCACGATCTCCTCGCGGCCGTGCCCTTCGAGGTCGACGAGCACGGCGGACCCGCCGCCCTTGCCGCGCCGTTCGCGCCACTCGGCGACGGCGAGGGCGAGGCCCGTCAGCAGCACGTCGTTGACGCGTCCGTGGAAGACGGCCGGGACGGTCGAGAGGATCGGCTCGGTGACCTCCGCCCGCAGCGTGACGGTCAGGTGCCCCGCCGTCGCGAAGGTGTCGCGGGCAGGGTCGAGCGGCCGGGAGCCGAGCGCCGGGTCGGGTGTGTGGACGACCTCGGACCAGAAGCCCAGTTCGGCGGCCCGCCGGGGCTCGGACGCCTCGGCGGTGAGCCGCTGCGCCCACCTGCGGAACGACGTGCCGACCGGCTGGAGCGGGGCCCCGCCCAACGCGGTGACGAGGTCCGGCAGCAGGATGCGCCAGGAGACGCCGTCCACGACGAGGTGATGGGCGGTGAACAGAAGCAGCCCGGAAGCCTCGCCCGCGTCCAGCAGGTGCAGGCGGGTCACCTCGCCCGTCGCCGGGTCGAGCGCCTCACGCGCCTCCCAGGCGGTCCGCCCCAGGACGGCTTCAAGCGCTTCGCCATCCAGGCCCGCGATGTCCACGACCTCAACGCGCGCGGTACGGGAGCCCTTCTCCCGTACCTCGTACACGCCGTCCGTGACGCGCAGCCGGAGGATGTCGTGGTGGTCCAGGACGGCCTGGTAGGCGGCCGTCAGGGCGGTGACGTCCAGGTGCGCCGGGACGCGCAGCAGCATGCGCTGGCTGTAGGACGCGGTCGGGCCTCGCAGCTCCTCGAACCAGCGGAAGATCGGCGTCGGAGGCACCGCGCCCAGGGCGGTGCCCTCCGGCTCGGCCTCCACCGCGTCCTCGTCGGCGGGCCGCGCGACAGCGGCGAGTTCCGCGACGGTCTGGTGCTGGAACACCTCGCGCGGCGTCACCACAAGCCCGGACTGGCGGGCCCGCGCGACGAGCTGGATCGCGATGATCGAGTCGCCGCCCAGGTCGAAGAACCCGTCGTCGATGCCGACCCGCGCCAGGCCGAGCACCTCGGCGAACAGCCCGGCGAGCACCTCCTCGGCGGCGTCGCGCGGGGCCCGTCCGGTGACGTTGGCGGCGAAGTCGGGCGCGGGCAACGCCTTGCGGTCGAGCTTGCCGTTGCCGGTGAGCGGCAGCGCGGCCAGCCTGACGACGGCGGCCGGGACCATGTAGTCGGGCAGGTCACGGTTCACGAAGCGGCGCAGCTCGCCGCTCTCGACCTCGCCGCCGACGACGTAGGCCACGAGCCGTTTGTCGCCCGGCCGGTCCTCTCGGACGATCACAGCGGCGTCGGCGACGTCCGGGTGGCGGACCAGGGCCGCCTCGATCTCGCCGAGTTCGATCCGGAACCCGCGCAGTTGGACCTGCTGGTCGGCGCGGCCCAGGTACTCCAGGGAGCCGTCGCGCCGCCAGCGGCCAAGGTCGCCGGTCCGGTACATGCGGGAGCCGGGCGCGCCGAACGGGTCCGCGACGAACCGGGAGGCCGACAGGTCAGGCCGTCCGTGGTAGCCGCGCGCCAGCCCCGCGCCGGAGACGTACAGCTCGCCCACAACGCCGGGCGCGACGGGCTGGAGCCGGTCGTCCAGGACGTAGGCGCGCAGGTCGGGGATGGGCACGCCGATGACGGAGCCGGAGGCCGTCGCGCAGTACGCGGCGTCCAGGGCGACATAGGAGACGTGCACCGTCGTCTCGGTGATGCCGTACATGTTCACCAGGACGGGCGCGTCGTCGGCGTGCCGGGAGTACCAGTCCTCAAGGCGACCGAGTTCGAGCGCCTCGCCGCCGAAGACCACGTACCGGAGCCGCAGGGGTGTGCCGGGCCGTGCCGCGTCGGCGGCCATGAGCTGGTAGAACGCCGACGGCGTCTGGTTGAGGACGGTCACGCCCTCTTCGGCGAGGAGGGTGAGGAAGTCCTCGGGCGACCGGGAGACGGCGTAGGGCACCACAACGAGGCGGCCGCCGTACAGCAGCGGCCCCCACAGCTCCCACACCGAGAAGTCGAACGCGTAGGAGTGGAACAGAGTCCACACGTCGTCGGGCCCGAACCCGAACCACTGCTCCGTGGACGTCATCAACCGCACCGCATTGCGGTGCGGCACCACAACACCCTTGGGCCGACCCGTCGAACCCGACGTGTAGATCACATAAGCCGGGTGGTCCGGAGACATCCCGACCGAGGGGTTCTCCTCTGAGTACCCCGTAAGGTCAACGTCCGCGAGCAGCGCCGCATCGACCGTCAGGACGGGTGCCGCGTCCTCGACGATGTAGGCGATCCGGTCCGCCGGGTAGTCCGGGTCCACAGGCACGTAAGCCGCACCCGTCTTCAGCACACCCAGGACACCGACCACAAGGTCGAGCGAGCGGGGCAGCGCGAGCGCCACGAACTTCTCCGGCCCCGCCCCCCTCTCGATGAGGTGCCTGGCGAGCCGGTTGGCGCGCGCGTTCAGCTCCCCGTAGGTGAGCGTCGTGCCTTCACAGGTGACGGCCGGTGCGTCGGGGGCGAGCGCCGCCCGCCGCTCGAAGGCCGCGTGGATGAGGTCGTCGCCGGAGGGCGGTTCGGGCAGCGCCTCGGAGGCGGACGCCAGCCCTGCGGACCAGCGCGTGAGGATCGTCTCCCGCTCGGCCTCGGCGAGCACGTCGGCGGCGCTGATCGGCGCGTCCGGCGCGGCGGTGACGGCGGCCAGGAACCGGGTGAGCCGGTCGGCGAGGTCGCGGGCGGTCGCCGGGTCGAACAGGTCGAGCGCGTACTCAAGGCCCGCCGACAGGCCCGCCGGGGAGCCGTCGGACGAGTGGTGCTCCTCCAGGTACAGCGACAGGTCGTACTTGGCGGTCCCGACGCCCAGGTCGAGCGCCTCCACGGTGAGGCCGTCGAGTTCGGCGCGCGCCTCGGGGTTGTTCTGGAACGACAGGCACACCTGGAACAGCGGGTGGCGGCCGAGGTGGCGGGCCGGGGAGAGCACCTCCACCAGGTGCTCAAAAGGCACGTCCTGGTGGGCGTAGGCGGCCAGGTCGGCTTCCCTGACGCGGGCGACGAGTTCCCGGAAGGTCGGGTCGCCGGAGGTGTCGGTGCGCAGCACGAGCATGTTCACGAACATGCCGACGAGGTCGTCCAGCGCCTCGTCGGTACGTCCGGCGATGGGCGAGCCGACGGGGATGTCGGTGCCCGCGCCGAGCCGCGTGAGCAGCGCGGCGTAAGCGGCCTGCACGACCATAAAGAGGCTCGCGCCGCTCTCCCGCGCGAGGTCGAGCAGCGCGCGGTGCACGGCGGCGTCGACGGCGAACGGGAGGGTCGCGCCGCGCTGGCTGGCCTGGGCGGGCCGGGGCCGGTCGGCGGGCAGCTCCAACTGGTCGGGCAGCCCCTCAAGAGCCGTCTTCCAGAACTCCGTCTGCTGGGCGAGCAGGCTCGCCGGGTCCTCGTCGGAGCCGAGCAGCTCCCGCTGCCAGAGCGCGTAGTCGGCGTACTGGACGGGCAGCGCCGTCCAGGCCGGGGACTCGCCCTTGCGGCGCGCGTCGTAGGCGGTGACGACGTCGCGCGCGAGCGGTGCCATCGACCAGCCGTCGCCCGCGATGTGGTGCAGCACGAGCAGAAGCACGTGGTCGTCCTCGCCGAGCCGCAGCAGCGCGACCCGGAACGGCGGCTCGACCGACAGGTCGAACCCCTCCCCCGCGACGGCCGCCAGCGCGCCGGGGAGACCCGCTTCGGACGTCTCGGTCACCGAGACGCGCGGGAGCGCCGCCGAGGTCTCCAGGACGAGCTGACGGGGCGTCCCGGACGCGTCCGGGAAGACGGTGCGCAGCGCCTCGTGCCGTCCGACGACGTCGGCGAGCGCCGCGCGCAGGGCGGCGAGGTCGAGCGGGCCGCGCAGCCGCAGCGGCACCGGCATGTTGAACGTGGCGGTCGGCCCGTCGAAGCGGCCGAGGAACCACAGCCGCTGCTGCGCGTAGGAGAGCGGCAGGGTGGCCGGGCGCTCGCGGCGGGCCAGCGCGGGCCTGGCGCTGCCTTCGGCGTCCGCGACGCGCACCGCGAGGGCCGCGACGGTCGGCGCCTCAAAGAGCGCGCGGATGGGCAGCTCGACGCCCAGCACGGTGCGGACGCGGCTGATCAGCCGGGTCGCGGTGAGCGAGTCGCCGCCCAGGTCGAAGAACGAGTCGTCGACGCCGACCCGCCCGACGCCGAGGATCTCGGCGAAGACCCCGGCGAGGATCTCCTCCTGCGGGGTGCGCGGGCCGCGTCCGCCGCCCAGGCCGAGGTCGGGCGCGGGCAGCGCCCTGCGGTCGAGTTTGCCGTTGGGGGTGAGCGGCAGGTCGGGCAGGAGCACCACGACCGGCACCATGTACTCGGGCAGCGCGCCCGCCACGAACGCGCGCAGGTCGCGGGCCGTGACGCCCTCCTCCACGACGGCGTAGGCGACGAGCCTCCGGTCGCCCGGCCTGTCCTCGCGCACCACGACGGCCGCCCGCGTGACGTGGGGGTGCCGCTCCAGGGTCGCCTCGACCTCGCCCAGCTCGATCCGGTAGCCGCGGATCTTCACCTGGTCGTCGGCGCGGCCCAGGTACTCCAGGGTGCCGTCGGGCAGCCAGCGCACGAGGTCGCCGGTCCGGTACATGCGCGCGCCGGGCTCGCCGAACGGGCAGGCGACGAACCTCTCGGCGGTCAGTCCCGGCCGGTCGAGGTAGCCGTGCGCGAGCATCGGGCCCGCGACGTACAGCTCGCCCGGCACCCCGTCCGGGACGCGCCGCAGCGCGCCGTCCAAGACGTACGGGCGGCTGCCCCGGAACGCGGTGCCGATGTTGGGGCGGGCCCCGGCGGTGAGCGGCCCGTTGAAAAAGTCGACGCTCGCCTCGGTCGGCCCGTAGAAGTTGTGCGCCTCCAGGCCGGGCAGGGCCGCCAGCTCGTCCCACAGGCCCGGCGAGACGGCCTCGCCGCCCAGCAGCACGGTGGAGACGCCCGCCTCCAGCACGCCCAGCTCGCGCAGCGTCTGGAAGTGCGACGGCGTGGTGTTCACCAGGTCGATCTTGTGCTCGCGCACGTAGCCGACCAGGGCGGCGCCGTCGCGGCGCGCGGTGTCGTCCAGGACGTGGAGTTCCTGGCCGAACAGCATGAGCAGCAGGCCGTGCCACGAGGTGTCGAAGGAGAACGACGCGGTGTGCGCGAAGCGGACGCGGCGGCCCGCGCGCGCGACGACCGGCTCCCAGAACGCGGGGGCGTGCCCGTCGAAGTAGTTGACCAGGCCCCGGTGCGGGACGACGACGCCCTTGGGCAGCCCGGACGAGCCGGACGTGTAGATCGTGTAGGCGGGCTGCGCCGGGTCGATCGTGACGGCGGGGTCGTGGGCGGGCGCGTCGGAGGTGAGGCCGGGCCAGTCGTGGGTGATGACGAGCGCGGGCGCGGAGTCGGCCAGCATGTGCGCGATGCGGTCGTCGGGGTACTCGGGGTCCACCGGCACGTAGGACGCGCCGGTCTTGAGCACGCCGAAGATCGCCGTCACGTGGGCGGCGCCGCGCGGTAGGCGGAGCGCCACCCTGTCGCCCGCCTTCACGCCGGACGAGAGCAGCGTGTGCGCGATCCGGTTGGCGGCGGCGTCGAGTTCGGCGTAGGTGAGCGTCGCGTCGGCGGCGACGAGGGCCGTCGCGTCCGGGTCGGCGGAAGCACGCGCGCGCAGGAGGTCCACGACGGAGGCGGCCGAGAGCTCGCCGGTGGGGCCCTGCCGCTTGGCGAGGGCGGCGTGCTCGTCGTCGGAGAGCAGGTCGAGCGCGGCGAGCGGCTGGTCGGCGTCCGCCAGGACGGCGTCCAGGAAGCGCCGGACGCGGCCGAGGAGCGTCTCGGCGGCCTCGGGCGTGAACAGGTCGGGCCGGTAGTGCAGCCGCAGCGAGAGCCTGTCGCCGGGGATGATGACGAACGAGAGCGGGAAGTGTGTGGCGTCGTAGGAGTCGAAGCCGGTGAGGCGTAGCCCTCCCAGCGTCCCGTCCATCGTGGCGGGGTCGAAGGGGTAGTTCTCCAGCACCGTCATCGTGTCGAACAGGACGCCGTGGCCGGTGGCGCGCTGGATGTCGGTGAGGCCCAGGTGGTGGTGCGGAAGCAGGTCGGTCTGCTCCTCCTGGAGCCGCTCCAACACCTCCGCGAGCGTGTCGGAGGGGTTCAGCCGGACCCGGATCGGCAGCGTGTTGATGAACAGGCCGATCATCTGCTCGACGCCCGGCAGGTCGGCCGGACGGCCCGAGACCGCCGCGCCGAACACCACGTCGGCACGGCCCGTCAGCGCGCCCACAACGACGCCCCAGGCGGCCTGGAGCAGGGTGTTGACGGTGACGCCGTGGCGGCGCGCGGCCCGCGTCAGCTTCCGGCTGACGGCCTCGTCCAGCTCCAGCAGCGCCCGGTGCGGCACGACCGGCGGCAGGTCGGCCGCGTGCGGCGCGACGAGCGTGGCGTCCTCAAGCCCGGAAAGCGCGTCCTGCCAGGCGGCCTCGGCCGCCTTGCGGTCCTGCCCGGCCAGCCAGCGCAGGTAGTTCTTGTACGGGGTGGGCCGGGGCAGTCCCTCGTCGCCGCCCGCGAGGTACAGCGCGAACAGCTCGGTCGCCAGGACCGGCGTGGACCAGCCGTCCAGGAGGATGTGGTGGTTGGTGAACACCAGCTTGTGCCGGTCGCCCTCCAGCTTCACCAGGACGAACCGCAGCAGGGGCGGTTCCATCAGGTCGAACCTACGGGTCCGCTCGGCGAGGACGAGGGCGCGCGCCTCCTCGTCGTCCAGCTCCATCTCCTCCCACGGCAACGCGACCTCGCGCGGGACGAGCTGGACCGGGCGGCTCACCCCCTCGTCGGTGAACGCGGCCCGCAGGTTGCCGTGCCGCCGCAGCAGCGTCTCGGCGGCCCGGCGCAGCGCGGCGACGTCCAGCGGCCCTTCCATGTCCAGGACGAGCTGCGCGGTGTACACGTCCTGGTCGTCGTACTTGGCGTGGAAGAAGAAGCCCTGCTGCAACGGGGACAGCGGAAGGATGTCTTCCAGATCCCGGCCCGTGCTCACTTGTTCCTCCAAGCCGCCTGAAGCGTGTCGATCTCGGACTGGTCGAGGTCCACCAGCAGGTCCGAGCTGGTGAAGCCGCCCGCGCCCGCCGCGCGGGCGTGCGTGACGAGCCCGCGCAGCGCCGCGAACCACGCCTCGCCGAGCGCGGCCACCTCGGGCTCGGTGAGCAGCGCGCCGGGCCACGACCAGGTGACGGTCAGCTCGGGGCCGCCCGGCCGGTCGTGGGTGATCGCGTTGATCTCCAGCAGGTGCGCGGCGGGCAGCGCCGGGTCCTCGCCGGGCGGGAGCGGCTCGGGCGCGGGGCTGAAGTCGCCCTCGTCGGCGGCGACCCGGCCCAGGTAGTTGAACGCGATCTGCGCGTGCGGCAGGTCGGCCAGCTCCTCGCCGGTCTCCTCGTTGAGGTACCTGAGCAGGCCGTAGCCAATGCCGTTGTCGGGCACCTGCCGGAGCTGCTCCTTGACGCGCTTGAGCGCCTGGCCCGCAGCCGCCCCGCCGGAGGTGATCTCCTGCCAGGCGGCCTGGCCCGGGTCGAGCCGGACGGGGTACAGGGTGGTGAACCATCCGACGGTGCGAGAGAGGTCGACGCCTTCGACGATCTCCTCACGCCCGTGGCCTTCGAGGTCCACCAGGACGCCGGTGCCCCTGCCGCCGCGTCCCGACCGCCACTGCGCGACGGCCAAGGCGAGCGCCGTCAGCAGGACGTCGTTCACCCGCCCGTGGTAGGCGGCGGGCACGTCGGTGAGGACGGCCTCGGTGGTCGCGGCGTCCAGGGTGAGGTCAAGGCGCCGGACGGTGGCGGCGGTGTCCACGGCCGGGTCGAGCGCGCGCGCGGCGAGCTTCGGATTGGTGCCCTCGGCCAAGTCGAACCAGGTGTCGAGTTCGGCGGCCCGCTTCGGGTCGGCGGCCTCGGCGGTGAGCTTCTGCGCCCAGCGCCGGAACGACGTCGGCACCGGCTCCAGCTCGGGTGTGTTCCCGACCGCGACGGCGCCCCACGCGGCGACGAGGTCCGGCATGAGGATGCGCCACGACACGCCGTCCACCACGAGGTGGTGCAGCACGAGCACAAGACGGCCCTGCGAGGCGGGTCCGGCGTCCAGCCAGAGCAGCCGGACCGTCTCGCCCGCCGCCGGGTCGAGTTCGGCGGCGGCGCGCGGCACCTCCACGTCGATCGCCTTCTGGAAGTCCCCGTCGGCGACCTCCACCCGGCGCACCAGCGTGTCGGCCTGGACGGCGCCCACGGGCCGCACAACCGGTTGCCAGCCTTCGAGGCGCAGCCTGAGCATGTCGTGCCTGTCCAGCACGGCCTGAAGCGCCCTGACGAGGTTGGCCTCGCCGAGTCCGCCGGGCACCCGCAGCGCGAACGCCTGGTGGAAGCCCTCCATCCGGCCGCCGCGCTCGCGCAGCCACGCGACGATCGGCGTCACCGGGACGGGCCCGACGCCCGCGCCCTCCGGCTCGGCCTCGACGGCGGTGTCCCGCGCCGCGTCGCGGGCGAGGGCGGCGAGCGCGGAGACGGTCTGGTGCTGGAACACCTCGCGCGGGGTGATCGCCAGGCCGGACTGCCGGGCCCGCGAGACGAGCTGGATCGCGATGATCGAGTCGCCGCCCAGGTCGAAGAACCCGTCGTCGGCGCCGGGCCGCTCGGGCAGGCCCAGCACCTCGGCGAACAGGTCCGCGAAGACCTCCTCGCGCTCGGAGGCCGGGGCGCGTCCCTCGCCGACCTGGACGACCGGCGCGGGCAGCGCGCGGCGGTCCAGCTTGCCGTTGCCGGTGAGCGGCAGCACGTCCAGCACAACGACGGCGGCGGGCACCATGTGGGCGGGCAGGTCGCGTCCGGCGAACTCCCGGACGTCGGCGGGCTCCACGTCGCCCACGACGTAGGCGACGAGGCGCTTGTCGCCGGGCCTGTCCTCGCGGACGACGACGGCGACGTCGCGGATCTCGGGGTGGGCGGCCAGCACGGCCTCGATCTCGCCGAGTTCGATGCGGAACCCGCGGATCTTCACCTGGTCGTCGGCGCGGCCCAGGTATTCGAGGTCGCCGTCGGTGCGCCAGCGGGCGAGGTCGCCGGTCCGGTACATGCGGGCGCCGGGCTCACCGAACGGGTCGGCGACGAACCGGGACGCCGAAAGGTCGGGCCGTCCGTGGTAGCCGCGCGCGAGGCCCGCGCCCGCGACGTACAGCTCGCCGACGACGCCGGGCGGCACCGGCCGCAGCCGTCCGTCCAGCACGTGGACGCGCAGGTCGGGGATGCCGACGCCGATGACGGAGCCGGGGGCCGTCGCGCAGTATGCCGGGTCAAGCGCGATGTAGGAGACATGCACCGTCGTCTCGGTGATGCCGTACATGTTCACCAGGACGGTGTCGCGGCCGTGCGCGTACCAGTCGGCGAGCCGCTTCAGCTCCAGGGCCTCACCGCCGAACACGACGTGACGCAGGGCGAGGTCACGGCCGTCGTCCACGGCCATGAGCTGGTAGAACGCGGACGGCGTCTGGTTGAGCACGGTGACCCGCTCGCGGGCCAGCAGGTCGAGGAACTCCTCGGGCGAGCGCGTCACCGCGAACGGGACGACGACGAGGCGGCCGCCGTACAGCAGCGGCCCCCACAGCTCCCACACCGAGAAGTCGAACGCGTAGGAGTGGAACAGAGTCCACACGTCCTCAGGCCCGAACCCGAACCACTGCTCCGTGGACGTCATCAACCGGACGGCGTTGCGATGCGGCACCACAACACCCTTGGGCCGACCCGTCGAACCCGACGTGTAGATCACATAAGCCGGGTGGTCCGGAGACATCTCAACCGAGGGGTCAGTGTCCGCGTAACCCGTAAGGTCGGCCGCCGCCAACAACTCCTCGTCCACGGTGAAGACGGGCGCGGAGTCGGCGAGCGTGTAGGCGATGCGCTCTTCCGGGTAGTCCGGGTCGATCGGCACGTAGGCCGCGCCCGTCTTCAGCACCGCGAGCACCGCGACGACGAGGTCGAGCGAGCGGGGCAGCCGCAGCGCCACGAACCGCTCCGGCGCCGCGCCCTTCTTGATGAGGTGCCGGGCCAGCCGGTTGGCGCGCGTGTTCAGCTCCCCGTAGGTGAGCGTCGTGTCCTCGAACGTCAGAGCGGGCGCGTCCGGCCGCTCGGCCGCGCGCCGCTCGAACACCGCGTGGATGACGTCGCCCTCGGTCGGCGTGACGGTGCCGCCCGCCCACGTCTCCAGGAGCGCCCGTTCCTCGTCGGCGAGGAGCGGCGCTTCGCCCACGGGCGCGTCGGGCGCGTCCAGCAGGCCCGTCAGCAGGCGTTCGAAGCGGGCGACAAGGGTGCGTGCCGTGGCCGGGTCGTACAGGTCGAGCGCGTACTCGAGTTCGCCGTCCAGCCCGGCGGGCGCGCCGTCCGCGCCGAACCTCTCGGTGAGCATGAGTAGCGTGTCGAACCGCGAGACGGCGGCGTGCAGCGGCTCCGGCCGCGCGGTGAACCCCTCCAGCTCAAGCCGCGCCTCGGGGTTGTTCTGGAAGGTGAGGCCGTGCTGGAACAGCGGGTGGCGGCCCATGTGCCGGGCCGGGTTCAGCACCTCGACGAGCCGCTCGAACGGGACGTCCTGGTGCGCGTAGGCGGCCAGGTCGGTTTCCCGAACGCGGCCGACGAGCTCCCGGAACGTCGGGTCGCCGGACACGTCGGTGCGCAGCACGAGCATGTTCACGAACATGCCGACGAGGTCGTCCAGCGCCTCGTCGGTACGTCCCGCGATGGGCGAGCCGAGCGGGATGTCCTCGCCGCCGCCGAGCCGCGAAAGCAGCACCGCGTAAGCGGCCTGCGCGACCATGAACGGCGACGTCTGGGTCCGCGCGGCGAGTTCGGTGATCCCGCGCTGGACGTCGGCGGACAGCGTGAACCTGACCGTGCCGCCCCGGTAGCTGGCCTCGTCCGGGCGCGGCCGGTCGGCCGGAAGGTCGAGCTGGTCGGGCAGCCCCGCGAGGGCGTCCGCCCAGTAGGCGAGCTGCCGCGACAGCAGGCTCGCCGGGTCGTCCTCGGCGCCGAGCAGCGCCTGGTGCCACAGCGTGTAGTCCGCGTACTGGACGGGCAGCGGCGCCCACTGCGGCGCCGCGCCCGCCGCCCGCGCGGCGTACGCGGTGATGACGTCCCTGGCCAGCGGCGCGAGCGACCAGCCGTCGGTCGCGACGTGGTGCGTGTTGAGGACGGCGACGTGCAGCTCGTCCGAGAGGCTCAGCAGGTGCGCGCGCAGCGGCGGTTCGGCGGAGATGTCGAACGGGTAGCCCGCGATCCGGCCCAGCTCGGCCGGGAGCGCCGCCTCGGTCGTCCGGACGGCCTCCAGTTGCGGCCGGGCGACGGACGCCGGAAGGATCTGCTGGCGCGGTGTGCCCCCGGAGTCGGGGAAGATCGTGCGCAGCGACTCGTGCCGCTCGACCACGTCCGTCAGCGCGTCCTGCAGCGCGGCCGCGTCGATCCGGCCGGTGAGCCGCAGCGCGAGCGGCATGTTGTAGGTGGCCGAGGGGCCCTCGAACTTGTTGAGGAACCACAGCCGCTGCTGCGCGTACGACAGCGGGATCGCGGCGGGCCGCGCGGCCGGGACGAGCGCGGCCCGCGCCGGGGCGGCCCGCTCGACGTGCCCGGCGAGCGCCGCCACGTTCGGGTCCTCGAACAGCGCGCGCACCGCGAGTTCGACGCCGAACGCGACACGCGCCCGCGCGACGACCCGCATGGCGAGCAGCGAGTTGCCGCCGAGCGCGAAGAAGTCGTCGTCCACGCCGACGTCGGTGACGCCGAGCAGCTCGCCGACGATCTCGCACAGCACCCGCTCGCGCTCGTTGGACGGCGCCCGGTAGGCGGCCTGTCCGGGGGTCAGCTCGGGCTTGGGCAGGTTCTTGGTGTCCACCTTGCCGTTGGGCGTCAGCGGCAGCTCGTGCATCACCATGATCGCGGCCGGGACCATGGCCTTCGGCAGGTGCTCGGCGACGAACGCGCGCAGCTCCTCGGAGCTGATGGTCTGGCCGGGCGCGGGCACCACGTAGGCGACGAGCCGCCTGTCCTGCGCGGCGGCCGGGCGGGCCTCGGGGGCGGGCGCGGGCGTGCGGAGCAGCCTGTTGTCCACCTCGGGCAGGTGCAGCGCGCCGATCCGGGCCGACGGGTCGGCGACGACGGCGTCGAGCACCTCGGTGAACCAGCGGCCGAGGTCGGCGGCGGTGTCGGCGTCGAACAGGTCGCGCGCGTACTCCAGGACGCCGGTGAGGCCGCCTTCGGGCGCGTCCTCCAGCAGGAACTCGAGGTCGAACTTGGCGACGCCCGGGTCCACGTCCTCGATCTCGACGGTCATGCCGTCCAGCTCGACCCGCGCGGGCGGGTTGTTCTGGAGGGTGAGCATCACCTGGAACAGCGGGTGCCGGGACAGCGACCGGGCCGGGTTCAGCACCTCGACCAGCCGCTCGAACGGCAGCTCCTGGTGCGCGTAGGCGGCCAGGTCGGTGTCGCGGACCCGGTCGAGCAGCTCCAGGAACGTCGGGTCGCCGGACGTGTCGGTGCGCAGCACGAGCGTGTTGACGAACACGCCGACCAGGTCGTCCAAAGCCTCCTCGGTGCGGCCCGCGATGGGCGAGCCGAGCGGGACATCGGTGCCCGCGCCCAGGCGGGTGAGCAACCCGGCGAGAGCCGCCTGGAGCACCATGAAGAGGCTGCCGTGCGCCGAAAGCGCCAACTCCTGCAGGCCCGCGAGCGTGTCGGCCGAGACGGCGAAGGAGGCGCGGCCGCCCCGGTAGGAGGCGCGCTCGGGGCGCGGCCGGTCGGCCGGAAGGGCGAGCTGGTCGGGCAGCCCGGCCAGCTCGCGGGTCCAGAACCGGATCTGCCGCGAGATCAGGCTCTCGGCGTCGTCCTCGGCGCCGAACAGCGCGCGCTGCCAGAGCGCGTAGTCGCCGTACTGGACGGGCAGCGGCGCCCACGCCGGGGCCAGGCCCGCCGCGCGCGACCCGTAGGCCGTGATGACGTCGCGGGCCAGCGGCGCGAGCGACCAGCCGTCGCCCGCGATGTGGTGCATGACGAGGAGCAGCACATGCTCGTCCGGGCCGAGCCGGTAGACGTGCGCGCGCAGCGGGGTCCGCGTGGCCAGGTCGAAGCCGCGCGTGGCGTCCATGTAGAGCAGGCCCGGCAGCTCGTCCGCGTCGGCCTCCACGACGCTCAGCGGCACCTCGCCGACGGGCAGCACCCGTTGGAACGGTTCGCCGCCGACCTCGGTGAAGACGGTGCGCAGCGACTCGTGCCGCGCCGCCACGTCGCGCAGCGCCGCGCGCACGGCGGCGAGGTCGAGCGCGCCGGTGAGCCGCAGCGGGATCGGCATGTTGTAGGTCGCCGACGGCCCTTCGAGCTGCGCGAGGAACCACAGCCGCTGCTGGGCGTAGGAGACGGGCACCAGCTCGGGCCGCTCCGCCACGGCGGTCAGCGGGGGCCGCTCGGCCGCCTCGGTCTCGCCGCGCCGCAGCAGCGCGGCCAGCTCGGCGACGGTCGGCGCGTGGAACATCGCGCGGATCGACAGCTCCGAGCGGGTCGCGGTGCGGATGCGGGCGACGGCGCGGGTCGCGAGCAGCGAGTCGCCGCCGAGTTCGAAGAAGCTGTCGTCGATGCCGACCTCGCGGACGCCCAGCACCTCGCGGAACACGCCGCACAGCAGTTCCTCGGTGCGGTCGCGCGGGGCGCGGCTCTCCCGCGCGGGCGCGGTGAAGTCGGGCGCGGGCAGCGCCGCCCGCTCCAGCTTGCCGTTCGGGTTGAGCGGCAGCGCGGCGACGGCGAGGATCGCGGCCGGGACCATGTACTCCGGCAGCCGTCCGGCGACGAACCTGCGGATCCGTCCGGTGTCCAGGGCGGCGCCCGGCACCGGCACGACATAACCGACGATCCGGGTGGTGCCGCCGTCCTCCCGAGCCACCACGACGGCCTGGGCGACCTCCGGGTGGGCGGCCAGCGCCGCCTCGATCTCGCCCAGCTCGATCCGGAACCCGCGGACCTTCACCTGGTGGTCGAGCCTGCCCAGGTACTCGATCTCCCCTGCCGCGTTCCAGCGGGCGAGGTCGCCCGTCCGGTACATGCGCTCGCCGTCGCCGAACGGGCAGGCGACGAACCTCTCGGCCGTCAGAGCGGGCCGGTCCAGGTAGCCGCGCGCCAGGCCCGCGCCCGCGAGGTACAGCTCGCCGGGCACGCCGACAGGCACCGGCTTCAGGCCCGAGTCCAGGATGTAGGCGCGGGTGTTGGCCAGCGGACGGCCGATCGGCGCGACGCCCTCGGGGTTGCCGTCGTCGTACCAGCCGACGGTGTAGACGGTCGCCTCGGTCGGCCCGTAGATGTTGGAGATCCGCGCCTTCGGCATGAGGTCGCGCAGCCGTCGCACGAGTTGCGGGGGCAGCGCCTCGCCCGCCAGCACCACGTCGCCCGCCGCCAGGTCCAGTTCGCCCTGGGAGAGCACCGCGGCCATCGCCGACGGCACCCCGCTGAGCAGTGAGCCGCGCCAGCCGCCGCGCTCGGCCAGCTCCAGGAGGTCGCGGACGACCTCGACCCGGCCGCCGACGGTGAGCGGCGCCAGCCACTCGAACACCGAGACGTCGAAGTTCAGCGAGGTGGACCACAGCACGTGCCGCAGCCGCTCCGGCCCGAAGTCACGGGCCGCCCAGGCGCAGAAGTCCACCGCGTTGGCGTGCGTGACGACAACGCCCTTCGGCCTGCCCGTCGACCCGGACGTGTAGATGACGTAGGCGGCGTCCAGGGGGCTGGGCGCGGGCGTGGAGATGTCCGCGCCGTCCAGGCCCGCGCGCGGATCGGTGGTCACGGTGTCGTCGGGCAGGTGCGCGGCGCTCTCCGCGATGACGGCGGCGGGCCGCGCGTCGGCCAGCATGAACGCGATCCGGTCGGCCGGGTAGGCGGGGTCGATCGGCAGGTAGGCGGCGCCCGCCTTCAGCACCGCGAGGGCGGCGACGGCGAGGTCTGCGGTGCGCGGCAGCGAGATCGCCACGACCGAGCCGGGGCCCGCGCCGTCCGCGCGCAGCCTGCGGGCCAGGCGGTCCGACAGGTCGTCCAGCGCGCGGTAGGTGAGCGAGGAGGCCGCGTCGCTGACGGCCGTCGCGTGCGGGGTCCGGGCGACCTGGGCGCGGAACAGCTCGGGCACCGTCGTCGCGGCGACGTCGAGGCCGGTGTCGTTCCAGCGGTTCAGGACGAGGTCGCGCTCTTCCTCGTCCAGCAGGTCGAGGGAGCCGATCCGGGTGGACGGGTCCACCGACGCCATCGCCTTGAGCAGGCGCAGGTAGCGGGCCTGGTGGGCGGCTACCTCGTCCTCGGTGTACAGCTCGGGGTGCGCGTCGAAGTCGATCCTGGCGCCCCTGCCGTCGGCCGCGTCGAAGATCGCGATGGCGAGGTCCTCGACCGGGCCGTTGCTCAGCGGGTGCTGGGTGGCGCGCAGCCCGCCCCAGTCGGCCGTGTAGTCGTACGGCATGATGTTGACGACCGGGCCGTGGATGCGGCGTCCCACGAGCTTGAGGTCGCGCACGAGGTCCTCGCGCCGGTAGCGCTGGTGGCGCAGCAGCCGGGCGGTGGCGCGGGCGGCCTGCCGGGTCAGCTCCTCGATCGTCATGTCCGGTTTCACGGTGACGCGCAGCGGCAGGATCGACGCCATGTGCGTGGGCGTCTCGCGGGCCAGCCGCGTCACCCGGCCGGAGACGGCGATGCCCAGGATGACGTCCTCGCTGCCGGTCGTCTTGGCGACCAGCGCGGCCGTCGCGGCGATCGCCAGGCCCGGGGTGGCGGTGCGCAGGCGGCGCGCGCCCTCGGCCACCTCGCGGGTCTCGGCCTCGCCCAGCATGACCGTCCTGCGGAGGTAGCGGTCGGTGGGGGCGGCGGTGCGCTCGCTGAGGCTCACCACGTCGGGACGGTCGGCGAACCGGTCCGTCCAGTAGGCGCGGTCGGCCTCGAACCGTTCCGACGCGCGGTACTCCTCCTCCTCACGCAGCAGGGCGCGGTAGTCGCCGTGCCGCTGCGGCACGTACTCCTCGCCGCGCGCGAGCGCCGCGTACACCTCCGAGCCGCGCCGGTTGAGGAACGCGCCCGAGTAGCCGTCGATCATGATGTGGTGGCCCCGCATGAACCACCAGTGCAGATCGGGGGCCAGCCGCAGCACCCGGCTGACGTACAGTTCACCGCCCGTCAGGTCGATGGGGCTGTGCGCCTCGCGCTCGATCCACGCGGCGGCGGCGGCACGCGGGTCGGATTCGCCGCTGAAGTCCAGAAGGGGCAGCGCGGTCGGCGCCGCGTCGAGCGTCTGGTGCGGAATTCCGTCCTTCTCGACCAGCCGGAACCAGAGCGCCTCGCCCTCGTGCGCGCCGATCCTGACGGTCTCCCCGAACAGTTCCGGATCGAAGTCTCCCGCAATCTCGATGTACTGCGCGATACAGATCGGAGTTTCCGGTGAGAGTTGCTGCGCATACCAGACCGACTGCTGTGCCGCGGACAGGGGGAGGAACTCTGAAGACGACATGAAGAATGGCTTTCGCGGGTGCGGGAGGTTGGGTGGTTCGAGCGCGAAGAATTACCAATCAGAAAACCGGGTGCCGGCCCCTTTCCCGCAACGTCCCACCCACCCGTCCGTTAGCCGTCTTTTGCCCGCCGGCTGCCGCACGGGGCGATGAGGCCCCCTTGTTGCACTACTTATCAGTAGCGGAAGCACAGTCAACCAGCCCGCCTGATGCTTCGCAATCCTCCCATAAGCGGAACTTAACGGGCGGGGATGCTCACCTTCGTGACAAGAAACGGGCTCAGTGACCGACCGGTTACCATCCGGGTGATCCACAGGTGACAGGGCTTGTCGGGACGGTGTCCGCGTGTTACCCGGCCGTGCCGAAATCGTGCACGACGACGGCGACCGCGCCGACACTCGGATGCCGCTGGAGCACCGCCTCGATCTCGCCCAGCTCCATCCGCACGCCCGCGATCTTCACCTGGCGGTCCACCCGGCCCAGGTACTGCAACGCGCCCGACGGGAGCACCTTGACGGCGTCGCCCGTCCGGTAGAGACGCCTGGTCAGGGACGGTCCGAAGGGCGAGCGGAAGAACGCGTCACGGGTGCGCTCGTGGTTGCCGAGATAGCCCCGGCCGACGCCGTGGCCGCCCACAAAAAGTTCACCCGTCTCCCCCTGTTCACACGCGTACCAGCCGTCGTCCTCCGACCGCAGGACATAGAGGTCGGTGTTCACCACGGCGGTTCCGATGGGCAACCGCAGCAGTTCGAGGTCACTCAGCGTGACGATGTGGTGGGTGACGTCGTCGGAGCACTCGGTCGGCCCGTAGGCGTTCACCAGACCCGCCTGGGGCATCTCCAGCAGCCAGCGGCGGGCCACCTCGGTCGGCAGCTCCTCGCCCGTCGCGAGCATCCAGCGCAGCCCCGCCAGGCGTCCGCGCGCGTCCGCGGCCGCCGCGAGGTCGTCCAGCAGCAGCCTGACCATGGTGGGGACCAGCTCTACGATGGTGATGCCCTGGCCGTCGATCGCCGCGGCGAAAGCCACCGAGTCGTAGGAGACCTCGTCGCTGATGACGTGCACCTGGCCGCCGTTCACCAGCGGGCACAGCATCTGCCAGATCGAGATGTCGAAGCCGAGCGGCGCGGTCTGCGCGACCACGTCCGCCTCGGTCATGTCCAGGTCGACGATCTTCGCCCACAGGTGGTTCACCATGCCCTGGTGCTCGACCACCGCGCCCTTGGGCCGGCCCGTCGAACCCGAGGTGAACAGCACGTACCTGGGCTGGTCCAGGCCCGGCAGGCGGGCCTCGCCCTCCCACGGCGCCACCGTCGCCGCCTCGCGCGCGCGCAGCACCCGTGCCCCGGCGGCCGCCGCGCCCTCCGCGAGCGCGGGCGTCACCTCGCCCCTGTCGGTGTTGAACAGAAGCACGGCGCCGGCCTGCTCCAGCACGTCCGCGACGCGCTTGGCGGGCCAGTTGGTGTCGGCCGGGACGTACAGCGCGCCGAGCAGTTCGAGGGCGAGGAACGCGGCGATGACCGTCACGCTCCGTACACCGCCGACGGCGACAACGTCGTTCGGGCCGACGCCCTCGCGCTCCAGCAGGGCGGCGATCCGGCGCGCCTCCACGGCCAGTTCCGCATAGCTGAGCGCGCGCGTCTCGTCCCGGACGGCGGGCCTGTCGCCCCGCGCCGCAATGCGTTCCACGCGGGTGATCACGGCGTCCGTGAGATCTACTTCGTGCGTCCTGCTCATCGCGAGCTTCCGCGCGCGTTCCACCTCACTCGCGGAGATCTTCAGCTCCGGCAGCGCTTCGAGTTCGAGCAGACCATCCAAGATCGTCACGAATCCGCTCCTACATCCCTGCGTGTTTAGCCCGATATTGAGTACTTTAGTAGACAACCTGGGCTTGTCTGGTCACTTGCCCTACTGTACGGTAATCTCGGCCGTGGTGATCGGAGTCACCCGAAAGATTCTAGAGGAGCCAGCCACCGGAGCCACCGAATACCAGCGAAGGCCGTAAGGGCGGGCCTGAGCGAATTCAGCCGCGGGGATGAAAATCAAGAGAATTTCGGCTGAAGGCGCGCGGTTGGGATTCGGACGAGGCCAGTCGCCCCCGGGGACCCAGTCACTGTCCACCAACGTTCGGTTGTTGTCATACAGAGGGTGTCGGCAACGTGCCTATTATCAGCTCCCCGCAGGAGTTCAACGTCGAGGACCTGTACGTCGATCTGCGATCGGTGCTGGGTGCCCCGCTGTTCCTGAAGTGCGAGGGGTTCAACTTCGCCGGCTCGGTGAAGCTCAAGGCCGCCGCTGAGATGATCTCGGCGGCGGAGCGGGCCGGCCTCATCGGGCCGGACTCGGTGCTGGTGGAGTCGTCGTCGGGCAACCTGGGCATCGCCCTGGCGATGATCGCGTCCGCCAAGGGCTACCGCTTCCTGTGCGTCACCGACCCGCGCTGCAACACCGCGTCCCAGCGGGTGATGCGGGCGCTCGGGGCGGAGGTCCGCGTCATCGACGCCAAGGACGCCAACGGCGGCTACCTGGAGAGCCGCATCCGGTACGTGCGCGAACTCGTCGAGTCCGGCCCCCGGTACGTGTGGCTCAACCAGTACGCCAACCCCAACAACTGGCGCGCCCACTACCGGCACACCGCGCCCGCCATCGCGCGCGCCTTCCCCGACCTGGACGTCCTGTTCGTCGGCGCGGGCACCACCGGCACGCTCATGGGCTGCGCCCGCTACTTCAAGGAGCACGGCAGACCCGTCACGATCGTGGCGATCGACGCGGTCGGCTCCGTGACGTTCGGCGGCATCCCGGAACGGCGGATGGTGCCGGGGCTCGGCACCTCCACCCGTCCCGCGCTGGTCGACGAGGCGTTCATCGACGACGTCGTGCACGTCGCCGAACCCGACACGATCCGGACCTGCCACCGGCTCGCCGGCGGCGGCTACCTGTTCGGCGGCTCCACCGGGACCGTCGTCAGCGGGGCCGTCCACTGGTTGAACGAGAAGTACCCGGGTGAGGAACCCGTCGCCGTCGCGGTCTCCCCCGACCTCGGCGAACGCTACCTCGACTCGATCTACGCCGAGGGGTGGCTGACCGAGCACTTCGGTACGCTCGACCTGCCCTGACGCCTCCCGGCCTCCGGGCCGGACGACACAGACCGGCGGGTTCCCCTCCCCCCAGGGAACCCGCCTTCTCCCTTTCTCCTGTTCCCTCCGATCACCGAGGAGCCCTCAGCATGAGCCAGACCCCCCAGTTCTCCGTCATCTCGGGCGAACAGGTATATAACGCCCTCCATGGGAGGGAACGCCAGGTCACGGCCATGGTCGAGGCCGCCTACCGGCTGCACGGCGAGGCGCAGACCGTCAACCCCGACAGCTACTTCCTGCGCTTCCCCGACCGGCCCAACAGCCGGATCATCGCGCTGCCCGCCAGCGTCAAGGGCGACGTGAACGCGCACGGCATCAAGTGGATCTCCAGCTTCCCCGACAACGTCGCCGCCGGGATCCCGCGCGCCAGCGCCGTGCTCGTCCTCAACGACACCGAGAACGGCTACCCGTTCGCCGTCCTGGAGAGCAGCATCATCAGCGCGGCCCGGACCGCCGCGAGCGCCGCGCTCGCCGCCGTCACGCTGGCCGAGAAGCGCGGCGTCACCCCGCGCAAGGTCGGTTTTGTCGGCGTCGGCCTGATCGCCCGGTACCTGCACACCTACCTGGTCGGCAACGGCCTGGAGTTCGACGAACTGGGCATCTTCGACCTTTCGGCCGAGCACGCCGAGGGCTTCCAGGGCTACCTGGAGCGCACCGAGAAGGGCACGGTCACCATCCACCCGACCGTCGAGTCCCTGCTGGGTGCTTCGGACCTGATCGTCCTGGCGACCGTCGCCGGCGAGCCCCACATCCTCGACCCCGCCCTCCTGGCCCACAACCCCCTGGTCCTGCACGTCTCCCTACGCGATCTCTCCCCCGAGATCATCCTCTCCGCCTACAACATCGTCGACGACGTCGACCACTGCCTCAAGGCCAACACCTCCCCCCACCTGGCCGAACAGCAGACCGGCAACCGCGACTTCGTAGCCGGCACCCTCTACGACGTCCTCACCAACAAAACCACCCCACCCACCACCAAACCCGTCATCTTCTCCCCCTTCGGCCTAGGCGTCCTAGACCTGGCGGTCGCCCGCTACGTCCACACCGAAGTCGCCACCTCCGGCGACCTCGTCACCATCCCCAACTTCTTCCACGAACTCAAACGCTACGGCTGACCCCCACCCTCTAGGCCCCGGCCCCAGGCCGGGGCCTAAAGCAGCTCGATGAACTCACCGACGGACAGACCGGCGTCCGCGATGATGCGCCGCAGCGTCCCCGGCGGGAGGTCCTTGCCCCGGTGCACCGGCACGACGGTGAAACGGCCCGAGGGCCCGGTCATCATGTGGTGGCTGCCCTTCGTGCGGACCAGTTCGAACCCGGCCTTCTCCAGCGCCTTGACCACCGCCGCGCCTGACGCCACCGGCAGTGGCGGCATCAGGCGACGTCCTGCACGATCGTCAGCACCTGGGGCGGTCCGAGTTCCTCGATCACGAGGCTCACCGCCTCGTAGAGGTCGGCGACCGCCTCTTCGGGCGTTTCCCCGATCCCGTGCGCGCCACCGCCGGGAAACGACGCGTGGGCCCCCCACGTGCCGTCTTCCTCCTGCTCCAGCTCATACGGGATCTGCACCATCCGCTTCATACCTCCGAGTCTACGACCGCGGGCCGTCCACCCCCGACCCCGGAGCACCCGGGCGAGCTGGTCGAGTTGTTCCTGTTGCCTCATGCACACGGACGGTAGGCGGGCCGCCACGTGGTTTTTTCACACCTGTGAAATCGCGTGGATTCTCAGTGCGGGACACCCATCCGGGAGGCGAGCCCGCGCAGCTCGCGGTTGACGGACTCCGAGCGGGCGCGGCTGAGCAGGTACGACACCGTGCCCTTGACAGCGGTGCTGTTGCGGATGCGCTGTGGGGCGACGTCCTCGGCCTGGCGGAGCAGGGTGATCGCCTGGCGCTCCTTACCCTTGACGTGAGCGAGGGCTCGTCCGGCTTCGGCGTACAGGTGGCTGCGGCGGGTCAGCGGCAACGGCGAGGCGTCCACCTGGGTGGCGAGTTCGGCGGCGCGGCCGTAGTCGCCGAGTTCGGCGGTCACCATCACCCGCCACACGCCGACGTTGGCCGCGTTGAACGACAACCCGAAGGCGTTCGCGTCGGCACGCACCCGTCCCGCCAGGGCCTGGGCTTCGGCGAGGTGCCCGGCAGCGGCGTCCGAGCGCAGATCCGAGGCGGCCGCGAACGCCGCGGTCAGGTGCAGCATCCCGTGAACCTGGACTCCCGGCCCGTCGAGCCGGGCCGAGGCCAGGCGGTCGGTGGCCCGGGTGCTGAGGTCGAAGATGCGGTCCCAGGCACCCGCGCGGGGCGTCGTCATCGTGTGCAAGAAGTCCGTCAGCCCCCGATAGAGCGGATCGTCCAGGAGCCGCGCGGCGTCCAGCGCGTGCCGTGTGGCCAACCGCGCCAGGTCCGGGTACCCGAGCATCGCGCTCACGGTGGCCGCGGGATGCGACACGTCGATCAGCAGCCGCAGCGCCGTCGCCAGCTCACGCTCACCGCGCGCGGTGGCTATGTGGTGATGCACCTCATCGATGACCGACGGCAGCTCATGCCCCAGGGTCGTGTAATCGACGCGTTGTTTCAGCTCGACGAGCCGGGCGGCAGCGGCGGTCAGGTCGGGGAGTGAACGGGCCCTCTCCACCAGCGAGTCGCCCAGCGTGTTGGACGCGAGTGCCGCTTGCAGGCCCGGAACGGCGTCGTGCGGGCCGTTCTTCTCCCTCGCCGCCATCAGGCCGGGACGCCCCGTCAACTCCACCTCGGAGACTCTCAGGGCGGTGGCGATGGCGGCGATGTGGGAGCGGCGGTCGAGGAGGCGTTGGCCGCGCTCGGCCATGGAGAGGAAGGACGGGGACAGGCCCGACAGACCGCCTAGTTCTGTCAGGGTCATTCCGCGCCAGCGGCGTAGTACGCGGAGGCGGGCGCCGATCGTGGTCAGCTCGTCCAAGGGTCCGCACCTTCCCGGGGCATCGACACCTTCAGGCTACGGGGCGGATCGGGGTCTGGGGTGTTGAAATGAGTGGGGGTGGGGTGGTTCGCTTTGGGCGTGGACGCTAAGGGCGTTGTTGCGCTGGGGTTGGTTCTGGTTCTTGGTGTTTCTGGGTGTAGTGGGGAGCCGGAGCCTGGGGCGGGGCCTGGTGGGGCTTCCGCGACCCCTGGGGCTTCTGGGGCTCCTGGGCGGGTGGAAGGGGCGCCTGGCACTGCGGCGCCGGGGGATGTGGGGTATGTGAAGGAGGGGTTCACGGGGCCGATCGGGGCGGTGCGGGTTCGGGTGGAGGTCGGGGGGGTTGAGCGGTATGGGGGGTCTTCGTTGTTGCGGTACTACGTGACGAACCTAGGGGAGCGGGCGGCGCAGCCTGATCTGTCGATCGGGTTCGGGCTGCGGCACTACGCGTCGATCCTGTTGATCGACCCGGTGGGCGGGAAGGCGTATCTGCCGTCGCAGGACGAGCGGAGCCGTCAGGTGGGGTCGGACACGCGGCGGGGGCTCTACCAGCCTGGGGTGCGGTATGAGCACGTGCTCGCCTTCGCGGAGTTGCCTGCCGACCTCGCGGCGGTGACCGTGCTGACGAACACGACAGCCGGGGAGTTCACTGGGATCCCCGTGAAGGACGCGTCGGGGACGCCTGGGCCGTCGGCGCCGCCCGCGCCCGTCACCGGGGCCGCCGCCGGTGAGACGTACTCGTGGCCGTTGAGCACCGACGTGGGTGACGCCGAAGGCAGGATCGTGGACCTGTACGGGTACACGGAGACCGACAGCAGGTCCACGGACGGGGGCGGTAAGGACGAGCGGATCGGGCTGCGCACCGACGTGCTGTTCGCGCACGACTCCGACAAGCTCTCCCCGGCCTCGAAGGACGTCCTGGACCAGGCCGCCGCCGACATCAGGGCGCGGGCCGGGCTGGAGCTGAGGATCACGGGCCACACCGACGACAGCGGGACCGACTCCTACAACCTCGCGCTCTCCCAGCGACGCGTGAAGGCCGTGGAACGGGAACTGAGGGCGCGGCTCGGAAGCGGATACAAGTACCTGGCGAAGGGCGTCGGCGAGGCGGAGCCCGCGGTCAAGCCGTCCGGGCCACGCGACGACGCGGCGCGGGCCCGCAACCGGCGGGTCGAGATCGCCTACGAGCTGCGCCCGCAGGAGCCCGTGCCGGGGGTGAACGCCGCCTTCCGCGCCGTCGACGGGCCGGTCGTGGCGAGCGGCGAGGCCGAGATCGTCGCGCGGATGAAGAAGACGAAGCGCCGCATCGACGTCAAGGGCTTCTACCGGGACGGCGCCTATCTGGTCGCCGTCTTCGACATCGCCAACCTGGACGCCGAGCCCCTGCCCGAGGTGATGAGCGCCTTCACGGGCCCGTACGGCGGCACGTTCGGCGCGTTCTCCGTCGAGGACCCGGCGACCGGCGTCCACTACGGCGGCGTCCGGCTCGGCCCGGAGCGCACGTTCGGCCGCACCTTCTACGCCGACCCCGGCGAGAGCGTGTTCACGCCCGACCCCGACACCGCGAACCGTGGCTTCTTCTACACGCTCGCGCCTCCGCCGTCCGTCACGTCCGTCACCTTCCACGCGGGGCCTTTCGGCACCTTCAAGAACATCCCCGTCCAGTAGTCACGGAGACCTAGGCCGTCTAGAGCGAGAGGTGCGCGGCCAGGCGGGTGCGGTGGCTGCTGGGGGTGGCGAAGAGGAGTTGGGTGGATTTGGCGCGCTTGAAGTGGAGGTGGGCGTGGTGTTCCCAGGTGAAGCCGAGGCCGCCGTGGATCTGGAGGGTCTCAGCGGCGGCGGTGAAGTAGGCGTCGGCGGTGTAGGACTTGGTGAGGGAGGCGGTGACGGGGAGGGCGTCCGGGGCCGCCGTGTCGGCGGTCTGGGTGGCGTGCGTGACGGCGGAACGGGCGGTCTCGACGAGGGTGAGCAGGTCGGCGCACTTGTGTTTGACGGCCTGGAAGGCGCCGATGGGCCTGCCGAACTGGTGGCGGACCTTGGCGTAGGCGACGGACGAGTCCAGGCAGAACTGGGCGCCGCCGAGGGCCTCCGCTGACAGGGCGATCTCAGCCAGGTCCAGGACACGCGCGACGACAGGCGGGGCACCGCCCTCCGCGCCCACCGGCACGGCCGGAGCCGACGCCAGGGTGACCCGACCGAGGCGACGTGTCTGGTCGAGCGTGGGCAGCGCCGTCACGGTGACGCCGGGAGCCGTCGCCTCCACGGCGTAGAGGGTCGTCCCGGAAGGCGATGCGGCCGGGATCAGCAGAAGGTCGGCCACCTGGGCTTCGAGCACGAGGTCGGCCGTCCCGGTGAGCACGGGGGCGGCTCCCGCAGGCTCGGCCCGCACCCCCGCGGGCGCCGAGTCGCCCATAGGCAGCGCGACGGTAGCGATGAGCGTCCCTTCGGCGATGCCAGGCAGGTAGGTCGCACACGCCCCCACGTCGTCGGCCGCCAGGAGTGTGGAGACGGCGAGGACGGCCGACGGCAGGAACGGCGACGGAAGCAGGCACCGCCCGAGTTCCTCAAGGACAACACCGAGCTCGGCCATCCCGCAGCCAGCCCCGCCGTACTCCTCGGGCACCGCGAGCCCCTGGAGGCCCAGCGCGGCCATCCGGGACCACAGCGCCGGGTCGTGGCCGTCCGGGCCGTCCATGAGCCGTCTGACGGCCGTCTCGGGGGCGTGGTCGGCGAGCAGGCGGCGCACGGTGGCGCCGAGTTCCCGCTGTTCCTCGGTGACGGCCAGCTCCATCCCGAACCTCCCTAGCAAGCGCTTGGGCAAGAGCATAACAGCGCGCCCCGGCGTTCGGATCAGGTCACGTAACCGCGAATTCACCGCAGAGAAACGGGAACGATCACCCCCGACCCCTAGGTTTTTCGGTATACGGCCATCCGGCACCGCGGCGCGGTGGTGCCGGAGGCCGTAAATCCCCCTTCCCGAACAACGTTCGGTCAGGGCATCATGGCCCGGGTGGAACCGTTCTTCACCCTCGACGGCGGGGAGTTCACGCCCTCTCCCCACGCCCGCGGCCCGTGGTCGCCCGACATGCTGCACGGCCGCCTGCTCGGCGGGCTCATGGCGCGGCAGATCGAACGCGACGTCCCGGCCGACGGGCTCAGGCCCGCCCGCCTCACCGTCGATCTGTTCAAGAACGCGAAGCTCGCCCCGCTCCGCGTCACGACGGCACTCATCCGGCAGGGCCGCCGCATCCGGGTCGTGGACGCCACGGTGCACAGCCCGGCCGGGCTCATCGCCCGCGCCACGTGCGTCCTGCTGCGCGCGGGCGACCAACCCGCCGACGGCCCAGGTTGGACCGCTCCCACCTGGGACGCGGGCCCTCCCGGCGAAGCCCCCCAGGTCGACGCGAGCGCGCCCTTCCTCATGTGGCCCGTGGACGGGCAGTCCTGGACGGGCGACGTACGCCGCCGCGCCTGGATCCGCGAAGTACGCCCCCTGGTGGACGACGAGCCTTACACGCCCTTCGTGCGCGCCGCCCAGGCCGCCGATCTGGCCAGCCCGATGACGCACTGGGGCCCCGGCACCCTCAGCTTCATCAACGCGGACTACACGCTGCACCTGGCACGTCTCCCCGAGGGCGACACGCTCGGCATAGAGGCGGGCGGCCACCTGTCGTCCGACGGCATCGCGGTGGGCCACGCCGTCGTCTACGACGCCAAGGGCCCGGTCGGCCACAGCGACACCACGGCCGTCGTGACGGCCCCGCTCGGCTCCTAGCCGCCGTGCTAGGCGAACGGCCCCAGCCTCTCCCCGAGCACCGCGCAGGCGGCCAGCACGAGCTGTTCCAGCCGCAGTATCTCCGTCTTGTGGAACTCGGGCGCGTTGGAACGGGCCACGAGGACGGCCAGGTCGGCCGACGGAAGGGGCACGAACGCGTACTGGGCCCCGTCCGGCGCCTGGAAGGCACGCAGCCGCAGGGGTTCCAGGTCGGCGGGCGCCTCGGCCGTCTCGCCGCCGGGGCTGGTGTGCACGAGCTTCCCGGACGGCACGTGCACCACGCCCGCCCAGTCGGCGGACAGGATCGCGGGCAGCGCGTCGGCGAGGATCACCAGCCCGTCGACGGCGGGCGCGGTGGCGAGCTGCCCGATGAGCGCGACGTCGGGGTGCAGTCCCTGCGGCTCGACGGTGCGCCACAGGCCCTCGACCTTGACGCCGGGCACCGCGTCGAGTCCGGCGATGAGCCGGTCGGCGGACAGACCGTTAGGCCACGAGACGGTGAAGTCGTCGAGGGCGCGGCCCTCGTCCTGCTCCAGAACGGACAGCCGCACCACGTCGGCGCCGGCGGCGCCGAGGGTGCGCGCGACCTTGCCCAGCGAACCCGGACGATCCGGGAGCCGGACGCGTATGCGCAGGAGCATCGCGACCTCCAGTAAGCGTTCCGTCCCTTAATCGTGCAGTATGAGCGTTTCGGGCCTGTTACCCGATCGTGTC
Source organism: Actinocorallia sp. API 0066 (assembly GCF_020991275.1). Lineage (GTDB taxonomy): Bacteria > Actinomycetota > Actinomycetes > Streptosporangiales > Streptosporangiaceae > Actinocorallia. The sequence goes on along the minus strand of NZ_JAJLQY010000002.1, from coordinate 243,768 downwards.
TCTTCTTCGAGAAGCCCTATCGTGGTGGGTAACCGACCGTTAGGGTTTTCCAACGTGTCCAGTGCACCCGGTGTCCCGCCCGAGGGACAGCCCGTAGGCCAGCCCGAGGGTCGGCACGCGCCCACCCTGGCCGAACTGTGCTCGGCGCTTTCCGGACTGACCGCAATGGTCGGCCGCGAGCACGAGCGGGCCCGGCACCGCGAGGAGATCATCGACCGGCTGCACCGGGAGAACGAAAGCCTGCGGCGCGGCGAGCTCGACCAGCTCCACGAGCCGGTCAGGGCCGCTCTCTACCGACTGTACGACCTCGTCCGGAGGGCTGAGGTACAGCCCCCCGACGGCGAGCACGTGGCACCCCTCCTGGGCATGATCGGCGACGAGCTCGCCGAGGCCCTCGGCCGCACCGGCGTCGAGATCTTCGAGGTCGAGTTCGGCGAACCCTATGACTCGGCGCGGCACCGTCCGCTGGGCGTGGAGCCCGTCACCGACCGGGGCCTGGACGGCAAGGTCGTCGAGGTGTGCCGGGAGGGTTTCGCGCGCGGCGACGTGATCGTGCGCAGAGCGCAAGTCCGTGTCGGCAAGTACAGGGAAGACTGAGGACACTCAAGGACATGGCTGTATACGGGATCGACCTGGGCACGACGTACTCCTGCATCGCCAGCATCGACGACGTGGGACGCCCGACCGTGCTGCGGAACCTGGAGGGCACCGACACGACGCCGTCGGTCGTCTACTTCGAGTCCGGCAGCAACGTGGTGGTGGGCGCGACCGCCAAGGACACCGCCGTGATCGACCCCGACAACGTGGTCAGCCTGATCAAGCGGGACATGGGCCGTGACGTGCCGCGCGAGATCCACGGGTTCAGCTACAACCCCGAGGAGCTGTCGGCGTTCGTCCTGGTGAAGCTCGCCAACGACGCGCAGACGGTGACGGGCGAGGTGGCCCGTGACGTCGTCATCACCGTCCCGGCCTACTTCGGCGCGGCCGAGCGGGACGCGACGCGCAAGGCGGGGCGGCTGGCCGGCCTCAACGTGATCGACATCATCTCCGAGCCGATCGCGGCGGCCGTCACCTACGGGGTGCTGAACCCCGACAGGGACCGCACGATCCTCGTCTACGACCTGGGCGGCGGCACCTTCGACACGACGGTGATCGCGCTGCGCGGCGGCCACATCGAGGTGATCTGCACCGACGGCGACCACGAGCTGGGCGGCGCCGACTGGGACGCCCGCCTGGTGGAGTACCTGGCGGAGCAGTTCACGGCCGAGCACCCGGACGCGGGCGACCCCCTGGACGACAAGCTGACCGAGCAGCAGTTGCGCCGGGACGCCGAGGAGGCGAAGAAGGCGCTGACGACGCGCACCCAGCACACCGTCAGGGTGATGCACGGGGGCCGGGTCGCCACCTTGGAGATCACCCGGGAGATCTTCGAGGAGATCACCAAGGACCTGCTGGACCGTACCGTCGAGATCACCGGCCGCACCCTTGAGGTGGCCAGGAGCAAGGGCGTCACCGACTACGACGATCTGGTGCTCGTGGGCGGCTCGACCAAGATGCCCGCGGTGTCGGCGCGGCTGTCTGCGGAGCTCGGCCTTACGCCCAAGCTCCAGGACCCTGATCTCGCCGTCGCCAAGGGCGCCGCCCTGTACGCGTTCGAGGAGACGTTCCGCAGGCTGCTCCAGGAGGGCGCGCAGGAGGAGGCCGAGGAGATGGCCAGCCGCGCGGGCCTGTCGGCCGAGCAGCAGCGGCAGATCGCCGCGCGCCGGATCAAGACGGTCGCCTCGCGCGGCTTCGGGATCGTCGTGTTGAACCGCGACACCCAGGCCGAGGAGGTCATCCACCTGGTGCACGCCAACGACGAGCTGCCTGCGGGCCGCACCTCCGACTTCTTCACCGTGCACGACGACCAGACGACGGCGGACGTGCGCGTCATGGAGCAGGCCGGGGCCGTCGAGTCGCCGGAGCCCGCCGACAACACCGAGATCGCGACGGGTTCGGTGGCGGTGCCGTCCGGCAAGAAGGCGGGCTGGCCCATCTCCGTGACCTTCACCCTGGACTCCTCAGGGCTCCTGCATGTGACGGCCGAAGAGAAGGAGACGGGCGAGCGCCTCGATCTCCAGGTGGAGGTGGGCAGGATGACCGAGGATGACGTGGAGGCGTCCCGCGCCGCGCTGTCGCGGGTCCAGGTGAGCTGACCCGGCGGTCCCGGTGTCGTTCGACGACGACTACAGGAAGCGGGTCCTTGACCCCGCGCGCGCGGCGGGCGACCAGCCGCCCGAGGACCTGCGCGCGCGCTACGCGCTGCCCGAGCACCTGACGCCCGAGTCGGTCGCCGCGCGCGTCCGCGAGGTGCGGCAGTGCTGGCGGCGGTCGCGCGGGCAGCTCAAGTACCGGCGGCTCATCGACCGGTTGGAGGCCGACCACCGTCGCCTGGCGGGCGTGTTCACCGCGGCCGAGCAGGGCGATCTGGCGCCGCTCAAGCAGCATCTGCGCGGCGGCGACGAGCGCAACGCCCAGCGCCGTGCCGACGCGCGGCTGCGGCTGCTGGACGCGGCGGGCCCGCTGAAGCTGCTGACGCCGGGCGAGTGCGAGGCGATCGGCAAGGCGGGCGGGGTGTCGGCGGCCGAGCTGAACCAGTTGCTCCGGATCGACGGGGTCGAGGTGCGCCCGCCCGACCCGCTGCCTTCGGCGCCGCCCTATCCGGGGTATCCGAAGGCGCGCGAGTCGCTCCAAGTACTCGGCAGCCGCCATCTGTTGGCGTTCCTGCTGGGCAGCGACAGGATCGGCGGGGTGCGGCTGCTCGACGGCGTCTCGGCGGGCGGCCTCCCGATCGACTCCACGGGCGCGGGCCGCGCGCTGGAGCGGGTCGCGGGCGAGTGGGCGCGGCGGCCGCGCGACACCAGCGCCACGCACGCCGAGACGGTGCTGATCGCGCTGCGCGCCGCGCTGCGCGAGGGGTTCCTGCCCGAGCTGCTGCGCTACGACTTTGTGGCGCGGCTGCGGGAGCGGCGCGCCCAGCGCGCCTCGGACAACGCGCTCATGGACCTCGCGGTGCGGGGCCTGGGGATCGAGCCGGGCGAGGCGCGGCGGCTCGTCTTCGCGATCCTGCGCGAGGGCGGCGCGCCCAGCGGGCCCGGCGGGCGGCTGAGAGAGCTCCTGGACGCCGGGCAGGCGCACGCCGCCTCCCTGCTCGCCGGAAGCCTGCCGGACGCGGAGGAGCTCGCTGAGGCCGTCGAGGCGCGGTCCCGGGTCGCGTCGGCCGAGCGGCTCGTCACGGAGGCGGAGGCGCTCGCCGCGCGCGGCGACGCGGACGGGGCGTGGCGGCTGCTCCAGGACGCGACGGCGCTCGCCGCCGACCTGCCCGGCCTCGCCGAACGGCAGCGCGCCCTGCCGCCGCTGCCGCCGACCGACGTGCGCGCGACGGCGGACGGTTCGTCGGTGCGGATCACGTTCACGCCGTCGGCGTCGCGGTCCGGCGACGTCGCGCACACCGTGGTGCGGCGCGCCGGACGTCCCCCGGCCGACGTGACGGACGGCGAGGCCGTCGCCGCCGCCGATCTCGCGCCGCCCGTGAACGTCCCCCTGCACTACGCGGTCTTCGCCAAGCGCGGGGACGCGGCCTCTCCCCCGGCCGTCGCGGTGCCGCTGCTGCTGCGGCCCGAGCCTTCCGGGATCGAGCTGGCGGCGGGCGACGGCATGGTGACGGGCCGGTGGCTGTGCCCGCCCGGCGCGGCCCGCGTCGCGGTGTTCCGGGACGGGGTGCCGATCCCCGTCGGCCGTGAGGGGTTCACCGACCGGGCGGTGGCCAACGGGGCGACCCTGCGGTACACCGTGCACGCCGTCTATCCGGACGGCCCGGTGGAGGCCACCACGCCCGGCGTGACGCTCTCGGTGACGCCGCACGCGCTTCCCGAACCCGTCACGGAGTTCACCCTGGAGCCACACGGGCAGGACCGCATCCTTCTGCGCTTCCCGCTGCCCGACCACGGGCTCGTGGAGGCGCGCCTCCTGGACGCCGACCCTCCGTGGCCGCCGGGCGCGCTCGTGCCCGTCGCGGAGCTGCGCGGCGTCCGGGTGGACTCCACGCCGCACGCGCGCGGCCTCGTGGTACGTCCGGGCGCCAGCGGGGTGCTGCTGCTCGTCACCCTGGCCGGGGAGAGCGCGGCGATCGGCGCGCACCGCAGGCACGTGGACCTGCCTGTGCCCGAGGGCCTCTCGGTGACGCGCCTGGGCGGGGAGGTACGGGTCGGGTTCGCCTGGCCCGGCGACGCCTCGGGCGTGGCCGTCACCTACGAGATCGACGACTTGGGCGCGCAACGGGTGTCCGTGACGCGGGCCGCCTACACCGCGTCCGGAGGGGTGCATCTTCCGGTGCCGGAAGGGTCGGCGGTGAAGGTGAGCGTCGCGGGGGCGTCCGACCACGGCGCGACCGTGCTCACCGGGCCCGCCGCGACGGCCGCGCTCGCCGCCCGCACCGTCGTCAGGTACGACCTGGCCGCCTCGGGGCCGCCCTGGAAGCGGGAGATCGTCGTCACCCTCACGCCCGACCGGCCCGTCCGGCTCGACCGCCTCGACCTCGTGCTCCGCGACGGCAAGGTGATGCCGCAGCGGCCCGGCGACGGGGAGAACCTGGTGTCCTGGCACGATCTCGACCTGACCGCCCAGACCGTCGTGCGGGTACCGCTGCCCAGGAGGCGCGGCCCATACTGGCTGCGCTGCTTCACCGGTGACGCCGTCGAACTCGCCGATCCGCCCGTCCGCCGACTCCAGCAAGGCGCCCAGCGATGAGCACAGAACGGGTGCGCGGAGCGCACCGCAGGCCGACACGCGGGAAGCCGCCGCGCGGCAAGGACGCCGTCACCTGCCCGTACTGCTTCGCCCTCTTCGGACGGGACAGGATCGCCTACCGGTGCCTCGGTAGGGCGGGCCGAGGGGTGGGCTGCGATCCGGTGCTCGACAAGGAACTCGCCGCCTACCAGGGCACGCAGGCGGGCGCCACCCTCCCGCCCGTCTTCACCGGGCGCGGGGCGCGCGCCTCCTGCCCGGACTGCGGCCGCGAGAGCGGGCGGCGCGTCTGCCCGGAGTGCCACCACGAGCTGGCTCCGGCGTACTGCGACACGCCGGGCCGGATCGTCGCGCTGGTCGGCGCGAAGAACGCGGGCAAGAGCACCTACATCGCCGTCCTCCTGCACGAGTTGCGCAACCGCGTAGGCGGCGAGCTCGGGACGTCCCTCGTGGCATGCGACGACAGGACGATCGAGCGTTACAAGCGCGACTTCGCGCGTCCCCTGTTCGACCAGCAGCGGCTGCTGCCGACCACGCCGAGCGCCGTCACCGCGCCGCGTGAGCCGCTGGTCTACCTCCTGACGCGGCGGGTGCGCGGCAGGTTCGGCGCGCGCACCGAGGCGCTGACGCTGGTGCTGTTCGACACGGCGGGCGAGGATCTGCGCAGCCGCGACGTGCGTGACCTGCACCTGCGCTACCTGGAGGCGGCCGACGCGATCATCTTCCTGGCCGATCCGCTGGAGCTGACCGGAGGCGGCGCGGAGAGCGAGCCGCTCGACGTGCTCGCGCGGGTCACCGAGCCGCTGCGGCAGCGGCACGGCCTCGACATCGGCGACCGCCTGAAGGTGCCGATAGCCGTCGCGCTGACCAAGATCGACGCGCTGGAGCTGCCGCCGCAGTCGGCGCTGCGCCGCGCGCGGACGCGTTCGGGCGCCCTGGACGCCGACGACCGCGCCGCCGTGGACGCCCACGTGCGGGCCCTGCTGGACGACTGGGGCGCCGGGGACCTCGACCGGTACCTGGAGCAGCACTACGCCGAGTACGGGCTGTTCGGGGTCTCCGCGCTGGGCGGGTCGCCGCGCGGCGACGAGGTGGCCACGGGAGGGGTGCGCCCGTACCGGGTGGAAGATCCGCTCCTGTGGCTGTTGCACCGGTTCGGGATGCTGGACGGCTGATGGCCTGGCAGCTCCACTACACGTCGGCGCGGTCGGCGGAGCGCTCCGGCTTCCAGTTCACCGCCGCCTCCCCCGGGCTGCCTCCGGGCGCGGAAGCCGTCGTCTCGCCTTATCTGGGGTACCGTCCGCCGCCGGAGGCGCCGCCCGCGCCCGACGCGGCACAGCTCGCGGCCTTCCCTGTGGCGCTCTGCTACGACGCCGTCGGGGGACGCCGCCTCCTGGTCCTGTCGCGCTATCTGGGACGCGACTACTCCGGCCGGTTCGGGAACTTCCTCGCCCACGCGGTGCTCGCCGAGGCCGAGGAACTGGAGGGGCTCCGCCCGATCGAGTTCTGGCGGGCGTCCTTCTGGTCGTCTGCTCCGGCCGCGCTGCTGCCCCTCCTGGAGGACCCGCCACCGGGCGACGCCTTCGACCCGGCCGCTCTCGGCGAGTGGCTCGCGGCCCTGGACCACGACCCCTACGGGCGGCTCGCGTGGCTGCTCGACCACACCGGAGACCGGATCATCCTCGTCTGCCCGGACGTGGAGGAGATCGCCCGGTGGTTCGCGGTGCTCTCCTACTCGCTGCCCGTGGAGGCCGCCGCCGCGCTTTCGTTCACCACCTACACGGCCGACCCGGTGACGTCGCCCCACCGGCTCGTGGGCACGACCCCGGACGTCTGGGCCGAGCAGCGGACCGACCACCCGGCGCACCCTTTGGACGCGCCCGCGCCGCCGCACACGCCGAGCCGGTACGCCGCCGCCGTCGTCGCCCGGTGGCGGGCGCACGACCTGGACGGCCTCGACGCGCTCGCCGAACTGGCCAGGCTCGCCCCCGACAGCCTCGACGGCGCCGCCGTGCTGCGCGACCTGTGCGACGGCGGCACGCCCGGCCACGACGCGCAGAAGCCCGTGCTGCCGCTCCTGCGCCACCCGGACCTGCCGCCCTGGGTATGGGAGCGACTGGACATCGACGCGCTCGGCTTCGACCTCGCCGCCGCCGTCAACCGGCACTCGCCCGACCCGGCCGCCGCCCGCGCCGCCGGAGACCGCTGCGCCCACCTCGTGCTCACCACACCGTCACTGCGCGACCGGCTGGCGGAGTTCTCCCTGGAGGACCCGGCCGAACTCTCCGTCGCCCTCTCCCGCGAACTGGCTTCCGCGACTTCGCTCCCGTCCCTGGCCGATCTCACCGTGATCGCCGAGCGGCTCGCCATTCCCGTCATGTCCGAACTGACCCGCCGCACCGCGCACCGCCTCGCCCTCCGGCTCCCCGCCCCGGCACAGCCGGGCGGGGCTGAGGGCGCCTCTGAGGCGGTCCTGGAGGCGTTGGAGCGGGTCTGCGCGAGTGCGCGCGGGCCGCTGCTCACGGGCGCCGTGGAGGCGCTGGAGCACGGCGGGGAGCGGGTGCGGCGGGCGGCGCTGACGGCGGCGGTGTGCGAGCGGCTCGCCGAACTCGCGGACGAGGCGCCGCTGGCCGAGTCGCCGCAGGTGGCGCTGTGGGTGCTGCGGGCGCTCGCGGAGCGGCACGGGGTACACGGGGCCGTCACCCTGAAGTTCGCCGAGCGGCTGCCGGGGCATCCGGCCGCGCGCGGGGTGCTGGCGGCGCGCGACGTCGCCACCGGGCGCGACCCCAAAGCGGCGGCCCGCGCGCTTGAGCGGGTCGGAGGGGCGCTCGCGGAGCCGACCCTCGTGGCCGTCGCCGACGCGCTCACCGAGCGCTCACCGCGCTACCGGGCCGCGCTCCTGGCCGCCCTGGACCCGCGCGTGGGCGAGCGGCTGGCGCGCCACTGGATCGCCACCGCGCAGACCCGGGCGCGCCGCTTCGAGCTCGTCGGCGTCGCGCTGCGCGCGCCCGGCACCGTCCTGGACGGGTGGGCACGCGAGCTGACCAGGCGCAGGATCACCATGTTGCAGCTGGAGACCTATTTCCGGGACGATCAGACCCTCCGGGCCGCCTTGCGAGAACTTCGGGGGTAACCAAGCGTGCCGTACCTCAAGGTTGTCGCGGCGGTGGTCCTGTGGACGGCCGCGATGCTCGCGGGGTTCGTGTTCGTCTTCCCGCCCCTGTTCGGCGTGACACTCGCCACCGTCACCCTCGCCGCGTTCGGCTACTACTACGTGCTCGCCGTGCGCGCGCTCGTCCCGGCCGCAGCCGACGGCCTGTCTCCCGTGACGCCGGAGGAGGGCCGCTACCGGCACTACCTCGTCGCCCAGGTGTGGATGGACTGGATGGCGCTCGCCAGGGCCGTCGTCCCGCGCGTCTACGGGCAGGCCGACCACGCGGTGCGCCGCCTCACCAAGCTCCTGCTCTCGGACTGGTGGGGGTTCTTCGTCTTCCCGATCTGGGCGGCGCTCTGCGGCGGGATCGTGCTGGCGGCGGTTCCCGTCGCGCTGCTGGGGGCCGTCCTGACGGCGCTGTACGGGCTCGTCGCGGCGGTCGGGCTCGCCGGGTGGCTGGTGTGCGTGGCGCTGCTCGCGGGGCTCGACAGGCTGCTCTCGATCCGTGGGCGGATCCTCCAGACATGCCCGCATCCGAGCTGCTACCGGCGGATCGGGCTGCCCGTGTACGTCTGCCCGCGATGCGCCCGGCGGCACCACAGGCTCGTCCCCTCGACGGCCGGGGCGTTCCGGCACGTGTGCGAGTGCGGGGCGCGGCTGCCCACGACCGTCGCGCTCGGCAGGTACCGGCTGACGGCGCACTGCCCGCACTGCGGCGGCAGGCTGCCGGACCGGATCGGACGGGTGCGGGTCGAGCCCGTCCCCTTCATCGGCGGCCCGGCGGCGGGCAAGACGACCTTCATGTTCCTCGCGATCCGGGCGCTGCACGCGCGCTCCCGCGAGATCGAGGGGCACGTCGCGTTCGTCGAGCAGCGGCACCAGCAGGCGTACGCGAGCGCGGTCGCGGAGTTCGCGCGCGGCGGCAGGCTCGCCAAGACCGGCCCCGAACTGCCGCTGGCGACGATGCTGGACGTCGAGTTGCCCCACGCGGGCAGGCGGATCCTCTACCTCTTCGACCCCGCGGGCGAACTGTTCACCGGGGCCGCTTCCGTTGAGGCGCTTCGATATCTCGACCACACCGAGTCGCTGGTGTTCGTGCTCGACCCGTTCGCGCTGCCGGAGGTGCAGCGCTCCCTCACCCGCGCGGAACGCGAGATGCTCGCGGCCACCTCGGGTGAGGAGCCTTCCGACGAGGATCCGTCCGACACCCTCCAGCGAGTGCTCAACGATCTGCGCTCGCGGCCGGACAAGGGCCGCCAGCGGCGCGTCGCCGTCGTCATCACCAAGACCGACCTGCTCACCCGCACCTCCATCGGCCGGGACGCGCGCACCTCACCGCGCGCCTGGCTGGACTCCCTGGGCCTGGGCAACACGCTGCGCACGCTGGACCAACTCGCCGAGGAGGTGCGCGTCTTCCCGTCCGGCCTGGACACGCCCATCTCGCCGCTCGCCGACCTCGTCTCGTGGCTCTCCGGCCTGACCGCGCCCTCCCGTCCCGCGCTCGCCCCCGACCTGCCGCCCGACCTCTCCGAGGTGCCCCCCGCGCTGCCCCTGCGCGACCCCTGGCGGCCCAAGGGACGTCCGCCGGGCTTTGTGCCACTCGGCTACCAGGCGGGCCGCTGGACGGTCCTGGCGACGCTCTCACTCGTCACCGTCACCACCCTGACGTTCACCCTGCACACCTTCCTGCCCTGATGCGCATCCGCCTGTGTTCGCTGGGCCCAGGGGCGGCTGCTTGACGGGTCGGTAATGACGGTTTTGGTATGGGTGGTGGCGAACCGGGGCGCGGAGGGGCGAGTCTCACCGGGTGAGATCTCGTTTTCCCCCAGCTAGACGCGACAGTCCGAGAAAGGACTGAGTTGACTTCCTCCCCCGCCTAAAGGCGGGGGATTCCAGCGGTCGCCCGCTGGGGTTCCTGCTTCACCGACGACCGCCCCGTCCAGGAGGACTCCCGTTGAGGTCTTACACCGTCTCCACAGGCAGACACGGCCAGCCCGGCCGCCAGGATGTTGCGTGCCGCGTTCACGTCGCGGTCATGTACAACACCGCAGTCGCAGCTCCACTCGCGGACGCTCAGCGGCAGCTTCGCCGCGACCGTGCCGCAGGCCCCGCACAGCTTGCTGGACGGGAACCAGCGGTCGATCACGACGAGTTCGCGCCCGTACCAGGCGCACTTGTACTCCAGCATCATGCGGAGGTCCGTCCAGGCCGCATCCGAGATGGCGCGCGCGAGCTTGCTGTTCTTCAGCAGGTTACGGACGGTCAGATCCTCGATCACGACCGTTTGGTTCTCACGGACGAGACGAGTGGTCAGTTTGTGCAGGAAGTCCCGACGCCGGTCGGCGATCCGCGCGTGTACGCGGGCGACCTTCACACGGGCCTTGGCCCGGTTGCTGGAGCCCTTGGCCTTGCGGGACAGTTCCCGCTGGGCGCGGGCGAGTCGCTTGCGGTCGCGGCGCTCGTGTCGGGGGTTGGCGATCTTCTCCCCGGTGGACAGGGTCACCAGGGAGGTGATCCCGGCGTCCAGGCCGACCGCGTTCGTGGTGGCGGGCGCGGGCGTGATGGCGTCTTCGCACAGCAGGGACACGAACCAGCGGCCCGCCGGATCGCGGGACACGGTCACCGTCGTCGGCGCCGCACCCTCGGGAAGCGGACGCGACCAACGGATGCCCAGCGGCTCGGTCATCTTCGCGAGCGTCAGTTGCCCGTCCCGGAACTTGAAGCCGGAGCGGGTGTACTCGGCGGACGCGCGGGACTTCTTCCGCGACTTGAAGCGCGGGTACTCGGCGCGCTTGGCGAAGAAGTTCCCGAACGCCGTCTGAAGGTGGCGCAGCGCCTGCTGGAGCGGAACGCAGGACACCTCTGCCAGGAAGGCGAGTTCCTCGGTCTTCTTCCACTCCGTCAGCGCTGCGGACGACTGCACGTAGGAGACACGGCGCTGCTCGCCATACCAAGCCCGAGTGCGTTCCTCCAGCGCCTTGTTGTAGACGAGGCGGACGCAGCCGAACGTGCGCGACAGCTCCGCCACCTGCTCGTCCGTGGGGTGAAAGCGGTACTTGAACGCCCGCTTGACCTGCTGCGTCACGCCTCACATTTTACCAGCTTCCGTGTGAGTGGCGGCTGTTGGCCGGTGGCCCCAGACGCCGGATCGCTTCGTTTCCTCCCCGGCCTGAAGGCCGGGGTATCCACGAAGGAAACAGGATGACCGTCGAGACCGATTCCTCTTCGCCGGACGATCCGCCGGAGATGTCACGGCGCACCATGGTCCTGCTCGCCGGCGGGATGAGCGTCGGGGTGGCGCTGGTCCTCGGCGTCACCCTCCTCGTGGGCGGCGACGGGACGACGTCGGCGGCGCGGCGGAGCGCCGAAGGCGCCGTGCCCGCCGTCGAGGGGAAGAGCGTGCAGGAGGCGACGCGCGTCCTCGCGGAACGGAGACTGCCGGTGGGCGGGGTGCCGAAGGTGCCGTCCTCCCTACCGGCCGGACGGATCGTCTACACCGCGCCGCCCGCCGGGACGCCGATAGCCGAGGGCTCGCCTGTGACGCTCTACGTGTCGGACGGAAGCGGAGGCGGCACCGCCGACGTCAGCCGGATGACCGTGCCCTACCTCGTCGGGGTGGACACCGGCCACGCGACCCGGGTGCTGGAAGCCCTCGGGCTGCGGCTCGACCCGGCGGACGCCAAGGGCGTCGTCGCCACCCAGGATCCGGCGCCCGGCACGGAGGTCGCCGCCGGGACGACGGTCAAGGTGACCGTCGGCGCACCGCCCTGACCACCGACGAACGCTCCCGACATTTACCGACAGGTGACATTCTCCTGACCGGCCGCATTCAGGTCACATGACGCATCTGGATCCCGTCGAATGGACGGATGCTTGACCGTGACGCTCCCTGACCCAGGACCGCGACCCCCGCCGGAGCCCCCCGATGCGCACTGTTCTGCCAGTCCTGCTGCTCCTCGTCCTGTTCGCCCCGCCCGTCGCCGCCCATGAGCACCCGGGCGGCTCCGTCGACCGGGTGACGCCCGGGGCCGTCCGCGTCGAGGTCGGGGCCAGCGTCGAGATCACCCTCCTCGACGACCGCGCCGCGCTCCGCCGCTTCACCCGCACCTACACGGTGGACCTGGGCGCGGGCAGCGGTTTCACGGTCGCGCCGGACGGGACCGTCGTCACCGCGACCCGGACCGTCACCGGCGGCCAGGACCCCGCCGTCTACGCCGCCAACCGGATCTTCGCCGAGTACTTCGAACAGGACATCCCCGCCGACTTCGCCAAGCACACGGCGGGCACCGGCGATCTGGACTTCCGCCTCCAGTCCTGTTATCCGCCCGAGCGGAGCAACTCCACCTGCACGTCGACGGTCACCCCCGTGGTGAAGATCTTCCCTTACGTCGATCCGGCGCTGCCCGAGGGCCTGCCCGCCGAGGTCCTGCACACCGGTGCGTCGCCCACCGCGCCCGCCGTGCTGCGCGTCACGAAGGGCGCGGAGGACAAGACCCTGCCGACGCTGCCTCTGGCCGCCGCCTTCGGCGACAAGATCGCCGCCATCGACGTGATGACCTACAAGCAGCGTCCTTCGGTCACCGTGACGCCGACCGTGGACATCGCGCACTTCGACCCGCCCGGATCGCGCACCCTGAAGCAGGAGGACCGCGACCGCGTCACCAAGCTCGTGGCGGCCGACGGGGACGGCGGCGCGGTCATCGACGACGCGCACAGCGAGGTCGTCGGCATGGTCACCTCGACGGGCACGGACATCCAGTTCGCGACGGTCGAAGACATCCACGCCGCTCTCAAGGAGGCGGGTGCGACCGCCTATCGCGGCCCGGTGGACGTCGTCTTCGAGACGGCGCTCGCGCACTACCACGACCGCTCCTACTCGCTCGCGATCCCGGTGCTCCAGCAGGTGCTCAAGCTACGGCCCGACCACGCCGTCGCGATAAGCCACCTGCGCGACTCCCAGGCGTGGAAGGGCACCGACAAGGAGGCCCAGCGCCCCGGCGCCGACGAGGGCGGGTCCGGCTTCTGGTCGCTGTGGTCGGTCGGCGCCGCCGTCCTGCTCGTGCTGGCGCTCGGCACCGGCGTCCTGCTGCTGCGCAGGCCGCGCCGGGAGCAGCGGCACAACCCCGACGAGATGGCCACCGCCGTCGTCGTCGCGGAGCCGCTGCGGGTGCTGCCGCCCGCGCCGCAGGCGCCGCCGCTCACCACGGTGGACCGGTCGGAGCCGGGCCCGCCCTCGCCCGCGTCCGCGCCCGCCACCCCGTTCTTCCGCGAGCCGGGCCCGGCCGACCGGCCCGCCTACTGCACCCAGTGCGGGATGCGCCGCGGACCCGCCCACCGCTTCTGCGGGTTCTGCGGACACCCCGCCTAAGGAGATCCTGTGCACACCGGCGACTCACGGCCCAGCCTGTCCGGCCGACTCCTCGGCGACTACCAGGTGCTCGACCTGGTGGGGCGCGGCGGCATGGCCGAGGTGTACCGGGCGCGCGACCAGCGGCTCGGCCGGATCGTCGCGCTGAAGATCCTCGCCCCGCACCTGACGTACGACGAGCGGTTCCGCACCCGGTTCGTGCGCGAGTCGCGGACGGTCGCCGGGATGGACCACCCGTACATCATCCCGATCTTCGAGGCGGGCGAGGCCGACGGGCTGCTGTACATCGCGATGCGGTTCGTCGGCGGCGACGACCTGCGCGTCCTCATGAGCAGGCAGCGCCCCCTGCCCGCCGAGCGGGCCACCAGGCTCCTCGGGCAGATCGCCGCGGCCCTGGACGCCGCGCACGAGCACGGGCTCGTCCACCGCGACGTCAAGCCCGCGAACGTGCTGGTCGCGGGCGGCGGCGAGGAGGGGCACGAGCACGTCTACCTGACGGACTTCGGGCTCACCAAGTCCACAACGTCGGCGTCGGGGCTGACCAGCCAGGGCCAGTTCGTGGGGACGCCCCGGTACATCGCGCCCGAGCAGATCACCGGCGACACCGTGGACGGCCGGTGCGACCAGTACGCGCTGGCGTGCGTCGCCTACGAGATGCTGTGCGGCGTCCCGCCCTTCACCCGCGACAACCAGATGGGACTCCTGTACGCGCACGTCTCCGAGGTCGCGCCTCTGCCGACGTCCCACCGGCCCGACCTCTCGCCCGCCGTGGACGCCGTCCTCGGACGCGCGCTGGGCAAGATCCCCTCTGAACGCTTCCCGACGTGCCTCACCTTCGTGCGCGCCCTTCGGGAGGCCCTGGGTGAGGCCGTCTCCGATCCGTCGCTACGGGCCGCGCCCTACCCGTCGGTTCCCGAGCAGACCCCTCCGCCCGGCCTGCGCCGCGCCGACACCGTGCCGCCCTCCCTGACCCGGCTGACGACCCCCTCGGAGCGGATCGGAGGCAGGCGTCCCGTCCAGCTCATCGGGGCGGCGCTCGCGGTGGCTGTCGCGGTGGTGGCGGCCGCCGCGCTGTTCGTGCCGGGAGGGGGCACCGCCACCTATCCGGGCACCCGGGCGGCGCCGTTCAGCTTCGACTACCCCGGCGGCTGGCAGGCGCGCACCCACTCGGACGTCTACATGGTCGCCTCCCCCGCCGCGCCGGTGTTCGAGGCGCTGTTCGCGACGCCCGTCACCGCCGACTGGGCCCCCGTGGCCGCGCTGGACGGCGACGACGCGACCGGCGTCTACGCGGGCGTCAGCGACACGCTGAACAGCACGGCGGCCGTCCCGACGAGCCTGCCCGCGCTGCTGCCGGGCCAGGCGAGCCTCGGCGCGGCCTCCCCGGTGACGGTCGGCGGCGCCCAGGCGGCCCGCTACCAGGGCTCGCTGGCCGACCCCGCCGACCCGGCGCACCGCCTTGAGCTGACCGCCTTCGTCGTCCCGCGCGCGTCGGCCTCCAGCGCCTTCCTCGTCTACTTCTGCGCGCCCTCCCACTGCTCCCCCAAGACGATCGAGAGGCTCGCGTCCTCCTTCACCTTCACCTCCTGAGGCGTCCTTCTCAGGGATGACCCTGAGACATCCCTGACATATGTCAGTTTTTTTTGACACCTGTGGGCCGGGCCTGACATCGTGGCTGCCCATGGACGACAGCCCGCCGACCGGAGACGAGCTGCTGAGGATCCTCTCCGCGCTCGCCAACCCCCATCGGCTGCGCATCCTGGGCACGCTGTCCGTCCGCCGCGACTACGTGAGCAGCCTCGCCAGGGTCATCGGCATCGGCCGTCCCCTGCTGCACATGCACCTCCAGCGGCTGGAGGCGGCGGGGCTCGTCCGGGGCACGCTCGAACTGTCTAACGACGGCAAGGCGGTCAAGTACTACGAGGCCACCGACTTCGCGCTCACCCTCACCCCCGAGACGATCCGGCGGGCCCTGCCGACGCTCACCGACAAGACCGAGAAGAAGGAGACCTGAGCATGACCGGAGACTGGGCGGCCGTCGTGGGCGCCGCCGGCGTCTTCCTGCTGGCGATCGTCACCGTCTGGCAGGTCGCGGTGACCTGGCGGGCCCGGTACCTCGCCGCCCGCGAGGAGCGGTACAAGGAACTCGCCGCCAAGTACGCGGCGCTGCTCGACGACGTCGTCGTCCTCCAGCGCCAGACCCAGGAGGACCTCAGCGAGGCGCGCAAGTCGCTCGCCTCGATGGAGCGGATGATGCGCGAGATCGAATAGCGCGCGCTGATGAGCGCGGATGCCCGGACGGGAGTTGCCGCCCCCGTCCGGGCGAAGGAAGCGAACCCTTGCAGAAGCCACTTCCACCACAGGGAGATCACCCATGCCCGCTTGGCTCAAGCGGCTGTCGCCGGGCGACCGCCGTGGCACCTGGATAGTACTCGGCGCCTGGATCCTCCTCGCCGTCCTGCTCGGCCCCCTGGCGGGCCGACTGGAGCAGGTCGAGGAGGACGGGCCCAACGCGTTCCTGCCCGGCAACGCCGAATCCGCGCAGGTCAACCTGCTCCTCGCGGACTTCCGGCAGGACGACGCGATGCCCGCCGTCATCGTCTACACCGGACCTAAGGACGTCATCACGGAGCGGGCGGAAGCAGACCGTCCCGCTTTCAGCCGCGTGTCCGGGACGGAGACGGGGCCGCCCGTCACGTCCGACGACGGCAAGGCCGTCATCGTCGTTGTGCCGCTGCACGACTCCGAGCGGCTCGGCGACAGCATCGACGAGCTGCGGGCGCTGACGAAGGCGGGGGTGCCGCCCGGCGTCACGATCGAGGTCGGCGGGCCCGCCGCCACCCTCATGGACGCCGTCGCGGTGTTCGACTCGCTCGACTCCACGCTCATGCTGGCCACCGGCACCGTCGTCATCGTCCTTCTGCTGCTCACCTACCGGAGCCCGTTCCTGTGGCTCGTGCCTGTGCTGTCCGTGGCGTTCGCCGCCGTGCTCACCCAGGCGACGACCTATCTCCTCGCCGCGCACGCGGGGTTGCCCGTGAACCCGCAGAGCGCGGGCATCCTGATGGTCCTCGTGTTCGGCGTAGGCACGGACTACGCCTTGCTCCTCATCGCGCGGTACCGCGAGGAACTGCACGCCCACGAAGACAGGCACGCCGCCATGCGCCTCGCCCTACGGCGCAGCGTCCCCGCCATCCTCGCCTCGGCCGGGACCGTCGTGCTCGGCCTGTGCTGCCTCGCCTTCGCCGACCTCAACTCCTCCCGCTCCCTCGGCCTCGTCGGCGCCGTCGGCATCGCCTGCGCGTTCCTCGCCATGGTGAGCGTGCTGCCCGCGCTGCTCGTCCTGGGCGGCCGGTGGATCTTCTGGCCGTTCGTGCCGCGCTTCGGCGACGCGCCACGGCGGGGCACGACCGGGTGGCGGCGGATCGGCGACCTCGTCGCGCGGCGGCCCCGCGCGGCCTGGCTCGGCTCGCTCGCCGTGACGGGCGGGCTCGCGCTCGGCGTCGTCGGAATGGACCTCGGGCTGGAACACGCCGAGATGTTCCAGGACAAACCGGGCTCCGTCATCGCGCAGGAGCGGATCGCCGAGCACTTCCCGTCCGGGGCCGCCGACCCCGCCGTCGTTGTGGTGCCCGACGGCGATGCCGACGCCGCCGTCAGGGCCGCCTCAGGGGTGCCGGGGGTCGTCTCCGCGACCGCCGGGGACAGCGTGGGCGGGCGCACCCAGCTCGCCGTCGTGCTCGCCGACGCGCCCGACAGCGCGGCCGCCAAGGGCACCATCGACGGGCTGCGGGACGCGCTGCCCGCCGCCGCGCTCGTCGGCGGCAGCACGGCCGAGGAACTCGACACCGAGCGGGCGACGGCGCGGGACCTGCGGGTGGTGGTGCCGCTTGTGCTGCTCGTGGTGGTGGCCGTCCTCGTGGGGCTGCTCCGGGCCGTCCTGGGGCCGCTGCTGCTGCTGTGCACCGTGGTCGTCTCCTTCCTGGCCGCGCTGGGCGCCTCGAACCTGCTGTTCGTGCACGTCTTCGGCCACGCCGCGGTGGACTGGGAGGTGCCCCTCCTCGGGTTCGTCTTCCTCGTCGCGCTGGGAATTGACTACAATATTTTCCTGATGCACAGGGTGCGGGAGGAGTCGGCCCGGCACGGGCACGCGCGCGGTGTTGTGGTGGGGCTCGCCGGGACGGGCGGCGTCATCACCAGCGCGGGCATCGTGCTCGCCGCGACCTTCGCCGTGTTCGCCGTCCTGCCGATGGTCACGATGATGCAGCTCGGCGTCATCGTCAGCCTGGGCGTCCTCCTGGAGACCCTCCTCATCCGCACGATCCTCGTCCCGGCCCTGGCGCTGGACCTCGGGCCCCGCTTCTGGTGGCCCAACCCCCCGACCGGCCCGGCCGCCGACCCGACCCGGCCGGAGGTCGTCAAGGTCGCCTAGCCCCGCTGACGCCCCGCGCCGCGCCCTCCGGCTCGGCGCGGGGCGTCAGCCGTCCGCCCGCCTCAAGCCGCGCGCGGTACCGCGACAACAGTTCTCCGGGCAGTTCCAGCAGATCCACCAGTTCCTCGACCAACGCCGCATCAACAACGGCGACCTCCACCGCCGTCAGCTCCCGCCCCTCCGCACCCGTCACCTCAGGCCGTTCCTTCCGCCACCTCGGCCGCCACCATCGCCCCGAGGTTCCACACCGCCTCCAGGTCCGCCTTCCGGGGCGCCCCGAGCACCGTCACCGCGGGCTGCACGGCCCGCCACCCCATCCCTGCCGCGATCCCCTCCACCGCCCGGACCGCCCCCGCCGTGTCACTGTTCCCGTGCACATAGAGCCCGTAGGCCATCCGCCTCTTCTCCCCCAGGCACGGGTAGTAGACCGTGTCAAAAAAATGCTTCACCGCCCCCGCCATGTACCCGATGTTCGCGGGCGTCCCCACCACCACCGCGTCCGCCCCCAACAGGTCACTGACGGTCGCCCCCAACGCCGCCCGCACCACAACCTCGACCCCCACCAGTTCCTCGGTTCCCACCCCCGCCTCGACCGCCTCCAACAACTCCTGTGTCCCCGGCGAAGGCGTGTGGTGCACCACCAGAACTCTCCCCACACCCCCAACCCTAACCACCCGCCCCCACCCCGCACACATCCAGGCCCACAAGCCCACGCCCGACGTCCGCGCCGGTCCACGTCCCCGGCTACCGAAGACGATCCCCCTCCCCCGCCGTGCGGCACGCCGTCATCGGGTGGGCCGGGCACCGGGAGGGCGGTGCGCCGGGGGCGGGTCGATCAGAGGGTGAGGTGGGATTCGGCGGTGGCCAGGAGGGTCTGGATGTGGAGGCCGTGCGGGGCGGCGAGGGGGTGGGGGGTGCGGGTGCGGACGGACTGGGCGAACTCGGTGATCATGCGGGTGAAGTCGTCTTCGGCGACCTTCCAGTCGAGGCGGGCCTCGCCTTGGTGGCCGAAGACCTCGATGTGGGCGGACTGGTCGGCGGTTCCGGCCATGGAGAGGGAGACCTCGCTGACGGCGCCCGTCTCGTGTTCGAGCAGCATGCCGAGCCAGCGCAGGGGGTGGCCGTGGGCGCGGACCGACGTGATCCGGCCCAGGGCGGCGTCCATCATGTCGAGGACGTGTGGGCCGAGGTCGAGCAGGGCGCCGCGTTCCAGGCGCCAGGGGGTGGCGAACGGGCCGCCGCGCAGGCCCGGGGACACAAAGCGGCCGTAGCCGCCGAAGACGTCCAGGGTGCGCGCCTGGTCGAGGAACGTGCGCGCCTCCCGGGTGTACCGGAGGGAGAACACCATCTGGGAGACGACGCCCGCCTCCTCGATCGCCTCGGTGAGACGGCGCGCCCCCTCCAGATCCATCGCGAGGGGCTTCTCCAGCAGCACGGCCTTGCCCGCCCTCACCGCCTTCAGGGCGAGCTCCGCCTGGACGTCCGGTGGGACGGCGAACGCGACGGCCTCGCACCCGTCGAACAGCTCCGCCAGCGTCGCGCACGGGCGGGCGCCGTGCGCGGCGGCCAGCTCGGCCGCCGCCTCGGGCCGCCGCGCCCAGACGCCCGCCAGCTCCGTTTCCGGCCCCGCCGCGATCGCGGGGGCGTGCACCATTCCGGCCCAGGGACCCGCCCCGACCAGGCCGATTCTCACTGTGTCACTCATGCGAGAACCCTTTCACGACCGGCCGCGACCCGCGATCGACGCCTGTGGATAACTTTTCGACGGCGACCGCGCCGGCCCCCGTCAGACGGTCGTGACGACCTCGTCGTAGTCGAGGCGCGGGTTGCGCTGGAACCAGGCGTCGGGGCCGGGCCTGCCGATGTTGATGACGGCGAGGACCTTGTGCGTGCCGTCGCCGAAGAACTCCTTGTTGACGCCTTCGGCGTCGTAACCGGCCATCGGGCCCGCGGCGAGCCCGGCGGCGCGGATCCCGATGATGAGGTAGCCGATCTGGAGGGTCGCGTTGAAGGAGCCCATGCCGTGGCGCACCTCGGCGGCGTCGTCGAAGTTCGCCTTGGCGCCCGGCGCGTGCGGGAAGACCTTCGGGAGCTCCTCGTGCCAGTCGGTGTCGTAGCCGACGACGGCGACGAGGGGCGCGGCGGCGGTCTTGGCCCGGTTGCCCTCGGACATGTGGGTGAGGAGCCGCTCGCGGGCCTCGGGGCTGCGGACCAGCGTGACGCGCAGGGGCTGGGTGTTCATGGCGGTCGGGCCGTACTTGACGAGGTCGTAGATCGCCTTGACCTGCTCGTCGGTCACCGGCTCGTCGGTGAACGTGTTGGCGGTCCTCGCCGTACGGAACAGCAGGTCCTGCGCGGCGGCGTCGAGTTCGAGGCTCATCGAGATCACCTTCCCGGTGGGTGGGGGTCTGCGTACGGAGCGTCTCAACAACTTGAAACCTCAAGTTCTGCCCCGCACCGACATGACGTGCGTCACACCCTCTCGCCGCCCGTGACGACGGCGACCCTGCCGGTGAACCTCACCGCTCGTCCCACTCCACCTGGAGGGCGCTGAGGCCCCTGCCGACCAGGCTGCGCCGGTACTCCACCGGGGTGCCCTCCACCAGCCGCAGGGACGGGATGCGGGACGTCAGCTGCTGGAACGCGATCTCCATCTTGAGCCTGCTGAGCGCCGCGCCGACGCAGTGGTGGACGCCGTACCCGAACACCAGGTGGTCGCGCGCGTTGGGACGCCGGATGTCGAACCGCTCGGGGTCGGGGAACACGGTCTCGTCGTGAGCCGCCGAGTCGGTGCTGATGAGCACCTCCACGCCCGCCGGGATCGTCACCCCGTGCAGCTCCACGGGCCGGGTCGGTATCCGGAAGCTGCCCAGGCTGGCTCCGTCGATCCGGAAGGACTCCTCGATCATGCCGGGGATGAGGGAGGGGTCCGCCTTGATCTCCTCCCATACGTGCCGTTCCCTCATGAGCCGCAGGACGGCGTTGCCCAGGGCGTTCGGGACGGTGTCGTTGCCTCCGAGCAGGAGGGCGCTGATCGTCTCCACGACCTCCCGGTGCGACAGCTCGTCGGGGATAAGACCGGCCATCAAGGACGCGAAGTCGTCACGGGGCCGCTCGCGTCGTTCCGTCACGAGGCCGTCGATGTAATCGAGGTACTTGAGGAAGTCTCCGGCCAGTTGCTTCTGCCGGTCGGGGGTCTGCGGCGAAAGGAAGAGCTGGAACCACGACGTCACCCAGTGCTTGACGTTCTCCTCGTCCTCGGGAGGCACCCCGATGAAGAGCGCGGCCAGGTGGGCCGACGGCAGGTGCGCGATCGTCTGGACGAGGTCGGTGCCGCCGCGCGGGATCACCTCGTCGAGGACGCCGTCCACCTGGGCCCGGAACGCCTCGCCCAGGCGCGCGACGGCCCTGGGCGTGAACGCGCGGGAGATGGCCCGCCGCATCCGGGTGTGCTGGGGCGGGTCCACGTTGGCGGCGAAGTTGTCCAGGAACGACTCGTGCTCGCCGAGCGCCCTCCGCACGTCGTCGGTGAGCGTCCGGGAGATGGTGAGGGACCCGGCGGACGAGAACGTGCCGTGGTCGCGGTAGGCGGCGCGCACGTCCTCGTAGCGGGTGAGCACCCACATCCGCAGGTGCTCGCTCCAGAACACCGGCTGCTCGCGTCTGAGGCGGCGCAGGAACGGATACGGGTCGGCGACGTGCCAGGCGGCCGTGACGTCGAAGTCGGCGGCCTCCTCGGCCGCGGCGAGGGGGTGGGGGGACATGGCGGGCTCCCTCAGTAGGGAGCGACGGGCGTGAGCACCCGCCGCGGGTTGTCGATGAGCATGAGGTCGAGCTGTTCCCTGGTGACGCCGCGGTCGAGCAGCGCGGGCAGCACGTCCGACGGGATGTGCCGGAGGTGGTAGTTCGGATGCCTTTCGGCGATGACGTCCCACTCGAACCTGTCGTTGAAGCAGTAGGAGTCGTGCCCGAGGACCATGCGCCCGGCGTAGCCCAGCTCGCACAGGGCGGCGACGGTGGCGACCCTGTCCTCGAAGGAGGTGAATTCGATGCCGAAGCGGTCCATGCCCAGGTAGGAGCCGTTGTCGGCGAGCCTCCGCAGGTAGTCCAGGTCGGTGGAGTCGCCCGCGTGCCCGATGACGACGTTGTTCAGGTCCACGCCCTCTTCAAGCAGCAGCTTCTGCTGGTCGAGGCCGTTGCGCACGGACGACTCGCTGTGCGTGGTGATGGGCGCGCCCGTCTCCCGGTGCGCCCTCGCGCAGGCCCGGATGACGCGCTCTACGCCGCGCGTGATGCCCTGCTTGCCTGTGGCGCACTTGAGCATGCCCGCCTTGACGCCCGTCCTTCCGACGCCCTCGGTGATGTCCCTTGTGAAGAACTCGGCGAGCCTGTCCTCGCCGCCGAACAGCGTGCCGGGCCCCCGGTTGCCGAAGTAGGCGGGCAGGTCGTCGTAGGTGTACAGGCCGGTGGCGACGACGATGTTCACCCCGGTCAGCTCCGCGACCTTCTGTACGGCCGGGACGAACCTGCCCAGGCCGATCACCGTGAGGTCCACGACGGTGTCGATGCCCAGCGCGCGCACGGCCTCCAGTTTGGCTGCCGCGTCGGCGGCGCACCGTTCGAGGTCCCAGCCTTCGGGGATGTCGGGCCAGTTCCACAGGATCTCGGGGCTGAGGCCGAAGATGTGCTCGTGCATGAGGACGGACCCGAGGTTCTCGACGGGCCCCCTGACGGTCTCGGTCACGCGCCCGCCTCCGGGAACCGTGGGTGGTCGAACGGCTGGTTGACCTCCAGGCCGAGCCCGTCCGTCTGCGCGTAGGGCGTGCCGGTGTAGAGGGCGTCGGCGTCGAAGTAGGTGACGGTGAACGAGAGCCTCGGTTCGTCACGCAGGTTGGCGCTCGACCCGTGGACGGTCAGAGCGTGGTGCACGGTGGCGTCGCCCGCCTTGAGGTCCAGTGGATCGGACAGAGGCAGCTCGGTCAGCCACGGGTGCTGGCTCGGCTGGTCGTCGCCGTCGCGGGCGAAACTCCGGCCGAGCACCCCGTACCGGTGCGAACCGGTGTAGAAGCGCAGCGATCCCATCTCGGCCGGGACGTCGCCGAGCGCGAGCCACACGGTGAGCATCTCCGAGCGGTCCATCGGCATCCAGGGGAAGTCCTGGTGGAAGACGGTGGCGCCGTGTCCGCCCGCGCGCTCGGGCTCCTTGACGAGCAGGTTCGTCACCTGGACGCGGACCCTCCCGACCCCGTGCAGGAGCCGGGCGGCGGTCGCGCCGAGCGCCGGGTCGAGGGTGAGGTCGCGGAACAGCGGATCGGTCTCGGCGATGTCGCGGGACTGGCCGAACGCGGCGTCGACGGCGCCGCGGCGGGCCCGGTCGCGCTCGGCGAGCCGCGCCAGGGCGGTCGCGCGGAGCCGGGCGACGGTGTCGGGGGGCACGAGTCCTGGCAGGTGGACCCAGCCGTTCTCCCGGAAGAAGGCGACCTCGTCGTCGGTCGCCGGACGCACTGCGAGGGACATTGCCCAAGTGTCGAACGCACGGCATGGTAAAGCAAGCGCTTGGTTTGACTTCGTTCCCGACCCCGGAGGAGCCCGCCCGTGTCCCACGAGTACCGTCCGTTCCGTTTCGGCGCCGTGCTGCGCCTCGCCGGCACCGGCCGCGCCTGGGCCGACAAGGCCAGACGCCTGGAGGACGACGGGTTCAGCACCCTCCTCGTCCCCGACCACCTCGTAGGCCCGCGCTTCGGCCCCGTCGCCGCGATGACGGCCGCCGCCTGCGCGACCGAGACCCTCAACGTCGGCACGCTGGTGTTCGCCAACGACTTCCGGCATCCGGCCGTCCTGGCCAAGGAGGCCGCCACGATCGACCTGCTCTCCGACGGCCGCCTCGAACTCGGCATGGGCACCGGATGGATGGCCCGCGACTACGACGCCGCAGGGCTGGAACTCGCCTCCCCCGGCGTCCGGGTGGCCCGCCTCGACGAGTCCCTCAGGGTGATGAAGGCGCTGTGGCGGGGCGGACCCGTGCACTTCGAAGGCGAGCACTACAGGATCTCCGGCCTCGAACAGGATCCCCTTCCGGCGCGTAAACCGGGCCCGCGCATCATGCTCGGAGGCGGCGGCCCGAAGATGCTGGCGCTGGCCGCCCGCGAGGCCGACGTCGTCAACCTGACGATGCGGGTGCGCGCGGACGGCGCGGGCCCCGACCTGCGCGACAGCGGCGTCGCCCGGTTCCGGGAGAAGATCGCGACGCTCAGGGCGGCCGCCGGGTCCCGCTTCCCCGAGATCGAACTCGGCACGTCCGTGCTCAGCCTCGGCCTGGACGCCCGGCCGGAGGCGTGGAGCGCCGCGAACCCGTCCGCCCAGGCCGGGACGCCCCAGGTCCTCGCGGGCTCCCTGGACGAGATCTGCGCCGCCCTGCGCCGCTGGCGCGCGGAACTCGGCATCAGCTACTTCGTCCTGCACAACGAGGACGACCTCCCGTCCTTCCGCCAGGTCGTCACCCGCCTCGCGGGCACCTGAACGCCAGGAACAGCCCCGGGAGTCACGCGACTCCCGGGGCCGTCCTTAGGAGATCACTTCAGGTAGGGGCCCGCCGCTCCGATCTGCCCCGGCGCGGCGTTCGCGCCCGGAAGGTCGAGGACGTAAGCGCGGAGGTTGCCCTTTCCGGACGGGGAGGCCGTCAGTGTGCCGTTCGTGACGACCTTGACGTCACCCGTCACGGCGTCCTTGTAGGTGCCGTTGGGGATCCCGGTGAAGGTGGCGGCGCCGGAGATCGCGACGAGCACGAAGCTGTCCACCCCGCCGGAGGTGTACCGCCGTTTGAACGCCAGATCGCCGGAGACGCCCTGGCGCGAGTACTGGCCCATCTGGAGCGCGGGGACCGCCCGCCGGATCCGGTTGAGCCGCTGGAGGTGCTGGACGAGGGGCTGCGCGAGGGTCGTCGCGACCTGCCCCGACGCGCTGGACGCGATCCCGAAGTCCGCCGCCGTCACGGATCCGGCCAGGTGGTCGCCGAAGTAGGCGCGGCCCGTGGTGGCCAGCGGGCAGGTCGGGCCGCAGTCGATCGGCGCGCCCTTCTTGAACTCGATCTCCGACCCGTAGTAGAGCGTCGGGATGCCACGGAACGTCCACATGAGCGCCATGTTCTCCGCCCACGCATCGGTTCCTCCCGTGTACCGGACGTTCGACTTGTTCGGCCCGTAGTCATGGGAGTCCACGTAGACGGCGTTGAACGTGGCGTCATTGGTGGCGTCGTCGGAGTCCATCCCGTTGTGGAACGCGTTGCTCGCGTCCCCGAAGTTCATGTGCATCCGCATGTCGATGATGTTCATGCCGGAGAACTGCGAATGGTCGGGAGCGTGGTAGCCGTTCCCGTTCAGGAAGGCGTTGTCGGACGTCGGCTGGTTCCCGGTGCCCTGGTTGTTCTCCCAGACGAACTGGTCGAGGGCCGCCTGGACGTCGTCGCCGGTGTAGGTGCGGCGCTCCTTCCAGGTGAAGAACTGGGCCGAGTGGTTGACCGAGCCCCGGTTCCACTTGTCGTTCACGAACGCGGCGACCTCGCCGAACAGGTAGAAGTCCCTGGCTTTCGCCGCCCCGTACTTGGCGACGAGCTTCTCCTGGAGGGCGGGCAGGAAGCGGCGGTTCCAGGTGACGCGCGGGATGTGCACGGCGGTGTCCACCCGGAAGCCGTCGACGCCCATCTCGATGTACCTGTTGTAGACGTCGATGAGGTAGTCCTGCACCTCCGTGTTCTCGGTGTTGAAGTCGGCGAGGTCCTCGTGCAGCCAGCAACTGCGCGCGTCCTCGCCCTCCCAGTTGCCTATCCAGCACTGGTGGTAGAGGTCGGCCGGGAACAGCTTGGAGGTCGGCGTGGGCCACTGGCAGTGGCGGATCGGGAACCCTTCGGGGCTGGACTGGCCGGTCGCCTGGCCGTAGTTCGGGCAGACGTTGCCCGTGGGCGCTTCGGTGCTCCACAGGTCGCCGTTGTAGGGACGTCCCTTGGCGAGCACGTTCTGGGCGGGCGTCAGGGACGGGTCGTTCCCCTGGTGCTCCTCCATCGGGTCGTAGGTCTTGCCGGTCTGCCTGGCGCTGTAGAACCAGTCCCACGCGCCGTCGCGGGCGCCCCACACCTTCGGCACGTGCAGGCCCTTGGCGCCCCAGCGCGAGGAGTGGTTGTAGACGACGTCCTGGTAGATCTTGATGCCCTTGGCGTGGGCGCCGTCGATGAGGTCCTGGTAGGACGCGCCGGGCGACTCCAGCCTGGGGTCCACCCGGTAGAAGTCCCAACCGTGGTAGCCGTGGAAGTCGTAGTCCGAGCGGTTCAGGACGACGGGCGTGATCCAGATGGCGGAGAACCCGAGCGCCTTGATGTAGTCGAGCTTGTCGATGAGGCCCTTGAAGTCACCCCGGAACATCGGGTCGTTGTTGGCGGCGTTGCCTGACTTGACGTGCTGGCTTCCGCCCCGGTTGTTCGCGGTGTCGCCGTCCATGAAGCGGGCGGTCATCGCGAAGTAGATGGAGTCCTTGCGCGGGTCGCCGCCGAGCATCTCGCCGGGCTCGGGGTCGGGCAGCGCCCGACCGGTCGTGACGGTCACGGACGCGCTCGCGGCCGAGGTGTTCCCGGCGGCGTCGCGGGCCCGGACGGTGTAGGTGTAGGCGGTCTCCGGGTCGAGCCCCGAGATCCGCAGGGACGGCGCGGTGCCCGTCTCGTAGACGGTGCTCTGCCCTCCCCTGGTCTGGGTCACGACATATCCGGCGACGCCCACGTTGTCGGTCGAGGGCGACCAGCTCAGCTCGACCGCGACCCCGTCGGCGGCCCCTTCCAGGCCCGTCGGCACGGTCGGGGCCTCCGTGTCGGGCTCCGGCGCGACGCACGGG
This sequence comes from Actinocorallia sp. API 0066, assembly GCF_020991275.1. Taxonomy (GTDB): domain Bacteria; phylum Actinomycetota; class Actinomycetes; order Streptosporangiales; family Streptosporangiaceae; genus Actinocorallia. The sequence goes on along the minus strand of NZ_JAJLQY010000002.1, from coordinate 217,152 downwards.
TCGGGCGCGTCGGCGGTGACCACGCCGTCCCTGACGGTGACCCGGCCGAGGCCGAGCGGGTAGTCGGCGCCGCCGTTGTTGTCCCACGCGCCCGCGCCGTTGTTGAACGCCGCCCTCAGGCCCGCGGCGGCGCCCAGGGTGACGGTGAGCGACACCCAGTCGGTGCAGGCCGCTCCGTCCATCCTGGCGCCGGGGACGGTGGTCCACGCGCCGCCGGTCGGCTGGTAGTGGAGGTTCACCACCGTCCAGTTCCGGGTTTTTGTGTAGTAGTACACGCTCGTCCGGTTCGGCTGCGGGGCGGTGCCGGTCGTCGCCGCCACCGAGGCGGACGGGGCGGAGACGTTCCCCGCCGCGTCCTTCGCCGTGACGCTGTAGGCGTAGGCCGTCTCGGCGGTCAGCCCCGTGTCGGTGTGGGACGTGGCCGTCACGGGGATCCGGACGGTGCCCTCAGGACCGGTCCGGATGACCTCGTAGCCGGTGACGCCCACGTCGTCCGTGGCGGCGTTCCAGGTGAGCGCGACCGACGTCCCGGTGACGGTGGCGGCCAGGCCCGAGGGCGCGGACGGCGCCGTGGTGTCGGGCGCGCAGGGGTCGGCGGCGCCGGGGCTGACCACACCGTTCCGCACGGTGGTGCGGCCGGTCGGCAGCGCGTAGTCGGCGCCGCCGTTGTTGTCCCACGTGCCCGAACCGTTGTTGAAGACGACCTTCAGGCCGGTGGCCGTGCCTATGTCGACGGTCTTGCGGAACCATCCGGCGCAGCCCGCGTCCATCGTGACGCCGGGGACAGCCGTCCAGGAGCCTCCGGTCGGCTGGTAGTGGATCCTGGGGGCGGCCCACGCGGTCGCGTAGTACACGGTCGCGGTGTTGCCGGGTTGGGTGGGCCCGCAGGGGTCGCCCGCCCCTATGACGCCGCCGTTCACCGTGACGGAGCCGGTGCCCAGCGTGTAGTCCGCGCCGCCGTTGTTGTCCCAGGCTCCCGCGCCGTTGTTGAACGCGGCCTTGAGGCTCGTGGCGGTGCCGAGGTCCATCGTGCGCTTGACCCAGCCCGCGCAGGCGACCTCCATGGCGGCGCCGGGGACTGTCGTCCAGGCGCCTCCGGCGGGCTGGTAGTGGATGTTGGTGGTGGCCCAGGCGGTCCGGTAGTAGACGGTCACGGAGGTGGCGGCGGCCGCCGGGGGCGCGGCCGCAAGGGAAGCGGCACAGGCGAGCGCGGCGGCTACCGCGACGCCCGGCCGCACCCGGGATCGGGTGGACAGAGGCATGGTGCTCCTCTTGGGGTGGTGGTGGGGCCGGGCCGAGGAACGGCCCGGCCCCCGGGGTGGGAGGCCGGCCGCGTCAGGACGCGGGCGCGGCCCCGGTGGCGGCGAGGAGGCGGCCCTCCCCGTCGCGTTCCACGGCGACCGGCCCTGCGGCCGTCGCCGTCGCCAGGAGGTCCACGTCGCGGGGATCGACGGTGAACGCCTGGTGGTCGGCCAACTCCGGGTACCGCTCCTGCTGCGCGTCGCTCAGCGGGCCCGCGGGGACGAGCCGGATGACGCGGATATCGCCGGAGATCTCTCCGCCCGTGTAGGCGAGTTCACCGGAGGCGGCGAAGAGCAGCGTGTAGGTACGGGCGGTGGTGCTCCGGCGCTTCCAGGCCACGACGCCGTCGTCGATCAGGGCGGCTCCGGCCGTCTCCAGGTCCACGTCAGGCGCGTCGGCGCCTATGACGGGCAGGAGGTAGCCGGGTGTGGCGGCCTGGATCCAGACCTCGTTCCCGAAGGTCGCGAGGTCGAGCGACTGGTCGTCCGGGAGGTCCTTCTCGTCGCCCTTGTGCAGGATGTAGGCGAGCACCTCGGCGTTCGCGGCGAGCGGGATCTCCCAGTACACGCCGAACGCATCGGTTCCGGCGGGTGCGGGCGGGTTCGCCCAGTCCGTCGGTGTGGCCGCGCCCGCCCACGCGTGCGGGCCCCAGCCGGTGTAGTCGCCGTCCGGACGGCGGTAGTGCAGCACCGCGACGCCGTCGGCCGCGGCCTTCGACGGGTGCACCGCCTGCTCGCCGGAGTCCACGTAGCCGTCCGGCTGGTCGGCCGGGACGAGGGACTGGTCCACGCCCGGATCCTTCTCGTCGCCCCGGTGCACGATGAAGTGGAGCGGCGCGGCGGCGTCCTTGAGCGGGACCCGCCAGAACGCGCCGTAGCCGTCGACGCCGTCGGGGGCGCGCGGCGCGTCCCAGGTGGTCGCCGCGCCGTCGGCGAGGCCGTCGCCCCACAGGTGCAGGCCCCAACCGGTGTACACGCCGTCGGGGCGGCGGTAGTGGACGGTGGTGTAGCCCTGTGCCTCGGCCTGCGAAGTGAACACGTCCTGCGCGTCGGGGCGGAGCCACAGCTCTCCGGTGCTGGCGGGCGTGACCGTGTGCTCGGCGATGACGTCGTCGCCGTCACGAAGGCTCAGGGTGACCTCGTCCGCGCCCTCCGCAAGGCGGACCCATGCGAACCGGCCGTAGGAGTCCTCGCCCGCGAACAGCACGGGCCCCTCCTGGGCGACATCACCGGACGCGTGCAAGGACAGGCCGTCGTAGGAGCCGTCCTCGCTTCGGTAGTGGACGAGGACGTGGTCGCGCTCCACCTGGCCCGGCTCCGGCGCCGGGGCGGGCGCCGCGACGGTGCCGGTGACCTGCGCGGACGCGATCCGTCCCGCGCTGTCCACGGCGATCGCCTTGTAGGTGACCTTCGTGCCCGGCTTCAGCCCGGAGACGTCATGGAAGACCCGGAAGTCGCGATTGTCGTCAACGCCGATGTGCTTCCAGCCGTCCCGGCCCGTCTTGGCGAGGAACACCACACGGTCGAACCCGGCGCCCGGCACCGTCGCGGCGACCTCGACGCGGCCGGACAGGTCCGCGTCGGGCAGCGCGACCGACACCGCAGGGGCGGCCTCCGGCTTGGCGAGCTTCTTGCGGGCCTTCAGGACGACGGCCTGGAGCGGCGGGACGGTCACCTCCAGCGACCCGTCCCGTGCCGTCACGGCCTGCCCTGTGGCGCCGTACAGGCCCGTGAACGCGGCCTGCGCGGCGAACGTCGGGACCTTCACCCGCGCGGCCGTCTTCGCGCTGTTGACGGCCACGACGTACTCGACGTTCTCGTCCGGGTCGATCCGGGAGAACGCGTAGACGTTGCCCGTGGCGAGCCGCTCGATCTGGGCGCCGTCGCGCAGCGCGGGGTGCGCCGCGGTGAGGTCGGCGAGTTGCCTGATGGCGGTGTAGAGCGGGTGCCGGGTGTCGAAGTTGTCGCGGGCGTGCGTGGACTTCGTCCCGATGAGCGGGTCGTCGAGGTACTCGGGCACCTTCGAGGCGAACAGGGAGGTGCGGGCGAGCTGGTCGTTGCCGTCGCCGGTGAAGCCCTGCTCGTCGCCGTAGTAGACGACGGGCTGGCCGCGCGTCAGGTACATGAGCTGGTGCGCGAACTGGTCGCGCCGGAGCAGCTCGGCGTCGGAGGCGCCCGGATTGTCGCGCAGCAGGAAGCCGCCGATCCTGCCCATGTCGTGGTTGCCGAGGAAGGTCGGCAGCGAGTAGGCGTTGCCGTCGCCGTCGGTGTAGCGGTCGTCCTGGGCGTACAGGCGGCGCAGCACGTCGGCGGAGCCGCCGTTCACGAAGGTGCGGGCCGCCTCCTGGAACGGGAAGTCCAGCACCGACTGGAGCTCGCCCTCGGTCGTGTACTTCGACGTCAGGGCGACGTCGCTGCTGTAGACCTCGCCGAACATGAAGAAGTCCTTCTTGCCTTGCTTCTTCGCGTAATTGAGGACGTCCGGCGCGAACCGCTTCCAGAACTCCAGGTTGACGTGCTTGACGGTGTCAATGCGGAACCCGTCGATCCCGGCTTCCCTCACCCAGGTCCGGTAGATGTCCGTCATGCCCTGGACGACCCTCGGGTGCTCGGTGAACAGGTCGTCCAGGCCGAAGAAGTCGCCGTACTCGCCGCTCTCTCCGGCGAAGGTCGAGTCGCCCCGGTTGTGGTACAGGGTGACGTCGTTCAGCCAGGCCGGAACCTTCTTCGGCAGCGACGGACCGACGACCGGCGTGTAAGGGAACGACTTGTCCGTCAGGGCCGGGAAGCGGGGCTCGCCCTTCGCGTCGTGGTCCCTGTCGTCGAAGGGGCGGTTGCTGGCGTCCAGGTAGGGGGCGGCGCCCTTGGGCCGGTAGGAGTAGCGCTTCTCCTTGTAGTCGATGATGTCGGCGGTGTGGTTGGTGATGACGTCGAAGAACACCTTCATGCCGCGCCGGTGCGCCTCCTTCACCAGGCGCTTCATGTCGGCGTTGGTGCCCAGGTGGGGGTCGATCCTCGTGAAGTCGGTGATCCAGTAGCCGTGGTAGCCGGCCGACACGTTGTCTCCGGTGCCCTGGACGGGCCGGTTGGCGAACATCGGGGTGAGCCACAGGGCGGTGCTGCCCAGGCCCTTGATGTAGTCGAGCTTGCCTATCAGGCCCGTCAGGTCGCCGCCCTGGTAGAACCCACGCCGGGTCGGGTCGAAGCCGGTGACGAGGGGGCCGCCGGTGAGGCCGCCCTTGTCGTTGGACCTGTCTCCGTTGGCGACCCGGTCCGTCATCGCGAAGTAGAAGTTCTCACGGCTGAGGCTGGGCCGCGCGGGGGCGTCCTTGACGAGGCGGCGGTCCTCGGCGTCGGCCCGCGCGCTGGGCGCCGACCTGGCGGGCTTGGGCCGCTGGCGGCCGTCGTCGGGGGCGGCGGAGGCGGGCGCGCCGGCCAGCACGGGGCTGAGCAGCGACGCGCCGACCACCGCGGCGAGGCCGGCGCGCAGCGCGCGGCGCGGGCGGTTGGCTGCCACGGGGATCCTTTCTCGGGGGGTGGGTGCCGGGCGGCGGATCGGGGGGTGCCGCCCGGACGGCGTGGGCGCCGCTAGGGCGCGGCGCGGGCGGTGAGCAGGAGGTGCGCGGGATGCTCGGGCAGCTCTGCGAGCCGGACGGCACAGCCCGCCTCGACGGCCCAGGCGGCGAGCGCGGCGGGCGGGTGCAGGCGGCCGCCCTGGGTGTGCCAGAGGTTGAGGTCGAAGAAGCGCTGGAAGGCGAGGGCCTCAGGGCCGCGCGGATCGGGGTCGGACTCCAGGATCAGCAGGGTGCCGCCCGGCGTCAGCGCGGCGACGGCCTCGGCGACGAGCGCGCGGGCCCGCTCGGACGGGAAGCCGTGCAGCACGTTGCAGAGCAGCACGACGTCCTGGCCGCGCTCGGTGATCGCGCCGGGCCGTCCCAGGTCGGCGCCCCGGCCGGTGACGCGCTCGGGGAGGGCCGCGTCCGCGACGACGGACGGCAGGTCCACGACGGTCGCGCGCAGCTCCGGGTGCCGCGCGCACAGGACGCGGCTGAACGTGCCGGTGCCGCCCCCGACGTCGAGCAGGGTCCGCGCCCCCTCGGGCAGGGTGAGCGCCGCCGCCAGCCCGGCCGCCAGCCCCTCCTGGAGCCGGTGGAACCCGTGGCGCTCGGCCGGGCGGCCGTCCAGCCACCGGTAGAACGACCCGTCGGGTTCGCCCGATCTGACCGCTTCGGCGAGCCCCTGCCAGGGCCCCGCCGCCAGCGCCGTCCACAGCCCGAGCACGGCCCCCCAGTGCCCGCGCACCTCGACGGCCCCCGAGCGCTCCGAATAGCGCCCGTTCTCGCACGCCAGATATCCGGCCGCCACCAGCGCCTCCAGCAGATGCCGCAAGGGCTCGACCGCCGCTCCCGTCCGCTCCGCGACCTCCCGCAACCCCATGGGCCCCTCGCCCAGCACGTCGAAGACGCCGAGCCGGGACGCCGCGACGGCCGCGTGACAGCTCAGCAGCCCGAGCAGGTCAGCCATCGGCTCCGCCGTGCGCGCGCTCGGCGCGACCTGGAGAGGCGCGTCAGGCGGGTCGGCCGAGTGGGTAGAGGGCGGGGCGGGGGTTTCAGGAGGCATGGGCGGGCTCCGGGGCGGGGTCGTCGAGGGTGCGGAGGGTGGGGTGGAGGGTGGCAGCGGCCAGGGCGGCCAGGAGGAGGGCTGTCATGAGGAACAGGGCGGCTATGCCACGTCCAGGGCCGGTGCCGGTGAGGGCGCCGAGGGAGGCGGCGAGGGCGCCTCCGTCCGCGAGGAGGGGTTCGGCGAGGCGTTCGGCGAGCGGCCCGGCGGAGAGGTAGGCGATCGGCTGGGCGACCTGCCCGAGCGCCTGCACGGTGCCGGTGACCCGGCCGAGCGCGGCGGGCTCGACCCGCGTCTGGAAGATCGTCCGGCCGCAGCCCTGCACGATGGGCAGGGTGAACAGGAAAGCGGCGGCGGCCGCTCCGACCAGCAGTGGCGACGGCCGCACCGCGTGCAGCGCGAGGGCGACGGCCCCTGTCAGCATAAAAACGGTGACGCCGCGCGTCCGGCGGCGCGGGCCGCCCCACGCGCCCATCACGAGGCTCCCTACGAACACCCCGGATCCGCCCGCCAGCATGAGCACACCGAGCGTCGTGGGCGGCGCGAAGGACAGGATGAGCGGCTGCACCAGCACGCCCGCGAGCCCGTACACGAAGTTGTATCCGGTGAAGACGAGCGCGAGCAGGAGCAGCGCCCGCCGCGCGCGCAGGTAGCGCCATCCGAACAGCAGGTCCGCGCGCAGCGGCCGGGGCGCGGCGGGCCGCTCGGGCCGCAGGACGCGCGCGGGCAGCCTGACCGCCGCCAGAACGCTCACCGCGGCCGTGAACGAGACGAGGTCGAGCACCAGGACGCCCGCGGTCCCCACGGCCGCGAGCAGCCCCGCCGCGACCGCGGGGGCCGCGATCTGCGCCGCCATCCCGAGCTGCATCAGCCCGTTCGCCCGCCCGAGGTGCCGCTCTGGGATGAGAAGCGGGGTGATCGCCTGGTACGCGGTGAAGTGGAAGGCGCCCGCCGCCGAGCTGACGGCCGCCGCCACCGCCACGTGCCACGGCAGCAGCCCGCCCGTGTGCACGAGCAGCAGCAGGACGGCCGTGACGACCCCGCTCACCGCGTCGGCGGCGATCAGCACCCGGCGCCGGTCGAACCGGTCGGCGACGACCCCGGCCAGCGGGCCCAACACCACGGGCGGCACCATCGCGGCGAGCATGACCAGCGCGAACCCGGTCACCGACCCCGTCGTCTGGTAGACCCACACCCCCAGCACGAACGACGACAGCGCCGACCCCACACTCGACACCAGCGAAGTCGCCCAGACCACGGCGAACCGCACCACGTCCCCGCGTGTCTCCTCCACGACGCTCACGCAAGCCCCCCGCAAGGAAAGCGACGCGCCACGGGACCCCGGCGGATCTCGCCCCTGGCGGTCATGCGGACACCCCGCAGGGGAAGCGCTCCGCCACGGGACCCCGGCGGATCTCGTCCCCAGGTGTCGTGCGGAGACCCCGCAAGGGAAGCGCTCCGCCGCGATCGGGCGTAGGCGCGGGAAGGGTGGGGTGCCGCGAGGGCGCCGCGTCCGCCACGGCGTCTCCGGTGTTCCGTGCCCGGCCGTCACGCGGGCACCGTGGGAGAGCGGTGGTGGGTCGGGGGTGGGCGGTCATCGGAGGGCTCCGGTGGTGAGGAAGGCGACGTAGCGGGCGATGAGAGCGGGGTCGGCGGGTGGGAGGGAGCCCAGGGCGCCGATGGTGTGGGCGCAGTCGAAGTCGGGGCGGGGGAAGGTCGGCGGGTCGGGCGGGAGCGAGGCTACGTAGGGGGCGAGGGCCAGGGGCGTGCCGGCGGCGAGGCGGGCGTTGACCTCGTCGCGCCAGCGGGACCACGGGACGAGCGCGACGTCGTGGCCTCCGGCGCGCAGCGCCTCAGCCAGGCCCGGGTAGCCGATGGTCGCGTTGTTGAAGTAGTGGAAGTCCCGGCCGGGCGTCTCCGGGTCGAGCACGGCGCGCGCGATCGCCGCCGCCACCCGGTCCACGGGCGCGACGTCCTCGGTGTGCGCGAGGTCGGGCACGCACCCGGTCTGGGCGAACGTGCGTAGGAGGCTGCTGAAGTAGTCGCCGGGCTCCGCACGGCCTGTCTCCGAGTGGCCGCCTATCCGTGCGGGCCGGTGCAGGCTGAGCGGGATCCCTTGCTCGCGGGCCTCCCTGCACAGCCGGTCCGCGACCCACTTGGCCTGTTCGTAGGCGCCGGGCAGCCCTAGCGGGTCGTCCGGCGCGTCCTCCTCCGTGACGCGCCCTCCGCGAAACTTGTCGGCGATGTACACGCCGAGCGTGGAGACGGCGTGGACGGGTGTGCCGCCTCCGAGCGCGGCAAGGCGCAGCACCTCGATCGTCCCGCCCACGTTCGCCGGACGCAGCCGCTCATACGGCTCGCTGAAGCTGACGAGCCCGCCGCTGTGGCAGATCACGTCGCAGCCCGTCGCGAGCTCACGCCACGCCTCCTCGTCCAGGCCGAGGCGGGGCAGCTCCAGGTCTCCCGGTAGCGCGATGATCCGGGCGGCGTCGCCTTCCAGGCCGCGCGCACGCAGCGCCTCCAGCACCCGCTCCCGAGCCGGCCCGGACGACGCGGCCCGCACGGGGCACAGCACCGTCACCTCAGGCCGGGCCAGCAGCTCGGCCAGCAGATGCGCCCCCAGGAACCCCGTGGCGCCTGTAAGCAGCACCCGCACCTTTCCGCCGCGCCTGCGGCCTGGAACCGCTGCCGCGTCGCCCGTCCCGCCTCGCGACGGCCGGGCGCGGAGGTCGGGCGGAAGGGGCTCGCTCAGGTCGGGGGGCGCGGAGGCCGGGCGGTCGCCTTGGGCGCGGCGGGCGAAGTCGGCGAGGTCGGCGGCGGCGAAGAGGTCGTCGAGCGGCACCCGGACGCCCAGGCCGCGCGCGACGGCGGCGGTGACGCGGGTCGCGACGAGGGAGCTGCCGCCGAGGGCGAAGAAGTTGTCGGCGCGGCCCACCCGGGGCACGTCGAGGACCTTCGCCCAGATCCCTGCCAACGCCGTCTCCCAGGAGCCCTCGGGCGGCTCGTGGCCGTGTTCGGCGGACGGCACCGGAGGCAGCGCGGCAAGGTCGACCTTCGCGTGCGGGGTGCGAGGCACCGCCTCGACCGGAACGAACACGTCCGGCACCAGAGGGCGCGGCAGCCGGGTCCTGGCGAAGGCGCGCAGCTCGCCTGGGGTCGCTTCCGTCGCGGCGTAGGCGACGAGGCGGCCTTCCACCGCGATGACCCCGGCATCGCGCACCGAAGGGTGCGCGGTGAGGGCGGCCTCGATCTCGCCGGGCTCGATCCGGAAGCCGCGGATCTTCACCTGGCGGTCGGCCCTGCCGAGGAACTCCAGTTGGCCGTCCGCGCGCCACCGGGCGAGGTCGCCCGTCCGGTACATGCGGCCGCCGTGCCACGGGTCGGGCGGGAAGCGGCGCGCGGTCTGCTCGGGCGCGCCCAGGTAGCCCAGGGCGACGCACTCCCCCGCGAGGTGGAGTTCGCCGGGCGCGCCCGGCGCGGCGGGCAGCCCCTCGGAGGTGAGCACGTAGGCCCGCACGTGCGGCAGCGGACGTCCGATGGGCAGGTGCGCGCCCTGGTGCTCGGAGCCGTCCAGGGTGGTGGACACGGTGGCGCACACGGTCGCCTCGGTCGGGCCGTAGTGGTCGTGGAGGCGGATCCGGGAGCCCGTCGCGGCGGCCCACGCGGCGACCGCCCCGGTCGGGACGCGGTCGCCGCCGACCATGAGCGTGGTGACGGGCCAGTCCGCCGGGACCGTCGCCTCCCCCGAGGCCAGGTCGTCGGTCCAGCGCCGCCAGAGCGCGACCGGCGCGTCCACCGCGGTGACGCCGTGCGCGGCGCTGAACGCGACGAGGGCGGCCGCGTCGAGCCCGGCCGGGTCCGGGTGCAGGACGAGCGCCGCGCCCGACGTCAGGGCCGGGAAGAGGTCGCCGACGGACGCGTCGAACGTCAGCGGCGGCAGCATCAGCACCCGCTGGCCGGGCGCGAAGCAGCCGTGCGCGGCGACGAACGACCGGGTGAACCGGGCGAGCCCGTCCCGGCCGACCATCACGCCCTTCGGCTCGCCGGTGGACCCCGACGTGAAGATCACGTACGCGAGCCCGTCCGGCAGGCCCTCCGGCGTCGCTCCGGTGCGGCGCAGGCCGTGCGCGTCGATGACGGTGTCCGCGCCCGCCCGGCGCAGCAGGCCGGGCGCGCGCGGGTCGTCGGGCGACAGCGGCAGGTAGGCGGTGCCCGCCCGCAGCGCCGCGAGGATCGCCACGATGGCGTCCGCCCCCGTCGGCAGCACCACCCCGACCAGCCGCGCCCCTTCCAGGCGCGCCGCCAGCAGCCGTGACCCCCGCTCCAGCTCCCGATAGGTGAGCGTCCGCCCACCCGCCACCACCGCCACGTCCCGAGGCCGCTCCGCGACAACCGCGAGGAACGCCTCGACCACGTCCCCCGCCGCCTCTCCTGAGGCGGGGTGTTGGGCCAAGGGGTGGGTTGGGGAGGTGGATGGGAGGGCCGGGATGTTGAGGAGAAGGGTGGAGGGGTCGGTGGCGCAGGCGTGGAGGAGGCGGACGACCTGGTCGCGGAAGGAGGCGGCCTCCTCGGGGGTGAGGAGGTCGGCGGCGTAGTCGAAGTACAGCTCGGTGCAGGGGTCGCCGAGGGAGACGACCATGGTGAGGTCGAGCCGTGACGTCGGCGCGACGAGCGGCCACGGCTCGGTCGGGAGCCCCTCGGGCGCGGCCGCTGCGCCGCCCTGCTCCATCACGAGCATCGTCTGGAACAGCGGGTTCCGGCCGGGCTCGCGGGCCGCCCCGGACGCCGCGACGATCTCCTCGAACGGCGTGGCCCGGTGCGCGAGCGCGTCCAGGACGGCCGCCCGCACCGCGCGCAACTGGGCCCGGAACGGCGCGTCCTCGGTGACGGCGCAACGGATCGGCAGGCTGTTCACGTAGAACCCGACGGCGTCGGCGAGCCCCGGCGCGTCCCGCTCGCTGGACGGCGTGCCGACCACGACGTCGCGCTCCCCCGAGTGCCGGGCCAGCGCGACCGTCATCGCGGTGAGGAACACGACAAAGGGTGTGCACCGCTCACGCCGTGCCAGGTCGAGCAGCGCGCGGGACAGCTCGGGGTCGAGCCGTGCCATGCAGTGCGCGCCGCGCGCGCTGGGCGCCTCCGGCCGAGGCAGGTCGGAGGGTATCCCCTGGAGAGCGGGTGCCCCGGCGAGCCGTTCGGCCCAGTGAAGACGGCCGTCGTCAGCACGTCCGTCGGCCCACAGCGCGTAGTCCGGGAACTGGACGGGCTCACCCTCCGGCGGCCGCCCTTGGTACCGCGCGAACAGCTCGCCTTCGAGCAGCGCGAGCGACTGCCCGTCACAGACGATGTGGTGCAGGCACCAGACGAACACGTGGTCGTCGTCGGCGAGGCGGAGCAGGAGCGCCCGGTGCAGGGGCGGCCGGTCCAGCGGCATCGGCCGGGCCGCGAACTCGGCGCTCAGCCTCCGGGCCGCGCCCTCCGGGTCGGGCAGCCCCGACAGGTCGCGCTCCTCCACGAGGTCCGGCACGTCGGACTCGACCCGTTGGACGGGTCCGTCAGGTCCCGCGCCGATCCAGGTCCGCAGCGCCTCGTGCCGTGCCGTCGTCGCCCGTAGCGCGGCACGTAGGCGGACCGCGTCCAGGGGGCCCCGATAGCGGCGGCTCGTCCAGCAGAGATAGGCGCTGCCGGAGAATCCCGACTGGTCGAGGAACCACAGGCGGGCCTGCGCGGGCGTGAGCGGGGCGGACGCGCCCGGAGGACGTCGGGGGATCAGCATCGGGCGCCCCCGAAGAGTTCGGTGTGCAGGGCGAGCAGCTCCGGGTCGTGTTCAAGGAAGGGCCGGTCGGACGCGACCATGTGCCGCAGCCCCAGCAGCGGGATCGGGCTGCGCAGCGGACGCCACACCGGGTTCCACAGCCCGCCCTTGGGCGGCGGCCCGTCGTGGAACTCACCGATCATGAGGCCGCGGTGCACGAACGAGGCGCGCAGCGCGGCCTGAGCCTCGTCGATCAGCTTCAGGTGCGCGACCTGGGGGAACAGCAGCAGGATCGTCGTGAAGATCGCGTCGGGGGTCGCGCGCGGGGCCAGTTCGAGGAACCAGTCCCGGTAGCGCTCCGCCACGGGGGTGATCTCTTCGAGCGTCTCGACAGGCCCGTCCACGACGTGCAGATAGAACGTCCTGCGGCTGAGTGAGCCCTGCGCGTACGGGCAGACGGGTCCCTTGCGGCCCAGTTCAGGGTGTGGGCTCACCAGGTAGTCCCGTGCCCACGCGAGGATCTCGGCGGCTTCGGGGACGTGCGTGTCGGTCGTCTCCAGCAGGGTCAGGGCGGGGTCACGGGGGTGGGTGATCATCGCTGGTCCGTTCGGAGGATGCGGGCCGCGAGGGCGGCCGTCGCGGCGCCCGCCGTCAGGCCGGCCGCGGCCAGCGCCAGGTCCTGGCGGCGGGCGCGGGCGAGCGCGTCGGCGTAGGGCACGGCGGTGTGGGAGATCATCGTGTAGAGCGGCAGCCAGCGGCCCGGGAGCAGCCGGGCCAAAGCCCGGTCGGCGCGGGCGCGGGCCAGCCGCAGCGGGGAGCGGGTGCCGTCGCGCAGTTCGGCGAAGTTCCGCGCGGAGAGGTCGGCGAGCACGTCGGTGTGCGGCTTGCGGGCCGCCTGGTAGGCGGCGAGCGCGGCGGGCAGGTCGGCGCGCCGGGCCAGGCAGGCGGCCAGGACGAGGCAGTCCTCCAGCGCGGCGTTCATGCCCTGCCCGTAGAACGGCGTGACGGCGTGCGCGGCGTCCCCGACCAGCACCGCCCTGCCGTGGTGCCAAGGCGACGTGCGGACGGTCACCAGGTGGCCCACGGGGCGCGCGGGGAACGCTTCCGCCAGGTCCGGCACCAGGTCGGGCACGGCCGGGAAGCGGGCCGCGAAGAAGTCCGCCACGGCGGCCGGTGTGGTCAGCTCGGCGAGGCGGCTCAGGGGCAGGAACACGGTGCCGGTGTGGGAGCCGTCGACGTTCGGGTGGCTGAGGACGAGGCCGTGCTCGCCGGGCCACAGGTTCAGCGCCTCGTGCGGGATCGGCGCGCCCGCAGGGATGGCCACCTCCTTGTAGCCCCAGGGCAGGAAGTCCTGCCTGTAGTCGGCGGGCCTGCCGCGCTGGAACAGCCCGCGGACCGTCGAGAACGCGCCGTCCGCGCCGACGACGAGGTCATACCGCTCGGACGTCCCGTCGGCGAACGTCAGCAGGCCCTCGTCAGCGTCCAGCCCCACACAGGCGTTCCCGAAGCGGAACTCCGCGTCCTTCTCCGCGCGGCTGATGAGCATCCCGTTGAGGACGTCGCGCCGGATCGAGTGCAGGACCTGCGACGCGTCGGCGCCGTAGGGGGAGAACACCGGGCGGGCGCCAGGGCGGTGCACCGCACGGCCGCGCATGGGCACGAGGTGAGGCGCGAGGTCGTCCCACAGGCCGATCCGGCGCAGCGCCCTGATGCCGCGCGCGGAGATCCCCAGGTTGACCGACCTGCCTTCACCGCCTCCGGTGACGCGCGGGTCGGGCCGCCTGTCGTGAACCGTGACGGTGTCGCCACGTCCGGCCAGGAGCGCTGCCAGGAGCGGCCCAGCGAGGCCCGCGCCTACGATCGCCACCCTCACCTGAGGGCGCCCAGCGTCGTCGGGCCGTGCGCGCGCAGGTCGGCGGCGGTCAGCCGGACGAGCTCGGCCAGCGCGGCCAGGTCCGGCATGCCCAGCAGCAGCGGTTCGGCCTCGGGGAAGCGCCACAGCAGCTCCTCGATGAGCAGCCGCTGGTAGGCGGGGCGCAGGTCGGAGTAGGTGCGCAGCTCGGATTTCAGCATCCAGGTGTGGTGGAACAGGCCGGCGTGGTCGGGGCCGTCCCACGGGTCGGTGCCGCCGACCCAGAACCGCTCGGTGGCGGGCCGCAGGTCGGTGCCGAGCGTCCGCGCGACGGCCGGGGCCAGCCGCTGCTCGGCGAACACCGCGCGCACGTGCGCGCTGCCCTCGTAGGGCCCCGCGTTGCCTACGGCGTACTCCATCCCGGCGGCGGCGTAGGCGGCGCGGTGCTCCTCGTCCAGGAAGACCGAGATCGCCATGTTCGCGGCGGGTGTGTCGAACGTCCAGCGGGACAGGTCGGCGCCCGCGTGGTTCGGCACCTCGGCGACGTCGGGGTAGATGACGGGGTTGAGGCGCTCCCAGTGGGCGAAGACGAAGCCGGTGCCTTCGGGGATCTCCAGCGGCCTGCGTAGGTAGAGGTCGGTGTCGAAGATGGCGAAGGGGGCACGCAGCCGGGACGCCGCGTAGATCTTCGCGCCCGTGGAGTAGACGAGCGGATCGAGGTCGACCCCGTCCAGGTCGTCGAGGAAGGTGTCCACCTCGTCGTAAAGAGAGGCGAGTCCCTGTTCCTTCGCGTAGGCGGCGCCCAGCGAGTCCGTGACAAGGCTGACCGGGCCGTGGTGGCGCCGCCACGAGAGCGCGCCATGCACGGTCGTCAGCAGCTCCTCGGCGGGCAGCCGGTAGCTTCCGGCGGCGCGGTCGCCGGCGCGGGCGAGCCCGTGCCGGTACGGGCTCGTCCAGTTGACGTGCAGCGCGGGGATGGTCACTGTGCCTCCCGGGCGAGGAGCCGGTCGGCGCACGCGGCGAGACCGGCGATCGTGGGTGTGTCGTAGAAGACGTGCAGGGGCAGGTCCGGCCCGATCCGGGCGCGGATCCGGACGGCGATCTGGGTGATGAGCAGGGAGTGCACGCCCAGCTCGAAGAGGTCCTCGTCGGGGCCGACGCCCGGCAGCCGCAGCACCTCGGCGACGATCTCCTGGACGGCGCGGGCGGTGCCGATCAGCTCCGCGCGCGCGGCGGGCGGGGCGGCGGGCTCGGGCAGCGCGGCCCGGTCGAGCTTCCCGTTCGGGGTGAGCGGCAGCGCGGCGAGCGTGACGAACCGGGCGGGGACCATGATCGCGGGCAGCGTCGCGGCGCAGTGCGCGCGCAGCTCGGCGACCCCCACCTCGCCCGTTGTCACGACATAGCCGACAAGGCGCTCGTCCCGGACGGTCACCGCGGCGCGGGACACGTCGGGATGTTCCAGGAGCCGCGCCTCGACCTCGCCCGTCTCGATCCGGTGGCCGCGCAGCTTGACCTGCCCGTC
This sequence comes from Actinocorallia sp. API 0066, assembly GCF_020991275.1. Classification (GTDB taxonomy): domain Bacteria; phylum Actinomycetota; class Actinomycetes; order Streptosporangiales; family Streptosporangiaceae; genus Actinocorallia. The sequence goes on along the minus strand of NZ_JAJLQY010000002.1, from coordinate 202,102 downwards.
GCGGCGGCCGAGGAACTCCAGCGCGCCGTCCGCGCGGAACCTGGCGAGGTCGCCCGTCCGGTAGATCCGGGCGCCGTCCGGGCCGGTGACGAAGCGCTCGGCGGTCAGCTCGGGCCGGTTCAGGTAGCCGTGGGCCAGGCCCGCGCCGCCGATGCACAGCTCGCCGGGGACGCCGGTCGGGAGCGGCCGCAGCCCGTCGTCCAGGACGTGCACCGTGGTGTTGGCGAGCGGCGTGCCTATCGTGACGTCGCCGTCCACCTCCGCGCAGGTGGACCAGATCGTCGTCTCGGTAGGCCCGTACATGTTGAGCAGGCGCCGTACGCGCGCGCGCAGCCGGTCGGCGAGAGGCCGGGGCAGCGCCTCCCCGCCGACGAGCCCGACGACGGACGGCGCGTCGAACCCGCCGTCCAGGAGCACCTGCCAGCCCGAGGGCGTCGCCTGCACGTGGGTGACCCCGTGCCGCGCCACGAGCCCGCACAGCGCCGTTCCGTCCCCGCCGACGGCCTCCGGCGCGATGACGACCCGTCCGCCCGTCACGAGCGGCAGGAACAGTTCAAGGGCCGAGATGTCGAACGACGGCGACGTCAGCCCGAGCCACACCGCCGCGCCGTCCTGCTCCCCCACCCGGTCCCGCACCGCCAGTAGCAGGTTCACCAAAGCCCGGTGCCCTACCTCGACGCCCTTGGGCCGCCCGGTGGACCCGGACGTGTAGAGCACATACGCCCTGTCCCCCGCCCGGATCGCCGCCGCGTCCGCGAGAGCGGCCACCTGCGGCGAAGCGGGGGCGGCGTAGGCGGGGTCTTCCAGGAGGACGAGTGGGGTGGCGGTCGTGGGGAGGGCGTCCAGGAGGCGTTTGGGGGTGACGAGGGCGGCGGGGGCGGCGTCGTCGAGCTGGTAGGCGAGGCGGGCCGGGGGGTGGGAGGGGTCGAGGGGGAGGTAGGCCGCGCCCGCCTTGAGGGTGCCGAGGAGGGCCGTGAGGGTGTCGGCGGAGCGGTCGGCGGCCACCGCCACGAGGGAGCCACGGCCCGCTCCCGACGCGGCGAGGCGGGCGGCGAGGACGTCGGCGGCGGCGTTGAGCTCGGCGTAGGTGAGGGTCCGGTCATCGTCCACGACGGCGACGGCCCCCGGCGTGCGGCCGACCTGCCGCTCGAACAGCTCCACGACGGTCGTCTCCGGGTACGCGACGTCGGTGGCGAACACCGGCGCGGGGCCGTCCACGAGGGCGGCCAGCGGCGTCTCGGGCTCGGCGGTGACGCGGTCCAACAGGCCGCGCCAGTGGGTGGCGACGCGGGCGGCGGCGGAACCGTCGAGGTGGGCGGGCTGGTACTGGAGGCTCACGTCGCAGCCGTCAGGCCCGTCCACCGCGACGACGCGTAGGGCACCGCGCCCGACACCGTTGAAGGAGACCCAATCCACGTCGGTCGTAAGGCCGGGGAACTCCGGTGCCGCGTCACGCCGCCGGTAGCTGAGCGACACGGACGGGAGCGCCGTCTCCGGGGTGACGCCCGTGACGGCACGCGACAGCGGCACCTCCCGCACCCGGAACAGCCCGCGCAGGTCGCGGCGCAGCCCGTGTTCGAACCGCAGGCTCCGGGCCAGCCGCTGGAACGTCCAGGACGGGTCGAGCCGGGTGAAGACCGGCAGTTCGGTGGCGAACATGCCGATCCGGTCGCGGTCGGCGGCGGCGCGGGTGCCCAGGTCCACGCCGATCGCCGCGTCGGCGTTCCCGTACCGCCACAGCAGGGCCTGGAGCGAGGCGAGGAGCGTTTCGAAGCGGCTCGCGCCGGGCGCCTCGAAGGCGCCGCCGAGCCGGAACGTGATCTGCGCGCCGGGCCCGGAGGGCGCGCACGGCCCGAACGCCTCGCGCAGGAACGGCAGCGCGACGGGCTCGGGCGCGCGCCACCGCGCCTTCCAGAACTCCCGGGCGGTCCCGAGCGCCGCCTCCACCCGGACGGCCTCCTCGGCGGCCAGGTCCGCGTAAGGCAGCGGCGGCAGCAACTCCCCCGCGTACGCGGCGGCGAGGTCCCGCAGGAAGAGCGACTTGGATTCACCGTCGAAGACGAGGTGATGCGCGACGAGCGTAAGGCGGCACCCGCCCTCCCCCGGCTCCAGGCCGATCCGTAGCAGCGGCCCGCTCTCCAGGTCGAAGGGCGCGGCCGCGTCAACGGGCCCCTCCACGACGAACGGAGACACATCCGCCGGGACGAGGTAAGGCACACCGTCTTCCTCCCGCACCGCGCAGGACAGGACGGGATGCCGCGCGAGCACCTCCGCCACGGCGGCCCGGAGGCGCGGCACGTCGACCGCGCCGGAGAAGGAGACGGAGAGCGGCACCGCGTAACCGGCGCGGCCCGCCCGTTCGGCGAACCAGACGTCGTGCTGGCGTAGGGTCGCGCGTTGCTTCATGGGGTCACCTCTGCGAGCAGTTCTCTGACCCTCGGCTTGAGGATCTTTCCGGTGGTGGTGCGGGCGAAGTCAGCGACGAACGCGATCCGCGCGGGGCGTTCGTGCCGGGCGAGGCGGTCGGCGAGGAAGCGTTTGAGCTCGGCCGCCGTCACCGGCTCCGAGGTCCGGACGGCGGCGCCGACGACCGCGCCCATGACCGGGTGCGGCAGGCCCACGACGGCCGCCTCGACGACCGCCGGATGCTCGTGCAGCGCCGCCTCGACCTGGACGGTGGAGACCTTGAGCCCGCCGCACTTGATGACGTCGGACTCGCGGTCCACCAGGTGCAGGTGGCCGTCGGCGTCGACCCGGCCGAGGTCGCCCATCCGGATCCAGCCGTCGCGGAACACGTCGGGCCGGTCCTCGCCCAGGTAGGAGCGCGGCGGGGCCGGGCAGCGCAGCCAGACCTCCCCGGTCTCGCCCGGCGCGGTGTCGGCGCCGTCGGGGCCGACGATCCGCAGGTCGCGCGGGTCGGCGGGCACGCCGAGCGAGCCGGGCCGCCGCGGATCGACGATCATCGCGGTCCGCGCCGGTGCGGATTCGGTGGAGATGTAGCAGTTCACGACGGTCGCCGCCGGAAAGACCCGGGTCAGCGCCAAGGCGACAGCCGGAGGCAGCGCCGCCGCTGACGAGCTCACCATCAGCACGCTCGACAGGTCGTGCAGGCGGTGCGCGCCCGAGCGCAGCAGTTCCGCGGCCATGGGCGGGACGAGGAACACGGTCCCTGCCTTGTGTTCGGCCACCAACGCGCAGAACCGGGCGGCGTCGAAGAACGGCAGGGCGAGCGCCGCCGGGTGCGCCGTCAGACTGTCCATGAGCATCATCTGGGCCGCGTTCGTCCCTATCGGGAACGCGTGGACGAACAGCCTGGAGTGCGCGTAAGGCCGTACGCGCGGGCGGAGCGGCAGCCCGTACGTCAGGTTGGCGTGGCTCGCCGCGACGGCCTTGGGCGCGCCCGTCGTCCCGGAGGTGAAGACGATCTGGGCGAGGTCGTCCGGCCGCACCGTGACGTCAGGAGGCGGGCCGGGCGTCTCCAGACCGTCCAGGCCGGTGAGAGACAACCGGGCGCCAGCCGCCGCGCGCAGCTTCTCGGCCTGCGCGCCCGGAAGCCCGGACGGCAGCGGCAGCGCCGCGCCGCCCGCCTTCTGCACCGCGAGGCAGGCGATCGCGAACTCCGGCCAGGCGCGTCCGGCGAACGCCAGCGCCACCGGTTCGCCGGGCCGCAGGCCGCGGTCGAGCAGGCCGCGCGCGACGGCGTCGGAGCGGTCCTGCCAGGCGCCGAACGTCAGGGCGGCGCCGTCGGGGGTGCTGATCGCGGTGCGGCCGGGCTGGTCGGCGGCCCGCGCCCGCAGCAGGTCGGGGACCGTCGCGGTCATGCCAGCTCGGCCAGGAACGCGGCGGTCTCGGCGGTGAACAGCTCCGCGAGGCGGGCGGCGGTCTCGGGCGCGAAGCCGAACCCGTTGTAGACGACGGACGCGCGCAGCGACCCGTCCCGCTGCTCCTCGACCACCAGCCACGGCGCGCTGAGGTCCCGCTCGCCGGGCGGCGCGTGCCACACGAGGTTCTCCTGGAGGCGCGACAGCGGGAACGGCTCGGAGCGCAGTCCGGGGAAGTTCGGCGGCTGGCCCCAGCTCTCGTAGTGGATGCGCGACGGGTAGGGCACGCGCGGCCTCACGTCCTGGTAGGCGTGCAGTTGGTGGGACGTCGCGCCCAGCACCGTCCGCCTGACGCGGGCGAGGAGTTCGGCGCGGCCCGGCGCGTCCGAGGCGTCGATCCGCAGCACGAGCGACTGCACGAGGCAGCCGACGAGGCCGTTGTGCGCGGGCTCGGTGCGGCCCGGCGCGGGCGACATCACGACGAGGTCGTCCAGGCCCGTCCACGCGGCGAGGACGGCGCTCCAGCAGGCGGTGACGGCCATGAAGGGTGTCGCGCCGTATGCCTTGGCCGTCTCCCGGAGCCGTCCGGCGGTCTCCGCCTCGACGGTGAAGGGGTGGGCCCTCCAGGTGTACCTGTCGGTCGGGAGTCTTCCGGGGAACGGGACGAGCGCGTTGGGCACGCCGTCCAGGGCGGCGTCCCAGTACGGGCGGTTCACCTCCCATCGGGTCCGGGTCCACGCGCAATAGCTCCCGTAGGTGAGTTCCACAGGGCGCAGCGGGGAGGGCGAGCCCGTCCGGAAGGCCGAGTAGGCGAGGGCCGTCTCACGCAGCACGATGCCCATCGACCAGCCGTCCGTCACGAAGTGGTGGACGGACAGGACGAGCACCTGGTCGTCGTCGCCCAGCGTGATGACGAGCGCGCGGACCATCGGGTCGCGGGTGAGGTCGGACAGGCGGGTGCGCTCCCGTTCGGCGATGGCGAGGGCGTCGGCGAGTCGTTCCTCCTCGGTCGCGCCCTGTGCCCGTACCTCCGCGACGTCAGGAGGCAGTTCGTCCAGGGTCTCGACCCTGAGGCCGTCGCCGTCAGAGCGGCACACGGTGCGCAGTGCCTCGTGTCTCCGGACGACCTCGCCCAGCGCGCGCGCGAACATCTCGGTGTCGAACGCGTCGCGGATGCGGGTCGCGATGGTGATCGCCCCGATGTCGCGGCGGACGGCGCCCTCGTCCATCCAGATCAGGAAGTCCTCCTGCTGGGTGCTGAGCGCGGCGCCCGGCACCGGCGCGGGGGCCGGGTCGGCGACGGCCTGGGCGGCGATCCAGGCGGCCTGCTCGGCCAGCCCGGGCCGGTCGAACGCGAGGTCCGGGTCGGCCTCGACGCCGAAGCGGCGGCTGACGAGCGAGGCGAGCTGGACCGCCTGGAAGGAGTCGCCGCCGAGGTCGAAGAAGTCGGCGTCGGGACGGACGTGGGGCACGCGCAGCAGCTCGCGCCAGAGGTCGGCAAGGGATTCCGCGGTGATGCTCAAGATGCGCTCCGGGGGGTGGTACGCGGTCAAGCAGCGGGCCCCGAGCATGCCACGGAAACCCCCTCGATGAAAGGGCTTGCAGCAATCTTTCAACGTCTTGCAGGATCTTGACTGGATGCTTGCGGCGACGGGCTGTCGGAGCCGCACGCCCCACGAGCGGAGGTGCTTGCACGGTGCGGGTCGGCGACGCCGTCACGGAGACACGACACGTGACGCTTTCCGGGAATTGCAGACGCCCGCCCCCGCGCGTCCCGCTATCGTCAATCTGACCGCGCGAGTAAGAACGGCCCAGAACGGGGACCGGTCCATCCGACCAGTGGTCTGGACCAATTCCGGAAGAAGATCACCGCTGGCAAGGCGGCGGCCGCACCCCGTTCGCCCGACACCGCGCCCGCCGGTTTGCGCGCCCTGCCTGCGGCGGGACGCCCGGAGCGGGCCCGTCCGGCCGTCGCCGCAGGTCGCGGCGGCGCGCCCACCAGCCGAAACACCCGGTGAGACCTGCGCCACACCGCGCCACCGGCGCGCCGATCCGCGCCATCACCGCGCCCGCCCCGCACAGCGCGGATGACCAGGCGCGCTCTCGGCGAGTTGTGGCCCGCCCCCCAGAACTCTGAAGAATTTTCTGTGTGAGGCGATGTTTCCACAAAGTAACGCATTGGCCCAGACCAATTAGCCAAGACCTGTAGGTGTCGTTCACGATGCGTACAACCCCAAAGCAGGTGTGAGGAGTAAGGCGTGTCTGACCAGGTCCCCGGGCTCAAACCGGCACCTACCAGCAACCAGGAACTGATCGACTGGGTCGGCGAGATCGCCGCGCTGACCAAGCCCGACAACGTCGTCTGGTGTGATGGCTCCGAAGAGGAGTGGGTACGGCTGACCGACCTGCTCGTCGAGGCGGGCACCTTCAAGCGGCTCAACCCTGACAAGCGCCCGAACAGCTTCTACGCCGCCTCCGACCCGCGCGACGTCGCACGGGTGGAGGACCGGACCTACATCTGCTCCGAGAAGGAGGAGGACGCGGGTCCGACCAACAACTGGATCGCCCCGGCGGAGATGCGCGCGACGTTCGCGGACATCTTCGACGGCTCGATGAAGGGCCGCACCCTCTACGTGGTGCCGTTCTGCATGGGCCCGCTGGGCGGCAACATCTCCCAGCTCGGCGTCGAGATCACCGACTCCGCCTACGTCGCGGTCTCGATGAAGATCATGACCCGGATGGGCGCCGAGGCGCTGCGCCTCATCGAGGAGCGCGGCTCCTTCGTGAAGGCCGTGCACACGGTCGGCGCGCCGCTGGAGCCCGGCCAGGCCGACGTGCCGTGGCCGTGCAACACCGAGAAGTACATCTCGCACTTCCCCGAGACCCGGGAGATCTGGTCCTACGGCTCGGGCTACGGCGGCAACGCGCTGCTCGGCAAGAAGTGCTACGCGCTGCGCATCGCCTCGACCATGGCGCGGGACGAGGGCTGGCTCGCCGAGCACATGCTCATCCTCAAGCTGACCCCGCCGAGCGGCGACGCCAAGTACATCACCGCCGCGTTCCCGAGCGCCTGCGGCAAGACCAACCTCGCCATGCTGCAGCCCACCGTGCCGGGCTGGAAGGTCGAGACGGTCGGCGACGACATCGCGTGGATGCGGTTCGGCGAGGACGGCCGCCTGTACGCGATCAACCCTGAGGCGGGGTTCTTCGGGGTGGCGCCCGGCACCGGCGAGACCACCAACGCCAACGCCATCAAGACGCTGTGGGGCAACTCGATCTTCACCAACGTCGCGCTGACCGACGACGGCGACGTCTGGTGGGAGGGCCTCACCGACGAGCCGCCCGCGCACCTGACCGACTGGAAGGGCAACGACTGGACGCCGGCGTCCGAGACCCCGGCCGCCCACCCGAACGCCCGTTTCACCACCCCGGCCGGGCAGTGCCCGACGATCGCGCCGGAGTGGGAGGACCCGAAGGGCGTGCCGATCTCGGCGATCCTGTTCGGCGGGCGCCGCGCCACCTCCGTGCCGCTGGTCACCGAGTCGTTCGACTGGCAGCACGGCGTCTTCCTGGGCGCCAACGTCGCGTCGGAGAAGACGGCGGCGGCCGAGGGCACCGTGGGCGAGCTGCGCTACGACCCGTTCGCGATGCTGCCGTTCTGCGGCTACAACATGGGCGACTACTTCGCTCACTGGCTGAAGCTCGGCGCCTCCGCTGACGCCGAGAAGCTTCCGCGCATCTACTACGTCAACTGGTTCCGCAAGGACGACGACGGCAAGTGGCTGTGGCCGGGCTTCGGTGAGAACAGCCGCGTCCTCAAGTGGATCGTGGAGCGCCTGGAGGGCAAGGCCGAGGGCACGAAGACCGCCATCGGCCACGTGCCCACCGCCGCCGCCCTGGACCTGGAGGGCCTGGAGATCGACGGCCGCGACCTCGACCTCCTCCTGTCCGCCGACAAGGAGACCTGGAAGCGCGAGGCGTCCCTGATGCCCAAGCACCTGGAGTCCTTCGGCGACCACCTCCCCAAGGAACTCTGGGACGAGTACCACGCCCTCATCGCCCGCCTGAACGACGACTTCTAGCCGTCACGACCACCGCGGGGCCGTGCCCTCCCACACCCCGCCGGGCGCCCTCGCCTCATGAGCGCGCCCACCAGAGCCCCCACCAACGCCGCCGGGGGCTCTACCCGTTCACGCGGGTTCTGGGGCCAGTTTGGAGCCGGGGAAGGGGGCCAGGAGGGTTTCGCGCCAAGTGGCGGTGAGGAAGTCGCGGGAGCGGGCGCGCCAGGTGAGGAGGCGGGGGTCGGGGGTGGTCTCGTCGTCGAGGCCGAGGGCGGCGTCGCGGGCGCGTTGGAGGGCCAGGTGGGCGTCGAGGGTGGTGCCCCAGAAGGTGACGACCTCGGTGTCGCAGAACTGGACCTCGTAGGCGCCGATCAGGCGTTGGCCGTGCTCGGCGAGGACGGGGGCGCGCTCCTCGGTGACGGCGGCGAGGTAGTCGAGGGCGGCGCCCGGCCTTACGGTGGCGCTTTCGAAGACGTAGAACGGGGCGGCGTAGCCCTCGTCCACCAGGTCCGCGAGAGCGGGGCTGTCCGGGGCGGCGCCCAGGGGACGTGAATAGGCGGCGTGGCGGAGGTCGTCGATGTCGGAGAGGAACAGGCGCTCGTCCACCCCCGCGTAGATGTCCATCATCTGCTTCCAGCCGCCGTCCCAGCCTCCCCGGCAGTCCCACAGGGTGACGGCCTTGAACTGGCGATGGCCGGTGATCCCGACGGCGTAGAAGGCGCCGACCAGATCTATGTCGCTCGACCTGACGGACTTGCCTTCGGTGAGCTCGGCCTCGCCCGCCCCGTACGCCTCCGCGTCCTCGTTCTTGTAGCCCGTCAACCAGGTCAGATACTCCAGCGGCTTCCTGGAGTTCATCGGGTTGAACTCGACCTCTTCCAGCAGATAGATCCCACGCCGCACGGCGGCCTCCCATCAACCAAGCGATTGCTCGGCAAGCCTAACCGGCCCAGCCCCTCGCGGCCCACCCCCCGATCCGACGAAGCGCCGTGCCGGTCGTCCAGGGACGTCAGGGCCGCTTCGGCGCGGGCGGTGAGAAGGTGGGCGGACTGGGCGCGGGCGGTGGCGACGGCCTCGCGCAGGACGGCGCGGGCGCTTTCGACGTCACCGGACGCGGCGAGGGCGAGGCCGCGCAAGCGCAGGAGTTCGGCGCGGTAGATCCCCTCGCCGGTGGCGTCGGCGAAGGCGAGGCCCTCCGCCGTCTCCGTCAGCGCGATCTCCGGCGATCCGAGCGTGAGAGCGGCTTCGGCGAGTTCGGCGTGGACGACGGTGTTCGTCGCGCGCATGGACAGCGCGGCGTAGGCGTGCGCGAACCTGTCGCGCAGCCAGGCGAAGCCCTCCGGTGTGGTCGCCTCGGACCAGGCGAGGAGCGAGCCCGCCAAGCCCTCCAGTAGGAGAAAGCCGCCTTCCCGGCTCAGCTCGACGGCCCGTGCGGCGTTCCGCCCCGCGCGCGCACGGTCGAGCTCCACGAACGCCGCCCAGGAGCGGAAGTGCACGGCCGACGCGCGGTCGTACGGGTCGCCCGAGCGGGCCGCGAGCCGCTCCGCCCGCTCCTCGACGGCCCGCGCCTCCGCCGGACGCCCCTGCGCCGTCAGCACAAGACCGAGGAACGCCAGCGCGTACAGGGCGGCGTGCGAATGGAAGGACCCCGGCGGCCCCGACAGCCCTCCGGAGACCGCCTCCTCCAACCGCTCCCTGGCGACGTCGAAGTCACCGCGTAGAGCGGCCGTGCAACCGGCGGCGTAAGCACCCGCCCCGGGATCGACCTCCGAAAGCCGGGCCGCGTACTCCTCCGCCGCCGTGTACTCCGCCGCCGTGTTGGCGTGCTCCCACAACTGCCCGAGCGCCGCCGCCACGCCCGGCGCCGACGGCCCCGCGAGGTCCAGCACCGTCCGCAACCGCGCGTTGTTCTCCGCGACCTCGGGCCCGTTGTAGCCGTCCAGGCCGGAGAGCAGCGCCGACCTACGCGCCAGCACCTCGAGCTCGCGCGCCGCCTCGGCCGGGTCCAGCTCGGCGCGCGCCGCGTGCACGGCGGCCTGGCGGCGCAGGAAGTCGGCGGCGTCGGCGTCGGCGAACCCGCGCGCGGCGGCGTCCGCGGCCCGGCCCAGCCAGGTGATCCGCTCCTCGCGGTAGCCCAGCGGCGCCGCCTGCTCGTAGTGGAACGCCAGCTCGGCGGGGGTGCCGGTGCCCTCGGCCAGGTGCGCGGCCGCCAGCGCCGCGTGCAGGGCCGCGCGGCGCGCCATCGGCAGTCCGGCCAGCACCGCCTCGCCGAGCAGCGCGTGCGCGATCCTGACGCGCGCGCCGCGCTCGGCCGCCAGGCCGGACGCGAACGCGGGCCCGAGCGCGGTGAGCGTCGCGACGACGTCGGCGCCCCAGGCCGCGGCGAGCGTCGCGGGCTCGACCGGACGGCCCGCGACGGCGAGCAGCTCGACCAGCTCGCACGTGTCCGGCGGATGCTCCTCAAGCCGACGGGTGATCACCGTGTGCAGCTCGGTCTCGGCCGGGGCGTCCCCGAGCTGCGCCAGGTGGAACGGGTTCCCGCCCGTCACGGCCTGCAGGAGCGGCGCGCCCTCCGCGTCACCCGTCAGCTCGCCGACCTCGACGGGAGACAGGCCCGCCAGCTCGATCGCGGGGACGTCCACCGGGACGGCCCCGCGCGACAGCACCAGGCAGCGCACCCCACGCGTGCGCGCCTTGGCCAGGTAGCGCAGGAAGAGCACCGAGTCGGGGTCGGCCGCGTGGACGTCGTCGAGGATGACGAGGAGGCCGTGCGGTGCGGCGGCGTCGGCCAGGAGCCGGACGGCGTCCTCGTACCTGCGGAACCTTCCTATCGGCTCGGCGTCTTCGGCCTCGCGTAGCAGGGCGCGCAGCCTCCCGGCGTCGGGCCGGGGCGCGCGCAGGTCGGCGAGGGCGTCGGCGGCCTGGCGCCACACCCAGAACGGCGGCGCGTCGCCCGCGTCCGGGCAGCGTCCCCAGACGACGGGCACCCCGCGTCCCTCGGCCGTCTCGGCGACCCGTTCGGCCAGCTCGGTCTTGCCGATGCCGCCGGGGCCCGTGACGACGCGCACACCGTCCCCCTCGACGGCGAACCGGGTGAGCGCGGCGAGTTCCCCGGCCCGTCCGACGAACGGCCTTGCGTCCGCGAGACGGCCGTCGTACCTCGGGTGCGTGATGGGCGCCAGCTCTGGGTCCTGCCGGAGGATGCGCTCGTGCAGCGCGCGCAGGTCCGCCGACGGGTCGATGCCCAACTCGTCGGCGAGGGTGCGGCGCAGCCTTTCGTACGCGGCGAGCGCCTCGCCCTGACGGCCCGCCCGGTACAGCGCCAGGATGAGCTGCCGGTGCGCCGTCTCCCGCAGCGGATGCGCGGCCGCCAGGCGCACCAGTCCGGGGATCGCCTCGCCGTGCCTGCCCAGGGCGACCTGCGCGGCGCCCAGGCCCTCCTCGGCGCGGACGCGCAGTTCGGCGAGCCGGTCGGCCTCCAGGCGGAGCGGCTCCAGGTCGGGCAGCCCGGCGAGCGCGGGACCCCGCCACAGGTCGAGCGCCCGCGCGAACGCGGCGGCCGCCTCGGCGGGCCGTCCCTGTTCGAGGTGCCTTTCGGCGGATTCGAGCAGCCCGGAGAAGGCGCGCGCGTCCGACTCCGGAGGCTCCAACGCGTAGCCGCCCGCCCGGCTTACCAGGACCCGGTAGGGCTGCCCCGGCTCCAGCTCGCGGCGCAGCACCGAGATGTAGGACCGCAGCGTGGCGACGGCACCGGCGGGCGGCGCGCCCGACCACAGCTCGTCCGCGAGGTCGCCCGCCGAGACGTAAGCGCCGGGCCGTACCAGCAGCAGCGCGAGCAGCGCCCGCTGACGCGGCCCGCCCAGATCGACGGGCACGCCCTCCCTGAGCACCTCCAGGGGGCCGAGCAGACGGAACAGGAGCGGGGCGGCGAGATCAGCGGGCATGGCTTGCCGCGGAGCGGGGTGCTCGGCCCCAGGGGAGCCGGAGGAGGCGCCGCGCACGCCTCCTCCGTCTCCCGCCGGAGCCGAGTCCCCCGGTCGCAACGCGGCGACTCCTCAAGGTAATCAGACGGGTACGTCAGGTGGTGGGAGAATCTAGAAATTCGACGTGACGTTGCCGATCACTTCGTCGATCGTGGCGGCGTCGCGCGCGTCGTACGCCTTGGCGTCGGTCGCCTCGGCGATCCTGGCGAGCACCTTGTGGTCGGCCCCGTCGGAGAACCCGATGGTGAACAGCCGCACCCCGCTCTCCCCGTCGAGCCTGCCGAGCAGCGCCTCCAGGGTGATCGAGTTGCTGTCGTCGTTGACGCCGTCCGTGAGCAGCACCACCGAGTTGATCGCGTCCGGCGCCCGGTTCTGCTTGACCCGGGTGAAGGCCGCCAGCGCGGTGTCGTACAGCCCGGTGTCGGTCTTGGGCTGGAGCGCGCCCACGGCCTGCTTCAGCCGCGCCCGGTTCTGCGCGACGGAGCCGATCGGGACGAGTTCGCGGTAGTCGCGGTTGCCGTCGATCCTCGTGGCGAACTCCCACAGGCCGACCTTGTCCACGCCGATGAACTGGTCCATCGCCTTGGTGAGCGACGCCTTGGCCAGTTCCATCCGGGTCTTCCCGGTGCCGGGCACCTGCTCGACCATCGAGCCGGACACGTCGACCACCCACAGCACGTTGGAGCGCTTGCGCAGCGACTCCCAGCCGCGCAGCACCTTGTCCAGGACGGCGGGCTCCGGCGGCGCGAGCATCTTGGTGGGCTGGCCGGGAAGCAGGCCGTTGTCCTCGGTGATGAGGTTGGTGACCTGGTTGTCGTAGCCGCGGAAGGCGTCGCGGGCGAACCGCTTCTGGCCCTCCGTGCCGCGCAGGAACGCAAGGAAGTCGTCGGCTATCGCCCGCTTGCCGGGATCCATGGTGCCGAGCGCGACATACGGGTGGTCGGAGACGATCGTCCCCTCTTCGGGGTAGATCGCCACGAGCGGGATCTTGGGCGGGGAGTGCTGGCCCTCGCTCACCCGGTTTCCGGTCGGGTTGCCCTGGTTGTAGTAGCGGACCGACATCTCCTCGACCGCGACGGCCGACACGTAGCCGAGCCCCTCCCCTGCGTCGTCGGCCCTCTGCAGGCCGGAGAGGAACGTCAGCGTGGTGTCGCCGTAGTGGACGATCGAGCTCTCCACGTCACGGACGAACGCCTTCACCGAGGAGGCGTCGACGTCGGAGGCGGTGAGGCTGCCCGGGGTGCCGCCCGCCGCCTTCTCGGTCGCCGCGAAGTACGCGCCGACCGTGGCGTTGAGTCCCGACGTCGAGTAGTTCGGGTTGGTCTTGCCGAGTTTGAACGGACCCCACTCGGGATGTCCGTACATGCCCCAACCGCGCGGGTCGCGCGACAGCTTGAGGATGTCGGACCAGCCGATCGCGCTGTTCGGCCAGCCGAGCGCCTGCGCCATCGGCCGCGGCATCGCGATGACCAGCGGCGACACCGCGACGCCGGGCGTCTCGGCGGGCAGGAAGTCGATCTTGCCGGACTGGCTCAGCCGGTGCCGCAGCAGGCCCACCCAGGTGGAGGCGGCGGGCGTCCACACGTCGGGCCGCGGCGCGCGGTCCACGGCGGGGTCCCAGCCGCGCGCGAGCGCCGCCATCGCCTCGCCGGACGACTTGGACTGCACGGCGATCTGCGCGCAGACCCCGTTCACCTCGGTGCCGGAGTACTGCTCGGCGAGGTCCTCCATGACGCCGAACTTCTCCGGCGACGACGACACGTTGAGCGTCACGCCGTCGGCGCCGCAGCCGCCGCGCTGTCCGAGCACGTAGAAGGCGACGCCGCCTCCGACGACGAGGACGGTCAGCAGGGCGACGATGCCGAGCACGAGCGGGCCGCGGCTCCTGCGCCGCGGCGGAGGCGGCGGCGTGTAGTACGGAGGCGGGGTGTAAGGAGGCGGGCTGTACAAGGGGTCCTCCAGACCAGGGACGAGACTTTGCGGCCCGCCCGCTCGGGGGGTTTGGGTGGTCTGACGCCAAAGTTATACAGGTGGTTCGGCAGGCGGGGGTCATCCCACGACGCGCCGTGCCCGCAGGTCGGCCACCTCGTCGGGTGAGATGCCCAGCCTGCCGAGCACCGTCTCGGCGTCGCCGCCGAGCACGGGGGCGGGGCGCGGCTCGCGCGGGACGCCGTCCCGGACGGGTGTGCGCGGCGCCCGGACGCGGCCCAGGCCCGGCTGGTCGATCGGCACGAGGAGGTCGTGGTCACGGGCCAGGAGCTCCCGGAACGTGCCGTAGCGGGACCACAGCACCGAGGTGTGCCCGAGTGCCCCGGCGGCCTCGTCGGCGGTCCTGGCGGCGAACCAGGGCTCGAAGAGGGCGGCCAGGCCCTCGCGGTGCCGGTACCTGTCGCCGTCGTCCGCGAAGTCGGCGCCGAGGAGCCGTTCCAGCTCGGCGAGGCGCTCGGTGGCGCCGGTGGCGGCGGCGAGGTCGTCGAGGTGCCTGCGCGACAGCGTGACGACCATGAGACGGCCGTCCGCGACGGCGAAGTCGCGCGCGAACCCGCCGAACAGGTGGTTGCCGATCCTGGGCCGGTCCACCCGGTTGAGTTCCGCCTCGCCCAGGAAGCCGAGGTTCCCCGCCGTCGCGAGAGCGACGTCGGACAGGGCGATCTTCACCGACCTGCCCTTGCCGGTGCGCATCCGGTGGTGGTCGGCCGCGAGCACGGCGACCGCCGCGTACAGCCCGCACGCGACGTCCCAGGCGGGCAGGACGTGGTTGACGGGCTCCCCGCCGAGCCCGGTGACGAGCGGGAAGCCCGTCTCGGCGTTCACCGTGTAGTCCACGGCGGGCCTTCCGTCGGGATACCCCTGGACGAGCACGTGGATGAGCCCTGGCCGCAGCGCGGCGAGATCCTCATACGCGGGCCTGGGTGTGTTCGCCAACACCACGCCCGCCTGCGCGGCCAGCCTGAGGACGAGGTCACGCCCCTCGGGGGTGCGCTGGTCCACCATGATCGAGCGCTTGCCCTTGTTGAGCGACGCCCAGTAGATCGACGCGCCCTCTTCGGTGACGGGCCAGCGCCGCGTGTCGGTGGCCCCGCCGAGGGGATCGACGCGCACCACGTCGGCGCCCAGCTGGGCGAGGGTCATCCCGCCCAGCGGGGCCGCGACAAAACTGGAGACCTCCAGGACCCGCAGACCGCTCAGCATGCTCCGAGCCTGCCACGGTTCAGCGTTGGACGACGGCACCGGACTCGAGGAGCTCGTCCACGTCCTTGAAGCCGAGGTCGGTGAGGACGGCCCTGGTGTGCTCGCCCGCCTGCGCGGGGGTGCCTGTGATCGTGCCCTGCGTCCGGGAGAAGCGCGGCGCGGGCGCGGGCTGCACCCTGCCGTCGGGGCCTTCGACGAAGACGTCGCGCTCGGTGTTCCACGGATGGGCGGCGGCCTCGCTGAGGCTGAGGACGGGCGCCACGCACGCGTCGGAAGGCACGAACACCTCCGCCCACGCGTCACGCGTCCGCTCCTTGAACTTCGCCGCGAACAGCGCCCTGTTCTGCTCCCAGTTGGCGAAGTCGTACTGCTTGGCCTCCTCCGGGGCGACCCCGAGCCGGTTCAGGAACTCGGCGTAGAACTGGGGCTCGATGGCGCCCACCGCCATGTGCTGCCCGTCGGCCGTCTCGTACACGTCGTAGAAGGGCGCGCCGGTGTCGAGGAGGTTGGTGCCCCGGTTGTCCGTCCACAGGCCGGACGCCTGGAACGCGTGGATGAACGTGGACAGATGGGCGGTGCCGTCCACGATCGCGGCGTCCACCACCTGGCCGCGGCCGCTCAGCTTCGACTCCAGCAGCGCGGCGAGCACGCCGACCACGAGGTACATGCTTCCGCCCGCGAAGTCGCCGACCAGGTTCAGCGGCACCTGCGGGGGGCCGCTGGCCCGTCCGATGGCGTGCAGCGCGCCCGTGATGGCGATGTAGCCGATGTCGTGGCCCGCGGTGTGGCTGAGCGGGCCCTCCTGGCCCCAGCCCGTCATACGGCCGTACACGAGCCGCTCGTTGCGGGCCAGGCAGTCGTCGGGGCCGAGCCCGAGCCGCTCGGTGACGCCCGGCCGGAAGCCCTCCAGGAGCACGTCGGCCTGCTCGACGAGGCGGAGCACGACCTCGCGGCCCGCCTCGCTCTTCAGGTCGACGGCCACCGAGCGCTTGGACCGGTTCGTGAAGTCCCGGTCGGCGGCGGGCCCGGTGCCGCCTCCGCCGGGACGGTCGATCCTGATCACCTCGGCGCCCAGGTCGGCCAGCAGCATCGCGGCGAACGGCCCCGGGCCGATCCCGGCAAGCTCGACCACCCGCACTCCGGACAGCGGACCAGCCATGTGCACACCCCTCACTCGCGGACTCACCCGACAGTGTGCCACGAAAGTAAGTGCTCGCTTTGGTCAGGGCCCGTCCGCACACTCCGACCAGCGATGTCAGGCATTACCACGACAAATACCGGTGGAGAGGTTTTACGATTGCCGCATGGAGTGGCTGGAGCTCATCCTGAGGTTGCGCCGCTGGACCGACAACGGCACCCGCGACCCGCACAAGGCGCTCCTCCTCCTTTACGCGTTGGGGCAGCTCCAGCGTGTCGGATACAAGACGATCCGCTACCGCGACGCCGAAGCCGTCCTGGACGGGATGCTGAAGGAGTTCGGCCCTCCCCGGCCCGCCGCGGCCGGCTACCCCTTCCACCACCTGGCGGCCGACGGCCTGTGGGAGGTCGCCACCGCGTCCGGAGGGCCCAGCACGTCAGCCGACCGGTCCGCGCTGCTCGCAGGCGACGTCCACGGGCGGCTCCACCCGGGGTTCGCCCGCGACCTGCTCGCCGACCCCGGCCTTCTCGCCCAGGTCGTCAGGCTGCTCCTGGACACCAACTTCGAGGGCGGCCTGCACGCCGACGTGTGCGCGGCCGCCAACCTCATGCCCGAACTCGCGCAGACGGCCGCGGTGGCCGCCTTCGACAAGGGCGACCTGCCCACGGCCAACCGCGACCCGATCCTCCGGCAGAAGATCCTGCTGGCCTACGACTGCCGCTGCGCCTTCTGCGGCTTCGAGGGCTGGATAGGCACCACCGTCATCGGGCTCGAAGCCGCCCGGCTGCGCTGGTGGGCGTTCGACGGACAGGACGACCCGACCAACTGCCTGTGCCTGTGCTCACTGCACCACAGGCTGTTCGACAAGGGCGTCCTCGGCCTCACGCCCAACGGCAAGATCCTCGTCTCCCGGCAGTTCGTCGGCACCACCGAGACCTCGCGCAGGCTCGTCACCGACCTCTCCGGACGGGTCTTCCACCCGCCGCAGCCCGGCTTCGCCCGCCCCGACGCGCGGAACATCGCCTGGCACACACGGCAGGTCTTCCGGGGGCCGTCGCTGACGTGACCTGCGGCGAACACGGGCACCGCGCGGGGCGTCATACCCTGAGCGCACACGGAGGGCGGAAAAGGTGACGTTCAGCGACTTGTGGCAGGAGCAGGCCGTTCCCGAACTGTGGATCACCGGGATCGCGGCGGTGGTGGCCCTCGTCCTCGTGCTCTACGGGCCGGCCTGGCGGCTCGCCCGCAACGTCGTCACCATCGCGCACGAAGGCGGGCACGCCGTCATCGCGCTGGCGACCGGACGCAAGCTCGACGGGATCAGGCTGCACTCGGACACCTCGGGCGTCACCGTCTCGCGCGGTCGCCCCGACGGCGCGGGCATGGTGTTCACCGCGCTCGCCGGGTACACCGCGCCACCGCTGCTCGGCCTGCTGTTCGCGTGGCTGCTCGGGATGGGCCGGATCACCCTCATGCTGTGGTTCGCGCTCGCGCTGCTCGCGGCGATGCTCGTGATGATCCGGAACGTGTTCGGCGTGGTGTCGGTCGTCACCACCGGGGCCATCGTGTTCGCCGTCTCCTGGTTCGGCTCGGCCGAGATCCAGGGCGCGTTCGCGGCTTTCGGCGCGTCGTTCCTGCTGTTCGCGGGGGTGCGGCCGGTCATCGAGCTGCAGCGGCTGCGCGCGCGGCGGCAGGCGCCCAGCTCCGACGCCGACCAGCTCGCCCACCTCACCGGGGTGCCCGGTCTGGTCTGGGTGTTCTTCTTTGGATTTGTCGCGGTCGCCGCGCTGGCGGTGGGCGGCGGGCTGCTGATGCCGCCGGACGTCGCGCTGCCCTTCGGCGACGGCGGCGCGTGAACGTCGCGCGCCTGAGCGGGCCCGAGGGGCGCGCGGCCCGCACGGATCTTCGCGGGGTCCGGGCGGGGCGCGCGGCGGGCTCAGGCGGCTTCTAGGGGCTCGGCGTGGTCGGCACCGGATCGTCGGGCGGGGTCTCGGGTGCGGGTTCCGGGTCGGGCGGGTCGGGTGGCGTGGCGGTCTGGGGTGGTTCGTTCGGTTGTGCGGTGTCGGGGCCGGGCGGATCCCCGGTGGGATCGGTCGTGGTGACGCCCTGCGCGTCCTCGGGCGTCGTCGTCGGGATGCCGGTGACGTCCTCGTCGTCCGGCGGGACGCCGGTGGGGGTGCCGGTCGGGTCGGCGGGCGGCGGGGCCTCGGTGGGCGTGGCGGAATCCGTCGGGCCGGAGACGCCCTGGTCGTCACCGCTCGGGGCGGTGGGCGGCTCGGAGGCGGCGGCCGGAGGCACCGGCTCGGGCTCACCGTCGGCGTCGCCCTCGGTGCCCACCGGGCGGTCGAAGGCGGTGCGGCCGTCGCGGTCCACAAGCTTCAGCTCTTCGATCTCCTGCCGGGTGGGACGGACGACCGTCACCTTGTCGGGAGAGAACTGTGGCCATGAGGCGCCCTTGTAATCACTGTCATGGACGGGCAGATCAGGGTCGGGCGCGGAGAGCGGATTGCCGCAATTGCACTTGACCACCGGAAGACCCTTGGCGTTCACCATGACCGCAATTCCCGCTTGCAGAAGCGCGTTCATCTTTGTCGCTTTTCCGGCGCGGTAGCCGTGGTTCGTCACGAGGGTGTCCGTGCGCAACAGGACGGGCGTGAGGTCCGCGACGAACGCCGCGATCCCGTCGGGCGCGATGCCCTGCGCCTCGGCCCAGGCCCGCGCCTTGCCCTCGTCGCCTTCGAGGAACCTGACCAGGGCTTCCTTGTCACAGACCTTGTCCTTGCGGGTGCCTCCGTACAGGCCAGGGGCGTCCCCCTCCTTGTCCCCGCCCGCCGCCGCGAGCCTGCTGATCTTGGCGTCGTCGGTGCCTTCGACGTGCGTGTAGGCGTCCGGCCCTGGATCGCCGACCGCCAGCCTGGTGATGACCGCCCCGGCGTCCCCGCACGCCGTGACCATGGTCAGGAACAGGGCGGCGAGAAGAACCACCGCTCTCGCCCTCGTCTTCATCCGGTCCCCCGTCTGGATTTATGTAAGCCTTTCCTCTTTGATGTCTCATAGATGGGGGAAATATCCAATTGCCACCGGTGGCCGGGGAGGGACGAATCGTGCGCGCGCTCCAACCGGGGGACCCGGAGCGGCTGGGCGGCGTCACCCTCCTCGGGCGGATAGGCGAGGGCGGGCAGGGCACCGTCTTCCTCGGCCGGACGAGCTCCGGCGACGTCGCGGTCAAGCTGCTGCACGCGCGGCTCAGCGACGACCCGGTGGCGCGCGCCAGGTTCGCCCGCGAGTCGGCGACGCTCCGGCGGATCGCGGGCTTCTGCACCGCGCGGGTGCTCGCCGCCGACCTCGACGGGGACCGGCCCTACATCGTCAGCGAGTACGTGCCGGGGCCGTCGCTGCACCAGCTCGTCAGGGCCGAGGGGCCGCGCGGCGAGGACGCCCTCATGCGGCTCGCCGTCGGCACCGCCACCGCCCTCACCGCCATCCACGGCGCGGGCGTCGTGCACCGCGACCTGAAGCCGCCGAACGTCCTCATGGCATCCGACGGTCCGCGCGTCATCGACTTCGGCATTGCGCGCGCGCTTGACCACGCGGGCCTACGCACCATGACGGGCCAGCTCATCGGCACCCCCGCCTACATGGCGCCCGAACAGTTCACCGGCTCGTCCGTGGGCCCGGCCGCCGACCTCTTCTCCTGGGCCCAGACCATCGTCTTCGCCGCCACCGGCCGCACCGCCTTCCCCGCCGACACCCTCACCTCCCTCATCGAAGCCATCCGCTCCGCCACCCCCGACCTCACCGCCGTCCCCACCCCCCTCCAAGCCCCCCTCACCGCCTGCCTCGCCAAGTCCCCCACCGACCGCCCCACCGCCCACCAACTCCTCTGGACCCTCCTCACCCTCCGCCCCCCAAGACCCCACCCCGGACAACCAAGCGACGACGAACAGAACCGGCACGGGCATGAAGACGCCGCGCCGGACGCCGGTCCAGGGTGGGCCGCCGAGACCCGCGTGGAAAGGCGGAGCGACGAAGACGCCCGGACCGGCCACACGGGAGGCGCGGCGGCGCGAGGCGACGAGACCCGAGTGGAGAGGCGGGACAGCGGCCCTGGGGGTGGCCAGGCGGGGGTCGGTGGGCAGGGGCGGGCCGATGAGGTGTTGACGTGGGACTTTGGGGGGCGGGGGGTGCGGCGGGACGAGCGGTTCGGGCGGGGGCGGCCGTTGGGGGCGGTGCGGCGCGGGCGGCCGCCGGGGGTGGCGGTCTCGGCGGAGGACGTGACGAAGGACTTCGGGCGGGTGGCGGGGCTCGGCGGGACGGCGGCCGTCCCCCAGGAGGAGGCGGAGCCCGTTGGGCGGGGGCGGCTGCGGCGGAGTTGGGCGCTGCTGGCGGGGCTGCTGCTGGTGACGGCGGTGTCGCTGCTCGACCTGGCGTCGCTCTCGGTGGCGGCGGGCGGGCCCGTCACGGAGCTGAGCCAGCGGTGGGCGCTGGTCCTGGCGACGGGCTACGCGTCCCTCGCCGTCGTCACCCTGTTCGGCGTGGCGGCCGCCTGGCGCGGCTACCGCTCCGGTGTGTGGACGATCATCGCCGTCCGCGCGGTCAGGGTCGGCCTGTGGGTGGCGACCCTCGGCCAGGTGCCCCCGCACCCCGCGACCCTCGTGCTGCAGACGGCGTCGCCCGCGCTCGTCGTGCTGCTGCTGCTTCTCGCGCTCTCCCTGGGCCGCGAGAAAGCGCGCTAGAGCGGCGCGCCCACCGTCGCGTGCCCGTGCGCCGCGCAGCGCACGTCGGCGCCCTCGGTGTGGTCGACCTCGAGCGTCGTGTGGGTGATGCCGTAGGCGTCGCGCAGAAGGCGCCGCGCCTGCCTGCGCACCGCGTGGCAGTCGCCGCCGGGCCGTAGGAGGAGGTGCGCCGAGAGGGTCGGATGCCCCGACGTCACCTCCCACACGTGCAGGGCGCGCACCTCCGCGACGTCCGGGAGCGCCGCCATGACGTCCGACATCTCCGCCGCGTCCATGCCGTCGGGCGTGGCCTGCATGAGGACCCTGCCCGCGTCGCGCACCAGCCCCGCGCCCGCCTTGACCATGAGCGCGGCGACGACGAGGGACGCGACGGCGTCGGCCCGGTTCCAGCCCGTCACCATGATCACCGCGCCCGCCGCGGCCGTCGCCACAAAGGCGAGCAGGTCGTTGAAAATGTGCTGGTACGCCCCTTCGACGTGGAGTTTTGAACGGTCTGCCCGGCGCAGCAGCCACGTCGCCGCGAGGTTCACCGCGATCCCGGCGAGCGCCGTCGCCAACACCATCGCGCCCTCCACCGGATGCGGGGCGAGGAGCCGCCGCACGCCTTCGACGGCGAAGTAGGCGGCGAGCAGAAGCAGCGTCAACCCGTTGAGTTGGGCGGAGAGGATCTCGGCGCGTTTGAGGCCGTAGGTGAACCTGCCGGAGGGCGGCCGGGCCGCGATCCGCATCGCCAGCAGCGCCGCCGCGATCGCGAACGCGTCGGTGAGCATGTGCGCCGCGTCGCTCAGCAGCGCCAGCGAACCGGCGGCGACACCGACGCCGACCTCCGCCGTCATGAACACGACGATCAGCGCGAGCGCGCCGCGGAGAAATCTGCGATCCCCGTCCGCCGCGACCCCATGCCCGTGTCCGTGCCCGTGACCAGCGCCCATCCGCCCACCCCCTGACCGGCAACAATAGCCCGGCGCCGCCCGCCCGCCCGGCGTTTGCGCCGGGCACGCGCGCCTCGCGGAATCGGGCTGTGGACAACCCGATTTTGTCGGTGCCGGGGGCTAGATTCGACAATGTGAGCGAACGAGAGCTGGAAGCCGAAGCGGGCGGCGCGCCGCGGCGGTCGGGCGCGGCGGAGCGCCGGGCCGAGCGGGTGGACGACGGGATCGCCGAGTTCGGCAGGTGGCTGCGCGACCAGGTGTCCCGCGGGCTCGCCGCGGCCGAGCGCGCCCCCTACGCGCTCTGGGACGACGCCGCGCGCCGCCTGGTGGACGCCCAGGCGGGCGCCCTCGCGGGCCAGGTGAAGACCCTGGCGTCGGTGCCGCGCGGCGGTGGCCGCTGGCCGGAGCACCTGCTGGAGGAGTACGGCCTCCTGCATCTGCTGGTCCGCGCGTACGCGAAAGCCGAGTCCCTCTCCCCCGGCCTGCGCGAGACGGTGCGCACCCGGATCGGCTACACCACCCCGCGCGAGGAGGTCCTCGCGGGCCCGCACGTCCGCGACACCTGGTCCGTCCTGGGCGTCCGCGAGACGCAGGCCGACAACCTCAGCACCCGCCGCACCTGGCTCCGTGGCACCACAACGGGCAGGCCCGCCCTGCTGCTCTCCTTCGCCGCACCCGGCCGAACCCACGATCCCACCCCTCCCCCCGGCACCGAGGTGGACGCCTCCCTCGCCTTCCACCCCGCCGCCCAACCCCTCCGCGCCCTGATCGCCCACCAACACGCCCCACCCCGCCCGGCCACCCCCCAGGGCACCTCCGTCACCACCCTCCTGGCGGAGTACGCCACCGCCCTGGCCCGCGACCCCTGGCTGGACCACTGGCCCACCACCCTGACCAACGTCCGCCTGGCCCGCACCACCCCCCTCCAGATCGTCGACCCCGAAGGCGATGCCCTCCCCCTCCACACCCCCTCCCCCTGGCACCTCCTGGCACTCTCCGGCGGCACCCCCTTCACCCTCACCGGCGAATGGACCCCCACCGGCCTCCACCCCCTCACCGCCCACCACCCCGAAGAAGGCTTCCTCTCCCTCCCCTGACCCAAGGAGCCCCCATGCCCCCCACACCCCAGGACCACCACCTCACTGGAGCGCCCACCCCAGAGCACCACCACAGCGCACCCCCACAGGTCACACCCCACCGCGCGCCCACCGTGCCAAGCCTCACCTCGCGAGGCCGCCGTCTCGGTGGGGCGCCTGCCGTGCCAAGCCCCGCATCGCGAGGCCGCTGCCTCGGTGGGGTGCCCGGGGTCAGGGCGGGTGGAGGGTGTGGCCGGGTGTCGGCGTTGGGCGATGGGAGGGGGGCGTGGTGAGGGGGGTCTGGGAGGAGCATGTGGTGGTGGCGTTGGTGGGGACTCGGCGGAAAGGGGTGCCGGAGTTGGGGGAGGTGGAACTGGGGGAGCGGGATCCGGCGGCGCGGCTGTTGGATCAGGCCGGGTTGCTCGCGGTGCGGCGGCGGGCCGGGATGCGGCCTGGGACGGCGGAGGCGGTGGCGCCCGCGCCGTCCGAGGAGGTTCCCGTGGTGCCTGAGGCGGCGCGGGGGCGGCTCGGGCTGCTGTTGGCGGGTGACAGGGCGCGGTTGCTGCCCGAGTGGTTGGAGGCGGTCGCCGTGCGCGGGTTCAGGGTTCCGGCGCGGTACCTGCCGGAGCTGCTCGACCGGGGCAGGGCGGACAGGGCGTTGCGGCCGCTGGTCGCCCGAGCCGCCGGACGGCGTGCGGCGTGGCTCGCCCTGCAGAACCCGGACTGGGCGTACCTGCTGACGGAGTCCGAGGCGGCGGCCGAACCCGTCGCGGACTGGGAGCGGGGCTCGCGCGGCCAGCGCGTCGCCGCCCTCACCGTCGCCCGCCGCACCGACCCCGACGCCGCCCGCGCCCTCCTCCTCCGCACCTGGACGGGCGAGTCCGCCCTGGACCGGGCGGCCTTCCTGGCGACGTTCACGCACGGCCTGTCCGACGCCGACGAGGAGTTCCTGGAACGCGCCCTGGACGACCGGGGCAAGGACGTCAGACGCTGCGCCGCCGACCTCCTGGCGTCCCTCCCCGGCTCGGCCTACGCCCGTCGTATGGCCGACCGCGCCCACGCCCTCATCCGCCTGGAGGGCACCCCCGCGCGCCGCCACCTGTCCGTCACCCTCCCGGCCGAACACGACGACACCATGGCCAGGGACGGCATCCCGTTCCACCCGGCGGGCTCGTTCGACCCGTCGGCGGCGCGGACGGGGGTGCGCGCCGCCTGGCTCCGCGAGATCCTCTCCCGCACCCCGCTCGGCACCTGGGCGGAGCACCTGGGGCTCGACCCGGAGGCGGCGGTGGCGCTGCCCGTCGCCGACGACTTCGCCCGCGACGTCCACCTCGGCTGGTGCCGCGCCGCGCTCCGGCAGGGCGAGGCACGCTGGGCGCGGGCCCTGCTACGCGAGGGCTTCATCGTGGACGAGGCGGACTCCCCCACGGCGCTGCTGGCACTCCTCCCGGAGCCGGAACGCTCGGTGGAAGCCGCGGCCCTGCTCGCGGCCGCCGAAGACCCGCCGCACCGCCTGCGCCTGCTCGGCCACCTGCCGGGCCCGTGGGAGGGCCCGCTGGCCGACGCCGTCCTCGCCCCGCTCGCCGGGGCCGCAGGCGACGACGCCCGGCACGTCTCGCAGCTGTGCAGGCTCGCCGACGAGCGGCTCACCCCGGCCAGCGCGGAACGGGTCCGCGACCTGGCTGCGGCGCACCCGAGCTGGCCGCTCACCGAACTCGCCGACACCCTCGCCTTCCGCCACCGGATGCTCAGCGAACTCGACGAACCCGACAACCAGGACAAGGAGCAGTGAACATGGGCGAGGTACTGCGGCCCCACGCGGAACAGGAGTACGCCGCCGAACTCGGGCGGCTCGCCGAGCTTGACGACAGGCCGCGTCCGCCGGGCTGGAAACTGTCGCCCTGGGCCGTCACGGAGTACCTGCTGGGCGGCGAGCTGTCCGACGGCACCGTCATCACGCCCAAGTACATCGGGCCGCGCAGGCTCATCGAGGTGGCGGTCGCCACCCTGGCGACGGACAGGGCGCTGCTGCTGCTCGGCGTGCCCGGCACCGCCAAGACATGGGTGTCGGAGCACCTCGCCGCCGCGATCAGCGGGGACTCCACGCTGCTCGTCCAGGGCACCGCGGGCACCCCCGAGGAGGCCGTCCGCTACGGCTGGAACTACGCGCGGCTGCTCGCCGAGGGCCCGTCCCCCCAAGCCCTCGTGGAGAGCCCTGTGATGCGCGCCATGCGGCGCGGCGCCGTCGCCCGGGTCGAGGAGCTCACCAGGGTGCCGTCGGACGTCCAGGACGCGCTCATCACCGTCCTGTCGGAGAAGACACTCCCGGTGCCGGAGCTGAACACCGAGGTGCAGGCGGTGCGCGGCTTCACCGTGATCGCCACCGCCAACGACCGGGACAGGGGCGTCAACGAGCTGTCCAGCGCGCTGCGCCGCAGGTTCAACACCGTGGTGCTGCCGGTGCCCGCCTCCGCCGACGACGAGGTGGAGATCGTCTCCCAGCGGGTCGCCCAGCTCGGCAGGGCGCTGGAGCTGCCGGAGCCGACGACGGGCCTCGCCGAGATCCGCAGGGTCGTCACCGTGTTCCGGGAACTGCGCGCGGGCCTCACCGAGGACGGCCGCACCAAGGTCAAGACCCCGAGCGGCACGCTGAGCACCGCCGAGGCGATCTCGGTGATCACCGGCGGGATCGCGCTCGCCACCCACTTCGGTGACGGAGTCCTGCATCCCGCGGACGTCGCCGGAGGCATCCATGGCGCGGTCGTGCAGGATCCGGTGTCGGATCGCGTCATCTGGCAGGAGTACCTGGAGACCGTCGTCAGAGAGCGGCCCGACTGGGGGGACTTCTACCGGGCCTGCCGGGAGGTGTCCGCCTGAACTAACCGCCCTCCCGACCGCTTCCCCACCTTCCTCCGGGAGTCTTCTTGTCCGTCGAGGTCTACGGCATCAGGCACCACGGCCCCGGCTCGGCCCGCGCCCTGGCGCGCGCCCTCGCCGCGCGGCGGCCCGACATCGTGCTCATCGAGGGCCCGCCCGAGGCCGATCCGCTGCTGCCGCTGGCCGCCGACCCCGCGCTCGTCCCGCCCATCGCGCTGCTCGCGCACACCCCCGACACCCCGGGCCCCGCCGCCTTCTGGCCCTTCGCCGCCTTCAGCCCCGAATGGACGGCCCTCCGCCACGCCCTCGCCTCCGGCGTCCCCGCCCGCTTCATCGACCTCCCCGCCGCCCACACCCTCGCCCCGAACCCACCGGACACCGCGCCACAAACGACCACCACCGAGGAAGACGCCGACGGAACCAGCACGCGCCGTGCGTCAGACGCCGCGACACGCGCGGCCGCCACCGGAGACGACGCCAGCTCTTCCGAGAGCGCCGAACCGGCACGCGCGCAGCGCGGCAGGCCGGGCGTGGGTGAGAGTGGTGCGCACGGCGTGGGTGGGAGTGGTGCGCAGGGCGTGAGAGGGAGTGGTGCGCCGGGCGTGGGTGAGAGTGGTGCGCCGGGCGTGAGAGGGAGTGGTGCGCACGGCGTGAGAGGGAGTGGTGCGCCGGGCGTGGGTGAGAGTGGTGCGCCGGGCGTGAGAGGGAGTGGTGCGCCGGGCGTGAGAGGGAGTGGTGCGCACGGCGTGAGAGGGAGTGGTGCGCCGGGCGTGGGTGGGAATGGTGCGCACGGCGTGGGTGGGCGTGGTGCGCCGGGCGTGGGTGGGAGTGGTGTGCAGGGCGGTTGGGTGGGGAGTGCGGGGAGCGGAGAGGGCGGCATGGAGGGGGTTCTGGGGGATCCGTTGGGGGTGCTGGCGAGGGCGGCGGGTTACGAGGACGCGGAGAGGTGGTGGGACGACGTCATCGAGATGCGAGGGGAGGAGGATCCGTTCGCGGCGGTGGCGGAGGCGATGGGGGCGTTGCGGGAGGGATACGCGGCGTCGGGGCGGGAGGAGCGCAGGGAGGCGTGGATGCGCCAGGCGATCCGTAAGGCGGTGCGGGAAGGGTACGAGCGGGTGGCGGTGGTGTGCGGGGCGTGGCATGTGCCCGCGTTGCGGGAGAAGGTTCCGGCCAGTAGCGACGCGGCGGTGCTGCGCGGGCTGCCGAAGGTGAAGGTCGCGGTGACGTGGGTGCCGTGGACGTACGGGCGGCTCACCCGCGCGTCCGGCTACGGCGCGGGCGTCGCCTCGCCCGGCTGGTACGACCACCTGTTCACGGCGCCCGACCGTCCGGTGGAGCGCTGGCTCACCGCGACCGCGCGGGTGCTGCGCGAGGAGGGCGTTCCGGTGTCGTCCGGGCATGTGATCGAGGCGGTGCGGCTCGCCGAGGCCCTCGCCGTCCTGCGCGGCCGTCCGCTGCCCGGCCTCGACGAGCTCACCGAGGCGACGCGCGCGGTGCTGTGCGAGGGCGCCGACCTCCCCGTCGCCCTGGTCCAGCGCAGGCTCGTGGTGGGCGAGCGGATGGGGGCGGTGCCGGAGTCCACCCCGATGGTGCCGCTCCAGCACGACCTGCGGGCCGCGCAGCGGCGGCTGCGGCTCAAACCCGCGGCGGAGAAGAAGGACCACACGCTCGATCTCCGCAAACCGCTCGATCTGGACCGCAGTAGGCTCCTGCACCGCCTGCGCGTCCTCGACGTCGAGTGGGGCAGCCCGGCGGGAGCCGAGCGCGGCAAGGGCACGTTCAAGGAGACGTGGACCCTCCTGTGGCATCCGGAGTTCGACGTCAGGCTGATCGAGGCGGGCGCGTGGGGCACGACGGTCGAGGAGGCCGCGCGGGCCCGCGTCGTCGCGGCCGCCACCGCCACGAAGCCGCCGGACCTCCCGGAGCTGACGGCGCTGGCCGAACGCTGCCTGCTCGCCGACCTGCCCGCCGCGCTCCCCGTCGTCATGCGGGCGCTGGCCGACCGGGCCGCCGCCGACCGCGACACCACCCGCCTCATGGCCGCGCTGCCCCCGCTGGCGCGCTCCCTGCGCTACGGGGACGTCCGCGGCACCCCCGTGGCGCCGCTGCGCGCCGTGGTGGACGGGCTGGTCGTCAGGATCTGCCTGGGCCTCCCCGGCGCCGCCTCCACGCTGGACGACGACGCCGCCCGCGCGCTCCTCGCCCTCGTGGACACCGTGCACGAGACCCTCGCCCTGCTCGACGTGCCCGAGCACACCGACCGCTGGCTCGCCTCCCTGTCCGCCCTCGCCGACTCGCCTTCTCTCCACGGCCTCTTGGCGGGCCGCCTTACCCGGCTTCTCCTGGACGCCGGACGCGTCACCGACCTACCGGCGCGGATGTCCCGGACCGTCTCCGTCGGCACCCCTCCCGAGCGCGCCGCCGCCTGGATCGAGGGCTTCCTTTCCGACAGCGCCCTGATCCTCATCCACGACGACGCCCTCCTCTCCCTGCTCGACTCCTGGCTGGGCGCCCTTCCCCCGTCGTCCTTCGAAGCCGCCCTTCCGCTGCTCCGCCGCACCTTCGCCCGCTTCGCCGCCCCCGAGCGCCGCGCCCTCGCGACCCGCGCCCGCCGCCCCGCCACCGCGCCCGCCTCCGACGACGACCTTGACCTCGCCCGAGCCGCCCCCGCCGTCGCGACGGTCCTCTCCCTGCTCGCCCCGTCCGGCATCGCGCCGAAGGAGCCCCGATGACGCCCGCTCAGCCCGATCCGTCCGCGATCGCCGCGGATCCCGCGAACACCGACGAGAAGGGGCTGACCGCGCTCGGTGAGGATGATGTGGCGCGGGGGGAAGGCGTGCCGGACGGTGAGCGGGAAAGACAACGAAGGTGGCGGTTGGTGTTGGGGCCGGAGGCGGCGGACGGCACGGGAGCGGCGCTCGACGGGCGGGACGGACGGGTCGATGAGGCATTGGAGGCGCTGTATGGGAGCGGAGTAAAAGGTGGTCGCAGGGGTGGGCTCGGGGCTTCGGCGCCGCAGGTGGCGCGGTGGCTCGGCGACATCCGGGAGTACTTCCCGGCGCCCGTCGTCAGGGTGCTGCAGCGCGACGCGATCGAGCGGCTGGATCTGACCCGGCTGCTGCTGGAGCCGGAGCTGCTGGACGCGGTCGAGCCCGACGTCAGGCTCGTGGGGACGCTGCTGTCGCTGGCGAAGGTGCTGCCGGAGAAGGCGCGGGAGTCGGCGCGCGCGGTGGTGCGCACGGTCGTCGCCGAGCTGGAGCGGCGGCTGGCGCAGCGCACCCGCACGGCGGTGCGGGGGGCGCTGGACAGGGCGGCCCGCACCTCGCGCCCCCGCCCCGCCGACATCGACTGGGACCGGACGATCCGCGCGAACCTGCGCCACTATCTGCCGGAGCGGCGCACGCTCGTCCCCGAGCGCCTCGTCGGGCACGGCCGCAGGCAGCGCGCCGTCCACCACGAGGTGGTCCTGTGCGTGGACCAGAGCGGCTCCATGGCCTCGTCGGTAGTGTACGCGGGCCTGTTCGGGGCGGTGCTGGCGTCGCTGCCCACACTGCGCACCTCGATGGTGGTGTTCGACACGGCTGTCGTCGATCTCACCGACCGGCTGCACGATCCGGTGGAGGTGCTGTTCGGCACCCAGCTGGGCGGCGGCACCGACATCAACCGCGCCCTGGCGTACTGCCAGGGCCTGATCACCCGCCCGGAACGCACGGTCCTGCTGCTGGTCAGCGACCTGTTCGAGGGCGGCGACCGAGAGGAGATGCTGGGCCGAGCCGCCACCTTGGTCAGGTCGGGCGTCCGGGTGCTGGTGCTGCTGGCCCTGTCCGACGACGGCGCGCCCGCACACGACCACCGCACCGCCGAGGAACTCGCCGCCCTAGACATCCCAACGTTCGCCTGCACCCCAAACGCCTTCCCCGACCTCCTGGCCGCCGCCTTGCAAGGACTGCCCCTCCCCCAGCCCGGCTAACGCCCGTGCCGCCTCACGACGGCACCTGACTGCCGGAACCTGCCCGGCCCGACCTCTCCCCCAGCCCGGTTGACACCCGTGCCACCTCACGACGGCACCTGACTGCCGGAACCTGCCCGGCGCGGCCTCTCCCCCAGCCCGGTTGACGCCCGTGCCGTCTCGCGATGGCGCATGGATGCCAGGACTTGCCGGGGCTGCCGCTCCCGCAGCCCGGTTGACGCTCGTGCCGTCTCGCGATGGCGCATGGTGCCGGGGCTTGCAGGGGCTGCCGGTCCTGCGGGCCGGTTGACGGGGGGCTTAGGCGGCGCGGGAGGAGCTTTCGGGTGGGGGGGAGAGGGCCTTGCGTAGGCCCGGCAGGGCTAGTGCGAACTCTCGGGACCAGTAGGGCCAGGAGTGGGTGCCCGGGTGGAAGCGGGTGGTCGCGGGGACGCCTAGTGCCTGGAGTTTTGCGGCGTACAGGGTGGTCATGGTGTGTACGAGGGCCTCGACGGGGTCGGGTGCGCCGTGCGGGAGCGGGTCGAGCGGGCCCGGCACGCCCGTGCCGGACGTCAGGTGCAGCCGGACCCCGGTGAGCGGGGTGACCATGTCGAACGGGTTGTGCCGCCGCCACACGCCGCGCTGCGCCTCCGGATCGCCCCAGTACCCGGACCAGTCGACGCGCGCGACGGCCGCCGTCAGCTCCAGGAGGTCGAGCGCGTCGAGCCCGGACGCCGACCGGTACAGCGTGTCGAGCGGCGGACTGAACGCGGCGACCGCGCGGAACGCGCCACGGTGCCGCGCCGCGTACGCCAGCGCGCCGCGCCCACCCTGGGAGCACCCGGCGACGGCACGGGCCGGGCCCGCCCGGTAGCCGCGCTCCAGGATCTGCAGGAGTTCGGTGACGTGGAACGTCTCCCAGCGGGGCGGGCCGCCGCGCCGGGGCCGCCACGGGTCGGTGTAGGCGGCGCACGCGCCGCCCTCGGGCAGCACGACGATCATGTCGTCGCCGGCGGTCAGCGCGAGCACGTCGGAGTGCTCGGTCCAGCTCGTGTGATCGCCGCCGGGGCCGTGCAGCAGCCACAGCGCGGGCCAGGTGCGCCGTGCGTCACGCGCCCAGCCGGGCGGCAGCAGCAGCCGGACGTGCCTGTCGTCGCCCAAGGCGGGCGAGCGGACGGTGAGATCGAGGACACGCCCTTTCCTGCGTTCGGCGACGACACGGGCGCCGTCGTCGGCCGAGGGCACCCGGGCCCTGGCGGGCCCTCCGGGTGCGATGGTCGCGACCGTCCTGCCGACGGCCGAGACCAGGGTGAACGCTCCGATGACTTGCCAGGCAGACCTCCGCATAGACGCCTCACAGGGGATTCTCTCGTCGGGGTAACGATGTTGTTCCCGGCAGAACGCCTGTTCGCACCCTCTGACAAAGATTTATAAGATGAAGGTCATCGGCGTCACAGCGTGCGCAATCGACGGCGTAAAGCCGATTGTTACGAACCGCTCGGTCGAACGGAGTGTCGCGATGCGCAGCAAGGCCGAACTCGGCGCCTCGATCAGGGCCGGTGGCAAGGCCGTGCTGATCGTGAACTCCCGCTCGCGCCGGGGCCGCCTCAAGTACGCCGAGGCGCTGCGGCTGCTGATCGGGGCGGGTATCGGGTTCGTCGGCCTGTATCCGGTGACGGATCCGGAGAAGCTGCCCGAGGCGTTCGACGAGGCGCTGGAGCTGGAGCCCGATCTTGTTGTGGTGGGCGGCGGCGACGGCACGCTGAAGGAGGCGGTCCGGCATCTGGCGCACCGGGACATCGCGCTCGGCCTGCTGCCACTGGGCACCACCAACAACTTCGCGCGCGGCCTGCTGCTGCCGCTCGGGCTGCGCGGCGCGGTCGAGGTGATCGCGCGCGGCAAGGTCGCGGACGTCGATCTGGCCGAGCTGACCCGGGACGACGGCACCCCGCCGGAGATCTTCGCGAACATGCTGAGCATGGGGCTTTCGGTGCAGGTCGCCGAGACGGTGCCGCATCTGCTCAAGCGGTACGTCGGCCGGGCCGCCTACCCGCTGACCGCGCTGGCGCGGCTGGCCCGGCACCGGGCGTTCACCGCGACGCTCACCGTCGACGGCGAGGCGCACACGCTGCGCACGCACCAGTTGAACATCGCCAACGGCAGCCACCACAGCGGCCGTCCCATCGCCTATGACGCGAGCCCTGACGACAGGCTGCTCGCGCTCTACCCGCTGGGCGAGGCGGGCCGGGTCAGGCTGCTGTCGGCCACGGCCCGGCTGGTGCTCACGGGCCGGTTCCGCACCATCACCGAGCCGCCGTTCCTGACCGCGGGGCAGGTGCGGATCGTCACCGATCCGCCGATGGGCGTGGACCTGGACGGCGAGTTGCATCCGGGCACCCCGGCGACGGTCACGCTGTTGCCGAACGCCCTGCGGGTCATGGTCAAACCGGAGTATCCCGACACCTGACCCCACCCGAGGCCGAGTCGGGTTCGGGTCTGGACGCGGCAGCCGCCCGCCGTCAGGATGCGGGGCATGGACGACGTACGGGTGGCGATC
The DNA here is from genome assembly GCF_020991275.1 of Actinocorallia sp. API 0066. GTDB lineage: Bacteria > Actinomycetota > Actinomycetes > Streptosporangiales > Streptosporangiaceae > Actinocorallia. Next base: position 169,783 of record NZ_JAJLQY010000002.1, on the reverse strand, counting down.
ATCGGCGCGGGGTTCGGCGGCATCGGGCTGGCGGTCCGGCTGAAGCAGGCGGGCATCGGCCCGGTCGCGGTGCTGGAGAAGGCCGCCGACCTCGGCGGGACGTGGCGCGACAACACCTATCCCGGGGCCGCCTGCGACGTCCCGTCGCACCTGTACTCCTTCTCGTTCCACCGCAGGCCGGACTGGCCGCGCCGCTTCTCCGGGCAGCACGAGATCCTCGCCTACCTGCGCGGATGCGCCGCCGCGCACGGGATCGAGCCACGGCTGAACACCGAGGTCACCCAGGCGCGCTGGACCGGCGGACGGTGGCTGCTCAGCACGTCCGCGGGCGAGTTGCGCGCCGACGTGCTCGTGTCGGCGTGCGGCCAGCTCAGCCGCCCCGCGATCCCCGACCTGCCGGGCCTGGACACCTTCGAGGGGAAGGTGTTCCACTCGGCCCGCTGGGACCACGGCCACGACCTCACCGGACGCCGCGTCGCCGTCGTCGGCACGGGCGCCAGCGCCATCCAGTTCGTCCCCGAGGTGGCGCGGCGGGCCGCGCGCCTTGACGTCTACCAGCGCTCGGCCCCCTGGATCATCAAGAAGGCCGACCGCGCCTACGGGCCGCTCGAACACCGCCTCTTCGCCTCCCTTCCGTTCCTGCAGGACCTCCACCGCGGACTCATCTACACGCTGCTCGAATCACGCGCGCTCGGGTTCGTCTCCTGGCGCTGGCTGCTCGGGCTCACCGAACGCGCGGCGCTGCGGCGGCTGCGCCGCGACGTCCCCGACCCGGACCTGCGCCGCGCACTCACCCCCGACCACCCGCTCGGGTGCAAGCGCGTGCTCATCTCGGACGACTACCTCCCCTCGCTCCAGCGGCCCAACGTGACCGTCGTCACCGATCCCATCAAAGAGGTACGACAGAACGGGGTCGTCACCGGCGACGGCACGTTCCGCGAGACCGACACGCTCATCTTCGGCACCGGGTTCCAGGCGAACGACTTCCTCACGCCGCTGCGCGTCACCGGCCGCGACGGCACCGCCCTGAACGACGTGTGGCGGGACGGGGCGGAGGCGCACCTCGGCATGACCGTGCACGGCTTCCCGAACCTCTACCTGCTGTACGGGCCCAACACGAATCTGGGCCACAACAGCATCATCTACATGCTGGAAAGCCAGTTCGCTTACGTCCTTGCGTGCCTGCGCACAGGCAAGACGCTGGAGGTGCGGCGCGACGTCCAGGACGCGTCCGTCGCGGAGGTGCAGCGGCGGCTGCGGACGTCGGTGTGGAGCAGCGGGTGCAGCAGTTGGTACCTCACCCCCGACGGCCGCAACGTCAACAACTGGCCGGGGTTCACCTTCGCCTACCGCAGGGCGACCCGCCGTCCGGATCCGGCGCACTTCCACATCACGGCAGCCGCGCCTACGATCCGGCCGCGCAGCGCCTAAGGTGAGCCACATGCCTACCGCACTCATCACCGGCGCGACCGCGGGCATCGGCGCGGCCTTCGCGCGGCGTCTGGCCCGGGACGGACTCGACCTCGTCCTCGTCGCCCGCGACAACGAACGGCTGACCGCCTCCGCCGACGACCTCGCCTCCCGCTTCGGGATCAAGACCGAGGTGATCCAGGCCGACCTGGCCACCGACGAGGGGATCTCCCGCGTGGAGGAGCGCCTGCGTGAGGGCGTCGACCTCCTTGTCAACAACGCGGGCTTCGGCAACCAGGGAACGTTCCTGAACGTGCCCGTCGAGGACGAGCTCCGCATGCTCAAGGTCCACTGTGAGGCCGTCCTGCGGCTCACCTACGCCGCGCTTCCCGGCATGCGGGAACGCGGTAAGGGCGGCATCATCAACGTCGCCTCCGTGGCTGCCTTCCTTGTGCGCGGCACCTACGGCGCGTCCAAGGCGTGGGTGGTGAGCTTCACCGAGGCCCTCGCCCAGGAGATCCGCGAGCCCAACGTGAACGCGCTCGCCCTGTGCCCGGGGCTCGTCCGCACCGAGTTCCACGAGCGCGCCAACATGGACGTCACCGGGGTGCCCGCCGCGCTGTGGCTCGACGCCGACGCCGTCGTCAACACGGCGCTGGCCGACCTGCGCCGTGGCCGTGCCGTGAGCGTGCCCGACGTCCGCTACAAGGCGATCGTCGGCCTCAGCAAGCTCGTCCCCAAGAACCTCGCGGGGAAGCTGTCCAGCCGGACCGCCCGCAGCTACGACTAGCCTCCGCCCGGCCGGACGCCCGCCTGTGCGGCGTCCGGCCATCACGGGGACGGGTGGGACGGAGGGTGCGGCCGGGAAAGTCAGGACAAGCCCCCGCACCCCGCCGCCTCGATAGAATCGTCGCGTGCCCGACCCGAAGTTCGAAGTCCAGATGCTGCACGACCGCGTCATGATCAAGGCCGACCGCGAGTCCGAGCGCACGAGCAGCAGCGGCATCGTCATCCCCGCGACGGCCGACAGCTCCAACCTCCTGGCCTGGGGCGAGGTCTGCGGCACCGGCCACCACGTCCGCACCGTCAAGACGGGCGACCGCGTCCTCTTCCACCCGGACGACCAACTCGAAGTAGACCTCCAGGGTGTCAAGTACCTGGTCATGCGCGAACGCGACCTCCACGCCATAGCCAACGAACGCCCCGAACACGGCACCGGCCTCTACCTCTGACGGGAAGCCTTCCGCTCCTCAGGCCGGGGTGCCTGCCTGGAAGAGTTCGACCAGGTTGCCGGCGGGGTCCGCGAGGAGGATCTGGCTGCCGCCCGGTCCCTTCACCAACTCGCTGCGGAAAACGACGCCTGCGCCCTTCAACCGGGCGATCTCGCCTTCCAGATCGTCAACGACCAGGTGGATGCGGTTGCGGCCCGGGGTGTCGGTGTCCGCGGGGGTGGCTCGGGCTCCGGAGCTCGTGGGACCCGACAGCAGGAGCCGCAGAGGGCCGCGGGTGACGTCGGCGAAGGCCGGGGCCGCGTTGAGGTTGAGAGCGAACCCCAGGTGGGTGGTGTAGAAGTCGATGCCCGCCTGGACGTCGTCGACGACGTAGCGGACGTTGGCGTGGGTCATGGGTGTCTCTCCTCTGCGAGAACGGGCAGCAGGTAGCGGATGCGCGTGTCGATGTTCGTGGCCGCCCGGTCGAACGCCCGCTCGGGGTGATCCTCTCGGGCGGGGTCGGGAATGCTCCAGTGGATGCGGTGGGCGTCGTCGCCGAACTCGGGACAGATCTCGCGCGCCTTGTCGCACAGGGAGATCACGTAGTCGAAGTGGCGGTCGCGCAGGGTGTCGAGGTGCCGGGGCCGTTGGGCGGTGATGTCGATGCCACGCTCACGCAGGACGCGGACCGCGTCGGGATGGATCTGGGGTTTGGGCAGGCTGCCAGCGCTGGTCACCGTGAGACGGCCGGCGGTGTGGTGGCGGAGCAGGGCTTCGGCGATCGGGGAGCGGGCGCTGTTGCCAGTGCACACGAACAGCACCTTGAGGTCGGTCCGGCCCACCGGCCGGATCTCACGGCGCAGTGCCGGATGCAGGGCGGCGCCGACATCGGCGAGGGCGTCGGCGCAGCCGTCCAGATCCAGGCTGTAGTAGCTGTCCCGGGCGTCGAAACTGCTGCGGCGCGCGGAGACGAGGCCGCCCTGGCGGAGCAGCCGCAGGTGATAGGAGACCAGGCTCTGGGGCTCTTCGGTGAGCGCCATGAGTTCACGGACTCTCAGGTCGCCGCCTGCGAGTCCGGTCAGCAGGCGCCAACGAAGCGGGTGCGCGGCCAGGCGCACGAACTCCGGCACGGCTTGAGGTGGTGACGCCATGACTCCAAGATACATCAAATCAGTTTGATGAATTCTGCTGCATGCGCGGTACTCCGGGCGCGGTCTGCCACGTTCGAAGTACTCCGGGTGCGGTCACCGCGGCAGCGCGAAGTGCCTGCGTTCGGAGGACGACAGATGACGTGCCGGGAGGACATGCTTCGAGTGCATCCGAACCGCGAGGAGAACAAGATGAACTCTGAAGTCCTGATCCTGGCGAGTGACCTGGGCACGGGCAACGCGAGGGCCGGTGCGATCCTCGCCGCGGTCGTCGCGTTCGTCGGCGTCGCCATGGCCGGACGGGCCCTGGCCAGGACCAGGAGCGGAATCGCGGGCGCGGCCGTCGGCCTGGCAGGGATCGCCCTCGCCGGACTCCACCTGGCGACGTCCAGCGGCGACGTCGCCACCGGCAACGGACGAGGAGGCGCCTTCGTCGCCATCGCGATCGGGCTGATCGCCGCGAGCACCGGTGCCCTCGCCCACCGCCGCGCACACCGCGCCGCCTCCGCCACCGCGCCCCCGGAGTGATCCGAACCCGGATAGGGGCACGATCCGATGAGCACCGCGGACACGGTCGGCGGGATCGGGCTCTCCGTTCCGGTCGGATCCGGCTGTTCCGGTTCAGATCCAGCCGGCGCGCGCGGCCGCTTGGACGGCGCCGATCCTGTTCTCCGCCTCAAGCTTGGTGATGGCCGAGTGGATGTGGTTGCGCACGGTACCCGGACTCACGCGCAGCTGCGAGGCGATGACCTTCGCCGAACGCCCGTCCCGAGCCGCCTTCAGGATCTGCGTCTCCCGAGCGGTCAGCGGGTTGTCCCCGGAGATCAGCATCTCGGCGATCAGTTCGGGGGTGAAGTGCCGGTCCCCCGCGTGCACCTTGCCGATCACCAGGGCCAGTTCGGCGATCGAGGTCTCCTTGGTCAGCAGCCCGCGCACCCCGGCTTTGATCGCCCGCCGCACGTCACCGGGCCTGGCGTCGCAGGTGAGGATGACGATCGGGAAGCCCGGACGCTCCCGGCTGAGTTCTTCGGCCGCCTCTATCCCGCTCATCCCCGGCATGTGGACGTCGAGAACGGCCAGGTCGGCCTGGTGGTCCTCCACCAGCGCCAGGACATCCTCCCCCCGTCCCGTCTCGGCGACGACCTCGATGTCCCCCCTCAGTTCAAAAAGCCTCGCGAGGGTCTCCCTGAGTATGGCTTCGTCATCGGCTACGACGATCTTGATCATGATCTCTTCTCCTAAGCAGATCTCCGGCCTAACCGTGCCGTGGCTTCGATCTTCAGTGAGTGCCGTCCAGGATCAGGTGTCGTCCGCCCTCCTCGGGTGGGTCAGTGGGTATGGCCGCTACCGCCGAAGGGAGTGCTGACGCCCTCGTAAACGAGGCGGAGCATCATGCCCTGCTCCTGGTGGGGAAGATTGTGGCAGTGGTTCATCCAGATCCCCGGATTGTCGGCCCGGAACGCCACCTCCCAGATCTGCCCGGGCCTCACGTCGAACGTGTCCACCCACAGGGGGCTGCCGGAGGCGGGCGTGCCGTCCCTGGAGAGGACCAGCACCGGATGTCCGTGCAGATGCCAGGGGTGTGTCTCAAGGCTCCGGTTGACCACGGTGAACCGGACCAGGTCGCCCTCGGCTACCAGCTGGTCCGGGACCGACGGGTGCCCTCGCCCGTTGACGGTCTGGGCGTAGGCCGGGCGTCCGTCGACCATGGCCACCGACCGATCCAGAACGAGGGTGAAACGCCGGTCCGCGGCGACGGGATCGAACGGCCTGGCCGCGGGTTCTCCGTAGTGCAGCAGGTCGAGTTCCGGCCAGGCCGCGGTGTCCGGAACCGCGGGGTCCTCCGCGGTGCGTCCGGTCGGACGTAGCAGGACGCCGTGTTCGGTGTCGTGGTCGAGCAGAAGGGCCACGGATGTGTCCGGCATCTGGAAGACCACGTCGTACCGTCCGCCCGCGGGCAGGCGCAACCCGACCTCACGCACCTCCCCCGGCCGGTTGAGATCACGGCCGTCGACGGCCGTCACCCGGAAGGGTGTGCCGCACAGCGTGAACCAACGCGGATCGGAGTCGGTGTTGATCAGTCGGAGCCGCACCGACGTACCCGGACGGGCCGGGTGGACGGCGCGCCCGTCCTGGTCCCCGATCAGCACGGCACCGTCGAAGGTGTGCACGGGTAGTACCAGGTCCACCCCTTCTTCGGTGGCCTCGCGCGGACGCACCACGAGCGTTCCGTAGAGTCCCTTGCGGACGCCCGGATGAGACGACTGATGAGTGTGGTACCAGTACGTTCCCACCTGGTCGCAACGGAATCGGTAGACGAACTCGCCCCCCGGTCGCACCGCGTGCTGGGTGGCGCCCGGCGCGCCGTCCTCGCCGCAGGGGACGTCGTAGCCGTGCCAGTGCAGCGTGACGCCGTCCTCGATGTCGGTGTTGCGCAGGGACACCTCGACCAGATCGCCTTCCGTCGCCCTGATCGCGGGACCGGGTAGCGTACCGTCGTATGTCCGGGCGTCGAGTTCCCCGCCGGACGGGAGCCGCACCGTGGCGGTCTTCGCCGTCAGTGTGTACCGCCGGGTGATGCCACCCGTGGCCGGGGCTCGCGGCCCGCGCAGGTCCGCCACCGAGACGTCCTTCGCGCCTCCCGTGGCCCGTGCCGGTCCACCGCCTGTGACCACGCGCTCGGGGCTCCGGAAAAGCAGGCCGATCCCGATGCCACCCGTGAGGGTCACCGCCGCGCCGACGAACCCCCGGCGAGCGAGTCCTGACGGTGCGGCCGCGCCGCTCTCCGCGGCGGACGGTGAGAGCACACGCCCTGTCAGGAGGGCCGCCGCGCAGACGGACGAGACCGCTATCAGCACGGTGCCCGAGCGCAGGGGATACCCGGCCGAGAAGGTCACTACCAGGCCGACCAGGGCCGCGTAGCCGGCGGTGAACAGCGAGATGGCGGCCTTCGCTGGCAGCGTCCGGCCGGGCGTCCGCCGCGCGACCGACAACGCGGGCCCGGCGACGAGCGTCGCGGCCAGCCCCGCGGCGTAGAGCAGGGGAAGCACCAGGAACACCTTCTCCTGGACGAACCACCACCCACGGCCCCACAGCACCACCACGGTGAACGCCCGCGCGACGGTCACCAGGACCGCCCCGATGAGCACGCCGTACAGCAGCCGGTGGCGCTGGAGAGCCGCTGCGGCACCGGCCGCGAACCATGCGGCGACGCACACCAACGCCACCGCATGGTCCAGGACGATCCATACGAACGTGGTCATGACGCCGGTGCGGATCCCGGCCGGGGAGCACCGTCACCCGCTCCGGCACCGGTGGCCGAGGCCGGGCCGGCCAGCACGCGCGCCTCCTGCAGCACGGTACGGTTCACGGCCATGATCATCAGTCCGTTGACCGCGTGCAGCCCGAACACGAGTTGCCCGGCCGTGGTGGAGGTGTCCGAGTCCCCGAGTCCCCTGGCGATGACCGCGATCACCGGCTGGAGGATCGCCAACCCCACGAGCGCGCCGCACCGGCCGACGATCCTGCCGGGCAGCCTGATCGCCGCCGCGACAACCGTCAGTACCAGGGCGAGGAGGACGCTCATGTATCCGAGAGCGCGGTGGGGCCGGAACGCCTCCTCGTTGGGCGCGCTGTCAAAGGCACCGCTCGCCGCCAGAAAGAACTGCAGAACGATGACGAGCATCAACAACGCCGCCAGGCCGGCGAAGACTTTGCGCATGGGGGTGCTCCTTCTGGTCTGTCGGACTGGAGAGGTCTCGTGCACGGCCGTCTCCGGCGGTCCTTTCACGAAGGCCATCATCACGTGGATGTTCTCGGCTGATCGTCCGCCGGGGAACGGCGGCGTCTACGCGTTTCGACGTACTCCGGCGCGGCCCGACCGCGCTCTCCGTCGTAGAAGTCGACGCCTTTGAAGGGAGTCCGGGCATCGTTCCGGTCCTTATGATTGCGCCATGCAGGACCGAATCGCGTCATTCCGACTTTCCGCGTGGGCGCAGGATCTGGCTCTCGCTCTCTTCATCACCGCCATGCAGGTCGAGGGGACCCTCAGCCGGGTGGCGGCGGAACCTGGCACGGTGCTCCGCCCGCTCTCCGATTTCGGGTATCTCGGCTACGTCCTGCTGATCGTCAGCGGAGCCGTCCTGGCGTTGCGCCATCGCAGTCCGGTCACGGTACTCGTCGTGACCGCACTCGCCAGCGTGACGTACTACGGCCTCGACTTCCCCGACGGTCCCGGCTGGCTCAGCCTCTTCGTCGCCCTCTTCACCCTGACCGCGATGGGCGACGGCCGACGGTCGCTCGCCATCGCGGGCGTCGCCATCACGGTCCTGGCCGCCTGCTGGCTGGTCTCCGCGGCCGACATCGAACCCCGCGCCGCGATGGGTTGGATCTTCTTCCGGATCGGGGCGAGCATCATGAGCGCCGCGCTGGGCGAGTCCGTCCGTTCTCGGCGGGTGATCGCGGTGCGGGCCGTCGAGCGGGCGGAGTTGGCCGAGCGCACCCGTGAGGAGGAGGCTCGTGCCCGTGTCGACGCGGAGAGACTGAGGATCGCGCGGGAGGTCCACGACACCGTCGCGCACGCCATCGCCATCATCAACGTCCAGGCCGGGGTGACGGCCCACGTCCTCGAGAAGCGCCCGGAACAGGCACGCGAGACCCTCAGGACCATCGAGAAGATGAGCTCACAGGCGCTGAGGGAGATGCGGGCCATTCTCGGGGTGCTGCGGGACGTCGACGAGGACCGGGCACCGCATCCCGGGCTGGGACAGCTCGACGAGCTCACGGCCAAAGCCCGTGACGCCGGCCTGGACATAGACCTCGAGATGACGTCGCCGCCCACACCGCCACCCAGCGCGGTGAGCAGCGCGGCCTACCGCATCCTGCAGGAGTCGATCACCAACGTGATCCGTCACGTCGGGCCCACCCGGGTGCAGGTGGCGCTGGACTACGGGATCGACACCCTGGAGGTCCGGGTGACCAACGAAGCCGGTTCGTCCGCTGCGACGGCGGCCGCAGCGAAGGACGATCACTCCGGCCGCGGCATCCTCGGCATGCGTGAACGCTGCCAGTTGCTCGGCGGTGAACTGGCCGCGGCGGCCCTGCCCAGTGGCGGATTCGAGGTCAAGGCGCGGCTGCCCATGGCGCCGACGGGAACGGCACGCTGATGGACATGCCGGAGAGGCCGCCAGGCAAGGCGCCGATCAAGGTGGTGCTCGCCGACGACGAGTGGCTGGTGCGTTCCGGGTTCAAGCTCCTGCTCGACGTCGAGGACGACATCGAGGTGGTCGGCGAGGCGACGACCGGGGCCGAGGCCGTGGAGCAGGTCCGCACCACTCGGCCGGACGTCGTGCTGATGGACATCCGGATGCCGAAGATGGACGGTATCGAGGCGACCGGCGAGATCGCCAGGACCGTCGGCCTGAACCAGGTCCGCGTGCTGATCCTGACCACCTACGAGACCGACGCGTACGTCTTCGCGGCGCTGGAGGCCGGAGCGTCCGGATTCCTCCTCAAGGACGCGGGCCCGTCCGAGCTCCTGCACGCCATCCGGGTCATCGCCGCCGGGGAGGCCCTGATCGCGCCGCGGATCACCCGCCGTCTCATAGCCCAGTTCACCGCGGCGCGTACGACCGTCAGGACCAACGAGGACCGGCTGGCGGTCCTGACACAACGCGAGCGCGAGGTGCTGGCACTGGTGGGTCAGGGCCTGAGCAACGACGAGATCGGCACCGAACTCCTCCTCAGCCCCGCCACCGCGCGCACCCATGTCAGTCGTGCGATGGGAAAGCTGGGCGCCCGTGATCGCGCCCAGCTCGTCGTGATCGCCTATCAGACGGGTCTGGTGAAGCCCTGACCCAAGCGGCGGCCCCGGGCGGAGAACTCCGCCGCCGGGGGCCGCCGCCTCACGGACCAGGCGATGTTCCCTTGGCCCATGCCTCGATGAGCTCGGTGGCCTGCTCGGCATTGAGCCGTGGATCGCACAGGGTGGTGTAGTGGCGGGGCAGATCCTCCTCTCCCACGGGTCCGCCGACGCACTCGGTCACGTCGTCCGCCGCGACCTCCAGGTGGATCCCGGCGGCATGCTGCCGGTGCCGTTCGAGGATGTCGCGGAACCGCAGCGCCTCAATGATCACGTCGGCGAGTCGCCGCGTCTTCAGGCCGAGCCGTGATCTCACCGTGTTGCCGTGCATCGGGTCGCACAGCCAGATCACCGGATGCCCCGCGTCGGCCACGAGGCGGACGAGGCGCGGCAGTTCCTCCACGACCTCGTCCCGGCCCAACCGCGGGATCAGGACCAGGCGGCCCGGCTCTCGCCGCGGATCGAGCGCCTCGCACACACGCCGGACGTCGTCGGGATCAGCGGCGGGCCCGATCTTGCAGCCCACCGGGTTGGTGATGGCGGACAGCAGCGCGACATGCGCGTCGCCTGGCCGTCGGGTCCGCTCTCCCACCCAGGGCAGGTGCGTCGAGGACAGGTACAGGTTCCCGGTGTCCGGGTCGGCGCGGAGCAGCCGGGACTCGTAGTCGATGACCAGCGCCTCATGGCTCGACCAGGGTCCTTTCCCCGACGCCGCGGCGCCGTCGGCCCGACGGCTCTCCCGGATCGCCAGATGCACGCGCTCGCTGGCGCGGTACGCCCAGGGCATACGCCGCGGATCGGCCTCCCGTGTGCCCTCTGTGGCGATCTCGGAGTTGACCAGGTGGCCCCGGAAGGACGGAATGTCCAGGCCGCCGAACCGTTCGACGGGCTGGGATCTGGGTTTGGCGAACTGCCCTCCCATCCGGCCGACACGGACGACCTCCCGGCCGGTCAGTTCGCTCAACCGGTCTCCCAACGCGTTGAGGACCCGCAGTTTCTCGGCGGTGTGCCGAGGAGCGCACTCGTACAGGCTCTCCGCGCAGTCTCCCGCCTGGAGCAGAAGGCCGCCCGTCGCGTTCAGGTTCGACAGCGCGCCGCGCAGGTGCCGGATCTCCACGCCCGTCGCCAGCGGAGGGGCCGACGCCAGAGTTCGGCAGGCTTCCCGGTAGGCGGGGTGGTCCGCCCAGTCCGGCTGCTGTGCGGCCGGCCTCTCGTTCCATGGGCCGAGCCGTGTGAGGTCGGGTGACTGCATCCGTGCTCCCGTCATCGCTGGTCGCCCACACCGCGCACCCGTCGTACCACCGCGGCGGGATCCGAAGGGGGCTCGTTTCCGCGCCAGGCGACATGCTGGTCCGGCCTGAGTAGCACGAGGTCCCGCTCCCACAGCTCCCGGGCATGGGAGTCATCTACCACGGTGTGGTGCACGGGCAGCCCCTGAGCCGCCGCCTCGTCCAGGAGCGGGGCCGCGCTGCCGTCGCCGACGAAGTCGACAAGCGTGAAGAACGGGCCGAAACCGTCGTACATCTGCCTGCCGTCTCGCAGGAGCAGGCTGGGCGGGCGGCTCCCCGGCCACGTGGTCGGCGTGTATCTCCGGGGAGACCACGACGGTTCGGGGGAGTCCTCCCGGCAGATGACGGGTGAGTCGCCGTAGCGGTAACCCAGTTCGATCCCTCGATACTCGTTCTCGCCTCGCCTGGCGTCGAGGAACGAGGCGACGGCTTCCGGTGGCGCGCCGTCGCGGAGCAGCCTTCCGGCCTCAAGGTGCACGTTGAGATGCCGGTGGGAGGTGTGCGTGTTGCGCAGGCCCACCGGACGGCGTTCGGCGTCGTAACTGTCGAGGAGACCGGTCCCGCCGAAGCCCCGGACGAGCGCGGCCACCTTCCAGGCCGCGTCGATCGCGTCGCCGATTCCCGTGTTCATCCCGTACGCCCCGGTCGGGAACATCCGGTGCGCGGCGTCTCCGGCGAGGAGGACCCGGCCGGAGCGGTAACGTTCCGCGATCATGAATCCGGGCCGCCAGCGCGAGGTCAGCAACACCTTGTCGATCTTGATGTCGGCGGCCACCGTCTCCCGCAGGAATGCCGCCGGGTCCGTCGGCGGAGTGTCGAACTCGGCCGGATCCGTGCCGTTGACGTGCACCGTCCAGGTGTCCACCTCGTCCTGGGCGATGATGACGTACCGAAAGGCGAAGTAGTGCCAGAACCGCCCGTGCCGGTGCAGGCCCGCCAGGTCGCGACTCCTGAAATGGATCATGAAGGCGCCCGGCAGCCCGGCAACATCGAATCCCTCCTCGCCGATGCCCACGGCCGCACGGACCCGGCTCGACGCGCCGTCGCAGCCGATCACGTACCGGGAGCGGAGCGCGACCCGGTCGTCGGTCATCACCTCCACCAGGTGGCTGGTCACCGTGTCGTCGTCCTGGGTGAGGGACTCCAACCGAAGGCCGCATCGCAGATCGATGAGCGGTTCGTTCCGGCAGTGGGCCCGCAGGACCGGTTCCAGCTCGATCTGGGAGATTCGCTGGCCGGGCACGGCCGGCTGGGTTCCGTCGTTCCGCTCGACGATGCGCCGCCGTTCCTCCGCCACCGAGGGAAGGTCCCAGACGGTGACCGGCTCGCCGGCCAGGCCCGTCGACCAGATCACGTCAGCCCGGTGCTCCGGGCCGACACCGGCTGCGCGGACGTCGTCGGCGACGCCCAACCGCCGGAAGAACTCCATGCTCCGGGCGTTGACGTAGTCCAGTTTCGGATGGACCGACGTCTCAGAACCCTGGTCGACGAGCACGCTGCGGATGCCGTGGCCGGCGAGCGCCAGCGCCGTGACCATACCGACCGGGCCCGCGCCCACGACGAGAACTGCCTCCACGTTGCCCCTCCCAAGGGGGTGTGGGGCGGCTCGGCCGCCCCACACGGTCACGATCGTTCACCTTGAGCGCTGCTCAGCGCGCTTCGCTGGGAGCCCTGTCGAAATCGCCGTCCGCGTCCCGGGCGACCGTGCCCTTCCCCGACGGAACGGCCGCGCCGGTGAGCGCGCGCACCTGCATCTGGGCGAAGGCAGCGTCGTTGCGCTCACCACTGGTGACGCTGCCGAGATAGCCGAACAGGAAGCCGAGCGGAGTGCCGAGCAGACCGGGTTCGAAGTCGACGAACTTGAAGTCGGCGTCCGGGAAGATGGCGGTGGGGTCACCCGACACACCGTTCGAGAACACGACCATGAAGAGGGTCACGCCGAGCCCGCCGTAGATCGTCCACATGAGCCCTCTGGTGTTGAAGCGCCGCCAGAACAGCGAGTAGACGACCGCGGGCAGGATGCAGGCACCTCCGATGTCGATCGATGTCGGGATGAAGATGTGCGTGAGCTGGGTCATCATCGCCATCCCCACGATGAGGGAGCCGAATCCGATGATGAGCACGTAGCGCCGGATGTCCTTCAGCTCCGCGGCCGGGTCCTCCGGCCGGCCACGCGCCGCACGGATGTCCTGGGTGAAGGACAGCACCGCGTTGAGCAGCAGGACTGCGAAGATGGCGCCGACCGACAGGAGGGCGATCGCGCCGAGTGCGCCGGCGGCCCATGCGCCGCCGAGCTCGTCCGCGATCTTGGGCAGGGTGATGTCGCGGTGGGCCGCGATCTGGCCGATGGCGTCCCTGCCGAGGATCGCGACGGCGCCGATACCCACGATGATCATGCAGGCCCAGAACCCGACGGTGAGCAGCGCGGCCCAGCCGGCCGTCTGACGCGCGGCACGTCCGTTCCGCGCCATGTAGAAGCGCATGAAGAGGAACGGCATCCCGATGGACCCGACCGCGATGGAGAACGCCTTCGACAGGTGCACCCACGGGTCCTGCCCCGAGTTGACGGTGGCGCCGTCACCGAACAGGCGGCCGGTCTCCAGCAGTTCCCCACGCGGGTTCGGGACCGCTTTCGCTTCGGCGTCGGTGAGCAGATCGGCGATGTTCAGCTTGTACTTCGCCAGGATCGCGATGGTCAGGACGGCGATGAAGGCGATCATCAGGCCCACCTTGAGCACGAGCACGCGCGTGATGCCCGGCATGCCGCCCAGGTACACCATGCCGATGGCCGCCAGGCCGACGATCAGGACCACGGTCACCACGACCGGCACGTTCACCGTGGAGCTGGTGGTGAACATGCGGCTGGCGACGAAGCCCACCGACGCGATCGCGATGATCATGAACATGGTGTAGATCAACAGGGTGATGACCGCCGACGCGATCCGCGCCTGACGCTCGTCGGCGCGCAACGCGAACAGGTCGCCGATCGTGTGGCCTCCCACGTTGCGCATCGGCGACGCGTAGATCAGCACCGCGAGCACCGTGGACATCACGAACGCCGTGAGCAGGAGGACGGCGTCGAAGCCGTTCAGCGCCACGTGACCGGTGATGATGATCACGGTCGAGTACATGAGACCGCCGGCGACGTGTGCGAGGGCGTTCTGACCGACACCGAGCTTCTGGCCGGCGAGGAGGAAGTCGTCCCGGTCGCGCACGGCGCTGCGCGAGGAGATGACGAGACCGAACGCCACGACCGCGAGAACGAGTACGATCCCCGTCGCGATCGTGGGCGCCGCCCACGTGTTGTCCACCGGAGGCGGCGGCGGGGCCGCGAGCGCGACGATCATCGAGTGCCCCCTTCCAGTTCCACCCGGATCTGCTCACTGGCCGGGTCGAGCCTGCTGCTGGCGAACCTCAGGTAGGCCACGGTGACCGCCACGACCAGGACGAACGACAGGAGCAGGAACAGCAGGCCCACGTTGAACGGCCCGCCGAGCTCCGTGCGGAAGACACCGGGCGCGAAGGCCGCGAGCGCGATGCCGACGAACCACCACCCGTAGAAGACGATGCTCGCCCCCGCGATGAAGGCATTCGATCTCCGTCGCAAGGCCTGGAACCGGGCGCTCTCGTACTCCGCCACATAACGGTCGTCGGCCACTGCCGAGTCCATGTGCCCCATGACACCTCCCCTATCCGACAATCAGGTCAGTACGTCGACAGTCTCGATTACCGCGGCACGCGGGGGCCTCACCCATTCACGGGATATCCGGCGTGCATGGGGAAATGGCGTGACCCCGCGGAACCGAATCGCGTGAACGTGCGATTCGCAGGGTTCCCGGCAGCGTTGATGGTGGCTCCATGAGGTCGGCACTACAGACCAGCCCCTGGACCTACGACGACTTCACGGGCGGCGAGATCGATCCCGCCCGCTGGAGGATCATGTCGATCGCGGGAGCTGACGGCGAGACGCATCAGTACCGGGACCGCAACGCGCGCGTGCGTACCGGGAACGGAAGCCTCGAGTTGACCGTCAACCCGTTCACCCGGTTCCACGACACGGACCCGAGGCAGAACAACGCCAAACAGATGTACCGGTCCGTGCACCGTTTCGCGGTGCCGGACGCGGGCCTGCTCACGTTCGAAGTCGACATGGCGGTGCGGACCTACGAGCAGATCCCCTACAACCTGCTCGACGCCTTCGGCACGGTCAACCTCTTCGACCTGGAGACCGGCGTCGTCCTCAACGCCGCCGCGACCAACGACACCGTCTACGCGGTCGTCGAACGCCTGGTGCTCCCCGGCGTGACCCGCCCAGCCGACCATTACCTCCACCGGGTGGTCCTGGACGTACCCACCGAGCCGGGGCACGAGCACGGCTACGCCATCAGCTACCGGGCCGAAACGTCGCACGTGGAGTTCCACGTGGACGGTCGACTCGCCTACTGGACCCGGCTCCCGGTACCGGTGAGGGGCTTCACCGCGGGCATGGCCCTGTTCTCGGCCCGGGACCTCTCCCGCTACGCTCGCGCGCAGCGGGAGCACGGGCAGGGCGCGACCGGCCGTTGGGGGCCGTGGCGGGTCACGACCGACGTCACATGAGCACCTCTCCGCCGTCGATGTTGAGGTTGACCCCGTTGACGGCGCGGTTCCGCAGCAGGAACTCGATCGCCTCCGTACAGTCCCGCATGGTCACCGGGCGCCCGGTGAGCGCGCGTTTCTCCGCCGCGTCACGGGCGGCGGGCTTGTCACTCCAGAACGGGGTGTCGGCGACGATACTCGGGTGCAGGGCGCTGATCCGGATGGGGGCGAGTTCCAGGGCCAGCGTCCGGACCAGCGCGCTGACGCCGCCGTTCGCGGTCGTGACGGTGGTCGAACCCGGATAGGGCCGGTGGCTGGCCAGACCCCCGATCAGGACCGCCGCGCTCTCGCCGGTCATCTTCGGGGCGAGACGGTGCAGGACCTCGGTGTAGCCGACCAACTTGACGGTGAGCAGGCGTACCGCGTCCGCCGGGCGGTAGTCGCGGACCGTGTTGTGGTCTCGGTCCAGGGCCGACAGGACCAGCCAGTCGACGTGTTCCACGTCCTCCAGTGCGCCGCCGATCGCGTCCGGGTCGGACAGGTCCAGTGCGAGACCGCGGGTCCGTCCTCCGATCTCGTCGGCGACGGCCTTGGTCCGCGCCGCGTCCCGGCCCGTGACGACGACGTCGTCGCCCCGGTCCGCGAACGTCCGGGCGAAGTGCCGCCCGATCCCCGACGTTCCGCCGATGACCACGATCTGGGTGCGATCGGACATTGAGGTGCTCCTCCTTCGAAGAGGCCGAGGGGCGCGTGCTCCCTCAGCCGGTCGTGTCGCCGAGAGCGGGACGGGCGGCCCCGATGACAGGACCGCCCGCGCGTACCGCTCCGCCTGCGGATTACTTCTCGATGCAGAACTCGTCGATGGGATAGCCGACGTGCCGCTGCTCGACCGGCAGGTATCCCAGGACCTTGGTGCCCGGTTCGAGCTCGGTGACGTTGAGCACGGTCCCGCCGGGGCCGAGCAGCCGCACGTGCCAGTCGTCCTGCACGATGAGGTTGACCGGCACGCCCGAGGGCGCGACCGCGTCGATCGCGAGCAGCGGCCGCGTCTCGATCTTCGCCCGGCCGACGGCGACCACCCGCGCGCGGCCCGACGCGTCGACGGCGAGTACCTTGCCGCCGGAGTGCAGCTCGCTGAGGTAGTTGGTGCGGCCGTTGGCCGACAGCGTGTAGGAGTGCAGGGCGCCGGCGTTGACCCGGAACGGCCGGGTCGGCATGTACGGCAGCGGGTGGGTTTCGCTACAGCAGAGGATCATGCCCTGGGAGTGCGAGCCGACCAGGATGCCCTCGTCCAGGCGGAGGTTCGTGCAGGTGTCGACGCAGACGCGCTCGCCCATCCCCACCCGACGGATCCCGGTGACCTCCAACTCCACCAGGGACAGGTCAGCGGTCTCACTGACCGCGGCGGCCTTCAGCTCGGTGGCGTCGCCCACGACCCGCGGCGCGAGCATCACGCCGTCGGAACCGTGCTCCAGCACACCGAAGACGATCTCCGCCTCCTCGACGTCGGCCACCTGGGTGACGATGCCGCCGGTCGCGCCTGCGGCGGCGGCCAGCACGATCTCCAGCGGGATCTTGGTGGGGTCACGGAAGTACAGCAGGCTCCACCTGTCGTAACGGGCCGCGCGGCAGGCGTCCTCAAGGGTGTCCGCGTCCACGATCTCGACGTACCGGCCGAACTCCACGTCGGGGAACCGCGCCGCCAGCTCGGCGGGCTCTCCGTGCGCGACCGGATCGACGATGACCAGGTCGGCGGGCGTCAGCTTCTCCGGCAGCGGCCGACCGAGCAGGAAGAGCACCTTCCTCACGGTCGGGGGAAGGGTCTGCAGGTCGGCGGGGTCGGCGGCGACGATGGCGTCCACCCGCTGGTGGACGGCCTCCTCGATGATGGCTTCCTTGGCTCCGCCGAGGTCACGGATGTCCAGCCAGCACAGCTTCACGGTTGTCTCCTCCAGGGAAGGCCGATGGATTCTCAGGGGGCGAGGATGAGGTGGTTCTCCGCGCCGTTCCCCTCCGGAACGCGCGGCGCTTCATGGACCAGACGGGCGACGGCGGCCGCCATCCGGCCGGGTTGGTCGGCCTGGAAGACGTTCCGCCCCATGGCCACTCCGGCCACGCCGCCGCGCAGCGCGTCGGACACATAGGCCAGGACGGCTTCGGGCTCGGCCAGCCGCGACCCGCCGGCCACGATGACGGGGATCGGGCAGGTCCTGACCACGTCTGCCATCCGCTCGGGGGTGCCGGCGTAGTCCGTCTTCACGATGTCGGCTCCGAGATCGGCCGCCAGCGACGCGGCGTGCGCCACCAGCTCGGGTG
This sequence comes from Actinocorallia sp. API 0066, assembly GCF_020991275.1. Lineage (GTDB taxonomy): Bacteria > Actinomycetota > Actinomycetes > Streptosporangiales > Streptosporangiaceae > Actinocorallia. Next base: position 151,971 of record NZ_JAJLQY010000002.1, on the reverse strand, counting down.
CCCGCGAGTCGCCGATCCTCGGTCCACGGACGTACATCATGGCCAGCAGCGGCATGTTCCAGCGGTCGCACTCCCCCGCGACGACCGCGAGGTCCGCGATCTGCCGGGCCTCCGCACGGGATCCCACGTTGACGTGCACGCTGACCGCGTCGGCGCCCAAGCGCAGCGCCTCCTCGACATACCCGACCAGGTACTTCGCGTCGGGGTCCGAGGCGTGCCTGGTGCTCGCACTCAGATGAACGATCAACGCCATGTCGCCGAACCAGCGGTGGTCGATGTGCCGAAGCCGCCCCTTGTGCAGGACGACGGCGTCGACGCCGGTGCCGGCCAGCTCGCCGAGCAGCGGATTCAGGTCGCCGCGGACCAGCGGGCCGTCCGCCACGGAGTGGTCGAGCGGCACGACGAGCAGGCGCCCGTCCTCGTGCCGGAACAGGCGGTGCAGGCGAAGTCCCCGGGCGAACGAGACGTTGTGTACGGCGTGTACGGCCAAGATTCCTGCCTCTCTCAGACGATGGCGGACCGACCCGGCCCCGTGGACGTGACGTCGGGCGGCTCGGCCCGGTCCAGCCGGAACTCGCGGTGCAGGGCCTCGACGGCCTCGACGGTGCGTTCCCTCGGAACGATCACGGACAGCCGCATCTGCGACGTGGAGATCCAGCTCGTCGGAATCCCCGCCGAGGCCAGGGCCGCCATCAACCGGGCGGTGTACGCGGGGCGGCTGAGCAGGCCGCTCCCGACCACCGACACCTTGCCGACCTCGTCGTCGAACTGGACTCCCCCGCCGAAGGAGGCGGTCATCTCGTGCAGCGGTTCCCGCACGGCCTCGGCCTGGCTGCGGCGGATCGTGAAACCCATCCGGAACTCGTTCTCGTAAGCCCCGGACCTCGCCACCAGGTCCACCACCGTGCCCGCACCGGCCAGCACCTCGAACACGTCCGGAGCGAGATCTCGTCGGCCGGACCTGCAGTGCACCAGCACCCGAACGACATCCGTGTCGTGGGTCACCGCGACGACCGCGCGGCGTGTCTCCAGCTCGCGGTCGCCCGGACGGCCCGCGATGATCGTCCCCTGCGCCTGCGAAAGAGCGTTCCGGACCCGCACTTCTACCCCCTCCATGACGGCCAGCTCGACACAACGGCTGTGCAGGACGTTCGCGCCCGCGAACGCCATCTCGGCCATGACGTCGGGCTGGACCCGGGTCAGGCACCGAGCCGCGGGCAGGATGCGCGGATCGGCGCTGAAGACGCCGTCCACGTCGGTGTAGATCTCGCATGCCGACGCCCCCAGCCGGGCCGCGAGCGCCACCGCCGTCGTATCGGAGCCACCACGCCCGAGAGTGACGGTGTCACCGGCCTCGTCAACACCCTGGAACCCGGTGACGACGGCGACCTGGCCGCCGTCCAGCGCGGCCCACACCCGGTCGGCGCCGATTCCCGCGATCAGCGCGTCGCCGGGCCGGGCCGTGGTCCGGATCCCCGCCTGGTGACCGGTCAGCGAGACGGCCGGCACTCCCAGACCGGTCAGCGTCAGAGCCATGAGAGCCGCCGACTCGCACTCGCCCACGGAGAGCAGCTGGTCCAGTTCCCGGGACGAGGAGACCACCCCGACGTCGGCCGCCAGGCCCAGCAGGTCATCGGTCCTTCCGCCACGGGCGGAGACGACCACGACCACCGGCTGTCCGTGCCGCCGTGCCTCCCTGACGCGGAGGGCGGCATGACGAACGCGATCGAGCGTCTGCAGAGAAGTGCCGCCGTATTTCTGAACGAGCACATCCAAAATTCTCACCGCCCTTCCCGAATCAGTACGACTCGACAGTAACCAAGGAGCGGCCGCGGGCCCACTACCCGCTTGAGTAGCCCGCTTCATTCAACACCGCACGCCAGCGTGCGGGCCGTTGGCTGAAATACGGGATAGCGGCATCACGTCATGCGTCCCGCCTTTCTTCGCAGCATCATCCACAAGGGGTGTTCTTGGCTCAGACAAAAGGGAGAGAAATGAACGGTACAGAAGCGGGCACGGTCGGCGCCCCGGACATGCTCAACCGCCTCGGCGCGGACCGGTCGGCCTTCGCGCTGCTCCACCGTCCCGGCTCGACGCGGCACCCACGGGTGGAGGTTCTCACCGGCGACGTGTCCGAGGTCGACAGGCTCTCCGCACTGCCCCTCGCCACCCCGTCGGCGGACGGAGCGCGACCCGACCTTCTCGTCGCCATCCCTTATCGGCAGATCACCGAGCGCGGATTCACCTGCCGCGACGATCACGCGCCACTGCTCGCCATGCGCGTCCGCGAACACGTCGCGCTCGGCCTGGATCAGGTTCTGGCGGCGCTGCCCGAACGGCGTTTCAGCGTGTCGGACGCCGACTTCGACATCAGTGACGACGCTTACGCGGCGACCGTCGAGCGTGTCCTACGCGACGAGATCGGGCGGGGCGCCGGATCGAACTTCGTCATTCGGCGCTCCTTCACCGCCCGGCTGGACGACGACTCCGTCGCCACGGAACTCGCCATCTTCCGCCGACTGTTGACCGGTGAACTCGGCGCGTACTGGACTTTCCTGTTCCACACCGGCTCGGCCACCTTCATCGGCGCTTCACCGGAACGGCATGTGAGCATGCTCGACGGCACCGTCACGATGAACCCCATCAGCGGCACTTACCGGCACCCGGCCACGGGTCCGGAGATCTCCGGACTCCTGGACTTCCTCAACGACCAAAAAGAGGCGAACGAGCTCTACATGGTCGTCGACGAGGAACTGAAGATGATGGCCCGTATCTGCTCCTCGGGCGGCCGAGTGCACGGGCCCTTCCTCAAGGAGATGGCGCGGCTCACCCACTCCGAATACCTCCTGACCGGCCAGAGCGACCTCGACGTCCGTGACGTCCTGCGCGAGACGCTGCTCGCGCCGACCGTGACGGGCAGCCCTCTGGAGAACGCCTGCCGGGTCATCGGACGCCATGAGGTCTCGGGGCGCGGGTACTACGGCGGCGTCCTCGCTCTGATCGGCCAGGACGCCGCGGGCAGCCGGACGCTCGACTCAGCGATCATGATCAGGACCGCCGAGATCTCCCATGGCGGCGGGTTGCGCCTGGGCGTCGGCGCGACCCTCGTCCGTGACTCGGACCCCGGTTCCGAGGCTGCCGAGACCCGGGCCAAGGCCGCGGGGATGCTCAGGGCGCTCGGCCTCGCATCGGAACCCGTCGGAATCGACGGCAGGTCGGCGGGGCCCCGAGCGGCGCCGGCCACCAACCCCCGGATCCGTCTGGCGCTGGCGAGCCGCAACCTCACGCTGTCGCGCTTCTGGCTCGACGGCGGGCACCGCGGCACGCCCGATCCGGTGCTGGCCGGTCGGCGTGCGCTGGTCATCGACAACGAGGACCTGTTCATGGCGATGCTCGACCACCAGTTGCAGTCCCTCGGCCTGCACACCACCGTCAGCCGATTCGACGGCTCCCCGGACACGAGCGGATTCGACATCGTCATCGTCGGCCCCGGCCCCGGAGACCCCCGCGACCTGGCGGATCCGAGGATGGAGGCGCTCCGGACGCTCACCCGTGGCCTCCTGGCCGGCTCCGTGCCTTTCCTCTCCATCTGCCTCGGCCACCAGGCCCTCGCCGCCGAACTCGGCTTCGACATCGTGCGGCGTGCGGAGCCCAACCAGGGCGTCCAGGAGCGGGTCGACCTCTTCGGGAGGTCCGAACTCGTGGGCTTCTACAACACCTACGCCGCCCGCTCCGATCACGACTTCGCTCCCGGGGCCGAAGGGCGCCGGCCCGTGGCGATCAGCCGGAACCGCGAGTCGGGCGAAGTCCACGCGCTGCGCGGCACGGGATTCCGGTCCGTCCAGTTCCACCTCGAATCCATCCTCACCCAGCACGGCCCGAGGATCCTCACCGACCTCCTCGTCTCCCTGCTCGCGGAGGCGGGGGTCACCGCCGCCCCCGTGGGAGCGGCCCGCTGAGCCCGGCCCCGGGCCCACCCGGTTCCGCCGGCCGAGAAGGAGCGGCGCCGGCCAAGGCGGTAAGCCCCGGTCGGCGCCGTCGTTGGTGCGGCCGTCAGATGAAGTTCAGCGTCCCGGAACGCCATTTGTAGTGGGACTCGAGCTTGTAGTACTCCCCCTGCGGTGCCAGCGCGACGCCGTAGACGAACTTGCAGTCCTCGCCCGCGTGAGGAACGCTCTTGACGAACCGCTCGATCTCGGGTTCGACGCGCACGGGGAGCGTGTCGAGATCCGTCGTCGAGACCGCGTAGCAGATCCGCTCGACCCTCGGGGAGTCCCAGCCGAGGGTGAGGTAGAGGCCGAACGCCTGCTCGCCCAACTGGAGCATCCGCCCGCTCGGTTCCACCGCTCCGATCTCGCGGAGCATGGTCAGGATCTCCGTCGAGGTGAAGCACTCGGCGGGGACGTCGTTGAAGTACACGTTCACGGTGCGCGCCGGGTAGTCGATACCGAGCACACCGACCCTGTCGTCCAGGCCGTGACGGGCGAGGAGACCGGCGTTCTCCACCAGTGCGCGCGGCATGGACGGGAGGGTCGCGAGGTCGGCGACCTTCTGCAGGTCGTCGGGGGTGAAGGCGGCGTAGATCTTCTTGAAGCCGCCGACGACGCCGAAGTCGATGCCGTGGCTCTCCACGGGAAACCGCTCGTGGAGTTCCCGGAGAAGGGTTCCGCTCGGGTGCTCCGTCCGTTCGGTCAGGCCTTCGGCCAGCGCGGAACCGTAGGGGTCGCGGTCGTCCGGATGGGTCCTGAAACGGCAGTCGAGTTCCCCCACCTGTCGCAGGGCGGTCGCCACCCGGAACGCGACGACGGCCGAGGGGTGCGCGAAAGCGTCTCCGAAGGCGCTCAGAATCGGCCAGACCCTGTTCCGGGAGAACGCCACCTCCAGCTGTTCGGCCGATTCCTCGATGATCGAGCAGAGTTCCGCCGCCTCAGCGGTTCCCGACATTGGTCCTCCTGGGGGTCGGCGGACGCGCGGTCGGCCGCGCGTCCGCTGGATTTCTCGGTCAGCGCGGCTCGTAGACGCGCTTGTGGCCGGACAGTCCGGCCAGCCGGTACGGACCGGTGGTCTCCCTGAGTACGGGATGGTCACCACCGTCGACGGGGAAGGCGAACTCGTGCAGCTCGCGGTACGTGGCGTAGTCGATCTCCCGCCGGCGGCCGATCGCCTCTCGGTGGGCGTCGGACCGCAGGTGCGCGCGGTACCCCCGGACCACGGTGCCGGCGAAGAACTCGGCGACGCATCCGGAACCGTAGCTGAGGAAGCCGATCGCCTGGCCGGTCAGATCTTCCGGAGCGTCGAGGAGCGCGGCCAGTCCGAGATACAACGAGGCGGTGTAGCTGTTCCCAAGCTCCGCGTTGTAGGCCGTGGTGTTCCCGATCGCGGCGGCGAGCGTGCTCTCCGCGCTGTCGTGGCCGCAGTGGTCGAGCAGGTGCCGGTGCGCCTTGTAGGCCATCTTTGTGAACGGCTGGTGGTAGCAGAACGCGCCGAACTCGCTGAGCGGTCGCCCGCCGCGCTCCGTGTAGTCCTTCCAGGTCCCCTCCACCGCCTGCAGATAGGCGGCGACGGACTCGCTCTTGCTGACCAGGGCGGTCGAGAGGTAGTTGGGACGCCAGAAGTCCATGATGTCCGCGGTGAACAGGCCCGACGGATTCTCGACGCGCACGAGCGCCGGATCCGCGCTGATCAGCAGGGCCACGGCGGCCGCGCCCTGGGTGGCCTCGCCGTGGCTGCCCAGTTCGTACTTCGAGACGTCGCCTGCGATCACGAGGACCTGCTCGGCCGGGTCCCGGTGGACCAGGCCGAGGGCGAACTGCAGCGCCGCGGTCCCGCCGTAGCATGCCTGTTTGAGCTCGACCACCCGGGTGGCCGAGGACAGGCCGAGCAGCGAGTGGACGTGGACGCCCGCCGCCTTCGCCTGGTCGACCGAGCTCTCCGTCGCGAACACGACGGTACGGATCCGGTCGGCGCCGTGCCGGGCGATGACCGGGGCGGCGGCGGCCGCGCCCATGGTGACGATGTCCTCGTCGGCGGCGGGCACGCTCATGGCGACCTGTCCGATGCCGCGGTGGTACTTCGCGGGATCGATCCCCTGGTGGGCGGCCAAGGTCTCGTGCGTCAGGACGAACTCCGTCGTCGCGATGGACAGGTCATGGATTCCGGGGGCGCTGTCCTCGGGCACCGCTAGCCTCCGATCTTCGTTGTGGTGTTCCTTCGTTCCAGCAGCAGGTGCGTCCGCATCAGCTCACCGGGGTTCGTCTGCGCCGCCAGAAGCGAGAGTTCACCGCACAGGACGGTCGCCGCCGCGATGACCGCGAGCCTGCGCGCGTTCGCACCGGGTTCGCGCGGTTCGCGGCAGCCGAGCCGGGTGAGGTTCGCCTCGACGAAGTCGAGTCCCTTCCCGTTCCCGACCGTGCCGACGACCAGGTTCGGCAGAGTGCAGGAGAAGTACAGGTCGCCGTCCCGGTCCTCGGCCACGGTGACGCCCTGGGAGCCTTCGACGATGTTGGCCGCGTCCTGCCCCGTCGCCAGGTAGAACCCGAGCAGCATGTTCGCGTAGTGGGCGTTGGCCGAACGGATCCCGCCGGCGAGCAGGGTGCCGATCAGGTTCTTGCCCACGTTGAGTTCGGCCACGGCGGCCGCGGAGGTGTGCAGCGTCCGGCGGACGATGTCGCCGGGAACGAGGATCTCGGTCACCACGTTCTTGCCGCGGCCGAGAATACCGTTGATGGCGGTGGCCTTCTTGTCGGTGCAGTAGTTCCCCGAGATCGAGCCGTAGGAGATGCCGGGGACGGTGCGCAGAATGTGCGTCAGGAGCGTGTCGGCGGCCAGCGTCGCCATGTTGTGGCCCGACGCGTCGCCGGTGGTGAACTCGAACCGGAGGAACAGCAGGTTGGCGGCGATCTCGTGCCGGAGCCCGACCAGTTCGATGAACCTGCCGCAGCCGCGGGTGGCCTTCCGCAGATCGTCCAGGGCGGCGTCGACCGCCTGGGCGGCGAGGTGGGCGGTCCGCGCGTCCTCCGCTTTGACGTACACCGAGCGGGTCATCCGCTCATCGACCAGCGTCGCCACGATGCCGGACTCGACCATCGTGGAGACTCTCGCGCCACGGCTGACGGAGGGCCACAGCGGAGACTCGTAGGTGGCCAGCGGGACCTTCGTCTCGGTCGTCGCCGCGTTGCCTGAGATTCTGAGCGGCCCCACCCATTTCATGGGGACGCCGGCCACCGCCGACCCGTCGCTCATCGGGTGCCTCCCGTCGCCGGCTGGACGTGGACCGGCAGCGGAAGCACCCCTGCGGCGGTCCATCCGTCCCGCATCCTTGTGGTTTCCCGCGCCGCCCAGGCGTCCAGGAGCGCGATGCCGCAGTCGCCCCCGCCGGCGCCCGAGGGCTTCGCCGCCGCGCCGACAGCCTCGGCGGCCTCGCACAGCGCGGCCAGGCCAGGTGTGAAGACGCCCAGCCCCGCCTCGTCGTCCAGATCGGCGAGCAGTTCCCGGGCGCACCGGACCCGGTACGCCAGCTCGCGGTCCTCGCCCTGTTCGAGAGCTCGGATCGCCGCGCTCACGCACTCGTCGCTGCGGTCCGTGAATCTCCGTTGCGACGTGCTGCCCCACCAGTCGCTCCCGAGCCTCCCGGCGAGCGAGTCCGTGCTGGCGGGACGGCCCGTCCACCCCACGTGCAGCGTGAGTCCTCGCGGCGGAGGAAGCCGTCGCAACCGGAAGCCCGGCCACGGTGCCCGGATCGTTTCCGCGACGCCGATGCGCTCCGCCATGTCCAGCACCGCGGCCCGGTCTGGCGACCGGTAGGCGATCCAGCCGCCCCAGACACTCGCGGCGAGGTCTCCGCCGGACGAGCCCGTGCCATGCCGCGCCGTCGCGAGCAGCGCCAGCCGGAAGCGTGTCTCGTCCGGCACCTCGATACCGCAGAACGCGGCGACGGCGGACACCGTGGCGACCGTGACCGCACCGCTCGACCCCAGGCCCAGCTTGGTGCCTTCGCTGTGCAACCGGCTCGTGATCGACAGCTGAAGGGGCGGCGCCCGCAGGCCGCGCTCGGCGAGCAGCCCGTCGACCTCGTCGATCGCCGCCACCACGTGCGAGAGGTGGGTCGGCACCGGGTACCCGTCATCCAGGCCGACCAAGCCTGCGTCACTCCGGCGCAGGCGCACCGTACCGGGCACGAGGTCGGATCCGATCACCACGTCGGGGCCGTCGGACGCCGATACGGTCACGCTGACGTGCCGGTCCACCGCGACCAGGACCGCCGCGTGGCCCGGCTCCATCACCGCGTACTCCCCGACGACGAACAGCTTTCCCGGCGCCCGCCGGGTGACCGTACGGGGGGCCGTCACTCTCCGACCCCCGGACGGAGGCGGGCACCCGGCCCGCGGCCCGCGGTGACCGTCGAGAGTCCGGGAACGGAACCGCGGATCGTTTCCGCGACATGCGCGGCGTCCGTCCGGTGACAGAGGATCTTCACGTTCGGCCCGGCATCGATGGTCGCGTAAGCCGGCACGCCGGACTTCCGCAGATCCGACACGGCGTCGAGCACCGTCAGGGTGGCCGCGGACAGGTAGCGGACCGCCGGCCGCGCGGCGAGCATCGTCGCGTGCATGCCGAGGCAGTTCCGCTCGGCGACCTCCCCCACCGCCTCCAGGTCACCGCGTTCCAGGGCGATCCGTATCTCGGCGAGGTCCGCTCTGCTCGACTCCGCCCATGCCGGGTAGAGCGGTGAGGTCTCGACCGTGCGCCGCATGGCCGCGCGACTGGAGACGGCTTTGGGCGCCCTGTCCACCATCGCGACGACCATCGCCGGGTCGAACTCGGGGACGGTCACCGGCTCGGCGTACGAACTCAGGTCCGCGGCGTCTCCGGAGCCCCGGCCCGCGTGACAGATCGCGAACCCGTCGAAGAGGGACCGGCTCGCCGACGCCGAACCGCGCCGGGCCAGGCGCGACATCTCGGTGCGATCGAGGTCGAGCCCGTAGGCGGCGGCCGCCGCGACGGCGAGCGCGGCGAAGCCGCTCGCCGAGGAGGCCAGGCCCGCCCCGGTCGGTACGGAGTTCCGGGTCTCCACGTCGGCGGCTTCGGTGCTCCCCGCCCTCTCCCGCACCAGGTCCAGGAAGGCGATGACGCGCCGCCGCTGCTCTCCCGCCGCGGGCATGCCGTTGAGCGTGACCGTGTCGGTTCCGATCGCCGGGCCGAGCCGGACGGTGGTGGTCGTGGGGAAGACGTCCAGGGTCATCGACAGGCTGTCGACCAGCGGGATGACGAGCTGTTCATCGAGTTTGCCCCAATATTTGATCAGTGCGATGTTGGGATGGGCGACGGCCGTCGCGTGGCGACCGGAGACGGGCACGGACGGCCTGGCCTGTTCCACCCGGTGGTCAGTCGACATGACTCGCGAGCCTCCTCATGGGCACGATCCAGGTCCGGGTGGCACCGGCCTCGCGGAGGGTCCGCCCGAGTTCCTCCGCCGCGCCCGGCCCACCGGCCAGCGCGATCACGCATCCACCCAGCCCGCCGCCGCTGATCTTGGCGCCTGGGCTTCCCGCCATGAGCGCGGCCGCTACCAGTCGGTCGATCCGGTCCGTACTGAGCCCGAGTTCCTGGAGCAGGACGTGGTTCTCGGTCAGCCGCGCGCCGAGGCCGGCCAGGTCGCCCTGCTCGAGGTCGCGGACGGCTCCGCCGGTCAGGCCGGACGCCCTGCTGACGAACTCCTCCTTGGCCTGCGCGTCGTGCTCGAACCTCCGCCGCACCAGTTCCACGGCCTCCTTCGTGCTGCCGCCGACACCGCTGTCCGCGATCACGAACCGTCCCTCGAAGTTCGTGGAGAGCTCCTGCACGACGCCCGAGCGGAAGAGGACGGGTGAGTCGGAGCCGGTCGCGACCGCGTCGATACCGCTCGCCCGGCCGTGCGCCACGTTCTCCGACGCCTGCACGAGCCTGAACACCGTCGCGGCGTCGAGGCCGAAGCCGCAGAGGTCCGCGAGCGCCAGCACGGCCGCGCGGGCGCAGGCGGCGCTGGAGCCGAGCCCGCGGCCCTGCGGAACAGCGCAGTCCACCACGACGTCGACGCATAGGTCGTCGCTGAAGCCGGTCGCCTCCCTGAACTCCGCCAGCATCTGTCGTGTGCCGTCCCCCGGCAGGGGCGCCGAGGCGGCAGGGCCGGGGCCGGCGATCGTGAAGGAGATCCCCTCCCCGCCGTCGTCCGGGCAGGGAACACGGGTGGCACGTGCCGTGGCCGTCAGGAACGGGATCGGCACGGCCAGGGCCGGAGCGCCGTACACCACGGCGTGCTCCCCGAGCAGAATGGCCTTGCCGTGAGCCCGGCCAGTGCCCGAGTCCACCGCGAGTCGTCCATGACCGACGAGAGCGCCGGAGTCCGCCATCGCCATCACCGGGCCCGCTGGGTCGCCCTGATCGCCAGCTCCGCGAGCTGTTCCTTCGCCGCGACGGCGGTGCCGCTCGCTTCGAGGACGGCGAGGGCGTGGTCGGTCAGGACCTCGATCTGCTGCTCGATGTCGCGCACGGCGCCGACGTCGAGGAGTACTCCACGGACGCGGGCCAGCTCGTCCTGCGACAGATCCGTGCCGACCTTCTCCCGGAGAAACGCCGCCGCACCCGGATCGTGCTCGTCGGCGCGCCGGAGCGCCGTCGCGAGCAGCACGGTGCGCTTGCCCTCGCGGAGATCGTCACCGGACGGCTTTCCCGTCACCTCGGGGTCGCCGAACACACCCAACAGGTCGTCCCGGAGCTGGAACGCCATTCCGATGTCGGCTCCGAAGGCCCGGTAGGCGGCGACCAGATCCGCGTTCGCGCCAGCGAGCACGGCGCCGAACTGCAGCGGCCGCTGAACCGTGTACGACGCGGTCTTGTACCGGTTGACGCGCAGAGCCGACTCGACGTCCTCGGCTTCGCTCGCCTGGTTGTTCAGATCGAGCAGCTGGCCGTAGAGGACCTCCGACCGCACCGCGGACCACACCTGTCCGAGTCCGGCTTGGACGTCCGCGGGCAGACCCGAAGTACGGATCATGTAGTCGGCCCAGACCAGCGCCACGTCCCCGATCAGGATGGCGGCGCCCGTGCCGTACGCGGCGGGGTCGCCCGAGTAACGACGCGACCGGTGGCGCTCGGCGAAGGTCACGTGCGCGGCGGGACGGCCGCGCCGGGTGAGGGACGCGTCGATGATGTCGTCGTGGATGAGGCCCGAGACGTGGAGCAGTTCAAAACCCGCACAGGCTCTCAGCACCGCCGGGGCCACCGGGCCTGCCGGGTCCCCGCCGGCTCCGATCCAGCCCAACCAGGCGACCAGGGGGCGGATGCGCTTCCCGCCGCCCAGAACGTAGTCCTCCAGTTCGGCGATCGTGTCCGTGAGGTCCTGGCCCAGGTGCTCGGCCTCGGCGCGACGTTCCGCGAAGAAGCCCCTGAGCGCCGCGTCGACGGCGGTCGGCGCCACGGCCGACTCGGCATGGCTGATGGTCATGGTCTCATTTCCCGGTCGAAGCGACTGTCCGTCTCACACTCGTGCATCGCGGGGCTCCATCGATTCACTGACCGCCGGACATATTCGTGGTTCGGCTGGAAGACTCGTCAGGAACGGCCGGCGGCCCTCAGGGCGACAATTCATTCCCGGCCCCGCGACCGGACCGTCCGGATATTTCATCTGCCTGGCTCAGAACGGTAATCGCGTGACGTGGACCTGCCCACTACCCGCGTGGGTAGTACTCGCCCGTCCCGGCACACGGCTCCTGGTCTTCGCTCGGGACCGGCGAGACTACTCATTCCGACAGGCCCGGACTCATTGACCGGGCACGAGGGCTCATCGAGCATTGACGATCTACACCCACGGCGTGTGTTGGGCGATTCTCCTGACCAGAATGGGGGGCATTCATGCACACACTGGCAGGCCGCGAACAAGTCCTTTCCGCGTTGGGCGGCCATCTGGACGCCGCCGCTCGGGGCTCCGGAAGCTGCGTCATCGTCGAGGGGACGTTCGGTTCGGGCAAGTCCCGCCTCCTCAAGGCCGTCGCCCTGGAGGCCGCGGAGCGCGGCCTGACCGTGCTCTCCGGGCGGGCGAGCGCTACCGAGCAGCCCCTCCCGGTCCCCCTGCTGGTCACCTTCCTGCGGCACGTGACGCCCGACCAGGCCGGCCTCGACGATCTGGCCGACCCCGACCGGAATCACTTCTGGGTGGCCGACCGCGTCGGGGAGCTCGTCGAACGCGCGACGGGCTCGCACCCGTTGCTCATCGTGCTGGACGACGCCCAGTGGATCGACGACGCGAGCGCCATGGCCCTTCGGGGCCTGGTGCAGTCCCTCGCCTCCGCACCCGTCCTGTGGCTGCTCGGGCGCCGACCGGTCGCCACCCGGTCGCTCGCCCAGCAGGCCGTCGACTGGCTCATCGACCACGTCGCGGTCCGGCTCCGGCTGGGGGCTCTGGACAACGAGGCCGTCATCGCGTTGTGCGCCGACGTTCTCGGCGCCAAGCCGGATTCCTCCCTTCTCTCGTGGGCGGCCCGGTGCGGCGGCAACCCATGGCTGATGGAGAACCTCTTCGGATCGCTCCTCGAAGCGGGTCAGGTGGTCATCGTGAACGGCACGGCCTCGGTTGTGGCCGAGAGCCTGCCCGACAGCGTCATCGCCGACATCGGCCGGCTGCTGGAGGAGATACCGCCCCGGGTCCGGCGCCTGCTCGCCCAGGGCAGGAGGATCGGACGCACGTTCACCGTCGAGGCCGCGGCGGCGGAGCTCGGCGAACCCGTCCTGGACCTGGCCTCCAGCGCCGACGTGGCCGTTGAGGCGGGCCTGGTGCGCAGGACCGGCGAGGAGCTGGCGCTCGCCCACGACCTCATCGGGGAGGTGCTCCAGCGCGCCGAGTTCCCCGTGTCCGCGCACGAAGCGCCGACACACGGGTCCGTCCCGCCCACGGTGGTCACGATCGGCGCCCGGCGCAAGGAGGAGGACGAAGGCATACGATCGGGAAATCTCGCCTCGACCGTGCGGCTCCGGCCGGTCAGCGGCCCGGGAGCCCGCCTCGAACCCGCGCTCGCCCACCTGGCGGTGCGTCCCCCCGCCGCGTACGGATGCGGGTGCGAGCAGGCGGTCGCACCCGCGATGAAGGTTCTGGTGGAGCCGCGCGACGGGACGTCATCGCTCCTGGCGCGCGCCCTGCGGCTGCTCGCCGGGGCGGGGCGGGACGCCGAGGCCGGTCGCCTCGCGGACATCGCCCATCGCTCCGGGCCGTACCGGACGCTCGTCGAACCCCACCGCCTGAGCGGTCCGCCCGACCGGATCGCCTCGCCGCGGAGCACACCGGCGTGTTGCGGCTCAGGCGAACGGCCGCTGTGGACGTGGTTGGTGCGGGCGCTCGGCGCGGCCGACCGGTTCGAGGAGGCGGCGGCCGTCTGCGGAGCCGTCCGGCTGGAGTCGGAGAGGCTCGGCGAACCCCTGCCGGAGTCGCTGTGGCACGGGCTCCGCGCCGAACTCCTGATCGCGACGGGCCGGCTTGAGGAAGCGCGCGCCGAGGCGGAGTCCGCGCTGCTGGTGACGGCGCACTCGGCACCGGCGGATTCCGTGCCCGCCCGCCTCGTCCTGGCCCGGCTCAGCCTGCGGTCGGGCGACCTCACCGCCGCCGACGACCGGCTGCGCACGGCCGAACGTCTGGTACTCGGCGAGCGCGCCGCCGACCGGGGCGCGATGGACCTCGCCTTGGCACGGTTCCATGCCGTCGGCGGGCGGCCGTCGATGACGGTCCGGACCCTGGTACCTCCGGACGGGCGGATCGCCACCGACCTCCTTGTGTCCGGCCTGGCGCCGACCGCGGCCGCGACCGTGGCGGGACTGGCGGAACAGGCGGGCCACGGAGCCGAAGCGGCACGGATGGTCGAGCTCTTCAAACGCCTCGCTGAGCAGCACCCTGAGGTCCCCTCCCTGCGAGCCGCCGCGGAGCATGCCGAAGGGGTCCTGCAGGGGGACCTCGCCGCGTTGCACCGTTCCGTGGCGCACTACCGGCGCGCCGGTCGTCCGCTGGCCGCCGCCGGTGCGCTCGAGGACACCGCGCGGGAGGAGTGGGGCCAGCGCGACAGGTCCCGGGCGATCCTGCTCCTTGAGTCCGCACTGGACCTCTATCTGAGCTGCGGGGCGCGGCGGGACACCGGCCGGGTGCAGGAGCGGCTGCGCGAACTGGGCGCGCAGGAGGTCCGCGGGACAGGCAGGGAGCGGCCCAAGACCGGCTGGGAGAGCCTCACGAGCGCGGAGCTCAGAGTCGTCCGGGCGATCGTCGACGGCCGCACCAACCGGGAGGCCGCGAGCGTGCTGTTCCTGTCACCGCACACCGTCGACAGCCATCTGCGGAAGGTGTTCGCGAAGCTCGACATCAACAACCGCGTCGAACTGACCAAGTATTTCCTCGTACACAGGGCACTGTCGCCCGGGACGGAAACCTCGGTTCAAGCCGGTGTCGCCGTCTGATCAGGGTGCGTGACCATGCCGGACGATCCGCCTGCGGCGACGTACCGGCCCAGGTCGTGATCCATGACAAATGTCATGCCCGACACCAGACAACAGTAACCCGTGGATCGGAGCAGAACGCATGCCTCGGGCGTGACAAATTCTCTCTGGAAACACCAGAAAATGCAGGCGATGATGACCCTCATGACGGTGATCAGGAAGCCGGCCGGTTCTGCGAGGAACCAACGACTACGACCTGAGGCGCACGACCGCCACCCTGGATCTCCCCGGCTCCGCGAATTCTTTTCACACAAAAGACGAGCCCACAATGCGTGCTCAGGTCACAGACGCCAGAGAGAGTCGGGGTTGTGACAACGTGACCGTGACAGAAAACCATGAATCAGAAGCCGTTTTCAAGGCGGACAGGCAGGTCCCCGGTGCACCCCCCGGGTCCGGCATGGACCACGACCTGCTCGACTGCGCAACGGGTGCCTGCATGGATGTCCGGGTTCTTGCTGAATCCGTCCTCGGGTTGGCGGAGGAGGGGATCGCCAAAGAACAGCACGAGGAAGTCCACCCGCCCGGACAGCGGCCGCCGCACAAGGTGTTGGCACTGGTGAAGCAGCGCCTGGACGGGCTGAGCCGGGATTGCCGACAGTTCCTGAAGGTCGCCGCGATCCTGGGGCGATCCTTCATGCTGGACGACGTCTCCCGCATCCTCGACCGGTCCTCGGCCTCCCTGCTCACGTCCCTGGACGAGTCGATGGCCTCGGGTTTCCTCGTCATCGCCGGGCATCAGTTCGCGTTCCGACACGATTTCCTCTGGCAGGGGGTGATCGAGACGATTCCCGCTCCCGCGCGCCGCGCGATGCGTCGCGAGGCCGGAGACCACGCCGAGCGTCGGCCTGATCCGCCCCGGGAAACGGCCGGGACCTCCCCCGGAGCGGGCCCGGCGGCTCACGAGCTGATCATGGTGGGCGAGGTGGAGGCGGGGATAGCGGTCGCCCGGGAAGCCCTCTCCCGCCCCGGCACCCCGGCCTCGGACAGGCTCGAAGCGGAAGCGTCCATGATCCTCGGCTATTCGTTGCTGAACAGGCAGGAGGCAGTACTCCTCTCGGAGCGAATCCTGCGAGCGCGCAGAGGCGGCAGCCACGGCGACGTGGCCACGATGATGGCGCTCACGACCCTTTCCACCGCACGTTGGCTCGCTGGGGAACTAGCCGAGGGCCTCACCCTGGGACGCGCCGCGGCACGATACGCCGAGGCCGCCCCTCCCGTGTGGCGCCTTTACTCCCTGCTCACCCTGGCCGGGAAGCTGGCCGACCTCCGCGAGTTCGACCAGGCCGAGTCGCTCATCGACGAAGTGGCGGCCGGCCTGCGCGGATCACCGGCGCCGGGCCTGGCCGCAGTGCCCGCGGCGATGCGGTCCCGGCTGCTCCTCCAGGCGGGGCAGTTCGAAGAAGCCCAGCGCCAGGCCGAGTCCGCCGTCTCCCTGTCCGGACGGGACGGCATCACCGCGCTTCGCCCCTTGGCGCTGTCGGTCCTCAGTTCCGCGGCCCTTTCCCGCGGGGACCTGTCCGCCGCCGTACAGCACCTTCACCGGATGAAGGAGGAGATGCCGGAAGGGCGAGCGGTGCTCGAATCAACACAGTACGCCTGGGCGGAGCTGCGCATCGTCATGGCGGTGCGGGGACCTCGGGCGGCCTTCGATCTGCTGTCCCGCGAGCACCAGGGGCTTGCGACCCGACGGAGCCTGTACGTGGAGGAGCCGGGTGCCGCCGCTTTCCTGGTCCGCCTCGCCCTGGCCGTGGGCGACTCCGACCTGGAGCACAGCGTCCTCACCACGATCGACAACCTCGCGAGCGGCAATCCCGGTATCTCCGTCATCGGCCTCGCGGCCATGCACGCCCACGCCCTCGCGGACCAGAACCCGGCCGCGCTCCAGCGTGTCACCGCCCAGTCCCCGGATCCGTTCTCGGTGGCCCTCGCCACGGAGGATTTCGAGAGGTTCCTCGCCACCCACTCCGCGACGACGGACCAGTCGGCCGCGATATCCAGCCATTCCCCCGAGGAGGCCGACGACTGGTCGGGCCTCTCCCCCATGGAACGGCGCATCGCCCATCTGGTGAGCCTGGGACTGACTAATCGACAGATCGCCAAACAGATCCACCTTTCGGCCCACACTGTTAATTACCATCTCCGGAAGATCTACAAGAGACTGGACATCAACACCCGCGCGGAACTCGCCCGTGGGGCCGCGATCCATTACCCGGACGAGAACGGCACGATCCCCACGGATCGCGATAACCATTCATCTTAGAGAGGCCCTCGCAGGTCCGGGCCGACCGCCCACCGAGCCGACCGTCCGGAAGTCTGCCAGACTATCCCACGACAAGATCAACTGTCAATAGTCAATCAGCGGTCGAATAATGGTCTTGATGGAGAAGTTCCCGATCGCTATAGTCCGTTCAGTGCCTGTGTGAAATCCACAGAAGCGGGGGCAGCGGTGTGACTTTCTTCGTGATCAGCCATTACGCGAGGTCATCCGCGAGAGGGCGATTCAGTTGAATGACGTATGTTCTCCCGCCCCCGCGTCGAAGAAGACCTCCGCTGTACTCATCGTCGACCGCTGCGCGGGGCTCGAATTGATGGCCGTGCTCAACACCGCCGCGGAGCTGGAGGTGGTCGGCGAGGCGTCAGGCGCGGAGGAGGCCGTGACCCGAGCCGCCCGGCTCCAGCCGGACGTCGTCGTGATGGACACCCGCGTCCTCGGCTCGGACGAGATCACCACCGTAGAGCGCCTGCGCGACCTGGCAGTTCCTCCCAAGATCCTGATTCTCTCCACACACGGCCAGTACGACCGGTTCCGTCCGGTGCTGCGAGCCGGTGCGGCGAGCCTGATCAGCAGGGACGCCCAGCCGGACCAGCTGCTGACCGCGATCGCCGCCGTCGCGGCAGGCCACCTCGTCTGGCCCCCGTGCCTCCCCAGCCGACTGTTCGCGGAACAGACCGTCAGTGCGCCACTACCCGCTTCCGGCACCGGAACGCACAAGGCGCCTGAGCGGGCGGACCCGGCCGCGTCGAGCGTAAGAGCGGAGCCGTCCGCCCGGGATTTCCACGATCTGCTCGGCCGGAGCCTCGCCGCCCTCAACCGCAAGAGCGAGCTGGTCGCGCAGTTGCTCCCCGACCAGCCAGAGCGGGCACGGGCGGAACTGGAGGCCGTGTGCGTGTTCGCGCGCAGGTCGATCTCCGAGGTCCGGGCCCTGGCACGTGGGCACCGGCTGGGGGAACTGTCCACCGAGATCGAGGAGATCCGCTCCGACCTGGAGATGATGGGCGTGAGCGTGGAGGTCATCGGTGCCCTCGGTGCGCTGCCCAAGCCCGTCCAGGACACGTTCGGATGGGTGGCCCGGGAGGCCGCGGCCAACATCATCCACCACAGTGACGCCACGACCTGTTCGATCGACGTGTGGACCACCCGGTGGTCCGGTCATCTCCGGATCGTCAACGACGGTGTGCGAGAACAGGGCGCGCAGGACGGGACCGGACTCGCGGGTCTGACGGGGCGCCTGCAGGCCATCGGCGGCACGCTCGCCCATGGCCTGGGCCCCGACCTCACCTACTACGTAGAGGCCACGGCACCGTTGGACTGGTAGAACGGTCCAGGAAGAGGTGCAGGATGATCAAGGTCGTCATCGCCGAGGACAAGGAGCCGGTGAAAGGCCGAGCACCGGCTCTGGACCGTGCGCCCGGCCCCGGTCCGGGGTCGTCTCAGGTCTCCAGAGCCGTCAGCACGTCCGCCGTCGACATCGGCACCGCGCAGCGCTCGGCCGCGTAACGAAGCGCCAGCTCGTGATGTTCGAGAGAGAAGTCGGCCAGGGCGTCCGCTACGAGAAACGGCTGGATGTCGAGGCTGAACGCGTCGGAGACGGTCATGAGGCATCCGACATGGGCGTAGACCCCGCAGACGATCAGCTGGTCGCGTCCTTGGCGCCGGAGCCGCTCCCTCAGGTCGCTACGACAGAACGCGCTGTAGCGCCACTTGGTCAGCACCGTCTCGCCCTCCTCGGGGGAGACGTCTGCGACGATCCCGCGATCGGACTCGTCCTTGCCCATCCCCGGGCCCCACAGGTCGTACAGCAGCCCGCGCTCCTCGCGGGTCATGCCGCCCGGCTGGGCCGTGTACATCACCGGTACGCCGACGGTACGGGCCGCGGCGACGAGCTTCGCCGAGTTGGCCAGCAGGTCGCTCAGCGGGGAGCTCCCCGCCGCGAACGGACGCAGGAAGTAGTGCTGCATGTCGTGTATCAGGAGGACGGCCCGGTCCGGATCGGGACGCCAGGGCAGCACCGCCTTCGGCAGATCGCCGCCACCGGGTACGTGGTACGACGTGATCGGGGTTATGGCCACCGTTCTCCTCCTGGTTCCGGTGAGAGTTCCTCGGACGGCGTCAGACGTGCAGGCCCGCGCCGCCGTCGACGTACATGTCGTGCATCGTGATGTGCCCGGCCTGGTCGGAGACCAGGAACGCGACGGCGTGCGCCACGTCCAGGGTCTGGCCCAGCTTCCGCAGCGGTATCCCGACCTTGTACGCGGCCGGTGAGCCCTCGATCGGGGACCTCAGTCCCTCCCCGTCACCGAGCATCGAACGCAACATGGGCGTGTCGGTGGAGCCGGGCGAGACGATGTTGCAGCGGATACCGTGTTCGGCGAGCTCCAGCCCCAGGCAGCGGGTGAACTGGGCGGACGCCGCTTTCGACGCGGCGTACGCGGCCATCTCCATCCGTGGCACGCCGGCCGCGTTGGAGGCGATGGTCACGATCGTGCCGGACCCGCGGGGGACCATCCGGCGGGCCACCGCACGGCAGACGTTCACCACGCCTCCGGCGTTGACCGAGATCACCTCGCTCCAGTCCCGGTCCACGAGCTCGACCACCCTGCCGGTGCGCAGGACACCGGCGGCGTTGACCAGGATGGAGATCGGGCCTTGCTCGTCCTCGACGCGCCGCACGAGCGCGTCGACGGCCTCGCTGTCGGAGATGTCAGCGAGGTGACCGCGCGCCGAGGCGCCCTCCGCCTCCAGCTTCGCGACGATCGTGCCGAGGCCCTCGGCGTTGCGGTCCACCGCCGCGATCCGTGCGCCGGCCGCTGCCAGCGTGGCCGCCACCGCCGCACCGATACCCTGGGCCGCGCCGGTGACCAGTGCGAGCTTCGATTCGATTCCGGATAGTTCCATTATGTTCTCCCGATGGTCGGCATGGCGGTGCTCTCGGCGGCGCCGTCGGCCAAAGCCGCCCGTTCGGCGTCGTAGGCGAACAGCCACGCGTGCCCGTCCAGGCCCGAGGAGGCACCCGCGGTCTCGTCGCGGCGCCGCTGCGCGACGCCGTCTGCCAGGTGGAAGGATTCCGTGTTCTCTCGTGACCGGCTCTGGATCCGGCTCGTCCGGGCGAGACGGACGTGCTCGTACCGGCGCAGGGCCGCGTCCAGGGAGTTCGGACCCTCGTCCGCAAGGCAGCGGGCGAGCACGGCCGCGTCCTCGATCGCCTGATTCGCGCCCTGCGCCTGGAACGGCAGCATCGGATGTGCGGCATCGCCGATGATCGCCACCCTGCCCGTGACGAGGCTCTTGATGTTCTCCCGGTCGTGAAGGGCCCACCTGCTGACCGACTCCGCCGCACCGATCAGCCCGGTGACGTCCTCGTGCCAGCCTTCGTAGGCGGCCGCCAAGTCGCGCACGTTGCCCGGTGCCGACCACGACTCCTCCCGCCCGGCCCCACCTGGAACGGTGGCTCCGAAGCTCACCTGCCGCCCGGACGACACCGGGTAGCACACACAGTGCCGGCCGGGCCCGAACCACAACCGCACCGCCTCGGCACCGAGCAGGTGCGGCACCCGCTCGGCCGGAACCAGGCCCCGGTAGATCACCTGCCCGGAGTACCGGGGACGGTCGGCGACGAGCTGTTCACGGACGACCGAACGAATACCGTCGGCGCCCACGACCAGGTCCGCCTCGATCGTCGTCCCGTCGGCGAGCTCCAACCGTGCCGCGTCGGCCATCCGCTCCACCGCGACACAGCGGGCGGCGAGGTGAACCCGCTCGGGCGGGACGAGCGCGAGCAGAACGCTGTGCAGGTCCGCCCGGTGCAGCGTGTAGTAGGGTGCGCCAAACCGGCCGCGGCAGATTTCGCCCAGGGGTGTGCGCTGCAGGAGCGCGCCGTCGTCCCACCGGCGCATCTCGATCGCCCGCGGCTCCACCGCGACGGCGCGGAGCCGGTCCCGCAGTCCCAGCCGGTGCAGCAGACGGCTGGCGTTGGGCGCCAACTGCACACCGGCTCCCACCTCGGACAGGACGTCCGCCTGTTCGTAGACATCGAAGTCGATTCCGGCCCGGTCGAGAGCCACGGCGAGCGTGAGGCCGGCGATACCGGCCCCGATGATCGCCACGCTGGTCTTCGGCATTGAGCCCATTCCCTCGGTTCAGTAGTAGAGGAGCGCCTTGCCCCAGTCCTCGTCGGGTCCGAACAGGCTGCGGGGTTTGACCACGTCGGGGATGGCGGTGAGCGCCTCGCGCGGGATCAGCGAGCCGGGCGGCAGCCCGACGACGTCGCCGTCGATGCCGAAGGACTCCCGGACCAGAGCCCTGAGGCTCCCCTCGGCGGCCACCCGGTGTGCTTCGGGAACCTCCATCTCGACGCGCAGGCCCGTCCGTTCCGCCCGTGCCCGCCAGAACAGCACCTGGTAGGACTCGGGAAGCGAGAAGACGAGCTGTTCCAACCGGTGCTGGGTGATGGTCACGCCACTGACACCGTGGCCGAAGGCGGATCTGCCGAAGACCTGGACCGTGGGCAGTCCCCACCCGCAGTCGCAGTCGTCATAGGAGACCAGGACGTCGTCCTCAAGGTTGTAGCGCAGCAGCGGCATCGCCTCGCGGTACAGCGGAGTGACCACGAGCTGGCCCGCCCCCTCCCGGCCGACGGTGCCGGTCCGCGGGTCGTACACCTCAAAGAGCGCCCGGTCGGCCCACAGGTGCATCCGGCCGTACTCGCACTCCCCCGCCAGGCTGCCGGTCTCGGTGGATCCGTACTCCTCGATCACCGGTACCCCCCACAGCCGGCTGATCCGGGCGCGCCGCGCGGGGGTCAGCGGTTCTCCGCCGACGAACAACGCGCGCAGGTGGGGGAAGTCCACGCCGGGCCGGTGCCCGGCCTCCGCGGCGGCGGCGGCCCAGATCAGGCACTCGGTCGGCACCGACCAGGTCAGTGTCACCGCGAGGTCGTGCATCACCCGGACGACGCGGGCGTAAGGCATGGCCAGCGACCGGTTGTCGCCGGGGACCACGGTGGCGCCCTTCAGCCGTCCGGCGGCGTGCGCGAGGTGGCCGGTCAGCAGCAAAGCGTACGGCGTGCGGACGAGAAGGACATCGTCCGCCGTGACGCCGATCCACTTGCGGGCGAAACGCTCGGCGAGATCGACCCAGTCCTCCGCCGTGTAGTAGGACGGCGTGGGGTGACCGGCCGTCCCGCTGGACTCGTGGTAGGTGGCCAGCCGTTCCTTCGGGACGGCGAGCATTCCGAAGGGGTGGTTGTCACGCAGATCCTGCTTTGTGGTCAACGGCAGATCGGCGAGTTCGGCGGCGGTCGCCGGCAGTGCGGCCGACGTCAGCCGCGGCCGGTAGAACGGCGAGCCCGCCGCCCAGGAGACGGTCTGCTGAAGCTGCTTCTCCTGGAGACGGTGCAGTTCCTCCGGCCCGTTCCACTGGCCGAGCTGGGGCAGACTCGAACTTGAGTGGCTCACTGCTTGTCCTCTCCTAGCAGTCGGTGGGCGTTGTCCCAGGCGACCCGCCGCCACTGCCCGGCGGGAAGTCCAAGGGCCTGGTACTTGGCCAGCTCAACGGACGGATGTTGCAGCGGGTACTCGGAGCCGAAGACGACCCGTTCCGCCCCGAGGCGGTCGACGGCAGCCTCGACCACGCAGGTGTAGCCCCCGGAGGTCTCCAGCAGGATGTTGGGTTCGTCCTTGATCAAGTTGAGTGCGTGGAAGTCGATGTTCCCGATCCCGCTGTGCCCGAGCACGAAGCTCACGTCCGGGAAGACCCGGGCCAGCGCGACCAGGTCGGCGACACCGGCGCCCGGCCGGTCCAGGCACACGACATAGACCGGGTGGCGGAAGTCGGCTGCCACGCCGACGAGCGCCTCCACCCGCGGATCGTCCAGGCCGACCCCGTGCACGGCGGGCGAGATCTCCAGTCCCCGGAACCCGGCCGCGCCGGACCGGTAGGCGTCGGGAGCCCGGTGCGGGTTCGCGAAGAAGAACGGCACCAGGCGACCGTCGGTGCCGGCGCAGGCGGCCAGCACCGCGTCGTTGTCGGCGTCGGTCTCGACATGCCCGCCCTCGATCAGCTGGCGGGAGAGGCGGTCCAGGTCGATCGTTCCACCCGCGCACACCACCGCTCGTTCCAGCCCGCACCGATCCAGCGTCTCCAGGAGTCGTCGGCGGGCCTCCGGCCGGGGAGCCAGCCGCACGTGAAAGTCCAGCACGGGTTGTCCGGTCATTGCTCCTCCGTCATCCGCAGGCGGCACACCGAACTCAGGCGAGCACCGACCATGGCGTGCCGGACCGTTGACCGTTCCGGCGCATCCGCAGTCCTGTCCCCGCCGCAATTCTTCGGCTGGTCGATACGGTAATCGCGAGGTGCTGTTCTGCCCACTACTCAAGCATGTAGTGCGACTTCCGGCGGTCACGCGCATTTCATCGCCTTCAGATGTTCCGCGGAGACACCAGACCGGATTCGTAGGCGAGGACCACGAGCTGGGCGCGGTCCCTGGCGTGGAGCTTGGTCATGGCCCGGTTGATATGGGTTTTCGCGGTGACCGGACTGATCACCATCTGATCGGCGATCTCGTCGTTGGACAGACCGCGGGCGGCCAACGCGACGGCCTCGCGTTCCCGGTTCGTCAGCTCGGGCAACGCCTGATCGCCTTCGGACCGGGGCTGGACGGCGATGTACCGGCTGATCAACATCTTGGTGACCGACGGCGAGAGGAGGGCGTCGCCCCGCGCGGCGACACGCACGGAGTGCAGGAAGTCCTCGGGCTCGATGTCCTTCACCAGGAATCCCGCGGCGCCGGCCCGCAGCGCGTTGAAGACGTACTCGTCGAAGCCGTAGTTGGTCAGGATGACGACGCGCACCCCGGCCAGGGCGGGATCAGCGGCCACCCGACGGGTGGTCTCGATGCCGTCCATGACCGGCATCTGGATGTCGACGAGCGCGACATCGGGCAGATGCCGCCTGATGAGCGCCAGGCCCTCCTTGCCGTCGCCCGCCTCCGCCACCACCTCGACATCGTCCTCGGCGTCGAGCAGCGCCCGGAAACCTCCCCGCAGGAGCGGCTGGTCATCGATCAACAGGACCCGGATCGTGCTCATCCGCGCACTCTAGCCTTTCTCCCTGCGGCTTTCTGTGCGAAATCCGCTGTCCGGTTTCCTACTCACGCGGGTAGTGGGCGGTGCGGTATACCGCGACTACTGTCGTCTCATACCGGTCCGATGAGGGGGTGAAACGGCTGTGGAGCCGCTGTCCACAAACAATTCCCATGCCGCTCTGATCGGGGTGGGCGCATTTCTGCCGCCACGGCGGATCAGCAATGAGGACCTCGCCGAGCGCATGGACACGACCGACGAGTGGATCACCACGCGAACGGGAATACGGGCCAGGCACTGGGCCGATCCCGGAATCGCCACCAGCGACCTGGCCGTCGAGGCGGGACACCGGGCTCTCAAGTCGGCGAGGCTCACCGCCGAACCGGGTGCCGTCGACGCGGTGGTCCTGGCCACCACCACGCCCGACCACCCGTGTCCGGCCACCGCCCCGCAGGTCGCGGCCAGGCTCGGGCTCGGCACCGCCGCCGCCTACGACGTCGCCGCTGTGTGCACGGGCTTCCTCTACGCCCTGGCCACCGCGTCCGCGCAGATCGTCGCCGGTCACGCCCGCCGGGTCCTGGTGATCGGCGCGGAGACCTACTCCACCCTTCTCAACCCCGCCGACCGGACCACCAACGTGATCTTCGGGGACGGAGCCGGCGCCGTCGTCCTGGAGGCCACCTCCGAAGCCGACCGGCCGGGCGTCCTGCTCGGCGTCGACCTGGGCTCGGACGGTACGCGGCACACGCTCATCACCGTCGCCGCCGGCGGGTCCCGGCAGCGTTCCACACCGGGCGCGCCGGACCCCGACGCCCACTACTTCGCCATGGACGGCAAGAAGGTCTTCGCCCAAGCCGTCACCCGCATGGCCGGGTCGTGCGCGAAGGTACTGGAACGCGTCGGCTGGACCACCGACGAGGTGGACCACCTGGTCGGCCACCAGGCCAACCTGCGCATCCTCCACGCGCTCTCCAGGCAGCTGGGGGTCCCCCAGCGGCGCGCGGTGGTCCACCTGGACCAGGTGGGCAACACCTCCGCCGCCTCCGTCCCGCTCGCCCTCGCCGACGCCGCGGGCCGCGGCACGCTCGGCGTCGGCGACCGGGTCCTGTTGACCGCGTTCGGCGGAGGACTCACCTGGGGAGCGGCCGCGCTCCGCTGGCCGGACGTCGTCCCCGCCTGATGCCCGCCGCGCCACACCTCACCCCCCGACCATAAGAAGGGCTACCTCATGTCCATTCAGACGATGCCGCCCGCCGACCTCCTGATCGAAATGTTGCGGAAGGACTTCGGCGTCACGTCCAGCATCACCGCCGACACCACGTTCGAGAGCCTGGACCTGGACTCGCTCGTCCTGGTGGAGTTCTCCGTCGCTCTCACCCGGCGCTACGGTGTCGAGGTCGACGACGACGAACTGGCGGAGGCGGGGAGCGTCACCGGAACCCTGGAACTCCTCAGGAGCAAGGGCGCGGAGATCTGACGCCGGGCGGCGGTTCACGTCCGGTCGACCGGGAGGACGGCCTGGACCGTGAAGCCGCCCTCGTGCCGCGGTTCCGCGCGCAGGCTTCCGCCGAGCGCGGTGACCCGTTCCCGCATTCCGATGAGTCCGACGCCCGGCACCGGGGTGGTGGCCGGGGTCGCTTCGCCGTCGTCATCGACCCTGACGGTGACGGCGGCCGGAAGGTGCGCGATCCGGATCGTCGCCCTGGCACCGGCCGAGTGGCGGGCGACGTTGGTGAGCGATTCCTGGACGATCCGGTAGACCGCCCGATCCACGGCGGTCGGGACGTTGCGCGCGTGGCCCTCGATCGTCAGCGTCGCCTCCAGACCGGTTCTGCGCACCCGTTCCACCAGTTCCGGAACATGGTCGAGTCCGCGCGGCGGCGTCCTGGCGTCGTCTCGCAGCGCCTCCAGTGTCGTTCGGAGCTCCCTGCTCGCCTCACGCCCGGCCTCCTGGATCGCGAGCAGCGCCTCCGGTACCCGCTCGCCGCGCTTGCGCGCCAGATGGACGGCGACCTCGGCCTGCACCTTGATGACGGAGATCTGATGGGTGAGCGAATCGTGCAGCTCCCTCGCGATGTGCAGCCGTTCCTCGACGGCGCGGTGCCGCGCGACCTCCTCACGGGTGCGTTCGGCTTCGTCCGCCCGTCGCTCCGCCTGCCGCAGCGCCTCACCGGCGGCGCCCGCGGCGACCAGCCAAGCCAGTTCGAGCGCGTTGCGGGACTGCGCGACCGCCTCACCCATGGTCAGGTGGAGCGGAGCAATCCATACAGCCAAGGGGAGAACGACCAGCATCGTCACGCTCACCACCAGCGTGATGATGTGGTGCCCCGCTCGCACGGCCGCGTACACGGCGAACAGGTAGGCGACGGCGGGCACGTCGAATCCGACCGCCTGGTAGCTCACCGCGCACAGCCCGGTGACGAGCAGGACGGGAACCGGCGCCCGGCTTCTGGCGGCCAGTGCCAGACCCGCCGCGACCAGGAGCGCGTAGCCGAGAAGGTTCAGGTCCGTTCCGGGGTTCCGCCCGGACAGGCCGGTGACCAGCAGCACGGCGGCCACACACGCGGCGATCGTCCAGTCCCTGATGCCAGCCGGATAGGCAAACCGTGCCGCGCTCATAAAGCGCATCCTAGCCCGCCGCATCCGTGCGCGAATCCTCCTCTCGCACTAGTGGATACTACGCACGCAGTACTTCCACCGCGCAGCCGTCGCACACCCTCGGATACGCCATCCGTTCCGCCGATGATTCCATTGTTCTGCGGAATACCGGACGAACAATCGTTCACGAAGGACATCATTCGCATTCTGCGGAACGACTCGGCCCTCGATCCGGTTTCCCCCGGCCGAGCCGATCCGCGGCGGATCACCGCGGGGTCGACACCGGCGCCAGGCCGTCCCATCGCGTCATCTCCACCGCCAGCGCGGCGAGCCGATCCTTGGCGCCGGCGGTCGCGCCACTCTGTTCCAGAGCCGCGAGAGCCCGCGTGACACGGCGGGCGATCTGGAATTCGATGTGCTCCAGCGCACCGGAACCGACGAGCGCCGCCCGCACCTCGGCGGGCCCGTCGGCGAGGAGGTCGGCCCCGACGAGCGCGCCCAGCAGGTCGTCCCGGAGCCGCAACGCCTCATCGAGTTCGGCGCCGAACGCCGCGTAGGCCGCGACGAGATCCATCCGGGCGCCGGCGATCGCGGCGCCGAACCGCAGTGGACGTTCCGCCGCGGACGAGCCCGCCCCGAGCCTCGGACCCGGGCCCTCCCCGTCGTATGCCAGGCTGATCAGCTCGACCTGCTCGATCAGGTTGCTCGAACGTATCGCGGACCATACCGGTCGGACCCGGGCTTGCGCGTCCTCCGGCAATCCGGACGCGCGCACCATGACGTCCGCCCAGATCCGAGCCAGGTGGCCCATCAGGACGGCAGCCTCCCGCGCCGAGAACCGCCTCACCGGGTTCGACGCCACGAAACGAGCGCGAAGGAGCCCCGGCGTGCCCGTGGCGTGCCCGTGGAACATGATCGGCGCATGGAGCAGCTCCAGCCCCGCACAGGCGCTGAGCACGGCCTTGGCGACCGGGTCCCGCGGATCACCGCCGGCACCGAGCCAGCCGAGCCAGGCGAAGGTCGACCGGGCACGTTCGGCGCCGCGAAGAACATGGGCCTCCAGGTCGGCGACCGCGGCGGCGAAGGCCTGGCCGAGCGCATCGACCTCGGCGCGGCGTTCCGCGAAGAAATCCCTGATCACGGCTTCGATGGCGGCCGCCTCCCCAGCCGGCCCCAGATGGCCGACGGCCATGCGCTCACCCCCACAGAATCGCCTGGACGACATCACTTCGAACGCCGTTTTTCCAGTCCTCCAATTATTAAAGGACGCGCACGCGTGCGGGTGTCCACTACCCGATCAAGTAGTGGACCGATTGAACATGCCGAAGTTAACGTCATCTCGAATCAGGACACCCGTCAAATAAGTTCCGATGCGCGAGTGGCGGCGATTTCTGCACAGCGGAGTATCGCGCGTCCGCCGATTTCCCGCGGAAGCCGCCGTCGAAAGGAGATTTCCGGTCATGTTCAATCGACGGCTACGAAGACGCCACATGGGCTACGCGGCGGCCGCGGTCACGGCGGCCCTGATGGGATCGCTGACCGCTTCCGTGACGGCCTCCTCGCGTGAGCCGGTCGGCTTCGACCTCGACAACGGGAACGCCCTGATCGGCGTCATCTACCCCAGGTTCGACAGCGTGTCCCGCGCCGAGAGTCTCGGCCGCCCCATCCCGTGGACCGCGGACCACGCCATGCTGGTGGAGATGCCGTGGTTCGACGCGATCGCTCCCTACCACCCCACGGCCGTGGGCATCTTCTCGGACCTCGGACGCCGGCCGCCGGCGGAGCGCACGACACGCAACAAGAACATCGCCGTCGTCTACGCCGCCTTCACGTCGCTCAACGCGGTTCTTCCGCAGCACAAGGCGGCATGGCGCGAGATGATGCAGGCCGCGGGCCTCGATCCCGACAACACCGCTGAGGACCGCGCCACGCCGAGCGGCATCGGAATCCTCGCCGCCAAGAACGCCCTGGCCGCGCGGAAGGCCGACGGGAGCAACCGGGACGGCGACGCCAACGGCCGTCAGTACAATCAGCGGCCGTACGCCGACTACACGGGATACAAGCCCGTCAACAGCGCGTACGAGCTCCGCTCACCCTCGCGCTGGCAGCCGAACACCTCCTCGTCGAGGGACGTCTTCACGGTGCAGGAGTTCGGATTCCCGCAGTTCGGCCGACTGAAGCCGTTCTCCTACCGGAGTCCCCAGCAGTTCCAGGTGCCGCCTCCGCCGAACGACCATCTCCTTGACGCCAAGGGCTACCGGCGCCAGGCGGACGGGGTGTTGCAGGCGTCGGCGGGGCTCGACGACCGGAAGAAGATGACCGCCGAGCTCTTCAACGACAACGTCAGGCCCTTCGGGGCGATCGCCGCCCAGGTCGTCATCGGCGGCGGGCTCAGCACCGAGAAGGCCGTCCAGTACGTCACCACCTCCATCGTGGCCGGTTACGACGTCACGGTCGCCACGTGGTACTACAAGCGCAAGTACGACTCGGTCCGGCCGTTCAGCGCGATCCGTCACCTGTACGGGGGCAGGAAGATCACGGCGTGGGGCGGTCCCGGGAAGGGCACCGTCAGCGACATCACCGGCGACGAGTGGCAGGGCTATCTGAGCGGGCTGGCCGCGGCCTCTCCCGAGTACCCCTCCGGCGTCACCGCCGTCTGCCTCGCCTACACCCAGCAGGCGCGGCGTTTCACCGGCTCCGACAAGCTGGAGATCTTCGTTCCGGCGCCCAAGGGCTCCTCCCTCGTCGAACCGGGACGCACGCCCGCCAGCGACGCTCCCCTTCGCTGGAGCGGCCTGAGCGACTTCGCGAAGGACTGCGGCCAGAGCAGGGTCTGGGGCGGGGAGAACTTCCCGGCCTCGGTCGAGGCCGCCAGCCGGTACGCGTCGAAGATCGGCGACCTGAGCTACGAGTTCGTCCAGCGCAAGCTGAACGGCAGCTAGACCCACCGTCCCTCCAGGAGAACGCCCCTCGGTCGGGGCGGCCCGGCCCGCCTGAAGCCGGACCGCCGAGAGCGAGGGGCGTTCGTGTCCGTCCCCGGATCAGCCGGTGCGCGTCGGAGCCGGTGCGGCCGGGACCTCCTTCGCCGCCCGGCGCCGCCCCGGCATCCACCAGTTGGACTCGCCGCAGAGCTCCATCACGGCGGGGACCAGGACCAACCGGATGATGGTGGCGTCGACGAACACGGCGACGGCCATGCCCAGACCGATCTGCTTGACCGAGACGTCGGGGCCGAGCAGCGCCGTCGTGAAGATGGCGATCATGATCGCGGCCGCGGCTGTGATGAGCTTGGCGGTCCGCGCGAGCCCGCGCACGACGGCCGTCCGGGTGTCGCCGGTCCGCTCGTACTCCTCGCGGACCCGGGAGACCAGGAAGACCTCGTAGTCCATCGACAGGCCGAACAGAAGCGGGAACATCATCATCGGCACCCAGGTGGTGATCGGCATCTCGGTGGGGAATCCGAACACCGAGCCCAGCCAGCCCCACTGCACGATCGCGACGACCACACCATAGGCCGCGCCGATCGAGAGCAGGTTCATGACGGCGGCCTGCAACGCGATCGTCACGGAACGGACCAGGACGACCAGCAGGAGCAGGGACAGCACGATCACGACCGCGATCATCAGGGGAAGGCGCGCGCCGGTCTCCTCGGCGAAGTCGATCGCGCCGGCGTTCGGGCCGCCCACGTAGACGTCGGTACCGCCGGCCCCGGGCAGAACCCCGTCGCGGAGCTCGTGTACCAGGCCGGTGGTCGCCTCGTCCTGGAATCCGGTCGTGGGGAAGGCCACGAAGGTGGCGGCGATCCCGTCCCGGCTGACCCGTGGCTCGGTGGCGTAGGCGACGCCTTCGGTGTTCCTGACGGCGTCGACGACGGCGTTCAGGTCGGCGCCAGGGGCGCCGACCTGGGTGGCGAAGACGAGAGGCGCTCCGTAACCGGGGCCGAACCCCTCCGAGAGGATCTCGTACGCCGCGTAACTGCTCCGGTCATGGGGCTGCACGCTGGCGTCGGGCAGGCTCAGGCGCATCGACAATGCCGGGGCGGCCAGCACCAGCAGGACCGCGCCCGCCAGCAGAGCGGCGATCCGTGGCCTGCGCTGCACCGCCGCGGCCCAGCGTTCGGCCGGGGTGCGCCGCTCCCGAGCGGGGAAGGAGTCCTTCCCGCGCCGCCGGGTGAGGGCGCGGGGCAGGCGCAGCGAGTCGATCCTGCGGCCGGTGAAGCCCAGGAACGCCGGCAGCAGCGTCACGGCCGCGGTCATCGTCACCAGCACGGTCACCGACGCGCCGATGGCCACACCGGTCATCATCTTCTGACCCATCGCGATCAGACCCAGGAGCGCGATCACCACGGTCGTGCCCGCGAACAGCACGGCGTGCCCCGCGGTCGTGATGGCCGTGACCGTGGCGGCCTCGGGCCCTTCGCCTTCCTGCAGCGCCTCCCTGAAGCGGGTCACGATGAACAGCGCGTAGTCGATACCGACGCCGAGGCCGATCAGGACGGCGACGAGCACCGTGAAGTCCGGCGAGGGGGCGAGATGCCCCACGAGCTTCATCAGCGCCACGCCGCCGAGGATGGCGATCAGCGCCGTCACGATCGGCAGGCCCATCGCCACCAGCGAGCCGAAGGCGATGAAGAGGATCACCGCCGCCGTCAGTAGGCCGATGGCCTCGGCGGGGCCCTGCGGCGGCGTCTCGGCCTTCTCCGCCTTGTCCCCCGCCAGCCCCAACGCCACGCCGTCGCCGGACGCCTCCTTGACGAGGTCGACCAACGGCTTGACCGACGTCTTCGCCACGTCCGGGTCGGTCAGCGGAACGATCGTACGGGCGATCGTCCGGTCCTTCGTCACCAGAGTCGCGTCCTGGTAGGGCGAGGTCACCGGTCCAGTGACGGACGAGGCGTCGAGCCGGCCGATGACCTCCTCGATCCGCTGCCGCGCCCAGGGGTCGTCGATCCCGTTCTCCGCTTTGATCGCGAGGGTCAGCGTGTCTCCCCGTTGCTCGGGGAAATGCCTCTCGATCAGAGCCTGCGCCTTGGCGGAGTCGGATCCTCCACCGGAGTAGGAGTTGTCGGGAGCCGCGCCATAGCCGAAGCCGACGAACGCCACGGCGACGACTCCGGCGATCCAGGCGAGCAGAACCAGGCGGCGGCGCCGGTAACAGAAACGGGCAAGTCCCGCCAGGGCTCCGTTCGCCCGGGGGGTCTCAGTGGACATTGAATTCTCCTCCAGCCATAGGGGCTGTCCTCCATGGTCGCGATCGGGCCGCTCGCGGGCGTCGTGCGAGCGCAGACTCTCGACCGCGTCGGCTACCACGGATGCCGTACGTCGTCTGCGGTAGCGACGGCGGATCGGACGATCAGGCGGGGATGTCCGTCAGAACGGAGTCCCGCCGACGCTCTTGAGCTCCTCGACGTCGCTCCTGCGGACCCGGACCACGAACAGCGCGGTGAGCGCTCCCGCACCCGCGATCACCACGGCCGCCGCGAAGCTGCCCGCCATGCCCGCCGCCAGGACCTCGCCGCCCCAGCTACCGGGCAGTTCGCCCGTGCTCTCGAAGGCGGCCTTCATGTCGGCCGAGGCGTGCGCCAGGAAGTCCGGCATCTGCCGCTCGGCCTCCGCGCGGCCGGCGGATCCGTAGACCGTGGTCAGCAGGGCCAGTCCGATCACACCGCCCAGTTGCTGCGTCACGTTCAGCAGGGCGGAGGCGGCACCGGTGTCCAGCCGCGTCACCCCGGACACCGCGGTCAGGGTGAGGGTCACGACGTTGAGCCCCATGCCGACGCCGAAGACCAGCATCGGGCCGAGGACGCCGTCCAGGTAGCCGCTCGTGGAATCGATCAGGGCCAGCCACGCCATGGCGCCCGCGGCCAGCAGCGAACCTGTCACCATGAGGGACTTCGGACCGGCCGGCGGCAGGAGGCGCTGGGCCAGGCCCGCGCCCGCCGCGATCGCGACCGTCACCGGCAGGAAGGCGACGCCGGCCTTGACCGCGCTGTACCCCAACACGTCCTGTACGAAGAGCACGATGTAGAAGAAGACCCCGAAGAGAACCGCGGAAAGACTCATCATGACGATGTAGGTGCCGGCGCGGTCGCGGTCCCGGAACAGCCGCAGCGGGGTGACGGGCGCCCGCGCGAACCGCTCCACGGCGAGGAACGCCGTCAGCAGCACGGCGGCCCCGGCGAAACAGAGCAGCGCTCGCCGATCGCCCCAACCCTCGGCCGCGGCGAGGACGAACCCGTAGACCAGGGTGGACACGCCCAGGGTGGAGGTCAGGGCCCCGGCGAGGTCGAACCGTCCGGGCTGCCGCGCCGACTCGTTGATGTACAGCTTCGCGAACGCCACGATCACCAGCCCTATCGGGACGTTCACGAACAGCACCCAACGCCAGTCCAGCCATTCGGTGATCAGGCCGCCGACCAAGAGGCCGAGGGCGCCGCCACCAGCGGAGACCGCGGCGAACACACCCAACGCGCGGTTACGCTCCGGGCCTTCGGGAAACGTGGTCGTCACGAGCGCGAGCGCGGTCGGCGAGGCGATGGCGCCGCCGACCCCTTGGAGCGCCCGCGCCACCAGCAACTGCCAGGGTTCCTGGGCCAGGCCGCCGAGCAGCGACATGACGACGAACAGCAGGATGCCGAAGACGAACACCCTGCGCCGACCGAGGAGGTCCCCGGCCCTCCCGCCGAGCAGCAGGAGCCCCCCGAACGTCAACGTGTAGGCCCCCACCACTGCGGTGAGGGCGGTGGTGGAGAAGCCGAGCGCGGTCTGGATCTCTGGAAGCGCGATGTTCACGACCGTCGCGTCCAGCACCACCATCAGCTGGCATGCCGCGATCAGTGCCAGGGCCACACCACGTTTGTCCGCTCGCGGCGCCGGAAGCGGAACCGGCCTTTCTCCGCCCGACCGATAAATTGCCACCATTTCCCCTTACGCCCGAGAAGTGAACACTTGTTCAATATCACTGCGGGCGTTTGTCCCACATGGCGCGATGACGTGAATTCGCCTGCGGGTGGGTTGGTGTGCTCGGGTCGGTTTCGGGGCCGGGGTGGTCGGCTCCAGGTTGTCGCGGGGGGCTCGTGGCGGGGGAAGAAGGCCAGGGCGGCGAGGACGAGGGTGAGGCCGGTCCAGCGTAGGGCGAGGGGGGCGGGGTCTGACGGCCAGGGTTCGGCGTACAAGGCGGGGCCGGAAAGGGCCATCGTGGTGCGGCCGCAGACGGCGATGAGGACCGCGACGGTGCTGAGGCGGCAGCGTTGCAGGGCGATCTGGAGTTGGATGAGGGTGATGCCCGCCATGCCCAGGATCAGGTACGGGTAGGGCGAGGCCAGCACGGCGGCCACGGACGCCTCGTGCACCCAGACGGCGGAGACGCCCCGCCCCGCCGCCTCCGCGACGCCCGCGCACGTCCCCGCGCTGATCCCGTACGCGACCCCGGCCAGCGGCTGGGCGTGCCGCCCGCCGCCCCTGCGGTCCCCGACGAGCCAGACCAGCACCGCGACGCACATGGGCGGCACGACGACCAGGGCGAGCGGCCAGAAGGCCCAGGCACCGGCCGTCTCCAGGTCGCCGATGTCCGACGTGCCGGACACGCCCAGCAATAGCACCGCCAGCACGGCGACGCCCGCCGCGGCCCTCTCACGGCCGCTGAGCCGCTCGCCGAGCGCGGCCGAGGTGTACCCCAGCAGGAGCAGCAGGCTGAGCCCGAGGAGCGGCTGGGCGACGTGCGCGGGCAGCGTGGCGAACGCGACGACCTGGCAGGCGAGCCCGGCGAACAGCAGCAGCCCGCCGACGAACCAGCCGGGGTCGCTCAGCATCGCGACGGTCGCCTGGACCGGACGGCCGCCGCGCAGCGGCGGCATGCGCTGCGCGGCGTCGCGGAACAGGACGAAGGACACGAAGTAGACCCCGGTGCCCCCGAAGGCGGCACCGAGCCAGGCCAGGTGCATCTCGTTCACGCCCGCTCTCCCGGTGTGCCGCGGGCCGGTCAGTACCTGGGGTTGTTGGTGTGCGGGATCTGGATGTTGATGGGGATGTTGCCCTCGGAGAGGATGAGCAGCGCCGCGAGCCGCAGCACCTCGTCGAACGCCCAGTAGGACTTCTGGACGACGCCGGGCGCCTTCTCCAGCTTGAGCAGCCCCTCGCGGACGGCGATGAACGGCTCCCAGCCGTGCTGGAAGACGCCGTCCCACACGGGCGTCTTGCGGATCTTGAGCCAGCCCGCGATCTCGTCGCCCAGCACGTACCTGGTGAGCGCGCTGAGGATCGGCTTGGTGAGCAGGGTGCCGTCGATGGACGCGCCGAGGCCGAGGAGCATGTCGGCGAGCTTGATGCCCTCCGGCGTCGGCGCCAGGATCGGCGTGAGCACCTGCGCGGCCTGGGAGTTGGCTTCCGCCCACGAGTTGGGGATGTACTCGTCGAGGACGCCGAGCATGTGCGCGGTGACCTGCCAGGAGTGCAGGAAGGCCGTCGACTCCGCTGCCGGGATGGGCACCTTCCACTTGAGGAGGTTCTGCATGACGGTCGTGGGCAGGCTGTGCCAGGTGACCATGATGTCCGCCTGGGAGATGGGGATCTTCTCGTCGGCGACCTTGCTCCAGTGCAGGGACTGCGGCAGGAGGTGCCGCACCCCGGCGTGCGCGAGGCGGGTCTTGACGCAGGTGACGATCATCTCGCCGTCGGGCTTGAAGGCGTTCGCCGTCCCGATGTCGTAGCCGAGCTTGGCGGTCTTGGTGATGCGGTCCTTCATGTCCGCACCGCCCTTGGAGTAGTAGACGGCTCGCGCCTCGCGGGGGATGACCGTGCTCATCATCCCGCTCGCGAAGCCGTAGGTGACGCCCAGGTACAGGCCGCGCTTCTCGTTGAAGTCGACGGCGGTGCGGAGTTTGCCCTGGTCGGTCCACTCGGGCAGTCGGCGCGCCTTCTCCATGAAGGCGCGCAGGTCGGCCGGAAGCCCGTCCGGGAGCGGCTGGCCGTTCTTGCGCCAGGTGTTGAGGAGCTTGTTGACCTGGGCGACCTCGCCGCGCTGGACGATGCCCGCGACGATCGGGTCGGCCTCGGCGTCCCACACGGTCCTGGGGTCGAGGCCCGCGCCGACGCCGGCGACCGAGCCCTTGGGGGACCAGGACCACGCGGGCGTCGCGGCGGCCAGCGCGCCGAACGCGCTGAGTGCTCCGCCCGCCCAGAGGACGTCACGTCTGCTGCGCTCCACCATGCCTATTACCTCCTTGGCAGCCGGAAAGGGGTGGTCTGATACGCTGAAACGCGAGATGGATCTGCGTATCATCCGCTGCGGACCCCATCAGAACACATGCGTTCCAGCCCGACAAGACCCAGCCATCAGCAAGTACTTACTGACAGAATTTCTCGGGAGGGCCATGGAGCCGGCGCAGCAGTCCCCCGTCCCCGCCCAGGACGCCGAGTCGCTACTGGAGCGTGCCTACAACGACGCCCTCGAACGGATCGACGACGCCGACGAGAGCAACACCCGCATCCTCGACGGCGCGTACGAGCAGTTCTGCAGAATGGGCATCCAGCGGTCCACCATGGAGGACGTGGCAAGGCGCGCGGGCGTCTCGCGCATCACCGTCTACCGGCGGTTCGCCACCAAGGACGCCCTCGTCGAACAGGTCGTGCGGCGCGAGTTCCGCCGCTACTTCGACACGTTCCTCGTCGAGATCGAACGGGCCGAGACCGCCGCCGACAGGGTGGTCGTCGGCTTCGTCAGCTCGTTGCGCGCCATCTGGAGCAACCCACTGATCGGCGGGATGATCGCCACCGAACCCGACCCCCTCGTCGCCGCCCTCATCAAGGACGGCGGGCGGACCCTCGCCACGGTGCGGCAGTTCGTCGCGGGCCAGCTCCGCGCGGAGCGGCGCGCGGGCAACGTCGCCGCCGACCTCGACGTCGATCTCGTCGCCGAGATGATGGTCCGGATCTCCGCCTCGTTCCTCGCCATCCCCACCCGCCTGCCGGACCTCACCGAGGACGAGCACCTGGCCGCCCTGGCCCGCCGCTTCCTCGTCCCCATGCTGACCCCTCCCGCCGCGCCGGACTGACCGGCCGCGCCCATCCCGTTCTGGAGGCCCACATGCGCATCGCCTACGTGCTCTACCCGGGATTCACCGCGCTCGACCTCATCGGCCCCTACGAGGTGATCAGCCGCTGGCCGGACGCGACGTTCCGCTTTGTCGCCACCTCGCCCGACCCGGTCACCACCGACCTGGGGATGAGCGTCCTGCCCACCGCGACGACCGCCGACGTCGGGCCGGTGGACATGATCGTCGTGCCCGGCGGCGGCGGCACCGCCTCGCTCGACGCCGCCCGGGACGCGGAGCTGATCGGCTGGATCACCCGCGCCGCGCCCGACGCCGGATGGCTGGTCTCGGTGTGCAGCGGCAGCGTCCTGTACGCGACGGCGGGCCTGCTGCGGGGACGGCGCGCGACCACCCACTGGGCCATGCGCGAGAACGTGCGCGCCCTGGGCGCGGACGTGGTGCCGGAACGTGTCGTCTTCGACGGGAACGTCGTCTCCGGCGCCGGCGTCTCGGCGGGCATCGACATGGCGCTCGCGCTGACCGCCCGGGTGCACGGCGAGGACACCGCCAAGGCGCTCCAGCTCGTCATCGAGTACGACCCCGAGCCCCCGTTCGACAGCGGCTCCCCCGACAAGGCGGCCGCCTCGACCCTGCGCCTCGCCAGCCGCATGCTCCTCGGTGACGCCCCCCTGCGCGCCGCCGCCCGGGTGACGGGCCACCTGGTCGCCGCCCGGTTCCGCCGTCCTCCCCGGACGGGCGCGTCCGGCCCGTCCGGGGGGCGTGGGGGCGTCAGGGGCGGCGGCGGGGGTGCCGGGTGAGGGTGTAGCCGAGGATGCCGGTGAGCGCGGCGACGGCGCCGCCGACGATCGTCCAGGTCCAGCGGCCCGTCAGCCGGTTCACCCAGCTTTCGGCCTGGGCGAGCGGTTTGGGCGCCGACGTCGTGGCGTCGGTCGGCGCGGCGCCGTCCGGCGGCAGGGTGGCGCCCGCGTTGATCGGCGGGGAGAGCGGCGCCTCCATCCGGGCACCGGCGGGGTGCGCCGCGCCCTCCTTGACGGTCAGTTCCACGTTCGCCTGCACGGGCAGCCCTAGATCCCGCTCGGGGAGCCCCGTAGCGGACAGCCTCAGGTAGTACGTCCCGGGCAGCGCGTCGTGGGACCAGTGGTCGGCCCACGACCTGACGCGGCGCAGCGAACACCCGACGGTGACGTCGGCGGCGTCCGCCTTGGCGGTGCCCGTCTGGGTGCCCGCCGTGCAGGGCTGGCGGCGGCGCAGGCCGTCGAACACGTCGAGCGTCCAGGTGGTGGGGCCGTGCCGGTCGGCCGTGGGCGGCAGGGTGACGCGCACCGAGACCCGGTGCGCCTCCCCGGCCGCCGCCGCGAACGACCAGTACAGGTAGTCGCCGGTCGAGGCGGGCACCACGACGGGCTGCCCCGGCACGATCACGGTGGCGCTGAGGAACGACGGCCCGGCCGTCGTCACCGTGGGCACCGGCTGCTCGGCGGAGGCCGGCGCCGGAAGCACGAGGATCGAGGCCGCGACCAGGATCAGGATGCCGCGCATCATCAGCCCTCCCTTCGGATCGAGATCCGCCAGCGGGCCAGCCAGCCCGTGACCAGCCCGGCTACCAGGCCCGCCAGGGCGAGCACCGCAAGCAGCGTCCAGCCCCTGCCGAGGACGGGATCGCCGGGATCGGGCGAGGAGGCGACGAGGTCCACGGTCAGCTCCAGCGGCATGCCGGGGGACGTCAGCACGCCGGGCGGCGCCGAGAACGAGTTGCTCACCACGAGGCAGACGGTCCGGGGCTCGGCGTCGTCGTCGGCGGGCCGCCCGTCGGACCAGCGCAGCCCGGCCGACTGCACGTCGGTCCTGCCGCTGCCCGCGTCGGAGCCGCGCACCAGCTCGCGGCCACCGCTCGCGGTCGCCCGCAGCAGCACCCCGTAGTCACGGTTGAGCCTACGGTCGAGCGACAGGCTCACCGAGGCACGCAGCTCCTGGCCGGGCGCAAGGCGCACCCGGTACCAGCGGTGCTCGCCGAACTGCTCACGGTCGGTGTAGACGCCGGGGGCAAGGGTCGGCGCGGTAGCACAGTTCTCGGCTCCCGCGACGTGCAGGGGAGCTTCCGCGTACGTGGTGACAGCACGGTCGATGAGCTGTTCCAGGCGGTCGGTGAGCTGCTCCTGGCTCTGCACCGCCGTGTACGTCCCGCCGGTGGCCTCCGCGATGCACGTGAGCTGCCGCCGCACCTTGGCGTCCAGGGTGAGGCCGAGGGTGTCCACGACGAGGTGGGTGCCCTGCGCGGCCAGCTCCCTGGCGACGTCGCAGGGGTCGGGCAGGCCGCAGGAGTCCTCGCCGTCGGTGATGAGGATGATCCGGCGGGTCGTCTCGCCGGTGCCGAGGTCCTTCGCGGCCGCGCGCAGCGCCCAGCCGATGGGCGTCCAGCCCGTCGGGGCGAGCGTCGCGATCGCGGTCTTGGCCTCGACCTTGTCGACCGTACCGACCGGGAAGAGCAGCTTGGTGTCCTTGCAGCCGACCGCCTTGGAGCTGCCCGGGAAGCGGTGCTGCGAGCCGAGCAGGCGGATCCCGAGGTGCGTCTCGGGGGGCAGCGCGTCCACGACGTCGTTGAACGCCTGTTTCGCGACGGCCATCCTGCTGCGGCCGCCGATGTCGGCGGTGCGCATCGAGCCGCTGGAGTCCAGCACCAGCTCGACGCGCGGCGGTTCCTTGGCGGGGGTCTCGTCGGCGACGGCCGGGGGCGGGCCCAGCGTCGCCGAGGCGATGAGCGCGCAGGCCAGCCCTGCCGCCCACCGTCGTGCGATGATCATCCCAGAATGTTATTGATCATCCGCTTCGGATCCGCCAGATCAGGACATTCCCCGATAACGATACGGATCAGCCGGGCGACCGTCCCGGACGTCCGTCGCCGTCGCCGTACCAGTTCTCCAGGGTGAGGTCGAGTGCGGCGAGGTCGGGGTGCGCGAGGAAGGCCGCGTACTCCGCGTCGCGCCGGGCCGCCTCGGCTTCGAGCTGCCCGATCCGGGCCCTGACCACACGCACGACGTCACCGGTGACCTGGTGCCACCGCCCCACCACGTCACGCATCCGACCGAACTCGTCCTCCATACCGGACATCTCTACCCACTCGGCGCGCGATCCACGCGCCCCGGATCAGGGTGTGTCGGGGTGGCGGCGGATGAGGTAGGTGTCCATGATCCAGCCCTTGCGCTCGCGGGCTTCCGCGCGCGCGCTGACGATGTCGTCAGCGACCTCGGGGAGGGGGCCGGAGATGAGGATCTCGTCGGGCATGCCCAGGTAGGCGCCCCAGAAGATCTCGGCGTCGGGGGCGTCCAGGGCGGTGAAGGTGTTGTGCGCGTCGAGCATGACGACGACGTCGTCCACGCCGTCGGGCCATTCTTCGGCGAGGCGGCGGCCGGTCGTCACCTGGAAGGGGCGGCCCACGCGGTTGAGGACGGTCCGGTGCCGGGCGGCCAGGGCCGACACGCTGCTTACGCCGGGGATGACCTCGATCGTGAAGGACGATCCGGGACGGGCCAGCACGTCCTCAAGGATCGGGAGGGTGCTGTCGTACAGGCTCGGGTCGCCCCAGACGAGGAACGCGCCGGTCTCGTCCGGGCCGAGTTGGTCGATCAGCTCGGCGCAGACGTCGGCGCGCCGCCTGCGCCAGTCGTGGACGGCCTCGGCGTAGGCGCCGGCCTGGCGGTCCCGTTCGGGGTCGCGCCCGCGCAGCACCCTGAACGCGCGGTCTCCCCGGTGCCTGCGCAGGATCTCCTCCCGCAGCTCGACCAGCTCGCCCTTCACCTCGCCCTTGTCCAGGACAAAGAACACGTCAGCCCTGCGCAGCGCCTTGACCGCCTGAACGGTGACCTGATCCGGGTCCCCCGCCCCGATCCCGATGACCATGATCGTCCTCATGCGCCCTAGTCTCCCGCGTCTCCCTACCCGGCGCCCAGCCGCCCCCGCCTCGACCGGTCAGGGGGTGCGGGCCCAGGTGTAGGCGTAGCGGCCGTCGTCGCAGGCGCGGGCCGCCTCGCCCAGCGAGAGGGGGCGGAAGGTGTCCACCATGACGGCGAGCTCGTCGAAGGCTTCGGCGCCGATAGCGCGCTCGTAAGCGCCCGGCTGGGGGCCGTGCGGATGGCCGCCGGGATGCAGGGAGATCGAGCCGGGGCCTATGCCGGAGCCCTTGCGCGCCTCGTAGTCGCCGCCGCAGTAGAACATCACCTCGTCGGAGTCCACGTTCGAGTGGTAGTACGGCACCGGGATGGCGAGAGGGTGGTAGTCCACCTTGCGCGGCACGAAGTTGCAGACGACGAACCCGGCGCCCTCGAAGACCTGGTGCACGGGCGGCGGCTGGTGGACGCGGCCGGTGATCGGCTCGAAGTCGCGGATGTTGAACGCGTACGGGTACAGGCAGCCGTCCCAGCCGACCACGTCGAACGGGTGGTGCGGCAGCGTGTGCACGGTCCCGGCGACGCCGTCCGGCCCCCGGTGCTTCAGGTACACGTCGACGTCAGCGCCCTCGACGACCCGGGGCGACCCGGGCCCGCGCAGGTCCCGCTCGCAGTAGGGCGCGTGTTCAAGGAACTGCCCGTTCTTCGACAGGTACCTCCGCGCGGGCCCGATGTGTGAGTTCGCCTCGATCACGTAGAGCCGCGCCCCGCCTTCCGGGACGATCCGGTGCGTCGTGGCACGGGGCACGATCGCGTAGTCGCCCTCCCCCACCGGGAGGTCACCGAACACCGTCTCCAGGACGGCCGACCCGGACTCGACGTAAAGGCACTCGTCGCCTATCGCGTTCCGGTAGTACGGGCTGGCGGTGTCCGCCACGACGTACAGAAGCCGGACGTCGCCATTGCCCAACAGAAGGCGACGCCCCGTCACGGCGTCCACTCCACGCGCGTCGGGCGGGAACAGCCGGTGCGTCTCCAGGTGACGCGGCAGCAGCGGATGATTGGGCACGAGCGACTGCTCCGGCGGATCCCAGGTGCGCGCCGCGCTGATCGCCGAAGGCACGCGCACGTGGTAGAGCAGCGAGGAGTCCGACGAGAACCCCTCCTCGCCCATCAACTCCTCGTAGTACAGGCTCCCGTCGGTGGCCCGGTGCTGGGTGTGGCGCTTGGGCGGGACGCGTCCGGCCGCGCGGTAGTACGGCATCAGAAGTTCCCGCGCCTGGCCTGCTCGCGCTCGATGGCCTCGAACAGCGCCCTGAAGTTGCCCTTGCCGAAGCCAAGGGAGCCGTGCCGCTCGATGAACTCGAAGAACACCGTAGGGCGGTCGCCGGTGGGTTTGGTGAAGATCTGGAGGAGGTAGCCGTCCTCGTCGCGGTCCACGAGGATGCCGCGCTTCTGCAGCTCCGCTATCGGGACGCGTACCTCCCCGATGCGGGCGCGCAGTTCGGGGTCCTCGTAGTAGGAGTCCGGCGTGGAGAGGAACTCGACGCCTTCGGCCACGAGCACGTCGACCGTCCTGAGGATGTCGCCTGTGGCCAGCGCCAGGTGCTGGGCTCCGGGCCCGCCGTAGAACTCCAGGAACTCGTCGATCTGCGAGCGTTTCCTGGCGATCGCGGGCTCGTTCAGGGGGAACTTCACCCGGTGGTTGCCGTTGGCGACGACCTTCGACATGAGCGCCGAGTAGTCGGTGGCGATGTCGTCGCCGATGAACTCGGCCATGTTGGTGAATCCCATGACACGCCGGTAGAACTCCACCCACCGGTCCATCTCGCCCAGCTCGACGTTGCCGACGATGTGGTCGAGCGCCTGGAACACCCGCCGGGGCGCCCCCTCGCGCCTGCGGAACGACGACGTCCGCGCGACGTATCCGGGCAGGTAGGGCCCGTGGTAGCGGCTGCGGTCCACGAGCGTGTGCCGGGTGTCGCCGTACGTCGCGATCGCGGCGAGCCGGACGGTCCCGTGCCCGTCGGCGACGTCGTGCGGCTCGGCCAGGATCACCGCCCCGGCCCGCCGCGCGTGCGCGACGCACCTGTCGACGTCCGGCACCTCAAGCGCGATGTCGATCAGGCCGTCGCCGTGCTTCGCGTGGTGCCGGGCGATCTCGCTGTCGGCGCGCACCCCGCCTTTGACGACGAACCTGACGGCCCCGCTGCGCAGCACGTAAGCGACGTGATCACGGTTGCCCGTCTCCGGTCCCGCGTAGGCGACGAGTTCCATGCCGAACGCGGACTGGAAGAAGTGCGCGGTCTGGGTGGCGTTGCCGACCGCCCAGACGGCGGCGTCCCAGCCGGTCACCGGGAACGGGTCGTTGGCGGCGTCGTACTCCACGAGGCCGACGAGCCGCTTGAGGGTGGCGAGGTCGAGGTCGGCGAGTACCTCCTGGCTGGTCAGGGTGTCGCCCAGGGACATGCTGCTCCCCTTCCCTCCGAGAGAACGTGCTCTGTCCCACAGTCAAGGACACCGGAAGACTCCTGCACAACCTGTGTGGTCGCCGCGTGGCATCCTGTCCAGATCGCCGACCTCGTACCGGCTTCAGCTCGTCAGATCGTCTAGCTGGTGGCGGCCTCCAGCATCAGCTTGCCGTCCGCGCCCTCCACCCGCGCGGTGCCGCCCTCGGACAGCTCGCCGTTGAGGACCATCATCGACAGCGGGTTCTCCACCTCCCGCTGGATGGTCCGGCGCAGCGGCCGGGCGCCGAACTCGGGCTTGTAGCCGCTCTCCACGAGGATGTCCTTGGCCTCGTCGCTGACGTCCAGGGAGACGTCCTGCCCGGCCAGGCGCTGCCGCGTCCCGGTGAGCATGAGGTCGACGATCTGGCGGAGCTGCGGCTTGTCGAGCCGGTCGAAGACGATCACCTCGTCGATCCGGTTGAGCAGCTCGGGCCGCAGCGTGTGCTGGACGAGGTCCATGACGCGCGCTTCGAGGTCCTGTTCGTCGTCGGTCGCGGCGAGGATCATCTGGGCGCCTATGTTGCTCGTCATGATCACGATGGTGTTGGAGAAGTCGATGGTGCGGCCCTGCGCGTCCGTCAGCCGCCCGTCGTCCAGCACCTGGAGCAGGATGTTCATGACGTCCGGGTGCGCCTTCTCGACCTCGTCGAACAGCACGACGCTGTGCGGGCGGCGCCGCACGGCCTCGGTGAGCTGCCCCGCCTCGTCGTAGCCGACGTAACCGGGAGGCGAGCCCACGAGCCGGGAGACGGTGTGCTTCTCCTGGAACTCGCTCATGTCGATGCGGATCATGTGGTCGTCGCCGCCGAACAGCGTCCCGGCCAGCGCGCGCGCTAGTTCGGTCTTGCCTACGCCGGTCGGCCCGAGGAACAGGAAGCTGCCGATCGGCCGGTTCGGGTCCGACAGCCCGGCCCGGCCCCGCTGGACGGCCTCCGCGACCGCCTGAACCGCCCTGTCCTGCCCGATGACGCGCTCGTGCAGGTGGTCGGCGAGCTTGATGAGCCGGGACCGCTCCTCCTCGGTGAGCGTCTGCACGGGGATGCCGGTGCGCCGCGAGACGACCTCGGCGATGTCGGTCGCGGTGACCTCCGGGACGGCGTCCTCGCCGTGCCTGGCCCGCTCCAGTTCCGGCCGCAGCCTGTCGATCTCGGTGGTGAGCTCCTTGGCCCTGTCGTAGTCCTCGACCTTCACGGCCTGGTCCTTGTCCCGGTGCAGGGCCGCGAGACGCTCCTCCAGCTCACGGGAGCCGTGGTCGGGCGCCTGCGCGCGGAGCCGGACGCGGGCGCCGGTCTGGTCCATGAGGTCGATGGCCTTGTCAGGCAGGAACCTGTCACTGATGTACCTGTCGGACATCGTGGCGGCCGCGTCGAGTGCCTCGTCGGTGAACTTCACCTGGTGGTGCGCCTCGTAGGCGTCGCGCAGCCCCGCGAGGATCTCGACGGTCTGCTCGACGGTCGGCTCGGCGACGAGGATCGGCTGGAGCCGCCGTTCCAGGGCCGCGTCCTTCTCGATGTTCTTGCGGTACTCGTCGATGGTGGTGGCGGCGATGACGTGCAGCTCACCGCGCGCGAGGGCGGGTTTGAGGATGTTCGCGGCGTCCATCCCGCCTTCGGCGGAACCGGCCCCGATGAGGGTGTGCGCCTCGTCGATGAAGATCACCAGTTCGTCCGAATGATCCCGGATCTCGTCCAGGACCTTCTTGATCCGCTCCTCGAACTCCCCCCGGTACTTCGACCCCGCGACCATGCCGGTGAGGTCGAGCGCCATGACGCGCTTGTCCTTGAGCGTCATGGGCACGCTGCCGTTGACGATCCGCTGCGCGATGCCCTCCACGATCGCGGTCTTGCCGACGCCCGGCTCACCGATGAGGCAGGGGTTGTTCTTCGTGCGCCGCGAAAGCACC
The DNA here is from genome assembly GCF_020991275.1 of Actinocorallia sp. API 0066. Classification (GTDB taxonomy): domain Bacteria; phylum Actinomycetota; class Actinomycetes; order Streptosporangiales; family Streptosporangiaceae; genus Actinocorallia. The sequence goes on along the minus strand of NZ_JAJLQY010000002.1, from coordinate 107,157 downwards.
TCGACGGCCTGCTCGATCTCGTCCTCGCGGCCGACGACGGGGTCGATGCCGCCCTGCCTGGCCAGCTCGGTCAGGTCGCGGCCGTACTCGTCAAGGGTCGGCGTGTCGCTCTGCCTGGCCGCGCCCGTGCCGCCCTGCGCCTCGCCCTTGGCCCTGCCGAGCATCGCCTCCTGGAAGTCGTCGGCCGTGACGCCCTGCGCGGCCAGGATCCGGGAGGCGGCCGACTCGGGGTTGGCGAACAGCGCGAGCAGCAGGTGCTCCGGGCCGATGTAGGACGAGCCGACGGCGCCCGCGATCCGCTGCGCGTCGAGGATCGAGCGTTTGGCGGCGGGCGTCAGCGTGGTCGGGGCGGCGCCCGGCGTGCCGCTCCCGGTGGCCTCCGCGACCCGCTTGACGATCCCGTCGGGGTCCGCGCCCGCCGCGCGCAGCAGCGACCTGCCCGGATCGGCGCCCGCGCCCGCCGCGAGCAGGTCGAGCACGTCCAGGTCGGGGGCGCCGCGTTCGGCCGCGCGCTGCACGGCGGCCGCCATCATCTCCCTGGCCGGGCCGCTCAGCAGCTTGCCGACGTCGACCCGCTGCACGCCCGGCCGGGACGGCGGCCAGGCGTCGCCGCCGAACACCCGCCCGGCGAGCATGTCGAAGCCGCGGAAGGGGTCGTCAAAAAAAGATCCGTACGGCGTGGACACCCTTTACCCCCGAGTTTGTACCGATAGACGATGTTGGGCAGCGCTGCGCGTCATCGGCGCGGGAGCTGGGTCTCGTGGATCTTGAGCACCTCGTGCGCGTACTCGTCCAGCTTGCGCGCGGACGTCAGCAGCTCCGCCTCGTCGTGCCCGTGGTCGGCCCGGTTGGTCTTCTCCTGGTCCCGGTGCCGCCGGATGTGCAGCTCCTCCTCGGCGTGCTCGATGAGCTTCTGCAGTGCGGTTTCGATGTTCATGTCCGGAATCTGCCCACGGGGCGATGTCCGTCCGCTCCCGGGGACGTCAAGACTCGCCCATCCGCGTTTCACGGCGCGGCGGGCAGATCATCCAGGAAGTCCTGCGGCGGCACGTAGAAAAGGCAGCCGGTGAGCGCCGTGGAGAAGTCGAGAATGCGGTCGTGGTTGCCGGGCGGCTCCCCGACGAACATCCGGCGCAGCATCCGTTCCGGCACCTCGGGATCGGCCGCGTAGCCGAGGTAGTAGGTGCCGAACTCGCCCCTGCCGACGGAGCCGAAAGGCATGTTGAACCGGACGATGTCGTGTTCCGTGCCGTCCACGACGATCGTGTTCACCGCGACGTGCGAGTTCCGCGCCTTGTCCGCCAACTCGATGTCGTCGAGTTTGGTGCGGCCGATCGCCGTCTCCTGCGCCTCGACGGGCAGGCTCTCCCACGCCTGGAGGTTGTGCAGGTACTTCTGGACGACGGCGTAGCTCGCCCCGTCGTCGTCCAGGGCGGAGGACACGGCGTCGTCGCCCTCGGGGTTGGCGGTGCCGTCCACAAATCCGAGCAGGTCGCGCTGCTCGAACGAGCGGAATCCGTCGACCTCGTCCACCACCCGGGAATGCGGGCCGAGCCGTTTCACGATCTGCCGGGCCAGTTCAAAACACAGGTCGGCGCGGGCGCCACGAATGTGGAAGAGCAGATCGCCGGGCGTGGCGGGCGCGTGGTGCACCGCGCCGCGCAGTTCCCGGAACGGATGCAGCTTCGCCGGAACGGGCGCCCGGAAAAGGCGCGGCCACACTTCCGCGCCGATGCCCGCGACACACGTCAACCGGCCGCCGGGCGCGCGGAATCCGACGGACTTGCGCAGGTCCCCGAATCCGCCGAGCAGATCCCGGACCGCCGCCTCACCGCCCGGATCGACCGTGACGACGAGAAAACGCGCGGCGCTCGTCAGCCCGCTCAGGACCTCCTGCGGTGTACCCCTCATGCCCCCAGACCTGCCCGGACACCGCCGCCCTCCGGACGTTCCGCAGGGCAAAAACCCCGTCAACTACCCACGGCGGGGCTCCCCTGAACTGGCCCGGAACCACCCATTGACGGATGATATATCTCACATAATACTTCAAGATCACGACGGTCGCGGTGGAGTCCGTCGTCAAGATCGACGACGACCTTCCGCTGGACCGGGCGTGCCTCGTCGGCTGCGCCGTCAGCACCGGGTGGGGCTCGGCCGTCAACTCCGCCGCCGTCCAGCCCGGCGACACGGTGATCGTCATGGGGCTCGGCGGCATCGGCGTCAGCGCCGTCCAGGGCGCCGCGCACGCGGGCGCCGCCGACATCATCGCGGTGGACCCGGTGCCGTTCAAGCGCGAGATGGCCCCCGTGTTCGGCGCGACGCGCACCGCCGCGTCCATCGAGGAGGCCGCCGAACTCGCGCGCGAGACGACCAACGGGCAGGGCGCCGACTCCGCCATCGTCACCGTCGGCGTGCTCAGGCCCGAGCACCCCGGCCAGGCGCTCGCCGCCGTCCGCAAGGCCGGGACCGTCGTCGTCACCGCGATCGCCCCGCACGACGCGCCGGGCGCGCCCGTCCTCCTACCCGACCTGACGCTCTCGCAGAAGCGCCTGCAGGGCTCGCTGTTCGGCGCGACGAACGGCAACTGGGACGTCCGGCGGCTCCTCAACCTGTACCGGACGGGTCAGCTCAAGCTGGACGAGATGGTCACCCGCACCTACAAGCTCGACGAGATCACCCTCGGATACGAGGATCTCAACGCGGGCCGCAACATCCGGGGCGTCGTCCTGCACGACTAGCCCAATGAGGGGTGCCCGACCCGCTCCGGGCACCCCTCCCTACGGGGCCTCTGGGTAAGGGGCATAGTTGGGGGGTTCCGGAGGGCGGGAGGCACGATGACGGGGGCCGACAGAAGGCTGGGGCGGCTGCTTTGGCTGTCGGTGGCGGCCGCCATCGCCACGATCGCGCTGAAGACGACGGCCTGGTGGCTGACAGGTTCGGTCGGCCTGCTGTCGGACGCCGCCGAGTCCGTGGTGAACCTTGTGGCGGCGCTCATCGCCGTGGGGGCGCTGCGCTGGTCGTCCATGCCCGCCGACGACGAGCACGCCTACGGGCACACCAAAGCCGAGTACTTCTCTGCGGGCGCCGAAGGCATCATGATCTTCATCGCGGCGGTGACGATCACCGTCGCGGCCGTCCAGCGGCTGCTGTCGCCGCAGCCGGTCGAGGACGTCGGGGTCGGCCTCGCGGTGTCGGCGCTCGCCTCGGTGATCAACCTGTCCGTCGCCGTGGTGCTCATCAGGGCCGGGCGGGCGCACCGCTCGATCATCCTGGAGGCCGACGGCAAACACCTGCTCACGGACGTGTGGACGTCGGCGGGCGTCATCCTCGGCGTCGCCGCCGTCGCGTTCACCGGGTGGCACGTGCTCGACCCGCTCATCGCGCTCGCCGTCGCGGCGAACATCGCGTTCACCGGCTCGCGGCTGGTGAAGCGCTCCGGCGGCGGGCTCATGGACCGCGCCCTCCCGCCCGGGGAACAGGGGCTCATCAACGACGCGTTGCGCCCCTTCCAGGCCGACGGGATCGTCTTCCACGCGCTGCGGACCCGGCAGGCGGGGAGCCGCTCGTTCGTCTCGCTGCACGTCCTCGTGCCCGGCTCGTGGACGGTCTGGCACGGCCACCGCACCGCCACCGACGTCGAGTCCGCCATCCGCGCCGCGCTCCCCCACGCCTCCGTCTTCACCCACCTGGAGGCCATCGAGGACCCGCTCTCCTACCAGGACACCGGCCTCGACCCCGAGCCCACCGACGCGCCCGAAGCACCCCTGCACACCGCCCCGCCGACCGACACGGACACAGACACACCGGGCGGGCCTCCTTAGGGACGGCGAAGCCCCCGGGCGCGAGGGGGTGCCGCGCCCGGGGGCCGGGGAGGGGGAGTGGTTCAGGGTTGGGGGGCAGGGCGGGGGATCGCCTTGTGCTCCAGGTAGGCGTCCAGCCCTTCCGGGCCGAGTTCACGGCCCAGGCCGCTGGACTTGTAGCCGCCGAACGGGGTCGCCGGGTCGATGCTGTAGAGGTTGACGCCGCAGCTCCCGGTGCGGATGCGGCGGGCGACGGCGACGCCGCGCTCCTCGTCGGCGGTCCAGACCGAGCCGCCCAGGCCGTACTCGCTGTCGTTGGCGATACGGATGGCGTCCTCCTCGTCGTCGTAGGCGATGAGGGAAAGGACGGGCCCGAAGATCTCCTCGCGGGCTATCCGCATGTCGTTGGTGACGTCGCCGAACACCGTCGGGGCGACGTACCAGCCACGGTCGTACGGCCGGTTGAGCCCCCCGACGAGGATCTTCGCGCCCTCGTCCTGGCCGATCCGGATGTAGCTCTCCACGCGCTCCTGCTGACGGCGGGCCACCAGGGGGCCGATCTCGGTGCCGTAATCCGTCGGGTCGCCTACCGCCATGCCCGCGACCATCGTGGCGAGCGCGTCAGCCACCTCGGCGTAGCGGGAGCGCGGGGCGAGGATCCGGGTCTGCGCGGCGCACGCCTGGCCGTTGTTCATCAGCGAGGCGAGCTTGAAGCCCTCGACGGTGGTGGCGAGGTCGGCGTCGTCCAGGATGACGGCCGCGGACTTGCCGCCCAGCTCCAGGGTGACCCGCTTGAGCTGCTGCCCGCACACGGCCGCGATCTGGCGTCCGGCGGCGGTGGACCCTGTGAAGGCGACCTTGTCCACGTCCGGGTGGGCCACCAGGTGCGCGCCCGCCTCACGGCCGCCCGGGACGATGTTCACGACGCCGTCCGGGATGCCCGCCTCCTTGACCCACTCGGCGAGCAGGTAGGCGTCCAGGGGCGTCTCCGGCGACGGCTTCGCCACGATCGTGCAGCCCGCGATGAGCGCCGGGGCGAGCTTGAGCATCAGCGTGAACTGGGGGACGTTCCACGGCACGATGGCGCCGACGACGCCGACCGGCTCGCGCACGACCGTCACCGGGCCCTGGAGGCCCGGCCGCTCCTCCTCCCACGGGTAGGTGGCGGCCAGATCTACGTAGTACTGCAGCACCATCTGCGGGATCGCTGCCTGCGCGAACACCGAGAACAGCGCGGGCGACCCCATCTCGGCCGTCACCAGGTCCGCCATCGGCTGCACGTTGGCCGCGTACAGCGCGGACAGGCGGCCGACGGCCTCGGCCCGCTCGGCGGGCGTCAGGCGCGGCCACGGCCCGTCGTCGAACGCCGCGCGGGCCGCCGCGACCGCCCTGTCGATGTCCGCCTCGGTGCCGTCCGGGACCCGTCCGATGACCTCCTCGGTGTGCGGGGAGACGACCTCGATCACCCCGGTCCCCGCCGGCGCGACCCAGTCGCCGCCGATGAAGAAGGACTTGTGCTCGTGCATGACACCTCCGCCAACCGAGTGCTTGCTTGGGCGCAGCATACGACGGCGAGACTCCAGTCTCAATGACGGGTTCCGTCCCGGTTACAGCAGATGCGCGTTCGGCAGCTTCGCGCGCGCCGCGAACGCCGGGATCTCCACCACCTCGACCCCCAGGTCCGCCAGCACCTCCACCCCGTCGCCCTCCACAAAGAGCACCGGCTCGCGCCACGCGAACACCACACGCCGCACCCCGGCGGCCACGATCAGCCGCGCGCACGGCTGAGGCCGCGAAAGCCGCCGCGCGCACGGCTCCAGCGAGCTGTAGACGGTGGCCCCCGCGAGGTCCACCCCTGGCAGCTTCGCCAACGCCGCCTCTTCGGCGTGCACCTTGTCGTCCGTCTCGCGCGAGTACCCCCGCGCCAGCTCCTTACCGTCCGCGCCTACCACGACGGCCCCGACGGAGAAGGCCGTCCGCGAAGGCGGACACTCCCGCGCCAGCTCACAGGCGAGCCCCAGCCACCGCCGATCGTCCACCCGCTCACCCATCCGACTCCCCGATCAGATACCGAAGAAAGGCGATCTCCCCGATCGCCCGCACTTCCGCCAACCGCATCGGCCTTCCAGGCCCCTGCGGAAAAACCCCTTCATAGGTGAACCTAGGCGCCCGCCCGTCCCCAATAAAGAACGGCGCCACCGCAAGATGCACCTCATCAACAACATCCGCCGTCAGAAACGCCGTGTGCACCCCCCCTCCCCCTTCGACCATCACCCGCCGCACCCCCCGCCGATAAAGATCCTCCAACAACACCCGAGGCCCCACCCACTCCCCAAGATCCACGATCTCCGCCACCCCGCCCAACCTCTCCCGCAACCGCCCCGCGACCCCCGCCACCGTATAAACGATCTTGGGCTCCTCCCCCGTCGTAAAAAACCGAGCCCCAGCCTCCAACCCCTCCCCACTAGACGTGAGCGTCACCTTGACCAGATCCTCCGGCACCCCCTTCCGACGCCTTTCCGCCCTCCTCATCTCCGACCGCACAAGCAACGACGGATTGTCCCGCCGCACCGTCTCCGCCCCCACCAGAATCGCGTCCACCCCAGCCCTCACCTCATCCACCCGCTCAAAATCCTCCGCATTGGACAACCGCAACCTCCCCCCCGACGCATCATCAATAAACCCGTCCACCGACACCGCCACACTCACCACCACATACGGCCTCTCCCCCATCCCCAAACCCTAACCCCAAAACCCCACCGCCCCGCAGCGGGACCCGGGGGCCTCGTGGGTCCACGGCCTCAGCGCAGCCTGGCCGGTCCGCGCGCCGCCGTCGTCGTCCGTCAGGCGTTGTCGAAGGTCACACGAGGCGTTCTGGGCAAAGTATTTCGCCAGCCCCGACAGGCCGACCGAGCCGGTCCAGTTCCCGGCGTGACTCTCCAGACCCTGAGAACTCGCAGGTTCTTGAAAGCTTCAGAGGGTGCGCACGCGGCTGCGGTCTCTACCGTTTCTGTGCCCTGCGGGCTGGTGTGTTATTGGAAGGCTTGGCCTTCTATCGCTGGCCTGACCTGTGGGAACGGTGTCCGTTTGCATGCGATCTTGTGGCGGGTTACGGGCATCCGGCGACGGGGTTCGTGGGGTCGGCGGTGCTGGGTTCCCGGCCGGGCACGCCGCCGCGCGTGCGGGCCGCGCTGGCGGCGCTGGCGCGGTTCGCCGTGTGCAGCGGCACCGGTGCCCGCACCACTCACGGATTCGGCGCCACCGACCTCGGCCCGGACGGACCCGTGGCGAGCTGACCGGCCTCCGCGCCGGTTCCGGTGGGTGGGAGAGCCTCTCCTGGCCGGTGGCGGGGCGGTGTTCAGGGGGCGGGCCGCAGCCGGCGCATCCACGCTCGGGCGAGTTCGGCGACGTCCTCGTCCGCGACGTTCAGTGTTCTTCTCGGGCCTTTTCCGCGAAGGACGACCTCGGGCGCGTCCTGGCCGGAGGGGAGGAAGCTGCCGGTGAAGGCGAAGGACAGGATCCGCCAGTCCGTGCCGTGCCCTACGGCGCGGATCCACAGGGGTGAGGCGCGGCGGGAGGGTTTGCCGTCCACCTCCACGCCCACGCTGATTCCGTCCTTGTAGACGACGGGGAGGCCGAGGGCCCCGAGGGTGAAGTGGTCGTCGGCGCCATGGACGACGTCCTCCCATTCGGGGGTCTTGATGTCGGGCCGGTAACGCGCGCCGGGGTAGTCGCGCGAGGCACGGAACCGGCGGAACTGTTCTCCGGCGTGCCCCAGAGTCTTCTCCCAGGAGGGGAAGGCACGAGTGCTGAGGACGGCGAGCGTGTGCTGCCGGCTGAGGACGGGAAAGGAGGGCGGCTCCTGCCAGTCGGCGATGGAGAACCCCGGTCTTCCGAGTTCCTCGCGGATGTAGGCGGTGAGCAGTCCGGCGGCCTTGAGGATGTGGACGGGGAGCCGCAGGCCGGTGATCTCGCCGTGCGCCATGGCGGGCGGGGCCAGCAGGTCCCGGGCAGTCCAGGGTTCGGGGAGGGGGCCGTCGACACGGGTGATGCGGACGCCGCCGAAGCCGCGGCGGGTGCGGGCGCCGAGCCCGCCGTAGGCGCACAGTAGCCAGAGGGCGGCCAGGACGGGTGAGTTGAGGCGGTCGTCGGGGCCGAAGGCGATCTTCAGTTCCCAGGGCTGGCCGGGGGCGACGTAGGGCCGGTTGACGCGGAGGTTTCCGAGGTCGGCCAGGCCCTGGCCGAGGAGGTAGTGGATCCAGTATCCGGGTTCCTTGACGCGCTTCTCCAGGACGAGTCCGGGGGGCGGGGTGAAGGTGTGGCGACCGGAGGGGAGGGTGAGGGGAGGCTGCCGGGAGACGCGGAAACGGACGGGCGAGGCGTTGCCGGTGTGGCCGAGGGCGCGGCCTTCGAGTTCACTGAGCAGGGCGAGGTCGGGCCCGGTGATGACACCGGCCAGGGCGCGGAACCAGAAACGGAGGGCACCGCGCAGGGAGGGGACGCGGATGCCCGTCTTGTCAGAGTCGGGTTCCCTGCCGTTGACGGCCCCAGCGTTGAACAGGGGGGTGGTGACGGTGAGCGTGAGGGTGGTCCAGGTCATGGGTTCATCCCGTGCGCCGGTGGATGTGGGCGAGTGGTGCGGTGATGGGGCGGTCGTCCCAGAGGATCTGGGAGAACACGCCGGCGGCCAGGCAGACGCTGGCGGCAAGGAACAGCAGGTGCCAGGAGTGGCCGGCGGAGGCGGAGTCCAGCACGTGGTGGACACGGGTCTTGGCGTCCGGGGACTCCATGTAGGCCGGGACGACGAGCGCCAGCCCGATGAGGGCGACCAGGAGGGCGTGCAGGGAGCCGACGGCGGTGACGGTCAGCGCGCGGGCCACGGCGGCCAGGGGCGCGGCGCCGTGGTTGCGTGCCTCGACGAGCAGGTACCCGACGGACGCGGCGACGAGCACGCAGGGCGCTGTGACGCCGCGCAATGGCGTGTCCCACCAAGTGGGGTGCAGGCTGGACAGCAACAGCAGGCCCAGTGAGGCCGCGGCGGGCAGGCGCAGCAGCCACGGCGTGGCGAACGATGGGCCCCGCGCGAGGGTGCCTAGGCACAAGAGACCGTAGAAGGCAAGGGCCGTCCATCCGGCGGGGACAAAATGCCCGGTGACAGCGAGGGCGATCGACGCGGTCGCGGTAAGCGCGCAGATGACGGCCGGCAGAAGGCCCAGGATGCGGCTGCCGGGTGAGGCCAGCCAGGTAAGGGCCGTGGCCTGCCGGATCCGGAAGCGGGGCAGCAGATGGAGTTCGGTGACCTCGGCGTAGATCGCCAGGTCGTCGGCGTTGGGGGCGGCGGGGCTGGCGAGCGAGGTTCCCGAGAGCGTCAGTGCGGTGGTGGGGCGGCCGTTACGGAAGGCCAGCAGCCCGAGTTCCCGTTCCAGGTCGGCGGGGTCGGCGCGGGCCAGCACGGGATGGGACTCGTAGGCGTTGAGGAAGGAGAGCCAGGCGCGGCGGGCGTCCCGGCAGCGGCTGGTGTACTCGTGCCAGGAGTTCTCGCCGAAGACCGCGTCGTAGACGCCGTGCTCGCCCAGGTCGTCCTCCGGTTTCCACGGGCCGTCGTCGGCGCGGTGGCGGAACGGTTCGCTCAGGGTGAGGAACCGCAGACGGGCGGCCGGCGGGCGCAGGGTGGCGAGGTCGGGCGACGGGGTGTCGGCGACGCACCGCCAGGCGGCTTCGGCGAGGTGGCACAGGGCGGCGAAAGCCTCCATGAGGTCCGGGCGGGCGGACCGAAACCGCGCCCAGGCCAGGTCGGGGCTGTACAGGACGGCGCGCAGCAGCGGCCTGTTCCCGGCCAGGAGGTCGCGCAGCCCGTCCAGTGCCTGGTCGATCTCCGGGGTGGAAGGGCGGGGGACGTCGCGCGGCCGCCCGAGGGGTTCGAGGGCGCGGTTGAGCCCGTCTCCGGCATCGCGCAGCGCTTCGCGGTCGTGCTCCCGCCACCGGGGGTCGCGCAGGCGTTCGGAGGTGCGCAGGACGCCGTCACGCAGCCGCTGCCCGAACCGCCCGGCCGGGTCCATCAGTCGCTCTCGTTGGGGTGGCCGAACAGGGCGCGCAGGCCGACGCCGAAGGCGGTCAGCTCCCAGCGGGTGGCCCCGGCCTGCTCGTAGGCGTAGCCGTCGAGTTGGTTCCCGGCGGGTCTGTCGGTGCTGACGCCGCCGGCGAATGCCTTGAGTTCGCGGTCGACCGTGCCGGGGTGCAGGCGGCGCAGGGGCAGGGCGATGCGGGCGTCGGAGGTGTCGTGCAGCACCCAGGCGCGGACGGGCGCCTCAGTGCGGGAACGGACGCCCTCGGCCAGCCCGATCAGGTAGGGGACGGCGGCCTTGAATCCGCCCGACAGGTGGAAGGCGAAATCTTCTTCCCCGCCGGGGCGGGCGTGCTTCAGCAGGCCGGCGCCGATCCGGCCGAGGTGGCCCATGGCGGAGGCGAAGCCCGCACTGTTGCCCGCGTCCATGCCGGGGACTCGGCAGATCACGGCCCGGCCGCGCAGGTCGGTGAAGTCGTCGTCGGTCAGGCCGGAGGCGGCCAGGTAGGTGACGCGGGCCAGGTCGCCGCCGGTGAGCGCGAGCGCGTTCCACAGGGCCGCCTCCAACCCGGCAGCGGTGTCGGAGGTGAGCAGGAGAGCGATGTCGCCGTCGGGCAGGCGCCGCAGGTGGACGGCCTTGTCCAGGGTGCTCAGCTCGGCGCTGACCGAGGCGGGCCAGAAGCCGACCCGCAGGCGTGCGGCCAGGTCCGTGACGTCTGCGGCCAGGGCGGGATCGGTGCCGTCCAGGCAGGAGGCGACTCGGCGGGCGGCCGCCTCGGCGGTGACGTCGGCGAACAGGTCACGGTAGGCGCCGGACACCAGGTCGGCCGTGGCCTCGTCGACCACGCCGTAGGGGTCGTTCAGGAACGCGGTGATGCTGCGGCCGACCGAGATGAGGTGGATCGTCATACCTGCTCCTCGGTTACGGTGAGGTAGCCGTATCCCGCGCCGGTCTTGCCCCCGACTCCCAGGTCCGCCAGGGCGGCGGCGCACCAGGAGGCGACGTCGTCCATCTGCTCGGCGGGGCCGGCCAGGTCGAAGGCGAACGCGCCCTTCGCCAGCGTCAGGAACTCCGACGGCACCGGGTTGTGATGTTCGGCAGGCGGGACGTGGCCGCCCGACCCGTAGTAGGGCTGGACGTGGGGGGTGACCACGTCGCGCACGACCTTGACCTTCCCGCCCGTCGGCAGCGCGTCCAGGAACAGCACCGACCCGCGCCGGGCCTCGCCCCGGACGGCCTTGGCGCCGACGCGCGGGGTGCCGAACACGGTGTCGCGGAGCTTCGCGTCGATCTCGCCGTCCTTCACCCGGGACGCGACCCACGCCGCGGTGAGGCCCTTGACGGACGATCCCGGGATGACCGGCCACCCGTAGGTACCGTGCAGGGACAGCCCGATCTCGTGCGGGTTGGCGTCGTTGCCCAGGCCCACCGCCAGCCGCCATTCCGGGGCGGCGCGCAGCCGGACGACGGTCAGGCCCTGCCCGCGCAGCGACGCCAGCGCGCGGCGGCGGCGCGCGGCGACCTGGTCGAGCAGGTCGGTGCACTGGCCCAGATGGCTGTGCACCGCCCAGGCCAGCAGGGACGCGCCGCCCTTCTTGTCGAGTTCGATCTCGTCGTGTCCCGAGGTGAACACGACGCGCCGCATCAGGATCTGGGCGTTGGCGTCGTCGTCCAGCCGGGCGCCGACCCTGCCCTTGGCGAGGTTCCCGTCGCTGGTGATCACCCGGCCCAGCGGCCCGGCCGCGGACACCGGGCCGTGCTGGCCGCCCGCACGCGGAGCGGCTGGTCCCTTGGCTCCGGGCTTCGGAGGGCGCGGGCGCGGAGTGCTCATGAGGCGTCATCCTCCGACGTGGCGGCGTCGTCAGGACCCTTCGGCGGGGCGGCGTCGTCGGTCTGGTGGACGGCGTCAGCGAGGCGGCTCAGCCACCGCAGCAACGCGGCGACCTCGGCCGAGGCGCGAGCGTAGGTGTGCAGGTCCATCTCGCCCAGGTGGCGCAGTATGTCCCTTTCGCTGCGGACCGTCGCGGGTTTGAGGCCGCGGTTCTCCAGGTGGTCGCGAATCCCGGTGGCGACCTTCCGGTAGGCGTCGGGAAGGTCACCACGACCTTTGCCCTTGGCGGCCACGTAGGCGTAGGTGGCGGCCAGACCCGCGTCACGGGACATGACCGACAGGGTGCGGTAGCGCGTCCGCAGCTTGCCGTCCACCGTGTCGGGCAGCAGCTCGGCGGCCGCCTTGGCCATCGTCTGGTCGATCCTGCGGACGCTCATCGGGTCGCCGCCTCGACGAGCCGGGGCCAGACCAGGCCCTTGCCGAGGGTCTCGTCCCCGCCGATCCGCAGCAGTTCGCCGCCCAGCAGGGACCGCAGCGCCTTCAGCGCGTCCGCGCCGCCGCCGCGCAGCGTCAGCGGCGCGGCCAGGAGCGTCTCGGTCGGCAGGTACTCGCTGTAGAACGGGCCGTTCTGGACGGTCTTGCCCTCGTTCAGCTGGACGCGGGCGGTCAGCTCGGTGCACTCGCGCAGCAGCAGCGGCATCGCGTCGGACCCGACCAGCAGCAGGTCCTCCCCGAACTTGGCCCTGAACGGCTCGAATCCCGCGGCGCTCAGGGCGCCCCCGGCGATCAGCGCCGCCCAGGCCGCGAGGTTGGCGTCCTTGGCCTCCACGGGCAGGACGCACGGGCCGAGCGTCTGGCCCCGCCCGTCGACCCAGCCGTCCGAGGCGGCCGAGCCCATGTCGGCGGCGACCGACGGCACGGCGTGCGGCTCATGGCCCAGGGTGCGGTACTTGCGGGCCAGCCTGCCGAGCGCGATCTCGGAGGTGACCCACGCGAACGTCCGCCGCAGCGTCGGCACCGGCATCGCCACCAACTGGGCGTCGCCGACGGCCAGCAGCCCCGCCGCGTCCTCCGCCTCGCCCCGCTGGGCGTCCACCGCCTTGCCGAACACCTCGCGGACCAGCGGGTCACTCCAGTCGGCCGACTCCTGGGCGGCCTGGCGCAGCGCGCCCTTCAGGCTCTGCCCCCAGATCACCGGGTAGGTGGTCGCGGCCTCCCGCTGGATCGGCAGGTCGATCGAGTCGGCGCTGTCCGACGCGCCGGGGTGCAGCGGTGACTCCGCGTACAGGTAGAGCAGGAACTCGGCCGGGGGGCTCATGGAGGGTTCCGTCCTTTCGACAGAGCGGGGAGGAGGCTTACCAGCGGCCGGTGAGGACAACGCCGAATCCGGCGGTGTCCATCCGGGGCGCCCGGGCCGGGGCCAGCGCGCGGCCGTGCTGCGCGGCCGCCCACCGCCCGGCCGAATCCTGGTCGGGGAACCGCAGCAGATACACCGCTCCGGCGGGCACCGCCCACCGCAGCGACACCGTGTCCAGAAGGCGGGTGCGGCCGTGGCGCGCCTGGCGGGGGGAGGCGCTGGCGACCGGCAGCGCCGCGGGGACCGCCGCCCCCTCCAGCGCCACACCGTCCGGCAGCGGCGGCCGCCACCCGTCCGGCCACAGCGCGGGCGTCGCCAGGTACAGCAGCACCTTGCCGTCCGGGAACGTCGTCGGGCCCTGCGGCCAGGCGACACCGGACTGGCCGGTGACGTCCTCGACGTCGGCGACCCTGGCCCGCCCGCCCAACGGTGCCGGGCCCTGCGCGGTCCACGGCTCCGGGACCTCGCAGCAGGCCAGGAACGCCCACCCCTCCCGGGGCCGCAGATGGACCGCCCGGTACAGGTAGCCCTCGCGAGCGGAGCGGGACGCGGTGCGCGCCAGCCCGACCCGCGGCTCGTCGACCAGCGGCTGGAACGGCTGCGGCCCGTCCGGCGCCTTGTAGCGGGTCAGCTCCGACGACTTCCGCCCGATCCCGAACCCGTGCGCCGGAAAACCGCCCGCCAGATGGACGGCGAGGGACGAGGAGTCGATCCATCCGTCCAGCGGCTCGGCGTCCTCGACGCCCTGCGGCGGGGCCAGCAGGCCGCCCACGCCGTCGCCCAGATCGGTGTGGACGCCGCCGAGCCCGGGATCGGGACGCAGCAGGAAACAGCGCGAACGCGTCGGCGACCGGACGACGTCGGCGGGCATCGGGAAGTACGGTCGCCACCCGCCGGGCAGCCGCAGGGCCAGAACCGGGCCCCGCACCGTGTCCGGATCCCGGCCGTAGGCGGTGCGGACCGCGCCCGCGACCGTGCTCGGCCACGGCCGTACCGACTCCGACGACGCGTCGGTGCCCGCGTCGAACGCACGGCCGTCCCGCACCAGGACGGTGTCGCGCGGCGTGAACGCCAGCCAGTTCTCGTTCACCGCGCCTCCTGCCTCAGGAAGACCCCGATCCGCGCCACCGGCACCGGCCGTGCCGTCTCGGGCCCCGGAACCGAACGCTCCCGCGCCCCCAGATCGACCAGCGCCCGCGTCGCGTCCGCCACGAACCCGGCCCTGCCGTCGGCGGGGCCGGAGGTGTGCCGGGCCAGCAGCCGGGCCAGCTCCGCCGTGTAGAGGCGCTCGGGCAGCGACGCCAGCTCCTCCTCGTCGCGTTCAAGGTCGGCGACCAGCCGCGGCGAGACCACGTGTTCTCCGCTCCGGCCCAGCAGGTCGAACGCCCGCACGGACAGCTCGTCCGGCCGCGCCGACGGCCACGGCTGGATCGACTCCGCCCGCGTCCCCGAACGCCGGACCACCCCCACCGCCAGCGCGTGCTTGCCCTCGACGTTGCGCTTCGCGTCCTTCAACATCTCCTGAACCCGCGTGACCGCCTCCCGCAGCGAGAAGTGCTGGTGGAAGAACAGCACGGCGGTGCTCGCCTTCGGCAGATCCGCGGGAACCAGCCCGTAGGCCGCCGCCGCCACGTCCAGCGCGTTCGCCGCGGGCGCGAACGCCAGGAGGTCGTCGCCCCCGGCGTAGACCGGGACGCCGAGTAGGCGCGGCTCCGACAGCCGCGTCAGCTGCTCCTCGCCCAGCACCAACAGCCGCCGCGACACCGCCTGGTGGGACGCCGCGGACACCTCGATCCGGGAACCGTCGCGGGCCGTGCCCGTACCCGACAGGTAGCGGCCCATCCAGTCCAGGTCCTGGGCGATGACCGCCAGGTAAACGGCGGGAGAGGCGACACCGAACTCATCCATCCGCCTGACGACGGCCGCGGCCGCCTTCCGGCCTTGGCTCGCGATCCCGGCCGCGTCCCGCACGTCCTCCGGCCGGGCGGACTCCGCCAGCACCGACCGCTCGGTCCACCGGTCCGGATACACCCAGCCGCCGGCCGACTCCCGCAGCCACCGGCCCAGCTCGCCGCCCGCGTGCGACAGCCCCCGCACCGCTTCCTCCCGCCCTGAGGAAAGCCGCCCCACCACCGCTCGCAGCGCGCCCACCGCGCCCGCCAGCTCCCGGTCGTCCAGGCGCCGGATCACCGCGTCCCGGAACCGGGCGGACGCGATCGAGGACGTCGATGGAAACCGCGTACCCTGCCCGTCCTCGGATCGCGACCACTCCCGCTTGACCCAGTTCGCCCGGCTCAACAGCTCCTGGCGGTGGTGGCGCCGCGCGCCCGGCGGCGGCCGCTCCGCCGCCGCCCATCGGGGGCTCAGCGAGCACAGCGGCCGCGCCAGCTCATCGGCCGGAGCAAAGTCCCGCACCATCCGCCGCCCGGCCAGAGCCCGCTGCGCCAGCTCCCAGCGCGTGGCGTAGTCCCCCGCCGCCGCGGGCACGGCCACCCACGTCACGTCCGGCACGCCCGGAGTCCCCGCCGCGGCGGCGTCCTTGAAGACCCCCTGCACCGTTTGCTCCCACGCCGTCCGCACGGCCCCGGCCGCCGCCTCGCCCAGCGCGTCGCCTCTCCCCGCCGGAACCAGCGCCACCACCCGGTTCGGTGCGCCCCGCGACTCCCCGCTCTCCGGGAACACCAGCGACACCCCGTCCACCTCGCCCAGCGACTCCGCGGCAGCCCTGGCCAGACGCGCCATGATGGCGCTCGCCGCCGCCAGGTCCGCCGTCGTCCGCGACTCGGAGATGAACCGCTGCACCCCTCCGAGCGCCAACACGACGAGATCCCCGTCCCCCGCACCCATAACCCCGTCACCTTCCGTGCCGAGCCACAACCGCGAGCAACGAATATAGCTCGGCATAACCCAACACGCCCGGAACTTCCACCACAACACACGCGCCATTGGGCACTTCGGTCCTCACCCACCCGCAAGAGAAGGGCCGTTGCGAGAACCGGGGAGAGCGTTTGGGGAATAGAGAGGCCCGGTCGCCGCCGTGGGCGGGGGCCGGGCCGTCAGGGAGGTGGGGGTCAGGTTGCCAGGAAGGTTCGGATCTGGGTGAGGACCGAGGTGTCGATGAGGAAGCCCAGGTGGGTCTGGCAGAGGACGTTGGTGTTGGTGGCGCCGGTCAGGCGGGTGCTGGTGTAGGGGATGATGACGCCGTCGCAGGCCGAGTACCAGGTGGCGTACTTGGTGGCGCCGGGCGTCTCGTCACCGGACGTCAGCGTGTTGATGAAGGACGAGCCGGGATACATCTGCTGGCAGGTGACGAAGATCAGGCAGGCTGCGGCGAAGGTGGTGCCGTGGTTGGCGCCGGCGATCGACGCGAGGTGCCTGACCTTGGGGTGGCCGTTCAGCTGCTTCAGGTACCAGAGGCTGACGAGGCCGCCCATGGAGTGGTTGACGATGTCCACCTGGGCGGAGCCGGTCTGCGCGCGCACGTTGTCGACGAACGTCGCGAGGCCCTGCGCGTTCGCCACGTTGTTTCCGTAGGAGTTGTACTCGTAGGTGAACAGCTCGGAGTTGGCGTAGCCGCCCGATTGGAAGACGGACTTGGCCGTCGTCCAGTTGAAGGCGCCGCCGGCGTAGCCGTGCACGAAGACGACGGGGGTGCGGGCCGCGTGGGCGGGCGCCGAGAGGCCCGTGACGGCTAGCGCGAGCGCGGCGATGAGCACACCGATCTTGCGGAGCATGTTCTCTCCTCGGGGGGTGGGAGGTGCGCCCAAAGTGTGCCGAGGGTCACACCGGTAGCGCATCGGTAACATCACCGGTCCTCAGCCACCCCCACATCGGAACGCTCCAACGTGCGCCCCGACGCCGCGCAACGCGCATCCGGAGGCGGATCAGAAGAATTTGGTGAGTTCGACGCGGGAGCGCACACCGAGCCGGGTGAAAACGTTGCGCAGGTGGTGTTCGACGGTGCGGGGGCTGAGCACGAGCCGGGCGGCGATCTCCCGGTTGGTGGCGCCCTCGGCGGCGAGCCGCGCGATCTGCTCCTGCTGGGCCGTCAGCTCGGCGGCCGGCTCGCCGCCGAGCGCGCTCTCGCCCGCCGCGCGCAGCTCGGCGCGGGCCCTGCCGGCCCACGCCTCGGCCTCGTAGTGCCGGAAGAGGTGCAGCGCGTACCGGAGGTGGGGACGGGCGTCGCTGGGCCTCCTGGAGCGTCTCAGCCACGAGCCGAACAGCAGCTCGGTGCGGGCGAGTTCGAACGGGGAGCCGCCGAGCCGGTGCAGCGCGAGCGCCGCGCTGAAGTGCTCCTCGGCGGCGCCGCCCGCGGCGAGGAGGGCGTGGCAGCGCCGGGACAGCGCGAGCCGGGCGGGGTTGGCGGTGGCCTGCGCCCACATGTCGAAGACGGCGAGGGACCGGGCCGCCGCCTCCCGTCCACCCGAGTGCACTTCGGCCTCGACGTACAGGGGCGTGGACATCACCCGCACCACAGGGTGCACCGTCATGATGCGCAGCCGGGCGGCCGCTTCGGCGGGCCGGTCGGAGAGGAGGTCGAGGGCCGCCTCCGCCCAGCTGATGAACGCCTCCGGACGGCTGAGCCCTCGGGCCGCCGCGGTGGTGGCCGCTATCCCGGCCTGCCTTCGACTCTCGTTGCGGTCGCCCCTGAGCGCGGCGACGAGCGCGAGCAGCGCCCTGTGGTCGACGGCCACGTTGCCCTGCCCGACGGCCTCGGCGAGCGCGAGCCCTTCCCGGGACGCCTCCGCCGCCTCACAGAACCGTCCCCGCCACAGCTCGGCCTGCGCGAGGAGGTGCAGGGCGCAGGGGCGGAGCGAGATGTTGCCGCCGTGCGCGGCCCGGACGGCGCCCGTCGCCAGCTCGTGCGCGGCCAGGTCGTCGCCCAGGAGTGACGCCGCGGTGCTCGCCCACAGGTGGTCCATGCAGCTTTCGGGCAGCCCGAGCAGCCTGCGCAGCGGGACGCCGAAGTCCTCACCGACGAAGGCCGCGGCCGTGCCCTGGAAGTGCAGGGTGAGCAGTTCAGAGCCGGGCGTGCGCTTGGCCCGTTCGGCGAGGTCCAGATAGGAGGCGATGTCCCCTGCCAGGTAGGCGGCCTCACCCGCGCGCGCCAGGGCGTCCAGCCTCTCCGGCTCCGGAAGGAGGTCGGCCGCCGCCGCGTACAGGGTGCGCGCCTTCTCCGGCATGCCGTCGAACAGCTCTATCTCGCCGAGCAGCAGCTCGGCCTCGCCGGGCGGGACGGCGGGGTCGGCCAGCGCCCGCCGCACCAGGACCCGCGCCCGCGCCGACGCCCCGCCGCGCCAGTGCGCGGACGCCGCGCCGAGCAGGTCGGCCGGGTCGCCGGACAGGTCGGCGGCGCGCGCCCAGATCGCCGCCGCCTCGACGGGGTCGGCGCCCGCCGCGACGGCGCGCAGCTCCTCCACGTCGCCGGGCCGCGGCGCGATCGACGTCCGGTGCATGATGCGCCGGGCGCGCTGGCCCGGCCGGTCCATGACGCGGGCGAGCAGCCGGTGCGCGGTGTTCAGGTCGGCCAGCGGCGCGTCGGCCTGCAGGACGCCCCGGACGAGCTGCCCCGGCACGCTCACGTGGTCGCCCTCGACCGTCAGGAGGCCGACGTCACGCGCGGGCTCCAAGGCGGCGAGGTCCACCCCGGCGGCGGCAGCGGCACGCCCCAGGGTGACGATGTCCAGGCTCTCCTCGACGACGGCGAAGAGGAGCAGCAGCCGGGACGCCTCAGGCAGCCGCATAAAACGACGCCGATAGACGGCCCGGAGCTCACTGCCCGGGGGAAGGGTGACGGGCGGCGGGTCTATCCCGGAGAGTTGTCCCGGTGTCAGGGCCCGGCCGAGCTCGCGGAGCGCGCGCGGGTTGCCGCCGGCGAGCTCCACAAGAACGGATTCCAGCTCGGTGGGGATGCCCTCCACCCCCTCGCGCAGCACCAGCCGCGCGGCGGTGTCGTCCAGCGGCGGCAACGCGAGGTCGGGGATGGCGGCGAGCCTGTCACGTCCCGCGCCGCGCAGCCTTCCGTCACTCGCGCCGAACAGCATGAGGATCGGGTAGGACTCCGCCCTACGCGCGGTGAAAGCCAACGCGTTCAGGGACGGCGCGTCCATCCAGTGCGCGTCGTCCGCGACGCACAGCAGCGGCCGGTCGGCGGCCAGTTCGGCGAGCCTGCGGTGCACGTCCTGCGGGGCGTCCGAGCCGCCGGGCAGGAACCGGCCCAGTGCCGCGCCCGCCAGCTCCGCCTCGACCCGGACGCCGGGCACGCTCAGCACCCGGAAGTCGGGCGAGGCACGGCGCGCGGCCCACCTGAGCAGGGTGCTGCGGCCCAGGCCCGGACCGCTCCTGACGGCGAGGGCACCGCCCCGTCCCGCGCGCGCCGACACCACGAGGCGGTCGAGCAGATCGAGTTCCCGGTCACGGCCGTGGACGCCCATCGCGAACCTCCCAGGATGCCGCCGTTACTACAGCACGCGGGGGAAAACCCGTCCAGACCCGGCCGCGGGCGGTGGGCGCGCGCACCCCGCCCGGACCGGCACGTTGTGCGGGCGCACAACGCGGACGTCCGCGACGCGGTGCCGCCGCACAATCCGTGTCGGCGGCGGGGCCGACGCCCGCCATCCGTGCGCGCGACGGCGCGACACGCCGAGAACCATGCCGGTCCCGGCGCCGCGTGCGGCGCGTTCCGGCTTGTGCGGCCAGAGTGTCAGTGGCGTTGTCTAGGGTCTTGGGATGACATGAGATTCCTGCACACCTCCGACTGGCACCTGGGCCGTGCCTTTCACCGGGAGAGCCTCCTCAGCGCCCAGGCGGCGTTCGCCGACCATCTGGTGGCCACGGTCGCCGCGCGGCGCGTCGAGTGCGTGCTGGTGAGCGGCGACGTGTACGACAGGGCGATCCCGCCGCTGGACGCGGTCGAGCTGTACGACGAGACGCTCGCGCGGCTCAGGGCGGCGGGCACCCGTGTGGTGCTCATCTCGGGCAACCACGACTCGGCGATCCGGCTCGGTGTCGGCTCGCGGCTGTTCGAGGAGGCGGGGGTGCACGTGCGCACCGACCCGGCCGGGGTGGGGCGTCCCGTGCACGTCGGGGAGGTGGCCGTCTATCCGGTGCCGTACCTGGAGCCGGAGCTGGTGCGCGCGTCCTGGGAGCTGCCGGAGCGGTCGCACCCGGCGGCGCTCACCGAGGCGCTGCGCCGGATCCACGCGGACGGCCACCGGGGGCCGCGCGTCGTGCTGGCGCACGCGTTCGTCTCGGCGGGTGAGACGCCCGTCGTCAGCGAGAGCGAACGTGACATCTCGGTCGGTGGGGCGAGCATCGTGCCCGCGGGCGTCTTCGACGGGATCGACTACGTCGCGCTCGGCCACCTGCATGGAAGACGCGCCCTGCGCGAGCACGTCCGCTACTCGGGCTCGCCGCTCGCCTACTCCTTCTCCGAGATGTCCCACGTGAAGGGCTCGTGGCTGGTGGACGTCGACGCGTCCGGCCTGCGCGGCGCCGAGTTCGTCGAGGCGCCCGTCCCCC
The DNA here is from genome assembly GCF_020991275.1 of Actinocorallia sp. API 0066. GTDB lineage: Bacteria > Actinomycetota > Actinomycetes > Streptosporangiales > Streptosporangiaceae > Actinocorallia. Next base: position 86,583 of record NZ_JAJLQY010000002.1, on the reverse strand, counting down.
GCCGCCTCGCCCACCTGACGGGCACCCTGGACGAACTCCTCACGCGCCCCGAGCACACGAAGCACGAGGACCACTGGGTCAAGGCGACCCTCACCGACGCCCGGCGCGTCCCGGCCGCGATGGAGCGGCTGCGCGAGCGGTTCCCGCACGCGCTCGTCCTGGAGTTCGCCGCCGAGGCGTTCACCTCCGACGGCCCGGCGCGCGCCGCCCTCCTGGCCACCCGCACCGAACCGGAGCTGGCCGACGCCTTCCTCGAAGAGGTCATGGGCGAACCACCCACCGAAGAGGAAAGCACCCTGCTCCGCTCGGCGTTCGAACACTGCCGCCTGGAGGAGGGCCCGAGAGTCCCCGCGCAGCGGTCCGCCGCGCGGACGGGCACACCCAAGGAGGCCGCGGAAACGTGAAGCTGCTCAGGCTGCGGGTGACGGCGTTCGGGCCGTTCGCCGGAACGGAGGAGGTCGATTTCGCCGGGCTGGGCGAGGCCGGACTGTTCCTCATCCAGGGCCCGACGGGCGCGGGCAAGACGAGTGTGCTCGACGCGGTCTGCTTCGCGCTGTTCGGCACGGTGCCGGGCGCGCGTAAGCGGATCCGGAACCTTCGTTCGGACCACGCCGCCCAGCACGTCGCGCCCGAGGTCGTCCTTGAGTTCGAGGCGGGCGCGCGCAGGTGGCGCGTCACCAGGTCGCCGGAGTGGCAGCGGCCCAAGCAGCGCGGCAGCGGCACCACCCGGCAGCACGCCGCTGTGGCGCTCCAGGAGTGGCGGGACGGCGGGTGGGCGGCCCGCTCCACCCGCATCGACGAGACGGCCGAGGAGATCGAGCGGCTGCTCGGCATGAACGCCGCGCAGTTCGCCCAGGTCGCGCTGCTGCCGCAGGGCGAGTTCGCGGCGTTCCTGCGCTCGGGGGCGGAGGAGCGCAGGGCCGTCCTGGAGAAGCTGTTCGCCACCGAGCTGTACGCGGCCGTCGAGAAGTACCTCGCTGACGAGCGCGCAAGGACGCGCCGCGAAGCGGAGACGTTGGAGCAGCGGTTCCACGAGGGCGCGGGGCTCGTCGCGGAGGTGGCCGAACGGGAGGTCCCCGAGGAGGCGGACGCCGCCGCGCTGCTCGACTGGGCCGACGCGCTCGCCGCCGAGCACACCGAGGGGCTCACCGGCGCTGCGGCCCGGCTCGCGGCGGCCAGGGAGACGGTGACGACGGCGCAGCGTGCCCACACCGCAGCCAGGGAACTCGCCCTGCGGCAGCGCGAGTTCGTGCAGGAGACGGCGCGCAAGGCGGAGCTGGACGCGCGGGCGCAGGACGTCCAGCGCGAGCGCGCCCGCCTGGAGACGGCGGAGCGTGCCGAGAAGGTGCGCCCTTACGGCAGCGCCGTGGCGGCGCGCGGGAGGCAGGTCGAGGGGGCCGAGGCGCGGGTCGCCGAGGCGCGGCGGGCGGTCGCCGTGCTGGTCCCGCCCGCACCGCTGCCGTGCGTCTGCGCCGCCGAGGGGTGCCGCTGCGCCGACCTGTCCGCCGACGCGCCCGTCGCCGCCGTCGCCGGGGCGCTGCGCGTCTGGCAGGGCGAGCTGGCCCGCCTCGACGTCCTGAGCCCGCGCCAGACCCGCCTCGAAGAGGTGACACGCGAGACGAGGGTGCTGCGCGAGCGCGAGAACCAGCACCGGGCCGCCGAGGAGAAGGCGGGGCTGCGCCTTGCCGAGCTGCCAGAGGCGATCGAAGCCGACCGGGCGGCTCTGGAGGACGCGAAGCTGAACGCCTCCCTCCTGGAGTCCGCGAGCAGGGCCGTGGCCGACGCGCACCAGGCCGTCGAGGACGCACGCCGCCGCGACCAGCTCCAAGGCCAGCTCGCCAAGGCCGGGGACGCAAGCCGCGCGGCGGTGGACGCCGCGCAGGAGGCGACGGACGTACTCCAGCGGGTCCGGCGGGCCCGCCTTGACGGCATGGCGGCGCTGCTCGCGGCGGATCTGCGGGACGGCGAGGCGTGCCGCGTGTGCGGCAGCACCTCCCACCCCGCCCCCGCAGACGGTGCCGCGGACGTGCCTTCCGACGCCGACGAGGCACGGGCCGCCGCCGTCCAGGAGAAGGCGCAGCGCGCGCGGGAGGAGGCCGCCATGACGGTCGAGAGCCTGCGCGCGCAGTACGACGGCCTCCTTGAACGGGTGGAGGCACCCGTCTCAGAGCTCGCGGACTCCCTCGCGGCGGCCCGCGCCGATCTCGACGCCAAGCGGCGGCGCGCGGGCCGCGTCGAGGAGCTGCAGGCCCGGCTGACGGCCGTGGAGCAGGAGCTGGAACAGGCGCGCGCCGCCCAGGGCGAGGCGGCGCGGCAGGTAGCCGACGCCGCCGCCGCGCTGCGCGGCCTCGCCGATGAGGAAGTGCGGCTGCGCGCCGAGCTGGACGCGGCGCGCGGCACGGACGCCACGCTGGAGGCGCGCGTCACCCGGCTCACCCGGGAGGCCGAGCTCCTTGCGGAGGCGGGGAAGGCGGACACCCGCGCCGCCGCCGCGCGCGAGCAGCTCGCGCAGGCCGCCGAGGAGTTCGCGCACGCCTGGGCCGAGCAGGGCTTCGCCACCGCCGAGGAGACCCGAGCGGCGCTGCTCACCGAGCCGGAGCGGGCGCGCCGCACCGCCGAGATCCGCGCCTTCGACGACGCGCTCGCCGCCGTCACGGACCGGCTCGCCGCGCCCGAGCTGGTCGCCGCCGCCGCGCAGGAGCCGCCGGACGTCGCGGGCCTGGAGGCCGCCGCACGCGAGGCCGAGGAGGCGCACGCCGCACTCGTCTCCGCGCACGACAGGGCGGCCCGCCTCAGCACCCGGCTGACGGAGCTGGCGGCGGAGCTGCGGGCCAGGAACGCCGCATGGGAGCCCGCCAGAGCGGCTTACGAGACGACGGCCCGGCTGGCGTCCGTCGTCAACGGGCAGCCGCCGAACCCGGCCCAGATGCGGCTCTCCGCCTACGTGCTGTCGGCCCGGCTCGACCAGGTCGTCGGCGCGGCCAACGCCCGGCTCACCACGATGTCGCAGAGCCGCTACCTGCTGCGCCGCACCGACGAGCGCAGCGCCGCCGACAGCAAGCGCAACTCCGGCGGGCTCGGCCTGCGCGTCACCGACTCCTGGACGGGCCAGGACCGCGACCCCGCGACGCTGTCGGGCGGCGAGTCCTTCATCACCAGCCTCGCCCTCGCCCTGGGCCTGGCCGACGTGGTCACGGCCGAAGCCGGTGGCGCCGAGATCAACACGCTTTTCGTCGACGAGGGCTTCGGCACGCTGGACGAGGACACCCTGGACGAGGTCATGACCGTCCTGGACTCGCTCCGCGACGGCAACCGCACCGTGGGCGTGGTCAGCCACGTGGCCGAACTCCGCACCCGCATCCCCACCCAACTCCGCCTCACCAAGACCCGCTCCGGCTCCCGCCTCACCACCACCCTCTGACCGCCCCCGAGCCGCCGGGATGCTGACAGGAGGCGAACCAAGCGCTAGCTTGTTTGGTGTCGTCTTGTCGTAGGGAGTCGCCGATGTCCTCGCCCACGCCGGTCCAGCGTGTGTTCCGCCCCCTGTTCCAGCGGATCTCCGGGGCCGGGTGGTTCGCGAAGGTCGGGCCCAAGGTGGTGCCGAGGCTGGACCGCGCGCTGCACCGGGCGACGGGCGGGCGGGTCATGCTCTCGCAGGCGCTCGTGCCGACGCTCTACCTGACGACGACGGGTGCCAAGTCGGGGCAGCCAAGGGTGACGCCGCTTCTCTGTATGCCGGAGGACGGCGGATGGATCGTCGTCGGCAGCAACTTCGGCCAGGAGAAGCACCCGGCCTGGACGGCCAACCTCCTGAAGACGCCGAACGCGACGGTCGAGTTCCGCAAGCACGTCCACAAGGTCACCGGCACCCTCCTGGAGGGCACGGAGCGCACCGAGACGTGGAACCGCCTGAACGCCGTCTGGCCCGTGTTCAACCGCTACCAGTCCCGCGTAGACCGCGACCTACGCGTCTTCCGCCTCACCCCGATCCAGCCCTAGGCAGGCGCCGCCAGACCCGACACGCGCCTCACTCGTCACCCCGATCCAGCGTCAGGCAGGCGCCGCCAAGCCCGACACATGCCTCACCCGTCACCCCGATCCAGCGTGAGGAGGGCGCCGCCAGGCCCGACACATGCCTCACCCGTCACCCCGGCCCGGCGTCAGGCGGGCGCCGCCAAGCCCGACACATGCCTCACCCGTCACCCCGATCCAGCGTCAGGCGGGCGCCGCCAAGCCCGACACGCGCCTCACTCGTCACCTCGGTGCGGCGTTGGGCGGGGCCGCGAGGCGGGGCGGGGGCCGGTCGTTCCGCCTCGCGGAGTGTGGGCGGGTCAGGTGTAGGTGACGGGGAGGTGTTTGATGCCGTGGATCCAGGAGGAGCGGAGGCGGCGGGCCGGGCCGGTCGGGCGGATGTTGGGCATGGCCTCGGCGATCGACTGGAACATGAGGTCGATCTCCAGGCGGGCCAGGTTGGCGCCGACGCAGTAGTGGATGCCGGTTCCGCCGAAGCCCAGGTGGGGGTTGGGGGCGCGGCCTATGTCGAACGTGAACGGGTCGGTGAAGACGGACTCGTCGTAGTTGGCGGAGGAGTAGTAGAGGGCGAGCCGGTCGCCCGCCTTCACCTCGGTGCCGCCGAGGACGGTGTCGCGGGTGGCGGTGCGCTGGAACGCGATGACGGGCGTGGCCCAGCGGACGATCTCGTCAGCCGTCGTCGCGGGCCGCTCGGCCCGGTACCGCGCCCACTGGTCGGGCGCGTCGAAGAACGCCATCATGCCGTGTGTTATCGCGTTGCGGGTCGTCTCGTTCCCGGCGACGGCGAGGATGATGAAGAAGAACCCGAACTCCTCGGGGCTGAGCGAGCCGCCCTCCCCGGCCTGGACGAGCTTCGTCACCAGGTCGTCGCGCGGCCGCTCCTTGCGGGCCTCGGCCAGCCCCATCGAGTACTCCAGGATGCTCGCGGCGGCCGTCGTCATGTCGGCGGCGAACTCGGGGTCGTCGTAGCCGAGCATCTGGTTCGACCACTGGAACAGCTTCGCCCTGTCCTCCTGCGGCACGCCGAGCAGTTCGGCGATCGCCTGGAGCGGCAGTTCGACGGCGACGTCGGTGACGAAGTCGCCGGTGCCCTCGGTGCGGGCGCGCGCGACGATCCGCTCGGCCCGGTCGCGCAGCGCGTCGCGGAGCCCGCCGATGACGCGGGGCGTGAACCCGCGCGAGACGATCGTGCGCAGCCGGGCGTGCGCGGGCGGGTCGAGGTTGACGAGCAGAGTGTCCTTGAGCGCCTCGATCTCACCGTGCCCGATCTTCTCGTTGTAGCGGATGACGGCGGTGTTGGTGTTGCTGGAGAACGTCTCGTGGTCGCGGGACGCGGTCATGACGTCGGCGTGCCGGGTGACCGTCCAGCAGCCGTCGTCGTCGAACCCGCTGGCGCCGCGCGGCTGCGGGTTCCAGCGCAGCCCGCCGGTGCGGCGCAGCGCCGCGAACTCGGCGGCCGGGATACGCCGCTCGACAAGATCCGGGTCGGTGAAGTCGAAGTCCTGGGACGGGACGGCGGGACGCATCGACGGCCTCCTCGGGGGTGGGTGCTACGCCCCAGTACATCCACCCGCCCGGCCCCCCTCAAGAGCAAATGAGACGTGAGTCTAGTCACCAGTCTCGCCCACCGGCGAGACACCCGTCTCGACCTGCGTCCCATCACGAGCCGACCGCCTGGCCGGATCCGGCCAGACAGCCGTGAGGGCCGGGACCCCCGCGAACAAGATCCGGCCACGCCAACAAAAAGGGCCGGACCCCCACAAAGGGGATCCGGCCAGACAGCCATAGGGCCGGGACCCCCTGCGAACGAGTTCCGGCCGGGGAGCAGAGAGGGCAGCCGTAGGGGCCGGAACCCGGCGAACGGGATCCGGCCCCCCGGATGGGGCAGGGTCAGGCGGCGACGGCGCCCGCTGTGGCGGGCTCCAGTGCGATGGCCAGGACCTCGCGCACGTCGGCGACCGCGTGCACGGTGAGCTGGGCGAGCACCTCGGCCGGGACGTCGTCCAGGTCCGGCTCGTTGCGCTTGGGCACGAGGACGGTGGTGATCCCGGCCCGGTGCGCGGCCAGCAGCTTCTGCTTGACTCCGCCGATCGGCAGGACCCGCCCGGTCAGCGAGACCTCGCCCGTCATCGCCACGTCCGCGCGGACCGGGCGGCCCGACAGCAGCGACGCGAGCGCCGTGGTCATCGTGACGCCCGCCGACGGCCCGTCCTTGGGGACGGCGCCGGCCGGGACGTGGACGTGCACGCCCCTGTCCTTCAGGTCGCCGACGGGGAGCTCCAGCTCCGCGCCGCGCGAGCGCAGGTAGGACAGCGCGATCCGGGCCGACTCCTTCATGACGTCGCCGAGCTGGCCGGTGAGCGTCACGCCGGTGTCGCCCGTCTCGGCGTCGGCGAGGGACGCCTCGACGTACAGGACGTCGCCGCCCGCGCCCGTCACGGCGAGGCCGGTGGCGACGCCGGGGACGGCGGTGCGCCGGTCGGACTCCTTGAGCGACACCTCCGGGGTGAACCGGGGGCGGCCCAGGTAGTCGGTGAGGTCGCCGATGACGAGCGGGAGTTCCGCCTCGCCGAGCGCGACCTTGGCCGTCACCTTGCGCAGGACCCGGGCGATCGCCCTCTCCAGCGACCGGACGCCCGCCTCGCGGGTGTACTCGCCCGCGATGAGCCGGAGCGCCTCGTCGGGGAAGACGATGTCGCCGCTTTCCAGGCCCGCCTTGTCGAGCTGGCGGGGAAGCAGGTGGTCGCGCGCGATGGTGACCTTCTCGTCCTCGGTGTAGCCGTCGAGGGTGACGAGCTCCATCCGGTCCAGCAGGGGGCCGGGGATGGTGTCGAGGGAGTTGGCCGTGGCGAGGAACAGCACGTCGGACAGGTCGAGTTCGACTTCGAGGTAGTGGTCCCGGAACGTGTGGTTCTGGGCCGGGTCCAGCACCTCAAGGAGGGCCGCCGTGGGGTCGCCCCGGTAGTCGGCGCCGACCTTGTCGATCTCGTCGAGCAGGACGACGGGGTTCATCGCCCCCGCCTCCTTGATCGCCCTGACGATCCGGCCGGGCAGCGCGCCGACGTAGGTGCGCCGGTGGCCGCGGATCTCCGCCTCGTCCCGGACGCCGCCCAGGGCGACCCGCACGAACTGGCGTCCCATGGCCCGCGCGACGGACTCGCCCAGCGACGTCTTGCCGACCCCGGGCGGCCCGGCGAGCGCCAGCACGGCCCCGGAGCGGCGTCCCCCGACGACGCCCAGGCCACGGTCGGCCCGCCGCTTGCGCACGGCCAGGTACTCGATGATCCGTTCCTTGACGTCGTCCAGGCCCGCGTGGTCGGCGTCCAGGACGGCCCGCGCGCCCTGGATGTCGTAGGAGTCCTCGGAACGCTCGTTCCACGGGATCTCCAGCACGGTGTCGAGCCAGGTGCGGATCCACCCGCCCTCGGGGGACGCCTCGCTGGCCCGCTCCAGCTTGTCGACCTCCTTGAGCGCGGCCTTGGCCACCTTCTCCGGCAGGTCGGCCGCCTCGATGCGGGCGCGGTAGTCCTCCTCCTCGCCCTCCTCGGCGTCGCCGTTGAGTTCGGCGAGCTCCTTGCGGACGGCGCGCAGCTGCTGCTTGAGCAGGAACTCGCGCTGCTGCTTGTCGATGCCTTCCTGGACGTCCTTGCGGATCGTCTCGGCGACGTCGAGTTCGGCGAGCTGGTCGCGGGCCCAGCCCGTCACCAGGGTGAGCCGCTCCACCACGTCGGCGGTCTCCAGCAGGGTGACCTTCTGCTCGACGGTCAGGTAGGGCGCGTAGCCCGCCTGGTCGGCCAGGAGCGACGGGTCGTCGATCTGCTGGACGATGTCCACGAGCTGCCAGGCGCCCCGGTGCTGCAGGATCGCCTGCACCAGGCTCTTGTACTCCTTGGCCAGCGCCGCGGCCTCGGGCCCGGCCTCCGGCACGTCGATCGTGTCGCCTTCGACCCACAGGGCGGCGCCGGGGCCGGTCGTCCCGGTGCCGATCCGCACCCGCGAGACGGCCCTGACGACGGCGCCGGGCTCACCGCCCGGCAACCTGCCCTCACGCTCGATCACCCCGAGCACGCCGACAGCCGCGTAGTTCCCCTCAACCCTGGGCACCAGCAGCACCCGCGGCTTTGTGCCCGTGGCCACGGCGCGCGCCGCCTCGACGGCCCCCCTGACCTCGCGGTCGTTCAGCTCCAGCGGCACGACCATGCCGGGCAACACGACCGTGTCGTCGAGCGGCAGCACCGGCACCGTCAGTCTCTCGCTCATCCCACTCCCCAGTCATGGTTCTTGAGTCTTACCCACTCAAGAATCTAGAGCCCCTTTTCATTCCCCAGACCTTGTTCGCTCACAGCGAACGCGGAACAACCCCACAAAAACGGGCGGATGCCTGCCAACCCCGCAGGCCGCCGAACCATTCCCGGACACGACAAAGGCCCCCTTCCACCACGGGAAGGGGGCCTTCGGACGGTTCGGGCGGCGCGGGCTACGCCTGGGCGACCTGCTGGGAGGCGAGGACCTCGCGGGCGTCGGCGACGATCCGGCGCTCGATGAAGAACGCGAGGAAGGGGATGAGACCGGCGGAGACCATGACGCCGATCTTCTTCAGCGGCCAGCCCGCCTTGCTGTACAGGTCGAAGGAGATCGCCAGATAGACCATGTACAGGAAGCCGTGGATGGGCGAGATCACGGCGGACGCCTCCGGGATGTCCCAGATGTAGCGCAGGGGCATGCCGACGAAGCACACCAGGAGCAGCATGATGCCGACGACGGTCGCGAGCACGCGGTACCGGGTGATGGCCGCTTCCACAGGGGTTCCCTTCTAGCGCCGGTTCTGCGCGGCGAGCCGGGCCAGACGGCGGTTGTAGGCCGCCAGCTCGGGGTTCTCCGCTTCGGCTTCCTTGATCAGCTCTGCCTCGGTGAGGACACGGACGGGTTCGGCGGGGACGGCGTCCGGATCCGCCGGAGGCTCCTTGGAAGCCTTGAGCTCGTCCCTGATCATCTTGACCCACATGATCAGCACGAACCCGGCGAACACCGGCCACTCGAAGGTGTAGCCCCAGCTTCGCGCGTTGCCCGCCTGGGCGCGCTCGAACTGCCACCAGCCGAACGCGAGGAAGGCCACGAAGAGCACGATCGCGATGAGGTGGATGCCCAGCCACCCGGGGGTGAAGAACCGTCTCACGACCCTGACACTACCGCCGCTTTCCGGTGATCAGTCCCCGCCCCCGCCGTGGACGGCCAGAAGGCCGCGCACCGTCGCCGACCAGGGGAAGCGCTCGGCCCGTGCGCGCGCGGCGGCCCGGCCCTCGGCGGCCGGACGGGCGAGGATCCGTTCCACCGCGTCGGCGAAGCCCGCGCCGGTGGGCGGGGCCGCCTCGCCCGCGCCGGGGGCGAGCAGTTCGGGGGCGGCGCCCGCGTCGGCGCAGACGACGGGCGTCCCGCAGGCGAGGGCCTCCAGCACGGCGAGCCCGAACGCCTCGACGGGGCAGGGCGCGAGCACCACGTCGGCGGCGGCGAGCAGCGCGGCGACCTCGGACCGCCCGCCCAGGTGCCCGTGGAAGGCCACCGGCAGGCCCGCCGACGCCCGGCGCAGCGCGGGCCCGAGTACCCCGTCACCCACGATGTCGAGCCTTACGTCGTACCCGCGCGCGAGCAGGAGCCGGACGGCGGCTACCGCCACACCCGGCTTCTTCTCCTTCGACAGCCGCCCGAGGAGGACGAGCCGCACCGGCCCGCTCACGGCCCGCGCGGGCGACGGTCGGAACGTCAGCAGATCGACGCCGAGGGGCACCAGCGCGACCGACGGCGCGCCGATCCGGCGGAACTCGGCGGCGGCGAACTCCGAGGCCGCCACGACGGTGTCGAACGCCCCGGCGAGCCGCCGGTTCCACAGGTCGGCGCCCCGGACCAGCCCGATCCGGCCGGGGACGCGCGGCGCGAGGATCGCGTCGAGCCGCTCGTGTGAGAGCAGCACCGACCTGGCGCCCCGACGCCGGGCCCACCGCGCCGCGACGGTCAGGGTCGCCTTGTCGGAGACCTCCACGGAGTCCGGCCTGATCTCCTCAAGGACGCGCAGCACCGGCCGGGGGTCCAGGACGAGCCGGTAGCCGGGCGCCACGGACGGCCCCGGCACGGTCATCACGGTGCCGTGCTCCGTCTCACGCCGTGCCCTGCCCTTGCCGGGGAGCACGAGGAACCTTTCGTGGCCCGCCTTGGCGTACCCCCGGCCGAGCTCGTCCACGGCGGTGCGCAACCCGCCGGAGACCGGGCTGTACAGGTTGGCGAGCTGGACGATCCTCATGCCACGAGCGCGCGGTAGGTGACGGGCCTCGCCCCGGCCCGCAGCGCGACGTCAACGGCGTGCAGGGCGGCGTCCCGTAGGCCGGGCCGCTCCAGGTCGGCCGGGTGCAGCGCTATCCGGAACGACCTGCGCGCCCCGCCCAGCGCGCGCGCTGCCCGCGTCATGACACGCGCCCCCAACCGTTCTCCCGCACCGCCGGGACGGTGGGAGAGCGCGGGCATGCGGAGGGTCCGGCCCCGGTGCAGGTCGTGCACGCCCGTCTGGCTCGTCCAGTAGGTGAACCCCAGCCGGGACAGCGCGAGCCGGGTGCCGGGCGAGGCGAGCCAGCCGGGCGGGGTGAATCCGTCCACGCTGAGGCCCGCTTCTCCCATGATCTCCAGGCCCGCGACAAGCCTTGTGTGCGCCTCCACCGCGTTCAACGCGCTGAACTCCCCCGCCCCGCGCGCCAGCACGGCGTTCGCCCACTGCCGCCAGGGTGCGCCGCCGGGCTGCCGGGTGTGGGTGAGGCCGTGCAACGACACCTCGTGGACGCCCGCCGCGTCCAGCGCCCGCAGCCACCGCCCGAACTCGGGGTCGTCGGCCAGCCCCGGCCCGCCCGCGAACTCGCCGGGGATCACCAGGAGGCTCGCGGGGACTCCCCTGGCGTCGAGGTCGGCCAGCCAGGACGCGGCGGCGTCGGCGGTGGCGGGTGCCACGTCGTGCACGGAGACGACGAGCCGGGGCTCACGCGACGGCACGGCCCGCCCCCGTCCCGTAGATCACCTCGGTGTAGTGGTCGAGGAGCCTGTCGCCGACGGCCTCCCAGGTGTTGGCGCGCACCGACTGCCGGGCCGCCGCGCCCATCCGGGCGCGGGTGTCGGGGTCGGCGGCGAGGGTGGCGACGGCGGCGCGCAGCGCGGACCCGTCCGACGGCCGGAACAGCAGCCCGTTGACGCCGGGCCGCACCAGGTCGAGGGGGCCTCCGGCGGCCGGGGCGACGGCGGGCAGCCCCGACGCGAGCGCCTCCTGGAGGGCCTGGCAGAACGTCTCGTTCGCCCCGGTGTGCACAAAAACGTCGAGGCTGGCGAGCAGCCGGGCCAGGTCGGTTCCGCTCTGGAACCCTGTGAAGGCGGCCTTGGGCAGCAGCTTGCGCAGCCCGTCTTCGGACGGCCCGTCCCCGATGACGACGAGCCGCACCCCCGGCAGCCCGTCGAGGGACGCAAGCAGCTCGACCTGCTTCTCAGGCGCGAGCCTTCCCATGTACCCGACGAGCACCTCACCGTCCGGCGCGAGGCGGGCCCTGGTCTCGTCGCAGCGCCGCTCCGGGGTGAACGTCACCTGGTCCACTCCCCTGCCCCACAGGCCGAGCCTGGGGAAGTCGCGCTCTTCCAGCTCGCGCAGTGTGGGCCGTGAGGGCGCGAGCGTGCGGTCGGCCTTGGCGTGCACGTGCCTGAGCCACGACCACAGCATCGCGTCCGTGCCACGGAAGCCGTACCTGCGGAAGAAGCCCGCGATGTCCGTCTGGAACACCGCGACCGAGGGCAGGCCGAGCCGCCGCGCCGCGGTCGCGCCCGCCGCGCCCAGCACGATGGGCGAGGCGAGGTGGACGACGTCGGGCTGGAACGCCCGTAGCGCGTGCTCGACCCTGCGGCCAGGCACCCCCACCACGAACGACCGGTAGACGGGCAGGGACAGGCCGGGCACGAGCTCGACGGGCGCGCCCGCGTAGCTGTCGGGCCCCGGTGCGGGGGCGACGATCAGCGCCTCGTGCCCGCGCGCGGCGAGGTGTTCCAGGACCCGGCACACCGAGTTGGTCACGCCGTTGACCCTCGGCAGAAACGATTCCGCCACTATTGCGACCTTCACGGACGTGACGGTGACGAACCGGGACGACCACGAGGGCGCGCGCCGGAACCCGCCAAGAAAACAGCAGGCGAACTCTCGCGTCCGGCGACCGGTCGTCACTATGCTGACCGGCACTCAACGGGGCGTTCATCACATCCACCACAGACCACTCGATACTCAGGACAGGGCGCGCCGATGACCAGCACGAGTTCAGGACAGGTGTGGACGGCCCAGCTCACCGCCTATCGCGCCGCGGTCCAGCGCCGCGTCCTGCTGGTCCTCACGGCCGTCCAGGTGGTGGCCGGGATCGGGGTGGGCGCGGGCGTCGCGGCGAGCACGCTGGTCGCCAGGCACCTGTCGGGCAGTGACACCGTCGGCGGGCTGGCCCAGACCAGCGTGGTCCTGGGCGCGGCGCTCGTGGCGGTCCCCACGGCCCGGCTGGCGGCCGAGCGGGGCCGCCGCCCCTCCCTGACCTTCGCGTACGGCTGCGGCACGCTGGGCGCGCTCGTGGCGGTCGTGGCGGTCGCCGTGGAGTCCTGGCCGCTGCTGCTCGCGGGCCTGCTGCTGTTCGGCGGGGCGAGCGCGGCGGGCCTCGCCGCCCGCTACAGCGCCACCGACCTCTCCCGCCCCGGGCACTCCGCCCGCGACCTCAGCATCGTCGTCTGGGCGGCCACGGGCGGCTCCGTCGCGGGCCCGCTCATGGCCGGGCAGATCGACGACGCGGGCGGGCACCTCGGCGTCTACGCGCTCACCGCCGCGGTGTTCGCGATGGCCACGCTCGGGGTGTTCGCCGGGCTGCGGCCCGACCCGCTGCGCGTCGCGCACCAGGGCAGCCCCCGGATGGCGATCGCGCCCGAGCGCTCGATGCGGGCCGCGCTCGGTGTCCTGCGCCGCTCCCCCAGCGCGCGTCTCGCGGTCGCGACGGTCGTGGTCAGCCACACGGCGATGGTCGCGCTCATGTCGATGACGCCGGTGCACCTCGACCACGGCGGCGCGGGCCTCGCCGACGTAGGGATCGTGATCAGCCTGCACATCGCGGGCATGTACGCGTTCTCGCCGCTCGTCGGCTGGTGCGCCGACCAGTTCGGGCACGTCCCGGTGATGTTCGGCGGCCAGGTGCTGCTGGTGCTCGCGGCGCTCGTCGCCGGGCTGTCGTCGGCGGACTCGCTGATTCAGGTGGCGGTCGCGCTGTTCCTGCTGGGCGTCGGCTGGTCGTGCGGGCTGGTCGCGGGCTCCGCGCTGCTGACCGACTCCGTCCCGGTGGACCTGCGGCCGTCCGTCCAGGGCCTGTCGGACGCGCTGATGAACGGCGGCGCGGCGATCGGCGGCCTCGCGGCGGGCGCCCTCCTCGCGTTCGCCTCCTACCCGGCCCTGTCGGCGGTCCTCCTGCTGCTCACCCTTCCGATGGCCACAGCGCTGCTCCTGGCACGCCGCATCGCCCCCGCCTGACCCGGTGACGGCGAAGGCCCCGCCGTAAGGCGGGGCCCGCCAAGGGGAAGCCGTCAGGCGCGCAGTTCCAGGGTGCAGCACTTGGGGCCGCCGCCCGCCTTGTGCAGCTCGGTCAGCTCGACCGGGACGACCTTGTAGCCCCTGCCTTCGAGCGCCTTCGCGAGCGTCGTGGCGGCCGCCGTCAGGACGACCGTGTCGCCCGCGCACACGGAGTTGAGACCGAAGGCGAGGGCGTCGTCCTCGGTGGCCTCCACCGCCTTCGGGAACATCTCGCGCAGGACGCCCAGGCTTTCGGGGGCGAAAGCGGCAGGGTAGTAGCAGACGTTGTCGCCGCCGAGCGGGAACAGCGCGGTGTCCAGGTGGTAGAAGCGCGGGTCCACCAGCCGCAGCGTGACCACCGGACGGCCAAGGAACGCCTCGGCCTCTCGATGCGCGGCCTCGGACGTGCGGAAGCCGGTGCCCGCGAGGATCACCTCGTCCAGGGTGAGGAAGTCGCCCTCCCCTTCGTTGGTCTCCTTGGCGGTCAGCACCTCGGGGTAGCCGTTGGCCCGGAACCACTCCTCGTACAGGGGTCCTTCGGCGGCGCGCTCCGGGTGCAGGAAGCGCGCGCCGTACACCCTGCCGTCCACGACCGTCGCCCCGTTGGCCGCGAACACCATGTCGGGCAGGCCGGGGGCGGGGTCGATGAGCCGGACCTCGTGGCCGAGCCCGAGGTAGGCGTCACGCAGCGCCTCCCACTGGCGGACGGCCTTGGCGGTGTCCGCGCCGAGCCCGGGATCCATCCAGGGGTTGATGGTGTAGGTGACGTCGAAGAAAGAGGGCTTGCACATGAGGTAAGTAGCCATGGCGCAACTGTAGGAACCCCGGCGACGGGAACCAATGCGTCGAAATTGCGTCCTGACCCCAGATCCTTGCGTCGTTCCGGCCCGGAACGAAGAATCGTTCAGGGGTAGCGCACTCCGGTGAGCTCTTCCGACGCCTCCCACAGCAGCCCGCCCTGCTCGGCGTCGCCGCCGCGGGCGTGCACCGGCGCCCGGACCGGCGCGCCCCACCCGACCAGGCGCGGCCCGTAGGCGTCGCCGCCGCGCGCCGCCGGATCGACGGCGGCCCGCAGCGTGGGCAGCGCGCCCGCCCTGCCGGACTGGGCGAGGATCCGGCCCGCCGTGTAGGTGAGCGCCTCGATCCTGCTGCCGCTGGACTTCGCCGAGTTGGCCGTCAGCTCGGTGTTGGCGTAGCCGGGGTGGGCGGCAAGGCTGAGGACGTCGGGCACCCTGCGGTTCAGCTCGCTGACGAACAGGAGGTTCGCCAGCTTGGCGCGGCCGTAGGCTCCCCACTTGCTGTAGTGGCGCTCGCCCTGGAGGTCGGTGAAGTCGAGGCGGCGGACGAGGTTGGACGCGAAGCTCGACACCGTCACGACACGGGCGTCGGGCCGCTCCAGGAGGGCGGGGAGCAGCAGGCCGGTGAGAGCGAAGTGGCCCAGGTGGTTGGTGCCGAACTGTGCCTCGAAGCCGTCCGCTGTGGTGGCGCGCGGGATCGCCATCACGCCGGCGTTGTTCACCAGCAGGTCGAGCGGCTCCTTGGCCTGCTCGGCGGCGAAGGCGCGCACCGAGGACAGGTCGGCGAGGTCGAGCACGCCGAGCGAGACGCGGGCGCCGGGGACCTGCCGCACGATCTCCGCGACGGCGGCCTCACCGCGCGCGGGGTTGCGGCACGCCAGGACGGTGTCCGCGCCGTGCCGCGCCAGCTCCAGCGCCGTCCACCGGCCCAGGCCGCTGTTGGCGCCGGTGACGATCGCGCGCCTGCCGCCCAGGTCGGGGATGTCCGCAGCCGTCCAGCCCATCGTTCCTGCCCCTTTCGCCGTGGCAAGTGAACTTAGACCCGCCGTCCAGCAGACGGCAAGGGCGGCGGGCCGGACGGGCGGCGGCGGGCGTCAGGACGGGAGCGCCGCCTCGATCGCGGCGACGAGCGCGTCGTCGTCCGGCTCGACCTGGGGCGAGAAGCGGGTGACGGCGCCGTCCGGCGCGATGAGGAACTTCTCGAAGTTCCAGCGGATGTCGCCGGTGTGCCCCGTGGCGTCGGCGACGTCCACGAGGGCGGTGTACAGGGGGTGGCGTCCCGGCCCGTTCACCTCGACCTTCTCGGTGAGCGGGAACGTGACGCCGTAGGACGTCGAGCAGAAGGTGGCGATCTCCTCGGCGGTCCCGGGCTCCTGGCCCAGGAACTGGTTGCAGGGCACGCCGAGAACGGTGAACCCGCGCTCGGCGTACTTCTTCTGGAGTTCCTCCAGCCCCGCGTACTGGGGGGTGAGACCGCACTTGGAGGCGACGTTGACCACGAGTACGGCCTTGCCTTGGTACCGGCCGAGCTCGGCCGGCCCACCCTGGAGGGATCCGATCTCCACATCGAGAGCACTCATGCGGTGATCCTACGGACCCCCGGTAAGACGGAGACGTCCGGGTGAGGTGTCAGGTACCCAGCCTGTTGACGAACGTGGCGAGCTGGGTTCCCGCGTCACCGATCGCGGAGAACGCGTTGTTCACCACCTCGGCCGCCGCAGCGGGCTGGCTCAGCAAGTAGAACGCGACGAAGGCGATAGCCAACAGACGGACGTTCCTATTGTTCAACATGCGTGCCGTCCCTTAAGTACGCTGTGACACACTGACCCGATTCAGTTGTGCCCACCGATGGATGTCCGCAAAGAGACTTTCGTGTGGCTTCATCGCCACCCGTTTCCGGGCCCATCGTAAGACGTGGAAGGCACGACTGGGGCCCCGGGTTCCGAAGATCCCGAGGCCCCGTCGAATGCGTCGTGTCAGGGGATGGCGCTCGTCATGAACGTCGAGAGTGAGTCGGCGGCGCCACCGAGTCCGTTGAGGGTCCCCTGGACGACCCCGGCGGCGCCGTCGGGACGGTTGACGATGTACCAGACGACGAACGCGATACTGCCCCATTTGAGATACTTCTTGATCATGACAACCACACCTTCGGTCCACACACGGTCACCCGGAGTGATTCCCCGTGTGTAGCCGGTTACCCACGCCCAGATGTTAAAAAATCACTTGAGGCCGTCCGGGACGGGCGAATCGGTGCGAAGTGCCTCGAAGAGGGCCTTGGACTTGGTCTCGTCCCATACGACGTAGCTGCCCACGGCGCCCGAACCGAACCTGCCGAACGGCACGCTCAGCGTCCTGCCGTCACCGCCGGAAAGGCCGCGCATCGCGAGCATCATCCGGGTGAGGTCCAGCAGCGAGGAGCCCTCGTCCACGGTGAAGTTGCCGGTGGAGTTCCAGGCCAGCGGGATGCTGCGGAACGGGTTGAGCAGGGTGCCGGGCGACGTCGCCTTGTCGATCAGGGCGGCGAAGAACTCGCGCTGGTTCTTGATCCGGTCCAGGTCGCCGTTGGCGAACTGGCGGGTCCGCACGTACCCGAGCGCCTGGGCGCCGTCCAGGGTCTGGCAGCCCTTCTTGAGGTTCAGGCCCGCCTTGGGGTCCCTGAGCCGCTTCTTCACGCAGATGTCGACGCCGCCGACCGCGTCCACCACGCCGACGAACCCGCCGAAGCCGATCTCCGCGAAGTGGTCGATGTGGACGCCCGTCGCCTCCTCGACCGTCCGGGCCAGCAGGGCCGGGCCGCCGAAGGCGTAGGCGGCGTTGATCTTGTTCATGCCCTTGCCGGGGATGTTGACGTAGGAGTCGCGCGGGACGCTCACCAGCGTCGTGCCGTTGTCGCCGACGTGCAGCAGCATGATGGAGTCGGTGCGCTTGCCCTCGGCCTTGCCGGTCCTGAGCTTCTTGCGGTCCTCGGCCGTGAGGCCCTCACGGCTGTCGGACCCGACGATCAGCCAGTTGGTGCCCGGCGTGTCCTCGACGCGCCCGGCGTAGTCGGGCAGCGCCTCCTCACGCTGGAGCCTGCCGTCCAGGCTGAAGTAGCCGACGCCCAGGAGCAGCGCGAGGACCACCAGGACCGCGAGCGCGATGTGCCGCTTCCGGCGGCGGCGCGGCGGTCCCGGCGGCGGCTCGCTCGTGGACGGGGGAGCGTAAACCACTTCGGTCTCCTCATATCGGCGATGCAGGTCCAAAGGTACGAGAAGGGCGAACGACGCGCATCGACCTGGCGCATCGGTTACATGACCCTCCCCCGTAGGACCAGCCCCCCGGAAATGTCATACCGCCGAGTGACACTGGGATCACAAAACGGCGTCAGGAGTACCATGCGGATTCTTTCTCGTTTCCACCGGAAGAAAACGAGGGCCGCCAGGCCCGCCCCCGACAACCTGCCCGAACTGCCCGAACTGTCCGAGCACCGCTGGACGGCGCACACCGCCGAACTCGCCGAGACCGGCCTGCTGCGGGTGGCGCGCCGGCTGCCCGCGCTCATCGGCCAGGCCCTCGCGCTCGCCTGGCGGGCCAGCCCGCGCGACACCGCCGCCACCATCGGCCTCAACGTCCTCGCCGGGCTGTTCACCGCCTTCGGCCTGCTGGCCACCACGGGCGTTCTCACCGCCCTGTTCTCCGCGGCGCCCACACCCGAGCGGGTGCGCGAGGCGCTGCCCTCACTCGTCCTCGTGGCCGCCGCCTTCGCCCTCCAGGGCGCGCTCCAGGCGGGCGCCGGATGGGCACAGGCCAGGCTCGAACCACAGATCGACCTCATCGTCGAGATGCGGCTCTACCGGCTGAGCACCGCCGTCGACCTCGCCGCCCTGGACGACCCCGACTTCCTCGACGACCTCAAACGCGCCGAGACCCGCGGCATGATCGCCGCGCCGTCCATGGTCCGGCACACCATCGACCTGATCACCGGGCTGGTCGGCCTGGCCGCCGCGGCGGGCGCGCTCGGCGTGCTGCACCCGGCGCTGCTGCCGCTGCTCCTGCTCACCGCGCTGCCGCTGGCCTGGGCCTCGGTGCGGGCCGCCCGGATGCGCTACATCACCATCCTGACGCTGGTGGCCAGCCGCCGCAGGCGCGGCATCCTCTCCGATCTCATGACCAACCGGACGCAGGCCGCCGAGGTCCGCTCCTTCACCGTCCGGGACGTGCTGCTGCGCCAGTACGACGACCTCGCCACACACGAGCGCGAGGTCGAACTCGACCTCGCCCGCCGCCAGTCCGCCACCCGGGTGGTGGGCGACGCGCTCCAGGGCCTCGCGGGGACGCTGGTCTACGTGGCGCTCGGGTTCCTGCTGTGGCGGGGCGCGGTGCCGCTGCCCGTCGCCGGCGCCGCCGTCCTGGCGATCAGGACGGGCCGCACCTCCCTGGCCAACCTCGTCTACGCCGTCAACCGGTGCTACGAGGAGGGCCTGTACTTCGCGGACTATCTGCGGTTCTGCACCCGCGCGGCGGAACGGGTGCCCGTCCGCGCGGCCCAGCCGCTCCCGGCGCCCTCCCGGTTCGGCCTCATCCGCGCGGAGGAGGTCACCTTCACCTATCCGGGGGCCGACGAGCCGTCCCTGCGCGGCGTCACCGTCGAGCTGCGGCGCGGCGAGATCGTCGCGCTGGTCGGCGAGAACGGCTCCGGCAAGACGACGCTCGCCAAGATCCTCGCCGGGCTGTACGCCCCGGAGTCCGGCCGGGTCCTGTGGGACGAGGTGCCGCTCGCCAGGGTCGATTCCGAGCTGCTGCGCGAGCGCATCGCCGTCGTCGCCCAGGACCACACGCACTGGCCCATGACGGCGCGGCAGAACGTCACCATGGGCAGGCCCGACGTCGCCGAGGCGGTGGACGCGGCCGTCGTCGCCTCCGGGGCCGACGAGGTGATCTCCGCCCTCGCCCGCGGCTACGACACGCTGCTCGACCGGCGCTTCGACGGCGGCGCCGAGCTGTCCGGCGGCCAGTGGCAGCGGCTCGCCGCCGCGCGCGGCTTCTACCGGGACGAGCCGCTGCTCATCTGCGACGAGCCTTCGGCGGCGCTGGACGCCCGCGCCGAGCACGCGCTGTTCGAGCGGATCAGGGAGCACGCGCGCGGCCGGACGGTGCTGCTGATCACCCACCGGCTCGCCAGCGTCCGCATGGCCGACCGCGTCTACGTGCTGGAGAAAGGCCGGATCGTGGAGCAGGGCGACCACCTGAGCCTGCTGGCCGAAGGGGGTCTCTACGCCGATCTCTACGGCCTCCAGGCCAGCGCTTATCACGCGTCCGCACCTCCCTGAAGCGGGCGTAGGGTTGGCAGAGTGACAATCCCCCGGTTGCCCGAACATCTCGAACTGCTGGTCACGGATGAGCCCGTCTTCGACGTCTACGCCCACGGCCCCTGGCGGGTGCCGGACGGCCTGATCGAGGAGCTCACCGCACGGGCCCAGGCGTTCGCGGCCGACGATCGGGGCAAGGAACTCGCCCAGTCCCTCACCAGCTTCTACGCCGAGGACACCTCGGTCCTCGGGGCCGAGCTGTTCTCCCTCATCACCTTCCTCATGGGTGCCTCCGCCGTCCGGGCCGGCACCCGCGGGGACATGGACTACGAGCTGCTGCTGTCGTTCCTGGCCAACCCCGAGCCCGCCGTCCGCGACACCGTCTCCTGGTTCAGCCAGTCCGGCCGGTGGCGGCCCCCGTCGCTGTGGCTGAGCGACCCCGCCGCCGCCGACGCCGACAAGCGCGCGCTGATGTTCACCCTCGCCCGCGAGGCGCTCGACGTCTTCGAGGGCCTGGCGCCGCTGGACGCCCGCCGCCGCGCCCTGATCGCGCTGCACGAGCGGCGCGACGCCGAGCAGGACGCGGCTGTCCCGATCGGGGATCTCGCCGGGATCTGGGCCGCCCGCGCCCTCCCGGAGGAGCTGGCGGTGCTGCCGGAGCTCTCCGGGACCGTCGGCTACCTCCGGTGGGCGGCCGAAGGGTTCGTGGCCGCGCACGAGCGGCTGGCCGCCGTCGTCGGCACCGACCCCGTGGAGACGGCGCTGGCCCGGCTGCTGCTCCAGGCCGGGCAGTCCGCGCCGCCCGCCGACCTGGCGATGGCGCTCGGCAGCGGCAGGTACGAGAACGTCACCGACCGGATGGCCGCGCTCCAGCCGGAGTGGTCGCTGGAGAGCTGGCAGCAGGGCCTGCGCGGCTGGCTGTCCCGGCTGCTGGTCGCCGGGGAGGCCGACGCCTGCCGGGCCTGGCTCGACATGGCCGTCCGGATCACGGGCTGCGTCCAGGGGCTGCCCGAGGCGGCCGCGCACCCGGCCATGCACACGCCGGTCCGCTGGTTCCAGGCCGATCTGCGCCGCCTGTTCGGCCGCCGCACCGTGGTGCCGAACGCGCTCGTGGAGCGGTTCCGGCGGGACGCGCCCGTCGTCACCGGCGCCGAGGAGAACCCGCCCGAGCCCTACGACGTCCCGGCCAAGGCCCTGGTCGGCCAGCCGGAACTGGTCAAGGCGATCGGCGCCGCGCTGGACGGCGAGGGGCCGGTCCGGCTGCTCGTCGCCGGGCCGGAGGGCACCGGCAAGGGCACCGGCGCCGAGGTGCTGGAGAAGGCGCTCGTCGAGTCCGGCCGCATCCGCGAGGCGCTGTGGGTGTCGGACCAGGTGTTCCCCTCGCTCACCCTCTCCGACGGCGTCCTGTGGATCCAGGCGCGCGTCAAGGAGTGCCTGGAGGGGCGGCAGCTCCTGGTCTTCGAGAACCTGGACAAGCTGCTCACCTACGAGCGGTGCGGGCCGTCCGTCCTGGAGGAGCTGCGGCGGCTCATGGGCCGCAACCCCACACTGCACGTGCTTGCCTTCGCCCGCCCCGGCGGCGAGGAGCGGCTGTTCGCGGGCAACCCGGGCCTGGTCCGGCTGCTGCGCCTGGCGCGCACCCGCGACTTCGGCGAAGCCGAGTACACCGAGCTTTTTGTGCGCGCGGTGCGGGCGCGGGAGATGAACGTCGCCAGGTCGGTCGCGGCCACGGCGGGCGTGCTGCTGTCCCGCACGCCGCCGCTGCTCAACCTGCGCAACGCGCGGCTCGTGGAGTTCCTCGCCGACCAGGCGGTCGCCGCGGCGGCGGCCCGGCGCGCGGGCCGGGTCACCGCCAAGGACCTGCCGCAACGGCTGGTGCCCGGCGGCGACGCCACCGCCGACCCGCTCGCCGAACTCGCCGCCTGCGTCGGCATCGAGCCGGTCAAGCGGGAGATCGCCGCGCTCGTCGCCGAGGCCAAGGCGGCGAAGATGCGGCGTGCGGCGGGCATGGCGGTGCCGTCCCGGCCCCGGCACCTGGTCTTCACCGGCAACCACGGCACCGGCAAGAGCCGTGTCGCCCGCATCCTCGGCCGGATCTACGCCGAACTGGGTGTGCTGTCCACCGGGCACCTGGTCGAGGTGGACCGGGCCGATCTTGTCGGCGAGTACACCAGCGAGAGCGGGCCGAAGGTGCGCCGGGCCGTCGAGCGGGCGCTGGGCGGGGTGCTGATGATCGCCGACGCGCACAGCCTGGGCACCTCGGAGTCCCCGCGCGACCGGGAGGCCCTCGACGTCCTGCTCGCCTCGATCCAGGCGCACTCCGACGAGCTCGTTGTGGTGCTCTCCGGCCCGGACGCCGCGATCAACGGCCTGCTCAAGGGCGACGCCGACCTCTCCCGCTCGTTCACGAAGGTCGTCCGGTTCCCCGACCTCACCGAGGAGGAGCTGGTCGAGGTGTTCCGGGTCAAGGCCGCCGAGAGCGGGTTCGCGCTCGCCGACGGCGTGCTGGACCGGGTGCGCGCCCTGGTCAAGGCGGGCCGACGCGGCACCAACGCGCGCCTCATGACGGGCCTGCTCGACCGGGCCATCGCGCTCCAGTCCCGGCGGGTGCTCCAGGACGGCGTCGTGGACGACACCGAGTCGCTGGACGAGATCCTGCCCGAGGACCTCCCGCACACCCTGGCCGCCACCGGGCGGATCGACCTGCCGGGCGACCCGCTCGCCGAGATCGACGCGCTCATCGGCCTTGAGGCGGTCAAGCAGGAGGTGCACCTGCTCGTCGCCGAGGCCAAGGCGGAGAAGCTGCGGCGCGAGGCGGGCATCCCGATCTCCTCGCCCACCCGGCACATGGTCTTCACCGGCAACCCCGGCACCGCCAAGACCACGATCGCGCGGCTCGTCGCCGCCGTCTACGCCAAGCTGGGGCTGCTGTCGTCGGGGCACCTGGTCGAGGTGTCGCGGGCCGACCTCGTCGGCGAGTACATCGGGCAGACGGCGCCACGGGTGCGGGCCGCCGTCGAACGGGCGCTCGGCGGTGTGCTGTTCATCGACGAGGCGTACTCGCTGACGCCCGCCGACTCCTACCAGGACTACGGGCACGAGGCCGTCGCCGAACTGCTCAAGCTGATGGAGGAGCACCGCTCCGACCTCGTGGTGATCGTCGCCGGGTACGAGGGCGAGATGCTGCGGTTCCTGGACTTCAATCCGGGCCTCGCCTCCCGCTTCCCGACGGTCCTCGCGTTCCCGGACTACACGGACGATGACCTCGTGGCCATCTTCACCTTCATGGCCGGGGAGGCGGGCCTGACGCTGGACGAGCGCATCCCCGGACGGCTCGGCGAGATCCTGCGGGCGACGCCGCGGGGCCCGTCGTTCGGCAACGCGAGGCTGATGCGCAACCTCCTGGACCGGGCCCGCTCGCTCCAGGCCCGGCGCATCACCACCGAGGAGATCCCGGCGGACGTCCGCACCCTGCTGTTGGACGACCTCCCGGACAACCCGGTCAAACCGCTGGACATCCCCATGGGCCAGTACCTCTGACCGTCGTGTGAGCGCCCGCGAGCGCCCGCCCGAACCCCGGGCGGGCGCCGAGCCATGCCCGTTGAAGCCGAGTCAGGCCCGTGAAAAGGCGTTCTCCTGCCGCGTCACCTTATGCGCGCCCTAAACAACAATAAAAAGGAAACTTAATTAAAAGAAACCGTTGACCCCTCCGAGGCGCCTTGCTTAGCGTGAGGCCGACCCTGCGGGGGCCGGGGCCACGTCCAGTCAGCACCGCAGTTTTGGAGGTGGGCCGATGGCCTTCCGCTTGCGTTCCGCGCTCGTCGCGGCGGGTGCCGCACTCGCTCTCGCCGCCGCCGCGCTCGGCCTTCCGAGCACCGGCGCCGGCGCCGACGACTCCTCATGTCGCCCCGACGGCCTTTACACCACGCCGGGCGTCACCGTCCCCTACTGCACCGTCTACGACACCGACGGCCGTGAGAAGATGGGCGCCGACCACAAGCGGCGCGTCATCGGGTACTTCACCAGTTGGCGCACCGGCAAGAACGGCACGCCGTCCTACCTGGTGGACGACATCCCGTGGGACAAGGTGACCCACCTGAACTACGCCTTCGCCCATGTCGGCGCCGACAACCGGATCTCGGTCGGCGCGGACACCCCGGACAACCCGAGCACCGGGATGACGTGGGACGGCGTCACGATGGACCCCGCCCTGCCCTACAAGGGCCACTTCAACCAGCTCACCAAGTTCAAGCGCCAGTACCCGGACGTCAAGACGCTGATCTCGGTCGGCGGCTGGGCCGAGACCGGAGGCCACTTCGACGAGGACGGCGACCGTGTCGCGTCCGGCGGCTTCTACCGGATGACCACGAACGCCGACAACAGCGTCAACACCGCGGGCATCACCGCGTTCGCGGACTCGTCCGTCGCCTTCCTGCGCGCCTACGGGTTCAACGGCCTGGACATCGACTACGAGTACCCGTCCTCGATGGCCGACTCGGGCAACCCGCTCGACTGGAGCTTCGCCAACCCGCGCCGCGCCGCGCTCAACCGGAGCTACGCCGTCCTCATGAAGACGCTCCGGGAGAAGCTCGACCGGGCCGGCGAGCAGGACGGGAAGCACTACCTGCTGACGGCAGCCGCGCCCTCGTCCGGCTACCTCCTGCGCGGCATGGAGACCTACCAGACCGCCCAGTACCTCGACTACGTCAACATCATGTCCTACGACCTGCACGGCGCCTGGAACAGGTACGTCGGCCCGAACGCGGCGCTGTTCGACGACGGCGCCGACGCCGAGCTCGCCGCGTCCAACGTGTACGGGACGTCCCAGTACGGCGGCATCGGCTACCTGAACACCGACTGGGCCTACCACTACTTCCGGGGCTCGATGCCCGCGGGCCGGATCAACATCGGCCTGCCGTACTACACGCGCGGGTTCAAGAACGTCACGGGCGGCACGAACGGCCTGTGGGGCACCGCGCCGAGCAGCAGTTGTCCGGCGGGGTCCGGCCTCACCGCGTGCGGGGACGGCGCCGTCGGGATCGACAACCTCTGGCACGACCTCGACGACAACGGCAACGAGAGCCCCGCCGGGTCGAACCCGATGTGGCACGCCAAGAACCTGGAGAACGGCATCCTCGGCGACTACCTGGACGACTACGGCCTGGGTGACGCCACCCTGCAGGGCGACTACACGCGGCACTACAGCACGACGCTGGTGGCGCCCTGGCTCTGGAACCCCACCAAGAAGGTGTTCCTGTCCACCGAGGACGAGCAGTCCGTCGCGGCCAAGGCCGACTATGTCATCGACCGGGGCATCGGCGGCACGATGATGTGGGAGCTGGCGGGCGACTACGCGTGGAACGCCGCCAAGGGGCAGTACGAGATGGGATCGACGCTCTCGTCCCTGATGTACGACAAGTTCAAGAACGCCCCGCCGTACGGCAACACCAAGAGCACGATCGACCTGCCCGAGGAGAAGCTCGACATCTCGGTCAGCTTCGGTGAGTTCCCCATCGGCGACAACAACTACCCGATCAACCCCAAGGTAAAAATCACCAACAACACCGACACCACACTGCCGGGCGGCACCGAGTTCCAGGCCGACTTCGCCACCTCGACCTCCGCGCTCGTCAACAACTGGTCGGGCTGGACGACCTCGATCGTGCGCAGCGACCACACCGGCAACAACGTCGGCGGGCTCGACGGCGACTTCCACCGGGTCTCGCTGAAGCTGCCGGGCCACACCTCGATCCCGCCCGGCGGATCGGCAGACGTCGCGCTCGTCTACTACCTGCCCGTCTCCACACCGTCGAACTGGACCGTGAGCGTCGGCGGCAAACTGTACGCGCTCGCCGGCGACCTCAGCCGGGACGGCGCGGTCGTCACCCCGACGCCGACCCCGACCGGCACCCCGACGGACCCGCCGGGCGACTGCGAGCCCACCTGGAGCGCCACCACCACCTACACCGGCGGTGACCGCGTCTCCCGCAACGGCAGGAACTACACGGCCCAGTGGTGGACCCTCGGCGAGGAGCCGGGGACCACCGGCCAGTGGGGCGTCTGGCGCGACAACGGCCCCTGCTAGCAGCCGCTCGACAACGGCCTCCGTCCCCCCGGAAGAACGGGACGGAGGCCGTTCCGTTCACGTCCCGTCGCGGGTCAGTCCTCGGAGTCCTCGTCGTCGCCGAAGACCTCGTCGAACACCTCGCCCGCGACGTACCCGGCGACCATGCCGCCCGCGACGCCCGCCGCGACACCGCCCCAGCCGGGCCCGCCGCCGCCGTGGTGCCCGTGGTCGCCGTGCCCGTGCTGGCCGTGGCCGTGCGGGTCGTGGTGGCCGTAGTGCGGCTGGTGCGGGGGCGCGAAGTGCCCGCCCTGCGCCCCGTAGCCGCCGTGGGAGCCGTGGGAGCCGTGGGAGCCGACCGCGTCCAGCCAGGACGCGATCTGCGCCGTCCAGTCGGTGTGCGCGGCGTCGGCGTGCGCGACGGTGAAGCGGCCGAACGCGTCGTGGCCCTCGCTGAACAGCCCGCCGCGCTTGTCGGCCTCCAGGACCACGGTCAGGTTCCACGGGTCCGCGACGAACGTCAGCTCGACCTCGTTGATCGTGCCCTGGTACTGCGGCGGCGGGTAGAACTCGATCTCCTGGTAGAACGGCAGCCGCTGGTCCACACCGTGCAGCCTGCCGTGCTCGACGTCGGCGCCCTTGAAGCGGAAGCCGAGCGCGCCGAACGCGTCGAGCACCGCCTCCTGGGACGGCAGCGGCGTCACCGCGAACGCGTCGAGGTCGCCCTTGTCGACGCCCGCCGCGACGGCGAGCTCGGTGCGCACGCCCATGGACATGCCGTGCAGCGGCGTCCCGTAGACGGCGGTCACCGGGGTCTCCCACGGGACGGCGAGCTCGAACGGCACGGCGGTGGACTGCCCTGCCTTGAGCCTGAAGCCGCCGGAGACGTCCACCTTGAAGAACTCGACGTCGCCGACGGCCTCGCCGTCGCCGTGTTCGACCTCCATCCGGGTGACGAGGCCGAGGCTGATCCGCTGGAACTCGACGTCGTAGTCCGCGGCCTGCACGCGCACCTCCCCGCGCAGGGCACCGCCGGGTACGCACGACGGCGTGTGCAGAACGGTGTCGACGGTCGGCCCGCCGATCCCGAGTGAGCCCAGCACTCTCTTGAAGATCACGAAGAATCCCTCCCCCGCACCGGTGAACGGCACGGCCGGCGATCATTTTCCCCGCTACTATTACATCCGTAGTTTGTTACCGACAACTACATCTGTAGTTTGTGCTGGTGATCCTTCGACGACCAGGGAGTTGACCGTGCCGCGGAGACGTCAGCTGGGGCAGCTCGAAGCCGAGATCCTCGCCGCGCTCTCCGACTCGCCCGAACTCGCGCTCTCCACCGCCGAACTCCAGGCCCGCATCCCCGGCGACCCCGCCTACACCACCATCAACACCGTGCTGTTCCGCCTGCACGACAAGGGCCTCGTCACCCGCGAACGCGACGGCAGGTCGTTCCGCTACCGGATCGCCGTGGACGAGGCGCGCCTGGTCGCCGACCGGATGCACGACCACCTGCGCTACGCCAGCGACTCCTTCAACGTGCTCAGCCAGTTCGTCAAGACCCTCACCGCCGACGAGGAGGCCGCGCTGCGGCAGATACTCGGGAAGGACGGGCCGTGACGACCTGGACGTTCCTCCCCGCCGCGCTCACCCTCGCGTTCTCCGTCATCCTGGGCCTCGCGCCGCTCCCCCTGCACCCCATGTGGTCGGCCCGGGTCCTCGGCACCGTCGCCGCCAGCACCCTCCTGGCCACCGCCGGGACCCTCTTCTTCGTCGCGGTGAACTTCGGCGCGAGCCTCTTCCCGAAGATCGCGAACCAGCTCCCCGAGTGGGCGCTGATCGGCGACGACACGCCGATCCCGGCGGCGCTCGGCGTCCCGGCCGTGGTGCTGTTCACGGCGCTTCTCGCGACCGCCCTGACCGTCACGCTGCGGGCCGCCGCCGAGGTGCGGCGGGCCGAGGAGACCTCGCGCGCCGTGCTGGAGACCGACGTGCCCATCGCCGTCGCCGTGCCGGGCCGCAACGGCGGCGTGCTCGCCTCGCGCGGCCTGCTCACCGCGCTCGACCCGAGCGAGCTGCGGGTCGTCTTCGAGCACGAGGGGTCGCACCTGCGGCACGGCCACCACCGGTACCTCGCCACCGCCGCGCTCGCCGCCGCCTGCGTGCCCGTGCTGCGGCCGCTGCGCGCCCGGCTGCGGTTCGCGATCGAGCGCTGGGCCGACGAGGACGCCGCTGACGCCGTCGGGGACCGCGAGCACGTCGCCCGGACCATCGCGCGGGTCGCGCTGCTCCAGCAGCCCGCCGCGCCAGGACCGTTCCCGGCCTTCGCCGACTCCGGCGTCGTCGGGAGAGTGCGGGCGCTGCTCGTGCGCGCCCCCGACCGCAACCGGGTGACCGGCCCGATGATCCTGCTCGGTACCGGCATGACCACCGTCGGGCTCGCGCTCGCCGCGCTCCAGCTCGACCAGGCGTTCCGGCTGACGTTCCTGTGACGCGCGACCGGATCCGGGCGCTGGTCGACGCCCGCGCCTTCCAGCGGTTCATCGCCGCCGTCATCGTCGTCAACGCGGTGACGCTCGGCTGCGAGACGTCACCGCGCCTCCTCGACAGGTACGGGGACCTCCTGCACCTCGTCGACCGGGTCGCGCTCGCCGTCTTTGTGGTCGAGCTGGGGCTGCGGCTGTACGCGCACCGGCTGCGGTTCTTCCGCGACCCGTGGAACTGCTTCGACCTCGCGATCGTCGGCGTCGCGCTGGTGCCCGCGTCGGGCTCGCTGGCCATCCTGCGGTCGCTGCGGGTGCTGCGCGCGCTGCGGCTCATCTCCGTCGTGCCGAGCATGCGGCGGGTGGTGACGGCGCTGCTCACGGCGATTCCGGGCCTGATGTCGATCACGGCGTTGCTCGGGCTGATCCTCTACGTCGCCGCCGTCATGGCGACGCGGCTGTTCGCCTCCACCGACGACGAGCAGTTCGGCGACCTCGGCGCCTCCGCCTTCACCCTGTTCCAGATCATGACGGGCGACGGCTGGTCCGACGTCGCCCGGCCCCTCATGGACGCCCACCCGTGGGCCTGGGCGTTCTTCCTGGTCTACATCCTGATCTCGACCTTTGTGATCCTGAACCTGTTCATCGCCATCACCGTGAGCGCGATGGAACCCGAGGTGCTCGGCGACATCCAGGAGGGTCTCGACCAACTGGACCGTCGTGAACAGTCCGCTGACGCGCTCGTGATCGAGGAACTCAGGTCGCTCCGGGGCGAACTGGCCGCCCTACGCAAGACCGTCACCGACCTCGCCTCGCCCGCCCAGGGGAACGGCGCCCTGATCCCGGCCCCGCGCCCGGCGGCCCCGGAGGGCGGCCCCACCGACGACTCGCCCGCCCCCCGCTGAGCGGAGGACGGGCGGCGAAGCGCGACGGCCGTCAGGAGACGACGACGGGCGGGTCGTAAGGCCAGGTCCAAGGCGACGGACCGTAGCCGGGCAGGCCCAGCTCGGCGGGGTTCAGGGCGGTGCCGACGGAACCGTGTTCGATGGGCCCGGAGGTCGGCCGCTTCGCGGCCCCGACTTCGTCGGGAGCGGCCGCCTCCGGGCCGGTGCGCTTGGCGGGCATGCCGGGTTTTTTCGGCTTGATCCCGCGCGGCTTCTTCGGCTTGCCCTGCGGCTTGCGGCCGCAGGAGTCGAAGACGGTGCAGAAGAAGTCCCCGAGCACCGAGGTGACCTCGGCCAGCAGCCCCTCGGGCTTGGCGGGCGGCGCGGGCGCCGCGTGGGCGGGCGCGGCGCCGACGAGCAGGACGAGCAGCGCGGCCGCGGCGGCCGTCCTCGCTGTGTGCATCGGGTGTCCCCTTCGCGTGACGACGGATGGGTCGGGCGCTAGGCAGAATCGCGGGCGGCGCGGCACGGCGGTGCCGTCATGGCCGAGCCCGTACCGCGCCTTGACCCCCCGCTGACCGCACATCCGCGGTTCCGCCCGGTCCGCCCGGTATCACCCGTGTTCGATGGGCCCGGAGAACGGCCGCTTCGCGACCCCGACTTCGTCGGGAGCGGCCGCCCCCGGGCCGTGTCTTGTTCTGTCGGTGGGGCGTGCCAGGATGCGGGACATGAACGCTTCCGAGGCCAAGGCGGCGGTGGCCGCGCTGTTCGACAAGACCGCCGAGTCGTACGAGGAGCTCGGCGTCGAGTACTTCGCGCCGATGGGGCGGGCGCTGGTCGAGCGCGCCGGGGTGGCGCCGGGCGAGCGGGTGCTCGACGTCGGCTGCGGGCGCGGCCACGTGCTGTTCCCGGCGGCCGCGGCGGCGGGCCCGCGCGGCACCGTCGTCGGCACCGACCTCGCGCCCGGCATGGTGGCCCGCACCGCCGAGGCCGCCGCCGACCTGCCCTGGGTGTCGGTCGCGCTGGGCGACGCCGCCGAACCGGACTTCCCGGACGGCACGTTCGACGTCGTCCTCGCCGGGCTCGTCCTGTTCTTCCTGCCCGTGCCGGAGGAGGCGCTGGCCGCCTACACGCGGGTGCTGCGCCCCGGCGGACGGCTCGCGTTCAGCACGTTCGCGCGGCACGATCCCGTCTTCGGCGGCACCGTGAAGGCGCTCGCGGCGCTCTGCCCACCCGGCCAGGGCGAGCGCCCAGCCGACAGGTTCGAGAAGCCGGAGGAGATCCGCGCGCTTCTCACCCTGTGGGAAGCGGTGGAGATCACCGAGGTGCCCGTCGAGACGCGGTTCAGCGACCTCGACCACGTGTGGCGGTGGCTGTGGACGCACGGGATGCGCGGGCTGCTGGAGTCGATCCCCACCGAGCGGCTGGACGAGGCGCGGGAGGCCGCCTACGCGGCGCTGTCACCCGCCGTCGAGGGGGAGGAGGTCGTCCTGCGGACCCGGCTGCGCGTCACCACCGCCGTGCGGCCCGGCTGATCCGGCGCGCGCCGCCTGCCGCACCAGCGCCCGGTGCAGCTCGGCGACGGCGCCGGGGACGCGCGGGGAACGCCGCGTCTGGAGGTAGAGGGCCACGTCGGCCGCCGGATCGGCGAGCGGCCGCACGGTGATCACGCCCGCCCGCTCCAACGGGTCGCCGACCACGCTGAAGTCCGGCAGCAGCGTGGCGCCGAGCCCCTCGGCGACGAGCAGCTTGCCCATCTCGGCGCCGTCGGCCGAGTAGGAGTACGGGGGTGTGCGCCCGCCGAACAGCCGGTGCACGTACCGGTGCATGAGGTATCCGGCGCGCATGACGATGAGGGGCTCGGCGAGCAGGTCGCCGGGGCCCACCTCGGCGAGCGCGGCGAGCGGCCCGCCGGGGCGCACACAGGCCACCACCCGGCCGCGCAGCAGCCGGGTGCTGTCGAGGTCGGGCGGGAGGTCGTCGCCGGTGAGCGCGTTGACGAGGCCGAGATCGAGGGAGCCTTCGAGGAGCTGGCGGTGGATGTCGGCCTGCTGCGCCTGGAGCACCTCCACCCGCGCGTCGGGACGGCCGCGCCGGAACGCCTGGATCGCGGGGGCCAGCAGCGGCACGGTCGCGGAGTTGACGGTGCCGAGCCGGACGGTCCTGGCGCCCTCGCGGCGCTCGCCCGCCGCCCTGCCGAGCCGGTCCACCGCCTCCAGCACGTCCATGATGTACGGGAGCAGCTCGCGGCCGTCGGCGCTGATGCCCGCGCCCGAGCGCCTGCGGTCGAGCAGCGTCACCGCCAGCTCGCGCTCCAGGTTGCGGATGGTCTCGCTCAGCGCGGGCTGCGACACGTGCAGCTCGCGGGCCGCGCGGCGCAGCGAACCCGCGCGCGTCACCGCCGCGAGGTACTCCAGCTGCTCGATCCGCACCCCGGCCCCTCCCCGCCCGCGCACCAGGGCCTCACCCTACCTACTTGGGCGGGAATCTCCCGGATTGTTCGGTGGGCTACCCGTCGCCGAGATGGGCTTTCAGGTAGTCGAGGTACAGGGGGCGGAGGGCGTCGGCCAGGGGCTCCTCACCCGCGCCGATGAGATCGGTGACCAGGCCGAAGACCCGCATGATGTCGGTCTCGCTGCGCTCCATGTCGCCGATGGTGGCCTCGGCGGCGGGCAGCGAGCGCAGCAGCTCCCACAGGAAGCCGACGTCGTGCCGCTCCTTGGCCAGGCGCACCGCCCTGGCGTGCAGCTCGGGCGAGGGGAGGTCGTCGAGGTTCTCGTCAGCCATGGCGATCCCCTACCCCGGCCGCGCTCCCCGCATCCTCACTTGGCGTCGGCGTAGCTCGCCACGACCGAGGTGTGCAGCGGGAAGACGACCGGCGTCCTTCCGAACAGCAGCTCGGTGGCCTCGCCCGCCGCCTCGGCGACCGCCGCGCGCACCTCCTCGACCTCGTCGTCCGGCGTGTGCACGATCACCTCGTCGTGCTGGTAGAAGACGAGATGCGCCCGTCTGTCGCGCAGCCGCAGCCGCAGCAGGGCGAGGAGGGCGAGCGCCCACTCGGCCGCCGTCGCCTGGACGACGAAGTTGCGGGTGAACCTGCCGCGCGACAGCGCCGCCCTGCGGCCCTCGGCCGTGGTGATCAGCTCCCGGTACTCGGCGGTGCCCGACGGCGAGACACGGCCCAGCAGGGAGCTGACCGACGCGCCGCGCTCGCCCGCGCGGGCCGCCTCCTCCACGTAGTCGAAGGCGGCGGGGAAGCGGGCGCGCAGCACGGCGAGCAGCGCGACCGCCTCGCCGGTGCCGCCGCCGTACATCGCCGACAGCAGCGCGATCTTCGCCTTGTCGCGGCGGGACGGGCCACCGGGCGTCTCGGGGAAGGCGTCGGCGAGGGCCGCGTACAGGTCGCCCTGGGCGGCGGCCTCGGTGAACGCGCCGTCGCCCGCGAGGGCGGCCAGCACCCTTGGTTCCAGCTGGGCGGCGTCCGCCACGACGAGCGACCAGCCCTCGTCCGCGACGACGGCGCGGCGCAGCACCTTGGGGATCTGGAGCGCGCCGCCGCCGTTGCTCGCCCACCTTCCCGAGACCACTCCCCCGACGACGTACTCGGGCCTGAACCTTCCGTCCCGCACCCACGCGTCCAGCCACGACCAGCCGTGCGCGGTGTACAGGCGGGCGAGTTCCTTGTACTCCAGCACGTGCGGGACGGCCGGGTGGTCCACCTTGCGCAGCTCCCACCTGCGGGTCGAGGAGACCGGGTGGCCGACCTGCGCGAACGCCTTCAGGAGCTGCTGGGGCGAATCCGGGTTCACGTGTGAGCCGAAGGCGGCGGAGATGCTGTCGGCGAGGTTCTGGAGCAGGCGCGGGCGCATGCCGGGGGCGGGGCGCGGCCCGATCAGCTCGGTGAGCAGCGCGTCGTGCGCGTCGGCGCGCCACGGGACGCCGTCGTGGCTCATCTCGGCGGCGGCGAGACCGCCCGCCGACTCCGCGGCGGCCAGCAGGCGCAGCGCGCCCAGCCGCTCGTCCTGGACCCGCCAGGCGGCGACGACATCGGCCAGCGGGGTCGGCGGCGCGCCGCCGAACAGGGACGGCTGGTCCTCGCGCGGCCGGTCGGCGGGCGGCTCGACCCCGCGCCGCCGGGCCAGCACGGCGGCGGCCGAACGCGGCCCGCCGAACACGCCGTCACGCGCCAGCAGCAGCCCCTCGGTCAGCTCCACGTCGTGGCAGCGCGCCACCCGCACGCCCGCCGCGAGCAGCCTCGGGTAATCGCGTGCCGTGGACTCCCACACCCATCTCGGCCCCTCCGTCCGCTCCAGCTCCCTGATCTCCGCCGCCAGATCCGGCACCCGGCGCGGCCCGCCCGTGCCGTCGAGCGCCTGGACCTCCCCGTCTCCCTCCGCTCCGAAGGCCACCGCGATCCGCACCCGCCCATTGTGCCGACGGGGTCTGACATTTCCCGTCAGCGGGGTGACGGGGCCCGGGTCAGAGGGGCCGGGGTCAGAGGGGGACGGCGAACAGGGCGCGGCGGCGCGGGCCCCCGGTGAGGCTCCAGAGCTGGCGGCGGGCCCGCCACAGGGTGACGTCCTCGGGGGCGTGCGGGAACTCCCGGACCTCGGGGGCGTCGCCCACGGCCGTCTCGATGAGGGTGCCTCGGGTATGGCCGGGGCCCGTCCGGCTGAGGTACCAGCGGCCCTCGTGGCTGACCGCGCCCTGGATGCGGTGGCCCGGGGCGCGGTAGGCGTCGGCGGGGACGGCGCGGCCCTCGGCGTCCGCGACGAGGTCGCCGTCTCCGGTGAGCCGCCAGCGGGCCAGCCGCCCGACGTCGCCGCCCTCCTCGGTGCTCTCGCCGCACACGAGGTGCCGGGGCGAGGTGGATCTGTCGACGGCGGCGAAGGAGAAGTGGGCGCCTGTGGTGACGGGCTTCCACCGGTCGCTTTCCGGGAGCAGGAACCGGTAGCCGTAAGCGTGGTACTTGCCTTCCCTGCGGCCGAACAGCGTGTGGTCGCCGACGTCGTCCTGGACGGAGCGGAGGTCGAGGATCCGGCGCAGGTCGAACACGCGCAGGCCGCAGGTGGCGTCGGCGACGTACAGGAGGTCGTCGACCCAGGCGATGCCGCCCGCCTGGACGTCCAGCGGCGCGTAGGTGCCGTCGGGGCGGGCGCTCACGCACAGGACGTGCCGGTAGCGCGCCGTCTCCGGGTCGAGGAAGGTGAGGCGGACGCCGCGCTCCTCGGCGGCGACACCGGGCCGCCAGCACCAGCTCACGACGAACGCGGCGGCGTCCCGGCCCGCGTCGCACCCGCCGGTGAGGCCGCGCGGGTGCCAGTCGCGGGTGTCGGCGTCGCGGTCCTCGAAGGTGAACCAGTCCGCCGGGGCGGGGCGCATGCCGGTGAAGGCGCTCGTCGCGCCGCCGCGCACCCCTCTCCGGTTGGCGCCTGCGAGCAGCTCGGCGACGGGCACCGCGGCGAGGTCGGCGGCCAGCCGGGCCGCCCCCTCGGCGAGGTCGCCGGTGCGGCGGCGCAGCGCGAACGGCTCAGGGGACACCGAGACCAGGGTGAGCATCGCACGACTATGCGACAAACCATGACTTTCCGCTACAAGATCGGCGGGAATTTAATCGGTGGCGCCGCCCGCCGCGCCGACCTAGGGTGGACGGCAGCGCGGCCGACCAGGCCGCCCACGCCTTCGGGAGGAACGCATGAAGACCGTCGCTGTGTCCACCGTGCCCACGGTCCCGTTCCCCGCGGCGCCCGCCTGACTGCTCCGGCCGGCGCCCGTTTCCGAAAGGCGCCACCTCGGTGGATCTCAACGCGGATTTCAACACGGATTTCTCTCCTTCTTCTCGTTTTGCCGCTTCTGGCTTCTCCACGCTGTCCGGCCTCGGCTACGACGCGTTCTTCTCCTCCTCGCTCGAAGAGGGGCTGACGCCGGGCCGTGTGGTCCGGGCCGACCGGGGCGGTTGCACCGTCCTGTCCCTGGAGGGGTCCCGCCAGGAGGCTTACCGGCTTCCGCGCGGGCAGCGCCCCTGTGTGGGCGACTGGGTCGGTGTCGGCTCCGACGGGGTGCGGCAGGTGCTGCCGCGCCGTACCGCGATCGTGCGCGGGGCCGCCGCGCCGGGCGTCTCGTCCGGGCAGGTGCTCGCGGCGAACGTGGACATCGTCTACATCGCCGAACCGGCCGTGCCCGAGATCGACCTCGGCAGGATCGAGCGGCTGCTCGCCCTGGCGTGGGAGAGCGGGGCCCGCCCCGTCGTGCTCATCACCAAGGCCGACCTCGCGGGCACCGTGCTCGCCGAGTCCGAGCTGGACCTGGTGGCGCGGGCGGCGCCGGGCGCCGACGTCGTCGCGGTCTCCACCGTCGCCGGAACGGGGCTGGACGGCCTGCGTCCGGGGCCCGGCGAGACGGCGGTGGTGCTCGGCAGGTCGGGCGCGGGCAAGTCCACGCTCGTGAACGCGCTCGCCGGGCGTGAGGCGATGGCGACGGGCGAGGTGCGCGCGGCCGACGGGCGCGGCAGGCACACCACCGTCCACCGGGAGCTGCTGCTCCTGCCGGGCGGCGGCCTCGTCATCGACACGCCGGGGCTGCGCTCGATCGCGCTGCACGCCGACGGCGCGGGCGTGGCCCGCACGTTCGCCGACGTCGCCGACCTCGCGGACGCGTGCCGCTTCACCGACTGCGCGCACGAGTCCGAGCCGGGCTGCGCGGTGCTGGCCGCCGTCGCGGACGGCGCCCTGCCCGAACGCCGTCTCGCGTCCTGGCGCAAACTCCAGCGCGAGGCCGAGTGGGCGGCCTCGCGCACCGACGCCCGCCTGCGCGCCGAACGCGAACGCCAGTGGAAGATCATCCAACGCTCGGTCCGCGGCCACAGCCGCCCCTGACCCGCCACCCCCGGCCCCGCGCGCCACGCGGGGCCGGGCCCGAAGCGTCACTCGCGGCCCGCCGCGCCATCATGCGGGGCCGGGCCCGAAGCGTCACTCGCGGCCTGCGCCGCGCCGCTTGGCGGGCGCGGCGTGCGGGACGGGGGGTGGGGTCAGAGGGGGCGGAGGTCGGGGCGTTTGGGGGTGCGGCCGTCGCCGGAGGAGGTGCCCTTGAGACGGCGCTGGACCCACGGGGCGAAGTAGGTGCGGGCCCAGTGGAGGTCGTCGCGGCGGGCCTCCGGCCAGGTCTTGGCGGGCGCCACCGGCCACGGGGTGCGCCAGTCGCCGTCGACGGGCAGGCCCAGGTTCTCGGCGACGGCCAGGGCCAGGCGGCGGTGCCCCTCGGGGGTGAGGTGCAACCGGTCCTCGTGCCAGGCCGGGTCGGCGCCCAGCACGGGCATCGACCACAGGTCGACCACGCGCAGGCCGAGCCGGTCGGCGATCGCCCGGATGTGCATGTTGTAGGTGGCGACCCTGCCGCGGAACCGCCCGTCGGACGCGCGGCCGTTCAGCGCGCGGAACTTCGGGTCGAATCCAGTGAACACGACGACCTCCGCGCCGGTGCCGCGCAGCGCGGCGAGCACGTCGCGGTACCGGGCGGCGAGCCGGTCCGGGTCGGCGCCGGGACGGATCATGTCGTTGCCGCCCGCCGAGACCGTGTACAGGTCGGCCTTCATCGCGACGGCCGCGGGCACCTGCTCCGCGCCGATCTGGTGGAGCAGCTTGCCCCGCACGGCGAGGTTGGCGTACAGCACACCGGGGTGCGCGGCGTCGAGGTGCTCGGCGAGCCGGTCGGCCCAGCCGCGGTACTCGTCGGGACGGTACGGGTCGTTCAGGCCCTCGGTGAAGCTGTCACCGAGTGCGACATAAGAGCGGAAAACCTTCTTACCCACGGCACTCACGGCATAAAGAGTGCAACATGCATGTTGCCCTACGCGACCGTAACAAACGGTGATGACCGCCACGTCATCGGCGTCACCGCAGGCTGACGCGCACCTCGTGCTCCAGCGGCGGGTCGAGTTCGTGCGCCCGCCTCCCGGTCGCGCCGTAGCAGCCGATGCGCAGCTCGCCCGGCGTGACGTCGAGGCGGAGGAAGCTCTTGAAGAAGGGCGGGACGTCGCTGTCGGACGCCTCGGAGAACACCCGGTGGTACGGCTTGCTCACCGGCAGGCGCAGCATCGGGCGGCGGCCGGGGCGGCGCCGCTCGTCGGGGACGGCGAGGAGCGACGCGATGACGCGGGCGCGCCAGCCGGGCGTCACCCCCCTGCCCTCGGGCCGGGTCGGGGTGATGCCGAGCCTGCGCGCGACGGCGGCCGACGCCTGCGGGTAGTCGAGTTCGAAGAACCGGCGCAGCCCGAGCCGGCGGAGGCGGCGCCCGTACAGACGGCTGTAGAAGACGAGGGAGTCGCCCCGGATCGGGTGGCAGAAGAACTCGTCCTCGGGCACGACGGTCACGGACGGGATCGTGTGGGTGGCGTGCATGTACGCGCCGGAGCCGCCCGCGACGAGGTACTCGATGACGCGCCCGTCCACCTTGACCGGATAGCGCTGGTAGTTGTGGATGTCGCCCCCGATGGCGGCGACGTACCCGGTGGAGCGCACGATCTCGTCGACGGTGCCGCCGCCCTGGATGGGACACGGCCGGTAGGAGTTGTCCCGGTAGATCGGTTTGCCGGTGATGAGGAGCTTCGGCCGGGGATCGGCGGAGACGCGGCGCAGCCACGCGCCCTGGTCGGCGTCCAGCCGTCCGCTGATGCCGGTGTCGATGCCGACGATGCGCAGTTCGGGGCTGTCGATCACCCAGTACGGGCCGGGCTGCACGCCCTGCTGCTCCGGCCGGGAGCGCAGCGCTCGGGCCGCCTCGAACGCCTCCTGGTCGATCTTGTCGGGGCGGCGCCAGAGCCGCTTGGTGAGCGGGCCCACCTTGCCGCGCCACCAGTCGCCGGGCGAGCCGTCGCCCTCGCGGCCGCAGAAGACGCGCATGAACCCTTCGAGGCCGTCGTACCAGTCGTGGTTGCCGGGCACCGCGTAGATCGGGGCCGGATAGTCCTGGTACGGCTTGTAGAAGACCTGCCCGTAGTCGTTGATGGAGCCGACCGGGTAGTTGACGTCGCTCGCGAGCACCATGAACGACGTGCCTTCGGCCTTCTTCAGCATGCCGGGGACGACCGCGTACTGGGAGGAGTCGCCTTCTCCGGGGTCTCCCAGGAGGAGGAAGGAGAAGGTGTCGCCTTCGGTGCGCATGGGGGCGTCGCCGGGGGTGCCGACCCAGCGGCGGCGCAGGTCGTCCACGGGGTCGCCGAACCGCTTGGCGATGACGTCGTTGCGCGACCGCCACAGGACGGACGGCCGCATCCACGACAGCGCGGGACGCGGACCGAGGTCGGCGTAGGTGCCGGGTTCGCCGTCGACCCAGAACGAGGCATGGTGTGAGCTTCGGGGGGAGGTCACCCGTCAAGGCCACCACGCCCACCCCTTCTGGATCAAGGGGTCACGATGATCTTTCCCCGGCCGCCCGTCGGATCAGAACCCCTGTCCGGGCGCGCCGGGCGCGTCACTGGAGACGATCTCGCGCCCGAGCGGCGTCAGCGACACCGGAATCAGCTTGAAACTCGCGATGCCGAGCGGGATCCCGATGATCGTCAGGCACAGCGCGATGCCCGTCGTCAGATGCCCGATCGCCAGCCAGATCCCCGCCACCACGATCCAGATCACGTTCCCCACCGCCGACCCGACCCCCGCCGACTCCTTCTGCACGATCTTCTTCCCGAACGGCCACAGCGCGAAGACCCCGATCCGCCACGCCGCCACCCCGAACGGAATCGTGATGATCAAAATAAAGCAGACGATCCCCGCCACAAAGTAACCGATAGCCATCCAGAACCCGCACAACACCAGCCAGATCACGTTCAACAAGGTCCGCATACCCCAACCCTACGCCGCCCCGCCCCCGCCACGGTGGCTCGCTCGGGGCACGGTGGCCGGGGGTCGCGGAGGCGCGGTGGGTCAGGGGCGGATGAGGTTGAGGGCGCCCGGGAGGGCGCGGACGGTGATGGGGAGGTGGCCGGGGAGTTCGCCGTCGGAGCCGTAGCGGAGGGGGCGGGTGGCGGAGAGGTGGACTTCCTTGGCGCGGAGGACCTCGACCTGGGGGCGGGTGACGTGGGTTCCGGACTCCAGTTCCAGGAGGATCCTGGCCAAAAGGGGGCGGGAGGATTCCTTGATGACGACGATGTCGAGGAGGCCGTCTTCGACCGAGGCGGAGGGGGCTACGTGGCGGTTGTAGCCGTAGTAGCCGGAGTTGGCGGCGACGACGGCGTAGGCGCGGTACTCGTGGGGGGTGCCGTCCAGGACGACCGTGTAGGTGGTGGAGCGCCAGGCGGCGACGGCCTTCACCGCGCCCCAGGTGTAGGAGGCCCTGCCTCGGAGCCACGTCTTGTTCGCGTAGGCGTTGGCGTTGGCGTCCACCCCGGCGTAGACGCTGCCCAGGGCCGGTTCGCCTTCGACCTCCAGGGCGTCGGTGGGCTTGGCCTCGCCGTGCAGCAGGAGGTCCACCAGGGCCTCGGGCGCGGTGGGGAGGTCGATCTGGCGGGCGAAGTCGTTGCCTCGGCCCGCGGGCACGATGGCGTACTCCGCGTCGGTGCCTACGAGGGCGCCGCCTACCGTCCCGGCTATGCCGTCGCCGCCTACGCCCAGCACGGTGTCGCCTCGGGCGGCGGCGGCGCGGGCGAGGTCCTTGGCGTGCGCGAGGTCGCGGCTGTAGTCGACCTGGAGGGGCGCGCCCGCCTCGCGGAGGAGGCGGGCGAGCGCGAACAGCTTCTTGGCGGCCGAGCCGCCGCCCGCGGTGGGGTTGACGACGGCGGTGAACGACCTCACGGGACCAGCACCCCGGGGTTGAGGATCCCGGCCGGGTCGAGCCGTTCCTTGACCGCACGGAGGATCTCGACGCCGAGCGGGCCGATCTCCTCGGCGAAGGCGGC
The DNA here is from genome assembly GCF_020991275.1 of Actinocorallia sp. API 0066. Lineage (GTDB taxonomy): Bacteria > Actinomycetota > Actinomycetes > Streptosporangiales > Streptosporangiaceae > Actinocorallia. Next base: position 46,540 of record NZ_JAJLQY010000002.1, on the reverse strand, counting down.
CCGGTGGTCGGTGCCGACGCCGTGGTGGTGGCTGATGGAGCCGCCCGCCCCGATGATCGCGGCGTTCACGGCGGGCTTGGCGGTGTCCCAGTCGATCGCGGGCGTGACGATCGTGAAGTAGAGGGACGCGGAGGACGCGTACACATGGGAAATGTGGCACATCACGACATGGCCCGGCAATGCATCACGAACCGCCTCATACAGGGCGGGGATGGCGGACCAGAACGTCGTCGTCTCCAGCGTCTCCACGAACGCGCCGACGTCCAGCAGGGAGTCGCGCAGGTACGGCGCGGCGAAGCGGCCGTGCGCCCAGCCCTCGCCCGGCGCGGTGCCCACGGACGTGCCGCCGGACTCGGCGAGGATCTCGCGCACCCGCACCCGCCGCTCTGCGGCCTCCCGCTCCTCCCCCTCAAAGCCGACGATCGCCAGGCAGCCGGACGCGCCTCCGTCGCCGATCGCGCCGGACTGGGCGAGGTTGACGAGCGTCTCGGTCTCGTCGGACAGCCGCAGGACGGTCGGGACGGGCCCGTCCTGGATGATCCGGCGCAGCGCCGCCGAGCCGGTGGCGAAGTCCGGAAAAGTCCACCCCTCGTAGGTCTTGGCCTCAGGCACCGGGCGGACCCGCACCGTCACCGAGGTGATGACGCCGAACGCGCCCTCCGAGCCCAGCACGAGCTGCCGCAGGTCGGGCCCGGCCGCCGACTTCTGGGCGCGGCCGAGGGTGAGCGTGCCGGTGGGCGTCGCGACGGTCAGCGCGACGACGAGCTCGTCGAAGCGCCCGTACCCGGCCGACGACTGGCCGCTGGAGCGCGCGGCGGCGAACCCGCCGATGGTCGCCCACTCGAACGACTGCGGGAAGTGCCCGAGCGTGAACCCGTGCCCGGCGAGCAGCTCCTCGGCGCGCGGCCCGCGCACGCCGGGCTCGAAGGTGGCGGTCCGGCTGACGGGATCGACGGCGAGCAGCCGGTTGAGCCGCCGCAGGTCGAGCGCGACGAACCCGTCGAAACCCGACGCGTCGGGGGCGAGCCCGCCCACAACGGACGTGCCGCCGCCGAACGGGACGACCGCGAACCGGTGCGCGGTCGCCAGTTCCAGGACGCGCACGACGGCGTTGTGGTCGGCGGGCAGCACGACGGCGTCGGGGGTGTGGGTGGTGTCGCCGCGCCGGATCGCGAGGAGGTCGGGGGTGGACTTGCCGCCGGTGTGCCGGACCCGGCTCTCGGCGTCGGTGCGGACCTCCGCGACGTCGGCGAGCGCGGCGAGCGCGGCGGGGGTGAGGCGCGGCGCGGGCGGCACGATGTCGGCGAGCGCGACGGGCGGGGTCTCGCGCGGCTTGACGCCGAGGAGGTCGCGCAGCAGCGCCGTGATCTTCTCGGGCAGCGGCGCCGCCTTGGCCGGGTCTCCCCAGCCCGACCAGGAGATCTCGGGTTCTGACATGGTGGCTCCTCTGAGTGCGCTCGTCCCGGCGGGTGTGGTTCACTGTGACACATGACGTCAGTTCGTCACAACATGCCCGAGCGAGACGGCTCGGGCCGCGCCGCCTCCACCGACGCCGTGCTGGACGCGGCGCGCGACTGCGTGCTCGCGGTCGGCGTCCGCCGCACCACGCTCACCGACATCGCGAGGCGCGCCGGAGTCTCCCGGATGACGCTCTACCGCCGCTGGCCGGACGTGCGCACCATCGTCGGCGACCTCATGACGCGCGAATGGCTGGAACTCGCCCTGTCGGTCGTCGACGAGAGCGGCGGTGACGCGCGGACGCGCCTCGTGGACACGCTCGTGGCGGGCACCCGGACCTTCCGCGAGCACCCCCTGCTGCGCAAGATCGTGGACGTCGACCCGGAGCTGTTCCTGCCCTACCTGCTGACGCGCGCGGGGATGAGCCAACTCGCCTTCCTCGACCTCATCGAGGGCGAGATCGTGCGCGGGCACGAGGACGGCTCGATCCGGCCCGGATCGGCCGCGCTCCAAGCGCGCGCGCTGCTGCTCATCGTGCAGGGCTTCGCGCTCTCGCTGCCGACGATGACCGACGAGGAGCGCCCCGAGGAAGGGCTGACCGCCGACGCCTTCGACCTGGAACTCCGCCTCATCCTCGACCGCGCCCTCTCCCCCTGACGCCGACCGGCGCCCCCGAGGCACCCGCGTTCCCGACCTTCCCGACGCACCGACCGCACGAGCGAGGACCCCATGAGCACTTCCCTGAACGCGGCCCGCAGGGCGCGGGATCTGGCGGCGGCGGCCGACGAGGTCGCCGACGTCCTTGTCGTCGGCCTGGGCGTCACCGGCGCGGGCGTGGCGCTGGACGCGGCGGCGCGCGGCCTCAGGGTGACCGCGATCGACGCGCACGACATCGCCTTCGGCACGTCGCGGTGGAGTTCCAAGCTGGTGCACGGCGGCCTGCGCTACCTGGCGTCGGGCCAGGTGGACGTGGCGCACGAGAGCGCGGTCGAGCGCGGCATCCTCATGACGACGACGGCGCCGCACCTCACCCGGAAGATGCCTTTTGTCCTGCCGCTCACCCCGCTCGTCAGGACCCGCGCCGCGCTGCTCACCGCCGTCGGCCTCCGCGCCGGCGACGCGCTGCGGATGAGCGCCGGAACGCCACGCTCCGCCCTTCCCGGCCCGTCCCGGCTGTCCGCCCCCGCGACGCTGCGCGCGGCGCCCGTGCTGCGCGCTGAGGGCCTGCGGGGCGGCCTCCTGTCGTGGGACGGCCAGCTGCGCGACGACGCGCGCCTCGTCACCGCGATCGCCAGGACGGCGGCGGGCCACGGCGCGCGCGTGCTCACCCGCTGCCGCGCCCTCGAATTGACGGGAAGCGGCGCCCGTGTCCGAGACGAGCTCACCGGCCAGGTGCTGGATGTGCGCGCCCGCAAGGTGGTGAACGCCGCGGGTGTGTGGGCCGGCGGCCTCGTCCCCGGCATCGCCCTTCGCCCGTCCAGGGGCACCCACCTCGTTCTGGACGCCTCCGTGTTCGGCGGTATGCGGTCGGGCCTGCACATCCCGATCCCGGGCACGCTGAACCGGTTCGCGCTCGTCCTCCCCCAGGACGACGGCCGTGTCTACGTCGGCCTGACCGACGAACCGGTCGAGGAGATCCCGGACGTCCCGCAGGCCCCCGAGTCGGACATCGGCTTCCTCCTCGACGTCCTCAACACGGTCCTGGAGATCCCGGTCCGCCGAGAGCACGTGCTCGGTGCCTTCGCCGGGCTGCGTCCACTTCTGGACGCCGAAGGCAAGACCGCCGACATCTCCAGAAGGCATGCGATTCTCACCTCCCGTGACGGAGTTGTCACCATCGTGGGCGGAAAGCTCACCACCTACCGCCGGATGGCTCAGGACGCGGTGGACGCCCTCGGCCTCGATGTCGGCCCCTCCCCCACGGCGACGATCCCCCTCGTGGGCGCCGCCTCACCTGCCCGTCTCTCCCGCGTCCAGGCCCCCGCGAGGCTGGTCCGCCGTTACGGAGCGGAGGCGGCGGACATGATGGCGCTCGCCGAAGACGACCCCTCGCTGTTGGAGCCGATCCTTACGGAGCGTCCGCACCTCCGGGTCGAGTGGGAGTGGGCGATCCGGCACGAGGGGGCCCTTGACGCGTCCGATCTTGTTGATCGAAGGACCCGTCTGGGCCTCGTCCCGGAGGACCGTGAGCAGGCGATTCCCCTGGCCAACGCCCTTCTCGGCACGAGAATTGCAGCCGAGTGAGGTGTGTCACCCGGGGTTGTTGGGGGAACGGGGAGTTAGGTTAGGGTGTCCTAACAAACGTTTCGGGGGAGGGACGACCGTTGTCACGCTCGGTCTCGTGCGGGCACTGCCCGGACAGTCACTCAGGGGAACGGCCCTGCCTGGCGAGCGCGACGACCAAAGCCAACTCCTGGCTCCTGATCGAGCACTCCGGGCCGTGGCCGTACAAGATCGAGGATCTGGGCCTGCCCGTCGTCGACAGGGCGCTCCAGTACGGCGTGCGGCCGCAGCTGATCCGCCGGACGGGCCGCCGCGCCCCCACTCCCCCGCTGCGCGTCTACGCGGGATGGTCGGGCGCCGACCCGTGGCTGGAGACCCGCGTGGTCGCCGACCACGCCGAGCTGGAGGCGCTCGACCTTGAGGCGGTGGCCCGGGGCCGTCGCCCCGGGTTCGGCGAGCCGACGGTCGAGCCGCTGCTCATGGTGTGCACGCACGCCAAGCGCAACGCCTGCTGCGCGCGCACGGGCACCCCGCTGGCACGTCGTCTGGCCGAAAGCTATGGCGACCTCGTCTGGGAGACGAGCCATGTCGGCGGCGACAGGTACGCCGCCAACCTCGTGTGCCTCCCGCACGGCATCTACTACGGCGCGATGGACGGCGAGAGCGCGGGCACGGCCGTCGACGCCTACCTGCGCGGCGAGGTCGTGCTGGACCGGCTGCGCGGCCGGGCGGGCCTCCCGGAACCGGCCCAGGCGGCCGAGCACTTCGTGCGCGCGCACACCGGATTGCTCGGACTGGACCAAGTACGGGTAATATCCGTCACGGGCACCGGCCCCTATATGACGAGGGTCACAGCGGCCGGGAGCGTGTGGTCCGGCACCGTTGAACTGGTGGAAAACGCCGGTGGCTGCGGCCACGAGTGCGATGAGACGGCCCAGACATACCAAATGAGGGACCTGGCCCTTCACAGCGAGGCGGCCCTCGTGTAATCTCTGCGAGGCCCCATTCGGGGATCGCCGCGCCGCAGGCTCACCCATCATAGGGAACACAGCGGCAACTCCGGACGTTGAAAATTCTGACGCTACCAAGCGTCGGCAACGTCTATGTCCTTATTTGCTCAGAAATCAACTGAGGTGGGTGTTTCATGGCTCAGGTACGTCGGCAGGCTAACCTCCCCCGTCCCAGCTGGGGCTGGCAGGACGCCGCCGCGTGCCGGGGGGAAGACCTTGTGCTCTTCTTCGGCCCCGACGGCGAGCGTCAGCCCGAGCGGGAGATCCGTGAGCGCAAGGCGAAGCAGGTCTGCATGGGCTGCCCCGTCCGCACGGAGTGTCTCGACTACGCCGTCTCCCGTCCGGAGAAGTACGGCACGTGGGGCGGGCTGAACGAGGACGAGCGCGCCTCCGAGCGTCGCCGCCGCATGCGCCGCGCCAACGCCGCGTAAAGATCGGCCGCCGACAACCCCGGCACCACCCGAACGCCTCCGGCCCCGTTTTCCACGGGGCCGTTTGCGTCTCTGCTGTTCTTCGGAAATAGAAAAGGCCCTCCGACGGAGGGCCTTTTGTGTTAGGGGTCACCCGGCGGGCGTCACAGGGCGCGCGAGGACAGCCAGCGCAGCGGGTTCTCCCGGGTGAGCAGTTCCAGCGTCGCGTCGTCCACGCCGCAGGCGCGCAGCGAGGGGACGAACTCGGTCAGCACGGTGCCGTAGCCGGGGCCGCCGTAGTGCGCGATGTCGCCCATCCGGCAGACGCCGGAGCCGAGCAGCATCCGGTCGGCGTGGCCCGCCTCAATGAGTTCCAGGGCCGAGCGCAGCGCACCGGCCCGCGTCCGGGCGAGGTCGCCGAACGACACGTACGCGCCGAGTTCGGCGATCTTGCGGTGCACCGAGAGGTCGCCGCCGAGGTCCTGCTGGCCGACGGCGACGCGTTCGGGCGCGACGCCGAGGTTCATGAGCAGTTCGAGCTGGTCCAGCGCGGGACGGCCGTACGTCGCGACGGGCAGGCCGGTCTCCAGCGCGGCCAGGCCCGCGCCCCGCAGCGCCTTCTCCTCGCCCGTCGTGGGGGTCTCGCCCCAGCTCCCGACCTCTCCGATGACGCCGGGGAGCACGCTGGTGCCGTCCATGCCGAAGCCGATCTCGGCGATGAGCCGCTCGGCGATCTGCTCGGGGTCGAGGTCGGCGAGGACCGCCGGGTGGAACGGGTCGGCGAAGTATCCGGTGGAGGCGACGACGGCGACCCGGCTGGCGGCGCTGATGCGGGCCAGGGCGGAGGCGTCGCGGCCCATGCCCAGGCAGGTCAGCTCGACGACGAGGCCGAGTTCCCACTCCTTGCGCAGCGCGGTCAGTTCGGCGGCGACGTGGAGTTCCTCGTCGAGCCAGCGGTGCGGGTCGGACTCGGCGCGCACCGGCCAGCGCAGGTCGAGGCGGAGGTGTTCGCGGGAGAGCACGCGTCCGGTGAGGGCGGAGAGCTGGGCGGGACCCGTCACTGTACGGATACGGGCGTCTACGTTCAGGGCCGTCATAAAACGCTAGGCTAAGCGAACTTTGCCGTAATTAGTGAATGGTGCCCGAATTCTTTACCAAGGCCGCGGCCCGCGCACGCGAGGTGCTGACACTCGGCCAGAGCTTGTCCACCTCGGCATTCAGGCAGGCCCCCACCAGCACCGCGAAGGCGGTGACGTACAGCCAGGCCATGAAGGCGATCGGGGCCGCCAGGGACGCGCTCACGGACACCCCGGTGAGCGTCCCCGACAGGTAGATCCGCAACAGGACGCTGCCGACCACCCAGAAGACCATCGCCACGACGGCGCCGGGCATCTCCCGCCACCAGGCCGTCCTCACGGGCACGCTCAGGTGGTAGAGCAGCGACAGGAACAGGATCAGCACGGTGATCGTCACCGGCCAGTAGCACAGCGAGATGATCCGCGCGCTGGACGGCACCAGGTCGCGCAGCAGCGCCGGGCTGACGATCATGAACGGGATCACCAGGACGGCGACGAACAGCCCGACGATGTAGAGCAGGAACGCCTGCAACCGGGTCCGGATGACACCGCGGACCCCGTCGAGGCCATAGGTGATGGTGATCGTGTCGACATAGACGCTCATCGCCCGCGAGCCCGCCCACAGACAGATCACAAAACCGACCGAAATGATGGCGATCTTGTCGCCGCGCACCACGTCGTCCACGAGCGGTTCGACGACGCTGTCCACCGCGGGCTCGGTGAGGAAGGTGCGGGACTTGGCGATGATCCAGTTGCTGATCTCCGCGACCGTCTCGGCGCCCAGCACCCCGCGCAGATGGCCCATGCTGGAGATCAGCCCGAGCATGAGCGGCGGCAGCGACAGCAGGGCCCAAAAAGCCGCCTCGGCGGCCAGGCCGGTGATGCGGTAGTTGAACGCGGTGACGGTCGTCCCGCGCACCAGCAGCCACAGCAACCGCGGCAGCGCGGCGGCCCGGCGGGCGGGCCTGAGGGCGGGGGACTCCACGACCCGCGGGGCGGCAGAGGTCACGAGGAACACCGTAGGGGTTCGCGTACCCGGATCATTCGCTCTCGCCCAACTCCGATGGTCGTGCCGTGGTCCGGACGGGGTTCCGCCCTATGATGTCCGACACATTCAGCAACACTTCCGTGGTACCGGACACTCGTCACGATAGGTGACACTGAAGCATGATCTGCTTGCAGTGCCGAAACCGTCACCATGAGGATTGCCCCGGTGGATCCTGGTGCGACTGCCAGCACCAGCCACCGACCGAACCCACCGACGAGGGGCCCCTGAACTGGGTCCGACAGGGCTGAACATGACCTTCGGAGCATGTCCACATGCCGGACGCGGCTGGACAACGGCCGCTACGGCGTGTCAAAGTCAAGGCATGACTGCTGCCTGTGACCCGTTGCTGGTGATGCGCCGGCACGTGGACTTCCTCCGGGTCCGCAGCGCCATCTGTCGGTAACGCCCCAGACCACGCCCCGACGTTTCCGGGCCCGTGGCGCGTACCGGCCTTCCTTCTCAGCGTCGAGCCTCCGGTGCGCCATGCGGTCCGCCGCCACACCACAACGACCTCCGGAGAGGACGCGCGCCGTGCCACCCCGCAAGCGTGGTGAGGGCCAGTGGGCCCTTGGATACCGCGAGCCGCTGAACAAGAACGAAGAAGGCAAGAAGAACGACAACCCACTCAACGTGGCGAGTCGGATCATCAACATCTACGCCAAGCGCGGCTTCGACTCGATCGACCCGGCCGACCTGCGCGGCCGCTTCCGGTGGTACGGCCTCTACACCCAGCGCGCTCCCGGCATCGACGGCGGCAAGACCGGCCTCCTGGAGGAGGAGGAGCTCGACGACCGGTACTTCATGATGCGGGTGCGCATCGACGGCGGCCAGCTCAGCGTCGCCCAGCTCCGCGTCCTCGCCGACATTTCCAATGATTACGCCCGCGGCACCGCCGACATCACCGACAGGCAGAACATCCAGTACCACTGGATCGCCATCGAGGACGTCCCGGCGATCTGGGAAAAGCTGGAAGCCGTCGGCCTGTCCACGATGACCGCCTGCGGCGACTCGCCGCGCGTCATCATCGGCTGCCCGCTCGCCGGGATCGCCGAGGACGAGGTGCTCGACGCCCAGCCGCAGATCCAGGACGTCCTGGACCGCTACCTGGGCTCCAAGGAGTTCTCGAACCTGCCGCGCAAGTTCAAGTCGGCGATCTCCGGCTGCTCGGCGCACTGCACCGTGCACGAGATCAACGACATCGCCTTTGTGGGCGTGGTGAACGAGGCGGGCGAGGCCGGCTACGACCTGTTCGTCGGCGGCGGCCTGTCCACGAACCCGATGTTCGCCAAGCGGCTGGGCGTGTTCGTCACGCCCGAGCGCGTCCACGAGGTGTGGAAGGGCGTCATCTCGGTCTTCCGCGACTACGGGTACCGCCGCCTGCGGCACCGCGCCCGGATCAAGTTCCTGATCAACGACTGGGGCGCGGAGAAGTTCCGCCAGGTCCTGCAGGACGAGTACCTGGGCTACCCGCTGCCCGACGGCCCCGCGCCCGCGCCGCCCAAGCCGCAGCGCGACCACGTCGGCGTGCACCGGCAGCAGGACGGCAACTTCTACGTCGGGTTCGCGCCGCGCGTCGGCCGGGTCAACGGCGACAAGCTGCACGTGATCGCCAGCCTGGCCGAGAAGTACGGCTCCGACCGGATCCGCACCACGGCCGAGCAGAAGATGGTCATCCTCGACATCGCCGAGGACCGGACCGAGGCGCTGGCCGCCGAGCTGGAGGCGCAGGACCTGCGGGTGCGCCCGTCGGTGTTCCGCCGCCAGACCATGGCCTGCACCGGCATCGAGTACTGCAAGCTCGCGATCGTCGAGACCAAGCAGCGCGCCATGGACCTCATGGACGAGCTGGAGAAGCGGCTGCCGGACTTCGACCAGCCGCTGTCGATCAACGTCAACGGCTGCCCGAACGCCTGCGCCCGCATCCAGGTCGCCGACATCGGCCTCAAGGGCCAGCTCGTGCTGGACGAGGAGGGCAACCAGGTCGAGGGCTTCCAGATCCATCTGGGCGGCGAGCTCGGCATGACGTTCGGCAAGAAGGTCCGCGGTCTCAAGACGACCTCCGCGGGGCTCACCGACTACGTCGAGCGGATCGTGCGCCGGTTCGACGAGCAGCGGACCGAGGGCGAGACGTTCGCCCAGTGGGTGCGGCGCGCCCCCGACACGGACCTCCAGTAGGCGGGAATGAGCGAGCGAGCGGCCCCGTTCTACTGCCCGTACTGCGGCGACGAAGACCTAGTTCCCTACGAGGGGGACGGGACCTGGCACTGCCGGGCCTGTGCCCGCAAGTTCCGATTGAGCTTCCTCGGGATTGGAGCCCCCCGGTGACGGTGCTGGACATGGCCAAGGTGGAGACGGTGCGTCCGTCGCTCAGCCTTGAGGACATCGTGGACTCGGCGGCCACGGCACTCGCCGACGCCTCGGCGTTGGAGATCGTGCGGTGGGCGTCGGCGACGTTCGGCGACCGGATCTGTCTGACGTCCTCGATGTCCGACGCGGCGTTGATCCATCTGGTCTCCAAGGTCCGTCCGGGCGTTGACGTGCTGTTCGTGGACACCGGCTACCACTTCGCCGAGACGATCGGCACCCGGGACGCGGTCGAGGCGGTGTACCCGGTGAACGTGATCAACGTGCGGCCCACCAGGACCGTCGCCGAGCAGGACCGCGACCTCGGGCCGCGCCTGCACGGCCGCAACCCGGACCTCTGCTGCCACCTGCGCAAGGTCGCGCCGCTCGGCCGGGCGCTGGAGGGCTACATGGCGTGGTTCACCGGTGTGCGCCGGGACGAGACGTCGAGCCGCCAGGACATGAGGGTGGTCGAGTGGGACCGGCGTAGGCAGATGGTCAAGGTCAACCCGATCCTCAACTGGTCCGAGGACGACGTCGACAACTACATCGCCGACAACGGCATCCTGGTGAACCCGCTGCACTACGACGACTACCCGTCGATCGGCTGCGCCCCGTGCACCGCGCGGGTCGAGCCGGGCGCCGACCCCCGTTCGGGCCGCTGGTCGGGGCTCGGCAAGGTCGAATGCGGAATCCACCTCTGAGCTCGCCGCCACCGCTCGTCGCCGTCGCGCACGGGTCCCGCGATCCGCGGGCGACGGCGACGGTGGAGGGCCTGCTCGACCTTGTCCGGGCGCGGGGCGTCAACGTGCTCGCGTCCTATCTCGACCACGCCGCGCCGTCGCCGGTGCCGGTGCTCACGGGCCTGCGCTCGGCGGTGGTCCTGCCGCTGCTGCTGACCGCCGCCTACCACAGCAAGATCGACATTCCGGACGTGCTGGCGCGGGCCAGGTCGCGGAACCGGGGCCTGGCGGTGCGCGTCACCGGGACGCTCGGGCCGCATCCGCTGCTGCTGGACGCGTTGGAGCGGCGGCTGGCGGAGGTGGACGTCGTGCCGTCGCCGGATACCGGTGTGGTGCTCGTCTCGGCGGGCTCCTCGGACCCCTCGGCCAACGCGGTGATCGCCTCGATGGCGCGGGCGTGGCGTCGGCGCGGATGGTATGACGTGCGTCCCGCCTACGCGTCGGCCACGTCGCCGACCCCTGCGGACGCCGTTCACGCGCTCTACGAGGCGGGTGCGCCCAAGGTCGTCGTGGCGTCCTACTTCCTTGCCCCCGGATACTTCGCGGACAAGGTGCGGACGGCAGCCGAGGAGGCGGGCGCCCGTGCCGTCTCGCCGGTGCTGGGGGCGGCGCCGGAGCTCGCGGACATCGTCGTCGAGCGGTACCGGGACGCGCTGGCGCTGCGGCCCGTCGCGGCGCGGCGCAGGGTCAGCGGACGAGCAGCAGTCTGATCAGGTCGCCGAGCGGCCGCGGCGACAGCGCCGGATCGACGGCCCGGCGCAGGCCCAGGCCGATGCCGAGCCCCAGGATCGCCTCAGCGAGTTCCTCGACCGGCAGCGGCAGCGCGCGCGGGCTGCGGCGCAGTTCGGCGCGCAGCAGCTCGGTGAGGGCCGCGGCGGCCTGCCGGCCGCCCTCGGCCACCCGCGCCTTGACGTCCGGGGCCGAGCGGGCCGCGTGGATGGCGAACTCGGCCTCCAGGAGGGTCCAGCCGGGGTCGCCGACCGTCGCCTCGGCCCAGGCGTCGAAGGCGCGCAGGTGCTCTTCCAGCTCGCCCTCGGCGAAGAACACGGCGGTGATCGCGGCGACGTGCTCGCCGCGCACCTGCGTGATGACGTGCTCGCACAGCTCGTCCTTGGTGGCGAAGTTGCTGTAGACGGCGCCCTTGGAGAACCCGGCCGCGTCGGCGACCTTCTCCAGGCTCGTGGCGTGGTAGCCGTCGCGGAGGAACAGCTCGCGGGCGGTGGCGAGCAGCAGTTCACGGGTGCGGGCGCGGCTCTCGGCGCGGGTCAGCCTCGACATGGATACTGATGGTATCCAAATACCCATTGACACATCAAATCGGTTCTCCCTACCGTCGGTATCCGAATCCCCCCGGAAGGAGAACTGATGGACCACGAGGTGATCGCCGTCGGAGCGGGGTTCTCCGGGCTGTGCGTCGGGATCAAACTCCGCGAGGCGGGCATCGAGGACTTCGTGCTCCTGGACGCCGCGGACGGGGTCGGCGGCGTCTGGCGGCACAACACGTATCCCGGTGTCGCGGTGGACATCCCGTCGGCGACCTACAGCTACTCCTTCGAGCCGAACCCCAACTGGTCACGTGCCTTCGCGCCCGGAAACGAACTGCTCGCCTACGCCGAGCGCGTCACGGACAAGTACGGGTTGCGGCCCAAGCTGCGGCTCGGGACGTTCGTGCACAGGGCGGTGTTCGACGAGGAGCACGACCTGTGGCGGGTCGTGACGAACCACGGCGAGCTGACCTGCCGGTTCCTCGTCGGCGCGGTGGGGCCGCTGGACCAGCCCAAGATGCCCGACATTCCCGGCATCGATGCTTTTCAGGGGAAGGTCATCCACACCGCGCGGTGGGACCACACATACAACATGTCCGACGAGCGCGTCGCCGTCATCGGGACGGGCGCGTCCGGGCTCCAGGTGATCCCGCACCTGGCCGAGCGGGCCGAACACCTCACCGTCTACCAGCGGACGCCGATCTGGGTGTTCCCCAAACTCGACTTCACGATCCCGCGCCCAATGCGGACGGCGCTGCGCGTCGTGCCCGGCCTCCAACGCGTGGTCCGGGCGGTGACGACGGTCCTCACCGAGGCGATCTTTGTGCTGGGCGTCATCTACCACAAGCGGCTTCCGTTCCTCGCCTCCGGAATCGAACGGATCTGCCGGGCACACCTCCGACGTCAGGTGCGCGACCCGGAGATCCGGCGCAAGCTCACCCCGTCCTACGGATTCGGGTGCAAACGGCCGTCGTTCTCCAACAGCTACCTCGCCACCTACAACCGGCCCGACGTGTCCCTCGTGACGACGCCCATCGAGCGGATCACCGGGCACGGGATCGTCACCGCCGACGGCGTCGAGCACAAGACCGACACGCTCGTCCTCGCCACCGGGTTCAAGATCCTCGAACTGGGCGCGACCCCCGCGTTCCCCGTCTACGGGCTCGGCGGCGTCGAACTCGGTGAGTTCTGGGACGAGAACCGGTACCAGAACTACGAGGGCGTCGCGTCGCCGCAGACCCCGAACTTCTGGCTCATGAACGGCCCCTACTCGGTGTCCGGCGCGTCATGGTTCACCATGATCGAGACCGGTACGCGGCACATCGTGCGCTGTGTCGTGGAGGCCCGCAAGCGCGGGGCGTCCCGGATGACGGTGAAGCAGGCCCCGCACGACGCCTACACCCGGCGGATGCGCGACGGCGTCGAAGGCACCATCTTCGCCCGTCCGGTGTGTACCGGCTCCAACTCGTACTACTTCGACAGGCACGGGGACGTCCCGTACATCAGGGCGCAGTCCGGGCCCGCGTTGTGGTGGGCGTCCGGCCACTTCGACCTCGACGACTACGCGTTCACCACTTCCGGTAGGGCTCGAACCGGCCGTCCATCGTGACGCGCACCCTGTCGCCCGCCGGGTCGGGGACGCGCTCGACGTCGAGCCGGAAGTCGATCGAGGACATGACGCCGTCGCCGAACTCCTCGTTGATGATCGACTTCAGGGTCGAGCCGTACACCTGGACGATCTCGTAGAACCGGTGGATCAGCGGGTCGGTGGGCACGAGCGCGCCGACCGACCCCTTGTCGGCCGGGGCCTGGAGCGCGCGGGCGACGTCCATGTCGAGCCCCAGCAGATCCACCACCGCGTCGGCCTCGGCCATGCTCATCTGCTGCTGTCCGAGCAGCGCCGAGGTCGTCCACACCGTGTGCTGGTCCACGGCCTCGGCGATCTCGGAGAAGGTCAGCCCCTTCTTCGCCTTCGCCTCCAGGATCAGCTCCATGGCACGCATCTTGTCCATGATCACAAAATAGCGGCACCAAATTTCACCCACATGAAAACCGCATCACGCCCAAGTACGGTGAGCTCGCCGACGCGTGGGTAAGCTTCTTGGGTGTTTTCTGGGGCTCGCTGTGGGCTTTTTGTGGGCATGGGTGCGAGACTGGGGGCGTGATCCCTTCGGAGAGGACATCGGAGTCGGCGGCCGACACGTTGGCTGGTGAGGTGCGCCTGGTCGTTCGGAACGGGCTGCCGGTCCGTCCCGACCAGGTGGGGCCACGGCTGCTGAGCCTGGCCGCGGTGCGGGCGCGGGCGCTGGACGCCGGAGACCGGGGCAGCCGAGCGCGGGCGCTGGAGGCGGTACTGCGCGCCGAGCTGGACCGGCTGGACAACGCCGAGCTGGCCGCGGCCGCACGGCTTCTGTTCGGCGTCGTCGAGGCGACGTCGGGGGCGAAGCTGACCGCCCGCCGCCAGGCCGCCGCAACGGCAGCCGGGTACGAGGTGCACCACTTCCGCAAGAGGATCGAGCCGAAGATCTGCGGCCTGGTCGCCGGTCAGCTGCTGCGCGCGGGCGAGGACGCCGAGGCGGCGCTCCCGGCCGCGCCCGTCCTGCACGCCGCCGCCCGCCCCCTGGTCCTGCCGGCGGACGTGTTCGCCTGGGAGGCGGCCGAGCACCAGAGCGCGGTCGCGGCCCTGTGGGGGGCCGCGTACCTGCTGCGCGCCGAGCTCGTCAACGTCGCCCGGCTGGTGAGCATGGACGCCCCGCCCGGCGAGGTCGACGGCGCCGCCGACGTCGCGCTGTGGCGGCACGCGCAGGTGCTGGCGGCGACCGCCGCCTACCGGGCCTGCTATGGGGCGGTGCTCCTGCACGCCGCGGGTGACCTGTCGCCGGACCAGATCGGTTCCTCCGCCGGGTGGACGCCCGCCCTGACCCCGGCCCAGGAGTTGCTCCTGGGCGGCCTCGGCGGCCCCGACGACGGGTTCGCCTCCTTCACCGCCCGCCTTGCCGCGTCCGGCGGCGGCCGCGACCTCGCCGCCCGGTGGCGGCAGGCGCTCACCGGCCGCCGATCCCGCCCCGACCAGGAAGAACACGACGGATGACCCTTCAGCAGCTCCTCAATCCGACCACTCCGCCGCGCCGGTACGTCATCACCGGCGGCCCGTCCGCAGGCAAGGACGCGGTCTTCACCGAGCTTCAGGAGATGGGCGTCCCCGCCACCGTTGGGGAGCCCGCCAGGGAGATCTACCGCGCGCACCGTGACCGGCTGGGCCGCCACCTGCAGGTCGGCGACCGGCAGGCTTACTCCCGCGATGTCCTGGCGGCGTTCGTGCGGGAGTTCTGCGACCACACGGCGGGCCTGCACTTCTACAACCGGGGCATCCCCGACGGCTACGGGTGGGACGCGTTCTTCGGTCTACGCCCCTACCCGGAGCTGGAGGAGGCCACCCGGATCTACCGGTACGACGCCGTCTTCATCCTGGACGCCCTGGACGACTTCGACTCCGAGGACGACCTGGTGTGGGCCAAGGAACGCGAGATCCGCCGCGTCCACGAACTCATCATCCAGGGCTACTACGACGCCGGATACAAGCCCATCTTCGTCCCCGCCGACGACGCCGCCCGCCGCATCAGCTTCATCCTCGCCCAACTCCCCGTCCCCGCCGTCTGACCCAGAAGGGCCCCGACCCTATGCACGGCCGCACCGAACGCATGGAGATCATCAGCCCGAACAACGTCCTGGCCAACGCGATGCTGAGGGCAGTGGACATGGTCCGCCCCCGCCTACAGGCCACCAACCCCGACCGCGTCGCGTTTGTCGTCGGCACCCAGATCAACGGCGCCCCCCACCTCGGCACCAGCCTGGTGCAGACCGCGGCGTTCCTGCTGGCCAAGCAGACCAAACGGACCTTCGGCGTCGACACCATCGTGCGCTTCTCCGCGCTCGACAACGCCCCGTACGACATCCGCCTGGACCCCGAGACCCACCACGCCTACCAGACCACCTACCGGCACGCCCTCGGCCCGGACGGGATCGAGGCCCTGCTCGGCAAGTACTACCGGGCGATGTTCGACTCACTGGCCGACGCGACCGGCGTCGACTACGAGATCGAGACCTACACCGACCAGCAGGCCGACCCCGGCTTCCGACACGAGTTCCTGGCCACCCTCGGCAGGCTCGACCAGATCCGATGGCCGCTCGCCCCGTCGCACGGCCAGGTCCACCTGCGGCTGCCGTGCCCGGGGTGCGGGTGGGCCGAGAAGAGGGCCGAACGGACGAAGCTGCTGCGCACAGGCTCGGGCGGGGCTGCGTTCGCCGCGGTGTGCACCGACCACGGCGACTACGAGACCCATGTGACCGCCGAGTCCGGCGCCTACCTCGACCTCGCCACCCTGTACCGGAACCTCGTCAAGGAGCGGCACGCCGTGCGCGACAGCGTCACCCTGTCGGTGATGGTCAAGGGCGGCGACTGGGCGTACGGCTGCCAACTCGTCGACGAGGCCTTCGCCCAACTGCCCGGCCTCGCCCCGCCGCCGCGCATCTTCACTCCGATGGTCCTGACCGACACCGGCGCCAAGCTGTCGAAATCCCTCATCCGCGACGGGAAGGTGCCGCCCCCGCCCGGCGCCCGGCCCTGGATGCTCGACGTCACCGACTGGGACGGCACCACCGACGGCTTCGTCGACGCCATGGTCTGGCTCGTCGGCCGGATGCTCGCCGACCCCAAGCACTTCTACCGCTCCTACACCACCGCTGAACTGGACAGGATCATGACCGGACGACCCAGCACCACCACTACGCCGCGTGCCCGCGAGATGAACCTCTACCGGCGTTACTTCGACCTCGTCGCGAACGGGTCGAAGACCATCGAGGTCCGGGTCCAGTACCCCAACCTGCGCAACCTCGCCGCAGGCGACCACATCCGCTTCGTGTGCGGCCGCGACGACGCCCTCACCCGCGTCAAACGCGTCACCCGCTACCGCACCTTCGAAGAGATGCTCGACACCGAAGGCCCCTCACGAGTGAACCCGACCAGCCCCCGAGAGCAGCAACTCGCCAACATCCGCCGCATCTACGGGCCCGAGAAAGAAGCCCTCGGCGTCCTCGCCATCGAGATCGAACTCCTCGACAAGCCCGTCGGCTGACGTACCCCACCCGGCCGCCTGCATCTTCCGGTGATGCACCGGCCTGCGCGGCGAGGTGGCTGCGGGACGCGCTCGCCGTGCTGGCTTGGGGAGGCGATACGAGAGTGTGTACGTTAAGCACTGTTTGGCGCTATTGTCCGCTTGTGCGTTCAGTCCTCTGCGTCGTTGCCCTCATAGCCTGTGCGGGGTGCGCGATCGGCGTAGGCCCGGGGCCCACGAAGCCGCCTCCTTTGGGCTCGAACGTGTATGCGATGCCAGTAGAGGATCAAGAAATGTTTCTTGCGGCTTTGGAGCAAGCGGATCCGGGGCTGGTCGTCGGTGAACACCGACGGGATCGCGGGTTCCGTCAGGCCATACGTACATGTCGAGCGATCGACAAGGACCCCGAACTCAAAGGAGCAGAGCTGGCCATCTATGTCTCCCAACGATTCACCAGCCTGCACGGCGAGGTGTCCGTCGCGGAGGCGCGCGAGCTCGCCCCTGTGATCGCGAAGACGATCTGCCCGCACCTCTAGTGTCGGTGCACCCCCAAGCGCCACGTGGATCTTGGAGGCCTGGGGCGTGACGAACGCGGCCGGGCGCGCGACCTGGTGGGTCGCGCGCCCGGTCGGGGTGTCTGTTGGGGTGGGGCGAGGGCTACAGGTCGTGGTGACCGGCCTTCACGGCTCCGATGAGGGTTCGGAAACCGCGAGCACTGATGCTGAGGTGGGGAGCCTGAGGGTTCTTGCTGTCCCTGATACCCCTTGCCTGCTCCTCTAGAGAGGCGAGTTCGACGCAATCGGTGTATGAACCGTTGCTGTGACTGCTCTTACGCCATGTCGTCGCCATGGCGGCCCGCCTTCACA
The DNA here is from genome assembly GCF_020991275.1 of Actinocorallia sp. API 0066. GTDB lineage: Bacteria > Actinomycetota > Actinomycetes > Streptosporangiales > Streptosporangiaceae > Actinocorallia. The sequence continues at coordinate 28,984 of NZ_JAJLQY010000002.1, read as the reverse complement.
CCACGCAGGAACGTGCGGAACGTGCGCCTGGAGACGTTGAGATGCGGCAGCTCGGTGTGCTTGCTGTCGCGTACACCTATGCACGAAGAAAGCGATGTCGCTTCTACGCACTGACCGGTGCCGCTGCTGTAGCTGCTCTTCCGCCAGGCACGGGCCGATGGGTTCACGGTCCGCACTCCTTCCTAGTCCTTGGACGCGATACCGGCGATCAGGTCGGCGGACGCCGTCGGGCTGAGCGCGGTAGCCCGCAGACGCTCAAAGACCAGCGTATACCGGTCAAGGTCGCGTGCCTTCTCCAGGAAGAGATCACCAGCCGTGCTTTCGATGTAAACGACGTCTTGCCCGGTCTTCTCGGCGAAGCGCATCAGCGCGGCATGGCGGTCACGGATGTGGCCTTCCCCTGCCAGGTGGAGATCAGACCTTTAGTACGGGGATCAGGCTTGTTCCGGGGGTCGCGCCCAGCGGTGCGCCGTCGCGCTGGGGATTCCCGTCAGTTCTGCGATCTGTCGGTACGACAGGCCGCTTTCCGCGAGCGCGGCGATGACGCGGGCGCCCGCCTCGGTGTTCACGTGGCGTCGCCGCCATGCCTCCGCGGCGGCGGCCACCAGGTCATCACGCGCGGCCGCAAGATCGTCTTGGTCGACATGAGCGCGGTCGGCTCCGAGTAGTTCGGCGATCGCTTCTTTCAGGTTCACCTTGAAACCTCCTGTCTCATTATGAGACAGTACAGCCCGACGCTGGAAGTGGACAAATCGCCCCAAATGGCGCGGTCACGCCGCCGGGGCACTGCCTGGGGCGTGACGAACGCGGCCGGGGGCGCGGCCTGGTGGGTCGCGCGCCCGGCCGGGGTGTCTGTTGGGGTGGGCGAGGGCTACAGGTCGTGGTGACCGGCCTTTACGGCGGTGATGAGGGTTCGGAACCCACGGGTGTTGACGCTGAGGTGGGGTGATTCGGGGTGCTTGCTGTCCCGCAGCCCGATGAGGGACCGGACGGATGCGACTTCGACGCATTCGCCGTTGCCGCTGCTCCGGCTACTCTTCCGCCAGATGGGGGAGAAGTCCGTCATTTCGGATCTCCTTCGTTCACGCGGCCTAGCGCAGTTCCTCGGCCAACGCACGCAGCAGGCGTGATGACTCGTTCGGAGACAGCGCAGACGCTCTCAAGTGGTCGAACATCAGTCTATAGGCCCGGACTTCGGGCGGCTCCTCGATGAACAGGGCGCTGGTGCCCGCGTCGATGTACACGATGTCCGGATCATCGCCGTCATACCGCAGAATCGCGAACGATGAGGCCATGGCGGCGTGCGCTCCGGCACTGTAGGGCAGCACCTGGATGTGAACGCCCGGCCGTTCGGAGACTTCGGCGAGCCAGCGGAGCTGTTCCGCCATGACCTCGGGTCCGCCGACGAGCCGTCGGGCGGCCCCCTCGTCGAGGATGATCCAGGGGCGCAACGGATTGTCGCCTTCGAGCACGTGCTGCCGTTCCATCCGCAGCGCGACCCGCTGCTCGATCGCCGCGTTGTCGTCGTCCGGGCGCGTGGCGCGGATGACCGCGCGGGCGTAGCCCTCAGTCTGCAGCAGACCCGCCACGAGTTGCTGCTGATAGCTCAGTAGCGTGCTCGCCTCGGTCTCAAGGCCGATGTAGGTGCTGGTGCTGTACTCGGGCGGTAGGACGTTGGCGAAGTCCTTCTGCCACCAGCCGAGCTGCCGGGCCTCGCGGGCCAGCGTAAGCAGCCTCTCGGCGTTGTCGTCGTCCACGCCGTAGACGTCGAGCAGGATCTTGAGGTCGCCGGGACGAATCCGCCGCTCGGCGTTCTCCCAGCGGGCGAGGGTGCTGGCCGCCCAGCCGCTCTTCGCGGCGGCGCGCACCTGGTCGATCGTTCGGTCGCCCCTCAGCTTCCGCAGCTCGCGGGCGAGCCGCTTACTGCGCAGCGTGGGGCTCGATCTTGCACCCATACCAACTCCCAACCCTTTTTGGCTAATTGCCAACGGCATCTTGCCATTGGCCTCAATACTCTACATGCTGGTGTCAGGTTGCCACGGCATGCAGTCGCGTGGTGGCACAACGGCAAAACTCAGGTCCGCAGAGTGATGGCGGGCTGCCAAGACAACAACGGCGCCGAGCCTGGTGCGTTCTGGGAAAGATCGCCTGGCTTGGCCTTGATCAGAAAGTGAGGTTCGACCATGGGGCGAGATGTGACGGCCGCTGGGGCGCGGTTGGGTTCGGAGGGGTGGGAGCGGTTGCGGGTGGAGTTGCAGCCGGAGGGGTTGGGGTTGGGGGTGGTGCGGAGGTGGGTCCGGGGGCTGCTGGTGGAGTGTGGGGCGGTGGATGACTGCTTGTTGGTGGTGTCGGAGTTGGTGGGGAATGTGGTGCGGCATCAGGGGGGGACGGGTGTGGTGTTGGTGGAGTTGTTCGTGCGGCATGGGCGGGGGGTGGTGGAGGCGGAGTTGCGGCATGTGGAGGCGCGGCGGGAGTCGTTCGTGCCGTTCAAGCCGTCGATGGAGCGGGAGTTGCTCCTTGCGGGTGTGGACGTGCCGGTGGAGGGGTTGGTGGAGTCGGGGCGTGGGCTGCTGGTGGTGGGGTTGGTGGCGAAGCAGTTCGCGCAGGAGGTGCAGGGCGGCGTGTTGGTGTCGGTGTGGTCGCACGGGTGTAAGTGCCGGTGAGCGGCGGGAATCGGAGCGTCCTGTGACGGGGCTCGGCGGGGCGATCGTGGAGGCGGCCGGGCTGGTCGTCGTGTTGCTCGTCACCGGGGTGGTGTCCGGGGCGTTGGGATGCGCGGTGCTGCTGTGGCTTCTGGGCTACCGCAAGCCGCCGTCGCCGTCGCCGTCGCCGTCGCCGTCGCCGTCGTCGTCGTTGTTGAGCGGGAGGAGGGGTGGGCGTGAGTGAGGAACAGGAAGGGCCGCCGGTGTTGGCGACGTCGGTGGAGACGGCGGCCGGGTTTCGGGTGGTTCTGCCCGCTGTGTTGGGGGAGGGCGGCTTGGCCGGGTTGTTGGCGGGCTGTGTCAACAGGGTGCACGGCAAGTTGGTGAACGTGGCCGGGACGTGGGCGCGGCATCTGCACGAGAATCCCGACGTGTCTGCTGTGACGCGGGCTTACTGGCGGGGTAAGCACGACGGTTACAGCGAGGCGGCCGAAAGCCTGGTGGAGGAGATCCTTGGACGGAGCCACTCGTGGGACCAGGAACAGGTGTTCTCACCCAGCGATCCCGCGTCCGTCGCATGGCGCGCGGAGTACCTCCAGTTGAACGTGAACCGGCCAGAGGTCCCGTTGCCGGTGGCGGACCCTCCGCTGGCGGATCTGGTGGCGGAGCTGCTGGTCCAGCGGGACTTCATGGTCGGGCAGGCCGTCTCGGTGGCCTACTCGGCGCTCTGCTCCTTCGGCCAGGAGAAGTGGCCCGCCGTACTCGACATGCGCTCACCCGACTTCGAACCGATCCTCGCCGCCGACCTCTCCCAATCGCGGGTCTGGGCCATGGCCGCCGACTCCCTGGAACAGACCCTCGCCCAGGCGCTCGGCCACCTCGACATCTACGTCCACCACATCGCCGTCCACGGGTACTGGCTGGACCGGATTCGGGTCTGAGGACCGTGTTGTTGTCTCCGGGGTCAGTCAGGGGCAGTGGTGGACTTCGTAGCCGTGGCGGTGCCAGGTGAGGTGGCAGGTGGGGGGGATGACGGGGGTGGGGGGGCGGGTGGTGTCGACGATCAGCCAGGGGGCGGGGTGGGGGGTGTTGTCCCAGAGGAGGACTCGGGTGCGGTGGGTGAGGAAGGGGCCTACGGAGCCGTGGGCGTCCACCGTGGCTCCGGAGGGGATCTGGCGGGCGGCCTCCTTGGCGGCGGCGGCGTGCTCCGTCGTCCGGTAGAAAGCCGGGTTTGCCAGGGCGTCGATGGGGGTGAAGGGGAGGAGGGCGACGGCGGTCAGAGCGATGGCGGGGGGCCACCAGCGGGTGGCGGTGTTGAGGGTGGGGGCCAGACGGCTGGGGGCGGGGTGGGCGGTGAGGCGGGCTGCGCCGTCGATGGCGGCCACGAAGAGGGGGGCCACGAGGAACGCGTTGTAGTGGAACTGGATGCTCCACCAGTTGGGCCAGCTGTCGGCGAGCATCCGTTCCAGCAGGAGGGGGACCACAACGAGGACCTGGGGGGAGCGCAGCGGGAGGAACAGCAGCGGGGCCAGGAGCAGCACCACCGTGGTGGGTTTCTCCGAGGGGGTGAACAGGGCCGTCACGACGTCTTGCGGGTGGGTGACGGCGTGGGCGGCGGCCGACAGGGGGTCGGGGCCGAAGTCGCCGTAAGCCCAGTAGTAGGAGGGATCGCCGCCGAAGAACGGGATGACCAGGCGGGCGGCGGCCAGCGTTCCGGCTAGGCCGACCAGGATGAACAGCGCGGCGGGGCGGCGCTGCCCGCGTTGGGTCAAAAGGAACAGACCGAAGCCGACGAGTAGGAGCCCGGCGTCCTCCTTCACCAGGAGAAGCAGCGAGCCGACAGCAAGGGCCTGCCAGCGGCGGCCTGCCTGCCAGCGCTCGGCCATGCACAGGAAGAGCAGGGGCGCGAAAGCAGTCTCGTGGAAGTCCACCGCGAGGGCTTCCCACAGCGGCCGGGACAGCAGGTAGGCGAAGACGACAAAGCCCGCCGCGCGCCTTCCGAGCGTCCGTTCGGCGATGAACCACAGCGGGACGGCCGACACCGCGAACAGCACGGCCTGCGCGACGATGAGGGTGCGGGGGCCGTCGTGCAGCCAGTAGAGCGGGGCGAGGGCGGCGAGGATCGGGGAGAAGTGGTCGGCGAGGAGGTTGAAGTCCATGCCGTACCCGGCCCTGATGCCCTTGATCGGGGAGATCGGCCCGTGGAAGGTGCTGTAGGAGCGCACCGCCTGGTCGAAGATGACCAGATCCCACGAGTTCGTCCGGCCCGTCGTGAACCTGACGAGCCCGTACCCGGTATAAACCGCCGCGAACACCGCGACCTGGACCACGAGCCAGGGCCGCGTGCGGCGGCCCCGGGCGATGGCGCGAACGTCGATGACCCCAACTCCAGCCGCTCCGCCGCCGTCCGGGCCGGGACGGCGTTCCCTGCACCGGGCCCACGCGAGTCTGCCACACCGGCCCACCGAAATGTCGTATCCGTCACTGCTCCGGGGGAGGGTTCTGCCCGGCTGGGTGTTCTCACCACGGGCGGCGTGGCGCGGTGACGGGAGCTGTACGGGTGGAACACGGCGGGGCAACAGGGGAGTAACCCGGCGGGCCTAGCTTGCGGCGTCATGAAGAGCGAACGCCGGGGACGGCGATGAGCGGGCGGCGACGGGCCGGGGCGACGCCGCCCGCCGGGACGCCGGTCCTGCCGGGGGCGTCCGACGGGGCCGGGCGGAAGCGGCGCGCGGGCGGGCTGCGCACCATCCGGGCGCGGATCGCGGTGATCCTCGCGGTGCCGACGCTGCTGCTCGTCGTGCTCGCCGCCGTCGGGGTGTTCGGCCAGCTCGGCGTCGCCAGGGACGCGGAGGCGACGGCCGGGAACGTCGAGCTCGTCCTGTCGGCGCAGGAGCTGGTGCACTCGTTGCAGCGTGAACGCGGGCTCAGCGTCGGCCTCGTCGGCGGCGAGACGGGCTACCGCGACCAGCTCGACCAGGTGCGCACCGCGTCGGACACGGCACGTGCCTCGCTCGACGCGCTGCTCGTCGGCACCGGCTCGGCCGACGCCGTCCGGATCCGCGCCGCGCTCGCCACGTCCGAGCGGCTCGCCCCGACGCGCAGCGCCGTCGACGCGGGCCAGACCACCAAGGCCGAGGTGTTCGCCTTCTACACCGACGCGATCTCCGCGCTCGACGGCGCGGCGTTCGCGGGCGGCGTCGGCCAGGACGACCCGAGGCTGCGCGCCGGCCTGGCCGCCCTGCGCGCGCTGAGCGCGGGCAAGGAGGCGACGGCCCAGGAGCGCGGCTCCATGAACGGCGTCTTCGCGACGGGTTTCTTCAGCAAGGGCGAGTACACGCTCGTCGCCGAGATCCGGGCCGCCCGGATCGCCGCGTTCGCGGAGTTCGTCAGGGTCGCCGAACCGGCGTGGGCGCAGGCGTTCTCCGCCGCGCAGCGCAGCCCGCAGGCCACCACCATGCTCGCGCTGGAACAGCGGGCGCTGGCCAACCCGACCGCCAAACGCCTCAACGTCACACCGGAGAACTGGTGGAACGCGGCAACCGTGTTCATCGACGGCCTCCACGAGGTGCAGCGGACCGTCGCCGACGCCATCCGAGACCGCGCCACCGAGGTCAAATCCGAGGCGCGGACCACCCTCTTCCTGTACGCGGGCGGGGCGGCGGTGATGCTGCTCGCGGCGTCCGGGCTCGGCCTCATGACGTTCCGGTCGATCATCAGGCCGCTGCGGATGCTCACCGCCGAGGCACACGACGCGGCCGAACGGCGGCTGCCCGGGGCCGTCGCGGAGATCCAGGCCGCCGACGACCCCGGCGGCGTCGTCCTCGACCACACGACGTCCACGCTGGCCAGGCGGGACGACGAGTTCGCGGAGGTCGCCGCCGCCCTCGACAACCTCCAGGAGACGGCCGTCCGGCTCGCCGTCGAACAGGCCGTGATGCGGCGCAACACCGCCGAGTCGCTCGCCAACCTGGGCCGTCGCAACCAGAACCTGGTGCGCCGCCAGCTCGGGTTCATCTCCGCCCTGGAGAAGGAGGAGACCGACCCGAACCAGCTCGCGAACCTCTTCGAACTCGACCACCTCGCCACCCGGATGCGGCGCAACGCCGAATCGCTGCTCGTGCTCGTCGGCGAGCACAGCCCGCGCCGGTGGAGCGGCTCGATCCCCGTCGGCGACATCCTGCGGTCGGCGTTCGCCGAGGTCGAGGACTACCGGCGGGTCGTGCTGCGCCGGGTCGACGACGGCCTGGTGCGCGGCACCGTCGCCGCCGAGATCTCACACCTGCTCGCCGAACTCGTGGAGAACGCGCTGTCGTTCTCGCCGCCCGACCACGAGGTCGAGGTTTCGGCGCGGGCCACCGGCACCGAGTACCACATCGCGATCGTCGACCAGGGCATCGGCATGACGCCCGACGCGCTCGCCGAGGCCAACGCGCGGCTCCGGGGGCAGCAGAGCTTCCTGATGCAGCCTACCCGCGACCTCGGACACTACGTCGTCGGCAGGCTCGCGGCCCGGCTCGGCGTGCGGGTGTGGCTGCACGAGTCGCCGCTGAACGGCGTCACCGCGCGGATCGTGCTTCCCGGCGCGATGCTCACCGCACCCGAGGCGCGGCCCGAGCCGGAACCCGCGCTCGTCGGGGCGGCGCCGCCCGTCGACAGGGCCGTCGCGGGGCGGTTCGCGCCGCCCTCGGCCGCGCCCGCCGGGCGGACGGCGGGCGGGCTCGCCAAACGGCCGCCGCGCAGTCCCGGCGGCCACCGCCGCACCCCGCCCGAACCGTCCGCCGCGCCGCCGCCCGCCGCCGACCGGACGCCCGGCGAGGTCAAGTCCATGCTCGACAGCTTCCGGGCCGGCTACCAGCGGGCCGAACACCAACGCGACACCGACCAGCGCGACACCGGTCACCAAGGGAGAACCGACCCATGACACAGACCGTCTCCGACGTGCAGTCGTTCACCTGGCTGCTCGCCAACTTCGTGCGCGGCACGGACGGGGTCGCCGACGCCGTCGCCGTCTCCTCCGACGGGCTCCTCATGGCCAGGTCCGAGGGGCTCGACCGCAAGGGCGCCGAACGGCTCGCCGCGATCGTCTCCGGCATGACGAGCCTCGCCCGCAGCGCGTCCCGCCAGTACGGGTTCGACGGGATGAAACTCGTCATGGTCGAGATGCGGCGGGGCTTCCTGCTCGTCTCGTCCATCTCCGACGGGAGCTGCCTGGGCGTCGTCGCGACCTCCCAGTGCGACCTCGGGCTCGTCGGCCACGAGATCGCCCTCCTGTGCGACAGGTTCGGCGCGCTCCTCACCCCGCAGATCGTCGCCCAGCTCAAGCACGAGGCACTGCGGTGAACGGCTGGGACGACACCGGGCCGCGGCTGCCCGACCCGCGCATGGTCGAGATCCGGGAGGAGCCGCGCCGCGCCGTCCTACCCGGCTCGCCTACCGTCGCCGTGCCTACGGACGACGCCCTGGACGAACCCGGCTCGATCGTCAGGCCGTTCATCGTGACGGGCGGCCGGACCCGTCCCGTGGACGAACGGCTCAGGGTGGAGCAGCTCATCAGCGCCGCGCCCGCCGCGCTGTCCGCGCCGCTCACGTTCGAGCGCCGCCAGATCGTCCGGCTGTGCCAGCGGCCCGTCTCGGTGGCGGAGGTCGCCGGCCGGCTCGGCGCGCCCGTCGGCGTCGTCCGGGTCCTCATCGCCGACCTCGCCGCCGAGCGGCTCGTCACCGTCCATGACCCGCTGGGCCCGCACGACCTGCGGTCCAGGGAACTGCTGGAGAGGATCCGTGATGGCGTCCGCGCCCTCTGAACCGTCTGCTTCCGTCGCCGTCTCTCCGCTGTCGGCGAAGATCATCATCTCGGGTGGGTTCGGTGTCGGGAAGACCACTTTTGTCGGCGCGATCTCGGAGATCGAGCCGTTGACCACCGAGGCGGCGATGACCGACGCGGCCGTCGGCATCGACGACACGACAGGCGTCGAGCGGAAGACGACAACAACCGTGGCGTTCGACTTCGGCCGCATCACCCTGGACCGTTCCCTGGTCCTCTACCTGTTCGGCACGCCCGGCCAGGAGCGGTTCGCCTTCCTGTGGGACGACCTCATCGAGGGCGCGATCGGCGCCGTCGTCCTGGTCGACACCCGCCGCGTCGACCAGTGCTACCCGTCCCTGGACTTCTTCGAGGACATGGGCATCCCCTTCGCCGTCGGCGTCAACCAGTTCCCCGACGCCAAACACTTCGACCTCGCCGAGATCCGCGAAGCCCTCGGCCTCCCCACCCACATCCCCCTCGTCCCCTGCGACGCCCGAAACCGCGCCTCCGTAAAATCCGTCCTCCTAGCCCTCCTCGACACCGCCATCACCACCACCCCGAACTGAGCCCCGGGGTCCTGGCGGGGCGCGGGCGTCAGCGCCGGAAGCCCCGCGACGGGTCGCGCGGCGACGACCCGCCGTAGAAGGCGCGGAACCACGCCTCGGGCCGCAGATCGCCGACCCCGAACGACTGGTTGAGCGCGTTGCCCGGATTCTGGACGCCGGCGAACCGCACGTCGAACAGCATCAGAATGTCGTGGTCCTCGAAGAGGCAGTCCGACCAGAGGTTCCAGTCGTGGTCCCCCGGATGTTCGGGGAGCGCGGACAGGGAACCGGCTTCGCCGTCGTCCTCGTCGGCGTCCTCTTCGAGTTCGAGCTGTCCGGGCGCCCGCGCCAGCGCGAGGTGCAGCGCCATCTCCTCGGCCGGGCACCGCGGCACCGGCCACCGCCCGCGCGCGAGATCCCCGGCGAGGTCGTCACAGGACCTGGCGAACCTCCGCCGCCACTCCGCGTCCTGCCCCCAGGTGAGTTCCGGAAGCTCGCCGAGAACCCTCCAGAACTCGTCCTCGTCCACGGCTTCGCTCCCGTGGTCGCCGACATCGTCGTACACCTCGTCGGCCAGGAGTTCCAGCACCGCGTGAAGCACCAGGGCGGTACGCGGCGTGAGCCACGCTTCCGCGCAGATCTCACAGTCCTCGTCGCCGCACGCGCAGGTGGGGACCACGAACAGCTTGGCGAAGTCCGGCATGTCCCCGTAGGGGGTCTTGATGCGAGGGGGCGGCTCCTCGGGCGCGCCGAGCGGATTCACGCGTTGCCCGTCCGGCCGAAAGGCACACGGAAACCGGTTCGGGAGGTCTGGGACATGCTGCGTCACTCCGGGGGAGGCGATCGGGAACCCTCGTGGGTGACGGCGATGCTACCGGGCAGCTCCGGACAGATCCGGGGGTTTCGGGAATTTCAGGATTGGTGGGGGTCGGGGAGGAGGGCTATGCGGGAGAGGATGCGGGCTAGGCGGGTGGCGGTGAGGTCGGGGGGGAGGGTGGGTTGGACGATGTGGCTGACGGTGAGGCGGACGACGGTTTCGACGGCGAGGGCTCGGGACTCCGGGTCGATCTCGGGCCAGGCGTCGGCGCCGTAGGCGTCGAGCATCGTCGTCGCCGTGTCGAGCAGGGGCTCGGAGCGGGTGGTGAGGTGGGCGATGAGATCGTCGTCGCCGCCGCGTGAGCTGGTGAGGATGCTTTTCACCAGGGGGTTGTCGGCCGCCGTCCGCAGGGTGAAGAGGACGGCGGCCTCTACGGCGGCGTGGGGATCGGAACGGTGGGCGTCGAACTGCTCCTGGACGCCCAGGAGGAAGCGGTCGACCTCGCGCATGACGAGGGCCTGGCCGATGGCGTCCCTGGTGCCGAACTCGGAATAGACCGTCTGCCTGCTGACGCCCGCCGTGGCGGCGATGTGCGACATGCGGAGCCTGCTCCAGCCGTCCACGGTGACCCGCTCGTAGGCGGCGTCGAGGAGCCGCTCGCGGAGCAGCGATCTCACGGATTCTCGGTAGCGCGTCATCGCTCCCCCAGCATAGCGATCCGTCCAGACTCTTGACACTCTAACCATGAAGTGTCTATTTTCCGGACAGATCCTCAAAAAGTGTAAGGAGAGGCGCATGGCTGCGGTCAGTGCCGGACGCGGGTCGGAGACGACCTGGCGGGACCCGAAGAAGTACCTGTGGCTGCTCGGCCTGTTCGTCCCGAGCTTCCCGTTCCTCTCGTGGGGGCTCGTCGAGGGGACGGGGCTCGGCGTCTTCTGGTGGTCGGGGATGATCCTGCTGTTCGGGCTCTTCCCGATCCTCGACCAGCTCATCGGCAAGGACTCCGCGAACCCGCCGGAGAGCGTCCTGGCCTGGCTGGAGGAGCAGAAGTACTACAGGTGGTGTACGTACCTGTTCCTGCCACTGCAGTACGCGGGGCTGATCCTGGGCTGCCTGGTGTGGACGTCGTCCGCCTACTCGGTCGCCGACAAGATCGGGTTCGCGCTGACGATCGGCGTCGTCGGCGGGTTCGGCATCAACACCGCGCACGAACTCGGCCACAAGAAGGACGAGTTGGAGCGCTGGCTCTCCAAGATCGCCCTCGCGCAGACGGCCTACGGCCACTTCTACATCGAGCACAACCGCGGCCACCACGTCCGCGTCGCCACCCCCGAGGACCCCGCCAGCTCCCGGCTCGGCGAGACGTTCTGGGCGTTCCTGCCGCGCAGCGTCTGGGGCAGCTTCCGGTCCGGCTGGGAGCTGGAGAAGGCACGGCTGGCCCGCACCGGACGCGGCCCCTGGACCCCGCGCAACGACGTCGTCAACGCGTGGCTCATGACGCTCGTCCTGTACGGCGCGCTCACGCTCGGCTTCGGACCGGCGATCCTCCCGTACCTCCTGGTGCAGGCGGTCTTCGGGTTCTCCCTCCTTGAGGTCGTCAACTACCTGGAGCACTACGGCCTGCTCCGGCAGCGCCTGGACAGCGGCCGCTACGAGCGCTGCACGCCCCGGCACAGCTGGAACAGCAACAACATCGCCTCCAACGTGCTGCTCTACCACCTGCAGCGGCACAGCGACCACCACGCCAACCCCACCCGCCGCTACCAGGCGCTCCGGCACTTCGACGAGGCACCCGAACTGCCGTCCGGCTACGCCACGATGATCGTGCTCGCCTACTTCCCGCCGCTCTGGCGCCGCGTCATGGACGGCAGGGTGCTCGCGCACTACGCCGGCGACGTGACGCTCGCCAACATCCAGCCGTCCCGCCGCTCCCGCGTCCTGGGCAGGTACGGGGCCGCCGCGTGACCACGTACGTGTGCCCTGTCTGCGACTTCGCTTACGACGAATCCGTGGGGGCCCCGCGTGAGGGATTCCCCGCCGGGACGCCCTGGGCGGACATCCCTGAGACATGGTGCTGCCCCGACTGCGGGGTCCGCGAGAAGCCCGACTTCGAGGAGGCCAAGTGAGCGAGTACAAGGTGTGGGAGTGCCTCGTGTGCGGGTTCGTCTACGACGAGGCCGAAGGGTGGCCCGACGAGGGCATCGCGCCCGGCACCCGGTGGGCCGACATCCCCGACGACTGGTCCTGCCCGGACTGCGGCGCCGCCAAGTCCGACTTCCAGATGGCCGAGGCGGCCCGTGCCTGACGTCCGCACGATCGTCATCGCGGGGACGGGGGTGGCCGGTGCGACGGCCGCCCTCACCCTGCGCAAGGAGGGCTTCGACGGCCGCGTCGTGCTCGTCGGCGAAGAACCCCACCTCCCCTACCGCCGTCCGGCCCTGTCCAAGGACGTTCTTCGCGATCCCGCCCAGACAGGTCGGATCTGGCTGAAATCCGCTGCGGCCTGGGAGTCCGAGAACATCGAACTCCTCACCGGCACCCGGATAAGCACCTTCGACACGGACACCGTCTCCTTCGAAGACGGCCGGGCGCCCCTCCCCTACGACCGTCTTCTCCTGGCCACCGGAAGCAGCCCCCGACCCCTCCCCTGGCTGTCGGAGGCGGACGGGCCGGTGGTGGCGTTGCGGTCGCTGGCGGACGCCGAGGCGTTGCGGGCGCGGCTCGTGCCGGGGGCGTCGCTCGTCGTCGTCGGGGCCGGGCTCGTCGGGCTTGAGGTCGCGGCGACGGCGCGTCAACTCGGCTGCGAGGTGACCGTGCTGGAGGCGGGGGCGCGGCCGCTGGCGCGGGTGCTCCCAGCGGAGCTGTCCGAGGCCGTCACGGCGCTGCACCGGGCGCGCGGCGTCGCGGTGCACACGCGGGTGGCGCTGCGCGGCGCGTCGCCGCTCGCCGACGGCAGGGTCGCGCTCCACGACGGGGACGGCAGGTCGTGGCTGGCCGACACGGTCCTCGTCGCGGTCGGCACCAGGCCGCGCACCGAGCTCGCCGAACGGGCCGGGCTGCGCGTTGAGGACGGGATCGTCGTGGACGCGTACGGGCGCACCTCGATGCCGGGCGTCCACGCGGCGGGCGACGTGGCACGTTACCCGTCAGGAGGCGGCCTCGTGAGGGGCGAGCACTGGAGCCACGCGCAGGACCACGGTGCCGCTGTCGCCGCCGCCCTCCTGGACGGCGGCAGCCCCTACCGGGCGCTCCCCTGGTCGTGGACCAACCAGTACGACGTCACCCTCCAGATCTGCGGCGACCCCACCTCGCCCGACGACCTGCGGATCGACGGCGACCCCACGACCTTCGATTTCACCGCCGTCGCCCACCAGGCGGGCCGCCCGGTCGGCGCCGTGGCCGCCGGTCGCCCCGCCGAGTTCCGCCGCCTCCGCACCACCCTGACCCCGACCCCCTGATCGTCCGACGCCGGCCGATTCGCGCCCGTCCGGCCCGGACCGCCCCGTCCCCCGGGACTACCGCACCGTCCCGGGGGCGGGGCACCCCGCACGTCAGGAGCCGTTGGTCGGCCAGGCAGATGACCCCGCTCCCGCTCAGTCGGTGCCGGACTCCAGGGCCGCGTGGTCCAAGGGGGTGGGGGTGCTGGGGGGGTTGTCGGAGGTGGCGATGGTGGGGGCGCCGCCCGGGGAGAGTTGGCCCAGGAGGGTGGTGAGCGGGGCCGGGTGGGTTTGGGCGGTGTACTGCTCCAGTTTGCTGCGGGAGTCGGCGATGTCCAGGTTGCGCATGGTGAGCTGGCCGATGCGGTCGTCGGGGCTGAACGCGGGGTTCTGGGTGCGCTCCATGGAGAGCTTGTCCGGGTGGTAGGAGAGGTGCGGGCCCTGGGTGTCGAGGATGGAGTAGTCCTGGCCCCGGCGCAGCCGGACGGTGACGCCGCCCGTGACGGGGTAGCCGACCCAGCGGTGCAGTCCCTCGCGGAGCATCAGGGCCTGCGGGTCGAACCAGCGGCCCTCGTAGAGGAGACGGCCCAGCCTGCGCCCGTCGACGTGGTAGGTGGCCACGGTGTCCTCGTTGTGGACGGCGTTCAGCAGCCGCTCGTAAGCCAGGTGCAGGAGAGCCATCCCGGGCGCCTCGTAGACGCCCCGGCTCTTGGCCTCGATGACGCGGTTCTCGATCTGGTCGGACATGCCGAGCCCGTGCCGTCCGCCGATCGCGTTGGCCTCCCGCACCAGCTCGACGGCGGAGGCGAACGCCACTCCATTGATCCGCACCGGACGGCCGTGCTCGAACTCGACGGTGACGTCCTCGGCCGGGATGTCCACCTCCGGGTCCCAGAACGCCACGCCCATGATCGGCGACACGATCTCCATGGACGCGTCCAGGTGCTCCAGCCGCTTGGCCTCGTGGGTGGCGCCCCACAGGTTCGCGTCGGTGGAGTACGCCTTCTCGGTGGGGTCCCGGTAGGGCAGGTCGCGTTCGGCGAGCCAGGTGGACATCTCGTGCCGGCCGCCGAGCTCCGCGACGAACGCCCGGTCCAGCCACGGCTTGTAGATCCGCAGCCCGGGGTTGGCCAGCAGCCCGTACCGGTAGAACCGCTCGATGTCGTTGCCCTTGAAGGTCGAGCCGTCGCCCCAGATGGAGACGTCGTCCTCGTGCATCGCCTGCACCAGGAGGGTGCCGACGACGGCGCGGCCCAGGGGCGTCGTGTTGAAGTACGTCTGCCCGGCCGACCTGATGTGGAACGCGCCGCAGGCGAGCGCCGCCAGGCCCTCCTCGACGAGCTGGGCGCGGCAGTCGACCAGCCGCGCCTTCGCCGCCCCGTAGGCGAGGGCGCGGGACGGCACGGCGTCGAGGTCCGGTTCGTCGTACTGGCCGACGTCGGCGGTGTAGGCGTAGGGGACGGCGCCGCGCTCGCGCATCCACGCGACCGCGACGGAGGTGTCCAACCCGCCGGAGAAGGCGATGCCGACACGTTCACCGACCGGCAGCTCGCCGAGGACCTTAGACATGCGGCTCATCCTACGGACAGCCGTCCGCTGGTCGGACGTGTGAGGCGCCCGCCCTACTGGTCGGGGCGCTCGGTCATGAGGTGGTGGTGGAGGGCGAGGTGGTATTCGAGGCGGTGGTCGGGGTCGCGGATCTCGGGCCCGAAGAGCGAGTCGATGGTCCGGATGCGGTAGCGGACGGTCTGGTGGTGGACGGTAAGGCGGGCGGCCGCCTCCTGTGGCTGGAAGCCGGTCTCCAGGAGGGCGAGGAGCGTGCGGGCAAGGGTGTCCCGCTGCCTGGGACGGACGCTCTCCAGCGGCGCGAGCCGGGACGCCGCCAACTCGGCCAGCAAAGCGGGTTCCTCCGCTATGAGAAGCAGAGGCACATGATCGAGCGCGATCACAGGGGTGTCCGCCGGGATCAGACCCCGCGCGACGAGTGAGAGCGCGCGGCCCGCCCACCGGTGCGAGTCGGCCAGCGCCGTGATCGGCCGGGTCGGCCCCAGCGCCGCCGTCCAGTCGGCCAGGGCGCGGGTCAGGGACGCGCGGCGGCCGGGCCCGTCCGGGTCGGGCACGATCAGGCAGGGCTCGGGCAGGTGCAGCCCGGACAGCGCGTCGGTGGGGACGCGCGGGGGCAGCGGCGAGTCCGGGTCGCGGCGGCGCAGCGTGACGACGGCGGCGGTCGCGGGCACCGGCCAGCCGACCCGCACGGCGAGGTCGTGCACCGCCTCCTGCTCCGGGTCCGGGCCGAGCAGGAGGTCCACGAGGCGGCGGCGGAGTTCCTTGCGCCGTCCCTCCGGCCCCGCCTTGGCGTGGCCCTCGTGCAGCGCCACCATGATCGTGTTCTGGAAGCCGAGGACCTTCTCCGCGACGCGGCCGATCACGGCGGGCGTGATGCCGGGCACCGTCATGGCGATCTCGGTGAACCTGCGGAACGCGACGCCGGTGCCGATCCGGAAGCCCGTCTCCCACAGCTCGGGCGGACGGCCCTCCAGGGCCTCCCCCTCGCCGATCTCGCGGAAGAACGCGAGCATCTCCTCCACGGGCGCCTCGTCGTCCTCGATGAGGTCGAGGAACTGGGCGTTCGACCACTCGCACATCAGCACGAGCGTCTCGTGGTACCGGGGGTCGTGCGGGCGCGCGTACTCGGGCACCTGCGCCGCGATCTCGCGGGCGCTCTCCCGCGCCACGTCGGCGTTGTGCTCGCGGAGCACCTTGAGGACGGCCGCCGTCGTCTCGTCGGACAGGCCCCCGCCGATCAGGCGATAGCGCACGCTTCCTCCCGGTCCCCGCCGAGCGCCACAAACTACCAGTCGCGGGCGCGCGGGGGCCCCGCCGGACGGTGTCCGCGCGGGGCCGGGGGTGCGGGGCGGGGTCATCCGGCCGGGCAGACCGCCTCGTAGTGCTTGACTCCGGCGATCGAGTTCCCGGTGGCCGGGCAGAAGAACCGGTCGTAGCGGGTGTCGCCGTCCACGTACCGCTTGAGCCAGGCGACGGAGTAGCGGAAGATCCGGTCGTCGTGGTCGAGCGGCGTGAAGTGGTGCGCGTCCTTCAGTTCGAGGAACGCCTTGTTCTTCACGTTCTTCAGGCCGCGGTAGTACGGCTCGCCCATCGTGGCGGTCGGCGCGACGACGTCGAGGTCACCGCTGATGACGAGCTGCGGCACCGTGTTGCTTTCGAACGTCGAAGGGGACACCACCTCCCACGGCTCGATCGCGACGGCGGCCTTCAGGTCGGGCCGCTCCTTGGCGACGTGCAGGGTGGCGCCGCCGCCGAACGAGTAGCCCATGACGGCGAGTCTCGCCGGGTCCACCCTGTCCCTGACGGGGCTGCGCTTCACGAGGTGGTCGAGCAGCGCGAGCTTCTCGTCGGCCCGGACCGTCGGCCCCTCGAAGATCGACTTCGGCTCCATGACGGCGACGACAAAGCCCTGGGAGGCGATGCGGGGGCCGTAGAACTCGAACTGCGCGGCGTTGTTGAGGAAGCCGCCGATCATGGTGACGGCGCCGAACCGCCCTTCCCGTGTCGTCTTCGGGTAGTAGGCGATGGCCTTGGTGAAGCCGGGCCCGGTGAAGACCGTCTTCGCCGTCGCGTAAGGGCCCGTCTTGGCTGTCAGGGTCGCCTCGGTGGGATCGGGGCCGCGCCTGTGCCCTGCGCCTTCGGCCGTCGCGGGCGCCACGGGCAGGACGACCGCGGCGAACGCCGTCACCGCGGCCAGGACGCGCAGACGGCGTCCGAACGTGCTCCTCATTGTGGGATTCCTCTCATCGGGGTGGGAAGGTGAGAGGAAGTCTGCGTAAGCGGACCCTTTTCGGCTTAGTCCGTCGTGCGCCGAATTTCCGTGCCTGTCTTGTCAGTGCCGCCGTGACTTCTGCACCGGATGAGTGCCCGAGCGTCCGGTCTGTCACGGGGGTGAGTTGATCGGCGGGGGCGGCGCGGTGCTTACTGTGGTGCCGGTCTCCCGCCGGCCGCCGCCGCGCGTCCGCGTCCGGAAGGAGCCCCATGTCAGCGCCACCGCGCGCCGTCGCCGCCCGGCTCCGGCCGCACGCCGGGGCCGCCGTCGCGGAGATCGAGCGGGAGATCAGGGCACACGTCCCGGAGTACGTGGAGGACGACGGCGAGGACACCCTCCACCGGGCCGTCAGCGCCACCACCGCGTGCTTCCTGGACGCGCTCGACGGCGGCGGCGCGGGCACCGCCCTCACCGACCTGTACGCCGCGCTCGGCGCCGAGGCCGCCGCGCGGGGGCACGGCCTCGAACCGCTGCGGGAGGCGCTGCGGGTCGGCGGGCGGGTCGCGTGCCGCCGCCTCATCGCCGACTCCTACCGGCTCGGCTGGCCGCGCGATACGCTCACCGGCCTCACCGACGCGCTGTTCCGGCTGGAGTCCGAGGCCGCCGACGCCGCCGCGCGCGGCCACGCGAGGCAGCGCGCGAGCCAGGGCGCCGACCTGGGCGGGCACCGGGCGCGGCTGCGGGACGCGCTCGTCACGACGCCGCGCCCCGACCTCGTCACCCGTTACGCGGCGGCGGCCGGCTGGACCGTGCCGCGCGCCCTCGCCGTCGTCGCGCTGTTCCCCGACGCGCGGATCCGGCCGCGCATCATCCCGCCCGACGTGCTCGCCGACTGGGACGCGCCCGTCCCCTACCTGGTGCTGCCCGACCCGGACAGCCCCGGCGCCGACCTGCGGCTCGCCCAGCTCACCGGACGGCGGATCGCGGTGCTCGGGCCGACCGTGCCCGTCACGGGCGGGCCGGTCTCGTTCCGGTGGGCCCGGCAGGCCGTCACGCTGGTGGAGCGCGGCGTGCTGCCCGCCCGGCCGCTGACCCGCTGCACCGACCACCTCGCGACGCTCGCCGCCTCCGCCGCCGACGACCTCGTCGCGCTCACCGGGGCGCGGCTGCTCGGGCCGCTGCTGGACCTGCCGCCCGACCGGGCGCTCCCGCTGCTCGACACGCTCGCCGCCTACCTGGCCTGCGGCAACAACGCGACGGCGACGGCGCAGCGGCTCTCGCTGCACAGCCAGACGGTCCGCTACCGGCTGCGCCGGATCACCGACCTGACCGGCCGCGACCTCGACGATCCGGACGCGCGCCCGGACATGATGATCTTGACGCACTGGGCCCGGCTGCTGCTCCGCGCCGGCGAACCACCGGTCTTCTCAGCCACCGGCCCCTGAGCGCGTTCGCTTTCGCCGGGGTGGGGCTGGCTGTTCGTCAAGGGTCTTGGTTGGCCGGTCGGGGTTGCGCTCCGCTATTAAACAAGCGTTTAATCGGTACCATGAGCGGGACGGGCGAGGGCGACCGGACGGCGGCGCGGATCCTGGACGCCGCCGTCGACAGGTTCGGGCGGGACGGCTTCGGGGTCGGGATCAGGGCGATCGCCGCCGACGCCGGGGTCTCCCCCGCGCTGGTGATCCACTACTTCGGCGGCAAGGACAGGCTGCGCGCCGCCTGCGACGCGCACGTGCTGGCGGCGTTGGCCGCCGAGAAGCACAGGTCGGCGACGGACGGCACGGCGGCGGGCCTCATCGCCCGCCTCGCCGAGATCGAGGGCTTCGCGCCGATGACCGCCTACATCCTGCGCAGCCTCCGGGAAGGCGGCGACCTCGCTCGCGCCTTCATGGAGCAGCTGATAGCCGACTCCACCGCCTACCTGGAGGCGGGCGTCGCCGCCGGTGTGATCAGGCCGAGCCGCGACCCCGTGGCCCGCTCCCGGATGCTCTCCTACCAGGCGGCGGGCTCGATGGTCCTGTGGCTCACGCTGCACCCCGAGTACGCCGAGCCGGACGCCTTCGCGCGCGGCCTGAACGCCTTCGTCACCGAGACGATGGTGCCCATGCTGGAGGTGTACGCCGAGGGGCTGTACACCAACCCCGCGCTCCTGGAGGAGTACCTCTCCCAACTACCCGACACCTCAAGCTCCAGCTCCAGTTCTAGCGAGGCGGAATCATGACCCCTGCCATCGACGTCCGGGGGCTGCGCAAGTCCTTCGGCAAGGCGACGGCGCTCGACGGGCTCGACCTGTCCGTGCGCCCCGGCCACGTCCACGGCTTCCTCGGCCCCAACGGCGCCGGAAAATCCACGACCATTCGGGTGCTGCTCGGCGTGCTGCGCGCCGACGCGGGGCACGTCAGGCTGCTCGGCGGCGACCCCTGGGCGGACGCCGTCGCGCTGCACCGCAGGCTCGCCTACGTGCCGGGCGACGTCGAGCTGTGGCCGAACCTGTCCGGCGGGGAGGCGATCGATCTGCTTTCGCGGCTGCGTGGTGGCGCCGACGCGGCCCGTAGGGACGAGCTGTGCCAACGCTTCGACCTCGACCCCACCAAGAAGGGCCGCACCTACTCCAAGGGCAACCGCCAGAAGGTGGCGCTTGTGGCGGCGCTCGCCGCTGACGTCGACCTGCTCATCCTCGACGAGCCGACCTCCGGCCTCGACCCGCTCATGGAGGCCGTCTTCCAGGAGTGCATCCGCGAGGCCAAGGCGGCGGGCCGCACCGTGCTGCTGTCCAGCCACATCCTCGCCCAGGTCGAGACGCTCGCCGACGAGGTGTCGATCATCAGGCACGGCAGGGTCGTGGAGACCGGCACCCTCGCCGACCTGCGCCACCTCACCCGGACGACGGTCGCCGCGACGACCGAGCGGGACGCGTCCGGGCTCGCCGCGCTGCCCGGTGTGCACGGGTTCCGGATGGAGGACGGCGAGGTCAGGTTCGACGTGGACGGCGCGCACCTGGACGCCGCGGTGCGCGGGCTCGGCGCGCTGGGCGTCCGGGCGCTCACCGCACGCCCGCCGACGCTGGAACAGCTCCTGCTCCGCCACTACGGCGACGAACTCGCGGGCGTCCCCGAGGGGGCCGCCCCGTGAGCACCGCCGCGACCCTCACCGGCACCGGCACCCTCCTGCGCTTCCTCCTGCGCCGCGACAGGATCAGGCTGCCCGGCTGGACGCTCGGGCTCGCCCTGCTCATGGCGTACTTCAGCTCCGCCGTACGCACCGTCTTCGCCGCCCCGGAAGATCTGGAGAGCTTCCGTGGGTATCTCGACAGCCCTGCGGGCGCGCTCTTCGGCGGGCCCTCCTTCGGCGAAAGCGAACTCACCGTCGAGCGGTTCATCGCCGGGGAGTACCTCCTGACCCTCCTGGTCGCCGCAGGGCTGATGGGACTCCTGACCGTCACCCGGCACACCCGCGCCGAGGAGCGCGCGGGCCGGGCCGAGCTGGTGCGCGCCGGGGTCGTCGGCCGGTCCGCGCAGCTCACCGCCGCGCTGGCGCTCACCGCGGCGATGAGCCTCGCGGTGGCGGCGCTCATCGCGGCGGTGCTGCTGAGGTCCGGCTTCGACGCCGCCGGGTCGGTGCTGTTCGGCGCGTCGGTGGGCGCGGTCGGGCTGGTGTTCGCCGGGGTCGGCGCGGTCGCCGTCCAGCTCTCGGCGTATCCGCGCGCCGGGTCGGCGACGGCGGGCGCGGTGCTCGGGGCGGCGTTTGTGCTGCGCGCGCTGGGCGACGCCGCCTCCACCCAGGGCGGCGGCCTGTCCCGGCTGTCGTGGGCGTCGCCACTGGGCTGGTCACAGCAGACGGCGCCGTACGTGCACGACCGTTGGTGGCCGCTCGGGCTTTCGCTCGCCTTCACCGCCGCGTCCGTCGCGCTCGCCTACCGGCTCGCCGGACGCCGTGACCTCGACGCCGGGCTCATCCCGCCGCGCCCCGGCCGGGCGCACGCGCCCGGCTGGCTCCGCGACCCGCTCACCCTCGCCTTCCGGCTCCAGCGCGCGAGCCTGCTCGGCTGGACCCTCGCCCTGCTCGTCGCGGGCGCCGCCTACGGCGCGTTCACCCGGCCCCTGGTCGAGGGGTTCGCCGACGCGCCCGCCGACGTCCTCGCCCTCCTGGGCGGCGCCGCGAACCTGCTGCGCGGCTACCTCGGGCTGATGGGCCTGACGATGGCGCTCCTCGTGTCGGTGTTCGCCGTCCTCGCCGTCCAGGCGGTGCGGGCCGAGGAGACGTCGGGCCGCGCCGAGCCCGTGCTGGCCACCGCCGTCGGCAGGACCGCGTGGCTCGGCGGGCACCTCGCCGTCGCCGCGCTCGCCGTGCCGTGGCTGCTGCTCGTCGCGGGCCTGGCCACCGGCGCGGGCGCCGCGCTCAGCGCCGACGACCCGGGCCTGGTCCTCGACACCGCGCTGGGCCACCTCGCGCACACCCCTGCCGTCTGGTTCGTCCTGGCCGTCTCCGCGCTCCTGTACGGGGCCGTGCCGGGCGCCCTGCCCGCCGCCTGGGCGCTGCCCGCCTACGGCCTCGTCACGGGCTACTTCGGCGATCTGCTCGGCCTCCCCGAAGCCGCCGCCGCCCTCTCGCCCTTCGCCCACACCTGCCAGTACCCGCTCGAACCCGTCAACCCCCCCGCGCTGGCCGTCCTGCTGGCCCTCGCCGCCGCCCTCACCCTCGCCGCGCTGCGCGCCTTCCGCGCCCGCGACCTGCGCACCACCGCCTGAGACGGCCTGAGGAGGGGCCCGGCCGAATGGCCGGGCCCCTGGAGAGCGTCAGTAGGTGATGACGCCCCGGATGTTCTTGCCGTTGCGCATGTCCTCGTAGCCCTGGTTGACCTCGTCGAGGCTGTAGGTGTTGGTGACGAGCTCGTCCAGCTTCAGCCTGCCCTCCTCGTAGAGGCGGAGCAGGCGCGGGATGTCGCGGCGCGGGTTGGCGTTGCCGAAGATGCAGCCGACGAGTTCCTTGCGCTGCATCGACAGGTCGAACAGGTTGAGCTTGACGTCCTCCTGCAGGATCGGCGCGACCGCCGTGACGACGCCCCGGCCGCCCTTGGCGACCATGCCCATCAGCGGGCCGATGAGATCGCCGGTGGCCACCGAGGTGGTGAGGATCGCCTTGTCGGCCATCGCCCCCCACGTCAGCTCGCCGACCTTCGCCATGGCCTCCTCGATCGAGGCGGCGGTGTGCGTGGCGCCGAACTCCAGCGCCCGGTCCCGCTTCCAGTCGACGAGGTCGACGGCCAGGACGTGCCGGGCGCCCGCGAGCGCCGCGCCCTGGACGGCGTTCATGCCGATGCCGCCGAGCCCGATGACGACGACCGTCTCCCCCGCCCTGACGTCGGCGGCGTTCACGGCCGAGCCCCAGCCGGTGGTGACGCCGCAGCCGACGAGCGCCGCCTTGTCCAGCGGGATCCAGTCGTCGATCTTGACGCAGGACGTCTCGCTCACCACGGTGTACGGGGCGAACGTCCCGGTGCAGGCCATGATGCCCAGATCCGTCCCGTCAAGGGAGTGGTGCCGCGCGGTCATGTCGGTGATCTGGCGCCCGGCCAGGATGTACATGCCCAGGTCGCAGAGGTGCTGCCGGCCGCGCGCGCACGACGGGCAGCGCCCGCAGGCCGGGATGAAGGACAGGACGACGTGATCGCCCTCCTTCAGGGTGGTCACGCCGGGACCGACCTCGACCACCTCACCCGCGCCCTCGTGCCCGCCGATGATCGGGAACTGCTGGACGCCCATCAGCTCGGAGATCTCCGGGCCGAGGACCATGTCACCGGTGACGAGGTGCTCGTCGGAGTGGCAGAGGCCCGAGGCCGTCAGTTTGATCTTGACCTCGCCGGCCTTCGGGTCGTCGAGCTCGATGTCCTCGACGCTCCACGCCGCGTTCTGTTCCCACAGGATCGCTGCCCGAGTCTGCATGTGTTCCCCTTTCGGGGGTCGGACCGTCGTGGCAGTCGCGCTCGCGCCTTTGACGCGGCTTCCCGACAGGTGCGCTGGTTTGGCTTTCAGGTCCTCACTGCACGAGGGATCGCCGCGCCTGGACCGGCCCGTCACCGGGTCGCGGTCCCGAATTCCACTCGGTCGTCAAATCGGCACCTCCATCAAGGGGGCGGCAGGAGGCCGTTGCCCGGAAGCATGTCACGTTCCGGACCATGGCTTCAATATCAAAACGCGGCGCCCGCACAGCCAGGCTACCCGGCCCTGTGCGGCCGCCCTGCCGGAGCTTGACCCGGCCTTGCCGGTGAGCCGCCGGTCCCCGGGAGAGGAACCCCTCGGTGGGTGCGGGCACGGATCACGGGGGTACCGGATGGCGAACAAGGGCGACGGCGTCAGCAGGGACCGGGAGCGGCGGCTTGAGGAGCTGAGCCCGTTCGAGCTGAAAGACACACTCATCGGGCTCGCCGAGGAGGGCGACCGCAAGAGCGCCGCCGCGCTCCTCAACGCGGGCCGGGGAAACCCCAACTGGATCGCCACCGCGCCACGCGATGCCTTTGTGCTGCTCGGCGGCTTCGCGCTGGCGGAGGCCCGGCGCGCCTGGCACGAGGGCGACGGCCTGGCCGGGATGCCGGGACGCGACGGGATCGCCGGTAGGTTCGCCGCCTACCTGGACGAGCACCGTGACGCGCCGGGGGCCGCCCTGCTCAGCGCGTCCGTCGCCTACGGCCGGGACACGCTCGGGTTCGACGCCGACGCCTTTGTGCACGAGCTGGCCGACGGGTTCATCGGCGACACCTACCCGACGCCGCCCCGGATGCTCGCGCACGCCGAGAGGATCGTGCACGCCTACCTGGTGCGGGAGATGTGCGCGGGACGGGAGCCCGCCAGGCCGTACGACCTGTTCGCCACCGAGGGCGGGACCGCCGCCATGTGCTACGTGTTCAGGTCGGCCGTCGTGAACCGGATCCTCCACCCCGGCGACCGGATCGCGCTGATGGTCCCGATTTTTACCCCTTACCTGGAGATCCCCCGGCTCACCGAGTTCGGATTCGACGTGATCGAGCTCAAGGCGGCGAAACGCACCCACGAGGGGCTGCACCTGTGGCAGTACGAGGACACCGAGCTGGACAGACTCCGCGACCCGTCGATCAAGGCGCTCTTCCTGGTGAACCCGTCGAATCCGCCGTCCGTGATGCTGCCGCCCGACACCCGGACGAAGATCGCCGAGATCGTGGAAACCGACAACCCGGACCTCGCGATCATCACCGACGACGTGTACGGCACGTTCGTCAACGGGTTCGAGTCCCTCATGTCGGTCCTGCCGCGTAACACCCTCGGTGTCTACTCGTTCTCCAAGTACTTCGGCGCGACCGGATGGCGGCTCGGCGTCATCGCCGTCAACCGGGACAACGTCTTCGACGAGAAGCTCGCCGAACTCCCCCTCGACGACAAACACGAGCTGGCCGAACGGTACTCGTCGCTCACCCTGGAGCCCGACAAGCTGCGGTTCGTGGACCGGCTCGTGGCCGACTCGCGCATGGTGGCCCTCAACCACACCGCGGGCCTCTCACTGCCCCAACAGGTGCAGATGACGCTGTTCGCCCTCGCGTCCCTCCTGGACACCGAGGACTCCTACAAGAAGCACTGCCAGGACCTCATCGCACGGCGCTTCAAGGCGCTCACGGACGGGCTCGGCGTCCACCCGCCCGCCGACCCCGACGCCGCCCGCTACTACGTCGAGATCGACCTCCTCTCCTGGGCGCGCAGGACGCACGGCGAGGAGTTCACCCGCTGGCTCCAGGACTCCTACGAGCCCGTGGACATCCTGTTCCGCCTCGCCGAGAAGCACTCCGTCGTGCTGCTTCCGGGCGGCGGCTTCGACGGGCCCCAGTGGTCGCTGCGCGTCTCCCTGGCCAACCTCCCGCTCACGTCCTACGAGCGGATCGGCGCCTGGCTCGCCGAGGCGGCCCGCGGCTACCTCGCCGAGTTCGAGAAGCGGGAGCGCGCGTGAGCTGGTTCCGCTCGCTGCTCCAGGGCTCCCCCGAGATCGCGCTGTTCCTCTGCCTCGCGCTCGGCTACGCCGTCGGCAGGGTCAAGGTGTGGCGACTCTCGCTCGGCGGCATCGCAGGCACCCTCATCGTCGCGATCCTCGTGGGCATGGCGGGCAAGGTCACCCTCAACGACCAGGTGAAGAACATCGCGTTCGCCCTGTTCATCTACACGCTCGGGTTCATCAGCGGCCCGTCGTTCTTCGCCAGCCTGAACCGCAGAAGCCTCCGCTACGGCGTCTTCCCGCTGATCGAGGTCGCCTGCCTCCTGATCATCACCGCGATCGCCGTCAAACTGCTCGGCCTGGACGTCGGCACCGCGGCCGGGCTCATGGGCGGCGGCGCCACCGAGTCCGCCGTCGTCGGCACCGCGACCGACGCGATCGGCCGGCTCGACCTGCCGCCGCAGCAGATCCAGCAGCTCCAGGGCAACGTCGGCACCGCCTACTCGATCTCCTACATCTGCGGGCTCATCACCATCGTCCTGCTCACCAGCCAGATCGCGCCCGCGCTCATGCGGATCGACCTGCGCGCGGAGGCCGACAAGCTGTGGAAGAAGATCGGCGGCGGCGCCGAGGACCCCGCGCGCGCACGGGCGCTCCCCGACCTCGTCGGCCGGACCCACCTCGTCTCGGCCGCCGACGGACGCACCGTCGCGGAGATCGAGAGCATGCTCGGCGAGAACACGACCGTCGAACGGGCCAAACGGCGCGGACAGCGGCTCCCGCTCACCCCCGACACCCAGGTGCGCACCGGTGACGTGCTGCTGCTCCTGGGGCCGCGTGCGGCGCTCGTGGGGGCCGACCACGCGATCGGGCCCGAGGTGCCCGCGCGGGAGATGGACTTCGACCTGGACGTCGCGCAGGTGCTCGTCACCGAACAGGTGCGGGGCGGCGTCACCCTGCGTGAGTTGAAAGAACACGTCCCGCCCGGCGCGCACGGGGTGTTCCTGACCGGGGTGTCCCGGGTGGACCAGCAGCTCCCGATGAGCCCCGACACCCAGGTGAACCGGGGCGACGTGGTGCGGCTCGTCGGGGCCCGCCCGGACGTCGCCGGCTACGCCCGCGTGATCGGCTTCCGGCTGGACACCGGCGTCAAGGCCGACTTTGTGTTCCTCGCGGTCGGCGTGGTGCTCGGCTTCCTCATCGGCAAGATCGAGATCCCGCTCGGCGCGGTGCCGCTCTCCCTCGGGACGGGCGGCGGCTGCCTCCTGTCCGGGCTGCTGTTCGGGTGGATCCGCGCCAAACACCCGACGTTCGGGCAGTACGACCCGGCCGCCGCGTCCGTCATCAAGGACCTCGGCCTGGCCACCTTCATCTGCGCGGTCGGCCTCTCGTCCGGGCCGCAGGCGGTGGAGCTCATCCGCAAGTTCGGCTTCGCCCTGCCCGTCACCGGCGTCCTCATGACGCTGATCCCGGCGACGATCTCGCTCGTCGTCGCCTGGCGGTTCATGCGCCTGCCCGCGCCGCTCACGCTCGGCGCGGTGGCGGGCCAGCAGTGCTCCACGCCCGCGATCACCGCCGTCCAGGGGGTCGCGGGCAACGCCACGCCGCTCATGTCGTACACGATCGTGTACGCGCTGGCCA
Source organism: Actinocorallia sp. API 0066 (assembly GCF_020991275.1). Lineage (GTDB taxonomy): Bacteria > Actinomycetota > Actinomycetes > Streptosporangiales > Streptosporangiaceae > Actinocorallia. Next base: position 2,365 of record NZ_JAJLQY010000002.1, on the reverse strand, counting down.
ACGTTGTGCTGCCGCTGCTCGGCCCGGTCGTCGTCGCGATGGCGCACGCGCTCGGCTGACGCCGGGCGGCCCGCGCGGAGCACCGCACGGGCTGCCGGGCGCCGGGTCAGAAGATCGGGGTGAGGAACACCCAGAGGTGGTGGAACGGGTCGGTGAGGATCGCGCAGCGGGCCCCGTAGTCCATGTCCTTGGGCGCCTGGTCGAGCCGCGCCCCGGCGGCGACCGCCCGCTCGACGAGCGCGTCCACGTCGTCGACGTAGACGTGCAGCCCCACGGTCGGGCTCCCCGGCCGCGGCGCGCCGAACGGCGGGCCCGCGTCGGACAGCATCAGCGTCGAGCCCGCGACGCTGATCTCGGCGTGCCCGACGCGCCCGTCCGCGTCCAGCAGCCGGAACAGCTCGGTGGCCCCGAACGCCCGCTCATAGAACGCGATCGCCGCGTCGGCCCCCTCGACCGCGATGTGCGGGATCACCGACTCCCGATAGTGCTCGGGCGCACTGGCAGTGGCCATCTCCGTTCCCCTTCCTCAAGCTCACGGAGATCCCCACGCTAGAAGCTCAACCGAACTTCAAGTCAAGCCCGCGCCGTCCGTCAGCCGAAGATCTCTTCGGCCGACGCGACCGTGCCCGCCCGCCGCACCCACGGCCGCACGATCTCAGGCTCGCTGACGGCGAGGATCCGGGCCCTGACGTCTTCGGGCACCTCGATTCCGCGCCCCTCCAGCACCAGGAGCACCGCCTCGGCCTGACCTTTGCTGAAGCCTTCCCGGGCCCAGGGGGTAGAAAGGGGGAATTCGTCCGTTTTCATGAGGTTCTCCATGAGGGTTTTGACGGCCTACGGGACGATGTTCCAGCAGCGTTCAGTGTAAGCCTGCCCGTCGGATTCGGGCAGGGCGCTGATGTAACGGAGGAATGCACGGACGACCTTTTCGTCGGTGCCGGGTGTTGAGGTCGTTGGACTCGATCCGGGCCATGGCCGTCATGGGGACGTTCACGCCGCACAGGTCGTGCAGCAGTTCCAGCGCGAACGCGGGTCTGTCGCGGAATAGCGCGTTGAGCGCGTCGGGACTCGGTGAAGGAATGCGACAGAAGTTAGCGATGGGGTCCGACAATTCTCAGGGGGTTGGTGAAAGATCCACATAATTCACCTACACCCGACATTGCAGATATCCAGCAGGATCAGCCCACAAAAACAATGGATTGCGACATTCTCGGCGTTGGCCCCTTTTGCCCAGAAAGAAAGGCCCCCTCCGTGGGGAGGGGGCCTGCCGGTCAGGGCGTCAGCGCGTCAGGGGCGGACGTAGGGGTGGGTGAGGATCTCCATGTTGTGGCCGTCGGGGTCGTCGAAGTAGGCGCCCCGGCCGCCGAAGAGGGTGTTGGTCTGGTCGGGGAGGGTGTGGGACGGGTCCGCGTAGTAGGTGACGTGCGCGGCCTCCAGGCGGGCGATCATCACGGGGAAGTCGTCGGCGGGGACGAGGAAGGCGTAGTGCTGCGGCTGGATGGGGCCGTCCGTGTGCGTGTAGTAGTCGAGCGTGACGCCGTTGCCCAGGTCGAGCGGCAGGAAGGGCCCGAAGGGGGCGCCGACCTCAAGGCCGAGGATCGAGGCGAGGAAGCGCGCGGACGCGGCGCGGTCGGTGGCGAACACGACGGTGTGGTCGAGGCGCACGCCGCCGGAAGGCTGGGATGGCAAAACGAGGGTTCCTCTCCGGAGTGGGTTCTCATGAACAGGCGCGCGAGGCGCGCCAATACATCGCGAAGGCACGGAGGGAACGGCGGGCCCCTGGCCCGCGACGGCCTCACCCGGAGGCCGGGAGCCCCGTTCGTGCGCGGCCCAAGGCCAACCCGGCAGTCACCCGACCACCCTAACCCGCTCAGCACGCCGACGCGCTAGCAGATCGCCAGGAGCAGAGCTGCTGGACAGCGAGGCGGGCTGATGTCCTGTGTGCTCCTGCTGGAGTGTTGAGCTGTTGACTGAATCATCAGTGTCCCTAGGTGTGTCTTTGGGATCATGGATGTGTGAGGTTGTCGGAGTGGGCGCGTCGGAATGGTGTGCGTTACCAGACCGCCTGGCAGTGGGCGCGGGATGGGAACATGCCCGAGATCGGTTCCGGCATGAACGGGAAGTGGGTGAAACTCACCCGCTTCCTGTCCGATCCGGACGTGTTCGGTGATCGCGGTTGAACACGGCGATCACCTGGCCTGGTTCGGGTTCGAGCACCTGCGAGCGGCGCTGTCGGCGACCGGGAGGCCGATCGTGGTCGTTGATGACATCGAGGTCGAAGACGGCCTGGTCCGGGACGTCACCGAAGTACTGGCGTCGTTGTGTGTCCGCCTGTACGGGCGTCGGTCGGTTGCGCGCCGTGCGG
>NZ_JAJLQY010000019.1 GCF_020991275.1 Actinocorallia sp. API 0066 | reverse complement strand
CTTTGGTGTTGAAACTGGCAATGAACAAGGTCTGGCGAGACCTTGTCGTTTGCCTCAAAGAAATCCTCAGACGAGGATGACCAGAACCGCAGTCCTGGCCTTAATTGGCACTGACTTTTAGCACGCTGTTGAGTTCTCAAGAAACGGGCCACAGTGTGTTCCGCGCCTTTCGGCGTTTCCCTCGCTGCGATGTCTCCAATTTAGCAGATCCGCGCTGGCTGTCAAATTCAGCTTGTTTCCGCCACGCCATTCAAAAAAGGCAATGCAGTAGCAGGGCCTCAATTTTCTGGCGAGTTACCCGCCGGCCGGCCGCCGCGGTCAAGGACCGCCTCTGACGTCACGCACCCCGGTCGGGCACAAGAGAGAACTCTACGTGCTCCCCAGGGGTCCGTCAAACGAAACCTGGAAATCCGCAGGAGTTCCGCGACCCTCAGATGATCGGGGGGCGGCCGGCGCGGGTCATCCGCCAGGCGGTGCGCCAGCTGATGGGGCGGCGCGGTCCCGCGTTGGTCTGCCAGCCTTCGGCGAACCCCCTGAACCAGGGCTTGAGCGCCTCCGGGCTGCGTTCGCGGAGCACGGTCATGGTCGCCCAGACGGCCAGGTAGGTGATCGCGATGGGCCAGGGCAGGTTCCGTTTGGCCAGCCAGACGCGGTTACGCGCGTTGTACCGGTAGAAGCTGGCGTGCCGGGTCGGCAGTGTCGCCGGGTGGCACATGACGGACTCGGCGTCGTAGACGATCTTGTAGCCGGCGTTGATGGCCTGCCAGGCGAGGTCGGTCTCCTCGTGCGCGAAGAAGAAGTTCTCCGGGAGGCCGCCGCCCGCGTCGAAGGCGCTCCTGCGCATCGCGGACGCGCCGCCGAGGAACGTCGTCACCTCGGAGGACCGGTCGGGGTCGCCCGCGCGCAGCCGGGGCACGTGCCGTCGCTGGGCGGGCCCGCCCTCGGGGTCGCGCACCTGGAAGGAGACGATGCCGAGCTTCGGGTCGGCGGCGAACATCGTCTCCAGCCGCCGCCCGAGGTCGAGGGACGGGTAGTACCCGTCGTCGTCGAGGAACACCACGATGTCGCCCTTGGCCTCCGCGACGCCGAAGTTGCGCCCGGCCGGGACGCCGAGGTTCTCCGGCAGCCGGAACACCCGGACCCGGGGGTCGGCGACGGGCGGCTCCCAGTCGCCGGGGACCCCGTTGCCGACGAGCACGATCTCGGCGTCCACGCCCTTCTGGTCGAGGGCGCTGCGCAGCGACCGGTCCAGCTCGACCGGACGGTTCCCCATCGTCAGCACGACGAACGAGAGCGTCACGGCGTCCCCCTTCTCTTTCCGCACCCGCCCCGGCTCGCGCCGGGCCGGGCCTTACTTCAGCCGCCGCGAGGCGACGATGCTCACGAAGTGCAGCAGGGTCTGCAGGACGGCGACGGCCGCCACCGCGACGGTCAGCCCACGCGTCACCGACCAGAACGTGCCGTCGAAGGTGACCGTGAGCAGGCTTTGGTAGGCGTCGAGCTGCTCCGGCGTCGGCGCTTGCGCCTGACCCCACCAGCCGCCCGACGTGTAGGACACAAAACCGCGCGGGAGTTCGGGCAGGTCGAGGATCCGATCGAGCACGGCGGCGATGAGGATCAGCAGGGACAGTTCGATCGCCCCGATGATCCGGTGGAACTTCAGCAGCGACGCCGCCTGGCGGGCCAGCGCCAGCCACGTCGAGGTGGGCCGCAGCGCGCGGTCCCCGCCGGGCGGGTCGGCGGGCAGGCCCGACTTGGCCCGCGCCACGACGACGTTGTCCGTCTCGGCCTTGATCAGCGCCGCGCCCAGGGCGGCGACGACGCCGAGCGTCACCCATCCGCCCTGCGCCCAGAACCCGCCGACCTGCGCCTGGGCCCGGAACCCGAGCCCGACGAGCACCGCGACCTCGGAGAAGTAGTGCCCGAGCCGGTCCAGGTAGATCCCGGTGACGGAGGTGCGTCCGGTGACGCGCGCGGCCTCGCCGTCCGAGCAGTCCAGCAGCAGGTAGAGCTGGATCAGCACGACGCCGATCAGCGCGCTGACGATCCCGGTGCCGGAGGCGAAGACGACGCCCGCGCCGATCCCGCACAGGATCATCAGGTACGTCATCTGGTTCGGCGACAGCCCGAGCTTGAGCAGCAGCCACGTCAGGTACGGGGAGAGGGCGCGGCCGTAGAGGCGGCCCGCCCAGTGCTCCTCGTTGCGGCGCTCCTTCAGGCCGGGGGGCTGGCCCTTCTCGCGGATCTCCTTGAGGCTGTAGCTCTTGGCTGGCATCAGCTACCGAACTCCTGAAGGTACTTCTGCACGGCGGCGAGGATCTCGGCCTCGCCGAGGTTCAGGTACTCGAGCACGGTGTACCGTCCGGGGCGCGTCGAGGGGGCGAAGGCGACGGCCTGCGCGAACTGCTCGGCGGGCAGCCCGACGTCCTCGCAGACGAGCGGGAGCCGGTGCCGGGCGAGGCAGTCGGCGACGATCCGGACCCGGGAGGGGTCCTCACCGAGGTACTCACGGCGCAGGAAGTGGCAGAACAGGGCGCCGATCCCGGCGAGTTCGCCGTGGTTGCCGGTGCCGGGGAACAGCCTGTCGATGGCGTGCAGGATCTCGTGGTCGCCGCCGGACGCGGGCTGTGAGGAGCCCGCGAACGACATGGCCATCCCGGACAGCACGAGCCCTTCGGCGAGCACCGTGAGGAACGCGTCCGACTCGATCGAGGCGGGCTGGTAGATCAGCGCCTCGGCTGCCGTCCGCGCGACGGTGAGCGCGAGCCTGTCGATCGGCTCGCCCGTCTCGGCGTGCGCGAGTTCCCAGTCGGCGACGGCCGACAGGTTGCTCACCACGTCGCCGACCCCGGACCGGACGAGCTGTTCCGGCGCGGCCCGCACGTAGTCGAGGTCGACGATCATCGCGATCGGCATGACGACGCCGAACGAGCCCTTGCCCTTGTCGTGCTCCAGTGACGCGACGGGCGAGCAGATCCCGTCGTGTGACAGGTTCGTCGCGACGGAGACCATGGGGATGCCCGCGAGGGTCGCCGCGTACTTGGTGGCGTCGATGGTCTTGCCCCCGCCGATCGCCACGATCGCCTCGTAGGTGCCGCCGCGTAGCTGCCCGCCGAGCTGGACGGCGGCGTCCACGGTGCCGCCGGGCACCCGGAACACCTCGCAGTCGGCGAGGGACGGCCGCACGTCGGCGGCGATCGCGTCGCCCTGGCCGGGGCCGACGGCGATCGCGACGCGGCCCTCGGTGGCGATCCGCCGGTCGGCGAGCAGTTCGCCGAGTGACGCGATCGCGCCGCGCCGCACGTCGATCGACAGCGGCGCGGTCAGCATCCGCGTCAGTAGCGGCACGCGATCTCCCGCGCCTTGTTCAGGTCGTCGTGGTTGTCCACTTCGACCCATTCGACGGCGCCGATGGGGGCGACGGCGATGGTGCCGCCGCGGTTGACGTACTCCTGGTAGCCGTCCTCGTAGTAGAGGTCGGGGTCGCGCTCGAAGGTGGCCTTGAGCGCGTCGGCGAGGGCCTCGGCCGCGGCGGGCTCCAGGAGGGTCGCGCCGATGTACTCGCCGGCGGCGTCGGCGGGGTCCATGAGCTTGGTGATCCGCTGGAGTGTGCCTTCGGGAGACAGGATGACCTTCATCTCCTCGTCGGCGAGCTTCTTGACGTCGTCGACGGCGAGGAGGATGTCCGGGCCCCGGTTCGCCAAGAGCGTCTTCTCAACGGACACCGGGTGGACGGTGTCGCCGTTGACCATGAGGACGCCCTTGCCGAAGTGCTCGCGGGCGAGCCACATCGAGTAGGCGTTGTTCCACTCCTCGGCCTTGTCGTTGTGCACGAGCGTGATCGTGACGCCGTACTCCGCCTCCAGCGCCGCCCTGCGCTCCTCGACGGCCCCGGCGCAGTACCCCACCACGATGACGATCTCGGTCAGGCCGACCTCGCTGAGGTTCCTCAGCGCGATGTCCATGATCGTGGTGTCGCCGTCGACGGGCACCAGCGCCTTCGGCAGGGTGTCGGTGTACGGGCGGAGCCTTCGTCCCGCGCCGGCCGCCAGAATCATGCCGATCATGCGCCGGCCTCCTCTTCCAAATCGATTTCCGTGCCGGAACCGCGTTCGGTCTCCAGCCAGGTGCGGATGGACTCCCATCCGAACAGCACACCCAGGTACAGGGCGAGCGCGGCGTAGACGGGTGTGGTGACACCGAGCACCGCGGCGAGCGCGGCGACCAGCATCCGGCCGTCCCAGCCCAGTCCCGCCTGGAACACCCAGTCGGGCGGCCACAGGCCCTGCCTGGTCCGGTACACGGTGTCGTAGTGGTGGTAGACCAGCACCGCGAGCAGCGTGTAGACCAGCGGTTCCGGGACGTTCAGGGCGAACCCGAGAACGGCCAGGTAACCATACTCGATCGCCCGGATGACGGGCGGAACGAGCCAGTCGAGGCGGCCGCCGTGCGGGTGCGTCGCGGACGGCCCGGCCAGCAGCAGCAGCGCGACGGGCGCGAGCAGCGCGGGCAGCTCGTGGATGCCCGCGCCGAGGATCAGCGCGACGACCGTCAGCACCCCGGCGACGAGCACGGGCGCGAGCGGCGGGAGCTGGCCGCGCGCCAGCAGCCCGAGGGCCCGCGCGATGGGCCCGTCGTCGCGGTAGGCGCTCAGCTCGGCGGCGCGCCGGGCCGCGCGCTCCTCGGCTGCGGGATCGGTGGCGGCGGTCATGCCAGGGACCTCAGGATTCGGCCGGACAGGGTGTAGGCGGCGGCCAGGCCGCCCCAGACGAGAAGGGCGAGGAACGTGACACGCGCGTCGAAGAACGCGGCGGTGAGCGCGATGAGGGCGAACCGCTCGCCGATCGGCAGGATGACGATCTTTTTGCCCCAGCGGGCGCCCGGGATCCTCTCCAGCGCGGCGGACGCCCGGACGGCCAGCATGCCGAGGCCCTTGCGCGGGGCGGCGTGCCGGGCGGGCGGCGGGTCGAGGAGGGCGTCGTCCGGGACGTCGAGGGGGAGTTCGCGGATCGGCGCGGGCGGCAGCGAGCCCTTGTGCACGGCGAAGCTGAAGTCGACCATGTGGCGGCAGGTCTGGAGGATGATCACCGCGCAGGCCAGGCCCCAGACGTCGCCGGAGTGGGTGACGCCGTAGCCGATGGCGAGGCCCGCGTAGGCGAGGTACTCCTTGGCACGGTCAAAAGTGGCGTCGAGCCAGGCGCCGAGCGTGGAGTACTGGCGGGTGTAGCGGGCTACCTGGCCGTCCACGCAGTCGAAGACGAACGCGACGTAGAGCAGGATCGCGCCTACGACGAGCCCGAGCCGGGTGCCTTCGGCGAACCAGAGGGCGGCGATCGCGGCGGTGCCCATGGAGATGCAGGTGACGGCGTTGGGGGTGAGCCCGCGCCGGGCTGCCCAGCGGGCCAGGTACTTGGAGTAGCTGGAGACGAAGTAAGTGGTGAACCAGCCGTCGTCGGCCTTGACCGCGGCGTCCAGCCTGACCTTGTCCTCGTCGACGGCCTCGACGGCGGCGCGGGCGGCGTCGGCCTGCTGCTGGGTCAGGGCCCGCTCGCACACGAGCACGTCCACGTTGCGGGCGGCGACGCGGACGCCGGAGCGGACCAGCCCGACGAGGACGAGCGCGGCGGCGTCCGACCCGGCCGGGGCGGTGGTCGCGAGGACGTCGTGCTGGGCGACGGCCCGGTCGAGCTCGTCGCGCGCCGTGGTGTCCACAAAGACGGCGAGGTCCTGTTCGCGTGCCCGGCCGAGCCGCCGGACGGGCTCGACCTCGGGAAGCATGTCCACGAGCATCGTGAGCCGCTCGCACACGTCGGCGAGCGCGTCGGCCTCGACCACCTTGATCAGCCCACGGAAGACGGCGTCCGGGTCGGTGACCTGGTGGTGCCGGGACCCGGCGGAGACGACGCGGCGGCCGGAGATCCGGACGGCGGGCCGGGTGCCGGTGACGGGCTGTTTGGCCGTCACGGCGGTGGTGCCCCTGTCGCGGAGGAGCCGGGCGAGGAGTTCGTCGCTGACGACAAGATCGCCGTGCGCGAGGGCGATCTCGCCCTTGGCCCGCGCGAGGCGGCCGATCTCCAGCAGGTCGCCCGCCACGTCGGCCGACTCGATCACCTCGTAGCCGTGGTCGGTGCCGTTCTTGCGCAGCACCTCGGCGGCCCTGGGCCGTGCGACGATCCGCACGTCCGCTACCTTGAGTGCCGCCAGTTGACCCAGCAGCCGATCGAGCAGGGTCGTCCCGGCTGAGTACTCCAGCTCGGCTGTCGGGTCGCCCGGCTCGGTGGCCAGCACCACGAACGTCACCCGCAGCCTCCAACACACACGGCAGGTAGTCCGGAAAGCCCCAAGCCTAGTGGGTGAACGGGACAGGAACTGAGGAGTACCAGGTGAAAACAGCAGGCGTCATCCTGGCGGGCGGCATCGGCCAGCGTGTGGGCGCCGGCATCCCCAAGCAGCTCATCGAGGTCGGGGGACGCCCGCTGCTCGCCTATCCGATCGAGACGTTCGCCGCCGCGCCGGGCCTGGACGAGGTGATCGTCGTCATGGCGAGCGGGTATCTGGAGGCCGCCCGGGAGCTGTGCGCCCCGCACGGGATCAGGGTGATCGAGGGCGGGGACACCAGGACGGCGTCCACCCTCCGGGCCATGGAAGCGCTGGCCGCCGCTTCCGACGACGCCCGTGTGCTCTTCCACGACGCGGCCCGCGCCTTCATCGACCAGCCCGTGATCGACCGCTGCCTCGCCGCGCTGGAGACACACGAGTCCGTCGCGGTGGCGCTGCCCGTCACCGACACGGTGGTCGCGGTCGAGAACGGCACGGTGGCGGACATGCCGCAGCGGTCCCGGCTCGTCCGGTTCCAGACCCCGCAGGGCTTCCGCCTCGGCACCCTGCGCCGCGCCTACACGAAGGCCCTGGCGGACCCGGCCTTCACCGCCACGGACGACTGCGGCGTCGTCCACCGCTACCTGCCGGACGTGCCCGTCACCGTCGTGGAGGGCGACGACAGGCTGATCAAGGTGACGACCCCACTCGACCTCGTCATCGCCGAACACCTGGCCGCCCGGCGCCCGGCGAACGGCTAGCGCCGGGCCGGGAGCACCGCACGGGCGAGCGCGTCACGCTCGGCCGCCTCTTGGTCGGCCGCCTCCTGCTCGGCCGCGACGCGCACGTCGTAGGCGGTGCGGGCCACGGCGATCGCGTTCTGGTGCGTCTCGGCCCACGTGACGAGCGTGTGGATCGTGCTGTGCAGGGTGACGCCCAGCGGCGTCAGCGCGTAGTCCACCCGTGGCGGGACGGTCGGGTACACGGTGCGGCTGACCAGGCCGTCGCGCTCCAGGTGCCGCAGGGTGCGGGCCAGCATGCGCTGGCTGACGCCGTCGATCGCGCGGCGCAACTCGGTGAACCGCAGGCTCCGCCGGTCGAGGAGCGCGATGACCTGGAGCGACCACTTGTCGGCGATCCTGTCGAGGATCTGCCTGACCTCGCAGTCGGAGCGCCGGTCCCACTGAAAAACGTCGTAGTCCAGGCCGGTATCCCCGCAGTAACCCAGGGACTCAGCCGGGCTCGCTCTGGTCACCTCGAACTTCCCCGAGGGGCCGCTGCGCACCAGGGCGCTCGGCGTCTACGCGGGGACGGCGGCGGGCGGGTTCTCGCTCGGCCTCGTCGCCGGGGGCGTGCTGGCGTCCTTCGGCTGGCGGTGGGTGTTCTTCGCGCCGGTGATCCTCTCCGCGCTGATCCTCGTGGCGGCGCTCGTCCTGCTCCGCGACTCCGGCGGGCCGCGTGCGGCGGGCGGGTTCGACCTGGGCGGGGCGTTCGCGATCACGGGGTCGATGCTGCTGCTGGTGTACGGGGTGGTCCGGCTGGAGCACCCGGGTGAGGGGCCCTGGCTGACGGCCGGGGTGTTCGTTGTGGGGTTCGCGCTGCTCGCCCTGTTCGTCGCTGTCGAGCGGCGGTCGGCGTCGCCGCTGGTGCGGCTCGGGGTGCTGCGGGCGCCGCTGGTCCGGGTGAACACGGCGGCGCTGCTGTTCGTCGCCTCGTTCGGCGGCTTCCAGTTCCTGGTCACGCTGTACCTCCAGGAACTGCGCGGCTGGAGCACGATGCAGACCGGGCTGGCCATGCTCGTCGTCGGGATCGACACCGTGCTCGCGCCGACGCTGACACCACGGCTGGTCAACCGCTTCGGCAACACACGGGTGCTGCTCGGCGGGTTCGTCGCGGCGTTCGCCGGATACGCGCTGTTCCTGCCGGTCGGGCTGGACTGGACGTACACGGCGATGCTCCCGACGCTGTTCCTGCTCGGCCTCGCCTTCTCGCTCGCCTACGGTCCGCTGACCATGGCGGCCACCGAGGGCGTCGCCGACGACGAGCACGGCCTCGCGAGCGGGCTGCTCTACACGTCGATCCAGTTCGGCATGGCGCTCGGGCTGTCGGCGGTCACCGCCGTCAGCGTCGCCGCCGGGACCGGCCTCGACGGGCTCCGCGCGGCGCTCGCCGTGCCGGTGGCGGCGGCCCTGGTCGGCGCGGTCGTCATCGCGTACGGGCTCCGGAAGGAGCAGGGCGGGCCGTCACCTGAGCGGGTTCCGGCGGAGGCCGTCACCACCGCCGCGTGACAGAAAGCCCTCGGCACGGTGTGCCGAGGGCTTTCGCTAGGGCTTGCAGAGGTTCTCGGAGGCGGTGCGGGTCTCGACCTTCGGGGTGCCGCTCGTCTCGCCCGCGACCGTGACGGGCTTCGGCCTCGTCCAGCCCGAACCGACGATGATCTCGATGCCGGTGCCCAGCGACGACGCCTTCTGGAGCTTCGCCCCCGGAATCGAGGCCGCGAGGGTGCGGGCCGAGTCGGCGCGGGAGGGGCCGTAGCGGATCACCGTCACCTTGGTGTTCTCGCGCTGGACCACACCGATCACCCAGGACGCCCGGAAGCCCGCCTTGAGCAGGCCGTCCGTCGCCTTGCGGGCGAGCCCCGGAGTGCCGTCCCCGTTCCGGACGATCACGCTGATGTCGGACGGCTTGACCGTCAGCGGCCTCTCCGTGGACGTCGGCGTCGGGGCGGGCTCGACCACCGGCTCGTCGTCGTCGATCCGGTCGAACATCCGGGCGGCGGCCTCCTTGTCCCAGAGGACGACCGACTGCGTGATCCCGCCCAACTGGGCCGTCCCCGCCGGATTGGCCAGCGGAACCTTCACGAACTGGACGTTGCCCAGCGAGACGTCCTTGAACTGGTCCGCGTACGCGTTGAGGTTCTTTTTCAGTTCCTTGTCGACCGTGACGGACGAAAGCAGCGCGCTCAGCACCCCCGGACCCTTACGCGGATCCTTCAGCTTCTCCAGGGCGGTCATGAGCAGCGAGGAAAGGAACTCCTGCTGGCGCTGCATCCGCCCGATGTCCTCACCGAGCCCGTGCCTGACCCGGGCGAACGCCAGGGCCGTCGCGCCGTCCACGTGGTGGGTGCCCGCCGCGAGCTTCAGGCCCGTCGCCCGGTCGTCGATCGGCTTCTCGGTGCAGACCTGCACCCCGCCGACGGCGTCCACGACCTTGAGGAACCCGGCGAAGTCCACCTCGACGTAGTGGTCGATCCGCATGCCGGTGGCGCTCTCGACGGTGTCCTTCATGAGCTGCGGGCCGCCGTACGCGTACGCCCACGTCAGCTTGCCCTGCGCCTCGCCGACCCGCTGCCCCTCGGCGTTCTTGTGTGGCGGGATGGTGACGAGAGTGTCGCGCGGAAGACTGACGATCGTCACCTTGTCGTGGTCGCGCGACACGTGCATCAACATCATCGTGTCCGACCTGGCGCCCGCCTCCTTGCCCAGGTGGAGACGCTTGATGTCCTTCTGGCTCATGCCCTCGCGCCTGTCCACCCCGGCCAGGAGGATGTTCATCGCGCCCTGCGGGCCCGCGCCGTCCACGGCGAGGTCGAGGGTCTTGATCTTGCCCTTGAAGTACTCCTGGAACGCCCAGCCCGCGCCCGATCCCGCCAGCACCAGCGTCGAGGCGGCGGCGGTGATCACCACGAGCCGGCGGCGGCGCACCGCGGCGCGGGCCGACACGACTCCCCTGGCCCGGCGGGCCGCCGCGCGCGGCGGGGTGACCGTGACCTTCGGCGCGCCCTCGCCGTCCACCGCGACCGCGTCCCAACCGCCCGTGTCGTCGGCCACCGGGCCGACCGGGCCGCCCGGCCCCTCGGCCCCGGCGGGCCGCGGGCGGAAGTACTGCTCGATCGGGTCGTCGTCGACGGCCATTCCCAGCCCCCTTACCCCGCGCCGTGGTCGTGCGGCCTGCCGTGAGGGCGGACGTACCGCCCACATGTGGCCTGCGGACCTGGCTGGATACGTTACCGTGGCGCCGTCATGAATCTGCCTCTCCACGCTGACGGCGAGCCGCGCACCACATGGCCGGCCGTGTCCGTCGTCATGCCGGTCCTCAACGAGGAACGCCACCTCGCGGACGCCGTGCGTCACATCATGGCCCAGGACTACCCCGGTGAGCTGGAACTGGTGCTCGCGCTCGGCCCCTCGCGCGACCGCACCGACCGGATCGCCGCGGCCCTGGCCACGACCGACCCGCGGATCGTGATCACCCGCAACCCGACGGGACGCACCCCCAACGGGCTGAACATCGCGATCAAGGCGTCCCAGTACTCGATCATCGTCCGGGTGGACGGGCACTCGCTGCTCCCCGCCAACTACATCCGCGTCGCGGTGGAGACCATGGACGCCCAGGGCGCCGACAACGTCGGCGGGCTCATGGACGCCCAGGGGGTCACCGCGTTCGAGAAGGCCGTCGCGCGCGCGATGACCTCCAAGTTCGGCGTCGGGAACGCGCGGTTCCACACGGGCGGCGAGGCGGGCGAAGTCGAGACCGTCTACCTGGGCACGTTCCGGCGCAGCGCGCTGGAACGCGTCGGCGGGTACGACGAGACCTTCGTGCGCGCCCAGGACTGGGAGATGAACCACCGCATCCGCCAGTCCGGCGGCAAGATCTGGTTCACGCCCGAGATGCGCGTCACCTACCGTCCACGGCCCAACCTGAAGCTCCTGGCGACCCAGTTCTTCTACACCGGCCGCTGGCGCCGTGTGGTGGGCCGCGAACACCAGGGCACGCTGAACCTCCGCTACCTGGCGCCCCCGCTGGCCGTCCTGGGCATCCTCGCCGGAACCGTCGCCGGAATCTTCGGCTTCCTCCCCGGCTGGATCCTCCCCCTCGGCTACTTCCTCACCATCCCCGTCGGCGGCGCCGTCCTCACCGCCCAGGGCCTCCCCCCCAAGGCAAAACTCCTCCTCCCCTTCGTCTACACCACCATGCACATCTCCTGGGGCCTCGGCTTCCTCACCAGCCCCCCCGGCCTCGGCATCACCCGCGACTGACCGCCCCGAGGCCGGGCGCTACCAAGCGCCCAGCCTGGGGGGCGGCCGCTCCCGACGAAGTCGGGGTCGCGAAGCGGCCGACCTCCGGGCCCATCGAACACAGCCCGGCCCGGTTTGCGGTTAGGGGCGGCCCAGGGCCTTGTAGGTCCAGCCGGAGGCGCGCCAGCGTTCGGGGTCCAGGGCGTTGCGGCCGTCTACGATGCGGCGGGCGGCTACGCGGGCGCCCAGGACGTCGGGGTCGAGGTCGCGGAACTCGCGCCACTCGGTGAGGAGGAGGACGACGTCGCTGCCGGTGGCGGCGTCGAGGGCGGAGACGCCGAAGTTGAGGGTGGGTTGGACCTTGCGGGCGTTGTCGAGGGCCTGCGGGTCGTACACGGTGACGTCGGCGCCCTGCGACCGGATCGCGACCGCGACGTCCAGGGCCGGCGAGTCACGGACGTCGTCGGAGTTCGGCTTGAACGCGGCGCCCAGCACGCACACCCGTCGCCCGTGGAACGATCCGTCCAGCAGGACGCGCGCGAGATCGACCATCCGCACCCGGCGGCGGATGTTGATCGCGTCCACCTCGCGCAGGAACGACAGCGCCTGGTCGACGCCCAACTCGCCCGCGCGGGCCATGAACGCCCGGATGTCCTTCGGCAGACAGCCGCCGCCGAAACCGAGGCCGGGGCCCAGGAACTTGCCGCCGATCCGGTCGTCCAGCGCCAGCGCCTGCGACAGCATCGTGACGTCGGCGCCGGTCGCCTCGCACACCTCGGCCATCGCGTTGATGAACGAGATCTTCGTGGCGAGGAACGCGTTCGCCGACACCTTCACCAGCTCGGACGTCGCGAAGTCCGTCGCCAACAGCGGCGTGCCCTCCGCGATCTGGTACTGGTACACCTCGCGCAGCAGCCGCTCGGCCCGCTCCGACCGGACGCCGACAACGATCCGGTCCGGGTGCAGCGTGTCCTGGACGGCGAAACCCTCCCGCAGGAACTCGGGGTTCCACGCCAGCTCCACCTCCGGCGACGGGGCGAGCGCGCGCAGCATCCCCGCGAGCCGCTCCGCCGTCCCGACCGGCACCGTGGACTTCCCGACCACGAGGCTCGGCCGCGTCAACAGCGGGGCCAGCGACGAGATCGCGGCGTCCAGGTAGGACACGTCGGCCGCGAACTCCCCCGCCTTCTGCGGCGTGCCCACACAGACGAAGTGCACGTCGCCGAACTCGGCGATCTCCTCGTACGAGGTGGTGAACCGCAGCCGTCCCGAGTCCAGGGTGCGGCGCAGCACCTCGGGGAGGCCCGGCTCGAAGAACGGGAGGTCGCCCGCGGCGAGCCTCTCGACCCGGTCGGGCAGCACGTCGAGCGCCAGCACGTCGTACCCCAGTTCGGCCATGCACGCGGCGTGCGTCGCGCCGAGATACCCGGCGCCGATGACCGTGAGCTTCAGAGCCACCAAGCTTCTCCTTCAGAATTTACCGACGGGTAGCATGCGATGTATGAGCGCTGACTTTCCCGCCTACGCACCTGCCGAGGAACACGAGCTGCTCCGGCAGACCGTGCGCGAACTCGCCGACGCCAAGATCGCCCCGTTCGCGGCGGAGGTCGACGAGCAGGCGCGGTTCCCCCAGGAGGCACTTGACGCCCTCGTGGAGAACGACCTGCATGCCGTCCACGTCCCCGAGTCCTACGGCGGCAACGGGGCGGACGCGCTCGCGACGGTGATCGTGATCGAAGAGGTCGCCCGCGCATGCGGCTCTTCCTCCCTCATTCCAGCCGTCAACAAGCTCGGTACCGTACCGGTGCTGCTGGCCGGCTCCGAGGAGCTCAAGAAACGGTACCTGGCCCCCGTGGCGCGCGGCGAAGCCATGTTCTCGTACGCGTTGTCGGAGGCCGAGGCGGGGTCGGACGCCGCGGGCATGAAGACCCGCGCGGTCCGTGACGGAGATCACTGGGTGCTGAACGGCGCCAAGATGTGGATCACCAACGCTGGCGTTTCGGAGTACTACACCGTCATGGCCGTGACGGACCCGTCGAAGGGCGCGCGGGGCATCTCCGCCTTCGTTGTGGAGAAGTCCGACGCGGGTGTCTCGTTCGGGCCGAAGGAGAAGAAGCTCGGCATCAAGGGCTCGCCGACCCGCCAGGTCATCCTGGAGGACGTCCGCATCCCCGCCGACCGCATCATCGGCGCGGAGGGCAGCGGCTTCAAGACCGCGCTCGCCACCCTCGACCACACCCGCATCACCATCGCCGCGCAGGCCCTCGGCCTCGCCCAGGGCGCTCTCGACTACGCCATCGGCTACGTCAAGGAGCGCAAGCAGTTCGGGCGCCCCATCGCGGACTTCCAGGGCCTCCAGTTCATGATCGCCGACATGGCGATGCGCCTCGAAGCGGCCCGCCAACTGACGTACCACGCCGCGATCAAGTCCGAACGCGCCATGCACGGCGAGACCATCCCGGACCTCACCTTCGTCTCCTCCGCCTGCAAGTGCCTGGCCTCCGACGTCGCCATGGACGTCACCACGGACGCCGTCCAACTCCTCGGCGGCTACGGCTACACCAGCGACTTCCCCGTCGAACGCATGATGCGCGACGCCAAGATCACCCAGATCTACGAGGGCACCAACCAGATCCAACGCGTCGTCATGAGCCGCCAACTCCTCAAATAACCCCCCACCACCCCAAAAGGGAGGCGCCCCCTCACCCTGGGGCACCTCCCTTTCCCCTTCCCCCGGCGTTGCGTTTACTGCGTTTGCTGCACATAATGCGTATGGAGAGGAGCGTCATCATGACGGTACAGACCCCGAAGTCCCTGGAGCCCGGCAAGGTCAACGCGCAGGAGGCGGCTCGGGCGGTACGGCGGATCAAGGACTACCTGGCCACCCACCCGGGCACCGGGGACATCCGCGTCACCGGCGAACTGGCCGGAGACGAGGCGCTCGTCCTGCCCCGCGACGCGGTCACGATGCTCGCCTACATCCTCACCCAGCTCGCCGAAGGACGCGGGGTCACAGCCATCCCCAACCACGCGGAGCTGACCACCCGGCAGGCCGCGGAAGTCCTCAACGTCTCCCGGCCGTACCTGATCGGCCTGCTCGACGCGGGCAAGATCCCCCACCGCCTCGTCGGCCGCCACCGCCGCGTCCGCTTCGAAGACCTCATGGCCTACAAACAGCGCACCGACACCGAATCCCGCCAGGCCGCCGACGCCCTCATCTCCCTCACCGAAGACCTGGACCTCTACTGATGCCCTACGTCGCCGTCTACGACGCCAACGTGCTCTACGGCAACGAAGTCCGCGACCTGCTGATCCGCATCGCACGATCAGGTCTGGTCCGTGCCCACTGGACGACGCAGATCCTCGACGAGGTCACCCGGAACCTGGCGGCCAACCGCCCGGACATCGTCCCGGACAAGCTCGCGCTCCTGCGCGACCGCATGAACGCCGCGGTCCCGGGTGCGCTGGCGAGCGGCCACGACGAACTGATCGAGGGCCTCAAGCTCCCGGACCCCGACGACCGCCACGTCCTCGCCGCCGCGATCAACGTCGGCGCGGAGGTCATCGTCACCTCCAACCTGCGGGACTTCCCACCCGAGGCGCTCAGCGCCCACGGCGTGGAGGCCAAGAGCCCCGACGACTTCGTTCTCGACCTCATCGACCTCGACACCGCGCTGGTCCGCGACTGCGTCCGGCAGATCTCCGCCGCGCGGACCCGCCCGCCGAAGACCGTCGCCGCCATCCTCGACGCCCTGGAACGCGCCGGCCTCGTCGAGTCCGCCGCCGCCCTCCGCACCTGAACACCACCGCCGGACCCGCGCGGCGCGAAGGGGGCTGGGGCTAGCGGGCTAGGGCTTTGAGGGTGCCGGGGACGTCGTCTACGACCAGGGCGTCGGCGGCTAGGTAGGGGGTGAGGGATTCGGGTTTGGGGGTCCAGACGATGACTTGGAGGCCGGACTTGTGGGCGGTTTCTACGCAGTCGGGGAAGGGGCGGGCTTTGGGGGTGGGGTCGCAGGAGGCGGTGTGTAGGGCGACGGCTTCTAGGCCGAGGCCGGAGGCGGCGGCGATGGCGTGGCCGATGGGGAACCACAGCCAGGTGAGGAGGCCACGGGGGATGCCGGTGCCGTCCAGGGCCAGGAGGACGGACGGGTCGAAGCTCGTCACGATCAGGGGGCGCCGCTGGGCCTCGGCCTTCAGGACGTCCTTGAGGAGGGGGGCCGTACGGGGGTCGAGGGCGTCCTCCAGGATCGTCTTGACGTCGACGTCCACGCCGACGTGAGGCGGGAGGGCGGAGAACACCTCCTCCAGGGTGAGGGCCCCGGAGGCGGCCGCCGTGTCCACGTGGAAGGCGCCCGCCTCGTCCACGGGGTCGTGCGCGAGGATCAGCCTGTCGTCGGCCGTCCGCTGCACGTCGATCTCCACCCAGGACAGCCCCGCCTCGACCGCCCCGAGCAGCGACGCGAGGGTGTTCTCCCCGGCGCCGCCGCCCAGCCCGCGGTGCCCGATGATCGTCGGTCCGCCGTCAAACGTCATGTCTCCGCCCCACTAAGCTGATCGGTGTGAGAAGTCCAGGTCAGATGCCGGTTGTCGGGATGGTGGGCGGCGGTCAGCTCGCCCGGATGACGCAGCAGGCCGCGATCGCGCTCGGCGTGCGGCTGCGGGTGCTCGCGGGCTCTCCCGAGGAGTCCGCCGCGCAGGTGTGCGCGGACGTGCGGATCGGCTCGCACACGTCCCTGGAGGATCTCATGGCGTTCGCCGAGGGCTGCGACGTGGTCACCTGGGACCACGAGCACGTGCCCGGCGAGCGCATCAGGGCGTTGGAGGCCGCGGGCGTCGTCTGCCGCCCCGGGTCGGCGGCGCTGCTGCACGCGCAGGACAAGCTGGTGATGCGCGAGCGCCTGTCCGCGCTCGGCGCCCCCTGTCCCGCGTACGCGCCCGTGCACGGACAAGAAGATGTCACGGCCTTCGGCGAAAAGCACGGATGGCCGGTCGTGCTGAAGGCCACACGCGGCGGCTATGACGGCAAGGGCGTGTGGATCGTGGGGTCGGCCGCAGAGGCCGTCGACGTGCTGGCGAGCGGCACCGCGCTGATGGTCGAGGAGAAGGTCGTGTTCCGCAGGGAGCTCGCCGCGCTCGTCGCGCGCTCCCCGCACGGGCAGGGCGCCGCCTATCCGGTGGTCGAGACCGTCCAGCAGGACGGGATCTGTGTTGAGGTCGTCGCCCCCGCCGCCGGCCTGGACGAGGAGACGGCCGCGTTCGCCCAGAAACTCGCCCTCACGATCGCCGAGGAACTGGACGTGACGGGCCTGCTCGCCGTCGAACTGTTCGAGACCGCGCGCGGTGTCGTCGTCAACGAGCTGGCGATGCGCCCGCACAACTCCGGCCACTGGACGACGGACGGCGCCCGCACTAGCCAGTTCGAGCAGCACCTGCGCGCCGTCCTGGACCTCCCGCTCGGCGACACCGACACCGCCGCCCCCTGGACGGTCATGGGCAACCTCCTGGGCGGCGCGGACCCGGACCTGTTCGAGCGGTACGAGCACGTCATGGCGCACGACCCCGGCGCCAAGATCCACTTCTATGGCAAGGACGTCAAGCCGGGCCGCAAGATCGGGCACGTCAACGTCCTGGGGGATGATCTCGGACGACTGCGGGCAAGGGCCGAGCATGCGGCGCTGTACCTGCGCGACCCCGGACTCGTCTACCCGGAAGAGAGGAAGTAGCGCGTGGCCGACGTCAGGCCCCTGGTGGGCATCGTCATGGGCAGCGACTCCGACTGGCCCGTCATGGAGGCCGCCGCCACCGCCCTCGCGGAGTTCGACGTGCCGTTCGAGGCGGACGTCGTCTCGGCGCACCGGATGCCGCTCGACATGGTCGAGTACGGCACCGAGGCGGCGGCGCGCGGCCTGAAGGTGATCATCGCGGGGGCGGGCGGCGCGGCGCACCTGCCGGGCATGCTCGCCAGCGTCACGCCCCTGCCCGTCATCGGCGTGCCGGTGCCGTTGAAGTACCTGGACGGCATGGATTCGCTCCTGTCGATCGTCCAGATGCCGGCCGGTGTGCCGGTCGCCACGGTCGCCGTGGGCGCCGCCCGCAACGCGGGGCTCCTCGCCGTCCGGATGCTCTCGATCGGGGATCCGGAGCTGCAGAAGAAGATGCTGGAGTTCCAGCAGGACCTCTACCGCCAGGCCAAGGAGAAGGGCGCCCGCCTCCGCGCCGGTTTCTGACGCGAAGGCGGGCGGCCGGGGGTTACGCCGACGGGGTCTCGGTGGGCGGCTTGCCCTCCCCGGTGACCTCGGCGAGGACCTGGGTGATCGCGTCGCGGAGGCCGATGGCCTGCTCGAGGGTGAACCGCAGCTCGTCCGGCGAGGGCCTCCCGACCAGGGGGATCGGCTTGTTCGTGATCGGGATGATCGACATCTCCTCGGTCCCGTCCAGCTCCCGGTTGTAGCAGATCAGCAGGCCCTCGCCTTCGACGTTGACGGCCTCCGCGTCGGCGCACGGCCCGTAGTGCGGCTCGTCGTCCCGGTGGGGGTGCGTGCACCACGCCGGGTGCCCGTCCGCCGGCCGCCAGTCCTTCACGCTCGTCATCTCGCCTCTCTCTCACTCGCCCCGGACGCGGCACGCCCGGCCGTCTCCCGAAAATCGTGTCCCGGGAAAGTTTCTCCGTTACCGCTGCCAGCATGGCCGTCAAAAACTACGCTGGGCTACGAGAACGCCACACGCGGCCGCCTACCCACGTCCGCGAGGCGCCCACCAGCACCTACATGACGCCTACCAACCCCCCGGGGGCACCCCTTGGCCGACAACGCCAGAGACAAGGACGACCTCACCCGAGACCCCCTCATCCGGGTCTTCTCCACCCTCCTCCGCCGCTACCGCGAGACGGCTGGCCTCTCCCGCCGCCAACTCGCCGACGCCCTCGGCTGCTCCTACCAGTGGATCGAAAAACTGGAACGCGGCACCAAACCCTCAGTCGCCACCGGCATCGACCTCGACACCTACTTCAAAATCCTAGAAGCAACCTTCCAAACCCTCGCCGCAGAAATCGAAGACGCAGGCCGCCAAACCGCGACCCCCCGAGGCTTCTCCACCTTCACCGCCCTAGAAGCCAAAGCCACCGCCAGACGCGTCTTCGAGGCCCAGCTCATCCCCGGCCTGCTCCAGACCGAGGCGTACGCACGCGAAAGCCTGGCATCAAAGCCCGACGGCACACCGCTCGACCAGCGCGTCGCCGCACGCATGGGACGCCAGGAGACGCTCTGGGGTGACGATCCCCTACGGCTCACGGTGATCATCGACGAGTCCGCGCTCCGCCGCCCGATCGGCGGCCCG
This sequence comes from Actinocorallia sp. API 0066, assembly GCF_020991275.1. Classification (GTDB taxonomy): domain Bacteria; phylum Actinomycetota; class Actinomycetes; order Streptosporangiales; family Streptosporangiaceae; genus Actinocorallia. The sequence goes on along the minus strand of NZ_JAJLQY010000019.1, from coordinate 2,686 downwards.
GAGGTGATGCGTGAGCAGCTCCTCTACCTGCGTAAGCTCATCCTGGAGACGCCGACTATCCAGATCTGCTTCCTGCCCGAATCCCGCCCCACATGGGCGGCGTTCGACGGGTCGTTCTCCGTCCTGAGCTTCGCCGACCGCCCGGACGTCGCTTACTACGAGGGACCCGACAGCAGCCAGATCATCTATGAGCCCGACGACGTGGCGAGCGCCTCGCTACGCTTCAACATCATCATGGCCGAGGCCACGAGCCGCAGCGAGGCGCTTCGGATGATCGCAACAGCATTGGAGTCCTACCCGTGAGCACCATCCCCACCTCCCTCCACTGGCGCAAGAGCAGCCACAGCTCCCCCCAGGGCGGGGACTGCGTAGAGGTCGCCGACCTAGCGGCATGGCGCAAGAGCACCCACAGCTCCGCACAGGGCGGGAACTGCGTAGAGGTCGCCGACCTAGCCGCATGGCGCAAGAGCACCCACAGCTCCGCACAGGGCGGCCAGTGCGTAGAGGTAGCCCCCACGGCCTCCGCCATCGCCATCCGCGACTCCAAGAACCCCACAGCCCCCGCCCTGGCCTTCTCCCGCACCGCCTTCCGCCACCTCAACCAGGCCCTCCGCACCCCCTGACAGCACCGCAGCTCACCGAGCACAAAGCCCCCGGCTCACAGCCCATACGGCCCGGACACTCTTCGCAGTCACCCGGGCCGTTTCGGTGTCTTCCAGGATTGTGGCGCCCGGCTCAGCGCCGCCCCGACGAACAGCCCCGGCGTCGGCGAACAGGCGCCCGAGCGTCCCTCGACACCCCGCAACAAGTCGCAACATCCCTTGACGGTCAACCAGCCCGGCAAGAGTCTGAGGGACGCGACAGACCGCGACGCTGAGACGGGAGCACGTCATGAGCCTTACCTTGATCGGCAAGGACCCCGAGTCGAACCCCACCGGATCGCCGACCATCTACCGGACCGATCGCGGGTCGTGGCTCGTGCAGGGGTGGGAGGTCAAGGACGCCGACGTCCTCGCCACGCTCAGCATCCCCGAGGGCGAGTCGGTGGTGGAGATCCCGGACCGGATGATCCAGTTCTTCCGGGCGTTCTTCGAGGAGGAGACACGTGCGGCGGCTCGGGTCTGAGGAGTTCGAACGGCTGCTCACCGACTTCGCGCACGAGGCCGTCCATCTTGAGACCAGGGACGCCTACGGGACGGCCGTGGAGCTACCGCACCTGGCGAAGTGGGCGGCAGGCGAGCCGGACGATCTGTCGTGGCTCCACGGCTGGTGCCAGACACTCAGGGAGCACGCCGCCGCGGGGCGTTCCGTGCGGCGCGCTCGGATCGTCTCAGAGCCGCTGAGCGACTATCAGCGGTGGTCGCACAGCATCGCCCATCCGATGGTGGAGGCGGGCGAGGACATCCGATGGGTTCCCCGACGTCGCGTGTCGGACATCGGCGTCCCCGGCAACGACTTCTACCTCTTCGACAACCACACGGCGCTCTTCCTGCACTACGCGGGAAACGGCCTGTCGACCGGCATGACGGCGACGGAGGACCCCCGAGTCGTCAGGCTGTGCCGCACCGCCTTCGAGGCCGTCTGGGGCCTGGCCGTCCCACACCGTGACTACCGTCCCGTCTAGCTCGGCGAGACAGGCGCGCGTCGCCCTCGGCGCGCGCCTTCGTGAGCTGCGCAAGGAAGCGGAGTTCTCCGGGCGGGAGCTGGCGCGTCTGGTCGGCTTCCACTACTCGAAGGTGAGCAGACTGGAGACCGGTGCCCAGTCGCCGACGGACAGGGACATCCGAGCCTGGTGCGCGGCGTGCGGCGCGGACGACCAGGCACCGGACATCATCGCGACCGCCCACGCGGTCGAGTCGGCCTACGTCGAGTTCCAGCGGCAGACGCGGGCGGGCATGAAGCGGCTCATGACCTCGGCCGTCCCGCTCTATGAGCGGACAAGACACTTCAGGATCTACGAGCACAACGTGATCCCCGGCCTGTTCCAGACCGCCGAGTACGCAAGCGCGATGTTGTCTTTCTGGATCGACTTTCTCGGCGCGCCGAACGATCTGGAACAGGCGCTGCACGCGCGAATGGAGCGCCAGAAAGTCATCTCTCGTGGTGGGAGACGCTTCGCCGTCCTGCTCGAAGAACAGGCCCTCCGGACGTGGTTCGGCACGGCGGAGGTCCAGGCCGGGCAGCTCGACCGGATGCTGACCGTGATGCGCCTGCCCAGCGTCTCGCTCGGCGTCATCCCGATGATGAGCGAACGAACCGCCGTCGGCTCGGCAGGCTTCTGGATCTTTGATGACTCCCTCGTCTGCCTGGAGACCCCGACAGCGTCAATCGAGGTGACGCGCCCCCAGGAGATCCGGCAATACGCCCGGATGTTCGAGATTCTGAAAAGCTCTGCCGCGTACGGACCGGACGCCCGAGCACTGATCACCAAGGCCCTCGACGAGCTTTAGCTCAACAACCCGCAACACATTGGACCGTGTTCCTTTCGCGCTTCTAGCGTGCTCGTATACGCAAAGCCCCAGCGCACGCACCCGGCGTGCGGGGAAGGCTTCTGAGGAGGAGCCATGGAAGACCTGTACGGGATCGACCTCAGCGACGCCGCCTGGACGAAGCCCTGCGCGGGCAACGTCGGAACCGAAAGTGACAAGGAGGAAAGCTGCATGGAGTTCACCCGCTTCTCCGGCGG
>NZ_JAJLQY010000018.1 GCF_020991275.1 Actinocorallia sp. API 0066 | reverse complement strand
GAGTGTTCATAGCGCAACGCGCCCAAAATGCCGACGCCCCCACGCTGCACGGAGGCGGGGGCATCGCTGATCAGGCGCCGTGTTCGGCGGCTATCGCGTCGATGCGTTCGGCGAGTTTGAAATCGAGGGCGGTGAGGGCGTTGTGATGCGCCCCGCTGATTCCGGACAGCTCTTTTTGCGGTCGATTCACGCTGCGAACTGTCGTTCGTGGTACTCGTTGTGGACCTGTTGAGGGGTCTTGTAGTCGAGTCCTGAATGGCGTCGTCGTGAATTGTAGCGGAGTTCGATGTATCGCGCAATGTCGCGGTGTGCGTGTGCTTGGGTCGGGTATTGGGTGCGGTGGACGCATTCATTCTTGAGGGCGGCGAAGAACGATTCGGCCATTGCGTTGTCGTAGCAGATGCCGGTTCGGCCTACTGATTGCCGGAGGTTGTGGCGTTTCAGGGTGTCGGCGAACTGGGTGGATGTATAGTTCTTGAGTTCAACCGGTCGTCGCAACACCGGCTTGTTGGATCGACAGTAGTTGTTCGTTGAGGGCTTCTTCGGCGGGTGTTTTCCATCCGAGTGTTTTGCGGGGTCTGGTGTTGAGGGTGTGGGCGACGGCTGCGAGTTCTTCTTCGTCCCATCGTGATAGGTCTGTGCCTTTGGGGAAGTATTGGCGCAGGAGTCCGTTCGTGTTCTCGTTCGTTCCCCGCTGCCAGGGGCTGTGGGGGTCGGCGAAGTAGACCTGTAGCCCGGTGTCGATGCGGAGCTGGGCGTGCTGGGCCAGTTCCTTGCCGCGGTCCCAGGTCAAGGAGCGGCGCAGTTCGGCGGGCAGGGTGGTGATCGTGCCGGTGATCGCGTCTTTCACGGCCTCGGCACCTCGACCGGCCAGTGCCGGGCCGTTCTTCACACGTGGCTCGATTCCGTGGCCGTCCATCGGCGGCAGGTTCAGGAGCAGGGTGAACCGTGTCGTGCGTTCCACGAGCGTGCCGATCGCGGAACGGCCGGTGCCGATGATGAGATCTCCTTCCCAATGGCCTGGTATCGCGCGGTCTTCGGCCTCGGCGGGCCGTCGGCTGATCATCACCTCGGGGGTGACGTGGCCGGCGGCGCGCTGGCGGGAGCGTGCCCTCGGAACCCTCAGGGCCCGGCCGGTGCGCAGGCAGGCGGCCAGCTCCCGCTTGAGGGCGCCTCGTCCCTGGATGAACAGGGCCTGGTAGATCGCCTCGTGTGAGATCCGCATGGACTCATCCTCGGGGAAATCGGCCTTCAACCGGTGGGATATCTGCTCCGGACTCCAGCCCCTCACCCAGCATCGGTCCTGCCGCCGGGGCTTGTTACGGCCTTTCCACTCCGGTACCCATGGTCCCGCGGCGATCAATCCGCCAGGAGTGCGGACGGCCCCGGACAAACGTTCCTGAACATAGGAGCGCAACCGCTCGTTTACGGTCAGTTTCGCAGGCTTCGGCCGTCGTGCCCGCCGCTCGGCATGCCATTGTGCACCGATGCCCTGTAATCCACCGAATGCGATCGGGTAGAAGCATTTCTCCGTATCTCCCGCGAAATGGTCGACGGTGAACGTCCCAAAATCCGTGCGATCTCCCGAACGCCGGCCTGACGGGCACGCAACAACGCGATCTCCTCCCGCTCCGCGAACGACAGATAGCGGCCCGACACCGTCGGGGCAAGACACGGTCCCACCCCGCCAGCCTGGCGAAACCATCGAGTCCCCACCGCCTGGGACACGCCGATCCCCACCGCGGCGTCCTCCGAACTCGACCCCTGCGCGATCGCACGCCAGAACCGGACACGATCCTCACGCCACACCACCGTCGGCCGCCCCGGAGACGGAATCTGCCCCCGATACAACCGGACAGCTTGCTGCCGCCTCCCTCCACCCACCAGAGACACCTCCGACTACGAGGTGTTGCAACGACCGATTGAATTCACCGTTGCTGCCGCGGTCGGAATGAAAGACTGCCTGGTCGGCGAGGGTGTGGTTCCGGGCGGCCATGTTGATGGCTTTTTCGATGAGGGGTGTCTTGTAGTTGTCGTCCATGGCCCAGCCGATCACTGCTTTGGTGTGGCAGTCGATGACGGTGGCGAGGTAGACCCATCCTTCCCAGGTTTCGACGTAGGTGATGTCGCCGACCATTTTCAGGCCGGGTGCTTCGGCGGTGAAGTCGCGCTGGACGAGGTCGGGGATGTCGTGCTCCTGGCCGTCGCCCTCGGTCAGGTTGAATCGCCACGGGCGTGGCTGGCAGGGCTCCAGCCCCAGCTCCCGCATGAGGGAGCGGACCAGTTCGGGTCCGGCCGCGACGCCGTGGTCGGCCAGGTCCGCGTGGATGCGCCGGTACCCGTAGGTGCCGTCGGAGGCGTCGAAGAAGTGCCGCACGAGAGTTGTGAGTTCCTCTCGCCGGCGTGCGGTTGCCGATGCGGGGCGCGTCCTCCATTCATAGAAGCCAGAGCGGGAGACTCCGAGCCATGTGCACATTTGGACGATGGTCGAGCAGTGGTCGTCGATGACGGCCGAGGGGGTGGCGTACTCCGCGTCGATGAACTCGTATTTCGCGCTCACTGCTGCTCTTGCGCAAAGTACGCTGCGGCTTTTTTCAGGAACTCGTTCTCCAACCGAAGTTCCCTGATGATGCGTTCCTGCTCCTTGAGGCGTGCCCGCTCTTCGACGGTCAGCGCGGGCTCCTCGTCAGAGTGCTCCCGCCGATAGGCGTTCACCCAATTCGTCAGCGTCCCCGCGTTCAGTCCGAGATCTCTCGCCACTTGCGCGATAGGCTTCGACGACTCGATCACCAACTTCACCGCCTCCTCCCGATATTCAGGGGAGAACGACTTTCTTGAACCAGCCAATGACTTCCACCTTTCCGGTCGCCCCATTCTAGTGGGAACGCTGTCCGGAACCTTCGGGGCGGCTCAAGAACCTTCGGAGCGGCTCACTGTGTGATCTTGTGGTGGTGGTTGAGAATGTTTGTTATGACGGGGTCTCGGGTGGTGTGGGCTGGGGTTGCTGTGGTCGGGGGGCTGGGGGTGGTCGGGTTGGGGTTGTGGTTTGTGAAGCTGGGTTTGGATGATGCGGACAAGGCGGCCAGTGTGGTGGGGGTGTTCGTCGCGCTGGTGGGGCTGGTGGTGTCGGGGTGGTCGGTGGTGCTGGCCCGTCGTGCGCTGGCTGTGACTGCTCCCGCACCTGGACCGGGGCCTGCGCCTGTGTCTGAGGAGCCGAGGGTGTCGGCGGCGGGGGATGGTTCGATCGCGGCGAAAGGGTCGGTGTGGGACTCCTCGACCCGCGTGACCCGTCCCAGCGGGGCGGGTGCGGGCTCGCCGCCGGGCTCGCCGACACCGTCGCCGGCGGGGATCTCGGCGCGCGGGCTCGGTGCGGTCGCGGCGGGTGGCGACGTCGACGGGGTGCGGACCGAGGTCACCGACGAGGGGGGCGGCATCGGCGAGGGGGGCGGTGCCTCGTGACCGGTGAGGGGCGGCAGCCTGTCGGCGACGGCCCGCTCCAGGGCCTCGTGGAGGTCGGGCGCCTGCTCGGCCAGGACGTCCACGGACTCGTGGAGGTAGCGGTAGGCGGTCGACGGAGAGATCCCGAACGCCCTCCCGTGGAGGGTGATGTTGTGCCTGGACTAGAACCACGCCGCCGCGAATATCGCTTGCTTCGAGCAGGTCAGCGTCCTGCTGCCCTTCAGCGTCCCGACCGCGCAGCGTTCGCGGTGCAGCAGTGCCGAGACGTACAGAACGAGCTCGCGGGCGACGTCGAGCAGGCAGGATGAGCGATCACGCGGGGTCCTTGGGCGAGCAGAGTTTGTGGTGAACCACTTGCTTACCGAGGCCCCGCCCTCGTTTCAGCATTATCTAACAATTGCCCTATCCGCCGATAAGCCCGGCATGTCCCTACAGGCCAGCTCACTTTCACTGGGAAAAACTCAGTAGCTACTGCTGACCGAGCGACCGTTCCGGCTTGTCCAGGGTGATGTTCCCCCGTTTGCCGAATACCTTACGCACCCGCGCCGGGTACCGGACCACGCCTCCCTAGTTCGGCGGCAGCGCCACCTGGATCCCATTAGATATTTTTCCGATACCAAGTGGTGATCCGCCTTCCGTATGCTCCTTTCACCTCATCAGTTCGTCTTCTTGAAGGTGCCTCTTGAGAGTCCTGAAGGTCATTTTGGCGGTGATTGTTGCTTGGCTCGTCGGAAGCATCGTCATTGGCCTCATCCTTGACGTCGGCGGAACGCTCTTGTTTGGCTGGGATGCCAACACCTCCAGCGTCTTCAAGTTCCTCTTGTCCATCTCGACGGTGGCATTCATGGTGTATGTCGGCCGTCTCGTCTGGCGTCGAACTACTCCTGACGGTGCAGCATGATCGGCACACTTCTGGGGATCGGCGCCGCAATCCAGATGGTGATCTGGCCGCACCGCGAGGACATGATCGCCCAGACACCTCCCAGCAGCGCTGCATGGATGACCTTGCTGTGGATCGTTCTTGTGCTAGCCGGGGCCTGGCTACTACCGAGCACGACAGGCAGCTTCGCCCTAGTCTCCATGATCGGCGCCGTCGTCGGAGCGATCGGGGCGCTCTTTAGTCCCCACCCCATCTTCGCGCTGATCTTCACAGGTTGGGCGGTCGTCTACTGGATCGCCCAACTCTTGTCCGCCGCCACACTCAAAGCCCACGCCGAGCGTGCCGCCGGCCTCCGCTGATCACGCCACCTGAACCAAGGCAGGAACCGATGCTGTTCAAACTCGAAGCGAGAGCGTTGGCCCGCGCCCAGCGCGCGATCCAGTCGCAGATGGAAGCTGGCGAGGCACTGATCTCCTATGACATCTGCCGGACCTCCGGCGACCTGGCCATGATCCTCGCGGGGCGTGGGGAGCGCGTGGACGTGCTTCTCTCTGATCGGGCGATCTATCTCGCGCTGAAGGGTAATTCCAAGCGGCTAAGCCGGATCCGTATCACCGACCTGGCCGACATCGTCTTCACTCCCGAACCGGCCGGAGACGATTTCGCCGAGAGATTCGCCTACACCGCAAACGGAACCTTGAGCCGACTGGTGGTCCTGACGCTCCTCACCGGTGAGAAGGCAGCGCTTCTCCCAATGGGAAGACAGTCCGCGATGTTCGGCCCCGACCTCGTCAGACTGTTCGACGCACTGGTCGTCGCGGAGCACCGGATCATCTTCCAGGACGGACTCGGCGTCACAGTCACCCAACGCCAGGGAAGCAACCCCGACACCAACGACTTCACCTGGAACTACTCATGCGACGAGGGCATCGACATCAACGTCGAGCCCTGGCGCAGCGAGTTCGATGACCGGATGCGACAACTCATGACCAATGTCGGCGATCCAAAGGAAACAACCGGTTAAGTCGTCACTGCTCGAGGCAACTGAGAAAGCGCGCGGGCAGCTATCCAGTACGGGAACATCAGAAACCTCGATCAGACTTCAAACAGGCTCTAGAGATTAAGGCACCCCAAAGGTTCCGAATGCTGCGCCTACTATGTACCGCCTGAAATAACGCCCATCGGACACGCCACCGACCGCCATGAGCCGATATCCGCCCGATAGTCCAGAATTGCCCGCACGGGATCAGTTGGCGCCGGCCGTGAACGTCACAGCGAATTGCAGCCATCTGGCTGGTTTCCGGTTGGGGTCCGGACCCGTGCGTACGGTGCCTGGCCCAGCGACAGTCGGGCACCGTACGCACGCGATTAGGCCACCGGGACGCGGTGGACATCGCCGATAGATCAGGCGCTGTGTAGGGAAGTTGCGCTCCGGCCGGGTCCTCGACCGACATCCCGACGGCTCAGGCACCTAAGCGGTGTGCTCGCTGGATCGACGGCATGCGGTGCCTCCCGCAGCACGAAGCCCGGCCCTTTGAAGGGACCGGGCTGAGTGCGCTTCGTTGGTCGCGGGTGGTCGGGTGCCCGCTCACAGTGCGTGGCGGGTTAGACGTTGAAGCCGAGGGCGCGGAGTTGTTCTCGGCCGTCTTCGGTGATTTTGTCGGGGCCCCATGGGGGGAGCCAGACCCAGTTGATCTTTAGTTCGTCTACGAGGTCGGCGGTGGCGGACTGGGCCTGGTCCTCGATGACGTCGGTGAGGGGGCAGGCGGCGCTGGTGAGGGTCATGTCGACGGTGAGGAGTTTGTGGCCCTCGGTCTCGTCGACGTTGAGGCCGTAGATGAGGCCCAGGTCGACCACGTTGATGCCGAGTTCCGGGTCCACGACGTCGCGGAGGGCGTCGAGGATCTGCTCCTCCTCCTCGGAGCCGCCGGTGAGGGCGTCGAGCACCGACTCCTCGGACGGCGAGAGCTCTGCGTTCTCGGTCATGATGCCTTCTCCAGGGTCTGGGCTGTCGCGTCCTTCCAGGCCATCCAGCCCAGCAGGGCGCACTTCACGCGCGCGGGATACCTGGACACCCCGGCGAACGCGACGGCGTCCTCCAGGATGTCCTCGTCGGGCTCCAGCTCGCCGCGCGACTGCATGAGGGCGAGGAACTCCTCGCCGACACGCATCGCGTCCTTGACGGACCGGCCGATGATCAGCTCGCTCATCACCGAGGCGCTCGCCTGGCTGATCGAGCACCCCTGGTTCTCGTAGGAGACGTCCTTGACCACCGCGTCGTCACCGGCGCCCTCCAACGCGACCCGCAGAGTGATCTCGTCACCGCACGTCGGGTTCACGTGGTGGACCTCGGCCCCGAACGGCTCCCGCAGCCCACGGTGCTGCGGGTTCCGGTAGTGGTCCAGGATGATCTCCTGGTACATGGATTCAAGCTGCACTTAGACCGTCCCGAAGAACTTCTGCGCCCTGCGGACGCCCTCGGCGAGCGCGTCGATCTCGCTCAGCGTGTTGTACACGTAGAACGACGCCCGGGTGGTCGCGGGTATTCCGTAGCGGCGGCACAGCGGCCACGCGCAGTGGTGGCCGACCCGGACGGCGACGCCCTCGTCGTCGAGGACCTGGCCGACGTCGTGCGGGTGGATCCCGTCCACGACGAACGAGACGGTCGCGCCGCGCGCCGCGGTGTCGGTCGGGCCGATGATCCGGACGCCGGGGATAGACCCGACGGTCTCCAGCGCGTAGACGGCCAGCTCGTGCTCGTGCTCGGCGACCCGGTCCATGCCGAGGTCGGTGAGGTAGTCGCAGGCGGCGGCGAGCCCGACGGCCTGGGCCGTCACCGGGACACCCGCCTCGAACCGCTGCGGCGGGGCGGCGTAGGTGGACTGCTCCAACTGCACCACCTCGATCATCGAGCCGCCGGTGATGAACGGCGGCATCGACTCCAGCAGCTCACGCCGCCCCCACAGCACGCCGATGCCGAGCGGGCCCAGCATCTTGTGTCCGGAGAACACGAGGAAGTCGGCGCCGAGCGCGGTGACGTCCACCGGCAGGTGCGGGACGGACTGGGCGCCGTCCACCAGCACGAACGCGCCGAAGGCGTGCGCCCGCTCCGCGATCAGCGGGACCGGGTTGACGGTGCCCAGCACGTTCGACTGCTGGGTGAGCGCGACGAGTTTGGTGCGCGGGCCCACGAGCTCGTCCAGGTTCGACAGGTCGAGCCTGCCGTCGTCGGTGAGCCCGAACCAGCGCAGGGTGGCGCCGGTGCGGCGGCACAGCTCCTGCCACGGGACGAGGTTGGCGTGGTGCTCCATCTCGGTCACCACGATCTCGTCGCCGGGGCCGACCGCGAACCGGGCCGCCTCGGGCCCGAACGTCGCGGCGTTGCTCAGCGAGTAGGCGACCAGGTTGATCGCCTCCGTCGCGTTCTTGGTGAACACGATCTCGCCCGCGGGGGCCCCGACGAACGCTCCGATGGTGGCGCGGGCCGCCTCGAACGCGTCGGTGGCCTCCTCGGCCAGCAGGTGCGCGCCGCGGTGGACGGCGGCGTTGTGCTTCTCGTAGAACGCGCGTTCGGCGTCCAGGACGCGGCGCGGCTTCTGCGAGGTCGCGCCGGAGTCCAGGTAGACGAGCGGGTTCCCGTTCCGGACCGTACGGCCCAGGATCGGGAAGTCCTTCCGGATCTCCTCAGCCAGCAGCGACATGGGTCAGACGCCCGCCTTCGCGTACTTCTCGTATCCTTCGGATTCGAGGATCTCGGCCAGCTCGGGGCCGCCCTCTTCCACGATCTTGCCACCGGCGAAGACGTGGACGAAGTCCGGCTTCACGTAGCGCAGGATGCGGGTGTAGTGGGTGATGAGCAGGACGCCCGTCTCCCCCTCTTCGCTGAAGCGGTTCACACCCTCGGAGACGACCTTGAGCGCGTCCACGTCGAGGCCGGAGTCCGTCTCGTCCAGCACCGCGATCTTCGGCTTGAGCAGTTCGAGCTGGAGGATCTCGTGGCGCTTCTTCTCGCCGCCGGAGAAGCCCTCGTTGACGTTGCGCTGCGCGAACGCCGGGTCCATCTGGAGCTTCGCCATCGACTCCTTGAGGTCCTTGGAGAACACCCGCAGCTTGGGCGCCTCGCCGCGCACGGCGGTGACGGCGGTCCGCAGGAAGTTCGCGACGGACACGCCCGGCACCTCCACCGGGTACTGCATCGCGAGGAACAGGCCGGCGCGGGCCCGCTCGTCGACGCTCATCTCCAGGACGTCCTCGCCGTCCAGCAGGACGGTGCCGGAGGTGACGGTGTACTTGGGGTGTCCGGCGATGGCGTAGGCCAGGGTGGACTTGCCCGATCCGTTCGGGCCCATGATGGCGTGGGTCTCCCCCGCCTTCACCGTCAGGTTGACGCCCTTCAGGATCTCCTTGTCGGCGACCGTCACATGCAGGTCGCGGATCTCCAGCGTGGCCATGTCAGGACTCCCCATACTCGGACGGCTCCGCGACGTTCACCAGGACGCGGCCGTCCTCGATCTTCACTCGGTAGGTGGGCACCGCCCTGGTCGCGGGCGGGTTGGTGGGCTTGCCGGTGCGCAGGTCGAAGCAGGACCCGTGCAGCCAGCACTCCAGTGTTCCGTTGTAGACCTCGCCCTCGGAGAGCGAGACCTCGGCGTGTGAGCAGATGTCGTTCATCGCGTACACCTCGCCGCCGGTCTTGACGAGCACGACGGGCACGTCCTCGATCTCCACGACGACGGGCGTGTCGTCGGCGATCTCGGCGACCGGCCCGATGTCGACGTATCCGCTCACCGGGTCAGCTCCGCGTCGATCGCCGCCTCGACCCGCGCCCGCAGCTCGTCCACCTCGATGCGCTGGACGATCTGGTTGAGGTAGCCGCGCACGACCATGCGCTTGGCGTCGTCCGCCGGAATGCCGCGCGCCTGGAGGTAGAACAGGTGCTCCTCGTCCAGGCGGCCGGACGCCGACGCGTGGCCCGCGCCGGCGACCTCGCCGGTGAGGATCTCCAGGTTCGGCACCGAGTCGACCCGCGTGCCGTCGGTGAGGACGAGGTTGCGGTTCAGCTCGTAGGTGTCGGTGCCCTCGGCCTCGGCGCGGATGACGACGTCGCCGATCCAGACGGCGTGCGCGTCCTCGCCCTGCAGGGCGCCCCGGTAGTCGACCCGGGACTTGCAGTTCGGCACGCTGTGGTCGGCCAGGAGGCGGTGCTCCAGGTGCTGGCCGGCGTCCACGAAGTAGACGCCGTACAGCTCGGCGTCGCCGCCCTGCCCGTGGTAGGAGACCGACGGGCGGACGCGCACCACGTCGCCGCCGAGGGTGACGTTGAAGCCGGTGAACTTCGCGTCCTTGGCCAGGCGGGCGTGCTGGTGCGCGACGTGCACCGCGTCGGCCGCCCAGTCCTGGACCGAGACGACGGTCAGCGACGCCTGCTCGCCGACGAGGAACTCGACGTTGTCGGCGTAGGTGGCCGAGCCGGAGTGGTCCAGCACGATGGTCGCCCTGCCGAACGGCTCCACGATCACCGTGGTGTGCCCGTAGGCGGCCTGGCCCGGGTCGTCGCCGCGCAGCCGCAGGACGGTCGGGACGGACGCGACAGCCTCGCGCGGCACCGTGATGACGGTCGCGCTGGTGAAGGAGCTGAACGCCTGCGCGGAGACCCGGTCGGTCGGGGTGTAGCCCGAGCCGAGGCGCGGGTCGTCCCGGCCGACGGTCTCGACGGTGACCTCGGGGGCCGCGTCGACCTCCAGGTGGACCTTGCCGTCGGGGGCCGCCGAACCGTCGTGCAGTCCGCGCAGCCGGCGCAGCGGGGTGAACCGCCACTCCTCCTCGCGTCCCGTGGGGACGGCGAAGTCCGCGACGTCGTAGGACGACCGCTCCGACAGGGTCGAGACAGGCTTGACTTCCACGCCCATCAGCCGACGGCTCCTTCCATCTGCAGTTCGATGAGCCGGTTCAGCTCAAGCGCGTATTCCATGGGCAGCTCCCGCGCGATCGGCTCCACGAACCCGCGGACGATCATCGCCATGGCCTCGTCCTCGGTGAGGCCGCGGCTCATCAGGTAGAAGAGCTGGTCCTCCGACACCTTGGAGACGGTGGCCTCGTGGCCCATCTCGACGTCGTCCTCGCGGACGTCGACGTACGGGTAGGTGTCGGAGCGGGAGATCTGGTCGACGAGCAGCGCGTCGCACTTCACGGTGGACTTGCTGTGCTCGGCGCCCTCCTGGACCTGGACCAGGCCGCGGTAGGAGGTGCGGCCGCCGCCACGGGCGACGGACTTGGAGATGATCGAGGACGACGTGTGCGGGGCGCAGTGCACCATCTTGGCGCCCGCGTCCTGGTGCTGGCCGGCCCCGGCGAACGCGATGGACAGCGTCTCGCCCTTGGCGTGCGGGCCCATCAGGTACACCGCCGGGTACTTCATGGTGACCTTGGAGCCGATGTTGCCGTCCACCCACTCCATCGTCGCGCCCTCGTAGGCGACGGCGCGCTTGGTGACGAGGTTGTAGACGTTGTTCGACCAGTTCTGGATCGTGGTGTAGCGGCAGCGGCCGCCCTTCTTCACGACGATCTCCACGACGGCCGAGTGCAGCGAGTCGGACTTGTAGATCGGCGCGGTACAGCCCTCGACGTAGTGGACGTAGGCGTCCTCGTCGACGATGATCAGGGTCCGCTCGAACTGGCCCATGTTCTCGGTGTTGATCCGGAAGTACGCCTGGAGCGGGATCTCCACGTTGACGCCCTTGGGCACGTAGATGAACGAGCCGCCGGACCACACGGCGGTGTTCAGCGCGGCGAACTTGTTGTCGCCGACGGGGATCACCGAGCCGAAGTACTCCTGGAACAGTTCGGGGTGCTCGCGCAGGCCGGTGTCGGTGTCGAGGAAGATGACGCCCTTCTCCTCGAGGTCCTCACGGATCTTGTGGTAGACGACCTCCGACTCGTACTGGGCCGCGACGCCCGCGATCAGCCGCTGCTTCTCCGCCTCGGGGATGCCCAGCCTGTCGTAGGTGTTCTTGATGTCCTCGGGCAGGTCCTCCCAGGACTCGGCCTGCTTCTCGGTGGAGCGCACGAAGTACTTGATGTTGTCGAAGTCGATCTCCGACAGGTCCGAGCCCCAGTGCGGCATCGGCTTGCGGTCGAACAGCCGCAGCCCCTTGAGGCGGAGGTCGAGCATCCATTCGGGCTCGTCCTTCTTCGCCGAGATGTCGCGGACCACCGCTTCCGACAGGCCGCGCCTGGCCGCGGCTCCCGCCGCGTCGGAGTCGGCCCAGCCGTACTTGTAGTTGCCCAGACCCTCTAGTTCGGGGTTGGCTGCCGTAGTCATAGGGAGATCCCTCCGGACTCCTCGTTAATACCTGCTTTTACCGGTGACACGTGGGTGGTGCAGACGCCGTCGCCGTGGGCGATGGTCGCCAGCCGCTGCACCGGGGTGTCGAGCATGCGCGCGAACGCCTCGGTCTCGGCCTCGCAGAGCTGCGGGAACCGGGCCGCCACGTGGGCGACCGGGCAGTGGTGCTGGCACAGCTGGATGCCGCCCAGGACGTGCGGCGCCTTGCTCGCCGAGGCCGCGTAGCCCTCGGCCGAGAGCGCCTCGACCAGCGCCTTGACGCGCTGCTCGGGCGGCAGCGCGCGCAGGCCGGGGCCGTAGCGGTTCTCCAGGCCGGCGAGCTGACGGCGCGCGAACTCCGCGACGGCCTCGGGCCCGGCCGCCTCGGCCAGGAACTTCAGCGCGTTGGCGGCGAGGTCGTCGTAGGCGTGCACGAACGTGTTGCGGCCGCGGTCGGTGATCGCGAACAGCTTGGCGGGCCTGCCCCTGCCGCGGGTGGCGGCGGGCCTGGTCCGCTTGACCTCGACCTCGATCATGCCGTCGGCCAGCAACGCGTCCAGGTGCCTGCGAACCGCCGCGGGCGTCAGCCCGAGCCGCTCCCCCAGCGCCGACGCCGCCACGGGCCCGTTCTCCAGAATCAGCCTGGCGACCCGCGCCCGAGTGTCCCGCTCCGCCCGAGGCACGCCGACGACGGCCGGGGTACCGGCCGTGACCTGCGACGCGTTCTCGGGCACGTTTTTCACAACGTCAGTGTGCCGTAATTCCTTCCCCACAACCAAACGAATCCCGGTAATCCCGCTCACGCAGGCAAGCCTTACCTAACCTTAACCACCCGTTCACCGCGCGTGAGCCCACAGCCCGCGCGATGCTACTCGACCGGGTCGGCGGCCCGCTCCGGGAGCCCGTCCAAGGGCACCCGCCGGAGGAGATCGGCCGCGACGCGGTCAGCGGTCGTAGACCGTGGAGCGGTGCGCGACCCTGATCACCCAGACGGTGAGTTCACCGTTGTCAACGGTGTAGATGGCCCTGTGGTCCCCGACCCGCAGCCGACGGCGCTCGGGCCGTGAGACCAGCGCGACGGTCCCGAAGCCGAACGGGTCGGTCTCCAGCTCGGTGAGTTTGGCGAGGATGCGCAACGCGACGTCCTTGGGGATCTTCCGCAGCTCGGCCTGCGCCTCGGGGTGGAAGACCGTGCGGTACTCACTCACCGCGGGCGAGGGTCTCGCGCATGACGTCCTCGATCGGCACGCCCGCCGGGCGCTGCGCCATCCGCTCGTCGATGACGCGGTTGATCTCGCGCTCCTCCCACTCCTGGTACTTGTGCAGCACGTCGATGGACACGACCGCGGCGACCTCCCGGCCGTGCCGGGTGATCACCGTGGGGATGTCGTCGCGGTCGGCGCGCTCGACGACCTCGGCCAGATGTGCCCGGACGTCGCGGATCGACTCGATGGGAAGGCTCGTCATGTACACAGTGTACCTTGTGCACATTGTGTACACAATTCCGCGACGGAGTCGCCCCGGCGGGTCATTTGATGGTGCGGGGGAGGATGAGGGCGGGGCAGGGGACGGAGCGGATGATCTTCATGGACATGTCGCCCATGAAGACGCGGCGGAGGGGGCCGGAGGCGCTGGAGGCGCAGACGAGGAGGTCGCCCTCGGTCCAGCCCGCGCCGGTGACGGCCTGGGCGGCGTCGCGGCCCTCGGCGACCTGGGTGAGGACGTCGCGTTTGGTGAGGGTGCTGCCTTCGGCGGCCTCGCGGGCGGCGAGAGCCAGGTCGTTCTCCAGGGTGTCGACTAGGCGGCGGAGCTGCTGTTCGGCCATGGCCGCGTTGCCCTTGCCGCGAACGGGCGAGTCGACGGCGAAGGTGAGCAGCCGTAGCGGGATGCCGCGCCGGGCGGCGACCTCGGCGGCGAGCGCCACGGCGGGCGTCGACTCCGGGACCCGCAGGTAGGCGACGGTGACGCGGTCGAACCCTTCGAGACGGCGGTCGGCGTAGCCCTTCGGCGCGATCATGACGGGCACGGGCGAGCCGTGCAGGAGCTGGTCGGCGGTGCTGCCGAGGGCGATCCCGGCGCGCGGCCCGCCCGGCGCCGAACCGATCGCCACCACGCCCGCCCCGGCTTTGGACGCCAGTTTCGCCAGGCCGCGTCCGCTCCCCCGGTTGGCGCCGACGAGCAGCTCCACCGGCTCGATCCCGTACTCCTGGACGGCGAGGGCGGCGCCCTTTTCGAGCACGGAAGCGGCCTGGTCGTCCAGGTAGCGCTCCCATTCGGCGTCCACGTGGCCGGGGCCGGGGACGGGCGGCCAGGCCGTCGCGCGGATGTGGCCGAGCACCAGGTCGGCGGCCATGCCGCGCACCGCGCAGGCGCCCAGGGCCAGCGCGTCGGCGCCCCGCTTGTCGGCGGTGTAGCCGACGAGCAGCCTTTCGGTGGACTTGTCAGCGGCCATCGGCGCGTTCCCTCTCTTGTCGGCGCAGGACGGAGTGCCTGCGGCTGTAGCCGAAGTAGAACGCCAGCCCGGCGAGGGTCCACAGGCCGAACACCGCCCAGGTGATCCACCGGAGGCCCTGCATGACGTACAGGCAGAAGAAGACGCCGAGCAGCGGCGTGAGCGGGTAGAACGGCGTGCGGAAGCTGCGCGGCAGATCCGGCTTGGTGCGGCGCAGCACCATGACGCCCAGGTTGACGAGCGCGAACGCGAACAGCGTCCCGATGCTGGTGGCGTCGGTGAGGTGGTCGAGCGGGATCAGCGCGGCGAGCACCGAGACGAACAGCCCGACCGCGAGTGTGTTGCCGACCGGCACCGACGTGCGCGCGTTCACCTTCTGGAACAGCGGCGGGATCAGGCCGTCCCGGGACATCGCGAACAGGATGCGCGTCTGCCCGTACAGCACGGTGAGCACGACGCTCGTGATGGCGATGACCGCGCCCGCCGAGAGCAGCAGCGCGGCCCAGGACGTGCCCGTGACGTCGGTGAGGATCGCCGACAGGGAAGCCTCGGTGTCGCTGTCGAGCTCCTGCCACGGCATCGCGCCCACCGCGGCGAGCGCCACCAGCACGTACAGGGTGGTGACGATGACGAGGGAGAAGATGATCGCCAGTGGCAGGTCCCGTTTGGGGTTCTTGGCCTCCTCACCGGCCGTGGAGGCGGCGTCGAAGCCGATGTAGGAGAAGAACACCTGGGCGCCCGCCGCGCTCACCCCGGCGACGCCGAGCGGCATGAACGGGGTGAGGTTGCCCGACCGGAACCCGGTGAAGGCGACGACGCAGAAGAACAGCAGCAGCCCGATCTTGAAGAACACCATCGCGGTGTTGACCTTCGCGCTCTCGGACGCGCCGCGCAGCAGCAGCACCGTCATAGCGGCGACGACGAGGACCGCGGTGAGGTTGACGATGCCGCCCTTGTCGGGCGCCTGCGACCACGCGTCGGGGATGCGGAAGCCGAACGCCTTGTCCAGGAAGTCGTTGAGGTACTGCGCCCACCCGACCGCGACGGCCGAGACGGACACCCCGTACTCCAGCATCAGACACCACCCGCACACCCACGCGACGAGCTCGCCCATCGTGGCGTAGGTGTAGGAGTAGGAGGATCCCGACACAGGGATCGTCCCCGCGAGTTCGGCGTAGGAGAGCGCCGAGAACAGCGCGGTGACGGCGGCCAGCAGGAACGCCAGGACGACGGCGGGCCCGGCCAGCGGCGTCGCCTCGCCCATGACGACGAAGATGCCGGTGCCGAGCGTCGCGCCGACGCTGAAGAACGTCAGCTGGAGCAGCGTCATCGACCGCTTGAGGTGGCCGCCCTCCCCGCCGCCGCCCTCGCGGACGATCTGGTCGACGGGTTTGGTCCGCCACAGGTCGCGCCAGAACGACGTCTCCACGCGCTCTCCCCCCGGATCGGCTCGGTCGGCTCGGTTACAGCGTGCTGGCCAGCGGCCATGTGGCGTTCGGCGTGACGATGGTGCCGCTGCGCCCGGCGAGGATCTCCGCGCACTGGTCGAGGCTGCCGATCGCGGCCATGTCGCCGGTCCGCTCGACGAACCCGCACGCCGCCTCGACCTTCGGCCCCATCGACCCGGCCGGGAACCGCTCGGCGCGCAGCTCGTGCGGCGTGGTGTGCCGGATCGCCTCCTGCCGCGGCGTCCCGAAGTGGCGGAGCACCTCGGGCACGTCGGTGAGGCTGAGGAACGCGTCGGCCTCCAGCGCCTCGGCGAGCAGCGCGCCGGTGAGGTCCTTGTCGATGACCGCCTCGACCCCCTCCAGCTGGCCCTTCTCGTTGCGGACGACGGGCACCCCGCCGCCGCCCGCGCACACCACGATGACGCCCTGCCGGACGAGGGTGCGGATCAGCCGCGTCTCCACGACCCGCTGCGGGGCCGGAGACGGCACAACACGGCGGTAGTGGTCGCCGTCCGGCCTGACGGTCCAGCCGTTGGCCCTGGCGAGCTTCTCGGCCTCGTCACGGGTGTAGATCTCGCCGACGAACTTCGTCGGGTTCGCGAAAGCGGGATCCGCGACGGACACGAGCGTCTGGTTGATCATCGCGACGACCTGGCGTCCGGGCAGCGCGTTCTGCAACGCCTGGAGCATCCAGTAGCCGATCATGCCCTCGGTCATCGCGCCGAGCGTGTCGAACGGGTAGGGCCGCGACAGGTTCGGGTCGTTCGCGCTCTCCAGCGCCAGCACCCCGACCTGCGGCCCGTTCCCGTGCGTGATGATCAGCTCGTGGTCGGCGGCGACCGGCGCGAGCGACCGCACCGCCGTCATGACGTTGTCGCGCTGGACGTCGGCGTCCGGCTTCTGGCCCCGCCGCAGCAGCGCGTTGCCCCCGAGGGCCACCACGACGCGCATCTCAGTGCCCCAGCGTCGCGACCATGACGGCCTTGATGGTGTGCATCCGGTTCTCCGCCTCGTCGAACACCAGGGAGGCGTCGGACTCGAAGACGTCCTCGGTGACCTCCAGTGCGGACATGCCGGTCTTCTGGAAGATGTCCTCGCCGACCACCGTCTCCCGGTTGTGGAAGGCCGGAAGGCAGTGCATGAACTTCGCCCGCGGATTGCCGGTCATCTTCATGACGTCACGGTTCACCTGGTAGGGGCGCAGCAACTTGATCCGCTCCTTCCAGACGTCCTTCGGCTCACCCATCGAGACCCACACGTCCGTCATGACGAAGTCGGCGCCTTTGACGCCCTCCGACACCTTGTCGGTGATCTTGATCTGGGCGCCCGTCCGCGCCGCGACCTCCCCGGCCGGTTTGACGACGAAGTCCTTGTCCGGCCACAACTGCTTGGGCGCGACGATCCGGCAGTTCATCCCCATCAGCGCCGCCGCCGCGATATAGGAATTGGCCATGTTGAACCGGGCGTCACCCAGATAGGCGAACGTGATCTCGTGCAGCGGCTTGTCGGCGTGCTCGCGCATGGTGAGCTGGTCGGCGAGCATCTGGGTGGGATGCCACTGGTCGGTCAGCCCGTTGTAGACCGGCACCCCCGCGTACACCGCGAGCTCCTCGACATCACTCTGTTCACTGCCCCGATACTCGATCGCGTCGAACATCCGGCCCAGGACGCGCGCGGTGTCCTTCATCGACTCCTTGTGCCCGATCTGGGTGCCCGAAGGATCGAGATAAGTGGTGTGCGCGCCCTCGTCATGTGCGGCTACCTCAAAGGCGCAGCGGGTGCGGGTCGAGGTCTTCTCGAAGATCAGCGCGATGTTCTTTCCGCGCAGCCGCCGCTGCTCGGCACCGCTGTACTTGGCGGCCTTGAGATCGGCCGAGAGATCCAGCAGGAACCGCCATTCCTTGGGCGTGAAATCCAGTTCGCGCAGGAACGAACGGCCGCGCAGGTTGAAACCCATCGTGCTCCCCCGAAAGTCAGTGAAAGGCGCTTGGCGCGGCCGTCAGACGGCGTCCCGCTCCATCGGACACGACATACAGCGCGGCCCCCCGCGCCCCCGTCCCAGCTCGCTGCCCTTGATGGTGATCACCTCGACGCCGTGGCGGCGCAGGTAGTTGTTGGTCGTCGTGTTGCGCTCGTAGGCGACGACGACGCCCGGCTCCAGCGTGAGCACGTTGCACCCGTCGTCCCACTGCTCACGTTCGGCCGCCATGACGTCCTGGGTGGGCGTCAGCACCCGGATCTCGTCGAGGCCGATGGCCCGCCCGATCGCCTTGTGCATCTCCTCCGGCGCGTGGTCGGTGACCTTCAGCTCCTTCTCGGTGTCGCCCGGCTCGATCGTGTACGACGGCAGCATCCCCATGCCCGCGTACTTGGTGAAGACGCCGGGCGCGACGTTCGTCATCACCGTGTCCAGATGCATGAACGCGCGTGCCTTCGGCATCCGCAGCGCCACGATCCGGCGCGCCGACCCCGCCCGGAACAGCCGGTTCGCCAGCATCTCCACCGACTGCGGCTGGGTGCGCTCGCTCATCCCGATGAGGACGGCGCCGTCCCCGATGACGAGCACGTCACCGCCCTCCATCGTGGCGGGTGCCGACACCGAACCCTGATTCCAGACGTGGTAGCCGCCGGACTGCCCTGGACGGTCGTAGCCGGACGCGAACATCGGGTGATATCGGTAGATCGCCTCCATGTTCGTCGTCTCCCGCATCCGCGCCTTCTTGCGCATCGCGTTGACCGACAGGCCGTCATAGATCCAGCAGGACGTGTCCCGCGTGAACAGATGATTGGGCAGCGGCGGCAGGACAAAGGCGTCCATCTCCATCGAGTGGAACGCGATCGACTTCGGCTCCGGCATGCGCAGGAGCATCTCCCGCTTGGTGATGCCGCCCGTCAGCGTCACCCCCAGCTCGTCGTCGTGCATCGCGTCCAGGGTGTTGCGGACGGCGTCGGTCGCGAGCGGGCCGAAGAAACGGTCATCGATGATGTGGTCGAGGACGTGTTTTTTGGCCTCGGGGATGCCGACCGTCTCGCGCAGCAGGTCCGCGAGCATGTGCACGCGCACGCCGCGGCTCTCCAGGAGGACACGGAACTCGTCGTGCTCCTCCTTGGCGCGCTCCACCCACAGGACGTCGTCGAAGAGCAGCTCGTCCTTGTTGGACGGCGTCAGCCGCTTCAGCGCGAGCTCCGGCTTGTGCAGCAGCACCTGCTTGAGCCTGCCGACCTCGGAGTCGACGTGGAACATGGGAGTCCTTCCTTGGAGCCGTCGAGAGACATGTTCAGGAGACGGGCGTGGCGTGTCTTCGATCCACCTGGCCGGGGCCGTACTCACCGCGCCGTGCCTTCACCCAGATGTAGACGGGGACCCCCACGAGCATCATGAGCACCCCGTAGAGGGCGGCGTCGGCCCCCGCGCCGTAGACGATCCACCCGCCGAACAGCACGGCAAGGCCGGTGATGACGAGGTCGCGGGCGAGCCTCGTCCTGTCGATCTCCCGGCCGCCGGTGACGAGCCAGAACAACTGCGCGGCGGCCGAGAAGAAGTAGGGGAGCGCACTGGTGAACGACGCAAGCAACAGGATCGTGTCGAAGCCGTTCTCCGAGCCCAGGTAGGCGTAGGCGAGCATGAGGGAGGTGAGGACGGTGCCGAGGAGGATGCCGAAGACGGGGGCGCCCCGGCGTGAGAGTTTCGCGAACGGCCTGGGGAACATCCGGTCGCGCGCGGCGGCCATCGGCATCTCCGCGACGAGCATCGTCCAGCCGTTGAGCGCGCCGATCCCGGAGACCACCGCGCACGCGGCCATCACCTTGCCCCAGACGCTCCCGCCGAACATGTTGTTGATGGCGTCCGCGAAGGGCGCGGTGGACTGGGTGAGCTGGCCGGACGGGACGGTGCCGAAGATCGCGACGGTGGCGAGCAGGTACATCGCCGCGCAGGCCAGGACCCCGTAGACGCTGGCCTTGCCGATCATCCGCGCCGGATCCCTGAGCCGCTCCGCCACGATCGTCACACTCTCCATCCCGGAGTAGGCGAACAGGATCAGGCCCGCCGCCAGCGAGATCGCGGCCAACTGCGAGCCCCCGGTGGCGTTCCACGCGGGGAAGTTCGCGGCCTTGACAAAGAACACCCCGACGATCCCCACGAACAACAACGGCGCGAACTTCAACACGGTCGTGACGATCTGGAACAGCCCGATGTTCTTCACACCACTCAGGTTGATCACCGCCGGAATCCACAGCCCGACCAATCCGATGACGATGTTCTGAAGTGCGTTGTCCGCCCGCCACCCGAACAACGAGTTCACGTACCCCACCCACGCGTACGCGATCCCCGCATTCCCGATCCACGCCGTCAACCAGAACGACCAGGCCACCCAGAACCCGGCGAACTCCCCGAACGCGCCCCGCGCATAGGCGTAAGGCCCACCCCCCGCCGGAATCCGATTCCCCAACCACCCGAAAACCACCGCCAACGCGATAGCGCCCACCGTCACCAACAAAAGCACCAGCACACTGACACTCCCGATAGCCGCAAGCGACGCCGGAAGCAGAAAGATCCCCGTCCCCACAATGTTCCCCACCACCAACGCCACCGCCCCCGGCAACCCAAGCGTCCCCCCAGCCTTAACCCCCCCTTCCACGGGCACCCCACCCCCCGAGGCCGCAGCCCCCGCGCGCCCCCGCGCCTCCCCCATCTGGCCCCCCGACCTAGCCCCGCCCGGCCCTCCCCACAGCCGAACAAGATCCCAACAGCCTCCCCCTCCCCACCCCACCCCACCCCCAGAACCCCCCATCCCCCACCTTTTACCCACCCTTGATCCACCCCCACCCCACCCCGCCCTACGCTCCCCCCATGACCCACCTCACCGCGACAACCGCCCTCCCCTCCCACCAAGAAGCCCTCACCCTCCTCCGCTCCACCGTCCAGAACCGCCACGCCGCCTCCGGCCAGATCCACGGCCCCGTCACCGCCGCCTGGTGGCACAACGGCGAATACGGCGAAAGCGAAGAATGGATCCTCCTCCTCAAGACCACAACAACCCGCCGCCCAGCCCTGGAACACCACATCACCACAAACCACCCCTGGGGCCCCTCCGCCGAACTCACCATCACCCCCATAGACGGCTCCCCCACCTACCTCACCTGGATCACCCAAACCACAACGTGATCCACTCCTCCGCCTGATCAAGCAACACGCGGACATCCGACCGCCCGGCATACGGCTCGAACCGCACCATAAGCTGTCCGATTCGCTGACGCGGACGCGCGGACCCCACATCGGTGGCCAGTTCGAGCGCCCGCGTCGCGACAACGGCCGCCCGCTCAAGCTCACGCCCATCGATATAGGCCGAGGACAACCACGTCAGATAAAGGGACTTGTCCCGTGCATGCGTGTCCGGATAGGCCATGAGCGCGTTCTCCAACATGGGCGCCGCGCGCACCGGGCGGCCGAGTTCCGCCCAGCAGCGCCCGGACATGATCTGGAGTTCGACCCGGTCGACCCACCCCGCCCAGTGCGGGACCTGATCGCCGACCTGGGACAGGGCAGCCTCGGCATCACCGAGCGCCCGCGCGACACACGACTCGTCTCCCTGGACCGCGTGCGCCCACGCCTGCCGCTCCAGCAGCAACGCCCGGACAGGCCCCGGTGCCCCGGAGCCGACGGCCTCCGTCGCCGCCGTGGCCTCCGCCAGGCCCTCCCCGCTCACGACGCTCGCCTGATAGCCGAGATGCGCAAGGCAGGCAGCCACCAGGACGGAATCCTCGGCCTCCCGTGCCGCTGTCAGCGCATCGAGGTAGTGCCCGCGCGCCTGCCCGTGGGCACCGGCGTCGAAGGCCGCCCATCCGGCCTGCTGGAGCTGCTCGGACAACAGCCGCCGCAACTCCCGGCCGACCACCGTGGAGTAGGCGGCGGTATCCAGCAAACGGGCCGTGCCCGAGGCTTCAGCGGCGTACACGGCATAGGTGTCGGCACCGCCGAGGAAGTCATCAAGATTCTGGAGCCGGACAGCGCGCTCCCGAAGACGGCTGACGGTGGACATTCCAATCTTCTCGCCATATTGCCCGGTACCGCCGCCCGAAAGCGTAAGGCCGAGCCCGGCGGCGACAAACGCCCGGCGGGAAGGCGCGACGTCAAGCCCGGCCTTCTTGATCAGGACCTCATAGCGCTTGCTGATACCGTTCCTCCCGCGCTCCCAGCCCTTGATCATGGAGATCAGGCTTTCGACCCCCGGTATCTGCGTGTCGCCAGATACCGCACGGATGCGCCTGGCGAGTTCAGCACGAGACCATCCCTCAGCTTCACGAGCGGCGCGGAGCCGCCCACCGAACGCATGCTGCTCAACGGGCATGGCTCGCACCTTTCACGGGGGGCGCACGTCGCACCCACGCTTCGTCCCTAAGTCTCCCCTCCCGCGCACGTGTTCGCTCGCGTTTCACTCGTAGCGACACATCCGTTACCAGGGAGGACCTGATGAACCGTTCACTTTCACCGGCGGAGCAGGCGACCGTCGAGGTGGACGGGCAATGACCGAGATCATCGCGGCCCTCGTCATCTCGGCGCTGCTGAACGTCCTCGCCCTGGTGGTACTCGCCGCGCTCGTCCTCACACGGCGGGGCCGATGAGCACGTCAGCGCTCTACTCCCAGGCTTCCCTCTCCGGCCAGTTGTGCGTAGGGCTCCACGTGACCCCGCCCTCCGAAGACGTCGCCGAGTTGGAGTGGATGCCCTGGCCGGGCGGGCGGGCGCGGGTCTACGAGGCGACGTGCGGACGCTGCCCGACCGGCCCCGGCGTCTCACTCATGTACGAGTGGGTCATGGCCGGAGGCTGCTACCGGGTACTGAGGCACGCCGCCAAGAACGTCAAGATGTATCCGTCCGGGCTGTCACCCCGACGTACAGACGCACGAGAGGCTTGGTCCCGCCTACTCCTCGGCCTGGCCCGCTGAGCGACGGCAAACGCCTGCCGGTACCGGGCAAAGGACTGGATCGGGGGAAACGATCGGAATGCGCGATCAGAAGAATCAGGGGTTCTTGCCCGGGGCCACGGGAACAGGTCACCGACGACTCCACGACCGATTACTTCCAGGACTAGAAGCGTGGTGCGCAGGCCGGTCCTGGTCGTGACCTCGCTTGAGGATGTCACGGCCTGCATGGTCATCGCCGCGCTGCACGAGCGGGACGTGCCCGTCGTCCGGGTCGATCCGGCCGACATCGGCGCCGGAGTGCGCTTCGCCGCGCGGCTCGGCGACCCGGTCCGGGGCGGGTTGGCGACCGAGACGCGGGAGCTGGATCTCGCGACGCCACGGGCGGTGTACCACCGGCGGCCCGGCCGCTGGCGGTTCGGGCATCTGCCCGAACAGGCCCGTGCCTTCGCGACTGCCGAGGCGCGGCACGGGCTCGGTGGAGTGCTCGCGTCCGTGCCTGGCCTGCATGTGAACGACGTGTTCGCCACGTCGCGGGCCGAGTACAAGCCACTTCAGCTCAAGGTCGCCGCCGAACTCGGGTTCCGCGTGCCGCCCACCCTGGTCACCAACGACCCGGCCGCGGTGCGCGTGTTCGAAGAGGAGCACGGGCCGCTGGTCTACAAGACGTTCCGGGGCGTGCCGCCCGGCGACGGGCACGCGGGCGTCGTCTGGACACAGCGGGTCCGGGCGTCCGACGTCGATGAGCGGCTCGGCGTCACCGCGCATCTCTTCCAGGCCGAGGTTCCCAAGATCGCGGATGCGCGGGTCACCGTCGTCGGCGACGAGGTCTTCGCGTGGCGCATCGACGCGCCCGGAGAAGCACTCGACTGGCGGGCCGGGGACTGGGACGCTCTGCGCTATCGCCCGTTTGTGCTGTCCGACGGGCTGGCTGGGATGTTGCGTGAGTATCTCGACCGGTTCGGGCTGGTCTTTGGCTGCTTTGATCTGGCGATCACCGAGGACGGTGACTGTGTCTGGATCGAGTGCAATCCGAATGGGCAGTGGGGGTTCTTGCCTGAGGCCGGGCGTATCGCTGATGCGTTCGCCGAGTTGCTACGGGAAGGGTGATCGAAATGGCGTACATCGAGGACGATTCTGTGGAGGAGCGGGCTCGGGGGTTGCGGGCTCGGTTGGTGGAGGAACTGGTTGAGGAGGGGGTTTTGGGGGATTTGGGGTGGCGGAGGGCGGTGGGGGAGGTGCCTCGGCATTGGTTTGTGCCGGGGTTCTTTGTGGCGGAGGGGAGGGATGAGGGGTCTGGGATGGTGGTTTGGGAGGGGGTGACGGAGAAAAGGGATGCTGAGCGGTGGTTGGGGGCGGTTTATGGGGATCGGACGTTGGTGACGCAGTTTGATGAGGTGGAGACGGACTGGGATGCAGCGGGGCGGCGGGTGGGTGGGGCGCCGTCTTCGTCGTCCACGTTGCCGTCGCTGGTGGTGCGGATGTGGGTGGACGCGGACGTGCGGGACGGGCACGAGGTGTTGGAGATCGGGACGGGGACGGGGTACTCGGCGGCGTTGGCGTGCGCGCGGCTCGGGGAGGACGGGGACGTCGTCTCGGTCGAGGTGGATCCCGAGCGGGCGCGGCAGGCCGCCGCGGCGCTCAACCGGTGCGGGTACCGGCTCGGGCTTGACGTCGCCGACGGACTGTACGGGTACCCGCCGTTCGCGCCCTATGACCGAATTGTCGCGGCGTGTTCCGTCAGGACGATCCCGGCGGCGTGGCTCGCGCAGGCGAAGCCCGGAGGGAAGATCCTCACCACGCTTTCCGGGTGGCTGTACGGATCGGGGCGGGTGCTGCTCACGGTCGGGGAGGACGGGACGGCGGAAGGGGCGCTGCTGCCCGGCACGATCTCGTTCATGCCGGCGCGGGGGCACCTGCCGCCGTGGTGCGGCAGCCCGCACCGGTGGGCGCGGCTGCTTGACGGCTCGCCGCGCGCGGCACGGCACGGGCCCGGCCGGATCTCGGCCACAGATGAGGAGAGCTTCTTCGGTCGCTTTCTCGCGCAGCTCGCGGTGCCGACGGCCACCTCGGCCGAGATCGACGGGACCGTCTATCTTCTCGATCCGGTCGATCGGGCGGTCGCCGCGCTGACGCCGGAAGAGGGTGGCTGGGTTGTCCGGGAAGGTGGGCCTGTCCGTCTCTGGTCGCGGATCGAGCGGGCGCTCGGCGCGTGGGACGACGCCGGGCGGCCGGGGCCGGAGCGCTTCCGTATGCGCGTGACGCCCGCCCAACAGACCATCGGGCTGCCCGGTGTGCCGGAGTTGTCCTTTGTGCTGCCCTGACGTGACCGGTGCGGGACGCCGCGTAAGCCGTCGGCGTCACCGGGCGGGGCGGGCAGCCGTGGGACGGCGAGGTGTGAGGCCGGTGGGCGGGACTGGTCGTCGGGGGTAACCCCTCGCGGAGCGAAGCGTGAGCCGGTGGGGCTAGTCGTCCTTGGTGGTGGCGGTCAGGGCGTTGGCGCCGCTGACGATGTCGATGAGTTCGTTGGTGATTTCGGCTTGGCGGGCTTCGTTGGCCTGGCGGGACAGGCGGAAGATGAGGTCGTTGGCGTTGTCGGTGGCGGACATCATGGCCTGGCGGCGGGCGGCGTGTTCGGAGGCGGCGGACTCCAGGAGCATGTTCCAGATGCGGCCTCGGACGTACTGCTGGATGAGGGCGTCCAGGACCTCGCTGACGGAGGGTTCGAAGTCGTAGCTGGCGGCCGGGCCTTCGCCGCCGGGCAGTTCCTCGACGTCCTCGATCTCCAGCGGCAGGATGCGACGGACCGTCATCTGCTGGCTGATCATCGAGACGAACCGGGTGAAGATGACGTGGACCTCGCCGACGCCGCCCTCGGTCGTCGGCATCGAGAACCGCTCGACGAGCTCCTTGCCGATCTCCGCGGCCGTCGCGTAGGTGGGCTCTCCGGATTCCCCCACCCAGAAGCGCTCGATAGGACGTCCGTTGAAGGTGAAGTTGTCCACGCCCTTGCGGCCGGTGATGTAGAACACCACGTCCTTGCCCTCGGCCTTGAGCATCTTCGTCAGCGCGTTGGCGTGCCGCAGCACGTTCGCGTTGTAGGCGCCGCAGAACCCGCGGTCGCCGGTGATCATGAGGATCGCCACCCGTGACGCGTCGGGACGCCGGTTGAGCAGCGCGTGGTCCTCGGACACGTTGTGCGTGACCAGCGCGCTGACGGCCCGGGTGATCTGCCGCGCGTAAGGCCGGGACGCCGCCTGACGGGCCTGCGCGCGCGAGATCCGCGACGTCGCGATCAGCTCCTGCGCCCTGGTGATCTTCGCCGTCGACTTGATCGAGCGGATACGGCCGCGCAGCTTCCTGAGTTCTGCCCCCATGCTTCGACCGTGCCAGACGACGACGGCCCCCGGACGTGCCCCACCGCCGAATTGGAGGTGTCAAGGACAGCGCGTGCGCATGCCTTGACGTTCCGTGCCGATGGAAGTTTCGCGCGGCCGGTGCCGGAACCGTCAGACCCCGCCTCTAGACTTCCCCCCATGGCAGCACCCCCCGCACTGGAGATCACCGGCCTGGTCAAGCGCTACGGCAGGACCACGGCGGTCGCTGACCTGACGTTCACCGCCGGACGCGGCGAGGTCACCGCGCTGCTGGGCCCCAACGGGGCGGGCAAGACGAGCACGTTGGAGATCTGCGAGGGCTACCGCGACTTCGACGCGGGCACCGTCCGCGTGCTCGGCCTCGATCCGCGTGACAGGGCGCTGCGCCCGCGCGTCGGCGTCATGCCGCAGTCGGGCGGGGTGCCGGGCACCGCGAAGGCCGGGGAGTTCCTGCGGCTGATGGCGTCGTTCCACGCCCACCCGCTGAGCCCCGCCGCGCTGATGGAACGGCTCGGCCTCACCGAGCACGCCCGCACGCCCTACCGGCGGCTGTCGGGCGGCCAGCAGCAGCGGCTGTCGCTCGCCGCGGCGATCGTCGGCAGGCCGGAACTGGTCTTCCTGGACGAGCCGACGGCCGGTCTCGACCCGCAGGCACGCCGCGCCACCTGGGATCTGGTGGCGGAGCTGCGCGCGGCGGGCGTCTCGGTGCTGCTCACCACACACTTCATGGACGAGGCCGAGCATCTCGCCGACAGGATCGTCATCGTGGACGGCGGCAGGGTCGTCGCGCAGGGCGCGCCCGCCGAGCTGACCGGCGCCGAGCACCAGCTCAGGTTCCGTGCCCGCGCCGGGCTGGGCCTGGACGAGCTGCTCAACGCGCTCCCGGACGGCAGCGCCGCCAAGGAGTCGCCCACGGGCCACTACCTGGTCGAGGGCGAGGTCGGCCCGGAGCTGCTGGCCACCGTCACGGCCTGGTGCGCCGCGCACGGCGTGCTGGCCGAGGACCTCCGGATCGAGCGCCGCAGCCTGGAGGACGTCTTTCTGGAACTGACCGGCAGGGAGCTGCGCGGATGACCGTCATGGACCTCAGCCCCCGCCCGGTGGCGGCCCCGCTCGCCCGGATGGTCGCGGCCCAGACGTCCTACGAGCTCAAGGCCATGCTCCGGAACGGGGAGCAGCTTCTCCTCACCCTCATCATCCCGGTGATGCTGCTCACGGTGTTCAGCCTTACCTCGCTGTTGGATCTGGGCGAGGGCGCCCGGGTGGATTTCCTGACGCCGGGCGTGCTTGCGCTCGCCGTCATGTCCACGGCCTTCACCGGCCAGGCGATCGGCACAGGGTTCGAGCGCCGCTACGGCGTCCTCAAGCGGCTCGGCGCGACGCCGCTGCCCAGGTCGGGCCTCATCCTCGCCAAGACGCTCACCGTGGTGCTCGTCGAGCTGCTCCAGGCCGTCGTGATCATCGGCGTGGCGTTCGCGCTCGGCTGGAACCCGTCGGGGCACTTCGCCGGGGCCGTCCTCGCCGTCCTGCTGGGCACCGCCGCCTTCAGCGGCTTCGGCCTGCTCATGGCCGGGACGCTCAGGGCCGAGGCGACCCTTGCCGCCGCGAACCTCGTCTACCTGCTGCTGCTCGTGCTGGGCGGCGTCGTCTTCCCGCTGAGCAAGTTCCCCGCCGCCTTCGCCGCCGTGCTGGAGCTGCTGCCGATCTCGGCGCTGTCCGGCGCGCTGCGCGCGGTGCTGGCCGACGGTGTCGCGCTGCCCGGCGCGGAGCTGGCGGTCCTGGCGGTGTGGGCGGTCGCCGGGCTGGCGCTGGCGGCCAGGTTCTTCAGGTGGGAATGACCTTTCGACGGCGAGGGGCACGGCGTGGCCGGTAACACGGCCGCACGGGGGGTTCGGGGGTTCGGGCTGGGGTCCTTCCCGCCTTCGCTCCTTGTCCTGTGCGGGATTCTTTCGGTGCAGGTCGGCGCGGGGCTGGCCAAGGGCATGTTCGACAGGATGCCGCCGACGGCGATCGTGGTGCTCCGGCTGGCGACCTCGGCCGTCGTCGTCGGGTTTGTGGTGCGGCGCAGGCTGTGGCGGGTGCTGCGGGAGGCGTCGCGGCGCGACCTGGGCGCGGCGGCCGCGCTCGGCGGCTCCCTCGCCCTGATGAACTTCTCGATCTACCAGTCGTTGCAGCACATCCCGCTGGGCATCGCCGTGACGATCGAGTTCCTCGGGCCGCTGGCCGTCGCCGTCCTCGCGTCGCGGCGGCCGCTCGACCTGCTGTGGGCGGCGCTCGCGTTCGGCGGTGTCGTCGCGCTGGCCAGGGACGGCGGAGACGTCAACGTCCCCGGCGTCCTGTGGGCGCTGCTGGCGGGCGTCGGCTGGGCGCTGTACATCTACGCCGCGACGGCCGCCGGGAGGCGCCTGCCGGGCGCCACGGGCCTCGCGCTGGGCAGCCTGGTGGCGACGCTCGTGGTGCTGCCGCCGGGCGTCGTCGCGCTCGTGGACGCCGGGTGGAGCGTCCTCACCCCCGGCGTGGTCGCGCTCGGGATCGGCGTGGGCCTGCTGTCGTCGGTGATCCCGTACACGCTGGAGCTGGAGGCGCTGCGCCGCATCCCGCAGGGCGTCTTCGGCATCCTCATGAGTCTGGAACCGGCGGTGGCGGCGCTCGTCGGGGTGCTGCTGCTGCACGAGCTGCTCTCGCCCGTCCAGTGGCTGGCGATAGGGGCGGTCATCCTGGCGTGCGCGGGAGCCACCCGGGGCGCCAGGACCTGACCCGGGTCGGGCCACCAGAAAGGCGGTCCTACGATGAGGCCGTGGCTGTGACGACCGTGGACAAGAGCAGGACCCCGCTGGCCAGAGCGCGCGACGCGGTCTGGAACCCCTCCACCGCCTCGATGCGCCTGCTGGCGCTGGCCGGGGTGGCGGTGAACACCGGGATCATCTTCACCGGGGGCGCCGTCCGGCTCACCTCCTCCGGCCTGGGCTGCCCGACATGGCCCAAGTGCACCGGCGACAGCCTCATCCCGACGGCCCACCCGTCTCACTCGCCGATCAACATGGCGATCGAGTTCGGCAACCGGATGCTGACGTTCCTCGTCCTGGCGGCGGCGGTCGCGGTGTTCGTCGCGGCCCGGCGGCTGCGCCCCCGGCGGCCCGAGCTGGTCGTGCTGGCCGCGCTCCAGCCGATCGGGGTGCTGGCGCAGGCGGGCCTGGGCGGCGTCACCGTGCTGACCAAGCTGCACCCGGCGACGGTCTCCGCGCACTACCTGCTGTCCAGCGCGATGATCTTTGTGGCGTTCCTGCTCTATGTCCGGGTCGGCGAGGGCGACGGGCCCGCCGTGCGGGTCGTCACGCCGCTGGTGCGGCACCTGACGTCCGCGCTGGTCTGGGTGACGGTCGTGGTGCTGGCGGCGGGCACCGTCGTCACCGGCACCGGGCCGCACGCAGGCGACGCGCAGGCCGAGCGGTTCCCCTTCGCGATCGAGACGGTCGCCCGGATCCACGGGCTCACCGCGTGGGCGGCCGTCGCGCTCACCCTCGTGATCGCCTGGCTGCTGCACCGCACCAACGCCCCGGCCCGGCCGCGACGGGCCGCGCACGTCCTCATCGGCGCGCTCGTCGCCCAGGGGTTCATCGGCTACCTCCAGTACTACCTGGAGGTCCCGGCGGTCCTCGTGGGCATCCACCTGCTCGGCTCGGCCCTGCTGTGGATCGCCGTCCTGCACGTCCTGTACACCCAGCGCGTCCGCCCCGACGCCTGACCCGCCCGCCGACGTACGAGGCCCGCGCCACACGGCGCGGGCCTTCGTGTTCTCAAGGCTCCCGTCAGCGGCGCGGCGGCGGCCCCGGCGGGGGCGGCTGCGGCGTCTCGCCGGTGATGCCGGACGGCCCCCAGGGCGGGGTGGCGGGCTTGGGACGGGCGATGAGGAGCGCCTGACGGGCCACCGCCATCAGGTGCAGGAGCTCGTTGCGCCGGGTCGCGAAGTAGTCGCCGTCGATCACGCCCGCGTCCAGCCGCTTGTGCAGCAGGACGAGTTCCGTCGCGCCAAGCTGGTAGTCCGACATGGCACGGGCCGCGCCCCGCCCGCCGACCGAGCGGGCCCAGCGCCGGGCCGCGCGGCGCCGCTGGATCGAGCCGAGCATCACGATGTCCTGCGGCGAGACCAGCCCGGTCCGGACGTAGACGGGCAGGTACCGCCCGATCCGGTGCACGAGCCCGCGCCGCTCCAGGAAGATCAGGACGAGCAGCACCACGAGGATGCCGAAGTCCAGCACGTACACGACGGCCAGCCCGCCGAGCCCGTAGGACGCCGCGCCGTTCCACAGCGCGTGCAGCAGGATCGCCCCCACGAGGCCCAGCACGAGGGCCGGGACACGGCCGCGCCGGTGGTTGGCCGCCCACGCGACACCCAGGCCCGTCATGGCGGTGAACAGCGGGTGCCCGAAGGGCGAGATCAGCCCGCGCAGGATGAAGACGGCCTCCAGCTTGCCCGCCCCGCCGTCGTCGAGCGCCTGCATGTAATAGGAGATGTTCTCCATCATGGCGAAGCCGAGCGCCACCATGGCCGCGTAGACGATCCCGTCGGTGACGCCGTCGATCTCGTTGCGCCGGAACCACAGCAGGACAAAGAGGACGGCCCCCTTGAGGGACTCCTCGATGACGGGCGCGCCCACGGTCGTCGTCCAGAACAGCCCCTGGTCGTCCCCGAAGAAGGGCGCCGTGACGTACCGGTAGCCGAGCGTGTTGAGCACGAGCGCCCCCACGACGGCCACCCCCGCCCCCCACAGGAACGCGAACACCAGGTCCCGCACCGGCTCCGGCTCCAACCGGTCCAACAGCAGAACCGCCGAAAGCAGGATCGGCACAGGCAGCATCGCCAACCCGAGCCCGACAAAGAAGTTCCCGTCCTGCCCGAGAAACGCGAACAGCGCCAACGTCCCCAACGCACACGTGGACGTGATGACCATCCCCACGATCAACTTCAGCGAAGGCCGACCGGGCGTCCGGCCGTCCAAAATCGCCTGCGGATCGAGCTTGGTCATCGTTTCTCGCGGCGTGGAGACCCCCGCCTTCCCTCAGGAGGGGAGGTAACGCCACTTCCTCCTTTCATAGAGTGTTCTTACATGAACTGTCGGTAACATGCGGGGCATGGCGCGTACCGTGAAGCGGGCGTTCAAGTTCCGTTTCTACCCGACTCCCGACCAGGCCGGAGAGCTGGCCCGGACGTTCGGTTGC
Organism: Actinocorallia sp. API 0066; assembly: GCF_020991275.1. Lineage (GTDB taxonomy): Bacteria > Actinomycetota > Actinomycetes > Streptosporangiales > Streptosporangiaceae > Actinocorallia. The sequence continues at coordinate 70,046 of NZ_JAJLQY010000018.1, read as the reverse complement.
GTGCGCCTGGTCTACAACAGGATGCTGGAGGAACGCACTCGAGCCTACGCCAGCGAGGGCCGGAGCGTCTCCTACGGGGAGTCCTCCGCGCACCTGACCAGATGGAAGCGCACCGAGGAGTTGGCCTTCCTCAACGAGGTGTCGTCCGTGCCGCTCCAGCAGGCGCTTCGGCATCTGCAGGCCGCGTTCGTGAACCTCTGGAGCAAGCGCGCGCAGTATCCGGCGTTCAAGTCGAAGAGGAAGTCCCGCGCCTCAGCCGAGTACACCCGTTCCGGGTCCAGGTACCGGGACGGGCGGCTCACTCTGGCCAAGATGAATCAGCCGTTGGACGTCATCTGGTCCCGCCCTCTGCCCGATGGTGCGGAGCCGTCCACGGTGACGGTGTCCCGTGACGCGGCGGGCCGCTGGTTCGTGTCCCTGCTGTGCGAAGAGGTCGTCAGCGCCCTGGAGCCGGTGGAGTCGGCGGTGGGGGTGGATGTCGGGCTCACGTCGCTGGTGACGCTCTCGACGGGTGAGAAGGTCCCCAACCCCCGGCATGAACGCCGTGACCGGCGTCGCCTGGCCAAGGCCCAGCGGGCGCTGTCCCGCAAGGCCAAAGGCGGCAGGAACCGCGGCAAGGCCCGCCTTCGGGTGGCTCGCGCGCACGCGCGGATCGCTGATCGCCGACGGGACTTCCTGCACAAGCTCACCACTCGGCTCGTCCGTGAGAACCAAACGGTCGTGATCGAGGACCTCGCCGTCCGCAACCTGGCCGGGAACCGCACGCTCGCCCGCGCGGTCTCCGACGCCGCCTGGCGGGAGTTGCGCTCGATGCTGGAGTACAAGGCCGACTGGTACGGCCGCACCCTGGTCGTGGCGGACCGCTGGTACCCCTCGTCCAAAATGTGCTCGGCGTGCGGGCACCGGACCAGCACGATGCCGCTCCACGTCCGCCAATGGACCTGCGACGGCTGCGCGACGGCCCATGACCGGGACGTCAACGCCGCACGTAACCTGCTCGCCGCCGGGCTGGCGGAGAGCCGAAACGCCTGTGGAGGGACGGTAGGACCCCGGCCGCGCGAGCGGCCAGGGCACGGCCCGGCGAAACAGGAACCCCGGCGGGCGACCGCCGGGACCTCCGCCCTCCAAGGCGGCGGAAGCCAAGCCGCGAGAGTAGTCGACCGTTGCTGGTTACTGGAAGAGGAAGTCGATGGCTACGGCGGTGAAGAGGAGGGCCAGGTAGGTGTTGGAGAGGTGGAAGAAGCGCATGGGGCGGAGGAGGGCGCCGGTGAGGCCGCGGTTGACGCGGGCCAGGAGGCGGTGGGCCTCGATGACGAAGATCGCGCCCAGGACGACGGCGACGACGCCGTAGACGGGGGTGAGGTCGGCGGCGGGCCACAGGGCCAGGGAGCACAGGACCGTGGCCCAGGTGTAGACGACCGACTCGACGACGACGCGCTTGTCGGTGGCCACCACCGGCAGCATCGGGACGCCCGCGAGCGCGTAGTCCTCCTTGTAGCGCATCGCCAGGGTCCAGGTGTGCGGCGGCGTCCACAGGAAGACGACGCCGAACAGGATGAACGGGGTCAGCGCGAGGGACCCGGTGACGGCGGCCCAGCCGATGAGGACCGGCATGCACCCCGCGATGCCGCCCCACACGATGTTCTGCTTCGTGCGCCGCTTCAACAGCAGCGAATAGACGAAGACGTAATAGAGGATCGCGAAGACCGACAGCGCGGCGGCCAGCGTGTTGACCGTCGCCAGGAAGCCGACCGTGGACAGCACGCCGAGCGCGGCGCCGAAGACCAGCGCGGCGCGGGGGCTGACCTGGTGGCGGGCCAGCGGACGGCGGCGGGTGCGGCGCATCTTGGCGTCGATGTCGCGGTCGATGAAGCAGTTGATCGCGTTGGCGCTGCCCGCCGACATGGTGCCCCACGCCAGGGTGGCGACGACGAGGCCGAGGTCCGGGACGCCCTTGGCGGCCAGGAACATCACGGGTAGCGTGGTGATCAGCAGCAGCTCGATGACCCGCGGCTTGGTGAGCGCCACGTAGGCGCCGATCTTCGCGCCGAGCGTCAGCGGCCCTTCGGTCTCCCCGAGAAGGGGGGGCGCGGTCTCGGCCGCCTCGATGCGGGAGCCGTCCGCGCGGCCGGCCCGGTTACTGAGCACCGTCACAACTGGAGAGCCTTCTGCTTGGTCTGTTTCGGCCGCCCCGTGCGACCGCGCCATCACTGTAGTGCCGCCCCCCGGAGGGTCCATCATCGGGTGCGGTGTTTCACCTGTGGTCTCCCCCGCACCGGTGACTTCCGCAGGTGTCGGAAGGGGAATGATCGGGCATGTGCCCAGTGTTCGGGCGAGAGCGGGCCGATTGGTTTAGACCAATCCACGCGACGGTCATAATGAGTAGGCTCGCTGTGATCAGCGCCTTGGGCACGGGCGTGGTCTGACGAAAATCCCAAGTGTGGAAGGACCGACGTTCTCCGGTGACTACCGACAATCTCACTCTTGACTGGTCCGAGCTCGACGACCGGGCGGTCGACACCGTCCGCGCCCTCGCGATGGACGCCGTCGAGAAGGTGGGCTCAGGGCACCCTGGCACCGCGATGAGCCTGGCTCCGGCCGCTTACCTGTTGTTCAACAAGGTGCTCAAGCACGACCCGTCCGATCCCGCGTGGACCGGACGCGACCGCTTCGTGCTGTCCTGCGGCCACTCCAGCCTCACCCTCTACATCCAGCTCTACCTGTCCGGCTACGGCCTCGAACTGGACGACCTGAAGGCGCTGCGCACGTGGGGCAGCAAGACCCCGGGCCACCCCGAGCACGGCTTCACGGTCGGCGTCGAGACGACGACCGGCCCCCTGGGCCAGGGCCTGGCCAACGCGGTCGGCATGGCGATGGCGGCGCGCCGCGAGCGCGGCCTGTTCGACCCCGAGGCCGCCGCCGGCGAGTCCCCCTTCGACCACACCATCTGGGCGTTCTGCTCCGACGGCGACATCCAGGAGGGCATCAGCCACGAGGCGAGCGCCATCGCGGGCCACCAGCGCCTGGGCAACCTCGTCGTCGTCTGGGACGACAACCGCATCTCGATCGAGGACGACACCCAGATCGCGATGTCCGAGGACGTCATCGCGCGCTACGCCGCCTACGGCTGGGACACCTACCGGGTGGACTGGCTGAAGACCGGCGAGTACGTCGAGGACGTCCAGCGCCTCTACAACGTGCTCCAGGCCGCCAAGAACGAGACGGGCCGCCCGACCTTCATCGCGCTGCGCACCGTCATCGGCTGGCCCGCGCCGAACAAGAAGGACACCGGCAAGATCCACGGCTCGGCGCTGGGCGCCGACGAGGTCGCCGCCACCAAGAAGATCCTGGGCCTGGACCCGGACAAGACCTTCGACGTCGACGCCGAGGTCCTCGCGCACGCGCGCGAAGTCGTCGAGCGCGGCCGGGACGAGCGCAAGGCGTGGGACGAGAAGTTCACCGCCTGGCGGGCCGCCCACCCCGAGCGGGCCGCCGAGTTCGACCGGATCGCCGCGCGCCGCCTGCCCGAGGGCTGGACGGCCAAGCTGCCGGTGTTCCCGGCGGGCAAGGACCTCGCGACGCGGGCCGCGTCCGGCGAGGTGCTGAGCGCGGTCGGCCCGGTGCTGCCGGAGCTGTGGGGCGGCTCGGCCGACCTCGCGGAGTCCAACAACACCACGATGAAGGGCGAGCCGTCCTTCATCCCGGCGGAGTTCCAGACCGACGAGTGGCGGGGCGGGCCCTACGGCCGCACCCTGCACTTCGGCATCCGCGAGCACGCGATGGGCGCGATCCTCAACGGCATCGCGCTGCACGGCGGCACCCGCCCCTACGGCGGCACCTTCCTGGTGTTCTCCGACTACATGCGCCCCTCGGTGCGGCTGGCCGCGCTGATGGAGCTGCCGGTCATCTACGTGTGGACGCACGACTCGATCGGCCTGGGCGAGGACGGCCCGACGCACCAGCCGGTGGAGCACCTGTGGGCGCTGCGCGCGATCCCCGGCCTCAACGTGGTCCGCCCGGCCGACGCCAACGAGACGACGGTCGCGTGGCGCGCGATCCTGGAGCAGACCGACCGGCCGTCCGGCCTGGCGCTGACCCGCCAGAAGCTGCCGGTGTTCGACCGGGACGTGCTCGCGTCGGCCGAGGGCGCCGCCAAGGGCGGCTACGTGCTCGCCGAGGCCGAGGGCGGCACGCCCGAGGTCATCATCATCGCCACCGGCTCCGAGGTGGAGATCGCGCTGGCCGCCCGCGAGACGCTGCAGGCCGAGGGCACCGCCGCGCGCGTGGTGTCGATGCCGTGCGTCGAGTGGTTCGACGCGCAGGACGAGTCCTACCGGAACGACGTCCTGCCGCCCGCCGTCCGCGCCCGCGTGTCGGTCGAGGCCGGCGTCGCGCTGGGCTGGCACCGGTTCGTCGGCGACGCCGGCGCGTCGGTCAGCCTTGAGCACTTCGGCGCCTCCGCCGACTACAAGACCCTCTACAGGGAATTCGGCATCACCCCCGAAGCGGTGGTCGCCGCCGCCCGTGAAAGCCTCACCAAGGCCAAGGGATGAATAACCGTGAGTGACAATCTGAAGAAGCTCTCCGACGAGGGCGTGTCGATCTGGCTCGACGACGTGAGCCGGGAACGGCTGCGCTCGGGCAACCTCGCCGATCTCGTCCGGAACTCCCACGTCGTCGGCGTCACCTCCAACCCGACGATCTTCGCGAACGCCCTCAGCAAGGGCGACGCCTATGACGAGCAGCTACGTGAGCTCGCCGTGCGCGGGGTCAGCGTGGAGGAGGCGTCCCGCGCCATCCCCACCTACGACATCCGCTGGGCGTGCGACGTGCTGCGCCCCGTCTACGACCGCACCGACGGTGTGGACGGCCGCGTGTCCATCGAGGTGGACCCGAGGCTCGCCCGTAAGACCGAGGCGACGATCGCCGAGGCCAAGGCGCTGTGGTGGCAGGTGGACAGGCCCAACCTGCTCATCAAGATCCCCGCGACGGCCGAGGGCCTGCCCGCGATCACCGCGGTGCTGGCCGAGGGCATCAGCGTGAACGTCACGCTGATCTTCTCGCTGGAGCGCTACGGCCAGGTCATCGACGCGTTCTTCGCCGGTCTGGAGCAGGCGCACGCCAACGGGCACGACGTCAACAAGATCGAGTCGGTCGCGTCGTTCTTCGTGTCCCGGGTGGACACCGAGATCGACAAGCGGCTGGAGAAGCTCGGCAAGCCCGAGCTCAAGAGCAAGGCGGGCGTCGCCAACGCCCGGCTCGCCTACGAGCTGTACGAGCAGAAGTTCGCCTCCGACCGGTGGAAGGCGCTCGCTGACGCCGGGGCCCGGCCGCAGCGCCCTCTGTGGGCGTCCACCGGCGTGAAGGACCCGTCGCTGCCCGCCACCCTGTACGTCACCGAGCTGGTCGCGCCCGGCACCGTCAACACGATGCCGGAGGCCACCCTCAAGGCCACCGCCGAGGGCGGCGACATCAACGGCGACGCGATCGCGGGCTCCTACCCGGCCGCGCACGCCCTGTTCGCCGAGCTCAAGGCCGCGGGCGTCGACTATGACGACGTCGTGCGGGTCCTGGAGGACGAGGGCGTCGACAAGTTCGAGGTCTCCTGGAACCAGTTGCTGGACACCCTGAAGACCGAACTGGAGGCCAAGGCGTGACCTCTGTCGTCACGGCGGCGGCGGGCGTGACGGTCACCGTGCGCGGTGACGCCGTGGAGAACACCGAGAGCGTGCAGCAGCGGTTGATCTCCGACGGCGCCCCCACCGCGCTCGCCGCCAAGAACGCCCAGCTGTGGGGCCCGGACGCGGTGGCGGAGGCGGGCCGGCGGCTCGGCTGGCTCGACCTGCCCGAGACGTCGCGGGCGCTGGTGGAGCCGCTGGCCCGGCTCGCCGAGGAGTACCGCGCCGAGGGGCTCGACCACTTCGTGCTGGCCGGCATGGGCGGCTCGTCGCTCGCGCCCGAGGTCATCACCCAGACGGCGGGCGTGGAGCTCACCATCCTCGACACCACCGACCCCCTCCAGGTCGGCCGGGTGATCGCGGACCGGATCGAGCGGACCGTCGTCGTCGTGGCGTCCAAGAGCGGCGGCACGATCGAGACCGACAGCCACCGCAGGATCTTCGAGCAGGCGTTCCAGGACGCGGGTGTCACCGGCGACGCGCTGCGCCGCCGCTTTGTGGTGATCACCGACCCGGGCTCGCCGCTGGAGAACGCCGCGCGGCAGGCCGGCTACCACGTCGTCCTGGCCGACCCGGACGTCGGCGGGCGCTACAGCGCGCTGACGGCGTTCGGCCTGGTGCCGTCCGCGCTGGCCGGGGCCGACATCGGCGCCCTGCTGGACGAGGCCGCCGCGCTCGCCCCGACGCTGCGCCAGCCGCTGGACAACCCGGCGCTGACGCTCGGCGCCGCGCTCGGCGCGGCCGCCGTGTCGGGCCGCGACAAGCTGCTCATCGCTGACAACGGCTCGGGCATCAGCGGCTTCGGCGACTGGGCGGAGCAGCTCATCGCCGAGTCCACCGGCAAGGACGGCAAGGGCCTGCTGCCCGTCGTCGTGGAGGGCGTGGACGCGCCCGGCTTCGTCCCGGCGCCGGACGTGCGCGGCGTCGTCCTCGGTGACTACGAGGCGGCCGCGCTGGCCGTCAAGGGGCCGCTGGGCGCGCAGTTCCTGCTGTGGGAGTACGCGACGGCGATCGCCGGACGGGTCATCGGCATCAACCCGTTCGACCAGCCCAACGTCCAGGAGTCCAAGGACCGCACCGGCGAGGTGCTGAAGGCGTTCGAGACCGAGGGCGAGGCCGCGCTCGACGAGGGCGCGCCCGACGTCGTGGACGGCGCCGTCGAGGTCTACTCCGGCGGCGCGTTCGCCGGGGCGGGCCTCGCCGAGGTGCTGGACTCCCTGGTCGGGGCGGTCTCGACGCGCGGCTACCTGGCCGTCATGGCGTACCTGGACCGCACCGGCCAGGACGCCGAGGCGGCGGCGCTGCGCCCGCTGCTGACGCTCCGCTCGGAGCGGCTGCGGCACGCGCCAGCGCCCGTCACCTTCGGGTGGGGGCCGCGCTTCCTGCACTCGACCGGCCAGTACCACAAGGGCGGTCCGCAGGACGGCGTCTTCCTCCAGATCACCGGGGCGGCGCCGGTGGACGTGCCGGTGCCGGGCCGGCCGTACACGTTCCGGACACTGCAGCTCGCCCAGGCCATCGGCGACCTGCGGGCGCTGCGCTCGCGCGGCCGCCCCGCGCTCCGCCTGCATCTGCGTGATCGCGCCGAAGGGCTGGCGCAACTGCTCGACGCACTGAAAAACTGAACACGACGGCGTCACCGCGGGGCCGTGCCCGGGCCCACAGGTCCGGGGCGGCCCCGCGCGGCCGTCACCGCAAGCCGGTCGATCCCCTCCTTGACCGCCCTGAGACCAGTCTGATCGACACGCAGGAAAGGGACGGGCATGCCATCGCCCGCTGAATTGATCGGGATCGACGGGAATCCACTCCGGGATCCCCGCGACAAGAGACTGCCCCGTGTCGCCGGGCCCAGCGTGCTGGTGCTGTTCGGCGTCACCGGGGACCTCTCCCGCAAGAAGCTGCTCCCGGCCATCTACGACCTGGCCAACCGGGGGCTGCTTCCCCCCGGCTTCTCCCTCGTCGGCTTCGCCCGGCGCGACTGGGAGAACCAGGACTTCCGCCAGGTCGCCTACGAGGCGGTCAAGCAGCACGCGCGCACGCCGTTCCGCGAGGACGTCTGGCGGCACCTGTCGGAGGGCATGCACTTCGTGCCCGGCGAGTTCAGCGACCCCGGCGCGTTCGACACGCTCGCGCTGGCCGTCAAGGAGCTGGACGAGACCCGCGGCACCGGCGGGAACTACGCCTTCTACCTCTCGATCCCCCCGAAGTTCTTCGACGTCGTCGTGGAGCAGCTCCAGCGCTCCGGCCTCGCCGAGCACTCCCCCGAGTCGTTCCGCCGGGTCGTCATCGAGAAGCCGTTCGGGCACGACCTGAAGAGCGCCCGCGAGCTGAACAACATCGTGCACCGGGTCTTCCCCGAGGAGTCGATCTTCCGGATCGACCACTACCTGGGCAAGGAGACCGTCCAGAACATCCTGGCGCTGCGCTTCGCGAACACCCTGTTCGAGCCGATCTGGAACCGGTCGTACGTGGACCACGTGCAGATCACCATGGCCGAGGACATCGGCATCGGAGGCCGGGCCGGGTACTACGACGGCATCGGCGCGGCCCGCGACGTCATCCAGAACCACCTGCTCCAGTTGCTGGCCCTCACCGCGATGGAGGAGCCGACGTCGTTCAGCGCCGAGGCGGTCCGCGCGGAGAAGGCCAAGGTGCTGTCTTCGGTGCGGCTGCCTGAGGGCGACTTGGGACGTTCCACCGCGCGCGGCCAGTACGCGGCGGGGTGGCAGGGCGGCGTGGCCGTCAAGGGCTACCTGGAGGAGGAGGGCATCCCCGCCACCTCCACCACCGAGACGTACGCGGCCATCAAGCTGGAGATCGACTCGCGGCGCTGGGCGGGCGTGCCCTGGTACCTGCGGACGGGCAAGCGCCTTTCCCGGCGGGCCACCGAGGTCGCGATGATGTTCCAGAAGGCCCCGCACCTGCCGTTCTCGCACACCGAGACCGAGGAGCTGGGGCAGAACGCGCTGGTGTTCCGCATCCAGCCGGACGAGGGCGTGACGCTCCGGTTCGGCTCGAAGGTGCCGGGCACCGCGATGGAGGTCCGGGACGTCAACATGGACTTCGCCTACGGGGAGTCCTTCACCGAGTCCTCCCCCGAGGCGTACGAGCGGCTCATCCTCGACGTCCTCATCGGCGACCCCCCGCTGTTCCCCCGACAGGAGGAGGTCGAGCTGTCCTGGCAGATCCTCGACCCCGCCGAGGAGTACTGGGCCGCGCACGGGCGGCCCGACCAGTACAAGTCGGGCGGTTACGGCCCCAAGTCCTCGGACCTGCTCATGAAGCGCGACGGCCGCGCCTGGCGGAGGATCTGACGTGAACATCGACCTCACCGCGACGACCACCCGGCGGATCCAGGAGGCGCTGACCCAGGCCCGGCACCAGATGGGCGGCCCCGCCGTCGGCATGGTGCTCACCCTGGTGATCGTCACCGACGAGTCCGCCCAGTACGACTCGCTGCGCGCGGCCACCGAGGCGGCCCGCGAACACCCGTGCCGGGTGCTCACCGTGATCTCGCGGGACGCGCGCGGCAGCTCGTCCCGGCTGGACGCGGAGATAAGGATCGGCGAGACCGGCCCCGGCGAGACCGTCCTGCTGCGCATGTACGGGCCGCTGGCCGGGCACGCCGACTCGGTCGTGGTGCCGCTGCTGGTGCCGGACGCGCCCGTCGTCACCTGGTGGCCGGGCCAGGCGCCCGCCAACCCGGCCGACGACCCGCTGGGCGCGCTCGCGCAGCGCCGCGTCACCGACGCCTACGCGGGCCTGGACCGGCTCGGCACGCTCATCCAGCTCGACAAGTCCTACACGCCGGGAGACACCGACTTCTCCTGGACCCGGCTGACACCGTGGCGCACCCTCCTGGCCGCCGCCCTGGACCAGAAGACACCGCCCATCACCTCCGTCGAGGTGCAGGCCGAGCCGGACAGCCCGAGCGCCGAGCTGCTCGCCGCCTGGCTGGGCGGACGGCTCTCGGCGCCCGCCTCCCGGACGACGTCGGGCGGGCCCGGTATCACCGCCGTCATCCTCCAGACGGCCGACGGCCCGATCTCGGTGACCAGGCCCGACGGGCGCGTCGCCACGCTCGCCCGTCCCGGCCAGCCCGACCGGCAGGTGGCGCTGCACCGGCGTCCCATGTCGGAGCTGCTGGCCGAGGAGCTGCGCCGCCTCGACCCCGACGAGGTCTACCACGACGCGGTGTCACGGTTCGACCGCACGTACACCGCTCCCCCCGCCGACGCCCCCCAGGAGAACAACGGGCAGCAGCGGACACGGAAGAGGGCGGGTTCATGAGCGGTTCCGAGCCGAAGACCGTCGTGCACGAGGACGCGCGGGTGCTGGCGCGCGCCGTCGCGGCACGGCTGGTGACGGCACTGGTCGACGCGCAGGCCGCGCGCGGCACCGCCTCGGTGGTGCTGACCGGCGGCACCGTCGGCATCGCGGTGCTGGCGGCCGTCGCGGAGTCCCCGGCGCGCGACGCGGTGGACTGGGCGAACCTCGACGTGTGGTGGGGGGACGAGCGGTTCCTGCCGACCGGCGACATCGAGCGCAACGAGACACAGGCGCGCGAGGCGCTGCTGGACCACGTGCCGGTACTCCAGGCGCGCGTCCACCCGATGCCCGCCTCGGACGGGCCCGACGGCGCCGACGTGGAGGCGGCGGCCGCGCGGCACGCCGCCGAACTGGCCGCCGCCGCCCGGCCGGAGGACCCGGTGGAGGCGCCCTCGTTCGACGTGCTCATGCTGGGCGTCGGGCCGGACGCGCACATCGCGTCGCTGTTCCCGGGCCTGCCGGGCGTGCTTGAGGAGAAGCGGACGGTCGTCGGCGTGCACGACTCGCCGAAGCCGCCGCCGATCCGGGTGTCGCTGACCGTCCCGGTGATCCAGGCGGCGCGCGAGGTCTGGGTGGTCGCGGCGGGCGAGGGCAAGGCCGAGGCGGTCAGCCTGGGCCTGGGGGGCGCGGACCCGAGTGAGGCGCCGGTCGCGACGGCGCGCGGGCGCGAGGCGACGCTGTACCTGCTCGACCGGGCCGCCGCGTCCCGTCTCGACGGGGTCTGAGCGGCCCTGAGAGCGCTTCTCAGGGCGTGAGGGGGGCTATCGGGTCTCCGGCTTCGGCGGGGACGATCCAGAGGTCCCTGCCGTTGCCGTAGCTCATCAGGGGGCGGCCGAGCGTTTCGGCCGCCCTCGACGTCACCTCGCGGTACATGGCCTGCTCGGCGGGCGTCCACGCGGTGATCCTGAACCGCCCGGCGCTGGTGATCTTCTCGGCGACGACGGGGACCATCGCGGCGACGAACCGCTCCGTCTCCCGCGCGGTGAGGGGTTCCGACATGCCCCGGACGATACCCGTCCCGCCGACGTCAGCGGCGGCGCCGGAGCACGCTGATGAGCCGCCACGCCTCGTCGGCGGTCGGGGACACGTCGGCGAAGTCGCCGTACCGGGCGACGATCTCCAGCGCCGTCTCCGGATGCTCCAGCGCCGCGACCCGCACGGCGGCGTCCAGTTCGGTGGCGGTCCAGAACCGGAACGGGACGACGCCCTCGACGGTCCGCACCCGTGCCGGGCCGCCTGGACGGGAGGGCGGCTCGGTGATCCGGATGACCACCCTGTCGTCCACCATCTGGGTGAGCGGGTCGAGCGGGTCGTCCAGGGAGCCCCAGGAGACGTGCGCGGTGACGCCGTCGCGCTCGACCGTCCAGGACGTCATCGTGGACTCGTCAAGGCTCAGCCGGTCGGCCGGATGGCTCATCTCCAGGATGTAGGCGGCGCCGTCCGCGAGGTGCGCGCCGACCCGGTGCAGGTGGGCGGCGAGCGCGTCGAGGGTGTGCAGGTGTGCCGTGCTGTCCAGCAGGGTGACGATCAGGTCGAACCTCTCGTCGAGCGCGAAGTCCGTCATGTCGCCCTGCACGACGGTCAGCTCCGGCCCCCTGGCCTTGGCGTAGGCGCACATCGCCGGGTTGAGGTCCAGCGCCGTGACGTCCAGGCCCCTGCGGGACAGCTCCCGCGCGTGCTCGGCGGGCCCCGCCGCCAGCTCCAGCACCGTGCCCGGCGTCCTGCCGTGGCGGGCCGACCAGCTCAGCAGCGCGTCCACCTCGGCGGGGACGTCACGGTAGCCGCAGGCGAGTTCGTAGGCTTCTGGGTCGTCATAGATGGCCACGCCGCCATCGTCCCACCCATGGATCGTTCCAGTTACGCGGCGGCGGCGAGCGTCCGCAGCGGGAGCACGATCTCCAGGACGGCGGGGTCGTCGGTGCGGGTGGTGCGGCCGCCCATCGCGGTCAGCAGCTTGCGCATCCGCGCGTTCTCGCTGAACACGCTCGCGCGCAGCTCGGCCAGGCCCTCCGCCTCACCCAGGTCGCGCAGCAGCGTCGCCAGGCGACGGCCGACCCCCCGGCCCTGCCAGGCGTCCTCCACGAGGAACGCGAGCTCGGCGGTGCCCGGCCGGGTCGCGTCGTACATCATGTGGCCGAGCGCCACGATCCGTCCGCTCCCGTCGTCCACCGCGAGGGACAGCCCCCGCGAGCGGTCGGTGAACACGTCGAGCAGACGCGGCGGCAGCACCGGCTTGGCGCTGAAGTAGCGGAGCCGGCGGCTGGCCATCGAGCAGCGGTCGTGCATCGCCACCACGGCGTCGCGGTCCCCCTGGACCAGAGGCCGCACGGTCAGTAGCGCGGGCTCACCTTGTAGTGCTGTGGTCATCGGAATCCCCCTTCTTTCTCGATTCAGTAAGACTCGCCGAGGCGTGTTACGGGTTCGTGTGTCGGGCGTTTCACGGCGCCGAATCACGGCGTGAGCTTGGTCTCGCCGGGCCGCGTCCGCGTGCTCGGCGGGGCGCCGCCCGGACTCCGCGTGATGCGCGCGGGCGACGGATAAAGCAGGATGTGACCATGCCTTTTGTGAACGGCCCGATGGTGAACGGCGCGGTGTCCCACTGGTTCGGCGAGACCGGCCTGCCCGCCCCCGCGGCGCGGCTGCCCGGATCGCTCCAGGCCGACGTCTGCCTCGTCGGCGCGGGCTACACAGGGCTGTGGACCGCCTACTACCTGAAGAAGGCGCGGCCCGACCTCCGGATCGTCATCCTGGAGAAGGAGTTCGCCGGGTTCGGCGCGTCCGGGCGCAACGGCGGCTGGGTCGTCGGGGAACTGGCGGGCTCGCCCACCGCCTACGCCGACAGGTTCGGCAGGGACGCGGTGGTCCGGCTCCAGCGGGAGATGTTCGCGACCGTCGGCGAGGTCGTGGACGTCGCGGCCAAGGAGGGCATCGAGGCCGACCTCGCGCACGACGGCCTCGTCACCGTCGCGCGGAACCGGGCGCAGCGCTGGCGGATGCGGCAGGAGGTCGAGCACGCGCGCGGGTGGGGCTGGGGCGAGGACGACCTGCGGCTGGTCGAGCCGGGCGAGCGGGTCCGGGTCGCGGGCGCGGTGGACGCCATGTACACCCCGCACTGCGCCCGCGTGCAGCCCGCCAAGCTGGTGCGCGGCCTGGCGCGGGTCGTCCGCGACCTCGGGGTCGAGCTGTACGAGGGCACCGAGGTCACCGCGCTGCGGCCCCGGTCGATCACCTCGTCGGCGGCCGCGCTGACGCCCTACGGCAGGGTGACGGCCGAGTACGTCATCCGGGCGACCGAGGGGTTCACCGCCGCGTTCCGGCCGCTGCACCGCGACTGGCTGCCGATGAACAGCTCGATGATCGTCACCGACCCGCTGCCCGAGTCCGTCCTGGACGAGATCGGCTGGCACGGCGCGGAGCTGCTCGGCGACATGGCCCACTACTACATGTACGCCCAGCGCACCGCAGACGGGCGCATCGCCTTCGGCGGGCGAGGCAAGCCCTACAGGTACGGCTCCCGCATCGACGACGCGGGCCGCACCCCGGAACGGACGGTAAGGCAACTGCACACCCTCCTGGCCGACTTCTTCCCGGCCGCCGCGCGGGTGCCCGTCGCGCACGCCTGGTCCGGCGTGCTCGCGGTGCCGCGCGACTGGTGCTCGACGGCCGCGCTCGACCGGCGCAGCGGCCTCGGCCACGCCGGCGGGTACACCGGCCACGGCGTCGCCACCACCAACCTCGCCGGACGCACCCTGCGCGACCTGGTTCTGGGCGAGCACACCGACCTCACCGACATGCCGTGGGTCGGCTGGCACGTGCGGCCCTGGGAGCCCGAGCCGCTGCGCTGGCTCGGCGTCCAGCTCATGTACGCGCTCTACAAGCGGGCCGACGCGCGTGAACGCGGCCTGCGCAAGACGTCGAAGGTCGCGCTGCTCGCGGACCTGATCTCCGGACGCTGAGCGCGGGTAGGCTCCCCGCATGGAGCTCATGCTGGTCCGGCACGGGGAGAGCACGGGCAACGCCGCGCGCGAGGCCGCGATCCGCGCGGACGCGGACACCTTCGACGTCCCCGAGCGGGAGGCCGACATCCCGCTCTCACCGCGCGGCAGGGACCAGGCGGCGGCCGTGGGCAGATGGCTCGCCGGGTTCCCGGAGCCGACCCTCGTGCTGTCGTCGCCGTACGTGCGCGCGCTGGAGACGGTGCGGATAGCGACCGGCCGCACCGACATCCGGGTGGACGAGCGGCTGCGCGACCGCGACATGGGCGTGTTCGCCAGGCTCACCCCCGAGGGCGTCCGGCGGCGGCTGCCCGCCGAGCACGCCGAGCAGCGGCGGCTCGGCAAGTTCTACTACCGGCCGCCCGGCGGCGAGTCCTGGGCCGACGTGGCGTTGCGGCTGCGCACGGTCCTCGCCGAACTGCCCGCCGACGGCAGGGTCCTCATCGGCGCGCACGACGCCGTGATCGTGCTCGTCCGCTACATCGTCGAGGGCCTGTCGGAGGCCGAGGTGATGGAGATCGAGAAGGAGACCGTCGCCAACGCGTCCGTCTCGCACTGGAAGGACGGCGAACCCGTCGTCTACAACGACGTGTCGTTCCTGGACTGACCGCCCTTCGCGGCCAGCCCCGGCGGGGCCGCCGCCAGCGCCGCCTCGATCGCGCCGACCAGCGCCCGCGCCGACTCCTCGGTCAGCTCGACCGCGACCCGCGCGGACGGGCCCAGCCCCGGCGCGGTGAAGTCGATGTTCACCGAGTGCTCAAGCTGCGCGTGGTAGGGGTGGTCCACATAGACGGCGGCCTGCGTGACGGCGAACCAGCCGTCCCTGCCCTTGGCACTGCCCTCCAGCGGGGCGAACTCGGTGTGGTGGGTGCACATGCGTCCAGCCTGCCACGGGAGGGCGGGGGCGGGCGCCGCCCCCGCTCGTGTCCACCCGCGTCATCCGTCGGACAGGTGCCTGCCGAAGAAGTCCAGGACGCGCTCCCAACCCGCGACGGCGGCCTCCGGCTGGTAGGCGGGCCGGTTCACCGCGAAGAACGCGTGGCCCGCGCCCTCGTAGGTGTGGAACTCGAACTCCTTGCCCAACTCGGCGAGGACCGCCGACAGCTCCGCCGTCTCGCCCGGCGACGGGAACTTGTCGTCCGCGCCGAACAGGCCGAGCAGCGGGCACGACAGGCCAGGGGCCAGGCCCACCACCGGCCGCACGGTGATCGGGAAGCCGTCCGGCGAGTGCGCCGTGACGAACGCGCCGTAGCAGTCCACCGCGGCGTCCAGATCGAGCGAGCAGGCCGCGAGGAACGCCTGGCGGCCACCCGAGCAGAACCCGATGACGCCGACCTTCCCGTTGCTGTTCGGCAGGCCGCGCAGATGGGCGGCGGCGCCCGCGACGTCGCCGACGAGCCGGGCGTCCGGCACCCCGCCGCGCGCGCGGCTCGCCGCCGCCGCGTCGTCCGGGTCGGCGCCCGGCGCGTCCCGGAAGTGCAGGTTCGGCATGACGGCGTTGTAGCCCTCGGCGGCGAACCTACGGGTGATCTCCTTGGTGGGCGCGTCGTACCCCGGCATGTGGTGGATGACGACGACACCGCCACGGTGCTCGGCCGCCAGCGGACGGGCGACGTACGCCTCGATCTCGTCGCCGTCGTGTCCGGGCAGCGGCACGGTGCCCGAGGTGAACGCGTCGGCGGAGTCGATGTTGGAATTCATCGGCCCCGGATATCAGAGATCCCCGACCACGTCCACGAGGCCCGCCGCTCCCGCCCGTGGGCCGGACGCTTCGCGGGCCCGGCCCACGGGCCGAGGAACACGGCCTGGTTCGCGCGGGGGCGGGCGGGCGTGCTGGAATAGCCCAGATCAGGCCAATCCGCTAGGAGACCAGCACATGCGTACGTTCGCCGACCTTGACGAGTTCGCCGCCGCCGTCGGAGAGGACCTGGGGTACAGCGACTGGCAGGAGATCACCCAGGCGCAGGTCGACAAGTTCGCGGACGCGACCGGCGACCACCAGTGGATCCACGTGGACCCCGAGCGGGCCGCCGCCGAGAGCCCCTTCGGCGGCACCATCGCGCACGGCTACCTGACCCTCAGCCTCGTCACCGCGCACGTCGTGCAGATCTTCACCGTCGAGTCCCTCACCATGGTCGTCAACTTCGGCCTCAACAAGGTCCGCTTCCACACGCCCGTCACCGTCGGGTCGAAGGTGCGCGCCAAGGCGGTGCTCGCGGATCTGAAGAACTCCCCGGCGGGCAAGCTCGGCACGCTCAAGGTCACCATCGAGATCGACGGGCAGCGCCGTCCCGCCTGCGTCGCCGAGGTCCTCGCCCTCTACCGCGACAGCTGACCGCCCGCCTCGTCCCCCGACCGCTCCTCGTCCCGTGCCGCGTGCTCGTGCGGGTTCGTCTGACCGCCGTCTCCGGGCCCCACACCGGGGTTCGCCTCGTGCTGCCGGGCCGCGTGCTTGCGGCGGTTCTTCTTGATCTCGTTGGCGGCGACGCCGAGGGCGATGAGGACGGGGACGACGAACTTCAGCGCCTGGGCCGCCGTCTGCATCCAGCCGGGCAGGACGAGGTCGGGCAGGTCGATGTCCGGGAGGATGTCGGGGAAGTCCGGCAGGTCCGGCAGGTCGGGGAAGGGGATGTCGGGCAGGTCGATCCGTGGGAGGTCGATGTTCGGGATGAGCAGCCGGAGCAGCGCGCCGATCCCGAGCAGCGGGAGGACCACCTGGCCGAGCGCCAGCAGCACGTGCCGCGACGCGTAGAGCACGGGCCGCTCCCGCTCCCAGCGCTCCAGCCTCGCCAGCAACGTGCCGGGCGGCGGCGTGAAGTGGACGTCGCGGTCGCCGTCCTTCGCCCTGATCCGTTTGACCCGGTGCCGGAGGTCGAACCGCACCTCGACGCTGAGCCCGTCCCGCTCCAGCCTGACCGGCTCCAACTCCTTCGCGCCCTCCGCCACCACCTCGCCGTCCACCCGGAGCACGACGGCGTTCCCCAGCGCCCCCTTCGCGGCGCACTCCAGCTCGTACCTGCGTCCGTTGTGGTCGAGCACGTGTGTTTCCGAGACCCCCGCTTCCATGGCCGTCACGCTACCCACGCCGCCCCACCCGCCGGATCCGCCAAAAAGCGGGTTCCGCCCACTCCACACTCCTCCTTTGGACGGGGTCCCCGGAGGGGTCAGAGGGTGGTGCCGGGTTGCGGGGGTGTCGCGCGGGCACGGGCGCGGAGGCGGCGGAGCATGCGGGCGTCGCGGAAGCCGACGGCGTGGGCGGCGGCCTCGACGGTGCCGCCCCTGGCGATGAGCCTTTCGGCGTGCTCGGCACGCAGCTCCTGCTGGTAGCGCAGCGGCGTCAGGCCGGTCGCCGCGACGAAGCGGCGGGTCAGGGTGCGGGTGCTGACGTCGGCGTGGGCGGCGAGCCCGGCGAGGGTCAGGGGCTCGTGGAACCTCGCGTCGATGAGGTCCTGGACCCGGTGCACCGCGTCCGACAGGTGCGCCCGGTGCCTGAGCATCACGCTCGTCTGCGGCTCGTCGCCGTTGCGCCGCACGTAGACGACCATCGCGCGGGCCACCCGCGCGGCGGCGGCCGGTCCGTGCCGCTGGGCGACGAGGTGCAGGGCGAGGTCGGTGCCGCTGGCGATCCCCGCCGACGTGATCACCCGGTCGTCCACGACAAAGAGGATGTCCCGGACGACCGTGGCCTTCGGGTAGCGGTGGGCCAGCCAGTCCTGCAGCTCGTGGTGGGTGGTGCAGCGGCGGCCGTCCAGGAGGCCCGCCGCGCCGAGCGCGTCCGCGCCCGCGCAGACGCTCGCGACAGTGCCGCCCGCCGTGTGGTGCGCCGCGAGCCGTCGCGCCGCCTCCGGGCCCATCCGGCGCCGCCCGTGCCATCCGGGCACCAGCACGAGGTCGTCGGGGTCCAGTTCCGGCCACTCCGCCTCAGTCGCGAGGGGGAGGCCCTGGTGGGACGGGACGGTGCCGCCCTCCCCCACGTAGTGCAGCGTGTACGGGAAACCGAGGGCCGTCGCGGAGGAGAACACCTGCGCGGGCCCGCCCAGGTCGAGCAGGTGCACGCCGGGCAGCAGCAGGAAGACGACCTTCGGCATGATCCGGTCAGTCTAGGGCTTCGTCCACCGTGACGATCCTGGCGAACCTGCCGGAGAGCGCGTACTCGGTGCGGCGGATCACCTCGGCCGCCGGAAGCGCCTCGGGGTCGGCCAGCAGGTCCTCGGCGGACCGCTCGACGGGGCCGCCCGGCGCGCCCAGCGGATGGGTCGCGACGGCGTCCCGCACGAACAGGACACCGAACCCCAGATCGGCGGCGACCCGCGCGGTCGTCTCCACACACTGCTCGGCCCTGATGCCGCTCACGCTGACCTCGGTGACGCCGAACTGGGTGAGGAGCCGTTGCAGGCCCGTCGTGGTGAAGGCGTTGTGCGCGGACTTGTGCACGACCGGCTCGCCCTCCCGGACCTCAAGCCCGTCCAGGAGCTTGACGAGGCCGCTGGCCGGGTCGAACGGCCCGAGCCCGGGGACGGCGTGCAGCACCCAGACGACGAGTTCGCCCCGCTCCCGCGCCCCGTCCACCAGCCGTCCGACGGACTTCGCGATCTCCGGATCCGAGATCGCGCCCCACGAGGGCAGCGCCCGGAACGACTCCTGCACGTCAATGATCAGATGCGCTCGTGTCATACCCCCGATCCTCCCCCGCCCGCCCCTCCCCTTCCCAGCCACGAACCCGCCCCGCCCCGGACCGATCCGGTCACGCCCGAGGTCAGAGGTCCTGGAGGCCGGTTTCGATCACCCGGTAGAAGGTCGGGTAGGCGTACATCATGTGCCTGAGGGTCCCGAGGGGGACGCGGGCCTGCACGGCAAGGGCCAGGAAGCCCATGATCTCGCCGCCGTAGGGGGCCGCGACGGTGGCGCCGACGAGGTGGTCGCCGTCAGCGACGAGCTTCAGGAAGCCCTCGGCCTCGTGGATCCAGCCGCGGGTGGATTCGGTGATCGGGGTCAGCGTGGTGCGGACCGGCCTGCCGTGCGCGCGGGCCTGCGCCTCGGTGACCCCGACGACGCCGATCTCCGGATCGGTGAAGGTGACGTGCGGGAGCGCGTGGTAGTCGGCCTCGGGCCCGTCCTGCCCGAGGATGTCGCGGACCGCGACGGCAGACTGGTACATCGACACGTGGGTGAAGGCGCCCTCGCCCACCACGTCGCCGATCGCCCACAGGCCGTCCCCGGCCCGCATCCTGCCGTCCACGGGGATGGAGCGCGCCCTGGGGTCCAGACCCACGGAAGCCACCCCGAGGCGCTCCAGGTCCGTCCTACGGCCGGTGGCGACCAGCAGCCGCTCCCCGCTCACACTCCCGCCGCCGAACTCCAACCCGAAGCCCTCCGAGCTGTGCTCGACGCGGGAGGCGCGGGTGCCGGTGTGCACGGTGATGCCCTCGGCGGCGAAGACCCTGCCGAGTAGTTCGCCCGCCTCCGGCTCGTGGGTGGCGATGAGCCGTTCGGCGCCCTCCACGAGCGTCACCTCGGTGCCGAACCTGGCGTAGACCTGGGCCAGCTCGACGCCGATCGCCCCGCCGCCCAGCACAACGAGCGAGCGCGGCGCCTCGTGGGCCTTCACCGCGTCCCGGTTGGTCCAGAACGGGGTGCCCGCGAGGCCGTCGATCGGCGGCACGGCCGGTTCGGTGCCGGGGTTGAGCAGCACGCCGCGCCGCCCCCGGAACACCCGGCCGCCGACGGCGACCTCGCGCGGCCCGGTCAGCGTCCCGTACCCGCGCACGAGCCTGACGCCCTTGCCGGTGAGCCTGTCGGCGGCGGCCTTGTCGTGCCAGCCGTCGGTCGCCTCGTCGCGGACGCGGGTGGCGGGCACCCGGTAGTCCGGCTCGACCCGGGCCCGCCCCGCCAGGCGATCCACCCGGCGGGCCTCGCCGAGGGTCTCCGCCGCCCGCACCAGCATCTTGGTCGGCACACACCCGTAGTACGGGCACTCACCCCCGACGAGCCCCGCCTCGACGGCGACCACGTCCAGCCCCGCCTCGGCGAGCAGCCCGGCGGCGTTCTCCCCGCCCGGACCCAGGCCCACCACCACCACGTCAGCTTCTTCGACTCCGGCCATGTCGGGTCTCCTACCCCGTTCCCGGCGAAGAATCAGCTGTTCCGGTCACCCCACCGGGCGCTCCTCGGCCACGCAGAACCGGTTGCCCTCCGGGTCGGCCAGGACCGTCCAGGCGAGCCCCGGCACCTCGTGCTCGGCCACCTCGACCGCGCCCAGGCCCTTGAGCCGCGCGACGTCGCCGAGCCTGTCGTCGGACCTGAAGTCCACGTGCGCCCGGTTCTTGCCCGGCGTCGGCTCCCCGACCTCCTGGAAGGACAGCACCAGCCCGGACCCCGCCACGGTGACGTAGGACCCGTAGTCCATGGTGATCTCGCCGTTCAGGGCCTTCGCCCACCAGTGCGCCAGGTTCTTCGGCTCCGTGCAGTCGACGGTCACCGCTCCCAAACTCAATGTCATGCCGAACACACTAGCGAACGCCGCTGACATTTCCCGGAACACAGAGCCCGTGCCGGTCGCGAACCGGAACACAAAAACCCGGGCCCGTCGCGAAACGGGTCCGGGTCTGTTCGCCCGGAGGCGACCCGACCACGTCGGGAGCGCCCCCCGGCGGGGGTCTTCGTCGTGCGGTCCTAGTTGCGGGCCGCCGCGGCCATCGCGGCCTGGACGAGGCGGCGCTGCTCGCGCAGCTTGCCGAGCGCCTCCTCCAGGATCGCCTGGCCGTCGGCGTCGGAGCGGCGCTCCTTCACGTAGGCCAGGTGGGTCTTGTACGGCTCGTTCTTCGGCGCCGCCGGCGGGTTGGCGGCGTCGGTGCCGGCGGGCAGGCCGCAGCGCGGGCAGTCCCAGGTGTCGGGGACCTGGCAGTCGCTGGCGAAGCTGGGCCGGGTCTCGTGCTTGTTGGCGCAGTAGAAGCTGACGATGACGCGCGGGGCGGCTTCGCCGCGCTCCGCCTCGCCCATGGGGCCTGCGCCGACCCTGCTGCCGCGAATGGCACTGCCACTAGCCACGGACACTCCTCAAGTCAATCACGCGCGCCGGGAGCCAGGCTCCCGGCGCGTTCTCCAAATGAATGCGGCCCGTAGGCGCCTGCGTCAGAGGCCCTTGGCCTTGAACAGGAAGCCGAGCACCACGATGGCGGCGAACCAGATGAGTCCGGTGCCGATCGTGAGACGGTCCAGATTGCGCTCGACGACCGACGATCCGCCGAGCGAGGACGAGATGCCGCCGCCGAACATGTCGGACAGGCCCCCGCCCTTGCCCTTGTGCAGCAGCACGAGCACCACCATGAGCAGGCTCGTGATGATCAGCACGATCGAGGTTGCAAGAATCACGGTTTGCGCCTTCTGAGCCGCCCCGCGGCGCGGGGCTCGTTCGAATGTATAGGACGGTCCGGCAGGACGTTGGGTTTACCTGCCGCTATGAAGGGTACGACGAACCAGCCGGTGGTTCAGCAGAACCCACCCTTCGGGGGCGCAAGTTTGGCTTCAGCTCACCACCGGAAGGTCCCGGTATCGGCAGATCTTGACGAATTCCTCGGCGTCCAGCGCCGCCCCGCCGATGAGACCGCCGTCCACGTCGGGCTGCGCCATGATCCCCGCCACGTTACCGGACTTCACCGAGCCACCGTAGAGGATCCGCACGGCGTCGGCCACCTCGGTGTCGTACAGCTTGGCCAGTCGGCCCCGGATCGCGCCGCAGACCTCCTGCGCGTCCGCCGGGGTGGCGACCTCGCCGGTGCCGATCGCCCAGACGGGCTCGTAGGCGATGACGACGGTCCTGGCCTGTTCCGCCGTCAGGCCCTCCAGGGCGCCGTCCACCTGGGCGAGCGTGTAGGGCACCTGCTCGCCCGCCCTGCGGACGTCCAGGCCCTCACCGACACAGACGATCGGGGTCAGCCCGTTCTTCAGCGCCGCCTTGGTCTTGGCGTTGACGAGGGCGTCGTCCTCGTTGTGGTACTGGCGGCGCTCGGAGTGCCCGATCGTGGCGAAGGTGCAGCCGAGCTTGGCCAGCATCGACCCGGCGATCTCACCGGTGTAGGCGCCCTTGTCGTGCGCGGAGATGTCCTGCGAGCCGTAGGCGAGGTGCAGCTTGTCGGCGTCCACGAGGGTCTGCACGGACCTGAGGTCGGTGAACGGCGGCAGCACCGCGATCTCGACGGCCTCGTGGTCCTTCTCCTTGAGCGCGAACGCGAGCTTCTGCACCAGCGCGATCGCCTCGAGGTGGTTGTTGTGCATCTTCCAGTTGCCGGCCATGAGGGGCTTGCGGGCCATACGGATCAGTCCTCCAGAGCTTGCAGGCCGGGCAGGGTCTTGCCTTCGAGGTACTCGAGGCTGGCGCCGCCGCCGGTCGAGATGTGGGAGAAGGCCGCCTCGTCAAAACCGAGGGTGCGCACGGCCGCCGCGGAGTCGCCGCCGCCGACGACGGTGAACGCGCCCGAGTCGATGAGGCCCTGCGCGACGGCGCGGGTGCCGTGCGAGTACGGCTCCAGTTCGAACACGCCCATCGGGCCGTTCCAGAACACCGTCTTGGCGTCGGCGAGGCGGGCGGCGAACAGCTTGCCGGACTCGGGGCCGATGTCCAGGCCGAGCCGGTCGGCGGGGATCGCCTCGGCCGCGACGACGTCGTGATCGGCGTCGGCGGCGAAGGCGGTCGCCGCGACGATGTCGACCGGCAGGACAAACTCGACGCCCTTGGCCTCGGCGCGCGCGAGGTAGTCCAGGACGACCGGGATCTGGTCCTCTTCGAGCAGCGACTTGCCGACCTCGTGGCCCTTGGCCTTGAGGAAGGTGAAGACCATGCCACCGCCGACGAGGATGCGGTCTGCCGTCTCCAGCAGGTTGTCGATGACGCCGAGCTTGTCGGAGACCTTGGAGCCGCCGAGCACCACCGCGTAGGGCCGCTGGACGTCCTCGGTGAGCTTCCTCAGCACGCCGACCTCGGTGGCGATGAGGCCGCCCGCGGCGTGCGGGAGGCGCCGCGGCACGTCGTAGACGGAGGCGTGCTTGCGGTGCACGGCGCCGAACCCGTCGCCCACGTACACGTCGGCGAGCGCGGCCAGCCTGTCGGCGAACGCGCCGCGCTCGGCGTCGTCCTTGGCGGTCTCGCCCGCGTTGAACCGCAGGTTCTCCAGCAGCGCGACCTCGCCGTCGCCGAGCGCCGCGACGACCGCCTTGGCGGACTCGCCGACCGTGTCGGAGGCGAACGCGACGCCCTGGCCGAGCAGTTCGGCGAGGCGTCCGGCGACCGGCGCCAGCGAGAACTCCGGCTTCGGCTCGCCCTTGGGCCGGCCCAGGTGCGCCACGACGACGACCCGCGCGCCCTTGTCGACGAGCTGCCGGATCGTGGGCAGGCTCGCCCGGATCCGCCCGTCGTCGGTGATCCGCCCGTCCTGCAGCGGCACGTTCAGGTCCGCCCGGACCAGCACCTTCTTGCCGCGAACGTCGAGTTCCTCAACCGTCTTCATGTCCAACCCCTCACCCAGAGAAGCGCTTACCGGCCACAACCGACGGACGGGGCCCCTCCTCACGAGAAGGACCCCGTCCGGTCGACGAAGAACCCTTACAGGCTCTCGCCGACGAGCTTGACGAGGTCGACGAGGCGGTTGGAGTAGCCCCACTCGTTGTCGTACCAGCCGACGACCTTGACCTGGTTGCCGATGACCTTGGTCAGGCCCGAGTCGAAGATGCAGGAGGACGGGTCGGTCACGATGTCGGAGGAGACGATCGGGTCCTCGGTGTAGGTGAGGTAGCCCTTGAGCGGGCCCTCGGCGGCGGCCTTGAACGCGGCGTTGACCTCGTCCACGGTGGTCTCGCGCGCCAGCTCGACGGTGAGGTCGGTGGCCGAGCCGGTGGGGATCGGCACGCGCAGCGCGTAGCCGTCCAGCTTGCCCTTCAGCTCGGGCAGGACCAGGCCGATCGCCTTGGCGGCGCCGGTGGAGGTCGGGACGATGTTCAGCGCGGCGGCGCGGGCGCGGCGCAGGTCGCTGTGCGGGGCGTCCTGGAGGTTCTGGTCCTGGGTGTAGGCGTGGATCGTGGTCATCAGGCCCTTCTCGATCCCGAACGTGTCGTTCAGGACCTTGGCCAGCGGCGCCAGGCAGTTGGTGGTGCAGGACGCGTTGGAGATGACCGTGTGCTGGGCCGGGTCGTACAGGTCGTCGTTCGCGCCGAGGACGACGGTGATGTCCTCGTTCTTGGCGGGCGCGGAGATGATGACCTTCTTGGCGCCGTTCTCGGCGTGCACCTTGGCCTTGTTGGCGTCGGTGAAGAAGCCGGTGGACTCCACGACGATGTCGACGCCGACCTCGCCCCAGGGCAGGTTCGCGGGGTCGCGGTCCGCGAACACCTTGATGGCCTTGCCGCCGACGATGATCTCGCCGGCGCCGGCCTTCACTTCCTCGGGGAAGCGGCCGAGGATGCTGTCGTACTTGAGCAGGTGCGCGAGGGTCGCGGTGTCGGTCAGGTCGTTCACGGCGACGATGTCGATGTCGGCGCCGCTCGCCTTGACGGCGCGGTAGAAGTTGCGGCCGATCCGGCCAAAGCCGTTGATGCCTACTCGGATGGTCACGACTCTCCTCATGCGTTGCGTCTGCTACCAGGACCGGGTTCACTCACCGCCCTGTTTCTCCGCCGACCCTACCGAACGGGACGCCCGCGTCTGGCACCTGGTCCGGGCTGAGCCGAAGGGTGAACGCGCCTCCCCTGCGTTGGGGAGATGCGCTCACCTGCGACATGATCCCAGAGGTCTAGACCAGATTGGTATAGAGGTCTGGTTTAGACCAGCGGTGTGAGCAGCGGGCCCTGCTCTCGGTGCCGTCACGGGTGTCCGGCGCGGGGTCAGGGGACGAGCATGTCCGGGGTGAGATTCGCCTCTGTCCCGGGAAGTCCGAGATCGGCCGCGCGTTTGTCCGCCATCGCGAGCAGCCGCCGGATGCGGCCGGCGATGGCGTCCTTGGTGAGCGGCGGCGAGGCGAGCTGCCCGAGTTCCTCCAGCGACGCCTGCTTGTGCTCCAGGCGCAGCCTGCCCGCGGCGATGAGGTGCTCGGGGGCGTCCTCACCGAGGATCTCCATCGCCCTGGCCACCCGCGCCCCCGCGGCGACGGCGGCCCGCGCCGAGCGGCGCAGGTTGGCGTCGTCGAAGTTGGCGAGGCGGTTGGCGGTCGCCCGCACCTCGCGGCGCATCCGCCGCTCCTCCCAGGCCAGCACGCTGTCGTGCGCGCCGAGCCGGGTGAGCAGCGCGGAGATCGCGTCGCCGTCGCGGACCACCACCCGGTCCACGCCGCGCACCTCGCGGTTCTTGGCGTTGATCCGCAGCCGCCGCGCCGCGCCGACGAGGGCGAGCGCCGCCTCCGGCCCGGGGCAGGTGATCTCCATCGACATGGAGCGGCCGGGTTCGGTCAGCGAGCCGTGCGCGAGGAACGCGCCGCGCCACGCCGACTCGGCGTCGCAGGCCGCGCCCGCCACGACGTGCCGCGGCAGGCCGCGCACCGGACGGCCGTGGTTGTCGATCAGGCCCGTCTGCCGGGCCAGGGACTCGCCGTCGCGGATCACCCGCACCACGTAGCGGTTGCCCTTGCGCAGGCCGCTGGGCGCGAGCACGATGACGTCGGAGGTGTGTCCGAAGACCTCGGCGATGTCCTTGCGCAGTCGGCGCGCGGCGGCCCCGGTGTCGAGCTCGGCCTCGATCACGATCCTGCCGCTCACCAGGTGCAGCCCGCCCGCGAACCGCAGGACCGTCGACACCTCGGCCTTGCGGCAGCACGGTTTCATGATGGGCAGCCGGCTGAGTTCGTCCTTCACCACGCCGGTCATCGCCATGCGCTACCTCTTCTCCCCCCGCCAGCTTTAGAGGCTGACCCCGCGCGTCGGAATGTCCGCACCAGTCTTCCGGATCCAGGCGCGCTCATCGGCCACTAGCGAAGATCTGTACGAAAGCTTGGGCCAGGAGTGCGGGATCGTGCCGGGGCGAGCCGTCGCGCATGGCGACCTCGGCGAGGATGAGCTCGCCGCCGAGCCGCTCGACGGACTTGGCGAGCGCCTCCGGGTCCTCGACCACCCCCTTGTCGGCGAGCACGACGTCCACCCGCAGGTCGGGGGCGTGCGCGTGCAGGACGTCCAGGTGCGCCTGCTGGGAGAAGTCGTCGGTCTCGCCGGGCTGCGGGGCGAGGTTCAGCGCGACCACGCGGCGCGCCCGCGTCTCGACGAGCGCGTGCTGGAGTTCGGGGACCTTCAGGTGCGGCAGGACGCTGGTGAACCAGGAGCCGGGGCCGAACACCACCCAGTCGGCCTCGTGGATCGCCTCCAGGGCCTGCGGGCTCGCGGGCGGGTCCTCGGGCACCAGGGAGACGCCGCGGACCTTGCCGGGCGTGCTGGCGCACGCGACCTGGCCGCGCACCCGGGTGATGTCGAGCGGCCGGTCGGGGTCGACGCCCTGGACGTCGGCGACGATGTCGAGCGGGACCGTCGCCATAGGCAGCACCCTGCCTTGCGCGCCGAGCAGGCGGCCCACCCAGTCGAGACCCTCGACGGTGTCGCCCAGCAGCTCCCACAGGGCGACGATGAGGAGGTTGCCCACCGCGTGCTCGTGCAGGTCGCCATGGCTGCGGAACCGGTGCTGGACGACCTCGCTCCAGGTGCGTCCCCACTGGTCGTCGCCGCACAGCGCGGCCAGCGCCATCCGCAGGTCGCCGGGCGGGATGACGCCGAGTTCGCGGCGCAGCCTGCCCGACGAGCCGCCGTCGTCGGCGACGGTGACCACGGCGGTGAGCCGGTCGGTCACCTTCCGCAGCGCGGACAGGGACGCGTAGAGGCCATGGCCGCCGCCCAGGGCGACCACTCCGGGGTTGTTCACTTACTCCCTGCCGAGGTCTCGGTGGGCCACCTGGACGTCCACTCCCTCGTCTCTGAGCCGCTGGCCGAGCTGCTCGGCCATCGCGACGCTGCGGTGCTTGCCCCCGGTACAGCCGACCGCGAGCGTCACGTAGTGCTTGCCCTCGCGCTCGTAGCCCGCCGTCAGGAGGCGCAACACCTCGGTGTAGGCGTCGAGGAACTCCTTGGCTCCGCGCTGGCGCAGCACGAAGTCACGGACGCCCGGGTCCTTGCCGGACTGGGGGCGCAGCTCGGGCACCCAGTGCGGGTTCGGCAGGAAGCGGCAGTCGACCACGAGGTCGGCGTCCACCGGCAGGCCGTACTTGTAGCCGAAGGACACGACGGTGGCGCGCAGGCTCGACTCGCTGTCGGTGTCGCCGAAGTAGTCGACCACCTTGGCGCGGAGCTGGTGCACGTTGAGGTCGGTGGTGTCCAGGACGAGGTCGGCCTCGGCCCGTATCTGCAGCAGTTGGGCGCGTTCGCGGGCGATGCCGTCCACGATGCGCCCGTCGGCCTGGAGCGGGTGCGGGCGGCGCACGCTCTCGAACCGCCGGACGAGGGCGTCGTCGCCCGCCTCCAGGAACACGACGCGGGGCCGCACCCCGCGCGCCTCCAGTTCGGCGGTGGCCGAGTGCAGGTCGGAGGTGAAGGCGCGGCTGCGGACGTCCACGACGACGGCGATGCGCGGGACCGCGTCCTGGACGCGTCCGCCCAGGTCGGCCATGGTGGCGAGCAGGCCGGGCGGGAGGTTGTCCACGACGAACCAGTCGAGGTCCTCCAGCGCCTTGGCGGCCGTGCTGCGGCCCGCGCCCGACATGCCGGTGACGATGACGATGTCGGGGACGTGCTGCGGTGTCATGTGGTCGATCCCCCCTGAAGTGCGGCCGCGATGGACTCCGCCGTTCTGCGCCCGATGCCCGGGACCTCGGCGATCTGCTCGGGCGTCGCCTCCTTGAGCCGCCGCACCGAGCCGAAGTGCTTGAGCAGCGCGGAGCGGCGCGCGGGGCCCAGGCCCGGCACCGCGTCCAGCTCGCTCTCGGTCATTGCCTTGGACCGCTTGGCCCGGTGGAAGGTGATGGCGAACCTGTGCGCCTCGTCGCGGACCCGCTGGAGCAGGTACAGGCCCTCGCTGGTGCGCGGCAGGATCACCGGGTCCTCCTCGCCGGGGAGCCAGACCTCCTCCAGCCGCTTGGCGAGGCCGCAGACGGCGATGTCGTCGATGCCGAGCTCGTCCAGCGCGCGCTGGGCGGCGGCGACCTGCGGCGGGCCGCCGTCGATGACGAGCAGGTTGGGCGGGTAGGCGAACTTGCGCGGACGGCCCGTCTCAGGATCGAGCGGCTGACGCGCGGCGGGCTCGTCGGCGTCGCCGCCGAAACCGTAGGACGACAGCAGCCCTTCGGCGTCCTCGCCCGCGATGCCCTCGGGTGACAGCTCTCCCGCCTTCTGGCTCTCCGCCAGGTAGCGCTTGAACCTGCGGGTGACGACCTCGTGGATGGAGCGGACGTCGTCCTGGCCCTGCACCGTCTTGATGGTGAACCTGCGGTACTCGGACTTGCGCGGGAGGCCGTCCTCGAACACGACCATGGACGCGACGACGTTGGTGCCCTGGAGGTTGGAGACGTCGACGCACTCCACCCGCAGCGGCGCCTGGTCCAGCTCCAGCGCCTCCTGGATCTCCTGCAGGGCGCGGCTGCGCGCGGTGAGGTCGCCCGCGCGGCGCGTCTTGTGCTGCTTGAGCGCCTCGTGCGCGTTGCGCGCGACGGTGCCCAGCAGCTCCTTCTTGTCGCCGCGCTTGGGCACCCTGACCTGGACGGGCCCGCCGCGCACCTCGGCGAGCAGCTCGCCCATCGCCTCGGTGTCCGGCGGCAGCTCCGGCACGAGGACCTCGCGCGGGACGGCGTCGCTCTCGCCGTACGCCTGGATGAGGAAGTCCTCGACGAGGTCGGCTGTGGTGCGCTCCTCCACGAGGTCCACCACCCAGCCGCGCTGGCCCCGGATGCGGCCGCCGCGCACGTAGAAGACCTGGGCGGCGGCCTCCAGCTCGTCGCGGGCGAACGCGATGACGTCGCAGTCGGTGCTGTCGGACAGCACGACGGCCTGCTTCTCCAGGGCGCGCTCCAGCGCGCGGATGTCGTCGCGGCGGCGGGCCGCCGTCTCGTACTCCTCGGCGTCGGCGGCGGCGTACATCTCGCGCTCCAGGCGCTTCATGAACCTGCCGGTGTCGCCCGCCATGAACGCGCAGAAGTCGTCGGCGAGCGCGCGGTGGCCCGCCTCGTCGATCCGGCCGACGCAGGGGGCCGAGCACTTGCCGATGTAGCCGAGCAGGCAGGGACGGCCGATCTGGCCGTGCCGCTTGAACACCCCGGCGCTGCACGTGCGGACCGGGAAGACGCGCAGCAGCAGGTCGACCGTCTCGCGGATCGCCCACGCGTGCGAGTAGGGCCCGAAGTAGCGGACGCCCTTGCGCTTGGCCCCGCGCATCACCGTGACGCGCGGGTACTCCTCGTTCATGGTGACCGCGAGGTACGGGTAGGACTTGTCGTCCCGGTAGCGGACGTTGAAGCGCGGGTCGTACTCCTTGATCCAGGAGTACTCGAGCTGGAGCGCCTCGACCTCGGTGGACACCACCGTCCACGTGACGGACGCGGCGGTGGTGACCATGCTCTGGGTGCGCGGATGCAGCGCCGCGTGGTCGGTGAAGTAGGAGTTCAGCCGCTGCCGCAGGTTCTTGGCCTTGCCCACGTAGACGACCCGGCCGTGCTCGTCACGGAACCGGTACACCCCCGGCGACTCGGGAATCGCCCCGGGAGCGGGCCTATACGACGCGGGATCTGCCACACGCCCAGACTAGTAGGCGTGAGTGACGTTTTTGGGCGCTCCGAACACCCTCAGACGACGACGATGGCGCCGTCGCGGACTTCGACGGGGTACTCGCGGAGGGGGGCGGCGGCCGGGGGCTTGGTGACGGCGCCGGTGGTGGCGTCGAACTCGCTGCCGTGGCAGGGGCAGTGGACCTTGCCGTCGCGGGGGGCGGTCACGCCGCAGTTGCGGTGGGTGCAGACCGAGCTGAAGCACTTGAAGACGCCGGCGGTGGGCTGGACCACAAAGACCTTGTGCTCGCCGATGATCTTGCCGCCGCCGACGGGCACGTCGGCTGCTTTGATCAGTTCCCTGCCCGCGAGGTTCGGCGGTGTGGTGGGGGCGGAGGGTCCCGCGCAGGCGGCGGCGCCCGCGAGCCCGGCGGCCCCGAACGCCCCGAGCGCGGCACGACGGCTGAGGTCAGACATGCAGACCATCATGGGCCCTCCCCCACGCTGCTCCGACCCACCCCCCGAATAGGCGCCCGAGGCACCTCCTGAAAGCTGCTTGTCAGAGCAGGTGGGCGCTGCGGAGGTCGAGGCGGCGGAGCACCTTGTCGGCGGCCTCCGGGTCCACGCCGTGCTCCGAGCGGGCCAGCAGCACCTCGGCGCGGGACGCCTCCAGCATCTCCGCCTCCACCCGCCGCTTGATCTGGGCGTACATCCTGCGCTGCTCGTAGCCCTCCTGGACGTCGTCGGGGAGCTCGTCGCACAGCTCGCTGGTGAGCAGCCGCTGCGTGTACCGGAGCCGCTGGACCACCTCCGTCGGCAGGTCCTCCTCCACGTCGAGCTGGCGGAGCCTCCGCAGGGCGGCTCGGGAGGCGCGGTAGGCGAGGTCCTGGACGGCCTCCGTCTCCCCCTCCTCGTCCTTGCGGACCCCGAGGACGCGGACGACCCACGGCATCACCAGGCCCGGCACGATCAGCGTCACGAGGATGACGGTGAAGGCGACGAACAGGAGTTCGGCGCGGTGCGGGGTCGTCGCGGGCAGCGCGAGGGCCAGGGCGAGGGTGGCCAGGCCCCGGAAGCCGCAGAAGGCGAGGATGAAGTCGTCGCGCCAGTCCCGCGCGACCTCCTCCCGGTACCCCTGGTAGCCGCGGGTGCCGAACCTGCGCATGAACGGGCCTACCGTCATCATCCAGGCGAACCGCAGCGCGATCACCACAGCACAGATGATCGCCGCGTGCAGCGCGTAGGCGGGCAGCCGCTCGGTGCCGGGCCACACCTCGCGCAACTCCAGGCCGATGAGGCCGAAGGCGAGGCCGGTGATGAGCATCTCCAGGGTGTTCCAGAAGGCGGTGGAGGTGAGCCGGTCGCTCACGCCGCCCGCGTCGGCGGTCGTCTGCCCGAGGTAGAGGCTGACGACGAGGACGGACAGGACGCCCGAGGCGTGGCAGACGTCGGCGAGGAGGTAGGTCGCGAAGGGGAACACGAGGGTGAGGGCGCTGCGTGCCGTCACGTTGTCGAGGTGGCCCTGGAGCCAGGTGCCGAGCCAGCCCGCCGCGAGGCCGATCGCGACGGCGGCCACGACCTCCCACAGGAACAGCAGGACGGCCTCCGGCAGCGAGTAGTGCCCCGTGTGCACCGCGCTGATCGCGACCGCGTAGACGACGAAGGCGGTCGCGTCGTTGCAGAGGCCCTCGGTCTGCAGCACGGTGATCACCCGGCGGGGCAGGCCGAGCGGTCCCGCGACGGCCTCGGTGGCCACCGGGTCGGGCGGCGCGACGGCGGCGCCGAGCGCGATCGCGGCGGCGACGCTCACCCCGCCGATGGCCCAGTAGGTGGTGGCCGCCGACGCGGCGACGGTCATGAGGACGAGGACGCCCGCCAGCCAGAAGATCGTCCTGCGCCGGGAGATCAGCAGCCGCCACGACGTGCGCTGGGCCGTCGCGTAGATGAGCGGCGGAAGGAACAGCGGGAGGATCAGTTCGGGCGGGATCTGGAGCGCGGGCAGCGGCGTGAAGGCGACGGCGAGCCCGAAGACGCTCACCAGCACCGGGTACGGGCGTCTGATCCGGTCGCCCAGGCCCACCGCGAGCACGGTGACGAGCATCAGGAGGACGATCACCGAGAACATCGCAAGCCCCGAGTCCACCGTGGCATTCTGCCGTCGCGAGGGGCTCGGGCGTGGGAGGCGCGGGACACTGGCGGAAGACGCGCGTTCGGTGGCGGCGGACGTTCGAACACGTGTACGGTGACGGCGGGCGCACCGCTCGCGGGACGAAAATGTCAGTCCCGGTGGTTAGCCTGAATCGGGCCCTTCCTCCTCCGCCCAAAACCGCCGATGATCTGGGGAAACACACCGTGCATGATCGACTCGTCGTTCGCGGCGCGCGCGAGCACAATCTCAAGGACGTCTCGCTCGATCTGCCGCGCGACTCGCTGATCGTGTTCACCGGGCTGTCCGGCTCGGGCAAGTCCAGCCTCGCGTTCGACACGATCTTCGCCGAGGGGCAGCGGCGCTACGTGGAGTCGCTGTCGGCCTACGCGCGCCAGTTCCTCGGCCAGATGGACAAGCCGAACGTCGACTTCATCGAGGGCCTGTCCCCGGCCGTCTCGATCGACCAGAAGTCGACGTCGAAGAACCCCCGCTCGACCGTCGGCACGATCACCGAGGTGTACGACTACCTGCGCCTGCTGTACGCGCGGATCGGCAAGCCGCACTGCCCCGAGTGCGGGCGGCCGATCTCCCGGCAGAGCCCGCAGCAGATCGTGGACAGGGTGCTGGAGCTGGCCGAGGGCACCCGCTTCCAGGTGCTCGCGCCGGTGGTCCGCGGCCGCAAGGGCGAATACGTGGAGCTGTTCCGCGAGCTCCAGGCCAAGGGCTTCTCGCGCGCGCTGGTGGACGGCGTCGCGGTGCGCCTGGACGACCCGCCGCAGCTGAAGAAGCAGGAGAAGCACGACATCTCGGTGATCGTGGACAGGCTCTCGGTCAAGGAGTCGGCGCGCCGCCGCCTGGCCGACTCGGTGGAGACGGGCCTGGCGCTGGCGGGCGGCACCCTGGTCCTGGACTTCGTGGACCTGCCCGAGGACGACCCGGCCCGCGAACGCATGTACTCCGAGCACCTGTACTGCCCGTACGACGACCTGTCCTTCGAGGAGCTGGAGCCGCGCTCCTTCTCGTTCAACTCCCCCTACGGCGCCTGCCCGGACTGCGCGGGCCTGGGCACCCGGATGGAGGTGGACCCCGAGCTGATCGTCCCGGACGAGGAGAAGAGCCTCGCGGACGGCGCGCTGTCCCCCTGGGCGGGCGGCCACGCCTCGGAGTACTTCCTACGGCTGCTCCAGGGCCTCGGCGACACCCTGGGCTTCACCCTGGACGAACCGTGGCGGCAGATCCCGGCCAAGGCCCGCAAGGCGATCCTGCACGGCAGCCCCACCCAGGTGCACGTCTCCTACAGCAACCGGTACGGGCGCAAACGCTCCTACTACACCGAGTACGAGGGCGTCATCCCGTGGGTGCAGCGGCGGCACACCGAGTCCGAGAGCGACACCAGCCGTGAGCGGTTCGAGGGCTACATGCGGGAGATCCCGTGCCCGTCCTGCGCGGGCGCCCGGCTCAAGCCGCTGATCCTCGCCGTCAAGGTCGCGGGCGCGTCCATCGCCGAGATCGCCGCGATGCCGATCTCCGACTCCGCCGAGTTCCTGCGCGGCCTCGACCTCGACTCCCGCGACGCGCGGATCGCCGAGCAGGTGCTCAAGGAGGTCAACGCGCGCCTGGGCTTCCTGCTCGACGTCGGCCTGGACTACCTCAGCCTGGACCGCGCGGCGGCCACCCTGGCGGGCGGCGAGGCGCAGCGGATCCGGCTGGCCACCCAGATCGGCTCCGGCCTGGTCGGCGTGCTGTACGTGCTGGACGAGCCGTCGATCGGCCTGCACCAGCGCGACAACTCGCGGCTGCTGGAGACGCTGCTGCGGCTGCGCGACATCGGCAACACCCTCATCGTGGTCGAGCACGACGAGGACACCATCCAGGCAGCCGACTGGGTCGTGGACATCGGGCCGGGCGCGGGCGAGCACGGCGGCAACGTCGTGGTCTCCGGCACCGTCGAGGACCTCCTGACGTCCCCGGACTCACTGACCGGGCAGTACGTGTCCGGGCGGCGCTCGATCGAGGTGCCCGCGGTGCGCAGGCCGCGCCAGAAGGGCCGCGAGATCACCGTCAAGGGCGCCACGGCCAACAACCTGCGGAACGTGGACGTGGCGTTCCCGCTCGGGGTGTTCACCGCCGTCACGGGCGTGTCCGGTTCGGGCAAGTCCACCCTCGTCAACGACATCCTGTACAACGCGCTGGCCAAGGAGCTGCACCACGCCAAGACGGTGCCGGGCAGGCACAAGCGCATCCTGGGCCTGGACCAGCTCGACAAGGTCGTGCACGTCGACCAGTCGCCGATCGGCCGCACCCCCCGGTCCAACCCGGCGACGTACACCGGCGTGTTCGACAACATCCGCAAGCTGTTCGCCGCGACGGCCGAGGCCAAGGTCCGCGGCTACCAGCCGGGCCGGTTCTCGTTCAACATCAAGGGCGGCCGCTGCGAGAACTGCTCCGGCGACGGCACCATCAAGATCGAGATGAACTTCCTGCCGGACGTCTACGTGCCGTGCGAGGTCTGCCACGGGGCCCGGTACAACCGGGAGACCCTGGAGGTCCACTACAAGGGCAAGACCATCGCCGACGTGCTGGACATGCCGATCGAGGAGGCGGCGGAGTTCTTCGAGCCGATCACGGCGATCCACCGGCACCTGAAGACCCTCAACGACGTGGGCCTGGGGTACGTCCGGCTGGGCCAGCCCGCGCCGACGCTGTCGGGCGGCGAGGCGCAGCGCGTCAAGCTGGCGTCCGAGCTGCAGCGGCGCTCGACCGGCCGCACGATCTACGTGCTGGACGAGCCGACGACGGGCCTGCACTTCGAGGACATCCGCAAGCTCCTCGGGGTGCTGAACGGCCTCGTCGAGAAGGGCAACACGGTGCTGGTCATCGAGCACAACCTGGACGTCATCAAGACGGCGGACTGGATCGTGGACATGGGTCCGGAGGGCGGTTCCCGGGGCGGCACGGTCGTCGCGACGGGCACGCCCGAGGACGTCGCGCGTGTCAGCGAGAGCCACACCGGGCAGTACCTGGCAAAGATCCTCGGTTGACGGAAAGGGGCCGCCGTGTCGTGCGGCGGCCCGTCCGGGCGGGTCCACGGGGGAACCGCCCACGGGGGAGGGAACGGGGGTTCCGTCATGTTTCGGCCTCGGCGCGGTGCCGTGCTCACCGCGGGTGCCGCCGTGCTCGCCCTGCTCGCCGTGCCCGGCGGCGCGACGGCGCGGGTCGCCGATCCGGCGGCGCGGGCGGTCGCGGGGGTGCGCGCCTCGGCTGTCGAGTCGCATCTCGCGGCGCTCGCCCGGATCGCGTCGGCGCACGGCGACACCCGCGCGGCCGGGACGCCCGGCTACGCCGCCGCCCGCGACTACCTCGTGACGCAGTTGCGCGCCGCCGGGTACCGGCCGGTGGTGCAGGAGTTCGACTTCCCGTACTTCCAGGAGGAAGGCACGGCCGAGCTGTCCCGCCTGTCCCCGACCCCGCACACCTACCTGCCGAGCGTCGCGGGCGCCGACAAGCTGGGCGACTTCGCCACCATGACGTTCTCCGGCTCCGGCGACGTCTCCGGCCCGGTCCGTGCGGTGGACGCCGGGGCGCCCGCCAAGGGCAAGGCGAGCACCTCGGGGTGTGAGGCCGCCGACTTCGCCGGGTTCCCGCGCGGCGCGGTCGCGCTCCTGCGCCGCGGCACCTGCACGTTCGCGGTGAAGGCGGCCAACGCGCAGGCGGCGGGCGCGGCGGCCGCCGTCATCTTCAACGACGGCGGCGAGGGCCGGACGGACACGCTGAGCGGCACCGTGGGCAAGCCGGGCGAGGTGGCGATCCCGGTGCTGGGCGCGTCCCACGCCGTCGGCGAGGAGCTGGCCAGGGCGGGCACCACGGTCCGGGTGACGACGCGGACGACGAGCGAGACCCGGCAGACCTGGAACGTCATCGCCGACACCCGGCGCGGCGACCCGCGCCGGGTCGTCATGGTCGGCGCGCACTTCGACAGCGTGCCGGAGGGCCCCGGCATCAACGACAACGCCTCGGGCGCGGCGGCGCTGCTGGAGCTGGCCAAGTACGCCTACCGGGTGCCGGTGCCCAACCGGCTGCGCTTCGCCTGGTGGGGCGCCGAGGAGCTGGGCCTGCTCGGCTCCGAGCACTATGTCGCCGCGCTGTCGGCGCGGGAGCGGGCGGCCGTCCGGCTGTACCTGAACCACGACATGATCGCCTCGCCCAACCACGTCTACGGCATCTACGACGGCGACGACTCCGACAGGACGGGCGAGGGGCCGGGGCCCGAGGGGTCGGCCCGGATCGAGAAGGCGTACGAGGGCTACTTCAAGGCGATCGGCGTGCCCACCCAGGGCACCGACTTCACCGGCCGCTCCGACTACGGCCCGTTCATCGCGCGCGGCATCCCGGCGGGCGGCCTGTTCACCGGCGCGGAGGGCGACAAGACCGAGGCCGAGGCGCTGCGCTTCGGCGGCACCGCGGGCAAGCCGTACGACCCCTGCTACCACCGCGCCTGCGACACGCTCGCCAACCTCAACCGCCGTGCCCTGCGCGTCAACCTGGGCGCGATGGCCCACGCCGCCTTCACCTTCGCCTACACGCCGCTGCTGCCCACCCCCGAACCGCCGAAAGCCACACCCACCAGCACCGCGCCCTGACCGGCGCCCGGTTCAGAAGAGCGGGGCCGGGAGCACACCTTCCAGGGCCAGCAGGGACTCCTTGGCGGGCAGGCCGCCGCCGAACCCGCCCAGGCCGTCGGAGGCGACGACGCGGTGGCAGGGCACAACGACGGGCAGCGGATTGGACCCCATGGCGACGCCCACCGCACGCGCCGCGTCCGGGGAGCCGACGCGGGCGGCCAGCGCGCCGTAGGCGATCACCTGGCCGTGCGGGACCGAGCGGTACAGCTCGCGCAGCACCAGCGCGTTGAACCCGGACGACAGCCGCCAGTCGAGCGGGAGGGTGAACGCGGTGAGATCCCCGGCGAAGTACGCCGACAGTTGCGCGACCGGCTCGCACAGCCCGCCGCGCGCGGCGCGGCCGCCCAGCCGCGCGGCGAGATCGGCGGCGTCGTCACGCGCCTCGTGCGCGTGGAACCGCACGTTGACCAGGCCCCGGTCGGTCTCCGCGAGGAACAGCGGGCCGATCGGCGTCTGCAGGACAGTCCAGCCGAATGACATCACGTTCCCCAGGCTAGGCCGGGCCACTGACATTTTCCGGCGCCGCGGGCGCGCGACGGGGCGGGCTGGTGTGAGGCGCGGGACGGCGGTAGGCCAAGATATGGGCATGCACGACTGGCGCACCGTGCTCGGGGAGGTCGTCGCCTCCCAGGAGCGGCTCGACCGTACCCTGGCGGCACTCGACGACGCGGCGCTGCGCGCCCCCTCGCCCCTGGCGGGGTGGACGCGCGGGCACCTGGTCCAGCACATCGCGCGCAACGCCGACTCCTACTCGCGGCTGCTGGAGTGGGCGGCGACGGGCGTCGTCACCCCGCAGTACGCGAGCGCGGCGGCCCGCGAGGAGGAGATCGAGGCGGGCGCGCACCTCCCGTACGACGAGCTCGTCGCGGACGCGCGCGCGGCGGGCGAGCGGTTCGTGGCGCTGGCGCGGGCCCTGCCCGAGGACCGGTGGGAGGCGAGGGTCGCGGCGCTGCAGGGCTGGGCGCACCCGGCCTGGTACACGCTGTACCGGCGCTGGCGCGAGGTCGAAGTGCACCACGTCGACCTGGACGCCGGGTACGGCGTCGCC
The DNA here is from genome assembly GCF_020991275.1 of Actinocorallia sp. API 0066. Taxonomy (GTDB): domain Bacteria; phylum Actinomycetota; class Actinomycetes; order Streptosporangiales; family Streptosporangiaceae; genus Actinocorallia. The sequence continues at coordinate 32,452 of NZ_JAJLQY010000018.1, read as the reverse complement.
GACTGGCCCGCCGCCTACGTGCGCTGGGAGCTGGCCGAGTCGCTTCCGATGCTGCGCGGATCGGTGCCCTACGCCCGGATCGTCGTGACCGGCCCCGACCTCGTGGTCGAGCTCGGCGGCGCCGGGCCCGAGCTGCGCGGCGACGGCGGTGAGCTGCTCGGCTGGGTGACGGGCAGGGCGCCCGCGCCGCACGCCCCCGTACCGCCCTGGCCCTACCCGGCCGCCACCGATTGGAGCGAGGCATGAGCTACACCGGAGACGTCGCCGTGGGCGGGCCCGCCGACACCCGGGAGCTGCTGCCCGGCCTGACGGTGAGCAAGCTGGCGGTCGGCCCGTACGACAACAACGCCTACCTGCTGCGCGACGCGGCGTCCGGCGAGCAGCTACTCATCGACGCGGCGGCCGAGCCCGACCGGCTGCTTGAGCTCGTCGGGGACAGGCCGCTGGGCAGGATCGTCACCACGCACCGCCACCAGGACCACTGGCAGGCGCTCGCCGAGGTCGCCCGCGCCACCAGCGCCGCCGTCACCGCGCACCCGCGCGACGCCGAGCCGCTGCCGGTGCCGGTCACCGAGCCGGTCGAGGGCGGCGACGTCATCACGCTCGGCGAGCACCGCCTTGAGGTGATCCACCTGCGCGGGCACACGCCGGGCGGCGTCGCGCTGCTGCTGCGCACGCCGTCGCGGCCGCACCTGTTCACCGGGGACAGCCTGTTCCCCGGCGGCGTCGGCAACACCTGGGGCGACCCGAAGCTGTTCGACAGGCTGCTCACCGACGTCACCGAGCGGGTCTTCGACGCGCTGCCGGACGAGACGTGGTTCTATCCGGGGCACGGCAAGGACTCCACGCTCGGCCGGGAGCGCCCGTCGCTGCCGCTGTGGCGCGACCGGGGCTGGTGAGGGGAACGGCCCGCGCGCCCCGGGAGTTGGAGGGGTGTGCCGCATGATGATGTTCCGTCACACTCCGAACTGAGGTCGCCGCCCATGTCCGAGGATCGTCGGGAACTCGTGTTTCCCGACGGCGCGCTCGTCCTCGTCGCCGGCTTGCCGGGGGCGGGCAAGAGCACGCTGCTGCGGCGGCTGTACGGGCTGACCGACAAGGAGAACGCGCCGGTCGAGTCCGGCGGCGCGCTGGTCATCGACTCGCGCCAGGCCCGCAACCGGCTCGCGCACGCGCTGCGGGCGCTGCCGCCGCGCGCGCGCATCCCGTTCGTCTACTCGCTGCACGTGTGGCGGATCGCGCGGGGCGTCATGGCCGGGCAGGCGGTCGTCGCGCACACGCGGGGCACCTGGCCGCACCTCATGAAGGGGCTCGGGAGGCTCGCCGCGCGGACGGGCCACGAGATGCACGTCGTCATGCTGGACGTGCCTCCACGGACGGCCTTGGAGGGCCAGCGGATGCGGGGTAGGACGGTGACGCCGCTGACGTTCGCGCGTCATGTGCGGCGTTGGCGGGCGCTGGTGGCGCGGGCCTCCAGGGGCGGGCTGCCCACGGCGGCGTCGGTCGTCGTCCTGGACCGGGCGGAGGCCGACCGCCTGCAGAAGATCCGCTTTGGTGATCTCTGAGCGGGATCGCGATTTTCGGAACGAGATTCTCAAAAGGTACCGGGCGGGCACCCTCCGCACCCGGTGCCGGTTTCTCGTTTTCCAGTGACAAGACCACAACCGGCCATGCTCCGCCGCACACAAGTATGAAAAACGTGTGACGACTGTCACAAACCGGCCAATTTCTGCAACTCTCCATCCGTTGACCCCCGGTCGCACACCTCCTTACCTTCGCTGTGACATCACAAGAGAAAAGGAGATGTCAAATGGCAAGGATCCATCGCGTCGCCGCCGTCGTGGGGGCCGCCGCTCTGGCGTCCGCGGCGCTGGCCACCCCGGCGCGCGCGGCCGGCACCGTGATCAACTGGGACACCTCGGCCGCCTACTCCGGCACCGCGACGGCGCAGCTGACCGGCAACCTCGTGATCTCCGGCGGCGGCACCACCACCTGCACCTCGTCGAGCCTGGGCGGCTCCGTCACCAGCGGCGGCGCCCTGACGATCAGCTCGGCGTCGGTGACGGGCTGCTCCGGCACCGCCTCGGCCATCACCCCGCAGGGCCTCAGCTGGTCCGGCAGCGTCAACTACGTGAGCCCGACCGCGCCCCAGGGCACCGTCGTGCTCAACGGCTTCTCCATGCGGGCGACGGTCCTGGGCGTCAACTGCACCTACGGCGCCAACATCACCGCACCGGCCACCAACCCGGTCGGCGGCGACTACGCCAAGGTCAGCCTCGCCGGGATCACCATCCCCAAGACCGCGGGCATCTTCCTGTGCCCCGGCAGCGCCAGCATCACCCAGGGCACCTACAACCTGGTCGGCGCGGGCGGTGTCCGCCTCGGCATGACCCCGTAACACCCCGCGGCGTCCCGCGACCCGAGGAGGCGGGCCTGCCTCCGCCCATTCGAGCTGGGCGGAGCCAGGCCCGTTCCGCTTTTCCCGGGCCGTCGGCCGGACGCCATTAACTGACAAACACCCCGGTTATTACGCGCACTATTCGACAAAGAACACCGAATGCTTTCGGGCGCCGCCGGGACGGAATGCACGGGGAAATGCAGCGCGCGTCTCCGCCCATTCGAGCTGGGCGGAGACGCGCTGGGCCAAGCCTAGTCCTGCGGCGACGGAGGGTGGCTGCCCGAAACGGGTCAGTCCCAGGCCGAGGTCGGCCGCTCCCGACGAAGTCGGGGCCGCCCAAGCGGCTGACCTCGGCCCAAACAAGCACAGCCGTCACCTGTGAGCCTTGTCTCATGACGTCACCGGTGCGCTCGGACGAGGTCGTCCACGGCGGCGCGCAGCTTGAGGAACTCCGGTTCGCGTTTGAGCGGCAGGTCGCGTTCGTCGGGCAGCGCCACGGGCAGCTCGGCGGCGACCCGGCCCGGGTGGCTGGCCAGGACCGTCACCCGCTGGCCCAGGAACACCGCCTCCTCGACGTCGTGCGTGACCATGACGACGGTCGTGCCCGTGTCCTTCCAGACGCGGCGCAGGAACACCTGCATGTCGTCCTTGGTCTGGCAGTCGAGCGCGCCGAACGGCTCGTCCAGCAGCAGCACCGAGGGCTCGCACGCGAGCGCGCGCGCTATCGCCACCCGCTGGCGCTGCCCGCCCGACAGCTCCTTGGGCAGCCGCTTCTCCAGCCCCTCCAGGCCGACCTCCCTGAGGTACCAGGAGACACGCGCCTTACGCTCGGCCCGGCTGAGCGGAAGCAGCTCAAGCCCGAAGGCGACGTTCTTCTCGACGGTCCGCCACGGGTGCAGGGCGCCCGTCTGGAACACCAGGCCCCGTTCCGGCCCCGGCCCGGTGACGGGCGCGCCGTCCAGGGTGATGACGCCCTCCGACGGCCGGTCGAGCCCGGCGATCAGCGCCAGCAGCGTCGACTTGCCCGAGCCGCTCGCGCCGACCACACAGACGAACTCCCCGCCGGAGATCTCCAGCCGGATGTCCTCCAGCGCGCGGTTGGCGCCGTACACGCGCCCCACGCCGTCCACGACGAGCCTCATGGCTGCCACCTCCCCACGCGGTCCCGCAGCACCCGCAGCAGGACGTCGATCGCCAGGCCGATCAGCCCGATGACGATGAGCACCGCGAAGATCTTGTCGCTCTGCAGGAACCTGCCCGACCGCGCGATCCGGTAGCCGAGCCCGGACTCGGCGGCGATCAGCTCGGCCACGACGACGAGGTTCCACGCGACGGCGAAGTTCACCCGGATCGCGTCCAGCGCCCCCGGCACCGCGTACGGCACGACGACCTTCCGCAGGATCTCGCCCTGCCGCGCCCCGAGCGTCGCGGAGACCTGCCGCAGCTCGGCCGGGACGGTCTTGACGGCGTCCGCCGTCATCAGCGTGTTGAAGAAGACGACGCCGATGACGAGCAGCGCGATCTTCGAGCTCTCGCCGATGCCGAGCCAGATCACCAGCAGCGGGATGAACGCGCTGGCGGGCAGGTACCGCAGCATGCCCACGAGCGGCTCCAGGGCGGCGTGCGCGCCCTGGTAGGCGCCCATGAGCAGGCCGAGCGGCACCGAGATGGCCACCGCGATCCCGAAGCCCCACAGGATGCGCCCGGTGCTGGCCCACAGGTCGTCCCAGAGCTGGCCGCTCGCCGCCATCTCCACGCCCGCCGACCAGGTGGCGGCGGGCGTCGGCAGGAACTCCGGCTGGACGGCCCCGGTGGCGCTCACGAGCCACCACAGGGCCAGCGGGACGGCCAGGGACACCCCGCGCAGCACCCAGCGCGTCCGGGGCGGCACGGGCGTGCCCAGGCGCAGCAGGGCGGGGACGGGCCTGGCGGGGCGCCGCCGCGGCAGCGGCGCCCCCTTGCGGCCCTCCTCCAGGACGGCGGTCATCTCACTTCAGCCCCTCGAGGAACTTCGGCTCGAACAGTCCGTCCAGCGACGGCTTCTCGTCGGCGAGGCCGCTGTCCACGAGGAACTGGGCGATGAGCCCGGCCTGGTGGGCGAGGTTCGTCGGCTCGGTGCCCTCCCCGAACGCCGCCTTGTTCTGGTCCAGGGTGAAGATCGTGGTGCCCGCGTCGTAGGACTTGTAGTCGGCCTCGCTGACGCCCGCCCGCTCGGCCATGATCTTGATCGCGGCGTCCGGGTTGGCCTCGATCCACGCGACCGTGTCGAACCACGTCTGGACCAGCGCCTGGACGTCGTCGGGCCGCTCGGCGACGACCGAGCTGGCCAGCACCAGGTGGTCGGGGATCGCGCCGGGGAAGTCCGCGGACGTCGCGACGGCCTTGCTGCCCGCGCGCTTGAGCGCCGTCGTGGTGAACGGGGCGAACGCGCCCACGGCGTCCACCCTTCCGGCGGCGAAAGCGGCGGCGGCCGCGTCGGTCGTGAGCGGGCTGAAGGTGATGTCGTCCTGCGACAGCCCCGCCTTCTCCAGGGCGAGCAGGAGAAGGTAGTGGTCCACGGTGCCCTGCTCGGCGGCGACCGTCTTGCCCTTGAGGTCGGCGACGGAGTCGATGCCCTTGGCGGCGATGATCTGGTCGTTGCCGGTGGAGTTGTCGTTCACCAGCACGATCGTCTGCTTCGCGCCGCCCGCGACGGACGCGAGCGTGTCGTTGAGCGTCTGGCTGTTACCGTCCACGGCGCCCGTCGCCAGGGCCTGGAGCGAGTCGGTGTAGCTGTCGAAGTACTTGAGTTCGACGTCCACCCCGTTCTTGGCGAACAGGCCCTGCTCCTGCGCGACCTGCCAGGGGAACCAGCCGGGCCAGGCGGAGAAGCCGAGGGTGAGGGTGCCGCCGGAGGGCGCGTCGTCGGAGGTGTCGGCGCCGCCGCAGCCCGCGGCGAGGACGGCGGCCAGCACCAGGGCGGTGAGTGTCTTGAAGGGGCGCATGGTTCAGGCTCTCTTCTTCTGCGGGAGGTGGCCGGAGCGCACGAGGCAGCCGAGGGTGTCGCAGATGACGCGGGTGGCGATGAGCGAGGTGATCTCGGCGTTGTCGTAGGGCGGGGAGCACTCGACGACCTCGATGCCGGCCAGCGGCGCTGAGTCGGCGATGATCTGGATGAACTTGAGGACCTCGCGCGGCAGGAACCCGCCGGGCTCGGGCCAGCCCGTGCCGGGCACGAACGCGGCGTCCAGGCAGTCGACGTCGAACGACAGCCAGACGGCCTCGGCGTTCCGCCAGGCGACCTCCAGGGCTTTCTCCGCCGCCGCCTCGATGCCCATCTCGACGCAGTCGGTGACGGTCATGATGGTGGTGCCGCGCTCCCGCCCGACCTTGACGCCGGGCCGGGGCGCCTGCCAACCGCCGATGCCGATCTGGACGAGGTTCTCCGCGGGCACGTTCGGGATGTCGGTCGCGTGGAACCACGGCGTCGTGTGCATCCGCTCGTCCAGGTCCGTCTCCTGGGTGTCGACGTGCCTGTCGAAGTGGATGATGCCGAGGTTGCCCTGCAGGTGCTCGGCCACGCCGCGCACCGTCGGGTAGCCGATGGAGTGGTCGCCGCCCAGCACCACCGGGAACGCGCCGGAGGCGTACACGTGGGAGACGGCCTTGGAGATCTGGTCGAAGGTCTTCTCGATGTTGCCGGGGATGGTGAAGATGTCCCCGAGGTCGCACATGGTGATCGTCTCGCGCAGGTCCACGCCCAGCTCGAAGCTGTACGGGCCGTACAGGGCGGAGATCTTGCGGATGCCCTGGGGGCCGAAGCGCGTCCCCGACCGGTAGGTGGTGCCGCCGTCGAAGGGCGCGCCCAGGATCGCGACGTCGTACTCGCCGCAGCGCCTGACGTCCTCGACGTAGGGGGCCTTCAGGAAGGTGTTGATGCCCGCGAAGTGCGGGAGCTCGCCGCGGGAGAAGGTCGGGATGGTCTTGTCGACGATGGATTCGGCGCCGGGGAGGCCGTACTCCAGGCCACGGCGGATCTCCTCCTCGTGGCGGGTGGTCGGGAGGACCTCCTCGGCCGCGACGGCGTACCTGGCCTCGGGGCCGTAGTCGTCGTGCAGCTTGCCCGGATCGAACTCGGGCGGGAGGCGTCGGTGGTTCCAGTGCACGGGCACCTCGTTCACGGGATGCCCCCGGCGGCAGCCGGGAGCGCGGCTGGCCTCCCGGGCTTTTGTCCCGCCGTGGAACGGTCTCACCGGACCGTCTGCGTCTCTCGGACCAGTCCGGCTCTCGCCGCGGAACCCTAGACGCGCCTCGCTGGCAGCGAGTCCCCCACAGAACACCGCGACGGCGTTTCGCGGCCGTTAAGCGACCGTTCCTTTTCCGTGAAGGGCCGGGCGGGAGCCGTCTCGGCGGCGGGGTCACCCTGGGTACCCCCGCGCGGTATGCGCCACCTCGCCCAATAGCAGACTGTGACGGTAAACGTCGAGCCGAGTGAGAGCCACCTCACCTCGCGGTTAGCCGACTGTCACCATCTCGACTGATTGACCGGACGGTCAATCAGAGGATTCTCGAAAGTGGGACGAAGAAGTCCAGATCCCCCTGGAGGTGGCGAAAATGTCGGTGAAGTTCTCCCTGCCCGCCGCGGTGGCGTTCGTGGCCGGTCTGGCGGCCCTGCTGGCGCCGGACCTGTGGGCCGACGGCGCGGGCCGCGAGCCGCTGTTCGTGCTGGGCGCCCTGCTCGCGCTGGTCGGCGCGTTCGGCCTGCTCGGCAAGGCGGGCCCCAGCGAGTGGACCGCGACGGCGTTCGCGGTGCTCCTGTTCGTCGCGCCCTGGGCGTGGCAGTTCACCGGTTCCGACGCCGCCGCCTGGACGGCATGGATCGCCGGTGCCGTGACCGTTATCGTCGGGCTGTACGACTCCGCGACGGCGGGGGACGCGGCGGACTGACCCGCGGCGCCTCATCCGTCCAGTGGTCCCCGGCGGGGCACGCCGGGGACCACACCCATGCACACCGGGGGGCCGACCTTGAGCGACTCACGCACCCGCATCCTCGACGCCGCCGAGGAGCTGTTCGCCGAGACGGGCTACGAGGCCACGTCCACGGCGCGGATAGCCGAGGTCGCCGCCGTCCCCAAGGGCCTGGTCTTCCACTACTTCCCGCAGAAGCTCGACGTCCTCATCACGCTCGTCGACGAGCGCACCGCCATCGAGGACCCCGACGACCCGCCGGCGGCCGACCCGGACCCGGCGGGCGCGCTGCGCCGGCTGGCCGCCCGCCTCCCGCTGCGCGCCTCGCCCCGCATGCGCCGCATCCTGTTCCGCGAGGCCGACACCCACCGCAGCGTCCGCGAACGGCTGGGCACCCTCAACCGCGAGCTCGTCCGGCTGGCCCGCCGCGCGCTGGAGTCCACCCTCCCCGGCACCCGTGGCGACACCGCCCGCTTGGAGATCGCCGCCACCACGTTCGCCACGGTCCTGCTCTACCAGGAGCACCTGCACCAGCTCACCGGCGACCGCATCGACCCCGACGCCGTCGCCGACCTCCTCACCCAGGCCCTCACCTGACCGCCACGGAACGGTCCCGTGGGGGTCAGGGAGTGGTGGCCACTACGTTCGCTTGGAGCAGGGCAAGAAGGGTGGTGCGGGCCGAACTCGGGTCGCTGGGCACGCAGGGCGTGGTGGGCACGGCGTCGTAGAGCGGGAGCGCGGGGCGGGCGGGGTGGTGGGTGTGGGTGAGCGCGACGAGGTGGGCCAGGCCGTGGTCCTCGAAGAAGTCCAGGGCCGGGGTGTGGCGGCGGGGGCGGCGGGTGTCGAACAGGATCACCGCGCCCAGCGCCTCGGCCAGGAGCGGGCTGTCGGCAGCGGGAAGGGGTTCAGGGGTGGCGTACAGGTCGACGACAAGCGACGGAGCGAGGGTGACCCGGGCGGTCTCCCAGCAGGAAGGATCACGGGTGGGGGAAGACAGAGCGCAGTGGCGGGGGTACGCGAGCGGCACGCCGGGCGCGTCGGCGACGGCGCGGACGAAGGCGCGGCGGTCGGTGCCGGGGCCGCCCGCGACGATGATCTTGGCGGTGAGGGCGGGCCCGGCGGGGACGGCGGGCGCGGCCGGACGGGCCGGGGTGAGCAGGCGGGCGGTCATGTCCGCGAACGTAGGCACCGGGTGTTTCGGAAGTGTTGCCCGGCCGTGTGGCCGCCGTTCGGGTCACATCACTCCGCGCGACCCCCCGTGGTGAGGCCCGTGACCCGGCTCACCACCGGCCGTCCGGGCCGCGCGACGGCCTAGGCCAGCAGCTCCACGAACTGCCCGAGCTGGACGAGGTTGCGGCACTCGTGCATCTCGATGACGTCGCCGTAGGTGCTGGCGGCCGAGTCGCCGGTGTCCCAGTCGCGCAGCCGCTCGGGGTTCAGCCAGTAGGCGTGCCGCGCGGTGGCCGCCAGGCGCCTGACGATCGGGAGCGCGAGCGGCCCGTAGTTGGAGCGCGCGTCGCCCAGGATGAGGAGCGACGTCCGGGAGGTCACCGCGTCGCCGTACTTCTCGTTGAACGTCTTGAACGCGTGCCCGTAGTTGCTGCGCCCGGTGAGCCAGACGAGGTCGGCCTCCCGCGCCATCCGCGTCATCGCGTCCACAACGTCGGCGCCCGGCTCGAAGAACCGGGTGATCTCGTCGGTCGAGTCGATGAACGCGAACGCGCGGACCTTGGTGAACTGCTCCCGCAGCGCGAAGGTCAGCAGCAGCGTGAAGTGCGCGAACGCCTGGCAGGAGTCCGAGGCGTCGCACAGGATGACCAGTTCGGGCTTGTGCGGCCGTTTCGGCTTGAAGTGCGTGGTGAGCGGGACGCCGCCGGTCGCCAGCGAGGCCCGGACCGTCCTGCGGAAGTCGAGGCGGCCACGGTCGCCGAGCCGGTTGCGCTGGGCGAGCCGGGAGGCGAGGCGGCGGGCCAGCGGGTGCACCTCGCGGCGCAGCGCGGTCAGGTCGGCGCGGGTCGCCCGGTTGAAGTCGAGCTGCTCCAGCGGCGGCCGGACGGTGGCCCGGCCGGTCCGCTCGACCCCGGTGTTCTCGGCGATGCGCCGCCGCACCTCGGTGGCGACGGCCTCCTGGAACCCGGTGATCCGGGTCCGGAACAGCCGCCGCGCGGCCGCCTCCTCCAGGCCGCCGCGCTGGTTCAGGACGGCGTCCAGCAGCGCCGCCATGAGCGTCTCGGGTGACATCGCCCTGACGACGGACGAGGAGAACCAGCTCTGCCCGTTGGGGCTGCGCCCGTACCCGGCGACGGCCCTGCGGGCGAAGCCGCGCATGCCCGCCTCGTCCCCGGAGAGCAGCAGGTCGAACAGCTCCTCCCGCATCGCCTGCACCTCGGGGTCCAGCGCGGGCGGCACCCGCCGCCGCTCCGGGTCGGGCTCCCGGTCGGTGTTGCCCTCCCCCGCGCCGAGCGCCGCCGGGAACCACAGGTCGAACAGCAGGTCGAACTGCGCCCGGTGGGTGGGCCGCTTGACGAGCGTCGCCGCGAACGCCGACCGCAGCGCCTCCCGGTCGATCAGGTCGACGTGCCCGATCGCCCGGACGGCGTCCAGCCCCTCGGCGACCGAGACCGGCAGCCCCGCCTCCCGCAGCGCCTGTACGAACCCGACATGCCGGTCGACGAGGCTCATCCCAGTTTCAGTTCCGTGATGGCCCGGCGCTGGTCGGCCACGTGCTTGAGGACGACGCCGAGGGTGTCCCGGACGGCCTGGGAGTCCAGCGTGTCGAGGCCGAGCGCGAGGAGGGTGCGGGCCCAGTCGATGGTCTCCGCGATCGACGGGGCCTTCTTCACCTCAAGGCCGCGCAGCGCCCCGACGGTCTTGACGATCTGCTCGGCGAGGCCCGCTTCGATGCCGGGCACCCGGGTGAGCACGATGTCACGTTCCCGCTCCAGCGGCGGGTAGTCCAGGTGCAGGTAGAGGCAGCGCCTCTTGAGCGCCTCGGAGAGCTCGCGGGCCGCGTTGGAGGTGAGGACGACGAACGGCTTGCGCTTGGCGGTGATCGTGCCGAGTTCGGGGATCGTCACCTGGAAGTCCGACAGCACCTCAAGGAGGAGGCCCTCGACCTCGACGTCCGCCTTGTCCGTCTCGTCGATGAGCAGGACCGTCGCCGCGTCGCGCCGGATCGCCGCGAGCAGCGGGCGTTCGAGGAGGAACTCGTCGGTGAAGATGTCGTCGTGGGTCTCGTCCCACGCCCTGTCGCCCGCCGCCTGGATGCGCAGGAGCTGCTTCTTGTAGTTCCACTCGTACAGCGCGCGCGCCTCGTCGAGCCCCTCGTAGCACTGGAGGCGGATCAGCTCCGCGCCGGTAGCGGCGGCGACGGCCTTGGCCAGCTCGGTCTTGCCGACGCCTGCGGGGCCCTCGATGAGCAGGGGCTTGCCCAGCGCGTCCGCGAGGAAGACGGTCGTGGCGATCTCGTGGCCCGGCAGGTAGCCGACGCCGGACAGGGCCTCGGCGGCGTGCGCGGGGGAGGAGAACAGCGTCATGATTCCTCGGGCTTCGGGGTCTCGGGCTTGCCGGTGGCCGGCTTGGTGACCTTCTTGTAGGTCTGGCTGTTGGCGGCGAAGGTGAAGGACTTGCCTCCATCCTTCAGCACGACCTGCCAGTAGGTGGCGCCCGGGTCGGTGCCCTCCCACGACAGCCGGTAGGTGTTCTTGCCCGCCGGGATCACGGTGCCGCTCCACAGCGTCTTGCCGCCGGCGATCAGCTCGCCCTCGCCCTTGGCGGTGAAGACGAAGTACTCCTTGACCGGGCCGTCGCCCTGCCAGGTGCCGACGAGCGGCTTGACCTGGCTCGGCTGCGGCTTGGGCGCGGGCTTGCCCGTCTCGGACGGCTCCACCAGCGGCTCGCCGAGCGGCTCGCCGGTCTTGGGCGACAGGCCGGGCGCGCCGGGCTCCTCGGCGGGCGCCGCGGACGTGCTGGCTGACGTCTCCGGGGCCGCGCCCTCCTTCTCCGCTCCCCCGCCGCCGCAGGCGGTCAGGGACAGGGTGAGGACGGCGGCGAGGGCGACGGCGAGGGGTTTCACGGAGCCTCCGGGGATGAGCGGCGAGATCGACGCGTCGGGCGATGCATCGTACCGGGCGGTAGGGAGACATGGACGCCCTTCTCCCCTTACCGCCCGGTTTCGCGTTACTTGCCCGGCTCGGGGTCGCGCGGGAGGCCCAGCAGCCGCTCACCGATGATGTTGAGCTGCACCTCGGTGGTGCCGCCGTAGATCGTCATGGCCCGGCTGAACAGCATGGCGCGGGCGACGATGCCGGTGGGCGCCAGCAGCTCCTCCAACGCCGCCAGCTCACCCTGGCTCGCGTAGCAGTAGTCCGCGACGTCCTGGTTGAACTGGACGCCGAGCAGCTTGCGGACCGACGCCTCGGCGCCCGGGTTGACGCCCGAGAGCTGCTTGAGCGTGGTGCGCAGCCCCAGCAGGTCGATCGACTGGCCCTGCGCGACGAGCCTTCCGACCTCGGCCTTGGCGATCGGGCCGAGCTCCTTGCCCTTGAACCAGTCGAGCAGCTCGGGGACGCCCATGCCCAGGCCGCCGCCCGTGGACAGCGAGACGCGCTCGTTGGACAGCGTGTTGCGGGCGACCTGCCAGCCCTTGTCGACCTCGCCGACCACGCAGTCGTCCGGCACAAAGACCTCGTCCAGGAACACCTCGTTGAACAGCGCCTCGCCCGTCAGCTCGCGCAGCGGGCGGACGTCCACGCCGGGCGCCTTCATGTCCACGAGGAAGTAGGTGATGCCCTCGTGCTTGGGCGCGTCCGGGTTGGTGCGGGCGATGCAGAAGCCCCACTCGGCGAGCTGCGCGACCGACGTCCAGATCTTCTGGCCGGTCAGCTTCCAGCCGCCCTCGACCTTCTCGGCCTTCATCGACAGGGACGCGAGGTCGGAGCCCGCGCCCGGCTCGGAGAACAGCTGGCACCAGACGATCTGGCCGCGCAGCGTCGGGCGCAGGAAGCGCTCCTTCTGCTCCTCGGTGCCGTACGCGACGAGGGACGGCACCAGCCAGGCGCCGATCACCAGGTTGGGCGCCTTCACCTTGGCGGCGCGCAGCTCCTGCTGGATGAGGACCTGCTCGATCGGGCCCGCGCCCCTGCCCCACGGCTGGGGGAAGTGCGGGACGGTCCAGCCCTCGTCGCCCATCCTGGTGCTCAGCTCGGTGCGGTCGGCGATCCGGGCCAGCTCGGCGACCTCGGACCGGATCCGCTCGCGCAGCGGCGCGGTGTCGTCGTCCAGCTCCAGCTCGACCTCGCGGCGGCCGCCGGCCAGGGCGAGGTCGGCGACCTCGGCGGCGGCGGCGTCGGCGGGGCGCGAGTACGCCTTCAGGGTGAGGGCGCGGCGCAGGTAGATGTGCGCGTCGTGCTCCCAGGTGAAGCCGATGCCACCGAGGATCTGCACCGCGTCGCGGGCGATCTGGGCGATCGCGCCGGGCGCGATCACCGAGGCGACCGAGGCGGCGAAGTGCGCGTCCTCGGCGCCCTCGCCGACCGCGCGGGCGGCGTCCCAGACGGCGGCGCGGGACTGCTCCAGGTTGATGAGCATCCGGGCGGCCTTGTGCTTGACGCCCTGGAACTGGCCGATCGGGCGGCCGAACTGCTCGCGGACCTTGGCGTACTCCGAGGCGGTGGTGACGGCCCACTGGCCGACTCCCGCGCCCTCGGCGCCCAGCAGGACGGCGGCGAGGTCGGCGACGGTCTGGTCGGTGACGCCGTCCAGGACGCGCTCGGTGCTGACCCGGACGCCCGCCGCCTCGACCCTGCCGGAGCGGCGCACCACGTCGAGGCTGGGCCGGGCGGTGACGGTGAGCTGGGCGGCGTCCACGACGACCCACTCCTCGCCCGCGCGCAGCACGACGAGGTCGGCGAGGGTGGCGCTGAGGACGGGCTCGGCAGCGCCGTCCACCACGATCGCGTCGCCCTCGCGGACGCCGGTGAAGCCGCCGCCGAGCACGACGGTCGCGGTGACGGACCCGTCGGCGAGGCCGGGCAGCAGCGCGTGCGCCTTGGCGTTGGAGGAGGCGTTGACGACGGCGCTGGCCAGCACCGTCGCGAGGAACGGCCCGGGGGCGGCGGCGCGGCCGAGTTCCTCCAGGACCACGGCGAGCTCCAGCAGGCCGAAGCCCTGGCCGCCGTGCTCCTCGGGCAGGTGCAGGCCGAGCAGGCCCTGCTCGGCGAGGTGCGGCCAGAACGCGGGCCGGGTCTCCTGCTCGGCCTCCAGCGCGGCGCGGACCACCGCCTGCGTCACATGGCGCTCGGCGAGTCCCCGTACGGACTCGGCAAGGTCCTCGTGCTCCTCGGTCAGTCCGATGGCCATTGCACACCTCTCGGTCGAAAGTTCGGTGCCCGGCTCCGCCCAGGGGTGCGGAACAAGATTCGAGCTTTATTCTAGAACGCGGTTCGTCTCCCTGTCGGAGGTGACTCTACTCATTCCTCAGGTCGGGAGGAACCCCCGGTAACGGGCGGCGAGCTGGTCCACCGCGTCGTCGTCCGTGGGCAGCGCGGTGGCGCGCTGCGCGGCGGCGGCGCCCAACCGCACCGCGCGCGCCGAATCGGACAGGACACCCCCCAGCGCCTCCGCCAGCGCCGCGGGATCGCCCGGCGGGACGAGCACCGCCGCGTCGTCCACCAGGCCCGGGACGCCGCCCGTGGCCGTCGCGACGATCGGGCGGCCCGCCCGCAACGCCTCCTGCACGAACAAGGGCTGGCCCTCCCACAGGCTCGGCACCGCCACGACGTCACAGGCCGCGAGCAGATCGGGCACGTCGTTCCTGCGGCCCAGCAGCCGGACGGGCAGATCAGCCGACGCGATCCGGTCGCGCAACACGCCGTCCAGGGGGCCGTCGCCCGCGATGAGGACGAGCGGAGCCCGCTCCCCCAACCGCTCCACCGCCTCCAGCAGCACAGGCAGACCCTTCTGCTCGGCCAGCCGCGCTACCGTCAGGACGACCTGGCCCGAACCCGCGCCCAACTCCTCACGCAGCCGCTCCCGCACGTCCGCGCCCGGCTGCGGGCCGCGCGGCGGCGCGGGCACGATCGCGTGGCCCACCTCCCGCGCGCCCAACGCCCGCATCCGCTCCGCCAGATCCGGCGAAACGGCCAACACCCCCGACGCGCCCCGCGCCACGATCCGCTCCAGCGCCCCGTAGGCCGCCCCGGCCACCCCGCCCGCCGGAGGCGCGTTGTGCAAGGTGACGAGCACCGGCGGCCGCGCCTCCAACCGCAGCGCCGGACCCCGCCCCGCGAACCTGCCCCGCGCCATCACCGCGAGCCCCCCGGCCCGCAACCCGTGCGCGTGCACGACGTCAGCACCCCTCACCAGACCCCGCAGCCGCCGCACCGCCGCCAGATCCCCCGCCGGACGCGGCCTGTCACTGATGTCCACCTCGGCGAACCGCACCCCCGGCCCACTGAACCCGAACGTCCGCTCCGTCGCCCCCGGCCCCAGCACCGCCACTTTGGCCCCCCGCTCCGCGAGCCCCGCCGCCACGGCCCTCACATGCCGCCCGACCCCTCCGGCACTGGTCGCCAACACCAACGCCACCCGCATCCCCTGCACATCATCCATGCCCCCCACCTTGCCGCATCCCCACCCGTCGACACGCCCCCAACCCCAAGTTGTGGATAACCCGCGCCGCCCGGCGAAGACCCCGCACGGGGCAGATCCCCGTCCCCCAAACCCCAACCCATCGGGGTTTCCAGCCCGGCCAGCGAGTTTCCGGACCAACCATCGAGTTTCCAGCCCAGCCGTCAAGGTTCTCCCGCCCGGCTGTGTTTGCTGGCCGCACCTCCGGCCTTGGCGGCCTGCGGTGCGGCGGGGATCGGGCGCTTGCGAGCCCGGCGCCGCCCCTCCGGCCTGGCGGCCTCCGGGGCGACCCCGGGGCGCCCGATCCGCGCGGGGCTGGGCTGGAACAAAACCCGGATTGGCTGGGCTTGGTGGGTTGGGGTGGGTCAGGGGGTGGGGTCTTGGGGGGTTCTTCGTAGGAGGGTTTTGAGGTCTTGGCGGGCGCCGAAGGTGGTGATTAGGGCGAAGACGGTTAGGGCGGTGAGGGCGGCGGCCAGGCCCGTTGTGACGTTCTGGGGCTGGGGGCCGGTGCCCAGGGTGTTGGCGACCAGGTGGCCTGCCAGGGCGGCGGCGGAGGCGGCGGCGGTGCCCAGGGTGAGGGTTCGGGGTAGGCCCGTCAGGGCGGTGCGGCCTCGGGCTCGAAGGAGGGCCACGGTCAGGAGGGTGCCTGCGACGGTCATGCCCAGGGTGTTGCCCAGGCCGAAGGCGGCGACGACCCAGTCTCGGGGGACGGTCAGGGCCAGGGCCACGTCGGCGACAAGCACTACGGCCCAGCCGGTGACTGTCGCCCAGGCTGAGGCGCGGCCCTGCCCGCAGGCGTACAGGGCTCGGCCCAGGTGGGCGACGAGGCCGTAGCCGAGGAGGCCCGGTGCGAACGCCAGCAGGGCGCGGGCCATGATCGTGGCGTTCTCGGCGTTGCTGGTGAAGAACGCGCCTACGGGGGCGGCGACGGCGGCGACCCCCGCCGCGCCCAGGCACGAGGCGAGCAGGACGGCGCGGGTCGTCGCGGCGGCCGTCCGGTCGAACCCGGCCGGGTCGGGGTCGTCGGCCCGCGCGGACAGCGCCTGGAACGCGCTGGTGGCGATCGGCACCACGAGGATCGCCCACGGCAGCAGATAGACCGCCCACGCGTAGTTGTAGAGGGTGAGGGTGCCGACCGTGCCGAGGTTCTTCAGGGCGAGGACCACCGCCATCGCGACCTGCTGCGCGACGACGGTCGCGAGCCCGGCCAGCGCCAGCCCCTTCACCCGCCCCGCGACGCCCTCGGGGAACCGCAGGGTGGGCCGGAGCCTCAGCCGCAGCGGGAGCACCGCGAAGACGGCGACGACGACCAGCGCGAGCACCCCCAGCGTCGTCCCCACCGACAGGACGAGTTCCGCGCCGCTCGGCACCGAGGTGAGGTCGTAGGGGTCGTTCCCGCCCATCACCGGCACATACAGCAGGTAGGCCCCGATCACCACGAGGCTGGACACCAGGGGCGCGATCGCCGGGCCGGTGAACCTCCGGTGCGCTTGGAGCACCCCGTACAGCACGACGGCGAGGCCGTAGAAGGCGATCTGCGGGGCGAACACCTGGAGCATCCGCGTCCCGATGCCCCGGTAGGCGGCGGCGTCGCAGCCTTCGATCCCCTGGCTGAACAGCCCCATGATCGGCCCGGCCGCCACCGCCACGAGGAGCGCGAGCGGCACGAGGAGGAGCAGCACCCAGGTGAGCAGCGCCGAGGAGATCCGCCGGACGGCGTCTCTGTCGCCCCGCTCGGCGGGCGCGGCGAGCACGGGCACGACCATGCTGGCCAGCGCCCCGCCCGCGACGATCTCGAACATGATGTTCGGGATGTAGTTCGCGGTGAGATAGGCGTCGCTGAGGCAGTTCTCGCCGACCGTCTGGGAGAACACGACGGTCCGCCCGAACCCGGCGATCCGGGCGAGCACGGTGAGCACCGCGATGAGCGCGGCGGCCCCCGCGATGCCCGCGCCGAGCCGCCTCACGAACCCGGCTGGTCCCCCGCCGCCTCAGTGGGAGGGGGGTCCAGGGGGCGGCGGCCGAGCATGTCGAGCCAGTTCAGGGCCGGGGTCTCCCGGATGACCTTGGTGAAGCTGACGTACTCGCTCGCGGCGTTCAGCGCGACCAGGCCGCCCGCGACGGCGAGCCGGGCCGGGAGGTTCAGCCGGGTCGCGGCCAGGCCCAGCAGGGCGCCCAGGGCGTTGGCGCCCGCGTCGCCGAGCATGGCGCGCTCGCCGAGGTCCTCGGGCAGCAGCGCGAACGCGGCGCCCAGCGGGGCCGCGACGACGGCGCCGCCGGACGTGGCCGTCAGCGGGACGCCGGCCAGCGCGCCGACCTTGATGGCCCGGCCGGGCCGCAGGTCGAACAGGTTCATCAGGTTGGCCGACGCGGCGACGATCGCGCCGTTCAGCAGCGTGTCGGCGGCGCGCCGCACGGGGGTGGCGGCGGGCGACCCGGCGAGCGCGGCGGCGGTCAGCCCGGTCGCGCCGATGCCGAGGATCTTCACCGCGCCCGTCGTCACCTCGCCCCGCGCCAGCGCGCTCAGGTGGCCCTTGAAGCCGCGTGAGGAGGCCGACCCGGCGAGGTCGTCGTAGGCGCCGAACGCGCCCGATCCCGCGCCCGCGACGAACGCGGCGGCCCGCAGCCTTCCGGGCAGCCCCGGCGCGACGAGGCCGGCGGCCGCGCTTCCGAGCGCGAAAGCCGGGCCTTCGAGCAGCGTGACGGGCTCACCCCGGTGGTTGGTGCGCCCCCACACCTCCTCGCCCTTGCGTCCGGCGTAGCCGGGCGGGCGGCTGGTCAGCGCGACGTAGGCGGTGCGCGCGGCGGCTGCGCCGAGCACGGCGCCGATCAGGAGACGTTTCACGGCCTGGCTCCGGTGGTGGCGGGAACGGGCGGAAGCGGGTCGGGCAGATAGCCGCTGACCCCGGAACCCGTACCGTACTCGCCCGACTGCCCCGCCATCTCGACGTTGAGCGCCAACACGACGACGACCTGGCCCGCGGAGGTGTCGGCGGTGTCCACCGACGAGACGTGCTCGCCCGCCGAGTTCGAGCGCAGCGCCGACAGCAGCCCGCGCTCGCCCGCCGAAGCGGTGTTCCCGGCCGCGACGGTGCCGCCGCCCGCCCGGTCCAGCGCGCCGGTCAGCGCGACGAGCGCCTTGGTGTCGGCCTCGCCGCCGTCGCCCTCGTACGGGCTGCCGGGCGCGACGACGATCGCGAGGGTGGCGCGCGCGGCGGGCTTGCCGCTGATCGTCAGCAGCCCGGCCTGCTTGAACGCCTCAAGGACGGCCCCGGAAGCGACGTCCTCATGGCCGACCTCCTCCTTGTCCTTGGTCAGCAGCACGTGCGAGAGCAGCGCCCCGGCCTTGGTGTAGGTGTCGGCGTTGTCGGGGTAGGCGAAGTCCTCGGGCTTGAGCGTCGCGGTGAGCTGCTCGACCACTTCGAGCTGGCCGTCGGCGAGGAACTCGTCGGTGAGGCTCACCCAGCCCGAGACGGTGCCGCCCGCGGACTTCACCGCGGCGTCCAGGCCGGTGCGGGTCTGCTCGGCGGCGCCCGGCGCCAGCACGAACACCACGGACTGGCCCTTCAGCCGGTCGGCCAGCAGCGACGGGCCGACGACCCGCGCGAACTGCTCCTGGCCCGCGAGCTGGTCGTCCTGCGCGGTCACCTGGGCGCGCAGCTCGTCGTTGTTCTTCTGGATGAACTGGAGGTTCTTGTCGACGATCACCTGGGACGCGCGCTGCACGGTGTTCGTGGAGCCCAGCAGGAGCCCGGTCGCCAGCGCGAGGAAGACGGCGACGATCGAGACGAGGTGGTAGCGGAAATCGATCACGTGAAGAGTCCGGTCAGCCAGAAGAGGAAGGAGTGCCAGCGCTCCACCAGGCCCGACATCACCAGCGGCCCGACCGGCGAGACCGACAGGGCGGCGACCATGGTGACCAGCGCGGCGGCGACGAGCACGAGCAGCGCGGAGGAGGAGATCCGGCTGCGGTACAGCAGGCTCACGCCCTTGGCGTCGACCAGTTTGCTGCCCACCCGCAGCCGGGTGAGGAACGTGCTGGACATGCCGGCGCGGCCCTTGTCGAAGAACTCGACCATGTTCATGTGGGTGCCGACCGCGACGATGAGCTTGGCGCCCTTCTCGTCGGCCAGCAGCATCGCGCAGTCCTCGCTGGTGGCGGCGGCCGGGAACACCACGGCGTCGGTGACGCCGAGCTCCTCGACCCGCTTCAGGCCGGGCGCGCGGCCGTCCCGGTAGGCGTGCACGACGATCTCCGCGCCGCAGGTCAGCGCCTCGTCCGACACCGAGTCCATGTCGCCGACGATCATGTCGGGCTTGTAGCCGGCCTTGAGCAGGGCGTCCGCGCCGCCGTCCACGCCGATGAGGACGGGCCGGTACTCGCGGATGTAGGGCCGCAGCGTGGCTATGTCCTCGCGGTAGTGGTAGCCGCGCACGACGATGAGGGCGTGCCTGCCCTCGAAGGACGTCGCGACGTCGGGCACGCCCACCCCGTCGATGAGGAGGTCCTGCTCGCGTCTGACGTATTCCAGGGTGTTCGCGACGAACGACTCGAGCTGGACCGAGAGGTTGCCCTTGGCCTCCTCGACGGCCTCGGCGACGCTCTCGGCGGTGTGCCTGATGCCCTTGGCGACGAGCTCGTCGTCCAGCAGCACCCGGCTGCCGTCCACCCGCAGCGTCTCGCCCTCGTGCACCTTCTGGAAGATGTCGGAGCCGACGTCGTCCACGAGGGCTATCCCGGCGTCCACGAGGATCTCCGGACCCAGGTTCGGGTAGCGGCCGGAGATGCTCGGCGCGACGTTCACCACCGCGGCGGCGCCCGCGGCGACCAGGGACTCGGCGGCGACGCGGTCGAGGTCCACGTGGTCGATCACCGCGATCTCACCGGGCTGGAGCCGCTTGGCGAGGTCCTTGGTGCGCTTGTCGACCCGGACGGTGCCGACGATGCCCGCCGCGCCGGGGGCGCCACGGCGGCGCAGCCGCAGCAGCCGCGCGGGCACCGGCCAGCGGCGCGTGCGCGTATCCGATTCGTCCCCCGGTCCGCTCATTGCCTTCTCATCCTGCCAGAGCCCGCGACCGCCCGAGCCGGGCGCGCGGTCAGGCGTGTCCGTCCTTGTCCCGTGCGGCGATGGCCAGCAGTTCCTCGGCGTGTGCGCGCCCGAGTTCGCTGTCGGCCATGCCCGCCAGCATCCGGGACAGCTCCCGGATCCTCGACTCGGTGTCCAAGGCTGTCACACCGCTGCGGACGACAGTGCCGTCATCGGACTTTTCGACGAGCAGGTGCTGGTCGGCGAACGCGGCGACCTGCGGCAGGTGCGTCACCACGATCACCTGGGACGTCCGGGCGAGCTTGGCCAGGCGGCGGCCGATCTCGACCGCGGCCTTGCCGCCGACGCCCGCGTCCACCTCGTCGAACACAAACGTCGGGACGGGGTCGGCGCCCGCGAAGACCACCTCGATGGCCAGCATGACGCGGGACAGCTCACCGCCTGAGGCGCCCCGGTGCAGCGGCAGGGCGGGCGCGCCCGGGTGGGACGCGAGGCGCAGCTCGACCTCGTCCTGGCCGTGCGGGGCGAACGAAGGCAGGCGGGTCAGCGCGGCCACGACGCAGGCGTGCGGCATCGCCAGCGCGGTCAGCTCCGCCGTCACGGCGTCGCCGAACCGCTCGGCGGCCACGGACCTGACGTCGGTCACCTTGTCGGCGAGGTCCTGCAGGCTCGCGGCGAGCCCGGCCTCCTCGGCGGCCAGGGCGGCGATCCTGTCGTCGTCGCCCTCCAGCTCGGCAAGGCGGACCGCCGACTCCGCGGCCCAGGCCAACGCCTCGTCCACGGTGCCGCCATACTTGCGGGCCACCATCGACAGGTCGGCGCGACGCCCCTGCACCGCCGCCAGCCGCGCGGGGTCGGCCTCGACGGACTCGGCGTAGGCCGCGAGCTCGCCTCCGATGTCGGCCACGAGGTAGCCGGCCTCGGCCACCCGGTCGGCCAGGACGCCGAGCTCCGGGTCGTGGTCGCGGACGGCCTCCAGCGCGGCGCGCGCGGTGCCCAGGAGGCTGGTGACGTCGGCGAGCGCGTCCATCCGGGACGGGTCGCCCAGCAGCGCCTCGTGCGCGGTGCTGGACGCGGTGCGCAGCGCGTCGGCGTTGGCGAGGCGCTCGTCCTCGGCGGCCAGCTCGACGTCCTCGCCCTCGCGCGGGGCGATCTTCTCGATCTCCTCCAGGCCGAACCTGAGCCTGTCGGCCTCGTCAGCGCGTTGCCGTGCCTGCGTCGTCAGCTCGGCGAGTTCGGCGGCGACCTTGCGGTGCCGCTGGTAGGCGTCGCCGTAGGCGCGCAGCGGGCCTACCAGCTCCTGCCCGGCGAACCTGTCGAGCGCGGCGCGTTGGCGGCCCGGCTGAAGCAGCCGCTGCTGGTCGGACTGGCCGTGCACGGCCACCAGGTCGTCGGCGAGGGTGAGCAGCGTGCTCACCGGCACCGACCTGCCGCCCAGGTGCGCGCGCGAGCGGCCCTCGGCCGAGACGGACCTCGTGACGATCAAAGTGCCCTCGTCGAGTTCGCCGCCCGCCTCCTCGACCCTGGCGGCGGCCCTGCCTTCGGGGGCGAGCAGGACGCGGCCCTCGACCGTCGCCTTCTCCGCGCCGGGACGGACCCGCTGCGGGTCCGCCCTGCCGCCGAACAGCAGGTTCAGGCTGGTGACCACCATGGTCTTGCCCGCGCCCGTCTCACCGGTGACGACGTTGAACCCCTCGGACAGTTCGAGCACGGCCTCGTCGATGACGCCTAGGCCCTGGATGCGGACCTCTTCGACCCTCGGTCTTGGGCTCAACTCCGGACACCTCATCCGCTCACGCCGTATCCGTCTTCGCCGGACAGATTATCGCTCCTGTGTGCGAACGCGCCCCCGCCAGCCGGCCACGGGAAGGCCGAACTTCGTCACCAGCCTGTCGGTGAACGGGGTCAGGTGCAGGCGCGCCAGCCGGACGGGGACGTCGCTGCGGCGCACCTCGACCCGGGCGCCGGGGGGCAGGTCGACGGTTCTGCGTCCGTCGCACCACAGTACGGCCCCCTCGTTCTCGTGCGTCACCTCCACCGCCACCGTGGACGCCGGGGAGACCACCAGCGGCCGGGCGAACAGGGCGTGCGCGCTGATCGGCACCACGAGCATCGCCTCCACCTCCGGCCACACGACGGGCCCGCCGGCGGAGAACGCGTAGGCGGTGGAGCCGGTGGGTGTGGCGCAGACCACGCCGTCACAGCCCCAGTGCGACAGCGGCCTTCCGTCGATGCCCACGACGAGCTGGAGCAGCTTCTCCCTGGCGAGCTTCTCCACGGACGCCTCGTTGAGCGCCCAGGTGCGGTGTTCGCTTCCGTTGTGCCGGACGGTGACGTCTATCGCCATCCGCTCTTCGACCTCGTACTCCCGGCTGACGGCACGGCTCGCCACCGCCGCGAGATCCGCCCGCTCCGCCTCCGCGAGGAACCCCACGTGGCCCAGGTTGACGCCCAGGACCGGGGTGCCCGTCTGCCGGGTCAGCTCCGCCGCGCGCAGCAGCGTGCCGTCACCGCCCAGCACGATGACGAGTTCGGCGCCCGCCGTCGCGGCCGGATCGGCCGGGAACACCTCGACCTCGGCGCAGCCGATGTCCTTGGCCTCACCCTCCAGGACCCGGAGGTTGATCCCGGCCTCGGCCAGCCGTTTGATCACCAGCTGGGCGCTGGTGACCGCGCCCGGCCTTCCGGTGTGCGCCATGATCAGCACTGAACGCGTCATGCGGGGCCCTCCGCGATCGCCTTGGCGAGGTCCTCCTCGGCCAGCGGCGGCGCGCCCGCCCTCAGCCACAGGAAGTACTCGACGTTCCCCGACGGCCCCGGCAGGGGGCTCGCCGTCACGCCCAGGACGCCCAGGCCCAGCGTCGCCGCGTAGGCCGCGACGTCACGGACCGCCTCCTTGCGCAGCTCAGGATCGCGCACCACGCCGCCCGCACCCACCCGGGCCCTGCCGACCTCGAACTGCGGCTTGACCATCATCGCGTAGTCCGCGTCGGGCGTCACGCACGCCTGGATCGGCGCCAGCACCTTGGTCAGGGAGATGAACGAAAGGTCGCCCACCACAAGGCCGGGCGGCTCCCCCACGTGCTCGGGGGTCATCTCCCTGATGTTGAGCCGCTCCACGACCGTCACACGTTCGTCCGTGCGCAGTGACCAGGCGATCTGCCCGTACCCGACGTCCACGGCCACCACGTGCGCGGCGCCCGCGCGCAGCAGCACGTCGGTGAACCCGCCGGTGGACGCGCCCGCGTCCAGCGCGCGGCGGCCCGCGACCCTCAGGCCGGGGAAGGCGGCCAGCGCGCCCGCCAGCTTGTGCCCGCCCCGCGAGACGTACTCCGGGCCCTCCTCGGCCGTCTCCACCACGACCGCGACCGACGCCTCGACCTGGGTGGCGGCCTTCGTGGCGACCTGGCCGCCGACCTTCACCCGGCCCGCGCCGATCAGCTCGCCCGCGTGCTCACGCGACCTGGCCAGTTTGCGCCGCACCAGCTCGGCGTCCAGCCTGCGCCGGCTCACCGGGCCTCCCGCGGCTCCCGCGGCTCCTCGGAGGCCGCCAGGATCTCCTGGAGGCCCGCGTGGACCCGTCCGAACACCGCGACGTGCCCGGCCACCGGCACCCCCTCCAGGCCGTCCAGGGCGGCGAGCACCGCCGCCACCCCGGCCTCGCCCGAGGGCACCCCTGCCTGCATCTCCCCGCCCATCCCAGCGCCCATCCACTCAAGTCGCAGGTCGGGCCGTGTGCGACCCGAACGTCTTCCCGGCGTGCCGCGGTTCGCGCGGACCACATGAGGAACGCTACCGTCCTGTGCCGACATTGATGTCGACGGAAGCGGGGATTTCGAGTCATGGCGACCGTGCAGGAGTGCGAGGAAGCGCTCAGCAGGCTGGCGCAGAAACTCGGCGAAGTGCATCCCGAGGCCTGGGCCCGGCACGCCGTGGACCGCTCGGTCAGCTGCCGCGTCAGCGACCTCGACCTCGCCTACGCGACCCGCATCACCAAGACCGGCCTCGACCCCTTCGTCCCGACCGAGGACCCCCGTACCGCCCAGGTCCGGCTGACGATGAAGTCGGCCGACCTGCTCGACCTCGCCGCCGACCGGATCAGCCCGGCCAAGGCGTGGGCCACCGGAAGGCTCAAGATCGAGGCGAGCCTGCTCGACCTCGTCCGGCTCCGCAAGATCCTCTGACCGCACGCCGCCCCCGTCAGGCCAGGCCGAGCCCCGTGAGGGCCGCCCTGACGGCGTCGGCCGGAACCGGCTCGGGCGCGCGCCACGCGGCGGCGGCCAGGGCCCGCAGACCGTGCCAGGGATCCCCCTCGCCGGTGAGCCGTACCGCGCCGTCCTGCCACCGGGCATGCCAGCCACCACACCCATACGCTTCGGCTTCCTCTGTGACGTCGGGATAGGCCGTCAAAAGGCCGGTGAGGTCGGGGGCGAGGTAGGTCGCGCGGTGCTCGGGGGCCGCCGTCAGCGCCGTCAGGGGGTCGGTGACGCCGGTGAACACCAGGAGGCTGTCGGCGCCGCCGTTGTGCGCGCCCTCGATGTCGGTGTCGAGCCTGTCCCCCACGATCAGCGGGCGCTCCGCCCCCGTCCGCAGGATGCTCTCCCGGTGCAGCGGGATCTCCGGCTTGCCCGTGACGACCGGCGCCACGCCCGTCGCGTACTCGATCACCTTCGTGAGCGAGCCGTTGCCGGGCTTGGGCGGGCCCTGGTTGACCGGCACGGTGAAGTCGCCGTTCGACGCCACGAACAGCGCGCCGTTGCGGACCGCCTGTGCGCCCTGCGCGATCAGCCCGTAGGACAGATCCGGGCTGAACCCCTGCACGACCGCCTCGGGTCCCTCCGCGGCCGTGGACACCGGCGTCAGGCCCCGCGCGTACAGGGCGTGCCGCAGGGCCGTCCCGCCCACCGCGAGCACCTTCGCGCCGGGGGGCAGCTTCTCAGACAGCAGGCGGGCCGCGCTCTGCGCCGACGTGACGACGTCCTCCTCGCCCGCCGGGACGCCCATGCCGGTCAACAGGGCCGCGACCGCGCCCGGAGTCCGTGATGCGTTGTTCGTCACATAGGCCAGGCGCATGCCCCTGCCGCGCGCCTCCGCGAGCGCCTCGGCGGCCTTCTCGATCGGGTGGTGCCCTCGGTAGACGACGCCGTCCAGGTCCAGCAGGGCGACGTCGTAGGTGTCGGTCAGCATGCGGGGGTCATCTCCGTGAGTCGAGGGTGGCTCGGACATGCCGCAGCGCGGAGACGTAGTCCTTGTTCTCCGGCCGCATCGCGACGGCCAGGGCCAGATGTTCGGCCGCGGCCTGGAACATGCCCATCCGGCTCAGCGAAAGGCCGAGGCCGAAGAGGGCGAAGTCCTCAGCCGGATTCTCCTCGATGATGGAACGGAAGCGGTCGGCGGCCTCCGCGTAGTGCCTCGCCCCGAACAGCGCCCGCCCCAGCGCCTCCCTGATGCTCTGCGACTCCGGCTCGGCCTCCGCGGCCCGGCTCAGCAGCTGCGCCGCCGCCGCCGGACTCCCCGACGCCAGCAGCTTCAGACCACGTGAGTACAGGTCATAGACGTCCTCCCCGCCCTGCTCCCGCGTCCTGCGGGAATCAGCGGGCTCTCCGGAACTTTGAACCACCGTGTGCACCTCCCATACGCCTCCCTCCGTACCATGCCCCACCATGGACGGATTCGACCTTCGCGAGGGCCTTGTCCTGGCCCCTGTTCACGGTGTGCGGTTCACGGCGTCCGCGGGCGCCTGCCTCGCGGACGTCACCTGTCCACCGTACGACCTCATCGACGAGGAGGACCTCGCCCGGCTGCGGGCCGCCGACTCCCACAACATCGTCCGGATCACCCTTCCCGACGGGGATCACGCGGCCGCCGGGGAGCTGCTGCGGTCCTGGCTGTCCTCGGACGTCCTGGGCGTGGACCCCTCCCCCGCGCTGTACGTGTACGAGAGGCGGACTTCCGGCGACGTCCAGCGGGGGCTCATCGGCGCGGTCGGCCTGCGGGACGAGTCCGAGGGCGTGATCCTGCCGCACGAGGACGTCTATCCGGGGCCCGTCCAGGACAGGCTGGCGCTCATGGAGGCGACCGGCGCGCACCTCGAACCGATCTTCCTGACGTACGAGGGCGGCGGCTCGGCCAGCGACCTCGTGGACGCGACGGCCGACGGCGCCGCTCCGCTCGTCGAGGCGGTCTCGGCGGCCGGGACCCGGTACCGGCTGTGGAGGCTGGACGACGCCGCGTCGCTCGGCGCCGTCGCCACGGACCTGCGCGGCCGGCGCGCGCTCATCGCGGACGGACACCACCGGTACGCCGCATACCGGGCTTACCAGGCGCGACGCGAGGGCCCCGGACCGTGGGACTTCGGGCTGGCGCTGCTCGTCGACGCGCTGCGCTACCCGCCCCGGCTCGGCGCGATCCACCGGGTACTGCCGGGGCTCGACCCGCTGGAAGCCGTCGAGAAGGCCCGTGCGGCCTTCGCCGTCGCCTCGCCGGGTACCGACCTGGACACGGCGCTCGCGGCGCTGGAGAAGGCGTCTGACGGCCTCCTGGTGGCCGGCGCCGGACGGTTCTGGCTGCTCACCGACCCCGACCCGGCCCGCGTCGCCGCCGCGCTGCCCGCCGCGCGGTCGGCCCGCTGGAAGGCGCTGAACACCGCCGTCCTCGACGGGCTGCTCGTGCGCGGCCTGTGGGGGATCACGCCCGACGAGCACACCGTCCAGGTCGTCCACGACGACGCGGCGCACGCCGTCGACCGGGCCGCTTCGCTCGGCGGCACCGCAGTGATCCTCAACCCGCTGACGGTGCCGGGCGTGACGGCCCTGGCCGCCGAGGGCGAGCGGGTGCCGCGCAAGTCCACGTCGTTCGGGCCGAAGCCGCGCACGGGCCTGGTGATGCGGCTACTCGAAGCAGACGCCTTTACATTGTAGATCAAGGACTCGCGACGTCAGCGGGTTAGGTTGGGGCATGGCCAACCTGATCACCCCGCTCGGGAACGACGTCTACGAGATCGACACCCAGATGGCCGGGCACACCGGGATCACCGCCGGATACCTCGTCCTCGGCGACCGGCCCTGCCTCATCGAACCCGGCACCGCCGGCTCCGCCCCGGTCGTCCGCGACGCGCTCACCGAGCTGGGCGTCTCCCCCGGCGACCTGGCCTCGGTCGTCGTCACGCACATCCACCTCGACCACGCCGGGGGCGTCGGCGACATCGCCGAGATGTACCCGGAGGCCGAGGTCGTCGTACACGAGAAGGGCGCGCGGCACCTCGTCTCCCCCGAACGGCTCGTCCGCAGCGCCCGGATGGTCTTCGGCGACGCCTTCGACACGCTCTTCGGCGGCCTCAAGCCCACCGAGGCGTCCCGCATCCGGGCCGTCGAGGAGACCGGCGTCATCGACCTCGGTGGAGGCCGCCGCCTGGAGAGCCACTACTCGCCCGGCCACGCCAAGCACCACGTCGGCCTACTGGACTCCCTCACCGGCGACCTCTACGTCGGCGACGCGGCCGGCATCTACATCCCCGAGACGGCCGAGGTACGGCCCGCCACGCCGCCCCCGGACTTCGACCTGGACACCGCGCTGGCCTCCCTCGACCGCTTCCGCGCGCTCCAGCCGACCCGCCTCCTGTTCGCCCACTACGGGCCCGTCACGGACGTCCCCCTCACCCTCGACAGGTCCGAGGAGGAGCTACGGCTGTGGGTGGAGACCGTCAAGGCGGCACACGAGGCCGACCTTGACCTCGACCACGCCGTCGCGATGGTCGTCGAACGCACGGCGGGCCGCTACAAGGCGCTCGACGACCCGGAACTCAAGGAGAAGCACGCGATCCTCAACGACATGAGGTCGAACGTCGCGGGCATCCTCCACTCACTGTCGCACTAGCCGCCCGTCGGCCTACGCGCGGAAGGGACCCGTCACCTCGTAGGTCACGCCGCCCGTGCCCAGGATGACGCCGCTGGCGCCGCGCTGGGACGAGAAGTACAGGCGGGACCCGTCCGGGGAGAACGCGGGGCCGGTGATCTCGGAGTCGGGGTGGCCCACGATCTCCAGGAACGGCGTCACCACACCCTCCCGGGTGATCACGTTGATCTGCATGTCGCCGCCGTCCTCCGCGACGTACAGGTCGCCGCCCGCGGTGCCGGTGATGTTGTCCACCCCGGTGAGCGGCGCCTCCCCGGACGTCACCAGGTCGTCGTCGTAGGCGATGTCCAGGACGCCTTCGGCGGCCCGGTAGGCCCACACCCGGTTGTCGCCCTTGGTGGTGAAGTAGCAGACGTCGTCGGCGTAGTAGCAGCCCTCGCCTCCGTTGAACTTGACGGCGCCCGCCACCTGCTCACGCGTCGGCTTCAGCCACAGCTCCGGGTTGGGGACCTTCTTCCACTGGACGGGCCCGGGGCCGTCGCCCACGAGGACCTCCAGCGTGCCCTTGGACAGGTCGCCCCACGTCTTCGGAACGAACCGGTAGAAGCAGCCGTCCCTCTGGTCCTCCGTCAGGTAGACCACCTTGCGGTCGCCGTCACAGGCCGCCGCCTCGTGCTTGAACCGGCCCATCGCAGGGTGCGCCTTGGCCTTCTTGTTCCCGTAGGGGTCGGTCTCGTAGACGAGCCCGAAGTCGTACTCCTCGCACGACAGCCACGTCTTCCAGGGCGTGGCGCCGCCCGCGCAGTTGATCTGCGTCAGGTTGAGGATCCGGTAGGCGCCCGTGACGCTCCCGTCCGCCGCGAACCTCACCGCCGACGCCCCGCCGACCAGGGGCACCTCCGAGTTGCTCACATAGATCCAGCCGTCCCCGTCGGGGAAGCACGCCCCGCCGTCCGGCGCCGAGTGCCACACGTACCCGGTGCCCGGCACCTGCTTCATAGACCGGGCCACAACCCTGCTGCTGAACCCCGCTGGCAGCCGCAGCCCGTTCCCGTCCGCGGCCCCCAGCGCCCCGTAGGGCCCCACTCCCGGCTGTGCCGGCGCGGCCCCCGCCGCCGACTGCCAGAGCCCCCCTGCGAACGCCACAGCCCCGCCCCCGACCACGGCCCCGCGAAGAAACCCCCGCCGTCCCAGAGTCACACCCATAACATCCTCCTCATCCATGGCGATCGCCGCCAAACACCTGATCACCCACCAACCCCGACAATCCACAACAACCCAGTGAATATCCCCCCAACACCCCACCCCAGTCAACGCTCACTTACTCCCCCCACCACAACCGGCCACCCACACCCTTCATCACCTTCGGCCGACACCCCCGCCGCCTCCAGCGCGGAACAGATCCGCCACCTCATCGGCGACCGGTGCCGCGCCGCCCGCATCGACATCGGCTCCAGCGCAAGCGAGGGTCGGCGGCCCTTCCACCGGTCCACGCCGAGTCGCCCTCGCCGTCGGCCAAGGCACCGTCCGCCGACGCCGCCTCTTCCCCATCGACGCCGCCTCGGCGTGAGCGAGGGGTCGGCCGCCTTGGCGTCGGGCCGCAGCACGTCATCCTCGCCGTCGGGCATGGCGGCGCCCGGCGAAAAGGCGAAAGCCCGACGCTGGGCCGGGCTTTCACTGTGGTGCTGCGCTTGTGCGGTGCTGCCGCGCTTATTCGGCGGGGCGCGGCGAGGGGTCCTCGGCGGGGGCCGGGGGGACGTCCTCGGCGGACTCGGCGCGGGACGGGGCCGGTGCCGTGTCGTCCTTGTCGGCGTCGGCCTCAGCGGGTGAGGGGAGGTCGGCAGCTTCCTCGTCGTCGATGAGGGACGGGGTGTCCGCTGCTTCGTCGGCGAGTTCTGCGTCGTCGTCGTCCTCGTCGTCCTCGTCGTCTTCGTCCTCGTCGGACTCGGTGAGGAAAGTGACGTCGGCGGGCTCAGCCTCGGGAAGCTCGTCGGCGTCCTCGTCCGTGTCGTCTTCGTCCTCGTCGTCGGACTCGGTGAAGGACAGGGTGTCGAAGTCCTCGCCGTCCTCGTCCTCTTCGTCGGCCTCGTCGTCCTCGGTGTTGAGGAGGGTCGGGGGGGCCTGGAAGGTGGGGGTGAGGGTGGACGGGGCTTCCAGGGCGTCGGACGGGGCGTCCTCGCCGGTGTCGATGATGTGGAGGCCGTCGAGTTCGGCGTAGCGCTCGGTGGCGTCGGTCTCCTCTTCGCGGTCGGCGGCGGCGGCGCGCAGGAACCAGTCCTTGGCCTCCGCACCGCGGTCGGCGGCGACGAGCGCGTCCGCGTAGGCGTAGAACAGGCGGGCCGACCAGGGGCGCAGCCTGCGGTCCTTCAGCTCCGGGATCTGCAGCGCCACGACGGCGGCGTCGAACTCGCCGAGGTCGCGCCGCGCGCCGGACGCGACGATCTGCAGCTCGACGCGCTCCTCGCGGGGCAGCGCGCCCGCCTCCTTGGACCTGGCGATCTCCAGCGCCCGCTCGGGACGGCCGAGGCCGCGCTCGCAGTCGGCGAGGATCGGCAGGTACAGCTCCTCACGGCCGGGCAGCCTGCGGGCGGCCCGCAGCTCCGACAGCGCCTCCGACCACTCGCCCGCGTGGTAGGCGGCGAGCCCGCACGCCTCCCTGACGACGCCGACCCGGCTCGCCAGCCGACGCGCCGTGCGCGCGTGCCGGAACGCGGCCTCGGGGTCCTCGTCGACGAGGCCGCCCGCCGCGACCAGGTGCCGCGCGACGTGCTTGGCGAGCTCCTTCGGCAGCGTCCGCAGCTCCTCGCGGGCCTCGGGGTCGAGCTCGTCGCCGGTGATCTCCTCGGGGATCACCGGGTCGTCGTAGGAGGTCCGGTTCGGGTCGCGGTCCTCACGCGCGCCGTAGCCGCCGCGCGCCTGCCGCTCCTCACGCCGCTCGGCGAACTTCTCCTCGGTGGTCCGCTCGTCACGGCCCTCCTCGCGGAACCCGCCACGACGCGCGTCCTTACCGGTGAAGGGGCGACGCTCGTCACGCCGTCCGGGGGCGGCGTCGCGGTAGCCGCCACGGCCGCCGCCCTGCCTGTCGTCACGACGGCCTTCGGCGCGGTCGCCCCGGTAGCCGCCGCCCTGCGGACGGTCGTCACGCCGGAAGCCGCCACGGCCCCCTTCGCCCTTGTCGTCCCGGAATCCGCGCTGCTGCCGGTCGCCCTGCGGCCGGTCATCGCGCCGAAAGCCACCCTGCGGACGGTCGTCGCGCGGACGGAACTCACGCCGCTCACCCTGCGGACGGTCATCACGCTTGAACCCACCCTGCGAGCGGTCGCCCCGATAACCACCGCCCTGCGGACGGTCATCCCTACGGAAACCACCCTGCGAGCGGTCCCCCCGGTAGCCGCCCTCACGGTCCTTACGCTCACCCTGCTGACGATCGTCCCGGGGCCGGAACTCACGCCGCTCACCCTGGGGCCTGTCGTCACGCTTGAACCCGCCCTGCGAGCGGTCGCCTCGATAGCCACCGCCCTGCGGACGGTCATACCTACGGAAACCACCCTGCTGGCGGTCTCCCTGGGGCCGGTCATCACGCCGGAAACCACCCTGCTGACGGTCACCCTGCGGACGATCGTCACGCCGGAACCCGCCCTGCGGACGGTCGTCGCGCGGACGGAACTCACGCCGCTCACCCTGCGGCCGGTCGTCACGCTTGAACCCACCCTGGGAGCGGTCGCCCCGATAGCCACCGCCCTGCGGCCGGTCATCCCTGCGGAACCCGCCCTGCGAGCGGTCTCCCTGGGGCCTGTCGTCCCGTCGGAAGCCGCCCTGCGGCCGGTCATCACGCCGGAACCCGCCCTGCTGGCGGTCGTCGCGCGGACGGGACTCACGGCGGTCGTCGTCACGCCGGAAGCCGCTCTGCGAGCGCTCGCCCCGGTAGCCGCCGCCCTGCGGCCGGTCGTCGCGGCGGAACCCGCCCTGCTGACGCTCGCCCTGGGGCCTGTCGTCCCGCGGCCGGAACTCACGGCGGCCGCCTTCGCGATCGTCACGACGGCCACCCTGCTGACGGTCGTCCCGGGGCCGGAACTCACGCCGCTCACCCTGACGCTCGTCGTCACGCCGGAACCCGCCCTGCGGCCGGTCGTCCCTACGGAAGCCACCCTGCGGGCGGTCGTCGCGGAACCCGCCGCCCTGCGGACGGTCGTCGCGCCTGAACCCGCCTTCCCGGCGTTCGCCCTCACGCGCGCCGAACGGACGGCCCGACTGTGGCTTGCCGTCTTTGCCCTGCCCTCCCCCGTTTTTACCGTGCCGCGGACCGCCGGCCTTCCCGCCCGGCTTCACCGGCTTGCGAGATCCGCCCGGCTTCCGTCCGGTCTGCCCGCCCTTACGGCCGGTGCCGGCACCCTGACCCTGACGTCCCTCGCGGTTGTCGCCGCGACCATCCTCTTCCTTCACCACTACATGGTAGACGGAACAGGACACGCCCCTGACGCCGAACGCCCCACCCCAACAGATCCCCACCACCCCACCCCACTCCCCAACCACACAAGACAACGGCCTGTACCGTGCTTTCCCCGGAAATGCAGAT
>NZ_JAJLQY010000017.1 GCF_020991275.1 Actinocorallia sp. API 0066 | reverse complement strand
CGGCCACCCGGCCGCGCGGACCGCGAACGCCGCCCGCGCCCGGCCACGACCCGAGGCGCGGGCTCCACGACCCGCGTCAGCGGCGCTGGAAGCGGTTGAGGGTGTTGAGGGCGAACTCCTGGGTGCGGGAGAGGCTCTGGGGCGGCTGGGGGGCGGCGGGGGCGCCCTGCGGGGGCGCGGACTCGGCGGCGGCTTGGGCGGTTTGGGCGGCGGCGGTGCCTGCTCTGACGCTGAGGGCGTAGGAGAGGAACAGCAGGATCGCGAAGACGACGCCGTAGGCGAGGTGTTCCAGGAGTGTGGTGTGCAGGCCGTTGAGGAGGTCCAGGACGGCGAGGATGGCGAAGGCCGCCGTCCAGGCCAGGAGTGGCGGTAGGAGCAGGACGCTGCGGCGGCGCACCAGGGCGGCGGCGACGACGGCGAGGAGGAGGGCCTGGAGCGCCTTCACCGCCAGGACGACCGGGCCTGCGACGCCCTCGCTGAGGTATTCGGCGACCTCGTCCTTGCGGGCGTCGAAGCCGAGGAATCCGAGGGCGAGGTTCACGACGCCGTAGACGAGCAGGAAGAGGCCGATGGCGTAGTGCTGGCGGTGCCATGACGGCGGCACGGGGCGTCCCTGCGGCGGCTGCTGCTGACCCTGCTGCGGTACGTAAGGCCCCTGCGCGTAGGGCTGGCCGTACTGCGGCTGGCCCGGCCCGGGACCGTACTGCTGGCCCGGGTACGGCGGCTGCCCTTGCTGGCCGCCAGGCTGGCCCTGCGGATACTGCGGCTGAGGAGGAACGCCGTACTGAGGCTGGCCCTGCTGCCCGTACTGGGGCTGGTCCTGGGGCCCGCCCTGCCCGTACTGCGCGTGCTGGTCCTGGCCGTACCGGGGCTGTTGGCCCTGCGGGGGCTGGGGGTGGCCCTGCGGGTCCTGCTGGGTCTGGCCGTAGGACGGCTGGCCGCCCTGCGCCTGGGTCCCGTAGACGCCGGGCGGCTGCGCGTAGGGGGAGCTGGACGGGAGCGCCGTGGCGGGCGGCGTCTGCGGCGGTCGGGGGGAGCCCGCGACGGGGACGTCGTAGGACGTCGCCGGAGGAGGCGCGATCCCTTCCGGCATCTGGAAGTCGCGCGAGGTGTCCGAGACGGTCGGCGCGTCGTCCTCGGCGGCCCGCGCGGCGGCGTCCGGCTCCTCGGACGGCCCGGACGGCCCGGACGATCCTGAGGACGCGGGCAGCGGCACCTGGACCGTCGCGTCGGGCTCCTCGCCGCCGCCCTTGCGCGGCAGCGGGGTGTCGCTCCTGGTCTCGTACGGGTCGGTCGCCATCGTCACGCCCTTCGTCTGCTTCGCCGTGAAGAACCTATATCGCGGACGGCCCCTCGGGCGGCCCGTCCAGACGCCCTCCTAGTTCCTTAGGGGGGTCCGTGAACTAGATGCGGCGATGGCGCTTGCGGGTTCGCGCCGGGTGGCGGAATCGTGTGCCGCGTCGGGCCACGCGATTCTGTGTGAAAGTGAGCAACGGGTATGCCTGACGGAACGGGGACCGCCGCGTCAACGCAGACGCGGATCGCCCATCTGGAGAGGCTCGGCGACGAACTCGTCGGGCGAGGGATGCGGGTGAGGCTGACGGTGCCGCTGGGCACCCCGCCGAGCCTGCACGTGATGAATCCGGCCGCCTCGGCTCTGACGGAGAACATCCTCGCGGAGCAGGGCGCGGACGGCTGGTGGTTCTGGTGGTCGTGGGCCGAGCGCATCGCTCAGGTCGGCGACGTGTCGGCCGCCGCGGAAAGGGTCGCGCGGGTACTCTCGACCGACCTGGGCCAGTGAATGCGGCGGTGTTCCACACACAAGGTGGAACACCGCTTACGGGACGCCTCAGCGGGGCAGTCCGAGGGTGCGTTCGGCGATGATGTTCCGCTGGATCTCGCTCGATCCGGCGTAGATGGTGTCGGCGCGGCTGAACAGCCCGATCCGCTGGAGTTCCGACAGCTCGTAGGGCGCGGCCTCGGCTAGCAGCCCGGCGGGGCCCGCGGCGTCCAAGGCGATCTCGCCGAGCCGCCGGTGCCACTCGGACCAGAACAGCTTGGCGACGGCGACCTCCGGGCCCGGCTCGCCCGCGCCGAGCGAGCGCATCGTGCGCAGCGCGTTCAGCCGCATGAGTTCCAGTTCGGTCCAGGAGCGCACGAGCCTGTCGCGTAGGGCGGGCAGCGTGCCGTGCGCGCGCGCGACGGCCACGACGGCGTCGAACTCGCGACGGAACCCGATCTGCTGTCCGAGGGTGGACGCGCCTCGTTCGTAGCCGAGTGTGGCCATGGCCACCCGCCAGCCTTCGCCGGGCGCGCCGACGATGTTGGCGGCGTCGGTGCGGGCGGCGTCGAAGAAGACCTCGTTGAACTCGCTGGTGCCGGTCGGCTGGATGATGGGCCGTACCTCGACGCCGTCCTGGCGCATCGGCACGAGCAGGTAGGACAGGCCCTTGTGGCGCTGTGATCCGGGCTCGGTCCTGCACACGGCGAAGCACCAGTCGGCGACGTGCGCGAGCGACGTCCACACCTTCTGCCCGGTGACCACCCACTGCCCGTCCCGCAGGACGGCCTTGGTCTGCACGTTGGCGAGGTCGGATCCCGCGTCGGGTTCGGAGTAGCCCTGGCACCACAGTTCGTCGCCGCGCGCGATGGGCGGCAGGAAGCGCGCGCGCTGGGCGTCGGTGCCGAAGTCGATGATGGTGGGTCCGATCAGGCCCTCGCCGATGTGGCCGAGCCGGTGCGGGGCGTGCGCGCGGGCGTACTCCTCGAAGAAGACGACCTGCTGCTCCAGTGACGCGTCACGGCCGCCGTGCTCCTTGGGCCAGCCCAGGCACGTCCACCCGTGCGCGCCCAGGTGCCTCTCCCAGGCGAGCCGGACGTCGAAGCCCTCGTGCTCGCGGCCGGGCCCGCCGAGGCCGCGCGCCGCGCGGAACTCGCCCTCCAGGCTGGTCGTGAGGAAGTCGCGCGCCTCGGCGCGGAAGGCGTCCATCGTTCAGCCCTCGAACCGGCCGTAGCGGCCCTGGTAGAAGACGAGGGGCGCGCCGCCGGTGTGCAGGTCGAGGTGGTGGACGCGGGCGACGACGATGGTGTGGTCGCCGGCGGCGTGCTCGGCCTCGACCGAGACCTCCAGCCAGGCGAGCGCCTGGTCTATGACGGGCGTGCCGGCCGGTGAGGAGGCCCAGGAGACCCCGGCGAACTTGTCGCCGCCCTTGACCGCGAGCTGGCGGCAGACCTGCGCCTGCGGCTCGCTCAGCACGTTGATGCACAGGTGCGCGGCCCGGCGCAGGGTCGGCCAGGTGGAGCTGGTGTGCGCGACGCAGAACGCGACGAGCGGCGGGTCGAGCGAAACCGAGGTGAAGGAGTTGGCCGCGAGGCCGGTGGGCCGCCCGCTCGCCGGGTCGATCGCGGTGATGGCGACGACCCCGGTGGCGAAGTGCCCGAGGACGTCCCGGAGCCTGCGGCCGTTCAGATCGCTGACGGATGCGGTGGTCATCGGGCGCTGCCTCCGGTCGGACGGTGGGTTAGCCAAGCGCTTGCTTGTTCTGAGCGTAGATTCCCGACACTCCTACTGTCAACTAGCCTCCCAAGCGCTTGCTCGGTTAACCTCTGCGGTGTGACGTTTCGCGACAAGACAGCCATAGCAGGCGTCGGATACACCATGTTCAGCAAGAACTCGGGGGTGTCCACGCTCACCCTCGCGATGGAGGCGATCCTCACCGCGCTCGACGATGCCGGGCTCTCCCTGGACGACGTGGACGGCCTGGCCACACACCGCGTCGGTGACTCGACCCCGCCCTGGGTCGTCGCCCCAGCGCTCGGCCTCGACGGCGTCTCCTGGTACCTCGACCAGTTCGGCGGAGGCAGCGTCTCCCACTCCGTCGTAGGGCAGGCCGCCATGGCGGTCGCCTCGGGAGTGGCCGGGACCGTCGTCGTCTACCGGGCCATCAACGCGCGCAGCGAGTTCCGCATGGGCGGGACGGGCAGGGGCGCCGCGCCTGTCTTCGACGCCCAGTACCAGGCGCCCTACGGGTACTTCGCGCCGCCGCAGCAGTTCGCCATGTACGCCCGCGCCCACATGAACGCCTACGGCACCACCCACGAGCAGCTCGGCGCGATCGCGGTACGGCAGCGGGCCTACGCGGTGAAGAACGCGCGCGCCCTGAAACGCGACCCCATCACCCTGGACGACTACCTGGCCTCCCGCTGGATCGCCGAACCCTTCCGGCTCCTTGACTGCTGCCTGGAGACGGACGGTGCCTGCGCGCTTGTCATCACCTCGGCCGAGCGCGCGCGCGACCTGGCCCAACCTCCCGTGCTCATCTCCGGCGCCGCCTGGGGAGGCGGAGACTCCTTCTTCTCAGGGGTGCCGACCGATTTCACCGTCACCGAGGCGGCACGTATGGCGCCGCGCCTGTACGCGATGGCCGGGGTCGGCCCGGAGGACATCGACGTGGCCGAGTTGTACGACTGCTTCACCTACTCCGTGCTCGTCCAGTTGGAGGACTACGGGTTCTGCCCGAAGGGCGAAGGCGGCCCGTTTGTGGAGTCGGGGGAGGGGCCGCCGGTGAACACCCACGGAGGGTTCCTATCGGAGGGGTACGTGCACGGCGTCAACCACGTCGCGGAGGCCGTCGCGCAGCTGCGCGGCACCGCGGGCGACCGGCAGGTGGCGGGCGCGCGGGTCGCGCTCTCGACCGCCCAGCCCGGCTACGTCCTGGCCGGGACCTCGGCCCTGATCCTGCGAGGAGAGCGATGACCCGCCTGGACCCCGACCGCGACTCCGCCCCCTGGTGGGCGGCGGTGGACCGCGGCGAGCTGCTGCTCCAACGCTGCGCCTCGTGCGGTGTACCGCGCTTCCCCGCGCGCGCGCTCTGCAACCGCTGCCGCTCCCGTGAGACGGCATGGGTGCCCGCGCGCGGGACGGGCCGGGTCTACAGCTGGATCGTCAACCACCAGAGGTTCCTGCCGGACCTGCCCGTCCCCTACGCGGTCGTGTGCGTACGGCTGGACGAGGGCGAGGACATCCTCATGTACGGCAACCTCGTGGACGCCGCCCCTGAGGCGCTCGCCCCCGGGCTCCCCGTCCGCGCCGTCCTCCGGGACGGCCTCGTCCAGTGGACCCCCGCGTGAGGAGCCTCAGGCGACCGAAGCGCGGAGCGCGAGCTTGTCCACCTTGCCGTTGACGTTCAACGGAAGCGCCTCGACGGGCACGACCCGTCGGGGCACCTTGTAGTTCGACATGTTCTCCCGCGCCCACGCCCGCACGTCCTCCGGCGTGGCGCTTCCGACGACGAAGGCGCACGCCGCCTCGCCCGTCTTCGCGTCGGGGATTCCGATGACGGCGGCCTGCGACACACCCGGGCAGCGCAGGAGCAGCGCCTCGATCTCCGCCGGGTAGGCGTTGAAGCCGTTGGCGATGAACATCTCCTTCTTGCGGTCCACGATCGTGAGGTTGCCCGCCTCGTCCAGGGTGCCGATGTCCCCGGTGCGCAGCCAGCCGTCCGCGTCCACCGCCTCGGCCGTCCGCTCGGGGTCCTTCCAGTAGCCGGGCATGACGCCGTAGCCGCCTACCAGGATCTCTCCGCGCTCTCCGGAAGCGAGGTCCTTGCCCTCGTCGTCGACGATCCGTAGCTCGACGCCCGGTACCGCGCGGCCCGTGGTGCCCGCGACGACGTCGACGGGATCGCCCGCGCGGGTCATGGACACCACGGTGCCTTCCATGAGCCCGTAGGCGTTGATCATCCGCTCGACCCCGGCCTCGGCGAGCATCCGCCGGATCAGCTCCGACGGCACCGCGGCGGCCCCGCAGATCGCGACGCGCAGCGAGGAGACGTCGCGGCCCGGCAGCTCGTCTAGCAGCTTGAAGAACATCGCGGGGGCGCCCGCGATGAGGCTGACACGGCGCGACTCGATGAGGTCGAGCAGCCGGTCGGGCTGGAACAGCGCGATCGGCATCATCGTGGCGGCGCGCAGGACGCTGGCCAGTAGCCCGGCGTTGATACCGAACCCGTGCGAGAACGGCGCGATGACGGGATACCTGTCGCCCTCGCGCAGCGTCACCAGCTCGGCCCAGTCCCAGTAGCCGCGCAGCAGCTGCCAGTGCTGGAGCATGACGCCCTTGGGCGCGCCCGTGGTGCCGGACGTCGCCATGATCTCGGCGAGGTCGCCCGGCGCGACGGCGAGAGCACGCCGCTCGGCCTCCTCGGCGGCCACCTCCGCGCCGCGCGCCAGGAAGGCAGCCCACTCCTCGCCGCCGTAGGGGATGACGGCCTGGAGGTCGGGCAGGTCGTGGCCTTCCAGCATCGCCAGGTACGACGTGTCCATGAAGCCCTCGGCGACGAACAGCACCTTCGCGCCGGTCTTGCGCAGCACGTCGGCCGCCTCGATGCCGCGGAACCGGGTGGACAGCGGCGCGACCGCCGCGCCCGCGTCCCACAGCCCGTAGGCGGTGACGACCCAGTCGGGCGTGTTGGGCGCCCAGATCGCCACCCGGTCGCCCGGCTCGACGCCCAGCGCGATGAGGCCACGGGCCACCCGAGCCGCCCGCTCCCGCAGCGCGGCGAGCGTCAGCGCCTCGTCGTCGGCCAGCACGACCTCGACCGCGCCGTGCGTCCGCGCGCGGTCGCGCAGCATGCGCGGGATCGTGCCCCAGTCCGGTACCGGCTCCACTTCCATCCAGGACTCCTCAAACTCGCGGGGGCGGCTCAGGGCGGCTCAGAGGGCCGAGCGGTCGCGGCCCAGGTGGTGTCCGCGCAGGTCCGTGACGGCGGGCGCCACGGCCGTCTCAGCGGCTTCCGGGGCGACGGCTACCTCGATCGTGACCGGGGTGACGCCGACGAGGGCCTGGGTGACGCGCCCCGACCACATCGGGTTCCGCACGAGGCTGTCGCGCGCGAACGTCACCCGCAGCACCGCGCGGTCGAGCGTGCCCTCGCGGGAGACCTCCAGGTTCCAGTGGCTGATCCCGTCGATGCGCGACAGCACGTCGGTGACGCGCGGCAGCGACAGCCAGCGGCCCCGCACGAGCAGGTGCTCGCCCGCGGTGTGCGTCGGCTGGGCGGCCCCGCCCGCGGTGAACCACCCGGTCCGCAGGCGCGCGCCGCCCAACGTCGTGTGCCAGCGCGGCGTGACGACGATCTCGGCGGGCCCGGCGTGGTCGGCGACCAGTTCGTCCTTGGCGGGCGGCGCGAGCCCGATCAGGCCCTCGCGGACGGGCGTCAGCGACGGCCCGTAGGCGACCGGCACGCCGAAGAACGGGTCGGCGAACAGCTGCACGACCTCGGCGTCGAACTCGTCCTCCAGCTGGCGCAGCCAGTTGCGCGACGGGATCTCCCCGACGAGGAGGATCCGCTCCAGCTCCAGGTCCAGCGGGTCGAGCAGGAACTCAAGGTGCAGCCTGGCGAGGAAGTCCATCGCGCCCGAAGGCGTCGTGACCAGCACGTTCGCCTGTGTCCGCGTCAGCGCGCGGTGCAGCCGCAGCCGTCCGCGCGGCCCGACCGACGCGACGGCCTCGGCCACCGAAAGCGCCGCCTCAGCCAGCGACGAGCCTTGCAGCTCGCCGTCGTTGTTCAGCGCGACGACGACGCGGTCGCCCGCGCCCACCCCGGCCGCCTTCAGCGTCGCGGCCGTCAGCTCCAGGGCCGCCGCCCTGTCCTGCGCGGACAGGGGGGCGACGACGTCGGCGTCGGGGGAGACGAGCAGGAGGCCGCGCGCGGAGGCGCCCGGCGGGAAGTCCTCGCGGGAGGTCCAGGTCACTTCATCACCTCGTTCATGAACCGGCGCATCGAGTCGGTGACGTGCTCGTGCGCGAGGCCGCCGACCTGGGCCTGCAGGATGAGGTCGGTCGCCCCCGCCGCCTCAAGGCGCGCGACGGCCTTGCGGGAGCCCTCGACGTCGTCGATGACGACCATCAGGTTGTCGCGGAGGATGTCCATCGCCTCGTCCGGCGGCATGGCCACGGCCTGCTGCCCGAGGACGCGGTGGGTGGCGTGCCGGGCGTCGGTGTAGCTCGGCGGCGCGACCAGGTTGACCTGGCGGCGCAGGTACCACAGGACGGGGTCCGCGGCCGTCTCCACCGCCTCCTGCCGGGACCGGCCGACGTACCACGGGATCATGATCGCGATCCGCCGGCTCTCCGGGTCGAACCCGTTCTCCGCGAGGCACGCCTTGTAGGCGGCGATGTCCTCGGCCACGTCGTCGATGCCCTTGAGCATCGTCATGCCGAGCAGGTTGTAGCCCTGCTTCCCGGCCGCGAGGAAGCCCTCAAGGGACGTCGAGGCGACCCACACCGGAGGGTGCGGCTCCTGGGTGGGCCGCGGATAGACCGAGACGTTGGGGATCTCGAAGTACTCGCTGCTGCGCGTCACCGGTTTGCCGTCGGCGTTCCAGATCGCCAGCACGGCCTCCAGGGACTCCTCCCACAGCTGCCGCGACTGCTCGAACGGCCGCTGGAACGCCTGGTACTCCAGGGGGGAGGCGCCGCGGCCCGTCCCGAACTCCACCCGGCCGCCCGACAGCACGTCAAGGGTGGCGACCCGCTCCGCCGTGCGGATGGGCGACTGGAAGGGCAGCAGGACGACGCCCAGGCCCAGGTGGATGCCGCTGGTCCGCTGCGACGCCGCCGCGAGCACCAGGTCCGGCGCCGAGGAGTGCGAGAAACCGCGGGTGAAGTGGTGCTCGACGAACCACGCCGTGTCCATGCCGAGCTCGTCGGCGAGGACGACCTGGTCGAGCACGTTCCGGAAAGCCCGGCTCTCGACCTCGCGGCTGCGTCCGCGCACTTCCAGCTCGTAGCCGACGCTGATCCGAAGGGCCATGCCCCGCCTCCGCTCTCTTGTGTTAACCAAGCGCTCGCTTGGTAGACTAGCAGCGGCCGTCCGGTCCGAACAAGTCGCGCGGCGGGGGGTGCGCATCCGGATCATTCCGATCGGAAAACTCCACTAAGGTGTGCCATATGCGGACGATCATGCTCATCTCCGGCATTTTGCTCCCCGTGCTGGGCGCGACCCTCGTGCCCGCCGCCGCGGCGTCCGCCGCCCCGATCCCGAACGGGCCGGGCAAGGACTCCGTCCCCGCCTACCTCGGCGCCCCGGCGACGCCCAAGCCCATCCCGGGCGCCCCGATCCCGCGCAACCCGCACATGGCCGCGCCCGGCGCCGCCGCGATGCACGCCGACAGCTGGGCCTCCGACACCTACCCGTTCCTCGGCCCCCTCGGCCGGAACCCCGAGGTCGTCTCGACGGCCAAGGCGGGCGGCCTACCTGGGCTGTGTTCTACGCACAACTACGCGCGCTCGACTGGGCTCATCGTCGCCCAGTGCACCAACGTCGGCACGTTCACGCTGCGCCTGATCGACCCGAAGACCCTGAACGACCTCGCGACGTTCGCCCTGCCCGGTCGGCCTTCGACCGTCTCGGCGGTGACCGGCCTCGACCTCGACGCTGTCCTCACCGACACCTCCGGAGGCGCCTACTACTACCTGGACGCCAAGGACAGGGCGGTCCTCGCCGACTCCAACTTCCACATCCGCCGCTTCGCCCACGTGCGGACCGCCAAGGGCTGGACGTTCAAGGTGACCGACGACTGGAACCTCAAGAAGCACGTCCCGCATTCGTGCCCGACGTGGGCGAATCCCAGGCCGAAGGGTGAGTGCGACCCCATCACCTCCGTCCAGCCCGACTGGAAGGGGAACATCTGGTGGGTGACCCGCAAGGGCAGGGTCGGCACGGTCAACCCGAAGAACGGCCGCGTCAAGGTGATCCGCCTCAGGGGCGAGCAGATCCAGAACTCCTTCGCCGCCTCCCGCGACGGCGTCTCCATCGTCAGCGACCACGCCCTCTACCGGTTCAGGGCCGACGCGTCCGGCAAACCCAAGGCCGTCTGGCGCAAGACCTACGACAGGGGAACCCGCCGCAAGTCCGGCCAGCTCGACCAGGGCTCGGGCACCACACCCACGCTGCTGCAAGGCGGGCTCGTCGCCATCACAGACAACGCCGAGCCTCGGATGAACGTCCTCGTGTACCGGATGGGCGACGGCAAGCGGCTGTGCAAGGTGCCCGTCTTCAAGCCCGGCAGATCAGCGACGGACAACTCCCTCATCGGGTTCGGCCGCAGCCTCGTCGTGGAGAACAACTCCGGCTACCGGAACTTCGTAGAGCTGCCCGCGGGCGCGTCCGCCCACGGCGGCCTGTCACGCATCGACATCACCGCCTCCGGCTGCCGGACCGTCTGGACGAGCAAGGAGCGCAGCCCCTCCACCGTCGCGAAGGCGAGCGTCCCCGGCGGCCTCGTGTACGCCTACACCAAGGAGCCCCGCAAGGACGGCGTGGACGCCTGGTACCTGACGGCGATCGACTTCCACACCGGCAGGACCGCCTTCAAGGTGCTCACGGGTACCGGCAAGCTCTACGACAACAACTGGGCTCCGGTCACCCTCACCCCCGACGGGGCCGCCCACGTGGGCGTCGTCGGCGGGCTTGTCACCGTGCGGGACCGCTGAGGATCCCTAGAATTTCCCGGTGAGCAAGCAGCGTTTCGGCATCCTGATCCTCCCGTCCGCCAACCGCGTCTACGCGGACGCCTCGGTCTCCCTCATGGCGGCCGAACTGCGCGTCCTGGACCGCGAGATCCTGGGCGGGAGGATCACCGGCCTGGAGCCCGCGACCTTCGGCGGCGTGCCCTACCTCACCTTCACGCTCGCCGACCCCGCCGACCGGGAGATCGCCTTCCTGTCGAACCTCTCGGCCCTGTACGCCCTCTTCCGGATCGCCGGGGACGGCGGCCTGCACCCCGTCCCGCTCGCCCCCCTCGACCGCCTTGACGACGACCTCCTCACCATCCAGAAGTACGCGGGCAAGACCAACGAGCAGTTCACCAAGATGCTGCTCAACGTCACCGTCTGGGCGTCGGCCTCCGGGCCCGCGTCAATCAGCCGCGCCCTCCGCGTCCTCGACCCGATGTGCGGCCGGGGCACCACCCTGAACCAGGCGCTCATGTACGGCTGGAACGCCGACGGCATGGACATCGACACCAAGGACTTCGAGGCGTACGCGGGCTTCCTCAGGACCTGGCTGAAGCGCAAGCGCCTCAAGCACACCGCCGAGCTCGTCCCGGTCCGCCGCGACCGCAAGCTCGTCGGCCGCAAGCTCGACGTCACCCTGGGCCTGGCCAAGGACGACTACAAGGCCGGCGACAAACGCCGCCTGACCGTCGTCAACGCCGACACCACCCGCGCCGCCGAGTTCTTCGCCGCCCGCTCCTTCGACGCCATCGTCACCGACGCCCCCTACGGCGTCCAGCACGGCGCCCGCACCCAGCAGTCCCTGAGCCGCAGCCCCTCCGCCCTCCTCGAAGCCGCCCTCCCCGCCTGGACCCGCCTCCTCAAGCCCGGCGGCACCCTGGGCATCGCCTGGAACACCCACGTCACCCCCCGCTCCGAGGCCCTGCGACTCCTCGCCGACGCGGGCCTGGACCCCCTGGACGAAGGCCCCTACCGCGACTTCGCCCACCGCGTGGACCAGTCCATCCTCCGCGACATCGTCATAGCCAGAAAACCCACCTGACCTCACCCAATTCCCCCGATCCCACTCGGGGGCGACAACTCCGGTCGGTCACAGGCGTGTGCTGTGCGAGCTGGTCGTGCCCGCTGTGCGGTCTCGGCCGTCGGGGGCCGGGGTGACGGGGTTATGACTCCGGGGTGAGGGTGTCGGGCGTGAGGGCCGGGAAAGGAGTGCTGGGAGCGGTGCGGGTCCAGCGGACGTGTTGGGCCAGGGCCTCCTGCATGGCCTGGGCGGCGAAGGTGCGGAGGGACTTGGCGGGGGCGCCGGCGAGGGGGAGGTAGGCGGTGAGGGTGTCGGATTCGACGGCGGCGGCCAGCGCGGCCGGGGTGGCCGCCGAGTCGGCCGGGTAGGCGGGCTCGGAGGCGACGGGGGTGGCGTCGCGGGTCTTGAGGTGGGCGATCAGCTGGTCGCGGCGGAGCTTGTGGCGCTCCCAGATCCTGGTGATCCGGGGGTGCGCGGAAAGGGGGGAGCGGGCGCCGACGACGCCGTACAGGTAGACGGCGCGGTGTTCGGC
Source organism: Actinocorallia sp. API 0066 (assembly GCF_020991275.1). Classification (GTDB taxonomy): domain Bacteria; phylum Actinomycetota; class Actinomycetes; order Streptosporangiales; family Streptosporangiaceae; genus Actinocorallia. The sequence goes on along the minus strand of NZ_JAJLQY010000017.1, from coordinate 118,547 downwards.
GGCGAGCGCCGCCTGAAGGGCGGGGACGGCGCTCATGTGAGGGCCAGGGCTGTGGCGTGGCCCGCCTCGCAGGCGCCGATGCTGGCCAGCAGCTGCGACATGCCGGGCGAGACGGCGGCGACGTCCCTGAGCCGGGCGCCCGCGGCGGCCCGCTCGGTGCGGCGCAGCAGGGCGAGGGCGCCGGCCCGGTCGGCGGGCGGCTCGGCGGGCGCCGAGCCCGCCGCGGCCGGGGTGGACGTGGCGCCGCCGGTGCCCGGCAGGTAGTGCCTGCGCAGCACGGCCAGGTGCTCCCGGTGGTTCGCCAGCGCCTGCGCGCAGGCCGAGGGCAGTTCGCCGTGCGCGGAAGAGATCTTCTCGTACAGGGAGATCAGGTTCTCCTCGTCCGCGATCGCGCCCAGCAGCACCGCGACGTCCGGTTCCGGGGCCAGCTCCTCGGGCGGCGCGCCACAGGCCGTCAGCGCGGCCATCCCCGCGCTGCTCAGCCCGGCGGCGGCCAGCAGCGACCGGCGGGACAGGGGGACGGGCACGCGGGACCTCCTTGGAAGGCGGCGCGGTGAAGGCGCGGCGCGAAGGCGCGCGGGGACAGGCCGGGAGTCGCAGACAGCATGCCACACAGGGGGTCGGGGAGTGCGAATACACACTCGGGGGTCCGGCTGTCGATAGTCTTGTCTGGTCAGAGCGTAGGCATAGCTACCGATAGAGCCGATAAGTAGAGCCAGGGAGGTCCCGTGAGCGCAGGAGCGCGCGACGGGCGCGTTCGAGGGGACCGCCAGAAGGCCGCGCTGGTCGAGCTGCTCGAGCCCGTGGTGGGCGCGTCCGGGCACGATCTTGAGGACGTCGCCGTCAGCCAGGCGGGCCGGCGCCGGGTGGTCCGCGTTGTGGTGGACGCCGACGGCGGGGTGAGCCTCGACGACATCGCGGTGGTGAGCCGCGCCGTGTCGGCCGCGCTGGACGAGACCGACGTGCTGGGCGGGAGCCCGTATGTGCTGGAGGTCACCTCGCCCGGCGTGGACCGGCCGCTGACCGAGCCGCGGCACTGGCGCCGCGCCGCGGGACGGCTTGTGAGAGCGCCCCTCACGACGGCCGAGGGCGGCGCGCCCGTCGAGGGCCGCGTCCTGGGCGCCGACGACCGGGAGGTCCGGATCGAGGTGGCCGGGCAGGAGCGCGCGTTCGCTCTCGCCGACCTCGGGCCGGGAAGGGTCCAGGTGGAGTTCCGCCGGATCGAGACACAGGACGACGACCAGGACGACCAGGACGACTCGCTCCGCGAAGACCTGCTCCACGAAGACGAGGAAGGTGGGGACGGGGAGCCTCATGGACATTGACATCAACGTGCTGCGCAGCCTGGAGCGGGAGAAGGACATCTCCTTCGACCTCGTGGTCCGGGCGATCGAGGACGCTCTGCTGATCGCCTACCACCGCACTGAGGGCGCCGCCCCCAAGGCCCGCGTGGAACTCGACAAGAAGAACGGCCACGTGACGGTCTGGGCCACCGAGGCCGAGCCGGAGGGCGCGGCGAGGGAGTACGACGACACCCCTGAGGACTTCAGCCGGATCGCGGCGACCACGGCCCGTCAGGTGATCCTGCAGAAGCTGCGGGACGCCGAGGACGAGCTGACGTTCGGCGAGTACGCCGGACGTGAGGGGGACATCGTCACCGGGGTGATCCAGCAGGGCAAGGACCCGCGCAACGTCCAGGTGGACCTGGGCAAGCTGGAGGCGGTGCTGCCGCCGCAGGAGCAGGTGCCGGGGGAGAGCTACGAGCACGGCGAGCGGATCAAGGCGTACATCGTGCAGGTCCGCAAGGGCCATCGCGGTCCGCAGGTGATGCTGAGCCGTACCCATCCGAACCTGGTGCGCAAGCTGTTCGCGCTGGAGGTGCCGGAGATCCTCGACGGCACCGTGGAGATCGCGGCGATCGCCCGTGAGGCGGGGCACCGCACGAAGATCGCGGTCCGTTCCCGCAAGAGCGGCGTCAACGCCAAGGGCGCGTGCATCGGCCCGCTGGGCAGCCGGGTCCGCAACGTGATGACCGAGCTGCACGGCGAGAAGATCGACATCGTCGACTGGTCGGACGATCCGGCGACGTTCGTCGGGAACGCCCTTTCTCCGGCGCGTGTCAACGCGGTCGAGGTGATCGACGCCGAGCAGCGGGTCGCCCGGGTGATCGTCCCGGACTACCAGCTGTCGCTGGCCATCGGCAAGGAGGGCCAGAACGCCCGCCTGGCCGCCCGGCTGACGGGGTGGCGGATCGACATCCGTCCCGACACCCCCGCGGAGGAGGGTCGGAGCGGTGCGCCCGGACCCGGCGACGAGACCCCAGACGCCGCCGAGGCTTCGGCGGGGTAGACTGGTGCATGGTGGCCATTCGGCCCAGCGGTTCATGGCGCGATTTCCGGCGCGGCGGCTCGTGAAGCGGCAGCGCACGTGTGTGGGCTGCCGGGTCCGTGCGGCCCGCGCGGACTTGTTGCGAGTCGTCGCGGTGGGGGGCGTTCTCGTCCCCGATCCGCGCAAGCGGCTGCCGGGCAGGGGTGCTTCGCTGCATCCCGAGCTCGGATGTCTGGAGCAGGCGATCCGCCGTCGGGCGTTCTCCAGGGCCTTGCGCCTTGAGGCCGCGCCCGATAGTTCTGGTCTGCTGCGATATCTGCAGGGAAGCGAAGAAACGTAAGGACATCTAGTCGGAAGCAGGTCGAGATTGCTATGAGCGCTCGATGAGCAGTAGGCGATGACTGGTTAGCGACGGCCCGGCGACACGACCCGGGCCAGATTGGGAGTGCAGTGGCCAAGGTCCGGGTGTACGAACTCGCCAAGGAGTTCGGTGTCGAGAGCAAGGTCGTCATGGCCAAGCTCCAGGAGATGGGCGAGTTCGTCCGGTCGGCGTCTTCGACGATCGAGGCGCCAGTAGTACGTCGGCTCACCGAAGCGTTCGGTAAGTCTCCCTCGGGTCGCGGTGGCGGCCCCCGTTCGTCCGGGCCCCGTCCGGGCCCCAAGCCCGGTGCGGGCGCCGTCTCCGGCGGCCCCAAGCCCGGTCCCGCGCCGCGGCCGGCGCCCGGGCCGCGTCCCGGACCCCGTCCGGGTCCGCGCCCGCCGGCGGCGCCCGAGGTTCCCGCGGCACCCGCCGCAGCCGCCCCGGTCGCCCCCGCGCCGCAGGTTCCGTCCACGCCGCGGCCTCCGGTTCCGCCGGTTCCGCCCGCGCCGCAGCAGGGCCCGCCGACCCCCGCGGGCGACCGTGGCGGCGACCGCGGCGAGCGCGGCCCCCGTCCGGGCCCGCGTCCCGCGACGCCCGGCCCCCGTCCCGGCCCGCGCCCCAGCCCCGCCGGGGGTGGCGGCGGCGGACGTCCCGGTGGCGGCGGCCGTCCCGGCGGTCCGCGTCCGGGCAACAACCCGTTCAGCTCGACCAACACCGGCATGGGCGCGCCCAAGCCCGGCCCGCGTCCCGGCCCCCGTCCGGGCGGCCCGGGTGAGCGTGGCGGCGCCGGCACCGCGGAGCGCCCCGGCGGTCCCCGTCCCGCGTCCCCGCGTCCGCCTGCGGGCGGCGACCGTCCGGGCGGCCCTCGGCCGTCGCCGGCCGGCATGCCGCCCCGGCCCGGTGGCGGCGGTCCGCGTCCCTCGCCGATGAACATGCCTTCGCGGCCCCCGCAGCAGGGCGCCCGTCCGGGTGGCCCCGGCGGTCCGCGTCCCGGTGGTGGCGGCGGTGGCGGTGGCGGCGGTGGCCGTCCCGGCGGCGGTGGCGGCGGTGGCGGCTTCGCCCGTCCCGGTGGCGGCGGTGGCCGTCCCGGTGGCGGTGGCGGCGGCTTCGCGCGTCCCGGCGGCGGTGGCCCCGGTGGTGGCGGCGGTGCCGGCCGTCCCGGTGGCGGCGGTGGCTTCGGCGGCCGTCCCGGCCCCGGCGGCCGTGGCCGTGGTGGCACGGCGGGCGCCTTCGGCCGTCCCGGCGGCCGTCCGGCGCGTGGTCGCAAGTCCAAGAAGCAGCGGCGTCAAGAGTTCGACAACATGCAGGCGCCGGCCATCGGCGGCGTCAACGCGCCCCGGGGCAACGGCAAGGTCATCCGCCTCGCCCAGGGCGCCACGCTGACGGACTTCGCCGAGAAGATCGGCGCCAACCCGGCGTCGCTCGTGGCGATCATGATGCACCTCGGCGAGATGGTGACGGCCACCCAGTCCGTCACCGAGGAGTCGCTCCAGCTGCTGGGCGCCGAGCTGGACTTCAACGTCCAGGTCGTCAGCCCCGAGGACGAGGACCGCGAGCTGCTGGAGTCCTTCGACCTCGAGTTCGGTGAGGACGAGGGCGGCGAGGAGCACCTGGCCGCGCGGCCCCCGGTCGTCACGGTCATGGGTCACGTCGACCACGGCAAGACCAAGCTGCTGGACGCGATCCGCAACGCCAACGTGGTGGCGGGCGAGGCCGGCGGCATCACCCAGCACATCGGCGCCTACCAGGTCGCGACCGAGGTGGACGGCGAAGAGCGCAAGATCACCTTCATCGACACCCCGGGTCACGAGGCGTTCTCCGCCATGCGTGCCCGTGGCGCCGAGACCACCGACCTCGTGGTCCTGGTGGTCGCCGCGGACGACGGCGTCAAGCCGCAGACCACCGAGGCGATCGACCACGCGACGGCGGCCGGCGTGCCGATCGTCGTGGCGGTCAACAAGATCGACAAGGAGGGCGCGGACCCGACGAAGGTCAGGGCCCAGCTCACCGAGTACGGCCTGGTGGCCGAGGAGTTCGGTGGCCAGACCCTGTTCGTGGACGTGTCCGCCAAGCAGGGCGAGAACATCGAGGGCCTGCTCGAGGCGATCGTGCTGACCGCCGACGCGGAGCTGGACCTGCGGGCCAACCCCGACCAGGACGCCCAGGGCGTCGCGATCGAGGCGCACCTGGACAAGGGCCGTGGCCCGGTGGCCACGGTGCTGGTCCAGCGCGGCACGCTGCGCATCGGCGACTCGATCGTCGCGGGCGGCGCGCACGGCCGCGTCCGGGCGATGCTGGACGAGAACGGCGAGCACGTGGACGAGGCGACCCCGTCGCGTCCGGTGCTGGTCCTCGGCCTCACCGCGGTGCCGGGCGCGGGCGACAGCTTCCTCGTCGTCGAGGACGACAGGATGGCCCGCCAGATCGCCGACAAGCGCGCGGCGCGCAAGCGCAACGCCGAGCTGCTGCGCAGCCGTCCCAAGCACTCCCTGGAAGAGCTCTTCAACGAGCTGTCGAAGGGCGAGCGCCAGGAGCTGCTGCTCATCCTCAAGGGCGACGTGTCCGGTTCGGTCGAGGCGCTGGAGGACTCGCTGCTCAAGATCGACGTGGGCGACGAGGTCAACCTGCGGATCATCCGCCGCGGTGTCGGCGCGATCACCCAGGACGACGTCAACCTCGCGGTGGCCTCGGACGGCGCGGTCATCATCGGCTTCAACGTCAGGCCCGAGCGCAACGCCCAGGAGGTGGCGGACCGCGAAGGCATCGACATCCGGTACTACTCGGTCATCTACCAGGCGATCGAAGAGGTCGAGGCGGCCCTCAAGGGTCTGCTCAAGCCGGAGTTCGAGCAGGTCCAGCTGGGCACCGCGCAGATCCGCGCGATCTTCAAGGTGCCGAAGATCGGCAACATCGCCGGTTGTATGGTCCAGTCCGGCACGGTCAACCGCAACAGCAAGGCGCGGCTGGTCCGGGAGGGCAGGGTCATCGCCGACAACCTCACCGTCTCCTCGCTCCGCCGGGAGAAGGACGACGTCACCGAGGTCCGCGAGGGCTTCGAGTGCGGTATCGGCATCGGCTACCAGGACCTGAAGATCGACGACGTCATCGAGACGTTCGAGATGCGGGAGAAGCCCCGCTCCTGACGGTTCGTAGAGAACGCCCCGGGGCCTTTTCCCCGGGGCGTTCCCATGTCGCCTACCGTTGAAGGCAGCGGCCCGGGGCTGCGGACGTGTAGGTCTCTCCTAGACACACCGGGTGAACATGTTCGTGGGAGCTTTGACCCTTGATCTCCTGTTGGGCGACGTGCACTCGCTCAAGGAGAAGCGGGGGGTGGTCAGGCCGGTCATCGCCGAGGTGCACAAGCGGTTCCCCGCGGTGGCCGTCGCCGAGACGGGCCATCTGGACCTGCACCGCAGGGCCGAGATCGGCATCGCCGTGGTCTCCGCGACCGCGGGGAACTGCCGGGCGGTCATGGAGCAGTGCGAGCGGCTCGTCGCGGGCCGCCCGGAGATCGATCTGCTGTCGGCGCGGCAGCGGATCTACGACGACGAGGAGTAGTGCCATGGTGGATGCGGCGCGGGCGCGCAAGCTCGCCGACCGGATTCAGCAGATCGTGGCGGAGATGCTGGAGCGGCGGGTCAAGGACCCCAGGCTCGGGTTCGTGACGATCACGGACGCCAAGATCACCAACGACCTCCGCGACGCCACCGTGTACTACACGGTGTACGGGACCGACGAGGAGAAGGCGGGCACGGCGGCGGCGCTGGAGAGCGCCAAGGGGATCATCCGCACGGAGGTCGGCCGCAAGACCGGCATCCGGCACACCCCGTCGCTGACGTTCGTGCCGGACGAGGTCATCGAGAACGCCCACCACATCGAGCAGCTGCTGGCCAAGGCCAAGGAGCAGGACGCCGAGGTGGCGGCCAAGGCGGTCGGCGCGACCCACGCGGGTGACGCCAACCCCTACAAGTCCGACGAAGAGGACGACGAGTTCGAGGACGACGACCTCGACGAGGAGATCGTCGGCGTCGAATCAGAGGACGACCGTAAGTAGCCGCCCCCAGGGCGAACCCGCCCGCAGGGCGCGCAAGCACGTGAGTGAAAGGGATCGTGGTGAGCCCAGTCTCCGGCCTGGTCATCGTGGACAAGCCCGCCGGGTGGACGTCCCATGACGTCGTCGCCCGGATGCGCCGCCTGGCGGGGACCCGCCGCGTCGGCCACGCCGGGACGCTCGACCCGATGGCGACGGGTGTGCTCGTCGTCGGCGTGGAGAAGGCGACCCGGCTGCTGGGCCACCTCGCCCTCACCAGCAAGGTCTACGAGGGGTCGATCCGGCTCGGCCGGACCACGAACACCGACGACGCCGAGGGCGAGCCCACCGGGTCCGTCCCGGCCGGGCACGTGACGGACGAGGAGATCACGCTCGGGATCAAGGCGCTCACCGGCCTGATCCAGCAGGTGCCGCCCCAGGTGAGCGCGATCAAGGTCGACGGGGAGCGCGCCTACAAGCGGGCCAGGCAGGGCGAGGACGTCGAGCTGAAGGCCCGCCCGGTGACGGTGCACGCCTTCGACGTCCGCGCGGTCCGCCGGGACGGCGACGTGGTCGACGTGGACGTCACCGTGGCGTGTTCCTCGGGTACCTACATCCGGGCGCTCGCGCGGGACCTGGGGGCCGCCCTGGGCGTCGGAGGGCATCTGACGGCCCTGCGCCGCACCGCGGTCGGCCCGTACGGGCTGGATCAGGCGCGGACCCTGGAGCAGTTGGCCGAGGACTGCGTGATCCTGCCCATCGGGGACGCCGTGGCCGCCGCCTTCCCCCGCCGTGACGTCACGGAGGAGGAGGCGGCCCTGGTGCGTCACGGGGGCAGGCTGCCCGCCCTCGGGCTCGGTGAGGGCCCCATCGGCGTCTTCGGGCCCGACGGGAGCCTTCTCTCCCTCGTGGAGGAGAGGGGCGGCAAGGCCAAGCCCCTCGCTGTGTTCGTTTCCTGACGCCGCGCTAGGTGGTCGTCTCCTGACACGCCGTGCGGTAGCCGGGATCACCTATCGGGTCAACCTACGATGGCGTAACCTACGGGTACGTAGCTTTTCCCGCTTCGTGCCTGTGGGAGGTACCCGACGCAATGGTCGCCACGCTGGAGCGCATCGCCGACGCGCAGCTCAAGCCTAGGCTCAGGGGCTGGCTCCACCTCGGAGCCTTCCCCGCCGCACTGATCGGCGGCCTGGTGCTCGTCACCTTCGGCCCCACCCTCCAGTCGCGGATAGGCGCGGCCGTCTACGCCGTCACCTCGGGCCTGCTGTTCGGCATCTCCGCCACCTATCACCGCAACCAGTTCGGCCCGCGCGGCGAGGCGGCCATGCGCAGGTTCGACCACGCCAACATCTTCCTCATCATCGCCGGGACGTACACGCCGTTCGCCCTCCTGGCGCTGGAGGGCACCACGAGGATCGTCATCCTGGCGGGGGTCTGGACGGGCGCGATCGCGGGCGTGATCTTCCGCACGTGCTGGCTCGGCGCGCCGCGCTGGCTCGCCACCGCCGCCTACATCGCCCTCGGCTGGTTCGCCGTCATCGCGCTGCCGGACTTCCTGACCGGCGCGGGCATCGCGGCGAGCGTCCTCATCGTCGTCGGAGGCGCCCTGTACAGCGCGGGCGGCGTGATCTACGCGAGGAAGCGCCCCGACCCGTCGCCGCGCTGGTTCGGCTTCCACGAGGTGTTCCACGCCTTCACCATCGCCGCCTATGTCTGCCACTACGTGGCGGTGTCCCTGGTCGTCTACCGGGCCTAGCGGCACGGGGCCGCCGCTCCGGCTCGGTAGAGTCCCCCGCAGTAGAGTTCCGCACAGGGTTCCGCGTAAGGGGAGGCGGAGTGCGGGCCGCCGGGCCGCCCATGGCAGGCTTGTCCCGGTGGACGGGCTCACACGAGACTGAGGGAGCGAGCAGGTGCGGCGCTGGTACGGCCTTGACGAGGTCCCCCGAGACTGGGGCAGATCGGTCGTCACCATCGGGGTGTTCGACGGCGTCCACCAGGGGCACCAGAAGGTCGTCGGGCGGGCCGCGCGCCTGGCCGCCGACCTCGGACTGCCCTGCGTGGTGATCACGTTCGACCCGCATCCCGACGAGGTGGTGCGCCCCGGCAGCCACCCGCCGCTCCTGGTGTCCGGCGCGCGCCGGGCCCAGCTGCTCGGCGAGCTGGGCGTGGACGCGGTCATGGTGCTGCCGTTCACCCTTGAGCTGTCCCGGATGGGGCCCGACGAGTTCGTCCAGTCCGTCCTGGTGGACCGGCTGCACGCGTCACGGGTGATCGTGGGCGAGGACTTCAGGTTCGGCCACAAGGCCAAGGGTGACGTCCTGCTGCTGCGCGAGCTGGGCGAGAAGTACGACTTCGAGGCCGAGGGGGTCCCTTTGCTCGCGGACGGCGACACCATCTCCTCCACCGCCATCAGGGCCGCGCTGGCCGACGGCAGGGTCGAGGACGCGGCGCACGAGCTGGGCCGCCCGCACCGGGTCGAGGGTGTGGTCGTGCGCGGCCACCAGCGCGGCCGTGCGCTGGGCTTCCCGACGGCCAACGTGGAGTCCCTGCCGCACACCGCGATCCCCGCTGACGGCGTCTACGCGGGCTTCCTGGTCTGCGACTCCGAGCGCTACCCGGGCGCCCGCTGGCCCGCCGCGATCTCCATCGGGACGAACCCCACCTTCGAGGGCGTGGCCCGGACGGTCGAGGCGTACGCCCTGGACCGTGACGACCTGGACCTTTACGGCGAGCACGTCGGCGTCGACTTCACCGCCCGGATCCGCGGCATGCTCAAGTTCGACTCGATCGACGACCTCGTCGCCGAGATGAACCGCGACGTCGAGGTGGCCCGGGAGATCACCGGCCGTCCCTGATCCACACGCGCGGGGCGGACGGTCATCCACCCCCGGATCGCCGTGATACGGTAAGTAGTCACCGGGATCGCGGTCCCGGCGCTGCCCGCTGCGCCCTCATAGCGGCGGGCCTCGTGGAGAGAGAACGCACACTGCGGCCACACGGCGGTATCCGCCGGGCTGCGGGTGTCGAGCACATCTAAGGAGTCACGTGTCCCTGGACACCGCCGTCAAGAACCAGATCATCGCCGAGTATGCGACCAGTGAGGGTGACACCGGATCCCCGGAGGTCCAGGTCGCGCTGCTGACCCGGCGGATCAACGACCTCACCGAGCACCTCAAGGCGCACAAGCACGACCACCACAGCCGCCGTGGGCTGCTGCTGCTGGTCGGCCGCCGCCGCCGGCTGCTCAAGTACCTGCAGAACAAGGACATCAGCCGGTACCGCCAGCTGATCGAGCGCCTCGGTCTGCGCCGCTAGCGTCCCTGAGGGAGTGGCCCGCCATCCGGGCCACTCCCTCAGTGCTAGACAACTGAAAATCGTGGAATAAACACATGTAAGCCCGCGAACGTATTTTCCGACGCATTCGAGGGCCGGTCCTCGGTAGTGGCCATCGGATCCAGGATCCGCGGGCTTCGATCGAAGACCGGCGGGGAATCTCGGGCGAGGGACACGTGGAGCGGGGAGCGACGAAACCAGGAGGTTTCCCGTGTCAGATGCCGTCCGCATCGATGGAGCGCACAGCTCCGAAGCCGTGATCGACAACGGCGCCTTCGGCGTCCGCAAGCTGCGCTTCGAGACCGGCCGTCTCGCGCGCCAGGCCGCCGGCTCGGCCGTCGTCTACCTTGACGACGAGACCATGATCCTGTCCGCGACGACCGCCTCCAAGCGGCCCAAGGACAACCTCGACTTCTTCCCCCTCACGGTGGACGTCGAGGAGCGCATGTACGCGGCGGGCCGGATCCCCGGCTCGTTCTTCCGCCGTGAGGGCCGCCCGTCCGAGGACGCGGTCCTGACCTGCCGTCTCATCGACCGGCCGCTGCGCCCGTCCTTCGTCAAGGGCCTGCGCAACGAGATCCAGGTCGTGGTGACGGTCATGTCGCTGCACCCCGAGCACCTGTACGACGTCGCCGCGATCAACGCCGCGTCGATGTCCACCCAGCTGGCGGGCCTGCCCTTCTCCGGCCCGATCGGCGGCGTCCGCGTCGCGCTGGTCGACGGCCAGTGGGTGGCGTTCCCGACCCACCTGGAGCTGGAGAAGGCCACGTTCGACATGGTCGTCGCCGGGCGCACCCTGCCCGACGGCGACGTGGCGATCATGATGGTGGAGGCCGAGTCCACCACCGGCACCCTGGGCCTGGTCCAGGACGGCGCCGTCGGCCCGACCGAGGAGACCGTCGCGCAGGGCCTGGAGGCGGCCAAGCCGTTCATCAAGGAGCTGTGCCGGGCGCAGGAGGAACTCGCCCGGGTCGCGGCCAAGGAGACCGCCGAGTACCCCGTCTTCCTCGACTACGAGGGCGACGTGCTGGAGGCCGTCACCGCCGAGCTGGCCGGCGACCTCGCCGAGGCGCTCACCATCGCGGGCAAGCAGGAGCGCGAGGAGCGCCTCGCCGAGCTGCAGGCCATCACCGTCGAGAAGCTCGCCGAGCGCTTCGAGGGCCGCGAGAAGGAGATCCCGGCGGCGATCCGCGCCCTCACCAAGAAGCTGGTCCGTGAGCGGATCATCAGCGCCGGCGTCCGCATCGACGGCCGTGGCGTCAAGGACATCCGGCAGCTGTCGGCCGAGGCGCACGTGGTGCCCCGCGTGCACGGCTCCGCGCTGTTCGAGCGCGGCGAGACCCAGATCCTGGGCGTCACCACGCTGAACATGCTCCGGATGGAGCAGACGATCGACACGCTGAACCCCGAGCGCACCAAGCGCTACATGCACAACTACAACTTCCCGCCCTACTCGGTCGGTGAGACCGGCCGGGTGGGCTCGCCCAAGCGCCGCGAGATCGGCCACGGCGCGCTCGCCGAGCGGGCGCTGCTGCCGGTGCTGCCGACGCGCGAGGAGTTCCCCTACGCGATCCGCCAGGTGTCCGAGGCGCTCGGCTCCAACGGCTCGACCTCGATGGGCTCGGTCTGCGCTTCCACGATGTCGCTGCTGGACGCGGGCGTGCCGCTGAAGGCGCCCGTCGCGGGCATCGCCATGGGCCTCATCCACGAGGGCGGCGAGTACGTCACCCTGACCGACATCCTCGGCGCCGAGGACGCGTTCGGCGACATGGACTTCAAGGTCGCCGGCACCCGCGACCTCATCACCGCGCTCCAGCTCGACACCAAGCTCGACGGCATCCCCGCCGAGGTGCTGGCCGCCGCGCTGCGCCAGGCCCGCGGCGCCCGCCTGGCGATCCTCGACGTCATGGAGGACGCCATCGAGGGCACCGCCGAGATGAGCGAGTTCGCGCCGCGCATCATCACGATCAAGGTCCCGGTGGACAAGATCGGCGAGGTCATCGGCCCGAAGGGCAAGATGATCAACTCGATCCAGGCCGACACCGGCGCCGAGATCACGATCGAGGACGACGGCACGATCTACGTCGGCGCGACCAACGGCCCGGCGGCCGAGGCGGCGCGGCAGGCGATCAACTCGATCGCCAACCCGCACCTGCCGGAGATCGGCGAGCGCTACCTGGGCACCGTCGTGAAGACGACGACGTTCGGCGCGTTCGTGTCGCTCATGCCCGGCAAGGACGGCCTGCTGCACGTCTCCCAGCTGCGCAAGCTGCACGGCGGCGTGCGGATCGAGAACGTCGACGACTTCATCAAGGTCGGCGACAAGATCCAGGTCGAGGTCACCGAGATCGACCCGCGCGGCAAGCTGTCGCTGGTCCCGGTCGAGGTGATCGAGAAGGAGGCGGCGGCCGCGCCGTCCGGTGACGGCGGCGAGGCTCCGGCCGAGTCGGCTCCCGTGGGCGACGGCGGCGACTCCGGGCCGCGCCAGCGCCGCACCCGGACCCGTCGACCGGCCTCCGACCGGGGCGACCGCGCCGACCGCAACTCCTGATCCACCCAGCCATGCCGACCGGCCGGTTCCGCCCCTCGCGCGGCGGACCGGTCGGTCTGCGCTTGGCCCCCAGGCCGCCCCGGCGGCCACCACCACCGGCCGTCGAAAGGCAGCAGCAGTGAGCATCGCAGCCGTCGAGCAGGAGCCCGGCAGCACCGTCACCCTCCATCCCGGCACGGACGGGGTCGGCGTCGTCCGCCGGACCGTGCTGCCCGGCGGCCTGCGGGTCGTCACCGAGACCATGCCGACCGTCCGGTCGGTCGCCTTCGGCATCTGGGCCGGGATCGGCTCGCGCGACGAGGACCTCGCCGACGCGGGCGCCACCCACTACCTGGAGCACCTGCTCTTCAAGGGCACCGAGCGGCGCTCGGCCCTGGACATCTCCGCGGCGATGGACGCGGTCGGAGGCGACCTCAACGCCTTCACCGCCAAGGAGTACACCTGCTACTACGCGCGGGTGCTGGACTCCGACCTACCGCTCGCGGTGGACATCGTCTCCGACATGCTCACCTCCTCGCTCATCGAGGCGGACGACGTGGAGGCCGAGCGCGGCGTCATCCTGGAAGAGATCTCGATGCGGGACGACGACCCGTCCGACCTCATCCACGACGAGTTCTCTCTCGCGCTGTACGGGGACGCGCCTCTCGGCAGGCCGATCCTGGGCACCGTGGAGACCATCAACGCGCTCCAGCGCGACGGGATCGCCCGCTACTACCACTCGCACTACACCGCGCCCCACCTCGTCGTGGCGGTCGCGGGCAACGTCGAGCACGAGGACGTCGTCAAGCTCGTCGAGCGGGCCTTCGCGGGGCGGCTGAGCGGCGACGCGCGGCCCACCCCGCCGCGGATCGGCGGGGAGCCCACCCCGACGCTGGGCGGCGGCACCCGCCTCATCGTGGACGACACCGAGCAGGCGCACCTGGTGCTGGGCGTCCCGGCGATCGCCCGCAGCGACGAGCGGCGGTTCGCGCTCGGCGTGCTGAACGCGGCGTTCGGCGGCGGCATGTCCTCGCGCATCTTCCAGGAGGTCCGGGAGAAGCGGGGGCTCGCCTACTCCGTCTACAGCTACACCTCGCAGCACGCCGACACCGGCGCGTTCGGCCTGTACGCGGGCTGCCAGCCCGCCAAGGTGGACGAGGTGCTGAAGATCTGCCAGGAGGAGTTCGTCAAGGCGGCCGTAGGCGGGCTCACCCCGGAGGAGCTGGCGCGCGGCAAGGGACAGCTACGCGGCTCCACGGTGCTCGGCCTGGAGGACACCGGGTCGCGGATGAGCCGGATCGGCAAGGCCGAACTGGTCTACGACAGGCTGATGCCGGTGGACGAGGTGCTCGCGCGGATCGACGCCGTCACCCTGGACGAGGTCAACGCGCTCGCCGCCGCCCTGCTGGAGCAGCGGCCGACACTGACCGTCATCGGGCCGTTCGAAGGCAGGGAGTTCGCCGTGTGACGTCGCGGCGGTGACGGGGTGCGGGAGCCGGGCCGGCGCGTTGGCCCGGTTCCCACCCCCGGTAAGTGTGCACTTTCTGAGTGGGTTTGTAAAGGGCCGGGAGGGTTCCATGATCAAGGTCGGGGTGCTGGGCGGGAAGGGCCGGATGGGCTCGGAGGTCGTCCGTGCGGTGGAGGGCGCGGCGGACACGGAGCTGGTCGCCGTCGTCGACCAGGGCGACCCCCTGGACGCGCTCACGGCCGCCGAGGTCGTCGTGGACTTCACCCACCCGGGCGTCGTCATGGACAACCTGGAGTTCCTCATCGGGCACGGCGTCCACGCCGTCGTCGGGACCAGCGGGTTCGAACCCGACCGGGTCGAGCGGGTGCGCCGCTGGCAGGCCGCCAAGCCCGGCGCGAAGGTGCTCATCGCGCCGAACTTCGGGGTCGGCGCCGTCCTCATGATGGACTTCGCGCGTAGGGCCGCGCCGTTCTTCGAGTCCGTCGAGGTGGTCGAGCTGCACCACCCGAACAAGGCCGACGCCCCCAGCGGCACCGCCTACCGGACCGCCGAACTCATCGCCGAGTCCCGGCGGGCCGCCGGATGCGCGCCCATGCCCGACGCCACCACCACCGAGATCGACGGGGCGCGCGGCGCGAGCGTCGAGGACGTGCGGATCCACTCGGTGCGGCTCGCGGGGCTCGTCGCGCACCAGGAGGTGCTGCTCGGCGGACACGGCGAGATCTTCACGATCCGGCACGACTCGATGAACCGCGAGTCGTTCATGCCGGGCGTGCTGCTCGGCGTCCGCAAGGTCGCCGACCTGCCCGATCCGCTGACCATCGGCCTCGAACCGCTGCTCGGGCTGTGAGCCGTCCGGTGCGCGCGCCGATCTTCGTCGGGGAGCCGTGGGACTTCCTCGCCGAATCCGAGGCCGTCGACTTCGAGCACCCCGCCATCCAGGCGCTGTCCTCCACCTTCCCGGACGGGGACGCCGCCTACGCGCACGCCGCGTTCGACTTCGTCAGGGACGAGGTACGGCACTCCGCCGACGCCGGAGACGAGGACGTGCCCTGGCGCGCCTCCGACGTCCTGGAGAAACGCACCGGCCTTTGCTACGCCAAGGACCACCTGTACGTGGCGCTGCTGCGTCTGGCGGGCGTCCCTTCGGGGTTCGGCTACCAGCGGCTCTCCGACGACGCCGGGGGGTTCGTGCTGCACGGGATCGTCTCGGTGAACCTCGAAGGGCGATGGGTTCGGCTCGACCCGCGCGGCGACCGTCCAGGGCTGCGCACCTGGTTCTCGACCGACGAGGACGTGCTCGCCTACCGGCCCGACCCCGCGCGCGGCGAGATCGACTACCTGGAGGTGTTCGCGCAGCCCCACCCGTCGGTGCTGGCCGCGCTGCGCTCCGGCGCGTCCCGCGGGGAGCTGTGCGCGGGCGGGCTGCCCTCGACGCTGGACTGACCTGGACCGAGCGCCCCGGACGGCCCCGAGCGCCCGTCAGGGGGCCTGGAAGCCGTACTTGTGGAACAGGGCGCGGGCCTCGGCCCCGGTGAGCCAGGCGACGAACGCGGTGGCCTCCGGCAGGTGCCGCGACCCGGCCACCGGCGCCACCGGGAACAGCGCCTTGACGTTGAACACGGCGGGGATCGCCACGCTGCTCGCGGCGGCCCCCGCCGTCTTCATGTCCGTGATGTAGACCAGGCCCGCGTCGGCGCGTCCGGCCCGCACGAGGCTGAGCACGGCCCGCGAGTCGACCTCCTCCGAGCGGATCCGCACCGGCACGCCCGCCTTGGTGAGCACCTCACGCGAGTACCTGCCGAGCGGGCCCACCGAGGTGCCGAGCACGACCCTCAGCTTCTGCCGGGAGAGCGACCTGACCCCGGTGAGCTTCTGCGGGTTGCCCGGCGCGACGGCGATGGTGAGCGCGTTGCTCGCCACGATGTGCGGGGTGCCCAGGTCCTTCCTGACCGGCTCCAGGGACGCGGTGTCGCTCGTCGCGACGACGTCGGCGTGCTCCACCTCGTCGGCCAGGTCGCGGGTGCCGACGTCCAGGCGGAACGCCACGTGCGGGGTGTGCTGGTGGTAGACGGCCGTCAGGTCGGCGAACACCTCGGCGAGCGCGGCGTCGGCCAGGACGCGCAGGGTGGCCCGCCCGCCGGAGTCGGCGGCGCATCCCGTGGCGGCGAGCAGGACGACGACGGCGGTCACCAGGGGGCGCATGGGCACGACCATAACGGGATCAAGTACGGCACACGCGATTACCCCGGCTTTGTCAGTGGCGGCGGCTAGGGTCGGGCGCATGGACTTGATCGAGCAGCTTCCGGGGGACTGGCGGGACGCCATGGACCTCGATCCCCTCGCCACCGCGGCCCTCGGCTCCTTCGTCGAGGCGGAGTACGCGGCCGGCACGGTGTACCCGCCCCGCGACGACCTCTTCGCCGCGTTCCACCGCACCCGCCTTGCCGACGCGCGGGTCCTCATCCTCGGGCAGGACCCGTACCACGGGCCCGGCCAGGCGCACGGGATGAGCTTCAGCGTCCGCGAGGGCGTCAAGCCGCCGCCGTCGCTGCGCAACATCTACAAGGAGCTCGCCGCCGACCTCGGCGTGCCGCCCGGCACCAGCGGCGACCTCTCCCGCTGGGCCGACCAGGGTGTGCTGCTGCTCAACGCGGTGCTGACGGTGCGCGCGGGCGAGGCCGGATCACACGCCAAGAAGGGCTGGGAGGAGTTCACCGACGCCGCCATCCGCGCCCTCAACGCCAAGCCCACCCGCGTCGTGTTCATCCTGTGGGGCGCCTACGCCCGCAAGAAGGCCGCACTGGTGACGGCACCCCACCACGTCGTGCACGAGTCCGCCCACCCGAGCCCGCTCTCGGCCCGCACCTTCTTCGGCACCCAGCCCTTCAGCAAGACCAACAAGGCACTCGCCGACTCCGGCCAACCCGAGATCACCTGGTAGCTGTGTTCATTGGCGGCCGGGTTCAGCGGTTGCCGACGCGGGTGAGTTCGCCGTTGCCGTGGTTGCCCCTGGAGTCGGTGAACTCGAAGCGGAGCACGTCGTCCTCGTAGGTGACGGTGACGTCGGAGGTGGGGGCGCAGCCTCCGGCGGTGATGGTCTCGGTGACCGAGAGGAACCGCGAGGTCGCGTGCACCAGGGTGAGCGCGCCGGTGCACGACAGTTCGGGGTAGCTGGTGCCGCCGACGTGGGAGCCGCGCGCGCCGCCCTCGATCCGCACCGTCACGGTGAACGAGTTCACGTTGGCGCCGCCCTGCTCGACATGGCCCTCCCAGGTGCCGACGAACGTCTGCGGCACCTCCTCCAGCGCCCGGTCGGGGTCGTCGCCGACGGTCGAGGAGGGCGAGCTGTCCGGGTTGTCGCCGAACACCCCGGACAGCCCCACCAACACCCCGGCCCCCACCACCAGCGCCAGCACCACCGCCAACACGACCCGCGCCCGCCGCCGCCCCCCAGAACCCGCCTGCCCGCCTCGCGGCGCACCTCCCGCCCCAGGCCCCACACCGCCCCCCCAGGCCCCCTGCGTCCCCTGAGCGGCGCCCGGCACCGTGGCCCCCGGCCCCGGCGAAGGCGGCGGAACCTCCCGCCCCGCCCCATACCCGGCCCCGTGACCCGCCGCCCACCCGCCCCCAGGCGCTCCCTCCGCCTCGTACCCGCGCCGAGCCCCGGAGTCCTCAGCCCCGGAAGCCCCCGCCGTCACGTCATGACGCGGCAGCCCGCCCGAAGGCGCCGCAGGCCCCACCACCCGCCCGCCAGCAGCGCTCTCGGGCCCGTCGTAGCGCGCCGGACCGCCCGCCGGAGCCGAGGGCCCCGCCGCCCACCCATCGCCGCCGGACGCCGCCGACGCGTCGTAGCGCGGCCGCTCGCCCGAGGGCGACGTGGGGCCTGCCACCCGTCCGTCTGTCGTGGGTGTCGCCGGGGTGCCGTGGTGCGGCGGGCCGCCCGACGGAGTGGCGGGGCTCGCCGCCCACCCTTCGGCGGTGGGCGCCGCCGGTGCGTCGTGGTGCGGCCGTCCGTCCGGGTGTGACGTGGGGCCGGCCGCGCGTCCGTCTGTCGTGGGTGCTGCCGGAGTCTCGTAGGGCGAGCCGACCGGTGGGGGGACGGGGCTTGCCGCGCGTCCGTCGGTGGTGGGTGTTGGGGGGTCGTGGTGCGGAGGGTTGGGGGGTGGTGATGTGGGGGTGGTGGGGTCGGGGCGGCCGGTGAGGTGGGTGAGGAGGTCGGGGACGGTGGGGCGGGTGGTGGAGGACTTGTTGAGGGCGGCGGTGACGAGGGGGAGGAGGGCCGGGTCGAGGCCGGTGAGGTCGGGCGGGTCGTGGGCGACGCGGTAGAGGATCTGGGGGAGGGTGGCGCCGGCGAAGGGGGCGCGGCCGGTGCCCGCGTAGGCGACGACGCACGCCCAGGCGAAGACGTCGGTGGCGGGCGAGACCGGCTCGCCGGTGATCTGCTCGGGCGCCATGTAGGCGGGCGTGCCGAGGAGCTGGCCCGTCGCGGTGACACCCTCGACGTCGACGGCGCGCGCGATGCCGAAGTCGATGACGCGCGGCCCGACCGCCGACAGCAGCACGTTCGCGGGCTTGAGGTCGCGGTGCACGAGTCCCGCGTCGTGGATGGCCGACAGCGCCGTCGCGATCCCGACGGCCAGACCTTCGAGGTCCGCGCCGCGCATCGGCCCGTCGCGGCGGACCGCCTCCTGCAGCGTCGGCCCCGCGACGTACTCGGTGACGACGTAGAGCGGCGGCGCGTCCACCGAGGCGTCCAGGACGGGCGCCGTGCAGAACCTGCGGACCCGGCGCGCCGCCGCCACCTCGCGGCGGAACCGGGTCTGGAACTCCGCGTCTCCCGCGACGCCGGGGTTGATCACCTTGACGGCGACCCTTCGCCCGTCGGCGCCCTCGGCGAGGAACACGGTGCCCATGCCTCCGGCCCCCAGGCGCTCCCGCAGCCGGTAGGGCCCGAGGGCGACCGGGTCGTCCGGTCTCAGCGGTTCGGCCATGGTGCACCTCTGCGGCTCGGGGGTCCTTGGTCGGAGCCTAGGGCCTCGCGGGCCGGACCGGGCGGGTCCCGTCGTGTTGGGGTGACGGCGGGACCCGGGGCCGGTCAGGCTTCGATGACGACGGGGACGATCATCGGACGGCGGCGGTAGGACTCGTTGACCCACTTGCCGACCGTGCGGCGCATCTTCTGCCGGATCTGGTGCCCGTCGGCGATCCCGTCGGCGGCGGCCTCGGCCAGCGCCCCGTCGATCCGGTCGAGGACCTCGCGGAAGTCCTCGTCGCCGATGCCCGCGCCGCGCGCGTGGATCTCGGGACCCGCGATGACCTTGCCGGTGGAGGAGTCGATCACCACGACGACGGAGACGAACCCCTCCTCGCCGAGGATGCGCCGGTCCTTGAGCGACGTCTCGGTGATCTCGCCCACGCTGGAGCCGTCCACGTAGACGTACCCGGCCGGGACGGCGCCGGTGATCTGCGCGTGCCCGTCGACGAGGTCCACCACAACGCCGTCCTCGGCGATGACGATGTTCTCGTCGGGCACCCCGGTGAGCGCGGCGAGTTTGGCGTGCGCCCGCAGGTGCCGCCATTCGCCGTGCACCGGCATGAAGTTGGACGGTTTGGTCAGGTTGAGCAGGAAGAGCAGTTCGCCCGCCGAGGAGTGCCCGGACACGTGGACGAGGGCGTTGCCCTTGTGCACGACGCGCGCGCCCCACCGGGTCAGCCCGTTGATCACCCGGTTGACCGAGTTCTCGTTGCCGGGGATCAGCGACGAGGCGAGCATCACGGTGTCGCGGTCGGTGATCCGGATCTGGTGGTGGTCGCGGTTGGCCATCCGGGACAGCGCGGACATCGGCTCGCCCTGCGACCCGGTGCAGACCAGGACGATCTTCTCGGGTGGCAGGTCGTCCAGCGCCTTGGCGTCCACGAGCAGGCCGTCCGGCACCTCCAGGTAGCCCAGTTCGCGCGCCACGCCCATGTTGCGGACCATGGACCTGCCGACGAAGGCGACCTTGCGCCCCGCTTTCACGGCGGCGTTCAGCACCTGCTGGACGCGGTGCACGTGGGAGGCGAAGCAGGCAACGATGATCCGCTCCTGGGCGGTGCGGAACACGTTGTCGATGGCGCCGGAGATGTCGCGTTCGTTGGTGACGAACCCGGGCACCTCGGCGTTGGTCGAGTCCGACATCAGCAGGTCGATGCCCTCGCCGCCGAGCCTGGCGAACGTGCCGAGGTCGGTGAGCCTGCCGTCCAGTGGGAGCTGGTCCATCTTGAAGTCGCCGGTGTGCACGACGAGCCCGGCCGGGGTGCGGACCGCCACCGCCATCGCGTCCGGGATGGAGTGGTTGACGGCGAGGAACTCGCACTCGAACGGCCCGATCGTGCGCCGCTCGCCGTCCGCGACGACCTGCAGGTTCGGTTTGATCCGGTGCTCGGTGAGCTTGGCCTCGACCAGCGCGAGGGTGAGCCGCGAACCGACGAGGGGAATGTCGGGGCGCTCGCGCAGCAGGTACGGGACGGCGCCGATGTGGTCCTCGTGCCCGTGGGTGAGGATCACCGCCTGGATGTCGCCCAGCCTGTCGCGGATGTACTCGAAGTCCGGCAGGATCAGATCGACTCCCGGCTGCTCCTCCTCGGGGAAGAGCACGCCGCAGTCGATGATCAGCAGCCTGCCGTCGTACTCGAAGACGGCCATGTTGCGGCCGATCTCGCCGAGCCCGCCCAGCGCGACGATCCGCAGGGCGCCCTGCGGCAGCGCCGGCGGCGGGCCCAGCTCGGGATGCGGGTGGCTCATGCGCCACCCCCGGTCGAACTCACTCAGCGGCCTCCACTTTGATACCCCCTGTGATCAAGTCTTCGCGCAGTCGCGCCGTGAACTCCGGCGTCGCGTCCACGAGCGGGGCGCGCACCACCCCGCTGGGCTTGCCCAGCAGGCTCAGCGCGGCCTTGACCGCGATGACCCCCTGGGTCCTGGTCATGATCGCGGTGACGACGGGGAGCAGCCGGCGGTGGATAGCCAGCGCTCCGGTGACGTCACCGGACCGGTAGAGCTCAATCATCTCATGCAGTTCGGCGCCCGCCACGTGGCCCACGACGCTGACGAACCCGACGGCCCCCTGGGACAGCCAGGCGAGGTTCAGGTTGTCGTCGCCGGAGTAGTACGCGAGGTCGGTGGCCGCCATCACCTGGGAGGAGGCGAAGAGGTCGGCCTTGGCGTCCTTGACGGCGACGATCCGGGGGTGTGCGGCCAGCCGGATCAGGGTCTCGCTCTCGATCGGCACGCCCGCCCTGCCCGGGATGTCGTAGAGCATCACGGGAAGGTCGGAGGCATCGGCGATAGCCGTCATGTGACGGTAGATACCCTCCTGCGGCGGCTTGTTGTAGTACGGGCAGACGGTGAGCAGGCCGTCGGCGCCCGCCCGCTGGGCCATCCCGGCCAGCTCGATGCTGTGCCGCGTGTCGTTGCTGCCGGCTCCGAACACGATGACCGCCCGGTCGCCCACGGTCTCGACGACCGCGCGCAGGACGCTCTCTTTCTCGGCGTCGTTCGTGGTGGGGGACTCACCGGTGGTGCCGTTGATCACCAGGCCGTCGTGGCGGCACTCGTCCACCAGATGGGCGGCGAGCTCGGCGGCGCCGTCGACGTCGACGGAGCCGTCCGCGCGCATCGGGGTGATCATCGCGGTGAGCATCCTGCCGAACGGAGCGTCGGGTGTTGTGCTGGGTGCCATGCACCGAACCGTACCCCGCGCGGCGGACACGGGTGTGCCGGAGCCCGCCGACCTGTGGAAAACCGTGTTCGATCGGGCCCGGGGTCAAGCGGACACAGCCCGGGAAGCAGGAGACGCCGCCCGCTCCACGCTCGGGGGTACGCGGAGCAAGCGGCGTCTATCCCGCTATCGCGGGCTTCCCCGAGCTTGTTACGTGGATTACGCGAATTCCCCGACCTGTTCGGTTGCGAATCGGCAACGGCGGCGGCCGGGACGCGCCGGAGCCGCCCCGGGGCGCGGCGTCACGCGAGGGACGTGTGGAGCCTGATCATCTCGACCGGCCTGCCGAGCGCGAGGGTCCGCGTGGCGCCGTCGGGGGCCCACCCGGACGGTTCGAGGAAGCCGCGCAGCGCCGCGTCCTCGGTGAACACCCAGGTGACGGCCGTCTGGAACGACAGCTGGCGCAGCAGGTCGGCGACGGCGGCGAGCAGGCGGCTCCCGTGCCCTTCGCGCATCCGGGCCGGATCGACGGCCAGGGTGACGAGCTCGGCGGCGTCGGCTTCCTGGTCGGGGTCCTCGGCGGGCGCGAACGCGGCGAACCCGACGACGACGCCCTCCGCGACGGCGGCGAGCACCCGGTGCCGGGGCGAGGGCGGTTCGGTGACGGCGGCAAGCCAGCGCTCCCGCCACGGCGCGGCCGAGGCCGTCATCTCCGCGAGCGGCTCGGGTGGCATGAAGGGCGCGTAGGCGGCCCCCCACGCGCGCACCTGGATCTCGGCGATCGCCGCGGTGTCACCGATCCTGGCGTCCCTGACGCCGACGTCCGTCATGGGCGGCCACGCTACCGCGTGGCGCGCAGCGCGTCCGCCAGCCGCCTGACGCCCTCGGTGAGGGCGGCGGTGTCCTCGGCCGCGCAGTAGCTGAGCCGTAGGTGCGGCGCGGGAGGCTCGGCCGGGAAGTACGGACGTCCGGGGGCGACCGCGACCCCGTGCGCGCGCGCCGTCTCGGCCAGGGCGACGTCGTCGACGCCGTCCGGGAGCCGCGCCCACAGGTACAGGCCGCCGGGCGGCGGTGCCGCCTCGGCCTCCGGCAGGTGCGCGGCGAGCGCGGCGGCCAGCGCGTCCCTGCGCCGCCGCAGCTCGGCCGCGACGGCCCGCAGGTGCCGGGGCCAGGCGGGGGAGGAGACGAACTCCAGGGCGGTCTCCTGGAGCGGCGCGGCGGGGAAGAAGGACTCCACGAGCTGGCCCGCGCGGATCCGTTCGGCCACCGGGCCGCGCGCGACGATCCCGGAGATCCGCAGGGACGGCGCCGTGGCTTTGGTGAGGGAGGCGATGTGCACGACGTGCCCCGCGGCGTCCCCGGCGACGAGCGGCGCGGGCGCGGGGCCTATCGCCAGGTGCCTGGCGAAGTCGTCCTCGATCACGAAGGCCCCCGCCTCTCGCGCCGCCGCCAGGACGGCCTCCCTACGCGCGGGGGAGAGCACGGTGCCCGTCGGGTTGTGGAAGGTGGGCTGGCAGTAGAAGGCCCGCGCTCCCGTCCGCGCGAACGCCTCGATGAGCAGTTCGGGGCGCACGCCCTCGCCGTCCACCGGGACGGGCACGGGCACAAAACCGGCGGCGCGGGCCGCCGCCGTCGCGCCGGGGTAGGTGGGCGACTCGACCAGCACGGGCCCGCCGGGCGGCACGATCGCGCGCAGCGTGAGCCAGAGCGCGGCCTGGCCGCCGCCGGAGACGAGCACGTCGTCGGGGGCGCAGCCGGCCCGTCCGGCGAACCAGGCGCGCAGCTCGGGCAGCCCCTCGGGCGGCGGGGCGCCCCACGCGCGGGGCCGTCGCGCCGCCCGCGCCCCCGCCGCCGCGAGCGCGCGTTCGGGCCGCAGGCTCTCGGGCAGGTAGCCCCCGATGAGCGGGACGACGCCCGCCGGGACGGGCAGGAGGCCGAGCGCGACCCCTGAGGCGTCCACCCTGCGCTCGCCCAGGGCCGCGTTCTGCCAGCCGCGGTCGGCGGACCCGCGCGCCTCCTTGCGCTCGGCGACGAAGGTGCCGCTGCCTGGCCGGGTGACCACCACACCCTCGGCGACGAGCAGGGCGAGCGCCCGTGAGACCGTCACCGGGCTGACACGGTAGCGCTCGGTCAGCGCCCTGCTCGACGGCAGCCGTGAACCGGCTCGCAGCCCTGATGCCTCGTGCCGGAGCCTGGTAGCGAGTGCGCCGACACTGCTATCGTGGTACATGAGGGACAACGATAGCGCTACTCCACCTGATCCGATAGCGCTCCTCCTCGCCTTCGTCGGCGTGCTGACGTTCTCGGTCACGATGCCCGCCACGGTGCTGGCCCTGGAGGGCCTCGACCCCTACCTGATCGGCGTCGGCAGGGCCGCGCTCGTCGCCGTCCCCGCCGCCCTGGCACTGGCCGCCGCGCGCGCACGGCTCCCGAAGGACATCGGCAGGCTCCTCCTGACCGGCTTCGGGATCATCCTCGGCTTCCCCGTGCTTTCGTCGCTC
This sequence comes from Actinocorallia sp. API 0066, assembly GCF_020991275.1. Lineage (GTDB taxonomy): Bacteria > Actinomycetota > Actinomycetes > Streptosporangiales > Streptosporangiaceae > Actinocorallia. The sequence continues at coordinate 94,293 of NZ_JAJLQY010000017.1, read as the reverse complement.
GCCCTGGAGTTCGGCGCCACGGCGTCGCACGCGGCCGTTGTGGTCGGCCTGCTGCCCGCCGCCACTGCCGTCGCCGCCGTCCTCGTCGCGGGGGAGCGGCCCGCGCGCGGCTTCTGGCCCGCCGCCCTGTCCGGCACCGCCTGTGTGACCGTGTTCACGCTCTGGCAGGGCGGCGGCGCCTTCACGCTCGCCGACCTCCTGCTCGTCGGGGCGCTCGTCTTCGCCGCGTTCGGCTACGCCGAAGGCGCCCGGATGGCCAGGACGACGCCGCCCTGGCAGGTCGTCTGCTGGGCCCTCGTCCTGTTCGCCCCCCTGACGGTCCCCGTCACGCTCGTCCTCCTCGCCACCACCGACCCGGTGTGGACCCCGGGCGCCCTCGCCGGCTTCGCCTACGTCGCCTTCTTCTCGATGTTCCTCGGCTTCTTCGCCTGGTACGCGGGGCTCGCGCGGGCCGGGATCGCCCGCGCGGGACAGATCCAGCTCCTCCAGCCCCTCATGACGCTCGTGTGGGCCGCGCTCCTGCTCGGTGAGCCCTTCGAACCCCTCACCGTGCTCGCCGCCTTCGCCGTCCTGCTGTGCGTCGCCTGGACGCAGCGCGCCTCGCGCGGCCGGGGTCGGGCCGCCCCCGCGCCCGTCCCCGATCTTCCTCCACTGGCCGCCGAAGGGCCGGAGACGTACCAGCGCCCCCTGGTGTGACCTGGGGAAACGGCCCCCGGCGCGGGAGGCGGAGGGGGCCGTTCCGGGCGCTCAGGGCACGGGAATAGGCTGGGGCCCGATCCGTCACCTCTCCGAAGCCCGGGATGAAGATGAGCGCGCCCACGACCGCCGACCTGCGAGAAGAGGCGGTCCTCGCGCCCGTCGGGAAGGGCCGCTGGCTCGGCCTCGCGGTCATCAGCCTCGCGGTGTCGCTCATCGTGGTGGACGCGACCATCGTCAGCGTGCTGCTCCCCAGCATCGTGGACGAGATCGGCTTGCGCGCCACCCAGGCGGAGTGGCTGACGTCGATCTACTCCCTCGTCTTCGCGGCGCTGATGATCAGCTTCGGCCGCCTCGCCGACGTGTACGGCCGCCGCCGCATGTTCGTCATGGGCACCGCCGTGTTCGTCGTGGCGAGCCTCTTTGTGGCCGCCTCAGGCAGCGCGACCGCTCTCATCGCCTCGCGCGCGCTCCAGGGCGTCGGCGCCGCCATGATCATGCCCGCGACGCTCTCCACCGTGAACAGCCTCTTCCACGGCCGCGACAGGGCGATCGCGTTCGGCGTGTGGGGCTCCATGATCGGCGGCATGACGGCGGTCGGCCCGCTCCTGGGCGGCTGGCTGGCGACCTCGCACGGCTGGCAATGGGCGTTCACCGTGAACCTGCCGCTCGGGCTCCTGCTCGTCGCGGGCGTCCTCAAGTACATCCCCGAGACGCGTGACGCGTCCGGGCCGCGCGGCCTCGACTGGAAGGGCGGCGTGCTTTCGGCGCTCGGCCTCGGCGCGCTGGTGTTCGGCCTGATCGAGGGCCAGACCTACGGCTGGTGGCGGGCCAGTGAGGCGCTGCCGGGCTGGCCGATCTCGCCGGTGCCGGTCGCGCTGGCCGCTTCCATCGGGCTGCTTGTGACGTTCGTGCTGGTGGAGCGCGGCCGTGCGCGCGCGGGCAAGCCGGTGATGCTGGACCTGCGGCTGTTCCACATCGCCACGTTCCGGCGCGGCAACGCCGCGGCCTCCCTCATCAGCGTCGGCGAACTCGGCCTCCTGTTCATCCTGCCCCTGTTCCTGCAGGGCGCGCACGGCGACTCCCCGCTCCAGATCTGCGTGGCGATCCTGCCGCTGGCGATCGGCTCGTTCCTGTCCGGCGGCACCGCGGCCCGCCTCGCCCGCCGGCTCGGCGCCGCCCGCGTCGTCCAGTACGGCATGGCGATGGAGGTCGCCGCCGTTCTCGCGATCGGGCTGACGACGCACGCGGGCACCACCGGCTTCGGCCTCGCCCCCTGGATGCTGCTGTACGGCCTCGGCCTTGGCATGACCTCGGCGCAGCTCACCAACGTCTCGCTGGCCGACGTGCCGGTCGGGCAGTCCGGGCAGGCGTCCGGCACCCAGTCCACGTCGCGGCAGATAGGCAGCGCCCTCGGTATCGCCTGCATAGGCACCGTCTTCGCTACCAGCCTCGGCCACGCCATGCAGGCCCGGACGGGTGACGCACAGATGGCCGACGAGCTCCAGGCCAGCGTCGGCACCACGATCTCCGCGCTCGACCCCGAGCAGTCGGCCGCCGCGATCGAGAGCCTGGCCACCGCGACCGGGCACGCCGCCCTCGTGACCGCCGCTATCCTCGCCATCGGACTGATCCTGACCTTGCGCCTGCGCGGAAAAGAGCTATGAACCTGTGGATCGCGGGCGCCCGCCCTCGAACGCTGCCCTCCGCCGTCGTCCCCGTCGCCGTAGGCACCGGCCTCGCTGTCGGTGAGGGCCACCCGGTGTGGTGGCGGGCCGCGCTGGCCCTGCTCGTCGCGCTCGCGCTCCAGGTCGGGGTGAACTACGCCAACGACTACAGCGACGGCGTGAAGGGCACCGACGACGAGCGCGTAGGGCCGCTGCGCCTGACGGGCTCGGGAGCCAAGCCGCCCAAGCAAGTCCTCGCAGCCGCGTTCATCGCGTTCGGCGTCGGGGCCGTCGCCGGGCTCGTCCTGGCCGCCGTGACGTCGTGGTGGCTGCTGCTCGTGGGCGCCGCCGCCATCGCCGCCGGATGGTTCTACACCGGGGGGTCGCGGCCCTACGGGTACCGGGCCCTGGGCGAGCTGTCCGTGTTCGTCTTCTTCGGGCTCGTCGCCGTCGTCGGCACCGTGTACGTCCAACTGGAGTACCTGCCCTGGACGGCCTGGGCCGCCGCCGTCCCGGTCGGCCTGCTTTCGTGCGCGATGCTCGTCGTCAACAACATCCGCGACCTGGACACCGACTCCATGACGGGCAAGCGCACCCTCGCCGTCGTCCTGGGCGACACCGTCTCGCGGGTGCTGTTCACGCTCTGCCTGTCGATGCCGTTCACGATCGTGCTCGGTATCGCGATAGCCCGCCCGTGGGCATTGATCGCGCTTCTGTGCGCCCCCCTGACGATCGCGCCTTCCCGTCGCGTCCTTCACGGCGCGCAGGGCAAGGAGCTCATCGAGGTGCTGGGCGAGACGGGAAGGGTGCAGCTCGTCTTCGGCGCGCTCCTCGCCGTCGGCCTCGCCGTGTGACCCGCCCCACAGCGGAGGCCGGGCGCGGGGGAAACGCGCCGGTGGCGGCCGCGTGACGAACGTGCGCTTCCGGACGTTCGTTGCGAATTCCTTACAGACGGGGGATCGCCCGGCGGGAATTCGTAGTCAAATAGAGTATGGCTCCCCCCGAACCAGCCCGGCCCGAGAACTTCTGGAGCAGTCTCGACCCGCCCGCCCGCGAGGCGCTCCAGCGGGGCGGCCGGATCCGCACGTTCGCCACCGGGGCGCGGCTCCTCCTCCAGGGCGAGCGGCCCGATCAGGTGCTCATCCTGCGCCACGGCTGGGCGAAGGTCTCCGTCGGCGACGTCGACGGCCGCGAGGTCGTCATCGCCGTGCGCGGTCCCGGTGAACTCGTCGGCGAGACGGGGCTGCTCAACGGCTCCCCCCGCACCGCGACGCTGACGGCGCTGCACCCGGTGACCGCCCTCTCGGTCACCCGCAGCAGGTTCAGCGCCTTCCTCGACGAGCACCCGCACGCGTGGCGGCACATCTACCGCACCGCGAGCCGCAGACTCGCCCAGTCCGACAGCCGCATCGTGGCGCTGGGCAGCCACGACGGCGCGGCCCGCCTCGCCAGGTTCCTGCTCACCCTCGCCGAGGAGAGCGGCATCCCCGAGGACGAGGGCATCCGGCTGCCCCCGCTGTCCCAGAACGAACTGGGCAGCTGCGTCGACGCCTCCCGCGAGACCGTCGCCCGCGCGCTGCGCGAGTGGCGGGTGCGCGGCCTCATCCGGACGCGCTGGCGGCGCATTGTCGTCCTGGACCTCGACGGGCTCCGCAAGCACCTCGGGGAGCCCTGAGGCGTTCTGAGGCGTCCTGAGGGCGACACGCGCCCGTTTTGTTCTTGGTTGCTCTTGTGTCGCGGGTTACGCTCATCCGCATGGCCTCACGTGCGTCCGGAGGTACGCGGAACTCCTCGCGCGGCGGGTCCTCCAGGACCGCCGGCAAGACCCCCGCGACACGTCGCCGCCCTCCCGCCCGGGAGCCGCACCGGGGGCGTCAGCCCCGTGGGGCGGCGCCCGCGGCGCGCGGCCCGGGGCCGTTCAGCAGGCTCTTCCTCGGCTTCTTCCGGATGCTCGCCGGGCTCTGGACGCTGACCGCGAGGGGAGTCGGCTCCATGTTCCGAGCCTACGGAGACGGAGCGCGCGAACTGGAACCGGAACACCGCAGGGACGGAGCGGGCCTTGCCCTGCTCGGCGTCGCCATCGTCTTCGCCTCCGTGACCTGGTGGACGCCGCGCGGCTGGTTCACCGAGGTCCTGGAGACGATCATCCGCGGCGGCATCGGCAGGTTCGCCATGGGCCTGCCGCTGCTGCTGGCGTTCCTGGCGTGGTCCACGCTGCGCCACCCCGAACGGCACGAGGACGCGGGCCGTATCGCGATCGGGTGCAGCGCGCTGTTCCTCGGTATCGCGGGCGTCGTGCACATCGCCGCGGGCAGCCCCGCCCCGGCCGACATGGACGCGGTCCGTAAGGCGGGCGGCGTGCTCGGCTGGCTCGTCTCCGCGCCGCTGGAGACGCTCCTGTCGGCATGGGTGGCGGTGCCTCTCCTTCTCCTCATCTCCTTCTTCGGCCTCCTCGTTGTCACCAAGACGCCCGTCCACCGCATCCCCGACAGGTTCGACGAGCTGATGCGCTTCGCGATGCTCAAGGACCGCGACGACAAGCCGGGCAGGCGCGGCAAGCCCGACGACTCTGACGACTCCGGCGACGCGGACGGCAAGGGCGAGGGCAGGCCCAAGCGGCGCCGCCGCAGGGGCAAGGACAAGGACGACGAAGCGGAGCCGACCGAGGAGTTCGAGGTCGGAGGCCACACCCGCCCCTACGACACCCCCGTCGTCGAACCGGAGAAGCCGGGACGGCCCCCGCTGTCCGAGGACATCTTCGGCGACGACCCCCTCGGCCCCGACACCCCCGGCGAGCCGACCTCCCTGGACGTCGCCGCCCCGGCCGTCCTCCCGGACCCCAGCCCCGCCCCGACGAGCGCGGAGCAGCTCCAGATCGGCGCGACGGGCGAGGGCTACAGGCTGCCCGAACCGGGCCTGCTCAAGGCCGGATCCTCGATCAAGCCGCGCACGAAGGCCAACGACGTCGTCGTGAACGCCCTCACCGGGGTGCTCGAACAGTTCGACGTGGACGCCCAGGTCACGGGGTTCACCCGCGGCCCGACGATCACCCGCTACGAGATCGAGCTGGGCCCGGCCGTCAAGGTCGAGAAGGTCATCGCGCTCACCAAGAACATCTCCTACGCGGTCAAGTCGCAGGATGTCCGGATCATCTCCCCGATCCCCGGCAAGTCCGCCATCGGGGTGGAGATCCCCAACACCGACAAGGACCTCGTCTCCCTCGGTGACGTGCTCCGCTCCCAGGTGGCCGCCACCGACCAGCACCCGATGCTCGTGGGCCTGGGCAAGGACGTCGAAGGCCGCACCGTCGTGGCGAACCTCGCCAAGATGCCGCACATCCTCATCGCGGGCGCCACCGGCGCGGGTAAATCCACCTGCATCAACGGCCTCATCACGTCCATCCTGATGCGCGCCACGCCGGACGAGGTACGGCTCATCCTGGTGGACCCCAAGCGGGTCGAGCTGTCCGCCTACGCCGGCATCCCGCACCTGATCACCCCGATCATCACCAACCCGAAGAAGGCCGCCGAGGCGCTCGGCTGGGTCGTCGGGGAGATGGACCGCCGCTACGACGACCTCGCGGCGTCCGGCTTCCGGCACATCGACGACTTCAACAAGGCGGTCCGGGCGGGCAAGCTCGCCGCGCCCCCCGGCAGCGAGCGCGTCTACACCCCCTACCCGTACCTGCTGGTGATCGTGGACGAGCTCGCCGACCTCATGATGGTCGCCCCCCGCGACGTCGAGGACCACGTCGTCCGGATCACCCAGCTCGCGCGCGCGGCCGGGATCCACCTCGTCCTGGCCACCCAGCGGCCGTCCGTCGACGTCGTCACCGGGCTGATCAAGGCGAACGTGCCTTCACGGCTCGCCTTCGCCACCTCGTCCCTCGCCGACAGCCGGGTGATCCTCGACCAGCCGGGCGCGGAGAAGCTCGTAGGGCAGGGTGACGCCCTGTTCCTCCCCATGGGCGCGTCAAAGCCGATGCGACTGCAGAACGCCTACGTTTCCGAGAAGGAGATCGCGGGCATCGTCGCTCACTGCAAGGCCCAGATGGAAGCCGAGTACGCGCAGGACGTGCAGGCGGACTCCGGGCCCCGCAAGGAGATCGACGAGGAGATCGGCGATGACCTTCAACTGCTCGTCCAGGCGATCGAACTCGTCGTGTCCACCCAGTTCGGCTCGACCTCGATGCTCCAGCGCAAGCTGCGCGTCGGGTTCGCCAAGGCGGGCCGCCTGATGGACCTGATGGAGAGCCGCGGCATCGTCGGGCCGTCCGAGGGTTCCAAGGCGCGCGACGTCCTGGTGAAGCCCGACGGGCTCGCCGAGGTGCTCGCCTTGCTCAATTCGTGACTCGAAAACGGAGCGGAAGCTTACTGAACGGTGGAGATCACGGTTCTAGACTGATCATGACAGCGTCGCGGTGGAGGTTTCTCTCATGAGCATCGGTGAAGTCCTGAGTCAGGCACGTCGTGATTCGGGTCTCACCGTCATGCACATCGCCGAACGGACCCGGATCCGCGAGACGGTGATCCGCGGGATCGAGCAGGACGACTTCTCGCTGTGCGGCGGCAACTTCTACGCCCGCGGCCACATCCGCAGCGTCGCCAAGGTGGTCGGCGTGGACGCCGACCCGCTGATCCGCGAGTACGACGAGACCCACGGGGGCGCCCCCGGCGGCACCATCGCCGCGGCGACCGCCTTCGAGCCCGAGACGCCCCTCAGGTTCAAGGAGAGGCGCCAGACCAACTGGAGCGCCGCCATGGCCGCAGTGCTGGCTCTGGTGGCCGTGTGGGGCATCGTGCAGCTCTTCAGCGGTGACCGTGCGGAGCGGGCCACCCCCGTCGTCGCCAAGGACACCGTGACGGCCACCGCGTCGCCCGCCGCCGCGACGCCGGGGCCGGAGGCGGTCGCGGCCGTCCCGGTCAAGAAGGGCCACGTGCTGGTCCAGATCCGCGCCACCGCGCAGGCGTGGGTGCGGGTCGAGCCGGTCGACGGGGACAAGCTGTTCATGGGCACCCTCGCCAAGGGCAAGACCGGAAGCTGGACCGGCAAGAAGGTCGGCATCACGCTCGGCAACGCCGGAGGGGTCGTCCTCACCGTCAACGGCAAGGACCTCGGGGTGCCCGGCAAGGACGGTCAGGTCGTCCGGCTGTTCTTCGACGGGGACAAGCTCGGCGCCTCCTGAGTCACGGGCGGGGCCCGGCGCCCACTACCTTTAGACGCATGCCCGAGCCCCGAACCGTGTCCCTGGTCACCCTCGGTTGCGCCCGCAACGAGACGGACTCCGAAGAACTCGCCGCCCGCCTTGAGGCGTCCGGATGGACGCTCCAGGAGGGCTCCGAGAGCGCGGACGTGGTCCTGGTGAACACCTGCGGATTCATCGACGCGGCCAAGAAGGACTCGATCGACACCCTGCTGGCCGCGCACGACACCGGGGCCAAGGTCGTCGCCGCGGGCTGCATGGCCGAGCGGTACGGCGCTGAACTCGCCGACGCGCTGCCCGAGGCGCACGCGGTGATCGGCTTCGACGACTACACGGCCATCGGCGCCCGCCTCGACGACGTGGTGGAGGGCCGCGCCCTGGCCCCGCACAAGCCGCGCGACCGAAGGACGCTGCTGCCGATCACCCCCGTAGAGCGGTCCGCGAAGCACGTCCACGTGCCTGGGCACGGAGCCACGGCCGAGGACCTCCCCGTGGGGGTCGCCCCGGCGTCCGGGCCCCGGGTGCTGCGCAAGCGGTTGGGCGGAGGGCCGGTCGCGCCCCTGAAGCTCGCCTCCGGCTGCGACCGCCGCTGCACCTTCTGCGCGATTCCCGCCTTCCGCGGCTCCTACGTGTCGCGCAGGCCCGAGGAGATCCTCGCCGAGGCCGAGTGGCTGGCCGCCCACGACGTCCGCGAGGTCGTCCTGGTCAGCGAGAACTCCACGTCCTACGGCAAGGACCTGGGCGACCTGCGCGCGCTGGAGAAGCTGCTGCCTCAGCTGACGCAGGTGGTGGACATCGTGCGGGTGAGCTACCTACAACCGGCGGAGCTGCGGCCCGGCCTCCTTGAGGTGATCGCAGGGACGCCGGGTGTCGTCCCCTACTTCGACCTGTCCTTCCAGCACGCCAGCGCGACGGTCCTGCGCCGGATGCGCAGGTTCGGCGACCCGGCGCGGTTCCTGGACCTGCTCGCCCAGATCCGGGCGCTGGCCCCCGAGGCGGGCGTGCGGTCCAACTTCATCGTCGGGTTCCCCGGCGAGACCGAGGCCGAGCTCGCCGACCTCACCGGCTTCCTGGAGGCCGCCCGCCTCGACGCGATCGGCGTGTTCGGTTACTCCGACGAGGACGGCACCGAGGCCGCCACCCTGGACGGCAAGCTCGACCCCGACGAGGTCGCCGCCCGTCTCGCCGAGGTGAGCGCGCTGGCCGAGGAGCTCACCGACCAGCGGGCCGAGGAGCGGATCGGCACGGAGATCGCCGTCCTCGTCGAAAGAGAGGTCGAACCGGGCGTCTGGGAGGGCCGCGGCTTCCACCAGGCTCCCGAGGTCGACGGAAGCACGACGGTCGAAGGAGACGGTTTTGCTGCGGGCGACCTGGTGACGGCCGTCATCACCGGCTCCGAGGGCGTCGACCTGTACGGCGAGGTCTCCTCCGGCACCGAGGTCCCGGGTCCGTGACGGCACCGCAGGATCGGCGGGTGCGCACCGTGAACATCGCCAACGCGCTCACGGTGCTGCGCATCGCCCTCGTCCCCCCGTTCTTCGCCATCCTCGTCCTCACCGAGGGCACCGCCTGGCGGCTCACCGCGCTCGCGCTGTTCGTCGTCGCCGCGTTCACCGACTACGCCGACGGGCGGATCGCGCGCAGCCGCAAGGAGATCACCACCTTCGGCAAGATCGTCGACCCGATCGCCGACAAGCTGCTTACGGGGGGCGCCCTTGTCGGGTTGTCCTTGAACGGCGAGCTGACGTGGTGGGCGACGGCGATCATCCTGGCCCGTGAGATCCCGATCACCCTGCACCGGCTCGTCCTGCTGCGCCGCGACGTCGTCGTGGCCGCCGAGAAGCTCGGCAAGTACAAGGCGGCGCTGCAGATGCTCGCGATCTTCGTCTACCTGCTGCCGGTGGACACCGGGATCGTGGGGTCCGCGCTGATGGCGGCGGCCGTCGTCATGACCGTCGTCTCGGGCCTGGAGTACCTCGGCGCGCGCCGCCGCGCCGCACTAGGGTGAGCCCTGTGCGCGTGGAACTGTTGACGGTCGGGGACGAGTTGCTCATCGGCGACGTGGTGAACACGAACGCCGCCTGGATGGGCTCGGAGCTCACCAGGGCGGGTGTCACGGTGACGCGCTCCGCCGTCGTCGGGGACACCCTGGAGGAGATCACCTCCGCCGTCACCGAGGCGCTGTCCAGGGCGGACAGCCTGGTGATCACCGGAGGGCTCGGCCCCACCTACGACGACCTCACACGGGACGCCTTGGCCGCGCTCGCGGGCGTCGGCCTCAGGCGCGACCCCGCGACCGAGCGGGCGATCCGGGAGCGTTCGACCGCCTACGGGGTGCGGCTGCGCGCGTCCGCGCTGCGGATGGCCGACCTGCCCGAGGGGTCGCGGAAGCTGCCCAACCCGGCGGGCGCCGCACCCGGCATAGGGATGGTCGTCGAAGGCAAGCCCGTGTACGCGCTGCCGGGAGTGCCGTCGGAGATGCGCGCGATCATGGCCGGCACGGTGCTGCCGGAGCTGCGCGCGCCGCGCGTCCCGCACGTCCTCACGCTGCGGACGGCGGGCGTCTGGGAGACGGTGCTGGCGGGGCGGCTCGCTCCGGTGGAGAAGCTCGACGGCGTCACCCTGGCCTACCTGCCCCACCCGGCGCGGGTGGACGTCAGGATCACCGCCGAGACCACCGAGGCGCTGCGCGCCGCGGCCACGCTGGCGCGGGAGCGGCTCGGTCAGGCCGTCTACGGGGAGGGCAGGGACGCGGGCCTCGCGACGGGAGTCCTCGGGCTGCTGATCGACAGGGGCGAGACCGTCGCCGTCGCCGAGAGCCTCACCGGGGGCCTGCTGGGCGCGGAGCTGACGGGCGCGCCAGGGTCGTCGGCGGCCTTCCGGGGCGGGGTGACGGCCTACGCCACGCCGCTCAAGGCGGCCCTGCTGGGGGTGCCGGAGGATCTGCTGGCCGAGCGCGGCGCGGTGGATCCGGACGTGGCGGTCGCCATGGCCGAGGGCGCCAGGACGCGGCTCGGCGCGACGTGGGGCCTGGCCGTGACGGGGGTCGCAGGACCCGAACCCCAGGACGGCAAACCGGTCGGAACCGTACATATCGGGGTGGCGGGGCCCGAGGTGTCGCGTTCCCTCACCCCTGCCTTGACTTTGCCCAGGGATGGGTCACGCGCCCGTCCCTTGGTCCGGGAGATGACCGTCGTTCACGCTCTGGACCTGCTCCGACACGAACTCTTGAGGGTTGCGATGATCCGGGAATGGGAAGAGGATCAGGAAGATCTGGAAGGTTTGAGCTGAATACGGCGTTACGTTCGCAGCGAACACGATTTCCCGGCTCTGCCAAGCTCAGGTCTGAGACGGGTACGGTGGAACCGTCAGATGGTCCGCACGATGGGGAGGGAGCGAGCGATGGTCCTGCTTCGCCAGCTGCTGGGGGACGTTCTGCGGCAGCTCCGGCTGCGCCAGGGTCGCACCCTCCGCGAGGTGTCCGCCGCGGCCCGGGTGTCGTTGGGATATCTCTCTGAGGTGGAACGCGGTCAGAAGGAAGCCTCTTCTGAGCTGCTCGCGGCGATCTGCAAGGCGTTGGGCGTGCCGCTGTCGCACGTCCTGAGAGAAGTGTCCGATCTACTCGCGCTCGCCGAGCTTCAGGCGGAACCGGTCATGGCCGGCGCCCCGCAGCACGAGCGCATCTCCGAGACCATCCCGGCCTCCTCGGTACCCGACTCGCCCGAAGCGATCGCCGGGGAAGCCTTCCGGGGGGACATGGTCGCGGCCTGACGGCGACGAGGACGTCCCCTGGCCGCACCGATTTTTTCAGATGGTGGCAGACGACGGATCGACGGGCTCCCCACGGGCATACGGGGGAGCCCGTCGGCGTTGTAGAGATCAGCAGGGATCAGCGCCAGCCATCCCGGTAGGCCCCGCACCGAAGGCCGCGCGCCGCGCTCACGACGGGGCGCGGCCTTCGCACGTCTCCGGTCAGGGGCGGTTGAGGGCGCGCAGGACGGCGGCGCAGCGGAGGGCGTAGAGGCGCTGGAGCGGCGGGACGAGCGCCTGGAACGGCCTGAGGGGGGCGAAGGCGGGGCGGCTGAAGGCGGTGACGGTGAGGGTGACCGCGCCGTCGTCGTGCAGTTCGACGAGGAAGGACTCCTCGCCGCTCTCGGGGTGGCCCGGGAGCGTCCCGTAGGCCCAGCCGGTGCGGCGCGGGCCGTCAGCCGTCCAGACGATCTCGCAGGGCGCTCTGACGACGCCGCCCAGCGTGACCGTCACGGTGACGCCCTCCGCCGCGCGTGGCGCCGACGCCCTTACGCCGACCGGGATGCGGCGGTGCATCGCGAACGTCATCAGGGCCTCGGACGCGCGTTGATAGGCGGCCTCGCCCCGGCCGATCTCCTTGCGCACGTACAGGTGCGCGTAGCCGTCCGGCAGAGGGCTCCTGGCGGTGGCGCCGACCTCGGGGTAGGTGAACGTCATGGGGCTTCCTTCGTGAGCAGGCGCCAGCCGAGGACCCCGCAGAGTCCGAAGCCGAGCGCGTTGGCGACCCCGTGGGTGGCCGTCATCCAGGCCAGGCCGGGGTGGGGGATCCCGGCCGCCTCGCCCAACGCGTACCACAGGGCGAGGAGCATCGTGGGGACGAGCACCGCGCCCGCGACGCGCAACGCGGCCCGTCCGGTGCGCCAGCACAGCAGCGCGGTGAGCCACATCCCGCCGGTCAGCACCACGGCCCCGGCGAACTCCGCCCACTGGCCGACGAAGTAGCCGCCGAGTACCGCGAGCGTCCCGGCCGGCACGGTCAGGGCCGCCCACCGGCCCGCCGCGCCCGTCTCCGGCCGGCGGACCAGCCCCGCGACGAGCGCGGCGGCGAACCCGGCGAAGTGGAAGTGCGCGACGGTGAGCTCCAGCATGACCGGCGGATAGCCGAGCAGGGTGTGCCCGGCGCGTTCCGGGACCAGGGCCACCGCCGCGACGGCGGGCGAGCCCAGGGCCGTCGCGAAGGCGAGCTCCCTCGGGTCGCGCAGGGCGCGCGGCAGGCGACGCAGGGCCTCCACCAGCAGGACGGCGGCCGCCGCCGCGTACAGGGCGGCGAGCGCGGCGGCGAGGGCCCCGCGCGGCAGCCACAGGCTCACCGCGCCGGGGACGGCCCCGGCGAGCCAGACCGGGCGCAGTCGCGCGGCGTCCAGCAGCGACAGGCCCAGTGGGACGATCGCCAGCATTCCCGCACAGACCAGGAGGTCCACCAGGACGTCGACAGGACCACCCCCAAAGTTCTGAACGTGTTCAACGGCGCTTCACCGTAACCCATGCTTTTGAACGCGTTCAACAGGGGGTGAGAAAAAGTCCCCGGGCACGCTGGCGCGGGGACGGGGGCCGGAAGCGGCCACGGACAGGTGGGCCCGGGGAGCCCTCAGGTGAAGGTGGGGCTGCTCCAGGCGGCCGGATCGGACGTCAGCCGCTGGACCGCCTCCGGCAGTTCACCCGACGCGATGTGCTCAAGGGTCACCGCCTCGAGGATGGCCCGCTCGCTGGCGCGCAACGCGATCCACACCTCCTGGAGGGCGCGTGCCGCACCGCTGTAGCCGACGTCCTCGGGACGCTCCCCGCGCACGCCGAGCAGGGGCCCGTCAATGGCCCTGATGATGTCGGCGAGTGCGATCTGGGAGGCGGGTTTGGCCAGCCAGTAGCCCCCGTCAGGGCCGCGCTGGCTCCGGATGATGCCGGAGCGGCGCAGCTGCCCCAGAATGTTCTCCAGGAACTTGGGAGGGATCGCCTGGGTCTCGGCGAGCTGGACGGCCGTCACCGGGTGCCCCCCCGTCGAGGACTCGGCCGCTGCGGCCAGCTCCGAGGCGGCCCGCAGCGCGTAATCAACCCTGGCAGACAGTCGCATGTGACCAAGTATCCCCTGTGCCGGGGGCAGGTTTCACCACCACCCCGGTAGAGCAGCCTTGAGAAACCAATTGGAGCGGAATAGTAGATCTGGTTTCCGGTCCGCGCGGAAACCGTGACCCCGTTGAGATCATTTTCGCGTCTCCGATACGTCAGGGTGGTGCCGTCGACGCCGGAGGGCCCGCGTGAGCGGCGGCGTTGGCGGGGCATCGTCCCGGGTTCGCTAATCTAGTAACAAACTTTACTGATCTGCTGTCCGGGACCCGAGTGACGAGGTGGACCACATGGCGCGACGGCCGGGGACGCCCCGCCTGCTCCGTGAACTCAACGACAGGGCGGCGCTGGAACTGCTCATCGGCGAGGGGCCGCTCACCCGGGCGCAGATCGGCGACCGAACCGGCCTGTCCAAGGTGACGGCCTCCCAGCTGCTCGCGCGGCTGGAGGAACGTGGGCTCGTCGAGGTCGTGGGGGAGCAGGCCGGAGGGCGCGGGCCCAACGCGGCGCTGTACGGCGTTGTGCCTTCCGCGGCGTTCGTCGCCGGGCTGGAGGTGGGGCCCGACGCGGTCATCGCGGGCATCGCCGACATCACCGGCGCGGAGCGGGCGCGCGCCACCGTCGCGCTGGACGGCGGGGCCGACCCGGTCGCCAGCGTGCACGCGGCGGTCGCCAAGGCGAGCCTGCTGGCCAAGGTGCCCGTCGCCCAGCTGCACGCGTGCGTCATCGGGACGCCCGGCGTCGTCGACCCCCGGACCGGAGACGTGCGGTTCGCCTTCGACCTGCCCGCGTGGCACGAAGGCGTCCTCGCGGGCCTACGCGACGACCTGGGGCGGCCCGTGCTCATCGAGAACGACGTCAACCTCGTCGCCGTCGCCGAACGGGCCCGGGGCGCCGCCCGCGACGTCGAGGACTTCGCGCTCGTGTGGATCGACCGGGGCATCGGCCTCGCGGTCATGATGGGCGACCGGTTGCACCGGGGCGTCTCCGGCGGCGCAGGGGAGATCGGCTACCTGCCGGTGCCTGGGGCGGCGCTGCCTGAGGGCGTCACCGAGTCCGTCACCTACAAGCAGCCCGCGCTGGCCGGAGGGTTCGGTTCGCTGGTGAGCGCGGACGCCGTCGCGGCGCTCGCCGCCGAGCACGGGATGCCCGGAAAGTCGGCGCTGGAGGCGGTCGCGGACGCCGCCGCCGACGACACCGGCGCGTCGGCGGCCTTCCTGGACGCCCTGGCGACCCGTCTGGCGCTCGGCGTGGCCGCGGTGAACATCGTGCTGGACCTCGGCCTCGTCGTCGTCACGGGCGCGTTGGGCGCCGCGGGCGGCACCCCGCTGGCGCGCCGCATCGAACACGCGGTGGCGCGGATCTCCCCGACACGGCCCAACGTCGTACCCGGCCGCGTCACCACCACCCCGGTCCTCCAGGGCGCACTCGACACCGCCGTGGCCCACGCCCGCGAAGAAGTGTTCTCCACCACAACAGACTGACCGGGCCTTCCCCACCGCGCGATCCCGAAGCACCGGACAGCCCTCTGCGGCACCCTCGCCAGGTGAATTCCGTCACGGCGGGAATTCGGCCGGGACACGCGAAAGAACAAAGGCCGCCTCGCACGCTGCGGACGGCCTCAAATGCCGCGCGGACGGCCATGAACGAGGCGCGAGCGGCCTCAAATGCCGTGCGGTCGGCCATAGCACCCATGAATGAGGGCACGGACAGCCTCGAATCCCCGTGCGGGTGGCCGTGAATGAGGTGCGGGCGGTCTTGAACCCCGTGCGGACGATCGCGATTGAGGGTGCGGTCGGCCTCGAACGCGGTGCGGTCGGCCATGGACGAGGTGTGGCGGCCTCGAATGCCGTGCGGTCGGCATGGTGGCCGTGGATGAGGTGTGGGCGGTCTTGAATCCCGAGCGGACGGTCGCGATTGAGGGTGCGGGCGGCCTCGAACTGCGGGGCGGGCAGCCTTGAGTGAGGTGGGGGCCGCCCTGAGTGAGGGAGACCCGGGTCAGGCGGTCTGCGGGACTGGGGGTTCGTCGGGGGTGACGGGGGTCGGGGCCGCCGTCCTGCGCGGGTCGGTCTGGGCGCGGTCGCGGACGGTCCGGGAGATGGTGCGGAGCTTGCGGCGCCGGGCCTGGGCCCAGCGAGCGGTAGGTGTCATGCCGCCTCCCCCTTGCTTTCGGCCGGGCCCGTACAGCCCGGAGATCTTCTATCCCTACCAGTTCACAGTGACAGAATCCGTGATCCGTCACCTCAACCGGGAGGACGACTTCAGCGTCCCCCGTCGGGATGATCCGTGACCCTGTCTTAGGTCCCAACAGCGGGGCTGGAGGTCCCATTCCAGACTAGGGGCGTCTATTTCTTCAAACTATTTAATGTGCGACATTTCGCCCAGGGTCGGAGGTCCCGCCCTGGGTGGGGGCTCCCGTCAGGTAAGCGGCGGAGCCGGTAGCCCTTCGGCGTCGGATGGAACCCCTCGCCCTCCAGGACGGCGGCAAGCGGGCTCTCCAGGACCGGCGCGCCGTCCACCCGCTCCACGGTGAGCGCGCCGAGCGCGCCGCCCCGGATCTCGGCGGCGAGCGCCGCCACCGCGCCGGGCAGCGCCGGGGCGTTCCAGGTGAGCAGTGTCCGCCCGCCCCGCTCGGCGTAGAGCGTGAGCACGCCGTCCACCACCACGACGAGCGCGCCCGCCTTGCGGCCCGGACGGTGCCCGCCCTCCGTCTCCGGCCAGGGCAGCGCCGCGCCGTACGGGTTCGCCGGGTCGGCGGCGGCCAGCACGTCGGCGCGCGGCTTGCCCGGCTCGGGGGCGCGGTGCGAGCGCAGCCTGTCGACGGCGCCGGGCAGCGCGAACTGCGCGGCGCCCAGGCCCTCCACGAAGTAGCCGCGACGGCACCGGGCCGACTCCTCGAACGCGCGCAGCACCGGGTAGACGGCGGCGAACCCGCCCGGTGTGTGCTCGGCCACCACCGAGCCGCGCAGCACCACCCCGTAGCGGTCGAGCAGGGTCTCGGCGAGGGCGTGCGCCCTGCGCGTCTGGTCCTCGGCGGCGGCGGGCACCAGCCACCACCGGCCCGCCGCTGCGGGCGGCCCGGTGCGGCTCGGCAGCACCGGCCTGCCCCGGCGCCCGGTGGCGGCCCGGTGCGCGGGCTTGCCGCCGCCCAGTGCGGCCCGCAGCGGCGCCAGTGTGTCGTTCGTCACCAGGCCCGCCCACACCAGATCCCAGAGGACCTGGACGAGTTCACGGTCGTCCACCCGCGCGCTCCGGCCCGCTCCGGCGTCGCCCGACTCGGGATCGGGCGGCCGTCCGTTCCGGCGCGCCGGGAGGCCGTCGCCCGTCGTGGCTGCGTCGAGGTCGTTCGCCCGGCGCGGGGTGTTGAGCCGGTCGGACAGGGTGCGGAAGAAGGGGGCCGAGCCGTCGGAGAGCACGTCGAGGACCGCCTCGTGGGCGGGCGTCAGGGTGAGTTCCAGGGCCGGGGGGAGGAGCAGCGGGGCGGTGTCGGAGAGGTAGAGGGAGATCCAGCCGTCGCCGCCCGGCAGGGCGCCCCTGCCCGCCCACAGGACCTCGCCGGAGGACGTCAGCTCGTCGAGCATCGCCGGGGTGTAGCCGCGCACCCGCGAGGGCAGCACGAGCGTCTCCAGCGCGGAGGCGGGCACCGCCGAGCCCTGGAGCCGCTCGATCGCCGCGACGAGCGTGTCGAGGCCGCCGTGCCGCCCGCCGACGCCCTGCCAGCGCGGCAGGAACCTGGCCAGCGCCTCCGGTGGCGACGGCTCCACCTCGGCGCGCAGCCGGGCCAGTGAGCGCCGCCGCAGCATCCGCAGCACCTCGGCGTCCACCCACTCGGTGCCCGACCTTTCCGGGGTGAACTCGCCCTCGACCACCTGGGGCAGCCGCCGCAGCGTCTCCACGACCACCGCCTGGCCCAGCCCGTACCGCGCGGCCGCCGACGCCGCGGTGAACGGCACGTGCGTGCGCGCGTGCCGCAGCAGCAGCCCGCCCAACGGATCCTCGGCGGGCTCCAGGAACACCTCGGGGATCCCCACCGGCAACGGCGTGCCCAACGCGTCACGCAGCCGCCCGGCGTCTTCCACCGCCGCCCACCTCTCCGCCCCGCCGACCCGCACCCTGATCACCCGCCGCTCCCGCTCCAACCCCACCAGCCACTCCTCAACTACCCCGGCCACACCTACCTCATCAGCCACATCCCCCTCACCCCCCGACCCCGCCACGGCCCTGTCGGCCGCACCGGCGTCGAGCGTGGAGCCGTTCGGCACGGCTGCGGGCAGGTCGGCCGCGCCGGGCGGCGTCGCTCCGCCGTCCGGACCGCCCGCGTCGAAGACCGTCGGAGCCCCTTCCGGCGCTTCCCGGTGTGCACCGTCGGCCGGTTGTGGGGGGTGGAGGCGGGTGCGGGCGGAGGCTTCGGTGGTGGTGAGGGGGCCGAGGGCGCGCAGGAGGTCGGTGAGGGTGTCGGGGTCGCGGGCCTGGCGGGTGGGGGTGCGGCGCTGGAGTTCGGCGGCCGTCTCGGTGAGGACGTCGGCGTCCAGGAGTTCGCGCAGGTCGGCCTGGCCCAGCAGGTCGGCGAGGAGAGAGGAGTCCAGGGACAGCGCCTGGGCCTTGCGTTCGGCTAGCGGGGAGTCGCCCTCGTACATGAACGCGGCGACGTAGCGGAACAGCAGGGACTGCGCGTAGGGCGACGCCGTCGGGGTCTCCACCTCGGCGACCCGCACCCGCCGCGTCGCGACGTTCCGCATCAGGTCGATCAGGCCGGGTACGTCGAACACGTCCTGGAGGCACTCGCGGACCGTCTCCAGGATGATGGGGAACGTCTCGTACCTGGCGGCGACCGCGAGTAGCTGCGCCGCGCGCTGGCGCTGCTGCCACAGCGGCATCCGCCGGTCGGGCCGGTTGCGCGGCAGCAGCAGCGAGCGCGCCGCGCACTCCCGGAACCGGGCGGCGAACAGCGCCGACGAGCCGAGTTCGGCGACGACGATCCGCTCGATCTCGTCGGGGTCGAACACGCACAGGTCGCCGGGCGGCGGCTCGTCGGTGTCCGGGACGCGCAGCACGATCCCGTCGTCGGCGTGCATGGCCTGCGCGTCGCTGCCGTACCGCTCGCGCAGGCGGGCCGCGATCGCCAGCGCCCAGGGCGCGTGCACCAGCGCCCCGTAGGGCGAGTGCAGGACGAGCCGCCAGTCGCCCAGCTCGTCCCTGAACCGCTCGACGACGATCGTCCGGTCGTCGGGGACGCGGCCCGTGGCCTCCTTCTGTTCGGCCAGATAGGAGACGAGGTTCTCCGCCGCCCAGGGGTCGAGCCCCGCTTCGGCGGCGCGTTGCAACGCCCGCTCCTGCGGCATCGCGGCGACCTCGCGGGTGAACGCGCCGAGGGCACGGCCCAGCTCGGCGGGGCGGCCCGGCGAGTCCCCGTGCCAGAACGGCAGTTTGCCCGGACGGCCGGGCGCCGGGGACACGAGGACCCGGTCGGGCGTGATGTCCTCGATCCGCCACGAGCTGGCGCCCAGCACAAAAACGTCGCCGACGCGCGACTCGTAGACCATCTCCTCGTCCAGCTCGCCCACCCGCGAGGACTTCTCGCCGACGAGGAACACGCCGAACAGGCCGCGGTCGGGGATGGTGCCGCCGCTCACCACCGCGAGGCGCTGGGCGCCGCGCCTGGCGCGCAGCACGCCCGCGACCCTGTCCCACACCAGGCGGGGCCGCAGCTCGCCGAACTCCTCGCTCGGGTAGCGGCCCGCGAGCATGTCGAGGGTCGCCTCGAACACGCTGCGGGTGAGCCCCGCGAACGGCGCGGCGCGCTTGACCACGGCCGCCAGCTCGTCGACGTCCCACTCGTCCATCGCGACCATCGCGACGATCTGCTGGGCCAGCACGTCCAGGGGGTTGCGCGGGTAGCGCAGCGCCTCGATCGCGCCCTCCCGCATCCGTTCGGCCACCACCGCCGTCTGCACCAGATCGCCCCGGTACTTCGGGAAGATCACTCCGCGCGACACCGCGCCGACCTGGTGCCCGGCCCTGCCGACCCGCTGCAGCCCGCCCGCCACCGACGGCGGCGACTCCACCTGCACCACAAGATCGACGGCCCCCATGTCGATTCCCAGCTCCAGGCTGGACGTCGCCACCACCGCGGGCAGCCTTCCCGCCTTCAGCGCGTCCTCGATCCCCGCCCGCTCCTCCTTCGACACCGACCCGTGATGCGCCCGCGCCACCTCCACCACCCCGTCCCGCACCACCCGCCGCACCAACGCGTCAAGCCGCCCGTCCGCCCGCCCACCCAACTCCACCCCCGCAAAATCCACCCGCCCCAACCCCCCACGCCGCTCCTCCCCGCCCCCCGCCTCATCCGCCACCCACAACCCCTCCTCCACCCCACCCGCAACGTCAGCCCACGCGTCGGCCTCCTCACCGCCGCCGACCCCCCGCGCGTCCGCGTCCGGGGTCTCCTCGGCGTCGGACGGGTCGTGCTCGTGCCGGGTCCAGGGGTCGGGGTGGGTGGGGCGGGGTTTGGTGGTGCCGGCCTGGGCCATGGTGACGGCGGGGGAGTGGTGTTCGTCGAGGGGGCCGAAGAGGTGTTCGGTGGCCAGTTCGTTGAGGCGGGCGCAGAGGCGTTCGGCGAGGCGGCGGCTGTTGGCGAAGACGAGGGTGGAGCGGTGGGCGGCGATGAGGTCGAGGACCTCCTGTTCGACGTGCGGCCAGATGGAGCGCTGGCGCGGGTCCGCACCGGCCTGCGGCACCTCGGCCATGTCCTCGACGGGCACGACGACGCGCAGGTCGAAGGACTTCTCGCTGGGCGGGCGCACGATCGTCGCGGGGCGGGCGCCGCCGAGGAACGCGGCCACCTCCTCCAGCGGGCGGACCGTCGCCGACAGCCCGACGCGCTGGGCGGGTTGTGGCAGCAGCGCGTCGAGACGCTCCAGGGACAGCGCGAGATGGGCGCCGCGCTTGGTGCCCGCCACCGCGTGCACCTCGTCGACGATCACCGTCCGCACGCCGCGCAGCGACTCCCTGCCGCGCGAGGTGAGCAGCAGGAACAGCGACTCGGGTGTGGTGATGAGGATGTCGGGCGGCCTGGTGATCTGGCGGCGGCGCTCGGCGGCCGGGGTGTCGCCCGACCTGATCGCCGTCCTGATGTCCGGCTCGGGCAGCCCGAGCCGCCGCGCCGCGTGCCGGATCCCGGTGAGCGGCGCCCGCAGGTTCCGTTCGACGTCCACCGCGAGCGCCTTCAACGGCGACACGTACAGCACCCGGCAGCGCCGGGAGGCGTCCTCCGGCACCGGCTCGGACGCCAGCCCGTCCAGCGACCACAGGAACGCGGCGAGGGTCTTGCCCGACCCCGTCGGCGCCACCACCAGGGTGTTCTCGCCCCGGCTGATCGCCTGCCAGGCGCCCTCCTGCGCCGCCGTGGGCGCCTGGAACGCCCCGGCGAACCACTCGCGCGTGGCCGCCGAGAACCCGCTCCCGCCATCCCTTTCCACCATGACCCCATCCTCCCCCGGCCCACCGACAAAATCCCCGCCCCACCCACCCCGACCAGCCCGAACCCCGCTCCACCGCCGCCCGGCACCCTCCTGCCCCCGGACAAGAACAGGCACCGCCGTGCCCGTCTGGGGGGGCTCAGGGGTCGTCGGGGAAGGGAGGTTCGTCCTCGGCGGTGTCGGCGAGCGCCTCGCGGACGACCTGGTAGGCGAGGCCGGGGGAGTAGCCCTTGCGGGCGAGCATGGCGACGAGGCGGCGGGTGCGGCGGGCCGGATCGAGACCGGCCGTCGCGGGCAGCCGCCGGGCGACGAGCGCGCGGGCCGCCTCCGCAAGCTCCTCCGGGTGCAGGTCGGCGACGGCCTCCCGGACCGTCTCGTCGGCGACGCCCCTGCGGCGCAGCTCCGCCGACAGGGCGCGCGGGGCCAGGCCCTTGCCGTTGTGCCGGGACCGCACCCATGCCTGCGCGAACGCCTCGTCGTCGATCAGCCCCACCTCGGTGAACCGGGAGAGCACCAGCTCGGCCACCTCCTCGGGGATCGCCTTGCGCGCCAGCGCCTCCGCCAGTTGCGCCCGCGTCCTGGGCGCCAGAGTCAGCTGCCGCAGGCAGATCTCCCGCGCGGCGGCCTCCGGATCCGCGGGCGGCCGCACCTCTTCCGGCTCCCGCCTGCGCCGCTGCGCCACCTCCGCCCCCCTTCTCCCGTACCCCGACAGCCCTCGGTGTTCCGCCGGTCTGCGGGCCGCCCGCCCCGGAGGGCGGACGGCCGGACATGACGAGCCGCGGGGTCAGTCGCCGGGCTTGGGGGCGGAGGCGGTGCGGGTGCGGCGGGCCGGGGCGGCGGGGGCCTCGGCGGGCGGCGGGACGGCGGCGGGAGCGGCGTCGGCGGGGGCGTCCACCCGCGGGCCCACACCGAGCTTCTCCTTGATCTTCTTCTCGATCTCGTCGGCCGTCTCGGGGTGGCCCTTGAGGTAGTTGCGGGCGTTCTCCTTGCCCTGGCCGAGCTGGTCGCCCTCGTAGGTGTACCAGGCGCCGGACTTGCGGACGAAGCCGTGCTCGACGCCGAGGTCGATCAGGCCGCCCTCGCGGCTGATGCCGTGCCCGTACAGCAGGTCGAAGTCGGCGACCTTGAACGGCGGCGCCACCTTGTTCTTCACGACCTTCACCCGGACCCGGTTGCCGACCGGCTCGGTGCCGTCCTTCAGCGTCTCGATGCGGCGCACGTCGAGCCGGACCGAGGCGTAGAACTTCAGCGCGCGGCCGCCGGTGGTCGTCTCCGGCGAGCCGAACATGACGCCGACCTTCTCGCGCAGCTGGTTGATGAAGATCGCGGTGGTCTTGGTCTGGTTGATCGCGCCGGTGAGCTTGCGCAGCGCCTGCGACATCAGCCGGGCCTGGAGGCCGACGTGGCTGTCGCCCATGTCGCCCTCGATCTCGGCGCGGGGCACCAGGGCCGCCACCGAGTCGATGACGACAAGATCGACCGCGCCGGAGCGGATCAGCATGTCGGTGATCTCCAGCGCCTGCTCGCCGGTGTCCGGCTGGGAGACCAGCAGCGCCTTGGTGTCCACGCCGAGCTTCTCGGCGTAGTCGGGGTCCAGGGCGTGCTCGGCGTCGACGAACGCGGCGATGCCGCCGGTCTTCTGCACCTGGGCGACGGCGTGCAGCGCCACCGTCGTCTTGCCGGAGGCCTCGGGGCCGTAGATCTCCACGACCCTGCCGCGCGGCAGGCCGCCGATGCCCAGCGCGATGTCCAGGGAGATCGAGCCGGTCGGGATGATCTCCATGGGCGCGCGGACCTCGTCGCCCAGGCGCATGATCGAGCCCTTGCCGAACTGCCGCTCGATCTGGGCGAGGGCCGTCTCCAGAGCCTTCTCGCGGTCGTTTGCTGCCATCGTGTGCCCCTGTCGGGTCGGTTGCTTCTTCGTCATGTCCTGACCGACGCTACGAGAGCCCACTGACAGAATCGGGGTCCCCGCGCACCAGAACTGTACCGAACATAAATTCGATCACACGCGCATCCTGTGGATAACTCCGCGACATCCGGCGCGCCCGGCGCGGCGCGGCCGGATCCAGCCGCCCCCCGAGGCGGGTGCGAGTCCGAAATCCTGCTGCGCTCCGGGCATGCCGCGACGTACCCTGACGGCGCAGCAGACGATCACCTGTGGGGCGCCATGACCCTGACCGTCCTTTTCTGCGCCGACCCGCTCCATCCTCGGCGCGTCGACGAGCACTTCCTCCGCGAGGCCGAGACCGTGCGGGCCTCCGGGGGTGCCCCCGTGCTGCTCGACCTCGAGATGCTGCGGAGCGGCGACGCCGCCGAGGCGGTGCGCCGGGTCCCGCGCGGCATCGGGGGCCTGTGGTACCGGGGCTGGATGCTGACGGCCGCCGAGTACCACGCGCTGGCCAAGGCGCTCGCGGCGCGCGGCGCCCCGCTGATGACCCCCCCGGACGGCTACCAGCGCGCGCACGAGCTGCCCGGCTGGTACGACACGTTCGCCGGGCTCACCCCGGCGAGCGTCTGGCTGCCGCTGCTGCCGCGCCAGGCGCCCGCGCCCGCCCCGCTGGCGGTCGCCGCCGCACGGCTGCCGCGCGGCCCGCTGGTGGTGAAGGACTACGTGAAGTCGCGCAAGCACGAGTGGGACGAGGCGTGCTTCGTGCCGGACCCGGCCGACACCGGGGCGCTCGCCCGCGTCGTCGCCCGGATGGTGGAGCTCCAGGACGACTTCCTGTCCGGCGGCGTCGTGCTGCGCGCCTACGAGGAGTACTCCACGTCCGAGGCGCGCGTGTGGTGGGTGGACGGCGACCCGGTGCTCGTCGGCCCGCACCCCGACAACCCCGACGCCGGGGTGGCGCCCGACCTCGACCAGGTCAGGCCGGCCGTGCGCGCGCTGGGCTGCCGGTTCGTCACGACCGATCTGGCGCGCCGCGCGGACGGCGTGTGGCGCGTCGTGGAGGTCGGCGACGGCCAGGTCAGCGACCTGCACACCGACGCCGACGTCGCCGACCTGTACTTCCACCTGCCGGACCCCGCCTGAGGCGCGCGCACACCGTTCGCGGGGAATCGCGATGAACCGGTTATTCGTCTGACGCGTCGTATTCGCTGCGCAATGCGCAAGCTCTAAACTGCCGCCGCACAGCTTTCCACGGAAGGACCCCCCGCATGCCGCAGCGCCGCATGAGCTCAAGGGCCGTCAAGATCGGCCTTCTCGGCACCCTGTCGATGTCGCTGACCGCCTGCGGCAGCTCGCACACCGCCACCTGTGTGGAGAACAGGCCGCTCTCCAACGGCAGCTACCGCGTCGTCAGCGACTACAACTGCAACGACAGCTACTCCTCGAACTACCGGTGGTACTACGGCGGCTCGTCCGGCGGCGCCACGGTCAAGGGCGGGAGCACGCTGAAGCCGAAGAACGGCAGCATCAAGACCAAGTCGGGCACGACGCTGCGCGGCGGCTTCGGCTGGTCCGGCGGCGGCGGAGGCTGAGCCGGTGCGCAGGGAGCGCTCTCAGCCGCGTGACGGCTGGGAGAAGACGATCGAGGAGCACGGCCTCGCCTATCACCGCGCCGTGCACCCGGAGCACCTGACGCGGCCGTACTGGGACGAGTCCGTCCACTACGTGCTGGAGATGGACGAGGTGCTCAGCCTTGAGGAGCAGGTGGAGGAGCTCCACCGGATGTGCCTTGAGGCGGCGGGCCACATCGTGGAGACGGGCAGGTACGAGCTGCTCGGCGTCGACGAGCGGTACGCGCCTGCCGTCGAGGCGTCGTGGCGGCGCCGCGACCCGCACCTGTACGGCAGGTTCGACCTGCACTACGACGGCAAGGGCGGCCCCGGGAAGCTGCTGGAGTACAACGCCGACACCCCCACGTCGCTCGTGGAGGCGGCGATCGTCCAGTGGTACTGGAAGGAGGACGTCTTCCCGTCCGACGACCAGTGGAACTCCCTGCACGAGCGCCTTGTGGACCGCTGGCGTGAGATGCCTCTGCGGCCCGGCCCCGTGCACTTCGCCTGGACGGAGCTGGACGCGTCGGGCGAGGACCTCATGACGATCGCCTACCTCCAGGAGACGGCCGAGCAGGCGGGCCGGACGGGCGTGCCCACGCCGATGCAGCACGTCGGCTGGGACGGCGAGTACTACCGGGACATGGACGACGCGGAGATCAAGACGCTCTGCAAGCTCTACCCGTGGGAGTGGATCGTCAGCGAGCCGTTCGGGGAGTTCGCCGACGAGGCCGACTGGGTCGAGCCGATGTGGAAGATGCTCCTGTCCAACAAGGCGATCCTCGCCGTCCTGTGGGAGCTGTTCCCGGGCCATCCCAATCTGCTCCCCGCCTACCTGGACGGCCCCCGCGACCTCGTCTCCCACATCCGCAAGCCGCTCCTGGGACGGGAGGGCGCCAGCATGGCCGTGACGACCCCCTCCTACCGGACGGAGACGTCGGGGGCTTACGGCGCCGAA
The DNA here is from genome assembly GCF_020991275.1 of Actinocorallia sp. API 0066. GTDB lineage: Bacteria > Actinomycetota > Actinomycetes > Streptosporangiales > Streptosporangiaceae > Actinocorallia. Next base: position 68,919 of record NZ_JAJLQY010000017.1, on the reverse strand, counting down.
GGGCACGTCTTCCAGGAGTTCGTCCCGCTTCCCGAGTTCGACGGGCAGCATCCGGTGCTGGGCGCCTGGATGGTGGCCGACGAGTCGGCGGGACTGGGCATCCGGGAGACGTCGAGCCTCATCACCGACGACACCTCCTCCTTCGTCCCGCACCGGATCCCCCTGTAGCCCGCACAGCAGACCCCCGTCAGATTCCCGCAGCCCCCGTAAGGAAGACCCACACATGTTCCTCGACAGCGGCAGCTCCTTCACCGCGATCCTGGGTGAGAACGTCCTGGCGATCATCGCCTACGCGGCCCTCGGCCTCGTCCTGTTCCTCGTCGGCTACTACGTCGTCGACCTGGCGACCCCGGGCCGGCTCGCCGCCGTGATCCGCCACGACCGCAACCCCAACGCGACGCTGCTGGCGGGCGCGGGCATGGTCGCCGTCGGCGTGATCGTGGCCGCGTCGATCTACGCGACGGACGCCGCGCTGCTGGAGGGCCTGATAGCGACGGCCGTCTACGGCGTCGTCGGGATCGTCGCCCAGATCGTGGCGATGCTCGTCTTCGACCGGGTGATCGGGTTGAAGATCAGGGAGCTGTGCAAGGAGGCGGAGTTGCAGCCCGGCACCCGCCTGCTCGCCGTCACACACGTGATGATCGGCCTGGTCACCGCGTTCGCGGTGGTCTAGCGCAGCCGGTCGGGCACGTCGAAGGCGGCGCACACCGCGCGCCAGACGGTGCGGGCGTCGACGCCGTCGGTGAACGCCTGGTCGACGGTGCGGCCGCCCAGTTCGGCGAGCACGTGGTCCTTGGCCACACTGGCGGCGTAGGCCGCGCCGAACTGGCGGTCCATCTTCTCCCAGAACGCGGTCAGCCTCACGTCGACCAGTCTGCCAGCGCCGCGCGGGTGCCGGGACCGTCCCGGCGCCCGCGTGACGGTGTAGGCGGACGGGTTCAGGCGGCGCGGCCCTCGGTCAGTTTGAGGACGGGCACTCCGAGCGGCTGGAAGCCGAGCGTCTGCCCGTAGAAGGACAGTTCGGCCTCCAGGCAGGTCTGGAGGGTCTCGGCGCGGCGGAAGCCGTGGGACTCGCCGCGGAACGCCAGGTACGCGTACGGGATCTTGTTGTCGCCGAGCGCGCGCGCGAACGCGTCGGACTGGGCGGGCGGCACGACGGGGTCGTCCAGGCCCTGCAGGAGCAGCACCGGGCAGGACGTCTGCGCGGCCCGGTGCAGGGGGGAGCGCTCCTCGTAGGCGCGCTCGTAGCCGGGGATCGGGCCGATGAGGCCGAACAGGTAGCGGGACTCGAAGTCGTGCGTCTCGGCGAGCAGGGTGGTGGCGTCGCTGACGCCGAAGTACGACGTGGCGGCGTTGAAGACGGTGCCGGACGTGACGGCCGCCAGCGTCGTCCAGCCGCCCGAGGAGGCGCCCCGGATGGCCAGCCGCTCGGGGTGGGCCCGCCCGGCCCGCACCATGGCCGTGGCGACCGACACGGCGTCCTCCACGTCGACGACACCCCACTGGCGGCGCAGCCGCTCCCGGTAGGCGCGGCCGTGGCCGGTGGAGCCGCCGTAGTCCACCTCGATGACGCCGATGCCCCTGCTGGTGAAGTAGGCGCGTTCCAGGCTGAGCGTGCCGGAGGAGCGCGCGGTGGGGCCGCCGTGCACCCACACCACGTACGGCGGCAGGTCGCCTTGCGGCGCGACCGCGTCGGGGTTGGCGGGCTCCCACACCAGGGCGTGCACGGGCCTGCCGAACTGGCCCTCGAAGACCTCGGCGCGCGGCACGGGCAGGTACGTCTCGGGCGGCACCCTGTCGAGTTCGCGGCGCAGCACCGAGGCGCGCCCGTCGGCCGCGGAGATCCGCACGATGGACGAGGGCTGCGCGGGGGAGGCGCCGATGCCGACGATGGTGGAGCCGTCCGCTGACAGGCTCAGCTGCCAGTCGGTGTAGGGCAGGTCGAGCGCTTCGAGTTCGAGCGTGTCCGGGTCGTACAGGCTGAGCTTCTGGTCTCCCTCGCCGTGCAGGACCGCCAGGCGGCCGTCCGCCAGCATCGCGTAAGGCATCCCGCCCAGCGTCCACAGAGGGCCGGCGAACTCCTCCTCGGCCGGGTAGAGCGCCTGCGGGGACTCCCCGTACAGGCCGACCTGGTAGACGTTCCACCAGCCGGGCCAGTCGGAGACGACGTAGAGGCTCGTGTCGTCCCGCCACAGCGGCGCCAGCACCGACTCCGACATGCCGCCCTTGACGGTCCTGGGGGACACCACCCTGCCCTGGTCGAGGACGCCGACGCGCAGCTCCGTGCCGTCCCACGGCATCCTCGGGTGGTTCCACTGCACCCACGCCAGGTGACCGCCGGAGGGCGAGGGGATCGGGGAGGCGTAGAAGTCGCTGCCGGTGACCATCTCGTTGATCGCGCCCGGATCGTTGGCCGCCCGCCCGTCCAACGGGATGCCCACGATCGCCCGCCGCACGCCCGCCGGGGGGACCGGCGCGCCCTCCACCGCCGGAGCCGCCACATGCCCCTCGCACACGCACCAGATCTCCGCGCCGTCCGGCGACAGCACCAGGTCGGCGTAGCGGAGCCCTCCGGGGATCGCGGGCTCGGGCGTCAGGGGGCGCGGCCTGGCGTCGCCGGGGGTGAGGACGTGCAGGCGCTGGTCCTCGTAGTTGGCGAAGACGAGCCCGCGCGGGGTCGGCAGATAGGACTTGCCGCCGTACTCGTGCACCCGGGTGCGCGCGTTCCACGGTGGAGGCAGCACCTCGCGTCCGTTGCGCATGACCGTCGTGCGGCCGCTCTCCTCCGGACGGCTCTCCTGCCACCAGACGTCGTCGCCGATGACGGTGGGGAAACTCAGCCGGACGCGGGTGCGGGCGACGTCGGCTGCGGAGATCGGAGAGGGCCAGGATCCGAAGGGGGTCACGCGAGCGGTCATACCGGAATCGTCCCGCATGGGGAGGCCCATTGGAGCCAAGACAGGGCGTTTGCCACCTGAAAGTAACGTGATCAGGCACCGGGTGGCGGAGGCGCGGTGACCGGGGCCGCCGTGGACTTCCGGCTGCGCCTGCTCCGGGCTTCGAGGCGCGTCGCGAACCACCCCAGCGCGAGGTTGATCACGATGTAGATCAGCGCCACCACGATGGCCGCGGGGATGATGTTGCCGAAGTTGGCGGGCACCGTCCTGAAGCCCGCGTTCAGCAGGTCCTCGTAGCTGATGATGTAGCCGAGCGCGGTGTCCTTGAGCAGGACGACCATCTGGCTGACGATCGCCGGGAGCATCGCGGTGACGGCCTGCGGAAGCAGCACGAGGCGCATCACCTCGCCCTTGCGCAGGCCGAGCGCGTAAGCGGCCTCGGACTGGCCCCGCGGCACCGCGAGGACCCCTGAGCGGAACACCTCCGCCAGCACGGAGCCGTTGTAGAGGGTCAGGCCGATGACGACGGCCCAGAACGCGGGGAGCACCTCGCCGATGAGCGCGAACGTCCCGTACTGGGCGAAGAAGATCATGATGAGCACGGGGACGGCGCGGAAGAACTCGACGATCCACGCGGACGGCAGGCGCAGCCACGCGTGGTCCGAGAGCCGTCCCAGGCCGAACACGACGCCGAAGGCCAGCGCGAGTACCGCGGCGACCGCCGCGGCCGTCAGCGTGCCCCACAGGCCCGGCAGGATGAGGCCCGTCCAGACCTGCGGGTCGAGGAACGGCGTCCACAGGTCGGCGTCCCACTGGCCCGCCTGGGACATCCGCCGCCACACGAACCAGCCGATGAGCAGCAGGCCGACGACGCCGACGAGGGTGAGGACGTTGTGCCGCAGCCGCGCCCTGGGCCCCGGCGCGTCGAACAGGACCCCCGCGCTCATCGCTTGACCTCCAGGCGCCTGGCGAGCCGTCCGGTGAGGAAGCCGATCGGCAGGGTGAGGACGACGAAGCCGAGGGCGAAGCCCAGGAAGATCTCCAGGGTGCCGCCCGTGCTCTCGTACAGCATCTCCTTCATGACGAAGGCCGCCTCGGCGTATCCGGCGACGATCACCACCGTGGTGTTCTTGGTGAGCGCGATGAGCACGCTGCCGAGCGGCGTGATGACCGCGCGGAACGCCTGCGGGAGGATGACCAGCCGCATCGACTGGAAGAACGTCAGCCCGATAGCGCGGGCCGCCTCGGCCTGCCCGAGCGGCACCGTGTTGATCCCCGAGCGCAGCGTCTCGCACACGAACGTCGCCGTGTAGGCGGTGAGCCCGACGATGGCCAGCCAGTACCCGTTGAAGGACGGGTCATAGACGTCGAAGTTGAGTTGCAGGGTGTTGCTGATGCCCAAGGAGCAGAACAGCAGCACCAGCGTGAGCGGGGTGTTGCGCAGGACGTTGACGTAGACCGTCCCGCTCCAGCGCAGCACCGGCACCGGGGCGACGCGCAGGGCCGCCAGCAGCGTCCCGAGGACGAGTGACAGCAGCGCGCTCATCGCGGCCAGCCTTATGGTGGCCCAGAAGCCCGCGAGGATGGCCTCACGGTTGTCGAACAGCGCTTCCATGCTCGGTGCGTCCTCCGCTCACGCCGGTGGGGGTCAGGAGCAGCCTTCGGCGGGCGGGACCGCGGTGGGCAACTGGAGGCCCTTGGCGGTGCCGAACCACTTCTGGAGCAGCTGGGTGGCGGTGCCGTCGGAGTACATCTCGGACAGCGCGGTGTTGATCGCCTCGCAGGTGGCGACGTCACCCTTCTTGATGCCGATGCCGTACTTCTCGTCGGTGAATGGGGTGCCGAGAATCTTGAAGTCGCCTCCCTGCGACGCGAAGCCCGCGAGGATCAGGTCGTCGGTGGTGACCGCGTCCAGGGTGTTGCCGGAGAGCTTCGCGATGCACTCGGAGTAGCTGCCCGCCGGGACGAGCTTGGCCGGGATGTCACGGCCGTTCGGCGGCGGGTCCGTGATGCGCTTGTAGGAGTTGGACCCCGACGCCTGGCAGATCCGCTTGTCCTTCAGGTCCTCCACCTTGGTGATGGAGGCGTCGTCGCCGCGGACCATGATGTCCTGGTGGGCGACGATGTACGGGCCCGCGAAGGTGACCTTCTCCTTGCGCTCGGGAAGGATCGAGTAGGTCGCCACGACCATGTCGACCTGCCCTTGCTGGATGAAGGGCTCGCGGTTGGCTGAGATCGTCTCGATCCACTCGATGCCGCTCTCGGGCACGCCGAGCTTGCCCGCGACGTACTTGGCGACGTCGACGTCGAAGCCCTCGACCGTGCCGTCGGGCTTCTTCACGCCGAGCGCCGTCTGGTCGAACTTGATGCCGACCTTGATCTTCTTGCTTTCCTTGGCCCTGGTGGCGAGGTCGGAGGCGCTGTCGTCGCCGCCGCACGCCGCCAGGGTCGAGGCGCCGAGCGCGAGAGCGGCCAGCGCCATGACGATGCGTCGCATGGATGCTTCCCTTCAGTCCGGTGGTGCGGAGGGGGTTCTGTCGGGGGCGTCCTGTCGTGGAACCGCCTAGTGGCGGAGGATCTTCGACAGGAAGTCGCGGGCCCGGTCGCTGCTGGGCGCGGTGAAGAAGGACTCGGGGGCGGCCTCCTCGACGATCTGGCCGTCCGCCATGAACACCACGCGCCGGGCCGCGCTGCGCGCGAAGCCCATCTCGTGGGTGACCACGATCATGGTCATGCCGGCCTCGGCGAGGCCGGTCATCACCTCGAGGACCTCGGCGACCATCTCGGGGTCGAGGGCCGACGTGGGCTCGTCGAAGAGCATGAGCTTGGGTTTCATCGCCAGCGCGCGGGCGATCGCCGCCCGCTGCTGCTGGCCGCCCGACAGTTGGGCGGGGTACTTGGCGGCCTGCGCGGCGATCCCCACCCGGTCAAGGAGTTCCATCGCCTCCTTGTCGGCCTCCTCGCGCGGGACCTTGCGCACCTTGAGGGGGCCGAGCGTGACGTTCTGGAGGATCGTCCGGTGGGCGAAGAGGTTGAACGACTGGAAGACCATCCCGACGTCCGCGCGGAGCCGGGCCAGCGCCTTGCCCTCGGCGGGCAAGGGCTCCCCGTCGAGGGTGATGGTGCCGGAGTCGATCGTTTCCAGCCGGTTGATCGTCCGGCAGAGCGTCGACTTGCCTCCGCCGGACGGCCCGATGACGACCACGACCTCGCCGTGGGCGACTTCGAGGTTGATGTCCTTGAGCACGTGGAGTTCGCCGAAGTGCTTGTTGACGTTCTCCAGAGCCACCAGGGGGCCGCCTTTTGCCGTCATACGGCGAGACGGTACGTGACACGATCACGGGAAGGGAGGGACTCGCCGATACCGATCTGATCACAGGAGTGTTATCGCGGGCCGGTTAGCCGTATCATCCGCTCCTTTCCGTCATCTCCTCTGGTTCCGTACGTGACGCCCTCCACGGGTACGCTGGGGCACGCCATGAACACTGTTGAGTCCCCGCGCCCGGCCGCCGCCGCGCCCGCCGGAGCGGCCCCGCGCACGTACGAGATCCGCACGTACGGCTGCCAGATGAACGTCCACGACTCCGAGCGCCTGGCCGGGCTGCTGGAGTCGGCGGGCTACGTCAGGGCGGCGGACGAGCCGGACGTGATCGTCTTCAACACGTGCGCGGTGCGCGAGAACGCCGACAACCGGCTGTACGGGAATCTCGGGCATCTTCGCAAGAAGGCCGAAAGCGGTCTGCAGATCGCCGTCGGCGGCTGTCTCGCCCAGAAGGACAGGGACACCATCGTCAAGCGCGCCCCTTGGGTGGACGTGGTGTTCGGCACCCACAACATCGGGGCCCTGCCCGTCCTGCTGGAGCGCGCCCGCGTCCAGCAGGAGGCGCAGGTGGAGATCGAGGAGTCGCTGTCGGTCTTCCCCTCCACGCTGCCCACCCGGCGCGAGTCGCCTTACGCGGCCTGGGTGTCGGTGTCGGTCGGCTGCAACAACACGTGCACCTTCTGCATCGTGCCCTCGCTGCGCGGCAAGGAGAAGGACCGCAGGCCGGGCGAGATCCTCGCCGAGGTGGAGGCGCTCGTGGGCGAGGGCGTCCTTGAGGTGACGCTCCTCGGGCAGAACGTCAACGCCTACGGCTCGGAGTTCGGCGACGGCGCCGCCTTCGCCAAGCTGCTGCGCGCCTGCGGGCAGGTCGACGGCCTGGAGCGGGTCCGCTTCACCTCGCCGCACCCGCGCGACTTCACCGACGACGTCATCGCCGCCATGGCCGAGACGCCCAACGTGATGCCGTCCCTGCACATGCCGCTCCAGTCCGGCTCGGACCCGGTGCTCAAGGCGATGCGCCGCTCCTACCGGCAGGACCGCTACCTGGGCATCATCGAGCGGGTGCGCGCCGCGATCCCCGACGCGGCCATCACCACCGACATCATCGTCGGCTTCCCCGGCGAGACGGACGAGGACTTCGAGCAGACCCTCCACGTCGTGCGGGAGGCGCGCTTCTCCTCCGCCTTCACCTTCCAGTACTCCAAGCGCCCCGGCACCCCTGCGGCGACGATGGAGGGGCAGGTGCCCAAGGAGGTCGTCCAGGAGAGGTACGAGCGGCTGGTCGAGCTGCAGGAGCAGATCTCCTGGGACGAGAACAAGAAGCAGGTCGGGCGCACCCTCGAGGTGCTGGTGGCCGAGGGCGAGGGCAGCAAGGACGCCGCGACCCGCCGCCTGTCCGGCCGCGCCCCCGACAACCGGCTCGTGCACTTCACCCGTCCGGACGGGCCGGTGCGGCCCGGCGACATGGTCACCGTCGAGGTCACCTACGCCGCGCCCCACCACCTGCTCGCCGACGCGCCCGTGCGGGGCGTGCGCCGCACCCGCGCGGGCGACGCCTGGGAGGCCCGTCAGGCGGCTCCTGAGCGCGGCACGGCGGTCTCGCTGGGCATGCCGCGGGTCGGGGCTCCCGCGCCCGCTCCGGCCGCCTCCGCGTGCGCCACGTGCCCGTGAGGGGCGCCGGATGCTGATCGCGGCGGCGGTGTGCCCGCATCCGCCGTTGCTCGTGCCGGAGCTGGCCGGTGCGGCGGCGCCGGAGCTGGCCGGGCTGCGCGCCGCCTGCCGCGCGGCGGTCGCGCCGCTGCTGGACGCGCCCGCGCTCGTCGTCGTCGGCGGCGCGGAGCGCACCGAGCGCTTCCCGGGGACGGCGTCGGGCACGTTCGCGCCCTACGGCCTCGACCTGCGGGTCGGCGAGGGGGAGCCGGTGCTCCCGCTGTCCCTCACCGTGGGCCGGTGGCTCCTGGACGGCCTTGCGCCGTCCGCCTTCCAGGCCGTCTCCTTCGACGCGCCCGCGCGCGAGTGCCTGGAGCTGGGCAGGGCACTCGCGGCGCGGGACGTCGCCCTGCTCGTCATGGGAGACGGCTCGGCCTGCCGGGACGAGAAGGCGCCCGGATACCTGGACGAGCGGGCCGCGCCCTACGACAGGGAGATAGCGCGCGCGCTCGGGGAAGCCGACGCCGCCGCGCTCGGCCGGCTCGACCCCGCGCTGGCACGGGAGCTGACGGCGGCCGGGCGGGCGGCGTGGCAGGTGCTCGCGGGCGCGGCGGAAGGACGCCGGTACAAGGCGACGCTGCTTGCGGACGAGGCGCCTTACGGCGTCGGCTACTTCGCCGCCTCCTGGCGTTAGCCCGCGCGGCTACCTCTGACGGCGCTGCTTGTCAGCCATCTGGCGGGCCGTGTCCTTCGCCTTCTGCTGTGCCGAGTCGACCTGGCTTTTGTACTTGTTGCCGGTCTTCTTGTCGATCATGTCGCCGGTCCTGTCGATGGCCGAGTCCGCCTTGTCGGCGTGCTTGCCCAGGATGTCCATGAACTTCTGCACGATGCTCATCGGCTTCCCCCCGATACTGGTTCGGGCGGCACGGTACGCCCCGTCGCCCGATCTCATGCTGTTACTACCCGTCTGGACACTGATCATCCGTGAACGTCATCTCCGTCGTCGGCCCGACCGCAGCGGGAAAGTCCGACCTCGCCGTCGAGCTGGCGCGCCGCCTCGACGGCGAGTGCGTGAACACGGACTCCATGCAGCTCTACCGGGGCATGGACATCGGGACGGCGAAGCTCACCCCCGGTGAGCGCGGGGGCGTCCCGCACCACCTGCTCGACCTCTGGGACGTCACCCGTCCGGCGAGCGTCGCGGAGTACCAGGAGCTGGCGCGCGCCGTCATCGGGGAGATCCGGGGGCGGGACCGGGTGCCCGTCCTCGTCGGAGGGTCGGGGCTGTACGTCAGGGCCGCCATCGACGACATGGAGTTCCCCGGGACGGATCCGGAGGTACGGGCCCGCCTTGAGGCCGAGCTGGAGGAGGTCGGCTCCGGGCCGCTGTACGCGCGGCTCAGGGAGGCCGACCCGCAGGCGGCGCGGGCCATCCTGCCGTCCAACGGCCGGCGTATCGTGCGCGCCCTGGAGGTCGTCGAGATCACCGGGCGGCCTTTCACGGCCTCCCTCCCCGAGCCCAGGTACCACGATCCGGAGACCGTCCAGATCGGGCTGACGGTTCCGCGTCCCGAACTCGACGAGCGCATCGCCCTGCGGGTCGAGCGCATGTGGAAGGAGGGCCTGGTCGAGGAGGTCGAAAGGCTGGCCGGGGAGGGGTTGCGTGAGGGGCGCACCGCGTCGGCGGCGCTCGGGTACGCCCAGGTCCTCAGGCACCTGTCGGGGGAGTGGACCCAGGAGCGGGCCAAGGAGGAGACCGTCCGGGCCACCCGCAGGTTCGCCCGCCGCCAGGAGTCCTGGTTCCGGCGCGACCCCCGCGTCCACTGGCTCCCCTACGACGCCCCCGACCTGCTCGACCGCGCCCTTAGGATCGGCACATGAGCACCTCAGGACACCGGTTCACGAAGGGCCACGGCACCGAGAACGACTTCGTGATCCTCCCCGACCCCGACGGCGAACTCGACCTTCCGCCCGCCGAGGTCGCCCGCCTGTGCGACCGGCGCGCGGGGATCGGCGCTGACGGGGTGCTGCGGGTCGTCCGGGCCAAGGCGGCGGGCCTGCCCGACGAGGGCGCCGAGTGGTTCATGGACTACCGCAACGCCGACGGCAGCCTCGCCGAGATGTGCGGGAACGGCCTGCGGGTGTTCGCCCGGTACCTGGTGGACTCCGGGTTCGCCGCCCCCGGCGACTTCCCCGTGGCCACCCGGGCGGGCGTCAAGGCGGTCTCTCTGGGCGCGACGGGAGACGTCACCGTGGACATGGGCGCGCCCGTGGTGTTCGCGCCGAGCGAGGCGGTGCTGCGCGGGGCCGTCCACCGGGGCCTGAAGGTCTCCATGGGCAACCCCCACCTGGCGTGCCTCATCGAGAGCGACGTCGCCGCCCTCGACCTCTCCGAGGAGCCGGAGTTCTCTTCCGTGGACTTCCCCGAGGGCGTGAACGTCGAGTTCTTCCGCCCGGTGGGGGAGCGGCACGTGACGATGCGGGTGCACGAGCGCGGCTCGGGCGAGACCCGCTCGTGCGGCACGGGCGCCGTCGCCACTGCCGTCGCCGCTGCCGTCGCGGCGGGCCTCGACCCGCTGCGCGCGCCCTCGTCCTGGACGGTCGACGTGCTCGGCGGCCGGGTGGACGTGCTCTTCGACGGCGCCACGAGTTTCCTGCGCGGCCCGGCCGTCCTCGTCGCGGACGGCGTCCTGCGCTGACCCCGCGCCGTGGGGGGCCGGGTCTGGCGCGGGTCACCCGGGTGTCCTAGCCTCAACGACTGAACATGATTCGGTTTTGTGGTGAGGAGACCAGGATGACCGTCGCAGCCGCGGTGAAAGACCACGTCCAGCAGGTGGGCGGGGCGTTCATGTTCTCGCGCGAGGCCAAGCGGTTCGGTGCGACCACCGGCGTCGAGGGGTTCCTCGGCCCCTACTTCAAGGGCCGTGGCGGCGTCCTCGGCGACGTGGACGCCGACGTGGTGGCCGCCGCCGCGGGGTTCTTCCCCCTGCACACCGTCCGCGACGCCTGGGAGTCGGTGCCGATGCCCGCCGCCGAGGCCGCCGCCGGATACCTGCGCGCCTGCCAGGAGTTCGGCCGCCGCAAGCTCGCCGCCTTCACCGGCGCGGAGCGGCTCGCCGAACTGCTCCTCGCCGTCGTCCGGCACGCCGACCCGACCGGCGCGCCCCTGTTCGCCGGATGGCGGGCGCTGCCCCTGGACGACGACCCTCGCGGCCGCGTCCTGCACCTCACCCACGCGCTGCGCGAGCTGCGCGGCGGGCTGCACTTCCTCGCGGTGAAGGCGGCGGGCCTGACGCCGCTCCAGGCCGTCCTCATCGGCGGGTCGCCGCTCAACGACGGCCCGGGACAGGCCCGCTGGTTCGGCTGGCCCGAGCCGTTCGCCGAGCCGACCGACGAGCAGCGCGCGCTGTGGCGGGACGCCGAGGCCGTCACCGACCGGCTCGTGGGGCAGGCGTTCGAGGCCCTGGACAAGGCCGAGGGCGAGGAACTGGCCGCGCTGACGAGCGAGGCGTGGGCCGCGGTCTTCGCCCGCTGAGCGTCCCGCTGAGGGCCGCCCGGCGTCCCGCCGCCGTCCCCTCCGGCCGACCCGGAGCGGACGGGACGCCTGTCCCTTAGGGGCGGGATGGCCGGGCCCCTACCTTGGAGTGCGTAAGGGGGTACGCGCCACCCGGGTCGGGAGCCCCGGGACGCGAACCGAAAAAGGCCGGTGGTCATACTCTTGGCGGGGGACGACCACCGGCCCCCTTCTTCCATGCCCGATCCCCACTTCGCCCCCCGAGCGCGTCGCTGAGCGTGATATCCCACTTGCTCAGCGTTGGCTACATTCGGGAGCGGCAGTGCTCTTCCCCCTCTTGCGGCGCGGCGTCGTCGCGCTCGCCCTCGCGGCGGCCGCGGCCAGCCTCGGCTACCTGCTCGCCGCGGTGAGCCTCGACCCGAGGGCACGGATCGAAGGCAGGCAGCCCAGGCCCCCGCAGGCGGCCGTCGAGGCCGAGCTGACCGCCCTGGGCCTCAACGACCGCACACCGCTCGGCGAGCGCTACCTCACCTGGGCCTCCGGGGTGCTGCGCGGCGACTTCGGGCGGACCTGGCAGGGCGCCGAGGTCTCCGCAGAGCTGCCCGGACGGATCACCACGAGCGTCCTGCTGCTGTTGCCCGGCACCGTCCTGGGCGCGCTGGCGGGGGTCGCGCTCGGCGCGTGGTCCGCGCTCACCGGGGGACGGGTCTTCACCGTCGTCGCGCACGTGCTGCTGGCCACACCGGTGTTCGTCATCGCCGTCCTCCTGCAGCTCATGGCCGAGCACGTCAACGCGGCGACGGGGATGCCGCTGCTGCAATGGGTGGGCGAGGGATCGGGCACGTTGTCGCGCCTACAGCACCTGCTGCTGCCCACCCTGACGGTCGCGCTCGGACACCTCGCCCTGTTCGGCCGCTACCAGCAGGCGCTCATGCGGGACGTGGCCGAGGCCGAACACGTCAGGGCCGCGCGCGCACGCGGACTCGGCCTCTACCGCGCGTACTTCGGACACGGCCTGCGCACCGCCCTCGTGCCGACGACCACCTACTTCGCTTACGGGCTCGGATTCCTGCTGCTGGGAGCGGCGTTCGTGGAGACGGCCTTCGGCAGGCACGGGATGGGCGCCTGGATGCTCGACTCGCTGCGCGCCTCCGACCCGCACCCCGTCGCCGCGTGCACGGCCGTCGCGGCCGTCGCCGTCCCGGCCGGGACCCTCCTGGCGGCGGCGGCGCACCGCTTCCTCGACCCCGCCACGGCGCGCGCGTCACGGAGCCGCGTGTGAGCGCCCCGGCTTCCGTCACACGAGCGTGGCCCGGAATACGGCGGGACAGGGCAGTCCTCGCAGGGCTGCTGGTGCTCGGCGTGCTCGGGCTCGCCGCGCTGACGCGCGGCGGCGACGGCTGGCGCGAACTCGACCTGACGGCGCTGCGCGAGGGCCCGTCGGCGCGGCACTGGTTCGGCACCACCGGCACCGGCCGCGACGTGTTCGCGCTGACCATGCGCGGGATGCGCGCCTCGCTCCTGCTCGGGATCGCCGCCGGCGTGCTCGCCACCGCCGTCGCCGCCGTCGTCGGCGCGTTCGCGGGCCTCACGGGCGGCCTGGCCGACCGGATCCTCATGGGCGCGACCGACCTGCTGCTCGTGCTGCCCGGGGTCCTCCTGGTGGCCGTGGTGGCCCCGGAGGGGGCGTCCTCGGCGCAGCTCGTGCTGCTGCTCGCCGTCCTGCTGTGGCCGCTGACGGCGCGGGCGGTGCGGGCCCAGACGCGCTCGCTGCGGGCCCGCGAGTTCGTCCTGGCCGCCGAGTACCTCGGGGCGTCGCGCGCGCGCATCGTGCTCCGGCACATCCTGCCCAACCTGGGCGGCCTGCTCGTCGCGGACGCCGCCGTCAACGTCGGGCTGGCGATCCTCGGGGAGAGCGGCCTCGCCTTCCTCGGGTTCGGGGTGCGGCCCCCTGACGTCTCGTTGGGCACGCTCATCGCGGAGGGCACGCCCGTCGCGACCGTGCAGCCGTGGCTGTTCCTGCCGCCCGCGCTCCTGCTCGTCGCCCTCGTGCTCGCCGTCAACCTCGTAGGCAACGGCCTGCACCGCGCGCTGGAGGAAAGGTGAACCTGCGCGTGCGTGATCTGCGGATCGCCTACGAGGGACGCGAGACGGTGCGCGGCGCGAGCTTCGAGGCGCGCGCCGGAGAGGTCGTCGCGCTGACGGGCCCGTCGGGGGCGGGCAAGTCGGCCGTCGCGCTGGCGCTGCTCGGGCTGCTGCCGCGCGGCGCGACCTGCGCGGGTGAGATCCACCTCGCCGGACGGCCTGTGCACGGCCTGGGTGATCGTGCCTGGTCGCGGCTGCGTGGCGCGTCCATCGCGCTCATCCCCCAGGACCCCCTCGCGGCGCTGACGCCGGTGCGGAGGGTCGGCGCGCAGGTAGCCGAGGCGGTACGGGTGCACGCGGGACGCGACGGGGCCCGCGCGCGGGCCGTGGAACTCCTCGTCCGGGTCGGCATCCCCGCCGACAGGTACCGCGCCTACCCGGCCGAGCTGTCGGGCGGCCAGCGCCAGCGCGTCCTCATCGCGATGGCGCTCGCGCACCGCCCCGCCGTGGTCGTCGCCGACGAGCCGACCGCCGCGCTCGACCCGGCCGTCCGCGACCAGGTCATGGACCTCCTGTGCGCCCTGTGCCGCGACTCCGGCAGCACCCTCCTGCTCATCTCCCACGACACCTCCCTCGTCGCCCACCGCGCCACCCGCGTCCTCACCCTCCAACACGGCACCCTCACCCCCACCTCCGGCGACGCGCCCACGGCAACTGACCCCGCTCAGCATTCCCCGCCCGAGTCCGAGCCCGGTGGCGTGCTCACGGAACCTGACCCCGCCCACCGCTTCCCGCACGGGCCCGAGCCTGGCGACGCGCCCACGGTGACCGACCCCGGGTGCGGTTCCTCGGACGACGTGGGGCCTTCGGTGGGGGGTGCGCCCTTGGATTCGGTGGGTCCATTCGAGACCGGCCTTGGGCGTGGTTCCTCGGATGACGCCGGGCCTTCGGTGGAGGGTGCGTCCTTGGATTCGGTGACTCCATTGGAGAGCGGCTCTGGGCGTGTGGCTTTGGGTGGTGCGCCTTCCGTGTTGGCTTCGGGCGGTGCTCGTGTGCGCGCGGGGGGCGGAGCGGCTTGTGGGCCTCCGGTGTTGGTGGTGCGGGAGTTGGTGCGGACGGTCGGTGGGAGGCGGGTGCTGGACGGGGTGTCGTTGGAGGTGGGGCCGGGGGAGATCGTGGGGCTGGCGGGGGCCTCGGGCGTGGGGAAGACGACGCTGCTGCGGGAGGTGCTGCGGCTCGCCGCGCCCGAGCGGGGCACGATCGCCGTCTACGGGCGGGACACCGGCGGGCTCGGGCGGCGCGAGCGGCGGGCGCTGCGGGCGCGGATCCAGCCGGTGTTCCAGGACCCGTGGGCGTCCCTCGACCCGCGGATGACGGTCGGCCGTACCGTCGCCGAACCTCTGCGCGTGCACGGCAGGCCCGTCCAGGGCCGGGTCGAGGAACTCCTCCGCCTTGTGGAGCTGCCTCCCGAGCTCGCCGCCCGGCACCCGCACGCGCTGTCGGGCGGCCAACGCCAGCGCGTCGCGATAGCGCGCGCGCTGGCCCTCGCGCCGGGCCTGCTCCTCCTGGACGAGCCCGTCTCCGCCCTCGACCCCGGCGCCAAGGCGGGCGTCGTCGCCCTGCTCGCCGACCTGCGCGCCCGCCTCGGCCTGTCCTGCCTCCTCGTCTCGCACGACGCCGACGTCCTCGCCGCCCTGGCCGACCGCACCCTCACGCTGCACGCCGGAAGGACCACCCCATGAGGTCCACCCCACGACCCGCCCCGGCCCGCCCCCTGGGGGTCGGCCGTCTTGCCCGGCTGATACGGGTAGGGGTCGGGTGGCTGATCGGGGTTGTGGTGGTGGCGGGGTGCGCGCCGGTGGCGCGGGTGCCCGTGGCGGAGGCCGGGGCGTCGGATCTGGGGCCCGCGGCGCGCGGGGAGGTGCGGGACGGCGGGGTGCTGCGGTGGCCGCTGCCCGCGTTTCCGGCGCAGTGGAACTTCCACCATGTGGGCGGCATGGACGGGGCCGCCGACCTCGTGCTGCGGGCGGTCCTGCCGTATCCGATGAAGTCCGACGACACGGGCCGCGTCACACCGGATCGGGACTATCTGCTCGACGCCCGGGTGATCCGGCGTTCTCCGCAGACCGTGCGGTACCGGGTGAACCCGGCGGCGCGGTGGTCGGACGGCCGCCGGATCGGGGTGCGTGACTTCGCCGCCCAGGCGCGGGCCCTCTCCGGACGCGACGAGCGGTTCCCGATCGCGTCCGCCACGGGCTACACGGAGATCGCGAAGGTACGCGCGGGAAAGCGGGACGGGGAAGTCGTCGTCGTCTTCCGCAGGCCGTTCGGCGACTGGAAGGCGCTGTTCAGCCCCCTGTACCCGGCCTCGACGTCCGCCGATCCCGTCGTCTTCGACCGCGGCTGGCTGAACGCGATACCCGTCACCGCGGGCCCCTTCAAGGTGCGGGCGCTGGACGCCAGGGCGGGCACGGTGACGGTCGAGCGCGACCCGCGCTGGTGGGGGCGGCCCGCCAGGCTCGCCGAGATCCGCTTCCGCGCCCTGGACGCCGCCGCCAGGGCGGGGGCGTTCGCGAACCGGGAGATCGACCTGCTCGACGTGGGCGGCGACGTCGGCGCGTACCTGCGGGCCGGGTCGCTGCCGTGGGCGCGGGTGCGGCGCGCGGCGGGCGCCGACTGGAAGCACCTGACCCTCAACGCCGCGCGCGGCCCCCTGGCCGATCCTCGGGTCCGCAGGGCGGTCCTGCTGGCCCTGGACCGGGAACTGCTCGCCAGGGCCGCCCTGGGCCGCCTGGACGCCCCCGTGCGCACCCTGGGCAGCCACTTCTTCGTCGCGGGCCAGCCCGGCTACCGCGATCGCGCCCCCGCCCGCGACCTGGCCGAGGCCCGGCGGCTGCTCGCGGGTGCCCGTCCCGTGCTCAGCTATGTCATTCCGGCGGGGAACACCGCCTACCGGGAAGAAGCCGAACTCGTCCAGGCGCTCCTGGCGGAGGCGGGCGTCCGGGTGGTGCTGCGCCCGGTGCCGCCGAACACGATGATCGCCCAGTACGTCGCGCGCGGCGACTTCGACATCGTCGCGTTCTCCTGGCTCGGCGGCCCGTTCCCCGTCTCCTGGATGACCTCGGTGTTCACCACGGACGGCGGCCAGAACTTCACGGGCGCGGGCGACCCGAGGGTGGACACGCTCCTGGCCAAGGCGGGCCGCACCCTCGACCCCGCGCAAGGCCGCCGTCTCGTGGGCCGCGCGGACACGCTCCTGTGGCGGACGGCCGCCGTCATCCCCCTGTACCAGCGGCCCCAGCTCGTCGCGGTGGACGCCCGCCTGGCCAACATCGGGGCGACCGGCCTGGCGAGCCTGTCCTACGAGGACATCGGGTTCCGCAAGGGGGACGACGTCAGGGGAGCGGGATCTCGCGCGCTATCCGGGACGGAATGAAGCGGACGTTCCAGATGTACAGCCTGAGATCCTCGGGGCTCGCCGTCTCCGCGACGGGCTCCTTGGTCGTGGTGCGCACCAGGAACGCCGCGCCGGGCGGCATGTAGGTGTCGCCCGCCTCGGTGGTGGGCGGCTTGGCCGGGTCGAGCAGCCCCGTGATCACGTTTGTGGTGGGCGGGCTGCACAGGCCGGGGTCGGTGCCTTCCTGGTCGGCGCACCTGTCGGTGCCCGCGTCCCCCTCGGGGAGGAACAGTTGGGCGGGCGCCTCGTAGGGGGCGGTCTCCTCGCTCTTGTTGGTGATGACGTAGTCGATGTAGGCGTGGCCCTCGTCGTCGATGCCCGCCTCGGCGGCGGCCAGCGAGTAGGCGACGTCCTCGCTGTTGGTGACGTTGAGCGGGGTGCCGGTCTTGGGCTTGGGGACGGTGGGAAGGCCGGTGACGGCGGCGTTCCCGGTCGAACCGGGCCCGCCCTCGGCGGCCGAGCCGTCGGGGCGGAGGAGGAGGAACGCCGCGCCGGTGACGGCGACGACGGCGAGCGAGACGCCGACCAGGACGGCCGGTCCGCCGCTCGTCTTCTTACGCCGCGCGGGCATGGCGCGGTGGCTGCGGTGGCTGCCTGACAAGGAGGTTCCCGGGGAGTGAGGAAAGGGGTGGGTGGCGCAGCAGCATAGTGGAGCGATCCGCCCCGCGCCTACCCCAAACCGGGAGAAAACCCCAGGTGGGGGGACAAATGGGGGTAAGTCAGGGCAGGGTGACGAGCCGTGCCTTGCGGTCCTGAATGAACCTCACGTTCCAGACGTACAACCCGATGTCGTCGGCGCCGAGTTCCTGGACCTCGTCGTCGGTGATGATCCGGACGAGATACTCCGCGTGCGGGGGCATGTACTCGTCCACGCCGTCGCTCACGACGTCGGGGGAGCCGTCCACGGGGCCGAGCACCTCGGTGGAGTTGGGCGGGGTGCAGAGGTCGGAGGGTGCTCCCGGCTGCTCCATGCACGCGGTGGCCGTCGACTTGTCCTTGGCGACGAAGAGGTCGCCCGGAGTCTCCAGCGGCACCTGGGCGTCGCCCGCGTTCGCGATGACGTACTCGGCGTACGCGCGGCCGTCCTCGGCGCGGCCGGCCGCGACGGCGGAGATCCGGTAGCTGTGGCCGTCGGTGTCGGTGAGCGTCAGGGGCTCGCCGGTGGCGGGCCGGGGCAGCCCCGCGGCGCCGGGAGCGGGCTCCTCGGCGCCGGCGCCGGTCTGGCGGGCGATGTAGGAGCCCGCGGCGATCGCCGCGACGGCGAGCAGGCCGACGAGTGCCGTGGCGGCCACGACGGTGCCCTTGCGGCTCCGCTTCTTGCGCCGGCTTCCTGGTGAACGGTGCGATCCAGACATTGGAACGTCCAATCTGGGGAGCTCGTCCGGAGCCTAGCGCATGGTTGTCCGTGCGATCTGATCAGGGTGTGACAGGAGTGGCGTGGCGCCGAGCCCGCGCAACGACGCGTCGAGCACCTGCGCCGGATGCGCCACCGCGATCTCCGTGCCCCGCCGGGCCAGCGCGGACGCGATCTGAGCGGTGCAGCCCGGGTTGGCCGCTATCAACAGCTCGGCTTCCGTGGCGCCTACCTGGATCGCCTTACGCTCACCGAGCGCGTCGGCAGCCTCCGGCTGGAGAAGGTTGTACGTCCCGGCCGAGCCGCAGCAGACGTCGGGGTCGGCCACCTCGCGCAGATCCAGGCCGGGGACGCCCCTGAGGAGCTCGCGCGGCTGGCTGCGGATGCCCTGGCCGTGCGCCAGGTGACAG
Organism: Actinocorallia sp. API 0066; assembly: GCF_020991275.1. GTDB lineage: Bacteria > Actinomycetota > Actinomycetes > Streptosporangiales > Streptosporangiaceae > Actinocorallia. The sequence continues at coordinate 50,230 of NZ_JAJLQY010000017.1, read as the reverse complement.
GCGTCGTGATAGGCGGCGGTGACTTCCACGGGGTGTCGTCGCGCGCGCGGGCCGAGCTCGGAGAGGAACTCCGAGAAGTCCCGCGTCCTGCCGCTCAGCGCGGCGGCGCGCGCCGCCCAGGCGGGCTCGTCGGCGAAGAGCGCGGCGTACTCCTTCATCGCCGAGCCGCAGCCCGCCGAGTTGACGACGATCGCGTCCACCCGCTCGAACGCCTCGATCGTCGCCCTGGCGAACGCCTTGGCCTCCTCGGTGCGCCCCGAGTGCAAGGACAGCGCCCCGCAGCAGCCCTGTCCCTTGGGCACGAGCACGTCGCAGCCCTCCAGCGCCAGCACGCGCGCGGTGGCCGAGTTGACCTGCGGGAAGAACTCACGCTGCACACAGCCGGTGAGCATCCCGACGGCGGCGCGCCGCTCGCCGCGCGCCCCGATCCGCTCCGGCAGCCGCCGCGCCCGCCCGAGCGGGGGCGCGAGCCGCTCCATCGCGGCCAGGGAGGGGCTGAGCCGGGCCAGGACGGGCTGGACGACCCTGCCGAGCCCGCTGGCCTGGTAGAGCCGCAGCGGGCCCCGTACGGCCCGCAGGCGGCGCGGGTACGGGAACAGCGCGAAGATCGCCGCGCGCAGCGCCCGTTCCGGGACCGTGCGCGGATGCTCCCGCTCGACCTCGGCGCGGGTGTGGTCGATCAGCTTGTCGTACTGGACGCCGGACGGGCAGGAGGAGACGCACGCGAGGCAGCCCAGGCAGGCGTCGAAGTGGCCCGCCATCTCCGGGGTGAGCGGGGTGCCCTCGTGGTGCTGGGCCATGAGGTGGATGCGCCCGCGCGGAGAGTCCATCTCCTCTCCCCACAGCACGTAGGTGGGGCAGGTCGGAAGGCAGAAGCCGCAGTGGACGCAGTCGTCCAGGAGCGCGCCGAACGGGTCGTCCCCGGTCGGGGCGCCCGCGCCCGCGTCGGGCGTGGCCTCGGACACTAGACACCTCCGATGAAGCGGCCGGGAGAAAGCCGGTGGCCGGGATCGAACTGGTCCTTCACCCTGCGCGTCAGGGCGAGCGTGGAAGACGGGCCCCACAGGTCGAGCTCGTCGTGCAGGGCGACGGGCGCGTGACGCACGATCGCCGTCCAGCGCGCGCGCAGGCGGACCACCAGTTCGGCCGCCTCCGACGCGGGGACGGCGAGGAACCAGACGCCGCTGCCCGCCGAGCCCCGTACCCGGACGCCGCCCACCGAGAGCACGTCCGGCAGTTCGCTGGGCTTGGCCCGCAGCTCGACGAGCACCTCGCCCTCGGGGTAGGCGCCCCACCACGCGGGTTCCTCGCCCACACGGGCGTCGCCTCCGAGCAGCCTGACGGCCTCCGCCGCGCGCGCTTGGGCGGCGGAACCCTCGAACAGCGCGACGACCTCGGACCCTGAGGCGTCGCCGTCCAGCTCGATCGCGCTCGGCACCAGCGGGGAGTGCAGCAGCGCGAGGACGGCTTTCAGGGGCTCCCTCCCCGACACCGTGACGTAGGCATGCTGTGCGGGCACGGGATGCAGGCGGAAGGAGGCGCGCACGATGAGGCCCAGGGTGCCGAACGAACCCGTGTAGAGCTTCCCGAGGTCGTATCCGGCGACGTTCTTCACGACCTTGCCTCCGGACTTGACGATCGCGCCGTCGGCACGCACGACCGTCACGCCGATGAGGAGGTCCCGGGGCGTCCCGTACAGGAGGCGCCGCGGGCCCGCCGACGCGGTGGCCAGGGCGCCGCCCACGGTCGCCTCGACGGGGGAGTCCAAGGCGAGCTGCTGCCCTGCCGGGGAGAGGACCTCCGCGAGACGGGCCAGCGGAACCCCCGCCTCGACGGTGACGACGAGGTCGCCCGCCGCGTGCTCGACGACCCGGTCCAGCGACCGGGTGTCCAGCAGCACGTCGCACGAGCGCGGGACACCGCCCCAGTGCAGCCGTGTGCCGTTGCCGCGCGGCACGACGGTCAGCCCCTCGGCGTGGGCCCGGCGCAGCGCCTCGGCAGCCTCCTCGACCGTCTCAGGCCGCTCCACGCGCACCGGGCGGACACCGAGGACCTCGTCGCCGGGGCCGCCCGGCCTTGACGCCGACATCAGTACAGCTCCCCCTCCGGTTCGCCCCGCCGCACGCGCGGGATCTCGCCGCACAGGCGCGGCGTAGGGAAGACCTTGCCGGGGTTGCACAGCCCGGCCGGGTCCAGGGCGCAGCGCAGTAGCTGCATCGTGTCGAGGTCGGCGTCGGTGAACATGCGCGGCATGTACCGCGCCTTGTCCACGCCCACCCCGTGCTCGCCGGTGATGGAGCCGCCGTGCGTGATGCACAGGTCGAGGATGGCGCCCGAGACGCCTTCGGCACGCTCTTCGGCGCCCTCCTCCGCGTCGTCGAAGAGGACGAGCGGATGCAGGTTGCCGTCCCCGGCGTGGAACACGTTGGCGACCTTGACGCCCGACTCCCGCGACAGCCTGTCGATGCTCGCCAGGACGCGCGGAAGCGACGTCCTGGGGACGACGCCGTCCTGGACGATGTAGGCCGGGGAGATCCTCCCGACCGCGGCGAACGCCGACTTGCGGCCCTTCCAGATGAGCGCCCTGTCGGCGTCGTCACGGGCCACGCGCTGCTCGAACGCGTCCAGGCACAGCGCCTTGACCTGCGCGAACTGGTGGGCGACCTCGGGCTCCGGGCCGTCCAGCTCCACGATGAGCACCGCGCCCGCGTTCTCGGGGTACCCGCACGCGACAGCAGCCTCGGCCGCCTCGATCGCGAGCGCGTCCATCATCTCGATCGCCGCCGGGACGATCCCCGCCCCGATGATCGCGCTGACGGCCTCGCCCGCCTGCTCGATAGAGGAGAACGCCGCCAGGAGCGTCTGCACGACCTCCGGGTTGCGGGTAAGCCGGACCGTCACCTTCGTGGTGATCCCGAGTGTCCCCTCGGCCCCGACGAACGCGCCGAGCAGGTCGTACCCCGGGCCGTCGTCCAGGGTGACGATCTCGCCTTCGGGCGTCACGATCTCGCAGGCGAGCACGTGGTTGGCGGTGAACCCGTACTTGAGGCAGTGCGCCCCGCCCGAGTTCTCCGCGACGTTCCCGCCGATCGAGCAGATCTGCTGGCTCGAAGGATCCGGCGCGTAGTGGTAGCCGTCGGGACGGACGGCCTTGGACACGTCCAGGTTGATGACCCCGGGCTCGACGACGGCCCTCTGGTCGTCCAAGTCGATCTCAAGGATGCGCCGCATCCTCGACGTCACGACGAGGACCCCGTCCGTGCGCGGCAGGGCACCGCCGGAAAGGCCGGTGCCGCTGCCACGCGCGACGTAAGGGACGCCGCGCGCCACACACGCGCGGACCACCGCGGCGACCTCCTCGGCCGCCTCCGGCAGCACGACCAGGCCCGGCCGCGCCCGGTGGACGGTCAGCCCGTCGCACTCGTAGGTGCGCAGCCGGACGGGGTCGTCGATCACAGAGTCCGGCCGAAGGACGCGCCGGAGTTCTTCGGCCAGACCCTGGAGCATCGGTGCGCTCCTTACGGGAAGCGGACGTAAGCCGGCGTGGTGAGGAACTCGCTGTAGTCGTCGGCGAGGGTGACCTCCTTGAAGAGCGCCACCGCCTCGTTGTACCGGTCGGAGTTGTAGGCGTCGCCCAGCTCTTCCTGGATCTTGGCGAGTTCCTCGTCCAGGAGCGTGTTCACCAGCTCCTTGGTGATGAGCGTGCCGTCGGGCAGCTTGACGCCGTTGTTGATCCACTGCCACACCTGCGAGCGGGAGATCTCGGCGGTGGCCGCGTCCTCCATCAGGTTGTGGATGGCGACCGCGCCCGAGCCGTTCAGCCACGCCGCCAGGTAGCGCAGCGCCACGTCGATGTTGTTGCGCAGACCCGCCTCGGTGATCTCACCCGGGGTCTTGTCCACCGACAGGATGTCGGCGGCGGAGACGCGGACCTCCTCGCGGAGCCGGTCGCGCTGGTTCGGCTTGTCGCCCAGGACGCCGTCGAAGACCTCGCGGCAGACCGGGACGAGGTCCGGGTGCGCCACCCACGAGCCGTCGAAGCCGTCGCCCGCCTCACGGGTCTTGTCGGCGCGGACCTTCTCGAACGCGATCCGGTTGACCTCCTCGTCCTTGCGGGACGGGATGAAGGCGGCCATGCCGCCGATCGCGTGGGCGCCGCGCTTGTGGCAGGTACGCACCAGCAGCTCGGTGTAAGCGCGCATGAACGGCGCGGTCATCGTGATCGCGTTGCGCTCCGGCAGGACGAACTGGGCGCCGCGCGAGCGGAACTTCTTGATCACCGAGAACAGGTAGTCCCAGCGGCCGGCGTTGAGGCCGGCGGAGTGGTCGCGCAGCTCGAAGAGGATCTCCTCCATCTCGAACGCGGCGGGGATCGTCTCGATGAGGACGGTCGCCCGGATCGTCCCGCGCGGGATCTCCAGGGTGTCCTGGGCGAGGTTGAAGACGTCGTTCCAGAGGCGGGCCTCCAGGTGCGACTCCATCTTCGGCAGGTAGAAGTACGGGCCCTTGCCCTTGGCGAGCTGCCTACGCGCGCTGTGGAAGAAGTACAGGCCGAAGTCGAAGAGCGAGCCCGACACGGTCTTGCCGTCGACCGTGACGTGCTTCTCCTCCATGTGCCAGCCGCGCGGGCGGACGACGATCGTCGCCAGCTCCTCGTCGGGACGCAGCGCGTAGGACTTGCCGGTGCGCTCGTCGGTGAAGTCGATCGTGCGGTCGAGGGCGTCGCGCAGGCTGAGCTGGCCCTCGATCATGTTGTTCCACAGCGGCGTGTTGGCGTCCTCGAAGTCCGCGAGCCACACCTTGGCGCCCGAGTTGAGGGCGTTGATCGTCATCTTCCGGTCGGTGGGGCCGGTGATCTCGACCCGCCGGTCCTCCAGGCCCGGGGCGGGCTCGGAGACGCGCCACGTGTCGTCGGCGCGGACGCCCGCGGTCTCGGGCAGGAAGTCCAGCGTGCCGCCGTTGTTCAGTGCCTCCTGCCGCTCGGCGCGCTTGGCGAGCAGCGCCAGGCGGCGCTCGCCGAACTCGCGCTGCAGGGCGCCCACGAACTGCAGGGCCTCGGGGGTGAGGATCTCGTCGAAGCGCTCGTTCCTTGGTCCGGTGACCTCAACGCCCATCTCGGGACCTTCCTGTCGTGTCTCGGGATCGTTCACATCCGTGCGGTGGATGCCGCCCGGTTTGGAGTTGTCCGGGCTGGTTTTCACTAGACGAAAACCTACTTCTGAGTAATGAAAAGACTAGCCGACCGGTGCCCGGCGCGTCCAAGCGGGGGGCGTCCCGGGGCGGGGGGCGAGGTCAGCGCGCGGAAATCGAGGTGAGATCGTCACCTCCGCGTGGCAGGCTGGGGAAGAACCCGCCGGTCGGCGGCGTTGAGTGAACCAGGAGGAACATGACCCTGAACAACGAGTTCGGCGCCTACGAGGGCCCCGAAACCACGGGCGAGTACGAGCTCGCCGAACGCCACGCGCTGCGGCGCGTGAGCGGCCTCTCCACGGAACTCGCCGACGTCACCGAGGTGGAGTACCGCGCGCTCCGGCTGGAACGCGTCGTCCTCGTCGGCGTGTGGACCGAAGGCACCCTCACCCAGGCCGAGAACTCGCTGCGGGAACTCGCCCTGCTCGCCGAGACGGCGGGCTCGGAGGTCCTGGAGGGGCTCATCCAGCGCCGCCTCAAGCCCGACCCCGCGACCTACATCGGGTCCGGCAAGGCCGAGGAGCTCGCTGACGTCGTCCTGGCCACCGGCGCCGACACCGTCATCGCCGACGGCGAGCTGACCCCGTCGCAGCTGCGCACCCTTGAGGACATCTCCAAGGTCAAGGTCATCGACCGCACCGCGCTGATCCTCGACATCTTCGCCCAACACGCCAAGTCCCGCGAGGGCAAGGCCCAGGTCGAGCTCGCGCAGCTGCAGTACCTGATGCCGCGCCTGCGCGGCTGGGGCGGCAACCTGTCCCGGCAGGTCGGCGGCCGCGCCGCGGGCGGCGTCGGCATCGGCGGCCGCGGCCCCGGCGAGACCAAGATCGAGCTGGACCGGCGGCGCATCCGCACCCGGATGGCCAAGCTGCGCAGGCAGATCGCCGAGATGTCCAAGACCCGCGACACCAAGAGGGCCGTCCGCCGCGCCCGCAAGGTGCCCGCGGTGGCCATCGCCGGTTACACCAACGCGGGCAAGTCCTCGCTCCTGAACCGTCTGACGGGCGCCGGGGTGCTCGTGGAGAACGCGCTGTTCGCCACGCTCGACCCGACCGTCCGCAAGGCCGTGACGCCGTCCGGGCGCCCCTACACGCTCGCCGACACCGTCGGGTTCGTCAGGCACCTGCCGCACCAGCTCGTCGAGGCGTTCCGCTCCACCCTGGAGGAGGTGGCCCAGGCCGACCTCATCCTGCACGTCGTGGACGGCAGCGACGCCGACCCCGAGGCGCAGATCGAGGCGGTCCGCGAGGTGCTGTCGGAGGTCGACGCGGCCAAGGTGCCCGAGCTCATCGTCATCAACAAGTCCGACGCCGCCGACCCGCTGGTGCTGAACCGGCTCCAGCGCGAGTTCCCGCGCAGCGTCACCGTCTCCGCGCGCACCGGCGCGGGGATCGACCGGCTGCTTGAGCTCATCGAGGCCGACCTGCCCGAGTTCGACCGTGAGCTGCACGTGCTCCTTCCGTACGCGCAGGGCGCGCTCGTCGCGCGGATCCACGAGCAGGGCGAGGTCACCAAGATCGAACACCGCGAGGACGGGACGGAGATCATCGCCCGGGTGCCGCGCCCGCTGGCCGCCGAACTGGAGCGCTTCGAGGTGGCCCCTTCGGGTCAGTGAATCTCCTACGTTTCGCCCACGTTTCACGGGCTCGCGCACTACGCTGAGGAACTCGGACGGACCGTGCCACGTTGGTCGTGTCAAGAGCTTGTCTCGCAGGCCAGACGTGCACTACCGTGACGAAACCGATATCTCCGGTCTCGTCGTCCCGATGCTCGGCGCCCGCGTCGACGCAGCGGCCAAGTACCGCCCTTCGGCAGCCAGCCGGACGGCATCAGCGAGAGCAGGTGGCTCTTGACGCTCCCGGTCGACCCCTCCCAGCGGACGGTTCGGTGACACGACTATGACGGTTCGTCTGCTGACGAACATCGGACGCCTGTGGACGGGCACCGATGTCTGCAGCAATGCCGCCATCCTCATCCACAACGACAGGATCGTGTGGGCGGGCCCGTCCGCCGACCTTCCCGCGAGCGTCCCCGGCGTCATCAACGACATCGTCGACGTCGACCACGTGGAGAACCTCGGCGGCGGGCTGGTCACCCCCGGCCTCATCGACGCGCACGCCCACCCCGTCTACGCGGGCAACCGCTGGGCGGAACTGGCGATGCGCACCAGCGGGGCGAGCCCGCAGGAGATCGCCTCGGCGGGCGGCGGCATCGGCTCGACCGTCACGGTCACCCGCGGCACCGACCCGTGGACGCTGTGCTCGGCCGTCCGCGAACGGCTGCGCGCGTGGGTGATGTCGGGCACCACGACGGTCGAGGCCAAGACCGGCTTCCACCTCACCCGCGACGGCGAACTCGCCGACATCCGGATGCTGCGGTCGCTGGAGAACGAGCCGGCGATGCCGCGCATCCACGCGACGTTCCTGGCCGCCAACGTGCTCCCGCCGGAGTACTTCGGCCGTCGCCGCGACTACGTCGACGCCGTCCGCCAGTGGACCATCGACGCGCACGCCGCCGGCGCCGACAGTTGCGACGTCTACTGCGACGAAGGCCACTTCACCGCGGACGAGGCGCGCGCCATCCTGTACACCGCGCAGCAGGTGGGGCTGAAGCCGCGCCTGCACGCGTGCATGTCCGAGCGCAGCGGCGCCGCCCAGGTCGCCGCGGAGATCGGCTGCGCCTCGGCCGACCTGCTCACCGAGGCCACCGACGAGGACATCAAGGCGCTCGCCCACGCGGGCGTCGCCGCGACCGTCTGCCCGGCCACCGCGCTGCGGCACGGCCGCGTCCCGCAGGTGCGCGCCATGCTCGACCGCGGCGTCACCGTCGCGCTCGGCTCCGACCACAACCCCGGTGAGAGCGGCATCACCTCGATGCCGCTCGTCATCGGCCTCGCCGTCGCCATGTTCGGGATGAGCGCGACCGAGGCGCTGCGCGCGGCCACCATCGGCGGCGCGGCCGCCCTGCGCGTCAACGACAGGGGCACGCTGGCGCGCGGCATGTACGCAGACATCGTCCTGTGGGACGCCGACCACGAGGGCGCGTTCGCCTGGGCGTACGGGCTGCGGGCGCACCGCGTGTGGCGCGGCGGCGTGCCCGTCCAACCCTGATTCGTCCGCCTCTGACCGGTTTCGGAGCGTTCCCACGGGGTGCTCCGCACCGGAGTTCCCGTGGCGTGCGTGTTTCGGCAGACCGGAACCGGCAGCATCACGGTCACGCCGATGTGACGACCGGTTAACGGTCACGCGGTAGGTTGCCCCTATGGGTGTTGCGATAGTTACGGATTCCTCCGCTTATCTGCCCCCCGAACTCCTCGCCCGGTACGGCATCGGCGTGGTGCCGCTCCAGATCATCATCGGCGGCACCGTCCGGGACGACGGGGTGGACATCACCTCGGCCGACGCGGCCGAGGCACTGCGCTCCTGGCAGCCCGTCTCGACGTCGCGTCCATCGCCGGACAGGTTCGCGCACGCCTACAAGGCGGCGTCCGGCGCGGGGGCGGACGCGATCGTGTCGGTGCATCTGTCGGGCGACATGTCGGGCACGCTGGAGTGCGCCCGGATGGCGGCGGCCGAGGCGCCGGTGCCCGTCGAGGTCGTCGACAGCCGCACCATCGGGATGTCGCTCGGCTTCGCCGCGCTCGCCGGCGCGGAGGCCGCGGAGGCGGGTGCCGGCCTCGCCGAGGTCGCCGCGGTGGTGCGACGCCGGGCGGCGGCCAGCAGCGCGCTGTTCTACGTGGACACCCTCGAACACCTGCGGCGCGGCGGCCGGATCGGCGCGGCGGCGACGCTGCTCGGCTCGGCCCTCATGGTCAAACCGCTCCTCAACCTCGCGGACGGGCGGATCGCTCCACTGGAGAAGGTACGCACGTCGGCGAAGGCGCTGTCGCGGCTGGAGGACCTCGCGGTGTCGCGGGCCGGGACGGAGCCGGTGGACGTCGCGGTGCAGCACGTCGCCGCGTCGTCGCGGGCCGAGAACCTCGCCGACCGGCTGCGCCGCCGCATCCCGTCGCTGCGCACGCTGCACCTGCGCGAGGTAGGGCCGGTCATCGGCGCGCACGTGGGGCCCGGCATGCTCGGCGTCTCGATCGCCCCGCACCCCTAACGCAACCGGTTATCCACAGAATCCGGTTCGGTCGCCCATGACTTCCGGCCGCGTTTTAACGTCGTTCCCATGAACGACACCATTCTTCTCTCGTCCCTCCCGCCGAGCGCCCACCTGCGCTCCGCCCCCACCACCCCCCGCACCCCCTTCCGCCCCCGCGCGCCCAAATCCGGCCTCCGCTGGGACCACTCCCCACCCGCACCCCCCTGGCCCCCTCCGGCAACCCTTCACCCCACCGCGCCGCCTTGGCAGACCCGGAGCCCCTGGCCGCCCCCGTCCGCGCCGCGCACCCCAACGGGCACCTGGTCCCGCCACCCCACCACCCAGGGCCCCCGCCGTGCGGAACCCCCGCACGTGCCCACCCACGCGCGCCCACCCACGGCGACGTTCCCGGGCACCCCACCCCACGGGCTGACCGGCACCGCCCCGACACCCCCATCCGGTGCCCCTCTCTCCACGCGCACCCACACTTTCCCGACACCGCGCAGCTTTCCGGCATCCCACAGCGAGGAGACCATGCGAGCACCCCACACCCCCGACCCGTGGCACTCCGACCCCGACCCATGGCGCTCCGGCCCCGAGTCATCCGGCCGCGTCGTCCCACACGGCCGCCCGGTGCCTCCGGTATCCCTCAGCGAGGGGAGCACGCGTGCCCCCGCTACCGCCGACCCGTGGCACTCCGTGCCCGAGCCGTCCGGCCGCGTCGTCCCGCGCGGCCGTCCGGTATCTCCGGCATCCCACGGTGAAGGGGCCAGACGAACGCCCTCCAGGGCTGACCCGTGGCACTCCGCGCGCGAGCCTTCCGGCAGCGGCGTCCCGCGCGGCCCCGGATCTCCGCCGCCCGGCCCGAGGAGTTATGAGGCGCCGGGAAGCTATGACGCCCCCAGAGGCGTCGGTGTGACGTCCGGGTCGGCGATGGGGATGCGGGGAGGAGAGCCCGAGTCGGAGAAAGGGCTGTGGGCTGAGGATTCCGAGTCGGGGAAGGGGCCCTGGTCGGGGGACGGTGGGGGTTCGGTGCTTCGTCGCAGATCTCCGGAGCGTGCGAGTCGTCTGGGGTTCCCGTCGCGCTCGGCGGTGGCGTCGCTGATGGAACGGCTGGATCCGGGTATCACGGGCGTCCGGGCCCTGGCGTTCGTCGCATTGACGGCGGTCATCGCGACCGGCGTCTTCTTCTGGACCACCCGGCCCGCGTCCGACTCCTACGTCCAGTCCGCCACGGAGGCCCCCGCCACCGCGCCGCCCGATCTTGTCCCCGCCCAGCAGCCGACAGCCGAACTCATCGTCCACGTCGCCGGTAACGTCCGCCGCCCAGGCATCGTCACCCTGTCTCCCGGCTCCCGAGTCCACGAGGCGGTCTCCGCCGCCGGCGGCCTCCGCCCCAAGGCCCAGGTGGGCCCGCTCAACCTCGCCCGCAAGGTCACCGACGGCGAACAGATCACCATAGGCAAACCCCCCACCACCTCAACCACCCCGGCAGCCGCCTCCGACCCAGCCACCCCCACCCCCGTCAACCTCAACACCGCCACCGCCGAAGAACTCCAACGACTCCCCGGCATAGGCCCCGTCCTGGCCCAACGCATCATCGCCCACCGCACCACCCAGGGCCCCTTCCAGTCCCCAGACCAACTCCGCAACGTCACCGGCATAGGCCCCCGCCGCTACGCCGACCTCACCCCCCACATCACCGTCTTATCCCACCCACCCCACCTCAGCCAGACAAGGAAACCCATACGAGCCCAGCCCATCCAGCCCCCACACATTCCAACCCGTCACCCCGCAGCCCCCACCGCCCGATTCCCACACCCCGCCCGCCCACGAGCCCGAACACAAACTCCGCCCCAACCCCCACAGGGAGAGCCATGCGAGCCCAATCCGCCCCCCACACCACCAGCACACACCACGCCCCCGCCCACCCGGCCCCGTCACCCGCCCGCCAAGGGCACGCAAGTTCCAGCGCCGGCCGACGCTTCCGGTGCTTCGCCCGGCCGCAGAGCGGTTCGCCGCCACATCGCGGATTACTCACGCGGCGTCGACAAGCGGTCGAGAACTCCGCTCACCGGACACCAGGTCCGCCGGTGGCTGAGTCGACGGCCCCGAGCCTGGGCCACACGACCGCAGCCGGAGCCAGAGCCCGCCGAGGACACGCGGGTTTCAGCGGCGTGCGATGCTCCGGGCACTTCGCCCGGCGGCCGGGCGGTTCACTGTCGCGTCGCGGATTGCCCGCGCGGGATCCACCGGACGAGTGGCCGCGCCGCGACTCCGCTCACCGACAACCAGGGTCGCTGGTGGCTGAGTCGGCGGCCCGCGAGCTTGGGCCATACGGCCGCAGTCGGAGCCGGAGTCTGCCGAGGGCACGCGGGTTGCGGCGCCGGGCGATGCCTCCGGTGCTTCGCCCGGCGGTAGAGCGGTTCGCCGTGGCGTCGCGGATTACTCATGCGGCGTCGGCGAGCGGTCGAGAACTCTACTTACCGGACGCCAGGGTCGCTGGTGGCTGAGGCGGCGGCCTGTGAGCTTGGGCCAGGCGATCGCTGTCGGAGCCGGAGTCCGCAGGGGGTGCGTGGGGTTTGGGGGCGTGCGATGCTTCCGGGTGCTTTGTCCGGCGGTAGGGCGGTTCGCCGTGGCGGCGCGGATTGCTCACGCGGCGTCGGTGAGTGGTCGCGGCTCCGCTTGCCGGATACCGGGGGTCGCTGGTGGCTGAGTTGGCGGCCTGTGAGCTTGGAGCATGTGATCGGAGTCGGAGTCGGAGTCCGTAGGGGGCACGTGGGTTTCGGTGGTGGGTGATGCTTCCGGGTGTTTCGCTCGGCGGTAGGGCGGTTCGTTGTCGCGTCGCGGGTTGCGCGCGTGGGATCGACCGGGCGAGTGGTCGCCGACTTCGCTCACCGACAACCGGGGTTGCCGGTTCGTTGTTGCGGCGTGGATGGTTCATGCGGCGTCGGTGAGTGGTCTCGGCTCTGCTTGCCGGATATCAGGGGTGCTGGCGGCTGAGTCGGTGGTCCCCGAGGCTCGGCCAGACGACCGCAGGTGGGGGCCAGAGGTAGCGTCCAGCTACTTGGTTCGTTCGCGGACGAAAGCTGGTCGCGGGAGGGCGTTACAGGGGCCGGTGGTTGAGGTGTGAGCAGGGGTGTCCTGTCTCTGTACCGGGTGGGTGTTGTTGGGTTCTGTGCTCGGTACCTGGCGGGGGACGGGAGGCGGTTGGGTGGGGTGGCTTGCGGGTGGGGTTGAGCAGGGAGGTGGAGGGGTTGTGGGTGGGTGGGGCAGGGCTTGGGGTGGGAGGAGGGGGTCTGTGAGTGGGGGTGGGAGGGACTGGGGTGTGGGCGTTGGGTGGAGGAGGGGTTCTGTGGGTGGGGTTGAGAGGGGAGGGGCTGTGGGTGGGGAGGGAGAGGGGGGTGGGGTGGATTTGGGGTTGGCGGGGGTGGCGGTTGGGGTTTGGGGGGTGGCGGTGGGGTTGGGGTGGGTTGGGTGGGGGTGGGGGGCGGTTCTGGTGGGGGGTGTGCTGGGGGTGGGGGGATTGGTGGGGGTTTTTCGGGGGTGGGGGGTGGTGGGTGGGGTTTTGGTGGTGGGGGCGGCTTGTGCGGTGGGGGTGGGGGTTCGGGTGGAGAGGGTGGAGGGGTCGGTGGTGCGGGGGGTGGCGGAGAGGGAGGGGGTGGCGGAGGTGGAGATCGTGGTGACTCGGGAGGGGCGGAGGACGGGGAAGGGGGTTGTTGTGGTGGAGGGGAGGGCTGAGTGGGTGGGGGTGGATGTGGGGAAGACGGGGCGGGTTGGAGTGGCGGAGAAGGTTGGAGTGGGTGGGGGGACGGCGGAGGGGGTTGGGGTGGGTGGGGGGACGGTGAAAGGGGTTGGGGTGGGTGGGGGGACGGTGGATCGGGTGGGGGTTGTGGTTTTGGCGGTGGAGAGGGGTGGGGGGGTTGGGGGGTGGGAGAGGGTGCGGGTGGGGGAGAGGGTTCGGGGGGTGGGGAAGTTTGTGGTGGGGGGTGGGGCGTTTGTGGGGGCGGTGGTGTTGGCTCGGGGGGAGGCGGTGGTGGTGGGGGAAGCTCGAGGGGTGTTGCGGTGGGCGGAGGGGGTGCGGGAGGGGTTGCGGGGGGCGGTTTCTGGGATGGGGGAGGGGCCTCGGGGGGTGGTGCCCGGGATGGTGGTGGGGGATGTGTCTCGGTTGTCGGTGGAGATTCATGAGGAGTTCCGGGCGGCCGGGCTGGTGCACTGCCTTGTGGTGAGTGGGGCGAACTTCTCGTTGTTGACGGCGGCGGTGCTGTGGGTCGGGAGGTGGGTTGGGCTCGGGGTGCGGGGTGGCGTGGTGGCGGCGGGGGTGGTCGGGGTGGGGTTCTTTCTTGTGGTGGGCGGGGAGCCGAGTGTGCTGCGGGCGGCGGTGATGGGGGCGATCGGGCTGTTCGCGCTGTTCACCGGGCGGGAGCGGCAGGGGGTGGCGGCGCTCTCCGGGGCCGTCATCGTGCTGATGCTGGTGGACCCGGCGCTGGCCGGTTCGTATGGGTTCGTCCTGTCGGTGACGGCGACGGCCGGGCTGCTGGTGCTCGGGCCCCGCATCCGGGACTGGCTGCGGGCGCGGGGGCTGTCGCGCGGGCTGAGCGAGGCCGTCGCGGTGCCGCTCGCCGCGCAACTCGCGGTCGGGCCGGTCCTGGTGCTGATGTCGGGCGAGGTGGGACTCGCGGCGGTGCCCGCGAACGTGCTGGCCGCGCCGGGCATCGCGGTGACGACGGTCTGCGGGGTCGTCGCCGCGGCGGTCGCGCCGTTCTGGGCGGACGGGGCGCGCTGGGCGGCGACGCCGGCCGGATGGGCCGCCTCCTGGGTGATCGCGGTCGCGGACGCCTTCGCGGCCCTGCCCTACCCGACGCTGCCATGGCCGGGCGGGCTCGGCGGCGCGCTGCTGCTGGCCGTGGCGAGCGCCGTCGCGGTGGCGGCGGTCCGGCTCCGGTGGGCGCGGCGGCTCGCGGCGGCAGCGCTGGCCGGGGTGCTGGTGGCGGCGCTCGCGGTGCGCGTCACCGCGCCCGGATGGCCGCCGCCCGGCTGGCGCTTCGTCGCGTGCGACGTCGGGCAGGGCGACGCGCTGGTGCTGTGGGCGGCACCGGGCCGCGCCGTCGTCGTCGACGCGGGGCCCGACCCGGCGCTCGTGGACGGCTGCCTGCGCCGTCTCGGCGTCCGCGAGGTGCCGCTCGTCGTCGTCACCCACCCGCACGCCGACCACCTCGCCGGGCTGCCCGGCGTGCTGCGCGGCCGCCGCACCACCGCCCTCGTGCACAGCCCCCTCAGCCCCCGCACCGCCGAACACCGCGCCGCCTTCGCGCGGGCGGGTGGGCCGGGGTTGGTCGGGGCGGTGTTGGGGGCTCGGTGGACGCGGGGGGAGGTGACGGTCGAGGTGATCGGGCCTCGGGTGGGGGTGCCGTTGGCGGGGGACGCGGACGGGACGGCGGTGAACAACGCGAGCGTGGTGCTGGTGGCCCGGTGGAAGGGGCTGACGGTGCTGCTGGCGGGGGATCTGGAGGAGGAGGCGCAGCGGGCGCTGCGGGGGAGGGTGCCACGGATCGACGTGTTGAAGGTCCCGCACCACGGAAGCGCGCGGCAGGAGGCGGAGTTCCTCAGGGAGGGGGCGCCGAAGGTGGCGGTGATCTCGGTCGGGGGCGACAACACGTACGGGCATCCCGCCGCGCGCACGCTCGGCATGCTGCGGCACACCCGCGTCTACCGGACGGACCTGCACGGGGACGTCGCCGTCTCCCTCGACGGCACCCGAGTCACCGTGACGACGGGCAGACGATGACGGATGAGCGTCTCCCTGGACGGCACCCGCGTCACCGTCTGGGCGGGAGGGGGAGACGGGGAAGTGGGCTGGGGCAGGGTGGGGGTGGTGGCATTCTGGGGGGGTGGACTTGGTGACGGTGGTCGTGGGGGACGAGGAGCTGCTCGTGGAGCGGGCGGTGGGGGAGATCGTCGGGGAGGCGCGGCGACGGGAGCCGGACACCGAGGTCGTGGATCTGGTGCCGTCCGGGATGGAGCTCGGCCGGTTGCAGGAGCTGACGTCGCCGTCGCTGTTCGGCGGCGGCAAGGTCATCGTGGTCCGCGCCGCGCAGGACCTCGGCAAGGACCTGGCCGCCGAGGTGACCGGCTATGTGAAGTCCCCCGCCGACGACATCGTGTTCGTGCTCGTGCACGCGGGCGGCGTCAAGGGCAAGGCGCTGCTTGAGGCGTGGACGAAGGCGGGCGCCCGCAAGATCACCTGCCCGAAGGTCACCAAGGCGGGCGAGCGGCTCGACTTCCTGCGCGCCGAGATCCGCCGACTCGGCGGCTCGATCGGCGCGACGGCGGCCCAGCAGCTCCTCGACGCGGTCGGCACCGACCTGCGGGAGATCGCCGCGGCCTGCTCCCAGCTCGTCTCCGACACCGGCGGCAAGATCAACGACGCGGCCGTCGCCCGCTACCACCGGGGCAGGGCGGAGGTCTCCGGCTTCACCGTGGCGGACGCCGCGGTGGAGGGACGGTTGGGTGAGGCGCTGGAGCAACTGCGTTGGGCGCTCGACACAGGGGTCGCCGCCGTGCTCGTCAACAGCGCGCTGGCGCAGGGGGTGCGCGGCCTGGCGAAGGTCAACGGGGCGCGTGGCAAGAGTTTCGCCCTCGCCAAGGAGCTGGGCATGCCGCCGTGGAAGATCGAGCGGCTCCAGAGGCAGGTCCGCGGCTGGTCGCCGGACGGGATAGCGCGCGCGCTCATCGTCGTCGCGGAGACGGACGCCGCGGTGAAGGGCGGGGCCGCCGATCCGGCTTACGCCCTGGAGCGCGCGGTACAGGAGATCGTCGCAGCGAGAGCCGCCCGCTGACGTGCGGAGATTCTCAGTTCCGGACGCGGGTGGGACGCGACACGGTCTCGTTGTCCAAGAAACGGTTGCGGCCGGTTCGCGGGCTGGACAAGGTGGAGTCATGGGAGAGGCGAGGCTCGGGGTGGACCTCGGGCGTGTGGTGGTCGGGGCCAACCGGAACGCGGACGGGCGGGTGTTCCTCGACGATCCGCGGCGGATGCCGTTGATCGAGGGCGCGTTCGAGGTGCTGCCGCGTCTCGTGGAACGCTTCAACGGCCGGGCGTGGGTGATCTCGCGGATCAGCGAGGAGGCCGAGCCGCTGTCGCTGGCGTGGCTGGAGCACCACGACTTCTACGGCAGGACGGGCATTCCACGCGACCGCATCAGGTACTGCCGCCTCCGTGAGGAGAAGGCGCCGCACTGCGCGGAGCTCGGCATCACGCACATGATCGACGACCGGATGGACGTGCACCGGGCGATCCGCGACGTGGTGCCGTACCGCTACCTGTTCGGCCCGCAGGAGGAGCCGGCTCCGGACTGGGTGATCCCGACCCTGACGTGGCGGGACGTCGAAGAGGCCATCGGCTACCCCTGACCGGGCGGCCCTGACGGGCTATCCCTGGCCGGTGGGCCCTGTCTGTTCGGGCACGAACCCGGCGACGTCGAGGTAGCGCGGCGGGACGTGCCCGGTGAGCCACACGCCGTTGTCGGTGACCTGGAACAGGTGCCCGTCGGCGGCCATCCGTGCCGCGTCCACCTCGAGGACGACGGGACGGCCCCGGCGTGCCCCCACCCGCCGCGCGGTCGGCACGTCGGGTGACAGGTGGACGGCGTGCCGCGCCATCGGCCGCAGCCCGTCCCGGAAGATCGTGGGCAGTGCCGCGCCGACCGTCCCGTGGTAGAGGACGTCGGGTGGCGGCGCCGACGGCAGTTCGAGGTCCACGGTGATGGTGTGGCCCTGGCTCGCCCGGATGCGCAGCCCGTCGGGGGAGAGCGCGAACCGCCGTTTGTCGTTGCGGGCGACGACTTCGAGCAGTTCGTCCTCGGTGAGCGCCATCCGGTGGCGGCGGCAGGCCGCGAGGAGGTCGACGACGTCGACCCAGCCCGCCCTGTCCGGCCGGAGCCCGATCCGTTCGGGCTGGTGGCGCAGGTGCCGGGAGAGGTATTTGGAGACCTTGATGATTCGCTGTTCGTCCATGCGTCTTTGAGCCTAGGACGGAACGCCGGGTGCGCGCATCTCGGAAAAAACACAACGGACCGCCCGCATCTTGTGCGAACGGTCCGAAAAGAGCCGGAAGGGTCCGGCTTACTTGGCGAGCGCGGCGGCCTGCTTGGCGATGGCCGACTTGCGGTTCGCCGCCTGGTTCTTGTGGATGACGCCCTTGCTGACGGCCTTGTCCAGCTTGCGGCTGGCGTGGCGCAGCGCGGTCTGGGTCGCCTCGGCGTCGCCCGCGGCGGCGGCCTCGCGGAACCTGCGGATGGCCGACTTCAGCTCGGTCTTGACCGCCTTGTTGCGCAGCCGCGCCTTCTCGTTCTGCTTGTTCCGCTTGATCTGGGACTTGATGTTCGCCACTGAAGGAAGCCTCGATTGGGTGTCAACGTACGGATGGGGCGCGGAGATCCGGCAGCCGGTCGGATCTGCGGGTACGGAGACACACGCACCCACACACGCAGAAACGTAAGGGTACCAATGTCCGCGCCCGACCCCCAACCCGGTGGGCGGCCCCTGCCGGAGCATGGGCGTGGACATGGGACCATGGAAGGCGTAGGTCTCGACGTCAACCTAGGATCCGCGTGCCGCCCGTACCGAACCACACCGATCCCGCAGTGATCCGCAACTTCTGCATCATCGCGCACATCGACCACGGCAAGTCCACCCTGGCAGACCGCATGCTGCAGCTGACGGGGGTCGTCGACGACCGCTCCATGCGGGCCCAGTACCTGGACCGGATGGACATCGAGCGGGAACGCGGCATCACGATCAAGTCGCAGGCGGTCCGGCTGCCGTGGGACGGCCATGTGCTGAACATGATCGACACTCCGGGCCACGTCGACTTCTCCTACGAGGTGTCCCGGTCGCTCGCGGCCTGTGAGGGCGCGATCCTGCTGGTGGACGCCGCGCAGGGCATCGAGGCGCAGACGCTGGCGAACCTGTACATGGCGATCGAGGCGGACCTGCACATCATCCCGGTCCTGAACAAGATCGACCTGCCCGCGGCGCAGCCGGACAAGGTGGCGGAGGAGATCTCCGGCCTGATCGGCTGCGACCCGGCGGACGTGCTGCGCGTCTCGGGCAAGACGGGCGCGGGCGTGCCGGAGCTGCTCGACAAGATCGTCGCGGAGGTCCCGGCGCCCGTGGGCGACGCGGACGCGCCGGCCCGCGCGCTGATCTTCGACTCGGTCTACGACACCTACCGGGGCGTCGTCACCTACGTCAGGGTGGTGGACGGCAGGATCACCCGCCGCGAGAAGTCGCTGATGATGTCCACGGGCGCCGCGCACGACACCCTGGAGGTCGGGGTGATCTCGCCGGAGCCGATCTCCACCGAGGGCCTCGGCGTGGGCGAGGTCGGCTACCTGATCTCGGGCGTCAAGGACGTCAGGCAGGCCCGTGTGGGCGACACGGTGACGATGGCCTCGCGTCCGGCCCCCGAGGCGCTCGGCGGCTACGACAACCCCAGGCCGATGGTGTACTCGGGCCTGTACCCGATCGACGGCGACGACTACCCGTTGCTGCGCGACGCGCTCGACAAGCTCCGCCTCAACGACGCGGCCCTGGTCTACGAGCCCGAGACGTCGCTCGCGCTCGGCTTCGGCTACCGCTGCGGCTTCCTCGGCCTGCTGCACATGGAGATCGTCAGGGAGCGGCTGGAGCGCGAGTTCAACCTGGCGCTGATCTCGACGGCCCCGAGCGTCATCTACCGGGTCGTCATGGAGAACGGCGAGGAGCACACCGTCACCAACCCGAGCGAGTACCCGGCGGACGGCAGGATCGCCCACGTGTACGAGCCGGTCGTCCGGGCGACGGTGCTGACGCCGAGCGAGTTCATCGGCACGATCATGGAGCTGTGCCAGGGCCGCCGCGGCGTCCTGCAGGGCATGGACTACCTGTCCGAGGACCGTGTGGAGATCAAGTACACGCTGCCGCTCGGTGAGATCATCTTCGACTTCTTCGACCAGTTGAAGTCCCGTACCCGTGGTTACGCCAGCCTCGACTACGACCCGTCGGGCGAGCAGGAGTCCAAGCTCGTCAAGGTGGACATCCTGCTGCAGGGTGAGTCGGTGGACGCGTTCAGCCAGATCGTGCACGCCGACAAGGCGCGCGAGTACGGCCTGATGATGACGACGAAGCTCAAGGAGCTGATCCCGCGCCAGCAGTACGAGGTGCCGATCCAGGCCGCGATCGGCGCCCGGGTGATCGCCCGCGAGAACATCCGCGCGATCCGGAAGGACGTTCTCGCCAAGTGCTATGGCGGTGACATCTCCCGTAAGCGCAAGCTCTTGGAGAAGCAGAAGGAGGGCAAGAAGAAGATGAAGACGATCGGGCGGGTCGACGTCCCCCAGGAAGCCTTCGTCGCCGCCCTCTCCACCGGCTCCTCGGCCGACAAGCCCAAGAAATGAGCTGACGTGATGAGCGGCCCCGCCTGGGACCCCAACGACCCCTACCGCCAGCAGCCCACCCAGCCCCCGTTCCCGGGCGCGGGCGCCGGCCCCGGCCCCGGCCCCGGCCCGTACGGGCAGCCGACGTATCCGGGCGGCTACCAGCCGCCGGGTCCCGGCCCGGCGCCGGGCGGCCCGTACGTGCCCGGCCAGCAGCCCTACGGCGGTTACGGCGCGCCGGTGTCGCCGTCGGACGAGCGGCTGTGGTCGATCGCCTCGCATCTGGGCCAGCTCGTCTTCGGGTTCCTGGTGCCGCTGGTCGTCTACCTGGTCTACAAGGACAGGTCGACGTTCATCAGGTGGCACTCGGCGCAGGCGCTGAACCTGGCGATCACCGCGATCGGATGGTCGGTGGTGATCGGGATCGTCGCGATCGTCACGTTCGGGCTCGGCGCGCTGCTGTACTTCCCGTTCGCGCTGCTGGAACTGGTCTTCCTGGTGCTGGCCGCGGTCGGCGCGTCGCGCGGCGAGTGGTACGCGTTCCCGAAGGCGCTGGCCTACCCGCTGGTCAAGTGAGTCGGCGGGGCGGGTTTGCGCCCGCCCCCGCAGGTGGGATGCATCGGGCATGGACGAACTCGTGCCGGGCGGCTCGCTGATCACGGACACGCCCGAGGAGGGCAGGGCGCTGGCGATCGAGATGGCGACGCGGACGCTGCTGCGGTTGCGCCCGGAGGCCGAGCCGCGGGTCAGCGGCGAGGTCGTCGCCGCCGAGTTCGCGACGATCGCGGCGGCGAACCACTACTGGCGCGGCCCGTCGTGGAAGCGCGCCTACCGCCCGGATCGCGGCGACAGGTACGGGTGACGCCGGGCCCGTTTGGCTGTCGCCCGCCGCAGGGAATCTCTCCGCCATGACCGATCTCAAGGCGCTCGCGGACGAGCATCTGGCCAAGGCCAAGTCCGACAAGAACGGGCGCAGCGCCCATCTGTTCCTGCATGACGGCCCGCTGCGCCAGGCGGTGATCGCGCTGTCGGAGGGCGCCCGGCTGGAGGAGCACGCCGCGCCCCCGGCGGCCAGCCTGCAGGTCCTCGCGGGACGGGTGAGGATCACCGCCGACGGGGGTGACATCGAGGTCGGTGAAGGCGGGGTCACGAGGATCCCGCACGAGCGGCACGGGGTGACGGCGCTCAGCGACGCCGTGGTGGTGCTGACGACGGTCACCGGCGTCGAGCTCCCGTGATCGGATCGAGTCCCACCCAATCCGCGTGATCCCGTGGTGACGATGCGTCGGCGGGTGAAGACTGTCCGTCGTGGGTCACACTCTTTTGCACCAGATGCTCGCCGCCGACCTTGTGGTGCCGCTGATGGTCGCCGAACCCGGCGGCCTGCGGACGGCGATGGGCACCGCGGCCCGGCTCGGCGACGGCACACTCGTCCCGTCCGACCTGATGATCGTGCCGGACGGCGCGGGCGGCGCCTACCTGGACGGGGCGCCGCTGCTGGCGGTCGAGGTCGTCTCGGAGGCGTCCAGGGTCCGTGACTTCGGCGCCAAGATGGTCCTGTACGCGGGCGCGGGGGTGCCCTGGTACTGGGTCGTCGATCCGGGACGTGGCTGTGCCGGGCCCGGAGAGGGCGTGCGCGTCCACGTGTTCCGGCTGGACGGGCACGGCTACACGCGGGTCGCGTCCGTCGGGTGGGGCGAGGCGGTGCGGCTCACCGAACCGTTCGAGATCGAGATCCGGCCGGACGCGCTGTTCCGGGGCCTTCCGGCGTGGCGCGGCCCGGTCGAGGGAGCGCACATGTCCTCTGCCAACGGGCCCGACCTGCCCGCCGCCGACGAGGCGTTCGACGTCGCCGCCTTCTTCCGCCGCTGGCCGACCGGCGCGGAGAAGATCGAGCTGCACGACGGCAGCCCCGTCTTCTACGGCCGGTGGGACGAGCGGGACGTCGCCACCGCGCAGCGCGCCTATCCGGGCCGGGTCATCCGGCTCGACCAGCCGCCGGGCGAGCCGGGCACCCTGACGGTGCTGCCCGCCGCTCCCGGCCGCGCCCTTCCGCCGTTCCTCCAGGGCACCTGACGCGGTCGGGCCGGCCCGAGCACGGGCCGGGCGCTGCGAGACTGGGGGCATGCCCGCCACGCTGCCCGAAGGGGATCCGGTACCCGTCGACGGCTCGCTGCCCGGCTCGGCCCTGGCCGGGTTGGGGGAGCGGCCGTTCGGCTTCTACGTCCACGTCCCGTTCTGTGTGACGCGCTGCGGCTACTGCGACTTCAACACCTACACGGCGCAGGAGTTGGGGCCGGGCGCGTCCCGGGCGTCCTACGCCGACACGGTGATCGGGGAGATCCGGCTGGCACGGCGCGTCCTGGGCGGCGTGGAGCTGCCGGTGCAGACGGTCTTTGTGGGCGGTGGCACCCCGACCCTGCTGCCGCCCGGCGATCTCGGCCGGATCCTCGCCGCGGTCGACGCCGAGTTCGGGCTCGCGAGGGGCGCCGAGGTGACGACCGAGGCGAACCCCGAGACGGTCGACAGGGCCTATCTGGACGGCCTGCGCGCGTCGGGCTTCACCCGGATCTCCTACGGGATGCAGAGCGCCCGTGCGCACGTCCTGGCGGCCCTGGACCGCACGCACACGCCCGCGCGGGTGCCGCTCGTCGTCCGGGAGGCCAGGGCGGCGGGGTTCGGGCACGTCAACCTTGACCTGATCTACGGCACGCCGGGCGAATCGGACGACGACTGGCGGGCCTCCCTGGAGGCGGCGCTGGAGGCCGGGCCCGACCACGTCTCGGCGTACGCGCTGATCGTGGAGGAGGGGACGAAGCTCGCCGCGCAGGTGAGACGCGGCGAGCTGGACGAGCCGGACGACGACGCCATGGCCGACCGCTACCTGATGGCCGACGAACTCCTGGGCTCCGCCGGAATGTCCTGGTACGAGCTGTCCAACTGGGCGCGTCCGGGCGGCGAGTGCGCGCACAACGTCCTGTACTGGAAGGGCGCCGACTGGTGGGGCGCCGGGCCCGGCGCGCACAGCCACGTGGGCGGCACCCGGTGGTGGAACGTCAAGCACCCCGCCGCCTACGCCGCCCGCCTGGCCCAGGGGCAGACGCCCGCCCACGCCCGCGAGATCCTCAACGAGGAGACGCGCAAGGTCGAGCGGATCCTCCTGGAGATCCGCCTACGCGAGGGCTGCCCGCTCGGCCTCCTGGACGCGGAGGCCGTCAAGGAGCAGGAGGCGCGCGGCCTCGTCGAGCGCAGGGACGGCAACGCCGTCCTCACCCTCAGGGGCCGTCTCCTCGCCGACGCGGTGGTCCGCGACCTCACTTGATGAGCGGCCAGGCCACCAGCGCGGGCAGTTTGTGCCAGGCCCCCCGGTTGACGCGGGTCGCGCTGAAGACGACAAGGCCCATCGCCAGGGCGACCCACCCGTAGGCGACCCACTGGAGCACCGGGAACCACTGGGTGAGGAACAGCGACACCGACACCCCGATCCCGGTGGTGAGCGCCAGGTTGAGCGCCTGGCGGCCGTGGTGGCGGGCGTAGGCCGAGCGCCGCTTCTTCGTCACGTACACGTACGCGGGAGGCAGCGCCCACAGGAGGAACTGGCCGATGTAGGCGGTGAGCGCCCACTGGCGCTCGTCGGGGGTGGTGGGGCCGTCGACGTATCCGGCGTTGAAGCCGTCGGGCAGGCGGACGGTCGGGGTGGGCTGGGGACGGTTGCGGCGGGCCACGGGTGTCACTCCTCGGGAGCGGTGACGAAGTCGATCAGTTCTTCGACGCGTCCGAGCAGCTCCGGTTCCAGATCGGCGTAAGTACGTACCGATCCGAGAATGCGGCGCCAGGCCGCCCGGGTGTCTCCGGGCCAGCCGAGCCGGGCGCAGACGCCTTCCTTCCAGTCGAACCCCTTGGGGACCTCGGGCCACGCCCGGATGCCCAGGGCCGACGGCTTCACGGCCTGCCACACGTCGATGTAGGGGTGCCCGCAGATGAGCACATGGGGGCTGGTGATCCGGGCCGCGATCCGCGACTCCTTGGAGCCCGGCACGAGGTGGTCCACCAGGACGCCGAGGCGCCTTCCGGGACCCGGCTCGAACTCCTCCACGATGAGGGGCAGGTCGTCGATCCCTTCCAGGAACTCCACGGCGACACCCTCGACCCGTAGGTCGTGGCCCCAGATCCGCTCCACCAGCTCGGCGTCGTGCACGCCCTCGACGTAGATCCGGCTCTCCCGGGCCACCCGCGCGCGGTGCCCTTGCACCGCGATGGACCCGGACGCGCTGCGCGGCGGCCCCGTCTGCTTGGGGACGGGACGGACGAGGGTGACGGGCCTGCCGTCGATGAGGAACCCGGCGTGGGCGAGGGGGAAGACGCGGCGCTTGCCGAACCTGTCCTCCAGGGTGACCTCGTCCTTGCCGCAGGCGACGACCGCGCCGCAGAACCCGCTGTCGGGGTCCTCCACGACGAGATCACGTTCGGCCGGAACCTCCGGGATGGTCCCCTTCCTGGGGAGCCGCCAGTTCCCGGCCAGCACGTCCTGTCCATAGTCCTTGCTGCGCACGTCCCGACCCTAACCCGCGCGGGCCGGGCGGCGAATCACCCAGCAGAACTCATTCCCACGGGGGAGCCAGTTGCGCGTGCCCCCGCCGCACGGCCTGGAGGAGCCGGAGCGGGTCGTAGGGCCAGTCGTGGGCGGTGAGCGCCTGGACGGGGTCCAGGCCCGCGTCGAACGTCTCCCGGACGCCGTGGGCGACCGCCGCGACGGCGTCCCGCTGCCGGGCCGTGAACGCGCGGTCCACCGGCTCCCCGTGCCCCGGCACGATCACCTCGGGCCGGAGGTCGAGCAGCCGCGTCAGGGTGAGCGGCCAGTCCAGGGGGAAGCTGTCGCCTCCGTAGGCGGGCGGGCCCGACTCCTCCACGAGGTCGCCCGCGAACAGGACCCCTGCGTCGGGCACCTGGACGACGAGGTCGTGCCCGGTGTGGCCGCGCCCCAGGTGGTGGATCTCCACGAGCCGGTCGCCGAGGTCGATGACCGCGGTGCCCGAGACCGTCTGGGTGGGGGCGGGCACCTCGGTTCCGGCGACGCTCCGCGCCCAGTCCGGGTCGTCGGCGGCCATCGTGATCCAGACCTCGCGCCTCAGGTACTCCGGAAGGCCCGCGTGGCCCCAGAACAGCCCGGTGAAAGCGGCGTTCCCGAAGCAGTGGTCAAAATGCCCGTGGGTGGTGACCACCGCGACCGGTTCGCCGACGCCGAGCGCGCGCAGTTCCGCCCGCAGTTCCCAGCCCTCGGCCGGGGACGCCCCGGTGTCGACGAGCACGGTGCCGAGCCGTCCCGTGACGACGCCCACGGTCACGTCGAACCTGCCGTGGCGGCGGCGGAAACAGCGATCGGCGACCTCTTCCCAGGACATGCCCCAGACTCTCGCACATCGAGTTCTCCGGACAGGACCGTACACTTGGCACTCAAAGGCTGGGAGTGCGAGGAGGTGAGCGCGTTGCTGGACGACCGCAAGCTGGCCATTCTCCGCGCCATCGTCGAGGACTACGTCTCCACCAACGAACCGGTGGGGTCCAAGGCCCTCGCCGACAGGCACGCCCTGGGGGTCTCCCCCGCCACGGTACGCAACGACATGGCGGTCCTGGAGGAGCAGGGGTACATCACCCAGCCGCACACCAGCGCGGGCCGCATCCCCACCGACAAGGGCTACCGCCTGTTCGTGGACCGCCTGTCCACGATCAAGCCCATGTCGGCGGCCGAACGCAGGGCGATCGAGTCGTTCCTCGCGGGCGCCTACGATCTCGACGACGTCGTCTCGCGGACCGTCAGGCTGCTGGCGCAGCTCACCCGTCAGGTGGCCGTCGTGCAGTACCCGTCGCTCGTGCGGTCCAGCGTCCGGCACATCGAGCTGGTCCCGATGGCGCCGCGCCGGCTCATGCTGGTGGTGATCACCGACACCGGGCGGGTCGAGCAGCGCGTGATCGAGGTCGCCAACGACGTCTCCGACGACTCGGTGGCCCAGCTCCGCGCCCTGCTCAACACCTGCCTGGACGGCCGTTCGTTCGCGGACGTGCCTCTCGCCGTCGAGGACCTGCCCGACCGCGTCCAGGCCGAGGACAGGCCGGTCCTGGCGGCGGTGCTCTCGGTCCTGCTGGAGACCCTCGTCGAACGGAACGAGGAGAAGATCGTCTTCGCGGGGGCGGCGAACCTCGCCCACGTGGACTTCTCCCGGAGCCTCAGGGACGTCCTTGAGGCCCTGGAGGAACAGGTGGTGTTGATGAGACTGCTGGGGGAGACCGGGGATCCGGCTACCCTGACCGTCAGGATCGGCACCGAGAACCAGATGGAGGGCCTGCGTTCCACCTCCGTGGTCGCGGCAGGCTACGGGATGGACGGGCAGGCGCTGGCCCGCCTCGGGGTTCTCGGACCCACCCGCATGGACTACCCCGGAACGATGGGAGCGGTACGCGCTGTGGCACGTTACGTCGGACAGATTCTGGCGGGGAAGTAAGTGCGCGACTATTACGCGATTCTCGGAGTGGGCCGTGGCGCCACTCCCGACGAGATCAAGAAGGCCTACCGCCGCCTGGCCCGCGAACTGCACCCGGACGTCAACCCCGACGCCGAGAGCCAGGAGAAGTTCAAGGAGGTCACGCAGGCTTACGAAGTCCTGTCGGACCCCAAGAAGAAGGAGATGTTCGACCTCGGCGCCGACCCGTTCGCGCCGGGGGGCGGCGCCGGGGGGTTCGGCGGCGGCTTCGGGGCGGGCTTCCCGTTCAGCGACCTCATGGACGCGGTCTTCGGCCAGGCCGGGGCGCGCGGGCCGCGCTCGCGCGCGCGCAGGGGCCGCAACGCCACGCTGCGCGTCGAACTGGACCTCGCGGAGACGGCGTTCGGCACCACCCGCGAGCTGACCATCGACACCGCCACGGTGTGCAAGGTCTGCTCCGGCAGCGGCGCCGAGGCCGGAACGCACCCCGACACCTGTGACATGTGTCACGGCAGGGGTGAGATCCAGCAGGTGCAGCGGAGCTTCCTCGGCCAGGTGATGACGTCCCGTCCGTGCCCCCAGTGCGGCGGCTACGGGTCGGTCATCCGGACGCCGTGCCGGGAGTGCTCCGGCGAGGGCAGGGTGCGCACCCAGCGGACGATCAAGGTCAAGATCCCGGCGGGCGTCGAGCACGGCACCCACATCCAGCTCGCGGGCGAGGGCGAGGTGGGCCCCGGAGGCGGCCCGGCCGGCGACCTCTTCCTGGAGATCGTGGAGCGCCAGCACCCGATCTTCGAGCGGGAGGGCGACGACCTGCACTGCACCGTCCAGATCCCCATGACGGCGGCCGCCCTGGGCACCACCCTCACGGTGGAGACCCTCGACGGCGCAGAAGAGATCGACATCAGGCCCGGCACCCAGTCAGGCCAGGTCATCCCCCTGTACGGCCGGGGCGCCCGCCACCTGAACGCCAGCGGGCGCGGCGACCTCATGATCCACGTGAACGTCGAGACCCCCACCAAGCTGGACCAGGCGCAGGAGGACCTCATGCGCCAGCTCTCCGCCCTCCGTGGCGAGGAGCGGCCTCCCGGCAAGTTCGCCCCCGGCCAGCAGGGCTTCTTCTCCCGCCTGCGCGACGCCTTCCACACCTGAAGAGACGACGTGGCCGACGCCTACCGCGACGGCTACGACAACCCCTGAGACCGCGGCCCGCGTCCCCCTGAGAGGGGCGCGGGCCGCGGTGCGTCTTGCGTCTGTCGGATGGTTCAGTACATGGCGCCGCGGAGGGTGCGGCCGCCGTCCACGACGATCTGGGTGCCGGTGAGGTAGGAGCCCAGGTCGGAGGCGAGGAACAGCGCGGCCCGCGCGATGTCGTCGGCCTCGGCGAGGCGGCCCAGGGGGTTCTGCGCCGCGATGGCGGCGATGGTGTCGTCGTCCAGGAGGCCGGTGAGGCCGGGCGTGAGGGTGCCGCCGGGGCAGACGTTGTTCACGGTGATGCCGTGGGGGGCGAGCTCCAGGGCCATCGTCTTGATGAGGCCGTGCACACCGTGCTTGGACGCCGAGTAGTGGCCGAGGCCGAGTACCGAGGGGTTGACGGACTCGACGGAGTTCACGGTGATGATCCGGCCGCCGCGTCCCTGCTCGACCAGTTGCCGCGCGGCCGCCTGGGAGACGACGAGGACGCCGAGGAGGTTGACCTCGAAGGTGCGCCGGGCGACTTCGGGGTCGACGTCCACGAACGCGGCGCCGGGGAAGATGCCCGCGTTGTTGACGAGGATGTCGAGCCCGCCGAACGCCTCGACGGTCGCCCTGACGATCGCCGCGGCGTCGTCGGCGTTGCTCACGTCCCCGACGACGGCCTTGACCCGGTCGGCGGTGAACTCCGCGGCGGCCTGCTCGGCCGTCTCCTTGTTGATGTCGGCGATCACGACGTTCGCGCCGACCTCGTGCAGCCGCCGGACGATCCCGAGGCCGATGCCCTGCGCGCCGCCGGTGACCAGCGCGACCTTGCCCGTCAGGTCCGTCAGCTCGGCGACGGAGGGGGTTACGGAAGAGTGACTCATGCCACAAAACATATCATGCACGAAATATCCACTCCACCCCCATTGCCCCAGCTCACCCACAGGGCTTGGCCGTGCGCCGGGACTCGCGGAGTTATCCACAGGGGCGCGAGCGGGGGTGGCGCGGAGCTGGGAGGATGGCGGGGTGAGTGCTCCGGTTTTTGTGGTGGAGGCCGCCGCGCTGGCGGCGGAACGGGTCGTGGTCGAGGGCGCCGAGGGGCGGCACGCGGCGACGGTGAAGCGGTTGCGGGTGGGGGAGGAGGTCGTGGTGACGGACGGGGGAGGCCGGGCGGTGCTCGGCGTTGTGGCGGCGGTCGGGAAGGAGCGGATCGAGGTCGAGGTAAGGGAGCGGCGGGAGGAGAAGGCGCCGGAGCCTCGGATCACCGTGGTGCAGGCGCTGCCCAAGGGCGAGCGGGGCGAGCTCGCCGTCGAGGTGATGACCGAGGCGGGGGTCGACGTGATCGTGCCCTGGGCGGCCGCCCGGTCGATCACCCAGTGGAAGGCCGAGCGGCGGGAGAAGTCCCTGGGCCGGTGGCGGAACGCCGCGCGCGAGGCGGCCAAGCAGTCACGCCGCACGCACTTCCCACGGATCACCGACCTGGAGACGACGGCCCAGGTCGCCGCCCGTCTCGCCGCCGCCCCCCTGGCCCTGGTGCTGCACGAGGAGGCCGCCGAACCGCTCAGCGGGATCGACGTGGCAGGCGCCGCCGAGATCGTCCTGGTGGTGGGCCCGGAGGGCGGGATCTCCCCGGAGGAGTTGGCGGCCTTCGCGGAGGCGGGCGCCGGGCACGTCCTCCTCGGCCCCACGGTGCTGCGGACGTCCACGGCGGGGGTCGCCGCCGCGTCCGTCCTCCTGGCCAAAACCGGCCGCTGGTAGCCGCACGGCGCGGCCCGGCCGATCAGCGGGCGGTGCGCCGGTGGGGAGGGGAGGGGGCGCGCCCCGGCCAGAACCCGGGTGGCCGGGGCGGCTCCTCGCCCGGTTCGGGGGTCAGGAGGGGGTGAGGGTCGCGGTGGGGGTGGGCGGCGCCGTCGAGGGGGCGGGTGTGGGTGTGGTGTCGGCGGGCGGCGTCGGGTCGGGCGTGGCGGCGGGCGGCGAGGGCTGGGGGGTGCCGGAGGGCGCGGGCGTGGCGGGCGCGGGCGAGGGGTGCGGCACCTGGGACGACGGGCTGGGCGCGGGCGGCTGCGGCACGGCCGTTGTGGTGAGGGAAGGAGGGCAGGGCGAGAGCGAAGGGGAGGGCGTTGAGGGAGAAGGCGTCCCGTAGGGCGAGAGACAGGTCGGAGAGGGGGTGGGCGCGCCGTCGGGGCCGATGACGCCGTTGGAACCCGAGGTCGTGGGCGCCGCGGTCTTGGGGTGCTGTTCCGGCACGGTCTCGGTGCCGGGGGAGAGGAACCGGTGGTAGGCGGCGGGTGTCGCGGTGACGGCGACGGTGCCGGTCGCGACGGCGGCGGCCGCCGCGAGCAGGAGTCCCTTCCAGCCCGAGGCGGCCCAGGGGAGCGGACGGCGGGCGGAGGTGCGCTCGCGGATGCGGCCGAGTCCGTCGGGCGACGGCATGACCTGGTCCGCCTCGGCGCGCAGGGCGCGGCGGAGCGCGTCGGCGTAGGGGTCGCCGCTGGTCATGACTGCTCCAGGACGTTGCGGAGCGCGGCCATGCCGCGCGCCGTGTGGCTCTTCACCGCGCCCCGGCTGATGCGCATGGCGGCGGCGATCTCGGCTTCGGAAAGGTCGGCGTAGTAGCGCAGCACGAGCGCCTCGCGCTGGCGGGGCGGAAGCCCGTGCAGCGCGCGGATCACCGCGTCGCGCTCCAGTTCGATGATGGCGCCGTGTTCGGCGCTCTGCACGTCGGGCAGGCCCTTGGGCGCGTACTTCTCGACGACGGCGCGGTGCCGCAGCACCGACCGCGCCCGGTTGACGACGGACTGCCGGAGGTAGGCGAGTGCCTTGTCGGGGTCGCGGAGCCTGCGCCAGGCCCCGTGCATCGCCACAAAAGCGTCCTGGACGACCTCCTCCGCCGTCGCGGTGTCACGCACCAGGAGGACGGCGAGGCGGACCAGGGAGCGGTACTCGGCCCCGTACAGCGCGGTCACGGCCTGGTCGGCGTCCCACGCGGCGGTCACCGCCCGGGGCGGGGCCAGGAGCGTCTCGGTCACATCACTGGGACGCCCGCCCTCGTCGTCCGGTTTACCAAACCGCATTCAGCCGTCCAGCCGCATCGGGGGTACGCCGCCAACTGCCACCATAACCAGACGAAGTACCGCCGCGCCGTGCGAGTCGTGTATCCCGCAGTCGATAGCATGCCGCTCGGACGTGAGGACGGAGGGCTTCGTGGACTGTCTCTTCTGCAAGATCATTTTGGGCGAGGTGCCCGCGCAGGTCGTCTCGGAGACCGAGCACACGCTCGCCTTCCGCGACATCAACCCGCAGGCGCCGGTGCACGTGCTGGTGATCCCCAAGATCCATGTGCCGAACTTCGCGGCGCTGGCCGAGCACCCCGAGGCGCTCGCCGCCGTCGCGGCGCAGGCGGCGGCCGTCGCGAAGGCCGAGGGTGTGGACGCCTCGGGGTACCGGGTCGTGTTCAACACGGGGTCGGGCGCGGGCCAGACGGTGTTCCACGTGCACGCCCACCTGCTGGGCGGCCGGGGTCTGAACTGGCCCCCCGGATAGCGAAAAAGGGCGGATGAGCAGCGGGAACGCCGCGAATCCCCGGTAATTGGACGCGCGCGGGGCGGCCCCCGGTCGGTACGATGGTCAGCAGGACCGGAAACCACGCAGCAGAGGGGTTTTGTGGCCGCCCGCGGCCGGCAGATGACCGAATCAAAGACTTCCCAAGGCGGCGCCGGCAGAACCGGCGCCCGGGCCCAGATGAAGATCGTCGTTCCCGACGACCTTCCGATGGTCGCGCTGCTCGGCTCCGGCGACGAGCTGCTCGCGGTGGTGGAGAAGGCGTTCGACAGCGACATCCACGTGCGCGGCAACGAGATCACCGTCACCGGGGGCACCGAGCCGGAGCTGGTCGCCGAGCTGTTCGCGGCGCTGGTGGAGCTGCTGGGCAAGGGCACCGCCCTCACCCCGGACGCGGTCGAGCGCAGCGTGTCGATGCTCCGCGGCTCCGGCCGTCCGGCCGACGTGCTGAGCCACGACATCCTCTCCTCGCGCGGCCGGACGATCCGCCCCAAGACCGTCAACCAGAAGCGCTACGTCGACGCGATCGACCAGCACACCGTCGTGTTCGGCATCGGCCCCGCCGGTACCGGCAAGACGTACCTGGCGATGGCCAAGGCGGTGAAGGCGCTCCAGGAGAAGAAGGTCAACCGGATCATCCTGACGCGCCCGGCCGTCGAGGCGGGCGAGCGGCTGGGCTTCCTGCCCGGCACCCTGTACGAGAAGATCGACCCGTACCTGCGCCCGCTGTACGACGCGCTGCACGACATGGTCGATCCGGGCTCGATCCCGCAGCTGATGCAGGCCGGGACGATCGAGGTCGCCCCGCTCGCCTACATGCGCGGCCGCACCCTGAACGACTCCTTCATCATCCTGGACGAGGCGCAGAACACCTCGCCGGAGCAGATGAAGATGTTCCTCACCCGGCTCGGCTTCGGCTCGAAGATCGTGGTGACGGGCGACGTCACCCAGGTGGACCTGCCGTCCGGGCAGCGCAGCGGCCTGTCCGTCGTCCAGGAGATCCTGGAGGGCGTGGAGGACATCTACTTCTGCCGCCTGTCCAGCGGCGACGTGGTGCGGCACCGGCTGGTCACCGACATCGTGGACGCCTACGCGCGGTTCGACGCCGAGCAGCCGCCCGGTGGCGGCCCGCGCGGCCCGCGCCGGGAGCGGGGACGCCGGTGAGCATCGAGGTGCTGAACGAGTCGTCGGCCACCGCCGACGAGGTGACGCTGGTCGCGCTGGCCCGGCACGTGCTGGGCCAGCTCCGCATCCATCCGCAGGCCGAGCTGTCGCTGCTGATGGTGGACGAACCGGCGATGCGCGAGCTGAACCTGAAGTGGATGGGCGAGGACAAACCGACGGACGTGCTGGCCTTCCCGATGGACGAGCTGCGGCCCGGCCACCTGTCGGGCGGCACCGAGGACGGCACCGCCGATCCGGGGCTGCTCGGCGACGTGGTGCTGTGCCCGGCGGTCGCCGAGCGGCAGGCGCGGGCGGCGGGCCACGCCACCCAGGACGAGCTGGAGCTGCTGTGCACGCACGGCATCCTGCACCTGCTGGGTTATGACCACGCCGAGCCCGAGGAGCACGCCGAGATGTTCGGCCTCCAGGCGAAGCTGCTGGCGAGCTGGCGGGAGTCGCGCTGAACACCCAGCTGTGGATGGTCGCCGTCAGCGTGCTGCTGGTGATCTTCGCGGGGCTGTTCGCGAGCGCCGAGACGGCACTGTCCCGGGTGTCGCGGGTGCGGGTGGCGGAGCTGGGGTCGGCTCAGTTGTCGGCCGTCGTCGCCGATCCCGCGCGCTACGTGAGCCTGCTCCTGCTGCTGCGCACGTCGTGCGAGGTGTCGGCGACGGTGATCGTCGCGGACCTGTGCATCGGCTGGCTCGACGAGACGTGGCGGGCCTACGTGGTCGCCGCGCTCATCATGATCCTGGTGAGTTTTACGCTGGTCGGGGTGGGCCCGCGCACGCTGGCCATCCAGCACGCCGACAAGGTGGCGCTGGCGGGCGCGGTGGTCGTCCATCCGCTGGCCCGGGTGCTGGGCCCGCTGGTGCGGCTGCTGATCCTGCTCGGCAACGCGCTCACCCCCGGCAGGGGGTTCCGGGAGGGCCCGTTCGCGACCGAGGCGGAGCTGCGCGACCTGGTGGACCTCGCCGAGCAGCGCAGCCTGATCGAGCCGGACGAGCGCGAGATGATCCACTCGGTGTTCGAGCTGGGCGACACGGTGGTGCGCGAGGTGATGGTGCCGCGCACCGACATCGTGTTCATCGAGCGGGAGAAGACGCTGAAGCAGGTCCTGTCGCTTTCGTTGCGCTCGGGGTTCTCGCGGATCCCGGTGACGGGTGAGAACGAGGACGACGTTGTGGGCGTCGCCTACCTGAAGGACGTCGTGCGGCGGCTGCACGAGTCCACCGAGGACGCGTCGGGCGAGCGGGTGGCCGCGCTGATGCGGGAGCCGACCTTCGTGCCGGACTCCAAGCCGGTGGACGACCTGCTGCGCGAGATGCAGGCGGAGCACACCCACGTCGCCGTCGTCATCGACGAGTACGGCGGCACCGCGGGCCTGGTGACGATCGAGGACATCCTTGAGGAGATCGTCGGGGAGATCGCCGACGAGTACGACAACGAGGCGCCCCGCGTGGAGCGCCTGGAGGGCGGCTCGATCCGGGTCACCGCGCGGATGGGCGTGGAGGAGCTGGCCGAGCTGACGGGCGCGCGCATCGAGGTCGAGGACGTCGAGACGGTCGGGGGTCTGCTCGCGCACGCGCTCGGCAGGGTCGCGATCGCCGGGTCCACGGCCGAGGTGGCGGGCCTGCGGCTGACGGCCGAGAGCCTGGCCGGGCGGCGCAACCGGATCTCCACGGTGCTGGTCGAGCCGCTGCCGCCGGAGGCCGCCGAGGGTTGACGCGCCGGGGCCACGGGAACGTCTCTGCCGACGGCGGGGAGTTCGGGGGGGTTCCATGGGGCGCGTCATGTGCTGTGCCGTGTGCGTCGCCGTCGCGGCGTCCGTCGTGGGCTGCGGGACGCGGGAGGCGGCGCCCGCGCCGCCGCCGCAGGGGCCTGAGGCGGCCCTGTTGACGGCGGCCGAGGCGCCGCACGGGTTCCTGCCCGCCGAGCCGCAGGAGGTGTTCCGCGGCGTCGTCCCGTTCGACCGCGACTGCGCCGACCTCTTCGCCCTCGCCGACGGCAGGGGCCAGCGGATCTCGGCGCCGCGCGCGCAGACGGCGTTCTACCGGGCCGAGCCCAGCGCGACGCTCAGCCAGCGGGTGCTGCGGCTGGGTGAGGCCGACGCCCGCAAGGCGGTCGCCGACGCGCGGCGGTTCATCGCGGGATGCCAGGTGGTGGAGGCGGCGGCGGGCCAGGGGGTGCTGAGGCTGGGCCGGGCGCACGCCCGCCAGCCCCGGCTCGCGGCGGCCGACACCGCGGCGGTCGCCTACCGGCAGGAGACGCCGGAGGGCATGCGGATCAGCTACGAGGTGGTCGTGCACCGGGTGGGCGGCGATCTGCTGCTGGTGGCGGGGCCGGCGCTGCTGCGCCCCGGCCAGGAGGGCCCGGCCGCGACGGCCGCGGAGGCGGCCGCCGTCCGGCTGGAACGCGCCGCTAAGGTGAGCCCGTGAACCCCGAGGACGAGAAGCTCATCAAGCTCGCGCGCGCCACCCGCGCGCGCAACGGCGCCGCGGAGGGCGCCGCGGTGCGGGACGAGACGGGCCGCACCTACACCGCCTCCACGGTGGCGCTGCCCAGCCTGAACCTGACCGCGCTCCAGACGGCCGTCGCCATGGCCGTGGCGAGCGGCGCCGAGTCCCTGGAGGCGGCCGCCGTAGTCACCGCGGGCGCCGACCCGGACATCACCGCCGTCCGCGACCTGGGCGCCACCGCCCCGGTGCTGGTCGCCGCCCCAGACGGCACGGTACGCGTCACCCTCTGACATGCGCCTGGCCTCCGGGCCAAGTGAACACGCAAGTCGGGGGCAACCGGTGCGCAAGGGCCTTTCTCCAAGGTGATCAGGACAAGACCACCTTGGAGAAAGGGCAGAGATGTCACGCTTGCTGTACCGCCTGGGAGGGTCGGCCGCGCGGCGGCCCTGGCGGACGATCGGTCTGTGGGTCCTCGCGGTGGCCGTCTTCGCGGGCCTCGCGGCCGCGCTGGGCGGTGCGCTGCAGGACGACTACCGGCTGGAGGGCAGCGGCTCGCAGCGGGCGACCGACCTGCTGACCGAGCGCTTCCCGGCGATGGCCGGGGCCGAGGCGCGGGTCGTGGTGCACGGCGCGGGCCCGCTGGACGCGGCCGAGCTGGCGACGGTCAGGACGCGTCTGGCGGCGCTGCCGCACGTGGCGGGGGTCGAGGGCCCGGCGCCCAGCC
The DNA here is from genome assembly GCF_020991275.1 of Actinocorallia sp. API 0066. Classification (GTDB taxonomy): domain Bacteria; phylum Actinomycetota; class Actinomycetes; order Streptosporangiales; family Streptosporangiaceae; genus Actinocorallia. Next base: position 14,973 of record NZ_JAJLQY010000017.1, on the reverse strand, counting down.
CCGACGGCCGCACGGCGCTCCTGACGGTCCGCTACGACCTGCCGGTCACGGATCTGGAGCCGAAGGAGAGCCTGGCCGCGCTGGAGGACGCCGCGCGTGTCCCCGGCGCGCGGACGGAGTTCGGCGGGCAGTTGCCGGAGAACGTGTCGGCGCCGTCGGGCACGTCCGAGGCGGTCGGGGTCGCGGCCGCGCTGGTGATCCTGTTCCTGGCGTTCGGGTCGGTCGCGGCGGCGGGGCTGCCGCTCGCCGTCGCGCTCACCGGGCTCGGCGTGGGCGTCTCGGGGATCACGCTGCTCGCGGCCGTCACCGAGGTCGGCACCACAACGCCGACGCTCGCGATCATGATCGGTCTTGGCGTCGGCATCGACTACGCGCTGTTCGTGCTGACCCGGTTCCGGGAGAACCTCGCGGCGGGCGACGCGGTGCCGGAGGCGGCGGCGTCGGCGAACGCCACGGCGGGCAAGTCCGTGGTGTTCGCGGGGATGACCGTGCTGTTCGCCCTGTGCGGGCTGGTCTTCGCCGGTCTGCCCGCGTTCGTCAGCATGGGGTATGCGACGGGGCTCGTGGTGGCCGCGTCCGTCGCTTCGGCCGTCACGCTGCTGCCCGCGCTGCTGGGTCTGGCCGGACGGCGGGTGCTGCGCCGCCGGGAGCGGGCGGGCGCGCCCGTCGCGGTCGCGTCGCCGAAGGTCGCCGCGTGGGCGCGGCGGGTCGGCGCCCGCCCGGTGCCGTGGCTGCTGGCCGCGCTCACCCTGCTGCTGGCGCTCTGCGCGCCCGCCCTGGCGATGCGCAGTTGGCCGAGCGACGCGAGTTCCGAGCCGTCCTCGACGACGGTCAGGCAGGCGTACGACCTCATCGCCGACGCCTACGGTCCCGGCGCGAACGGCCCGTTCATCGTCGCGCTCGACCTGAAGGACAAGGCGGCCGACCCGGCGGCCGTCAAGGAGCGGCTCGCGGGCCTGGAAGGCGTCGCGTCGGTGGCCGAGCCGGTGCTTTCGCCGGGCGGTGACGCCGCCGCCATCGCGGTCGTGCCCGAGTTCGGCCCGCAGGATGAGCGGATCATCCCGCTTCTGGAGGACGTCCGCGCCGCCGTCCGCCCGCACGGAGGCGACGTCACCGGGCTCACCGCCGTCTACGCCGACGTGGACGACATCGTCACGTCTCGCCTGTGGATCGTCATCCTGGTGGTCGTCGGCACGTCGTGTGTGCTTCTCCTGCTCGTCTTCCGGTCCATCGTGGTGCCGCTCAAGGCGGCCGCGATGAACCTGCTCTCGATCGGCGCCGCCTACGGTGTGGTCACCGCGCTGTTCCAGTGGGGTTGGGGCACCGACCTGATGGGCCTGCCGCACGGCGTCCCGGTGTCCAGCTTTGTGCTGCCGCTGATGTTCGCCGCCCTGTTCGGGATCTCGATGGACTACGAGGTGTTCCTCCTGTCCCGGATCCGCGAGGAATACCTGCGGACGGGCGACGCGCGCGGCTCGGTCGTGTCGGGCCTGGCCGCGACGGGCCGGATCATCACCAGCGCCGCGTTGATCATGATCGCGGTGTTCACCGGGTTCGTGCTCGATCCGGGCGTGGTGATCAAGCAGATGGGCGTGGGCCTGGCCGTCGCCGTCGCGGTGGACGCGACGCTGGTCCGGCTGGTCCTGGTGCCCGCCGCGATGGCCCTGCTCGGCCGCTGGAACTGGTGGCTGCCCGCCTCGCTCGACCGGGTGCTGCCGAAGGTTGACGCGCACGGTGAGAGCGCCCGCAAGGACGAGCTGGAGCTCGTCGGGTGAGTGGGTTCGTCGGGGGTCCTGGCGCTCGTGAGCGCCCGGACCCCGTGGCGTTTTATGATGCCCGCGAGATGGTTCAGATCCGCGCCCTGGGCGCACTGGAAGCCCGCGTGGCGGGCCGGCCCGCCGACCTCGGCGGCACCCGGCAGCGCGCCGTCCTCGCCCGGCTGGTCGCCGCGCGCGGCCGGATGGTGCCGGTGGAGCGGCTCATCGACGACCTGTGGCCGGGCGAGGCCCCGGCGCGGGCGCTGGCCGGGGTGCAGGCTTTTGTGTCGCACCTGCGCCGCGCCCTGGAGCCGGACAGGCCGCCGCGCACGCCCGCCACGGTGCTCGTCACCCGGCCGCCCGGCTACGCGCTGCGCCTTGACGACGCGGCGGTGGACGTCTGGCGGTTCGAGGACCTCGTGCGGCGCAGCGCCGAGCCGCGCGCCGCGTGGGAGTGCGCGGACGCCGCGCTCGACCTGTGGCGCGGCCCGGCCTACGCCGAGTTCGCCGACCTGCCGTGGGCGGAGGCCGAAGGCGTCAGGCTGGAGGAGCTGCGGCTGACGGCGGTGGAGCGCAGGGCGGCGGCGATGCTGCGGGCCGGGGCGGCCGCGCAGGCGCTGCCCGACCTTGAGGCGCACACGGCGGCTTTCCCCCTGCGCGAGGAGCCTTGGCGGCTGCTGGCGCTCGGCCTCTACCAGGCGGGCCGCCAGGCCGACGCGCTCGCCGCGCTGCGCAAGGTGCGCGCGCTGCTCGCCGACGAGCTGGGCGTTGATCCGGGCCCGCCCCTGCAACGGCTGGAACAGGACATCCTGCGGCAGGCCGCGGAGCTGACCGTGGGCGAGCCGGTCTCGCTGGTCCGGCGGACGCCGCGCGCACACGAGCCGGAGCCCGAGGGCGAACCCCTCCTGGGCCGCGAAAGCGAACTCGCCGAGGTGCTGGCCGCCGTCCGGGCGGGAAGGCGGGTCGTGCTGCTGACGGGCGAGGCGGGCGCGGGCAAGACGGCGTTCGCCGAACGGCTGTGCCGTGACCTCGCCGCCGACGGCAGGCGCCAGGCGTGGGGCCGCGCGCCCGAGGTGGACGGCGCGCCCGCCGCGTGGGCGTGGGCCGAGCTGCTGCGCGCGCTGCACGCCAGGCACCCGGTGCCGGACGCGCTCGCCGACGCCCTCGCCCCGCTCCTGGACGACGACGCGCTCGTCCCGGCGGGCGACCTGTCGGTGGCCAGGTTCCGGCTGCACCGTGCCGTCGCGCGGTATCTGGCGGGCCTGTCCGCCGAGACGCCGCTCGTCGTCGTGCTGGAGGACCTGCACCGGGCCGACGCCGAGACCCTGGGCCTGCTCGCGGGCCTGCCCGAGCAGGCGCCGGACGTGCTGTTCGTCGGCACCTACCGGCCGACGGAGCAGACCGGTGCGCTCACCGACACGCTCGCGTCGCTGGCCCGGCACGAGCCCGTCCGGGTCGAGCTCGACGGGCTCTCCGCCGACGCCGTCGCGGACCTCGTCACGCGGGTCTGCGGCCGGGAGGTGGCGCCGCACGTGCTCACCGCCGTGGCCGAGCGCACCGGCGGCAATCCGTTCTTCGTCAGGGAGACCGCCCGCCTGCTCGACGCCGAAGGGCCCGAGGCGGCCTTGCGCGAGGTGCCCTCCGGCGTCGGTGACGTGCTGCGCCGCCGCGTCTCAAGGCTGCCCGCGACGGCCGGGACGGTCCTGCGCACCGCCTCGGTCATCGGCAGGGACGTCGACCCGGATCTCCTCACGGCCGTCTGCGCCGTCGATGAGGAGACGGTCCTGGAAGCGCTGGAGGCCGCTCTGGTGACGGGCCTGCTGGCCGAGGACGGCTCCCGCGTCAGGTTCGCGCACGTCCTGGTCCGCGACACCCTGTACGCCGAGCTGTCCGGCCTGCGCAGGGCCCGCCTCCACGGAAGGGTCGCGGCGGTCCTGGAGGACCTGCCTTCCGCCGACGCCTCAGCCCTCGCCCACCACCACCTGGCCGCCGGAACCGACCTCGCCCGCGCCGCCCACCACGCCGCCCGCGCGGCGGAAGCCGCCGAACGCAGGTTCGCCCACCCGACGGCCGTCGAACTGTGGACGTCGGCCCTGGACGCGCACACGCGCGCCGAAGGCGACCCGCGCCAGGGCATGGAGTTGACCGCGCGGCTCGTGCGCGCGCTCGTCCTGTCGGGGGAGTTCATGCCCGCCCGGGAGCTGAGGCAGGGCGCGCTGCCGACCCTGCGGGAGCTGGACGACCCGGAGCTGACCGCCCGCGTCCTCGGCTCCCTCGACGCGTTCCCGCTGTGGAACATCCGCCGCTACGGGCAGCGCGACGAGGAACTCGTCGCGCTCATGGACAAGACGATCGAGCGGCTGCCCGACGGCGAGACGAAGGTCAGGCTGCTCACGTCGCTGGCGTTCGAGCTGGAGAGCCACCCGGAGGACAGGGGCGGCGAGACGGCGGTGCTCGCCGTCGCGCTCGCCCGGGGACTGGGCGGCGGGGAGCTGCTCGCCTCCGCCCTGCACAGCCTCTACACCAACCGGCACCGCGGCGCCGCCGACCTCGCCCTGCGGGAGGAGATCGCGCGGGAGGCGATCGACGTGGCGCGGGCGCACGGGCTCGGCCAGCATCTCGCCCTCGCGCACCTGTGCCTGCACAAGGTCGCCCTCGGCAAGCTGGACTTCGCGACGGCACGGCAGCAGCTGGACGAGGGCCTGCGGCTCGCCGAGCGGTACCAGATGGCGCTGCTCGTCGGCATCGCCGCCTGGGCGCCCTGCATGGACCTCGCCCTCGCCGGACGGCTGGACGAGGCGGAGGCGGCCTACGAGACGGTCCTCGCGAGCATGGTCAAGCACAGCCTGTTCGGCGGCGAGATCGGCATGGCCTGGGCGGGCCGCCTCAGCATCCGGCTCACCCAGGGCCGGATCGCCGAACTCGTGGACGACGCGGCGGTCCTGTACGCGATGATCCCGGCGGGCGCCGCCCGTGACGCGTACGTGCTCACGCTCGCCGAGAACGGCAGGGTGGACGAGGCGCGCGCGGTGTTCGACCCCGCCGAGGAGATCCGCGCCGACTACATCGAGGACCTGAGCGGCGCGCTCCGGCTGTTGGCCGCGATGGCGGTGAAGGACAGGGCGGCCGTCGAGACCGCCTACACGCGGCTGCTGTCCTACGCCGACCTGTACGTGGGCACGAGCACCGGGGCCGTCGCGCTCTGCCCCGCCGGATGGGTGCTCGGCGAGGCGGCCGCCTTCCTCGGCCTGCCGTCGGCGTCCGACCTGTACGCGCGCGGCGCTGAGGCCGCGCGCAAGGCCGGGTCGCGGTACTGGGAGGAGAGGTGCCTGGCTCAGCCGGCCCCGTAGACGGCCCGCTGGAGCCGCTCGTAGGACGGCCGCGTCAGGCGGAGCAGGAGCCGGAAGACGGGCCCGGCCTGGGCGGTGAGGACGGCGAGGTCGTCCGGGGCGCAGTGCGAGGCCAGGTAGGGCAGCGTCCAGCGGAGCTGGGCGAGGCTCGCGCCCCTGGCCATGCGCTGTTCGCACCGCTTCCAGTCGGCGGCCGTGACGTAGCGCCGGACGACCGGGAAGACGGTCGCCTCCTCGTCGGTGATGTGCTCGTCCAGGAGGTCCCGGAGGTCGGCGAGCGCCTTGGCGCGGGCGACGCCCCGGCCGTCCCGGACGGCGGCCAGGCACGGCTCGATGGCGTTGTGGTCGTCGGTGAGCGGCCCGAGGTCGATCGCGGCCCCCGCGGCCGCGGCGATCACGGGCCACAGGACGGTGTCCTCCTTGGTGTGGTGGCCGTGCACCTCGGCCAGCAGGTGCCCGAGGTGACGCCGTAGGGCCGCCTCCCGCTCCGGCGGGAACGGCAGGTCGCCCTGCTCGGCGGCGAGCGCGGCGAGCCGACGGGTCTCGGCGCGCATCGCCCGGTGCACGATCCGCAGGGTCCGCAGGTCCGGCGCGGCGGCGCTGTCGGGTCGTTCGGGTCGGTGGGGTCGGTCGGGTGTCATGGCACCACTGTCGCCGCGCCCTCTTGCGGCGCTCTTGCGGGCCGCTTGCCGGGCGGCGGGCCGGGCGACGGTCGGGCCACCGGTCCGGATACGGGAGAATCGGAACGTGACGACGTCAGACCAGCCCGAGTTCAGATCCGGTTTCGCCTGTTTCGTCGGGCGGCCCAACGTGGGCAAGTCGACGCTCATGAACGCGCTGGTGGGCGCGAAGGTGGCGATCACCAGCAACCGCCCGCAGACGACGCGCCGGGCCATCCGGGGCATCGTGCACCGCCCCGACGCCCAGCTCGTGATCGTGGACACGCCGGGCCTGCACCGGCCGCGCACGCTGCTGGGCGAGCGGCTCGACAGCCTGGTCCGCGGCACCCTCACCGAGGTGGACGTGATCGGCTTCTGCGTGCCCGCCGACGAGAAGGTGGGCGACGGCGACAGGTACATCGCCCGTGAACTCGCCCAGATCAAGGACACACCGGTCGTCGCGATCGTCACCAAGGCCGACAAGGTGGCCCCGCAGGCGCTGGCCGAGCAGCTCATGGCGGTGGACGCGCTCGGCTCCTGGGCCGAGATCGTGCCGGTCTCGGCGGTCGCGGGGCTGGGCGGCGCCTCGCCCGACCCGTACCAGCTCGACGTCGTCGCCGACGTGCTCATCGGGAGGCTGCCCGAGGGTCCGCCGCTCTACCCCGAGGGCGACCTCACCGACGAGCCCGAGCAGATCCTCGCCGCCGAGTTCATCCGGGAGGCGGCGTTGGAGGGCGTGCAGCAGGAGGTCCCGCACTCGATCGCGGTGGTGGTGGACGAGATGGGGATCCGGCCCGGCAGAACCGACCTGACCGACATCTACGCCCATGTCTTCGTCGAGCGGCCCAGCCAGAAAGCCATCCTCATCGGCCGCAAGGGCGAGCGGCTGCGCGAGGTCGGCACCCGCGCCCGCAAGCAGATCGAGGCGATGCTCGGCACCCGCGTGTACCTGAACCTCCAGGTCAGCGTGGCCAAGGACTGGCAGCGCAACCCCAAGCAGCTCCGCCGCCTCGGCTTCTACGACTGAGCACGCCTGAGCGCTACTGGTCGGCGGCCGGGGGCACGGCCGTGCGCTCGTGCAGTTCCGGCAGTTCGGCGGGCGGCCCGGTCCGCTCGTAGAGCCCGACCTTGCCTCCCTTGTACTTCCATTCGCGGACGAGGGTGAGGCCCGCCTCGTCCAGCGCCGCGCGCTTGGCGGGCGCCGCCGCCTTGGAGCCGGGCAGGAACGCCACACGGTTGTCCACGAGCCACACCCGCGCGTAGGGGGCGAGCGCGTCCGGGTAGGCGGCCTTGGCGATCTCCGCGCCCTTGAGGTCGCCGGTCCTGACGGGGGAGCGGCGCAGCAGGACGTCGGGCAGCCCTTCCCAGGCCGTGGGGTAGGTCGCGAGGAGGGGCCGGAACCGCACGTCGGTGAAGACGAGGCCGTCGCCCTTCTGCCGGTGCTCGGTGACGACGTCGGCGAGCGTGCGCAGGTCGTCCACCCGCGCCTGCTGTCGCCGGACGTCGAGGTTGGCGGGTCCCGCGGCGAGGACGGCGGCGGCCAGGCCCGCGTAGGCGAGCGGCCGCCACGGCAGCAGGTCGAGCCCGGCGGCGACGAGCAGGGCCGCCGCGGGCAGGCAGAACAGCAGGTACCGCTGCACGTAGAGCGGAGAGGCGAGGGAGACCCCGAGCAGCAGGACGGGCGGCAGCACCAGCCACGGCACCGCCACGGCAGCCACGGGTGACCGCCTCGCCACCGCGTAGACGGCCAACAGCAGGGCGGGCGCCATGAAGTAGGGCCCCCACCCGAGCCCTTCGAGCAGGTTGCTGACGTTCTTCCAGGTGGGCTCCGTGATCCAGCCGACCTGGTAGCGCTGCCCCGCCGCCACGTAGGCGAGGCCCGCCAGCGGCACCAGGGCCGCCCCCGTCGCCACCACCCACGACCGCCAGTCCGCCCGACGCGTCAGCAGGACGGTGATCAGATGGGCGGGCAGCAGAAGCAGCGAGAACAGATGCGCCGCCCCCAGCAGCACCACCGCCACCGCATACCAGGCCCACCCGATGCGGCTCCCAACCCGCAGCAGTAGCCAGGTCGCCAGGACGGCGAGGGCCATGACGAGCGCGTACTGGCGTGCCTCCTGTGCGTGCCGCGCGACGAACGGGGACGCCGCGACCAGCAGCCCGGCGATCACGCCCGCCCGTGGTGAGGCCAGTTCGCGGCCCAGCGCGGCGGTCAGCCCTGCCGCGACGGCGGCGGCCAGCGCCGACGGCAGCCGGAGCGCGATCACCGAGTCGCCCGCGACGGCGGTCCAGCCCTGCATGAGCACGTAGTAGGCGGCGTGCACGGCGTCGATCTCGCCGAGCACCCGGGCGAGCTGCGGCAGTGATCTGCCCGCGAGTTCGGCGGTGACCGCCTCGTCCCGCCACAGCGAGGGCGTGCCGAGCCGCCAGCAGACGGCGGCGAACGCCGCGAGGCCGGTCAGCAGCGGCAGCGCTGCGGCGGAGAGCGGGAGGCGGGTCTTCATCGCGGAAGGAGGCTACCGGTGGACGCCTCGTGCGGGCGATTCGAGGCGATCTACCCCGCTTCGCCGGGGGTGCCCGCCCCCCGGTCCGGTGGCCGTCCTTGGTCATCTTCGCGGACGGGCGGGAGCAGCCGTTCGCCACGGATACCCTGGCGCCTCGGTACGTCTGTGGGCATATCGCCCACATGGTGCCGGGTCCCTCTGTACGTTGAAATCCGCACCCCTCGGAAAGGGAGAGCCCGATGGTCGTCCTGCTCGGTGTGTCGGTCTGCTTCCGGACCGTCGGTGAGGGCATGTTCCACTGTCCGTCGTGCGGCGGCGACCGCCGCTACCGCCGCAGGGCGGGCCGCAGGTACGTGTCCGTGTTCTTCCTGCCGGTGATCCCGCTGGCCAGGCTCGGGCAGACCGTGGAGTGCCGCTCCTGCCGCACCCGGTTCAACACCGGGGCGCTGCGGACGCCGACGGCCGCCCGGATGGAGGCGGCGCTGCCCGCCGCCGCCCGCGCCGCCTGCTGCCTCGCCCTCGCCGCCGGAGACCCGACGTCCACCGCCGCCCGGATCCGCGCCGTGGACGTGGTGCGCGGCTACGGCGAGGACGCCTACGGCCCCGACGAGCTGGTCGGCGACCTGGAGATGCCCGAGTCCTTCCACCGCGAGGAGATCGCCACGACGGGCGCCCAGCTCGCGGTCGAGGCCAAGGAGTGGTTCCTGGCCCAGGTCGTCAGGGTGGCGCTGGCCTCGGGCGACCCCCTGTCGGGCACGCAGCGGGACGCCCTGCACCGGGTCGCCGAGGCGCTCGGCATGAGCCACGCGCACGCGCTCGGCGTGATCCTGACCACCACCGAGGGCGCGTCCCGATGATCGCGGCCCCGGCGCGGCGGGGACGGACGGCCCTGGTACGGGCGCCGGGCCCGCGGCTGGCCGAGGGCCTGGTCACGCACATCGGCCGCGCGCCGGTGGATCTCGACGCGGCGCGGGCCCAGCACGACGCCTACGTCGCCGCGCTCGACGCCGCCGGTTTTGACGTGCGTTACGTGGAGCCCGCCGACGACTGCCCGGACGCGGTGTTCGTCGAGGACACCGCCGTCGTCTGCGGCGACACCGCGATCCTGGCCAATCCGGGCGCGCCCGAGCGCCGTCCCGAGGTCGCCGGGACCGAGCGGGCGCTGCGCGAGCTGGGCGTGGAGGTGCGCGCCCTGGGCGAGGGCTGCACCCTGGACGGCGGCGACGTGCTCCTGGCCGGGGACACCTGGTACGTGGGCCGCTCCGGCCGCACCGACGACGAGGCGCTGTGCCGGTTCGCGCCGCTGATGCCGGGCCGCAGGGTCGTCGGCGTCAAGGTCACCGGCGCGCTGCACCTCAAGACCGCGATGACGGCGCTGCCCGACGGCAGCCTCATCGGCGCCCCCGACTTCGTGGACACCTCCGGCCTGCCCGGACTGCGGGTCGCGCCCGAGGCCGCGGGCGCGCGGGTGCTGGTCCTGGGCGAGGACCACGTGATGGTCGCGGCGAGCGCGCCGCGCACCGCGGCCCGGCTGCGCGCCGACGGCTGGCGAGTCACGGTTCTTGACATCGGCCAGTTCGAGGCGCGCGAAGGCAGTGTGACCTGCCTTTCCATCCTCATCTGAAAAGTAACCTTTCAGTACTTCCCGCAGGGTGAGACTCCTCAACGCGCCATGATTCACCGTTTGTTCACATGGTGGTACTTCGGTAATGCGCAATTAACATGATGACCGGATGCTCGAAATACGGGTCCCAGAGGTTGTTCCCGACAAACAACGGGGAACCACGCCCGAGGAGAGCAAGTGCGCATTACCCCCCTGCGGAAAATGGCGGTGCTCATGGCCGCCTCCGCACTCGCGCTGACCGCCTGCGGCGGCACCGAGGAAGAGTCCGGCAGCAGCGCGAACGCCAATGAGATCAAGGTCGGCATCCTGCACTCCCTGAGCGGCACCATGGCCATCAGCGAGGTCACGGTGCACAACTCCGAGCTCATGGCGATCGAAGAGATCAACGCCAAGGGCGGCGTGCTCGGCAAGAAGATCGTGCCCGTCATCGAGGACGGAGCCTCCGACTGGCCCACCTTCGCCGAGAAGGCCCGCAAGCTCATCCGCAGCGACAAGGTCGCCACCGTCTTCGGCGGGTGGACCAGCGCGAGCCGCAAGGCCATGCTGCCGGTCTTCGAGCAGGAGAAGGGCCTGCTCTGGTACCCCGTGCAGTACGAGGGCCTGGAGTCCTCGCCGAACATCTTCTACACCGGCGCGACCACCAACCAGCAGATCATCCCGGGCCTGGACTACCTCAAGTCCGAGGGCAAGAAGAAGATCTTCCTGGTCGGCAGCGACTACGTCTTCCCGCGTACCGCGAACAAAATCATCAAGGCCTACGCCGAGGCCAACGGCCTGGAGGTCCTGGGCGAGGAATACACCCCGCTCGGCCACACCGAATACGGCACGCTCGTCTCCAAGGTAATGGCGGCCAAGCCCGACGCCGTTTTCAACACCTTGAACGGTGACAGCAATGTGGCCTTCTTCAAGCAGTTCAAGGCCGCCGGCGGAAGCGCCAAGACCCTGCCCGTCCTCTCGGTGAGCATCGCCGAGGAGGAGGTCGGCGGCATCGGCGTCGACAACATCGTCGGCCAGCCCGTCGCCTGGAACTACTACCAGACGACCGAAGGCGACGTGAACACCAAGTTCGTCGAGGCGTTCAAGGCCAAGTACGGCGCCGACAAGGTCACCTCCGACCCGATGGAAGCCGGCTACAACGCCGTCTACCTGTGGGCCGCGGCCGTCGAGAAGGCGGGCAGCACCGACGTCGAGGCCGTCAAGAAGGCGGCCGACGGCATCGCGCTGGACCTGCCGGAGGGCAAGGTCACGATCGACGGCGCCACCCAGCACGTCTACAAGACCGCCCGGATCGGCGTCATCCAGCCGGACGGCCTCATCAAGGAGGTGTGGAACTCCGGTGAGCCGATCAAGCCGGACCCGTACCTCAAGGACTACCCCTGGGCCGCCGGTCTCTCCTAGGCCCCACAGCGAGGTCACCTGAACACGGGGCCACCCGGCGCACCGACGCCGGGTGGCCTTCCGCATGGACAAAGACTCCGCAGGGAGAAAGGAAAGGAGGGGGACCATGCTCAGCCAGTTGCCGATCGGACTCAGCATCGCCGGGGCGCTTCTGCTCATCGCCCTCGGCCTGACGTTCACCTTCGGCCAGATGGGCGTCATCAACATGGCCCACGGCGAGTTCATCATGGCCGGGGCCTACACCGCGTACATGCTCCAGGGCGTCTTCAGCGGCCAGGCCGTGCTCGCCGCCCTGCCCGTCGCGTTCCTCGTCGCCGGCCTCATGGGCCTCGTGTTGGAACGTTTCGCGATCCGAAGATTCTACGGCCGACCACTCGACACCCTGCTGCTCACCTGGGGCGTCAGCCTGGTGCTCCAGCAGGTCGCGCGCGACATCTTCGGCGCCCCCAACGTCAACGTGACCGCGCCGTCATGGCTGGACGGGCGGCTCACCCTCGGCTCCGTCGCCATCCCCTACACCCGGCTGTTCATCATGGCGCTCGCCGTCGCCTGCGTCGTGGCGATCTGGGCCTACATGAACCGCTCCAAGCAGGGCCGCAGGATGCGCGCGGTCATGCAGAACCGCGAACTGGCCTCCTGCTCCGGCGTGGTCACCGAGCGGGTGGACCAGCTGACCTTCTTCATCGGCTCCGGCCTCGCGGGCGTCGCGGGCGTGGCGCTCACGCTCACCGGCCCGATCGGCCCGACGCTCGGCACCAACTACCTCGTCGACGCCTTCCTCGTCGTCGTCGCGGGCGGCCTCGGCCAGCTGCGCGGCGCGGTGCTCGCCGCCGTCGCGCTCGGCATGCTCCAGTCCTACGTCGAGTTCTGGACGGACGCCAGCGCCGCGAAGGTCGTGGTGTTCGCCGCGATCATCGCCTTCCTCCAGGTCCGTCCGCAGGGCCTGTTCGTCATGCGCTCCCGGGCCCTGACATGAGCGCCCTGACGCGGGGCAAGGCCCTGCTCACCGGCAAGTACCGGGGCTACGTGGTGTTCGTCTCGGTGGCGCTGCTGCTGCTCGCCGTCGCGCCCGCCGCGCTCGACCCGTTCCGGCTCAGCCTCCTGGCCAAGTACCTGTGCCTGGCCATCGCCGCGCTCGGCATCGGCCTCGCCTGGGGCCAGGGCGGCATGATGACGCTCGGCCAGGGCGTCTTCTTCGGCCTCGGCGGCTACGCCATGGGCATGCACCTCAAGCTGACGGAGGCGGGCGACAACGGCCTGCCGGACTTCATGACGTGGAGCGGCGTCGAGGAGCTGCCCGCGATCTGGGAGCCGTTCCGCAACCCGGTGTTCGCGCTCGCGATGGTCGTGGTGCTGCCCGTCGTGGTGGCGACCGCGCTCGGCGTGCTGGTGTTCCGGCAGCGGGTGCGCGGCGCCTACTTCGCCATCCTCAGCCAGGCGCTCGCCGCGGCGTTCGTCATCTGGCTGGTCGGCAACCAGGGCCTCACCGGCGGCACCAACGGCCTCACCAACTTCTACGACATCTTCGGCATGTACCCCGAGGAGGACTCGACCAAGACGACGTTCTACTTCATCGTCGTCATCGCGGTCGGCGTCCTGTACCTGGTGGCCCGGCACATCGTCCGCAGCCGGTTCGGCCGCCTGCTCGTGGCGATCCGCGACGGCGAGGACAGGGTCCGCTTCCTCGGCTACAACCCGGCGACGGTCAAGACCATCGTCTTCGCGACGTCGGCGGCCATGGCGGGCATCGCCGGCGCCCTGTACGTCCCGGTCGTCGGGATCATCTCGCCGGCGCTGCTGGGCGTCGTCCCGTCGATCGAGCTGCTCGTCGCGGTCGCCATCGGCGGCCGGTTCTCGCTGGCGGGCGCGCTGCTGGGCGGCGTGCTCATGAACTGGGCGCGCACCACGTTCTCCGAGAGCATGCCGGACGGCTGGATCTACATCCAGGGCGGCCTGTTCATCCTGGTGATCCTGGTCGCGCCCAAGGGCATCGCGGGCCTCGCCGGGCAGATCGGCGACCTCGTCGCCCGCCGCCGCGCCCTCAGGACGGCCCCGGCCCCCGCGCCGGAGCCGGGAGTCAAGGAGGAGGTGCCCGTATGAGCGCCGAGACCGGGGAGACGGAGATCGGCGGCGCCGAGACCGTCGCGTCCGAGACCGTCGGGGACGCGCCGAAGTCCGGGCTGCTGGAGCTGCGCGACCTCATGGTCGTGTTCGACGGCTTCAAGGCGATCAACGGGGTGAACCTGACCGTGGGGGAGGGGGAGCTGCGGTTCCTCATCGGCCCCAACGGCGCGGGCAAGACCACGCTCATCGACGTGATCACCGGGCTGACCAAGCCGACGTCGGGCACCGTGACGTTCGCGGGCACGTCGCTGATCGGCCGCAAGGAGCACCAGATCGTCCGGATGGGCATCGGCCGGACGTTCCAGACCTCGGTGGTGTTCGAGGAGCTCTCGGTCCTGGAGAACATCGACCTCGCCGCGACGTTCCGCAGCCCGCTGGTCCGGCTGCTGCGCCGGCGCAGGGGCGTCTCCGACGAGGTCGCGGCCGCGCTGGAGACGATCGGCCTCCAGGACCTGGCCGACCGGCCCGCGGGCATCCTGTCGCACGGCCAGCGCCAGTGGCTGGAGATCGGGATGCTCATCGCGCAGGGCCCCAAGCTCCTGCTGCTCGACGAGCCCGTCGCGGGCATGAGCAAGGACGAGCGGGAGCGCACCGGCGAGCTGCTCACCGAGATCGCGCGCGACCACACGGTGATCGTCATCGAGCACGACATGGAGTTCCTGCGCAGGTACGCCTCGACCGTCACCGTCCTGCACGAGGGCACCGTCCTGGTGGAGGGCGACGTGGCGGCCGTGCAGGCCGACCCGCGCGTCCAGGAGGTCTACCTGGGCCGCAAGAAGGAGGACGCCGCGTGATGCTCAAGGTCGAGGGCCTGGAGGCCGCCTACGGCCGGGCCAGGGTCCTGTTCGGCGTCGACTTCGAGGTGGACGCCGGGCAGCTCATGTGTGTGATGGGCCGCAACGGCGTCGGCAAGACCACGCTGCTCAACTCGGTGATGGGCGTGCTGTCCCCGACGGCGGGCAAGGTGTCCTTCCAGGGCGAGGACGTCACCCGGCTCAGGACCCACGAGCGGGTCAGGCTCGGCATGGGCTACGTCCCGCAGGGCCACGAGACGTTCCCGCAGCTGACCGTCCAGGAGAACCTCCAGGTGACGCTGGAGGCGACCCGGCACCGGGACCGGAAGGCGCTGGACGAGGCGCTGGAGGCGTTCCCGAGGCTGGTCCCGCTGCTGAAGCGCAAGGCGGGCTTCCTGTCGGGCGGCCAGCAGCAGCAGTTGGCGATCGCGCGGGCGCTGGTGACCCGGCCGAAGATGCTCATCCTGGACGAGCCGACCGAGGGCATCCAGCCCAACATCGTCCTGGAGATCGAGGAGGCGATCGAGCGGCTGCACGCGAGCGGCCTGGCGATCCTGCTCGTCGAGCAGTACCTGGAGCTGGCCCTGCGGCTGGCGGACAGGTTCGTGATCCTGGAGGGCGGCTCGGTCGTCCACGCGGGCGAGAAGGACGACCTGCGCGACGAGCGGGTCGGCCGGATGCTCGCGGTCTAGGCGGCGGGGGCGGGGGGGGGGGGGGGGGGGGGGGGGGGGGGGCCCCCCGCGGGGGGGGGGGGGGGGGGTTT
>NZ_JAJLQY010000016.1 GCF_020991275.1 Actinocorallia sp. API 0066 | reverse complement strand
TCACACGGCGCGCAACCGACCGACGCCCGTACAGGCGAGCACACAACGACGTCAGTACTTCGGTGACGTCCCGGACCAGGTCGTCTTCGACCTCTGTGTCATCAACGACCACGATCGGCCTCCCGGTCGCCGACAGCGCCGCTCGCAGGTGTTCGAACCCGAACCAGGCCAGGTGATCGCCGTGTTCAACCGCGATCACCGACACGTCCGGATCGGACAGGAAGCGGGCGAGTTTCACCCACTTCCCGTTCATGCCGGAACCGATCTCGGACACGACGTCCGCGACGGTCAAACCTCGCGCCGTCGCCGCCGTGACGACCCGCCCGGCCTGCCACTCCAAGTCCGCTTTCCGGTCGGCACTGGACACCCGGCAGCACACGACCGTCCGGCACTCCGTCTTCTCCAGCCGCTCCAAGACGAGATACCGGCCCGTCGCGGTCTTCACCACGGGCACGGGCATGCTCCCGTCCCGCGCCCACTGCCAGGCGGTCTGGTAACGCACACCATTCCGACGCGCCCACTCCGACAACCTCACACATCCATGATCCCAAAGACACACCTAGGGACACTGATGATTCAGCCAACAGCTACAGTAAACACCCCACCCCCGACCCGAGAATCTCGACCCCTGGGCCCCGCCCCGCCCCACCCCTCGGCCCCCGGAGCAAGATGAGCGACGCACACGGGACATCTTCGCTTGGCCCGGAGGCTGGCGCTCGGCAACTCCCGACCTCGTCGGACGCGCCCATCTCCGGACCGCGTTCGACTGGCCCCGAGGTCGGCGCTTCCCAACCCCCGATCTCATCGGGCGCGCCCAACTCCGGGACGTATTCGACTGGCACCGAGGCTGGCGCTTCTCGACTCCCGGCCGCGTCGGGTGCGTTCGGCTCCGGGCCGTGGTCCGGGATGCCGCTCGATCCGGCGTGGGCCAGTGTCCGCACGTCCCGTACGGTGCTGGCGGTCGCGCACAACGTCACGTCGCTCACCCGGCTGCTCGACGTCGTCGCGCTGCTCGAAGACGACCCGCGCGTGCAGGTCGTCTTCACTTGGACGCGTTCCTCGGTGTTCACGGACGGCGTCGCGGAATTCCTCGCGGATGTCGGCGCCATCCGCATTCCGTGGGAGAACGCGCTCGACACACCATTCGACCTGGCCGTCGCCGCGAGTTACGGGGGTGAACTCGACAGAATAAAAGCGCCACTCATCATCCTTTCCCATGGCATGGGATACAATAAGTATTTGCGAACGCCGAACGCCGAACGCCGAACGCCGAACGCCGAACGCCGAACGCCGAACGCCGAACGCCGAACGCCGAACGCCGAACGCCGAACGCCGAACGCCGTCTTTGGTCTTTCGCGGCGGTGGCTGGTGCACGAGTCGGCCGTGGTGCCCGCGACGATCGTCCTTTCGCATCCCGAGCAGCTGACGCGCCTTGCCGCCGACTGTCCCGAGGCGGTTCCGGCCGCCGTCGTCGCCGGTGACCCCTGCCTCGACCGGATTCTCGCGAGCCGCCCCTGGCGGGCGCGCTACCGCCGGGAGCTGGGCGTACCGGACGGGGCACGGCTCGTCGTCGCCACCTCCACGTGGGGCGCGAACTCGCTGTTCGGCAGGGATCCGGAGCTGCTCACGCGGCTGACGGAGGCGCTGCCGCTCGACGAGTACCGTGTCGCGGCGGTGCTGCATCCGAACGTCTGGCACGGGCACAGCGCCTGGCAGGTGCGCGGCTGGCTGCGCCGCGCCGAGCGGTCGGGCCTGCTGGTGATCCCGCCGCGCGACGGCTGGCGGGCCACGCTCGTCGCGTCCGACGCCGTCATCGGCGACCACGGGAGCGTCGCGTTCTACGGCGCCGTCCTCGGCCGTCCCCTCCTGTACGCGGCCTTCCCCGAGGAGGACGTGGACGCGCGCTCCCCCATAGCCAGGCTCGCCGCTCTCAGCCCGCGCCTCGATCCGGCCCTCCCGCCGGCCCGTCAACTGGACGACGCCATCGCGGCCCATGACGCGCGCCGGTACGCGTCCGTCACGGCGGAGGCCACCTCCGCGCCGGGCGCCTCCGGTTCGCTGCTGCGCGCCGAGCTCTACCGCCTCATGGACCTCACGGAGCCGACGGCCCCCGCGCGCGTCGACAGGGTGCCCTCCCCCGACGTCGCCTTCACCGAGGTCTCCTCCACGCTCGTGACGGCCACGTGGCACGACGGCGCCCTCCGCCTCCGCCGCCTCCCCTGGACGCCCGCCGTGCCGCCCGGCGCGCACCTCGTCGTCGCCGACACCGAGACCGACACCCGGCTCTTCGACCTCGCCGACGTCCTCACCTGCCCCGCCCACCGCCTCACGTCCTCCCCGGAGGAGTGGACCCGCCGCGCCCTCGCCACCCGCCCCGCCGCCCTCGTCGCCGCCGCCGAGACCCCCACCGGAACCCTCGTCGCCACCCGCGACACCGCCCCCCTCCTCGTCCAGGGCGGCCCGCCCGCCCTCCACCCCTCCGCCGTCCACGCCCTCCTCCCCACCCGGGTCCCCCTCCCTTCCACCCTCACCCTCCATACCGGCCCCACCCGTCACTCCCTCACCTTCACCCCCCTCTAACCTCCCCACCCCGAGCCACTTCGCCTCTACCCTCACCCTCCACACGGGCGGGCCTACCTCTCACTCCTCACCTTCGCTTCTTCTCATCCCTCCACGACCACCGCACCGGCCGAACAACGATCCCCAGACCCGCGATCGTGGCCCTGGCTGGGCTCGAAGCGATGCGGAGGGTGAGCCTGTCGCGCGACCTACCCACCGCGATTCCGGAGCGACATCGCACCCGCCCGTCCGAACGCGATCGGCGGCAGATCGGACACACGGGCGAGACCGCTCCGCAGCCATGCCGCCCTGCTCACCCCGCAACCGCTGCCACCCATCAAACGGACACACGGGCAAGACCGCGCCAGCCACGCCGCCCTACCCACCTCATAGCCGCTGCCGCCGTCCAGCGGATGGGCGGACGAGACGGCACCGCGATCATTCCGCGCTCCTCATCCCACAACCGCCCGTCAAGCGGACGCGCAGGCGAGGCCACGCCAGCCACGCCGCCCTACCCACCCCGCAGCCGCTGCCACCCATCAAACGGACGTGCAGGCAAGGCCACGCCAGCCACGCCGCCCTACCCGCCTCGCAGCCGCTGCCGCCGTCCAGCAGAGGGGCGGACGAGACGGCGCCGCGATCATTCCGCGCTCCTCAGCCCACAGCCGCCCGTCAAGCGGACGTGCGGGCGAGACCGCGCCAGCCATGCCGCGCTGCCCACCTCGTAGCCGCCGCCGTCCAGCAGAGGGGCGGACGAGACGGCGCCGCGATCATTCCGCGGGCCTCATCTCGCAGCCGCCCGTCAAGCAGACGCGCGGGCGAGACCGCGCCAGCCATGCCGCGTTGCCCACCTCGTAGCCGCTGCCGCCGTCCAGCGGAGGGGTGGGCGAGACGGCGCCGCGGTCATTCCGCGGGCCTCATCTCGCAGCCGCCCGTCAAGCGGACGCGCGGGCGGGAGCGTGCCGGAAGTCATGTCGGGGGGTGGTCTGTTGTTACGGCCGTTGCGAGGTGTAGTGGGCGTGAGATGGAGACGTCGTCTTCGGCGCGTGAGCTATGGGGTGGTTAGGGTGGATTTGCGGGATTCTAGGGTGGGGGTGTGGGGGTGGGAGCGGGCTCGGAGGTTTTCGAGGGCCAGGTCGAGCCAGAGGGCGGCGCCTTCGGGGTCGCCGCCTCGGTGGGTGAGGACGCTGATGGTCTCCAGGGCGCGGACGACCTCGGCGGGGCTTTCGTCGGCGCGGAGGAGTTCGAGTGCCTCGCGCAGCACGGGGGCGGCGTCGGTGAGGCGGTCCGCGCGGATGAGGGCCTGGCCGTGGTCGACCATGGTCTTGCCGAGGTTGTAGCGGTCGTCGAGGGCGGCGAAGCCGTGGCGGGCCGTCTCCAGGCACGCCAGCGCGCGTGCGTGGTCGCCGGTGGCGCTGAGGGCGCGGCCGACGTGGCGTTCGGCGAGGACGGTGGCGCGGGCGTCGGCCAGCGACGCCGGAACCGACAGGTTGATCGACCGGTTCTCCTCCAGCGCCGCCAGCGCGCGGGAGGCCGCGTCGGCGTCCCGGGCGCGCAGGTCGGGGAGGAGTTCGGCGCCGCTGCGGGCGAGCAGGGCGAGGCCGAGCGACTCGACGGCCGTGGCGAGCCCGCGCACGTGCCCGGCCGCCGCGTCGGCGGCCCGCGCGGCGGTGAACGCGGCGACCGCGTCGTCGATCCGGCCCGCGCCGAGGTGCGCGAAGCCCAGCCCGCAGTGCATCCTGCCGAGGAAACGCGCGTCCGTGCCCTCCGTGGCCAGCTCCGTCGCCGACAGGACGCCGAGTTCGTAGCAGGCGCGCCAGTGGTCGTAGGGCTTGCGCTTCAGGCACAGCGCCCACTGCGCCTCCGCGAGCCGGACGACGTGCCTGTGCCAGCCGCGCGCCGAGGCGGCCCGCACGGCGGCGAGGACGGCGTCCATCTCGTCCTCAAGCCAGGCCATCGCGTCGGCCTCGGTGAGCGGGGGCGGCCCGTCCTTGTACGCCGTGTACGCCTCGCCCAGGTGCCACCGTTTGGGCATCGCCGAGTAGTCGGCCTTGACGCACTCCGCCAGGTACCAGTCCACGACCCGGCCTAGCGCGGCCTCCTTCTCGGCCTCCGCCACGAGGCCGTCCAGGTGCTTCCGGGTGACGGTGTCCACGACGTGCGCGCTTCCCTCCACCCGTACCAGCCCGGCCGCGACGACCTCCGCCAGCGGCGCGGCGGCGTCGTCCAACCCGGCGGCGGCCGCCGCCATCGGCACGGTGAACCGGCGCCGTAGCAGCCCCACCAAGGCCCGGTACACCCGAGCAGCGTCAGGAGACAGCCGACGGTAGGCGGCGTCCAGCAGGCCGGTCGGCTCGTCCGGCGCCGAGGCGGGCCCGCGCAGCTCCCCGACGAGTTCGGCGAGCGGCTGGCCGAGCGCGAGCTGCATGCCCGCGGTGAACGCGCGCAGCGGGCTGCCGTCCAGCGCGGCGGCCAGCTCGCCGGACCGCGGGTCGGCGGCCACCCCGAACCCGGCGACCCGGGCGACGAGCTCCAGCACCGCCGCGTCGGCCATCCGCCCGAGTGGGACGGGCACCGCGCCGCGCAGCGTCCCGTCAAGCCCGCGCGCGGTGACCACCATGACGCTTCCTGGCGTGTCCGGAAGCAGCGGCCTCGCCTGCGCGGTGAGGACGACGTTGTCAAGGAAGACGATCGAGGGCACCCCGTGGGTGCGAGTGCGGAACAGGCCGGTGAGCTCGGCGAGGTCGTCGGGCAGGTCCTCGGGTGGCTCGCCCATGAGGCGCAGGAACCGGCCGAGGACCTCCTTGGCGGTGACGGGCCCCGTCTCGTTCATGTCGGCGTACAGGTGCGGCCCGGGGACGTCGTGGGCGATCCTGCCGAGCCACTCGGTGACGAGCTCGCTCTTGCCGATGCCGTCCGGCCCGAGGCACACCGCGACGAGCGGCACGCCGCGCTCGATGGCGCGGGCCCGTGCCGCGTCGAGCGCCGCGAGCTGGTCCTCCCGGTCGGTGTAGTGGACGTTGCGCGGCCCGAGCATCCGGGGCACCGCGCGTTCCTTGCGCTGTTCGGGCAGGTGCAGGTGCATCCCGCCGTACAGGTCGCGGAACTGCGTGAGCGTGCCGATCATCTCGGCCGTCGCCCGGTTCGTGTACCCGTCCGCCTGCGTCACGCCCGCCTCCCCGCACTCACCGCCCCCGCGAACCATAACCTCCGGCCCCAACCCCCGCCACCCACTCCCTGCAATTCCCGCCGAAGACCGCCACCGCCCCCGTAGAGGCGCGACGTCCTGCGGTGGCGGTCGCGGCGCGAGACCGGACCCCCGCTCGCAGGGCGCGCCTGGGCGGGGGTCCGGGGGTTCGGGGTGGTCAGGAGGAGAAGGCGAGTTCCAGGCGGGGGAGGTGGTCGAGGAGGGCCTGGTTCCAGCAGAAGCGGTTGTGGCCGCCGTCGCAGCTACCGTCGCCGAAGCCGGCGCCGTTGCCGTAGTTGACGAAGTGGTAGGGGTAGCCGAGGTGGTCGAGGCTGGCCTTGGCGGCGTTGGCGGAGGGTTCCGCGGCGAGTTCCAGGCTGCCGGTGCCGGTGTAGAGCGACACGTGCACGCCCTCGGTCTTGCGCATGTTGGACGTCGGGTTGATCGCCAGGATGTTCGCCGGCGGCCCGAGGAACGGGAGGAACAACTGGCCGAGGATCGCGTTGGCGGGCACGATCGGGCCGAAGTCCGGGAAGCAGGGGCCGCCGCAGGACTGCAGGAGGACGTGGCCGATGTTGGTCGCGGAGGCCGCGACGGCGCCCCTGGCGATCACGAGTTCCATGTTGAGGAGCCCGGAGAACGTGGCGACGTCGCGGAAGAGGTGCGGATTGTCCTGGACGTAGCGGAGCGCGCCGAATCCGCCCATCGAGATGCCGCCGATCGCCCTGCCCTGCTTGGTGGGGATCGTCCGCAGGTTGGCGTCGATGAACGGGATCACCTGGTCGAGGTGGAAGTTCCGCCAGTTCTGGGCTCCGGCCGCGGTGTTCTGGTTGACCCAGTTCGAGTACCAGCCGCGCTCGCCCCCGTCGGGCATCACGGTGATCATCGAGTCGCGTCCGTTGAGCGCGGGGAGGACGTCGGGCGTCATGTTGACCGGGTCGTCGGGCGCGCCGTGCAGCAGGTAGAAGACCGGATAGTGCTTGGTCGGCGCGGTGAAGTAGTCGGTCGGCAGCACGATCCTGATGTTCTGCGGCCCGCTGACCTGCGGTGTGTTCACGGTGACGACGAAGTTGCCCGGCGTTCCGGCGGGGGTGCCGACCTGGGTCAGCCCGTAGCCGTCGGTCAGCGCCGGGATCGCCGGGTCGGCGTGCGCTGCGGTGGCGCTCAGGCCCAGCGCCGCGAACACGAGCGCCGCGACGGCGCCCGCACGCGCCCGGCGGCGGGCACGCACGAACGGGAACGATCGCATCGGTGTCTCCTCGATCGGGGGGCGGATCGGGCCAAGGCCCGCCCGCAACATACCGACATAAAGACACACATGTCTATATAAAACCTACGCGCAGGCGGGACGGTGTCCGGGTGGGCGAGCCGCGCGGCGGACGCGTGCGTCTCGGGCGGCGCGACGGGGTGGAGCGGGTGCCGCGCATCGGGTCGGGCAGGTCCGGCCGGGGAGGGCGCGGCCCGAGGTCGCTCAACCCGGGCCGCGCCGTGTTCCTCTGTGAGGATCTGCCGGGAGTCCTTCCCCCGTCGCGGCGGGGAAATGCCGCTTTGCGCTTTTCCGGCATTTCGCCGTGCTGCCCCGGGGCGGGGGGTCGGGTATTCTGGGTGGGCAGGCTCGTGGTTCTGGCGGGTGTGCGCGGCGGTGGGGCCCGCCGTCCCGGGAGTCCGGGGAAACCGTGCGAGGACGCGCCAACGGTCCCTACCGATGACCTTGTCATGCCGGTAGGGAGGTCCCTGATGTCCGAAACTTCGCCGCCTGTCGCGCGGCACCCTTCACGCGCAGCCCTCGGCGTCGTCGCTCTGGGCGGGGCCCTCGGTGCGCTCGCCCGTTACGGGATCACGCTCGCGCTTCCGCACGAACCGGGCGCGTTCCCTTGGGCGACGTTCCTGACGAACGTGCTCGGCTGTGCCCTCATCGGCGTGCTGATGGTGGTGGTCACCGAGGTGTCGCGGGCCCATCCGTTGGTCCGGCCGTTCCTCGGCGTCGGGGTGCTCGGCGGGTTCACCACCTTCTCCACCTATGTCGTGGAGTTTCAGCACTCGATGGCGGCGGGGCGTCCGGTGACGGGCCTGCTCTACCTCGTCGGCACCCTCGCGGCCGCGTTGACGGCGGTCACGCTCGCGGCCCGGCTCACCCGCCGTCTCGCCACCGTCCGGGCGGAGGCCGCGTGACGCCGCTCCTCGTCGCGCTCGGCGCCGCCGTCGGCGCCCCGCTGCGCTACCTCGTCGACCACCACGTCCGGCGCCGCCACCGCTCGGCCTTCCCCTGGGGCACCCTCACCGTCAACATCATCGGCAGCCTCGTCCTGGGCTTCCTCGCCGCCGCCACCTTCTCCCCCGCCTGGACGGCCCTGGCGGGCGTCGGCTTCTGCGGCACCCTCACCACCTATTCCACCTTCTCCTACGAGACCCTCCGCCTCGTCGAAGAAGGCTCCCTCCCCCACGCCCTCGCCAACGTCCTCGTCACCCCCGTGACGTGCTTGACCGCCGCCTACACCGGCCTGCTTATCGCCCAAGCCTTCTGACCCCTCAGGTCAGGCTCCCTCGGCGCGAACATAGGCGACAAGGGCGTTCGCGTGCCCGTGGCCGAGGCCGTGTTCGGACTTCAGCCAAGCGACGATCTCCATGTGCTTGGTGAGCGGCGAGGCCCGGACGAGGTCGAGCCACTCCCCTACGGGACGGCCGTACTTCTTCTCGATGGACGGGAAGTAGCTTGCGGGGCCTTTGACGGGCTCGGTCATGGCGTGTCCTCTCGGCTGGGCCAACAGAGTCCACCCTAGTGTCGCGGAAGATCGCCAATGGGCGTTTTCACCAGTCCCGGGCGGTTTCGTCCCGCTGCTCAGTGGTTTCGGGGGGTGGGCAGGACGGCCCGTGTCGCCACGATGGGGGCGGCGACGAGGAAGCCCAGCGCGAGGAGGGTGAGGAGGGCGGGTTCCAGGAGGATCGTCACGGACGGGCCGGGCGCGAAGACGTCCTTGCCGGAGCCGGTGTCGTAGGCGGGCATCGTGGCGCCGGGCGCGGCGGACCCGGGGAACGGGCCGATGAACTCGACGCCCGGCCGTGGCGGACCGTCCGGCGGATGGAAGGTGCCCTTCCGGCTGCACTCCCCGTTGCGGAGGGTGCACGAGTCGTACTGGTACTCGAAGACGCCCTGCACTCCCCCGCCTTGGAGCGCGGTGACGCGGTGCGGGATCTCGCGGGGGACGGCCATCACCATGAGGACGCCGGCGAACAGCAGGGCCGCCGCGGCGACGAGGCCGCCGAGCCGGGACGCCGGCGAGCGGCCGGTCACGGGGCCGGGGGGCCGGACGGTCCCGACGTCCAGCCGGGGGGCGGGGGCGCGGTGCGCGGGCGCGGGTTGAGGAGCGCGCGCTGGCCGGGGGTGAGCGCGTCCCCGGTCGGCCGTGACGAGCGGCGGGAGGGCCGCAGCGACAGGAGCCCCAGGACGCCGATGACGCCGCCGACGAGGAGGACCAGCAGGGCCGGGACGGAGACGATCGTGACGCCGACCAGGGTGCCGAGACCCGTCGTGGCGCCACCGTAGACCGTCGTGCGGGAGCCCGTGTCGCGGGCGGGGCGCTGCTCGCCGTCCGCGGGCGCGCAGTGCTCGCCGTCGCCCTCGTAGTCGACGCCGGAGCGGGGCGCGCCGGAGACGGGGGTGAAGGTGCCCGTCCAGCCGCAGGCGCCAGTCTTGGCGTTGCGGTTGACGGATTCGACCTGGAACGTCCCAGGGGTGCCGCCGCCGCGTGTCGCGTCCCACGCCGGCTTGAGTTCGAGCACGCCGTGCACCGTGGAGAACCAGGCGACGGCCAGCATGACCGCCACCGCCACGATCGCCTTCAGCGCGCGCACAGCCGTTCTCCTCACGATCGTCCTCCAGGGAATGGGATGCGCGAAACGCCGCGCGGGTTCCCACTCCCGACAACACGGACACAACACGGCATTGCCAGGGTTCGTGTACTTAATATATTGTCCGCGATGTGTTGAGCATCACAGATGATGCACGACACACACCACACGGGATCCACTCCGGGCGGACACCCCCGCCCGGACCCGCCCAACTCTGTCGCCGACGCGGCGCGCGCGCCCCACGCGCGTCCCGCCGAGGCCCCGACCCCCATGTCAGAGAGGAAAACCCGTGAACCAGCAGGCACCGGACACGGAGACCGCGGCCCCCGCGGAAGCCGTGGCCGACAAGAGAACCCTGCGCAGGGTCGCCATCGCGAGCGGCACCGGCTCCCTCATCGAGTACTACGACTTCCTCATCTACGGCACCGCCGCGGCGCTGGTGTTCCCGAAGGTCTTCTTCCCCGCGCTCGGCGCCGCCGCGGGCACCGTCGCGTCCTTCGCCACGCTCGGCGTCGCGTTCGTCGCCCGGCCGCTCGGCTCGATCATCTTCGGCCACTACGGCGACCGGCTCGGCCGCAAGCGCACCCTGGTGAGCACGCTGCTCATCATGGGCGTCGCGACCGTCCTCATCGGCCTGACGCCGGGCGCCGCACAGATCGGCGTCGCCGCGCCCATCCTCCTTGTCCTGTTCCGCTTCCTCCAGGGCCTCGCTGTCGGCGGCGAATGGACAGGCGCGACCCTTCTCTCGGCGGAGAACGCGCCGAAGGCCAAACGCGGCTTCTGGTCGATGTTCGCCTCGCTCGGCGGCGCCCTCGCGATCTGCCTCGCGAACCTGACGTTCCTCATCACCCACCTCACGATGAGCAGCGAGGCGTTCGTCAGCTGGGGCTGGCGCGTCCCGTTCCTGCTCAGCGCCGTGCTCGTGGTGTTCGGCCTGGTCGTGCGGCTGCGGATCGACGAGACCCCGGTGTTCAAGAGCGAGGCGTCCCGCGGCGTCGCCCGCGCGCCGTTCCTCGAGGCGTTCAAGCACCAGCCGCGCGAGATGCTCTTCGGCTCCGGCATCCTCGTCCTGGTGTTCGCGTTCTTCTACACGGCGGCCGGATACCTGACGTCCTACGGATCGACCGTCCTGAAGCTGCCCACCACGACCATCCTGTCTGTGGGCATCCTGGGCGGCGGGTTCTTCTCCGTCGCGCTCATCCTCTCGGCGTCCTACTCCGACCGGATCGGACGGCGGCGCGTCATCATCGGCGCGGGCCTGGCGTCGGCGGTGTGGGCGCTGCTGCTCTTCCCCATCCTGGAGATCGGGACAGCCTGGGCCTTCGCGGTCGGCGTCTGCGGCACGCTCGTGCTCAACGCGATCGCCTACGGCCCGGTCGGCGCGTTCCTGCCCGAACTGTTCAACACCCGCTACCGGTACACGGCGTCGGGGTTCTGCTACAACATCGCCGGCGTGCTGGGCGGCGCGGTGCCTCCGATCGTCGCGGCCGCGCTCATCTCGGCGTACGGGTCCTACGCGTTCGGGCTTCTGCTCGCGCTGCTCTGCCTGGTGACGGTCGGCTGCACGTTCGCGCTGCGCGAGACGCGCGGCGACGAACTGGACCGGGGGCCGTCGCGGCGCCCGCGTAACGCGTCCGCGTCCGACGGCGGCGGCCACCCTGTTCTCCCGGGGGGTGGCCGCCCTTCTTTTGGATGCGTTGTCAATTGGGCTTCCCGCCCGGATCCGGACAGGACAAGGGGACAAAACGGGCGGACCATGGGGGTGGCGCCGTGATCGCTCCACGTTCCCCGTCCCCGCGAGGAGTCCCATGCGTCCTGTTCTCTCGGTGTTCGCCGCGTTGGTCCTCGCCGGTACGCTCGGCGCCGCGCCCGCCACCGCGTCCGCGCGGGACGTGACGGGGCCCGTCCTGCCCTACGCGGTACTGCCCGGCTTCGACGCGCTCTCGGCCTCACACCGGCCCGTGCGGCTCGTCAGCGCGCCGCGACCCCTCGACGTCACGTACACGGTCGACGGGAAGCGGCACACCCTCAACGACTACCTACGCCGGACGGCCCAAGGCTTCGTCGTGCTCGACGGAAACAGGATCGTCAAGGAGTGGTACGCGCGAGGGTACTCGCAGCGGTTCCTGTTCCAGTCCTGGTCCATGGCCAAGTCGCTGACGTCCGACGCGGTGGGGATCGCCCTGCACGAGGGACGGATCAAGTCCCTCTCCGACCCGGTGGCGCGTTACGTCCCCGAGTTGGACGGGTCGGCCTACGGCGACGTGTCCTTGTTCAACCTGCTGCGGATGTCCTCCGGCGTCGCGTGGAGCGAGGTGCCCGACACGGTTCCCCAGCACGTCCTGTCCAGCCTCGGCGCGCGCAGCACCCTCCGGGCCGCCGCCTCCGCACGACGCGGATGGGAGCCAGGCAGCCGCTTCAACTACAACAGCCTCGACACCGCCGTCCTCTCCCTCGTCCTGCAACGCGCCACCGGGCAGCCGTTCCACGCCTACGTCCAGCGCAAGATCTGGGGCCCGGCCGGGATGGGCGGCACCGCCTACCTCGGCAACGACTCGCACGGCAACGGCATGGGCTACTGCTGCCTCTACGCCACCGACCGCGACTTCGCCCGCTTCGGCAAGCTGATGCTCGACGGGGGCCGCGTGGGCGGCCGCCAGGTAGTGCCCGCCTCCTGGGTGCGCGCCGCCACCACCCCTAGTGGCGTCTCCCCCTCCTACGGCCTCCAGTGGTGGATCGACCCCGGCCACGGCTTCTACGCCTCCGGCGCCTTCGACCAGAAGATCTACGTCTCCACCCGCCACCACGTCGTCATCGTCCGCTCGACCCTCTACAACCCGGCCGACGCCGAAACCCTCCCCGCCCTCCGAGCCGTCGCCGCCGAAGTGGCCCGCACCCGCTGACGCCGCTCACAGCGGCGGAACGTCGAGGTCGCACTCACGGCGCGGCGCGGCGCGCTGGAAGACACCGACCGGGGAGCCGTCCGGGAAGCTGAGGCCGACGTAGTCACGGCCGAGGTAGGCGCCTCGACGCATCCCCTGCGAAAGCAGATCGCGGGCGAGGTTGGTGACGCAGGCGAGTTCCGTCGGATGCTTCCGGCCGAATCCCGGACTCAGGATTCTCAGCACCTCGTCGGCGCCGTCCAGCGCGTCATGCCAGCGGCCCAGGGCGGCGAGATCCGAGCAGCGGTGGACGATCACGCCGAGCGTCCACACGTGCTCCTCGCCCAGGGAGGCGGCGAGGACGCCCAGCGCCTCGGTGTCCCGGACGAGCGCCTCGTCCGGGCGGCCGCTGTGCCGCAGCACCGACGCGAGCGACGCCGCGTACAGGCCGAGGTACGGATGCGCCGGACCCAGCCTTCGGACGCCGCGCGCCAGCGTCTCCGTCGCCGCCTCGACGTCGTCGTCCCCGAGGAGCCCGGCGGCGCGGCGGCCCTGCACGAGCGTGACGTCGGCCGCGAGCGTCTCGGGATGGTCGGCGCCGAACCGGGCGGCGAACCCCGCACGGGCCGTCTCAGCGCCGTCCACCGCCACCGCGTGCCGACCCGCGAGCCGATCCACGACGGCGCGGTCGAGCACCGCCCGCAGCGTCAGCGGATGGCCCCCGCCCAACTGCGCCTCCGCGTGCGCGACGACGGCGGAACTCATCCGGCTGGCCTCGTCCGTGTCCCCGGACATCCGGGCCGTGCGGGCCAATCCGGCCAGCGCCCGCGTCCTGACGTAAGCGAGCCGCCGCGTCCCGGACGCCGCCTGCT
This sequence comes from Actinocorallia sp. API 0066, assembly GCF_020991275.1. Classification (GTDB taxonomy): domain Bacteria; phylum Actinomycetota; class Actinomycetes; order Streptosporangiales; family Streptosporangiaceae; genus Actinocorallia. The sequence goes on along the minus strand of NZ_JAJLQY010000016.1, from coordinate 155,672 downwards.
CGGACAGCACGCGGTCGAGCAGGTCGGCGGCGGACAGCACGCTGGCCTCCCCCGCGTTCGCCTCCCGGCGGTACAGGACGAACGCCCGCAAGTCGTCCCCCCTGAGGAGCGCCTCGCCCGCCGCGTCATGCAGGGTGTCCAGCGCGTCACCGGCCTGCGGGCCCGCCTCCTCCACCGCCGTCAGGATCGCGTCCGCCTCAGCGCGCGCGACCCGCGCCTCCCCCCGCACCCGCGCCCGCACCGCGAGCGCGCGCCGCGCGGCCAACACCGCCGAATGCCCCGCCTCCGCCCCACCGTCCAGCCTCGCCACCACCACCCGAGCGGCCTCCCCCGCCTTCGCGACCTCCCCCGACTCCACCAGCACCCGCACCAACAACCCCCAGGCACCCGCCAGCCCCGACCCGAACTCCGCATCCGTGGCCTGCGGGCTCCAGCGGTTGATGAGCGCTCGCAGAAGGTCGCGAGCCTGCGCGTAGTCTCCGGTCGCGCGGAGGTACCGGGCGAGGCGCAGCGCGAGCCCACGCGCCCACTCTTCGTCCCGCTCCACCACTCCGGCGGCGAGCGCGTGGCCCAGCACCGCCGAGAACCGCGGCCAGCCAGCCGGATCAAGCGGATCATCCGGTACGTATCCGTCGATCAACGACAGCATCTCCGCGCGGAGCTCACCCAGCCGTTCGGGTGCGAGCCCCTCCCGCGCCACCTCCTTGACGGATGGGTTCACGCCGATCCTCACCCCGCCCCGTTCGCGCTCCACGAACCTCAACCTGACGAGTTCCGCGACGGCCCGCTCGAGCCGCACCGGATCAGCGAGCACCCCGCCGTCCGACCTGCGCTCCGCCCCCGGCCGCCGCAACACGCCAAAGGGGACGAGCCCGTCACCCAGCACCGCCAGGTACCGCATCAGCCCCAACGCGTCCGCCCCGAGGCTGCCCAGGACGAACCGGATGAGCGCCCCGGGCCGTACCGCCGACCACTCCGCGTCCGCCGGCGCGACCCCCTCCAGCGAACTCAAGAGCCGCCCCCGCGCCTCCCCCACGGTCATCATGGTCTCCTCCCCGAGCACCCTCACCTGCTCCAGGGCAAGCGGCTGGTCCCCCAACGCCTCGGCGAGCCGGTAGGCGTCCTCCTCCGACATCCCCGATCCCCGGAGGAACTCGACGCTCTCCTGACGGGAGAAGCCCTCGACCGTGAACGCGGCAAAGCCAGCCGGCCACCTGAACCGCGACGTGACAAGAAGGTCCCCTGGCCCCGAAGCCAGCGCGTCGACGAGTTCCCGGAGCTTCCCGAGATCACGCGCCCCGTCCGCCCCGTCCAGAACCACCAACCAGTCACGCACAGGCGCCCCGTCCCGCAGGGCGGCGACAACCCCGTCCGCCGCCTCCTCGACCCCCACCTCGGCCACCCCGGCCAACCCGAGATCACCCGCCATCCCCGCCAACCCCCGCCGAACTTCCTCGACCCCCACCGCCCGAACCCAACAGACCAACCCGTACCGCCGACCGCTCCGGTGCACATGCTCAACCGCCACCTGAGTCTTCCCCGCCCCCGCTTCCCCAACCAGCACTCCCCGCAACCCACCGGCGCCGCGGCTCGGCCGCGCGACCTCCCGGCCCGGAGGCCCGGCGGCACGCCCCGCATCCCCGGCCTCGGGGCTCGGGTGCCGGGCTTCGCCGCCCATCGGCCCAGCGTCGCGTTGTGAGGGCTCGACGGGCCGGTCCGAACGTGCCGGGTCATCGCCCGGTCGTGCGGGGGCGTGGGTGGAGCGCTCGGTGAGCCGGGTCAGGAGGTGTTCGCGGCCGACGAAGCGGGGGTTGCGGTCGGGGACGCCATGCCAGATCACCCGATCCCCGGAGGGTACGAACGGTGCGGGGACGCTGCCCCGCGACACGATTGCCTCTGGGCGCACGGTGGTGCCGGCGGGGGTGATGGTCATGGGGTGTTCGGAGTCGTCCGGGGAGTCCCGGTCGGGGGGTTCGTCCCAGGGCCGGGGGGTGGCTTCGGAACTTCGGGTGCCGACGGTGTCGCGCAGTGCCTGGACGAACGGATAGGCGCTGTGGAAGGCGGGGCCGAGTTCGTACGAGCGGTTCAGGAGGGTGACGCGGGCGCCGTCGTCGCCGTCAGCGGCCAGGGCGGCCAGGAGGGGGACTTCGACGTCCGGTGGGTGTCCGGCGAAGGCGACGCGGCGGATGAGGGCGCGGATCGCGGTGGCGCGTTCGCCGTCCGCGCGGACGACCGCCCGCGCGGCCTGGAGGCGGTCCTGGACCGTCGTCTCCGGGTGCAGCAGCGCCTCCTCGAACCGCGCGTCCTCGACGGCGTCGTCGCGCACGGCGAGAGCCGTCAGGGCGGCCAGGCGGTCGCGGGGGCGGGCGGCCGGGTCGTCCGCCATGTCGCGGAACCATCGGACGGCACGGAAGCCCGTCGTCTCGGCGGCCGGGTCGAAGGTCGTCAGGGCGGCGCGCTGGAGTTCGTCGTGGGTGGCCTCGCCCAAGTCGATCAGTAGGAGCAGGACACGGTGGCGGAGCGCGGTATCGCTGGTGACGGCGAGAACACGACGGCACAGGCGGACCCCCTGGGTGCGGTCCACGCCGCACAGCGCCTCGGCGACGTCGGCGCGGATCCAGTCGGGGTGTGCCGGATCGGCGGCGAAGGCGACGAGCCGGGCCCTGACGTCGGCGTCGAAGGTGAGGTCGAGGAGCACGCCGAGCGCGTCGGCGGCGGTCTGGTCGTCCCGCCGGAGCATGTCGAACAGGGCGGCGACGGTGCGGTCGCGCGACTCGGGCGCCACCTCGATGCCGTCGGCGATGATCGCCCCGGCGACGAGCACGTCGGCGGCCCCGCGGTCCAGGGTGAGTTCGGCGAACGTGTCGCCGAGGCTCGCGCCCCGGTTCCGCTCGGCCATCCGGGCGAGGACAAAAAGGGCGAGCGCCCGGCTGTCGGGGTTGCGCGCGTCGGCGAGCCAGGTCTCCAACGCGAAGGCCCGGCCGCGCGGCCCTGCGGCGAGATACTCGGCGAAGCTGGGGTGCAGGAACCTGAGCCCGCCGGGGCCCGGCACGATAAGACTCGTGCTCACCAGGACGCGGCCGAGCGCCTCGCGCCAGGCCGGGACGCCGCGCAGGATGCCGGGCGGCGCGCTGTCCTCGACCCAGCGGACGGCGCACTCGTGCACCCCGGGCCTGGCGGACGAAAGGTGCAGATCGGCCGCGCCCTCCAGAAGCGGACGGAGGTTGTCGTGCAGCCACACCCACGCGGCCCTGCCCCGGTCGCCCGCACCTTCGAACTCGGCAGCGGGACGGGCGGCTTCCATGTGCCGGGAATCCAGCAGGTGCCTTATGTACACCTCATACAAGCCCGCCCGGCTCGTCGGTAGGGCGGACTCCCGGCTCCACTCCAGGAGGAGCGCCGTGATGCTGGCGATAAGCGGGATGCGTACCAGCGCCGACAGGGACGACGACGCCACGCTCGCCAGGAACAGTTCGACCGTGATCGGCTCAGGGTCGATGCCCGGTACGTTCTGCGCCGTCCGGAACGCGACCCACCGCTCGACGAACGTCCGCAGGCCCGCCTCGTCGAACTTCTGGAGGACGTACCTGTCGGCGGTGTCCGCGCCGAGCAGGCCGAGCTCGCCGCGCAGCAGCGGCCGGGTCGTGATGAGGAAGCGGTGGTGCGCGGCGCCGTCGGCCATCCAGCGACCGAGCCTGGCCAGCACCTCGGTGCGCTCCCGGGTGAGGAACACATGGTCGATGCCGTCGATGAGGACGAGCCAGCGCTCGCCGTCCGGCGGCGGTCCCTCAAAGAGCGCGGCGGCCACCTCGCGCCCGGTGCGGGCGGCGCATTCGGCCGCCAGCGCCTCGGCGGGGGTCTCGCGGTGGTGCAGGTCGGGCGGGAGCAGGACGGGGACGACGGACCCGTACGGCGCCGTCGCGGGGTCGGCGGAGCGTCGGGCGGTGAGCCACCAGGCGCTCTGCTCCTGGAGCACCCGGGTGACAGCGGTCGACTTCCCTACGCCCGGCTCGGCGAGCACAAGGCAGTGCCGACTGGCGGCGAGCATCTGGGCGAGCGTAAGCGGACCGCCCTGCGCGCGCGGCGCCCCGAGCCGCTCGCTCTGCTGCTCGACGTAGATCTCCATGAGCGGCGGAGTGCTGCCGACGGAGTAGCTGTACCGGTGCGCGGCCCTGGCGCCTCTGCCTTGGACGTCGAGGAGGGCACGCAGGGCGGGAGGCAGCCTACGGAGCTGCCGACGCCGCCAGAGGAACTGCGCCCAGACGATCCCGAGGCTGACGACGCTGGCGGCGGCCGTCAGCACGACGGCCCAGGGGTCGAGGCCGGAGGGGATCGCACCGAAGCCGCGCAGGACGGCCACGCTGACAGCGAGCAGACCCGAGGCGAACGCCGCCCACGGCCAGCCCCGGAAGACCCCTCGCTCGCGCGCCGCCTCAGGGCCGTCGCGGCGTGCCGTCGTCCGCGCCTCCGCGGCGATCTGCGTCACCGTGACGCCGAGCAGCAGCAGGAACCCACCGACCAGGACAAATGGGGCATAGCCCTTGAAGCGGTCGAGGCCGAGCGGGAGCGGGCCGGACGTCACCACGTTCCCGACGAGGCCGACGACCACCGAGAGCGCGACGCCCAGGGTGGAGACCGCAAGCAGCCTGCCCGAGGGCGCGTCCCGGTTCCTCGTCTCTTGAACCCCCGTGGAGCGCATCACCTCCATGGTGCAGCACCAAGGGCACGGAAATGTCACCGTGCGGCACACGAGTGACGGCGGCCGCGAGGTGTCGCGGCCGCCGTCGGGTGGTAACGGTCAGAGCAGCGGTTTCTTTTCGCGCGGACGGGGTTTGTGGTGGGTCGGCTTGGGCTTCGGCTTGTGGTGATGGTGCTTCGGCTTGTGGTGGTGGCGCGGCTTGCCGTGGTGCCACGGTCGGCCGTGGTGCCAGGGCTCGTCGACGCACGGGTTGGGGTACCAGGGCCGGTCGCGGCAGATCTCGAAGCGCGGCTTGTCGCACTTGTCCTTGCAGCCGTGGGCCGCGGGCCGCCGCACCAGGTCCACCGTCGCGGAGGACGGGCGCGACGTCACCGTCGACTCGTCGTCGACCCGGACGGCACTCGCGGTCGCCGTGTTCGTCACCCTGCCCGCCGCCACGTCGGAGGCGGTGACGGTGTACGTCCCCGTGCAGGTCAGGGCCGCGCCCGCGGCGAGCGTGTCCGCCGGGCAGCTCACGTCCGTGATCCGCGGATCCGTGACGGCCACGGAACGCAGCGCCGCCGCACCGGTGTTCGTCACCCGGAAGGTGTAGGAGAGGCTGTCGCCTTCCTCCACCGGCCCGGTCGGCCGCTGCACGCGCTTGACGAGGCCGAGGCCGCTCTGCGCGCGCGCCTGGCCCGACTCGGTCTGCGCGGGAAGCTGGATCACCTGCGCCGCCTGCACCTGCGTGTGCGTCTGCGTCTGCACCTGGACGGGGAGCAGAAGCTGGGCGGGCACCTGCAGCTGCGCCTGCACCTGTGTCGTCTGCACCTGCGTGGTCTGCACCTGCGCCGTCTGCATCTTCGAGACGACGAGGTGGCGGATCACCTGCTGGTCGGTGAACAGCTCCGCGGAGCCCGCGAAGCCCACCTGGTACATCCGCGGGAGCGGCGTCGGCAGGACGGTCGAGAGCGCCGTCTGGAAGCCGCGCCCGTCCTGGAGGTCGAACTCGACGGTGAGCACCGAGGACGGCGTCACGGTGACCCGGACGATCCGCGACATCACCGCGCTCTGCGCCCACGCCGCGTCGGCCTGCAGGTAGACGAGCGGCGCCAGCGCCTGCCCGGACGACGACGACCACGTCGCCTTCCCGCCCGACGTGCTGAGCCAGCAGTAGCCGGTCGTGCCGTCACCCGGCGCGTTCAGCTCCAGCGAGCGCGGCACGAGGAACACCGTCCCGGAGGGCGACGCCTGCGCGCAGCCGTACCCGCGCTGCTCCCAGTCGCCGAACGTGTGCAGCCCGAGCCCGTGTGTCCCGGACACGAACTGCACCTGCTGCGACGCCCCCGGAAGCGTGTACCCGCCGGACGTCTCGACGACCCGCGGCCCGTCGGTGAGGAAGAACGCGATCCCCTCCCCGTCGAGGCCGTCGCCCGTCCCGCGCTGCTCGAACGTGACCTGCACCCCTTCCTCGGCCTTGACCGTCTCCCCGACGACGACCGCCGCCTCCCCGGCCCCTGAGACGCCCGAGCCGGACGAGTCCGAGCCGGTCGTACCGGAATCGGATGCGTTGGGCCCGGCCGCATCGGAGCCCGACGGGCCGGAACCGGTCGAGTCCGACACCGAGGTGTCGGCCCCCCCGGGCGAGTCCGAGCCCGAGGGCCCGGAGCCGGTCGGGTCGGGGTCGGATGAGCCCGAGCCGACCGACCCGGAGGCCGAGGTGTTCGCCCCCGAGCCGACCGAGCCGGACGTCCCGGTGGTGATCGAACCGGAGGTCGCGGGTCTCGGCTGGATCGCCGGGCACACCCCCGGCTCCGGTTCACCGATTCCCGTCCCCGTTTGCGGGCAGCCGGCCCCCTCCCCCGAGGAGCGGGGCTCGGCGACGAGCGTTCCCCGCGCCGACGCCGCCCCGGGAAAGGCGACGACGGACCCGGCCAGCGCGGCGGCGACCGCCACACCGACAACACGACGTCTCTGCACTCTCGGACCTCCCCGTCAAGATCGTGACGGGTGTACCGGTACCCGAAACCCCACCCCCCTCACGACCTCCCAAGGTCAAGACTTCCTCACCCCACCCACCCCACCGCCTCTCCCAGCCCCACCATCCCCCACCGAACCCCCACAACCCCCTCCCCTCACCCCCAACAACCCCCAATCCCCCGCACCGGAACACAAAGCTCGACCATCCGACCAACACACCACCTAGCCACCCCCACAGCCGCCACGAACCCGGCCCAGACATCACCTGCCCCGCCCACCCGCACACCGACAGCCGTCGCGTGTCCATGGGAACACGTGCTTCGGGCACTTGCCTTGCGCGCCCATCGAGTCTGGGCCGTGTCAGCCGAACGGCGTCCACGTCCGCAACCCTCAGGCCCGCGTAGGCGCCCGGTTCTTGTTATTTCATGCATTATGTGTGATGCTTTCCGCCGTGTGCCGCTGGTCACACTCCCCCCCGAATGGGAGGAAGGCGGAGACATGTCCGTCAAGACCGTGAAAGAACTCGCCGACGGCTGGCTCGAGGCGTTGAAGGACGTCGACAAGTTCTACGAACTGTGCTCGCCCGAGTGCAAGGTGTGGCACAGCAACGACGACAAGTGGGTGACCCTCAAGGAGGCCATCGACGCGGTGCACTCGCGCGGCGGCCTCCCGCCGTTCCGGAACTCCCGGTACACGCTGACCGACAAGGGCTTCTTCGCGCAGACGTCGGCGACCCTCGAGGGCACCAACGTGCACATCATCCAGATCGCCACGGTCGCCGACGGCAAGGTCGTCACCGCCGAGGAGTACATCGGCCCCGAGATCGACCTCGCTGTCTGACTCCCCGACCCGCGACACCGCCGCACCGGTGACCCGAACCCGGCGGCACGGAGCCCGTGCGGCGGCCCGCCCCCTTCGCGGCCGCCGCACGACCCGTCACCCCACAGCCCACAGCCCAGCAGCCCTACCCAAGGCTTCACATCGGGTGCTCGACCGCCTGGCCCCGCGACGTCACGTTCCGGCCTCGGCTGGGGCGTTCCGGGAGGTGGAGGGTGACGGTGGGAGGGCCGGTGGGTGAGGGGGTGACGTCGGCGGAGACGCGGTAGACGGTGGACAGTAGGGCGGGTGTGAGGGTCTCGGCGGGTGAGCCGAGTGACGTCAGGCGGCCGTGGTGGAGCACGGCCAGGCGGTCGCAGGTGGCGGCGGCCAGGTTGAGGTCGTGGAGGGCGATGAGGACGGTGACGTCCAGGTCGGCCAGAAGGCGGAACAGCGCCACCTGGTGATGCGGGTCGAGGTGGTTGGTCGGCTCGTCGAGGACGAGCAGCCGGGGTCGCTGGGCCAGCGCGCGGGCCACCTGGACGCGTTTGCGCTCCCCTCCTGAGAGCGTCGCCATACGACGCCGGGCCAGCGACGTCACGTCACAGCGTTCCATGGCTTCCCGGACGAGCCTGAGGTCGTCCCGTCCAAGCCGGCCCAGGGTGCCGAGGTAAGGCAGCCGCCCCAGGGAGACGACCTGTTCCACCGTCGTGTCGAGGTCGCCCGGGACGTCCTGCGTGACAGCCGCCACCATCCGCGCCACCAGGCGCGCAGGAGTACGCCACACGTCAGCGCCATCAACAAGGACGGCTCCCGACGACGGCCGGACGTGCCGGTAGACGCAGCGCAGAAGGCTGGACTTCCCGCTTCCGTTGGGGCCGAGCAGCCCGAGGGTCTCCCCTGGCGCGACGTCGAAGGAGATCCCGGACAGCCCGGCCGGGGCCCACGACACCGCGTCAAGCCTGACGGCGACGGGCTTCACGCGGTCTCCGCCCGGTCGGCGCGGCGCAGCAGCGCGAGGAAGAACGGCACGCCGATGAGGGCGGTGAGGACGCCGACGGGGATCTCGTCGGGGCGGCGGAGCGTCCGCGCGGCGACGTCCACCCACACCAGCAGCACCGCGCCCGCGAGCGCGCTCACCGGCAGCACGAGCCGGTTGTCGGCGCCGAGCGCCAGCCGGACGGCGTGCGGCACCATGAGCGCGACGAACCCGATGCCGCCGCTCACCGCCACGACGGCCCCGACGACGAGTGCGCATCCGACGACCATCCGACGCCGTAGGCCGTCGATTTCAAGGCCGAGGCTCGTGGCGCCCTCGTCGCCCAGGACGAGCGCGTTGAGCCGCGCGGCGTTGGCCCAGAACCACGCGGTGCCGCACAGCACCACAAGGATCGGGACGCCGATGTCGCGCCACTGGGTGCCGCCGAGCCCGCCCAGCGTCCAGAACATCGCGGAACGCACCTCTTTGTCGGGAGAAGTGAGCACAAGGTAGTGGGTGACGGCCTCGGTGAACGCGGCGACCGCGACCCCGGCCAGGATGAGCCGGGTCGGCGCGAGCCGTCCCGCGCCTCCGGCCAGCAGCAGCACCAGGGTGAACGCGCCGATCGCCCCGGCGAACGCCGCGAGCGGCAGCGAGAACACACCGAACGGGCTGAACCCCACGATGAGCACACAGACCGCACCGAACGACGCGCCGGAGGACGCACCGAGCAGATAAGGGTCGGCCAGAGGGTTGCGCAACACGGCCTGCGTCACCGCGCCGACGACAGCGAGGCCCGCGCCTACGGCGGCGCCCAGCAGCACCCTGGGCAGCCTCAGATCGAGCACGATGACGGCCTGCGGCCCTGACGGCCCCGCCTCCACAAGCCACGGAAGCCAGTGATGGCCGACGATGCGTGCAACGTCGGTGAAGGGGATCGATACAGGGCCGAGTCCTACGGCCGTCACCAGGGAGGCCGGGAGAGCAAGGACGAGGAGGGCGGGCAACGCGGGACGGCCCAAGAGCCGTCCCGCGCCACGAACCGTCAGGTTCACGCGCCGAACCCCGTGGCGAGCGTCCGCAGGGCTCGGGTGCCCCGCACGCCCGGCTGTGTGTCGTTGACGGGGATGACGACGAACCGGTTCTCCCGGACCGCCGTGACGTCCCTGAGCGGGCCGAACGAGCGCATGAAGGCGATGGCCGCGTCGGCGGGCTCGAACGCCTGGTCCTCCACCACGATCACGTCGGGGTTCCGCTTGACGACCTCCTCCCAGCTCACCTGCGTGTAGGAGGTGACCTCAGGGAAGATGTTCGAGCCGCCCGCGCGGGTGATGAGGTCGTCGATGAGAGCGCGGGACCCCGCTGTCGCGGGCTTGTCCTTGCCGCCCGCGTAGTCGAACACCTTGGGGGCGCCCGTAGCGGGCCGTACCGCTGCGATGTCTGCCTTGAGCTTCGCGACGAGGTCCGTCGCCGCCCCTTCGACGCCGAAGACCCGGCCGAGGTGGGTGAGGTCGGCGTACACGTCGTCCAGGTTCGCCTTGTGGCCGGGGCAGTTGGCCGACAGGAGGTAGGTGTTGACCCCTTCCCGCTGCAGAGCTTCCCGGTCGCCCATGGCCTTGGGCCCGTAGTCGTCCGGGTAGCCGCTGACGACGAAGTCGGGCCCGACCGAATAGACGACCTCCTTCGACGGCGGCGGGAACGCCTGCTCGGCGATCACCTTGACGCTGTCCAGGGCGGACGCGTACTCCGGCACGATGTCCTTGGCCGCCACGGTGCCCGCCAGGCGGTCCTTCAGGCCGAGCGCCAGGACGACCTCGGTAGCGACGGTGCTGGAGGTGACGACCTTCTCCGGTGTCCGGGTGAACGTGTAGGAGGCGCCGCAGTTCTCGACGGTGACGGGTGCCGTGGAGGCCGCGTCGGCCGTCTTGTCGCCTCCACCGCCGCAGGCGGCGAGGGCGAGGCACAGGGTCAGGGCGGAGGTGAAGACCGCCGTTCTGTTCACTGGGTTTCCTTCTCTCTTGCGATGACCGGCGCCGGAGGGTTCTCCGGCGGTGGCCGGTAGGGGGTCAGACATGCGGGAGCGGCAGGGTCTCCGTGGTCGCCGGGAGGGGTTCCGCGCCGTCGCCGAGGAACGGGAAGGCGGCGGGGGCGACCGAGCGCAGGCCGGGCACGAGGACCCTGGCGACGCGCGGGCCGGGCGGCCCCGGCGGGCTCAGATCGACGGTCAGGGCGGTGCGGCCGCGGGCGCGCAGGGCGGGGTCGAGCGCGATCGGTCCGGGCCGCCAGGAGCCGCGTGGGACGCCGCTGGCCAGGCGGGTGGCGACGGCCGCCGCCACCCGGGGGTCGGCGAGGAGCTGCAGGGTGCAGACGAGGTCGGTGGCGTCGGACAGGTCGGGCCGGTAGGAGTCGGCGTAGCGCCGGTCCGCGCGGACCGGGTGCAGCACCGCGTCCCACTCGGGCACGCCCGCGCGCACCGCGGCCAGCGCGTCGAGCGAGGCGAGCGCCTCGGCTGCCGCCTTGCGTCCGGCCACGCGCACCGGGTCGGGCGCCTCCGGTGCGAGCGCGCATCCGAGCACGACAGCGTCCCCGGCGTAAGCCGCGCACGCGACGACGGGCGCGCCCAGCAGGTTCGGCACCGCGTGCCACACCAGGCGCACCCCGGCTGGGCGCGGCACCGGCTGCTCCGGCAACTCCGGAAACCTCGCCCCCGCGTACCAGGCCGTCGCCAGGGCGTGCCGCTCCACCACCTCGGCAAGTGCTCCCGCCCGCGCGGCCGCGAACGTCTCCCCTGCCGCCAAGCCCGCCCCCACCGGTAGATGCGGCGCCCTTCCCTCACCGAGGGTTTCGGGAGCCCCGGCGGGGGGTTCGGCACGGTTCGTCTGGTCGGACGACAGGCGACGGTCCGTCCCGTTCTGCCCAATGCGCAGCGGGTTGGACGACTCGCCGGGAATGTGGCCTTGAGTGTGCGGGCCGGGGGCCGACCAGACGTCGACGTGGTTCGCACGATCGGGTGATCCAGGGCTGTCTGTCCGAGAGTGCCCAGTAGGCACATGACTGGGCGGTTCGCGGTGGTCGTGGGCATGGGGGCCAGGGGCTAGCCAGATGAGGGACGCGGGGACCCAGAAGGCGGTGCCTTGGTCGTCGTGGGCGAGGGTCCAGTGGCGGGCGGCGGAGGGGTCGAGGCCGGAGAAGGGGAATCCCGGGCGGGCGCGTTGGGCGGGGCGGTAGAGGGCGAGCGTGGTGACGTCCAGGGCGGAGGCGCCCAGCGCGGCGGCGGTGGCGAAGCGGAGGCGGGCGGGGTCCACGAGGTGGCCTGCGAGGCGTTCGACGGCCTCGCCCAGCGCGCGCTGGGCGGCCCGCGCGGGGGACGTCCAGGAGGCGCCGCCGACGACGGGGTTGCCCAGGGGCAGGGCGTAGGCGTCGGTGGCGGCGAGCGTCGCCGTCGCGGTGCGCAGGACGCCGTGGGACGTGCCGTGGTCCAGGCGGGTGACGACGCCGCAGCGCGCGTCGGGGGCGGTCACGTGTGCGGGAGCGGGACGAGGTTGAGCTCGTCGTCGCGGGTCGGGGCGGACCGTAGGCCGAGCCGCACGGGGTCGGTGCGGAGCCTCTCGCCGCCGAGGAAGGGGAACGCGGCGGGTGCGTTGGAGTAGGCGCCGGGGACGACGACCCTGCTTACGCTCACCCCGGCGGCCGCCACGTCGGGCGTGGTGACGTCGACCGCGTGCGCCGTAAGGCCGACGCGCGCGAGCCGCTCCAGGTAGGCGGTGTAGGGGTCGCCCTCGACGCGCGGGAGGTCGTCCAGGGCGATGACGCGGTCGTCGCCCGTGATGGGCGTCAGGTGCGGGCGGAGCCTTGGGTCGAGCCAGATCTGGCTGTGGCAGGACAGGTCCACGACGTCGCGGAAGTCGCCACGGTAGGAGTCGGTGTAACGGCGGTCGTGGCGGTGCGGATGGAAGAACTCGATAGGGATGGTGCCCTCCCTGGCCGACACCCACAGGTCGCCGTCCGGGTCGAGTAGGCCGAGCGCGTAACGCCGCAGCGTGACGGCCTCGGCCAGCGCCTTCAAGACGGCGTCGACGGGATCGGGCCGCGCGGCCACCCCGAAGACGGACAGCTTGTACTCGGGGTCGTCAAGGAGTACCCCGATGACGGCGACGTCGAAGACCGTCGGGAGGGCGACGACCCGATAGCGGCAGGGTGCCTCCACCCCGGTGGCCGTCGCCCAGCCGGGTCCGCGTCCGTCCGGGGTCAGGTACGGGGCGAGGCGTGGGTGCGCGACGTCCACGGGCCGCGCGGGTAGCCGGTTCGCCCACCAGACGACGGTGGCGTCCCGCTCGATCACCTCCTCCAGGGCGGCGGTGCGGGCGGCGCGGGCGTCGGGCCCGGCGGCGATCCCGGCGAGCATCACGAAGTTGGTGACGGGTTCGCCGGCGCGCGGCGGCTGGTGGTAGTTCAGGTAGACGAGCGAGGCGGGCACAAGGACGGGCTCGTCCTCCGGCAGCGTGACGCCGTGCGTCCAGAGCACCGATAGGTCGCGCTCGAAGGGGACGAACGGGGAGCCGGGCTCCGCGTACTGCTCGCGCGAGTACAGGGCGAGCCCTTCCGGATCGACGGCCCTGTACCCGGCTTCTACGAGTTCCCGGTACGTCGCCCGTCGCAGCCCTTCGGGGACGAAGTTGCCGCAGTACCTCTCTATCGCCTCCCCTACGGCGGACTTCTCAGCCCGATCGGGGTCGGCGAACGCGGTCCCGGTGGAGACCCGGTCGGCGGGCCACGGCAGGTGCGCGGCGAGGTCGCCGACATGGGTGCCGCAGACCGTAAGGCCGGGCGGCCACCACGGTTCGGGGTCGGCGGCGAAGAGCCTGGCGACGATACCGGTGCGCTCGTCTACGAGCAGTTCGGTGTTCACGGAAGGTCCTCCGGCTGGGGAAGCAGCAGCGGCTGCGGGACGAGGTCGAGCGCCACCGGCCGCGCGGGGGCGGCGTGGCGCGGCGGCCGGCCGACGGTGAGCTCGACGTGGAGCGCGTGCCCTTCCGGCAGCCGGACCGCCGTCGGCGCGGCCCGCAGCTCGACCCGCCCGCCGCCGGCCGGAACCCGCGCGACGGCGTCCGTGATCCGCGTTCGGACTCCGTCGGGCCGCGCGTGCACGAACGTCGCCACGAGCCCGACCTCCTCGGGCGCCCGCACCTCGACCCCGAGCCGCGCGGCCCCGTGCCAGCCGACCGGCCCGGCGAACTCGAGCCGCACCAGCCCCGGCCCCTCCCGCGCGGGCCCCAGATCGGCCGAGTGCCCCGCGGACGGCACCCGGGCCCCGGGCCCGCCCAGCAGCCGAAACACCGCCTCAGCCGCGACGTCGCGCGGCGACGGCCGCACAGCCGCCGCTCGCCTCCCGGACGCCGACGAGGGGAGGGGCGTCGCGGTGGCGTCCAACGGCATCGTTTGCGCGACGTCCTCTGGTGCTCGCCGCGGTGCGGGAGGCTGGAGGGGAGAGCGGGCCGTCCAGGCTTCGGGGAGGACGAGGCAGAGGGGTGGGGGTGGGAAGGGGGTGGCGTGGGCTTGGGCGAGGAGCCAGGTGTGCATGAGGTCGGTGGGGTCGGGGCCCTCGGGGAGGGTGAGGGCGCAGTCGGGGAGGAGGTGGTGGGTGAGAGGGGAGGCCCAGCCGCCCACGACGACGGTGGCGGCGTGGGCGAGGCGGGCGTGTCGGAGGGTCGTCGCGGCGGAGGCGCAGTACCAGCTGCCCAGGTGGAGGGTGGGGACGGAAGCGGCCTGGACGGCTCGGGCGGCCCGCTCTCGGGGCTCCGCCCAGGTGTCGCGCGTGGGCGGCCAGGGGCCGAGGGGGACGGGCCAGCGGTCGCCGAAGCCGGGGGACGCCAGGGCGTCGGCGAGGCCGGGGGCGAGCGCGGTGACGGCGTCGTAAAGGCCGGGACGGACGGTGTCGCCCGTGCCCAGGTCGGTGCGCCACCAGAGTTCGTCGTCGAGGGCGGGCGCGTCCTCGGACGGCCAGGGCTGCCTGGACGCGACGCCCACGACGGCCGGATGCGGAGCCGCGCACCAGGCCGTGTACGCCTCGTAGGCGGTGCCGGCGAGCAGCACCCGTCCGTCGGACCACTCCTGCGCGGTGACCCAGTCGAGCGTCGCCGTCCCGTCCGGTGCCTCGTCGGCGCCGGGCCGGAACGTCCCGCCGGAGCGGTGCCGGCCACGAACGTCCTGGACGAGCACCGCGAGACCGGCCTCAGCAAGGGCGACCGCCTCCGGCCACAGCCCTGGCGTCCCGTACGGCGTGCGTGCCACGACGCACGCGGAGGCGTCCGCCTCCGGTAGGAACAGGTCGCCGATGAGGACGGTGCCGTCCGCGACGGCCAAGGGAAGCTCCGGAAGCACGCGCGCGCTCACGCCGGGACCTCCCGCATCAACCCGACCGGGACAGGTAGGACGGGATGCCTACGCACGACGCCCTCGGTGAGGTCGATACCGACCTGGACATTCCGCCCAGGAGGGACACGTCCGGCGCGCAGGGCGACGAGGTCGGCGACGACGAACGCCGCGGCGGCCACCGCGCCCGGCGCACCGACCGGATCCGGCTCGGGCCGCCCGCCGTCGTCAAGCCACCGCCAGTAGGCCGCCAACTGCTCCGGCCACGGGCTGGCCGCCAGGCGCCGCACCCGCACGTCCCCGTACCCGGCGTCACCCTCCCCCGTCCAGAACGGCCCGACGTACCACCGCCGCCCCTCGCCGTACACCCGATGCCAGGCCACCCCCGCCCGGACGACCTCCTCCTCAACCGCCGCCCACCGCCGATCCGGCAACCACTCCGCAACCGACACCACCGCCCAAACCCCCTCCCCCACCGACGCACTCTCATCCCCCCGAACCACCCGAAACCCCACCCCCTCCAACAACCCCACAAGCCACTCCACAACCGCTCCTTCCCCCACCACCCCCACCACTCCGCCCGTCTCCGCCCCAACCCCCACCAACACCCCTTCGCCCTCAAGCGCCTCCAACACCTCCTCCTCCACCCACCCCAACCCCGCCACCTCAGCACCGTCACCTGCCTTCGACGCACGCAGGCGCAGACGCTCCCCCGCACCAGCAGGCCCTTCACAAGCCATGCCGCTCGTGCCCACAACACCCTCCGACGCGCGGGAGTCCGGGTGCCCACCGACGGTCGAAGACCCACCAGAACCCACGTCAGACGCGCCTTCACCGGCTTCCGGCACGCGGAGATCCGAGCGCCCACCCGAGGCGGAGAACTCGTCAGGAGCTGCGTCGGACGCGCTTTCACCGGCCTCAGGCGCGCGCGGGTGCGGGCGCTCGCCTGTGGTGGTGGGCTCGGTGAAAGCGATGTCGGTCGCGCCTTCGGCGGCTTCGGGTGCGCCGAGGTCCGAGCGCGCACCGGTGGCAGGCTCGGCAAGAGCCGCGTCGGGCGTGCCTTCGACGGCCTCCGGTGCGCCTAGGTCCGGCTGCTGGCCTGCGCTGAAGGGCTCGCCAGAAGCTACGTCGGCCGTGCCTTCGACGGTCTCGGGCGCATGTGGGTGTTCGTCGGAGGTGGAGGGTTCGTTGGGGGTGAGGGTGAGGAACTCCTCGGTGGGGGTGTGGATGAGCCAGGACGGGGTGGCGGGGATGACTGAGGTGCCGGGGGCCCAGCGGGGGGCGGAGGGCATGGGGACTCCTTGGTGAGGGGCCGGGGGCGGCGTGGGAGCCGCGCCCGGCCCCGTTGGGGGGTGACGGGGTTAGCGCCAGGCGATGGCGGAGGAGCGCGCCGTGGCGTGGTTGGACGAGTGGACCTGGCCGCGGCTCTTCGCGACCGCCAGCTTCGTGACCTTCACCTTGTTCACCTCCTTCCGGGACGAGTAGGCGGACAGGGGACGTCAGCGCGGAGGCACGGCAAAGCCCGACAACTTCGCAGAAGCGGGCCTTTCCGGCATCTCCGGCGCGACCCTCGTATCAAAACGAAAATGAAAATGGTTGTCAATGTCGCTAGAGTGCTGAGCCATGGTGACCGCCTCGCCCGCCCCCGGGCTGCTCCCCCTGCTGTCGGCCAACCGCGACTTCCGGCTCCTGTGGCTCGGCAACCTCGTCAGCGTGTGCGGCGGCTGGTTCAGCGCCGTCGCCGTGTTCGCGATGGTCTACGCGCACAGCGGCGGCGCCCTCGCCGCGGGCGCGACGCTCGCGCTGCGCTACCTGCCCGGCCTGCTCGTCGGCCCGTGGGGCGGCGTGCTCGCCGACCGGGCCGACCGGCGCCTTGTCATGCTGGTCTGCGACGGCCTGTTGGCCGCGCTCGCGCTTACGTTCCTCCTAGCGGACAGCCGGGCCTCCCTCTGGCTCGTCTACCCGCTCACATTCGCCTCCGCGGCCGTCGGATACGTGTTCCAGGCGGCGCGCTCGGCCTGGATGCCATCACTCGTCCGTGACGACGAGTACGTCCTGTATTCGGCCGCCGTGCAGGTCAACGGGATGGTGTTCCAGGCGGTCGGGGGGCTGGCGGGCGCGGCCGTCATCGGGCTCGTGGGGTGGCGGTGGGCTTTCGTCGTCAACGCCGCCTCGTTCGTGCTCTCGCTGGTGCTGACGGCGCGCGTCACGGCGGGCAGTAGGCGGGGCGGTGGTACGACCCGCACGCCTTGGCTCGCGTCGCTCCGCGAGGGGCTGCGCGTGGCGGCGCGCACCCGGCTCATCGCCGCGCTGCTCTGCCTGGAGGCCGCGTTCTGCCTGGGCCTCGGCGGCACCATCACCGTCATGACGCACCTCGCGCTCCGCGTCCACGACCTGGGCGACGGAGGTACCGGGTGGTTCTACGCCGTGCAGGGCGTGGTCGGCGCGCTGGTGCTGTTGACGTGTTCGGGGCGGCTGCAACGCGCCTCGCCCCACGTCCGGCTTCGGGTGGTCGGCCTCTCGTGCCTGCTGGAGGGCCTGTTCACTATCCCGCTCGGGTTGCCGTCCCTACCGGCCGTGACGTTGCTGCTGTGGGGTGCGGCCGCCGCCTCCGACGTCGTGTACGGGCCGACCGCCATGGGCGCGCTGCTGTCCGCGACGCCCGACGCGCTGCGCGGGCGCGTGACGTCGCTGTGGAGCGCCGTCGCCACCGCGAGCCTCGCCGCCTCCGCCGCCGCGGCGGGCGCACTCCTGGACGTGCTCGGCCCCCGCCTGCTCCCCGCGCTCCTGGGCACCCTGATGGCCGTCTCCGGCGTCGCCTGGCTCGCCCTGTTCCCCCGCGACGACGGCACGGCGAAAGCCGGTCGATAGGGCGACCATGAGTGTTCATTCGGATGCGAGGAGCGACCTCATGCAGATTGATCTGGCCGGTGCGACGGCGCTGGCGACGGGATCAACGCAAGGGCTCGGGCGGGCGATCGCGGACGCGGACGGGCGGGTCGCCGTCGCGACGCGGGAGCACCGGGCCGGACGGCGACGCGCGGCGCGCGTTCGAACAGGTTGGCGAATTTTTCGGCGATGCGAGTTTGCGGGCGGCGCGGGCCGGGGATTTCTCGTCGCGGCGGACGATGGGCGTCCGGCGGCGGGCCCTCAGGTGAGGGCGGTGAGTTTGCGGGTGAGGATGTGGCGTTCATGACCGGTAGGACACAGCTTCAAAGCACGGGTGAGTTCGGCGCGGGCCTCCTCGGTACGGCCGAGCCGGATGAGCAGCTCGGCGCGGACGGCGGGCAGCAGATGCGAGTGCGGCAACGCCTCAGCGGCCACCAGAGCGTCCACCAGGGGCAGGGCCGCGCGGGGCCCCTCGGCCATGGAGACGGCGACCGCGCGGTTGAGGTCGATGACGGGCGAGGGCGCGAGCCTGCCCAGCGCCTCGTAGATGAGCACGATGCGCCGCCAGTCCGTCTCCCCCACCGAGGGCGCGACGGCGTGGCACTCGGCTATCGCGGCCTGCAACCCGTACGCGCCCAAACCGCGCCCCGCCCGTTCGGCACGGGCCAGCGCGGCACGGCCCCGCCGGATGGCGGCGTGGTCCCAGCGGCTGCGGTCCTGGTCCTCCAGGAGGACGGGCGCGCCGTCGGGGGCGGTGCGCGCGGGGAAGCGGGCGGCGGTCAGCTCCAGCAGCGCGAGCAGCCCGTGCACCTCGGGCTCGTCCGGCACCAGCCGGGAGAGCACGCGGGCGAGCCGCTGCGCCTCGCCCGCGAGGTCGAGACGGATCGGGGTGTCCCCCGAGCTCGCGGACGCCCCCTCGGTGAAGATCAGATAGATCACGTTGAGCACGGAGCCGAGCCGTTCGGCACGCTCCCCCGCGGCCGGAACCCGGAACGGCACACGGGCCGCGCCAAGCGTCTTCTTCGCGCGGGTGATGCGGGCCTGCACCGTCGCGGTCGGGGTGAGGAACGCCTGGGCGATCTCGTCACTGGTGAGGCCGCCGACGACGCGCAAGGTGAGCGCCACCCGAGACTCGCGCGAGAGCACCGGATGGCAGGCGGTGAACATCAGCGCGAGCACGTCGTCGTCGATCTGGTCGGGATCCCACAGGACGTCGTCGGCGGCGCCCGAAGGGTCGGCGGGCGGGCTGCCGGAGACGGCGCCGCCCTCGCCCAGGTCGCGGGCGAGAGCGGCGTACCGGTCGTCGAGGGCGGAGCGGCGGCGGAACGCGTCGATCGCGCGGCGGCGGCCGACGGTGAGCAGCCAGCCCGCCGGGTTGCGGGGCACGCCGTCACGCGGCCACGTCACCAGCGCCTCCGCGACGGCCTCCTGCGCGAGGTCCTCAGCCAGCGCGAAGTCGCCGGTGTAGCGGGCGAGCGCGCCGACGATCCGCGCCGACTCGATCCGCCACACCGCCGCGACCGCCTCCCGGCGGCCCGTCGGGTCCGCCATGCGTCCGCGCCCCGCTCAGAGCTGGCCGGTGGCCTCGCGCCACGCACGCTCGCGCTTGATCCACTCGTTGTCCTGCGGGAACTCGTCGATGGTGCTGACACGGCGGATCTCGGTCTTGAATCCCTTGCCCCGGACGGGCGACCTCTTCGCCCACTCGATCGCCTCCTCCTTGGAGGTGACGTTGAGGATGTAGAAGCCGCCGAACAGCTCCTTGGTCTCCCCGTACGGGCCGTCCGTGACGATCGGCGGGTCGGCGGAGTAGTCGACGACGACACCCTCCTCGGCGTCGTGCAGCCCCTCGGCGGCGAGCAGGACACCGGCCCTGATCAGCTCGTCGTTGTACCGCCCCATGGTCTCGATCATCTCGGTGAAGTCCACCTCGCCGAACTGCTCGTACGCCTCGTCGGTCGCCCGCATGATCAGCATGTACTTCATCTCTCGTCCTCCAGGTCTCAGGGCCCCTTCCGGACCCTCTCACCCCTAGGTCGAACGCCCACACCCCAAAATCGACACGGCCCCAGAACTTTTTCCTCCCCGCCTCCCACACCCCCCCCGATCCGACGACCCGAGCCCCACCTCTCCAGCGAAAACACCCTGCCCAGCGCGCTGTGATCACCGCCTCCGTGTCACGACATCACGGACACAGAGCCCACCACGGCACACGTCACCAGAGCCGCCTAGGTGGAGCGACGAACACCGCTCCCGTGTCACGACGCCACGGACGCGGAGCCCGCCACCACGGTGCTCAGCCCGGCGGCACACGTCGCCGGAACCGCCCAGGTGGAGCGACGAACGCCGACTCCCGTCTCACAGCATCACGAAGCCAGAACCCACCACCACGGTGTCCAGCCCGGCGGCACACGCCACCGAACCCGCGAGGTGAGAGCGATGAACACCGAACCCCGTGTCATGACGCCGCGAAGCAGGGCCCAGCGCCGTGCTCAGCCCGGCGGCACACGTCGCCGGAACCGCCCAGGTGGGAGCGGTGAACACCGACTCCCGTCTCACAGCATCACGAAGCCAGAACCCACCACCACGGTGTCCAGCCCGGCGGCACACGTCACCGAACCCGCGAGGTGGGAGCGGTGATCATCGGTTCCGCGTCATGACGTCGCGAAGCAGGGCCCAGCGCCGTGCTCAGCCCGGCAGGACACGTCGCCGGAACCGCCTGGGTGGGAGTGGTGAGCGCCGGTTCCTGTGTCGCGGTGTTACGGGCGGGGCGCAGCACCATGGTTCTCGGCTGGGAGCCGCGTGTCAGCGGACCCGTTTTGGTGGGAGGGGAGTGAAGACGTGGAGGTCGAGTGTCGCGGGGATCGGGGCGACTCCGGGGCCGCCCGCGTTGATCCAGGCGACGATGTCCTCGGTCGCGTCGGCGCGGTTCACGAGGCCGAGCCAGACGGGTCTGGCCCCGGCCGCGCGCCCCTCGCTCGACGGCCGGACCACGATGACGTTCGCGTACTCGCACACGTCGAGGCAGTCCGCGACGGTGACGGGCGTGTGCTCCCGGAGGCGGGCGAGTTGCGCGTCGTGGTCCACGCCGGCGATCTTCGGGCTGCCGCAGCAGCAGTCTCGGCACACCGCGACCCGGCACGGCACCGCACGGGCACGCTCCATCGGCACATCATGACACAACCCAAGATTCCGGACGCGGCGCGCGGGCCGCCGCTGCCAGCGGAAACACCGGGCACGGCCGCGCCCGGCCGGAGGAGTACACAGCGCGTCAGCCCGGAGAACGACTCTGGGAGTCAGGAAGGTGGATTAAGGTGAATCGGTGCCGCCGAAAGATCCTTCGGACAGCGCGTCGCCGATCCGGCGCAGGCGCTCCGGGCAGCTCGAAGCCCACATCATCACCGTCCTCGTCGACACCGACCGGGCCATGACCCCGGGCGAGGTCCTCGACGCCCTCGGTGCGACGTCGAACCTCTCCTACAGCTCGGTCGTGACGACCCTGACCCGGCTCCACCAGAAGGGCGCCGTCGTCCGAAGACGCCACGGCCGCGCCTTCCGCTACCGGGCGATCGCCGACGCGCCCAGCCTGACCGCCGAACGGATGAGCAAACTCCTCACCGACGAGGCCGACCGCACCTCAGTCCTCCGCCGCTTCATCGGCTCCCTGGACTCCCAGGACGAACAAACCCTCCGCCGCCTACTCCAAGAAGCCGAAGACTAACCAACCCAGAGGCGGCAAACCGCCCGACACCGCCCACTCCCGCAGCCCAAGAACCCCAGCGCGGAGCGCAGCCCAACCAACGACAACCACCCCACAAGCCAAGCCCCACAAAGCGGGAACCGACCGGCCCCAGTCGCCCCACGCCACAAGAACAGCGGCGCGACGACTGACCTACGGCACCGAGCGGCCAACAGCTCCACAAAGCCCAGACCGACCCACGCCCGCCCGCTCCACAAGGCGCGGACTACCGAACCAGACCTGACCCGCGCCCCAAAATCGACACGGCCCCAGAATTCTTCCCCGCCCCGGAACCCCCCGACCTGACGGCCGTGCCCCGCCTCTCCAGCGAAGACACCCCGCCCGGCGCGCTGTGATCACCGGCTCCGTGTCACGACGTCACGGACGCAGAGCCCACCACCACAACGCCCAACCCAACGGCACGGTGGCTGTTCCGCGGTGCGAGGGCTGCGGCCGAGCTGCCCATGACCAGCGCGGACGCTCAGCAAGGCCGGAACCGCCGGTAGGGACCAATCGGCGACGCCCACCGCGATGCGTCCAGACAGAGACGCGCCGCGCCCGCGTGCGCCGCTAGCGCGTCCGGCTGACAGCGGCACTCCGAACCGACGCTCGAACCGACACACCGGACCAACACCGCAGCCACCGCAACGTGCCGACACCGCCGATCACGGAGCGAGCGGCGACGGCCCCTCCGAGGGCACGGGCCTGACCGGGACGGCTGTTCCCGCGAGGCACGGAACGAGCGGCGACGGCCGCTCCGAGGGCACGGGCCTGACCGGGACGGCTGTTCCCGCGAGGCGGGGACCGCGGGTAGGAACCGGCTTGCGACGCCCCGACGGGGCCGGACACAGACGTGTCGCGCCTTCTCGCCGTCCACGCGTCCGGACAGCGGGGATGCGCTGTGGGGATGGGGACTGGCTGGGCGGCGTGCGCGTGGGTCGGCAACGGTTGACTGGCGGACGTGGGCTTGGCTGGGGCGGCGTTGGCGCAGGCTTGGCTGGGGTCGGGGCGGAGATGGCTGGGGTGGCGTTAGCTGGGGTCAGGGGTGGGGATAGCCGGGGTGGCGTTGGCTGGGGTGGCGTTAGCTGGGGTCAGGGGTGGGGATGGCCGGGGATGGGGTGGGGATGGGCCGGTGGGGTAAGGCCGGGTGGGAATGAGCCGGATGGGATTGGCCGGGGGCAGGTGGATGGGGCGGGGGCGGATGGGATGGGGCGGGGGCGGGTGGGGTCAACGATTGGGTAACGGGTGGGGGCTTGGCTGGGGGTGGCGTTTGGGTGGGGGTGGGGCTTTGAGATGGGGGGTGGATTGGAGTTTGGGGCGTTGGTGAGGGGTGCGGTCGGGGGGCTGGGCGGGGGGGCGGGGTGGGGGTGGTTTTGGGGCTTGGGGTGGGGTGAGCTGGGGTTTGGGGGGTGGGGTGGGTTCTGGTGGGAGCGGCGGTGGCATCGTTGGGTGGGGGCTGGGGGTTTGGGGGGCGGGGGTTAGAGGGGGCGGGCTGGTTGGGGTGGCTTGGGGCGGGGTGTGGTGGGGTGGGTGCGGTGGGTAGTGGGAGGTAAGGCAAGGCTATGCTAACTTCTAAATGCTGTAGAAGTAGCCGGGACCCCCGAACCCCCTTGCACCAAGGAGCACACCTTTGCGTTCCCCCCGCAGAACCCTCGCGGTCGCCGCGAGTCTCGTCATGTTGTTCGGCGTCACGCTCACCGCTTGTGGCGGCGAGGACGACACCTCGGCCGAGAAGACGATCACCGTCTACAGCGGCCGTAGCGAGGACCTCGTCAAGCCGATCCTCGACAAGTTCAGCGCCGACACCGGCATCAAGATCGACGCGCGGTACGGCAACACCGCGGCCACCGCGACCCAGCTTCTTGAGGAAGGCGACAAGTCCCCGGCCGACGTCTTCTTCTCCCAGGACGCGGGCGCGCTCGGCGCCGTCGCCAAGAAGGGCCTGTTCGCCGTGCTGCCCGGCGAGGTCACCGCCAAGGTGCCCGAGACGTACCGGGCGAAGTCCGGCGAGTGGGTCGGCGTCACCGCGCGTGCCCGCGTGCTCGTCTACAACGCGGACAAGGTCAAGGAAGGCGACCTTCCCAAGTCCGTCTTCGACCTGACGAAGCCGGAATGGAAGGGCAAGGTAGGCGTCGCCCCCACCAACGCCTCGTTCCAGGCGTTCGTCACCGCGATCACCGTCCAGCACGGCGAGGCCAAGGCCAAGGAGTTCCTGGCCGGGCTCAAGGCCAACGACCCGCAGGTCCGCGACGGCAACGGCGCGATCCTCGAGGAGGTGGACGCGGGCACGCTCCCCGTCGGCCTCATCAACCACTACTACCTCGGTGAGCTCGCCAAGGAGCGCGGCACCACCCCGGACGCGCTGAAGGCCAAGCTGCACTTCTTCGAGGGCGGCGACACCGGCGCCCTCGTCAACGTGGCGGGCGTCGGCATCCTGAAGAAGGCGGCCGACAACGCCGACGCGCGCGCCCTCGTCGACTACCTGCTCAGCCCCGAGGTCCAGGCGCTGTTCGCGACCGAGACGTCCGAGTACCCGGTCGTCACCGGCATCGCGGGCCCGACGTACGTCCCGGCGCTGGACGCCCTCGACGTCCCGGCCGTGGACCTCAACGACCTCGACCAGCTTGAGGCGACCATCGCCCTCATCAAGGACTCGGGGCTCGTCCCCTGATCACCACGGTCCGTCCCGGGGGGCGCGCACGGTTCCGCCGTCGCGTCCCCCGGCCCATGCTCCTTCTCCTGTCGGCGGCCGCGGTCGCCGTCGCGTCGATCCCGCTCGTCTACCTCGCCGTCCGCACGTCGGAGGCGGGGATGGCGCGCGTTCTGGACGAGGTCGTGTCGGCGCGGGTCGGCACGCTCGCGCTGCGCACCCTCGCGCTCGCCGCCGTGGTGACGCTCGGCTGCCTCGTGTTGGGCGTCGGCTCGGCTTTTGTCGTCGTGCGCACCGACATGCCCGCGCGGCGGCTTCTCGGCGTCCTGGCGGCGCTCCCCCTCGCGGTGCCCACCTACGTCGCAGCGTTCGCGTGGACGTCCACGTTCCGCGGCCTTGAGGGGTTCTGGCCCGCCGCGCTTGTGCTCGTCCTGTGTTCCTACCCTTACGTGTTCCTGCCTGTGGCGGCTTCCTTGGCCGGAGCCGATCCGGCGCAGGAGGAAATCTCACGGTCGCTGGGACGGGGCGCGCTAAGGACGTTCACCGGGGTCACGCTCAGGCAGATCCGTCCGGCCGTCGCCGGGGGCGGACTCCTCGTAGCGCTGTACGTGCTCTCGGATTTCGGCGCGGTCTCCATCATCCGCGCCGACACGTTCACCCGGGCCATCTTCATCGAGTTCGACCTGGGCTTCGACAGGACGGGCGCGCTCGTCCTGTCCAGCGTCCTCGTGCTGCTCACGACGGTCGTCCTCGCCGCCGAGACGGTCACCCGCAGCCGGGGCGCGCGGTTCGCGTCGCTGTCCAGCGGGCGGCGGCCGCCGAACCGGGTGGCGCTCGGGGCCGCGCGCTGGCCCGTCGTCGCGCTGCTCGTGGGCGTCGCGGGGCTGTCGCTCGGCATGACGGTATTCAGCCTCGCGCGGCGCATGGCCGTGGGTGTCTCCCGGCCGGGTGCCTGGAGCGACGTGCTTACGGCGGCGGGTAACTCGCTCTGGCTTTCGCTCGCGGGGGCGGCGCTGACGATGGCGCTCGCACTGCCGCTGGGTCTGCTTACGGCGCGGGCCCCCGGCGTGCTGACCTCGACGCTGAACCACCTCAGCTACCTGAGCCACGCGCTTCCGGGGCTCGTCATCGGGCTCTCGCTGGTGTTCTTCGGGATCAACGTCGCCTATCCGATTTATCAGACGACGTGGCTGCTCGCCCTGGGATATGCCGCGCTGTTCTTGCCGCTCGCCGTGACGTCGGTCTCGGGCGCCGCCGTCCAGGCCCCGCCGATCCTGGAGGAGACGGCGCGGTCGCTCGGCAAACGGCCCGTCACCGTGTTCCGGACCGTCACGCTGCCGCTGACGCTGCCCGGCATCGGCGCGGGCGCGGCGCTCGTGTTCCTCACCTGCATGAAGGAACTCCCCGCGACGCTCCTGCTACGGCCCACCGGCATGGACACGCTCGCCACCAAACTGTGGTCCAACACCTCCGTCGCCGCGTATGCCGCCGCCGCGCCCTACGCCGCCCTGCTCGTCCTGCTCGCTTCCCTGCCCACCTGGCTGCTGGCCGTACGGTCCGGCATCCTCGCCAAGGAGGTCGGCCCATGAGCCGGCTGGAGATCACCGCTCTCGCCAAGGGCTTCGGCCCCGTCACCGCGCTGGACGCCGTCGACCTGACCGTCCCGAACGGCACGCTGCTCGCCGTCCTCGGGCCGTCCGGATGCGGCAAGACGACGCTGCTGCGCTGCGTCGCGGGCTTCGAGCGGCCGGACTCCGGCGTCATCACGATCGACGGCGAGGTCGTCGCGTCGGGGACGTCGCACACGCCGCCGCACCGCCGCCGGATCGCGATCGTGCCGCAGGAGGGCGCGCTGTTCCCGCACCTCTCGGTGCGCGGGAACGTCGCGTACGGGCTGGGCCGGGCCGAGCGCCGCACGTCGCGGGTGGCGGAGGTGCTGGAGATGGTCGGGCTCGCCGGATACGGCGACCGGATGCCGCACCAGCTGTCCGGCGGGCAACAGCAGCGCGTCGCCCTAGCGCGCGCGCTGGCGCCGCGTCCGTCACTCGTGCTGCTGGACGAGCCGTTCAGCGCGCTGGACGCCGGGCTGCGCACCGACCTGCGCCGCGACGTCCGGGCCGCCCTGCGCGCGGCGGACGCGACCGGCGTGCTCGTCACGCACGACCAGGCCGAGGCGCTGTCCATGGCCGACGCGATCGCCGTCATGCGGGCGGGCCGCGTCCTCCAGTTCGGCCCGCCCGCCGACGTCTACCGGGCCCCCGCCGACCCGTGGATCGCGACGTTCCTGGGCGAGGCGACGCTCATCGAGGCGACCCTGCGGGACGGCCGCGCCGACACCGCCCTGGGCACCGTCGAAGTTCCCTCGGCCCCGCCGGGCACCGTCACCGCCCTCCTGATGATCCGCCCCGAGCAGATCCACCCCGGACCCGGCCCCTCCTCCCACGCTCCCGCCAAGGCCCTCGTCGAGTCCCTCGACTTCTACGGCCCCCACACCCTCCTCACCCTCCGCCTCTCCGACGGCACCCAGACCCAGGCCCAGGTCCAGGGCCCCCACCCCCTCCCCATCGGCACCACCACCCCCATCCACATCAAAGGCCCCACCCACACCTGGCTCCCCACCTGACCCACCGCCCAAGAACGACCACCCACCCGCCGCCTCGACGCGACCCGCGCGGACGCCCACAACGGACACCGTCAACCGTCGCATGCCGGGAAGAACCACGCGGTTCGGTCATCGGCGGCGGGGAGGGGTGGGGTCGGGGATTAATCGGTGGCGTTGTGGGGGGCGGGGGTGGCAGGGTGGGGTGGGAAGTGGGACGGGAAAAGGGTGTGGTGGGGATGGGGTCGGTTCGGCGGGGGTGGGTGGGGGACTTGCGGGTTCTGGGGGAGATCGAGAGGAGTTCGGACAGGTTGTTCGCTCGGTTGGGGATGGTGTTCGGGGAGGGGCCTACGGTGGTGGAGCAGGCGGGGGTGGGGGCTGAGGTTCTTGTGGTGGGGGATCCGCCGGTCGGGTTCGCGCTGGTCGGGGAGGTGGACGGGCTGCCGTTCCTCGAGCAGATCTCGGTGCGCGCTTCGCGCACCGGCCAGGGCCTGGGGGCGCGACTCCTGGAGGCGGCGCTGGACGTCGCGGGGCCCGATCTCACACTCATCACCTTCCGGGATGTTCCGTGGAACGCGCCCTGGTACGGGCGGCACGGCTTCCGTCCGCTTCCCGAAACGGAATGGGGCTCCGAACTGCGGTCCCGCTGGCAAACCGAGAGAGACGAGGGGCTGCACACCTTCGGGCCGCGTGTCGTCATGCGGCACACCCCACCCGGCTGACCCCATCAACCCAGGCGTCCCGGCGAGGCACCCTCTAGCCTGCTTGACGTGTTCCGCGAACTCGTCGCCGCGGCCGTGGCGGGCGCCACCGCGCTGTACCTCGCCGGGGCGCGCTGGGCCGACGGCAATGACCGCTGGCGCCTGGTGTCCCGCCAGCCGTCGCTGGCGCACGGGGAGGTCCTGGCGACGGGGCCGCACAACGCCTGGGCGTTCGGCTGGGAGCCCGCCTCCCTCAGGGCTCGGCTGCCGCTGGCCGACGGCCCGCACCGGCCGACGGCGTTCCACTGGGACGGCGCGGGGTGGGCGGAACACGACCTGCCGGTCGGGGACGGGCAGGTGTCCGCCGCCGCCGCGTCGTCGCCCGCCGACGTCTGGGTGACCTTCGGCGACGAGGAGGGCCGCGAGGTCTCGGTGCTGCGCTGGGACGGGCGCGGCTGGACGACGGTCCGGCGGCTGCCCGGCGACGCCGGGCGGATCGCCGCGCTCGCGGCCGACGACGTGTGGGTGTTCGGCGATCGCCGGGCCTGGCACTTCGACGGGGCGGCGTGGGCGGAGCGGAGTGTGCCGTTCCATGCCTTCCGGGTCGCTGCCCGCTCGCCCGCCGAGGTGTGGGCCGTTGACGGTGCGGCGGTCCATCGGTTCGACGGCGGGCGCTGGAGCCGGATCGACCTCTCGGACGTGCTCCCGAAGACGCCGTCCGACGGCTCCCCCTCGGACGGTCCGCGGCTCACCGGCGTCAGCGCGGACACGTCCGGGGTGTGGGTCACCGGTGAGATCGGCGTCTCGTCGTTCCTCGTCTTCGACACCGGTTCCGGCTGGCGGTTCGAGGACATCTCCGCCAAGGCGGGGCGTCTGCTCCGCGACGCGGCGCCCGTGCCGGACGGCAGGGGCGGCCACTGGTTCCTGGGCTCCACCGACGTCAACGGCGACGACTCGGCACTGGCCCACCGTGACCCGGTGGGGCGCTGGACGCGCACCCCGTCGGGCGGCCATCTGTCCTCCCTGGCCGCGCCCGCTGGCGGCCCGGTCCTCGCCACAGGCACGGTCGGGCCCGCCTCGGGCGTCTTCCGCGACCTTCCCTGAGCCCCGCCCGACCCTAGGTGGACGGAACCGGGCGGACGCTAGGTGGGCGGAACTGGGACTGACGTTGGGTGGGCGGAACCGGGACTGACGCTAGGTGGGCGGGACCGGGCTGACGCTAGGTGGGCGGAAACGGGACTGGTGTTGGGTGGGCGGGACTGGGACGGGTGTGTGGTCGTCGTGGGGTGGGGTGGGGGTGGTTAGGGGGATTGGAGGGCTGTGGTGAGGGCTGTGGTGAGGGTGGTGGTTTGGGTGGGGGTGAGGGTGGCGGGGGGGCTGAGGCGGACGACGCGGTCGGCGGAGAGGGGTGGGGCGGTGAGGACGCCGGTGGTGAGGAGGGTGGCGGAGAGGGTGTGGGCGGCGGCGGGGGTGGTGCATTCGATGGCGAGGAGGAGGCCGCGGCCTCGGATGTCCTCGACGGTTGGGGGGCGGGGGACGGAGGTGAGGGCCGCCAGGAGGGTTTCGCCCAAGGTGGTGGCCTTGGGGATGAGGGACTCCTGGATGATGGTGTCGATGGTGGCGGTGACGGCGGTGACGGCCAGGGGGTTGCCGCCGAAGGTGGAGCTGTGCAGGCGGGGGTTGCGGTCCAGGGGGCGGAAGGCGTCCGGGGTGCCGATGACGGCCGAGACGGGCACACACCCGCCGCCCAGGCTCTTCCCCGCCAGCAGGAGGTCCGGCACGACGGCCTCCCGGTCGCAGGCCCACCAGGACGAACCCGTCCGGCCCATCCCGGTCTGGATCTCGTCCACGATGAGGTAGGCGTCGTGGGCGCGGCAGGCTTCCGCGACGGCGGCCAGGTACCCGTCCGGCGGAATCCGCACGCCCGACTCGCCCTGGATCGGCTCCACGATGACGGCAGCCTTCGCGGGATCGGCCGCAAGAGCCGAACGCAAAGCCTCCACGTCACCGAACGGCACCGTGACGGCGTCCGGAAGCAGCGGCCGGAAAGGTTGACGGTAGACGGGCCGATCCGTCACGGTCAGCGCCCCGAGCGTCTTCCCGTGGAACCCCCCGCCCATCGAGATGATCCGGCGCCGCCCCGAGGCCCGCGCCAGCTTCAACGCCGTCTCGACGGCCTCCGCCCCGGACGAGGCGAAGTAGACCCGCTCCAACCCGGCCGGAGCCACCGCCGCCAGCCGGGAAGCCGCGATCGCCAGATCCGTCGAAAGGAACGTCCGGGTGGAAAGCGGCATCCGGTCCAACTGCGCGTGCAGAGCGGCGACGATCGCCGGATGCCGGTGCCCCGTCAGAAAAACCCCGTACCCCCCGCAGTCCAGATAAGCCCGACCCGAGGTGTCCCAGACCGTCGCCCCCTCCGCGCGCGCCTCCACGGGCAGCCCGACCTGCGCGGCCATCCGCGCCGCCCCGGTACTGATATGCCTTTCGTACAGTTTGAGCACGTCGTCCCGGTCGGTCATGGCCCCTCCTCAAGGATCAGGTCAACCGCTCGCTCACCGATGACGTAAGCGGCGGCCTGCGTGTGCGCGCGCGGGATGAGCGGGCAGACCGACACGTCGGCGACGCGCAGCCCCGCCGCCCCCCGCACCCGCAGCCGTTCGTCGACGACGGAGCCGATCCGGCAGGTCCCGACGGGGTGGTAGAGCGTCTGCGCCGAGGCCCGCAGCGCGGCGGGCGAGGACGAGGCGGCGACGGGCGTCAGCGGCGCGCCCGTCCAGTCCGCGAGCCGCGCGAGCAGCCTGTGCGCGGCCTCCACCCCGGCCGTCAGCGCGGCGACGTCAGCGGGCGCGGACAGGTATCCGGGGTCGATCACCGGACGCCCGTCGTCCAGCGTGATCCGCCCCCGGCTCTCCGGCCGCAGCAGCACAACGCCGAGCGTGCAGCCTGTGCCGAGCGTGCCGCGCCCGTGGTCAAGGAACGGCACCGGCATCCACAGGAACTCGATGTCGGGCGCGTCGGCTCCCGGCGTCCGAAGGAAGGCCAGTGCCTCCGCGTTGTTCGAGGACGGCCGTACCCGCTCCGCCCGCTCCCCCGCGTCGAACACGAGCGGCGCCATCAGGTGGTCCTGGAGGTTCCGTCCGACGTCGGGCAGCGGGAACGCCGCCCCCTCGGCGGGGTCGCCGAACCCCGACCGCAGCAGCAGCGCGGGGCTTCCGATCGCGCCCGCCGCGAGCACCACCTCACGCGAAGCCCGCGCCACCCGCGCCGCGCCGCCCGAGTCCCGGTAGGCGACGCCGACGGCGCGCCCGCCCTCCAGCACGACCCACTCGGCCTCGGCCCCGGTGACGACGGTCAGTCCCGGCCGCTCCAAGGCGGGCCGCAGGTACGCGTCAGCGCTCGACCAGCGCCGCCCCCGGTCCTGGGTCACCTGGACGGCCCCGTACCCCTCACCGTCCGCGAGCGGCGGAAGGCCCGAGTCGGCGCACGCCGCGAGGAAGTCGGCGGTGCTGGGGTGCGGGGTGCGCAGCGGCCCGATCCGCACCGCCCGCTCGGCCCGCTCGAACAGCGGCGCCAGCTCCTTGTGCGTCCAGCCGGGAATGTCCCAGTCGTCGTAGTCGGCGTGGTGCCCGCGCGTCCAGATCTGCGCGTTGACGGCCGACGACCCGCCGAGCGTGCGCCCGCGCGGCCAGTACAGCGCCCGCCCGTCGAGCCCCGGCTGCGGCACGGTCTCGTGCGCCCAGTCGTACTCGCTTCCGAAGAGCCGGGGGAACGCGGCGGGCACCCGCACCTCGGGCCGCCGGTCGGGCGGCCCGGCCTCCAGCAGCGTGACGCTCGCCCCGGCCGCGCTCAACCCCGCCGCCACCACACACCCCGCCGTACCCGCCCCGACCACCACAAAGTCACTCATCCAACGCCTCTCCCTCATCCCCAGCCTGTGTTCGTTTGGGCCCGAGGGCGCTTTGCGAGCCCGACTTCGTCGGGGCGCCCCCGGGCTGTGCCCGTGAGACGGGAGCGGCTGGGCGGACTGCGATGCTGCCCGCGTAGCCCGGCGGCACGGGGAGCCGCGCGGTCGGGGCGGGCGGTGGGGGCGGGCCGAACAGCCCGGTCCCCGCGGCCTTGACGCGCGCCTCGACCCGCGTCCAGGCGGCGAACCACGCGGCGACGCGTTCCTGTCCGGCCGCTCCGGCGAGCGTCTTGCGGTCCTGCTCGCTGAACAGCCGTTCGGCGATGCGGTCGGCCTTGGACACCTTCCGGAACCGCTGCACGTCCACGCCGACCCGGCCGCCCCGCACCAGCGCGACGCAGACGAGCCCCGGCGTGGAGGACAGGCTGAAGTCCCACGCGGCGTCCGGGAGGAACGGCCTGCCGCCCGCCGTCCTGGCGAACCGCAGCGTCTCGGGCGGCGCGCCGAGCCGCTCGCCGAGCAGCAGCCTGACGACGGCGTGCGCCAGCGCGGCCCGCGCCCTGGCCTCCGGGTCGGCGACCCGCGCGAGCCGCCGCACCTCCTCGCGTGGCAGCAGCTCCCACCACGCCCCGGCGCCCCCGATCCCCCCGGCCTCCGCCAGCTCCGCGACGCAGGGCGGAGCGGCGAGCTCCTCCCCCCTCCGCGTCCGTACCGCCCGCCCACCCGGGTGCACGGCCCTGCCGTGCACGAACAGGTGGTCGAGCGCGGACCCGTAGTCCAGCGCGAGCCCCCGGTTCAGCGCGGACCCGTCGTCCAGGACGGGCCCGTGGACGGCGCGGGGCGACGGCGCGCGGGCGGGCGGACCGCCCCGGTCGTCCGGGGCCGGGGCGGCCTGGGGGACGGCCGGGGCGGGGCGGTAGTGCGGCGGGGCGCCGAGCCAGACCTCGACGGACTGGTCGGCGACCGCGAGCCGCAGGACGGGGAGCCGGTCAGGGGCGGGCGACATGGGTGCGCAGGTCGGCCGGGTCGAGGTCGAACTGCGTTGTCAACGCGCTCAGCCACCGCTCGATCCCGAAGGCGACACACCCGGAGAAGGCGGGCGAACCGTCGGGGAGGCGGATGTCGCAGCGCTCACCGAAGAAGTTCCGGTGGAAGTTGACGGACGCGATCGCCAGGGACCCGTCGAAGACGAACTCCTCCTTGGTGGGGAAGAGCTGCGACATGAGGGCCCGCGCCCCGTCCGCGTCGAAGAACGGGTCGCTCGCCTTCTCCACCTCGATGGGCAGACCGATGTCGGCGAAGTAGGCGATGAGCTGCTTCTTGAACGACCCGAGGTGGTCCAGGACGGCGTCCCGCGAGCCGACGCAGACGATCTCCCGCATGGAGAACCCGAGCAGCCGCCGCAGCCCGTCGTAGTGGTCCTCGCGCCGGAAGCACGTCGCGACGGTCGTCACCTTCTCCGGCTCGTCTCCGAGCACGGTGCCCGCGCGGTCGAAGTAGATGTTGTAGCAGGCGGCGGACGGGAGCGCGTAGGCGGCGTCCTCCAGGTCGGCGGCGGCGACGGCCGGTTCCCGCCCCTGGGTCTTCAGCGCCTCCGCGCGCAGGCCGGAGCCCGCGATGGCCAGGTGCGGGAAGTTCTGGAAGTAGTCGATCCGGTGCAGGTCCGCGACCCGCATGAGCGGCGGGTACAGCCGGGCCTCGGCCCCGCAGTCGGCGGCCCAGGACGTGAACATGCCCTCCAGCGCGGTGCGCAGCGCGACGGCGTCCGGGCCGAGGGTCGCCAGCCCTCCGGTGGCCCGCGCCGCGGGGTCAGCCGACGTCCGCGCCATCAAAGAACCTCTTCGCGATCGAGCGGACGGTGCGGAAGTCCTCGGGGGTGACGTCGTCGAGGGAGATCTCGGTCCCGGTGTGCTCCTCGACGACGTAGAGGAAGTTGACGAAGCCGAGCGAGTCGAGGATCCGGTTCTCGATGAGGTCGAGGTCGAGGTCGATCGACGTCAGGTCGGGCCGCTTGGCCAGGAGGTAGTCGATGATGAAATCGACGGCGCTCTGAGTCATCACGCATCGATGCTTTCGGTGAGGAGGATGCCTTCGGCGACGAGGAACTTCACCGAGCGCTTGAGGATCGCCCGGTCGAGGTCGGCGTGCGCGGGGTCGGCGAGCACGCGGTTGCGCGCCTTGTACGGCTCGGGGATGCCCGCGTCGCGGAACGCGGCGGGGTTGACGAGCGATTCGAGCGAGCGCCGCAGGTACGCCTTGAGGTAGGCGCGGACGGCCTCCAGCTCGGACTCGTCGGACTTGGCGGCGAGGTCCTTCCACAGCAGGGAGACGATCTGCCGGCCGAACGCGACGTGTCGTGACTCGTCCTGGTGGTGGATGGCGTTGACCTTGCGGATGGTCGGGTCGAGCCGCTCGTCCTCGCCCATCCGCTTGTTGAAGAAGTCGACGATCTCCTCGAACAGGAGAAGGCGGGCGAACACCAGGAAGTGGGCGGCGGGCCCGTCGGTGGACGCCTGGTCGAACTTGAACGTCAGGTCCGGGTAGATCTTGCCGCCGTACTGGTTGCAGAACCTGGCGAAGAACCACATGTGTTCGTTCTCTTCGCCGATGATGTGGTGGAAGTACTCCGAGGTGAGCTTGAACTCTTTGGTGTGGATACGCGCGATGACCTCGGTGATGAGCTCCCGGATGCCGTGCACGTTCAGGCTGTAGAAGTTGACGCTCTCCCACTTGCTGAGCTTGTGCAGCTGTTCCTCGGTGAGTTCCGCGCCGACCTCGGTGCCGTGCACCGACATCAGTTCGGGCGACATCCAGTACTGCTCCTGCGGCAGCGTGTCGGGCCACTGGAAGAGCTGGTACGGGTTGTAGTAGTCGGCCTCGGACTTGGCGACCAGCCGGTCGAGGATGTCCTTGAGCCGTTCCGCGGAGTCGAGCACTGTCGCGGTCATGGGGTCTCCTTCCCGTGGTCCGCGGGTCCGTCGGGGCGCGCGGTGCGGACTGTGGTGCGGGTCTTGGGGGTGTGCTCGCCGCCGGCGCAGCCGTGCCGGAACAGCGGCTCGTCGGCCTCGTGCGCGGACGGCAGCAGGCGGTTGAAGCGGGAGCCGGAGCAGGCGGCCCGGAACGACGGGTGGGGCGCGTCGGCGTGCGCGGACAGCAGCCCGAACACCGGGTCGACGACCTTGGTCAGCCCGTCGTCGTCCACGACCTCCAGCCAGGCGTGCGCGAGGTCGAGCATGCCGAGGATCCAGCCGCGCCGGGTCCGCGCCCGGTATCCGGCGGCGCGGCACTTGGCGGCCAGGTCGAGGCTGACCGAGATGCACGGCGCGATCCCGTGCGGCAGCACGAGTTCGGGTCTGGCCTGGAGTTCGACGGGCAGCCGCACCCAGCGCGCGGCGTCGTACTCGGCGCAGATCTCGCGCAGCACCGGCGAGCGGAGTTCGCGCCGCTCGCCGCGCGCGGTGAGCCGGGCGGTGAAGCCCGGCGTGTCGAGGTCGGCGGTGCCCGGGTCGTCCGGCAGGAGGGTGTGGACGGTCCCGCCGAACGCCTCGGGCAGTGGCCGGGCCGCCTTCCACCACGGGTCGGCCCCGCAGCCTCCGGCGCGCGGGCAGGCGAGTTCGACGGAGATCGTCCAGCTCTTGTCGGTGAACCACGTGTCGGGTTCCCGGCCCATCCAGCGCAGCGCGAACCGGATCCCGGTCTCCGGCGCGGACCTGCCCGAGCCGGAGTACAGCGCGAGGTTGAACAGGTCGTAGCGGTCGAACCTGCCGTCCGGCGAGCAGGGCAGCCCGTGCGCGACGAGGTCGTCGAGCAGGGCGTCGCCGCAGCGCAGCAGGTCGAGCGCCTCGCCGCGGCCGACGACCTCGTCCCGGTACCCGTCGGCGACGGGCACCAGGTCGGCGAGCGCGGCGAGCCAGCCGTCGCGCAGTGCCGGGGGCGGGGTCCCGGTGAGCACGCTCATGCCCGCGCCGACACCATCCGGCCGACGAGCTCGGCCACGTCCTCGACGGTGACGAGGTCGATGGCCTGCTCCTCGTCGATCGGCTCCAGCGCGAACTCGGCCTCCAGCACGAGGGCGAGTTCCACGACGGCCATGGAGTCGTATCCGAGGTCCTCCATGATCCGGTCGGCGGGGGCGACGTCGCGGGCGCCCAGCGGGCACATCTCGCCGATGATCCGGCGGACGCCGGTGAGGATCTCCTCGCTGCTCATGCGCTCTCCTTAAGGCTGCCCGCGGCCCGGACCGGGTGCGGCGTGTTCCAGTGCTCCTCGTAGGCGTCGAGGGCGCGCTCCAGCGCGGTGTCCCAGACCTCGGCGGCGTCCGCGACGGCGTCGGGCAGCCCGATGTGGGCGAGCTGCCGGACCGCGCGGTCGCGGGCGATCTCGAACCCGCCCCGGAGCTGCGCGGCGCGGAAGACCAGCGCCGTCTTCACGGCGGGGACGGCCTGCTTGCGCAGCGGCCCGACCAGGACGCGCGCGCCCAGCTCCAGCCCGTGCAGGTAGGCGCGGCGGACGGGCTCGGCGTATCCGGCGGCGACGCCGTCGCGGGCGGCGATCATGCCGAACGCGACGTGCCTTGACTCGTCGCGGGTGACGTTCGTCAGGCCCTCGACCAGCGCGGGCAGCGGCAGCCGCTTGGCGAGCTGCCGGGTGGTGCGCAGCGCGGTCGCGGCCAGGACGCCCTCGGTGACGAGGTGGTAGTAGACGAGCGCCTCGTACCAGCTGTCGCGGTCGCCCTTGGCCCAGACGGCGCCGGTGACGCGGCGCAGTTCGGGCGCGAAGTGGTTGGTGTAGTCGGCCGAGTCGGCCAGGCCCTCGCCGCTGATCCCGGCGGCCTCGCGCAGGTACGTCTGGAAGAACCTGACGTGCCTGCCCTCGTCGGCGAGCTGGGTGGACAGGTAGATGCGGTCGTCGTCGGTCGGCGCCTTGTCCACGAGGGAGCTGAGCGTCTCCACCACGGTGACCTCGCCGACCTCGAGCTCGGTGAGCGCGTTGAGGAGTTCGGTCCGGTAGAAGGCGCGCAGCGTCCCCCAGGTCTCCTGGTCCTTGGTGAGGTCCAGGGCGGCGACGCTCCACTGCTGGCGTTCCCAGCGGTAGTAGAGGTCCTTGGACGTGGGCAGGTTCCCGGACGGTTTGGCGTCGGGCGATTCGGTGATGTCGGGGAGTTCCTCGAGCACGGTCATGCTTGTCCTCCGAAATCGAACGCTTCGGTCAGGCCGCGCAGCAGGTCGGCGGCGCCGGTGACGGTTCCGCCGTCGCCGCCGCGCAGGTAGCCGTACCAGTCGGCGAAGGTGCCGGTGTAGACGGCGTCGGCGGGTTCGTCGGGGCCGGGCGCGACGGTCGCGGTGAGCCCGTCGGCGGTGGCGGCGAGCTGCCAGGTGCCGGGCTCGGCGTCGGTGATGACGAGCCTGACCCGGACGGGCGCGGCGAGCCGGTCGGGCCGGTAGAACTGCTGGAGTCCGCCGTCGAGCTGCCAGCGCAGGAACGTCGAGGCGTCGCCGCCCGCGAAGTCGAGGTTGGCGAGGGCGTCGCGCTGCTCGGCGTGGGTGCCCGTCCAGCGCACCCGCGGCACCCGCACGCACACCACGCGGGCCTCGAACAGGAGGGTCTCGTCGGCGCCCTCGGGCGTCGCCTCCAGCCTGACGACGACGCGGCGCTTGCCCGCGTCGACGACGAACGCGCGCATCCGCATCGGACGGCCGATCGGCACCGGCGCGCGGTAGTCGATCTCGGTTCTGCGGGTCATGGTCGGCTCGCCCGCGTACTGGCAGGCGACCAACGCCGTCACCTCGTCGACGAGTGAGGCGAGGTGGCCGCCGTGCGCGATGCCGGGCCCGCCCTGGACGTGCTCGGGCGGGACGTGCACGCACACGCCCTCGGTGCCGGTCCACCTGACGTCCAGGGCGAGGCCCTGCTCGTTGGCGGCGCCGCAGCCCAGGCAGCCGGGGTAGTGGTCGAGCTTGGGCAGCACGTCGCGGGCGCCGGGCCAGGGCGGGAACGCGGTGGTCAGGTCGGTCCAGTTGGTGTGGCAGAGCTTCGCGGCCGACGCGCCGCTGAGCAGGTTCTCCCAGATGACGCGGCGGCGCGGCTTGCCGCTGGAGGTCCGCTCGACGCAGCCGCGGCGGCCGTGGAACACCGCGAGCACGACGTTCGGGCCGGTCGCGGCGCGCAGCATCGGGATGACCTTGTCGAGCCACGCGGTGCCGGTGTCCTCGACCAGCGCGACGACCGCGTCGAGGTCGCCGACGGCCCCGGCGACGACGGCGCACCGGTCGGCGCGCAGTCCGGTCGCGGCGGCGAGCTGCTGTTCGAGGTCCTCGGCGTGGACCTTGCGGCCGCGGACCTTGAGGCTGTCGCCGATCCTGCCGACGACGTACAGGTCGCCGTCGAGCAGGAAGCCCGAGTCGCCGGTGCGCAGGCCGTCGGGGCCGAACGCGGTGGCGCTGGTCGGGGAGGCGGTCCGGTAGCCCTGGGCGACCGACGCGCCGGTCACGACGATCTCGCCGAACGACCCGTCCGGGACGGGCTCGCCGTCCTCGTCCACGATCCGGACGGCCGTCCCGGCGAGCGGCGAGCCGCAGCCGGTGAGCCAGCCGGTGCCCTCCACCACGTCGGTGCCGAGCACGGCGCGTTCGGCGACCTTGACGGGTTCGCCGGTGCGCAGGCCGGTGTCGGCGAGCCGGATGATGGTGGAGCCGTCGCCGGGCCGGACCCCGGTGACGGCGAGGGTCGCCTCGGCCATGCCGTAGGCGGCGACGAGGTAGGCGGGGTCGAACCCGTGCGGCGCGGTCAGCGCCGTGAACGCAGCGACCCCGGCCGGGTCGATCCGCTCGGCCCCGAGGATCGCCATCCTCAGCGCGGAGAAGTCCATGCCCTCAAGCTGCGCGGGCTTCACCCGGCGGGCCGCGTAGGAGTAGCCGAAGCTCGGCGCCGTCGTCTTGGTGGCGCCGCGCTGGCCGAGGCAGGACACCCAGCGCAGCGGGTCGCGGACGAACTGGTCGGGCGTCATCAGGAGCAGGTCGCACTGCCTGACCAGCGGGCACAGCAGCGCCCCGACGAGGCCCATGTCGTGGTGCAGCGGCAGCCAGGACGCGAACACGTCGTCCCGGTGCAGCCCGCCCCACGCGATGATCGAGGACAGGTTGTGGTCGAGGTTGGCCGGGGAGACCCGGACGCCCTTGGGCCTGCCGCTGGACCCCGAGGTGAACTGGAGCAGCGCCGTCTCCGCGACGGGGCCGCGCGGCACGTCGCCGTCCGGCAGCGCGTCCCAGTCGAGCCGCACCGCGCGCACGCCGGGCGCGGCCTGGGCGGTGGTCTCGCCCAGGAAGTCGTCGGTGAGGACGACCGAGGGCGCCGCCACGTCCAGGACGTTCGAGACGTGCTCGACGTAGGCGTCCTTGCCCCGGAACGTCAGGGGCGCGGCGACCGGGGACGGCGTCGCCCCGGCCAGCACCGAACCGACGAACCCGGCGATGAAGGACCGGGAGTCGCCGAGCATGAGCGACACCGGCTCGCCGGGGGCCGCGCCGGACGCGCGCAGCAGCGCGGCCACCCGGCGCACGTCCCCGGCGAGCTCGGCGTACGACCGGAACGTCCAGCTACCGCCGTCGCCGGCGAAGTGGATGCCCCGGTCGGCCGCCGGGTCGTCGAGCCAGTCGAGCAGCAGCATCACTGCGCCTTGGTGTACTCGAAGTACAGGACGGCGCCCGAGGTCGAGGAGGCGACCCGGGTCAGGCCGGCGTCCTCGAACCAGCCGAACACCGTGTCCACCGGGGTGACCACGTCGAGGATGTTCAGCTTCACCCACAGGTCGATGAACCGGTCGGGCACGAACCCGGCCTTGCGGACGACGACGCTGCCGCGGACCGTCCCGCCGGGCTTGACGACGCGGGCGATCTCCGCGACGGCCTTGGCCGGGTCCGGCACGCAGTGCAGGCCGCTGTAGGAGACGACGACGTCGAACGTGGCGTCCTCGAACGGGAGGTTCCCGGCGTCGGCCTCCTGGGTGGAGACGTAGTCGAGGCCGCGGCGGGTGGCCTCGTCGCGGACCCGCTCCAGCATCACCGGGGAGATGTCGGCGGCGGTGTAGGTGATCCGGTTCTCGGGCTTGAGGCCGAGGAGCACGACCCCGCCGCCGGACGGCACGTCCAGCACCGACGTGCCGTCCGGCAGCTTTCCGACCTCCGCCATGTGCTTGTACATCTTGCGGTTGTCGGTGCCGAAGACGACGACCCCGTAGGCCATCGCGACGGGGTAGCTCTTGACGCCGCGGTCCCAGTTCTTGGCGAGGCGTCCGTTCGTGATCCAGTTCTTGCTGACCGTGGAGGGGGCGGTGGCGGCCATGGCTGGTCCTTTCAGGCGTCGGCGAGGTGGCTGCCGAGGCGCTTCAGCGTCTCGGCGGCGAGCAGCGCGTGTCCGCGCATCGAGGAGTGCAGGAGGTCGGAGCTGTACATCGACTTCTCGGCGCACGCGGGGTGCGCCCACATGTCGACGACGAGGGCGCCGTGCCGGGCGGACACGCCGCGCACCCTGGCGTTGAGCTCCTGCATCTTCGGGCTGAGCGCCGCCAGCTCCGGGAAGGCGGCGCAGATGTCCATCAGGCAGTAGGTGACGACGGTGGTGCCGGTCGCGGCGAGCGAGCCGATGATCGTGTCGAGTTCGCCTTCGACGGCGTCCAGGTCGACGACGGGCCGCAGCAGGTCGTTGCCGCCGCAGACGACGGCGGCGAGGTCGGGCCCGAACTCCAGGGCCCGCTCCAGTTGCTGCTCGCGCACCTCGGACGCGATGAGGTCGCGCAGCCCGATGTTGAGGTACTCCAGGTCGGGCTGGACCCGGGCCAGCGCCTCGCGCGTCCGGTCCGCCCACGGCAGGGTCCGGTAGCCCGGGGTCGCCTCGCCGAGCCCCTCGGCGAGGCTGTCGCCGACGACCGCGAACCGCTTCCACGGCGCGGCGGCCAGCAGCCGGTCGGCGTCCGCGTCGGGCAGGCAGTACGGGTCGGTCGGTTCGGCGTTCTCTGCGGTCATGGGATTCCTTCTTGTTCCTTGTTGTTCCTTCTCAGGCCGGGGACGGCTGGGGCTCGGTGACGCCGGTGCGCTTGCGCAGGCCGAGCCGCGGCTCGAACACCAGGTAGATGCCGCCGACGGCGTTGCGCTCGGAGGTCGGCATCGCGGCGAGCGCCTCGTTCTCCCCGGCGAACAGGTGCCCGGACTCGGCCATCCGCCGGGCCACCGCGTCCAGCGCGCTGTCCTTGCTGTCGGCGATGTCCTCGACGCCGGTGACGACGTACAGGAACGACTCGTAGAGGTTGAGCATGTGCCGTTCGCGGCGGGTGAGCTTCTGCGCCTCGAAGAACTGGGACTGGCGGCTGAAGCTCTTGTAGAAGAAGGACACGAGGATGAGCAGCCGCTCGTAAGCCTGCCGGTACGCCTGGGTGTAGAACCCGAGCGCCTCCTCCTCGGTCAGCTCCTCGCGCAGCAGGCTGGACACGCCGGCCCCGGCGAGCAGGCCGCTGAACGTCGCCAGGTGGACGCCGGTGGAGAGCAGCGGGTCGAGGAAGCACGCGGCGTCGCCCGCGAGCACGTAGCCGGGCCCGGCGAAGGAGTCGGCGGAGTAGGAGTAGTCCTGCTCGGCCTTGAAGTCGGCGACGGATTCGGCGCCGGCCAGCATGTCCTTGATCCGGGAGCTGGACTCGACGGCGTCGAAGAACACCTTGCCGAGGTCGCCGCCCGCGGCCTGCCGCTGCTCGGCGAACTTCGCGGCGTTGCGGACGAGGCCGACGCTGTGCGTGCCGTCGTGCAGCGGGATCGCCCAGAACCAGCCGTCCGGGACGGAGCAGACCGCGATGGCGCCCTCGGGGCCCTTGTCGAGCGGCTTGACGTTCCGGAAGTACGACCAGGTGGCGATGTTCTTGAACGCCTCGTTGACCTGGCGGTTCTTCAGGTACTTGGTCGCCATGACGCCGTTGCGGCCGGAGGCGTCCACGAGGAAGTCGAAGGTGATGGTGCCGGAGTCGTCCTTGTCGCGGCCGCGCGTCCAGGTGGCGGAGACGGGGCGGGCGCCGTCGAAGCCGAGTTCGGCGACGCGGATGCCGTCGTGCACGTCGACGCCGTTCTCGCGGGCGTTGTCCAGCAGGAGCTTGTCGAACTCCGAGCGGATCACCTGGTAGGAGTAGGTGTCGCTGCCTTCGAGGTGGTTGAAGTTCAGCTCCCAGTTCTCCGGGCCCCACTCGAAGTAGGCGCCGCCCTTGCGGACGAAGCCGTACTCCTCGATCTTCTCGCGGACGCCGAGCAGGTCCAGGACCGGCAGCGCGGACGGCAGGATGGACTCGCCGATGTGGTAGCGGGGGAAGGTCGCCGCCTCCAGCAGCGTGACCTCAAAGCCCTCCTTGGCCAGCAGGGTCGCCGCGGTCGATCCGGCGGGACCACCGCCGATCACCAGGATTCGGGTGTGCGTGCGCAAAATCGCTCTCCTCAGGGGTCGGGGGGCGGTCAGGCGGGGCGGCGTCCCCAGACGGACATGAGCGTCTGGGTGCACATGTCGTGCTCGGGGTCGTCGAAGCGGGCGTGCACGTCGGCGGCCTCCTGCTCGGTCATCTGACCGGCCGCGATCAGTGCGGGCAGGAGCTTGTCGAACGTCTGGCGGTACATCGGCTCCAGCGGGAACGTCGCGCCGCGCAGGGTGAGGACGAGGCCCTCGGCGTCCACGTCGACCAGTCCGGCCCGGCGCATCACGCCGGGCAGGCGGCGGCCGAAGGAGGTGTCGAAGCCGATCGAGCGGACGAACGCGGCGACCGTCGCGATGGCCTTGGCGGCCGCCTCGTTGGCCTCGGCGGGCCCGTAGGAGCCGAAGTCGAAGTCCTCGACCAGCAGGCCGCCGCCGGGCCGGAGCGCGGCGCCGAGCTTGGCGACGACCTCCTCGCGCCGCGGCAGGTGGCCGAGCAGGAGGCGGGCGTGCGCGGCGTCGTAGCCGCCGCCGGGCAGGTCCTCGGTGACGATGTCCTGCCGGAAGACGCGGACGTTGGGGTACTGGGCGGCGAGCGGCTCGACGAAGCGGGGGTCGATGTCGACGGCGACGACCTCGCCCGTCAGGCCGACGGTCTC
The DNA here is from genome assembly GCF_020991275.1 of Actinocorallia sp. API 0066. Lineage (GTDB taxonomy): Bacteria > Actinomycetota > Actinomycetes > Streptosporangiales > Streptosporangiaceae > Actinocorallia. The sequence continues at coordinate 113,269 of NZ_JAJLQY010000016.1, read as the reverse complement.
GGCCGCCCACCGCACGAGGCTGCCGCCGCCGGCGCCGGCGATGAGCACCCGCGCGCCGTGGCCGACGCCGAGCGCGGTCAGGTGCCGCCTGCTGCCCGGGTCGTAGGCGGCCTCGATGGCCGCCAACCTGCGCCGCTCCCCCTGGTCGGCGTTGGACAGCATGTATCCGGGTGAGGTCTGCAATTCTTTCCCCCTCGGGGTGGAGAATTCAGCGGGAACGGCCCGACCCTGACACGTCGGACAATTAGCAGTCAACGCTTCTTCGGCGAATTGTGCGGGAACACGATCGGGACCGTTCTAGTGTGCTCGCGCACAACCCGGCGAGAAAGAACAGGTCAGCCGCTTGATCCACAGGGTGAATGCAGGTCCCGGCACCCGGCCAGGGCTATTCGAATTGGCGTCCAACAGGCATTCAGGAGAGGAATTCGCTGGGCGCGACGCCATGCCAGCGGCGAAATGCGTGGGTGAACGCGGCGGGTCCCGCGTACCCGAGTCGGCGCGCCACCCGGGCCGCCGGGACGCCGTCCCCGAGCAGTTCGACGGCCAGCGACCGGCGCACCTGGTCGTGCAACTCACGGAACGAGGTGCCCTCCTCGGCGAGCCTGCGGCGCAGTGTCCGCTGCCCGATGCCGAGCGACTGGGCGGCCGAGGCGGGCGTCGGCGAGTCCGCGAGCCACTGCAGGAGGTACTGCCGGACGCTCTCGGTCACGGTCAGTAGCGCCCGCCGCTTGTCGAGCAGCTCCCGGCACAGCGACTCCGAGAGCTGCCGCGCCTGGCTGTTGGCGAGCGGCAGCGGCCGGTCGAGCAGCTCCCCGTAGACGACGATCTCGGTGCCCGGCTTCCCGCACCGCACGGGCACCCCGACGGCCTCGCGCAGCCAGTCCGCGGCGGGCCCGTCCTGCGCGGCGAGCCTGACCTCCTTCAGCCAGCCCCGTTCGGGGATGATGTCCTCCAGCATGCGCAGCACGGCGCCCACGGACTTCTCCCGGAAGAACACGCTGAGCCGCTCGGGCAGCCACTCCTCGGCGACGTCGATCCGCGCGAGCCCGTCCACGTCGCGCATGGTGAGCTCGCACAGCGCGTAGGAGAGGTCCATGTAGTCGCGGGCGAAGGCGAGGGACTCGCGCGCGGTCTGGGAGCAGAGCATGGCCCATCCCCACGCGCCGTAGGCGGTGAGCCGGTACCGCTGGCCGATCCGGTAGCCGAGCCCCGGCAGCGAGCCGAGCTCGTCCACGACGTTGCGGGCGATGGTCAGCTCCTGGGCGAGCCGGATGGTGGCGGCCGGGTCGTCGAGCTGCGCGGGGGTGACGCAGGTGTCGGCGAGACATCGCTCCCGACTCACGCCCAGTTCACCCGCGAACTGGACCATGAGGTGCGCACTCGCCGTACCGAGCACCGGAAGCCTGGTCGGACCTGCGCGCATCTGGTCGCCTTTCACGCATCGGGCAGGACACCCACGAGAATCTCAGATGGCCCCGGCCGACAAATATCTGGCCCCGATCCGCAAACGAGTCCGCCGGGACCGCTTATATAGTGCGACGTATCTGGTTACCCGTGAGTTTCCACCGCTACAGCAAATTTGCGATCCTTAACGTCCGACAAATGTTCTGGCCAGGTTCCGCACCATGGGAGGCAGACAGTTGTCCGAACTCGTGCTCGGCGTCCCCGGCGTCCGGATCAGGGAGGAGGTGGCGACGCGTCTCCTGGACCGGGTGGACGCGCTCGGCGAGCAGGTCGTGGCCGGGCTGCGCGCCGCGGAGCCCGTCTACAACGACGGCGTCATCCCCCCGCAGGACCCGCCGGAGTTCGTCCGCAGATCGCTGGAGAACGGCCTCATCGCCATGCGCGGCGACGCGGCGGAGGCGCTCGCCTGGCCGGGTGCGGTCGGCAGGCACCGGGCGCACCAGGGCGTGCCCGTCGTCTCGCTCCAGCGCGCCTACCATCTGGGCGGCCAGACCATCGCGGGCGCGGTGACGCGCTGGTGCGCCGACGAGCGGCACCCGCCGGAGGTCGCCGCGGCGCTCGTGGACCGCGTCTGGGACCTCACGTTCGAGCACGCCAGCACCGCGCTCGACGCGCTGCGCGCCACCCGCGGCGACACGCGGGACCAGCGGACGGCGGGCTACCTGCTGGACGCGCTGCTGAACGGCGAGACCGACGAGTCGTTCGCCGAGGCCGTCGAGCGGGGCTACGCGCTGCCGCTGGGCGGCGGCTACGCCGTCATCTGCCACCGGCCCGCCGCCGACGGCCCGCCGCTGCGCCCCGCGGAGCTGACGCCGTGGGTGGGCGAGGCCCGGGTCATCTGGCGGATGCACGGCGAGTGCGCGCTCGGCCTCGTGGTCCTGGCGGGCACGCCGGTCGGCGCGGTGCACCGGGCGTTCCGGCCCCGGCCGGGCCGGCGCACCTCGGTGAGCATCGAGGTCGGCGGGCTCATGGAGATCGGCCGGGCGCGCCAGCTCGCCGACCTGGCCTGCCGGACCATGGCCGACGGACGCGACGTCGTCTCGCTGGAGGACAGGCTCGCGGCCGGGCTGCTCGGCCTGAACCCCGACCTCGCGGCCCGGCTGTGCGACCGGGTGCTCGGCTCGGTGCTGGCGCTGGAGCCCGCGTCCCGCGACCCGCTGCTGGAGACGCTGCGCGCGTGGCTCGCCGCGGACGGCGCGGCGGGCAAGGCCGCGACGGTGCTGTCGTGTCACCGCAACACGGTGCTGCACCGGCTGCGGCGGTTGGAGCGGCTCACCGGCCGTTCGGTCACCTCGCCGCGCGACCTCGTGGAGCTGTCGCTGGCGCTGGAGGCCATCGAGGTGACGACGGGCCGCCGCATCCCGCTGCCCTGACCTGGCAGGATGCGCCGCCCTGCCGGTGCCTGGACGCTTTTATGAACGAACGTTCGTATGATCCAGTGCCTTCAGGGCGGCGCTCGTCCGTTGACAAAACAATGCGAACGTACGTACTTTCTTTTCCGTGAACGAGATCTCGACGGTCGGCGGCGTCTACGTCGGCACCCCCGCGCCCCTCGGGCCGCGGCGCGTGCTGAGCGCGATCCGCAAGGAGCCCGTCACCCGGCCGTCGCTCGCCCTCGGCGTGTTCGGCCTCGACGGCGACCGCCAGGCCGACCTCTCCGTCCACGGCGGCCCCGACAAGGCCGTCTACCTCTACCCGGCCGCCCACTACGGCTACTGGACCGGCGAGGGCTACGACCTCGGCCCCGGCGGGGTCGGCGAGAACGTCAGCGTCACCGGGCCCGACGAGCACGAGATCCGCATCGGCGACGTCTGGGCCTGGGGCGAGGCGCGCGTGCAGGTCTCCCAGCCGCGCTCCCCCTGCTTCAAGTTCGGGCTGCGCGCGGGCCGCAAGGAGGCCGTCGCGCAGATGATCACCACCGCCCGCACCGGCTGGTACCTGCGGGTGCTGCGGCCCGGCACCGTCCCGACCTCCGGCGAGCTGCGGCTGCTGGAGCGCGACGAGCGCGCCCCCACCGTCAACGAACTGTTCAGCACGAGCTACGCGCGCGAGTTCGACCCCGCCGAACTCCTGCGTATGGTCTCCACACCGGCACTCGCCGACCAGTGGCGGGCCGGGGTGCTGATGCGACTGAACAGGACGGGGCTACGGACATGACACAGGACGGCAGGCTCGCGCGGGGCAACGAAAGCAGGCGGCGCATCCTGGAGCGGGCGATGGCGACCGCCTCCCAGGACGGCCTGGAAGCCCTCTCGATCGGGCGGCTCGCCACCGACCTCGGGGTGAGCAAAAGCGGGGTCTTCGCCCACTTCGGCTCCAAGGAGGAGCTCCAGGCCGCGGTGATCCGCGCCGCGGGCGCCGTGTTCGCCCGCGAGGTCATCGCGCCCGGCCTGAACCTGCCACCCGGCCTGCCGCGCCTGCTCGGCCTGTGCGACGGCTGGCTCGACTACTCGCAGCGCCGGGTCTTCCCCGGCGGCTGCTTCTTCTACGCGGCGGGCGCCGAGTTCGACGCCCGTCCCGGCCGCATCCGCGACCTGCTCGCCGACGCGCGCCGCGACTGGCTGCGGCTGTGCGCGCAGACCGTCACGGACGCGCGGCACCTCGGCGAGCTCACCGAGGCCGCCGACCCCGTCCAGGTGGCCTTCGAGCTCGACGCGCTCGCCTGCGCGGCGAACTCCACCGCGCTGCTGCTCGACGAGCCCCTGGCCTACGAACGCGCACGCGCCGGCATCCGCGACCGGCTGCGCGCCCTGGCCACCCGGCCTGACTCCGTACCCTGACCCCTCAGAGAGGCCGCTCCCGGTGACATCGGAGACCGTAGACAAGACAGCCGCTTCGCCACCGCGCCCCATCAAGCCGGGGCTCGTGCTCGCCCTGTGCTCCGGCGCCACGTTCATGGCGTTCCTCGACCTGTCGGTGGTGAACATCGCGTTCCCCGACATCCTCGCCGACTACCCCGGCACCCCGATGTCCACGCTCACGTGGGTCGTCAGCGCCTACGCGATCGTGTTCGCCGCGTTCCTGACCCCGGCGGGCAAGCTCGCCGACGCCGTCGGACGGCACAAGGTGTTCCTCACGGCGCTGGTCGGGTTCACGCTCGCCTCGCTGCTGTGCGCGCTCGCGCCCGACCCCGGCGTGCTCGTCGCGGGCCGGGTCCTGCAGGGCGGGTTCGCCGCCGCGATGATTCCGAGCGCGCTCGCCCTCATCATCTCCAGCACGCCGTTCGAGAAGCTGTTCCGCGCGGTCGCCGCGTGGACCGCGATCTCCGGGTTCTCCGCGGTGGTCGGCCCGGCCCTCGGCGGTGTGCTCGTCGAGCAGTTCGACTGGCGCGCCGTCTTCTTCATCAACGTGCCCGTCGGGGTGCTGCTCCTGGTGGGCGGCCTGCGCGGGCTGCCCCGGCACGCGCCGCCCGGCACTCCGTTCCCCGACGTCGTCGGCACGCTCCTGCTCACCCTCGGCATCGGCGGCGCGGTCGCCGGGCTCACCGAGGGCGACCGGTGGGGCTGGACCGACCCGCTGACCCTCGGCCTGATCGTCGGCGGGCTCGTGCTCGTCGGGCTCGCGCTGGCGCGGTCGCGGCGGCACGCGTCCCCCGCCGTCGAGATCGGCCTGTGGAAGGTGCGCAGGTTCGTCCTCTGCAACATCGCCTACTTCGTGTTCGGCGCGCCGATGTTCGCGTGGCTGCTGTCCGGCGCGCTGTTCACCACGACGATCTGGCAGTGGAGCATCCTGGAGAGCGCGGGCGCCCTGTCCATCGGCGCGTTCGCGTCCATGGTCACCTCGGTGATCGCGGGCCGGATCACCGACCAGACCAAGCACCGCTGGATCGTCGCGCTCGGCGCCGCGATGTTCGCCGCCTGCTGCGCGATGATGGCGACCGACCTGTTCAACGAGACGCCCAACCTGTGGGGCGCCTGGGTCCCGGCCAGCCTCCTGGGCGGCGGCGGCCTCGGCTTCGCCATCACCGGCCTCGGCACCACCGCCGCGACCAGCCTCCCGCCGATCCAGTTCGCCGCGGGCCTCGGCATGAACATGACGGCACGGCAGGTCGGCGGCGCGCTCGGCATCGCCTCCTTCGCCGCCCTCATGTCGGCGGACCGGCTGCCGCTGGACAACTTCCACGCCCTCTACCTGGCGTGCGCGATCGCGGCCGCGCTGGCCGCGCTCATCGCCGTCCTCATCCCCGACCCCGAGCCGCAGGGGTAACAAGCCACTGGGTGCGCCGCGGCCGTGGACGGGCAGGTCCACGGCCGCGGCTTTTCACTCGTCACGGCCGTCTCGCGGCGCCCGTGACGGCGGTTGACCGGTCCGCCGCCGCCGACCCCACGTGGGGCGGCGGACCGGTCGGCTCTCAGCCCAGGTAGGCGCTGGAGATGGCGTCGGCGCTGACGAGGTCGGCGACCGGCCCGGACGCGGTGACCTCGCCGTGCGCGAGGACCCACGCCGTCGAGCAGAGGCCCTGGACGAGCCTGACGTTCTGCTCCACCAGGAGGATCGCGGTGCCCTCCCGCGCGATCCCGGCGAGCAGGCCCCCGATCTCGTCGACCGCCACCGGGGACAGGCCGCTCGACGGCTCGTCCAGCAGGACCAGGCGCGGCTCCGACATGAGCGCGCGGGCGATCGCGACGGACTGCTGCTGGCCGCCGCTGAGCCGTCCGGCGGGCTCGGCCGCCCGGTCGCGCACCCAGGGGAACCGGTCGTAGGCGCGCGCCAGCCTTTCCTTCCTGACCCGGCGCGGCTGCCCGTAGGCGCCGAGGAGGAGGTTGTCCTCGATGCTCATGTCGGGGAACAGCCTGCGGTTCTCCGGGCAGAGCGCGATGCCCGCCCACCGGCGACAATCGGACGCACCCCACTTCCGCTCCTCACGCGCCTCGGGAACCGGTGACGATCATGCTGTCGAGACTGACGACGTCGTAGTCCTCCAAGGTCACGTGAAGCTGGGCCGCGCTCAGCAGACGGGTACGGGGGTCGTCGTGCGCGATGGTGACGGCGGCAGCGGGCACCAGACCGGCCCGGGTCGGCCCGTAGAGCATCCCCGAAATCGCGGCCGGAGCGACTCGCCGGGGACGCAGCACCACATACCCGTCACGCAGATGCGGGCACAGGCGACCCGACCGCTCCACACACCCCGGACACACCGGCGGATGAGCCGTCATCACCGGCGCGGGCCAAGGCCCCTCCGCGCTCTCGTACTCTTCCCGTGACAGCATCCACAGCGCGCTCCTGCCGCAGGGCGTGCCACACACCTGACACAGCCGCCCGCGCATCGCCCGACGATGCCGCAGGAAGTGCACGGACTTGAACTCCGGAACCCCCACCCCCGGACTGAACCCCACCCGCGTCCACAACACCCCCGCCCCATCACGGTCCACCACCGTCTCATCGGCATAAGCGAGCCTCCCGTCACGGAGCACGAACGTGACGGGCAACATCTCCTCCGACGACCACGCCGTGATGTACGGCACCACCCCCCACCGCGCCAGATTCGCCACAGACCCAGACATACGCACACACCTTCCTCAAGAGTACGACGGGAATCAAGAAACCGGACAGACGCCCCCACAACCGGCGGGCACCTCCCCGGGCAGAGAGCGAACCGGCTACAGCAACGCCAACGCGGTCAGCGCGTACCGCGCCTGCTCATCGGCGTCCAGCGCGTCGGGGTTCCTGCCGTCATGGCGGGCAAGAACCCCGATCAGCGCGGCCATGCCGTCGCGGTAGCCGTCATAGGCCGAAGCCAAGCCGGAAGGCCACTCCTCACGCGGCACCTCCCACAACGCCCCGTACTCCCACCCCGACCCGGCCAGCGCACGGCGGAGTACTTCAACGGCGCTGCGGGCGCGGGTCACCGGCCCGTCCAGCGACGTCACCGGCCCGCCCGCAGATACACCACCAGCGCCACGACGGCCAGCACCCCCAACAGGACGCCGATCACGACCGCAGCGACCAGGTCTGTCACGGCTGGACCGGCTTCGGCGGTGCGCTCGTACCCGCCGTGCTCTCGGATGCGGGGCGTCCGGTCGCGGCCAGGAGAGAGCCAAGCACGGTGTGGAGTTCGGCGGCTTGGTCCAGGGTGAACATCAGCTCGCCTGTGGCGACCTCGGGCACCAGCCAGACCGGCGTCTGAAGGGCGGCGGGCTCCCGGTTCATCGGCGCGGCCCCGGTGCGAGCCACGAACTACCCCGGCCGTGGAAACCCGCCGATCCGGCTACAGCCGGAGACGTAGGCACGAAGGCGGACGGAACGCCGCACCGGTCGATCCCAGGAGCGACGGCGTAAGGCAGCGGCGGCACGTCCGATCGACGCGGCGTTCCGGTGCGCGTCGGCTCGGACGGCGGGACGGAACGGCGCACCGGCTGGGACGTCCAGCGGTGCGGCGCGGCCGACTCGCGAAGCAACGCCTCCAAGCCGCTCAGCGTTCCGGCCTCGACCAACCGGCCGCCGACCAGCGCCCAGTAGTGCCGCGTGGCCTCCCCGAACCACATCAAAACGCCTTCGTACCGGGCGCGCAGATCCGGCAGCGCAAGCCCGTCGTCGCCCGGCCGAAGAGCCGGGTATAGCCCCGGATGGCCATTAGCATGGATCATGGATCAGACCTCCAGAGTCTGGTCAAGGCCCTGCCCGACGCAGCTTCCCGGTTCCGTCGGGCAGGGCCGTTGTGGTTGACCTACCGCGAACCTTGGTTTATTTACGGTGTGCCTACCGTAGGCCAACCGGTGGGATAGATGTCAAGAGCATCTCAGAATCGGCATTGGCGGAACCGCCTAGCGACTGCCCTATGGTTGGTCTATGGTTTGCCTCTGGCAAGGCTCACCACCCAGAAGACCGACCAAGGAGGCCATCGGACGATGCCCAGGCCGCCCGCCAAAGCACTAGCAATCACGGCCGCCATCGCCGCGCGGATCGTCGAAGGCGATCTTCCGCCCGGGTCGTGGCTACCTCCCGAGCGCGAACTTGCCGAGCAGTTCGGCGCGGACCGCTCAACCATCCGCCGTGCCATACGCCTGCTCGCCGAACAGGGATTGGTCCAGATACAGGCCGGGACCGGGACACAGGTCAGGAAGACCGAGCCCGTACGGAGAAACGCCGCCGACATCACCAAGCAAGTGGGATCGTGGCGAGGCTTTCACGTCTCCGCACAGCGCTCCGGAAGGGAGCCCTTCACTCACACCACCATCCGAGATGTCCAAGCGGACGCACAACTGGCCCGCTGGCTTGGCGTTCCCATCGGCACCGACGTCCTGGAACGGGCGCGAGTTCAAGGCGTTGTCGGGGAGCCACCTATTCAGACTGCCACCACGTGGATAATCTCCGACATCGTGAATCAGATACCGGTACTCAAGGAAGTCAATACCGGACCGGGCGGCATCTATTCTCGGCTAGACGACCTGGGGTACAAGATCGTCTTTGAGGAGACCGTGAATTGTCGGCTTCCGCGCGCGGAGGAGCAGGCGACCTTGGAAGTCAGGCCGGATCAGCCGGTCCTCACCCTCTGGCGACGAGCCTACGACCAGAATGAGCGCATCGTTGAGGTGACTCACCGTGTCGTCGTCGGAGACCGCCATGAGCTGGTCTATCGCTACGGAGCGTAGATGATCAAGGATAGTAGCGCCCAGGTGATCAAGCGGATCGACTCGAAGATCGTCTACCAGAATCCATGGATGACAGTCCGAGAAGACCGGATTGAACGGCCGGACGGCTCATCAGGCATTTACGGTGTGGTCGATAAGCCAGACTTCGCGTTGGTGATACCGGCCGAAGCCGGAGGATTCCACATGGTCGAGGAATACCGATACCCGATCCGGCGTCGTACGTGGTCCTTCCCGCAGGGGACCTTCCCCATGGGCGAGGACGGCAGTCCGACAGAACTCGCACTCTCCGAACTCGCTCAGGAAACCGGCCTACGTGCTAAGTCGCTTCAACGACTAGGATTTCTGCACTGTTCGCATGGGACCAGCGGGCAAGGATTCAACGTCTTCCTCGCATCAGATCTCAGCCAAGGAGAGACCGACCGTGAACTTGAGGAACAGGACATGGATCAAGCTTGGTTCTCTCGCGCTGAATTCCATCAGATGATCAGGGATGGCCGCATCACAGACGATTCAACCCTGGCAGCCTATTCCCTGCTGCTCATGTTCGAGGCAGAGCACGAAGACCGCCCACCGAACGCGGCTGTGTGAGGGTTTCCCCTACAGGATCAAGGGCCGTCCGCTACGCGGCCGCCTCTGACGCCCAGCACGATCTGGCTGACGCCGGGCCCGAGCTTGATGAGCTGGGTGAACCCGAGCACGATCACGCTGCCGACGACGGGCGCGAGCAGCCGTCCCGCGCCGCCGAGGCCGAGCGCGACGAACATCAGGAAGCTCTGCGCGAAGGTGAACCGGGACGGCGCGATGACCCCGTGGCCGCGTCGGACTTGTCGTCGGCGAAGACGACCTCGAAGGTGTGCTTCTCGCCGTTGACGGTGAAGCCCGTCTTGTTGAGCTCCTCGACGCCCATCGTGATCGCGTTCCGCTCGGCCGGGCCGAGCGTCGCGTAGACGCCGGACATCGAGAGGAGGGCGCCGATCTTGACGACGTCGCCACTGGCGTCGGCGTCGCCGCCTCCGGTGCCGCAGGCGGCGGCCGTCAGGGTGAGCGCGGACAGGGCGAGGAGTGCTGTTGGTCTCGAAACCATGGGGGATGCTCCAAAAGGGGTGTGAGGTGCCGCACACTCTAGGTCTGGGCAAGGCGGCAGGCAAGAGGTAGGTTCGACATTGTCGAATAACATTTGGAATTGGAGAGTTTGATGCCTGGTCCCATCCAGTCGCTCACGAGAGCCGCGGCCATCCTGCGGCTGCTGGCCGGCGGCGAACGCCAGCTCGCCCTCGGCGACGTGGCGCTGACCCTCGGCCTGGCCAAGGGCACCGTCCACGGCATCCTGCGCACGCTCCAACAGGAGGGCTTCGTCGAGCAGGACCCCGTCACCGGGCGCTACCAGCTCGGCGCGGAACTGCTGCGCCTGGGCAACAGCTACCTTGACGTCCACGAACTGCGGGCACGCTCCCTGATGTGGGCCGACGACCTGGCCAGGCTGACCGGGGAGAGCGTCCGGATCGGCGTGCTGCACCAGGGCGGCGTGCTGGTGATCCACCACGTGTTCCGGCCCGACGACAGCCGCCAGGTCCTTGAGGTCGGCTCGATGCTGCCGCTGCACGCGACCGCCTGGGGCAAGGTGCTGCTGGCGTTCGACCCGGTGGCGCACGGCGACCTGGAAGCGGAGTTGAAGCCCTACACCCGGCGCACCCTCGTCACCCACGGGGACGTGGACGCCGAGTGCGAGCGCATCCGCGGCCTGGGCTGGGCCGGGGAGCGCGAGGAGGCGGGCGACGGCCTCGCCTCGATCGCCGCGCCGATCAGGGACCGGCGCGGCTCCCCGCTCGGCGCGGTCGGCGTCGGCGGCGCGGTGGAGCGGCTCACCGAGGACGGCGAGTTCCCCGCCCGGCTCGTCGCCGCCGTCAGGGACACCGCGCGCTCGATCAGCCGGGATCTGGGAGCGACGTTGTACTGACCGCCCATTGTTCGACATTGTCGAATCAGGTACCGTGACCAAACCACCCACCATGAACGACCGGAGGAGCCCGCATGGCGCACCGCTATGTCGCGGCGATCGACCAGGGCACGACGTCGAGCCGCTGCATCATCTTCGACTCGAACAGTCGCATCCTTGCCGTTGACCAGCGTGAACACCGGCAGATCTTCCCGCGGCCCGGCTGGGTCGAGCACGACGCCGAGCAGATCTGGGCGCGCGTGCAGGAGGTCGTGACCGGCGCGCTCGACCGGGCCGGACTCCAGCCGTCCGACCTGACCGCCGTCGGCATCACCAACCAGCGTGAGACGACGGTGCTGTGGGACAGGGCCACCGGCCGTCCCGTGCACCACGCCCTCGTCTGGCAGGACACCCGCACCGAGGCGCTCTGCGCCGACCTCGCCGCCGACGGCGGCCGCGACAGGTTCGCCGAGACGACGGGACTGCCCGTCGCGTCCTACTTCTCCGGGCCGAAGATCGCCTGGCTGCTGGAGCACGTGCCCGGCGTCCGGGAGCGCGCCGAGGCCGGCGAGCTGCTGTTCGGCACCATCGACACCTGGCTCATCTGGAACCTGACCGGCGGCGCCGCGCACGTCACCGACGTCACCAACGCGTCGCGGACCCTCCTGATGGACCTGCGCACCCTCGACTGGGACGACGGCGTCCTCGCCGCCCTGGACATCCCGCGCTCACTGCTGCCGGAGATCCGCTCGTCCGCCGAGGTGTACGGCACCGCCCGCGGCGTCCTGGAGGGCGTGCCCATCGCCGCCGCGCTCGGCGACCAGCAGGCCGCGCTGTTCGGCCAGACCTGCTTCGGCGTCGGCGACGCCAAGTCCACCTACGGCACCGGAAGCTTCCTGCTGCTCAACACCGGCGACGAGCCCGTCCGGTCGCGGCACGGCCTGCTGACGACCGTCGGCTACCAACTCGGCTCCGACCGGCCCGTCTACGCGCTCGAAGGGTCCATCGCCAACACCGGGTCGCTCACCCAGTGGCTGCGCGACCGGATCGGCCTCATCAGCACCGCCGCCGAGATCGAGACGCTCGCGCTGACCGTCGAGGACAACGGCGGGCTCTACCTCGTCCCCGCGTTCTCCGGCCTGTTCGCGCCGCACTGGCGGCCGGACGCGCGCGGCGTCATCGTCGGCCTCACCGGGTTCGCGGGCAAGGGCCACCTCGCCCGCTGCGTCCTGGAGGCGACGGCGTTCCAGACCCGCGACGTCGTGGACGCGATGGTGCTGGACTCCGGCGTCGCCCTGAAGTCGCTCAAGGTGGACGGCGGAATGACCTCCAACAACCTGCTCATGCAGACCATCTCCGACATGTTGGACGTGCCGGTGATCCGGCCGTTCGTCGCGGAGACGACCTGCCTGGGCGCCGCGCACGCCGCCGGGCTCGTCACCGGGGTCTGGTCCGACCTCGACGCGCTGCGCGCCGACTGGCAGCGCGCCGCCGAATGGACCCCGCGGCTCGACCCGCGAACCCGCGAGCGCCGCCTCCGCAAGTACCACAAGGCCGTCGAACTGGCGAAGGGCTGGATCGACGAGGACGACGAGATCGAGGTCGGATAGACGATGTCCACCATCATCCAGCGAACCAACCGGGCCGCCGTGCGCGAGGAACTCGGCCGCGGCACCTTCGACCTACTGGTCATCGGCGGCGGGATCATCGGGATCTCCGCCGCCTGGACCGCCGCCCAGGCGGGCCTGCGGGTCGCCCTCGTGGACGCCGGCGACTTCGCCGGGGCCACCTCCAGCGCGTCCACCAAACTGGTGCACGGCGGGCTGCGCTACCTCCAGACCGGCAACGTCCGCCTCGTCGCCGAGAACCACCGGGAACGGCGCAGCCTCGCCGCGCACGTCGCGCCGCACCTGGTCAACCCGCGCCGGTTCCTCGTCCCCATCTACGAGGGCGGCCCGCACGGCGCGGCCAAGCTCGGCGCGGGCGTGTTCCTCTACTCGGCGCTGTCGGCGTTCGGCGACGGGCTCGGCCGCGTCATCGGGCGCAACCACGCGCTCCAGCAGGTGCCCGCGCTCAAGGCCGAAGGGCTGAAGGCGGCGGCCGTCTACACCGACCACCAGATGAACGACAGCCGCGTCGCCATCATGACGGTGCGGGCCGCCGTCGCGGCGGGCGCCGTCGTGCTGAACCACGCCTCCGTCGAGGCGCTGCGCACCGCGTCCGGCCGGGTCGTCGGCGCCGAACTGAAGGACGGCCTGGACGGCGCCGAGTTCGGCGTGTCCGCGCGGCTCGTCCTCAACGCGACAGGGCCGTGGATCGACAGGCTGCGGGTCATGGAGAACCCGGCGGCCGGGCCGAGCGTCCGGCTGTCCAAGGGCGCGCACCTCGTGCTGAAGCGGCAGGAGCCGTGGAAGGCTGCCGTCACCATCCCGATCGACAAGTACCGGGTCTCCTTCGCCGTCCCGTGGGAGGACCACCTCCTGCTCGGCACCACCGACGAGCCGTACGAGGGCGACCCCCGCGAGGTCCGCGCCACCGACGGCGACATCACGCAGATCCTCGACGAGGCTTCCGTCGCGCTCGACGGGATGCGTAGGGAGGACGTCACCTACGCGTTCGCCGGGCTGCGTGTCCTTCCGGGCGGGCCCGGTGACGTCGCCACCGCCAAGCGGGAGACCGTCATCACCGAGGGACGCGGCGGCATGCTCTCCATCGCCGGAGGCAAGTGGACGACCTACCGGCACATCGGCCGGGTCGTCCTCGACCGGCTCGGCGTCGGCTCCGAGGTCCTCAAGACCGTGCCGCTGCCCGGCCTCGCCGCGCCCGCCGCCGTCGCGCACCGGCTCGCCGCCGCGCCGATGGACCCGACGGTCGCCGCGCACCTCGCCACCCACTACGGCACGCTCGCGTTCGACCTCGCCGACCTCGTCCGCCGCGACCCGTCGCTCGGCGAGCCCATCCACCCGGACGGGCCGGACATCTGGGCGCAGGTCGCCTACGCTCGTGACCACGAGTGGGCGGCGACGTCCGACGACGTGCTGCGCCGCCGCACCACGCTGGCGCTGCGCGGCCTGGACACCCCGCGGATCCGGCAGCGCGTCGCCGACATGCTGCGCACCACCACCCCAGAGGAGCGTTGATGTTCACCTTCACCAGCGAGGACGGCCTGGAGATCCACGTCCACGAGTGGCCGGCGCCCGGCGAGGTCCGCGGCGTCGTCCAGATCGCGCACGGCATGGGCGAGCACGCCGCCCGCTACGCGCACCTCGCCGAGACCCTCAACGGCCTCGGCTACGCCGTCTACGCCGACGACCACCGCGGCCACGGCCACACCATCAAGGGCGAGCCCGGCGACCTCGGCGAGAACGGGTGGCACCTGCTCGTCGCGGACCTCGTCGCGCTCACCCGGATCCTGCGCGACCGGCACCCGGGCGTCCCGCTCGTGCTGCTCGGGCACAGCCTCGGCTCGATGGCCGCGCAGCAGTACGTCCTGGACCACGCCGACCTCCTCGACGGCGTCGTGCTGTCCGGCACCACCGCGGTCGACGGCCTGTTCGGCAACATCGCCGAGTTCGGCGGCGACCTCACCGACTTCTTCAACGTCACGTTCGAGCCGCGCCGCACCGACGCGGACTGGCTGAGCCGCGACGACGCCCAGGTGGACGCCTACGTCGCCGACCCGTGGTGCGGTTTCGCCATCGACGACGCCAGCATGGGCGACCTCGCCACCGTCTCCGTCACCCGCCTCACCACCCCCACCGGCATCCCCGCCGACCTGCCGTTCTACGTCATGGTCGGCGACCGCGACCCCCTCAACGACCACCTCAAGCTCAGCGACCTCGCCGTCCAGCGCTACCGCGACGCCGGCCTCACCAACCTCACCTACGTCACCTACCCCGACGCCCGCCACGAAATCCTCAACGAAACCAACCGCCCCCAGGTCGAATCCGACCTCACCACCTGGCTCACCACCCACATCACGCCCGCCGCGCGGGCTTGAGCCCCGCGCCGACGGTGCCCCGGCACAGGGGCACCGTCACGGGCGTCCCGTGTAGGTGAGGAAGCCGCGGACGACGTCGAGGAACGCGTCGGGCTCGTCGGACATGACGCTGTGCCCGCTGTCCTCGAAGATGCGTAGATCCGCGCCGGGGATGGCGGCGGCGATCTCGGCGGAGAACTCCGGCGGGCAGATCCAGTCGTGGCGGCCGCCGATGACGAGGGTGGGGGCCGTGATCCGGTGCAGCTCGCCCGTCACGTCGTAGGTGCGCAGGAAGCCCGCGAACCCCTCGTTGAGCGCCTCGGGGTTGAGGATGCGGGGGCGTTCGCGGCTCTTGGCGAGGTCATAGGTGCGCGAGTAGAGCGGGCCGAGAACCTCGAAGTAGGCGCGGAGCTGCTCTTCGGACTCGAAGGTGCCCGTCCACAGCGGTTCGGCGGCGGCCCGCTGCTCGGGTGTGCCCCGCTCGGCCAGGATCTCGCGGGCCCTGGGCAGAAACCGATGACTGGGCGCCGTCACCACCGCGATCAGGTGCGAAAGCCGCCGCGGATACCGCGTCGCGTACGTCAACGCGACCATGCCGCCATAGGAGACGCCGAGCAGCGCGATCCTCTCGAACCCCAGATACTCCCGCAGCGCCTCCAGGTCCTCCACGTTGTTCTCCAACGTGTACGTCTCCCGCGCCCCCCGCTCCGACCGCCCGCTCCCCCGATGGTCCACATAAACGACCTGCGCCTTGTCCGCCAACCCCGAAAGCACCGGCTTGAACGCCCCGTGCTCACCCCCGGGCCCCCCGTGCACCGCCACCACCACGACCTTCTCCCGCATCCCTCCCTTCCCCTGCACAAGCCCAGCCCCCTCCACATCAAAGAACAACCGCGTCCCACGCACCCTCGCGAACATCCCCACCCCTTCCCGTCACCCCATCCTCCCCCCTCAGCCCGCCCGTTGTCGCCGGGGTCAGAAGAGCAGGTAAGCAAGGACACAGAAGAGGACAAGAAAAACCACAAGCCGGACCGGATGAAAGGTGACCTTGACCTTGAACCGTCTGCCGCCGGTCTCGGCCTTCCACTCCTCGTAGGCGGTGACGACGTCGTGCACGAACCGTGCGACGCCCAGGGAATCGCCGTCCTTCCCGAGGAAGTCGCCGACGTCGTCAGGGGACAGCGGCGTCATACGGGCCGAACCGTGGTCGTCGGCGGACGCGAACAGGTTCCCCTTCTCGTCGGCCCAGAGGAAGGCCACCCGCGTTTCGGGATATCCGCCGTACGAATTCGGCCCGATGGGCACCTCGACCTGGCCGACGGGCCAGCGCCGCGCGCCCGGCCTGCCCTGTCCCGGCACCCCGGCCTCGCGGTACCGTCCGACGGCCCACCCGGCCGCCTCCCGCAACCGCGGATACGTCTGCCTGCTGAGTGCCAGCCGCTGGCCCTCCGGCATGGCGCCGCCCTGCCGGAACGCCGCCTCCCGCGCTTCGCGCTCCGCCCGCGCCCCCGCGAGCTCCCCGTCCCACCGCGCCCTGTCGTCCATGATCCAAAGCATGACGCACCCCGATCATCCGCACCAGAGAATTCCAAGAATCACTTATCGGACTACTCGACCGGGTCGGTTGTGATCTTCTCGTAGGCTGGGCCCGCATATGAGGAAGAGAGGTCGGGATGACCGGGACGACGGTGGCCGAGGTGATGGCCGAACTCGCCGCGCTCGACGATCCGAAGATGCGCGCGGTGAACGCGAGGCACGGCGACGACCACGGGGTGAACCTCACCAAACTGCGCGCGGTGGCGAAGCGGCTGAAAACACAGCAGGAACTCGCGCGTCAACTCTGGGAGACCGGAGACTCCGCGGCCCGTCTGCTCGCGCTCCTGATCTGCCGCCCGAGAATGTTCGAGCGCGACGAGTTGGACACCATGCTGCGCGACGCCCGCACCCCCAAGGTGCACGACTGGCTCGTCAACTACGTCGTGAAGAAAAGCCCCCATTCCGAGGACCTCCGCCGGACCTGGTTCGCCGACCCCGACCCCGTCGTCGCCAGCGCCGGCTGGGCCCTCACCACGGACCGCGTCGCCAAGTCCCCCGACACCCTGAACCTCCCGTCCCTCCTGGACACCATCGAAGCCGAAATGAAATCGGCCCCCCACCGTCTCCAATGGGCGATGAACCACTGCCTGGCCCAGATAGGCATCGAACACGCCCCCCTCCGCCCCCGAGCCCTCCACATCGGCGAACACCTCGAAGTCTTCAAGGACTACCCCACTCCCCCCAACTGCACCTCCCCCTACGCCCCCACCTGGATAACCGAAATCCTCTCCCGCCGAACCTCCCGCTGACCCCGGGCGCGGCGCGCGGCAGGGCCATCGGATTGGGGCGGGTGGACGCCGGTGGGGATGAGGTGGTCGGATCGCCGTCGCGTCCGACTTCATCGGTGGTCGTCGGCGGCCAGCCCCGGATTTTGAGGGAAAGACCTGCACATGAGGGAAACCGGTTCGCTTGATCTTGCTCGGTTGCCGAAGGCGCACCAGCATCTGCATTTTGAGGCAGCGATGCGTTCGGCGACCGCGTTGGAGTTGGCCGAGGAGGCGGGTCTGGCTCTGAGGCTGACGCGCTCCTACGACGACTTCGGCGACTTCCTGGGGGCGTTGGGCACGCTGTGGGAGTTGCTGGCGCGGCCGGGCGTCATCGAGCGTGTCATGGACGAGGTCGCCGTGGACGAGGCACGCGACGGTGTGGTGTTCGTTGAGCTCGGGGTGATGGAGGGCTTTCTCGTGCGCTCCTGCGGGTCGGTCGACGCGGCACTGGACCGGCTCACCGCGGCCGCCGCGGCCGCGACGCGGCGGCACGGGGTGGAGATCGGCATCATGCCGACCATCGACCGCACCGGACCCACGGAGACCGGCCTTGAGGTGGCCCGCGCCGCCGTCGCCTACGCCGACCGGGGCGTGACGGCGCTCGGCCTGGCCTCGGAGGAACGCGGCCACCCCGCCGAGCGGTTCGCCGAAGCGTTCCGCGTCGCCCGCGAAGGCGGCGTTCCGGCGGCGCCGCACGCCGGAGAGCTCGTCGGCCCCGAGTCCATCCGTGACTCCCTGACCTGGCTGCGGCCCCGCCGGATCCTGCACGGCATCCGCGCCCTGGAGGACGCCGCTCTGGTCGGTGAGCTGGTCGACGGCGGCGTCTGCCTGGACGTCTGCCCTACCTCCAACGTCATCCTGTCCGTCGTGCCCGACATGTCCGGCCACCCGCTGCCCGCCCTGCTGGCGGCTGGCGTCCGCTGCACCATCAACGCCGACGACCCGACCCTGTTCGGGCCCGGCGTCGCCGCCGAGTACGGCGTCGCCCGCACCGCCCTCGGGCTGTCCGACGCCGTCCTGGCCGACTGCGCGCGCACCTCGGTGGAGTTCTCCGCGGCCTCCGCCCCCGTGAAGGCCGCCGCCCACGCGGGCATCGACGCGTGGCTGAACGGCCCCGCCACCTGACACCCGAGGCCGGTGCGTCGGCGGGACGTGGTCCGGCCGGCGCGCCGGGTCAGAAGCCGGGCGGGGTGCTGGTGAACAGGAACCTCGCGGGCGCGTCCTCGTCGTTGAACCACTGGTGTGGGAGGGCGGCGGTGTAGGTGACGGTGTCGCCGGGGCCGAGAAGGTAGTCGCTGCCTCCGATGACCATGCGGACGCGGCCTTCGATCACGTAGACGAACTCCTCGCCCTCGTGGGTCGTGGGCGCCTCGGCTGCGCTGCGCGGGCCCGCGGTGACCTCGTTGCAGTCCAGTGCCCGGTTGCCCTCGATGCAGAACCGCACGGTCGCGTCCGGCCCGAGCGGGTAGGAGCGGCTCGCGCCCGCGCGCACGACCGTGGCGGGGCGCCGCGCGCCGCTCTCCAGGAGCTGGTGCGCGGTGGTGCCGAGCGCCTTGGCGACCCGGTGCAGGTTGATCACGCTGGGCATGACGTTGCCGTTCTCGGCCTGGCTCAGGAACGGCTGCGAAACCCCCGCCTCCTTGGCGAGCTCGGTCAGGGTGAGCCCGGCCCGCTTGCGGGCGGCCCGGATGGACGCCCCCAGGGATCGCGCGAGGTCCCGTTGCTCATCGTCCATGCAGCGGACGTTATCAAGCGGCACATCGCGGACGGTCCACTCGGGCCGCCACGTAACCGGCACGACACAATATTGACCAGGCTAAGAAATAATAAGCCTCAAGAATATTTGGTACGTCCTCGCCGTGACAGGAGACCCCATGCCCCAGCCCGGCCCGTTCACCGTCCCCGTCGTCGACATCAGCCCCTACGTCCTTGAGGGAAGCGCGGAGGCCAAGGCGGAGGTCAGCCGTCGGATGGACGCCGCGTGCTCGTCCGTCGGCTTTGTCCAGATCCTCGGCCACGGTGTGCCCCGCCCCGTCCTCGACGGCCTGACCGAGGCGATCGACGCCTTCTTCACCCTGCCCCTTGAGACCAAGAAGACCTACCGCGTCGTGGGCGCGAACCGCGGGTACAGCCCGCCCAAGAGCGAGGCGCTGAGCCTGAGCCTCGGGGTCGAGTCGACCGCGCGGATGAAGGACTTCTTCGAGGCGTTCAACATCGGCGCCGAGGCCCGCTCGTTCCCCGGCCTCGACCTCTCCGAAGACGACTACGGCATCAACGTCTGGCCCGACGTCGCGGCCTTCCAGCCGAAGGTCGAGGCGTACTACGCCGAAGCGGCCCGGGTCGCGCGCACGCTCACCACCGTCTTCGCCGACGCGCTCGGCAGGCCCGGCCTCTTCGACACCCTGACCGACCACTCCGTCGACGTGCTGCGCATGAACAACTACGCGCTCCCCGAAGGCGGCGTCACCCTCGACGGCGACCTCATCGGCATGGGCGAGCACACCGACTTCGGCCTCGTCACCGTGCTGTGGGCCGACCAGGTGGCGGGCCTCCAGGTCCTCGGCGGCGACGGCGTGTGGCACGACGTCGAACCCGCCGACGGCGCCCTTCTCGTCAACCTCGGCGACCTCACCGCCCGGCTCACCAACGACCGCTGGACGTCCACCCTCCACCGCGTCAAACCCCCCATCGTCGACGGCGCCATCAAACGCCGCCGCTCCGCCGCCTTCTTCCATGACGGCAACATCGACGCCGTCATCTCCACCCTGCCCAGCCACATCGACGCCGACGGCCTCGCGTACGAGCCCATCATGGTCCGCGACCACATCAAGGCCAAGCTCGCGGGCTCCCGCCAGGGCAAGGCCAACACCGCCGCCCTCCGCGAAGCCGCCCGCGTCCTCGCCGCCGAAGGACACCGGCCGTGACGACGATCGTGCTCGTGCACGGCGCGTGGGCGGGCCCCTGGGTCTGGGACACCCTGCTGCGACCGCTCGCCGACGCCGGGCACAGCCCGTTGCCGGTGCATCTTCCCGGCACCGGCACCGGCCAAACCTCGGATGTCACCCTCGACACGCTCGCCCGCGCCGTCATCGACCAGCTCGACGGGATCGACGGCCCCCTGGTCCTCGTCGGCCACTCGGGCGGCAGCGTCATCGCCACCCAGGTCGCCGAACGGATCTGCGACCGTGTCGCGGGCGTCGCCCACGTCGCCGGGATCATGCTCCCCTCCGGCCGGTCCTTCGCCGAGATCTGCGCCGAGGCCGGGCTCACCGCCCCCGTAGGCATCTCCGCCCACCTCGACACCACGCCCGACGGCCGCCACTCCATCGTCTCCCCCGAAGCCGGCGCCGCCGTCTTCTTCCACCAGGCCGAGCCCGCCGCCGCCATCGCCGCCGCCCGCCGCCTCGTCCCCCAGATGGAGACCGCCCGCCTCATCACCCCCACCTGGACCCCCACCCGCTACGGCCGCCTACCCAAGCTCTACATCGAAGCCCGCGCCGACCGCTCCATCCCCCTCCCAGCCCAACACCACATGCAAACCCTCACCCCACCCACCAAAGTCGTCTCCCTGAACAGCGACCACGCCCCCCAACTCTCCGCCCCCCTCCCCCTGACCACCGCCCTCGCCACCTTCGCCACGTCCCCGTCCTGATCGACAACGATCACAGGCGGGACCATGGAGCCGCCCCCGCCCCCGCTCTGATCAGTAATGGGGCCGGAGGCATCCTTGATGATCTTGCAGGGAAGCAGACGTCCCCTCTCCCGAAGAAGGGCGGGGGAGGGGACGTTGTGCGGGTCGGGGTTAGCGGACGGGGAGGCCGGTGACGGCTCGGCCGATGACGAGGCGCTGGATTTCGGAGGTGCCTTCGAAGATGGTGAAGATCTTGCTGTCGCGGTGCATGCGTTCGACGGGGTAGTCGCGGGTGTAGCCGTTGCCGCCGAGGATCTGGATGGCCTCCTCGGTGACGCGGACGGCGGTCTCGGAGGCGTGGAGCTTGGCCATGGAGCCTTCGGCGTTGTTGAAGGGGACGCCCTGGCGGGCCATCCAGGAGGCGCGCCAGATGAGGAGGCGGGACGCGTCGACGCGGACCTTCATGTCGGCGAGCTTGAAGGCGATGGCCTGGAAGTCGCCGATCTTCTTGCCGAACTGCTCGCGCTCACGCGAGTACTCGAGGGCGTAGTCGTAGGCGGCGCGGGCGACGCCGAGAGCCATCGCGCCGACCGTCGGACGGGTCGTCTCGAACGTCTTCATCGCGGCCTGGCCGCCGGCCCTGGTGCCCTCGCGGACACGGGCGATCCGGGCGTCGAACTTCTCCTTGCCGCCGATGAGGAGGCGGCCGGGGAGACGGACGTCGTCGAGGATGACCTCGGCGGTGTGCGAGGCGCGGATGCCGTGCTTCTTGAACTTCTGGCCCTGCGAGAAGCCCGGCGTGTTCGGCGGGATGATGAAGGACGCCTGCCCGCGCGAGCCGAGTTCGGGGTGGACGGACGCGACGACGATGTGCACCTCGGCGATGCCGCCGTTCGTCGCCCAGGTCTTGGTGCCGTTGAGCACCCACTCGTCCTTGGCCTCGTCGTAGACGGCCTTGCAGCGGATCGAGCCGACGTCGGAGCCCGCGCCGGGCTCGGAGGCGCAGAAGGCGCCGAGCTTGACGTCGTCGGGTGTGCCGAACATCTGGGGCGCCCACTCAGCGATCTGCTCGGGCGTGCCGGTGGCGGCGAGGGACGCGGCGGCGAGGCCGGTGCCGGTGATCGCGAGCGCGATGCCGGCGTCGCCCCAGTAGAGCTCCTCGAACGTGACGGGGATGCCGAGGCCGGAGTCCTCGAAGGACTGGGTGGCGAAGAAGTCCAGGGAGTACAGGCCGATCTTGGCGGCCTCCTGGATGATCGGCCAGGGGGTCTCCTCCCGCTCGTCCCACTCCTCGGCCGCGGGCCGGATGACGTCGCGGGCGAACTCGTGGCACCAGGCCTGGGCGTCCCGGACATCCTCGGTGAGCTCCAATGAGAAGCTCTTCGCTGCGTCGGACATGGTGTTCTCGTCCCCTTGGATTAGCCGTCCAATGATGTGTTACCCACGGTAGCACCCAAGGGTTACCCGCGAGTAGGCCAAGGATGCCGCCGCAACAAGGCCGTGACCAGACTCACATAAAGGAAAAAGCCGGAAAAGGCCCGCCCAAGTGACATTGGGCGGGCCTTCCCGGCAGCCGGATCAGCCGGATCAGCGTCCGACGGTCAGGGCGTACTCCTCGATCTCGATCATCGGGGGCCGCTCCCCCACCGCGGCGTCCCGGTCGGACGGCAGGTAGCCCGCCGCGCCGCGCCGGAACTGCGTGAGCGTCGAGCGCGGCGCCGACAGGGGCATCATCAGCCCGTGCCGGTCCAGGCGCGACCACGCGGTCTGGAGGATCTGCGCGGACATCGCGGCGAGCACCTCCGTCGGCTGGTGCGAGTGCTCGCGGACGCCGAGGTCCACCTGGGCGATGGCGTCGAGGCCGACCAGGTCGAAGGCGTCGAGCAGCAGCCCCAGCTCGACCCCGTACCCGGTGACGAACGGCAGCCGTTCCAGCAGCGACCGGCGTCCGGCGTACTCGCCGCCGAGCGGCTGGACGACACCCGCGAGCTGCGGCCAGTGGAGGTTGATGAGCGGCCTGGCGACGAGTTCGGTGACGCGCCCGCCGCCGGCGAACGCCTCCTCACCGCCGTTGTAGGGACGGTCGTAGCACGCTTTCACGTAGGAGACCGAGGGATCGGACAGCAGCGGTCCGAGGAGGCCCGTCACGAACGTTGACGAGAAGTTCAGCAGGTCCGCGTCCACAAAGACCACGAGGTCCCCGGTGGTGACGGCCAGTGACTTCCACAGCGCCTCACCCTTGCCGGACAGGAACGGCAGTTTGGGCAGGATGGCATCTTGGGCGAAGACCTTCGCCCCGGCCGCGGCGGCGACCGCCGCGGTGTCGTCGACGGAACGGGAGTCGATCACGACGATCTCGTCCACCAACGGGGCCCGGTCGACGAGGTCGCGGCGGATGGCCGCGACGATCGTCCCCACGGTGTCCTGCTCGTCCCGCGCGGGCAGCACGACGCTCACCGTGGTCGAGCCCTTCAAGCCAAGCAGGGTTTCGACCGGCCAGTCCGCGGCGCACCCGGACCGGCGGCGCAGCCAGTCCGAAGCTTCAGCGAGCACAGCACCCTCCTCTCCTGAAAGGAACACCGCGGACATCCCCGATCATCCCCCTCCATATACGGAGGCTGGGAGACCGACCCCTGAACTTAACCAGCGGTAACACACAGTTCACGAGGGGGGTTCGCGGCGGTGAGGGCGTCACTCCGCGGCGTGTTTGTCCAGGAACATGTAGACGTCCGCCTCGTCGACGCCGGGGAACGCGCCGGGCGGCAGCACCGACAGCACGTGCGAGTGCGCGCGGGCCGACGGCCACACCTGACCCTCCCAGCGGGCGGCGAGATCCGGCGGGGGGAGGCGGCAGCAGTCGCCGTCGGGGCAGGAGGAGCGGACGCGGTTGGACGTCTCGCGGCCGCGGAACCAGCGCGAGTCCTCGAACCGGACGCCGAGGGTGATCGCGAAGTCCCGCTCGTGCGACGGGTCGATGTGCGAGAGGCACCAGTACGTCCCGGTCGGCGTGTCCGTGTACTGGTAGAAGACCGAGAACCTGTCGTCGCTGTTGAAGACCCGGCGTCCGCCCCACTGACGGCACATGCGCTGGCCCTCGATCGCGCCGTCCTCGTCGGCGGGGAAGACGAGGCCGTCGGTCGCGTACGCCTTGTAGATCGTGCCGCTCTCGTCGTTCTTGGTGAAGTGGCAGCGAAGGTCGAGGTGCTGGGTCGCGATGTTGGTGAACCGGTGCGCCGCCATCTCGTAGGAGACGGAGAAGATGTCGGCGAGGTCCTCCACCGACAGCTCACGGTTGGCCTTGGCGTCCTGGAGGTAGGGGACGACGGCCGTCTCCGGGATCAGGGTCGCGGCAGCGAAGTAGTTGGCTTCCACGCGCTGGCGGAGGAAGTCGGCGAAGTCCCGGGGGACGGAGTGGCCGAGGGCGACGTGCCCGAGGGTCTGCAGGAGGATCGTGCGCGGGGTGTGCATGCCCAGCTGCTCGCGCTCCAGGTAGATCCGCCGGTTGCGCTGGTCGGTGATCGACCTGACGGACCGCGGAAGGTCCTGCACGTACCTCAGCCCGTACCCGAAGTGCTGGACGAGGGACATCAGCATGCCCTGGGAGAGCGCGCCGGACTTGTAGCCGACGGCGTCCAGCGTCCGGCGGGCCACCTGCTCGATCTCGCCGAAGTAGTTGCCGCGGTCGTGCATCTGGCGGCGCAGCTCGGCGTTGGCGATCCGCGCCTCCTCCGGGGAGGCCGTCGGCTTGGTACGGGAGCGCTTCAGCTCGTCGTAGAGGCCGAGGAGGTGCTCCAGGACGTCGTTGGGCAGCCGCTTGGACGCCTTAAGGTAGGGCAGCCCGAGGGACGTGTAGATGGGGTCCCGCTGGGCCTCCTCCAGGGCGATCTCCAGCTGGGCGCGCCGTGAGGGGGCTTCCCGGTGAAGAAGTTCTTCCACCGGGACGCCGAGTGCTCCGGCCAGCGCCTGGAGCAGGGAGAGCTTGGGTTCCCGCTTCCCGTTCTCCAGGAGGGACAGCTGGGAGGGGGCCCTGCCGACTCGTTCTCCCAGCTCAGACAGGGTAAGACCACGCTGACGGCGAAGGTGGCGCAGACGCTGACCGAACACGGAAAGGTCTACACCACTCGACAAGTTCAGCGCTTCTTCACTTCGCAAGGTCGCCACGGCTTGATAGTACCGCAAAAACGGCAGAACTTTCTGTTACTTACGGGTAGAAGCTTGATGTCGAGACAAGCACACTCGTAGACATAGCACCCAGGGGACGACAAACGAGGGAGCAAGACAATGACTGAGGGTCGCCTCAAGGGCGCAGCGGACGAGCTGCGGAAGGAATGGGAGACCAACCCGCGCTGGAAGGGCATCGAGCGGACCTACACGGCCGAGGATGTCGTCAAGCTGCGCGGTTCGGTCCAGGAAGAGCACACCCTGGCCAAGCTCGGCGCCGAGCGCCTGTGGAAGCTGCTGCACGAGGAGGACTACGTCCACGCCCTCGGCGCGCTCACCGGCAACCAGGCCGTCCAGCAGATCAAGGCCGGCCTCAAGGCCATCTACCTGTCCGGCTGGCAGGTCGCCGGTGACGCGAACCTCGCGGGCCAGACCTACCCGGACCAGTCGATCTACCCGGCCAACTCGGTGCCGGCCGTGGTCCGCCGCATCAACAACGCGCTCCTGCGCGCCGACCAGATCACCTGGTCCGAGGGCGCCGAGGACGCGCCGCACTGGCTCGCCCCGATCGTCGCGGACGCCGAGGCCGGCTTCGGCGGCGTGCTCAACGCCTACGAGCTGATGAAGGGCATGATCGCCTCCGGCGCGGCCGGCGTGCACTGGGAGGACCAGCTGGCCTCCGAGAAGAAGTGCGGCCACCTCGGCGGCAAGGTCCTCATCCCGACCTCGCAGCACATCAAGACCCTGAACTCGGCCCGCCTCGCGGCCGACGTCTCGGGCGCCCCCACCCTGGTGATCGCGCGGACCGACGCTGAGGCCGCGACCCTCATCACCACGGACGTGGACGAGCGCGACCGCCCCTTCATCACCGGCGAGCGCACCGCCGAGGGCTTCTACCGGGTCCGCAACGGCGTCGAGCCCTGCATCGCCCGCGCCCTGGCCTACGCGCCCTACTCCGACCTCATCTGGATGGAGACCGGCACCCCGGACCTGGAGCTGGCCCGCAAGTTCGCCGAGGCCGTCAAGGCCGAGTACCCGGACCAGATGCTGTCCTACAACTGCTCGCCTTCCTTCAACTGGAAGAAGCACCTGGACGACGCGACCATCGCCAAGTTCCAGCGCGAGCTCGGCCACATGGGCTTCAAGTTCCAGTTCATCACCCTGGCCGGCTTCCACGCGCTCAACTACTCGATGTTCGACCTGGCGCACGGCTACGCCCGCGAGGGCATGACCGCCTACGTCGACCTCCAGGAGCGCGAGTTCGCCAGCGAGGCGCGCGGCTACACCGCCACCAAGCACCAGCGTGAGGTCGGCACCGGTTACTTCGACCTGGTGTCCACCGCCATCAGCCCGAACTCCTCGACCACCGCCTACAAGGGCTCCACCGAGGACGAGCAGTTCCACTAGAAGCCATCCCCCCGGGCCCACCCCCGGGGATGGCCACCCGACACGCGCGGTGACTCCCCCTCCACCGCGCGGGTCCCCTGAGAGGGGCCCTTCCGGACCGTGCATCCGGAAGGGCCCCTCGCGCTATGTTGGAAGGTCCGTGCTCGCACGGCTACAGGGGGGCCATGACGTACGCGCTGGTGTGCTGGTTCTCGTTCCGACGCAACGCCTCCTACCGGCTCGCCGCCCTCGGTGAGGCGTTCACGAACACCGTCTTCGGGTTCATCCGGGCGGCCATCCTCATCGCGCTGTGGGAGTACCGGCCGCACCTCGGCGGCTACACCGTCACCGACGCCGTGACGTTCTGCTTCCTCACCCAGGCTCTCATCGGACCCGTCCAGATCTTCGGCGGGATGGACCTCGCCGAACGGGTGCGCACCGGTGACGTCGCCATCGACCTGCACCGGCCGGCCGACCTCCAGCTGTGGTGGCTCGCGGACGACCTTGGACGGGCCGCCTACACGTTTCTCGCGCGCGGGTTCCTACCGATGGTCGCGGGATGGGTGGCTTTCGGGATCCTGCTTCCGGAGCCGTCCAGGTGGGCCGCCTTCCTCGTCGCGGTGCTGCTCGCCGTCGCGGTCTCCTTCGGGCTGCGCTACCTCGTGGCCCTCGCCGTCTTCTGGATCCATGACTCCCGGGGCGTCGAGGGGATGGCGATGGTCTGTTCGCTGTTCTTCTCCGGGATGATCCTTCCGCTCGTCGTCTTCCCCGGCGCGTTGGGCACCGTGGCGCAGTTGCTGCCCTGGTCGGCGCTCATCCAGATCCCGGCTGACGTCTACCTGGGCAAGCGCGAAGGCTGGGACCTCGTAGCGGCGTACGGCTTCCAGGCGGCCTGGGCGGTCGTCCTTCTCCTCCTCGGTAGGGCGCTGACGGGGGCGGCGCACCGGAAGCTGGTGATCCAGGGTGGTTAGGGCATGGTTCCTGCTCGCCTGGACGTGGACGCGCGCCGCCGCCCAGTACCCGGGGACGCTTCTCGCGATGATCCTGGGCGCCGCCGTCAGCACGTCGCTCGACCTCGTCGCCATCGTCATCCTGTTCACGCACATGCCGAGCCTGGGCGGGCTCAGCGCCGCCGAGGCGGGGTTCCTGTACGGGGCGTCCCAGATCTCCTTCACGCTCAGCGACGTCGCCGTAGGCTCGACCGACAAGCTCGGCAGGCACATCAGGGCCGGATCCTTCGACGCGATGCTCATCCGTCCCGTCAGCGCGCTGGTGCAGCTCGCCGCCGAGGACTTCACGCCGCGCAAGCTCGGCAGGCTGCTTCCGTCCGCCGCGGTCCTCATCTGGAGTGTGCCGCGCCTCGATCTGTCGCCCTCCGACCTCGTGCTCACGGTGCTCATGGTGCTCAACGGGGCTGTGCTCTTCGGGGGGCTGTGGGTGCTCGCGGCGTCCGTCCAGTTCGCGCTGCTGGCCGGGCACGAGGCCACGAAGGCGTTCACCTGGGGCGGCGCCTCGATGACGCAGTACCCGATGTCGCTCTACGGGCAGGACCTCGTGCGGGCCGTGACGTTCACGGTGCCGCTGGCGTTCGTCAACTGGCAGCCGTCCCTGTACATCCTCGGGCGCCCCGATCCGCTGGGGCTGCCGGAGTTCGTCAGGTTCCTGGGGCCGGTGGCCGCCGTCGTCGTCTGTCTGGCCGCGGTGGGCGCCTGGCGGACGGGGCTGCGGCACTACCGCTCGACGGGGAGCTGATTTTTATGGATGAAAGCCGTGAACGCGAACGAGGCGGACGAATGTAACATGGATCACGTTCCTACCAGTAGAAGGCACATTACCGAGCACAGAGGGCAGACACGTGTCAAATCACAAGGTCACGCTGCATCATGTCCGGTCATGGGCGCTATGACCTGCGGAATCCCCCGCGTCACCGCAGTCCGGACGACACGCGGACCATGGCCTGGTTCGGCCAAAAGCGACGTGCGACACGGTCCCGGGTGGATGATGGAGAGACCCTGTGCCTGCCGGGCACGCTGTCGATTCCCGGATTCCTTCGTGCCCATTGTCTTCCTGTGCATCGATCCGAACACGAACGGTGGAAACTGCCCCGCGCTCTTCATCGACCGCGAGAGCGGCGATCTCCTGTTCCAGGGAGATGAGGAGACCGACGCGGCGACCCGGGCCGCGACGGCCCGGCACAGCCCGATGGGCGAGCGGGAGACGATGGTCCGCATCCCCGCGCGCATGCGGAAGTTGATCTTGGAGGCCCTGAGTGCAGCCGAAAACGGAGACCTCGTCCGCTGACCCCTGCGCGCACGGCCCTGCGGCGTGGGCGCCAAGGGTGGGCGGCGGCCCGCGCGGGCGCTGAGCCGTCCGGAACACCATGCCGCAGCGACCGTCTCCGTATCCCCCCGCGCAGGCCGCCCGGCAGGCCGTCGCCGACCGGCTGCGGGAGATCCGCCAGGACGCGGGGCTCACCGCGCTCGCGCTCGCCGCGGCCGCGGGCTGGGACCGCACCCGCGTCTCCAAGATCGAGCACGGCGTGCGCGCCGCCACCCCCGAGGTCATCAGAACCTGGTGCCGGGTCTGCGCCGCCGACGACCGGATCGAGGACCTCCTCGCCGAGCTCCGCACCGCCGAGGGCGTCTACGTCGAGTGGAAGCGCACCCAGCGGGCCGGCCTGCGCCGCCTCCAGATCGCCAAGGTGCCCCTGTACGAGCGGACAGAGCACCTGCGCGTCTACGCCTCCCAGGTGGTTCCCGGGATGCTCCAGACCCGCGGCTACGCGACGGCGCTCCTCACCTCCATCACCGAACGGTTCGGCACCCCCAACGACGTCGCGGAGGCCGTCGAGGCACGGCTCGCCCGGCAGCGCGTGATGCGCACACCGGGGCACCGCTTCACGTTCGTCCTGGAGGAGTCCGTCCTGTACTACGGGCACGGAGGGCGCGCGGCGATGCGGGAGCAGCTCACCCGCCTTCTGGAGGCCGTGACGACGCCCCGGGTGACGGTCCTCGTCATCCCGATGGGCGCGGACAGGGCGCGTCAGTGGGTGCTGGAGACGTTCATCCTCTACGACGGGGAACGGGTGGACGTCGAGCTGCTGTCGGCCGAGGTGGCGGTGACGGCGCCCACCGAGGTCGAGCGGTACTCGGACGCGTTCACCGACCTGGCGGCGATCGCGGTGCGTGACGACGCGGCGCGCGGGCTCATCGAGAAGGCGCTCAAGACCTTCAGCTGAGTGTGTCGCTTCAGGCGCCTTCTGTGCCCTTCGTGGGCCGTCTTGGCAGCTGTCGGGCGGGGCGAACGCCGTGTGGGACGGCGCAGTGGCACGGGGTGACGAAACTGAGGGGCCACACTTTGGCACACCCCTCCTGTGGCGAAACGTCCGAAAATTAACGTTCGTGGTGATGCCCCCTTGCGTACCGACGGAGAGGAGCTCCGCCGTGCCCGAAGCGGACGCCGCCTGCACCACCGCCGCCGACGACCCGTCCGCCTCCCGACGGGCGGCCCTGGAGCGTCTCGCCCGCCTCCTGCGTCGTCAGGGCCTCACCGTCCACACCGCCCACTGGCACCTCACCGCCACCCGCGACGGCTCCCCCACGGTCGAGGTCTGGTGCCACACCCGCGCGGACGACGGCGGCCGCCTCTGGTTCACCCACGCGGGCGGCACCCCCATCTCGCCCGCCACCCACCCCGCCATCACCGCCGCCGCCGTCCACCGCATCGTCAAACGGCCCCACCCGAACTGAGCCCGCTCGACCGCCGACACCCCCGTCGGCGTCTCGGGCGACGACAGGATGTTACTGAGGGTAAGTGGATGGTTGCTTTGGGGGGAGGCGGGTGTGGCTGTGGGGGAGGTGGACGGGTCGCGCGAACGGTGGGAGGGTGGCGACGGTTGAGGTTTCGGGGTCGGCCGGGGTTCGCGGACGCCGGGTTTTTCGGGGGTGGGGCGCGTGATTCTGCTGGACGGGGTCTCGAAGCGGTTCGTGGTCTACGGGAAGCGCGGCGGGTTGCGGCGGGAGCGGAAGGTGGTGACGGCGGTGGAGCGGATGTCGTTCACCGTGGCGGCCGGGGAGTTCGTGGGGTATCTCGGGCCCAACGGGGCGGGCAAGAGCACAACGATCAAGATGCTGACGGGGATCCTGAGCGCGTCGGAGGGCGTCGTCAGGGTCGCGGGGCTCGATCCGGCGCGGCGGCGGGCGGAGCTGGCCCGGCGCATCGGCGTGGTCTTCGGGCAGCGGACGACACTGTGGTGGGACCTGCCGCTCAAGGACAGCTTCGCCCTGATCCGGCACCTTTACAAAGTAGACCGGCGGAGGTTCACCGCGCGGCTCGACGAGTTGACCGAGCTGCTGGGGCTCGGCGAGTTCCTGGGAACGCCGGTGCGCCAGCTCAGCCTCGGGCAGCGGATGCGCGGCGATCTCACGGCGGCGCTGCTGCACTCCCCCGAGCTGCTGGTGCTGGACGAGCCGACGATCGGGCTCGACGTCGTCAGCAAGGCGACGGTGCGGGAGTTCCTGGCCAGGATCAACACCGAGGAGGGCACCACGGTCCTGCTCACCACCCACGACCTCGGGGACATCGAGCGGCTCTGCCGACGCGTCATGGTGATCGACCACGGGCGGCTCGCCTTCGACGGCACCCTCGACGACCTGCGCGCCACCGCACCGGCCGACCGCACCCTCGTCGTCGACCTCGCGCCGGACGCCACACCGCTCGTCCCGCCCCAGGGCATCCGGCTCGTCCGCAGGGAGGGGCCACGGCTGTGGCTGGCGATCCCACCGGAGGTCAGCGCCGCGTCCGTCGTCGCCCGGATCGCCGCGTCCCACGACGTCGTCGACATCGCCCTACACGAGCCGGACATCGAGGACATCGTCACCCGGCTGTACGGGAGGACGCCGCAGGATCAGTACTCGTAGCGCCGCCGCCAGCGGGCTGGAAACCACATCGGGACAACCAGCGCGAACCCGGCGAGGGCGAAGAACCCCGAGGTGAGCAGCGCCTGCAGCGCGGTGTCCAGCTCGCCGCTGGGCGGCACGCGGGCGACGAGGTCGGCGGCCTTCTGCGGCTCCACCAGATACCAGCCGCTCCAGTACAGATAGGCGATGCCGGGAAAGAGCGTGACGAACGGGGAGGCCCACCGCGCCATCATGATGATCCCGAAGAACAGCCCGACCGCCGCCATCGTGGCGAACGCCCCGTAGAACTGGGTGCGGTCGGTGATCGTCAGGTCGAGCGGGTGGACGGACGCGCCGGCCCGCGCGTACCCCCAGGCCATCCCGTAGGCGAGAACCGGTATGAGCAGGATCCCCAGCAGGAACCCGAGCGCGTGCCGCACCGTTGACCACCGTCCGTTCCAGGCCGCAGACGCGCCCCGGTGGACATTGATAACAGGTCGATCACCCAGGTATCCAGATTTTCCGGAGATTCCGGGCAATCTTCAGATTTCCCACCCGCCCGACCCGCCCCGCCGTCAAGCGGCGGGCTGCAGCTCCGAGGTGCAGTGCTTGCACCGCGACGCCTTGAGCGGCACCGCGCTCAGGCACTGCGGGCAGTCCCGCTCGGTCGCCTCTTCCTTCCGGTCGAGGAACTGCAGCAGCTTCGCCATCGGCACCACCAGCGCGAAGTAGACCACCGTCGCCGAGATCAGGAACGCGATCGCCACCGACAGGAACGCCCCGTACGCGAAGACCGACTCCCCCACCTTGAACGTCAGGTAGCTCAGATCCGGGTTCCCGCCCACCAGCGCCAGCAACGGATCAATGAACGACTTCACGAACTGGGTGACCAGCGAACCGAACTGCGCCCCGATCACCACAGCGACCGCAAGCTGCACCAAGTTCCCCCGCAAAAGGAACTTCTTCAGCCCATCCAACACGAATCCAACCTCTCTCGACATCCAACAAAACCCGCAGCGTACTGCACATTCCCCCCTCCCCACCCCACTTCCAGATCTCATCTCAGCCCCACCTCCCCACCCCAATCCCACCCGCCCCGTAACAGCGTCAGATGCCCACAACGCAAGACCACCCCCAGACGGGCGCGGCGAGAGAGATGAAGCACGTCTCGGCGCGGTGGCGCCGGGTGTGCCCGACGCGGCCTGGCGTGCGAGCGCACCCGGCGACGCCCCTCGATGCGACGGTCGGCGGTCCGGCGCGGCCCCCGAGCTCGACGCGTGTCCACCCATGCGAGATCGTCGCGGAGTCCGGCTCGCCGACCGCTCCGCGACAACTCGGGGGTGGGGGTCGGGGGTGGGTCAGCCGTCGGCGCCCTGGGTGTTGTGGGGGCGGTCGGGGCGGGGGCGCGGGGTGAGGAGGGCCCAGCGGGAGGGGCGGGGTGGGGGTGGCGGGGTGTCGGCGGGGACGGGCTTCGGCCTCTGGTCCGTGGTCTGGTCTGGCATGTGCGCGCCCCCTTCTGGGATTCAGCCTGCCGGACGGGGGCGGCACCGGCAACCCGTTAACCGGCGCAGGCGGACCCGGGGACAAAGGCCCCAAAAAGGAAGTGGCCGGTGGACGGCCTCCCCACCCCTGGGGGTCGTCCACCGGCCCTCACAGAGCGGGCCCCCATCCCCATGGGGTGCCGCTCCGGACGCCGCCCGAAGGCGGCGGGTCCCGTGGTCTTCCTCGATCCGCCGGCGGCCCCTCGTCTCCGTGAGCCATCTCAGATCTGGATCGATTCAGACACGTTCAGCGTAGTGCCGGTTGTGCGGGTATTCAACGCGGAAATACGATCTCGCGCATGGCACGCGTCACACTGAAGACGATCGCCGAAGAGGTCGGCGTCTCGCGGACGACCGTGTCCAACGCGTTCTCCCGCCCGGACCAGCTGAATCCCGAGCTGCGCCGCCGGATTCTGGACACGGCGAAGCGGCTCGGCTACGCGGGGCCCGATCCGGCCGCGCGCACGCTGCGCCGTGGCCGCGCCGGTGTGCTCGGCGTCGTCCTCACCGAGGAGATCTCCTACGCGTTCACCGACCCGTACGCGGTGGCGTTCCTGCGCGGCCTCGCCGAGGTGGCCGAGCCGTCGTCGACGAGCCTGCTGCTCATGACCTGGCCTGACGACACGGCCGCCGAGGCGTCGGTGCGCGAGGCCATCGTGGACGGGTTTGTGGCGTTCTGTCTGCATGAAGGGCATCCCGCCCTGGAGGCACTGCGCCTACGACGGTTGCCTTACGTCATCGCCGGAGAGCCCCGCCTGGAGGGCGTGCCCTTCGTCGGCATCGACGACCGTGAGGCCGCCTACCAGCTGTGCTCCTATCTCCTACGGCTCGGGCACCGCAGGCTGGGCGTCCTGCACGACGGACGGCCCGGGTTCGAGCCCGACCTCGACGCGGCGGGCACGTCCGGCGCCGTCGCGGCACGGCTCGCGGGGTTCCGGGACGCCGTCCGCGAGTTCGGCCTCGACTGGGCGTCCGTCGCGGTGCGTCGCACCACCCACTCCCACGACGGCGGCCACGAGGCGGCGTCCGTCCTCCTGGCGGCCGACCCGCGCCCCACCGCCCTGCTCGCCACGACCGACCTCATCGCCCTCGGCGCCCTGCGCGCCGCCCGCGACGCCGGCCTGTCCGTCCCCGCCGACCTCTCCGTCACCGGCTTCGACGACATCCCCCAGGCCGAAGCCGCCGGCCTCACCACCATCCGCCAACCCAAAACCGAAAAGGGCCGCGCCGTAGGCCGCCTCCTCCTGGACCCCCCCGAAACCCCCTCCCCCGCCCTCCTCATGGGCCACGAACTCATCGTCCGCAACAGCACCTCCCTCCCGCCGGACCCCTGACCCGCACGCACGACCGGGACG
This sequence comes from Actinocorallia sp. API 0066, assembly GCF_020991275.1. Taxonomy (GTDB): domain Bacteria; phylum Actinomycetota; class Actinomycetes; order Streptosporangiales; family Streptosporangiaceae; genus Actinocorallia. Next base: position 78,963 of record NZ_JAJLQY010000016.1, on the reverse strand, counting down.
TGGCGGCACGGGCGACGACGGACGCGGTGCCGAGGGAGCGCAACGGCGTCGCACGGCTGGCCGGGGCACGGGATCGGCGGGTTTGGGCGGGGCACAGGGGGGCGCGGGGAGGGTGGGCGGGCGCATAGGAGGCGGAGGGTGGGGGTGGCGTACGGTCGGGGTGCAGAGATCTGGGTGTGGGAGGAGTTGGGTGTGAGGGTCATCACCGGGGCGGTGTTGGAGCAGGTGGGGGCGGAGCGGCCCTATGCGGGGTCCCGGCCTCTTCGGGTGGGTGAAGTGCGGCTTGCCGAGCCCGGCGCCGGAGAGGTGCTGGTGCGGATCGAGGCGGCGGGGGTGTGCCACTCGGACCTTTCGGTGGTGAACGGGCATCGGGTGCGGCCGGTGCCGATGCTGTTGGGGCACGAGTCGGCCGGGCGCGTCGAGGCGCTGGGGGAAGGCGTCGAGGACCTCAAGGTCGGGCAGCGGGTCGTCATGGCGTTCCTGCCTAGATGCGGGGAATGTCGGGCATGCAAGACGGACGGCAGGATGCCGTGTACGCCCGGGTCCGCCGCCAACGGGGTGGGGACGCTGCTCAGCGGCGAACGGCGGCTGTCGCGGGACGGGGCGGAGGTGCACCACCACCTGGGCGTGTCCGGGTTCGCGACGCACGCGGTGGTGGACCGGCGCTCGCTCGTCCCGGTGGACGACGACGTGCCGCCGGACGTCGCGGCGGTGCTCGGCTGCGCCGTCCTCACCGGGGGCGGGGCGCTGCTCAACGCGGCGCGTCCGGGCCCTGAGGACACCGTGGCGGTCGTCGGGCTCGGCGGGGTGGGGATGGCCGCGCTCCTCACCGCGAAGGCCCTGGGCGTCGCCAGGGTCGTCGGGATCGACGCGGTGCCCGCGAAGCTGGAGCGGGCGACGGAGCTCGGCGCCGACGAGGTGTACTCGCCGGACGGGGTGCTGGCCTCCGGCGTCCGGCCGGACATCGTGGTGGAGGCGGCCGGGCACCCGAAGGCGTTCGAGACGGCCGTGCGGATCACCGCGCCGGGCGGCACAACCGTCACCGTGGGCCTGCCCGCGCCGGGCGCGACGTCGGCGATCGAGCCGCTCGTCCTGACGGCCGAGGCGCGGACGATCGTCGGTTCCTACCTCGGTTCCGCCGTCCCCTCCCGCGACATTCCGATCTATGCGCGGATGTGGCGCGAGGGCAGGCTCCCCGTCGAGGAGCTCATCTCCTCCCGGATCAGGCTCAGCGAGATCAACGAGGCGATGGACACCCTGGCCGACGGCCTCGCGATCCGCCAGATCATCACCTTCGACTGACGGCGCGCACCGGATCGCCAGATCCCCGAACACCCTGCGAGAACAGGCGGCTTGGCCTTAAAAAAAGGCCGAGCCGCCCCTGAGGCTTCCCCGGAACACCTCTCGTGAGCCACGATGGGCGGGAAACAGAATCCGATTCGGTGGAGCCTCGAATGACCCAGTACGGCATGACCATCGGCGGTCGAAGCGTCAAGGGCGAGCACAGCTTCGACGTCGTCAACCCCGCGACCGGGCAGGCGCACGCGCAGGCCCCCGACTGCTCCCCCGCCCAGCTCGACGCCGCGTTCGAGTCGGCCCGCACCGCCTACCGCGGCTGGAAGGACGACCTGGACGCCCGCCGCGCCGCCCTGCACGCCGCGGGCGACCTCCTCATGGCCAAGGCCAACGACCTGGCGCCCGTCCTCACGGGCGAGCAGGGCAAACCGCTCCAGGACGCCGCGGCGGAGGTCTTCGGCGCGGGCTTCTGGCTGAAGCACCACGCCGACATGCCCATCCCGCACGAGGTCATCCGTGACGACGAGGCGGCTTACGTCGAGGTGGTACGCCGTCCCATGGGCGTGGTGGCGGCCATCACCCCGTGGAACTTCCCCCTGATGCTCGCCTGCTGGAAGGTCGGCCCGGCCCTGCTCGCGGGCAACACGATGGTCCTGAAGCCGTCGCCCTACACGCCGCTGACGACGCTCGCGGTGGGCGAACTCCTGGCTTCCGTGCTCCCGCCCGGCGTGCTCAATGTCGTAAGCGGCCGTGACCCCCTCGGCGCGCAGATGACGGCGCATCCGGTGCCGCGCAAGGTGAGCTTCACGGGCAGCGTCGCGACAGGCAAGCGGGTGGCTGCGGCGGCCTCCGACGACCTCAAGCGCGTCACCCTGGAACTCGGCGGCAACGACCCCGCCATCGTCCTCCCGGACGCCGACCCCGCCGAGATCGCGCCGAAGCTGTTCGACCGGGCGTTCGCGAACAACGGCCAGGTCTGCTCGGCCATCAAACGCGTGTACGTGCCGGACGCGCTGCACGACGACCTCGTCGAGGCGCTCGCCGACCAGGCGCGGGCCGCCAAGGTCGGTGACGGCATGGAAGAAGGCGTGACCCATGGTCCGCTCAACAACGCGCCGCAGCGCGACAGGGTGGCCGCGCTCGTCGCGGACGCGCTCGCCAGGGGCGCGACGGCCGTCACCGGCGGCGGTCCGGTCGAAGGCCCCGGCTTTTTTCACGAGCCGACGATTCTCGCCGGAGCCACCGACGGGTTCGCCATCGTCGACGAGGAGCAGTTCGGCCCGGCGCTGCCCGTCGTGCGGTACTCGACGGTCGAGGAGGCCGTCGAGCGCGCCAACGGGACGCACTTCGGCCTGTCCGGCTCCGTCTGGGGTGCCGACGCCGACCGGGCGTGGGAGGTCGCGTCCGCGCTGGAGTGCGGCACCGCCTGGGTCAACACGCACCTCGCGGTGCACCCGGGACAGCCGTTCGGCGGGGTGAAGTGGAGCGGCGTGGGCACCGAGAACGGGACGTGGGGGCTCGAGGGCTTCACCGAGGTGCAAGTGAGGCACCGCAACAGGCTGTAAGTTCATCCTCATGTGGGACGTTTTGCGCGAGGACGGCAGCGGCAATCAGGTACGGGTCGCCCGGCACCAGACCCGGGTGTCGGCGCTCGCCCAGGTGCTGACGTTCGAGAGCGGCGTCCCGCAGACGCGGATGTACTGGGTGGACGGCCCGCCGGGGCCCCAGCTGGCCACCAACCGCGACCTGTACCTGCACCTGTTGCGCATCGGCAAGGACGCGCGGGCCGCCGCGTGGTCGCTGTCGGCGCTGCTGCGCTCGCTGTGGAAGGTCGGGTCCGCGCTGCGCGACACGGCGCGGCTCGAACCCGACCAGGTGGCCGCGCTGTTCTCCGCGGCGGCCGGGTCGCCGCCGCCCGCGTTCGACCCCGCCTGGTCGGGCAAGGACCTCTCGCTGTCCGGCGATCCCGCGACGCAGGCCGACTGGGAGAAAGTGCTGCTCTCCCAGATCGCCGATCTTGAGGACTTCGTCGTGCACCCGGCGGCGCCGGTGCACGGGGTGTCGCCCGCGCCGCGGCCCTACGGCTCGGGGCCGCGCGCGGTCCCGGCGCGGTGGCGCAACTTCGACCCGGCCGCCTACCTGGAGTGCGCCGTCGCGGGCGCGTTCGGCGGTTGGGACGTCGCGGACGGCTCCCGGGTGCCGCGTGACGGCGGACCGTCCGCGTCGCCCGTGCGGCAACTGGGGCTTGTTTCATGGTTCGAACTAAGCCGTCTTCTCGCTTGTGGGCAGCTCTTCGAGTAGAACGCAAGCGGGCGCTTTCGCCGTGGCTTAGCTTGAGGGGGAAACCGATTGGGGAGGTCGGTCCCGTTGAGCAGCAACCCTTCCATCTACCCCGTGGTGCCCTACCGCGACGTCTCAGGCGCGATCACGTTCCTGTGCGACGCGTTCGGCTTCACCCCCCACCTGGTGGTCGAGGACACCTCGGGCGGCGTGCAGCACGCCGAACTCGCCCTCGGCGACGGAGGGCTCATCATGCCCATCGCGGCGGTGGATCCGGCGCCGATGTGGCTCATCGTCCACGTCGCCGACCTGGACGCCCACTACGCCCGCGCCCTGTCCGCGGGCGCCCGCGTCCTGCACGAACCCCGCGACTCCGGCTACGGCGGCCGCGACTACACGGCCCTCGACCCCGCCGGCCACCACTGGACCATCAGCACCTACAACCCCTACAACCTCTTAACAGGCGCGAGGCCAGCTGGGCGCCGCGCCGCCCAGGGCCCGGCACCGGGGCGGGGGTTAGGTGGGGCTTTGGGGGGATTGGTGTTGGGTTTGGTGCCAGGTGGCTATCTCGGCTAGGACGTCGGGGTCGGCGTCCCAGGGGGTGTCGGGGCGGGGCCAGTGGAGGGCGACGTCGGTGATGCCCGCGTCGGCGTAGGACTCGTAGAGTTCGACGAAGTCGGAAAGTGAGCGGGTCCACGGGTCGGGGGTGAAGCCGGTGAGCAGGAGGCGGCGGAGTGAACGGAAGTCGCGTCCGCTCTCCTCGCACGCCTCGCCGAGCCACGCCATGCGCGAGCGGACGAGGTCGAGCGCGGGCGCGTCGGGGCTCGCCGGGTTGGCGATCCAGCCCTGCCCGTACCTGACGGCGAGCCGCATCCCGCGCGGGCCCTCCCCCGCGACGTAGAACGGCGGCCGGGGCCGCTGGACGAGTCCGGGCGCGACGGTGACGTCACGCGCCGCCCAGTACTCGCCCTTCACCGTCACGGGCGCCTCGGTGAGGAGCGCGTCGAGCTGCCCCACCCACTCGGCGTACCGGTCGGCCCGTTTGCGCGGCGACCACTCCTCGTCCAGGACGTCGCCGTCGGAGGTGTGCGACGTGCCGCCCGCGCCGACGCCGAGGGTGATCCGGCCGCCGCTGATCCGGTCGAGCGTCTTGACGGCGTGCGCCGTCGGCAGCGGATGCCGGAAGTTCGGCGACGTCACCAGCGTGCCCAGCCGGAGCGTCGAGGTCACCGCGGCGGCGGCCGCGAGCGACGTCAGCGCGTCGTCCCACGGACTGTGCCCGCGCCACGCCAGATGGTCGTACACCCACCCGGTGTGGAACCCCATCTCCTCAACCTGCCGCCACTGCGCACCCATCTCCGGCCACTCCGCGATCGGCCAGAGCACCACCCCGACATTCATCCCCCTATCCTCCCAGACCCCCCACCCCCGACCACACGCGCCCTCCACCGCCCACCCTTAAAACAAGCCCAAGTCAAAGCCCTCAACGAGCCCCCGTCCGATCCACGAGCCACCATCAGGACGCACTCCCACAAGCCCCACTCCGGCTGAGCCGCCCCGAAGGTTCCGGACAGCTTGATGTGCCCCGCTGATTCCGGACAGCTCGGGGGTGTGGGCCGCACCGACGGTTCCGTATGGGCCGCCCCGAAGGTTCCGCACAGCTCGGGGTGGGGTGGGTGGTGGGTGGTGGGTTAGGGGGTGGGGAGGCGGTTTTCCAGTTCGGTGAGGATGAGGTCCAGGCCGTAGGTGAACTCGGCGGTGAAGGTGTAGTCGGGGGTGGTGATGAGTTCGGTGACCAGTTCGGCCAGGTAGGGGTAGTCGGCGGGGGGTGGGGCGATCTCGGTGGCGAAGTCGGCGGGGTTGGTTGTGGTGTCGAACGGGAGGTTCTGTTCGGTGAGGACAAAGCCGTAGATGTAGGCGTCGATGACCGAGAAGGCGTGGGCGGCGAGGCGGACCGGGAAGCCGTCGCGGCGCAGGCAGCCGATGACCGCGTTGTGGTGGCGCAGGAGCGCGGGGCCCGGGTTGCCGCGCGACTCGATGAGCGTGAGCGCCCACGGGTGGCGCGCGAGAACGTCGCGGGCGGACACCGCCCGTCGCCGCATGCCCTCCTGCCACGGCGCCCCGATCTCGGGGAGTTCAATGCTTGAAAAAACCCAGTCGGCGAGCGCGTCGAGCAACGCCTCTTTGTTCGCGACGTGATGGTAGAGCGACATCGCCTCCACGCCGAGTTCCTTGCCGACGTTCCGCATGCTGACGGCGGTGAGCCCGCCGCGGTCGGCGACGGCCGCCGCCGCCTCGATGATGCGGCGCTCGCTGAGCGGCGCTCGATCGGTCATCTCGCCCCCCTTGTGCTCTTACGGACGTAAGGCTACTGTTCCGAACGAGACTTACGAGTGTAAGGAGAACCCCCGTGCGAGCCGCTTACGTCGACCGTTACGGACCGCCCGACAGCGTCGTCGTCACCGAGGTGCCGACGCCGGAGCCGCGCGCCGGGGAGGTGGTCGTCCGCGTCGAGGCGGTCGCCGTCACGTCGGGCGACGCGCGCCTGCGCTCGGGCCGCTTCCCACGCGGCTTCGGCGCGCTCGCCCGGCTCGGCGTCGGCATCCGCGGGCCGCGCGCCCGGATCCTGGGCGGCGCGCTCTCCGGTCGCGTCGAGCGGGTCGCGCCCGACGTCACGGCGTTCGCCCCGGGCGACGAGATCGCCGGCATGACCGGCGCCCGGCTGCGCGGCCACGCCGAGTTCGTCGCGGCACCCGCCTCGAAGTTCACCGGTAAACCCGAACAAGTCGGGCACGCGGAGGCGGCGGGCGCGCTGTTCGGCGGCTCGACGGCGCTGCACTTCCTGCGGAAGGCGGGGGTCGCCGCCGGGCGGACGGTCCTCGTGAACGGCGCGTCGGGCGCGGTCGGCTCCAGCGCGGTGCAGCTCGCCGCGCACTTCGGCGCCACCGTGACGGCCGTGGCCAGCCGCCGGAACCACGACCTCGTGACACGGCTGGGCGCCCACCGCGCCGTCGACTACACGGCGACGCCCGTCACCACGCTCGACGACCGCTTCGACATCGTCTTCGACGCCGTCGGCAACATCTCCCGCGCCGAGGGCCTGCGCCTCCTCACCCCGGACGGCACCCTTGTCCTCGCCGTCGCCGACCTGCTCGACACCGTCCGCGCCCGCGGCCGCGTCCTCGCGGGCCCCGCTCCCGAACGCCCCGCCGACTTCGCCTTCCTCCTCGACCTCGTCGCCACCGGCGCCCTCGACCCCCTCACCGAGATCGTCGGCGACCTGGACGCCGTCCGCGAAGCCCACCGCCGCATCGACACCGGCCGAAAAACCGGCAACCTGGTCGTCCTCCCCCACGCCTGACCGCGTCCCCACCAGCAGCGCCGCAGCCCCATCACCCTTCGGCCAAGCTCTGACGTCCCTGACGGCGCCAGGAGGCTGGAGGGGTGGATTCAGAGGCGTTCGGTGGTGTTGGTCTGGAGGTTGGTGAGGTGGAGGCCGTAGGCGAAGTAGGGGGCGTTGGCGGTCAGGGCGGTTCTCGCCCAGCGGGGGACGCCTTGTTCGAAGACGTACTCGACGGGGTAGCCGAAGGGGTTGCCGAAGATGGCGGCCCAGTAGTCGTCGCTCTGGTCGATGAAGCTGGCCTGCCATTTTGGTGGCAGGTCGAGGGCCGCGTTGTAGGACTTGTACTCGCGGAAGCGGAACTCGCCGGGGGCGACCCATTCGAGGGTGTCGATGAACCTGTCGTGCCGCGGCCACGGCTGGGTGTCGCCGGGGAGCTTGGCCTCCACCATCGACAACCGGTACTCCGACCATGCCTCGAGCGTCTGCCTTATCTGGAACTCGTATCCGCGTACCTGGGGCATTTGGCCTTCGCTTCGTAGGCGGTCGATCGTGGCGGGCAGGTCGCGCAGGTCGAATCCGTCCCGCTTCAGGGTCTCCGCCCAGCGCTCGGCCCGTTGCGGCGTCAGGGCGCAGCGGTCGGCGACGAGCGTGTACAGCTCACGAAGCCGCTCGGCGTTCGCCGAGGAGAGGTTGAGCAGGTCCGGGGTGGGATGTCCGGCCCGTAGCGTGATGAGGCTTTCGCGCTCCTCCAGCTTGAGCTTCGCCATCGGCCTGTCGAGCAGGGACCGCAGGCTCGCGAGCACCTCCGCCTGCCGCTCGTCCTGCGCCGAGGTGCGCGGGGCGGGCTGGACGAGCTCGGGATCATGCGGATCGCCCAACGGCTCCGCCTCCTCCACCTCCATCCCGTCATCGGCCGACACGACGGCCGGGACCTGGACGGGCGACGGCTGGCCGGGCGGAGCCTGGACGGGCGAAGGTTGACCGGGCTGAGACTGACCGGGAGGAAGCTGGCCGGGCGGGGACTGACCGGGAGACGGCTGGCCGGGCGGAAGCTGGACGGGCAGGGTGGCCGGGACGGCCGTCGGACGGGCCAGCGGCAGGAGGTGGAGCCCGGCAGCCCAGTCCCGGTAGAGCGCGGTGTGCCAGTCCTCAAGGTCGCTCGGTTCGATCCAGGACCTGCCGAGCGGGTAGAGCCGGTCCAGCGCGCGGGCGATCGGGAAGCGGAGTTCGTCCCTCGTCCACACCCGGCCCGGCGCGGGGCCCGACGGCAGCGACAGGAGCGCGTTGACGACGTCCGCCGGATCGCGGGGCTGGACCTCGGCCAGTACCTCGTCGTTCCGGACGACCAGCGGGTTCAGCAGCGGCCGGGACGTCAGGATGGCTGCCTCGTAGCGTGCGGCGTAAGCCTGCGCGGCGTTCTTCATCTGCCGCACCAGCTCGGCCGCGGCCTGCTCCGCCTCGGTCGCGTCCTCGTCTTCCATGGCGAGCTCGTAGAGGTCCGCGTACCGGACCTCGACCGCCCTGCGCAGGAACGCCTTGATGTCCCGCGTCGCCTGGTGCCGCCGCTGCGCTGCCTGCGAGTCGTCGAGACGGAACGTCCCCAGCCACCGCCGTGCCTCGGAGTACCGCGCCAGATCTCCGGCGCAGACCAGCGCGACGTTCTTCGCCAGGTAGTTCGCCGCCCCCTTGGTCCGATCGCTCTTGACTGCCGTGTCGACCTGGACCTTTGTGCCGTCGGTCTTCAGCCACGTGAACCGCACACCCACCCACCTCCGTCGCCGCCCACCCAACCCGCCACTCCCCCACCCCCACAATCCCCCACAAGCCAGACACCCCTCACCCGACGAGGCGCGGCCCAAGAAAGTGCCAGCCCCTCCCGTGGCCCGAGCCGTGATCGGCGAACACGACAAAGCCGCGCGCCGATGGGTGACCCAGGGAAACCAGAACGGGTTTCGGGTTCCGCCTCACGGGGCCTTGTCGGGCGGTGAAGGCGGGGGGAGAATTCGGGTGCTCATGTTCCTGCGGACGAGGAGGTCGGGATGGGGCTGGAAGAGGAGTTCTTGGACAAGCTGGCGGGGGATCTGATCTTCCGGCTGCCGCCGAGTTTCACGACGGTCGAGGAGGAGCGGCGGCACCGCAAGGAGCGGCTCGCGGTCGCGCTGCGGACGTTCGGCCGGTTCGGGTTCGAGGAGGGGGTCGCCGGACACATCACGGCGCGCGACCCCGAGCGCACCGACCACTTCTGGGTGAATCCGTTCGGTATGTCGTTCAAGCACATCAGGGTGAGCGACCTGATCCTCGTCAACCACCAGGGGCAGGTGGTCGAGGGACGGTACCCGGTCAACGAGGCGGCGTTCGCGATCCACTCGCAGGTGCACCAGGCCAGGCCGGACGTGGTGGCGGCGGCGCACAGCCACTCCGTCCACGGACGGGCGCTGTCCGCGCTGGGCCGCAAGCTGGAGCCCATCACGCAGGACGCGTGCGCCTTCTACCAGGACCACGGCCTGTTCGACGACTACACCGGCGTCGTCACCGACCTGGAGGAGGGCAAGCGGATCGCCGCCGCCCTCGGGGACACGAAGGCCGTCATCCTCCGCAACCACGGCCTCCTGACCGTCGGCGACTCCGTGGACGCCGCCGCCTGGTGGTTCGTCACGATGGAGCGGTCGAGCCAGGTGCAGCTACTCGCCGAGGCGGCCGGGACGCCGGTGCCGATCGAGCACGAGAACGCGGTCCTCACCCAGGGCCAGATCGGCAACGACCTCGTCGCCTGGATCAACTACCAGCCGATCGCCGACCAGACCATCCGCGAGAACCCCGACGTCTTCGACTAAGCCGTGAACCCGCGTACAAGGCTTGGATTAAGGCTCGCCCGGGGCCGTGCCGACCGCCCCTAATCGGTGGCGCGGACCCGGGCGAGGGTTTCGAGGGGGTCGGTGAGGACGTCGCTGAAGGCGAGTTCGGCGGCTCCCATCAGCGTCGCCTCCTCGCCCAGCGCGGAGGTGCGCAGGCGGACGCCCTCGCGTGCGGCGGTCAGCCCGTCCACCGCCAGGCGGCTGCGGACCTGGGCGGCCGAGCCCATGTAGATCTCGCGCATCACCCCGCCGAAGATCACCATCGACGGGTTGAAGATGTTGATGAGGTTGGCGACGCCGTACCCGAGCCAGTCTCCGACCTGGTGCAAGGCGTCGCGCGCGGTCGCGTCGCCCCGGTCGGCGGCGTCCACGATGATCTCCACCGCGCGCCGCCCCGTCTCGCCCTGCCCGGCCCGGCCGGCGAGCGCGATGAGCGCCAGCTCCCCCGCCTCGGATTCGAGGCAGCCCCGCGACCCGCACCCGCACGGCCGCCCCCCGGGGTTGACGACCATGTGCCCTACCTCCCCGCCGTAGCCGCCCTCGCCGCCGAGCAGCCGCCCGCCGACGATGACGCCGCCGCCGATCCCGACGTCGCCGTGCAGGTAGATGATGTCGTCGAGGCCGGAGCCCGCGCCCCTGGCACGTTCCGCGAGCGCCGCCAGGTTCGCGTCGTTCCCGACCGAGACCCGCAGGCCCAAAGCCATCCGCCGGGTCAGTTCCGCGCCGAGCGGCACGTCGACCCAGCCGATGTTCGGCCCGTGCCGCACCACACCGTCCTCCTGCCGCACGATCCCGGAGAACGCGACGCCGACGCCGACGCACACCGCGTCCGCCCCGGCCTGCCGCACCAGACGGCGCCCGGTCGCGGCGAGCGCGGAGATGATCTCGTCGGCGTCGAAGGAGTCGCGGGGCCGGGCCACGTCGGCGCGGTCGAGGACCGTGCCGCCGAGCCCGACCCGCGCGACGACGAGCCGGTCCGCGCCGAGGTCGAGCGCGAGCACGAACACCCGGTCGGACTCGGGCCGGACGACGAGGGAGGGCCGTCCGGCCTTGCGGGTCGTCTTCGGCAGTTCCTCGGTCACCAGCCCGGCGGCGGTGAGGTCCGAGGTCAGCGCCATGATGGTGCTGCGGTTGAGGCCCATCCGCTCGGCCAGCGCCGCCCGCGAGGCGGGGCCGGACAGGTGGACGTGCCGGAGCAGCGTCCCCAGATTGTGCCGACGGATCTCCTCGGGTGAGGGCGCGGCTCTCATGGGGGTGGTCCTTACGGGAAGGGAAGGGGGCAGGTCACCGTGTGGTCAGTGAGCGCCGTCTGGACAGGGCGTCGACGCCCGCCGCCAGCAGCAGCACCAATCCTGTCACGATGAACTTCGTGCCCGCGCTGTACCCCATGAGGCCCATGCCGTTGTCGATGACCGCGATGACGAGGCCACCGAGGATCGCGTCCAGCATCCGGCCGCGGCCGCCGAAGAGGCTCGTGCCGCCGATGACCGCCGCGCCGACGGCCTTGAGCAGCACGTCGCTGCCGCCGGTGTTCGGGTCGACGGAGTTGGCGCGGGACGCCGCGATGATGCCGCCGATCGCGGCCATCGCCGAGCACAGCACGAACGCGGTGATCTTGATCCGGTCGACGTTGATGCCCGCGCGGCGGGCCGCCTCCTGGTTGCCGCCGACCGCGTAGATGTGCCGGCCGAAGGACGTCCGGTTGAGCACGAACGTGAACACGACGAGCAGCACGAGGATGAGCGGCACCACGATCGGCATGCCCTTGAGCGACGCGAACGCGGGGTTCCGGCTGCGCTCCATGCTGAGCACGTAGACGACGAAGCCGCAGACCGCGGCGAGCGCGGCGATCTTCACGACGAGCCCGGCGAGGCTCTGCCCGGTGAGGCCGCGCCTGCGGCGGGTGGAGAACTGCTTGAACTGGACGGCGGCGAAGCCGAGGATGCCCACCACAAAGATCACCCAGCCCAGGGTGATCGGCACGTTGTCGTTGGCGATCGCGACGATGGTCTTGTCGTTGACCGAGACGTTGGTGCCGTTGTCCATGATCTTCAGCGCCACGCCCTGGAGGGCGAGGAACGCCGCGAGCGTCACGACGAACGACGGGATCCCGATCTTGACGACGATCGTGCCGAGCAGCGTCCCGATGAGCGCGCCGGTGAGGAGCGCGGCGCCGACCGCCGCGTACCAGGGCCAGCCCTGCTGGGTGAGGGTGACGGCGAGGATCGCGGCGCAGACGCCGCTGGTGAAGCCCGCCGACAGGTCGATCTCGCCGAGCAGCAGGACAAAAACAAGGCCCATCGCGATGACGATGCCCGCCGCGCCCTGGGTGAACAGGTTCGCGAGGTTGCTCGTGCTCATGAAGACGGGCTGCGCGACCCAGAAGAACAGGCACAGCGCGACGAGCGCGGAGACGGCGGGCAGCGCGCCCATGTCGCCGCCCCTGACCCGGGCGAGGTAGCCGCCGACCATCTCGCGCACCGGTGACTCGGTGCCCTCCTCGGCAGGCCGCTTGGTGATGACGGCGCTCATGCCTTGGCTCCGTTCCCGTTCGCTTGCTGAAGGCCGAGGTCTCCGCTGCGGCCCGCGGTGATCAGCTCGACGACCTGCGCGTGGGTCACGTCGCGGGTCTTGACCTGGGCGGCCATCCGCCCGAGGTAGAGCGCGGCGATCCGGTCGGACACCGCGAAGACGTCGTTCATGTTGTGCGAGATGAGCACGACGGCCAGGCCCTTGTCGGCGAGGCGGCGGACCAGTTCCAGCACCTGCTGGGTCTGCGCGACGCCGAGCGCGGCGGTCGGCTCGTCGAGGATGACGACCTTGCTGTTCCACAGCACGGCCTTGGCGATGGCGACGGTCTGCCGCTGCCCGCCGGACAGGCTCGACACCTGCTGGCGCACCGACTTGACGGTCCGGACGGACAGGCCCGCGAGCGTCTCGGCGGCGAGCTCCTCCATCGTGTACTCGTCGAGGACGATGCCGCTCTTCTTCTCCCGGCCGAGGAACATGTTCTGGACGATGTCCAGGTTGTCGGCGAGGGCGAGGTCCTGGTAGACGATCTCGACGCCCAGATCCGCCGCGTCCCGGGGGCCGCCGACGTGCACCGGCCTGCCCTCGAACAGGTAGTCGCCGGCGTCGATCGGGTGGATGCCGCCGATGCACTTGACCAGGGTGGACTTGCCGGCGCCGTTGTCGCCGACGAGGGCGGTCACCTCGCCGACGTGGGCCTCGAAGTCCACGCCGTGCAGGACCTGGACGGGACCGAAGCTCTTGTCGATCCCTCGCAGTTCGATCACCGGGCCGGGGACCTGGTTCTCAGACGCGGTCATGGGGGTGTCTCCTCACATGGGCCCCGGCCGTCCCGCGCGGGGGACGGCCGGGGCGGGGTGGGCGGGAACGGCTACTGGATGCCCGCCTCGGTGCACTTCGCCGCGAAGTCACCGGTGCAGAGCTCGTCCTTGGTCACGAAGCCGTCCGCGACGACGTCCTTGACGTTGTCCTTGAAGATGGCCTGCGGCTCGAGCAGCACCGACGGGACGTCGGCGCCGGTCTCGGTGTCCTTGACGGTGCCGTTGGTCTGGCCCTTCTCGCCCTTGGCGAGGGAGATCGCGAGCGCGGCGGCCGCGTCGGCCTCCTTCTTGATGGCCTTGTAGACCGTCATGCACTGGTCGCCCGCGAGGATGTTCTGCAGGCCCTGGACGGTGGCGTCCTGGCCGGTCACCGGGACCTGGCCGTTCAGCTTCTGCTTCTTCAGGACGGCGATGGCGGCGTTGCCGAGGCCGTCGTTGGCGGCCAGCACGCCGGCGATCTTCGGCTCGCTGGTGAGCATCTGCTCGAAGATGGTGCCGGCCTTGGTGTTGTCCCAGTCGGGCACGGACTGGTCGGGACCCGCGACGTACTCGCCGGAGTCGAACTTCGGCTGGAGGACGCCGTTGTAGCCCTGGGCGAACAGGGTGGCGTTGTTGTCGGTCGGCGAGCCGTTGAGGCGCGCGACGATCGGCTTGTCGGCCTTCTGGTCGGTGAGGCACTTGACCAGGCCCTCGCCCTGGAGCTTGCCCACCGCGCCGTTGTCGAAGGAGACGTAGTACTCGGCGCCGCCGCCGAGGGTGAGCCTGTCGTAGTCGATGACCGCGACGCCCTGCGACTTGGCCTTCTCGATGACGGCCTTGCCGGTGCCGCTGTCGAGGTTGACGATCAGCAGCACGGTCGCGCCGTTGGTGATCATCTGGTCGGCGATCGTCTGGAACGCGGACTTGTCGCCCTGGGCGTTCTGGATGTCGGACTGGATGCCGGCGGCGTCGAACGCCTCCTTGAGGTACTTGCGGTCCGCGGTCTCCCAGCGGGCGGAGGACTTGCTGTCCGGCAGGATCACGCCGATCTTGCCCGCCTCCTTGGGCGCCGTGGTGTCGCCGCCGTCCTCGCTGCCGCAGGCGGCGACGGTGCTGCCGAACAGGGCCAGGGTGGCCGTGAGCGTGAGGATCCCCTTGCGCATGGTGCGTGGGTCCTTTCGGGGGAAGGCTCCGGTGAGGGCCGGGCCGGGGATACGGGGTGGGTTCAGCGCTGAGCCAGATCTTTCGCCCGGGTCGCGGGCGTTCGGCCTGGTTTGAATGTTGTTTGCTGCAACTTAATCGACACCGGGGCGTGGGACAACCGGCGCCGCCCATGAATTTGTTGTCTCGGATAACAATCGGGAAACTCCGGCGTTACCTGGGAGAACGCACGACGGACCACCGCCTCGGGGAGGAGGCGGTGGTCCGCTTCGGGGTGTTCCGGCCGCTCAGGGCGCTCCGGAACGGAGGTGATCAGGCCGTCACGGGAACGAGACCACCTGCGACGGAACCGTCGAGGTGCCCGACGTCGGCGCGCCGGTGTCGTTGATGACGTGGTCGTACTGACCGTTGCCGCTCAGCGACACCACGATCACGTGGTGGAACTTGATGCCGGGCTTCACGGGCGTCTGGAACCCGTGCCGCTGCCTGATGGTCGGATCGACGTTGTAGTAGCAGTAACTGCCCAGACCCCACGCCTCGTGGACGTCCACGTGGTCGGCGACCTTGTAGGCCGCGTACCCGTTGATGTCCCCGTTCTGGATGGCCGCCTGGTTCGGCGCGTCGTACGCCTTCTCGTTCTGGTAGAAGATCGTCCTTCCGCGCTCGCCGTTCCAGACCGTGTCGTACTTGTTGAAGTGCTCGACGAACAGGCCCGTCGCCAGGACGTCGTCGCCGTTGACGATCACGCCGTAGTCCGCACGGTTGGTCTCCCAGCCGACGCCCTCGCCGTGGTCGGCGCGCCACACCCAGGTGTGGTCGATGACCACGTCGTCGCTGTTCACCACGACGCTCGTCGTCGCCTTGCCCGCGTGCTCGCCGCCGATCCTGACGAACACGTCCTGGACGGTCGTCGGGTTGGCCGCGTGGTCGGCGGAGGCGTTCGCCGGGCCCAGCTCCAGCAGGGTCGTGGAGTTGGTGGTGCCCGCGTCGATGAGGAACCCGGCGAGCCGGACGCCGTCGACGTCCGCCACCTTCATGGCGGTCACCCCGTTGTCCGGGATGATCGTGGCGAGGCCGAGGCCCAGCACGACCGTGTTCGGGCGGTTGACGTTGATCGTCTGGTCCACGTGGTAGATGCCGGGGGTGAACAGCAGGTTCAGCCCGTCGGCGAGCGCGGCGTTGATGGTCTGGGCCGTCGCGCCCGGCTTCACCACGTAGAAGTCCTCCAGCGGCAGCGAGCTGCCCGGGGTGTTCGGCCACGAGACGCCGCGGGCGTTCTCGCGCTTGCTCGGCACGAACACCCGGTAGTCGTCGCCGTCCAGGTACAGGAACGGCTTCTCCCGGGAGATCGGGGTGTTCTCCAACGTGGTGTAAGGCGGCTCGGGGAAGCTGTTACCCGGAGCGCCCACCACTCCGGAGAACACCATGTTCCAGACGCCGTTCAGCCACCCGCCGATGGTGCTGTCGCGGGTGTACCACTGCTGCTGCGAGTACGGCGCGACGACGCCGTCCACCTTGCTGTCGGCGATGTAACCGCCGGACGCCCAGCCGAAGCCGGACGGGGCCAAGTTCAAGCCGCCGTTGATGTGCATCCGCCGGAAAGGCGCCGCCTGCGACACTGCCCACCGGTTCGTCCCGTTCGACGGGTTCACCCGGATGTTCTCCGCGGAGCGCCAGAAGTTCTGGGTGGCGTTGCCACCGAACCAGCCCGCGTCCACGGTGATGTCGCCGTTGATGGTGGTGTCGCCCGG
Source organism: Actinocorallia sp. API 0066 (assembly GCF_020991275.1). Classification (GTDB taxonomy): domain Bacteria; phylum Actinomycetota; class Actinomycetes; order Streptosporangiales; family Streptosporangiaceae; genus Actinocorallia. The sequence goes on along the minus strand of NZ_JAJLQY010000016.1, from coordinate 62,948 downwards.
GTTCAGGCCGAGCCCGGAGATCGAGGTGTAGAACCCGATCTGGGCGTTGATGTTGTTGTAGGTCCCGGGCTTGAGGAGGAACTGGTAGCGGCCCTGGCCGAACTGGGCGTCCTCCTGATCCTCGAAGACGTCGTCGAACACACCCTGCAGGTTCGGCGTCGCCGGGTCCACCACGATGACGTTCGGGCCGAGGTCGCCCCCGCCCTCGACGTCACCGCTCCCGGTGTTCACCGTGACCTCCCACAGGGAGTATCCGTATCCGGTGCCGCGCGCCGTCCCGTGCACGCGCAGGTACCGGCCCTGGCCGGACACGTCGTAGGACGCCTGGCCGCCGGTCCCCCCGGTGACGGTCTTCAGGTCGGTCCACGTGTTCCCGTCGTTCGACGCCTGGATCTTGAAGTCCTTGCCGTAGGCGGCCTCCCAGTTCAGCGAGACCCGGCAGATGTCCTTCACCTCGTCGAGGTCGACCCTGACCCACTGCGGGTCGCTCGCCTGCGACGACCAGCGGGTGCCGGTGTTCCCGTCGAAGGCGTTCTGCGGGGCGAAGCCGCCCTCCTGCGAGGACGCCGTCGCCGTCTTGCCTTCCGCGACGTTCTCGGTGCCGCAGGGCTGCTGCGGCCCGTCCGGCTCCTCACCGAACACCTGGAACTCCCACAGGGAGTAGCCCCACCCGGTGCCCCGGGCGGTGCCGTGGACGCGGACATAGCGTCCGGTGCCGTCCACGGCCCAGTCGTCGGTGCCGCCGTCGCCGTTGGTGACGGTCTTCAGGTCGGTCCAGGCGCTGGCGTCGTCCGACACCTGGATCTTGTAGTCCTTGCCGTAGGCGGCCTCCCAGTTCAGGGCGACCCTGGAGATGTCGGACTGGGCGCCCAGGTCCACCTGGAGCCACTGCGGGTCACTGGCCTGCGACGACCAGCGGGTGCCCGTGTCGCCGTCCACCGCGTAGGCGGCCGGCGTCGCGCCGTTCTCGACCGAGGACGCCGTCGCCGGCTTGCCCTGCGACAGCAGGACCTCGGCCGCCGCCGCGGGGCCGGCGGCGGGCACGGTGACGAGTGCTGCCGCCACCGCGAGGGCGACCCCGAGGGATCGGTACTTCATCGTCTTTCGCTCCCAACTTCAAAGGGGGGTGGAGTGAAGCGAAACCGGTGGTTCAGGGGCGGCTCCCTTCCCGCTTGGCGCGGTGCTCGGCGATGAGCTCGGCGTAGCGGCGGCCGCTGGACTTCACGGTCCGCCGCTGCGTCTCAAAATCGACACGGACCAGGCCGAACCGCTTGGCCAGGCCGTCGGCCCACTCGAAGTTGTCCAGGAGGGACCAGGCGAAGTAGCCGTCCACCGGGGCGCCCTCGGCGATCGCGCGGGCGACGGCCTCCAGGTGGTCCTCCAGGTAGGCGGTGCGCTCCGGGTCGTGCACGGAGCCGTCGGGCGCGACGGTGTCGTCCCAGGCCGAGCCGTTCTCCGTGACGTAGATGCTGCGCGCGCCGTACTCGCGGCTGAACCTGAGGATGACGTCGGTGAGTCCCTGGGCGTGTACCTCCCAGCCCATGGAGGTGGTCTTCGCGCCCTCGACCGGGACCTGCCGGGCGTACGGGGCGGGGCCGTCCGGGTCGTCCACGATGAACTGGCGGAAGTAGAAGTTCACGCCGTGGTAGTCGGCGGGGGCGCCGATGAGGTCCAGGTCGCCCTCGCGGACGGGCGGTTCGACGCCGTAGACCTCGACCATGTCGGCCGGGTAGCCGCGGCCGTTCGTCGGGTCCAGCCACCAGCGGTTCACGTGGCCGTCCATGCGGTGGGCGGCGGCGACGTCCTCGGGGCGGTCGGTCGCGGGGGCGATGCCGCTGGGGTTGAGGACGATGCCGAGCCGTGCCGGTTCGGGGGCGTGGGCGCGCACGGCCTGCATCCCGAGGCCGTGCGCGAGCAGGAGGTGGTGCGAGGCGTGGACGGCGCGGGTCAGGTCGCGCTCGCCGGGCGCGAACCTGCCTTCGAGGTGGCCGATCCACGCCGAGCACAGCGGTTCGTTGACGGTGATCCAGTCATGCACCCGGTCGCCGAGCCGCCGCGCGACGACCTCGGCGTAGTCGGCGAACGCGTACGCGGTGTCGCGTTCGGGCCAGCCACCCTTGTCCTGGAGCACCGAGGGGAGGTCCCAGTGGTAGAGCGTGGCGAAGGGCCTTATTTCAAGCTCTAGAAGGGCGTCCACCAGGCGGTCGTAGAAGTCCAGTCCCATGGTGTTCACCGCGCCGCGCCCTGTCGGGATCACCCTTGGCCAGGCGATGGAGAACCGATATGCCTCAAGTTCAAGGCTTTTTATAAGGGCTACGTCCTCCGGCCAGCGCCGGTAGTGGTCGCAGGTGACGTCACCGGTGTCGCCGCCCGCGACGGCGCCGGGCACCCGGCAGAAGTCGTCCCAGATGGAGGGAAGCCGGCCGTCCACGTCGACGGCGCCTTCGATCTGGTACGCGGCGGTGGCGGCGCCCCACAGGAAATCCGCGGGAAGGGGGGTGTTCAAGGCAGACCTCTCCTCAGGAAGTGGCGTTATGCCGCTGTTACTTGACGGCGCCGGCGGTCAGACCGGCCACCAGATAGCGCTGGAGCAGCAGGAATCCCGCGACGACGGGCACGGACACGACGAGTGACGCCGCCATCACCTGGTTCCAGTAGACGTCCACCTGGGTGGAGTACTCCTGGAGGCCGACGGCGAGCGTGCGGGTGTCGGAGTCGGTCATGACGGACGCGAAGAGCACCTCGCCCCAGGCCGTCATGAACGCGTAGATGGCGACGGCGACGATGCCGGGCGTCGAGGCCGGGATGACGATCCGGATGAGCGCGCCGAGCGGGCCGCAGCCGTCCACCTTGGCCGCCTCGTCGAGCTCCTTCGGGATCGAGGCGAAGTACCCGGCGAGCATCCAGATCGCGAAGGGCAGCGAGAACGTGAGATAGGTGATGATCAGGCCGAGCCGGGAGCCGTAGAGGACGATGCCGGTCGCGTTGCCGATGTTGACGAAGATCAGGAACAGCGGCAGCAGGAACAGGATGCCGGGGAACATCTGGGTCGAAAGCACGGTGATCGAGAAGAGGTTCTTGCCCCGGAACTCGAACCTGCTGACGGCGTAGGCCGCGAAGATCGCGATGGTGACGGACAGCACCGTGGCGGTGCCCGACACGATGAGGCTGTTCACGAAGTACTTGGCGAGCGGGATCGTCGACCAGATCTCGATAAAAGGCTCGAAGGTGAGGTTGGTCGGCAGCCAGTGCCAGTCGCCCTGCACGTCGCTCAGCGGCTTCAGCGACGAGGCGAGCATCGCGTACAGCGGCAGCACCGTGAACAGCACGAGGAAACCGAGGACGAGGCGGCGGGCCCAGGAGACCCAGCGGGGCTCAGACAACTGTCCTCCTCCGTGACGTCACAGCCAGGTAGACCGCGGTGACCAGCAGCAGGAACAGCAGCAACAGCACCGACATCGCCGAGCCGAGGCCGAAATTCCAGGTCTTGAACGAAGACTGATAGATGTGGATCGAGATCAACGACGCCTCCTTCGGCGCCGACTCCCCGAACAGCACGTACGGCGTGTTGAAGTCGTTGAACGTCCACAGGAACAGCACCAGGAAGAGCACCTGGTTGACCGGCCGCAGCATCGGCTGGGTGACCGAGCGGAACTGGCGCCACCAGCCCGCGCCGTCGATCGCCGCGGCTTCATACAGGTCGCGAGGGATGTTCTGCAGCCCGGCCATGATGATGAGGAACGCGAACGGCCAGTTCCGCCAGACCGACACGATCACCAGCGACCAGAAACTGTTGTCGCCGATCAGCCAGAACGGGGCGTCGCCGCCGGTGCCGACCAGGCCGAGGGTGTCGCCGAGAATGCTGTTCACCATGCCGGTGTCGCGCTGGAACATGAACGCCCAGGTGATGACCGCCGCGTACATCGGCAGCGCGTACGGCACCAAAAACAAGGTGCGCAGCCCGCCCCGGCCCCGGAACTCGCGCTGCATGAGGACGGCGCCCGCGGTGCCCAGCAGCCAGGCCAGCGCCACCGACGCGACCGTGTACTGGACCGTCACCCAGAAGGACGACATCAGCGCCCTGCCCGCGGCGGCGTTGAAGTCGAGGACGAACCTGTAGTTGTCGAGGCCCGCGACCGGGGCCTCCGCCCAGTTCCGGATGTAGAACTGGGTCAGTTTGAGGAAGCTCATCCCGATGCCGACGAGCATCGGCACGAGGTGGATGAGCAGTTCCAGCACCACCGCGGGGAGCAGCAGCAGGTACGGCAGCGACATGCCGCGCCATACCCGGGCGCGGGCGGACTTGCCGGGGCCGGGCGGCGCGGGCGCGGGAGCCGGCTTGGTCAGAGTGGTCATCGGTGTCCTTTCCGGAGCGTCAGGGGCGTCAGCTACCTGCGGCCAGCTGCTCGTCGGCCTGGACGAGCTTGGACTTGATCGAAGCCGGATCCACCGGCTTGCCCGCGGCGACGTCGGCGAACATCTCCTTCATCGCGGTGCCGACGAGGGTCTCGAACTGCGACTCCTGCGGCACCTGCGGCATCGGCTCGGCGGTGTTGCTGAGCGTGTCCTGGAAGACCTTGACGTCGGCGCCCTGGAAGGCCGGGTCGCTGTAGGCGTCGTTCACGACCGGCAGCGAGCCGTAGGTCTTGTTCAGCTCGACCTGCGCCGGGGTGCTCGTCAGGAACTTGACGAACTCCAGCGCGCCCTCGCGGTTCTTGCTGTTCTCGAAGACGGCGAGGTTGATGCCGGCGACGAAGCTCGTCACCTTGCGGTGCCCGGCGGGCGGGTTGGCCGGCAGCGGGATCGGCGCGACGCCCAGGTCGTCCATGTTCATCCCGGCGAGCTCGAAGGAGCCCGCGGCCGCCTGGTTCATGAACATCGCGGCCTTGCCGTCCGCGACGTCCTTGAGGGACTTGGCGGTGTCGGTGTACTCCGCGTTGCTCGGGTTGACGATCTTGTGCTTCTGCATCAGGTCGACGTACTGCTGGAGCGCGGCGACGGCCTGGTCGGAGGCGAGTTGCGGCTTGCCGTCGGCGGCGAAGAACTCCGCGCCGTGCTGCGCGCCGAGGATGGACGCGTAGTGCGCGTTCTCGGTGACCTGGCCGGCCTGGAGGGTCAGCCCCCACTGCCCGTCCTTGGTCAGCTTCTTGCCGGTCTCGATGAGCTCCTCCCAGGTCGCGGGGGGTCTCTCGATCCCCGCCTCCTTGAACAGCTTCTTGTTGTAATAGAGCCCGTACGCCTGGCCGTAGAGCGGGACGGCGGCGGGCGGCTGGCCCTCCGCGCCGGTCGCGGCGAGCGACGGGCCGAGGAAGCGGCCCTTGCCGCCGATCCGCTCCAGGGTGGCGTCGTCGAACGGCAGGAGCGCGCCGGTCGCCTGGAGCGACGCCGACCAGGTGTTGCCGATGTTGAGCACGTCGGGGCCCGCGCCGGAGGTGGTCGCGGCGAGGATCCGGTTGAGCAGGTCAGGCCACCCGATGACCTCCAGCTGGACCTCGATCCCGGTCTGCTTCTCGAACGCGTCGAGCTGCGGCTGCAGCACCTCCTTGTCGTGGTCGAGGCTGGTGCCCTGGTTGGACGCCCAATAGACCAGCTTCTTGGGGGCGTTGGCGTCGTCGTCGCCCCCGCCGCACGCGGCGGCGGTGACGGCGACCAGCGTCAGCGCGAGGGCGGACGCGAGTTTTCCGAAGCGCATGGGGGTTCCTTCGGGGGGGTGGAGGGAAGCGCTGTGACGTGAGCCACTGCTTATTTCAGGGCTTGATTTAACTCGCGATAGACTGCATCGTCAACACCTCGAGGTGACTTTCTTCACGGCGTGGAGGAAGATGGAGCCGTGAGACCCACCCCTCCGGAAAGGCAGACGATGGCAGAGCGCAAACGGGGCACAGTGCGCGACCTGCGCCGGGACAACCGGTCGGTCCTGCTGCGGGCGCTGTACTTCGGCGAGCCGCGCAGCCGACAGGAACTCAGCGCGGAGACCGGGCTCAGTCCGGCCTCGGTCAGCAACGTGGTGCGCGACCTCATGAACGAGGGCATCGTCGTGGAGGTCGGGTCGGTGGACTCCGACGGCGGCCGCCCCCGGGTGCTGCTGCGCGTCAACCCCGAGTACGGGCAGGTCATCGGCGTCGACGTCGGTGAGACGAGGGTCCAGGTCGAGCTGTTCGACCTGGCGATGACCGAACGGGCCAAGGCCGACTACCCGCTGGAGCACGGGCACGACCCGTCCGAGGTCGTGCCGCGCATCCTCGCGGGGGTCGAGGCCGTCATGGCCGACGCGGGCGTCGACGCGTCGTCGGTGCTCGGCGTCGGCATCGGCGTGCCGGGCGTGGTGCGGCAGCGGCCCGAGGTCATCGTCGAGGCGCAGACGCTCGGGTGGTACTCGGTGCCGCTGGAACGGCTGCTGCGCGCCGGCACGGAACTGCCGCTGCTCATCGACAACGGCGCCAACACCATGGGCCGCGCCGAACTCTGGTTCGGTTCGGGCCGGGGCGCGCGCAACGCCGTCATCGGGCTCATCGGCTCGGGCGTGGGTTCGGCCGTCATCTCCGACGGCAGCCCCGACCGCGGCTCGGACGCCTCCGCGGGCGAGTGGGGCCACACCCCCCTCATCGTGGACGGCCGCCGCTGCCGCTGCGGCAACATCGGCTGCCTCGAAGCCTACGTCGGCGCCGAAGCCATGCTGGAGCGTTACACAGAGGCGGGCGGCCCCCCTCTGTCCGGCGACCAGGAGACCGCCCTGGCCTCCCTCATCCTCGAAGCCGCCTGCCCCGACACCGTCGCCGCCCTCATCGTCGACGAGACCGTCTGCTACCTGGGCGCCAGCATCGGCGGCCTCATCAACCTCCTCAACCCAGAACGCATCATCCTGGGCGGCTGGGCCGGCCTCCTCCTGGGCGACCGCTACCTCGACGCCCTACGCGCCGCCGCCTCCCGCCACACCCTCCACCACCTCTACAACACCACCTCCATAGAACTCTGCCGCCTAGGCCCCGACGCCGTAGCCCTAGGCGCCGCCACCCTCCCCCTAGAGAACTTCCTCACCGGCTAACCCCCACCCCCAAGCACACCCCCGCCGAGCACGTGATCGGCCTTGGCTCGGCGGTGGCGTCGGTCGGGGCTGGAGATCACGGCCGCCATCGTTGATCGTCTCCGCGAACCGGTCGAAGAATCTCGAATTCACGGCCGGTGCGCGCAGCGCGGGCTGACCTGGACGGTGGGGCGGTGCGGGTCCTGTGTCGTCTGGGCGGGGCTGCGTGCGTGTGCGTCTCCTGGGCCTTTGTGGCGGGGGGCTTGGGCGTGGTCCTGGGTGCGGGAGAGTGCGTCTTCGGCGGGCATGCGACGGGGAGTGTGTGGGCGTCGGGGCTCGGGGTGGTGCGTCGTTGTGCGGCATGTGCGGTAGGCGTTTCCTGGGTGGTCCGTTTGTTGGGTGGGGGTTGTGTTGGTTTGTTGGGTGGGGGTGGGGGGCTGATTGTAGGTTGGGGGGGTGGGTGGGGTTGGGGAGATTGCCGCGTGGTGGGTTGGGGAGTTGGGGCGGGTTGATGCTGGGGTGGCGGATCTTTGTGGGGTGGTGGGTGGGGAGGGGAGGCTTACGGATTATGGGGGGGAGGGGAGGGGGGAGAGGGTTGGGGTGGGGAGGGAGGCTTTGCGGCGGTTGCGGGGGGTTCGGGGGGAGTTGGGGGTGGGGGGGTGGGTGTTGCGGGAGAAGGTCGGGGTGCTGGTTGAGGTGGAGGAGAGTGGGGGGTTCTTGTGGGATTTTTCGGGGGTGGATGGGCCGTTTCAGCGGTTGCGGCGCGGGGTTGAGGTGGCGGAGGAGGGGGCTTGGGCTTGGCGGAGGGGTGGGGTGGCTGAGGAGGGTGGGGTGGAGGGGCTCGTTAGGAGGGTTGAGGGGTTTGGGGGGGCGTTGGGGGGGTTGCGGGAGGGGTTGGAGATCGGGAGGGAAGAAGGGAGGGTGCCTAGTCGGAGGATGGTGGTGGGGAACTTGAGGCAGGTGGAGGGGGCGGCTGGGTATTTTTTGCGGCTGGGGCGGGAGTGGGAGGGGTTGGAGCGGGGGGCTCGGGAGGCGGCGGGGGCCTGCCGGGAGTTCGCGGACTATCTGCGGGGGTTGGCGGGGGTGGCGGAGGACAGGGACGGGGTGGGGCGGGAGCGGTATGAGCTGGGGGTGCGGAACCATCTTGGGGCTCGGCTGGATCTGGTGGAGGTGTATGAAAAGGGGTGGGAGGAGCTTGCCGAGGTGAAGAGGGATCTTCGGGGGACGGCGGCGGAGATCCTGCCTGGGGCGTCGCTGCCGGAGGTCAGGGCGGAGCTGGACCGGCGGTATCGGATCAGGACCGGGCGGCCGTTTCTCGACTGGATTCAGGGGCTCGCCGACAAGGCGATCGAAGAACTCGACGGGGTGCACTTCGACATTCCGGCGCCGCTCAGGCGGATCGAGTGCACCGTGCCGCCGTCCGGTGAAGGGATCCTCTACCTGGCGCCGTCGGAGGACCTCAGTAGGCCCGGACGTGTCTACTACGGCGTCCAAGGGGAGGAGACGCCCACGTGGACGGTCCCGGCGATCATGTTCCACGAGGGGGTGCCGGGGCACCATCTCCAGCTCGGCGCCACCGTGCTGGAACCGTCGCTCAACCGGTTCCAGCGGATCGCCAGCGAGCTGCATCCCGGGTGGGGTGAGGGCTGGGGCCTGTACGCGGAGCGGCTGATGGACGAGCTCGGCCACTACCCCGATCCGGCGTACCGGTTCGGGATGCTCGACGGCGGGCGGCTGCTACGCACGGTCAGGGTCGTCCTGGACATCGGCCTGCATCTCGGCCTGCGCATCCCGGACCACGCCGGTTTCCACCCGGGTGAACGCTGGACGCGGGACCTGGCTGTGGCGTTCCTGCGCGCGCACAGCCCCGAACCGGACGAGGTCGTCGCCTGGGAGGTGGACCGCTACCTGGGCCTGCCCGCGCAGGCGATCTCCTACCGGCTGGGCGAGCAGGTCTGGCTCGACGGACGCGAGGCGGCCCGCGCAAGGCACGGCGCCGCCTTCGACCTGAAGGAGTTCCACGCCGCCGCGCTGCGTCTCGGCCCGATGGGTCTCGACCTCCTGGCGAGCGAGCTGGCCAGGCTCTGACACACGACCTGACCGCCCGCCGCACCCCCACCACACCGCCGTTCCGCGCGCCCCCGAGCCGCCCGCACCGCACGTCCGGCCCGGCACCACACCCGCCGACGCCGAATCAGAACCGTCACACGCATATCCATGACCTCAACGGCAACACCATTCCACCCACAACGGGAATTGTTGTTTCGGCTGCGTTTCGGAACTCTCACCCGGGATACCAGATCTTAACGACATATCCTCATTGACACACTGACTCGCGCCATGTGAAAGTCGTTTCGTCACCAGCCGAATTGCCGATAACCGTAATGCAGCCGGAGGACGGAAAGCAGCGATGAGCGGGCTCGTGGGCTGTGTCGATTTCACCGCCGATCTCCCGGAACAACGGGAAGTCCTGACCGCGATGACCGAGACGCTGCGTGACCGCGGCCCCGACGGCGGCGGCGTGTGGCTTTCGAAGAACGTCGGCCTGGGCCACCGCGCCCTGTTCACCGGAGCGCGGGAACAACCCCAGCCCGTCCACCTGGCGCTCCCCCGGGGCGAGCTGGCCGCCGTCCTCACCGGGACCCCGGACAACCTCGCCGAGCTGCGCGCCGTCCTGGACCGTCCCACCGACGCGGCGGCCGAGGTGCTCCTGCACGCCTACCTGCGCTGGGGGACGAGCTGTGTGGAGCGGCTGCACGGCGCCTTCGCCTTCGCCCTCTGGGACGGCCGCGTCAGCACCCTGCTCCTGGCCCGCGACCGGATGGGCGTCAAGCCGCTCTACTACCACCCGCACGGCACCGGCGCCGTCTTCGCGTCGCAGCCCGCGGGCGTCATGGCCCACCCGCGCTTCGAGGCCGGCCTCGACCTGGCGAAACTCCCGATCGTCCTCCAGCCGAGGCTCGCGCTCCCCGGCGAGACCCCGCTCAAGGACCTGCACGAGGTGCCGCCCGCCCACGTCGTCCGGATCAGCCCCGAGGGCAGAACGGTCCAGCGGTACTGGCGCCTCACCAGCGCCCCGCACGAGGACACGTTCGACAAAACGGCGCGCCGGGTGCGCGAACTGCTGGAGGACGTGGTCGCACGCCAGGCCGACCCGGCCGCCCCGACGGGCGCGATGCTCTCCGGCGGCCTCGACTCGACGTCCGTCGCCGCGCTCGCCGCACGCAGCCTCAGCCCCACCAGGCTCCGCACGTTCTGCGTCGGCTTCGACGGCGACGGCGAGCACTTCGCCGCCTCCGACCTGCGCCCCGACCTGGACGCCCCCTACGCCGCCGAGGCCGCCGCGCACCTGGGCGCCGAGCACACCGAGCTGACGTTCACCGTCCCGGACCTGCTCGCCGCCTTCCCGGCCACCCGCAAGGCAAGGGACCTCCCCGGCTGGGGCCAGTTCGACGCGTCGATGCGGCTCCTGTTCGAGCGCGTCGCCGCGACGTGCCGGGTCGTCATGACGGGCGAGGCGGCCGACGAGGTGTTCGGCGGCTACCCGTACTACTTCCGCCCCGACGTCAGGGCGAAGCGCGACGGCTTCCCCTGGATGTTCGACGGCCCGAAGCTCGTCGACCAGCTTGCCCCGGACGTCACGGCGGAGATAACGCCGGGGGAAGACGAACGCGCCCGCTACGAGACGCTGCTCGCCGAGGTGCCCCGCCTCCCGGGCGAGGATCCGGCCGAGGCCCGCATCCGGGAGCTGCTCTATTTCGGGATGTGCGGTCCGCTCACCGTCGTCCTGGACCGCAAGGAGCGGATGAGCGCGTCGGTCGGCCTGGACGTGCGGATGCCGTTCTGCGACCACCGGCTCGTCGAGTACGTGTGGAACGTGCCGTGGGCGATGAAGTCGGCGGGCGGCGTGAAGGGCCTGCTGAAAGCGGCTATGGGCGACCTGCTGCCGCCCGCGGTGCTGCGCCGCGCGAAGAGCGCCTACCCGCACGTGCAGAACCCCGCTTACGAGGAGGCGCTGCTCACCGAGGCCGCGTGGATCGTCAACGACCCGGGCTCGCCGCTGGCGCCGCTGTTCGACACGGCGCGGATGAACGCGCTGATCGGCCGGATCAGGGCCGGGCGGATGGCCGCGGAACTACCGGGCGGCGCCACTCCGGCGGCGCTGCTCATTCAGCTTGTGGAAATGCATCACTGGATCGAGGGCAATCGCATCAGAACGCCCGCCTGACACCCTCACCGGCAGCCGGAAAGAAACAGGACGCGCCATGCTCGAATTGCGGCCGATCACCGACGGTATCGGCACCGAGGTTCGTGGGATCGACGTCACCCAGGACATTTCTGACAAGGATTTCGACAGGATCTACGAGGCGTGGATCGACACGACGATCCTGCTGTTCCGGGACCAGCGGATGACCCCTGCCCAGCATGTGGCGTTCACCCGGCGGTTCGGCGAGGTCTACGCCTACACCCGCTCGCAGTTCAACCAGGACGACCATCCCGAGATCCTGGTGCTGTCGAACATCGTCAAGGACGGCAAGCCGATCGGGTCGCCCTACAGCGGCAGGGTGTGGCACAGCGACGGCGCTTACCTGGAGCGGCCGCCGGTCGGGTCGATGCTTTACGCCCGCGAGGTGCCGCCGGTCGGCGGGGACACCTCGTTCAGCAACCAGTTCGGCGCCTACGCGGCGCTGCCCGAGCGGGTGAAGGAACGGATAGCGGATCTCCAGGTCGTCATCAGCCGTGTCCGGTCCCGCCCCTACAACTACCCCGACCGTCCCGCGCCGACGGCCAAGGAGCGGGCCGAATGGGTGGACGTCTCCCATCCGATGGTCAAGGTGCACGAGGTGAGCGGCCGTAAGGCGCTCAACGTAGGCGGGAACGTTCCCTGGGAGATCGTCGGGATGCCGCAGGAGGAGAGCACGCCGCTCATCACGTTCCTCCAGGAGTTCGCGGTCCTCCCCCGCTTCACCTACCGGCACCGCTGGCGGGCCGGCGACATCATCCTGTGGGACAACCGCAGCGCGATGCACCGCGCCAGCCCGTACGACGAGACGAGGACCCGGCGGCTCATGCACCGCACGACGATCTCCGGCGCGCGCGTCGAGCGCCCGGCCGCCTAGGGGGACGGCGACGTGCGCGATCCCCACTACATCATCGTCGGGTCCGGCGCGGCGGGCGGTGTGCTCGCGGGCCGCCTCACCGAGGACCCGAAGGTACGGGTGCTGCTGCTGGAGTCGGGACGGGAGCGGCGCAGCCCGCTGCTGGCGATCCCGGCCGCCGAGACCCTCCTCATGGGCGACCCCCGCTACGACTGGTGCTTCACCGCCGAGCCCGACGCGACCATCGCGGGACGCGCCGTCGGCATCCCGCGCGGCCGTCTGCTCGGCGGCTCGAACGCGATGAACGGCATGATCTTCGTGCGCGGCCAGCGCGCGGACTACGACGGCTGGGCGGCCCAGGGCAATCCCGGCTGGTCCTGGAACGACGTCCTCCCCTACTTCCGCAGGATGGAGACGGCCGTCGGCCTCACCGGCGACACCCGAGGCACCCGTGGCCCCATCCGCGTCGGCCTCCCCCAGGAGCGCGACGTCCTGTGCGACGCCTTCCTGGAGGCGGCCGTCAAATCAGGCCACCCGGAGAACCCCGACTACAACTCCGGCGACCAGGAGGGCTTCGGCTACTACCAGGTCAACCATGACAGGGGCCGCCGATCCGCGGCCCTCGGCGGCTACCTGAAACCGGCGAGGCGCCGCCCGAACCTCACGGTGCTCACCGGCGCCCACGTCACCCGCCTCACCCTGGACGGCACACGCTGCGTCGGCGTCGCCTACCGCCACCGGGGCAGGGACAGGACGGCGAGCTGCACCCGCGAGGTGATCGTCAGCGCGGGCACGGTGCAGTCCCCGCAACTCCTCGAGCTCTCCGGCATCGGCCAGGCCGACGTGCTGCGCGCGGCGGGCGTCTCCGTCACGCACCATCTGCCGGGTGTCGGCGAGAACTACCGCGACCACTTCGCGGCCCGGCTGCGCTGGCGCGTCACCCGGCCGATCACGTTCAACGAGCGGTCACGCGGCCCGCGCCTGGCCCGCGAGACGGCCCGGTACCTGCGGCACCGGCGCGGGCTGCTCAGCCTGCCGATCGCGCTCGGCCACGGCTTCGTCCGCACCGCTGAGGCCGAGCCCACACCGGACGTCCAGTTCCACTTCGCCCCGGCCAGCTACGGCGAGGGCGCCACCCGCAGGCTCGACACCAAACCGGGCATGACGGTCGGCGTCTACCCCCTGCGCCCGGAATCCGCCGGGTCGATCCACATCACCTCCGCCGACCCCCTGACACCGCCCGCGATCCGGCCCCGCTACCTGGAGAGCCAGGACGACGCGCGCCGCCTCATCGCCGGGATGCGGATCGCCAGGTCCATCGTGGCGAACCCCGCCCTCGACCCCTACCGGGCGCACGAGCTCGTCCCCGGCCCGGACGTCCGGTCCGACGACGAGCTCCTCGACTACGCGCGACGGCACGGCGACACGTCCTACCACCCGGTCGGGACGTGCCGGATGGGCGCCGACCCGATGGCGGTCGTGGACCACCGGCTGCGGGTGCACGGGGTGGCGGGCCTCAGGGTCGTGGACGCCTCGGTGATGCCGTCGATGGTCTCGGGAAACACCAACGCCGCGGCGATGATGATCGGCGAGCGGGGCGCCGACCTCGTGCTCGCCGACCTGCGGGAGACGGGAGGCGTCCATGGCTGACGCGCGTGCCGCCGACAGATTCGACCATTCCACCAACCTGGCAAGAGCCGGGACGTACCGGGACCACCGGGGCGCGTTCTGGCCTCCCTCCGACGGCTACGGCCTCGCCGTCCTCGACCTCGGGCCCTCGGTGCCGGAGCTCGGCCCGCAGTTCCCCGGCGCGCTCGCCGCGCTGCGGTCGGCGGTCGAGGCCGAGTGGCGGCGGACCAAGGAGGCGGGGGTGCCCGCCCGGCGCAGGTTCAACGATCCGCTACCGGTCGCCAAGGCGCTGCGCGAGGTAGCCGAGCAGCTTCCGGGCGAGGCGGACCGGCACGCGGCGACGCTGCGGGCCGGCGCCGTCGAGGACGGCTACTCCGACACGATCCTGGCCGAGCTGGCCGGGCTGCGGGAGGAGCACACGGTCGTCGCGGGCCAGATCTCCACCTGGTTCGGCAAGGAGGTCAAGGGCCTGCCCACGGCCTTCGCCTGCCGCGCCGACGCCGCCCGCCAGGCGTTCGTCGAAGCCGCGACCCGCCAACCCTCCGCCGACTACCTGCGCTCCCTGCACCCGGACCTGCTCCTGGGCGACGTCCCCGCCTACGGCGCGACCGAGCTGTTCTTCATGGCCGGTGAAGGCGACCTGCACCCCAAGCACATCGCCTACTTCCTGCCCGAGGACGAGGGAGTGAAGTACTCGCCCTTCAAGAAGACCTACTACTTCGCCAACACCCACGCCGCCCTGCTCCGCGCCGTCTCCGCCCCGCTGCACCGCGAACTCACCGCGACCGGCGCCGACTTCGACCCGGACGACGCCCGGTGGGCCGCGATCCCGACGCTCGGCGTGCTCGGCCACGAGTTCGGGCACTTCGTGCACCGTCCGTCCACCGACTTCACCGCGCTCAACGCGGCCGACCGGTGGGTGTCGGTCACCCTCCAGGAGGTCGCCGCCGACGTGTTCGGCGCGCTCCTGCTCACCGAGGTGTGGGCAGAGCCGCTGGGCTACACGCAGACCGACGCCCTCTCCTACTACCTCGCCGAGTGCCTCAGGTACGTCTCGCGCGGCCTCGGGCACTTCCCCGACAGCGACGGCATGTACCTCCAACTGTCCTACTTCCAGCAGCTCGGCGCGCTCACCGTCGAGTCCGGCGGGGGCCGTCCGGTCCTCACCGGCGACCCGGAGGTCGTGCTCGCCGGCCTCCGCTCCCTCGCCCGGGTCCTCGCCGACACCCTGCTCGCGGGGGACGCGGCCGGGTCCCGCTCGCTCTACCGGGCCTTCGGCCCCGCGACGCCGGAGCCGCTGGCCCCGCTCGTCGCGGCGCTGCGGGATCGGCCGCTCATGTCCGTCGAGTACACACAGGAACACCTCTACTCGGGAGCCGACCGGGGATGACGACGATGCGCGCCAAACAGGATGTTGACCAGGTCCGCGACTACTACACCGAGCCCCGCAGGGTCGGCGCCGCCGAGGAGACCATCTACGACATCTGGGAGCGGGGCGGGGCGTTCCACGACTCCATCACCCCGTCCACGTACGTGCCGGAGTACCGCTCGCACATGGTGCTCAAGCTGCTGTCGCTCACCCAGGACGGGGCGAGTATCTTCTCGCTCGGCTGCGGCAACGGCTTCGTCGAGGGCGACCTGTGCGGGTTCGACCGCGAGGTCAGGGCGATCGACCTGAACGACGAGGCGGTCGAGCTGACCCGCCGCAAGGGCGTGGACGCGTTCGCCGCCGACTTCTACGCGCTGCTGCCGTCCAGCCTCGGCGCGCCCGACGTGGTGTACGCCGACGGGTTCCTCGGCCACCTCTTCGACCCTGAGCTGGGCACCGGGCCCGCGCTGGCGAAGCTGAAGACGTTCGACCTGAAGTCCGGCGGCCACCTGGTGATCTCCAACGACGCGCCGCGCGACGCGACGGCCCCGTACGCGCCGCACGACAGGCTGTCGGACTTCTGGTTCCTGTCCAAGAACTACCTGGGCGCGTGCCTGGCCGAGCACGGGTTCGAACCGGTCGAGTCGTACTACTTCCCCTATCTGCGGCCGATCAGCGGCATGCGCAACCGCACGATCTGCGTCGCGCGGGTCCCGTGACGGGCGGCGCGAAGGGAGGCGGCGGTGCCCGCTTCTGAGGAGTTCACCGCGCGGCTGCTTCCGCTCCTGCGGGAGGTCGTCGCGGTGTACGGCACGCCGTTCCACATCTACGACGCGCGCGGGATCGTCGCGACCCATCGGGCGATGGAGGCGGCGTTCGCGGGCGAGCCGTTCCGGCAGTACTTCGCGGTGAAGGCGCTGCCGAACCCGTCGGTGCTGCGGCTGCTGCTGGCCGAGGGCAGCGGGCTGGACTGCGCGTCGCCGGTCGAGCTGGAGCTGGCCGCGCGGGTCGGCGCCGAGGGCGACGCGGTGGTGTTCACGTCGAACAACACGGCGCCGCAGGAGTACGCGCTGGCGCGCAAGGGAGGCGCCCTCATCACCTTCGACGACCGCGCTTTCTTCGACAGGGTGGACGAGCTGCCCGACGTCGTCGCGTTCCGGGTCGCGCCGCACGGGCTGGCCGCCGGGTCGGCGCTGATGGGCGACGCGACCCGCACCAAGTTCGGCGTCCCGGCCGACGAGCTGGCCGACGCCTACCGGGAGGCGCGGCGCCGGGGCGCGCGACGGTTCGGCGTGCACGGCATGATCTGCGCGAACGAGCTGGACGTGGGCCGGGCCGCGCGGGCCGCCGCCGACGTCATCGAGCTGGGCGCGGCCGTCGCGGCGAGCGCGGGCGTGCCGCTGGAGTACGTGAACGTGGGCGGCGGGCTCGGCATCCCCTACCGGCCCGGCGAGCGCCCGTTCGACTTCGCCGCCTACGCCCGCGCGATCCTCGCCCAACGGGACGCGAGCTTCCCCGGCCCGGACAAGCCGAAGATCCTCATGGAGTGCGGCAGGTACGTGACGGGCCCGCACGGCGTGCTCGTCACCACCGTCCTCAACCGGAGCCGCAAGGCGCGCGAGATCGCCGGGCTCGACGCCTCGATGTCGGCGCTCATGCGGCCCGGCTTCTACGGCGCCTACCACCACGCGACCCTCCCGTTCGCGGACGACAGGGCCGAGGCGACGGTCGACCTCGTCGGGGCGCTCTGCGAGAACATGGACAAGTTCGCCGAGGACAGGACGCTGCCCGACCCGCGCGTCGGCGACATCGTCCTCGTGCACGACACCGGCGCGCACGGCCACGCCATGGGCTTCACCTACAACGGACGGCTCCGCCCGCCGGAACTGCTGCTCACCGACGACGGCGACGTCGTGGAGATCCGCAGGGCCGAGACGTTCGAGGACTACACGGCCACGGCCCGCTGGCGGCCCGAACCCGTGCTGAGCGCGGCGAGGACGGCGTCATGACCGACCCGAAGGCGCTCATCGACGACGCGTTCGCCCGGCGCGACCGGCTCACCGGCGCGGACCTCGAAGAGATCGCCCCCGTCGTCGCGGCGGGCCTGGCCGCGCTGGACCGGGGCGAGACGCGCGCGGCCCGGCCGGTCGGCGACGCGTGGGTGCCCGACACCCACGTGAAGAAACTCATCCTGCTGTCGTTCCTCACCTCCGCCAACACGATGGCCGACGGCGGCCCCGGACGGCCCAGGACGTTCGACAAGGTGCCGCTGAAGTTCGAGGACTGGGCGCCGGACGACTTCGTCAAGGCGCGGCTGCGGGTCGTGCCCGGCGCCGTCGTCAGGTACGGGGCGCACATCGCGCCGGGCGCGGTGCTCATGCCGTCGTTCGTCAACGTCGGCGCGTGGGTCGGCCCCGGCACGATGGTGGACACGTGGGCGACGGTCGGGTCCTGCGCGCAGATCGGGGCACGCTGCCACATCTCGGGCGGCGCGGGCATCGGCGGGGTGCTGGAACCGCTCGGCGACAGCCCCGTCGTCATCGAGGACGACGTGTTCATAGGCGCGCGCTCCGAGGTCGCCGAGGGCGTCCGGGTGCGGCGCGGCGCCGTCCTCGGGATGGGCGTGTTCCTCGGGAAGTCCACACCGATCGTGGATCGGGCCACCGGTGCGGTCACCTACGGGGAGGTGCCGGAGGACGCCGTCGTTGTCCCCGGAACCCGCGCCGACCCCAAACAGCCGGGGCTCGCGCTGGCCGCCGCCGTCATCGTCAAGTACGCCGACGCGCGCACCCGTGGCAAGACCGCGCTCAACGACCTGGTGCGGGAGTGAGCATGCCCGAGCCCAGCGCCTTCGACCGGCTGCGCGCCCTGCTGGACGGCGCCGCGCCGCCGCCCGGCCTCGCCCCGATCGCCCTGCACCTCGGGGAGTCCCGGCTGGCGCTGCCGCACGGCGTCGATCTCGGCCCGCTCGCCGACGCCGACGGCTGGACCCGCTACCCGCCGCTCGGCGGCACCCCCGAACTGCGCGCCGCCTACACCGGCTGGCTGGCCCGCCGCTTCGGCGTCACCCGTGCGCTCGCCGACGGGCGGGTCGCGGTGGAGCCCACGGCGGGCACCAAACACGCGGTCGCCGCCGCCGTGGCGCTCGCCGTCGCCCGGACGGGCGGCGCCGCCCCGGTCGTCCTGCCGAACCCGTACTACCCGACCTACCGCGCCGCCACCTCCTCGGCCGGAGCGGAGGCCGTCTACTACCCGGCCGACGCCGACGTGCCCGCCGCCGTCGCCAAGGCCCTCGCCGACGCCGGAGGCCACGCCGCCGCCGTCGTCCTCTGCGACCCGGCCAACCCCGGCGGCACCTTCCTCACCCCCGCCGAACTCACCGCCGTCGCCGCGCACACGGCCGCCGCCGGAGCCCTGCTGATCGTCGACGAGTGCTACACCGACCTGTCCACCGGCCCCCTCCCCCCAGGCTTCCTCTCCCTGGTCGAGCACAACGAGCACTCCTCGTTCCTCGTGTTGCACACGCTTTCCAAGCGGTCTTCGATGCCGGGTCTGCGCAGCGGGTTCGCTGCGGGGGATCCCGGCACGGTGGCGGCGTTCGCGGCGTACAACCGGGCCTGCGGGGTGTCGATGGCGGGGCCCGTCGCGCGGGTGTCGGCGGCGCTGTGGGCGGACGAGGCGCATGTCGCGCGGGGGCGGGCGGCGCTGGCCCGCGCCTGGGACGCCGCCGACGAGCTGCTCGGGGGGCTGCCCGGCTACCGGCGCGCGGACGCGGGCTTCTTCCTGTGGCTGCCCGTCCCCGACGACGCGGAGGCGGCGCTGGCGCTCTGGCGCGAGCAGGCGCTCACCGTCATGCCCGGCCGGTACCTGGCCGCCGCGACGGGCGCGGGCAACCCGGGCGCTGGCCACCTGCGGATCGCCCTCGGCCACCCCGAGGACACGGTGCGCGCCGCGCTGACCCGCCTGGCCACCGGACTCCACGGACCCACCGGAAGGAGTACCCATGTCCGCTGACCTGGCCGGGCTGACCGACGCCCTGGCCGCGCATCCGGACCGCACCGTCCGCCACGTGGGGCGCGACGGACGGCTCACCACCCGCACGTTCGCCGAGCTGCGCGCCGACGTCGAGGCGCTCGTCGCGGAGCTGAGCGGGTGCGGGGTCCGTCCCGGCGACCTCGTGGGGATCGCCGGGCCGAACTGCCACGCCTGGGTCGTCGCCGATCTCGCGCTCCTGGCCCTCGGCTGCGTCTCGGTCGCGCCGCCCCTCTCGGCAGCCCCGGACGCCGCCGAACTGGCCGGCCTCGCCGAGCGGTACCACATGACGGCGCTGCTGCTCGCCGGAGACGCGGTGCCGCCGGAGCCACCGCCCCACGTCGCGGCGCTCGCGGACCGGCCGCTGCGACTCGTCCCGCGCGAGGCGCCACCCGCCGAGACACCCGAGGGCGTGTTCACCGTCGCGTTCTCCTCCGGCACGTCCGGCACCCGCAAGGGCCTCCTGCTGACCCGCGCGGGCGTCGCCAACACGATCGACGTGTCCGCGACGGCGTGGCGGCTCACCGGCGCCGACGACCTCCTCGTCGTCATGCCGTTCTCGAACTTCCAGCAGCGCTACCTGATGTACCTCGCGATCACCACGGGCTGCTCCGCGACGATCGTCGTGCCCGAGCGCATGTTCCAGAAGATGCGGACGCTGGAACCGACCGTGGTGCTCGGCCCGCCGTCGTTCTACGAGATCGTCGCGCACCGGGTGGACGCCGCGCGCGGCCGGGAACGCCTCCCCTACCTGCTCGCGACCGCCCTGCACACGCTGCTCCCCGACCGGCTCAGCCGCGGCCTGCGGGCCCTGCTCGGCGCCCGCTGGACGGGCATGTACGGCTCGCGCGTCCGGCTGATGTTCACCGGGTCGGCGCCGGTGCCGTCGCGCGTCGTCCGGATGTTCCAGCGGCTCGGCGCGCCCCTGTACGAGGTGTACGGCAGCACCGAGGTCGGCTGGATCGCGTTCAACCTGCCCGGCGCGCACCGCACCGGCACCGCCGGACGCCCCGTGCCCGGCGTCGCCGTCGAGCTGGGCGACGACGGCGAGGTCGTCGTGCACAGCACCGCGCCCCAGGCGGCGGGCTACGTGTTCGACGGCGTCGAGACCGCCGCGTCGGTGTTCCGCGCCGACGGCGCCCTCACCACCGGCGACCTCGGCGTGTTCGCCGGACGCGGGTTCCTGCGCCTGGTCGGCCGCAGCAAGAACGTGATCATCACCCGCAGCGGCGTCAAGATCAACCCGGAGGAGCTGGAACTCGACGTCGAACGGCGCTGCCCCGTCACCCGCGCCCTCGTCGCCTCGCCGACCGGCGACGGACTCCTCACCTGCGTCGTCTGGCTGCCCGACCCGGCGGCGCCCGACCGCGTCGCCGAGGTCGAGACGGCGGTCGCCGCCGCCAACGCCGCACGCGACACCGCCCACCGCATCACCGAAGTCGTCTTCCGCCCGGACAAGGAGCTGACCGTGGAGAACGGATTGCTCACCAGGAACCTGAAACTCGACAGGGCGGCGGCGCTCCGCGAGGTCTTCCCGGAGGCCGTCCGGTGAGCGCGCCCACCGACGACGGGCTGTGCGCGCTCATAGCCACGGTGCTGCCCCGCGCCGCCGCGCGCGGCGGCGTCAAACCGTCGATGAGCCTGCGCGCCGACCTCGGCGTGGACTCGGTCGGGCTGATGAGCATCGTCTTTGTGCTGGAGGAACAGGTCGGCATCGACGCGTTCGGCAACGTCGACCGGTTCGTCAGCGCCGAGTACGTGTCCGACATCATCAAGATCGTGCGGGAGGGCTGAGCGATGACGGGCGAGCCGATCATCGACTTCCACTGCCACATCGCCGACCCGATGTGCTTCCCGCCGTCGTTCCGGGACGGCGTCGTCGCCAACATGGAACTGGCCCTGCACGCCAAGGGCCTGCCCGTGCCGCGCGCGAAGGTCGCCCGCATGCACGACGGCACCCTCAGCGACCCGCTGTGCGACGAGCTCGTCGCCCAGATGGACGACGCGGGCATCGGCGAGGCCGTGCTGCTCGTGCCGGACTTCACCTACGCGCTGCGCGACGGCGACCACGGCATCGAGGAGATCCTCGCCCACCACGCGGCGGTCGTCGCCCGGCACCCCGGCAGGTTCCGGGTGTTCGCCGGGGTGGACCCCCGCTGGGGCGCGGACGGCCTCGCCCTGTTCGAAAGGTCCGTCACCGAGTGGGGGTTCGACGGGATGAAGCTGTACCCGCCGTGCGGCTACCGGCTGTCGGACAAGATCCTCTACCCGTACTACGAGATCTGCGCCCACTACGGGCTGCCCGTGCTCACCCACATCGGCGCGACCTCGCCGGTGCTGGACTTCGAGGCGGCGCTGCCCATCCACCTGGACCGCCCGGCCCGGGACTTCCCCCAGGTCGACTTCGTGCTCGCGCACGGCAGCGTCCACTACCCGGACGAGTGCGCGATGCTCTGCACCAACCGCCCGAACATCTACCTGGACGTCAGCGGCTACGAGGCGAACGGCGTCGCCGCCCTGCGCGCGCTGTTCGGCCGCGGCATCAACCACAAGATCCTCTTCGGCACGGACTGGCCGATCTTCCGCCTCCAGGGCAGACAGTCCGACTTCGTCGCGCGGCTGGAGGCCGAGGGCGCGTTCCCGCCGGAGATGACCGACACCGAGCGCGCCCTCTTCTTCCACGGCAACGCCGCCCGACTCCTCGGCAAGCGCAAGGTGAAGCACAGCGAGAAAGGCGTACTGACATGACCGAGACCAAGGCCATGGGCCTCACCGACGAGCAGGTCGCGTTCTTCCGGGAGAACGGGTTCGTCGGCCCGTTCGACCTGTACTCCGAGGAGGAGGCGCCCCTCCTGTGGAACCAGGCGAAGATCGAGATGGTCCTGTCGCAGAACAAGCCGCACAACTCGACCATCATCAACTACGACCGGCACCTGGACTGCAACACGCTGTCCGACCACGTCAGCAGGCCGGAGATCGTGAACCGGCTGCGCAGCCTCATCGGCGACGACATCCTGTGCTGGAAGACCAACATCTTCCAGAAGGTCCCCGGCGAGGCCGGCACCGGCTGGCACCAGGTCGAGACGTTCGTCGTCGGCGACACCACGACCGCGTCCACCCCGTCGCTCAAGTACACCGAGGAGAGCAGCTACCTCACCCAGGAACTCACCGTGTGGACGGCGTTCTCCCCCGCCGGACGCGAGAACGGCTGCCTCCGGTTCATCCCCGGCAGCCACAAGCGCTGGTACTACGACGAGTCCAAGCCGCTCACCCTGAACGTCGAGAGCAAGACCCACGACTTCTTCGGCTACGACTACGCCGAACTGAAGCTCGACAAGGACTGGGACCCCGAGGGCGAGCAGATCTTCGAGATGGAGATGAAGGCCGGCCAGTTCGTCATCTTCCTCGCCAAGTGCATCCACGGGTCGCTGCCCAACGTCAGCGAGGAGACCCGGCTCGCCTACGCCTCCCGGTACGTCGCGCCGTCCGTGAAGGTCTACGAGAACGTCGACAGCCTCAGCGAGTTCGGCGACACCATCAGCCTCGACTACCACGGCAGCGTCCTGGTCTCCGGCGAGGACACCTACGGCTACAACCGCATCCACGACCACAACCTGAACGGCCACCCCTTCCGGAAGGTGACCGACTGATGACGACCGACCTGGAGACCGGGACGCCGCTCAAGCGGTTCGCCGACTTCCTGCGCACACAGCCCGAGACGGCCGGGCTCACCGACGCCGACGTCGCCGCCGCCACGACCCGGCAGGAACTCGGGATCGGCTCGCTGGCGATCATCCTGCTCGTCAACAACTACATCGTCGCGCACGCGCCGGGCGTCATGATCAAACCCGAGTGGGTGTCGCGGCTCAACGACATCGAGGGCATCCTGGCGGTCCTCGCGGAGATCGACGCGAGCGCCGCATGACCCGTCCCCCGGCCCCGGCGATCGGCTCGTTCGCGTGCGTGTTCGGCGACCTCGAACGGGCCCCCGCCGACCTGCCCGGGTTCGCCGACCTGTGGCGGGCCGCCTCCCCCGACACGGACTTCGCGGCGATGGGCTGCGGCACGTTCCGGACCATGACCCGGCCGCCCGGCGAGTATGTCGCCGACTGTGTCAAACGGGTCCTGGCCGACCGGGGCGTGCCCGCCGGCGAGGTGGACCGTGTGGTGTTCGCGACGTCCGACGCCACCCTCGCCCGGCTCGGCCGGGACTTCGCCGTCACCGCGCTCACCGGGCTCGGCATGACCGCCGCCGTCCCCACCGTGCTGTCGTTCCGGCAGTGCTGCGGCTCCCTGGAGGCGCTCCGCTACGGGTGGGAGACGTTCGCCGACCCCGGCGTGCGGCACGTCGTCGTCGTCGCGCTCGACTTCACGCCCGACGACGCCGAGCGGATCCGGCAGTTCGCGCTGTTCGGCGACGCCGTCGCCGGACTCCTCATCAGCCGGACCGCCGCCGGGCCGCTCCGGCTCGTCGCCGCGACGGCCGCCGTCGACCCGGACGGGCTGGCGGGCCACGACTCGTTCGTCTCCCGCCAGCGCGTCGCCCGCGCCGCCCTCGACCGGGCGCTCGACGCGGGCGGCACCGACGTCGCCGGGATCGCCAAGGCGTTCCCGACCAACCTGTACGAACCACTCACCGTGTTCAACACCATGGCGGCCGGGCTACCGCGCGCCCTGCTGCACTTCACCGAGCCGATGCGCGCCTACGCGCACTGCGGAAACTGCGACTGGATCATCAACCTGGCCGACTACGCGGACAGGCACGGCCTCCGCCCGGGAGAGCGGTACCTGGCGCTGGCGTCCGCCCCTGGCTTCTTCGCCTGCGGGCTGCTGGAAGGAACGGGAAACCCATGAAGATCATCATCGACGACCTGAGCGGCCCCGAGATCGCCGCGTTCCTGGAGGCGCACGTCCAGGACATGCGGGCGATCACCCCGCTGGAGAGCAAGCACGCGCTCGACCTCGACGGGCTGCGCGTCAAGGAGATCACCTTCTGGTCGGTCTACGACGGCGACGAACTCGTCGGCTGCGGCGCGATCAAGGCGCACGACGCGGACCTCGGCGAGATCAAGTCGATGCGCACCTCCCCGGCGCGGCGGCGCGGCGGCGTCGCCGCGTTCCTGCTCGACCACATGATCACCGAGGCGCGCGCGACGGGCCTGACCCGGCTCAGCCTGGAGACCGGCGCCACCGAGCACTTCCTGCCCGCGCGCAAGCTGTACGAGCGG
This sequence comes from Actinocorallia sp. API 0066, assembly GCF_020991275.1. GTDB lineage: Bacteria > Actinomycetota > Actinomycetes > Streptosporangiales > Streptosporangiaceae > Actinocorallia. The sequence continues at coordinate 38,567 of NZ_JAJLQY010000016.1, read as the reverse complement.
TTCGGCTTCACCTACACCGGGCCGTTCGCCGACTACACCGACGACCCGCACAGCGCGTACATGACCCGGGTGCTGTGAGCGGTGGCGGACGTCGTCTACCCCTACGACCAGGCCCTGTACAGCAGGGCCTACCTCAACTGCTACCAGCGCCAGGCGCTGGTACGGCTGGGCGAGACGGTGCCGGACGTGCCGCTGCTGTTCGCCGGATCGCTGGTCGGCACCGACGACATCCGCGAGCAGATCATCAGACGTGCCCGGCCAAGGTACGACTTCGAAAGCCCCGTCCTGGACCCGGCGGCGCTCGCCCTGCTCGGCGTCACCGCGCGCGAGACCGTCGTGGACGACTACGCGGCGGCCCGCGACATCGCGCTCGAAGCCATCGCGGCCAGCGGGTTCGCGCTGCTCGTCATCGACGTGTTCTACCTGCCGCACTGCGTCGAGTACCGCAAACAGCACGTCGTGCACACCATCATGCTGACCGGCCTCGCCGACGGCGCCTGGACGTTCGTCGACGACAACCCGGCGAGCCTGCTGTGCGCCTACACCTTCCCCGAGGACGTCGTGGCCGCCGCGTTCGAGAACGGCGAGCGGCGCGCCGTCCGGACCTTCACCACCGCGCCCTACGACCCGGCGGCCGCCGCCACCGGCGCCGCCACGGCGTTCGCGGCGCGGCTCGCCGCGTCCACCGACGGCCTCGGCCTGCTCGCCGACGCCGCCGACCTGCTCACCTCACCGTGGACGGCGCCCGACCGGGCCGTCGAACTGCTGTACGACGCCCTCACCGTGCACCTCGGCGCGCGCACGTGCCTGCGCGAGTACGTCCGCCGCCAACTGCCCGACCCCGACACCGACGCGCTGCTCGCCGCGTCCCTCGCCGGGACGGCCGACCTCCAGGGCCGCCTCCTCATCGGCAAGGTGACCGGCACCGTGGACCCCGCCGCCTTCGCCGTCGGCGCCCGCGCCCTGCGCGACACCGAGGCCCGTCTCATGGACCGGCTGCGCGGCGCCGTCCTGCAACGCCAGTGAACCAAGGAGCCTTTTCTTGCCGATCCAGCCACGTCTCGTCGTCACCGGCGGCGCCTCGGCCGTCCTCGCGGACGCGCCCGCCGTGCCCGTCTCGGTCGCCGCCGCCCCCGGCGTCGAGTTCTACCCGCTGTGGGGCACCGGCGACGGCGTCCCCACCGTCGGGCCCAAGCCCGCCGAGCCGGTCACGCTGCCGTTCTTCGCCGGACCCGGCGGCACCCGGCTCCTGCTCGCCCGGTACGCGCCCGCCTCGACCGTCACCGTGCCGTCCGGCGACCCCGCCGAACTGCGCGCCGAGGCCGACGCGGTGCTGCCCGGCCTGATGGACCCGTTCCCGCCCGGCGCCGACTCCGGCATGCACACCACCGACACGCTCGACTACGCCGTCTGCCTCGAGGGCGAGCTGTGGCTGGAGACGGGCGACGGCACCGAGGTGCTGCTCACGCCCGGCACCTGCGTCGTCCAGCAGGGCGCCGCGCACGCCTGGCACAACCGGGGCGACGTGCCCGCCCTCATGTGCTTCGTCGGGATCGGCGCGGTCCGTGAGCGGTGAGCGGCACTCGCTCGGCGCCTACCGGGACGTGCTGCGCGAACGTGACTTCCGGCGGCTGTGGACGGGCGCCGTCATCAGCCTCGTCGGCGACGGCAGCACCTGGATCGCGCTGTCGTGGATCGCCGTCACCACCGGCGGCGTCGGCTCCCTCACCCTGCTCGGCGTCTGCTTCTTCGCGCCCATCGCCGTCGGCGGGCCGCTCGCCGGACGGATCGTCGACAGGTTCTCCCGGCGCAAGGTGCTCGTCGCCGACAGCGTCGTGCGCGGCGTCGTCATGCTCAGCATCCCCGTGTACGCGCTGTTCTCACAGGTGCCGCTCGGCTACCTGTACGTCGTCGCGGCGCTCTACGGGCTACTGAAGATCCTGCCGATCGGGATCGTGCCCGCCGTCATCCCCGAACTCGTGCCCAAGCGCGGGCTCAGCGCGGCGATCGCGCTGGAATCGGTGGCGGCGTCGGCGGCCGGGCTCATCGGGCCCGCCGTCGGCGGCGCGCTCATCCCGCTCATCGGCGCGCACGGCGTGCTCACGTTCGACGCGCTCACCTACTTCGTGTTCGCGGGCGCCGTCCTCAGCATGCGGGCCCGGCTCGACCGGCCGCCGCCCGTGCCCGGCGCCGACGCCAAGGCCGCCGCCTCCTGGCGGCCCGTCGTCCGGTTCCTGCGCGGGGACCCCGTGATGCTCGTCATCACCGTCACGTTCTCGCTGTTCAACGTGGCGATGGGCATGCTCGTCGTCGCCCAGCCATGGCTCGCGCACGAACGGCTGCCCGGCGGGGCCGCGATGCTCGGCGTGCTCGTCAGTGTGCTCGCGGCGGCTGAGGTGACCGGATCGCTCATCGCCGGGGCGCTCCGGCCCGCGCGACGGCCCATGCTCAGGATCGGGCTGCTGCAACTCGTCTCCGGTGGCGGGCTGCTTCTGCTGCTCGGGGCCGACCCCGTGCTGGTGCTCATCGGACAGGTCGCGTGCGGGCTTCCGGCGGCGCTGCTCGTCGTCTCGTCCCAGGCCGTCCGGTACGAGCGGACACCCGAGGAGCTGCGCGGGCGCACCATGACGCTGATGCGCACCCTCATGCTCGGCGCGGTGCCGCTCGGCTCCATGCTCGGCGGACTGCTGCTCGACACCGACTCCTACACCGCGACCGTCCTCGTGATGGCCGCGATCGCCGGGCTGCCCGGCCTCCTCAGCCTCCTCGTCCGCGACCACGCCGTCACCGGCGCCGCACGGCCCGCCGCCGTCGCCGCCCCGACCCACGGAAAGGCCGACTGAACCCATGCGCGTCCTCGTCATGCACCGCATCCCCGACTCGTTCGCGCACTACGCGCGCAACATCGACCACGACCTGCACGAGGTGACCTACGTCAGCGCCCCCGACCGCGCGGCGACCCTGCCGACCGGCGTCCGGGCGACGTTCCTGGACCGGCCCGGCACCGGCGACACCGCCGACGAGGTGCTCGCCGCCGTCGCCGGGCTGCCCGCGCCCGACGTGCTCGTCGCGATGTCCGAATACGACCTGCTCGCGGCGGGCCGGGTGCGGGACGCGCTCGGCGTCCCCGGACCGGGCGAGGCCGACGTGCTGCCCGTCCGCGACAAGGTGCTGATGAAGGCGGCGGCCGAGGCGGGCGGGCTGCGCACCCCGCGCTACCTGCCGCTGGGCGACGCGCTCGCGGGCGGGCCGTCGTCCGTGCCGTGGAAGGGGCGGACGGTGCTGAAACCGCTCTCGGGGGCGTCGAGTGAGGGCGTCTCGGACTATCCGGACGTGGCTTCGGCGCTGGAGGCCGGGCGCGCCGTGGACGCCGCAGGGCACGAGATCGAGGAGTTCGTCGACGGGCCCATCGTGCACCTCGACGGGCTGATGCACGGGGGTGAACTCGGCGTCGTCGTCACCTCCAAGTACGTCGGGACGTGCCTGCGGTACGCCGCGCTCGGCGAGCCGCTCGGCTCCGTGCAGATCGCGACACCGCCGCCGCTCGCCGCCTGGGCCACCCGGGCGCTGCGCGCCGTCGGCATCCACGACGGGCCGTTCCACCTTGAAGTCATCCTCGCCGCCGAAGGCCCCGTCTTCCTTGAGGTCGGCGCCCGCGTCGGCGGCGCGGACATCGTGGACGCCGTCGAACTCGCCACCGGGGTGCACCTCCAGTCGGCGCAGGTGCGGCAGCTCGTCGGCTCGCCCCTCGGCTCCGGCCCTTCCCGCGACCCCGGGCCCGGGCCCGACGAGCGGTACGCCTTCTTCATGTTCCCCGGCCACACCCTCGGCTCCCGGCACTGCCGCATCACCGGCGAAGACCCGTTCCGCGCCTCCCCGCTCGTCCACCGCTGGGTCCAACGCACCCCGGACGAACCCATCAAGGACACCATCACCTACGCCGACTCCGACATCCCCGTCGCAGGCGTCCTGGGCCCGGCGACAGCCGACGAACTGACGGACTTCATGCTGGCGATGTTCACCACCATCAAGATCCACCCCGCCCCCGAGCCCGGGGAGGCGTCGTGACCACCGCCAAGGACAGGCCACTCCTGCTGATCGTCATCACCGGCCAGCGCGAGTACCGCGAATACCTCCTCCGTTCCATCGCCACCGAGTACCGCATCCACCTGGTCACCCCCGTCGAGCCAACCTGGGAGAAGCCCTACCTGGACGGCGCGACCGTCGTCCCCGACACCGGCGCCGACCAGGTGGTCGCCGCCGCCAAGGCCCTCGCCGCGACCGCCGACGTCGCGGGCGTGCTGAGCTGGCACGAGGAACACATCGTCCAGGCCGCCCTGGCCGCCGAAGCCCTCAACCTCCCCGGCACCCCCGCCGACGCCGTCCGCCGCTGCCGCGACAAGTCCGCCACCCGCACCACCCTCGCCGCCCACCACCTCCCCCAACCGAACTTCGCCCTGGTCGGTGCGCTAGCCGAGGCGCGGGCCGCCGCCGCCCGAATCGGCTACCCGGTCGTCATCAAGCCCCGCGCCGCAGGCGGCAGCCAGGGCGTCGTCCTCGTCGCCGACGAGCGTGAGCTCACCGACCACTTCGCCGCCACCCGCGACGTCCCCGTCACCGACCAGCCCATCTTCGACCGTGGCGTCCTGGTCGAAGAGTTCCTGGACGGCCCCGAGATCAGCATCGACTCAGCCGTCCACAACGGCACGGTCACCCCCGTTTTCCTCGCCCGTAAACAGATCGGCTATCCCCCCTTCTTCGAAGAGACCGGCCACCTCGTCACCGCCGACGACCCCCTCCTCCACGACGAACGTCTTCGCGCCACCCTCACCGCCGTCCACCGGGCCCTCGGCTACACCCAGGGCTGGACCCACTGCGAACTCAAACTCACCGCGACCGGCCCCAAACTCATCGAGGTCAACGCCCGCCTGGGCGGCGACCTCATCCCCTACCTCGGCCTGCTCGCCACCGGCGTCGACCCCGGCCTCATCACCGCCGCGCTGGCCTGTGGCATTCCCCCCATGCCCGTCCCCACCCATTCCCAAACCGCCGGAATCCGTTTCCACTATCCCCCGCACCCGGACTCGGTGGTCACCTCCATCACCTTTCCCACACCCCTCCCCGAGGGTATAGAACAGGCCATTCCTCTCATTCCGCCTAACACCAGAATCTCTCCCCCGGTGAAGGGCAACATCGACTCCCGCCTCGCCCTGGTCACCGCCACCGCCCCCACCCCCGACCGCTGCCAAACCCTCCTCACCAGCACCGTCCCGACCGTCGTCCTCAAGACACCCTGATTCCCCCAAATTTCTTTTCCTTTCACATCTCTACAAATCTACTCCAATCGTCCTAAACACCCTTTGCGCCCACCTGAGTCCCCTGAGTAACGTCCGGGTCATGCCAACCTCTCAACACGAGGCGCTGCACCGGATCTTCCAGGAAGACACCGGCCTGGCCTGCCGTGTCCTCACCGAAGTCCTCCGCCTCCCCATTCCCCCGCCGGAGAAGGTCGAGATCATCAACGTCGATCTCACCGACCTGAAGCCCGTCTCCCGCTGGCCCGACACCCTCCTCCGGGTCGAGTCGGCGGCGGGCCCGCTCATCATGGTGATCGAGGCGCAAACCGAACCCTCGGACACCAAACGCCGCCGCTGGGCCCGCTACATCGCCCACCTCCAGGACGTCCACGACTGCGACGTCTCCCTCATCGTCACCTGCCAGAAGAAGGCGACCGCCCGCTGGGCCGCCGTCCCCTTCCACATCGGCCCCGCCGCCTGGCCGTCCATGGTGATCCACCCCCTGGTCCTCGGCCCCGACACCATGCCCGTGATCACCACCGTCAAGGAGGCCGCCCGCGACGTCCCCCTCGCCATCCTGTCCGCCCTCATGCACAGCAAGTCCCCGCACACGGATGCGATACTGGAATCCCTGGTGGACGCCCTTGCCACGATCGACGTCGGCAAGGCCACCCACCTGGCCGAGTTCACCGAAAGCGGCCTCGGCGAAGGCCCAGCCCGCCAGAAATGGAGGACCCTCATGGCCACCCAACCCCACACCTACATCTCCGAACTCCGAGCCGAAGGCCGACAGGAAGGCCGGGAAGAAGGCCGGGAGGAGGGCAGGCAGGAAGCGGCCGCCGGGATCCTGCTCATGCTCCTCGGGGATCGGGGCATCAGCGTCAGCGACACGCAGCGGGAGCTGATCGAGGGATGCGAGGACGCCGAGAAGCTCCAAACCTGGATCCGACGGGTCGCGACCGCCACCACCGCCGACGAGGTCCTCTCCTAAGCGGACACGGCCACCCCGCCCAACCTCAGCCAAAACCCACCCGCCAGCGACAGAGGATCCCCGTGACCGCCCAACACCGCACCTACATCTCCGAAATCCGCGCCCAAGGCCGCGAGGAAGGGCGGCGGGAGGCGGTCGCCGAGATCCTTCTTATGGTCTTGGCGGAGTGGGGCATCGGCATCAGCGACGCGCAGCGGGAGCTGATCGACGGATGCGTATCCGTCGACCAGCTCGAAACGTGGATCGTACGAGCGTCCTCCGCGAGCAGCGCTGACGAGGTTTTTGCCTGAGGGGTGTGTGGGCGCCCTGTTCGGTTCTGGCCTTGGGCCGGGGGCGGACAGGGTGCCCGTGGTGGGGTTAGTGGGGGGTGGGTGGGGTGGAGGGGGGGTGGTCGGCGAGGGTGGTGAGGGCTTGGGTTATGGCGGTGTCCAACTGGGGGTCTCGGGTGTTTACCCAGTCTTCGGGGGTCATGACGACCTCGGTGTCGGGGGTTACGCCGTGGTTTTCCAGGGACCAGGCGTAGGTGTCGAACCAGGTGGCGTAGCGGGGGATCGTCACCGAGGTGCCGTCGGCTAGGCGGTGCCAGGCGTCTATGCCGATGACGCCGCCCCAGGTTCGGGTGCCGATGACCTGGCCTAGGCCGAGGGTTTTGATGGCGGCGGAGATGATGTCGCCGTCGGAGCCGGCGCGTTCGTCGACCACGGCGACGATGGGGCCTCTTGGGGCGTTTTCGGGGTAGGGGGAGGGGAGTTTGCCTCTCGGGACGTCCCAGCCGATGATGCGGCGGGCGAGTTTTTCTACGACCAGTTGGCTGGTGTGGCCGCCTCGGTTGCCTCGGAGGTCGACGATGATGCCTTCGCGGGCCATCTCGACGCGGAGGTCGCGGTGGAGCTGGGCCCAGCCGAAGCCGACCATGTCGGGAATGTGGAGGTAGCCCAGGCGGCCCTCGGAGGCTTCGCGGACGTGGCGGCGGCGGTCGGTCACCCAGTCCTGGTAGCGGAGGCGTTCGTCGTCGGGTAGCGGGACGACGGCGACGCGGCGGGGGGCGCCGCCGTCGCGCGGACCGATGGTCAGTTCGACCGGGACGTCGGACATGCCGGCGAGCAGCGGGCCGGGGCCCGTCACCGGGTCGACCGGGCGGCCGTCGATCTCCAGGAGGATGTCGTCGGGGCGGACGACGATGCCGGGCGCGGCCAGCGGCGCGCGGGCCCGCGGGTCGGACGACTCGCCGGGCAGGATCCGGGTGAACCGCCACACGTCGCCGTCGCGGCGCAGGTCGGCGCCGAGCATGCCGAGCCACTCGCCCTCGCGCCGGTAGCGGGCCCGCGCGACGTAGGCGTGCGACGTGCCGAGTTCGCCGAAAACCTCCCAGAGCAGGTCGGCGAAGTCGTCGGGGGTCGCCACCCGGTCCAGCAGCGGGCGGTACCGCTCCAGCACCGACGTCCAGCCGACGGCCTCCAGCGCCGCCTCGCTCCAGAACTCGTGCCGGACCAGCCGCCCCGCCTCGGCGTAGGCCAGCGCCCACCGGGCCGCCGGGTCGAAGATCGTCCGCGCCTTGAGCAGATCGACCTTCACCGTGTCGTCGTCGGACCCGGAAGCCGCGACGACCCGCAGCCGCCCACGATCCCGGATGACGAGCCGCTCCCCGTCGCCGCTGACCGCGTACCCGTCGATCGGATCGACGATCTCCTCACATTTGCGACTCGACAGGTCGAACCGCTCAAGGGTCGGCCGCAACGGCGCCGCGTCGGGCTGCGGCCCGCTCTCGCCCAGCGAACCGGACAGAGGCAGCTTCATCCAGACGACCCCGCCCTTCACCGGGCTCATCGCGTCGTACCGGGACGCCTCCACCGGGAAGGGGACGACCCGGGCGGCGAGCCCTTCGAGGTCGACGGACGCGTGCTGGTCCTCCTTGCCCTCCTCGTCCTTGTCGTCGGCGCCGTTCGGGGGCCGCCCGTCCACCGAGGGCGCGAACGGCGACGGTGTGGACGCCGAAAGCGGCACCAGATAGGGACGGCATCCGAACGGGAACGAAAGGTCGAACACGTGCTGGTCGTAAACGGGGTCGAACCCCCGCCACGAGAGGAAGGCCAGGAACTTCCCGTCCTGGGTGAAACACGGTGACGTGTCCTCGAACCGCCCGTCCGTGACGTCCACGATCGTCCGGTCCCCCAGCCGGGCGAGCCGGATCCGGCGCAACGGGTCGGCGGTCGGCTCGGACCAGGCGAGCCACTCCGAGTCGGGTGAGAAGGAGGCGTCCTCGATCTGCCCGGCGGCCGAGACGGCGAGCTCCGAAGCCTCCCCCGACTCGATCTCCACGAGGATGAGCCGCCCGTCCCGGGTCGAGACGGCGACGGTCTTCCCGTCCGGCGAGGACACCAGTTCCGTCGCCCAGCCGAGCCGTCCGGCGGCGAGCCGGCGCGGTGTGGTGCCCGGCTCCAGGCCCGAGACGGGCGCGACCTCAAGGGCGTCGCCGGGCAGGTCGGTGCCCGCGTCGATGATCCACGCCACGCCCGCGTCGCCGCCCAGCACGGTGGGGAGCCGGGCGCGCGCGCCGGGGTCGGCCGACAGGGTGCGGGCGGGCCCGTCCCGGTGGGTGACCCAGTGGATGGTCCCGGCGACCTCGACGGCGCTGGCCCGGCCCGTCGCGTCGCAGGCGAAGCCGCCCAGGCGGTCCTCGCCCGTGATCAGGTAGGGCCGCCGCGCGGTGCCCGACCCGCCCAGGGTGACCTCCAGCGGACGGGCCTCCGCCTCTTCCAGGTCCTCAACGAGCCAGAGCCGCCCCGCCGAGGAGTAGACGACACGGGAGCCGTCCGTGGCGGCGTGCCGGGCGTAGAAGCCGTCCAGGGGCCCGTGCCGGCGCAGGTCGGATCCGTCGAGGGAGCACGAGTACAGCGCCCCGACGCCCTCGTGGTCGGAGAGGAAGGCGACCCGCTCCCCGACGATCATGACGGAGTCCACGTGTCCGCCCAGGTCGGGCAGGATCCGGGTGAAGTGCCGTTCTTCCAGGGCGAGCGCCCCGTCGGCCTCCGTCCGGTACTCGGCGGGTTCGACGGCGGCGCCCGTCCAGAGCCGTCCCATGCCGCCGCCCCGGTAGCGCTTCCAGCGGGCGGGTTCGGCGGCGCCGCCGGTGAGCAGCGCGGCCTTCTCGGAGCGGTGTTCCCCGGACAGGGCGAGGTCCTCGACGGGCCCGTAAGGCAGCCGCGCGGCTGTGCTTCCGTCCACCGGGACGGCGTAGGCCCACGTGTAGTGCGAGAAGGGCTGCCCGGTGGAGGAGGTGGCCAGGACGCGCCCGCCAGGGGTCCAGCCCCGCACGCGGGTGGTAGGCGAGCCCCAGTAGGTGATCCGTTCGCTGACGCCGCCCTCAGCGGGGGCCAGGTGGACCTCCGGGTCGCCGTCGCGCCAGCTCGTCCAGGCGACCTTGGTGGCGTCGGCGTTCAGCCGGGGATGGCTCACCGGGGCGCGGTCGGCGCTGAGCCGCCAGGCCCGGCCGCCGTCGAGCCCGGCCAGCCAGACGTCGTCCTCGGCGACGAACGTCAGCAGCCCGTCCCGCAGATGGGGATAGCGCAGATACTCACCCGAAGTCACCCGTCCATCGTAGATCGCGGGGCGCCCCTTCCGTCACGGAAGGTCAGCGACCGACGCCAGATACTCGCGGAACTCGCGCAGCGGCTGGTATCCGAGCGCCTCGTTGACGGCGAGCATGTGCACGTTGTCGTGTGAGTTGTCCGTCTCGATCTCGACGACCTCGGGCCGCTCGTCCTTGATCCACTCCAGCATCGCGGCCTTGACCCAGAGCCCGATCCGCCGCCCCCGGTGCTCGGGCACAACGGCGGTGTCGTATTGGAAGGCGCGTTCGGGGACGTCGCCGGGCACGACGATCTCGGTGAACCCGGCGATCACGGACCCGTGCAGGGCGGCGACGGTGTAGAGGTCGTCGCCGCGTTTGGCGACGGCGTCGGCGGTCTCCCGGACGACGTCGGCGTTCCACGCGGAGTCGCCCTCGTCGTGGTCGGCCATGGCGCTCTTGGCCTGGGCGAAGACGACGGCGAGGTGGTCGGGCACGGGGCCGGTCCAGCGGATCAGCCGGTACCCCTCGGGGTTCAGCGCGGCCTGCGCGGACGGGTCCACGTCGCCGGGCCGCAGCACGAGGCTGCGGGTGGTGAGCAGGCAGCGGAAGCCGTACCGCTCAAGGAACGGCACGGCGGGGGTTCCGGCGAGGGCCTGGGCCAGGGCCGAGGACCTGCCGTCGCGCCGGGCGGCGTCGGCGGCGCGGCGCAGCAGGGTGAGGCCGATGCCGCGACGGCGCAGCGCGGGCAGCACGTGGATGTCGATCTCCGCGGCGCGGACGGCGGGGTCGCCCGGCAGCCAGACCGAGGCGACCGCGCCGAACCCGTCGCCGTGCGGGACGGTCCAGAGGCGGCGGGCGCCCCCGCCGGAGAACCGGCCGATGGTCTGGCCCGGGTCCGGGGCGGGGTCGCCCGGATGGTCGTGCAGGTGCACCGCCGACACCAGGCTGTGCCAGGCGTCGAGGTCGCCGTCCTGCGGGTCGTCCACCTCACGGATGTCCATCTCCGGAGTTCTACCGGATAACACAGATGGATGCGCCCGCAACGACAATGTCGTTCGGTTTCCCCGTCAACCAGCCGTGTCGGGGGCGGAGGTGGCGGGCGCGGTCGGCGTGTCGGACGGCGCCGCGGGGGTGGACGGGGAGGCCGAGCCGCCGCCGTAGGGAAGCGTGGTGATCTCCTTGTCGAGGGCGCCGCCCTTGACCCACTGCTTCCACGGCATCTCGTAGTACGACCAGCCGTTGTTCCACTCGACCCTGCGCTTGGTGCCGGTGATCTCCACGACGTCGCCGCGCTGGAAGTTGTTGAAGTACCACTCGGCGAAGCCGGGGGGCGCGTTCACGCAGCCGTGGCTGAGGTTGTACCGGCCCATGGCCCACACCCGCGACGCCATCGAGTGGACGTACTCGCCGGAGTTCGAGATCCGGACGGCGAAGGGGATGATCTCCTTGTAGCCGCCGTTCTCCTTGTCCTCGGGGTCGACGCCCATCCACTCCGACGTCATGATCTCCACCCGGTGGCGGGACATCGTGAGGTGGGTGCCGCTCGTCGTCAGGTAGGTGTCGACGCCGTTGACGACCCGGCCGCCCTTGCCCGCGCTGATCGGCTCGTGCTTCACCCTCTTGCCGTTGCGCATGACGGTGATGTACTTCGTCCTGGTGTCGACGGTGCTGATCTGGGAGTCGCCGATCTTCCACTTCTGGGTCTTGTCGGCCAGACCGTAGACGCCGTTCGCGGCCCGCACGCCGGTGAGCTTCGCGGTGAGGCTGACGTTCTGGTTGGCCTTCCAGAAGGCGCCGTTCTTCGTCCGGAAGATCACCTGGTTGTTGGCGGTCCAGTACCAGGCGCCGACGGCGGGCTTCTCCGACCGCACCTCGAGGGCGCGCTCGACCGTCTTCTTGTTGGTGATGTCCCGGTCGAAGGTGACGGTGATCGGCATGCCGACGCCGACCTTCTCGCCCGGCATCGGGATGATGTCGGCGATCGCGAAGGTCGCCTTGGGCTTGAGGGTCCTGAACGTGCTGGTGGCCTCGACGGGCTCGCCCTCGCCGACGGCGGTGGCCGTCACCGCGTAGGTGGCGTTGGGCCGCAGGTTGGCGCTGGACTTCCAGGACAGGCCGTCGGCTGACAGCTCGCCCGGGACGGTCCGCTTGCCGACCTTGACCTGCACCGTGTCGAGCTTGCCGTCGGCGACGGTGACGGTGATCTTGCTGTCGGGTTTGACCTCGCCCGTCCCGTCGGCCGGCGTGATCGTCACCTTGGGGACGATCGGCTCGGGCTTCGGCTCGTCGGACCCCTTGGGGCCGCCGGAGCACGCGGCGGTGAACAGCAGGGCCGCGGCGGCCAGGGCCGCGGTCATACGACGGGTCATGAGGTGGTGCTCTCCGCGGGTGTGTCGGTGCTGGGGGTTGCGGACGCGGCCCCGGGGACCGAGCCGTCCGTCACGACGGGGGCGTCGAACGCGCTGCCGAGTACCCAGTCCTTCCACGGCTTCTGCCAGTAGCCGTAGCCGTTGTCGTACTCAAGTTCGCGATTCGTCCCCGTCACAGTGACAATATCGCCCCACTTTGACTGGTTGTAGTACCATTCCGCGAACTCCGGCGGGGCGTTGATACAACCGTGACTCACGTTCGCGTTGCCCTGGGAGCCCACCGACCACGGGGCCGAGTGCACGTACTCTCCGCTGTAGGAGATGCGCACCGCGTGCGGGACGATCTCCTTGTAGTAGCCGGGCTGGCCCGGCTCGATCCCCGGCGAGATCATCGTCTCGGGGTTCTTCTTGTCCATCGTCACGTGGACGCCGTTGGTCGTCGTGTACTTGTACTCGGTGGCGTTGCCCGCGCTGATCCCGACGTCGCGGACCTTCTTGCCGTCGATCTCGACGACCATCCGGTGGGTCCTGGCGTTGACGGTCGAGAGGTTGGCGGTGCCGACCTTGAAGTTGATCTCGAAGTCCTTGGTCCCGTAGGCGCCCTTGGCGGCCTTGACGCCCGCGAGGCTCCCGATGACCTTCACCTTCTGGTGGGCCTTCCAGTACTCCTCGCCCCGGAAGATCACCTGCTTGTCGGTGTACCAGTACCAGGCGCCCTCGACCGGTTCGTCGCTCTTGATCCGCAGCGCGCTCTCGACGGCCTTCTTGTCGGTGACGGCGCCGGAGAACGTGATCACGATGGGCATGCCCACGCCGACGGTCTGGCCCGACCACGGGATGTTCGACTCCAGGCCCCACGCGACCTCGGGCTTCAGCGTGGTGAAGGCGCTGGTCGCCGTCGTCGTCTTGTCCTTGGCGCCGGCGGCGACGGCCTCGACGGTGTAGGACGCGTCGGGGACGAGGGAGCGGGCGGCCTTCCAGGTGACGCCGTCGTCCGAGAGCGCCCCCTCGACGTCCTTCGGCTCGGCCGTCCCGCCGTCGGCGGCCTTGGCCGTCACCTGGACCTTGACGCTGGTGAGCTTCCCGTCCTGCGCGGTGACGGTGACGCCGTCCTCCGGCCTGGCCTCGGCCGTGCCGTCGGCGGGGGTAATCGTGACGACCGGAGGCTTGGCCTCCTCGCCGAGGATGCCCCCTCCGGTGCATCCCGCCGCCAGCAGCGCCGCGGCGAGCAGTCCCGCGAGTCCCGCGGCGCGCGTCGTTCCCCGGACGCTCCGCATGCCCCCACCTCCAAGATCAAACCCCGTCCATGCCTAGCAAAGGCACGTACCTGAGACATTAATGGCTAAGACGGGTGAGGAAGCCATAAGGTTCGGGACCGTCCGGAGTTCGGACAAGCGAACGTCACCGCAGGTCAGGGAAGTGTCACGCGGCGGCGGGCGCGGGTGCCGTGACGTGGCACAGGGTGCGCCGGAACCCGGCGAGGGTGATCGCGGCGGCCGCCGTCCACAGCAGCGCGACGACGGACGTGCGCAGCACCAGGAACGTCTCCAGCGACTCGTGGAACAGCAGCCACAGGCTGAACACCGCGTTGGTGAAGAACACCAGGGCCCACAGCAGCGAGATCCGCAGGAAGAACCGGTGGACCCTGCCGTGCGCGAGGAAGTCCGGGGGCAGCGGCACGAGGTCCGAGGCGATCTTGGCGGCCATCGGCCTGCCGAGCGGCACCGAGGCGAGGAAGACCGAGCCGACGAGGAGGGTGCCGAGCGTCGGCTGGAGGAAGAACAGCCGGGGGTCGCCGGTGCCGAAGGCGAGCGCGGCGCGGGCCAGCACGCCGATCGCGGCGAGCGTCAGGGTGCCGGGGACGGGGTCGCGCCGCGCCATCCGCCAGGCGATCGCGGCGAACACCCACAGCACCGCGGCGACGATCGCGCCGCCCTGCCCGAGCGCGGCGAGCGCCAGGTAGAAGACGGCGACGGGCGCGATCACACCCTCGACGAAGCGGGGGACCGCGTGCCGGAGGAGCACCGAGAAGGGTGGCAGTGCGAAGGCATGCGCGTCTTGACCATCCATACGAGCGCCCCCGGATCCGCACGTGTGCCGAGGCACCACGTTACGGGACCCGGGGGCGTTCGACGCGCCTTTTCGGGAATCTCACTCATTAACGGACAGCCCTGAGCGTCGGTCGGGCGCCCGATCCGCGGCGACGAAGGAGCCGCCGACTATCTTGTGGTCGTGCCCGCGCCCGTCCCCGGGCCGTGGCCGTGGCCCTTGGGCCAGAGGGCCGCGACGATGAAGACGGCGAGCGCGGCGATCCCGATCTGGAAGATCAGCTCCCAGAAGTTGAACCCGCGGGTGGAGAGATTGAGCAGGCGGGCGAGGCCCGTGCCGAGGAAGGCCGCGACGATACCGACGATCACGGTCAGCCAGATGGGCATGTTCTGCTTGCCGGGGACGATGAGCCGTCCCAAGGCCCCGATGATGGCGCCGAAGACGATGGCGCTGATGATGCCCGTGACGGTCATGGGCGCTTCCTTCCCGTGCGACGTTCTACGGGATCGGACTACCCACCCCCATAACGGACAACACAAACCCACCGAACACCTGACCAAAAACGGACCTCCGCAACGGACCCGCTAGCGCGTCACCCGCACGTAGTCCGGCCACGAGCGGGAGGCGGCGTAGTGGGTGGAACCCGTGTGGCCCGCGCGCCAGTAGCCCGAGCTTCGGGCCGGGACCGTCTTGGCGAAGCGCCCGTCGGCGTCCGTGACGGCGTTGGCGACGTACCGCCACACGCGCGGCTCCTGGTGGTCGCCGCTGAAGTACAGGCGGACGTTCGCGCCCCCGTACCGGACGAGGCCGCCGCCCAGCGCGCGCAGCGGGTCCAGCCGGGCGAGGGTGCCCTCCAGCCGGAGCCTTCCGCCCGCCCGGACGGGCTCGGGAGCCGCGTCGAACCTGATGAAGCGGGTCTCCCGGCGGACGAACACCTGCTCGGTGCGCGTCGCGGTGGTCGCGGCGCCGTCCCAGGCGTTGATCTTCACGTCCCACAGGCCGGTGGGGCGGCCCCGGTCCAGGACGAGTTCGGCCTCCCACTGCTGGACGGTGCCCGACAGCGTCGTCCGGGCCGCCTGCACCTGCTGTTTGAGCCCCTCGTGCGGGCCGAAGTCGACGGTCACCGACGAGGCGCCGGTGGCCCGTATTCGGGCGGTGAGCTTGGTGGTGCGCGCGTCGTACAGCACCGGGTCGGCGGGCGTCACCGCGACGGCCTCCAGCGTCACCGCGCGGCGCTGCGCGGACGGCGCGGCGGCGGAGGCGGGCGCGGCGAGGCCGAGCGGCAGCACGACGGCGACGGCCGCGGCGAGACGGGCGTGGTCCATGGTCCCCCTGTCGTTCGAGAACGGCGGGACCACCCCGGGTGGTCCCGCCGCCGAACGCTAGCCGTCCGCGCGCCGCGCGCCCCGCCAGGCGGGGTAAAGGCGCGGCCCGGATCAGGTGTAGAGGGCGTCGATCTCTTCGGTGTACTTGGTGTGGATGACCCGTCGCTTGAGCTTCAGGGTCGGGGTGAGCTCCTCGGTCTCGGCGGTCCACTCGCCGTCGAGCAGCGCCCACTTCTTCACCTGCTGGACGCGGGCGAGGCGGGCGTTGGCGTCCTCGACGGCCTTGCCGACCTCCTCCAGCACCAGCGGGTGCTTGGAGAGGGCCGCCACCGAGGTGTCCTCGATGCCGCGCGCCGCGGCCCAGACGGGCGCGACCTCGCCGTCGAGGGTGAGCAGCGCGACGACGAAGGGCCGCCGGTCGCCGTAGGCGAGGGACTGCCCGATGAGCGGGTGCTCCTTGAGGTGGTTCTCGATGAGGGACGGCGCGATGTTCTCGCCGCCCGCGGTGATGAGGAGTTCCTTCTTGCGGTCGACGATGGACAGGTAGCCGTCCTCGTCGATGCGGCCGATGTCGCCGGTGGCGAGCCAGTCGCCGTCGACGTAGAGGTCGGCGGTGGCCTCGGCCCGGTTGAGGTAGCCGGGGGTGCAGGTGGTGGACTGGACGAGCACCTCGCCGTCCTCGCCCAGCCTGATGCCCACGCCGGGGAAGGGGCGGCCGACGGTGCCGAGCTTGAACAGGCCGTTGGTGTTGGCGGTGACGGCGCCGGTCGTCTCGGTCATGCCCCAGACGTCGAGGATCGCGATGCCGAGGCCGGAGAAGAACTTGGCGACCTCCAGCGGCAGCGGCGCCGCCGCGCTCATCGCGTGCACGACCCGGTCGAGGCCGAGCAGCGCCCTGATCTTCGACAGGACCGCCTCGTCGGCGGCCTTGAACTGGGCCTCCAGCTCGGGTGAGGCGGTGCCGCCGTTCTCGCGGGCGGCGATGTAGGCGCGGCCCACGGCCATCGCGCCCTCGATGGCCGCCTTCTTGGCCTCGTCGGTCTCCATGGACAGGAACGCGGTGATCCCGGCCATGATCTTCTCCCAGACCCGGGGCACGCCGAAGAACGAGTTCGGGCGGACCTGGCCCAGCACCGCGGTCAGCTGGGCGGGGTCGGGGCAGAAGTTGACGTGTCCGGCCAGCTCCATCGCCATGTAGTAGGAGATGACGCGGTCGGCGATGTGCGCGAACGGCAGGTAGGAGACGATGGCCGGGTGCTCGGGAAGGCCGGCGGTCTCCCGGGAGCAGAGCGCCTCGTACATGGCCATGCGGTGGGTGATGGGCACGCCCTTGGGGTTGCCCGTGGTGCCCGAGGTGTAGAGCAGCGTCAGCGTGTCGGTGTCCTGGATGGACTTGGCGCGCTCTTCGACGGCGGCAGGGTCGGCGGCGTAAGCCGACTCGCCGAGGGCGGCGAAGTCGGCCCAGGAGATGTAGCGGTCGCCATCGGGGCAGTCGTTGACGACGATGACCTTGCGCAGCTCCGGTAGCTGGTCCAGGACGGGCTGCCAGCGGGCGAGCTGGTCGGGCCCTTCGAGGACGGCGAAGGCCGCCGCGGCGTCGGCTGCGACGTACTGCACCTGCTCGGGCGCGAGCGTCGCGTAGACGGTGCTGGGCACGCCGCCCGCGTGTACGGCGGCGAGGTCGGCGAGGATGTGCTCGGAGCGGTTGGACAGCATCAGCGCGACGACCTCGCCGTGCTGGAGACCGAGCGCGGTGAGGCCGGCGGCGAGCTTCAGCGCGCGGTCGCGGACGTCGGCCCAGGTCAGGGTCGGGCCGCCCAGGTCGGTGTAGGCGGGCAGGTCGCCGTGTTTCTCAGCGGTCTCCTGGAGAAGCGTGCAGACGGTCCGTCCAGCGATCTGAGCGTCGTACGCGGCCCGCTCCTCATTGACGGCCGTGGTGGTGCTCATGGGTGCGCGCCTCCGTAAACGTTCACTTATGCGTCGGGGACGTCCATGGGACCATGGACGGACGCTTGAGACAAGACCCGTTTCCCGATGTGTCGCCAATCGTGTCCGCGCGCCCACCCGACCTGCGAGGAAACAGGGGTTCCGCCCATTGCCGGAGGCCCATCAGGCGCCCTTCCGCCGCCGGTGCGCGTCCCGGAGCGGGGCCGCCGACGCCGGGAGGACGCCGGGAAATTGTCAGGTTCGCCAGGGATTGCCGGGGCCGATTGTCATGAACCGTAGTGGCCGATCTCCGGTGGTTTCGGCATAGTGCTGAGCCTGCCCTGGTCTGTCGTGACCCGTGTGACCCCGCCCGGTGAATCCCCGCCCCCTGGAGGACCGCATGCCCGCGTTCGAGGTAGACGAGCGGCATCCGCCCATCAAGCCGCGGCGGGTGAGCTTCGACTGGGAGAACACCCCGCTGCACTGGATCCCGGGTCACCCCGTCGCGACCCACATGATCAACTCGTTCCACCTCGTGCTGCCCGAGGGCGAGCGCTGGTTCATCCAGTGCGTCCAGGACGCCAAGCCCGAGATCAAGGACGAGCGGCTGCTTGAAGAGATCAAGGGCTTCATCGGCCAGGAGATGGTGCACGCCCGCGCGCACGGCAGCTTCCTCACCGAACTGCTCGACACGCACGGCATCGACCACCGCAGGATCACCGAGGCGGGCGAGGCGGGCAACAAGGCGCGTCCGGCCGAGCGGGCCAAGCTCAAGCCGCGCGCCCGGCGCCGGATGCTGAGGTTCGAACTGTCGGCGGTCTCGGCGATCGAGCACTACACCGCGGTCCTCGGCCAGTGGATCCTCAACAACGACGACCTGGACAAGGCGGGCGTCGACCCGACCATGCTCGACCTGCTGCGCTGGCACGGCGCCGAGGAGGTCGAGCACCGGTCGGTCGTCTTCGACGTCTACAAGGCGCAGGGCGGTGGCTACCTCACCCGGGTGGCCGGCTGGCTCGTCTCGCTGACGTTCCTGTACTGGGCGCTCATCGGCGGCGCGAAGTTCCTGCTGGACCGCGACCCCACGCTCGGCCGCAAGCCCACCTTCCGCTGGATGTACCGGGAGTACCGCAGGGCGGCCAAGGCGAACCTGGTGCCCAGCCTCTTCCGGCTGCTCGTTGTGGAGGGCCTGATCTACCTGAAGCCGGGCCACCACCCGTCGCACATCGGCGACACGCCCCAGGCGCTGGAGTACCTGCTGAGGTCGCCCGCCGCCAAGGCCGCGGGCTACGACCCGTACTAGGCGACGCGTCAGCTGTTGAGGTAGCCGACGAGCGCCTCGCGCTCGGTCTCCAGTTGGTCGATCGCGCTCTTGACGACGTCGCCGATGCTGACGATGCCGACGAGCCGGCCGCCGTGCACCACCGGCAGGTGCCGGATCCGGTGCTCGGTCATCACCTGGCGCAGGCCCTCGACGTGGTCGTCCGGCGCGCAGGTGCGGACCGGATGGGTCATGATCGCCGACACCGGGCCGTCCAGGACCGCGGGTCCGTGCTCGTGCAGCCGCCGCACCACATCGCGTTCGGAGGCGATGCCGGCGATCTCGCCGCCGTCCACCACCACGACCGCGCCGATGTTCTGTTCGGCGAGCACGGCGAGCAGGTCCCGGACCGTGACGTCCGGCGAGACCGTGGCCACCTGGTGGCCCTTGCCGCGAAGAATGTCAGAGATCCGCATGGCCTCGCCCTCCTTTTGCACACGGTCGCACGTTCCGGGCCGTTCGCCTAGGGCCCCCCGGGGGGCCTTTACCGGAATCCGGGCGGCCTACGCCCTGGACATCACCCTTTGCCCTGGTTCGTCACTGGGCTCCGGCCATCGCGGCCAGGAACTCGCCCGGCAGCACGATGTCGGCGCCCTCGCCGCGCGTCTCCAGCAGCGCCAGATCGCCGTCCCGCCACCAGAACAGCGCCGGGCTGAGCGAGCCGGGGCCCTCCTCGTAGGCGGCGCGAGTGTGCTCCTTGAGGCCCGCCGCCGCGCGCAGCGCCGCGCCGGGGCCGACGTCCTGGCCGAGCGGGAACGCGATCACCGTGCTGCGGTTCGGCACCGCCACCAGCGCGCCGCGCGTCCCCAGCTCCAGGTACTGCTCAAGCCAGGCCAGATGGGTGGCCGCGTAGAACGTCCAGCCGTGCAGCAGGTGCACCGGCATGCCGTCCACCTCGTGCAGCTCGCGCTGCAACGGCCCGTCGGAGTGCACGCCGTCGCGGCCGAGCGCGAACAGTTCGTTCATCGGGGCGGGCCAGGCCGCCATCTCCTCGCGCGTCACCGTGCGGACGGTCGTCGGGGTGTCCACCACGACGACCTCGATCAGTCCTGGCGCGAACGGGCGGGCGGCGAGCATGCCGTTGTCGGCCTCGGCCGGGTAGACGCGGGTGCGCAGCAGGTGCCGGGCCAGCGAGAAGTCACTGAGGTCCAGCGGCTCCTCGATCGCCGTGATGATCGTGGTGACGTGGTCGGCCACCACGGCCGGCCAGTCGTCGCGCGGCACGAGACGCGCGAGCTGCCGCAGGTTGCGCATGCCGACGTGCAGCCGTCCCGCGCCCTCCAACAGCATGACGTCGCCGGGAACCCGGGTGCAGGAGTAACCGAGGTTCTCGGCGACCAGCACCACGAGGGAGTCCAGGGCGGCCTCGTCGCCGTCCCGACGGCTCCCGCTCATGGGATCCTCCCCCCACACACGGCGTCACCCAGGAAGCTTGACAGCAAGAGACCTTCCGGCGGAAGACCCCACAGGGTGCTGATCTCTCCGGTCCGCCCGGCCTGCCCGAAAGGTCCAACTGATCCCTCATGCCATCCCTTCCCACGGGATCGCGGTCGGCCCGGGTGATGGGAGACTGGGAAGAGTCATGAGACAGACCCCGCACATCCTCGTGGTCAACGGGACCAAGGTCCGCCGGCCGGTTTTTGTCGTGGGCGCGCCCCACTCCGGCACCGGCATGGTCGCCCGTGCGCTCAAGCGCTCCCCGGGCTTCCACCTCACCCGCGGCCGACCCGAGGTGACCAAGCTCGTGTACGCGTTCGCCCGGCGCCCGTCACTGGCGGCCGAGCAGGGCAGGGGCGCGGCGCGGGTGCTGCGCGACGCCTACGCCGAGGCGTGGCGGCTGACCCCCGGCTCCTGCCGCGCCTGCCCCGCCGAGTGCCGCGCGCTGTCGGGCTCCGCCGAGCCGCGCGGCGAGTGCGCCGACCCGGCCGCCGTGCACCGGTTCGCCGACGCCACCCCGGATCTCATCTACAGCACCGACGTGCTGCTCGACGCGTTCCCCGACGCCCAGTTCGTCCAGCTGATCCGGGACGGCCGGGACGTCGTCGCCGCGATGCTGGGCGACGAGCGGTGCCTGGCCTGGTTCAAGCCCGGCATCCTCAACCTGGACCACGTGTTCCCGCACCCGTTCCTCGGGGTGGACGACCCGGCGTGGCGCAAGCGCTGGCCGGAGGCGAGCACCGCGATCAAGTGCGCGCTGCGCTGGCGCGGCTCGGTCCGGCTGAGCGCGTCGCTGCGCGCCCAGGTCCCCGAGGACCAGTTGCTCACCCTCCGCATGGAGGACGTCGTGGCCGACCCGTCGGGTTCCGCCGCCCGGCTGTCGGACTACCTGGACGAGACGGTCTCCCGCGACGCGCTCACGGCGGCGACGTCCCGCCACCGGCCCGACGCGGGCCGCGACCTCCCCGCCCTGCCCGGCTCCCCGCCGACCACCTGGCGCGAGCTCCTCACCCCCCGCCAGATCGCGCAGATCCACAAGATCGCCGGCAAGGAGCTGGGGCGACTCGGTTACTCGAAGGACTGAGTGCCAGGGCGCAGATCGTCGGCGAGCCAGCCGATGGCCAGGCCGGTGGCGGCCATGCCCAGGATGAGGGCGGTGACGCGGACGTGGAACGGACGCATGGGGTCTCCAGTTCTTCCGATTCCGACCGGAATGTCGTTTTTAGGGTGCGCCGGGTCCGTGACGGACACGCCAACGCGGGGGCGCGGGGCGGCGAACACCCGGGATACTGCGGGAAGGGCTCAGGCGGCCGGACGCCACACGTCGTCGTTCGGGCCGCGCCCCGGGACGCAGCGGTACTCGACCCGGCCCACGGTGCCGACCGCGCCGCGCGCCGGGCACTGCTCGCCCGGCCGTACCGTGCCGTCCGGGTAGGCGCCCTTGTCCAGCACCCAGACGGTGTCGCTCGCCCCCTGGGCCTTGACACAGCGGAGTTGGCGGCCCTGCGCCGTCCGGTCGATCTGGCCCGCGACCTCGCACCCGCCGCCCTGCGCGGCCGGGCCGGTGGCCGACGGGCTGACGAAGACGGTCTTGCCCGCGACGGTCACCGTGACCGTCGGGTTGGGCGTCTCAACGGGCCCGGTGAACCGGTTCGGCGAGGACCGCGAGCCCGGCACGGTGCCGGAGCACCCGGCCAGCGCGACCGCCACGCACAGACCCGCCCCCACCGACTTGATCATGGCAGCTCCCCCGAGACCGATGACCGCCCGCGCCGGACGGGTGGGACCGGTCGGCACGGTCGCCCTCAGTCAGTGACCGAGAGCACAGTGTCATCATCCTAGCGGAGCGTCCGAAGGCTCCTCCTGCGGGGCGAACTGGGTGCGGTACAGCTCCGCGTACACGCCGCCCCGGGCGAGGAGTTCGTCGTGCCCGCCGCGCTCCACGATCCCGCCGTCGCCGACCACGAGGATCAGGTCGGCCTCCCGGATCGTGGAGAGCCGGTGCGCGATCACCAGCGACGTCCGTCCCACGAGCGCGGTGCGCAGCGCCTTCTGCACGGCGACCTCGGACTCGGAGTCCAGATGCGCGGTGGCCTCGTCCAGGACGACGACCGCAGGGGCCTTCAGCAGGAGACGGGCGATCGCCATCCGCTGCTTCTCGCCGCCCGACAGGCGGTGGCCCCGGTCGCCGACCACGGTGTCCAGGCCGTCCGGCATGTCCGCCACCAGATCGCGGATCTGCGCGTCGCCCAGCGCCGTCCAGATCTCCTCGTCGGTGACGCCGGGACGGGCGTAGGCCAGGTTCTCCCTTATCGTCGCGTGGAACAGGTGGGCCTCCTGGGTGACCACCCCCACGGTGTCCGCCAGCGAGGCCAGCGTCAGGTCGCGGACGTCGTGCCCGTCGATCCGCACCGCCCCCTCGGTGACGTCGTACAGCCGGGAGACGAGCTGGGTGATCGTGCTCTTGCCCGCCCCGGAGTGCCCGACCAGCGCGACCATCCGGCCGGGCGGGGCGGTGAACGACACGTCGTGCAGCACCTCGCGGCCCGGCGTGGTGTCGCTCCTGGCGATCGACTCCAGCGACGCCAGCGACACCTCCTCGGCCGACGGGTACCGGAACGTGACCCCGGCGAAGGTGATCTCCGGAGCGCCCTCGGGCACGTACGCGACGGCGCCCTCGCGCTCCCTGACCATGGGCTCCAGGTCGAGCACCTCAAAGACCCTGTCGAAGCTGACCAGCGCCGTCATCACGTCGACCTGGACGTTGGACAGCGCGGTGAGCGGCCCGTACATCCGGTTGAGCAGCGCGGCGAGCGCCACCAGCGTGCCGATCTGCATCGCCCCGTCCACCGCGAGCGCGCCGCCCACCCCGTAGATCGCGGCGGTGGCCAGCGCGGCGACGAGGATGAGCGCTGTGAAGATCACCCGCCCGTACATCGCGGACAGCACACCGACGTCACGGACCCGGCCCGCCTTGCGGGAGAAGCCCAACGACTCCTCGTCGGGGCGGCCGTAGAGCTTGGCGAGCACCGCGCCCGCCACGTTGAACCGCTCGGTCATGAGCGAGCCCATCTCGGCGTCCAGCACCATCTGCTCGCGGCTGATCTTCTGCAACCGCCGTCCGATCACCCTGGCCGGGATCACGAACACCGGAAGGAGCAGCAGCGCTATCAAGGTGATCGGCCACGACAGATAGAGCATCGCGACGAGCACGAGCGCAAGGCTGATGACGTTCGACACCACCGAGGACAGGGTGGTCGTCAGCGCGCGCTGGGCCCCGATCACGTCGTTGTTCAGCCGGGACACCAGCGCGCCCGTCTGGGCCCGCACGAAGAACGCGACGGGCATCCGCTGCACGTGGTCGAAGACCTGGGTGCGCAGGTCGTAGATCAGGCCCTCCCCCACCCGGGCGGAGAACCAGCGCTGCGCGAGCGACAGGACGGCGTCCGCCAGCGCCAGCCCGGCGAGGGCGACGGCCAGCCAGACGACGACGGCGAGGTTCCCCGGCACCACACCCTTGTCGATGATCTGCTGGATGATCAGCGGTCCGGCCACCACGATGACGGCGGACAGGGCGTTCAGACCGAGGAACCAGGCGATGTCCCGCTTGTAGGGGCGGCCGTAGCCCACGATGCGGCGGACCGTGCCGGGCCTGAGCCGTTCGCGCTTCACCGACGAGTCCCTGCGATAGGACCGCATGGTGGCGAAACCGTTGCCCGGCATGCCCATGGGCGTCAACTCCTCGAACTGGACTGCACCTCCAGGTGCAAGGAGTCGATCTTGCCCGTTATTCCTGGTGTGCCGCCATCGGGGTCACGGTACGAGACGGAACGACTGCGCCACGCGCTCGGCCGCGCACTGCTCGTCCAGGGAGTTCGCGGGGGCCTGCTGGAGCAGCGCCTTGGTGGCGCGGGCCGCCCCGGCGTCCACCGCGAGCAGCGACGTGACCAGCTCGTTCACCGCGTCGTCCAGCTCCCCGCTCTTGGCGACCCGCTCGACGAGGCCGAGTTCACGGGCCTCCTCGGCGCCGATGTTGCGGGCGGTCAGGCAGATCTCCAGCGCGCGCGGCAGGCCCACGATGTCCACGAGGGGCTTGGTCCCGGTCAGGTCCGGGACGAGGCCGAGCGCGGGCTCCTTCATGCAGAACCGGACGTCCTCCGCCGCGATCCGCAGGTCGCAGGACAGGGCGAGCTGGAAGCCCGCGCCGATCGCGTGGCCGTGCACGGCGGCGATCGTGGTGAAGCGCGGGTCCCGCAGCCAGCGGAAGCCCTCCTGGTAGACGGCGATCAGCTCGACCAGCTCGGGGCGCGCGATCCCCCGCGGCAGCGCCGGGCCCTCGCCCGGGATGCCCTCGGGGGTGAAGGCCCTGACGTCCAGGCCCGCCGAGAACGACGGCCCCTCGCCCTTCAGGACCACCACCCGGACCGTCTCGGGCAGTTCCCGGCCCAGGGAGGCCAGGCCCGCCCACAGGGCCGGAGACTGCGCGTTGCGCCGCTCCGGACGGTTCAGGGCGATCTCCGCCACCGCGCCGTCATGGTTGTACTCGAGCCGAAGCCCGGCCTTCTCCAGATCCGTCATCACACGCCTCCTCCACGAGGCGCCCTCCCGCCTGTCGGGTGGGCGCGCCAAGGCGCGGAACGCGGACCCCCGGGCCCGCCACCGCGACCGAACCGAATGTTACTCGGAAGTATCGGGCACGGTATGTGGCGGGCCTGCCGGGACCTCGGGCGCGGGTACGCGCGGCCCGGCCTGGTCAGCCCTTCTTGCCGCGGGTGGCGCCGCCCCGTCCCCGCAGGTTCACTCCCGACTCCGTGAGTATCCGGTGGATGAATCCGTAGGAACGGCCGGTGGCGGCTGCCAGGGCGCGGATGCTCTCGCCTGCGTCGTACCTCTGCTTGAGTTCGCCGGCGAGCCTGTCGCGCTCGGCACCGGTCACGCGGGTGCCCTTCTTCAGGGTTTCTGCCACGAGTACCTCCCGTAGTGATGTGGTGACCGCTGCGTTATCTGCCCCCATGATCAGACATCTTCGCCGCTTCGGCTACCCGCTAGGCCAGAAAAGATCTGCCTCCTTGCTGAGACGGTCAAGCCAGGGCCACCAGATCGGCGAATTCGTCACTCCAGATGTCTTCGACACCATCGGGGAGCAAAATCACGCGTTCCGGTTGGAGGGCGGTCACCGCGCCTTCGTCGTGGGTCACCATCACGATCGACCCGGTGAAGGTGTTGATGGCGCCGAGGATCTCTTCCCTGCTGGCCGGATCGAGGTTGTTCGTGGGCTCGTCCAGGAGCAGCACGTTGGCCCTGGACACGACCAGTGTGGCCAGCGCCAGCCTGGTCTTCTCACCGCCGGACAGGACGCCCGCGGGCTTGTCCACGTCGTCGCCGGTGAACAGGAACGAACCCAGGATCTTGCGCGACTCGACCTCCGGCAGATCGGGCGCCGCGGACTTCATGTTCTCCAGCACGGAACGGTCGTGGTCGAGAGTTTCGTGCTCCTGGGCGTAGTAACCCAGACGAAGTCCATGACCCGCGACAACACTTCCCGTATCGGGCTTTTCAACGCCCGCGAGGAGACGCAGCAGCGTCGTTTTCCCCGCTCCGTTCAGTCCAAGCACGACGACCCGGCTGCCCCTGTCGATGGCGAGCCCGACATCTGTGAAGATCTCCAAAGATCCGTACGATTTAGACAAACCGTCCGCGGCGAGGGGGGTTTTGCCACAGGGAGCCGGTTCCGGGAAGCGGAGCTTGGCCACCCGGTCGGACTGCCGCTCCCCCTCGACGCCCGACATGAGCCGGTCGGCGCGCTTCAGCATCTGCTGCGCCGCCTTGGCCTTGGTCGCCTTCGCGCGCATCTTGTCGGCCTGCGTCTGGAGGTGGGTCGCCTGCCGTGCCGCGTTCGCGAACTCGCGCTTGCGCCGCTTCTCGTCCGCCTCGCGGGTGTCCAGGTACTTCTTCCAGCCGACGTTGTACATGTCGATCACGGCGCGGTTGGCGTCCAGGTGGAAGACCCGGTTCACCACCGCCTCCAGGAGGCCCACGTCGTGGCTGATGATCACCAGGCCGCCCTGGTGGCCGCGCAGGAAGTCGCGCAGCCAGACGATCGAGTCGGCGTCCAGGTGGTTGGTGGGCTCGTCCAGGAGCAGCGTGTCGGCGTTGGAGAACAGGATCCTGGCCAGCTCCACCCGGCGCCGCTGGCCGCCGGACAGGGTGCGCAGCGGCTGGCCCAGCACCCGGTCGGGCAGGCCCAGGCTGGAGGCGATCGCGGCGGCCTCCGACTCGGCCGCGTAGCCGCCCAGGACGTGCAGGCGGTCCTCGGCCCTGCCGTAGCGGCGGACCGCCTTGTCGCGGGCCGCCCCGGTCTGCGTCGCCATCGCCTCCTCGGCGGCGCGGAGTTGGCGGAACACCTCGTCCAGGCCACGGGCGGCGAGGATGCGGTCGCGGGCGAGCACTTCGAGATCGCCGCTGCGGGGGTCCTGCGGGAGGTAGCCGAGCGTGCCCGAGCGCGTCACCTCACCGGCGGCGGGCAGCGCCTCGCCCGAGAGGACCTTGGTGAGCGTCGTCTTGCCCGCGCCGTTGCGGCCGACGAACCCCACCCTGTCGCCCGGATTGACGCGGAACGTCGCGTTCTCGATGAGCAGGCGGGCGCCCGCGCGCAGCTCGATGTCCTTGGCGATGATCACGGTACTGGAATCTCCCCGGGGTGTGCTGGTCGGCTCCGCTCGACGCCCTCGGCGGAGGCACAGGGAGCCGCCACAGTCTACGTGGCGGCCGTTACGGGCAGCGAACGCTTTCCGCCCACACCCGACGCCGCTCGGGCGCCGCTCCGACGCGCGGAAAGCGGGGTTTCGCCGGTCTTGGGGCGGCGAAGCTCCATGATGGGTCACGACAGCCCGCCGCGCCGCGCCGTGCCACCGTGACCCGGCTCACGGCCTCCGCCGCGACCGCACACACGAGAGGGGCGACGATGCCCGAGATCACCGGCCCTGTGGCCCAGGGAACGCCGTGCTGGATGAACCTGTCGGCCCCGGACGCGCAGGCCGCGCGGGAGTTCTACGCGCCGCTGTTCGGCTGGGAGTACGAGGTGGCGGGCGCGGAGTACGGGCACTACGTCGTCGCCCAGCGCCGGGGCCTGGCCGCCGCGGGCATCCAGGGCGACGCTGAGGGCCGCGCCTCCTGGGGCCTGTACTTCGCGGTGGACGACTGCGACGCGGCCGCCGAGCGGGCCGTCAAGGCCGGGGCGGAGGTCGTCATGCCCGCCGACGAGGCGGGGGAGCTGGGCCGGATGGCGGTGCTGACCGACCCGCAGGGCGCCGAGTTCGGGCTCTGGTCGGGCGCGGGCCACGTCGGGGCCGAGGTGGTGGACGAGCCCGGCGGGTTCGTCTGGAACGAGCTCGTGACGGCCGACACCCGCGCCGCCGCCGACTTCTACGGGACGGTCCTGGGCCTCGGGGCGGCGCCGCTCCAGCCCGGCGTGGACTACCTGACGCTGCGGATAGACGAGCGTCCCGTCTGCGGGATCTTCGGGGTGCCCAGGACGCGGCTGAACGCCGTGCAGGGCGGGAACGCCGCCTGGAAGGTGTACTTCGGCGTCGAGAGCGCCGAGGAGGCCGTCGCGGCGACGACGGCGCGGGGCGGGCTCGTCGTGCAGCCGCCCGTGGACTCGCCGTTCGGCCGCTTCGCCGTGCTCACCGACCCGTTCGGCGCCGAGTTCGCCGCGATGGCGGTGCCCGCCTTCGAAGACCAGCCCGGCGGCTAGCGGGACAGGGCCCGGATGAGGTCGGCCACCCGGACGATGCCCTGGCAGCGGCCTATCTCGTCGGTCACGACAAGGTCGTCGTAGACGCGCTCCTCGTCCCGTCCGGCGGCGCGCAGGGCGGCGACGGCCGGGACGGTCTTGGGCACCAGCCGAGGCTGGTCGGCGAGCCGGAACGCGGGCTTGGACGCGTGCAGGGCGTGCCCGAACGGCCCCGACAGCGTCAGCAGGAACCTCGACCTGTTGACGGTCGCGCGCGGCCGGTTCCTGGCGTCCACCAGGACGATGCTGCTCGTGCCGTCCG
This sequence comes from Actinocorallia sp. API 0066, assembly GCF_020991275.1. Classification (GTDB taxonomy): domain Bacteria; phylum Actinomycetota; class Actinomycetes; order Streptosporangiales; family Streptosporangiaceae; genus Actinocorallia. The sequence goes on along the minus strand of NZ_JAJLQY010000016.1, from coordinate 10,224 downwards.
CCCCGTGCAGCGCCTCCAGCACATCCCCGGCGCTCGCCCCCTCCGGCAGCGTGACGGCCGGGAGGGTGAACTCCGAGACGCGCGGCCCCAGGTCGGCCGTACCGGGATGGTCGTCCCGCGCGACCGGCACCGGGACCGTCACCGGCTGCCCGGGACGCCAGTCGGGCGGCGTCAGCAGGGGGCCCTGCACCAGGCGGACGCCGAGGGCGCGCAGCTTGATGAGCTGCTCCTCGGTCTGCACGCCGGGCGCCAGCACCCGCGTGCCCATCCGGTGCGCGACCGTCACCAGGCCCTCGACCAGCGCGGCCCGGCGCGGGTCGGCGACGGCCCGGCGGGCGAGGTCGCGGTCCAGCTCGACCATCGACGGCGTGCCGTCGATGAGCAGGTCGAGGGGGGCGTGCGCGGCGCCCAGGCCGCCGTACGCCACCGGGTAGCCCGCGTGCCTGAGGTCGGCGACGCCCGCCGCCACCGAGGCCCGCACGGCCGGCGGGAAGCCGCCCGCGACGCACACGATGACGTCGCGCGGATGGCGTCCCGCCTCGTGCAGCCCGTGGTGGAGCCGGGTCAGCGGACCCCGGCCGAGCGCGAGTGTCTCGGCTCTGATCGTGATCCGCAGCGGCAGGGTCACCCCGGACAGCGCCCGCGCCCCCTCCAGGGCCTTGCGCACGTCCTCCCCCGCCGGATCGGAACTCACCTCAGCCGGAACGGGCGGTCCGGCATGCGCCGTCACCGCCACGACGGAGCCCGAGTCGAGATCGACAACGGGCTGGAAGAGCGCACCGCCGGCCACTCCGGCCGGGAGCAGGGTGTCCATAACAGCCACATCGGCATCATCCCGCCGAGTCCCGGACCGATCCACAGTCCAGCGCCGACGTTCACCCAGATTTCGCTGAACCAGCGACGCACGTCACGCTGGACGCGCGGCCGGGCACTAGAAGTCGCCGGCGACCACTATCGAGACGATGTAGGTGAGCCCCGCCACGGCCGCCAGGTAGGGCAGCGGCCCCAGCTCGGCGCCTCGCAGCGCCTGGACGACGACGGCGGCGACGAGGCCCGCCACGAGCACGTCCCCCGTCATCGCGGCGGCGCGCAGATGGCTCCGCCCGCTGCGCCCCCGCCCGAACGACTCGCTCACGGCGAGCCCCCGCTCGTCCCGCCTGTAGGCGAGCTGGATCCCGTACCCCAGGAGCACGGCCCCCGCTATCAACCCGGCGACGGCCTCCTCCCGGTACACGAGCAGCCCCGCCACCCCCACCCCCGCGAGCATCGCGAAGACCGGTACCACCCATCCCTGCCGACCACGGCGTTCCGGAGCAAGCCACATGCCCCCATCCTCCCCCACCCAACCCCCCGACGCCCAGATCTTCCCAACGCCTGTCGCCCAAGATCCACCGACCCCTCCGCCCCTCCCCGAGAACACGAGGTGGTGCGAGGGGTGGGGTGGGGTGGTTAGGGTGCTGGCGTGGCGCAGTTTCGGATGAACGGCTCGAGCATGGTGGCCGTGGACCTTCGTGGAGAGACCATCAGGGCTCTCAACGGGTCGATGGTGGCCTACGAGGGCCAGATGACGTTCAAACGTCAGGGGATGACGGGCGGCGAAGGGCTCATGGGCGCGGTGCGCCGCAGGGTCGCCGGCGAGTCGATCACCCTGATGGAGATCACGGGCCAGGGGACGGTGTACCTGGCGCACGAGGCGACCGAGATCAACCTTGTGCCGTTGCAGGGCGACACGCTGCTCGTCGAGTCCGACAGCCTCCTCGCCCTGGACGGCCAGTTGCAGACCGGCGTCCAGTTCACCGGGCTGCGCGGGATGAGCACGGGGCAGGGCCTGGCCACCACCAAGGTGGAGGGGCACGGGACCGTCGCGATCCTCTCGGACGGGCCCGCGATCGCCCTGGAGGTGACGCAGGGGCAGCCGCTCCAGGTGGACCCACAGGCTTACGTCGCGCACCGGGGCCAGCTCCAGCAGGACTTCGTCACCGACGTGAACTGGCGGACGGTGCTCGGCCAGGGCACGGGCGAGAGCTTCCAGCTCAGGTTCACCGGCCACGGCCTGGTCTACATCCAGCCCGCCGAGCGCGGCGGCGGCTTCGCGGCGGAGGTCTGATGCCCGGCTACAGCGCGGTCAACAAGAAGATGATCCAGGTGCCGGTCGGGCCGGGCGGCGAGCTGTACTCCAAGCGCGGCGCCATGCTCGGGTACGTCGGCGCGGTCACCTTCACCGGCACGACGACGGCCGGGGCGGGCCTGGGCGCGACGTTCGGCCGCGCGATGGCGGGCGAGAACGTCGGCATGATGCACGTGACGGGCCAGGGCAGCGTCATGTTCGGCCACCGCGGCCTGTACGTGGAGATCGTGGAGTTGCAGGGCGACGTCCTGTACGTCGAGGCGGACCGGCTGCTGGTGCACGACGCGTCGCTCCAGCGCGGCACGATGTTCCTCGGCGAGCAGGGCGGCCTGTCGGGCGTCATCCGGGGCCAGGTGACGGGCCAGGGCCTGTTCACCACGACGCTGACGGGCCACGGCTCGCTGGCGCTGCTGTCGCACGGCGGGGTGATCCAGCTCCCGGTCCAGCCGGGACGTCCCGTCTACGTCGATCCGCAGGCGTACGTGGCGCACCGGGGCCAGATCCAGAACCGGCTGAAGACGGCGGTGGGGCTGCGCGACCTCATCGGCCGCGGCTCCGGCGAGGGATTCCAGCTTGAGCTGTCCGGCCAGGGCGTGGTGTACGTCCAGGCCAGCGAGAGGAAGATCTGACATGGGCTACCCGCCTCAGCAGCCCCCGTACGACCCCTATGGCCAGCAGCCGCCCTACGGCCAGCCGGGGTATGGCCAGCCCGGGTACGGGCAGGCTCCGCCGCCGCCTTACGGGCAGCCCCAGCAGCCTTACCCTCCGCAGCCCGGCTACCCGCCGCCCGGTGCCGTCCCGCAGCAGGCCGCCTATGACGCTCCGCCTCCGATCGCGACGTACAACGCCGCGACGCTGCCGAACGACGACAACGTCAACCCGTACGCCTTCTCGGTGAACCTGAACGGCCGCTGGTTCATCCAGAAGGGCAAGATGATCGCCTACTACGGGCAGATCCGGTTCGAGGCGCTGTCGGCGGGTCCCCTGGACGCGCTCGTGGCGGGCCACTTCCACTCGCCGCTCTACGCGCACGACTGGGTGGTGGCCGAGGGCCAGGGCAAGCTCCTACTCGGCGACCGCGGCTACGACCTGAACTCCTACGACCTGGAGGACGGCAACCTCACCGTCCGGGCGACGAACCTGCTGGCGTTCGACCCGAACCTCAGCCTGAAGCAGTCGATCATCCCGGGCTTCCTCACCCTCATCGGGACGGGCAAGTTCATCGCCGCCTCGAACGGCCCCGTGCACTTCGTGGAGCCGCCGATCCGGTTGGACCCGCAGGCGGTGCTGGGCTGGGCCGACGTGCCGTCGCCGTGCCACCACTACGACCACGGCGCCGTCCGGGGTGTGCTGGGCAACGCGCGCGCCCTCTTCGGCATCGGGCCGTCGTCGGGCGAGGAGCACCAGTTCGAGTTCACCGGCGCGGGCACCGTGCTGATGCAGTCGTCGGAGAAGGTCGCGGACTCCTCGGCGCAGGTGCGCGAGTTGGAGTCCCAGATCGGGATGCTCGGTGTGGGCGGCCTGCAGCGGCTGCACCAGGTCATCGGGCAGCGGCTCGCGGCGGAGCGGCACGACGATTGACCATCCCGTGTCTTTTCTCGGAGGATCGGTACCTACACCGACCAATTCGGAAGGACACGGGCATATGCAGCGCAGTCGCCTGTTCGACACCGCAGCCCTGCTCGCCCGCACCGCCGTGGGCGTCGTTTTTGTCGCGCACGGCTGGCTGAAGATCGAGGACGGCATCACCGCGACCGCCGTCGAGTTCGCCGCGCTGGGCGTGCCGCTGGCCAAGGCCGCCGCCGTCTACGCGACCTTCGCCGAGCTGCTGGGCGGGGTCGCCCTCATCGCCGGGCTGGGGCTGCCGGTCGCCGGCACCGTCCTGTTCCTCGACATGGCCGGCGCGTTCGCGTTCGTGCACGTCACCGAGGGGCTGACGGCGCCGGAGGGGTTCGAGCTCGTCATCGTGCTCGGCATGGCGAGCCTGCTGTTCGCGGCGGGCGGCGGCGGGAACCTCACCCTCGACCACGCCCTGCGGGTGCGCCGGACACGCGGCGAGGAGCTGAGGGACTTCCTCCCGCCAGACGACGACGGCGGCGCCCCGCCCTATCTGCCCGCCGCCCGCGAACCGGCCCCCGAGGTCGAAGGGCACACCGGCCCCGACCCGGCCGACCGCTTCACGCCCGAGGCGACGGTGCCCGACGGCGTCACGGCCCCCGAAGCCGCCCCCGGCGACGTGGTCGTCGCCCGAGGCCGCGCGCGGCGGACCCGTCAGGAGAAGGACGCGAAGTAGGACGCGGCCATGTCCTCGCCGCCGTGGCCCTGCTCGGCGGCGCGGCGCAGCCGTTCCAGGCCCGCCTGCGCGAGGTCGAGCCGGACACCCGCCTGCTCGGCCTCGTGCACGATGAGACGGGCGTCCTTGGCGGCGGTGTCCACCGTGAAGGACGGCGGGGTGAAGGAGCCCGAGCGGATGACGTCGGCCTTCAACCGCAGGTAGCCCATGTCCAGGCCGCCCCCGGCGATCGCGTCGAGGAACTGGCCGGGATCGACGTCGAGGGCCTTGGCGAGCGCGAGGGTCTCGCCGACCGCGTTGTTCACCGCGAGGACCCAGCTGTTCACGACGAGCTTCAGCCGGGTCGCCTCGCCCGGATCCGCCTCCATCCAGACGGTCTGCGCGCCGATGGCGTCGAAGACGGGCTTGAGCGTGCCCCAGACGCTGTCGGGGGCGGCGGCCAGGATGGTGAGCTGGCCCGCCTCCGCGGGGGCCCTGGTGCCCAGCAGGGGCGCGTCCACGTACACGAGCCCGTTGTCGTTCGCGAACCCGGCGAGCAGGTCCACGTCGTCCGGCGAGGCCGTCGACGACTGCACCCACAGCGCGCCGGGACGCAGCCCCGGCGCGGCCTGCCGCATGACGTCGAGGGCCGCGTCGCCGTCGAACAGGACGGTCATGACGATCTCGGCGCCCGCGACGGCCTCCGGCGGGGTGGGCGCCGCGTAGGCGCCCTCTCTGGCGAGCGCCTCGGCCTTCTCCTTGGTCCGGTTCCAGACGCGGACCCGGTGCCCGGCTTTGAGCAGGTTCCTGGCGATCGGTTCGCCCATGATCCCGGTTCCCAGCACCGCAACGTCCATGTCCCCGCCCCTCACTCAAGGTCATTTTTCCCCCTTCCCCGGTCACCGCCCTCCAAATCCCCGGAAGGCGGGCGGGACCGTCCGCCCACGCCGACCACGGGGCGGGTCCCGGATGTTGGTACCGTCGGTCGCCGGGAGAGGCGCACGTCCAGGGAGCGTGATGCGCAGAGGGTTCCGCCACCCGACCCAGGTGATCGTCGGTGGCTTCGGCGCCGCGGTCGCGGTGGGCACCGGGCTGCTCGCGCTCCCCGTGGCGTCGGCGGACGGCGAGGGCGCGGGGCTGCTCACGGCCTTGTTCACGGCCACCTCGTCGATCTGCCTGACCGGCCTGGCCGTCGTCGGCACCGACACGCACTGGTCGGTGTTCGGCGAGGTCGTCATCATGCTGCTCATCCAGACCGGCGGCCTCGGCATCATGACGCTCGCCACACTCTTCGCGCTCCTGCTGTCGGGCCGTCTGGGGCTGCGCGCGCGTCTCCTGGCCGCCACCGAGAACAAGACGCTCACCGGCAGCGACCTGAGGCGCGTCATCCGCAACGTCGTCATCTTCAGCCTCGCGACGGAGGCGGTGCTGGCGACGATCCTGGGCCTGAGGTTCGTCCTCACCTACGGGTACGGGGCCGGGTCCGGCGCCTACCTCGGCGTGTTCCACGCGGTGGCGGCGTTCAACAACGGCGGGATCGCGCTGTGGCCCGACGGCGTCGTGCGGTTCGCGTCCGATCCGTGGATCTGCCTACCGCTGTGCTTCGGCGTCATCGTAGGCGGACTCGGCTTCCCCGTCGTGTTCGAATTGGCACGTTCCTGGCGGCGGCCCGCGCGCTGGTCCGTCCTCACCAAGATCACCGTCGGGATGACGGCGCTGCTGCTGACCGGCGCGACAGCCGTCTTCACCGTGTTCGAATGGGACAACCCGCGCACCCTCGGCGCACTCGAAGGCGGCGGGAAACTCCTCGCCGGGTTCTTCGCCGGCGTCATGCCGCGCTCGGGCGGGTTCAACAGCATCGACATCGCCGCGATGCGGCCGGAGAGCTGGCTCGCCACCGACATCCTCATGTTCGTCGGCGCGGGCAGCGCGGGCACCGGCGGCGGCATCAAGGTCACCACGTTCGGGCTGCTCGCGTTCGTGCTGCTCGCCGAACTGCGCGGCGACACCAGCGTCAACGTCGGCAACCGCAGGATCCCGCAGGACACCCAGCGGCAGGCGCTCACCATCGCGCTGATCGGCGTCGGCGTCGTCGCGACGGCGACGTTCACGCTGCTCGTGATCGTGCCGCACACCCTCGACCAGGTGCTGTTCGAGGTGATCTCGGCGTTCGCGACGGTCGGGCTGTCCACCGGGATCACGTCGAGCCTGCCCGCGGCCGGGCAGCTCATCATCATCTTCCTCATGTTCATCGGCCGCGTCGGCCCGGTGACGCTGTTCACCGCGCTCGCCCTGCGGGAACGGACAAGACTGTACGAACTACCCGAGGAGCGACCGATCGTTGGCTGAGAAAGACAACCTGCCCGTCGTGGTCATCGGCCTCGGCCGGTTCGGCAGCTCCATCGCGCTGGAGCTGACCCGGCTCGGCACCGAGGTGCTGGCCATCGACCACCGGTCCAAGGTGGTGCAGTCGCTCGCCGGGGAGCTGACCCAGATCGTCACCGCCGACTCCACCGACCTGCAGGCCCTCAAACAGCTCGGCGTGCCCGACTTCTACCGTGCCGTCGTCGCGATCGGCAGCGACATCGAGGCGAGCATCCTGACGACGTCGCTGCTGGTCGAACTGGGCGTGGAGAACATCTGGGCGAAAGCCATCAGCCGCCAGCACGGCCGCATCCTTGAGCGGATCGGGGCGAACCACGTCGTCCTCCCCGAACACGACATGGGCGAGCGGGTCGCGCACCTCGTGAGCGGCCGGATGCTCGACTACGTCCAGATCGACGAGAACTACGTGCTGGCCAAGACCCGCCCCCCGCGCGAGGTCGTCGGCGTCCCCCTCGGCGAGACCAACCTCCGCCGCAAACACGGCGTCACCATCGTCAGCGTCAAACCCAAGGGCGAGCAGTACACCTACGCCACCGAAGAGACCGTCCTCCAGTACGACGACCTCATCCTCGTCGCGGGCCCCACCAACAAGGTAGAACGCTTCACCGACCTGTAGCGGACGCGGCGGAAGCCCGACCCCTGAGGGGACGGGCTTCCGGCCGGGGTGGGGTGTCAGTTGAGGGTGAAGGTGATGGTGCGGGTGTTGCCTGCGACGTCGTGGACGACGAGGGTGTTGACGCCCTGGACGGCGCCGAAAACGCCAGGCTTCACAAAGTTCAGGTCGGACCAGGCGTTGTCGGTCAGGTCCTTGACCTTGCCGTTGAGGACGACCCTGTCGATCTTTCCGGCGTCGTGGAGTTTGAAGCTGACGAGGTCGTAGCCGGTCGCGTCGCCGACGGTGTAGGTGGCGCCCTCCTTGACCGTCGCGGTCGGGGCCGTCGTGTCGATCGTGAAGGCGGCGGTGCCGGTCGGGGCGATGTTGCCCGCGAGGTCCTGCGCGTTGTACTTGACCGTGTAGGAGCCCTCGGGCAGCGTCACCGTCGCCTCGTGCGTGCCGGACTTCGCGCCGTTGACGGCGGTCTGGGTGCTCTTGACCAGGGTGCCGTCCTTGTAGATGTTGGCCACGATACGGCGCAGGCCCGTCTCGTCGGACGCGTCCACCTTCACCGTCAGGGCCCGGAACGGGCCGGCCGTGGTCGGCGCGACGAGGGTGGCGCGCGGCTTCACGGTGTCGGCGGGCGCGGGCGGCGCCGCCTGCTCCAGGACGACCTGGTCGACCGTCCAGAACGCGCTGTTCGTCCCGGTGTAGCGGAAGCGGAACTGGGCCGTCCCGGCGCCCTCGGGGACGTCGAACGCGAGGCGCTCGATCGTGTTGGCGGGCGCCGTGTAGTTCTTCAGCACCCGGGGCGCGCCGCCGTCGAAGCTCACCGCGACCTCGGCCGACTGCGGGCCGTCGATCGCGTACCGCGTCGCGTAGACGAGCGTCGCGGTGGCCGCGCCGGTGAGCGGGTAGGCCGGGCTCACCAGGGTGGAGTCGAACTGTCCGGCGCCGTGGCTTCTGTCGTCCCACTCGTCGGAGTCGGCGACGGCGAACACGTCGCGTGCCCGCACGTTCGTCTCGCGGCCCTGGTTGCGCTCGGCCTGGGTCCAGAACTCGTCGGTGGTGAACGACCAGCCCGCCCACTCCGTCACGCCGCCCGAGGGCATCCGCGAGTTGTCGATCGACCAGCCCTCGGGGGCGGTGCGCGTCCAGCCGAGCACGTTCGCGCCGATGCCGGTCTCGTCGACGCGGGTGCGCAGCGACGGGCGCAGCGCGTCGAACGCGTCCGGCCGCAGCGAGCTGATCGGCGCGCCGTCGAGCTTCCAGGCCGGGTCGACCGGGATGCCGACGGCGTCCAGGACGGTCGGGGCGATGTCGGAGATCTTCACGTCGTGCCGAGTGCCCGGCGCGATGCCCGCGCCGGACGCGATCACGAACACCTTGCGTTCGGCGATGCTGTTGCCGCCGTGCCCGCCGGTCGGGGTGTGCCCGTGGTCGCTGGTGACGACGACGAGCCACTCCTCGGTGTCGGGCCTGGCGTCCACGGCCGCCAGGATCGTGCCGATACGGCCGTCGGCGACCCTGAGCGCGGTCCGGTAGGCGGCGCCGTTCGTGCCGACGCTGTGCCCGGCCCCGTCCACCTCGTCGAGGTGCACGAACACGTCGTCCGCGCCACCGGCGATCGCGGCGACCGCGTTGGCCGTCGTCGCCGCGTCCGACCCGGAGCCGCCCGCGACCCGCGAGTCCACCGCCGGACCAAAGATCGTCGTGACGATCGGCCCCCACGTCCCGACGGCTGCCGTCGACCGCTCCGGCTTCGCCGCCTCCACCCGCGTCAGGTAGTCGGGGTACTCCCCGTAGTTCGGCGAGCCGAAGGCGTTGTCGGTGACCCGGTGCTTGTCAGGCCACACCCCCGTGGCGATCGTCGACCAACTCGGCCCCGAGACCGTCCCCGCCATCGGCAACGCCTGCAGGTTGCTCGTCCCCACCATGCTCCGCGCCATCAACGCGTCCAGGTGCGGCGTCTCCGCCCCCGCCAACGCATCAAACGAGGCCCCGTCCACCCCAATCACCAACGTCTTGACCACCCCTCCCGGCGCCGCCTGCACAGCCCCGCCCAGACCGGCGACCAACGAAGCAGCCAGCACAGTTGTAGATACAGCACCAACGACCCGCATCGGCGGCATCATCCCTCCAAATCCAGAACTCTCCCAGGCACGGAAGCCCCGCACCACCCCCGAGTCTCCACCCCCACCCCCCACCCCCACACCCCTCCCCCAAAGTTGTCAATACACGTCCCCCCCCGGTTCACCCACCCCACCCACCCCACTGCCAGCGGCAGCGGCAGCGGCAGCGGCAGCGGCAGCGGCAGCGGCAGCCAACAGCATCACAAGCCAACCGCCCCGATGCCCCCCACCACCTCCACCGAGAACCCCAGGTCAGCCGGTCTCCCACTCCTCGCGCACCGGACGAACCCAACCCCAACCCCAACCCCAACCCCAACCCCAACCCCAACCCCAACCCCAACCCCAACCCCAACCCCAACCCCAACCCCAACCCCAACCCCAACCCCAACCCCAACCCCAACCCCAACCCCAACCCCACTCGGTCACCGCTTCGCGGCGGCGCCTTTCTCAGTGCGGCACTCAATGCGAACGCACAGCCCCCTGTCGCAAGTCCCGCCCAGCCCCACAGAAAACCTCATGCGTTCCCACATCCACAGAACCAGCGCAGTACTCACTTGCCACACGGACCCGAGCCACGTGGAACTGCACCGGCATGGCGAGCACTCAGAAAGCGCGGCCACCGCGCCACGTAGGCACGATGGTTTTCACGTGTGGTCACTCGCTGATCAGAGCGTCAACGCCTCCGCAACGATCCACCCGCGCGCTCGCGCCG
>NZ_JAJLQY010000015.1 GCF_020991275.1 Actinocorallia sp. API 0066 | reverse complement strand
AAGGCCGACACCCACGCCGCCGACGTCATCGCCGCCGTCATGAACCCGAACGGTGCGCTTTCATTGGCCGCGTAGTCCTCGAACGAGGCCGAGGCCCCTAAGCAGCGGACCTCGGCCTTCGATAGATCATCGCTTCTTGGGCTGAGCCTTCCACGTCCGGGGGATCTCGTCGTTCCAGCCCTCATTTTCTGTGAAGGTCGCCGCCCGGCACCCTCGGCTGCGGTCGGAGTCGCTATGAACCCAGCGCTCGCGATCGCCGGCAGTGGTCTCGATGGGCTTCCCGCATTTCGCGCACTCGGCATGATCTGGCTCGCTGGCCAGGAGCGCGGCCTCCGTTTGCTCCACGGCCTCGTCCGCCAGAGCTTCGAGGCGGACGAGCACATCACGCCCCGAGATCTCTGGATCAAGGTCCACCATCTCGCGAACAACACGCACGAGCCGCATGACCTCAGAGGCACTCACAGCCCTCATCCCCGCCAGAACGCGTTCGTTCAAGGCATTCACCCTCTGCTCGCCCGCCGTAGATCAGAAGTAGCAAAGCACAACTTCTTTACGCGAACGGGTCAAAGGCTGGGACGAGGGGGTCCGGAATCAGAGCTCGTCCGGCGGGGCTCCGCCCAGGCGCTCCCGCACCGCATGGGCGATGCGGTCGGCGGCGCCGACTGGGTCCTCGTGTTCCCACACCCGGATGACCAACCAACCCGCGTCGATCAGTTGCGCGTCGGTGTCGCGATCTCGGGCGCGGTTCTTGGAGATCTTGTCGCTCCAGAACTCCTGGTTGTTCCGCTTCGCGGGGCGGTAGTGCTCAGGGCAACCGTGCCAGTAACAGCCGTCGGAGAAGACCGCGATCTGTTCTCGGGGAAAGACCACGTCGGCTCGTCGGCGAAGTCCCTCGACCGGCCGCGCGTCCACGCGGTAGCGGAGGCCGCGTTTATGGATGGCCGAGCGCAGCGCGAGTTCGGGCTTGGTGTCCCTGTTCTTGTTGGCCTTCATGACGTTGCGCGAGGCCGGGGTGCTCGCCCATGAACCGTCCGGCGGCTCCGGGATGATCAGGAGTTCCTGCTCGAACGCCAGCCGCCAGGCCGCCGCGAGGTTGCGGGCGCGGGTGCTCTCGGAGACCTCGCCGAGGTAGATGGTGGGTGACTTGCTCTTGTCGGACCAGCGCAGGTAGGCCCGGATACGCCGGGTGTTAGGGAGGACCTTCAGCGCGACGGAGGCTTGGGCGGTCCGGCCGTCGCCGAGATCGATGTATCGGCGGTCGTTCCCGCCGGCTGCCCGGTCCTGTTCGGCGGTGCGGGCGGCGCGGGTGAGACCGGGCCTTCCCTTCCAGGCTCGTGCGGGCGGCGGTTTGTCCTTCCACCGCCCGTGTTCTGAGGCGGGTGCGTCTGTCACTTCTTCTGCTCGGCCTCGTTCAGGACGGTGGCGACGGCGTCGGCGAAGACCTTGCCCAGTAGGACCGGGACCGCGTTGCCGAGTTGCCGCATCTTCTCCCCGCGCGGGCCGGACAGCTTCCAACCGTCGGGGAAGGTCATCACTCGGGCGGTCTCGCGGACCGTCATGTAGCGGTGGGTACCGTCATCGAGGAGCATCACCGACTCGCCTCCCGGAACACCATGGACACCAGCCTTGACCGTCTTGGCCGGACGGTCGAGTTCGTTGGGCGTGTGTCCAGCGTAGATCCGCGCGTCGGGCCAGCCAATGTGGTCGGTGAACCCGCCGAGGTTGTACTCCTTGCGGTCGAGCTTCTCCACCGGTGGCAGCGGCGGGAGCTTCGGCAGCCCCTCCGCCTCTTGGATGCCTTTGATGGCGTCGCGCAGGGTACGCCACGGCTTGATCTCCGGGTCCAACGGCGTGAGCGGGTCCTGTGGAACTCGGGCCATGACCTGATCACGGACGGCTTTGGGAACCTCAGGGTGCCGATCCCAGTAGGAACCGTCACGCATCGACGCGTGTAGAGCGGCCTCGGAGAACCCCGGCTTGACGAGGTCCATGAACCGATCCCAGTTGACGCCGAGGTCTCGGCGGAAGGCGATCAGGATGACGCGGTTCCTGATCTGAGGGACACCGAAGTCGGCGGCGTTGACCGCGAAGTGCTCGACCTCATAGCTCTGGTCGGGCTCGACCTCCGCGCCGCGGAGCATGAGCCGCAATGCCTCGTCATGCTTCTGCCACTCGATGCCCTCGTCGCGTTCCTCGAACGGTAGGCGCAGTTCGTTCTTAATGTATTCGAAGTACGGCACGAACGAGGGGCGAAGCAGACCCCGGACGTTCTCACAGATCACCGCCTTCGGCTCCATCTCGCGGATGGCGCGGAACATGTGCGGGAACCCGTTCCGTTCGTCCTCGTCGCCCTTGGCGACGCCGCCGAGGCTGAACGGCTGACACGGCGGCCCGCCCGCTAGGACGTCCACGCCGCCCTTGAGGTAGTCGAAGTCCACCTTCCGGATGTCGCCCTCGATCAGCGGCGGGCGCTCCCCCGGCTTCGGGATCGGCGGGTGGCCACCCTCCACTTCGTATCGGTCGGCCTTGTTCTCGACCAACGTCTCACAGGCGCGCTTCGCGAACTCGTTGAACAGGAGGGGCCGGAAACCCGCCCGCTCGACCGCCATGGCGAGCCCTCCACCCCCCGCGAACAGCTCGACACTCGTCCGCTCCACCGAGGGGCCTTCCGACTCTTCAACCATGAGAAAAGCGTACCGCGGAGTTAGTGATCTTGCAGCGTTTCCGGCTGATTTTCTTCGAACACTTGAACAAATCGGGGCGGAATCTGTCCAGCTACCGGGAGGCATCGGAGCCTTACGGACACAGCTCCACCGGGACCTGCGATGATTGGATCAAGACTTGACTGGACACGACACCAGCAGTGGCGAATGGGGAGCGTTCGCGCCACGCCCATCGGACGCACAGGTCCTCGCGACGATCGCTGGGGTCGTCGAGGGGAGCACCGCGTATATGGCCGGCCCGTACAGCAATCAGTTCCGACTCAGCATCACCGAGGCCCTCAGCACGCAGCTGTTCGCCGCGCTGGATCGCCTCGAACCAGCGCCGCTTACCAGCGAGAATCTCGACGCTCTCTACCCCCTGGCCGAGAAGCTCGGGCTGGCCAGCCTGTCCGGCGTCTATCAACTCTTCCGCCAGAAGCCTGGCGAGGAGCGCGTGCTCACCTACGTGGGGAAGGCCGACCAACCGCTTCCGAAGCGCCTCGGCGACCACCTCAAGAAGCTGTCCGGGCGGGCTGGCATCTCGGTCTCGGAGATGTCGTTTCGATGTCTCTTCGTCGAAGAAGACCTATCGTCTGTCTCACCCGAAAAGATGCTGATCAAGAGGCATCTTGAGACAGGAACGATCGTCTGGAACAACCGTGGCTTCGGCCCGAACGACCCAGGCAGTGAGCGTGACACAACGCGGAACAGCGAGAACCATTGGGACCTGGAGTTCCCCATCGACCTGGCTCGCAAGGTCCAGGGACTGGTTCCTGGCCAACAGCCCCTCAAGGTCCTGCTCAAAGCGATCAAGCAGGGACTGCCTTTCAACTTCCGCTTCGCGCAGGGCCTCGGGCCGCTGGGCGAGAAGGTCGTCACGGTCACGGACACGGAGATGACGGCCGAGGAAGCTTTTCAATTCGTCGGCGCGCATCTGACCGGCAAATGGCAGGTCAGCGCCCTCGTCGGCTGGGTGATCATGTACGAAGACGATCACAAGGTATACCCAAGCGCGTTCCGCTACTACCGCCCCGACGGGGTCATCGTCGATCAGAAGCCGATCACCCGGAAACCCAAGAAAGGTGAGAACCCTGACGAGGTCGGCGAGGGCGAGAACTGACCTATCGCGTGACCGTACTCGGCCAGCAGCGTTTACGGCCTCCTCGGGCGCGGGCAGGGTGCTAGTTGCATATCTCTGCATTCACCCAGACAGGAGATGGCCGTGGCCCTAGAGTTCATTGGAACCGACCAGGAAAGCTATGAAGGTCAGTCCCCCACGGTGTTCGTGGACCCCGTGAAGAGGGAGCTGGTGCTCCAGAGCTGGGACGCGTCCCCGGAGTTGATCGCCGAGGTGGAGCGAATGTTCTACCCGGTGCCCGGTCACGAGTCGGTGATCCGCTTCCCGGAGCGGATGATCCCGTTCCTGCGGCAAGCCCTCGACAAGCTGGAGGCTCTCGGTGGACCTGACTCTGAAGGCTCCGGCTCGGCTTGACGACTTCGCGGAGTTCTTCGGCTCCGCGTCACACTCCCTCGATCATCTGGAGCTCCACGACCGGTACGCCGTCAGCGCCGAGGACGAGCTCTGGCGGTGGTGGGTGGAGAACGGCAAGCCAGATGACCTGCCGCCGACGCCGGGCCCGTACTGGGATCTGACGAAGGCCACCGCCGCACGGGGCGTGGTCATCCGCCGGGCCCGGCTGGTCTCCACGGGCCCGGTCAGCGACTACCAGCGGTTTTTGTACGCAGGTCGGCGATGGCCTCTGGAACAAGGGGAGCAGGCTCGCTGGCTGAACCGGGACCTCGCCACGGACCTCCGCCTGCCGGGCAACGACTTCTGGCTCGCGGACGCCGGCCTCGATTCGGCCCGAGTGCTCTTCAACCTGTTCGACGCCGACGGGCGCCCGAAGGGGAAGCAGGTCACGACGGACCCGGACGTCGTGAAGTTCTGCGCTGAGTCCTTCGCCGCCGTCTGGGACCGCGCGGTCTATCCGGCCGACGAGATCTTCGGCTGAGCGGTCGCGCTTCCCCATGTCCTCGCGTCCGTCATCCAACGTCCAGCAAGCACGTCAGGCCCTCGCCGACCGGCTCCGAGAGATCCGGGAACGCGCGGGCCTGACCGCGACCGAACTGGCCAACCGCGCCGGCTGGCACCAGACCAAAGTCTCGAAGCTGGAACACTGCGTCACTTCCCCGTCCGTCGAGGACATCCGGACGTGGTGCCAACTGTGCGACGCCACCGACCTGACCGAGGATCTGATTGCCTCGGCCCAAGCTGTGAACTCCGCCTACGTCGAGTGGAAGCGTCGGCATAGAGCCGGCCTGCGCAAGATCCAAGAGGAGTACGTCCCGCTGTGGAAGCGGACCACCCGGTTCCGGATCTACGAATCGGGCGTCATCCCCGGCCTGTTCCAGGTCCCCGGCTACGCCGAGGCTGTTCTGCGAAGCGTGATCGCCTTCAACCGCATCCCAGATGACCTGGCCGAAGCCGTCGCCGCGCGCATGGAGCGCCGACGAGTCATTGAGGAAGGGCAGCGCACGTTCGCGGTGGTCCTGGAAGAGCAGGCCCTCCGTACGCGGTTCGGTAGCCGCGCCGCGATGGCCGAGCAGCTCGGATACCTGCTGACGGTCATGACCCGACCGAACGTTTCGGTCGCGATCATCCCCGCGGACACTCCGCGCGAGGCGATGCCGCCCCTCAACGGCTTCTGGATCTACGACTCCGACCGAGTCATCACCGAGCTCCTGACCGCCGAGATCACCGTGACCCAGCCGTCGGAAACCTCCGTGTACGAGCGAGCCTTCGCCGTCCTGACGGCCATGGCCGTCACCGGCGACGAAGCCCGTGCGCTGGTGCAGGCCGCCCTCGCGGACCTCCGCTGAGATTCTTCTGCATATCTCTGCATAGTCCTGGCCTGGTCGTCTCCTCCCGAGGCAGTGTCGGGGTGTCGTTTTCCGACGCCCACCTGGGAGGGCCCATGCAGCCGCTCAACTTCCGCAAGTCCAGCCACAGCCAGGAACGGCAGTGCGTCGAGGTCGCGGACGGCGGCAGCACCGTCGTCGTCCGCGACTCCAAGGACACCGCTGGCCCGACCCTTGCCTTCAGTCGCTCGGCCTGGTCCACGTTCGCAAAGAAAATCTGACATGGCCGAGGCGCTCCCGAGATCACTCGGCGGCCGGCGCCTTCCCCGCAGCCTTCACGCTCCACGGGTGGCCCGTGGCTGGCTGCGCGAGAAGCTCGCCGGGCTGAACGTCGATCTGGACGACGTCGTGCTGATGGCCGACGAGATCGCGGCTAACGCCGTCATTCACGGCTCAGGCCCGATCAGGCTCCGCCTTCTCCGGCACGACAAGTCGGTCCGTCGAGATCACCGATCACGGGAGCACCTGGGCGATCGAGCCGAAAACCCCCTCCGTGACCGCCGAGTGCGGACGCGGGCTCATGATCCTCGCCGCCCTCTCAACCGACTGGGGCGTCGCCCTCAAGCCCGGCCGAACCACCGTGTGGTTCGAGGTCGGTTTCACCTAGACCGACGTGCGGAGCCCGGCTCTGCCGTCAAGACCGCCCGATTAATAGAGCGGCCCCGGCCGCTGCGCCAACAGCGGGAGTCCGGGGCCTGACGGACGTAGGAGGTCCGCCATGCAGAAGGTTACGACCACGCGAGCACCACTGCCGCACATCACGGACGAGCGCGAGCGCTCGCATTGGACGGGGAACGCGGCACTCGGGACGTTCAAGGCCCGGTTCACCGAGGCCGAGGTCTGGTTCGGTGAGCACACCGGGCAGTGGTGGGCGCTCGCTTGCGGTCAGTTGATCGAGGCCAGCTCCAGGAACAGGCTCGCCGAGCTGCTGGCGGGGCTCTACGCGAGCCAGGGCAAGACGCTTCCCACCGATCGAGTTCCCTCGGCTCCGTTCCCGGAGCGGCCGATGCCGAGTTCGTGGCTGGACGGAGAACCCGAGCCGTTCGTTGAGCCTGCCCCCGTCACCTGGCTGCGCGACGCCCTCGGGGCGTTCCTTCCGCCGTGGCGACGACGTGAGCCCGCTCGGGCGGATCTCCGCCGCCCGCCCGGTCATCAGCAATCCCCTCGCCTGGCCACCTGAGTCAGCGGAGCGGCTGCGGCTGAGTACCCAAACGCAAAGGAGAGAAGGAAGCATGAGCAACGGCAAGACAAGGGTGGCCGAGCCTGGTTCTCCGGACACGATCACGCTCGTTCCGTCGTTCCGTGAGGCTCGGCGGTGAGCGCGCCAACGGTCGAGGGGGCGGCCTGGATCAAGCTGAGCCTCCTGTCCCACGGGATGGTGGTGGATGACGCGTTCGCCGAGTGGTTCGCCTCCCGGCCGAGTGCGGTGCGTCGGCGGAACTTCTACAACTCGCCGGTCTGGGGTGGCGCTCGCTCGGAGACGCCGCAGGAGATCGTGATCAGGTCCAAGGCCGGTGTTCCCGTGACCGTCGCCGTGAACGTCTACGGGGACGACACCTGGACGTTGACCGCAGACCGGGGACGGCCCGCCCTCCGTGGGCTCGGGCGCGTGGTGCCGGTGGAGTTGACCGACGATCTCACCAGCCTCAGGGCCGATCCTGGCTTGGCGGCGGTCGCGAACCTCTACGGCGGGAGCGCGCTCAGCTTCTTCTCGCCGCGAGCCTGCTACTTCTTCACCGACGGAACGAACTGCCGGTTCTGCTCGCTGCACGGCACGGCTGCTGAGACGGAGTTCGCGAACCGGCTCACGCCGGATGAGGTCCGGCGGGCGGTCGCCGAGGTCTTGTCCGGCGAGCCGTCGCGGGTGAATCAGGTGATGATCGTGGGCGGTAACGAACGGAACCTGGATACCGGGTTCCTGCGGCACGTCGAACTCGCGCGGGCCGTCGGCGAGGCGGTCGAGGAAGCCTCGGCCGAGGTGTCGGTTCACGTGGTCACCATGCCTCCGCGGGATCTCGGCCTCCTGGGTGAGCTGCGTCAGGTTCCGGGCATCCATGTGGGCTTCAACCTGGAGGTCTGGGATTCCGGCCGATTCGAGCAAGTGGCTCCGGGGAAGCACGCGGACTACGGGCAGGCCCAGATCTTGCGGGCCCTGCGGGAGTTGGTCGCGGTCGTCGGCAGGTACCGGGCACACTCGATCCTCATCGCCGGGCTGGAGTCTCCCGCATCCACGATCGAGGGGGCGCGAGCCCTCGCCGCGCTGGGCGTCTCCCCGATCGTCAACGCCTTCCACAGTGACGTCCACAGCGATCTCGGGCTCACGATCCGGCCCTCTTACGAGGTCCTCGCCGAGGTGGCGGTGGGGCTTCAGCGGGTCCACGACGAGTTCCCGATCCAGCCTTACTGGAAGGGATGCGGCCGGAACGCCCTGGACTTCGAGGCTCGCCACGGCCTGTTCATCGGCGACCCGTTGGACCTCGCGGTCAGGTCTGGGAGCGCGTCGTGAATCCCGAGGTAGGGGACTTCCTGCGAGCGTTGTCGGAACAGCCCACACCGTGGGAGTCGGCCGCCGCCCGCCTCGCCGAGATCGCACCGGGCGCGGTGCTGGGCGGCGATCCGCTCCGGCCGTACGCGGTGCGAGTCGCCGAGGATCAGACCTCCGTCATGGCGGTGCGGCCGACGGGGCTTCCCGACGCTCCGCTCGTTGCCGATCTGCTCGCTGGCCGCTTCGGGGTCGCGACGTCCGTTCGGGGCGGCGACCTGTGGGCGATGACGCTTCCGACCAGCGTCGAGCTGACCGCCCGGCTCAAGGTTCCGTCGGTTCTCCTCATCGGCCTCGGCGACCGCGAACGGTACCGCAGGGCGAGGCTGCCGCTCGGCATCGCGCGGCTCGCCTCCTGGCTGCGGTACGCCCACGCCGCCACGGTCGAGGTGATCGACTACACGGTCGCGGAGGCACCATCTCTCGACCTCGTCCGAGCGGCCCTCGGCAGAGCGCCTGACGTGGTCGGGGTGGGCGTGAACTTCGGTCAATGGAGGATGCTCGCTGATCTGGCCGAGGCGATCGAGGCCGTGGACCAGCAACCGGTGGTCGTCCTGGGCAACATCTTGGCCGCGTTCTCACCCGACGAAGCGGCCAAACCGTTCAAGAAAGCATCCAACGCCGGCCGGGTGCTCGTCGCGACCGGGCTCGGCGAACGCCCCTTGCAGACTCTCTGCGAACGGCTCGCCCAGCCTGCGGAGTGGAAGCGGATTCCGGGCCTGATGACTCCCGGCCAGTCCATCGAGGCGACGGGCCGCGAGGAGCCGCCGGTCTTGGTGGCTCCCGATGACGGGCTCGTGCTCACGGTCGCCCAGGCGGGCGGGCAGGTCTCGCTGGAGACGTCGTTCGGCTGCCAGTACGGGGCGTGTACCTTCTGCCCCCGCAAGCACAAGGGCGAGGGTTGGCATCGGGACGATTCGACGGCCGGCGCCGCGATCCTCGCGAGGTTCGGACGCCTAACCGGGCCACCCGCTATCTCGCTCGTGGACGAGGAGTTCTTCGGGTCCGAGGGTCTTGAGGACCCGCCTCCTCCCAGGCTGCACGCTGACAGGATCATGCGGGCCTGCCGGGCCCATGGCCTCAGGTATGAGGTCTACACCCGCCTGGAGCAGCTCTTCGACCGACGGCACTCCGAACGGTGGAACCTCCGGCGGGCGGCGCTGCTGGCCAACGCGGTCAGCGACATGCGCCGGTTGTTCGTCGGCGTGGAGTCCGGCAGCCCCGGCCAGCTCCGGCGCTACGGCAAGGGCCACACCATCTCCCAGGCCGAGGACGCGCTGCGGGTCGGCTCCCACCTCGGCGTCCCACTGGAGTTCGGATTCATCACCTTCGACCCGCTGCTGACCGTGGACGAGCTGAGGGAGAACCTCGCGTTCCTCGCACGCACCGACATCATCTGCGCTCCGGCAGCCGACCGCCTGGAAGCCGTCGCCGCAGTCAGCCGCTACTTGGACGGCGAGGAACTGACCATGTCCGGCGAGCCCGTCTTCCAGCACGTCGCCTACATGGCGACCGAACTGGAGGTGCTCAAGAACTCCCGGTACGCGGACATGCTGTGCAGACGACGCCCGGACCTGCTCCACGGCTATGACCCGTCGTTCTGCCGCTACTCCTCGGCCTACGCCGACCCGATCGTCGAGGAGATGGCCGGATGGTGCCGCGTATGGACGGAAGGCATGTTCGCACCGGTCTACGAGGCCCGCATGGCGGTCAGATCCTCCGTCGCCGATTCCCCCTCGGGAGAGGCCGGCGAGCTGGTCCGTCGATACCGCGCGGCGACGTTCGATCTGCTCCGCACCCTGACCGCCCAGCTCACCGGATCAAAGACCGCCACGGAGACCGCCGACGTGGAGCCCTCAGCGCTGCTGGCGGCGCTCGCCGCGCGTGTGCTGCCGGACGGCGCGGCCTTCGACCTCGATCAGCGCTACCGGCGCAGAGAGGGATAGTCATGATCGTTTGCCTTGAGGGCGTCAACGGGGCGGGCAAGACCACCCTCGCGAACTCCCTCATCCTGCTGTGGACGTCGGGCAGGGCGCAGGCCATCGACCCGGTCCAGCACACGCGCTACGGGACGGCGATCCGCACCGCCCTGATGTCCGCCGAGAAACTGTCTGCGGACGCCGAGTCCCTGGCGTTCGCCTCGTCTCGAATGGCGACGGCGTCAGCGCTGAAGCCCCAGCCGCTAGACCTCATCGTGCTGGAGCGCTGGGCGGGCGCCGTGGTCGCCTACGGCACCGTCGCCGGAACGTCGCCGTTCCTGCTCCGGTCGCTGGAGGCCGCGCTCGCCGGAGCCCTGCCGGTGGACGTCACCGTGCTCGTGGACCTGCCCGGAGCCGCCGCGCACGAACGGGTGACCAGCCTCGAAGACACCAACCGCTTCGAGACACAGGGCCCTCGCTACCTGGAACGGGTGAGACGCCAGTACCTGGCGTGGGCGTCCCTCCGCCAGGTGCCAGTGATCAACGGCCTGCGAGACCAGGCCGCCATCGTCGATCAGGTGGCGGACCTCATCAACACCCGAGTCGCCGAATCCGACGGCGGCACCAGCGCGAAGGAGAGCGCGTGAAGAACACAGAGGTCGAACGCAAATACGCGGCCCCCGACCCGGACGGCCTGCGCGACCAGCTCAAGTCCCTGGGCGCCGAACTCATCGGAACCTCGCGGCAGACGGACCGCTACTTCAACCACCCGAGCCGCGACTTCCTCGCCGACGACGTGGTCTCCGAGTGGCTGAGACTCCGCCACGACGACCCCGGCACCGGCGACCCCGCAGACGTCACCCACAGCTTCAACTTCAAGCAGTGGCTACCCCTCGGCGACCCGAATGCCTCGCACGCCGACGAGTTCGAGACCGTCATCGGCGACCCGGACCCGATCACCGAGGCCCTCCACCGGCTCGGCTTCGCCGACATGGTGACCGTGGACAAGGCGCGCGAGCGCTGGCAGCTCGCCGACGTCGAGATCTGTGTGGACGCCGTCGAGGACCTCGGCTCGTTCGTCGAGTTCGAGTACATCGGCAGCGGGCACCTGGACGACGCCCACGAGAAGATCGCCGACCTGATCGACGCCGTCGGGGAGCAGCTCCTCGGGGCACGCGACCGCCGGGGATACCCCTACCTGCTGCTCGGCCGTGAGGCTTAACGCCAGCCGTTCGCGCTGAAACCCTCGCCCCGAGAGATACACGCCAGCGCCTCGGCCACGTACGGAACCACCGGAACACCCAGACCGGACAAGTCCGCAGGATCGCACCAGAAGAGACCCGCGCACTTGTCCGGTTCCATGTTGGCGGGGTCTCCGATCCACGAGGACGCCGTGAAGAACCAGGACACCCGGCTGCCCGGCTCTCCTGGAGCGTGGCGGTGCATGACGTGCGCGAACCGAAGACCGTCAGGTTCGACGATCACGCCGACCTCTTCCTTCGCCTCGCGAACCGTGGCGACGTCCGCCGCCTCATCGGCCTCAACATGCCCGGCGACCAGCGACGCGTAGCCGTCCATGTAGCCGGTTCCCTGACGCAGAAGGAACAGGACAGCGCCGTCAGGCCGGGTGAGGATGAGATGGGTGTCAGCGACGAGCATAGGAAGAGGCTAGAGGGAGGAAGGCGCGAGGCTGCCGAGGATCGCCCGAACACCCGCCAGAACGCGAAATGGGTGCCGCCCCCGAGACCGGGGCGGCATCAGCGAAGATCAGGACTCCCGGTAGAGCGTGGCGGTCGGATCACCGGGCGCGTAGAACGGGCGGCCGACGTCGATGCCGAGGGAGAGCAGCCAGCGGCCGACGGCGGGCCAGCGCTGTTCGGCGGCGCGGGTCAGGCCGTAGTAGAGCGTGGTGACGGTGATGGTCGTGATCTCGGTGACGGCGCCCTCGGGGAGGTCGAGGCCGACGCGCGCGGCTTGGCCGAGGAGCACGCCGACGATCACGGGGACGATGGTGCGGAGGACGGAGGGGAGCAGCATGGCGCCTTTCAGGCTCGGGGCTTCTGGAGCAGGGCGAGGATCTGGGTGAGCTTGGCGTTCTGGTCGGCGACCTTGGTTTCGAGGGCGCGGAGGCGCTTGTTGGTGTCGGTGAGGACGGAGGCGGCCTTCCAGGTGGGGTTCTTGGGGTCCTTGTCGGGGCCGGGGATGGCGTCGCGGTTCCAGACCGCGTCGTAGACCTGCTTGGCGTCCATGTCGAGTTCCTCCTCGGTGAGCAGTTGCAGGAAGCGGGGCCAGGGGAACCGGCCGCCGATGTCGGGGTCGCCGTGGTCGGACTGGCCGAAGGCGCGGGAGACCTCGGCGTGCCCGCAGATGCCGCGTTTCCCCTGGGTCAGGTCGCGGGCGGTGAGCTGGACGAGCGGCACGTCGTGCCTTGCGGACAAGGGCGAGCTCGAACCCGAAGGCGTTCGCCCAGTCGGTCAGGTTGTCGGCGTCGGGCGCGGTCTCGCCGTCTTCCCACCGGCCGAAGCTCCGCTCCGAGATGCCGGTCCGGCGAGAGAGTTCGGCGACGGTCATGCCCTTGCGGGCCCGGACACCCGCGAGGAACGCGACAACCGGGCAAGGGTCGGTGTAGCAGACCTTGGTCATCGGGCCCCCTGGGGTGCCATGCCGAGCATGGCGAGGATCTCGGCGGTAGGGACGCGCAGGCAGTTGCCCACGTGGATGATCGGGATATCGCCGAGGCCGACGGCCTTGTAGCCCGTCGTGCGGGAGACGCCGAGCAACTGCGCCGCGCGCGGCACCGAGATGGTCGGCTCGATCGAGGGGTCGGGAATGCGGCTTGTACGGACGCGGGCCATCAGGAGTCCTCACCAGCAGATCTTCGACACGGCAGTCCAGCGCTTTCGCGAGCTTGATCAGCGAGCGTGCGGAAGCATGGACCGTCCCGCTCTCGATCCGGCAGACGGTCGCGTCGCTCAGGCCCGCCGCCCTCGCCAGGTCGCGCTGGGTCGTGAACCCGGCGGCGAGCCGTAGCCGATAGCGACGTTCAGGGTCCTGCGCGAGACGCTTGCGCCTCCCTAGATTCGAAAGCATGTACGAAAAACTACGGCTTGATATACTTCGAACACAAGTTCGGACGGGCAGCGCCGTGCAGCAAATGAGGCCAGGTCAGACGACGTGAAGGGGTCCACGCGTTCGAACCCGCCAGTCCCCAACCCAGGAGCGGGGTCGGACAGCAACAGCCCGCGCCGGCGATCCCTCGATGGACCGTTCTTGGCGATGTTGCGGCACGACTGGGTGATCTACACGAAGATGTGCGCAGGAAGCATCGCGTAGCCCCTGGGAGAGCGGATGGGGAACCTAGGCAAGTACCAAGACTTCACGACGGAAGCGAAGCTGGCGGGCGGCGTCGAGAACCTGATCGAGATCATCGAGAAGGCGGCCGTAGCAAGCAAATCCGCCGGCCTCAGGGCTCAGGGCGCGGGACTAGGGATCGCAGGCGTGCTGGTGGTGGGAGGCGCAGCAGTCGCCACGCGACGCTTCTTGCGTAGCAAGGCCGCAGACGAAGCACTGGCCAGAGAGGCAAAAATCCGCCTGAAGACCGAAGCCGAGGAACCTAAGCATTCTCTGGAGGGCGGGCAGGACGAAGGCGGTTCCGACGGGGGCACAGCCGATTGAGAACGAGAGGTGTTTTCGGGACCGCAGCCCACAACCTCCATCAAAACCTTGCGGAGTACGAGGGGGTTGCCGTTCGTCCGTCGGGTACTGGGGCGTGCCGCGCGGGCTGGCCCAGGTCGGGGACGAGCTGTTACTTTGCCAGCGGCGCAGGTCAGAAGGGCCTTAGGTAGGAGTTCGAATCTCGTATCCTCCGCCGAGTGCCTCGCCGGGCACTTCGTCAAGGCCGGTGTCCGACGGGACATCGGCCTTTGGCTTTGTCGGCTGTGTCCGGTAGGGCCCACCCTCGCGGCGTGGCTAGGTGTGTGTGGGGAGCAGGTCTTCGAACTGTTGGTCGAGGAGTTGGGCCAGGACGGCCTGGGTGGTGTGGGGGGTGTCGGAGCGGGCGATGAGGAGTGTCGCCTCGATGAGGGCGGCGATGAGGAGGTGGGCGCGCTCTTCGAGGTGGTCGGGGGAGATCAGGCCGGCGTCGGCGGCCGCGGTGAGCCCCTGGCGTAGCAGGCCGAAACCGCCGCCGTCGGCGTCGATGGAGCGCCAGCGGGCCCAGCCGAGGACGGCGGGGGCGTCGATGAGCGCGATCTGCCGGTAGGACGGCTCGGCGCAGGCGTTCAGGAAGAAGCGGCTGCCCGCTTTGAGGGCTTCGACGGGGTCGGCTCCCGGCCTGACGTCGCCCAGCAGCCGTTCGCCCATGTCGTGGCACATGTCGGTGTAGACGGCCGCGAGGACCTCGGTCTTGTCGCGGTAGTGGTGGTAGAGCGCGCCCTTGGACACTCCCGCTTTCTCCGCGATCTGGTCGATGCTGGTGCGGTCGTATCCCTGCGCGGTGAACAGGTCGCGTGCGGCGGCGACGATGGCCTGTTTGGTGGTGTCTGAGCGTTCTGACTGCTGGCGTCGCATGCCCTGATCCTATGCGGCGGCCCACCGGTCGCCATCGACAAACCGACCGAAGGTATGTAAAGTTCGAGAATGAAGATCGCGATCATCGGCGGGACCGGCACCGTCGGCACCCCCCTCCTGTCATGGCTCATCCAGGCCGGCGCGCACGTGACAGCGCTCGCCCGGACCTCCGAAGCCGCCCGGCGCGTCCGCGCCGCGGGCGGAACACCCGTGCCCGGCGACCTGGACGACGGCGAGACGATCGGGCGCCTGATCGCGGACGCCGACTCGGTCCTCCTCCTGACCGCCAACACCCCCGACCAGCTCGACCAGGAGATCCGGGTCATCGACGTCAACGCCTCGTCCCGCCGGGCTCCGATCGTGAAGGTCTCGGTTCCGGCCGCGTCGGCGGACTCGCCCCTGGCGATCGCCCGGACCCACCACGCGGCCGAGGAACACCTGCGCGGCTCCGGCGTCGACCACGCCATCGTGCGGCCGGGCTGGTTCATGCAGAACCTCGACCTGGTCCGCGAGCGGGCCCGCCGCACGGGTGTGGTCGCCCTGCCGATCGGCGACGGCGCGATCGCGGCGGTCGACGCCCGCGACATCGCCCACGTCTGCGGGGTGCTGCTCACCGATCCGTCCCGGTTCGCGGGCCGGGACGTGCACGTGGTCGGCCGTCAGGACGTGACCGGCGAGTCGATGGCCGCCGCCCTGAGCCGCGCGACCGATCGCGAGATCTCCTTCCGCGACATCTCCCGGCAGGAGTTCGAGACGGCACTCGGCGAGCAGGGCCACAAGGAGGACCTCGTGGAGGACCTCGGTTTCCTCTACGACGTCGTCATCCGCAACGGTTTCCTGGCCGGGCCCAACGAGTCCGTCCACGAACTCACCGGCCGGCCCGCGCTCACCTTCCCGACGTTCGCCGAACAGCACGCGGAGTGGTTCGCATGACCGAAATGCCACGTATCGGCCTCTGGTACGACCTGCGCAATCCCGAACCGTCGAAGCTGACCTTCACCGAGCTGTACGCGTCCGTCCTCGACCAGATCGCCTGGGCCGAGTCCCTGGGGATCGGATCCGTCTGGTTCAGCGAGCACCACTTCGCCGACGACGGCTACACCCCGTCCCCGCTCGTCTTCGCCGCCGCCGCCGCGCAGCGCACGACCACGATCCGGCTCGGCACCAACCTCATGCTGGCGCCCCTGCACGACCCGATCAGACTCGCCGAGGACGCGGCCACCGTGTCGCTGCTGTCCGGGGGACGATTCGACCTGGGCGTCGGCCTCGGCTACCGGCACACCGAGTACGCCGCCTTCGGAAAATCGCTCGGCCACCGGCCCAGCCTGTTCACCGAGGGCGTCGACATCATCCGGCAGGCATGGTCCGGGCAGGAGGTCAACGCCGTCGGCAAACGGCACAACGTCACGGGGGTGAAGGTCCGTCCGGTCCCCGAGCGGCCGCCACGGATCCTCGTCGGCGGCATCGCCGGACCGGCCGTCCGCCGGGCCGCCGCCATCGGTGACGGGTTCCTGTCCACCGTCGACTCCACGATCCCGACCTACCTGGACGCGGCCCGCGCCCTCGGCCGCGACCCGAAGGTCTTCTGCGCCCAGTGGGCGATCGTCGCCGACGACCCCGAACGGGAATGGGCACGGGTCGGAGACCACGCGCTCCACCAGATGAACACCTACATCGACTGGGGTAACGAGGGCCCGGGCGAACCCACCCCACGCATCAGGGACCGGGACGCCCTGCTGGCCGGCGGCGCCTACAAGGCATGGGACCCGGCCACGGCCACCACAAGAATCCTCGACCTGATCCGCACCCATCCACACATCCAGGACATCCACTTCTGGGCGCAGCTCCCCGGTGAGGCCCCCGACAACGCCGCCGCCCGCATCGAGGTACTGGCCCGCAAGGTCCTGCCCGCCGTCACCGCCGCGTTGCGGTCCGACCAGGGCGACCGGTGATCGTTGAGCGGAACGCCGCCCGTACGTCAGTCCCCGGTCCTGCGGGTGGCCAGTGCCCTCAGTGCCCCGTTGAGGATCTCGGTCAGTCGGTGGAGGTGTGCGGGGTCGCCTTCGGCGTGGACGCGGCCGGTCAGGACGGCGTCGCTGATGGGGAGGTTCCCGCCGGCGATGGCCGCCATGGTGTCCGAACCGAGGGTCAGGGAGGCGTCGACCGGGCCGTCCTCGGGTTGGGGCGCCTCCTGGACGGTTGCCGTGCCGTCTTCCAGGCGCAACAGCACGGTGTCGTCATCGATGTGGAAGAGGTAGCGGCCGTCCAGGCCGTCCAGCGCCCTGGAGTCCAGGAGCCGGGACAGGATTCCCACCGACCATCCGGCACGGAACTCCTCGGCGGGGCCACGCGCGGCGCGCATGTGGTGGCGGGCCAGGTCGGAGTACCGCTTGGGGCCGGGTATCAGCTCCCGGACGATCAGCAGCGTCCACCGCTCCCCGACGACGTCGAGCGCGCGGGCCAGCCCGCAGTACTGGTCGTAGGTCCGGCGGCTCACACCCCGACAGATCAGCCGCCCCGGGAGGCCGCATGACCCACACCACCCCGCCCGCGCCGCTGGACGGCGCGGCGTTCGCCGCCGAGACCGAACGGCTGACCAACGAGGCCCGACTGGAGGAGTGGCTGGCGCTCTACCACTCCGAGGCCGTCGCGGACTGGATCATCGACGGCGCCCACCGGCGCTACGAGGGCATCACAGAGATCCGGCCCGCCGCCACCGCGATGGCCTCGCTGTGGCGGGCGCGGCGGCTGCGGGTGCGCAAGGACCTCCAGTGCACCGGCGCCGACACCCTCGTCCTCACCTGGACCGGCGGGTTCGGCGGCCGCTCCGGCCAGTTCGGCACCGAGATCTGGACGCTGCGCGGCGGGCTGGTCGTCCGCCACCAGATGTACGGCTACCTCGACGTCCGGCCGTACGCCGCCCCGAGGGCCAAGGCACGGGTCCTGCTCACCGCCCCGGCCACCGCGCTCGCCCTGTGGTGGCACGAGCACCGCACCGCCCGCGCCTGACGTCCCCCTTCGACCTTCATGGAGCACCGGATGAGAGCACTGATCGTCGGCGCCAGCGGGTTCAACGGCGGCGCCCTGGCCGACCGCCTGCTCGCCACGGGCCACCTTGTGCGCGGCTTCGTCCGCGACCCCGCCCGCGCCGCGCCCGGCCTGACCGAGGTCGTGCGCGGCGACGCCGTCACCGGCGCCGGCCTCGACCAGGCCCTGGACGGGATGGACGTCGCGTTCTACTTCGTCCACTCGCTCGGCCCGTCCGGCCGCCGCACCGACGAACGCGACAGCCAGGCGGCACGACGGTTCGCCGCCGCCGCCCGATCCGCCGGACTGCCGCGCGCGGTGTTCCTCACCACCCTCGCCCCGCCCGCCGCCGTGGCACTGCCCCCCTACCAGCGCAACCGGCTGGAGGTCGAGCGGATCATCCTGACCGGCGTCCCCGGCGCGACCGCGGTGCGCGCGGGCATGGTCATCGACGCTCATTCCCGGGCGTTCCGCCCCTACCTGCGGCTCGTCCAGCGTCTGCCGATCCTCCCGCTCGGCCCCTGGCGCACCCGCCGCGTCGCCGTCGTCGACCCCGGCACCGTGACCGAGGCGCTCCTCACCGCCGCGACCGACCCCGCCCTAGCGGGCCTGACCCTCGACGTCCCCGCCAGCGCCCACCCCACCCACGAACAACTCCTGCACGCCGTCGCCAACGCCCTGGGCCGAACCCTCCACATCGTCCGAGCACCCCTCAGCAACTCCCGCCTGGACGCCGCCCTCCTAGCCGCCCTCACCGGCGAAACCTACAACTTCTGCCGCTACCTGGCCGACACCAACAAACACGACTACACCGTCAACCCCACCCTGTCCCGCCCCCTCTCCCACCTCACCCCACACCCCCTCCACCAAACCCTCCAAGACACCCTCCACCACCTGAACAACACCCCAACCCCCACCACCCCCAACACCACCCAATAACCAGCTCGTTCCGGCCCGAGGGCGGTGCCGGGCTACCGCGTGTAGGGCGGCGGCGGCACCCTCCACACCGGCTCCCTCACCGCGCTCGCCTGCGCCCACGTCACCGCGCGCTGGTCCAAGCCGGGTGCCGGGTTAGCTGTCGTCGGGGGTGTACAGGTCTGCTTGGAGGGAGTACAGCTCGCGGTAGACGCCCGCGCCGGTCATGAGGTCGGCGTGGGTGCCGGATTCGATGATCCGGCCCTCGGCGAAGACGAGGATCCTGTCGGACTCGGCGACGTTGGCCAGCCGGTGCGAGATCAGGATCGTGGTCCGGCCCATGGCGCGCAGTGCCGCGAGCAGGCCGTGCTCCGACCTGGCGTCCAGTGCGGAGGTCGGTTCGTCGAGGATCAGGAGGTCGGCGTCCCGGTACAGCGCGCGGGCGATGGCCAGGCGCTGCGCCTGCCCGCCGGACAGCGCCGTCCCGCCGTCGTGCTCGGGGCCGATGAGCTGGTCGAGGTCGAGTTCGCCCGCGGCGAAGCCGACGATCTCCAGCAGTTCGCCGATCCGGTCGCGGTCGGTCTCGCGGTCGAGGTCGCCGAACGCGACGTTCTCGGCGATCGTTTCGCTGAAGGACTGGAAGTCCTGGAACACCGCCGCGATGCGGCTTCGCAGGTGTGCGGGATCAAACCGGGCGGCGTCGATGCCGTTCCAGTGGATGGTGCCCGTGGCCGGGGCGTAGAGCGCGGCGAGGATCTTGGCGAGGGTCGTCTTGCCCGAGCCGTTAGGGCCGACGAGGGCGACGATCTGGCCTCGCTCGATCGTCAGGTCGACCTGCTCCACCGCCCGCCTGCTCCCAAGGTGTTCCCAGCAGCGCCCGTGAGGTTAGCCCGAACTCACCTCACGACTGCCTCATGCGACACATTGCCAAACTGAAATTCTCTCTAGATTGGCCCGGGTTACCGACGCCGGGGAGAAGAGGAAGTGGCGGGACGCCGACAGACAAGGGTCGACAAAGAACGCGGCATGAGGATGAGTTGGATGCTCGCGATCATCGCGTGCTGCGCCGTCGGCTGGAGCTATTACTCGGGATTCTTCGTGATCGCGATCCTGCTTGCGGGTTACTACCAGCTCTGCCAGGTACCGACCCTCTGCGGTGTCGAGACCACCCGCGGCACCCCGTGCCGACACCGCGCCTACGGACGCCTGATGGCCTGTACCCGAGAGCCATCCCACGACGTCTACAAACGCGACATCTTCCTCTCGATCCTCGGCATCAGGCGCCCCCCACGAGCGATCACAGCCCCGACACGCGGAGCCCGCCCCGGCCGTACAGCCACTGCGGCCCCTCCCCTGACCGAGTCTATGACCATCGAGAGCAAGCAACTGTTCATCGCGGTGATCACCATCATCTTCACAGTGATCGGCACCATCGCGACGATCGTTCAGACCGTCCTCGCAGCCGGTAGCCCCTGAACGCACCGAGCCGTAAATCGATCGTCACGCTCGGCGTTCGCGCGGGACACTGTCCAGATGGCCCAACCGAACAGCCCTCCCAGTCTTCACACCATGCAACGGCTGGCCTTCATCCAATATCTCCATCACCTGGGCGATCAGCAGGCACATCTGCCCGAGCCCATGCGCACCTCAAGCGTCCTGACGTATCACGATGCCGTCGAACTCTTCCTCGTCCTCGCCGGCGACCATCTCAACGCCGACCTCGACCCGAGGATCGAATTCAAGGGGTAAGGCGTTCCGCGGCCAACATCTGCGGTGCCCTGCGCTGGGTACGGGGTCTGCCGCCCGGCTCCCGCGTGCTCACGTTCGCTTATGACGGAGTCCACGACTACCTTCGGGTGGAGTCGATGACGGGGCGGTGGGTGTTCTGAGGGAGATCAGCAGGGTGATCTCGGTGCGTCCTGGTAGAACGGCATCTCCGTCGTTTATTCCGTCATCTGGTCCGCGACCAGGTGCGTCGTGTTGGTGCACAGCGGTACGATGTCCGCGACTGCGGCCTCCAGGCGGCGCGTACCAAGCCGTCAGCAGCGGTGGCCCCGGCGGGCGGGTTGTGGTCAGGTGTAGCGGGTGGCGGTGGTGGTGGCTCGGTGGTGTAGGGCGGTGCGGAGGGAGTGGGGGGTGAGGGCTTCGGCGTCTGGGCCTAGTTGCCATAGGGCCCATTCGGCGTGGCGGTGGTCTTGGAAGGTGGCTTCCAGGCGTAGTTGTCCGGTGGGGGTGGTTTGTTCGGAGAGGATGGCTAGGGCGGTGTTTGTTAGGGTTTCGCGGCGGGTGGGGTTCAGGTGGATGAGGGCGGTGACCTGGGCGCCGCTGGTGCGGAAGCGGGTGCCGCGTTCCTGCCAGGCTCGGTCCAGGTCGACCTGGCCGGGGCGGTGTGCGGGCTCGGTGAGGGCTTCGGCGGCGAGGATGCGGGTCAGCCGGTAGGTGCGGTCCGCGCCGGATCTCGCGGCCAGGAGGTAGCCCTGGTCGCGGACGGTGACGAGTCCGATCGGGTCGACCGTGCGCCAGCGTGGATCCTGGTTCGGTGGCGCGTACCGGATGCGGAGCCGGTGTCCGGCGAACACCGCGCGTCTGACCTCGGCCATGACGGCGTCCGGTACCTCCTCGACGGTCTGGCGGCGGGCGAGGAGGTCGGTCTCCGGGTCGATGAGCAGCCGCTCGGTCACCTTCACCGCGAGGTCACGCTGGTTCTCCGGCAGCGCGTCGATCACCTTGAGCATCGCGGAGGCGAGCGCCGAACCGAGACCGAACGCCTGCGCGCCGCGCCGCGACCCGGCGACCAGCAGGGCGAGCGCCTCGTCGTGGTTCAGCCCGGTGAGGTCGGTCCGGAAACCGGGGAGCAGCGCGTAGCCGCCGTGCCGACCGCGTTCGGCGTAGACCGGGACACCGGCCGCGGACAGCGCGTCGATGTCGCGCAGCACGGTGCGGGTGGACACCTCCAGCTCGCGGGCCAGCGTGGCCGCGGACAGCCGACCGTGCCGCCTCAGCAACAGCACAAGCGAGACCAATCGGTCAGCACGCATGCGGAAGACCCTACGCGGAAACTCCGCCGAATATACGACACAGGATGTCGTGATTCATCGACAGGCTTGCTCTCGGATCTGAGCCCTCAGAACAAGTGTGGCGGCTACCGGCCGTCGCGCTGACGAACTGGAAGGAACCCCTATGGCAGTGGAGCGAACGGCCGTCAACCCGTGGTCGTGGTCGACGGAGCTGGGCTACAACCAGGGCGAGGTCGTCTCCGGGCACACCCGCACCCTGTACTGCTCGGGCCAGACCGCGATGAGCGCCGACGGCAAGCCCGAGCATGACGGGGACATGGCGGCGCAGCTCGCGCTGAGCCTCGACAACCTGGAGGCCGTGCTCGCCGAGGCCGGAATGGCGCTGACGAACCTGGTACGGCTCAACGTCTACGCCACCGACGTCGACCTGCTCTTCCAGCACTACGGCGTCCTGGCGGGCCGACTGGGCGCCGTCGGCGCGGCCCCCTCCACCACCCTGCTCGGCGTCACCCGCCTGGCGATCCCCACCCTGCTCGTCGAACTCGAGGGCACCGCGGTGGCCTGACACCTGATCACTGAGGAGCGGCGGGCGCTCGCGCTGGTCCGGCTCAGCGCGAACCCCCGCCGCAGACGGCTTCGACCTCGGCCTCCGCGAGGACAAGACCGACCGTCGATGAACGCGGCCCAGGTTCCGCATCGGGACCAGCCCGGGAGCTTGTCAGGAGAGGACGTGTGTGAGGGGGACGGAGGGGATGCCCAGGGCGGTGCCGACGGGGGCGTTGGTCAGGCGGCCGTTGTGGGTGTTGAGGCCACGGGCGAGGGAGGCGTCTTCGCGGCAGGCCCGGGGCCAGCCCTTGTCGGCCAAGGAGGTGACGTAGGGGAGGGTGGCGTTGGTGAGGGCGTGGGTCGAGGTGGTGGGGACGGCGCCGGGCATGTTCGCGACGCAGTAGAAGATCGAGTCGTGGACCGGGTAGGTCGGGTCGGCGTGGGTGGTGGGGTGGGAGTCCTCGAAGCAGCCGCCCTGGTCGATGGCGATGTCGACCAGCACCGAGCCCGGCTTCATCTGGGCGACGAGTTCGTTGCCGACCAGTTTGGGCGCGGCCGCGCCGGGGACGAGGACGGCGCCGATCACCATGTCGGCCTGCCTGACCTGCTCCTCGATGGCGAGCTTGGACGACGCCAGCCCGCGCACCCGGTTGCCGTGGCGCCAGAACGACATGCGCAGCTTGTCCAGGTCGGTGTCGAGGAGGGTGACGTCGGCGCCCATGCCGAGCGCGATGTTCGCCGCGTTCTGCCCCGAGACGCCCGCGCCGATGATGACGACCCTGGCGTTCGCGACGCCGCCGACGCCGCCCAGCAGGACACCCCGGCCGCCCCGCGCCTTCAGCAGCGCGTGCGCGCCGACCTGCGGCGCCAGGCAGCCCGCGACCTCGGACATCGGGTACAGCAGCGGCAGCCCGCCGGACGGCAGTTGCACCGTCTCGTAGGCGATGCCGGTGACCTCCCTGGCCAGCAGTTCCTCGGTCAGTGGACGGTCGGCGGCCAGGTGGAGGTAGGTGAAGAGCGTGAGGCCCCGCCGCAGCCTGTGGTACTCCTCCGCGACCGGTTCCTTGACCTTGAGGACCATCTCGGCGGTGCCCCACACGTCGTCGGCGTCGTCGATGATCTTGGCTCCGGCCGAGGCGAAGTCCTGGTCGTCGATGTGGGACCCGAGGCCCGCGCCGCGCTGCACGAAGACCTGGTGACCGCGTGAGCTCAGCTCGGCCACGCCCGCGGGCGTGATCGCCACCCGGTACTCGTGGTTCTTGACCTCGGCGGGGATTCCGATGCGCATGGTTTGTTCTTCCTTGTGGTGGGAAAGAGGAGGTTCAGCGGGACGAGGGAGACGCCGTCCGCCCCGAGGCGGCGTTGACGACGTAGCCGGCGCCGAGCGCGACGAGCAGCACCAGCGGCAGCAGCCGGGCACCGACGGAGTCCGACCCGGTGAGCACCGGGTAGTTCGCGACGATCGCGACGCACGCGGTGAGGGCTCCGGCGGCGCCGAGCGCCGGCGCCACCAGGGAGGACCAGCCGGGACGGGCCCCGCGCCGCAGGTAGTAGGCGACGACAGCGATCGAGACGAGGGCCTGCGCGGCGACGATGCCGAGCGTGAAGAGCCCCGTCAGCGAGGTGGCGAGCCCGATGTACGGGTCGGCCCCGGCGACGGCGAAGACCACGAACATCGCGGCGCCGACCCCGGTGAGCAGGGTGGACGCGCGGGCGGGCGAGAGGAAGCGGGGGTGGACGGCGGCGAGCCGCTCCGGCAGCGCGCGCGGCCGAGGAACGCCACGAGCGCGAAGGCGGTGAGCGAGTACGCCCACCACGGGAGGGTGACGCCGTGGGACGTGCCGATGAGGTTCCCGAAGTACCCGGTGGCGGCCGCGAGCGCCAGCGCGCCCGCCCAGTAGGCCATGCCGGTGACGTACGCGGCGCCGAGCCCGGATCCGGGGCCGAGGCCCGCGCGGACGAGGTCGGCGAAACCGCCTTCGGTGCGGACGTCGCGGGCGAGCCGCATGAACCCGGTGACGAGGCAGAAGATCACCAGGGCCGCGGCGAGGAACGCCGCGGGCAGGCCGATGCCGTTGCCGAGGATGAGCCCGGTGGGCAGGTTGCCGATCGCGACGCCCAGGGGTGCGGCGGCCGCGACGATCATCAGGAGCAGGTGTTGGGTGCGGAGTCGCCCGATCGGCTGCGCCGAGGCGGTGACGGGGAGGGCGCCTGTCGGTGACTGCTGGGCCATTCAGATCACCGTCCGTACCGCGTCCGCGCCGATGGCGGCGGCGGTGAGGGCGACGTCGATGTTCTCCTCGGTGTGGGCGGCGCTGAGGAACCAGTTGTGCCAGGGGTGCAGGAAGGCGCCGTGTTCGAGGGCGATGCCGCAGAACTCGTTGGCGAGCCGCAGCTCGGGGTCGTTCTCGAAGCGGATCTTGGGCATCGCGGGCACCCCGCTGACGACGAGCGGCACGCCGGCGTCGGCGGCGATGCGGTTGAGGCCGGTCGTCAGCCGCTCGCCGAGCACCCGCATCCGCGAGACGCCGTCGACGCGCACCAGTTCGGTGAGGGTGGCGATCGCCGCGGCCATGGGGACCGCCTGCGCCCAGAACGATCCGGTGAGGTAGACCCCGGCGGCCGCGTCGCGGAGCGCGTCGGTTCCGGTGATGGCCGAGAGCGGGTGTCCGTTCGCGATGGCCTTGCTGAAGGCGCTGAGGTCGGGGCGGACGCCGAGGGGCTCCCACGAGCCGCGCACGTCGAGCCGGAAGCCGGTGCGGACCTCGTCGAGGATCAGGACGGCGTCGATCCTGTCGCAGAACGCCCGGACGCCCGTCGCGAACGCGGGGTCGACGGGCGCGAGGTCGCCGAATCCGTCGTGGAAGAACGGGGTGACGATCACCGCGGCGATGTTCCCCTCGTGCGGGGCTGCCGCCGTCTCCAGCGACGCGAGGTCGTTGTACGCGAACTCGACGAGGTTGGCCCGGTCCTCTGGCGTGACGCCCGACAGGATCGGGGTGAACGGCGGGTTCGAGCCGTGGTAGGAGGTCGTGGCCCTGAGGATCTTCGTGCGGCCGGTGGCGGCCCGCGCGATCGTGCAGCATCCGGTGGTCGCGTCGGTGCCGTTCTTGCCGAAGACCGCCCAGTCGGCGTGCGCGACCGTGGCGACCAGGAGTTCGGCGAGCTCGACCATGCGGGGTGACGGGCCGTTGTTGATGTCGCCGATCTCGGCCTGCCGCCGGGCCGCCGCCTCGACGACCGGGTGCGCGTAGCCCAGCAGGACCGGCCCCCACGAGCACATCAGGTCGACGTACTCGTTGCCGTCGACGTCGCGGACCGTCGCGTCGTGGGCGGTCTCGTAGAACTGCGGGAAGTTGGCGGGCAGGTGGGTCCGCTCGACGTCGAGGTGGCCGAACATGCCGCCGGGGACGACCTGCCGGGCGCGGCGGCGGAGCGCCTGGTCGCGGGCGCCGGAGCCGCGCCGGGAGGCGGTCGGGAGTGTGCTGGAGCTGGTCATGGGGCGGAACCTTTCGGGCGTCGGTTACCGGGAGGGAACGCCGGTAAGTTATGTTGAACGGACGTCCGATATAAGTCGGCGGCGTAACGGTCCCGTAAACCGGACTCGGGTATGTTCGGGGCGTCGCCGTCAGGAGGAGTGCCCGTGCCGAAGATCGTCGACCACGAGGAGCGGCGCGCCGAGATCGTCGCCGCGACCATGCGGGTCGTCGAGCGCGTCGGGCTGGAAGGCGTGACGATCCGCGAGATCGCCCGCGAGGCGGGCTGCTCGACCGGGATCCTCGCCCACTACTTCACCGACAAGGCCGACATCCTCGTCACGGCCCACCGCACCGCCTTCGGGCAGGTCCACCGCCGGATAGACGCCCAGCGCGCGGACGCGCGGAACTCCGTCGAGCTGATCCGCATGGTCCTGGAGGAGGCGTTCCCGCTCGACGACGCACGCCTGCTCGAAGCCCGGATCGACGTCAGTTTCTGGGGCCTCGCCCTGCACAACCCGCATCTACGCGAGGTCCGGCAGTCAAGCCACGACGCCTCGGTCGACGAACTACGCAAGATGGTCGAGGACGCCGTCCGAACCGGAATGGCCCTCCCCGGCACCAACCCGGAGTCCGTCGCGGTCGAGACCGTCGCCCTGATGGACGGCGTCGCGATGCAAGCCGTCCTGTTCCCCTCCGCCATGTCCCCCGAACGCCAACACCAGATCATCGAACACCACCTCGCAAGCTTCCTGCACGTGACGAACCCCGTCCCCGAGCGCTAGCCGGTCGCCGTCGGAAGCGTCGTAGCTGTCGGCGACGACGGCCCGGTGAGATATCATCGAAGGAACACTTGATATCCAAGGAGGTGCACAGGTGAGCCGGACCGTGATCGACCTGGACGACGAGCTGGTCGCCGATGTCGCCAAGGCGCTGGGCACCAGCACCAAGAAGGAGACCGTCAACACGGCGCTCCGTGAGGTGCTGGAGATTCGGCGACGGGCCCTCGCGCTCACCCGGCTCCGTGCCAACGCCGCCGAGGGCGGCTTCGACCTCGACCTCCTTGAGGACAAGACCTACCACCGTCGATGAACGCCGCCCAGTTCCTCATCGACACCAGCGCCCTCGCCCGCTTCCTGCGCCCCGACGCCGAACAGTACGGCTGGGACCAGGCCGCCGCGGCGGGCCTCATCGCCGTCTGCCCCGTCACCGAACTCGAGTTCTTCTTCAGCGCCCGATCCCTGGCGGACCGCGAGCAGGGCGTCGAAGACCTGCGCCTCCTGTTCGGCTGGACCCCCGTCGACGACCGCGCCTACGACAGGGCCTGGAAAGTCCAGGAGGCCCTGACCAGACGAGGACAACACCGCAGCGCCGGCCCCGTCGACCTCGTCCTCGCCGCCACCGCCGAACTCCAGGGCCTGACCCTCCTCCACCGCGACCGGGACTTCGAGCACGTCGCCCAGGTCACCGGCCAGCCCCTCCAGTGGTACGGACCCGAGCCCGGCAAGTAGCCCGACTACCACCGCTCCGTTGTCGCGCAGGGGGCATAAGCGTGTGCGGGTGAGGAGGCGGGCGGCTTGTTGGGGGGTGGGGGCGGTGAGGAGGGAGAGGCGGGGGTGGGGGCGGTAGGCGGGTGGGGCGGCTTGGGTGAGGCGGATGAGGTGGGCGGGGCGGGGGGAGGCTCGGAGGTAGGGGTGTTGGCCTTGGTCGGAGCTTCCGGTGACGACGAGCAGGGGGCCGGTTCCGGGGAGGGGGTGGGCTTTCAGGGGGGTGGGGGTTCGGTGGGTTTCGGCGAGGGCGTCCAGGAAGGGGCGGGGGCTGGTGACCTGGCGGGGGGACACCAGGGTGCGG
This sequence comes from Actinocorallia sp. API 0066, assembly GCF_020991275.1. GTDB lineage: Bacteria > Actinomycetota > Actinomycetes > Streptosporangiales > Streptosporangiaceae > Actinocorallia. Next base: position 149,061 of record NZ_JAJLQY010000015.1, on the reverse strand, counting down.
CCCGCGGCGGTGAGAGAGGCCGTGGTGCGGATCCGGGAGGAACGCAGCGCGTTGATCAGGGACGCGGTGGTGTCCACGGCCGCGTCGAACTCCGCGTCGTCCGCGTAGGCGGCCGTGTCCACGTCGAGGACGACGGTGAGGGAGCGTGCCGCCGGGTCGGCGAGCCGCCGCACCATAAGACGGCCACAGCGGGCGCTCGTCGGCCAGTGCACCCTGCGCAGTTCGTCGCCCGGCACGTACTCGCGCATCGAGTGGAAGACGGACGGGTCGAGCTGGGTGAGGCCGTCGGGGCCGTCCATCACCGCGCCGACCAGCGGCGGCATCGGCACCACCACCGGATGCACGATCAGCCGCACCCGCCCCAGCGAGCCGTGCACCCGTTCGGCGCAGCCCAACGGGCCCCGCAGCACCAGCGACGGAGCCAGCTCGAACACGCCGCGACGGCCCGTCTCCAGCGGCAGCTCCACGTCACCCCTTCCGGCCCCGACCACAACGTCCAGCCCCACGTCGGCGCCCGCGACGCGGACCGCGAGGCCCCGGAGCGGACCGAGCGGATCACGCGGGCCGGTCACGGTCACGGGCAGCCGGGCCGGTGTGCCCCGCGCCACCCTGATCACCGGCTCCGCCGCCCCGACCCTTGTCCGGGCGGGCCACAAAACCAGCGCGACGGAACACACGACGGCGAGGAGCAGGCCGGCTCCCAACACCAGGAACTCCCGGTAGGCGAGCACCGCCCCCACGCCGAGGAGAACGCCGCAGGTGACCGCGACGAGCCGACCCGTCGCCGTCAGCGCGCCCATTCGACGACCGTGCGCGAGGTCGGGGTCTCCGCTGTTCGATGGTGCGGTTTCCACGCAACTGCCTCCTTTGGGCCAGCGATATCCGATGATGTCCCCACAGCAGTCGCCTGCGCTGGGGAACACGCGGCTCGGCCCCGCGCATCCGCGCTGTCGCCCCGGCACGTCCCTGGAGGGTCAAGCCATGACGCACGACGCACGCGGGCCCGCGGACGGCGTGGCCCCGACCGTCATCGTGGGGCCGCCCGAGGAAGAGCCGCGCACGCTCACTCCGGGGGAGAGCCTGGTCTTCGGGCGGGGCTCCCACACCGATGTCACGATCGACGGTGACCCGTCGCTGTCCCGCGTGGCGGGCCGGATCACGGCGACGGACTCCGGCGCCGTCATCGACAATCTCAGTGCAAAACGGGCGCTGCGCATCGAGGTCGGCACGGAGCATCTGTGGCTGCCGCCCACCCCGACCGGCGGGCTGGGTCTTGTGCTCACCACCGGGGCCGCGCGGGTCGGGACGGCGACGATGCTGGACCGGGGCCGGGCCATCCGGGTACGGCTCGTCGGCCCGACCCCTCGGGCGCCGGACGTGACGCACGAGCCCGGCGGCGCCACGACGGGCGCCGCGGTCCAGCTCAACGTCATGACCAAGGAGTTCATGGTCGCGTTCCTGCTGTGCCGGCCGTGGCTGGTGGACTCCTCCCGCAGGGCCCCGCTGCCGGAGTCCCCCGCGATCGGCCGCCAGGCGCTCGACCTGACCGGCTCCCACCATCTGCTCCGCTCCTACGACACGGGGCCCGTCCGCGACCGGATCACCCAGCAGGTCAACGACCATCTCAAGCAGTTGCGCGGCAAGCTCCGGCACGCGGACCTCGTCCCGGCGCACAGCCGCCTCAGCCTCGCCGCCGTCGCGTCCGCCCTGCTGCACTTCGACATCGTGACCCGCCGTCACCTCACCCTCCCCGACGACCCGGTGTGGCTCACCGCCCAGGAAAGCAGGTGGTGGAGCTCCTGAAGGTCGGTTCTGTCCGAAGCAACGGGCGTTTCCGGCCGAATCCGGCCGCGTGGCGGGCGTTAGGAAAGAGGGCGTCACTTCCGTGCAGGAGGGAAAGGCCCTATGTCCGACCATCGCCCGTTCCAGGGGGCCGGTGACTACTACGCGCTTCTCGGTGTTCCCCGCGACGCCCTGCCCCACGACGTCAGCCGGGCGGTAGAGAGCTTCCGGCTCCGCGTCCTCCAGGACGTGAGCATCGACACCGCGGAGCGCCGACGTCTCCTCGACCTCGCCGACACCGTCAGGTCCGTGCTGCTCGACCCGGAACAGCGGGCCAGGTACAACGCGACGTTGTCCCCCGCGCTCGGTGTCCCCTTCGCCGCGCGCCCCGCCGCGCCGCTCGGGCCGCCCGCGCCGGGCTACCACGGCGACACCCGACGACCGCCTGTGCCGCCCCCCGGCGCCCCCTTCATCAGGTGGCCCGAACTCCTTGAGGGGACGGAAGCGGCAAGGTACATCCTGCGGAGGTTCGTCGCCGCCTGCGTCGATCAATTCATCTGGATTCTGGTCCTGGTCTACTTGATCAAGGTGTTCACCGCGGGGAAGCCACCCAGAGCTCCCCTCTCCGGCTCCCAGGTCTTCATCATCCTCCTCGTCGGGGTGCTGCTCTACGTCGGTTACGGGGTCATGGAGGGGACGCTCGGTTACAGCCCCGGCAAGGGCCTGTTCCGGCTCCGGGTCGTGCACGGGAGAACCGGTCTCCCACTCGGCCCCCTCCGGGGCGTCGGCCGGGTGTTCGCGCACATCATCGACTATGTGCCCTGCCAGCTCGGCTACCTGTGGCCGCTGTTCGACCGCAGGAGGCAGACGTTCTCCGACATGGTGTGCGAGACCAAGGTCGTTCCCCGCTGACGCGCTCGGGCTGTCGCGTCATCGGAGAACCGGTGGACGGCCGGGGTGGGGGCCCGGCCGTCCAGGCGTCAGCGGCGTCGGCGGTGCAGGGGGCGGGTGGTGAGGAGGGCGTAGAAGAGGTGGTCGCGGGGGGTGAGACGGCGGAGGAACAGCCTGGCGGGCAGGCGCGCGCGGAACGCGGTGGCCGCGCGCCAGGCGGTGGCCGCGTCGGCGTCCGTGGGCGTGTGGTTCAGGTAGAGGGTGGCGTCCACGAGTTCGGCGAGCGGGACGAGCGGGGACGGGTCGGTGTCCCGCGCGGTGAGCCGCCGCAGCGTCCCCGTGGGGGTGAGCGCCCGCGCGTCCGCGCCGAGCCGGGCCCGGACGGGACGGGTCGCGTAGAGCCAGGCCGCGGTGATCCGCGCGGCGGGCGGCCCCGCCGCGCGGGCCCGCCACCGCGCCAGCACGGGCAGCACAAGAGCCGACGTCAGATAGGCGAGCGGAACGAGCAGGAAGATCAGCACGACCAGCAGGACGATCCCCCAACTCGTCCCTCCGTTCCGCACCAGGTCGAGCACGGGGAAGTCCTTCGGGGGCCGTGGCGTCATCGTGGGGCTGGGCGTCGGCTTCGGCGCGTCGGACTTCTCGGGCGTGGGGGACGGCGCGGGCGCGGCCGGGTCGGGCGGAAGCGCCTCCGCGCCCGCGCCCGCGGAGTCCGGTTCGAGCCGGAACGGCACCCACCCGGCGCCCGCGAACTCCACCTCGGGCCAGACGAGCACGGAGTCGGAACGCACCGGGAGGACGTCGGCGAGCGCCTTGCCGCCGGGGGCCGGGTCGAAGCCCAGGACGACCCGGACGGGCAGCCCCCACACGCGGGCGATCAACGCGTAGGCGGTGGCGAACTGCTCGGACGTGCCGACGCCGTCCGGGCCCGGCGTGCAGAAGGCCGCCATCCGGCCCAGCGAGTGGCCGGGGCGGGCCCTCGGGTCGGCCGAGCACTCCCGGCTGAGGACGGCCGCCAGCTTCTCCGCAAAACCGTAGGCGCCGCGCGCGTCGCGGGCCGCGAGCGCGCCCAGTTCCGCGAGGCGCGGGGGCAGCGCCGCCCCGGCGCGCCGGGGGCCGAGCGGCAGCGCGCGCAGCCGTGCCACGGCCGCCGCGTCGGGCCGGCGCGGGGCGCTCGTCCACACCTCGTAGACGTAGCCGGGCGCCGCCGGTTCGGTGAGCGCGAGCGTGCCCGTCACCGGGTCGACCCGCGCGCCGGGCGCGGTGATCCGGTCGGGCCAGCCGGGGACCGGAAGCCACCGCCCGCCCGTCTCGCCGAACCGGACGGTGACGCGCTCTGACGGGCCCGTCACCGGGACGCGGGCCGGGATCCGCAGGCCCGGCCGGACGAACGCGGCGGACGGCGTCCAGCGGAGGCCGTCGTGGCCGTCGAACACCATGAGGCGGAGCGGTTCCCCGGTCCGCGCGCCTTCGACGGTGAACAGCTCGCGTGGCCGGGCCAGCCACTCCGAGACCCGGGAGAGCGGGCTGACCTCGTCCCGCACCCACAGCGACAGCGCCCGCCCTTCCCGGAAGTCGTGGGGGTCCCGGTCGCCCGCCCCCCGCGCGCCGAGAAACGCGAGGGGAAGCACGACGGCCAGGGCGGCGAGGACGGCCCAGGGGTTCCCGGCCCCCCGTGCCCGCACCGCGGTGAACGCCACCGCGACCGCCGTGAGCGCGGCCGCGTGGGTGAGGTTGACGCCGGGGTCGGCCGCGCCGTACCCCATCGCGACGGCGAACACGCCCAGCACCGGCAGCAGCGGCGGGAACGGGCGGTCCGACCACCCGGCCACCAGGCCCGCGCCCGCCGTGCCCGCCCACACCACAAGGAGCGGAACCGTCAGCGTCGTCACGTCCGCGACGACCGGTAGCGTCGTGTCGAGCAGGCCCGCCCACCCGTCCCGCGCGGCGGTGGCGATCCGCGCGGGTGGGCCGTCCACGGCGCACAGGACGGCGAGGGGCACCGCCGCCGAACCGGCCAGCGCGATCCAGGGCCGCCGCCGCCCGAGCCCGACGACCGCCGACGTCCCCACGCACACGACGACGACGGGAAGCCAGAGGTGGGCGAGCCCGAACACCGAGTGGAAGCCGAGCCCCGCCGTGCAGGCGGCGCCCGTGAGGAGCGCCCACGCCGTGCCCGCCCGGCGCCGGGTCACCGCCACGAGCCGGTCGCGCTCGGGGTCGCGACGTTCCGCAGCGCGAGCCGGACGGCCTCCGCCGCGTCGTAGGAGTCGAGGAGGTCTGCCTCCGGCACGAGCCGGTGCGCGAGAACGGGTTCCGCCATCTCCTGGACGTCGTCGACCTTCACCGCGGTCCGGCCCGAGGCCGCCGCCCTGACCTGCGCCGCGCGCATCAACGCGACGCCCGCGCGCGGGCTCGCGCCGCGGGCCAGGCCGACCTGCCTTCGGGTCGCCGTGACGAGTTCGGCGATGTACCTGTAGACGTTGTTCTCGACGTAGACGGCGGTCTGGCACTGTTCCCGGTAGTACTCCAGCCTCTCCCGGAGGATCGGCTGGCAGAGCGGTTCGGGGCGCTTCCCCGTGTGGTCGCGCAGCATCTCGATCTCCGCGTCCAGGTCGGGGTAGCCCAGCGAGAGCCGGATCATGAAGCGGTCGAGCTGGGCGTCGGGCAGCGTGTAGGTGCTCTCGTAGTCCGCCGGGTTCTGGGTGGCGACCACGACGAACGGGTCCGGCATCCGGAACGGTTCCCGCGTGCCCACCGAGACGGTGCCCTCCTCCATCACCTCGAGCAGCGCCGACTGGGTTTTCGGCGACATCCGGTTCAGCTCGTCGGCGAGGACGACGTTGGCGAACACGGGGCCTTCACGGAACTCCAGCCGACCGGACTCCGGGTCGATGATCTCGGTGCCCGTCACGTCCGAGGGCAGGAGGTCGGGGGTGCCCTGGATGCGGTGGAAGGTGCCGCCGATCGCGGCGGCGAGGCAGCGGGCGAGGAGGGTCTTGCCGACGCCGGGCACGTCCTCGACGAGGAGGTGGCCACCCCCGAAGACGGCGGTCAACGCCAGTTCGACCTCCTCGCCCTTGCCTCTGACGACCTGGGAGACGGCGGTCACCGCCGCCGTGAACTCCTGCTGGAAGCTCCCGGCCCAGGGTGTCCGGCTGATGCCGCCCATGGCCGTCCGCGGCGTGCTGCCGCCGTCCCATCGTGTCTGTCCGTCGCTCATCCGCGAGGTACCTCCACCATCCATATGGCCCCGGTCGGGCTGCCGCCGAGGACGAGCGTCTTCCCGTCCGGGCTGAACTCCATGAGCGGGAGGAACCCGTTCTGCGCCTGGTAGCCGGTGACGGGCTCGCCCAACCGCTGACCCGTCGCCGTCGCCCAGAAGGTGACGGCCCCGCCGCCGTGCAGCGCGACCACCGAGCCGTCCCCGTTCGCGGCGATGGCGGTGACGCCGGGCGGGGCGGGGAACGAGGCGACGGTCGCGCCCGTGGTCGCGGACCTGACGGCCACGCGGGTCCCCACCGTCGCCACCCGGGCGCTGTTCCCCGTCCATGCGGCGTCCGTCGCGTCGCCCAGGGCCAGCCCCGCGCCGGTCGGCAGCGGCCCGCCGGTCAGCGGCACGACGCTGGCCGTGCCGAACCCGACGCGCAGCAGCCGGGTCCCCGCCCTGTCGGACCGCAGCCGTTGGCGCAAGCTGAGCCCGATCAGCGTGTGCTCGGCGGGGCGCGCCAGATCCCAGGAGACGATGCGCGTGGGGTCATGACTGTTACCGCGGGGGCCGCCGCCGCCGACCAGGAATCTGCCGCCTCCCGCGTAGGAGAGCAGAATGTCGAACTGCACGGGGGAGCCCAGCGGGTCCGCGCCTTCCAGCAGCGGGTCGGTGGTGCGCCGTAGGGTGCGCGCGTCGAAGCGGATCACCCCGTACCCGTCCACCGCGGTCGATCCCGTGGCCAGGACCGTGCCGTCCGGGCTGTACGCGATCGGACGTCCCGCGCCCGGAAGCGTGCCGAGGGGCTTGCCCGTCCCCACGTCCCACACGGTGACCTGGTTGACGCTGGCGACGGCGAGCGCGCGCCCGTCGGGGCGGAACCGCAGTTCGAGCGCGCCCGCCGGGCCGCCCAGCACCGAGGGTTCGGCGTCGCCGGGCGTCGGCACGGGTTCGGGGACCGCGCTGGGCGCGCCCTCCGGCGCGCCGCTCGACTCCGGCCGCGGCGACGGCGCGGGCACTCCGTCGTGCTGGGGAGGCGTCGTCACCGGGGGCGTCGAGGTCGCGGTGCCGCTGGCCGCGACCGAAGGCGGCGGGCTGGAGGGCGGCGTCCAGGGCGACGGCGGCGCCGACGTCCGGGAGGTCGGCGGGTTCGGCAGCGGCGACACCGTCCCGGTCGGCGGCAGCGGGCGCTCCGGCTCCTCGTACTTGCGGATCAGACGGTGCTCGCCGTCCCGGATCACCAGGGCGTTCGGGCCGTCTATCTCGTTCACCCAGAGCATGTCGTCCTTGCGGAACATCTCGAAGCCCTCCGAGACGATCACCTTGTCGGTGATCTGGATCGGGTCGGCTTCCTTGCCCTGGAGCAGGTCGTAGACGAGCAACCGGCCCGAGGGGAGGTCGGGCACGTAGATCCGGTTCTCGAACCGGAGGGCGTGCCCGGCGTGGGTCGTCGCGTCACCGAGTTCGACCCTGACCGTCTTCGGCTCCCCGGAGCCGGACGCGGAAGGGTCCACGATCAGGGTGCGCGGCGGCGCGAACACGGCGACGAACGACGACGAGGTGTCCGCCACGGGCAGCAGGCCGGAACCGGCGACCGGCAGCCGGGTGACGCGGCCCGTCCGCGGCTCGCGCAACACGCCCTCGGCCGGGTCGAACAGCGCCGCCTCGCCGTCGTGGACGACGAGGTCCACACTGCCCGAGGCCGTCCACCTGACGGGTTCGCCGGCGACGCCGTCCTGGACCGGCACGACGCGCCGGGTGGCCAGGGACAGCGCCCACAGCTCGCCCCAGTCGTCCACCACCACGGCGTCGGCGCGGCCCGTGAAGCCGCGGACCTCGCGGTGCGCCGCCGGGTCGGCGCGCGGGACGTAGCGCGGCGGCCCGTCGTCGAAGAACGCGTACGTGCCGTCCGTCGCGCCGACCACGCGGGACGGCGGGGCGGGCAGCGGCACCGGGTCGGCGGCGGCCAGCCGCCGCGCGTCGATCCGCCCCAGGTCGGGCGCGCCGCCCTGCCAGACGAACAGCGGATCGGCGCTCTGGTGCGCCTCGGCGCCGCGCACCGCGTCCAGCCGGACCGACCCGGTGACGGCGCCGGACACGCCGTCCACCAGCATGATCTTCTCGACCTGACGGCTCTGGAGCCACGCGGTCCCGGTGGCGAACTCCAGGCCCATCCGGTCGGTCCGGAGGGTGAACGCGGTGACCGACCCGACGACCAGAAGCGCGACGACGGCCCTGCCGATCCGGAAGATCGTGCGGCGGCTCACGCGGCCCAGGGGGACACGAATCAGGGGCATGCGCTTTCTCCTGTCGCCGGGTCGGCGTCCGGCGCGAACCTGAGCCAGTCGGCGGACGTCATCGCGCCGTTCCCGAGGCCGCACGCCACGGCGACCAGGGCGGTGTCGGACGGGGCGCCGTGGCCGGAGGCGAGCCGCCACAGTGCGGGCGGGCCGGGGAGGTAGCCCGGAACGAGGAGGAGGGTGCCGTCCGGGCTGAAGGCCATGCCCGACGCCGGGCCGTCGAAGGCCGGGAGTTCCGGCGGTGGCTCGCCCGTCGCGGGGTCAAGGACCCTGGTCCGCTGGTTCCGGCTCGTCACGACGGCGCGGCCACCGGGACCGACCAGCAGATCGGTTCGGATGGTCGCGGCCGTCGTGACCAGGCGGCGCTTCGTGAGGTCCCAGAGCGCCACCCGCTGCCGCGCGTCCACGCCCACCAGGTGGCCGCCGTCCGCGGTGAACCCGGCGGACAGGGCGACGCCGGGGGGCGGCGCGGGGCTGGGGAGCCGGGCGCGGGTGCGCGTGTCCCACACCTCGATCCGCTTTCCCACCTGCATGTTCGTGTTCCCGAGGCTCTGGGTGGAGACGCCGACGAGGGCGGCGAGGGTGGCGCCGTCCGGGCTGAGCGCCGCGTGGGACGTGCCCGCGGGCAGCGGGAGCGTCGCGGTCTCGGCCCGGTTCCCGACGTTCCAGAAGGTGACGCGCGTCGGGCCGACCCCGGCCAGCGTCGTGTCGTCGACGAAGCCGATCCCGCCCTTGCGTCCGTCCCACCCCCGCGCCGCGGCGAACGAGACGAACGTGAGCGGCGCGCCCGACTGGGCGCGGGTGGCGGTGTGCCAGACGCGGACGGTGCCGTCGCCGCCCAGGGTGGCGACGAGCCTGCCGTCCGGGCTGAACACGACGTCATCCACTCTTTCCGTGTGGCCGACCAGCGCCCCCGGAAGCCGCCGCCGCGTCGTCATGTCCCACAGCACCACGGTGTTCTCGCGCCGGGACGCCAGGAGCGCGCCGTCCCGGCTGAACACCGGGCCGTGCACGCCTTCCTCGTCGCCGCGCAGCCCGCCCTGCCAGGGCGTGTCGTGCACGGCGACCAGCGCCGCGCGCGCCTCGGCCACCGGCGACACCCGCCACGCGGTGACGGCGACCCGCGCGGCGACCTCGGGTTCGGCGGCCAGGAGGGAGTCCACCTCCCCGGCGAGCGTCCGGGCGAGTTCGGGCAGCTCCGCTTCGGTGGCGAGGGTGTTCGCGCGGACCAGGGCGAACCCGACGGCCACCGCGACGGTGACGGCGACCGCCCCGCCGCCCAGCCTGACGAGCACCCGCCGCGACGGGCGCAGCCGCCGCACCCTGCGGAACCTGACGCGCGGCGGCGCGACACCGGCCCGCAGCCGTTCGGCGACGTCGGCGGCGCTCACCGGCCGCGCCGCCGGGTCCTTCTCAAGCAGGGCGTTGACCAGCTCGTCGAACCAGAGCGGGATCTCCTCCTTGATGCTGCGGAGCCGTTTCGGCTTCTGCTCCCGGTGCGCCTTCCGGTAGTCCTCCTTGCTAGGCAAGTAGTTCGCCCTGGCCGGAGGGACGATGGCCTTTTCACCCGTGGCCAGCTCGAACAGGACGCAGCCCAGCGCGTACAGATCGATTGACTGATGCGGCTTGCTGATCCTCGTCTTCTCGAACTCGTCCCTTTCGTCGAACCGCTCGGGAGCCATGTAGAGATAGCTGCCGACTCCGACCATCGTCAGCGTGGGCCCCGGCGAGCGGTTCGGTACATGGGCGACGCCGAAGTCACAGATCTTGGGCTGGTCGGGCGCGGCGAGCAGGATGTTCCCGGGTTTCAGGTCACGGTGGACGACGCCTTCGGCGTGCATCGCGGCGAGGATGTCAGCGATCCGCTCGCCCAGGACGATCACCCTTCCGATGGGCAGCCCCTCGGGGTTCGCGAGGATCTCCCTCCCGAGGTCGCCGCCCGGGACGAGTTCCATGACGAAGTAGTCGCACCCGTGGGCCGGGTCGTGTCCCGGAGCCCACACCTTGACGATTCCCGGATGACCTATCCGGGACCCGATCATCGCCTCCTCCTGGAAGAAGTGGTAGGCGGTCAGCGAGTATTGCTCCCGGTAGAAGATCTTGATGGCGATGGGCTCCGCACCGTTCCCCGTGGTCGCCTCCCAGACCTGGCCATAGCCGCCCAAACCGAGTCTTTTCACCAGACGGTAGCGGCTGTTGATCACGTCACCGGCTTTCACCCACGGCCTCCCGTCCGCCTGCGGCCCACCCGAAACCTCATCGTGCCCCGGCCCCGAGTGAGCACGGAGAGGAACAGTGAATACCGTGACGAATCCTCCATCACGTGTCTCCCGCGCCGTGTCTCCGCAATGCGCGCGTTCCCGGTGCGGCCCGGAGCACCCGGCATTCTCCGCGAACGCGCGGCCGTGAGTTCGGCCGATCTGTATCGTTTTTCGGGACAGGTCGGAGGTTCGGGAAGTGCAGCGGCTCGAACGTGGCAGCGTCGGCGGCAACGCGCGGGAACGGGAACGCGCCGCGGTCGCGATGTGCCTCGCCGCGCTGCAGGAGAGCGGCGTCGCCCAGTCCAAGGCCGAGGTAGGTAGGAGGCTGGCCCGTGTGGGCCGCTCCGAGGACTCCGTCCGTAAGGTCCTCGACCACAGGCGCGGCCTCACACCCGAGTTCGTCAGGGATCTCGCGACCCTCGCCGGGCTCTCCGTCACCGAGGTCTTCGGCGTGCTCGGCTGGCTGCCGGAACGGGAGATCCGGGACAACGCGCTGACCGACCTCGCGCACACCATGAACCGCGCCGTCCAGGCGCTCAACGAGGTTCCCGACCTGTCCGACCTCGCCGATCCGGCGCCGTCCGCCCCGCTGGCCGCGACCCGGGCGCTGCTGGCCGACCCCGAGGGGCAGGAACGCTTCGAGGCACGGCTCTTCCAGATCATCTCGGGCGGCCGGTACCGCACCGCGACGAACGCCGTCGCTGAGTTCCGGCTCCGTGACGGCGTCCCGCCGCTCCCGCACGCCGACCTGGCACGGCTCGTGGCCGCCGCCGGGTTCGCCGAGCCGCCCGTGCCCGGCGACGAGCACGCCGCCGTCCGCTGGGAGCTGCGGGCCAGGACCCGCGCCGCGCTGCGCCGGGGACAGGAACCGAGCTGGCAGGGCGGCGCGGCGCACCGGACGTGGCGGGCCGCCGCCGAAACGTGGCCCGGCCACCTACTGGTCCAGGACTCGATCGCCGGGCAGCAGCGGCCCATCGACCCGTCCCCGCTCGGCGTGGACGACCTGGACACGCTGATCGTCGTCGGGGGCAGGGAGAGCGGCGCCCAGGCCGGGGCGCTGCTCGCCGAGGCGCTGGGCTGGCAGTTCGTCCTGGTCCGGCCGGACATCGACCTGACCCCCGGGGGTCGGGTCCGCACCCCGTCGCCCCGGCTGCGGATGGCGCGCACCGACGTGTGGATCAGGGTCGCCGAGCACATCGCCCGCCGGGAGAGCGGGCCGTGGCGCACCGTCGTCCTGCTGCGCCCCGGCGCCCTGGCGCGGGACGGGGCCGGGCCGCACCCCTACGCCGCCGAACTCCTGGAACGCACCCCCGCGCCGATCCTCTATCTGCGGCCGCCCGCCGAGTACCTGACGTGGTGGGCGACCCGCAGCGCCGGCAACCACGACCCCGGCGCCCTGGACGCCCGGGCTCTGGCCGACCGGCTCGCCGCCGCCCACCAGACCGTCGAGGAGATACTGCGCCGCAGGGGCGGGCACGCCGACCTGCTGCTCCGGCTCCCCGAACCGGCCCGGCCACTCGAACCGCACCGGCCCGAGGTCCCGGCCGAGGTCTTCGACGCCTCGGTGCGGGCGGCGTGGACCGCCGCCCACTGGCTTCGCGGCCGCGGCCTGGAACTCCGCTCGCCGCGCCCCGGAACGCTCGCCCGCTGGCGGGACGCGCTCGCCCGCGACCCCGACGCCCGCCTTCCCACCCTGGAACTGTGACCGCACCCGTCGGCACGTGCAGTCCCCGTCCTGCTCGCACCCGCACCCGCCCGTTCCCCGTACCCGCATCAGAGCCTCCTTGACGTCTCACGGTCATCGTGACCGCGAGACGCCCCCGATCTCTGCCCCCTGATCCGGGGGTAGCCGGGCGTGGAAGGAGCCGGTGCCGTGGGTGGCACCGGCCGCTTCGGGGGGGTCAGTTCTGGTCTGGGCGTTTGCGCCAGAGGGTTCGGTGAGTTGGTGTTCGGGCTGGTCGTAGCGCGGGAGGTCGGTGTCGGCGGGGTCCGACGGGCGGTTGCGGGACCTGCGGGAGAGGAGGATCGGGATGAGGATCGTGGAGAGGCCGGCGAACGGCATCACACACCGCCCGTCACGCGGCCGGAGCGGGCGCTGGGCGCTGTCACCTGCGGCCGGAACGGCGCCAGGACCGGCGGGTTCCGCCGCGTCCGGTGAGGAGGCCGTAGGCGAACAGGAGGACGACCGAGCCGAGGATCGCGGTGATCCAGGTGGTCAGGTCGAAGAATCCCTGGTCGCCGTCGACGTTGAACAGCCAGGTGGCCGGGAAGCCGCCCAACCGGTCACCGCTCCCACGCGTTCTCCTGACCCACGGCCGGTTCAGGATGGCCAAACCCAACAACCGGGACCCCAGGTCGCGGGCCTGGTCTCGACTTCTCGGCGGTGGTGTGGACCTGTTCGCCGTCCGCGATGAGGAGCTGTGCCAGATGGGCGAGGATAGTCGATTTGCCCGCGCCGGATGGGCCGTCGATCGATACGAACAGCCCTCGCCGCTGGTCAGAAAAGGGTGGGAGCCGGGTCATCGGGTTTCTCCCTTCCCAGCAGGTCGGAGAGCGTCATCTCCGTGTTGACGGTCCGTGAGGCCAGGTGGACGAGCAGGCGGGCGCAGACGAGGGCGTCGTAGGTCGCTCGATGCGGGCTCAGGCCCGGGGGAATTCCGTCGGTCAGTTCGAAGGCTTCCGCCAGGCTGCCGAGCTTGTAGGAGTCCAGGCCGGGGACCAGGCGGCGCGCGATCTTGAGTGTGTCAACGACCTCGGCGGGGCGGAAGCCCGGCAGCGAGCGAGTGACCACGCCGAGATCGACATGCGCGTTGTGAGCGGTGAAGACGGCCCCGTCGAGTTCCCCGCGGATGTCTTCGGCCACCTCGGCCACTTCGGGCGCGGTCGAGACCTCGTCGTCCGCGATCCGGTGGAAACGCCGGGCCATGGCGGTGATGGGCCGGGGCGACTTCACCAACCAGCATCGCGGCTCACCGACAATGCCTCCCTCAACCGGGACGACGGCGATCTCAACGAGATCCGGTGGACGCTGCCCGTTCCCCTCAACGTCGACGACGGCGAAACGGTGACTCGTCCAGACCTGGGATGTTGTCATGCGGGCCGTTCCCATCCGACTGCGGGCGAGTCTGGGTATGCCGCAGTCGCTGGCCAGGAGCGCGGCCGGGTTGAGAGCTTCGGCCGCGCGGAACAGTGCGTCTTCACCACGAGATGGTCAGGCGTGTGTCGGGCCGCTCGATCCGGGTTCCCGGCGCGAGCAGGCCATCAGGTGTGCCTGCCGGGTAGGCGGTGATGATCGGCTGGCCGGGGCGGGTTCGGTTCCACTGGCGGAGCAGTTCGATGACGTGTGCGGTGAGTCGGTCGCTGTCGGGGCCGTGCGCGATCACGCCCAGCTCATCGGAGATCGGGCCGTGCTGGCGTACGACCAGGTAGGCGATGGTTCCTCCGTCGTGAAGGGCGGCACCGGCCCAGCGCGGTGCCGGGGCGATCAGGCCGCTCTTGCGGGCGGTGGATCCCACGGAGAGCCGGGCGAAGTTGCCGCTGTTGGTGGCCAGCCACAGGTCGAGGTGTTCGACGGGGTCGTAGTCGCCGACGAAGATGCCGGTCCACTGCTCGTTGGCGGGGTGGGTGAGCGCCTGGGCGAGGGCCACTTCATCGACGGTGTCTTGGGCGTCGACGTTGATCGTGACCTCGTCGGCGAGGCGGATGGAGGTCCCTTCGCGGGTGTTGTCGGAGGTACCGCGCATGGGGACGAAGCCGCAGACGCGGGCATGGCTGCCGGTCAGCACGCCGGAGGGATGCAGGTCGAAGGCGATGGAGCGGGTCAGTCCGCTACCGTGCAGGCGCAGCGGGACGACGATGCGTCCGCCGACCGCGAGCTGAGCGCGTAGCTGGGCCGGGATGTCCCATGCTCCCGCTGTGATGATGACGCGGTCGAAGGGGCCGTCCTGTCCGGAGCCGGCCGCACCGTCACCACAGATCACCTTGATCTGCGGGTATCCGGCTGTGGTGAGGGACTCGCGGGCGGTGGCGGCGAGATCGTCGTCGAGCTCGATGGTGACGATCTTGCCGTGGGGGCCGACGACCTCGGCCATCAGTGCGGCGTTGATGCCCGTCGCCGTGCCGATCTCCAACGCGGTGTGCTCGGGCTGGAGGTCGAGGTCTTCCAGCTGGGTCGCGACGAGGTTCGGGTCCGAGGCCGACGACAGGGCCGTCCCGTCCACCGCTCGCTTGGTCACGTTGACTCGCGGCCGGTACGCCTGGTCCGGTTCGATGCCGCCCAGGAAGAGTTCGCGCTCGACCGTGTTGAATGCCTTTTCGACGGCTGCGGTGCGGAAGGTTCCACGCCCTCGGATGTGGCTGACCAGGTCCGCGCGTAGCTGCGCGAAGTCGGTGCGGGAGCTTTCGATCTCGTCGGTCGTCACCACGTCGAGGTTAGTCGCGGCACCCATGACGGGCACGTTGTTCGGGCTGCTCGTGAGCACCGATTCCGCCTGGAGGATCACAAGGGAGGGCCCCTCCAGCGAGCTGAACCCGCGCGGCGGCTTGCGCGCCGATCGTCCGGCGGGGCGGCTATGGGGTCTTGGGTGCCGAATTCCCCGCGAATGCGCTGGTCTCGCCCTTACCGTGGAGGGGGCGAAGCTTGGTGGGAGGGCGGGACTCGTGTCCGAAGGTAACACCCCGGTCGGTGTGCTCGTAGCTCGTGCGCGGAAGCGACGTGGCCTCACGCAGCAGGGGCTTGCGCAAAGGACGAGGTACTCGCGTTCGCACATCGCGCAGGTCGAGAAGGGGCACAAGGTCGCGACGCCGGCGTTTGTGGCGGCGGTCGCCGCGGCGCTGGGCGTCGATCCGTCGGAACTGTATGGGCAACCGTTCCGCCTTGACGGCGAGGATGATCATGTCCACCGGGTGATCCCTGAGCTTAGGCGGCTGCTGGCGTATGTCGGCTTCGGTCCGGAACTTGAGGGACCGCCGCGCGATCTCGCCGTGCTGGAAGCGGAAGCCACCGAACTACGGGATCTGCTGGAGAACGCGCGGTACGTCCGAGTGGGGACTCGGCTTCCCTCCCTTGTCGAGGAACTGACCTTCCATGCCTACGACAGTGACCTTCCGCGTGCATGGGCGGCCCTCTACCGGGCTCATCACCTGGCTACCGGTCTCACCCGCCGCCTGGGGTACGTGGGCGATTCGCTCGCATGGATGGAACGTTTTGAGGACTCCGCACGCCGTTCGGGAAACCCGCATCTTCCGTTGATGATCCCCGCGCCGCGTGCGTTGATCCTCATGTCGATGAACGAGTACGCACCGGCGCTGACCCTGCTGGACTGGGCGAGGCGCAGCGTGAATGACGAACTCAGCGATGCGGGCGAGGTCTTCGGGTATCTCTCGCTACGCGCTGCGGTTGTGGCGGCGCGTGCCGGGAAGGCGTCGCTGGCGTGGGACTACTTCGGTCTCGCCTCAGAAGTGATCGAGTCCGGCAGGCTTGCGAAGCCTGTTCATTCGGTCCAGTTCATGGCGGAGAACGTCACAATCCATGGGGCGGCGGTGGCGCTGGAACTCGGTGACCTGGATGAGGCGGCAAGGCGTGACCGGCAGATCGGCCCTGACATTCTGGGTGGTCTCATCCCGGAGCGGAGAGCACATCATCAGATCGACATGGCGCGGGTTCATGTGGAGACCGGCGATGACGACCGTGCCATGTCGCGGGTGTTGAGTGCGGAGCGGATCGCGCCTCAGATGACGAGATTCCATCCGTCCGCGCGTACGGTGGCGGCTCATCTAGGAGATGTGCGCCGGACCCTTCCGGAGCCGTTGCGGGGGCTTCAGCGGCGGATGGGGCTGTGATCGGCGACGCGTGATCGGTGAGTGTTCCAGGTTGGAACACTAGGTGCTCGCGGGGCCGTGATCGTGGGAACACGAAGCGGCCCCGCGCGGTGTTGGAGCACCGGAACGGGGCCTTGACCAGACTCTGGAGGTCTGATCCGTGGCTCATGTTAGTGGCCATCAGGGGATGATTCCGGCCTTTCGGGCGGGTGGTGGGGGGCTCACCTTGTTGGGGTTGCGGGCCCGGTACGGGGTGATGGTGTGGTTCGGGGAGGCGACGCGCCATTACTGGGCGGTCGTGGGTGGGCGGTTGGTCGAGGCTGGGACGCTGGGCGCGTTGGACGTGCTTCTCAGCGCGCTTGTCGTGCCGTCTCAGCTGGTGTCCCGCCGGGCCCTGCCGTCCGAGCCTCCGCGTGTGGCGGGGTTGGGCGGGCCGTCGCGGGTTGTGGGGGTGTGCCGTCCTGGTCGGCGGTTCCGCGTCCGCTCGGTTCCGCGCCCCGCTCCGGGGCGGCCATGCCGTGCGGTGCCGCGCCGCGTGCCGGGGTGACCGCGTCGCCGTCCAGGGTGGGCGCTCGCATCGCTCCGGCGTCGTATGAGCGGGGGCGGGGTGGTTCCTGGCTTGCGCCGTGGCGTCGCCGTTCCGCTGTCTCCTGACGTTTCCGCCGAGCCGTCCCCGGCGCGGCGGTATCCCGACATCGAAAGGACTCGAATCTTGTCGACCGCTACGACTCCGGAACCGCCTGGCCAGGCTGCTGCCGCGCGGGCGGGGTGCCCGGCGTGGTGTACGCATCCGCACCCCGACGACGAGCCGCGCTGCGGGCCGTGCTCCGAAGTGCCCGCGTTGACCCATGACGGGAGACCGGTGCTGGTGTTCCTTGAGCGGGACCTTGCTCTGGTGTGAGGGCGAGAGGTTCGAGTGTGTTCGTGTGCTCCCGTGCGTTCTCCTGATGGGGGCGGTTGGGGGTGGGCCGAAATGGGTGGGGGGTCGGGGGATTTGGAGGGGTATCGGGGCTGGTTGGGGGTGGTTGAATGGGACATTGGGTGCTAAATGTGGGATTTGTTGGCGGGGGTGGTTGGGGTTGGGTTTTTTTGCAGGTCGGGTGGGGTGGGTTCCGGTCGGGGGTGGTGGGGTTTGTTTCTGGGGAGGGGGAGGTATTGGTGGTTGTCGCCTTAAAGCGAAACGTACGATGCGTCTCGGGGAGAACGGGTGAGGGGTGTCGGATGGGTGAGGTGCTGGTGGTGCCGGTGCGGGTGGATGCGGTTTGGGTGGGTGAGGATGTTGATGTGGTGGGGGCAGGGGATTTTGGGCGGTTGCCGTATGTGGATCCGGGGTCGGGGCGGGATGTGGGGGCGGGGGTGCCGTATCTGAGTGACGTGGTGTTGCCGGTGGCGTTCCAGGACCAGGACTTCACGTTGCGGGCGGGGGTGCATCTGCACTGGTCGCTGCCGGACACGTTGACGCGGCTGGTGCAGACGGGCGGGGGGACGCGGGTTCCGGCGGTGCCGAACCGGTGGCTGGTGACGCGGCGGCGCGGTGGGGCCGTCGAGGGGGCCTGGGTCGTGGAGAGCGACTACGCGGCGCCGGTGGGGAGCGCGACGGCGACGGGGATCGCGTTTCCGCTGCCGGGCGGGGTGCCGTTCCGGCGGGTCGGGCGGGCGGTGCCGCTGGCGGAGTGGCGGGAGGGGCTGCCGGGCGACCGGCTGGACGAGGTGACGGCGGTCGGGCACGGGGAGGCGACGTTCGCGGCGTTCTACCCCGGATGCCACAGCCTCTTCGGGTTCCACGACGCCGAGTTCGCCACCGCGCAGCCGCTCCCGGACACCGTCTACGAGGTCGCCGGGTGGTACTCCAACGCCGCCCAGGATCCTCTCGCGGAGCTGACGACCGGCGAGCAGTGGCGCGAGGCGCTGGTGAAGGACTTCGCCTGGAACGTGCCGGAGGGTTCGGCGCGGCCGGAGTCGACGGTCTGTCACGCCGCGCTGGTCTGGCGGCCCGACGGGCGCACCGTGAACCCGCTGCTCTCCGACGGCGAAGGCGGCGTGTACGTCGGGACGTCCGCGACCGAGGCGCTCGCCGCCCATCTCGGCGCGGAACTCGGCACGGAACTCGGCGGCGCCAGCACCGACACCAGCACCAGCACCAACACCGACGCGGCCGACGCCGTTGAGAACCTGCTCGAAGCGCTGTCGTTCGCCGACGAGTTGGAGGCCAAGCCGCTGGACGTCGGGGTCGGCCTGGACGAGCGCCGCCACGCCGACGGGTTCCGGCCGCTCCCGTCCGGGCAGCTGTGGACGGTCCGCCGCGAGGACGAGCCCGACCCCGACCCGGCCACCCGGCAGCTCCGCGAGGACCTCGTCCTGACCCGTCCGCTCGGCGACCTGCTCAACACCCTCAACACCGCGCAGGAGGCGGTGGACCGTGTGGAGGCCGAGCTGGTCGGGCACCGTGAGCAGCTCTTCGCCGACTGGTGCCGCTACCAGGTCTGCGCCCACCCGGCGGGCGGCGCGCACGAGAACTACCCGGACCCCGACGAGGTCCGCTCCTACCTGGAGTGGTCGATGGACCGCCTCGCCGACCGCACCGGGGACGCCGCCGAGGCGGCCGCGACGCTCGCCGCCGCCAGGTCCGCCCTGACCGCCGCGCTGGCCGCGTTCAACGCCGACCGGGCGGCCCCGGCCGGTGCGGCGTTTGTACTGGACACGGTGCCCGCGCCCCGGTTCCACCTGCCCGCCGAACCCGTCGTGCTGCTCACCGGCGGCGTCGCCACCCCCTCGGACCGGCACGGCAGGGACGGGCTGCTCGACTGCCGGGTCCTGGCCACATCCGGCCCCCGCGACCCCGTCGCCCTGCGCCGCGACCTGCCCGGACTCGGCGTCGCGCCCGAGGTCTGGGCGCACAACCCGTGGAACCCGGTCCTGCTGGAGTGGGAGGTCGAGTACCTGGCGACGGGCGGCGGCGACAACCGCGACCCGTCCGGCACGGTCTTCAAGCCCGACTACGTCACGACCGCCTACGACCTGCCCCCGGCCGCGTCGGATCTGCGCGCCCGTCCGGCGTTCGCGGCCCCGGTCCGTTCCCCGAGCGTCTACTCCGGCCGGACGGTGCTGTCGCACGCCGCCAAGCCGCTGATGGCCTCGCGGGTGCTGCGCTACCTCGCCGGGACGATCACCGCGCCCTACGGCAATGCCACCGGGCGGACGGTCTCGCCCGCCGCGTTCCAGCGGGACCCCGAGCCCGTCCTCACCTGGTACGAGCAGCACGGCGACGACCAGCGCGCGCGCACGCTCGTCGCGGTCTACCGGCATCTGGCCGCGCACGAGGAGGGCAACCTCGCCCAGGTCCTCGCGGGTTTCAACGACGCGCTTCTGATGCGCAGGACCACCCGGCAGCTCCCGATCGATGATCCGCTCGGTTTCCCCGCCTATCAGGCGTTCGCGGCGCGGGTCGCGGCCGCCGTCGGCGACGACTCGCGGCACGCGCCCGAGCCGATCTCGGCGTTCAACCCGATCCGCGCGGGGGTGACGCGCCTGTCGCGGCTGCGGATCGTCGACACGTTCGGCCTCGCCCACGACGTCGACGTCTCCACCGCGCGTGCCGCGAGCCGCCTGCGGGTGCCGGGCCGTCCCGGCTGGGTGGCGATGCCGCCGCGCCTGGCCCAGCCCGCCAGGCTGGCGTTCCGCTGGCTCGACTCCGATCACGACCTGCGCGAGATGAACGACGTCCCGGTCACCTCACCTGTCTGCGGCTGGCTCGTCCCGGACGACCTCAACGACGGCCTCGACGTCTACAGCGACGACGGCGTCCACCTCGGCCTCATCTCCGCCGAACCCGACCCAGCCGACGCATTGCTGGCTCGTTGGAGGGCCGCGCCCGGTGGGCCTATCTCGGTGCCAGAGCAGATCGTGAACGCGCATCTTCGGGCGCTCGTCGGGCGGATCCGGGCGCTCGGCCCCGACCCGTTCGCGGAGTTCGTGACGGCGTTGGACGCGCTCACGTCGGGCATCGAGCCCGAGGACCAGAGCGCCGACCTGTTCACGATCCGGCCGCTGGCCGTCGTCCGCGCCGAACTCGACCTGCAGCTGATGGGTCCGCCCGCCTGCCACCAGGACTGGAACGTGTTCCGGCAGGATCTGCGGCACGGCACCCGCGAGCACGACGGCTACCCCGAGGTCGTCTTCCCCGTCCGGGTCGGCGCCGCCGACCGGCTGGGTGACGGCCTCGTCGGCTACTGGCCGGACGCGGAAGGCGGCTTCATCCCGGTGACGGGCGCGCCGCCGCTGGAGGTCAGCCCGTCCGGCGACCCGCTGACGTTGCTGATGCTCGTCGATCCGCGCGCGCCCGTGCACGTCGTGTCCGGGGTGCTGCCCGCGCAGGCGGTGAGCCTGCCCGCCGCGCAGTACCGGGCGGCGCTCGACCGGCTGCGGGTGCCCCGGTTCGCCGCGCCCGTCCTCACCGACGGCGACGCGCTCGCGCTGCCCGTCCCGTCGATCGCCGGGCACCGGTGGACGTGGCGGGAGCAGGCCCCCGACGGCGCCTGGTCGGACCGGCCGCTCGACCCCGTGCACGACGACCCGGGCCCGCCCGTGCGCCCCACCGCCCGCGAGGGCTGGCTGACGTTGGTTCCGGACCCCGAACACTGAGGACCCCCGATGCAGAAGATCACCCTGTCGCTGTCCCTCCCCGAGGTCAACCAGATCCTGGACGCCCTCGGCGGCCTCCCCTACGCCCAGGTGTTCGAGCTGATAGGCACGATCCAACAGCAGGCGCACAGTCAGCTCGGCCCGGTCTCGATCGCCGAGGAGCGCAACGGATGAGCGACGATCTTGTCCTGCACTGGCCGCTGACCGCGCTCGCCCCGCAGAGCACGGTCCTCGACAGCGGCCCCCGGAACCTGAACGGCCAGGTCAGGGGCGTCCCGGTCCCGGTCACCGACCCGAAGTTCGCCTGCCTGCGCTTTGACGGCCGGGACCAGTACGTCGCCGTCCCGGCGGGCCCGCCCGCCCTGGAGCTGTCGGCTTACACCCTGTCGGCCTGGATCTCCTGGACGCCGGGCGCGGACCCGCGCACGGTCGCGGTGTTCGGCAAGTCCTCGCCGAACCTCCGGCTCCGCCTGACCGACGACGGAACGTTGGAGCACCTGTTCGCCTCCAGCCAGGGCCTGGAGAGCCACAGCACCGCGCCCGGCGAGATCGGCCCCGGCGTCTGGCGGCATGTCGCGATCACCCACGACGGCGCCGCCGCCCGGATCTTGGTGGACGGCGAGGAGCGCGCCGCCGTCCCCTCGCTCGGCACCCGGACGGCCGACCGCGAGGAACTCTGGCTCGCCTGCGGCAACGGAAGCGCCCCCTTCCCCGGCCTGATGGCCCGGTTCCGGGTCTACGCGCGGGCCCTGTCGGCGGCCGAGATCCGCCGGGACATGGCCGACGACGAGCCGCCGCTGGAGCTGTTCGTCCGCTCGCACCCGCTGGACTTCGACTTCGTCAACAACGACGGCCAGCCGGTGCTGTTCATCGCCGACACCGCCGACCAGGTGATGACGCTGGAGGTAAGCAACAGCTCGCGGGCCGACGTGGAGGCCGTCCCGCTGGCGGGGGTCTCGGCGAGCACGTTCCATCTCGCGCTGCGGCTGCGCCGGGGCACCCTCGCGCCCGGCGTCGTGCCAAAATCGGCCTCGCCGGACTGGGACCTGGCCGCCGAACCCGACGGCACCGCCCTGTACCTGCGGTGGCGGGACAACCTGAAGCCGATCCCGCCCGGCGGCACGGTCTCGGTGGACGTCGCCGGGCTGAACGCCGACGGCACCGGCGGCACCCACGGCACCCAGGTCGAGCTGGAGTACGGGGCGGTCCGGTACGTCGGCCAGACCCGGCCGCTCGCCGGCACCCGCGTGCAGTATCTCGACGTCGTCAACCACCGGGGCCGTCGCGACCTGCCGATCGACCTGCGGTTCGTCGGCGGCGACCGGGTGCTCAGCGACGGCGCGACCGTCAGCGCGCTCACCCTGCACCTCACCAACGTGATGGGCGTCGGCAGGGGCATCTCCTTCCCGGCGCGGAGCGCGGCGTTCCGTGTGTCGTTCGACGCCGAGCCGGACGGCGCGGCGGCCGGGAACGAGAAGCCGTGGGCGTTGACGACGGTCGGCGCGGCGGGCGGCGTCACGCTCAGCGCGTCGCCGGGCTGGACGGCGGTGAAGGTCACCGACGCCGAACGCGCCTGGGACGTCACCGCCGACCGCGACACGCTGCTCGCCCCCGGCCAGTACGTCGAGCTGAGGTTCGACGCGATCCGTGGGCTGCCCAGGCCCGGCCGCGCCCCGATCCTCGTCGAGTACCGCGACATTCCCGGCTACGCGGGCGGCACCATGACGGCCTCGGTCGAGCGGACGCCGCTGCTGTTCGGCCAGGCGGCGACCGGTGTCGCGCTGACCGCGCTCGGCGGCCGGATCGGCATCGGCACCGCCGCGCCGCAGGGCCGCCTGCACGTGGTCAACACCAACGAGAACTCGCTCGGCGGCGCCCTCTACGTCGGCCCCACCAACCAGGCGCACCTACGGATCGGCCACCACCAGGACTACTCCTGGATCCAGTCCGGCGGCGGCAAGCCGCTGGCGATCAACCCGCTCGGCACCGACCAGGTCGCGATCGGCACGTCGGGCCCGCTCGGCGGCAAGGTCACCGTGACGCACCCGAGCGCGCACCTCCAGCTCCGCCGCGACTCCGGCCACGGGGGCGGCGGCCAGATCCTGTACCTGGAGCTGTACCAGGACGCCACCAACGGCAGCACCGTCACCTATCCGAACATCCGCTTCCACCACTCGAACAAGTTCTGGAACCGGATCGAGGGACGGCCCGAGGGCATCGCGTTCAAGTGGGGCACGGTCCCGAACGACTCCTTCGTGGACGTCTTCGGGCAGACGTTCGTGGCCTCCACCGGCTTCCGGATCGGCGACGTCACCATCGGGGCCGCCGAGCTGCGCATCCTCAAGAAGCTCGCCGCGGGCAGCCTGGAGTTCGACCTGTTCAACGTCAAGCAGGGCGAGTACGCCTACGCCGCCGACTACAACCCCTACGACAACGACCGCCGGTACGTGTGGACGTGGCGCCGCAAGGGGCGCGTCGACCAGGGCCGCTGGCGCATCACGTACCCGAGCTGAGAGGCGAGCATGCCGCCGAAGCGCAAGAAGCCCTACACCGTGCCGCCCGTGATGCCCGACTTCAAGCGGATCAGGCTCGCGGCGACGGCGGCCGCGAGCCTGGTCGGGGGCGGCGGCCCACCGCCGCCTCCGCCGCCTCCGCCCGCCGCGCGGCGCGGCGACGGCGTGCTCAGGGTCGCCTACGTGGCGATCGGCCAGGGTGACTGCGCCGTGCTCGCCACGCCCGGCGGCCGGGTCGTCATGATCGACTGCGGCACGTCGCCGGAGTTCGACGCCGGGGACAACTACGCGACGGTCGCCGCGCGCGCCCAAGCCGTCCTGTACGACGACCTGTTCATCGGCGCGACCAACCACATCGACGTCGTGATCATCACCCACCCGGACGCCGACCACTACGAGCGTTTCCCCGCCGTGCTCCGGCCGGGCACCACGATCGGCCGGATCTACCACTCGCGGAACTTCGACGACTACAGCACCAACGGCGCGAACGACTTCCTGAAGGGCGCGGTCGCCGCCGTAACCGACATCAGGGAGGTCGTGCACAACGACGACCCGGCGGGCACGGGCGGGCCGGGCGAGACCACGCTGGGCGGCGTCCCGGTGGTGGCGGGCCCGCCGTTCGCGATGGACGTGCTGGACCCCGACGGCGGCATCACCGTCGTCGCCGAGCCGAACTGCCGGATCTCGATCCTGGCGGCGGGCGTCGACCACGTGTACGTGCCCGACCACAGCAACCCGACCAACCGGGGCTCGGTCGTCACCCTCGTGGAGGCGCGCGGCAAGAAGCTCCTGTTCTGCGGCGACGCGACCAGGGCCACCGAACGGTTCCTGCTCAACCGCTTCCGGGCCCGGCTCCAGGACGTCGACCTGACGACGATCGGCCACCACGCCAGCGACCGGACCTCCTCGGCCCCGGACTTCGTGCAGAACCTCCGGGTCCGGGAGGCCGTCGGCAGCGCCCCGCAGTACGTGGCGAAACACCACCTGCCGTCCTGGCCGGTGATCGCCCGCTACCAGGGGATCATGGCCGCGCAGGGGCTCGCGACGGCCGTCCCCGGCAACCGGATCCGCTCCTGGCACGGCAAGAAGAACAACTGGGACACCGTCACGATGCCGATCTACACGACCGGCTCCCACGGCACGATCCTCCGCGAGTTCGAGCCGTGACCCCCGAGGAGGTGCGGCGGGCCGTCCCGGCGGGCCCGCGCCTCGACCTGGAC
This sequence comes from Actinocorallia sp. API 0066, assembly GCF_020991275.1. Taxonomy (GTDB): domain Bacteria; phylum Actinomycetota; class Actinomycetes; order Streptosporangiales; family Streptosporangiaceae; genus Actinocorallia. Next base: position 124,425 of record NZ_JAJLQY010000015.1, on the reverse strand, counting down.
CTGACGGCGCTGCCGGGCGTCGTGGACCTCGTCGCCGGGACGTTCCCCGGCGGCAGGCTCGTGCTCGACCCCGTCACCGCGCGCGACGAGGGCGCGGCGGCGTTGACGGTGACGGGCACGGGCGCGTCCGGGCCGTTCACCGGGATGGCCGTCACGGCGCGGTTCACGCCGGACGGCGGCGGCGTCACCGTCACCGCCGAGGCCGTCGGCCCGGACGGCTGGACGTTCGCGACGGCCTTCCCCGTGCTCACCGGATCGCTCTTCGCCGACGTGCGTTTCCAGCGCGCGGAACTGCGGCTCGGCCCGGATCTCACGTTCTCGGGGCGGCTCGCCTCGACCGGGACGGTGCTGCTCGACCTGCTGGTCGCCGACGGGCACGGCGACGTCACCGGGCAGCTTGAGGTGGTCGCCGGACGGGACGGCACCCGGGTGCCCGCTCTGGTGCTCGACGGGCCTTCGGGGATCACGCTCGACCTCGGGCTGTTCACCCTCAGCGAGGTGGGCTACCAGCTCCGCTGTGAGCCGGTCTATGCCGAGCTGTTCCAGGATCTGCGGCCGCGCAGCACTATCACGCTGCTCGGGGGCGTGCCGATCACGGTCGGCGGGGTCGAGCGGCGGGTGGACTTCGGGGCCGAACTCGGGCCGTCCGCCGACACGCTGTTCTGGGGGAACTTCGCCGGGCTCGGCGCGCTCGGCCTGGACGACGTCGCGCGGTTCGTCGGCGGCGCCGCGTTCCCGAAGCCGTTCGGGATCGACGTCGGCGGCACCGTGAAACTCACCGACGTGCGGGCGCTGGTCCGGCCGTCCGTGCCGACCGTGGACTTTGTGTCGGTGACCGTCGAGACCGACGTTCAGTGGGAGGTCGTGCCCGGCCTACTCACCCTCGAAGCGGTCGATCTCACCTTCCGGGTGGACCAGCCGCTGAGCGGGTCGCCGCAGGTCAGCGGCACCGTCTCCGGGCTGTTCCCGATCGGCGACGAGGGTGTGCTGGAACTCGGCGCGGGCTTCGGCTCGCCCTGGATCGGCGGCGGCCTGCGCGCCGGTGACCCGCCGCTCCGGCTGCCCGAGACCGTCCGGCACTTCCTCGGCGACGGCCACCCGGAGGTGCCCGACCTGGAGGTCGACAGGTTCGACTTCACGCTCCGACGCCCCGGCGACGGCAGACCCACCACCTACAGCGGCGCGCTTGAGGTGTCCGGAGACTGGGAGGTCACCTCCGGTGTTGTGCTCACCGGGCTCGACATCGAGCTGACCGAGACGTCCCTCCTGGTACACACCGGGTTCAGCCTCGACGAGGTCGGACTCCACCTGACCGCCGCGCACAACACGTCCGGCTGGACGTTCGAAGGCGGCAGCCAGCCCGACGCGGTCATCCCCGTCGGCACGTTCCTGACCGAGCTGGCCGGGATGTTCGGCACGGTCCCGGTGCCCGCGCCGCTCGCCGGGCTCCTACTGCACGACCTCGCGGTCGCCTACACCTCGGGCACGGGCCGCATGACGATCGGCGGTGCCGCGTCGTTCCCCGTCGACACCGCCGAGCTGGATCTCGCTCTCTCCTACGACAGCGCGGGCCCGAGCTACGGGGCGGTGCTGACGGCGACGGCCGGGGGCTTCGAAGCCGTCTTTGAGCTGCGGTTCGAGGACGACACCACCGGCTCGCGCTGGGCCGCCGTCTACACCCACGCGGCGGGCCCCGCGCCCGAGGTGAAGGAGATCGTCGGCGCGGTCGTGCCTTCGGTCGCGGCCTACGTGCCGTCCGGGCTGCGCGTCGACGTCGAGGACGCGTTCGTCGCCTCGGACGGCACAACGCACGTGTTCGTCATCGACCTCGACGCGACGCTCGACCTGTCGCATTTGCCCGTCGTCGGGGCGCACCTCGACCTCGGGACGACGGGCTTCGACCCGCTCCGGGTGATCGCGCTTACCGGCGCGCTCACCGAGGCCGAGGTCACCGCGCTGAACACCCTGCCGATCCCGGCGCTACCCGTCGAAGACCTGCCTGCGGGCCTCTCCTTCGCCGGACACCTGAAGCTCGGGGCGTTCGAGGCGCCCGTGACGCTGCCCGTCGCAGGGCCGCCACCGCCGGGGCCCGCGCCCGCGACACCGCCGACCAGCACGGTCACCTGGCGGCAGGTCCAGCGCACGTTCGGGCCGGTGGCGATCGACAGGGTCGGGATCGGGTTCGAGCAGGGCGCACGGCTGACCGTCCTGGTGGACGCGGCGATCACCGCCGGCGGCCTGACGCTCTCGTGCGACGGACTCGGCGCGTCCGTGTCGCTCACCGACCCGGCCGCGCCGCCGGTGTTCGACCTGGCGGGGCTCGGCGTGTCCTACACGGGCGGGCCCGTCCAGGTCAGCGGGGCCTTCCTCAAGGGCACCCTCGCCTACCAGGGCACGACCGTCACGGCCTACGGCGGCAAGGCGGTGATCAGAACCGAGGCGTTGACGATCGGGGCGCTCGGCTCGTACGCGCAACTCCCCGAGGGGCCGTCGCTGTTCGTCTACGCCTTCCTCGACTACCCGATAGGCGGGCCCGCGTTCTTCTTTGTGGAGGGGCTCGCCGCCGGGTTCGGGTACAACCGGCGGTTCGTCGCGCCGCCCGTCACCGCGATCGCCGACTTCCCGCTGGTCGCCGAGGCGGTCGGCACCCTCGTGCCGGGGACGCTGGGCGAGGAGATCGAACGGTTGCAGGACAGCCTGCCTCCGTCGGTCGGGGACTACTTCCTCGCTCTCGGCGTGCGATTCACGTCGTTCAAGATGATCGACTCGTTCCTCCTGGTGACCGCCGGGTTCGGGCACCGGTTCGAACTCGACGTCCTCGGGCTGTCCACGCTGGTGGTGCCGACGCCGGACGCGGCCCAGGCCGGGGCCACCCCCGTCGCGGAGATCCAGCTCGCGCTGAAGGCGTCGTTCGTGCCCGACGACGGGTACTTCTCGCTGCTCGCCCAACTGACCCCGAACTCCTATCTTCTGTCGCGCTCGTGCCGGTTGACGGGCGGGTTCGCGTTCGTGAGCTGGTTCGGCGACGACCACACCGGGGACTTTGTCCTCTCGGTCGGCGGATACCACCCGCACTTCACCGTCCCCGACCACTACCCGTCGGTGCCGCGCCTCGGGTTCGCCTGGAAGGTCTCCGACCACCTCTCCCTGAAGGGGTCGGCCTACTACGCGCTGACGCCCGGCGCACTGATGGCGGGAGCGGCGCTGAGCGCCGTCTACGAGGACGGGTCGCTCCGCGCCTGGTTCGACGCGGGCATGGACTTCCTCATCGCCTGGCAGCCCTACCACTACGAGGCGGGGCTCCACCTGACGGTCGGCGCGTCGTACACGTTCAGCTTCTTCGGCAGGCACACGATCACCGCGCACGTCGGCACCGACGTCGAGTTCTGGGGGCCGGACTTCGGCGGGCGGGCCCACATCGACCTCGACATCATCTCGTTCACCGTCGACTTCGGGTCGCAGGGCGGGAAGAAGGCCGAGGCCGTCCCGTGGAAGCGGTTCCGTGACGCGCAACTGCCCGCCGCCGACAAGGTCGTCTCGGTGGTGCTGCGCGGCGGCGCGCCGCAGGGGGCGTCCGGGAACGACCTGGGAACGATCGATCCGGGCTCGCTGGAGCTCGTCGTCGACTCGGCGATGCCCGCCACCGGCGGCCGCTCCGGCACCGCCGACCTCGCCGGGACCGGGGCGGCGTTCGGGATCGCGCCAGTCGGCGCCCGGCCGGGGAGCTTCACCTCGATCCAGACGATCACCCTCACCCGCGACGGCGGCAAGCCAGCCGAGGCGCTGTTCCAGTGCGCGCCGGTCGGCCGGAACCTGCCCGCCGCGCTGTGGGGCGAGGAGCTGACACCGTCCCTCGGACACGCCGCGACGCGGGAGAACCTGCTCACCGGGTACGTCGTGACGCCCGCGCCGCCGCTGGAGTCGGCGCCGCTGGTGGTGCCGGTGGCGGAGTTCGCGCCGACGGACCTCGCCGTCGAGCACCACGCGTTCACGTGGACGCCGCAGCCCGTCCGGGCCGCCGCCGTCGACCAGACGCTGGACCTGACGGCGGGCGCGGCCGTGCGGGCGGCGGTGGCGGGCGCGCTGCTGCCCGACCTCAACCTCGACCTCAACGGCCTGAGCGCCGCCGACTTCCTCGTGGCCCCGGAGGTGCTCGCGGGTGGCTGACGACCTGACGTTCCTCGCGTTCCGGCGGCCGGTGCTGCCGCCCGGCGACTACACCATCGGCGTCACCCAGGCCGTCGCGGACGTCGCGCCGTCGACGCGGGTCGGCGCCGGCGTGTCGTTCGCGACATCCCGGACGTTCCGCGTGGCGGGCGAGCGGTTCGCACTGCCGCCGGGCATGATCCGGTCGGTGTTCCCGCCGGACGGCGGCCTCGGCGAACACTCCGACACGCTGCCGCACGTGGTGCTCGACCGGCCGACGCTGCCGTGGGAGCGGGCGGGCACCGCACCGTCCGCGACCGCGCCGCCCTGGCTCGCGCTGCTGGTCTTCGACGGCGACGAGCGGCCGGAACAGCGGACCGTAACGCTCGCGGACCTGCCCGCGACCCCGCTGGAGGCCGGGCAGCACGCGGGCGACCCGGTGCACGTCATCGACGTGCCCCGGACGCTGTTGGCCTCGATCCTGCCGAGCACGTCGGATCTGGCGCTGCTCGCGCACGTCCGCAAGGCCGACGACGAGACGGCCGTCGTCGTCGCCAACCGGCTCCCCCGGCCCGGCGCGGCCACCACCGTGCACCTCGTCTCGGTCGAAGGACGCTACGACGCCACCGGGTTCGTCTTCCCCCCGGCGGAGGCGGGCCCGCTCGTCCGGCTGGTGACGCTCGCGAGCTGGCGGTTCGCCTCCGTCTCCGCCGACCACACGTTCACCGCGCTCGCCGCCGCCCTCGTCGACCGGGGCGCGTCCTTCCGGCTGCCCGACAGCGGCATCCCCGCCGCCGACACGTTCCTCGCCCAGGGCCACGTGCCGGTACGGCACACCCTCCGCCAGGGCGGCCGCACCGCCTCCTGGTATCGCGGACCGCTCGTCACCGGCCCGGCGTCGGATGACGCGCCCTTGGGCGTGCGCACCGCCGATGAGCTGCTGCGGCACGACCCGTCCACGGGCATGCTCGACGTCTCCTATGCGGCGGCCTGGCAGCTCGGCCGCCTGCTCGCGTTGCAGAACCGGACCATCGCGCGTTCCCTCGCGGCGTGGCAGCACCGCCGCACCCTCGCCGCCGCCCGCGAGTCCGAGCCTGACGACCACCCCCTACCGCTCGCGCCCATCAACACCGCGCTCCCCGCCGACGCCGCCGCCTTCCTCACCGGACTCGCCCAGCTCACGGGCGTCCCGACCCGCTACCTCATCCCGGATGACCGCCTGCTGCCGCCGGAATCCATCCGCTTCGTCCAGCTTGACCCGCGCTGGCTCGCCCACCTGCTCGACGGCGCCACCAGCATCGCCCGCATCACCCGCGCCGACGCGCTCCGCGACCGGGAACTTCCCCTGCCCGTCCCCGAGACGGCCGTCACCGGCGCCCTCATCCGCTCCGACCTCATCCCCGCCTACCCCGCCCTCCAGATCGCGGGCCGGACGGACACCGCCCCCGTGACGCCCCTCCGGACCACACTCCTCACCCCGACGACCCTCCTCGTCCTCTTCCCCGGCTCCCTCACCGAACTGACCCTCTCCCAACCGGCCCAGGCCCAGCACTTCGCCCTGGACCTGACCGGCACCACCTACTCAAGAACCCTCCGGGCCACCGGCACCGCCCTCCCGCCCCAGCCCGTCCCCCCGAGCCGAGTCCTCTCCGTCACGGCTCTCGCCGCCGCCATCGGCACGGCCCTCAACGTCCCGGCCGCCACCGTCACCTCCGCGTCCCTGGCCCACCACCTCCTGGAGACCACCCACCAGCTCACCTACCTCTCCACCTGACCGCTAGGGGGTGTAGGCGTGCAGCTGGGTCCTCACCTTGTCCAGGTAGGGGGCGATCTTGCGGAGGCCGGGCCCCTGCTGCTGGACGGTCCACGTGGAGGTGCGGTAGGCGGCGGCCAGGTTGAGCGCGGCGTCGCCGGGCACACCCTGGAGGATGGGCGCGAGCGTGCAGAGCATCCGGCCCAGGGCGGCGATCGACTCCTCGGCGGTGAACGGCGGCTCGGGGACGACCGCCTGCTGTTCCAGCGGAAGGTAGTGGCGGAGGACGCGCGGCGTCCAGCGGGCTATTCCGTACTCGTCCTTCGCCGGGTCGGCGAGGTTCGGGTCGAATCCGCTTTCCACCTTGAGGATCGCGGCGACGAGCGCGGGCGTCACCTCGGGGGCCGGACATCTGTTGGCCGCCGCCATGATCTGCGGCCGGTAGATCGGCGGGACGTCGGAATCGGCGCGCAGTTCCTGATCGCCCGCCACCTTCTTGGGGGAGTCCAGCGGGACTTCGGCGTGGCTGGGCTTCTCCGGCGAATACAGGTTCTGCAGGAAGACCAGAAAGAGGAGCACCAGGGAAAGGACCGAAGCCCACCGGGTGACGAAGTTGCGGAACGTCCGCGTCCGGAACCGGGAAACGTCCACCGTTCTTCGGGGCGCGACGGGCGGAACCGGCGCCTCCGCCTCGGACGGCGTTCCCGCCATTTCCGGTTCCACTTCCTCGTCCACCACCGCAGCGGACATCAGAAGGCTCAGCTTTCTCCGGCGGCCCTCCCATTCGTGCGGGTCGCCGCCGCACGCGGTGACGTAGGCGGCGAGCACCGGCTCGGTGGGGAGTTTGAGTCCCGAGGCCGCGGCGGCGAGCGTGGACGCCGAATAGTGGGTCCGGGCGGCGAGGTCCCGGTAGGACGGGCTGCCCGCGCGCCGGCGCAGGTCCCGTAGATCCTGCGCGAACCGCTGGAGCGGCCCCGCCTCGGGGTCCAACCGCTGTTCGAGCCTGCCCATGACGCCTTCCCCTTTGTCCGAAGCTTTGTCCGACGCGTCCACGTTCCGGCCCGTCCCAGCAGGCCGGACATCCTCGCGGATGTCCGATGTCGGCGGGACGGGGGCGCACCGCCCGGGTGGAGGCCGGAACCTCGGCTTAGATGAGGTTCGGCCAGCCCAGTCACCGGCGGCTCGGAACCCCCACCCAGCAACAGGTTCCACGCCGACGCCACCCATACATACATGCCCGTTTTTCTGTACTGAAGGTTGTCGGCCGATACCGGCCCGTGGGTGGGCGCTCCCGCGTGGCTGACCAGGCGATTCCCCGTCCGAGGAGCATGATTTGAGTGAGTTGATTCTCACCCGCAGGGGTGTGTTGAAAGCCGCGGGCGGTCTCACCGCCGCGCTGACCGTCGGCGCCGGCGGCGCCCTGATCCCCGCGTCGGCGGCCGGCGCCGTCGGCGACGGGTTCGGGTTGCGCGTCGTCGACCGCAACGAGGCCGACCACCGGATGCGGTACTACCGGTTCGCGACAAACGCGATCGGATGGAATCCCGGCGTCAATGTCCTGCTGCCGGACGGATACCACAACAGCGGCCTCCGCTATCCCGTTCTCTATCTGTTCCACGGCGGACAGCAGGACTTCATCACGTTCGACCGCCACCGCGTCCGCGACTGGACCGCCGGAAAACGCATCATCGTCGTCATGCCCGACGGCGGCGCGGCGGGCTGGTACTCCAACCCGGTCCACTCGAACGTCGGCCCCCGCAACTGGGAGACGTTCCACATCGCGCAACTCCTGCCGTGGATCGACGCGAACTTCCGCACCTACGCCGAATACAACGGCAGGGCCGTCGCCGGATTCTCCATGGGTGGATTCGGCGCGCTGAAGTACGCGGCCAAGTACTACGGCCATTTCGCCTCGGTCAGCTCGCATTCGGGCCCGGCCAGCCTCCGCCGCGACGGCGGCGCGGTCGTGCACTGGGCCAACGCGTCGTCGGCGGCGGTCGAGCTCGGCGGCGGAATGGTCTACGGCGCCCCGTGGGACCAGAACCGGATCAACGCCGACAACCCGGTCCAGCGGATCGAGAGCTACCGCAACAAGCGGGTCTTCCTCGTCGCCGGGACCAGCCCCGACACCGTCTGGGACTGGTTCAACGAGAGCCACGTCCTCAACGGCCACCGCGAGTTCAGCTCCCTGCTCCGTCAGGCGGGCATCCCGCACGAGCCGCTCGAACGGCCCGGTGGCCACTGGATCCGGCCGGACATGTTCATCCGGGACATCGACGGCATCATCGGCCGGCTCCGCAAAGCCTGACCCAAGGCACGCTCCCACCCCCAAGGAGACACATGAGGATCACAAGGGTCGGCCTCACGGCCGCGGCGGCGCTGTTCCTCGCGCCGCTCGCCGCCGTGTCGGTCGCGACCTCGGCGCAGGCGGGCATGGAGGACACCAGGCCGGACTTCCGGCTGCCGTTCCCCTGCAACACCAGGATCGAGCTGAAGACGTACGGGGGCCACAACCCCACCGACAAGAAGATCGACATGTACCGGTACGGGATGCAGACGGGCAGCCCGATCCTGGCGTCGGCCGACGGCTACGTGCACGAGAACGTCTCGCCCGGCGGGCTGGAGATCCGGCACGGCAACGGCTGGTTCACCCTGTACCTCCACATGACCAACGTCGCCCGGCCCGGCACCACGGTCAGGCGCGGCGACGTCATCGGCTACATGGGCTCCGTCGGAGCCAACTACCCCCACCTGCACTACGAGCAGCTCTACAACCCGAACAGCGACCAGAACGCCGAGAACCAGCACATCGTCCATTCGAGGCTGCAGGGCCAGTTGCTGATCATGCACCCGGACCGCCCGATCGACATGGTGAGCACCAACTGCGGCACCCCGGTGCCCAGCGGGAGCGGCCTGTTCGCGCTGTCCCCGGACCGCTCGGGCGTCTTCCAGTACACCGGCCAGGGCAACGCGTGGACGAAGGTCGGCGGCGCGGCGGGCCAGCTCATCACGGGCGGGGCGGGAGTCTTCGCCACGAACCCGTCCACGGGCGACCTCTACCGCTACAACGGGACGCCGGAGAACTGGAGCAAGGTCGGCGGACCCGGCGCCCAGTTCGTCGTCAGCGGCGACCGCGTCTACGGGCTGAGCCCCGACCGGAGCGCGGTGTTCCAGTGGAACGGCTCCGGCACCACCTGGACGAAGGTCGGGGGCGCGGCGGGCCAGCTCTACGCGGGCGGCGCCGGACTCTTCGCCACCAACCCGTCCACGGGCGACCTCTACAAGTACAACGGGACACCCGAGAACTGGAGCAAGGTCGGCGGACCCGGCGCCCAGTTCGCCGTCACCGGCAGCCGCCTCTACGGGCTGAGCCCCGACCGGACCGCCGTCTTCCAGTGGAACGGCTCCGGCACCGCGTGGACCAAGGTCGGCGGCGCGGCGGCCCAGCTCTACGCGGGCGGCGCCGGACTCTTCGCCACGAACCCGTCCACGGGTGACATCTACAAGTTCAGCGGCACCCCCGAGAACTGGGCCAAGGTCGGCGGTCCCGGCCGCCAGTTCGCGGTCACCGCCGACCAGCTGTACGGGCTCGCGCCCAACGGCCAGGCGGTCTTCCGGTGGACCGGGTCCGGCACGTCGTGGGTCCAGGTCGGCGGCCCCGCGCACTCCATCTCCGGCCGATAACCGACACCGTTCCGTGGGCGGGCCGGCCCCCGGCCCGCCCACGGGGAACCCCCTGGAGCCCCACCGTGCACCTCCGCACCGCCCTCGCCGCCGTCCTCGTGGCGGTCTCGCTCGGGACGGTACCCGCCGTCCCGGCCGCCGCCGCGCCCGCCGAGTCCGTGACCACCGGGGACTTCTTCCGGATCTACGACCCGAGCGTCGGAGAGACCCGGCCCTGGTACATCAACGACCACACGTTCATCCGGGACGAGGCGACCGGAACCTGGCACCTGTTCGGCATCACCCACCCCGAACCCGCCTCCCCCGAGGACGAGGACCAGTTCGCGCACGCCACCGCGCCCAGCCTGCGCGGCCCCTGGACAAAACGCCCCATGGCGTTGACGGTCGACCCCTCCTACGGGGAGTCGCACCTGTGGGCGCCGCACGTCATCCGCTCCGGATCGACGTACTACATGTTCTACGCGGGCGGCCAGACCGTGGGCGACGCGTCCCGGAGCCAGATCAACCTCGCCACGTCCACCGACCTGTACCACTGGACGCGCCGGGCGGCGGGCCCCCTGTTCCGGGACGGATGGGAGGCGCGCGACCCGATGGTCGCCCGGATCGGGTCCCAGTGGGTCATGTACTACACCGCGACGGAGCGCGCCAACGGGGGCCGCGACGTCGTCGCCTACCGGACCAGCACCGACCTCGTCACGTGGAGCGCCCGGAAGATCGCCTACACCGCCGTGGGAGACGGCTGGACCGAATCCCCCTACGTGATGCAGCGGAACGGCCTCTGGCACCTGTTCCTCGGCGGCTCCTCCTCCACCGCGGACTACGTGGGGGCCGAGGTGTACGCGAGCACCGACCCGTTCCGGTTCACCCAGTCCGGCCAGGTGGGCAGGCTGCCGTCACACGCCGCCGAGGTCGTCGCGGACACCGACGGGAGCCTGTGGCTGAGCAGCGCGGGCTGGGGCGCGGGCGGCGTCGACCTGGCACGGCTGAGCTGGCGCGCGCGGCCGTACACCCCGCACCGCGTGTACGGGCTGAGCCCGGACCGGAGCGCCGTCTACCAGCGGACCAGCGGCTCGTCCTGGATCAGGATCGGCGGCGCGGCCGGGACGCTCATCGGGGGCGACGGCAACCTGTTCGCGACGAACCCGACGACGGGCGACCTCTACAAGTACAACGGGACACCCGAGAACTGGAGCAAGGTCGGCGGACCGGGCGCCCAGTTCGTCGTCGCGGGCGGCAGGCTCTACGGGCTGCGGCCCGACCGGAGCGCCGTCTACCAGTGGACGGGCTCCGGCACCACCTGGACCAAGGTCGGCGGCCCGGCGGGCAGGCTCTACGGGGGCCCGGCCGGACTCTTCGCCACAAACCCGACATCGGGCGACCTCTACCGCTACAGCGGAACCCCCGAGAACTGGACGAAGATCGGCGGACCCGGCGCGCAGTTCGCCGTCACCGTCGACCGCGTGTACGGGCTGAGCCCCGACCGCAGCGCCGTCTTCCAGTGGACGGGCTCCGGCACCACCTGGACCAGGGTCGGCGGCGCGGCGGGCGCGCTGTACGGCGGCGGCGCCGGACTCTTCGCCACGAACCCCCTCACCGGCGACCTCTACAAGTTCAGCGGCGTCCCGCAGAGCTGGAGCAAGGTCGGCGGGCCCGGCGCACAATTCGCCGTCACCGGAGACCGCATCTACGGGCTGAGCCCCGACCGCAGCGGCGTCTACCAGTGGTCCGGCCTCAGCCTCGGCTGGGCCAGGATCGGCGGCCCCGCCGCGAGCATCACCACCGACTGACACGCGCTCTTCGCACCCCCCACCCTCGAAGGAGACGCATGAAGATCCTCAGAAGGATCGGCCTCGTGGCGGCGGCGACGCTGTTCCTCGCGCCGGTCGCCGCCCTGCCCGCCGCCGCCCCGGCCGGAGCGGCGGAGAAGCCCGCCTTCCAACTGCCCGTCCCCTGCGGCCAGCGGTGGACGACCTCCACCCACGGCGGCCACGCCAACCAGTACATGATCGACATGATCCCGACCAGCGGGCCCACCCTCGGCCAGCCGACGCTCGCCTCCGCGTCCGGCCGCGTCGTGATCTCGGAGTTCTCCAGCAGCGCCGGGAACTACGTCGTGATCGACCACGGCGGCGGCTGGCAGACCCGCTACCTGCACCTGGACCGGCGCGACGTCGCCGTCGGCGCCAACGTGGAGCGCGGCCGCCAGCTCGGCACCGTCGGCAACACCGGCGCGTCCCAGGGCGCGCACCTGCACTACGAGCAGAAGCTGAACGGCACCGTCGTGCAGGCCACCATCGACGGCCGCCTCCTGCCCGTCAACTGGTCCTACAACCAGCACTTCGAGGTCAGCCGCAACTGCGGCAACCCGGTGCCGAGCGGGAGCGGCCTGTTCGCCCTGTCGCCGGACCGCTCGGGCGTCTTCCAGTACTCCGGCCAGGGCACCGCCTGGACAAAGGTCGGCGGCGCGGCGGGCGCGCTGTACTCGGGCGGCGCGGGGCTTTTCGCCACGAACCCGTCCACGGGTGACCTCTACCGCTACAACGGCACCCCCGAGAACTGGAGCAAGGTCGGCGGCCCCGGCCGCCAGTTCGCCGTCGCCGGCGACCGCCTGTACGGCCTCTCCCCCGACGGCACCGCCGTCTTCCAGTGGACGGGCTCCGGCACCACCTGGACCAAGGTGGGCGGCGCCGCAGGCACCCTCTACGCGGGCGGTGCGGGCCTCTTCGCCACCAACCCGTCCACCGGCGACCTCTACCGCTACAACGGCACCCCCGAGAACTGGAGCAAGGTCGGCGGCCCCGGCGCCCAGTTCGCCGTCACCGGCAACCACGTCTACGGCCTCAGCCCCGACCGCACCGCCGTCTTCCAGTGGACCGGCTCCGGCACCACCTGGACCAAGGTGGGCGGCGCCGCAGCCACCCTCTACGCGGGCGGCGCGGGCCTCTTCGCCACCAACCCGTCCACCGGCGACCTCTACCGCTACAACGGCACCCCCGAGAACTGGTCCAAGATCGGCGGCCCCGGCGCCCAGTTCGCCGTCACCGGCAACCACGTCTACGGCCTCAGCCCCGACCGCACCGCCGTCTTCCAGTGGACCGGCTCCGGCACCACCTGGACCAAGGTAGGCGGCCCCGCCCACTCCCTCACCGGCCGCTAACCCTTCCCTCCCACCCCCACCGCCCTGCGGGCGGGCCTCTCCCCGGCCCACCCGCAGGGCTCCCCCGTTCCCACCGACCGCCCGCCGTGCCGTGTGGCGGTTCGGTGATGGTCCGTCGGCTAGGTGGGGCGGGCCGGGTGGGTTTCGGGGAGGACGCCCAGGCCGAAGAGGGCGATGGTCTCGGTGATCAGGGTGTCGGCGTCGGTGGGGTCCAGGTAGCCGTCCACGAACATCTGGGAGAGGCCGTAGACGAGGGCCTGGGCGGTGACGCGGACGAGGCGGGGGTCGGCCGCGCGGAGGTCGCCGCGGCGCTGCCCGGCGACGATGAGGTCGGTGACGGCCTCGGTGAAGGCGCGGTGGCCCGCCTCCAGCGCCGGGGCGCGGGTCGCGCCGAAGACGGCGGCGCGCAGCAGGGCGAACCGGTGCGGATAAGTCAGGGCGTAGTGCACAAAAGCGGTGCCGAGCGCGCGGAACGGGAGGTCGTCGGCGGACTCCACGGCGGCGCGCTGGATCCCGCTGAAATCGACCGCGACCGCCTCGGTGACGGCGGTCATCAGCGCCGCCCGGTCGGCGAAGTGCCGGAACGGCGCCGCCGGGGAGACACCCGCCCGGCGCGCCACCTCGCGGACGACGACCGCCTCCGGCCCCGCCTCGTCCAGCAGCTCGACCGCGTGCGCGACGAGCGTCTCCGGCAGGGATCCGTGGTGGTAGGGCCGACCGGTCTCCCGGGAACTCACCGGACAAGTCGTACCACACCTTGACACCCGCGCCGGGAGCGAATGTAATCATCGATCACATCGAGGAGAGGGCGGACACGCATGGGTGCGGAGCGGATCACGTCGTTCGCGCGGGGCGGTTGGGTGTTCGACGTCGTGGACGGGGGGCCGCTGGACGGGGACGTCGTGGTGCTTCTGCACGGGTTCCCGCAGACGTCCAGCTCCTGGGACCGGCTCGCGCCGCTGCTGCACGCCGCGGGCTACCGGACGCTGGCGCCCGACCAGCGCGGGTACTCGCCACGGGCCCGGCCGCGCGGGCGGTTCGCCTACCGGCTGTCCGAGCTCGTCGCCGACGTAGTCGCGCTCATCGAGGAGGCACGGCTGGGCGGGCGCAAGGTGCACGTCGTCGGGCACGACTGGGGCGCCGCCGTCGCCTGGACGCTCGCCGCGACCCGGCCGGATCTGGTCGCCACGCTGACCGCCCTGTCCGTCCCGCACCCCGCCGCGTTCATGCGCGCCCTCTTCACCAGCCGCCAGGCCCTCATGTCCTGGTACATGTTCTTCTTCCAGCTACCGTGGCTACCCGAGGTGGCCCTACGCACCCTCCACCGCCGCGCGCGCCCACGCCTCATCGCCGGACTCGTGCGAAGCGGCAAAACCGAAGCCGAAGCCACCCGGGACGCCGACTTCCTAGCCCACTCAGGCGCCCTCACCCCCGCCCTCAACTGGTACCGCGCCATGCCCTTCAACCCCCCGGGCCGCCTGGCCCCCGTCACCGTCCCCACCTTGTACGTCTGGAGCGACGCCGACCCCGCCCTGGGCCCCAAAGCCGCCACCCTCACCCGCCACCACGTCACCGCCCCCTACACCTTCCACATCCTCCCCAACACCGGCCACTGGATCCCCGAACAAGCCACCCCCGAAGTAGCCACCCTCCTCACCCCCCACCTGACCCCATGACCGATCCGCCCAAGCCTCCGGCACCGGAACGCCGCTCCCACCGCGTGCTCGGTCATTCCTCCTCGACGACCTCCTGAAGAACCGCGTCCCCACCGAACACCCACCGAAGCCACAACGTCGACTCGACGTCCCAGTACGGCGCCGCCGTCAACCCGCCCGACACGGGAAAGCACAACCCCTGCGTGGCCGCTATCGCCCGCAACGTCATGTGCACCCCCGCGAAGTCCCGACCAACCCGCCGCCAGTCCGGATAGACGATCCCGCCGTCCCCCCGGGGATACTCAGCCACAAACTCCACCCAGCTCTTCGCATCCGTGATCTCCCGCACCCGAATCCCCCCACCGCCGGGCCGAAGATGCCAGGTCCGCCACGGCAGCGGGAAGAGGTCGGATCCTAGGTAACCGTCGAGGTAGGCGCGCCACATGCTGCGGCCTTCGCTCGCACACGTCGAGGTGAACAGACCGACGTCGAACGGCTTGGCGCTGAGAAGATCCCCCTGCGCCGTCTCCGGAGGAACGAAGAGCGCCTTCGACGGCGTCAGCCGTGGCTCCGGCGCGACGTCCTCCCGGCCCGTCCCCGTCCAGTGCTGACGTGACAGGCACAGCGGCCCGGCGACCAGGTCCGCGTCACGTTCGGCGATGACGTCAAGCAGCCGACAGCCCCCGACGATCCGATCCGCCGCCTCCGGATCCCCGACCCCGTCCCCACATTCCGCTGCCGCCCTGGTGTCGGTGTGCTCGGACATGACGTCGGCGAAGTGGTCGAGGTCGCTGTCGAACCAGGGGTGTGCGGCGTCGAGTTCGGCGACGCGGTGGCGCAGTGTTCGCTCGACGCTGGTGTTCATGGGGAGCGGGTGGGGTGCTGGAAGTAAGGGGGGAGTAGCTTTTCGGCTGGTTTTTTGTGGGGGGTGTAGGAGAGGGAGGGGGTGGGGTCTTCGCTGTTGGGGAAGGCGTCCCACATCCAGAAGTGGACGCCGTGCCACCAGGGGTGGGGGGTGAAGGTGGTGAGGAGGGCCTTGTAGGCGGCGGCTTGTTCTTTTGGGGCGGGGGTGGTGGAGAGGGTCCAGGAGTAGGGGGCGGTGGTGGTGCCGCGTTGGCTGGTGTAACCGGCTTCGGTGAAGAGGATGGGCTTGTTGTGGGTGGCGGAGAAGGAGGACAGGGCTTTGACGTGGGGGGACCAGGCTCGGCGTAGGGCGGCGACGGAGGTGGTGGGGCTTGAGGCGAGGGGCCAGTAGGCGTCTATGCCGATGAGGTCCAGGGCGTCCCAGAAGGGGACGGAGCTGTAGGAGTCGTAGTTGGCGGCGTAGGTGAGTTCGCCCGGGTAGAGGGCGCGGACGGCGGCGATGACGTCCAGCCACTCGGTGCGGTGGGCCTGGACTCCGGCGAGTTCGGTGCCCACGGCGAACTCCTCGATGTTGAGGGAGGCGGCCAGGCGGGCGTAGTGGAGGAGGAATGCGCGATAGGAGGTGAACCAGGCGGCGAGGTCGTGGGGGCGGATCTCGGCCCTGTCGCGGTCGTCGGGAAGATCGAGGTGCGGTTTCAGGAGGATCTTCAGGCCGTGCCTGCGGGCCAGCGCGACGACGTGGCGGAGTGACGCGTCCGAGGCGGTCTCCTCGGTGCGTCCGATGGCCGACGCGGCGGGGTCGGACTGGTACCAGGTCGGGGTGAGCTGGATCCAGCCCGCGCCCGTCGCGGCGAGGGACGCGACATGGGTGGCCGCCACCGGCGAGGCGTAGTCCGTCTCCGTCCAGGACGGGAGGGCGAAGCCGTACTGGCGCGGCGGCGCGGCGGCGTGCGGCGCGGCGCAGGCGGCGGCCCCCAGGAGGAGGGCCGCCGCCAGCGCCGAAGCCGGACGTGCGGTCGTCACGGGATGACGGTAGCCGGGTCCACGAAGGTGTAGCCGAGGTTCTGGATGCCCTCGACGGTCTCCTGGAGGGGGGCCACCGGGAAGTACGGGTGGTAGAAGAACGAGGCGAAGCCGTCGCGTACGGCGAGGTTGTACTCGGCGGCCCGGATGAGGTCCTCCGGGAAGCGCGCCGGGTGGTTGTTGTACGCCTCGGGCTCGTAGTTGCCGAGGTTCTCGGGCAGGACCTTGCCGCCGGTCACGTCGGTCACCGGGTAGGGGAAGAACTGGCCGATGATCCTCGTGTAGTCGAGGGTGCCGCCCGCGAGCGTCCCGGACGGGTAGATCCGCCTTTCGAGCGCTGCCGCGAAGATGTTCTTGATGGCCGTGTAGTCGTCGATCGAGGCGGCGTAGTGCGGGGTCGTCCAGATCGTCGGGGTGGGCAGGTCGTGCTGGGCGTACAGCGCCCGTCCGGTGGTGATCCGGTTGGTGGCCCAGGTGACGGAGTCGCCGATGACGGGCCCGTCGAGGATCACGCTGTCGTTCTCGTCCACGTGTGCCCGGTAGAACTCGAAGTCATCGCCGGTGACCCCGTTGTACGGGTTGGGGGCGCTGCCGTTCTGGTGGGTGTAGCCGTGCTGGATGAGGCGGCCGCCGTTGTTGAGCATGTATTCGAGGACCTCGATGAGGTCGGGGCTGTCCTGGAGCTGGACGGTCTCGGGCACGTCGTCGTTGTAGGTGCCGTTGGGGTCCTCGTAGCGCGGGACGAGCTGGAACGCGTAGGGGATGTCGGCCTGCGCGAGGTACTCGGCGATGTCCTGGAGTTCCTCGGGGTCGCTGTTCGGGCTGATGTCCTCCAGCCGCAGTATGGCCCGGTGCCTGGTCGTGGTACCCGGGGCAAGCGCGTCGAACAGGAGGTCATGCCAGGCGATGACGCGGTCGGTCTCGTTGACGTACGCGTAGGGGATCTCGCCGAGGTAGGTCAGGTTGGACGAGCGGATGGCCCACGGGAAGGGCGTCGCGGGTGTCGTCACCGGGTCCTGGCCGGTGGCGAGCTGGGTGACGATCCCGGGGTTGGTGACGTAGGGCTTGATGACGCCGCCGTCGCCCGCCGTCGGGATGGTCCGGGTGAGGGGCTGGCCCTTGTAGTCGACGCGCGCGGTGCCGACGCCGCCGAAGAACGAGTTGGTGGCGTCCCACCCGTACTTGGTGCTGAACGTGGACACGCCGATCTTGTTGGCGAGGTTCCAGATGTTCATCCCGATCCACACGACGGGCTTGGTGGTGCTGGCGACGTCGCCGTAGAACTCGTCGGGGATCGCGTCGGGGATACCGCCGCCGTAGTACGTCGAGCCGATGTAGATCGTGGCGGTGTAATCCTCCGTTTCCCCTTCGACATAATCCTGTACCGGTTTGACGGTGACCGTCCCGAAGTGGCCAGCGAGGTTGGCGGTCGCGATGCCGTACAGCTCGCCGAGGAATCCGTAGGGTCCGGCGTTGTCGTAGAGCACGAGCGCGGACGGCGCGGGGTCGGCGGCGGCGGTGACCACACGTGGCCCGGAGACGAGCCGGAGCCGGAGCGCGGCGGGTTGCGCGATCCGCTTCCGCTTGGCCTCGGGCAGTGGTTTGACGGTGCCGCGCGGGTCCTTCCGGCGGGCGCGTTCGCGTAGCCGGATCTGGTCGGCCAGCGCGTTGAAGACGGTGCTGCGCTCGCCCGCCGCGGGGATCGTGAACTTCGAGGGGGCGGCGAACGACCCCGCGTGGGCGGTCCCGCCCGGTGCCGCCAGCAGCCCCCCGAGCACGGCGAACGCGACAAGTATCCGTTTTATCCGCATATCTCTGGACTTAGCCCTCCGATTGTCCCTATTGGCGGCCCTGACCCTGCCCCGAGGGACCCCCGCGCGACAGTATGAACGGCACGGAACAACCCAGTCCATGCTTAACGTAGTTCATCAAATGTAATAAAAGTGAACAGTTCATTAGCAATATGAACTCTTCTAGCCAAATATGGATGATCAAGATATCCTGCGGTCGTCGCTTGATCGTCAGGGGGCGTCACGTCGGAGGTGCGGCCTTCCGGCACGGTCATGCACACCAAAGGTCCGGTCTATGGACATTTGATTAACGGGGATGGAATGTATGTGAAGGTGCCTTTCGGCACGCTCCTTGCCCTGCTGGGGGTCGCCGCCCTGCCCGGTGCGTCGCCCCCGGTCCAGGTGGCGCGCGTCCTGCTCACCGTCGCGGGACTGGGTTTTGGCCTCTATCTGCTCTTTTTTGTCGGCGTCTTCATCGCCCGCCTTCGACTGCGCGCGACACGATCCAGGCCGGGCCGCGCGCTGTGATCACCATCGTCGGCGTCGCCCTCAGCCTCGCCATGATCGCGCTGGCGGTCGGCTACAACAGCGGCATGTTCCTGCTGTCCCGACGGCGCTACAGGGCACATAACGGGCAGACCAGAAATCCACGTTTTTATGTGTTCCTGGTGGCCTGCCTGAACGAGGAAGCCGTTATCCGGTCCAGCCTCGACCGACTTTCCGGACTGCCCGGTAAGACCCTCACCGTCGTCGTCGACGACGCCTCAGACGACCGGACCGCCGAGCTCGTCCGGGCCGCGGGCGACGCCGTCCTCTACCGCCGGACGCCGCCGGACGCCCGCCACGGCAAGGGCGCCGCGCTCAACGCGGGCCTCGCCCACCTGCGCGCGTCCGGCCTGCTCGACGGCCACGACCCCGCCGACGTCGTCGTCTGTGTGGTGGACGCCGACGGCAGGCTCGACCCGCACGCCGTCCAGGCCGTCGACCCGTACTTCGACGACCCACGGATCGGCGCGGTGCAGATCGGCGTCCGCATGTACAACCGCGACCGCGGTGTGCTGGCCCGGCTCCAGGACATGGAGTTCGTCGTCTACGGCGAGATCTTCCAGAACGCCCGGCGACACCTGGGCAGCGTCGGCATGGGCGGGAACGGGCAGTTCATGCGGCTTTCCGCGCTGGACTCCCTGAACGAGGACCCCTGGAGCGACTGCCTTACCGAAGACCTCGATCTCGGCGTAAGGCTCATCGCCGCAGGCTGGACCAACGCCTTCTGCGGCGCGGCCGCCGTCTCCCAGCAAGCGGTCCTCACGCCGGGCCGACTGGTCCGCCAGCGCTCCCGCTGGTTCCAGGGCCACATGCAGGCCGCCCGCAAGCTCTACCCGCTGATCCTGCGCACGATCGACGGCAGGGCGGCGGCCGACCTCCTCTACCACCTGTCGAGCCCGGCGCTGCTGCTGCTCACCTCGCTGCTGCCGGTCAGCTTCGCCGTCGCGTTCGCCGACGCGGTGTGGCGCGGCGCGCTCAGCCCGCTGTGGTTCGTGTGGTTCTACACGATCACGTTCGGGCTGGCGAGCGTGTACGCGTACGTCTACCGGAAGCGGGAGAAGGAGGTCGGACGGCTGCGCGTCCTCCTCCTCGGACACGCCTACGTCCTGTACGGCTACCTCTGGTTCCTCGCCGGGTGGTGGGCCCTGTGGCGGGCGCTCTCCGGCAAGCAAGGCTGGCTCAAGACCGCACGGACCTGACCCCCCTCTCACCTGTCGGGAGCACGCATGCCCACCGTCCCTGAGCCGATCCGTGCCATGGTCGTCCTCGGTACGCGTCCGGAGGCCATCAAACTCGCCCCCGTCGTGCGCGCCATGTCCGCCGACCCGCGCTTCGAGCCCGTCGTCGTCAGCACCGGGCAGCACCGCGAGATGCTCGAACAGATGCTGCACCTGCTGGAGATGAAGGCGGCGGCGGACCTCGCGGTGATGCGCGAGCGGCAGGGGCTCGCCGAGCTGACCGGGAGGCTGGTGGACGGCCTGGGCCGCACCATCGCCGAATCGGGGCCCGACCTTGTGGTCGTCCAGGGCGACACCACCACGGCGATGTGCGGGGCGCTCGCCGCGAGCTACCAGAAGGTGCCCGTCGCGCACGTCGAGGCGGGGCTGCGCACCGGCGACCTCGGCAACCCGTTCCCGGAGGAGATCAACCGGCAGCTCATCGGCCGGATCTCGCGCTGGCACTTCGCGCCCACCGAGCGGTCCGCCGGGTCCCTGCGCAGCGAGGGCGTGCCGGACGAGCGGATCGCGGTGACGGGCAACACGGTGATCGACAACCTGCTGTGGATCCTGCCGCGCGGCCAGGGCGTCCCCGCGTTCCGGACCGGGCTGCGCCGCGTCCTCGTGACGCTGCACCGGCGCGAGAGCCAGGGCGCGGAGATGGCGGCGATGGCGGGCTCGCTGCGGCGGCTCGCCGACCGGGGCGACTGCGAGTTGCTGCTCCCGCTGCACAAGAGCCCGGCCGTCCGGGAATCCCTGCTGCCCGTCCTCGACGGTCACCCTCGGGTGACAATAGTCGAACCCCTCGGCTATGCGGATTTCGCCGCGACGCTCGCCGCCTGCGACCTCGTCCTCACCGACTCCGGCGGCGTGCAGGAGGAGGCGCCCAGCCTCGGCAAGCCCGTGCTCGTGCTGCGCGCGACGACGGAGCGTCCCGAGGCCGTCGAGGCGGGCACGGCCAAGCTCATCGGCACCGACGCCGCCGTCCTCTACGATGAGGCGACCCGGCTGCTCGACGACGCCGCCGCGTACGCCGCCATGGCGAACGCGGTCAACCCGTTCGGCGACGGAAGGGCGGCCGAGCGCATCATCGCGGCGCTGACCCACGACCACGGCTTCCTGCCCGTGGGAGCGCCGACCTGACCGTCCCACCCTTCTGGCAGGCGCCCGTTGACCGTACGCGAACGTGCCAGGCACCGCCGTCCGCCACGACGGCGCTGGCCCCTCGTGCTGGCCGCGCTGCTCGTCCCGGCGCTGCTGTGGATCCAGCCGTTCTCCCGCGCCGACGAGCGCGCGCCGGGGACGTTCACGCGGTGGAAGGACGGGAGCGTGCACGGGCCGTGGAAGTCGGTCTTCGACGGGCACGGGCGCAACGGGGCGCGGGACGGCGTGCTCAGCCTCCGGCCGCAGGCGCCCGCGCGGCCGAGCGCCACGCACGCGGGGCTCATCGTCTCCGTGGCGGCCTTCACCGAGCTGGACTTCGAGCTGGAAGCCCGGACGGTGAAGGCACTGCGCGAACCTGAGGGCAACCCGTGGGAGGTGGCCTGGATCGTCTGGGCTTACACCGACCCGGAGCACTTCTACTATCTGGCGCTGAAACCGAACGGCTGGGAACTCGGTAAGCGGGACCCCGCCTATCCGGGAGGGCAGCGCTTCCTCGCTACCGGCGACGAGCCTTACCCGCTCGGCTCCTGGTACGCCGTGCGGATCTCACAGCGGGGCGCGACCCTACGCGTCGCCGTAGGGGGCGACGACCTGACGGAGTTCACCGACCACGAGCGGCCCTACCCGTCGGGGGCGGTCGGCGTCTACAGCGAGGACGCCGTCGCCGAGTTCCGCGCGATCACCGTCAACGGAACCCGGCACTGACCCGTCACGGGCAGGCGTGGACGGCCTCCGGACGGCCCCAGGTGCGGGCGAGGTGGCCGCAGCGGAGGAGCACCGTGTTCTCGCCGTCCGCGCCGGTGCCGATCACGTAGATCTCCTTGTCGGGCGGGTACCGGTTCGCCCCGTTGAGGGTGATGGGTCCGGTCGCGCCGCGCCACTCGCCGGTGCCGCCGACCCCCGGATCGTTGAGGACAAAAAAGACATGGTCGGCCGAGACGGCGTCGCCCGTGATGCCGTAGGCGACGTCCGTCACGTGCGAGACGATGTCGAGCGCGTCATAGGCGCCCGCCGCGTCGCTGTTCGGCCGATAGGCGAATCCCTTGCCGTCGAAGTACTCGGTGAACTCGTCCTCGAACTCGGTGTAGCCGTCGTTCTCGTCGGCCAGTGACGCGTCGAACGGCGTCGAGAACAGCGAGACGAACGAATGGCGTTTCATCCACGCGGCGGGGTCGTTGAGGAAACCGCTTGTGGGCGCCTCGACCAGCAGCGGAATCACCGGCCTGTCCTTCCGGCAGTTGTGCTCCTTGCTCATCCGGTTCAGCAGATCCTCCTGCCGGGCGGCACGGCCCACGTAGACGACGACGCCGCGGGTGATCGCGACGTTCTCGCAGATCCGTTTCGCCGCGTCGGACGCGCTGATCCCGTCCCCCTCGCTGTAGGCGACGAGCGAGGTGTTCGCCGTTCCGTAGGCGTCCTCGAACTTGTGCGCGAGGTCGGCGCTGAACACCGGGTCGTCCGGGTGGTAGACGAGAATCGCCGTCGGGGGGCCGTCCGGCGCGCCCTTGACGAGGGCTTTCACCTGGGCGGAGTCCTTGACGAACGCGGCCATCACGGCGGCGATCGACGCGTTCGTCGGGGACACCTGGAAGTACCGGAGCAGCGCCGGATCGTCCGGGTCGACCATCGCGCTCCCCGTTGTGGAACTCGCCACGACGGGGATCTTCTCCCTGCCGAGTCGGCGAATGGCCGCTAGGGACGTCTCCCGGCTCTGCGTGATGCCAATGACCGCGACGATCCTGTCCTTCGCCGCCCTTTTGAGGATCATTCCGGTGACGTCGGGGGTCTTATCGGCGGCGCTGCCAGCGTAGGCGAATCCGTCACCGGGATTGGCGATGAGCAGCCTGACCTTCAGATGGTCCTTGCCGGTGGTGCCGTTGATCCGCTGCTGCGCGTGAATGGCGCCGCGCAGGCTGTGGATTCCGTTCAGCGTGGTGTTCCCGGCGCCGTCCCGGGCGCTGACCGGCGCGTAGAAGACGACGGTGCGGGAGGGCGCGTCACCGATCGCCCTGTTGTTCTGGCCGGTGAGTTTCTCCAGTTCACGCAGTTCCCTGCCGTCGGGTCCCGGAACGGCGAGCGAGCATTCCAGGCCGTCGGTCACGCCGACGATCTGGCCGTCGGCGACCTTCGCGCACCACGGTTCCGTCGTCAGCCTCTCGTAGAGCGGCCCGAGGGCGTAGGTCCAGGTCGGGACGGCCACGGCGACGGCGGCCACCCCGGCCACGAGCCGCCAGAGGTAGGCGCGGCGGCGGGCTCCGTCCCAGAAGCGCGGCGGCCGGGCGGGCGGCGGGTTGTTGGCCAGCCACTCTTCGAGCCCGCCTTCCCCGCCGGACGGCATCGGCACCTCGTAAGCAGCGGCCGGGAGGCCGCGCGGTGCGAGGAACAGGTCGTTGAGCCGCCGGGCGATCTCCTCGCCGGTGTGCGGCGCGGACGCCGGGAGCAGCCGCCGCACACCGGGCGGCGCCGGGCCGTCGAGGGCGCCGAGCAGAAGCAGCGGCGGGTGCTTCCCGTCCTTGCCTGACTCGGCGTCGAGGATCTCGATGTAGTTCCGCAGGAGGCCGACCGCGTGGGGGCGCGCGTCGGTGACCTCGCCGAGCACCAGCAGGAAGCTCCAGCGGCGCCGGTTGCGGCGCACCGAGAACGGGTTGGGCCTGACGGCCTTCTTGAGGTCCCGGATCAGGGCGGTGAGCAGGAGCCGCTGGACGAGGTCATGGTTGACGCGCAGATCGCCGTTCCGGGTCAGGCGTAGCGCGGTGCGCAGGAAGCCCTGCCCGGCGTCGGGGCTGAGCGCGCCCACCCAGCGCAGCGACCTGCCGCGTAGGCGCAGGCCGTAGAGCGGACGGGCGAGGAGGCTCCCGGCGAAGGCGACGACCCGTGCCGTCCAGTGGAGGTCGGCCACACCCTGCACGTGCGCGTCAGCCGGACGGCCCAGGGGTTGCCTGCGCATGGTGAACAGGTGGTCCCGCAGCTCCCGTTCGCGGTCCTCCAGGAGGCCGGACGGGGTCGGCGCGTTGAGGACGCTCTCGATGGCACGCACCGTAGGGAGGCGCAGGCTCCCCGAACCCTTCGGCATGGACGTCTGGAAGCGACGGGCTATCGCGCCCACCAGGTCGATGTAAGGCTGGTCGGGTGCTGGCGGGCCGGATGGGGTGTTCTCCGGCTCGTCCGGCTCGACGGGTTCGGGCGGTTCGGGCGGTTCCAGGTCGGAGTACGGGACGAGGGCGCCGTGGGAGCCGTCGACCGGCCGGTCCAGGTAGAGGGCGACGAACGCGGCGGCGCCCTCACCCGTCATGAGGATCGCGGGCAGGCGGGTCCGGGGGCGCTCGACGAGGACGCCGTCGATCTCCTCGGCGACGCGGTGGGTCTCCAGGGGCAGACGCGCGCTCATGCTTCACCGTCCGGGCTGAGTGTTTTGCCTTAGCCCGAGATGGTAGATGTACATCAGTTAATGGCCCGGCGGTTCGTGAGATCTGCACGGATTTCCGCCATCCGATACCGGGGCGTTCATATAGATGGTTGATTTGTCGGATTTATCCGGTGACCGGAACTGGAATATTCCATAAGTGGCCACCGGCCCCGACCGCGTTTATCGCTTCGCGGAACGCGCTTTTTCCACGCGCCGTGACGCGACGCGAAAAAGGGGGACGGCCCCCGGCTCGACGAACCGCGAGGCCGTCCGGTGAGTCAACCGGCGGTGAGGGTGGCGGTGGCCGCCGAAGAGCCGGTGCAGCTCGCGATCTGGCCGGTGAAGATGAAGTCGGTGGAGCAGCCCTCGTTGTCGGTGACGGTGACGCGCACCGAGCGCGAGCCGGACGCCGGGTAGGTGTGCGTGACGGTCGGGGTGGTCGTGGTCTTTGAGGTGCCGTCGCTGAACGTCCAGCGGTAGCGGGCGATCGTGCCGTCGGCGTCGGTGGAGCCGTCGGCGGAGAACGTCAGGGTCGGGCCGTCGGAGCCGGTGAGGCGGACCGCAGCCGTCGGGCCCTGGTTGGGGGTGAGCCAGCCGGACGGGCCGTCGGAGAAGATGACGCCCGAGTCGGCCGGGGTGCGGCCGGACGGGGTGAGCGAGCCGTTCGCGGCGACGTCGAAGGTGTGCACCTTCGACTTGATCTGGGTGGTGAGCGCGTCGATGACGTACAGGCGGCTCGCGTCATGGGTGAGGACGACACGGCCCGGCAGGGCTCCGGAGGGCGCCTTGTACGGCGAGCCCGGAAGCGGCGTGAGCGCGCCGTCGGAACCGATCGTGAAGCCGGCGATGCCGCCTCCCATCGTCTCGGGCACGTAGAGGCGGCTTCCGTCAGGGGTGATGGCCGTACCGTGCGGCGTCCCACCGGTCGTGTAGGGCGATCCGGGCAGGGGCGTCAGCTTGCCGTCGGAGCCGATCGCGTAGCCCGAAAGGTTGGAGCTTCCCTCGTTGGAGACGTACAGGAACTTGCCATCGGGGGTGATCGAGGGCAGCGCGGGCATGTCCCCGGCCTTGACGGGCTGGCCCACCTGGGTGAGCGTCGCGTCCGCGGCGATCTTGTAGGACGTGATGGTGCCGCCGAAGAAGCTCTCGACGAAGAGGAAGCGGCCGTCCGGCGAGACGGCGGGCAGGCTGAAGATCGACCCGGCGACCTCCTTGGCTGGCTTGTTCGTCGCCGTCAGGGCGCCGGAGGGCGCGATGTTGTAGGAGCGCACCTTTGTGCTGAGGAGGCCGCCGATCGTGACGAAGAGGCGAGAGCCGTCGGGGGTGAGGGCCATGCCGACAACGGGGCCCTCCGCCTTGAGCGTGCCCGGGGCGAACGGGGCAAGCTTGCCGTCCGCGCCGATGAGGTAGGCGTTGATGGCCGAGTCCGCCATGCTGCCGACGTAGACGATCTTCGCGTCGGGCGTGTCGGGGGCCGCCGTGGCGGATGTGGCCGACGGTAGGTCGGCCCCGCCCGCGAAAGAGTTCAAGATTCTGGACACTCCGGCGCGCCGCCGCCGGAGGTGACGCCCGGGGCCGTTTGCGTTCGGTGATATGGCGTGATACTGTGAGTGAAAGTTGTGGTTGTGGTTCCCATGAGTTTCTTGTTACAGAATTTCTTGTGCGCCCCGCAGTGAATGACTAGCTTGCGGTGGCGCCTTTTTTGTTTAGCAGGTTCCTCCTGGCGGGGTCATTTCAGCAGCTTGGGGAGTTCGCAAAGTGCGGGCTCCACGTATCGCCTTGCAAGGAGAGATCAGTTATGGCTACTGGCACCGTGAAGTGGTTCAACGCGGAAAAGGGCTTCGGCTTCATCGAGCAGGACGGCGGCGGCGCCGACGTCTTCGCCCACTACTCGAACATCGCCACCCGCGGCTACCGTGAGCTGCAGGAGGGCCAGAAGGTGTCCTTCGACGTCACCCAGGGCCAGAAGGGCCCGCAGGCCGAGAACATCGTTCCGGCCTGACCAGCTCCACCTCAGCTTCACCTCTGCGGGGGCTCGAATTCCGAGTGGTTCGAGCCCCTGCGGCCTGTTCGCTTCACCCATTCTTTGGTTCGTACTTGGGTTCGCCTACCTCGCTACGTGCCGCCACGAGGAAGGCCCAACCCTTGACCCGTACGTCACGACGCAGTCCGCGCCGCAGCGACTCCGGCCCCGCCCACCGCGGCGGCCACGACGAGTTCGCCATGCCGGTCGCGACGGTCCCCGCGCTCCCCGCGGTGGACACGTTCGCCGCGATGGACCTGCCCGCACCGCTCCTGGCCGCCCTGACGGCCCAGGGCCTCACCGCGCCGTTCCCGATCCAGGCAGCGGCGCTGCCCAACGCGCTCGCCGGACGCGACGTGCTCGGCCGCGGCCGCACCGGGTCGGGCAAGACCCTCGCCTTCGGGCTCGCGGTGCTCTCCCAGATCGCCGGAAAGCGCGCCGAACCGGGCAAGCCCCTGGCGCTGGTGCTGGTCCCGACGCGGGAGCTCGCCCAGCAGGTCACCGACGCGCTCACCCCCTACGCGGACGCCGTACGGGTCCGCCTTACGACCGTTGTGGGCGGCATGTCCATCGGGCGTCAGGCGTCCTCGATCCAGCGCGGCCGTGAGGTCGTCATCGCGACGCCCGGCCGCCTCGCCGACCTCATCGAACGCGGCGCCGTCACCCTCGACCAGGTCGGCATCGCCGTGCTCGACGAGGCCGACCAGATGGCCGACATGGGCTTCCTGCCCCAGGTCACCCGGCTGCTCGACCAGGTGCGGCCGGGCGGGCAGCGGATGCTGTTCTCCGCGACGCTCGACCGGAACGTCGACAGGCTCGTTCGCCGGTTCCTCAACGACCCCGTCACGCACTCCGTGGACCCGTCGCAGGGCGCCGTCACCACGATGGAGCACCACCTGCTGCACGTCTCGGACGCCGACAAGCTGGACACCACGGTACGGATCGCCGCCCGGGACGGGCGCACCATCATGTTCGTCGGCATGAAGCACGCGGCCGATCGCCTGACCAAGCGGTTGCTCTCCAGCGGCGTCCGCGCCGCGGCGCTGCACGGCGGCAAGTCGCAGCCGCAGCGCAACCGGACCCTTGAGCAGTTCCGCGCCGGGGAGGTCGACGTACTCGTCGCCACCAACGTCGCGGCGCGCGGCATCCACGTGGACGGCCTCGATCTCGTCGTCAACATCGACCCGCCGACCGACCACAAGGACTACCTGCACCGCGGCGGCCGCACCGCCCGCGCCGGCGAGTCCGGCACCGTCGTCACGCTGGTCCTGGCCGACCAGCGCCGCGAGGTCAGCCGCCTGATGCGCACCGCCGGCATCACCCCGCACGAGGGCAACGCCACCGTCGCCGACACCCTCGCCCGCGTCACCGGTGCCCGCACCCCCTCCGGCGTCCCGGTCGTCATCCCCTCCCCCGCCAAGGCCCCCCACGCCGAACGCCGCCGCGGCAACCCCAACCCCCGCCGCCGCCGCACCCCCGCCCACTGACCCCACCCACACGGGCCCCCGCCACGACGCCGCCCCGCGTCCGGCCGGGGCCCGTTCCACGTCACCCCGAGGTGCGACGGCGTCGGCGTCGCGGTACTCGCCCGTCCACTCAGCGCCTCGCTGGTCGGCGGGTGGCGTGTCCAGGCCCTCGGCCAGGTGGGCGGCCGCCGCCTCGCCGAGCCGCGCGTAGCCCTGCGCGGCCTGGACGGCGTCGCCGAACCGCTGCGCGGGATGGGCGCCGGGGGTCTGGTAGGCGGTCATGAAGTGCCGCACGGGTTGCCCTGTTGGCGGGCGAGGCAGCCCTTGAAGTTCGCGGCCTGCGCGTCGCGTCTTGTCGGTTTCGTGTAACACGTGGGTGGTTGCGGGGGATCGGGGGGTGGGGCATGTTGGGGATCTCGGGTCGCGGTGAGGAGCCTCATGGGTGGGCAGGGCGAGATGTTGGCGGGGAGGTTCCGGGTCGTCGCCGAGCTCGGGCGTGGCGGGATGGGCGTCGTCTGGCGTGGTGAGGACACCGAACTGGGCCGTGAGGTGGCCATCAAGCAGGTGCTCGCGGCGCCGGGCCTGACCGGGACGGCGCAGGCCGAGCGGCGTGAGCGGATGAGCCGGGAGGCGCGGGCGGCGGCCCGGCTCAGCCACCCCGGGGCCGTCACCGTGTACGACGTCATCCGCGACGACGGGGGCGTGCTCATCGTCATGGAGTACGTCGCCGCCGGGTCGCTCCAGGACCTCGTCGAACGGGAGGGGCCGCTCCCCGTCGCCCGGGTCGCCCAACTGGGCCTCGCCATCCTCGACGTGCTGGAAGCCGCGCACGGGCTCGGCATCGTGCACCGCGACATCAAGCCCGCGAACGTCCTCGTCCCGCCGACCGGGGTCAAGCTCACCGACTTCGGGATCGCCCGCCTTGAGGGAGAAGCCACGCTGACGGCCGAAGGGGCCGTCCTTGGATCGCCCGCTTACATGGCACCCGAGCAGGTCAGAGGAGAACGGGCGGAGCTGGCGGCCGACCTCTGGGGGCTCGGGGTGACGCTGTACTTCGCCGCCGAAGGCATCTCACCGTTCATCCGTAGCAACCTCGGTGCCTCCTTGGCCGCCGTCCTGACGGAGGACCCTCCGCTCCTCGCGCGGGCGCCCGAGCTGGAGCCGCTTCTGTTCGCGCTCCTGGCGAAATCGCCCGAAGAGCGGCCTGACGTCGCCCTGATCCGGTCCGAGCTGACGGCGCTGGCCGCCCCGTCCGCCGGGGTGACGGTGCTGGAGTCGGCGCCGTCGGCCTTCCAGACGCGTCTTGAGACGCCCGCGACGGTGCCTCCGCCGCGCCGCACTACTCTCGGGGGCGGCGGCCGCCCGGCGCCCGTCGTCGCGCCGCCGTCCACGAGGTCGCGCGCGCTCGTGTGGCGGCTTCTCGCGGCCGCAGCGCTGCTCGCCGCCGCGGTGCTGTGGGTGGTCCAGTGGATGACGGTCGGCCTGCGGCTGATCCCGGTGGGCGGGTCGTATCTCGACATCGAGAGCAACCCGTTCGAGAGCTGGTACATACGGTTCGCGCTTGAACTGTCGAAGGAGCTGCACTACCTGAGCGACGGCGCGCTCGGTGAGCACAGCGTCCACTATCTGCTGCTCGCCTTGGCCGGGCTGCCTTTCGCGGCCGGGCTTGTCGCGATGGTGGCGGTGCCGCGCGGACGGGTGTGGCCCGCGCTCCTGGCGGGCGCCGCGCCCTTGACCGTCGCGCAGTCCCTCGACCTGGCCAGCCGTATCAGGGAGATCGGCTACACCATCGGCTGGATGTTCCTGCCTTACTTCGCCCTGGCCGTCGCCACCCTGTGCGGCGCGGCCGCCCTGTTCGCCGACCGGAGGCCACGCGTCACGTCCCCTTCACGCCGGACCTTCCTCTTCAGCGGCGCCTGCGCCCTCGTCCTCCTCATCGCCCTGGGCGCGTCCACCTGGGGCGCCTGGCTGGCCGCCCTCACCACCTTCGCCCTGCTCACGTGGCACGAACTCCACCCCGACCCCGCCCGCACGACCTCGGCCACCTACACCGGCTGGGCCGCCGTCCTTGCTGTCCCCGCCCTCCTCCACTTCACCGCCTACCGCCTCTCTACCGAGGACGTGCGCACCACCTTCCTGCTCATCTCCCTCTGCACCCTCGCCGCCCTCGCTCTGGCCCTCACCCGAGCCCGCCTCCTCCGCTCGTTGGCGTGAGGGCTGCCTACCTGCTCGTGCTCCGATGGCGCTTCCTGTGTGAGGGGTCGGAGAACGGGGGGTGAACTGTTGGTGGGAGGCGGGGGTGGGCCCAGGTGGGGGGCTAGCTTCGGTGGGGGCGGAGGAGGGAAGCCGTGGTGGGTGGGGTGCCGGGTGCGGTCGGGGGGTACCGGCTTGTGCGGTTGCTGGGGAGCGGCGGGCAGGGGTCGGTGTACCTCGGGACGGACGGGGGCGCCGGACGGGTCGCGGTGAAGATCCTGCACGAGGGGGCGGCCGCCAACGCCGACGCGATGCGGCGGTTCCTGCGCGAGGTGGAGGTCGCGCGGCGGGTCGCGCCGTTCTGCACGGCGCGGGTGCTGGACGCGGGCGTGCACGAGGGCAGGCCGTACATCGTCAGCGAGTACGTGCCCGGCGACTCCCTGGAGGCGCTCGTGCGGCGCGACGGGCCGCGCGCCGGAGGCGGCCTGCACCGGCTCGCCGTGACGACGTCGAGCGCCCTGGCGGCCATCCACCGGGCCGGGATCGTGCACCGGGACTTCAAGCCCGCGAACGTCATCCTCGGACCCGAGGGCCCCGTCGTCATCGACTTCGGGATCGCGCGGGCGCTCGACCAGGCGGGCACCCGGACGGCGGCGGTAGGCACCCCGGCTTACATGGCACCCGAACAGTTCGGCCAGGAGCCCGTCACTCGGGCCGCCGACATCTTCGCGTGGGCAGGGACGATCGTCTACGCCGCGACCGGGCACCGCCCCTTCCCCGGCGACACCCTCCCGGCCCTGCTGCACTCCATCCTGAACGGCTCACCTGACGTCTCCGGCCTACCGGACCCGCTGCGCGAGATCGTCCTACGCTGCCTGTCCAAGGACCCGCTGGCGCGCCCCACAGCCGAGGAACTCCACACGCTGCTCAGCGGCCACCCGCCGGCAGCCGTCCAGGAGACCCGCCCCGCGACCGTCGCCGTCGAAGGCCACCCCGCCCAGCACACCCCGGTCCCCGGCGCGGCGGGGGCGGCGTGGGCCGGGAGCGCGGGGCCGGAGGTGCCGACGCGGGTGTCGCGGGAGGTCGTGGAGCGTGGTGGGCGGCGGCGGTGGATCCCGGTGGTGGCGGGCGCGGCCGTCGCGCTCGTCGCGGTCGCCCTGTTCGCGTGGCCGGAGGGCAAGCCGTCGGCCGGGCCCGCGGCCGCGCCGACGTTCGGGCAGCCCGCCCGCGCGCCCGTCCTCGGCCACGGGAACGACATCAGGTCCGTCGCGGCCGGGACGGTGGACGGCACGCCCGTCGCGGCGACCGGCTCCGACGACCAGACCGTCAGGCTGTGGAACCTCACGACGGGCGAGGCGGCGGGCCCGGTGCTGCGCGGCCACACGGGGTGGGTGCGTTCCGTCGCGTTCGGGAGCCTGCGTAGCGCGCCCGTCGTGGTGAGCGCCTCAGACGACGACACGGTGCGCGTCTGGAATCCGACCGACGGAAGCACCATCGGCGTCTACTCAGGCCACGACGGTGATGTGAAGGCCGTCGCCACAGGCGAGTACGACAGGCGGCCCGTCGTGGTGAGCGCCGGAGCGGACGCGTCCATCCACATCTGGGCCCTGGAGGACCGTAAGCAGCTCGTGAAGCTGACCGGCCACGAAGGCACCGTCTGGGCGGCCGCGCTGACCGAACTCGACGGCGCGCCCTTTGTCGTCTCGGCGGGCGAGGACGGCACCGTCCGCCTCTGGGATGTCCGCGCGGCCGTCGAACTGGCCTCCCTGACGGGCCACGAAGGCCCCGTCCGAGCCCTCTCCCTCACCGTGGTGAACGGCAAGCCCGTCGCCGTCACCGGAGGCGACGACGGCACGATCCGCGTCTGGGACCTGAACGCCCGCCGCCAGGACGGCGCCCCCCTCACCGGCCACAACGGCACGGTCTGGTCCGTCTCCACCGCCGTCCTCCAGGACCGCCACATCATCATCTCCGGCGGCGAGGACCACACCGCCCGAATCTGGGACACCACCACCCGAGAGCCGCTCGGCGCCCCCTTCCGCGGCCACACCGACCGCGTCTGGTCCGTCACCTCCTCCGACCTCACCGGCACCCCCCTAGCCCTCACCGCCTCCCGAGACACCACCCTCCGCCTCTGGTCCCTCGCCCGCTAGCCCTCGCCGAACGGGCCTGCGGGGGTCGGGGCGGGCGGCGGTGCGGGCTCGGGCGTTCCAGAGATGGATACGACGGCGTAGATGAGTCCCACAACGATGATGACGGCCACCAGGATGGCCGCGATCGATGCGCCCATGTTCTTGCGGTCGTAGATGGGGCGTGGTTCCTGCCGCGTGCCGGAAGGCGGCGGCGCCGGCCTGGGCGAAGGCTCCGAGGCGGCCTGCCCGTGCGGCGACGGCGCCCGGCCCTTCCAGAAGGCGAACCACCGCGCCCGGTCCTTCCAGAAGGCGAACCGTGGACGTCGACGCCCGGGAGCGTGACCCTGGGAAGCGGCCCCGGAGGGATCGGGCCCCGGCGGCGGGAACTCGTGGGTAGGGACCTCCCTCTGGTGGTGCGCAGGCGGAGGGAGCGGAGGCGCGGGCTCGGTAGGCCCGACGGGTAGGGCGGAGTACGACAGCAGCGTCGCGAACCACACCTGGTCCTCTGCCGCCCCCGCCTTCGCGAACACGTCGGGGAGGTGTCCTGTGAGCAGGGCGGCGCCCGCGTTGGGCCCGTGCAGGTCGACGGCGACCGTGACGAGCACCGCGGTCGGCATGTTCATGCCGTTCCTGCCGGTGGGCCGCAGGACGTCCCGGAGCCCCATCGCGTCGAGCCCGCCTCCGTGCACGGCCTGGATCAGCTTCCGCAGGGACGTCGCCTGGCCCGCCGCGTCGTAAACCTCGGCGAGGGGGCGGGCGAGGTAGCCGACCGCGGCCAGGTGCCCGCCGATCTCGCTTCGTTCGCCGTCGTCGGCGGCGCATCGGCGGACCAGTTCGTCGATCGCGGTGGCCAGCCGTGGCGCGTCGGCGGGCGGTTCGACGGCGGCGGCGACGAGGTCCCCGACCGGGACGCCGCCCAGGAGTCGCAGCCTGTTCTCGGCGGCCTGCTGCGGAGCCATGGCGCGCTCGATCCTTACGTAGAGTTCGAGCCGGGCGAGCGCGCCCGCCGGTTCGGTCGCGCACAGCGCCCACAGCACACGAGGGGTGAGCCGCGTTCCGAGGTCGGCTTCGATCTCGCGCAGGTCCTCCGCCGTCGGCTGGTGCCCCCAGACGGCCCAGAGCACACTCTCGACAAAGCCCATGGCTTTCTCGGGGGGGAGCAGGGGTTCGCCGTCGCGGGGCCAGCCATCGGGGTCCAGCAGCCGTCCTTCGCGGACGAGCGAGCGCAGATCGCGCCGGTACTCGCGCTCGCCCGAATTCTCGATCTCCCGCAGGCGCGTCGCGGCCGCTCGCAGGGCCACGGGGTCGCGGGTCCGGATGGACTCGACGCAGGCGGCGAGCGTGGCGGCCACGCGGGGGCCGACGGGGCCCGCTCCGTTGGCCCGGGGGGAGTGCGCGACGTCGCTGGCCCGCCGTACCGCGTCCATCGCGCCGGCGCGGCCTTTCTTGGAGAAATCGAGCGGTTCGGTCTGCCGCGAGAGGTAGTCGATGAAGCCCGCCCTGCCACGTTTGTCGACAGCCGTCCGATAGTCCTGGTAACGGGTGAGCCGGTGCGTGGCCTCTGGTTCCTCGCCCCAGGTCAGGGCGGTCACGCCGGGCCGCGCGGCGTCGGCGAACGCAAGCCTGATCTCGGTCTCGGTGGTGCTGCGCACCCAGGTGGAAGCCGACAGCGTCGGGCGCATCCCGTAAGGCAGCAGGGCCGCTACGAGGTCGAGATGCCGGAGCCGTTCCTGCCAGGGCATATGGTCGGCGCCGACGATCCGGATCACCGGTTCACTCTGTAGGAGCAGCGCGGCGGTGGTGATCGCCTGTTCCTGTTCGTACAGCTCGGCGGCGAGCGCGTCGGGATCCAGGGGCGCCAGCGAGAGCCGGAGGGGCCGCCTGTCGGCGGGGAGCTGGTAGATGCCCGCGACGGCCCTGTGCAGCTCCCGGTAGGTCACGGGGTGTTCCAGCCGGTCGAGGTGGAGGCAGAAGTAGCGGGTCCGTTTGATGACGCGGCCGACGTGGTCGAGTTCCGGGGTGTTCTCCTGGATGGCGAGCCCCATCCAGCCGGTGCTGCTCGTCCCGTTGACGCTGACGACGGGGGGCTGGTCCGCGCTGCCCGTGGAGAACCGGGTGAGGAGCCGATGAAAGTTCGCGCTGCTCAGGGCACCGACACTGTGCCCGACAACCCCATAGTCCCGGCCATCCGGCCGCTTGCCCCATTCCGCCCACTCCACCGGGACGGCCCTCTCTCCGGCCATTCCTCAGCCCTCCGTCAGCCGCTCACTGAGCCACAGCACCGGTTCCAATACCTGGATCGGATAAACGGGACCTCTGATCCGCGTCGGCCCCGAGGCGGGATCGTCAAGGTTGGAGAAGTCGTCGGGATCGTAGAGTTCCGTTCGCTCGTTCACGTGGAAGCCCACCGCCGAAGTGACAAAATACGAGATCTGATCTGCCCGAAAATACCTTTCCAGCGTGCTGGTGATGAACTGCGCGTTCGCGGGCGAGCGGACCGCGCACAGCTCGCGGAAAAGCTCGCGCCTGTCCTCCCCCTCCACCCGCGGGAACCCGAACCTGTCGGTGAGGTCCGTCGTCACCAGGCGAAGGCGCTCGGCGGTCTTCAGCACCCGGTACTCGTCGAACTTGGTGACGCACACGGCCACATGGTGCGGCAGTTTCCCCCCGGGCAGGAGAAGACCGTCTTCGAGCATCCGCTTGTCGACGCGGCTCAGCATGGCGTGCAGCGAACTGAACGCGTCGCCGTAGGCGTACTCGCGTTCGGGGTCGAACAACAGCACGATGCCCCTGCTGCTCACGAGGTACTCCACCAGCTCCTCATGGGGGGACGCGTAGTGCCCCCCGCTGGGATCGACGAGGTCCAGGCCGACCTGTAGCTGCCGCTGCCGCCGCTTGCGCCCGAACAGGCCGTACCGCTCCTCCAGTTCGCGGATGAGATACCAGCGGTAGCGGTCTATCTTCTGTGTCGCTTCCGGGAACGCCTGGCCCTCCGTGAGCCGCCGCGTCATGTCGATCAGCGCGTCGGTGGAGGCGTCGTCGGCGCCGGTGAGCCGCCACGGGCTTTCCTGCGTGTTCAGGGCGAGGTTCAGCGCGCCGAGGAACGTCGTCTTGCCCGATCCCGTCGGCCCCCACATCGCGATCCGCTCCTCGGGCGCCTCGGGTGTCACGGATGGTTGCACGCTGGCCTCATTCCGGGGCGGTGACGACGATGGGGAACGGGACGCGCCGGGGTCCGTCCTCCAGGACGCCCAGGGACCGGCCGACCGCGCGCATGTCCGCGGTGTCCGTGGTCGCGAGGACGTCGCGGCCGAGCGTCCGCCAGAACGGTTCCGCCTGCCTAGGGGCGGCGCCTACGAGCGCGCCGAGGCGCGTCCCCTCCGCCTCGAAGGCACGGATGAGCGGCTGCCAGTCCGTCCGGCGCGGGCAGACGAACCGCTCGTGCGGCGCGGTCCGGTCCGGGTGGGCGGGCCGGTCGCCGGCGACGAGCAGGGCGGTCGGCGGCAGGCCGCGCCGGGCGTGCGCGCGCACCAGGGTGAGCGCGCACTCGACCTGGGCGCACCGGTGGTAGCCGAGGTCGGCGGGGCCTTTCCCGGCCAGGTCGCGCAGCGCGTCCAGCGCGTCGCGCGGCCCGCCCTCCCACAGCAGCACCTCGGCGCCGGGGTCGGCCGAGCGTGGGTCGCGCGTGTGCGGGCCGTAGCGCACCAGGGAGACCCTGACGTCGCGGCCCGCGCCCTCGGCCAGGGTCTCCGCCACGAGGTCGCGCACGCGGGAGATCCGGGCCGGGGAGCCGGGGCCGTCCTCGATGGCGCACACCAGGTGCGCCGGGCGCGGCTCGGCGAGCACCGGCGGGAGCGTGCCGCAGATCTCCTCCCACGGTCGGTGGTCGGGTTCGGGCCGTTCCGCCGCGCCGAGGATGCGGACCCGGCCGGGCCCGCGCAGCTCCACCATGAGCTCGTGGTCGCCGGGCGGCAGCCGCAGCCGCTGCACGGAGACGAGCCGCAGCCGCGTCTCGACCTGGCACACCAGCGCGAACGCGGTGCCGTCGGGGTTGCCCGGCGCGATGCGCACGGAGATCGGGACGGCGAGGCCCCGCACGGTGTCCTGGGCGAACAGCGGCTGGGTGCCCAGGCTGAGCCGTCCGTCGGGGGCCACCTGGACGGTGACGAGTTCGTGCAGGTACCTGAGTGGTTCGTCGGCGATCGCCGCGCGGACCTCCGCGACGACGTCCGCCCCCGGCGCGTCGACGGTCTCGGCGTCGCCGCGGTGGGACAGGAGGCGGTCGAGCGCGGTGGCGGCGGCCGGGGAGCCGTCGCATCGGACGAGGTGGACGGCGCCGGCCCGGTCGAGGGCGGCGGTCACCTCGGGGGACGGCTCGTGCGGGCCGGGTGGCAGGGCGGCTCCCTCGACGATGCCGGCGGACGTCCGGCGCAGTTCGACGCCGCCGATTCCGACGCCGTCGAGGCCGAGCACGACGAGCCGGTCGCCGGGGCCGAGCGCGCCCAGCGTCCGCGTGAGCGCGGCGCGCAGACCGTCAGACGCGGGCAATCCCCACCCCCTCTCGGCACGGTCCATGGATACCTCAAGGTGATATATCGCAAAAGCAGCGATTCGCGGGGAAGCTGCGGACGGCACACACGGAAGAGTGGCCACATCAGGACAAGTAGTTCATGCCTTACATATAGGCACGACCTCGGATAGGTCCAGTTGATATTCAAGGGAGGCGCAGGACGACCTCGCGGCATACTCGGTCAATACCGGCATTCCGGAAGGAA
The DNA here is from genome assembly GCF_020991275.1 of Actinocorallia sp. API 0066. Classification (GTDB taxonomy): domain Bacteria; phylum Actinomycetota; class Actinomycetes; order Streptosporangiales; family Streptosporangiaceae; genus Actinocorallia. The sequence continues at coordinate 87,431 of NZ_JAJLQY010000015.1, read as the reverse complement.
AGATGAGAGAGCCACTTATCACGCTTTCCGGGGCGAACAAGGATGTCCTCCTGAAGTGCCCGACAGAACGGGGCAAATTCCAGGGGCTCGGCGGCGCCGTGCTCACCACGAGCGTGCTCGCCGCCCTGTCGATGTGGTTCGCGCTCTGGAGCGCCGTCGGCGTCCACCCGGCCTTCGCCGCCCCGCTCGCGCTGCTGTGGGGCCTCGCCATCCTCGGCCTCGACCGCTGGCTCGTCGCCTCGATGCCGTCCAGTGGGCGGCGGTGGCCCTACGCCGTCCCCCGCATCCTCATGGCCATGCTGCTCGGCCTTGTCGTCTCCACGCCGCTCGTGCTCCAGATCTTCCGGGCCGAGATCGACGCCCAGGTCGCCGAGATCAAGCAGCGCCGCACCACCTCGTTCCTCACCGAGCAGAACGCGAGCGCCGTCGGCCAGGAGGTCAAGAACTGGACCGACACCGTCGACAACCTGAACAAGATCGTCCAGTCCGGCGGCGAGGTGCCCGTCGACCCCGCCGCCGACCCTCGGATCAAGGCGCTCACCAAGGAGCGGACCGACGCCCAGCAGCGCGCGGACGACCTCTACCAGGAGTGGCAGTGCCAGCTCTACGGCGGTGACGACTGCTCCGTCGCCAAGGTCGGCGACGGCCCCCTGGCGAAAGCCAGCGAGGACGCCTACGACAAGGCCAAGAAGCGCGTCCAGACCCTCACGGACCAGATCGAGGCACGGAAACGTGAGCTGACCTCCACCGACGACAACGCCAAGCAGGCCCGCCTGGAACAGGCCACCACCGCGCTGCCCGAGGCACAGCGCCAGCTCGCCGTCGCCGTCCAGCGGCAGGACGACCTGCGCGCCTCGTTCGACCGGGAGAACCAGGCGTCCGGCGGCCTCCTCCTGCGCATCCAGGCGCTCAACGAGATCACCTCCGGCGACTTCAGCCTCAGCGGGGCCCGCCTCCTCCTGTTCCTGCTGTTCCTCCTCATCGAGTGCCTCCCCGTCGCCTTCAAGCTGATGCTGCGGACGGGCAACTACGAACGCATCCTCGAACACGCCCAGCAGAGCGAGTACCGACACGCCCGCGCCGCCTACTCCCGGCGCGGCGCGGGCGGCGAGGCGGCGGGGGCCCGCTCGATGCGGCAGGTGTTCGCCGACGCGGGCGGCACCGCCCAGCCCGCCGAACCCTCGGGCGACAGGCCGCGTCCCGACCAGCGGGTCGCGCCCGAGCCCGTCTCCACGCCCACGGAAGCCCGCCTCTTCAGGGCGGCGCCCGAAAGCACCTCCGTCGAGCACCGTGCCGTCCAGAACCTGGAGGACACCCGGGTCGACCCCTCCCGCGACCTGTTCGCCGCCGACGACGAGTTCTGAGCCGTGGTCGTCGAAGGGGACCTGCTGGGCGGGCGGTACCGGCTGCACGGGCTAATCGGGTCGGGCGGGATGGGGAGCGTGTGGCGCGCCACCGACACCCGGCTCGACCGCACCGTCGCCCTCAAGTCGCTCAACGCCGAACTGCCCCGCGCCAAGCTCGCCGAGTACCGGGCCAGGGCCGCGCGGGAGGCGAACGCGCTGGCCCGGATACGGCACCCGTCCGTCGTCTTTGTCCTCGACGTCATCGACCAGCACGGCGAACCTTGGATCGTCATGGAGCACATCAAGGGCGGTTCACTCGCCGACCGGATCGCCAGCGAACCGATCCCCGAACGCGACATCGCCCGGATCGCCGTCCAGGTCGGTGACGCGCTGGACGCCGTGCACCGCGCCGGGGTGCTGCACCGGGACGTCAAGCCCGCCAACATCCTGCTCGGCGAGGACGGCGTGGCCAGGCTCGTGGACTTCGGCATCGCGCGCGTCGCGGGCGCCAGCCCCCTGACCAGGACGGGCGAGATCTTCGGCTCCCTCCCCTACCTGGCGCCCGAGCGGCTGACGAGCCGTGCCGCCGAGCGCCCCGAGGACTTCTGGTCGCTCCACGTGCCCGCGGACTTCTGGTCGCTCGGCGTCACCCTGTTCGAGGCGCTGGAGGGGCACCGGCCGTTCGAGTACCAGGATGAGGCGGCCATCCTCCACGCGATCCTCAACGAGCGCCCGCCCGCGCTCGGCCACCGGGGGCAGCTCGGGGAGGTCGTCACCCGACTTCTGGATCGACGGCCTCAGGCCCGCCCGGGTGGTGCCGAACTCGCCGAGTTGCTTACCGCGCTCTCTCACGGGCTGCCTCCCACAAAGGTGCTCAGCAGGAGCCGCGCGGGCCACGAGGAGATCCGGCGCCGGGAGGGGCCGGAGGCCGTCAGGGAAGAACGGAATCCCCCGGAGCGGCCGGAGGAGAAGCGGCCAGAGCGACCGGAGGAGGCGGCCGGGGCGGGGGGCGCGCGGTCAAGGTCGTCCGCCGGGCTCGCCGACGCGGTCGCGACCGGGGGCGTCGCCGCCGCCTGCGCGCTGCTCGGCTCGCTCGACACCGGGCGCGCCGCCGACGTGCTGCTCGCGCAGACCCCGGCGCGGGCCGCCGAGCTGCTCAGGCACGCCCCGTCGGAGGTCGGGGCGCCCTGGCTCGACGCGATGGCCGACGACCCCGCGGCGGGCCGGGTCCTGCGGCTGCTGTCCGAACGGGACGGCGCCGCGCGGCTCCTGAACCGGCTCGCCCGCGAACGCGCGGCCCTCCTCGTCTCACGGCTGTCCGACGCCGACGCCGCCCGCGCGCTTTCGGCCGCCGCGCCGCGCAAGTGCGCCGACGTCCTCCTGGCGCTCCCGCAGGCGACCGCGGTGGCCGTGCTCGGGTGGTTCAGCGCCTCCCGCGCGGCGGCGGCGCTGGCGTTCGCCCCGCCCGCGCGGACCGCGGCGCTGCTGCGCGGGCTGCCCCGGCCGCGCGCCGAGGCCGTCCTGGATGAGCTGGGCACCGGGATCCGCAACCAGGTGCGGCGGCACCTGGCGGGGTGAGCGGGTTCGGCGTAGGCGGACTCGTTGTTAGGGGGTTGGGTTATTGGAGGCCGGTGCGGATTGAGGTGATGCGTTGGGTGTTGAAGCCGAGCCAGTGCATGCGGCCCAGGTAGCGGGCGTGTTCGATCTTGAGGCAGCGGTCCATGATGACGGTGGTGCCGCCGGCTTCGGCGAGGTCGGCGCCCTCCTGGTTGATGACGCCGAACTGGCACCAGAGGGCGGACGCGCCGATGTGCACGGTGTCGCGGGCGATCTCGGGGAGGGCGTCGGGGGCGCGGAAGACGTTGACGACGTCGACCGGGACGGGCACGTCGCGCAGGGAAGCGTAGGACTTCTCGCCCAGGATCTCCGGTTCGCGGGGGTTCACCGGGATCACCCGGTAGCCGTGGCGTTTGAGGTAGTAGCCCACAAAATGGCTGGCCCGTAGCTCGTTGCCGGAAAGGCCGACGACGGCGATCGTGCGGGCGGTGTGCAGCACCCGCTGGATTGTCAGGGGCTCCTGGTATCTCTGGAGGTCCGTCACAGCGCCGCCCCCTTCTCCGCCGCCGCGGCGACGCTCGCGAACCCCTGTTCCAGGTCCCAGATCAGATCGTCGACGGATTCGGTGCCGACCGACAGCCGTACCGTGCCGGGTCCGACGCCCGCCGCGCGCAGTTCGTCGTCGGCGAGCTGGCGGTGCGTCGTGCTGGCCGGGTGGATGACGAGGCTCTTGGCGTCGCCGACGTTCGCCAGGTGCGACCAGAGGGTCACCCCTCGGATGAGTTGCTGGCCGGCCTCCCTGCCTCCCGCGACGTCGAAGGAGAACACCGCGCCCGCGCCGAGAGGCAGGTACTTGTCTACGAGCGGCCGGTACCGGCTCGTAGGCAGGCCCGGGTAGGTGACGTTCGAGGCGAGGTCGTGCCCGGCCAGGTACTCCGCCACCGCGAGCGCGTTCTCGACGTGCCGTTCCATCCGCAGGGACAGCGTCTCCAGGCCCTGCAGGAACAGGAACGCGTTGAGCGGGGCGAGCGCGGCGCCGAGGTCGCGCAGGGTCTCGGCGCGGAGCTTCATGAGGTACCCGTAGGTGCCGAACGTCTCGTGGAACCGCAGCCCGTGGTAGGCGGGCGACGGGTCCGCGATGACCGGGAACCGCCCGTTCGACCAGTCGAACAGGCCCGACTCGACAACAACGCCGCCGATGCTCGTCCCGTGCCCGCCGATGAACTTGGTCGCCGAGTGGACGACGATGTCGGCGCCCCACTCGATCGGACGGCACAGGTACGGCGTCGCGAACGTGTTGTCCACGATGAGCGGAACGCCGTTCTCATGGGCGATCGCGGCGACCGTCGCGATATCGAGGACGTTGCCGGAAGGGTTCCCGATCGTCTCGCCGAAGAACGCCTTGGTGTTCGGGCGGACGGCGGCGCGCCAGGCGTCCGGATCGTCCGGGTCCACCCAGGTGAGGTCCACGCTCATCTTGCGGAACAGGTGCTTCAGCTGGTTGACCGTGCCGCCGTACAGCGCCGCGGACGACACCACGTGGTCGCCGGGCTCCAGCAGCGTGAACAGCGCGGCGGCCTGCGCGGCGATGCCGCTGGCGAACGCGACGGCGCCGCAGCCGCCCTCAAGGTTGGCGACCCGCTCCTCGAACACCGCGACCGTCGGGTTCATGATGCGCGAGTAGGTGTTCCCGTACTCCTGGAGGTTGAAGTAGGCGGCCGCCGACTCCGGGTCCTCGAACACGTAGCTCGCCGTCTGGAAGACCGGTACCGCGCGGGCGCCGGTGTTCGGGTCGGGCCGCTGCCCGGCGTGGAGCTGGCGCGTCTCGAACCCGAACGCGCGGGACTCCTCGGCGCGGGAGGGTGTTTCGGTCACAGGGTTGTCTCCTCGGGGCCAGTTTCCGCACTGGCGGCTCAGGCTAGGACAGGAAGCGGCGGATGATCGGGGTCTGGCGCGCCTCCTCCAGCAGGAAGCAGTCATGGCCGTAGGGCGCGTCGATCACGTGCGATTCGACGGGCTTGCCGTGCGCGCGCAGCGCCTCGGCGAGCTCGTGGGACGCCGAAGGGGGGTACAGCCAGTCGGAACTGAAGGAGATCAGCAGCGTCCGGGCGGACACGTCGGCGAGTGCCCGGCTGAGCGAGCCCTTGCCGTGCTGCCGGGCCAGGTCGAAGTAGGTGAGCGCGCGCGAGAGGTACAGGTAGGTGTTGGCGTCGAAGCGGTCGACGAACGCGGCGGCCTGGTGCCGTAGGTAGTTCTCGACCTCGAACTCGGGCTCGGTGAGGGTGTGCCGGATGTCGTCGGCGAACTGGAGCCGTCGGCCGAACTTGTCGTGCAGTGAGGGAGCGGAGAGGTAGGTGATGTGGCCGACCATTCGGGCGACGCCCATGCCCGCGGCGGGTGCGCGGCCCGTCCCGTAGTACGCGCCGCCCTGCCAGTCGGGGTCGCGGAGGATCGCCTCGCGGGCGATCGCGTTCCAGGCGACGCCCTGGGGGTGCAGCGCGTGCGTGCTGGCGATCACGACGACGGCGTCGACCTGGTCGGGGTAGCGCACGGCCCATTCGAGGGCCTGCATCCCGCCGAGTGAGCCGCCCGCCACCGCGGCGAGCCTGGTGACGCCGAGTTCGGTGAGGAACGCGCGCTCGGTCCTGACCATGTCCGGAACCGTCACGACGGGGAAGTCGGCGCCGTAGGGCGCGCCGGTCGCCGGGTCGGTCGAGGACGGCCCGGTGGTGCCGCCGCAGCCGCCGAGCACGTTGGTCGCGATGACGAAGTACCGGTCGGTGTCGAACGCCTTGCCGGGGCCGATCATGCCGTCCCACCAGCCGAGGCCGCGGGGCGCCGCGGTGTCGGCGCCGAACCCGTCGCGGGCGCTCGCGCCGGGGTCCTCCGCGATGCCCGCGGCGTGCGCGTCGCCGCTCAGCGCGTGGCAGACGAGGAGGGCGTTGTCGCGTTCCGGCGACAGCGTGCCGTAGGTCTCGTAGGCGACCCGGACGCCGTGCAGCCGCCTGCCGCAGTCGAGTTCGACGGGGTCGGGCAGGTCGAGGTGGCGGGTCCGGACGGTGCCTGCGGAGCCCGCCGCGAGTGTGAGGGCTGGCTCCTTCATGGGGCTATGTTGCCCGCCCCACCAGGTGTATTGTCAAGCTTCCCAGTAGGGAATCGGGGGAAATGACGGAGGAGGGCAACACACCCATGACCACGGTTTCCAACGGAGTCAACGTCCAGGCGCTGCTCGACGCGCGGGAGGTGCTCAAGGGCGCGCCGGAGGCCGCGCAGTTCACCTGGCGGGCCACCTCGAAGTGGGAGGACGGGGTCCACAGCACCACCAAGATCCAGAACTTCTTCGGGCTCGGGCAGGAGCAGACGCACAAGACCGAGTCGGTCTTCGACGCCGACCACCCCGAGGTTTTCGCCGCCGCCGACAACGGCATCACCCCGATCGAGTACCTGCTCGTCGGGCTCGCGAGCTGCCTGACGGCCGGTGTCGCGTCCGTCGCGCAGAACCGGGGCATCCAGCTCCGCTCGGTCGAGGCGGTCATCGAGGGCGAGCACGACATCCGGGGCATCCTCGGCGTCGACAGCGACGTCCGCAACGGCTACAACGACATCAAGGTCACCTTCAAGATCGACGCCGACGCCTCGCCGCAGGACATCGAGGCGCTCGTCGCCCAGTCGCAGAAGCGTTCCGCCGTCTTCGACGCGCTCGCCAACCCGACGAACATCACCGTCGCGGTCTCCTGAGGCACGCGTGGCCATCGAGCGGTTCACCACCGTCGTCATCGGCGCCGGGCACGCGGGCCTCGCGGCGAGCCACTTCCTGAGCGCCAGGTCCATCGACCACGTGGTGCTCGAACGGGGCGAAGTGGCCAATTCCTGGCGTACGGAGCGCTGGGACTCGCTGCGGCTGCTCACGCCGAACTGGCAGACCCGTCTACCGGGCCTCTCCTACGACGGGCCCGACCCCGACGGCTACCTGAGCGCGCACGAGGTCGCGGAGTTCGTCGAGCGGTTCGCCAAGGAGTCGGCGGCGCCCGTCCGGACCGGCGTGGAGGTCACGTCGGTCCGGCGCGCCGACGGCGGCTACGCGCTGACGACAAGTGTGGGACCGCTCCACGCGCGGACGGTGGTCATCGCCAGCGGCGCCTGCAACCGGCCGGTGGTGCCGCCGTTCGCGGCGGCGCTGCCGGCGTCGGTCGTCCAGGTGACGCCGTTCGACTACCGGGAGCCCTCGCGGCTCCCGGAAGGCGGGGTGCTCGTGGTGGGCGGCTCGGCTACCGGCGTGCAGTTGGCGGCCGAGCTGCACCGCTCGGGCAGGCCCGTGACGCTCGCGACGGGCGAGCACGTAAGGCTGCCCCGCACCTATCGCGGCCGTGACGTGCTGTGGTGGATGGAAGCCGCAGGGGTGTGGGGCCAGCGCTACACCGAGGTCGAGGATCTGGACAGGGCGCGGCGGCTCCCGTCGCCGCAGCTCGTCGGCACCCCTGAGCGGACGGCCCTCGATCTCAACGCGCTCGCCGCGGAGGGCGTCGAGCTCGTCGGCAGGTTCGCGGCGGTCCGGGACGGCAGGGCGCTGTTCTCCGGCGGCCTGCGGAACGTCACGGCGCTCGCGGACCTCAAGATGGGACGGCTGCTCGACACGTTCGACGCGTGGGCGGCCGACTCGGGGCAGGCCGTGGACGTCGGGCCCGCCGAGCGTCCGGAACCCACCCAGGTGCCCGGTTCGCCCCGGCTCCAGCTCGACCTGAACCGCGGCGAGATCACCACGGTCGTCTGGGCGACGGGCTTCCGCCCGGCCTACGACTGGCTGGACGTGCCCGTGGTGGACGCCAAGGGCCGGCTCCAGCACGATGGCGGCGTCCTGGACAGTCCCGGCCTCTACGCGCTCGGCCTGCCCGTCCTGCGCCGCCGCAACTCGACCTTCCTGTGCGGCATCGAGTCCGACGCCGCGGAGATCGTCGCCCATCTGCACGATCATCTATAGGTGAAATATGCGGATTCTTAGGGTTTTGCCGGGCGAAGATCGTCAAGCGCGGCGGAAGGCCGGGGACGCCGGAAATACGGCGGGGCGGTCACAGATTGTCAATCATTCTTACAGGAAATATGGGCTAGGCTCGGTGGTATGAGTAGCGCGGAGCCGGGATCGGTGGTCATCGTGGGCGGGGGGGCCAGCGCGGCGCTCACCGCGGCCCACCTCCTGATCGGAGAGCGCGAGGGGGTGCCCCCGAAGGTCGTCATCGTGGACCGGGACGGGCGGCACGCGCTCGGCCAGGCGTACTCGACCGACGATCCGGCCCACCTGCTCAACGCGCCCGTCGCGAAGATGAGCGCCCTCCAGGAGGACCCCGACCACCTGCTCCGGTGGGCGCGGGCCCGGGGGATCGACGCCGAAGGCGCCGACTTCCTCCCCCGGCAGACCTACGGGCGCTACCTACGCGACCTCCTCGACGAGGCGGGGCAGCGCCGTCCAGGGCACCTGACCGAGATCACCGGCACGGTCACCGGGGTGGCTTCCGGCGGCCGTGGCTGGCGCGTCACCCTCGCGGACGGCACAGTGCTTGAAGCCGACGCGGTCGTCCTCGCCACAGGCAACCGGGCGCCTACCGCGTGGCCGTGGCAGCCCGAAGGCGACCCGCGTTACATCGCCGACCCGTGGGCGCCCGGCGCGCTCGACCGGGTGGACGACGCCCGTGACGTCCTCGTCGTAGGCACCGGCCTGACCATGGTCGACCTGGCGACGACCTTCACGTCCCGGAACCCTGAGACCGTCGTCTACGCGGTGTCCCGGCACGGGCTCCTGCCGCGTCCGCACCGATGTCCGAACCCTCCGGCCGTCCCCTTCACCCCTCCCTCGGGCGACGTCACCGTCGCCGACCTTCACCGGATCTACCACGAGGCCGTCGAGCGCAACGACGGCGAGTGGCGCGGGGTCGTCGACGGGCTCAGGCCGCACGTCCCCGAGATGTGGGGCAGGCTGAGCCTGTCCGAGAAGCAGCGGTTCCTCACGTTCTTCGCGCGTGGCTGGGAGGTCCGGCGGCACCGGATCCCGCCCGCGTCCGTCGCCCGGATCGACGACCTGCGCGCCACCGGCCGCCTCCGCGTCATCAAGGGCTTCCTCGACCGCGTGGACGCCCGTCCGGACGGCCTGACCGTCGCCGTCGAGACCAACGGGACGCGCCGTGACGTCGAGGTCGGCTGGATCGTCAACAGCACCGGCCCGGCCGCCGACCCGCGCACGGACGCGCTGCTGCGCGACCTGATCGACACCGACGTCGTCGCCGCCGACCCGCTCGGCCTCGGCCTGTCCGCCGACGGCTGCGGCTGCCTCCTCGGCCCCGAGGGCGAGTCCCGCCCCGGCCTGTTCACCCTCGGCCCGCCGCTGCGCGGCCTGCGCTACGAGACCACCGCCGTGCCGGAGATCCGCGCCCAGGCGGCCCACCTGGCGGCCGTGCACCTCGCCGAGTACGACGCGCCCGCGCGGCGCGCCGCCACGGGCCGTGCCGTGACCACCTGAACGCGCGTACCTACGGAGCCCCGTCAAGCCGTCCCGCTACGGCTTGGCGGGGTTCTTCGTGTTGGGGAAGCGGATGCGTGGGAGCAGCGGCGCCCAGGTACGGGCCCGGTAGGCGGACGCGGTGACGCCCGAGCCGTAGGCGACATCCTCCAGCAGCCGCATGACGGTGTACCGGAAGGGGTCCATGGCCGGTCGCCGTCTGATCCACTCCAGGGCGATGGGCGTCAGCATCGTCACGGAGGCGGCGCGGGCCAGGCGGCTGCGCGGGGAGGCGGCCAGGGCGACCAACCCGAGGGGCCACCATTCGCGGCGCAGGGCGTGCCCCACGGAGGAGGCGTCGGCCAGGACGCCCTTCGCGACGATCGAGGCGCTCAACCTCCAGTCGTCCGAGACGCCCGCCAGGGAGCGGCGCAGCAGGTACGTCGTGGCGGCGGCGCCCAGGGCGGCCGGGACGGGACGTCCGTAGGCGAGGAAGGCGAGGGTCGCGAGGTTCCACGCGGAGGGACGGGCGGGGACGAGCCGTCCCGGATGGCGCCGCTCCAGGTCCGTGGCCGACGTGCCGTACTCGTGCCGCCTCCTCGCCCACTCCCGAGGGTCGAGCCTCGGCGTGTGCAGGACCCGCGCCTCGGGCTGGTAGCGGACGTGCCAGCCCAGGTCGGCCATGCGCCAGACGAAGTCCACGTCCTCACCGAGACGTAGGTCGGCGTCGAAAGCCGGGGAGGCGAGAGCCGACGTCCGCACCAGGAGCGTCGCGGAGGGGACGAAGCCCAGCTTGGCGCCGGGGCGCACGAGAGCGGGGTCGGGGCCCATGTCGAGCGCGGAGCGGACCGCCTCGTAGCGGGCCAGGAGACCGCCGCCCCGCGCGTCCGCCACGACCTCGGGAGCCACCACGGCCACCTTCGGGTCGTCGAAGTAGGGGACGAGGAGGTCGAGCCAGCCGGGCTCCGGCCTGCAGTCGGAGTCCACGAACGCGGTGAGGGCCGTCCGCACGAGCCGGAGGCCGGTGTCGCGGGCCGCCGCCGGGCCCCGGTTCTCGGCGTGCCGGACCAGCCGCGCGCCGTGCGCCCGCGCCACCCGCCGCAGCGGCCCCGGATCCGGCGACGCGTCGTCGACGACGATCACCGGCAGCCCCTTGACGGCCCTGAGCGTCCGTTCCAGCTCCGTGGGCCGCCCGTAGGCGGGCACCACCACGGTGACGTCGTGCGGCCCCGGACGCCGCGCCGGGACGGGCCTGGCGAACCCGGTGTCGAGCAGTTGCCGGGCCAGCGCGCGCGCGAGGCCGTCACGGAGGACGACGCCGCGCTCCCCGGCCGCCCGCAGCTCCTCCAGGTACGGCACCGCCGCCGCGCCCAGCCGGATCACCTTCCACGGTGCGCCTCCGGTCGCGACCCGGCCCCCGGCCCACAACTGCGTGCCTTCCGCCAACGCCACCCGGAACCCCTCGGGCAGCGCCGCCCCGCGCGGCGGCGGGCCGGCGTCACGCATGGGCGAGGACGGTCAGGGCGGTGGTGATCATGGTCCGCAGGATCTCGGCGCCGTGGGCGGCCGTCGCGCCGGTGGGATCGCCAAGGACTCCCGTCGGGGAGACGGCCCTGACGCCGCGCGCGCGCAGTTCGGGCAGCAGGACGGAGAGCGGGCGCGTGTCGCCCGGTACGGCCGCCTCCAGGCGGACTCTTTCCGGCGCGAGGTGAAGCATCACCGAGGTCTCGGTGAAGCCCGCGTGCGGGTCTCCTCCGGGCGCCGCGCAGGGCGCCCACCGGACGTCGTGGCCCTCCGCGCTCAACTGGGCGACGGCCGTCTCCAGCGTCGCGACGTTGCCGCCGTGCCCGTTGACGAGGACGGTGCGGCCCGCCCACAGCGCGAGCGACCGCACGGTCTCCACGAGCACCGCGCGCAGCGCCTCGTGTCCGATCGAGACCGTCCCGGGGAAGCCCGCGTGCTCGCTGCTGGCCCCGAACGCGATCGCCGGGGCCAGCAGCACCGGCCCGTCCGCCGCGAGCGCCGCCGCGACCCCCGCCGCGACGGCCTCCGCGACGACGGTGTCGGTGTCCACCGGCAGATGCGGCCCGTGCTGCTCGGTCGCCCCCACCGGCACCACGACCAGCGTCTTCTCCGGCACCTCCGGCCACACCACGTCGCCGAGCCGCACCACCCGCCCAAAGCCGACAGACTCCCCGAAAGCGCTCGCCACGCCTTGGCCGTCGCCGCGCGTCGCGAGGCGCTGAGCGGGCCGGTGCGGCCCCGAGCCGGGCTTTCCGGTAGTCACTGCCGTACCGAGGGTGACGGGCGCCGTGGCGGCGTTCTGGGGGCCGGGAGAGGGCATGTCAGGCGCCCAGGGTGACCTTGAAGTCGGCGGGGACGTGCAGGTCGGCGGGCGACAGGTCGTGCACCGACGCGTGGCCGAGCCCGAGGACCGCCGAGTCCAGGCCGCCGCGCAGGATGTCCAGCACGTTCTCGACCCCGGCCGTGCCGTTGGCGGCCAGGCCCCACAGGTAGGCGCGGCCGACGAGCACCGCGCGGGCGCCGAGCGCGAGCGCCTTGGCGACGTCGCCGCCGCGCCGGACGCCGCCGTCGAGCAGCACCTCGATCTGGTCGCCGACGGCCTCGGCGACGCCCGGCAGGAGCCGGATCGTCGCGGGCGTGGTGTCGAGGTTGTTGCCGCCGTGGTTGGACACGGAGATGGCCGAGACCCCGGCGTCCACCGCGCGCTTGGCGTCGTCGATCCGGGTGACGCCCTTGAGCAGGAACGGGCCGCCCCACTCCTTGCGCATCCACTCGACGTCCTCCCAACTGGGCGGAGGCGTCTGCATCCACTCGTAGTAGGCGCCGAAGAACGTGGGCGCCTCGCCGCCGGGAGGCTGGAGGTTGGGGGCGGTCAGGTCGGGGATCCTGCCTGCCTTGCCGAACCGCCACAGCCAGCCGGGCCGGTTGACGACCTTGGGCGCGAGCTTCACGGCCGTCCTGAAGTCGATCTTCTCGGGGATCTGGGGGCTGCCCCAGTCGCGTCCGTTGGAGAACGACCAGTCGAGGGTGGCGATGAGCGCCTTGGCGCCCGCCTCGCGCGCGCGCTCCATCCGCCGCACCATCGTGTCCCGGTCGCCCATCCAGTACATCTGGTAGAAGACGTTCGGGTTGACGGCGGCGACGTCCTCGACGGAGCGGCTCGCGAACGAGCTGAGGCCCATGATGACGCCACGGTTCGCGGCGGCGCGCGCCACGGCCACCTCGCCCTCGGGGTCGACGGCCTGCACGCCGGTGGGCGAGATCATGACCGGGAACGACGACTCCACCCCGAGGATCGTCGTGCTGAGGTCGCGCTCGGCCTTGTGTCCGGCGACGCGCGGGGCGAAGCCGAGCCTGGCGAACGCGTCGATGTTGTCGTCGATGGTGCGGCCCCGCTCTGATCCGGCGACGAGCGCGCCGTAGACCATGCCGGGAAGCCGCTTTTTGGCCCTGCGTTGGGCCTCGGCGACCGTTTCGAACCAGGGGTTCCTGCCCATGGGTTTCTCCTTGCCGGGGGTTCAGAGGGTGAGCCCCGCCAGGGGGTTCTCCTCGCACGCGCTCACGGGGCGGCGCTCGGGATCGGGGCGGGTGAGCGACAGTTTCACGGGGACGGCCCTGCGCGGCTTCGCCGTCCTGGAGTGGTCGGCGGAGGGCCTGGGGATGGAGGAGCGGTCCTCGGGGCGTCCGGCGAGGAGTGCTTCTCCGTGGCCGCGCACGCACTCGGGGTCGGGCCCGTCCAGGGGCAGGCCGGTGAAGAACTTGGCGGCCATGCAGCCGCCCTTGCACGTGCTGTAGAAGGAGCAGGAGCTGCACGCCCCGCCCGTCTGCGGCTCGCGTAGGCCAAGGAACAGCTCCGACTGCCGCCACACCTCGGCGAAGCCGCCCGGCTGCCTGACGTTGCCCGCGAGGAACTCGTCATGGATGGCGAAGGGGCAGGCGTACACGTCGCCGATGGGGTCGATGAGGCAGACGACGCGCCCGGCGCCGCACAGGTTGAGGCCCGGAAGGGCCTGCCCGTAAGCGGACAGGTGGAAGAAGGAGTCACCCGTGAGGACCTTGTCCCCGTTGGCGATGAGCCAGTCGTACAGCTCGCGCTGCTGTCCGGGCAGGGGGTGCAGCTCGTCCCACACGTCGGCGCCCCGCCCGGAGGGACGCAGGCGGGTGAGCCGTAGCTGGGCGCCGTACCTGTCGGCGATCTCCTTGAACGCGTCCATCTGCGGGATGTTGTGCCGGGTGCAGACGACGGACAGCTTGAAGTTCCTCATCCCGGCCTCGGCGAGGTTCTCCATCGCGCGGATGGCCGTCGCGTAGGAGCCGGGGCCGCGTACGGCGTCGTTCACCTCGGGCGTGGCGCCGTCGAGGGAGATCTGGACGTCCACGTAGTCGTTGGCGGCGAGGCGGCGGGCCGCCTCGGGGGTGATGCGCACACCGTTGGTGGAGAACTTCACACCGACGCTGTGGGAGGTGGCGTAGTCCAGCAGTTCCCAGAAGTCGGACCTGACGGTGGGCTCGCCTCCGCCGATGTTCACGTAGAACACCTGCATGCGCTGGAGCTCGTCGATGACCGCCTTGCACTCGTCGGTGCTCAGTTCGCGCGGGTCGCGCCGCCCCGAGCTCGACAGGCAGTGCGCACAGGCGAGATTGCAGGCGTAGGTGAGTTCCCAGGTCAGGCAGATCGGCGCGTCGAGCCCGTGCTCGAACAGGTCGACCAGCCGTGTCCCGGGCGCGGGCGAGGCGGCCCGCTCAGGGGTGACGGTCATGCTGATGTCCTTTCGACGACCATGGCCGACCCGGCGAGCGCGCCGAGCGCGGCGCCGTACCGGGCCAGATCGGAGTCGGGGACCCCTGCGGCCGCGCAGGCGGCCCGTGCGGAAGGCGCGTCCTTCAGTGCGCGGACGACCTCCAGCAGCACGCGGTCCTTGAGGAACGAGAGCTTGCGGGTCCCGAAGTGGTACAGGAGCGCGCCGAAGGGTTCCGGCCGCACCGAGACCTGCGGGTGCAGGTCCCAGGCGCGGTCGAGGTCGAGGACTGTCATGCGTCGGCTAGTAGACGCCGCACATGCCGTCGATCGAGACCTCCTCGATCAGCGACTCGACGAGTTCCTGGTTCTCGTTCACGGGGACCTCCCTGGCTCGTGGCGCGCGGCGACTGAGACGCCGCTCACACCGGTGCTGATATGACGGATACTAGTTACATCGAGTGCCAAAAGGAAGGGCGGGCCCGGATGAACAGCGGACCACCTGCGGCGGCGCCGCGCTCGGCGGCCCTGAGATGACCCGTGCGGACGTGCTGGTGGTCGGCGCGGGGGCGAGCGGGGCGGCGCTCGCCGCGCGGCTCAGCGAGGATCCTGGGCGGCGTGTGCTGGTCCTGGAAGCGGGGCCCGCGCCGCGCACCTTGTCGGGTTTTCCGGACGACCTGCTCGACGCCCGGTTCGTCCCCGGCGCGCAGGCGGGGCACCCGGCGGTCAGCACCCACCTCGCGCGGCTCACCCCCGACCACGCGTATGCCGCGCCCAGGGGGAGGTACCTGGGCGGCTCGACGACGGTGAACGGCGGCTACTTCATCCGGGCCCGTCGGGAGGACTTCACCCGATGGGCGGCGATCGCAGGCGATCCCCTGTGGTCGTACGAAAGAGTGCTGCCCGTCCTGCGCGCCCTGGAGAACGACCTCGACCTCGGCGCGGGACCCCTGCACGGCGACACAGGGCCGGTCGCTGTACGACGGACGGATCTCGGCCATCCGGCCGCCGCCGCCTTCCGGGCCGCGTCCCACGAGCTGGGCTTCCCCGCCGAACCCGACAAGAACGCCCAGGACGCGCCGGGGTTCGGGCCCGTGCCGTCCAACGCGGTGGACGGGCTGCGGATCAACACGGGGATCGCCTACCTGCTCGACGCCCTGCACCGGCCGAACCTGACGGTCGAAGGGGGCTGTGCCGTCCAGTCGGTCGTCATCCGGGGCGGTAAGGCCGTCGGCGTGATGGTCGTGCAGGGTGAACGGGAGTCCTTCATCGAGGCGGGCGAGGTCGTCCTGTGCGCGGGCGCCTTCGGGTCCCCTCACCTGCTGCACCTCTCGGGCGTCGGCCCCGCGCACGACCTCGCGCGCGCTGGTATCCGGGTGGCCTCCGACGTGCCCGCCATCGGGGCCGCGCTGAGCGATCACCCCCAGGTCGTCGTGGAGTGGACGCCGCGCGGGCCGCTACCGGAGCCGCAGGGGTCGTGGCTCGGAGGGGTGCTGCACACGACGTCCTCAGGGGCCGCCGACCGGGGCGACCTGGAGGTGCTCCAGTCGCTCGTGCCGATGGCCGGGCTCGTCGGGGGCCGCACCGGGGTGCCGGGCGCGCCGCTCGCCTTCCTCGCCTCCGTGCAGACCCCACGGCGCGGCGGAAGGCTGCGCACGGTGGCTGCCGACCCGAGGGTGCCCCCGCAGATCGACTACGGCTACCTGGAGACCGAAGACGACCGCCGGAGGCTGCGCGAGGCCGTCAGGACGGCCGCCGCCGTCATCACCACGGACGCCTTCGCCGAGGTCGCCTCCGGCCTGGTCGAGCCGACGCCTTCCGTGCTGGCCGACGACGCCGCCCTCGACGCGTGGATCAGGACCCGTCTCGGCACCGCGCAGCACACCTGCGGCACCGTCCCGCTGGGCTCCGCCGTCGACCCGCGCGGCCGGGTCCACGGCGTCGCGCGCCTCCGGGTCGCCGACACCTCGATCCTCCCGACGGCCCCCCTGCGCGGCCCCGCCAACACCGCCGTCCTTGTCGCCGAACTCCTCGCCCCGACCTTCGCCTAGCCGAACCGAGCCGAACCGACGGACGGTCAGGGCGGCGTGGGGTCGGCGGAGTCGAGGCCGTCCGCGAGACGGCGGATGGCGGCGTCCAGGAGGTCCGTGAGGTCCTCGGGGGTGTCCGCCGACAACCAGTGCTCGTACGCGGCGATGCAGGCCGCCAGGGCGGTGTGGCCCGCGAGCGTGGGCAGCATCGCGGCGGGCGGCTGCCCGGTGCGGGCGGCGACGAACTCGGTGATGATCCCCCGCCACGACGCGTACCTGAGGGTGGCGTCGGCCTGGAGCGTCGGCACCCGCAGGATCAGTTCCATCCGCTGCCGGTGCCAGGGCACGTCGCGCGGGTCGTACCGGTTGAACGCGACGACAGCGGCCCGGACGGCTTCCATCATCGGGACGTCGGGGCCCGTCTCCGCCAGCAGCGCCCGCAGCCGGGCCAGCTCGTGCTCGAAGTCGCCCCAGACGAGGTCGTTCTTGGAGGCGAAGTAGCGGAAGAACGTACGGCGGCCGATCCCCGCGGCGGCGGCTATGTCGTCGACCGTGGTCTCGTCGAAGCCGTCGCGGGCGAAGAGCTCGAAGGCGAGCCGCTCCAGGGCGGCCCGTGAGGTGACCTGCGGCCTGCCGAGAGCGGGCCGCGCCCTCCGTTGCGCGCTGTCCGTCTTCACCTCCCCAGGGTCGCACGTCCAGGCTGATGCCGCACGGCCCAAACCCACGCGGTCCGGCGCCCCCGGCCGGGACACCACGGGCCGCGAGATCGGGTGTGAACGGTGGAAAGGGCGGGAACGGGCTTGATCATCGAATGTTCCGGACGGCGGTGAAGGCCGGAAACCTGCGATTCGGGGGGATCATGAAACGTCTCGTGCTGGCGGCGGGGGCCGTGCTGCTACTGGGTTCGGGGGCCGCGGGGTGCGGCGGCGGGGATGAGCCCGCCGCGTCGCCGCAGCGCACCGAGACCCCGGCGGCCGCCCCCGCCGCGCCCGTCGCCACCGAGGCGGCGCAGACGTTCGGCACCGGCTGCGCCGGCGTGCCGAGCACCGCCGGAGGGTTCGCGGGCATGGCCGCCGCGCCGGTCGTCGCCGCCGTCTCCGGGAGCCCGGAGCTGAACTCGTTCGCCACCGTGGTGAAGAAGGCGGGCATGGTGGAGACGCTCGACTCCGCGCCCGAGATCACCGT
This sequence comes from Actinocorallia sp. API 0066, assembly GCF_020991275.1. Classification (GTDB taxonomy): domain Bacteria; phylum Actinomycetota; class Actinomycetes; order Streptosporangiales; family Streptosporangiaceae; genus Actinocorallia. The sequence continues at coordinate 70,064 of NZ_JAJLQY010000015.1, read as the reverse complement.
GTTCGCCCCGAGCAACGCCGCCTGGGCCGCGCTGCCCCAGGCCGACCTCGACGACGGCATGGCGCTCACCGGCATCCTCCTCAACCTCATCGTCGAGGGACGCCAGGGCCCGGACGAACTCGCTTCCGGCGCACTGGAGACGCTCGGAGGCGGCGAGTTGAAGGTGAGCGGCGCAGACGGGGCCTACAAGGTGGCGGACGCCACAATCGTGTGTGGCAACATCAGGACGGGCAACGCCACTGTCCACGTCATCGACAAGGTTCTCCTGCCTGCGGAGGAGTGACCGCCGCCGCGCGGTCCGTCCAGGGCCGGACGAACACACCCGGGAGGACGCATGGAGATCAGTGCCCTGGAAGAGCAGGTGCGCTTCCTCGTCGGGCTCGGGGCCCGGCCCACCGGCTCCGCGCAGCACCGGGCGCTGGTGGAGGACGTGGCCGCGCGGCTGTCCGACCTCGGCCTGAAGGTGCACCGGGACGAGCACTCCTTCACCCGCTGGGAGGTGGGCGCGGGCAGGGCCCGGCTCAGCGTCGGCGGAACCGACGTCAGGGTCTCCTCCGCCTACCCCTACTCCGGGACGACCGGCCCTGCGGGCGTCTCCGGACAGCTCACCCTTCTTGACGGCTTGGTGAAGCGGTGGAGCAGGGCTCGTGGCGGCATCGCCGTGGTGGAGGTGCCGCACCGGGCCGTCCCGTACGACCTCCTCATCGGTGAGTGGGACGGCGGCGCGGGCGGCCGTCCCCCGGTGGCCAACCCCGTGGTGACGGCGACGCTGTTCGGGCCCGCCCTGGAGGCGGCGCGGAAGGCGGGTGTCCTCGCTGTCGTGGCGGTGTGGCGCGGGCTGTCCCCCGGCAACGCCGAAGGCCAGTACTTGCCTTTCACCTTCCCGTACCGGGATCTGCCTGCGCTGTGGGTGGCGGGCAAGGAGGGTGAACGCGTCCTTGAGGCCGCGCGGAGGGGCGACAACGCGCACCTCACCCTGGACGCCGACCTCACGCCGAACACCACGACCGAGACCCTCTGGGCGGTCTCCGAGGGTGAGACGGACGAGGAGTCCCTCCTGGCCGTGACGCACAGCGACGGCGTCAACGCGATCGAGGAGAACGGGCATATCGGCCTGCTGGAGCTCGCGAGGGACGCGGTGGAGCGGCCGCACCGGCGCCGGATGGTGTTCGTGCTCACGTCGGGCCACCTGCGCATCCCCGCCGTGACGTCGCACGGGCAGGCCACGACCGCGTGGCTGGAGGCCCACCCCGAGCTGTGGGAGGGCGGCCCCGGCCGGTCCCGTGCCGTCGCCGGGCTGGTCATCGAGCACCTGGGCGCCCGCGAGTTCGCCGACGACCCCCGGACGGGCGTGTACGGCCCCACGGGCGCCCTGGAACCCGAACTCCTGTACGCGACGACGTCACAGCTGCGCGACCTCGTCCTGGCGGAGTGGACGGGCTCGGAGCCCGAGCCGACACACGTGTGCGCGCCGGGCCCGCTGGTGCACTTCGGGGAGGGCGAGCCGCTCTACGAGCACCGTATCCCGGCGGTGTGCCTCGTGACTCCTCCGCAGTACCTGCTCGCCGAGTCCTCGCATGACGCGTCACTCACCGACCTCCCCTCGCTCCAGCGGCAGGTGGAGAGCTTCGTAAGGCTCCAGCGCCGCTTGGACGCGCTGCCTTCGTTCGCGCCGGTGCCCAGGCCGTCGCGGCTGGCCAAGGCGCGCGCCAGCCTGCGCGCGGCACGGCTCGCGCTCACGCCGGTGCAGTAGCGCGGGTGACGCCCCGCGCCGCAGGTTCCACGTGAAACATCGGCCGCGCACCCCGGGGATTCCTCCACTTACATACCTGATTAGACAGATATGTCCCGGTGTGCTCTCATGCAGTGGCTTATTGCGAGAATTTTGCAATTACTGCTGAGAGGTGGGCATCCGTGCGCGTGCTGAGGATGGGGGCCGTCGCGGCGTCCGTGCTGCTGGCGGGGCTCAGCGCCTGCTCCGCGCCGGACGACGCCGCCCGCGCCTCGGTGACCATCGGCGTCCCCTACGAGCCGGAGAGCCTCAGCCCGCTGCTCGGCTACGGCAAGGACGGCGACTCCAAGATCTTCGACGGGCTGCTCCAGCGGAACCAGCGGATGGAGCTGGAACCCGCTCTGGCCACCGCCCTGCCCGAGGTGTCAGGCGACGGGCTCACCTACACCTACACGCTCCGCGAAGGCGTCAGGTTCAGCGACGGGAAGCCGTTCACCGCCGTCGACGTCGTCTTCACCTACACGAAGATCCTCGACGCGAACACCAACAACGGCCACGCCAACGAGCTCGACGCGATCAAGAACGTCGCCGCCGACGGGGAACACAAGGTCGTCTTCACACTGAAGTACCCGTATGCCCCGTTCGTCCAGCGGACCGTGCTGCCGATCGCGTCCGCGCAGGCGGCAGGCGGGCAGGACCCGAACACCGGCGCCTACAACACCCAGCCCGTCGGGACCGGCCCGTACGTCCTCGTCTCCTGGCGCAGGGGCGAGAAGATGACGTTCAAGGCGAACCCGGACTACTGGGGCGGCGCTCCTGCCATCACTGACTTCACCGTCGCGTTCATCGCCGACGACGACCTGCGCGCCACCCGGATGCGGGCGGGCGACCTCGACGGCACGACGCTGCCGCCCGCGCTCGCCGAATCCTTCCGGGGCCGTGACGGCGTCACCGTGCTGACCGCCAGGTCCGTCGACTACCGGACCGTGACGCTGCCCACCGCCAACCCGGTGACCGGCGACCGGGCGATCCGGCGCGCGCTCAACCGCGCCGTGGACCGCTCCCGCATGGTCGACTCGATCCTGAAGGGCGCGGGACGCCCCGCCTACCTGCCGATCCCGAGCGACGACCCGTGGTTCCGCACCGGCGGCGAGGTCGCGCACGACCCGGCCGAGGCCGCGCGGATCCTCGACGACGCCGGATGGAAGCCCGGCGAGGACGGCGTCCGCCAGAGGAACGGGCGGCGCGCGTCGTTCACGCTCTGGTACTTCTCCGGCGACCGGCTCCGCCAGGACCACGCCCTCGCCTACGCCTCCGACGCCAGGAAGATCGGCGTTGAGGTGAACGTCCAGGCCGGGACGCGCGAGGTCGTCAAACCGCGACTCGGCGTGGACGCGATGCTGGCGGGCGGCGGCGCCGGGCACGACCCCGACTTCGACCTCTACCCGGCGCTGCACTCGTCGCTGGCGGGCGACGGCTGGAACAACATGCCGCGCTACGCCGACGCCGCCGTCGACGACGCGCTGGCGATCGGCCGCGAGAGCGGCGACCCGACCGAGCGGCAGGTCGCCTACGACACCGTCCAGGAACGCTTCGCCGACAACCCCGGCTACACCTTCCTCACCTTCGTCGACCACGTCTACGTCGTGGCCGCCCCCCACTCCAACCTCACCACCCAACTCGAACCCCACGACCACGGCCTCACCGGCGGCCCCTGGTGGAACCTCAAAGCCTGGCCCCTCCCCCGGTGACCGTCCCCTCCACGACTACGCCGCTCTCTCCGCGTAACCCCCGGCGGGGACGGGCGGGAAGGTGAGGGTGTGGGTGAGGCCGCCTTCGGGGCGCGGCGCGGTGTGGAGGCGGGCGCCGTGGGCGTGCGCGATGGACTTCACGATGGACAGCCCGAGGCCAGCCCCGGGCGCGTGCAGCCTGCTCCTGTTGCGGCGGTGGAAGGGCGCGAAGAGAGACGGGATCTCGTAGGGCGCCACCAGAGGGCCGGTGTTCGTGATGGTCAGGGAGGCGGCGCCGTCAGGGCCGGTGTCCGTGGCGACGCGCACCCAGCCGCCCGTAGGGAGGTTGTGCCGGAAGGCGTTCTCCAGCAGGTTCAGGGCGAGCCGCTCCAGAAGCACCGAATCGCCCATCGTGGGCGCCTCCCTCAGGTCGGCCTCCAGGACGACCCCTTCGCGCGGAAGCTGGTAGGCGACGTGCTCAACGATGTCGGCGAGGTCCACGTAAGCGCGTTCTCCTATCTCCGCGTCGGAGCGGGCCAGCATAAGCAGCCCCTCGATAAGCCGTTCGTGCCGCGCGTTGACCTCCAGCAGCGTCTCAGTGAGCTGGACGACCTCCGCCGACGCCCCGCGCCGGTGCGCCACCTCAAGGAGCGCCCGGTTCAGGGTGAGCGGCGTGCGCAGCTCGTGGGAGGCGTCGGCGATGAAGCGGCGCTGCCCGTCGAAGGACGCGTCGAGCCTTTCCAGCATCAGGTCGAAGGTGTCGGCCAGCTCCCTGACCTCGTCGCGCGGCCCCGCCATCCCGATCCGCTCGTGCAGGCCACGGTCGGCGGCGGGCGCGTGGGCGATGCGCCGGGCCGTCTCGGTGACCCGCTGGAGCGGCTGGAGGAGCCGCCCGGCGAGCAGCCAGCCGAAAGCCGTCGCCGCCGCCCCGACGACGACAAGCGCGACCGCGCCCTGGCTCAGCACCGAGGCGAGGACGCCCTCCTGCACCGCCCTGACGCGGAGCTGGTCGACCTCCATGGCCTGCTCCGGGGAGGGGACGAGGGTGCCTCCGCCGCCGTCAGCCAGGCGCTTCGAGTGCGCGAACACCTGCGATCCCTCAGGCAGGCTCGCGGAGACGAGCACGTAGGTGACGCCCAGGAGGACGATCCCGGCCAGCAGGAACAGGACACCGAACACGGTGGTGAGCCGCATCCGGATCGTCAGGCGGGCCCTCATGGGATCCGGTATCCGGCGCCGGGCTCGGTGGTGATCACGGCGGGCGGGCCGAGCTTGCGGCGCAGCTTGAGCACCGCGACCCTGACCGCGCCGGTGAACGGGTCGGCGTGCTCGTCCCACGCCTTCTCCAGCAGCCGTTCGGCGGAGACCACGCCGCCGTCGGCGCGCAGCAGTTCGGCGAGGACGGCGAACTCCTTGCGGGACAGCGCGACGTAGCGGCCGTCCCGGTACACCTCGCGGCGGTGCGGGTCGAGCCTGATCCCGGCGCGTTCCAGCACCGGAGGCACGTCACCGGCTCCGCCGCGCCTGCCCAGGGCCGTCACCCTCGCGGCGAGTTCGGCGAACGCGAAGGGCTTCGGTAGGTAGTCGTCGGCCCCGAGGGCGAAGCCTTCGACGCGGGAGGAGATGTCGCCCGCAGCCGTCAATAGGAGGACACGCGCGGGGCCGCCCGCCAGCTTCCGGCAGACGTCGTCGCCGTGCACGATCGGGAGGTCGCGGTCCAGGACGACGAGGTCGTAGTCGTGCACTCCGATGCGTTCCAGGGCGGCCGCGCCGTCTCCGGCGACGTCGACGGCGTGCGCGTCGTCGCGCAGCCACTCCGCGACGGCCTCCGCGAGTATCGGCTCGTCCTCCACCACAAGGATCCTCATGGCCCTTCGATACCGGTCGCGGCGTTGCCTCGGCGTTAAGTTCCACGGTAACCGCCGGGAAACGCCGTGCTCGGTCTACTTCACACCGAAGGCCGGGAAGGTCCCGGCCGGAAGGGTGAACCATGCGCCTCAGCACCGTGTGCGCGGCGGCCCTGATCCTCCTGGCGGCCGCCTGCGGCTCGGCCGAGACCCCGGGCGTCGCGACGGCCGGGAACACGCCGTCGGCGTCCACAGCGGCCTCTCAGGGCTCCGCGGAGACGAACGAGCGGGACGCGCATCTGGCGTTCGCCGCCTGCATGCGCGAGAACGGCGTGCCGATGGAGGACCCGGAGTTCGGTCCGGGCGGCGGGGTCTCGATCAAGATCGACGGGTCGGGCGTCGGCAAGGACGTGGTGGACGCGGCGGAGGACACATGCCGCAAGCTCCTGCCGAGCGGCGGCGCCATGGCCAAGCCGAACCCCGAGCAGTTGGCCGAGATGCGCGAGATGTCCCGCTGTATGCGGGAGAACGGGGTACCGAACTTCCCCGACCCGTCGCCCGACGGAGGCATCCAGCTCACCCCCGAGACCGGGGTGAACCCCTCGGACCCCGCGTTCAAGGCGGCGGAAGCCAAGTGCGGTCCTAAGGGCCCCGACGTCAAGACCGAGACGCGCGAGGACGAGTGATGCGCCGCCCCCTGATCGCGGGCCTCGCGCTCGCCGCCGTCGGCGTTGTGGCCGCGTCCGCCGCCGCGCTCGGCCTCCGCGACGACGGGCCGGGCGCGAAGGGCGACGCCGCGCTACCGCCCGCGACAGCCGACGTCGTCCGGCAGACCCTCAAGGACACCGAGAACGTGACGGGCACCCTGGGCCACGGCAAGGAGACGAAGCTCCTGACGGGCCTGTCCGGCGTCGTCACCGGGCTGCCGACGAGCGGAAGGACGATCCGTCGTGGGCAGACCCTCTACCGGGTGGACGACGACCCGGTCGTCCTGCTCCAAGGCGGCCTGCCCGCCTATCGGACGCTGTCCACCGGCCTGTCCGGAAGGGACGTCCTCCAGTTCGAGAAGAACCTGTGGGCGCTCGGCTACCGGGGCTTCACCGTGGACGACGCCTACACGTGGGCGACGGCCGCCGCCGTGAAGAAGTGGCAGGACGACCTGGGACTCCCCGAGACGGGCACCGTCGAACCTTCTCGCGTCCACTACGCGGACGGACCCCTGCGCGTCCAGTCCCTTCAGGCGGCCAAGGGCGACCCCGTACAGCCCGGAGGCACGATCCTCACGGTGACGGGAAGGGACCGCGCCGTCTCCGTCACCCTCGACGTGGACGACCAGCGCCTGGCGAAGAAGGGCGCGAGGGTCGGGCTCACCCTCCCGGACGGCGAGAAGACCACCGGAAGGGTCACAGGGGTCGAGACCGTGGTCACCCCCGCCCCCGACGACAGGTCCGATCCGGAGACGGAGATCAAGGTGACGGTCTCCCTGGACCGGCCCAAGGACGTCGCCTCCTTCGGGGACGCTTCCGTGTCGGTCTCCTTCACCGCCGAGGTACGCGAGAACGTCCTCGCCGTGCCCGTCCAGGCCCTCCTTGCGCTGGCGGAAGGCGGGTACGGCGTTGAGGTCGTGCGGGGCGGCACCACGCGGGTCGTCGCGGTGGAGACGGGCCTGTTCGCGGCGGGCATGGTCGAGGTCGCCTCGTCCGAGCTGGCCGAGGGCGACAAGGTGGGGGTGCCCGCGTGAACGCAAGGCACGTCCTCGAACTGGCCGGTGTCAGCAAGCGTTATGGGGGCGGTGTGGCGGCCGTCCGGGACGTCTCCCTCACGATCGAGGAGGGTGAGCTCGTAGGCGTCGTCGGGCCTTCGGGGTCTGGGAAGTCCACGATGCTGCATCTGATGGGCACGCTCGACAGGCCGTCCGAGGGAACGGTGCGGGTGGCGGGGCACGAGGTGTCGCGGCTGTCGGATCAGAGGCTGTCGGCGCTGCGCGCGCACCGGATCGGCTTTGTGTTCCAGCAGTTCCACCTCACCGCGGGCCGCACCGCCCTGGACAACGTCGCTGACGGCCTCCTCTACACCGGCGTCCCCTTGCGGGAGCGGCTTGCGCGGGCCGAGGAGTCGCTCGCGAGGGTCGGGCTCGCCCATCGGACGCGGCACCGGCCCGACCAGCTTTCGGGCGGGGAGCGGCAGCGGGTCGCGATCGCCAGGGCCGTCGTCGGGGAACCGGCGCTGCTCCTGGCGGACGAGCCGACGGGCAACCTGGACTCGGCGTCGGGCGCGGGCGTCATGGCGCTGCTGCGCGAGCTGCACGCGGGCGGCACGACGGTCGTGGTGATCACGCACGACCGGGAGATCGCCGACGCGCTGCCCCGCCGGGTGCGGATGCGGGACGGGAGGGTGCTGCCGTGACCCCGTCGTCCCGTCTCTCCCCGCGCGACGTGCTGCGTACCGGAGCCGTCGGCCTACGCACCCGCAAGGTGCGGGCCTTCCTTTCGGCGCTGGGCATCGCGCTCGGCATCGCGGCCATGGTGTCGGTCCTGGGGATCTCCTCCTCCAGCCGCGCCGAAGTGGACCGTAGGCTCGCCGCGCTGGGCACCGACCTGCTCACCGTCGCCCCCGGCCAGACCGTCTTCGGTGAGCAGGCGGTGCTGCCGGAGGAGTCGGTGGCGATGATCGCGCGGATAGGCCCCGTGCGCAGGGTCGCCGCCACAGGCACGGTGCCGGGAGCCAAGGCGTACAGGTCGGACAAGATCCCGGCGGCGCAGACCGGCGGCCTCCAGGTGCAGGCCGCGCACCTCGGCCTACTCGGCACCGTGGCGGGCCGCGTCGCGGCGGGGTCGTGGCTGACCGAGGCGACAGCGCGCTATCCCGTCGTCGTCCTGGGCGCCGACGCGGCCGCCCGACTAGGCATCGGCTCGCCTGGCGCACGCGTACTTCTCGGCGGCACCTGGTTCACCGTCGCCGGTGTCCTCGCGCCCGTCGAACTCGCCCCCGAGCTCGACTCCTCCGCGCTGGTCGGCTGGCCCGCCGCGCGCGAGCACCTCGGCTTCGACGGACGGCCCACCGCCGTCTACACGCGGTCGGGGGACGCGCACGTGGAGGCGGTGCGCGCGGTTCTCGCGGCGACGGCCAACCCGGAGGCGCCGAGCGAGGTGAACGTCTCGCGGCCGTCCGACGTGCTCGCCGCCCGGCAGGCGACCGACCGTGCTTTCACCGGGCTGCTCCTCGGCCTGGGCGCCGTCGCGCTGCTCGTGGGCGGCGTCGGCGTGGCCAACACGATGATCATCTCGGTGTTGGAGCGGCGCGCGGAGATCGGGCTCCGCCGCGCGCTGGGCGCGACCCGTAGGCAGGTGCTGCTGCAGTTCCTCACCGAATCGCTGCTGCTGTCGGCGCTCGGCGGCGTGGCCGGGGTGGCGCTCTCGACGGCCATCACCGCCCTGTACGCGGTCTCGCGCTCCTGGCCGGTGGCGATCCCGCCGTGGACCCCGTTCGCGGCCCTCACGGCCACGCTGGCGATCGGCGCGCTCGCCGGGCTGTACCCGGCCACCCGCGCCGCCCGGCTGGCCCCCACGGCCGCCCTGGCGTCCCCGTGACGGCCCCGTGACCGCCGCGCGCCCGCCGCCGTGGGGTGAGCAAGGCACGGGCTTGGGGTTGCCTGGAGACTTTTCCGGCTATCAGCGGATTTGTGGATTTCAATGACGACGTGCGGCTCGACCCGTCCCAGGTCGAGGTGCGCAGGGGCGGCGGCCGCCGGACCGCCGCCGCGGGCGGTGGCCTCGTCGGCATCCTCGGCCTGCTCGCCGTGCTGTTCTTCGGCGTGAACCCCTTCGAGGAGCCCCAGCCGCAGCAGCCGGGCGCGCAGGGGTCGCCGCAGCAGGTGCAGGAGGCGAGCGACGTCCAGAAGAAGTGCCTGACCGGCCTGGACGCCGAGAAGGACGCCGACTGCCTCGTGGTCGGCGTCGTCAACAGCGTCCAGGACTACTGGTCGAAGGTCTTCGCCAACAGCGGCCTCACCTACACGCCCGCCAAGACCCAACTCTTCGAGGCGGCCACCCAGACGGGCTGCGGATACGCGACGGCGAAAGCAGGCCCCTTCTACTGCCCGGCGGATCAGAAGGTCTACCTTGACCTCACGTTCTTCGACGACCTCCAGTCGCAGTTCGGCGCCCAGGGAGGCCCGGCCGCGCAGGCTTACGTCATCGGACACGAGTACGGGCACCACGTGCAGAACCTGCTCGGCGTGATGAACCGCGTCGACCGGAGCACGGGCGCGTCCAGCGGCGCGGTAAGGCTCGAACTCCAGGCGGACTGCTACGCGGGCGTGTGGATGCGCAACGCCGTCCAGACGGGCTACCTCGCGCAGATCACGCAGCGTGACATCGATCAGGCCGTGAGCGCGGCTGAGGCCGTCGGGGACGACAGGATCCAGAGCCGCGCCCAGGGATATGTCCGTCCCGATGGCTTTACGCATGGGACGTCCGAGCAGCGGGTGAAATGGCTGACTACGGGTTATTCCTCAGGGGAGCCGACCCGATGCGACACGTTCCGGGGCGCGATCTAGCGGTCCGGCTCAGGGTGGGCACGGATGACCGGCCCCGGCCTCCGGCCCTAGACTCCGAAGTGTGATCTTCAAAGCGGTGGGCGACGGACGCCCTTACCCCGACCACGGCCTGCAGGCGCGGGACTGGGCCAAGATCCCCCCGCGCCAGATCCGCCTCGACGAGCTCGTCACCACCAAACGCGAACTCGACCTCCACTCCCTCCTGGCCAAGGACTCCACCTTCTACGGCGACCTCTTCCCCCACGTCGTCCACTGGCAGGGCTCCTACTACCTGGAGGACGGCCTCCACCGCGCCCTCCGCGCCGCCCTCCACCAACGCACCGTCCTGCACGCCCGGGTCCTGGACCTCTGAGGCGCGGTGGCCGCGACGGCTCTCCGCGTCCGGTCAGACGCGGCGGCGTCCGGCCAGGTGGTCAACGATCAGGTCGCGGCTGTCCGAGGGGGAAAGGGCTGACTTGTCCTTGATGAAGTGCCAGATGTCGGTGAGGTCGTACGGGGTGATCTCGCTGCCGTGCGGCATGTGCGCGATGCTGATGTGGTCGGCGACGCCGGGGAACTCGAGGACGTCGAAGGGGTGGGCGCGCTCCTCGTAGAACGCCGCCTCCTTGGGGATGACGTGGACCGTCGTGTCCGGGCCCGCGCCGAGTTCCAGCAGGTGGCGGAGCTGGGCTTCCATCATCTCCTCTTCTCCGCGCGGGTCCAGCACCCGCTCGTCGATGATCACCTGGAGCTCCCTGCGGCGGCCGCCGGGCCGGTACCGCTGCCGGTTGCTCAGCAGGTCCCATTCCAGTTCGACGTCGTTGTCCGGATGCAGTTGCGGCTCGGTGCACCGGAAGTACACCTCCGACCGCGCGAGGTACGGGACGAGCAACGACCCGAACGTCCGCACCACCGAAGCCTCCGACTCGGAGATCAGCACGTCCCGCTGCCCGCGCCGGAACCGCTCTTCGTGCGCGGCGAGCCACTCGGGCCCGTCCGGCCGCGACGCCAGATCAATCATGATCTCCGCGACGTTGGCCTCCCGCACCCCATAAGCAACAAGAAGCCCTTCAACCTCTTCGGGCGTGGGCCGCCCAAACCCCGTCTCCACCCGAACAAGCCAGTCAACCTCACACCCCACCGCCAAAGCCACCTCCCCATACGACCCCCCCACAAACTCCCGCACCCGCTGCAGGTAAAGCCCCAACCTCCGCGCATTGATATTCGGATCCCGCTCCTGTGCCACAACCACCCCTCCCTCCCTACCCATCATCCGAGAATCCCCCCCACCCCGCACAACGATCCCCCAAAATCCCTCCCCCCACATCAACAGCAACCCAGGCCAACAAACCAACCTGCTCACCGTGGCGATGTGTACGCCGGAAGGTGCCCGGTGCGGCCCCTCCTCCGCTCCGGGCACCCGGTTCTCACCGCCCTGGCCGGTTCAGGAGGTTCCGTCCATCGTGAGGGCGAGGTGGGCGGCGGTGATCCCGGCCAGGATGACGGTGGCGAACGGCAGGAGGACGAGGGCGGCGACCAGGCCCGCTGAGGTCATGCCCCGCCCTCCTTCGCTGCGAGTAGGGCCGCCACCTGGCGTTCAAGCTGGCCCAACCGCTCCAGGACCGAGGGTGCCAAGGCACCCGGCGCGGCAGGTTCAGGCGTGGGCGGCAGCAGGCCCCAGTCCCGTAGCACGTTCCGGATGCGGGCCGAGGTGGCCGCCGCGATCTGCGGGACGGCCAGGAGACGGTCCCCGTCGGGGTGGGGTGTACCCGCCAGGTCGGTGACGTGCCCGAGAGTGGGCAGGCCGTAGGCACGCAGCACGGTGACAGTCCGCCCGCCAAGGACGTCGCCGAGACAGTCGATGGGGCAGTCGCGGGTGTGGAGGGGATCAAGACCGTGGTCGGCGAGCGCGGCCCGAACCGCGAGGATCGCCCGGGGCCCGATTCCCCGCACAACGTCCAGGCGGGCCGCGACCACGGCGGCGACGAGCTGGCCGACGTTGTGGATACCGGCCTGCCGCGCCAGACTCACCACGCGGGGGCCGACGCCGCGTCCGTCACCATGTCGCTCGATGTCTGCGGTCATGCACGCGACCAGACAGTCCCGGCCGACAGGGTGGGGTTCGGCATGCGAGTCCAGATGCAGATGCATGCTCGTCAGTCCTCCTGGGTGAGGGTGGTGAGGCGCTCGCGTAGGAGGCGCTCGATCCTGGCGATGCGGTGCAGCATGAGTTGCTGCCACGGGTCGGGCGGGGCGACGTCCATACCGTGCTCGGCGAGGATCTCGGTGACGGCGGCGAAACTGACCGGGCCGACGTTACGCAGGTCGCGCAGTTCGCCGCTGGCGGCCATGACCGCGATGTGCCCGACGGTCGCGCACCCTTCACGCCGCGCCGCGTTGATGACACGGGCACCGTTCCCAGGGCCGCTCCGAGACGAGTGCTCATTCACGAGCACGGCCAGGCACGCCAGTTCACAGTCGGCACCCAACGGGTGATCGAGCGGCACGCGCTATTCCTTCCTGGACGCCGCGACAAGGTCGGCGAGGTGCTGTTCGATGCGGTCAAGGCGCTCGATGACGCTGGCCGACGCGTCGTCCTGGCCGGGTGGCTCGGGCGGGCGGGGCAGGAATCCCCACTCCCGCAGGAGGTCGCGGATCTGCTGCTGGTTCTGGTCGCCGATCCCGGGCACCGAGGTGAGGTCGGTGCCGTGCCCCTGGGCGAGGTCGATGACGTCACCGAGGGTGGCCAGGCCGTGTGCGCGCAGCGGCGCCACAAGACCGTGCCCCAGGTCGGGGGCGAGGCAGTCGGTCGCGCAATCCCGGCTGTGATGAGTACGGGACACCGCCACCGTGCCGAACGCCGGATCAAGCAGGCCCTCGCTGATGAGCAGCGCCGTCAGACGTGCCCGCAACCCGACCGACACAGCGGCCCCCAACGGCGCGACATCAGCACAGGGCCGCGAGACATCGGAGGCGGACAGGCCGACGATCCCGTGCTCGGCCAGAACAGCGACCGTCCAGCCGAGAACCTTCTCACCCACACCCCCCACCCGAGTCAGCCTCCCGGCAGCGACACGATCGGCCACATCACCCACCGTCCGGCACCCGGCGTGCTTCACCGCCACCACGACCCGCCCGCCGTTGCCCGCACCCCCGAACACAGCGATATGCGGGATAAGACAGTCGACAGGACAGCCACGGGTAAGCGGATGACCACTGGGCGGATGATCTGTCACAGATACCTCCAAGAAGTTCATGCGGCCCACGCCCGCACCCAGGCGAGCGCCCGCGCGAGCAAGGTCGGACGAGCAGGGCCAGGATCGGGGTCGGGGTCGAGCCATCGGCTGATGTTCATCGGGGGGCATGGCGGATCGGGTGGCGGCCGCATACGGGACGCAGCGGCGGCAGGCAGCGGCGTGCGCGGCCTGGCGCGCACCGGCCCCGGCCTGGACGGCGGCGGCGTCATCTGGCGCAGCTCGGCGGCCAGAGCGACCGGGCCCGGCGCCTCGATCAGACGGTCGTGGTCAGGCACCATCGCCCACCAGGTCCCGGTACCGGACCCGTCCTCGCCGAGCCCCCGACCGAACCAGACCAGCGCCCCCGGGAACGCCTCAGCCAACGCACGCTCCCGCACCCGCACCGCCACATCGCCGACACGCCGGGCCACCCCCGGATGGACCACACGCGCGCCGTCCTCGCCGACGGGGATCCACGCACCGGACGGACGAACGGTCAGAGTGGTCACGCCGACCACCGGGCCCGAACGCCATGGGCGGGAACGGGCTGCGGCTGACGGGCGAGCAGGTCCAGGACGCGCGGCCGGAGGGCCTCACGCAGGAGCTCGCGATCGAACAGCGTCACCGAGCGGGCGCCGACGGACGGCAACGCCGAGGCGGGGGCGAGGGCGAGGCGACGGTCGTCCAGCCAGGTGACCGGCCGCAGCTCGGCGACCGGCTCCTGATCGTCGTCGGGCGACAGCGCGGGAACGGCTTCGACGTCGGCCTGAGGCGCGGCGCCGATCTCGGGCAGGGACTCGGCGGCGTTCGCGACCTCGACCTGCGGCTCGGCCCCCTTGGCCGCCTTCCGCGCGACGGCACGCGCCGCACGTTCGGCGGCCCGCGTCCGTTCGGGCTCGACGATCTCCCGGTCGGTCCGGGCGATCTCCGCGCGCAGCCGGGCGACGTCGTGCAGGAGTCCGGCTGCGGTCAGGCCGGGCCGGTCGAGCGCGATCAGCAGCCGCACCGCGTCCCGCCGCGCCGCCAGCAGCCGACGGGCCGCCACGGCACCGAGGTCCGCGGGGATCGCGAACGCCTCCACCGTCGCGGCGTGCGCTTCGATCAGCGCGGCGGCCAGGTCGTGCGCGAGCGGCGCGGCGACAGGCGGCCGGGACTCCGGGCCGGGCCGTGGCGGCTCCAGCCGTGGCGGGAGAGCGGAACCGACCGGGGCGGACGCCCGGACGATCGCGTCGTCAGGGTCCAGGCCGAGCGGCCCGGCGAGGTCGCCGATGAGGCAGCGGCGCGGGTCCCCGGTCGGCAGGGTGGCCAGGACGGCGACGCGGATGGCGTCCCGGGCCCGCTCCCGCGTGAGGTGCCGGCCGGGCAGCCAGGACACCGCCCAGTCGCCGCCCTCGGTACGGGTAGCGGTGTGGGGTGTCGCCGGGCACGACATGGTTCCGGCTTCGGCGTCGAACGTGATGTCCAGGGTGTCGGGGAGCTTAGGCTTGCCCATAGGTCAGACCTCCTGAGTCTGTCCGAGGCCCCGGAACTCCCGCTGTTCGCGCAGCGGGCCGGGGCCGTTCGTCTTGTTGGGTCACACGGCGGACGGGGTCCGGAGAGAGGCGCACCCGCCCGCCGCGCGGTCTAGGTGTCGAGCTCGAACCAGACGGTGGTCCCGCCGTCGTAACCGGGGCGATGCCCCCAGGCGCGGGCGAGGGCGGCGACGAGGAAGAGGCCGCGCCCGTCCTCGTCGGCGGTGTCGGCGTCACGCGGCTGCGGAATCCCCGCGCCCCGATCGTTGACCTCGACCCGGAGCCCCTTCGGGTCGCGCAACAGCGCCACCCGGACCTTGTGCTCCTCGCCCTGCGCGCCGTGCCGCAACGCGTTCGTCGCGAGCTCGGACGTCAGCAGCCTGATCGCGTCCAGGGCGTCGCCCCCGCAGCCGTACTGCACCGCGAGACCCACCACCCACGACCGGGCACGACGAGGCATCGTCTGATCGAGCCGCATGTGGATGTAACCGACGAGGCTGAAATCTGGTGCTCTGTTCCGCGAAACGTTCGTCATGGCTGACCGCCGATGCGTAGCGTGCTGTAACAGGATGTGACCCGATAGTGCCGTGTAGGCTCTACGCTTGTCCAGTAGGTGCCTACATTTTGTCTGGGGGGTTTGGTATCCCGCTGTGCTTCTCACGCGAGAGACTGGGTCCATGTCGTCCTCGAACCCGCCGAGCAACTTCATCCCTTCCGCGCGGGCCATGCAGGTGGCCCACCTCCTCAAGGACCTGCGTCCAGCCGGGATGAGTCAGGCGGCAGCCGGAAGAGCCATGGGATGGTCCACCGCGAAGGTCGGACACATCGAGACCTGCCGGAACGGAATCAGCGTCACCGACACCGCAAGGCTCCTCGACCTCTACGGGGTCGCCCCTGAGATACGAGACAAGGTGCTGCGCCTGGCCGGCGAAGTCGATCAGATCGACTGGTGGGCCGAGTTCAGCGGTGTTTTCAACGGCCCGTACGTGGCGCTGGAAGACGTCTCTGAGCGCATCTCCGAATGGGCTCCGCAGGTGATACCCGGCCTCCTCCAAACGCCGGAGTACGCCCAGGCTCTCCGGACCGAAGTCAACGAGGAGTCCCCGCCGTCTTCCTGGGTGAGGGCGCGGATATCGCGGCAACTGGTCCTCACCCGCGCGGACACTCCGCCCGTCCAGTTCCACGCGGTGATCGGCGAGGCTGCCCTCCGATCTGGGATCGGCGGCCCGGAGGTGATGCGTGGGCAGTTCACCCGGCTGCTCTTGGACGCCAAGAGAGCCAACGTGGTGATTCAGGTCCTCCCGACAGGGTCAGGCGGGCACCCGGGCATGACGGGCTCGTTCAGCATCCTGGCGTTCGGGGAGCAGAGACCCGACAAGGTGTTCGTGGACAGCGCGGCAGGTGACATTTACGTGGAGAATCAGCACCAGGTAGACCTCAGTAAACTGGCGTTCAGCCGCATCACCCGGATGGCGCTGTCACCCGAGGAATCGGCTGCGTTCATCGAGAAGTTCATCAAGTAGGAGTCCAGGCCATGATCGACCGGAGCTTGTCCAACGCTGCCTGGTTCAAGAGCAGCTACAGCAGTGCCAACAGCGACAACTGCGTCGAGGTCGCGCTGAACCTGCCCGCCATCGCCGTCCGCGACTCGAAGAACCCGTCCGGCCCGGCCCTGCGGTTCAGCCGCGCCTCGTGGCGGAAGCTCACGACGGAACTCGACCACTAGGGAGTCCAGGCCATGATCGACCGGAGCCTGTCCCACGCCGCCTGGTTCAAGAGCAGCTACAGCATCCCGGAGGGGGACGCCTGCGTGGAAGTCGCGCTGAACCTGCCCGCCGCCGTCGCCGTCCGCGACTCGAAGAACCCGTCCGGCCCGGCCCTGACGTTCAGCCGCTCCGCCTGGCGAAAGCTCACCGCCAAACTCGACCTCTAGGGAGTCCAGGCCATGATCGACCGGAGCCTGTCCCACGCCGCCTGGTTCAAGAGCAGCTACAGCATCCCGGAGGGGGACAACTGCGTGGAAGTCGCGCTGAACCTGCCCGCCGCCGTCGCCGTCCGCGACTCGAAGAACCCGTCCGGCCCGGCCCTGACGTTCAGCCGCCCCGCCTGGCGAAAGCTCACCGCCGAACTCGCCCACCTCAGCGTCACACGCCGCCAGCCCGGCCGTCTCGCCCAGCGCGTCCGGACCGGCAACCTCGCCTGACAAACCCACATGACGACCCCCGACAGTGCTCGCTGCCGGGGGTCGTCGCGGTTTCCCGGTCAGGCCGGGCCAAGAAACCGCCGCGCGCACTTCCCCAGGCCAGGAAAGCGCGACCCCCAGCCTATTCGAACAGACCTCGAACACCTAGCATCCCCGACCACCCCTGACCTGCACCGGCCACCAAACACCCAACCTTCCACCCCCGAACTCGGGCCGGTGACCCCACGCACGCCAACGAGGACAAGACCGGGGCCGTTCGTCGCCAGCTCCGCCACCACGAGTTCTACGGCGTCGGCGGCCCCGCTCATCTCTGCGACTCGACGCGCGTCGTGACGTGCACGCGACACGGATTCCGGATAAGCCGGATACGTCCAGGTATTCACCGAACCACTCAATCTGACTACCCAGATATCTATGCTGAGTACTCAGCTCGCGAGTGGTGTACTCAGGTTGTCAGGCTGTTCGGCGACTTCGATGGGAGATCTCGATGAGCCAGCCCGAGTACCAGCGGATCGCCGACGACCTGCGAACGCGGATCATCGGAGGCGAGCTGGCTCCGGGTGCCCGCCTACCGAGCCGCCGCGAACTCGGCGAACGCTACGGAGTCGCCGACAAGACCGCTGTCGAAGCCGTGCGTCTGCTCGTCGCCGAAAGGCTTGTGGAAGCCAGGCCAGGCAGTGGCACCTACGTGCGCGAACGCCCACAACTCCGCCGCCTGACCCGCAGCTGGTACCGCGAGGCACGCGACGGCAGCCCGTTCCGCGCCGACATGGCCGCGCAGCAAAGGTCCGGCGGCTGGCGATCCTCGTCGGAGACGACCAGCGCACCACCCGCCATCGCCGCCCGACTCATGATCGAGCCAGGCGCCCCCGTCATGAGGACCCGGTACGTCTTCACCGCCGACGACGAACCGGTCATGCTCTCCACCTCATGGGAACCACTGGAGATCACCAGCGGCACCCCCGTGGTACTGCCCGAGGACGGACCCTACGCCGGACGCGGCGTCGTGGAACGCATGCGCGTCATCGGCGTCCCCATCAGCACAGCCACCGAAATCGTCACAGCACGCCCCGCACTCACCACGGAAGCCGCCGAACTCGACATCCCCACAGGCTCAATCGTGATGACGATCCAACGGACCTACACCGGAGACCAACCGGTAGAAACCGCCGACATCATCATCCCCGTAGACCGCTACGAACTCGCCTACGTCATCCCCACCCAACCAACCTGACCCAACCGAGCGTCTCCAGGCCCGCATGCCCACCCCGGACGAGATAAAACTGCTGCAACTCCCCGCTGGCGAGCCCGTTGTCGTCCTCCACCGCAAGACCTTCACCCGGGACGGCGGCATCGTGGAGTTCGCCCGTGGCCTCCATGCCGCGTCCCGTTTCGCTTGGTCCTACGCCTTCAAGATCCCTGACTGAGGAGCCGCATGCCCGCCAGCTCACTCCTGCCTGACGCCTACCGGGCCGACGTGGAAACCCTGTGGAACTACCACCACATGGAGCACTCCCTACGGCCGGTGGACGTCGGAATCGGCCTGGGCAGCCATGACCTGGGCGTGGCCACCTACGCCGCGGAGCTCTTCCATCAGCGGATCTTCCCGCTCATCGTGTTCACCGGCGCCAACGCCCCCACCACCATCGCCCGATTCCCCCGTGGAGAGGCCGTCCACTACCGGGAACACGCCATAGAGCTGGACGTCCCCTCAGAGGCGATCCTCACCGAGACCGAGGCCACCAACACAGGCCAGAACATCACCCTCACCCGTCAGCTCCTCACCACCAAAAACATCACCGTCAGGTCAGCAGCCCTGATCTCACGGCCCTACCAGCAGCGTCGCGCCTACGCCACCGCCAAGAAACTCTGGCCCGAACTCGACATCATCTGCGCCTCCCGCCCCCTCCCCCTGGACGAGTACATCAACAGCATCGGAGACGCCGACCGCGTCATCAACATGCTCGTCGGAGACACCCAACGCATAGCCGAGTACCCCAAACTCGGCTACGCCATCCCCCAGAACATCCCACCCCACGTCAACGACGCCTTCAATCGCCTGGTCACCCTCGGCTACACCACCCGACTGATCTAACCCCACCGCGACCTGGGCCGCCTGACCGCCCGCATCCGCACGGGATCACTCACCCCCTGATCCAACGCCAACGGCCCCCGGTAGTAAGGACTGCCGGGGGTCGTCGCGGTTCCTCGGTCAGGCCGGGCCAAGAAACCGCCGCGCGCGCTTCCCCAGGCCAGGAAAGCGCGATCCCCAGCCTATTCGAACAAACCTCGAACACCTAGCAGGCTCAACCACCCCTGACCTGCACCGGCCACCAAACACCCAACCTTCCACCCCCGAGCTGCCTACGGTTCCGCCCACCGAGCGCCGTCGGCTGAGGCTGCGTTCCAGCACCAACCTGGTCCCGGGCGGTCGTTCAATAGACCGCGGTGAAATTGTCGACCAGATCTACTTGAACGGACAGGCCGCGGTCTGAATCTGGGCCAGGCCGACCTTTCCGGTCTAGATCTGTCTGGCTTCGACCTTCGTTATGCGAATTTGAATCGTGCGAGTCTTTTCGGCACCAAGCTCATGGGTGCTGATCTGTCGGGAAGCTCGCTGGTCTGCGCTGGGTTGGAGCGGACGGATCTCACCGATGCGAGCCTGCGTGGGGCGTACGTGCATGCATTGGCGGTGCAGGCCAGTTTCCTGGCGGGAGCCGATCTCCGTCAGCTCGTCGATGCCACGGGGTCTCTCTTCCACGGCTGCTCTCTCGCCGGGGCGCGGCTGACGGGCTCCGAACTGGCTGGCTCGACGTTTTACCAGTGCGATCTTGGCCGGGCTGATTTGTCGGATGCGGATCTGCACGGCGCGGTCTTCAACGAATGCGGGATGGCTGATGTCAGGCTGCTTCGGGCGCACCTTGACCATGCCTCGATCACTCGTTGCAACCTCTCCGGCGGAGATCTGAGCGAGGCACGGGGGCGCGGTCTGGTCATCCAGCGACCGACCTCGGCTGATCGCCTCGTGCTGAAGGCGGCGCAGCTTCCTTCGTTGAGGCTGCTCGGTGTTCGCGCCCACCACGTCAGCGCGGCAGGGCTGCACGCACCGAGCGTCGACGTCGAGGGCGGGGATCTCGCGGGGATCGACCTTTCCGGAGCTGATCTCCGGCGGGCCAGGCTGGTCGAGGTCAGCTTGGATGGAGCGGTCCTGGACCGCGCGCTCCTGCAAGAGGCGACCTTGTGCGGAGTCACCGGCAGGAGGATCCAAGGCGAAGGGATCCGCGCTGAAGGGCTCACCGCGGCTGAATGCACCTTCACCGACGCCGTGATGCCCCGGTTCGCCGGACGTTACGCCACGTTCCGGAACTGCGATCTCAGCAGGGTCGACCTTCGGGAGAGCTACCTCTACCGCGCATCGGTGATCGGTGATCCGCCGGCATCGGCCCGGTTGGTGGGCGCGCGACTCGACGGTACGAACCTGACCCAGGCATATCTGGCCGCGGACCTGTCCGAGGCCACCTTCCCGCAGGGCTGGGCGACCTACGCTCGGATCAACCAGTCGATCTTCGACGGAGCCGATCTCAGAGGGACGTCGCTGTACCGGGCGAGCGCGGTCAAGACGAACTTCTCTGGTGCGCGACTCGGCGGGCAGCGCGGAGCCCTGCTCACCGACAGGTGCGTCGGCCTGGTCGAGGCGCTGCGAGCGAGTAAGGACCCCGACGTGGCGGAACTCGCTGACGAGGTCGAGGCGCTCGCCTCACTGCTGGCACGGGACCCCGGGAAATCCACGTGACGTTGACCAAGGATTTCAAGGTCAGCCTGGTGGATCTCTCGGGCGAAGCGCGAGTCGCCTACACCCCTCTGGGCGTCATGCTGCTCCGAGCGGCGCTCCTCGCAGATGAAGATCTCGCAGAGGGCCTGGACGTCTCCGTGCACGCCTTCCTCGCCTCAACGAGCCTCGCTTCGGTCATCGAGGAGATCCAGGCCGTCCAACCAGACCTGCTGGGCTTCTCCTGCCAGGGCTGGAACGTCATGGCCTACCGCCAGATGCTTCCGACGCTCCGCCAACTCCTACCCGACACCGTCATCGTCTTCGGCGGCAACCACGTGTCCCACCAGGGCGATCGGTGGCTCCGTGAACTCCCGGAGCTCGACCTGGTGATCACCGGAGAGGGCGAGCGGACGATCTGCGAGCTCGTCGCCTCACTCCGCCATGGCGATCGAGGATTCGCGGACATCTCCGGTCTGGCCTTCCGGCAAGCTGGATCGGTCGTGTCGACGGCTGATCGGCCCCGCATGGCGTCTCTCGACGAAGCACCCTCGGCGTATCTTCAGCCCGGACTCGACCTGGCGCGGTTCGATGTCGCCCTGTGGGAGACGAACCGGGGCTGCCCCTATCACTGCTCGTTCTGCCACTGGGGCGGAGCCGTGGGACAACGGTTGACGAAAGCGGCGTCTGATCGGCTCGAAGCCGAACTCGACATCATCGGCAGATCCGGGGTCGGCACGGTCTTCCTGTGCGACGCCAACTTCGGCATCCTCCGCCAGGACGTGGACGTCGCCCACATGCTCGTACGCACCCTGAAACGCCACGGCGCTCCCCACACCGTCCACGTGAACTGGGCCAAGAACCACGCGGCGACCGTGGAGGAGATCCTCACGATCTTCCAGGAGTCCGGAGTCCACACCAACGTCTACCTGGCCTTGCAGACGATGAGCCGCCCCGCCCTGAAACTCGCTGGCCGGTCAGAGCGCGGCCGACCGGAGATGACCGCCATGGCTCAGCGCGTGATCGCTGGCGGCGGCCACGTCGGCGCGGAACTGATCTTCGGGTTGCCCGGTGAGACACTGACGGATTTCCGTGCCGCCTACGACGAACTATTCCTGGCCTTCCCGAGCCTGCTGATCCATCCGCTGTGGATCCTGCCGAACACCACCTACGACGCCGACCGCGAGAAGTTCAACCTGATCACGATCAGACCCGATCCGGCGGTCGACTACGAGGGGGTCCTCCAGCACTCCACCCTCAGCATCGAGGAGAACCGGGCAGGGCTACGGCTTCTCCTGGCGGATGAGATTCTGATCGGCTCCGGCTGGGCCTCCACGACCGTCCGAGCCCTCGCCCGATGGGGAGGAACACAGCCGACCACGGTCCTTGACGCGCTGCCCGCTTTCGTCGCCAGCAGGCCAGGGAGGCTCAGCCGTCAACTCGCCCGAGCGTTCGAGGAAATACACGCCGAGTGCTACTTTCACCGAAGCCTGCGAAGCCGAGTCCGGAGCGCGCTCTTCACCGATCCCAGCGAGAGCCGTGACCTGCTCCTCGACTTCCTGGACGACTTGGTGGCCGACGCGGAACTCCGCGCTACGTGCCGACAGCTCGCCCTCCACGACACCGCCTTGCTTCCTCGCGCGGATCTCGCCTCCAGCACGCATGTTTCCGACGTCGACAGCCGCTTCGAAGCCGACTTCGACACCCACGACACCGCGCGGTCCCTGTCGAGCGGGGCTGCTCCCGACGAGCCGCCGCGAGGAGGCAGTCCCGTAACGGTCCGTGTGCGGCACCCGGCAGGGTTCGCCGATCACCTGCACGATGCCATTGATCTGTCCGCCCGATGGGTCGGCCGGGTCATCGACGTCTCACTTCGTCCTTGACCGCCTCCCTGCGGTCACCGATCTGAAAGGCGCGAATTGCTGCACATCACCTCCGTCGCCGAGGCTCGTCCGTTCCTACGGGAGCTCTGGAGCACCGGCCAGTCGATCGGGTCCGTCCACACGCTCGGCGCGCTCCACGACGCCCACGGCGAACTCATCCAACGGTCGGCGAACGAGAACGACCAGACGATCGTGACGGTCTATCCCAACCGCATCCAGCTCTTTCCCGGCAGCGTCTACCGCTACGACATCGACACCGACATCGCGCTGGCCGAATCACGCGGCGCCACGATCGTCATCTCCTCCGACGACCAGGAGATGTACCCGCCGACCTACGCGACGTTCATCGACCAAGGGGAGAGCCACCACCGGCTCAACAGCTCGGTCTTCGACTTCGCCTCGCGCGGACAGGTCACCGGGGCCATCCGGTGGATCTCCCTGTGCCGCCCGACGGCCAGCTACTTCGGAATGAAGGACATCGAGCAAGCCCTGCTGGTTCAACGCGCTGTCCAGGACCTCATGATCGACTGCGAGATCCGGCACGTCCCATGCGTCAGATTCCGAGGCAGCGGAGTCCCCGTCTCGTCTCGACTACGCTTTCTGCCCGCTGGCCGGCTCGCGGAGGTCGGAAGCGTCTACACCGCGCTGGAAACGGGCCGCAACGCGGTCCTGAACGGCGAGAGCGATCCCGGCGAGGTCATCTCCCTCATCCGCCGTCTCCTCCAGGAGAGCCTGTCCACGTTCAAGATCCTCTACATCGCCGCCGTCGATGTGGAGACCTTCGCACCGGTCTCCATCCTCAAAGAGCCGCCGTTCATCCTCCACTGCGCGGTGACGGACGGCGACCTGCACCACTTCGACGGCCTCTGCATCAGGACGCCAACAGAACTCGCCCACTCTCCCGAGGTGATCTGGATCGACCCGCAGGACACGCCATCATGACGCTGCGAGTGCTGGTCGGACTGCCCAGCCTCAACGAAGCCGACACGATCGCGACCGTGACACGCGACATCGACCTTGCTCTGAGCACGCTGCCGTTTCCCGTGTCCGCGCTGCTCGTCAACGCCGATAACTCCTCAACCGACGGAACCTCCGACGTCTTCCTCACGACCGCCACCCGACACCCGAAACGGGTCCTGACCACCGCACACGCTTCGGGCAAGGGCACGAACTGGCGCGCGCTGTTCCAACTGCTCCACGACGACGGCTTCGACATCGGCGTCATGGTCGACACCGACCTGGCCGGCGTACCCGCCTCCTGGATCAGTGCACTGATCTCCGCCACCTCCGACAGCGACTTCGTGTTCCCGCTACGCCCTCCCACCTGGAACGGCGGCGATCTCACCTACCAACTCGCCTATCCACTGCTCGCCGGAGTCTTCGGTGCAGATCTTCGCGAACCGCTGTGCGGCGACATCGCCATCACCCGACGCGGCGCCAAGCTCGTCCTCGAACAGAACTGGACACCCAGCGCCCTGAGGTTCGGCGTCGACGCCTTGGTCGCTTCCGTCGCGCTCACCTCATCTTGGAACGTCGTCCCGATCCCGGAGAGGCGAGGCAACAAACTGCGCAGCTTCTCCGGCGAGTATGGCATGGGACCGAAGTTCGCAGAGGTCGCGACCTCCCTCCGAGAACGCTGCCTACGACGACTCGCCGATCCGCCTCCCGACCGATTCGAGATCGGCACCGCACAAACTCCGCCCGGCAACGGCCAGCCCGTCCCGCACCACGACGCCGACATCGACCGGCTGGCCGAAGCCACCAGCCTCCGGCTGGCCTCCGCCCTCACCACCGGTGCAACAGACCGGCTGCCTGACGCGCTTGTCCACCAGCTGCGTGAGCGTTCTGCCTCGGGCACCCTCCCGCAAGGTCTGCCCTGGGAGCTGTGGCGGGAGATCCTGCCCACCTGGATGAGAGACGACCAACCTTCGGCGATCGCCACAGACCTCCTGGAGACCCTGTTTCTGAGCCGCGTCGTCGGCCACCACCACGAGATCAAGGGCCGCACCGCCTGGTATGACACGGTTCAAGGCCAGGCCCGGGACCTTTTCGATCACCGTGAGTCACTATGGCCATCCTGAGGTTCAGGAAGGGCTTTAGACTTTGGTCGGTGCCGCCGAAGGCAACGACCGGCTCCAGTCCATCTTCGAACACGAGAAGAGATCACCCGGAATGACCGACGAGCAGATTGTACGGCCAGCTCCAGTCAGTGGCTTCACGGAGTGGCTTCCCGAGGTCCGGCTGGTCGAACTGGCTTGGCTCGACGAGATCCGGGCCGCGTTCGAGCGCTACGGATTCTGCTCGATCGAGACGCCGTCGGTCGAGATCCTGGACGCGCTCCTGGCCAAGGGCGAAACCTCGCAGGAGGTGTACACGCTCAAGCGGCTCCAAGGCGGCGAAGACGACAGCGACGCGCGTCTCGGCCTTCACTTCGACCTGACCGTGCCGCTCGCACGATACGTCGCCCAGCACTTCAACGACCTGGTCTTCCCGTTCAAGCGGTACCAGATCCAGCGAGTCTGGCGGGGAGAGCGCCCGCAGGAAGGCCGCTACCGCGAGTTCACCCAATGCGACATCGACGTCATCGGCGTCGACAGCGTCCCGCTGCACTTCGACGCGGAGATGCCGCGCATCGTGCACGAGATCCTCACCGGGCTGCGCGTCGGCCCCTTCAGCATCAACATCAACAACCGCAAGGTCCTCCAGGGCTTCTACGAAGGCATGGGCATCAGCGACCCGATCGCCGTCATCCGCGCGGCCGACAAACTCGACAAGATCGGCGAAGACGGCGTCGCCCGGATCCTCACCACCCAGGTCGGACTGTCGGACGAGCAGGCCAAGGCGTGCCTCGATCTGGCCAGGATCCGTGGAACCGACAGCTCGGTCATCGAGCGGATCGCCGCACTCGGTCCCAAGAGCGACCTGCTCAGCGAGGGCCTCGACGAACTCGCGTTCGTCCTGGACTCGCTGTCGGACCTGCCCGAAGGCAGCATCTGCGCCGACCTGTCCATCGCCAGGGGACTCGACTACTACACCGGCACCGTCTATGAGGGAAAGCTCCTCAACTACCCGACCTACGGCAGCATCTGCTCTGGCGGCCGGTACGAGAACCTCGCAGGCACATTCATCCGCCGCAGCCTTCCCGGAATCGGCATCTCCATCGGCCTCACCAGGATCTTCGCCAAACTCCTGGCCGAAGGACTCCTGCCCGCCGACGGCCCCAAGAGCCCCAGCGACCTGCTGGTCGTGGTCCCCAGCGACGAACGCTCCCAAGTCGCCACCGCGACCGCGGCGCGCCTTCGGTCCCGCGGATTCAAGGTGGAGGTCTACCACCAGGCCGACAAGCTCGGGAAGCAGATCCGTTACGCCTCCCGAAAGGGCATCCCGTTCATCTGGTTCCCGCCCTTCGAGGATGACAAACCGCACGAGGTCAAGGACATGGCCAGCGGCGAGCAGTCCGAAGCGGACCCGGAAACCTGGGTGCGGCGAGCACAGCAGTAGCCGTCACGGACGGCATGGGAATTGTCGGCCAGTCCGTTGTTGCGCGTGCGCGCCCAGGGCGGGCCACACACAATTGCGGTATGCCTGGACATGGTCGGCAGCTTGATCTTCCCCGAGGTATGCACGATGTCAGCCCAGATCGCCTGGTGATCTACGACCAGATCCGCAGGGACTGGTTCGACGTCTGCCGTTTGTCGGGATTCCAAGGCGTCGAGGTTCCACCTGTCGGATTCGCGGAGACCTTCCAAGCCGGGCACAACGCGGCAGGCGAACGGACCTACCAGTTTCCCGACCGAGCCGGACGCGACCTCGCACTGATCTCTGACAGCCTGCCTTCCGTCCTGCGGCTCGCAGCAGGACGGAAGCTCCCATCGCAGAGGCTGACGCACTGCACGCCCGTCTTCAGATACGAGCGCCGCCCCCGCCGGCACTTCCACCATCTGGGCCTCATGGAAGTCCACTTCAGAACGCTTACGCCGCGCGAGCACCTGGCCGCTACGGCTCGCTCGCTCACTACAGTCGCCGACTTCCTCGCCGACAGATGCGCTTTCACCGTCGTCCTCACTGATCCAGGGCTCTGGCGAGCGGCCATCTCCCGAACGGCGACCGGGCACGTTGTTGATCAGCTCCTCAATCGTCTTCGGACAGCACCGGCTTCACGCCGGCCGGCCATCCTGCACGAAGCATGTGCGGACCCCGACGCAACGCAGCTGGCCGAGAGCATCGCTGCCGATCCTTCAGGCGCGCAGCTACTCCAGGACGGCGGGCCTGAGATGCAACGGCTCCTCACCTGCTACACGCTGGCCGACCGGCTTCGGGCCAAAGGCGTGAAAGTCGCCATTGATCTCACCGAATTGCACGCCAGCGAGTTCCACGACGGCCCCGCGTTCCTGTTGCGCCCCGATGGCGATCAACGGCTCCTCGGCGACGGAGGCTCCTACGGGATCTTCGCTGAGAAGTTCGTCGGAGCTCCCACGAGTCTCTACAGCGCGGTCCTGGGCCTCGAACGACTCGCCGATCTGCAACCTCCAGCGCCAGGACTACCGCCAGCGGAGATCGCTGTCCTCGCGGAGCCGCAAGAGGAGGCGATCAAACTCGCGGACAACCTTCGCGTCGAGCTGCAAAGCCACCGCATCGCTGTCTGGGATGTCCTTCGAACGCGTGCCATCCGGCAGCACCTGCGAGAGTTCGCTGACCTCGGTCTGCCCTACTCCACGATCATCGGCGAGCGTGAGCTGATCGGAGCCCCGCTCGTGGTCCGTAGCCGGGATGGTCAGCACCACAACGTGCCGGGCCCAGACCTGGCCGCTTGGCTCGTCGCAAGGCGAAACAGCGGTGCTTGAAGCAGCCTGCCCGGCACGACCTCCAACCCACACCAGCGGCCCCCGGCAGCGACGACTGCCAGGGGCCGCCGCATACGCCCGTCCAGGCCAGAATGGCGCCGATGCCAGCTTATTCGAACTGGACTCGAACGCCTAGCACGCTCGACCCCGATCGGACCTCCTCGCGGAGCCGGGGCCCTGTGGCAGCGTGCTCGGCATGTCGTCGCCGGAACGCATCAACCGCACGTCACGGGTACCGCCCTACCTCCAACTCGCGGACGTCCTACGAGAACGGATCGACGCGCTGATGGACGGCGAACTGCTGCCGTCGATCTCGCGGCTGATGGCCGAGTTCAACGTCGGCCGCGGCGTCGTCCGCAACGCGCTCGCCGAACTCGAACGCGACGGCCTCGTCGTCGTCGAAGCAGGCGTAGGCGCCTTCCGCAGACCACGGCCCCCACAGGCCGCCATCCCCGCCGCCCCCGGCGACACCGTCTCAACCAGGCCCCCCACCGCCACCGAACGCCGCTACTACGACCTCCCCCCCAGCGTCTCCATGCTCGTCCTCCGCCGGGCGGGCCAGAAGGAGGACGAGGCGTACCCAGGCGACCGGACGGTGATCCGCATCACCGACAGCCCCGGTTGAAGGGCGCGGCCGGGCGCGCCGACCACACCGGCCGAACGCCAGCGGCCCGCGCGCCCCACCCACACCTACCGGGCCTCCAAACAGCCAAACCACCACAGACGTGATCAACCAGGCATTGCGCCAACACGTAGCGCCCAACCGGTAGTCCTCGCCATGCTTGAGCGCTACGCCTGGCAGACGTACCCGTGTGTCTCCAGGCCCTCGGAGAGGTACAGCGCTTCGGCGGCGCTGCCGCATGACGCCTGGAGCACCTTGGCCTCGGCGCCGCGAGCGCGCCCCCAGGCCATCGACGCCCGCCACAGGTCCCGGCCGTACCCCCGACCCCGGTAGCCGGGATGGACGGCGAAGTAGGCGGGCTGCTGGATCACGCGGCCACCCGGCCCTACGACGGTCGAGAGCGGCCCGACCGCCCCGACGATCCGGTCGTCGGCGACCGTGACGAGCGTCGGGCCGTCCTGGCGCCCATCCTTCATCCGCTGGTAAAGGAACGGGAAACCTTCAGGGCCGATCTCGTCGGCGAACGCACCAAAGGTGTCGGCGGCCGGGCACCCGGTGAGGGCCTGGACGTTCCGCACAGGCTGCTTATCGCCGGAGGAGAAGCGCTTGACCATCACCCTGCCGCGCGCGCCTTCCGGCCGGTCGGAGAACCAGATCACCCGGTTGCCGCCCCCCGCGCCGTGGGACTTCGCCAGCCGCTCACCGAGACGCGCGAGCACGGAAAGGTCCGGCCCGGCGGCACCGTAGTAGTAGACCTTCACCAGACCACCACCGCGCACGCTCAGCACGGGAACGATCGTCTCCGCAGCCGTGTGAACGACATCGCCGACAAGGACTCGTTCGTCCTTGGTCGTCATCCAACGCCGGTCTTTGTCAAACGGGAGAAACCGGCCGGTGCGTGCGACGCCGAGCACAGCTGCGAAGAGGCCAACACCGACGGCCTCAGGCAACACCGGCCCGAGAGTCGGCACGTACGGCGCACGCATCACAGGCTGAAGCCAGTCCCAGCGAAACCGCATGCCCCAAAGGCTACCGAGCCCCCAAACGTGAAGGACCCCGGACCGCCGAAGCGGTCCGGGGTCCTTCCCCTCCTGCGGAAGCAGGCTCTGCTGGGGAAGCGGTCGAGGGCTAGAAGGGGTTGTCGTCTCCCGCCGCGCAGGAGCACCTGTTGCCGTCGGACAGGGCGTCGACGTTCTCGATCAGGGTGACGCCGGGGGCCTCTATCGTGACCGCGACGGTCGGGGCCGCCTCCGGTACGGTCGGGAGGGCGAGGGCAGCGGTCATGCTGGCTCCTTCTCTCGGTGCTGGCAGTACGTCGCCAGCGGTGCCTTGGCCTTGCGGTAGAGCTGCACGAGCGGCATACAGGTGCCGCACGTTCCCTGGAGCTGGCAGCCGGTACAGCCGCCCTGCCGCAGCAACAGGGAGTCAGCGATCGCGCCGAGGCCGGACAGCCCCTCGACGCCTTCGGCGATCAGGTCGATGCTCGGGTCGCGCCCCACCTTGCAGATCGACGCCTTGCCGAACGGGTTGACGTGGAAGAACGTGTGTCCGGCGTTGCACCCGGTGAAGACCTGCCGCTTGCGCAGGTGGGCGGCTGACTGGGTCGGCAGCGTCTCGTCCCCGCCGTAGATCGTGGGCACCATGTTGGTGTACTCGTCCATCGGCGCGCCGATCCGCTCGGCCAGCTCGCGCATCAGGCCCACCTCGTGGGCGTTGTCCTGGGTCACGATCATCGACAGGGCGAGCGGCAGTCCGGCCTCGTGCGCGGCGGTGATGCCCTTCATGAACAGCCGGTACGCCCCCGTGCGGCTGGTCGTCTTGTCGTAGCTCTCCTGCGTCGCGCCGTAGACGGACACGGTGATCCGGTCGGGGCGGCGCTTCGTCAGGAGGTCGAGCACGCCCGGCAGGAACAGGCGCGAGCCGTTGGTGAGCAGGGTGATCATCATGCCGAGGTCGTAGGCGGTCTGGTAGCTCTCGATGAACCAGCGGTCCACCATGGGTTCGCCGCCGGTCATCTGGAGCCAGAGCACCCCGGCGTCCCGCAGGGTGCGGAGGAGCTTGACGCGGTCCTCCATCTCCAGGCCCTCGAACTTCTTCACACCGAGGTAGCAGTGCGGGCAGTCGTAGTTGCAACCCAGGTTGAGCTCCCACGACGCGCGCCCATACCCCAGGCCGGGGTCCTCGCGCACCAGGACGTGAGGCGAGAGCGGCTTGCCCTCCAGCTCGACGCCCCACGCCCGGCGCGCCGCGGCGGCCAGCCACTCGGGGGCCGGATCGTCGGGTGCCGCCGCCGCGAGCTCCCGGTAGTTGTAGGCGGGCATGGTTCCACCGGCCTTGCCGCCCGGCTTCACCATGACGTAGCGCCCCATGTAGGGGCTGACGATGAACTCATGCATGGGGGTGTCCTCCACTGGTAGCCCCAGGTGGTGCGCCGACTTACCGCCGCACCAGACCCGCCGTGTGCGTCACCTGACTCGACAGTGACGGCGGGCTACCCGGCCGGACCACAATCGTGCAGAACCTTGCAGCACTTTCTGCTTACGGGTACCGCTCGGTCGCCGCCTGAATGAGTGCGCGAGCCCCGGCACCATAGACCGCGAGATCCGCGAGCGTGTCGAAGGCGCTCTCGTAGATCTCGACCTCGGACCGCTGGGTGATGGTCACCTCGGCGGTGAGGAGTTCGGTGATCACCCGTTCGCTGTCGTAGATCCAGAACGACTTGGGCACCCACAGACGGCTCGTGCGGTCGGCGGTGAAGGGGATGACGCCGAGCACGACGTTGGGCCACTTTGTGGCGGCAGCCAGGTAGGCGAGCTGTTCGCGCATGACGGCTGGGCCGCCGAAGCTGACGCGGAGAGCGGCCTCCTCGATAACCACGACGAAGGCGCGGGCACCCGAACGCATCACGCGCTGCCGCTCCCGGCGCGCCGCGACAGCCTCGGGGAGGTCGTTCCGAAGCTTCTTGAAGGCGATGACCGTCCGCAGTACGGCCGTCATGTAGCCCTCGGTCTGAAGGACGCCGGGGACGACGCCGGTCTCGTAGATCCGGAACCGGTTGGTGCGCTCCCAGAGAGGGACGTAGGACTCCTGAACGCTGCGCAGTCCCGCTCTCTCTCGCCGCCGCCACTCGACGTATGCCGAGGAGACGTTCAGCATCTTCTCGATGAGGTCGTCGGCCCGGTCCGGGCTCCCACAGATCTCGCACCAGGCGCGGATGTCGTCCACGCTCGGCGAGGTCACGAGCGTGAGGATCTTCGATGGTTTGGAAAGGCACCACCCGGCCCGGCGGGCCAGCTCGGCCCCTGACATACCGGATCGTTTAACGATCTCGCGAAGATCGTCAGCGAGTGCCTTGCGGGCCTGTTGTACCGGAGAATCCGCTGGCGGCCGCGGCGGGTAGAGCCGACCAGGCGTCTTGGGCGACATGGCGGACGGGGTCAGGCGCAGCTCAGATCGCGAAGTCCTCGTGGGGCGTGGCCAGCCCCCACAGCGAGTCGAAGGCGCCCCCGACGGCCTTGGCCAGGTCGATGTCCTCGGTCAAGAACCTGCCGTTCGGACGTCCGTCACCGTCGAAGAGGTTGAACATGATCCGCTCACGGTCGATCAGCCAGAAGTCATTGGAGGGGACGAGCAGGTGAGCGGCGGACTCTCGTGCCAGCCAACGCACGTCCTCCCCGGCTTCGACGGTCTGCCAGGTGCCGGCGTGCTCGAACCGGATGTAGTCGGTCGGGGGCATCGACACGACCCGGAGCCGCCGGACGGCCACCCCGCGCTTCACGGTCTCGGAGACCAGACCCTGCCAGTAGCTCTGGCGAGGGGGGCGAGGCTTGTCCCGGTTCTCAAGCCAGTGGAGGTAAGCAGGACTCTCGGTGTCCACGCGGTAGGTGTCGCGGAGTTCCAGATGGTCAAGGCTTGTGGTCGCCGAGCCGAACAGTTCGGTCCAGCCGTCACGCTCCAGCAGCGGAGGAAGCTTCTCCAACTCCATCGAGCCCTTCCAGTTCGTCCAGCGCCCGACGGAGGGCGGGGATCATTCGGTCCGGAACGCGGATGACCGTCTCATGGCCCGGCACAGGTCGGAACAGCGCCTCGACTGCCTCCACGGTCTCGGCGTCGGCGATCCAGGACTGAATCACGATCTCGCGCTTGGGGCGGTCGATGAACACGGTCGGCGACTGGCCCTCTTCACTGCCGGGGTCGGTCCCTATGAACTCGAGAGGCAGGTCCATCTTCACTCCTTCGGCGACGCAGAACCGCGCAGCACGACCCTTCCGCCGAGTACCTCCCAGCCAAACCAAGCTGACCTGGTGCGGCCAGCGAAGCGGCCATGGGCGACCTGTTACTGCGCCGCTGACTACCACCCCACCCTCGATCCACGCGACCTCGTAGAGGATGTCGCCAGAAGAACGAAAACGGCCCTTGACCGTGTGTTTTTGCAGGTCAAGGGCCGTTTTTGGTGGCGGTGGTGGAGGGATTTGAACCCTCGGATGAGTTGCCCCATCACGCGCTTTCGAGGCGCGCGCCCTCGGCCACTAGGCGACACCACCGTGGGAGAGCCTACCGGAATCTGTGGTGTGTGAAGAACTGGGTTATGAGGGCGGCGGACTCGGTGGCCAGGACGCCGGTGACGACCTCGGGAGAGTGGTTGAGGCGGCGGTCTCGGACGACGTCCCAGAGGGAGCCAACGGCGCCTGCCTTGAGGTCGACGGCGCCGTAGACGATCCGGTCCACGCGGGCCAGGACGGCGGCGCCCGCGCACATCGTGCAGGGTTCCAGGGTGACGACCAGGGTGCAGCCTGTCAGGCGCCACTCGCCGAGCACGGCGGCGGCCCGGCGTAGGGCGAGTACCTCCGCGTGGGCCGTAGGGTCGCCGGTCAGTTCACGTTCGTTGTGGGCGCGCGCCAGGATCTGCCCGTCGGGCCCGACGACGACGGCCCCGACCGGCACGTCCTCCCCCGCCGCCCGCGCCTCGGCCAGCGCCTCCCGCATCCACCCCGCGCACCGCTCCAGCACCGCCTCGGAAGATTCGGGGAGGTGGGGGTCAGGCACGGAGGGCGTCTAGTTCTTCGGCGAAGCCCGCGTGTTCGGCCAGATCGGCGAGGGCGTCGGTGGGGACGGCGCGTTCGGCAAGACCGAGAAGGCGGTCCGCGTCGGTACCGAGGTCCGTCAGCACCGCCGGGTCGCCCGCGGGATCACCGTCGGCCTTCGGTTCGAGGCCGTCGGCGACGAGTTCGGCGATCAGCCCGCCGAGCCCGCTGGCCTGCGCGGCCGCGGCGTCGGACAGGAAGATCCGTGGATCGTCCTCACCGTCCACCCGGACGACGCCGAACCACGTGTCGTTCTCCTCAACGAGGAGCACGACGATCTCGCCGGGCGTGTCGGCGGCCGCCTCAACGGCGGCCTCCCGCATGAGGTCGGTCACGTCCTCGGGCTGCTCGGCCTGGCCCAGATCGGCCTCGGCGGCGATCCACCCGGAGTCGGTCTGCGCGAACACGGCGGCGAAGTAGGGCACAGACCTATTGTGACCCGTCGTCACACCAGGCTGTCGAGGGCCCGCTCCAGCGGAATCGCGAATCCGAGTTTCTCGCCGATCGCGAGAAGCATCTCGTCGGGGTAGGCGTCGAGGTCGCCGGAGATCGCGCCGAGCTCCATCTCGTCGAGGCCGAGATCGGCGAAGATCGACATGTCTCCGACGGGGAGGACCTGGTCGAGGTCCTCGTCCTCCTCGGGCAGGTCTATGTCGAGGTACTCCAGCACCTGCTGGGCCAGCGGCCAGTCGAGCGAGGCGGTGACGTCGGACAGGAAGACGAGGACCTCCTCACCCAGGACGCGCACGGCGACAAAAAAATCGTCGCCGACGGCCGCGAGGCCGATCGTCCCGCCCAGGCCCGGGATCTGCCGGAGCGCGTGGATGAATCCGTCGAGGTCCGCCACGAGTGCCACCGGGAGAAGCTCTGTCTCCCACCTGGACTCCTCGCGGAAGACGACGACGGCGAAATCTGTCGAGTCGCTGTCCGTCATACCTCACCCGCCGCGGAATGCTGTGCCACCGGAATGTTCCCAGATGCCGGGCCGCGGTGCGGCGTGAGCGCGTTATTTACAGCGAGAACACTACTCGGCCCGATACGTCCTCCTGCGGAGGGTGGCGTGGATGCGGGCGCGTTTGGAGCGGCGGGGGGCCACCCGGCGGCGGAGTTCACGGGCCTCGGCGAGGTCGCGGAGGAAGGCCGCCCGGCGGCGCAGCCGGTCTCTGATCTCCTCGGGAGTCAAGTCGGTGTCTTCCATGGGAAGTTCCTTCCCGAAGCGGCCACGGTCATCCCTGTTAGGTTGATCGCTCATGGAGATCCTCGCCGTCGACCACCCCCTGGTGGCACACAAACTGACCGCGCTGCGCGATGTGAACACCGATTCGCCCACGTTCAGGCGGCTCGCCGACGAACTCGTCACTCTGCTGGCCTACGAGGCGACCCGTGACGTGCGCGTGTCGGAGGTGACGGTGGACACGCCGCTGCGCGCGGCCCGGGGCGTCCGGCTGACGCGTCCGGCGCCGCTCGTCGTGCCGATCCTGCGGGCCGGGCTCGGCATGCTCGACGGGATGACCCGGTTGATCCCGACGGCCGAGGTGGGTTTCCTCGGCATGGTCAGGGACGAGGACTCCCTGAAGGCCCAGACCTACGCGACCCGCCTCCCCGACGACCTCTCCGGACGCCAGTGCTACGTGCTCGACCCGATGCTCGCCACCGGCGGCACCCTTGTGGCGGCGATCCAACTGCTGTTCGACCGAGGCGCCCGCGACGTCACCGCGATCACCCTGCTCGCCGCGCCGGAGGGCCTGGCCGTGGTCGAGCAGGCGTTCCCGGCGGAGACGCCCATCCGGATCGTCACCGCGGCGGTGGACGAGCGGCTCAACGAGAACGGGTACATCATCCCCGGCCTGGGCGACGCGGGCGACCGGCTGTACGGCGTCGTTTGATCACCGAGGGTTCACCATCACACACCCAGGGGTAACTATCCGTTACGGAGAGTAGTTCTCCTCTCGCCGTCCCGGCCCACCCAAGGGAATCCGCCGGGTCGGCGGGCGAAGCAAGGGACGCGTGATGACTTCCGACCAGCAGGAGTACGAAGAGGTCAGCGAGCGGCTGCGCAAGGAGTTCGCGGCCGTCCACCCCGCGCGAACCGTCGCCAGGTGCGTCACCGTCGCCCTGCACGGCGCGCGCGACGTCATCGGCTCGGACGAACCGGAACTCGTCGAGAAGATAGCGCGCAGACACCTGCGCGTCCTCGCCGTCGTCGCGGCCGAGCGGAGTCCGCGGATCGGCACCTGAAAACGGCAGAATCGCCTGTGCGCTAAGGGATTCCGAGGGGTATGACCGCTACTGTGGTGTGGCCGGTTGACCTCTCGGGAGGCGGGTTCGTGATCAGTGGGAAGCACCTCTTGTGGCTCGGCGGCGGGGTCGCCGTCATCTACGCGATGCAGTCGCCGGACGGGGCCGCCGCCCTCCTCAACAGCACCGCTTCCGGAATCGCCGGCGCGGCCGGTTCGATCGCGACCTTCCTGAACGGGATCGCCTCATGAGGCTCGTCACGCCAGGCGACTCCGCGCCCACCTCGATCACCCGTTACCTGCTGCCCCAGGAGCAGCAGGTCATCGTGGTGCGTAGGCACCCCGCCATCCTTATGACCCCCGTGCTGTTCGTGCTGGGCGGCCTCATCCTCGCCGGGGTGCTCTCCAACAGCGTCAGCAGTGCCGAGTCCGGGCTCGTCGTGAGCGGAATCTGGTGGCTGTGGCTCATCCTCCTCGCGTGGTTCGTGTGGAAGGTCGCCGAGTGGTCCGTCGCGTACTTCGTCA
The DNA here is from genome assembly GCF_020991275.1 of Actinocorallia sp. API 0066. Taxonomy (GTDB): domain Bacteria; phylum Actinomycetota; class Actinomycetes; order Streptosporangiales; family Streptosporangiaceae; genus Actinocorallia. The sequence goes on along the minus strand of NZ_JAJLQY010000015.1, from coordinate 34,304 downwards.
TCACCAACCAGCGGATGCTGCTTTCGGGCGGGCTCATCACCCGTGACGTCGCGATGATGCCGCTGTCGAAGGTCACCGACATGAAGTACGAACGTTCGCCCGTCGGACGGCTTCTCGGGTACGGAATGTTCATCGCCGAGTCCGCCGGACAGGATCAGGCGCTCCGCACCGTGAACTTCCTCCCGTATCCGGACCAGCTGTACACCGAGGTCTGTCAGATGATCTTCCCGGGCGGAAAACCGTCCCCGCTGGAGGACAGGCTGCGGGACATGATCGACGCCATTCCGAAGATGCGCACGGAACTCGCGGCGGCCGTCACCACCGGCACCGAACACGACCTCGAGGAGCGGCGGCTCAAGCTGGAGGGCGTCCAGGCGCAGCTCGACCAGCTCGTCGCCGAGTCCGGCGAGTGGCACCGGCAGGCCGCCGAGATCCACCGGCAGCTCGGCGAACGCGTCGCGCCGGGCGAAACGCCGGAACTGTAACCGTCCAGGGCAGTGGCCCGTACCCCCGGGGTACGGGCCACTGACGTATCCGCGCCATCAAGGGCCGTGACGACAACATTCCTGACCCGCAATGTCACAGGTGTGATACGGGGCGGCTCACGCGGCACCGCGCCGGTTACTCTGGCGAATGCACCGGTCCGGTTCTTTCACGGAATCCCCGTGGGGGCCGATGCGGAAATGTCGGCACCCCCGCCGCGTCGAATCGCGTCGAATCTTCTGCTGAGAGAGTTGTCATGCCGGGTCCAGGCAGTGTCGGAGAACGCGTTCGTGACCTGCGGCTGACGCGCCGCATGTCACAGGCTCAACTGGCCGGTCATGACCTTTCCGACAGCTATATCTCACTCATCGAGTCAGGCAAGCGCACGCCCACTCCGGCGGTGCTGAAGCTGCTCGCCGAACGGCTCGGCTGCACGCCCGAGTACCTGTCGGAGGGCATCGAGCCGGAACAGCGCGCGCACGTCGAGGTGCTCGCCCGGCACTGTGAGCTGGCGCTGCACGCGGGCCGCGCCGACGAGGCGCTACGCGGCTTCGACGAGGTCATCGACGCCGAGGACAACCCCGAACTCACCCTCCGCGCCCGCTGGGGCCGCGCCCGCGCGCTGGAGGGCCTCGGCCGGGTCGACGAGGCCATCGCCGGGTTTGAGGAGCTGCGCGAGATCGCCGAACGCGACGCGGGACGCACCAGTTGGCTTCCGTCCGTCATCGCGCTGACCCGGTGCTACCACGCCGTCGGCGACCTCGGACAGGCCGTCTCGCTGGGCGAACGCGCCCTCGCCCGGCTCACCGAACTCGGCCTCTCCACCGGGCCCGACCTCGCCGAGGTCGCGCGGGTGCTGCTGCTCGCGCACCTCGACCGGGCCGACGTCGAGCGGGCCCGCACCCTCACCGCGCTGCTGCCCGACTCCTCCGACGTCGCCGACGCCTACTTCGCGGCCTCCTCCCGCGCGTTGGAGGAGAGCGCGCTGGGCGACGCCATCTATCTGGCCGACCAGGCGCTGTCCGCTGCGGCCACCCGGGTGCGGGACACCTCCAAGGCCCGCCTACGCGTCGCCGGAGCGCGCGCGCTTGTCCGCGGCGACGGCGAGGACAACCTGCGCGCGCTCGACCTCTTCAAGACGGCGGCGCCCGACCTCGCCGGAGACGAGGCGAAGTCCTGCGTCATCGAGTCCGCGCGCGCGCTCATCCAGCTCGGCCGGCTCGACGAGGCCGTCGCCACCCTGCGGGCCGCGCTCCAGGGGGTGCCGCGCCAGCTCGACCCGATCACCGTCCAGGCCGAGCTTGTGCTGGCCCAGGCCCAGCTCGCCCAGGGCGACCGCGACGGCGCCCTCACCGTGCTGCGCACCACCGCCGCCCAGCTCGAACGCCTCCCCGCCACCCGCCACACCGCCTCCCTCTCCCGCGAACTGGGCGACCTCTTCGACGCCGCCGGCGACGGCGCCAGCGCCACCACCGCCTACCGCCGAGCCCTCGAATCCGTCGGCCTCCGCCCCACCCAACGCACCACCCAAGCCTTCGTCGACCACTAACCCTCTGCTCCGGACAGCCCAGAACGGCTCCCCGGCTGACGGACCCACCGGGCTCGGCCTCCCTCTCAACGCGCGGGACGCACCCGAAGGAACGCCGCTTAGGCGCTGACCCCACCGCTGCCGGGCTTACCGGACTCGACCCGGCCTCACCGAACCAGCACGGGGAACACCTGAGCGGCAGCCCGCGAGCACCGCTTCCCACGGACCGCCGACGTCGAACCACACCCGGGCGCCCTCCGGGCCGCGACGTCGGGACGCAGGTCGCGCACCGCGTCGGCGACCGCGACCATCTCCCAGCAGGTGCTCAGTACGCCGGGCTCAGCTCGCCGCACACCCCCTCCCACCGGTGTACCGCCTCCTCCGGCGGGCCGCCCGATGTAGCACCGCACCCAGGTGCCCTCCGGGCCGCGACGTCGGGGCGCGGGTCGCGCACCGCGTCGGCGACCGTGATCTTCTCCAGCGTGCGCTCAGCATGCCGGGCTGAGCGCGCCGCACACCCCCTCCCGCCGGTGTACCGCCTCCTCCGGCGGCCGCCGATGTCGAACCACGCCCGGGTGCCCTCCGGGCCGCGACGTTGTCGTGCGTCTCTGTGGGCTGGGGGCGGGTCAGGCCAGGGAGTTGAGGTGGGTGAGGGTTTCTGGGGGGAGGTCCAGTTCGGTGGCGGCGAGGTTCTCGGTGAGGTGGGTGGGCGAGAGGGTGCCGGGGGTGGGGATGAGGGTCGGGGAGCGGTGGAGGAGCCAGGCCAGGGCGAGTTGGGCGGGGGTCGCGTTGTGGGCGCGGGCCAACTCGGTGAGGGCGGGGTTGTCCTTGGTCTCCAGGGACGGGGCGGCGCAGGGCAGGAACGCGATGCGGCGTTCCTCGCACAGTTCGAGCAGGGTGGTGGCCGCCCTGTCGAACAGGTGGAAGCGCTGCCGGACGGAGACGATCTCGGTGATCTCCAGCGCGGCCCGCAGTTGCGCGGCGGAAACCCCGTCGAGGCCGATATGCCGGATCTTTCCCTCTTCGCGGAGTTCGACGAGGGTGCCGAGCTGCTCGGTCAGCGGGACCTGCGGGTCGATCCGGTGCAACTGGTACAGATCGATCGTGTCCTGCCGGAGGCGGCGCAAGCTCTCCTCACAGGCCGCGCGCAGCGCCTGCGGGCGGCCGTCGATGTGCCACTCCGTCGCCGACGTGCGGGTGACGCCGCCCTTCGTCGCGACGATCAGGCCGAGCGGGTACGGGTGCAGCGCCTCGGCGACGATCTCCTCCGCGATGCCGGGACCGAAGTCGCCGGCGGTGTCCACGAGGTCGACGCCCGCCTCGACGGCACGGCGCAGCAGCGCGACGGCGTCGGCCCGCTCGCCGCGCGCGCCCCAGTGGCCGTCGCCGACGAAGCGCGCGGTACCGAAGCCGAGCCGATGCACCGGAAGATCACTGCCGATGAAGAACATGCCGAACGCCATGACGGCGACTTTACCCCGGCCTCCGACATGCCGCGCCGCCGCAGTAAGCCCGCGCGTCAGCCCAGCTCAGCGCCCCAGCCCTGCCTTATCTGACAATTCATCCGATAACACACCCCACTTTTCCTTCCCCACCGCCATATAACCGACAACCCCTCCCCCGGCACACTGACTCCGCGGCCGGTTCGACCGGCAGGTGTCGGGGAGACACCGTTCCGGTGTCGTGTGGTGCGGTCACACGACACCGGAACCACCCCCGCCTCGCGACGCCAGGCCGTCACAAAGGCCGGGTCGACGACCCTGAAGAAAGCCCGTCGACCTTGATCTCCGCCATGCGCCAGATGACAGGTCGCCCACCTGCCCGTAGTTCGGTGTGGCTTTGGGTGGGGTTAGCCGGTGGCCATGTCCACAAAGCGGCTGTAGTGGCCCTGGAAGGCGACGGTGATGGTGGCGGTGGGGCCGTTCCTGTGCTTGGCGACGATGAGGTCGGCCTCGCCCGCGCGGGGTGACTCCTTCTCGTAGGCGTCCTCGCGGTGCAGCAGGATGACCATGTCGGCGTCCTGCTCGATGCTGTTGTGCAGGGCGATGCCGTTGGCGATGAAGTTGCTGAGGCCCATGACGGTCGCGTCGTAGACGTCCTGGACTCCCAGGCTCTCGACCGAGGTGATCTCGTCCCAGAAGACGTCGTTCGTCGCCACGAGGTCGAGTTCGGTCTCGTTGAGTACCTCGGCGACGCGTCCGAGGCGCCTCCCGCCGTCCAAGGACACGGCGTCACGGGACGACGTGCCGGACGCCGTCACCTCGTCGGCGAGGATCGCCGCGACCTCGTCCCACACGTCGTCCCGAACCGCCACGGACACCGCTCCGCCGACCGAGCGCGCCACCGGCGAACCGTCCCCGTGTCCGCCCGGCGACGGGGAACCCACCGCCGCCCGGGTCGTCACCAGCCGGTCGGCGCCGGGCAGAGCGTCGGCCTTCCACCCGTCCGGGCGCCCGCCTGCTTCGCCGTCAGCCGTCTTCGCGCTCATCCGCGCGCCGTCTCCGCTGGGCGTGAGGGCGGGGTCGGTGAGGGCACGCCAGGGGGTGGTGGCCTTGGCCTTCCGCTGGCGTAGGCGGGCGGCTGTGCGGCGGACGGCTTCGGGGTCCGGAAGGTGGGGGCCGACGACGTCGAGAAAGGCGAGTCGGTCCGGTTCCGAGACAATGTGGAGGCGGTGCCGAGCCGGGTGGCCGCCGGACTCGGGCAGGGACCGCGTGGCGGTGATGACGCCGAAGCGGAGCAGGAGCCGCGAGACGTCGTCAACGAGGCGGCGGCTCTCGGACGTGTAGGACACTTCGCACCAGTCGCCCGCTTCGTCCCACCGGATGCCGCCGTCGGCGGCCCACAGGCGCCCGAGGAACAGGGCGACCTGGTGCTTGGGCAGCGCGAAGACCGGATGCGGAACAAACCGCTCGGAAGCGCTCGGACCGAGCGTCCCGTACTCATCCGGCCATACGGCGACGGAAGGCGACATACCGCCCGACACGCGGGAAGCCTCGCCGAGGCGGTCGGCCAGGACGACGAGTTCGTCTTCGTCCATGGCGGCGGGGTGGAGTGGCGGCGGGACGTGCCGGGGGGCGGCCACTCGGGAGCCGGGCTCCAGGGAGCCGAGGGGACGCCAGCCGTCGTGGGTGAGGAACGGGTGGTTAGCCGTGGCCTCGACCTGGCGGCCGGAGGCGAGGGTGACGCGGAAGACCTCCTTGCGGCCGCTGGAGAACGCGTGCGTGAGCGTTCGCGGGACGTACTTCAGGCGGTCGTCCAGGGCCCAGACGGGGATGTCGCGGGTGCCGCTCGTGTGGAGCTCACCGATGGTGATCTCCTCGTTGGTGTCGGCGCGCGTCAGCCGGGTCGTGGCGGTGACGCAGCCGGACTCGCGCAGGTCGGACACCATGGGCCGCTTGTCGGTGCGCTGCTCCGGACCTCGGTTCAGCTGGGACAGCGCGATGACGGGGACCTGAAGCTCCTTGGCGAGCAGCTTCAGCGACCGGGAGAACTCCGACACCTCGACCTGGCGGCTCTCGACGCGTTTGCCGGACGACATCAGCTGGAGGTAGTCGATGACGACGAGGCGCAGGTCGTGCTGCTGCTTGAGGCGGCGGCACTTGGCGCGGATCTCCATCATCGACATGTTCGGCGAGTCGTCGATGAACAGGGGCGCCTCGGCGACCTCGCTCATCCGCCGGGCGAGACGCGTCCAGTCGTCGTCGTTCATGGTGCCGGAGCGCATCGCGTGCAGGGCGACGCGGGCCTCGGCCGACAGCAGCCGCATGGTGATCTCGTTGCGGCCCATTTCCAGGCTGAAGAACGCCGACGTCAGGCCGTGTTTGATGGACGCGGCCCGGACGAAGTCCAGCGCCAGTGTGGAGTTGTGGGTGGCGACCATACCGGGCCCGGCCAGGTACAGCCTGTCGGCGGCGTCCACCTGCACGCACTTGACCGGCCGCGAAGGCACCTCCCTTACCGCGACCACCTTGCGTCCGTCCGGCGCTGCCTCGCCCGTCGCCCGCGCCTCCTTGTGCGCCAGCCGCTTGGCCGTAAGCCGAAAGACCTCCTCATCGGTGACAAGCACAACCTCCGCTCGGCCCGCTCCCTGACGCGTCTCACACCAAAGACCAAGCCCGACCAGCAGCTCGCCGAGCACCCGCACGAACCCGTCCGGCAGCCCCGCGACAACAACCGACCCGTCCGCCCTCGGTTCTCCGACCACGTCGAGCACCCCGGCGAGCAGCGCCCGCCGCTGCCCCACCGACCCCCGCAGACACGCCCCAACCGCCGCCCAAAGGCCGTCCACACCCTGTGCGTCGCCCGGCACCATGCCAACCGGTTCCCCGCCCAAGGCCCCCACAGCCAGTGCGCCTCCCTCATCCACAGCCTGTGGACCACCGTGCACCCCGGCGGAAAGCGCCCCACCGTGCCCGCGCGACCCGCTCGAACGCCCCGCGAGTGACGCGCCCGCCCCATCGACGGCCTGCGGACCGGCGGACCCGACGAGGAGTTCCCCGCGCTGCCCGATCGCCACGCCCAGCGCTGCGGCGGGCGATCCGTCCACAGCCTGTGGATGTACGGATGGGCGTGCGGGGAGTTCGGCGCGCATCTCGATTTCGGGATCGAGGTCGGGGGTGCCGAGCGTGGCGGCGGCGAGGTGGGCGCCGAGCGTGTAGGGGGCGACGGGGAGGGCGGCGGGCGGGAGGTCGAGGGGGGCGTGGAGCGGGATCGTGTGGTTGGGCGAGCCGGTCGGGGTGTGGAGGGTGGCGGCCAGCTCGGCGGTGGTCAGGACGGCGGTGCGGCCTGCGGCGTCGCGCGTTGTCCACAGGTGGGCGGCGTCGGCGACGACGCGGGAGCCGTCGCGGAAGACGACCTCGTGGCAGACCCGGCCCGTCAGCACCTCGCTGACGGCGACGACGCGGGTGGGGCGGCCGTCGGAGCCGAGCAGGACGTCGCCGGGGGCGGTGGCGCCCATGGTCGTCCACCCGGACGGGGTGGCCAGCGGGGTGTCGAGGTCGAGCGCCTTGCCCATCGCGGGACGGGCGGCGATGACGACCATCTGCCCGGCGTGCAGGCCGTTGGTGAGCGAGTCGAGGTCGGTGAAGCCGGTGGGGACGCCGACCATGGTGCCGTCGCGGCTGCCGATCGCCTCGATCTCGTCGAGCGCGCCGGGCATGATGTCGCTGAGCTGGAGGTAGTCCTCGCCGGAGCGTTTGTCGGCGATCGCGTACACCTCGGCCTGCGCCTGGTCGAGCAGGTCGTCGGCGTCGGCGCCGGAGGCGTAGCCCAGCTGGACGATGCGGGTACCGGCCTCGACCAGACGGCGCAGGACCGAGCGTTCCTGCACGATCTTCGCGTAGTACCCGGCGTTCGCCGCGGTGGGCACCGAGTTGATGAGGGTGAACAGGTAGGGCGCGCCGCCGGTGCGGGTGTGCTCGCCGCGCTTGGTGAGCTCGGCCCCGACGGTGACGGCGTCGGCGGGCTCGCCGCGCCCGTACAGGTCGAGGACGACGTCGTAGATGATCTGGTGCGCGGGCCGGTAGAAGTCGGTGGAGCGCAACTCCTCCACAACGTCGGAGATGGCGTCCTGCGACAGCATCATGCCGCCCAGCACGCACTGCTCGGCGTTGAGGTCGTGCGGGGGCACCCGCTCGAACTCCGACTCCTGTCTGGGGATCTCGGCGATGCTCACCCCGCACACCTCCGCTCTCCGGGCAGACCCGCCCCACTGTTCTAACCCGACCGTCTGACATTCTCGGACCGAAGCGCGACCGCTCCAACTCAGCCCTGTGGATAACCTGTGGATAACCCTGTGGACGAGCTGTGCATCGTGCCTCTGATCCTGTGGATAACCTGTGGACAACTTGGGGACAACCGCGTTGGCCCATCGTGAAAGTGGGCCCTGAGCTGCGGAAACACGATCCACACCCGGTGGACGAGAAAAAGCACAAAGAAAACATCGATGGGGAGATCCTGCGGCTCGCGGTGCCCGCGTTCTTCGCCCTCGTCGCCGAGCCCCTGTTCCTGCTGACCGACGCCATGATCGTGGGACGGCTGGGGACGGAACACCAGGCCGGGCTGACGATCGCGGGCCAGGCCATGGCCACGCTCGTCGGCTGCTGCGTCTTCCTCGCCTACGCCACGACGGCCGCCGTCGCCCGCCAGACGGGCGCGGGACGGCTGCGCGAGGCGACCCGCCAGGGCGTCGACGGCATCTGGCTCGCGCTGCTGCTCGGCACCGCCATCGCGCTCGTCGGCATCCCGCTCAGCCCCGACATCGTCGGCCTGCTCGGCGAGAGCACCTACGCGACCGAGTACCTGCGCGTCGCGCTGCTCGGCACACCCGGCATGCTCGTTGTGCTCGCCGGGACGGGCGTGCTGCGCGGCCTGCAGAACGGACGGTTCCCGCTCCAGGTCTCCCTCGCGATGTTCGCCGCGAACCTCGTGCTGAACGTGCTGTTCGTGCTCGTCTTCGGCTGGGGCATCGCGGGCTCGGCCTGGGGCACCGTCACCGCGCAGACCGGCGGCGCGCTCGTCTACCTCGGCGCCGTCGTCAGGCTGGCCCGTAAGCACGGCTCCGGGCTGCGGCCCGACCTGCGTGGGCTGCGCGCCGCCGCGACCTCCGGGTTCGCGCTCGTGGTGCGCACGGTGACGCTCCAGGCGACGCTCGTGCTCTCCACCCGCGCCGCCGCCCAGCAGGGCGCGGACACCGCCGCCGCGTACGGCATCAGCTCCCGCATCTGGCTGCTGTCGGCGTTCCTGCTGGACGCCGTGGCCATCGCGGGGCAATCGCTGCTCGGCCGTCATCTCGGCGCCGGTGACGTCGCACGGGCACGCGCGGTGACCCGCCGCATGCTCTGGTGGGGCCTCGGCGCCGCGTGCGCGTTCGGCGGCGTGCTGCTGGTGACGCGCGCGTGGATCCCGCCCCTGTTCGACGCCGACCCCGCCGTCGCCGACCTGCTGACGCGCGCCCTCGTCGTCGTCGCGCTCATCCAGCCGCTCGGCGGGCTGGTGTTCGTGCTCGACGGGGTGCTCATCGGCGCGGGCGACATGCGGTACCTCGCGTGGGCCGGAGTGGTGACGCTCGTGGCCTTCGCGCCCGTCGTCTGGCTGGTGTCGGGGCTGGGGATCGTCGCACTGTGGGCCTCCCTCGGCTGGTGGATGTTCGTCCGGCTCGTCACTCTTGGCGTGCGCGCCCGCTCGGGCCGCTGGCTGGTGACGGGCGCCGTCCGCTGACCCCGTCCTGCCCCGCGTCCTCGATTCGAAAACATGCTCGAATTGTCGGTGGGGTTCGCTAGACTTCGAACATGCGTTCACCACACGGGGAAAGGCTCGCCCGCCTCAGTCAGGCGATCGACGAACTGTCGGCGCACGGCCTGGCGGCGCTGCCACCCGACCTGCTCGCCGAGCGGGTCGCCCACATCTTCACACTGGTGGAAGGCATCGACCCCGAGTCGGCGCGCCGGCGCACCCGGCGCGCCGTCATCGAGAACTGAGCACGGGGAGGGGGTCAGCGGGCGGGTGCCACCCACAGGCTGCCGCCCTGCAGCAGCGTGAACAGAAGGAAGACCAGGCCCGCGTAGCCGAACGCCAGGCCGAAGGACGCCATGACGCGGCCGCGCCCGCCGTCCCGGCGGATCCTGCGCCGCGCCAGATGCCCGAAGACAACGGCGAGCACGCTGCCGATCCAGCACAGCCAGAGGACACCGCACACGAGGGCGGCCACCGCGAACGGATCACGACGCACCCGCCCAGTCTCCCCCACAAACCCCACCCGGACCAGCCCACAACGGCCGGAAGCGCAAACGAAAAGGCCCGGATCGGGGGATCCGGGCCTTCGGTGACGCGTGCGTCAGGCGACGTTCAGGTTGACCGTGCCCGCGATCTCCGGGTGGAGGCGGATGGTGACCTGGTGCGCGCCGACGGTCTTGATCGGGTTGCCGATCTCGATGCGGCGCTTGTCGAGCTCGGGGCCGCCGGCGGCCTTGACGGCCTCCGCGATGTCCCCGGCCGTCACGGCGCCGAACAGGCGGCCGTTCTTGCCCGACTGGGCCTTGACGACGACCTTGAGGCCCTTGAGGGAGTCGGCGACTTCCTTGGCCTGGTCGAGCGTCGCGATCTCGCGGGCGGCGCGCGCCTTCTTGATCACGGCGATCTGCTTCTCGGCGCCCTTGGTCCACTGGATCGCGAACTGGCGGGGCACGAGGTAGTTGCGGCCGTAGCCGTCCTTGACCTCGACGACGTCGCCGGGAGCGCCGAGACCGGCGACCTGCTGGGTGAGGATGAGCTTCATGATGTTCGTCCCCTTCCTAGCGCGCGGTCGAGGTGTAGGGCAGCAGCGCCATCTCGCGGGCGTTCTTGATCGCGGTGGCGACGTCACGCTGGTGCTGGGTGCAGTTGCCCGTCACCCGGCGGGCGCGGATCTTGCCCCGGTCGGAGATGAACTTCCGCAGCAGCGGCGTGTCCTTGTAGTCGACGTAAGAGATCTTCTCCTGGCAGAACAGGCAGACCTTCTTCTTCGGCTTGCGGGGCGGTGGCTTGGCCATCGTGGTGCTCCTAGAGTGCAGAGCCCTGCGCGGTGCAGGAATGGACAGAATGGACAGATTACTTCGTTAGAACGGGGGCTCGTCGGAGTAGCCGCCGGAGGCCGGGGAGCTGGTGGCCCAGGGGTCGTCGGGCGGGGTCTGGCTTCCGCCTCCGCCGCCGCCCTGGTAGCCGCCACCGCCGCCGTAACCGCCGCCCCCGCCACCCTGGCGGGAGGTCTTGGTCACCTTGGCCGAGGCGTTGCGCAGGGACGGGCCGACCTCGTCCGCCTCGATCTCGTAGACGGTGCGCTTCTCGCCCTCGCGCGTCTCGTAGGAGCGCTGCTTCAGACGGCCCTGGACGATCACGCGCATACCGCGCTGGAGGCTCTCGGCGCAGTTCTCCGCGGCCTGCCGCCAGACGTTGACGGTGAGGAAGAGGCTCTCGCCGTCCTTCCATTCGTTCGTCTGCTTGTCCAGGAAGCGCGGCGTCGACGCGACCCGGAAGGACGCGACCGCCTGCCCGGACGCGGTGAACCGCAGGTTCGGGTCCTCGACGAGATTGCCGACGAGGGTGATCGTGGTGTCGCCTGCTGCCATGGGGTTTAACGCTCCCGCCTGGGGTGTCGAGATCTAGGGGCTAGTGGACCTCGGGACGCAGAACCTTGGTACGCAGCACCGACTCGCTCAGGTTGAGCTGGCGGTCGAGCTCCTTGACCAGCGCGGGCTCAGCGGTGAGGTCGACGACCGCGTAGATGCCTTCGGACTTCTTCTGGATGTCGTACGACAGGCGCCGACGGCCCCAGACGTCGACCTTCTCGACCGAGCCGCCGCCGGTCTTGACGACGTTCAGGAACTGGTCGACGGTGGGGGTGATCTGGCGCTCGTCGAGCGACGGGTCGAGGATCACCATGACTTCGTAGCGACGCATGAGGTCCCTACCTCCTCTGGACTGATGCGGTCACGGCGTGTCCGTGACAGGAGGGCTAGTGCCTGCCCGTCTGCGCACAGCGCACAGTACGGGACCGCACCACACTACCAGCGCGGCACGGGTCGTCATGCCGCGTCGGCGCGACGCCTGTCCAGCTCTTCCATCAGCTCGAACATCCGGGCGCGGAGCCGGGCCGTCTGCGTGGTCAGGGTGGACAGCTCCTCGATCAGCTCGGCATCGGCGAGCTGGGAGAACTCGTTCATCCATCCTCCTGGTCTCTCGAAGTCGTGTTCGACTCTAGCCGCTGCGGGTGACAAAACCGGGTCCAAGCTGTGGACTCGCCGATAATCTGGCCGGTATGCGCATCGGAGCCCATGTCAGAGCACTCGACCCGATCGAGGCGGCGGCCGAGGTCGGGGCCGACGTCGTCCAGATCTTCATCGGCGACCCGCAGAGCTTCAAGGCCCCGGAGGCGCCCGAGGGCCTTGCCGAGGCCGTCGCCGCGTCGGAGGTCGACGTCTACGTGCACGCCCCCTACCGGATCAACGTCGCCACGGCCAACAACCGGATCCGCATCCCCAGCCGCAAGCTGCTGCAACAGCACCTGCACGCGGCGGCGGGGATCGGCGCCAAGGGCCTCATCGTGCACGGCGGGCACCTCGCCGAGTCCGACGACCCGCAGGTCGGGTTCGACAACTGGCGCAAGGTCTTCGAGCGCCTCGAATGCCCGATCCCCGTGCTCATCGAGAACACCGCGGGCGGCGGCAACGCGATGGCGCGGAAGTTCGACAGGATCGCCCGGCTCTGGGAGACGCTGGACGGTGTCGACGGGCTGGCGGAGAACGTCGGTTTCTGCCTGGACACCTGCCACGCGCACGCGGCGGGTGAGGCGCTCATCGACGCCGTCTCCCGGGTCAAGGCGATCACCGGCCGGATCGACCTCGTCCACTGCAACGACAGCCGTGACGCGTTCGATTCCGGTGCCGACAGGCACGCCAACCTGCGCAAGGGCCAGATCGACCCGGAGCTGATCCTGGCCGTCTGCCGGGAGGCGGGCGCGCCCGTCGTGGTGGAGACGCCGGGCGAGGGCCAGGCCGAGGACATCGCCTGGCTCCGCGAGTCCCTCTAAGCCCGCCGCGCGCCTAACCGTCCAGTGGCGGCAGCTCCGCCACGGCGTCCGGGACGGGCGGCTTCCCTTCGCCCGGCAGGAGGACGTACATGGGGGTGTCGCTCTCGGCCCACGCGTCCACCGCGTCGCCGAAGACGTCGAGGGCGGTCGTGAACGCGTCGGCGTCGCGCTCGGCGAGGTCGGGCCAGCCCGGCCAGACGACCAGGTAGCCCCGCTCGGCGGGCAGCCACTCCATGTCGGTGAGCAGATCGTAGAAGGCGTCCCAGCTGTGGGCGTTGTAGTAGTCGGGGAACTCCAGGACCTCGCCCGCCTGCGCCAGGAACGCGTCCTTGCTGTCGGCGGGCCCCAGGCCGAAGACCTCCCATCCGGCGTCCTCAGCCCGGATGAGCCAGGGCGGCATCTCCAGATCGGCGTGGCCTCCACCCATCACCAGCGGAAGCGCGAGCCGCCCCTCCGCCGTCCTGGTCGGGGCCGCCGCCTGTGCCTTCCGCACGGTGCGGAACAGCTCCTCGGGGTCGATCCGCCAGCGGTAGACGCCGGGCGCGACGCGTCCGGCGATCAGGTCCTCAAGCCCGTGCATGCCTTCCTCAGCCGATGATCCGCAGGAACGTGCGGTAGTGGTCGGGCGAGTAGTAGCGCTCGCCACCCTCCCCCACGACGACGCGCCGTGGCCCCCGCCCGCGCTGTCCCGGCGCGGCGACGGTGAACTCGCGATAGTACCCCCGCGGGTTCACCGGGAGCAGCCGCTCCCGGTTGAGGAACACCGATCCGTCGCGCGGGTAGGGGTAGGGCCCGCCCGCCGCGATCAGAGCGAGCGTCGCGCGCGCCGCCTTGGGCAGGTCGGCGTAGGCGATGGTCGGATAGGCGGTCGCCTCCGCTGCGGGCCTGGCGACGGTGGCGGGCGAACCGCAGGACGTCAGCAGGACGAGCAGGGGCAGGACCATCCGCAGCGCCTTGATCACGCTGTGCGATCCTAGGCGCGGCACCGGGTCAGATGCCGAATCCCCAGTTCAGCAGGCGGGTGGCGTCGGTGAAGCGGCGGTTCGGACCCGGTGAGCCCAGGATGACGCCGATCTGCGTCTTCTTGCCACGGGTGGCGGCGAACAGGAGGCAGTAGCCCGCGCCCGAGGTGTAGCCGGTCTTGATACCGAGGCCGCCCGGGTACTTGCCAATGAGCGTGTTGCTGTTCTTCCACGTGTACGTGCGGCCGCCAGCGCTGCGCACGGTGATCTTCTTGGTGGCGATGATCTTCTTGAGCGTCGGGAACCGGAGCGCGTAGCGGCCGAGCTTCACCTGAGCGGAAGCCGTCGAATAGGTGGAGAACTGGGACGGGTAGGGCAGACCGTCGAAGTTCGCGTACTTCGTGTCCTTCAGCCCGAGCCGTCGCGCCTCGGCGTTCATCTTCTTGACGAACGCGGGGTAGCCGGGGCCGTAGGTGTCGGCGAGCGCCGCCGCGGCGTCCGCGCCGGACTCCAGGAGCGTGCCGTACAGCAGGTCGCGGACCTTGACTCTGTCCCCCACGACCAGGCGTGCCTCGGTGGCACCCCATTTGTCGGCGTACGTGGTGTACTTCCGCTTGATCTTGATCGCCCGGTCGAGGTTGTTCTCCCGGCGCAGCACCACTACGGCCGTCATCACCTTGGTGAGGCTCGCGATCGGCCTTCTGGCGTCGGCTTCGCTCTTCCAGATCGTCTTCCCGTTGAGGCTGAGCAGCCCGGCCTCGGCCTTGATCGAGGCCGGAGGCTTCTCGGCTGCGGCGGCCGGGGCGGCGGACACGGCGACCAACGCCGTCCCCGCGGCCACGGAGGCGATCAGCTTGCGCACGACGCTCCCGGATCTTTCGGTGCAGGACGGTCGCCACCCTGTCAGCCCCCGTCGACGACGTGCAAACCGGACACGGCCCCGAGAAAAGTTATCCACAGATTTGTGCGCGGAGCGTTTTGACGTTGTCGCGGAGCGCAAACTGAGGTCATGACACAGCAAACACTTTTTCCGTTCACCCCGGCCCGGTACACCGTGCTGCGCCTCGCCGGGCACGGCCCGCTCGCCGCCCGCGCCCGGCTCCTCGCCCGCGCCGCCCCGTCCGCCGTCCACATCCTCCGCACCGCCGCGCACCTCTGGGGCCTCGAACTACCGCGCCAGCCGCCGGAGGCGATCCCGCTCGACGTCGCCGTGCCGATCGCGCGCGGCGCGCCGCCCGGCGGCGGCACCACCGAGATTCAGATCGCCGAGGAAGAGGTCGTGGAGGTCGGTGGGGTTCGGGTGACTTCGATGGAGCGGACGGTGTTCGACTGCGCGCGGGCGCTCGCGCGGTACGACGCGCTCGCGCTGGTGGACCAGGGGCTCGCGCGCGGTCTGGCGCGGGAGGCGCTGGCGGTGCGGGCGCGCCGGGTCCGGGGGCCGGGGCGAGCCCAGGCGGCGGCGGTGATCTCGATGGGCGACGCGCGGTCGGAGTCGCCCGGTGAGTCGCTCGTGCGGGGAATCGTGGTGGACGCCGGTTTTCCCCAGCTCGTCTGCCAGCTACCCGCCGCGCCGACGCGCTACCGGCTCGACCTCGGCGACCCCGTCCACCGGTGCGCCCTGGAGTACGACGGCGAGTCCCACCACACCGGCCCGGCGAACCGCGCCCGCGACGAGGCCCGCCGCAAGATCCTGGCCACCCACGGCTGGCGCGTCCTCCCCGTCACCGCGGACTTCCGAACCCGCCCCGCACCTTTACCTCTCCGCCTGGCTCACCATGCTCCAGACCGCGGGCTGGAACCCGTCCGCGTACCGCCTCGCGGCCATCGCCACCCGCATCACCCGCTGGGAGCGCCGCACCGCCCCGCCCCGCCGCCGTTGACGCCGGGGTCAGCCGGTCCATTGGCCTTGGGTGAAGGAGGCCACGAAGGCCGCCATGAGGGGGACGGAGAGGGCGAGGTAGACGCCGAGCAGCCAGCGGTGGCGGGCCATCAGGTGGCCGAGGGCGATCCAGAGCGGGAACCACAGGAGGGTGGCCCTGCCGATGGACAGGTAGAAGCTGGACGTCATGAAGGCGGCCAGCTGGGTGGCCACGTAGACGGTCTCGGGCCACTGGCGCTGGTACAGCAGCCACGCGACGAGGAGGACGCCGACGCCCGCGGCGAAGATCTCGACGCGGAACGCGTTCGTCCACTCGGACTGGATCTCGAACGCGTTGTACCAGGTCGTCTTCAGCGCCTCCCACGGCATGACCGTGTGGCGGTTCCAGCCCTTCTCCTGGGCGTGCTGCCAGGCCATCATGTCGCCGGTCCGCCGCCACTGGTAGGCCATGTAGGCGGCGATCGGCACAAACGGCACGACCAGCAGCGGCGCCTTGCGCCAGCCGACCGACCCGCGGCGCCCGTTCTCGCCGACGAGGTACTCGACGACGAGGCCGAGCGCCAGGAACAGGCCGGTGATGCGGACGACCGACGAGCCCGCCGCCAGCAGGACCGCGAGGTCCCAGCGGCCCTTCTTGGCGAGCAGCCACGCGGGCACCGCCAAGGCCAGGAACAGCGCCTCGGAGTACGCGGCGAACAGGAACACCGCGCACGGGCTCGTGACGAGCGCCAGCACCGCGAGGAACCCGGGACTACGCCACCACTCGCCGTCGCCCCGCACCCGCTTGACGGCGGCCTCGGCCCGTCCGGGCCCACGCCCGACCCGCACCTCCGCCGTGGCCCCCGTCGGCCGTCCCCCGACCAGCACCCGAGCACCCCCGGAGCCCCCGTGCACGTCCCCCACGCCGTTCGAGCCCGCCTGCCCGACCCGCCCCGACACCTCACCCCGCCTGCGGTACCCGACGGCCTCCGCCCGCACCGCCCAAGGCCCCCCGGTCCCACCCGGCTCCGCCCGACCACCGCCAAGCGATCCGTACCCGGATCCCCGGAGCCCCGACTGCCGACGAGCACCCCCCGACTCCGCACCACCACCGAAAGGCGAGCCGTCCGCGCGATCCCGAGCACCACCCGCGAGGCTGGCGCCCGCAGGAGACCCACCACCGACGCCGTAGGGCGGGGCGTCTACGGAGTTGTGCGGGTCATCTGTGATGTCGGCGTCCGCGGCCGACTCATCGTCGCTGCCGTAGGGCGAGCCGTAAACGTGGTCACGAGCACCACCCGCGAGGTCGGCGTCCGCGGCCGACCCAGCACCGCCTCCGTAAGGCGAGTCGTAGGTGCGATCGTGGTCGGCGCCCGTGAGGTCGGCGTCTTCGGTCGGCTCGTGCCCGGCGTCGTGAGGCGAGTCGTGTGGGCGGTTGTGAGGGCCGGCCGTGAGGTCGGCGGCTGGGGTGGGCCCGGGGCCAGGGCCGTGGGGTGGGGCGGTCGGGGGGCTGTGCGGGGCGGCTGCGGACGGGTCGGCGCTGTTGCTCTGGGGCGGGTCGTAGGCGGGGTCGCGGGGGTTGTCAGGGGTGTTGTGTTCGGTGGGAACGGCGTTGTGAGGGTCGGTGGGGGGACGCGGGTGGTTGGCGAGGCGGGAGAGGGCGAGGGCGACACAAGGGCCCGCGAGGAAGGAGATGAGGAGCCCGGCGGCGCGGTAGTCCTCGACGACGAAGCCGACGAGGTGGATGGCGAGCGGGTAGCCCGGGAAGAAGGCGGGCCAGCTCGCCGGGTCGTAGACACCGGGAGGGCCGCCCTCGTAGCCGTAGGTCGCCAGCCACCAGAAGCGGTCGGCGTCCCAGCGGTTCCACCGCGTCAGGTAGTCGGGCCAGGGCCCGTCGTGGGGGATCACGCGGATCACCACGATCGAGAACCAGGCCACCGCGAGGGAGGCGAGCAGCCACGTGCCGACCGAGGCACGATCGACGCCCCGGGGGATCAGGCTCTTCATACTGAGGCGTTCTACCACGGTCGACCTGTGGCGTCGGTAAACACCGGTAAACCCGCTGGTGGGCGAAACGGGCGAGGGCCCGTGCCGAAGCACAGGCCCCCGTCGCGCACACCTCGGGCGTCGCTACTCGTTCTGCCGGTGCCCCTGCTGGTCCGGGGGCGGCCAGTACGGGTCGTTGTCGTTCGGGTCCTGATCGGCGGGAATGCCGTCGCCGTCGTTGTCGATCGGCCCGCCCGGGTTGCCCTGGTGGCAGGCCGGGTAGTCGCCGTGCATGGCGCAGAACCAGCCCGGCGGGTTGTTCTCGGTGCCGGGCGGCGGCTTGTTGGCGTCACACGCCGGAGGCAGCTGGCCGACGTTGCAGCCGGGCAGGTCGCCTTGGTGGCCACCGGGGTTGTCGTTGTCACACTGGTTGGTGATCTGCTCAAGCACGCCGCACTTATCGGTCTTCGTCGGCTTGGGCTTGGGCGTGTCGTACTTCACCAGCTCACCGCTGTATGTGGGCGTCGGGAACTGCGCGATGTCCTTGTTGGAGAGCGCCTTGTCCATGAACGCCTTCCAGATCCGCGCGGGGAACACACCACCGTAGGCGCCCTGGCCGAGATAGGGATCCATCGACTTGCTGTTCTGGTGGAAGACCGTCGCGGCGGCGGAGTACTGCGGGGTGTAGCCGACGAACCAGAGGGCCGCGCCCTCGTCGGTGGTGCCGGTCTTGCCCGCGGCGGGCTGGCCGTTGGCGAGGCGGGCGCCGGTACCCGTGCCCGAGGTGATCACGGCGCGCATCGCCTCGGTGGCCTGGGCCGCCTGGTCCTCGGTCAGCACCTGCTTGCCCCCCTTGTTCCAGGGCAGCGGGACCGAGACCTCCTTGCCGTCCACCATACGGGTGATCTTGCTGACCAGGTGCGGGGTGACGGCCTTGCCGCCGTTGGCGAAGGCGGCGTAGCCGGACGCCTGGTACATCGCCGAGACGTTGGCGACGCCCAGCGCCAGCGACGGCACCGGCTCCATGCTGTCCTTGGGGAGGCCGAAGGCGGCCGCCTCGTCGATGACCTTGTCAAGCCCCATCTTCAGACCGAGCTTGACGAACGAGGAGTTGATCGACTGCTCGGTCGCCTTGATGAGCGTGATCGCCTGGCCGAGGCTGTGCTTGCTGCGCATCCAGTAGCCGTTTCGGGCCGCGCACGCCGCCTCGTTGCCCGCGCCCTTGATGGCGTCGCCGGTCCGCGGGTCCAGGCAGACGAGGCCGCGGCCCTCGATGAGCGACTTGACGTTCACGCCCTCCGAGAGCGCGGTCGCCAGCACATAGGGCTTGAAGGACGATCCGATCTGCGGGCGGTCGACCAGGGCGGCGTTCGACTCCTCGCGGTTCGGGTTGCCGCCGTAGAACGCGACGATCGCGCCGTTCCTCGGATTGACCACGACGAGGCCCGAGCGGATGAGCTTGCGCATCTCCTTGGACGTCACGCTGGGAGCGTTCTCGATGACCGCTTCCTTGGCGTACTTCATCAGCGTCGGGTTGAGACTTGTGTAGATCTTGTAGCCGCCGGTGGTGACGGATTCCACGTCGAAGTTCGGGATCTGCGACAGCTCGGTGTGGATGCGGTCGCGGATGTAGGACTCCTGGCTGTCGCCCTTCGTCCAGATCCAGCTCTTCTTGGTCTTCGGGAACTCCATCTTGTCCCGCTCGGCCTGGCCGAGCCAGCCCTCGGTGACCATGCCGTTGAGCACGTAGTTCCACCGGAAGACCAGCGCCTTGCGGGCCGGGTCGTTCTCGTCGCACTGGGTGCAGAAGTAGCCCGGCTGCTGGATCATCGCGGCGAGGAGGGCGCCCTCCTCGATCGTGAGCTTGTCCACGTTCTTGTGGAAGTAGGAGCGGGCCGCCGCCTGGATGCCGTCGGACATCCGGCCGAACGGGATCGTGTTGAGGTAGCTCTCCAGGATCTTGTCCTTGGAGTACTTCCCCTCCAGCTTCATCGCCGTGAAGATCTCCTTGATCTTCCGGGTGATCGTCCGGTCCTTCGAGAGCGTGTTGAGGCGGTTGCGGGCGAGCTGCTGGGTGATGGTCGAACCGCCCTCGACGGTGCCGCCCGTCACCGTCTTGAAGGCGGCGCGGGCCAGGCCGCGCGGGGAGAAGCCGGGGTCCGTCTCGAACGAGCGCTGCTCGGCGGCCATGACCGCCTGCCTGACGTGCAGCGGGATCTGGTCGATGGAGACGTATTCGCGGTTCGTCCCGATCCGGAACATCGCCTTGGGGTTCTTGCCCGCCCAGTAGACGTTCGAGCCCTGGTCGTCAACGCCCTCAACGAGGTTCTTGTCAAGGTCGGGGACGGGTGTTGTGTTGTAGCCGACGACGATGATCGTGGTGACGGCGAGGAGACCGGCCACGCAGACACCGGCGATGATCTTCCAGCTGGGGATGTACTTCTTCCAGGCCGCTTTGGGGGGCTTGCCGTTCTTGCCGCCGCCTCGGCCGTCGTCGCCCCTGCCGTCGCCGCCGTCCGGGCCGGAGGGGCCGCCGGGGGGGATGGGGGCGCCGTTGTCGAGCATGGTGACGGCGGGGTCGCCGGCGTAGGGGTCGTAGCCGTTCGGGGGGGCGTCGGGGTGGCCGACCGAGCCGAGCGCGACGGTGCCGTTGTGGTCGGCGTAGTAGCCGTTCTGGTCGGCGTAGGTCTGGTCGGGGTAGGCGGTGCCGTCCGAGTAGGCCGGGCCGTCCGAGTAGGCGGTGCCGTCCGAGTAGGCGGTGCCGTCGGCGTAGGGCTGGTCGTAGTAGCCGCCCGCCGCCGAGCCGTCGAAGGTGGTCCGGTCGTCGTAGTACTCGCCGGACGCGGAAGCGGAGCCGCCGGGGGCCGCGTAGCCGTTTCCAGCCTGCGGGCCCGAGTAGGTCGTCTGCTCGTAGCCGTAGTCGTCGTACGCGCCGTACTGGGGCGGTGGCGAAGAGTTGCCGTACTGGGACTCGCGATAGATCTGTTCGCGCCCCTGGGGAGGCGCTGGCCGGAACCAGTCGTCCTCCGGCAGGTCCCCAGAGGGGCCACCGGATCCGTACGGCGGAGTACTCACACGACCTCTTCAGCTGGGGTGCGAGGCCGGGGGACCCCGCACGGCGGCACTGCCGGGGCCGGTCTAACGGGGGGCATAGCCCAGCAGCGTCAGGTGTCTAACGGGTCATCGTACCGACGGGCTCCGCCTGCACGGTGCCGGATCGGGCACACGGTTCCTACTCGGATGTGACGAATGAGGCAGCTTGCGGAGTTGGTTAACACTACGTATCTTTGCGATGTATCGGCTCGATACATTTCCACGATACATCTGGCTGAGCTACCGCGGAGGGAACGATGGTCGGCAAGAGGGGCGGCGTGTTGGAACTCGCCGTGCTCGGGCTGCTCCATGAGTCCCCGATGCACGGGTACGAGCTGCGCAAGCGGCTCAACACCCTGCTCGGCATGTTCCGCGCGTTCTCCTACGGGACGCTCTACCCGTGCCTCAAGCAGCTCCTCGCACAGGGGCTGATCACCGAGGACGAGGACGAGCAGCCCACGGGCGCACTGCAGAGCAAACGAGCCAAGATCGTCTACAAGCTGACCGCCGAGGGGAAGGAGCACCTGCAGAAGCTCCTCACCGAGGCAGGGCCCGCGGCGTGGGAGGACGAGGGGTTCGGCGTACATTTCGCCTTCTTCGCCCAGACCCGCGCCGACGTGCGGCTGCGCATCCTCGAGGGCCGGCGAAGCCGCCTCGAGGAGCGCCTGGAGCAGGTGCGGACAGCACTGACCCGCACCCGCGAACGAGTGGACAGCTACACCCTTGAGCTCCAGAACCACGGCCTGGAATCGGTCGAGCGCGAGGTCAGGTGGCTGAACGAGCTCATCGGACGCGAGCATGCCAAAGCGGCCGACGAGGTCGGGCGGCAGCGGCAGGACGACAGACAAGACGACAATGACAACGACGCCCCGCAAGGGACGTCGCCCTCATAAGAGCCTGGGGATCACCCCAGACCCCGGTGAGTTAGAGAAAAGGAGCAACCGGATGGGTTCGGTGCGCGTAGCCATCGTTGGAGTGGGCAACTGCGCCTCTTCGCTCGTCCAGGGTGTCGAGTTCTACAAGGACGCGGCTCCCGACCAGCGGGTCCCTGGGCTGATGCACGTTCAGTTCGGGGACTACCACGTGGGCGACGTGGAGTTCGTGGCGGCGTTCGACGTTGACGCCAAGAAGGTCGGGCAGGACCTCGCGCACGCCATCCACGCCAGCGAGAACAACACCATCAAGTTCGCCGAGGTCCCGCCGACCGGGGTGACCGTGCAGCGCGGCCCCACCTTCGACGGCCTCGGCGAGTACTACCTCGACACGATCGAGGAGTCGGACGCCGAGCCGGTGGACGTCGTCCAGGCCCTGAAGGACGCCGGGGTCGACGTGCTCGTGTCCTACCTGCCGGTCGGTTCGGAGGACGCGGACCGCTTCTACGCGCAGGCGGCGCTGGACGCGAAGGTGGCGTTCGTGAACGCGCTTCCCGTGTTCATCGCCTCCGACCCCGAGTGGGCGCAGAAGTTCGTGGACGCGGGCGTCCCGATCGTCGGCGACGACATCAAGTCGCAGGTCGGCGCGACGATCACGCACCGCGTCATGGCGAAGCTGTTCGAGGACCGCGGCGTTGAGCTGCTGCGCACCTACCAGCTGAACTTCGGCGGCAACATGGACTTCATGAACATGCTGGAGCGCAAGCGCCTGCAGTCCAAGAAGATCTCCAAGACGCAGTCGGTGACGTCGCAGATCCCGCACGAGATGGCCAAGGCCGACGTGCACATCGGCCCGTCGGACCACGTGCCGTGGCTGGACGACCGCAAGTGGGCGTACGTGCGGCTGGAGGGCAAGTCCTTCGGCGACACGCCGCTGAACCTGGAGTACAAGCTGGAGGTCTGGGACTCCCCGAACTCCGCGGGCGTCATCATCGACGCGGTGCGCGCCGCCAAGATCGCCAAGGACCGCGGTATCGGCGGCCCGATCCTGTCGGCCAGCTCCTACTTCATGAAGTCGCCGCCGGAGCAGTACAACGACGACCAGGCCCGCGAGGCCGTCGAGGCGTTCATCCGCGGCGACGCCGAGCGCTGACCAGCCAGTACCGAACACGGCAAAGGCCGTCCCGCCCACCCGGCGGGACGGCCTTCCGCGTCGTACAGGGGTCTAGTGGCTTGGGGCGCGGCGTAGGGCGAGGGCCAGGAGGGTGGCGGCGGTGGCGGTGGTGAGGGCGTTGACGGTGAAGGCGGTGTGGAGGGCGGGGAGGGTGCCCGCGTCCAGGCGGGCGGTGATGACGGCGGCCAGGAGCGGGGTGCCCAGGGCGATGCCGGTCTGCTGGCTCAGGGTGACCAGGCCGGAGGCGAGGCCCTGGTCGGCGGCGGGGAGGCCGGACGTCGCCGTCACCACGTAGCCGACGATCGCGACGAGGTTGGCGACGCCGCCGGTGAACGTCAGGGCGAGCAGCGGAACGAGCCAGCCGCGCCCCTCCCCCGCGAACGCCAGCGGCAGCGTCGCGGCGGCCTGCACGGCGAGGCCCAGCGCGATCGCCCGGCCCGCGCCGACGGCGGCGATGACGCGCGGCGCGATCAACCCGCCCAGCACCGTCCCCGCGCCCAGGACGGCGAACGCGAGCCCGGCGACGAGCGGCGAGAAGCCCAGGACGTCCTGGAGGTAGAGGGTCAACGCGAACACCAGCGACGTCTCCGTGGCGAACGCGACAAAACCGGCGGCGTTCCCCCACGCGACGGGCCGCCGCCGCAGCACGCCGAGCGCCACGAGCGGCTCCCCCGCCCGCGCCTCGACCAGCCCGAAGACGCCGAGCAGCGCCGCCGCGACGGCGAGCGCGCCCCACGCGCGCGGATCGCCCCACCCGTGCTCGCCCGCGCTCGACGCCCCGAACACCAGCGCGACGAGCGCGAGCGTGACGGTGGCGGCCCCCGCGACGTCCAGCCGCGGCCGTCGCTCCGCCCGGCTCTCGCCCAACACCAGGGGCGCGACGGCCAGGACGGCGGCCGCCACGACGACGTTGAGGAAGAACGCCCAACGCCAGTTCAGGGTGCCGGTGAGCAGGCCGCCCAGCAGCGCGCCCGTGGTGAACCCGGCGGCCATCAGCGCCCCGTTGAGGCCGAGGACCCTGTCGCGCGCGGGCCCGGCCGGGAAGCCCGTGGTGAGGAGGGCGAGCGCGGAGGGCGTCACCATGGCCGTCGCGAGGCCCTGGGCGACGCGCGCGGCCAGCAGGACGCCGGGGCCCTGCGCGAGGCCGCCCGCGAGCGACGAGGCGCCGAGGAGCGCCATGCCGAGCAGGAAGAGGCGGCGGCGTCCGGCGAGGTCGGCGACCCTGCCGAAGAACAGGGTGCAGCCCGCCGCCGCGAGCGCGAAGGACGTGGCGATCCACTGGAGGCTCCCGGTCGAGAAGCCGACATCGGCGCCGATGACGGGCAGCGCGACGTTGAGGATCGAGAAGTCGACGGCGAGGGTGAACCCGGCCGTCAGGAGGACGGCGACGACAGCGCGCTCCCGGGCTGTCATCCGTGCGGGGAGGGTGTCTTGCGTGGTCATGGCGTCAACCGTGGGCGCGCCCTGGCCTAACAGCCATCCCCCTGTGCCGCCTGACCTCCGCAGGGTCAGGCAGCGCTCGGGTAAAACGGACATCATTGGCGTGTGACGACGGAACTGGGCCGATTCCTCAAGGCGCGCCGGGCGGCGATCACCCCGGAGAGCGCGGGCGTGCGCAGCTACGGCGTGCGGCGGGTGCCGGGGCTGCGCCGCGAGGAGCTGGCGCGGCTCGCCGGGGTGTCCGCCGCGTACTACACGCGGCTGGAGCAGGGCCAGTCGGCGAACGCGTCGGACGCGGTGATCGACGCGCTGGCCCGCGCGCTGCGCCTCGCCGACGACGAGCGGGCGCACCTGTTCACGCTGGCCAGGGCGCGTCCGGCGGGACGGGCCGCGCCGCCCGTCGCGGAGGTCGCCGACCCTGCGGCGGTGCGGCTGCTGGAGTCCATGCCGGAGGTTCCCGCGCTGCTTGTCGGGCTCCGTAACGACGTGCTCGCCTGGAACCGGCTTGGACACCGTCTCCTTGCGGGGCATCTGGACTTCGACTCTCCTGGGCGTCCGGATGATCGGCCTAACCTCGTCCGCCTCCTCTTCCTCGACGCGCACACCAGGGACCTGCACCGCGACTGGCGCGCCGAGGCGGCGTTGGCCGTCGCGTCCCTGCGCTACGTCGCGGCGGGCCATCCTGACGACCCCGGCCTCGCCGCCCTGGTGGGCGACCTGTCCGTCCGCTCCGCCGAGTTCGCCGCCCTGTGGGCCGCCCACGCCGTCCGCCTCTGCGCCCACGGCACCAAACACCTCCACCACCCCGAGGTCGGCCCGCTCGATCTCGACTTCACCCTCCTCCACCTTCCGTCCGCCCCGACCCAACGCCTCCTCACCCACACCGCCCCCGCCGACTCGCCCTCCGCCGCCGCCCTTACCCTCCTCACCCACCGCTGACCCGGACGGGTGCGTAGGGTGGGCGGGTGAGCTGGGGTGACGTGTGGGGCGGGCGGGGGTTTCGGTGGCTGTACGGGACCCGGCTGACGTCGCAGTTCGCGGACGGGCTGATGCAGGTCGGGTTGGCCGCCTACGTGCTGGCGCCGGAGAACGAGGCGACGGCGGGCAAGGTGGCCGTGGCGTTCGCCGTCATGCTGCTGCCGTACTCGGTGCTCGGGCCGTTCGCCGGGGTGCTGATCGACAGGTGGCGGCGTAGGCAGATCCTTGTCTACACGCCGCTGGTGCGGGCGGTGTGCGTGCTCGGGATGGCCTGGCTCATCAGCGCGCTGGACGACAGTGACGTGTACCTGGTGGCGGCGCTCGTCGTGCTGGGCGTGAACCGGTTCTTCCTGTCGGCGCTCTCGGCGTCGCTGCCCCACGTCGTCCAGGCGAGGGATCTGCTTCTGGCCAACACGGTTTCGGTGACCTCCGGGACGGTGGCGGCGTTCGTCGGAGCGGGCGCGGGGTTCGCCGTCCAGAAGGCCGGGACCACGGGGCCCTTCCTTATGGCGGCCGTCCTTTACGTCGTCGCCTCCTTTGTCGCGCGGGCGCTGCCCAAGGACGGGCTCGGCCCTGATCCGGACGGACGGCAGCGCGAGACGGTCAGGAACGTCGTCACCGGGATGGTCGAGGGCGCGCGGCACCTGGCGCGGCGCAAACCGGCCGCGCTGGCGCTCGGGGCGATCGCGACGTACCGGTTCCTCTACGGCATCTGGCTGCTCATGACGCTGCTGCTGTACCGGCACCACTTCCCGTCCGGTTTTGACGGGATCGCGGTGATCACCCTCGTGTCCGGCGCCGGATACCTGCTGGGGGCCGTGATCACGCCGTGGGCGGCCCGGCGGTTCGGCAAGGAGGCGTGGATCTCGGCGATGCTGCTCGCGGCCTCTGTCGCGCTCCTGGGGCTCGCCGTGCCGCTGCGCGAGCCGCTGTACGTCGCGGGCGGGTTCGCGCTGGGCGTCGCCGCGCAGGGCATCAAGGTGTGCGTGGACACGATCCTGCAGGAGAGCGTCGAGGACGCGTTCCGGGGCCGGGTCTTCGCCGCGTACGACATGTTCTTCAACGCGACCTTTGTCGCCGCCGCCTGTGTCGGCGCGTTCACCCTGCCGCCGGACGGCAGATCAGAGCCCGTCCTCGCCTTCCTCGTCGTCGCTTACGCGGCCGCCGCGATCACGTACCGCGCGCTGGCACGCCGCCACCCCGCACCAACTCCCTGAAGCGGTGCTCAATGGCCCGGAGACCGGCCGCTTCACGAGCCCGACTTCGTCGGGAGCGGCCGACCTCCGGGCTGTGCTCAATGGCCCGGAGATCGGCCGCTTCACGAGCCCGACTTCGTCGGGAGCGGCCGACCTCCGGGCTGGGGCGACGGCGTCAGCGCTGGGTGGTCTGGCTGGCCGGGGCGTTGACGGCGGTGCCCGCGTAGCGGAGTTGGAGCTTGCCGGGGCGGGCGGCGAAGGAGTACCTGCCCTGCTTGCCGGTCGTTGTGGTGGCGACGTGCCGCCAGGCGCCGTCCGTCCAGCGGTACAGGTGGATCTTCTGGCCGCCGTACGGCTGGTAGCCGCCCGCCGGGGCGAGCCTGCGCAGCACGCCGCCGACCGAGCCGCCGCGCCCCTTCGGGTTCGCGGCCGAGAGCGTGGTCTTGCGTTTCACGTGAAACACGAGCCGTCCGGCGGTGGACTGCTTGCCCGAGCCGTCACGGACGTTGAGGGTCGCGCGCCACTGGCCGGGGGCGTCGAAGCGGTTGAAGGCGGCGACGCCGGTCCAGATGCCGGGGGCGCCCTTGACGACGAGGTCGACCAGGACGCGTTCGCCGTCGGGGGCGGTGAGCCAGAGGTCGACGGCGCGGGCGGTGGCGACGGCCCCGCCGCGCGCGGTGAAGGTGGTCCAGACG
Source organism: Actinocorallia sp. API 0066 (assembly GCF_020991275.1). GTDB lineage: Bacteria > Actinomycetota > Actinomycetes > Streptosporangiales > Streptosporangiaceae > Actinocorallia. Next base: position 7,475 of record NZ_JAJLQY010000015.1, on the reverse strand, counting down.
CCGCTTCCGCCGTCGCCGACGACGACGGTGCTGCGGTTGGTGTCGAGGACGACGGGGGCCGCCGAGACGGGCTGGGCGAGCCCGATGACGAGTGCCGCGGAGGTCAGCCCGGCGAGTGCGGTCGACACGGTGCGCATGGTCACTCCGGAGGAGGATCGGGAGAGCTTTCTCGATCAAGTTAGTGCTGACAATGTGTCTACTTAGCACCCCTGCCCTGGTGAGACAGCTCACGTGCAGAAAATAAGCGCTTGCTGACCCAGCTCAGCTACCGGCGAGTAACGCAAATCACCCGAGTACCGTGAACGTCCATGAGCCCCGAGGAACTCCTCGCCTACGACCGCGAGCACGTCTGGCACCCCTACGCGCCGATGCCTTCGACCGTCCCCCTTCACCCCGTCGCCGCCGCGCACGGCGTCCGGCTGGTCCTGGAGGACGGCCGCGAGCTCATCGACGGCATGTCGTCGTGGTGGGCCGCCATCCACGGGTACGGGCACCCCCGGCTGAACGCGGCGCTCACCGACCAGCTCGGCCGGATGGCGCACGTCATGTTCGGCGGGCTCACCCACCGGCCCGCCGTCGAACTGGCCCGCCGCCTCGTCGAGCTGTCCCCGGCCGGGATCACCAAGGTGTTCTTCGCCGACTCCGGGTCCGTCGCCGTCGAGGTGGCCATCAAGATGGCGCTCCAGTTCTGGCGGGCGCAAGGCGTCAACCGGCCTCGGCTGCTCACCGTGCGCGGCGGCTACCACGGCGACACCTTCGGCGACATGGCTGTCTGCGACCCGGTGAACGGCATGCACCATCTGTTCAGCGACGTGCTTCCCGTGCACGTGTTCGCGCCCGCTCCGCCCGTAGGGCCCGACCCTGCTTACGTTGACGAACTCGGCCGTCTCGTCGCGGCGCACGCGCACGAGTTGGCGGGGATCATCGTGGAACCCGTCGTCCAGGGCGCCGGGGGGATGCGGTTCTACGACCCGTCCCATCTGCGCGCCCTACGCGAGTTGGCTGACGCCCACGGCCTACTCCTCATCCTGGACGAGATCGCCACCGGCTTCGGCCGCTCCGGCGAGTTCTGGGGCGCCGACCACGCCGACGTCTCCCCCGACATCATGTGCGTCGGCAAGGCCCTCACCGGCGGCTACCTGACGATGGCCGCGACCCTGTGCACGGACCGGGTCGCGGCGGGCATCAGCGCGTCCGGCGAGGCGCCGCTCATGCACGGCCCGACCTTCATGGCCAACCCGCTGGCCGCGGCCGTCGCCTGCGCGTCCCTGGACCTGCTCGCGGAGCGCGACTGGCGCACCGAGGTCCGGACGATCGAGAAGGTGCTCTCCGACGGCCTCGCGCCCGTCCGGGGCCTGCCCGGAGTGGCCGACGTCCGGGTGAAGGGCGCGATCGGCGTCATCGAGACGTCGGTGCCGATCGACCAGCAGCGCGTCCAGGAGGCTGCCTTGCGTAGGGGCGTCTGGCTACGACCCTTCCGCGACCTCATCTACACGATGCCGCCCTACATCTGCACCGAGGACGACGTAAGCCGGATCACCGACGCGATGACGGCCGCCGTGCACACCCTTCGCTGAGGCGCCGTGCGTAGATCTTGACCCCCGGGGTTAGGCGACCCTAAGTTATAGGGTGCAACTTTGGGGGTCTGATGGACCGTGAACAGAAGAACGCCGCCGCGCGGCGCGGCGGCAGGGCGCGCATCGTGACGGTCCAGGAGATCGTCCGGGTCGGCCGCGAACTCGGCATGCGGCGGCTCAGCGTCAAAGCCGTCGCGACGGGCCTGGGCGTCTCCACGGCGGCGCTGTACCGGCACGTCGAGGGCCGGTGGGAGCTGGAACGGCTCGTCGGCGAAAGCCTGCTCGCCGAACTGGCGCTGCCCGACGACCCCACCGAGGACACCGAACGGCACCTGCTGTCGTTCGCGCTGCGGCTACGCGCGTTCGCTCTCGCCCGGCCAGGGCTCGCCCGCTACTTCCAGGTGCTCTTCCCACGGGGAGAGCACGGTCGGCGGCTTCTGACGGCCGAGGTGGACGCGCTGGAACGCCGCGGGTACGCGCCGGAAGTAGCCGTCGTGCTCGCCGGCTCGGTCGCGACACTGACCATCAGCCTCGCCGCGTCCGAGGAGAACGACACCGAGGCCAGAAGCGGCGACGGGTTCGCGCGGGAACGCGACTCCGCCGTCGAGAGCCTCCTCGCCGACACCCGTCTCGGCCCCGCCCACCTCGGGCTGCCTCAGGTCTCGACGGAGGACTACGTACGGCTGCTCCTGGCGGCCTCGATCCGGGGCCTGGTGTCGGCGGCGCCACCCGGACGGCCCGTGAACGAGATCGTGGCGGACCTCTCCGCCTACGAAGGGAGATGGTGATGGCCCGAGGATTCCAGGGCGCGGTCATGCGCGGCTTCGGCGCGCGCGACCACGAGGCGACGGTGCTGGAGACGGAGCTGCGCGCGCCGCACTTCCTGCGCGTCAGGATGGCCTCGCCCACGCTTTTTGAGGACGCCGACGTAGGCCCGACCGCGTGGATCCGCATGTGGTTCCCCGACCCGGACGGCTCGGACGCCGAGTTCCAACGCGGCTACACCCTCACCGAGGCCGACCCGGAGAGCGGCCGGTTCGCGGTGGACTTCGCGCTGCACGACCCGCCCGGCCCGGCGACCCGGTGGGCGAAGGACGTCGCGCCGGGCGCGAAGGTCGGGGTGATGTCGTTCGGCTCGACGCCGTTCGCGGTGCCCGAGGAGCTGCCCGCCGGTTTCCTCCTGTTCGGCGACGCCGCCTCGATCCCGGCGCTCAACGGGCTGCTGGGGGCGCTTCCCTCGGACGTCCCGGTCGAGCTGTACCTCGAACACCAGCACCCGTCCGAGCTGGAGATCCCGCTCGCCACCCACCCGCGCCTCCACCTGCACCGCGTCCCGCGCCGGACCGCCGCCTCCCTCCCCGACGCCGTCGAGCCCCGCGACTGGTCGGACTGGTTCGCCTGGGCCGCCACCGAAGCCGAAACCTTCAAACTGCTCCGAACCCGCCTACGCAAGGAGTTCGGCTTCCCCAAGTCCGAAATCTACGGCCGCGCCTACTGGAACCAGTCCAAATCCATGGGCACCACCCGAACCCCCACCCCACCCGACGCCGAGCAACCCACAGAGGCGCCCCCCACCACCGCGCCACCACCAGCACCAGACGCCGCACACCCCGATACCGAACCCACAAAGGCACCCTCAGGCGCCACATCGACGACGACCCCCGAGGCACCCGACGAGACCGCGTCGGCACCGAACACGGCAGCCGAACCACGACAGGCCGGAGCCGCCGACGACGCGGAGGCGTCGTCAGGCGCCACCGCCCGTGGCGCGGGGGCGGTGTCGGGCGGGGCTGCCGTGCCGTCACAGGACCGGACGGCGCCAGCCGGGGCCGTCGAGGGGGCGGACGGGGCACTTGACGCGTCGCCTCGGGCCGGGGGCTCGGACGCCGCCGAGGCGGCGTCGGGCGGAGCGGGCCATGGCGCGGAGGCGTCCTTGGGCGGGGCGGCTGTGCCGTCACGGGACCGGGCGGCTCGGGCCGGGGGCTCGGGGGCAGGGGCCACGGTGGGGACGTGGCGGGTGCAGGCGGCGGGGCGGTTGCTCGGGCCGTTGCGGCGAACGTTGATGGTGGCTGCGGGGTTGCAGGCGCTGGTGACGTTGTTGCAGCTCGCGCCGTTCCTGTTGCTTGTGGAGTTGGCGCGGCGGCTGCTGGACGGGGCGGGCCGCGACGAGGTGTGGCCGGTCGGCATCGCGGCGCTCGGGCTGCTCGGGGCGGGGACGCTGCTCGGCTCGCTGCTGCTGTTGTGGCTGCACTCGGTGGACGCGAGGTTCGCGCGGGCGCTGCGGGAGCGGCTGCTGGCGAAGTTGGCGCGGCTGCCGCTCGGCTGGTTCACCGCGCGCGGCTCCGGCTCGGTCAAACAGCTCGTGCAGGACGACACGCTGTCGCTGCACTACCTCGTCACGCACGCCGTGCCGGACGCGGCGGCGGCCGTCGTCGCGCCGATCGCGGTGCTGGTCTACCTGTTCTGGGTGGACTGGCGGCTGGCGCTGGCGCTGCTCGTCCCCGTCCTCGTCTACATCATCACGATGTACATCATGATCATCCAATCTGGGACAAAGACGGCACAGGCCCAGCGTTGGGCCGAGCGGATGAACGGCGAGGCCGCCGCCTACCTGGAGGGCCAGCCCGTCATCCGCGTGTTCGGCGGGGCGGCCGCGTCTGCGTTCCGGCGCAGCCTCACGGAGTACCTGGCCTTCCTCAACGGCTGGCAGCGCCCGTTCATCGGCAAGAAGACCGTCATGGACCTGGCCACCCGGCCCGCGACGTTCCTGTGGCTGATCGCCGTGCTCGGCACCCCCCTCGTCGCCTCCGGCCGGATGGACCCGGTCGACCTCCTCCCGTTCCTCCTCCTGGGCACCGCCTTCGGCGCCCGCCTCCTCGGCATCGGCTACGGCCTCAGCGGCCTCCGCGACGGCCTCCTCGCCGCCCGCCGCATCCAGGTAACCCTCGACGAACCCCACCTCACCGTCCCGGACGGGCCGACGCTGAGCCGTGCGGTCGCGACCGACGCCCACGACGCGGCCTCGGGCTCCTGGGCGGCTTCCGGTGGATCGGGGGCCGTCGGTGAGGTGGAGTTCGTGGGGGTCGGGTTCGGGTACCGGCCTGGGGTGCCCGTCATCCAGGACGTGTCGTTGCGGCTTGCGCCGGGGACCGTGACGGCGTTGGTCGGGCCGTCCGGGTCGGGCAAGTCGACATTGGCGGCGCTGCTCGCCCGGTTCCATGACGTGGACTCCGGCGCGATCCGGGTGGACGGCCGGGACCTGCGCGACCTCACCTTCGACGAGCTGTACGCCCGTGTCGGGTTTGTGCTCCAGGACGCCCAGCTCGTGCACGGGACGATCCGGGAGAACATCGCGCTCGCCGTCCCGGACGCGCCGATCGAGCGGGTCGAGGAGGCGGCCAGGGAGGCGCAGATCCACGAGCGCGTCACACGGCTGCCGGACGGTTACAACACCGTGCTCGGCCCGAACGCGCAGCTCTCCGGCGGGGAGCGCCAGCGCCTCACCATCGCCCGCGCGATCCTCGCCGACACCCCGGTACTCGTCCTCGACGAGGCGACGGCGTTCGCCGACCCCGAGTCGGAGTACCTCGTCCAGCAGGCGCTGACCCGGCTCGCGGCGGGCCGGACCGTGCTCGTCATCGCGCACCGGCTCCGCACCGTGGCGGGCGCCGACCGGATCGTCGTGCTCGACCACGGCCGGATCGCCGAGACCGGCACCCACGAAGACCTGCTCGCCGCTGACGGCCGGTACCGCCGGCTGTGGGACGCGGGGAGCTCCGGCGTGTCAAGGGCCGAGGAGGCCGTCCGATGATCCGTACCCTGCTCCGTCTCTTCCCCCACGACCGGCGCGGCGACGTCGTCCGCTACACGGTGCTCGCCGTCGTCGGCGTGGTGCTGCGCGCCGTCGGCGTGGTGCTGCTCGTGCCGCTGGTCTCGGCGCTGTTCGGGGACGACCCGGGCGGCGCGTGGCCGTGGGTCGGCGCGCTCACCGCCGTCACCGCGGCGGGCTGGGCGGTGGACGCGGTGACCGCGCGGCTCGGCTTCGACCTCGGTTTTGGGCTGCTCGACAGCACCCAGCGGGACGTCGCTGAGCGGCTCACAAGGGTGCGGCTCACCTGGTTCACCGCCGAGAACACCGCGACGGCCCGGCAGGCGATCGCGGCGACCGGGCCCGAGATCGTCGGGCTCGTCGTCAACCTGCTGACCCCGCTGATCGGCGCGACGCTGCTGCCGATCGGGATCGCGCTGGCGCTGCTGCCCGTCTCGGCGCCGCTCGGGCTGGCCGCGCTGGCCGGGGTGCCGGTGCTGCTCGGCGCGTTCTGGGCCTCGACCGGCATCAGCCGCCGCGCCGACACCGTGGCGGCCGAGACGAACAGCGCGTTCACCGAGCGGATCCTGGAGTTCGCCCGCACCCAGCAGGCGCTGCGCGCGGCCCGCCGGGTCGAGCCGGCCCGCAGCCACGCCGGGGCCGCGCTGGCCGCCCAGCACGGCGCGACCATGCGGCTGCTGCTCATGCAGATCCCCGGCCAACTCCTGTTCAGCCTCGCCAGCCAGCTCGCGCTGGTGCTGCTCGCGGGCACCGCGACGGCGCTCGCGGTGCGCGGCGACCTCGGGGTGCCCGAGACCGTCGCGCTGATCGTCGTCGTCGCGCGCTACCTCGAACCGTTCACGGCGCTCGGCGAGCTCTCCCCCGCCGTCGAATCGGTGCAGACGACGCTGCGCCGCGTCAACGCCGTGCTGACCGCCCCCGTTGTGCCCCACGGCACCGACCTCCCTTCCGGCATCCCCGGTGCCACGCCCCGGATCGAGTTCGAGAACGTCACCTTCCGCTACGCGCCCCACGAGAAGCCCGTCCTGGACGGGCTGAGCTTCACGCTGGAGCCCGGCACCACCACCGCCATCGTCGGCCCCTCGGGCTCGGGTAAGAGCACGATCCTGGCGCTGATCGCGGGCCTACACGAGCCGGACAGCGGCCGCGTCCTCATCAACGGGACCGACCCCGCCACGCTCACCCCGGAAGCCCGCCGCGCCCTGACCAGCGTCGTCTTCCAACACCCGTACCTGTTCACCGGAACCCTCCGCGACAACATCCGCACCGCCCACCCCGAAGCCACCGAACCCGCTCTTGCCCAAGCCACACATCTTTCCCGCGTCGACGATCTCACTTCCCGCTTCCCCGAAGCCCTAAACACCAAGGTCGGCGAAGCCGGAACCACACTTTCCGGCGGCGAACGCCAACGCGTCGCCATCGCCCGCGCCCTCCTCAAACCCGCCCCCATCCTCCTCGTCGACGAGGCCACCAGCGCCCTGGACACCGAAAACGAGTCCCTCATCGCCGAAACCCTCACCTCCGACCCCCACCCCCGCACCCGAGTCGTCGTCGCCCACCGCCTCACCAGCATCCGCCACGCCCACCGCGTCATCTTCCTAGAAGACGGCAAAATCACCGAAGACGGCCCCGCCCACACCCTCCTAGCCCAAAACGGCCGCTTCACCACCTTCTGGCACCACCAGTCCACCACCCCCCACTGGCGCCTAACCCCCACCTAACCCCCACGAGGGGCCGAGCCCCCCAACGCCCGGCCCCTCTCCCCCAGCCAACCCCACCCCACAACCCCTCCACCAACATCACCACATCAACCAAACAACCACCCCGCAGCCTCCAGCGACAAACAGCTCGTGTCCCGTAACGACCCCGCCGAGGCGCCACCAAGCCAGACCACCACCTTCACCCGATCAAAACACCCACAACCGCACCGACTTGTCGTGGCTGCCGGAGGCCAGGACCTTCCCATCCGGACTGAACACCACCGACCAGACCCAGTCGGTGTGGCCGGTGAGAGGATCACCGATCAGCACACGACCAGCCACATCCCACAACCGCACCAACCCATCGGC
>NZ_JAJLQY010000014.1 GCF_020991275.1 Actinocorallia sp. API 0066 | reverse complement strand
TTCCGCATTTCTGGGGAAGGGATGGCACGGGCCGTCAGAGGGAAGTGGTCAGTGGGGGAGGACGCCTAGGTCGGAGAGGAGGGATTCGAGGTAGTCCTCCAGGCGTTCGACCAGGGGGGCCGGGAGGTGGCCGCCGTCCTCCGGGAGGAGGTCGATGACGCAGCGCAGATCCCAGTACGGGTGGTGGTCGTAGTTGCCGCGGACCTGCTCGAACGCGGCGGCGAAGGCGTCGGCGGCGTCCCTGCCGTAGCGGGCGACGAGGTTCCAGCGCATGTGCGCGACGTCCACGCCGATCGGCCCGTAGGACGCCTTGTCCCAGTCGACGACGCCCTGGAGCCGGCCGTTCGCCCACAGGGAGTTGTCCGGGTGGTAGTCGCGGTGGATGAAGTGCGGGACGAACTCGGGCTGCGGCTCCGCCACGATCTCCTGCGCCTTGTCCCAGACGCCGGGGTTGCGGGCGTGGAAGGGCGGCTGACGGATGAGGAGCCGGTTGTAGGGGGTGTAGGGCGGCATGGTGGTGCCGCCGCGGACGTCGTGGAGGGTGACCAGCGCGGCCGCAAGCTGGATGAGGTACTCCGAGAGGTCCTCGGGGACGGGCCGGGGCGGATGGCCCGGCAGGCGCGTGATGAGGAGCGCGGGGGCGTCGCAGCGGCTCCCTGAGGGGTCCGCGGCGATGAGCTGGGGGGTGGGGATCTCGCAGCCGGCGAGCAGCAGCAGCGCGGCGATCTCGCGCTCGGGCGGGTACTCGGGGTCCCAGTCGGTCCAGCGGCGCAGCACGAGGCGGTGCACGCTGCCGGAGCGGGTCTCGACGAGCAGCGCGTGGTTGGTGCGGCTCATCCCGCCGGTGAGCGGCCGCTGGAGCCGTACCGTGCTGCCCGCGCCGAGGCACTCGCACACCCAGCGCAGGGTGGCCGCGCTCGGCGGCCGGCCGAGGGGTAGTGCCCCGGTGGCGCGGGCGGCGGCGTCGGCGGTGGTCACGGGGTCCATGTAAACGGATTCCGAAGGAGAGGAGGAGTGATTTTGCGGAAGCTGAACGTAACACTTTCCCGTTCGCGCACGTGGCCTTACGGAGGGGCGTGCGGCGCTCCCCCCGTAAGGCCACGTGCGTCATGCGGGATTACTCTTTGCCGTCCCTCCGGGGGCGCAGGAGCGCCTCGGCGAGGGCGAGCATGGTCTCCTCAAGGGTGGCGAGGCGCTTGAGCACGTCCTCGTGCACGGCGCTGACGCGCTTGCCGACGTCCTCCTGGACGCCGTCCACCCGCTTGCCGAGCTCGGACTGCATGTGCTCGGAGCGTTTGGCGACCTCCTCGTGCACGGCGTCGGACCTCTTGGCGACCTCGTCGTGCACCGCGTCGGACCGCTTGATGACCTCCTCGAAGACGGACTCGACCCTCTTGGTGACGTCGCCGTGGATGTCCTCGAAGCGCTTGGAGATGTCGTCGCGGACGTGGTCGACCTTGCGGGTCACCTCGTCCTGGGTGCCTTCCAGGCGCCGCTTCATGTCCTCCTGGACGGTCTTTGTGGTCTCCTCCAGGCGTCGGCTGAGGCCGCTGTAGGCGCTCTCCACGATCTTGGACACGGTGTCCTCGATCTCGGTGCGGTCGGGCCTGCTGCGCAGCTCCACGATGAGCGGGTCGGTGACGGTGGAGACCTGCCGCTCCAGCTCGTCGAAGCGCTCGCCGTAGTCGAGGTGGGGGCGGGCGGCGAGTTCGGCGAGCCTGCGGTGGATCTCGTTGATCTCCAGCGCGGCGGGCAGTTGGGTGAGCCGCTCGCCGAGCGCGTCGAACCTGCTGTCGAACCCGTTGATCTTGCCGGTGAGCCCTTCGAGCCTGCCGTCGAGGCCCTCGAGCCGGCCGCCGAGTCCCTCGACGCGGCTGCCGAGGGAGTCCAGGCCCTGGTCGATGCGTTCGGCCATCTCGGTGAGCGACTGCTCGACCCGGGTGGTGATCCCGGTGACGGTGTGTTCGAGCTTCTCCGACCGGTGGCCCAGCTCGGCGAGGGACTTGTCGAGCCGGTTGAACCTGACGGACGCCGCCTCCATCGCGCCCTGGAGCTTGTCGAGGCGCTTGGTCATGTCCTCCATGCGCTGGGACGCCGCGGCGGTGGCGTCCGCGATGTGCGCGGCGGAGTCCATGACGGACTGGAGCCGGGTGAGGCTCTCGTCGACGTTCTCGGCGACGACGCCGACGTCGGCCCACAGCGCCGGGAGTTCGCTGACGGGCTTGATGCGCTCGCCTACGGCCTCCAGGTGCTCGCCGAGCCCCTCGGCCCAGCCGGGAGCCTTGCCGGTGAGCTCGTCCAGGTGCCCGCGGACGCCGTCGAGCTGGCCGGTGAGGCTGCTCAGCTCGCGTTCCCTGACCTCGCGCAGCAGCCACTCCATGCCTTCGAGCCGCTGGCGGATCTCGTCCAGGACCTGACCCTGTGAGCGTGACTCGTACACATGGTCTTGCGCCGCCCGGGCGAGCAACTCCCGCATCCGGTCCGAGACCGGTTGACCCCCCGTCTGCAGGAAGTTGTGATTCGTTTCCAACGCATGCCCCTTCTCACGCCCGTGCCCCTGAATACCTGAAGGGCGCGTGGCATTGATGTGAGGTCCTTACATTAGTGCTTGATCACAAAGCGATTAGACGGCGCTGGAATACGTTGAGATCTTGGTGGAAACGGTGGTTCTGATGGTCTGGGGGAAAGGCCGGACCTCGCCGTTTCCAGGGTGCGATGGGGGTGTTCCGCGGCGCGCTGGCCGGGTCTTTTCGCCGGTTTCGCCATGAAAGGCGGTGGGGGTGCTCGGCGGCCGCTCCGGGCGCGTTCCACGAATTCTTCACCGGGCCGGGAAAAGGTATTCCTTCAGCGCGCCCCATTGTTTGCCGGATCCTGGACGGCGCTTTTGTGGCCGGGTCCGGACGCGGGCGCGCACACGAGCGCCACGGGGGCGTCGCCGACGCGGGTGAGCACGACGGTTCCGGGACGGGTCCCGGACGGGCGCAGGTCGCGGCGGAGCCGGTCGAGGTCGGCGGCGAACCCGCGTTTCTTGAGGGTGAGCGCGCCGACGTCGTGGGCGCGCAGTGCCGCCTTGAGCCGTTTGACGGAGAAGGGCAGCACCTCGTGGATTTCGTAGGCGGCGGCGTAAGGGGTGGGGATGAGGGAGTCGGACGTGATGTAGGCGATGCGCGGGTCGGCGAGGCCGCCGTCCACGAGGGCCGCCGCCTCGCCTACCAGGTGGGCCCTGATGACGGCGCCGTCGGGTTCGTACAGGTAGGCGCCCCATTCCCGGACGGGTGGCACCGACGTCTTCTCGTCGGGTTCGAGGCTGTGGACCTCGCCGCGTTTGAGGAGGGTCGCCTTACGGGACGGGCCTTGCGCGAGCCGTCCGAGCCACAGGGCCGCTTCCTTGACGTCGCCGTCCTCGGATATCCATTCGGTGGACGCGTCTTCCGGAATGGCCTCGTAGGGGATGCCGGGAGCGACCTTCACACACGCTCCCGGGGCCTTGGCGGCCAGTGCCAGGAGCCGGTCCAGGGGCGGTTCGTAGGACTTCGGATCGAAGACACGTCCTCGGGAGGTGCGGCGTCCGGGGTCGGCGAAGACCTCGGTGTACCGGGACGGGTCCTGGTCGAGCGCGTCGCCGAGCCGGGCGGACGCGGTGCCGCCGACGTCGAAAGCGGCCAGGTTGGCTTGCGCGACGGCGACCGTCAGCGGGTCCACGTCGACGCCGTCGCCGGGGACGCCCGCGCGCGCACGGTGCAGCAGATCGGCTCCGATGCCGCAGCACAGCTCCAGGACGGGCCCGGTGAAGCGCGCGGCACGGTAGGCGGCCACGGCCGTCCTGGTGGACTGTTCGAGGCCGTGCGGGGTGAAGTACATGCGGGCGGCGTCGGGCCCGAACTTGGCGGCAGCCCGCGCGCGCAGCCGCGTCTGCGTGAGGGCCGCGCCGACGAGTTCGGCGGGGTACCTGCCGCGCAGCGCGGACGCCGCGGCGAGGATGCCGTTCTCGGTGGTGTCGGCCTCGGCGGCGCGCGCGAGAACCTCCTGCCCGGCCGGGGTGAGCAGGGCGGCGAAGGCGTCGGTCTGCATGCCACCACGGTAGAGCGGGGACGGCTACAGGGAGTCCGGTTGACTGTTGTACAGGCACGGCATAATGTCACTGACTGGCACTCTCCAGGGGAGAGTGCCAAAGCGACAAGCCCGGTCTGGCACCCGCGACGACAGGCCGGTCGAGGTCGCCTCCTAAGCAGACAACGCACACTTCACATCCGAAGGGGAGGTTCGACGTGTCGACCGCCACCAAGGTTGTCCTCAAGCCGCTCGAGGACCGCATCGTGGTCCAGCCGCTCGAGGCCGAGACCACCACCGCTTCCGGCCTGGTCATCCCCGACACGGCCAAGGAGAAGCCCCAGGAGGGCACCGTCCTCGCCGTCGGCCCCGGCCGGGTCGACGACAAGGGCGCCCGCGTGCCGCTGGACGTCGCCGTGGGCGACGTCGTCCTGTACTCCAAGTACGGCGGCACCGAGGTCAAGTACAACGGCGAGGAGTACCTCGTCCTGTCCGCTCGCGACGTCCTCGCGATCATCCAGAAGTAAGAGCCTTCGGCTCGCGTCGTCCGCCCCGGCGGCCCCACCGGGCGGCCGGGGCGGCGCGCTTATACGGCAGACAGAGGGAAAACCCGAAAATGGCCAAGATCCTGGAGTTCGACGAGAACGCGCGGCGCGCCCTCGAGCGCGGCGTCAACGCCCTCGCGGACGCGGTGAAGGTGACGATCGGCCCGCGCGGCCGCAACGTCGTCATCGACAAGAAGTTCGGCGCTCCGACCATCACGAACGACGGCGTGACCATCGCCCGTGAGGTCGAGCTGGAGAACCCGTACGAGAACCTGGGCGCCCAGCTCGTCAAGGAAGTCGCCACCAAGACCAACGACGTCGCGGGTGACGGCACCACCACCGCGACCGTCCTGGCGCAGGCGCTGGTCCGCGAGGGCCTGCGCAACGTGGCGGCCGGCGCGTCGCCGCTGAGCCTGAAGCGCGGCATCGACATCGCCGCCAAGCACGTGTCCGACCTGCTGCTGAAGTCGGCGACCGAGGTCGACGACAAGGCGTCGATCGCGCACGTCGGCACGATCTCCGCGCAGGACGCCAAGATCGGCGAGCTGATCGCCGAGGCGTTCGACAAGGTGGGCAAGGACGGTGTCATCACCGTCGAGGAGGCCCACACCTTCGGCCTGGAGCTGGAGTTCACCGAGGGCCTGCAGTTCGACAAGGGCTACCTGTCGCCGCACATGGTGACCGACCCCGAGCGCATGGAGGCCGTCCTGGAGGACGCCTACGTGCTCGTCGTCGAGGGCAAGATCTCCAGCGTCAACGAGTTCCTGCCGCTGGCCGAGAAGGTCGCGCAGAGCAAGAAGCCGCTGCTGGTCATCGCCGAGGATGTCGAGGGCGAGGCGCTGGCGCTGCTGGTCGCCAACAAGATCCGGGGCACCTTCCTGTCGGTCGCGGTGAAGGCCCCCGGCTTCGGCGACCGCCGCAAGGCGATGCTGGGCGACATCGCCACCCTGACGGGCGGCCAGGTCGTCTCCGAGGCGATCGGCCTCAAGCTCGACAGCGTCGGCCTCGACGTGCTGGGCCAGGCCCGCCGCATCACCGTCACCAAGGACAGCACGACGATCGTCGACGGCCTGGGCGAGGCGCAGGAGCTGTCGGACCGGGTCCGCCAGATCAAGGTCGAGATCGAGAACAGCGACTCCGACTGGGACCGCGAGAAGCTCCAGGAGCGCCTCGCCAAGCTGTCGGGCGGCGTGTGCGTCCTGCGCGTCGGCGCGGCCACCGAGGTGGAGCTGAAGGAGAAGAAGCACCGCCTTGAGGACGCGATCTCCGCGACCCGCGCCGCGATCGAGGAGGGCATCGTCTCCGGCGGTGGCTCCGCGCTCGCGCACGTGGCCAAGGAGGGCTTCGACTCGCTCGGCCTGACCGGCGACGAGGCCACCGGCGCCGAGGCGCTGCGCCGCTCGCTGGTCGAGCCGGCCCGCTGGATCGCCGAGAACGCGGGCCAGGAGGGCTACGTCGTCGTCTCCAAGATCCAGGAGCTGCCCGCCGGCCACGGCTACAACGCCGCGACCGGCGAGTACGGCGACCTCAAGGCCGCCGGCGTCATCGACCCGGTGAAGGTGACGCGCTCCGCCGTCACCAACGCCGCGTCGATCGCGGGCATGCTGCTCACGACCGAGGCGCTCGTCGTCGAGAAGCCCGAGGAGGAGGCCCCCGCCGCCGCGGGCGGCCACGGCCACGGGCACGGCCACTGACGGCTGACCGCACCACGGAGAACCCCCATGGCTTTCCATGGGGGTTTTTCCGTATTGTCGCCGGGTTTCGGCGGTGGCCGCGCACTGTGACCATTCTGTTGCCGAGATCTGTGAAGACTTGAACCTTCCACGTGGGCATAGTGCTCTACGTGACGGAGGCTGCGATCGTCGGGACCGATCACCGGCTGGAGCCGGTACCGTCCCGTACCGGGGAGAGCGAGCCGGACCTACGGGAATTGGCGCATCTCGCGGTCCAAGGAGACACAAAAGCGACCGAGGTGCTGATAGGGCACGTACGGCCCATGGTGGTGCGTTATTGCCGGGCCCGATTGGGCCGGGTCTCGGGGCAGTACCACGCCGCCGACGACGTCGCCCAGGAAGTGTGCATCGCCGTGCTGTCGGCGCTGCCCCGCTACCGCGACATGGGACGGCCGTTCGTGTCGTTCGTCTTCGGCATCGCCTCGCACAAGGTCGCCGACGCGCTGCGCGCGGCGATCCGCACCGCGGTGCCCACCGAGGACCTGCCGGACGGCCCCGACGAGGGTCCAGGGCCGGAGGAGACCGTCGTCCGCTACCTGGAGGCGGCGCAGGCCAGGGAGATGCTGGGCAGGCTCACCGAGCAGCAGCGGGAACTCGTGCTGCTGCGGGTGGTGCGGGGCCTGTCGGCGGAGGAGACCGGGACGGTGCTGGGCATGACGGCGGGCGCCGTCCGGGTGGCGCAGCACCGGGCGCTGGCACGGCTGCGGGCCATGGCGTTGGCCATGGACCAGTTGGAGGAGTCGGCCTGAACCGGCGGGCTTACGCGGGCGTGCGGGGCGTCAGCCCTTGCCCTCTTCGCTGTCGATCACGCCGTCGACGTAGCCCCGGGCGTACTCCCATGTGACGTAATCCACGGGATCGGGGTCGAGGGCCGGTTCGTGCACCCTGGGCTGGCCCTCGTCGAGCAGGTGCCTGAGGTTGCCGCGCAGGAGCTCCCAGTCGATGTAGTGGGTCCTGCCGCAGTCCTCGCAGTCCACGGTGAGGCCGCGCACGCCCAGCGGCTCCAGCAGGGTCCGGAAGACCTCGAGGTCGGCGAGGTCGGCGAGCACGTCCTCACGCTCCGCCGAGCTCAGCGGAGCGATCTCTTCGAGCTCGCCGAGGGCGGCGGCCGGGTCGTCCGGGTCGCCGGCGAACGGGTCGAGCGGAGCTTCGTCGTGCACAGTCCCAAACTACTGCGCGCGCGGGGATGCCGGGAAGTCGCAGGTCCCACGGGGTGTTACCCCTACGATGGGTAACCAAAAGCCGCCAACCCCGCAGGAAAGGCCGATCATGAACCCCGCCGCTCAGGACCCCGGCAAGTTCGCTCCCGTGGGGCTGACCTTCGACGACGTGCTGCTGCTGCCGGGCTTCTCCGACCTGCAGCCGGGCGACGCCGACACCACGACGCGGCTTTCCAGGGGCATCACCCTGAAGATCCCGCTGCTGTCGGCGGCGATGGACACCGTCACCGAGGAGCGGATGGCCATCGCGATGGCCCGCCAGGGCGGCATCGGCGTGCTGCACCGGAACCTGTCGGCGGACGAGCAGGCCCAGTACGTGGACACGGTGAAGCGGTCGGAAGCCGGGATGATCACCAACCCGGTCACCTGCACCCCGTTCGCGACGCTCGCGGACGTGGAGGAGCTGTGCGCCCGCTACCGGATTTCCGGCGTCCCGGTGACGGACGAGCGCGGCGTCCTCCTGGGCATCGTGACGAACCGGGACATGCGTTTTGAGACCGACATGTCCCGTCCGGTGGCCGAGGTGATGACCCCGATGCCGCTGGTCACCGCGCCGGAGAACGTCGACCGGGAGGAGGCGTTCGCGCTCCTGGCCCGGAACAAGATCGAGAAGCTGCCGCTGATCGACGGCGAAGGCAGGCTGCGCGGCCTCATCACCGTCAAGGACTTCACCAAGACCGAGCGCTACCCGAACGCCACCAAGGACGAGGAAGGGCGGCTCGTCGTGGCGGCCGCCGTCGGGGTCGGCGAGGACGCGATCCGCCGGGCGCAGGCGCTCATCGACGCGGGCGTCGACGCGATCATCGTGGACACCGCGCACGGCCACTCCAAGGGCGTGCTCGACACCGTCGCCAAGGTCAAGGCCAACAGCCGCGTCCAGGTGATCGCAGGCAACATCGCCACCTACGCGGGCGCCAAGGCGCTCGTGGACGCGGGCGCGGACGCCGTCAAGGTGGGCGTCGGCCCCGGCTCCATCTGCACCACCCGCGTGGTGGCGGGCGTGGGCGTGCCGCAGATCACCGCGATCCACGAGGCGGCGCGGGCCTGCGCCCCCGCGGGCGTGCCGGTGATCGGCGACGGCGGCCTCCAGTACTCGGGCGACATCGGCAAGGCCATCGCCGCGGGCGCCTCCACCGTGATGCTCGGCTCCCTGCTCGCGGGTGTGGACGAATCCCCCGGCGACCTGGTGTTCGTGCACGGCAAGCAGTACAAGATGTACCGGGGCATGGGCTCGCTGGGCGCGATGCGCAACCGTGAGCGCGGGAAGTCCTACTCCAAGGACAGGTACGCGCAGGGCGAGGTCTCCTCCGAGGAGAAGCTGATCCCCGAGGGCGTCGAGGGCCAGGTGCCCTACCGGGGTCCGCTCGCGGCCGTCGCGCACCAGCTCGTCGGCGGCCTCCAGCAGGCCATGTGGTACACCGGCAGCCGCACCATCTCCGAACTCCAGGAGGGCGGGCGGCTCATGCAGATCACCTCCGCCGGGCTCAAGGAGAGCCACCCGCACGACATCCAGATGACCGTCGAAGCCCCGAACTACCAGGGTCGATAGACTCGCCGCGTTCGACTTGGCGTTGGGCCCCTCCCAGGGGTGACGATGACGCGTCGCCCCTCCGAGGGGGCGCGACTTATGAAGGGCTAGAGGGTGGCTGCTGAGGTTGAGATCGGGCGCGGCAAGAGCGGGCGCCGGGCCTATGCCTTCGACGAGATCGGCATCGTCCCGTCCCGCCGGACGCGTGACCCCGAAGAGGTCAGCGTCGCCTGGCAGATCGACGCCTACCGATTCGAGATCCCGCTGCTGGTCGCGCCGATGGACAGCGTGGTGAGCCCGGCGACGGCCATCGCGATCGGACGGCTCGGCGGCGTCGGCGTCCTGGACCTCGAAGGGCTGTGGACGCGCTACGAGGACCCCGAGCCGCTGCTCGCGGAGATCGCGGGCCTGGACGAGGCGCGCGCGACCCGCAGGCTCCAGGAGGTCTACAGCGCGCCGATCAGGGAGGAGCTGATCGGGCGGCGCATCGCCGAGGTCCGTGAGGCCGGGGTGACGGTCGCCGCCTCGCTGTCGCCGCAGCGCACCGCCAAGCTCTCCAAGACCGTGGTGGACGCGGGCGTCGACCTGTTCGTCATCCGCGGCACGACCGTCTCGGCCGAGCACGTCTCGGGCCGGGCCGAACCGCTCAACCTGAAGCAGTTCATCTACGAGCTCGACGTGCCGGTGATCGTCGGCGGGTGCGCCACCTACCAGGCGGCCCTGCACCTCATGCGGACCGGCGCGGCGGGCGTCCTCGTCGGGTTCGGCGGCGGGTCGGCGCACACCACCCGCGGCGTGCTGGGCGTCGCGGTGCCGATGGCCACCGCCGTCGCGGACGTCGCCGCGGCGCGCAAGGACTACCTGGACGAGTCGGGCGGCCGGTACGTGCACGTCATCGCCGACGGCGGCATGCGCTCGTCCGGCGACATCGCCAAGGCCGTCGCGTGCGGCGCGGACGCCGTCATGGTCGGGTCGCCGATCGCGCGGGCGAGCGAGGCGCCGGGGCGCGGCTACCACTGGGGCAGCGAGGCGCACCACGGCGACGTGCCGCGCGGCACCCGGCTGGAGCTGGGCACGATCGGGACGCTGGAGCAGATCCTGTTCGGCCCGTCGCACGTCGCGGACGGCTCGATGAACCTCGTCGGGGCGCTCAAGCGGGCGATGGCGACCTCGGGATACACCGAGGTCAAGGACTTCCAGCGGGTCCAGGTCGTCATCACCCCGCAGTAAGAGTTCTGTTACTTCCGGTGATCTCCAGGGACGTCGTACGCACACGTGTACGGCGTCCCTCCTTATGTGACTTGTCAGCGCGCGGGGAAGTGCTCGGCGCGATTTGTTACCAGTCGGTAATGATTGGTGGTCGGCGCTATGCCGCGGGTTGCGCGGACGCCTAGCGTGGGAACGGACAACGCTGAAACCTAAGGTCGGGGGAGCGTGGGACATGAGCGGTGCGGCTGAGCGTGACACGGACGGACACGGCACGGACGGACACGGTACGGACGGGCGGGACGCCGTCGGGTTGGGCGCGTCGAGGCTGGGTCCCGGTGAGCGCGAGCAGGCGTTGCGCCGGATGGCGGTCGAGGAGTTCGACGTCGTTGTGGTGGGCGGCGGCATCGTCGGCGCGGGCGTCGCGCTCGACGCGGTGACGCGCGGGCTGCGGGTGGCGCTGGTGGAGGCGCGGGACTTCGCCTCGGGCACCTCCTCCCGGTCGTCCAAGCTGATCCACGGCGGGCTGCGGTACCTGGAGCAGTACAACTTCGACCTCGTGCGCGAGGCGCTCACCGAACGCGGGCTGCTGTTGCAGCGGATCGCCCCGCACCTGGTGCGGCCGGTGCCGTTCCTGTTCCCGATGACGCACCACGTCTGGGAGCGCGCATATGTGGGGGCGGGTGTGGCGCTGTACGACGCGCTGTCCTTCTCGATGGGGGCGACGCGCGGGGTGCCGGGGCACCGGCACCTCACCAGGAAGCAGGCGCATCGGGTGGCGCCGTCGCTGAAGCGGTCGTCGTTCACCGGGGCGGTGCAGTACTGGGACGCGCAGGTGGACGACGCCAGGTACGTGATGATGGTGCTGCGCACCGCCGCCGGCTACGGCGCGCAGATCGCCTCCCGGACGCAGTGCGTGGGGTTCCTGCGCGAGGGCGAGCGGGTCACCGGCGTGCGGGTGCGCGACCTGGAGTCGGGCGACAAGGTGGAGGTGCGGGCCCGGCAGGTCGTGAACGCCACCGGCGTGTGGACGGACGACATCCAGGACCTCGTCGGCGGGCGCGGGCAGATCCACGTGCGGGCGTCCAAGGGCATCCACCTCGTGGTGCCGCGCGACCGCATCCACAGCGCGTCCGGGATCATCCTGCGCACCGAGAAGTCGGTGCTGTTCGTCATCCCGTGGGGGCGGCACTGGATCATCGGCACCACCGACACCACGTGGACGCTGGACAAGGACCATCCGGCGGCGTCCAAGGCCGACATCGACTACCTGCTCGACCATGTGAACGAGGTGCTCACCGTGCCGCTGACGCATGACGACGTCGAGGGCGTGTACGCGGGGCTGCGTCCGCTGCTGTCGGGGGAGTCCGACGAGACGTCGAAGCTGTCGCGCGAGCACGTGGTGGCGCATCCCGTCCCGGGGCTGGTGATGATCGCCGGCGGCAAGTACACGACCTACCGGGTGATGGCCAAGGACGCGGTGGACGCCGTCGTGCACGGCCTCGACGGGCGGATCGCGTCCTCCTGCACCGACCGGATCACCCTGGTCGGCGGCACCGGCTACCAGGCGGTCTGGAACTCCCGGTACCGGCTCGCCGCCTCGTCGGGGCTGCACGTGGCGCGGATCGAACACCTGCTGCGGCGGTACGGCACCCTGATCGACGACCTGCTGGCGCTGGTCGCCGAACGGCCCGACCTCGGCCGTCCGCTGGCCGGGGCGGAGGACTACCTGCGGGCCGAGATCGTCTACGCCGCCGCACACGAGGGGGCGCGGCACCTGAACGACATCCTGTCCCGCCGCACCCGGATCTCCATCGAGACGTGGGACCGGGGCCTGGGCGCGGCCGAGGAGACAGCCGAACTCGTCGCGCCCGTGCTGGGCTGGACGGCCGAGCAGGCCCGCCGCGAGGTCGAGTACTACCGGATCGGCGTCGAGGCCGAGCGGGCCTCCCAGTCGTCCGAAGACGACCAGGAGGCCGACGCCCTGCTACGCGGCGCCCCCGAGATCGTCCCCACCACCGGCCACGAAGCCGCCTTCAGTTGAAGAGCTGTGCCCGGTGGAACCGGGCGGCTAGGTGATGTCGACGATGGGGAGGCGGTAGGCGGCGGGGGCGTTGGCCGGGACAAGCGGGTTCTTCGGGAGGACGGGCGTGAGCCTGGTGTAGGGCGTCTCCAGGGCTGGGCGCGCGTCCTGCTCGCCCTTGTTCGGCCACAGCGACATCGCGCGTTCGGCCTGCGCGGTGATCGTCAGCGACGGGTTGACGCCGAGGTTCGCCGAGATCGTCGAGCCGTCCACGATGTGCAGGCCGGGGTGGCCGTACGCGCGGTGGTAGGCGTCGATGACGCCGGTCTGCGGCGAGTCGCCGATGACGCAGCCGCCGATGAAGTGCGCGGTGAGCGGGATGTCGAACAGGTCGCCCCAGCTCCCGCCCGGCATGCCGCCGGTCTCCTCGGCCATCAGCCTGACCGCCTCGTGCCCGACCGGGATCCACGTCGGGTTGGGCTCGCCGTGGCCCTGCTCGGCCCGCACGTCCCAGCCGAGCGGGCCCCTGCGGCCCCGCACGGTGATGGAGTTGTCGCGGGTCTGCATGACCAGCGCGATCACCGTCCGCTCCGACCAGTGCCGCAGGTTGAACAGCCGGACCAGGTCCCACGGGCGGCGGCCGACCTCGCCGAGGAACTTCAGGTAGCGGGGCCTGCCGCCGCCGTCCACCAGCAGCGACCGGACGAGGCCCATGAGGTTCGAGCCGTGCCCGTACCGGACGGGCTCGATGTGGGTGTGCTCGTCGGGGAAGAACGAGGAGGTGATCGCCACGCCCTTGGAGTAGTCCTCGCCCTCGTACCTGAGCCGCTCCGCGCCGAGGATCGCCTCGGAGTTGGTGCGGGTGAGCACGCCGAGCCGGTCCGAGAGCCGGGGCAGCGAGGAAGCCTTGAGCTTGTGCAGCAGCTTCTGCGTCCCGTACGTCCCGGCCGCGACCACCACCTGCTCGGCGGTGAGCGTCTTGCGGTCACGGAACGGGGTGCCGGTGCGCACGATGTCCACCGCGTAGCCGCCGCCGTCGAGCGGCCGCACGCCGGTGACCCGGGACAGCGGCATGATCCGCGCGCCGCCCTTCTCGGCGAGGTACAGGTAGTTCTCGGTGAGCATGTTCTTGGCGCCGTGGCGGCACCCGGACATGCACTCGCCGCACTGGGTGCAGCCGACCCGCTCGGGGCCCTCCCCGCCGAAGTACGGGTCGGCCTCACGCGAGCCGCCGTGCTTGCCGAAGAACACGCCGACGGGCGTCTTGCGGAACGTGTCGCCCTTGCCCATCCGCTCGGCGACCTTCTTCATCACCCGGTCGGCCGGGGTGAGCGCGGGGTTCTGCACCACGCCGAGCATCCGCCTGGCCTGGTCGTAGAACGGCGCGAGCTCGTCCTGCCAGTCGGTGATGTGCGCCCACTGCCGGTCCCGGAAGAACGGCTCCGGCGGCACGTACAGGGTGTTGGCGTAGTTCAGCGAGCCGCCGCCGACGCCCGCGCCGGCCAGCACGGTGACCATGCTGCCCTTTTTGCCGCGCACGAGGTGGATGCGCTGGATGCCGGTGAGGCCGAGGAACGGCGCCCACACGTACGAGCGGAGCCGCCAGCTTGTCTTGGGCAGCGGACGGTCACCGGTGCCCTCGCCACGGGTGTCGTAGCGGCGGCCCGCCTCGATCACGCCGACCTTGTAGCCCTTCTCGGTGAGGCGGAGCGCGGTGACGCTGCCGCCGAACCCCGAGCCGATCACGAGGACGTCGAAGTCCTTGCCTTTGTTGCCTTCCACAGGGGGGTCCTCACTCACTCGCTACTTGAGGCGAAGGCTCTTGAGGGTCTTGATCGCGCCGGTCAGCAGATCGGCGTACGCGGCGTAGGTCATGTTCGGCGGCGCGTCCATGTCCATGAACCGCTGGGTGGCGACGGTCTGCGCCTCGGTGAACCGCAGCAGCCCTTCGGCGCCGTGCCGGCGGCCGATCCCGGACTGCTTCATCCCGCCCATGGGCGAGTCGTGCGAGGCCATGGCCGAGGCGTAGCCCTCGTTGATGTTGACGGTGCCGGCCTGCAGCCGCGCGGCGATCCGGGCGCCGCGCGCGGTGTCGCGGGTCCACACCGAGGCGTTGAGGCCGTAGGAGGTGTCGTTGGCCCGCGCGATGGCCTCCTCCTCGGTGCCGAACCGGTAGACGCTGACGACGGGCCCGAAGGTCTCGCCCGCGCACAGGTCCATGTCGGTGGTGACGCCGGTGAGGATCGTCGGCTCGTAGAAGAGCGGGCCGAGGTCGGGGCGCGCCTTGCCGCCCGCGACGACGGTGGCGCCCGCCTCGACGGCCTGGTCGACGTGCGCGGTGACGACGTCGAGCTGGCGCGGGTAGGTGAGCGAGCCCATCTGGGCCTCGAAGTCCAGCGCGGAGCCGAGCGCCATCCTCTCGGTCTCGGCCTTGAACGCGGCGAGGAACGCGTCGTAGACCTTCTCGTGCACGAGCAGCCGCTCGATGGAGATGCACAGCTGGCCCGCGTTGGAGAAGCAGGCGCGGACGGCGCCGCGCGCGGCCCGCCCGAGGTCGGCGTCCTCAAGGACGATCATCGGGTTCTTGCCGCCCAGCTCCAGCGAGTAGCCGATGAGGCGCGGCGCGGCCTTCTCCGCGATGACGCGTCCGGCGCGCGTCGAGCCGGTGAAGGAGACGTAGTCGGCGGTGCCGATGAGCGGGTCGCCGATGTCGGCGGGGTCGCCGAGCACGATCTGCCAGAGGTCCTTCGGCAGGCCGGACTCGATCAGGAGGTTGACGCACCACAGCACGCTGAGCGCGGTCTGGGTGTCCGGCTTGTGCACGACGGCGTTGCCCGCGAGCAGGGCCGGGACGGTGTCGCCGACGCCCATGCTGATCGGGTAGTTCCACGGCGTGATCATGCCGACGACGCCCTTGGGCTGGCGCAGCTCGCGGGTCTTCACCAGGACGGGGAAGGCGCCCTGGCGGCGCTGGGGGGCGAGCAGCTTCGGCGCCTTGCGGGCGTAGTGGAGGCTGCCGAGGGCGACGTCGAGGAACTCCTCGAAGGCGTGGCGCCGGGCCTTGCCCGTCTCCCACTGGAGGATGTCGAGGATCTCGTCGCGGCGGGCGAGGAAGGCGTCGACGAAGCGCAGGACGGGCTTGGCGCGCTCGGCCGGGCTGAGCGCGGCCCAGGCGCGCTGGGCGGCCTTGGCCTTGGCGGAGGCGCTCTCCACGTCCTTGGCCGAGGACAGGGGGAGTGTGGCCAGCGGCTCACCGGTGTACGGGGCGTTGATCACGGTGCTGCCCCCGTCCGAGGTCACCAAAGAGGTGATCTTGGCGATGACAGCGTCGGAGAGGGGGCGGGAGGGTGCCGTCTGGGTAGCCATGACGCTCAGCATATGACCGAGTGGCCAGTTTTGGGTACCCGCAAGTAACTCACAATGTCCACCCGGTCATTGTTGACCCGGTTCAGCGTTCCGTCGGGCTTGGACCGTTCTACATAGGTAAAGCCTGGATCGGTGGTGCCAGTCCGGTGTATCCCAGGAAGAGCAGCCTGGGAGGGAGCCCGATGACCGGTCAGTCGGAGCGGAAGGTCCACGCGGGACGGCAGGAACGGCGGCTCCAGACGCGCCGGGCACTGCTGGAGGCGGCCCGGCGGCTGTTCGCCGAACGCGGCATCCACGGGGCGTCCCTCGACGACGTGGCGAACGCGGCGGGGCTCACCAAGGGCGCCGTCTACTCGAACTTCACCGGCAAGAACGACCTGCTCCTGGCGCTGCTCGACCACTGCGCCGACGACGACGTCACGCAGCGCTGGATCGGCGCGGGCGAGGACGACAGGCAGTTCGCCCAGCTGCTCGTGGAGTTCTGGCTGTACGGCATGCGCGACGGCGCCGCCGCCTGGCGCATCGCCGACTGGTACCAGGCCCGCCGCGCCGCCCTCGCCGACACCATCGCGGCAGCCCCCGGCGAGGAGGCGGGCACGGCGGGCACGGCGGGCGGCGACGCGAAGGACGCCGAGGTGCGGCGGCGGGCGACGCTGGCGCTGGCGATGGAGATGGGGCTGGCGCTCCAGCACCTGCTCGACCCCGACCGGGTGCCGGCCGAGGTCTACCGCAGCGGCATGGACCTGGTGCTGGGCCCTACTCCCACTCGATAGTGCCCGGCGGCTTGCTGGTGACGTCGAGGACGACCCGGTTGACCTCGCGCACCTCGTTGGTGATCCGGGTGGAGACGCGCTCCAGCAGCTCGTAGGGCAGCCGCGACCAGTCGGCCGTCATGGCGTCCTCGCTGCTGACCGGGCGCAGCACGACCGGGTGGCCGTAGGTGCGGCCGTCGCCCTGGACGCCGACCGAGCGCACGTCGGCGAGCAGCACGACCGGGAACTGCCAGACGTCGCGGTCGAGCCCGGCGCGGGTCAGCTCCTCGCGGGCGATCGCGTCGGCCTCGCGCAGCAGGTCGAGCCGCTCGCGGGTGACCTCGCCGATGATCCGGATGCCGAGGCCGGGGCCGGGGAACGGCTGCCGCCAGACGATCTCGGCGGGCAGGCCGAGCTGCTCGCCGAGCGCGCGCACCTCGTCCTTGAACAGCGCGCGCAGCGGCTCGACCAGCGCGAACCGCAGGTCGTCGGGCAGGCCGCCGACGTTGTGGTGCGACTTGATGTTGGCGGTGCCGGTGCCGCCGCCGGACTCCACGACGTCCGGGTAGAGGGTGCCCTGGACAAGGAACTCGACGTCGCCCTCGGCCGAGATCTCGCGCGCGGCCGCCTCGAAGACGCGGATGAACTCGCGTCCGATGATCTTGCGCTTCTCCTCGGGGTCGGTGACCCCGGCCAGCGCGGACAGGAACCGCTCCTGGGCGTCCACGACGTGCAGGTTGACGCCGGTCGCGGCGACGAAGTCCTTCTCGACCTGCTCGGACTCGCCCTTGCGCATCAGCCCGTGGTCGACGTAGACGCAGGTCAGCTTGTCGCCGATGGCGCGCTGCACGAGCGCGGCGGCCACCGCGGAGTCGACGCCGCCGGACAGGCCGCAGATCGCGCGCCGGTCGCCGACCTGGCGGCGGACCGCCTCGATCTGCTCCTCGGCGATGTTGAGCATGGTCCAGTTCGGCCGGACGCCCGCGAGTTCGAGGAACCGGCGCATGACCGTCTGGCCGTGCTCGGTGTGCAGCACCTCGGGGTGGAACTGCACGCCGTAGAAGCCCGCCTCGGGGTTCTCGAACGCGGCGATCGGGGTGACGGCGGTGGCCGCGGTGACGGTGAAGCCCTCCGGCGCCTTGGACGCGTACGTCCCGTGCGACATCCAGACCTTCTGCGCGGCGGGCAGCCCGGCGAACAGGGCGCCCTCGCCGACGACGTCGAGGTCGGTGCGGCCGTATTCGGCCACGTCGGTGCGCTCGACCACGCCGCCCAGCGTCTGGGCCATCACCTGGAAGCCGTAGCAGATGCCGAACACCGGCACTCCGGCGTCGAACAGGCCCGCGGGCGCGGCGGGCGCGCCCGGCTCGTAGACCGAGGCGGGGCCGCCGGACAGGATGATCGCCTTGGGGTTCCGGCTGAGCATCTCGCTGACCGGCATGGTCGACGGGACGATCTCGCTGTAGACCTGGCATTCACGGACACGCCGGGCGATCAGCTGCGCGTACTGCGCGCCGAAGTCGACGACGAGAACAGTATCGAACGACTGTTCGGTCACGGACACGGAGAACCTTTCGCGGGAACGAGGAGTCAACTAAGTCTAGATGGCCCGCACGCTGGGTGAACGCGGTGTGTGGGCAACGGAACAGTCCGTCCGGCATCTCCCGGTTGCCAGGCATTGTGTCGGAAGTGTCTTGTAGATTTGCATCCCCCCTGATCCAACCCCCGATCCCGACCCCCCGAGGAGCCAAGTGAAGAGCGTGAAGCTCGCCGCCATCGGCCTGTCCGTGGCGGTGGTGGCCTCCGTTCCGCAGCTCGCGCAGGCCAAGGCGCCCCAGGCGCCTGCGCCGGCGCCCGCCGCGGCGGCCGAGGAGTGCCTCGACGATCACGGTCACGCCCCCGCGACCGACGACCACAGCGTCGCCCGTGTCCGCAAGGGCGGCAAGGCCGTCGAGCCGCACAGCAGGGTGAGCCCGGACGTCGAGGCCGCGGTCCAGTTCGAGCTGACCAAGCAGAACCTGCTCACCCGCAGCCAGGGCGCCAAGGCGGCCACGAAGTGGCTGCACATCCCCGTCTACTTCCACGTGATCCACTACGGGAACAAGGGCAAGCTCTCCAAGAAGGCGGTCAACAAGCAGATCGACGTCCTGGACCGGGGCTACAAGGGTGCCGCGGGCGGTCACAACCTCAAGATCAACTTCTACCTGAAGAAGATCACGTACACGAACAAGGGTTCCTGGTTCAAGGACCCGCAGAAGTACGAGACCACCTACAAGCGCAAGCTGCGCAAGGGCGGCAAGGCGTCGCTGAACCTGTACACCGCCGACCTCGGCAAGGAACTGCTCGGCTGGGCCACCTTCCCGTGGGACTACAAGAAGCAGCCCAAGCGCGACGGCGCCGTGCTGCACTACCAGAGCCTGCCCGGCGGCAACCTGCAGGAGTACAGCCTTGGCAACACCGCGGTGCACGAGGTCGGCCACTGGCTCGGCCTCTACCACACCTTCGGCCGGGACTACCCGTACAAGGACGGCTGCGCCGCGGGCGACCGCGTCGCCGACACGCCCGACCAGGCCGTGCCCACCACGGGCTGCCCGGCGGACGACGCCATCCCCGACACCTGCCCGTCCGAGGGCCTCGACCCGATCCACAACTACATGGACTACGGGACGGACGTCTGCATGACCGAGTTCACCAAGGGCCAGAACGACCGTGTCCGGGCCCTGTGGAAGAAGTACCGCGCCCCCGCCACAAAGAAGAAGAAGTAGCGGCCCGCGCCGAACGACGAACGTCCGGTCCCCTGAGGGGAGCCGGACGTTCTGTCGTCTGGGGGCGCCTGGCGTCAGGGGGCGCGGTGGGCGCCCGCGGTGCCGTTGCGGCCGCGCAGGCGGACGACGATGTAGGCGATGACGCCGACGACGACGGCCACCAGGACGATCTTCGACAGGACGCCGACGTAGGTCTCTACGACGTGCCACTGGTCGCCGAGCCAGTAGCCGGCGAGCACGAGGATCGAGTTCCAGATCAGGCTGCCGGCGGTCGTCAGCAGCAGGAAGGTGGGCATCGGCATCTTCTCGACGCCCGCGGGCACCGAGATCAGGCTCCGGAAGATCGGCACCATCCGGCCGAAGAACACCGCCTTGGTGCCGTGCTTGGCGAACCACGCCTCGGTCTTCTCCAGGTCGGAGACCTTGACCAGCGGCATCCGCTCCCACACCCAGTACATGCGCTCGCGGCCGATGAGCCTGCCGATCCAGTACAGCGCGAACGCGCCGACGACGGCGCCGAGCGTCGTCCAGAACAGCGCCTCGAACAGCGACATCTTGCCCTGGCCCGCGGTGAAGCCGGTCAGCGGGAGGATGATCTCGCTCGGCAGCGGCGGGAAGAGGTTCTCCAGGGCGATGAGGAGCCCTGCGCCAGGACCGCCCACCTTCTCGATGATGTCGGTGGCCCAGCCCGCGATACCGTCCGCCGGTGCTTCGGCCTGGGCGAGGATCGACGAGTGCATGCGCGGGACTCCTAGGGAAGTGGGGCCTGGTCGGGCGAGCGCGCCCAGGGCTCATCCTCGCATGGTGGACCGTGCCTGATCAGGACAACGTAAGGATCTTCGTCCGTTTCGCGCGCTATGCCCACACTGTAGGTGAGCGGGGCGGGGAGCGCGGGAAAAGCGGAGCGCCCCGCCGGTGGGCGGGGCGCTCGGGGGTCGGGCGGGTCACACGGTGGTGAGGGCCGACTCCGACTCCAGAACGGCGGCGGTGGCGTTGACCACGGCGGCGATGCGGAGCGCCTCCTGGATCAGCTCACGGGAGAGTCCGGCGTCGCGCAGGACCTTCTCGTGCGACTCCAGGCAGCGGCCGCAGCCGTTGATGGCCGAGACCGCGAGGCACCACAGCTCGAAGTCGGCCTTGTCCACGCCGGGCTTGGCGATGACGCTCATCCGCAGCTTCGCCGGGAGCGTCGCGTAGGTGTCGTCGCCGATGAGGTGCGTGGCCCGGTAGTAGACGTTGTTCATCGCCATGATCGCGGCGGCGCCCTTGGCCGCCTCGAAGGCCTCGGCGGTGAGGTAGTCGCCCGCCTCGGCCGAGACGGCGGCGATGACACGGCCGCTCTTGGTGGCCAGGGCGCAGCTCAGCACCGTCCCCCACAGCTGCTGCTCGGTCAGCTGCGAGGTGGTGGTCACCGAGCCCAGGTTGAGCTTGATGTCCTTGGCGTAGGCCGGAAGGGCGTTCTTCAGGCTGTCGATGCTCATCGTCAGACGCCCGCGAGCAGCTTGTTGACGTCGAGGGTGCTCTCGCCCTTGTTCCAGTTGCACGGGCACAGCTCGTCCGACTGGAGCGCGTCCAGGACCCGCAGGACCTCCTTGACGTTCCGGCCGACGGAGCCCGCGGTGACCATGACGAACTGGATCTCGTTGTTCGGGTCCACGATGAAGGTGGCGCGCTGGGCGACGCCGTCCTTGGTGAGGATGCCGAGCGCGGAGGACAGCTCGCGGTTGAGGTCCGACAGCATCGGGAAGGGCAGGTCGGTCAGGTCGGGGTGGTTCTTGCGCCAGTTGAAGTGCACGAACTCGTTGTCGACGGACGCGCCGAGCACCTGCGCGTCACGGTCGGCGAAGTCCTCGTTGAGGCGGCCGAACTCGGCGATCTCGGTGGGACAGACGAAGGTGAAGTCCTTGGGCCAGAAGAAGACCACGCGCCACTTGCCCTCGTAGGACTTCTCGGTGATGGTCTCGAAGGCGTTGTCCGCGTCGAGGGAGACGCAGGCCGTCAGAGAGTAGGCCGGGAACTGGTCGCCAATGCTGAGCATGGGGCCCTCCTAGGGTCGGATGGGGTCGGTGGACGGTGCTCAGCCTCTCGCATGTATCGTCATGTGAGAAATCGATTCAGCCGAGTGTTCGCGATAGGGGATAGCTATCAGTCGCCCGACGATCGCCCAATTGCGGGCGTTCTTGGCCGTCGCGGACTATCTCCACTTCCGCGACGCCGCGGCCGCGCTGCGGATGAGCCAGCCGGCCCTGTCCGCCGCGGTCGCCGCCCTGGAAGACGCCCTGGCCACGAGGCTTGTG
The DNA here is from genome assembly GCF_020991275.1 of Actinocorallia sp. API 0066. Taxonomy (GTDB): domain Bacteria; phylum Actinomycetota; class Actinomycetes; order Streptosporangiales; family Streptosporangiaceae; genus Actinocorallia. The sequence continues at coordinate 157,901 of NZ_JAJLQY010000014.1, read as the reverse complement.
GAGCGCACCACACGCAAGGTTTTGCTGACCCCCGCGGGCGAGCTGGTGGCACGCCGTGCGGCGATCGTGCTCGCCGAACTGGACAGGATGGCCGAGGAAGTGGCGGCCGATCGCGGGCCATTGGCGGGTCCGTTGCGTTTCGGAGTTATACCGACTGTCGCCCCCTATTTGCTACCTACGGTACTTCCAGCGCTCAATTGTGATTTTCCCGACATTGAGCTTTCGGTCCGGGAAGAGCAGACGGCGACGTGTGTCGCGGAACTCCTCGCCGGGCGCCTTGACGTCGTCGTCCTCGCGCTGCCCGTGACGATGCCGGGCATCGTGGAGATCCCGCTCTACCAGGAGGACTTCGTGCTGGCCGCGCCGCACGGCCTGGACATCGAGGAACCGGTGGACCGCGCCCTGCTCGGCGAACTCGACGTCCTCCTGCTCAACGAAGGCCACTGCCTGCGGGACCAGGCGCTCGAAGTGTGCCGGGAGGTCGGCGCCAAGGCGGCGGCCGCCACCTACGCGACGAGCCTCTCGACGCTCGTGCAGCTCGTCTCAGGCGGGCTCGGCGTGACGCTGCTGCCGGAATCCGCCGTCCCCGTCGAGGCAGGCCGGGCCGGGATGCACGTGCGCAGGTTCGCGCAGCCCGCGCCGTACCGCAGGATCGGCCTCGTCCACCGGGCGACGTCACCGCGCGCGGAGGAGTTCACCCTCCTCGCCGAGACGATGCGCCGCGCGGTGCGGGACAAGGATTGGAAAGTCCACATAGCCGCCTGACCGGGCGGTTCAGGAGGCGGGCGCAACCTCAAGATTGCGTCAAGGCAGTGCCATCTACTCACTCAACGTGAGCAGCGGACGCGCAATGTGACCATGCTGAGCGTCATGGCCACGCCTGCCCCCCGCTGCGCCACGGTGGCGGGTCGGCCATCGCGTTGTTACTTTCGGTGCGCTGATCAAGACGTTGAGTGGCGATTGGGGAGCTGTCCGTGCCCGCTCTGAAGCTGTTGCGCTGGTCGACCGCCCATGTGCCGGCCACGGTCCGCAAAGGCGTCGCGCGGCTGCGGGACCGCGGCCGACCGGAGTTCAGGATCGAGCGGGCCGCGTGGACGGCGGACGGCGACCTCCTGCTGACCGGCTCGCAGGTGCCGCAGAGCCTCGTGCTCCGGCATCGCGCGAGCGGACGTGAGGTGACCGTCCCGGCGGGCGCGGAAGGCGTCCGGGTGCCGTGCGCGCGCGTGCTGTCGTTCGGGGAGGAGATCCCCCTGGCGAGCGGAGAGTGGGAACTGCGCGACGCCTACTGGACAGGCAGACGCCTTCCGGCCCGCCGGGTGGAGGGTCTGCACGTCTACACCCCTACGCCGCGCGGGGCCAGGCTGCTGCTCGTCGTCGCCCCGAACCACGCGCCTGACGAGCGCGGCCCGCGCGCGCAGGAGCGGTTGCAGTCCGGGCACTACGCGGGACGCAGGGCGCTGCCCCTCCTTGACGTCGCGGTGTTCGACTCGATGGCGGGGCGCTCGGCGTCCTGCAACCCCAGGGCCGTCTACGAGGAGCTGTGCCGCCGCGACCTGGGCCTGGAGTTCGTGTGGGTGAGCGCCGACGGGCAGTTCGCGCCGCCGCCCGGCACCACCGTGGTGCTCGCGGGCTCACGCGCGCACTACGAGGTGATGGCGCGAGCGAAGTACTTCGTTGGGAACGTCCGGCTACCGCGCTGGTTCCGCAAGCGCGAGGGGCAGGTGTACCTGCAGACGTGGCACGGCACGCCGCTCAAGCGTCTCGGCCTCGACATCGAGACGCTCACCGACCAGCGCAAGGCGGCCCTTGAGCACATCCGGGCGGACACGCCGCGCTGGGACTACCTCGTCTCCCCGAGCCCGTACGCGACGCCCATCCTGCGTCGTGCTTACGGCTTCGAAGGAGAGGTCCTGGAGGTCGGTTATCCCAGGAACGACGTGCTGCACCGTCCGGGAGGCGAGGAGTACAAGGCGGAGGTCCGTAGGAGGCTCGGTCTGCCTGAGGACAAGAAGGTCGTCCTGTACGCGCCCACCTTCCGGGACGACCTGCGCCTCACGGGCACACCGCACGACCTCGCCCTCGACGTCGCCGACGCGCGGCGCGCCCTGGACGGCGACCACGTGCTCCTCCTGCGGGCGCACCGGCACATGCGCAAGGGCGCGGGCTGGCCGCGTCCCGACGGGTTCGTCAGGGACGTCACCGCCTATCCGGAGACGGCCGACCTGCTGCTCGTCGCGGACGTGCTCGTCACGGACTACTCCTCGGCCATGGTCGACTTCGCGGCCACCGGCAGGCCCGTCGTCGTCTTCGCGCCCGACCTGGACCGCTACCGGGACGAGGTCCGTGGCCTGTACGTGGACCTGGAGGAGAAGGCCCCCGGGCCGCTCCTGCGCACGTCGGGGGACGTGGTGGCGGCGCTGCGGGCCGGGGTGACGCGCGGCGCCGACGAGGCGTTCCGCGCCGAGTTCTGCCCGTTCGACGACGGCGCCGCCGCCGAGCGGGTGATCGAGCACGTGTTCAAGGGGATGTGAATGCGGCACGCGCTGAGCGTCGTGGTGCCCTTCGCCGGGGCACGGGGGCTCGCCGAGACCCTGGAGGCGCTCGCGGGAAGGCGCGGCCCCGGCCTACGGGTCGTGATGGTCGACGGCGGGTCGGGCGACGGCGCCGACACCGTCGCCAAGGAGTTCGCCGCCAAGGACGACCGGTTCGTCCTGGTCGGTGGTGAGGAGGGCGAGTCGCCCAGGAACGTCGGGGTGCGCCATGCGACAGGCACGTACCTGGCTTTCGCCGATCCGGGGGACCTGCTGTCGCCCGCGCCACTGGTGGCGTCGCTGGAGCGGACCGGAGCGGATCTGGCATTGGGCAGGTCGGCGGGGGTGCGGTACCCGGAAGGGCTGTTCGAGGAGTCGAGGCCCGGCCTGAACCTTCGCCGGGAGCCGCGACTGGTCCACCACCGGACGCTGGGGGCGCGCGTCTTCCGCAGGTCCTTCTGGGACAGGCACGGGCTCGCCTTCCGTACGGGGCCTTACGCCGACCTCCCGCTCCTCGTCACGACCGACGTGCTTGCGGCCACCGCCGACGTCGTCGCCGAGACCGTCCACGGGCATCCCGCGCCCGTCGCCCAGGACCCGCGCGCACTGCTCGCCGCGCTGACCGAGGCGGCGGGGGTGCTCGCGGAGCACGCGCCACGGCTGCGCACCGAGTTCGACAGGAGCGTCATCGGCCGGGAGCTGCGCTGGCTGCTGCACACCGTCGCCACGGTGGAGGACAGCAGGGAGGAGCTGTTCGATACCGCGCACGCCTACCTACGCGGCGTCTCGCGTGACCTGTTCCACGACGCGCCCGCCGTCCACCGGATGCGCTGCCACCTGACGGCCGAGGGCTCCCTGGACGAGTTCCTCGAACTCACCCGCTACGAGCACGCGTGGGGGACGCGCGCAGGGGTGATCCAGCGGGGCGTGCTCTGGCGTACCTGGTACCACCACTACCCGCAGCTCTTCGACAACCGGGTACCGCAGGAGCTGCTGCGCGCGGCCCGGGAGATGACGTTCACGGCCCGCGTGGACAGGGTCGAGACCACGCGTGGCACGGCGTTCACCCTCACCGGACACGCTTACGTGGAACTCCTCGACCTGCCGGGCACCGAAGACGGGCAGCTGAAACTGACCCTTGTGGACGCGCCCGGAAGGCGGCGCATCCCCTTGGACGTCCAGCGGGTGGACCGTCCCGACCTCACGGCCAACTCGGCGCAGGCGTCGGCCTCCTACCGGGGCGGAGGGTTCGTCACCGTGGTGGACGCGGCTCGGCTGGAGCCGGGGGTGTGGCGTCTGGAGGCGGACTTCACCCATCACGGGGTACGGCGACGTGCTTTTGTCACCGGGGCCGTCGACGAGCGCCGCCGTAGGCCGCCCGGCGTGAGGATCGGCGCGGACCTGTGGGCGCAGCCGGTCTGCACCGACGGCTTCGAGCTGCGGATCAGGCAGCTTCGCGCCCTCGTCACCGGCTGCTCGGTCGAGGACGGCGACCTGCTGCTCACCGGCTGGGCCGCCGCGCCGGGCGAACTGTTCGCCGGACCGGCGGCCCTGTCCGTCGCGTGGACCGACGGCGACGGGTTCCGCGCCAGGATCGCGCTGCGGCCGCTGCGCGCCGCCGCCGAGGCGGGCGCGCTGCCGCTGCGGCTCGGCGACGCCCGGCTGACCGCCGGCGACCTGCCGCCCGTCGCGGCCTGCGGCCTCGTGCTGCGCCGCACCAGGTACGGCCTGCTCGCGCTGGCCAGGCGCCAGGACGGCCCCAGGGTGCTCCGTGCGGCGGTCGAGGAGCAGGGCGGGGTCCTGATGTCCGGCGACCTGCCCGGCGGGCTGTGGCTGCGGCACACGGGCACCGGGGAGCGCCGCGCGCTCCCGCCCGACCCCGACGGCGCGGTGCCGCTGCGGCCCGCCGGACTGCTGCCCATCACCGGCGGCGAATGGGACATCGTGGACGCCGACGACACACCCGCCACGATCGACAGGGCTGCCGCCGCCCGGCTGCCAGGACCCGTCCGGCAGGGAAGGGCCGAGTTCGACCTACGCGTCACCGGGCGCGAGTGCCTACGGCTGCGCGTACGGCCCGGCCTGCGCGACGAGGAACGCGGCGGCTTCCACCAGCGCAGACTCGCCGAACAGCACTACCCACGGCTGCGCGCCCGGCCCCTGTTCGACAGGGTCGTCTTCGAGGCGCGCGGCGGAACCCGGTGCGCGGGCAGCCCCCTCGCCCTCTTCGACGCCCTACGCGAACGCAGGCCCGACCTCGACCTCCTGTGGGTCGCGCGTGACGCCTCCTTCACCGCGCCCGAAGGAGCCGACTGCGTCGTCAGGGACAGCGCCGAGCACTACGCCGCGCTCGCGACGTCCCGGTGGCTGGTGAGCGACGGGCCGCAACCCGAGTGGTTCCGCAAGCGCGACGGCCAGATCTACCTCCAGACGTGGCACGGCAACCCGCTCGTCGGGCTCGGCTTCGACCCCGGCGAGCCGCGCGGCTTCGCCGAGGCCGCCGGACAGGAACGGATCGCCGCCGACGCCGCCCAGTGGGACCTGCTCGTCTCGCCCAACGCCTACAGCACCCAGATCCTCCGTCGCGCCTTCGGATACGAGGGGCCGGTCGTGGAGTCGGGCTACCCGCGCAACGACGTCCTGGCGTCCGCTGAGGCCGCCGAGCGGGCCGCCCCCGCCGCGCGGGCCAGGCTCGGCGTGCCCGCCGACGCCTACGTGGTGCTGCACGACCGCGCCCTCGACCTCGCCCCGCTGCGCCGCGCCGCCGCCCCCGGCACCGTGTTCCTCGCCGCGGCCGACCACGACCCCACTGACCTGTGCCTCGCCGCCGACACGCTCGTCACCGGCGTCTCCGCCCTCATGTTCGACTTCGCCGTCACCGGGCGGCCGGTGTTCTGCCACCGGCCCGTCGCGCGGCGCAGGTTCTTCGACGTCGAGGCCGAGGGCCCGGGACCGGTGCTGGACGACCCGGCCGAACTCGTGGCGGCCCTGCGCGACCCCGAGGGGTCCAGCGCGGAGTTCGCCGCGCGGTTCTGCCCCCTGGACGACGGCCTCGCCTCCGTCCGGGTGCTGCGGCGGGTGTTCGACAGGGCAAGGGACGAACGCGTCTTCGGCGTGTCCCGCAAGAAGCGCAAGAGGAAGGCCCGATGAGCCCTCGGCTGAGCGTCGTCGTCCCGATCTACAACGTGGAGCGGTATCTGCCGGCGTGCCTCGACTCGCTGACCGCCCAGACGTTCGCCGACTTCGAGGTGATCGTCGTCGACGACGGCTCGACCGACGGCGGCGCCCTGATAGCCAAGTCCTACTCTCGGCGTGACCGGCGGTTCACGCTCATCCAGCAGGAGAACCGAGGGCCGGGGCCCGCCCGCAACCTCGGCGTCTCCCAGGCCCGTGGTGAACTGCTCGCCTTTGTGGACGGGGACGACCTCGTCCACCGGGACGCGTACGCCTCACTCGTAGGCTCCCTGGACAGGACGGGCTCCGACCTGGCGTCCGGCGGGCTGCGCCGCTTCGGAAGCCGGGGCGTGCGGCACTCGCCCCTGCACCGCGCGGCTTTTGTCGGAGACAGGCTCGCCACCCACATCAGCCGCTTCCCCGACCTCGTGGCCGACCGGATCGTCTGGAACAAGGTGTGGCGGCGCTCCTTCTGGGACCGCACCGGGCTGGAGTTCGCGGCAGGGCTGTACGAGGACATCCCCGTCGCTCTGCGCTCGCACGTGCGCGCGCGGAGCGTCGACGTGCTGAGCGGGCCCGTCTATCTGTGGCGGGTACGGGACGCGGGGGAGGCGTCGATCACGGAGCGGTCGGGCGAGCCCGCCAACGCCTGGGACCGGCTCGCCGTGCTCCGCGAGATGCGCGAGGTGATCGCCGCCGAAGCCCGCTCCGCGCTGCCCGCCTTCGACAGGTTCATCCTGGAATTCGACCTGCCGAAGCTCGCCTGGGCCCTCGACGCGTCCGCCGACGCCGGGGCCGCCGCGCGGATCCGCGAGTTCGTCGCCGGGCTCGACCCCGCCGCCGGCCGCGACCTGCCGTCCCACGTGCGGCTGCGCAACCACCTGCTCGGCAGGGGCATGCTCGCCGAACTCGGCGAGGTGCTGCGGGGCGAGGCCGAAGCCGAGTCCGCGCCCGTCGTGCGCTGCGGCCGGGTGCGGCGCCGCTGGCTCGCCGCCTACCCCTTCCTGCACGACCCTGAGGTCGGCGTCCCCGACGACGTGTACGACGTGACGGACGAACTCCAGCTCCGGACGCGCGTCAAGGACGTCTGGTGGGAGGGCGACGTCCTGTTCCTCGAAGGGCACGCCTACATCTCCCGGATCGAGACGCTGCCGCAGGACAGGATGCGTGCCTGGGTCGTCGAAGCGAAGACGGGTAAGCGGCGGCGCTGTGGGCTGCGCAGGGTGCCCGCGCCCGAGGCCACCGTGGCGTCCGCGCAGTCGGCCGTCTCCCACGACGCCTCGGGGTTCGTCCTGGAGATCCCCGCGCTTCCCCGTGGTGATTGGCGGGTCGTCCTCGAACTGTCCTCGGGCGGGCTGAAGCGGACGGCTCCGCTTGGCCGCCCGATGGCGGGCCGGGCAAGCTGGACCCCTCACCTGCACGTGGGCGTCGGATTCAGGGCACAGGCCATGTACGACGAGGAGGGCCTGTTCGTCCGGGTACGGCGCATCCGCGCGCTCGTGACGTCCACCTCGGTCGACGAGGAGGGGCTGCTCACGGCGCGGGGTTGGGTGTCCGCGCACGGCGAGACCGCGCTGGTGGCCACGTGCGGGACCCGGCGGCTCGCCTTCCCCGTCCGGCGGGAGGGGCAGATCTTCACCGTCGAGGTGCCCCTGGCCAAGCTCAACACGTCCAGGAACGACACGTTCGCCGGAAGCGCCCAGTGGGACCTGCGGATCGCCGCCGACGACCAGAAGTTCACGCCGCTCGCCGAACCCTCCGTCGCGGAGGCGCGCTGGGCCGACGGCGACACCGAGCTCGCCGTCACCAGGACCAGGTACGGGGCCCTGGCCGTGGTGGTCAGGCCCGCCGGGCTCACCCTCACCGACCTGCGCTGGGACCACGGCGCCCTCGTCATGGACGGCCGGTGCTCGACGCCCGACCTGCGACCGGGTGACGTGCTCCTGCGGTGCGGGCACCTGCGGCACCGGCTGCCCGTCGTCTGGTCGGGCGACGGCTTCCGGATCACGCTCAACCCGGCCGACCTGCCGGGGCCGAGCGGGCGGGCGCCCCTGGCGGCGGGCACCTGGGAACTGCTCGTGGAACTGCCGGAAGGGGAGCGGCCCGTCGTCCTCGAAAGGCGACTGCTCCCGGCGCTGCCGCCTGAACTCGTCGTGGCGGGACGCGTCTACGAGCCGACGTACGGCGAGGGGCTCCGGCTGCGGGCAGCGCGCGCGCTGGCCGACGACGAATGCGGCGCCTACGCCCAACGGAAGCTGCGCGAGGAGGCGTACCCGAGGTACCGGACCGAGCCGGTCACCGACACCGCGGTGTTCCTCAGCGGCAGGGGCGCGACCTGCGCGGGCGGGCCGCGCGCCGTCTTCGAGGAGCTGCGCCGCCGCGACACCGGGCTCGACCTGGTGTGGCTGAGCTCCGACGACAGGTTCACCGCCCCCGAGGGCGCCAGGATCGTCGGGACCGGGACGCGGGAGGCGTACCGGTTGCTCGCGCGCGCACGGTACGTCGTCAGTGACGGGGCGCCGCAGCCGTGGCACAAGCCGGGGGACGGGCGCACGTGGCTGCGGACCGGGCCCGGCGTCTCGCTGTGCCGCCCGATGGAGGCGCCCGGGGTGCCCGCCGACGTGCTGTTCTCGCCCGGCCCACAGGCGACCGCGCTGCTACGCGAGGGGCTCGGGCACCAGGGGGAGGTGCTGGAGATCGGCTCGCCCGCCAACGACCTCCTGTTCGCGCCGGACGCCGCCGCGCGGGCCGCGCGTGTCCGGGACCGGCTGAGGCTGCCCGCCGACCGGCGGATCGTCCTTTATGTCCCGGCGTGGCGCGGGGGGACGGCACCGGGCGGCACCGCCCGGTTCGATCTCCGCTTCGACCTGGCGGAGGCGCGGGCCCGGCTCGGCGGCGGGCATGTGCTGCTGCTGCGCGCCCACCCGGCGACCGGCGGCACCGGCCTGCGCGACGACGCCTTCGTCCGCGACGTCACCTGGTACCCGGACATCACCGAGCTCTACCTGATCGCCGACGTGCTCGTCACCGACTACTCGTCCGCGATGTTCGACTTCGCGCTCACCCACCGGCCGATGATCTTCTATCCGTACGACCTCGCGGCCCACCGGGACAATCCGGGCTTCCTGCTGCCCTACGAGGCGACCGTGCCCGGCCCCGTCGCGCACAGCCCGTCCGCGCTCCTCGACGCCCTCGCCTCAACCGACGAGGTGGCCGCCACCTTCCGCCGCACCCGCCACTCCTTCACCGCCCGCTTCACCCCCGCCGAAACCGGCACCGCCGCCGCCCGGGCCATCGACCACCTCCTCGCCCGCCACCCCATCACCCCTTGACCCACCGCACCACCCCGCGAACCACCCAAACCACCACAACCCCAAGACCCACCACCGCCACCACCTTCCGCCAACCCGAACCCACCCGAGCCGCACCCCGAAACACCGACCCGGCCAACAAGACCTCCGCCCCGCCCCCAACCGAACCCTCGCCGCCCTGCCCGCCCCCCACAACCGCCGAAACCACCCCAACACCCAACCCGGCCTCCACAACACCCTCAGACTCCAGAACCACCTCGGCGACGACCTCAGCAGACCGCGCGATCTCCGCACCGCGCTCCACCAAAGCCGCCTCGACCTCGGACTCCCCGGAAGGCACGAACTCCGAGGGCCGCACGGCCTCCGCGACACGCTCCTCGAAAGTCGCCTCGGCCCCGGACCCACCGGGAAGGGCGGGGGCGCTGGGGGGAGCTGGTTGTGTGTCGGGTTCGGGTTCCGGGGAGGGTGCGGCGGGTTCGGTTTTGGCTGGGGCCTTGGTGTTGGACTTGGTGGGGAGGGCGGGGGTTGCCGGAGGTGAGGTGGGGGTTGCTGGGGGTGAGGTGGGGGTGGCGGTGGGGGGAGGTTGGGGGGTGTTGGGGAGGGGGAGGGTGGTGGCGAGGCGGGTGAGGAGTTTGGTGGCGGTCTCGTGGAGGAGGGGGGTGGGGAGGGCGGCGGAACGGCCGGTGAGGGTGGCGCGGATGTGCAGGGTGACGCGGGAGAGGGCGGGGGTTTCGGTGGGGAGGATCGTGGCTTGGAAGGAGGCGGTGGCGGTGCCGGGGCCTCGGGCCTCGCGGGCGGTGGCCTCCAGGATGGCGGTGCGGGTCAGGTCGTCCAGGACGGCGATGCGCACGGTGCCCTTGAAGGTGACGGTGGTGGCGCCGAAGCGGATCTTGATCTTGCCGTGGTGCTCGTCGTCGGCGCTGGACTCCAGGGTGGCGCCGGGCAGGTGCGGGGTCACGCGGGGCACGTCCAGGAGGAGATGCCAGGCGGTGTCGGGATCGGTCGCGAGGGTGAACGCGGTGTCGAACTCCAGCGTCTTGCCGAACCGCGAGGCGGCGTCGAATTCCATGGGGGCCTCCCTGGTTCCGGCCTGGTTCCGCGCGAAACCCTACGGCGCGCGGCCCCGGCGCTGCCACCTGGGGTCTCTTACCGGCATGCCCGTGCGCTCTTCCGGGGGGCAGCGCGCGCCGCCCGAAAGGCCGTCACGGGGCTTCCCGGGGTGTTGGGGGGTTCACATGACGTGGGCGCCGAGGCCGGGTAGAGTGACGCGCATGTTCTCCGCCTTCTCGTGTTGTTGTCGCTGACCCGCGTCTTCCCGACCCGTCAGTCGACCACCCGAAGGATCTTTCCGTGAAGGTTGAGACTTTTCCCGATCTCACCATGGCCGCCCAGGGCCCGGTGAACCCGGCAGCCGCCCCGACCGTGGGCCAACTGGCCTGGCGTGTCCGTGAGGCCGCCTCCCGCCCGCACGAGTGGTGGCATCTTGTGCGGTTCGTCCCCGGCGAGCGGGTGCGGGTCGATCTCGACGGCGGGCTCACCCTGATCGTCTGGCCGCCCGGCTTCCGGCTCCCCGCGCACGACCACGGCGGCCACCTCCAGGTCCTGACGGTGATCGCGGGCGAACTCGCCGAGGTCGCCGTCGGCGACGACGGCGCCTACGCCAGGCCGCTACGCGCCAACCGCGTCCGCGTCCAGACCGGCGACCACATGCACGAAGTCGTCAACCCCGGCGACGGCTACGCCATCACCCTCCACGCCTACGCGCGTTGAATTGGCCCGGAGGGCCGGGCGCTTTGCGAGCCCGGCGCCGCCCCTCCGGGCTGTGTTGAATTGGCCCGAGGGGCCGGGCGCTTTGCGAGCCCGGCGCTGCCCCTCCGGCCCTGGGGGCCTACGGGGCAACACCGGGAGCGCCCGACCCCCCGGGCTGTGTTCGATTGGCCCGGGGGGCCGGGCGTTTTGTGGGCTTGGCGCTGCCTCTTCGGGCTGTGTTCGATTGGCCCGGGGGGCCGGGCGTTTTGTGGGCTTGGCGCTGCCTCTTCGGGCTGTGTTCGATTGGCCCGGGGGGCTGGGCGCTTTGCGGGCCCGGCGCTGCCCCTTCGGCCCTGGGGGCCTACGGGGCGACCTCGGGGGCGCCCGACTGCTCGGGCTGTGTTCGATTGGCGCTGAAGGGTTGGCGGGGTGGGGCGGGCGGGGTTAGGGGCGGCGGGAGCGGGTGAGGAGGCGGATCAGGAGGACCAGGGCGAAGCCGGTGGCCAGGGCTGGGGCCAGGTGGCGGAGGGGGACGGGGTCCAGCCAGGTGAGGGCGGCGGCGGTGAAGAGGGCGGCGACGGTGAGGAAGAAGACGCCCGCGACCAGGGCGCCGGGATCGGTCTTATGCGGCACCTCGGATCACCTCCACGTCGCCGATTCTGCCTCTGACGTGGATCTCCAGGGTCGGCGGGTTGTTGCCGGAACCGTCGAGCACCTGGTCGACCCTGACCCGTGGGCCGCTGTTGATCTTCTTGTCGACGGTGATGTCGCCGAGGCCCGTCGCGGCGTGCAGCTCCACCCTGGCGTGCGCCGGGAGCATGATCCGGATGCCGCCGAGGCCGAGCCTGGCGTCCACCCGGTAGCGCCGCCCCGGCTCCAGCGACAGCGTGGTCAGGTCGAGCGTGCCGGTGCCCGCGACGATCCGGTAGGGCTGGGTGGCGTTGGGGTCGACGGGCCGCCAGTGCACGTCGCCGAACCTGCTGCCGGGCGGCAGCTCCGTCGTCGCGGCGCTGGTCAGCAGGGCCAGGGACAGCAGGGTGCCGACGGCGACGAGCCCGCGCGGCCGCCCGAACCAGGTGCCGGTGACCAGGCCGAGGCCGATCACGCCGAGCCCCGCCGCCAAGGCGAGCTGCTGCGCCTGCTGCTCGGCGATGTCGCCGCCTGCCGCGACGGTCGCGGCGGCAGCGGCGGCGAGCGCCAGCGTGAGGGTGATCAGGCTGAGCGCCCGCCCCTGACGCTGCTTCGGCGCGGGCCTGCCGGGCCCGTCCGGCTGCGGCGGGGACGGCGGCGTCCAGGGCCGCGAAGGGCGGGCCTCCGGCTGGCCGCTCGCCGCCTCGTCGGCGGGCACCCGGACCTTGAACGGCTTGAGCGTCGCCAGGTCGATCCACTCGACCTCGACGGTGGGCCCCGGCGCCACGGTGGCGGAGGCGACGGTGAACGACGCGGGACCGGCGGGCTCGGGCATCGGCGTGCCGCGCAGCCGCTCCGGCAGGCCGCGCGCCGTCGCGACGAGATCGACGTTCCTGGCCTGCGCGATCAGCGCGATGAGCAGCACCACCATGGTGGCGCCGAGCGCGTCGGCGTCGAGGTGGCCGGCGGCGCCGGAGACGACGAGGTCGATGATCACGCCGCCCGCGAGCGCGAGGCCGAGCAGGGCGAGCACGGCGCCGCCGTCGATGACGCGGCGGGTGTGCCGTTCGACGATGCCGGGCGCGCCGTCCGGCTCGGCCATCATCACGGCGGCGAGCACGTAGAGGGGAACGGTGGTCCACGTCACGAAGAGGAGCACGCCCCAGCCGATCCGGTACACGAGCGGGTCGATCCCGGTGTACCTGCCGAGTCCGGCGCAGACCCCCGCGACGAGCCGGCCCTCGGAGCCCCGGGTGAGCCTGTCGGTCGTCATACGCACCATGCTCCCTCACGGGTGCGTCGGCCGGTATCCGGGGAAGCCCTGATCCGACCCTGAGAGCCTTTCGGGGGTGCTGCCCCGATGCGCGCGCCGCGCGGGCGTGTGAACATCGGGTTATGAGCTCCGGGGAGATGGTCCGTCTGGAGAGGCGGCGTGACGGGCGGCTGGTGGCCGGGGTCTGCGCGGGCCTCGCCGGGCAGCTCGGGGTGGAGCCGTTCGTCGTCAGGCTCGCCTTTGTTGTGTTGGGCGCGGCCGGGCCTTACGGCATCGCGGCTTACGCGGCCTTCTGGATCCTCACTCCCGCGCGGGAGGAGGAGTCCCGGCGGCGCAACCCCTGGCAGCTTCTGGCTTACACGCTCCTGGGTGGCGGGCTCTCGCTGCTCACCGGGGTGACGGGCCTTGCGCAGGTCGCCTTGTGGCCGGTGCTCGTCGTCGGGATAGGCGCGGTGATCCTGTGGCAGCAGGCGAGCCGCGACCAGCGGGAGCGTTGGGCGGTGCTGCCGCAGGGCATGTGGTGGCGGAGCCTGCTGGGCGCGGTGCTGGTGATCGCCGGGGTGGGCGGGTTCTTCGCGCAGCGGGTGTCGCCGCAGGAGATCCCGCAGGTGCTGCTGGCCACCGCGATCATCCTCAGCGGCGTGACGGTGATCATCACGCCGTGGCTGGTGAAGCTGTGGCAGGAGTTGGACGAGGAGCGGGCCGAGCGCGTCCGGTCGCAGGAGCGGGCCGAGGTCGCGGCGCACATCCATGACTCGGTGCTGCACACGCTGACGCTGATCCAGCGCAGGGCGCACGACCCCAAGGAGGTCGCGCGGCTGGCGCGGTCGCAGGAGCGTGATCTGCGCGCCTGGCTGTACCAGCCGAAGTCGGACTCGTCCCAGATGTTCGCGGCGGCGGTGCGGGAGACGACGGCCGAGGTCGAGGACCTGCACGGCGTCCCCATCGAGGTGGTGTGCGTGGGCGACTGCCCGCTGGACGAGCGGATCGCGGCGATGGTCCAGGCGGCCCGCGAGGCCATGGTGAACGCGGCGAAGTACTCGGGCGCGCCGAGTGTCTCGGTGTACGCCGAGGTGGCGGGCGACGAACTGGAGATCTTCGTCCGGGACCGGGGCAAGGGATTCGACCTGGACGCCGTCCCGGAGGACAGAATGGGGGTGCGGGGCTCGATCATCGGCCGGATGGAGCGGCACGGCGGCACCGCGCGGGTGCGTAGCGCGCCGGGTGAGGGCACCGAGATCAGGTTGGAGCTGAAGAAGTGACGCGTGTGGTGCTGGTGGACGACCACCAGATGTTCCGGACCGGCGTGCGCGCCGAGCTCGGCCCCCAGATCGAGGTGGTCGGGGAGGCGGCCGACGTGGACTCGGCGGTCGAGGTGATCACCGCGACGGAGCCCGAGGTGGTGCTCCTGGACGTCCATCTGCCGGGCGGCGGCGGGGTGGAGGTGCTGCGCCGGATCCTGCCGTCCAAGGGCGTCCGGTTCCTGGCGCTTTCGGTGTCGGACGCGGCTGAGGACGTCATCGGGGTGGTCCGGGGCGGCGCCCGGGGTTATGTGACGAAGACCATCTCCGGGCCTGAGCTGACGGACGCGATCGGCAGGGTGGCCGAGGGGGACGCGGTGTTCTCGCCCCGCCTCGCCGGGTTTGTCCTTGACGCGTTCAGCGCCACCGACGCGCCCGCCGCCGACCCCGAGTTGGACCAGCTCACCGCGCGGGAGCGCGAGGTGCTGCGGCTCATCGCGCGCGGCTACGCCTACAAGGAGATCGCCAAGGAGTTGTTCATCTCGGTCAAGACGGTTGAGACGCATGTGAGCAGCGTGCTGCGCAAGCTCCAACTGTCCAACCGGCACGAGTTGAGCCGGTGGGCGGCGGCGCGGCGGCTGGTCTGAGCTGGCCCGACGTGCCGGAGATGTCCCCGGCAACGGCGCTCACGTGAACATTTCAGTCGTCTGTCGCGTCATACATCACGTCATCGGTAAAGAGTTCTGCCTGGGTGGGCAAAGGTATGTTGGCGGGGATGAAACGCGCGATCGTGGCCACGGCGGCGTCGGCAGTGGTGTGGGGCACCGCCCACTTCGTCACCGGACGCCGGGTGACGGGCGCGCTTCTGCTGACCCTCCAGCTCTCCCTCGTCGTCGGGCTCGTGCTGCTCGCCTGGCCGCTGCGCGACACCGCGACCGAGTGGTTCGTGCAGACCCGCTGGCTCGACGCGCTGCGCTGGGGCATCGTTGTGCTCGGCGCGGTCTGGGCGGCGGTCATCATCCGCTCCTACCAGCTCGTCTCGCCGGGACGCCCGGTGCTCGTCGCGCTCGTTGTGGCGCTGTGCCTGGTCGTCGTCGCGCCGCTCGCGTACGCGGTGGAGCTCACCCGCGTCTCGCACGACCTCGTCACCGACGTGTTCGCCAAGGACACCGGCAAGAACCCGTTCCGCGGCATGTCGCGCGTCAACCTGCTGCTCATCGGCGCCGACGCGGCGCCCAGCCGGCCCGGTGTGCGCACCGACAGCATGACCGTCGCGAGCGTGGACACCCGCAGCGGCGTCACCACGCTGTTCAGCCTGCCGCGCAACCTTGAGGACGTGCCGATGCCGACCCCGGTGTCGAAGGCGGCGTTCCCGGACGGCTTCAAGGGCGACGGCGTGGGCACGCCCGGCCTGCTCAACGAGGTCTTCCAGTGGGCGGAGGACCACCCTGAGATCGTGCCGGGCGTCGCGGACGGCAAGCGTGGACCGGCCCTGCTGAAGGGGGCCGTAAGCGAAGTGCTCGGCCTCCAGGTGGACTACTACGTGATGGTCGACATGGCCGGGTTCGCCGAGCTCGTCGACGCCGTGGGCGGGGTGCGCGTCAACGTCGCCGAGGAGCTGGTCTACGGCAAGCAGAGCCAGGGCAGGATTCCGGCGGGCGACCAGATCCTCTCCGGCGAGCAGGCGCTCTGGTTCGGCAGGACCCGCACCAACAGCGACGACTACCACCGCATGTCGCGGCAGAAGTGCCTGCTGTACGCGCTGTCGCAGCAGGCCGACCCGGGCACGCTGCTCACCCGCTTCCACGGCATCGCCGGGGCGACGAAGCGGGCCGTCTCCACCGACCTGCCGCAGAACGCCCTTCCCGTGCTGATCCGGCTGTCGAAGAAGATGCGCGGCAAGGACGTGCAGAGCGTCCAGTTCGTGCCGCCGCTCATCAACACCGGCTATCCGGACTGGGAGCTGATCCGCACGACCGTCACCGAGACGCTCGCGGGCTCCGGCACGCCGGGGCCGTCGGCCACCGCGGCCCGTCCCGACATCGCGATGAGCCCGGCCTCGGCCAGCGGCGCGACGCCCACCGCGAGCGCGGAGACGGCGGAGGAGAAGGGCAAGCCCGACTCCCTCGCCGCCAAGTGCGCCTGAGCCGCTACAGCTTCTCGACCGGCGCGTAGCGCAGCACGAGCCGCTTGACGCCGTACTCGCCGCCGAAGTCGATCGACGCCGCCGCCCGCTCGCCCGCGCCGTCCACGGCGACGACGGTGCCGAGGCCGAACGCGTCGTGCGTCACCCTGTCGCCGGGCGCGAGGGTCGGCACCGGGCGGTTGCCCGGCGAGCGCACGCCCGGACGGGACGCGACGGCGGCCAGCGAGGGCGCCGCCGTCGAGGCCGCGACGCGCTCCCACACGAGGAGATCCTCGGGGATCTCGCTGAGGAACCGGGACGCCGGGTTCATCTGCGGCGCGCCCCACGACGAGCGCATCGCCGCGCGGGAGACGTGCAGCCGCTCGCGCGCGCGCGTGATGCCGACGTAGGCGAGGCGCCGCTCTTCCTCCAGTTCCTTCGGGTTGCCCAAGGCGCGCAGGTGGGGGAAGACCCCGTCCTCCAGGCCGGTGAGGAACACCACGGGGAACTCGAGGCCCTTGGCGGTGTGCAGGGTCATCAGGGTGACGACGCCCTCGCCGTCGTCGGGGATCTGGTCGGCGTCGGCGACCAGGGAGACGCGTTCGAGGAAGGCCGTCAGGGGGTTGGGCGGCTCGACGTCGCCCTCCTCCCGCTCGGCGCTCAGGTCCTCGAACTCACGGGCGACGTTCTCCAGCTCCTGGAGGTTCTCCACCCGCGTCTCGTCCTGCGGGTCCTTGGACGCCTTCAGTTCGGCCAGGTAGCCCGTCTTGTCCAGCACCGCCTGGATGATCTCGGCCGGGCTGTGTCCGCTGACCATGGCGCCCAGCTCGTCCAGCAGCGCGACGAACTCGTTGATGGCGTTGAGCGAGCGGGTGGCCAGGCCCGGGACGTCGCGGGCCGCGCGCAGCGCCTGCCAGAACGAGACGCGGGAGCGGGCGGCGTGCACCTCCACGCAGGCTTCGGCGCGCTCGCCGATGCCGCGCTTGGGCACGTTGAGGATGCGGCGCAGGGAGACGGTGTCCTCGGGGTTCGCCAGCACCCGCAGGTAGGCGAGGAGGTCGCGGATCTCCTTGCGCTCGTAGAAGCGGACGCCGCCGACGACCTTGTAAGGCAGGCCGACCCGGATGAAGACCTCTTCGAAGACACGGGACTGCGCGTTGGTCCGGTAGAAGACGGCGACGTCACCGGGCTTCACGTTGTGGTTGTCGGCGAGCCTGTCGATCTCGGCGGCGACGAACGCCGCCTCGTCGTGCTCGTTGTCGGCGACGTAGCCGGTGATCTTCTCGCCCTGGCCCTGGTCGCTCCACAGCCGCTTGGGCTTGCGGTCGCCGTTGCGCTCGATCACCGCGTTGGCCGCCGACAGGATCGTCTGGGTGGAGCGGTAGTTCTGCTCCAGCAGGATCGTCGTGGGGTCCGGGTAGTCGCGCTCGAACTCCAGGATGTTGCGGATCGTCGCGCCGCGGAAGGCGTAGATCGACTGGTCGGCGTCGCCGACGACGCACAGCTCGGCCGCGCCCAGGCCCTCGACCGGCATCGCGAGCTGGCGGACCAGCTCGTACTGGGCGTGGTTGGTGTCCTGGTACTCGTCCACCATGATGTGCCGGAACCTGCGCCGGTAGTGCTCGGCGACGTCCGGGAACAGCTCCAGCAGGGTGACCGTGGTCATGATGAGGTCGTCGAAGTCCATGGCGCCGGCCTGCTGGAGGCGGGCCTGGTACATCTCGTACGCCTCGGCCAGGGTCTGGTCCATGTGCGTGGTCGCGCGCGTCTTGAACGTCTCGTAGTCGATCAGCTCGTTCTTCAGGTTCGAGACCTGCGAGGAGAACGACTTCGGGGGGTAGCGCTTGGGATCGAGGTCGAGCTCGCGGCAGACGAGCGCCATGAGCCGCTGCGAGTCGGCCTGGTCGTAGATCGAGAACGAGCTGGGGAAGCCGAGCCGGTGTGCCTCCCGGCGCAGGATCCGGACGCAGGCGGAGTGGAAGGTCATCACCCACATGGCGCGCGAACGGGGGCCGATCAGGGCGTCGACGCGCTCCTTCATCTCCCCGGCTGCCTTGTTGGTGAAGGTGATCGCCAGGATCTGGCCCGGGTGCACGTCCCGTTCCGACAACAGGTAGGCGATGCGGTGGGTGAGCACCCTGGTCTTGCCGGACCCGGCGCCCGCGACGATGAGCAGCGGGCCGCCGGAGTGGATCACGGCGGCGCGCTGCTGCGGGTTCAGGCCGTCCAGGAGAGGGTTCGAGGTTGCAGTCGACATCGCCTTCGAGTCTATGGCCGAGCGCACGCCCACCGCTCCTTGTCCCTGGCGTAAGGAGGGCCTTACAGTCACCGCATGCTGCAGACCGCGAGCTTCTCCGCCCTGACGACCGCCGCGCCCGACCGTGTCTTCCGGCACCTCGCCGTCGCCGAGGCGTGGCCGGTCTGGATGCGCCTGCCCACGCGGGGCCGCCGGGCCGCCGCCGGGGCGCCCGAGCCGGACGGGGTGGGCGCGATCCGCGCGATCTTTCCGGTGCGTGAGCAGTGTGTGGCTTACACGCAAGACGAGTACTACGCCTACGTGATGCTGTTCCCGAAGATCGTCAAGGGGTACCGGGCGGACGTCCGGCTGACGTCCAAGGGGGACGGGACGTTGCTTGAGTGGACGGCGGAGGGGTCGTCCTATGTTCCGGGTACCAACGCCGTCGTCCGCGCGGGGTTGAGGTTCGCGACGAAGACGTTGACGCGGTTGCTCGTCAAGCACGCGGCCCGGTGCACCCCTTCGTGTCCCGCCCACTGACGTTCTGCTTGCGCCCTTGATGGGCGGCGCTGAACACCCCGGCGCCCCGGCGACCGCACCACGCGGTCACCGGGGCGTTTTGGCTTGCGGGGGCCTCTAACGCGGGGCCCTGGGGACGCGCAAGGCCGGTGGACGGCCGGGTCCGGTCTTTCGTCCGGTAAACCGCTTCGGGCTCCTGTTCGTCGGGGTTTCACCCATGTCAGTAATGCACGTCCGAATGCGGTCAGAACTTGGGGATAAGAGTCGAATGCCGCAATAGTGCTTCTCTGTTGATCTATGGCTTAACCATGGGCGGGGGCCTCATCCGAGCAGTTGACCACGGTCAACGGGCTCCGCCGTATCCAGGGAGGGATGGACGTGAAGCAGGTCGTCGTACACAAGAAGGGCACGGTCTCGCTCCGGGGCAAGGCGAGCGCCAAACACGCGTGAATTCGCGGCCGGTCCCGCCCCGGCGGGATCGGTCCAACCGCAAAACCCCTTCCCCGTCAACCGGCGACCTCACCTTCCGGAGACCCCCGTGCCCCTGCTACCGGTCGACGCGCCCGTCCCCCCGCCCGGCATCCCGCCCCTGCTGGCCACCGCGGACGCCGACCGCCGCGCCGGCGGCCCCTACGCCGCCGCCGCGGTGCTCGCCCGCGCCCTGTACCCGCGCGCGTCCGCCGCGACGATCGCGGCCCGCGACATCGAGTTGCGCGCGATCGCGCCCGACCTGCCCGTCCCAATGGCGCGGACCACCCTGTCGGACACCGTGGCGCGCCCGGAACGGATCCTCATCCCCGCGCCGCAACGCACCCTGCGCGTCGCCAACGGATTCGCCGAGTTCGTCGCGGCCACCCTGACCGGGCCCGCCTCGTTCCTCGTCACCGGGTTCGCCGAGGCCGACTTCGCCGACCGGGAGATCATCGAGGTGCTCGTCCGACGGGTCCCCGACCTGACCATCCTGACGTGCGACCTCTCAGGGTGGTCAGAAAAGGGGCCGGCGCCGTTCTGGGGCGGACCTGCCGACGACGGGCCCGCCGGGTACCGCGCCGCCGTCGAATGGTGTCAGGAACGCGGGTGCCACCACGCCGTCATCGACCTCGGGACGCGCGGCCTCGCCCTCGCCGAACCGGACGGTGACGACTGGTGGGCGATGGTCCACGCCGTCGCCGTCGGGCTCGGCTCGCTCGAACGGGAGGAGGAGGCCGAAGAACTCCTCGGCCGTGCGCGCGCGGCGACCACCGACCCCGCGCGGCACTCCACGATGGCGTACACGAGCGCGATGCTGCTGACCCGCCACCACGACCCCGCCCGGCGCGACCTCGACGCCGCGCTGTCCTGGGTGAACATCGGGATCGCGCTGTGCGGGCTGCTGCCCGACCGGCCCGACCGGGCCATGAAGCTCGGCTTCGACCTCAACGGCAAGGCGCTCATCCAGGCCCGGCGCGGCCGCACCGACGAGGCGCTCGACCTGGTCGAGGCCGCGCTCGCGCTCGCCGACACCGACCTGCCCCCGGACGCGCAGCGCATCCACCGGCTCGTGCTGCGCGCCAACCGCGCCCAGCTGCGGGTCGCGCGCGGTGAACTGGAGGAGGCGCTGGCCGACCTCGACGCCGTCATCGCCGCCGACCCCGGATACCCCGACTACTACATCGACCGGGGCAACCTGCTTCTACGCCTTGGACGCGCGGACGAGGCCGTCGCGGACTACCGGGAGGCCGCGAGGGTCGGGCCTCCCTTCGCGGAGGCGTACTTCAACTGCGCGGAGGTGCGCTATACGCGCGGCGACCTTGAGGGGGCGTTGGCCGATCTGGACTACGCGCTGGAACTCGACCCCGACTTCGTCGACGCGCTCGTCAACCGGGCCGGGCTGCTGACGGCCGCCGGGGAGCACGACAGGGCGCGGGCCGACGTGGACCACGGGCTGACCGTGGACCCCGACAACGCCTACCTGTTGTGCGCGCTCGGCCAGATCGAGCAGGCGTGCGGCGACGTCGTCCGGGCCCGCGCCGCGTTCGACCGGGCGGTGCGGCGCGACCCGTCCCTTCCCCTCGCCTGGGCGGGCCGCGGCGTCCTCGCCTACGAGCGCGGCGAGGTGGACGCCGCCATCGCCGACTTCGGCCGCGCCCTCGCCCTCACCGAGGACCCCGGCCTCCTGTTCAACCGCGCTTTGGCCCTGCGCGCCGCAGGCCGCCACCCCGAAGCCGAAGCCGACCTGGCCCGCGCCCACACCCTCGCCCCCGACGACCCCGAAATCCACGCCGCCCTCACCACCCCACCCCCCACCACAACCCCCCAAACCACCCCATAAGCCCCGCCCCGCCGCACTTTCCAGCCGGCCTGCCGGTGCTCGGCGGCGGGCGGCGCGGTTTTGTCAGAGGGGGTGCGTAGTGTGCTGGGCACGGAGCGTTCCGAAGCGCGGGCGGTCCGGATTGTGGGGGTGAGGGTGATGGGTCCGTGGTTTGTGGTGCTGGTGCTCGCGGCCGGAGTGGCGGGGCTGTGCGGGTCAGGACGGGTCTTCGGGGGTCGGGGTGGCCGGCACGGGTGGGATGGGGAGGGGGTGTTCGCCTGCGGTGAGGGTGAGGAGGACCAGGGAGGCGGTCCAGCCGAGGGGGGCTACGGAGGCGGGGCGGTGGTCGGCGTCGACCTTCTCCGGGAGGACGCCGAGGGAGGTGCGGTGGGCGGCGAGCCAGTCGAGCCAGGCGGCGGCCTGGACGGTGCGGCCCGAGGCGGCGTCGGCCAGGGCGAACAGGGCGACCTCCGGCGTCCAGGCGGTGGTCGGGTTGCCCGGCCAGTTCTCGCCGGGGAGAAGGCCGCCGTTGTCCAGGCTGAGGCGTTCCACGGCGTGGCCGAGCGCGAACTCGACCGACATGTCGTGCGGCGCGAACGGCGGGGCGAGGAACGTCACGGAGGCGTCCATGTTCCCGTTCGGGATCGGCGAGCGCGGGTAGCCGTGGGCGCCGTACTCGCGGCGGATCGCCTGGTCGAGCTTCTGTGCGGCCTTCGTCCAGCGGGCCTCGTCCACAGGGTGGCCGCTCCGCTGCGCCAGCGCCGCCGCCGCGCGCAGCCCGACGAGCAGCGGGGCGGAGACACCGAGCGTCGGACGGTCCGGGTCCTGCTCGGCCGAGGGCCTGCGCTCGAAGTAGTCCGAGCCCGCCGGGGGCAGCCCGTCGGGGCCGAGGTTGCGGGCGATCCAGTCGGCCGCGCGCTGCACCATCGGCCAGGGCGCGGTGGTCGCGCCGTCGGCGTACCGGGAGGTGAACCAGGTGGCCCACAGCACCCAGCCGATCTCGTCGAGCTGGACGGCGCGGCCGTCGTCCACCGCGCTGCCGTCCGGACGGTAGCGGGTGTCCCAGCGGCCGTCGGGCTCCTGCACGCGGGCGAGGAACGCCAGCACGTCGCGGGCCTCGCGCGGATGGCCGGTGGCGGCGAACGCGGCGGCGTGGAAGGCGGCGTCACGCGGCCACACGTAGTTCCACATGCCGTACCAGGACGCGGTGGAGGCGCCCGTCGGCGTGGTGAGCAGGCGCAGGTCGAGCAACGCCCGCGCGGCCATCCCGCGGTGCTCCAGCGTGCCGCCCGGGACCGTTCCAGAATTGAGCCAGTCGCGGTCGCCCTTCACCGCCGCGCCGACCCGCGGATCGGTGACGGGCAGCGTGACGGCCTCGGTGCCGCCGTGCGGGATGAGCATCGCGCGGCCGTCGGCGAGGCGCAGCACCGAGCTGTTGAGGATGTAGCGGGCGCCCTCGGCCTGCTCGGGGCTGACGGCCGCCTGCGCGTAAGGCCAGCCGCCGCCTCCGACGAGCCCCGGGCTCTCGTAACCGGGTGGCCCGGAGAACGGGTCGCGGGCGCTGCAGGTGGCCACCGCGGCCAAGGTGATGAGTGCCACACTCAGCCGTGCCCGGCGTCGCCACATCGGCTCATCCCCCTGCATTCACCGGTATATCTCCAGCTAGTAGATCAGAGGACACCAAATCGTCGGTCACGGGTTCCGTTCCCTTTCCTACCGGGCGGTAAGCAACCCCGCTGGCCGGGAGCGGGTGCCCGGTTGGCTAGGCTTGCCTGCCGGAGCGGACCGCCGTGATTACCGCACGTGCGGTCATCACCCGTCGATCCCTCAGAAGGACGTCCTCGTGGACCTGTTCGAACATCAGGCGAAGGAACTCTTCGCCGAGTACGGCGTACCGGTGCCCACCGGCAAGGTCGCCAGCACCCCGGCAGAGGCCAAGGCGATCGCTACCGAGCTTTTTGCGGCCGGCAGCAAGAAGGTCGTCATCAAGGCCCAGGTCAAGACCGGGGGCCGCGGCAAGGCCGGCGGCGTGAAGCTCGCCGACACCCCGGACGAGGCGGAGGCCCTCGCCACCCAGATCCTCGGCATGGACATCAAGGGCCACACGGTCCACAAGGTCCTCGTCGAGGAGGGCAGCGCCATCGCGCAGGAGTTCTACTTCTCCTTCCTACTCGACCGCGCCAACCGGACCTACCTGTCGATCTGCACCGTCGAAGGCGGCGTGGAGATCGAGGAGGTCCCGCACGACCAGCTCGCGCTGATCCCGATCAGCCCGCTGGAAGGCGTCGACGCGGCCAAGGCCCGGGAGATCGCCGTCGCCGGCCGACTGCCCGAGGTCGCGCTCGACGGCGCCACCGACATCATCGCCAAGCTGTGGACCGTCTTCACCAAGGAGGACGCCACGCTGGTCGAGGTGAACCCGCTGATCCTCACCGCCGACGACCAGGTCCGCGCCCTGGACGGCAAGGTCTCCCTGGACGAGAACGCCTCCTTCCGCCAGCCCCGCCAGGCGGAGCTGGAGGACAAGGCCGCCGCCGACCCGCTGGAGGCCAGGGCCAAGGAGAAGGACCTCAACTACGTGAAGCTCGACGGCAACGTCGGCATCATCGGCAACGGCGCGGGCCTCGTCATGTCCACCCTCGACGTCGTCGCCTACGCCGGTGAGGAGTTCCCGGGCTCGCCGAAGCCCGCCAACTTCCTCGACATCGGCGGCGGCGCCTCCGCCGAGGTGATGGCCGCGGGCCTGGAGATCATCCTCTCCGACCCGTCCGTGAAGTCGATCTTCGTCAATGTCTTCGGCGGCATCACGGCCTGTGACGCGGTCGCCAACGGCATCGTCGCGGCCTACGAGCTGCTCGCCTCGCGCGGTGAGACCGTGGACCGCCCGCTCGTCGTCCGCCTCGACGGCAACAACGCCGAGCTCGGCCGGCAGATCCTGAACGACGCCGAGCTCAAGGGTGTCGAGCAGGTCGAGACCATGGACGACGCGGCCCGCCGGGCCGCCGAACTCGCTGCGGTAGGTGCGTAATGGCCATTTGGCTGACGGAGAACAGCAAGATCATCGTCCAGGGCATCACCGGCTCCGAGGGCTCCAAGCACTCCGCCAGGATGCTGCGCTCCGGCGCGAACGTGGTCGGCGGCGTCAACGCCCGCAAGGCGGGCACGACCGTCACGCTCGAGGGCAGGGAGCTGCCGGTCTTCGGCACCGTCGCGGAGGCCATCAAGGCCACCGGCGCCGACGTGTCCGTCGTTTTTGTGCCGCCGAAGTTCACCAAGGACGCGGTGGTCGAGGCCATCGAGGCCGAGATCCCGCTCGCCGTGGTGATCACCGAGGGCGTGCCCGTGCAGGACTCGGCGGAGTTCTGGGCGCTGGCCGTCGCCAAGGGCGGCAAGACCCGGATCATCGGCCCGAACTGCCCCGGCATCGCCTCGCCCGGCAAGTCCAACGCGGGCATCATCCCCGCCGACATCACGCCCGGCGGGCGGATCGGCCTCGTGTCCAAGTCGGGCACGCTGACCTACCAGATGATGTTCGAGCTGCGCGACTTCGGGTTCTCCACCTGCGTCGGCATCGGCGGCGACCCCGTCATCGGCACCACCCACATCGACGCGCTCCAGGCGTTCCAGGACGACCCGGAGACCGACGCGATCGTGATGATCGGCGAGATCGGCGGCGACGCCGAGGAGCGGGCCGCCGCTTACATCGAGCAGCACATCACCAAGCCGGTCGTCGGCTACGTCGCGGGCTTCACCGCCCCCGAGGGCAAGACGATGGGCCACGCGGGCGCGATCGTGTCCGGCTCGGCGGGCACCGCCCAGGCCAAGAAGGACGCGCTGGAGAAGGTCGGCGTCCGCGTCGGCAAGACCCCGAGCGAGACCGCGCGCCTGATGCGGGAGATCATGCAGAACCTCTGAGGCTCGCGCGGGGGCGCGCCCCCGACGCGGCACAAGCCCACCGGCGTCCGGAGTGTCCGGCTCCGCGCCGTCCGAGGTGGGTGTGCGGGATCTGACGGCGGCCGTCCCCTTCTCCGGGGGCGGCCGTTTTGTTCGTCTCTGCCCCGCGACACGCCGTGCCGACACGGGCTGCCGCCCGGACGGTGCTGTCAGCATTGACGCCATGAGCAACGCCGAGCAGCCCGGACGCAGGCTCCGTGTCGTCCGCGACGGGGAGACCGCACCCCCCGCCGAGGCCGCCCCCCCACCCCCGTCCCGCCCCGGCACCCCCGAGGACGCCGAGACCCGAGGCACCCGCCCGGCCCGCCGTTCCCCCGGCGTGCCGGAAGGCGGCGGCGGTACACGGGCGTCTCGTCGTGGGACGTCCGGTGGTGCGGGACACGAGGATGACTCCGAAGGCCGCGCCTCGCGCCCGGCCCGTCGTTCCTCCGGCGTGACGGAAGGCGGCGGCACGCGGGCGGGCCGTCGTGGGACGTCGGGTGGCGCGGGGCACGAGGATGACTCCGAAGGCGGAGGTGCGCGTCCGGCCCGTCGTTCTCCCGGTGTGGCGGAAGAGGGTGGCGGTGTGCGGGCGGGCCGCCGTGGGGCGTCGGGTGGTGTGGGGCGCGAGGGCGATGCCGAAGGGCGCGGTGTGCGTCCGGCGCGTCAGGGGGTGGCTGGTGGGGTGGGGGGCTCGGAGGAGGGCGAGGTTGGGCGGGGGAGGGGGGCGCGGGTCGGGGTGGCGCCGGCGCGGCCGTTGGCGGTGACGGGGATGGTGGCGGCGGCGTGGTCGGTGGCGTTGGGGCTTGTGGTGTTGACGACGGTGACGTTGGCGGGGTGGGCGACGGCGCCGCATGACACGGGCATCGGGGACGGGCTGCCCGGAGTGTTCCGGTTCGCGGTGAACTTCTGGCTGGTGGCGCACCACGCGGGGTTCGACGCGGAGGTGGGCCGGGTCGGGCTGCTGCCGTTGGGGCTGACGCTGCTGCCCGCGGCGCTGCTGTACCGCAGCGGTGGGTGGATCATCCGGGCGGCCGAGTCACGGTACCGGCAGCGGATCGGGGTGCTGCAGGTGGCGCTCCTGCTCGCGGCGCCCTACGCGACGTTCGCCGTCGCGCTGGCGCTGATCGCACGGATGCCCAACCTTCAGCCGTCGCCTTGGCAGGCGTTCATCGCCGCCTTCACGCTCGCCGTCCTTGCGGGCGGCCTGGGTGCGGCGAGGGCGATCTCGGCGTCACGCGGGAGGGTGCGGTCGGGGGTGGGCGCGCTGCTGCGGCTGCTGCCCGACCGGCCGCGCTCGGTCGTGACGGGCGTGCTGGGGGCGCTCGCGGTGCTCGTCGCGGCGGGCGCGATCCTCGTTGGCGCGTCGCTCGCCGTCAACCACCGGGAGGCGGCCGACCTGTACACGATGCTCGCGCCGGGCAGGCCGGGCGGGGCGCTGCTGCTGCTCGTCGAGCTGCTGTACCTGCCGAACGCGGTGATCTGGGGTGTGTCGTTCGCGGTCGGCCCCGGCTTCGCGGTGGGCGCGGGCACGAGCGTGTCGCCGACCGGTGTGTTCCTGGGGGCGCTGCCGACGTTCCCGCCGCTGGCCGCGCTGCCCGAGCCGGGGCCCGCGCCCGTCGTCTCGCTGGTGGCGCTGCTCGCGCCGTTCGTCGCGGGGATCGTCGGCGGGGCGCTGACGGTCAGGTCGTTCCCGAGCACCGTCTACGAGGCGGCGCCGCTGTGGGGGTTCCTGTCGGGGGCGCTCACCGGCGCCGTCATGACGGGCCTCGCCGCGCTCTCGGGCGGCCCGCTCGGCGACGGCCGGATGGCCACGATGGGCCCGTCCGCGTGGCGGGTGGGGCTGCTCACGGCCCTGGAGGTGGGCCTGGCGGCGGCGTGCGCCGCGTGGATCGTCAACTGGTGGATGTTCCGGGAGCGCAGGCCGCGCCGACGGCGCCGCGACCCGGAACCCGAGTACCTCTACGACGACGAGCCAGACGACGACGAGGAGCCGCCGCCCGCGCCCGTCCCGGAACCGCCCAAACCGCGCCGCCCGGCCGACGACCCCTTCGCCTTCGTCGAGTCCGAACCGATCCTGCGCCGCCGCGACTGACGGCCCCCGACCGAACACGGGCGGCGCAGGGGGGACGGCTCTACAGGTATCTGTCCCAGGGCATGTCCTTAAGGGAGCCCTCGGGGAGGTTGAAGGTCGATTCGAGTTTTTTCTCGATCTTCGGGGTCCAGATGTCGCGGCAGTTCTGCTCGTCGGTCTTGGTGTTGGCGACGGTCTGGCATTCGGCGAGGCCCTGGACCTCCGACCAGACGACGGCCGCGAGCGTTAGGGACAGTGCGGAGAACAGGACGGCGGCGCCGCCCATGATCGCGCCGCCGATGGTGCCGGGGGTCTTCTCGCCCTTGTTGGCGCGGCGGGTCCGGACGGCGACGACGATGGCCGCGATGCCCAGGCCGAGGCCGAGCGGCGGGAACCAGATCATGGTCACCAGGGCGCCGAGGCCCAGCCAGAGGACTCGCAGGCCGGCCCGGCTCCGCGTCTCGGGGGTGGTCGGGCCCTTGCCCTGCTCGTTCACCGGTTGATTCCTCCTGGTTCCGCGCGGCCTTCCACAGCCGCTGTCATGGGTCTTCCGGGCGGAAGATAGGCTTCGACGGGCGGAGTCGCTCCGCCCTGGTCGGGGACGAAGCCCCGTGACCTGTAACGTTCTTCCGTCAGGAGAGTTCCGTTGACCGCCCGGCTCGTCGTTCTCGTCTCCGGTGCGGGGACGAATCTTCAAGCGCTGCTCGACGCGTGCGCGGATCCAGCTTATGGGGCCCGGGTGGTTGCCGTGGGCGCCGACCGCTCCGGCGTCGCCGGACTGGACCGGGCGGACAAGGCGGACATCCCGTCGTTCGTCGAGCGGATCTCCGACCACCCCTCCCGGGACGCCTGGGACGCCGCGCTGACGGCCGCCGTCGCCGCGCACGAGCCGGACCTTGTGGTCTCGGCGGGGTTCATGAAGATCCTCGGCCCCCGGTTCCTCGACCGGTTCACCGTCGTCAACACGCATCCGGCGCTGCTTCCGGCGTTCCCGGGCGCGCACGCCGTCCGGGACGCGCTGGCGCACGGCGTCAAGGTCACCGGCTGCACCGTGCACTTTGTGGACGCGGGCGTGGACACCGGCCCGATCATCGCCCAGGAGGCGGTGAAGGTCGGCTGGCACGACGACGAGGAGTCGCTGCACGAGAAGATCAAGCAGGTCGAGCGGCGGCTGGTCGTCGACGTGGTCGGCAGGCTCGCCCGCAACGGGTGGACGTTCCGTGACGAACGCCACGTGTCCATGAAATGTCAGGTGTGCGCCCCGGTGGGTGCCGAGGAGAACGAGAAGGGGTCCCAGCCGTGAGCCGGATCGCCATCAAGCGGGCGCTGGTCAGCGTCTACGACAAGACCGGCCTTGAGGAGCTGGCGCGCGGCCTGCACGAGGCGGGCGTGCGGCTGGTGTCGACCGGGTCGACGGCGGGCCGGATCGCGGCGGCCGGCGTGCCGGTCACCAAGGTGGAGGAGCTGACGGGGTTCCCCGAGTGCCTGGACGGCCGGGTGAAGACGCTGCATCCGCGCGTCCACGCCGGGATCCTGGCGGACCGGCGGCTGCCCGAGCACGTCGCGCAGCTCGGCGAGCTGGGCGTCGAGCCGTTCGACCTGGTGGTGGTGAACCTGTACCCGTTCACGCAGACCGTCGCGTCGGGCGCCTCGCCGGACGAGTGTGTGGAGCAGATCGACATCGGCGGGCCGAGCATGGTCCGGGCCGCCGCCAAGAACCACCCGTCGGTGGCCGTGGTGACGTCGCCGGAGGCGTACGGCGCGGTGCTGGAGGCCGTCGCTGAGGGCGGGTTCACCCTGCCGCAGCGTAAGCGGCTCGCCGCGGAGGCGTTCGCGCACACCGCCGCCTACGACGTCGCCGTCGCGTCCTGGTTCGCCTCGTCCTACGCGCCCGACGACACGGCCGCCGAGACGGGCTGGCCGGACTTCACCGGCACCGCCGCCACCCGCAAGGCCGTCCTGCGGTACGGGGAGAACCCGCACCAGAGGGCTGCGCTCTACACGACGGGAGGAGGCGGCCTCGCGGGAGCCGAGCAGCTGCACGGCAAGGAGATGTCCTACAACAACTACGTGGACACCGACGCTGCCCGCCGCTCCGCCTACGACTTCACCGAGCCGGCCGTCGCGATCATCAAGCACGCCAACCCGTGCGGGGTCGCGGTCGGCGCGGACGTCGCCGAGGCGCACCGCAAGGCGCACGCCTGCGACCCGGTGTCGGCGTTCGGCGGGGTGATCGCCGCGAACCGGCCGGTCACCGCCGAGATGGCGCGGCAGGTCGCCGAGGTGTTCACCGAGGTCGTCGTCGCGCCGGGCTTTGAGGATGAGGCACTGGAGATCCTCAGGGGCAAGAAGAACATCAGGCTGCTGATCGCCGAGGACCTGCCGCGTGCGGCCCGTCCGGAGCTGCGCCAGATCAGCGGTGGCCTGCTGCTGCAGCACGCCGACCTCGTCGCCGAGACGGGTGACGACGCGGCCTCCTGGGAGCTGAAGGCGGGCCCGGCGGGGACGCCCGAGCAGCTCGCCGACCTCCAGTTCGCGTGGAAGGCGATCCGCGCGGTCAAGTCGAACGCGATCCTTCTGGCTTCGGGTGGCGCTTCCGTCGGCGTCGGCATGGGTCAGGTGAACCGGGTCGACTCGTGCCGTCTCGCGGTGTCCCGGGCGGGGGAGCGGGCGGTGGGCTCGGTCGCGGCCTCGGACGCGTTCTTCCCGTTCGCGGACGGCCCGGAGATCCTCATCGAGGGGGGCGTCAAGGCGATCGTGGAGCCGGGGGGCTCGATCCGTGACGAGGAGGTCATCAAGGCGTGTGAGGCGGCGGGGGTCACGCTGTACTTCACGGGTACCCGGCACTTCTTCCACTAGTTCCGCTTCGCTCCGCGGGTCTCGCACCCGGGTGGGTGCCTGCCCCTGGAGTGGGGGATGAGGGCCGTCAAAAGGGGTCCGGGGTCGGTGTTCGCGCCGGGTCCGGGCCTCTTTGCTGGGGCGGCGTTGGTGGTCATGGGGTGGGATTGGGTAGCCTCTGCCCTTGTCTTGACGGTCACGAGGTCGGGGGATTGCCGTGGACTTGGTCATGGGGCTGATGCTGGAGGGCTCGCTCTGGTTCACCGACGGGCGCGAGGTGCTCGGGCTCGGGGCGGGCTTCGCCGCGGCGATGCTGGCCGGGCAGGCGGGCTGGAAGGCGACGGACTGGCTGATGAGCCGCCGCGCCGACCCCGAAGGGTAAGGAACACCCCAACCAACCTGGGCAAATCAGGACATAAGGCACGGGTTGGGCGGTTCTGTCGGGGAAACACCCCGCATATGGACGAAGAGAAACTGAGGGCCTTCTGGGCGGCCCGCCAGGGACTCGACGGGTCGCTGGAAGGCGCCGCCCCCGCCGAGGTGCTGGCACAGACGGGCTGGGCCCGGTCCGTCGGGGGATTCAACCCCTACCTCACGATCTACAGCAGATCCGGCACCGGCCGCCACGGCACCGACAACGCCGTCGCCGACGGCCGCATCTGCGAGATCCGCACCGCGCGCGGCCGCACCTACGTGCTCCCCGAGGAGGACTACGGGCTCGGCCTGCGCATGGCCACACCCGCCGCCCGCGCCGAGGTCGACGCCTGCGACGCGCGCGGCGTCGCGCACCAGACACTCGACCAGCTCATCACGCTCGTGCAGGACGCGATGACCGACGAACCCGTCGAAGCCGCCGCGCTCGACCTGCACGGCCTGCTCCCACCCGGCGAGGCCGGCCGGATCGCGCTCGGCGCCGCGCTCGCCCTGCTGGAGGCGTCGGGCGAGATCAAACGCGTCCCGCTCGAAGGCCGCCTCGACCGCAGACGGCACGGCTACGTCCGCTGGACGCCGCCGCCCGTCCCCGAGTCCACCGAGGCCCGCACCGCGCTCGCCGAGCACTACTGGCGCTGGATCGGCGTCGCCTCACTCGCGAACTTCCGCTGGTTCTCCGGCCTGTCCGAGGACGCCGCGCGCGGCGCCGTCGCCCCGCTCGACCTGCACCCGCAGGTGGACGGCGACCTGCTCATCCAGGACGTCGACGAGTTCGGCGACTTCGCCCAGCCGCTCGGGCCGTCCTACGCGCTCGTCAGCGCCCTGGACGGCCTCCACCACCTGCGGCACGACCTCAAGGGCGTGCTCGACCCCGAGCACGGCGACCTGCGCGGCCTGCCCGCCCAGGCGATCATCGACCGGGGCCGCCTCATCGGCTTCTGGGACTACGACCCCGACCGGGGCGAGATCGTCTGGACCACCTGGACCAGGCCCGACGACGAACTCGTCGCGATCATCGACAGGGCCGCCGCCTTCCTACGCGACGACCTCGGTGACGTCCGAGGCACCACGCCCGACAGCGCCCGGCCGCCCGCCCTCGCCTGACCCGCCGCCCCGTTCGGCCCACCGCACCGCCGCTGGGAGAATGGGGCGACGCAGCGAGGAGAGCAATGAGCGCACAGATTCTGGACGGCAAGGCCACGGCCGCCGAGATCAAGGCGGACCTCACCAAGAGGGTCGCCGCCCTGGCCGACCGGGGGGTCTCGGTCGGTCTCGGCACGGTCCTGGTGGGCGACGACCCCGGCAGCCACGCGTACGTGAACATGAAACACCGCGACTGCGCCGAGGTCGGCATCACCTCGATCCGCCGCGACCTGCCCGCCGACGCCACCCAGGAGCAGGTCGAGGCCGCCGTCGCGGAACTCAACGCCGACCCGTCCTGCACCGGCTACATCGTGCAGCTCCCGCTGCCCAAGGGCCTGGACGAGCAGCGCGTTCTCGAACTGATCGACCCGGCCAAGGACGCCGACGGCCTCCACCCGATCAACCTGGGCCGGCTCGTCATGCTGAAGGACGCGCCGCTGCCGTGCACGCCGAAGGGCATCGTGGCGCTGCTGCGCCGCTTCGACGTGCCGCTGAACGGCGCCGAGGTCGTCGTCATCGGGCGCGGCCTCACCGTCGGCAGGCCGCTCGGCCTGCTGCTGACCCGGCGCAGCGAGAACGCGACGGTCACGCTCTGCCACACCGGCACCCGCGACCTCGTCCGGCACACCCGGCGCGCCGACATCATCGTCGCCGCCGCCGGCGTCCCCGGGCTCATCACCGCGGACATGGTGAAGCCCGGCGCGGCCGTCCTCGACGTCGGCGTGTCCCGCGTCGACGGCAAGCTCGCCGGCGACGTGTCGTTCGCCGTCTCCGAGGTCGCCGGATGGGTCGCGCCCAACCCCGGCGGTGTCGGCCCGATGACCCGCGCGATGCTGCTGGCGAACGTCGTGGAGTCCGCCGAGGCCGCGGCGCGCTAGGCCGTCGCGGCAGCCCAGCCGACCCCGCTGTCGGCTGGGCACGCGTCCGGTTCCGGTCAGCTGTCCCGCGCTCGCGCGCGGGCCTCCCTCAGCTGGCCCGACGGGTGACGGGGGTCCGCGCGGCGATGCCCGGTCGGCGCGGCTCCGGGGGGACGGGCAGGGGCTGCCGCTGCGGCGGTATCTGGACCGTCGGCAGCGGGCGCACCAGGCCCATGGCGATGACCTCGTTGGCGAGGCGGGTGCGGCGGTTGATGCCCTCGGGGATGCGGAACTTCTGGTACAGGCGCAGCAGGTGCTGCTTGACCGCCGCCTCCGTCACGACGAGTTCCAGCGCGATGTCCTTGGCCGCGGCCGGGGCGACGAACGCCTCGTCCGACAGCGCGGGACGGCACAGCGCCGTCAGCACGTCGAGTTCCCTCCGGGTGAGCTCAGGGGCTGGCGCCCTGCGCAGTTCGGTCTCCGGATCGACCTCCTCTCGGGGGATGCCCCCCAGTCTGCCTCGGGCGGTGCCGAAGCTGATCACGTCTCCGTCTTCGAGGACCCTGCGAGCGATGGGACGTCCGTTGACCCTGGTTCCGGTGCGCGACAGGCCCATGTCCACCACGTAGACGTAGGGCCCGCGCCGGATGATCTCCGCGTGCAGCCGTGCCACGCTCGGATCGTCCAGGCGGATGTCCACCCCCCTTCCTCTGCCGACCGTCGTGACGTCGGGGCGAAGCGGCACTACCGCGCCGCTCTCCTCGATGCGTATGAACGGCCCCTCCACTGTGGTTCCTCCCACTCAGTTAGCGACCCCTGTCGTCGGGGTTACCCGGCGTCGGGTGGGTCACACGACCTACTCGTGGGTAGCACTTTGGCCGGAGCGGGGTTTGCCGTGGCGGCGGCTAAAATCAGTGGGTGATGTCAGGCGAACGCCGCGAGCCCCGGGCCGCGAGCCGCACGGGGGGCGGGCGACGCCGTCGCACGGCCCCCAAGGCGAAGGACCGGCCCTCCCTCGGCGCGGCACTCCGGGCGCAGGGCGCCTACCTCGTCGTCGCGGGGGGCGTGCTCCTGGGCCTGGCGACGGCCTGGCAGAACTTCCGCGCGGGCGCCTACGTGATGGCCGCCGCCCTCCTCCTCGGAGCCGCCCTGCGCCTCACCCTCCCCTCCGACCGCCTGGGCTTCCTCGTCACCCGCAAGAAGCCCACAGACGTCCTCACCCTGGTCGCCCTGGGCACGGGCCTGGCGATCCTCGCCTTCCTGGCCCCCAGAGCCGCCACCTAGCCCGAACCAAGAGGTGAGGTTCTTTTGGCGTCCGTCCCGGCGGGAAGGCCGGAACTCCTCCCACATCGCTCATGCGATGCTCCGGTGGGTTCCTGCTTCATAGCGCCGCGCCGGGCCGTGGCCCGGTCTTATCGGTGCTCCACAGGCGTTGAGTCTGTCCGCCCGCCCGGCGGCCAGGATGTTCTTCGCCGCGTTCATGTCACGGTCATGGGTCGATCCGCAGTTCCCACAGGTCCATTCCCGGACGCGCAAAGGCTTGGGTCCGTCTTTCACGCCGCATGAGGAGCAGGTCTGCGAAGTGGGGGTGAATCTGCCGACTCGCGCGAAGTACCGACCATGGCGTGCGGCCTTGTACTCGAGCATCCGAAGGAACTGAGACCAGCCCGCGTCGTACACGGACTTGGCGAGCCGGGTTCGGGCCAGACCCGTGACGCACAGGTCTTCCACGTACACCGCTTGGTTCTCGCGGATGAGGCGTGTGGAGAGCTGATGCGCGTGGTCTCGGCGGAGGTCCGCCACCCTCGCGTGGATCTTTGATACCCGCACCCGTGCCTTGGCCCGGTTCCTGCTTCCCTTGGCTTTGCGTGACAGGGCTTTCTGTGCTTTCACGAGCCGCCGTTCGGCTCGCCGCAGCAGGCGCGGATTGTCGATGACCGTGCCGTCCGAGCAGACGGCGAACGACGCCAGCCCCAGGTCGATTCCGATCTCCGCGTCCACGGGGGACGCTGGGGTGCCCGGGCACTGGACGACGAATGAGGCGTGGTAGCGGCCGGAAGCGTCCCTGATGACGGTGACCGACGACGGCGGCGAGGGGAGAGCCCGTGACCAGCGGACCTCGATGTCGCCGATCTTGGCCACGTACAGGCGGCCGTCCGGCCGGATCAGGAACCCGTTGCGCGTCAGCCGGATCGCCTGACGGCTGGCCTTGCGCGACCGATACCGGGGCGGAGCGACCTTGATGTACGGCAGACCGGCCTTGCGGGCCTCCTGCCGTGCACGCAGGCCGTCGTTGAACACCACGCGTGCGCATCCGAACGCCTTGGCCAAGGCGGACTGCTGGCCGGGCGTCGGATAGAGCCTGAAGCTGTAGCGCAACTGCACACGCGTGAATCTAACATCTGGTGCATGTTTGGTGACTTGCTGGAAGGATTGGCGGCGGCTTCGCCGTGGGAGTTCGGGAGCACGCGGCGGGTCCCAGGAAGCCCTCCAGCGTTGGAGGTTTTGTCAAGTAAAGAAAACCGGGGGTGGCGGTCTAGACCTGTGAGGGGGCTCGGATACGCTCGCCAGTGAGCCTTACAAGGGACCGCAGGGGCGAGGAAAGGGAAAGCCACCAGCCATGCCCAAGATCAAAGTAGAAGGTCCCGTCGTTGAACTCGACGGCGACGAGATGACCCGGATCATCTGGCAGTTCATCAAGGACAGCCTGATCCTGCCTTACCTCGATGTCGACCTGAAGTACTACGACCTCGGTATCGAGCACCGCGACGCCACGGACGACCAGGTCACCATCGACGCCGCCAACGCCATCAAGCAGTACGGCGTCGGCGTCAAGTGCGCCACCATCACCCCCGACGAGGCGCGCGTCGAGGAGTTCGGCCTCAAGAAGATGTGGCGTTCCCCCAATGGAACGATCCGCAACATTCTCGGCGGTGTGGTGTTCCGCGAGCCGATCGTCGTGCAGACGATTCCGCGGCTGGTGCCCGGCTGGACCCAGCCGATCATCATCGGCCGGCACGCGCACGGCGACCAGTACCGCGCCACCGACTTCGTCGTCCCCGGCCCCGGCACCGTGACGATCTCCTACGTGCCCGAGGACGGCTCCCAGCCGATCGAGCTCGAGGTCGCCAAGTTCCCCGGCGGCGGCGTCGCCATGGGCATGTACAACTTCGACGACTCGATCCGGGACTTCGCGCGCGCGACCATGCGGTACGCGCTCGACCGGAAGTTCCCGCTGTACATGTCGACGAAGAACACGATCCTGAAGGCGTACGACGGCCGCTTCAAGGACCTGTTCCAGGAGATCTTCGAGGCCGAGTTCAAGGCCGAGTTCGACGCCGCGGGCATCACCTACGAGCACCGGCTCATCGACGACATGGTCGCCGCCGCGCTCAAGTGGGAGGGCGGTTTTGTCTGGGCCACCAAGAACTACGACGGCGACGTCCAGTCCGACATCGTGGCGCAGGGCTTCGGCTCGCTGGGCCTGATGACGTCGGTCCTGATGACGCCGGACGGGAGGACCGTCGAGGCCGAGGCCGCGCACGGCACCGTCACCCGGCACTACCGCCAGCACCAGGCGGGCAAGCCGACCTCGACGAACCCGATCGCGTCGATCTTCGCGTGGACCCGTGGCCTCGCCCACCGGGGCAAGCTCGACGGCACCCCGGCCGTCACCGAGTTCGCGACCAAGCTCGAAGAGGTCTGCATCGAAACGGTCGAATCCGGACAGATGACCAAGGACCTGGCTCTCCTGGTCGGCGGCGACACCCCGTGGCTGACGACCGAGGAGTTCCTGCACGCCCTGGACGTCAACCTCCAGAAGAAGATCGCGCAGTAACTCCCCTCGGTGGGCCCGCCCTCGGCACGGGAGGGCGGTCCGCACCGGGAACCTCTTGGGCGCGGGCTCCGGGCGATCCTCGGGGCCGCGCCCGTCGTATGTCCAAGGTCGTGCACCTCACCGGGGGTGCGCGGCCTTGATCGTGGAGGCGCGCGATAGCCTGGCGGGTGCAGTATCTCGATACCGAGAGATCCCGCCCATCTTGGAGTGATCGCGCAATGACTCGCACCCCTGTCAACGTCACGGTGACCGGCGCCGCAGGCCAGATCGGCTACGCCCTGCTGTTCCGCATCGCCTCCGGCCAGCTGCTCGGCGCGGACGTGCCCGTCAAGCTGCGCCTCCTGGAGATTCCCCAGGCCGTCAAGGCGGCCGAGGGCACCGCGATGGAGCTGGACGACTGCGCCTTCCCGCTGCTCGCGGGCATCGACATCTTCGACAACCCGACCGAGGGCTTCGCGGGCGCGAACGTGGCGCTGCTCGTCGGCGCCCGGCCCCGCACCAAGGGCATGGAGCGCGGCGACCTGCTGGAGGCCAACGGCGGCATCTTCGGCCCGCAGGGCAAGGCCATCAACGAGGGCGCGGCCGACGACATCCGGGTGCTGGTCGTGGGCAACCCGGCCAACACGAACGCGCTGATCGCGGCCGCCGCGGCCCCCGACGTACCGGCCTCGCGGTTCACCGCGATGACCCGTCTTGACCACAACCGGGCACTGTCCCAGCTGTCCACCAAGACCGGCGTTCCGGTCACCGAGCTGAAGAAGCTGACGATCTGGGGCAACCACTCCGCGACCCAGTACCCGGACATCTTCCACGCCGAGGTGGCGGGCAAGAACGCGGCCGAGCTGATCAACGACGAGAAGTGGCTGGCCGAGGACTTCATCCCGACCGTCGCCAAGCGCGGCGCGGCGATCATCGAGGCGCGTGGCGCGTCGTCGGCCGCGTCCGCCGCGAACGCCGCGATCGACCACGTGTACGACTGGGTCAACGGCACCCCGGAGGGTGACTGGACGTCGGCCGCGATCCCGTCGGACGGCTCCTACGGCGTGCCCGAGGGCATCATCTCCTCGTTCCCGGTGACCTCCGAGAACGGCGAGTGGAAGATCGTCCAGGGCCTGGAGGTCAACGAGTTCTCGCGGACCCGGATCGACGCCTCGGTCGCCGAGCTGGTCGAGGAGCGCGACGCCGTCAAGGGGCTCGGCCTCATCTGACGCTGAGGTCGGCCGCGGGCCCCGGTTCCCTCGTGGACCGGGGCCCGCCTTCATGCGACGGCCCTGGCGCCCGGATGGGCTAGGACGCCTCCGAGATGGCCTCCAGCGACCTGCCCTTCGTCTCGGCCACCCTGCGGCGGACGAAGAAGAAGGACAGCGCGGCGAAAGCCGCGTAGATCAGGTACGTCGCCGGAAGGCTCCACGCGCTGAGCGTCGGGAAGGTGAGCGTCACCAGCCAGTTCGTCAGCCACTGGGTCGCGGTGGCGACGCTCATGGCGGCGGCCCTGATGCTCAACGGGAACATCTCGCCCAGCAGCACCCAGACGACCGCGCCCCACGACAGCGCGAAGAAGAGGACGAAGAAGCTGGCGCCCACGAGTGCGACAAGGCCCCAGCCGAAGGGCAGCACACCCCCGTCGGCCTGATGGGAGAACGCGTAAGCCGTCACCGCCAAGGCGACGGCCATCCCTGCGGAGCCCGTCATGAGGAGGGGGCGGCGGCCGAGTTTGTCCACCAGGGAGATCGCGATGAACGTGCCGATCAGGTTGATCACCGAGGTGAAGAGGCTCAGCAGCAGCGAGGAGCTCTCCTCGACGCCGACGGACTCCCAGAGCGTCGCGGAGTAGTAGAAGATCACGTTGATGCCGCACAGCTGCTGGAGCGCGCACAGGCCGATGCCCGTCCAGACGATCGGGAGGAGCAGGTGCGGGCCGCGCAGGTCGCCCAGCTTCGACGTCACCTCGCCGCCGAGCGCCCTGCGGGTGTCCGCGACGTGTTCGGCCGGGTCGCCGCCCTCGGTCTTGGCGAAGACGCTCCGGGCGGCGTCGTCCCGGCCGACCCGCACCAGGTACCGGGGCGATTCGGGCATGACGGTGCTGAGCCACAGGTAGAGGGCGGCGGGCAGCAGGTTCACGAGGAACATCCACTGCCACGTCTGGAGCGGCCCGAGGTGCCCGGCGGAGCCGCCGCCCGCCATCGCCAGCGCGTAGTTGACGAGCTGCGACATGACGATGCCGAGCACGACGGCGAGCTGTTGGAGCGAGGCGAGGCGGCCCCGGAAGGCGGCGGGCGCGATCTCGCCGATGTAGGTCGGCGCGATGACGGACGCCATGCCGATCGCGACGCCGCCCATGAGCCGCCAGAACGCGAGGTCCCAGATGCTGAACGGCACGGCCGAGGCGATCGCGGTGATGGCGAACAGCACACCCGCGACGCGCATCGCGCCGAGCCGTCCGAGCCGGTCGGCTGTCGCACCCGCGATGGCCGCGCCTATGGCCGCGCCAGGCAAGTCGGCTGCCACGACGAACCCGGTCATGCCGGGGCTCGACGGGAACCTGTGCTCGATACCTGCTATCGCGCCGTTGATGACGGCGCTGTCGTAGCCGAACAGGAAGCCGCCCATCG
This sequence comes from Actinocorallia sp. API 0066, assembly GCF_020991275.1. Classification (GTDB taxonomy): domain Bacteria; phylum Actinomycetota; class Actinomycetes; order Streptosporangiales; family Streptosporangiaceae; genus Actinocorallia. Next base: position 119,095 of record NZ_JAJLQY010000014.1, on the reverse strand, counting down.
CGGCGGCTGCCGCGTAGGCCGTCACCCGGGCCAGGCGGGCGTCGTGCATGGGGTCCCCTTCGGACGTCAGGCGATCGAGGCGCCGCCGTCGACGTTCAGGGCGACACCCGTCACGTACGAGGCGAGCGGCGAGCAGAGCCAGAGCGCGGCCTGTGCCTGCTCCTCGGGGGTGGCGAGACGGCGTAGGGGGATGCGTTCGATAAGCGCGCGGGCGGCCGCCGGGTCTTCGGCCATCTGCCGCTCGACGGCGGGGGTGAGCGTGCGGCCGGGGCTGAGCGCGTTGACGCGGATGCCGTCCTGCGCGTACCTGAGCGCGGCCGCCATGGTGAGGCCGAGGACGCCGGACTTGGCGGCGACCCAAGGCGACAGGCCGCCTTGCACGTTGAGCCTGGGCGAGGCGGCGGTGTTGACGATCGCGCCTCCGTCGCCCTGCTTGCGCATCTGCTCGATCTCGTGCGCGAGCGCCGACCTGACGCCCTCAAGGCCGACGCCCATGACCTGGTTCCAGCGGTCGGGGCCGCACTCCTGTCCCGGCTGCGCGGGCGAGCCGAGGCCCGCGTTGTTGACGGCCCAGTCCAGCCGCCCGTAGTGGTCGACGACGGCGGCGACGAGCAGGTGCACGTCCTCGTCCACGGCGGCGTCGGCGGCGACGAACACGGCGGTGCCTCCGGCCTCGTGGATGAGCGCGACGGTGCGGCGCCCCTCGTGGTCGTCGATGTCGCCGACGACGACCTTGCCCCCGGCCGCCGCGAACGCGAGCGCCATGGCCCGTCCGATGCCGCGCGCCGCCCCGGTGATGAGCCCTGCCCGGCCGTCCAGCACCCGTCCGCTACCGGTCACCGGCACCCCTCCCTGTCAGGAGAGTGCTCACCCCACCCGGCCACCCGAAAACGCGCACGGTGACCAACGTGTGGCAAATCCCGCGCGCCCGTCCCGGACCCCCGTCGCGGGACGGGCGCGGGTTCAGCGGACGGCGAGGGTGGTGACGCCGGGGCCGGTGAGGCGGGGCAGGGCGGCGGGGCGGCCGGAGACGAGCAGGAGGAGGGCCGCGATAGGACCTTCGACCAAGGCGCCCTCGCCTGCGCTCCACTTGATGTCGGTGGCCTGGAGGCGGAGCCCTGTGAGGTGTTTGCGGGCGTGGAAGGGGGAGCCCATCCGGTAGATGACTTCGGCGGACTGGCGGGCGGCTGCCAGCGGCATCGGCCTGTCGAGGCCCAGGGGGAGGGCTATGTCCTGGCCGTGGATGAGGACGTCGAGGAGGGCGTAAGAGAGCTTCTGGCCTGGGGCGAGCCGTCGCGATCCGACGGCGCCCCGGAGCGTCGCCACGAGTTCGTGCGGTGGCCTGCGCGCGTCGCGGCGGGCGGTGGCGTCGACGAACCTGTTGAAGTTCCCGCGCGCCCTGGCGACGTCGAGGAGCACCCGGGGCAGGCGCGCGGTGGGCCCGGCGCCCAGGTGCGCGGCGACCTCGCGGACGGTCCAGCCCGCGCACAGCGACGGCGCGGCCCACTGCGCCGGCGTGAGGGTGGCCAGGAGGACGGCGAGGGAGGCGCGCTCCCCGTCGATCACCTTCCACTGTTCGGCTTCGGTGAGTCGCACGGGCCTTCCTCCACGGCTAGAATCAGTGAGTGTCTCTGTCTAAATTAGGCAGAGGTTCTTACTATCGTCAAGCCTGTGGGGTGTGCCGTGCCGGACGAGATCGGCCTCGGGGTGCTGCTGTTCGTCCCGTACCGGGAGATGGAGCGGCGTGTGTTCGCCGCGCTGGCCGAAGCCGGACACGAGCTGACGCCCGCGCAGGCCCGGCTGCTCGCGCGGATCGCCGACGACGGGTCGCGCGTCACCGACCTGGCCGAATCCGCCCAGATCACCAAGCAGACCGCCGGGTACCTCGTGGACCAACTGGAGCGCGCGGGCTACGTCGAACGCGTCCTGGACCCGACCGACGCGCGCGCCCGCCTGGTCCGCTTCACCGCGCGCGCCGAGGCGGCCCGCCCCGTCGCGGACGCCGCCACCGCAGCCGTCGAGGCCGAATGGCTGGCCCACCTGGGCCCGCGCCGCTACACCGCCCTCCGGGACGCCCTCACCCGCCTCCGCCCCATCACCGACCCCTACCTCGACTCCTAGAGCCGCGCCGGGCGGTGTGTGGCTCGGGGCGTCAGCCGGGGGCGGGGTGGGTTCTGGGGCGGGGGAGGGGTTCGCCGAGGTCGGCGTGGTGGGTGGCGCTGAGGGTGTGCGTGACGGAGGGGCCCAGGGCGCGGTGGACGGCGGGTTCGTGGCGGGCGTAGCGGAGCTGTTCGGTGCGCGGGGCGGCCGGGGGCGTCCAGCGGACCAGGACGGGCGTGGGTTCGTCCCTGATGTCCAGCGCGTACAGGGCGTACCGGCAGACGCTGTAGGGGAAGCGCGCGAGGAAGGCAGCCTCCTCCACCTCGGGCGGGTCCACCCTGACGACCACGTGGCCCTCACCCTCCTCCACCCGGAACACGACGTAAGGCGCCTCCCCTTCAAGCACCGCTCTAACTGCCTCACCAAATTGGGGTTCCTGGAACACGGCACCGCTCACGGCAGCGCCCTCCTTCCTGCCGACCCTGCGCCCCCGCCCGTCCGGACGCCGCGCGCTCTTCCCGCCCACTCTCCAGGGCGCCACCAGCAGATTCGCACGTCCCCCGCCCCCACGTCCGAGAATTCCATAACAGGTAAGCGCCCTCTCACCCGACAATCCGCAACATAAAGGACAACCCCCACCCCCCGCACGCCCCCGTCCCCATCGGGCCACCCCCGAGCGCGGTCCCGGCCTGTTGTCAGGAGGCTGTGTCGCGTAGGGCGGAGACGTCGGCTTCGAGGCGGAGGCGGATTCCCTGGATGAGGGCGTAGAGGTCGCGGCAGTAGACCGTTGGGTTGAGGAAGCCGGTGTCGGGGTGGTAGCGGTGGGCGTAGTGGCCGCCGCCGCAGACGGACACGACGGGGCAGTGGCGGCATTCTGGGGCTAGGCCGGTGACGCCGAGTTGGCGGGCCACCATGGGGGGCTGGGCCAGCGCGGCGTCGATCGGATGGGTGTGGACGTTGCCCACCAGGTCGGCGGCGCCCGCGTAGGCGGTCTTGAGGGCGTCGCTCTGGCGGAAGGAGCCGTCCGTCTCGATCACCAGGTAGCGCAGCGGGGCGGAGCCGAGGCTCTCCAGCCGGGCCGGACGGCCCAGGAGGAGCCGCAGGATCTCCTCGAACGAGCGCACCCGGGTCTCCCGGACGGGCGCGTCGTACCACCGCGCGAAGACGCGCAGCAGCCAGTCCGCGTACGGGGTGCCGGGGCCGGCGCCCGGCGGCGGCGCCGACCAGTTCGCGTGCGGGAGCAGGAAGTCCACCGACGGCGGCGCGAACTCCAGCAGCGCCTCGTAGGTTTCGAGCGGGTCGTTGCGGAGATCGACGGTGCACAGGACGCCGTTGAAGATCGCGGCGTGCTCGCCGTCGCGCAGCCGGAGCAGGTTCCGCCGGACGACCGCGTGGCTGCCCCCGCCGTCCTTGCCCCTGCGGTGCCTGTCGTGCGCTTCGGCGGTGCCGTCGACGCTGACGCCCACCCGCACGCCGAGTCCGGCGAGCCCGGCCGTCATGGCGGCGGTGAGCATCCGCCCGTTGGTCTGGACGCCGAACCGGGTGAGGACCCCCGGCCCGACCTCGCGCCGCACGCTCGCGACCGCCTCGCCGATGAGGTCGAGCCCGGCCAGCAGCGGTTCACCACCGTGGAAGATGACCCCCACCTGGTCCAGGCGGTGCCGCCGGGCGTGCTCGCCGACGCGTCGCGCCGCCCGGTCGATCGTCTCGGAGTCCATCCGCGGCGGCTGGTCACGCCAGCTCTGGTCGACGCTCTCATACATGTAGCAGTAGGCGCAGGCCAGATCACACCGGCTGTGGATCTTGTAGACGAAGGTGCGCAGCGGGCTCGGCCGCCACCCGGACGCGGTCAGCGCGGCGACGTCGAGCCCGTAGGGCCACATCGGTTCCATCGCCGCGGCCTCCCCCCGGAGAGGCGGATTCCCCGACGGTGGCGCCGTCGGCGTGTCGCCCGCTCAACGTGAGTATCGTCCGCCTCGGAAAACGGGTCAAGAGAACGCGGCGCCGGAATTGCTGAGGGCCGCCGTCGGCCGATTATCCTGTGCCACCGGACACGTCTTCGGCCTTCCCTCCCCGGTATGCTCAATGCATGTCCCAGCCCCTGGTTGATATCTCGGGTGTCCATCCAGCGGCCGCCGACCGGCTTCCGGGTAATGTGCTCGGCCATCTGGTGCGGGCGATTCTCGCGGGCCTTGACGACACCGAAACAGAGTCCTTCATCTCTTTCGATGACACTGCCAACTGAAAGGTCCGGCCGAGGACGGGCGGGCGCCGCCGCGCGGTTATATGCTGGTGCCGACGTGCCGGGCGGTCGAAGCGGAGTCTGCATGGCTGACAGAGCGGGTGCGGGCCGGGTGACGGTCTTCTGCGCGGAGGTCAAGGGTGTCGGCCGCACGACGTCGCTGGCGGGCGCCGCCGCGCGTCTCGCCCGGTCGACCGAGACGGACGTGCTCATCGTGCAGATGGCCGGGCGGGGCGGGGAGCTGGAGCCGGGCGCCGACGTGGCGGCCCTCTTCGACGTCGAGGGCCCCGTGGACGTGGCCGAGCTGGCGCTGTGGAGCGCGCCGGGGGGCCGGGCGACGCTCCGCCGTGTGGTGGTCCCGGCGGGGTCCGTGCCCGCCTCTCTCGACGGGTGGCGGCGACGCTACGGGCACATTCTCATTGACGCGCCGCCCGTTTATGACCTGAGGGTTCTCGATGATTTCCTGGAGTGGGCCGACACGCTCGCGGTGTGCTCGATCCTTAAACCGTGGGAAACGGCCTTCGGCCTCCTGCGGGAAGCCGCCGAAGCGGCGGAGCGGGCGGCCGGAAACGTCGCCGTGGTCGCGGTGTGGACGGGTATCGAACCGTTGGGCGCGCACGATCTTCAGGCGGCGATCGAGAACACCCGGCGCGCGCTCCGTGCCGCGCGCGTGTCCGAATCCGATTTCCGGAACGGCGGAACACGGGTTTCGCGGGTGCTGCAAATACCGTTCGTGCCCGAGTTGGGTTTGCGGGTGGGCTCGTCCTTCCTCCTGTTGACCGGGCATTACGAGGAACTCGCCGACGCGCTCCGGCCTTCGGGGCCGTCCGCTTCCGTCGTCCACCTCGTCCACGGGCCGAGGCACCGGCTGTGGGCCGAGTGGATCAGGGACGTCCTCGGGTACACCGACTGCCCGGCCACGCTCTATGACATGGACGGCTACGTCCGGTCGCATCCCGGCACCGCGCACCGGGTCGTGGTGTTGGCGCCGGGACGGGCGCCGGGCCTGTCGTTCGCCGGGCTGCCCGCCGCGTCCCTGCTGTTCCTGGTCGACGATCCGGTGGTTCCGGCGGCACTCGCCCATCTGACGACGGTCGACCTCATCGGCCTGGATCCGCAGGACGCCGTCGTCAGGATCAAGGCGGCGTTGGGCGCTTCGGCGGTCGCGGAGGCGCCGGACACCCCGCCGCCGCCACGGCCGCCGGACGGCGGGTTCCTGCCGGACCGCGACCCCTACTTCACCGGCCGCGACGAGCTGCTGGAGGACCTGGACCAGGCGCTCGCCGAAGGCTCGGTGGCGCTCACCGGGCCGCGCGGCTGCGGCAAGAGCGGTGTCGCCGCCGAGTACTGCCACCGGTACGGCGGCGGCTACCGGGGCGTCTGGTGGGTGGACGCCGTGGAGACAGGCTCGCTGCTCCAGGGCCTGGTCCGGTTCCACCAGCGGTTGCGGGCCGGCGACGGCGACGACGGGACGCCCGGCCCGGTGGCCGCGCCCAACCGGTCGAACACGGGGGAGCACATCGTCAGGCGTCTGTCGCAGGGTGACGACGGGACCTTCGACGACGTCGTCAGGCTGCTCGGCGCGGTGTGCCGGGAGATGGGCGGGGCCGACGAGGACGGCAGGCGCTGGCTGATGGTCCTGGACGGGCTTGACTGCGTGCCCGTGCCGGACGGCGAGGAGCGGGCGCATCTCGTGACGAGGGCGCTGAGGCAGGGGGACGGGCTCGTCCTCGTCACCACGGCGGAGGAACCGGCGCCGCCCCTGCCCCGGATCGCCCTGGGGGCGCTGCCCACGCGGGACGCGGCCGCCTTCGTGCGCGGCGGGCTGCCCACGCTGTCGGAGCGGGAGGCCGTCCAGGTCGCCGAGGTCGTGGACAACATGCCGCTGGCCCTCAGTTTCGCCATCTCCTATCTGCGTGAGGAGACCCTCAAGGAGAAGCTCGGGGTTCCGCAGCACCAGGACTCTCCGAAGCGCGCCGCTGGCACTGCGGCGCGCTCCTTTGTCGACGGCGCCGCGGTGCGCCGTTTTGTCCGCGATTTCGGTGTCCGCAAGGGGGATGTCTCGGGCCGTGAGCAGCCGCTCCTGCAGACGCTGCTCACCCTCATCTGGGAGAACCTGCCCAACCATCCGGACCTGATCCCCTGGCTGCGCGGTACGGGGTGGACGAACCCGTTCCAACTGCTTGAGTTCTGCGTCCTGCTGGGAGGGTCGGGGGGCGTCACGACGGCTCTGCTGCGGGCCCCCGAGTTCCAGCGTGTCCTGGTCCGCGACATCAGGGAGGGGACCGACGTCAGGGAGTCGCGGAGCTTCCGCAGCGGGCGGCCCTTCTCGCCGCTGGATTCCCTCAACCCCCTGGAGTCCCTCGATCTCGGCGCGGCGTCGCGTGAGCGGGAGGATGTTCTGGGCGAGGACCAGATCTTCCTCAGTGACCCGCTGGTGGTGGACGCGGTGGTCTGGCTGTTCGCCCGGTACGGCCTGCTCAAGGTGGAGACCGGACAGCTGAAGGAGGCCGACCGGAGCGAGGGCGGCCATCGACGTGACGACGCCCTGCCGATCCGCGTTCACCCGGCCGTCCGCGCGAAGGTGATGGCCGAGATGAAGGAGTCCCGGCTCAACCGGCTGCGCGAGCTGCTCGGCAGGGCGGTCGGGAACCCCACGCCCGTCGTCCGCGCGGGCCAGGCTCCGCCCGCCGAGGTCCTCGCGCGGATCTGGAGCCTGCGGATGTGGGAGGACAAGAAGTCCGCCTGGACCCGTGGCTGGCTGTTGGAGCGGATCTACGAGCTGGCGCACGCCGACGACGAGGTGTCCGCGCGCAGCGCGCTGCGCCTGGGGGGGCTGCTCGCGGACGAGTGGAAGCCGAAACCGGGCGCGCGGCCGCTCCCGGAGTACCTGCGGCTGCTGAACCACATGGCTCAGGCGCACCGCGTGCTGGGGGACCGCGAGGATCTCAGCAGCGCGCTGACGGCCTATCACGAGCAGCGGCGCTGGTTCGGCAGGGACACCCCCCGGACGCTGTTGAGCGCGGGTTTCTACGCTCGGGCCCTGCGCCTCAACGGGGATCTGCGGAGGTCGCGCACGATCTCCGCCGACGTCATGCGGCGCCTGGGTGAACTCCTCGGGCCCGACCATCCGGTGACCGTCCAGTGCGAGCACAACCACGCGCTGGGCGAGCTGGTTTCCGGCTACCCGCAGGAGGCGCTGGACATCGTCCTGCCGCGCCGTGCCTTCCTGCTCGCCACCCGGCGCGGCGACGACCCCCAGACGCTGCGGTTCACGCTGATGCTCGCGGCGATCCACCGGGAGATGGGCCGCCACGGTGCTTCGGCGAGCCTGCTCAAGGAGATGCGGTACGCCGTGTCGTCATGGCCTCGGTCCGCGCTGCCGTTCCTGCGCCAGGCCGAGTCGGGGATCGCCATCACCGAGCGCCGCGAGGGCAGGCCGGAGGAGGCGCTGGAGCGTGACCGGGAACTGTTCGACGAGCGGGTGGCGCGGCGTGGCGCCGACGCGTTCCACAAGCTGAGTTCCAGCGCGAACATCACCGCCGACCTCCTGGAGCTCGGCCGCTACGAGGAGGCGCTCGAACAGGCCGAGTGGACGGCGGAACACCTGAGGTTCAGCACGTCGCATCATGTGGTCCAGTTGCCCCGGCTGCATCGGGCCGCCGCCCGCCGTGGGATCGGGGAGACCGAGCGGGCCCGGTCGGAGGCGCGGCTCGCGCTGGAGGCGTTGGTCCGTGCCCTGCCGCCACGCAACACGTGGATTGCGGCGGCGCGGGTGTGTCTCGCCAACGCCCTCGCCGCCGGGGGTTCCCCGGAGTCCCTGGACAAGGCGCGGCTGTTGGAGGGTGAGGCGTTGGAGACCTACCGTGTCCTGTATCCGGCCGGGCATCCGCACATCGTCAGGATCGAGCGGAACATGGCGCTGACGCGGGCCGCGCTGGAGGGCGACGACACCGGTGACCACCGGGAGCGGCGGGAACTCGACATCGAGCTGATCGGAATCTGAGGCCGGCGAAGGGCTGGGCACCATGACAGAGCCGTCACGCGAACGGTCGCCGAGGTGGAGTTGGCACTACGACGAGAGTGACGCGAGTTTCGGGGACCTGATCGCCGAATGCGAGCGGGTGCTGGACGGGCACCCGTCGATCGCCGAGATCGGGCACTACTCCGTCGGCGGGCCCGACCTGCTCGTGCTCGGTCGCGAGCCGGCCGACCCGTCCGACGGCCGGAGCGACGGCGCGTTCGCGGAGCGGATGGCCTCGCCCGGCGCGGCGCTGGTGGAGTGGACGCGGGCCAGGGAGCGGGAGATGGCGCCGCTCGACACCGGCGACCTCCTGCGGGTGGTGGTCGAGTACGAGACCAAGGGCCACTACGCCGCCAGGATCAAACCCGGCCACTATCTCGCCGCCTCCACCTATCCGGGGGACGGCGCGCGCTCCACCGCGGACCTGGACGCCGCGATGGGCGGGCTGCTGAACCGGATCCGCGTCCATCTGCTGCACCGTCCGGCCGAACCCGTCGGTGTCGGCAGGGCCGGTGAGCTGCCCCCGCCGGAGCGGACCGGCAAGGAGGTCTTCGCGCATCGCGACGTCGCGGAGCTCTTCTGGAGCGCGCCGTTCACCGAGAACCTCCACCCCGAGGACCTCCAGTACGTGGCCTACCACCGGAACTGGTCCCAGATCTGTGCCGCCGACAACCTGGACGGCCTCCCCGAACGCTACTTCTTCGCCCGCAACACGGCACCGGCCTCCCTCCGCCGGGGCTGGGACTCCCTCCTGCGCACGCTGCGCCGCCCGTTGGAGGACCTGCCGTACCACCTGCGCCGCCCGTGGCAGGACAAGGACATCCGGGAGCGGCTGGGAGGTGACTGGCCGACGGAGCCGACGGACCCGGGACGGCTCCAGCGCCTCATCCTCGACGTGCAGGACGGCGCGTACTTCGTGGACGGCACGTCGGCGCCCGGTGATCTCCTTGTGGGCGCGACCCTCAACCAGGACAGGGTGGACGAGGCGGGGGAGCGGCTGCGGCGGCTGCGCGTCCAGCTCACCGAGTCAGGGGCGCTTTTCTGAGCGCGGGTTGAGGGTGGCGAGCACCCGGCGGGGCAGTTGGTCCACGATCCGCAGGACCCGCTGCCGTGGCGCCGGGTCGAGCAGTTCGTAGGGGAGCCGTTCGGCGCTGATCTCGAAGGAGCGGCACACGGCGCGCAGGGCTTCGCCGCCCCGCTCCTGTGCCGTGACCTCCGCCACCTCCTCGCGCAGTTGCTCCAGCAGCGTGGTCAGGGCGGCGATCAGACCGAGCGAGCGGATGTGCTTGTGGGTCAGCTCGACCCGGCGGGGACGGAACAGGCCGTCTCCGCCTTCGAGGTGGAGCCGCCAGGAGAAGTCGGGCGCGGCGTCCGCGAGGGTCTTGGCGGCCTCGTCGAACAGGGTCTCGGTCTCCCGTGACCGCTCCGCCGCCTCCAGGGTCGTCAGGCCGCGCAGGCGCCGGCGTCTCCTGATGCCGTCGGGGGCGCCGGTCCGCCCGGACGGCCGGAGCCGGTAGGGGAGCGTGTCGAGCAGTTCGTGCGTCTCCTGGACGTCGACGGTGATCCGGTCCAGCAGGCGGAGCTTGTCGAGCAGCGTGTCCCGGTCGCGTTCCCTGGCGAGTTCGGCGTTCCGCTCCAGGTTCCGCTGGGTGCGCCGCAGCGCCGCGTTGAGCAGGTCGCCGAACTCCGGCCCGAAGCCGAGGACGAGGGGTGGCAGCCCGGTCAGCCCGACGATGGCGTCCCGCTGCGGCCGGGCGAGGAAGCCGTTGATGATGACGATCAGCGGCGCCGTCGACTCCCGGCTCACGGTGGCGGTGATCTGTTGCATGTCGTCGTTCTTGACGACCGAGGGGAAGACCCCGACGCGGATGGTCGCCTGGGGGAGTTGGACCTCGAACGCCACGTCGCCCCGCGACGGGCCGGAGGCGTCGCCGACGACGAGCCGCCGCACCGGCCAGCCCTCCAGCCGGAGGGCCCGTTCGACCATGTCGAGGGCCTCCCGCTCGGGTGTCCGCTCCTCGATCTCCCGCACCGCCTCCCAGACGTGGGAGATGCTGACGTGTTCCGGCTTCGCCCCCGGCCGGGCGCCCGGCTGGTCCGGGTCCTGGGCGGCCAGCCTCCACGCGACGTGACAGGTGCGCAGCACCCGTCTGGGCAGGCCGTCGCCGAGGCTGTGGATCTCGGCGATCGCACTGGGATCGAACGCCCCCGTGCCGTCCGGCGGGTTCCCGTGCTCGTCCGACAGCCTCCGGCGGACGAGTTCCCGGGTCTCCTGCTCGGTGAACGGCGCCGTCCACACCTGGGTGACGCGCTCCCGGAGGCTGGGGCTCAGCGCTCCCAGCAGTTCGGGTTGGAGCGTGAAGACGATCAGCCCGCCCGCGTCGATGAAACCGTCGACGAGCCGTTCGAACGCGCCGGTGAACTCGGCGCGTTCGCTCTCCGGCCGTTGGAGCGCGCGTTCGAAGGAGTCGAGCACCAGGACGCAGTGGCGGCCGAGCGCTCCGTGGAGTTGGGCGAGTGCTTCCAGCACCTCACAGACGTGGGCGTTGGTACTGATCTGCTCGCGGACTCCCCGGTCGACGAGCGCCTGGGCCGGTGGTTCCCCGGCCAGCCAGTCCCAGATCTCGGGTCGGCGGTCGCCCTGGGAGAGGAGCGCCATGGAGGCGTGGGTGTCGAGTCTGCGGTCGCTGGCGCGGGCGAGGTCCCGGCGGGTCCGGAGGTAGGCGGACTCGCGGCTGATGCCGAAGCGGTCGCGGACCTTCTCGGGGTCGGCCCGGCCCGCTTCCAGCGCCTCGGCGGTGCGGACGCGTTCCGCCCGGGTTCCGCGCGTCTCGCCTTCGCGGAGCATGCCGGCGAGGACCTTTCCCTGGAACCGCTCGATGAGGCGCTCGAAGCGCTGGGTGAGTTCCCGGTCCGCGCGCAGCGCCGTCACCTGGCTGCGGAAGGTGTCCAGCAGGTCGGGCGGCGCCTCAAGGCTCCACAGGAGGGTGCGTTCCGCCTGGTCGGTCCGGATCTCCTCGATCAGGCTGTTGAGCAGGTGGCTCTTGCCGACGCCACGGGCGCCGACGAGGGCGATCACCCGGCCTCGCCGTGGTTTGGCGGGAGGGTGCAGATGGTGCATGACGTGCATGCGCAGCGTGGAATCGGGGTAGATGGGAACGTCCCACCGCGCTCTGAGCCCACGCTCGTGGTCGCGCTGGTCGGTGCGGATGGATTCGGCGGGGTTGCTGGGGAAGGGGTTGAGATCTGGGGAATACTCCCCTTCTTCGGGGACGGCGGTATTTTCTGTCATATTTTTCCCATCCCGTTCCGTCTTGCCATGGTATTCCGGTACCGCGTTCTCGTTCACCCGTATTCCAGGTCGTCACTCAGGTTTCGCTGCTGGATGAAGGTGACGACGTCAGCGCCGCGAAGCACGGGAGGCTCCCCGGCGTCGACCCTTCCCTGACCGGACAGGAGCAGGTCCGCGGCGCCATGGAAGACCTCCTGAAGCTCCCGGACTGTCCGAAAGCGGACATCGGGCCCCATGCCGCAGAGTGAGGAGAGGTCCACTCGCAATGGGTTGTCCCATACACCCGCCTCCGTCCTTCTCCGGGCGAAGGCATGGCAGTCGTCCTCGGCGAGCGCGCCGATGCGCAGGAAGATCGAACCCGGCCGCCCGGCGACCTCGCGGACCCGCTGGGCCTCCTCGAGTTCGTCCTGCGTCACTTCCATGAACACCGAGATGCGGGAATGGGCGCGCATGTTCGAAAGAATCTTGAGAAGCCTGTTGAAAGCCTGTCCCCGGGTGCTCTCCGGTGGCTTCGGAGTCAGCAGGAAAAGGTAGGAGTCATTCATCTTCAGGTATTCGTTGAGGTTGTGGAAACGAGTTGAGGGAGCCTCTTCCCGGTCGCTGATGTTTCCGAGGCCGAGGCTGTCGAAGCTGGTCTGGATCGTGTCGTTCTCGGGCTTGGGAAGGGAGGAGATCACGCCGCTCATGATCGCTTCGGCCATGGACTGGTCGGCGGTGAGTCTGGGGATCTGGTCGTATTCCCCCCAGCGCGTGCTGAGATTGACGATCGTGGGACTCAGGTTTCCGGCCGGCGGAAGATTCTCGGCGAGATGCGCGAGGCAGCAGTGGATCAGCGAGCTCCGGCCAGAGCCGTCGGCGCCGCCGACGAGGACGAGATAACCCTGGATCCGGCTCTCGTCGGTCGTGCCCCGGCCGGTCCCGACCTTTTCCTTGAACTTCCTGATCTGGATCCCCATGTGATCGAGATCGGCGTAGAGCTTCGCGTGGTCCGGAGTCCCGTGCGGGTCGAGATACGTGTCGGACCCGCCGACTCTGGTACTGCCGTGGCCCGGCAGCGGTATGGCGAAGGTGTTCTCCGTCATCAACCCTCCTGGTCGGCGGCGGGAGCGGGGGCCGCCGGTCCACCCAGCGCGGTCCCCTCGACGGCGCGGCGGCTCTCGCGTAGTCGGTCGCGTTCCTGGCTCGCCCGCGTCTGCCTGTCGTTGCGTCCGGGTCCGGACGGCAGCGGCTCGCCCAGCGGCAGGCTCCGCACCGCCGCGTCCAGGCGGCTCCGCGCGGAGGGCAGCCCGAGTCGCCGCGCGAGGCGGGCACGCCACGTGGGCCGGCGCGAGAGTGTGGCCACGAGGTCGGCACGCGCCCTTTCCACGGCGGCGTAGTCGGCGCTGTTGCTGACCATGTCCGCCCAACGATCGAGGTAGGAGTTCGCGGCCGCGTAGAACGCGTCGATCACGTCGGGGAGCCGGTCGCGGCGCGCCCGGCGCCGCTCCAGGGACTGGATGCCGAGGGTCGTGACGACGGCGGACACGCTGGACAGCAGGACGCTCGTCACGCCGAGCACAAAGGGGTCCTTGAGGAGTCCCTCTTTCTCCTTGGGGGAGGGGGACTCGGCGTTGGCGCGCATGACGGCGCCGCAGATCCGCTTGAACTTTCCGGGGTCGTGCTCGCGCAGTTCCGCCGCGCTCACCGGTGCCGTTCCCGCGACGGTGAGGGACATCCCGCCGGGGCGGGTCGGGTCGGGATAGGCGGCGCCCAGGGCGACGGCGGCCTCGTTGAACTCCGCGCCGCGGCTTTCGGCGAGGCAGTAGACGGCGGCGAGGTCGTCATTCTCGTCCGCCACCGCCGGACCGGCCCGGAGCAGGGCGAGGGGGACGCATACCGTGAGGAGCAGAAGCGCGCTCGGAAAGCGTTGATCCACCAGGCATCCGCCCTCAGGTAGTACATATCCGACGACGTAGCGATATCACCCGGTGAAAATCGGTGACAAGGACTTCTCGGATGTTTCGGATAATGATGGCCGGAAACAATGTTTGGGAACGGCCGTATAAGCCGTTCGGTGATGATTGTGTGGTGTGCCATAGTCGCCTTCGCCGCGATCCCCTACGCTGGTAGCGCCCGGTAAAGACGGTGTCCGTGCAATCGGCCTGAGGCGGTTTACCGTGATCCCACTCGTGCGCGTGGCGGGCACACCCGGTGGGCGGCTGGTGATCCTGCTCTCGGTCACGGCGGTCGGTTGGGCCGTCGGACTCGCGGCCGGGGCGGACACGGTGGCGAACACCGTCACCAGTTCCGGATACTTCACGGCGATATCGGCGCTGCTCGCGGTCGGCCTGTACGCCAGTGCTCACGGCATCGACAGAACCCTCCTGAAACAGGACCTGCGGACGGCGGTGGCGGCGGTCACCGTCGGCGTCGTGGCCAAGGCGGCGCTCATCAGCGGCGTCATGTTCCTCTTCTGGCCGGGGCCGCTCGCGCTGGTGGCCGGTATCGCCGTCGCACAGATAGACCCGCTCTCGGTACGCGCCCTCCAGGACTCGACACGGCTCAGCGCGCGGGGTCAGAACCTGCTGCTCGTCTGGTCCTCCTTCGACGACCCCGTGACGACGGTGCTCACGCTCGTCCTGGCGGCGGTCGCCATCGACGTCTACGGCCTCGGCGCGACAGCGGAGCTGGGCGGGGCTGGGTTCGCGTCGTTCGCCGGAACCCTCGGGCTGACGCTCCTGCTCGCGGTCGGCGTGCTGCTGCTGGCGCTCGCGCTGCGACGGCTGGGCGGGCGGTGGCGCGGGGGGCTCGCGCTGGCGCTGCTGGCCGGGGTCGGCGTCGTCGCCGTCACCCAGTTCTGGATGCTGCTCGCCGCGCTCGTCGGCCTCTTCCTGCGTCCCGGCGAGCTGCTGCGGACCGAACGCGCCCGCGCCCGCTGGGACGGCGCGCTCGACCGCCTCGTCGCCGGTGCCTTCGGCTGCGCGCTCCTGGTGATGGGCTTCGTTCTCGCGGTCGGCGTCGATCCGTTGGCGGGGGTCGTCCTGGGCCTGGCCGCCTACTTCGCACAGGTGGTCGTCGGCCTGATCCTCACCAGGGGGCGACCACCCGGGGACCGCGCGGGACTGGCGCTCGCCCAGCAGAACGGCATCACCGCGATCGTCCTGGCGCTCGTCCTCCAACCGGCCTTCCCCGAGGTGGTCGGCGTTGTCGCGCCCGCTCTCCTGACCGTCAACGTCCTGCACGCCCTGGCCGGGTCCGACCGGATCCACACGCGCCTGGCGAGCCTTCTCACGCCCCGCCGCGGATCCCCGCCCGAGGACGGCCGCGACGATCCCGCGTGGCCGGTCGCGGGCTCCGGGACGTCAGCGGGCGCGTGCGGGTGGGGTGGCGGTGCGGAGTTCCGCGACGGCCACCTCGACGAGGTGGGTTAGGGGAGGGAGCGGGCCAGGGCGAGGAGGGGTTCGTCGGTGGAGGGTTGGGTTATGAGGGTGAGGCTCAGTGGGGGGTCGTGCGGGATGGGGAGGGTGATGGCGGGGGCGGAGGCCAGGGGGGCGAGGGTGGTGTAGCGGAGGAGGCGGGTTCTGGGGAAGTCCTCGGTGAGGAGGGGCGGGGGGAAGGGGGAGGTGGGGATGGCCAGGACGCTGGCTCGTAGGCGGGTGCGGAGAGTGGCGCCGGCGTGGGTGGTCTTCTCGTAGGCGGGGGTGAGGTCGTGGGGCGTCAGGTGTGAGGCTCGGGTGAAGCGGGCGGCTATCGAGGGGGCGAAGGCGGGGGTGGTGGAGGCGATCCAGGGGCCCAGGAGACGCCAGGCTTCACCGGCCTGGACGGTGGTGAAGGCCGCCACGGCGTCGTGCCAGTGGGACGGGCGTTTGAAGAGCGGCGTGCGGTCGGCCTTGAGCAGCGAGCGGAGGGCGGAGAGGACGGGGGCGTAAGCCTCGCGCAGCGCGGCGGGGACTTCCGACCACAGGTCGTCCGGGACCAGCAGCCATTCGAGAGGCGCCGTCTCCTGGGCCGGGGGATCCAGGACGGCGAGAGCAGCGCGTTCCAGGGTGGCGGGGTCACGGGCCATCAAGCCCGGAACATCGAAGGTGGGGGCCAGAGGCAGCATTCCTTCAGAGGGCATCCGGGCGTGCGAAGGGCGCAGCGCGTACAGGCCGGTGAAGGCGGCGGGCACCCGGATGGATCCTGCGGTGTCCGTCCCCAGGCCGATGTCGGCCACGTCCCCCGCGACGGCCGAGGCGCACCCGCTGGAGGAGCCGCCCGTGTAGTGGCCGGGCGCCAAGGGGTTCCGGGGCGAGCCGTAGTGGATGTTCGTGCCTGCGAGGCTGTAAGCGAGTTCGTCCATGTGGGCCTTGCCGACGACGAGCGCGCCCGCCCGGCGCAGCCGCGCCACCACCTCGGCGTCCCGCGACGGGAGCGCGTGTTCGGCGAGCCAGACGGGGTTCCCGGCGCCCGTCGGCCACCCGGCGACGTCGAGGTTGTCTTTCACGGCGAGGCGCAGCCCGGCGAGCGGGCCCTCGGACGGCGGCGCGAGGGGCCCGTCGGCGATCCACGGGACGAGCGGGTCGATCTCCTCCATCCCCCCTTCTTACCGTCCCGACGGCCGCGTGTACGCCCAAGGGACGGCAACGAAGCGTGTCCCCGTGCGGGCCGCCCGCCGCGCCGGTAGTCTGCCGCGCGCGCCGTTCCGGGCGCCGGAGGAGGTTGCGGATGCGGGCGGTCACTTGGAGCGGGGCGCTGGTGTTGGCGGGCGGGGTGCTGGTCGGCGCGGCGCCCGCGACGGCGACGGGCGCGACACACCTGTCGGTGGGCATCGAGGCGTGGGGCGACGCGAGGCCCGGCGGCCTGCTGGACTACCTCGTCACCGTCACGAACCACACGGGCGCCACGAAGAAGAACCTTCGACTCGACGTGAGCGTGCCGCGCGCTATCGAGGTGATCGGGCTCCCGGACGGCTGTCGTGAAGCCAAGGGTGTCGTGCGTTGCGGCGTCGGGAGCCTTTCCGGCCACGCCGTCCGCAAGGTGACCGTCTCGGGCATCGTCAAGCCGACAGCCAAGGGCGCGCAGACGGCCGTCGCCCAGGTCGGCGACGCGAGCGCGCGCGCGACGGTGAAGATCGCTCCCGGCACGGATCTCGCGGTCCGCCTGCGCACGCCGCAGGGCACCGACGGACGCCGCCCCTTCCGCGTCACCGCGCGCGTGCTCAACAAGGGCAAGAAGACAGCCCGCAAGGTGACCCTCACCGTCGCCGTAAGGAACGCCCGCCTTGTCAAGGTGCCGAAGGGGTGCACCGCGCGCGCACGGCGCGTCACCTGTAACGCGGCGGCGTTGGAGCCGGGCGCGATGGTCCGGTGGACGTTCCGGGTCCGTCCGGCGGGCACGCGGGCCGTGGACGTGTTCGCGACGGTCGCGGCACAACGGACCGGCGAGACGTTTCCGGAGGACAACGGCGCTTTTGGTTCCGTCCCAGTCGTCCGGTTCTAGGCGGATTAGAGGTTTCTCACGGATTCCTACCAAGATCCTGCGCTAGGGTGCTGGGACTCCACCCTCCACCCAACAGGGAGCCCCGCTGTGCCGCGCATCGCCGGAAGCATCCTGGTCGCCACCGCCGTCGTCGCGGGCACCGTCCTCACCGGGTCGGCCGCGAGCGCCGCGCCCGTCGCGCCGCCGAACACCGTGCCGGGGCTGGACGTGAGCTACTGGCAGGGCCCGAACGTCGACTGGCAGAAGATCGCGGACAACGGCGCCAAGTTCGCCATCATCCGGGCGACGCGGGGCACGTCCACCGCGGACAACGCGACCCCGTACGTCGACCCGTACTTCGCCAGGAACGCGGCGGAAGCCCGCAAGTACGGCATCCTGCAGGGCGCGTACCACTTCGCGGGCCCGGACAAGTCGTCGGGCGCGACCCAGGCGAACTTCTTCGTCGACAACGGCGGCGGCTGGCAGCGCGACGGCCTCTCGCTGCCGGGCGCGCTGGACATGGAGAGCGACCCGTATTCGACGCTGCCGAAGAAGCCGGGCGTCCGGGTGGACTGTTACAACCTGACGCCGCAGCAGATGATCGCGTGGATCCGGGACTTCTCGAACACGTACTTCAAGCGCACCGGCCGCTACCCGATGATCTACAGCAACCAGAGCTGGTGGCGGAACTGCACGAGCTCCCCGGCCGAACCGACCGGCACCGCCGCCTTCAACCTGACGAACCCGCTGTGGGTCGCGAACTACAAGGACCCGGTGCGGAACCCCGAGCCCGCGATGCCGGGCGGTTTCGCCAAGTACACCTTCTGGCAGTTCTGGAACGGCAACGACAAGCCGCTTTTCCCCGGCGACCAGAATCTTTTCCCCGGCACGTTGAAGCAGCTCAGGGCCTTCGCCCAGAAGGCCGACAAGCCGGTCGCGAACGTCGGCGTCAAGGTCACGAAGCTCGGCAAGTACCGGATCGGCAAGAAGGCGTCGTTCCGCGTCCAGGTCACCAACTCCGGCCCCGACGAGTCCGGCACGACCCGCGTCTACGTGAAGTTCCCGGCCAAAAAGCTGAAGGTCCGCTCCGTCCCGAAGAACTGCGTGAAGGCTTCCTACGGCCTCAAGTGCACCTGGAAGACCCTCCCCAAGAAAAAGACCGTCTCCTTCAAAGTCTGGGTAACCGTCACCAAGCAGTTCAAGGCAGGCCAGAAGCCCGTCGTGAACCTCGGCCTCCAAACCCCGAACATCCTCGACCCAGGCAAGAAGAACAACACCTCAAAAATCCAACTCCTCATCACCCGCTGACCGGCGCTTCGCCCGGCGCTCCTCGCTGAGTTCGAGAACTCGGCGGGGAGGCCGGTGGTCTGGGTGGGCCTGGGGCGGACGGCAGGGGCCGGGTGGGGGCCCTTGTCGTCCGCTGGCGGGGGTGGGGGCGGGTGGGGTCAGGACGCTTTCGCGGCGGGGTGGTTGGTGAGGGTGAGGAACTCGTCGAGGACGTCGCGGATCTGGGCGGCCTGGTCGAGCGTGAAGATGACGGGCTCGGTGACGTGGATGCGCCATCCGGGCGTCTTCATGCCGAGGGCGACGATGTCCTCGCCGTTGTGGTCGCAGTCGATGGAGACGAGCAGCGGGGTGCCCTTCACGCCGTGGACTTTGACGTCGGCGCAGGGCCCGAAGTGCGGCTCGTTCTCGTAGTGCGGGTCCAGGCACCACTCCGGGCAGGAGCGCGCCATCGGGACGTCGTAGTCGTCGTCCTCCTCCACGGCGGCGGTCTCCTTGTCCTCGCCGTCGCCGGGCTGCTTGACGGCGGTGGCCTCCTCCGGCGCGCCCGGCGTCGCGTCGGCGGGGGGCGCGGCCGGGTGGTGGAGGTGGTCGGAGATCGTCTCGGTGATCTCGGCGGCGTCGTCCTCCGCCGTCCGGGCGGTCGCTCTGGACGTGTTCTCGGTCATCTGCTGCACACTCCGCTCAGGTTGGGGACATGGCCGCGTTTGGTATGAATTGGGGCATTACGGGGCCTATGTTCCGAAGTTACATATAGTTCCGAATCGCCTCCGTCTTGGGTTCGAGTACAGCAGGATGGAAACCGCTCGGCAAGGGAATCCGGGGGATTCACCGAAGGTATTTCCCCAGCTCAGGGGCCCATTGCTAATCGTGGGGGCAAGTGCTTTCATTTCGAGTGAAAGGCGGCCCCGTGATGAAAGGGAGGTGATGCGGATGTCAGAAACCGCGACAGGCTCGACCGTCCCGCGACGGGAGCTCGGCCGGTACCTGCGCAAGCTCCGGACGGACGCGCGCATGACCGTACGGGCGGCCGCCCTCGCGCTCGAATGGTCCGAGGCGAAGATGTGGCGGATCGAGACGGGCCACACGTCGCTGCGTTCCCTGGACGTCGAAGCGATGTGCCGGATCTACGGCGCGCCCGCCGACATGCGGAAAGCGCTCATGGCGCTCGCCCGCGAGACCAAGACGAAAGGCTGGTGGCACGCCTACGGCGACATCATCCCGGACGGCTTCGACCTCTACATGGGATTGGAGGAAGCCGCCGAGACCCTGGAGCAGTATTCGCCCGAGTTGGTCCCCGGCCTGCTCCAGACGTCGGACTACTACCGCGCGCTGCTCAACAGGACCCGGCCCGAACTGAACGCGGACGAGATCGAGCGGAAGGTGCTGCTTCGGGCGCAGCGGCAGGTGCTCATCACCCGCGCGACCGCACCGCCGACGCTCCACCTGATCCTCAACGAGGCGGTCCTCCGGCGTCAGGTCGGCGGCCCCGACGTCATGGCGGCCCAGCTCCACCGGCTCGCCGAGCTGAACGAGCTGCCGCACGTCCACATCCGGGTGTCGCCGTTCGAGCAGGGCGCGCACCAGGGGTTCAACACGGGCCAGTTCATCCTGCTGCGGTTCCCGACCACCGGTGACGGGCGCGACCACGAGCCCCCTACCGTGTACGTCCAGGGCTTCACCGGGGCCCTCTACCTGGACAAGGCACACGAGATCCACCGCTACGCCGAGGCGTTCGCGGTCATGTGGGACGAGGCCCTGTCCGAGGCGGACAGCACGGCGTTGTTCCAGCAGATAGCAAGGGAGATCAAGGAAAGATGAGCACCGACTTCACCGCCGCGACCTGGCGCAAGAGCACCCGCAGCAACGCCGACCAGGAGTGCGTGGAGCTAGCCAAGTCCGGCCGCACGGTGGGCGTCCGCGACAGCAAGACCCCCGAGCGCGGCCACCTGGAACTGGCCCCGTCCTCCTTCGGCCAGTTCCTCACCCACGTGAAGACGAAGGCGAACCCCCTGGAACTCTAAAAGGGTTCCCCCTTCCCACAGGAGGTTGACATGGTTCCCGACTTCACCACCGCAACCTGGCGCAAAAGCACCCACAGCAACGCCGACCAGGAGTGCGTAGAACTAGCCAAGTCCGGCCACACAGTGGGCATCCGCGACAGCAAAACCCCCGAACTCGGCCACCTGGAACTAGCCCCCTCCTCCTTCCGCCACCTCCTAACCCAAACCAAAACAACCCACCCAAACCCCTAACCCGAAAGCCCCCGGCCGGCTCACCCCGGCCGGGGGCCCACCCCAACACCCCCAACACCCCACAAGGAAACCTCCCGAGAACGCCGCCCGTTCGCGGTTTCGGTCTGTCGCTTTGCCGTCGCCGTTTCGCACAAAGTGGGCGCGTCAACACTTTTGGGGTAGAAGTGGGTAATGGTGAAGGCTTTGTTTGCATCGGGGACGGGGTTGGTCGGTGATTGACGTATAAAGACTCCTGAGGTAAGTTGGCGCCGGTTTGCGGGCCGCCATGAGGGAGTAATGCGATGCGCCTTGAGATGCTCTATAAGGACCAGAACTCGGGTGGCAACGGCTGTCCAGCGATCTACCTGGCCGAAAATGGTCAGATCGTGGTCCAGGGGTCCGCTGTGGATCAGGACACCTTCTCGAATCTGGTCAACGTCCTGCCCGGGGAGATCGCGCTACAGATAGCGCCCGAGGTGCTGCTGGGCGCTGTGGAGCGGTTGCGGGCCAAGGGCGGGGACCGTTAAGTGGGTCGGGTTTTCCACTCTCTCGACGATCCGGAGTTCAACCGATTCTTCCGCGAATTCCGCTTCACCGCGTACCGGCTGGAGTCGTTGCAGCGCTACGGCGTCGATTACGAGAAGGCCGAGTTCGACCTCTTCCTGAGCGGGCAGCAGCGCGGCGAGTTCCCCGGGATCGCGAACTGGATCGAGGGGACCGTCCGTCCCGCGACACAGGCCGGCAAGCGCCTGCACCGCGTCCACGTGGTCGAGGAGCCGCTGTCCGACTACGTGAGGTTCGAGTGCGCCTGGGCCTACGTGCACACCGTGCCCGCGGGTGAGGAAGTGCGACTCATCCCCGTCGCGCCGGGCGAGTTCCCCGAGGGCCTTCCGCGTTATGACTACTGGCTGTTCGACTCGTCCGCCCTCGTCACCATGCATTACAAGGACGACGGCGAGTTCGAGGCCGCGGAGGTCGTGGACGACCCGGAGACGATCGTTCAGGCGAACTACTGGCGAGACCTGGCAGTCGCCCGTTCCCTCCCGTTCGACGCCTTCACAGCAAGACACGGCGGCCTTTTCTAAGCCACGACGGGCTGACAAGAATGCAGGGCTCACCCAACGAGTTCACCGGCGATTCCGACACCGTCGTCCAAATCAACACCCTGCACGGATCGATCAATCTGGCCGCCACCGCGCACGCCATGCCGCGACCGAGACAGCTTCCTCTTCCGGCAGGCGGCTTCGTCAACCGAGCCGAGACACAGGACGCCCTCGATCGTCTTCTGGCGGCGGAAAGCGGCACGGGCGTGGTCTCCGCCGTCGCCGGAGCCCCCGGCGTGGGCAAGACCGCGCTCGTCGTCCATTGGGCGCATCGGGTACGGGACCGGTTCCGAGACGGAGATCTGTACATCGACCTCGGAGGTTATGGGCCGAGCAACCCGTTGAGCGCGGGTCAGGCGCTCGACGGTTTCCTCCGGGCGCTGAACGTGCCCAAGGAGGCCATTCCCGCGAGCGTCGAGGAGCGCTCCGCGCTGTTCCGGTCGCTGACCAATGAGCGACGGATGCTCGTGATCCTCGACAACGCGGCCGACACCGCCACGGTGAGACCGCTCCTCCCGGCGTCGAGCGGATGCTTTGTGCTGGTCACGAGCAGAAGTACCCTGTCAGGGTTGGTGGCGAGGGAAGGGGCTGCTCGTGTGACCCTGGACGTACTTGCTCCTTCTGACGCGGTCGAGCTTCTCGGCCTGGCCGTCGGCTCCGCGCGTGTCGCGGCCGAGCCGGACGCCGCCGCCCGCGTCGCCGAATTGTGCGGCCGTCTTCCGCTGGCGTTGCGCGTCGTCGCGGAACGCGCGGTGAACCGCCCCGGACTCCTGCTGTCGGATCTCGTCTTCGAACTCGAAGAGGAACAGCACAGGCTGGATTCCCTCGCTTCCGGCGAGGACGAACTCAGTGACGTGCGCGCGGCGTTCTCGTGGTCGTACCACGCGCTGTCACCGGAGACACGGCGCGCGTTCCGGCTGCTCGGCCTCCACCCCGGCCGGGAGTTCAGCACCGAGGCCGCGATGGCGATCCTCGACTCCGCCGACCACCACGCCTCGCGGCGGCTCCTCGACGGCCTCACAACGACGCACCTTCTGGAGCGGACGTCAGGGAACCGGTACCGCTTGCACGACCTGCTCAGGACCTATGCGAAGGAACGTCTGGGAGACGAGACCAGCCCCCAGGACCAGGCACGGGCGACCCGCCGCGTCCTGAGCTGGTACCTCCTGGCGACCGACGCCGGCCGTAGGGCGATCCTCCCCTACTCGCACGAGGTGCCGCTCGTTCCGAAGGGGCGGCTTCCGCTACCGGAGTTCCCCGACGCCGAGACGGCCATGAGCTGGTTCGAGGTCGAGCGGCTGAACGTGCTGTCCGCGCTGACGCGGGCGATGGAGACCGGCCAGTACGACATCGCGTGGAAGCTGCCCGTCGCGGCGGACGGCTTCTTCGAACTCCACTCCTTCTGGGCCGAGTGGGAAGAGATCCACCGCGTCGGAACCGAGGCCGCCCGGATACTCGGCGACCGGCTGGGCGAGGCGTCGAACCTCTTCGCGCTCGGCGACGCGGACTGGCGAGGCGGCCGGACGGACAGCGCGATAGCCAACTATGAGAGCGCCATCTCCTACGCCAGGGAGAGCGGCGACGCCTGGCTTACCGGCTTCTCCTTGAGGGGGCTGGGGCTGATCCGGGAGGCGACGGGGAACTTCCCGGAGGCCGAGCGGCACTTCCGCGCCGCCCTGGACGTCTTCCGCGCCGGAAGGGTGCTCCGGGGTGAGGGGATGGCGCTGCTCAGCCTCGGCGAGCACGAGGCCGTCCAGGGGCGCTTCCACGAAGCCGTGGCGTTCGGCGCGGAAGCCGTCCGGATCTTCACCGACCTGGGGGACGACTGGAGCGTCGCCTGGGGGGCGCTGCCGCTCGCGCGAGCACTCGTGGCACTCGGCCGCCACGACGAGGCCCTCGAACCGCTGGCACGGGCAGTCCGGACGTTCGACCGGTTCAAGGACGGCCGGAGCCAGGCGATGGCGCTGGCCGTCCTCGGAGACGTCCGGCACGCACTCGGCGACGCCCCGGCCGCACGGGCGCACTGGTCGCGCGCCGCCGAACTCTACGAACACCTCGGAGAACAAACCCTGAGCAACGCCCTGAACACCAAAGCCGCCGACACCGCATGAACGAGATCACCCTGGAATCCGAGAACGCCAGGCTCCCTCCGGACTGGTTCAGCACCATCCGCCACATCCACGACGCCGTCTTCCTCCAGCCCCCCTTCGCGTGGGGAGGTTTGTCGAGGATGGCTGATTCGTCCGGGTAGGGCGGGGGTGGCGCTGTTCGGGGGCGGGTGGGGTGGCCGGGAACGGCCAGGTGGGTTCTTTGGGGGTGACGCGGCTTTGCTGTGTGATCTTGTCGTTGTAGTTGAGAATGTGGGTATGACGACGTCTCGGGTGGTGTGGGCGGGGGCTGCTGTGGCCGGGGGGCTGGCGGTGGCCGGGCTGGGGGCGTGGTTCGTGAAGCTGGGCTTGGACGATGCGGACAAGGCGGCGAGCGTGATGGGGGCGTTCGTCTCGCTGCTGGGGCTGGTGGTGTCGGGGTGGTCGGTGGTGCTGGCCCGCCGAGCGCTGGCCGTGACTCCTCCCGCACCGGGACCGGAGCCCGCGCCCGCGTCCGAGGAACCGAGGGTGTCGGCGTTGGGGGCCGGCACGTTCGCGGCGAAGGGGTCGGTGCGGAACTCCTCAACGCGCGTGACCCGCCACAGCGCGGCGGGCGCGGGCTCTCCGCCGGACGCGCCGGCGCCGGCGCCGGAGGGGATCTCGGCATACGGGCTCGGCGCGGCCGCGGCGGGCGGCGACATCGACGGGGTGCGGATCGAAGTCACCGACGAGGGAAGCGGTACCCCGTGACAGGCGAGCGGGTCACGGCGTTCGGCGCCGGTTCCTTCGCCGCTTTGGGGGACATCATAAATTCGTCCGCCCACGTGGGCGACGTCATTCGTGAGGCTGTGCTGTTGCCCCCGCCCGCCGACGTCGTCGCCGAGGGCGGACTGTGGCAGGTGCCCCGGCCCGCGACGAAGGTGTTCGTGGGCCGGGACGCCGACTACGAGCGGCTGGCCGAGGCGTTGTCGGCGGGTGGGGAGGTGGTGGTCACCCAGGCGTTGACCGGGCTGGGTGGGGTGGGCAAGTCGGAGCTGGCGTTGCAGTACGCCCACGAACAGCGCGCCCGCTCGCGGACGGTGTGGTGGGTCGCCGCTGAAGGCCCCGAGCAGATCCTGTCCGGGCTGGCCGATCTCACGCGCTCTCTGGTTCCCGAAGCAGCGCGAGAGGCATCCGATGAGGAAGCGGCCCGCTGGGCGGTGGGCTGGCTGGCGGCCCATCCCGGATGGCTGCTGATCCTCGACAACGTCAACGAACCCACCCACCTGGAGCCATGGCTAGCCGTCCTGGAGGGCGGGAGCGTGCTGGTCACCAGCCGCCGCGACGTGCGCTGGCCCGGAACCACCAGCACCATCCGCCTCGGCCTGCTCGACCCGGACGCCGCCATCCGCCTGCTGATGGAGGTCAGCGGCCACACCCAACCAGCCGAACGCGACACAGCAGCACAGATCGCCGAAGAACTCGGCTACCTGCCCCTGGCCTTGGACCAGGCCGCCGCCTACATCCGGCAAAAGCGCATCCCCCTCGCCCGCTACCTGACCGCACTCCGCGAACAACCCGCCCGCGTCTATGAGAGCGCCGCCAACGGAGACAAAGCACAGGCCACCATCGCCCGCCTGTGGGACATCACCCTCCAAGCCCTAGCTCAAGACGCCCCCGACAGCATCCCCTTGCTGCAAACCCTCGCCTGCTACGCCCCGGACGCCATCCCCCGCGCCCTCACCACCCCACCCGGCACCGACCCCTTCACCACCGACGACGCCCTCGGCACCCTCGCCTCCCACAACATCATCACCCTCACCGACCACACCATCAGCCTCCACCGCCTCACCCAAGCCGTCATCCTCCACACCACCCCCACCCACCATCAACCCCACCACACCGCCCTCACCTGGCTCCTCCACACCACCCCCGACGACCCCCAAAACAACGTCAACGGCTGGCCCCAATGGCGCGCCCTCCTCCCCCACATCCACCACCTCACCACCCACTACCCCACCACCCCACACCCCCCCGAACTCGGCACCCTCCTCAACCAAACCAGCATCTTCCACAACACCCAAGGCCAACACCAACAAGCCCACACCCTCCTCACCACCGCCATCACCCACACCACCCTGAACGACGACCACCCTGACGTCGCCACCTGGCTGGGGAATCTGGCTGTCACTTACAGCGGCCTGGGGCGTGCGTCGGAAGCGTTGCCCCTGTTCGAGCGGGCGTTGGAGATCACCCGTGTTGTGCTGGGTGATGACCACCCTGACGTCGCCACCTGTTTGGGGAATCTGGCTGTCACTTATTGTGACCTGGGGCGTGCGTGGGAAGCGTTGCCGTTGGAGCAGCGGGCGTTGGAGATCACCCGTGTTGTGCTGGGTGATGACCACCCTCGCGTCGCCATCAGGTTGGAGAATCTGGCTGGCACTTTCAGCGTCCTGGGGCATGCGTCGAAAGCGTTGCCCCTGTTCGAGCGGGCGTTGGAGATCACCCGTGCTGCGCTGGGTGATGACCACCCTGACGTCGCTATCAGGTTGGGGAATCTGGCTGTCATTTATTGTGACCTGGGGCGTGCGTCGGAAGCGTTGCCGTTGGAGCAGCGGGCGTTGGAGATCACCCGTGCTGCGCTGGGTGATGACCACCCCACCGTCGCCATCAGGTTGGGGAATCTGGCTGCCACTTACCGTGACCTCGGGCGGGCTTCGGAGGCGGTGGCGGCGGCTGTTGGGGCTCATCGGTGTGCGTTGGCTGGGCTTGGCTCCGGACACCCCACGACGCAAGCTCTGGAGTCGTTTGTTGAGCGGCTCAAGGATCTCTACGGTGTTCCTGACTGACGGGTGCTGGGCGGGGGAGTCGTTGTTGTTTCTGCGGGGTTGTTCGGTCTTTGTGGGCTGGGGCGGGTGGGGGGGATCGGGTTGGGGCTTGTGGGGGCGGGGTGGGGTGGGGGGTCGATAGGGTGAGACGGTCCCCGTCCGTCCGTCGCGAAAGGTCTGTTGAGCATGGCTGATTCGTTTGTTCACCTGCATGTTCACACCGAGTACTCGATGCTTGATGGGGCGGCGAAGGTGGGGAAGCTTACGGATCGGGCGGCGGAGCTTGGGATGCCGGCGATCGCTATGAGTGATCATGGGAACTTGCATGGGGCTTATGAGTTTCACAAGAAGGCGAAGGGGTCGGGGGTTAAGCCGATTATTGGGATTGAGGGGTATGTGAGCCCTGAGTCCCGGTTTCACAAGCAGCCGGTGTTCTGGGGGGAGCCGCACCAGCGGAAGTCGAACGAGCAGACGGGGCTGGGCGGGGACGTGTCGGCGACCGGGACGTACCTGCACAAGACGATGTGGGCGTACACGGCGCAGGGGCTGCGGAACCTGTTCCGGATCAGTTCGTTGGCGTCGCTTGAGGGGCGGATGCGGAAGTACCCCCGGATGGACGACGAGCTGTTCGACCTGTACCACGAGGGGATCATCGCGACGACGGGGTGTCCGTCGGGGGCGGTGCAGACGCGGTTGCGGCTTGGGCAGTACGAGAAGGCCAAAGAGCATGCGGCCAAATATCAGGACATCTTTGGCAGGGAGAACTACTTCCTTGAGTTGATGGACCATGGCGGTATCCCCATTGAGATGGGGGTTCGGGAGGATCTGCTCAGGATCGGCAAGGAGTTGGGGATCCGGCCGCTGGTGACGAACGACTCGCACTACGTCACCGAGGATCAGGCGACGGCGCATGACGCGCTGCTGTGCGTCGGCACGAACTCGCAGATCAGCAGCCCGGACCGTTTCCGGTTCTCCGGGGCCGGGTACTACGTGCGGTCGGCTGACGAGATGCGCTCGTTGAACCCGACGTCCGACCTGTGGCTTGAGGGCTGTAAGAACACGCTGCTGGTGGCCGATCGTGTCGAGTCCTATGACGAGGTGTTCGACCACCGCGACCTGTACGCGAAGTTCCCGGTCCCCGAGGGGGAGACCGAGATGAGCTGGCTGCGCAAGGAGTCGCATCGGGGCGCGGCCGAGCGGTACGGCGCGCCGGTCCCGGCGCACATCACCGAGCGGATCGAGTACGAGCTCGCCGTCATCGAGAACATGGGGTTCCCCGGCTACTTCCTCGTGGTCGCCGACATCTGCCGGTACGCCCGGGAGAACGGCATCTGGGTGGGTCCGGGGCGTGGTTCGGCGACGGGTTCGATGGTCGCCTACGTGACGCGGATCACCGAGCTGGACCCGATCGAGCACTCGCTGCTGTTCGAGCGGTTCCTGAACCCCGAGCGCATCTCGCCCCCCGACGTCGACCTGGACTTCGACGAGCGTCGGCGCGGCGACATGATCCGGTACGTCACGGAGAAGTACGGCGAGGAGAACGTCGCCCTCATCGCGACGTTCATGACGATCAAGTCCAAGCAGGCCGTGAAGGACGCCGCCCGTGTGCTCGGCTACCCCTTCGCCGTCGGCGAGAAGATCACGAAGGCGTTCCCGCCCGCGGTGATGGGCAAGGAGATCCCGCTCGACGGCGTCTTCGACCCCAAGCACGGCAGGTACGCCGAGGCGTCGGAGCTGCGCACCCTGTACGAGGAGGACCCCGACGTCAAGCGCGTGGTGGACACCGCGCTCGGCCTTGAGGGCCTGACCAGGACGACGGGCGTGCACGCGGCCGGGGTGATCATCTCGTCGCAGCCGCTCATCGACGTCATGCCGATCATCCAGCGGCCCGACGACGGCGCCCGCATCACCGGGTTCGACGGCCCGTCGAGCGAGTCGATGGGCGCGCTCAAGATGGACTTCCTGGGCCTGCGGAACCTGACGGTGCTGGGCGACGCGGTCGAGAACGTCAAGAAGAACCGCGGTGTCGACATCGACATGCTGGGCCTGCCGCTGGACGACACCAAGGCGTACGAGCTGCTGTCGCGCGGCGAGACGCTGGGCGTGTTCCAGCTCGACTCGTCGATGATGCGGGACCTGACGAAGCTGATCGCGCCCGCCCGGTTCGAGGACATCTCGTCGGTGCTGGCGCTGGGCCGTCCGGGCCCGATGGGCGCGAACGCGCACGTCAACTACGCGTTGCGCAAGGCGGGGCAGCAGGAGATCACGCCGATCCACCCGGAGCTGAAGGACGCGCTGGAGCCGATCCTCGGGACGACGTACCACCTGGTCGTCTACCAGGAGCAGGTCATGGCGATCGCGCAGCAGCTCGCCGGGTACACGCTGGGCGGCGCGGACATCCTGCGGCGCGCGATGGGCAAGAAGAAGAAGGAGGAGATGGACAAGCAGTGGGCCACCTTCTCCTCCGGCATGATGGAGAAGGGCTACTCCAAGGAGGCCGCGCAGGCCGTCTGGGACGTGCTTGAGCCGTTCTCCTCCTACGGGTTCAACAAGTCGCACACCGCCGGGTACGGGCTCGTCTCCTACTGGACGGCGTACCTGAAGGCGAACTTCCCGGCCGAGTACATGGCGGCGCTGCTCACGTCCGTCGGCACGAACAAGGACAGGATGGCCGTCTATCTGGCCGAGTGCCGCCGGATGAAGGTGAAGGTGCTGCCTCCGGACGTCAATGAGTCGCTGCTCAGGTTCGCGGCCGTGGGCGAGGACGTCAGGTTCGGCCTGGGCGCGGTGCAGAACGTCGGTGAGAACGCGATCAACGGGATCATCAACGCGCGCGCCGAACAGGGCAAGTTCTCTGATTTCAACGACTTCCTGAAGAAGGTCCCGCAGAGCGTCTGCAACAAGAGGACGATCGAGTCGCTGATCAAGGCCGGGTCGTTCGACGACCTCGGCCACCCCCGGTTCGGCCTGATCCAGGTGCACGACACCGCGATCGACTCCGTCATCGACGTCAAGAAGAAGGAGGCGATGGGGCAGGACTCCCTGTTCGGCGCGTTCGAGGACGCCGACGACGGGTCCGCCGACGCCTTCACCGTCACCGTGCCGGACGTCGAGTGGGACAAGAAGACCAAGCTGGCCTTCGAACGGGAGATGCTCGGCCTCTACGTCTCCGACCACCCGCTCAACGGGGCGGAACGCATCCTGGAGCGCAACCGGGACTACACGATCGCGCACATCCTGGACGGCCAGGTCGACCAGCGCGGCGAGTTCCGGATCGCCGGGATCATCTCCGGCGTCGACAAGAAGGTGACAAAACAGGGCAACGTCTGGGCGATCCTCAAGATCGAGGACCACGACGCGTCCATCGAGGTGCCGTGCTTCCCGCAGACGTACCAGCTGTACGGGCCGAACCTCGCGCCCGACCTCGTGGTCTCGGTGACGGGCCGGATCAAGACCCGCGACACCGGCGAGGACGCGACGGTCTCGTTCACCGCGACCGGCATCGAGTTCCTCGACGTGTCGGCCGTCCGCGCGGACGGCAAGTCGCCGCTCGTGATCTCGCTGAGAGAGGAGCGGGTCAACCGCGACCTCGTCGAGGAGCTCAAGCGCATCCTCAAGGCGCACCCCGGTGACACCCCGGTCCATCTGCGGCTGGAGATGCTCAACCGCAGGGTCCTCATGATCAACCTGCCGGACTACGAGGTGACGCTGGAGTACGGCGCGTTCGCGGGCGACCTCAAGGTGCTGCTCGGGCCTAGCGCGCTGGTGGAGCAGTGACGCGCGGCCCGAGCGGGAAGTCCCGGACGGTGTGCCACACCTCGTCGGGGCCGTGCGCGGACAGTGTGAAGTCGGCGCACTCGAACACCGCGTGGAAGTCGGCGAGTTCCTTGAACGCGTGGTCGAGCGCCGCGTCGTCGAGGTTGTGCGCGACCGTCACGTGCGGGTGGTAGGGGAAGAACAGCTCACGTTCCAGCGGGGCGCGCCGTACCTTCTCCTCCAGCAGGGAGCAGGGCCCGATGCCTTCGGCGACCTGGAGGAACACCACGGGCGTCACCGGCCGGAAGGTGCCGGTGCCGCGCAGCCGCACCCGGAACGGGTCGACCATGGTCGCGGCGCGGGCCAGGTGGTCGATGATCGCGGGCAGTTCGGCGGGCGCCACCGGGGTCGGCGGCACCAGGGTGATGTGCGGCGGCACCCGCAGGGCGAGCGGGTCCCCGAAGGACTCTCTCGCCCCGCGCAACACGGCGGCGTAGGGTTCGGGGACCTCGATCGAGACCCCGATGACGGTCTCAGGCTCCACGCCTGAGCAGCCCCACACGGTCGCGCACGGTGCCCATCGTGCCGGCCGCGACCTCGGCGGCGCGGTCGGCGCCCTTCTCCAGGATCCGGTCCAGCTCGGCCGGGTCGGCGAGCAGCTCCAGGGTCCGCTCGCGGATCGGGCCGAAGTAGCCGAGCGCCGTCTCGGCGAGTTCCTTCTTGAGCTGGCCGTAGCCCTGGCCCTGGAAGTGCGACTCCAGCTCGATGATCGGCGTGCCGGTGAGCGCCGACATGATCGTCAGCAGGTTGGACACGCCGGGCTTGCCGTCCGGGTCGTACTTGATCTCCGCGCCGGTGTCGGTGACCGCGCGCATGATCTTCTTGCGCAGCACGTTCGGCTCGTCCAGCACGTTGATGATGCCCTGCGGCGAGGACGACGACTTGGACATCTTCTTCGTCGGCTCCTGCAGATCGAGGATCTTCGCGGTGGCCTTGAGGATGTAGGCGTTCGGCTCGACGAACACGGGGCCGAACCGGTGGTTGAACCGGCCCGCGAGCGTCCTGGTCAGCTCCAGGTGCTGGCGCTGGTCCTCGCCGACGGGGACCTGGAAGTCCTTCTCGCCGATGTGCGGCGTGTACAGCAGGATGTCGGCGGCCTGCAGGATCGGGTAGGTGAACAGCCCGACGCTCGCCGCCGCGGTGCCCTGCTTGGCCGACTTGTCCTTGAACTGGGTCATCCGGGACGCCTCGCCGAAGCCCGTCAGGCAGCTCAGGATCCACTGGAGTTCGGCGTGCTCAAAAACCTGGCTCTGCGCGAACACCGTGGAGCGCTCGGGGTCGAGGCCGATCGCGAACAACTGCGCCGCGGACGCGCGGGTGCGCCGCCGCAGCACCTCCGGGTCGTACTCGACGGTGATCGCGTGCAGGTCCGCGAGGAAGTAGAACGCCTCGTGGGTGTCCTGGAGCGGGATCCACTGCCGCACCGCGCCGAGGAAGTTGCCGAGGTGGAAGGACTCGGCGGTCGGCTGGATCCCGGACAGGACCCGCGGGCGCGTGTTCATGGTCATCTCTCTTCTTCCTCCGCCGTATCCCTGCCGCTCCGATTCTCCCAGACTGCGTGATCTCCCGGTGACGTGCGCGGTAAACGACGCCGCCCGGTGCGGTCGCGGTACGGACGGTGTTGACGCGGTGCGGGAGCGGGGCCGGGTGTGGCTAGGCTTCTGCACAGCCAATCTACTGCGCCCGCTCGCGGCGATGAAGGGTTCTCAACGGTGAAGCTGCTGGTCACGGGTGGTGCCGGATACATCGGGAGTGTCGTCGCCGCACTGCTGGTCGAGGCGGGACACGAGGTGGTGGTGCTCGACGACCTGTCGGTCGGGCACGCCGACGCGGTGCCGGACGGCGCCCGGTTCGTCCGGGGCACGCTGCGTTCGGCCGCCGCGTCCGTGCTGGGCGAGGGCGGGTTCGGCGCGGTGCTGCACTTCGCCGCGAAGTCGCAGGTCGGCGAGTCGGTGCGGGAGCCCGCGATGTACTGGGACCGCAACCTCGGTGAGTCGCTCGCGCTGTTCGACGCGATGCGGGTGCACGGCGTGTCCAGGATCGTCTTCTCCTCGACGGCGGCGACGTACGGCGAGCCCGAGTCCGTCCCGATCCGGGAGGACGCGCCGGCCCGGCCCACCAACCCCTACGGCCAGACCAAACTCGCGATCGACGGGGTGCTCACCGAGTTCGCGCGGCTGTACGGGTTCGGCGCGGTCTCGCTGCGGTACTTCAACGTCGCGGGGGCGTACGGGCGGTACGGGGAGCGGCACGAGCCCGAGACGCACCTGATCCCGAACGTGCTGGAGGTGCCGTCCGGGGCGGTGCCGCACGTCGACGTGTTCGGCGACGACTACCCGACGCCCGACGGCACCTGCGTCCGCGACTACATCCACGTGGTCGACCTCGGGGTGGCGCACCTGCTCGCGCTGGACGCCGCCGCGCCCGGCACACACCGGATCTACAACCTGGGCAGCGGGAGCGGCTACTCCGTCCAGGAGGTGATCGACGTGTGCCGCGCGGTGACGGGCCATCCGATCCCGGCCGTCGTCGGGCCGCGCCGTCCCGGCGACCCGGCGGTCCTCGTCGCCTCGTCGGAGAAGATCAGGGCCGAGCTGGGGTGGAAGCCGGTACGCGACCTGCGGGCGATGGTCGCCGACGCCTGGGAGTTCGTCCGATGAGCGGGGTGTGGCACGCGCCCGGCCGGGTCAACCTGATCGGCGAGCACACCGACTACAACGACGGGCTTGTGCTGCCGTTCGCGCTGCCGCAGGGGATCACCGTCGCGGCGGCCCGGCGTGCCGACGGTGTGCTCGACCTGGAGTCCGGCGGGCGGCACGCGCGCGTCCCGCTGGCCGGGCTCGTGCCGGGCGCGGTGACGGGCTGGGCGGCTTACGTCGCCGGGGTGGCGGGCGCGCTGCTGGAGGCCGGGCACCCGGTCGGCGGGGCGACGCTGCGGTTCACCTCCGATCTGCCCGCCGGTTCTGGGCTTTCGTCTTCGGCGGCGTTGGAGTGCGCCACGGCGGTCGCGCTGAATGATCTTTACGGGCTCGGGCTGACGGCTAAGGAGCTGGTGCCCGTCGCGCAGCGGGCGGAGAACGCTTACGCGGGGGTGCCTACGGGCGTCCTGGATCAGTCGGCTTCGCTGCTGTGCGAGGAGGGGCACGCGCTGCTCCTCGACGTGCGGTCCGGGCTCTCCTCGCAGATCCCCCTTGAGCTGGGCGATTACCGCGTTCTGGTCATCGACACGCATGCCCGGCACTCGCTGGGCGACGGGCAGTACGCGGCGCGGCGCGCGTCCTGCGAGGAGGCGGCCCGGAAGCTCGGGGTGCCGTCGCTGCGGGACGTCAGGAACCTCGCCGAGGCGCTCACCCGGCTGAAGGACCCGGTGCTGCGGCGGCGCGTCAAACACGTCGTCACCGAGAACCACAGGGTCGAGGCGACGGTCGGGCTGCTGCGGGCCGGGGCGGTCGCCGAGGTCGGCGCGCTGCTGACCGCGAGCCACCTGTCGCTGCGCGACGACTACCAGGTGTCCTGGCCCGAGGCCGACGCCGCCGTGGCCGTCGCCGCGAACGCGGGCGCGCGCGGCGGCCGCATGGTCGGCGGCGGCTTCGGCGGGTCCGTCATCGTGCTCGCCCACCGCGACGCCCTCCCGGCCGTCCGCGAGGCCGTCACCGCCCGCTTCACCACCACCGGCTGGCACCCCCCCACCTACCTGGAAGCCACCGCCGCCCCCGGCGCCCACCGCCTCTCCTGACCGCGCGCCGGGGGCGCAAAGTCCTGGTCAACGGGTGGGGGGCGGGGTTCGGGGCGGGGTATGCGGGCGGTATGGGACTGCATCGGGTGAGGGTGAAGACCGATCCGTTGGACGACGTGTTCAGCACGCCGTTGGCGGAGCAGGTGTTGCCGAAGCGGCGGATGCCGGACGCCGAGAGCGACGCGCGGGCGGCCTACGAGGCGATCACCACCGAACTGCTCCTCGACGGGAACTCCGCGCAGAACCTCGCCACGTTCTGCACCACGTGGAACAGCGAGGAGGCGCGCAAGCTCATGGCGCGGTGCCTCGACAAGAACCTGATCGACAAGGACGAGTACCCGCAGACCGCCGACATCGAGTCGCGCTGCGTCCAGATGCTGGCCGAACTGTGGAACTGCTCCGCCGACGACACGATCGGCTGCTCCACCACCGGGTCGAGCGAGGCGGCGATGCTGGGCGGGCTCGCCCTCAAGTGGCGGTGGCGCAAGCGGATGCAGCAGGAGGGCAAGGCCGCCGACAGGCCGAACCTCGTGGCGGGGCCCGTCCAGGTCTGCTGGGAGAAGTTCTGCAGGTACTTCGACGTGGAGTTGCGCCAGGTGCCGCTGGAGCCCGGCGCGACGGGTCTGCGCCCGCACCAGCTCAAGGACTACGTGGACGAGAACACGATCGGCGTCGTCGCGATCCTCGGCGTCACCTACACGTGCGACTACGAGCCCGTCGCGGAGATCGCCGCCGAACTCGACCGGATCCAGGCGCAGACCGGCCTCGACGTGCCGATCCACGTGGACGCGGCCAGCGGCGGGTTCGTCGCCCCGTTCCTCCAGCCGAACCTCGTGTGGGACTTCCGGGTCAACCGGGTCGCGTCGATCAACAGCTCCGGCCACAAGTACGGGATGGCGCCGCTCGGCTGCGGCTGGGCCGTCTGGGCCTCGGCCGAGATGCTGCCGGAGGAACTGATCTTCAAGGTGAACTACCTCGGCGGCGACATGCCCACGTTCGCGCTGAACTTCTCCCGTCCGGGCGGCGCGATCGTCGCGCAGTACTACGAGCTGGTCCGGCTCGGCAAGGAGGGGTACCGGAAGATCGCCAGGGCCAACGAGGAGACCGCGCGGTACCTCGCCGAACGGATCGCCGCGATGGGCCCGTTCCGGCTCCTCTACGACGGCCAGGGGGCGCTCCCGGCGGTCTCGTACACGCTCAAGGACGGCGTCGGCTGGACCCTCTACGACCTGACCGAGCAGTTGCGGACGCGCGGCTGGCAGGTGCCGTCCTACCCGCTGCCGCCCGACCGGGAGGACACGGTGATCCAGCGCGTCCTGGTGCGGCACGGCGTCGGCCGCGACGAGATCGCGCTGCTGGCCGACGACATCGCCCGCTCGGTGAAGCGGATGCCGCCGGACGGCACGCACGCCCCGCACCAGCCGGGCTTCCACCACTGAGAACGCGCCCCGCTAAGGCCGCGTCGGGCGAGGCGCGGGTCGGGTGGTCGGCGCGCCTCACCGGCCTGCGGGTGGACGTCCACGCGACGACGAAGAACGTCATCCGGCCGACGACGTTGATCCAGACGAGCGCGCCCACGAGGACGGCGAACGAGGCGTAGATCGGGTTGCTGGTGACCGTCCCGAGGAGCAGGGCCGCGAACGTCTTGAGCACCTCGAAGCAGACCGACGCCAGCAGCGCGCCCTTGAACACGTGCTTCCAGGACGCCCGGGTGCCCGACAGCCGGGTGAACAGGACGAGGAACACCACGGTGTTGCAGGCCAGCGCGACGACGATCGACACGGGCGTCAGGGTGAGGCTCGCCCAGACGCCCCCGATCCCGGTGAAGTCGAGGGCGGCGCCCGTCAGGGCGGTGGCGAAGGTCGTCGCGGCGACCGACAGCAGCAGCATCACACCGAGGAACGCCAACACGCCCAGATCGCGCAGCTTGAGGACGAGGAAGTTGCCTGGTGGCTGCGGCTCGTCCTGGCCCCACAGCGTCCGGATCGACTTGCGCAGGTTCCCGGCCCAGCCCAGGCCCGCCCACGTCAGGCCGACGAGGGCGATGACACTCGCGCCGACCCTTGCGCCCGCGATCCGCTGGACGTCGAGCCGGTCGGCCAGGCCCGGCAGGTAGGAGTCGATCGAGGTGATCAGCCAGGACTGGAACGTCGCGCTGAAGTGCAGCGAGTACCCCAGCAGCGCGTACCCGAGGGCGAGCATCGGGAAGAACGCGAGAAACGAGTAGAACGCCAGGGCCGCCGCCATGTCGTCGCCGCCGCGCGCCGAGTAGCACTCCCACGTCCGCGCCAGGTGATCGACCCACGGCCGCTCCGCCCGCGCCCGCCGCAGCCGCGCCTTCCACACGTCGGGCTCCGCCGCCGCCTTCACCCGCGAGATCGTCGCCCTCACCCCCCGGACACTACCCACCCCCACCCGACAACTGATCACCCACAGGTAACAGTCCCCTTCCCTCCCATCCGCCGCATACCATCCACCGATGACGACCCCGAACCCGCCCGGCACCCGGCCCGCGCGCCCGGGCCCCGACGGCGTGCCTGACACCCGGCTCGGGACGACGCCGGGTGCGGCGCCTTCGGGGTCGGGCGCCGCGCGCGGCGTGGGGGTCGGCAGCGCCGCTTTGGGCGCGGCCGAGGCCGGGTTCACGCCGGAGGCGGGGGCCACGGTTCGGGCGGGGACGGTGGCCATGGGCGGGGGGTTGGTGCTGCTCGGGGTTTCGGCGAGTGTGTATCTGGTGGTGGCGGGGCGGGCGGTGGAGGGGGAGGCGTTCGGGGCGCTCTCGGTGCTGTGGACGTTGGTGTACACGATGGGGATCGGGGCGTTTCTGCCGTTCGAGCAGGAGTTGGGGCGGGCGTTCGCGGGGCGGCGGGCTCGGGGGGTCGGGACGGGGCCGTTGGTGGCGAGGGTGGCGGTCGCGGCGGGGGCGGTGCTCGGGGTTGTGCTGCTGCTGGGGCTGCTCGGTGGTGTGGTGTTGGGGGATGTGTTGTTCGGTGGGAGCTGGGTGCATATCGGGGTTTTTGGGGTGGTGATGGGGGTGATGGCGGTCGGGTACGTGACGCGGGGGATCTTCGCCGGGGCCGGGCGGTTCCAGTGGTATTCGCGGCAGCTCGGGGTGGAGGGGGCGGTGCGGATCGTTGTGTGCGGGGGGCTGCTCGCGGCGGGCGTAGCGGCGGCTTGGCCTTATCTGTGGCTGCTGGCGTTGGCGCCGCTGGCGGCGCTCGTGGTGACGTTGCCGGGGGCGCGCGGGGCCTTCGCGCCGGGGCCGCCCGCCGCTTGGTCGGAGCTGTCGGTGAACCTCGGGTGGCTGCTGCTCGCGGGGGTCGCCGCGCAGGCCGTCGCGCACGCGCCGACCGTGGCGGTGCAACTGCTCACCGGCGCGGACGGGACGGCCGGGCGGTTCCTCGCCGCGTTCGTGGTCGTCAGGGTGCCTTTGTTCCTGTTCCAGGGGGTTCAGGCGGTGCTGCTGCCCGGCCTGGCGGGGGCGCTGGCGGTCGGGGACGGGCGGCTGTTCGCGGCACGGCTGCGCGGGGTGCTCGCCGCGACGGCCGGGGTCGCGGCGCTCGGTGTCGCGGGGGCGGCGGTCGCGGGGCCCGCCGCGCTGGGGCTGCTGTTCGGGGCCGGGTTCGACCTCGGGCGCGGGCACCTCGTGGTGCTGGCCGTGGCGACGGGGCTGTCGATGGTCGCGCAGGTCTTCCAGGCCGGGCTCGTCGCGCTCGGCGGGCACCGGGCCAACGCGCTCGGCTGGGCGGGCGCGGCCGCCGTGTTCGCCCTGGTCTGCCTGGTTCCCGGCGATCCGCTGGTCCGGGTGGAGACGGCGCTCGTGCTCTCGTGCCTCGCGGCGACACTCTGGCTCGCGGTCGCGCTGCGCCGCCTGGCTCGTCACCACCCCGCGCGGACGCGGAGCGCGCTACCTTCGTGACATTGCGCTACGAAGGGACGTGTGGTGACCGACGGGGAGGAGGAGCGGCCCAGGACGCCGCTCGGCGCGCTCGTGCCGTTCGGGCTCGGCGCGCTGGCCGCCGCCGCCGTCTGCGGGATCGTCGTGGCGCTGCCCGAACGCGCGCCCGACGGCGGCGGCGACCTGACCGGGCCCACCCCGCCCGTCGTGCGGGAACCCGCCGCCGGAACCGACGTCCGGGTGACGGTCGTGCGCGGCCGGGTCACCGTCGAGAACGTCGGACCCGCCGGGACGGGCGCGCTCCGGCTGGAGTTCCGCCCGTCGGGGTCGATGCCCGCCGACTGCGGGCTCTGCGTGTGGCCTCGGGGGCTTGATCCGGGTAAGGCGCTCACCGTGCGGATCAGCCCTGGGGGGCCGCCCATTCGGGTGAAGGCGGTGACCGAGGTGCCGGATCTGAGCCCTGGTGACAACGAGGCGCGGGGGCGGTGAAGTGGTGGGGGGCCTTGACCGGGCGGCCTCTCCTTGGTGGACGCAGCCGGGGAATGCCAGCGCGGGGACATCGTGCGGGGTGCGGTTTCCATGGTGGATCTGGGCTTGGCGTCAAAGGGTGTCGGTGGGGGCGCGGCGGCGGCGGACGACGAGGACGGCGACGCCCGCGACGATGAAGGTGCCGCCGACACCGGCGAGCAGGAGGTCGACGGACGAGCCGCTCGCCGGGCCGCCGGGGCCCGCGGCGGCGGTCTCGCCGGGGGCGGCGACGGCGGTCGGGTCGGCGGACGGCGGCTCCGGCAGCCGCTCGACCGGCGGGACGGACCCGGCGTTCGCGAAGCCCCAGTCGAAGAGGAGCTTCGCGTTGTCCCACAGGCTCTCGGCGGCCATCAGCGCGATGATCACGGTACGGCCGTCCCGCTCGGCGGCCCCCACGAAGGTCTGCTTGGCCGCGTTGGTGTAGCCGTTCTTCCCGGCGACGAACCCGGGGTACTCCCGCGACTGCGCCGGAAGCATCCGGATGTGCGAGTAGATCGGCATCCGGTACTTCTTCGCCTTGGTCTTCTTGCCCGTCTCCGGGTCCTTCTCGGCGGGCCGCAGCGCCGGGAACGTCGAGTCCACGGTCGCCGCGTACTCCACGAACTCGGGCATCTTGAGGCCCTCCCGGAGGATCACCGCGAGGTCGTAGGACGTGGTGTACTGGGTGGTCACGTCGAGGCCGAGATCCACATCGAGCCCGTTGGGGGACCCCGCGAGAGTGTCTCGTGCGCCGATCCGCTCCGCTTCGGCGTTCATGAGCTTGAGCGTCTGCGCCATGCCGCCCTGTGGAATGGTCAGCGACATCGCCGCGTCGTTCGCCGACACCATGAGCAGCGCCCGGAACAGGTCGGCGGCCTTGTAGGTGAGCTTCGGCGTCATCCCGACCTTGGTGCCCTCAGGCCAGCACGTCTCCTCGGTCGGCCTGATCGCGGCGTCCGGCGCCAGCAGCGGGATCAGCGTGACGGCCGTCAGCACCTTCTGCGTACTCGCAGGCAGGAGCCGCCTGTGCGGGTTCTTCGCGGCGAGCACCTCACCCGTCGTCGCGTCGGCGACGAGCCACGACCCCGCCTTGATCTTCTTCAGCTCGCCCGGCTTGGGGGCCGCGACGGCGGGCGGCGCGGCGGGCGCCGCGGCGACGGCGGCGCCGGGGGTCAGCAGGGCGACGAGCGAGAAGGCGGCGAGCGCGGACGCCGCGGGCAAGGGAAGTCCCATAAAGAGGGAAGCCTAAACCGAGGACGGGAGGCCGACCCATAGTCTGCGAGGGTGAAATCTCGACGGTCCGCCCGCCGATGCTGGCGCTGGTCATAAGAACGTGGTGGAAAGCGTGGAACAACCCATCTTGACACCCCGACCCCAGATGCCCGATAAGCACTCGCCTACCATCACTGGCATGGAGCTGGCAGCCGCCTTCCCCCCAGCAGAGCGCGAGCGTTGGCGGGAGCTATTGAAGGGCGTACTCCGCAAGTCCGGAGCCGCCACCGAAGAAACCCCACTCGACGCCGTCGAGGGGCTGCTCACCCGGCAGTCGTACGACGGTGTCCCGATCCGCCCGCTGTACACGGCCGACGACCCGGTCACCGCGCGGCCCTTCCCGACCGCGCCGCGCGAGGGCGACGAGACGCCCTTCGGCTGGGACGTCAGGCAGCGGCACGACGACCCGGACCCGGCGGTCACCAGGGCGGCGATCCTCGACGACCTCGAGAACGGCGCCACCTCCGTCTGGCTGACCGTCGGCACCGCGGGCATCCCGGTGACGGCCCTGGGCGAGGTGCTCAAGGACGTCTACACCGAGCTGGCGCCCGTCGTCATCGACGCGGGGCCGCAGACGAGGCAGGCCGCCGAGGCGTTCCTCAAGATCGCCAAGCCGGACACCAGGGGCAATCTGGGCGCCGACCCGCTGGGCCTGGCCGCCCGCACCGGCTTCCTCGTGCCCGTGCCCGTCGATCTCGCCCAGAGGGTCGCCGCCGAGTACCCCGGCATCCGGACCTTCACGGTCGACGGCACCGTCTACCACGACGCGGGCGGCTCGGACGCGCAGGAACTCGGCGCGGTGCTCGCCGCCGCCGTCGCCTACCTGCGCGAGCTGACCGAGGCGGGCCTCAGCGTGGACGAGGCGGCGGCGCAGCTGGAGTTCCGCTACGCCGCGCACGCCGGGCAGTTCGCGACCATCGCGAAGCTGCGCGCCGCGCGCCGCCTGTGGACGCGGGTCGCCACCCTGTCGGGCGTCACGGACCCGACGGCGCGGATCCACGCCGTCACGTCGAACGCGATGATGACGCGGCGCGACCCCTGGGTGAACATGCTGCGCACCACCCTCGCGTGCTTCGCGGCGGGCGTGGGCGGCGCGGACGCCGTCACCGTGCAGCCGTTCGACGTCAGGCTCGGCCTGCCCGACGCGTTCTCCCGCAGAATCGCCCGCAACGACCAGATGCTCCTGCTTGAGGAGTCGTCGCTGGCCCGCGTCGTGGACCCCGCGGGCGGCTCCTGGTACGTCGAGACGCTCACCGAGGAGATCGCCCAGGCCGCCTGGGCTTTTTTCACGTCGATAGAAAAGGCGGGTGGGCTCGCCGCCGCCCTCGAATCAGGCTTGATCGAAGGCGCGCTGGCCGAGACGTGGGAGCGGCGGCGGCGCGACGTCGCCCGGCGCAAGGCGCCGCTCACCGGCCTCAGCGAGTTCCCGAACCTCACCGAGGAGCTGCCGCAGCGCCCGGCCGCGCCCGAGCCGCTCGGCGGCGGCCTGCCCCGGCACACCCACGGGCAGGACTTCGAGGCGCTGCGCGACCTCTCCGACGCCCAGGACGTCCGGCCCAGGGTCTTCCTCGCCACGCTCGGGCCCGTCGCCGTGCACACCGCGCGGGCCACCTTCGCCGCCAACCTGTTCCAGGCGGGCGGCATCGCCACCGAGACGGGGACCGTCGAGGAGTTCACCGGCGGCGTCGCCGTGCTGTGCTCCAGCGACAAGCTGTACGCCGAACAGGCCGAGGACGCGGCGCGTGAGCTGCGGGCGCGGGGCGCGCGCAAGGTCTGGCTCGCGGGCAAGGGCTCCTACGCCGGTGTGGACGCGCACGTCTTCGCCGGATGCAACGCGATCGACGTCCTGGAGGAGACCCTCCGGGACCTGGGAGTGACGGCATGAGCATCCCCGACTTCTCCGAGCTCGACCTGGGCGAACCCGAGGCCCCGTCCGTCACCGAGGACGCGTGGCGGAAGGCCGCAGGGCCACGGCCGGTCTGGGCGACGCCCGAGGGCATCGCGGTCAAGCCGCTGTACAACGCCGCCGACCTCGACGGGCTCGACTTCCTGGCCACCTACCCGGGCATCAAGCCGTACCTGCGCGGCCCCTACGCCCCGATGTACGCGACGCAGCCCTGGACGATCCGCCAGTACGCGGGCTTCTCCACCGCCGAGGAGTCCAACGCGTTCTACCGGCGCAACCTCGCGGCCGGACAGAAGGGCCTGTCCGTCGCGTTCGACC
This sequence comes from Actinocorallia sp. API 0066, assembly GCF_020991275.1. GTDB lineage: Bacteria > Actinomycetota > Actinomycetes > Streptosporangiales > Streptosporangiaceae > Actinocorallia. Next base: position 77,030 of record NZ_JAJLQY010000014.1, on the reverse strand, counting down.
TCGCCACCCACCGCGGCTACGACTCCGACCACCCGCGCGTCGCGGGCGACGTCGGCATGGCCGGGGTGGCGATCGACTCGATCTACGACATGCGGCAGCTCTTCGACGGCATCCCGCTGGACCGGATGTCGGTGTCGATGACCATGAACGGCGCGGTCCTGCCCGTCCTCGCCCTCTACGTCGTCGCGGCCGAGGAGCAGGGGGTGAAGCCGGAGCAGCTCGCGGGGACCATCCAGAACGACATCCTCAAGGAGTTCATGGTCCGCAACACCTACATCTACCCGCCTTCGCCGTCGATGCGGATCATCTCCGACATCTTCGCGTTCACCTCGCAGCGGATGCCGAAGTACAACTCGATCTCCATCTCCGGCTACCACATCCAGGAGGCCGGGGCGACGGCCGACCTGGAGCTGGCCTACACGCTCGCCGACGGCGTCGAGTACATCCGCGCGGGCCGGGACGCGGGACTGGACATCGACTCCTTCGCGCCCCGCCTCTCGTTCTTCTGGGCGATCGGCATGAACTTCTTCATGGAGGTCGCCAAGCTGCGGGCCGCGCGCCTGCTCTGGGCCAGGCTCGTCAAGGACTTCGACCCGAAGAACGACAAGTCGCTTTCGCTGCGCACCCACTCCCAGACGTCCGGCTGGTCGCTGACCGCGCAGGACGTCTTCAACAACGTCGCGCGGACCTGCGTCGAGGCCATGGCGGCCACCCAGGGCCACACCCAGTCGCTGCACACCAACGCGCTGGACGAGGCGCTCGCTCTGCCCACGGACTTCTCCGCCCGCATCGCGCGCAACACCCAGCTCCTGCTCCAGCAGGAGTCGGAGACGACACGGGTCATCGACCCCTGGGGCGGCTCCTACTACGTCGAGCGCCTTACGCACGACCTGGCCGCACGTGCCTGGGAGCACATCCAGGAGGTCGAGAAGTACGGGGGCATGGCCAAGGCCATCGACGAGGGGCTCCCCAAGCTCCGCATCGAGGAGGCCGCGGCCCGCACCCAGGCCCGGATCGACTCCGGACGGCAGCCCGTCATCGGCGTCAACAAGTACCGGCCCGACGTGGACGAGATGATCGACGTCCTCAAGGTGGACAACGCCTCGGTCCGGGCGCAGCAGATCGCCAAGCTGGAGCGGCTGCGCGCCGAACGCGACCCCGAGGCCGTCGGGCGGGCGCTGGACGCGCTCACCGCCGCGGCCGGGGCCGACGCCGTCGGCGACCTCGAACACAACCTCCTCAAGCTGGCGATCGACGCGGCACGGGCGAAGGCCACGGTCGGGGAGATCTCGGACGCGCTGGAGAAGGTGTACGGTCGGCATTCAGCGACCATCCGCACCATTTCGGGCGTCTACCGGGAGGAGGCGGGCTCCGTGTCCGCGATCGAGTCGGCCCGCGCGGCCACCGACGAGTTCGCCGAGGCCGAGGGCCGCCGACCCCGCATCCTCGTCGCCAAGATGGGACAGGACGGGCACGACAGGGGCCAGAAGGTGATCTCCTCCGGCTTCGCCGACCTCGGCTTCGACGTGGACGTCGGCCCCCTGTTCCAGACGCCCGAGGAGGTCGCCCGCCAGGCCGTCGAGGCCGACGTGCACATCGTCGGCGTCAACTCCCTGGCCGCCGGACACCTCACCCTGGTGCCCGCGCTGAAGGCCGCGCTGGCGGAGCTGGACCGTCCCGACATCATGATCGTCGTGGGCGGCGTCATCCCGCCGCAGGACTTCGACGAGCTGCGCGCCGCCGGGGCGTCGGCCATCTTCCCGCCGGGCACCGTCCTCGCCGAGGCGGCGCTCGACCTGCTGAAGGAGCTGTCCAGCCGCCTTGGCCATGCCTGACGTCAAGGACTACGTGACCGGGGTCCGGGAGGGCTCACGCGCGTGGATCGCCCGTGCGATCACACTCGTGGAGTCCACCCGGCCCGATCACCGCGCGCTCGCCCAGTCCGTGCTCGCGGAACTCACGCCGTTCGCCGGGAACGCCCGGCGTGTCGGGATCACCGGGGTGCCGGGGGTGGGCAAGTCCACGACCATCGACGCCCTCGGGATGCACCTGATCGAGCGGGGGCACCGGGTGGCGGTGCTCGCGGTGGACCCCTCGTCCACCCGGCACGGCGGGTCGATCCTCGGGGACAAGACGCGGATGGTCCGGCTTTCCGCCAGTGCGTCGGCCTTCATCCGTCCGTCGCCCACCGCGGGGACTCTGGGCGGGGTCGCGAAGGCCACCCGTGAGGCGATGGTGATCATGGAGGCGGCGGGCTACGACGTCGTCCTTGTGGAGACGGTCGGGGTTGGGCAGTCCGAGACGGCCGTTTCGGAAATGACGGACACGTTCCTGTTTTTGACGATCGCCCGGACGGGCGACCAGCTTCAGGGCATAAAAAAAGGCGTGCTCGAACTCGCGGACGTCATCGCCGTCAACAAGGCCGACGGGCCGCACGCGCTGGAGGCCAAGAAGGCGGCCCGGGAACTCGCGGGCGCGTTGCGGCTGCTGCGCGGCGCGGACCGGGTGGTGCCCGTCCTCACCTGTAGCGCCCTGGAAGGCGCCGGGCTCGCCGAGATCTGGGAGCAGGTCACCGCGCACCAGGAGGAGCTGCGCGCGTCCGGCGAGCTGGACCGCCGCCGCCGCGCCCAGCAGGTCCGCTGGACCTGGACCATGGTCGAGGACCGCCTCCTGCACGCGCTCCGCACCCACCCCGCCGTCCAGTCCCTGGCCCCCACCCTGGAATCCAAGGTCGCCTCCGGCTCCCTCACCCCCGCCCAGGCCGCCGACCTCCTCCTGGAAGCCTTCACCGACCCCTCCTGACCCGTGCGCCCCTGGCCCGTGGCGACGCCGTGGGCGGGTATGGCAGGGAAAGTCGCTTCCGCCGGGGCAAAGTGTGAGGTAGATCACTGGTTGGGTCTGGGTCGGGTGTGGCGGGTGGGTCGTCGGGTGGTCGTTTTGTCCCCTGGGGCAGCTCAGCGCGATGGATTCGGTCGAAGCTGCCTTTCTCGGGAGTCCGAGAACGTTGACTGACGAATTAACTTGACCACACTTGCCCTGTTTGCGTAGTCCGACTTTCTCCCCCGTACCCACAGTTATCTCCGCTAGCGTTCCGCGCATGACATCAACCGTTCTGACGGACTGGCGCGACAAGCGCCGAGCCCGTCTCGAAGCCCTCTGGGCCGTTTACGACGACCAGACCGACCCGGCGCGCCGCGCGCAGATCGCGCAGGTCCTCGTCGTCAAGCTCGCCGCCGAGTTCCAGGGCTTCGCCCGGCAGCTCCACGACCAGGCGATCGCCTACATGGCCGCCTCCGCCGCCCCCGACGACCCCGACCTCGTCATCCTCTACTGCCACGCCATGTCCGCCGATCGGGCGCTCAACCGCAACAACCCGGGCCCCGACACGCTCATGCGCGACTTCAAGCGGATCGACGTCACCCTCTGGCCCGCGGCTGACAGCACGTACTCGCGGGAGCAGCGCGGACAGCTCCGGCAGATGATCGACGTGCGCAGCGCGATCGTGCACGACGACCAGCCGAAGCTGGCCCGCCTCGTCGCGGGGGAGCTGGACGAGGCGCGGATCAAGGCATGGCAAAACTCGCTCGACACGCTCGCGGGGGAGATGGACGATGAGGTCGGCGCCCGGCTGGGGGCCATGTTCAAGGGGAGCAAGCCGTGGTGAGGAGAGGGATGCCCAAGGTGACGTTCACGCCCGGGGAGCAGGTCGTCGTGCCCTGCGGCCGCGGCATCAGGGACGGCGTGGTCATCGAGACCTTCGGCAGGGGGCGCGAGCGGCTCGTCGCCGTCTCGGTGGACTACGGGGACGGCGACTACGACGACTACCAGCGGGTCCCCTTCCGTCCCGGCGAGCTGCTGATGGCGGCGGCCGAGGTCGGATGGCGGTCCCGGACGGCCTTCTGGGAGCAGCCGGACACGTACCTGCACGCCGTCCAGCACGCTCTCAACCACGTGCTGTTGATCGACTTCGAGGACAGCTTCGAGCGGGCGGCCGAGCTGACCGGGCGGCCCGGCGTCGAGCTGCGGCTCGTGATCAGGGACGTGACCGTGCTCGTCCAGGTCCTGGACGTCGAGGGGTCGGCGGAGCACCGGGCCCCGGACGTGCCCGAGGAGGACGCGGGCGCGCCCGTGCTCGTCGTCTCCCGCATCCCGCTGACGCCGGAGAAGCGGCGGGAGATCCGGGCGGCGGTGCCCGGTGACGTCCAGGTCAGGGCCGTCGAGTGGCGGTCGCGGGCCGACAACGGGCGGCTGGGCGGCGCCCTCAGGGAACTGGTCGAGGGCTGACCGGCCCGGGGGCGGGGGAAGCCAGGCGCCCGCCTCCGGGCCAATCGAACACGGCACGGGAAGCTGCTTCCGAGGGTGAGGGTCGTCTCGCCGGGGGGAGTGGGTAGGAATAGGGGGATAGCGGGCAGACCGTGGGGGCGGACGGGTCGGGGTGCCGGCTCGGTGTGGCACGAGTCTGGAGGAGTCGTGGGCATACGGTTCAATCCCTCACGGGGGGCGACGTTGGGGGTGGAGTGGGAGCTCCAGCTCGTGGACGGCGAGTCGCGGCATCTGCGACAGGACGCGGGTGAGGTGCTCGCCGCGCTGCCCGACCTGAGCGAGGGCCGGTTCACCAAGGTCAGGCACGAGCTGATGGAGTCGACGATCGAGGTCGTCACGGACCCGTGCTTCACCGTCCAGGAGATCACCGGCGACCTGAACCGCACGATCGGGCGCCTCCGCGACGTCGCCAAGCCGCGCGGGATCGAGCTGGCCTGCACCGGAAGCCACGCGATCAGCAACTGGCGGGACGCGGTGATGGCGCCCGTCCAGCGGTACCACGAGCTCGTCGAGGAGATGCAGTGGCTGGCCCGCCGCATCCAGACGTTCGGGGTGCACGTGCACGTCGGGGTGACGGACCAGGACAAGGCGATCCCGATCATCAACTCCCTCTCCCGCTATCTCCCGCACTTCCTGGCGCTCGCCGCGTCGTCCCCGTTCTGGAACGGGGACGACACGGGCCTGGCGTCGGCCCGCTCGATCGTCTTCGGGGACCTGCCGACGGGCGGCCCGCCGCACTCGCTCGATGACTGGCCGGAGTTCGAGAAGTACATGGACACCCTCCTCCGCGCCGGGACGATCCGGTCGATCAAGGAAGTCTGGTGGGATATCCGGCCTCATCCCGACTTCGGCACCGTGGAGATCCGCATGTTCGACGGAATCCCGACAATGCGGGAGGTAGGGATGGTCACGGCGCTGTGTCAGTCGCTCGTCACGCTTTTCGAGCAGCAAATCGATCGCGGATATGCGCTTCCGCGCCCGGCGGCGTGGGTCGTCCGTGATAATAAATGGCGAGCGACCCGATACGGGCTCGACGCCATCATCATCACTGATGACTACGGACGTACCGCGCCGCTACGTGACGACCTCTACGAACTCGCCTCAGAGCTGGCACCCGTCGCCGACCGCCTCGGGTGCGCCGAAGAGCTGAAGGTGGTCGGCGATGTCCTCGAACACGGCGCCTCCTACGAGCGCCAACGCGCGATCCGCGACGAGGGCGGCAGCCTGGAGGACGTCGTGACAGCCACGATCATGGAGTTCGACGAGAACAGGTTCGTCGGGCCACGGGAGGTCGTCCATGCAGGGGCGCCCTGACGACGAACCCCCCGAGCCCGGCGACGGCTCAGTCGGCTCCGTCATGCCTGAGGGGGAGCACATGACGCAGCTTCATCCAGGGGTGATCCCGTCCCTGGAACCACCGGCCGCCGAGGGCGCCGACCTGACCGCGGGACTCGACGCCTTCCTCGACCGGTACGCCGAGGGGCTGATCGCCTTCCGCCGCGACCTGCACATGCACCCCGAACTCGGTTTCACCGAGTACCGCACCACGGCGCGCCTGGTCGAGCAGCTCAAGGAGGCGGGACTCGAACCGCGGGTCCTGCCCAAGGGCACCGGTGTGATCTGCGACATCGGCCCCGAGGACGGGCCGACGGTGGCGTTGCGCGCCGACATCGACGCGCTGCCGCTGCCGGACGAGAAGACTGTCCCCTACGCGTCGACCATCCCGGGCGTCAGCCACGCCTGCGGCCACGACGTGCACACGACGGTGGTGTTGGGCGCCGGGCTGTTCCTGGCCCGGCAGGCCGAACAGGGCCTGCTGCCCGGACGGGTCAGGCTGCTGTTCCAGCCCGCCGAGGAGAACCCGGGCGGCGCCCTCGACGTGATCGCCGCGGGCGGCCTCGTCGGGGTGGACCGGATCTTCGGCCTGCACTGCGAGCCGCGCTTTGAGGTCGGTGAACTCGGCGTCCGGCAGGGGCCGATCACCGCCGCGTGCGACAAGGTGTTCGTCAAGGTCACCGGGCCCGGCGGGCACACCGCACGGCCGCACCTGACGGCCGACCTCGTGTACGCGCTCGCGAAGATCGTCACGGAGCTGCCCGCCGCCCTGTCCCGGCGGGTGGACCCGCGCTCCAGCCTCAGCCTGGTGTGGGGGCGGATGAACGCCGGCTCGGTCGCCAACGCCATCCCCGACCAGGGGCTCGCCGAGGGCACCGTGCGCTGCCTCGACGACGAGGCGTGGCACCGCGCGCCCGACCTCATGCGGGCGCTGCTCGACTCCGTCGCGGGCGCCTACGACGTCGAGGCGTCCCTGGAGTACGTGCGGGGCGTGCCGCCGACCGTCAACGAGCAGACCAGCGTCCAGATGTTCCGCGACGCGGGCTCGGCGGTGCTCGGCCACGACAAGGTCGTGACGGCCCCGCAGAGCCTCGGAGGCGACGACTTCGGCTACTACGTGGAAGCCGTCCCCGGCGCCTACGGGCGGCTCGGGGTGCGGACCCCTGGACAGCCGGAGTACGACCTGCACCGGGGCGACTTCGACGTGGACGAGAACTGCATTCCCGTCGGGGTCCGTGTCCTCGCCGCGACGGCGCTCGCCGCCCTGTGCGACGTGCCCAGGACGGCCGTCCCCGACGATCTGGAGTCGGCGGGCGCCTAGCGCCGGTGAACCGCCATGTCGTCACAGGCCCCGGTGCCGGGCAGCTGCCGCCAGCAGTAGATCCGCGCCGTGGTCTGGTCGCCGGTCTGGAAGATGACGCTCAACCGGGTCCAGCCCTTGCGCGCCGAACTTGAGTCCCGGGTCGGGCCGCCGTAGTCCATGACGCCGATGTAGGTGCTGCCGCCCTTCGCGGTGACCCAGCCGGTGAGGGTGTACAGGGTGTGCGGCTTGAGCCCGGTGACGACGAGCTCGACCGCCGCGTCATAGCCCTCACCGGGCCTGAGCAGGACGGCCTTGCCGCCCGAATGCGCCTTCTTCGGGCCGAGGAACTCCACGGCGCGCGGCAGCCAGGCGCCGAAGCCCGTCTCGAACCCGCCGTTGGCGACGAGGTTCTTTTTGGACTTGGGTTTAGGCTTGGGTTTAGGGGTGTCGGCGGGTGGCTGCGCCGTGGTCTGCGGCGGTTTCGGCGCGGGGGAGCCGCCGTTCTCGGTCTCCTCGCCGGGGTCGATCGTCGGGCTGGGGGTCGCGGGCACCGGCGGCGCCTCGACCGTCGGGGTCTGGGTGGCGGCCACGCCGGGCTTGGCGACGGTCGTGTCCGCCGGTGCGTCGCCGCCGAGCCGGGTCAGCGCGAACACGCCGGCCAGCGCCAGCACCACGGTGACGGAGGCGGCGACCGCCACCAGCGCCCCGCGTGACCGCCGCTTCGGCGGCGTCGGCGCGAGCACTCCGGCGTCCCACGGCGGCGGCGTCCCGGGCCCGGCCCAGCCACCCTCGGGCGGCACCGCCCCGACCGACGGAATCCCCGCCCCCCCAAGCGGCACCCCACCCGAAGGCACCTGCCCCGCCGCCACGACCGCCCCGGCCTCACCGCCGGACATCCCTTCCACACGAGGCTCCGGCGACGCCTGATGCGCGCCGTCCGCCACCGTCAGCCCGACCGCGCCAAGCGCCGCAGAATCCCCTGCCGCGCCGAGCGGCGGCAACGCCTGTTCCGGGGCATCGGCAGAGGGAGGCCCGGCCGCACCGAGCGGCGTGAGCGCCGCGTGGTCTCCGGCGGGAAGCCCGGCAGCGCCGAGCACCGGTAGGGCCTGGTGCGTGGTGTCTGTTGCGGTAAGCCCGGCAGCGCCGAACGTCGCGGGGTCTCCGGCGGGGCGCCCGGCCGCGCCGAGCGGCGGCAGCGCCTGGTCTGCGGGCTCTGCCGGGGGAAGCCCGGCGGTGCCGAGTACCGGTAGGGCCTGGTGTGTGGCGTCCGCTGAGGTGAGTCCGGCGGTGCTGAACGTCGCGGGGGCTTCGGCGGGGAGTCCGGCCGGGCCGGGGGGCGGTGGCGCCTGGTCGGCCGGGCCGAGGGGCGGGAATCCGATGGCGGCGAGCGGGCCGAGTGCCGTGGGGTCTTCGGCGGGGAGTGCGGCTGTGCTGAGGGGTGGTGGCGCCTGGGCGGCGGGGTCTCCGGTGGGGAGTCCGGCGGCGCCCAGAGGCGGTAGGAGGTGGGCGGCGGGGGCTTCGGTCGGGTCGTGGGTGGTGGCGGAGAGGGGGTCGGTGAGGGAGGCGTGTGAGGCGGGCGGGGGGGTTGGGGAGGGAGGTAGGAGTGGGGTGACGACGCTGGTGTCGTAGGGGGTGGGGAGGGGCTCGACGATCGTCGCGTTGGGGGTGGAGGTGTTGGGGGTGGGTTGTCCCAGGGGGTCGTGGGAGCTGCCGAATCGGTGGAGGGGCTCCACGACTGTCGCGTTGGCGCCGGAGGCGGACACGCCCAGGGGGTCGTCGTCCCCCCGGGGGCGGTGGGCGGCGGCGGCGGAGACGACCGAGGTGCCGCCGGAGGAGCGGTGCGGCAGGGGGGTCTGCTCGGCTTCGCCATCGGCTGCGGCGGGCTCGGAGGCGATGGTGTCCGGGGTGACGGTCTTGCTTGGTGTCGTGTCGTCGGCCGTTGCCGCGCTGGTGGGCGCGGTCGGCTCGGTCTCGACGGGGGCGGCGGCGTAGGCGGGGGTTGCCGGGTCGGGGGAGGTGGGGGGTGGGGCTGGGTGGGTGAGGGAGGTGAGGAGGGCGGCGGCGGGGGGTGGGGTGGCGGAGGAGCAGGACTCGACCAGGGAGAAGAGGCGCGGGGGGAGGACCTCTGGGGTTCCGGCGGCCGAGGAGACGAGGGCGGCCCAGGCCCGGATGTCGTCGGCGAAGGAGGTGGGGGACGGGGCGGGGGCGAGGCCGTAGTCGGTGAGGACGGCGCCGCGGCCCGTCAGGAAGACGTTCGCGGGGGTGAGGGCGCCGTGCGGGACGCCGGCGGCGTGCAGGGCCGCCAGGGCGGTGGCCGTCTCGGCGGCGAGGCGCTCCACGTCGGGGACCGACAGGGGGAGCGCGGCCTCGGCGAGCGGGGTGCCCTCGACGTAGTCCGACATCAGGTAGGGCCGGGCGCCCACCAGGCCCGTCGCGTGCGCCTTGGCGGTGTGCGGCGCGTGCAGGGCGACGACCGCCTCCATCGCGCGCTGGTAGCCCTCCCAGACGACGGGGTCCTCGGTGAGATGCGCGTGCAGGAGTTTGACGGCGATCTCTCCGCCGTCCTGCCTGCGGCCGAGGAAGACGACGCCGCGGGGGCCTTCGCCGAGCCGCCCGCTCAGCCAGAGCCCGCCGACGAGCCCAGGATCGCCGGGTTCGAAGGGTCGCATGGGAGATTCACCTCGGGGGGATACATCAAGATCTAGGTCGCCCCAACCTAGCGCAGATCGGGATAACCGGGCTTGATGATCCCGTTGATGAGCGCCAACCGCCCGTCGAAGTCGATGAACGCGGATTTCATGGCATTAAGGGTGAACCACCGCAAGTCCTCCCAGCCATAGCCGAACGCGGCACTGAGCTTGGCGAACTCCTCGGAGAGGGTCGTGCCGCTCATGAGCCGGTTGTCCGTGTTGATCGTCACGCGGAAGCGGAGCCTGCTGAGCAGCCCGATCGGGTGCTCGCCGATCGAAGGCGCCGCGCCGGTCTGGATGTTGGACGTCGGGCACATCTCCAGCGGTATCCGCTTGTCCCGGACGTAGTGTGCGAGCCGCCCCAGGTCGGTCTTGTCCCCGTTGACGGTGATGTCGTCGATGATGCGGACGCCGTGGCCGAGCCGGTCGGCCCCGCACCACTGGATCGCCTGCCAGATCGACGGCAGGCCGAACGCCTCGCCCGCGTGGATCGTGAAGTGCGCGTTCTCCCGCTGGAGGTACTCGAACGCGTCCAGGTGCCGGGTAGGCGGATTCCCGGCTTCCGCGCCCGCGATGTCGAACCCGGCGACGCCCTGGTCCCGGTACCGGACGGCCAGTTCGGCGATCTCCATGCTGCGCGCCTGGTGCCGCATCGCCGTCAGCAGGGAGAGCACGCGGATCCCGTGGTCCCGCCCGCCGTCGGCGAACCCTGCGGAGACGGCCTCCACCACCGCGTCGAGCGAGAGCCCTCCAAGGAGGTGCTGTTCCGGTGCGTAGCGGACCTCCGCGTACACGACGCCGTCTGAGGCGAGGTCCTGCGCGCACTCGTAGGCGACCCGGTAGAGCGCGTCGGCCGTCTGCATCACCGCGACGGTGTGGTCGAACGTCTCCAGGTACCGCTCCAGGGACCCGCTGTCGGCGGCGTCCCGGAACCAGGTGCGCAGCCTTTCGGGGTCGGCCTCCGGCAGGCCGGTGTAGCCGTGCGCGTCGGCCAGCTCGACGATCGTCGCGGGGCGCAGGCCGCCGTCGAGGTGGTCGTGCAGGAGGACCTTCGGGGCGCGCCGGATCTCGTCAAGGGTCGGCAGTACGACGGGGCTCGGCGTCAAGGGACGATCCTCTCGATGATCAGGGGCAGGAGGTGCGGGTCCGCGCCGGGCTCGATGGCGAAGCCGTCCTCCAGTGCCAGGAGCGCCCGCTCGAACCGGTGCGGCTCGTCGGCGTGCAGGGTGAGCAGCGGCTGCCCCTCCCGGACGACGTCGCCGGGCACCGCGTGCCAGACGACCCCGGCACCGGCGCTCACCGGATCCTCCTTGCGCGCGCGTCCCGCGCCGAGCCGCCACGCCGCGACGCCGACGGCCAGCGCGTCGAGCCGGGTGAGCACCCCGGCGGCGGGCGCGGTGACGGTGTGTGTCTCGCGGGCGGTGGGCAGCGCCGCGTCCGGGTCGCCGCCCTGGGCGCGGATCATGCGCCGCCAGTGGTCCATCGCGGTGCCGTCGCGGAGCGCGTCGGCCGGGTCCTTGCCGTGCACGCCGGCGGCGGCGAGCATCTCGCGGCCGAGCGCGACGGTCAGCTCGACGACGTCGGCGGGCCCGCCCCCGGCGAGCACCTCGACGGATTCGGCGACCTCAAGGGCGTTGCCCGCCGTCCGGCCGAGCGGCCGGTCCATCGCGGTGAGCAGCGCGACGGTGCGCACCCCGGCGTCCTGGCCGAGCTCGACCATGGTCCGGGCGAGCTCGCGGGCCCGCTCGGGGGTCTTCATGAACGCGCCGGAGCCGCACTTGACGTCGAGGACGAGCGCGGACGTGCCCTCGGCGATCTTCTTGGACATGATCGAGGAGGCGATGAGCGGGATGGACTCGACGGTGCCCGTCACGTCGCGCAGCGCGTAGAGCTTGCGGTCGGCGGGCGCGAGGCCCTCGCCCGCGGCGCAGATGACGGCTCCGGCCTCGCGCAGCACACCGAGCATCTCGGGGCCGGAGAGCTGGGCGCGCCAGCCGGGGATGGACTCCAGCTTGTCGAGGGTGCCGCCGGTGTGCCCGAGGCCGCGCCCGGAGAGCTGCGGCACGGCTGCGCCGCAGGCGGCGACGGCGGGGGAGAGCGGCAGTGTGATCTTGTCGCCGACGCCGCCGGTGGAGTGCTTGTCGGTCGTCGGACGGTCGAGGCCCGCCCAGTCCATGCGTTCGCCGCTGCGGATCATGGCCTTGGTCCAGTCGCCGATCTCGCGGCGGTTCATCCCGTTGAGGAGGATCGCCATGTTCAGCGCCGACATCTGCTCGTCGGCGACAGCGCCGGAGGTGTAGCCCGCGATCACCCAGTCGATCTGGGCCGTACTGAGTTCCCCACCGTCCCGCTTGGTGACGATCACGTCGATGACGTCCATCGCGCCTGTCTCCTTCTTCAGTGGGTCACACGTATGACTATATCCGGATCACCCCTGGTCGCGCGCGGCGTCGGGGACCGCTCGCGCCGGACGTCCCTTGTTTAAGTTTGGGTTACAGATATTCGGGGCCGAAGGCGTCGGGAAGGTAGTCGGAGAGCGGTCTGACTCCCGTTGTCGTCTCCAGTTGGAGCGCCGGACCGCCGTGTTCGTGGAGGAGTTGGCGGCAGCGCCCGCAGGGCGTCAGCGGGCCGCCGTCCCTGTCGACGACGCTCACGGCGAGCAACCGGGGCGGCTCCGCGAAGGTGAGCTCCGAGGGGGCGCCCGCACCGTACAAAGCCGATACCAGGCTGCATTCGGCACAGAGCGTCATGCCGAGCGAGGCGTTCTCGACATTACTCCCCGTGACGATTCTGCCGTCGCTCGTCAGGGCCGCGGCACCCACCGGGAAGCCCGAGTAGGGCGAGTATGAACGGCTCATTGCGGCCCTCGCCGCGGCCCGCAGGGCGGGCCAGTCGATCTCAACCATGGCCGGAGCCTAACCCCGCCGAGGGGGTGAACAGCAGGTCAGCAGCGGGTGTCCGGGGGGTCGCGCCATGGGACATTCGCGGTTAAAGTTGCCGTCACACGTATGACGGTATACGTGAGCCGCCCGCGGCTGTTCCGTAACGGTATGCCCACAAGTTGACGGGGCATGTCGACTGTTACGGCCACGGACGGTGAACCTGTGGATATTCGACAAGCCGAGGCAACCGTTGCCGTGGCTCAGGCGTTCTATGGAGGCAGAAGTGTCCAAGGGGATTCGGCTCGCAGCCGGTCTGGCTGGGCTCGCGTTGCTGGTCGCGGCCTGCGGCGAGGCTCCTGACGAGAACAAGGGAAGCGAGGCCGCCGGCCCGCTCGCCTGTATGGTCACCGACACCGGCGGCATCGACGACCGCTCGTTCAACGCCGCCGCCTGGAAGGGCATGCAGGCGGGTGCCAAGGCCACCAGCGGCAAGGCCGACTACGTCGCCTCCACCTCGGAGAACGACTACATCCCGAACATCACCAACCTCATCAACAAGGGCTGCGACACCATCGTCACGGTCGGCGGCCTGATGGGCGACGCCACCACCCAGGCGTCGAAGGACAACCCGAACCAGCAGTTCGCGATCGTCGACTCCGGCTCGGTCGAGGGCCAGAAGGTCTACGGCATGCAGTTCAACACCGCGCAGAGCTCCTTCCAGGCCGGCTACCTCGCCGCGGCGACGTCGCAGACCGGCAAGGTCGCGACCTTCGGCGGCCTGGCGATCCCGCCCGTCACGATCTTCATGGACGGCTTCTACGAGGGCGTCCAGTACTTCAACGAGAAGAAGGGCAAGAAGGTCGAGGTCATCGGCTGGGACCCCGCCAAGCCCGACAGCGGCTCCATCGCGGGTGACTTCGGCGACCAGGCCAAGGGCAAGACCATCTCCAAGGGCTTCATCGAGCAGGGCGCCGACGTGATCTTCCCGGTCGCGGGCGGCACCGGCCTCGGCGCGGCCGCGGCGGCCAAGGAGTCCGGCGGCAAGGTCTCGGTCATCTGGGTCGACTCCGACGGCTGCGAGTCCGTCGCCGAGTACTGCGACGTGTTCCTCACCTCGGTGCTGAAGAACGTCGCGGGCGCCGTCGAGGAGGCCATCACCAAGGCCGGCGCGGGCGACCTGACCGGCGGCTACCTCGGCACCCTGGAGAACGGCGGCACCGGCCTGGCGCCGTTCCACCAGTACGACGCCAAGGTCCCGGCCGACGTGAAGGCCGAGCTTGACAAGATCAAGGCCGACATCGTCTCGGGCGCGATCACCATCAAGTCCGCGGCTCAGCCGAAGGGCTGATCCCGACCTGCCCCGGAGCGGCGCGAAACCGCCGCTCCGGGGCTGCTGACCCCGTCCCAGCCCCTCAGTTCCGGAAGAGGTGTCCAGGGTGGCTCTTGAACTCAGGGGCATCACCAAACGCTTCGGCTCCCTGGTGGCCAACGACGCGATCGACCTCGTCATCACGCCGGGGGAGATCCACTGCCTGCTCGGCGAGAACGGAGCGGGCAAATCCACCCTGATGAACATCCTTTACGGGTTGTATCAACCCGACGAGGGCGAGATCCGGGTGGACGGCGCGCCCCTCGCGCTCGACGGGCCGCGCTCGGCCATCAACGCCGGGATCGGCATGGTGCACCAGCACTTCATGCTCGTGCCGGTCTTCACCGTCGCCGACAACGTCATGCTGGGCGACGAGCGCACCAAGAACCGCGTCCTTCTGGACAAGAAGGCGGCGCGCGAGCACGTCCGGGAGATCTCCCAGCGGTACGGGCTCGCGGTGGACCCCGACGCGCTCGTCGGCGACCTGCCGGTCGGCGTCCAGCAGCGGGTCGAGATCATCAAGGCGCTCACCCGCGACGCCCGCTTCCTGATCCTGGACGAGCCCACCGCCGTCCTCACCCCGCAGGAGACCGAGGAGCTGTTCACCGTCATGCGCAGGCTGCGCGAGGCGGGCGCGGCCATCGTCTTCATCACGCACAAGTTGAAGGAAGTCAAGGCGATCGCCGACCGGATCACCGTGATCCGGCGCGGCAAGGTCGTCGGGACGGCCGAGCCTTCGGCGTCCGAGAGCGAGCTGGCGTCCCTGATGGTCGGCCGCGAGGTGCGGCTGCGGGTCGAGAAGGACCCGGTGCGGGAGACGGGCGCGGCGCCCGCGTTCTCCGTCCGTGACCTGACCGTGCGCAACGCGGCGGGCCAGGCCGTCGTGGACGGGCTCAGCTTCGACATCAGGCCCGGCGAGATCCTCGGCGTCGCCGGGGTCCAGGGCAACGGCCAGACCGAGCTGGCCCAGGCCGTCCTCGGCCTCCTGACGCCCGACGACGGGTCCATCACCCTCGACGGCACCGAGCTGACCGGTATGACACCGCGCGCCAGGCTGCGCGCCGGGCTCGGCTTTGTGCCCGAGGACCGCACCCACGACGGCGTCGTCGGCGGCACCAGCGTCGCCGAGAACCTCATCCTCGACCTCTACGACCGGGCGCCTTTCTCCAAACGCGGGTGGCTCGACATCGCGGCCGTCCGCCGGAACGCGCGCGAACGGGTCGAAGAGTTCGACATCAGGACCGGCTCGATCGACACCAACGTCGCCCACCTTTCGGGCGGCAACCAGCAGAAGGTCGTCGTGGCGCGCGAGATGTCGCGGCCGCTGCGGATGCTGCTGGTCTCCCAGCCGACCCGCGGTGTCGACGTCGGCGCGATGGAGTTCATCCACAAGCGGATCGTCCGGGAGCGGGACCAGGGCAGGCCCGTCCTGGTGATCTCCACCGAACTCGACGAGATCTTCGCGCTCGCCGACCGGATCGCCGTCATGTACCGAGGAAAGATCATGGCCATCGTGTCGCCGGACACCTCAGCCGAGCGGATCGGCCTGCTCATGGCGGGCGCCCACCCCGACGACACCGCCCCTTCCGCCGAGGACGCCGAGGACGCCGCCGATGAGTGACACCACGGCCGCCAAGCGCTCGCCCTGGCGCCGGATCATCGACGAGATGGTCTACGGCGCGGGCTGGCTCGTCACGCTGCTGTCGATCGTGCTGGCGATGGCCGTAGGCGCGATCCTCATCATCGTCTCCGACCCCGACGTGCGCGGCACCTTCAGCTACTTCTTCTCCCGCCCCGGAGACGCGCTCTCCGCCTCCGGCGACGCCGTGTGGACCGCCTACAAGGCGCTGTTCACCGGCGCGATCTGGAACCCCGAGCGGTCCTGGAACGCGGCGACGGCGCTCGGCCCGATCAGCGAGACGCTCACCGAGGCGACCCCGCTGCTGCTCGGCGGCCTCGCCATCGGCCTCGCGTTCAAGGCGGGCCTGTTCAACATCGGCGGCCAGGGCCAGCTGATCGTCGGCGCGATCTGCGCCAACTACGTCGGCTTCACCATGACCGGGCCGCCCGGCGTCGCCGTCCTGGCCGCCGTCCTCGCGGGTGTCTTCGGCGGCGCGGTGTACGGCGCGCTCGTCGGCCTGCTCAAGGCGCGGACGGGCGCGCACGAGGTGATCGTGACGATCATGCTCAACCACATCGCCGCCGCGTTCCTCGCCTGGGTGCTCACCACCTCCGTCTTCAAGAACCCCACGCGCAACGACGCGATATCCAAGTCGGTGTCAGACGACGCGCTGTTGCCGCGCCTGCTTTCGTGGCTGCCGGAGGGCTCCGGCCTACGGCTCAACTCGGGCCTGTTGCTCGCCGCGCTGGCCACGGTGTTCTGCTGGTGGCTGCTGTCTCGCTCGACGCTCGGGTTCGAGCTGCGCGCGGTCGGCGCCAACGCGGCGGCCGCCCGGACGGCGGGCATGAGCGTGGGCCGCAGCCAGATCATGGCCATGATGATCTCCGGCGGGCTGATGGGCGTCGTCGGCGCGACCCAGGTCCTCGGCACCACCAACGCCTCGCACGCGCTCACCCCGCAGGTGGACGCCGGCCTTGGCTTCACCGCGATCACCGTCGCCCTGCTCGGGCGTGCCTCGCCCGTCGGTACGGTCTTCGCCGCCCTCCTGTTCGGCGCCCTCCAGGCCGGCGGACGCGCCATGCAGGCGCAGGCCGGGGTCTCCATCGAGATCGTCGGCGTCATCCAGGCGCTCATCGTCCTGTTCGTCGCCGCCCCGCCGCTGATCCGGGGCCTGTTCCGGCTGCGCGGCGGCGAATCCGCCCAGGCCGCACTCGCCTCGAAGGGGTGGAACGGATAATGACCGCGACTGTGCTTCCGCCGGAGAACCTCGCTCCGGTCGCGCCCGAGAAGGGGCGGGGACGGCTCTACGGCGGCGTCGCCATGGTCGTCGTGGCGCTGTACGGGCTGTGGGCGTTCGGGCTCGGGCCGCGCACCTCCGGGACGGACACGACGTTCGCGCTGAACCTGTCGAGCGCGTCCGGGCTGCGGCTGCCGGACCTGACGTTCCCGTCGGCGCCGGTCGCGATCGTGCTGTGCCTGCTGGCCGCTTCGTGTGGTGTGATCCGGATTCTCCGGGTGCTGCCGGGGCGGTGGAACGCGGTCCTGCTCGGTGGGTACCTGTTCTGCTTTGTCATGGCGTTCCTCGCCTGGGCGGCCGCCGCCAAGAGCCTGAACCTCGCGTCCGTGCTGGAGGCGACGGTGCTGGCTTCGGTGCCGCTCGTGTTGGGCGCCCTCGCTGGGGTGCTGGGCGAGCGGTCCGGTGTGATCAACGTGGCTATCGAAGGACAGTTCCTCCTGGGCGCCTGCCTCGCGGCGTTCGTCGCCTCGACGTCAGGGTCGCTCGTGTGGGGTGCCGTCGCGGGCGTCCTCGTAGGCGGGCTCTTCGGGCTGCTGCTCGCGGTGTTCGCCCAGCGGTACCTCGTGGAGCAGGTCGTCCTGGGTGTTGTGCTGACGATGCTGGCCACCGGGCTCACGGGGTTCTTCTACGAGCGGGTGATGCAGGCCGACCCGTCGCGGTACAACACGCCGATGGCCTTCGCGCCGATCCGGATTCCCGGCCTCGCGGACCTGCCTTTGATCGGGCCCGTGCTGTTCCAGCAGAACATCATCGTCTACCTGGCGGTGGCGCTGATCGGCGTGGTGCACGTGACGCTGTTCCACACCCGGTGGGGGCTGCGGACCCGGGCCGTCGGCGAGCACCCGACCGCCGCGGACACCGTCGGCGTCAACGTGATCAGGACCCGGTACGTCAACATGTTCGTCGGCGGCCTCCTCGCCGGGTTCGGCGGCGTGTGGCTGACGCTTGGCCTGAACATCAGCTTCAACAAGAACATGGCGGCGGGCGCGGGCTTCATCGCCCTGGCCGCCGTGATCTTCGGCCGCTGGTCCCCGGTCGGCGCCCTCTGGGCCGCGCTCCTGTTCGGCTTCGCCGGCGGCCTCTCCGACGCCGTCCAGCTCATGCAGACCCCCGTCCCCACCGACTTCCTCCGCATGCTCCCCTACCTGGCGACGATCTTCGCCGTCGCCGGCCTGGTCGGCCACGTCCGAGCCCCCGCCGCCGACGGCCAGCCTTACACCAAGGCGTGAACCCCGCCCCGGCCCGCACGTTCCGCACGGGCCGGGGACGGGCGGCATAGCCTGGTGAGATGAAGGTGTTCACGTTCCGCACGGGCCGGATCGTCGGCTGGGCCTGGCTCGTCTTCGCCGCGCTCAACCTCGTGGACATCGCCTTCCGCGGCCACACCAAGGCGGGCCTGCTGACGGCCCTCGCCCTCCTGACAACCTGCGGCCTCGCCTACACCCTGGGCATCCGCCCCAAGGTCCAAGCCGACTCCACCGCCATCACCGTAACCAACCCCTTCCGCACCACCCGAATCCCCTGGCCCGCCGTCCACTCCCTCACCCCCGGCCGAGCCCTCACCATCACCCACACCACCGGCTCCATCGAATCCTGGGCCGTCCAAATCCCCCCACGCAAAGCCGCCACCGCCGCCAAGGCCCCCAAAGACTCCCTAGCCGCCCGCACCCCCGTAACCTTCGCCACCACCGAACTAGAGTCCCTCCGCCCCACCCCCACCCCCACCCCCACCCCCACCCCCACCCCCACCCCCGACCCCCCCACCCCCACCACCACCTGGTCCCTCCCCGCCCTCACCTCAGTCCTCCTCCCCCTAGCCGCCCTGATCACCACCACCCTCCTCTGACCGCCGCCACACCCGCCCCCGGTACGGCGAACATCAACGGTGAAGAGCGTTCACGGGTTGGAGACGCGTGGCGCGCAGCGCCGGAACGAACCCGGCCGCCAGACCCGCCGCCGCACCCCCGAGCGAGGCCAGCACCGCCACCCGGAGATCGAGGACGGGCACCCAACCGTTGTAGAGCGAGACGGCACCTGTCGTCACCACACCCAGCAGCGCGCCCAGAACACCCCCGAACCCGCCCAACACCGTCGTCTCCCCGACGAGCTGCACAAAGATGTGCACCGGACGCCCCCCGACGGCACGCCGCAACCCGATCTCCGAGACCCGCACCGCGAGCCCCGCCGTCGCCGCGTTGCCGATGGAGACCGCCCCGATGACGAGGGCCACCCCGCTGACCAGGAGCGCGAACCGCGTCACCTCCCCCTCGACCTCGCGCCGCAGCGTCTGCGGGTCCGCCGGCGCGACCGCCTGGAGCCCGTCCGGCCCCTCGGGGCGCAGCGCCAGGGGGGCCTGCGACGCGACGAGCCGCGCCGCGCCCGGCGACGTCTCCACCAGCACGCTCCGCTTGACCTGATCGGAGACGTCGCCCTCGGCGAGCGGCTGGACGGTCGCGAAGGGCATCACCACGGCGGTCAGGGTGTCGGGCTGGCGGGCGACGTCGTCGAAGACGCCGATCACCGTGTAGGCGCGGTCGGCGATGAAGACGGCGACGCCGGTGCGGGCGATGCCGAGCGCGTCCGCGACGGTCCGGGGCAGCATCACCACCGGCACGGCGTTGTCCTCGTGGAAGCGGTCGAACGCCCGCCCCGCCACCAGTCGCGGCCCCACCACGCCGAGGGACGCCGGGTCGAGCCCGACGACCGGCGCGGTGACCGTCGTCGCGGTGAAGGCCGCCGCCCGCCGCACCTCCTGTCCGGGCACGCGCACCCGCGCTCCGGCCGCCGTCACACCGTTGAGGCGGGTGAGCCGCTTGAGCGCGGGCCCGCCCTGCCAGGCGGCGTCCGTCGCCGGGCCGTCCGCGTCGGCGTTGACCACGACCTCCGTGGCGCGGCGGGCGTCGAACGCGTCGGACACCTGGGAGCCGAGCGTTGAGCTCAGACCGAGCACCGAAACGAACGCCGCGGCGCCCAGCACGGCGCCGAGCGCCGTCACCAGGGAACGCCCCGGATGCCGGACGACGGAGAGCGCGGACTCGGCGAGCACGTCCACCAGGCGAAGGCGCGGCACCACGAGGCCCAGAGTGGTGAGGTCCGCACGGCGACGTCTCTTACGTGAACCCGTGGGCACGTGCTTCCTCGGTGTGGGTCGTCACGATTCCGTCTTCCACCCGGAGCCGGAGGCCGCCTTCCGCCGCGACCTCGGCCTCATGAGTCACGACGACCACGGTGAGCCCGTCGTTGTTGAGTTCACGGAGCAACGTCAGGACGTTCGCCGTGTTCGCGCTGTCGAGGCTGCCCGTCGGCTCGTCGCAGAACAGGACGCGAGGCCGCGCGGCGACGGCCCTGGCGATCGCGACCCGCTGGCGCTCGCCGCCGGACAGGGCCCGCGGGTCGGCGTTGAGCCGATGGCCGAGCCCCATCCGCGCCAGGGCCTCCTCGGCGCGCGTCCGCCGCTCCCGCCGCCGGGACGGCCCGTACACCATGCCGATCTCGACGTTCTCCCGCGCGGTCCGGCCCGGCAGCAGATGGAACGCCTGGAACACAAATCCGAACAGCTGGCCGCGGACCGCGCCGCGCAGCGCCTCGTCCGCGCCCGCCATCTCGACGCCCCGGACCCGGTAGGAGCCTTCGTCGGGGGCGTCCAGCAGACCGAGCACGTTGAGCAGCGTCGATTTCCCGGAGCCGGACGGCCCACTGATCGTCACGTAGGAGCCTTCAGGGATCGTGAGGGTGGTGGCCCGCAGCGCGTACACGGGATGTCCGTCGTTGTAGGTGCGGGCCACCCCGGCCAGGTCGAGCAGCGTCACCCGCCGCCCTCGCTCACCAGCAGCGGCGTGCCCTCGGTGATGCCGTCGACCGGGGCGATCTCCGTCCATCCGCCTGCCGTGGCGCCGGTGCGGACCGTGACGTCGGTGTGTCTGCCGCCGTGGACGACGGTGACGATCGTGGTGCCGTCCGGGCGGGAGAAGAGCGCGGTCACCGGGACGGCGAGCACCTCGGCGTGCGTCGAGGCCACCGCGACCTCAACGCGGACCGTTCTGTCCTCGGTGGGCGCGAGGGGCGCGCCGGTGAACGCGAGGCGCACCAGGAAGCCGTTCCCGCCGGACGGGCTCCGCACCACCCGATCGCCGACGGACACGATCCTGGCGCGCGTTCTGGTGCCGGTGATGTCGTCGACGACCGTGGCGGGTTGCGCGCGGGACAGGAGTTTGACCTGGTCCGCGGCGGCGACGGCGGCGAGCCTCGGACGTCCGGCGTCGAGTTCGGCGACGGCGGTGTCGGCGTCCTTGAGGATCGTGCCGACGCGGGCCAGGACCCTGGTGACCCGCCTGCCGCTCCGATCCACCCGGAGGACGGCGGACCGTTCGAAGACGACGGAGGGCCTGCGGCGCTGCGCGTCGGCGGACAGAGACGGGTCCGGGGTGGCCGTGGTGGGGGCGGTGAACCCGCGTGCCGCGTAGAAGCGGCGCACGGCCTCCCGCGTAGCCGCGTCGAACACGCCGGACGTCACCGTGCCCGCGCCGGTCCGGCCGAGCGCCCGTTGGAGTTCGACCACGTCGGGTCCCTTCATCCCGGAGGTGATGTCGCGATAAAGGGGGAACGGCAGACGCAACGCGAACATGGGCGCACCAGACCGCACCAGGACGACGTCCCCTTCGCGCAGGATCTGCCCGCGCCGCACGTGGACGGACGTGACCACGCTGTCCGCGCCCGTCGCCGCCTCCGGGGGGCGCAGCGGGGTGCTGCGCCCGGCGACGACCCGCGCCCGCAGCACCACGGGTTCGGTGAGCACCCGCCGTTCGACCTCCACCGTGACGGGCGACGCGCGGGGCGGGCGCGCGTCGGCCACCGCCTCGTCCGGCGACCTGGTCCGGACGCCGACCAGGACGGCCGTCACCACGATCAGCACACCGACGACGGCGGTGCCCAAGGCGACCAAGAGCCCACGCCGTGACACCGTCGCCCCCATTTTTCCGGTTCCCACGCCTCAGACCAGTTGGCTTGCCTTCTTGGCCAGCGACGCGAGCGCGGGCTTCAGTTCCGCGAGTTCGTCCTCGTGCTTGGTCCAGGCGGCCCGCTGCGCGTCGTTGACGAGCGCGCGCAGTTCCCCGATGACGCCGTCCTTCCGCTGGCAGCGGAAGACCGCGGCGGCGAGTTCCGCCTCGCCGTCGGTCGGCACATATCTGCGCGCGGGGCTCGCCGGGATCGTGAGCAACGTGCCGGGCTTCGGCCTGCCTTTCTCCGGCTCCGTGCCCTCCGGCCCTCCGGGCTTTATCCCGAATGCCTCGGGTCGCAGTCCGGAGTCCTTCCGCTTCGCGTCGTCGACCGTGAAGCCCGCGTCCGCCAGGCAGGTGACGACCCGGGAATTCAGCTCCTTGAACCGGTTCGTGTCAAAGGCCCGCACGTAGTCCTGGTTCAGTTCGTTGAAGAGGTCGACGGCCCGCTGCTCGACCTTCCGGAACTCGGGTCCGATCTTTGTCTGCGCCCCTTGGACGCAGGTGTCGAGAACGGTGTCGTGGTTCACGTCGGCGCTCAGTACCGTCACCGGCGTCGCGGGCACGTCCAACCCGAATCCCCGCGCCCGTGCGTGTGCCTCACCGGCCCAGCCGACCAGTTCACGGTCCAGCACGAGCGAGGGCGACACACGTTCCGTGGATTCCGGATCGGCCGCCGCGTACTCCCGGTACCCGGATTCCACCATGCACGTGTGCATGAGTTTGCGCCGCACGTCGTCCAGCACCCGCAGATCCCCGTCCGGGAACGCCGCGAACGGCTGCTCCCGCGTCACCCCCGCGTCGTCCGCGGCGTCGGCGGGCACCCGCCGATCAGGAGTGCCAGCCTCCCCGGAACACCCCGCCGTCACGAACGCCATCAGAACGAACGGCGCGACAACACGCGCCACACCGAGGCGGAACTTCACAGTGAAACTGTCCTCTTCGTCACGTCGACAGATGTCGAGTTCATCGCGCTGAGCGCCCGAGTGCGCTCCGGCCCTGAAGTCGGTCACGAGAATGGCGCCTGGCCTGCGGTTCCAGCCGCCTCGCTGGGTGTTCAGAAGATACACAGAGGCGGGGGCCGGTGGGATTTTGTCTTATCGGTTCACTGGGTGAACGGATTTTGTTAATGCGAGTTCGGTGGTGGGTGGCGGGGTTGCAGCGGGGCCTTGGCCGGATGCGGCCAAAGGTGGGGGTGGCTTGGCCGGGTGTGTGGCCTTGGTGGCGGTGTGGGGAACAGGGGGCGCGGCGGGGTGGGGGGTTCTGTGTCCTGATTGTGGGGGAGAGGTGGAAATGGGGTTTGTTGTCCTTGTGGGGGTTGGGTCGCTGGTCAGTGAGGTTTTGGGAAGTTGCACCGGGGTCCGGGTTGCGGACTAATGTTGGGAGGAGGATCACGTGTGCCACCCCTGGACAAGCCCCCCGACCCCCTGTGCGGAGAAGTGTGGTGACTATGAGCGGCAAGCGCATGACGCCGCGCGCTTTCCTTGCCAAGGAAATGCGGCGCGGTCGCGAGGCGCGAGGCATCAGCATCGAGACGCTCGCTCGGACGCTCTATGTGTCGGAGAGCCTGGTCCGAGCCTGGGAGAAAGCCTACAGAATTCCCAAGCCGGACATTATTGGGCAAATCGAGCGGGAGTTGGGTACTGGTGGATTCCTGGCCCGGCTTCTCGCCGAACTCGTGGACGTGGCGATGCCCGTCGAGTGGTTCGGCCGCTGGCGCGAGATCGAAGGCAAGTCGTCGGCTTTCTGGTCCTTTCAGCCGTCGCTCATTCCCGGTCTGCTCCAGACGGAGGAGTACGCGCGGGCCGTCCTGCGGGCGGCCAACCACGCGGCCGTCGACCTTGAGGACGCGGTGGCCGAGCGGCTGGCCCGGCAGGCGATCCTCACCCGCGACGGGGAGGACGACGACGAGCCGCCGCTGTTCGTCGGCCTCGTCTCCGAGAGCGCCCTGCGCAACAACGTGGGCGGCCCCGAGGTGATGGCCGCGCAGCTCGCGCACGTGCTGGAGATGGTCGAGCGCGACAACATCTTCTTCCAGGTGGTGCCGCACACGACATCGGTGTGCGCGGGTTTCGTCGGCGGATTCGTGGTCGCGAACCACGAGGGAAACGACCTCGCCTATGTTGACAACCAGCTGAACGGCGAAGTCATCGACGACGTCGGGGAGACGGCGAGGCTGCGGCGCTGGTTCGATGTCTTCCGGGCGCACGCCCTGTCCCAGAACGAATCGATCGAACTCCTGAAGAAGATGGTGGAGCAATGGAAGACCTGACGTGGCGGCGTTCGTCCTACACGGGCGCCAACGGCGGCAACTGTGTGGAGCTGGCCGTGACGTGGCGGCGTTCGTCGTACACGGGCGCCAATGGCGGCGACTGTGTGGAGGTGGCCGCGGTCGATGACCGCGCGGTCGCGGCGCGGGACAGCAAGAACACCGAGAAGGGACACCTGATGTTCCGGCGCGCCGGGATCGGCGCGATGATCCGGTCGATCAAGGCAGACCGTCTGTCCCTGTGAACACGGGGGTGAGCCCGCCTCCCCGGTGCGGCGGGCTTGCTCCTTCATGCCGCCTCGCGGCGGCCGGGTGGGTCAGTAGGCGGAGTCTACGGTGAGGCGGTTGGCGGCTTCCTGGATGCTGCCGGTGAGGGACGGGTAGACGGTGAAGGTGTGGGCGAGCTGGTCAACGGTGAGGTGTTGTTGGACGGCTACGGCCAGGGTCATGACGAGTTCGGAGGCGCGCGGGGCGACGATGACGCCGCCGAGGACGATGCCGGTGGAGCGGCGGCAGAAGAGTTTGATGAAGCCGTCCTCGAAGCCCTGCATCTTGGCGCGGGCGTTCGTGCTCAGCGGCAGCATGACGGTGCGGGCGTCGACCTCGCAGCTGTCGACCATGGCCTGGGTGACGCCGACCGCGGCGACCTCCGGGTCCGTGAAGATGTTGGAGCTGACCCAGCCGAGCTTCAACGGCTGGACGGCCTCGCCCAGCGCGTGCCACACCGCGATCCGGCCCTGCATGGCGGCGACGGACGCGAGCGCGAGAATGCCCGTGCAGTCGCCCGCCGCGTAGATGTTCGGCACCGACGTGCGGGACACCTTGTCCGTCTCGACATAGCCGCCACGGCCGAGCTTGACGCCCGCCGCCTCCAGGCCGATGCCGCGTGTGTTCGGCACCATGCCGACGGTCATGAGGCAGTGCGAGCCGTGGACCTTGCGGCCGTCCTCCAAGGTCACGACCACGCCGTCGCCGGAACGCTCCACCGCGCCCGCGCGCGAACGGCCCATGACGTTCATGCCGCGCCGCCGGTAGACGTCCTCCAGGACGGAGGCCGCTTCGGCGTCCTGGGACGGCAGGATCCGGTCACGTGAGGAGACCAGGGTCACCTTCGAGCCCAGGCTGAGGTAGGCCCCGGCGAACTCCGCCCCCGTCACACCGGAACCGACCACGATCAACTCTTCCGGAAGCTCCGGCAGGTCGTACAGTTGCCTCCAGGTGAGGATCCGCTCACCGTCCGGCTCGGCGCCGGGCAGGACGCGCGGGGTCGCGCCGGTCGCGACGATGATCACGTCGGCCTCGATGCGGCGCTCGCCGACGATCACCGCGCGGGGCCCGTCGAGCCGCCCCTCACCACGGACGATCTTGACCTCCTCGTAGCCGAGGCGGTCGGCGACGTCGAAGGACTGGGCCCTGGCCAGGTCCTTCACCCGTTTGTTGATCACCGACAGGTCGGCGGTGACGCCGCCGACCTCGCCGTCGGGGCCGCCGTCGAAGCGCACCCCCAGCGCCGCCGACTCGCTCAGCACGGACATCCGCACCGAGGTGGCGATCAGCGTTTTGGACGGGACGCAGTCGTACAGTACGCTCGCGCCGCCCGGCCCGTCCTTCTCGACCACGGTCACATCGGCGCCGAGACGCGCCGCCACCAGCGCGGCCTCGTAGCCGCCCGGCCCTCCACCCAGAATTACGATACGCGTGCTCACAACGCCCATTCTTTCCTAAGGTCGTCGATGGATGGGCCGGTACGCTTGGTCACCGTGGCTCTGTACGCGGCATACGCCTCCAACATGGATCCCGAGCAGATGGCCCTGCGCGCCCCGCATTCGCCGTTGCGCGACACGGGCTGGCTCCAGGGCTGGCGCCTGACGTTCGGAGGTGAGGAGATCGGCTGGGACGGCGCCCTGGCCACGGTGGTCGAGGATCACACGTCGCAGGTGTTCGTCGCCCTGTACGACGTGCCTGAGTCCGACGAGCAGGCCCTGGACGCGTGGGAGGGGCACGAGCTCGGCCTCTACACGAAGATCAGCGTGCGGGTCCAGACGCTGTTCGGCGAGGAGCTGGCCTGGATCTACGTGCTCAACGCCTACGAGGGCGGGCTACCGTCGGCGCGGTTCGTGGGGATCATCGCGGACGCGGCGGAGCGGGCGGGCGCGCCGGACCCTTACGTCAAGGAGCTGCGGGAGCGGCCCTGCGACACGTTGGGCAGCGAGCTGTAGAACGCGACAAATCGACCTCTCCGGGCCTGGGGAATTTCGGAGGATCGGGCCGCGTGATCACCAGGCGCCGCCCCTAGGCTGGTGACGTGCAGAACAACCCGTATGAACTGGCCAGGTCCGCCGCCGCCGAGCTCACCGCGCGCACGTACGAGAAGTTCGACGTCCTGCTGGTGATGGGCTCCGGCTGGGTGCCCGCCGCCGACGCGCTCGGCGAGCCCGAGCACGAGCTGGCGTTCACCGAGCTGCCGGGCTTCGCCGCGCCCGCCGTCGAGGGGCACGGCGGCAAGGCGCGGGCACTGCGCGTCGGGGACAAGAACGTGCTGGTCTTTCTCGGCCGCACCCACCTGTACGAGGGGCATCCGGCGACGGACGTCGTGCACGGGGTGCGGACGGCGCTCGCCGCCGGGGTGCGGACCGTCGTGCTCACCAACGCGGCGGGCGGCCTACGGCCGGAGACACAGCACATCGGAGAGCCCATCCTCATCTCCGACCACCTGAACCTCACCGGGGCGAACCCGCTTACGGGCACCACCTTCCTCGACCTCACCGAGGTGTACTCCCGACGGCTCCGGGGGCTTGCCAAGGCCGTCGATCCGTCTCTCGCCGAAGGCGTGTACGCGGCCTTCCGTGGCCCGACCTACGAGACGCCCGCAGAGATCCGGATGCTGCGCACCCTGGGCGCCGACCTCATCGGCATGTCCACGGTGCTGGAGGCGATCGCCGCCCGCGAGGCCGGAGCCGAGGTGCTGGCGATCTCGCTGGTGACGAACGTGGCGGCGGGCCTGTCTGACGCGCTGCTCGACCACGAGGAGGTGCTGGAAGCCGGACGCGCCGCAGCGGGCCGGATGGGCGAACTCCTCAGGACGGTGGTGGCCGGGCTGTGAGCCTCAGGGAACGCGCCCAGGAGTGGCTCGCGCAGGACCCCGACCCGGTGACCCGCGCCGAACTCCACCTCATCCTCGACGCCGCCGACACCGACGCCCTCGCCGACCGCTTCGGCGCGGCGCTGGAGTTCGGCACCGCCGGGCTGCGCGGCGAACTGGGCGCGGGCCCTAACCGGATGAACCGGGTGACCGTCATGCGGGCCGCCGCAGGGCTCGGCGCCCGGGTGCTGGCCGCCACGCCGGACCCGGGCGGCGCCGCCGTCGTCGTCGGGTACGACGCGCGACACGGCTCGGCCCGGTTCGCCGCCGACACCGCCGCCGTCCTCACCGGGATGGGGGTGCGGGCCTGGGTGCTGCCCGGCCCGCTGCCGACCCCTGTACTCGCGTACCTGGTGCGTCACCTGAGCGCGGACGCCGGGGTGATGGTCACCGCGAGCCACAACCCGCCCAAGGACAACGGGTACAAGGTCTACTGGCGCGACGGGGCACAGATCGTGCCGCCCGTGGACGGCGAGATCTCGGCCGCCATCGCCGCCGTGGGCCGCGTGGACGAGCTGCCCCTGGGCGTGGCCCCGGACGGGCCGCGCGAGCCGGAGACGCCGTCCTGGCGCGTCCTGGGGCCCGAGGCCGAGGCCGCCTACCTGGGGGCGCTGGAGACACTGCCGCTGGGACGCGCCCGTGACGTCACGGTGGCTTACACGCCGCTGCACGGGGTCGGGGCGCAGACGCTGATCAGGGCGTTCCTGCGGGCCGGTTTCCCCGCGCCGTACACGGTGCCTGCGCAGTGCCTGCCCGACCCGGACTTCCCTACCGTCGCCTTCCCGAACCCGGAGGAACCGGGAGCGATGGATCTTGTTCTCGACCTCGCCGCGCGGACGGGGGCCGACCTCGCCCTTGCGAACGACCCGGACGCGGACAGGTGCGCCGTCGCGGTGCCCACGCCGTCGGGGTCGTGGCGGGTGCTGACGGGCGACGAGGTCGGGGGGCTGCTGGCCGAGCACGTGCTGCGGCATACGTCCGGCGAGGGACGGCTACTGGCTACGACGATCGTGTCTTCGTCCCTGCTGGGCCGGATCGCGGCCGCGCACGGCGTGGACTTCGCCGAGACACTGACCGGGTTCAAGTGGATCATGCGCGCCGGTTCGCCGACGGCCAGGCTAGTGCTCGGCTACGAGGAGGCCCTCGGGTACAGCGTGGGCGGCGACCAGGGCGTGCCCGTCCGCGACAAGGACGGCATCGGCGCCGCCCTCACCGTCGCCGCCCTCGCCGCCGAGGCCAAAACCGAGGGCCGCACCCTCCTCGACCTCCTGGACGACCAGGCCCGCCGCTACGGTGTCCACGCCACAAGCCAACTCTCGATCCGCGTCTCTGACCGCCCCCTGATCGACGCCGCCGTCGCCGCCCTCCTCAAGTCCCCCCCACACACCCTGGGCGGCCGCCCCGTCCTCAAGGTCGAGGACCTCTCCGAGGGCGTAGGCGGCCTCCCCCCAACAAGCGGCCTCCGCCTCACCCTCGCCGACGCCGCCCGCGTCGTCATCCGCCCCTCGGGCACCGAACCCAAACTCAAGTCCTACCTGGAAGTCGTCGTCCCCGTCCGCTCCGACGACGTCCCCGCCGCCCGCCAAAAGGCCGCCGAGTCCCTAACCACCCTCAAAGCCGACCTCGCCACCCACCTCCCCGCCTGACCGAGCGGGAGATTCGCGCTGCATACACCCGTCGACTGAGCAGCAGAACCCGGACCGAACGGTCGGCGGACTGGCGGCATCCGGCCAGCAGACCGCCCACGCCACGCCTCTGCTCGTGGAATCATCGTCTGTATGGCGGTGGAACCTCACGGTGAAGCTCGTGACAGTGTCTATCTCTCGGCCGTCGACGGTGGGTGCGAACATTCCCTTGAGCAGATAGATTTCGACAACAGCCTGATCTACAACCTCCTCTTCGAGGAGCGTCCTCTGGTCCTCCCGGACATCTTTTTCTTCAACAGTCGATTTCTGATCTCGCATATGCGCGACGCCAAGGCGCGATATCCACTTTTTGCTACGGCGTTGCGGAGTGGACTCATAGTTCCCGCTTTCCGTTCGAGGCGTACACCGACTTTTGTTGAAGTGCTGGCCGAATTCGACCGCACGCGCGTGCTCGGCATCGAACATGGACGCTACGACGTCCGCGCCATGGCCGAACAGTATGATCGAGATTTTCGTCGGTCGCCGCTGGGCGAGCCGAAGTGGTGGCCCGAGGACATGGGCTCCGAGTTCGAGCGGACCGTGTTCGCCACGCTGACCGGATCGGAATGCCGTAACCTGGAGTTGGCGGATTTCTGGACGGCCACCGAGCAATGGCGCACCGAGTGCGTCGAAGGGGCTAAGGCCGCCACTGCCGCCACCGGTGGCACCGGAATACGGCGCGCTGAGATCTGGAACGTCGTGGGCAGAGAACTCGGGTTCCTGGGGAGAGGCGAGAAGTTCGTCAAGCCCCGCGAGCTGCTCGACGCCGCCCAATCGGCGGGAGACGCAGAACTCGTCAGCCGGCTGCGTTTCTTCATCGATATCGTGAACGTCTGCTATCAGCAGACGCAGGCGGCTGGGTTCGGTGGGCTACAGAATATCCCGCGGGCCCTGTCGCACAGCGCGTCCGCCCTGTACGCGGACGGAGCGGGGACGCCGCCCGCAGAAACACCGGATGTCATCCTGTGCGATGCCACAGTGCCGACGCCCGAAGCCTTGCTGCGCGCCGAGAGCAACGAGATAATCGCGATTCGAAAAGGGGATCACGGGCAGGCTTATTTCAATGCGCGGGAGGCATGGATAGCCAACCCCACAGAGGACACCGAAGGTGAACTCTTGGAGAGGCTCGACGCCTACTGTGACCGTATCGGCACCGTCGCGGTGGGAAAGAAACAGGAGGTCCGGCTCTCGGTCGCACGTCTTCCGCACTCTGCTGCCGCAGGGGTCGCCAGTACGGCTCTGATGGACCTGATGGCCGGGCAGCTCGAACTTCCGCCGGCCTATGCCCTGGTCACCACCGCGACCGGGATCGCGGTCAGCGCACTGGTCACGCTCGCGGAGTTTCCGCGGTCCGAGTCACAGAAGTTGGAGCTCAGGTTCTCGGCCGAGACGGGGGGAGTCGAGATCAACCGGATTCCCGAGTCTCGGTGATCGCACCGACGGCTGGGATCCATCGCCACCGCACACTCCCTCGGGTCGTTTCCCGGGTGACCCGACGGAAACCCGGCTTCACCGTCGGCGGTCGAGCAGGACCTGGCGAATCCGCCCGACCATGATGTGGCTCACGATGAGTCCCAGTGCGCATCCGATCTGGCCGGCGGGAGAGACTCCATACGGGTCCTGGGCGGCTGAGTCGGTGAGTTCGCGGTACGCCTCGGGGTTGACCAGGGTGTAGACCGTGACGGAGATGAATATCAAGATCACTATGAAGGATAGGGTGCGGTATATTCCGTAAAAGGTGTAGGTCTTCTCATTAAGAATGCAAACGACCTTGACGGCGGCGGCCAACTGGGCGATCCCGATCGGCGCGCCGATGATGCCGGCAAGGAATATTGAAATGAATTCCACGAGCATCTGCTCGGTCATGGCGTTTCCTTCGTGTCGTTTGCTTGCGCCTAGAACGGGGGGATGATCAGCCCGCCGACGACCTGATCGAACCAGAGCAGATCGAACGGCCTTCCCTTGTGCTCGGTGACGTCCCAGGCCGACCAGTCGGTACGTGAACCGCCGCCTGGGATGAGGGTGATGACAGTCTGCCCGGTGCCTGGACACTGGACGCTCGCGGGTGGAATGCTCGAACCGGACGGGAGTCTTATGAACGTACTGACGACCCCCCTCGCATGGCACCTAGTGGTCTGTGGCTGTCGTGACTTGTTGTGCCATACGTAGTACGCGGTCAGTTTGCCGTCGGCGATTTTGAAGCGGTCGAAGGTGACCTTCCAGATGGCGTTGTCGCGGAGTAGCCGTCCCACCGGGTAAGTGCCTTCGCCTCGCGAAATGGTGAGGGCCGCGCGCTTGTAGTCGAATCTGCCGAGGGAGAGGCGTTCGATCACCCGGACCTCAAGCGAACTGACGACCAAGGGAAGGTCCTGGACGACCCCGACGATCTCCTTGGCGAGCGCCACGCCCTTGCGGGTCTGTGCCCGGGGGCTGAGAAGGGAGTTCGCCGGCGCTTCGGTGGCCTTGAGGAAGCGCGCCAGCGCGGTCTGGAGGCACTGCGGCCCCGCCGCGGCCGCCCAACTGGCGAGCCGATGGATCCCGTCTGTGCCGTGCGCGTCTTCCTGGAATGCCTTCTTCCCCAGCCGGAGGACGCAGTCCACACCGTTGACGATCTCGAAGAACGCCTCGATGGAGGTCGCCAGCGTGGAGTTGCGGGCAGCCCTCTCCAGCCGGTGCGCCCTGGAGTGCCAACCGACCGCTTCGGCGAAGTCGGCGAGGGTGAACTTTGTGCTCCCCGCCCTGCGCGCCGTGGACAGAGCCGTATCGAGAGCCTTCATCTCGGCCTGGAAAGCGGCGACCGCCGCGGACCTGCCCGCCGCGGGGGCGATCACGGCGAGCGAAATCATCTTCACCGCGACGGTGAGACTCTCGGCGTCGGCCGTGACGCGGAAGACGTGGTCGGCGTCCGGGCTGACGCGAAGGGCCACCTCCCCTCCGCCCGGCACCAGCGCGAGATCCCGGAGGCTCTGGACGTACTGGACGGCGAGGTCCAGGAGGTCGGTCCCGCCCAGGTCGAGGTCGCGCCAGTCCAGTCGGACACCGGCGGGCAGTTTCAGCAGGTAGGGGTAGGGATACCTGTTGCCGATCCGGAGTACGTACTCGCTGTCCTTGTCCGGTGGTTCCGCACAGGCGGTCAGCGGCGGCCGGCTCATGTGCCCGCCGTTGATGTTCGTGGTGAGGTAGGCGAAGTCCGCCTTGGTCTTCCTGCACTTCACCGAATGGACGGTCCCGCCGACGAGACCGACGAGACCCTCGCCTACTTTTCCGGACACGGTGGCCAGGTTCCGTACCTGCACGCCCGCTTTCGCGCGGACCTTGTCCCAGGCCCAGCCCGCCGCCGTGAAGGCGCCGTCGAGAAAACCGATAAACCCGAGGGAGAAATGCGGCCAGGTCGCGATGACGCGGCCGTCCCGGACGCCGGTTTCGAGGAACTGCCAGGTCCGCGCCTTCTCGTCGTAGACCATCATCACCACTCTGTCAGCGGTCAGGCCGTCGGGAAGGTCTCCATAGGCGTAGGAGACGGTGCCCTGGTGCGCCGTTCCCTTGGTGGCCGTGATCGAGAACGGCAGGGCGAGCGGTTGGACGAGGTCGGGGGGAGCCGGTGCGTCGCGCTCCGTCTGAACCCGGACGCGAGTGCCCTCCCCGACTCCCCCGGAGGGAAACCGCACCGAGATCGTCCGGTCGGTGCTGAGTGCGGTCCCCCCGGTCCGGGGAATATCGGTCTCGCCCGGTTGTGACCGTGCGCGCAACGTGAGGGCGGCCGTCGACACCAGCAGCGCCAGCACGGTGCCGGCCGCCATGAGAAGCAGATAACGCCGCGTCTGTACTTGGCTTCGGTGGTCGCCCACTAACGCCGCCGGAGCGCCACGATATGGAGGGCGGTGAGAGAGAGAAGGCCGAGGATCGCGATGATCTCACCGGCCGCGGGGGTGAGTTTGAGGACCCTGTGCCGAACGACGAAGGATGTCTGGTCGACATCACTGATGCCCCAGCCCATGACCAGCGCGACCGGGAGGAGATGAAGTAGCGCGAGGATGGCCAGGCCCAGGCTGACGTAGGAGATCGCGCGGTGTCCGGAAGGACTGCCGAACCGGTAGACCACCGCGATTCCGATCAGCAGGAGGCCGAAAAGAGCGAGGAGAACGCGAATTCCGGTCTCGATGCCCGGCTCGACGACGAAGCCGACGCTGTTGTTGTGAAAGAACGGGAAGAACGCGGCGAGGAATACTGAGGACGACGCGGCGAGGCCGAAGTTGCCCAGGTGGGCGGACGAAATCCCGTCGGCCACCCAGAACTGCCAGTTCGGCGGCGCGGGCGGCCATCCGGGCGGTGGCTGCCATCCCGGAGGCGGACCTTCGGGCGGGATGGGCGGCCATCCCGGAGGTGTGTTGAACCTTGCTCCCAAGTGTTCCCTCCATCAGAGCCAGGCAGTCACCTGCGCTGGTCGTTCACGATGCGTCGGATCTTGGCATCAGCGGAGCTTGAACTTCCAGTCACACAGGTATGACGTAGCGTCACTTTTTGGCCTGTCCTTTACTCGTCCAATGTTGGTGGGCTGGCCTCTGATCGGGGCACGGAGCTGGGCGGCGCGGTGCGGCGTGGACGAGTCGCCGTCAGTTTGCTGTAGGTCCGGAAAGGTCGCCATGCTGAACTCTCGAACTGCCGTGCCAACGGTTTGGCACGAGAGTGGCCGCAGCAGGTCTCCTGCCGTAGCGTGCCGATATGGCAAATGTGGAAGGCGGGCAGCGGACCCCGGGCAGGTTTCTCCGCGAGCCGTGGTGCCAGATGTTGCGGGAAGCGGCGCAGGGACTTACCCGTGACCAGCTCGCCGCACAGGCGAAATTCAGCCGGGCGAAGACCCAGAGCATTCTCGGTGGCCAGACGCGCCCCAGCATGGACGACCTGGTGCGGTTGTCCGAGGCGTTGAACCTGTCGAGGCTGCGTTTGCTGGCCGCGGCGGGATTCCTCGACGGTGTCGACAACCTGCTCATCTACCTCGATCAGTTGGAGGAGCAGGCTGAGGGGGTGAACCACGCCGCGAGGCAGTTGACTTCCACGCCGATCTCGAGTGCGGCGCGCATCGCGAGCGCTATTCTCGCGGAAGGGCGGTACACGATCTCGGTCCAGCCGGTCTGGCTCGGCACGGGAAAGCAGCGCCTGCACTATTCCGACCGCATCATTCTCGGACGGTTGGACGGCGAGGCGATCTCGGCCGCCGAACGCAAGGATATCGAGGAGCTCCTGGCGGAGGAACTCGCCTGGTCGAGCGCCGGGTTCATCACCTGGAAGGGCGAGCCGCGCGAACTGGCCATCCATGTGGTCCGATTCAACGCGCCGCGGCACAGCACCGGGTCACCCACGCTGACACTGCCGCGGTCCATCGCCGTGATAGGTGGCCATTGGGCGGGCTCCGCGGACGTGGCGAGCCTTCTCGCGTACGCGTTCGACTATGACTTCAGCCATGTGGCATTCACCGCGTCCCGAGCCTTCGGTCGGCTCACTCACGATTGGGAGAACCGCTTCCTGGAACGTGACCAGCTTGAAGTGACCCGGACATATGTGGAAGGCGCTGGAATCGGTCGGCACCGGGTGTGGGCGGCGGACGTCGGTAATTCCGACGAGACCATCAAGATCCTTGCCACCTCCCGGAACCGCCCCATTCCGTTCATTATCAACCTGCGACCGGGCGACGACCTTCTGGAATGGACAGCGCATACCCGGAGCCGGTTGCGTCACACGCACAATGATCCCCTGACCGAACTGCATCACCTCAGGGAGTCGAGGCGTCGAGCCGACCAGTCCATGACGACGTTTCCACATTCCAAGTACCTGGTCATCGACGCGCCGCTGCCGCCTCCCAACGCAGTTGGCCGCGATGGCACCGTCGTCGATGACGGCGATGCCTGGTTTGATATGTGGAGCGCGGCAGCGGAACGCGCGCTGGATGCTCTGCGCACCCGTTTCGCCTTTGACAAGAAGCAGGCGCTCCACCAGCTAAGGACAAGGCAGGGCCCCTCTGCGGATGACCTGACTCTGCAGCGAGTTGGGGACGGGCAAGAGTTGAACGGCCGTGATACGGGCCCCGGCCGACTGGACAGTCGAACAGGGGGATCCGCAACCGCAGGACATTAACGCGGACGATGCCCTTGGCGTGCGGCCGAAGTCCGTCCGCATTCCGACGGTGGTGTCGTGGCCACGACGAATCGGCTGGCGGCGCGGCTCACGCACCGCACGCGGGCGATCATGTTTCCGGAGAATCGGAGGCCGCCGACGGTGGTTCGTCGGCGGCCCCCGACGAGCGGCGGCTTAACGCAAGTCGAGTGCGGTGTGTCGCTGTTCCCCTCGGTGTTGGACACGCTCTGCTACGATGCCGCTGTTTCGGGGGAAAAGGGGTGCCTCATGCATGGGGCGGACGTGCGGCTGCCTGACTCGGGGGAACGTCAGGCGGGCTCTCGGAACGGCTGTTTCTACCGTTCTGGGCGTCCTTTTCTTGTCGCTTCGGTGTTCGCCTTGCTCTATTCGGTTGTGTCGCTCAGGCTGCACGCGAACATGCAGACGGCGGCCTACGATCTGGGGATATTCGACCAGGCGGTCCGCGGTTACGCGCGTTTTGAGGCGCCGATCGTCCCCATCAAGGGCGACGGGTTTCATCTGTTGGGGGATCACTTTCATCCGATCCTGATGCTGCTGGCGCCGGTCTACTGGGTGTGGCCCGATCCGCGGGCGTTGCTCGTCGCGCAGGCGGTTCTCGCGGCGCTCGCCATGGTCCCGCTCGGCCGGTTCGCGGTGGCGCGGCTCGGGGACGGGCCCGGCACGGCGATCACGGTGGCGTTCGGGCTTTCCTGGGGTGTTGTCGGGCTGGTCACGTTCGATTTCCACGAGGTCGTCTTCGCGCTGCCGATCACCGCGTGCTGCCTGGTCGCGCTCGCCGAAGGCCGGTGGCGCCGGGCCGCGCTCTGGGCCCTCGCCCTGCTTCTCGTCAAGGAGGACATGGGCCTGACGGTCGCGGCGGTCGGCGCCTATCTCGGCTGGAAACGGCAGTGGGCCTGGGGTGCCGGAACGGTGCTCGCGGGCCTCGCGGCGATTCCCGTCACCACCTTGCTTATCATTCCCCGGTTCCATCCGGAGGGAAGGTACGCGTATTTTGGGGCGAAGGGCGGGCGGACGTCGGGTCCGCTGGAGACGCTGCTCGGATTCCCCGGGAGTTTTGTCGAGCATCCGGAGAAGGCGGTCTTTGTCGCCCTGGTCCTGGGGACGACGTGTCTTCTCGCCTTCCGGACGCCGCTCGTGCTGATCGCGGCGCCGGGACTGGCGTTGCGGCTGACGTCGGAGAATCCGGCGTACTGGGATTTCACGCAGGTGCACTACAACGGCCAACTGATGGTGATCCTGTTCGTCGCTGCCGTCGTCGGGGCGTCCGGGCTGGGAATACGGCGGTCCCGGTACGCGTGCCGGGCCGTTCTCGCGGTGGTCGTTGTGCTGCTTCCCTGGACCGCGTTGCAGAAACCGTTCGTCACCCGGATCGTCGTGCCGAACGAGCACGCGGCTGCGGCCCGCGTCGCGTTGAGCCGCATTCCCGACGGTGTTGTGGTGGCCACGACCAACCATTTGGCGGCGCAGCTCACCCACCGCACGCAGGTCATCATGTTTCCGGAGATCGGCGGGCGGACGTTCGACTGGGTGGCTGTCGATCTGCGGCGGCGGTCCAGTGTGCCGCGATCGATCGGCCAGCAGGACGAGGCGCTGGCACGGCTGCCCGGACAGGGCTTCCACAAGGTCGTCGAGATAGACGGGGTCGTCGTCTACCACCGGCCGTAGGAGCGAGCGGAGGCCGCCGACGGTAGTACGTCGGCGGCCTCCGGGGTGTGCGTGAGGGATCAGTCGAGATTGATGTAGACGGCTTTGGGGTAGAGGAAGCTCTCGACGTGTTCGCGGGCGCCCTTCCAGCCGTAGCCGCTCATCTTGTGGCCGCCGAAGCCGACCGACGGGTCGAGGACGCCGTAGCAGTTGACCCAGATCGTCCCCGCGTTGATGCCCTGCGAGACCTTGTGGGCGGTGGAGAGGCTACGGGTCCAGAGACCGCCCGCCAGGCCGTACGGCGTGTCGTTGGCGAGGCGGAGCGCGTCGTCCACGTCGTCGAAGGGGATGACGGTGGCGACCGGACCGAAGATCTCCTCGCGGGCGATCGTCATCTCGTTGGACGCGCCCGCGAAGACCGTCGGCTCGACGTAGAAGCCGGAGGCTAGGTCGCCGGCGAGGCGCCCGCCGCCCGCCGCGAGCCGCGCGCCCTCGCCGCCGCCGATGTCGATGTATCGCAGGACGCGTTCCAACTGCCGCTCGGAGATGAGCGGGCCGAGCTGGGTCGTAGGGTCGAGGGTGTCGCCGACGCGGATGGTGCCGGTGAAGTCGCGCAGCCGCTCCACGAACTCGTCGTGCACGGACCGCTGCACAAAGATCCGGGTGCCCGCGACGCAGACCTGGCCGCTGTTGGTGAACACGCCCATGGCGGCGCCGGGCACCGCCTTGTCCAGGTCGGCGTCGGCGAACACGATGTCGGGCGACTTGCCGCCGAGCTCCAACTGGAGCCGCTTGAGGTTCCCGGCCGAGGCCCGGACGATCGAGCGGGCGGTGCCGACGGAGCCGGTGAACGCGATCCGGTCGACGTCGCCGTGTTCGGCCAGGGCCTGGCCCGCGTCCTTGCCGTACCCGGTGACGACGTTGATGACGCCGTCGGGCACGCCCGCCTCCGTCATCAGCTCGGCCACCCGCAGGACGGACAGTGAGGCGTCCTCGGCGGGCTTCAGCACGGCGGTGCAGCCGGTGGCGAGGGCCGGGCCGAAGATCCACCAGAGGCCGATGAGCGGGCCGTTCCAGGGGATGATGCCGCCGACGACGCCGACGGGCGCGAGGTGCTTGAGCGTCAGGAAGTCGCCCGGCAGCGAGTTGCGCGGGGCCGAGGCGCTGACGGCGTCGCACTGGGAGGCGAAGAACTGGAGGACCTGGGAGGTCCATTCCCGCAGGTTGGTCGTGCGGGAGAGCGGGGCGCCCATGTCGAGGGTCTCGATGAGGGCGAGTTCGTCGAAGTTGTCCAGGACGATGTCGTGGATCTTGAGCATGAGTTTGCGCCGCTGGTGCGGGGTCCACCGGCTCCACTCGCCCTCGAAGGCGCGGCGGGCGGCCCGGACGGCGAGGTCGACGTCGGCCGCGTCGCCCTCCGCGACGGAGCAGAGGGTCTTGCCGGTGGCGGGGTTGACGGCGTCGAAGGTCCTGCCGGAGACGGAGTCGACCCACTGGCCGTCGATCAGATGCTTCTTCGCGCCCGAGACGAAGGCCGGGAACGCGGGGTGCGCTGCTGGGGTGGACATGGACAAGGACAATATATGATGCATTGCACACTGTGAAGTGCCCCACGGAAGCGAGACCGAATCCCATGCAGAACCTCCCCTCAGTCGAAGCCGCCGTCGCGCGCCTCGTCGTCGACCTCGACTACGACGCGCTCCCGGCCGAAGCGATCCAGGGCGCGCGCCGGCTCATGCAGGACCAGCTCGCGCTCCAGGTCGGCTGCGCGGCCCTGCCCTGGAGCCAGGCCGTCCTCGACCTGGCCAGGGGACGACACGTGCCCGGCACCGCGCACGTCACCGTCGCCGGCGACACGATGAGCGCCGCCGACGCCGCGTTCGTCAACGGCACCTTCGGCCACGGCTTCGAATACGACGACGCGCACCGGGCCAGCTCCAGCCACCCCGGAAGCTGCGTCGTGCCGACCGCGCTCGCCGTCGGCGAGGAGACCGGCGCGACCCTCCGCGACGTGCTCCTCGGCATCGTCGCCGGCTACGAGGTCTACACCCGGATCGGCGTGCTCGCCGCGCCCGAACTGCTGGAACGCGGCTTCCACCCGCACGCCGTCCTCGCCAACTTCGGGGCCGCCGCCGTTGTCGCCAAGATGCGCGGATACGACCTGGAACGCACCGTCCACGCGCTTTCCATCGCGATGAGCCACTGTTCCGGGACGACCGAGTACACCTCGTCCGGCGGCTCGGTGAAGCGGGTACACGCGGGCATCGGGACGCGCAACGGCATCCTCGCGGCCGGAATGGCCGAGGCGGGGATCACCGGGCCGCTCGCGTTCCTCACAGGCAACAAGGGCTTCTATCGGACGTTCGTGGGGCGTCCCCTCGACGCGTCCCTCGGCGTGGCCGCTTTCGGCCTGGACGCGCCGTTCGAGATCACCCGGATCTGGATCAAGCCCTACTGCTGCTGCGGTATCAACCACGCCTACATCGACGGGGCACGGCGCCTCGCCGGACGGGTCGCCGAGATCGACACGGTGGAACTGGGCATCCAGACGGGCGGCGACATCATCGTCGGCACCCGCAACGCCAACGCGTACGCGCCGCAGAGCATCGAGAACCTCCAGTACAGCCTGCCCTTCCAGGTCGCGCTCGCGCTGCTGGGACGCGGCAACGGGTTCGGCACCCACCACGAGTACATGGACGGCCGCCTCGACCTCTCCCCGTCCGGCGAGATCGCCGCCCTGGCCAACCGGATCCGCATCACCGCCCGGCCCGACCTCGACGCCGCCCACCCCGGCAAGTGGGTCGCCGACATCACCGTCACCTACCGGGACGGAACCCGCGAACACGTCTTTGTCGACAGCCCCCTGGGCACCGCCGAAAACCCCATCAACCAGTCCGACCTGGACACCAAGTTCCGCGACCTCACCACCACCGCCCTCGGCCAGGCCCGCGCCGAATCCCTCCTCACCACCATCACCCACGGCGACCCCACCCTCCCCACCTCCACCCTGGTCAAACACCTGATCCCCTGACCCCCACCCGGCCGCTGCCATCGCCACCCACAGCCGATCGTTCCCACTACCCCACACCCGGCCCAAGACCCTGGAAACGCACCCACGCCACGGCGTCGCAGGCGGCGAACACGACACGGCGCCCGGTCTATCCGACGCCGACGGCCGGTCGTTCCCACGACGCGTCGCACGCCGTCTGGAACCTCACGAGGGTCGGGCGTCGGGGATGTGGGCGTGCGGCCCGGGGGCTTTGTGGGGGGCGCGCTGTTCGGGCTCCGGTCGGGGTGGTCGGTTGAGGTCGCGTGCGCCGAGCGGGAGAAGCCGCTGGGGGACAGGCTGTTCGGGCTCCGGTCGGGGTGACCGGTCGAGGTCGCGTGCGCCGAGCCGGAGAAGTCGCTGGGGGACGCGTTGCGGGGCCCCGGTCGGGGTGGCCGGGGCCCCTGGCCTGGGTGGGGTCAGGCGGCGGCGGTGAGTTCTTCCTGGGTGGGGGTCGGGGTGGGGTGGCGGCGGGGGAGGGTGAAGGCGGCGGCGGCGCCCAGGGCGACGAGGGCGGCGCCCAGCCAGAGGGCGGGGACTAGGCCGTCGGTGAAGGTCTGGCCGGTGGTGTAGCCGCCCCGCTCGGCGAAGACGGCGGCCAGGGAGGCGACGCCGACGGCGCCGCCCAGCTCGCGGAGCGCGTTGTTCGCGCCCGAGGCCATGCCCTGCTCGGCGGGGCGCACGGACGCCATGACAACACCGGCGGCCGGGGCGAAGAACATGCCCATGCCGATGCCGCTGACGACCAGGGAGGGCAACTGAGCGGCATACGAGACGTCAGGGGAGGCGACGAGGGCGAACATGGCGAGGCCCAGCGCCTGGAGCGCCAGCCCGGCCGCGACGACCGGACGGCCCCCGACGCGATCCGAGACGGCGCCCGCGATCGGGGCGACGAGCAGCGGCATCGCCGTCCAGGGCAGCATGCGTAGGCCCGCCTCGGTGGGGGAGTGGCCCAGGACCGTCTGAAGGAACTGGCTCAGGAGGAAGATCGACCCGAACATGCCCGCGAACATCAGGAGGCTCGCCGCGTTCATCGCGCTGAAGGCACGCGACCGGAACAGGTGCATGGGCAGCATCGGGTGGGGCGTGCGCATCTCCCAGGCGACGAAGACGGCCAGGCCGTTGATCGCGCCCCAGATCCCGAAGACGAGGCCGCGCCGGTTCGGCGGCGTCGCGACGGTGAGGAGCGTCAGCGTCAGCGGCATCATGACAGCGGCGCCGACGCCCTGCACGGCGCGCGCCGCGATGAGGGACTCGATGCCGGGGGCGAGCGCGGCCGCCGCCGACGCGGCGGTGAACAGGGCGACGCCCGCGCCGAACACGCGGCGGCGGCCGAACCTGTCGCCGAGCGCGGAGCCGAACAGGAGCAGGACGGCGAAGGTCAGCGTGTAGGCGCTGACCGTCCATTCGAGGTCTTCGAGCCCGCCGCCCAGATCCGTCCGGATCGACGGGAGGGCGGTGGTGACGACCAGGTTGTCCAGCGAGGCCATGAACCCCGCCAGGCCGGTGATGATCAGCGTCCACACCAGGGTGGCGCGCTCACTCCGCATCTTTCTTCTCCTAGATAGTGATTGACCACTAACTTACAAAGGCGCAAGACGGAGCCGCCTCCGCACGACTCGTGTGCGTCGGGTCGGGTGGCTCAGGCCGGTCGGGGGGCGCCGCAGCGGTTCACGGCGGGCGTCGTAGGGATCAGGGGGGTAGAGCGCAGGTCCAGAGGCGGTGACCCGGGGGGTAGCTGAGGGCGGTCATGGCGTTGATGAGCATGCCCTCGGCCATGAAGGCAGCCGCCTCGTCCTCGGGGAGCAGGAGGCGGACGGTGTCGAACACGCCGGTCCAGGCGCGGCGGATGGTCTCGCCGAACTCGGGATCGCTGGTGAGCGCGGTCTGGTAGACGGCCACCTGCATCTGCATCTGCATCATGACGAGGTCGGTGTCGGCGATCAGCTGCATGTAGGCGACGCCGAGCGCGTCCTTGCGCTCTGCGGGCGGGACCTTCTCGGCCGCGTCCACAAACGCCTCGCGCAGTTTCGCGGCGCAGCGGACGGAGGCGGCCAGGAAGATCGCGCGCTTGTTGGGGAAGAGCCGGAAGAGGTAGGGCTGGGACACGCCGACGCGCTGGGCGATCGCCTCGGTGGACGTGCCCTGGTAGCCGCCACGGGCGAACTCCGTCACCGCGGCGTCCACCACGCTCTCCCTGCGCTCCTCCGCGCTCATCCTCGGGCTCATGGGGAGAAAGTTAGTGGCCACTCACTACCTTCGGCAACCCTGGCCGGATCCGGCCAACCGCCCGCTGCCCGCAGCGCCGGGGCCTGCGGCTTCGGGGTCAGAAGTCGCCGCCGAAGCCGCCGAAGTCCCCGCCGCCGCCAAAACCGCCACCGCCGCCGAACCCGCCGAAATCGCCGCCACCGCCCCAGCCGTCGCCACCGCCGTCCCAACCGCCGCCGCCACCGTAGTGCCCGCCGCCGCCCCACATCGACCCGATCGCGGTGCCCAACAGGATCGTGTTGAGCATCCCGAAGCCGCCGTAGCCCGCGTAGTAGCCGCCCGCGTAAGGCGCCCACTGCGGTCCCGCCTCCCAGTACGGGCGGCGCTGTCCGGCGACCTCGACCATCCGGGCCTCCGGGTCGTCGCCGTGCTCGACGCGTTCGGCGTCGGCGGCGCACGCGGGCACCTCGCGCGGCTGCCCGCCCAGCGGCGCCCACATGACGTCCCGCACGGACGGCCCGTGCTGCGGGTTGAAGAAGCAGGGCGCCCGCCTTTCGGGCACGGGTTCACCGTTCAGCCGCGCGCGCACGGCCGTCATCGAGTAGCGTCCGTCCTCCAGGGCCTCGGTGACGCGGCGCATGTCCTGCGGGGAGGCGGCCTGCTCCGTCGCCGCCTTCGCGCGGTCGTAGGCGTCCAGCGCGTGGGTGTAGTCGGTCCTGGCGTCGGCGGAGACCTGCGGGTCGGCGAGGTCGAGATCCAGGGCGGCGATGTCCTCGCCGAGCAGCGTCACGTCCTCCTCGACGCCGCTCTTCAGCTCGGCCATCTGCCGCGCGTCCTCGATCCGCCTGCGCTTGCGCGAGGCCCGCACGTAGAAGAGCCCGCCCAGGCCGAGCGCCACGATCAACCCGAGGAAGGCGTAGGTGGCGACGCTGCTTGTTGTGGACGGCTGACGTCCGCTCGCCACGTTCACCGACTCCACAAAGGCGACGAGGCCGGAGGCGGGGTCGCCCCGGTGCTCCTGGGCCGCCTGAGACGCCAGGGTGGCCGCCTGGCCGCGCCGCAGGCCCGTCTCGCCGAGCGACCCGGCGGTGAAGTGCCGTCCGGACAGCACCGCGTAGACGCCGGTGCTGCCTACGGCGTTCGCGGCCGACGCGAGGTACTGGTTGGCCTCCTGTGACGTGCCGAGGTCCTTGGTGACCATCATGTAGACGGGAGCGGACGAGTCGGCTATCGCGGCCTTCACGCGGGCGATCCCTGCGGCGTCAAGGGAGGTCTGCTCCGGGTCGGCGTAGAAGCGGTCGGATCGGAGCGCGGAGATCACCTCGGGGGAGGGCGGCTGCGCGAGGCGTCCGACGTCGAACGTGGTGAGATCCTGACGGGGCGGGGCCGCCGCCGTCGTCCCGGCGCCCGCGATCCCCGTGCCGCCCGCCACGAGGAGGACGCACAGGAGGATCAGCACCGGCAGGGATCTCATGCCTCCATCCTGCTGGAATGCCTTCCACCTGCTGGCAAAGCCGCTCTTAAGCCTCAGCACCACACTTTCCCCTAGGGTGACCTGCACCACATGTGAGGAAAATTCGTATTCCAGGTAGGTTTAGGGGACAATGCGGGGCATGAACGAGACCTTCGCGGTGATCGGGGCGGGTCCGTCCGGTCTCGCCGCGGCGCGCACCCTCCAGCGGGCCGGCCTGCTCTGGACCGGATACGAACTCGCCGGCGAAGTCGGCGGCCTCTGGGACATCAACGGGCCGCGCAGCACCGTCTACGAGTCCGCGCACCTGATCTCGTCCAGGACCACCACACAGTTCACCGAACACCCCATGCCGGACGGCACCCCCGACTACCCCGGACACCGCGCCCTACTCGCCTACTTCCGCGACTTCGCTGACAGGTTCGCCCTACGCGACGGCTACCGCTTCCATAGCGAAGTCGTGAAGGCGGCCCCCTCCGAAGACGGTTGGGACGTCACCGTACGCACCCCCTCGGGTAAGACCACCACGCGGCACGCGGGCGTCCTGCTGGCCAATGGCACGCTCAGCGAACC
The DNA here is from genome assembly GCF_020991275.1 of Actinocorallia sp. API 0066. Classification (GTDB taxonomy): domain Bacteria; phylum Actinomycetota; class Actinomycetes; order Streptosporangiales; family Streptosporangiaceae; genus Actinocorallia. The sequence goes on along the minus strand of NZ_JAJLQY010000014.1, from coordinate 33,022 downwards.
CAACGTGCCCGAACTGCCGGGAAAGTTCGACGGTGAGGTGATCCACACCAGCGCCTACAAGCGGGCGGCCCAGCTCGCCGGACGGCGCGTCCTCATCGTCGGCGCGGGCAACTCCGGATGCGACATCGCCGTCGACGCCGTCCACCACGCCGCGTCGGTGGACATCAGCGTCCGGCGCGGGTACCACTTCGTCCCGAAATACCTGTTCGGGCGGCCCGCCGACACCCTCAACCAGGGACGGCCGCTGCCCGCCCGGATCAAACAGGCCATCGACGGCCGCGTCCTCAAACTCTTCACCGGCGACCCGACCCGGTTCGGCTTCCCCGCGCCCGACCACCGGATCTACGAGTCGCACCCGATCGTGAACTCGCTGATCCTGCACCACCTCGGGCACGGCGACCTGGCCGTCAGACCCGACGTCGCGCGGCTCGACGGCGACGGCGTTGTGTTCCGCGACGGCACGCGTGGCGCCTACGACCTGGTGATCCTCGCGACCGGATACCGGCTGCACTACCCGTTCGTCGACCCCTCGTTGCTGCGCTGGCGCGGCGCCGCCCCCGACCTGCACCTCAACATCTTCAGCGACGCCGCGCCGGGACTCTTTGTGCTCGGCATGATCGAGGCGTCCGGGATCGGCTGGCAGGGCCGGTACGAGCAGGCCGAACTCGTCGCCGCCTACCTGCTGGCGCGCCGCGACGCGCCGGAACGGGCGGCCGCCTTCGACGCCGCCGTGCGCGGGCCGCGCCCCGACCTCAGCGGCGGCTACCGGTACCTCGGGCTCGACCGGATGGCCTACTACGTCAACAAGGACGCCTACCGGACCGCCGTCCGGGCCGCGACCGCCGCGCTGCGCGGGGAGGGCTGATGGACGTCGACGGCATCAGGATCGCCTTCGACGAGGGCTCCCTCACCACCCTCAAGATCGTCGTCGGGGCGATCCTGTTCGGCATCGCGCTCGACACCAAGGCCGCCGACTTTGTGGCCGCCGCGCGCCGCCCGTGGGCCATCACGGTCGGGGTGTTCGCCCAGTTCGCGCTGCTGCCCGCCGTCACGTTCCTGCTGACGCTCGCGCTCGACCTGCGCGGCTCGGTCGCGCTCGGGCTCATCCTGGTGGCGTGCTGCCCGCCCGGGAACGTCTCGAACATCCTCACGCACCGGGCCGGGGGCGACGTCGCGCTTTCGGTGTCGATGACCGCGGTGAGCAATGTGCTGGCGATCGTGCTGATGCCGCTGAACGTGGCGTTCTGGGGTGGTCTGCACCCGACGGGTAAGGCGCTGCTCGCGTCGATCGACCTCAGCGCGGTGGACATGCTGCTGGAGATCGCGCTCGTCATCGGTGTGCCGTTCGTCGCGGGTATCACGATCGCGCATTTCCTCCCGGTTTTCGCTTCGCGGGCGCACAAGGTCGTCGGGCCGCTGTCGTTCCTCGGCCTCGGCGGCGTCATCGCGGCGGGACTCGCCAAGAACTGGGACATCTTCCTCGCGCACATCGGCGTGGTGCTCGTCGCCGTCTTCCTGCACGACGCCCTCGCCCTGCTCCTCGGTTACGGCATCGGCCGCGCCACCCGCCTCCCCGCCGCCAGCACCAAGGCCATGACGTTCGAGGTGGGCATCCGCAACGCCGGCCTCGGCCTCCTCCTCGTCTTCACCTACTTCAACGGCCTCGGCGGCATGGCCCTAGCCGCCGCCTGGTGGGGCATCTGGGACATCATCGCGGGCCTCGCCGTAGCCCAACTCTGGCGCCACTCCCGCCCCGGCTCCGGTGTCACGCCCAGCCGGGATCGTCCCGGCGCGGCCTCCGGCTCCAGCGCCGAGCCCGGTGAGGGTTCCCACGGCGCCGACAGCGGCGCCGCCACTCGATCGGAGGAAGTGTGAACGTTCTCGTCACGGGCGCCAACGGGTTTCTGGGGTCCTCGGTCGTGCGGTCGCTCGCGGAGTCGGGGCATGCGGTCGTCGGGGCGGATCTTGCGGTGCCCGCCGTGCCCGTGCCCGGGGTGACGCACGTGGTGATGGACGTGACGGACGCGGCGGCGGTGGATCGGACGTTCGCGGAGAGACGGCCCGAGGTCGTGGTGCACCTCGCGTCGATCGTGACGCCGCCGAAGGGCTCGTCGCGGGAGCTGGCGTACCGGGTCGACGTCGGGGGGACGCGGCATGTGCTGGACGCGTGCCTGGCGACGGGCGCGCGGCGGATCGTCGTCTCCTCCAGCGGGGCGGCCTATGGGTACCACGCGGACAATCCCGAGTGGATCACCGAGGAGCAGCCCGTCCGGGGGAACAAGGAGTTCGCCTACAGCCACCACAAGCGCCTGGTCGAGGAGATGCTCGCGGAGACCCGGACATCCCACCCGCGGTTGGAACAGGTGATCCTCCGCATCGGCACGATCCTCGGCGAGCGGGTGAACAACCAGATCACCGCACTGTTCGAGCGCCCACGCCTCCTGAAGATCCAAGGTTCCCCCTCTCCTTTCGTTTTCATCTGGGACACCGACGTGGCCGCCATCATCGACCGCGCCGTCACCACCCCCGCCCCCGGCATCTACAACGTCGCCGGCGACGGCACCCTCACCATCGACGAGATAGCCCACCTCGTGGGCAAACCCCTCCTCACCCTCCCCGAACCCCTGCTCCGCACCGCCCTGGCCCTCGCCCACCCCCTCGGCCTCACCCCCTACGGCCCCGAACAGACCCGCTTCCTCCAATACCGCCCCGTCCTAGACAACACCCGCCTAAAAACCCTCCTCAACTACAAACCCACCAAAACCACCAAAGAAGCCTTCCACTCCTGGCACTCCCGCCCCAAGCCAGACCCCCACCCCAAACCCTGACCACCACCCGCACCACCAACCACCGCCCACACTCGCCCCAACCCCTTTCCCCCCACCCCCACCCAAACCCTTACCCCCAGGCCACATCAGCCTTCCCCCCAGCTTGACCGTGCCGACCCCATAGCTCACGGTGACCGCGATCCAACAGCGGAAGGGGAGAAGCAACATGGAGCAAGGGTGCGATGCGGCCGACGAACTGACGGCTAGCTTCTTCTGCAAGGACCCCGACTCCAACCACGGCGAGGACTGCGAGACGTTCTACCGGACGGACCGGGACTCCTGGCTGGTGCAGGGGAAGCGGCGCGGGGAACGCGTCGCCGCCCAACTCGTCGCGCTGGCGGACGACGAGACCTTCGTGGAGATGTCACAGCGGACGGTCGACCTGTTCGTCCGCACCTACGTGAGGGAGACCTATGGACTCGATCTCGGTGACGCGCCGGGCGGAACTGGTCTGGGGCGCGCGGGAGATCGACAAGCTCGAACTGCTGGACCGCTATCCGGTGGACCGTGAGCTGCTCGACGCCTGGCGCGCCGGGGACACCGCGACGACCGAACGCGTCACCGCCGTCTGGCGGGACAAGCTTGCCGAACAGACGGCGGCGGGGACCAGGTGGCGGCGGGTGCGGGTCGTGTCGGAGCCGCTGTCGGAGTACCAGCGGATGGCCGTGGCCGTCGCGCTGCCGGACGAGGACCTGCGCTGGCTGCCCAGGCGGCTCGTCTCGGCTGTCGCCCTGCCGGGAAATGACTGCTTTGTCCTGGACGGGATGGCCGTGGTCTTCAACGTGCACGACGGTGACGGCGCACGCAGCGACATCCAGTACTCCAAGGATCCCGTAGTCGCCACCTTCTGCCGCGCCGCTTTCGACCGAGCCTGGGCCCTCGCGCTTCCGACCGACGAGTACCGCGCCCACTAGGAGGCCAGGTGGACGAGCTGCGTCCCTCCGAGGCGGCCAAGAAGGCGTTCGGCGTTCGCCTGCGGGAGCTGCGGCTCGACGCCGGGCTGACGGGCGTCGCGCTGGCGACCGCTTGTGGATGGCACAACACGAAGGTGTCGAAGATCGAACACGGTAGGACAACGCCGTCCGAAAACGACATCAGAAGCTGGGCGGCCGCGTGCCGGGCAGCGGCCCAGACCGCTGAACTGATCGCCGCCCACCGGCAGATCGACCAGATGTGGGCGGAATGGCGGCGCGAGCTGCGTGCCGGGCAGCGGCACATCCAGGGCAGGGCGCTGGCCCGGTACGCGGCGACCCGGCTGCTGCGGGTCTACGAGCCGCTCGTGGTGCCCGGCATCCTCCAGACCCTCGACTACGCCAGAGCGATCCTGACGATCAACGCCCGCCTCCACGGCCTCCCACCCGAGGACGTGGAACAGGCGGCGCGGAACCGTGTGGCGCGCCGCCTCCTCGTGACGTCGGGAGGCGGCACGACGTTCTCGTTCGTCATGGAGGCCGCCGCCCTGCACGTCGTTTACGGGTCGCCCGACATCCTGCGTGAGCAGCTCGACTTCCTTGCGGACGTGGCGAGACGCCCCAATGTCGCGCTGGGTGTCGTCCCCTTCGACGTTCCCCGCACCCAGTTCGCGGGCGAGGGCTTCTACCTCTTCGACGACCGGGAGGTCCGCCAGGAGTTCTGGTCGGGCGGCTTCCGCACCTCCCGCCCCGACGACATCGCCCACTTCGCCCGAGTCTTCACCCTCCTCCACGCGCAGGCCGTCTACGGCGCACCGGCCCGCCAGCAGATCGAGCAGGCGCGCGCCCGCCTGTGATCGACAAACCTGAGGTTCAGGTGGACGGGAGGAAAGGAGGGGCGCCCCGGCCCGGGGCACCCCGGAGGGGTTAGTTTTTGATTTCGCAGAGGGGGGTGTTGGCGGTGACGGTTTGGCCGACCTGGGCGGTGAGGCCGGTGATGGTGCCGGATTTGTGGGCGGTGAGGGGTTGTTCCATTTTCATGGCTTCCAGGACGACTACGGTGTCGCCTTCGGAGACGGGGGCGCCGTCTTCTACGAGGATCTTGACGATGGTGCCCTGCATGGGGGAGACGAGGGAGTCGCCGGAGGCGGCCTTGGCGGCGTTCTTCTTGGCGGCTCGGCGGGGGGACTTGGCGGTCGAGGAGGAGGCGGCGGTGGCGGCGCCCAGTCCGGCGGGGAGGACCACCTCCAGGCGCTTGCCGCCCACCTCGACGACGACCTTCTGACGGTCCTCGGCCTCGTCCGGCTCGCCGACTTCGCCCGCGTAGGGGGGGATGGTGTTGTCGTACTCCGTCTCGATCCAGCGGGTGTGGACGGAGAACGGGGCGGAGATGTAGGCGGGCTGGGTGAGGATGTCCCGGTGGAACGGGATCACGGTCGGCATGCCGTTGATGGTGAGTTCGGCGAGGGCGCGGCGGGAGCGTTCGATGGCCTGCTCCCGGGTCGCGCCGGTGACGATCAGCTTCGCGACCAGCGAGTCGAACGACTGCGGCACCGTCTGGCCCGCCACGTAACCCGAATCCAAGCGCACACCCGGCCCGGTGGGGATGTCCATCGAGGTGATCGTGCCCGGCGCGGGCAGGAAGCCGCGACCCGCGTCCTCGGCGTTGATCCGGAACTCGATGGAGTGGCCCCGCACCACCGGGTCGTCATAGCCCAGAGGCTCTCCGTCGGCCACCCGGAACATCTCGCGGACGAGGTCGATGCCGGTGACCTCCTCGGTGACGGGGTGTTCGACCTGGAGGCGGGTGTTGACCTCCAGGAACGAGATCGTCCCGTCCTGACCCACCAGGAACTCACACGTCCCGGCCCCGACGTATCCGGCTTCCTTCAGGATGGCCTTGGAGGAGGTGTACAGCAGGTCCAACTGCTCAGGAGACAGGAACGGCGCGGGAGCCTCCTCGACGAGCTTCTGGTGCCGCCGCTGCAACGAACAGTCACGGGTGGAGACCACGACCACGTTGCCGTGCTGGTCGGCCAGGCACTGGGTCTCGACGTGTCGGGGCCTGTCGAGATACCTCTCGACAAAACACTCACCCCGCCCAAAAGCCCCGACCGCCTCCCGCACAGCCGACTCATACAGCTCCGGCACCTCTTCGAGCGTCCGGGCGACCTTCAGACCGCGCCCACCGCCCCCGAAGGCGGCCTTGATGGCGATCGGCAGGCCGTGCTCCCGAGCGAACTCCACGACCTCCTCAGCCCCGGACACGGGGTCAGCCGTCCCGGCGACCAGCGGAGCCCCGACCTTCTGGGCGATGTGCCGAGCCTGGACCTTGTCCCCCAACGCCGTGATCGCCGCAGGAGGAGGCCCGATCCAGATCAACCCGGCGTCAAGCACGGCCTGGGCGAAGTCCGCGTTCTCGGCCAGGAACCCGTATCCCGGATGCACCGCGTCGGCTCCGGCATCGGCGGCGATCTTCAGCAGCTTGCCCACATCCAGATACGACTCCCCGGCCGTCTGACCCCCCAGCGCGTACGCCTCGTCCGCGACACGCACGTGCAGGGCGTCGAGGTCCTGCTCGCTGTAGACCGCGACGCTGCCCAGCCCCGCGTCCCGGCAGGCGCGCGCGATCCGCACCGCGATCTCGCCCCGGTTGGCGATGAGAACTTTCCGCAACGTACGACTCCGTCCGTGAGAACCGTCTGAGGGATCACCCCTGACCCGACCCGTCTCCGGCCGAGTTTAGAGAACCGTGTTTTCGAAGCCGTAATCGGCACCTTATTTGCGGACGAACCGGGCCCTGCCTTGTGTTTGGCCGGATGCGGCCACGCTCCCGGGGGTCCGCTGGGGGCGAAGTGGTGTGAGCTTTGGAAGGTACGTCTGGAATCCGGCGATCGGAAGGATCAGACCCATGGGTGCGGACCGTCGAGGTGGCAACATCGCCCAGATGGAGGACCTGGCCCGCCTGTTCTCCAAGCACTCCAAGAACCTGGACGCGCTCATCAGCGACCTGAACGGCCGGACGGTCAGCTCCACCGAGATCTGGTGGGGCCCCGGGGCGGACAGGTTCCGGGCGGCCTGGGCGGAGGCGAAGTCGGCCTTCGACAAGATGTCGGTGGCGCTGGAGGAGGGCTCGAGCGACGTCCGGCGTTCGATGCAGAACATCGAGGCCGCCACCCGCTAGGGGTGGCGGCTCAGCCGTCGGCCGGGGTGGGTGGCAGTGCCGCCTGGACGGGTACGGGGGTGCCCGCCCTGATGAGCAGGCCCCGGCCGACGGGCCCGGTGTAGGAGGCGTTGCGGGGCAGCCGCAGGCCGAACAGTTCGCCGTCGTCGGGTGAGGCGATGCCGAGCAGCAGGCCGGTGCGGGTCTTGCGGGCGTCGGCGAGGAATCCGCGGTAGCCGCGGTTGAGGTCCTCGGTGGTGCCGGCGATGACGACGGCGTGTTCGCCGTCCCGGGCGCTGCGCAGCAGGGCCTGCACGGCGTCGCCCAGTTCGGTGTCGTCGATGAGTTCGGCGTCGTCGACGAGCACGGTGAACCGCTGCTCGTGCGCCACCAGCTCCTCCACCATGTCGCGTTCGGCGGTGGAGTCGAGCACGCCGAGCACTCCGGGCACGCCGTTCAGCGCGCGCAGCGGTGAGCGGCGCGGGGTGATCACCAGCAGGGGGACGCCGCGCGCGAGCAGGCTGCGCCCGATCGTCTCCAGCGTGGTGGAGCGCCCGGAGCGGGCGGGCCCGGCGACGACGAACGAGGGCCCCTCCTCCAGGAGGTCGACGCCGAGCGGGGCGAGCGTGTCGCCGCCCGCGCCGACCAGCGCCCACAGCGGTGACGGCACGGGGAACGCGGGGTCAAGGGCGAGCGCCTCCTCGGTGGTGATCCGCGCGGGCAGCTCGTCCACCCGCAGCGGCCCGGCCGTGCGCCGCGCCCCGTACCTGGCGCGTGCCGCGTCGGCGATCTCCTGGAGCGCGGCGACCTGGGCGGCCCCGGACGGGTCCTGCCCGAGCAGCCCCACCTGCGACTCGATGACGGGCCCGTTGGGCACCACCCGCAGGGCGCGCCCGGCGGGCATGTGGGCGGGCACCCGCGCTTCGGGCACGCCCGCGTACCCGTAATCCGCGGGGTCGGCCATGCGCAGGATGAGCCGCCTGTCGAAGACGGTGGCGGCCTGGCCCATCAGCCCCGACCTGTCGCCGGTGAAGACGGCCCGCAGCCCTACCGACACGCCCTCCTGGAGCAGCCGGAGGAGGGCGTTCACGAGCCTGCCGTAGTCGTAGTGCTCGAACGCCGCCGTGTAGCCCTCCCACCGGTCGAGGAGCAGCACCATCCAGGGCAGTCGCTCGCCTGCCGAGACGGTGGCACGCTGTTCGGCCAACGACCCGAACCCCGCTGCCGACAGGAGCTGCTGGCGCCGTCCCACCTCGGCCGTCAGCGCGTTCAGCAGCCGTTCGACGCGGTCGTAGGAGTCGCGCGAGACGACGGCCCCGCAGTGCGGCAGCCGGACGAGGGGGGCGAGCCCGTTGCCGCCGCAGTCGATCGCGTACAGGTGGACGTCGTAGGGCGTGCAGGAGGCCGCCAGCGCCCCCGCGAGGGAGCGCAGCGCCGTGGTGCGCCCGGATTGGGCGGATCCGGCGAGGTACAGGTGCCCGTCGGCCTCCAGGTCGAGCGCGAGCGGCTCTCTGGTCTGCCCGGACGGCAGGTCGGTGACGCCGAACTCCAGCGGCGGCACGGACGGCACCGAGCCGCCGGGCGCGGGCCGGGGCGACAGCACGACGGCGTCCGGCAGCGGGGTCAGCCAGGGGCTCGGCTGACGGCTCAGGCCCGCCCGTCGCGCCGCCTCGGCGACGGCCCGGACGAGGACCGCCAGATCCGTCTCCTGGCCCTCCTGCTCGTCCTCGGGCTCGGGCAGGGGGTGGCCGAGCCGTCCCCACTCCAGCGCCCGCGCGCGGGTGGGCCGGGCCGTGGAGCCGCGCCGCCCGCCGATCCGCGCGGACTGCACCGCCCACGGGCTCGCCTCGCCCGTCCTGACGAAGCAGCGGCCGGGCGTGCCCTTGGGGATGCGGGCGGCGTCGGGCAGGTCGATGACGTCGGTGGAGTCCTCGGGGTCGGTGACGCGCAGCGCGATCCGGAGCGTGGTGTTGGCGCGGATCTCGGCTGTCACGACGCCCGCCGGACGCTGGGTGGCCAGCACGAGGTGGACGCCGAGGGACCTGCCGCGACGGCCGATGTCCACGAGGCCGTCGATGAAGCCGGGCAGTTCGGCGGCCATCGTGGCGAACTCGTCGATGACCAGGACGAGCCGGGGCAGGCCCTGCCCGCCGGCGGCGTGGAAGTCCTCGATGTCCTTGGCGCCCGCCCCGGCCAGCACGTGTTCGCGGCGGCGCAGCTCGGCGGCGAGTGACTCCAGGGCGCGTTCGGTGAGGTGGCCGTCGAGGTCGGTGACCATGCCCACGGTGTGCGGGAGCGCGGCGCAGTCCTTGAACGCGGCGCCGCCCTTGTAGTCGATGAGGACGAACGTCATCTCGTCGGGGCGGTTGCGCACGGCGAGGGCCGCGATGAGGGTCTGGAGCAGTTCGGACTTGCCCGCGCCGGTGGTGCCCGCGACGAGCCCGTGCGGGCCGTCGGCGGCGAGGTCGATTTCGAACGGCCCGCTTCCGGTGGCTCCGACGGGCACCCGGGTGCCCGGCCCTTCACGTGACGCCCACGCCTTCAGGACGCGCTCGGGAGACGGCTCGGGCATCTCCAGCAGGTCGAGCAGCTTCACCGAGGTCGGGACGCTCTCGTTGGCGTCCTCCCGGGAGACGTCCCTGACGGGCGCCAGGGACCGCGCGAACCGTTCGGCCCACTCCCGGCCCACCCGGTCGGCGAGGACGGGCCCGATGCCGTCCAGGCCGCCTCCGCGCAGCCGGATGTGATCGCCCTCCCAGGACGCGACGACGGAGCACTCCTCCGGCAGCAGCCTTTCCTCGTCGTCGAGGCAGAGCGCGTAGATGCCGCACTCGGCCCCGTGCGCGAGGACCTGCGGCATGCCGGGCACCCGGCGCAGGCTGCGCGCGCCGTCGAGGACCAGGAGGACGGCGTAGGGCGGCGGGGCCTCGGACGCCCTGCCGAAGACGGGCTGCTTCGCCCGCCGCCGCTCGGTGATCTTGATGGCCAGCTCGGTGACGCGCGCGGCCGCCGTCACCGGGTCGTCGCCGACGAGGGCGAGGCACTCCTCGCCCTCGTGTGGGGCGCAGTGCGGCAGCCAGCGCGTCCAGTTCCAGTGTTCGGCGCCGCTGCCGTCGCCGGAGAGCACGACGATGGCGAGGTCGCGCGGGCTGTGCAGGGCGGCGGCCTGCCCGACGAGCCAGCGGGCGAGCGCGCGCGAGTCCTCACGCGGCCCGGTGACGCCGACGACGGGGTGTTCGGTGAGGGGCAGCGGAACCGGGACGTTCCGGGCGGGTGGCGCGCCGGTGAGCCCGGCCCGCTCCAGTGCCTCCCTGACGTCCTCCTCGGAGCCGCGTAGCTCGACGTCGGCGGGCAGGTCGGCGAGGCCGAGGCGTAGGGCGAGGGCGTCCTCGTCGGCGAGGCGGCGTTCCCAGAGGCGGCGGCGCGGGCCCGTCGCGGTCAGCAGGATCTCGGCGGGGTCGGGGGACGCCGCGCGCCGGTCCTGCTCGTCGGCTCTGCGGAGTTCCTCCAGGTCGCGAGCGAAGTAGGCGGAACTTACCTGATATTCCTTATATGCCTTTTTGTACGATTTGCGGCCATAGAGCCGGTCGCCCACCCATTCCCCGACCAGCATGAGCGGCCACGCGAGCGCGAACAGCGCCCAGTACCACTGGCTCAACACATAGGCCATGACCAGGCCGAACACCGAGAACAGCAGCGCCCCGAACAGCCGCAGCCGCTCCTTTCCCTGCTTCTCGGGAAGGTGCGGCGCCTTCAGGCGGCGCGGCTGGCGCGGCGGCGTGATCCGAGGCGGACGGTTGAAGGCGAGCCCCTGAGGCAGCGCCTCCAGATGCGTGTCCGGCGACGTGGAGCGGGCGAGCGCCAGGACCGTCGCGCCGCACACCAGCAGCGCGCCCTCCTTCCACGCCGTCTCCTCGGCCAGCGGCTCGCCGTCGAGCGTCGCCCGCGCCTCGGCGCGCACCCGCACGCCGTCCCGCCCGACCGTCACGAAGATCCCCGGATGCGGCTGCGCCGCGCCGGGGCCGAGCCGGTGCACCGCGCCCGCGCCCCGCCCGCCGACCACCCGCACCTCCACCAGCCCCGACGGCTCGGACCGCAGCGTCGCCGGGACCATCCGCCCGTCCAGCGTGACGAGCGCGCCGTCGGGCAGCTCCCGCGCGGCGGGCGCCGCCGGATCGAGCATCCGCCCGTCGGCGTAGAAGGGCTGCTGCTGGAGGGGCACGACGTTCCCGGCGGCCTCGGGCGCGCCGTGCCCGAGGCCGGACAGGGCGCGCGCGACGGAGGCGACGGGCATGTCCGCGTCGCCGCTCACCAGCACGTCACGCGACCCGTTCGCGTCGAGGGAAGTCAACGAGATCCGCACGGTCCACAGGGTGGCACACGCCTGTGACATCCGGCAGCCGCCCAGGCCGGGAAACCGGGGGAAAGCCGGGACCCGCCGACTATGATCATTGTCCACCGGATTCAGCACTCATGACGAATCTGTGGTCAGGCGGGTGTCAGGACCATTGACCCGGGGCGAATTGCCCGCGACGATTGGTGTTTCGGAACCTTGGGGACCGGGTAGCACCTGCGTTCCGGACCGGTAGTTATCCGTAATTTCCCTACATCCGGTTACGAGAGTGCGTCACCTACTCGAATCCATTGACGTGACCTTGTCAAGGCGGCCAGCATGGTCGCTCCGGCCGCGAACGGATGCCGCGAAACCTATGCACGGATAACCCCCCGGAGTCACCATCGCGATGAGGACCAGTCAGCAGGGCAAGCCGACGGGCGCCAACAACAGCGGACCGCAGCACGGCCTGGGCTCGGGCCTGGGCGGCTCGGCCGGCCAGCGGCTCCCGGTGCCGCCGCGCGAGCGCAAACCCGCGCTCGCCGCGCTCGCCGTCCTCCTCATCCTGGGCGGCGCGCTCGTCAGCGCCTACCTCGTCGTGCAGAGCGGCCAGCGGGTCAGCGCCATCGCCGTCGCCACGCCCATCGCCGCGGGTGAGCGCATCCCCGAGAGCGCCCTCAAGGCGGTGACGGTCTCCGACACCGGCGTCGCGTTCATCAGGTGGAGCGAGCGCACCAAGGTGACGCGCGGGTTCGCCGCCGTGCCGCTGGTGCCCAACACCCTCCTCAACAACGACATGATCACCGAGGTCGAGGACGGCGCCAAAGGCAGACTCATCGTCGGCCTCTCCCTCAAACCCGGACAGTTCCCCGCGGGCGGCGTCGAACTCGGCCAGCGCCTCGCCCTGTACTCCGTCACCGGCGGCGAGAAGAACCCCACCAGGGCCGTGCTGCTCGCCGCCGACGCCCTCGTCCGCGAGGTCGTCGCCCTCGGCGGCCTCAGCCGCGAGAAGGGCGGCCCGCCCGGCGAACTGCGCGTGACGGTCGCCGTCCTGCCCGAACAGGCGCCGAACATCACCCTCGCCGCGGCCGCCGGGAACGTCGCGGTGGCCATCGTGCCGCCCGGCAGCCAGGTGCCCGTCCCCAAGGCCGGGGGTCAGACCCAGACCGGCGGCGGGTGAGCCGTGGCCCTCATCGCACTCGCAGCGGACAAGGGCGCGCCCGGCGTCACCACGGCGGCGGTCGCGCTCGGCGCGGTCTGGCCGCGTCCGGTGATGGTCGCCGAGTGCGACCCCGCAGGCGGCGACCTCGTCTACCGGCTGCCCGGCGAGCACGGGATGCTCGACCCCGCCAAGGGCATGCTGTCGCTGGCCACCGCCGCCCGGCGCGGGCTGCGGCCGGAACAGATCGCCCCGCACACCCAGCGGCTGTCCGGCGGCCTCGACGTCCTCGTCGGGGTGTCCAACGCGGAGCAGGCGGCGGGCCTCACCTGGCTGTGGAGCCCACTCGGCCGCTCCTTCGCCGTGCTGCCCGGCGTCGACGTCATCGCCGACTGCGGCAGGCTCGCCGCGAGCAGCCCGCTCATCGAGCTGCTCCGCGAAGCCGACATGACCGTCCTGTTCACGCACGCCAGCCTGGAACACGTCGCGCACCTGCGTGAGCGGATCAGCCAGCTCTCCGCCGACCTCCCCCGCCAGCGCACCAGGATCGGCGTCGTCGTCATCGCCGACCCGCGCGGCTACCGGACCGCCATCGCCGAAGTAGAGAGGGTGCTCACCTCCTCCCGGCTGCCCGCCGTCGTCCTGGGCGGCCTCGCCTACGACCCCAAAGGCGCGCAGATGCTACGCGGCCAATGGGGCGGCAAGCTGGACAAGTCGCTGCTCATCCGCTCGGCGCGCGAACTCGCCGGGAACCTCGTGGCACGTCCCGGCCTGGAGTACAGCGCCCCCGCCCCCGCCGCCGCGCCCCAGGTGACGTCCGAGCCTCCCCCTTCGGCTCCGCAGGTGGAACGGCAGAGGGGGCGCTAGATGGACCACGTCCTGGTCAAGCGGCTGCGGCAGGAGGTGGGCGACCGGCTCGCCCAACAGCGCCGCCTCGACGCGGCGTCCGGCCTCACGCCGATGTCGGCCGAGGACGAACGGCAGTTCGCCAGGGCCCTCATCGCGCAGGTGCTGGAGGAGCACGCGCGCTCGGAGATCGGCATCGGACGCCGTCCGCCGACCCCCGACGAGGAGGAGGCGTACGCCGCGGGCATCCACGCCGCCCTCTTCGGCGTCGGCCGCCTCCAGCCGCTCCTGGAGGACCAGGACATCGAGAACATCGACATCAACGGCTGCGACCAGGTGTTCCTGTCCTACTCCGACGGCCGCGAGGTACTCGGCGAACCCGTCGCCGACAGCGACGAGGAACTGGTCGAGCTCATCCAGATCCTCGCCGCCTACTCCGGCCTCCAGTCCCGCCCGTTCGACACCGCCAACCCGCAGCTCGACCTGCGGCTGCCCGACGGCTCCCGGCTCTCGGCCGTGATGGACGTGACGGCCAGGCCCGCGCTGTCGATCCGGCGCGCCCGCCTCGGCAAGGTGTTCCTCGCCGACCTCGTCGGCAACGGCACCGTCCCGGCCGACGTCGGCAGGTTCTTCCAGGCGGCCGTCGCCGCCCGCAAGAACATCATGATCTCCGGCGCGACCAACGCGGGCAAGACGACGCTGCTCCGCGCGATCGCCAACGAGATCGGCCCGCACGAGCGCCTCATCACCGTCGAACGGGCCCTGGAACTCGGCCTCGAACAGTTCCCCGAACTCCACCCGAACGTCGTCGCGTTCGAGCAGCGGCTGCCCAACTCCGAGGGCCAGGGCGCCATCTCCATGGCCGAACTCGTGCGCCGCTCGCTGCGCATGAACCCGTCGCGCGTCATCGTCGGCGAGGTCCTGGGCGACGAGATCGTCACCATGCTCAACGCGATGACCCAGGGCAACGACGGCTCCCTCTCGACGATCCACGCGAACTCCTCGATGGAGGTGTTCAACCGCATCTCCACCTACGCGATCCAGTCCGAGGAGCGCCTCCCCATCGAGGCGACGCACATGCTCATCTCGGGCGCCATCGACTTCGTCGTGTTCATCGACAAGCGCAACGACTACCACCGGGGCGGCCGCCTACGCCGGTTCGTCTCCAGCGTCCGCGAGGTGACCGGCTGCGACGGCCGCGTCCTGTCCTCGGAGATCTTCGCCCCGGCCCGCGACGGCGTCGCCCGTCAGCACGCCCCCATCGCCTGCGCCGACGAACTCGCCGAGTACGGCTACGAACAGGGCATCGGATCGGGGGGCTGGCAGTGACCCCCCAACTCGACGTCGTCTACGCCCTCTTCACCGGCGGCATCGCCTGCGCCGGCCTCTGCCTGTTCGTCATGGCGATCCGCGGCTTCCCCGCCAAGCCCGGCCGCAAGCGCAAGTCGCGGCAGGACCTCATGCGGGCCCTGGGCACCCGCACCGGCATCGCGGTCATCGCGGGCCTGGTCACCCTCGTCGTCACCCAGTGGATCGTGGTCGCCGTCGGGATCGGGCTGCTCGTGCTCGGCTGGGACGCCGTCGCGGGCGGCGCGGCCGAGGAACGCAAGGCGATGGCCCGCCTCGAAGCCCTGGCCTCCTGGGCGGAGTCCCTGCGCGACACCATCGCGGGCGCCGTCGGCCTGGAACAGGCCATCCCGTCGTCGGTGCGGGCCGCCGCGCCCGTCCTCCAGCCGCCGCTGCGCGCCCTGGTCGACCGGATGCACACCCGCGTCCCGCTGCCCGAGGCGCTGCGCCGCTTCGCCGACGACCTCGACGACCCGTCCGCCGACCTCATCATCGGCGCGCTGCTGCTCAACGCCCGCCTGCGCGGCCCCGGCCTGCGCGAGATGCTGGGCGCGCTGGCGGGATCGGCGCGCAGCGAGCTGGAGATGCGCCGCCGCGTCAACGCCTACCGCGCGATGACCCGGCGCAGCGTCCAGATCGTCGTCGTCTTCTCGGTCGGGTTCGCGCTCGCGCTGTCGGTCTTCAACCCTTCGTACGTGGAGCCCTACGACTCGGCGCTCGGCCAGCTCGTGCTGGCGTTCATCGTCGGGCTGTACGGGATGGGGTTCCTGTGGCTGCGCAGGCTCGCCAAGTTCCAGGAGCCGCAGCGGCTCCTGGGCGGTGAGGACGACGCCACCGCCGACACCGGCAAGCCGCTGCGCGGCAGGGCGGCGATGGACGCGGGAGTGGGCCGATGACCGTCGCGCTGCTCGCCGGAGCCCTCGCCGGCATCGGGCTCTTCCTGCTGCTACGGGCGCTGTTCCCGGCCCGGCGCGGCCTGCGCGCCCTCGTCGCCGAGTACGACTCGGTCGCCAGACGCGGCAACGCGCCGGTGCCGCAGCCGACGGGCGACGACAAGGGCAAGAGGCCGTCGCTCACGCGGCGGCTCGAAGCCGAGGTCGGGTCGTCGGTCGCCAGGATGATCGAGGATCGCGGCTGGGAGCTGCGCTCCACCCGTGCCGACCTCGCCATCCTCGACCGCGACTACGAGCAGTACCTCGCGAACAAGGTGCTCGCCCCGGCCGTCGCGCTCGCGTTCGTGCCGCTGTTCGTCGGTCTGCTGGCGCTGTTCACCGGTCTGTCGGTGATGATCCCGGTCTGGGGCGGGCTGCTGTTCGCGGTCGCCGCGTTCTTCTTCCCCGACCTCCAGCTCAGGCAGGACGCCGCCAAGGCACGCGAGGACTTCCGGCACGTCGTCGGCGCGTTCCTCGACCTCGTCGCGATGAACCTCGCGGGCGGCCGGGGCGTGCCCGAGGCGCTGATGACCGCCTCCCAGATCGGCGGCGGCGACCCGATGCTGCGGATCCGGGAGGCACTGGCCAACGCGCGGATCGTCGGGCACACCCCGTGGCAGGCGCTCGGCGCGCTCGGCGACCGGATCGCCGTCGCCGAACTGTCCGACCTCGCCTCGGCGCTCGCGCTCGTCGCCGACGACGGAGCCAAGATCCGCCAGTCCCTCGCGGCCCGCGCCGGGTCCATGCGCAGCCGGGAGATCTCGGCGCTGGAGGGCCGCGCGGGCCAGAATTCACAGACGATGCTCGTCGCCCAGCTCTCGTTCTGCCTGGGCTTCATGGTGTTCCTTCTTTTCCCGTCCGCAATGAAGGTTCTGCTCTGACCAAGGGAGACCCCCGTGAATCCGCTCACTCACCCGACCCTCGTCTACCTGAGAACCGCGCTCGCCGTCCGTGTCGAGCGGGTTCGTAGCCGCGAGCAGCGCTCGGTCGGCGCGTCCGCCGTCGAATGGGCCATCATCACCGGCCTGCTCGCGGTCATCGCGATCGCGATCGGCCTCGTGATCCAGCAGAGGATCGAGGCTGCCGCCAACGCGATCGACACCGGCTTCTGACCGATGCGAAGAGACGCGCGGAGAAGGAGAGAGCGGGGAGTGTCCTCGATGGAGTGGGCGCTGCTCACTCCCATCCTCATCCTCGCCATCCTCTTCGCCATCCAGGCGATGATGGTCTACCACGCGAACCAGATCGCGCTGTCGGCCGCGCAAGCCGGTGCGCGCGCGGCGCGTGAGATGGGTGCGGGGGGCGGCTGGCAGGGCGTCGGGATCGCCGCGGCGCAGAACGCGGCGGCGCAGCTCGGCCCGAACGCGCTCAACGTCACGGGCGTGACGGCGTTGGGCGACGGCGCCTACGACCGCGGCGTCCAGGTGACGGGCACCGCGGTGCAGATCATCCCGGGCATGACGTTCAACGTCACCAAGCAGTCGGTCGGCGCGGTCGAGTGCTTCCGGCCCGACATCGACGACGCGAAGAACTGCGAGGCCGGATGAGGACGGCACGGCACGGACGGCGGCGGGACCGGGGCAGCATGTCGCTGGAACTCGTGCTGCTCACCCCGATCCTCATCATGCTCGCGCTGTTCCTCGTCGTCGTGGGCCGGGTCGTCACGGTACAGAGCCAGCTCAACGGCGCCGCCCGCGACGGGGCGCGGGCGGCGTCGGTGGCACGCACCCAGGGCCAGGCGCAGGCGTTCGCGATCCAGGCGGTCAACGACTCGATCGCGGGGACGAGCTTCTGCGTCGGCGGGAACGCCGAGACGGACGTCGACCTCGTCTGGATGCCGGGCGGGCAGGTCACCGTCACCGTGACCTGCACGACCGACCTCACCGGCCTCGCCCTCGTGCCGTTCGCGGGCGACCCGGTGAAGACGGGCACCGCGTCGGCGCCGATCGACACCTACCGCCGCCTCGACTGCGGCGGTGATCCCTGTGGAGTCGAAGAGTGAGGACCGGGCCATGGGTGACAGCGCGCCGGTGAGTCGCGCACGGATCGCGGCGGCGCGGGCCGCCCTGCGCGGGCGTCAGCGCACGCGCGGGACGTTCGCGCTGTTCACCGTGCTGTGGGTGCCGTCGATCCTCGTGATGGCGGGGCTGCTGCTGGACGGCGGGATGGCGATCCACGGTAGGCAGCGGGCGTTGGACATCGCGGAGCAGGCGGCGCGGGCCGGGGCCGACGAGATCGACGTCGAGCATCTGCGGGACACGGGCGAGATCATCCTGCTGGGGGACGCGTGTGACCGGGCGCTCGGTTTTGTCGGGCAGTTCCCGGGGGACTTCGGGGCGGGTTGTGCGCTCACCGGGGCGGATGAGGTGACGGTTCAGGTCACCACCCAGGTGGAAACGGTCTTTCTCGGCATAATCGGTATTGGTGCTTTCAACGTTGAGGTGGAAGCATCGGCACATCCGGAGGATGGGGCATAGAAGTGGGTGTAAGGCGACGACAGGCACAAACCCGGCGCAGCCCGGCGGACGTGCTCCTGGGGCTGCTGTCGCTGGCAGCCCTCGTCGCGTTGGTGGCGGGGGTGCCGTACGCGCTCGTCAGGTTCGTGGGCAGTCCGCTGCCGGACGGGCCGCTGGACATGTCGCTGCTCACCCAGCAGCTCGACTTCGAGGCGCTGTTCGGCATCCTCGCGGTGTTCGTGTGGCTCGCCTGGTTCCAGCTGCTCGTCTGCCTCGCGGTGGAGCTCCAGGCGGGGGTGCGCGGGATCGGCGTGCCGGTGCGGGTGCCGCTCGCGGGCGGCACCCAGGCCGTCGTGCACAAGCTCGTGGTGGCGGTGCTGCTGCTGTTCACCGCGACGACGGCGATCGTGCCGGCGTTCGCGCAGGCACCGGCCGGGCCGCCGAAGGCGGTCGTGACGGCCGAGCAGGGCGCGCCCACCGCGCAGGCGCCGGACGTGCGGCTGGTCAGCTCCCCGTCGGCCGAGGAGCCGGACGGCGAGACCACCAAGATCTACAAGGTGCAGCCGCCGCACGGCAGGCACCACGAGAGCCTGTGGGAGATCGCCGAGAAGACGCTCGGCGACGGCCGCCGCTACAAGGAGATCTTCGAGCTCAACAAGGGCCATGTGCAGCCCGACGGGTCGCGGCTGCGCGAGGCGAGCCTGATCCGGCCCGGCTGGGTGATGGAGATGCCCGGTGACGCCCGAGGCACCCTGATCATCCCGAAGTCGGAGCTGCGCGACTACTTCCAGTACGGCCACGCCGTCGCCGACAAGCCCAGCAAGCCGGACAAGCCCGCCCCGGAGCAGCCGAAGCAGCAGGACACCCCCAAGCAGGACGTTCCGAAGCAGGACACCCCCAAGCAGGACACGCCGAAGCAGGAGGCGCCGAAGCCGCAGGCGTCCCCGCAGGTGCCGAAGCCGCCCGCCAAGCCCGAGGCGCCCGGCACCGTGCACGGCGCGCCGCAGGCCCCGGTGGAGTCGCCGCCCGCTGAGACGGCCGAGCAGGAGTTCCCGTGGCCGGAGGCGCTCGCCGCGTCGTCGCTGCTGGCCGCGGGCGTGCTCACCGCGCTCGGCCGCAGGCGGCGCGCGCAGGTCCTGGCCCGCGAGACCGGCATGATGATCGTCCGCCCGGAGGGCGAGGCCGCCAAGGTCGAGCAGGCGCTCCGGATCGGCGCGGACGCCGAGGGCATCAGGGTCCTGGACCTCGGGCTGCGCCGCCTGTCGCAGGCGCTCGCCGCGCAGAACCGGACGCTGCCGACGGTGTACGGGCTGCACCTGGGCACCGATTCGATGGACCTGTGGATAGCGCCCGCCGACCCGAACCCGCCGGCCCCCTGGGAGCCGCACGACGGCGGCCAGGTGTGGCGGCTGCACACCGCGAACCTCACACCGCTGTCGTCGGCCGACCTGTCCGAGGTGCTCGCGCCCTACCCGGGCATGATCTCGCTGGGCGTCGGCTCGACCGGCAGGGTGCTCGCCGACCTGGAGGCCGCGCACGGCGTCATCTCCCTGGACGGCCCGCCCCGGCAGCGCAAGGAGGCGCTCGCCGCTGTCGCGGTGGAGCTTGCGACGAGCACGTGGGCCGACCACATGCGGCTGACCCTCGTCGGGTTCGGGCCCGAGCTGGCCGAGCTGGCGCCCGACCGCATCCGGTGCGTCACGTCGCTCGCCGAGGCGCTGCCGGAGCTGGAGTCCCGCACCGCCGAGGTGCGCCGCGCGCTCAGCGCGACCGGCGCCGACTCGGTGCTCACCGGACGCTGCCGCGGCGTGTCCGGCGAGGCGTGGATGCCGCACTACCTGGTGATGGCCGACCAGCCCACGAAGGCCGACGCGGCAAGGCTCGCCGCGCTGGCCCGCACCGCGCAGCGGCTGTCGGCCGGGTACATCGTCGCGGGCCACGTCGAGGGCGCCGCCTGGCAGTGGACGATCGACGAGGAGGGCACGCTGGACGCGGGCGTCCTCGGGTTCCAGGTGCAGGCGCAGCGCATCCCGGAGCCGCAGTACCGGGCCGTCGCCGAGCTGGTCCGGACGGCGGGCCGCAAGGACGGCATCCGGCTGCCCGAGATCACCGTGGAGCACCCGCCCGCCGCCGCGCCGTCCGCCGAGATCCGGGTGATGGGCGGGATCGCGGTGCGCGCGTCCGGACAGATGGAGGACACCAGGCGCGACATCTGCACCGAGGTGCTCGTCTACCTGGCGACGCATCCGGGCGGCGTCCACCCGACGGTGCTGAGCGGCGCGGTGTGGCCGCGCGGCGTCACCGCCGGGGTGCGGGACGCGACGATCGCGATGGCGGCGGACTGGCTGGGCCGTGACGCGCGGGGCCGTCCCAACCTGTACAGCGACGAGCGGGGCAGGCTGCGGCTCGGCTCGGAGGTCGCGGTGGACCTCCAGCAGTTCCAGTATTTGCTGTGGCGGTCGGCCGCCGAGCCCGCCGCCGAGGCGGCGTACCTGTCGCACGCGCTGGAGCTGGTGCGGGGCAGGCTGCTCGCGCCGCGCCCGCGCGGCCGGTACTCGTGGCTGGCGGTCGACGCGCTGGAGTACGAGGTGACGGCCCGCGTGGTGGACGCCGCGCACCGGCTCGCCCAGGTCCGGCTCGGCGAGCGCGACCCGCACGCCGCGGTCGCCGCCGCCCGCGCCGGCATGCGCCTGGCCCCCGACGACGAACTCCTGTGGCGCGACCTGCTCCGCGCGACCGACGTCACCGGCGACCCGGCCGCCGTCCAGGCCGTCCTCAACGAGATCCGCGGCCGCGCCGACCTCGACCTCCTCCACCCGGAGACCGAGGCCCTCATCGACGACCTCTCCCCCCGCCTCCACGCCCGCGGCGCCTGATTCCGGGCCGTCGGGTTCAGTGGGCGGTCGGGGTGGGGTTGGTGGGGTGGGGGTGGAGGGTGGCGTCGGTGGAGGTGACGGGGGCGGAGCGGTGGCGGGTGCCGTCGGCGGAGCGGGCGACGAGGCGGCCGGGTTCGCGGAGCCAGAGGGTGCCGCCGTCGGGGGAGAGGGCCGTCAGGGTCGCCGTGTGGGGGACGGGCAGTGGGCGGAGGAGCGCGCCGGTGGCGCCGAGTTCGGCGGCCGTGCCGGGGCCTGAGGCGTAGACGGTGCCGCCCGACGGCGCCGGGATCAGCGTGGTGACGGCGCCGGGCAGCGCGACCCGCGAGGTCTCCTTCAGCGTCAGGGAGTCCAGGAGGAGGACGCCGGAGGGTGTCGCGGCGAAGAACGTCCGCCCGTCCGGGGCGAGCAGGAGCCGGGTGGGCGCGTCGGGCAGGTCGGCCGAGCCCGCCATGCCGCTGCGCCAGTCGATGTAGAGCAGGGCGCGCCCGCACGCGGTGACCAGGCGTTCCCCGTCGGAGGTGAGCGCGGCGGCGGCGGTCGGCGCGCACGGCAGCCGCAGCGCCGACCGCAGGCGCATCGCCGCCGGGTCGCGGAACTCCAGGCGCCGGTCGGTGAGCACGAGCGCGGTGCCGCCGTCGCCGGTGAACACCAGGTCGCGGGCGCGCGCCACCGGGCGTGCCGTGCCCGCCCGGAGCGTCGCCGGGTCGAGCGGCACGAGCGCCGTCCGGCCGACCGCCCACAGCGTCCGCAGGTCGCGCGACGGCACGATCCGGGTGACGGGTTCGGGCAGCCGCAGTTTCCGCACCGGCGAGAGGTCCCGCTGGTCCAGCACGGTGACGGTCCTGCCGTGCGGAAGGTAGGCGCGGGCCGGGAGGCCGACGCCCGGTAGGGCGTCCATCCGGCCGGGCGCGGAGGAGGACGGCGTAGGGGATCCGGCGAGGCGGGAGGCGGAAGCGGGCACGTAGGGGGCGGGCGCCCCGAGGCCGACGACGCCGCCTCCCGGCCGTCCGCCGGGCGCGAAGGGCAGGCCGCAGCCCGACAGCACGGCGGCGGTCAGGGCGACGGCCGCCGCCACCCGGGTGTGGAAGCGCACGCGGCAGAATGTACCCCCATCACCACGCTCGGTGTCCGCCGCTCACCGGAAGTCGGACGCCGCCTCACGTGTCGGAGGTGCCCACGCCGATGCCGAACTCGCGGTAGACGCGCTCCCAGAAGCCGTCCCTGAGCCAGGTCCGCGCCTCCTGGTAGGGCCGCAGCGACCTGCCCAGGATCTTCTCCGCGTCGATGAGGAGTTCCTTGTCGATGACGGGCGGGAGGATGGGCCCCGGAAGCAGGTCGCGGATGTTGTCGCGGCCGCGTTCGAACACCCACTTCTGCGCGACGTGCTCGCCGACCTCCAGCATCGCCGCGCGGTCGGGCCCGAGCTTGTTCTCGACCTTGCCGTCCACGGCCTTGCCCGCCGAGCCCACGGCGGCCGCCGCGGTGGACGGCAGGGGCGGCCGGACGACCGGGGGCGGCGCCACCTTGCCCGCGAACACCTGCGACGGCGACGGCACGGTGGGACGGCTGGCGGACGCGGCGACCGCGGCGGGCGGCGCCGTCTCCTCGACGGGCAGCACCCCTGCCCGCAGGAAGTAGGGCCGCAGGAAGTCGGCGGGCAGCACCTCGACGGTGTCGGACTCCCACACGAGCCATTCGGCCTGGTTGGAGCCGTGTGTGGGCTCGACCCCCCACAGGTGCACCCGCACCCCGTACCGCTGGGCGGACTCGACGGCGGGGAGCATGTCCTCGTCCCCGGCGAGCAGTACCGCGTCGGTGATGGCCCGGTGCCGGGCGAGCGCTTCGAGGTCGGCGCGGAGCTGGGCGTCGACGCCCTTCTGCTGGCCCTGCGCGTTGAGGTTGCCGAGGCGTAGTTTCACCAGTGAGAGGTTGGCGATGACGCGCTGTTCGACGGTGGGCTGGCGGCGCGGCGCCGCGTCGAACCAGTAGAGCCGGAGCAGTTCGCCGTTGATGCGTTCGTCGGCGTGCGCGGTGAGCGCTTTGATGAGCTTCTCCGCGTACACCCGGTACTCGCGCCGGGACGATGCCTCAAGCAGCAATGCCCCGGAAGCAGCGTAAAGGTAGCCCGCATCAACGAAAACGGCATAACGGGCAGGTTGTGGGAGAAACTCCGAGGCGGCCATGGGTACCCCACCTTAAGGCCACGGACCCTTTCCCATGAGCTACTTCCGGCTGCCGTTTCGCACGCCGCGCGGGGAGACGCCCGACGCCCCCCGCGCGTGCGCTCAGCCCGGCAGCGCGCTCGCCCGCCAGGCCCCCGGGCCCGGCCGGACCGGACGGCGGGCGAGCCGCGCCCGGTCCGTCCACACCGAGGCGCGGCGCGCGGGCGCGGCGGGCGCGGGCGCGCCGCGCGCGGCGAGCACCGCGATCAGCGCGGCGATCTCCGCCGGTGTGGCGTCGCCCCTGACCACCTGAAGAAACGGCTTCTCGCTCATGTTCGGCCTCTCCGGCTACAGCGGGATGTTCCCGTGCTTCTTCGGCGGCAGCGTCCTGCGCTTCTCGCGCAGCGCCCGCAGCGCCTTGATGACCTGGATCCGGGTCTCGGACGGCTTGATGACGGCGTCGACATAGCCGCGTTCGGCCGCGATGTACGGGTTCGCGAGGGTGTCCTCGTACTCGGTGACGAGATCGGCGCGGCGCGCGTCCGGGTCGTCGGCGGCGGCGAGTTCGCGCCGGTACAGGATGTTCACCGCGCCCTGCGCGCCCATGACGGCGATCTGCGCGGTCGGCCACGCGAGGTTCACGTCGGCGCCCAGGTGCTTGGACCCCATGACGTCGTAAGCGCCGCCGTAAGCCTTACGGGTGATCACGGTGACGAGCGGGACGGTCGCCTCCGCGTACGCGTACAGCAGCTTCGCGCCACGCCGGATGATGCCGTCCCACTCCTGGCCGGTGCCGGGCAGGAAGCCGGGGACGTCGACAAAGGTCAGGACGGGCACGTTGAAGGCGTCACAGGTGCGGATGAACCGGGCGGCCTTCTCGGACGCGTCGATGTCGAGGCAGCCCGCGAGCTGGAGCGGCTGGTTGGCGACGATGCCGACGCTGCGCCCGTCCACCCGGGCGTACCCCACGACGATGTTCGGCGCGAACAGCGGCTGGACCTCCAGGAACTCCCCGTCGTCGACGACAGCCTCGATGATCGACTTCATGTCGTAGGGCTGGTTGGCCGAGTCGGGGATCGCCGTGTCCAGCTCCTCGATGACGTCGAGGTCGGCGGCCTGCTCGTACTCTGGCGCCTCGGACATGTTGTTCGACGGCAGGTAGGACAGAAGCGCCTTGACGTACTCGATCGCGTCGGTCTCGTCGGAAGCCATGTAGTGGGAGACGCCCGACTTGCTGTTGTGCGTGTGAGCACCGCCCAGTTCCTCGAACGTCACCTCCTCGCCCGTGACGGTCTTGATGACGTCGGGGCCGGTGATGAACATGTGCGAGGTCTGGTCGACCATGACGACGAAGTCGGTGAGCGCGGGGGAGTACACGTGCCCGCCCGCGGTGGCGCCCATGATCAGCGAGATCTGCGGGATGACGCCGCTGGCGTGCACGTTCCGCTTGAAGATCTCCGCGTACAGGCCGAGCGCGACCACACCCTCCTGGATGCGGGCGCCGCCGCCCTCGTTGATGCCGATGATCGGGCACCCGGTCTTGAGGGCGAGGTCGAGCATCTTGACGATCTTCTCGCCGTAGACCTCGCCGAGCGACCCGCCGAACGCCATGACGTCCTGGGAGAAGACACAGACCTGACGGCCGTCCACCGTGCCGTAGCCGATGACGACGCCGTCGCTGTAGGGGCGCTTCTTCTCCAGCCCGAACATGGTCGAGCGGTGCCGTGCGAACTCGTCGAACTCCACAAAGGAGCCCTCGTCGAGCAGGGCGTCGATCCGCTCGCGCGCGGTCAGCTTGCCCTTGGCGTGCTGCTTCTCCACGGCGGCCGCGGACCCGGCGTGCACGGCTTCGTACCTGCGTCGCTCAAGGTCGGCGATTTTTCCCGCCGTGGTGTGGATGTCGATCTTTTCGACCGGGGGTTCAACCGCTTCCATCGCCATGGGCGAAAGAGTAACGAGTCACTTGTCATTCCCGGCGCACCGGGGTATGGCGGGGGTGGTGGTATAGACCAATTGTCCCCTCTGTAGGATGCCGACTGTGACCGAGAGCCTTGCCTCCCAGATCAGAGTGGACCTTCCCGACGAGCTGCGCGCGGACGTCCGTCTGCTGGGCTCCCTACTCGGCCACGTGCTCGTGGAGTACGGCGGCCAGGACCTCCTGGACGACGTCGAGCGGCTGCGCCACGCGGTGATCTCCGCCCGCAGGGGCGAGCCCGCCGAGAACGACCGAGCGGGCGACGACATCACCGACTTCGTCGCGGAATGGCCGCTGGAACGCGCGGAGCTCGTCGCCCGCGCCTTCTCCGTCTACTTCCACCTGACCAATCTCGCCGAGGAGCACCACCGCATCCGGACCCTCCGGGAGCGGGACATCGAGGGCGCGCCGCCGCAGCGCAGCTCGGTGAAGGCGGCCGTCGCCGAGCTCGCCGACCCGGTGGGCGCCGTCGCGGGCCTGGAGTTCCGCCCGGTGTTCACCGCCCACCCGACCGAGGCCAAGCGGCGCGCGGTCGTCACCGCGATCACCAGGATCAGCGGGCTGCTGCACGACTACAACAACCCGGCGCGCGGCTTCAGCGAGAAGAACGAGCTGCGCCGCAGGCTGCGTGAGCAGATCGACCTGCTGTGGCGCACCGCCCAGCGCCGCCACGAGGCGATGGACCCGCTGGACGAGGTGCGCGTCGCGCTCGCCACGTTCGACGAGACGCTCTTCCGGGCCGTCCCGCTCATCTACCGGTCGCTGGACGCCGTCCTCAAGGAGCAGGAGCACCCTGAGGCGACGGCCCAGGACCGCACCGGGGCGCTGCCGCCTCTGGCCCCCGCCTACATCCGGTACGGAAGCTGGATCGGCGGCGACAGGGACGGCAACCCGTTCGTCACCGCGCAGGTCACCCGGCAGGCGTTGAAGATCCAGTCCCAGCACGTCCTCATCGCGCTGGAGACCGCCGCCACCCGGATCGGCAGGCAGCTCACCGCCAACGCGAGCACCACCCCGGCGTCGGCCGCGCTGCGCGGCGCGATCGCCGCCGCCCGCACCGCCCAGCCGGAGCTGCTCGCCGAGCTGGCCGCCCGCTCGCCCGGCGAACCGCACCGGCAGTACCTGCTGTACGCCGCCGAGCGGATCAGGGCGACGCGCGAGCGCAACGCCGACCTCGGCTACACCGGCCCGGACCAGCTCCTGGACGACCTCGTCCTGGTCCAGGACTCCCTCGCGGAGGTCGGCGCGCCCCGGCAGGCGTACGGCGAGCTCCAGCACCTCATCTGGCAGGTCGAGACGTTCGGCTTCCACCTCGCCGAGCTGGAGATCCGCCAGCACTCCTCGGTGCACGAGCGGGCCCTCGCCGAGGTCAGGCGCGGCGGCGCGCTGTCGGCCGAGACCGAGGAGGTCCTCGACACCCTGCGCGTCATGGCCTGGGCGCAGAAGCGGTTCGGCGTGTCCGCCTGCTCCCGCTACATCGTGTCGTTCTCCCGGACGGCCGCCGACATCGCCGCCGTCTACGAGCTCGCCGAGTCCCTGGGCGACGCGGCGCCCACCCTCGACGTCGTCCCCCTCTTCGAGACGGGCGACGACCTCCAGCGCGCGGTCTCCGTGCTGGCCGAGGCGATCCGGCTGGTGCCCGTGCAGCGCCGGCTGGGCCAGACCGGACGCCGTCTTGAGGTCATGCTCGGCTACTCCGATTCGGCCAAGGACATGGGCCCCGCCAGCGCGACCCTGCTTCTGTACGACACCCAGGAGGCGCTGGCTCGCTGGGCGCAGGAGAACAACATCACCCTCACCCTCTTCCACGGCCGGGGCGGCTCGCTCGGCCGGGGCGGCGGCCCGGTGAACCGCGCGATCCTCGCCCAGCCGCCCGGCTCGGTGGACGGCAGGTTCAAGGTCACCGAGCAGGGTGAGGTGATCTTCGCCAGGTACGGCCATCCGGAGATCGCCCAGCGGCACGTCGAGCAGGTCACCAACGCGATCCTGCTGGCGTCCACCCCCGAGGTCGAGGACACCGTCGCGGCCGCCGCCACCCGCTTCCGTCCGCTGGCCGACAGGCTCAGCGAGGCGGCGCACAAGGCGTTCCGCGTCCTGGTGGAGACGGACGGGTTCGCCGAGTGGTTCTCCCGGGTCTCACCGCTCGCGGAGATCGGCGAGCTGCGGATCGGCTCCCGGCCCGCGCGCCGCACCGGCGCGTCCTCCCTGGACGACCTGCGCGCGATCCCGTGGGTGTTCGCCTGGACCCAGACCCGCGTCAACCTGCCCGCCTGGTTCGGGCTCGGCTCCGGCCTCGCCGCCGTCGCCGACGACCCCGACCTGCGTGCGGCGTACGCGTCGTGGCCGCTGTTCAACGCGATGATCGACAACGCGGAGATGTCGCTGGCCAAGACCGACAGGGCGATCGCCGTCCGGTACCTGGCGCTCGGCGGCCGCCCCGACCTCACCGAGACCGTCATGGCCGAGTACGACAGGACGCTGGAGCTGGTGAAGGCCGTCACCGGCCACCGTCGCCTCCTGGAGAACCGCAAGGTCCTCTCCCGCGCCGTGGAACTCCGCAACCCCTACGTGGACGCCCTCAGCTACCTCCAACTCCGCGCCCTACGCACCCTCCGCGAGGGCACCCCCTCCGAAGCCGACCTCCCCCGCCTGGAGAACCTCCTCCTCCTCTCCGTCAACGGCGTAGCCGCCGGCCTCCAGAACACGGGCTGACGTGCCGCCCCCGGGCGGTGCGGGCGGCGGCGGTGGGGTTGGATAAGAACATGGGTTTGTATTCGGATCTTGATCGGCCTCCGTTGAACGAGAAGGCGTTGAATCGGGCTCTGGCTCGGGACGGGTCGTTCTGGCGGGAGATCCGCGTGGTGTCCGAGACGGGGTCCACCAACGCCGACGTGGCGGCGCTGGCCGCCGAGGGGGCGCGGGAGGGCGTCGTTGTGGTCGCCGAGGCGCAGACGGCGGGACGGGGGCGGCTGGGCCGTTCCTGGGCCGCGCCGCCGCGCTCCGGGCTGATGTTCTCGGTGCTGCTGCGGCCGGGCGCGTCGGTTCCGGCGACCCGGCTGGGCTGGCTCCCGCTGCTCACCGGTGTCGCCGTCGCCACGGCCGTCCGGTCGGTGACGACGCGGGCTCAGGCCGGCGAGTTCGGCGAGGCCACCGGCGGCGCCGCCGTCGAGGCGGCCCTGAAGTGGCCCAATGACGTGCTGGTCGGCGACCGCAAGCTGGCCGGGATCCTCGCCGAGCGGGCCGAGGGCGCCGTTGTGGTCGGCGTGGGCCTCAACGTGTCCCTGCGGGCCGCTGAGCTGCCCGTCCCCACCGCGACGTCGCTGCTGATCGAGGACGCCGCCACGACCGACCGTGAGACCGTCCTGAAGGCGATCCTGCGGGAACTGGCCCTGCGCTACACCGAGTGGCGCGCCGCCGACGGCGACCCCGACGGCAGCGGCCTGCGCGGCGCCTACCGGGCCCTGTCGGCGACGTTGGGCCGGGACATCAGGGTCGAGCTGCCCGGCGGCACCGCCGAGACCGGCACGGCCAGGGACGTCGACGCCGAGGGCAGGCTCGTCGCCGAAACCGCCCGTGGCGAACGTGCTTACAGCGCGGGTGACGTAGTACATGTCCGGAATCCGAGACCGATAGGACACTAGTGACAGCCATCACATAGCCTGTTCGTCGCATTGAGGCTGATCAGCCGCGAGATCGGGGAGTGACGGGTAAATGTCCGGGCGGGAACGCGAGGTGCGGGAGCTGGAAGAGCTCCTGCTGGGCGGCGAGCTCAAGTACACGCGCCTTGACGCGGCCCGCGAGAGCGGGGTGCCGCCCGAGTTCACCGAGCGGCTCTGGCGCTCCTTCGGCTTCCCCAGCCCCGCTGACGACGTCCCCGCGTTCACCGAAGGCGACCTGCGCGCCCTGCGCCTGATCCGGGGCATCCTGGATCGGGGCAGCCTGGGCGAGGACACCGCCGAACTCGTCCTGCGGCAGGCGCGCGCGTTCGGCCAGACGATGGCCCGGCTCGCCGAGTGGCAGAGCGGCCTGCTGACGGGCGCGGGCCTGGACACCTCGATCTTCAACGCGGACTTCCTCGACCGGATGGAGCCGCTTCTCCTGCACGCGTGGCGGCGGCAGTTGGCGGCGGCGGGAGCCCGCGCGCTGGCTTCGATGTCCCCGGACGGCGAGTTGAACGCCCGTCCGCTGGCGGTCGGCTTCGCTGACATGGTCTCGTTCACCGCGATGAGCCGTGAGTTGAACGAGCTGGAGCTGGGCCGGGTCGTCGAGCGGTTCGAGACGACGGCCGCCGACATCGTGGCCGCGCACGGCGCCCGCCTGATCAAGACGCTCGGCGACGAGGTGCTCTACGCCGCCGATTCGGCGCGCACCGGGGTGGAGATCGGCATCTCCATCTCCGACGCGGTGCAGAGCGAGACGGAGGTTCCGGACGTGAGGGTCGGCATGGCCTACGGCCCGGTGCTGCACCTCATGGGCGACATCTTCGGCACCACGGTGAACCTCGCCTCCCGGCTGACCTCCATCGCCCGTCCCGGCTCGCTGGTCGCGGACGAGGCGCTCGCGGAGGAGCTCAAGGGAGATTCTTCGTATGAATTGGTGCGGATCGTGCGTAGACCGGTGCGTGGGTTGGGGATCATCCAACCGTACGTGGTGCGCAGGTCCCTCCCCGGCTGACGGGCCTGCTTCCACGCCCGGAAGCGGTGCGTGCGGAGCGCACCCGATGACACACTTGGGGACATGCGGAATTCGCCCACCGTTAACCTTCAAGGGGGATAATTCATTATTATGGCTGCAAAACCAGGACAAATCCCTCACGGAAACATCCCTCCGGAACCACTACCGGAAGACCGATTCCTCGACCGTGAGGAAAGCTGGCTGAGGTTCAACCAGCGCGTCCTGGAACTTGCCGAGGACCACGACCTGCCGCTGCTGGAGCGGGTCAGGTTCCTGTCGATCTTCGCGACCAACCTCGACGAGTTCTTCATGGTCCGGGTCGCCGGGCTGATGCGCCGGATGGCCACCGGGCTCGCGGTGCGCTCGGCGTCCGGACGGCAGCCGCGTGAGGTGCTGGAGCGCACCGCCGTCGTCGCGCACGACCTCATGCTGAGGCACGCCGCCTGCTTCCGTGACGACATCCTCCCGGCCCTGGCCAAGCAGGACATCGAGATCCTCCGCTGGGACGAGCTCGCCGACACCGAGCGCGAGACGCTGAGCAGGATCTTCCGGGAGAAGATCTACCCGGTGCTCACCCCGCTCGTGGTGGACTCGGCACACCCGTTCCCGTACATCTCCGGCCTTTCGCTCAACCTGGCCGTCGTCGTCCGCGACCCTGAGACCGAGGCACGGCTGTTCGCCCGCGTCAAGGTGCCCGAACTGCTGCCCCGCCTCCTCGAAGCCTCCCCCGACCGTTTCACGCCGCTGGAGGACGTCATCGCGGCGCACCTCACCCAGCTGTTCAACGGCATGGAGATCGTGGAGCGGCACGCCTTCCGCGTCACCCGCAACCAGGACCTCGAAGTGGACGAGGACATCACCGAGGACCTCCTCCAGGCCCTGGAGAAGGAACTCCTGCGCCGCCGGTTCGGGCCCGCCGTAAGGCTGGAGGTCGAGGAGTCCATCTCCGAGGAGGTGCTCGAACTCCTCGCCGAAGAGCTCGGCGTCGTGGAGCGGCAGGTCTACCGGGTGCCGGGGCCGCTCGACCTCGGCGGCCTGTCCCTCATCGCCGACCTCGACCGCAGCGAACTCAAGTACCCCCCGTTCGTGCCCTCCAAGGCAGCCCTGCCGAGCGAAGGCAGCATCTTCTCCGCCCTGCGCGAGCGCGACGTCATCGTCCACCACCCCTACGACTCGTTCACGACGAGCGTCCAACGGCTCATCGAAGAAGCCGCAGCCGACCCGGGCGTCCTGGCCATCAAGCAGACCCTCTACCGGACCTCCGGTGACTCGCCCAT
This sequence comes from Actinocorallia sp. API 0066, assembly GCF_020991275.1. Classification (GTDB taxonomy): domain Bacteria; phylum Actinomycetota; class Actinomycetes; order Streptosporangiales; family Streptosporangiaceae; genus Actinocorallia. The sequence continues at coordinate 2,083 of NZ_JAJLQY010000014.1, read as the reverse complement.
CGTGGACGCCCTCATCAAGGCCGCCGACGAGGGCAAGCAGGTCGTCGTGGTGGTCGAGATCAAGGCGCGGTTCGACGAGTCCGCGAACATCGAGTGGGCCCGCAAGCTGGAGAAGGCGGGCTGCCACGTCGTCTACGGGTTCGTCGGCCTGAAGACGCACTGCAAGCTCGCCCTCGTCGTGCGGCAGGAGCCGGACGGCTCGCTGCGCCGCTACTGCCACATCGGCACCGGCAACTACCACCCGAAGACCGCGCGGCTGTATGAGGACCTCGGGCTGCTGACGGCCGACCAGGAGGTCGCCGAGGACGTCACCGAGCTGTTCAACCACCTGACGGGCTACTCCCGCAAGGTGAGCTACCGGCATCTGCTCGTCGCGCCGAACACGCTGCGCAGCGGGCTCGTGCTGCGCGTCGAGCGGGAGGTCGGCCACCACAGGGCGGGCCGCCCGGCGCACGTCAGGTTCAAGTGCAACAGCCTCGTGGACGAGGTGATCATCGACGCGCTGTACCGGGCGTCCCAGGCGGGGGTGCCGGTGGACGTCTGGGTCCGGGGGATCTGCGCGCTACGTCCCGGCGTGCCGGGCATGTCGGAGAACATCAGGGTACACAGCGTGCTCGGCAGGTTCCTCGAACACTCGCGGATCTACGCGTTCGAGTGCGGCGGCAGCCCCGAGGTGTGGTTCGGCAGCGCCGACCTCATGCACCGCAACCTCGACCGGCGGGTCGAGGCCATGGTCCGGGTGAACGACCCCAGCCACCGCGACGAGCTGATCCGGTTCCTGGACAGGGGCATGGACGACGGCACCGCCTCCTGGCGGCTGCACGGCGACGGCGACTGGACCCGCTACAAGGGCACCCCCGACAACCCCGCCACCGACATCCAGACCCACCTCATGCGGACGCGGCGCTGGAGAACGGTGGATGGCGGCTGAGCCCCTCATCAGGGCGGCGGGTGCCGTCCTGTGGCGTGCGGACGGGGGCGAACTGGAGGTCGCCCTCGTCCACCGGCCCAGGTACGACGACTGGAGCCTCCCGAAGGGCAAGGCCAAGCACGGCGAACACATCCTGCGCACGGTCGTCCGGGAGGTGCGCGAGGAGACAGGGGTGACGGCCAGGCTGGGCGCGCCCCTTCCGTCCGCGTCCTACGAGGTGAACGGGCGGCCCAAACGCGTCGACTACTGGGCCGCCGAGGCCGTCGACGTCGCGCCGTTCAAGCCCGACCACGAGGTGGACGAGCTGGCCTGGACGCCGGTGCCCGTCGCGCTCGGCCTGCTCACCCACCAGCACGACGCGGCGCTGTTGCGCGCGTTCGTGGCCCGGCCCCGGCCCACCCGCTCGGTGATCGTGCTGCGGCACGCGTGCGCCGGCGAGAAGCGCTTCTGGCACGGCAGCGACCTGCTCCGGCCCCTGGACGCGCGCGGCCGCTGGGAGTCCACCGCGCTGACCCCGATGCTCGCCGCCTACGCGCCGACCCGGATCGTCAGCTCCGCCACCGCCCGCTGCGTGGAGACGATCCTCGACTACGCCGTCGCGCACGCCCTGCCCATCACCACGGACGCCGCCTTCACCGTCGGGGCCCCACCGGATGCCTGCCCGCCCGCCGACCGCCTCCGCACCCTCCTGTCCGCCTCCCCGGACCCCCTCCTCATCTGCACCCACGGCGAACACGCCCCCACCCTCCACACCGCCCTCACCCCCACCCCGCCCACCCCACCCACCCTCCGCAAAGCCGCCTTCTGGACCTTCCACCTCAACCCCACCGGCACCATCCAGTCCATAGAACACCACACCCCCCACCCCACCTGACCCAAAAACAGCCGCCCCGCCCACCCACCCGCCACCCGCCACCCGCCACCCGCCACCCGCCGCCACCACAAGTAACACCCACCTCACCCTGAGGCACCAACGATCTCGCCCTCCAGCAAGGACTGGCCCGCCGCAGCACGGGCAGACCGCCGATGCCAGAGCGTGATCGTCCAGTCGGTTCAGGTGAGGAACATGGACAACAAATCAGTCAAACAACCCACAAGCGGCAAATCATACGAACAGCACCTCCGCAACGAATCAGCCAGACAGCACGTCCA
>NZ_JAJLQY010000013.1 GCF_020991275.1 Actinocorallia sp. API 0066 | reverse complement strand
CTCCCACGCGGGCGGTGCGCCCTGGGTCCTGGCGCGGTAGGCGGTGGAAAGGTCGCCCAGCAGGAGCGGGAACGACCACTCGTCCACCGCGTGGTGGTGGATCGCCAGCACAAAGACCCACTCGGCGTCGCTGACGCGGAGCAGGGCGGCCCGGATCGGGAGGTCCGTGCCCAGATCGAACCGGCCCTGGAGGACTTCGGCGACCCGCGCGTCGGTGAAGGCGTCGACGGTCAGCGTGAGCCGGGACGTCGCGTCCGCTGCGGGAATGACGGACTGCTGTAGCCGCCCGTCCTCCTCGATGATCAGCGTCCGGAGCGCCTCGTGGCGGGCCACGACGTCCCGGAGGGCGGCGGTGAGGGCGGCTTCGTCCGGGGTGCCGGTGAGTCGGAGCACGAGTGGGACGACGTAGCGGCCGCCGGGGTCGCCGAGCTGCTCGATCAGCCACAACGACTGTTGCCCGTAGGAGGCCGGGACGACCTCGGGCCGGGTGACGCCGGTGAAGCGTGGGGCCATGGCCGACGACGCCTCGGGTAGCGCGGCGAGTCCGGCGATCGTGGGGTTGTCGAACAGGTTCCGGAGGGTGAAGGACGCGTGGAGCCGCGCGTTGGCGCGGGTGACGGCGCGGGTGGCGAGCAGCGAGTGCCCGCCGAGCCGGAAGAAGTCGTCGTCCACCGACACCGACGGCACCTGGAGGACGTCCCGGAACACGTCGGCCAGGACCCGCTCGGTCCGAGTCTGCGGCTCCCGGCCCGGCACACCGCCGAGGTCGGGGGTGGGCAGGGCGCGCCGGTCCAGCTTGCCGTTCGCCGTCACCGGCAGGGCGTCGAGCCGCGTGAAGGTGGTGGGGACCATGTACTCGGGCAGCCGCGTTTCGGCGTGGGCGCGCAGTGCCTCTACCGGCGCGGACGTGATGACGTAGGCGGCCAGGAACTTGCCGCCCGCCGGGTGGTCCAGCGCGATGACGGCTGCCGCCGAGACGTCATTGTGGGTCTCCAGGACGTTGCGGATCTCGTCGAGTTCGATGCGGAATCCACGGATCTTCACCTGGTCGTCTACGCGGCCGAGGAATTCGAGTTGTCCCCGGTTGTTCCAGGTGACGAGGTCTCCGGTGCGGTAGAGGCGTTGCCCTGAGTCGTCGGCGATGAACCGTTCGGCGGTCAGGCCGGGACGGCCCACGTAGCCGTCGGCGAGTTGAACGCCGCCCAGGTACAGTTCACCCGCCACGCCGGGCGCGGTCGGACGAAGCCAGGAATCCAGCACGACCGCCCGCACGTTCGCGACCGGGCCGCCGATGGGCACGACCGGGACGTGGGTGAGGTCCGCGTCGGTGAGGCTGATCCCGGTGGCGTCCACGGCCGCTTCGGTCGGCCCGTAGGTGTTCCACACGTTCACACCGGCAACACCCTGGAGGCGGCGGCCCAGCCCAGCGGGCAGCGCCTCGCCACCGACCGACAGATGCCGCAACGGCGACGTGACAGGGTCGAATCCGGCGTCGAGCATCGCTTGCAGCACGGTTGGGACCAGTTCGACAAACCCGATCGGTTCGTCGCGCAGGATCGCGGCGAGGTATTCGGGGTCGCGTTCCCCGGCCGGTCGGATGAGCCGGACTGCGGCTCCGACGGTGAGTGGCCAGAAGAACTCGGGAACGGCGACGTCGAATCCGACAGACGTCTTCTGCAGCACCCGTTCCGTCGCCGTGATGGGGAAGGTGTCCTGTCGCCAGGCGATCAGGTTGACGATCGCCTGATGCGGAACGGCCACACCCTTGGGCCGACCCGTCGTCCCCGACGTGAAGATCACATAGGCGACATCGCGCGGCGACAGCGGCCGCGACAAGGCCGGCGAATCGGCATCGAGCGCCGCCGTCACCGCAGGGTCGTCCAGCAGGAGCCGACCCACGGCGACGTCCGCCAGCCCGGCCGCGCCGGACGAGTCGGTCACCACAAGAACCGGGGCGGAGTCCTCCAAGATCGCCTGTATCCGACCAGCCGGATATGACGTGTCGATCGGCACGAACGCTGCGCCCGCCCGCACGATCGCGGCCAGGGTCACCACAAGATCGACCGAACGCGGCAGGATCACCGCGACCCGGTCGCCGATCCCGACGCCGCGCTCGATCAGCGCCCGCGCCGTCGTGTTGACCCGCGCGTCGAACTTCGCGTACGTCAGCTCGGTGCCGTCGTCGCCGACGACCGCGACGCCGTCCGGGCTCGCGGCCACCTGCTGGCGGATCAGCCCGTCGAGCGTCGAGTCGGGGACGTCCAGTGCCGCGCCGGTGCCGCCGCCGTCGAGCAGTGCCGCTTCGGCGGGCGTCATCGCGGCGGGCAGCGCGACGAGCGCGGTATCGCCCTCACGGTCGAGGGTCGCCGTCACAAAGCTGGCGAAGCGCGACGCGTGCCCGGCCAGCTCGGCCGCCCCGATCAGCGACTCGTGGCCCGCCAGTTCAAGCCGGGAGCCGTGTACCGGGTCGGAGTAGACGACGAGTTCGAGGCGTCCCACCGGGCCGGCGTTGACGGTCTCCTGGAGGCCGGTCACGTCGCCGAACCGGGCTGTGTAGTCGAACGCCTTGATGTTGATGACCGGGAGGCACAGGTAGTCGAACTCGCCGCCGGGCCAGGCGCGGGCCACCTGTTCCTCGGTCAGGTTCCGGTCGCGGCCCGTCGTGCGGAGCTGCCGCGCGACGTCGCGCACCGTCTCGTCCAGCGACGCCGCCCCGGACAGCCGGGCCACGACCGGCAGCGAGTTCACCAGCATGCCGGGCGTGCGGAGGGCGGCGGCGTCGTCGCGCATCATGAACGGGACGCGCACGATCAGCTCGCGGCGGTTCGCGGCGAGCGCGGTGTAGAGGCCCCACAGGCCGGTCAGGTAGGCCGCCCAGCTCACCCGTGAGCGGCGGGCGTGCTCCTGCATCCGCGCCCACGCGTCGGCGGGCAGCGGGACGGTGATCTGCTGCTGCGAGAGCGCGAACAGCTCGTCCACGCGGACGTGCGCGGCCTGGCCGAGCGGCTCGGCCTCCCCGAACAGTGTGGTCCACTCGTCGGGAAGCGGGTGGTCCGCGTCCGCTTCGGGGGCGGTGCCGACGACGTCCGGCAGGCTGCCGAACCAGCGCGGGCCGGGCTCGGCGCCGTGCAGGAGGGCGGTGTAGATCTCGGCGACGCGGCGGGTGAACAGGGACAGGCCGTACGCGTCGAGCACGAGGTGGTGGGTGGTGAACGCCCAGGCCCACGCGCCGTCGTCCCGCCGGAACAGGGCGGACTCGGAGCGGGACGGCGCGGTGACGTCGATGACCGCACGGTAGGCGGCCCGGACGCGGTGCCGGATCGTGTTGTCGTCGGAGGGCTCGTCGATGACGATCGTCGGGAGCGACGCGGTCTCGTCAACGCTCTGGTACGGCGTGCCGTCCACCTCGGTGAACGTGGCGCGCAGCGCCTCGGACTCCGCGAAGGCGCGGGTGACCGCGTCCGCGAAGATCGCGGCGTCGATCGGGCCGTCCAACCACAGGAGCTGGCCGATCCGGAACGCCGTCGCCTCGGGGACGAGACGCTGCGCCGCCCACACGCCGCGCTGGGCCCGGGTCAGTGGGACAAATCGGCCAGACATTGATGAATCCTCCAAGATCAAAGCGGTGCGGGTGGGAGATCAGATCGAGGTCACGACGGCGTCGGCGAGGGCTTCGCGCACGGCCTCGGTGACCGGGGCGGCAAGACCGAGCAGTGTGACCGTTGTGGCGTCCGGGCCGAGGCGGTAGCGGATCACCGCCCGGTAGCGCGTTTCGACGCCTTCCGGTTGGTCCGGCGCGGGCCCGTGCACCCGGGTGACGAGCAGGTGCGGCACCGGCGCGCGGCGCAGGGCGCGGCGACCGGCCTGGTTGTGGTGGCGCAACAGCGGGAACTCGACGGTCGCCGTCCGGGCCTCGCCGTCGACGGGCACGGGAGCGGTCGCCGTGAACGGGCCGGGCGGCGTCGCTCCGGCCCCGGCGGCCAACGAGACCTCTTCGTCCACAAGACCACCGGTCGTGCGCGCTCCCGCCGCCCGCAGCGCGCGCCGGATCGCGTTCCGGACGGTGCCCTCATCGGACGGCCCCGCCCAGCGACACGTTTCCGCCCGGCCCGGCGCGAAGACGTCCGGTGCGGCCTCCGCACCGTGTTTCAGCAGGTCAAGCCAGCCGTCCAGGCCGGACGTGCCGGTGGCCGCGCCCGCCTCCTCGACGGCCGCGAGGGCAGCCGTCAGCCCGATGCCCGGCCGCTCCGCCGGGGCACCGGAGCGCAGGGCCTCGGTGAGCCGGTGGACCGAGGCGCGGTCCGCCGCACCGGCGTGGACGGCGAGGGAGACGACAGTACGCGTCGGCGTCCTGACAAAGGCCAGGCCCGACGGCCTCCCGACCGTGATGTCCACCAGCTCCGTCGCCGCCGCGCGCAGGGCAGCCGGAACGTGTCCGGCTGGGCCCGGCGGCCGCTTCGCGGGCCCGGCCTCGTCGGGAGCGGCCGCCCCCGGGCTGTGTTTGATGGGCCCGGAGGCCGGCCGCTTCGCGGGCCCGACTTCGTCGGGAGCGGCCACCCCCGGGCCGGGGTTGTCGGTCGGCGCGAGTTCGGTGACGGTCGTCGCCGGGGCCGTCGGCAGGATGTGGCTGAGCCAGAGGCGGCGGCTCACGCACTGCACGGACAGGCGCAGTGCGTCGGTCGCCGCGACGAGGGAGGCGTATGCGGCGCGGATCTCCGGGTGGCCGGGGATCTCGAAGGTCTCGGTGTACACCCAGGCGTTCGGGTCGGCGCCCGACTCGCGGAGACGGTCCAGGGCGGCGGACACCGGGGTCGGGACGGGCTCCCGCTCGACCTGACCGACCTCCTGAGCGGACCGGTCGGCCGGGGGAGTGGGCAGGACTCGGGCCAGCCCGCCGACGGTCCGGTGTTCGAGGACGTCCCGGAGTGTCAGCGGCAGGTCGCGGGCGAGCGCGGCGGAGACAAGACGCGCGGCGAGGATGCTGTCTCCGCCGAGGCGGAAGAAGTCGTCGTCCACCGACAGGTCGCGGTTGAGGTGCAGGATGTCGCGGAAGATGTCGGCGATGGCTCGTTCGGTCTCGGTCTCGGGTGCCCGCCCGCCTGCGGTGACGAGTTCGGGGACGGGGAGCGCTCGGCGGTCGAGCTTGCCGTTCGGGGTGAGGGGGAAGGTGTCCAGGTTGGTGAAGGTCGCCGGGACCATGTAGTCGGGCAGGAGTCCGGCGACATGGGTGCGGAGGTCGTCGGCGCTTGGGCCTGTGTTCTCGGTGGTGGTGACGTAGGCGGCGAGGTACTTGCCTCCGGCGGGGTGGTCCAGTGCGAGGACTGCGGCGCTGGTGACGGCGGGGTGTTGTTCGAGGCTGTTGCGGATCTCTTCGAGTTCGATGCGGAAGCCTCGGATTTTGACCTGGTCGTCGGCGCGGCCGATGAAGTCGAGTGTGCCTCGCGTGTTCCAGCGGACGAGGTCGCCTGTTCGGTACAGCCTTTCGCCGTTGTTGCCGAAGGGGTCGGCGATGAACCGGTCGGCGGTGAGCGCGCCGCGTCCCGCATAGCCTTCGGCTAGCTGCACGCCACCCACATACAGTTCGCCCACGACACCCGAAGCGACCGGCCGTAGCCAGGCGTCCAGCACGCGGACGCGGACGCCGGGGACGGGGCTGCCGATGGTCGTCCCGTCGGCGTCGGTGGTTGTGGCGGTGGCGTCGCCGGTGACCTCGGTCGAGCCGTAGAAGTTCGCGACGGCGGCGCCCGGCACGGCCTGTTGGATGGCCTCGATGGTGGCCGGGGCGAGGATCTCGCCGGAACAGACCCAGTGCCGGAGCGATGTCAGGGCTTGGGCCGCGTCCGGGATCCGGGCGAGCACGTCGGCCAGGCTGGGGACGGTCAGGAGGTGCGTGACCTGGTGGCGCCGCACGAGGTCGGCGACCGCCAGGGGGTCTGCGGCGGCCTCGTCATGGGCGACGACCAAGGTGGCCCCGGCGGTGAGCGGGGTGAGCAGTTCGGTCACCGCGTCGACAAAGCCGACGCTGCTCTTGGCCAGGGCCCGGTCTCCGGCACGGAATCCGAGGAGTTCGGCACCCCATACAAGCCGGTTCACCAAGGCCCGGTGCGACAGGACGACGCCCTTGGGACGGCCGGTCGTCCCGGACGTGAAGATGACGAAGGCCGCGTCCCCTGACGGCGGTGTAGCCCGGCCGGTCGCCTGGAGTTCGTCCGGGCCGGTCACCACGACGGCCGCGCCGGAGTCCTCAAGGATCTGCCGGATCCGTTCCTGCGGGTATGCGGGATCGACCGGCACGCACACCGCACCGGCCCGGATGACCCCGAGCACCGCCACGACCCGGTCCACCGAACGGGGCAGCACCAGCGCCACCCGGGCACCGGCCTGAACGCCCGCGTCCACGAGGGCGTCGGCGAAGGCGGCGACGCGCGCGTCGAGTTCCGCGTACGACAGCGACGTCCCGTCGTCCGACAGCACCGCGACCGCGTCCGGCGTCGCCTCGATCCGCCGCCGCAGCAGCCCGTCCACCGACACGTTGATGGAGGCGGCAGGCGTCACGGTGTGTGAGGGCGCCGGGAGCAGGTCCAGTTCGGCGACGCGGGTGTGGGGGTCGGCCGCGAGAGCGTTCAGGACTTTCTGGAACACCGTGACGAACCGCTCGGCTGTGGCCGGGTCGAACAGATCGACGGCGTAGGTGAGGAAGCCGGTGACGGCCTCCGGGGTCTCGGTCAGGTACAGGTCCAGATCCGTCTTCACCGCGCCGAGGGACGCCCGCTCCATCCGGGCCCGGAGGCCGGGGAACTCCGGTTCCAGCACCGCGTGATCGGCCAGGTGCCGGTAGGTGAGCAGGACCTGGAACACCGGGTTCCGGTTGACCGCCCGTTCGCCACCGGCCGTGGCCGCGATCTGTTCGAACGGCGCCGCCTGGTGCGCGAGCCCGTCCAGCACCACACCACGGGCGCGCGTGAGGACGTCCAGTAGCCGGTCGGCGGACTCGATGCGGTGGCGGAACGGGAGTGTGTTGACGAAGTAGCCGACGAGGTCTTCGAGGCCGTCCTCGGTCCGGCCGCCGACGGGCGAGCCGACCACCACATCGTGACCGCCGCCGAGAGCCGACAGGCTCACGGCGGCGGCGGCCTGGAAAAGCATGAACAGCGTCACGCCCCGCGCGTCGGCCAGCGCCCGCAGTGCCGTCAGCGTGCCGGTTTCCACGGCGAACTCGATGTCGGCGCCGACGTATGACGGCACCGCCGGAGGCGTTCGGTCCGTGCTGATCCCGGATTCGGGCGGGGCGTCGGCCAGTGCGGTACGCCAGAAGTCGAGCAGTCGGTCGAGTTCGGCGTCGTCGAGTACGGTCCGCTGCCACAGCGCGTAGTCCGCGTACTGCACGGGCAGCGGCGCCCATTCCGGCCGGTCGCCCTCGATCCGCGCTTGGTAGGCCAGCGAAAGGTCGCCCAGCAGTGCGGGGAACGACCATTCGTCCACGGCGGAGTGATGGACGGCAAGCGCGAGCACCCGTTCCGCGTCGGTGACGCGTAGCAGTGCCGCGCGGATCGGGATCTCCGTCCCGAGCGCGAACCGGGCCTGGACGATCTCCTTGAGACGTGCCTCGGTGAAGTCCTCCACCGCCAGCGGCAGCCGTACGGCGGCCTCCGCTGCGGGGACGGCGATCTGCTGAAGGCTGCCGTCCCGCTCGACCAGCAGGGTCCGCAGTACCTCGTGGCGGGACACCACGTCCTGGAGAGCGGCCCGTAGCGCGGCCTCGTCCACGTTCCCGGACAGCCGCAGCACGACCGGGACGACGTAGCGGCCGCCCGGCCCGCCGAGCTGGTCCACCAGCCACAGCGCCTGTTGCCCGAACGAGACGGGCACGATCGCGGGCCGTGGCACGTCGCCCACCCGCACCGTCGCCGGGCCCGCCGAGGGCGCGGTGCCGACGAGCCGGGCCAGCGCCGCGACCGTCCGGGCGTCGAACAGGTCACGCAGCGACAGGCCGGAGCCGAGCCGGGCGTTCACCCGCGCGGCCACCCGCGTGGCGAGCAGCGAATCCCCGCCCAGCCGGAAGAAGTCGTCTTCGGCCGACAGGTCGCGGTCGAGGTGCAGGACGTCGCGGAAGAGGTCCGCGATCACGTGTTCGGTCTCGGTTTTGGGTGCTCGCCCACCGGCGCTGACGAGTGTCGGAACGGGTAGTGCCCTGCGGTTGAGCTTGCCGTTGGGGGTGAGGGGGAAGGCGTCCAGGGTGGTGACGGTCGCCGGGACCATGTAGTCCGGCAGCAGCCCGGCGACATGGGTGCGGAGGTCGTCGACGTCTTCGGTGGTGGTGACGTAGGCGGCGAGGTACTTGCCTCCAGCGGGGTGGTCCAGTGCGAGGACTGCGGCGCTGGTGACCGACGGATGCTGTTCGAGGCTGTTGCGGACCTCTTCGAGTTCGATGCGGAACCCTCGGATTTTGACCTGGTCGTCCGCCCGGCCGATGAAGTCCAGCGTGCCTCGCGCGTTCCAGCGGACGAGGTCGCCGGTCCGGTAGAGCCTTTCGCCGTTGTCACTGAAGGGGTCTGCGATGAATCGGTCGGCGGTGAGGGCGCCGCGTCCCGCGTAGCCTTCGGCCAACTGGACCCCGCCCACGTACAACTCGCCCACCACACCCGAGGGCACCGGCCGTAGCCAGGCGTCCAGGACACGGACGCGGACGCCGGGGACCGGGCCGCCGATGGTGGTCCCGTCGGCGGGGGTGGTGGTGGCGTCGCCGGTGACTTCGGTCGAGCCGTAGAAGTTCGCGACGGCGGCGCCCGGCACGGCCTGGCGGATCGCCTCGATGGTGGCCGACGCGAGGATCTCGCCCGAGCAGACCCAGTACCGCAGCGACGCCATGGCCTTGGCCGCGTCGGGGATCCGGGCCAGCACGTCGGCCAGGCTGGGCACGGTCAACAGGTGCGTGACCTGGTGGCGCCGCACGAGGTCGGCGACCGCGAGCGGGTCCGCTGCGGCCTTGTCGTCGGCGACGACCAGGACGGCCCCGGCGGTGAGCGGGGTGAGCAGTTCGGTCACCGCGTCGACAAAGCCGACGCTGCTCTTGGCAAGGGCCCGGTCTCCGGCGCCGAACCCGAGCAACTCGGCACCCCAGCGGAGCCGGTTCACGACAGCGCGGTGGGAGAGCACAACGCCCTTGGGACGGCCGGTCGTGCCCGAGGTGAAGATCACGAAGGCCGCGTCTCCCGACGGCGGTGTGGTCCGGCCGGTCGACTGGAGTTCGTCCGGGCCGGTCACGACGACGGCCGCGCCCGAGTCCTCAAGGATGTGCCGGATCCGCTCCTCGGGGTACGCGGGATCGACGGGCACGCACACCGCGCCCGCCCGGATGACGCCGAGGACCGCCACGACCCGGTCCACCGAGCGCGGCAGCACCAGGGCGACCCGGCCACCGGCCTGAACACCCGCGTCCGCGAGGGCACCGGCGAAGGCGTCGACCCGTGCGTCGAGCTCCGCGTACGACAGCGCGAACTCGTCCGAGATCACCGCCGTCGCGTCGGGAGTCGCCGCGAACCGCTGCCGCAGCAGCCCGTCCACCGACGCCGCCGGGGCGGCCGGAGTCTCGGCGGGCGAGGGCGCGGCTGGCAGGTCCAGTTCGGCGACGCGGGTGTGGGGGTCGGCCGCGAGGGCGTTCAGGACTTTCTGGAACACCGTGATGAACCGTTCGGCCGTGGCCGGGTCGAACAGATCGACGGCGTAGGTGAGGAAGCCGGTGACGGCCTCCGGGGTCTCGGTCAGGTAGACGTCCAGATCCGTCTTCACCGCGCCCAGCGACGCCCGCTCCAGGCGCGCCGCCGCGCCCGGGAACTCCGGTTCCAGCGCGGCCGGGTCGGCCAGGTGCCGGTAGGTCAGCAGCAACGGGAACACGGGGTTGCGGCCCGCCGCGCGTGCGCCGCCGACGGCCGCCGCGATCTGCTCGAACGGCGCCGCCTGGTGTGCCAGCCCGTCCAGCACCACACCACGGGCACGCGTGAGGACGTCGACCAGCCGGTCGCCTGACTCGATGCGGTGACGGAACGGGAGTGTGTTGACGAAGTAGCCGACGAGGTCTTCAAGGCCGTCCTCGGTCCGGCCGCCGACGGGCGAGCCGACCACGACGTCGTCCCCGCCGCCCAGCGCGGACACCGCCAACGCCACAGCGGCCTGGACGACCATGAACATCGTCACGCCCCGCGCGTCGGCCAAGGCGCGCAACGCGGTGACCGTCGCCGGGTCCACGGCGAACTCGATGTCGGCGCCGACGTATGACGGCACCGCCGGGGGCGTCCGGTCCGCGCTGATCCCGGATTCGGGCGGGGCGTCGGCCAGTGCGCCGCGCCAGAAGTCGAGCAGTCGGTCGAGTTCGGCGTCGTCGAGTACGGTCCGCTGCCACAGCGCGTAGTCCGCGTACTGCACGGGCAGTGGCGCCCACCCCGGCCGGTCGCCCTCGATCCGCGCTTGGTAGGCCAGCGAAAGGTCGCCCAGCAGCGCGGGGAACGACCATTCGTCCACGGCGGAGTGGTGGACGGCCAGTGCCAGCACCCGTTCCGCTTCGGTGACGCGTAGCAGTGCCGCTCGGATCGGGATCTCCGATCCGAGCGCGAACCGGGCCTGGACGATCTCCGTGAGACGTGCCTCGGTGAAGTCCTCCACCGCCAGCGGCAGCCGCGCGGCCGCGTCTTCGGGGGAGACGACGACCTGGGACAGCCGCCCGTCCCGCTCGACCAGCAGGGTCCGTAGCGACTCGTGGCGGGACACGACATCCCGCACGGCCGCGCCCAGCGCGGCTTCGTCCAGGCTGCCCGAGACGCGCAGCACCAGCGGAACCACGTAACGCGAACCGGGCCCGCCGAGCTGGTCGATCACCCAGAGCGACTGCTGGCCGTACGAGAGAGGCGGCGCTGACGGCCGTGGAACCGCACCGACCCGTACCGTTCCCGGCCGGGCGGCCCGGTGGGCGTCGACGATCGGGGCCAGCGCCGCGATCGTCCGGGCGTCGAACACGTCACGCAGCGACAGGCCGGAGCCGATCCGCGCGGCCATCCGCGTCGCGAGCAGCGAGTGCCCGCCCAGGCGGAAGAAGTCGTCGTCCACGGACAGGTCGCGGTCCAGGTGCAGGACGTCGCGGAAGAGATCGGCCAGCTCCCGTTCGGTCTCGCTCTCGGGCGCCCGCCCACCCTCGCTGACGAGCGTCGGAACGGGGAGCGCCCGGCGGTCGAGCTTGCCGTTCGGGGTGAGGGGGAAGGCGTCGAGCGTGGTGAAGGTCGTCGGGACCATGTAGTCGGGCAGGAGCCCGGCGACGTGCGCGCGGAGGTCGTCGGTGTCGCCGGTCGCCGTCACGTAGGCGGCGAGGTACTTGCCTCCAGCGGGGTGATCGAGTGCGAGGACTGCGGCGCTGGTGACCGACGGATGCTGTTCGAGGCTGTTGCGGACTTCTTCGAGTTCGATCCGGAACCCGCGGATTTTGACCTGGTCGTCGGCGCGGCCGATGAAGTCGAGTGTGCCGTGGGTGTTCCAGCGGACGAGGTCGCCGGTCCGGTACAGCCTTTCGCCGTTGTCGCCGAAGGGGTCGGCGACGAACCGGTCGGCGGTGAGGGCGCCGCGTCCCGCGTAGCCGTCGGCCAGTTGCACCCCGCCCACGTACAGTTCGCCCACGACGCCCGCCGGTACCGGGCGGAGCCAGGTGTCCAGCACCCGGACCTGGACGCCGGGGACGGGGCCGCCGATGGTCGTCCCGTCGGCGTCGGCGGTGGTGGCGTCGCCGGTGACCTCGGTCGAGCCGTAGAAGTTCCGCAGTACCGCGCCCGGCGCGGCCCGCCGCATCGCCTCGACGGTGGCCGGTGCGAGGATCTCGCCGGAACAGACCCAGTGCCGGAGCGACGTCAGCGTCTTGGCCGCCTCCGGGATTCGGGCGAGCACGTCGGCCAGGCTGGGGACGGTCAGCAGGTGGGTGACCTGGTGGCGCCGCACGAGGTCGGCGACCGCCAGCGGATCTGCGGCGGCCTCGTCGTCGGCGACGACGACCGTGGCACCGGCGGTCAGCGGCGCGAGGAGCTCCGTCACCGCGTCCACAAATCCGACGCTGCTCTTGGCCAGGGCCCGATCCCCGGCACCAAAACCGAGGAGTTCGGCACCCCATACAAGCCGGTTCACCAACGCCCGGTGCGACAGGACGACGCCCTTGGGACGGCCGGTCGTCCCGGACGTGAAGATCACAAAAGCCGCGTCTCCCGACGGCGCTGTAGCCCGGCCGGTCGCCTGAAGCTCACCGGAGCCGGTCACCACAACGGCCGCGCCGGAATCCGCAAGGATCCGCTGGATCCGCTCGGCCGGATACGCCGGATCGACCGGCACACACACCGCGCCCGCCCGGAGGACCCCGAGCACCGCCACGACCCGGTCCACCGAACGCGGCAGCACCAGCGCCACCCGACCACCGGCGCCCACACCCACGTCCACGAGGGCGTTGGCGAAGGCGCTGACCCGCGCGTCCAGCTCCGCGTACGACAGTGCGGTCCCGTCGCCCGACAGCACCGCGACCGCGTCCGGCGTCGCCTCGATCCGCCGCCGCAGCAGCCCGTCCACCGAGACGTCGGCGACGGCCTCCGGCACCAGCCCCGCCCCGGCCGGAGCGTGAGGTACGGGGAAGGCGGCTTCGGCGAGTTCGTGCAGGGTCGTGTCCGGCCCCGCCCCGAGCGCCCGCTCAAGGAACCGCGCGAAGGCGGCCGCGTGCCGTTCCACCTCCGCCACCGGGATGACCGACTCGTGCCCGGCCAGTTCCAGGCGCAGCCCGGACACCGCATCACGGTAGACCGACAGGTCGAGTTTCCCGATCTGCCCCGGGTTGACCGTCTCGACCGTGCCGGTGACCTGGTCGAACAGCGCGACGTACTCGAAGATCTTGATGTTGATGGACGGCAGCGTGAAGTAGGACCGCTCGCTCCCCGGCCAGCTCCGCGCGATGTGGTGGTCCTCCACCGCCGCGTGCGCCTTCGCCTGCCGCAGCTGCCCGTTGACCGCCTTCACCAGCTCCGCGAGCGTGGCGTGCGGACCGGCGGGGGCCACGATCGGCAGCACCCGCGACATCGCGTTGGGCGTCCGCAGCAGGCCGGGCGTGTCCCGCATCATGAAGGGTACCCGCACCGCGATGCCGTCCCGCCGCTCGGCGAGCGACGTGTACAGCCCCCACAGGGCGGTCAGCGCGTCCGTCCAGTTGGCGCGGACGCCGCGCGAGAACGCCCGCAGCCGGTCGAACGCGCCGTCCGGCGTCGGCAGCCGGACCGGCCGGTAGGAGAACGAGAAGAGGTCGCCCGGGACGGCCGAGGGCCGCTCCCGCGCGACGTCCACGTCCAGCAGCCGCCGCCAGTACTCCAGCGCGGCGGGCTCCGGGCCCGCCTGGTCGGGCGGTGACGGCAGGACGTCCGCCAGCCGCCCGAACCACGCCTCGGGGACGGGTTCGCCCCGGTTCGTCGCCGAGTAGATCTCCGCGACGCGGCGGATGAACAGTGTGACGCTGTACCCGTCGAGCAGGATGTTGTCCGCCGCGAAGAACCACGCCCAGGTCCCGTCCGCGCGCCGCAGCAGCGACGAGGCCGTGGCCAGCTCCACCGAGGTCGCGGCGGGGTCGTCGAACGAGGCACGGACCAGGGCGCGGATCTCCGCGTCGCCGCGCGGCTCGTCCACCACCGTTGTGGTGAGGCGCCGCGCCGGGTCGACGCGCTGGAACGGGGTGCCCTCCTCCTCGTGGAACCGGACGCGCAGGGCGTCGGTCTCCGCGAAGGCGCGGCTGACCGCTGCCGTGAAGGCCGCCGGGTCCACCGGGCCGGACAGCCAGGTGATCTCAGCGGCGCGGAACGCCGCCGAAGCGGCGAACAACCTGTGCGCCGCCCAGATGCCGCGTTGGCTTGCGGACAGGGCAACCCGCTCGTCAGCGTCCACCGGAAACGTTGGTCCTCTCAGTTCTGGGTGGCCCGTTGGAGCCGCTTGCTGACCTTGCCGACGGCCGTCTGCGGGAACTCGGCGACGACCTCCAGCGCGTCCGGCAGCTTGTACGAGGCGAGGCCGCGTTCGCGGAGGAACTTCCTAATGACGGCGAGCCTCAGCGTGGCCGGGTCGGTTCCCGCGCGCGGGATCACGAACGCCTTGACGCGCTCGCCCAGGATCGCGTCGGGGATCCCGACGACGGACGCGTCGTGCACCCCCTCGTGCCCGAGGATGAGGTTCTCTACCTCTTCGGGCGCGACCTTCTCCCCGCCACGGTTGATCTGGTCCTTCGACCGCCCGACCACGGACAGGTAGCCGTTCTCGTCGCGCTCGACGATGTCGCCGGTGCGGTAGAAGCCGTCGGGGGTGAAGCTGCGGGCGTTCTCCTCCGGGTTGCGGAAGTAGCCGCGGATGGTGGACGGGCCACGGGTCAGCAGGTGTCCGGGCACGCCGGGCGGCACCGGCTTGCCTTCGTCGTCCAGGATGAGCAGTTCGTCGCCGGGCGAGATGGGGCGGCCCTGGCACCGGACGCTCGTCTCCTCGTCGACGTCGAACCGGTTGTAGTTGACCAGCCCCTCGGCCATGCCGAAGCCCTGCTGCAGGATGACGTCGAGTTCGGGCCGCACCCGCCGGGCCGCCTCGACGCTGAGCCGCGCCCCGCCGACGTGCAGGCTCTCCAGGCTCGACAGGTCGTAGCGGTCCTTGAGCGAGGAGTTCAGCCAGGCGAGCAGGAGCGGCGGCACGATCGACGACTGGGTGATCCGGTGCCGCTCGATGAGCGGGAACACGGTGTCCGGGCTGCCGTCCTGGGCCAGCACCACGGTTCCGCCGACGCTGAGCAGGCTCAGGAACCCGGGGGACCGCACCGACATGCTGTGGCAGAGCGGCACCGCGATCAACTGCACCGAGGCTTCGGTGATGCCGCACAGCGGGATGCTCGCCCTGACCGAATGGAGGTAGGTCTCGCTGGTGTGCGGGATCAGCTTGGGCTGGCCGGTCGTGCCGCCGGACAGTTGCAGCAGGGCGACGTCACCGGGCAGGGACCGCCGCTCGTGCGGCTGCGGATCGTGCGCGAGCAGCCTTTCGAGAGCGGGGCCGCCGCCTTCGGCGTCGAGCACGACGGTGTGCTCCAGGTTGGGCCACGCCGCCTTCAGCTCGGCCGCCAGCGCGGCGAGGTCGGCGCCGTCGTGCTTGGCGACGGTGACGTAGACGCGGGCCTCGGCCACCCGGACGAAGTGCTCGATCTCCGTCCGCCGGTGTGCCGCCGGGGCGAAGACGGGGATCGCGCCGATCTCCCAGAACGCGTAGACGAACGCGATGAACTCGGGGATGTTCGGCAGGTGTACGACGGCCCGGTCGCCACGGCCGACACCGAGGTGGCGCAGGCCCGCGGCGATCCGGAGCACCCGGTCGCCCAGTTCGGCGTAAGTAAGGCTGACCTCACCCGTGACGATCGCCGTCTTCTCCGGGACGCGCGCGACGGTGGCGAACAGCGGCTCCGCCAGCGTCTCGTCGGTCCAGAACCCCGCGTCGCGGTAGCGTGCGGCGGTCTCGGCGGGGTACGGCACAAAGCCGTCAAGGTGGAGCGGTTCGAGGACGGTCATCAAAGCTGCCTGGACGAGACCTGGTCGACCGCGCCGGGCACCGGCTCGGCGGGGTCGTGGCCGAGCCCGACGATCCGGTTGTCGGCGTCGACGTGCACGACGCGCGGCTCGTGCGTGAGCAGCTCGGTCTCCTCGGCGAGGAGGTAGGACATGATGATCACCAGGTCGCCGGGCTGCACCAGGTGCGCTGCGGCGCCGTTGATGCAGATCTGTCCGCCGCCGGGCGTCCCGGTGATGACGTAGGTCTCGATGCGGGCGCCGTTCGTGATGTCGACGACCTGGACCTTCTCGCCTTCGACGAGCCCCGCGGCCTTGACCAGATCTGCGTCGATCGTGATCGAGCCCACGTAGTGCAGGTCGGCCTGGGTGACGGTGGCGCGGTGGATCTTTCCGCCGAGGACGGTGCGGAGCATGGTGTGTTTCTCCTGAGTCGAGAGGTCAGTTGCCGGTGGGGGCCGCGTCCTGCGGCACGCCGTCCTGCTCGGCGATGAAGTCGCGGAGGGACTTGGGGCGGAGGTCGGTCCAGGTCCTGTCGATCCAGGCGAGGACCTCCTGGCGGGGCGCCCCGTCGGCGCCGCCGAAGACGACGGTCCAGCCGCCGGGCACCGGCTTGAAGGTCGGCCAGAGGGAGTACTGCTCCTCCTGGTTGACGAGCGCGTAGAAGCTGCCGCTGTCATCGTCAAAGGGGTTCTGAGGCATGGTTCCTCCCCATGTACGTGCGGGTTTGTGACAGCGCGGAAGGCACCCACAGGACCGAGACTTCGTCGGCCACTTAGTTAGGTAAGCCTTGCCTATATTCGGCCGCACCTGTCTGATCGTCAAGACCTGACGTCCGCTGTGTCCGCCCGGTTACGTATCCGTAAAATCAGGCCAGAGCTGGACCTGCGTCACCCCCGGCATCCACCCCAGGTCACGGGTGAGACGAAGCTCACCGCCCAGGGGCCGAGGGCCGGTGCGGGACAATGGGCCGGGACGGCATCGGAGGGGATGGGTTGGCGGGGAGATTCACTCCGGCGGAAGGCCGGTACGGGGGGAAGGACGCGGCGCAGCGGCGGGTGGAGCGGCGGGCGCGGTTCCTGGAGGCGGGGCTTGACCTGTTCGGGGCGGGGCCCGGGTACCGGGGGACGCGGCTGGCGGACCTGTGCAAGGAGGCGGGTCTGTCCAGTCGGCAGTTCTATGAGGAGTTCGAGACGCTTGAGGATCTCCTCGCGACGTTGCACCTCGCCGTCAACGACGCCGCGTCGCGGGCGGTCTTCGAGGTGCTGCCCCAGGTGCGGGATCTGCCGCTGCCGGAGCGGACGACACGGTTGCTGCACGCCTACGTCAAGGGTGCGACGACCGACCGGCGGTACGCCCGTATCGCCTATGTAGAGGTGATCGGTGTCAGCCCTCGGATGGACCTCCAGCGGTTGGAGCGGCGCTCGGCCTGGATCGACTTCCTCACCGCGGCCACCGACGACGCCGTCGCCCGGGGCGAGATCCAGCCGGGGAACTACCGCGTCGCGGCCGCCGCGTTCGTCGGCGCGATCAACGGGCTGATGCACGACTGGGTCGTCGGCTGGGTCGACGCGACCCTGGAGGAGATCGCCGACGAGCTGCGCCAGATGCTCCTGGGCCGTCTCAAAGTCGCCGGCTGACGGGCGAACCGGAGGGCCGCCCGCCCAAGTGCGACGCGGTGTTTCCAGATTTCGGCGCCTTGGGCCTTGCGGCGGGTGGGGTCGCTGGTTACCATCCGGTAACACAATCTGAACTTGGTCAAGTGCGAAGTTCAGATTGTGGGTCGACGTGCCGGGTCCGCGTACCGGGTCTGGCCGCCCGCTTCCACCCCCGGGAGGACACAGATGGAACAGCAGGAATCGGCAGGACTCACCAGACGCGACGCCCTGACGCTCGCGGGCGGCGCGATCGCCGCCTCGGCGCTGGTCGGATCCGGCTCGGCGGCCGCCGCGCCGGACACCTCGGCGGACGTGATCGTCATCGGCGCGGGCCTGGCGGGCCTCGTCGCCGCGTCGGAGCTCGCGGCCGCCGGACGCAGGGTGCTGCTGCTCGACCAGGAGAACGAGGCGAACCTCGGCGGCCAGGCGTTCTGGTCCTTCGGCGGCCTGTTCCTCGTCAACTCCGCCGAGCAGCGCGGCATGGGCGTCAAGGACACCAAGGAGCTGGCCTGGCAGGACTGGCTGGGCTCCGCCGGATTCGACCGCGGCGTCACCGACCCGACGGGCGAGGACTACTGGGCCTACAAGTGGGCGGAGGCTTACGTCGACTTCGCCTCGGGGGAGAAGCGGTCCTGGCTGCACGGGCTCGGGGTGCGCTGGTTCCCGTTCGTCGGCTGGGCCGAGCGCGGCGGCGGCCTGGCCGACGGGCACGGCAACTCCGTGCCGCGCTTCCACGTCACCTGGGGCACCGGACCGGCCGTGGTCGAGCCGTTCGAGAAGAAGGTGCGCGCCGCCGTCGCCAAGAAGCTGGTCACCTTCAGGTTCCGGCACCGGGTGGACGAGCTGGTCCTGACCAACGGCGTCGTCACCGGCGTGCGCGGCTCCGTCCTCGAGCCCAGCACCGCCGCGCGCGGCGTGCGCAGCTCCCGCACGGTCGTCGGCGAGTTCGAGTTCGCCGCGGCCGCCGTTGTGGTGACGTCCGGCGGCATCGGCGCGAACCACGACCTCGTCCGGCAGAACTGGCCCGCGTCGCTCGGCACGCCGCCCGCGCGGATGATCACCGGGGTGCCCGAGTACGTCGACGGGCGGATGCTCGGCATCGCTGAGGCGGCCGGCGCGCGGCTGGTCAACCGCGACCGCATGTGGCACTACACCGAGGGCGTCCAGAACCACGACCCCATCTGGAAGGACCACGGCATCCGCATCCTGCCGGGCCCGTCCTCGATCTGGCTGGACGCCGAAGGAAAGCGGTTCCCGGTGCCCGCCCTGCCCGGCTACGACACCCTGGGCACCCTGAAGCTCATCCAGGACACCGGCTACGACTACTCCTGGTTCATCTCCACCCAGAAGATCGTGGACAAGGAGTACGCGCTGTCGGGCTCCGAGCAGAACCCCGACCTCACCAACAAGGACATCCTTCTCACGCTCTCCCGTACCTGGCAGACCCCCGAGCCGGTGCGGAAGTTCCAGCAGAAGGGCGTGGACTTCGTCGTCGCGAACACCCTGGGCGAGCTCGTCGCCGGGATGAACCGGCTCACCGGCACCGACCTGATCAAGCACGACGACGTCAGGCGGCAGATCGAGGCCCGGGACCGCGAGACCGACAACGACTACTGCAAGGACCTCCAGGTGATGGGCATCAACAACGCCCTGAACTACCCGGGAGACAAGATCAGCCGGACCGCCGCGCGGCACAAGATCCTCGACGGGTCCGCCGGGCCGCTCACCGCGGTGCGCCTGAACATCGTCACCCGCAAGACGCTCGGCGGCCTGCAGACCGACCTGTCCGGCCGGGTCCTGGCGCCGTCCGGCCAGCCCGTCCCCGGCCTGTACGCCGCGGGCGAGGCGGCCGGGTTCGGCGGCGGCGGCATCCACGGCTACCGCGCCCTGGAAGGCACCTTCCTGGGGAACTGCGTCTTCTCCGGCCGCGAGACGGGCCGCGCCGTCGCGGCCGCCACCGCCTGACCCCGCCCGAAGCCCCGCGCCCGGCCTCCGGACGCGGGGTTTCCCCTTTCTGCGGGCGTTTTCCCGGGTGATGGTCAGGCCCGCTGGAGGACGTGGACGACGCAGACGGCGCCGATGCCGACCATGTGGGCGAGGCCGGTGCGGGCGCCGGGGTGCTGGCGGTCGCGGGCCTCGCCGCGCAGTTGGGTGGTGAGTTCGGCGATCTGGCCCACGCCGGTCGGGCCGACGGGGTGGCCCATCGACAGCAGGCCGCCGGACGGGCTCACCGCGACCCGGCCGCCGATGTCGAACTCGCCGGCCGCCAGGGCGGCGGCCGCCCGCCCCGGCGGGCACAGCCCCATCGCCTCGACGTACAGGAGTTCCTCGACGGTGAACGCGTCGTGGAGTTCGACCACGTCGAGGTCGGCGGCGGTCACGCGGGCCTCGGCCAGGGCCTGCCCGGTCGTCTCCCGGGTGAGCGCGGCGTCGAAGTTCTCGCCGTCGTAGACGCGCTCGGAGCGGGTGGCCGAGGCGAGCACGGTCACCGCGCGGCCGCGGTCGAGCCCGTGGCGGGCGATGGCGTCGTCGGACGCGACGATGACGGCGGCCGCGCCCTCGCCGATCGGGCAGCACTGCAGCCGGGTGAGCACCCCGCTGATCCGGGGCGGGGCCAGCACCTCGTCGAGCGTGCGTGGCCTGCGCCGCTGGGCGTTGGGGTTGAGCGCGCCGTTGCGGCTGTTCTTGACCGCGACCGCGGCGAACTGCTCGGGTGTGCCGCCGTGGTCGTGCAGGTAGCGCTCGGCGAGCAGCGCGAAGTGCGTGAACGGCGCGACGCGGCCGTCCACGAGGTCGTGCAGCCCGGCGGCCCGCTGCGGGAAGGTGAGGGAGAGCGGCTTGTCCACCCCGACGGCGATCGCGACGTCGGCGAGCCCGGACGCGACCTCGACGCACGCCTGGCGGAAGGCCGTCGAGCCGGACGCTGAGGCGTTCTCGACCTGCGCCATGCGGATCCCGGTGGCGCCCAGGTGCCGGTACATCAGGCGCGACATGCCCATGCTGGTGGTGGCCGTGCCGGTGTATGCGGACTCCACGTGGCGCCACGCCAGCCTGGCGTCGGCGAGGGCCGCCCTGACGGCGTGCGCGCCCAGCCGTGTGTAGGGCGCGTCGCTGGGCCGCTGGTAGGGGTGCAGGCCGACGCCGACCACGTGGACGGGCCTGAGGTCGGCGAGGGTGCGGCTCATGAGGCGGCTCCGTTCGGGGCGGTGGTGGTGAAGACGGGTTCGACGGTCTCGGCGCCGTCGTCGCGGGTGTCGGTGACGGCCCAGACGGCGTGCACCCGGTCGCCGATCCGGGGGCCGTCCCCGGCGAGGGTGCCCCGGATGAGGGGGCCCGCGTCGAGCCGGATCTCGGCGATGGTGAAGGGGGCGAGGGGAGCCCCGAGGTGGCGGTGGACCCGGGCGCGGGAGTGGACGGCCCCGACGGCGTCGATCGGGACGGGCGTGAGGTGCTCCTCGTCCGCGCCGCAGACCTCGCACCCGATGCCGAGGGGCGGGAAGTACACGTGACGGCATCGGGCGCACCGTGTTCCGGACAGGACGGGGGTGGGGGCGGCCGGGTCGTAGAGGCCGGGGTGGGCGGCGATCCGCACGGTGTTCCCTTCGTACTTACTTGTTAAGTGTTCAGCAAGTTAGTATGGTGCGGCCATGCCGTCCAGTGCCACCCCCTGGCCGGAAACTGAGGAGGCTCGGTGAAGGAACCCGAACACGGCACCCCGGAGCACTGGGCACGGCTTCGGCCGGACGCCCCGGCCGTGGTCCACGGCGCCGAGGTGATGACGTACGGGCAGTGGAACGACCGGGCCGACGCCGTGGCCGAGGGGCTCGCCGCGCTCGGCCTAGGCCCCGGCGACCGGCTCGGCATGCGCTTCCACCTGGGCCTTGAGTGGTTCGTCGTGCAGCGGGCGCTGCAGAAGCTCCGCGTCGCCCAGGTCGCGGTGAACTGGAAGCTCACCCCCGACGAGGCCGCCTACATCATCACCGACAGCGACGCGAAGGGGCTCGCCTGCAACGACGCCGACGCCTCCGGATGGGCGGCGCACGATGTCGGGATCCTCCTGACCGTCGGGCAACCGCCCGGAAGCCCCGGCGTCCGCTACGAGGACCTGGTGACGACCCCCGTCGTCACCCCGCGCTTCGGCCCGCTTCGGCCCGCCCTGGTGATGTACACCTCCGGCACGACAGGCGCGCCGCGCGGCGTCCCGCCCACCGACCCGAGGACGGTCTCCGACCCCGACCGGCTGATGCGTTACGCCATGTCCACGGCGAAGGTCCCGCCCTACCCGGAGCGCTCCGCGACGCTGCTGACCCTGCCCGTGCACCACGGCGCGGGCCCGGCCTCCGCCGTCCGGACGTGCGCGGGCGGCGGGACGGTCGTGGTGCTCTCCCGGTTCGACCCCGAGGAGGCGCTCCGGCTGATCGAGAGGCACCGGATCCGCACGTGGACGGCGGTGCCAACGATGCTGCTACGCATCCAGAACCTCCCGGAGCAGACGTTCGCCCGGTACGACGTGTCGTCGCTGACGGCGCTCACCACCGGCGCCGCGCCCGTCCCGCAGTCGCTCAAGGAATGGGTGATCGACCGGTTCGGCGACGGCGTCCTCTGGGAGGCGTACGGGGCGAGCGAGGCCGGGATGATCTCGTACACGCCGCCCGAGTACCAGTTGACGAAGCCCGGCACCAGCGGCATCCCCTACGACGGTGTCGAGATCGCCATCGTGGACGACGACTGGAACCGGCTCCCGCCCGGTCTCACCGGCGAGATCGCGGTCAACACACCGATCGTCCTCACCCGCTACCTGGGCCGCGACGAGCTCGGCGCGGACACCGTCAAGGACGGGTTCTACCGGACGGGCGACGTCGGGCACCTGGACGAGGACGGGTTCCTGTTCATCACCGACCGGATCAAGGACATGATCGTCGCGGGCGGCGTCAACATCTATCCGGCGGAGATAGAGAAGGTCCTGATCCGGCATCCGGCCGTCGCCGACGTCGCGGTGGTCGGCATCCCGCACGACGACTTCGGCGAGCAGCCCCTGGCGTTCGTCGTCACCGCGCCGGGCGCGACGGTGACCGAGGACGAGCTGGTGCGCTTCCTCGACGGCCGCCTCGCCTCGTACAAGCGGCCGCGCGTGTTCACGTTCGTGGACGAACTGCCGGTCAACCCGATGGGGAAGGTCCTGAAGAACGTGCTGCGCGCCCCCTACTGGAAGGGCCGCCGTCGCCATGTCTGAACGCCAGCCAACGGAGGCCACAGTGTCAGCGCAGGAATCCGCGGAAGAGCGGACGATCATCACCGAACGGCACGGCGACCACCTGCTGGTCATCCGGATGAACCGGCCGCACCGGCGCAACGCGTTCGACGGCGCCACCGCCCGTGCGTTGGAGGCGGTGATCGACGCCTACGAGGAGGACGACACGCTGCGCTGCGCGGTGCTGACCGGCTCCGACATCGTGTTCTCCGCCGGACAGGACCTCATCGCGGCGGCGCACAGGGACCTGGGGGCCACCAGGCGGCGCGGCGGGTTCGGGATCATGGCGCTGCCGCCGACCAAGCCGATCATCGCGGCGGTCGAGGGGCACGCGCTCGCGGGCGGGCTCGAACTCTGCCTGGCGTGCGACCTGATCGTCGCGTCGCGGACGGCCACGATGGGCATCCCCGAGGCCGCCAGGTCGCTCGTCGCGGTCGGCGGCGGACTGTTCCGGCTGCCCCGCCGGATTCCCTACCACATCGCCATGGAACTGGCGATCACCGGCAAGGCGTGGCCCGCGACGCGGTTCGCCGAACTCGGCCTCGTCAACAGGCTGACCGAGCCGGGGGAGGCGCTGGCGGGCGCGCTGGAACTCGCGCGCGAGGTGCTCGCCGCGGCGCCGCTCGCGGTGCGGGCGAGCAAGCAGATCGTCCAGCGGTCCTACGCCTGGGACGAGTCGGACGCCTGGACCGTCCAGTTCGACTACGCGCGCCCCGCGCTGGACTCCGAGGACATGCGAGAGGGCCTGGCCGCCTTCGCCGAGAAGCGGCAGCCCGTCTGGAAGGGACGCTGAACCGATGCTGATCGAACCCACACTCCGCTCCGACCTGCTGGCCGGACGCGTCGCCGTCGTCACCGGGGGCGCCCGGGGGATCGGCGGCGCGACCGCCACGACGCTCGCCGCCAACGGCGCCCACGTCGTCGTCGCGGAGGTCGACAAGGCGAAGGCCGCCGAGGCCGTCCAGGCGCTCAACGAGGAGTACGGGCCGGACACGGCGTCGGCTTACGTCGCCGACCTTGTGTCGCCGCACGCGTGCGACGGGCTCGTCGAGTTCGCCGTGGACACCTGCGGCGGCCTGGACATCGTCGTCAACAACGCGGGCTACGCCTGGGACGGCCGGGTGCACAACATGAGCGACGAGCAGTTCCAGGCGATGCTCGACATCCACCTGATCGTCCCGTTCCGGCTGGCCAGGGCGTGCGCGCCGGTCTTCCGTGAGGCGGCCCGCAGGGACGCCGAGGCCGGGACAGTCCGGCACCGCAAGACCGTCATGGTGTCGTCCATGGCGGGCCTGTGGGGGCTGGACGGCGCGGCGAACTACGCGTCGGCCAAGGCGGGCGTGCTCGGACTCATGCGCACGCTCGCCCAGGAATGGGGCAGATACCGCGTCAACGTCAACGCCGTCGCCTTCGGGATCATCCAGACGCGCTTCGGCCTGCCGCAGTCCGACCACGAGGTCATCCGGACGGGCGGCCGCACCATCCACGTCGGCATGCCCGCCAAGCAGGCGGCAAGGCTGGGCGTGAAAGCCGACCCCACCCGGGTGGTGCCCGAGGCGGAGATGTACGAGCCCAAGGACTTCCCCGGCATCCGCCTGGGCCGGACCGGCACCATCCGCGAGGCCGCCGACGCCATCTTCTGGCTCTGCTCGCCCCTGTCGGACTACACCACCGGCCAGGTCATCCCCGTCAACGGCGGCGCCCCCGGCGGCATGAGCTGACCCCCGGCTGACCGGCTGGTCCACCGGCGGCGCCCGAGGATCTTCCCGGGCGTCGCCGAGGATCTTGCTCCCCGTGCGCGGCTCTGGACGCTGCGATGACGTCACCCGGCATACGTTGGTGGACATGGTGGATCCGGATCAGGGCGCGCCGCCTGCCGAGGACAGGCTGTACCGGTCCGCGCTCACCGTCTTCGCCGGGCTCGGCTACGACAACGCCACCGTGGAGATGATCGCCGACACGGCCGGTGTGGACCGGTCGGCGGTGCGCGACAGGGGCGGGAAAGAGGCGCTCTACCGGGAGGTGCTCACCACCTTCAGCGCCGCGCAGGAGGCGATGCTCGACCGGGCCGCCGCCGAGTTCACGCGTGACCGGGAGGGTGTGCGCCGGTTCCTCGACACCTGTATCGCGTTCCATCTCGACCACGCCCAGGAGATGTCGGTGTGGCAGCACCGCCGGCTTCGGGACGCCGCCGACATGGGGGACATCGAGTCGCTCTACCAGAGCCCGGTCGTCCGGCGCATCTGCGAGATCGCGGAGTACGACGTCCGGCGGAACCCCGGCTTCGAAGCTTTCGCGAACTTCCTGTCCTGGGCCGTCCGCGGCTTCCTGTTCGGCGGCGTCACCACGGTCGAGGGGGAGACCCTCGACCCGGAGAGCCCGGCGGGCCGCAGGCTCTTCCACG
Organism: Actinocorallia sp. API 0066; assembly: GCF_020991275.1. Classification (GTDB taxonomy): domain Bacteria; phylum Actinomycetota; class Actinomycetes; order Streptosporangiales; family Streptosporangiaceae; genus Actinocorallia. The sequence continues at coordinate 163,670 of NZ_JAJLQY010000013.1, read as the reverse complement.
ACCAGCTCCGCTGGTTCTGGGACGTCGCCATCGACGCCGGCGTCTTCGACCCCGACCCGGCACCCGACTGACCACTCAGCACGCCTGGATCATCGACGGGGCCGGGGACGATCCGTCCGGCGGCCGTGCCGTCAGTGGTGCGCGGCCGGGGTGACGATCGTGGCGCGGACCATGGCCTTGGCGGTTTCGGTGGCCTTGCCGAGATCGACGTTCTCCGGGTCGATCTGGTATTGGAGTGCGACACCGCGCAGGATGCCGGTGATCAGGACGGAGAGCGCGTCGACGTCCACGGTGAGGGCCGCCGAGGACTCCGCGACGGCCTTGGTGAGGAGTTCGGCGACGAACTTCCGGGTGATGTCGTTGGTCGTGGAGACCGTCGGGCGGAGGCCGGGGGTCGAGGTCAGGCTCTCCACCATGATGGTGACCATCGCGGTGAACGTCGGGTCCGCGTGCCGGACCCCGTCGAAGTAGAGCTCAAAAAGACGGTCGATCCGGTCCAGGCCACGGGCGCCACTCTCGGTGATCAGCTCTCCCGCCGTTTCCCGGATCTTTGTCACCACGGCGCGCATGCACGCTTCCTTGGACCCGAAATGGTGGCTGACCAGGCCGCGGCTGAGCCCCGCCGCCTTGCCGATCTCCGCGAGTGAGGTCCTGGCGTACCCGTGCGTGCCGAGGAGCTGAATGGCGGCCCGCAGGAGGCGATCCTGGGATTCGGCACGCCGTTCCGCCTGGGTGCGTCGCTCCTTCACCGAGACATGCTATCGGCCCCGCGAGGGTCAGCTCGGGCTCTCGGGGACGGCCTTGGCGAGGAGGAAGCTGAGGAGTTCGAAGATCTGGTCCGGTTCGGTGCCCTCGGGGTCGGCGAGCCAGGCGAGGGCGGCTCCGTCGAAGACGACGGCGATGAGCTGGGCGAGCGCGTCGAGCCCGCCGGGCACGTCGGCGCCGCTCTCCTCCGCCCAGGGCCGGATCGCCTCCTTCGCGACGCCTCGGTAGGCCGCGTACTGCCTGGCGGCCAGCGTCTCCATGCCCTTGGTGCGCAGCGCGACGGTGGTGAGCTCGTACAGGGACAACTGGTGGCTGGGATCGTCGTCGGCGACGACCCGCCAGGCGGCCCGGAACGCCTCGCGCGGCGTCCTGGTCCGCGCGGGGTTCTCGCCCGTCGGCACGAGGGTGGCGAGGTGGAGGTCCTCGACGGCGGCTTCGACGACCGCCGCGAGCAGGTCGTCCTTACCGGCGAACCAGTAGTGCACGGTGCCCAGCGGCAGGCCGGCCTCGGCCGCGATCCGCCTGGTGGTGGCCGCCGCGACGCCTTCGCGGGCGATGACCCGGGACGCCGCGGTGACCAGTTCGCGGCGGCGGCTCTCGTCGCCCTTTCGGCGGATCCCACGTGTCTCCGTCATGCACGTCACGTTACCAGAAAGTTCTGGTCATTTGATTTGGTCACTTGACCAGTACGACCGACCAGGACTAACGTCCGGGCCGAGCCACGGCCTTTCCCCCGACGCCGTGCGGAGGCATACGGAGGTCCCCCATGTCCCTGTCCCCATCCGAACAGGCGGATCCGTCCGCCCGGAAACGAACGCTCACCACCGGCGGCGTCGTGTTCCTCGTCGTCGCGGCGGCGGCCCCGCTGGCCGCGCTGATGGGCACCGTGCCGCTCGCGCTGATCCGCGGCGAGGGAATCGCGCTCCCCGCCGCCTACGCGATGGCCGGACTGACCCTGCTGTGCTTCTGCACGGGCTACGCGGCGATGACACGGCGCGTCGCCAACGAGGGCGCCATGTACCTGCTGGTCGCGCGCGCGCTCGGCAAACCGATGGGCGCGGCCTCGGCTTACGTGGCCGCGCTCGGCTACCTGGCCACGTCGATCGGCCTCCCCGCGTCGTTCGGCTACTTCACCTCACTGGTGCTCGAAGCCTCGGGCGTCACGGCCCCGTGGTGGCTCTGTACCGCCGTCGCGCTGGCGGTCGTCGGGGTGCTCGGCTACCGGAACGTCGACCTCTCGGCGCGGATCCTCGGCGTGCTGATGGTGCTGGAGTTCGCCGTCCTCCTCGTGCTCGACGTGCTCGTGGTCGGCGACCGCGGCACCGCAGCCTTCCCGCTCGTCGCCTTCAGCCCGCAGGAACTGCTGGCGGGCTCCCTCGGGATCTCCGCGATGCTCGCCTTCACCGGATTCATCGGGTTCGAGTCGGCCGCGCTGTACGGCGAGGAGACCAGGAACCCGGGACGGAGCATCCCGCGCGCCCTGTTCACCTCGGTGACGATCATCGCGGTGTTCTACGTCCTCACCTCGCTCATCCTCATCGGCGGCGCGGGCGGCGCGCAGGCGCCCGAGATGGCGCGCGCCGAATCCGGCGAACTCGTCCTCACGCTCGCCCTGAACCACGGGGGCACCGCGCTCTACAACGGCTTCGCGGTCCTGCTCTGCACCAGCCTGCTGGCGTCGCACCTCGCGCTGCACAACGCGGCGTCCCGGTACCTGTTCGCGATCGGCCGTGACGGGTTCCTGCCGCGCGTGCTCGGCCAGTACCACCCGCGCCACCTGTCCCCGCACGTCGGCAGCGTCGCCGTCACCGCGCTGAGCGTGCTGGTGGTCGGCGCGCTCGGGTTCGCCGGGGCCGACCCCTACCTGACGATCGCCGCCGGGCTGATCGGCCTCGGCACCCTCGGGATCGTCTCGGTGCAGGCGGTGACGGCACTGTCGGTCCTCGCGTTCTTCCGGAACCGCGCCGACCGCGGCTGGTTCTCCGGCATCGTCGCGCCCGCCCTCGCGTTCGCCGGGCTCGCCTGCGGCTTCGTCCTGGCGACGGCCAACTACGCGACGCTGACCGGCAGCGACAACAAGATCGTGAACCTCGTGCCGGTGCTGCTGATCGTGGTGGCAGCGGTGGGCGTCGGCGTCGCCCTCCGACTCCGCGGCAGGAAGCCCGCGGTGTACGCGGCGTTCGCGGCGAGCGAGCTGCGTAAGCGCGGCGCCGACGCGGTGGCGCGGCCGAAGGTGGAGTACACGCGTAAGTACGTGATCGTGGGTGGTGGCCCGACGGGGATGATCATGGCGCGGGCGCTGGTGAAGGAGGGTGTGCCGTTCGACTGGTTCGAGCGGCACAGTGACTTCGGCGGCATCTGGGACATGGACAACCCGGGGACGCCGATGTACGAGTCGGCCCACTTCATCAGCTCGAAGTACACGAGTGGGTTCTACGGCCAGCCGATGCCGACGGAGTTCCCGGACTATCCGTCGTGGAAGCAGATCCGGGACTACATCCGCCGGTTCGGTCGTGACTGGGGCCTGTACGACAGGGTCACGTTCAACACCGAGGTCGAGCACGCGGAGCCGCTGCCGGGCGACCGGTGGCGGGTGCGGCTGTCGGACGGCAGGGTGCTGGAGTACGACGGGCTCATCGCCGTTCCGGGCGTGACCTGGCACCCGAACGCGCCGAAGTTCACCGGCATGGAGTTCTTCCGTGGCGAGATCCGGCATTCGGTGACGTTCCGCAGCGGTCAGGAGTTCCTGGACAAGCGGGTCCTGATCGTGGGCGCCGGGAACTCGGGCGTGGACATCGCGAGCGACGCGGCACGCCACGCCGACCAGGCGTTCTTCTCGGTGCGTCGCGGCTACCGGTACTTCCCCAAGCACCTGGGCGGCCTGCCCACCGACGCCGTCGTCAACGGGATCATCGAGCCGCCCAAGGGGCTCGCGGTGTCCTCGGACATCAACGAGATGATCGACGCTCTCGTCGGCGACCTGACCCGGCTGGGTCTGCCCGCGCCCGACCACGACGCGTTGAGCAGCCACCCGATCATGAACACGCAGGTGCTGCACCACCTGGCGCACGGCGACCTGATCGCCAAATCCGACATCGACCACTTCACCGCCGACGGTGTGGTGTTCAAGGACGGCACGTACGAGGAACTCGACCTTGTGCTCCTGTGTACCGGTTACGAGTACAAGATCCCGTTCCTTGACCCCGGGTTGTTCTCGTGGAAGGCGGGGCACCCGCAGCTGTACCTGAACGTCTTCAACCGCTCCCACGACAGCCTGTACGTGCTGGGGTTCATCGAGTTCGCGGACGCCGCCTACAAGCGGTTCGACGAGATGGCCCAGCTCATCGTCATGGACATCCGGGCGCGCGAGACCGGCGAGCACCGGGCCGAGTTGCGTGAGCGCAAGGCCAACGACTTCCCCGAACTGCGCGGCGGCATCGCCTACATCGACAGCCCCCGGCACGCCAACTACGTCGAATCCCACACCTACCAGGCGTATCTGGCGGAGTTGCGGGACAGGTTCGGTTGGCCCGACCCCGACCACGACTACTACGACGACATCCGTCCCGTCCGCGTCGCCGTCACGTCCGTCCGCGCCTGACGTCCCCCTACCCCCGGAGATCATCCATGCGTTGCCTCGTCACCGGAGCCACCGGCTTCGTCGGCAGCAACCTCGTCCGCAGCCTGCTCGCCGCCGGGCACGAAGTGCTCGCCACCGGCGCGCCAGGCTCCACCACCCGGTACCTCGACGGCCTCGACCTCGAAGTCCGGCTCGTCGACCTGCTCGACCCCGACCAGCTCCCCTCCCTGGTGAAAGGCCGCGACTGGGTGTTCCACGTCGCGGGCGACACCTCGACCTGGAACCGGCTGGCCGGGCGACGCCGGAGGGTCAACGTCGACGCCGCCGCGCTCCTCGCCGACGCGTCCGTCACGGCGGGCGTCAGCCGGTTCGTGCACACCGGCACCGTCGACGTGCACGGCTACAACAGGGACGGCGGCCCGCTGCCCGAACGCGCGGGGGAGCGGAGCCTGTGCGGGATCGGCTACGACTACGCCGACACCAAGGCCGAGGGTGAGGCCGCCGTCCGGGCCCGGATCGCGGACGGCCTGGACGTCGTCGTGGTCTACCCCGGCTTCATGATCGGGCCGTACGACCACACCCTCCAACTCGGCCGGATCATCCGGCAGATGCAGGCGGGCGAGACGGTCTTCGCGCCGCCGGGCACCGCGTCCTTCTGCGACGTCCGTGAGGTCGCCGAGGGCATGGTGACGGCCGCCCTACGCGGTAGGACGGGGCACGGCTACAACCTCACCGGCCACAACCGCTCCTACCACGACGTGTTCACCCGGATCGCGGAGATCGTCGGGGCGCGGAAACGTCCGATCCGGCTCCCGGCGCCGGTGCTGCGCGGGTACGGCGCGCTCGCCGAGCTGGCGTCGCGCGTCACCAACAAGCCCCCGGAGATGGACTCGGGGCTGGCCAAGTACCTGTCCGCTCCGCAGTCCTCCGACTGGAGCAAGGCGCGCGACGAGCTGGGCTACCGGCCGGGCGACGTCGACCGGGCCATCCGTGACGCCGCCGCCTGGTACAACACGCACATGCCGACCGGGCGCTGACGCCGCACGCGGAACCGCCGCGCGGCCCCCCGAGGGCGGCGCGGCGGTCGTGTGCGCGCGGGTGGTCGACCGGTCAGCCGGTCGGCCTGGACGTCCGGGAGGCGCCGCCGTCGGTGGTGTACTCGGGGCTGCCGTAGGTCGCGAGGCGCTTCTTGAGGACGCGTGTCGTGCGGGCGTCGACCCTGGCGCGCAGCGAGGGCCGTCGGCTCGCGAGGCTGACGGCGATGAAGCGGCCGAGGATGAACGGCGCCGTCAGGCCGACCCGGACCACGTCGGCGGGGCCCAGCCTGACGCTCATGGCCGCCGCGGCCTTCCGGTCGCCGCCGCAGAACGCCAGGAAGAAGACCCTGCCCCACGAGCGTTCGACGCTCTCGGCGACACGATCGAACAGGGAGTTACCAGGCCGGAGACGGGCGGACATGGTGGAGCGGACGAGTTCGCCGCAGGTGGCGTCGTCGAACCCGTCGCGTAGCAGCGCGGCGCGCCCGTGGAACACCTCGATGACGCCTTCGGCGGTGGTCGGCAGCAGCTCCTCGGGCAGGCCGAGGAGGAAGCAGCGGTAGCGGCTCAGCTCCAGGACGGCCCGGTCGCGCGGCCGGAAGCCGCGGCCGCGGCGCTGGGCGAGCATCGCGAGCAGGTAGACGCCGATGAGCCCGGCGGGCATCTGGTCGACCTGCGGGACCGGCACGCCGTACACCGTCGAGTCCCACTGTTCGGAGCGGCGCAGGGCGTTGTAGCGCACCATCGAGTGCATCAGCCGGACCATGGCCGCCGCCTCGAATCCGGGGCCGTTCCGGGCCAGCGCCCCCGGCAGCGTCGTCGCGGCGAAGAAGCTCGCCGTCTCGTTGACCCGCCGTTCGGCCCGCCGTCCCGACAGCGCCCCGGTGAGCGTCATCGGCAGCGCCGCGTAGGTGTTGAGGAACGTCGCGAGGAACGCGCCGCGCATGAGGAACGGCGCGAGGTAGGCCTCGCTGGCGCGCAGGTACCGCGCGCCCTCCTCGACCAGCCCCATGTCCACCCAGCTCGGGGTGTCCTCCATCGCGGCGATGAACGCGCGCAGTTCGGGCGGTGCGTCGGCGACGGCGTCGACGCCCTCCCGGCACGCCTGGCGCAGCATGCCGACCAGGCCCCGGACGCCGTACTTCTCGACCAGCGCCGCGTAGGGGTCGGCGACGATGTCGCCGAGCATGGTCGTGGTCCGGATCAGCTCGACGACCCTGTCGTCGGCGAGCAGCGGACCGCGTTCGGCCACCCACTCGGGCAGCGCCGACCTGTCGGCCGGGTCGGTGGTGAACCGGTAGGGGGCCGTCGTGAAGTCGATCCCGCCGTAGAGGTCGGGGTACAGCTCGGGCTGGCGGCGGACCCGCTCCGCGAGCCCGGGGTAGTGCAGCGCCATAGGAGAACCTCGCTTTCCACGTGCCGTCGTGCCCGCGCGATCCCCTGTCCGCCCGGCCGGTGGGGTGTTGGACGGCATGTCAGTAAAAGTACTGACTTACTGAACGGATAGCAAGTATATGGGGGTCCGGCACGGCGGCGCTCTCGGCGGCGGGGAATGGTTGTTCCGGGGTCGGGTGCTTGACCTGGGGTGTTCACCGGGCGGGGCTAGGGTCCGGGGGTGGAACTGCGGCATGTGCGGGCGTTTCTGGTGCTCGCTGAGGAGTTGCATTTTGGGCGGGCGGCGGCGCGGCTGCACATCGCGCAGCCGTCGCTCAGCCAGCAGATCCGGCGGCTGGAGCGGGACGTCGGGGTGGAGCTGGTGCGGCGGACGTCGCACGAGGTGGGGTTGACGGCGGCCGGGGCGGTGTTCCGGGACGAGGCCGTCGAGATCGTCCGGCGGGTCGAGCGGGCCGAGGAGGCGGCGCGGGCCGTCGCGGAGGGGCGGCGCGGGCTGGTGCGGGTCGGCTACAACCTGCCGGCGGGCAAGCGGGTCCTGCCCGGCACGCTCGGGCGGCTGGCCGAGCGCTGCCCGGGGATCGAGGTGGAGATGCGCGAGCTGCGGACGGGCCCGCAGCTCGCCGCCCTGCAGGAGGGACGTCTTGACGTCGCGCTCGTCTACGGCAGGCCCGCGTCGCGTGAGCTGCGGAGCAGGCTGCTGCTGCGCGTCCCGCTGGTCGCGGTGGTCGGGGTCGGGCACCGGTGGGCGCGCCTGGAAGGTGTGCCGTTCCGGGAGCTGAAGGAGGAGCGGTGTGTGCTGTTCCGGCGCGCCCAGTCGTCGGCGATGTACGACGCGATCATGGGCGCGGCCCGGGACGCCGGGATCGAGCTGAGCGTCGTCGAGGTGGTGGACGACCCGGGCGCCACCGCGATCATCACCGAGGTGCGGCCGGTCGTCGGGTTCGCCTCCGCGCTGCGCGGACGGGCCGAGCGCACGGTGCCGGTCCGGCTGTACGACCCGGTGCCGATCCTCGACGTGTGCGCGGTCTGGCGGGCCGACCCCGGGCCGCTCGTCACGGCCTTCCTCGGCTGCCTGCCCGCCGCCGCGACGGTGTCGGGGGCCGCTACTTGAGCCCGGACCTGACGAACGCGTTCACGATCTGCCGCTGCAACACCAGGTAGAGCAGCAGGACGGGCAGGCTGGCCAGCCCGGCCGTCGCCATCAGCGGCCCCCAGTCGTTGCCCTCGGTGCCCATGAAGCTCCGGATGCCGAGCTGGATGACGGCGTTCGACCGCTGGAGCACGAGCGCGGGCCAGAAGTACTCGTTCCAGGCGTTGATGAACAGCAGGATGCCGAGAGCCGCGAGCACCGGACGCAGCACGGGGACGACGACCGTCCACAGGATCGTCCAGGACGAGCGCCCGTCCATCCGGGCCGCCTCCAGCAGCTCCTTCGGGAAGTTCAGCAGGTGCTCCCGCAGCAGCAGCACGCCCAGCGCGGAGCAGAGCGTCGGCACGACGACCCCGGCGAGGGTCTCCAGCAGGCCGAGCCGGGCCAGCAGCGTGTAGTTGGGGAGCATCGTCACCTGGAACGGCACGAGCCACGTCCCGACGAACAGCAGGTGCGCGACCCGGTGTCCACGGAACCGCCACGCCGCCATCGCGTAGGAGGCGAACAGCGCGATGAGGAGCTGGCCGACCGCGCTGGCCGCCGCGATGACCGTCGTGTTGAGGAGCATGCCGGTGATGTCGGTCTTGGCGAACGCGTCCGTGTAGTTCGCCAGCGACAGCGGCCAGGGCAGCGGCGACTGGTCGTGCACGTCGCCGGGCCGCCGCAGCGACGCCGCGTACAGCCAGTAGATGGGCAGCACACACGCCAGCCCCAGCGCGCCGAGGACGACGTGCCCCGCGATCCGTCTCACGGCCCCTCCTCGCGGACGGCGGCCCGGTCGGCGAGCCGGGCCAGCGGGACGGCGACCAGCATGAACCCGGCGAAGAACAGCACACCGGCCGCGGCGGCGAGTCCCGCGTCGTTGCTGCGGAACCCGTACTCCCACAGCAGGTAGTAGACGGTCGTGCTGGACCCGGCCGGGCCGCCCTGGGTGAGGGTGTCGATCAGGGGGAACGTCCACTGCGCGCCAAGCAGGACCGTCATGAGGACGAGGAACCAGAGTGTCGGCGAGAGCAGCGGAAGGGTGATCCACCGGGTGATCTGACTGGACGTCGCGCCGTCTACTCGGGCTGCGGCGGTGTACTCGGGGTCGATCCCGGCCAGGCCCGCCGCCACGACGAGCACAGCGAACCCGGCGAGGTGCCAGCCCGTGATCAGGACGATCGCCCACAGCGCGGTGCCCGTGCCGTTCAGCCAGTTGACGTCGGTGCCGAGCACGGTGTTGACGAGGCCCGCGTCCGGGTCGAGCAGGAACATCCACACCGTCGCGCCCGCCACGGGGGCGACGAGCATGGGCGCGAAGACAAGGCCACGGTGCACGGTGCCGCGTCCCCTGGTGAGCAGGCCGACGCCCAGCGGGATCAGCAGGGTGAACGGCAGCAGCCCGGCGATCACCTGGAAGGTGCGGACGGTTGACGAGCCCAGCGCGGACGTCGTCAGGAGCCGCTCGTAGTTGTCCGTGCCCACCTGCGTCATCGGGGTGGACGGCACGAGGTTCCACGAGTGGAAGGACAGGAAGAACGTCTGCGCGAGCGGCCAGTACGTCCACACGACGAGGAGGACGAGGCCGGGGGCGAGGTACAGGTACGGCGGAGCCGCGCGGGCCAGCCTGACGACGGCGCGGGGCCGCGCCGCCGCCTCCGCCCGGCGGGGCGGGAGCGACGGCACGGCCTCGACGAAGGTTCCGATCACCGGAGCAGCCCTTCGAGGAACCGCATACGGTCCGCCTCGGCGACGTCGTAGACGGTGTCCGCGACGGGGGAGAGGGGCACGGCCGTGACGACGATCTGGTCGCCGAACACGTCGATGCGGCTGAACGCCGTGTGCGCGTCGGCCTTGAGGCGTCCCCTTGGCGGTACCGGGGCGACGGCGTAGGCGAGGGCCGGGCCTATCCAGACGGGGACGTCAGCGAGGGCGCCGCATCCGGCGTGGTGCGCGTGGCCGGTCACGACGAGGCGGACGTCGGTGCCCTCGATGGCGTCACGGAGCCTTTCGGGGGCGCGCAGACGCAGCAGGTTCACCGACGGCACCGGCGACGGGACGGGCGGGTGGTGGAAGACCAGGACCGTCCCGCGCGGCGCCGGTTCGGCCAGCACCGCGCGCAGGCGGGCCAACTGGTCGTCGGCCAGGTGGCCGTCGTGCTCGCCCGGCTCGGTCGTGTCGAGCACGGCGACGCGGACGCCGTCGAACTCCCGGACCGTGTCGTACGGCCGGTCGGAGGGCGGCTCGTCCAGCAGCTCCGGGTAGAACGCGAGCCGCCGGTCGTGGTTGCCCATCACGTAGACGGGCTCCGCGCCTATCCGTCGCGCCACCGGTTCGACGAGCTGGCGCAGCAGCCGGTAGGAGGTGGTGTCGCCGTCGGCGGTGAGGTCGCCGGTGAGGAGCAGGGCGGCCGTGGGGACCCCTGAGCCTTCGATCATGGCGAGGGCGGTGCGTAGGGTGTCCGCGCCCTCTCCGGCGGGGCCGATGTGCGTGTCGGTGAGCTGGAAGAACGTCAGGTCGGGGCGGGTCACGAGCCGCCCTCCGCCATCAGGCCGCCCAGCTCGTTCTGCTTCGCCGTCAGGGTCGCGACCGGGTCGGCGCCCTGGAAGACGGAGTTCTCGACGGCGCTCATCATCTCGTCGCGGATCAGGAGGTAGTTCTTGCCCGGCATGGACGTCCACGGCTCCATCCGGGTGAGCTGCTCCAGGTTCGGGCGAATCAGGGGGTTCTGCTCCGCCCAGTCCTTGAGCCCCGCCGGGTCGTCGATGAGGCCGGTGCGCAGCGGCAGGTAGCCGATCTTGGTGGAGATCGTCTTGTAGGAGTCCTCGCTGGTCATGAACTTGATCAGCTCCCAGGCGGCGCGGCGCTTGGCGGGGTCGGACGCGAAGACGAACAGGGCGGCGCCGGAGTTGGTCGGCCGCACCGGCTTGCCGTCAAAACCGGGCATCGCGGCGGCGCCCAGCGTCCACTTGTCCGCTGCGGCCTTCAGGAACGAGCCCTGCGCGGCGCTCGATTCCAGGATCATGCCGAGGTCGCCGCGCGAGAACGCCTCAAGCGCCTGGGCCTGCGTGCGGTTCGGCATCGCCCCGGCGCCGACGAGGTCGCGCATCGTGCTGACGACCTCCGTCACGGCGGGTTCCGCGAACGTCAGGCGGGTGCGGTCCTCCGAGATGACACGCCCGCCGTTGGAGAGGGTGAGCGCCTGGAAGCACCAGTCCTTGGCGGCCTTGGTGAGGCAGTCGACGTAGACGCCCTCCTTGCCTGTGGCCTTGATCTTCTGGGCCGCCGTCTTCACCTCGGACCAGGTCGTCGGGGGCTTCGCCGGGTCGAGTCCGGCTTTTTTGAACAGTTCGGTGTTGAAGTAGAGAACCGGGGTGGAAAGGACGAACGGGATGCCGTACGTCTTGCCGTCCCAGTCGCCCAGGGTGCGCGCGGTGGCGGCGTAGGGGTGCCGGGTGCCTTCGAAGTTCTTGGTGACCTCGTCCTTACCGACCATGTCGTCCAGCGGGACGGCCTTCAGTTGGTTGACGGTGAAATCGAGGTCGCTGAACCCGAGCTGGACGACGTCGGGGGGATGCCCGGCGGCCATCTGGGTCTGGAGGCTGGAGATCGTGTCGGTGGCGGGGTTCGCGCTGTTGCCCTGCGGCTTCTGCGCGGTGACCTCGATGTTCGGGTGCGCCGTCCGGAAGGCGGCCACGACCTCGTTGAACGTGTCCGTCCAGGGCCCGGCCTGCCCGAAGTTGTAGCTTTCGAGGACGATCGACACCTTCTGGTCGGGCTTGAGCTCGGGCACGCGCTCTACCGGGTCCGGTGCGGCGCCGGAAGAGCCCAGGCCACAGGCGGCCGTCGCGGCGAGCAGCACGGCCATGGGCAGGAAACGTCTCATGATCACTCCTTGGGTGCGGTGGTGGCGGCGGGCTGCCAGGTGAGCCTGCGCCCGCTGACGGGGTCAAAAAGATGCAGATGGGCGGGGGCGGCGGTGAGGCCGATCCGGTCGCCGGGACGGGCGCCGAGCGGCCGTGGCCCGCGCACCGCGACCTGCGACGACCCGACCAGGCAGTGCGCGACCTCCTCGCCGCCCAGGTTCTCCACCGCCGTGACGACGCCGCGCAGCCCGGCGCCGTCCTCGGGGACGATCGAGAGGCGCTCGGGGCGCACGCCCAGGGTGACCGGGCGTTCCGGGAACGCGGCCTCGTCAGGCAGGCCGAGGGGGAGGTCGATGCCGGGGCCGTGCGCCCTGCCGTCGCGGGTGACGGCGGCGTCCACGAGGTTCATGGCGGGGGAGCCCAGGAAGCGCGCGGCGAACACGGTGGCGGGCGCGTCGTAGACCTCGCCGGGCGGGCCCGCCTGCTCGACCCGTCCCTCGTTCAGGAGCACGATCCTCGACGCCATCGTCATCGCCTCGACCTGGTCGTGGGTGACGTAGACGACCGTGGCGTTCAGCCTGCGGTGCAGCTCGACCAGCTCGGCCCGGGTGGTGGCGCGTAGGGCGGCGTCGAGATTGGACAGCGGCTCGTCCATGAGGAACGCGCCTGGATCGCGGACCAGCGCGCGGCCCAACGCGACCCGCTGGCGCTGCCCACCGGACAGTTGGCGCGGCTTGCGGTCCAGGAGATCGGTGAGGCCGAGCAGCGCGGCCACCTCGCCCACCTTGGCCGTTATCTCCGGTTTGGAGCGCCGCCGCGCGCGCAGCGGGAAGCCGATGTTCCGTGACACCGACAGGTGCGGGTAGAGCGCGTAGCTCTGGAAGACCATCGCCAGGTTCCGGTGCTGCGGCGGCAGTGCGGTGATGTCCGCGCCGTCCAGCAGGATCCGGCCCGCCGACGGCTCCAGCAGGCCCGCGATCATGCGCAGCAGGGTGGACTTGCCGCAGCCACTCGGCCCCAGCAACACCAGGAACTCGCCGTCCGCGACGTCGAGCCAGACGTCGTCCACGGCGACGGCGGCCCCGAATCGCCGCCCCAGCCCTTCAAGCCGAATCGTGCTCATGCGCCGCAGTAGAGCGGCGTCGCCTGACGGCGCAGTGAACGCGACTTGTCCAACGGACATGCCCTGTCCGCCCGCGACCCGTGCCTACCAGGCAAAACGCCTGTCAGTCCGCAAGCGTGGCGATAGCCATTCAAAATCACCCGATAGGTCAGTGCGGCCTGCGGCCGGTCGGCGAACGGCTCGTTGGTGGAGTTTGGCGGCCATGTCTTCGGGGCAGGGAGCGGGACAGTTCGGCGGTGTGGGAATTGTGGAATGGGCGGTTATGGTCGGGTTTTTGGTTGTTCAGGTGATTGGCGGTGGCGGGGATCGTGGGTCAAGATGGCTGATGTGAGCGCCAACTCCTATGACGGTTCGGCCGGTACGGTGCTTCAGGTCGGCACGCTCAACGGGACCGTCGAGCTGGGGCAGCGGGCGCGGACGGTCCGGATCGTGCCGACGGTCACGTCGGTCTACCGCGACAGGGTTCCCGAGTTCGGCACGCTCAGCGCGTGGGCGGAGCAGGCGCTGGACGGCGGCTCGCAGATCGTGAACATCGTCGGCGCCGCCGGGGTGGGGAAGACGACGCTGGCGCTGACCTGGATCAACGCCCATCGTGAGCGGTTCGGGCACGCCCAGATAGCGATGGAATGCGGCGGAACGCGCGGGCAGGGCCGCAGTATCGAGGAGGTGTGCGACAGTTTTTTCGTTCTGAAGAAGGTGTCGCACGGGGCCACGACGGTCGCGGCGAAGGTCGATCTGATGCGGTCGCTGATCGAGGGGGAGCCGGTCGCGCTGCTGCTGGACGATGTGCGGTCGGCGGCCCAGGTGCTGCCGTTCCTGTCGAATCTGCCGGGTGTGCTGGTTTTTGTCACGAGTCGTACGCCGGTGCCGGGGCTCGCACAGTACCGGCCCCGGCGGCTTGTTCTGGATCCGTTGCCGTCCGACGCCGTCCGTGAGCTCTTTGAGGACATCGTCGGGGTCGAGCGGACATCGGCGGAACCCGAGGCGCTCGACCGGCTCGTTGAGACGTGTGCCGGTCTGCCGCTTCTGGCGAGTCATGCGGCCGGGTTGCTGCACGATGACGAGGAACTGCGGCTGGCGGATCTCGCGGACCGGATGGCCGAGCAGGGGCGCCTCGCCGCGCTTGAGGCCGCCTACCAGGACGTCGCCAGGCCGTCGGCGGTGTTCGAGGTCGTCTACCGGGAGTTCAGCCCGGCGGCCGCGCGGATGTACCGGGCGCTCGGGCTCCATCCCGTCCGCGACTTCGACGACGGGCTTGTGGCGGCGCTGGTCTTCGACGAACCGGACGGCACGGCCGGATTCGACCAGTTGGTCCGGCGGGGAGTCGTCCGCAAGGACCGGCGGGGCCGGTACGTCATGGACGACCTCACCCACGAACACGCAGGGCTGGCCGCCGCCCGGGAGCTGGATCCGGACGCGCGGCGGTCGGTGCGCGGGCGCGTCGGCGAGTACTACCTGAGGGCGGCGGTCGCGGGGGACACCGCGCGGCGCTGGAAGCTGGGCCCGCTCTACGCCGAGGAGGCGCCGTTCCCGCTGCCCGAGGCGATCCGGAACCGGGACTCCGACCGGAGGGGCGTCCTCTCCTGGTTCGCGGAGAACATGCCCGCGATCATCGCCTGCGCGGAACAGGCGGGACGCGTCTGGGAGGGCGCCGTCCCCGGCTACGGATGGCAGATCGCCGAGGCCACCAACGCCTACTTCACCGCCGTCGGGCACAACGACGAGCGCACGACGCTCCTGGGCCTCGCCGAGCGGGACGCCGACGCCTGCGCCGACCCCGACGCCCTGGCGCGCGTCCAGGCCCAGTGGGGCGAGACGCTGCTGGGCCAGGGGAAGCTGGACGAGGCGGCGGAGCGGTTCCAGCGCTCGCTCCGCGCCGCCGAGGCAGGCACGGAAACGCGCGGCCGCGCCGCCGCGCTGGAGTGGCTGGGCATCACCGAACGCCGTCGCGGTAACGCGGGCGCGGCCCTCGACTACTTCGACCGGGCGCTCCCGCACCTCGACCCGAACCGCCCCCGCAGCCGGGCGCTCCTGCACCTGCACCGCGCCGACGCCCAGGCCGTCCTGGGCGACGTCGAGGCGGCCCTGGAAAGCTACCGGGCGTCCGCCGAGGTGTTCCGCCACCTGGCCGCCCACGGCGAACGCGACACGGCGAACGAGGGCAAGGTCCTGGTGGGCCAGGCCGAACTTCTTACTTCCACCGACCCCGACCAGGCCCGCGCCCTCTACGAACAGGCGCTCCCCCTCTTCACCGCCGACGCCCGCCCCTACCAGGAAGCCAAGACCTGGGAGGCCCTGGGCGACCTCAACAGCGACCCCACCGCCTGGCGGAAAGCCCTCACCCTGTACGAAGACCTCGCCCTACCGGACGCCGCCCACCGCGTCCGCCAGAAACTGCCCTGAAGCTCGTCGGGACGTCAGGCCACCGCGTCCGCCAGAAACTGCGCTGAAGGTCGTCGGGACGTCAGGCCACCGCGTCCGCTAGAAGCTGCGCTGAAGGGTCGTCGGGACGTCAGGCGGGGGTTGTGGTGAAGGGGGCGGTGACGGTCTGGTCCGGGCCCAGGTGGAGGGTGAGGGGGCTCAGCGCGGCGAGGTCGCGGGTGCCGGAGACGTGGCGTTCGGCCAGGACGGCGAGGGCGAGGTCGGCGGTTCGGGGATCGGTGACGGAGAGGTGGGTGAGGGTGCCGTCGCGGGTGCGGAGTCGGGCGTGGGGGCCGTCCTGGACGAGGGTGAGGGTGAGGCCGGGGCGGTGCGCGAAGACGGCGTCCGACCAGCTCGGTTCGTCCGAGGGCAGGGCGTCGCGGGTCGTCCAGATGACGTCGGCCGTTCCGGCGAGGCGGTGGTCGAGTTCGTCGTCGGCGACGATGAGCACGCCGGGGCCTGAGCCCGGGACGGCGGCGGGGTACCGCTCGACCTCGAACTCCCGTGGGCCCGTCTGGCGGACGTTCGTCCAGAGGGACGCGGGGGCGGCGCCGTCCACGACGGGCGTCTCGACGGCGAGGGCGGGCGGTTCGGCGGCGGGCGGCGGCTCGTCCATCATGGCGTAGAGGCGCTCGCGGATCAGGTGCAGCGAGCGTCCGGGCGCGGAACTGACCAAGGCCGCCGCGACCGCCTCGGTGCGCTCGCGGGCTCGCGTGGCCCGGCGCAACTGCGGTTCCAGGGGGCCGTGCGGATCGAGCGGCGGCGCCGCGTCGAACAGCCTGCCGATGCCGGACCGTGGATCGACCATCGCCGTCCCGGACCGCTCCAGCAGGATCGGCCGCCCGACGGCGGCGGCGTAGACGCTGACCGAGCCGTGGTCGGACAGCACCCAGTCGGCGGCGATGACGGCGGCCCGCCAGCCCTCCTCGGGCGGCAGCAGGATCAGCCCCGCGCGGCGCGCCTCCGCGAGCCACGCGCGGATCTGGAAAGCGCTGTGCGACGCCCAGATGTTCGGATGCAGCACGAGCGCGACCCGGTACCTGTCGAACGGCAGCTCGGCGAGCAGCCGCGAGGTGAGCAGCGGATCAATGCCGAAAAGCGAATCCTCCCGCCACGTCGAGGCGACGGTGATGAGCCGCTGGCCGGGCCGCAGCCCAAAAGCACGCCGATAGTGCAGCCGCCGGGGAAGGCTCGCGAGCATCCGGTCATAACACGGATCACCCGCGACGAACGCCAACGGGACGGCCTCCGGACACCCTTCGGCGAGCCTGTCGAGCTGCTCCTCGTGCGAAAGCCCGATCGCGGCGGGCACCAGCCTGCCCTCGTGCTTGAGCGTCTCCTCCGACAGCCCAAAGACCGATCCGCCGATCCGCCGATCCGCCGATCCGCCGATCCGCCGATCCGCCGATCCGCCGATCCGCCGATCCGCCGATCCGCCGATCCAGCGTTTATTATATCCATTCCCATGCGGAATTCGCAATATCGGGCAGTTGACCTCATGAAGATTGTCACCGAGGCTGGCGGTGATGGCGACATGGAACTCCAACGCCATCGCCTGTTCCCAGCTCAATTGATGAATCCCATGACCCCGGATAAAAAGCTCGACCCTCCCAGGAAACACGGAATCACTGGTCTGCGCACAGAACACCTGAATCCGCGAATCCTGAAAAATAGGCACCAGATCACCGATACGCGCCGCCGCGACGGCACTGTGCAGCACAAGCAGCACCCGCCGCTCCGCCCTGACGGTACGCCACCCCGGAAGCACCGCACTCACCCGCCGAACCCCCGGGGAAACCTCCGCGTCCGTCATAACCAAACCAGCATAGTTGCCCGAATCGGGAACTTCATCCCCGGTCGCCCCACACGCCGTCCACCCGGCCCGCCGCGCGCGCCCGACCCCCTCCCCGTGCGATAGTCCGAAGTGCGGGCGGGCCCGTCGGGCGCTGTGCCGGGCCCGATGGCAGGCCCGGCCGGGCGACCGCCGACCTCCGCCCCCCGTGCTGTTCCCGTCGTTCTCCGACCAGAGGGGTTGTGGATGGAATCCGCGCCGGTCGAGTTGTCTCTCGCGGCGATCCGGAGCGCGCTGGATCAGTTGTCGCGCCATCTTGAATCGTGTGGTGAGGGTGCCACGATCAGAATTGACAATGACGCTTTCTGGGCGATCTCGGGGACGGGGGCGGATCTCTACGAGCCGCCGCCTGAGCCTACGATCGGCCTCGTTTCCGAGTCTTGGGAGAATCTCCAGTCGATGATCAGCGGTGACGCGGTGATCGGATACGGATTTGTCTGGCTTGCGGATGTGCTGCGGGCCATCGGCAGGGAGTTTCCGGCGTGATGAGGCTTGGATGAGCTAGGGGGTGGTGGTGGTGAGGTGGGTGCGCCAGCTCCCGGTGGGGGAGATGTCGGGGGCGGTGGTGGTGGCGTGGGGTTCGCAGAGGAAGCCGGTGGGGGTGGTGCCGTCGGTGAGGAGGAGGCGGCCGAGGGTCATGGGGGAGGGGAGGGCGGCCAGGAAGTGGCCGAGGGCGGCGGGGGGGAGGAGCCAGAGTTCGCCTTCGATGGAGTGGCCTCCGGCTTCCACGCGGACGAGGCCGGGCTTGGGGGGGTCGGTGGGGAGGGCGTACATGCGGTAGTGCGGGGCGGTGTGGACGGGGCCGACGAGACGGGCGCCGTGCTCGGTGAGCTGGTGGTTGAGGGGGCCGCCTGACAGGTGGGCGCCCACGACGACCAGGGGGAGGGCGGGGGCGGCGGGCGGGATCTGCGGTGAGGGGGCCAGGAGGCGGGCTATGTCGGCGGCCACATGGTCGGCGAAGGCGCGGGCGATGACCGTCACCCCAAAAGCGCCCTCGCCGGAGGGGACGGCCAGGGCGCAGAGGTCCAGGAGGTTGACGAAGTTGGTGTAGCGGCCCAGGCGTGTGTTGACGGCAAGGGGGTCGGCGGCGACCTCGGCGATCGTGGGGTGTTCCGGGGCGGTCGGGAGGAGGAGGGCGTCCAGGCCCGTCAAAGCGGCCAGGGCGCGGGCGCGGAGGTGGTCGAGGCGTTCGACGTCGCGGGCCAGGGCGTGCGCGCGCAGGCCGGAGGCGGGGCTGATGATGGCGCGGACGGACGGGTCGGTGTCCAACGGGTGGGCGTCGATGAAGGCGCCCACGGCGGCGTACCTTTCGGCGGTGAAAGCCCCGCCGTACAGGAGTTCCGCCGCTTCGAGGAATGGGCTGACGTCGACGGGCACCAGCACGGCACCCGCGTCGGACAGCCGGTCGAGCGTCCGAGCGAACGCGTCGGCCCACGCGGGCGTCAGGCCGGGAAGCGGAGCGTCCGGCACCGCCACGCGCGGGACGGGCGGCGCGGCGAGCGGCGCGTCGGCGGGCCAGCCGCGCGAACGAGGGCAGCCGGGCCCGACCATCAGGTGGACGGCCTCCTGTGCTTCGGCGACGGTCCGCGCGAACACCGTCACACAGTCCAGCGACCGAACCGCCGGAACAACCCCGACATTCGGGATGAGGCCGATCGTCGGTTTGATCCCGACGATCCCCTGGAACGCGGCGGGCACCCGGCCGGAGCCCGCGGTGTCCGTCCCCAGCGCCAGGTCCACGATGCCGAGCGCGACGGCGACGGCCGAACCCGAGCTGGAGCCGCCGGAGACGAGCGCGGGGTCGTGCGCGCACCGCACCGCGCCGTACGGGCTGCGGGTGCCGACGAGCCCGGTGGCGAACTGGTCCATGTTGGTCTTGCCGAGCACCACGGCCCCGGCGGCCTGGAGCCGGGCGACGGCGGGCGCGGACACGTCGGGCGTGTAGGCGTAGGCGGGGCAGGCGGCTGTGGTGGGCAGCCCTGCGACGTCGATGTTGTCCTTGACGGCGAGGAGCGTGCCGGCGAGGGGCAGGTCCGCGCCGTCGGCCGTCCGCGCGTCGATCCGGACCGCCTCGGCGTGGACGTCGGCCTCGGGGCGCAGCGTGATCCAGACCTCGGGCCGGTCGGTCTCGGCGATCCTGGCGTAAGCCTGACGGACGCGCGCCACCGTGGATGTCGGCACAGAACCTCCCAAAATAACGAACGACGGAAACAACCCGGAAGCGCCGACAGGGCAGCGCTTCCGGGCAGAAAAACGGATTACTTGGGCAGCTTGCCCACCACTCCCGAGACGAAGTAGTCGATCTTCTCGATCTCCGCGTAATCGGGCACGGTGCCCTCGGGGATGCGCACCTTGCCGTCCTGGTCGGTGAGCGGTCCGGCGAACGGCGAGCCCTGCTCGGTGCCGAGCAGCGTGCGGGCCGTGGCGATCGCGTCCTTGGTCGGCTGCGCGACGGACGGCCCGAACGCGGACTGGACGAACGGGTTCTCGCCGGTCTTGAAGCCGACCCGGTAGTTCGCGTTGTACTTGCTTCCGGTGAATCCGCCGTCGATGGCCGTCTTCACGATGTCCACGTAGAGCTTGTCCCAGTCCCACTCGGAGCCGGTCAGCCAGCCCTTGGGCGCGAGCGACGAGGCGTCGGCGTGGTACCCGACGGTGTACTTCCCGGCCGCCTCGGTGGCCTTGATGATCGTCGCGGTGCAGTCCTGGTGCTGGGTGATGACGTCGACGTCCTGCTTGATGAGGTTCGCGGCGGCTTCGGCCTGCTTGGCCGGGTCGCACCAGGAAGAGGTGTTGACGACGTAGGTCTTGGCCTTCGGGTTGACCGATGCCGCGCCGAGCTGGAAGGCGTTGATGTTGCTGATCGTCTGGTTGATCGGGAACGCGTAGACGTAGCCGAGCTTGTCGCTCTTGGTGGCCTTGCCCGCCGCGATTCCGGCCAGGTAGACGGGCTCGTAGACCGTCCCGAAGTAGGTGCCCGCGTTGGCGGGAACCGTCCCGGTGATGAGGTTGCCCTGCTGGACGACGGCGACGTCGGGGTGTTCGGCCGCGACCTTCAGTGCGGCGTCGAGGTGGCCGTAGCTCGTCGCGAAGATCACCTTCGCGCCCTTGGCGATCATGCTGTTCATGATCCGTGCCGCGTTGTCGTCCTCGGGGACGTTCTCGGCGGTGAGCACCTCAAGGTCGGGGTAGGCGGAGGCGACGGCCTGGCTGCCCTCGTAAGCGGCCTGGTTGTACCCGTAGTCGTCCTTGGGTCCGACGAAGATGAAGCCGACAGCCTCGGCGCCCTTGCCCGGGGCGCCGGAGCCGGTGGCGTCGCCGGAGCCCGCGGTGTTGGCCGAGCACGCGGCCACCAGCGCCGCGACGGCGACGAACACCGCGATTCTCGGCATGCGGAACACAACTGACATGGGACACATTTCCTTTTCTGTGGGGGGTCAGTTCGAGGAGGAGCTCTCGAACACGCGCCTGAGCTCCTGCGGGGCCGCGCGCAGCGTGCGCCGTCCGATGACGGCGAGGATGAGCAGGGTGATGACGAACGGCAGCGCGTCCATCGCGAACTGGTTGACCGCGTGGCCGCGCGCCTGGAGCACCGGCGCGACGGCGAGCAGCGCCCCGAACAGGTAGGCGCCCGCGACGACGCGCAGCGGCCGCCACGCCGCGAAGATCACCAGGGCGACGGCGATGAACCCGCGCCCCGCCGTCATGCCCTCGAACCAGGCGTGCGCGTACGCGGTGGACAGTTGCGCGCCGCCCAGCCCGGCCAGCGCGCCCCCGGCGACGACGGCGCCGCCGCGGATCAGCCCGGCCCGGTACCCGTGCAGGTGCAGCACGTCAGCGCGCTCACCCGCCGTCCGCACCAGCAGCCCGGAGCGGGAGCGCCGTAGCCACCACCACATAAGCGGGGCGACGAGGTACGACAGATACGTGACGGGATCGTGGGCGAACAGGACAGGGCCGAGCACCGGGACGTCCGAGAGCAGCGGGATCTCGACGGGCGCAAAGCCGGGCGCCGCCTTACCCACGTACGCGACACCGAACAGGGACGTGATGCCGAGGCCGAAGAACATGAGCGTCAGGCCGGTGGCGAACTGGTCGGCGCGCCGCCAGATCACCAGCCCGGCGTGCACCAGCGCCAGCGCGGCGCCCGCCAGCGCGCCCGCGACGAGGCCCGCCCACGGGCTCCCGGTCTCGGCCGCGACGGCGTAGCCCGTCAGCGCCCCGACGAGGAGGCAGCCCTCGGTGCCGAGGTTGACGACCCCGGCCCGTTCGGCGAGCGTCTCGCCGAGCGCGGCCAGCATGATCGCGGTCCCGCCGCGCACACCGCCCGACAGGACGTCGGTCAACAGGTCGCTCATGTCGCGTCTCCCTTGCGACGGGTCCAGCCGAGCACCGCGAGCAGCAGCAGGCCGGTCAGGACGTGGACGGTCGCGGCGGGCAGGCCGCTGTCGAGCTGGAGGCTGTCGCCCGCGATGGTGACGGCGGCGAGCAGCAGGGCCGCGCCGATGACGGGCAGCGGCCGGTGCCGGACCAGCCAGCTCGCCAGGAACGCGAGGTAGCCGATGTTGGTGGTGAGGCCGGGCCGGAGCTTGAACTCGACACCGGCGAAGTGGATCGCCCCGGCCAGCCCGGCGAGCCCGCCGCCGGTGAGCATCGCGGCGAGCAGCAGCCGCCGGACCGGCAGCCCGGCCCGTCCCGCCGCCTCGGGGTTGCCGCCGACCACGCCGAGCCGGAAGCCGAACGCGGTGCGGCGCAGCACAAGCCACGTCCCGAGGGCGGCGACCAGCGCCAGGACAACGCCGACGTGCACCGCCGTCGTGCCGAGCAGCGGCAGCCGCGCGGCGACCTCCAACGGACGGGTCGCGGGCTGGCCGGAGCCTTCCGGGTCCTTCCACGGCTGGTAGATGAGGTACAGGAGGACGTCGAGAGCGATGTAGTTGAGGAGCAGCGTCGTGACGGCCTCATTCACCCCGGCCGTAAGCCGCATCACCGCAGCGACGCCCGCCCACGCGGCCCCCGCGAGCCCGCCGCCTACGAGCAGCAGAACCAGGACGACGGGCCCCGGTAGCGACGGGTCGAGCCACAGCCCGACGCCTGCGGCGGCGACCGCGCCGATGACGACCTGGCCCTCCCCGCCGACGTTCGTCAGGCCCGCGCGGGCCGGGATGACGACGGCGAGCGCGGCCAGGATCAGCGGCACCGACTTGATGACGATCTGCTCGATCGTCGGCGGGCTGGTGAACGTGGAGACGGCCATGCCCCACAGGACCGTCAGCGGGTTGGCGCCCTTGACGAGCAGGAGCAGGGCGAACAGTACGAGCGCGCCCAGCAGGGCGGCGGCCCAACGGCCGAGTCCGGCGAGCATGTCGCGCGGTGCGGTGGCGGTGGCGGTCATGCGGCGCTCCCGAGCATGAGGCGGCCGAGCTCCTGCCGGTCGGCCTCGGCGGCGGGGACGATTCCGGCGAGTCGCCCGTCGTACATGACGGCGATGCGGTCGCTGAGCGCCATCAGCTCGTCCAGGTCCTCCGAGACGAGGAGGACCCCGGCGCCCGCCGCCCGGCGGGCCAGGAGCAGTTCCTGGGTGCGGCGGGTCGTCGCGACGTCGAGGCCACGGCTCGGGTAGGCGGCGACGAGCAGCCGGACGTCGGCGCGGCCGAGCGCGCGGGTCAGCAGGACGCGCTGGATGTTGCCGCCGGAGAGGCTCGCGAGGATCCGGTGGCCTCCGACCATGCCCAGGCCGACCGCTTTGTCGAGGTTCTCGGTGGCTTCGGAGACCTTGCGCCAGTCGACGTCGAGGCCGCGTCGCGGCATGCGGGGCAGGCCCAGGGCCATGTGCTGGAAGACCGACATGCCCGGCACCACGGCGTCCGTCAGCGGGTCCTCGGTGACGGCGGCGGCCCCGGCCGCCAGCGCGCCACGGGCGCCTCCGGTGAGCGGCCGACCGCCCAGCTCGATCTGCCCGGCGGTCGTCGGCCGCACGCCGAGCGCGACCTCGCACAGCTCGCGCTGGCCGCTGCCCGCCACGCCCGCGACGCCGACGATCTCGCCGGGCAGGACGGTCAGCGCGACGTCCTTGAGGGCGACCCGGCCGTCGTCGCCGTGCGCGGTGACGCCGGTGACGCGGAGCACCGGGGAGGTGTTCTCCGGCACCGCGGGGCGTTCGGCGGGCAGCGGCGGAACGGTCCTGCCGACCATCGCGCGGACCAGCTCCGGATCGTCGTACCCGGCCGGATCGACGCCCGCGAGCACCACCTTGCCGCCGCGCAGCACGGTGACCCGGTCGGCGACCTCGCGGACCTCGCGCAGCTTGTGTGTCACGATGACAACGCCCAAGCCCTGCGCGCGCAGCCCACGCATCGCCTCCAGCAGGGCCGCCGCCTCCTGTGGGGCGAGCACGCTGGTCGGCTCGTCAAGGATGACGATGCGGGCGCCCGTCATCAGCACCTTGAGGATCTCGGCCCGCTGACGTTCACCAATAGACAGGTGGCCGACCCGCGCTGCCGGATCGACGGCGAGCCCGTACCGTTCGGACGCCTCGACGATGCGCTTGTGCAGCCTGTCGGGGCGGACGGGGAGGGCGAGCGCGATGTTCTCCGCGACGGTCAGCGCCGACACCAGCCGCAGATCCTGGAACACCATGCCGATGCCCGCCGCCCGCGCCTGCGCCGGAGAGGCGATGACGGCCGGTCGCCCGTCCAGCTCCATCGTCCCGTCGTCCGGCCGGTTGACGCCGTAGATGAGCTTCAGCAGCGTGCTCTTGCCCGCCCCGTTCTCACCCACCAGCGCGTGCACCTCACCCGCCCGCACCGCAAAGTCAACGGCGTCGTTGGCGAGCACCTCCCCGAACCGGCACGTGTACCCGTGTACGGCGAGCAACGCTGGCACGTCCCCCGCCGCTACAGATCTCGCCCGTCTGTCCACATCCACTGACGCCAACCTCTCGTCCCTCACCCACTGCACCGACCCCCGAATCCGACCAACCCCGCGTTTCCCCCACGTTTCCCCCCGGCAACACCCCTGTGTATTGTCGACAATCGACCAACCGCCCCTAGGCCCAGCCCCCAACCCCGAGACAAGGCACCCACAACACAAGCCCCGCAGCCGACCGCCCCCGCGCCTGGAGCAGTCCTTGTTCGCGATGACGCGCCGTTCGGGGCGCTCGCGAGGTCGCCGAGCGCGAGTCCACCGGGGGGAGGCGGCGGCCCGCGTTCGCGATGACGCGCCGCTCCGCGCGAACTCACCGGGGAGGCGCGGTCCCCGGTGAGGAGTTTTGGACCCGAAGCCGTCGCGGCCGCAGCCGCCAGGCGCAGCGCGACGGCGGTAGGCGGGTCAGTAGGCGTGGTGGTCGGGCTTCTCGGTCCAGGTCTGGTAGGCGGCGGCGCCCATTTCGGGGTGGATCTGTTTGACGGTGATCCTGCGGTCGTCCAGGGGGCGCTGGAAGTCCTCGTACTGGAAGGCGTCGTCGAACCCGATCTTGCGGGTCGCCTCCAGATCACAGCTGTAGTAGACGGCGTCCATCCTTGACCAGTAGATGGCGCTCATGCACATCGGGCACGGGGCGCCGCTGATGTAGATCGAGCAGCCCGTGAGCATCCGGGCCCGCTCGGGCAGCGGGTCGGGGGAGTCCTCGGGGCGCGGCATGTACGCGAGCGTGGACTCGTCCTGGTGTTCCTCGGGGATCGTCGGCGCCAGCGGATTCAGGACCTGGACCGCCTTGCGGATCGACTCGATCTCCGCGTGCGTGGTCGGATCACCGGTGAGCAGAACCCGGTTCTGGCCGCGCGCGATGATCTCGCCGTCCCGCTCGATCACCGCGCCGAACGGGCCGCCCCAGCCTTTCTCCACCGACTCCATCGCCAGGTGCACCGCTTCGCTCAGGAGTTCTTTCTGCTTCATGCCATAACCTCCGGTCGGCATTCCTTTCCGCCTCTTTTACCGTCCTCCCTTCCTCTTTCGCCTAGGCTAGCAGACGTGAAGACCGGCGCAGGTCCAGAACTCGGCGGCAATGCGGCCACCGTGGTCATCTCCCTGAAAGTCGGGAAAGGCAGAGAGGACGAATACCGGCGCTGGCAGGAAAAGGTCAACGGCGTCGCGCGGAGTTTTCCCGGATTCGAGGACACGGAGGTGTACCGGCCCGAATCCGGAGGGGAGAACGTCTGGGTGGTGGTGTACCGCTTCGCCGACGTCGGCCGGTTGACGGCGTGGCTGGATTCCAGAGTCCGGCAGAGCCTGCTCGACCAGGCGCGCGACCTGTTCGACGAGGCGCCCCACCAGGAGGTCCTGGCCGGGCAGGCGCCCTCCCACGACGTCATCACGGCCGTCATCTCGCACGACGTCCGGCGGGGCCGCGAACACGATTTCCTCCGCTGGCAGAGCCGGGTCCGCAAAGCCCAGGAGACCTTCCCCGGCTTTATGGGACTCGAACTGTTCAAACCCGTCCCCGGTGTCCAGGACAAATGGGTGGCCGCCGTCCGCTTCGACACCCGCGAACACCTGGACGCCTGGCTCGAATCCGATTCCCGCCGAAAGCTCCTGGCCGAGGGATCAAATTGCATAGCCGACTACGACGTCCAGAAAGTCCGCTCGTCCTTCAGCGGCTGGTTCCGCTTCGACGACAAAACAACGGGCACCATACCGCCCAACTGGAAACAGGCGATGTCGGTCCTCCTGGCCCTCTATCCAACCGTCATGATCCTGAACCTCACCATCGGCAAAAAACTCCAACAGGCCGGCGTCCCCGAATACCTGGGCCTCTTCATCGGCAACGTCCTGAGCATCGCCGTCCTCACCTGGCTGGCCATGCCCCTCGTCAACCGAGCCCTCACCTCCTGGCTGACCCCCGCCCAAGACACCACCAAACCCCAACACGTCACCACCACCATCGCCGTCCTCCTCTGCTACCTCCTCCTCATCCTCACCTTCGCCCTCATCACCACCTGACCCCACCAACACCGGCCGCCGCCGAACGGCCACCCCTAGGGTGAGGTGGTGCCCGAACTCCCCGCGCCTCCGGTCGCCAAGCGGATCCCGCTTCCGCGTGCCTACCCCGGCGGGTCAGTCGTAAACGACGGCGCACTCGACGAGTACCAGTGGCTACGCGACCCCGCCGACCCCGACCTGATCCCGCTGCTGGAGGCGGAGAACGCCTACGCCGACGCGGTCCTGGCGCCGCAGCGGCCCCTGACGGAGCAGATCTACGCCGAGATCCGCGCCCGCCTCAACCTCAACGCACTCGCCAAGGACCACGACTACCTCAACCTCGGCACCCTGAAGGCCAGCCCCGATGGCCGACTACTCGCCTACTCCGTCGACTACCAGGGCGAGCCCGATCCTGCTCCGCATCGAGATGGCCGCCGGCCACAGCGGCCCCTCCGACCGCTACAAGGCATGGCGCCACGAGGCCGAAATAATGGCCTTCATCCTCCCCACCTCTCCCTCACCCCCGCCTGAACACCCGCCAGCGCCGCTCACCGCCCGCACGCCCGGTCCGCCCTCGCCAGGCGCCCGCCGCGAACCGCCACGAGTCCGTCACACCGAGCCTCCGTCCCGGCTCTCCGACGCCCGGGATGGGTTTGGGCTGGTTGGGTAGCCTTTTGCGGGACATGTGGGGAAGTGGGCTTTGAGAGTGGGGGCGGGCGTGGGCGCTGTGGCGACGGCCGGGGGCCGGGTGGGGTCGGTCTGGTTGGCGGCGTTGGGGGTCGGGGTGGCGCTTGGGGTGTTGACCAATCTCGGGCAGGGGTGGTTGCCCGGCGGGTGGGATCAAATGGCCAACTCGGGCGCGGTGTGGGCGACTGTGGCGTTCGGCGCCGGGGCGTTGGTCGGGCGACAGGTTTCGTTTGTGGGCGCGGCGTTGGCCGGGCTGTTGGTGGAGGTCGGCCTTGTTGTGGGGTACTACGGATATGCGGAGTTCGCGCGCGACGGAATGGGGAGCCTGTTCTTTCCGCTGGTCTGGCTGACGATGGGCGTCGTCGCCGGCCCACTTTTCGGAGTCGCCGGAGCCTACTGTCGGGCGGGGAACCCGATGCGACGAGCGCTGGGAGTCGGCGCGCTGGCCGGAGTGTTCTGGGCCGAGGGCGTCCACTACCTCCTGGTCCTCGACTACCTCCCACAGTTCTGGGCATGCACAACAATCGGCCTCCTGAGCTGCCTACTACTCGCCCAGAACCACCGAGAACGCGGACTCGCACTCGTTACGGCTGTGCCCCTCGCCGCCGTCGCCTACCTAGTCGTCTTCACCACCCTGAACACCCTCTCCGCCTGAACACCACCGCCCCCCGCGACGGCGACCTTGTGGAGGCCGAGCGGTTGAAGGGCGACGGGGGGCGGGTCTGGTGGGGCTGATCGGTGGAGCCGTCGGATAGGCGGTGGTCAGGGTATTTCGCCGGGGGTGTGGGTGTAGGCGATGCGGAGGACGGCGGACTCGTGGAGGACCGTGCCGGCCGGTCTGCCGTCTTCGGGTTTGACCAGTGTGTGTTTCAGGCCGAGGCGCTGGTGGGTCAGCGGGTCGAGAAGGAGTTCGACCTTTTGGTCGTGCGAGGTGTAGGACAGGGCGATCGCGTTTCTGCCGAGCATGTCGGTGGACTCCTTGTCGACGGAGATGCCCGCCCCCGCTTTGATGGCCTCGACGAGGCGTTCTCTGAGCCGTTGGGGGAGGTATGCCTCCTGGAAGGCGTCGATTCCGGCTTTGAACCGGAGTTCGGGCGCGGGCCGTCCGCCGTTGCTCCGGCGGTCGAGGTAGGCGGAGAGCCCGGTCACGCTGCGCGGTAGCCCACTCAGGTCGGCGGGCACCGGTGCGCACTTTTCGGTATGGGTCTTGTATTTGCGTTCGCCGTCGACACAGCCGGGGACCTTCGTCACGCGGTGCCAGGATTCCATGGAGATCCAGGTGGGTCCGGAGTCGTCCGCCGATTTCCAGACCCGTCGGATCTCGTTCGGTCCGGGGGCGCAGGAAGTGGACGAGGTCGCCTGGTCGGTCGTGCAGTTCTCGGTCGTCTGGACGGATTCGATGAAGACGAACTGGTCCGGTCTCGGTGCCTGTGCAGGCCATTCTGAGGGGTCGACTTGACGTTCCTTGGGCGCACCGCTCTCTTGGGCGGGCGCCGCGAGTCGTGGTCCGGCGGGTCGCCCGTGGTCCGGAAGGAGGACCGTCGGGACACCGATCAGCGCGGCGGTCGTCGCCGCGGTCGCGGCCAGCCGCCAGCCCGTGAATTTCGGAAAGGAGCGCTTCCCGGCGGCCTTGGACAGCCTGTCGCGCTGGCGCACGAGGCTCGCCGGAGGCCGGTGTTCGAGTTCCGCGCCGGCGGCGCGGAGAACTTCAAGGTCATCCATGGGTGTATTCCTCGTGCATGGGGTTGGCGCCGATCGCGGCCCGCGTCTTGCGGCGGGCACGGTGCAGCCTCGAACGGACGGTGCCGACGGGGATGCCGAGTGCCTGGGCTACCTCCTCGTAAGAGAAGTCGGCCCACGCGACCAGGAGGAGAACGTCGCGGTCGCTGGCGGAGAGCCCGGCGAGCGCCTTGGCGAGGGCGCCGCGCGCCGAGCCCGCGGTGACGCTCCGGGCGACCGCGTCCTCGGCGGAGGTCTCGTAGCCCGGATCCTGCGCGGAACGTCCCCACGCCCGGTACCGCGTGATCTCGTCGCGGTGATGCCGTGCGACCAGTTTGGTGGCGATTCCGAAGAGCCAGGGCCGGGCGTCCTGGTATCGCGTGTCGAATTTCGCACGCTTCCTGAACGCGGCGAGAAAGGTCTCCCCGACGATGTCCTCCGCGACCACCGGCCCCAGCCGTCGCGAAACATGCCGGTAAAGGCTGCCCGCATACCTGTCGAACAGAATCGCGAAGGACTCCGGTCGGGGGAGCGAGTCGGTGATGATGTCGGCGTCATTCACTGAAGACCCTCGTTCGACGATGTTTCCCTACCTGTCTCTCCAGAACCCCCCCAACGAGTTCACACACCTCTCACCACCGCACAGATCACCCAGGCGACACTCCCGGGCGCCACCCAGACCTACCTGGAACGACGCGTTCGGCAGAACCGTCTCCAGCAGCGGGGCGGCTCCAGCACCTACACCCGCACGCCCTATGCAACGCTGCTCGGCATCGGCACACCGAACGGCTCCGGCGGCTCGACCGGTACCGGGGTGTCCGCCTACCTCGACGCGCCCTTCGACGACATCGCCAACTTCGCCGAGACGGGCGGCCTGACCGGCTCCACCACCTTCGACCCGCTCGGCAACACTTACAGGTGCGCGGGCGGTAACTGGAAGTCCTGCGGGGACCTGGGCAAGAACCTTCTCTCGGTCCGCGGCCCGAAACCGAAGAGCCAGCCCAACAACAACGGCAACGGCGTGTCCTGCCCGGTGAACAACAGTTTTGTCCCCGGCACCCTCGTCCTCATGGCCGACGGCTCCACCAAACCGATCGAGGACATCAGGGTCGGCGAAAAGGTCCTGGCCGGCGACGTCACCTCGGGCACCAACACCCCCCAAACCGTCGTCGCCACCATCGAAGGCTCCGGCAAGAAGGACCTCACCACCCTCACCATCGACGTCGACGGCCCGCGCGGCTCCAAGACCGCCACCCTCACCGCCACCGACAACCACCCCTTCTGGGTCCCCGCCCTCACCGCCTGGACCGACGCCGCCGACCTCAACCCCGGCCAATGGCTCCAACTCTCCACCGGCACCCAAGCCCAAATCACCGCCATAACCCACCAAACCCGCCCCACCCAAGTCCACAACCTAACCATCACCACCACCCACACCTATTACACCCTCGCCGGTCCCACGGCCGTCCTCGTCCACAACGATGGGGAAGACGGTTATGTCACAGTCGGACGCTGGATGAGGCAAGATGAGTACGGCAAGATGCTTCGTACAGGAATGGTGCAACCAGGTAGGGGTGACTTCACATATGTGGTCTACCCGGCAAGTCCAGATGCCTATAAGCCCACGTGGAAGGGTTCTATATATGTCGAGTTTGATGTGCCACGGTCGACTCTGATCCAGGGTGGTCGGCCCGGAGATTATAAGATGTCAGGACCAAGCACTATTTTCTCTCGACGTGAAGTAAAAAACGGGCACCCTGCGCTCGAACTGCCAAAAGCGAAGAATATCCGACTCGGTGGAGGCGGGGCATGTTGATAGGCTCTGAGCTGTTGGTTGCCGCTCGTGGCTGGACCCGCGAGGCTCAGAACTCTTGGGAGGGGACCACTATTGTGTCTCGGTTCGAAGAGTCGCCGGAAGGTCTATTTCCAAGATCCGTCAGTTGGATCTTGGAGGGTCCAAATTTTATGGGTCAAATCGTTATTTGGGAGGATGGGCGATCTGAGCTTGATATGATCACAGTGGCTACTGATGAGGCCCGATGCGAATACCGGAAGGTCGATAGTCGCGACAAGTTGCAAACTGCCCTGAGCGCCGTTCGGGATTGGGTGGTGCGTGACAGTTCCGAATAGGAAAATTCTGCTTCCGGGTGCAAGAAGTGGCGATTATGATTCTATCACAAAGATCGTTATCTACGTTTAGCCCGCTTTGGGTATCTAGAGAAATTCTTGAACCTCATTTGGTCGTGCGGGCAGACGATGGACAGTATTGAGTATGTCAATGTGCTCATCATGGGTTAGCCAGGTGCCAGGTGCCGGGTGGATTCGTGTATCGATGCCACTTATTGCGTCGGAGTTGCTCCTGCTGTATGCGAAGGTCGCTTCGTCTGGCGACGAAGATACTCTCGCGCTTATCGAAGAAGAGCTCTCCAGGATGCCTGTCCCGACTCGATGGTGCATGGTCTGCATCATGTGAGAAATATACTGTGTCTCCTGGAGCTGTTATATGGATTTTTATGACCTTCCGCAGGTGAAAGCGCTGTTCTCGGCCGATAGAAGGTTCGGTCTGAAGCTTTATACAATGGTCAACGTCTCGCTTGCCGATTTCGTTGCCGCGCTATGGGTGGCCAGCCCTGAGTTTGTGTGTTATAGGAGGGGTTTTTGTGAAATTTGCGTTCAATGAAGAGGTGTTCGAGGCTTGGTTCGATCGATATCTCGGCAATTGAGGACGTTTTCAACCGGGTCAATCTGCGGGATTTCTTCAACTTGCAGGAGGAGGTTGAGTATGAGTTCGCCAACGTGGTGGTCGAGTACATCGCCTCCTCCTGGCGGCGTGGCCTCCGGAGTGAGTTTCCGGATCGGAACTTCTGTGTTCTGACGCGGACGGAGGACGAGGGTAGTTATGGTCCAAGCGTAACTTTCTACGAACTTCGTTAGACGGGAACAGCAATGATACAACGGGTCGGGGAATTGGCTGATAACTCTGAACCGATCTCCTTGGTGGAGTTCGGAAAAGACCAATTCTGGGAAATTGTCGACAGGGTCAGGATTGCCTCGTCTAGCGACGAAGATATGTTCGCTCTTCTCGAAGAAGAACTTTCTAAACTGCCTATTTCGAAGATTGTTGGATTTCACAGGCGGTTTCTGGAGGCCGCAGACCTCGCGCTGGTGTGGGAACTCTGGCTTGCGGCAGGTGTGATCTATGGAGGCGAATGTTCGCAGGATTTGTTCTGTGACTTCCGTATGTGGCTTATCGGACAGGGCCGAGCGGTGTATGAATCAGCTCTTGTTGACGCCGATTCGCTCGCGCTTCATTCTAAGATCGTCCGACTGTCGAGCATTCCGATAGGCGAGGTGAAGGATTCTGATTTTCCGGATATGGAGGGGCTTGGTGCTGTGGCGTGGGCGGCTTTCGATCGAGTTGCGGCTAAGCTCTCAGCGCGTGGCGTTAGTCTTCCCCCGTATCCGGATTCTCTTGATGAAACTCCGAGGCTTGATTTCGGATCCCAGTCGCATCTTGATGTCGCTGATCTGCGGGAGACCGTTCGGCGGCTTCCCAGGCTGACGGCTCTCTTTCCATCTGACTTCTGGGACGCGTGAGTTGAAGGCCGGGCGTGGTGGGATGTCCACGAGATACGTGATCGCCTCTGGCTCGGCTGTGACTCTCGCTTTGGCCAGGTCGCCCTGACCCCCGCGGGGTTCCGTCGTCAACCTCGGATGCCGATCGACGGTGGCGGCTGCCGGACTTTCAGTCGGTCCCCGCGTTGGGGTGGAGAAGGGGTTAGAGGATGGTGTAGCCGCCGTCGGCTACGAATTCGGCGCCGGTGATGTAGGAGGACTCGTCGCTGGCTAGGAAGAGGACTAGGTTGGCGACTTCTTCGGGTTGGCCGACTCGGCCGAGGGGGATGGCGGGGAGGACCTGGGCGAGGGCGTCGTCGTTGGAGACGACGTGGTCGCTTTGGGGGGTGTGGATGATGCCGGGGTGGACGGAGTTGACGCGGATGTTGCGGCGGCCCAGGTCGGCGGCGGCCGACTTGGTGAGGAGGCGGCTCGCGCCCTTGGAGGGGGAGTAGGCGGGGTGCAGGCCCGGCCAGACGATGAGGCCCGTGATGGACGACATCGTGACGATGGAGCCGCCGCCGCGCGCCTCCAGGTGGGGGAGGACGGCCTTGATCCCGATGAAGTGGGCCCGCGCGTTGAGGTTCATGACGCCGTCGAAGCTCTCCAGCGTCGCGTCGTCCCAGGTGACGGCGTCGCCCGGGAGGCCCGCGTTGTTGACGAGGATGTCGATGCCGCCGTACGTCTCGACGGCCTTGTCGACGGTGGCCTGCCACTGGGCGGGGTCGGTGACGTCGTGGACGAGGCCGATCACGGGGTAGCCGGCGTCCGTCAGTTCGGACACGAGTTTGGTGAGGGCGTCGGCCTGGATGTCGGTGGCGACGACGCTCGCGCCCTCCTTGGCGAAGAGCCGCACGTCAGCGGCGCCCATGCCCGACGCGGCTCCGGTGATGATCGCTACCTTGCCGGCGAGTCGGCCCATGGTGCTTCTCCCTTAAAATATTAAATATGATGTGGGTGGACCAGAAAGCTACTTGACCCGTTACGCGGGTGTCAACGCAAGTCGTCCGATCTTCTTCGGGGCGGCCGTCGTCTGACAGACCAGTGCCCCCGCCACCGGTCGCCGCAAGAAGGAGCATCTGACTTGTCCATCACCCCGCTCAGGCTGGTCACGGCCGCCGTCCCCGCCGCCGCTCTGACGGTCGGCCTTGTCCTCGCCGTCGGGGCGCCCGCCTCCGCCGCGCCCAAGCCCTGCGCCGTCGGCACCTGGCAGCTCACGAAGTACACGCTGAAGAGCCACATCAACGAGGTCACCGCCAACGCGAAGGGCGGTACGGGCACGCGGCTTACGATCACGAAGAAGTCGGCCACCTACGACTTCTCCAAGGCCGCCAAGGTCGTCACCAAGGGCGTAGCGGAGGGCGACCCCTACAAGGTGACCGACGTCTTCAAGAAGAAGGTGACCTTCAAGTCCACCCTCATCGGGAAGAAGAAGACGGGCAGCCTTACGCTCAGGCCGAAGACGGGCACCGGCAACGCGACGATCTCCAGCTTCCTCGGCAAGCAGCCGACGGGCACCGCCAAACTCGCCAAGATCTACCGCACCGGGATCGAGGACCCCTTCCTCCCGACGTTCGGCCAGTACACCTGCACCTCCAAGACCCTAAGGCTCGTCCTGGAAGCCGACGGCCCCAGGACCACCATCAAGTCGGTGCACACCTTCAAGCGCGTCTGACCACCCGCCGTCCCACCGCCGTCCCACAACGCCGCCGAAAGACGACATGAGGTGTCGGGTTTTTGGGGGAGGGTGGGTCGTGCGGGCGGCGGTGGGCGTCGCCCTGACGGGAGGGGTCCTGTGTTCGAGACGGTGGCGGAGCTCAGGGAGCTGGAGGGGCTGCTTGAGCGGTCGCTCTCGCGGTCCACGGAGCATCTTCGTTCGATCATCAACGGGGAGCGGACGCTGACGGCGGAGCAGCTCACTCAGGTACTGACGGGGATGTGCACGCTCGCGCTGTCCACGGTGACGGCGAAGGGGGAGCCTCGGGTGAGCGGAGTGGACGGCCACTTTCTCCATGGAAAGTGGCATTTCGGGACGGCGCTGGGTGCCGCGAAGGCCCGTCACCTCGCGGCGCGCCCCGCCGCCAGCGCGGCGCACCTGCGCGGCGAGGACCTCGGGGTGTTCACACACGGGACCGTCGAGATCCTCAACCCCGTAGGCGGCGAGCCCGCTGAGGACTGGCCGGAGGTGCTCGCCTACTTCCAGTCCTTCTACGGCGCCGATGCTTTCGACTGGAATAACGGCGTCGTCTGCTACCGGCTGCACCCGCACTGGATGACGGTCTACGCGCCCGACTTCGCCGCACTCGTCCCGGCCGCCCGGCCCTGACCGGGGCGACGGCGGGTGCGGGCGAGCCGGGCCATCGCGTTGCTGCTGCTGTTGCAGGGGCGGCGCGCGATGACGGCGGCGGAACTCGCCGCCGAGCTTGAGGTCTCCGAGCGGACCGTGCAGCGGGACGTCGCGGCGCTCGCCGAGGCGGGCGTGCCGGTGTACGCCGAGCGGGGACGCGGCGGCGGATACCGGCTCGTCGACGGCTACCAGACCCGGCTCACGGGCCTCGCCCGCGCCGAGGCCGAGGTGCTGCACCTGGCGGGGCTGCCGGGCCCGCTCCGCGAGATGGGCCTCGCGGGGCGGGCGCTCGCCGCCCGGCTGAAGGTCGCCGCCGTCCTGGGCGACGCGCCCGCGGCGGCGACACGGCGGTTCCACCTCGACGCGCCCGCCTGGTTCCGGCGACCGGAGACTCCGCCGCTGCTCGGCGAGGTGTCGCGCGCGGTGTGGGAGGACCGGGTCCTGCGGGCCCGCTACGCCGCGCGCGGCGGCACCCGGGAGCACCGCCTGGAGCCGCACGGCCTGGTCCTGAAGGCGGGCCGTTGGTACGTCGCTGCGCGCAGCCCGTCCGGCCGCTTCGGCTCCTACCGCGTGGACCGCTTCGAGAGCGCCAAGGCCGACGAAGAACGTTTCCTCCGCGACCCGGAATTCGACCTGGCCGCCTACTGGGACGCGGCCTCCGAGGAGTTCGCCCGCTCCATGCACCGAGAACACGCCCTGGTCCGCCTCAGCCCCTTCGCCGCCGAGCACCTGACCACCATCCTCGACCCCGCCGCGGCCTCCGCCACCCTGGCCACCGCCACCCCGCCGGACGCCGAAGGCTGGATCACCGCGACGATCCCCGTCGAATCCTGGGAAATCGCCTATTTTATGATCCTCCGCCTGGGCCCGGAAGCCGAAGCCCTCGCCCCACCCGAACTCCGCACCCGCCTCGCCACCGCCACCCGCCAAGCCGCCGCCCTCTACGACCACCCTCGCTGAGGCCGGGGCTTGCTGGCGGTCGCCTTGATTATAACGTCCGTTATAACCTAGGCTCCGGTTATAACGAGCGTCATAGGAATGCTCGGTGGGCTGGAGGTGGCGTGGTGCGGGAGCTGACCTATGTGGGGCGGCGGGCGGTCGAGTGGCGGGAGGCAGCGGATCCCGTTGTGGCGTCGGCGCGGGAGGCGGTCGTCGCGCCGGTCGCGGCGACGCCGTGTGACGTCGACTCGATGATCCTCGCCGGGTACGGGCCGATCGTGCCGCCGTTCCCGATCGGGCACGAGTGCGTCGCGCGGGTCGTGGACGCGGGCGACGCGGCGGGTGTTGTGCCCGGCGACCTCGTCGTCGTGCCGTGGGCTATCTCGTGCGGCGGGTGCGACCGCTGCGCCGCCGGGCTGACGGCGCACTGCACGGCGGTGCCGCACATGGCGATGTACGGCGCGCCGATCGGCGGCGCGTGGGGCGGCCTGTTCGCCGACCTGGTCCACGTGCCCTACGCGGACGCGATGCTGGTGCCGCTGCCGTCCGACCTCGACCCCGTCGCGCTGGCCTCGGCGAGCGACAACTGGCCGCTGTCCTACCGGCTCGTCGCGCCGCATCTGCGGGCCCGGCCGGGCGCGCGCGTCCTCGTCATCGCGCGCGGCAGCATCGGCCTGTACGTGTGCGACATCGCCAGGGCGCTGGGCGCGTCCGACGTGCTGTACGTCGATCCCGACCCGGAGCACCGTAAGATCGCCGCGTCCTACGGCGCCCGCACCGCCGAGGAGATCGACCCGATACCGCACGGTTTCGACCTGGCCGTGGAGGCGACCGGCCGCGTCGACGCCCTCGCCCTGGCGCTCCGCTCCCTGACACCGGAAGGCTTCTGCGAGAGCGCGGGCAACCACTTCCGTCCAGGCGAACTCCCCCTTCTCGACATGTACCTCACCGGCGTCACCCTGCGCATCGCCCGCGACAACGTCCGCACCCACCTCCCGGACGCCCTCTCCCTCGCCCGCACCGCCACCGTCAACCCCGGCAACGTCGTCTCAACCGTCCTCGACTGGGAAACCCTCCCCGAACAACTCCCCCACCCCCACCTCAAACCCGTCTTCGTCCGAGACCTCCCCTAACC
Source organism: Actinocorallia sp. API 0066 (assembly GCF_020991275.1). GTDB lineage: Bacteria > Actinomycetota > Actinomycetes > Streptosporangiales > Streptosporangiaceae > Actinocorallia. The sequence goes on along the minus strand of NZ_JAJLQY010000013.1, from coordinate 127,138 downwards.
CCACACCCCCCAAACCCGCCCCCGGCGCGCCACCCAGGTCGACGATCGCCCCGCGACTGTCCACGATCGTGGGGACGAGCGCCTGCGTGAGGAAGAACGGGGCCTTGACGGTTGCTGGTGGGACCGGTGACGAGCGCCGTCTTTCCGGTGGGTCGCTGCGCCATGGCCGGGAAGATGGGTCGTGGATTCTGGACCGGCCGGGTAACGCGCACGAGCGAGGGCCATTTCTGGCTGTAGGCAGGCTGTTCCCAACGCCGATCGGCGTGGGTTCATGCGTCAGTGGCTGGGGTGAGGGGGTGGAGGGGTTTTTCGGGGTGGGCTAGGGAGCGGGTGGCGGTGGCGAACTGGTGGAGTTTGGTGATGATGGTTTGGCCTATGGGGGTGTGGCCCCAGATGCTGATGCCCTGGTGGGTTTTGGGGAGCCAGGTGGATTCGTTGACGAGAATGGGGTTCCAGCCCAGTTCCCATTCGAAGCCGGAAGGGGTTCGGGCGTAGTAGGAGAGTTCCTTGTCGTTGGTGTGTTGGCCGATGGAGAGGGCCATTCTGAAGCCCAGGGTGTGGACGCGTTCGTAGCTTTGGGCGAGGTCGTCCAGGTGGGCGGCCTGGACGTTGAGGTGTTGGACGCGGGTGCGGATCGGGTTGACGGGGAGGCCGCGGACGGCGGCGATGGCAATCGAGTGGTGGCGTTCGTTGACGCGGAGGAAACGGATTTTGAGTTTGGCGCCGTTGATGGTCTCGTCGATGAAGTCGGTGAGGCGGGCGTCCAGGACGTGGGCGAAATAGCCGTGCAGTTCGGTGGGCTTTGTGCTGGTGATGGCGACGTGCCCGAGCCCGCCCTCCCCGGTGACGAACCCGCGCGCCGTCATCCGGAGAGGTTCGGCCGAGATACGGGGTGAGGTGAAGATCTCCTGGGTGATGCCCTTGGGTCCGGGAAAGCGCAGAAGCCGTTCGACGCCCCGCGCGGCGGCCTCCTGTTCGGTGCCGCGCCGGAACGGCACGCCGCTGGCCAGGACACGGGCTTCGACGTGCTCGAACGCCGTGTGGTCGGCCAGGTGCCAGCCGATGGTGACGACGTCCTCGGCCGGGCCGCGCACGAGAAGGAACCGGCATTCGTGGGAATCGAGGCGGAACCGCATACGGTCGGCGTCCAGTTCGTCCACGTGGAGGCCGATGGCGTCCGCGCCGAACCGTCGCCAGTCGGTGAAGCGTTCGGTTTCGATGACGAGGTAGCCGAGGTGGACGTTGCCGAACACCGAGGGCGGGTCGAGGACGGTCATCGTGCTTCTCCCAGGAAATCGGTGCAGATCCGGTTGAACAGGGCGGCCCGTTCGAACTGGACCCAGTGCCCGGTGTTGGCGACGACGTAGAGGTCGCAGTCGGGCATACGTTCGGCGAGGGCACGTCCGCCGCTGGGACGGTTCACCTTGTCCTGCGCGCCCCACAGCACGAGCGTCGGGACGGGTAGGCGGGCGAGCCGCTCGTCACGGGTGAAATCCATCCGCCACAGGGTGCGCAGCGCGTTCGGACCGGACGGGCGGCGCAGCGGAGGCGAGGCGACGACCTCCGGGTCGATGCTTGCCGCGTACCGCTCGTCGATCACCGCGTCGGGGACCTGCGCCGCGTTGAACACCAGGTGCTCGCGGACGAACTTCTCCAGCTTGGCCCGCGAGGGGCCGGAGCCGCCGTAGTAGGAGAGCAGCGATTGGAGTCCGGGCGTAGGCAGCGCCCTTGTGGTGCCGACGCCCCCGGGCCCCATTAGGACCATCCGTCCGACGCGCTCGGGGGTGTCGAGCGCGAGCCGCAGGGCGCACGCGCCGCCGTAGGAGTTCCCGACGAGGTGTGCGCGCTCGATGTCGAGGGCGTCGAGCAGGCCACGGATGGCGGCGGCGAGGGAGCCGAACGGGTCGCTGTTGTCGAGATCCTTACTGCTCCGTCCATATCCCGGCATGTCCGGCACGAGCACGCGGAATCGCTGGGCGAGCGCGTCGATGTTCCGGGCGTAGTTGGACACTCCGGACGCACCGGGTCCGCCGCCGTGCAGCAGTAGGACGGGCGGCCCCTCGCCCGTCTCGGCGACGAAGATCTTCCGGCCGCCGACGTCGATCAGAGACTCCCGCATGTCGGGCGTGGTCATGGCGTACTCCTTCAGTGGTCGGTGCGGGGCGCGAACCCCGAGGGCGGCGGCGCGAGCGGCGCCCCGGAGCGCGCGGCGGCGTAGACGAACCCGTCGGGCCGGACGGCGAGCGTGGCGGCCCGGTGGCGGGTCATCCACGCCTGGAGCACCCCTTCGGCGTCCACGACGGTGTCCGGGGCGGGCGGCGACCCTGCGGGCGTGACGGTCAGCGACGGCACCCCGCGCCAGCCGGGCTGCGGCGTTCCGGCGACGGCGTGCAGCAGCGTCCAGCGCGGCCCGAGCACGTCGTCGAGCCGGACCCGCGCGCCCGTCGCGTCGGTGACGAACGGCTGCGGTAGCAGACGGCCGGTAGCGGGCGCACCGGAGGAGGCGCGTAGCCCCGAGGCGTACCGCGCGACCGGTACCCACGCGGCGTCCTGCCCGATCCGGCGTAGCGGCCCGACGCGCATCAGCGCCCGGCCCAGCGGATCGCGGACCCGGGTGAGCGCGGCCCGCCGCTCGGTGATGATCCGGCCGACCGCGACGGCCCGCCGTGTCACCTCCTTGACGTGCGGCTTCCGCTCCGCCTCGTAGCTGTCCAGGATGCTTTCGGGTAGTTCGCCGTGCAGCACGGCCGCGAGCTTCCAGGAGAGGTTCGCCACGTCCCGCACCCCGGCCGCCATGCCCTGTCCGATCCACGGCGGCATCGCGTGCGCGGCGTCCCCGGCGAGGAAGACACGCCCGCCCCGCCACCGCTCGGCGAACCGGACATGGTGGCTGTAGACGGTCGCGCGCAGGATCTTCACATTCTCGGAAGTGATCCCATAACGGGCCAGGAGCGCCCAGATCGCTTCTTCGCTGACGAGACGTGCCTCGTCCTCGCCCGGGAGCACCGGGAACTCCCAGCGGTGGTGGCCGAGCGGCGTCGGGCAGTCCACCGCCGGACGGGTCGGGTCGCAGCGGAACCGGAGCCTGTCGTGGCCGGGCCACGGCTTGAGCATCTCGGTGTCGATGACGATCCAGCGATCCTCATATGTCCGGCCTTCGTACCCGATGTTCAACTGCGCCCGGGTCAGGCTGGATCCGCCGTCCGCCGCGATCACGTAGGACGCCCGGAGCCGCCGGACGGAGTCGTCACTGCCGAACAGCGTCAGCTCGACGTGGTCGCCGTCCTGACGCAGCCGTAGGCACTCGTGCTCCAGCAGCAGCTCCACGTTCGGATACCGCGCCGCCCCGTCGCGCAGCACCCGTTCGAGCGCCGGTTGGTAGATGAACATCTGCGGCGGATGTCCGTTTCCCCGATCGGGCAGGCGCGCGCCGAGGAACGGCCTGCCGTCGGCGTCGACGAACTCCAGCGGCAGGTCGGCCAGCATGTCCCGTTTGAGGCGTTCGGCGAGGCCGATCCGCTGCCAGATCCGCAGCACCTCCTCGTCGGTGGAGATCGCCCGCGCGCGGGAGAAGATCTCCGCGTCCCGCTCGACCACAGCGACCCGCAGCCCTGTCGCGCCGAGTAGGTTCGCTGCGGTGACGCCCGTCGGCCCGTATCCGATCACCGCGACGTCGTAGCAGCCGTCCTCGTCCGTCACCCTTACGCCTCCTCGACTAGTACTGGATCGATCGGTCCACTGAGGATCGATCGATACGGGGAAGTATGTGCGCGGCTCCGCCAAGAACGCAAGCGATGCGAGAGTGATGTGCCTTGTGTTACGCCCGGGTTTCTCCCATACTCCCTGTATCGATCGGTCCGGAGTGGATCGACCGATCCGTTACGGGACGGCACATCCAAGAAAGGCCCCGATGAAGAACCGCATCGACGTGCACCAGCACATGATCCCTCCGGCCTACGCCGCGTGGCTTCGCGGCCACGGTGTGCACGCGCCAGGCGGGCGCCAACTGCCCGAGTGGAACCCTGTCGAGGCGCTCGCGCTCATGGACCGGAACGGCATCGCCACCGGCGTCCTGTCGATCTCGACGCCCGGCGTCCACCTCGGCGACGCGGGCGAGGCGGGGATCGTCGCGCGGGAGGCCAACGACTACGGGGCGGCGCTGGTGGCCGACCATCCCGGGCGGTTCGGCCTGTTCGCCTCGGTGCCGCTGCCGGACGTCACGGCGGCCGTCACCGAGGCGACGCGCGCGTTGGACGGCCTCGCCGCTGACGGCGTCGTCCTCCTGGCCAACAACAGGGGCCTCTACCTGGGCGACCCGGTGCTCGACCCGCTGATGGCCGCGCTGGACGAGCGGGCCGCGACGGTCTTCGTCCACCCCGCCGAGCTGCCCGGACCGCCGGTCGAGGGCATCCCGGAGTTCGCGGCCGACTTCCTGCTCGACACCACGCGCGCCGCCTTCAACCTGGTCAAACACGACGTCCTACGGCGGTTCCCCGGCATCAGGTTCATCCTCGCCCATGCGGGGGGATTTGTCCCTTACGCGGCGCACCGGCTGGCCGTCGCGATCTTCGCCGAGACGGGCCGCGACCCGTACGCCATCCTGGACGACCTCGCGGACTTCTACTTCGACACGGCGCTCTCGGCCAGCCCGGCGGCACTGCCCTCCCTGTTCGCCTTCGCCAAGCCGGGCCACGTGCTCTACGGCAGCGACTGGCCCTTCGCCCCTGAACTGGCTGTCTCCTACTTCACCGAGGCGATCGCCGACAACGTCGCGGTAGGCCGCGAGAACGCTCTCGCCCTCTTCCCACGGCTTGTTGTCTCCTAGCCCTCGGAACGGTCGAGGAAGGCGGCGAAAGGGTCGTCGACGGCTTCCGTGGGCTCACCGGGGGCCAGGAGGCAGGCGTTGAGAACCGCGTGGATGCGGGTGCGATCGAGATCGGGGCCGGTGAAGACGAGGTGCTGGACGCGGTCGCCGTGCTCGGCGCACCAGTCCAGGTCGGCGGCCAGCGTGCGGATTGGGGGCAGTTCGTGCCACGCGGCGCCCGGCAGGGCGGCGAGCCACGCCCCCGCGTCCTCGATCCCGACGACGCCCGCGACGGCGTCCCAGGCGAGCATCCGGTCGGGCCGGTTGGCCAGCCAGAAGCGGCCACGGCTGCGCACCGTCTCGGCCGCGAGGGCGTCCACGGCGTCGAAGAAGCGCGCGGGGTGCAGGGGGCGACGCGCCCGCCACACGACGGTGTCGACGGCCTCGGTGTGGATGTCGCACGGAAGCACGGCCGTCGCAGGGTCGACGCGTAGGGCGAGGTCACCCGGGCAGAGTGAACCGTCGGTCACCCTGGGCAGCGACTCCTCGGTGACCGTGACGGGCGTCGTAGGCGCCAGATGGGTGAGGATCTCCCGGCACAGCGCAAGGTCCTCCACCGGGACGCCCGGCAGGGGCGGCGGCATCAGCTCGGGGAGCACGAGCGCCGTCGCGTACTCGATCTGCCGGGCGAGGACCTCCGCGACGTACCTGCCGTCGCCCGCCGAGCCCGCCTTGCCCGCGTCCCGCAGCAGGTCGCCCCGGCACAGGTCGGCGGGGGTGTGCTCGGCGTCGAGCGCGGTGACGACGGCGGTGAGCCTGAGCCGTCCGGCGACGGCGGCGCAGTCGAGCGCCTCGGCGACGGCGCGCGGCTCGACGCAGTCCCATAGGTCGGCGATCAGGAGGGGCGTCACCGGGGCGTAGTGCAGGAGGACGGGCACCAAGTCCTCCCGGACGGTGCAGGAGACACAGCCGTGGGCTATGGGGACGTCCGTCCGGTCGATGACGGCGCGGGCGTCACGGACGACGCGCCCGGCGACCCCCTCGGTGATCGCGCGCAGGTCGTGGTGCACGGCGACGGCGCCCGGGTGCTCGCGCAGCAGCCTGTCGACGAGCACGGTGCGGGCGGGGCCGTGCAGCCCGGCCACAAGGACGACGGGTACTGACATGTCCACCCCTCTTGTTGCAATGATAATCGTTTTCATTATCATGGCACAGCCGTCCAACAGAGGGGACACCGCATGGCGCGCGACGAACTCCGCCCGCTGATCAAGCTGCGATCGACCGCAGGCACCGGCCACACCTACGTGACCCGCAAGAACCGCAGGAACACCCCTGACCGCCTCGTCCTGCGCAAGTACGACCCGATCGTGCGCAGGCACGTCGTCTATCGAGAGGACCGCTGATGGGCTCCGGCATGCGTCCAGGAGGCACGCAATGAGCGCGGTGTGCCAGTTGACCGGCGCGAGGCCGTCGTTCGGTAAGCGGGTGTCGCACTCGCACCGGCGCACCTCGCGTAGGTTCGACCCGAACATCCAGACCAAGCGGTACTTCCTGCCCAGCGAGCGCCGCACCGTAAGGCTGCGGCTCTCAGTACGCGGCATCAGGACCGTCGACAAGATCGGCGTCGAGGAGGCCGTCCGGCGGATCCGGGCGCGCGGGGAGAGGGTCTGATGGCCAAGAAGAGCAAGATCGCGGCGGACGCGCGGCGGCGCGAGGTCGTCGCCCGGCACGCGGCCCGCAGGGCCGAGCTGAAGCGGATCGTCTCCAGCCCGCGCACCTCGCCGGAGATCAAGGCGGCGGCGGTGCGGGAGCTGGCCCGGCAGCCGCGCGACGCGAGCGCCACCCGGCTGCGCAACCGCGACGCCGTGGACGGGCGGCCGCGCGGGCATCTGCGCCGGTTCGGCCTGTCCCGCGTGCGCTTCCGGGAGATGGCGCACCGGGGCGAACTGCCCGGAATCCGCAAGTCGAGCTGGTGAGGAGACGACGATGGCCGTCCCAAAACGGAAGAAATCGCGCAGCCGTAGCCGGACCCGGCGGGCGCGGTGGAAGGCGGACCGCCCTGCTCTCGTGCCTGTCGTGATCGACGGAGCCGAGGTGAAGGTGCCCGGTCGGCTTGTCCGCGCCTACCAACGCGGGCTGCTGAAGCCGTGAAGGTGCGCCCTTCCGCGTCGTCTCCGCGCGGCGCGGAAGGGCGGCCTTCTAGGCGGCCGTGCCGGGGAGGAGGAGAGTGAACGTCGTGGGGGAGTGGCTGGTGAGGGTGAGGCGGCCGCTCTCGGCTTCGGCGAGGGTGCGGGCCATGGGGAGGCCGATGCCGTGGCCCTCGCGGGTGGGGGCGCGGTCGAAGAGCGACTCGTCGGCATTGATGGCGCCCTCGTCGGCGACGTCGAGGGCGAGCGCCCCGGAGGCGTCCCGGATCGTCACCGTGACGGTGCCCGAGCCGTGCCGCGCCGCGTTGTCCAGCAGGACGGTGAGGATCTGGCGGACGGCGGCGGCCGACGCGGTGCTCGGCGGCAGATCCGGTTCGACCGTGACGCGCAGGGGGCGGGCGGCCAGGTCGCGGTGCCAGGTGCGCTCGATCTCGTCGGCGAGCGCGGGCACGTCGAGCGGGTCGCCCTGACGCGGGGTGCCGCGCGCCAGGGCGAGGAGGTCGGCGATGGTGTCCTCCAGGCGGTCAACGGTCGCGATGGCCTGTGTGAGGGTCTGGCCGGGGTCGTGTGCCGGATCCTCCAGTGCGGCCTCCAGGCGCAGTTTCAGGCCCGTCAGAGGGGTGCGTAGCTGGTGCGAGGCGTCGGCGGAGAAGGCGCGTTCCCGGGCGATGAGGCCGTCGATCCGCGCGGCGGTGGCGTCGAGGCAGGCGCCCGCGGCGTCCACCTCGGGGATGCCGCTGCGCCTGGTCCGGACGCTGAAGTCGCCCTCGCCGAGACGGGTCGCCGTCACCGCGAGGTCTTCGATCGGCAGTGCCAGCCGCCGGGCCTGCGCGCGCGCGAGCAGCCACGTCAGGCCGACGGCGGCCGCGGCGATGCCCAGCATGAACAGCCATGTCAGGGCGATCTGCCCGTACGCCTCCCATTGGGACATCTGCGCCCGTACCACGGCGATGACGACACCGGCCTCGCTGACGACGGGGATCGCGACGGCCATCGTGAAGCCGTCGTCCTCGCTCTCGACCTCGCCCTCCAGCGCGCCCCGCACGGCGTCGTCGTTCCGCTCGGGTCCGACGCCCTTGATCTTGCGGCCTGTGCCGTCGTAGAGGCCGAGGGACACCTCTGAATCGACGCGTGGCAGCGTGCCTACGTCCCGTCCGCTGAGGAGGTCGGCGGACACCGCGAGCGTCGCCTGGGTGGCGACCCGCTCCAGATCACCCCGCTCATCGGCCATGTAGTACCGGGCTACCCCCGCCGCCAACGGCAACCCGAACAGGCTGATGGCCAGGACGGACGCCATGACGCTCAGGCTGACGATCCGCCTACGCACGCGGCCTCCTGGTCAAGGGGCTTCCAGCCGGTAGCCGTGGCCTCGAAGGGTGGTGATGCTGGGCAGGGCGGCGGGCTGGGTGGCGGACGCGGCGGCGAGCTTCGTGCGCAAGGCGGCGATGTGGACATCGAGGGTCTTGGTGGAGCCGTGCCAGTTGACGTCCCAGACGTCGTCCATGAGCTGCTCGCGGGTGAGCGCGGTGTCGGGGTCGGCGGTGAGCCTCGCGAGCAGGTCGAACTCCTTGGGGCGCAGCTCCAGCTCCCGCCCGCGGACCGTGCAGCGGCGTGCCGCCGTGTCCACGACGAGGTCGCCGACGACGGTGCGGGCCGACGTCGCGGGGGCGGGCGCGCCGCGCCGCAGATGGGCGCGGATCCGGGCGAGCAGCTCGTTGAACCCGAACGGCTTGGTCAGGTAGTCGTCGGCGCCCGCCTCCAGGCCGACCACCACGTCCATCTCGTCCTGGCGCGCGGTCAGCATCACCAGGACACAGCCGGGCTGGACCCGCCGCAGCCTGCGGCACACCTCGACGCCGTCGAGGTCGGGCAGGCCGAGATCCAGGAGAACCAGGTCGAACGGGTGTGTTTCGGCGGCTCGGAGCGCGCCGCGTCCCGTCCGCGCCCAGACGACTGTGTGGTCGTGCGCGCGGAGCCGGGATTCGAGCACGTCGCCGATGGTCTCGTCGTCCTCCACCACGAGGAAGCGTGCCATGGCGACCATGCTATGCCCGTCGTCGGAGCAGCCACAGGGCCGCGCCGCCCCACAGCAGGCCAAAGCACCAGCCGCCGAGCACGTCGGTAGGCCAGTGCACGCCCAGCCAGATCCTTGTCAGCCCGACGCCGATCGCCCACGCCACGATAAGGACACGCATCCAGGCCCGAGTGAAGGCCGTGACCAGAAGGACGGCGACGATGGTTGCCGCCGTCGTGTGCCCGGACGGGAACGCATGCCCCGTCGCGTGCACCGACCAGTCGTGGTCGGGCGGCCGCTCCCGCCCGACCAGCTCCGCGCAACCGCGCCGCACCACCGCCCCCGCCACAAGGACGCCGAGCGCCAGCAACGCCCCACCCAGCCGCTCCCACACTGACACGGCCCCGGTGAGGACGGCCCCCGCGAGCATCGCCAGCACACCCGCAGGCAGACCCACCCCGGTGTCCGTCCATATCCGCGCGCCCTCCGCGACCCACCCCGGCCGCCGCGCCACCGCCCACGTGTGCACCATGTCGTCCAGCCCGGTGGGCACCCCGCCCACCTGCACAACAAGCAACGTCAGAAACCCCAACAAAAGCCCCGAAACACCCAACGAGGCATACGGGGCACGTGCGGCGACAGGCTGCGGCGCGAGCGCGATCATCCGGTCTCCCTGATTCCGGTGGATTCCCGCTCAAGCTAGCCACCCAAAGGTTAACGCCCGGCCAGCCCCACCCCACCCCCCCACCAGCACAAACCCCCCAACCCCCAACCCCCAAACACCCCATCCGCCCGAGGCGCCCGCACCTGCCGCACGACCACCACCCCGAGGCATTGCTGGCGCGCGCCTTCCTCGTGCCGCCTACGACGACAGCCGAGGAGCCCCGCCGACCGCGTGCCGCCCCGGCTGCTCCCGCGAACGCGAGCTTGCCGGGCTGCTCGCCTGCCGCTGCCCGCCGCGACGCCCGCACGTCCGCCGACGGTGCCCTTGGCCTCCTCGTCGATCGGGTCCGCTCCCGCTGGCAACCTGTGGTCGGGAAACGGCGCGTCCGGGTCGTCAGGCGGCGGGGTCGGGGTGGGGTGTTGGCGGGCCGGGCGGAGAGAAGAGGCCGGTGAGGTGTGCGGCGGTGGTCGTGGGGTCGGTGGAGTGGTGGACGGTGTGGATGCCCAGGGCCTGGGCGGGTGGGAGGTTGGCCTCCTGGTCGTCCACGAAGACGCAGGTGGAGGCCGGGAGGCCGAGGGCGGTCAGGGCGCGCCGGTAGATGCGGGGGTCGGGCTTGCGGACGCCTTCGGTCTCGGAGAGGACGGCCACGTCGATTAGGTCGTAGACGCCGAGGTGGTCGTAGGGGTCGAAAGGGGAGGAGCCGAAGCTGTTGGAGAGCATCGCGACCCTTGCGCCGGTCGTGCGGGCCTGGCGAACCGCCGTGACGATCTCGGGTTCGAGTTCCAGGTGCGCGAGGGCGCGGCGCATGAGGTCGGTGGGGTCGATGCCGAGAATGCCGCCGATGACGTTGTTCCAGTCGGTCTGGGTCGCGCGGCCGACCTCCAGGTCGGCGTAGACGCGGACGCCGTCCGGGTGGTTGCACAGGGCCGCCGTGTAAGCGCCGTGCGCCAGTCCTTCGGCGCGTTCGAAGGCTCGGCTGTTCAGCTGCATCCTTGTGGTCAGGACGCCGCCGAAGTCCATGATCAGGCCCTGATAACGCATGTCCACCTCCGGGTGGGATTCTCCCGCCGGAGGCGGGAACCGAGAAGGGTGTCGGCGGGGTGCTCGGCCGGGGGTTAGGGGGTTGTGGCGTTGAGGTAGCGGTGGGCGAGGGTAGTGAGGTGGGTGCGGAGGGCGGGTGGGGTGGTGACTTTGAAGTCGAGGTTGAGCATGCCGATGTAGACGGCGATGGTTTCGAGGCTGTCGGCGCCGGTGACGAGGACGCAGCGGGTGGGGGAGAGCGATTCGACGATGCCGACGGTCGGGTTGATGCGGGCGATGACGTCCTCGGCGGGGGCGAGCACAGTGATGCGGGCGTGCACCTTCCAGCCGGTGGTGGCGACGTCGCGGAGAACGAAGGAGGTGTAGTCGAGGCCGGGTAGTGGGACGGGCGTGAAGACGCGGCCGGTGGGCGTGAGCGGCGTCATCCAGTCGACGCGGTAGGACGACCATGTGCCGTCCCGCGCGTCGCGGCCGACGAGGTACCAGCGGCGGCGCCAGCTCACCAGCCGGTAGGGCTCGATCAGGCGGCGTCCCGAGCCCGCCGCCGTCGCCGAAGGGTGCTCCTCGTCGGCGGGCGCGGCGTCCGGCACGGCGTAGTCAAAACGCAGCCAGACATGGTCGCGGATCGCGGAGGCGATCGCCGTCAGCACGGCGGCGTCGACCTCGGGGTCCTCGACGTTGGTCGCGAGGTTCTCCGGCGCCCTCGACGTCGCCGAGTGCAGCGCGGCCACCTGGCGGCGCAGCCGGTGCGGCAACACCTGTTCCAGCTTGGCCAGGGCGCGCCCGCTGCTCTCCGCGATGCCGCTCACCCCCGAGCCCGCGCGCAGCCCGATCGCGACGGCGACGGCCTCCTCGTCATCCAGCAGCAGCGGCGGCAGTTTGGCGCCCGCCCCGAGCCGGTAACAGCCCGCGGGCCCCCGGACGGCGTCCACGGGGTAGCCGAGCTCGCGGAGCCTGTCGATGTCGGTGCGGATCGTCCGGGTGCTCACCCCGAGCCGTTCCGCGAGCTCCCGGCCCGGCCAGTCCGGCCGCGACTGGAGGAGGGACAGCAGCGCGAGCAGCCGCGCGGACGTTTCCAACATTCCCTAAGAATGCCCTACATATAGGAACGAAGTCATCCTATATGGCTCCTACCGTAAGGGACATGACGAAGACGCTGAACCTCCGCCCCTTCCACGTCGAGGTCCCCCAGGCCGAGCTGGACGACCTGCGCGACCGCCTCGCCCGCACCCGCCTGCCCCGCCCGGCGGCGGCCGACGACTGGGCGCTCGGCACCCCGAACGGCTTCCTGCGCGAGACCGTCGAGTACTGGCGCGCCGGGTTCGACTGGCGCGCCCAGGAGGCGCGGATGAACGCCTTCCCGCACCACCTCACCGAGATCGACGGCCAGACCGTGCACTTCCTGCACGTGCCGTCCGCCGAGCCGGACGCGACGCCGCTGCTGCTCGTGCACAGCTACCCCGGCTCGTTCGCGGACTTCCTCGACATGATCGGCCCGCTCACCGACCCGGTCGCGCACGGCGGCAGGCCCGAGGACGCGTTCTCGGTCGTCGTCCCGTCGATCCCGGGCTTTGGGTTCAGCACCCCGCTGGAAGGCGAAGGGTGGACGTTCGCCAAGGTGGCCCGTACGTTCGACGCCCTTATGCGCGGCCTGGGTTATGCCTCCTACGGCGTCCACGGAAGCGACATGGGCGCGTTGGTCGCCCGTGAGCTCGGCCTCTGGAACCCGCCCGGGTTCCTCGGCTTGCACGTCCTCCAGCTGTTCTCGTTCCCGTCCGGCGACCCTGCCGAGTTCGACGGGTTCGGGCCGAAGGAGTACGCGGCGCTGGAGCACATGCGGTGGTTCCAGTCGGTGGGCGGCTACAACACGATGAACGCGTCGCGCCCGCAGACGGTGGGGGCGGCGGTCGCCGACTCGCCGGTGGGCCAGTTGGCTTACAGCGAGCTGCTCATGTCCTTCGGGAACGGCACGAGTCTGGTGACGCGCGACCAGCTCCTCACCCAGGTGTCCCTGTACTGGTTCACCAACACCCAGGCCACCGCCGCGCGCTACTACTACGAGGAGGCGCGCGCCGGGGCCGAACCTGCCGTGAACGCGGCGCGCACCGGCGTCGCGGTCTTCGCCGACGACTTCCAGACGATCCGCGCCCTGGCCGAGCGCGACAACAAGGCGATCGTGCACTGGTCCGAGCACCCGGTCGGCGGCCACTTCGCCGCGCTGGAGGCGCCCGACGCCGTCACCGCTGACCTGCGCGTCTTCTTCGCCGCCTGACCCCGCGTCGCGGAGCAGTCGGCCCCCGAGGGGCCGACTGCGTTTCCGTCGCTGCGGCCGTGCGTGGAGTGAGACGTTGGTCTCGGGACGGCGCGGGTAGGTGTGGACTGTAAGGAGACGGGCATTGTTGGGCGATATGTCGTCTATGGATGTTGAGGACGATGGTGGAGAGACCGGGATCCGTCGTCGTCGGGGTCGAAGAGGAGTTCCATCTGGTCGATCTGGCGACCAGGCGGCTGGTGCCGAGGGCCGACGAGCTGCTGGGACGGCTGCGGCCCGACCGGTTCTCCAGCGAGCTGCAGCGCTCGGTGGTGGAGACCAACAGCAGGCCGTTCGTGAGCCTCGTCGACCTCGTCGAGGACCTGTCGGCGCTGCGCAGGGCCGTCGTGGACGAGGCGGAGCGGTTCGGGCTCGGCGTGGTCTCGGCGGGCACCGTCCCGATCGTGGACATGGCGGCCCTCGACATCACCCCCGACCCGCGTTACGAGAACATGCTGGAGGAGTACCAGCTCCTCGCCCGTGAACAGCTCATCTGCGGCACCCAGGTGCACGTGGAACTGGCCGACCGTGATCTCGCCGTAAGGGTCGCGCACCGGATCGCACCGTGGACGCCCGTCCTGCTAGCGCTGTCGGCGTCGTCGCCCTTCTGGCTCGGCGAGGACACCGGTTACGCCAGCGCCCGGACCCTCCTGTGGTCGCGCTGGCCGACGGCCGGGCCCGCCCCCCGCGTGGAGAGCGCCGCCGAATACGACGCGCTCATAGCCGACCTCATCCGCACGGGCGTCATCACCGATCCCGGGATGATCTACTACGACGTCCGCCCTTCGTCCCACCTGCCGACGCTTGAGCTGCGCGTCCCGGACGCCTGCCCTCGCATCCAGGACGTCACGCTGCTCGCCGGGCTGTTCCGCGGCCTCGTCGTCGCCGAGCTCGCGGCGATCGAGGCCGGGACGCCCCCGCTCACGGCCCGCTCGGAACTCGTCCGCGCCCAGACGTGGCGGGCCGCCCGTGAGGGCCTGGAGGGCGAGCTGGTCGATCCGGTGAGCGGACGGCCCTTCGCCGCCGCGCGGGTCGTGCACGGGCTCCTGGAGCGGCTCAGGCCCGTCCTGGAGGAGAACGGCGACTGGGACCTCCTGTCCGTCCTCGCCGAGACGACGCTGGAGCGCGGCAGCTCGGCGGCCGGGCAGCGCGCGGCGTTCGCGGTGGGCGGCCTGGAGGAGGTGGTGGACCTCCTCGTCGCCGAGACCAGGATGCACACCGAGTGGGAGCCGCACGCGCGCAGGACCGAGGTGATGGCCATGCTGCGCGGCTACGACAGCTCCGCTGACGAGGCCATCGTGTTCGACAAGACGGCACGCCGCCCCTACGGCATGGTCCTGACGGCGTTCGACCGGCTCGGCCCCGACGGCATAGCCGAGCGGGAGGTACGACGTGACAGGGTTCAGCGCAGCCTAGGCATGTACTTCCGCACCGGCGACGAGGAAGAGCGGCTCTTCCCCTTCGACCTGTTCCCGCGCATCGTGGCGGGCCAGGACTGGCGGGCCGTCACCACCGGGCTCGCGCAACGGGCCAAGGCACTTGAGGCGTTCCTGAACGACGCCTACGGCGAACGCGAGATCGTCAGGGACGGCGTCGTCCCCGGCGCGCTGATCGAGTCGTCTCCCGGGCTCCAGCCGGAGGGGGCGCTGGTCCGCCCCGGGACGGTCCGGTGCGCCGTCACCGGTACCGACCTCGTCCGTACCAGCGCGGGCCGCTGGTACGTCCTGGAGGACAACCTGAGGGTGCCGTCGGGCATCGGCTACGCGATGGCCAACCGGTGGCTCGCCGCGCGGGTGCTGCCCGAGCTCGTCAGGGCGGCCCCGACGTCGTCGCCGCGCCGCGCCGTCGCCCTCCTGCGCGACGCCCTGACGCACCAGTCCGGCGCGCTCGCCCTCGTCACCGAGGGGCCCACCGACGCGGCGCATTACGAGCACCAGCTACTGGCCTCGGAGATGGGCGTGCCTCTCGTGCGGCCGCGTGACCTTCGGGTGGACGAGCACCTCCGGGTCTTCGCGGGTGAGATCCCTGTGGAGGTGCTCTACCGACGGATCGAGGAACGCGACCTGTTCGCCGCCGTTCCCGCCCTGCGTGACGCCCTGGCGGCGGGCACCCTGACCCTCGCGAACGCGCCCGGCAACGGCCTCGGAGACGACAAGGCCCTCTACGCGCACGTCCCTGACTTCATCACCTACTACCTGAACGAGACGCCGATCCTCGACAACGTGACGACCTACCTGTGCCGGGATCCCGCGCAGCTCGCCGAGGTCCTGGACCGGCTCGCCGAGCTCGTCGCCAAGCCCGTGGACGGGTACGGCGGCCAGGGTGTGGTGATCGGCCCCGACGCGTCGCCTGAGGAGCTGGAGGAGGTCCGTGCGCTCATCGTCGCCGAGCCGTCGCGCTGGATCGCCCAGGAGACGGTCGAGCTGTCCACCCATCCGACCTTCGCCGCCGGGAGGCTCGAACCCCGTGCCGTCGATCTGCGCGCCTTCGTCTGCACGGGCGCCGAGACCGAGGTGGTGCCGCTCGCCCTGACGCGCGTCGCGCCTGCCGGGAGCAGGATCGTCAACTCCTCGCGGGGCGGCGGCTCCAAGGACACATGGCTTCTCGCCTGAGAGGAAGAAAAGACGTATGTGCGGCTTCTGCGGTGAACTCCGGTTCGACGGCCACCCCGCCGACGTGGACGGGGTGGCGCGCATGAACGCGTCGATGGTGTCCCGTGGCCCGGACGGCTCCGGCGTGTGGGCGTCGGGCCCGCTCGCGTTCGGGCACCGGCGGCTCCGGATCATCGACCTGTCCGACCGGGCCGCCCAGCCGATGATCGACAGCGAGCTCGGCCTGGCGGGCGTCTTCAACGGCTGCGTCTACAACTACCGTGAGCTGCGCGCGGAGCTTCAGGCGGACGGCTACCGCTTCTTCTCCACCTCGGACACCGAGGTCCTCCTCAAGGGCTACCACCGGTGGGGGCGCGATTTTGTCACCCGGCTCAAGGGCATGTTCGCCTTCGCCCTGTGGGAGCGCGACACGGGCCTTCTCCTGCTCGGCCGTGACCGGCTCGGGATCAAGCCCCTCTACGTGACGCGTGACGCGCGTCGCCTACGGTTCGCCTCAACACTGCCCGCGCTGCTGGAGGGCGGCGGCGTGGACACGTCGCTGGATCTCGTCGCCCTGCACCACTACATGACGTTCCACTCCGTCGTCCCCGCCCCCCGGACGATCCTGAGCGGCGTGCAGAAGTTGCCCGCGGCGACGGTGAGGACGATCCATCCGGACGGCTCCCAGGACGATCACGTGTACTGGCGACCGTCGTTCACCCGAGAGGTGGTCCTCCCGGACGAGGAGTGGCCGGACGCCGTCCTTGCGTCGCTCCGGACGGCGGTGAACCGACGGATGGTGGCGGACGTGCCCGTCGGGGTGCTCCTGTCCGGCGGCATCGACTCCAGCCTGATCGTCGCCCTCCTGGCCGAGGCCGGACAGCGTGATCTCGCCACCTTCAGCATCGGCTTCCAGGCCGCCGGGGGAGAGGAAGGCGACGAGTTCGCCTACTCCGACCTGGTAGCCCGCGAGTTCGGTACCGAACACCACAGGATCCGCATCGGAGACGACCGCCTCCTGGGCGCCCTCCACGGGGCCGTAGGCGCGATGAGTGAGCCGATGGTCAGCCATGACTGCGTCGCCTTCTACCTGCTGTCGCAGGAGGTGTCGAAGCACGTCAAGGTCGTCCAGTCAGGGCAGGGCGCCGATGAGATCTTCGCCGGATACGACTGGTACCCGCCGCTCGCCCACACCCCACGGGAGCGGGCCGCCGAGGACTACGCCAAGGTCTTCTTCGACCGGCCGCACGCCGACCTCGCGGGCCAGCTCAGCCCGGCCTACCTGGGCGAGGACCACAGCTCGGCCTTCGTCCACGATCACTTCGCCACGCCCGGCGCGGAGGAGGCCGTAGACGCGGCACTCCGCCTGGACAGCACCGTGATGCTCGTGGACGACCCCGTGAAGCGCGTCGACAACATGACCATGGCCTTCGGGCTCGAAGCCAGGACCCCGTTCCTCGATCACGAGGTCGTCGAGCTGGCGGCGTCCTGCCCGCCGTCCCTCAAACTGGCGCACGGCGGCAAGGGCGTGGTGAAGCGGGCGTCCCGCGGCGTCGTCCCGGACGCGGTGATCGACAGGACGAAGGGATCCTTCCCGGTGCCCGCGATCCGGCACCTTTCGGGGCCCTACCTGGATCTTGTCCGGACGGCCCTCACCGACCCGGCCGCCAAGGCGCGCGGCCTCTTCCGGGAGGACTACGTGAACCGTCTCCTGGCCGCCCCGACCACCCATAGGACGACGCTCGGAGCGAGTGCCCTGTGGCAACTCGCACTCCTGGAACTCTGGCTGCAACACCATGGCGTCTAGCTGTTTATGCTGCGTGTCTAAGGATGTCGTCGAAGACCTGGGAGGTGGGCCCATGTGCCGTCATTTCGCCTGGCTGGGACAAGATCGCACGGTGGAGGAGCTGGTTCTGCGGCCCACCTATGGGCTGCCGCGCCAGGCCGCCAGGCCGCGCTGGCAGCACATCGACCTCATCAACCGCGACGGCTTCGGCATCGGCTGGTTCGGCGCCGACGGCCACGCCCTCAGCTACCGGCGTACCGGGCCGATCGAGGATGACCCGGACTTCCCGGCCCTCGCGGAGCAGGTCCATGGCACGTGCGTCGTGGGCGCCGTCCGGGGGGCGAGCCCCGGCATGCCCATCGAGGAGGCGGCGACGGCCCCCTTCACCCACGGGACGGCGCTGCTGTCCCTGAACGGGCACCTCAACGTGCGGCTCACCACACCGCTGCACGACCCGGAATACGTGCCGGAGTCCACCTGCGACGCCGCGTTCCTGGCCCAGCTGCTCTGGCAGCGGCTCGACCAGGGCCGTCCGCTGGCTTCCGCGGTGCCCGAGCTGGTCCAGGACGTCCTCGTCCTCGACCCGCACGCCTGCCTGAACCTCCTGGCCACCGACGGCGAGACGGTCGTCGCGACGACCTGGGGCGAGACCCTGTGCTACCGGAGCGGCCCTGAGGGCACCCTGGTGGCCAGCGAGCCGAACGACGACGCCGAGGACTGGATCACCGTCCCCGACCGTCACCTGGTCGTCGTGGACGCGCTGGGGGTCACCCTGCGGACGCTCGACGCCTTCGACCCGGCGCAGCTGGCCGACCCCGTGTGATCCCCTCGGGTCGGTCCCCTGTCAGCTGACCGGCGGTTAGGACGGGCGAAAACGGCGGAGAGTCTCATTGCGGACTCACGCATCGCCATGATGCGGTCACGGAGCACGTTGACGCGTCACGTCCGCCTGTGCCTCACTGGGCCTCGGTCGACAGTCGACAGGGGACCGACCCGAGAGGACACGATGACCACTCCATTCATCGAGCGGCTTCCGCGTTTCCATCACACACGACTGATCGTCAAGGCGCTGCTCCCCAGGCTGAAGGAGGAGGAGCCGCTCACCGAGGACACGCTGCGCGAGCTGGCGTGGGTCGCCAGGAGCGTCCACGAGCAGGTCCTGGACATGCTCAAGCTGCCGCCCACGCCGGAGGGCATCGACGCGCGCGGGGCATGGCTCGACCTCGTCGACTCGATGCTCGACGCCTTCCACCCGCGCAAGAGCAACCCCAAGGTCGAGGAGATCCTCGACAAGCACGTGTACGGCGCGTCGGAGGCGATCCGCGCGGCCGTCCAGAAGGTCGGCGACAAGTTCGCGACACCCGAGGTGTACCGCTACGACCCGGCCGGGGACGACCTGGAGATCGTCATCGCCCAGGCCGACTACATGAGCGGCGACACCTTCGGCGTGCACGCCGCCCTCACCCTGCACCACGGGGCCGGGCTCGCCTTCTTCTACGAGTCCGCCTCCGCGGACCACAGGAAGCGCGCCGACGTCCTCCTGCGCTTCTACAACAGCTGCCCGCTGGCGGGCGGGCGCCGGATCGCGCTGATCCCGGTGCACAACGCCAGGCTCGCCTACCGCTACAGCCTTGAGGGGTACTTCCCGCCTTCGGTCTTCCCGAAGGGCGCGCCGAAGATCGTCTCCGGCACCGGGACGTGCGTGGCGATCGGGAACGCGACACGGATCGTCGCCGAAGCGTTCGGGACGTCCGCCAAGAACTCCCAGGCGGCGCTCCAGGCCGCCTGGCTGCCCAAGGGCTGGGAGACGGGTGCCGTGTCGCTCGTGCCGGGCGGCAAGACCATCGCCGCGTGGGTCGCCGAACGCTTCACCAAGCAGAACGCCTACGCCTTCCTGTGGTTCCGCCGCAGCGGCGCGGCCGGCGGCGCCCACCCCGAACTGGACACCAGCGTCAAGGCGACGACCGACCTGATCGCGACGATCAGGGAGAAAGGTCTCATCGAGAACGCCAAGATCGTCATCGTGGGCGACGGCGGGCACAAGCTCGAAAAGGTCGTCGACGTCGATCTCACCGAATTCTGGAACGACAAGGAGAGTCCGTTCATCACCGGCGACAGGCGGATGCAGCTCGCGCTCTTCGCCTACCTGGTCAAAGCGGGCTACAACTTCATGAACATCGGGATGCGCAGCGGCGCGCTCGAAGGCCCCGCGCTGCTCGGCGCCCGCACCGTCTACCTGGAGGAGATCTACAACCTCCAGGAGGGCCGCATGGAGCAGTGGCAGGGGCCCGTCCCCGGATACCACCGGGTCGAGCTGGGCCACGTGCCGTCGGCGTCCGGAAAGCAGGCGCTCGCCGCGACGCTCGACCGCAGCGTCCTGGACAACCAGAAGGAACTGGCCGACGCCGCCCTCGCCGTGGCCGGAATCCTCGGGTTCGGCGCGCCGCCGACGCGCGGGGCCATCTTCCAGGCCGCGAACAGCGAGCCCGCGGACGGCACCAAGGTCTTCAAGCCGCGCCCGGTGGCGGAGGCGTTCACGCTGCTGTGCGGGAAGTGGCAGCAGGAGCTGGGCGTCAAGAGCATCAAGGCGGCCTTGGGCGACTCCTGGGCCGAGTTCGCGTGGCAGACGAAGGTCGCGATCCGGGCCGCGCAGGCGCTGCACAAGGCCCGGGTCAAGCAGCGGATCTGCGCCGCCTACACCGGGCCGGACGAGGGCCTGAGCGACGCGGACAAGAGCACCCTCTGGCAGGCCGTCGGCGGCACCATCGACAAGTGGGAGGTCGTCGGAAAGCGGGGCGGCCACAAGCACTGAGTGGACGGGCGCGCGCGGGTCGGGGAATAGGCGGGGCCCGATCATGAGTTGATCTTCGGTATGACCGCCTTCGATCCGCGCACCCTGCTCGCCGAAAGCCGCCTGGGAGTCCTGGCGACGATCAAAGCCAACGGCCTGCCTCAACTCTCGCCGGTCCTCCCGTTCTACGACCGCCCGAACGAACTCCTCTACGTCTCGATGACCGAGGGCCGCGCCAAGACCGTCAACCTCCGCCGAGACCCGAGAGCCGCCCTGGAGGTCACCTCCCCAGACGGCCGCTCCTGGGCCACCGCCGAAGGCCCCGTCACCCTCACCGGCCCCGGCACCGACCCCCACGGCCCCGAGGTAGAAGCCCTGGTCGACTACTACCGCCTGGCCGCCGGCGACCATCCCGACTGGCCCGAATACCGCTCCGTCATGGTCACCGACCGCCGAGTCCTCATGACCATGACCGTCACCCGCATCTACGGCACCTCCCTCTCCTGACCCCAAGGCGAGACCGTCAGGACCGGGTGCTCCTTCCGCCGGGGCGGGCTGGCTTGATTGAGTAGGGCCTACTCAAGCGATTGTCTGGCCGACCGCGCACACTCCTGAAGCAGTCCATCTTCTGGAGGTTCGTGATGACGACAGCGGAGACGGTGCACGGGCGGCGGACGACGGGACGGACGGCAGCGGGTGCGCTCGCCGTCCTCGGACCGCTCTCGGTGGCCGTGGGTGCCCTGTTCCTGCCCTACCCGGGGATGTCGGAGACGTCGGAGATGGTGGCGGATTCCGTCGCCGCGTCGGGGAAGTTGAGCGTCTACGTCCTGTTCAACCTGCTTTACGGGATTCTGTATGTGCCCGCCGTCCTGCTGATCGGGCTTGTCGCGCTGGCGGGGGCCAGGCGCACGGCGGGGGCCGGGCTCGTGCTGTTCGCGGTCGGCTCCGCGGCGCAGCTGACGCTGCTGATGTCGCAGGACTTCCTGCTGCTCGCGGCAGCCGAGGCGGGGGTGGACCAGGCGGTGACGGTCAGGATCCTCGACGACGGGGTCGCGGCGTCACCGGTGCTGACCTGGCCCTCGCTGCTGGCGATCGCCGGGATGCTGCTGGGTCCGGTCCTCATCGGGGTCGCGCTCGCCAGGTCGGGCCGGGTCGCGGCGTGGGTGGGGTGGGTGTTCGTCGCGTCGGTGCCGGTGCTGCTGGTAGGGCAGGCGACGGGGGTACTCGTCCTGCTCGCGCTCGCGGCGGTGCTCCAGGCCGTCACGGGGGCGTGGGTGGCTCAGCGGATCGTGCGTGACGGCACGGGCTGGACACGCGCATGACGGGGGCCTGAGCCGGGGGCCGGGCGGATGGCCGGGTGAGGCGGCTTGTGCCGCCTGACACGGATCTGGGGGCGCCCGGCCCCTATGCTGCCGGCGTGCGAGGGCATTGGCCGTTCGCCGGGCGGGCGGCGCTGCTCGGCGAGATCGGCGAACGGGTGCGCGCGCCCGGCGGGGCGGTGCTGACGGGGGACGCGGGGGTCGGCAAGAGCAGGCTCGCGGCGGAGGCCGTCGAACTCCTGCCGCCGGGCGGTCCGCGGGTGCTGCGGGTGGCCGCGACGCGGGCGGCGGCGCGGCTGCCGTTCGGCGTGTTCGGGCATCTGCTGCCCGTCCCCGACGTGCGGACGATGTCGAATCCGCTGCGGTGGGCGGAGGAGGCGATCACGGGCGGGGCCGGTGCGCTGCTCCTCGTCGTGGACGACGCCCACCTCCTCGATCCGGCCTCGGCCGCGCTGGTCAAGCACCTTGTCGTGCACCGGGGGCACCGGGTGCTCGCGACGGTGCGGGAGGGCGAGCCCGTCCCTGACGCGGTGCGCTCGCTGTGGAAGGAGGGTCCCTGCTCGCTCCTCCCGGTGGCCCCGCTGACGCTGGCGGAGTCGGCGGCGATCCTGCGCGGCGCGCTCGGCGGCCCCGTGCTGCACTACACGGCGGCGCGGCTGTGGCGGACGGCGGGCGGCAACGCGCTGTTCCTGCGCGAGCTGGTCGAGGCGGGGACGGCGGGCGGACACCTGGCCGAGCACACCGGGATCTGGCGCTGGGACGGCGACCTGCCGATGACGCCGAGGCTCCAGGACCTCATCCGGCACCGGGCGGGCGAGGTGCCCGCCGCCGAACGCGAGGTGCTGCGCCTCGTCGCGCTGGGCGAGCCGCTGGCCGCCGAGCCGCTCGCGCGGCTCACCTCCGACGCCGCGGTGGAGGGGGCAGTGGCGCGCGGCCTGATCCGGTTGACGTCCGACGGCCGCCGTATCGACGCCTGCCTTGGTCACCCCCTGTACGGCGAGTTGGCGCGCGGCGAGGCGAGTCCGCTGCTGATCCGGCGGACCCTGGCGGCCCTCGCCGCGGCCGTCGAGGCGACCGGCATGCGCCGGGCTGCCGATCGGTTCCAGGTGGCGGTGTGGCGGCTGGAGAGCGGCGCGCCGCAGGACCCGGAAGGCGCGGTGGACGGGTGCCTGCGCGCCACGGCCGCCTACGATCTCGGGCTCGCCGAGCGGCTCGCCCGCGCCGCGCTCGCGGCGGGCGGCGGCCACGGCGCGGCGGTCGCTCTCGCCCGTGTCCTGTACCTGACGGGACGCGGCGCGGAGGCCGACGTTCTGCTCGCCGGACGTGAGGGCCGTGACGACGCGGAGATCGTCGAACTCGCGGCGATGCGTGCCTTCGGTATTGGTCTGACCGGTTTCTCCGTGGCGGATCCGCTGACGGTACTGGACGAGGCGGCGGGGGCCGTCGCGGGGGAATCGCCGGAGATCACTGGAATGCGCGCCTGGATCAGCGCGCAGCGCGGTGACTTCGCGCGGGCGCGCCACGCGCTCACAGGCCCCGCGCTGACAGGCCGGGCGGGCGCCTACGCGGCGGTGGGTCGCACGATCCTCGCCGCCTACACCGAGGACGCGGCGACGACAGAGACCAGCGCGGAAGCGGCGTTCTCGGCTTACGACGGCTGGGACGCGATCGCCGACGCGGAGACGAGCGTGCAGTGCGCGCGGCTCGTCGGACGGGTGTCCACCGGCGACGTCACGGGCGCGTTGGCCGTCGCCGACGAGATGACCCGGCGGTTCGAGGCGCGGTTCGCGGGCTGGAACCTCGGGGTCGCCGGGTTCCTCGGACACCGCGCGCAGATTCTGCGCCTGCTCGGGCGGACCAGGGAGGCGCTGGAGACGGCGCGCGAGGGCGCGGCACGGCTCACCGACGGCACGGCGGGTTTCTCCGGCCTCTGCCTCGGTGAACTCGCCCACGCGGCGGCGCTCCTGGGGCTCAGAGCGGAGGCCGAGCCCACGTTGGCGGCGGCGGTCGCGCGGGGCGCGCCCGGCTTCGAGCTGATCGACTTCCCGGCCCGGCTCGCCGCGACCTGGGTCGCCGCCCTCGACGGCGACGGCTCGGGCGCCGTCGAGGCAGCCCTGGCCTGCGCCGCCGAGGCGGAACGACGGGGGCTCGGCGGCTATCTGGTGTTCGCCCTGCACGACGTCGTCCGGCTCGGCCGCGCCGCGCTCGTCGCCGACCGGCTCGCCGCGCTCGCCGGACGGATGGGCGGCGCGCTCGCGGAGCTGTGCGCCGGGCACGCCGCGGGCGCGGCGGCCGGTGACGCCATCGCGCTGGAGCGGACGGCGCGCGGCTTCCAGAACGCGGGCCTCGTGCTCTACGCGGCCGAGGCCGAGGCGCACGCGGCGGCGGCGTACGAGCGGGCGGGGTCGGCGCGGGCGGCCCGCGCGGCGCGGGCGCGCGGCTGGCGGCTCGCGGCCCGCTGCCAGGGCGCGCGCACGCCCGCGCTGGTGGGGCTCGCGTTCCCGGAGCTGACGGCGCGACAGCGGGAGGTCGCGGGACTCGCCGCGTCCGGCCTGAGCAACCGGGAGATAGCGACCCTTCTGCACACCTCTGTCCGTACGGTGTCGAACCATCTCGTCGCTGTCTACGCCCGCCTCGGCGTCAACGACAGGGCCGACCTGGCCGACATGCTCACCCCCTGAACCGCCGGGAAGGGCCGTGACCGACGGCAGGGGTGTCCTGACGGTGAGTATCGCGTTTCCGCCGGCGGGACGGAGATTGTTGTGGGGGGAGGGGGTAGGGGTGGGTGTGAGGTTGGGCGGTTGGGTGGTGTGCCCGGGGCTGGAGTGCGGAGAATGAGCTACATGATCGTGAGGGATGGGGCCGCGGGGCGGCTGGCGTGGTCCGGGGGCCGCCGATGAAGACGCGGTCGGAGACCAGGGCGCGGGAAGGCGCCCTGTTGGCGCAGTTGTCGGGGCCCGTCAGGCGGTTCATGGCGACGGAGGCCGGGAGCGCCGGGCTGCTGTTGGGCGCGACGCTGTTGGCGCTGGTGTGGGCGAATTCGCCGTGGTCGCACATGTATGAGGCGTTGTGGCACACGGACGCGTCGATCTCGATCGGCGACGGCTCACTGTCGATGAACCTTGAGCACTGGGTCAACGACGGTCTGATGGCGTTGTTCTTCTTTGTCGTCGGGCTTGAGGTGCGGCACGAGTTCTCCGTCGGGGAGCTGACGGATCCGCGTCGGGCGGCGGTGCCCGTCATGGCGGCGCTCGGCGGCATCGTCGTGCCCGCGCTGATCTTCCTGGCGATCAACTCCTCGGGGGAGGCGTCGCGCGGCTGGGGCGTCGTGATCGGCACCGACACCGCGTTCATGCTGGGCGCGCTCGCCCTGATCGGGCCGCGGTTCTCCACCCAGCTGCGCATCTTCCTGCTGATCTTCACGGTGATCGACGACATCGTCGCGGTGAGCGTCATCGGCCTCGTCTACTCCGACCACCTGAACGTGCCGCCTCTCATCGCGATGGCCGTCCTGTGCGGGGCGCTCGCGCTGATGTCGCGGCTGGGCGTGTGGCGCACCTCGCCGTACGTGATCGTCGCGGTGGCGCTGTGGCTGGCGACGTACGAGGCGGGCCTGCATGGGTCCATCGCGGGCATGCTCGGCGGCCTCCTCATCGCCGCGCACGAACCGGCCAGGGAGGCGGTGAAGGAGGCCGCCCAACGGTTCCGTGCCTTCCGTCAGTCGCCTCGGGTCGAGGTGGGCAGGTCGGCCCGCCTCGGGCTGCAACGGGCGGTGTCGGTCAACGAACGGTTGCAGCTCCAGTTGCATCCGTGGGCCAGTTACGTCGTCGTGCCTCTGTTCGCGCTGGCCAACGCCGGAGTCGACCTACGCGACGGCGTCCTGTTCCAAGCCCTGAAGTCGCCGCTTACCTGGGGCGTCGTGTGCGCGCTGGTGGTGGGCAAGATCGTCGGCGTAGGCGGGACGGCGCTGCTCGCGACCCGGCTCGGCATGGGCGAACTCCCGCAGGGCGTCGGCCGAGGCAACCTCCTGGGCGGGGCGGCGCTGTCGGGCATCGGGTTCACCGTCTCGCTGCTCATCGCGGGCCTCGCGTTCGACGACCCGATCCTGCGCGACGAGGCGACGGTCGGTGTCCTGCTCGCGGCGGTGCTCGCGACGCTCGTCGGCTGGGTGATCTTCCGGATCGCCGCCGTCTTCCTCGGCGAGGGCGACGCCGACCTCCCCCGCTTCCTCGACCGGCCCGTCGACCCGGACGTCGACCACATCAGGGGCCCCGTCGACGCCCCGCTCACCCTCGTCGAGTACGGCGACTTCCAGTGCCCCTTCTGCGCGAGGGCCACCGGCGCGGCCCGCGAGATGCGCCAGCGGTTCGGCGACGAACTGCGCTACGTCTTCCGGCACCTGCCCCTCAGCGACGTGCACCCGCAGGCCGAACTCGCCGCGCGGGCCGCGATCGCGGCGGGGGACCAGGGCAGGTTCTGGGAGATGCACGACACGCTCTTCGCACACCAGGACGAACTCGAATTCGAGGACATCGCGGGATACGCCGGAGAACTCGGCCTCGACGTCGAACAGTTCCTGCGCGACCTGGAGTCGGAGGCGACGGCCGCCCGCGTCCGCGCCGACCTGGCCAGCGCCGAGGCCAGCGGCGCCCGCGGCACGCCCACCTTCTTTGTCGGCGACCGTAGGCACATCGGCCCCTTCGACGCCCAGACGCTGGCCCGCGAACTCGAGGCGTCCCGGACAAGCCCCGCGGAGCAGCGCTGAGCACGCAGAATAGGGACATGTCCCGAAAACCGGCCGCTGACTACGCGCGGGAGCAGGTGGGTCGGGTTCGTGACGACCCCGAAGGGCGGCTCGCGCTCATGCGGCGGCTGTACGGCGGGCCGGGCGGCCGCGCCCGACGGCACCTGCCCTACCGGCGGGCGGCGAGCGCGTTCATGGGGTGGCAGCTACGCCGCGGCCTCCTGTGCCCCGCCGACTGCGCGACGCCCGGGAGCCCCTGGTGGCGGGCGGTCAACGAACGGCTGCTGCGCGACGGCTGGGAGGCGTGGGGCATCGTCGACGGCCGCGCCGGACCGCCGACGGCGCCGAGCGTCGCCGCCGCCGTCGACTTCATCCGCGCGCCGAGCACCCGGACCTGGTACCGCGCGCACAACCTGAGCGTCGTCTCGGCCTATCTCGATCACCACGACCTCGCCGTGGCCGAGAGCCGGACGGAGCGGTTCTTCATGAACCTTGTCCTGATGCGGGTGCTTTATGCCCACGCCTTGGTGACGGCGCCGCGCCTCGCGCTGGGCTGGCTGGCGCCCGTCGCCCCGTTCCTCGGCGACCCCCGGCTCGGCATGACCGGCATCTTCCTGTCGCTGTCCCGGGTCCTGCCCGACCGCTATCCCCTGGCCGACGACGTCGAGACGTACGTGAAGGACGAACACGGCCTCGGCCGCCTCCTCGACGTCGGCGTCATCTCCCCCCGCCTCCCGCACCTCTACCGCTGGTCCGCCACCACCCTGGACGAACCCCGTCTCCTTACCCTCCTCACCACCAACACCCCCTCCTACGCCTGGCCCCCCACCGACACCACCCCCTGGCACCCCACCCCCACCCTCCTCACCCGAACCGCCCTGAAAACCCTCCCCCCACCCCCTCCCTAACCCTTCCCCCGCCGACGTCACCCGGGACCCGTCCAAGCAACGCCCACGCCAGCCCGCCTTCCCCCACTCGGCCGCACTTCTCCTTCGACCAGGCCAACCGGCAGCCCGCCCCCGCCCCACCCGTGACGCCACCCCGCCCCGGCACTCCATCCCAACCAGCACCCTCCTGCCGCCCACCCTCCCTCAGCTCCCCAGCCCGCCCAACGCCCCTTACCGCCCGGCTCCGCCACCGCCCACGTGGCCGAACGGTGCCCGCAACACTCCCGTCCCCCTTGGCGCCCGCCGACTTCCGGTGACGGTGCATGGCTCCGCCGCTTACTTCGCTGAGTTGCGGCCCGCTTGCCGCCCGGCCGACTTCCGGTGACGTCGCCTCCGTCCGACCGGCCATCCCCGCCAGCCACGCGGACTCTGCTTCGCGCGCTCGCTAGGCCGAGCAGCAGCCGCCTCCCGCTCACCCGCCGCGGCGCTACGGCCCAACCAGATGCCGCTGCCCTCGGATTGAGCGGCAGGCTGGTGTGGCTGGCTGCCTCCCTTCGACCTGCGGTCTGGGAGTTGGCTCCGGTCGATCGGGCGGCGTGAGCGCTGGCGCGCGAGGGTTGTGCTCGCCTGTTGTGGGGTGGGCGTGGGGGTTAGGGGTGGGTCGCGGTTTTGATGAGGGTTTCTAGTTGGGGGGTTATGGCGTCCAGGGGGGCGATGTCCTGTTTGGTGCGGCAGAGGGCTATGGCGCCTTCGACGGCGGCGACGATGAGCGTGGCGAGTTGGGCGGCGGCTTCCTCGGTCGCGCCGTGGTCGCGGAGGGACGTCGCCAGGCGGTCTTCCCAGGCGGTGAAGACCTCGGCGGCGGCGCGCACGGCCTCGGGCTCGCCGTCTGCGGGGGGCTCTTCGACGGCGACGGCGAGCACGGGGCAGCCAGCGGTGAAGTCGCTGTCGAGGACGATGCGCTTCCACAGGGCGAGGAAGGCGCGCAGCCCGGCGGCCGGACCGGCCTGGAGTTCGCGTTCCAGCGTCCGCAGGACGAAGCCCCCAGAGAAGCGGACCGCCTCGGCGGCGAGTTGCTGCTTGCCCCGGGGGAAGTAATGGTACGTCGACCCCAGCGGCGCCCCTGAGTGCGCGGCAAGGTCGCGCACCGTGCTTCCGGCGAGGCCGCGCCGCCGGATGAGATCGGCGGCGCCGACGATGATCCGCTCCCGGGATCCGGCGTCGCGTGGCGGCATGGGTTACTCCTCTTGCTTATGACGTTCGTTATAGCCTATCCTCGAATCATGTTCTAGAACGCTCGTTATAGAACATGCCAGCTCCGCGACTCGCGAAAGGCGACGCCATGCCGATGATCAAGCTCACCGTCCCCGCCGGTTCCCTGACCGAGAAGGGCCGGGACGGGGTGCAGCGCGACCTCGCCGCGGCCCTGCTGCGCTGGGAGGGCGCCCCGGACACGGAGTTCTTCCGTTCCGTCGCCTGGAGCTACCTGATCGAACTGCCTCCCGGCGCGCAGACGACCGCCGAGGACGAGGCGCCCCGGTTCCTCGTAGAGGTCACCGTCCCTGAAGGCGCACTCTCCGAGCGCCGCAAGGCCGGCCTCGTAGAGGAGGCGACACAGATCGTCCTCGCCGCCGCCGACCTGACCTCAGCCGACGCCCTCCGAGTCTGGGTCCTCATCCAGGAGCAGCCCGACGGCACCTGGGGCGCCGGCGGCTCCATCATCCGCCTCGCCGACCTCAAAGCCCTGGCCCAGGCCCCCACCCCCTGACCCCGGCACCGGTTGCCGAGATCACCCGCCCGCCGTCCCAGCGGCCAAGCCGTCGGGACCGGGATGTGAGGCGGGTCGCCGACGCGACGAGACGGCGCTGACGTGACCCGCTCCCACCGCGCTCCGCGCGGCGGCGTCGATGTACACCCACGCCTTGGCGCCTGACGCCAGGTCGGCCATGACGCGCACGTAGTCGTCCACCTCGTAGCCGTCGGCTGTCTTGGCCCTGCCGGGGTTAGAGCAGGAGGAGGGGGACGGGGTGGGTGGTAGGGGGGTCGGGTGGGACGGCGGCCAGGGCGTGGGCCTGGGAGGCGGCGTGGAGAGAGGCGGGGCGGTCGCCGGGGAGGGGGAGGACGGCGGAGCCCGCCCAGACGACGGGGACGATGCGGGTGCGGCCGGGGGTCGTGAGGACGGGTGCGGCCAGCGGCGCGTGAGGCAGGTCGGGGAGGGGTCTCGCGGTAAGGCCACAGAGGAGGGGCCCGAGCAGAGTATGGGCCGCCACCAGGGCCGCGAAGGGGTTGCCGGGAAGGCCGACGACGTAAGGGGCGTCGTGCGGGCGGGCCAGGAGCTGGGGGTGTCCGGGGCGGCAGGCCACGCCGTCGACGATCCAGCGGGCGTCGGCGAGGAGGCGGCGCAGGCCGTCGGTGACGCCCACGGAGGTGGAGCCGGTGACCACGATGACGTCCGAGGTGGACGCCGCCGCCACCGCGTCACGCAAGGCCGTCTCGGGGTGGTCGGGTACAGGGATGACGTCGGTGAGGTCGCCGCCCAAGGACGCGACTAGGGACGGCAGCATCGGGCCCAGGGCGTCCCTGATCCTGCCGGGCCCCGGACGCCCGTGCCGCACGAGCTCGTCGCCGGTGACGAGCGCGGCGACCTTGGGCGTCCGCCGGACGAGCAGGTCGTCGTGGCCGCAGGACGCCGCGAGGCCGACGAGCGCGGGACCGACCCGGGTGCCCGCGGGGACGAGGCACGTGCCTGCCGCGGCGTCCTCCCCGGCGCGTCGGATGTGCTTGCCGTCGGGCGTGAGCGGGCCCGTGAGGGCGTCGCCCGTCCGTCCCGCGTGTTCCACCGGGAGGACGGCCCGCGCGCCCGGAGGGACGACGGAACCCGTCGAGATCCCGATCGCGCACCCGTCCGGCAGCGTCCCGGACGCCCAGGGACGGCCGGGACGGGCATCGCCGACGATCCGCCACGGACCTGGACCGGCTATGGCGAACCCGTCCATCGCCGCGGTGTCGAAGGCGGGTAGCGGGGTCGCGGTGACGACGTCCTCCGCCAGCACCGCCCCCGCCGCTCCGCCCAGCCCGACCCGGACCGGCGGTAGGGGAGCCGCCGCACCGTGCGCGCGCAGCCGCGCCTCAGCCCACGCGACGTCACGGCACGTCTCTCGCTCCAGCGTCATGGCCATGCCCCACGGTCCCATCCGTGGATTTCGCCGTGGGGTCGTGCGCCGCACAGCCGCCTTCCCCGCGCGGTGAGGCACGGCCTCAGCCTTCACCCGTCCACACCAGCACGACGAAGGGCCGGGTGCTCGACGGGTGCCACACCCGCTCCCGCGTGATCAGATATCGGGCGCTGCCCCCGCCGCCTGCCGGATCCGCGACGTCGACGGCCCCGACCTCCTGCTCGACCCGGACGAGCGCGCCATGGAACGGCCCGCCCCGGCACACCGCGTTGACCGCGCTCACGACCGGCGCCCGCGCCCTCGCTCCCGACCCCCATCCACAACCCCACCCTAATGGACCCACAAATGCCAGCTTAAGGCGGGCTTTGACATCGCATTTGCGAGTCATCTATGCAGGAACACATTGCATTTGCGATGTCTCCCTGTGATGGCCGTCTCAGCCCGCCAGATGCCAGATGCCGCATGGTCAGGCCACCCCGGGCCATCGGCTACCCGGTGGCCGCGGTCGGCCGCGCCGCTCGCGCGGCTGGTGCGGTGACCGTGGTGCGGGCCTGGTCGATCGCGCGCCCGCTGTACGCGACACCCGCGTTTCGGCCACGTCGGGCCATCGGGTGCCCGGCAGTCGCCGTCGGTGGTGGGGGCGGTGGGGTTAGGGGGTTGTGGCGATTGGGTGAGGGGACGGGGCGGGTACGTGGCGTTCAGCGGGGCCGGTGTAGGCGCTGAGGGGGCGGATGAGGGAGTTCGCGGTGAGTTGTTCGGTGATGTGGGCGGTCCAGCCGGTGATGCGGGACATGACGAAGACGGGGGTGAAGGTGGGGATGTCAAAACCCATGAGGTGGTAGGCGGGGCCGGTCGGGTAGTCGAGGTTCGGGTGGATGCCCTTGGCTTCGACCATGGCGCCGCGGAGCGCGTCGTAGAGGGCCATCAGCCGGTCGGCGCCCCTGGCGGCGGCGAGCTCGCGCAGCGCGGCCTCCATGGTCGGGACGCGGGAGTCGCCCCTCTTGTAGACGCGGTGGCCGAAGCCCATGATCTTCCGCTTCTCGGCGAACGCGGCGGCGAGCCAGTCGCGCGCGCGGGCCGGGTCGTCGATCTCGGCGAACATGTGCATGACCGCCTCGTTGGCGCCGCCGTGCAGCGGGCCCTTCAACGCGCCGATCGCGGCGGTGACGGCGCTGTAGAGGTCCGAGAGCGTTGAGGTGACGACGCGGGCGGTGAACGTCGAGGCGTTGAAGCTGTGCTCGGCGTACAGCACGAGGGAGATCTCGAACGCCCGGACGACCTCCGGCCCCGGCACGGAGCCGAACGCCATGTGGAAGAAGTTCTCGGCGTACGACAGCGACGGGTCGGGCGCGATGGGCGGCAGCCCGCGGCGGCGCCGCTGGTCGAGCGCGACGACGGTCGGCAGCTTCGCCAGCAGGTCGAGCGAGGCGGCGGCGTTGCCTTCGGCGTCGTCCTCGGCCGGGTTCTCCGAGCCCAGGTGGCTGGCGGCGGTGCGTAGGACGTCCATCGGGTGGCAGCTCTCGGGGATCCGCCCCAGGACGTCGAGCGTGCTGCGGCTCAGCGGGCGCAGTGCCCGTTCGGCGGCCTGGAACGCGCCGAGCTGCGCCGCGTCGGGCAGCTCGCCGTTCCACAGCAGGTAGGCGACCTCCTCGAACGAGCAGGAGGCGGCGAGGTCCTGCACGGGGTAGCCGCGGTAGGTGAGCGAGTTGGTCTCGGGGTTGACCATGGAGACCGCCGTGGTGTCCGCGACGACTCCGGCCAGGCCCTTGCTGACGGTCGTGGTCATGGTTCCTCCCGGTACTTGTGGCTGAAGACCGTGGTGTCGAACTTGGCGTAGTCGGCGTAGCCGAGCAGGTCGTAGAGCTCGCCGCGGGTCTGCATCCGCGCTACCAGCGCGGCCTGCGTGCCCTCGGCGGCGATCGTGGCGAGCGCGTCCGTCACCGTGCCCATCGCCAGGCGCAGCAGCGTGACGGGGTAGATGACGACGTTCACGCCGAGGTCGCGCAGGGTGTCGGCGGTGAGCAGCGTCGACTTCCCGAACTCGGTCATGTTCGCCAGGATCGGGATGTCCACGGCCTCGCGCACCGCCTCGAACTCGGCGGTGTTGGCGAGCGCCTCGGGGAAGAGCAGGTCGGCGCCCGCGTCGGCCAGGGCCTTCGCGCGGTCGATCACCGCGCCGAGCCCTTCGCTCGCGCGCACGTCGGTGCGGGCGCAGATGACGAAGTCGGGGTCGCGCCTGGCGTCGGCGGCGGCCCGGATCCGGCGCAGCGCCTCGGCCAGCCCGACGACGCTCTTCCCGTCGAGATGCCCGCACCGCTTCGGATTGACCTGGTCCTCGATATGGCATCCCGCGACGCCGGAGTCCTCCAGGATCTGCACGGTGCGTGCGGCGTTGAGCGGTTCGCCGAACCCGGTGTCGGCGTCCACCAGCGCGGGCAGGTCGGTGACCCTGGCGATCTGCCCGGCCCGTCCGGCGACCTCGGTGAGCGTCGTCAGCCCGATGTCCGGCAGGCCCAGATCGGCCGACAGGACGGCGCCGGACACGTACACGCCCTCGAACCCGGCACGCTCGATCGCGAGCGCGGTGAGCGGGCTGAACGCGCCAGGCAGCCGCAGCAGCTCCCCGGACGCGAGCCCCTCCCGGAACGCCCGCCGCTTCGCCGCCGCGGTGATCTTCGAATGCAGCATCAGAACCCCTCCCCGCTCACAGCGGACTCCTGGTGGCCGGGCATCAGAAGATCCCCCCTGTGGCGGGCGCCTCCGACAGGCCCGCGTCGACATTGAGGGCGGCCACCTCAGACGTCTTGAGCTCGGGCAGCCGAGAGGCAAGGTCAAGGAAGCGCGCGCGCTCTTCCGCCGGGACGGCCTCGCTGGCGAGCGTCTCGAACTTGCGGACGTACTGCGCGCGCGCGAACGGACGGGCACCGGCGGGGTGCGCGTCGGCGACCCCGCGCGCGCCTTCGATCACCGTGCCGTCGGACAACTCCACGACGACCCGTCCGCCGAACCGTCGCTCGGCCGGATCGGCCGCATGGTAGGCGGCCGTCCACTCCGGGTCCTCGACCGTCACGATCTTCCGCCACAGTTCGACGGTGTCCGGGCGCGAGGCCCGCTCCGGCGCGTAGGAGTCGACGTGGTGCCACAGCCCGTCCTGGAGCGCGACGGCGAACATGTAGGGGATCGAGTGGTCCAGCGTCTCCCGGCTGGCGGCCGGATCGTACTTCTGCGGGTCGTTGGCGCCCGAGCCGATCACGTGGTGCGTGTGGTGGCTCGTGTGAATCGTGATCTTCGAGACCTTCGCCGTCTCCGGGACGCGGGCCCGCAGGTCACGGGCCAGGTCGATGAGCGCCTGCGCCTGGTACTCGGCCGAGTGCTCCTTCGTGTACGTGCGCAGGATGCCCTGCAAGTCTTCGCCCGGCTCCGGAAGCGGCACCCTGTACTCGGCGTCCGGGCCAGACAGAAGCCAGGCGATGAAGCCGTCCTCACCCTCGTAGATCGGAGAAGGCGCACCTTGGCCGCGCATCGCCCTATCGACGGCTTCGATGGCCGCCTTACCGGCGAACGCGGGCGCGTACGCCTTCCACGAGGAGATCTCCCCCTTGCGCGACTGCCGCGTGGCCGTCGTCGTATGCAGCGCCTGCCCGATCGCCTGATAGACCGTCTCGGTAGGCAGCCGCAGCAGGGCCCCGATCCCGGCCGCCGCCGAGACGCCCAGATGGGCGATGTGGTCGATCTTGTGCTCGTGCAGGCAGATCCCGGTGACGAGCGCGACCTGCACCTCGTAGGCGACCGCTATCGCCCGCGTCAGCGCCGCCCCGTTCTTGCCCAGGTGCTGGGCGACCGCCAGGATCGGCGGGATGTTGTCGCCCGGATGCGAGTAGTCGGCGGCCAGGTACGTGTCGTGGTAGTCCAGCTCGCGGACCGCCACCCCGTTCGCCCAGGCCGCCCACTCCGGCAGCACCGACGCGCCCACGCCGAACACGGCCGCGCCGCGCTCCCCGGCGGGCCGGCGCAGCGCCTGGTCCCGCGCGGCAACGACGGGCGCGCGGCGCAGCGAGGCCGTCGCCACCGCGGCGTTGTCTATCACCCGGTTCGCCACCATCGCGCTGACGTCCGGCGTGGGCGGCGGCGCGTGTACGGCGAGTTCGGCGAGCTTCCAGGCGAGCTGGTCGGCTCGGGGGAGCCGGGCCGCGCTCGGACTGGTCCGCACCGTGTGTTCGATCATGAAGGTCCTCCGCCTCTGCTAGCGACGCCTCCGAGCATCGTCCGCTGACGGCCGCCGGGACCAGCCACGCAATCAGCCAAGTTCCGCCAACTTTCGCCCCCGTTTTGCGAATCTTGCGAAAGGGCAGTTCGCAGCGGTCGGCTACCGTGATGACGTGGGAAAAGTCTTTGTGGGGCCACGGCTGCGCGCGCTGCGAACCGACCGGCGGATGAGCCAGGTCGAACTCGCCGCGCTGCTGGAGATCTCGCCGAGCTACCTCAACCAGATCGAGCACAACCAGCGGCCGCTGACCGTCCCGGTGCTGCTGCGGCTCACCGAGGCGT
This sequence comes from Actinocorallia sp. API 0066, assembly GCF_020991275.1. Classification (GTDB taxonomy): domain Bacteria; phylum Actinomycetota; class Actinomycetes; order Streptosporangiales; family Streptosporangiaceae; genus Actinocorallia. Next base: position 92,315 of record NZ_JAJLQY010000013.1, on the reverse strand, counting down.
TCGGCGTCGACCCCGAGTTCTTCGCCCCCGAGGACGACACCCGGCTCGTCGCCGACCTGCGCGAGGCGCTCGCCGACACGGGCGTCTCACCGACGGCGCTCGCGGACCTGGTCTCCGGAGGCCCTGAGATCGCCCGTGCGGTCGTCGCGCTGCACCGGCGGTACCAGGCGGCCACCGAGCACGCCGCGGTCCTCGCGGGGGCACAGCAGAGCGCGCCGGCGCCGTACGAGCAGGTCCGCGACTTCTTCTACGACCGCAACAACCACATCGACCCGCTCGACCGGGCCGCCGAGGCACTCGCCGACGGCGCCGACCCGGCAGCCCTCGTGGAACGCCGCCTCGCCGCGCACGGCGTCCGGATCACCGCGTCGCCGACCGCACGCCGCCACTACGACCCGGAGACGCGCGTCCTGGCGATCTCGCCAAGGCTGAGCCGCGCCCAGCGCGCCTTCCAGCTCGCGACGCAGCTTGCGTTCCTCGAACACGACGGGCTGCTCACCGAGCTCGTCGCCACGGCCGACCTGGATCCGCAGGCCCGCGCGTTGACGCGGATCGGGCTCGCCAACTACTTCGCCGGGGCGTTCATCCTTCCGTACGGAGCCTTCCGCGCCGCCGCCGAGGACTACAGGTACGACATCGACAGGCTCGCGGACCGCTTCGGCGTGGGCTTCGAGACCGTCTGCCACCGCCTCAGCACGTTGCAACGGCCACGCGCGCGCGGTGTCCCCTTCTCCTTCGTCCGGGTGGACAGGGCGGGCAACATCTCCAAGCGGCAGTCCGCCACCGGCTTCCACTTCACCCGCGCCGGAGGCACCTGCCCTCTGTGGAACGTCTACGAGGCGTTCACGAGCCCCGGCTCTCTGCTCACCCAGGTTGCCGAGATGCCCGACGGCCGACGCTACTTCTGGATCGCCCGTACCGTGCACCGTCCGGCCGCGCGCTACGGCGGCGTGGGCCAGACGTTCGCGCTCGGCCTCGGCTGCGAGCTCCGGCACGCGCACCGCCTCGTCTACGCGGACGGCTTCGCGCTGGCCGCGCCGATCACGGTGCCGATCGGGCTTGGCTGCAAGGTGTGCGACCGCACGTCATGCCCGCAACGCGCCTTCCCGCCCACCGGGGTGACGACCGCCGTCACCGAGCACGAAAGCCCGCTCACCCCCTACGCGCCGCCCGACTGAGCCCGCGTGGTGTATTAAACAGGTAGGAAAAGTCCTCTAAGGGAGTGGGCCCGTGACCGAGCCGGACGCGTTCCACCGCAAGCTGTACCAGATCACCCCGACCCTGCTTTCGGGACAGACCGCGCAGACCGGCGGAATGCGTCGCCTCTCCGCCATCTCCGGCGCCACCGTGGGCTCCGACCGCCTCTGGATGGGCCAGACCCTCGTCGCCCCCTCCACCAACTCCGGCAACCACCACCACGGCGCCTCCGAGACCGGCATCTACGTCGTCAGCGGCCACCCCGAGTTCGTCTTCCTGGACAAGACCGAGGGCGAGATCCGCCTCCAAACCTCCCCGGGCGACTACATCTACGTCCCCCCATGGGTCCCCCACCGCGAAGAAAACCCCGACCCCACCACCGAAGCCCTGGTCGTCATAGCCCGAACCACCCAAGAAGCCATAGTCGTCAACGTCCCCACCCTCACCTGGCACGGCCCCATAGCCACCACCACCCTCGACCCGCCGACCTGAATCCCCAACCCAAGAGACCTTCAGGTCGAAGCGGCCTCTGCCCAGGCGTCAGTTAGGGGGTTCGGGGGAGGCGGATGGTTATTTGGGTGCCGGGGGTGGGTTGGGGGGCCGTGGCGGTGGCGGTGCCGTGGTGGGCTAGGGCGACTTCGCGGACGATGGAGAGGCCTAGGCCGGAGCCGCCCTTGTCCTTGGTGCGGGAGGCGTCGAGGCGGGTGAAGCGTTCGAAGACGGTTTCGCGCATGTCGGGGGGGATGGTGTCGCCGTCGTTCTCGACCTCCAGGACGGCGTCGCGGCCGTCGGGGTAGACGCGGACGGCGATGTGGCGGGAGGCGTGCCGGGCGGCGTTGTCGAGGAGGTTCGTGACGAGCCGGGCGAGATGGATGCGGTCGCCGCGGATCGTCACGGGTTGGAGATCGGTCTCCAACCGGACGTCGGGCGGGCGCTGCGCCAGTTCACCCTCGACGAGCTCGGCGAGATCAAGATCCTCCCGCGCGCCGAGCGCCCCCGAATCCAGGCGGCTCAGCGCGAGCAGGTCCTCCACGAGGTCCTGGAGCCTGTCGACGCTGAGGGCGAGCCGGTCGGCCGTGCCGGGCCAGTCGGTCTCGTCCGGGTACATGAGCGCCTCGTCGATCTCGGTCCGCATCGCGGTGATCGGGTTGCGCAGGTCATGCGAGGCGTTCGACGTGAACTCGCGCTCCCTGACGATCGACGCCTCCATCCGGTCGAGCATCTCGTTGGCCGTCACGGCCAGGGCGCGCAGCTCGTCGTGGTGCGGGGGAAGCGCGATCCGGCAGCCGATGACGCGCCGGTCCACGACGGACTCGCCGATCTCCTTCGCCGCCCGCCGGATGTGCTCGACCGGCTGGAGCGCCCGGCCGACGACGAGGGCGGTGCCGAGGGCGGTCAGCGCGGTGAGCAGGACGGTCGCGGCGGCGAGCTGGCCGAGGAAAAGGTCGCTGATGTACCAGGGGACCGTCTCGTCGAACGAATAGACGTACCAGTCGCCGTCCGGCTCGTACACCCGGAACACCACGACGATGTTGCACCCGGTGAGGCCGCGCAGCCGGCACTGCTGGGCGGTCGCCGTGGTGTCGTCCTGCGGCGGGATCAGCGACGAGATCCGCGGCCCCTGGCCGAGCGTGCCCGTTCCGGCGGTGACCCGCTCCCGCGCGTCGACGACCTGGATCTTCCCGTGCGACGCCACCGCGCGCGGGATGACGCGCGGCAGTTCGGCCCGCTTGATCAGATGGACGGTCTTCAGCGCGACGGACTGGGCGGCCTCCGTCCGGTAGTTGACCGCCTGCCCGTAGTTCAGCAGCATGATCAGCGCCGACCCGGCGACGCACAGCAGCGCCATCACGGTGGCGGCGAGCACCGTCAGCCGGGTCCGGATCGACCAGTTCACGGCCCCTCCGGCCCCCCGTCGCACCCCGCCCGCGGGCACGGCTCACCCAGCCCCCGCCCGCTCCCAATCCCGTCGCTCACCGGCACCCCCGTCCCGAAGTCCTCCCCACCCCCACGTATAGCCGAAGCACAATCCCCCCGAAGCCCATCTAAAAACCTCCGCCCCGGGCCCCCTATCGGATGTCCGGTCGCGACTCCGCCGCGCGCCATCCTTCGCCCGTTCCCGCACCCTCACCTCACCGCATCCTTGGCCGCCCGACCCGCGTCCCGCCGATTTCGCCGCCGGGAAAACGCCGCTGAACCACACTCTATGCATCACCTGACACCGCGCAGACCTTTATCCACAGCGCTATACGGTATTTGTCGCGAACATAAAGTAAAAAGAATCTCGTGGCTAATAGGCAATATGCAGAGTGGTTTCCGCATTGAGGGCTATGTGGTGACCTGGCCCAGGTGCCTGGGCTGGGTTGGGTTGGGCGGTGTGGGGTGGGGGCGCGGCTGGGCATCGCGTGGGCGGATGGGCGCCGAGTGAAGGCGGTCGGGCGGTGGGGAGTCAGAGGGTGAGTGCGAGGGGTTGGGCGTTGGGGAGGGTGAGGAGGGACTTGCCGGGGAGGAGGATCTTGGAGCGGCGGAGGCCGCTGCCGATGACGACCTCGGGGGTGTCGGGGATGGCGGCGTCCACGAGGATGGGCCAGGTGGCGGGGAGGCCGATGGGGGTGATGCCGCCGTACTCCATGGAGGTGAGCGTGGTGGCGTCGGCCATGGGGGCGAAGGAGACCTTGCGGGCGTCGAGTTCGCGGCGGATGACGCCGTTGACGTCGGCGCGGTCGGTGGCCAGGACGAGGCAGGCGGCGTAGCGGACCTCGCCCGCGCGCTTGGCGGCCACGATGACGCAGTTGGCGCTGGCGGCCAGCGGGACGTCGTACTCGGCGCAGAAGGCGGCGGTGTCGGCGAGCTCGGGGTCGATCGGGGCGGCGAACGCGCCGGGGACGGCGGCGACGGCGGCCGCCGTGGGCGGGGCGAGCAGGTCGGTGCGGTCGGTCGCGGGCGTCCAGTCGAGTGTTCCGAGCATGGACCGCACCCTACCGAGGAACCCGCACGCGGACACGGAGAAGCCGCTGCCGGGGATGGACGGGATGACGAGGTGGACGGTTTGCAGGGCACCGCTGGGTGGTGGTCAGAAGGTGTGGAGGGTTTTCCAGGTGGCGGGGAGGTCCAGGCGGCGGGCGGCGTAGGCGGCGGTGGCGAGGGTGTCGCGCAGGTGGATGTCGTGGCGGTCGATCGTCTTGACGGGTGCCAGGGCGGCGAGCGCCAGTGGGTCGGGGGGCGGGGTGCCGGCGAGGGCGGCAAGGTGGGCGCGTGCCTTGTCCGGCTCGGTCTTCGGGAGGGTGAGGGCGAGGCCCTCCTGTGTACAGGGGAGACCCGCGTGGTGGAGGGCGAGGGTGAGCGTGGTCATCACGGTGTCGCCCCGGAACGGGAAGAGCACGGTGCCGGAACCCCAGGTGAGGACGGGGTCCTGGTGCAGGCGTAGCAGCCGGAAGTTCTTCCGGGCCTCTTCGAGCAGGCGTTGGGCGGTGGCGTCGAGGTACACGGGGACATCCGTGCTCGTGTACACCGCGCGCATCTCCTGCCTGATCCTGTCGTGCACGGGGGCGCCCGTCCCGACGAAGCCCGGTGGACGGCCCCCGGACGCGGCGGTCAGCTCGATCGTCCGGCTCCGCTCGTCGACGTCGACGATCCGCCAGCGGCGTCCCGCGAAGATCAGGTACATCCCGGGCACGGGCGGCGCGAGCGGGGCGTACGTGCCGAGCGGAGAGCCGTCGCCGATCAGACGGAACTCCACCGGTGAGTCGAAGGCGGCGAAGAAGCTGTAATGGTTGACGAGCCGCTCGCCCTCCTCGTCGTGCAGCAGCAGGCCGTCAGACTCCTGACGGACGAGCCGGGCCGCAGCCAGGTCCCGCAGGAGGGTCCCGAACATGGACGTGGAGACGTGGTGGAAGGGCCCCTGCCCGCACAGCGCCCGGTAGGCGTCGGCGGGCATGACGCCGCCGTGCTGGGCGATGAGCGAGAGCACCTGCTGGATGAGGGTCGAGAGGTGCAGCCCGCCCGATTCAGGCGGTTCGCACCAGCGGTCGAGCAGCAGGTTCACCGCGGCGATGGTCTGCACGAGCTCTTCCCGCAGCTGCTCCTGCGGCGCGGTGTCGCCCGTCACCTCCTCCTCGGTGACGTACACGCGCAGGATCGCGGGCCCGCCGCGCCGCCCGGCCCTGCCGAGGCGCTGGCGCAGCGCGGCGACGGCGTTGGGCGCGCCGACCTGCGCGACCGACGCGACCGAGCCGATGTCGATGCCCATCTCCAGGGTCGAGGTGCAGATCGCGGTGACGGGCCGCGCCCTGTCCTTCAGCCGCGCCTCGACCTCCTCCCTGATCTGTTTGGCGAGCGCGCCGTGGTGCGGCACGAACTCGTCGGGCACCCGTTCCCGCGCGCTCAGCCGGGCCAGCCGGTCGGTCAGCTCCTCGACCATCGACCTGGAGTTGGTGAAGACGAGGTTGTCGGCGCCGCGCAGGGTGCGGAACAGATGAGCGGCGATGTCGGCGACGGCGCTGGGCGCGGTCTCCTCATCGGCCTGTGAGGGGTCGGTCTTCAGGTAGCCGCGTAGCTGGAGCCGCAGCTCCTGCCCCTCGGCCTTGGACGTGATGACGTGCACGTCGGGCCCGCCGCGCGGCCGCAGGAACTCCGCTGCGGCTGCCATGTCGCCGAGCGTCGCCGACAGTCCGATCCGGGGCACCCGCCGCCGCACCGCGAGCTCGATCCGGTGCAGCAGCGACTTGGAGCTGCGCGCCGCGCTCGGTGCCGGGGAAGGAGTGCAGCTCGTCGATGACGACGTGGCGCAGCCCCGCGAACAGGGCGGGCACCGTCGGCCCGCGCAGCACGAACAGCGCCTCCAGGGACTCCGGTGTGATCAGCAGGATCCCTGACGGGCGCGCCAGCACCTTCGCCTTACGGGAGCCCGCCACGTCGCCGTGCCACGGGTGGACGGGTACGTCGAGCCGCCTGCACAGCTCTTCGAGGCGCTGCTCCTGGTCGTTGATCAACGCCTTGAGAGGTGCGACATACAGGGCGGCGATGCCAGGGGCGGGCTCCGCTGAGGCCAACGCCGAACAGATAGGGAGGAACGCCGCTTCGGTCTTGCCGGACGCCGTCGCGGCGCTGACGAGCACGTCGGTGTCGCAGGCGAGGACGGGCGCGACGGCGGCCTCCTGGGCGTCGCGCAGCGCCGTCCAGCCCTGCTCCCAGATCCACCGCTGGACGCCGGGGTGGAGCAGCGCGTAGGCGCGGGACGGGTCAGAGCCGGAAGCCGGCGAGGTCGTCATCGCTGTCCCGCGTGTCGGGGTCGTCGTCGAGCGGCGCGAGGTCGGGGTTGGCCTCGGCGGCGAGGGCGACGCCGCCGAGCAGCGCCCGCCAGTCCGCGCCGGGGTTCTGCTCCAGGACCGCCAGGAGGTCGCAGAACGCCTTGATGGTGCTGCGCGGGGTGCGGAAGTAGGCGTCGCCGATCCGCTCGGCACAGTGCCGCATGAACGCCGTCAGCGCCTCGTCCGGGACGAGGTGGGCGGCGGGGTCGCCGGAGGCGTACACGTCCCTGATCTTCATCAGCAGGACGTACAGGTCCTCCTGGGTGAGCGACGTAAGCCGGATGACGGGCCCGGACAGATCGACAAGTCCGTCCACAGCGAAGGAGTTCTCTGCGAGCCTCGATTGGAGTGCCGCGTAGCTGTACAGGCCGCGCCGGGTGTCGGTGAGCGTCTCGGGGGTGCCGCCGAAGACGAACCCGAGGTGGCCGGCCGATCCCTGGAGCACGTCGTTGAGGATGCGTAGGATCTGCTCGTAGTTGGAGTTCCTGGCCTGGGTGGAAGACAGCTTGTACAGGTTGACCAGCTCGTCCACACACAGGAGGAGCCCGTCGAACCCGGCGAGCCGGACGAACCGGGCCATGAGCTTCAGGTGGTCGTAGACGTTGCCGTCGTCGATGATCGTCCGGACGCCGAGCGCCTGCCGTGCCTCGGTCCTGGTGCCGTACTCGCCGCGCAGCCACCGCACCGCCGACGCCTTGAGCTGCTCGTCGCCCAGGTCGTGGCCGCGCCAGTAGGCGCCGACGACCTCGGCGAAGTCGTAGCCGCCCGTCATCTCAGCGAGGTCCGCGAGCCGCGCCTGGATGACCCGCGCGGGGTCGGCGCCCGCCGTCCCGGCCTCGGTCAGCGCCGTCGAGACGAACCGTTCGACGACGCTCTGCGTCGCGCCGCCGTCGGGCTTGGCGCGGGTCGAGAGGTTGCGCATCAGCTCGGCGTACAGGCCGCGCGCCTGCCCTCCCGTCGCGTGCAGCCGCCGGTCGGGGTTGAGGTCGGCGTGCGCGGTGACCAGGCGCTTCTCCATCGCGATGCCGCGCACGAGGTGCAGGAAGAACGTCTTGCCCGCGCCGTACTCGCCGACGACGAGGCGGACGGCCGAGCCGCCGTCGGCGATCCGCTCGACGTCGCCGAGCAGCGCCCGGATCTCGGCGACCCGGCCGACCTGCACGTGGTGCTGGCCGAGCCGTGGTACGACGCCCGCCCGCAGCGACTGGAGCAGCGCGTCGCGCTCACGCGGCCGGATCCTGGCGGGGGTGCTCACAGTAGTTCTCCCATCGCGTACGTGTTGATCTCGATCGGGTCGTCGCCCTCGGCCACGGGCTCGCCGGTGTGCTCGATAGCGGCTTCGTTGAGGCGGTCGAGTGCCCCGTCCGGCATGACCCGCGCCTCGGCCGCGAGGGCCGCCCAGTCGGCGCGGGAGATCTCCGCGCGTCCGGCGAGGACGCGCAGCAGGTGCGAGTGGGCGGCGTCCAGCCCTGCGAGCGGCGGCTCCTGCGGCGTGACGGGCGGCGCGGGCGGCTCCTCGTCGGCGCCGAACACCGAGCCGAGCAGCGCCGCGACCTGCGCCGCCTCGGCGAGCCGCGCTTCGAGCAGCGCGGGGTCGAGGTGGATCGGGCCGTCCGGCGGTGCCTGCGCGGGGATCGGGTGCGTGACGACGGGTTCGGCGGCCCGCACCGGGACGGGCTCGGCGGCGGGCGGCGGCGCGACGGCGGCCGCGTGCAGGCTCGCGTGGACGCCTTCGGGGTCGAGCGCGAGCATCTTGCGGATCCGCTTGAGCAGCTTCACCTCGGCGGGGTCGATCACCCCGTCGGCGGCCGCGATGGCGGCGAGGAACCCTGCGACGCGTTCCTTCTGGGCGTCGTCCAGCGCGCTGACGCGCTTGGTGAGGCCCGTCAGCTTGGGTTCCGTCGTCAGGAGCCAGCGTAGGTGGGCGCGCAGCCGGGTCCGTTCGCCCGGTGAGAGGTCGAGTGCCTTCTCCAGGTGGCCGACCAGGAGTGCCTTCTCCTCGACGGAGACGGACCCGTCGGCGGCGCTCATGGCGGTGCCCAGGTGCAGCAGGAGGGTGGCCGACCGGTAGGGCTCGGAGGGCGCGGTGAGCGGTGGCCCTTCGGCGCGGAAGAGGACGATCCTGCCCGTCGGCTGGACGGGGCCGCCCATCCTGGGGTCGGGCTCCATGCCGACGCCCGCGCGGTCCAGGACGCGGGCGACGTCCACAAGGTCCTTCTTCGCGGGCTGCTCTCCCGCCCGTGCCTTCGCGAGGTGGCTTACGAGCTGCTCGGCCGGGACCGTCACCATCGACATCCCGCCGAGATAGGAGGAGGCCCAGGAGAGCAGGTCGGCGGCCTCACCGTGACCGTCGTGGGCGAGGTCGGCGGGCAGCAGCGCCACGGCCGACACCGAGCCCTGCCCGTCGGGGTTGCGGCCGAGGAACCTGCTGTAGGGGTCGAGCGCGTCGGTGCACTCCTCGACCAGCGTAGTGATCTTGCGTAGCGGGACGGCGTGGTCGAAGACATCCGGCCGGCCGGGAAGCGGGATCGTGAGCGTCAAACGAAAGCCGGGGCTCGCAGGGTGGTACTCGGCCTTGAGGTCCTTGGCACGCGGCCGCAGGACGAGGCCGTCGCCGAACCGCTCGCGGTAGCGGACGGCGAACAGCGCGTCCAACTCGGTGGCGCAGCGGGTCGCCGGGGTGCGCGGCGCATGGTCGATCCTGGACCGGACCCAGGCCAGCGCCCAAGGCGCCGGAACCGGGAGCTTCGCCGTCGCGAAGCCGCTGAGGCCGAGGCGCAGCGCTGCCGGGACGTGCACGGGGTCGGGCGCGGGCGGCGCGGAGACGGTCAGGTCGAACCGGGACAGGTGCAGCAGCAGGAGCGTCTGCCGGAAGGCGCGCGCGTAGCGGTCGAAGGACGCGTTGCCGCCGTAGATGGCCAGCAGTCTGTCTATCTCGCGCGCGATGACGGAGAGTTCGGCGGCGAACGCGTCGGGCGTCCTGAGGAGGTCGTGCAGGAGCCTGCGCTCCAGGCCGTAGAAGAACAGGAAGACGTACCCGATCGGCGCGGCCGGGTGGGCGCGTCCGGAGGCGAGCCAGGCGAGGTAGGCGGCTCTGGCCCGGGGAGCCAGCTCGCTGTAGGACGGCCAGTAGGGGAGGGTCTCGCCGTGCCAGTCGGGATCGCGCCAGTCCACCGGGAGCCACGGGTCCACCAGGGCGGGCTCGACGGCCCTGCCCGATGCGTCGGCGAGGTCCTGGCCCCAGTAGAGCATCTCGCCCGGGACCCGGTATCCGGCGACGTCCACCGGATGCGGCGTCACCGTCCAGCTGACCCTGGCCGCCCGAGGATGCACCATGCGTCGATCATCCGGTCACCGCCCGTCCCGGCGCTCGCGCTTCGGCGTTTCCGTCGCCATACCGAGACGAACGATCTTCTTGGTGGACAGGGTCGTGTCACCGAACGGAGCGGCGATGTCACCGAAGGGTCAGGTGAGGCCGGTCGGTGTCGGGGCATACGAGAGATGCGCTTCGGCGGCGAGGATGCGGGCGAGGCAGGTGAGCGGTTCAGGGGGGTGGCGGTTCTTGAGGGTTGAGCCAGGTGCGGAGGATGTGGGTTTCTTCGTCGGTGAGGGGAGTGTCGAGTTTGGTGGACTGGGTGAGGATGTTGGTGGTGAAGGCGGCGGCGATCTCGGCGGCGTTCGGGGGTGGGGAGACGGCGAGGGAGCGGCCGCCCCAGGCGGTGCCGTGGACGACGAAGCCCACGACGTTGCGGCTGACGGCGTAGCCGCGCTCGCGGAGCAGGTCGCGGGTCCAGCTGGTGCACTCGGTGAGGTTGAAGGAGCGGGTGGCGGCGTACTCGGCGAGCGCGGCGTAGATCTGCGGCCACCAGGCGGCCGGGATCCGGGGCAGCGACTGCGCCTCGGCGAGCCGCTCGACGGGCTCGGGCAGCGCGACGGCCTGGGCGCCGGGCGCGGCGGGCGCGGAGTGCCGGGACTCGTCCCAGAGCGCGTTGTGCGAGATCCGCAGATGCGGCAGGTCGAGGCTCTGTACGGCGCGCCGGAAGCTACCGGCGCCGAACCAGTCGGCGACCTGTGCGGAGTCACCGAGTTCCGCGCGGGCCCGGTGCGCGAGCGTCGCCAGGTTGAGCGGCCCGGTCGCCTCGGCGTAGGCGGCGGCGACGAGCGCGCGGAACGCCGCGCGCCGGTCCGGGGAGGCCGCGCCGTCGAGCGGCGGCCCCGTCTCGAACTCGGCGGCCTCGGCGGCGTCCGGGTCGTCGTAGTCGGCGATGTCGTCCTCAAGGAGGGCGAGGAACTGCTGGCTGCCGAGCGAGAGGTCGGCGATCGCGGTGAACCCCTCGGCGGCGTTCGCGGGCGAGACGACCATCGTCCGCCGGTCCGCCCGCCGCAGCCGTTGCAGCAGCGGCGCCATGTCGGAGTCGCCCGAGGCGATGACGAACTCCTCGTAGCCGGTGCCGGAGTGCAGGGCGTCGAGCGCGTCGATGACGATCCGGATGTCCGCCCCGTTCTTCGTCGCGTTGTACGGCGGGCAGTCGACGACCTCGAACCCGGCCCTGACGAACGGCGCCCGGAACTTCGAGAAGTACAGCCGCACCGGTTCGCCCGCCGCGTCATGTCCGGGGACGGATCCGCCCGGGTTCAGGTAGCACCGCAGGATCAGCCATCTCCGCCGTCCACCTCCCGCCGCCGACGGCAACCGCCCCAACCACCCGCCCGGATCGCGCGCGAACCGCAGCGCCGCCCGTGGATCGAGCTTGAACAGCCCGGAGAACACGTTGTCGAAGTCCAGATACAGCGCCGCCCGCACACCGTCCATGAGCCTCCCGCCATCTGTCGGCTTCCTGAAAGTTGCGTCGCCTCTTTTCCATCGCCGCCACTCCCCACCCGTTACCCCAAACGCCCACCTTTCCCACAAACCACCCCAAGACCCCTGACCCGCCGTGCGGGGCTTTGGCGGGCTGGGGCGTGGGGAAAGGAGGGGGAGACGGGCGGGGAGGGGTTATGAGGGCCTGGGTGGTCGCGGAGCCGGGCGCTCCCGGGGGAGAGGCGTTGAGGTTCGGGGAGCGGGAGTTGCCCGTGCCCGGAGGCGGGGAGCTGTTGGTGCGGGTGCTGGCGTGCGGGGTCTGCCGGACGGATCTGCATCTGGCGGAAGGGGATCTGCCCGTCCACCTGCCCCGGGTCACGCCGGGGCACGAGATCGTCGGGGAGGTCGTCGCGGCGGGCGAGGGCGCCCTCCACGTTCCGGGCGACAGGGTGGGGGTGGCCTGGCTGCGGTCCACCTGTGGGCGGTGCCCCTACTGCCGGAGGGGAGCGGAGAACCTCTGCCCGCGCTCGGTCTACACCGGGTGGGACGCGCACGGCGGGTACGCCGAATACGCGGTGGCGGAGGACGCCTACGTCTACGACCTGCCGCACGGCCTGTCCGACGTGGAGGCGGCGCCGCTGCTGTGCGCCGGGATCATCGGCTACCGGGCGCTGAAGCTCGCCGACGTCCCGCCCGGCGGCAGGCTCGGGATCTGGGGCTTCGGCGCGTCCGCCCACCTCGCGGCCCAGGTGGCGCTGGCCCGGGGCACCCGGGTGCACGTGTTCACCCGCGCGGAGTCGGCCCGCGAGCTGGCCCTGGCGCTGGGCGCCGCCTCGGCGGGCGACTCCTTCGCCCCGTCGCCCGAGCCGCTGGACTCGGCGATCATCTTCGCCCCGGCGGGCGAGCTGGTCCCGCCCGCCCTGGAGCGCCTTGATCGGGGCGGCACCCTGGCGATAGCGGGGATTCACCTGTCCGACATCCCGCCCCTGAACTATCAGAGGGACCTTTTCCGGGAACGCCGGATCACCTCCGTCACCTCCAACACCAGGGCCGACGGCGCCGAGTTCCTCCGCCTGGCGGGGCGCCTCCCGCTCCGGATCGCGACCACCCCCTACCCCCTCGACCAGGCCGACCGGGCGCTCGCCGCGCTGGCCGCCGACCAGGTGAACGGAGCCGCCGTGCTGACCCCCTGACCTGCGCTAACGGCGAGTGGCTGAAAAAGTTGGCCTAATCCTTCTCTTGTATCAGTCGTGTTTATGGGGGTAGGTTAGGCGGCATGACCGCATCCCGGACATCGGAGTCCCGGGCCCGCGGCGCCGCAGCGGACCTGCGGGGCGCGGGCCTGAGGGTGACGGCCGCCCGCGTCGCGCTGCTGGAGACCGTCAGGGACGGCGACCACCTCGACGTCGAGGCGATCGCGTCCGGGGTGCGCGCAAGGGTGGGCCACATCTCCACGCAGGCCGTGTACGAGGCCCTGCACGCGCTGGCCGCGGCGGGGCTCGTCCGGCGGCTCGAACCGGCGGGCAGCCCCGCCCGCTACGAGGGCCGCGTCGGGGACAACCACCACCACCTCGTGTGCCGCGCCTGCGGCACCGTCGCCGACATCGACTGCGCCGTCGGGCGGGCCCCCTGCCTGACGCCAGCCGAAGACCGCGGCTTCGCCATCGACGAGGCCGAGGTCATCTACTGGGGCCTGTGCCCCGGCTGTGCCACCCCCAGTTCCTGAGCACAAGATCCCCTCGGAAGGATTCGCATGACCGAGAACCATGACGCGATCGTCGCCGACGCCAAAGCGGGTGGCTGCCCCGTCGCGCACGGGCGCGCGGCGCACCCGACGGAGGGCGGCGGCAACCGCCAGTGGTGGCCGAACCAGCTCAACCTGAAGATCCTCGCGAAGAACCCGGCGGTCGCGAACCCGCTGGGCGAGGACTTCGACTACGCCGCCGCGTTCCAGGGCCTCGACCTGCCCGCCGTCAAGCGGGACGTCGCCGAGATCCTGACGTCGTCGCAGGAGTGGTGGCCCGCCGACTACGGCCACTACGGCCCGTTCATGATCCGGATGGCCTGGCACAGCGCGGGCACCTACCGGATCAGCGACGGCCGCGGCGGTGGCGGCGCGGGCCAGCAGCGGTTCGCCCCGCTGAACAGCTGGCCGGACAACGGCAACCTGGACAAGGCGCGCCGTCTGCTGTGGCCGGTGAAGAAGAAGTACGGCCAGGCGCTGTCCTGGGCCGACCTGCTGATCCTCGCGGGCAACGTCGCGCTGGAGACGATGGGCTTCAAGACGTTCGGTTTCGCGGGCGGCCGCGCCGACGTGTGGGAGCCCGACGAGGACGTCTACTGGGGCCCGGAGCAGACGTGGCTGGGCGACGAGCGCTACACCGGCGACCGTGAGCTGGAGGAGCCGCTCGCGGCCGTCCAGATGGGCCTCATCTACGTCAACCCCGAGGGCCCGAACGGCAACCCGGACCCGCTGGCCGCGGCCCGCGACATCCGCGAGACGTTCCGCCGGATGGCGATGAACGACGAGGAGACCGTCGCGCTGGTGGCGGGCGGCCACACCTTCGGCAAGGCGCACGGCGCGGGCCCCGCCGACAACGTCGGCCCCGACCCGGAGGCGGCCCCGCTGGAGGAGCAGGGCTTCGGCTGGAAGAACAGCTTCGGCACCGGCAAGGGCGGCGACACCATCACGTCCGGCCTTGAGGGCGCCTGGACGAACACGCCCACCCAGTGGGACAACAGCTTCTTCGAGATCCTCTTCGGCCACGAGTGGGAGCTGTTCCAGAGCCCCGCGGGCGCCAACCAGTGGCGGCCGAAGGAGGGCGCGGGCGCGGGCACCGTTCCGGACGCGCACGACCCGGCCAAGAGCCACGCGCCGATCATGCTGACGACGGACCTGGCGCTGCGCTTCGACCCGGTCTACGAGCCGATCTCGCGCCGGTTCCTGGAGAACCCGGAGGAGTTCGCCGACGCGTTCGCCCGCGCCTGGTACAAGCTCACCCACCGCGACCTGGGCCCGATCGCCCGGTACCTCGGCCCCGAGGTGCCCGGCGAGGTGCTGCTCTGGCAGGACCCGCTTCCGGCCCGCGACCACGAGCTCGTCGACGCCGCCGACGTCGCCGCGCTCAAGGCCAGGGTGCTGGAGTCCGGCCTGACGGTGTCGCAGCTCGTGTCCACCGCGTGGGCGTCGGCCTCGTCCTTCCGGGGCAGCGACAAGCGCGGCGGCGCGAACGGCGCCCGGATCCGGCTTGAGCCGCAGCGCGGCTGGGAGGTCAACGAGCCCGACCAGCTCGCGACGGTGCTGAGCGCGCTGGAGGGCGTCCAGGCCGAGTTCAACGCGGCGCAGACCGGCGGCAAGAAGGTGTCGCTGGCCGACGTCATCGTGCTCGCGGGCGCCGCCGCCGTCGAGAAGGCGGCCGCGGACGCCGGGTTCGACGTTGAGGTCCCGTTCACGCCGGGCCGGGTGGACGCCTCCCAGGAGCAGACCGACGTCGAGTCGTTCGCGGCCCTGGAGCCGAAGGCCGACGGGTTCCGCAACTGGCTCGGCAAGGGCAACCGCCTGCCTGCCGAGTTCCTGCTCGTCGACAAGGCGAACCTGCTGAACCTGAGCGCGCCCGAGCTGACCGTCCTCGTCGGCGGCCTGCGCGTCCTGGGCGCCAACCACGGCGGCTCCACGCACGGTGTGCTGACCGACCGGCCGGGCGTCCTGACGAACGACTTCTTCGTCAACCTGCTCGACCTGGGCACCACGTGGACCCCGGTCTCGTCCGACGCGAACCTGTTCGAGGCCCGTGACGCGTCCGGCGCGCAGACCTGGACGGGCACCCGCGCCGACCTGGTCTTCGGCTCCAACTCCGAGCTGCGCGCCCTCGCCGAGGTCTACGCCAGCGACGACGCCAAGGCCAAGTTCGTCACGGACTTCGTCGCCGCCTGGGCCAAGGTCGCCGACGCCGACCGGTTCGACCTGTCCTGACCCCGCGCGGGATCCGTCCCGCTCCGGACCCGCGAGGCCGGCCGCCCACCCGTGTGGGGCGGTCGGCCTCCGCCGTCCCGGCACGTCAGCGTGGTCGGCCGACGGATGTCAACCACGTTGACACCGGACATAACGCCTGAAAGTCTCCCTCATTGATCATCAAGATTTCTGGGGGAAAGACACGTGCCTTCGGTGGACGAACCCGCGCTGCGCCTCGTCGGCCTGACCAAGGTCTTCGGAAGCACCCGCGCGGTGGACGGCGTTGACCTCCGGGTGCCGCGCGGCGCCTTCTTCGGCCTGGTCGGCCAGAACGGCGCGGGGAAGACGACGACGCTTTCCATGGCGGTCGGGCTGCTGCGGCCGGACGCGGGCACCGCCGAGATGTTCGGCGTCGACGTGTGGGCGGCCCCGGAGCGCGCCAAGCCGCTCGTCGGTGTGCTGCCCGACGGGCTCGCGCTCCCCGAGCGGCTGACCGGCCGCGAGTTGCTGACCTACCTCGGCCTGCTGCGCCGCCTGCCCCGGGACACCGTGGACGCGCGCGCCTCCGATCTGCTCGCGGTCCTGGATCTCGACAAGGCCGAGCGCACCCTGGTCGCCGAGTACTCCACCGGCATGCGCAAGAAGATCGGCCTGGCCGTGGCGCTCCTGCACGCGCCCCGGCTGCTGGTGCTGGACGAGCCGTTCGAGGCGGTCGACCCGGTGTCCGCCGCGACGATCAAGACGATCCTGCGCGGCTTCGTCGCGGGCGGCGGCACGATCGTGCTGTCCAGCCACGTCATGGCCCTGGTCGAGCAGCTGTGCGACCACGTCGCGGTCATCGACGGGGGCCGGGTGGCCGTGGCGGGCACGCTGGACGCCGTCCGGGACGGGCGCGGCCTTGAGGACAGGTTCGTGGAGCTCGTCGCCGCCGAGGGCACCGTCGCGAGGGAGCTGACGTGGCTGTCGAGCTGACGATGGCCCGGATGCGGGTCGCGATCCTGCGGCACACGCTGACGGGCGCCCAGGGCGAGATGGCGGCCTCGGGCGTGTTCCTGGGCGCCGTCCTCGCGGCGGGCACCCTCTTTGTCGCGGTGACGGCGGACGCGCCCCTGCTCGCCGCCGTCTACGCGCTGTGGATGGCGGGCTGGATCCTCGGCCCGGTCGCCATGGGCGGCGGCGACGAGACGCTGAAGCCCGAGCACTTCGCGATGCTCGGGCTGCGGCCGCTCCGCACGGCGTCGGGGCTGCTCACCGCCGCCTTCGCCGGGCTCGCCCCGATGGTCAGCCTTGTCGCGCTGCTCGGACTTGTGGTCTTCGGCATCCGCGAGGGCGTTGTGGGGGCGCTGCTCTCACTGCCCGCCGCGTTGCTCACCCTCGTGCTGTTCGTGCTGGTGTCCAAGGTGGCCACCGGGCTTCTCGGGCTCGCCCTGCGTTCCCGGCTGGGCGCGATCGCGGCCGGGGTGCTCAACGGGACGCTCCTCGCCGGGCTCTGCCAGATCTGGGTGTTCCTCGCGCTGTTCGAGGAGAGCGGGGTGCCCGGCATCGTCTGGTACGTGCCGTCCGGGTGGGGTGTGCGCGCGGTCCAAGGCGAGCCGCTCGCTCTCGTCGCCCTCGCCGGTCTCAACCTCCTGCTGCTCTGCCTGTGGGCCCTGCTCCTGTCCCGCCGGACGGGCGCGGCCCGCACGTTCGGGCGGCCGCGCCGGCCGATCGCCGCGCGGACGGCGTCGGGCGCGGTCCTGGCGAAGGAGCTGCGCACCTGGACCCGTGACCTCGCGCGCGCCCACCAGCTCGCGTTCGCGCTGTCGTTCGGCGTCTGCTTCGGGGCGAGCCCGGTGCTTCTCGGCTGGGACGGCATGCTCCCCTACGCGGGCCCGATCTTTGTGGTGATGGCGGCCGCGATGACGTCGAACCTCTACGGCACGGACGGCACGGTGCTCTGGCTGACCCTGATGACGCCGGGCAACGACGAGGTGCGGGCCCGGCAATGGGCCTGGCTCCTCGTGATGGGCCCGGTCGCCGCCGTGGTGACCCTCGGCGGGACGGCGATCGCGGGCGGTCCCTGGCCCGTCGCCCTCGCCCTGCTGTTCTCCCTGCTCGGCGGCGCGGCGGGACTCGTCCCGCTGATCTCGGTCTACGGGCTCGTGCCGGGCACCGATCCGCACAAACGTGCCGGGAACCCCCTGCGCACCTCCGAGGACGACGGCGGCCTCACCGGCCTCGCCTACCTCATGCTCGGGCTCGTCTCGGCGACCTGCGTCCCGGCCGTCCTCGTCGCCCTGCGCCACGGCTGGCCCGGCGTCGTGCTCGGCCTGGCCACCGGCGTCCTGTGCTTTGTGCTCTTCGGCCGCCTGGCGACGGCCCGTCTGCGCAGCCACGGCCCGGACCTGCTGCACATGATGCGCACCGGCCGCCGTCCCGCCCGCCCGACGGCAGCCGCCGTTCCGCTCTCCGCGCCCCGCCAGTTGCTCGTATGGATGGCCTTCGCCTTCGGCTCGATCGCCCTGTTCCCCCAGGGCATCGTGGCCACCGTCTTCGTAGCCCTAGGCATGTCCGAGCACACGTGGTTCCTGGCCACCTACATGCCTTCGCCCTTCGGCTATCCCACCTCCATCGCGATGACCCTCCTGGGCGCCTCCCTCTACGCCTTCGCCATCCACCAGTCCCGCAAGGCGGCCCCGAGCCGCGCCTAGACGCCGCTCAGCGGGGGACGTGAGTGCGGCGTCCGGACCTTTGTGCTGCCCTGATCCACAATAGATTGATGGATTTGTATTGTGTTGGGGCAGTGCCCTGCGCGATGATGCGATAGATGCTTACCTATCGAATTATCGCGGTTCGGTGTTCCGGCACCGGGAGCGGCACGGTCCGGAGGACCGCATGAGACTTGCGCTGCACATCAACGACTACGCCGGGTTCGGCGAGCCCCACCAGATGGCGGGCGCGCTCGGCCGGATCGCGCGGACCGCCGAGGACGCCGGATTCACCAGGCTCAGCCTGACCGACCACCTCTGGCAGATCAGCATGATCGGCGAGGAGTACGAGCCGATGCTGGAGGCGTACACCGCGCTGGGCTTCCTCGCGGGCCAGACCCGCACGCTGGAGCTCCAGACGCTGGTCACCGCGGCGACGTACCGGCCCCCCGGCCTGCTCGGCAAGATCGTCACCACCCTCGACGTGCTCTCCGGCGGCCGGGCGTGGCTCGGCGTCGGCGCGGGCTGGAACGACGAGGAGGCGCAGGGTCTCGGCCTGCCGCTCCCGCCGCAGCGCGAGCGCTTCGCCCGGCTTGAGGAGACGCTCCGGATCTGCCGCCAGATGTGGAGCGGGAGCCGCGAGCCGTTCGTCGGCGAGCACTACCGGCTGGCCAGCACGCTCAACACGCCGGCGCCGGTGCGCAGGCCGCGGGTCCTCGTCGGCGGCGGCGGCGAGCGCGTCACGCTGCGCCTGGCCGCCGCGTACGCCGACGCCTTCAACGTGTTCGGCGGCGCCGACGCGGGCCAGAAGATCGAGCGGCTGCACGAGCACTGCGCCCGGATCGGCCGCGACCCGGGCGAGATCGAGAACACCGCGGTGCTGCCCGTCGCCGTCGACGAGCCCGGCGCCACCGACACGCTCCTGGAGGAGCTGCGCCGCCTGCACGACACCGGATTCAGCACCGTGTACTGCGCCGTGCCCGCCGTCGCGTCCCTCACCCCGCTGGAGACGCTCGGCGCCAAGGTCGTGCCCGAGATCTCCCGGTGGTGACGGCCCCCGGCGCCGTCGCACCCATCCCCGACCGGACGAGAGAGGAACCCCGGAAGTGAACGTCGAAGACCTGATCCTGGTGAGCATCGACGACCATGTCGTGGAACCGCGCGACATGTTCGACAACCACGTGCCGGAGCGGTACAGGGACCAGGCGCCCAAGTCCATCATGGACGAGAACGGCTACGAGAAGTGGTGGTTCCAGGGCGTCCCCAGCGTCTCCAGCAGCCTGAACGCGGTGGTCGGCTGGCCCAACGAGGAGTGGGGCCTGAACCCCTCCACCTACGCCGAGATGCGTCCGGGCAGCTACGACATCCACGAGCGCGTCAAGGACATGAACCGCAACGGGATCCTCGCCTCGATGTGCTTCCCGTCGTTCGCGGGCTTCAGCGCGCGGTTCTTCCAGGAGGCGCAGGACAAGGACCTCGCTCTCATCATGCTGAAGGCGTACAACGACTGGCACATCGACGAATGGGCGACGACCTACCCTGGCCGGTTCATCCCGATCGCGCTCGGCCCCGTCTGGAACCCGGAGGAGCTGGCCAAGGAGGTGCGGCGGGTAGCGGCCAAGGGCGTCAAGGCCGTCACGATGCCGGAGTTGCCGCACATCCAAGGGCTGCCGAGCTACCACGACCTCGACTACTGGGACCCGTTCTTCCGCGCCGTCTCCGAGACGGGCGTCGTCATGTGCCTGCACATCGGGCAGGGCTTCGGCGCCATCAACGGCGCGCCGGACGCGCCCGTGGACAACTTCATCATCCTGGCCACCCAGGTCTCGACGTTCGCCGCGCAGGACCTGCTGTGGGGCGGCGCGATGCGCAAGTATCCCGACCTGAAGATCGCCTGGTCGGAGGCCGGGATCGGCTGGATCCCGTTCTACCTGGACCGCTGCGACCGGCACTACACGAACCAGCGCTGGCTGGGCCACGACTTCGGCGGCAAGCTCCCGAGCGACATCTTCCGCGAGCACTCGCTGGCCTGCTACGTCACCGACCCGACGGCGTTGAAGGTGCGGCACGACATCGGCATCGAGATGATCGCCTGGGAGTGCGACTACCCGCACTCGGACTCGATCTGGCCGAACGCGCCCGAGTTCGTGCTGGACGAGATGCGCGGCTCCGGCGTCCCGGACCACGAGATCAACATGATCACGTGGCAGAACACCTGCCGGTTCTTCGACATCGACCCCTTCACGCACATCCCCAAGGAGCGGGCCACCGTCGGCGCCCTCCGGGCCCTGTCGCCCGACGTGGACACGACGGTCCGCTCCAAGCACGAGTGGCGCCGCCTCTACGAGCTCAACCACTCCTGACCCCCCGGGCGCGCGGCCCCCCCTGAGGCCGCGCGCCTTCCCCGAGTGAAAGGGACCGCGCCCATGGGCGGACCCGGCCTCATCAGGCCCGACATGCTGGAGATCGTCGGCCGCCCCTACCGGCGGCAGACCTCCTACCCGATCGACGCGTCCGCGATCCGGCGCTGGGCGGCGGCCGTCCGCTTCCCGGCGGCGCCGCCCGCGCGCTACACCGACCTCCGCGCGACGGACGACCTGACCGCCCCACCGGATTTCAACCCCTTCGCCTGGGGATGTGCCGAGGAGTCCGGTACCGGCGCCGAGATCGAGCTCGACGCCTCCTACCGCAGCTCCGGCGCGATGGAGCACACCCTGGGCGTGGCCCCGCCGGCCCTGAGACGCGCCCTGAACGGCGGCGTCGCCTCGTCCTACACCGGGGTGCCGATGCGCGTCGGCGACGTCATCACGGCCGAATCAGCGATCGCGGGCTACACCGAGCGGGCGGGCAGGCTCGGCCCGATGCTCCTGACCGACGTCGTCACGACCTGGACCAACCAGGACGGCGACGAGGTCAAGTCCCACCGCATGACCCTCATCCGCTACTGACCCCGGGAGCCCCCTCGATGACGACGACAGCCCCCCACCCGGAAGCCTTCGCCGAAGGCGCGCGGCTCGCCCCCTACGTCCGGACGGCGGGCCTGGAGGCGTGGAACCGCTACGCCGCCGTGAACGACGAGTTCGTCGGCATCCACATGGACGACGAGGCGGGCAGGGCGGCCGGCTACCCCGGCGCGATCGGCATGGGGAACCTCATCTGGGCCTGGCTGCACGCCATGCTCGAAGACCTGCTCCCCGAGGGCGGCCGGGTGACGCGTCTGGAATGCCGCTTCCGCGTGCCCGCCCTCAAGTCCGACGAGATCACCTGCTCCGGCGTCGTCACGGCCCGCGACCACGGCGCGGACGGCTCCACCGCCGTGACGCTCGACGTCTGGGCCGACCGCCACACCGGCGACCGCCTCGTCACCGGCACCGCCCACCTCCTCCTGCCCTGACCCGCGCCCGCGCGTGAACGAAGCACGGCCCTCGCGTACGTCCGCGAGGGCCGACGGCATGACGGCGGCCCCCAGCCGGGCGAGGCTGGGGGCCGCGTGGGGGAGGGTCAGGCGTTCGGGGGCAGTTCCAGGTCTTCGGTGGTGAAGTACATGGGGGCGCCGTAGGTGTCGGCCGGGTCGGTGACGAGCAGGGCAGGCCGGCTGCGGGTGGTGCGGACGGCGTTGCGGTTCAGCCAGGACTCGGCGGAGTCGAGGTCGGCCACCTTGAAGCGCAGGCTGTAGATCATGTTGCCCCAGCGCGCGACGTGCCGGGCCAGGTCGGTGTCCTGGTCGACCGGCTCGACGAGCTGGAGCAGGCAGTCGCCCAGCCGGAGGATCTCGGACTTGGCCCCCAGGTCGGTGTCGAAGCCCGCCCTGACGGGGACGGCCTGCATCGTGTCGGCGTAGATCTTGACGGCCGACTCCAGGTCGCGCACCCCCAGCGTGACGCAGGAGAAGCGCTCCAGGGTGAGCGGGTGGAACCGCCACATCCGCTCCAGCGACGACCACGTCTCCAGGTTGCGCGGATCGCCCTGCATGTCCATCCTGCACAGCTCGACCATGAGCCCCGCCGTGTCGCGCGGGCTGGGGAAGACGTAGGCGGTCTCCGGATCGAACTCCTCGACCCTGCCGCCTCCGGGCTTGCCGATGTACACACCGGCGTCCAGGAGGCGTTCCGCGAGGCCGACGAGGTCGTCCACCTTGTAGCCGACCGAGTGCAGGTGCCTTCCGAACTTCGTGAAGAACTTGCCTACGGGGAGCTTCGGATTGACCGGCTTGTTCGGCGACATCGTCTCGACACAGAGGTCGCCGACCATGAGGAGCGTCGCGTGACGGTCCTCCCAGGACAGGTAGTTGGGCTCGTCCACGCCCATGAAGACGAACCCGCCGAAGACCCGCTCGTACCATTCACGGAGTTCCTGCGCGTCGTCGGACATGTGCACGACATGGATCATCTGGCCGACGCCGAAGTCGCCGGTCCTCCTCGGCTGCTGCTTCACGGCGCGTCTCCTTCGGCCGACTCGGCGACGGCCCACTGGATCACGGGCGGTCGGTCGGCGAGGTCCAGCGCGGGCGACAGCGCCATGCCGCCGCCCCGGAGCGCCGCGGTGAGCCGGGCCGAGGCGTCGGCGACGTCCCCGTCGGGGATCTCGTACACGGTGACGAACCGGGGCTCCCCGGCGCTCTCCTCGACCTCCTCAACAATCCGGTAGCGCACGACACGGTCGATCGCGGGGATCGCGGCGCGCACGTCGGGGATGTGGACCTTGTCGTACCACTCGGTCAGTTCCTCGGTGCGTCCCGGCACCGGGCTGCTGAACGCGAGCAGGGCTGCTCTGGCCACTGGTGTGTCCTTTCTGGGTGGGGTGGTCAGTGGGTGGTCACGGCGGCCGCCGTCGCGGCGTCCGGCCTGCCGTCGCGGCTGCCGGGGCGCGCGTGCGCCAGCGCGGCGGCGACGGCGGCGCGCACCGCGGCGGCGTCCTCGGGCAGCACCGCGTCCGCGACGCCGAGCCGCAGCAGGTCGCGCGGGGTGATCCGCAGCGCGCGGGTGAGTTCGGGGGCGCGGCCGGAGTCCCGGTACAGCACGGCGGCGCCCGCCTCCGGCCCGATGACGGAGAAGGCCGCGCCGTCCAGGACGAGCAGCCGGTCGGTGTGCGCGAGCGCGATGGCGCCGCCGCTGCCGCCCTCCCCGACGACGAGGCAGACGCTCGGCGACGGCAGTTCGGCGAGCGCCAGCAGCGTCCTGGCGATCTCCCCGGCGACGCCGTGCGCCTCGGAGTCGGGCCGGGGGTCGGCGCCGGGCGTGTCCACGAGGGTGAGCACGGGCAGCCCGAGCCGTCCCGCGAGCCCGACGGCGCGCTGGGCGAGCCGGAAGGCGGCGGGTCCGGGCGCGCCGGGGGTGCGTCCGGCGAAGCGGTCCATCGTGATGACGACGACCCGTCGCCCGGCCAAGGCGGCGACCCCGGCCCGGATCGCAGGGTCGGCGCCGCCTATCTCCACCCAGGAGTCGGTGAGCCACGCCGCCCACTCCAGCCCGGACGGACGGCGGGAACCGCGCGCGCGCAACAGGTGCTCGTAGGGGTCGGGACGCGCCGGGCTCGGATCAGGCGTGGAGGGCCGTCCCGGCGGAGGCACGAGACGGTAGCCGTCCGCCGCCCCTACGGCTGCCGCGAGCCAGTCCCAGCACCGCTCGGGAGGCACGATCGCGTCGATGGTCCCGTGGCGGAGCGCCGACTCGGCGGTGTGCGACGACGGCGGCGGGTAGGCCCCGGTGACCTCGGCGACGACCCGTGGCCCGCCGAACCCGATGGTCGCGTCCGGCTGGGCGGCCCGCAGGTCGGCGAGGGAGGCGAACGAGGCGAACACCCCGCCCGTCGTGGGCGAGCGCAGGTAGGCGGCCGAGCGCAGGCCCGCCGCCGCGTGCCGGGCCGCCGCCGAGACGGTGCGCGGCATCTGCAGCAGGGAGATCATCCCCTCCTGGAGCCGCGCCCCGCCCGTCGACACCGTCTGCGCGACGGGGAGCCCTGCCGCGCGCGCACGGTCGAACGCCCTGACGATCCGCACCCCCGCGACGGCGCCCATGGTGCCGCCCGAGCGCCGGAAGTCGCAGTCGATCCACACCGCCGGGGCGCCGCGCAGGTCGATCAGCGCGGTGCGCACGGACTCGTCGGACGCCTCGGGCACCGCGTAGCCGGGGAAGCCGAGCACGTCGGCGGAGCGCAGGTCGTCGTCCCAGCACTCCCGCACCTCGACGCCGGGCGGGGCGGGGGAGAGCGCGTCAGCCGTCATAGGTGTAGAAGCCCCGCCCGGTCTTGCGGCCCAGCCAGCCGAGCCGCACGTACTGCTTCAGGAGGGGCGGCGGGAAGTAGCGCGGATCCCTGTACTCCTCGTACATCGAGGCGGCCATGTCGTGCACGATGTCGAGGCCGATGAGGTCGCTCAGCCGGAACGGCCCCATCCGGTGGTTGAAGCCGAGTGTGATGACGGCGTCGATGGACTCCATGTCGGCCACGCCGCGCTCGAACGCCCTGATGGCGTCCAAGAGGTAGGGGACGATAAGCAGGTTCCCCACAAAGCCCGGCACGTCGTTGACGAGGACCGGCGACTTGCCGAGGCTCTCGGCGAACGCCGTAAGCGCGTCGATGCAGGGCTGTTCGGTGACGGGCGTCCGGATCACCTCGATCAGCCGCATCGCGGGCACCGGGTTGAAGAAGTGCAGCCCGACCACCTGCGACGGGCGTGACGTCGCGGCGGCGAGCACAACGAGCGGGATGGTCGAGGTGTTGGACGCGATGAGGGTGTCGGGGCCGACCAGCCGGTCGATCTCCGCGAGCAGGCCGCGCTTCAGCTCGACGTCCTCGTACACCGCCTCGACGACGAGGTCGGCCTTGGTGATCTCGGTGAGGTCGGTCGTGAGGGTGTAGGCGGTGCGCGCGTGCGCGGCCTGTTGGGCGGTGATCCGGCCGCGCGCGGCGGCGTCGTCGAGGCCGGCGTCGATCCGCGCGCGCGCCGCCGCGACCCCGGCCTCGGACGCCTCGACGCCGACGACGTCGAGCCCGTGCTGGGCGGCGAGCTGGACGATGCCGCCGCCCATGGTGCCGCAGCCGACGACCGCGATCTTGCTGATGTTCATGCTGGAAGTACCTCGGCGGGTGAGCAGGGCGCCGCCCGGATCGCGTCCGGGCGGCCGGGTGGTTCGCGGTCAGGGCACCTGGACGACGAGGGCGCCGCCCTGGCCGCCGCCCGCGCACAGGGTGGCCAGGCCGGTGCCGCCGCCCCTGCGGCGCAGCTCGTGCACCAGCGTGGTGACCATGCGGGCGCCGGTCGCGGCGATCGGGTGGCCGAGGCTGCATCCGCTGCCGTACACGTTCACCCTGTCCTCCGCGATGCCGAGGACCTTGCAGGCCGCGACGGGTACCGACGCGAACGCCTCGTTGATCTCCCACAGGTCGATGTCAGCGACGGAGAGCCCTGTCTTGGCGAGGATCTTGGTGGCCGCGTCGATCGCGCCGACGCCCGTGTACTTCGGATCGACGCCGACCGACGTCCACGCCAGGATCGTCGCGAGCGGGGTGATGCCCTCTGCGGCGGCGAGGTCGTCGGCGAGGACGGCGAGGGCGGCCGCGCCGTCGTTGGTGCCGCACGCGTTCCCGGCGGTGATCGAGTAGCCCTCGATGTCGGGGCGCAGCGGCTTGAGCGCGGCCATCTTCTCCAGGGTGGTGGTCGCCCTGGGGTGCTCGTCGGCGGCGAACTCCACGACGGAGCCGTCCGGGAGCGTCACCTTGATCGGGGCGATCTCGTCGGTGAACAGGCCGACCGCCGTCGCGGTGACGGCCCGCTGGTGCGAGCGCAGCGCCCAGGCGTCCATCTCCGCGCGGGTCAGCCCGTACTTCTGAGCGACGTTCCAGCCTACGGTCAGGTCGGTGAAGTCGTTGGCGTCCTCGGTGTAGGGGAACGTCGGCGGGGTACGGCGCTCGGGGGAGTGCGGCTCCGGCCAGGAGAGCGCGGGGCCGAGCGACGACGAGTTCACGCCGCCCGCCACGACGGCGCGCTCCGATCCGGCCCGGATACCGGCGGCCGCCATGCCGAGCGCGGTCAGGCCGCTCGCGCAGTGCCGGTTCACCGCGACGCCCGGCACGTGCGCCATGCCCGCCGCGACGGCCGCGTGTCGGGCGAGGTCGCCGCCGCCGTAGAGCGTCTCGCCGAAGATGACGTCGTCGAACCGCTCGGGCGCCAGGCCCGACCTGCGGACCGCCTCGCGCAGCACGTGCACCGCGAGGTCCTCGGCGGGGGTCGCGGCGAGCGTGCCCTTTCTGGCGGTTCCGACGGGGGTGCGGACCGCACTGACGATCACGGCTTCGGGCACGGGGCCACCTCACAGTCCTTCGCTTCGGCTGGTGTGCCGCCGGGCGCGGCGCCGCCCGGCGACGTTCGCACCTTAACCGATATTTCTAAATTCGTAAATGTATCGATCGAGTTGGGTCGGCCGTGGCCGTACCGATGCGCGCCGTGGCCGCCCTCTGCCGTACGGTGGTGACGAGCGTTTTGACCTTCTCGGGAGACCATGTGCCAGGGCAGCCGGTGAACGAGGAGCCGGCCGTCCCCACGCGGACGCGCCCGGCCACCAGCGTGGACGTCGCCCGCCTCGCCGGCGTGTCCAGGGCGACCGTCAGCCACGTGCTGAACAACCAGGTCGAACGGTTCAGCGCCGACACCGTCGAACGGGTCCGCAGGGCGGCGCTCGCCCTCGGCTACGTGCGCTCGGCGGCGGGCCGCGCGCTCGTCATGGGCCGCAGCGACTTCATCGTGCTCGTCGTCCCGTACACGACGTTCACGAACCTCCAGAACGTGGTGGAGGTGCTGTCCGGCGAGATCGAGAAAGTGGGGCTCAGCCCCGTCGTGCACTTCAGCGTGTCGCGGGCGGAGAACGCCACGTCCAAGCGGCTCCAGCACCTGGTCGAGACGCTCCGGCCCGCCGGCGTTGTGGATCTCGGCGGCCTGTCCGGCCGGGACATCGAGTTCCTCGCCGAGGTCGGCTGCCCGCTCGTCGCCGAGCACGAGAAGCCCGACTTCAACACGGCCATCGGCGAACTCCAGGCCCGGCACCTGCACGGCAGGGGCCACGGACGGCTCGCCTACGCGTTCCTCTCCGACGAGCGTGACGACCCCTACGGGCAGATGCGCGCGGACGCCGTCACGGCCTACTGCGAGCAGGAGGGCCTGCCCGCGCCGCTGTACGTCAGGGTGCCTCTGGAGCGCTCCGGCGCACGCAAGGTGCTGGAGGAGATGCTGCCGCGCACCGGCACGCCCCTCGGTGTGGCCTGCTACAACGACCTCGTGGCGATCGCCCTTGGTGAGGCCGCCAAGACGCTCGGCCTAGCCGTGCCGTCGGATTTCGCCGTCATCGGCGTCGAGTACGCGCCCGTGGGCCAGGTGATCTCCCCGCGCCTCACCACGGTGGCCGCCGACGTGCCCGTCTCGCTGGGCCACATCATCCAGGCGCTCGCCAAGGGCTACGGCGGCGCCGAGATCCGCCGCGCCACACCCGAGGAAGCCTTCCGGATCGTCCAGGGCGAAACCACCTGATTCCGCTTGTTCCACCGCATGCTTGCGCGACATGGGAGGTGACGCGTGTCAGCTCGCTCGGGGCAGGGCGCCCGGAAAAGGCCGAGGTGGTGGGGGTTTTGCGTTTGTGGAAGCGTTGACACGTGTCACCAGAGGTTCATAGGGTGAGCAGCGTCGACGGAGGAGCTGCTTTGCGGGCCACCCACCCGCGAGGCCGTGCTGGCGAGGAGGCTGGCCGATGGCGCTGGACGGACATGTCGATGTGGTGGTCGTCGGCTTCGGCGTGGCGGGCGCCGCGGCCGCCCTCGCGGCGGCGCACGCCGGCGCGCGCGTGCTGGTGCTGGACGGCGCCCCGCTCGCCGAACCGTGGCTGCACGCGCCCCGTGCCGTCCGGGCGGCGGTGCTGCTGCGGTCCGGGCTCCGGGCCGCCGTGCGCGAGGCGGGCGTGGACATCCGCGCCCAGCACCGGGCACACGAGCTCGTCGTCGCGGCGGGCGAGGTGTGCGGGCTCGGCTACGCGGCACTGCCCCGCCGCTCGGCCGCGACGGTCGGGCACCGGTGGCTGCACGGCCTCGGGAAGGTCGCGCCCGCGCTCGGCAGGGCCGCCGACGCGGTCTGGGCGGCGCGCTTCGACGTCGGCGAACTCGCCTGCTCGTCGGTGGTGCTCGCCGTGGACGCCCGGCACTGGGAGTTCGTCGGGCCCGCCACCTGGACGGCGGCGCGCGGCAGGCTCGGCGAGGAACACGAGACGCCCAAACGCGCCCGCTGGGCCGAACGCGACGCGGGCGCGGACACCCCCGAACTCGCCGTCCGCCGCTGGTGCGCCGACCGCGACACGGTGCCCGTCACGCGCCAGCCCGCCCTTGCCGTCGACGAGGAGACCGGCGCCGTGCTCATGGGCGGCCGCCCCGCCGTCCCCGGCCTCTACGCCGCGCACGCCCCGCACCGTGCCGACGCCGCCCCGCCGGACGCGCACGCCGTCATGGCCGCCGGACGCCGCGCGGCCCTCAGCGCCGTCAGCGAGATCGACGCCCGCCACGGCCCCGGCATCCGCGCCGTCGGCTGACGGGCTCCGGCTAGCGGCCGCGGAAGCGGGGCGGGCGGTTCTCGCGGAAGGCGGCGATGCCCTCGTGCAGATCGGAGGTGGTCATCGTGACGGGTTGGGCGAGCGCCTCCCACTGGAGCGAGGCTTCCAGCCCGGCGGCGGACTGCTCCAGGCCCGTCTTGGTGAGGCGCAGCGCGATCGGGGCGGCCTCGGCGATCCGGGCCGCCGACTCCAGCGCGGCGGCCAGCGCGTCGTCGGCGACGCCCGTCACCAGGCCCCAGTCGAGCGCCTGGCCGGGTTCCACCTCGCGGCCGGTGAAGAGCATCTCGCGGGCGCGGGTGACGCCGATCGCCTCGGGAAGCAGCCACGTCGAAGCCATGCCGCCGTGGGTGCCCCGGAAGATGAACGGGGTGCTGAAGCGCGCGGTGCGCGACGCGTAACGCAGGTCGCAGGCGAGCGTCAGGCAGACCCCCGCGCCTACGGCGGGCCCGTTGACGGCGGCGATCACCGGGAACGGCAGGGCGCGCGGCCGCAGCCAGCTCCGGTAGAACGGGAGCATCCGGTCGCGCAGCCGGTCGATGGTGACGTCGTCGGCGGAACCCTGGTCGAGCCAGGAGAGGTCGGCGCCGGAACAGAACGAGCTGCCCGCGCCGGTGACCACCAGCACCCGGGTCTCGCGGTCGGCGGCGACGGCGTCGATCGCGGTGTCCCAGGCCGCGGTCATCTCCGCGGTCATCGCGTTGCGCACGCCGGGCCGGTTCAGGGTCACGAGGCGGACCCCCGGCCCCGGTTCGGTGAGCACCACCGCGTCGCTGGAGGCGGCCGCCATGAACGGATCCCTTCTGTCGTCAGGCCCGACACGCTACAGCGGCGCCGGGCCCGCGCGGGACCCGACGGGGCGCGCCGCCGCGCGGGGCTACCAGGTGAGCAGGCCGGAGGAGGTGTCGGTGTCCCCGGCCGCGGCGGCGAGGCGCGGCTCTTCGGCGGGCGGCGCGGCGGGCCGCTCGGGTGCCGCGCTCTCCACCAGGCGCGGGCCGGGCGCGAGCTTCCACAGCTCGTCGATCACGCCGCGCAGCACGTCGCGGCGCAGCGTGTAGAAGTAGTTGCGGCCGCGCTTGTGCACCTCGATCAGCCCCGCCTGGGTGAGGATCTTGGTGTGGTAGGAGATCGTGGTCTTGGAGACGGGCAGCGTGTCTTCCAGGACGCTGCAGGCGAACTCCTCCTCCTGCGCGATCTGCTGGACGATGTTCCACCGGATCGGGTCGCTCAGCGCCTTCAGCACCTCGGTGGCGGCGACGGACTCGCGCGGCATGACGGCCCCTCCTCTCGACCGGGTCGACGGGTCGGTACGTCAGGTATTGACGTTTCGAGTATTCGGCAACCATGAACTTATCCCACCCCGAAAGCATACGACCTTCGCCTTCGGCGTGACCCGTCCCACAGCCCGGGGCCTCCTGGGACGGGGGTTCGTGGCCTGCGGTCCGGTTAATACTTCGATACATTGACAAGTGTAGTCCACTCGTGTTCAGTAAGGGACGTTTCCCCCTTCCCAGCGCATGAGAGGAGTCTCGATGGAGCTGGAGCTCTCGTCGGATCAGAAGCTCTTCCAGACCTCGGCCAGAAGGCTCCTCGAAAAGGAGTACCCCCTCGACCGCGTCCGCGGCCTCAAGGACGGTGAGCCCCGCTGGAGCCGCGACTGGTGGCGGCAGGGTGCCGAACTCGGCTGGGCCGCCACGATCGTGCCGGAGGAGCTCGGCGGTGGCAGCGTCTCCGGCGAGGGCGTGCGGGACCTCGTCCTGCTCGCCGAGGAGCTCGGTACGGGCGTCGGCCCCGGCCCGCTGCTGCCGGTGAACGTGGTGCTCGCCGGGCTCGTCGAGGCGCACGGCACCGGCTCCGACCACACGGACACGATCGAGGCGCTCGTCGCGGGCGAGCGCGTCGCGACGTGGGCGGTGTACGAGCCGGGCGGCGAGTGGAACCCGCTCACGCCGTCCCTCAGCGCCTCCCGTGACGGCGACGGCTACCTCCTCGACGGCGTCAAGGACCGCGTCCAGGACGCCGACCAGGCAGACCTCCTGCTCGTCACCGCGGCCACCCCGGACGGGCCGGCCCAGTTCCTCGTCCCGGCCGGGACGCCGGGCGTCACGGCCGCGCCGCAGTGGTCGCTGGACCTCTCCCGCACCTTCAACGAGGTCACCTTCACCGGGGTCCGGGTCGGCCCGGACACGCTCGTAGGCGAGCCGGGCGCTACCGGGCCCGTCGAGAGGCAGCTCCAGATAGCCGCGATCGTCCAGTGCGCGGAGGTCTGCGCGGTGCTGGAGCGGGCCTTCGCCATGACGGTCCAGTGGGGGTTCGACAGGTACTCCTTCGGCCGTCCGCTCGCCTCCTACCAGGCGCTCAAGCACCGGTTCGCCGACATGCGGACGTGGCTGGAGGCGTGCCACGCCACCACCCAGGCGGCGGCCGCAGCCGTCCAGGAGAGGGCACCGGAGGCGGCGACGCTGGTGTCGGTCGCCAAGGCGTTCGTGGGGGAGAGGTCGCTGCTGATCCTCCAGGACTGCGTGCAGATCCACGGAGGCATCGGCGTCACCTGGGAGCACGACCTACACCTGTTCCTCCGCCGCGCCACCCTCGACCAGGCGCTCTACGGCACCCCCGAGGACCACCGGCTGCGCCTCGCCGACCTCGCCACCCCCGACCTGTAAGGGCTGATCACGCACATGACCGAGACCGAGAGCGTCGAGTCCTTCCGCCTGCGGGCCCGTGCCTGGCTCGCCGTGAACATGCCGCGCCTTGCGGACGTGCCTCCGCCCGCGTCGGACGAGGACGACATCGGCGAGTGGCTGCGCGCGCGCGAGCTCCAGAAGAAGCTGTACGACGGCGGCTTCGCCGGGATCTGCTTCCCCACGGAGTACGGCGGCCTCGGCCTGACGCCCGCGCACCAGCGCGCGTTCACCGACGAGAGCGACGGCTACGAGATGCCGCTCCCGCTCAACCTGCCGACGTTCGCCATCTGCGCGCCGACGATCCTGGACGCGGGCACCGAGGACCAGAAGCGCGACCGGATAGGCGCGGCCATCCGGGGCGACGAGGTGCTCTGCCAGTTCCTCTCCGAGCCCAGCGGCGGATCCGACCTCGCGGGGCTCATCACCCGCGCCGACCGTGACGGCGACACCTGGGTCCTCAACGGAGCCAAGACATGGAGCACGTCCGCCTACGCGGCGGACTGGGCGCTGTGCCTCGCACGCACCAACTGGGACGTGCCCAAGCACCACGGCCTGACGATGTTCCTCATGCCGACCAAAGCACCGGGCGTCACCATGAACCGGGTACGGATGGTGAACGGGTCGCTGGAGTTCTGCGAGGAGTTCTTCGACGACGTCGTGTTGCCCGC
Source organism: Actinocorallia sp. API 0066 (assembly GCF_020991275.1). Classification (GTDB taxonomy): domain Bacteria; phylum Actinomycetota; class Actinomycetes; order Streptosporangiales; family Streptosporangiaceae; genus Actinocorallia. The sequence goes on along the minus strand of NZ_JAJLQY010000013.1, from coordinate 60,431 downwards.
CTCGGCCGTCGTCGGTGAGGTGGACGGCGGCTGGGCCGTCGCGTCACGGCAGCTCTTCCACGAGCGCAACGCGATGGGCGGCGGCTCCCCTTACGTCAGCGGGAAGCGCGGCCACGGCGGCATGTCGCACGTCGGCCCGGCCGCCGTCGCGGCGGCGCTGCGGCGGAGCGGCGACCCTCGGGTGCGCGAGCTGGTCGGGCGCGGCATCGCCCTGGAGACGGTCGCGCGGCAGACGTCGGCGCGGGTCACCCGGGCGATCGCGTCCGGCGCGCTGCCGCCCACCGCCGCCTCCCTGTTGCGGCTGTTGCACGCTGAGGTCTCCCAGCTCAACGACGATCTCTCGCTGAAGATCGCGGGATCGAGCGCGGGCTTTGGAAACGCGGAAACACCGGGCGTCACCGGGAAGGCGGGCGTCGGCTTCCTCATGCGGCAGGGCGGCAGCCTCGGCGGCGGCAGCACCGAGATGTCGCGGAACGTCATCAGTGAACGGCTGCTCGGCATGCCCAGGGAGGCCGCGCTGGACCGCGACGTCCCGTTCAAGCAGGTCAAGCGCGGACGCTAGGGGAGACGACCGATGAACCTCGCGCTGATCCTCGACATGGTCGCCGACGGCCTGGCCGACCGCGTCCTCGTCGGCCACCCCGAGACCGGGCTTACGGGCGCCGCCCTGCGCGCGCGGGCGCGGGCCGGGGCGGCCCGGATCGCGGCCTCGGGCGCTGACCGGCTCGTCTACCTCGGCCCGAACGGGCCCGCCTTCCCCGTCGCGCTCTTCGCGGCGAGCCTCGCGGGTGTGCCGTTCCTGCCGGTGAACTACCGGCTCGGCGCCGAGCAGCTCGCCGACGTCATGGCGCGCCAGGCCGCGCCGCTCGTCGTCACCGACGCGCCCGAGCGGGTGCCGGGCGCGGCCACGCTGGGCGTCGCGGAGTTCCTGGCGCTGCCCGAGCCCGCGCACACCGCCGAGTCCGCCGTGTTCGCCGCCCCCGAGTCGGTCGCGGTGCTGCTCATGACCAGCGGGACGACGGCGGCGCCCAAGAGCGCCGTGCTGCGCCACCAGAACCTCACCGCCTATCTGTTCGGCTCCGTCGAGTTCGCCTCGGTGCCCGAGGACGACGCGACCCTCGTGAGCGTGCCGCCGTACCACATCGCCGCCGTCGCCAACGCGCTGTCCAACCTCTACAGCGGAAGGCGGATCGTCTACCTCGACCGCTTCACGCCGGACGGATGGCTGGACACCGTGGCGGAACAGAAGGTGACGCACGCGATGGTGGTGCCGACGATGCTCGCCAGGATCGTCGCGGAGCTGCGGGCGCGGGACGCCCAGGGGCCGTCCTGCCTGCGCTCGCTGTCCTACGGCGGCGCGAAGGTGGCCCCGGAAGTGGTCGAGGACGCGCTCGCGCTCTTCCCCGGCACAGGGTTCGTCAACGCCTACGGGCTCACCGAGACGGCCTCGTCCATCGCGGTCCTCGGGCCCGACGACCACAGGACGGCCGTCGCCTCCACCGACCCGGCCGTGCGCGCGCGGCTCGGCTCGGTGGGGCGGGCGCTGCCCTCGGTCGAGATCGAGGTGTGGGACGAGGACGGGAAGCCGTGCCCGCCCGGCGTCGTCGGCGACATCGTGGTGCGCGGCCCGCAGGTCTCCGGCGAGTACCTGGAGGCGGGCAGCAGGGTCGGCGCGGACGGCTGGTTCCCCACCCGCGACCGCGGCTACCTGGACGCCGACGGCTACCTCCACGTCCGGGGCCGGGCCGACGACACCATCATCAGGGGCGGCGAGAACATCGCGCCCGCAGAGATCGAGGACGTGCTGAGCGGCCATCCGGCGGTGCGTGAGGCGGTCGTCGCAGGGGTGCCCGACCTGGAGTGGGGCCAGCAGATCGCCGCGTTCGTCATCGTCCGGGACGGCGCGGAGGTCGCCGCCGACGAGCTGCGCGCCTGGGTCAGGGAGCGCCTGCGCGGCTCGAAGACCCCGGCTTACGTCGAGTTCGTCCGCGAGTTCCCCACCAACCCGACCGGCAAGATCGTCCGCCGTGACCTGGTGGCCCTCGTCCACCCCGACACCCCTGTGCCGACCTGAGCCGGGGCCGTCAGGGGGAGTGATTCTGGGCGGCGCCGGAAGGGCGTCGCGGTTCGGGCGGGAGCCCGGGAAGAGGAGGAAGCGATGCGGCTTGACGGAGCGTCGGCGCTGGTGGTCGGCGGGGCGGGCGGGTTCGGTGAGGCGACGGTCAGGAGGCTCGTGGGGGAGGGGGTGAGGGTGCTGGTGGCCGACCTGGCCGAGGACAAGGGAAAGGCGCTGGAAGCCGATCTGGGCGACGCCGTGCGGTTCCTGGCGACGGACGTCACCAGCACCGAGTCCGTCGCGGCGGCGGTCGGGGCGGCCCAGGAGTTGGGCACGCTGCGGGTCGTCGTCATCGTGCACGGCGGCCCGGCGGCCGGACGGCGCATGGTGAACCGGAACGGCGAGTTCTACCCGCTTGAGGTGTTCCGGCGGACCACGGACATCTTCCTCGGCGGCACCTACAACGTGCTCAGCCAGGCCGCCGCCGCGATGACGCGGAACGAGCCCCTCGAATCCGGCCAGCGCGGCGTCGTCGTCATGACGGCGTCGATCGCGGGCTTCGAGTCCCAGGTCGGGCAGACCGACTACGCGGCGGCCAAGGGCGGCGTCATCAGCCTGACCCTCGCCGCCGCCCGCGACCTCGCGCCGACCGGTGTGCGGGTCGTGACGATCGCGCCCGGCACGTTCTTCACCCCGGCGTTCCGGATGGCCGAGGAGGAGGCACAGGCCAGGTGGGGCCCCGGCGTGCCCAACCCGAAGCGGATGGGCCACGTGGACGAGTACGCCCGCCTCGCCCTGCACATCGTGGACAACGACTACCTGAACGGCGAGGTGATCCGCGTCGACGGCGCCGTCCGCTTCAACGTCTGACCGCTCGCCCGCGCGAGCTCCCGCACACCCGTCCAGGGCGTCCCGCCGACGCCCCGGGCGGGTGTGCGCGTTCCAACAGTTCGACTGTCTTCGAAATATCCGGCAAGACAACGTCAATGAGGTCTTGCTCACTAAATAGTTCGATGTATATGGTTCTATCGAACTGAGGGGCGCCGAACGCACCAGCGTCCGCCCCTCCACTCCGATTCCGCAGTCCGCGCCGGGCCCCCACCGGCGTGGGGAAGCCGAGGTCTCTTCCTGTGTTCCTACCGATGCAAGGCGTCCGCGTCCTCGAGGTCGCCCAGTTCACGTTCGTGCCGTCGGCGGGCGCCGTCCTGGCCGACTGGGGCGCCGACGTCATCAAGATCGAGCACGCGGAGAAGGGCGACGCCCAGCGCGGCCTGGTCAAGGTCTTCGGCCAGAGCGTCGTGGACGACAGCTCCACCTTCGCGCCGATCATGGACGGGCCGAACCGCGGCAAGCGCAGTCTCGGCCTCGCCCTGGAGAAGCCCGAGGCGAAGGCGATCCTGGCGGAGCTGATCCGCTCCGCCGACGTCTTCCTCACCAACTTCCTGCCGAACGCCAGGATCAGGCTCGGCATCGACATCGACGACGTGCGCGCGATCAACCCCGAGATCGTCTACGCGTCCGGCACCAGCTTCGCGCACAGCGGCCCGGAGGCCGACAGCGGCGGCTACGACGGCACCGCCTTCTGGGCCCGCGCGGGCAACGCCGACAGCTCCACCCCGCCCGGCTACGACAGGGTGATCTCCCAGCCCGGCGGCGCGTTCGGCGACAACATCGGCGGCATGACGATCGCGGGCGGCATCGCCGCCGCGCTGTTCGCCAGGGGCCGTGGCCAGGGCGCGCCGACCGTGGACATCTCGCTGCTCGGCGTCGGCGCCTGGGCCAACCAGCTCAACGTCAACATGGCGCTGCTGGCCGGGAAGCCGCTGCCCAAGTACGACCCGCGCCAGGCGCAGGCGGTGCCCAACCCGCTGTCCAACAACTACCTGACCGCCGACGGCCGCTGGCTCAGCCTGATCATGCTCCAGCCGGGCCGCTACTGGGCCGACTTCTGCGAGAAGGTCGGCCACCCCGAGCTGGCCACGGACGAGCGGTTCGACACGGCGCAGAAGCTCACCGCCAACTCCGCCGAGGCCGTCGAGATCATCAAGGAGATCATCGGGCGGCGGTCCAAGGACGCGTGGGTCAAGGCGTTCGCCGAGATGGAAGGCCAGTGGTCGGTCGTCCAGAACAACCACGAGGTCGGCAACGACCCGGCGCTGCACGCGGTCGGCCAGATCGCCGACGTGGTGGACGCCGAAGGCAGGCTCCGCAAGCTCGTTGCCAGCCCCGTCCAGTTCGACCGTGAGCCGATCACGCTGAAGCGGGCCCCGCAGTTCGCCGAGCACACCGACGAGATCCTCCGCGAGCTGGGCGTCACCGATGAGGAACTGATCAACCTGAAGATCGCGGGTGCCGTCACATGAGCACCGCCCCGATCGGAAAAGTGGGCTTCATCGGCCTGGGCAGCCAGGGCGCGCCGATGGCCCGCCGGATCATCGACGCCGGGTTCCGCACCACCCTGTGGGCCCGCCGCCCCGCCACCCTCGACCCCTTCGCCGGGACGTCCGCCGCGCTCGCGTCCGCGCCCGCCGAACTCGGCGCGGCCAGCGACCTGGCCTGCGTGTGCGTCCTGGACGACGCGGGCGTCGAAGAGGTCGTCTCCGGCCCTCAGGGCCTCCTGGAGGGCATGCGGCCCGGCTCGGTGATCGCCGTGCACAGCACGGTCCACCCCGACACCTGCGCGTCCCTGGCAGCCCGCGCGGCCGAGCGCGGCGTGCGTCTCGTGGACGCCCCGGTGAGCGGCGGCGGACCGGCCGCCGAGCAGGGCACCCTGCTCGTCCTGGTCGGTGGCGACACCGCGACGGCCGAACGCTGCCGCCCCGTGTTCGCCGCCTACGGCGAGCCCGTGCACCTCGGGCCTGTCGGCGCGGGACAGCGCGCCAAGCTCATCAACAACCTGCTTCTGGCCGCCAACCTGGGCGTCGCCGAAAGCGCGTTCGCCCTGGCCCGCGACCTGGGCGTCGATCCGGAACAGCTCGCCGTCGTGCTGGCGCGCGGCTCGGGCTCCAGCTTCGCCACCGGCATGATGGGCAGGTCCGGCTTTGTGCTCGGCCCGATGGGCGACAAGGCGGGCCCGCTGCTCCGCAAGGACGTCCGCATCGCCGCCGAGCTGGCCGAAGCCACGGGCGCCGAGGCCGGATCGGTCTTCGACGCCGCCGACGCGGCCCTCGCCTCGATGGGGTGCGCCCGATGAGGCTCGGGTTCGTGGGCGCCGGACGGATGGGCGGCCAGATGGTCCGGCGGCTGCTCGCCGCCGGGCACGAGGTGACCGTCCTGGAGGCATCCGAGGCGGCCCGCGCCGAACTGGCCGAAGCGGGCGCGCGGACCACCGCCGACGTCGCCGACCTCGCGCCCGCCGCGATCGTCGGGATCTGCGTGCACACCGACGCGCAGGTGCGGGCGGCCTGCCTGGACGGCGGCCTCCTCGACACCATGGCCGAGGGCTCCGCTCTCGTCGTGCACACCACGTGCAGCCCCCGCACCGTCGAACTGCTCGGGAGCTACGCCCGCAAACGCGGCATCGCGGTCGTGGACGCCGCGATCAGCGGCGGTCCGCACGACGTCGCGGCGGGCCGGATCACCCTGCTCGTCGGCGGCGCGGACGAGCACGTCGAGCGGGTCAGGCCGTTCCTCGCCGCGTACGGCGACCCGATCCTCCACCTCGGCGGACTCGGCGACGGCCAGCGGATCAAGCTCCTCAACAACGCGGTGTTCGCCGCCAACATCGGCGTCGTCGGCCAGGCCGTCGCCGTCGCGCGACGGCTCGGCGTCTCCGAGACGGCGCTGCTCACCGCGCTGGAGCACGGCAGCGGCGGCAGCCGGGCCCTGGCCGGGATCGCCGGACGCGGCTCCGTCGCCGGGTTCGCCTCCGCCGTCGCGGAGTTCCTCGGCAAGGACCTCACCGTCGTCCGGGAGACCGCCGCCGACCTCGGCGCCGACCTGGGCGCGCTGACCGCCGCCCACGACGTCCTCGCGCACCTGCTCTGGCCGGACCGCGCCCCCACCCCACCCCACCTGAACCCCGGGAGCCCGCAGTGAACAGACTCGGCGAGCGCATGCTCATCGGCGGCGACCTCGTCTCCGCCGGACGCGGCGGCGCCTTCGACAACGTCAACCCGGCCACCGAGGAGGTCGTCGGCGCCGCCCCCGAGGCCGACGCCACCGACGTCGAACGCGCCATCGGCGCCGCCCGCCGCGCCTTCGACACCACCGACTGGTCCACCAACACCGAGCTGCGCCGCCGCTGCCTCGTCCAGCTCCGGGACGCGCTGCGCGCCAACGTCGAGGAGCTGCGGGCGGGCCTCGTCGCCGAGACCGGCACACCGGTCCGGCTGACGGGCGGCGTCGCGCTGGAGGACGCCATCGGCTACCTCGACCACTACATCGGCCTGCTGGAGACGTACGAGTTCGAACGCAGGCTGCCGACCAAGACGATCGGCGGCGCGCCCACCGAACGCGTCGTGCGGCGCGAGGCGGCCGGGGTCATCGCCGCGATCACCCCGTGGAACTACCCGTTCTACCTGAACATCTGCAAGGTCGGCGCCGCCCTCGCGGCGGGCTGCACCGTCGTCCTCAAGCCCGCGCCCGACTCGCCGTGGAGCGCGCTCGCGCTCGGCGAGATCGCCGCCGCGCACACCGACCTCCCGGCCGGGGTGCTCAACGTCGTCACCACCTCCGACAACCGGATCGCCGGGCTGCTCACCGCACACCCCGACGTGGACGGCGTGACGCTCACCGGCTCCACCCTGACCGGCCGCAAGGTGATGGCCGCAGCCGCCGACACCATCAAGCGCGTCACCCTGGAGCTGGGCGGCAAGTCCGCCGCCGTGCTGCTGGAGGACGCCGACTTCATGGCGGCGATCCCCATGCTGGCGGGCTCGATCTGCGCGCACGCGGGGCAGGGCTGCACCCAGCTCACCCGGATGCTCGTGCCACGCACCCGCCTGGACGAGGCGCTCGCCTACGCCAAGGGCACCATGGAGCGCATCCCCTGGGGCGACCCCACCGACCCGGCCAACCTCATGGGCCCCGTCATCAACGCGCGGCAGCGGGACAGCATCCTGCGCTACTACGAGTCCGCCGGACGCGACGGAAGGATCGTGTTCGGAGGCAAGCCCACCGAGAGGTTCTCGCGCGGGTACTACGTGGAGCCGACCCTCATCACGGACGTCGACCCCAAGGCGTCCGTCGCCCAGGAGGAGATCTTCGGCCCCGCCCTCGTCGTGCTGCCCTACGACGACGAGGAGGACGCGGTCCGGATCGCCGACGACACCCCCTACGGCCTGTCCGCCGCCGTCTACGGCGCCGACGTGGACCGCGCGATGTCCGTCGCCCGCCGGTTCCGCACCGGGACCGTCGGCGTCAACGGCGCGATGTGGTTCGACGTCGAGTCGCCCTTCGGCGGCTACAAGCAGAGCGGGATAGGCCGCGAATGGGGCACCGAGGGCCTTGAGGACTTCCTTGAGGTCAAGACGATCGCCTTCCCCCCGGCCGTGGGCTGACCCCGGCCGCACCACCCCACCCAGGAAGAAGAGAGGTACCACCATGGGCCGAGTAGAGGGCAAGGTCGCCTTCATCACCGGAGCCGCGCGCGGGCAGGGCCGCAGCCACGCGGTCCGCCTCGCGGAGGAGGGCGCCGACATCATCGCGGTCGACCTGTGCCGCGACGTCGCGACTAACGACTACCCCCTCGCGACCGCCGAGGACCTCAAGGAGACCGTCCGGCTCGTCGAGGCGCACGGCCGCCGGATCGTCGCGCTGGAGGCCGACGTGCGCGAGCGCTCCCAGCTCGTGGACGCGCTCGGCCAGGGCGTGGCGACGCTCGGCGGGCTCGACGTGGTCGTCGCCCAGGCCGGGATCATGCCGCTGGGCGGCGAGCCCAAGCTCCAGGCGTGGACCGACGTCGTGGACACCAACTTGCTCGGCGTCGTCAACGCCGTGCACGCCGCGCTGCCGCACCTGCCCGACGGCGCGTCCGTCATCGCGACGGGCTCGGCCGCCGCGTTCATGGTCGGCCAGCAGGTCGCGCAGCCGGGCGCCAACCCGGGCGGCGCGGGCTACTCCTACGCGAAGCGGGCGCTGTCGGAGTTCATCCACGAGATGGCCAGGAACCTCGCGCCCCGGATGATCCGCGCGAACGCCGTGCACCCGACGAACTGCAACACCGACATGCTCAACAGCGAGCCGATGTACCGGGCGTTCCGGCCCGACCTGGAGAACCCGACCCGCGAGGACGCGCTGCTGGCCTTCCCCGCCCAGCAGGCCATGCCGATCCCGTTCATCGAGCCCGGCGACGTCAGCAACGCCGTCGTCTACCTGGCCTCGGACGAGTCCCGCTACGTCACCGGCCTCCAGTTGCGCGTGGACGGCGGCTCCTACCTCAAGTTCCACGACTTCCACCTCTGACCCGGCACCCGACAGGAGGCTCATCGTGAAGGTTCGCGTCGACCCGCAGCTCTGCCAGGGCCACACCCTGTGCGCCATGAACGCGCCCGACCTCTTCGCCCTGCGCGACGAGGACGGCCACGCCTACGCCCTCGGTGAGGACGTCCCCGCCGACCTGGAGCCGCAGGCCAAGGAGGCCGCCCGGTCCTGTCCCGAGCAGGCGGTCGTCCTGTTCTGACGCCGGGCCGCCCACAAGCAGCACGCGTAGGAGAAGAGTGAGCACTGAACAGGCGCCTACCGCGGACGCGGAGCGCAAGAAGCACGTCATCAGCCTCGACCGGCACAGCCCCCGCTACCGGCTGGAGTTCGCGGAGCTCGCGACCGAGTTCCACGCTAAGTGCCCGGTCGCCTGGAACGACACGCACGGCGGGTACTGGTTCGCCAGCGGCAACAACGAGCTGTTCGACATCGCCAGGCGCGCCGACGTCCTGTCGAACGACAACGACGTCGACGGCGTGCGGAACGGGTACGTCGGGATCAGCATCCCGCCCGCCTCCGCCTCGGCGGGCGGGAAGCGGCAGCGCGGCGGCTTCCTGGAGATGGACCCGCCCGACCAGCGGTACTACCGGCAGGCGCTGAACCCGTACCTGTCGCCCGCCGCCGTCGCCCGGTGGAAGCCGGTCATCGAGGAGATCACCCGGGCCTGCCTGGACGAGGTGATCGAATCAGGACGGATCGACTTCGTCGACGACCTCGCCAACATCGTCCCGGCGGTGTTCACCCTGGCGATGCTCGGCCTGCCGCTGAAGGACTGGACGGTCTACTGCGAGCCCACGCACGCGGCCGTCTACACCCCGCCCGGCACGCCGGAGTACGACAGGATGCGGGAACTCCAGATGGTGATGGGCCAGCACCTGATGCGGAACATGCTGGCGGTCCGGGCGGACCCGCGGCCGGGGCTCATCAACGAGCTGCTCAACGTCGAGATCGACGGCCGCAGGCCGGACGAGATGGAGGTCTTCGGCGTCGTCATGCTGCTCATCGGCGGCGGCTTCGACACCACCACGGCGCTGACCGCCCACTCGCTGGAGTGGCTGTCGGAGAACCCCGCCGAGCGGGAGCGGCTCAGCCGGGAGCGGGACACCCTCCTGGACAGCGCCACCGAGGAGTTCCTGCGGTTCTTCACCCCCGCCGTCGGCGACGGCCGCACCGTCTCCCAGGACTGCGTCATCAACGGCACGGAGTTCAAGGAGGGCGACCGGCTGTGGCTGTCGTGGGCGATGGCCAACCGTGACGCGAAGGTCTTCGCCGACCCGCACCACGTCCAGCTCGACCGGAAGGGCAACCGGCACGCCAGCTTCGGCCTCGGCATCCACCGGTGCATCGGGTCGAACGTGGCGCGGTCGGTCTTCAAGACCATGGTCACCGCCGTCATGGACCGGCTGCCGGACTACGTGTGCGCCCCCGGCGGGGCCGTGCACTACGACACCACCGGCGTCATCAACGGGATGAAGCACCTACCGGCGACGTTCACGCCAGGCCGGAGGCTCGGCCCCGGCCTGGCCGAGACGATCGAGCGGATGCAGCGCGTCTGCGACGAGCAGCGCCTCGCCGAGCCGATCACCGTCCGGGCCACGACGGCCAGGCTCTGAGCCGCCGGGTCCACAACACCAGCGAGTGAGACGAAGGGGAGTGCGTCGTGGCCTACGTGGTGGCCCAACCCTGTGTCGACGTCCTCGACAGATCCTGTGTGGACGCCTGTCCCGTCGACTGCATCTATCCGGGCGAGCGGATGGCCTACATCCAGCCGGACGAGTGCGTCGACTGCGGCGCCTGCGAGCAGGTGTGCCCCGTCGGGGCCATCTACTACGAGGAAGACCTCCCGGAGGAGTGGAAGGACTACACGCGGATCAACGCGGACGTCTTCGCGGAGGTCGGGTCGCCCGGCGGCGCCTCCGCGCTCGGTTCCCTGCCCGACCACGCCTCCGTGGTGGGGCTGCCTTTGAAGGAGGACCGCTGATGAGCGCGTCGGGACGGCCGCTTCCCTTCGTCACACCGTGGACGGAGTTCTATTGGCGCTCCGGGGCTGACGGAAGGCTGCGGATTCAGGAGTGTGCCTCCTGTTCGGCTCTCATCCATCCGCCCAAGCCGGTGTGCCCTTCGTGCCGGGTTGACGGGCCCGGCGTGCGCGAGGTGTCCGGGAGGGGGATCCTGTTCGGTTTCACCGTGAGCCACCGGTTCTTGTTGCCGGGGGTTCCTGGGCCTTTGATCGTGGCTCAGGTGGCGTTGGAGGAGGATCCCCGGGTTCGGCTCACCACGCGGCTGGTGGACTGTGGGGAGGCCGACCTCGAACTCGGGATGGCGGTGGAGGTCGTCTTCGAGCGGGTCGAGGACGTGTGGCTGCCGCTCTTCCGGCCCGGCGCGGCTCAGCCGGAGACGCCGTCCCCCCTGCCGGACGATGAGCTGACCGCTGAGCGGGTGGCCTCTCTGGTGCGGCCCGCACGGGTCGTCAAACGGTTTGAGGACGACGCTGTGCTTTCCGGGATCGGGAGGTCGGCGATCGGGCGGCGGTTGATGACCGATCCGCTGGCGTTGACGGTGGCGGCCTGCCGGGCCGCCGTGGCGGACGCCGGGCTCACGATGGACGACATCGACGGGCTGTCCACGTACCCCGGCGGCGGGCTTGAGCACGGCATGGGCGAGGGCGGCGTGACAGCCCTGGAGGCCGCGTTGCGGCTGCGTCCCACCTGGTTCAACGGCGGCGGGGAGACGTTCGGGCCCGGCGGGTCGGTCGTCGCGGCGATGCTCGCGGTGTCGGCCGGCCTCGCCCGGCACGTGCTGTGCTTCCGGACGGTGTGGCAGTCCACCCACGACACGCTGCTACGACAGGGCGCCTTGGGCGTGCCGTCACGGGGGCGTGTGACCGGGGACATGGGCTGGGGGATGCCCTTCGGGGCCACCTCGGCGGCGCACACGCTCGCGCAGACGGCGCAGCGCCACTTCCACCGGTACGGGACGACGCGGGAGACGCTCGGGTGGATCGCCCTGAACCAGCGGGCCAACGCGGCGCTTGATCCGAGTGCCGTGTACCGCGATCCGATGACGATGGACGACTACCTGTCGGCGCGGCCGATCACCACGCCGTTCGGGCTGTACGACTGCGACGTCCCGTGTGATGGTTCGATCGCCGTCGTAGTGTCGGCCGCCGAGACGGCCGGGGACCTGCGGGTGCGGCCGGTGCGGGTCGAGGCGGTCGGGACGCAGATCATCGAGCGCCTCGAATGGGATCAGAGCACCTCGACGCACGAGCCCCAGGTGCTCGGCCCCGCCGCGCACCTGTGGACACGGACGTCGCTGCGGCCGTCGGACGTGGACGTCGCGGAACTCTACGACGGATTCACGTTCAACTGCCTCTCGTGGATCGAGGCGCTCGGGTTCTGCGGCCTCGGTGAGGCGAAGGACTTCCTTGCGGGCGGCAAGAACATCGCCCGTGACGGGATCCTGCCGCTGAACACGCACGGCGGGCAGCTCTCGCACGGCCGGACGCACGGGATGGGCCTGCTGCACGAGGCGATCGTGCAACTGCGCGGCGACGCCGGGGAACGGCAGGTGCCCGACGCGCGGGTGGCCGTGGTGAGCAGCGGCGGCCTCACCCCCAGCGGCGCCATGCTGCTGCGGGCCGACCGGTGACCCCCGGCTCCGTCCGGCGGTCGCGGATCGGGAATCATTGACGATATGAGACATGTAGAAACGTCGATCGGAGGAGACGTGCGGGACGGGGACACCCTGTTCATCGACGGCAAGTGGCAGGGTGCCGACGACGGCGCGACCTTCGACGTCACCGACCCGGCCACCGGCGACATCGTCGGCACGGCCGCCGACGCCGGCGCCGCCGAGACCGACCGGGCGCTCGCCGCCGCCACCGCGGCGTTCCCCTCCTGGAGCAGGGAGACCGCCTACCGGCGCGCGGAGGTGCTGTGGAAGGCGCACGACCTGATGCTGGAGCGGTCCGAATCCCTCGCCGCGCTGATGACGCGCGAGCAGGGCAAGCCACTGAAGGCGGCCCGCAACGAGGTGCGCTACGCCGCGAGCTTCCTGAGCTGGTTCGCCGAGGAGGCCAAGCGCGTCTACGGAGGCACGATCCCGTCAGCCCGCGCCGACCAGCGGCTCACCGTGCTACGCCAGCCGGTCGGCGTCGTCGCGGCGATCACCCCGTGGAACTACCCGGTCTCGATGATCACCCGGAAGGTGGCACCCGCCGTCGCCGCCGGCTGCACCGTCGTCCTCAAGCCCGCCGAGCAGACCCCGCTGTGCGCCGTCGCCGTGTTCGACCTGCTCGCCGAGGCGGGGCTCCCGGCGGGCGTCGCCAACCTCGTCACCGCCGCGCGGCCCGAGGCCGTCGGCGACCGGCTGCTGGACGCGCCCACGGTCCGGAAGCTGACGTTCACCGGCTCGACCGCCGTGGGCAAGCGGCTCGCAGCGCGCGCGGCCGCCACCATGAAGCGGGTCTCGATGGAGCTGGGCGGGCACGCGCCCCTGCTCGTGTTCCCCGACGCTGACCCGGCGCACGCCGCCAAGGGCGCCGCCCTCGTCAAGTTCCTCAACACCGGGCAGGCGTGCATCAGCCCGAACCGGATCTTCGTCCACCGGTCGGTCCTCGACGCGTTCACCGCCGAACTCGTCGCCCGCGTCTCCCGGCTGGAGGCCGGGCCCGGCGACCGTCCCGGCGTCGCGATCGGGCCGCTCGTCGACGACGCGGCGCTGGCCAAGGTCGCCGCGCAGGTCGAGGACGCGGTCGCGCGCGGGGCCCGCCTGCTGGCCGGAGGGCACCGGCTCACCTCCGACGGGCTGTCTTCCGGCCGCTTCTACGCGCCGACCGTCCTCACCGGGGTGGACGAGACCATGCGCGTCTACCACGAGGAGACGTTCGGGCCCGTCGCCGCCGTCATCCCCTTCGACACCGAGGAGGAGGCCGTCCGGCGCGCCAACGACACCGAATACGGCCTCGCCTCCTACGTCTACACCAACGATCTCGGCAGGGCGGTCCGCGTCAGCGAGGCGCTGCGCTTCGGCATCGTCGGCGTCAACGACATCGACCCGACCGGCGCGGCCGCGCCCTTCGGCGGCGTCGGCGCCAGCGGCCTGGGCCGCGAGGGCGGCGCGCAGGGCATCGAGGAGTACCTGGACGTGAAACTCGTCGGCCTCGTCGCCCGCTGAACCCCCGACTTCCGCAACAGCAAGGAGCACCCGCATGAAACTCCGCGTAGGGCAGACCCTCCGCAGCACCGTGGACGGCACCGCACTCGTCGTCGTCCGCTGCCCCGCCGACGACCTCACCGTCACCTGCGGCGGCCGCGCCATGACCGACGAGCAGGCCCCCGCCCAGGCCCCGGCCCTCGCCGACCCCGGCGCAGGCGCCCTCCTGGGCAAGCGCTACACCGCCGACGGCGTGGACATCGAACTCCTCTGCGTCCAGCCCGGCACCCACCCGGTCGCCGTCAACGGCGCCGAGGTCGCCCAGAAGACCGCCAAGCCCCTCCCCGCCTCCGACTGACCGGCGGGGGGAGAGGTGAAAGGCGTGCCTTCGCATGTTGTGGTGGTCGGGGCCGGGCTCGGCGGGGTGAAGACCGTCGAGCGGCTGCGGGCCGAGGGGTACGGCGGGGCGATCACCCTCGTCGGGGGTGAGGCGCATCCGCCTTACGACAGGCCGCCGCTGTCCAAACAGATCCTCAAGGGGCAGTGGGAGCCTGAGCGGGTCGTGCTGCGCGACGACGTGGCGCTCGCCGAACTCGGCGTGAAGACGCGGTTCGGGGTCCGGGCGACGTCGCTGCGCGGCACCACGGTCGGCCTCGCGGACGGTTCGGAGGTCGCGGGCGACGCCGTCGTCGTCGCGACCGGCGTTGTGCCGCGCACCCTGCCCGGCCAGCCGGACGGCGCGCACACCCTGCGCACCCTGGGCGACGCGCTCGCGCTGCGCGACGCGCTCGGCCCGGCGCGGTCGCTGCTCATCGTCGGCGGCGGCTTCATCGGCGCCGAGGTCGCCTGTGCGGCCGCCGAGGCCGGAGTCGCGGTGATGGTCCTGGAAACGGCCGCCGTGCCGTGTGAGCGGGCACTGGGGCCCCGCGCGGGCATGCTGGCGGCGCGGCTGTTCACCGAGGCGGGCGTCGCCCTGCGCTGCGGAACCGCGCTCACCGGCTTCGCCGACGCCCGCACCGTCACCCTCGCCGACGGCACGACGCTCGGCGCGGACGCCGTCCTGGTGAGCGTCGGCGCGGCGCCCGACCTCGCCTGGCTCGACGGCACGGGCAGCCGCGCGCAAGGCGGCCTCGCGTGTGACGAGCGCGGCCGCGCGCTGGGCGCGGAGTCCGTCTGGGCGGTCGGCGACGCCGCCGCCTGGTGGGACCCGGCCGCCCTCGCCCACCACCGGGGCGAACACTGGACCACGACCCTTGACCAGGCGGCGGCCGTGGCGTGCGATGTGCTCGGCGCGCCGCTCCCCAAGGCGGCGCCCCCGTACGTCTGGTCCGACCAGTTCGGCATGAAGATCCAGACCGTCGGCCGCACCGGCGCCGCCGACGAGGTGCTCACCCTGCACGGCGCAGGGCTGGAAGGAGGCCCCGTGAAGGGGACGGTTCTTGGCTACTTCACCGGGGACGCGCTCAGCGGGGTCGCCTCCTTCGGTGCGCCCGCTTTGTTCGTCCGCTATCGGGCGCTCGTCGCCGCCGGGGCGTCACGGTCCGCCGTCCTCGCCCAGGCCGGACGGTGAGGGCACGATGATCGAGACTGATCTGGCCGCCGCCCTGCTGCGGCTCACCCTGGGCGTCACGATGGTCGCGCACGGCTGGAACCACGCCTTCGGCGGCGGCCGCCTTTCGGGGACGGCCCGCTGGTTCGAGTCCATCGGCATCCGTCCGGGCCGGGTCCACGCGCTGCTCGCGACGGTCACCGAACTGGGCGCGGGCGTCCTCCTCCTGGCGGGACTCCTGAACGCGCTCGCCACCGCCGCCGTGGTCGGCACGATGGTCGTCGCCCTGGTGGCCAACCACCTGAGGAACGGGTTCTTCATCTTCCGTCCGGGCGAGGGCTACGAGTACGTCCTCATGATCATCCTGGCGGCCTGCGCCCTGGCCGCGCTGGGGCCCGGCCGTTGGTCCGTGGACCACCTCGTCGGCCTCGCCCTGGACGGCCCGTGGGGTCTGCTCGTCGCCGCTGGCGGCGGTGTGGGCGGCCTACTGCTTCTGGCCGCCTGCTGGCGGCCCTCCCGCGCACCGGCGGAGACCCCCTCCTCCTGACCGGTGCCCTACGCCGGGGCGGGTCGCGCGTGCGCCTGCCCCGGCCCGTCAGAGCGCCAGGAGACGGGCCGTCAGGTCCGCCTCGTCCAGGCGGGTGCTCCTGCCGTCGCGGATGACGGGGTCGCCGTTCACGAGCACCGTGTCGACGAGGCGCGGGGTGCCCGTCGTCAGCAGCGTCGCCGAAGGGTCGCGGACGGGCAGGACCGCGTAGTCACGGTCGAACCGGAGGAGCGTGAGGTCGGCCGGGGAGCCGGGCGTGACACCGCTCGTCGGGGAGGGGAGGCCGAGCACGCGGTTCGCGCCCGCGCAGGCCAGGTCGAGCATCGCGGGCGCGGGCAGCAGATCCGCGCGCCGGTGCAGGGCGCGCTGCACGTAGGAGCCGAGCCGCAGGGCCTCCAGCATGTCCTGGGTGTCGTTGCTGGCGGCGCCGTCCACCCCGAGCCCGACGCGTAGACCCGCCTCCAGCATCTCCGGGACGGGAGCCACACCGCTGCCCAGACGCATGTTGCTCACCGGGTTGTAGGAGACCGCCACCCCATGCGCCGCCAACGTCCGCATCCCGGCGGCCGACAGCTCGACGCAGTGGACGGCCAGCAGCCTGTCCCACAGGAAGCCGGACGCCTCCAGGAACTCCACCGCGCCCAGGCCCGTGTGCGCGCGGCACATGTCGTCGTCCGTCGTCGTCTCCAGCAGATGGATGGAGACGGTCATGCCACGGGCCTCGGCGAACTCACGGACCACGGCCATGCCCTCGGGCGTCAGGCAGCGCGGGTTGGGCACCGCGAGCGCCATGGTGATCCGGCCGTCGCCCTTGGCGGCGCGCGCGGCCAGCTCGTCGGTGTGCGCGAGCGCCTCGCCGAGCGGCTGGACCAGGCGGGGGTCCGAACCCCACTTGCGAGTAGCGTCCACCCGGTCGGTGACGCCGCGGCCGAACACCGCGCGGATCCCGACGTCCTCCAGCGCCCGCAGGACGGCGTCGTGCAGCTCCGGCGACGGCGAGGGCCACATGTGCTCCACGAGCGTCGTGGTGCCGCTCCTGAGCGCCTCCAGCGCCCCTGCGGCGGCGGCCAGGTAGGCCCGTTCGGGAGTGAGCGCGACCGTCTCCTCGGCCACCGACAGCAGCCACGAAAGCAGCGGCAGCCCCTCCCCGACGCCCCGCATCAGCGCCTGCTGGAGGTGCGTGTGGGTGTTGACGAAGCCCGGGATCACGTGGGCGCCCGCGCCGTCGATCCCCGCCGTGCCGGGCACGTGGTCGCGGACGGCGGTGACCACCCCGTCCTCGAACAGGACGTCCTGGTGGGGCGCCCAGGCGCCGTCGCGGTAGACGGTGGCGTCCACGACGGCGCCGGGGCTGTGGTGCTGCGCGGTCACTTGATGCCGATCTTGTGGTCGGTGAACCGGTCGGTGAAGAAGTCCTCCGGCCTGAGGTCAGAGGGTACGTCGATACCCGCCGCCTTCAGGACGGGCGCAAGCATCTCCACCTGCTCCGTGACGCGCTTGGTGTCATAGGTGCCCAGGGAGCCGTCCGCCTCGTTCCCGATCAGCCCCTTGTCCTTCAGGAGCTGGGCGCTGTAGGTCGCCTCGCCCTCGCTGTAGGGGAAGAAGGAGACGACCTCGGCGACCATGTCGATGATCACCTTGTTCGTCGCGTCGGGGGAGGTGAGGTAGTCCACGCCCGCCTGCTGCACGAGCGGGACGAGCTTCTCCAGGCAGGGCGCCAGCTTCTCCAGCTTGTCCGCGCGGACCGAGAGGTTGGACGCGTAGATGTCATAACCCGCGTCCTTGAGAAGCTGGTACGCCACAGGCTTGTTCCAGGCCGGCGTCTGCTTCTCGAACGTGTAGGGCTCGGAGTTGGCGAAGCCCTGGAGGGCGATGTCCGGACGGCTGGCGAAGCGCGCGGGCGAGCCGTCGTAGCTCTCGTCGATCTGCGACTTCTTCACCAGCCCCTGCGCGACGAGCCACTGAGGGTAGTACTGGCCCTTCGAGACGACGACGGACGCGTCGGTCTTGCCGATGTCCGCGATCGTCTTCCACTGCGGGTACGTCTTGGGGTCCCACAGCAGGATCGCCGGGGTGTGCGACAGGAGCGGCGTCACCCCTACGACGCGCTGCTCTCCGGCGGCCGCGACGAGCTGGTCGCCGTGCACGAGGCCGAACGAGATCTTCTCGTCCACGTACATCTGGGACGGCACGGACTGGAAGCCGATGGCCGGGCCGCCCGCCCGCAGCGTCAGCTTCACGCCGGTGTCCTTGCCGCCCGCCACGAGCGGGCCGGTGATCGCCTTGGCGTCCGAGTCGACCTTCGCGCCGGGGCCGAGCAGTTGGAACATCGCGCCCATGTCGGACTGCGGCTGCCACTGGAGCTGGACGACGACCTCGGCCGGGCAGGCGCCGTCCAGGCGCTGCTCCTGCGGGGCCGCCTCCAGCGCGGCGGAGGGGGCCCCGTCCGCCGTCTCGTCGGCGCCGCAGGCGGTGAGGGCGAGGGCGCCGACCGCGCCCGCGGCCAGCATCGTGGTGAACCGTCTCATGTGCAACGCTCGCTCTCTGGGGAATGTTGGTGGGTGGATTGCATGTAAACATGGGTTTGTGTCGGTGCCGTTAAATCGCTGGATCCGAGCAGGATCCCTGGATTGCACACATGGGCTTAACCTGGTGTTACCTGGATGACATACCGAGGTCGCAGGCTGGTTCCCGGAACCAGGGATTACATGCAACCCCTGAAGTTGCCGGACCGGGCGCCTCTCGTACCGCCGGCCCCGTCACGAGAGAGGGAAGAGCCCATGTTCACCGTTCCCGTCCTGGACATCAGCCCCTACCGCGCGCCCGGCGCGCACGCGGGCGCCTCGGCCGAGTGCGCGCGCGTCGCCGCCGAACTCGACAGCGCCTGCCGCGAGGTCGGCTTTGTGCAGATCACCGGGCACGGGGTGCCCGACGCCGTCATCGACGGCCTCGGCGCCGCGCTCGACACGTTCTTCGGCCTGCCGCTGGAAGCCAAGAAGGCGTACCGCAGGCCGGGGGAGAACCGCGGCTACTCCCCGCCCAAGTCCGAGTCCCTGAGCCGCAGCCTCGGCATCACCACCGCCATGAACGACTTCTACGAGTCCTTCACCGTCGGGAGCGAGCGCTCCTGGTACGCCGACCCGGACCTGCCGGAGGCGAGCTACGCGGACAACACGTGGCCGGACGCCGCGAGCACGTTCCGCCCGGCCGTCGAAAGGTACTTCGCGGAGGTACGGACGCTCTCACGGACCCTCCTCCGCGTCTTCACCGACGCGCTCGGCCTACCGCAGGGCTACTTCGACGGCATGACGGGCCGCTCCATCGACGCGCTCAAGATGAACAACTACGCGCTCCCCGAAGGAGAGGCCGTCGCCGGAGAAGTCCTCGGTATGGGCGCCCACACCGACTTCGGCATCCTCACCGTCCTGTGGGCCGACCGGGTGCCCGGCCTCCAGGTCCTCGACACCGACGGCGTCTGGCACGACGTCCAGCCCGCCGAAGGCGCCTTCCTGGTGAACCTCGGCGACGCGATGGCCCGGTGGACGAACGACCGCTGGCTGTCCACCGTGCACCGGGTCGACCCGCCCGTCGTCGGAGGCTCGATCGTCCGGCGCCGCTCCGCCGCGTTCTTCTTCGACGGCGACCACGACGCCGTCATCGAGACGCTGCCCGGCTGCGCCGACACCGCGTCCCCCGGCTACCCGCCCATCACCATCGCGGAGAACATCGCCATGAAGGTCGCGGGCCTCAAGGGCACCGGCGCCGTCTCCACCCCGCTCCGCGAGACCGACCGCGTCCGGGCCGCCCGCTGACCATGCCCCGCACCACCCTCGACGGCCTCCTCCGCACCCCCGACCGCCCGTTCCCCTCACCCGACGGCCTCGCGCCGCCGTCCGGGGAACGCCCACGGACGGTCGCCGAACTCACCGCGCTCGTCGCCCGCGCCGCCCGGCACGGCATGCCCCTGACCGTCCACGGCGCGGGCACGGCCCCACCCGTCCCGGTCCGGCCCGGCGATCCGGGGGAGTACCTCGGCGGGCGTCTGGGAGGCGTCCTGCGGCCGGGCGGTGCGGGTCGGCCGGGTGTCGGGGGAGCGGGGCTCGTCGTGGACGTCAGGGGCGTGGCGGGGGTGCTGGCGGTCGAGCCGGGCCGGATCTCGCTGCTGCCCGGCACGGTGCTGCGCGTCGCGGAGGAGGCGGCCCGCGCGACCGGGCAGGAGCTCGCCCTCCTGCCCGGCTCCGCCGACGTCGCGACGGCTTCCGGCTTCGTGTGCGGCGGCGGCCCCGTCGCGCTCGGCTCGGCCTCGCACGGCGCCCTCCGCGACGGCAACGTCCTCGCCGTCGAACTCCTCACCCGCGAGCCGACCCCGCGCCACGTCCGCCTGGAGGGCCCCGACGTCCTACCCGTCCTGGGCTCCCACGGCCGCCCCGGCGTCCTCACCCGGGTGGAACTCCGCCTGGTCCCGGCCCGCTCCTACACGCCGGTGTGCGCCGTCTTCCCGTCCTTCGACTCCTGCTGCCGCTTCGCCTGGTCCGTAGCCACCAGCGACATCCCCACCCGCCTCCTCTCCCTCCACCGCCACCCCAGAACCTCCCTCCCCCTCACCTCACCCGACCTCTGTCCCGACGCCCCCATCACCCTCCTCCTCCCCGACACCAACGCCCTCCCCGAACTGGCCGCCCGAGCCGCCACCCACGCGGGCCTCCTCACCCCCTGGCCCGAATCCCCCTCCCACCTCCCCTACAGCCACCCCACCCTCTGGCCCCACCCCTCAACCCCCCGCCTCCCCTGGCTGGAAGGCGAATACTCCCCCCACCAGGAGCCCCTCTTCCTGGCCCAACTCCACTCCACCACCCTCCGCCCCTGCGCCCCCCACTTCCACCACCTGGAACTCCACCGCACCCCCCAAAAAACCCTCCAAACCCTCACCTTCCCCCCACACCCCCCACCCACCCCCCTCCCCCTACCCGACCTAAAAACCACCACCACCACCTCCTTCAACCAAACCCTCCACCTCTAACCCCACCCCCACCCGACATCCCGCACGACAGCCCGCCGCCCCGCCGACGCGGAGCGATGGCGAGCCATCGGTCAACCCGCCGGACGGCACGATCTCCTGCGGAAGGACCGGCAGTTCCGCCGACTACGACGCCGATTCGCCGCCCGGATGGCACCGTAGAGACCGCTCCACCACCTTCACCCTGTTCACCGGCGCGGCCCCGGACAAGCCGACCGCCCAGCCCGCCCTCGCGGCCGTGGTCGCACAGGTACAGGTCGTCGGCGAACCGGAGCTGCGTGACGAGGGCGCGACGCTGACCGGAATGTTCGGATTCGGGGCTGGGTGAGGAGAGTGCGGTGGGGAGGGGGTGGGTGAGGGCATTCGCCGGGTGTGCCGCGCTCGCGGGGGTTCTGGTGTTCGGTGCGGGGTGTTTTCTGGTGCCGATTGATGAGGGGGAGGACGTGGGGGTGTCCTTCTCGGTGCTCAACGAGTGGGACAGGCCGGTCCTCCTCGTGGTGGAGGACACGGACGGGAGGCTGGAACTCGGCCCGATCCGTCCCGGTCCGCGGAGCGCGATGCTCGCCGACGGCTGTCGCGGCCACCGCTCCGCACTGCGGACCGCTGGCGGCGCCCTCGTCGCCGAGGCGTACGGCCTTCTCTGCCCGGCCTCCGTCTGGGTCATCGACCCCGACGGCACCACCCACCTGGACCGTCCGGCCGGAGAGACCCGAGGGGCGCGCGTGGGAGCCGGGTCCACCTCGAACGGAGAAAGGCGGTGAGCGGCGTGTGGGAAAGCTGGCGAAAGGTGTGGGGGCCGCTTTCGGGGGCCTGGCTGGTCGGCGGCTGTGTGCTGCCCTACAACAGTGTTCCCGCGCCGGAGGAGTACTTCCAGGTGCGCAACGGCATGGACAGGCTGGTCGTGGTGATGGTGGACGAGGGAGACGGGCGACGTCCTTTCCGCCTCCTGAGGGTCCACGCCAAGTCGGAAAAGCGCCTGCTCACCTCCTGCAGAGGCGTGCGGGTCTTCCTCGTCGATGCCGAGAGCGAAGAAAGGCTGGCGCAGATCGACGGCCCGGCCTGCCCGGGCGACCTCTGGATCATCGAACCGAACGGTACCAACCGCCTGGAAAAGATCCCGCCGGACGAGGAACGGTGATGTCGCGTCAGTTCGGAGAAGGCTTCGGGGGGGAGGGTGGTGTCGGGTCGGGGTTGGGGGGTGCCGTTGCCGGTGGTGGTGTTCGGGGTGGTGGTGATTTCCTGGTCGGTCGTGGTGAACGTCGTGGTGTTGGTGTTGGGGAATCGGGCGGGTTATTCGGAGGAGTAGGTGGGTGGTCGGTTTGAGGTGGTCAACCGGTCGGCGGAGGGGGTTAGGGGTGGGTTGTCAGCCAGCGTTTCATTCGGGTGGTGAGGGCGGCTACGTGGGCGGCGGCGGTGGTCTGGGCGGCGGTGGGGTCGCCGGCGTCCAGGGCGGTGAGGATGGCTCGGTGTTCGGCGAGGGCGTGTTCGCGGTTGCGTTGCACGGACCAGAGGCCGGAGCGGTAGAGGTGGGCGCGGGCGTCGAGGCGGTGGAGGGCGTCGCGGAGGGCGGCGTTGCCGGAGGCGGCGCGGATCGCTGTGTGGAACTCCAGGTCGAGGGCGGCCTCGGTGTGCGGGTCGGGCTCGCGGGACAGGAGGTCGGCCTGCCGCTCGATGATCGCGGCGAGCCCGGCGAGGCCCGCGTCGTCGATCTTGAGGGTGGCCTCGCGGGCGGCGAGGCCGTCGAGGACCTCCCGCACCTGCATCACGTCGAAGATCGACTCCTCGTCGATCACCGCGACCTTCGCGCCCGCGTACGGGGTGTGCACGGCGATCCCGTCGTAGATGAGCCGCTGCACCGACTCGCGGACGGGGCTGCGGCTGACGTCCAGCTCCGCCGCCAGCGCCGGGACGCTCAGCGGCGTGCCCGGTGGCAGCTCGCCCGAGAAGATCCGCTCGGTGAGCCGGTGATAGACGGTGTCGACGAGCAGCTCGCCGTTGTCGCTACTGCCCATGGTCCTTCCTCCGCGCCGTGACGGCCCGGCCGGGCCGTCACGGCGTCCGTGCGGGCCGGGCGGCCCCTGCCGTCCCTCAGGCTTTGCGCTCATCGTAGTTGGCCGTGACGCGCTGCCTCAGGTACTCCGCCGCGGTGATCGGCGCGTACTTGCCGCCGGGGCTCTCGATGAGGGCGTCCCGGTTGGCCTGCGCGAAGAACGGGATGCTGAAGCGCGGCCCGGTGTACTCCCCGGCGACGGGCATCCGCACCCGGTGGAAGTTCGACATGAGCTGGTCGTCGGACCAGCGCATGAGCATGTCGCCGATGTTGCAGGTGATCGCCTCCGACGACGGCGGCACCGGCGTCCACTCCTGCGCGTCGGCGTCCCGGCCGGGGCAGACCTGGAGGCCGCCCTGTCCGTCGCGCTGGAACAGCAGGGTGAGGCAGTCGAAGTCGGTGTGCGCGCCGGCCCGCCACACCGCCGGGTCGGGCTCGTAGTCGTCGGGCAGCGCGAAGTAGTGGATGAGCCGGAGCGTCGACTGGTAGTCCGCGCCGGCGGGGTCGTGGGCGCGGGCGAAGAAACCGGTGTCGAAGCCGAGCCGGTCGGCGAAGCAGGACAGGACCCGCATGGCGACGTCCCAGCAGCGCGCCTCGAAGTCCAGCATGAACTCCTGGAAGCCCGGAAGGTCCGTCTTGTCCGGCCAGAGGGAAGCCATGTGCGGACGGGTGATCTGGTAGGACTCCTTGCGGTCCGGCGTCCCGATCGACGGCCGCACCTGGGTGAGCGACTCCCAGCCCGCGTTGTGCTCCTTGACCAGCGGGACCTTCCCCTTGACGTGCTCGGGCAGCGCGAAGAACCGCGCGGCCTCCGCGAACGCGCGGTCGACGAGCGCCGGGTCGATGCCGTGGCCGGTGATCTGGAAGAAGCCGATCTCGGTGGCGGCCCGCCACAGCGCGTCGGTGATCTCGGCCTTGCGGGCGTCGAAGTCGGTGAGGTCGATGACCGGGATCTGCCGGTCGGTCGTCTCGACCCCGAGCCCGCCCATCCGGGCCTCCTTGTTGAGCTCGGCGAGTGAGTAGTCGGTGGTCATGCTCCTGCTTTCGTTGTCGTGGCGTCAGCGGGCGCCGGAGGAGTGCCACCGTCCGACCGCGAGCCGCGAGGTGAGCGCGAACAGCGAGAAGACGGCGACGCCGAAGAGGGAGGCGAGGAAGATGGCGGCGACGAGGTCGTGCGAGCGCAGCGTCGCCTGGTAGGCGGCCAGCAGCGTGCCGATGCCCGGCTCGCCCTGGGCGAAGAACATGTCGCCGATGATCGCCCCGACGACGGCCTGCCCGGACGCGATCCGCAGGCCGGTCAGGATCGACGGGAGCGCGGCGGGCAGTTCCAGGCTGAGGAGCCTGCGCGGCCCCGACGCCCGGCCGAGCGTGAACAGCTCGTGCAGGCTCCGGTCGATGGAGCGCATCCCGAAGTGGGTGTTGGTGATGATCGGGAACAGCGCGATGATCACGCAGACGACGGTGCGGGAGAACGAGCCGTAGCCGAACCAGATGCCGATGAGCGGCACCAGGGCGAGCACGGGTACGACCTGGAGCATCACCGCGTAGGGGAACACCACCTGCTCGACCACGCGGGACCGGCTCATGAGGATGCCCGCGAGGACGCCGATCAGGGTGGCGACGGTGAGGCCGAGCGCGGTGATCCGCGCCGTCACGGCGAGCGCCTCCAGCATCGGCCTGACGTGTTCGGGGTCGAGGAGCGCCCTGGTCAGCACCTCGTGGGCGGGCGGTAGCAGGAACCGGCGGTCCGGGGTCAGGAGCGCGTAGCTGACGAAGTACCAGGCGGCCAGGCCCAGCACGATCGACAGGGAGGGCACGAAGGCGCGGCGCGCCCAGGCGGCGCGTGGCCGCTTCGCGGACGTGGCTTCGGGGGCCGTCTTCACGGCGGGGAGCGTGGTGCTCGCCATGGCCGCTCACCCCCGCCCGTGCAGGAGCGCGGACACCTCGGACACCCGCGCGACGAACCGCGGGTCGAACCGGATCGCCGCGTCCCTGTCGCGCGGCAGGCCGACCTCGACGACGCCGCTGATCCGGCCGGGCCGCGCCGACATCACCACCACCCGGTCCGCGAGGTAGACCGCCTCGGACACGGAGTGGGTGACGAGCATCGCGGTGAACTCCGCGCGGCGGTGCAGCTCCAGCAGCTGGGACTGCATCTCGTCCCTGGTGAGCTCGTCGAGCGCGCCGAACGGCTCGTCCAGGAGCATCACCTCCGGTTCCAGGGCGAGGGCGCGGGCGAGCGAGACCCGCATCCGCATCCCTCCGGACAGCGCCCTGGGGAGCTGCTTGGCGAACGCCGTCAGGCCGACGGCCTCCACCGCCGCGTCCACACGCCGCTCCCGCTCGTCCTTCGGCAGCTTGGCGAGCTGCGTGAGCAGCGCGACGTTCTTGCGGACCGAGCGCCACGGAAGCAGCGTCGGATCCTGGAAGATGAACGCCGCCGACGAGGTGCCGAGCGCCACCGACCCGGCGGTGGGCCGCTCCAGGCCCGCCGCGAGCCGCAGCAGCGTCGACTTGCCGCAGCCGGACGGCCCGACGATCGCGACGAACTCGCCGCGCGCGACGCTCAGCGTGACGTCCTCCAGCGCGGTGGTGCCCGTGGCGTAGCGCATGCGCACGCGGTCCACGGAGATCTGCTGCCCGTGCAGCAGATGCCCGGCGTCCACGCCCTGCATCGTGTCGATCAGTGCCCTCACCGCATCCAGCTCCTTCCGGTGTGCTTCCCGGACTCGGTATGTCCCAGTCTGGGGGATTACATGTAGATCCTTGGAAGCCCCGCGCGGTAAACATCGTGTTTCCAACCCCTCTCCATGCCGACAAGCTGCATCTTTGCTACCTAAGCCGCGAACGTCACAAACCGCCCAGCATCCCGAACTCCACCAAAACACCGCGTTCTAGACGCTTCTCCGGCCTTGATTGAATGTAATCATGCGCCTCTGACATTTTCCGCGGGCGCCAGACCGCCACCGGCACCACCACCGCCCGACCGCGCCGGACGCGGGCCCGCACCGACCGCCGCGGGCCCGCGCCGGGTTCAGCGCTCGTCCTCGTCCGGCAGGTCCTCCAGCCGTCCCGCGAGGTCGAGCAGCTTGACCACGAGGACGGCGGACAGGACGGCGATGACCGTCCAGACGGCCAGCGGCCACCAGCGCGCGCCCGGCGGCGCCACCGCGAGGATCACGCCGAGGCCGACCAGCAGGGCGGCGACTTGAAGGCTCGCGGCACGGCGCAGGTCCCGGGGGGTCATGGGGTCTCCTCGCATCAGGGGGTGGGTCCGGAGATCGTTGCATTCCGGACACCCGCCGAGCCCCGTCGGCGGGGAACCGTGACGGAGCCGGATCTCGGCGCGCGGCCTAGGACGCGAGGCGGAGGCAGGCGCGGCAGGCGCGGGCGGACGCCGCGACCGCGCCGTGGCCCGCGAGCGCCGTCGTGACGGCGAGGGCGAGCAACGGACCGTCGATTCCGCGCAGTGCGGCGAGGCAGGAGGCGGCGGTGCCCAGGGCGAGGGCGACGGACGCCGCGGTGCCCGTCCAGGCCATCGCCCTGGGGAGGGCGCCCGGCGCCGGGAGACGGCGCGCGAGGCCGCCCGTCGCGGCGAGCACGGCGACGGCCAGGAGCGCAGCCCCGGCGGCCACGGCGGCGAACGGCAGCGCGAGCAGCCGCGCGGCCGTGCCCTCCCACAGCGGCGCCCAGCAGGCCAGCGGCACCGGGACGGCCAGCGCGACGGCCCACGCGGTGTGCCGGGCCTGCGCGACGGTCAGCTCGCGCTGGCAGGCCGCCGCGACCTCGGCGACCGGCCCGAACCGCCGCACCGCCTCCCGCTCCGCGTCCCGGACGGCCCACCCCTCCTCGGCCAGCTCCGCGACGGCCTCCTCCAGACCGCCCTGGATCTCTTCCACCAACCGCGCTCGCACACGTTGCGGCCCGTGCAACGCGCTCTCAAGCTCCCGCACGTACTCGCCCACGGTCGAGCTGGGCGCGTCGGCCCTGGGGAGGGTCACGGCGTGGGGAAGGGGTTGAGGACGGAGCCGATGGCGAGGGTGAACTCCCGCCAGGCGGTGCGTTCGTCGGTGAGGGCGCGGCGGCCCGCGTCGGTGAGGGCGTAGCGGCGGCGGCGCCGCTCGCCGGTGGCCTCCCAGGAGCTGCGCAGCAGGCCGAGCCGCTCCAGCCGGTTGAGCGCCGGATAGACCGTGCCCTTGCGCAGCTCCAGGGCGCCGCCGCTGCGCTCCTCGACGGCCGTGATGATCGCGTAGCCGTGCAGCGGGCCGCCTTCGAGCGCGGCGAGCAGCAGGGCGTCCAGATGCCCCCGGACGGAATCCGCCTTCATGGATAGGCAGCCTACCTAACCGGACGGTCGCGTGATAGACAGTCAGGCAGCCAACCTATTGGTAGCCGATCGATCGGCTGCCGTACCCCTCGGAGGAGCTCCCGGTGACCAAGGTCCTGCTTTCCGCGCACGTCATCGCCGCGATCCTGGCGATCGGCCCCGTCGCCGTCGCCGCCTCCCTGTTCCCCCGGTACGCGAAGGAGGCTGCCGGAGGCGGCGGCACGGACGGGACCGCGGCCTTCCTGCACCGGATCTGCCGCGTCTACACGGTCGTCGGTGTCGCCGTCCCCGCCTTCGGCTTCGCCACCGCGCAGGCCATGGGCGTGCTCACCGACACCTGGCTCCTTGTGTCGATCGCCCTGACGGCCGTCGCGGGCGCCCTCCTCCTGTTCGCCGTCCTTCCGGCTCAGCGCCGTCTCCTCGCCGAGCCCGCTCAGGCCCCATCCGTTGCGGCCCGCCTTGGCATGGTGACGGGTGTGTTCAACCTGCTCTGGGCCGTCGTTGTGGTCCTGATGATCGTCCGGCCGGGGTCGACCACGGGCGCCTAGCTCCGAGCGACCCGGCCGGGTCGTCCTTGCGACGGGAACGGGGCCTACTTAAGTACGGCGTTCGCCTTGCGTGATCCCGCGCGCCCGGCAGCCCGCATACATTGCAGGTCATGGGCCATGTCCGCCGGACCCGCCGCGAGTGGGCCATCGATCTCGGGCTCGTCGCCCTGGCCGCCCTGGTCACCCTGCAGATCGCCGCGGAGCTCCCGCTGCCCGGCGATCCGGGCCCGGTCGCCAGGAACGCCGAGTACGCCGCCGCCGCGCTCGGCTGCGCGGCGCTGCTCCTGCGTCGGCGCTGGCCCGCCCCGCTCGCGATCGTGCTGATGCTCGCCGCGAGCCAGGCCCACTACCTGCTCGCCCCGGTCGTCGTCGCGGTGTACACCGCGGCGGCCACCGCGCGCGCACGGGCCGTCGTGTGGGTCGCGGTCGTGGCCGTCGCGCCCGTCCCCGCCGTCCTGCTGCGGCTGCCGGACTACACGGAGGAGAGGCTCAGTAGCGCGCTGACCTACCTGGCCGCCGTCGTCGCCGCGTTCGGGTGGGGGCTGTTCCGCAGGTCGCGCGTGCAGCTCCTGGCGTCGCTGCGGGAGCGCGCGGAACTCGCCGAGGCGCGCGCCGAACTGCGCGCGGAGGGCGCGCGCCGTGAAGCGCGCGAGGAGATAGCCCGCGAGATGCACGACGTGCTCGGGCACCGCCTCTCCCTGCTCAGCGTGTACGCGGGTGCGCTGGAGTTCAACGCAGGGGCCTCGCATGAGGAGGTCGCGCGCGCAGCCGGGCTCATCCGGGAGAACGCAAGGCTCGCCCTGTCAGACCTCCACGAGGTCATCGGGTTGCTACGCGCCGACCCGGACGAGGCCGACCGCCCCCAACCCGACCTGTCCGACCTGGCCCGGCTCGTCGGGGAGGCCCGCGCGGCGGGCGCGGAGATCCGCCTGGAGGGCCCGCCCAACGACGCCGTGCCACCACCGGCCATTGGACGGGCCGCCTACCGGATCGTCCAGGAGGCCCTCACGAACGCGCGTAAGCACGCCCCGGACGAGCCCGTCACCGTGGCCGTCGAAGGAGGGCCGGGAGAGGGGCTCACCGTCCGGGTGAGTAATCCGCTGCCGGAAGGCTGGACGCCGCCAGACGACGACGGGCACGGCCTGCTCGGTCTCGCCGAGCGTGCCAAGCTCGCCGGGGGCCGCCTCACGGCAGGCCCGGCGGGAGACGCCTTCCGGGTGTCGGCGCGCCTCCCGTGGCCCGTCGGCAAGGACGCCGATGAGAGGGTGGACGGGTGATCCGCGTCCTGCTCGTCGACGACGACCCCCTGGTGCGGGCGGGCCTGCGCCTCATGCTGGGCGGCGCGCCCGACATCGACGTCGTCGGGGAGGCCGCCGACGGCGCGGAGGTGCCCGCGCTGGTCGCCGCGCACGCCCCCGACCTCGTGCTCATGGACATCCGTATGCCGGTCGTAGACGGCCTCGCCGCTACGAAGGCGTTGCGTGCCCGTCCGGGCGCGCCGGAGGTGCTCGTCCTCACCACGTTCCACACCGACGCGCACGTGCTCCGCGCGCTGCGGGCCGGGGCGGCGGGCTACCTCCTGAAGGACACGCCGCCCGCCGACCTCGTCGCCGCCATCCGCGCCGTCGCCGAGGGCGACCCGGTGCTGTCCCCGGCCGTCACCAGGCGGCTCATGCGGCATGTCGCGGGCGGCCCCGGCCGGGACGACAGGGCGGCCGCCGCGCGGGCCCGCCTCGCCCGGCTGGGCGACCGCGAGCGCGAGGTGGCACGGGCCGTGGGACGCGGCCTGTCGAACGCCGAGATCGCCCGTGAGATGCACCTGGCGCTGTCCACGGTCAAGACCCACGTCTCGCAGATCCTGACCCGCCTCGACCTCAACAACCGCGTCCAGATAGCCCTGCTCGTCCACGACGCCGACTCCTCCGACGACACCCCCTGACCGCGTCAGCGCCGCGGACGGGCGGCGCAGGGAAGGCACAGCCGCGTGGTCGGCCGGGCCTGGAGCCGGGCCGGAGGGATCGCGTCCCCGCAGCTCTCACACGTCCAGAAGGCTCCGGTCCGTAGCCTCTCGGCCGCCTGGTCGAGCGCGTCGAGGTCCGCGCGGGCCCGGCTGAGGGACGCGTCGAGCTGCGCGCGCTCCCAGGCGACGGTGGCGCCCTCGGGGTCGTGCTCGTCGTCGATGTTGCTCTGCTCCGCGGAGGCCACCAGCTCGTCCCACAGCCGCGTCAGCGACGCGATCAGGGTGACGGTCTCGCGTCTGGCCCGCGCGACCTGGGCGACGGCTCCGCGCCTGACGTCCTCGGGCACCGCCTCGGCGCCGCCGGGCTCCTGATCAGGCGCATCGTCCATACCGCGCATAACGTCGCCCCTAGAGCGGCGATTCCCCTACGCCCGGCGCCGGACCGGTCACCCCTGGGACCCGGCGTGGTGGGCGACGGGGTACGCCTGATGTAATCGATCAAGGGTAACGACGAGGGGGTGCCGCCGTGACGTCGCTGTTGAACCCGTCAGGCACGTTCAGGATCGCGGGCAAGGAGGTGCGCCGCCTCGGATTCGGGGCGATGCGGATCACCGGGCCCGGCGTCTGGGGCGAGCCGCAGGACCGCGCGGAGGCCGTCCGGGTCGTCCGCCTCGCCGTCGAGTTGGGCGTCGACCTCATAGACACGGCCGACTCCTACGGGCCGTACGTCAGCGAGGAGATCATCCGCGAGGCCCTGCACCCGTACATGGACAACATCCTCATCGCGACGAAGGCCGGATTCGTCCGGACGGGCCCGGGGGAGTGGCACGTCCTGGGCGACCCGAACTACCTACGCCAGCAGGTCGAACTGAGCCTCCGCAGGCTCGGCCTGGAGCGGATCGAGCTGTTCCAGCTCCACCGGATCGACCCCAGGTTCCCCGTGGCCGACCAGGTCGGGGTGCTGCGCGACATGGTGGTCGAGGGCAAGATCGGCGCTATCGGCCTGTCCGAGGTGACGGTCGAGCAGGTCGTCGAGGCGCGCCGCACCGCCGACATCGCGACCGTGCAGAACCGCTACAACCTCACAGACAGAGGCTCGGCTGACGTACTGGAGTACTGCGAGGCCCAGGGCATCGGCTTCATCCCGTGGTACCCGATCGCCGCGGGCGAGCTGGCGGGCCCGGACAGCCCGCTGCTGACCGTCGCGGAGTCCACCGGCGCCACCCCCGCCCAGATCTCCCTGGCGTGGCTCCTGGCGCGCTCCCCGGTCATCCTGCCGATCCCCGGCACGTCCTCCACCACCCACCTGGAGGAGAACATGGCGTCCGTCTCGGTCACCCTGACCCCCGACCAGGTCGCCAACCTCACCGCCCTTGCCTGACCGCCCGGAAGACCGGGCCGGTCTGGTCGGCGCGGACGGGGCGCGCTAGCGTGACGGGATGAAGATCGGTGAAGTGGTGCCGGATTTTACGGCGCCGGATGAGACGGGGACCCCGCGCACGCTGGGCGGACTGCTCGCCGACGGGCCTGTGGTCCTGTTCTTCTACCCGGCGGCCTTCACGCCGGGCTGCACGGCGGAGGCGTGCCACTTCCGCGACATCGTCGGCGAGTTCAAGGCGCTCGGCGCGAGCCCCGTCGGCATCAGCGGCGACAGCGTCGAGCGGCAGGCGGAGTTCAGCGGCAAGTACGACCTGGGCTACCCGCTGCTCGCCGACCCGGACGGCGAGGTCCGCCGGTTGTTCGGCGTCGCCCGCAACATCGCGCTCGCGCCGACCAAGCGGATCACGTTCGTCATCGACACCGACCGGACCGTGCTCGAGGTCGTGAAGAGCGAGCTGCGCA
The DNA here is from genome assembly GCF_020991275.1 of Actinocorallia sp. API 0066. Lineage (GTDB taxonomy): Bacteria > Actinomycetota > Actinomycetes > Streptosporangiales > Streptosporangiaceae > Actinocorallia. Next base: position 28,955 of record NZ_JAJLQY010000013.1, on the reverse strand, counting down.
TGAACGTGCACGCCGACCGCGCGCTCGCCGCGCTCCGCCAGCGCGGCGCCTGACCAGCCGGAACGCCCCCAGTTCGCCGCAGGGCCCCGCGCACACCCTCAGGCGCTCCGAGTTGCGCCGGGCACTTCCCGGCGCCGCTGGGCGGCGCTGAGCGCCTCCTGGGGCGACCCGGGCGGGCCCGCCGAGAACCCGCACGCGGCGCGCCGCCCGGCCGGAACCGACCCCGGCTCAGGCCGTCTGGGGCCAGCTGCTCAGGTCGCGGAACCGCTGCTCGGGCAGGAGGCGCAGGCCGCTCGCGGCGGCCGCCGGGTCGCCGAGGAACCTGTCCATGTCGAAGCGCCGGGACTCCGCGACGGTCAGCACCCCGCACAGCAGCGCGCCCTGCACGTGGACCAGGATGAACGGGCCGATCTGCGCGAACGCGTCACCGGCGGCCTGGAGCTCGACGGCGAGCGCGTGCAGGGCGTCGCGGCGCGGGTCGGCGGCGGTGCCGCGCAGGCCGTCGAGCAGCGCCACGAAGTCGCGCCGCAGCCGCGCCGGGTTCTTGCCCGCGAGGTAGTACTGGGTGCGCCAGGGCGACTCGCCCGCCGGGACCTGCATCCGGACCCGCAGGTCGACGGCGTCCACCAGGTTCTCGTAGGACTTCGACAGCAGCTCGTGCGAGAGCGGGCGCGCCCCCACGAGGCCGCCCCTGACCGTCGTCGGCTCCTGGTCGCCCGCCGCGCGCTGGCCCGCGATGTGGTCCTCGACGGCGTCCAGCGCCTGGGCGAGGTCGCGGTAGCGCTCCAGGTCCCTGTCGCGTTCGGCGTCCAGCTCGTCGAGCCGGTCCAGGGCGAGGTCGGTCCTTCCGCGCAGGGCGACGAGCTCCGTGCGGATCACCTCCAGGGCGGCCGGGTCGTCCAGCTCCTCCAGGCGGCGGGGCAGCTCGGGGAGGCGTTCCGGCCTCGCGACCCGCTCACGCAGGTCGGCCACCGCCTCGTCCAGCCGCTCGGCCTGCTCGGCGCGCGTCAGCCGCAGCTCCGACAGCGCGTCCGCGAGCCGCACCGTGTGCTCGTCGCTCGCGGCCCGCAGCTCCGCCAGCTCGGCGGCCAGCTCCCGCACCGCCGTGTCGTTCCGTGGCCCGGCCGCCAGCTCCTCGATCCGCGCCTCCGCCGCCTCGTCGGCCTGCCGAGCCCGCGCGACGGCCTCCGCCAGCCGCTCCCCGTCCTCCCGCACCACCCGAGCCAACTCCCCGACCGTCTCCTCAGCCCCCCGCACAACCCCCGCAAGGTCGTCCACTCGCGCGTCCGCCGCCTGCACCGTCTCGGCGAGGGTCTCGACGTGCACGGCAGCCGCGCGCGCGTCTTCCGCGAGCCCGTCCACCCGCGCGTCGGCCGCTTGCACGGTCTCGGCGAGGGTTTCGACGTGGGCGGTGGTGGCGCGGGTGTCTTCGGTGAGGGTTTCCAGGCGGGCGTCGGTGGCGCGGAGCGCGTCGGTCAGGCCGTTGAGGCGGAGGGTGGCGATGCGGATGGTCTCGGCGAGTTCGCCGACGCGCTGGTCGGTGGCGCGGCGGGCGTCGTCGAGGGCGGTCTCCAGGGCGGCGCCCTGGCGGGCGTGCTCGGCGGTGACGGTGTCGGCGAGCGCGTTCTGGTCGGCGGCGACGCGGCGGGCCTCGGCGAGCGCGGCCTGTGCCTCGGCGCGCAGCTCGGTGAGGGTCGCCTCGTGGTGGGCCAGGGCCGCGTCGATCTTCGCGCCCTGCCCTCGGCGGACCTCGGCGACGGACGTCTCCAGGCGGCTGGTCTGCTCCTCGACCCTCGTCATGTACCCGGCGAGCTCGTCGTAGCGGCGCAGGGCCGAGACGAGGTCCTCCTGGGTCTGGGCGAGCTCCGTGGTGCGCTTGGTGAGCCGGGCGAGGTCGGCGGCGTCCGGGCGCCCGGCGAGGTCCGCGCGGAGCGTGTCGAGCGCCTCGAGGGCCTCGCGCAGCCGTTCGGAGGCGCGCTCGGTCGACTCCCGCTGGGCGGTGCGTTCGGCCGTCTCGCGTCTGGTCCGGCCGAAGGCCAGGTAGAGCTCGGCACCGGCGACCGCCAGGCACGCGACGACCAAGAACACCACCAGCATGGCACTCCTCTAACGGGGCTTGGGTATCCCTTGACGATAAGCCCTGAAATGCCCCTCTGGCAGGGGGTTTCGGATGTGTCGGGAGAGATTTCCGACAACGGGTCAGGCGGCGGCTCCGTCGAGCGCCCCGGCGGCCCGCGCCGACCGCGCCGGACGGGATGTGAGACAGCACGTTCCGCACGCCTCCGTCTCCGGCAGGGTGACCCACAGACAGCAGGTTCTGCGCCGTGGCGGGTCGAGTTCCATGAGGTCGCGGACGGGCCGTCCGGCGAGTGCCAAGAGCTCGGCGGGGTCGGCGGGCGGTAGCAGGTGCGCGTAGGCGGTGACGGGCCGGGTGAGGGATTCGGCCACCGAACCCCACAGGTTTCGGCGGCCCGCACGGGCCACCTCCGCGAGCGCGTCTATGAGCGGCCCGTGCAGGGTGGAGAGGAGCCCCGCCAAGTCCGTCGTGGTACCGACGTCGGAGGCCGTTCCGATACGCATGTGCGGTTCTTCCTCGCCGAGGTCGCGCACGCGGAGCGTGTCGGGGGTGAACGCCGGAAACATCCCGGTGAGCGACCAGGAGAGCGCGATCGGTACGGTCGTCCAGTACGCATAGCCCTTCCACCACAGTGTCGCGCCGACGTGGCGGGGGGCGTTCCAGCGCGCTGAGTGCCGGGTCACCATCGCGTCGAGGGTGTCGCGGTGGGTGGTGGCGAGTTGGGTGACGGTGGTGCCTCCGGTCTCGCGAAGGCCGGGCGCCGTGCCGGGCAGGTCGCCGGACGCGGCGAGTGTCCCCAGAAGGGACAGCAGTGGCTGAAGCGTCATGGGGGTCTCCGAGGACTTAGGTGAGGCTAACCTAAGTTAGCATGCCTGCGGACGCTGAGTCATCACGTCTCCCGCCTCGCCGAAGGTCTTACCTCCTCGCTATGCTCGTGGCTGAGGCAAGGCTTGCCTAAGTGACATCCGCTCGTCCCGGGCGGCCGACGGGACGCGGAAGGTACGCCGATGACCAAGACGACGACACGGCTGCGCGCCGAAGGGCTGCGCCTCGCGTACGACGGCCGGATCGTCGTGGACGGGCTCGACCTGGAGATCCCCGACGGCAAGGTCACCGCCGTCATCGGTCCCAACGGCTGCGGCAAGTCCACCACCCTGCGCGCGCTGGGCAGGCTGCTGAAGCCGCGCGCCGGAAGCGTCATCCTCGACGGCGAGCTCATCGAGAGGCTGCCCACCCGCGACGTCGCCCGCACCATCGGCGTGCTGCCGCAGTCGCCCATCGCGCCCGGCGGCCTCACCGTCGCCGAACTCGCCGCGCGCGGCAGGCATCCGCACCAGAGCTGGTACCGGCCGTGGTCGCAGGCCGACGAGGACGCCGTCACCGCCGCCCTCGCCCGCACCGAACTGCTCGACCTACGCGAACGCCAGGTGGACGAGTTGTCGGGCGGCCAGCGGCAGCGCGCCTGGATCGCGATGGTCCTCGCCCAGGGCACCGACCTGCTGCTGCTCGACGAACCCACCACGTTCCTCGACCTGGCGCACCAGATCGACGTGCTCGACCTCGTCCGCGAGCTCAACGACGACGGTCACACCGTCGTCATGGTGCTGCACGACCTGAACCTCGCCGCCCGCTACGCCCACCACCTCGTCGCGATGCGTGACGGCGCCCTGGCCGCGCAGGGCGAGCCGGCCGAGGTGCTCACCGCCGATCTTGTCCGCGACGTGTTCGGCCTCGAGGCGCAGATCATCAGCGACCCGTCCTCGGGCACCCCGCTCGTCATCCCGCTGAGCCGCCTGCGCACGCCGCGCCCCGTGGCCGAGACGGGCTGAGACGAGACGGGCTGAGACGAGACGGGCTGAGCCGAGACGTCGAGACGTGTCGAGACGTAAGGAGGCCGGGCCGCTCAGCACCAGGGGGCTGCACTGAGTGACCCGGCCGTGTCCACACCGTCCCTCACCCTGGCCCCGGAGGACCGTCATCCGCTGGTCTGGGAACCGGTGGGAGTCTTTCCGCTGATCCAAGGATGCCCAAGCGGCGCGTCTCCGACACCATGCTTTCGGTAAAGAAAGGCAAGCCTTACCTGAGTGGAGGGGTACCGTCACCTAGCCGAACGGCGCTTTGGTGTGGTTCGCCGGTTAGGTCCGTTCGGGCAGGGCCGGAGAATGTCGGTGGGGGTCGTTAGCCTGGCGGGCGTGGAAGAGTTCACGTACGCGCAGGCACGCGGCCTTGTGGCGCGGCGGCAGGGGCTGGCGGGGCAGCGGCTGGCCTCGGTCGAGGACGCGGCGCGGGTCGTCGTCGGCGCGTTCGGTTCGGCGCCCACGTGCTACCTGACGTTCGCCGCGCGCGTCGAGGGGTTCCGGCTGGCCGATCTGGATCGCGCGCTGTACACCGAGCGCAGCCTCGTGCGGGTCCGCGCCATGCACGAGATGAACTTCGCGGTCGGCGCCGCCGACCTGCCCGTCGTGCTCGCCGCCACACACGCGGGAGGGCCACGCGCGCGGGCCCGCCTGCTCAAGCAGATCGGCATCACCGAGGACGAGTACGAGGCGCTCTCCGCGCGCGTCCTCGCGCACCTCGCCTCCGTGCCGTCGGCCACCGGCGCCGAGATCCGGGCCGCCCTGGGCGACGTCGTCAAGGACTTCCAGTACGTCATCGCGCTCATGGGCAGGGAGTGCCGCCTGGTCCGCGCCGAGGTGCGCGGCGGCTGGCGCAGCGACGCCTACGCCTACACCGCCTGGGAGTCCTGGACGGGCACGCCGCCGACCAGGGCGGAGCCGGAGGAGGCGCGGGTCGAGCTGGCCCGCCGCTACCTGCACGGGTTCGGCCCCGCCACCGTCGCCGACCTCAGGTGGTGGGCGGGCTGGACGGTCCGCGACACCAAGGCCGCCCTCGCCGAACTCGACACCACGGAGGTCAGCGTGGCGGGCGCGCCCGCCCTCGTCCTCACCGCCGACCTCCCCGACCTGCGCGACGCCGCCCCGCCCACCGGCGTCCGCCTCCTGCCGTACTGGGACGCCCTGATGATGGGCTACGCCCTGCCCAACCGCGCCCCCCGCCTCACCACCCCCGACACCCATCCCCACGTCTACGACAAGTCCGGCAACGGCACCTCCGTCATCCTCCACGACGGCGTCGTCGCCGGAGTCTGGGACTTCGACGCCACCCCCGAATCCCTCACCCTCCGCCACGCCCTCTTCCCCGACACTCCACCGACCCTGCTCCCCGCCCTGGAGGCCGAAGCCGCACTCCTGTCCACCGCCCTCGACCTCCCCGCCCCCACCCTGACCCCTGCCCCGCCCCCAGCCCCGCTCGCCACCGCCAGCGCCCGCAACGCCTTCATGTCCCCCATCCGCCTCGCCACCTGAACCAACCCCGGGCCGTCCCTACCCGGCGGCTACGAGGCCGGTCGGAGGTGGTCGTCGGCCCAGGCGCCCAGGGGGTCCAGCGCCTTGTTGAGGGCCTGCCCGACGGGGGTGAGGGAGTACTCGACGCGCGGCGGGGTCTCGGGGTGGACTTCACGGCGCACGATGCCGTCGGCCTCGAGTTCGCGGAGCTGGGCGGCGAGCACCTTCTCGGTGACGCCGTCCAGGGCCCGGCGGAGGGCGCCGAAGCGGCGGACTCCGTTGTCGAGCTCCCAGAGGATGGCGACCTTCCAGCGGCCCGCGATGACGTCGAGAGCTGCGGCGGTCCCGCAGTGGTGGGCGGCGGGTCGGCCTGTCGTGCGCAACGGGTGCCTCCTGAGCTTGTCGCTTTCCCCAAGGTAACCACCCACCTTGAAGTGCGTACTTGTGACCGGGTACGGGCCGCACGAGGGTGAGGGCATGACGATCTTCGCGCACCCGACGACACCGCACGACACACCGGCAGCCAGGGTGAGCCTGCTCGGAACCGGGGCGATGGGCACCGCGTTCGGGCGGGCCTGGCTGGCCGCCGGCCATCCCCTCACCGTCTGGAACCGCACGGCCGAGCGCACCCGTGACCTCGCCGCGGCGGGCGCCGACGTCGCGCGGACCGCCGCGGCCGCCGTCGCGGCCGCCGACCTCGTCGTGACCGTCCTGTGGGACGACGCCTCGGTCGGGACGGCGCTCGACGGCGCCGACCTCACCGGACGCGCCCTCGTCGACCTCACCACCGGCACGCCCGAGGACGCCAGGGGACGGGCCGCGTGGGCGCACGGGCGCGGCGCCCGGTTCCTCAGCGGCGGCGTCATGGCGGTCCCGCCGATGATCGGCGTGCCCGGAAGCGGCGCCTTCGTCCTCTACAGCGGCGACGACGACGTGTTCGCCGCGCACCGGGACACGCTGGCGGTCCCGGCCGAGCCGCACTACACCGGCGCGGCGCCCGGCCGCGCGGCGCTGCTCGACGTCGCCCTCCTGAGCGCCATGTACGGCATGTTCGGCGGCACGACCCACGCGTTCGCCCTGGTCCGCGACGAGGGCCTCGACCTGCCCGCCTTCGCCGACCTGCTCGCCGGCTTCCTGACGGCGATGGCCGGTTCCGTCCACGAGACCGCCGCCCGACTGGCGGCGGGCGCGCCCGAACCGGACACCGACTCCGGTCTGCGCATGCAGGTGGCGGGCGCCGCCACCCTGCTGCGCACCGCCGCCGAGCGGCGGGTCTCGCCGGAGCTCGTCGCCCCCTACCTGGCCCTGATGGAACGCGCCCTCAGAGAGGGCAGGGAGAAGGACGGCGACGCGGGGCTCCTCGACCTCCTACGCGCCCCCTGACGGGACGCCGGGACCGACGGAAGGGGACGGTGGCCCCTGGAAGGCCCCGTCTCAGCCGGTGATGACGGCGACGACCGTCGTGCCGGTAGGCAACTCGCCGGAGGCGGCCATCGCGTACACGCCGTAAAGCATCTTGCCGGTGTAGATCGGATCCAGGGCGACCCCGTGGCGGGCGGCGAAGTCGGTGACGAAGGCGTCCAGTTCAGGGGTCGTGCGCGCGTAGCCGCCGTGGTGGAAGTCGGTCCGCAGGGACCAGGCCGCGCAGGCGCGCCCGTACTCGTCCTGGAGGCGGCGGACCTCGTCGGCGAGGAACCCGCCGCCCTTCAGCACCGCGAAGCCGAGCGCGCGGGCGCCGGGACGCAGGCCGAGCGCCAGCCCCGCGAGCGTCCCGCCCGTTCCGACGGGGCAGCACAGCACGTCGTACGGGACGGTGATCTCGGCGGCGAGCTCCGCGCATCCCCGCACCGCGAGCCCGTTCGAGCCGCCTTCCGGCAACACATAGAACCGCCCGGGAGGCACCGGTTTGTCCCGATAGGCCGTCCGCGAGACGTACCGCAGCTCCATCCCGCGCGCCGCCGCGAACGCCAGCACCGGATTGAGCGGAACGTGCTCCTCGCCACGGATGACGCCGATCGTCCGGAACCCGAACCGCGCCCCGGCCGCCGCCGTCGCGCGGATGTGGTTGGAGTAGGCGCCGCCGAACGTCAGCAGGGTGTCGTGCCCGAGCGCGGCCGCCTCCGCGAGGTTGTACCGCAGCTTCCGCCACTTGTTCCCGGGAATCTCCGGATCGATCAGATCGTCCCGTTTCAGCAGCAGCCTGACCCCGCCGAGCCGCGCGTCGAAGACCTCCACGAGCGGCGTTGGCGGGACGTCGGACAGCACCGTCAGCCGCGCAGCTCCGCGGCGACGGCCGCCGCGAACGCGTCGATGTCTGCCTCTGTCGTGTCGAACGAGGCCATCCACCGGACCTCGCCCGTCCGCTCGTCCCAGGTGTAGAACCGGAACCGCTTCTGCAGCCGCTCGGTCGCCTCGCGCGGCAGCACCGCGAACACCGCGTTCGACTGGACGGGCCGCAGCACGGTCAGCCCCGGCAGGCCCCTGACGGCCTCCTCAAGGCGCCGCGCCATCGCGTTGGCGTGCCGGGCGTTCCGCAGCCACAGATCGCCCTCGTAGAGCGCGATGAGCTGCGCGGAGACGAACCGCATCTTGGACGCCAGCTGCATCGCCGACTTCCGCAGGTACTTGATCGGCCCGGTCAGCTCCGGATTGAGCACGACGACCGCTTCGCCCAGCATCGCCCCGTTCTTCGTACCGCCCAGCGACACGAGGTCCACCCCGGCGTCCGTCGTGAACGAGCGCAGCGGCAGGTCGAGCGTGGCCGCCGCGTTGGCGATCCGCGCGCCGTCGACGTGCAGCAGCATGCCGCGCTCGTGCGCGTGCACAGCCAACTCGGCGATCTCCTCGGGCGTGTAGCAGGTGCCCAACTCCGTCGTCTGGCTGATCGAGACGGCGTGCGGCTGCGCCCTGTGCTCGTCGCCCCAGCCCCACGCCTGCCGGTCCACCAGCGCGGGCGTGAGCTTGCCGTCGGGTGTCGGCACGGTCCACAGCTTGATCCCCGAGACCTTCTCCGGCGCGCCGCCCTCGTCCACGTTGACGTGGGCCGTCTCCGCGCACACCACCGCCGACCAGCGGCTTGTCGCGGCCGACAGCGCGACGACGTTCGCGCCCGTCCCGTTGAACACCGGGAACGCCTCGGCGCGCGCCCCGAAGTGCTCGCGGACGACGTCCTGGAGGCGGGCCGTGTAGTCGTCGCCCCCGTAGGCGCCCTGGTGGCCTCCGTTGGCCTCGGCTATCGCGTCGAGCACCTCGGGGTGGATGCCCGAGTAGTTGTCGCTCGCGAAGCCGCGCGTAGACGGATCGTGCAGGGTGCTCATGCGGCCCGGATCCCCTTCGTGGAGTCGATGACGTCGCCCAGGCGCTTGGCCAGGGCCTCGTAGAACATGCTGAGCGGGAACTCGTCGGGCAGCACCGCGTCCACCCACGCCCTGGGCGGCTCGGCGAGCGGCAGCGCGTCCGCGCCCCGCGCCCACGTGGAGCCCGGGTGCGGTTCTACGTAGCGCGCGACGAGGTCGTGGGCGGCGAGCCAGTGGGCGAGCTTCGGCCTGTCGATGCCGTCCCGGTACAGCTCCTCGACCTCCTCGCACAGCGCGGTGACGGTCGCGGGCAGCCGCTCCCAGTCGAGCGTAAGCCGGTTGTCGGTCCAGTGCAGCACGCCGTGCTTGTGCAGGTAGGCGAACAGCAGCTGGCCGCCGAGGCCGTCGTAGTTGCGCACCCGCGCCCCGGTGATCGGGAAGCGGAACAGCCTGTCGAACAGTATCGCGTACCGCACGAGCGGGGCGTGCGGGACGTCGAGGCGGGTGGCCTCCCGGAACGTGTTCAGGTCGCAGCGCAGCTCCTCCAGGGCGTACATCCAGTACGGCATCCGCTGCTTGATCATGAACGGGTCGAAGGGGAGGTCGCCGTGGCTGTGCGTGCGGTCGTGGATGAGGTCCCACAGGACGAACGTGTCCTGGGCGAGCTCCTGCGACGCCAACAGGCGGGCCGCGTCAGGCGGGAGCGGTAGGCGGAGCGTGTCAGCGGCGGCGAGAGCGACGCGACGGAAGCGGGCCGCCTCCCGGTCGCAGAAGATGCCGCCCCACGTGAACCGCGCGGGCGTCTCCCGGACGGCGACCGTCTCCGGGAACAGCACAGCCGAGTTCGTGTCATAACCGGCGGTGAAGTCCGTGAAGGCGACCGGCACGAACATCGGGTTGTCGTACCTGGCGCGTTCCAGCTCGGCCAGCCAGTCCGGCCAGACGACGCGCAGCAGGACCGCCTCGACGTTCCGGTCGGGGTTGCCGTTCTGCGTGTACATCGGGAAGACCACGAGGTGCTCCAGGCCGTCCTCGCGGCGCTCCTGCGGCTGGAACGCCAGCAGGGAGTCGAGGAAGTCCGGGACGCCCAGGCCGTCGGCGTCCCAGCGGCGCAGGTCGGCCACGCAGGCGTCCAGGTAGGCGGCGTCGTGCGGGAACAGCGGCGCGAGCGCCTGGACGGCACCGACGATCCGCTCGACCGCCTTGCGCGCCTCGGGGACGGACGCCGCAGGCACCGACCCGTCCTTCAACTGCAACGGACGCAGCTCCTCGACGGCCTCCTTGAGGTCCGTCCACGCGGGATGCCTTACCGCCTCGGAGGCGATGGCACCCGAGGACGTCGTAGGCTCCCCGGCCGCCCACGTGACGATGCCCTTCCACAGGGCGGCGTGGTCGAGCTCGTCGATGGAGTCGTCGCCGAACAGGTCCGAATCAGCGAACACCGCTACGCGCCCCGCACCGGCGCGTAGCGCGACGGCCAAGGGCGCACCGGCCGGGTCGGCGCTGGGCGACGTCCGCAAGAGCACCTCGCCGCCTACCGGTGCCGTCAGCGCGCCCGCCCGGTAGAAGCAGACGGAGCCGACGCCCGCGAGCACGTCGTCACCCTCGGACGGCGCGGCGCGCTCGGCGAGCACCCAGTGCGCGGAGTCGCGGTGGCGGCGGCGCGGGTCCTGGACCGTCGTGGAGACGACGCCGACCTCGAACCGGGCGAGGAGCTCGTCGAGGTTCGTCCCGTACTTGTCCTGCTCGCACTCGGCGAGGACGACGAGGCCGCCGCCCGCCCTGACGAACGCCTCGATCGCGTCGAGTTCCCCGGCGGTGAAGACGGGGGAGCCCAGGCCGGTCGTGCGCTCCCACCTGTCCTCGGCGGGGTGGGCGATCACCAGGACGTCGTTGCCCTCCAGTGCGGCTTGGGTGAGCGGCCCTTCGGTGTGCGGCTCGATCCCGTGGCCCGCCGCCCTGAGCAGCTCCGCCGCGCGCGTGTAGCCCGCGTCGGCGGGGTGCCCGGGATTCATGGCGCGGACGGCGTCCGGCCTGATGCTCCACGCCTCCCGGTGCGCCTCGTCGAACAGCACACGTGCGAAGCCTCGTCCACCCATGGCGAACCTCCCGATCAAGCCACTGCCTACAATAGATCTTACGGGCTATACCGTACTAGAAAGGAAAATCTTCTGTCAGCCTGGACCAGCGCTAGGCTTTCCCCATGTCTTCTTCCGTCTCCTCGAAGGTCCGGGTGCGCTTCGCGCCCTCGCCCACCGGCATGTTCCACGTCGGCGGCGCCCGCTCCGCCCTGTTCAACTGGGCGATCGCCGAGCAGACCGGCGGCACCTTCGTGCTGCGGATCGAGGACACCGACGCCAACCGCAACCGCCCCGAGTGGACCGAGGGCATCATCAGCGCGCTGGCGTGGATCGGCATCAACGCCGACAGCCCGCACTTCGAAGGCCCCCTCATGCAGTCCGCGCAGGAGCCGCAGCACCGCGCCGCCGTCGCCGGGCTGCTGGAGCGCGGCCGCGCCTACCACTGCGCCTGCACCCGCGAAGAGGTCATCGCCCGCACCGGCGACCCCAACCGCGGCTATGACGGCTTCTGCCGCGACCGCGGCCTCACCGAGGGCCTCGTCCGCTTCCGCACCCCCGACGAGGGCGCCACGACCGTCGACGACAGGGTGCGCGGCACCGTCGAGTTCCCCAACGCCGCGATGGAGGACTTCGCCATCGCCCGCAGCGACGGCTCCCCGCTGTTCATCCTCGCCAACGTCGTCGACGACATCGAGATGGGCATCACCGAGGTGCTGCGCGGCGACGAGCACCTGTCCAACACGCCCAAGCAGCAGCTGCTCTGGGAGGCCCTGGGCCACTTCCCGCCGGTCTGGGCGCATGTGCCGGTCATCGTCAACGAGAAGCGGCAGAAGCTCTCCAAGCGCCGCGACAAGGTCGCCCTGGAGGACTACAAGGCCGAGGGCTACCTTGCCGACGCGATGGTGAACTACCTGATGCTGCTCGGCTGGGCGCCGTCCGGCGACCGCGAGATCGTCCCGTGGGCGGAGATGGTGGGCGAGTTCGCCGTCTCCGACATCAACAGCTCGCCCGCGTTCTTCGACGTCAAGAAGCTGCGCGCGATCAACGGCGAGTACATCAGGGCGCTGTCCCTGGAGGCGTTCACCGAGGCCGCCGAACCGTTCCTCGACCCGTCGTGGGACCGCGAGGTGTGGAAGCGGCTCGCCGAGCTGGCGCAGACGCGCGTCGCCGTCCTGTCCGAGGTGCACAACCTGGCGGACTTCGCGTTCCTGGACGAACCGGTCTTCGACGAGCAGTCCTGGAACAAGGCGATGAAGGAGCCCGCCGCCGAACTGCTCGCCGCCACCGAGGACGCCTACCGCGACGCGCCCTGGAACGCCGAAGAGCTGAAGACCCGCCTTGAGGCGGTCGGTACGACGTTCGGGCTGAAGCTCGGCAAGGCGCAGGCGCCCGTCCGCGTCGCCGTCACCGGCCGGACGGTCGGGCTGCCCCTGTTCGAGTCCCTCGAGGTGCTCGGCCGCGACCGTACCCTCGCCAGGATCGCCGCCGCACGGGCGCGTTTGGCGTCCTGATCGGCCCCGGTTGAGGGTGGGTTGACGGCGTCAGGGAGAGATCTTCCGGTATGAGGCGTACTCCGATCACGCTGTCGGACGGCAGGGAACTCATCTACTTCGACCTGCCGTCCGATCCGCCGCGGGAGACCCGGGACGTCCGGGACCTGCCGGAACCGCCCCAGGCGTCCGAACTGCGGTACGACGAGCCGCGCGGCGAGTGGGTGGCGATCGCCGCGCACCGCCAGGCCCGGACCTTCCAGCCGCCCGCCTCCGAGTGCCCGCTCGACCCGTCACGGCCGGGGTTCGCGACCGAGATCCCCGGGCCGTACCGGGTCGTCACCTTCGAGAACCGGTTCCCGTCCTTCTCGCAGCGGATCGAGGGGTCGCCCACCGGGCCCGGCCTACGTCCCGGCCAGGGGCGCTGCGAGGTCGTCTGCTTCACACCCCGCCACGACGGCTCCTTCGCCGACCTGCCGCATGAGGACGTCCGGCTCGTCATGGACGCGTGGGCGGACCGGACCGAGGCCCTCTCGGCGACGCCCGGTGTCGAGCAGGTCTTCCCGTTCGAGAACCGGGGCGAGGAGATCGGCGTCACCCTCGCCCACCCGCACGGCCAGATCTACGGCTACCCGTACGTCACGCCCCACACGGCACAGCACCTGGCGGCCCTTGAGCGCGACGCCGACGTCTTCACCAGGCTCCTCGACCGGGAACGCGCGGGCGGCCGCGTCCTGGTCTCCAATGACCACTGGACGGCGTTCGTGCCCTACGCGTCCCGCTGGCCGTTCGAGGTCCACGTCTACCCGCACCGGCGCGTCCCCGACCTCACCGCCCTCACGCCCGCCGAACGCGACGCCTTCGCCCCCGTCTACCTCCCCGTCCTCAAGGCCCTGAACTGCCTCTTCGACGTCCCGGAGATGCCCTACATCGCCGGCTGGAACCAGGCCCCCGTCCGCCTGGCCCGCGACACCTACCACCTCCACCTCCAGCTCTTCACCATCCGCCGCGCCGCGACCAAACTCAAGTACCTCGCCGGCTCCGAATCCGCCATGGGCGCCTTCGTCAACGACGTCCGCCCAGAACAGGCCGCCGCCCTCCTCCGTAGCGCCCTCCCTCAGCCCTGACCGGCCCCACCCGTCAGCCGCTCCGTCCCCCAGGAAGGAATTCCAGTCGCACACCGTCGGATTCCCGGATGAGGAACGTGGCGTTCACGCCCGGCCGCCATCCCTCGGGCAGCAGGTAATAGCGACCCGCGCGGGAGAACAGCAGCCGCAGCCCCGTATAGCGAACGCTGTAGGCGTGCCCTCGTGGCAGCGGCGTGTCCTTGACGCCGGGGCCCGAGAGGCCGAGAGGCTTGGCCGAATAGACGACGACGGCGGTGCGCTCGGACAGGTGCGCGGCGATGTTCTCGGCCTCCGCGGCGCCCTGCTGTGACGCGTAGGCCCCCGCCGCCCACAGCGCGCAGGCCGCCGCGACGGCGAGGCCGAGCGCACGGTGGAACGCGTCGGCGGCACGGGTGACGAGGACGGCCCCCGCGGCCGTCAGCGCGAGCGCGAGGTAGAGCGGGTCGGCCACGCCCGCACGGGCCAGGGCGACGAGCCCGGCGGCGCCGACCAGCAGGACCAGCCCCAGCCTGCCGAGCGCCGTCTCGCTGCGCGCCAGGTCCACGACCCGGCGCAAGAGCCGTGCCACCCGCTCCGGGACGAGCCGCCGCGCCCACACGGGCGGGGACGGCCTGAGCCGGAGCGCGCCGGTGACGACGAGCCACCCGGCCGCCAGGGCTATCAGCAGCGAGGAGAAGACCGTCGCGCTACTGCGCAGCACATATTCGGTCACGCCTATTTCGAGATCGAGCGGGTTGAGCTGGAAGTACCGGTGGACGGCGTTCGTATAAGCCCAGCCCATGTAGAAGAGCACGGCGACGGCGAGCGAGATATGCGCGGTGAGGATTCCGGCCAGCCGTTCCGCGTTGAAAGTGCGTTCCGCAGCCATGGCGCTTTCTCCTGGGAGCGATGGCGATGGTGTGTCATTTCGGTACATTAGGGAGTGGCTCATGGTCGGAGGTGGTGAATGTCGGAATTTCTGGTGCGTGTCCTCGCCGCCGCCCTCGCCGTGCTCTTTCTGGCCGCCTGCGGCACGCCGACCAGGGACAGCGCCTCGGCCGGGGACGGCGCCGATCCGACGCCGGGCCCGAGCGTGTCCGACCCGTGCGGCGCGGACATCGGAGGCGACGACGTGCCTCCGGTCTGCGTCTCGTCGGACCCGGTGCCGACCGGTGTGCGCACCACGTCCGAGGCGCCGTGCTCCAAGGACGTCCCCACCCTCTGCAACGGACCCGTCCGCCCGGAATGGGGCGACGGACAGCCCGCCTTCACCGTCACCGTCTCGGGTCCGGGCGGCGTCTACGTCGAGAGCGGCGCGGCCGCCTCGGAGCCCTCCCTCTGCTCGGGCACCTGTGAGTACGTGGCCACCTCCACCACCCTCCCGGTCACCTTCACCCCCGAACCCGGTCACCACCTCCACAACCCCAAGACCGGCACCCCCACCTGGCCCTTCCCCTGCCTGGCCCAGAGCGGCGACGTCCCCTGCACGACCCTCGCCTCCACCCTGGCCGACCAGTCCCTTCACTTCACCACCAGCCCCAACACAACCCCCACCCCCGGACCCGGCACCCCCGAACCCACCACGTCAGCCGCGACCACTCCCACTCCGGAGACCACCCCCTAGCCGACGCCGGGCGGGGATAAGCGGAAGGTGATGGAGCCGGGGTAGTGGCCGGCGGAGCAGGTGAAGGGGAGGCGGCCGGGCGGGGGAGAACCGAGATCCAGCCGCTGTTCCCCGGTGACGGGCAGGGCGAGCGTCACGTCGCGGGACGGGATCTCGAAGGCCCGGGTACAGCCTTGGGTTCCGTCCGTGCGCAGCACCAGGGTGGTCGGCACGCCCGCGCGGGCCGCCAGCAGTGCCGGGCGGTAGCCCCGGTCGAGGGCGTGCACGGTGATGGTCTGGCCGGTGGCGCCCAGGGCGACGAACCGGGCGTCGATCGCGGTCGGGGCGCGCGCTCCGGAGGCCCAGCCCGTGAGCCGGAGGCCGCCGACGACGGTCCAGGCCGCGACGCCCAGCAGCACCACGCCCAGCACTCGCGCGAGCCGCCCCCGCAACAGCCCCGCCCCGAAGCCCAGGACCCCGGTCATCGGCGCCGTCCCGAGCACGAACCCGCCCATCACCGCGGCCCCCTGAACCGGCGAGCCGGACGCGACGGCGAGCAGCTCCGCCGACACCGTCAGCCCGCACGGTACAAAAACCGTCGCCGCCCCCACGAGCCACCCGCTCCGCAGCCGCGACGGCTTCGCGCAGGCCCGCTCCCGCCGCACGACCCCGAGCAGATCGAGCGCGAAGTAGACCACCACGAGCCCCGACACCAGCAACAGCATCCCGCGCACCTCAGCCCCCGGTTTCACCTGACTCCCCAACAGCCCGAGCAGCACCCCCAAGATCACGTGCACCACCACCTTCGCCCCCAGAAATCCCGCGACATGCCTGCCGACCTCCCCGTCCCGCACCACCCCCGCCAGCAGCCCCGTGTGCAACACCCCGCACGTCGTGGCCCCCGCGAGCACTCCCATGCCCGCCCCGGTACCGAACAGCACCGCCGCACTCACTCGCCCTACCTGCCCGCCCGACCGCCACCCTCAACCCTCGGTAACGAAACCATCACCACAGAGCAACCAGGAAAAGCCCGACCACCAACAAACCAACCCAAACCCGCCACTCGCCCCCGCTGTGCCTCCGCCGCAGCGGAGACACAGCGCATCGACCTGATCGCCCGGCAATCCGGGTGGGGGTCAGGAGGGAGGGAGGGGGAAGGGGAAAAGGTCGGCGAGCATGCCGCCGCCTTCGGTGTGCCGGGATTCCGAAGGGCTGTCGTAGACGACGAGGAGGGTGTCGTCGATGATGGCGATGCCTTCGGCGTGGTCCTCGCCGTCGCCGTGGGGGAGGTCGCCCAGGTGGTCCAGGGCGGGCACAAAGGCGGGGGCGTCGGCCTTGACGGCGTCGGGCCAGCGGAAGAGGCGCACCGGCCCGCTCAGCGACATGGAGGGGCCCGCCAGGACGAGGAGGTCGTCGCCGTCGGGGCACAGGTCACGGATGCCGAGGCCGCGCAGGTCGAGGAAGTGCGTGTGGTACCGGGCGCCGTTCAGCGCGCGCAGCCGCAGCCGTCCGGGGGCCGCCGGGTCGGATTCGGGCCAGATCTCCACGAGGGCGGCCCAACCGCGCAGGACGGGCCCGCGGAAGCCGACGTAGATCCGGTCCCCGTGCAGCGCGACGCCCTCGACGTCCACCCCGTTGTCCTTGGACGGGATCGCGAAGAACGGCCCCAGGTGCGGATCGTCGGCCAGCAGCTCCGCCAGGGAGTCGCCCCGCCCGCCGAGCACCTCCGCCCGACGCCCGTCCGCGGCCTCACGCACCGGCACCGGCAGCCCGTCAGGCCCCTGCTCCAGGGGGAGCCGCACAAGGATGTACCGGTTCTCCTCCCGCACGACGGTCGCGAGCCGCTTCCGGGACTTGCCTGCGGAGTGCTCCTGCTTGACCCGCTTGCGCTTCAGGCTGTGCGACCCGACGGCCCACAGCCACCCGTCCCCGCTGGCGAGCCCTTCGAGGTCGGCCTCCTCGTCGGCGCCCGCAGGCAGGTCGACGAAGTCGGCGAGCCGGTAGGTGACCTGCGAGGAGTACCCCGTGACGGCGCCGTCAGGCCCGCGTACCTCGGTCAGCCGCTCGATCGTCGCCGTCTCGTCGCCCGCCACCCAGAGGCAGCGGCCGTCGCGGCGCACGGCCGACAGGTTCGTGTGGGTCTCGGCCGCCCGGCTCTCACTGCCGAAGACAAGCTTGATTTGACGTAGCGCGATCACGAAAGTGATTTTTCCATACAAGCAAGACCGAATTACTGGTTTTCGCCCGTCCTGGGACGTGCGTCACCGTCCAGCCGCCCCTGGAGCAGCGCCGCCTGCTCCCGTAGCTGCGCGGCCTGCCTCCGCAGCTGCCGGTTCTTGTTGTGCAGCTCCACGAAGACCGACACCTTCGCGCGCAGCACCCACGGGTCGAACGGCTTGGAGATGAAGTCCACGGCCCCCGCCTGGTAGCCGCGGAACGCGTAGTCCGGGTCGCTGTTCACGGCGGTCAAGAAGATGATGGGGACGTCGCGGGTCCGCTTGCGCCGCTTGATGTCGCGGGCGGTCTCGAAGCCGTCCATGCCCGGCATGACGACGTCGAGGAGGATGACCGCGTACTCGTCGGTCAGAAGCGCCTTCAGCGCCTCCTCGCCCGACCGCGCGCGCACGAGTTCCTGGTCCAGGGACGACAGGATCGCCTCCAGGGCGATGAGGTTCTCCTCCCGGTCGTCCACCAGGAGGATCTTGACCTTCTCGTTCACGCGGTCGTTCACTCACTCGCCTCCGTGCGTTGCAGCCAGGTGCGCATCACGCTCAGCAGATGGTCGACGTCGACGGGCTTGGGCACGTAGTCCGACGCGCCGGACGCCAGGCTGTCCTCCCGGTCTCCCTGCATCACCTTGGCGGTGATGATGATGATCGGCAAATCGGCGAACTGGGGCATGTCGCGGATGGCGGCTGTGGTGGCATACCCATCCAGGCCCGGCATCATCACATCCATCAGGACAAGTGACACATCCGGGTTGTGCTGGAGCACGTCGATGCCCGCCTGCCCGTCCTCGGCGTACAGGACGTCCATCCCGTACCCCTCAAGGACGCTGGTGAGAGCGAAGACGTTGCGTACGTCGTCGTCCACGATGAGCACCTTGCGCCCGGTGAGCACGACGTCGGTGTAGTCCGACGGGGTCTCGTCGTCGAGCAGGTTCGCGTAAGGCGACAGCTCGGAGGCGGGCGGCGCAGGCGGCAGCGGCGGAAGCAGCGTGTCCGGAAGCTGCCCGCCGAACTCCACGGGCAGATAGAGCGAGAAGGTGCTCCCCTGGCCCGGCCTGCTCTCCACCCGGATCTCACCGTTCAGCAGCCGCGCGATGTTCCGGCTGATCGACAGGCCCAGGCCCGTCCCGCCGTAGCGGCGCGAGGTGGTGCCATCGGCCTGCTGGAACGCCTCGAAGATGAGCTGGAGCTTGTCCTCGCTGATGCCGATGCCGGTGTCGGCGATGCGGAAGGCGACGAGCCCGTCCGCGCCCTGGAGCGCCGGAGAGGCCACCTCCGACGTCGAGGCCGCCTCGATGACAAGCCGCACCTCGCCGTCCTCGGTGAACTTCACGGCGTTCGACAGGAGGTTGCGCAGCACCTGCTGGAGCCGCTGCTCGTCGGCGATGAGCATCTGCGGCGTGCCCGGCTCGATCCTGACGTCGAACCCGAGCCCCTGGTCGACGGCCAGCGGCCGGAACGTCGCGTCCACGTACTCGACGAGCTTCGCGAGCTCCAGCGGCTGCGGATGGACATCCATCTTGCCCGCCTCGACCTTCTCCAGGTCGAGGATGTCGTTGATGAGCTGGAGCAGGTCGGTGCCCGAGTCGTAGATCGTCTTGGCGAACTCGACCTGCTTGGCCGTCAGGTTGCCCTCGCCGTTCTCAGACAGCAGCTTGGCCAACACGAGGAGGCTGTTGAGCGGCGTGCGCAGCTCATGGCTCATGTTCGCGAGGAACTCCGACTTGTACCGCGAGGAGACGGCGAGCTGCTCCGCGCGCTCCTCCAGGGTGCGGCGGGCCTGCTCGATCTGGAAGTTCTGGATCTCGATCGCCCGGTTCTGCTTGGCCAGCAGCGCCGCCTTCTCCTCCAGTTCGCTGTTGGAGCGGCGCAGCTCGGCCTGCTGCCGCTGCAGCTCATCGGAGCGTTCCTGCAACTCCCGCGTGAGCCGCTGCGACTCCTCGAGCAGCGCCGCCGTCCTCGTCGTCGCGATGATCGCGTTGATGGTGACGCCGATCGTCTCGGTGAACTGGTCGAGGAAGTCGCGGTGCACCGGGGTGAACCCGCCGAACGACGCGAGCTCGATCGCGCCCAGCAGGTCGTCCTCGAACACGATCGGCATGACGATGACGCTCGCCGGGTCCGCCTCGCCGAGACCGGACTCGATCCGCAGGTACCCGCGCGGCACGTTCGCCACGATGATGGCCCGCCGCTCGGCCGCGACCTGCCCGACGAGGCCCTCGCCGAGCGAGAACCGCGCCCGGCCCAGCCGGTCGGCGGGGATGCCGTACCCGGCCGTCAGGACGACCTCCGCCTCGTCCGCGAGGTACAGCGCCCCGTACTGCGCGCCGACGGTCGGCGTCAGCTCGTTGACGATGAGCTGGGCGACCTGGAGGAGGTCGCGGTGGCCCTGCATGAGGCCGGTGATCCGCGCCAGGTTGGTCTTCAGCCAGTCCTGCTCGGTGTTGGCCCGTGTGGTCTCGCGGAGGTTCGCCACCATGAGGTTGACGTTGTCCTTGAGTTCGGCGACCTCGCCGCGCGCCGCCACGTCGATCTCGCGGGTCAGGTCGCCGCTGGCCACGCCGGACGCGACCTCGGCGATCGCCCGGACCTGGGTGGTCAGGTTGGACGCCAGTTCGTTGACGCTCTCCGTCAGCCGCTTCCACGTCCCGGACACGCCGGCCACCTCGGCCTGGCCGCCGAGCCGCCCTTCGGAGCCGACCTCACGGGCGACACGGGTCACCTCGGAGGCGAACGACGAGAGCGTGTCCACCATGGTGTTGATCGTGGTCTTGAGTTCGAGGATCTCGCCGCGCGCGTCCACGTCGATCTTGCGGGTGAGGTCGCCGTGCGCGACGGCGGTCGTCACCTGGGCGATGTTCCGGACCTGTCCGGTCAGGTTGGTCGCCATGTTGTTGACGTTCTCGGTGAGGTCCTTCCAGACGCCCGAGACGCCCCGTACCTGCGCCTGGCCCCCGAGCCGTCCTTCCGTGCCGACCTCTCGGGCGACGCGGGTGACCTCGTCCGCGAAGGCCGAGAGCTGGTCCACCATCGTGTTCAGGGTCAGCTTGAGCTGGAGGATCTCGCCCTGCGCGTCCACGTCGATCTTCTTGGTGAGGTCGCCCTGCGCCACCGCGGTGGCCACCTGGGCGATGCTGCGCACCTGTCCGGTCAGGTTGGTGGCCATGTTGTTGACGTTCTCCGTCAGGTCCTTCCAGACCCCGGAGACGCCCCTTACGTTGGCCTGCCCACCGAGGTTGCCTTCGGTGCCCACCTCTCGGGCGACGCGGGTGACCTCGTCCGCGAACGCCGACAGGGTGTCCACCATCGTGTTGACGGTGTCCTTCAGTTCCAGGATCTCACCCTGGGCGTTCACCGTGATCTTCTTCGACAGGTCGCCGTAAGCCACGGCCTTCGTCACCTGGGCGATGTTGCGCACCTGGTAGGTCAGGTTCGTCGCCATGAAGTTGACGTTGTCGGTGAGGTCCTTCCAGACGCCCGAGACACCTCGTACCTGGGCCTGCCCGCCGAGGTTGCCTTCGGTGCCGACCTCTCGGGCGACGCGGGTGACCTCGTCCGCGAAGGCCGAGAGCTGGTCCACCATCGTGTTCAGGGTCAGCTTCAGTTCGAGGATCTCGCCCTGCGCGTCCACCGTGATCTTCCGCGACAGGTCGCCCTTCGCGACCGCCGTCGCCACCCCGGCGATCCCACGGACCTGGCTCGTCAGGTTCGACGCCATGTTGTTGACGTTGTCGGTGAGGTCCTTCCAGACGCCCGAGACGCCGCGCACGTTCGCCTGGCCCCCGAGCCGCCCTTCCGTGCCCACCTCACGCGCCACCCGGGTGACCTCGTCCGCGAACGCCGAGAGCTGGTCCACCATCGTGTTCACCGTGAGCTTCAGCTCCTGCAGCTCACCCGCCGCCTCGACGGTGACCTGCCGGGTCAGGTCGCCCTTCGCCACCGCCGTCGTCACCACGGCGATGTCACGGACCTGCGCCGTCAACCTCCCCGCCATCGTGTTGACGGCGCTCGTCACGTCCCGCCAGCGGCCCGACATGCCACGCAGCGACGCCTGCCCGCCCAGCCGCCCTTCGATCCCGACCTCACGGGCCACCTGGGTGACCTCGGAGGTGAACTCGTCAAGCTGGTCCACCATCAGGTTGACCGACCTGGCCATCCGCAACAGCTCGCCGCGCAACTGCCGACCACCCCAGCGCAGCTCCACCTTCCGCGACAGGTCGCCGCCCGCCACCGCCTCCACGACCCGCGCCATCGCCGTCGCCTGGCCCGTCAGCGTGTCCAGGAGGGCGTTGGCGGCGTCCACCGTGCCCGCCCACGACCCGCCGCCGGGACCGTGCGTCAGCCGCTCCTCGATCCGCCCCTCGCGCGACACCTCCTTGCGCACCCGCGTCATCTCCTGATGCTGGTGCGCCGCGCGTTCCCGGATCTGGTCGAGCAGCAGCAGCCCCGTCGCGACCCCGCCCTGGGACGACGCCGCCGCGTGCTCGCGCAGGTCACCATCGCGCAGCCGGGTCAGCGCGATCAGCAGAGGCTCCAGATCGGCGTCGCTGTAACGCGGGCTGTGGTCAAGCCGTGAGTCCGAAGCGGTGGTCCGAGGCATAGGCTGAAGCTCCTAAGAAGTCCAGTTAGGCAGTCTGCCACTGATCGAGTCGACGACGGGACCGAACCATGACCACTTCGGCGGAACTCGCCGACCGGACCTGGCGCGGATGGATGACGTACGTCGCCGAGGCCAGCGAACTGCTCGCGGGAACGCTCGACCCCGGTGGAATCGTCGCCCTGACCGCACAGATCGTCGTCCCTCGCCTGGCCGACTGGTGTGTCGCCTACACCGCGGAAAGCACATCGCCCGCCTACGTCTGGCACACCGACGAGGACAGGTCCGACGCGCTCAAGGAGTTGCTGGCCGTGGAAGGCCGGCCCGCAGAAGGCCCGCCCGTGCCCTGGGGGAACACGGATCTCGCTTGCACGATACCCCTGGTCGCGCGTGGACGTACCCTCGGCGTGATCTGCGTGGGAAGGTCCGTCAAGTTCCCGCCCGACCACTACGAGCTCGCCGAGGAGATCGTCCGAAGGGCGGCCCTCGCCCTGGACAACGCGCTCCTGTACGCCGAACAGAAGGCCACGAGCCTCGCCCTCCAGCGCAGCCTCCTCCCGCCCGGCCTCCCGGACCTGCCCGGCTTCGACGTGGCCGTCAGCTACAGGCCCGCCGGCGAAGGCGCCGAAGTAGGCGGCGACTTCTACGACGTGTTCACCTGCCCGCCGGGCCCCGACGGTGAACCCCGCTGGCGCTTCGCCATCGGCGACGTGTGCGGCACAGGCCCCGAGGCCGCCTCCGTCACCGGCCTCGCCCGGCACGCCCTGCGCATCCTGTCCGGTGAGGGCATGCCGCTGCCCGACGTCGTCGAACGGCTCAACCGGCTGATCATCGACGAAGGGCCGCGCGGAAGGCTCCTCACCCTCCTGCACGGCGAACTCACCGCGTCCGGCGCCCTCACCCTCGTCTGCGCAGGGCACCCGCTGCCCCTGATCCTCGCCCCCGACGGCACCGTCACCGAGGCCGCCAACCCCCAGCCGCTCCTCGGCGTCATCGAGGAGATCGAGTTCACCGTCGACAACCTCACCCTGAGGCCCGGACACGTCCTGTTCTCCTGCACGGACGGCGTCACCGAGCGCCGCGACGGAGACGTCCTCCTGGGCGACGCCGACGGCCTGGAGACGATCCTGGCGCGCTGCGCGGGCCTCTCCGCGGGCGCGGTCGCCGCCGCCGTCGAACGGGCCGTCGACGAGTTCTCCGCCGAGCCGGGTCACGACGATATGGCGATCGTGGTTCTGCGGGCCAACGGCTGACCGGATATGTTGGTCCCGTGGGTTTGGCCTTGCAGACGACACGCACGGAAGCCCGGGCGCTGGTGACGGCGCGCGGCTCGATCGACCTGCACTCCTCCGAGAGCCTGCGCGGCTGTCTCGTGGAACTCGTCGACTCGGGCCACAACGAGATCGTCCTCGATCTCACCGCCGTCGACTTCTGCGACTCCTCGGGCCTCAACGTGCTCGTCCGGGCCTACAAGCACGCCCGCGCCGAAGGCGCCGCCCTGTCCGTGACGGGCGCCTACGGCAGGGTCGAGAACGTCCTGCGCACCACCGGGCTCGACCGCTTCCTCATCCGGCAGAGCTGAGCGGGAACGCCATGCCGACCACGGAGACGAGCCTGCGCGCGGCGCCCAGCACCGAGGCCGTGGAACTCACCAGGCGCCTCGCCGCCCGCACCATGCGCTCCTGGAACCTCGTGAAGGCCGAGGAGGCCGTCACCGCGATCGTCGCGGAACTCGTCGCCAACGTCGTCCAGCACGCCTGCACGCCGCTGGAGCTGCGCCTGGCCCTGCTGGACGGCAAGGTCCGCATCGAGGTCCGCGACCGCGACGACAGGCTGCCCGTCCCGCGCGTCGCCGACATCCTCGCCGAGGGCGGCCGCGGCATGTTCCTCGTCGAGGTCTACTCCACCCGCTGGGGCGCCGAGGGCGCGCCCGGCGGGGGCAAGGTCGTGTGGGCCGAGGTCGAACTCGACCCCGGCCCCGACGTCAGCCGCGGTACATCTCCGCGACCATGAAGGCCAGGTCCAGCGACTGCTGCCGGTTCAGGCGCGGGTCGCAGGCCGTCTCGTAGCGCTCGTGCAGGTCGCTCTCGGCGATCTCGTTGCCGCCGCCCACACACTCGGTGACGTCGTCGCCGGTGAACTCCAGGTGGACGCCGCCCGGGTGGGTGCCCAGCTCACGGTGCACCTCGAAGAAGCCAGCGACCTCGTTGACGACGTCGTCCAGGCGGCGCGTCTTGTGGCCGGACGGCGCCTCGAAGGTGTTGCCGTGCATCGGGTCGCAGATCCACGCGATCGGCGCGCCCGAATCGGTGACCTTGGCGACGAGGTCGGGCAGCACGTCCCTGACCTTGCCCGCGCCCATCCGGGTGATGAACGACAGCCGGCCCGGCTCGCCCTCGGGGTTCAGCTTGTCGATCAGCGCGAGCGCGTCGTCCGGCGTGGTCGTCGGGCCCAGCTTCACGCCGATCGGGTTGCGGATGTGCCGCAGGAACTCCACGTGCGCCCCGTCGAGCTGACGAGTCCGCTCGCCGATCCACAGGTAGTGGGCCGAGACGTCGTAGGGCAGGCCCGTCCGCGCGTCGATACGGGTCAGCGCCCGCTCGTAGTCCAACAGCAGCGCCTCGTGGCTGGAGAAGAAGTCGACCTCGGAGAACTCCTCCGGCTCGATCCCGCACGCCCGCATGAACGCCAGCGCCCTGTCGATCTCGGCGGCCAGCAGCTCGTAGCGGCGCCCGGCCGGGCTCGCCGACACGAAGTCCTGGTTCCAGGCGTGCACCTGACGCAGGTCCGCGTACCCGCCCTTGGTGAACGCGCGCGTCAGGTTCAGCGTCGTGGCGGCCGAGAAGTAGGCGCGCAACAGCCTCTGCGGATCGTTCCTACGGGACTCCGGAGTGAACTCCACACTGTTGACCATGTCGCCCCGATAGGCCGGGAGCGTCACGCCGTCCCGCGTCTCGGTCGGCTTGGAGCGCGGCTTGGCGAACTGGCCGGCCATGCGCCCGATCTTCACCACCGGGACCCGCCCGGCGTAGGTGAGGACGACCGCCATCTGCAACAGCGTCTTGATCTTGTTCCGGACGGCGTCGGCGTTGGACCCGTCGAACGTCTCCGCGCAGTCACCGCCCTGGAGCACAAAGGCCTCGCCCCGCGTCACCGCGGCCAGCCGCTCCTTGAGCTGGTCGCACTCGCCGGCGAACACCAGGGGCGGCTGGCCGGAGAGCTCGGCCGTCACCGCGGCCAGCTCCGCCGGGTCGTCCCACTCCGGCTGCTGCAGGGCTGTCAGGTTCCGCCAGGCGTCGAGGTCGGGCGTCGGGGTGCTCTGAATGCTCACCGACTCAGGTTAGATCAGGCCCCGAGTGCTCGTCACGGCGACGCTACGCGGCGGCCGGGGTCTTGGTCTCCACATGGCGCTCAACCGTCGATTCCAGCACCAACTGACGCAGGCGGCGCAACGAACGGTCGGTGATCTGGCGGACGCGGTTGTGGCTCAGCCCGTACCGCGCGCCGATCTGCGCGTACGACTGCGGCTCGCCGCTCTCCATCCCGAACCTCGCCCGCAGGATCGCCTGCTCGCGTGCCGGAAGGCGCTCCAGCATCCGGGCAAGGCCCTGGAGGTCGTCGGCGGCCACCACCTCGGTCTCGGGGGTGATCGCGTCCGGGTCCTGGAGCAGCGTGCCCATCGGGGTCTCGCCCTCCTCGTCCACGCTCGCGTCCAGGCTCGCCGGATCGCGCCGCCAGCTCAGCAGCTCGTCAACGTGCTCGGGCGTGGTGTCCAGCGCGTCCGCCAGCTCCTCCCGCAGCGGATCACGGCCCAGCTCGCGGCCGAGGGTCCGCTCGGCCCTGCGCAGCCGCGACAGTTCCTCCTCGACGTGCACGGGGAGCCGGATCGCCCGCGCGGTGTGCGACAGGCCACGGCCGATGGCCTGCCTGATCCACCACGTCGCGTAGGTGGAGAACTTGTAGCCGCGCTGGTAGTCGAACTTCTCCACGGCCCGCATGAGGCCGAGGTTGCCTTCCTGGATGAGGTCGATGAGGGGGAGCGACTCCGTCGGGTACTTGCGCGCGATCGACACCACGAGCCGCAGGTTCGCCTCCACGAAGCGCTGCTTGGCCCGCAGGCCGAGGTCCGCGACCTCCTGGAGTTCCGCCAGCCGGACGCCTTCGGGCAGGGACTCCCCGTCGACGAGCACGCCGTCGATCAACTGTTGGGCGAACAGGCCCGCTTCGATCGCCTTGGCCAGCTCGACCTCCTCGACCGCGTCGAGGAGGGGGCGTCGCCCGATCCTGTCGAGGTAGGCGCCGACGAGGTCCTTGTCCGGAGTGTCCACTGTCGCGCCACGAGTTGCAGCCATCCCGGCCCTTCTCTGCTTGAGGGTTCCCTACACTGCCAACGTTAATTACGGCTCTGTGATTCCCGTTTTCGTCAGGGAATAGCCAAGCGCCGTACCGCTGCTCTACGGGGTGCCCACTTCGAGGGGCTTCCAATACCGCCCAGAACGGGAGAGAACCGCATCATGGCAACGGTCCAGCTGACGGACGCCACCTTCGACGAGGTGGCCCAGCGCGACGGCATCGTCCTGATCGACTTCTGGGCCTCCTGGTGTGGCCCTTGCGTACGCTTCGCCCCAGTCTACGAGAAGGTGTCGGAGAAGAACCCGGACATCACCTTCGCGAAGGTCGACACCGAGGCCGAGCAGGCACTCGCCGCCCGCTTCGACGTCCGCTCCATCCCCACCGTCATGGCGGTGCGGGACGGCGTCATCGTCTACGCCGCGCCCGGAGCGCTGCCCGAGGACGCCCTGGAGGACATCATCAGCCAGGTCCGCGGCCTCGACATGGACGACGTCCGCAAGCGCCTCGCCGAAGGCTGACCGTCCCCGGGGCCCGCGAGCGCCGCGCGGGTTGCCCGGTCGCCGCGGGCCCTAGCCTTGGGACGTGCTGAGCGACGTCGTTGACCTCCTTGCCTGTCCCGTGTGCGGGGAGGGCCTCGCCCTGGACGAGCGGGCCTTGCGCTGCCCGTCGGGGCACTCCTACGACGTGGCGAAGCAGGGGTACGTGAGCCTCCTGCCGGGCAACGCGCACACCGGCACCGCCGACACCCCCGCCATGGTCGCCGCCCGCGCGGCCTTCCTCGACGCGGGCCACTACCGGCCCCTGGCCGACGCGCTGGCCGGGCTGTCCACCGGCACCGTGCTCGACGCCGGTGCGGGCACCGGCCACTACCTCGGCGCGTGCCTCCGCGACGCCCCCGGGCTGGCGCTGGACATCTCCAAGCACGCGATGCGCCGCGCGGCCCGCGCCCACCCGCGGATCGGCGCCGTGGTGACGGACCTGTGGCGTCCGCTGCCCGTCCGCGACGGCGTCGCCGACACCCTCCTGAACGTCTTCGCCCCGCGCAACGCCCCCGAGTACCGCCGCGTCCTCCGCCCCACCGGCCGCCTCCTCGTCGTCACCCCCCGGCCCGACCACCTCGCCGAACTCACCACCCCCCTCGGCCTCCTGAAGGTCGACCCCCACAAATCCACCCGCCTGGCCGAGACCCTTCACCCCCACTTCACCCTCCAGGACACGACCACCATCCGCGTCCCCCTCACCCTCACCCCCGCCGAAGCCACCACCCTCATCACCATGACCCCCAACGCCCACCACCTCCCAGAGGCCGAACTGCGAGCCCGGCTCCCCACCTCCACCCCGCTCCAAGCCACGGCCCACGTCCACCTCACCCTGTACACGCCCACCTGACCTCCGCAGGCCACAGATCTCCGCAGGCCACAGAACTGTCACCAGTCGGCCACGCGGGCCCCGTGCGGGGTGGTTCAGCGGGCGGTTCGGGCTAGTTCCAGGGCTAGTTGGGGGGTTTCGCCGGGGGTGAGGGTGGGGGGAAGGGGGAGGGCGGTGGGGGTCTGGACAAAGGAGAGGGAGACGGAGCGGATGGTGGCGTTGAGGAGGAGGCTCTGGAGGGCCTGGCCGGCGCGGAGCCAGGAGGTGGGCGTGTTGGCGGGGGTGGTGAGCACGGCCGTCTGGGGGCCGCCGCTTCTGGGGAGCCAGTGGAGGGTCGTGCCCTCCAGGCGCGCGGCTTCGGCCAGCTCCTGGAGGACGGGGAGCGGGGGGTGTTGGTCGCCGTAGGGCTGCCGGGTGGGGAGCGGCTGGAGGCTGGCCGCGTAGAGGAGGCGCTCGACGGGACGGGAGCGGCGCGGTCCGGTCAGGCGGACCGAGGCCAGGAGCGAGGGGTGGCCTGCGGCGGGGAGAAGCCGGACCACGGGGGAGTAGCCGACCTGGGCCGCCGAAAGGCGGAGGTTGAAGAGCGCCGCGCCCGCGCTGAGGTGAAGGGACCTGCCGCTGGGGTCGGCGGACGCCGCCGCGGGCATCCGCGAGCGGTCGGCGTGGACCTCGACGGAGCCGGGCAGCGCGACGAGCCGGGCGCCCCGGATCTCGGGCAGGGCGGGCGCGAGCGCTCCGGCGACCACAAAACGGCTGGCGTTGCGCTCGTTGAGCGCGCCCGCGACGGCCACCGACGACACCGCGACCCCTCTCTCCGGCGCCCCGCGAGGCGGTCCGGACCCCATGACCTGTGTGGTCCCCGAGACCAGCAGAAGGTACAGAATCGGATGTGTCGGGCGCCACCCTCGTTCGGTTTGACCCCTCGCGAGCGGTTGCGTAAGCTCAGCGAGCCGATCCACGGAAAACCCCTGCGAACCTCAGCGTCCGCGGGTTACCCTGGTCAGGCCAGCCCGTTGAGGGGATGCAGGACGCCACAGGCGGCCGGCCCCGGTGGGACTCCACTCCGGTAGGAACAAGCGGACTTCTCGAAGTTCGGGGTTACTGCTGTGCGCGGAAATGGGCTGGGTGTGGGAAAACGTCGCGGAAAACGCGCCGGTTTGACACTCCAGAAGGGCCTGCTAAATTAGAGACATCGCAGCGAGGGAAACGCCGAAAGGCGCGGAACACACTGCGGCCCGTTTCTTGAGAACTCAACAGCGTGCTAAAAGTCAGTGCCAATTAAGGCCAGGACTTCGGTTCTGGTCATCCTCGTCTGAGGATTTCTTTGAGGCAATACGGACAAAGGCAGTACTGGATTTAAAACCAGCCAGACCTTGTTCATTTGCCAGTTTCAACACCGATGGGTTTGGCTC
>NZ_JAJLQY010000012.1 GCF_020991275.1 Actinocorallia sp. API 0066 | reverse complement strand
TCAGTGTGTTGATCTGGCAAGAACAAGGTCTGGCGAGACCTTGTCTAATTGCCTCAAAGAAATCCTCTGACGAGGATGACCAGAACCGCAGTCCTGGCCTTAATTGGCACTGACTTTTAGCACGCTGTTGAGTTCTCAAGAAACGGACTCGCACCGTTTTCCACCCTCGCGGGCTTCTTTCGGAGCAACCCTGCTAAGTTAGCAGCCCTGTTCGGCCTGTCAAATCCGCGTTCTTGCGGTTTTGGGCTTCCGGGGCCTGTCGGCCCCCCTCGGGGCCAACAAGAAGAACACTACGCTCTTGTGGAACCCCCGTCAAACCAAGGGTTCTCCCCCACTGTGCCGAGTTCAAACCTCCTGACCCGCACGAGTTCCGTCGGAAGGTAAAACTTCCGCCGGTCCCCGTCCGCCTCGCTCGCGTCCCACGGCTCGGCACCGGCGATACGTTTCCGGTCGGCAGCTGGACGTCCGGCCCGTAGGGCGGCGCGGCCACCCGTCCACCGCACGATTTCCGGTTGCCCGGGGCCGGGCGGACTCCGTAGCGTCCAATCCCCGGCGCCGCAGTGTTCCGGGTGGCCGGCGGACGGTCCGCGGCCGTTCGACCGCGACGGGAGGTGGGGGCAGCCCTGCCCCACGCTCATGACCACCGCATCCGCCACCGCGCCCTTCTGGCTCAGCGCCTTCCTCGACTTCGCCCCCGAGCAGCATGCGGAGGGCTCCCGCCTGTGGGAGCGCCTGACCGGGTTCACCACGTCGCCCACCCGCGGCGACGACGGCGAGTTCACCACCCTCCTGCCGGAGGAGGGCGACGCCTGGCTCCGGGTCCAGCGCCTGGGCGAAGGCCCCACCCGCATCCACCTCGATCTCCACGTCGGTGACGTCAAGGCGGCCGCCGATACGGCGGTGGGCCGAGGCGCGCACCTGATCGCCGATCATTCCGCGATCGGCTACGTCGTCCTGGAGTCTCCCGGCGGCCTGGTCTTCTGCTTCGTCGACGCGCCCTTCTCCGTCCCGACGCCGCCCACCCGCTGGCCCGCGGGCCACACCAGCTCCCCCGACCAGGTCTGCGTCGACGTCCCCTCCCCACGCTGGGAAACGGAGACCGCCTTCTGGCACGACGTCACAGGCTGGCCCCTGCTCCCCTCCCCCACCCACAGGGAGTTCCACCGCCTGGACCGCCCCCGGGGCCTCCCCCTGGCCTTCCTCCTCCAACGCCTGGACTCCCCCGAAGGCAAGGTCCGCGCCCACCTCGACTTCGCCACCACCGACCGCCCCGCCGAGACCACCCGCCACCAATCCGAGGGCTCCCGCCTCCTCCGCACCACCCCCAACTGGACCGTCCTGGAAGCCGCCGGCCTCACCTACTGCATCACCGACCGCCAACCCACCCCCTAAACCCCAGACCACCCGCGCCCTTCGAGTTATCCACAGCCCCCCGAGCGGATTCCCGCAGAACATGCGACGGTACCGCCATGGACGTCGACCTGATGCTCCTCGTCATCTACACCGCCCGTCTGGAGGAGTGCCGTGCCTTCTATTCCGAGCTCGGGTTCACCCTGGCCCCCGAGCAGCACGGTTCCGGTCCCCTCCACTACTCCACCCGGTTCTCCCGCACCACCCTGTGCGAGTTCTATCCCGCCTCCGACCGCTCCCCCGCGACCGGCCCCGGCCTCCGTCTGTCCCTCACCCTCCGCCCGCACCCCGCGTCCCCGAGCCCCCTGCCCCCGGGCGACCACACGCTCACCGATCCCGACGGCCGAAGGCTTCTCCTCTCTCTACCGGCTTCCGGCTGACCGCTCCGAGGCGGCGCCCGGAACGGAAGAGGCCGCCCGCTGGGGACGGCCTCTCCGGCTCCTTCGGCACGAACGTTCTCCCGGGTTAGCCGGGAGAACGTCGCGCCGCCGCTAACGCGGCATGTACTTGTCGTACCAGGCGGCGGCGTCGAGGACGGCCTGCTCGACGTCACCGGGATGGTAGGCGAGCTCCTGCTGGGCCTTGCTCCAGTCGGACGCCTGCGGTACCGAGACGTACCTGGCCATACCGGGATCCATCTCGGGCGGGCGGCCGGTGAACCGCGCGGCGAACTCGGCGAGCGCGCCGTAGCCGCGGAGCACGGCGGGCGGCACGCGGACGGGGCGTCTCCGGGCGCCGACGAGCTCACCCATACGGGTGAACATCTCGTAGTAGCTCCGGTTGTAGCCGGTGAGGTTGTAGCCCTCCCCGGTGCGTCCCTTCACGGCCGCCGCGACCATGCCGTCCGCGACCGCGCGGACGTCACAGAAGGAGGCGGTGCCCGGCGGGGCGAAGGTCGGCTTGCCCATCTGCAGGTCACGGATGATCCTGCCGAGCTGGAGGGTGTGGTCGTACGGGCCGACCATGAACCCCGGGTAGACCACAACGACGTCGAGGCCCTGGTCCATCCGGCGCAGTACCGCCTTCTCGCCCTCGGCCTTCGTGTCGGCGTAGTCGTAGCCGATGTCGAACAGGCTCCGCTCGCCGAGGCGTTCGGGCAGCGGGGATCCGTCCCGGTTGTAGCCGTGCACGTCCACGGTGCTGGTGTGGACGAACCGCCGCACCCCCGCCGCGAGCGCGGCGTCGGCGAGCAGTTCCGCGGCCTCGACGTTGACCTTGCGGCGCCGCTCGGCCAGCCTGTTCCAGGTCGAGGTGTCACCCGCGACGTGGAACACCCAGTCGCACCCGTCCACCAGGGCGGGGAGCCGCCTGGCGTCCAGGAGGTCGGCGAGCCTCGTCTCCAGCGGCAGTTCGTCGAGGTACCGCGTGGTGGAGCCGGGCGCGCCGGTGGCGACGACCTCGTGGCCCGCGGCGAGCAGGCTCCGCACGAGGTTGCTCCCGACGAAGCCGGTGGCTCCGGTGACCAGGCAGCGCATCAACGCACTCCTTCGGGTTCCGCCGGACGGGACGGGATGCCCGTGGTCGCGTGCCTGGCCGCTCGCGCGGGCGGGCGGACGTCGTCGTAGTAGGTGTGGTCGGGGTCGGGCCAGCCGAACCTGTCCCGCAGTTCGGCCAGGTACCTCTGGTAGGTGTGGGCCTCGACGTAGTTGGCGTGCCGGGGGCTGTCGATGTAGGCGATGCCACCGCGCAGGTCGGGGAAGTCCTCCGCCTTGCGCTCACGCAACTCGGCCCGGTGCTCACCGGTCTCGCGCGCCCGGATGTCCATCACGATCAACTGCGCCATCTCGTCGAACCGCTTGTAGGCGGCGTCCGCGAACTCGATGAACCCCAGCACGTACAGGCTGTCGTGGGAGCGGTTGAAGACGTTCAGGTACAGCTGCGGGTGCCCCGCCTTCCAGGAGAACAACCCGGGGTCAAGGAACGGGACCTTGTACTCGTAACCCGTGCACAACAGCACCAGGTCCAGCTCCTCATACGAGCCGTCCGTGAACACCACACCATCGGTCGTGAAGTGATCGATGTCGGACTTCGCGACCAGATCACCATGCGCCAGGTGGTGCAGCACCTGCGTGTTCATGATCGGATGGCTGGCCAGCGCGTCGTGGTCGGGCGCGGGCAGACCCAACCGGGTCAGGTCGCCGACGAGAGCGTCGATGAGCTCGTTGACGTCCGAGGAGAGCGCGAGTCCCTTGGGCGGCTCAAGGATCCCGTTGATGACGGCGTCGGTGGGGACGCCGCCGAGGTGCTTGGGCAGGTAGCGGTATCCGCGACGGACGGAGAAGAACGCCTGGTCCGCGTGGCGCGCCGCGTCACACGCGATGTCCACGCCCGAGTTCCCGGCGCCCACGATGAGAACCCGCTTGTCCAGGAACTCCCGGCCGCTGCGGAACGTCACCGAATGCCGGATCTCCCCACGGAAGGACTCCATACCGGCGAACCGTGGGGCGTTCGGGTGCCACGTGACGCCGGGGACGGCGATGAGCCCGTCGTACTCCAGCACCCTGCCGTCCGACAGCCGCACCCGCCACCGGTCGCCCGGCAGCGGCTCCGCGTGCTCGACCTCGGTGTTGAACGTGACCCTGTCGTACAGGCCCCAGTCGCGGCCGAACTTGCGGATGTAGTCCCGGATCTGCTTCCACGACGGATAGTCGGGGAAGTCCGCGGGCATCGGGTGTCCGTAGAAGCCGCTGGTGTACTTCGAGCTGATGAAGTGGGCGGACTCGTACATCGGGCTGCCCGGGTTGTCCATGTCCCAGATACCGCCGAAGTCGCTGTGCCGCTCGAACCAGTCGAAGGGCACACCCTCCTTCATCAGCGCCCGCGCCGTAATCATCCCGGAGGGGCCGCCACCCACGATCACGTACTTGCGGGTGTACTCCACCTTCGGCCGCACCACCACGTCGGCGCCGCGCTTACGCAGCTCGCTCACCGCGAACGCCGCGTACACCGCTGGCCGGTTCTTGCGCGTGTGGAGGGCCACCGCGACGCCGATGCCCGCCACCACGAGGAGCAGCACGGGGACGAGGTTGACGATCGTGTTGTCGCTGCCGGTGAGCAGCGAGTAGTTGGCCGTCGCCAGGCCGACGCCGACGCTGAGGCCGACGAGGCCGAGCACGGGCGCGACAAGCCCGGAGAACCAGTGCCGGTCGTTCCTGCGCCAGAAGAACACGAGGACGGCGAGCGCGGTCACCGCCTGGACGGAGACGACGCCGAGCGTGCCGAGGCCGATGAGCGCGGCACCGATCACCAGGTAGGGGTCGGCGCCCGCGAACCCGAAGGCGCAGAGCACCAGGACGGTGAGGACGCTGACGGCGAGGCTGGCGACGTGCGGGGACAGGTGGCGCGGGTGGTACTGGCCGAGCACGCGCGGCAGGAACGCCTCACGGCCGATCGCGAAGATGTAGCGCGACGCCGCGTTGTGCAGCGCCAGGTAGGAGGCGAGGAGGCTGGTGCACAGCAGCACGGCGAGCGCGTCGTACATGGTCTGGCCGCCGTACTGGACGGCCAGGCTGAACACGAGTTCGCCGACCGCCTCACGCGCCGTGTCGGGGGCCTGCTCGCCGCCCGCGCCGCCGATGAGGATGAGGGAGGAGACCACGTAGAAGACGGCGATGAGGATGACCGCGCTGAACGCCGCCCGGGGGATGCTGCGTTCCGGGTTCTCGGTCTCCTCGCCGTAGAGCGCGGCGGACTCGAACCCGACGAAGCTCGTGAAGGCGAACATGAGCCCGATGCCGATCGACCCTGCGAAGACCTCGGTGGGCGAGAAGGACTGCATCGGGAAGGCCGCGGCGCCCCGGTCCCCGACGATGAGGACGTCGAGGACGATGATGATGGCGAACTCGAGGATCATGAGCAGGCCGAGGATGCGCGCGGAGAGTTCCACGTTCCGGTACCCGAGCACCGCTACCACGACGACCGCGAAGGCGGTGCACGCCCACCAGGGCGCGTCGATCGCCATCGCCTGGAGCACCAGGGAGGTGAAGTAGCCGAAGGACGCGGGAAGGCCGATGGACAGGCCGAGATAGCCGATGGTCGCGACATAGGCCGTCGCCGCGCCGAGTGGTTTGCCGAGGGCCCGTGCCGCGAGGAGGTAGAAGGCCCCCTCGTTGCTGACCCGTCGCGTCATCGCCGCGTAGGCGCTGCAGAAGCACAGCAGCGCGAGTCCGGCGAGGGCGTAGGCGGCCGGGAGGGAGATGCCGTCGCCGCGGATCAGCGCGAGCGGGACGATGCCGATGAGCGCCGCCATCGGCGCGGCGGCGGCGATGACCAGGAACGCCACGCGGCTCGTGGTCAGGCGTCTGCGGGTGGGGCCCGCCTCGGCTGAGGCCGCGGGCGCGGCGTCGGATTGCCGGGTTGACATGGGGGAACCTCCTTAGGAGTGTCGCGGGGAGAGGGGGCGAGCCCCGGCGGCGTCGGCGGGGCTCGCCGGTCGGGTCAGCTGACGGTGAAGGTGCGGCTGGTGCCGGTGAAGGGGGTCTTCACTCCGGCGCTGGACTTGGACACACCGTGGTAGGTGATGCGGTACTCACCGGTGGTGAAGGTGGCGGGGATGTCCCAGGTGACGGTGAAGCTGGACGTCCACAGGCCGGTGTCGGCCCAGGCGAACTTGGTGGACCAGTCGCCGTCGTCCTGGACGCGGACCCAGTTCTGGCCGTCGCGCCGCTCGACGGTCAG
Organism: Actinocorallia sp. API 0066; assembly: GCF_020991275.1. Classification (GTDB taxonomy): domain Bacteria; phylum Actinomycetota; class Actinomycetes; order Streptosporangiales; family Streptosporangiaceae; genus Actinocorallia. Next base: position 224,412 of record NZ_JAJLQY010000012.1, on the reverse strand, counting down.
GTAGGTCGCGTTGCGCTTCACGTCGTTGTTGGGGTTGGCGCCGACGAAGCGGACCTTGGCCTGCTGGCCGCGGGTGTAGGTGAGGTTCGGTTGCAGGAGCACGTCGCCGAAGTTCCGGCCGAGCGGCTTGTTGTCGAACCACGACGGCTGGTTGGCGTACGTCAGTGACGCCGTCAGGTCCGGCGGGGTGACGGTGATCGGGGTGGGCTCGTTGTCGGCCATGTTCTGGGCGAGGGCGGCCGTGTGCTGCTGGAAGGCGCCGAGCGTCCACCGGCCGAACAGGGTGTGTCCCGCCTCGTAGTCGCCCTGGTCGTACTCCTCGGGCGTGGTCACGTAGCCGGCGTATCCGTTGGAGTAGCCCGCGACGAGCACGTGGTCCAGGGGGGCGTCGACGATCTCGGCGATGGTGCGGCGGAGGCGGAGGCCGGCGACGATCGTGAACTCCGTCGGGACCCCGACGAGGTAGAGCTGGCCGATCCGGACGAGCTGCACGGGGAGGATGTTGGAGGTGAGCCCGAGGTCGCCGCTGCGCAGAAGAATGTCCTTGGGCGCCTGGCATGCTTTCAGCGCGGGGGACGCGGCGTAGAGCAGGTTGCTGAACAGGTTGAAGACCGGGTTGTTGCCTTCGCCCTCGTTCAGGAACGGGATGCCCGGGCCGTCCTCCTTGGAGCCCGCGGCGAACCCGACGCCGAAGGCGCCGCCGCAGGTGGAGTGGTTGGTGCCGTCGCCGGTGTAGGCGGCGTCGACGTTGGTGGCGCCCATGTCCACGTAGGTGAAGCGGTAGTCGATCGGGCCGTCGATCGGCGCGGGCGCGTTGTTCGCGAGCTGGTCCGCGACCTCGTACTGGCGGGTTCCGATGATGCGGGTGTTCTCGAACTGGTCCTCGGTGGGTCCGCTGCCGGGCTGCAGGTTGAGGTTGGGCGTCATGTCGCCCGCGTTGGTCTGCGCGAACGCCGCGACGAACGACGGGTTCTCCGCCGCGAGGTAGTCGACGTGCTCGACGTCGCGTTCCCAGTGGTAGGACGCGTAGCCCTTGTGGTCGCCGCTGACGTGGGTGCTGTGGCGGGTCATCGACGTGCCGTGGCTGGCGAACCAGTTGACGGCGCCGACCGGTGCGCCGTTCTTGCGGAACTGGAGCAGGGTGGTCTGCGGGTCGATGGCGTCGGGGAAGGCCGCCTTGTCCGCCGCCGGGTTGCGGTTGAACGCGCCGATCGCCCGGTTCTTGCTCGCGTTGTTGAGCTGGCCGATGCCGAGGTCGAGGTCGGCCGCGGAGAGGTCGTTGTGCGCCTTGACGATCGACTCGTGGACGCCCGCGACGAGGGCCTCGTAGTTCTCGGGGTCGAAGCCCCCGTTGCCGCTGTTGTAGAAGTTGTCGTGCATGTAGCCGCCGGGGCCGGAGTGCGTGTGGGTGGCGGTGATCATGACGTTCTCGCCGTGGTAGAGACCGCCGAGCTGCGCCTGGACCCGGGTCAGGACCTCCTTGCGGAGGGAGTCGTCCACGTGGTTGACGTCGACGACGACGAGGGCGATCCGCTTCTGCGTCTGCTGGTCGACGATGATGAACGCCCGGGACCTGAGGCGCTGGTGGATGCCGTGGGTCTTGACGATCGGGGAGAAGTACCCGGTCTTGTCGGCTCCCTCGGATTTGCCGGTGACGTCGGCGATCGACCGTCCGACCAGGTAGCGGGACCCCGGCTCCGCGCTGACGTCGGCCGCCGGCAGCGACAGTGACGTCAGCGCGAGCGCCAGAAGCACGAGTGCGGTGAACGGGCGACGGGCTCTGCCGCGTCTGGGGATGTGTGACCCTGATCTCATGTGATCCACCTCGCAGTTTGCTGTGCGGTGGGACGCTAGCACGTGTCTGTTCGTTCGAACGAACGGAAATCAGGATTTAACAACGGACGAACGTGACGCGCGGGACGGCCGGGGCGACCCGGCGGCACGGCCCGGCCCAGCCGGGTACGGTTCGGAGCGGAGCTCCACGCACCCGCCGAGGCCCGGCGCCCCTCCCCCGCAGCGGCGCGAGACCCGGGCCCTAGCACACACGACGATCAGGCGCAAGCCGGAGGCACGATGGGAACCGACGTCCGCAGACGGATACTGGCCGCCACCCTTGATCTCATCGGCGAGCACGGCATAAGCGGACTCAGCAACCGGCTCGTGGCGAAGAACGCGCGCGTCTCCCTGGGCGCGGTCACCTACCACTTCAGTTCGCAGGACGAGCTTCTCAGCGAGGCGCTCAGCATTTTTGTGAACGACGAGATCGAGCGGCTCTCGGGCATCATTTCCGCGCTCGAAGGCACCACGCTGACCCTTGACGAGGCGCTGGCACTCACCCGTTCCGCCATTGAGGAACGTCCAGGCCGCCGCGCCCAGATCGCCCAACTCGACCTGTACGTCCACGCCACCCGGAACAGCGATCTCCGCGAAGCCGCCGCCCGCTGTTACGCCGCCTACGACGAGGCGGGCACCGCGATGCTGAAGTCCCTGGGCGTACCCGAACCCGAACGCATGGCCCCCGTCCTAGGCGCCCTCATCGACGGCCTGGAACTCCGCCGCCTCTCCGTGGACGGCCTCTCCGTAAACCTCCCCGAAGCCCTCGCCGCCCTCATCGCCGGCCTAAGAGCAAACTCCCCCACCTAACCCCGTGACCAACCCGAGATAAGCCACGAAAAACAATCCCCAACCCAAAAACTCCACACACAAGTAAATGCCCGACCCAGCCAATTCCAGCCGAACCAGAGGGCACACCAGCCAAGGAAATCCCTGCCCCAGCCGGCTCCAACCCGACACGAAGGTTCACACCGACAAGGAATTACCCGACTCAGGCGGCCCACTCCAGAGCGGAAGGCGAAACACCATCAGGGAAATACCTGACTCAGGCGGCCGACCCGTCAAATGGGCCGGGGGCGTGGGGGGCGGCGATAGCCCCCCACATCGGGGGCCTGGGGGTCGCCCCCCAGACAAGCCATAGCGCAACCAAACGGGAAAAGGCCGCCAAGCGAAGCGCCGGCGGCCTTGAACACACTCACCCGGTGGAGCTATGGGGATTCGAACCCCAGACCTCCTCCATGCCATGGAGGCGCGCTACCAACTGCGCTATAGCCCCGCCGCCGGGAGTTTTCCCCCGGCAACGAGGTGAAAGGTTACACGGGTGGCGGGTGGTACGCGAATCGTGGGGGTGGGGTGGGTGGTCAGCGGGTGAGTTCGGTGAGGATCTCGTCGAGCTTCTCGTAGCCTTCGACGACGCCGCTTTCCATGCCACTGGCGATCATGGCGTCGCGGTCTTCGAAGGTGTCGGTGACGCTGACGGTGGTGGTGCGGGTGCGGCCGTCGCCGAGGTCCTCGAGGGTGAGGGTTTCGAGGCAGACGCCGTCGGGGGCGCCTTCCCAGGTGAAGGTCTGGACGAGGCGCTCGTTCTCGCGGACGTCGTGGAACGAGCCGTAGAAGGAGGCGATCTCTTCGCCGTCGCGGTAGGAGGCGTAGCTCCAGCTGCCGCCGCGCCGCAGGTCCCAGGTCCGGATGCGGTTCTCGATGGTGCGGGGGCCGAGCCAGCGGGCGACGAGTTCGGGGTCGGTCCAGGCCCGGTAGACGAGGGCGGGTGGTGCGTCGAAGTCGCGGGTGACGCGGATGGTGGGGACTTTCGGGTCCGCTTCGATGGTGGTCTTGTGGGTGCTGGTCGCGGTCATGATGCCGCCCCTTCCCTGGTGTCGTCCTGCCCTTGCTGGAGTTCGGCGAGCAGCGTGTCGAGGCGTTGGAAGCGTTCTTCGGCCTGTCTGCGGTAGCGCTCGATCCAGCCGGTCATGAGGTCGAGGACGTCGGCTTCGAGGTGGCAGGGCCGCCGTTGGGCGTCTCTGCTGCGGCTGACGAGGCCCGCTTCTTCGAGCACTTTGACGTGCTTGGAGATGGCCTGGACCGACACGTCGTAGGGCGCGGCGAGTTCGCCCACCGTCGCGTCCCCGGTGGCGAGCCGGGCGACGATGCCGCGCCTCGTCGGGTCGGCCAGCGCCGCGAAGACCGCGGACAGCCGTTCCTCATTCATACTTTCACCTGCGTCTTCAACCCCTCGGTTGATAACGAATCTAGCGCACGGCGGCACCTTATTCAACCAAGAGGTTGAGAAAGATGGGCGACGGCCCCGCCCGCACCGGACGGGGCCCCGGACTCACCCGCGCCGCGCGCGGCTCAGGATCTCCCCCTCGTTCAGCGGGCTGGGCGGGTGGTGGCTGAGGCACAGCGGTATCAGCGCCAGCGACTCGGGCACGCCCTCGCTCGTCACGTAGAACTGGCCGCGCTCCAGCCGCCCGATCCGGGAGCCGGTGCCGCCGCGCGCCCGCGCCAGCTCCTTGGCGGCCGCCAGCTGCGCGGGCGCGTTGAGCCTGCCGAAGAACTGGGTGGTGGCGTTGCCCGACACCTGGTTGTGCAGCGCCCTGGGCGCCTGCGTGGCGAAGACCAGGCCGAGCCCGTACTTGCGCGCCTGCGACGCCAGCGTGACGGTGCTGGCGAGCGACGGCGTCCTGGGGCTTGCCGGGGCGACGGTCTGCGCCTCGTCCATGACCAGCAGCGCGCCGAGCGGACGGTCCCGCGCGGGGTTGCGCTTGATCCAGGAGAAGAGCGCCATCTGGAGTCCCCGGACGAAGTCGGGCCGCCGGTCCTCGGCCAGGCCGACGAAGCTGATCACCGAGATCCTGGCCCGCCGCCCCGTCGACGGGGTCAGCAGGAGCCGGGGATCGACGGGTTCGCCCGCGCCGCCGAACAGCGGATCGTTGATCATGTCGGCGGCGAGCGTCTGGGCGAGCCTCGCGGCGATCTCGTCGGCGCCGTTGATGGTGCTGGCTTCGACGGGCAGATCGGACAGCAGGGCGAGCAAGGACGTGAGGTCGCCTCCGTCGCGCCGTCGTGCGAAGTAGGTGAGGGCCTCGCGCAGCACCGCCTTGCCGACGGCTGCCTTACCGGTGGTTCCTTCCGTCTTCGCCCTGGGGGCGAGTTCCGCGACGGCCATGTCCAGGGCGGACGAGAACTCGTCGGGGTCGTCGCGGACGGCGGCGAAGTCGGGCAGCGGCTGGAAGGACAGGGGCCTGCCTCCGGAGCGTCCCGGCGTCCATACGACGACCTCGGTGGCCTCGTGGTAGGCGCGTGCCCTTTCGACGTCTCCGGGAGCCCAGCCCTCGGGCGGCGAAGGCCAGGGGTCGCCCAGCCGGGCGAGGTCGTTGTTGGGGTCGAGCACGATGGACGAGACCCCGCGCAGCGCGCACTCCTCGATGAGCCGCCTGATCAGCACGGTCTTGCCCGACCCGGCGCCCGCGAACACGGCGGTGTGCCGGGTCAGCAGGGCGGGGTCCAGGGTCACGGCCTGGTCGCCGCCCGCGCGTGTCCCGATCCTGATCGGCTCGTGCGGGGCGGGTGGCGCGAACGGCGTCGGTACGGACGTCGCCTTGTCCGCGCGTACGGGAGCGGGTTCCGTGCGCGACGCCTCGGACGGTGTCGCTTCGGGGCGCGGGATCGGGGTGGGGAAGGTGAAGGGGGCCGTGGGGGCGGGGGTGTCGGCCAGCCGGGGTTCCGGGCCGGACGCCGGGTCGCGGTCCGGGCGCAGGGGGATCGGGGGTGTGGACGGCGGGGTCGAAGCCTGTCCCGGAGGCGGGAAGGGGACGACGAGGGGCGCGCCGTAGGGCGGGGTCGTCTCCGTGCCCGACGGGCTTCCGGTGAGGCGGGGGCCTGGGGAGGCGGAGTCCACAGGGGTCGGCCGCCAGGGTGCCGGGTTCGGGGGCGGCGCGGGCGGGAGACCGGTGCTCGGAGCGGGCGGCCTTACGGGCGGGGTGGGGAAGGGGACCACAACGCCGTCCAGGGCGTCCGGAGGCGGAGCGCCGGGGGACGGCGAGGGGGTGGCCGACGTAGGGCGGGTGGGCCGGACGTCGGGGAGGACGATGCGTAGGAGGTCGGTGCTGGAGGCGGGACGGCGGGAGGTGAGCCAGTCGTCGAGGTCGGGGTGGCGTTCATCCAGGAGGGTGTCGAGGGCGGCGAACGTACGGAGGTCGTCAGCGGTGACGGCGAGGGAGCGGCCTCCGGAGTCGGCGAGGAGTTCGAGTTGCTCGCGGGTCGCGACGCCGTCCGACCAGCGCACGTTGCGGAGCACGACAAGGGTGCGGTCGGTGGTGGCCGGGCCCCGGCCAGCCGCCGCCCGCGCGTCCCTGAGCCGTTTGAGCGCGGCCCGCGCGTCGGGCGCGCCGATCATGCGGAACGTCCAGTGCCGCTGCCGCTCGGTGTCCTGGTCGAGGATGTGGCGGAGCCTGGCGTGCAGCTCGGGGCGGCGTCCCGGCAACGGATCGACGGAGAAGGCGCGGCCCTCGGGCCCGGCTTCCCGGATCCAGGCGGTGAGCCCCGCCGCGAGCAGGCCCGGCACCGTCTCGTCCTCGGTCTGCGGATCGAACGCCCCGTCCACCGAGGCGGCCCCGCGCAACTCGGCGAACCGCCGGTCCAGCGCGTCGAGGGCTTTCGCGGGCGCGGGCTCGATGCCCCCGCCTTGATGAACGGGTTCGGCCTCTTCGTCGAACGAGGTCAGCGCCTGTACGCGGCCGTCTCGCAGGCACGTTTGAAGATGCGCGTCGATGCGCTGCATCAGCGCGCGAGGGGTCAGATCAGCTGCCGACCCGTACGCCTCGTTGGAGACGGGCCACCCGAGCCACGGCGGGATGAACCCGGTGCCTTGCAGTGCCGCCGCGAACCGCCGCTCGACGAGTCGCCTGGCGATCCGGTCGTCGGGGATGGTCCCCAGGACGAGGGAGCTGCGGAAACGGTCCTGCACCGTCGCGATGACCCGCTGTTCCAGGAGACGCCATGAGGAGGGCAGGCATGCGACGACGCACAGGGTCCGCTGGGTGACATGCCGCAAGGCCATCAGCCCGGCAGCGACCTCCTCCAGGAGGCCGACTTGCTGCTCGGCCTCTCCTTCCGCCGTCTTCCCTGACTGTTCCAGCAGCGCGTCGATCTGGTCCACGGCGATGACGGTGGGCCCGGTGAGCGCGAGGATCAGGGAGAGCTGCACCACGACGTCCTGGTGGCCGGGGACCCGGCGGCTCAGCCCCCATGCCTGGCGCGTGCCCTCCTCGGCCTCCTCCGTGGACGTGAGGTGGTCGTGGCCGGTCTCGATGGCGGCCAGGTCCGGCGAGCAGTAGAGGGCGATGGCCCGGATCGTGTCGGCACAGCGCAGGATGCGCGCCTTGTCCAGACCGAGCAGCCCCTTGATCAGGGCGTCGAGGTCGTCGCGGGCGCAGGGACGGTCCCCGGCGACCGCGCCGGACACGCTCTCGTCGACGTTCGCCAGCCGCGCGAGACGGCGCATGAGCACGGCCGCCTGGGTGGCGCCGCCGTCGGTCGCCGCTCTGCCGAGGTCCTCGACCATGGCCCGCGCGGTCAACGACCAGAAGTCGCCGCCCGCGCCGAAGCTGAAGTCGATGAGGAAGAAGTAGCCGGCGCGCTCCTCCGTCGACCGGCGCACCCAGCCCAGGAGGTGTGTCTTGCCGACGCCTCCCTCGCCCCGGATCGCGACCCCCAACGGGCTCGCGTCCTGCGACCGGGCGGCCTCGGCTATGCCGTCGAGGATGAGTTCCTCGGCCTTGGGGTGCAGCCCGTCCACGTGGAACGGGGCGGCCCGCCACGCGTGCGCTGCCGTCGCGGCCCAGTCGAGACCCGCTTTGAGATCCTTCAGCGCGCGGTGCTCGACCTCGTTCATCGCGCCTCGATCGCCAGGAGGTGCTTGCTCTTTCCACCGATGCGGACGGCGGCGTCCCAGTCCGCCCGCGTCAGGGTCTTCTGGTCCGCCTCGGGCACGATGTGCACGTCGTCCCCACGGGCCATGAGCCGCAGCGTCTCGTCCACCAGGTCGCGGGGGGCGTCGGCAAGCAGGGGGCGGACCTCGGTGAGCAGCACCCACGAGCCGGGGCGCTCGGCCACCTTCCGGTAGGCGGCGCGGACCAGCTCCTCGACCCGTTCCGGCGCGGCTGAGTCGGCCGCTCCGGCCTCCGCCGTTCCGGCCTGGCCGTCCGGGCTCCCGGACGCGGCGGTGCCCGCGTCGTCCGGTTCAGGTGCGGGGGCGGGGGTGGTGCGGCCGGTGGCGACGTCGGAGAACTCGCCGAGGCTGAGGTCGGTGCGGTCGAGGTAGGCGCGCAGCAGGGGCAGCACGAGGTAGAGGGCGCGGCCCAGGGAGCCGGTGCGGGGCGGGGCGGTGGCGGCGAGCTCCTCCGTGCACCAGGCCCAGCCCTCGTCGGTGAGGGTGTTGTGGAAGGAACGGCCCTGTTTGACGCTTTTGACGAGCTTGTGGGCTTCGAGCCGTCTGCGGTGTTCACCGGTGACGGCGACGCCGAGGGCGGCGGTCAGCTCGGGGTTGGCGGCGGAGCCGCCGAGGGCCAGCAGGCCCAGCAGCAGCGCCCGCTCCGGGGCGCCGAGGTCGAGGTGTGCCACTTGTCCGGTCTCCTCAGTGGGTGCGGGGCGGGGGCGCCCCGGGCAGGGGTTGGAAGTCACCGGGGCCGGTGACGAGTTCGGGACGGCCGCCCGCCGTCACCAGGAGGCCGCGCGCGACGACGGGGACGGCGTCGCGGTGCGCGGCGATCGCCAGCCCGTAGGCGGCGGCGTCGTGCAGCCGCACCCACAGGGCGCGGCGGGAGGTTCCGCCTTCCGGCTCTGTCATCTCGCCGTGCACGTGGACGCGGAAGCGGTCCTGGCCGCCGTTGTCCACGAGGGAGATGACGCGGCCCGTCACGGAAGCCTGACCGGTGAAGCGGAGGCGGCGCAGCCGGAAGGCCCCGTGGCGGAGCAGCCTGCCTGCGCCCGGCCCGAAGACGGCGGCTTCCGTGGACGGAGGGGGCGTGAGCGTACGGGCCCACCGGAAGCCCGTCGTGAACGCGGCGCCGGGGTCGGGTCCGGCGAAGCGGGCGAGGGCCCGGCACAGGTCGGCCGAGACGCCCGCGCCGACGAGCCCGTCGAAAGCGGCGGCCTCGCCCCCGGCGACGGCGTCGGCGAGCCGGGGCAGGGCGTCGCGCAGCAGCAGCGCGACGCGCCGCCCGAGGGGGTCGTCACCCGGGTCGAGCGGGATGCGGAGGGTGAGCCGCCCCGCGTCCTGGGCGACCCGGACGCGGCCGAGCAGCTCCCGGACGGCCCTGGGCGCGGGCCCCTCGAACGCGGTGCGCGGCCCGCCGAGGACGGCCCGTGCCGCCGCCGCGAGGACGCCCTGTGCCCCTTCGAGGGTGGCGAGCGCTGAGCCGAGCCCGAGCTGCCCGTCGGCGCCCGGGTCGAAGCCGGTCCGGTACCACTGGACGTCCGCCGCAGGCGTCCCCACGTCGGCCGCCACGGACCCGCTGGGACGTCCTTCGAGCGTCCCGAGGACGGCGAGCGCCTCACGGACGCGCCGCGCCCCGTCCTTGGCGTCGGCCACGGGCACAAGGATCTCGTGTCCCCCCTCCCGCCCCCAGGCCACGCCGCCCCTGAACTCCCGCAGGGGACGCCACCCGGCCGCGGCGAGATACCCGGCCAGGTCAACAGCGGAAGGCGGCTCACCCATGACCGTCGTAAGCCCCCTCAGCACCCCCGACGAGCCCCAGCAACGTCCGAGGCGTCAGCAGGTTCCCCACCGGTATCCGCACCCGCCGCTGCCGCCGCCGATCGGGCCGCGCCACCGCCCGCTCCCCCCGCAGATCGGTGAAGTAGGCAAGCTGCCGAAGTTTCATTCCATCAGTCTCAAACCGCGTGTACTCCTCCCTTTCGGAAGGCACCACCACCAGAAACAGATAACGCGGCACCGAGAACGGCCCGTCCACAAGCTTGTTGTACTGCACCTCATCCAACCCGTCATAAACAAACGCCCCACCCTCCACCCGAGGCCGAGACCACGACTTCACCTGCACCTCGATCGCGGGCGAAGCCACCATCCCCACCCGCCCCGAATACCGAAACCCAAGATCAATCCCATCCACATCAAGGTCATACTTGTAAACCAACAACCCAGCCGCCGAAGCCACCACCCGAACATAATCCTCCGCAAACTTCCCCTGCACACTCCCCGCCCCCACCACAAGCCCACCCCCTCCCCCCCAAGTAAACCGCCCCACACCCCCCAACCCCCGACCTTTCCCCCACCCACCCAGGACACAATCCGAAAACACCCCACCCCACCCCCACCAAACCCCCCACCCCCCAACAAACCACCCAAACCCCCACCCCAACCGGTTCAGCCAGCCCAACCGGTTCAGCCAGTGCAGCCAGTCCAACCGGTTCAGCCGGTGCAGCCGGTTCAGCCAGTGCAGCCGGTTCAGCCCAGCGCAGGAAATGCCTGACTCAGGGGAACCCACTCCAGAGCGGACGGCGAAACACCGTCAGGGAAGAACCTGACTCAGATGGTTCCCCAGCCAAATGGGCCGGGGGCGTGGGGGGCGGCGATAGCCCCCCACATCGGGGGCCTGGGGGTCGCCCCCCAGACAAGCCATAGCGCAACCAAACGGGAAAAAGCCGCCCCGCGAAGCGTGGGCGGCTTTGAACACACTCTGCCGGTGGAGCTATGGGGATTCGAACCCCAGACCTCCTCCATGCCATGGAGGCGCGCTACCAACTGCGCTATAGCCCCGCAACCGGTGGGCTTTCACCCCTCGGCGCCCGTTCAGTGTATCGGACGCCGGGGGGCGGTTCGAACGGTTTGCGCGGGGGCTGGTCAGGGCTGGTCGGTGACGGCCGCCTTGTCGTCGCTGAGGACGGGTTCGGGGAGGGTGCCGGCGTTGTGGTCGACGAGGCGCCAGCCGGAGCGGCCTTCGGCGAGGACGGACCAGCAGCAGTTGGAGAGGCCGCCGAAGCGGTCCCAGGTGGCTTCGGGCATGCCCATGAGTTGGAGCATGCCGAGGCGGAGGGCGGCGCCGTGGGAGGCGACGACGAGGAGGCCGTCGTCGGGCACGGTGGCGACCGCGCGTTCGAGGGCGGCGGAGACGCGTTTGGCGACCTGGGCGCCGGTTTCGCCGCCGGGTGGTTCCCAGACGGCGTGTTCGGCGGGGTAGCGGGCGCGGATCTCGACGCCGGTGAGTCCTTCCCAGTCGCCGCCGTCGCGTTCGACGAGGTCGGCGTCGTGGGTGACGGGCAGCCCGACGAGGTCGGCGAGGGCCTGGCCGGTGTGGGCGGCGCGTTGGAGGGGGGAGGAGACGATGGCGGTGGGGCCGAGTGCGGCGAGGAGCCGGGCGGCCCGGTGGGCTTGGGCGATGCCGACCTCGTCCAGCGGGATGTCGGTTTTGCCCTGGAAGCGGTTTTCCACGTTCCACGTGGTGCGGCCGTGCCGCCACAGCACGATCTTGCGTTTCACGCGGTGCCCCGGGCGCGCTGGGCCATGTGCGCGTTGATGTCCTCGGGCAGGTCGATGGGAGGGCAGTCCTTCCAGAGCCGTTCGAGGGCGTAGAAGGCGCGTTCTTCCTCGTGTTGGACGTGGACGATCACGTCGATGTAGTCGAGGAGGATCCAGCGGCCCTCGCGCTGGCCTTCGCGCCGGACGGGTTTGGCTCCGGCTTCTTCGCGCAGCCTGTCCTCGACCTCCTCGACGATGGCCTGGACCTTGCGGTCGTTGCTTCCGGAGCAGAGCAGGAACGCGTCGGTGATGACGAGCTGCTCGCTCACGTCGTAGGCGATGATGTCGTCGGCCAGCTTGTCCGCGGCCGCCTGAGCGGCGAGCGTGATCAACTGGACGGCCCTTTCGGATGCGGTCACGAAGCCGTGATCCCTCTCGTAGCCGGTGCTGCCGCTTCCAGCGTATCTGTCCCCTCGCGGATCACAGAACGACTTAACGGGCGCGGGCCGGGGTAGGTGCCCTCACATGCTTGCACTCCCCGCGGAGATCAGGGGCTTTCTGTTCGACCTGGACGGCGTTGTGACGGACACGGCGGCGGTTCACGCGGCCGCCTGGAAGCACATGTTCGACGGGTTCCTCGCGGCCCGTGCCCTGCCGCCCTTCGACCTTCCGGAGGATTACACGCGTTATGTCGACGGCAAGAAGCGGGAGGACGGCACACGGTCTTTCCTGGCCTCCAGGGGGATCACCCTTGAGGAGGGTGATCCCGATGATCCACCTGAGGCCGAGACGGTCTATGGCCTGGGGGCCCGTAAGAACGCCCTCGTCCTTCAGTTGATCGCGAGCGGCGGCGTCAGGGTGTTCCCGGACGCCGTGGAGCTGCTGCGCCAGGTCAGGGCCACAGGCGCGCGGACGGCTCTCGTGTCGTCGAGCGCCAACGCGGAGGCCGTCCTGGCGGCAGCGGGTCTCGAAGACATGTTCGATGTCAGGATCGACGGCGTCGTCGCCCGCGAGCGTCACCTCCCGGGCAAGCCCGCCCCCGACATGTTCCTGGCGGGCGCCGCCGCGCTGGGCCTGCCCGCGCGGGACTGCGCCGCCTTCGAGGACGCCCTCGCGGGGGTGGCGGCGGGCCGCGCCGGGGATTTCGCCCTGGTCGTCGGGGTGGACCGTATCCGGGACGGCGCGCACGGCCCCGCCCTGCTCGGCAACGGCGCGGACGTCGTGGTCGAGGACCTCACCGAGTTGTTGGAGCGCCGATGAACCCGCCTTATGAGGTCGATCCCTGGCATATCAGGGAGACGGAGCTGGATCTGGGCCGGCTGGCGCAGACGGAGTCGGTGTTCGCCCTGTCCAACGGGCACATCGGGGTGCGCGGCAACCTGGACGAGGGTGAGCCCAGTGGGCTGCCGGGTTCCTATCTGAACTCGCTGTACGAGCAGCGGCCGCTGCCTTACGCCGAGGCCGGGTACGGGTATCCGGAGTCGGGCGAGACGGTGATCAACGTCACCAACGGCAAGATCATCCGCCTGTTGGTGGACGACGAGCCGCTGGACGTCAGGTTCGGCGACCTGGAGTCGCACGAGCGGGTGCTGGACATGCGGGCGGGCACGCTGGAGCGGACGATGCGGTGGCGGTCGCCCGCAGGGGCGCGGATCCGCCTGTGTTCGACCCGGATCGTCTCGCTCACCCAGCGCGCGATCATGGCGATCAAGTACGAGGTCGAGCCTCTGGACGAGGAGGTGCAGTTCGTCGTCCAGTCGGAGCTGGTCGCCAATGAGCCGCTGCCGGGGCCGCGCAGGCCGGATCCGCGGGTGGCGGCGGTGCTGGACGCGCCGCTGGCGAGCGAGGAGCACTTCGCGAACGACGACAGGGTGTTGCTCGTCCACCAGACGCGGGTGAGCGGGCTGCGGATGGCGGCGGCGATGAGCCACGAGATCGAGTCGCCGAACAAGCGGCTGGTGGACAGTGAGGCGCAGGAGGACGTGGGCCGCGTCACCGTGGCGACGCGACTGAAGCCGGGCGAGAAGCTCAGCATCGTCAAGTACGTGGCTTATGGCTGGTCGAGCCACCGGTCGCGGTCGGCGCTGCACGACCAGGTGGCGGCGGCGCTCGCGGGCGCGGAGCTGACGGGCTGGGACGGCTTCGTCGAGGAGCAGGCCGCCTATCTGAGGGACTTCTGGGAGGGCGTGGACGTTGAGGTGGACGGTGATCCGGAGGTCCAGCAGGCCGTCCGGTTCGCCCTGTTCCACATCCTCCAGGCAGGCGCCCGCGCGGAGCGCAGGATGATCCCGGCGAAGGGCCTTACGGGCCCCGGCTATGACGGCCACACCTTCTGGGACACCGAGACGTTCGTCCTTCCGGTGCTCACCTATTCGGTGCCGGACGCGGCGGCGGACGCGCTCCGCTGGCGGCATTCGACGATCCCGCAGGCCCTGGACCGCGCCGCGCAGCTCAACCTTCCGGGCACCTGCTTCCCGTGGCGCACGATCAGCGGTAGGGAGTGCTCGGGCTACTGGCCTGCCGGAACGGCGGCGTTCCACATCAACGCCGACATCGCCGAGGCGGTCGGCAGGTACATCGACGCGACGCAGGACGAGGAGTTCGCGCGGGAGATAGGCGTCGAGCTCCTCGTGCACACCGCGCGGCTGTGGCGGGGCATCGGCCACCACGACCTGAACGGAGCGTTCCGGATCCACGGGGTGACGGGCCCGGACGAGTACAGCGCCGTCGCGGACAACAACGTGTACACGAACCTCATGGCCCAGGCGAACCTCCGGGAGGCGGCCGACGTGGCGCTGGCGATGCCCGAGGAGGCGTCCAGGCTGGGCGTGACGGCCGAGGAGGCGGCCTCGTGGCGGGACGCGGCCGACAAGATGCTCGTCCCCTACGACGAGCGCCTGGGGGTGCATCCGCAGAGCGCGGGGTTCACCGACCACGCCCCGTGGGACTTCCTGAACACCCCGCCCCGGAACTATCCGCTTCTGCTGCACTACCCGTACTTCGACCTGTACCGCAAGCAGGTGATCAAGCAGGCGGATCTTGTCCTGGCGATGCAGCTGTGCGGGAACGCGTTCACCGCCGAGCAGAAGGAGCGGAACTTCTCCTACTACGAGGCGTTGACGGTCCGGGATTCGTCGCTGTCGGCGCAGACGCAGGCGGTGATGGCGGCGGAGGTCGGTTATCTGGAGTTGGCGCACGACTACCTGGCCGAGACGGCTCTGATGGACTTGCGTGACCTCGCCCACGACACCGCGAACGGGCTGCACCTGGCGTCGCTCGCGGGGGCGTGGAACGCGCTGGTGTCGGGCTTCGGGGGGCTGCGCCGCGACCACGGGGCGCTGTGCTTCGCGCCGCGTCTGCCCGAGACGCTCGGCCGGCTCAGCTTCCGGCTGCGCTACCGGGGTTCGCTGCTGTGCGTCACCGTCCATCCGAGGCAGGCGACGTACTCGCTGCGCGGCGGCCCGCCCCTGAGGATCATCCACCACGGCGAGGAGCACCTGCTGGAGAAAGCCGACATCACATTGCCGATCCCCCGCGCCCAGCCGACGCTGCCGCCCCCGCACCAGCCTCCAGGCCGCGCCCCGCGCCGCCACCACGAGCCCGAGCAGGATCAAGCGAGGTAGAGCCCTGTCTTGTTGATGTACTGGACGATCCCGTCGGGCACGAGGTACCAGACGGGTTCGCCCGCGCGCACACGGTCGCGCACCTCGGTCGAGGAGATCGCCAGCGCGGGCACCTCGACGAGGTCGACGCTGCCCTCGGGCAGTCCCGGGTCGGCGAGCACGTGCCCGGGACGGGTGCAGCCGACGAACCGGGCGAGCTGGAACATCCGGTCGGCGTTGCGCCAGGTGAGCATCTGGGCGAGGGCGTCCGCGCCGGTGATGAAGTACAGCTCGCTGTCGGCGCCGAGTTCGGCGCGCATGTCCAGGAGCGTGTCGTAGGTGTAGGTGGGGCCGCCCCGGTCGATGTCGGCGCGGCTCACCCGGAACCTCGGGTTGGACGCCGTCGCGATCACCGCCATGAGGTAGCGGTCCTCGGCGGCGGTGACCTTCTTGTCGGCCTTCTGCCAGGGCTGCCCTGTCGGCACGAACACGACCTCGTCCAGGCCGAACAGGTGCGCGACCTCGCTGGCGGCGACGAGGTGCCCGTGGTGGATCGGGTCGAAGGTCCCGCCCATGATCCCCACCCGCCGCTGTTTCATGCTGACCAACACTAGACTCCCCCGGTCAGCCGCCCTGTCACCGGGTTAGGGTGCGGATATGACGCAGACTCCGGATCGTTCCCGCCGCAGGTTCCCCGGCATCTCCTCCCGCGCCTACGAGCACCCGCTCGACCGGTCGGCGCTGGTGGCGCTGCGGTCGCTCACCGGGTTCGACCTCGTGCTGCGCAAGCTCGCCGGGCTGATCAACGAGCGGCAGCTCAGGCTGATGTTCCTGGGCGGTTCGGTCCGCGCGAGCGAGGAGCAGTTCCGGCACCTGCACGACATCCTGCGCGACGCCTGCTACATCCTCGACCTGCCGAAGGTGCCCGAGCTGTACGTCACCCAGCATCCGGTGCCGAACGCGATGGCGATCGGCACGGACAACCCGTTCATCGTGGTGCACACCGCGCTGCTGGACCTCATGGACGAGGAGGAGCTGAGGTTCGTCGTCGCGCACGAGGCGGGGCACGTCCTGTCCGGGCACGCGGTGTACCGGCAGATGGCGCTGATCCTCACCAGCCTGGGTTCGCGGCTGGCGTGGCTGCCGCTGGGCAACGTGGCGATCGGCGCGATCCTCATGGGCCTTGAGGAGTGGCAGCGCAAGTCGGAGCTGTCGGCGGACAGGGCGGGGCTGCTGGCCGGGCAGGATCCGGAGGCGGCGAAGCGGGCGCTGATGAAGATGGCGGGCGGCTCGCGGCTGCACGAGATGTCCACCGAGGCGTTCCTCGCGCAGGCCCGTGAGTACGAGGAGTCCGGCGATCTGCGCGACGGCGTCCTCAAGTTCCTGAACCTGCTGAAGCAGAGCCACCCGTTCGCCGTCATCAGGTTCGCCGAGCTGGAGCGGTGGCGGCACGGCCCGGAGTACGCGGCGGTGATGGCCGGGGAGTACCCGCGCCGGGCCGACGACGGCGCGGCGTCCTTCACCGACGAGGTGAAGAACGCGGCGCGCGCCTACCGGGAGTCGTGGGAGCAGTCGGCCGACCCGCTGTTCGGCAAGGTCAAGGACGTCGCGGGCGGCGCCGCCGACCTGGCCGGGGCGGTGTTCGACCGCCTCGGCCGACGCGGCTAGAACGGGGCCGGGACGAGCAGTTCGACGTTCCGGTCCGCGGGCGTGCCGGGCCCTTCCAGCTTCTCCTGCCAGTCGTTGCCCGACAGTTCCCGGGAGAGCGAGGCGAGGCCCCGGACGCCGAGGTCGCCGCCGTGCCCGGCGGGCGCCTGCGCGTCCAGGATCGTGCCGAACACCGAGAGGGTGCCGTCGCGGTTGTCGGCGATCTCGATGATCCGGCTCTGCTGCGGCCAGTCGATGTGCGCGGCGGTGCTCACCTCCCAGAAGCCGCCCTTGACGCCCTTCTCCCGGCGGTGCGGGGTCACCTCGTTGACGTGCGTGTGCCCGTTCACCCAGAGCACCACGTTCGGGAACCGCAGAAGCAGCTTCGCCACCTCCGGTCCGAGAACGCGGATGAGGCCGATCGGGTTGGTGAGGGTGTCGATGGTGTGGTGGCTGAACAGGACAAAGAGGCGGTCGGTCGCCTTCTGGGTGACGACGTTGCCCTTGTCGTCCAGGTAGCGGCTCGACCCCTTCAGAAGTTCGGACTTCAGCCACGCGAACTGCACGAGGTCCAGCGACCCCTCGGAGTACCCGTAGGGGTTGACGGTGTCCAGCACGAGGCCGCGCACGACTCCGGCGTCGAACCCGTAGTAGGCGGTGCCGTTCCTGCGGTTGGCGTCGGTGAAGCCGTGGCCCTCGCCGTGCTCGGCGACGATCTCGGCGCGGGTGAGCAGCCGCCGCGCCGGGTCGGGGGCGACCTTGCGGAACAGGCCGGACCTGCTGTGGTCGGCCATCACCTTGAGCGCGGCGGCGCTGCCGTGGTTCAGCGCGTCGGCGAGTTCGCGGCGCTCCTTCTCGGACGCGGGTGCGGTGATCTTCACGTCGCCGACGGCGATGCCCTTGAGCAGGGACGTCGGAAGGTTGCCCTGCACGAGGCCGTCGTGGTTGCCGAAGACGGCGAGCCACGGGGTGTCCAGGCCGGTCGCGGTGAACGGGCGGCGGGCGGCGTCGAGCAGGCCCGGCACCTTGGGGAAGCCGTACTTCTGGGTCGGCCGGTCGGTGCCGCCCTCGGGGTGCCAGTAGCGCTCGTCGGGCCAGGCCGCGACGCCCTCGAACTTGCCGGTGTCGCCGGAGTCGGGCCGGACGCGGCCGCCGTCCAGGAGGTCGATCATCCAGCGGACCTCGTTGAACTGGGCGTTGTCGGCGGCGTCGCCGGTGTTGATGGTGAACGCCAGTTTTGCGCCGAGCGCGGGCCCGCGGCCGAGCCGGTTGACGGCCCTGACCATCGCCTCGGCGACCTGTGTGGTCAGGAGTTCCTGCGGCCGGTAGCCGCCCGCGATGGGGTTGGCGCCGAGGAGGTCGCCGGGGTCGCTCAGCCGGTCGAGGTACTCGATCCGGGCGGGCGACTGGGCGTCGATGACGTGCACGTCGGTGAAGTGCGCGAAGGTGAGGAGGTCGCGGCGGCGGGCGATCCGGGCGGCGCTGGTGCTGCCGCCGAGGTCGTCGCGGAACACGTGCGGCTCGCCGGGCCCGGACACCACACGGCGGTAGCCGCCCGCGCCCGCCGGGCCGAGCCGGAGCGTCGCGTCGAGCGTGGTGCCCGCGACGGGCCCGGCCAGCGCGGGCGCGGCCAGCGCCGCGCGCGAGGGGTAGGCGACGAGCCCGGACGTGACCGCGCCGAGCGCGACGCCCTTGAGCAGGGACCGGCGCGACGGCGCCGCGGGGTGGGGGGTGCGCGAAGGGCGCATGGCATGCGTCACAACGCCCTATGAGAGCACACCCCCCGGTGTGACATCAAGGGTCTGGATGTCACTCACGTCCCCGTCGGACACACCCGGATCAGGCGCCGCGTAGGTGTCCGTCGCCGGTGAAGACGTACTTCGTCGAGGTCAGCTCGGCCAGGCCCATCGGACCGCGCGCGTGCAGCTTCTGGGTGGAGATGCCGATCTCGGCGCCGAACCCGAACTCCTCGCCGTCGGTGAACCGGGTCGAGGCGTTCACCGCGACGGCGGCGGAGTCCACCAGCGCGGTGAACCTGCGCGCGGCGGCCTGCGACGTCGTCACGATCGCCTCGGTGTGGCCCGAGCCGTACGCGCGGATGTGCGCGACCGCCTCGTCCAGGGAGTCCACCACAGCGGCGGCGATGTCCAGGGACAGGTACTCGGTCTTGTAGTCCTCGACCGTCGCGGGCACGACGTCCGGCGAGTAGGCGGCGATCCGCTCGTCGCCGTGCACAGTCACACCCTTGTCCTTGAGCGCCTCAAGCGCGCGCGGCACGAACACGTCAGCGACGTCGGCGTGCACGAGGAACGTCTCGGCCGCGTTGCACACCGACGGGCGCTGCGTCTTGGCGTTGACGAGGATGCGCAGCGCCGTCTCGACGTCGGCGGACGCGTCCACGTAGACGGCGCAGTTGCCGACCCCCGTCTCGATGACGGGCACCGTGGACTCCTCGACGACGGAGTTGATGAGCGACGCGCCGCCGCGCGGGATGAGCACGTCCACGAGGCCGCGCGCCCGCATCAGGTGCTTGACGGACTCGCGGTCGCGGCCCGGCACGAGCTGGATCGCGTCGGCGGGCACACCGGTGCCCTCCAGCGCGTCCCGCATGACGTTCACGAGCGCCGTGTTGGAGTCGTAGGCGGAAGCCGAGCCGCGCAGCAGCACCGCGTTCCCGCTCTTCAGGGTGAGCGCGGCGGCGTCCACCGTGACGTTCGGGCGGCCTTCGTAGATGATGCCGACGACGCCCAGCGGCACCCGTAGCTGCCGCAGTTCGAGCCCGTTGGGCAGGGTGTAGCCGCGCACGACCTCGCCGACCGGGTCGGGCAGCCCCGCGATGTTGCGCACCGCCTCGGCGATCGCCTCCAGCCGTCCGGTGTTGAGGCTGAGCCGGTCCAGCATGTACTCGGCGGTGCCGCCCTCGCGGGCCCGCTCGACGTCGATCTTGTTCGCGGCGAGGATCTCCGCCGCGCGGGCGGTCAGCGCGTCGGCGACGGCGAGCAGCGCCGCGTCCTTGACGCCGCGCGGCAGCGGCGCGAGGTCCGCCGCCGCGGCGCGACCGCGCGCCGCCACCTCCAGAACCCGATCGCGCGTGCCTTCGCTCATCGCCCTTCTCCTGTTCTTCCCGGCTCCTGTGCCGTCTGGGTGTGCTCGTCCCGCCGCACCGGCGGGTCGAGGATCACGAGGTCGTCCCGGTGGATGATCTCGCGTTCGTACTCGGGGCCGAGCTCGCGGGCGAGCCAGCGGGTGGACCTGCCCATCAGCTCGGGGATCTCGGCCGCGTCGTAGTGGACGAGGCCGCGCGCGACGGTCCTGCCGTCGGCGTCGCAGAGGTCCACCGGGTCGCCAGCGGCGAAGTCGCCCCGGACGCCGGTGACGCCCGCCGGGAGCAGCGACTTGCGCCGGTGCACGACGGCCTGCACCGCGCCGTCGTCGAGGATGATCTTGCCGTGTCCGGTGGTGGCATGCGCGAGCCACAGCATCCGGGTGGAGGGCCGCTGCCCGTTCGGGTGGAAGTACGTGCCGACCGGGTCGCCCGCGAGCGCCCGTTCCGCCGACGCCGCGCTGGTCAGCACGGTGTGGACGCCCGCGCCTGTCGCGATCCGGGCCGCCTCCACCTTGGTGACCATGCCGCCGGTGCCGACCTTCGACCCGGCCGAGCCCGTCTCGACGCCCTCCAGGTCGGCCGGGGAGCGGACGTCGGTGATGCGCAGCGAGCCGGGCAGCTTCGGGTCACCCGTGTAGAGCGCGTCCACGTCCGACAGCAGCACCAGCGCGTCCGCCTGCACGAGGTGCGCGACGAGCGCGGCGAGCCTGTCGTTGTCGCCGAAGCGGATCTCGTCGGTGGCCACCGTGTCGTTCTCGTTGACGATCGGCACCATGCCGAGCCGCAGCAGCGCCCGCAGCGTGCGCTGCGCGTTGCCGTGGTGCGCGCGCCGCATCATGTCGTCGGCGGTGAGCAGCACCTGGCCGACGCCCAGGCCGTGCCGGTGGAACGAGGCGGCGTAGCGGGCGATCAGCTGGCCCTGCCCGACGCTCGCCGCCGCCTGCTGGGTGGCCAGGTCGCGCGGCCGTCGGCTGAGCCCGAGCGGCCCGAGGCCCGCCGCGATCGCGCCGGACGAGACGAACACGACCTCGCTCCCCGCCTTGCGGCGGGCGGCGAGCACGTCGACGAGCGCGTCGATGCGCCCGGCGTCGATGGTGCCCTCGGGGGTGGTGAGCGACGACGAGCCGGCCTTCACCACGATCCGGCGCGCGTCCGCCACGGCCGGCCTGAGCGTCTCCATACCGCTGCCCTGCTCCCGCTTCGTTGCCGCTTGAGGGTGGGGGTCGCCCCCCGGGGTCACCAGTCCGCGAGCCGCTGGTCGGTGCCGCGCGGGCCCATGTGGATCTCGCCGGACGAGGAGATCTCAGGATGCCAGTCGAACACCACGGAGTCGTCGGGGGTCCCGATCATGACGGTCGCGCCCTCGCGGGCGCCCGCCGCGCGCAGCCCCTCCTCGATGCCGAGGCGGTTCAGCCGGTCGGCGAGGTAGCCGACGGCCTCCTCGTTCTGGAAGTCGGTCTGCCGCACCCAGCGGACCGGCTTCACGCCCGTCACCAGGTACTCGTTGTCGCCGAGCCGCTTCACCTCGAACTCCGGGCCCGCGACCGGCGCCGGGTGCAGCACGATCCGCGTCGGCTCCTGGACGGGCTGGGCGGCGCGGTGCGCGGCGACCATCTCGGCCATCGCGAACGACAGCTCGCGCAGCCCGATGTGCGCGGCCGCCGACACCTCGAACACGCGCAGGCCGCGCGCCTCGAACTCGGGCCTGACGATCTCCGCGAGGTCCTTGCCGTCCGGCACGTCCACCTTGTTCAGGACGACGATCCGGGGCCGGTCGCCCAGCGCCACCGTGTCGTCCCCGGCGAACAGCTCGTCGTAGGCGGCGAGTTCGCGCTCGATGATGTCGAAGTCGGTGATCGGGTCGCGGCCCGGCTCCAACGTCGCGCAGTCCAGCACGTGCGCGAGGGTCGAGGAGCGCTCGATGTGCCGCAGGAACTCCAGGCCGAGGCCCCTGCCCTGGCTGGCGCCCTCGATGAGGCCCGGCACGTCCGCGACGGTGAAGACCGTCTCGCCCGCGCTGACCACGCCCAGGTTCGGCACCAGCGTGGTGAACGGGTAGTCCGCGATCTTCGGCTTGGCCGCGGAGAGCGCCGCGATGAGCGAGGACTTGCCCGCGCTGGGGAACCCGACGAGCGCGACGTCCGCGACGGTCTTCAGCTCCAGCACCACGTCCAGCGCGTCGCCGGGCTCGCCGAGCAGCGCGAAGCCGGGCGCCTTGCGCTTGGCCGAGGCCAGCGCCGCGTTCCCCAGGCCGCCGTGGCCGCCCTGCGCCGCGACGTACCGGGTGCCCTCGCCGACGAGGTCCGCGAGCACCCCGCCGTCCGGGGACTTCACCACCGTGCCGTTCGGCACCGTGAGCACGATGTCCTCGCCGTTCGCGCCGTTGCGCAGCCCGCCAGCGCCGGGCTTGCCGTTGCCCGCCTTGCGGTGCGGCCGCCGGTGGTACTCCAGCAGGCTGGAGGTGTTCGCGTCCACCTCCAGGATCACGTCGCCGCCCCTGCCGCCGTTGGCGCCGTCGGGGCCGCCCAGTGGCCTGAACTTCTCCCGGTGCACCGAGGCGCACCCGTGCCCGCCGTTGCCCGCCGCGATGTGCAGGACGACCCGGTCCACGAAGTCGGCCATGAGGGTCCCTTTCGATTGGGGCGCCGGGGCTTCCCCGGCAAAAGACAAGGGCGGACCCACTCAGGTCCGCCCTTGGTACAACGCTGTGCCCGTGCGGATCTACTCCGCGGCCGGGACGATGCTCACGGCACGGCGGCCGCGGTAGCGACCGAACTCGACGGTGCCCGCGACGAGCGCGAACAGCGTGTCGTCACGGCCGATGCCGACGTTCAGGCCCGGGTGGTGGTGGGTGCCGCGCTGACGGATGATGATCTCGCCCGCGCTCACCTTCTGGCCGCCGTAGCGCTTGACGCCAAGGCGCTTGGCGTTGGAGTCGCGGCCGTTACGGCTGGACGACGCGCCCTTCTTGTGTGCCATTTCTCCGGACTCCTTACTTGGCCGAGATGCCGGTGATCTTGACCTGGGTGTACGGCTGGCGGTGACCCTGACGCCGCTTGTACCCGGTCTTGTTCCGGTAGTGCATGATGTTGATCTTGGGGCCCTTGACCGCGCCGAGAACCTCGGCGGTGACCTCGTACCTGGCCAGCTCGGCGGCGGTGGAGACGACGTTGTCGCCGTCCACGACCAGCACGACGGGGAACGTCACGGTGGCGCCGACCTCGGCGGTCAGCTTGTCCACGTCCAGGATGTCGCCGTTGACGACCTTCTCCTGACGCGCGCCCGTGCGGACGATCGCGTACACAGCGGTACCTTTCGCTTGTTTCTTCCAGAGCCCCTGCGTGAGGGCCTGTCACCACTGACGCGATGACGGCACACCGGATCCGGGATCCCACCCGCTCCGGCGCTCTCTGCTCGCCTCGGGATGAGGCACCGCGCCGCAACAGATGCGGGCGCGTGGGGACGCGCTGGAACACGTCCGTCGACAAGACTAACCGAACCCCGCACCGCAACGCGAATCGTGCGGTGCGGGGACGGCGCTCGCCTACTCGGTGTCCGACGTCTTCGCGGCTTCGATCTTCTCCGCGCGGGTCGGCCTGCGGGTCCTGCGCCGCTTGGGCGCGGACTCCTCACCCGTCCCGTCCTGCTCCGCGTCCGGATCGGCGCCGCGCACCACCGCCTCGACCTTGACGGTCTCGCCGCTGTCCAGCGTCACCGCGACGGTGCCGATGTCGTCGTCCTCCGGCGGCGGGCCCGCCGGACGCGTCTTGCGCGTCCTGGTGCGCGCCTTGGCCTTCGGCTCCGGCTCGGCCGCGGGCGGCTCCGGCGCGGGCTCGGGCTCCGCCTGCCTGCCGGAGTCGGTGTCCTGCCTGGCGATCTTCGCCTCGACGACCCGCTCGATCTCGCCCTTGCGCTTGCGCTTGCGGCCGCCGCCGTTCTCGCCGCCGCCCCTGCTGTCGTCCACCGGGGTCAGCTGGACGTGGATGCCGCGCCCGTTGCAGCACTCACAGACCTCGGAGAACGCCTCCAGCAGGCCGCTGCCGACCCGCTTGCGCGTCATCTGGACCAGGCCCAGGCTGGTCACCTCCGCGACCTGGTGCTTCGTCCTGTCCCTGGCCAGGCACTCCAGCAGCCGGCGCAGCACCAGATCCCGGTTGGACTCCAGGACCATGTCGATGAAGTCGATGACGATGATGCCACCGAGGTCACGCAGCCGGAGCTGACGGACGATCTCCTCGGCCGCCTCCAGGTTGTTCCGGGTGACGGTCTCCTCCAGGTTGCCGCCCTGGCCGGTGAACTTCCCGGTGTTGACGTCGACGACCGTCATCGCCTCGGTCCGGTCGATCACCAGGGAGCCGCCCGAGGGCAGCCACACCTTGCGCTCCAGCGCCTTGGCGAGCTGCTCGTCGATCCGGTAGTGCGCGAACGCGTCGCCGGAACCCTCCCACCGCTCGGTGCGGTCGGCCAGGTGCGGGGCGACGCCGTCCACGTAGTCCTGGACCTGGTCCCACACACCGTCGCCCGCAACGACGAGCTTCACGAAGTCCTCGTTGAAGATGTCGCGGATGACACGGATCGTCAGGTCCGGCTCGCCGTGCAGCAGCGACGGCGCCGAAGCGGTCTTCACCTGCTTCTGGATCCGCTCCCACTGCTGCGACAGGCGTGTGATGTCGTTGGTGAGCTCCTCCTCCGAGGCGCCCTCGGCCGCCGTCCTGACGATCACCCCGGCGTTCTCCGGCATGATCTTGCGCAGGATCGACTTGAGCCGGGTCCGCTCCTTGTCCGGGAGCTTGCGGCTGATGCCCGTCATGGAGCCGTCCGGGACGTACACGAGGTACCGGCCCGGCAGCGAGATCTGGCTGGTGAGGCGCGCGCCCTTGTGGCCCAGCGGGTCCTTGGTGACCTGCACCAGCACCGCCTGGCCGGACTTCAGCGCCGACTCGATCCGGCGCGGCTGCCCGACGAGGCCCGCGACGTCCCAGTTGACCTCGCCCGCGTACAGGACGGCGTTGCGGCCCTTGCCGATGTCCACGAACGCCGCCTCCATCGACGGAAGCACGTTCTGGACCTTGCCCAGGTACACGTTGCCGACGTAGGACTGGTGGCTCGCCCGGTCCACGTAGTGCTCGACGAGGACACCGTCCTCCAGCACGCCGATCTGGGTGCGCTCGCCCTGCTGGCGCACCACCATGACCCGCTCCACCGACTCGCGGCGGGCCAGGAACTCCGACTCGGTGATGATCGGCGGACGGCGGCGGCCGTGCTCGCGGCCCTCCCGGCGGCGCTGCTTCTTGGCCTCCAGACGGGTCGAGCCGCGCACGGCCTGGACCTCGTCCTCGATCTTGGCGACGCGCGGGGCGCGCACCCGGACCACGGTGTTCGGCGGGTCGTCGGGCTGCGGCTCGTCCTCGTCACCGCCGGAGCGGCGGCGGCGACGGCGGCGCCTGCGGCTGGAGGAGACAGTCTGCTCCTCGTCGCCGTCGGCGTGCTCGCCGTCGTCCTCGTCCTCGTGGTCCTGCTCTTCGGCCTCGGCCCGCGCCTCCTCGGGCGCGTGGTCGGCCTCGTCGCCCTCGGCGCCCTCGTCCTCGGCGGACTCGTCGCGGGCGCGGCCCCGGCCCCTGCCTCCCCGTCGGCGCCGACGCCGGGTGGGGCGCTCGGTGTCCTCGGACTCCTCCGCCTCGTGCTCGGCCTCGACGGCCTCCTCCTCGGCGTGCTCCTCCTCCTGCTCCAGCTCCAGCTCCGCCTCCGGCTCGGGCTCCGGCGCGCCCTGCGCCTCGGCGCGGCGCTCGACGACGCTCGGCGGCTGGAACACCACCATGGGCGGCTGGAACACAACGTCCGGCGGCGTCGCGGCCTCCGGCTCGGCGGGCCGCACGGGCGGCGTGAACGGCGTGGCGAACGGCCGCGTCACCGAGAACGGGTCGGCCACCAGCGGCACCGCCGGCTCCTCCGCCCCCCGCTGCCGCCGCCGAGTCCGCTTCCGCGGCTCCTCCCCCTCATCCCCGGCCCCACCAGCCACACCGGCCGCAGTAGACACACCGACACCACGGGCTCCTGTGGACGCCCCGGTCTCGTCGATCCCAGCGGCCCCATCAGCCGCGCCCGCTCCGGCGGACGCACCCGCCTCGCCGGACTCGGCGGCAGCACCGGCGGGAGCTCCGGCCTTGCCGCGCTCGGCGGCAGCCCCGGTGGGCGCACCGGTCCTGCCGGACTCAGCGGGCGCACCGGCCTCGCCAGCGGCACGGGTCCCGGCGGGCACACCGGCCCTGCCGGGCTCGGCGGGCGCTCCGGCGGCAAGGGTCTCGGCGGGCGCACCGGCCTCGGCCTCTTCCGGTTCGGCGGAGGCGGCGGGTTCGGCGGTGCGGCGCCTCGTGCGGGTGCGCTTGGCCGGGGTCTTGGGTTCCGGCGTGGTCACGGCGGACTCCAGGACGGCGGCGGCCTCGCCCGAGACCTCGGGCAGGTCCTCGGTGGGTTCGGCGAGCTCGGTGTCGGGGCCGATCTCGGCGGCCTCCTCGGCGTCGATGTCGGCGGGCTCCGGCGGCGGCCCGGCGGGCCGGGCGGCCCGGCGCGTCCCCCGCGCCGTCGACACCCGCGGCGCCCGGGGCGCCTCCTCCTCGGCCTCCGCCACCGGCGCCTCGGCGACGGGCGCCTGTACGACGGGCTCCGGCACCGTGATCACCGCGGGCTCCTCCGCTGCCTCCGGCGGCGGCCCCGCAGGCCGAGCGGCACGGCGCTCACGCACCGCCCGCCGAGCCTTGGGCGCCTCCTCCTCGGCGGGAGCCTCCACCGGCCGCTCAGCGGCCACGTCCTTGGCCGCCACGGTCACCACCGTGGGCGCGGGCTCCTCCTCGACCTCCGGCGGCGGCCCGGCGGGCCGAGCGGCCCGAGCCACCCGCCCCTTCCCCTTCACAGCCCCGCCAGCACTCTCCGTAGTATCCACAACCCCCACCCCAGAAGTCTCCTCACCCGGGACAACCTCACCAGACCCACCGGCCCCGGCCGTCCCCCCCTCATCCGCCGCCCCCCCGGCACCCTCAGCCGACACGGCGACCTCAGCCACCGCCCCAACCTCAGAATCTCCGACACCCTCAGCCGCAGCAGCCAGCGCGCCAGCGTCAGCAGCCGCTTCGACCTCAGACTCCTCAGCAGCCTCAGACACTCCGACGAGCTCGGACGGCGCGCCGTCCTCAGCGAACGGCACAGCCTCAGGCACCCCGGCAGACTCGGGCAGCACAGCAGCGTCAGCCGCCGCCTCGACCTCAGACTCCTCGGCGACCTCAGCCGACGCGACAACGCCAGCGGACGGCGCAGCCTCAGACGCCCCGGCAGACTCGGACGGTGCGGCAGCCTCAGCGGACGGCGCAGCCTCAGGCACTCCGGCAGACTCGGGCGTCACAGCAGCGTCAGCGGACCGCACAGCCTCAGGCGCTCCGGCAGGTTCGGACGGCGCGGCGGCGTCAGCAGCCGCTTCGACCTCGGGCTCCTCGGCGGACTCAGCCGACGCGACAACGTCAGCGGACGGCGCGGCCTCAGGCGCCCCGGCAGACTCGGGCGTCACAGCCGTGTCAGCCGCCGCCTCGACCTCGGACTCCTCGGCGGGCTCGGGCGGCGCAGCGGCGTCAGCCGCCGTCCCGACCTCGGGCTCTTCGGCGGACTCAGCCGTAGTGGCGGCCGCAGCGGACGGCGCGGCGTCGGGCGCTTCGGCGGCCTCGGCCAGCGCGGCGGCGTCATCGGCCGTCACAGCCTCAGGCGCTTCGGCGGGCACAGGCGCCACCTCAGCGTCACCGGCCGGTTCGACCTCCGGTTCTTCGGCGGCCTCGGCCGACGCGTCGGCGGCCGTGGGCGCGGCCTTGGGTGCTCCGGCGGGCCGGGGCGTCACGGCGGCGTCAGCGGGCGTTTCAGCCTCGGCGGCTTCGGCGGGTTCGGGCTTGGTGGTGGTGGTGTCCTCGGGTTGTGGGGTGGGGGTGGTGGGGGCGGGTGCGGTGAGGGCGGCCTGGGCCGGGGCTGCGGTGACCGCGGGCCGGGTGGCGGCGGTGATCGCGGCGGGGCCCTCGTCCTCGGGCGGCGGGCCCGCGGGGCGCGCCGCCCTCCGGCGGACCGCCGCGGCGTTCTCCGCTTCCGTCACATCGGCGATCGGTTCGTTGTCGTTGTCGAGCATTCGGGCAGTCTCCCGTCAGGCTCCCGGGCAGCACCGAGGGCGCCGGCGGCGGGGCCGCAGGCGAGGCTCAGGGTGCGCCGCACAGGAGCTCTCCGTTCTGTCGGCGTCGCGGCGCGGCCGCGACGAAGTCTGTTCAGCGAGCCTGGTCGACTCGCGGGGTGCGCCCGACCCTGCCCTGGAGGCCGCCGCCCGGGGGCGGGGCCGCGAGGTCAGGCGCGGACGGCGTCCGGCTCGGCCGCCGCAGCCACCACCGCGTCGCGGTCGGCGGCGAGCGGGTCGCCGATGCCTCCGTCCTCCGTGAGGGGCCCCTGCGCCAGCCTGGTCACCAGGGGCGGTGACGGCGGCGCCAGGTCGGCCACCTCGCGGAGCGCGGTGAGGACGTCGTCGGGGCGTACGGCGGGTGTCTGGTGCCGTACGACCATGCGGAGCACCGCGGGGCCGGCATCCGACGGCTCGACCGCCAGCGCGGCTACCGCGCCGCGCGCGTCGAACCGGCGCCGTCCCTTCTTGGTGAGACGTTCCACCTCGATCACTTCGGCGCCGAGGAACGCCGAGACGGCCGATGCCGCGGCCCCGACGGAGATCCCGTCGAGCCGCACCAGCCACTCGGAGCCCTCCAGGCGGTCGGCCAGGGCCGTTCCCGCCCGCGCCGGCACGACGTCCACGACGTCGAGTCCGCCGGGCAGCGCAGCGTCGAGGTCGGCTCTGATCCGCGCAGGGTCGCGGTTCTCGGTGAGCCCGATCTCAAGATACTCCGCCTCGCTGGCCGTTCCCGTCGCCGCCGCTCCCG
The DNA here is from genome assembly GCF_020991275.1 of Actinocorallia sp. API 0066. Classification (GTDB taxonomy): domain Bacteria; phylum Actinomycetota; class Actinomycetes; order Streptosporangiales; family Streptosporangiaceae; genus Actinocorallia. The sequence continues at coordinate 195,798 of NZ_JAJLQY010000012.1, read as the reverse complement.
CGTAAGAGATCTTCGGGTGCGGAGTGAATCCGGCACTGAACGCGACAGGGATCCCGGCGCGCCTCACTGCGCGTTCCACGGCCCGGGAGATGTCGCGGTGGCTGGTGAACCTGAGGCGGCCACGCTTGGCATAGCGGACCCGCAGCTTCTGGATCACCGGGGCCGGTGCTGGACCGTCCGGCATGGGGGCCAGTGCTCTGTCCTTCCTACTAGCACGGTCTTCGGCGGCCGGGTGCCTCGACGTTCTCCGCTGCTGGGAGCCCTCGATGCGACCACCGTCATACACGAGTGTCTGAACCCTAGGGTACGGTGCGCGCGGCACGCCTTCGGCCAGTGCTTGCCCCGAACGGGGTTCACCCGTGCTGTTCCCCCGTGACGGGGATCTCAACCGTTTCCCACAGGGATCTCAGGTCTTCCCCGCCGCCCCGGCGACCCCGGGATCACCGGAGGCCCCACGGGACAAGGGTTCTGCGCCGGTCAGCCCTTGACGACGCTGAGCGGCAGCAGGGTCCGGCCGGTCGGGCCGATCTGGATCTCGGTGCCCATGGACGGGCAGACGCCGCAGTCGTAGCACGGCGTCCAGCGGCAGTCCTCGACCTCGGCGCCGTCGTCGAGGGCGTCGCGCCAGTCCTGCCAGAGCCATTCGCGGTCGAGTCCGGCGTCCAGGTGGTCCCAGGGCAGGACCTCGACCTCTTCGCGTTCGCGGGTGGTGTACCAGTCGAGGTCGACGGGCTGGCCGTCGAAGACCTCGGCGGCCTTGCTGATCCACCGGTCGTAGGAGAAGTGCTCGGACCAGCCGTCGAACCGGCCGCCGTCCTCCCAGACCGCGCGGATCACCGCGCCGACGCGCCTGTCGCCGCGCGACAGCAGCCCTTCGACGATCGAGGGCTTGCCGTCGTGGTAGCGCAGGCCGATGGCGCGGCCGTACTGCTTGTCCTGGCGGAGCGTGTCGCGCAGGGCGCGCAGCCGCCGGTCGACGGTCTCGTGGTCGGCCTGGGCGGCCCACTGGAACGGGGTGTGCGGTTTGGGCACGAACCCGCCGATGGAGACGGTGCAGCGGATGTCGCGGCTGCCCGCGGCGTCCCGCCCGGCCTGGATGACGCGGCGCGCCATGTCGGCGATCGCGAGGACGTCCTCGTCCTCCTCGGTGGGCAGGCCGCACATGAAGTAGAGCTTGACCTGGCGCCAGCCGTTCTCGTACGCGGTGGTGACGGTGCGGATGAGGTCTTCCTCCGACACCATCTTGTTGATGACCTTGCGCATCCGCTCGGAGCCGCCCTCGGGCGCGAAGGTGAGGCCGGAGCGGCGTCCGTTGCGGGAGAACTCGTTGGCGAGGGTGATGTTGAAGGCGTCGACGCGGGTGGACGGCAGGGACAGTGACGTCTGGCTGCCCTCGTACCTGTCGGCGAGTCCCTTGGCGACCTCGCCGATCTCGCTGTGGTCGGCCGACGAGAGGGACAGCAGGCCGACCTCGTTGAAGCCGGACGCCTTGAGGCCCTGCTGGACCATGTCGCCGATGGTGGTGATCGAGCGCTCCCGCACCGGACGGGTGATCATCCCGGCCTGGCAGAAGCGGCAGCCGCGGGTGCAGCCGCGGAAGATCTCGACGGAGAACCGCTCGTGTACGGTCTCGGCGAGCGGCACAAGGGGGTTCTTCGGGTAGGGCCAGGCGTCGAGGTCCATCACCGTGTGCTTGACGATCTGCCACGGCACCCCGTGCCGGTTGGGCGCGACCCGCTGGATCTTCCCGTCGGGCAGGTAGCTGACGTCGTAGAACTTGGGCACGTAGACGCCGCCGGAGACCGCGAGCCGGTGCAGTAGCCCGTCACGTCCCTCGGGACGGCCTTCGCGCTTCCACTCCCGGATCACCTCGGTGATCTTCAGGGCGATCTCCTCGCCGTCGCCGAGGACGGCGGCGTCGAGGAAGTCGGCGATGGGTTCGGGGTTGAAGGCCGCGTGTCCGCCTGCGAGCACGATGGGGTCGTGCTCGCGGCGGTCGACCGCCAGCAGGGGCATCCCGGCGAGGTCGAGCGCCGTCAGGAGGTTGGTGTAGCCGAGTTCGGTGGAGAAGGAGACGCCCAGGATGTCGAAGGCGCCGACGGGCCGGTGGCCGTCCACGGTGAACTGCGGGATCTTGTGCTCCCGCATCACCTCCTCCATGTCGGACCACACCGAGTAGGTGCGCTCGGCGAGGACGCCCTCGCGCTCGTTCAGCACCTCGTAGAGGATCTGGACGCCCTGGTTGGGCAGGCCGACCTCGTAGGCGTCGGGGTACATCAGCGCCCAGCGGACCTCGGCGGAGTCCCAGTCCTTGACCGTGGAGTTCAGTTCGCCGCCGACGTACTGGATCGGCTTCTGCACCGACGGCAGCAGCGGTTCGAGCCGCTCGAACACCGACTCAACAGGCATGGCGGACCTTCCAGTCGTCTCAGGTTCAGGCATCGGCGCCGGAATCAGCGGACGCCCCGGCGCCGCGCGGGCGCCCCGGTCAAACCCCCAGGCTACCGGGGTTCAGGCGCCCCTGCCGCGCATGTGGACGCCCTGAAGCAGGCCGAGCGCGATCATCGTGGCGAACGTCGCCGATCCCCCATAGGACACAAAGGGCAGCGGAAGCCCGGTGATCGGCATGATCCCGATGCACATGCCGATGTTCTCGAAGGTCTGGAAGCCGAGCCAGCACACGACGCCGGAGGCGACGAGGGTGCCGAACGGGTCGTGCGCGTGCACGGCGATCCGCAGGCCGCGGAACAGGATGATCCCGATGAGGCCGAGGATCACCAGCGCCCCGACGTAGCCGAGTTCCTCCCCCGCGACGGTGAAGATGAAGTCGGTCTGCTGCTCGGGCACGAACTGCCCGGTGGTCTGCTCGCCGTTGAAGAGCCCCTTGCCGAACATCCCGCCGGACCCGACGGCGATCTTGGCCTGGGCCGCGTTGTACCCGGCGCCGCGCGGGTCGGCGGTCGGGTCGACGAAGGCGGTGAACCGGGCGATCTGGTACTCCTTCAGCACCCCGGCGACGACCGCTCCGACGGCGAGCGCCACGCCCGCCGCGACGAGGCCGACCGTCCAGATCTTGGACGCGCCGGACAGCGCGAGCATCCCGATCACCACGACGCACAGCACCATCGTGGTGCCGAGGTCGGGTTGGAGCATGATCAGCGCGGCGGGCGCCCCGGCCAGGGCGAGGCTGATGAGGATGTCCCGGGTGCCGGGCCCTACCTCGCCGTCGCGCGGTTCCCCGAGGATCATCGCGAGCAGCACGACGAGGCCGACCTTGGCGAACTCCGAGGGCTGCACCTGGAAGCCGCCGCCGATGACGATCCACGAGTGCGAGCCGTTGACGGTGTCGCCCAGCGGTGTCAGGACGGCGACGAGGCCGATGATCGACAGCCCGTACAGGACGGGCGCGTAGGCGCGCAACAGCCGGTAGTCGAAGGAGGCGACGAGCGCGTAAAGCCCCGCGCCGATGACGAGGTTGAGGACGTGCTTCTTGAGGAACGCCTCGGGGTCGGCCCTGTGCCCGGCCCGGGTGGCCGAATAGACGAGCAGCGCGCTGATCACGCCGAGGGCCAGCACCGGGAGGATGAGGCCCCAGTCGAGGCGGCGCGCGAACGTGCCGGGTTCGGCCCAGCGCTGCGGCCGCGGCGGACGGGCCTCGATCATGGCGTCACCTTCGGCAGGGTCGTGGGCAGTTTGCCGTCCGGCAGCGCCGCCTTGGCGGTGTCGCCGAACCCGTAGATGGCCTCGTAGATCTGCCGGACGGCCGGGGCGGAGTAGGTGCCGCCGGTGCCCGCGTCGGTGATCATCACGACGACCGCGTAGTCGGCCTTCTTGGCGGGCGCGAACGACGCGAACCACGCGGTGTCCTTGTACCCGTAGACCTCGGCGGTGCCGGTCTTGCCCGCGACGTGCACCTTGTCCAGCGGGAACCCGCCGAACGCCCCGGCGGCGGTGCCGCTCTTGGTGACGTCGGCGAGCGCGTCGCGGATGTAGGTGATGGTCTTCGGCGCGACGGGGATCTTGCCCGCGGGCTTCGGTTCGATCCGCCGCACCACGGTGCCGTCGGGCCGGACGACGGCCGCCCCGACGTGCGGGGTCACCAGGGTGCCGCCGTTGGCGATGGCCGCGTAGGCGCGGGCGAGTTGCAGCGGGGTGACGAGCACGTCGCCCTGCCCGACGGAGAAGTTCGCCGCGTCGCCCGCCCGCCAGACGAACCCCTCGACGCAGTTCTCCTTGGCGATCGCGGTCAGGTAGGACGCGCGGGTGGGGCTGGTGACCTCGGGGTATCCGGTCTTGGCCCGCTTGCAGTTCTCGGTCTTGGTCGCCTCCCAGAAGTTCTTCTTCCAGGTGCGGTCCGGGATGCGTCCGGGAGCCTCGCCGGGCAGGTCGATGCCGGTCTTGGCGCCGAACCCGAAGTCGCGGGCCATGCCGATCATCGGGTCCCTGGGGTTCTTGACGGGTTTGGTGGAGCCGTCCCGGAGCCAGGCGTCGTAAGCGAACTTGTAGAAGATGGTGTCGCAGGAGACGACGAGGGCTGTGTGCAGGCTCATCGGCCCGTGTCCCTGGCCCTCGAAGTTGCGGAAGGCGCGGTCGCCGACCATGAACGAGCCGGGGCAGTTGTAGGTGCCCTTGAGCGGCGAGCCGTTGCGGACGGCGGCGGCCACCGAGGAGATCTTGAAGGTCGAGGCGGGCGGGAACTGGCCGGCGATGGCGCGGGAGATGAGCGGTTCGCCGCGTTTTTTGCCGAGCAGCGCGTCGTACTCGTCCTGGGAGATCCCGCCCGTCCAGATCGCCGGGTCGTAGGTGGGGTAGCTGGCGAGCGCGACGATCCGCCCGGTCCTGACGTCCATGACGACGCCCGCCGCCGAGGGCTTGCCGCCCGCCTTGCGCACGTTGGCGACCTGGACGCCGATCGCCTTCTCCACCGCGGCCTGCACCCCGGCGTCGATGCTGGTGACCAGGTGCGATCCGGGCACCGGCGCCTGCTCGCCCGCGATCCCGGTGACGCGGCCGCGCGCGTCCACGTTCACCTTGCGGATGCCGGGCTCGCCGCGCAGGTCGGTGTCGTAGGACGCCTCAAGGCCGTCGCGGCCGATGAGGTCGACGCCGCTGAACCCGGTGACGCGCAGTCCCTGCCGCCGGTCCATCTCCTCCTGGGTGATGGGCTGGAGGTAGCCGAGCGCCTGCGCGGCGCTGGCGCCCTCCGGCTCGGGGTGCTCGCGGACGGCCTGGACCTGGGCGATGACGCCGGGGAACTCCTCCTGCCGCTCCAGGATCTGCAGTCCCTGCTTGGCGCTCACCCTGTCGTCCACGGGGATGGGCTGGTAGGGCGAGCCGGGCCAGCAGGGCCGCGGGACGGTCGGCGAGCACAGCCGGGTGCGCAGCGCGAGGTCCTCGGGTGTGGTGCCGAGCACCTTGGCGAGTTCGGCGATGACCTGCTTGCCCTTGTCGGGCAGGCGGCCGAGCACGGTGAGGTCCACCGAGACGACGAGCGCGGTGCGGTTGCGGACGAGGGGGCGGCCGTCCACGTCGAGGATGGAGCCGCGCACCGCGGGCACCACGATGTCGCGGGTGCGGTTCTCGGCGGCGACGACGCTGTAGTGCTCGCCGTTGACGACCATGAGCACCCACATGCGTCCGGCGAGCACGAGCAGCAGCGCCGCGACGAGCACGTGCAGCACGACCAGCCGGGATCGGGTCCGTCCGTTCACCGCTGCTGCCTGCCGAGCTTGGCGTATCCGGGCACGGACAGGCCGCCGCGCGGCTCCAGCCGTTCGCTGCGCCGCGACAGCCGCAGCACCGCCCAGACGACGAACGGGCTGGCCAGCACGTCGTACAGGACGGCGAGCGGCACCATCCGGGACACCGCGGCCCAGGAGGTGCGCGGGTCGCCGAGCATCATGCCGACGAGCGCGTAGGCGAGGTTGCCGAGCAGCGCGCCGACGCCGACCATGACGAACGGCAGCAGGGGCGAGCGCTGCACGTCCGCGCGCAGGAGCCCGCAGCCGTAGCCGATGAGGCAGTAGACGAGGGCGTAGCGGCCGATGGTGTGGTCGGCGGGCGGCGCGATGTCCACCGCGAGCCCGGCGCAGAAACCGGCGACCATGCCGACGCGCTCGCCGCTGAACAGGGCGAGCGCGACGACGGTGAGCAGCACCAGGTCGGGGGTGACGCCGCCGGGCAGCGGCAGCCGGTTGGCCGCGGTGACCTGGACGACGATCGCCACGACGATGATGACGAAGGCCCGGAGTTTGACCCCCTGGGCCTCCTCTGCTGGTGTGCGCAAGGAACTAGCTCCCGGACGGGTTCGCGGGCGGCTGTGGCGGCCGGGGCGGCAGCACCGCGTCGTGCGGGTCCCGCTGCGGCGGGGCGACCACCACGCCGACCACGTCAAGCCCGGAGAAGTGGACGAAGGGACGGATGAGTGCCGTCCTGGTGAGGGCGCCGGGGGTCTTTTCCACCTTCTCCACGACTCCGATGGGGACGCCGGGCACGTACGGCCTGTCGTCCTGGGAGCCGAGGGTGACCACCCGCTGCCCGGGTGAGAGTTGGACGTCGGGCGCGAGCAGTTCCAGCCGGAGTGTGGCCGCGCCGACGCCGAAGCCGCGTCGGCCGGTGCCGGTGACGACGCCGATCTCCTTGGACGTCTCCATGCGCGCGCCGACGGTGGAGGCGGAGTCGGTGGCGAGCAGGACGGTCGCGGAGGCGGGTCCGGCGCGGACGACCCGGCCGACGAGGCCGTCGCCCGTCATGACGGTCATGTCGGGCTTGACGCCGCTGAGGGTGCCGGCGTCGATGGTGACGGTGTCCTCAAAACCCTGGCCCGCCGAGATGACGTTGGCCGCGACGATCTTGTAACCACCCAGGCCCGCGCTGCCCAGCAGCTTCTCCAACTGCGCGGCGCGGCCCTTGTCGATGGTGTTGGAGCGGAGCTGCTCGCGCAGCTCCTGGTTCTCCTTCAGCAGGTTCTCGGCGCGGTTGCGCTGGCCGGGCGCGTCGCGGATCGCGTCGAAGGTGTTGCCGATCGGCCGCACCACGCTCGCCGCGACCCGCTCCATCGGGCCGAACACCGTCGCGCCGAGCCCCCGCAGTCCGTTGAGCGGCGAGTTCGCCCCGCCCCGGTAGTCAACGGTGATCAGGACCAGCGACGTGGCGAGCAGAACGCCCAGCACGAGGCGGGTCTTGCCGGTGTCGTGCATCAGCGGCGCGGCTCGGGCACCAGGACCTGGCGCAGCGACTCGAAGTCCTCGATGCACTTGCCGGTGCCGAGGACGACGGAGTCGAGCGGGTTGTCAACAAGATGGATGGGCATGCCCGTTTCCTCCCGGACGCGTTCGTCCAGGTGCTTGAGCAGCGCGCCGCCGCCGGTGAGGGCGATCCCGCGGTCCATGATGTCGCCGGACAGCTCCGGCGGGCACTTGTCGAGCGTGGTCTTGACCGCGTCCACTATGGCGTTGACGGGCTCCTCGATCGCGCGCCTGACCTCTTCCGCCGAGATGACGACGGTCTTGGGCAGGCCGGACACGAGGTCGCGGCCGCGGATCTCGTAGTTGGGCTCGTCGGCCCCGCCGGTCGGGAAGGCGCTGCCGATGGCGATCTTGATCTCCTCGGCGCTGCGCTCCCCGAGCATCAGCGAGTACTCCTTCTTGGCGAAGGTGATGACGGCCTGGTCGAGCTCGTCGCCGCCGACGCGCACGGACTGGCTGGTGACGATGCCGCCGAGGGAGATGATGGCCACCTCCGTCGTGCCGCCGCCGATGTCCACGACCATGTTGCCGGTCGGCTCGTAGACGGGCAGCCCCGCGCCGATCGCCGCGGCCATCGGCTCCTCGATGATGTACACGCGGCGCGCCCCGGCCTGGTACCCGGCCTCCTTCACCGCGCGCTGCTCGACGCCGGTGATGCCGGACGGCACCGCGACGACGATGCGCGGCTTGGCGAAGTGCCGCCGCTTGTGCACCTTCTGGATGAAGTAGCGGAGCATCCGTTCGGTGACGTCGAAGTCGGCGATGACGCCGTCCTTCAGCGGCCGGACCGCGACGATGTTCCCCGGGGTGCGGCCGATCATCCGTTTGGCCTCGATCCCGACGGCGACGATCTTGCCCGTGTGGGTGTTGATCGCGACGACGGACGGCTCGTTGAGGACGATCCCGCGCCCACGCAGGTAGACGAGCGTGTTGGCGGTGCCGAGATCGACCGCCATATCACGGCCAAGGAACGACAACTTGTTACCCATGGAGAAAAGGGGGCCCTTCCTACTGGCAGTGTCCTACTCGCAGAGGCACCAGAGATGACGGCGGAGCGGCGAGTTCATCGTAACGCGAGTCTCACCCTCCCGGCAGTCACCGGGCCGCGGACGTCATCCGAAATTCCGTGCGCGATTCGGCTATTGCGCGACGAATCGGCAGCCGGTCCGCGAAACACGACCGCACCGCGCGCCGATCATACGGCGGACGGTGCGGTCGTGGGGGCACTGCGGCCCGATCCGTGCGGCCGCGCCGCCCGGGAAGGGCGCGGCGGGGTCAGCCCAGCTCGGGGAAGAACAGCTTGACCTCGCGCGCGGCGGACTCGGGCGAGTCGGAGCCGTGCACGATGTTCTCGCCGATCTCCAGCGCGAAGTCGCCGCGCAGCGTGCCGGGGGCCGCCTTCACCGGGTCGGTGGCGCCGGCCAGCGCGCGGAACGCCTCGATGGCGCGGGGGCCCTCGGCGACGAGCGCGACGAGCGGGCCGCCGGTGATGAACTCGACGAGCTCGCCGAAGAAGGGGCGCTCGCTGTGCTCGGCGTAGTGGTCCTCGGCCACGTCGCGGGTGAGGGTGCGCAGTTCGAGCGCGACCAGCTTCAGGCCCTTGCGCTCGATGCGCGAGACGACCTCGCCGACCAGGCCCTTGCGGACGCCGTCGGGCTTGACCAGGATCAGGGTGCGCTCGGACACGGCTGTTACTCCCGTGGTTCTTCGTTGAGTGACTTCAGGTGACTGCGCGGGAAAGCCTATCGCCGCCGCGCGTGTCCCGGCGCCGCGCGCCCAGGGCGGCCAGCACGAGGGCGGTGGCGGCGACGCCGAGCGCGCAGGCGGTGGCCGTCCAGACGCGTTGGGCGGCGGCGAGCGCGTCGAGCGGGCCCTCGCCCTGCGCGGTCGCGCCGACCCGCGCGAGTTGCAGCGACCCGGCGATGAGGCTGCCGCTGAGCAGCGCGGGGAAGCACAGCGCGAGCGCGAAGCCGCCCGCGCCCTGCGGCGCGTCACGCAGCGAGGCGGCGAGCGCGAGCCCGGCGCCGCCGCCGAGCGCGACGAGCGCGGGGCCGAGCAGCGGGCCGCCGCCGAGCGGGTCGTAGCCGAGGAGCAGCGCGCAGCCCGCGACCATCAGCGCGCAGCCGGCGCCGACGGCGGTGCGCGCGGCGCGCGTGTCGAACGCGACGGTGGCCAGCGCGGCGGCGAGCGCGGCGCCCGCGCCCGCGGCGAACGGCCACAGTTCGGCGGCGCCGACGCCGCGCGCGGTGGCGGTGAGTCCCGCGAGCGGCGCCGTCACCGGCAGCACCAGGAGTCCCGTGAGCAGCAGGACGGGTCCGGGCGCGAGCGGCCCGGCGGTGTCGGCGTCACCGGCGGCGGCGAGCGCCATGCCGGTGAGCGCGGCGACGCCGAGGCCCGCGACGATGAGGTTGACGCCGGGCGCCCAGGCGCGTTCGACGGCGAGCACGGCGAGGAAGGCGAGCCCGGCGGCGGGCACGAGCGGCAGCAGCAGTTGCGCGCGTTCGGTCGGGCGGGGCGCGCCGCCCGCGCGGCGCGGCCGGAGGAACAGCGCGGGCAGCACGGCGACGAGCGCGGCGACGGCCGCCCACGGGTGCGCGGTGAGCGGTTCGCGCCAGTCCTGCGGACGGTCGGGGACGGCGCGCAGCACGAGCGGCATCGCGGCGAGGAGCCCGGCGGTGAGCGTCCCGGCGTACAGGGCGCGCGGGAGCGGGGCGCGGTGCCGCAGCGCGAGGGTCGCGGCGGCGGCGAGGACGAGCCCGGCGCCCGCCCCGGCGAGGGCGCGGGCGGCGCCGAGCGCCCACGTGGACGCGGCCTGTCCGACGAGCAGGCCGCCGAGGAGGACGGCGAGCAGCCCGGCGGCGAGGACGAGCGCGGGCGGCCGGATCCGGGCGAGCACCACGGCGGCCGGGACGGTGAGGACGAGCGCGGGCAGCGCCGCGCCGGTCGCCTGGACGAGCCCGACGGGTCCGCCGCCGAGTTCGGCGAGGGCCGGGTCGGCGACGAACGCGGCGGCGTTGGGCACGGTGAGCGCCGCCGCCGGGACCGCGAAGGCGATCGCGGCGGCGCTGGCGTACCCGGCAGCGGGACGGGCGTGGGCGGAACGGGCCGGGACGGAAGAGGGCACGGTGGCTCCTGTCGAGATCGCGGCCGGCGGCGTCTCCAGGAGGAATCAGACTGATCTGTGATATCCGTCAGGACGGTTATTACGGAATGATCCGATTTTGCGGGTTCCACGGCGCGGGCGCCGCCGGAAAACGCAATTTAGCCGACCGGCCGTCCCTCGAACCTGTTTCCCAGCCAAATCGCATAACCCCACAGCGCGGAGAACAGCACACCGAGAATGAACATCGTCGGCACCACAAATCCGAGCGCGAGGACCACCGCCTGGAAGACCGTCGCGGCGGGCACGCCCCAGCGCCGTCGAAGCGTCCCGGCGAGCACCAGGGACAGCACGACGAGCACGCCGCCGACGATCCCCGCCGTCGCGCCGTCCACGTCCGCGACCGAGATCGCCACCGGGATCGACAGGCCCAGAATGATCGCCTCACAGGCGAGGACCGTGGCCAGCAACCGTCGCATCTACTTCACCCTCAACAGCACTCGTGCGTCGCCGGCCGTCACGACCGACCCCGTGATGATCACTCCCGCGCCGCCGAACTCGCCCTCTTCGTCGGCGAGAGCGACGGCGGTGTCTATCGCGTCGTCCAAGCGCGCGGCGGGGCGCACCCGCTCCGCGCCGAACACCCCTGCGGCCAGCTCGGCCAGCTCGGCCACCGGCATCGACCTGGCCGAGGAGTTGGCCGTGACGACGACCTCGGAGACGACGGGCTCCAGCTCCTCCAGGATGCCCGCGACGTCCTTGTCGGCGGCCACCGCGACCACCGCGACCAGCCGGTTGAACCCGAACGAGTCGGCCAGCGCCGCCACCGTCGCGGCCATGCCGGACGGGTTGTGCGCGGCGTCCAGCAGCACCGTGGGGCTGGTGCGCACCACTTCCAGCCGGCCCGGCGAGCTGACGGCGGCGAACCCGGCCCGGACCAGCTCGGGGTCGAGCGCGCCCTCCCCGGAGCCCCCGGCGTACTCGGTGAGGCGACCTCGGGTGATCTCGTCGGGGTCGAGTACGGCGTTGGTCGGCGCGCCGCTCGCGAAGACCTCCACGGCGGCGAGCGCGACGGCCGCGTTGGCGGCCTGGTGCTCGCCGAACAGCGGCAGGAAGACCTCGTCGTAGCCCGCGTAGATGCCGCGCAGGTCCAGGAGCTGGCCGCCGAAGGCCAGCTCGCGGCGCAGCACGCCGAACTCGATGCCCTCGCGCACCACCCGCGCGCCCGTCTCGGCGACCTGGCGCAGCAGCACCTCGGCCGCCTCCACCGGCTGCTGCGCGAGCACCGCGACCGCGCCCGGCTTGATGATCCCGGCCTTCTCCAGGGCGATGTCCTGGAGGTTGTCGCCCAGGTAGTCGGTGTGGTCCAGGCCGATCGGCGTGACGACGGCGACGGCGGGATCCACCACGTTGGTGGCGTCCCAGGTGCCGCCCATGCCCACCTCGACCACGGCGACGTCCACGGGCGCGTCGGCGAACGCGGAGTAGGCCATCGCCGTCAGCGTCTCGAAGAACGACAGCCGGACGGGGTGCTTGCCGTCCACGATCTGGAGGTAGGGCTCGATGTCGGCGTAGACCTCGGCGAAACGCTCGGGGCTCAGCGGCGCCCCGTCGATGGCGACGCGCTCGCGCAGCTCGCTCAGGTGCGGGCTGGTGAACCTGCCGACGCGCAGGCCGCGCTCGGTGAGCAGCGCGTCGACCATGCGGGCGACGCTCGACTTGCCGTTGGTGCCCGCCACCAGGATCACCGGGCAGGACCGCTGCGGCTCGCCCAGCAGGTCCAGCAGATCGGTGATCCGGTCGAGGGTGGGGTCGAACTCCCACTCGACCCCGCGCGCCATGACCGCCGCGACGGCGGCCTGATAATCCATCACCCTCGAAGGCTATCCCGCCCCCACGACCACGCCGTTCAGGGTCAGCCACGCCGAACGCGGGCACGCCGAAGGCCCAGCCCCCCAGAGGAGGCCGGGCCCTTAAATGCGTGGGCTCAGCCGTTCGGCAGGGCCGCGAGCTGGGCCTCCAGGCGGGTGATGTCGGCGGTGGCCGCCTCCAGCCGTGCCCGGTTCTTGTTGATCACGGCCTCGGGGGCCTTGGCGACGAAGTCGGCGTTCGCGAGCTTCCCGGACGTCTGCGCGACCTCCTTGCGGGCGGCCGCGAGGTCCTTCGTCAGCCGGGCCCGCTCGGCCGCGACGTCGATCGCGCCGACGGTGTCCAGCTTCACCACAACGCCCTCGACGGGCAGGGACGCCGTCGCGGTGAACGCGCCCTCCGGCACGGTGAGGCGCAGCAGCGAGCGGATCTGCTCCTCGTAGGCGGCCAGCGGGCTGCCGTCCAGCTCCAGCGCGGCCGAGACCCGCTGCCCGGACTTCAGGCCCTGGTCGGAGCGGAACCGGCGCACCTCGGTGACGAGCCGCTGGAGCGACGCCACAACGCCCTCGGCGGCCGGGTCGGCCAGCGCCGGGTCGGCCACCGGCCAGGGGGCGCGCACGACCGTCTCGCCGCCGGTCAGCGCCGTCCACAGCTCCTCGGTGACGAACGGGGCGATCGGGTGCAGCAGGCGCAGCAGGCGGTCGAAGACCTCGCCGAGCACCCGGCGGGTGCCCTCGGCGGCGGCCCCGCCCTCGGCCAGCGGCACCTTGGACAGCTCCAGGTACCAGTCGCAGACCTCGTCCCAGGCGAAGTGGTACACGGCCTCGCACGCCTTGGCGAAGTCGAAGCCCTCGATGTACCTGTCGACGTCGGTGACGACCGTCTGGAGGCGGGACAGGATCCACGCGTCCGTCGTGGACAGCTCCTCCGGCAGCGGCCCGGTGGCGTGCGCGCCGTTCATCAGCGCGAACCGGGTGGCGTTCCACAGCTTGGTCACGAAGTTGCGGGAGCCCTGCGCCCACTCCTCCGCGACGGGCACGTCACCGCCGGGGTTGGCGCCGCGCAGCAGGGTGAACCGGGTGGCGTCGGCGCCGTAGCGGTCGATCCAGTCCAGCGGGTCCACCACGTTGCCGAACGACTTCGACATCTTCTTGCCGTGCTGGTCGCGGACCATGCCGTGCAGCGCGATGACCTTGAACGGCTCCACGCCGTCCATGGCGTACAGGCCGAACATCATCATCCGGGCGACCCAGAAGAAGAGGATGTCGTAGCCCGTCACCAGGACCGACGTCGGGTAGAAACGGCGCAGGTCGGGCGTGTCGTCGGGCCAGCCGAGCGTGGAGAACGGCCACAGCGCGGAGGAGAACCAGGTGTCCAGGACGTCGCCGTCCTGGGTCCAGCCCTCGGGGATCTCCTCGTCCGGGCCGAAGCAGCGCTCCTCGCCCTCGGGGCCGTACCAGACCGGGATGCGGTGGCCCCACCACAGCTGGCGGGAGATGCACCAGTCGTGCATGTTGTCCACCCACGCGAAGTACCGGGCGGACAGCTCCGGCGGCTGGATCTGCACCCGGCCGTCGCGGACGGCGTCGCCGGCGGCCTTGGCCAGCGGCGCGACCTTCACGAACCACTGGAGCGAGACGCGCGGCTCGACCACCGTCTGGCAGCGCTGGCAGTGGCCGACGGAGTGCTCGTAGGGGCGGACCTCCTTGACGATCCGGCCCTGCGCGCGCAGCGCCTCCACCACGGCGGCGCGCGCCTCGTAGCGGTCGAGGCCGTGGAAGTCGCCGGGGGCGCAGACCTTCGCGTGCTCGTCCAGCACGACGAGGGACGGCAGGCCGTGCCGCTGCCCGATCTCGAAGTCGTTCGGGTCGTGCGCGGGGGTGACCTTCACCGCGCCGGTGCCGAACTCGGGGTCGACGTGCTCGTCGGCGACGACCGGGATCGTCCGGCCGGTCAGCGGCAGCTCGATCTCGGTGCCGACCAGGTGCTTGTACCGCTCGTCCTCGGGGTGGACGGCCACGGCGGTGTCGCCGAGCATCGTCTCGGCCCGGGTGGTGGCCACCACCAGCGTGTCGTCGCCGGAGCCGTAGCGGATGGAGACGAGCTCGCCCTCGCGGTCGGCGTGCTCGACCTCGATGTCGGACAGCGCGGTGAGGCAGCGCGGACACCAGTTGATGATCCGCTCGGCCCGGTAGATGAGGCCGTCGTCGTACAGCCGCTTGAAGATCGTGAGGACGGCGCGGGACAGGCCCTCGTCCATGGTGAAGCGCTCACGCGACCAGTCGACGCTGTCGCCGAGGCGCTTCATCTGGCCCAGGATGCGCCCGCCGGACTCGGCCTTCCACTTCCAGACCTGCTCCTGGAACGCCTCGCGGCCCAGGTCGTGCCTGGTCAGGCCGTCCTTCTTCAGCTCGCGCTCGACCACGTTCTGGGTGGCGATGCCCGCGTGGTCCATGCCCGGCAGCCACAGCGCCTCGTACCCCTGCATGCGCCGCCGCCGTACGAGGGTGTCCTGGATGGAGTGGTCCAGGGCGTGGCCCATGTGCAGCGATCCCGTCACGTTGGGCGGCGGGATGACGATGGTGTACGCCGGGGCGTCGGGGTCGCGGGCGGGATCGGCCGCGAACAGGCCCGCGGAGGTCCAGCGCTCGTAGAGCCTGCCCTCGACGTCGGCGGGGGTGTATTGGGTGGGCAACTGGGACTCGGTCACGAACCCCGATTCTACGGGTTGTCAAGCCTTGCCCAGGGCCGAAGCTCCAGCACGGGGACATCCGAACCTCGATGCGACAGAATGCGTCTACGGAATCATCCGCAGATATCCCCTGGAGATCCCCATGAGTGGTTGGAACCCCCCGCCTCCGGGCCCGGGCTACGGCGGGCCCCAGCCGCAGCAGCCTTATGGCCAACCCCAGCCCTACGGCCAGCCCACGCCGCCGCCCGGCCCGTACGGGCAGCCGGGCCAGCCGGGCCAGCCGTACGGCACCCCGCCGCCCTTCGGCGCCCCCGGCGCCCCCTACGGCGGGCCCGGCACCCCGCCGCCGTTCGGCGGGCCCCCGCACCGGCCGAAGAAGATCAGCAAGGTCGTGTTCGTGGCCGTCGGCGGCGTCGTCGCCCTGGTGCTCGTGCTCGGCATCGCCGCCCTCGCCCTGCGCGGCGGCGGTGGAGGTGGCGGAGGAGGAGGCGGCCTCGGCGGGGGCGGCTACGCGCTGAGCGCCCCGGACTCGGCGGGCGGCTACCCGAAGGTCGACAGCACCGTGGACCTCCCGATCCCGAACCAGTTCGGCCAGGGCGGCTCGGTGGTCACCGCGACGTACGACGCCAACGGCACGCAGGTGATCTTCACCGGGGTCACCGGCCAGGGCCTCAGCAAGGACAACTTCGTCACCGGTCTCACCGCCGGGGGCGGCGGCGCGTCCATCAGGATCCACGACACCGACCCGGGCGGCGACGGCGAGGCGGGCTGCGCGGAGATCACCTCGGGCACGTTCACCATGCCGTACTGCTTCTGGTCGACCGGCACCACCATGGGCACCCTCACCGCGATGCCGAACCTCACGTCGCTGTCGGGCGGCGGCGGGATGACCTGGAAGGAGCTCGCCGACGTCATGCGGCAGATGCGGCCCGACCTGGAGAAGCCCGCCTGATCCGGGACACCCGTCCCTGTCCCCGCCGCCCACCGTTCCGGCAGAGTTCCCTCATGCTCGGCCTCATCGCGCTCGGCGCGTTCCTCCTGGGGCTCGTGGCCGGAGTCCTCGCGACCCGGCTGCGCGCCCGCGCCGGTGACGACCGCGCCGGGGCGCTGCAGCGCTCCCGCGCGCGGATCCTCGCCGACGCGCAGGAGGAGCGGCGGCGCCTGCGCAAGAGCCTGCACGACGATCTCGGCCCCACCCTCGCCAGCCTCGCCATGGCCCTGGACACCGCCCGCCTCACCCTGAACCACCGGCCCGAACAGGTCGGCCCGCAGCTGGCCGACCTGCGCGGACGGCTGGCCGGGGCGGTCGGGACGATCCGGGAACTGGTCGCCGACCTGCGCCCGCCCGCGCTCGACGACCTGGGCCTGGCGGGCGCCGTGCACGGCCTCGCCGACGGCGCCGAGGGCATCCTGGTCAGGGTCAGGATCACCGACGACCTCGCCGACCTTCCCGCCGCCGTCGAGGTCGCCGCCTATCTGATCGTCCAGGAGGCCCTGGCCAACGTGCGCCGCCACGCACAGGCGCCCTCCGCCACCGTCAGGCTGCGGCGCGGCCCGGACGCCGTCCATCTCGTCGTCTCCGACCACGGCAGGGGCCTGCGGCCCGGCCGGGCCGAGGGCGCCGGGATCGCGGCGATGCGGGAGCGCGCCGCCGAGGTCGGGGGCGTGTGTACCGTCGGGCCACGGCCCGGCGGCGGCACCGCCGTGATCGCCCGACTCCCCCTCACCCAGCTCCCGGAGGAACACCCCCGTGTCCGATGACATCCGCGTGATCATCGCCGACGACCATCCGATGTTCCGGCAGGGCCTGCGCGCCCTGCTGGAGGCCCTGGAGATCGGCGTCGTCGGCGAGGCCGAGAGCGGCCCCGCCGCCGTCCAGCTCGCCCACGACGTGCAGCCCGACGTCGTCGTCATGGACCTGCACATGCCGGGCGGCAACGGCATCGAGGCGACGAGGACGATCACCCGCACCAGCCCGCACATCGGCGTCCTCGTGCTCACCATGTTCCGCGACGACGACTCGGTGTTCGCCGCGATGCGGGCGGGCGCGCGCGGCTACCTGCTGAAGGAGTCGGGCGCGGAGGAGATCGCGCGGGCCGTCCGCGCGGTCGCGGCGGGCGAGGCGATCTACGGTCCGGAGATCGCCAGGCGCGTCCTCACCTATTTCACCGACATGCCCGACCCGCGCAAGTCGGCGTTCCCGGAGCTGACCGACCGCGAGCGCGAGGTCCTCGAGCTGATCGCGCAGGGCCGCAACAACGGGGAGATCGCGGGCATCCTGTTCCTTTCGCCCAAGACCATCCGCAACCACGTCTCCAACATCTTCATGAAGCTGCACGTCGCCGACCGCGCCCAGGCGATCGTGCTGGCGCGCGAGGCCGGCCTTGGCACGTAGGACGCTCCTGTGGGCCGGGGCGGTCGCCGGACCGCTGTGCGTGCTCGCGGCCTACAGGTTCAGGTACGGGACGCCCGAGGCGCTGCGGACCAGCCAGGCGTGGCGGCCCGAGGTCATCATGGGCGTGCTGTACCCGGCGGTCGGCGCGTTCCTGCTGAGCCGTAGGCAAGGGCTTGTCATCGGACGGCTGCTGTGGGCGATCGGGCTGCTGGCCGCCGCCTTCTGGCTGCTCGTGCCGCTGTCCAGGTTCGCGCTCATCGAGGGCTGGCCGGGCGCGGTGCTCCTGCGGTGGGCGGCGAGCTGGATCTGGCTCGTGGAGTTCCTGCCGCTGCTCATGTTCGTCTCCCTGCTGTTCCCCGACGGCAGGCCGCCTTCCCGGCGCTGGTACCCGGTGCTCTGGGTGGCCGCCGGGCTCATCGCCTACAACGTCGTCTACACGTGGCTGCGCCCGGTGGACTACGCGGTCGGGCCGCACTCGGCGGTGAACCCGTTCGGCCTGGAGGTCGTCGGCGGGCTCGAAGGGTTCCACGCGCGGGTGATGGAACCGATCACCGTCGCCGTGGCGTTCCTGTGCATCGGGTCGCTGGCGGTCAGGTTCAAGGCGGGCGACGCCGTCGCGCGGCGGCAGATCGGGCTGATGGCCTACCCGCTGCTGGGCACCGCCGTGTCCGGGTTCGCCGACATGCTGTGGCCCGGCCTCCCGTTCTGGGCGTTCGCGACGCTCACCTGCACCGCCGTCACGCTGGTGCCGATCGCGCTGTCCATCGGCATCCTGCGGTACCGGCTGTACGACCTCGACGTGATCGTCAACCGGACGCTGGTGTACGCGGCGCTCACGGTGATCCTCGGCGCCGTGTACTTCGGGCTCATCTTTGTGGTGAGCACGCTCGTCGCCACCCCGGCGGCGGGCCTGGTCGGCGCGCTCATCGTCGGCGCGCTGTTCCAGCCGGTGCGCAGCAGGGTCCAGCTGTCGGTGGACCTCATGCTCGGCATCGAACGCGACCCGTACCGGCTCGCGGACCGGCTGAGCAGGTCCGTCCAACGGGCGGAGGACCCGTCGGCGGCGCTCGCCGCGGCGGTCCGCTCGGTGCGGCGCGGCCTCGGCGTCTCCGGCGTCGCCGTCGAGATCGACGGGAGCGTCGCGCACACCGACGGCCTCCTCACCGACCGGCCGCGCACGGTGCCGCTCGTGTGGCACGGCGAACCCATCGGACGGCTCCTGCTGTACGGGCGGGCCAAGGCCGACCAGCGGCTCGCCGGGGTGCTCACCAGGCACGTCGCCGACCTCGCGCACACCGTCCGGCTGCTGCGCGTCTCCCGCGAGACGGTCATCAACACGCGGGAGGACGAGCGGCGAAGGCTGAGCCGCGACCTACACGACGGCCTCGGCCCGACGCTCGCCGCGCTCGCCCTCTCGGTGGACACCGCGCGGATCCGGCTCACGACCGACCCGGAGGCCGTCGAACCGGCGCTCACCGCGCTGCGCGACCGGATGTCGGCGGCGATCGCCGACATCCGCGAGCTGGTGCACGGGCTGCGCCCGCCCGCGCTGGACCGGCTCGGCCTGCTCGGCGCGGTCCGGGCGCTGGCCGCCGACCTGCCCGAACCCCGCGTGGACGTCGTCGCCGATGAGCTGGGCGAGCTCACGCCCGTCCACGAGATGGCCGTCTACCGGATCGTGCAGGAGGCCCTGACGAACGTGCGCAAGCACGCGCACGCCACGTCGGCGGAGATCCGGCTGACCAGGACCGACGAGCACCTGGAGCTGGTCGTCACCGACGACGGCAGGGGCCTGCCCCGGCAGGCGGGGCAGGGCCTCGGGCTGACGTCGATGCGGGAGCGGGCGACGGAGCTGGGCGGCACGTTCACGATCGCGTCGCGCCCCACGACGGGCACGACGCTCACGACGCGCCTTCCGCTCAGGGGTCGGTGAGCATCGAGCCGAGCTGGTCGCGGGTGCCCTCGATGAGGCCGTCGAGCGACGTCCGCACCTCGGGATCGACGGTGCCCGCGGCCCGCTCTTCCAGCTCGGCCAGGATCGCCTTCATCTGTGCCGGGCCGGTGGCGTCGGGAGCGCCCGGGTCGTCGGACTCGTCAAGGCAGTACTCGACCCAGGCGGCGGCCCGGCGGCAGGCCGTCTCGGGTTCGATCGCGCCCACCCGCGTCCACAGGGCGGCGGCCCTGCGGTAGGCGGCGAGCGCCTCGGTGGCCCGCCCGCAGTGCTCCAGCTCCTCGCCCGCGAGCCAGGCCAGTTCGGCCTCCATCGGTACCGCGTCGTCCAGCCCTGCGGCGCGCGCGGCGGCGGCGAGGTACTGCTCGGCGGCGCCGCGGTGGTCGCCGGTGCCGCGCAGCGCGTCGCCGTACTGGCGGTGCGTCATCGCCACGGCGGGCGGGTCGTAGGGCGTCTCGACCCTGTCGATGACCTGCTCGAACAGCGCGGCGGCCTCGCCGTGCGCGTGCCGTCCCAGGTAGGCGCGGGCGGCGGTGAACACCATGTGCAGGTGGTCGGGTTCGTGCACGTCCGCCCACAGCCGCGCCGCCTCCAGCGCGGTGTCCACAACGTCGAGTTCCCGGCCCCGCTGGTCGGCGAGGATCTCGACGAGGAACGAGGCGAGCGGGGCGAGGTCGGCGCGGCCGAGCACGGGCGGGCCGAGCCGCAGCGCCTCGCGCACCAGCCGTTCGGCCTCGGCGTGGTCGCCCGCCTCAAGCGCGCGCACGGCGAGCAGGTGCGCGGGCCCCGGAAGCAGCCAGTGCTGGCCCGTCTCCAGGAACCGCGCGTGCGCGTCGGCGATCAGGCGGGTGCCCTCCTCGGCGTCGCCCAGCGTCATCCGGAACCGTCCGGCGAGTTCGGCGTACTGCCCGATCCTTGCCGGTACGTCGAGTGAGGCGGCGAGCGCGGCTTCCGCCTCGAACAGGGCGATCGCGTCCTGGATCGCCGCTTCGTCCTCTTCGCCCTGCAGGACGACGAACCGCAGGAAGGGCACGGCGCGGCGGGCCGACAGGTAGGCGACGGCGTCCAGGCCGTCCGCCTCCCACAGCTCGTCCGAGGTCTCGGCGGCCTCGACGGCGAGGGCCGCGCCCTCGTCCGTCGCGCCTGTCCGCAGCCGCAGGATGGCCAGGGACGCGAGCGCCTCCACCCGCAGCGCCGGATGCCCGACGAGGTCCGGGAACAGCTGAGTCAGCGCCTCAGCGGCCTTCTCCGGGTCCTCCCCGTCCGCGCCGCGCGCGGCGTACAGCCGGGCCTCCAGGGCGGCCTCAGGCGTCGGCGCGGGCAGCTCGACGGCCCTGGCCCACAACACGTCGGCACGCGGGTCGCGCAGCGCCGACGCGTGCCGGGCCCGCGCCCACAGCGCCGCCGCGCCGTCCGCGCCGGGCTCGCCGACCGGCTCCGGGACGGCCCCGGCGACGGGCTCGGGCAGCGCGCCGCCCGCGCCCAGCGGCAGCGCCGCCAGCAGCGGCCGCCGCGCCAGCCGCACCGCGAGCGACGCCGACCACCGGTCCGTCCCGTTGCGCGCGTCGTACCGGGCGGCCAGCGCCGCGAGCTGCGGCTCGATCGCGGCGCGCAGCGACGCGACGGTGCCCGTCCCGGCCGCGCCCACCGCCACCTCGTCCATGCCCAGCTCCGACAGGCGGCGCAGCAGCACCGCGACCCCGACGAGGAAGCCGTACCGCTCGTGCGCGTCCTCTCCGGTGTCGGTCAGCCAGGCGACGTGCTCGGCGACGATCTCAAGCCCGCGCGCCTCGTTGCCGGTGAGCGCGCAGAACTCGACGTGCTGGCCGACCTCGGCGCGCAGCGGCTCGTTGCCCCGGACCAGCGGATAGCCCTTGAGGTGCGCCGACCGCGCCTCGGCGGCCGCGCCGGTGCGCAGCAGCGGCAGCAGCGCGTCCGCGAGCGTCACGTGCGGCTCGTGCGCGCAGGTCTCCCGCCCGTCCAGGACCGGCTCCCACAGCAGCAGCGCGCCCACGTCGTCGCCCGCCAGCACCCGCCGGTGGCCGTTGGAGTTGGCCTCGCAGGCGGCGCAGTCGGCGAGCTCGTCGCGCTCGGCCGCGAGCGTCGCCTCGGTGTGCGCGGCGCCCGCCACCAGGTCGCCGATCTCGAACGCCAGCGACGCGCGCAGCGAGTGCACCGGCCGTGGGCTGTTGCCGCGCTCCCGGTAGCGCCGCTCCATCTCGTCCATCCACCGCTCGATCGTGGTAAGCGGCACCGCCGGGTTCTTGATCATCGACGAGGTCATCCACTTCAGCGACCAGTGGATCTGGTGCGACCAGCCGCCGACCTCGGCCGGGTGCTCGTCGAGCAGCCGGAGCAGCCTCCCGATGACGACGGGCAGCCGCGCCCGCTCCGCCGAGTACTCGTGCGCCGTCACCAGCGCCGACAGGACCTCGACCTCCAGCACCCGGTCCGGGCAGGCGCGCGCGTGCTCGGCGAGCCGTTCCATCCGCTCCAGCCGCTGCCTGCCGTCGAGCCCGCGCGCCTCGTACAGCGCCCGCCTGATCTCCTCGACCGTCATGCGCCCTCTCCGTCCGATCCGCCGGTGCGCGCGGCCCAGCCGAGCAGCGCGTCGAACGCCCGGTTCACCAGCGCCAGGTCCGCCGGGCGCAGCGGGCGGCCCGCCATCAGCAGCGCCTGCGCGTACAGCGCCTCGACGGCCGCCGTCAGCAGCGCCCGGTCGGTGAGCGCGGCGAGCCGCCGCACGGCGGGGCTGCGGTGGTTGAGCACGAGCGTGGTGCGCGGCTCACTGGACTTCAGCGCGCCCAGGATCTCCGCCCACAGGTCGTCGGACTCGGCCTCCAGGTCGGCCCGCGCCCGCTCGCCGCGCGCGTCCCGCGAGTCCAGGTGCAGCGCCGAGACGGACGCGGGCTCGAACGCGCGCAACACGACGTCGCAGGCCAGCGGGTCGAGCGCGGCGCGGGCGGCGGCCAGGAACGGCGCGAGCGCCAGCTCCTCCGCCGCCGGGACCGCGTCCAGCGCGGCGGTGACGACGTCGGCGGCCAGCTCCGCCACCTGGACGCCCGGCAGCACGTCGGGCAGCCGCGCGACGAGCTCCTGGTCGTAGGTGTAGCCGCCGTTCACCACGCCGATGCCCTGCGCGGCGGCGATCGCGGCGACCTGCCGGAACTCCTCGACCGAGGGCGCGACGTGCACGACGGGGTGGCGGCGGGCGAACTCGGCGAGCGTCACCGGCCCGTCGGTCGTCTCAAAACGCAGGAACGGCAGCATGATCGCCAACAGCTCGGTGTCGTGCCTGGCGAGCGCCTTCACACCGAGGCTGTGCACGGCGAGGAACCTGCCGAGCCGCGCCGGGTCCTGGGCGGCCAGGCCGGTCAGCCAGTCGCGCAGGCGGGCGCCCAGCGCCTCCCGGACGGCCGCCAGGGTCTCGTCCTCGTACAGGCCCTCGCGGGACGCGGTGGGCCGCAGCGTGTCCGTGTCGATGACGCAGCGGACGAAGAACGCCCACTCCGGCAGCAGGCCCCGCACGGCGTCACCGAGCAGCATGCCCTTCAGGTAGATCCGGTGCCGTCCGGTGTCGGAGGGGTTCGCGGCGGTCGGCAGCACGAACGCGGCGCCGCGCACGCCCGCCAGCGGCACGTCCAGTTCGACGACGTCGAGCGGGGTGAACCCGAGGGTGCGGGCGCCGTAGGCGAGCAGGGCCGCCCGGCGCTCGGCCGGGGACGCGTACGCGCGGTCCCACACCGCGCCGCCGTCGGTGATCGGCACCGTGCGGCCGTCGGCCTCGACCGTCACCGGGAAGGGCAGCAGCGAGCCGAAGTCCCGGGCCAGCTCCACCACGCGGCGGGTGGTGAACCACTCCTCCGCGCCCGGACGCGGCGTCAGATGGACGGTTGTGCCCGGTTCGTCCCGGTGCGCGGGCCGTACCGCGTAGGTGCCGTCGGACGCCGCGCGCCACTCGACCGCGGGCGCCGCCGGATCGAGCGCCGACCGGGTGACGACCCTGATCTCCTCCGCCACCGTAAAACACGCGAGCAGGCCGATGCCGAACTGGCCGAGGAACTCGCGCCGCGCGCCCTCGATCTCGTCCCGCTTGGACGACCTGCCGATCGTCGCGAGGAACCGGTGCACGTCGGCCTCGGTCAACCCGACGCCCGGATCGTCAACGCGCAGGCCGGAACCGTCCAGCGTCAGGGTGATCGCGGCGGGCGCGTCCGGCTCCGTCGCGCGGCGTGCCGTGACGGCGTCCACCGCGTTCTGCAGCAGCTCCCGCAGGTACACCCTGGGACTTGAGTACAGATGGTGCGACAGCAGGTCCACCAGACCCCGCAGGTCGACCTGGAAGGTGTGCCCACCCGGCTGATCAACGGACATAGCGGGAAACTTTAGCGGTGATCGCCGCACCGAGACTCTCGTTTTCCGGCCGAATCGCAGACCCCGGACAGCGGAGAAGCCCGGCCGAACCGGCCGGGCTTCCGCACACCGATGCGCCTCGCGGCGTCAGGCGCTCTTCTCGCGCGGCTCGCGCTTGCCGCGATCGCGCGGGATCAGCGTCGGGTTGACGTGCTCCAACACCGACTCGCGGGTGATGACGACCTGGGCGACGTCCTGCCGGGACGGCACCTCGTACATCACCGACAGGAGGACCTCCTCCAGGATCGCGCGCAGGCCCCGGGCCCCGGTGCCGCGCAGGATCGCCTGGTCGGCGACGGCCTCAAGCGCGTCGTCGGTGAACTCCAGCTCCACCCCGTCCAGCTCGAACAGCCGCCGGTACTGCTTGATCAGCGCGTTCTTCGGCTCGGTCAGGATGTTGATGAGCGCGTCCCGGTCGAGGTTGTGCGCGCTGGTGATGATCGGCAGCCGGCCCACGAACTCGGGGATCATCCCGAACTTCAGCAGGTCCTCCGGCATGACCTCGGCGAACACGTCGGTGTTCTTGGTGAAGTCCACCTTCGAGCGGATGACCGCGCCGAAGCCCATGCCCTGCTTGCCCACCCGGGCCTCGATGATCTTCTCGAGGCCGGAGAACGCGCCGCCGCAGATGAACAGCACGTTCGTCGTGTCGATCTGGATGAACTCCTGATGCGGGTGCTTGCGCCCGCCCTGCGGCGGCACCGAGGCGGTGGTGCCCTCCAGGATCTTCAGCAGGGCCTGCTGCACGCCCTCACCCGACACGTCGCGGGTGATCGACGGGTTCTCGCTCTTGCGGGCGATCTTGTCGACCTCGTCGATGTAGATAATGCCGGTCTCGGCCTTCTTGACGTCGTAATCCGCGGCCTGGATGAGCTTCAGCAGGATGTTCTCGACGTCTTCGCCGACATAGCCGGCCTCGGTCAGGGCCGTGGCGTCCGCGATCGCGAACGGCACGTTCAGCAGCTTCGCGAGCGTCTGCGCGAGGAGGGTCTTGCCGGATCCGGTCGGGCCGAGCAACAGGATGTTCGACTTGGCCAGCTCGACCCCGTCGTCCCGGGACTCCCCGGACTGGATCCGCTTGTAGTGGTTGTAGACCGCGACGCTCAGCGCCTTCTTGGCCTTCTCCTGCCCGATGACGTAGCCGTCGAGGAACTCGTAGATCTCGCGCGGCTTGGGCAGGGAGTCCCACTTGAGGTCCGAGCTCTCCGAGAGCTCCTCCTCGATGATCTCGTTGCAGAGATCGATGCACTCGTCGCAGATGTATACACCCGGGCCCGCGATGAGCTTCTTGACCTGCTTCTGGGACTTACCGCAGAAGGAACACTTCAGCAGGTCACCACCGTCACCGATGCGTGCCACCCGGTTGTCTCCTTTTCATGGGGCCGCCTGGGACCCGGTGGACCGCGGGAGTCTCCCTCGCGGGCCATCGAGCAGAGGCTGCTTCGACGGTACCGTCTCCGGGGCGCCGGGTCACATCCCCCGCCTCCGGGGCCGTGGCCACGAAGCCGGGGGGTGCCCGAACTTAGCGCCGTCTTACGAAGACACTACCTCCACTCGGCGCTTCTTGCTGACGAAGACGTCGTCGATCAGACCGTAGACCTTGGCCTCGTCCGCGGTGAGGATCTTGTCGCGCTCGATGTCCTGACGGACGTCTTCGACGGCCTTACCGCTGTGCCGGGCGAGGATCGTCTCCAACTGCTCGCGGATCCGCATGATCTCGCGCGCCTGGATCTCGATGTCCGAACCCTGGCCGTAGGTGCCCTCGGTGGCGGGCTGGTGGATCAGGATGCGGGCGTGCGGCAGCGCGGCGCGCTTGCCCGGCGTCCCGGCCGACAGCAGCACGGCGGCCGCGGAGGCGGCCTGGCCGATGCAGACGGTCTGGATGTCCGGCTTGACGAACTGCATCGTGTCGTAGATGGCCGTCATGGCCGTGAACGAGCCACCGGGAGAGTTGATGTAGATGCTGATGTCCCGGTCCGGGTCGATGGACTCCAGGGTCAGCAGCTGCGCCATGACGTCGTTGGCGGACGCGTCGTCGATCTGCACCCCGAGGAAGATGATGCGCTCCTCGAAGAGCTTGTTGTACGGGTTCATCTCCTTGACGCCGTACGCCGTGCGCTCGACGAAGGACGGGATGATGTAGCGGCTGTCGACCGGCTGCACGCCGCCCGCGCGGATGTCCATGTGGCGGTTCCTCTCCCTCATCAAGAGACCGGGCCCTCGGAGGGGACCTCGGTGGCGCTGGTGATCACGTGGTCCACCAGGCCGTAGGCCCGCGCCTCGTCAGCGGTGAACCAGCGGTCGCGGTCGGAGTCGGTGGTGATCTGCTCGACGGTCTGACCGGTGTGGAAGGCGATGCGCTCGGCCAGCGTGCTCTTGACGTAGAGCATCTGCTCGGCCTGGATCTTGATGTCCGAGGCGGTGCCGCCGATGCCGCCGGACGGCTGGTGCATCATGATCCGCGCGTGCGGGAGGGCGTAGCGCTTGCCCGGCGTGCCCGCGCACAGCAGGAACTGACCCATCGACGCCGCCAGGCCCATGCCCACGGTCACGATGTCGTTGGGCACGTACTCCATGATGTCGTAGATCGCCATGCCGGCCGTGACGGAGCCGCCCGGGGAGTTGATGTAGAACGTGATGTCGCGCTTGCCGTCCTCGGCCGAAAGCAGCAGCAGCTCGGCGCACAGGCGGTTGGCGATGTCGTCGTCCACCTGCTGGCCGAGCACCACGATCCGCTTGCGCAGGAGCTGCTGGTGCAGTGCCTCCTGGGCCATGATCGCGGGCATGCTCCCCTCGCGGGCGACGACCGGCTCGTGGAAGGTCGGAGGCTTGCTCACCCTGTTCCTCCGTAGGTGTCTGGCGTTCAGGACCTGAACATTCGGATGCTTGGACACTAACGCGCCGCGCCGCGGGGTCACGCCATACGGGGGTCCTTTTCGCTGGGGGCGTACCCTCCGGACTTTTGCCATCCTTGGGTTTGGCCGGGAGCGAACAGGGCGGGAATAGACACGCCCCGCGCGCCATTACCTGACTCGCGGGGCGTATCGGACTTTTCGGACTTATTACTACTCGGCGGCGGACTCTTCCTTCTTCTCCGCGGCCTCGTCGTCAGCGCCCTCGGCGTCCTCGGCCTGCTCGCTCTCGCCGTCGATCTGGCGGCGGAGCCGCTCGACGTCGAGCTCGTTGCCCGCCGAGTCCGTGATCTTGACATGCTCGACCACGAGGTTCAGCGCCTTGGACCGCAGCACCTCGGCGACCAGCGCCGGGATCTGGTTGTTCTCGGTCAGGAACTGCGCGAGCTGCTGCGGCGGCAGACCCATCTGCATGGCCTGGCTCACCACGTACTCGCTGAGCTCCTCGTTCTCGACGCCCAGCTCCTCGTCGAGGGCCAACTGGTCGAGGATGAAGCCACCCTTGACGGCCTTGCCGGCGGCGTCGGCGAGCTCGGCCTCGAACTCCTCGGCCGTCTTGCCCTCCTCCGCCAGGTAGGACTCGCGGGTCAGGCCCGAGTAGGTGAGCTGCTGGTCGAGCTGCTCGTTACGGCGCTTCAGCTCCGTCTCCACCACGCTGTCCGGCAGCGGGATCTCGACCTTCTCCAACAGCGCCTCCAGCGCGTTGTCACGCGCCTGGGAGAGCTGGTTCAGCTTCTTCTGCCGGTCCAGGCGCTTGCGCACGTCCTCGCGCAGCTCCTCGACCGTGTCGAACTCCGAGGCGAGCTGGGCGAACTCGTCGTCGGCCTCGGGCAGCTCCTTGACCTTCACCGCCTGGACGGTGACCGTCACATCCGCCTCTTCACCGGCGCGCTCACCGGCCGGGAGGGTGGACTTGAAGGTCTTGGACTCGCCCACCGACAGGCCCGTCACCGCGTCGTTCAGGCCCTCGACGGCGCCCTCGGAGCCCACCTCGTAGGTGAAGCCCTTGGTGGCCGCGTCCTCGACGTCCGTGCCGTCGATCTGGACCGCGAGGTCGATCGTGACGGTGTCCTTCTCGGCGGCCGCGCGCTCGACGACGGTCAGGGTCGCGAACCGGTCGCGGAGGTTGTCGAGGGTCTGCGCGATCTCCTCGTCGGTCACCACGGCCTCGTCGACCGTCACCGGCAGGCCGTCGTACTCGGGCACCTCGAAGGACGGGCGGATGTCCACCTCGGCGGTGAACTCCAGCTCCTTGCCGTCGTCCAGCCGGGTCACCTCGACCTCGGGCTGCGACAGGACGAAGAGTTCCTGCTCCTCGATGGCCGCGCCGTACAGGCCGGGCAGCGCGTCGTTGACGGCCTCCTGCAGCACCGCGCCACGGCCGACGTACTGGTCGATGAGGGCGGCGGGGGCCTTGCCCGGGCGGAAGCCCTTGAGCCGCACCTGCTTGGCGAGCTCCTTGTAAGCCTTGTCGAGGCTCGGCTTGAGCTCTTCGAACGGAACTTCGATGGTGAGCTTCACCCGGGTCGGGGTCAGCTCCTCGACAGCGGTCTTCACTGGGGCAGGTCTCCTTGATCCGGCGGTACACACGGCTCGGCACGCCGCAGGACCTCGCCCCGCGCGGCGCGAGCGGCCGCCGGTCTCTCACTCGATCGATTCGGGCGGCAACACATGCCTGTGCGGCGTCAAGTCTAGGGGGTCGGGGCCACCGGACGTGACGCCCAGGGCGGGGGCGTCGGACATCCCGCCCGTCCGCCCCCGCACACCGTGTCGGGCTGGCCGGATTTGAACCGGCGACCTGAGCACCCCAAATGCCCCGCGCTGCCAAACTGCGCTACAGCCCGCTGTGTGAAGCAGAAGGAAGCATAGCCCGCCTGGGGCGTAATCTCCCTCCGGTTTGTCTCCGGCTTTGTCTTCGGACAGGGGAAGGCCCCCGGGGTGCGGCGTTCCCGGGGGCCTCGTCCGTGCCGCGCGCGTCGCCCCGCGCCGCCGGACGTCACACGCCGGCGTCCGCGAGGCTCACGTTGCCGGGTCCGGTCTTGCGCAGGTAGGACGCCCAGGTGAGCACCACGCAGACCGCGTAGAAGCCGGCCAGGATGACCAGGGCGGCGGCGATGCTCTTGGTCTCCTCCAGCGAGATCCGGAAGGTCTGCTGGATGAGCACCCCGCCGAAGGCGCCGACGGCGGAGGAGATGCCGATCGCGGCGGCGGCGGCGCGGCGGGCCGGGCCGAGCGCGGTGGTGACGGCGTCGGCGTCGGAGGTGTCCACGCCCTCAAGCGCCTTGTGCTTGAAGATCGCCGGGATCATCTTGTAGGTCGAGCCGTTGCCCAGGCCGGTGGTGACGAAGACCAGGAGGAACGCGCCCAGGAACATCGCCCAGCTTCCGGCGTCCACCGCGAACCAGACGACGACGATGCCGATGCCCATCGCCAGGAAGTTCCAGAACGTCACCTTCGCGCCGCCGAGCCTGTCGGCGAGCAGTCCGCCGAGCGGACGCGCCACCGAGCCGACCAGCGCGCCCAGCCAGATGTAGTGCGCCGCGTTGATCTCCGGGAACTGGTTCTTGATGAGCACACCGAAGGAGAACGAGTAGCCGATGAACGAGCCGAAGGTGCCGATGTACAGGACCGACATGATGATCGTGTGCGGCCTGCGCGAGATCTCCGCCATCTCCCGGATCGTGTAGGCCGTGGCGGCGTGGCGCAGGTTGTCCATGAAGAAGTAGGCGCCCGCGGCCGCCAGCAGCACCAGCGGCATCCACACCCAGCCGACCGCGACCAGGCCGAACGCGACGATCAGCGGCGGCATCGTCAACTGGGTGACACTCACGCCGATGTTGCCGCCCGCGGCGTTCAGGCCGAGCGGGAGGCCCTGCTTGCTCGTCGGGTAGAAGTGGGTGATGTTGGACATCGAGGAGGCGAAGTTGCCGCCGCCCAGACCCGTCGTCGCCGCGATGAGCAGCAGGAACCAGAACGGGATGTCCGGGTTGTTGATCGCGTAGACGAACAGCGCGCACGGGATCAGCAGCAGCAGCGCGCTGATGATCGTGAAGTTCCGGCCGCCGAACCGGGCGGGGCCGAACGTGTAGGGGATGCGCAGCGCCGCGCCCACCAGGTTCGGCAGTGTCGTCAGCCACAGTTTCTGGCCGACGTCGAGCACGATGCCGACCTTGTCGAGGTTGATGACGGCGATGCTCCACAGGAGCCACACACAGAAGCCGAGGTGCTCGGCCACGATCGACCAGGCGAGGTTACGGCGTGCGACCCGCCTACCCGTCGCGTTCCAGAAGTCCTCGTCGTCGGGCGCCCAGTGGTCGATCCAGCGCCCGCGAGCTGTCGCCTCGGGCTTCGGCGCGGTCAGAGCGGACATGCTCCGCCTCCCTGCTGTCTAGATGGGGGGTGTCGGGGGGATCGAGCGATCCGGTGACAGCTCAGGACGGTAGGGAAGCCACACGAGCGGGCTGTTGCCACGACGTCAAACCCCGATTACCGGTCCCGCACACACGGTGACCGGGCGATGTCAACTCCCCCGGCCGGTGGCGACGGAAGAACGTGAGGAAGCCTTAACCTGCGCGTTACGCGGATGTGAACGTCCCGGGGTGAGGTTCCGGCAGGGTGGTTGCGGACGCTCCGTAATACCCCGGGAGGACGGCACGGTCGAGGCGGGGGCGGCTTTGTCCCGCGCCTGATCTTGCGCCAATCTACCCTTCGTAGGTTGTCGGAATCCCGAGGAAAGACCCGCATTCGAGGAGGGGCGCCAGTGGACGTCGAGCAGACGGCGCTGCCCGGTATAGGGCTGCGTCACGATTTCACCACCCGGGCCGGACGCAGGATCGGCATCGTGTCGTACCGGACCGGGCGACGGGACCTCGTCGTCTACGACCCGGAGGACCCCGACCGCGTCAGCGAGACGGTCAAGCTCAACGACGAGGAGGCCGACGCGCTCGTCGAACTGCTCGGCGCGCCCCGGATCGTCGCCCGGCTCAACGCCCTGCACCGCGAGGTCGAGGGCCTCGTCAGCATCAAGGCGCCGGTCTCCCCGCACTGGGACGGCCGCCCCATGGGCGAGGCCCAGATCCGCACCCTGACGGGCGCGTCCATCGTCGCCGTCATCCGCAGCTCACAGGTGCACACCAGCCCGCCGCCGGACTTCGTCCTCGCGGGACAGGACATCGTCGTCGTCGTCGGCAGCCCCGAGACCACCGAGGCCGCGGCCGAGATCCTGGCCGGCGGATAGGGAACGGCGTGCACGAGATCGGCATCATCTTCCTGGAGCTCGGCGGGATCATCCTCGGGCTCGGCGTCATCGGCTCGTTCGCCATGCGGGCGGGCATCTCCCCCATCCCCCTGTACCTCATGGCCGGGCTCGCCTTCGGCCACGGAGGCATCGTCCCGCTCTCCACCAGCGAGGAGTTCATCCACACGGCGTCGGAGATCGGCGTCATCCTCCTGCTGCTCACACTCGGCCTCGAATACAACGCGGACGAGCTCGTCACGAGCCTCAAAGGCAACGCCCGAGGCGGCATCGTCGACCTGGTGCTCAACGCGGCGCCCGGCGCGATCGTCGCCCTGCTGCTCGGCTGGGGGCCCGTCGCGGCCGTCGCCATGGCGGGCGTCACCTACGCGACGTCCTCGGGCATCACCGCCAAGGTGCTCTCCGACCTCGGCTGGGTCGGCAACCGGGAGACACCCGTCGTGCTCTCGCTGCTGGTCTTCGAGGACCTCACCATGGCCCTCTACCTCCCGATCCTCACCGCGATCCTCGCCGGTGTGTCGTTCGCGGCCGGCGCCGTCACCGTGGCGATCGCGCTCGCGACCGTCTCGGTCGTCCTGCTCGTCTCGTTGAAGTTCGGCAGGGTCATCGAGGCGTTCGTCCGCAGCCCCAACCCCGAGGTGCTGCTGCTCAAGGTGTTCGGCCTCACCCTGCTCGTCGCGGGCATCGCCCAGGAACTCCAGGTGTCGGCGGCGGTCGGCGCGTTCCTCGTCGGGATCGCGCTGTCCGGCGAGATCGCGCACGAGGCGATGGCGCTGCTCGCCCCGCTGCGCGACCTGTTCGCCGCGATGTTCTTCGTCTTCTTCGGCCTGAACACCGACCCCGCGACGATCCTGCCCATGGCCGGCGTCGCCGTCGCGCTCGCCGTCATCAGCATCATCACCAAACTGGTGACCGGCCACTACGCCGCCAAGCGCGCCGGCATCGGCAAGGCCGGACGCGCCAGGGCCGGCATCGCGATCGTCCCGCGCGGCGAGTTCAACATCGTCATCGCGGGCCTCGCCGTCGCGGCCGGGGCGCACCCCGACCTCGGCCCGCTCGCCGCCGGCTACGTGCTGATCCTCGCCGCGTTCGGGCCGCTCGCCGCGCGCCTCCTCCAGTCGGCCATCTCGGCGCTGGCCGACCACCCGGAGGAGAAGCTCATCGCTGCCTTGAAACTGCGGCGGAACTCAGCCCCGGAGCGCTGACGTCGTTGCCGCGCGGCCACGGCGACGGCGCCGGGGCCGCGGCACGGCTCCCCTCGTGGCGCGGCAGCAGCAGCACCGCGTACAGCGCGAGGAACATGCCGCCGACGAGCAGCGCCAGCCACACCGGGTCGGCGGGCCACGGCTCGCCGAACAGCAGGGCCGCCGTCGCGATCAGGTGGACCTTGCCGACGACGTTCATCACCGCGACCACGATGATCAGCCTTCGTTCCTGCAGGCCGATGTGCAGGAGGCCGAGACCGAGCGCGCCGGCCAGCAGGAACAGGTACGGGTAGGGCGTCCTCATGAGGCCCGCCAGGTCGTTCGGGATGTGCGGGATCATCCCGATACCCATGACCTCGGCCGTCCCCAACAGCACACCCGACCCGATGCCGTAGGCGACGCCGGTGATACGCCGCGCGTGCCTGCCCTCGACCTTCCGGTCGCGCATGCAGAACAGCCACAGCGGCAGCAGGATCGACAGCAGCACCGCCACCGCGAAGCTCCACGCCGCCGGGCTCGGCGGCGCCGACGAGCCCCGCGACGCCACCGGGTCGAACCCGACGGCCACCGGCACCGCCACGACCGCCAGCGACCCGAACAGCAGCGCCAGCACCCGCCCCTCCCGCGCCGTCACCCGCTCGCCGAACCCGGCGACCCCGACGATGATCACCAACGTCAGCCCGCACAGGTAGGTAGGCAGCAACACCGCGACGGGCGCCGTGTTCACCGCGAACGCGGCCACCACCGTCCCGCTCAACACCGTCGTCAACCCAACCAGCCAGGGCAGGCTCCGCAGCAGCATCCCCGCCGCCTGGAACGGCCGCCGAGCCGTCAACGCAGGCAACTCACCGCCCGTAGCCTTGAAGATCGAAAACCCGATCAGATAGATGACATGCGCCCCGCACGCCAACACAACGCCTTGCATCCGTTCCTCCGGGGGTGGTTCAGGAGGGGCCCAGAAAGTAGCCACATCGTGACACGCACCCCCCTCAAAAACGCACGCACAAACCCCAAGCCCCCACCCCCTTTTTTAGAACAAACCCACAAATCCCTCCCCCACCCGCAACTCTCACCCCTCAATCCCCCACCACCCCAGCCCCAGCCCTAGCCCCCTGTCCGCCTGTCCCCAACCAAGTACCACCCACCCACCCAAACCCTGTACCCTATCCCTCGGCCCCAAAGGCCCACGCGGATGTAGCTCAATGGTAGAGCCCTAGTCTTCCAAACTAGCTACGCGGGTTCGATTCCCGTCATCCGCTCCAAACCCCAGCCCAGAGCCATGATCCCACACGGACATGGCTCTAGATCATTTACCACCGATCCACCACCGAAACCCACCACCACAGCCCAACCCCGCCACAACCAGACAAACGCAGATCAACACCGCAATACACCCAAACCTCTCCGCCGCCACCACAGATGCAAGGCCAGGGCAACCGCAGAGACAGCCTGGATAGCACAAGTCGGAGCATCCCCGCGGCTACGGGGTCGAGCCGTACGTTGAGGTCCCCGCGAGGGACATGTTGGGAGCATCCCCGCAGGTGCGGGGGCTAGGCTTGGGCGGCCGCCATTCCGGCCTCGCCGCCCGGAACATCCCCGCGGGTGCGGGGGCTAGGTTCTGGACCCGAACCGGCCGGACGTCGCGGGCGGAGCATCCCCGCGGGTGCGGGGGCTAGGCCGTCATCGCCCTGCCCGCGCTCACTCGGATCGGAGCATCCCCGCGGGTGCGGGGGCTAGGAGGCCCAGCAGGCGACGGGTCCGGTCGTTGAGGGAGCATCCCCGCGGGTGCGGGGGCTAGCGCACCGCCGTCTGGACGCGAGCGACCACCCAGGGAGCATCCCCGCGGGTGCGGGGGCTAGGCCTACGACGCGGCTACGACCGTAGATGCAAAGGGAGCATCCCCGCGGGTGCGGGGGCTAGGGCGGGCCCTTCTTGCCCCACATGCCGGTCGCCGGAGCATCCCCGCGGGTGCGGGGGCTAGCAACGATGCGGTCTGTCTCGATCACTCGTCTCCGGAGCATCCCCGCAGGTGCGGGGGCTAGGTCGTCGGCTGGGCTCGGCCGGGGCACCAGGACGGAGCATCCCCGCGGGTGCGGGGGCTAGCGGTGGCGCATCGGGGTTAGGAGGTGGCGATGGGGAGCATCCCCGCGGGTGCGGGGGCTAGGCCTGGGCAGTGTCGCCCATGACGCCCTGGGCGGGGGCATCCCCGCGGGTGCGGGGGCTAGAGCACGTACGCCAAGTTCGTAGACGTGGTGGTCGGAGCATCCCCGCGGGTGCGGGGGCTAGAGCCAGTACGCGGCGTCCTGCCCGGTGTCCCGGGGAGCATCCCCGCGGGTGCGGGGGCTAGCCGTAGGACGTTCCAGGCGGCCTGCCCGGCCTGGGAGCATCCCCGCGGGTGCGGGGGCTAGGCTTGTTGACGTGGGGTTTCTTTGGGGTGGTGGGGGGATTTTATTCGGTGGGCGGGGGTTTGTGGGTGGGGGGTTCTAGGTTGGGGGTGGCGGGGTGTCTAGTGAGGGAGAGGTTGTGCGGCGGTACTTGGGGGTGTTGTTCGGGAAGTCGGCGGGTAGGGCGGGGGGACGGGTCAATCTGCTGCTGTGTCATCTGTTGGATACGGCGGCGGTGGCGGAGGTCATGTGGGACCGGTACCTCGCGGCCTCGACACGGGAACGGCTTGACGTTATCGCCGGTGGGCCGGGGAAGGGGCGGAGATTCTTCGCCTGGCTGTGCGGGGTGCATGACTGCGGGAAGGCGACTCCCGCGTTTCAACGAATCGATGACTCGGCCGCGCAGGCGGTGCGTGACGCGGGGCTCGGCTGGCGGGAGTTTCGGCACGAGCGGTACCGGCATGACGTGGCGGGGGCTCACCTGCTGCGTCAGATCCTTCCCGAGGCCGGATGGGATCGGGAACACGTCGCATGGGTCTGGCCCATCGTGGCGGGCCATCACGGGCTCTTTCCGTCGTCGACGACGTTGAAGGAGCGTCCCCGGACGCGGGGTCACCTGTTCGGTCAGGGTGACGAGTGGCGCGTCGCACAGCGTGCCCTTCTTGAGGCGTTCACCCGGGAACTGGGCTACCGAAGCCTGGCGGAGGTACAGCCGATCTCCACTCCGAACAGGGCAGAGCAGATGCAACTGAGCGGGCTCATGGTGATGGCCGACTGGATCGCGAGCGACGAAAGGCACTTCGTCGGGATCGACGACCTCGACGCGGTGGGCATCATGACGTCCCGGAAAAGGGCGCACGACGGGTGGGAGGCACTTGGGCTTCGCGGAGGCTGGGGAACTCTGGGGACACCTGGCGTTGACGCCTTCCGAGAACGATTCGGAAACCGCCCGCGCGCGTCTCAGCGGATGGTCGTCAACGCGGCGACGCGGATGGGACGGCCCGGCCTGCTCATCTTCGAGGGCCCCATGGGCGAGGGGAAGACCAAGGGCGCGTTGGCCGCCGCGGAGGTGCTCGCCGCGAGGTTCGGCGCCGACGGTCTCTTTGTGGGAATGCCGACGCAGGCGACATGCGATCCGATCTTCTCCCAGGTGCGCGAGTGGGCGGCGAAGGTTCGCCCCGGCTCCGAGACGCAGGTGGCGCTCCTGCATGGAAAGCGCCGGTTCAACAAGGAGTGGAAGAAGCTCCTGGACTCGGCCGGGGAGTCCCCGGACGACCCCTACGGACTTGTTGACGAGGATGACTGTTACGGCGTCCCGCACGGCCACGGCGTTCCGGAGCGCAAGGCGCCCGCCGAATGGTTCTTCGGTGCCAAGCGCGGGTTGCTCGCGTCGATCGTCGTCGGCACCATCGACCAGTTGCTCATCGCCGCGACAAGATCGAAGCACGTGATGCTCCGACTGGCCGGACTGATGGGCAAGGTCGTGGTGCTCGACGAGGTGCACGCCGCCGACGTCTACATGTCCCAGTTCCTGCTCGAGTGCCTGCGTTGGCTCGGGCAGGCGAACGTGCCGGTCGTGCTCCTGTCGGCCACGCTCGCCCCGGCCCAGCGCGCCGCCCTCACGGAGGCGTACCTCGCCGGGGCGGTGTCCCGCGAGATCCCGCCGCCCTTCGACCTTCCCGTTCCGGCGGGCTATCCCCGGGTCACCGCCGTGTGGGCCGACGACGGTGTCGCACGGATGTTCACGGACGCCTGCCCGTCGTGGCGGCCGGATCTCGACGTCCGCGTGGAGCTTCTGCCCGAGTCGCGCACCGACGAGCCGGATTCGTTCGCCGATCTCGTCGAGCTCCTGTCCGAGCGGCTCGCCGCGGGAGGCTGCGCCCTCGTGATCCGCAACACCGTCGACCGGGCGCAGGACACGTACCTGGCCTTGCGCGAGCGTTTCGGCGAGGCCGAGGTCGGGCTGCTCCACGGCCGACTCCATGACGCCCATCGGGCCGACCGCGCAGCGGAGTACCTGAACCGGCTGGGGCCGTCTCCCGCACCGCGCCCGCGGCTCATCCTCGTCGCCACCCAGATCGCGGAGCAGTCGTTCGACGTGGACGCCGACCTTCTGGTGACGGACCTGGCCCCCGTTGACCTCCTCCTCCAGCGCGTCGGGAGGCTGCACCGGCACGCGGACGTCCACCGGCCGGAGCCGGTCAGCCGACCCGTCGTCGTGGTCACCGGGTGCGGCGAACTCACCGATCAGCCACCGTGGATGCATCCGGGGAGCAAGGCCGTTTACGGGCGCTATCCGCTCCTGCGCGCGGCCGCACTCATCCAGAAGGCGCTCCACACGGGCCTTCGAGTTCCCGGCGACGTCCCCGACCTGGTGTCTGCCGCCTACGGAGACGGCGACATAGTTCCGCCAGGATGGAAGTCCGAAGAGGATGCCGCCCGCGCGGACTGGCTCGGTGAGCAGGAGAGCAGGACCAAGGAGGCGGAGGTCTATCTCCTGGTCCGCCCGCACGAGCACGAGCGCCCCACTCTGGAGGGGCTGCACTGGGGCTCGCGTCCTGGTTCCGCGGACGCGGTGCAGGCCGTCGTCCGTGACGGCGAGAAGGGTGTTGAGGCCGTCATCGTGCACGTCGACGACCGCGGCTACCGCGCCTGGAACGGCCGACATATCAGCGCTACCGGCGAGGTCCCGCACGACCTTCTGGACGACGTCCTCGGCGGAACGATCCGGCTACCGGCCCGACTCGCCAAGGCCGCAGAAACCCACCTGAAGCCGTTGACCGCCTGGCTCGACCACCCATGGCTCCGCCACTCCCCCGCCCTCGAACTCCGGAACGGCACCGCCCAGATCGGCGACCACACCGTCCACTACGACAACCTCCTCGGCCTCCGCCAGGAGCGGCACAGATCGTCTCCCTGAACCGAGCGAGCACAACTCTGGGTCGCCCATCGCTTTAAGGAGCATCCCCGCAGAGTGCGGAACCAACCGGCCTGTAACAAGTACCCCGTTCGGAGAATTATGAAGATCGCCATCAGCGACTTCGCGATGCGTAATGCGGTTCTTCGACTCGGACCGCCGTAAGCCTTGACGCATCGACTGGGCATACCGATGTGCGAGGTATGCCCAGTCGCCTGTTCGCCTGCAGAATGTCGGTGCCTCCTACTACGATCGCGGCACCAGGGTGACTTGAGCGGCAGAGGTGGTTCGTTGAGGGGGTTCGACCTGACGTCGGAGGGGTGGATTCCCCTACTGACGGTGGACGGGGGCCTTGTTGAGGTCGGGGTGGCCCAGGCATTGGTGCGGGCGGAGACCTTTACGGAGATCGTGACGGAGTTGCCTACGCAGGTTCCGGCGTTGTTGCGGCAGGTCCTGCTTCCGATCGTCGCCGATGCCCTCGGCCTGCCGGAGAGCCGCGCCGAGTGGGAGCGGCGGTTCACGGCGGGCCGCTTCACCGGCGAGGAGAAAGACCGGCTTCTCGCCTATCTGGAAGAACATTGTGAGCGGTTCGACCTTCTCGGAGACCAGCCTTTTGGGCAGGTGGCCGACCTTGAGGCGTCGAGCGGGGACACCAAGGGCGCAGGGCTGATGGTCGCCGTGGAGTTCACCGGGAACAATGTCCCGCTCTACGGTGTGCGCACCGAGGCCGATCCGCCCGCGTTGACGCTGGCGGAGGCCGTCCGCTGGCTTCTCCATCTCCATTGCTGGGACACCGCCGCCATCAAGACGGGCGCCAGAGGGGACGCCAAGGCGAAGGCCGGGAAGACGACGGGGAATCCGACCGGGCCGCTCGGACAGCTCGGCGTCGTCGTCCCTGTGGGCCGCACCCTCTACGAGACGCTCCTCCTCAACCTGCCGATCAAGCACAACGGGTTCCGGGGCGAACCCCAGTGGCGACGCCCGCAGAGCGGTCCGCAGTGGGAGATCCGGCCAGAGAGAGGGCTGCTCGATCTTTGGACATGGCAGTCGCGCCGGGTCCATTTGTTCCCCGAGGAGACGCCGGACGGTCTGCGAGTGCGCCGAGTGGTCGTCGCTGCGGGAGACCGGCTGCAACGGCTGCCCGAGTGGGAGCCGCACACGGCATGGAAATATGACAAACCACCCGGAAAGGCCAAGCTGTCCGACCGCAAACCGCTCCGTCATCAACCGGGCAAGGCGATCTGGCGTGGCATGGACGCGCTTCTGGCGCTTGAACTGGCCGCTTCGGATTCCCGGACGGTCGAGACCAGTGAACTCCTGAAGCAGGCGGCGGAACTGCGTGAGGAAGGCTGTCTTCCCGAGGACTATCCCCTCCGGGTGGAGGCGTTCGGTATCACTTACGGGAACCAGTCCGCCGTCATCGAGAACGTCTACCACGACTCGATTCCGCTGCCCCTCGCCGCGCTCCAGGCAGATGCGGCGCTTTTTGCGGAACTCCAGTTGATGGCCTCCCAAGCCGAACAGCTCGCACGCGCGGTCAACTACCTTTCGGCCGACCTGCGCCGCGCTTCCGGCCTCGATCCGATTCCCTGGGACAAGGGACAACGGCCGGGCGAGAGGGTTCTCCATCTCCTCGATCCCGTGGTCCGGCTCGTCCTGCGCAACCTGCGGTCGCATGACGTGGACCGCCTCGACAAGATCGTCCTCGCCTGGGAGAGCCGCGCCTATCAGGTGGCAAGGAAAGTCGCCGACATGGAGTTCGCGACGCTGCCTGAAAGCGTTTTCGCAGGTAGGTCCGAGGGGGATAAGGGCCGGGCCTTCGGAATCGGCAACGCGGAAGCGCAGTTCAGGCGTCGGCTCGGCGCGATCCTTCCCACGTATCGGGACAACCGTCCGCCGGATGACGGGACAGGCGACGAGGAGTACACGTGACGCTCTACTACTGGAACCGCATCGACGCCGAAGGCGAGTGGTCGAAAACGGGCTTGTTCTCCGGGCCTCCTCCCGGGGAGGACCTGGCGGCCATGCGTGCCGGGCTGGGTCGGGGCTTCGGGGAGGTTCCGCGGCTCTGGCCGCTCTACCGGTCGCCCGTCGACGACGAGCAGGCGAAGCACGGCTGGGTGTCGGTGGACCAGCAGGCCGAGCACGCGGCGCTCTCCCTCTACGGGCTCCACCAGCAGTCGAA
Organism: Actinocorallia sp. API 0066; assembly: GCF_020991275.1. GTDB lineage: Bacteria > Actinomycetota > Actinomycetes > Streptosporangiales > Streptosporangiaceae > Actinocorallia. The sequence goes on along the minus strand of NZ_JAJLQY010000012.1, from coordinate 156,273 downwards.
GCAGCGCTCGATGCACCGGCCTGGCGTCCGGCCGGGGATCGCGTTGCTCCGACTCCGGCAGCACGGCAAGTTCAGCGAGGACGCGGTCGACCGCAAGGTCAACGCCGCAGCGACGACGACGAGCCCGGAGGCGCTGCTGATCAGCCTGCGCGGCCTGGTCGATCTCCTCCGCACCATCGATCAGCCCATGGACTACGACGCGCTGCGCCGCCTCGTCCGCGACTGGCACCACGAGGACTCCCGTCGTCGGGCACGACGGCAGTTGGCCGTGGACTACCAGGCGTGGACGAAGCAGCCCGACGGCGACGCGGCCACAACATCCTGACCCTTCACCCCCTGACACCGGAGACGACGATGTCACAACGTCAGTACATCGACTTCCACATCCTGCAGACGGTTCCCCCCGCGAATCTCAACCGGGATGACAACGGCAACCCGAAGGAAGCACGGTTCGGCGGCGTTCGCCGCTCTCGCGTCTCCTCGCAGGCGTGGAAGCGCGCGACCCGAAAAGCCTTTGACGAGCGGCTACCTGAACCAGACCAGACCACCAGGACCAAGAGGATCGCGGGTAAACTCGCCGACCGCATCGAAAAGAAGACAAAGATCGGTGAGGAGCAGTCGCTGCGGATCGCCAACGCCCTGCTCGAACCGCTCGGCATCAAGCCGGGCAAGAAGCCGGGTGATACCGCGTACCTGCTCTTCTTCGGCAACCGGCAGCTCGACGGCATCACCGATCTCGTCGCCGACCAGGCCAAGACCCTCGCCGAACTCGACGACTCGGGCCTCAAGGAAACCGTCAAGGGCTTGGCGGTCGCCGACGAGCTCAAGACGGGTCACACTTTCGGGACGGCGCTGTTCGGCCGAATGGTCGCCGACATTCCGGCACTCAATGTCGACGCGGCCGTCCAGGTCGCGCACGCGCTCTCCACCCACGCCGTGGACCTGGAGTCCGACTACTACACCGCGGTGGACGACGAGAACGAGGCCGACGAGACCGGCGCCGGGATGATCGGAAACGTCGGCTTCAACTCCGCCACCCTTTACCGGTACGCGAGCGTCGGCATACACCAGCTCGTCACGAACCTCGGCGACGTCGACGCCGCGATCGAAGCGGTAGACCTGTTCGCGCAGGCGTTCGCGTTGTCGATGCCGACCGGGCATATCAACTCCTTCGCGCACCGGACCAGGCCGAGCCTCGTCGCGGTCGTCGTCCGCGACGACCAGCCGGTGAACCTCGTCTCGGCCTTCGAGAACCCGATACGCAACGGCCAGGGCATCGCCGTCGCGTCCGCCAGGGCTCTCGCGACGGAGTACGCCGTCGCCGTGAAGCAGTGGGGCGACGTGCCCGACTTCCGCGCGGTTTCCCACTCGTTCATCGAGCCGACCCTCGATGAGGCGTTCGGAGACAATCGGACCTTCGCCGAACTGCGGGCCGCCCTGACGGAGCGACTGGGCGCCGCATGGAAACAGCAGTGACGACAGAGAGGTCGGCCTCCCAAGAGTCGGTGCTCCTCCTCAGGCTGGCGGGCCCGCTCCAGTCCTGGGGGGACGGCAGCCGGTTCAACCGGCGTGAGACCCGCCCGGAACCCACGAAGTCCGGGGTCGTCGGACTCCTCGCCGCAGCCGCCGGACGTCGGAGAGACGAGCCCCTCGGTGACCTGCTCGGGCTCCGCGTCGGTGTGCGCGTCGACCAGGAGGGCACGCTTCTCCGCGACTACCACACGGTGAGCGACTACCGGGGACGGCCTCTCCCCCAGTCCGGGGTGTCGGCCAAGGGCGTCCAAAAGCCGACGTCTCCCGCCAAGTACACCCACATCACCGAGCGCTTCTACCTTCAGGACGCCGTGTTCCTGGTCGGAGTCGCCGGCCCGTCCCCGGTGCTGGCCGCTCTCGCTGACGCCATCGTCCGGCCGGCCTTCCCCTTGTTCCTCGGGCGTCGTTCGTGCGCCCCCACCCAGCCGATCCTCCTGGGCCTTCGGAGCGGCACGCTCGTCGACGTGCTGGCGCATGAGGTCTGGCAGGCGGGAGAAGCCGTGAAGAGGGAGTTCGAGCGCCGCCACCAGCGCCTACCGCACGTCGACCGGCCGATCACCGTGGAGACCGCCGACGGCGACGACGTCCGCGCGGACGATCCACTGTCGTTCGACCCCATGTCCCGTCGATACGGCACCCGCCGGGTGACGCATCTGTGGCGGACCATCCCGACGGGCTTCCACGACCCAGTCGAGCCCTCGGACAGCGAGGGGCACGACCCGTTCGCCCTGCTGGGCTGGTGACGACCATGACCTACCTCTCCCGTATCCGGATCAACCCCCTGCGCGCCGAAAGCCGGAAGATGCTCGCCAGCCCGCGCGTCATGCACGCGGCGGTCTGCGCCGGAATCCCCGCGACCCCCGACACCGAACGCATCCTGTGGCGCCTCGACGCCGACAATCCGCACCGGCCCGTCCTGTTCGTGCTGACCCGCTCCCGGCCGGACTGGAAGCATCTCGTCGAAAGCGCCGGGTGGCCGGACGCCGAAGGCGAGCACGCCGCGATCCGCGACTACCTGCCGTTGCTCGACCGCGTGGCCGTCGGCAGGGAGTTCGCTTTCCGGCTTACCGCGAGCCCGGTGCAGAACACCAAGCGTCCGCAGAAGGCGACCCCCAGCCAGGAGGAACGGCTGAAAGGCGAACTCGCCCGGGGTTTTCGGATTCCGCACCGCACCGCACAAGCCCAACTCGGTTGGCTCCTTGCCAGGACGGGCCGGTGCGGGTTCGACATACCACCCGCCCGCACCGATCCGCCTATTCCAGACATCGCCGAGCCTGATTCCACTCCGGCACCAGAAGTCAGGCTGATCGGGCGTGACCACAGGTCCTTCACCAAACCCGGTCTGCGGCAGCCGATCGTCATCCGAACCGCGACCTTCGAGGGCCGTCTCCGCGTCACTGACACCGCACGGTTCACCCAATCCCTGCTCGACGGCATCGGCCCGGCCAAGGCATATGGCTGCGGCCTCCTCACACTCGCTCCCCTTCCCGGAAGCCGGTGACGTCTCGTGGCCGACATCTGGTGGAAGGCGCATCCACACGATCTGCACCGCGTCACCGACCGCGTCTCCAGCGTCTACGTCGAACGCAGCCACATCGACCGCGACGAGAACGCCGTCGTCGTCATCAACAAACGCGAAACCGTCCGTATCCCGGCCGCGCTGATCGCGGTGATGCTCGTCGGCCCCGGCACACGGGTGACGCACGGCGCGATCAACCTCCTCGCCGACTCCGGCACCGCGGTGTGCCGGGTAGGAGAACAGGGCGTCCGCATGTACGCCTCCGGTCTTGGCCCGTCGCGAGGCGCGGGTTTGCTGCATCGTCAGGCATGGCTCGTCACCCGCCCCAAGGAACGGCTCGCCGTGGCCAGGGCCATGTACGGGATGCGTTTTCCCGGAGAGGACGTTTCGACGGCCACGATGCAGCAGCTCCGCGGCCGTGAGGGAGCCCGTATCCGCAAGCTCTACCGGGAGCACGCCAAGCGCACCTCCGTCCCATGGAACGGACGCGAGTACCGTGCCGGGGATGCGTTCGCCGCGGGGGACGACCTCAACCGGCTCCTGTCCGCCGCCAACGCGGCGCTGTACGGGATATGTCACGCCGTTGTCGTCGGCATCGGGGCCAGCCCGGGACTCGGCTTCGTCCACACCGGCTCGGCGATCTCGTTCGTCCTCGACATCGCCGACCTGTACAAGGCCGAGTTCACCATTCCGCTGGCTTTCGATCTCGCCGCGCAGGGCCTGACCGAGGAGAGGGACGCCCGCGTCGGCCTGCGCGACCGCATCGCCGAAACCCGCCTCCTCGACCGCATCGTCACCGACATCAAGACACTTCTTGAGCCGGAAGGCGTCGAGTACTCCGAGGCTGATGGCAACGAGTTGTGGGACGAGCGTCTCGGCACGGTCGCCGGCGGCGTCAACTGGGCGGACGAAACCGATATAGCGATCAGCCTCGGTGCGGACCTTGTTCCCCCGGGCCTGGGCGAAAACCGTGTCTCCATCATCGGTCCAGAGTTCGACGCCCAATGACCGTCATTGTCCTCATCGCCGCACCCGACGGGCTCCGCGGCCATCTCACACGCTGGATGGTCGAGGTCAACGCCGGCGTCTTCGTCGGTGACCCGAGCCGCCGTGTCCGAGACCGCCTGTGGGAACTCCTCGCGACGCGGATAGGCGACGGCCAGGCCATCCTCGTCGAACCCGCCGCGAACGAGCAGGGCTGGTCCGTCCGCACCGCAGGGAAAGACCGCTGGCATCCCGTCGACTACGACGGCCTCATCCTCTCAGCCCGCCGCCGAACCCCGGACCGCCCATTCTGACAACCACGAACGTCGCGACCGCCGCCCCGAAAGACAGCACAACACCAACTCCAAGATCCCGCCACCGACACCACCCAGAACATCCCCGAGCACAGCACCGTTCCCTCACCCTCACCGTCACCCCGCGAACCCAAAACACATCCCCGCATACGCGAGGCCGAGCCCTCTGAACAAGCTGGTCAAAGGTGGTCCCAGGAGCATCCCCACGCATACGGGGCCGAGCCGGTGCCGACACCAAGGCCCATGCACAAACCGGAAGCATCCCCGCGCGCGCAGGGTCGAGCGGCGGCGATGTCGGAGATCAGGGTCATGGGGGGAGCATCCCTGCGGGTGCGGGGTCGAGTATGTTCCCGGTCTGCGTGGTCCTGTAGCCGGGTTCGCTACATACCGACTACAGGAGGTAACGCAAGCACTCAGTATCTTTACGGTCTTGAGCTTTGCGGAGATAGGTATGACGTGTTGCCGGAACTGGGCACAATCTGATTGCGGCTCAGCCCGCCGTGAGCGGGGCTACTCCTTCCGGTGCGCGGCGACCAGCTCCTTTAGCAGCGCCTGCATCGTGTCGAGCTGCCTCCTCATGCTGGCGAGTTCGGCCGCGACAGGTTCGGGGACCTGTCCGGAGCGGAGCAGGCCCATGGCGACCAGCTCGCGGGTGATGCGGGTGGCGTTGTCGGTGCCGATGCCGTGCACGGAGGTCAGGTCCGTGCCGTGCCCGACGGCTAGGTCCGCGACGGCGCCGAGCGTGGTGAGGCCATGGCGGATGAGCGCTGAGGCCAAGCTCGCCCCGACCGCGGGGACGAGGCAGACCGTGTCGCAGTCGCGGGTGTGGTGACGGGTGGTCACGTGGCGTGTCCTTTGTCGATGTGGCCGTGGCGGTCACTGATCCGCCAGGTGGCGCGGTGCTCACCGGTGGGGGACACGGTGACCCCGAACGCGGTGTGGTCGGGCCGGTCTGTCTGGGTCCACCACTCCCAGGCGGTCTCTACCTGGTCCCACAGGCAGTCAGGGCCTCCCCAGGAGACAACCTCCCCTTCTGGAAGAGGAGCGCGGGCCCACGCTCCGGCGGTGGTCTGGAGCTGGAGGTGGGGTACGCCGTCGTCGCCCATCCAGTAGGCGAGTTCCAGGTCCGGGTGGAGCAGGGCGAGGAGGAGCCGGAACGGGTAGTAGCGGCGGACGTCCCCGCCGCTGACCTTGGTGTGCCGCTCACCGTTCTGCGGGGCCCAGGAGACGCGGGGGGCCGCGGGATAGCTGTCCGCAGAGGCGCGGGCGGGCATGAACCGGCCGGTCGCGGCGGTGAACCAGCCGTCGGCGCCGCCGTCGGCCCTGATCGTCCAGGCGATGAGGCCGCCTTCGAGGCCGGTGGCGAGGTCGGCGAGGATCACGCCGCCCTGCCGGACCTGGCGTCTCCACTGGTCGGGCAGACGCGAGATCGAGCACGTGGCGATGAGCCGGTCGAATGCACGTTCGGTCGGCCAGCCGAGACGGCCGTCGCCGACTGCGAGGTCCGGGTACATGCCGAGCGTCGCGAGCGCGGCGCGGGCGGCGGTGACGGTTTCGGGGTCGATGTCAATCGAGGTGACCTTGTCGTGGCCGAGCCGTGCGCAGAGCAGGGCGGTGGTGTAGCCGGTGCCGGTGCCGATCTCCAGGACGCGGTGGCCGTCCTGGACGTCGAGTGCTTCCAACATCTTCGCCATGATGGATGGTTGGGTGGAGGAGGAGGTCGCCACGCCGGTCCAGCCGCCGTCCGCGGTCAGGTCGGCGGTTGCCGGGTCGAGGCGGGTCACGAGGGTCTGGTCGCTGTAGACCAGATTGATCCACTCGGTGGTGGAGCAGGGCCGCCACACCGCGATCCCTTGGCGGTCGGTGTCCTGCCGGTAGCAGTGGCGCACGAACACCTCGCGTGGCACCGCGGCGAACGCGTCCTCCCACGGGGCGGTCCGCAGGGCGCCGCTGTCGCGGAGTTGCGCGACGAGGGAGTCGCGGAAGGTCTGGGTCATCGGGTGGCTCCCTGGAGTTCGTCGGCGATGGCGTCGGCGATGGGCTGGCCGGTGGCTGCGGCGATCCAGTCCCACTGGCCGCACGGGTTGCACTCGAGAAACCACCACCGGTCGTGCAGGTCGACGATGAAGTCGAACGCGCCGTAGGTGAGCTCCATCGTGTCCATGTAGCGGCGCACGCCCTGGGCGACGGGGTCGGGCACGGTCGCCGTCGTGTAGGACAGGGACGGGTAGTCCGATCGCCAGTCGATGTAGGCGGCGTCGCTGTGGGCGTGGATCTCGGCGGCGAACAGCCGCCGTCCCACGACCGTCAGCCTCACCTCGTGCCGCTTGAGGACCCACTGCTGGAACAGGTGGACGGTGCTGTCGATCCCGGTGAGGTCGGCCAGGTCGGAGGGTTGGATGAGCTTGGTGTAGGTGACCTTGAGGTCGTCGCCCTCCCACAGCATCGGGGACGCGACCGGTTTGGCCACGACGGGCCCGTGCTCGCGGGCGAACTGCCGGACCTCGTCCGGCCGGGTGGTCAGCAGGGTCGGCGGGACGCGCAGGCCCGACCGGGCGGCGACCGTGAGCTGGCGCGGCTTGTACTCGGCGGCCGACATCGCCGCGGGGTGCGACACCCAGTGGCAGTCCAGGGAGGTGATGAGGCCGCCCAGCCCGTACCGGGCCTGCGCCGCGGCGAACCGCCGCTCCGGCTCGGTCATGGCCTCCGGCCACACGAACGCGCGGGGCGTGCGGTAGTAGACGGCGGTCACGTCCTCCCACTGGAGGGACCGGTGGCCGTTCGTGAGCGTCCCGGTCCAGGTGGGGGCCTGGTCGAGGCGGGCCCCGACGGTCAGCGCGGTGGGGAACTCTGCGGTGTCGAGGCGGAACACCTCGACACCGCGGTCGGTGAGGGTCTTCACGACCCGGTCGGTCGGCCAGTCGCCCTGGTCGGCGATGACGAGCACAGCCATCAGTCTTTGGCTCCTTCGTCGAGCGGGGGCGGGTTGTTGGGGTCGCCATCCTGCACGGTGGCCTTGTTGGTCTGCATGTACGGCAGCAGGCCCGGGTCGAGCAGGCCGACCGAGATCTGCTGGATGGGGTCGTAGACCGCGGGCGGCAGCGGCGCGGCCGCAGACCCGTCGCAGGTCCGCGCGAACCGCAGCAGCCACGGACGGGCGGGCGACTGGGCCGGGGCGGGGTCGGAAGGCGGCCTTTCCGACGGCCTCAGAGGGAAAGGTTCGGTGGTGGTGAACAACGGTCGGTCCTCCGGGTGTTAGGGCGCCAACGCAAGGGCGGTCAAGAGATACGCTGCGGTTTCGCCGGGTGACAGGCGTTCGGGGTCTGTGCCGTCGGCCCGCGCCAACGCCGCAGTGAGGCGTTGCCGGGCGGCTTGGTAGGCGTCGTAGGCGTCGGCTGTGCCGGGCGGCCAGTCGGCACGGTCGTACGCCAGGACCTCGCTCATGTCGGTGCCTGCCGCAGCCGCGGTGCCACGAAGTACCACGAGTGCTTTCCGAGCCTCGGCGACATCGCCGTCGACGGCCTCACGCCAGTGCCGGTCTCTCATGGTGTCCTCGCCGCCGTGGGCCGACCGTCGGCCGCGTGGCAGCACGGCGGGCCCCCGGCCAGGTAGGACTGCGCGGCCTGGACTGTGCAGCAGGTGTCTGTGGCGCGGTGTCGGGTGGAGACGGCGTCCGCTTCCAGAGCGGTCTCCAACTCCCCCCACGTCGCGCAGGAGACAACGTGGGTGGGCTGGTCCCGCTGTGTGGCGGTCCATGCTCCTGCCGGGTTCCGCGCTGTCCGCCACCGCGGGTAGCGCAGCTGGAGCTGGGCGAGCTGCACTCCGTCCTGGAACGTGCCCGTACGTCGTGTTCCACCTTCCGGGTAGGTCAAAGGGGACGGCGGCGCATGCAGGTAGACCGCCAGGCTGACGGTGGTGCCGTAGCGGCAGGAGACGGTGACCTCGTCGGCCAGCCGCCGTACCGACGTGAGCCCGAAGCCCTCCTGCCACGGCTCGGTCCCGTGGTCGTGGACCGAGGTGCGGAGCGTGCGCGGCTCGACCCTGACGGTCGCGGTGACCGGTGGCGTGCCGTGCCGGAGGGCGTTGACCGCGATCTCCTCCGTCGCCGTCACCAGCCGCATCGTCGCTTCGGGCGAGAGCTGGTGGGCCCTCGCTGCCTGGTGGACCGCGGTCCTCAACGCGCGTGTGGAGTCGAGGGTGCGTAGCGGCAGCACGGTGGGGCGCGTGGCCAGGGCGCCGCCGTAGGGGCTCAGCCGCATCGGCGTGCCCTCCTTCGGCGGCGCGTGTTCATGCGCAGGCGACGGGCACGCCGAGGCGGGCGGACCGCCGCTTCGGCGAGCGTGCACAGGCCCCGCTCGAATCCGGTGGCGACCGTGCGCGACAAGCCGGGCGGCAGCTTGTGCTGTCGCAGGACCCTCCGGGCTGCTGCGAGCGCCAGTATCTGAGCGGTCTCCGGGCGTAGCACCGTGCGGCCCTGCGCACCGGCCAGACCTTCCAGCGTCAGTTCCAGCCGACTTGCCAGATTGTCGATGGTGCCGGGCAGCATCGCCGCGCTCTCCAACGCGCCCCGCATCGCGGCCGCGGCGAGGCCGGCGGCCTGGGAGACGGCGAGCATCGCCGGAGGCCGGGTCATGCTGCGGTCCCGGGCGTCCGGCCAGGGCGCGCGCGGCGGCGGGCGATGATGCGGGCGGTGGTGTCCGTGAGCCAGTCGGGGTCGCCCGTGGTGGAGAGACGCTGGCCGTCCATAAGCAGGATGACCTGCTGGCCGTCGACCTCTGCGGTGATCTTGATCGAGGCGCCGACGACGAGCTCCCCTCCAGACCAGTCGGACTGGATGCCGTGACGGGACATCAGGTAGGTCGCGAGCTCGATGAGTACCTGGTGCGCGCGTGCCTCATCGATGAGCGCCTGGCCGCGCAGTGCCTCGTGGAGTTCTTCCTCGGTCGTGCCGAAGACCGTCATGGCGAGCCCGGCGTACATCTGCTCGTCCGTGAGGTCGCTGTGCCGGGTGGCCATCCAGGTGCCCCTGTCGGACTGCCAGATGCGCCAGCCAGGCCAGTCTTCACGTTGTACTGCTGAGGTGGTCATCGCCGCCTGCCAAGAGGTGTGCGAGGCCCTCGATGGTGGGAGCGCGGTGTTCCGGTTCGCTGCTACTCCAGCGGCGGGCGAACCAGTCGCCGTGGCGGTTCCCGGTCAGCTCGCGCCAGATCTCCCATTTCTCACCGTGCTCAGCAGTTAGCGCCTCCGCCATGCTGGGTAGCCGACTGATCGCGCTTGGCTGCGTCATCTCGAACCCCTGTGTTGTTGGGTTGTCCGTGACGGTACGCAGAGCGATCGGGAGGTAACAGCCACGAGGCGCAGTAGTTTGCCGCTCGCTTGCGGCAAACTACTGCGTAACGAAGTAGTGCTTAGCCCTCGACGTCCATGAAGTCCGCGAGCTCCCGCTGCGGGCCGGACAGGGTCCGCGCGCGCGAGGCAAGCAGCTTGCGCACAACGTCCCGGCCAGCCTGCTGCTGGCGCAGCCACTCCGGATGCTTCGCCTTGAGCGTCATCAGGATGTCGGTCGCTCGGTCCGGATCACCCACCTGGATCTGGGCGTCCGCGATCGTGAGCCGGTGCCTACTCGCTGTGTTGGGGTCGGTGGAGCCAACCCCTCGCGGCCGGGTCTTCGCCAGCCCAAGGGCTCGCGCGGGCTCGTGCGCGGTCATCTCGACCTCAACCGCCGAGTACATGGTGTCGATGGGACCGAAGGTGCTGTAGCTCAACACGTTCTGCCGCTGCGCGCCGACCCGGGCGCCTGCGGTGTGGGCGATCTGCGCGTACTCGCGGGCAGCATCGGGACGGTTGTTACGTGCAGCGGCGGCCGCCGCGCGGATGAGGAGCCACCCCCAGGCACTCAGGTCTACGACGCTCGCCCCGGAGACCTTCGGCTCGATCTGTTCGGCGGTGGTGACGCACAAGGTCTCGACTTCAGTGAGCCGCCCCTGTCGCATCATCGCCCACGCCTGAGATGCCACCGCAGACGCGGCAAGCGGCATGTCGCCGACCGCCACGGCGTCCTCTAGGGAGGCGCGCAGGGCGGCGAGCGCCAGGTCGTGCTCTCTCACCTGGATCAGGTACCGGCCGCCGATTGAGAGGATGTCCGCACGGATCCGGCGCGCTTCGGCCTCCTCGTCGCCGTCGAAGTGCTCGACGTGGTGGTGGGCGCTGCGGACGAGCGCGGGGATGATGCTGGCAAGGTCGTCATACCGGTCGTGGTGGTAGGCGAGAGCGGCCCGGTCAGTCGCTGTGCGCAGCCGACGGAGGTCTGCGGTGTCAGCATCGACGGTGTCGTACCCCAGCCGCATAGGCCGACCGGTGATGTCGACCGGCGGGATGATCGCCGAACGAATGTCCGCGAGCAGGAGCTCATCATGCGCAGCCTCGGCGGGCGCGGGTGTGGCCGGGTTCGCGAACCACACGGTCCGGACACCGAGCACCCGGGCAAGCGCGTGGTAAGTCTCCATCCGCGCGGTGCCGCCCTGCTCGATCTTGCGGACGACCGCCACGCTGACTTTCGCAGCGTCAGCGAGGGCCTCTTGACTCAGGGCGTGACGACGGCGCAGTTCCTTCACACGACCACCGATGCTGGTATTAGAATCGGGCATGGGTCCCGTCCTCTCGTGAAGTCTCGACAACTTCCACGTTAGATGCGGGACCTTCGTCATGACAGGCGTTCGGCGCGATGAATGCCGAGGAGACGTTCCTGAGAGACCTGCGCTAACTGCTCCTGGCGGAGGAGCATCCCCGCGGGTGCGGGGTCGAGGACTCCTCGGACAGGTCGGGCGTTCCGGTCACCGGAGCATCCCCGCGGGTGCGGGGTCGAGTGGGTCTGGGTGCGGTGGGCGGGCTCGTAGCGGGGAGCATCCCCGCGGGTGCGGGGTCGAGGCGATCGGGGACTCGGTGAGGAGCTGCCCGACGGGAGCATCCCCGCGGGTGCGGGGTCGAGCGCTTCCCGCGCTGTCCGGGCTCCAGGTCGATCGGAGCATCCCCGCGGGTGCGGGGTCGAGTCCTCGCCCCACCCGTCGTAGGAGCCGCTGGACGGAGCATCCCCGCGGGTGCGGGGTCGAGGCCCGTTCTGGCAGGTCGAGCGCGCGTTCGCGAGGAGCATCCCCGCGGGTGCGGGGTCGAGGTGAACGTGGCGAGGATCGACCGGCCCATCCCGGGAGCATCCCCGCGGGTGCGGGGTCGAGGCTTGTTGGCCTGGGGTTTCTTTGGGGCGTTGGGGGGATTTTATTCGGTTGGGGCTCGGGGTGGTGGGGGCAGGGTTGATCGCTTTGGTTCTGTTCTGGGTCGCGATGGCGATGGGGAAGGGGAAGTGATCAGCATCATCGGCTGGCGGCGTGGGCTCACGTCAGCCTCGCAACGGCCTCACCGCTGACCTGACGATCGCCTTCGAGAGACGGCCGCGCCTTCCACGATTTCGACAGCTGAGGACGTACTGTCCGGAGCATCCTGCGGGTGCGGGGGCGAGCTCGTGGCCATCGTGACGGTCTCGTCGTAGTCGGGAGCATCCCCGCGGGTACGGGAGCGAGTCCGGCGTCGCGTTCGCGGCCGCGAACGCGGCGGGAGCATTCCCGCGGGTGCGGGTGCGGGAGCAAGGCGGTCGCGATCGTCATCGCCCTGCCCAAAATCGGAGCATCCCCGCGGGTGCGGGTGCGGGTGCGAGGAGCCGACGCCGCGCTCGCCGCAGCGCTGCCCCGGAGCATCCCCGCGGGTGCGGGGGCGAGCACGAGGCCGGTGCGCAGGAGCTGCCCGTCTTCGGAGCATCCCCGCGGGTGCGGGGGCGAGTCCGGATCACGGAGTCGATCATGGTCAGTCTCCGGAGCATCCCCGCGGGTGCGGGGGCGAGCCGGACGGGTCGTCCGGGGCAGACCGTAGCCGGGGAGCATCCCCGCGGGTGCGGGGGCGAGGGTCCTCGGGCACGTCCTCCCTGATCATCGTGGGAGCATCCCCGCGGGTGCGGGGGCGAGCGGTGGCCGCGGCGGGCCTGGTGGGGACGTGGAGGAGCATCCCCGCGGGTGCGGGGGCGAGGCCCGACCTCTCGGCAGGGGTGGCCTTCCGCCGGAGCATCCCCCGCGGGTGCGGGGGCGAGCACGGGTGGCAGGAGCCGGAGAACGTCCAGCTCGGAGCATCCCCGCGGGTGCGGGGGCGAGATCCTGGGATCGGACAAGGCCACCGCTGACGCCGGAGCATCCCCGCGGGTGCGGGGGCGAGTGGCCGCTGGACGCCCTGCCGACGGACGAGGTCGGAGCATCCCCGCGGGTGCGGGGGCGAGAGGTGCAGCGCGTTCACACCGGCCAGGTTCTTGGGAGCATCCCCGCGGGTGCGGGGGCGAGGCGGCGTCCGCCCGGCGCCGGCTGTCCTCGCGGGGAGCATCCCCGCGGGTGCGGGGGCGAGGCTTGTTGGCCTGGGGTTTCTTTGGGGCGTTGGGGGGATCTTATTCGGTTGGGCTCGGGTGGTGGGGGTGGTTGGCTACGGGTGGGCATCTGCCAGAGGGGCTTTGAGCCTTTCGCCGTCTGAACCTTTGTACTGCCGCTGGCAGTTGGGAGCGTCGGGCAGCAGGCATGTGGGTGCGAGGTCGGAAAGCGACCGGACAGGGAGCGTCGTGTGCCTGTTCGTGCTTGTTGGCGGGGGACAGCGGGGAAGGCGAAAAGGTGGGGTGGGGTTGGGCGGACGGGGTGGCTTTTTCTAGTTGGGGGTGGGGTGGTTCTCTGTGGCGGGTCTGTTGTTGGCTGGTCGGCGGGGCGGGGCGGGGGCGGTGGGGCTGGGGGGAAATTGGGGGGACGGCCTTCTGCGGGGGAAGAGAAGGCCGTCCGGGGGGTGGGAGGAGGGTGGGAGGGGTTAGGGGGTGGGGTGGAGGGTGAAGTTCTTGCCGGGGGCGTTTCGGGTGTTGATGTCGTTGAGGATGTTGTGGATGGGGGTGTGGTGGAAGGCGCCGAAGGAGTTGCCTACGAGGGTGGTGCCGTGGACGGCGGGGGAGCCGGAGTCGCCGCCGTTGGTGAGGATGGTGGTGACGAACCAGATGGAGTGGGTGCCGGTCTTGAAGCCGCAGGTGAGGCCGGTGCGGTGGCCCTGCTTGCAGAGGCGGGCGCCGTTGCCGGGAGGGTTGCCTAGGGAGTTGATGGTTAGGGTGCCGGAGGGGCTCGTTACGGTGTTGGTGAGCTTGACCTTCGTCGGGTCTAGCTTGATGACGGCGTAGTCCATGCCGTGCGGGCCGCCGCCGAACAGGTGGTTCGAGTCGCTGACGTACGTCACCTCGCCGATCGGGCCCGCCGCGACCGCAGCCTCAAGCTCCGGCATACCGGGCTCGGGAGCGGGTGCGAAGAACGTGCCGGCGGGCGTCGGGTCGTAGTAGACCTTGTCGCCGACGAGCTTTGTGCCGTCGTCCTCGGTGTAACAGTGGGCGTTGGTCAGCGCCACCAGGTTGCCGAAGTCGTCGGTGCCGACGGCGGTGACGGTACAGATCCCGATCCGGTAGCCGCGCTCGTCGGCGATGACCTTGACGTAGATGCCGCTGCCGCCGCCGAGGGTGACGCGGTCGTCGGCCTGGGCGGGTTGGGCGGGAGACGCCAGGGCCACCGCCGTGAGAACGGCGAGGCCGAGGGTGCGGAACATGCTGCGCTTCATGAGGCTCCTCGTCTGTGAAGATCGCAGCCCGGACCCTAGCCCAGATAGACGTAACCGTCTTTATGGCAACACCATGACCAAGATCACTTATCCGCCTGACGTGGGGAGAAACCGACGAGGCCGCCACCGGCCACCGAAGGAGAGGTGAAACCGGGACGTAGGGGGCGTGAAAGCGAACGGGTCAACACTCTTCCCAAGGCGTCAGGAAGGGCCTGACGACCGAGAAGGAGGCCAGAACGTGGCTGAAAGGGCCGTGTGGGCCGAAGGGCTCGTGAAGGAGTTCGACGGGGTCAGGGCCGTCGACGGGGTGGATCTTGAGGTGCGGCGGGGCGAGATCTTCGGGGTGCTGGGCCCGAACGGCGCGGGGAAGACGACGACGCTCAAGATGCTCGCCACCCTCCTGCCCATCGACGGCGGAAGGGCGGAGATCTTCGGGGTCGATGTGCGACGGGAGCCGCATCGGATCCGGCAGCTCGTCGGCGTGACGGGCCAGTACGCGTCCGTCGACGAGGATCTGACGGCAAGAGAGAACCTCTGGCTGTTCGCGCGGCTCCAGGGTCTGGCGAGCCGCAGGGCGAAGGGCACAGCCGAGGACCTCCTGGAAAGGTTCGGCCTACAGGAGGCGGCGGACCGTCCCCTTTCCCAGTTCTCCGGCGGCATGCGGAGGCGCCTGGACCTGGCGTCCAGCCTCATCACCCGCCCGCCCCTGATCTTCCTGGACGAGCCCACGACCGGCCTCGACCCGAGGACGAGGGGCCAGATGTGGGACACGATCCGCGAACTCGTCACGGACGGCTCCACCATCCTCCTCACCACCCAATACCTGGACGAAGCCGACCAACTGGCAGATCGCGTCGCCGTCATCGACAAAGGCCGCAAGGTAGCCGAAGACACCCCCGACGCCCTCAAAACCCAGGTCGGCGACTCCACCCTCCAGTTCCAGCTCACGGACGGATCAGACAACGCCCTCGCGATAGCCATAGTCCGTCGCCTCCTAGGCGAGGAGCCGGTACTGACCCCGGAATCAGGACGCGTCAACGTCCCGCTCCCCGACCCCGACCGGGCGGCCGACGTCCTGATCGGCCTGCGTGAGGCGGGCCTCGGCATCTCCTCGGTGAGCGTCGCCAAGCCGACGCTGGACGAGGTCTTCCTGGCGCTGACCGGCCACGGCGCCGACGACGAGGCAGTGAAGGAGGCGGCCCGATGAGCACCACCATGATCAAGACCCCTTACGTGGCCGACGGCCCGGCTATCACGACCACCAGGTCCCGCGTCTCCCTCCAGGAGACCTGGGTGCAGATCCTTGCGATGGCGTGGCGGGCGCTGAAGAAGATGCGCCGTAAGCCCGAGCAGTTCTTCGACGTCCTGATCCAGCCGCTGCTGTTCACCGCGATGTTCGCGTTCATCTTCGGCGGCGCGATCTCCGGCAGCGTCGCGGACTACCTGCCCGTGCTCATTCCCGGCATTCTCGCCCAGACGGCGCTGACGGTCTGTATGGCGACGGGCGTGCAGCTGCGTGAGGACATGGACAAGGGCGTCTTCGACCGCTTCAAGTCGCTGCCTATCGCCCGCATCGCGCCGCTCGCAGGGCCGATGATGGCGGACCTGATCCGCTACGGCATCGCCTCGGTGCTGACGCTCGCGACCGGCCTGCTCATCGGCTACCGGCCGGGCGGCGGGGTGCTCGGCTGCGTCGCGGGCGTCGCGCTCACCATCGCCGCGGGCTGGTCGCTGGCGTGGATCTTCACGTGGCTGGGCACGATGGCGCGGTCGGCGCAGAGCGTCCAGGGCATCTCGATGATGATCATGTTCCCGCTGACGTTCCTGTCCAACGCGTTCGTCCCGGCCGAGACGCTGCCGGGCTGGCTCCAGGCGTTCGTGAAGGTCAACCCGGTGTCGCACGTCGTCTCGGCGGTGCGCGACCTGTTCAACGACGGCGCGGTGACGGCGGAGGTCGGCTGGGCGGTTCTCGGCTGCGCCGTGGTGGTGGCGGTGTTCGCTCCGCTCGCGGTCCGGTCGTACTCGCGCAAGATGTAGGTCAGAACACCCGTTGCAGCACGGCGCGCGCCTCGGCCAACAGGTCGGGGCCGCGCCGTTCCCCGTACTCGGCCTGGACGCGCGCGATGACGCCGGGAGCGACGCGTTCCGCGTGCCCCGTAAGCACGGACCACTTCATCGTCGGGCTGAAGCGGTTGTAAGCGAACCTGTCGGCCAGCACGAGGAGCCTTACCGCGTCCTCGACGGGCAGCGTGCCCTTGAGCAGGCCCCAGAGCCCGAATCCGGCGAAGACGGTTCCGGCGACCGGGTAGTCGCGGAACGCCTGGTCCGGGTCGATCATGGCCGGGAGTTTGGCGCGCAGCGAGGCGAACAGGTCGGCGCCGTCGTCGCCCTCGCCGTACTGCGCGAACGCGGCGAGCGCGATGCCCTCGCCGACGACCGCCCACGGGGTGAGGCCGTCGGGCGCGCCGGGCAGGCGCAGCCTGCCGAGCGCCTCGGCGGCCGCGCGGTGCAGCCGGAGCCCCTCGGCGACGTCGCCGTCGGCGAGCGCGAGCTGGGCGCGGCTCGCGGCGACCGGCAGCACGTCGTCATGGCTGCCCCTGGACGCGAGCGCCTCCAGCTCGTCGATCATCCGCGCCGCCTCGTCGCGACGGCCCTCGGCGAGCGCCGCGGTGGCGAGCACGGAGCGGATCTGGAGGGCGTCGTCGATCGCGCCGAGCCGCTCCAGGACCGGCAGCGCCTCGGCCGCGTACCCGGCGGCCGCCACGGAGTCGCCCAGGTGCGCGTGGAGGCCGGCGAGCTGGGTGTGCAGGACGGCCCTGCGCCAGGGCCCGCCCTCGTCGTCGGCGAGGTCGAGGGCCTGCCGCGCGGCGGCGATCGCCGCCTCGGGGTCGCCTGCGTTCTCGCGGTCGTGGCTGAGCCAGTGCAGGGCGATGCCGCGGACGCGGGGGTCGGGGTCGGCGGCGAGCTTCTGCAGCCCGTGTTCGGGGTCGGCGACGGAGGTGAGCAGCGCGGTGACCATCGCCCGGATCGCCGGATCGGGCGAGTCCGCGCCCAGATCGGAGAGCAGCCGTGCCAGCGTCCCCGCCTCCTCCGACGAGAGGATGACCGTGTTGATCAACGCGATGGCCAGCGCCACCCGGGCCCGGTCGAGGTACCGGGGCGGAGGGGTCCAGTCGGAGAGCGCGACGGCGATGGCGGGGGTGAGGAGGATGCTGCGCTGGTGGTCGCCGCAGATCGTCCAGTAGCCGCCCAGCGCGGAGAACAGGACGGCGACGGCTTCGGGCCCGGGGATGGGCGCTCCCGGCTGGGCGTCGGCGAGGGCGTCGCGGAGGAGGTCGGCGAGGTTGGTCTCCTCGGCGCGGAGCCGGTCCATCGCGTCGATCTGGTCGGGTGAGTAGAGGCGGCCGCCCTGCCGTCCGGCGTAGGCGACGGCCCACGCGCGCACCGCGGCCCGCGCCTCGGCCGTCTCCCCCGCGGTCTCCAGCCGCATCCTGCCGAACTCGCGGACGGTCTCCAGCATCCGGTACCGGACGCCGTCCGCCGTCTCCACCACGCTGAGCAGGGATTGGGCGACGAGTTCGGCGACGTCGTCCAGGACGTCACGGCCGAGCACCTCTTCGGCGGCGTCCAGGGTGAAGCCGTCGGGGAAGGCGGAGAGGCGGCGTAGGGCGCGGCGTTGTCTTTCGCCGAGCAGGCTCCACGACCAGTCGATGACCGCGAGGAGCGTCTGGTGCCGGGACGGGGCGCTGCGGTCGCCGCCGCGCAGCAGCGCGAACCTGTCGTCGAGGCGGCGGGCGATCTCCGCCGGTGACATCACTCTCACCTTGGCTGCGGCGAGTTCTATCGCGAGGGGAAGGCCGTCGAGGCGGTCGACGACGGCGCGCACGTCCGCGTCGGGGAGGCTGAGGCCGGGCCGGGCGGCCGTCGCGCGGTCCCGGAACAGCGCGACGGCGTCGCCGGTGCCCAGCTGCGGCAGCGGGTAGACGCGTTCGGCGGCGATCGCGAGCGGCGCGCGGGTCGTGGTGAGGACGCGCAGCTCGCGCGTCGTGGCAGCGAGGTAGGCGACGAGCTCGGCGACGGCGGCCACCAGGTGCTCGCAGTTGTCCAGGACGAGCAGGGCAGGCGCGGTGTCGAGCTGCTGGGCGATCCGGGCGCGGACGTCGGCGCGCTGCCGGGGGGTGAGGGTGCGGCGGCCGGTGACCGAGTCGCGGACGCCGAGCGCCGAGCCGACCTCGCCGACGAGGTCCTCGGGCGCCGTCACACCGACCAGCTCCACAAAGTGGACCACGGGCTGTCTGGCCTCGCGGGCGACGGCGTGCGCGAGCCGGGTCTTGCCGAGCCCGCCCGGCCCGAGGAGTGAGACGACGCGAGCCGTCGCGAGCAGCGCGGTGACCCGGCGGAGGTCGTCGTCGCGGCCGAGCAGCGGTGTCGCGTCGAACCGGACGCCGGCCCGGACGGGGCTGTCGAGGGCGAGCAGCTCCCGGTGGACGCGCCGCAGCTCGGGGCCGACGTCGGCGCCGATCCGGTCGCGCAGGCCGGATCGGTGCCGTTCGAAGCGGTCCAGGGCGGCGCCGGTGCCGCGCACCGCCGCCTCGCTGTGCAGGAGGTCGGCGAGCAGGCCCTCGTCGTCGGGGTGGACGCGGGCGGCCTCCTCGAGTTCGGGCAGCGCCGGGCCGTGGTCGCCGCCGCGGCTGCGGGCGCGGGCGAGCACCACCCGCGCGGACGCGATGTCGCGTTCCGCCCGTGCGCGCAGTGCGGCGAGCGGGCCGCCGCCCTCGGCGGGCAGGGCCGCGGCGCCCAGCGCGAGCGCCTCCTGAGCCGTCGTGACGGCGGCCGCCGGATCCTCCGTAAGCAACGTCCGCGCCCTGTCGGCGAGGCCGTGCAGGAGCCCGGCATCGATCCGCTCGGGCGGCACCTCAAGCCGGTAGCCGCCCCCGTCGGTCGTCAGCGCCGCCGCGCCCACGACCGCCCTGGTCCTGGACACGAGGACCTGCAGCGCCTTGGCCGGGTTGGCGGGCTCGTCCTCCCCCCACACCTCGGCGACGAGCCGGTCCGCGCTCACCGTGCGGCGCGCCAGCGCCAGGGCCGCGAGCAGCGCCTGCGCCCGCTCCCCCACGACCGCCTGTCCCCGCCACCGCACACCGTCGAGCAGGCTCAGGTCGATGGGCATGGGCCCAAGTCTAGGCTCCGGGCGGACGCAGGTTGAGGGCGTTGGTCCAGAGGCGGGTGAGGGTGGCGGCCAGGTGGTCGAACGGGACGGGGGGTTGGAGGACAAAAGCCGTGTAGGCCATGCGGCTGACCATGCCGGACAGGGCCTGGGCCGTCAGGAAGGGATCGAGGGACGGGTCGGCCAGGCCCCGCGCCTGGAGGTCGGCGATGAGGGCGGCGTTGCGCTGGGCGAACGCCTGGGCGCGTTCGGCGCGGTGCGCCCTGAACGTCTCGTCTATCTGGGCGACCTGCTCGAACAGTGCCATCAGCCGTGCGTTCTTCGCGTAGGAGAGCAGGTACTCGCGGTTGGCCAGGTCGATCAGCGCGACGGGGTCGGTGAGGCCGGTGCGGGCGCGCAGGCGCGGATGGAGCATCTCCTCCTTCACCTCGTCGGCGACCGCCTGGAAGACCTCCTCCTTGCCGTCGAAGTAGGTGTAGACGGAGCCCGCCGCCACACCCGCCTCCTTGGCGATGTCACTCATCCGGGCGTCGAGGTAGCCGTCGCGCTCGAAGACCACGCGGGCGGCCGCCACCAGGGCGCTCCTGGTACGGACGCCCCGGGCCGACCTCGGGGTGACGCGCCGGGACGGGACGGCTTCGGACATCCGGCCCCCTCAGCCGAGCCCGGCGAGGAAGCTGAGGAGGGCCCCGTTCACCTCGGCCGGACGCTCCTGCTGGACCCAGTGGCCCGCGCCCTCAAGGACGACGTGGGCGCGCAGGTCGGTCAGGACGGCCCTGAGCTTCTCGGTCTTCATGAAGCCCGCGACGAGGTCCTCGGAGCCCGTCAGGAACAGGGACGGGCAGTCGACGGTCCGGCCGACGTGGTGCTCGGTGCGCGCCCAGTTCCGGTCCATGTTCCGGTAGTAGTTGAGGCCGCCGGTGAAGCCCGTCTCGGTGAAGGCTTCGGCGAACACCGCGAACTCCTCCTCGCTGAGGAAGGGCCGCGGGGCCGGGGGCTCGTCGGAGCGCTTGGTCCACTGGGCGGCGTTGGCGTCGTCCGACAGGAGGGTGCGCCGGACGTCGGCGTTGAGGACGGCGTCGGCGACGCCCGGCTCCTGGAACCAGACCATGTAGAAGTCGTCGCCCAGCCGCCTGCGCAGGATGTCTATCGGCGGCGCGGGCGGGCGCGGTGTGAGGGGCACGCTGAGGCCCGCTACCGCGCGCACACGGTCGGGGTGCTCCAGCGCGGTGTTCCAGACGACGGAAGCACCCCAGTCGTGGCCGACGAACACGGCGTCGTCGGCTCCGAGGGCGTCCAGGAGCCCGACCATGTCCCCGGCGAGGGTGAGCACGTCGTACGCGTCCACTTCTTCAGGCCGAGAACTCCCCCCGTATCCGCGCAGATCCGGCGTCACCGTGCGATACCCGGCCTCCGCCAGCGCGAACACCTGATGCCGCCACGAGAACCCCAGCTCGGGAAACCCATGGCACAACACCACAAGCGGCCCCTCCCCGTGCTCCACGACCTTCAGCTCGACCCCGTTGGCCGCCACCCGCCGCGAGGCCAGCCCCGCCCACTCCCCGACCAGTCCACTCTGTCCGCTCATGCCCCGATGCTAAGTCGAACTTGACGTCAACCTCAACCAACCGGCCATGACCGCCGCATGAACACGAGGACGCCCGACATCTCACGACACGCACAGGCCGGGTCGTGGCAGTTCGGGCGGAACCTGGGGGTGGGTGGAGGCGTCGTAGGGGGCGGAAAGGTGGCGGGTAGGCAGTGGGAGGGAAGCGGATGGGGCAGGTGCAGGCGGGCAAGGGGTTGTGGTGGCTCGGCGGGGTTCTGGGGGCTTGTTTGTTGTTGATCGTGATGTGTTCGGGGGGTGGGGACGAGGATCCGTATATTCCGGCGCCGTTCTATCGGGATGTGGTGATCGGGCAGTTCGGCGGGGTGGGGACGGAGGCGGGGGCGGCGGTGGAGTTGGCCGTCGAGCGGCACAACGCGGCGGGGCCGCGGGTGCGGGTGGAGTTGCGGTCGTATGCGACGACGAGCGCGGCGGGGCTGCGGGCGCTGGCGGAGCGGGCGGTGGCCGACGGGGTGTACGGGATCGTGGGGCCCGCCGGGGTGCTGGACGTCGCGCCGGTCGTCCAGGTGTTCGAGGACGCGGGGGTGCCGATGGTGGCCTACGACACGACGGACGCGAAGCTGCGGGACCGTGGGTGGCGGTACTGGCACCGGATCGTCGCCGACGACGAGCTGACCTGGACGGAAGCGGCCCGCCACGTCACGGGCGAGCTGAGGGCGCGCAAGGTGGCCGTCCTGCACGACCAGTCGCCTGTGCCGCTGCGCCGGGCCGAGTGGGCGCGGCGCGGCCTGGCGCGGGCCGGCGCGGCGGACGTGCGGACGTGGAGCTACCCACGGGGCTTCACCACCGAGTTCAGTGCGATCGCCGAGGACGTCAAGGGGTTCAAGGCGGACGCCGTGGTCGTCGCCGGGCGGGCGGAGGACGCGGGTCCGCTGGTGCGGGCGCTGCGCGCGGCCGGGGTGAAAGCGCCCGTCGTCGGGGACGACGGGCTGCTGTGGCCGGGGTTCACGGGCGACGCGAGGGTGTGGGCCGTCTGCGCGTGCCTGGTGGACCCGGAGGGCGCGACCTCCCCGGCCACGCAGAGGTTCGTCGAATCCTTCCGCGCGACGTACCGGGAGGCTCCGCGACAGCCGTACGCGGTGGAAGCCTACGACGCGGTCACGCTGTTCCTGGAGGCGACGGCGGAGGACCGGACGACGCCCGGTGTGATCAACGACTGGATCGGGGCGGCGCGGACGTCCGGCCTCACCGGGACGTTCAGGTTCGACGGGGAGGGTGAGCGCCTCGGGCCCGGCGTCCACCTGTACCAGGTCGGGGAGGCCGGGTTCCGGCACGTCGCGCGGCTCACCGAGGCGCTGCCCTGACCGGGGTTTGGCCGACCGCTGGCGCGACACCGTGGAGAATCACCCGATTCCGGACCTCGCGCTGACCCCCGTGAGCCCCACGGCTTCCTAGACTGAAGGTATCCGAAGGCGGATCGGAGCGAAGGACGTCACCGCAAGGAGGCGAACAGAAACCGGAACGCCAAGGATCCGCCACAGCGGAAGACGAGAAGGGCAGTGAAACGCCCCTATCGGAAGTGCCGCTGAGGGCGAGTGAAGAGGGGAAACACCGCCGGAGACGAGCAATGTGGCCCGCCTCCGGCGTTTCCCTGTCCGCCCGGGGCGGCGGGAGCGGTCCAGCCGCCCGCTGAGCGGCTATTCGGCGAGTTCCGGGGAGCGGTGGTAGGCGGTGATGCCCGCGGCGTCCCAGCGGGCCGTGTGGGCGCGCAGGCGGCGCGCGTGCGCGGGCCAGTCGCGCGGCGCGGCCGACCAGGCGACGTCGGCGAGGCCGGGCAGCCTCGGGAGGAGCATGTGGTCGAGGTCGTCGGGGGTGCGCAGGGTCTCGCTCCACAGCGGCGCCTCGACGCCGACGACCTCCGCGCCGGGCACGAGCGCCTCGGGGTCCCACTCGTAGGACTGCCGGACGCCTACCGTCCCGGCCCAGACGAGCCCGAGCGGCGCGTCCTCGCTGTACTTCTGGTCCAGGTAGGCGCGGTCGGCCGGGGACATGATGAGCTTGGCGCCCTCCCCGACCGCCTTGTGCAGCGCCTCGGGCACCTCCTCTGTCGTCGGCCTCCAGTACTGCAGGTGGACGCCGGGGGGCAGCTCGGGCGCGGAGGCGGCCTCCTGCCACGCGACGACGGTCTTGCCGTGCTTCCCGACGAGCGGAAGGGTCCGTGACATGAACGTGGCGTAGTCCTCGGCCGTGGTGGACAGCGCCTCGTCCCCGCCCAGGTGGAGGTAGGCGCCCGGCGTCAGGGCGGCGACCTGCCCGAAGACCTCGTCAAGGAACGCGTAGGTGGCGTCCCGGTGGATGGCCAGTTCGCTGAACCCGACTTCGACGCCCTCGTACAGCTCGGGCGCCTCCTGCGTCGACAGGTGCGGGTAGCTGGCCATCGCGGCCTGGGTGTGTCCGGGGACGTCGATCTCCGGGACGACCGTCAGGTACCGCGCGGCGGCGTACTCGACGATCTCCTTGAAGTCCTCCTGCGTGAAGAACCCTCCGGGCGGTCCGCCGACGGCGGTGGCGGCCCCGTGGGAGGTGAGCCGTGGGTAGCCGTCGATGGCCAGCCGCCAGCCCTGGTCGTCGCTCAGGTGCAGGTGCAGCACGTTGAACTTGTAGGGGACCACCCTGTCGATGAACCTCTTGACCGCCGAGACGTCGAAGAAGTGCCGGGCGACGTCGAGCATCACGCCGCGCCAGGCGTACCGGGGCGCGTCCTCGACGGTGCCGTGCGGCAGCGTCCAGGCGGCTTCGACGGGCGCCGGGGACTCGATCTCCGGGGGCAGCAGTTGCCGGAGCGTCTGCGCGCCCCGGAAGAGCCCCTCGTCCGTGTGGCCCGTAAGGACGACGCCGGATTCGGTGACGTCGAGGAGGTACCCCTCCCGGCCGAGCGAGGCGGGCCCGTCCAGGCGCAGCTCCACCACCGTGGTGGAGGCGGGTGTCGCGGGGGCGAGGGGGAAGCCGGTGGCGCGCCGGAGCAGGGCGCGCAGGAAGGCGGCGGCGTGCCCGTCGGGGGCGGTCAGCGCGGTGTCCCGGCCGAGCGTGAGCACGCCGGGGCGGGGCACGACCGCGCGCGGGACGGGGATGAGGTTCGGTTCCACACACGCATATTAAACAGGTTTCTTTCCTATTTAAATCGCCCGCACCGGATTCCCCGCCCCCGCACCCCTCATCCGGACGCCGGCGGCTGCCGGTACTCGGTCGGCACGACCACCTCCGCACCCGTCCCGGCGCGCTGCGGCGCGGCCGCCGACAGCGCCGCGACCAGGCCCACCGAGAGCACCGCGATCAACGCCATGACCCCGGCGACGAGCACCGGCCGCCCACCGCGCGCCCCGGCGTCCGGCTCGGCGGCCCGCTCGGCCTCGGTCCTGCCGACGAGCCGCATCATCAGCTCCGGAGCCGTCGGCCTGTCTTCCGGCTTCTTGCTGAGGGCGGCCCGCACGAGGTCCTTCAGCGTGCCGTCAGCCAGGCCGTGCAGGTCGGGCTCGTCCTGGACGACCCGGCGCGCGACGTCCAGCGCCTGGCCCTCGCCGAAGGCGGCCCGCCCGGTGCCCGCGAACGCCATGAGCAGCCCCCACGCGAAGACGTCGGCGGCCGGGGTGGCCGTCCCGCCCACGAGGACCTCGGGGGCCATCCAGCCGGGCGTGCCGAGCACGGTGCCGGTGGTGGTCCAGCTCGTGGAGGCGTCCAGCGCGCGCGCTATGCCGAAGTCGATGACGCGCGGCCCCGAGAGCGTCAGCACCACGTTCGACGGCTTGAGGTCGCGGTGCACGAGGCCCGCCTCGTGGATGGCGGCCAGCGCCGTCGCCACGCCCGCCGCGACCCCGTGCAGGTCGGACGCCGGAAGCGGGCCACTCTCGTGCACCCGCCTGGCGAGCGGCACTCCCCCGATGTACTCGCTGACCATGTAGGGCAGCCCCGTCGGATGGAGGTCGAAGTCCTCGCCGTGGCCGACGATCGCCGCCGTGCAGAACGAGGCGACCCGTCCGGCCAGCGCCACCTCGTCGGCGAAGCGCGCCCGGAACACCTTGTCCTCGGCGAGCTTGGGATGGATGGTCTTGACGGCGACCCGCGCGCCGTCGCCCCCCTCCGCGAGAAAGACGGTACCCATGCCGCCGGAACCGATCCGGCCGAGAAGGGTGAAGCCGCCCACGGACTTGGGGTCTTCCAGCGCCAGCGGCTTGATCCCGCCGGGCAACGTGTCCTGCACCTGCGTCCGTTCCTGTCGCGCCGAAACTCGTGGGTCCAAGAGTGCCCGATCTTGGCGCCCGGTCAGCGCACCGCTGCCGAATCGTCATCTCGCCGTTCCCCGGGCGCCGTACGGCATGGTGAGAGCGGACAGGAGATCTCCGTTGGCACGAAACAAACACGTCACCGGGACGTAGCCTTCCGTGCGATCTGGCGTCCTAAGCTGAAGTCAGCTCCGAGAGATCGGGGCCGCGCAGGACCGGAAGCGATGACCGTCGTCGGCTCCTCCTCGACGGACGACGGTGGCGCATCCGGACCGCGCGGCGGACCGGTGCCCCGCGTGCAAGAACCCCAGGGGTGGGAGGTACTGGCACGCGGGCACCGGCAATCACGAAGGCTCAGATCATCGGGGATCTGGGCCTTCGTGGTGTGTGCGGAGGACGCCGCTAGAGCACCCGCACCTGCATGCCGATGGGCACCAGGTTGAAGATCTTCATGTCAGTGCCGAACGGGAGCCGGGCGCAGCCGTGCGAGTCGGGGTACAGGGGCACGTTCGGAGAGCCGTGCAGCGCGTAGCCCCGGTAGAAGTAGATCGGGTTGTACAGGGTGCCGAGCGGCGCGTGCCGGACCCCCTTGATCTTGCGCTCGACCCTGAAGTAGCCGCGCGGCGTGCGTGACACGGCGCCGTCCTCGAAGCGGCCGCTACCGGTCGAGGTGTGGCTGATGAGCGCGATCTTGTTGTTCCTGTAGACGACGACGAGCTGCCGCTTGATCGAGATCTCGACCCGGTCGGCCTTGCGCTTCTTCTTGGCGGTGATGACGACCGGGAGCTTGGGCCGCTCCAGCGCCCGCCAGGTCTTCAGTCCGACGTTGCCGGCGGACGCGGTCGGGAGTCCGTTCACCTTCTGGAACGCCCAGACCGCGGCGCGGGTGGTGCCGCCGAAGCGGCCGTCGGCCGTGCCCGGGTCGTATTTGAGCTGCTTGAGCCGCTGCTGGAGCTGCTTCACGGCGGCCCCCTGGCTGCCGAGCTTGAGGTTCGGGGTCGCCGTCGGGGCGGCCCCCGCTCCCCCGGCGAGCGGGCCCCCGACGAGGGCTGCCGCAAGCGCGACGAGCGCAACTTTTCTCACATCTACCCCACATCATGATCTACCTGATCCTGGAGACCCGACCACATGCTGGGGAAATGTGTCAACAGCCGGTATCACCCCGGGGATATGGCTACTTACGGTTACCAAGCGGTTAGATTGCTTTTGACCGTAATTAAGCGACCATAGAGGGGTGTTCGGTAACAACATCTACCAGAAGGAGAATCCAGCCCTTGTCGGCGGATCTCCTCAGCAGGTGTACGAACAGCTCTGGAGCGCTGATTCCGGAAAACGTAAGCGGAAACGGGTGCGCGGCTCCGTCGTGGCGTTCGGCGCGGGGTACGTCTTCGGCCTCTTCGTCGGCGGCCTCGCCGTCTACTGGGCGATCGTCTTCGTCATCGGCTTCCTCGCCTACGACGCCGCCCAGTACGCCAAGGCGCGCCTGGAGTCACGGATCTGGCGCACCGGCGACGACGGCGCCTCGCACACCGCCAAGGCGCTGCGCGGCCTCGAACTCGCCGGACGCGGCGAGTTCACCGTGCTGCACCGGCGGTTCGTGCCGGGCCACGGCGTGCTGCCGCACCTCGTCGCCGCGCGCGGCCAGGTCTGGATCGTCGAGAACCAGGTGCACGCGCCCGACATCGTGCTCGCCTCGGTGAAGGGCAGGCTGTTCTTCGGCAAGGACGTCCAGTCGCACGTCGTCGCGAAGCTGGAGGCCCTGGCCAGCACCGTCTCCGAGGCCCTGTCGCAGGAGATGGGCGGGCCCGTCAAGGCGTCGGTGGTGGTCGCGGTGCACGGCGGCCGGGCCAAGGCCGACCGGATGACGGCGGGCGGCGTCGTGCTCATGCGCACGTGGCGCGTCCCGCTGTGGATCAGGGCGGCGCACGCCGAGCACGGCGACGCCGACGCGCCCTCCGCCCAGGACATCTCCCAGACGGCGCAGCGCCTGTTCGGCCCCGGCGGGCGCTGAGCGGCCCGCGGACGGCCTGGCACGGTCCCGGCGGGGATCAGTCGGGGCCCGGCTCCGGGAGGCCGTCCAGGAGCAGGTCGAGGCCCGTCTCGAACTCGGCGTCCGGATCATAGGCGAAGCCCTCGGCGAGCAGCGCCGTCAGATGCGGGAAGCGCTCGGGATCGACGCTCTCCGGCCCGTGCAGGAACGGATCGGAGCCCGGCGCGTCGCGGTCGAACCGCGCCTCCCGCAGCAGCGCCCCGATGACGTACGACACGAACGCCGACGCGATCCTGGCGGCCCGGCTCCCGGAGAACCCGGCCGCGCGCGCGATCTCCAGCGCGTGTTCGAACAGCCGGAGCGTCGCGGGCGTCTCGAACGTCCTGGTGAGCACGAGGTTGACGGTCCTGGGCCGCTCCCGGGCGGCGGCGCGGAAGGCGCGCATCATGCCACGGGCCCGCTCGCGCGGATCGGCCTCGGGATCGTCGGCGAAGTCGAGATCGACGACGAGCCGCTCGATCACGGCGTCGACGAGCGCCGCCTTGTTGGGCACGTGGTGGTAGAGCGACATGGCGGCGACCCCGAGCCGGGCGGCGACCTTGCGCATGGACAGCGCCTCGACGCCGTCGCGCTCGATCAGCTCGCCAGCGGCCGCCACGATGGCGTCGCGCGACAGGGAGGCACGGGGGGCGTCCATCCCACTCCCCCTTCGCCTCTCAGTCCGGTTTCTCCTGGTTCGATCGGTGCCACTTTATACCTGGGTGACAAGAGAAGGGCCGTCCGGAGCGCCCCGGACGGCCCTTCTCCGCGCTTCGCCTAGGAGGCGGCCGCGTCCCTGGCCCGCGCGCGCAGCGCCCGCGCGACGCCGTCACGGCCCTCCGACAGCATCCGCACCAGCGCCGAGGGCGGGTTCTCCGCCTTGATGTAGGCGTCCGTCCGGTCGATGGTGGACTGGCTGATGTTGAGGAAGGGGTAGGCGGTCTCGGCGAACGTCTGGGACATGTCGCTGCTCCACTCCTGCCACACCCGGCCGACCTCGGCGAAGTACCTCTCGGTGTAGGGCACGAGCAGCGCGGCCTGGTCGGGCTCGACGAACCCGCCCAGCGTCGCCCGGAACACCGCGTTGGGCAGCTTGCCGGAGATGATCCGCTGCCAGGCGGCCTCCTTGGCCTCCGGCGTCGGGATCGCGGCGCGCAGCGCGGCGGCGTGCCGCTCGCCCGCGGCGGTGGCGTCCCGCCCGTGCTCGGCGGCGATCTCGGCCTCGCCCGCGCGGCCCCGCACCACGAGCCGCCGCAGCAGCCCCCAGCGCAGGTCGGTGTCCACGTTGAGGCCCTCCAGCACCACCGAGCCGTCCAGCAGGCCCGCGAGGTAGTCGAGGTGCTCCGGCGACGTCGCGGCGGAGGAGAACGCCTGGAGGTAGGCGAGCTGGAAGTCCGAGCCGGGCGCGGCCGCGAGGGCGAGGCCGTGCAGCGCCTCGGCCATCTGGGCGAGGCCCCGCTCACGCCAGGCCGGGTCGGCGTACTGGGCGACGGCGGTGCGGGCCTGGCGCAGCAGCGTCTGCGCCACCGAGATGTCGGTGACGCCGCCGATGCCGGACAGGAGCAGCTTGACGTAGTCGCGGGTGGCCAGCTCGGCGTCCCGCGTCATGTCCCAGGCCGCCGACCACGCGAGCGCGCGCGGCAGGCTCTCCCTGATGTCGCCGATCGAGGAGACCAGCGTGGCCAGCGAGTGCTCGTCCAGCCGGATCTTGGCGTAGGTGAGGTCGTCGTCGTTGACCAGCACGAGGTCGGGACGGCGCTCGCCGACCAGCTCGGGCACCGCCGTCTTGGCGCCGACGACGTCCAGCTCGACCCGCCTGCGCCGGACGAGGCCCTCGTCGGTGCGGTCGTACAGGCCGATCGCGACCCGGTGCGAGCGCAGCGTCGGGTACTCCGGGACGGCCTCCTGGAGCACCGCGAACTCGGTGAAGACGCCCCCGGAGTCCACCTCGTAGGACGGCCGCAGCGTGTTGACCCAGGACGTCTCCAGCCACTCCTTCGACCAGGAGGTGAGCTCGCGCCCCGACGTCTCCTCCAGCGCGTCCAGGAGGTCGGTGAGGACGGTGTTGCCCCACGCGTGCCGCTGGAAGTACCGGCGGACGCCCTCCAGGAAGTTCTCCAGGCCGACGTAGGCGACGAGCTGCTTGAGGACCGACGCGCCCTTGGCGTAGGTGATGCCGTCGAAGTTCACCTCGACCGCCCGGATGTCCGGGATGTCGGCGGCGATCGGGTGCGTCGAGGGAAGCTGGTCCTGCCGGTACGCCCACGCCTTCTCCGCGTTCGCGAACGTCGTCCACGCGTTCTTCCAGCGGGTCGCCTCGGCCTGGCACAGCACCGACATGTAGGTGGCGAACGACTCGTTCAGCCACAGGTCGTCCCACCAGCGCATCGTGACGAGGTCGCCGAACCACATGTGGGCCATCTCGTGCAGGATGGTCTCCGCGCGGCGCTCGTAAGCGGCGTCGGTGACACGCGACCGGAAGACGTAGTCCTCCAGGAACGTGACGGCCCCCGCGTTCTCCATCGCCCCCGCGTTGAACTCCGGCACGAACAGCTGGTCGTACTTGCCGAACGGGTAGGGGAAGGCGAAGACGCGCTCGAAGTAGGCGAAGCCCTGCTTGGTGACGTCGAGGATCGCGTCCGCGTCCAGGAACTCCGCGAGCGAGGCGCGGCAGTAGACGCCGAGCGGGATGCGCCCGTCGTCGTAGGAGTCCCGCACGACGTGGTAGGGCCCCGCCACCAGCGCCGTGATGTAGGTGGACATCCGCTCCGTCTCCGGGAAGCGCCACACGGCGCCGTCCTGGACGGGCGCGGTGTTCGAGACGACCTGCCAGCCCTCGGGCGCCGTCACGGTGAACGTGTACGTCGCCTTCAGGTCCGGCTGGTCGAAGCAGGCGAACATGCGGTGCGCGTCGGCCGTCTCGAACTGGGTGTACAGGTACACCTGGCTGTCCACCGGGTCCACCATGCGGTGCAGGCCCTCGCCGGTGCGCGAGTAGAGGATGTCCGCCTTGACCGTGAGCTCGTTCGACGCCCGCAGGTCCGGCAGGGGCAGCCTGCCCTTCGCCGCGTCGTAGGCGGACACGTCGAGGGGCGTCCCGTTGAGCACCGCCTCGGTGACGACCGCGTCGTGCAGGTCGATGAACGTGGAACCGCCCGGCTCGGCCGCGTCGAACCTGACGGTGGTGACCGAGGCGAAGCGCTCCGCGCCGGTCGAGACGGCTCCGGGGCCGTTGCCGGCGGTGACGTCGAGCGCCACCTCGTAGCCCCCGACGGCCAGCGTCCGGGCCCGTTCCCGCGCCTCGTCGCGCGTGAGGTTGCCTGCCACGTGCCCTCCCGTGTGTGTACTCGTGTGCTCTCCGGATCTTTTCATGTCTACCCTGAGCCGGGGAATTGACGGAGCGGATGGCCGGTTTGTGTTCGGTGGACGTCTGCGCGCGAAGACTTCGCGTGATCAGAGGTCCGGTCCCGAAAGATGTCCGCCCTCACCGGAGGTGCCCCTTGCCGGAGAACGAGAAGCTCCGCGTCGATTTCTGGTTCGACCCCCTGTGCCCGTGGGCGTGGATCACGTCACGCTGGATCCACGAGGTGGCGGCGCAGCGGCCCTTGGACGTCCACTGGCACGTGATGTCGCTGTCCGTTCTCAACGAGGACAAGGACGTGCCCGAGCAGTACCGCGAGATGATCCGACGCGGCTGGGGCCCGGTACGCGTGGCGATCGCGGCGGAGCGGAAGTACGGGAACGAGGTGCTCGGCCCGCTTTACACCGAGCTGGGCACCCGGATCCACAACGAGGGCCGTGGCGTCACCGACGAGGTCGTCGCCGAGGCCGTCGCGGCGGCCGGCCTGGACGCCTCGCTGCTCGCCGCCTTGGCCGGCGAGGAGTTCGACGAGGACGTGCGCGCCTCGCACAAGGTCGGCATCGACAAGGTCGGCCAGGAGGTCGGCACCCCGGTCGTGGAGATCGACGGGAACGCCTTCTTCGGGCCGGTCATCACGCCGATCCCGCGCGGCGAGGACGCGCTGCGGCTGTTCGAGGGCGTGCGGCTGGCCGCGTCCGTGCCCGGCTTCTACGAGCTGAAGCGGACCCGCACCGCGAACCCCAGCTTCGACTGAGCGGACCGCGAGACGCGAAGAGCCGCCGGACGCCTTACGACGCGTCCGGCGGCTCTCGTGTCGTCCGGTCAGGGAAGCGGCGGAAGCTGCCTGGTGTTCTCGTAGCTGGTGAGCATGTCGATCCGGCGGGTGTGCCGCTCCTCCCCCGAGTACGGGGTGTTGAGGAACAGCTCGACGAACCGGGTGGCCTCCTCCAGCGTGTGCTGGCGCGCCCCGATGCTGATGACGTTCGCGTTGTTGTGCTCTCGGGCCAGCACCGCGGTGTCCTCGCTCCACACGAGGGCGGCGCGGATCCCCTTGACCTTGTTCGCGGCGATCGCCTCGCCGTTGCCCGAGCCGCCCAGCACGACGCCCAGCGAGTCGGGCTCGACGGCGGTGGCCTCGGCGGCGCGCAGCACGAACGGCGGGTAGTCGTCGACCGCGTCGTAGACCTTCGGGCCGATGTCGACGGGCTCGTGCCCGTTGTCCTTCAGCCAGGCGACCAGGTGCTCCTTGAGCTCATAGCCCGCGTGGTCCGATCCCAGGAAAACTCGCATGGGGCCAGTCTCCCAGGTCAGGCCGGGAAGGCGAACTCCGGGTCCACCTGCGCCTCGAGGTCCTCGCCGGTGGCGCGGTTGGCCCAGCTGCGGGCGTTCCTGACGTGGAACTCCACGGCCTGCCGGAGGTAGGTGTCCCAGTCCTTGACCTGTTCGTCGACGGTCTTGCGGAGCACGTCGAGGGAGGCCACCCCGGCGTCCTCCAGGTGGGCGCCTTCCCGGCCCTGCTCGATCGCCCGGACGGCCGGGGAGTGGCCGAACCACGTCAGCAGGTCCTCACCCACGTGCTCGCGCAGGTAGTCCACGTCCTGCTCGTCGTGGACCTTGTTGCCGACGACCTTGATCGTCACGTCGAAGTCGCGCGCGTGGTCGGTGTACTGGCGGTACACGCTGACGCCCTTGCGGGTGGGTTCGGCCACGAGGAACATGACGTCGAACCGGGTGAACAGGCCGGAGGCGAAGGTGTCGGCTCCCGCTGTCATGTCCACCACGACGTACTCGCCCGGGCCGTCCACGAGGTGGTTCAGGTACAGCTCCACCGCGCCCGTCTTGGAGTGGTAGCAGGCGACGCCGAGGTCGTCGTCGGTGAACGGGCCTGTGGCGAGCAGCTTGAGGCCGTCGGCCATGTCCAGCGCGAGGTCGGTGTGGAAGGGGTCGCGCCCGAAGTGGTGCAGGAGGCGGGAGCCGTGCCCCGGCGGCGTCGTCTTGACCATCGAGGCGGCCGACGTGACACGCGGGTTGTCTCCGCGCAGGTACTCCTTGAGCGCGGGCAGGTGGTCGCCGAGCGCGGGCGCCTGGACGCCCTCGGGCAGCCCGAGCGCGGCGCCGAGGTGCTGGTTGATGTCGGCGTCCACGGCGACGACGGGCAGCCCGATGCCGTGCAGGTGGCGGATGAACAGGGACGACAGCGTCGTCTTCCCGCTGCCGCCCTTGCCGACGAAAGCGACCTTCACGATGCCCCCCGATGAGAGTGAAATGAAAACGGTTGTCACTTCAGAGTCTCACGGATCACCGGGCGCGGCGCAACGGAAACGCGGTTTCCCCATGACGGACAGGGCGTTCCGAGGCCGTCACGGAGCGTCAGGCGCCGGACAGCGCCTGGGGGATGAAGCCGAAGGGCAGTTCGAGCCGGTGCGCGGCCATCAGCTCCGCGTCCGCCAGCAGTTCCAGGGTCGGCCCGTCGGCGGCGATCACCCCGCCGGACAGGATGAGCGAGCGCGGGCACAGCTGCGCGGCGTAAGGCAGGTCGTGCGTGACCATGAGGATGGTGACGTCGAGCGAGAGCAGGATCTCGGCCAACTCACGACGCGAGGCCGGGTCGAGGTTGGAGGACGGCTCGTCCAGGACGAGGATCTCCGGCTCCATCGCCAGGACCGTCGCGACGGCCACCCGGCGGCGCTGGCCGAAGCTGAGGTGCTGCGGCGCCCGGTCGGCGAACTCCGCCATGCCGACCCGCTCCAGCGCCTCTTCCACCCGGCGCTCCAGGGCCGCGCCGCGTAGGCCCAGGTTGGCCGGGCCGAAGGCGACGTCCTCCCTTGCCGTGGGCATGAAGAGCTGGTCGTCGGGGTCCTGGAAGACGACGCCGACCCTCCGGCGGATCTCCTTGAGCGCCTTCTTGTCGGACGGGTCCACCGGCATCCCGCCTACCCGGACGGTTCCCGCGCCGCCGTGCAGGATGCCGTTGAGGTGCAGCACGAGCGTCGTCTTGCCCGCCCCGTTCGGGCCGAGCAGGGCGACCCGCTCGCCGCGCCTGACGGAGGTCGTCACGCCGAACAGCGCCTGCGTGCCGTCCGGGTAGGCGTAAGCGAGGCCCGAGACTTCTAGCGAAGCGTCCACACGGCCATCCAAGCAGCAGCGGCGACCAGCCCCGCCGCCGCGGGCAGCGCCGCCGACAGCGCCCACTGCCGCCGGGACGCGCCGACCTCGGCCAGGACGGGCATCGCGCCGTCGTAGCCGCGGCTGAGCATGGCCAAGTGGACCCGCTCGCCGCGCTCGAAGCAGCGCAGGAACAGCGCGCCGAGCGAACGGGCGAGCACCTTGGCGTCGCGCAGGTCGCGGGCCTCGAAGCCGCGCGCCGCGCGGGCGATCCGCATCCGGCGCAGCTCGTCGGCGACGACGTCCAGGTAGCGGAACATGAACGTGGCGATCTGGGTGAGCAGCGGCGGCAGGCCGAGCCGTTCGACGCCCAGGAGCAGCGTGCGCGGCTCCGTGGTGGCCGCCAGCAGGATCGACGCGACGACCCCGAGGGTGCCCTTGGCCAGGATGCCGAACGCGCCCCACAGGCCGTCCACGCTCAGCGCGAGGCCCAGCACCTCGACCCGCTCGCCCCGCGCGACGAACGGGAGGAAGAACGCGAAGGCGACGAACGGGATCTCGATCACCATCCGCCGCAGGACCGTCCCGAACGGGATCCGCGCGACGACCGTCACCCCCGCGAGCAGCAGCGCGTAGGCGGCGAACGCCCACACCTCGTGCCGGGGGGTGATCGCGACGGCCAGCACAAAACCGACGGTCGCCACGATCTTGCAGTGCGGCGGGAGGCGGTGCACCACCGAGTCCCGCCGCACGTAGAGGGCGTGCGCGTGGCCCGCCCCCATCAGTCCCGGCTCTCGGCCCTGCGGCCGCGCACGACCCAGAACAGGCCGCCCCCGAGGGCGAGGGTGACGGCGACGCCGATCACCCCGGACAGGCCGCCTGACAGCCGCTCGTCGCCCACCCCGGAGACGCCGTAGTCCGCGAGCGGCCATTCGGCGCCCGCGTGGTCCTTGGCGCCCGCGTCGAAGCCCTGGTCGGTGGCGACCTTCTCCAGGCCGTCGGGGCTGCCCGACGCGTAGTAGCTGACGAGCCCCGCGAGGACGAGCGCGACGAGCAGTCCCGCCGCCAGGAACGCCTTGGTGGTGATGGTCTTCACGCCGTGGCCTCCTCGGCCGTCCCGTTGATCAGCAGAGGCTTGACGAGGCCGCGCGCCCCGTACACCAGGTCGGGCCGGACGGCCACGGCGCTGGACACGGTGACCGCCGTGATGAGCGCCTCACCGACGCCGATGAGCAGGTGCACCCCGGTCATCGCCAGGAGCATCTCGCCCAACGGGATGTCCGTGGTGCCGCCGATGGCGTAGATCGCGGTGAAGGAGATCGCCGAGGCCGGAACCGACAGGAACGCCCCGGCGAAGGCGGCGACGGGCACGCTCGACCGCTTCTTCGGCAGGATCGCGAGGCCCGCCTTGAACACCCCGTAGCCGATGATCGCCGTGACGATCGCCATGATCGTGATGTTGGTGCCGAGCGCCGTCAGACCGCCGTCAGCGAACAGCAGCGCCTGCACGGCGAGCACGACCGACACCACGAGGACCCCGGTGTAGGGGCCGACGAGGATCGCGGCGAGCGCGCCGCCCAGCAGGTGGCCGCTGGTCCCGGCGGCGACGGGGAAGTTGAGCATCTGGGCGCCGAAGACGAAGGCGGCGGTCACACCCGCGAGCGGCGCCGTGGCGTCGTCGAGTTCCCTGCGGGCGCCCCGCAGCGCGACGGCGACGCCGGTTGCGGCCACCACACCCGTGGCGACCGAGACCGGCGCGTTGATGAAGCCGTCAGGGACATGCACGGCGAATCCTCCCTGGTTGGAGCTGTTGATCCCACTTTGGAACGAGCAAATCTTAGTTGCAAGGCTTTCGCAATAACGAATACGCGGCGCTGTCGCGAGGGTGAGGGTCGGGTGGATTGACGCCACAGGGCGGTTTGGCTCGGTACAGTGGCGGCGACATGCTGCAACGCCTGGTCCACCTCATGCCGCCGAAGGCGCGCGCCCAACTGCGGCGGGTGCCCGTCCTCGTGGCGCTCTACCGCTGGCTGCGGCGGGGCCGGATCCGCGAGCGTTATGTCCTGTTCTTCCTGGCCGCCGTCGCCTTCGGCATGTGCGCGGGCACGTACTGGATAGGCCAGCAGTGGTTCCCGCCGAGCGCCCTCGTGCTCGTCGTCCTCGCGGGCGGCCTGCTCCTGCGCGTCAAGGCGCTCAGCGCGCTGCTCGTCACCGTCGCCGTCGTCGTGGTGATCGACACCACCATCATCGAGCGCGGCTTCTCCCCCGGCATGATCGTCACCGTCGGGCTCACCACCGTGCTGGCGCTCGCGCTGTCCCGCAACCGGCAGCAGCTCGGCGTCCAGGGGCTGCGCGGCGAGACCATGCTGCTGGAGCTGCGCGACAGGCTGAACCGGCAGGGCCAGATCCCCACGCTGCCCAGCGGCTGGGAGGCCAACGTGGAGCTCGCCCAGGCGGGCGGCTCCTCCTTCGGCGGCGACTTCGTCGTCTCCTGCCGCCACCGCTCCCCCGACGGCGAACGCGACCTCCTGGAGGTCGCGCTGGTCGACGTCTCCGGGAAGGGCGTGGCCGCCGGCACCAGGGCGCTCATGCTCTCGGGCGCCTTCGGCGGCCTTCTTGGATCGGTCCCTCCGGAGCAGTACCTGTCGGTCTGCAACACCTACCTGCACCGCCAGTACTGGGACGAGGGGTTCGTCACAGCCGTGCACGTGGTCCTCGACCTCGGCACCGGCGACTACGTCGTGGAGTCCGCCGGGCACCCGCCCGCCGTCAAGTTCGACGCGACGAGCGGCACCTGGCACGTCGGCACCGCCAAGGGCGTCGTGCTCGGTGTGGTGCCCGACCTCAAGTGCGAGCCGGAGTCCGGCAGGCTCGGCCCCGGCGACGCGCTCATGCTCTACACCGACGGCCTCGTCGAACAGCCCGGCCGCGACCTCGACCAGGGCATCGACGAGCTGCTCGCCTCCGGTGAGCGCCTCGTCGCGCAGGGATTCCGCCGGGGCGCGCGGGAGATCGTCCAGTCGATGTCGGCGGCCCACGACGACGACTGCGCGCTGGTCCTGCTCTGGCGGCACTGACGCGGCACGGGCGGCGCACCCGCCCACCGAACCGGGAGAGGGGACGGGGTGTCCTTGGCGGTGTTGGAGGAGCTGGCGCGGCGCTGCGCCTTCGGTGACCTCGCCGCGCTGGCCAGGGCCGGGCACGCGCCCCGCACGATCGAGGGCACCGCCGAGTTCGGCCACCAACTCCTCCAGCTCGACGCCGAGGACTTCGGCGTCGCCCACCCTTCGGTGCCGCGCGCGCTGGTCGACCGGGCCCGCGCCGTCAGGGTGCCGCAGGAGCCGGGCGAACGGCACCGGGGCGCGCTCGGCTCGATGCGCGCCGGGTTCCGCCTCCTGCTCGAAGTGATCGCCGTGCACTGGGCGCGGCGCGAGCTCGGCGGGGTCGTCGCGGCGGCGCACATCGCCGCCGAGTACCTGACCGTGCTCGCCTGGGAGCCGGTGCTCGGCCACGCCGCCGACCCGGCCCGGCTGCCCGACCACATGAAGGTCGCGCACAGCAGGTTCGGGGTCGTCGCCGAGAACGCCTCCTGCGCGCACACGCGGGGGCTCGTCTCGGCCTGTGAGCGGTCGCTGCGGGTCGCGGGCGACCCGCCCGAGGGCTGGCGCAACTACCTCGACCGGCAGCACACCACCGTGATCAAGGCGCTGAGCGTGTGCGCGTTCGAGTGCAAATCACCCTGCGCCGTCACCCTCCAGGTGCCCGAGGCGCCGCGCGGCCTCCTGTCGGCCAGGTCCCGGCTGGCCCGCGAGTACAGCGACGGCGCCTTCGTCCGGCTCCGGCACGCCGCCCCCGTCGGCCACGGCTTCGGCGTCCCCTCCGAGGAGGAGGTGCTCGACGCCTGGTCCCGCTCGCTGCGCTCGCTCAACAAGCACGCGCTCTTCCGCGACCAGCCCGAAGGCCCCGACTTCCCCATCCCCCACCTCCCGCGCCTCTTCTCCGCCGTCGCAGGCGTCCCCCTCACCCCCGACACCCTCCTCGCCGACACCTCCACCCACCTCATCCACCTCCTCCACCCCTGACCCCCGGCGACTACCAGCAGGGCGCACGACCAACGCGCCCATGAGCACGACCGACCCAACCGCACGCTCTGCACGACGGCGACCAGAGCGGCACGCGGACACGCCGCTTCCGCCGTCCCACCCGCGACCCCAAGTCACCGTGAGCACGGACAACGCGACAGCGTCCTGATCACCCGCGCACGCATGACCAGCGGCACGCCTCTGCACGGCGGTGACCAGCAGGGCGGGCGGGCACGCCGCTTCCGCCGTCCTGCCCGCGACCCGGAGTCATCGTGAGTACGGACGACGCGGCGGCGTCCGGGCGGCCGCGCGGGTGATCAGTGGCACGCCTCTTCGGGGTGGTCACCAGAGGGGTGGGCGGGGTGGTGGGGGTGTGGCGGATTCGAGGTGGGCGGCCAGGGAGAGCAGCAGGGCGTCCTGGGCGGAGCGGGCGGTGAGGAGGACGCCGACGGGGAGGCCGTCGGGGGTCCAGTGCAGGGGGAGGGTGATCGAGGGGCTGCCGGTGATGTTGGCGAGGGCGGCGTAGGGGGTGTGCGCGATCTGGCGGGCGAAATCCACTTCGGGGGGCTGGGCGGCGAAGTGGCCGACCGGGACGGGCGGCTCGGCGACCGTCGGGGTGAGGACGGCGTCGTAGGCGTCGGTGATCGCCAGGATTCGCGCGGCCTCGGCCTCCAGGGTGGCGCGCAGGCGGGCGGCCTCCGCCGGGGTGGTGCGGCGGCCACGGTCGCGCAGCCAGCGGGTGAGGGGCTGGAGCAACTCCTCGCGGGCGGGCGGGACGGGCTCGGCGGCGGCGAGCACCGCCCACAGCGCCTCGAACGTCCTGGCCAGACGCGGGGTCCGGAGGGGCGGCGCCTCAACGATCTCGTGGCCGAGTCCGGCCAGCAGCGCGCTCGCCTTCTCATAAGCCGCGAGACACGACGGATCCAGCGATACCGGATCGGCGGCTGCCGTCGTCCGGGCGATCCGCAGCCGTCCCGGCGGACGCCGCGCCGCCTCCACGAACCCGCCCGAACCACCCGTACGGCCCGCCAGGACGTCAAGGAGAAGCGCCGCGTCCCCGACGTCGCGGGCGATCGCGCCGCTGGTCGCCAGGCCGAACGGATCTCCCGCGACGGCCACGACACCGCGGCTCGGCTTCATCCCGACCAGGCCGCAGGCGCTCGCCGGGATCCGCACCGACCCGCCGCCGTCGCTGCCCTGCGCGAGCGGCGCCAGCCCCGCCGCGACGGCCGCCGCCGCGCCCCCGCTGGAGCCGCCCGCCAGCCGCGTGACGTCCCACGGGGTCCGCGCGCAGGGCGTCGCGCCGCCCTCGGTGTAGCAGGTCAGGCCGAACTCGGGGGTGCTGGTCTTGCCCGTGACCACCGCGCCCGCCGCCCGCAGCAGCGCCGCCACCGGCCCGTCGTGCGCGCCCGGCGGATCCCGCCGCGCGGCGCTGCCGTGGCCCGTCGGCAGGCCCGCGACGGTGTAGAGGTCCTTCACCGGGACGGGCACGCCCAGCAGCACAGGGGGCGCGACCGCTTCCAGCGCCTGACGCTCGGCCTTGCGCGCCTGGTCGAGGGCGAGGTCGGGACACACCGCGGCGAAAGCGCCGACGTGGTGATCCACCCGGGCGATCCTGCCGAGATAATGCTCGGTGAGCTCCACCGGCGAGAGCTCCCCGGCACGGATGGCCGCGGCCTGCTCCCGCGCGGTCAGATCGTGGATCGCCGTCACGGCCGCACCCTAGCCGAGGCGCGACGCGGGGAGGACGCCCGCGTTACCTTCCGGTAAGCGTTTCCCCCGACCGGAGGGGGCAAGTAAACCGATGACGCGCACCGAGGCGAGAAGGAAGTGAGGGGTCGAGCAATGGCCATCATCGACCGCGGCGAGGCCGGCGGCGCCCGCGGGCAGCCTCCGGAGGAGAAGCGGCCCACCCCCACCCTCCGCGATCTGGCGAGGCATCCGAAGGCCCGGCTGTGGGCGATCCGCGCGGGCGTGGTGCTCGTCGTCGGGCTGCTGTTCGCGATCGTCTTCAACCCCCGGGTCGGCCTGACGATCGCGGTGGCGGTGCTCATCGCCGACACCGTGCGGACGGCGCGGGCGGGCGGCGGCAGCGAGGGCTCCTATCCGGTGTCCCCGGCCGAACGCAAGACCGAGCGGCAGCTCCGCGGCCTGGAGAAGGCGGGCTGGCGCGCCCTGCACGCGCGCGCCGTCCCCCGCGACGGCGACGGCGTCAGCGACGGCAAGATCGACCACCTGGTGATCGGTCCGACGGGCGTCTACGCCATCGACTCCGAGTCGTGGGACAGACGCCTTCCGGTCCGGGCGCTCTCGCACACCCGCCTGTTCCACGGCCCCTTCGAGATGAAGGACCGGCTGGACGAGGCGCGGTGGGAGGCCAACCAGGCGAGCCGGCTGCTGAGCAAGGCGATGGGGACGGAGATCCCCGTGCAGCCGTCGGTGGCGATCTACGGCCCGCCGATCCCGTGGCGGTGGATGTCGGTCCGCAACGTGGACGTCTACTCCGGCGCGAAGGCCAAGACGTACCTCCGCAAACGACCACGGGTGCTGACGCCCGAGGACGTCGAACGGATCGCGGCGGCTGCGGAGCGGGTCTTCCCGTCCAAGTTCGACTTAGTCCGACCGAGTTCCACCGAGTTCGACCGAGGCCGACGAGCATCGCGGCACCCCGCCGGCGCAGCCGGGGTGCCCGGCGACTGGAGTAGGCTGGCAGGCACCGAGTCCCATGCCGCCCCCTACCCGGGGCCACCCACCTTTTGATCCACGGTTGGGAGAGTCCCCAATGCCTCCGCTCCGGTCACGCACCGTCACTCATGGCCGCAACATGGCGGGCGCCCGCGCGCTCCTGCGCGCCACCGGCGTCGCCCGCGAGGACTTCGGTAAGCCGATCATCGCGATCGCCAACAGCTTCACCCAGTTCGTGCCGGGCCACGTGCACCTGCGCGAGGTCGCCCAGGTCGTCGCCGAGGCGGTGCGCGAGGCGGGCGGCATCCCGCGCGAGTTCAACACGATCGCCGTGGACGACGGCATCGCCATGGGCCACGACGGCATGCTCTACTCGCTGCCGTCCCGCGAGCTGATCGCCGACGCCGTCGAGTACATGGTCGAGGCGCACCGGGCCGACGCGATCGTCGCGCTGTCCAACTGCGACAAGATCACCCCCGGCATGCTGCTCGCCGCGCTGCGGCTGAACATCCCCACGGTCTTCGTCTCCGGCGGGCCGATGGAGGCGGGCAAGGTCACCGTCGTGGACGGCGCCGCCCGCACCGTCCGCAAGCTCGACCTCATCGACCCGATGATCGCCGCGGCCGACGAGTCCGTCTCCCAGGAGGACCTGGACGAGATGGAGGAGAACGCCTGCCCGACCTGCGGGTCGTGCTCG
This sequence comes from Actinocorallia sp. API 0066, assembly GCF_020991275.1. Taxonomy (GTDB): domain Bacteria; phylum Actinomycetota; class Actinomycetes; order Streptosporangiales; family Streptosporangiaceae; genus Actinocorallia. Next base: position 115,281 of record NZ_JAJLQY010000012.1, on the reverse strand, counting down.
GGCATGTTCACCGCCAACTCGATGAACTGCCTCACCGAGGCGATCGGCCTGTCGCTGCCGGGCAACGGCACCACGCTGGCCACCCACTTCGCCCGCAAGGAGCTGTTCCAGCGGGCCGGGCGGACCGTCGTGGAGATCACCCGGCGCTACTACGAGCAGGACGACGAGAGCGTGCTGCCGCTGAGCATCGCCACCCGCGACGCGTTCGAGAACGCGATGGCGCTGGACGTGGCCATGGGCGGCTCCACCAACACGATCCTGCACCTGCTGGCGGCGGCCCGTGAGGCGGGCGTCGACTTCGGGCTGAAGGAGATCGACGAGCTGTCCCGGCGCGTCCCGTGCGTCTGCAAGGTCGCCCCGGCCACCTCGCAGTACCACGTCGAGGACGTGCACCGGGCGGGCGGCATCCCCCGCCTGCTGGGCGAGCTGGACCGGGCGGGCCTGCTGCACCGGGACGTCCACACGATCCACGGCGGCTCGCTCGGCGAGTTCCTCGACGCCTGGGACGTGAAGTCCCCGAACGTCAAGCCGGAGGCGGTGGAGCTGTTCCACGCGGCGCCCGGCGGGGTCCGCACCACCGAGGGCTACAGCCAGCACACCCGCTGGGAGTCGCTGGACCTGGACGAGGCGGAGGGCTGCATCCGCTCGGCCGAGCACGCCTACACCAAGGACGGCGGCCTGGCGGTCCTGTACGGCAACATCGCCCCCGACGGCGCGATCGTGAAGACCGCGGGCGTCGAGGAGGAGCTGTGGACGTTCTCCGGCCCGGCGGTCGTGTTCGAGTCGCAGGAGGACGCCGTCGAGGGCATCCTCGGCAAGAAGGTCAAGGCGGGCGACGTCGTCGTCATCCGCTATGAGGGCCCGCGCGGCGGCCCCGGCATGCAGGAGATGCTGTACCCGACGTCGTTCCTGAAGGGCCGCGGCCTCGGCAAGGCGTGCGCGCTGATCACCGACGGCCGTTTCTCCGGCGGCACCAGCGGCCTGTCGATCGGCCACGCCTCCCCCGAGGCGGCCGCGGGCGGCATGATCGCCCTGGTCCAGGACGGCGACCGCGTCGTCATCGACATCCCGCGCCGCGTGCTGGAACTCGACGTCTCCTACGAGGAGCTCGCCGAGCGCCGCGAGGCCCTGCTGAACGACCTGGGCGGCTACCGCCCCCGCGACCGCCAGCGCAAGGTCAGCGCCGCCCTCCAGGCGTACGCCGCCATGGCGACGTCGGCCTCCACCGGCGCCTCCCGCGACGTCGGCCAGCTCCACCGCTGACCGACCCCACCGGGGCTCCCTCGGCACCGAGGAGCCCCGGCCACGGGTGTCGGCCGGGAAAACGACCAGGGCCGCTCTCCCGGGTGGGAGAGCGGCCCTGAGCCGTCCGGAGACGGCTGGGGACTTCTTCGGGGACGAGCCGTCAGGGCTAGCTCCCCAGCAGGCCGAGCTGGCCCAGGAAGGACGCGTTGTCCCAGTAGACGCGGTGCTCGCTGATCTTGTCGCCGCGCAGCACGAAGATGTCGATCAGCGGGAAGGTGACGAACTTGCCGGTCGGCGGGACCTCGCCCTCAGCGGTGCCCAGCGGCCCGGTGTGGGTGCCGCTGAAGACGAGTTCGGCGATCGCGGTGTCGCCCTCGACCCAGACGGCCTGCTGGGTGACCTTGAGGTCGGGGAACGCGGTGGCGAACGCCTGGAGGACGCCCAGGATGCCGTCGGCGCCGTGCACCGTGCCGGTCGGCAGCACGGCGACGAGGTCGTCGGTGAAGATGCTCGCCGACGTGGCGGGGTCGCCCGCCTCCAGCGACGAGTGGTGGATCTCGATGAGCTTGAGCAGCTGCTCCCGCATGACCATGCTCATTCGGCCATCGCCGCCGCGCCCTGGCGGGCGGGGGTCAGCCGCAGCAGCCGCCTCCGCAACAGCCTCCGCCGCCGCCACCCGAGGGGCGCTGGACGGGGGCCGACGCGCCGCCCGTGACGGCCACCGTGGACAGGAGCTTCACCGTGTCCGCGTGGCCCTGGGGGCAGCTTGCCGGCGCGGACGACTCCGCCATCGGCCGGGACAGCTCGAACGTGTCGCCGCACGAGCGGCACCGGTAGTCATAACGAGGCATGACCCCGAGTGTAGGTAACGGAAGCGGGCCGCCGCACGAGGCGACGGCCCGGGTCAGCCCGAGGACTGGGGGATTAGGCGGCAGGCTCGGTGACGTAGGCGGCCCACTGGGGGTCGCCGTCACTGATCAGGCCGATGAGGCGCCAGTGGGCGCCTCGGGGGACGGCGGGGGGGATGTCGAGGGACCAGCCGAGCTCCTCAAGGAGACGGTCGGCCTTGCGGTGGTTGCAGGGGGTGCAGGACGCGACGCAGTTCTCCCAGGCGTGCTTGCCGCCACGGGAGCGCGGCAGCACGTGGTCGATGGTCTCGGCCTTCTTGCCGCAGTAGACGCAGCGGTAGTTGTCGCGCCGCATGAGGGCGGCCCGCGTCAGCGGGATCCTGGTCCGGAACGGGATGCGCACGTACCGGCGCAGCCGGATCACCGACGGCACCTGCATGGACGTGCTCGCCGACCTGACGTGGGCGCCGGAGGAGTCATGGTGGACGACCTCGGCCTTCTCCCGGAGCACAAGACAGACGGCCCGTCGCAGCGGGAGCGTGGTGAGCGGTTCGTAGGTGGCGTTGAGGAGGAGGACCTGGCGCATCAGCCGACCTCCACCCTTACCCGCGTACCGCCGTTGTACCACCGATCCTGATCACCTGGAATGCCCGGCATGTCCGGCACACCCGGTCTGGTGTGCCGTGGCCGGGCCCCTGGCTCGGCCGAATCTGTCGCACCCGCCACGAGGACCTCCTCTGTGGGCGATGAGTCAACCCCAAGTTGTCAACAGTGTGACCAATGGGAAGCGGTTCGCGCTACCCCTTTATGCCCAGATCCGGGCGACCGCAGTCCTGGCGGTCCTGGCCGTAGGCTGATCCACATGGACTATCCGGTGGCACAGCGTCAGGACATCGTCGAGGAGATTCACGGGCACCGGGTCGCCGACCCCTACCGCTGGCTGGAGGACCCGCACAGCGCGCAGACCAAGGAGTGGCTCGCCGCCCAGGACGCGCTCTTCCACGCCGAGGTCGACGGCCTGCCCGGCCGGGAGCGGCTGCGCGCCCGGATCACCGAGCTGCTCGGCGCGGGCAACGTCTCGTCCCCGATCTGGCGGGGCGAGCGGCGGTTCTTCATGCGCAGGGCCGCCGACCAGGAGATGTCGGTGCTCTACACCATCGATCCCGACGGTTCCGAGCGCGCCCTGATCGACCCGATCGCCCTCGACGCGTCCGGGAAGACCACCCTTGACTCCTGGCAGCCGGACAAGGAAGGCAGGCTGCTCGCCTTCCAGTTGTCGGTCGGCGGCGACGAGGAGTCCCGGCTGTCGATCATGGACGTCGCCACCGGGGAGACGGTCGAGGGCCCGATCGACAGGTGCCGGTACTCGGCGGTGGCCTGGCTGCCGGGAGGCGAGGCGTTCTACTACGTGCGCAGGCTCCCCAAGGACGAGGTCCCCGAGGGCGAGGACCAGTACCACCGCCGTGTCTATCTGCACCGCCTGGGCACCGACCCCGACGCCGACGACGTCCTGATCTTCGGCGCGGGCCGGGAGAAGACCGAGTACTACGGCGTCGGGGTGAGCCGCGACGGCAGGTGGCTGACGGTGAGCGCGTCCCGTGGCACCGCGCCGCGCAACGACCTGTGGTACGCCGACCTGTCCTCGGGCGACCTGGAGACGCCGGAGCTGGTGCCCGTCCAGGTCGGCCTCGACGCCCAGACGGGCGTCCGGTTCGCCCGCGACGGCCGCGCCTACGTCTTCACCGACCTGGCCGCCCCGCGCGGCCGCCTCGCCGTCGCCGACCCCACCGACCTCGCCCCCGAGCGCTGGCGCGACCTCCTGCCCGAGGACCCCGAGGCCGTCCTCAGCGACTTCGCGATCCTGGACGAGCTGGACACGCCCGTCCTGCTCGCCGGGTGGACGCGGCACGCGATCAGCGAGATCACCGTGCACGACCTGGCCACGGGCGAGCGGATCGGCGCGGTCCCGCTGCCGGGACTCGGCTCGATCGGCGGGATCGTCGAGCGGCCGGAGGGCGGGCACGAGGCGTGGTTCGGCTACACCGACAACGTGACGCCCGGGAGCATCCAGCACTACGACGCCAGGACGGGTGAGACGTCCCTGTGGGCGGCGCCTCCCGGATCCGTCGAGGTGCCTCCGGTGGAAGCGAGGCAGATCGCTTACACGTCCAAGGACGGGACGACGGTAAGGATGCTCGTCCTGGGCAGCCTCGAAGGCGGCCCGAAGCCCACGATCCTGTACGGGTACGGCGGCTTCAACATCTCCCTCACGCCCGCGTACTCGGCGGGCATCCTCGCCTGGGTGGAGGCGGGCGGCGTCTACGCGATCGCCAACCTGCGCGGCGGCTCCGAGGAGGGCGAGGAGTGGCACCGGGCGGGCATGCTCGAACACAAGCAGAACGTGTTCGACGACTTCCACGCGGCGGCCGAACGCCTCATCGCCGACGGCTGGACGACGGCGGACCAGCTCGCGATCTCGGGCGGCTCCAACGGCGGCCTGCTCGTCGGCGCGGCCCTCACCCAGCGTCCCGAGCTGTACAGGGCGGTCGTGTGCTCCGCGCCGCTGCTCGACATGGTGCGGTACGAGAGATTCGGGCTCGGCCAGACCTGGAACGTCGAGTACGGCAGCGCCGAGGTGCCCGAGGAGCTCGGCTGGCTGCTGTCGTACTCGCCCTACCACCACGTGAAGCCGGACGTCTCCTACCCGGCGGTGCTCTTCACCGTCTTCGAGAGCGACACCCGGGTGGACCCGCTGCACGCGCGCAAGATGTGCGCCGCGCTCCAGCACGCGCGGGGCGGGCCGATCCTGCTGCGCAACGAGGCGGAGGTCGGGCACGGGGCCCGCGCGGTGAGCCGCAGCGTCGACCTGTCGGTGGACACGATGTCGTTCATGGCGGCCCAGACGGGGCTCGTCCTGGAGTAGCCGGGGTGGTCCGGGCGGGGTGCTCGCTTCCCCGCCCGGCCCCCGCTACAGCAGCTTCTTCTCGCCGTAGATGTTGACGATGCCGTTGATCAGCTCACGCCGCAGCTCCACCCACCCGAAGGCGCGGTACAGCTCCAGCGCGGGCCCCTGCAGCTCGGTGGTGTCGCCGGTGAGCCGTGGGTAGCCGAGGTCGAGCGCGCGCTCCTCCAGCGCCTGGAGCAGCGCCGCCCCGTACCCGTGCCGGTGCAGGTCGTGCCGGACGCGCAGCCGGACCATCTCCCCGGTCTGCTCGTCCACCCTGCGCAGCCCGCCCATCGCGACGGGCTCGCCGTCCGGGAGGACGCCGACCAGGAACTCCCCCCTGCCGTCCTCCAGGTAGATCCGCTCCAGCATGAACAGGTCGTCCTCGTAGTAGACGCCGTCGCCGGGCCGCAGCCCGATCCTGGCGAGGCCCTCGCGGTGCAGCGACACCACCGCCCTGTGGTCCGCCGGACGGTACCGGCGGATGTGGAGGTCCCCGAACGTCCACTCGGGCGTGGCGGCCGGGCGCCGGACGAGTGTCCTGGCGCCGCTCCCGATAGCCGCCACGGGATCAGGCCCGGTCCGTGGGGGGCGCGGGCGGCTCCCCCGGGTTCATGGGGCTCTGGACCGACGGGATCGTCGCCAGGGTCTCCCTGAGGTCGCGCAGCTCGGCGTAGTCGCCGAACTGCTGGAACGCGGCGGCCGCGAGCTGGCGGGCGCGGTGCATGAGGATGTCGGAGCGGTGCTCGGGGTCGAGCTCCATGATCGCCTCCTTGGCGCGCATGGCCGCCTGGTCGGCCTGGCCCGCGTGGATCGAGCAGTGCGCCCGGTCCAGCTTGACCAGCGTCCGGTCGATGATCTCGGTCGGCGCGTACAGCGTCAGCGCGCCGCGCAGCACCTCGTCGCCCTTGGTGTGGTCGCCGAGGTTGGTGAACGTGTCGCCCTCGTAGAAGGACATCTGGCGCTCGGTGAACCCGAAGACCAGGTCGCTCTTCTGCGTCTTGCTGAGCTGCTCGAACACCGCGCGGCCGCGCACCAGGGCGCGCCGTGCCGTCGGCGCCGCGTCCGACCTGCCGCGCAGCGCGAGCTGCCCGAGCGCGCGCGCCTCGACGGCGGGTGCCATCGCGGCGGCGACGTTCGGGCTCCGCCCGGCGAGGTCCTGGGCCTTGCGGGCCAGGTGGAGCGCCTCGCGGGGGTCGCCGTAGTAGAGCGGGAGCAGCGACTCCCGGACGGTGACCCAGGCGCGCAGGCCCCGGTCCCCGGTCTCGTCGGCGGCGGTGCGGGCGGTGCGGAAGAACGAGCGGGCGAGCCTGTGGTCCCCCAGGTTGATCATGATCAGCCCGGAGATCCCGGACAGCTGGGCGGCGATCCGGCAGAGCCGCTCCTGGAGCTCGACCGGCTGGCGCTGGTCGCACAGCCTGCGCACCTCGCTGAAGTCGAGGAGCACGTCGCAGAGCATCCGCAGGGAGGGCGTCGACTGGTACGACTGGCCGTACCCGAGGATCGTCTCCTCCCACTGATCGAGCATGGTCGGCGACACCGTCGCGTTGACGAGGGTGTCGTCCATCTTCCTGCGGAGCTGGTCCACCGCCCCGAGGAACTGGCCGTCCAGGGCCACGCCCGCTCCGGCCAGCAACTGCAGTAGCGTCCGGCGAAGCACGACGTCCTCCTCTCCTAGGTCCATCGACCCCGGCGCCTCGGCGCCGCGGAGGCCCTGACCGAGCTGGTGCCGCGCGACCCAGGCCCGGTCGATGACCGAGCCGATGAGGGCCTCCGCGTCGTCCCGTGCCTGCGCCACCTGGGCGCCGCCGGGCCGCTGGTCGTGGGTCCGTCCGCAGACGCAGGGTCCCGGGTAACCGAGATCGCCGGGTTCGACGCGGTAGACCAGGCACAGGTAGTGCATGTACTCCGGACCTGGTCGTTTGTAGCCGCTCTCGTAGGCCGAAAGGAGCGTCTCGCCGATCTTCGGCGGGGGCTTGCCGTCCAGCTCGTAGAGGGCCCGCATCTGGGCCACCACGTCTGACAGCGCCACCCCGTTCGCGAGCCGGTGCGCCTTGATCCGGCTGGTGCTGAACAAGGGTCCGCACTGCTCCGCGATCTCCGCCGCGATCTGCGTGACGGCCAGGCCGCGGGCCAGACCCTGCGCGCGGATCCAGCGCGCCCGGTCGGCTTCCTTACGGGGGGGTTCTGCCATCCGTGCCGGCCTCCTCACCACTCGCCGGTTGTGTGCTTCGTCACTACTGTGCACGCCCCCGAGCGCTGGCGACCGGCTTTCTCGGTCAGTTTCGTAATTGATATCCATACGCAGCGTAAGGCGGCGACCATCGGCGGCCAACCCACCTGCGGGCATTCCGTCCGGCACCGGGAGCAACAACGTTTCCAGAAAGAGCGGATCCTCATCCCGAGTAGAAGGATCCTCATCCCGAGAAGGGGATGACAGGTCGAACCGGCGGGTAGCCCACCTTGACCGGACCAGTGGAACTTGCAATTCTCGCTTCGCGGTCACAGTTCGAACTCTTCTGAGGAGGTGCACGCGGTGACGGGAGACGAGCGGATCGGCCATCTGGAGCGGCTCGTCCGGGAGCTGGCGGCCCGTGGGCTGCTCGCCCGGGTGGTCAGGACCCGTTCTGGGCCGGCCTTCCTGAGGGTCGTCAACCCCGACGCCGCGAGCCTCACCGAGAACGTGACGTGCGCGCCGTCGCCCGAGTCGCGCGAGCCCTACTTCTGGTGGAGCTGGGGTGAGCGGCTGCACCGGGTGGACGATCCGGGCGCGGCGGCCAGGAAGCTGGCACGGGTCCTGGAACCGAGGACCCCCTAACAGACCCGGACGGGTTCCGCGGGTACCGGGGAACCAGGCGCGGTGGCCACGGGCCCCGCGGAATCCGTCCGCGACACCTCCCGACAACTCGGGACAACAAGGAAACACCGATTCACGACAGTTGTTCGCCCCGATTGTCGTGAATCTCCCTAGGTGGACGGCGGCCTTCCGGAGGGGGGAGCGCCGACGTACCGCCGAAAGGGGACCCTCCCCCGGGGGCGAGGCCGCGAGCTCCCGGCGGCTGTGTACGGTCCGATCAGTTCCGTCCCCTACGATCGGAAAGTCCCAGTCGCACGTCCACGGCGGTGCCGCCGGCCCACCCAGGGGGAGGGTCTCCTCTGTTCTTCAAAGACCAGCCGATGCCAGCCGAAGTCTGCGACCCGAAACCGAGTGTCGCGTGCCGGACCGTCTGGAACGTCTCGCACAACGACGAGGTCACCAGGTTCTTCCACACCTGGCTCGACGGGCTCGTGACCGCGCTCATGTGGGGCGTCATGGCGTTCGTCGCCGCCCTCGTCGTCCGGCACTTCGTGCATAAGGCGATCACCCGGATCACCCGCCAGATGGCCAACGGCGCGGTGCCCGGAAGGTTCCGCGACCGGCTTGAGGGCACCCAACTGCTCGCGCACGAGCGGCGCAGGCAGCGGATGGAGACGCTCGGCTCGGTATTGCGCAGCGTCGCGTCCGTGGTGATCTTCGGCACCGCGCTGTTCACCGTGCTCGGCGAGATGGGGCTGAACCTGACCCCGATCCTCGCCAGCGCCACCGTCGTCGGCGCCGCCGTCGGCTTCGGCGCGCAGAACACGATCAAGGACCTCCTGGCCGGGCTGTTCATGCTCCTGGAGGACCAGTACGGCGTCGGCGACGTGGTGGACACCGGCACCGCCAAGGGCACCGTCGAGGCCGTCTCGCTGCGGATCACCCGGCTGCGCGACGTCAACGGGGTCGTCTGGTACGTGCGCAACGGAGAGATCACCAGGCTCGGCAACGAGTCGCAGAACTGGGGCAGGGCGCTGCTCGACATCCCCGTCGCGCCCGACCAGGACGTCGACCAGGTCCGCGACCTCATGCAGCAGGCCGCCGACGAGCTCGCCTCCGACAAGGAATGGCAGGCGTCGATCCTGGAGGAGCCGACGGTGTGGGGCGTCCAGGCGCTCACCAACGACGCGATGGTCGTCCGGGTGACGGTCAAGACGGCGCCGAACCAGCAGGGCCCGGTGGCCCGCGAACTACGCGAACGGGTCAAAAAGGCGTTCGACGAAGCTGGCGTCTCGCTGGGATCGCTGGCATAGGCTGGTGCCGATGAGCCAGCAGGTGACCTTCTACGAGGCAGTGGGCGGCGCGGACACCTTCCGCCGCCTGGTCCACACGTTCTACCAGGGCGTCGCCGAAGACCCGGTGCTCCGGCCGATGTACCCCGAAGAGGACCTCGGCCCCGCCGAGGAACGGCTCACGCTGTTCCTCATCCAGTACTGGGGCGGCCCCGGCACCTACAGCGAGACCCGCGGCCACCCCCGGCTGCGGATGCGCCACTTCCCCTTCACCATCGGCCCGCGCGAGCGCGACGCCTGGCTCGGCCACATGCGCGACGCGGTGACGGCCCTGGAGCTGCCCCCGCAGCTTGAGGAGATCCTCTGGGAGTACCTCGCCCGAGCCGCGCACAGCCTGGTGAACTCCGAAGGGTGAACGGGTAGGTCGAACCGCATGACAACGACAACCCCCTGGTGGCGCGACGCCGTGGTGTACCAGGTCTACCCCCGCAGCTTCGCCGACTCCAACGGCGACGGCGAGGGCGACCTCCAAGGACTCCGCTCCCGCCTGCCCTACCTCGCCGACCTCGGCGTCGACGCCCTGTGGCTCACGCCCTTCTACACCTCACCGCTCGCCGACGGCGGCTACGACGTGGCGGACTACCGCGACGTCGACCCGCGCTTCGGCACCCTCGCCGACTTCGACGCGCTCGTCGCCGACGCCCACCGGCTCGGCCTGCGCCTCATCGTCGACATCGTGCCCAACCACACGTCCTCGGCCCACCCGTGGTTCCAGGAGGCGCTCGCCGGCTACGGCAGGGAGCGCTACCTGTTCCGCGAGGGCGACGCGCCGCCCAACGACTGGCAGTCCAACTTCGGCGGGCCCGCCTGGACGCGCGTCGAGGACGGCTCCTGGTACCTCCACCTGTACACGCCGGCGCAGCCCGACCTGAACTGGCGGCACCCCGAGGTCCGCAAGGAGTTCGAGCACATCCTCCGGTTCTGGCTCGACCGCGGCGTCGACGGGTTCCGCATCGACGTCGCCGCCGGGCTGTTCAAGCACCCGGGCCTGGCCGACCTCGGCGAGGGCGGCACCCACGCCGTCGGCAGCCCCATGTACGGGCGGCCCGAGGTGCACCAGATCTACCGCGACTGGCGGGCCATCCTCGACTCCTACCCGGACGAGCGGATGGCCGTCGGCGAGGTGTGGACGGAGTCCCCGGACGACCTCGCCCTGTACGTCAGGCCGGACGAGCTGCACCAGGCGTTCCAGTTCCACCTGCTGCTCGCGCCGTGGTCGGCGCGGGCGTTCCGGGAGACGGTGGAGACGTGCCTGGCCTCGCCCAGCGGGAAGGCGCCCACCTGGGTGCTGTCCAACCACGACGTGATCCGCCACAGCAGCCGCTACGGCCCGGCGGAACGGTCCCGCAGCGCGCTGATGTTCATCCTCGCGCTGCCCGGCTCGGCCTACCTGTACCAGGGTGAGGAGCTCGGGCTGCCCGAGGTCTTCGACCTGCCCGACGCGGCCCGGCAGGACCCGATCTTCTTCCAGGGCAAGGGCAAGGGCCGCGACGGCTGCCGGGTGCCGCTGCCGTGGTCCGGCACCGCCGCGCCCTACGGGTTCGGCGCCGGGGAGCCCTGGCTGCCCCAGCCGGACTCCTGGGCGCCCCTGACGGTCCAGGCGCAGTCCGCGGACCCCGAGTCGATGCTCGCCTTCTACCGGCGCGCCCTGGCCCTCAGAAGGCGTCTCAGGGGCACGCTGCCCGTCGACGTGGAGTGGCTGGAGACGTCGTCGCCCGACGTCCTGTCCTTCCGCCGCGGCCCGCTCACCTGCACCGTCAACTTCGGCGACGAGCCCGTCCCGTTCGACGGCGCCGTGCTGCTCGCCGCCGGGGACGTCGCCGCCGGGAAGATCCAGGGCGGAGGCGCGGTCTGGCTGACCGTCTAGCCCGCCGACCGGGCCCCGCCACCGCGCGCCGGGGCCCGGACGCCCGCAGCCGGACGGCTCAGCTCAGCGCACGACCCAGCAGTTCTTGGCGTAGGAGTACCTCCAGTGCTTGCCGGGCAGCCGGTACGTCTTGGCCCGGACCTGCCGCTTGCCGACCCTGGCGATCACGTCGACGATCCTGGGCTTCACGTGGGCGGCGCGCAGGTTGCGCACCACCTTGTCGGCCCGCTGCAGCGCGAGCTTCCGGGACGCCGCCTTCACCGTGACGTACATCGCGTCGGGGTCGCCGCCGAACGTGCAGCGCTTCACCCCGTGACAGGGCCGCGGGTCGGGCTTGACGCACCAACTGGCGGACGCCGCGCCGGGCACCCCCAGCACGAGTGCGCCGCCCAGGAGCACGACCATCATGATCCGCCGCAAGGAGCCTCCCGGAGAAGATCGCGAGCGACCAGAGTACTCGCGGCCCGTCCGGTGACCCCGGCTTTCGCCCTGGCCGATACCGGCGTTTTACCCGACCCTGAAACCGGGCATGACGCCCCTACCCGTGCGCTCGCGGCGCCCTGCGGGCTAGCCGTCGGCGGGCTTGACGAACCTGCCGATGTACTCGCGCTCGGCCGGCGTGTACCGGCGCAAGCGGGCGCCCTCCACGTCGAACGCGACGAGGGTCGAAGTCGCCGTGGCGTACACGTTGTCGTCGTCACGGACCTCGTAGGACAGCTTGAACGAGGCGGCACGCAGCTCCGTCACCCAGCTCTCCACCCGGACCGGATGCAGCACACCCGTCAACGGCACCTTGTAGTCGATCTCGTGCCGGGCGACGACCATGCCGCGCACCGGCTCCAGACCAGCCCGCACCGGGTCGGAGTGGAACATCTCCAACCGGGCGTCCTCCAGGTAACCGAGGAACTTCACGTTGTTCACATGCATCTGGGAGTCGATGTCCCCAAAACGAACGCGGAACTCGTAGAGGTGACGGTACGAGGTGTCACGCGCGGGAAGCGTCGCGGTGTCTTCCATGTCCTGCCTCGGGGGTCGAAGTCCGGGAACTGACTGATCGTACAAGAAGGGGCCGCCCCGGCATTCCGGGACGGCCCCTGGCCCGCCTCTAGCGGGTGAGCTTGCGGTACGTCACGCGGTGCGGCCGTGCCGCCTCCGCGCCCAGGCGCTGGATCTTGTTCTTCTCGTAGTCGGCGAAGTTGCCCTCGAACCAGAACCAGCTCGACTCGCCCTCCCACGCCAGGATGTGCGTGGCGATGCGGTCGAGGAACCACCTGTCGTGCGAGGTGATCACGGCGCAGCCCGGGAACTCCAGGAGCGCGTTCTCCAGCGACGACAGCGTCTCGACGTCCAGGTCGTTGGTCGGCTCGTCCAGCAGCAGCACGTTGCCGCCCTGCTTCAGGGTGAGCGCCAGGTTCAGCCGGTTGCGCTCACCGCCCGACAGCACGCCCGCCTTCTTCTGCTGGTCCGGGCCCTTGAAGCCGAACGCCGCGACATAGGCGCGCGAGGGCATCTCGACCTGGCCGACCTTGATGTGGTCGAGGCCGTCGGAGACGACCTGCCAGACCGTCGCCTGCGGGTCGATGCCGCCGCGGCCCTGGTCGACGTAGGAGATCTGCACCGTGTCGCCGATCTTCAGCGCGCCGCTGTCAGGCTGCTGCTCACCGGTGATCATCCGGAACAGCGTCGTCTTGCCGACGCCGTTCGGGCCGATGACGCCGACGATGCCGTTCGGCGGCAGGTTGAACGTCAGGTCGTCCATGAGGACCTTGTCGCCGAACGCCTTGTTCAGGTGCTCGGCGACGATCACCGTGCCGCCCAGCCGCGGACCCGGCGGGATCTGGATCTCCTCGAAGTCCAGCTTGCGGGTCTTGGCGGCCTCCGACGCCATCTCCTCGTACCGGGCGAGACGGGCCTTGCTCTTGGTCTGGCGGGCCTTGGCGTTGGAGCGGACCCACTCCAACTCGTCCTCCAGGCGCTTCTTGCGCTTGGCGTCCTTGTTGCCCTCGACCTTGAGGCGCTCGGCCTTCTTCTGCAGGTACGTCGAGTAGTTGCCCTCGTAGGGGAAGCACCGGCCCCGGTCGAGCTCCAGGATCCAGGTGGCGACGTTGTCGAGGAAGTACCGGTCGTGGGTGACCGCCAGGACGGTGCCCGGGTACTTCTCCAGGTACGACTCGAGCCAGTTGACGGACTCGGCGTCGAGGTGGTTGGTGGGCTCGTCGAGCAGCAGGAGGTCGGGGGCTTCCAGCAGCAGCTTGCACAGCGCGACACGGCGCCGCTCGCCACCGGACAGGCTCGTCACGGGGGAGTCGCCGGGCGGGCAGCGCAACGCGTCCATCGCCTGCTCCAACTGGGAGTCGAGGTCCCAGGCGTTGCGGTGGTCGAGCTGCTCCTGGAGCTTGCCCATCTCGGCGAGCAGCTCGTCGCTGTAGTCGGTGGCCATCTGCTCGGCGATCTCGTTGAACCGCGCGAGCAGGCCCATGGTCTCGGCGACGCCCTCCTGGACGTTCTCCAGGACGGTCTTCGACTCGGTGAGCGGCGGCTCCTGCTGGAGCATGCCGACGGAGTAGCCCGGCATGAGCCGCGCCTCCCCGTTGGACGGCTGCTCGATCCCGGCCATCATCTTCATCAGCGTCGACTTGCCCGTGCCGTTCGGACCCACCACGCCGATCTTGGCCCCGGGCAGGAAGTGCAAGGTGACGTCGTCCAGGATCACCTTGTCGCCATGCGCCTTGCGCACACGCTGCATCGTATAGATGTACTCGGCCATACCCCCTACCTTATGGTCTCCCCACCCCTCCCCAAGCCCCCGTCGAGGCGCACGGTGGGCATGGGGTCGCGGGGGTGGGCGGGGTCAGCCGGATTTCCGGACGGCGGGGAGGCAGACCCGGTCTCGGCCGGACTCCTTGGCCCGGTAGAGGGCCAGGTCGGCGGAGGCGAGGAGTTCGATGAGGTCCTCGCCGTGGGTGCGGTAGAGGGCGACGCCGACAGAGATCGTGACCGACACCGTGTTGTCGTCGGCGGGCACCGCCAGGCGGCGGACCCGCGCGCGCAGGCGCTCCGCCACCCGGCACGCCTCCACCGTGTCCGCGCCCGGAAGCAGCACCGCGAACTCCTCACCGCCGAACCGGCCGATCACGTCGTAGTCGCGCAACTGGTGGCACAGCGTCGCCGCGACCGCGACGAGGACCTGGTCACCGGTGAGATGGCCGTAGGTGTCGTTGACCCGCTTGAAGTAGTCGATGTCGATGAGCAGCACCGCGAGCGGCTCATGCGAACGCTCGGACCTGGACAGCTCCGTCTCCGCCTCACGCTGCCACGCGCCCGCGTTGAGCAGACCCGTCTTGGCGTCGGTACGGGCCGCGGCCTGCAACTGCTGGTGCATCAGGCTGCGTTGCAGCAGCACCACCGGCGGCAACGTGAGCAGCAGCAGCGCCGGCGAGATCACACAGCAGATCGTGATCAGCACGCCCAGACACAACTCGACGACGTCGAGCTCAAAACTCTCCCGCGTCCACAGCACGTCGCGCCAACGGACCTGCGGGCTGCTCCCCCGCGCCGCGACCGCGACGATCAACAGGTTCAACACGATGAACAACACCGCGCACCCGACCGCCGCCAGAATCGCCCGCTGATCCTCCACCACCCAGCGCGGACCCGCCGCCAACGGCTCCGGCACCACCCGGTGGAACACCGCCGACGCCGCCGCGCCCGCCAAGCCCAGCGCCGCCGTCACCAACACCCTGCGGTACAGCAGCGCCCGCCGCACCCGGTACTGCAACAACACCTGCAACGGCACCGGCATCAGCAGGGCGTACACCGGCGGCAGCAGCAGCGCCGCGGGCAGCCACCACGCCGACAGCAGATCCCGCGCGATCCCCGCCGGAATCCCCAACCGCCGCGACGCCTCGACGCAGACCGCGCAGCACAACGCCAACGCCACACACGTCAACACGTCCCACAACCGGAACCCGGTGACCGCCACCTGCCACACCGTCACCCACAGATACGACGCGACGATCAGCGACACATACACGACAAGCCACGGCGGCTGCGCCAGCAACGCCGACCTCCCGTGACCCCGGCCGGACTCCCCGCCCTCCCGGCGATGCTCATCGGAGGCTGACTGGTGCACTGCCGTCATGCTTCCCCCACCCCGGCCACCTATCACGTTAGGTAACACGATAGTTGCAAGGCGTGCTGTGCGCGCCAAAAAGCTCTGTTTATTGGCGGCTCCTTCGTCGCCGCGGGTTCGGGCGCTTTGCGAGCCCGGCGCCGCCCCTCCGGCCTGGCGGCCTCCGGGGCGACACCGGGGCGCCCGAACGTGCGGGTTGCTCTGGAACTCACGGTGCGGGTTGCTCTGGAACTCACGGTGTGGGGTGCTCTGGAACTCACGGTGTGGGGTGCTCTGGAACTCACGGTGTGGGGTGCTCTGGAACTCATGGTGTGGGGTGCTCTGGAACTTGTCCGGGTGGGGCGGGTTCGGCCGCTTCGGCCTGGTGGCTTCCGGGACGGACCCGGGATGCCCGGATCTTGAGGGTTGACCTGGAGTATGTCCGGGGTGTGTGTCCTCCTGTTCGGGTTGTTCTGGGACTTGGGGGGCTGGGTTCGGGCGCTCTGGGCTGGGGTGGGTGAGGGCTGAACTGTGGGGGGCTCTGGGGTGGGGTGGGGTGGGTGGTCGGGGGTTCTGGGGTTGGGGTGGGTTAGGCGGCGTGGGGTTCGTTGTTCTTGGTTTTGGGGGTGATCTCCTCCTCGTTCTCGTCTTGGGGTGCTGTTGCTTCTGGGGGGTGGGTGGGTGGGGATGTTGTGGGGCGGGGGGTTCGGGTGTAGTGGGCGGTGCCTCGGGTTAGGTCGGGGCCTAGGGCGATGGCTTCCAGGTCTACGGCGGTGCGGCGTTCGCCGTCTCGTTCGTAGGAGCGGACGCGGAGGCGGCCGTGGACGATGACGGGGGTGCCTGGGGGGAGGTCGGAGGCGGCTACGTTCTCGGCCAGGGAGCGCCAGCAGGTGACGCCCAGGAAGGTGGGGTCGGCGGTTTCCCAGTGGCCGGTGGTGCGGTTGAGGCGCGCGGGGGTGACGCCTACTCGTAAAGAGAGAAAGGGGATTCCGGTGCGGGTGAAGGTGAGCAGGGGGCGTCTTGCGACCCAGCCGACCAGTGTGGTGAAAGCCTCGTCCATGGCACAGCTCCGTGTGCTCGGGGGCCCCAGGTCGGGCCCGTCGAGACCAAGCCTGCCCCCGGCGGTCACCCGCCACAACCACAGAATCACGTTCTGTGGATAACTCGCTCACGCGACGGCGATATCCACCGTTTTGCGGTAGTCCGCGTAGGCCTTGAGTTCGGCGGCGACGGGGCGCAGCACCAGTTCGTCGGCGACGGACTCCAGGCTCTGCCGCATCCGGGCCTCGACCCGCTCGCCGTGCCGGGCAGCGGACAGGGCGACGACGTTGCGGCAGGCGGCGGCCGTCAGAGCGCCCATGCCGACCATGCAGACGGTGAGGATCACCACCCAGGGCAGGATCGCCAGGTCGCCGATCAGCGCGCTGGGCGCCTCGGCCACCTCGAACGCGCCGTACACGACGAGCAGGACGATCCACCCGAAGCCCAGGGCCGTCCCGGCGAGCAGGAGGCGCTGCCAGAACTTGACCAGCCACCACCAGCGCGGCACCTGGTTGAACGACGGCACCGTCTCGCGCAGCGCGACGCCGAGCGCGTCCGGCAGTTGGGCGGCGTGCGTGCGGGCGGCGGCCCGCACCGAGCGCCGCCAGGGGCCCGGCAGGTCCTCGGTGACGCCGTCGGTGACGCCGTGCAGGGCGCTGTCCACGCCGCCCTGCTGCGCGCCGAGCGGTCCGGTGAAGGAGCCGCGCAGTTCCTCGCGCAGCTCCGACAGCCGCATCGTGCGCAGCGGGTCGCGCCGGAACCTGGCGGCCCAGCGGGCGGGCGGCCAGCCGACGTAGTCGGCGGCGCGCAGCTCGAACGCGCTCTGCATGGCCTCGGCGACGGCGGGCACCCCGGCCGCGACGGTCAGCGCGTCCAGCAGCGCCTCGGCGTGCGGGCCATCCACCTCGGCGGCCGGGTCGGCGGCGTCGGTCGGGCCCGCGTGCCGTTCGAAGCGTTCGATGAGCGCGTCGATGTCGGCGGCGAGCCGGGACGCGCGGGCGCTCTGCGCGGCGACGGTCTGGGCGAGGATCTCGCGCAGCTCGTCCACCCCGCCCCGGGCGACGGCGGAGGTGGTGATGATCCGCGGGTCGGTCAGCCCCTCGGCCTCCAGGAGGCGGCGCAGGTCGGTGACGCAGTCCTTGACCTCGGCGGGTCCGAGCCGGTCCACCTGGTTGAGCACGATCAGCGTGACGGCGGCGTGCCGGGCGAACGGGATGATGTAGTCGTGGTGGAGTGACGCGTCCGCGTACTTCTGCGGGTCCACCACCCAGATGAGCAGGTCGGCGACGCCGGTGAACCTGTCGACCTCGGCGCGGTGCGCGGCCTGGATGGAGTCGTGGTCGGGCAGGTCGATCAGGACGAGGCCGCGCAGGGAGCCTTCGGCCCTGGTGCCGGACCTGTCGAGGGCGCTGGCGCGGGCGTAGCGGAACCGCTTGTCGATGTTCAGCCAGTCGAGCAGGGGCGCGGCGCCGTCCATGCCCCACACGCAGGCGTGCGGGAGCGACGTCATGGGCCGCCGCATGCCCGTCGGGGAGAGTTCGAGGCCGCAGACGGCGTTGAACAGCGAGGACTTGCCGCTGCCGGTGCCGCCCGCGAGGGTGACGACGGTGTGGTCGCCGGACAGCCGCATCCGGGCGCCCGCGCGGTCCAGGAGAGCGCGGGCCTCCTCCAGCAGGTCCTCGTCGAGCCTGCCTTCGCCGAGTTCGACGAGGCTTTCCAGCGCGGTGATCCTTCCGCCGAGCTCGCCGGGGATGGCCTCCTTGGCGGGCTCGTCCTCGGGCTCGGGGGTGTTGTCCTCGGCGGCGTCCTCTTCCGCGACGTCCTTCTCGGCGTCGTCGGCGGGCTCGTCTTCCGCGGCCTCGGCGGGCTCCTCCTCCACGGCGGGCTCTTCGACGGCGGCCTTCTCGTCGTCGGAGGAAGGCTCCTCCGTCTCGGCGACCTCAAGGTCGTCCCGGGTGGAGGCGGGCCGTTCGTCGGTGTCCGGCTCGGGCTCGCCGGGCTGGACGGGCTGGTCGTCGCGGGTGTCGGCGGGCCGCTCGCGTCCCGCGCCGGCGGGTTCGGGCGCCTCGAACCTGGGCCCTGCGGCGTCCTCGGCCTTGGTCTCCAGCAGCGCGGCGAGTTCGGAGGCGCGCGGCACCCGGTACTCGGCGCTGGTCAGCGGGTCGTCGTCGGTGTCGCGGCCGTACCTGCCCCAGGTGGGGCGGGCGCCGGGCGCGCCGTCGGACGTGAACGGGTCGGTGCCCTCGGCGGAGACGGGCGCGCGCAGGGCGCGGGAGGCGAAGTCGTCGGCCGGGCTCGGCCGGGGCACCAGGACGACGGGCTCCGCGCCCTCCTCGGCGTCGGCCTCGGATTCGGACGCGGGCTCGGATTCCGTCTCGGCCTCGGCGGCGCCGGGCGGCGCGGGCCAGGCCGAGCGCAGCCCGCCGGGCCCGAAGTCGTCGCTGGTCAGCGGGTCGTCGTCGGACGACGGGGCGGGCGCGGGCACGCGGGCGCCGCCGCCCGTCTGGCTCCGCACCAGCTTGAGACCGCGCGGTCCGAAGTCGGCGCTGGTCAGGGGGTCTTCCTTGGGCGGGGGCGGGGACGCGGGGTCGCGGACCTCGTCGGGGTCGGTCACCGGGCGACCTCCAGGTTGTACGTGGCCTGGTAGAGGGCGACGGCCAGGCTTTCGTCGGGGATGTCGGCCTGGTCGAGTGCCGCGTGGAAACGCAGGCTCTCCTCGTCGAACAGCATGGTGATCCGGCTGCGCAGGTCGGCCTTGGCCTTGGCGCTCATGCCGCGCAGCGACTCGGGCCCGAACAGCGACTTCAGCAGCCGCTGCGGCACCGCGCTGGTGCCGCCCTCAACGACGACGTCGCTGGTGCCGTAGCCGAAGATCCCGACCATGAGCACGACGGACAACGCCTCCTCGTCGAAGGAGACGAGCTTGGCTATGGACCGCTTGATCACTCCCTCGGTGCGCACCAGCTCCAGCACGTGGTCCTGCCAGGCGCTGACCGCGCGGGTGATCCGCCGGGACAGCTCGGGCGAGACGTGGCCGAGCTGCTCGGCCATGTCGCCGAGCACGTGCACGCCGGCCGGGTCGGCCTGCCAGCGGGTGACGGCCTGCTCGGCGCCCTGCTCGGCGCCGGCGAGGATCAGCGCTTCGAGGCCGGAGCGCAGCGCGCCCTTGAGCGCCCGCACCCGGGGCGCGGTGTGGCGGCGGCGCGAGCCCTTGGGGGCGTCCTTGCCGCGGCGCAGGTGCAGGGCGCGCAGCAGGTCGCCGGTTCCGGCGAAGTCCTGCCAGCGGGCCAGGACCTCGCCCTGGAGGAGGGCGCCGTTGCGGGTCGCCTCGTCCAGTTCGGCGAGGGCGGTGGAGTAGGCGGCCTCGACCTCGCGGGCGAGCAGGTCACGGCGGTCGACCTGCTCCTCGATCTGCTTGGCCAGCTGCGGGATACGCACCCGGAAGCTGTCCAGGACACCGCCGAGGGTCTCGGCGATGACCTCGTCACGGGCCTCCAGGTCGTCCACCAGCTCCATCAGCCATGCCCGGATCGTGGCGATGTCGTCCTCGGGAAGGCGCGAGTCGGTGATCGTCGTCTCGGGGATGGTGAAGCGGGGGGCGACGCCGAAGTCGCGTTCGTCCAGCATCTCGGCGAAGTGCTCGGCGATCTCCTCGCCTCCGCCGGGCTGCACACGCGACAGCACGACGCCGAGGGTGGCGCCCTGCTCGCGCGCGCGCTCCAGCATCTTCCAGACCTGGGCGTCGGCGTACCGGGCGGCGGTGGTGACGCAGATCCACAGGTCGGCGGCGGCCATGAGCTTTGTGGCGAACCCGTAGTGGTCCTCGAACAGCGAGTCGAAGTCGGGGCTGTCCAGGACGGCGAGGCCGCGCGGGACGGCCTCGGTACGGATCACGACGAGCTGGTCGCCCACGACGGCGTCGGGCGCGGGCCCCTCGACCCGGCCCATCGTCGGCAGCACGCCGGGGGGCCGCTCGTCGGTGCCCATGAACCAGTCGAAGTTCTCGGGGTGGCAGACGAGGATGGGGCTGGACGTGGTGGGGCGGAGCACGCCGGTGCCGGAGACCCGCGCGCCGACCAGCGAGTTCACCAGGGTGGACTTGCCCGCGCCGGTGGAGCCGCCCAGGACGGCCAGCAGCGGCGTGGCCGCGGCGCGCACCCGGGGCAGCACGTAGTCGTCGAGCTGGTCGCGGATCTCCCGCGCGGCCACGGCGGCGGCGTCGGCCCCGGGGACATCGAGAGTGAACCGCAGTGCGTCGATCTGGTCGCGCAGGTCTACCAGGACGCGGCCCAAGGGGACCGGTCCTTCGGCCGACGCGGAGATCAAGCCGTCGCGCCGTGCGCTCTGGTCCGCCGGGGAGGTCACGGATCCCGCCCTATATCCGCCGTCAGGTTGCCCATCTGTGCTGCCACGCGTACGACCTCGCCGACGACCACGATCGCCGGTGGCCGCACCCCGTGCGCCGTCATCTCGTCCGCCACGGTGCCCAGCGTGGCGAAAACCGCTCGCTGGCCCGGGAGGGTGCCGTCCTGGATGACTGCCACAGGTGTGTCAGTCGCACGACCATAGCGCATGAGAGCGTCAGCTATCAGGCGCATCCGCTCGACGGCCATCATCAGCACGAGAGTTCCCCCGTTCCGGGCGAGGACCTCCCAGTCGACGGTCGAGTCGGGGTGGCCGGGAGGCACGTGCGCGGAGACGACGTGGAACTCCTGGGAGACGCCCCGGTGCGTCACGGGGACACCCGCCGCGCCGGGGGCGGCGATGGAGCTGCTGATGCCGGGCACGACCGTGACGGGCACGCCCTGCGCGGCGCAGTAGATCGCCTCTTCGCCTCCGCGGCCGAAGACGAAGTTGTCGCCTCCCTTGAGCCGTACGACGAACTTGCCTTGTTTGGCGTGCTCCACGAGCAGCTCGTTGATCTTGTCCTGGTGCAGCGCCCTGCCGTAGGGGATCTTGGCGGCGTCGATCACCTCGACGTCGGGGGCGAGCTCGTCGAGGAGGACGCTGGGCGCGAGCCGGTCGGCGACCACCACGTCGGCCTGGGCGAGGAGCTGCTTACCGCGCACCGTGATGAGGCCGGGGTCGCCGGGGCCGCCTCCGACGAGGGCGACGCCGGTCGGCTTGTGCCGGGAGTGGCGGGCCTTCAGGGTGGCGTCGCGCAGGCCGTCCACGATCGCGTCGCGGATGCCGGCCGAGCGGGCGGGGTCGCCGTCGCTGGTGACGCCGACGGTGGTCTCGCCGACGTAGCCGGTGGCGGGGGTCCAGGCGGCGGACGCCTCGGCGTCGTCGGCGCGCACGCACCAGATCCGGGCGGCCTCGGCGTCGGCCGCGACGAGCCCGTTGACGGCGGGGTCGTCGGTGCACGCCTGGACGAGCCAGGCGCCGTCGAGGTCGCCGGTGCGGTAGGGGCGCGGGTGCCAGGCGGCGAGGCGGTCGCGCAGGCCCTCCAGGGACGGTGTGATCTCCGGCGCGACGAGCTCGACGGACGCGCCGGCGGCGAGCAGGGTCGGGACGCGCCGCTGCGCCACCCTGCCGCCGCCCACGACGACGACACGGCGTCCGGTGAGACGCAGTCCCAGGAGATAAGGCGGCACCTGCGGGCTTCCCATCTGCAGAAACTTCGGCGGCTGCTGCTGGACCATGAGGTCGGCCAGGCTGCTGGGACAAAGGTACTCGGCCGGGAGAGCCGCGCCCGCCACAAGGGGGCTTCAGCCAACGATCGTGACTTTCCTGGAAGGAAACCTAAGAAACCGACAGGATCCGGGCAAGGGTGGTGAGGAGGGGGTCGGTCGCCTCGGGCGTGCGGACGGCGACCCTGATCCACTCCGGACCCAGGCCGGGGAAGGTGTCGCCGCGCCTTACCGCGAACCCCTCGGCGCGCAGGGCGTCGCGTACTCCGTCGCCCGCCCGCGCGCACACGAACGAGGCGCTGGCACCGGGCACGACGTGCAGGCCGAGCGCAAGCAGGCCGTCGGTGAGGTAGGCGCGGTGGGCGGTGAGTTCGGCGGCCCAGCGGCCGGTCTCGGCGGCGGCCCGCTCGCCCATGCACGCCTCGATCGCGGCGAGCGCGGGCGTGGAGACGGCCCAGAGGGGCTGCGCGGCGGCCAGCGCGCCGACCAGGGGTTCGGGCGCGAGCACGTACCCGGCGCGCAGGCCCGCCAGGCCCCAGGTCTTGGTGAGGCTGCGCAGGACGACGACGCGGCCGTCACCGGCCAGGCTCTCGGGCTCGCCGGGGACGCAGTCCATGAACGCCTCGTCCACGACGACCGTCCTTCCGGGCCGCAGGAGGGCGCGGATCCCGGCCGCCGGGTGGAGCACCGACGTGGGGTTCGTGGGGTTGCCGATCATGACGAGGTCGGCGTCGTCGGGGACAAGGCACGCGTCGAAGGCGAAGGCTCCAGAGAGGACCACCCGGTGGACCTCGTGGCCCGCCGCGCGCAACGCCGCCTCGGGCTCGGTGAACTGCGGATGCACCACGACGGCCTTACGCGGCCGTAGGACACGGGCGAGGAGGACGAACGCCTCGGCGGCCCCGGAGGTGAGCAGCACCTCTCCGTCCCGTCTTCCATGCCTGCGGGCGACGGCGGAGCGCGCGCGCGAGGAGTCCGGGTAGGCGGCGATCCGCGTCAGGGACTCCGCGACGATCTCCGCGAGCCAGCGCGGGGGCGTGTCGGCCCGCACGTTCACCGCGAAGTCGGCGAGGCCCGCGCCCACCTCGGCGTCCCCGTGGTGCCCGAGGTCCAGAACGTCGGGGAAAGGAGACCCCACCGGGGGCCGCTGTTGGGCCGGCATCTCAGGGCTGGAAGAACAAGAGGGCGTTGACCGCGGCCGCGGCGACGGTCGCGCCGCCCTTCTCGGACACGTTGCTGACCTGCGGGAGCCCGCTGCCGCGCAGTTTGGCCTTGGCCTCGGCGGCGCCCACGAACCCGACGGGCATGCCCACGACGAGGCTCGGCCGCACCCCGCGCAGGATCAGCTCCTCAAGGGCGCTGGAGGCGCTGCCCACGACCCACACGGCGCCGGGGCCGACCTCGGAGTAGGCGAGCCGCACGGCGGCGGCGGACCGGGTGATCCCGGCGGCCTTGGCCATCCGGACGGCGGCCGGGTCGTCGATCGGGCAGACGGCCTGGCGCTCGGCTATCCCGGCGGCGACGGCGGGCACGTCGGTGACGATCGGGGCGCCCGCGCGCAGCGCGTCGAAGCCGCGCCGCAGGTGCCGCTCGTCGGTGACGAGGTCGACGGCGTACTCCAGGTCGGCGCTCGTGTGGATGATCCGTTCGGCCACCGCCCGCCACAGCGGCGGCATCGGCGACAGGTCGACCCGGGACCGGAGGATCTCGTACGAGGCGGCCTCGATCGGGTGCGGCTGCCGCACGTTCATCACGTCTCCTCCTTAAACCGCGCCACTGCCACGGTAGCCCCTGCCGAACGCGTCTTGGCCACCACCAGGACGGCCTCCGCGGCGGCCGTGGGCGGGCCGTGCGCGCCGCGCCGGGCGGCCCCGGCGAGCGCCGCCGCCTCGGCCACACTGCCCGTGCCGACGGCCCGCGACGCCGCGCCGCCGGACGCCGCACCCGGTGTCCCGGCAAGCGTAGCGGCCCCGAAGATCAGCAGCCTCCAGCCCCGTTCCTCCACCAACCGCACGATCCCCCGCTCCCCCGCCTTAGCCTCAACCGTCCCCACCGCCACCACCTCGTCAGCACAAATCCCGGCCTCCCCCAACACCCGCTCCACCAACCCGTCCACCTCCCCAAACCCCACCCCCCGCCGAGCCCCGACCCCCACCACGTACCGGGTCATGGGCGGGTGCCGGAGGCGATGAAGACGGGGTTGGTGGGGTGGAGGCGGTGGGTGCCGTCGGGGAGGGGGGTGAGGCGGGAGGCGGAGAGTTGGACGGCTTCGGCGGTGTAGCCCTCGGCGCGGAGGAGGGCGAGGACGGGGGCTACGCGTTCGATGGCGGCGAGGGAGACGGTGATGGCTCGGAGGGCTCGGGGGGCGCATGCCTGGATGGTCTTCAGGCCGCCGCCGCCTACGAAGATCGCGTCTGGTTCGGGGAGGTGGTCGAGGACGGCGGGGGACTCGCCTCGGGAGACGGCGACCTTGACGCCGTGGCGCTGCACGTTGCGGCGGATGCGGGCGCAGGACTCCTCGTCGCGCTCCACGGCGATCGCGGCGGCGCCCAGCCGGGCGCACTCGATGGCGACCGAGCCGCTGCCCGCGCCGATGTCCCACACCAGGTCGCCGACACGCGGGCCCAGCCTGGACAGGATGTAGGCGCGGGTCTCCGCCTTGGTGATCTGCCCGTTGCGGTACTCGAACTCACTCTCCGGCAGCGCCCACCCGGACGGCCCGGGACGCGCCCCTGCGATCCACCCGGCGGGCCCGACGGGCTTGCGCGGGTCGTACACGATGACGACGTTCGGGTCGCGCCACGGCCTTGTGGTGGCCTCGGCGGGGCGGACCCGGACGACCCGCTCGTCCGGCGCCCCGAGGTTCTCGCAGACGACGAAGGCGCGCGGTGTCTGCGGGTGCAGCTCCCTGCCGAGTTCGGCGGGCCCGGCTCCGGGCGCGGTGAGCACCGCGACCTTCGGGTGGGCCCGGCAGGCGTTGACGGCACGGCGGATGTCGCGTCCGTTGGCGGAGACGACGAGGGCGTCGTCCCAGGACATGCCCGCGCGCGCGAAGGCGAGCGACACGGACGAGCGCGCCGCGAACACCTCAAGGGTGTGGCCGCGCTCCCGCAGCGCCCGCACGATGCCGAAGAAGCCGGGATCCCCGCTGGCCAGGACGACGGGACGGCCTTCGTGCGCGTCCAACTCGTCCAGGGCGGGCGCGAGTCGGCCCAGCACGATCGTCGGCACCCCCTCGGGGGGAGGCAGCGCCGCGAGGTGGCGTGCCCCGCCGACGATGAGGGTGGCCTCCGCAAGCCGGGCCAGGGCTTCCGGCTCGGGGGCTGTGCCGTCGTAGCCGATCACCGTCACGCGCATGCGGCCACCAGCCTTTCCGGGAGGCGGGGGGCGCCCGCCCAGTGCAGGTGCAGGTAGGACGCGAGGACACCGCCGTGGACGAACCCCTCGGGGCCGTCGGGGCTCCACTGCCAGGCGGGGGTCGTGCCACGCGGCGGTGTCATCGCCGTCCGGTGGAACTCATGCCCGTGCACCCGCTCCCCCACCCGCGCCACGGCCGAGTCCGCGACGGCGACGGCGCGCCGGTAGCCGAGGGTCAGCTTGGGTGTCATCGCGGCCGTCGCGTCGAGGACGCCGCACATGGGGGTCCCGTCGAGTTCGCGGGCCAGGTAGAGCATCCCGGCGCACTCGGCGTAGACGGGTCCGGCGAATCCGGCGATCTCGGCCATGAGGGGCTTGTTGCCGCCCAGGTCGGCGGCGTACATCTCGGGGAAGCCGCCGCCGATGACGAGGGCGCGCGCGCCGGGCGGGAGCGCCTCGTCGCGCAGCGGGTCGAACGGGACGACGGTCGCGCCCGCCGCCTCCAGCAGTTCGCTCTGCTCGGCGTACCCGAACGTGAACGCGGGGCCGCCCGCGACCGCCACGACGGGGTTCCCCGCCGAACGCGCGACCTCGTCCTCCGGCGCCCAGGCGGGCCCGTCGAGCGCGGGCGCGGTGCGGGCCAGCGCGAGGAGCGCGTCGAGGTCGCACGACCCCTCGACGATCGCGCCGAGCCGCCGTACGGCCCTGAGCGCGTCCGGACGGCGTTCGGCCACCGGGATGAGGCCCAGATGCCGGGACGGGGTCGCGACCTCCTCGTGGCGCCGTACAACGCCGAGCACGGGCACTCCCAGTTCGGCCATCGCCGCCCGGCAGATCTCCTCGTGCCGGTCGCTGCCGACCCGGTTGAGCACCACGCCGCCGATCCACACCGGTCCGTGCCCGCCCGGGTCGAAGGTCAGGAACCCGTGCACGGCCGCGGCGATCGAGCGGCCCGCCGACGCGCAGTCCACGATGAGCACGACCGGCGCCCGCAGCAGCCGCGCCACGTGCGCGGTGGACGCGAAGTCGCCCTGCCCGACCGCCCCGTCGAACAGTCCCATGACGCCCTCGACCACGGCGACGTCGGCGCCGCGCGCGCCGTGCCGGAACAGCGGCGCCACCCGCTCCTCGCCGACGAGGAACGGGTCGAGGTTGCGGCCGGGCAGCCCGGTGGCCAGCGCGTGGTAGCCGGGGTCGATGTAGTCGGGGCCGACCTTGTGCGGGGAGACGGCGAGGCCGCGCCCGGCGAGCGCGGCCATCAGGCCCGTCGCGATCGTCGTCTTGCCAGCCCCCGAGGAGGCCGCGGCCACGACAAGGCGAGGGATCACCACTCGATGCCCTTCTGCCCCTTCTGCCCGCGGTCCATCGGGTGCTTGACCTTCGCCATCTCGGTGACGAGGTCGGCGAACTCCAGGAGGCGCGGGTCGGCGTCCCGGCCGGTGATGACGACGTGCTGGCGGCCCGTCCTGGCGGCGAGCGCGGCGATCACGTCCTCGACGTCCACCCAGCCCCACTTCATCGGGTAGGTGAACTCGTCGAGGACGTACAGGCCGTACTTCTCGGCGGCGAGGTCGCGCTTGATCTGGGCCCAGCCCTCGCGGGCGTCGGCGGCGTGGTCCTCGTCGCTGCCGCTCTTGCGGATCCAGGACCAGCCCTCGCCCATCTTGTGCCAGTCCACCGGCGCGCCCTCGCCGGAGGCGCCGAGCGCGAGCAGCGCCCGTTCCTCGCCGATCCGCCACTTGGCCGACTTGACGAACTGGAACACCCCGACCGGCCAGCCCTGGTTCCAGGCGCGCAGCGCGAGCCCGAACGCGGCGGTGGACTTGCCCTTGCCGGGGCCGGTGTGCACGATCACCAGCGGTTGGGTGCGGCGCTGCCGGGTGGTCAGGCCGTCGTCCGGGACGCTCTCCGGTTTGCCCTGCGGCATCAGGAGGCCCTCCTCTCGCCTCGCGAGGCGCGTCTGTCCCTGACGACGGAGGCGAGCGAGCCCAAGCCGTCCAGGGGGATGAGTTCGGCTTGCAGAGACACCGCGAGATCGGCGGCGAGGCCGAGCCGCACCGGGCCCGTCTCGCAGTCCACGACGACGGCGGGCACCCCGGCCAGGGCGGGCGCGAGGGTCTTCGGGTCGGGCCCGTGCGTCGCCCTGCCGTCGGTGACGAGCACGAGGAGGGGCCGCCGCGAGGGGTCGCGCAGCCGTTCGGCTCGTAGCACGTCGGCGGCCTTCAGCAGCCCGGCCGCGAGCGGGGTGCGGCCGCCGACGGGCAGCCGCTCCAGCCTGCGCGCCCCGGCCTCCACCGACGACGTCGGGGGCAGCGCGAGGTCCGCGCCCGTCCCCCGG
This sequence comes from Actinocorallia sp. API 0066, assembly GCF_020991275.1. Lineage (GTDB taxonomy): Bacteria > Actinomycetota > Actinomycetes > Streptosporangiales > Streptosporangiaceae > Actinocorallia. Next base: position 87,748 of record NZ_JAJLQY010000012.1, on the reverse strand, counting down.
AAGGTGACGAGGCCGACCTTGTCGCGCCGCTGGTAGGCGTCCAGCAGCAGGGACAGCACGGCCGTCTTCACCGCGCCCATCCGCTTGCGCGCGGCCATGGAGCCGCTGGCGTCAACGACGAAGAGCACGAGGTTGCCCTCACGCCCCTCCCGGACGGCCCGCCTCACGTCCGCTCCGGTGAGCACAAGGCCGGGCCCGCTACGGCCGCGCTCACGCTGGTGCGGAGCGGCGGCGCGCAGGGTGGCGCTCAGGTGCAGCGGCCCCTGCCCTTCGGTTCTGGCTCCCGTGACGCGTCCCGCGCGGCCGCGCGCCTTGGACCTGCGTCCGGGCGCGCCCTCCCCCACGCCGTCCACGGTGAGCAGCCTCGGCCGGAACGCCTGGCCCGCGTGCGACGGCTGCGGCGCCGCCCCCTGGCCCTGGCCGCCCCCTTCGCCAGCCTCGCCGCCGCCTTCGCCCTGCGGAGGCACGTCGGACGGGGCGGGCGGCTCCGAGCCGCCCGAAGGGTCGGGGTCGGGCTCGGGTTCCGGCTCGAAGGAGTTCTCCTCCAGCAGTTCCTCAAGGCGCTGCTCGTCCAGGCCCGGCGCGTCGAACGGGTCGCGGCGGCGCCGGTGCGGCAGCGCGAGCCGGACGGCCTGGCGCACGTCGTCCTCGGTGACGTCGCCGCGCCCGTGCCAGGCGGCGAGCGCCAGCGCGGCCCGCGCGGTGACGAGGTCGGCGCGCAGCCCGTCCACGTCGAAGCCCGCGCAGATCGCGGTGATCGCCTTGAGCGCCTCGTCGCCGAGCACCACCGACGGCAGGAGCGCGCGCGCTTCAGCGATCCGTACCCCCAATGCCGCCTCCTCGGCGGCGTATGCGACGGCGAACCCCGACGGGTCGGCTTCGAACGCCAGCCTCCGCCGGACGACCTCCGCCCGCTCTTCCGGGTCCCGGGTGGCGGCCACCTCGACCGTCAGCCCGAACCGGTCGAGGAGCTGCGGCCGCAGCTCGCCCTCCTCGGGGTTCATCGTGCCGACGAGCAGGAACCGCGCCGCGTGCCTGACCGAGACGCCTTCGCGCTCCACGAACGACCTGCCCATGGCGGCGGCGTCCAGGAGGAGGTCCACCAGGTGGTCGTGCAGGAGGTTGACCTCGTCCACGTACAGGACGCCCCGGTGCGCGGCGGCCAATAGGCCGGGCTCGTAAGCGCGCACGCCTTCGGTGAGGGCACGTTCCAGGTCGAGCGAGCCGGTCAGCCTGTCCTCGGAGGCCCCCACGGGCAGCTCGACCAGGCGCGCCGCCCGCGTCTCCACGGAGCCGGGGGCGTGCGGCCCGTCGGGGCACTCGGGGTCGGGCGCCGCCGGGTCGCAGGAGAAGCGGCAGCCCTGCGCCACGTCCAGGCCGGGCAGGAGCGCCGCCAGCGCGCGCACGACGGTCGACTTGGCTGTGCCCTTCTCCCCTCGCACGAGGACCCCTCCGACGGCGGGGGAGACGGCGTTGAGCAGGAGCGCGAGTTTCAGGTCGGCCATGCCGACGACGGCGGAGAACGGATAGGGCGTCACGGTGTCCTTCCCACGGGTTTCCTCGCCCGGTCGGGGTGAACTGTCGCGGCGGCCGGAGTTCCTGGCTTCCGGTCTCGCCGGTCACAGTTGCGGGACAGCCCCGGACTCCCACCGGGTTCCTCCGCGGACACGCCGCAAAGAGCATCCCACAGCCGGTGACCAGTGACGAGACCGCCCCGAACAGGACGGCCACCACCATGCAGGAAGGAAATAGTCGTTAATCGTAGATTTCCGGTGAAAGTTCGCATTAGCGCGAGCAGCTGAACCAGATCGCCTTGCCCCGGATCCGGGGGTCCAGCCGCGCCCGCGCGACCTCCGTGCCCCACCGGCCCTTGCTGAGTTCCGCGACGATGCTCAGGCCACGACCGAAATCCCCGCGCTCGAACGCCAGCGGCAGATCCCGCGTCGGCAGCGCGTCGAAGATCGCGCACGAGAACTCGAACGCGTCGAGGCACGACACCCACAGCTCGTGCGGCGGATGGCCCGCCGCGTGCTGGTGCGCGTTCGTCGCCAGCTCGCTCACCATGAGCCCGGCGTCGTCCACCGCGCCTTCGGGGACCCCCAGCTCAGCGAGGGTGTCCCGGACCAACCGCCGGGCCGTGCGGGCGCACGTGGCGTCCGCGGGCAGCGACCACGCCCAGGTGCGTCCCAGGTCTCTAGCGAGCTCCACAAGCGCCCTTTCGCCGGAGTGCCGACGGACCGCCGAACACGCGGCGTTCCCGAACAGTCACGATGGTTAGGCTGACGTGGGAATCTCACCCTTGCAACAGACTTCGCGAAGATTATTGGTTTCTTATGTACGTAAACGCAAGACGGCAGCAGACTCATCCCATGACTTACCGTCCCACCGTAAGAGGGCGCCGCCTGGCGCGGGAACTCCGGCGCCTTCGCGAGAACCAGGGGCTCACGCTCCAGGACGTCGCCGACCGTCTCGGGTGGTCCCGCGCCACCGTGTCACGTCTGGAGACCGGCCAGACCAGGCCGCGCGACGTCGCAGAACTGCTCGACCTCTACGGGGTCACCAGCCCCGACCGTGACGCCTTGCTCACCCTGTCGCGTGAAGCGCGGCAGATGGGATGGTGGACGGCTTACGTGGACGTCTTCAGCGGGTCCTATGTCGGCCTGGAGGACGAGTCCTCGGAGATCCGCAACTGGGACTCCCAGCTCGTCCACGGGTTGCTGCAGACCGAGGACTACGCGCGCGCGGTGATCACCGCGGGCCGCTTCCTCCCGTCCAAGGCCGACATCGACCGCAGGATCCACGCCCGCAAGCAGCGTCAGGCGCTGTTGGACCGGGACGACGCGCCGCATCTGCACGTCGTGCTGGACGAGGCGGCGATCCGGCGGCCGATCGGAGGCGAGCCGGTGATGCGGGAGCAGCTGCTGTCGCTGGTGACGGCGGCGGATCGCCCGAACGTGACGATTCAGGTGATGCCGTACACCGCGGGCGCCCACGCGGGGCTTGACGGCAGGTTCACCATTCTGTCGTTCCAGGACCCGGCCGACCCCGATATCGCCTACGTAGAAGGCACCATGGGTGACGTGTATGTGGAGAGCGCTGAGGCAATAACACAACACAGAACCCGGTTCGAGCGCATCGAAGACGAGGCGCTGTCCCCCGCAGAATCCGTCCGGCTGCTTGCCGAGGCGGCGAAGGAGTAAATCCGTGGCTCAGCTCATCTGGCGCAAGTCCTCCCACAGCGGCTCCGGAGACCAGTGTGTCGAGATCGCCGCGCTCCCCGAGGGCGGGTGCGCGATCCGCGACTCCAAGAACCCCGGCCTGTCGTCCCTGTCCGTCTCCCCGGCCCGCCTGACCGACCTGATGCGGGGGCTTTCCGAATAACTGAAACGTGTTCTAGTCTCCAGGCACGCACATCTGGAGGTGCAGGACACGTGAAGCTCGGAATCAACGTCGGCTACTGGCAGCGCGACCCGGAGGACGCCACCGAGACGGTCCTCGCCGCCGAGCGGCAGGGCTACGACTCGGTGTTCACCGCCGAGGCGTACGGTTCGGACGCGTTCACCACGCTCGCCTGGTACGGCGCGCGCACGTCGCGCATCAAGCTGGGCACCGCGGTGGCGCAGCTGTCCGCCCGCACCCCGGCCGCCACGGCGATGCACGCGCTCACTCTGGACGCGCTGTCCGGCGGACGGCTGATCCTGGGCCTGGGCGCCTCGGGGCCGCAGGTCGTCGAGGGCTGGTACGGCGTGCCGTTCCCCCGGCCGCTCGCCAGGACCCGCGAGTACCTGCGCGTCCTGCGCGCCGTCTGGGCGCGCGAGGCCCCCGTCACGAACGACGGCCCGCACTACCCGCTCCCCTATCCGGGTGGTGCGGGCCTCGGCAAGCCGCTGAAGTCCATCACCCGGCCGTTCCGCCCCGACATCCCGGTCTACCTGGGGGCGGAGGGGCCGAAGAACGTCGCGCTCGCCGCCGAGATCGCCGACGGGTGGCTGCCGCTGTTCTGCGACCCGGAGAAGATCGAGGACGTCTTCGGCGGCTCCCTCGCGGGCCGCGGGCCGGGCTTCGAGATCACCGCGACGGTGACGACCGTCGTCGCGCCGCTCAACGAGGCGCTCGCCTGGGCGAAGGTGCCCCTGGCGTTCTACATCGGCGGCATGGGCGCCAAGGACAAGAACTTCCACCTGGACCTCATCGGACGGCTCGGCTACGCCGAGGAGGCCGCCCACGTCCAGCGGCTGTTCCTTGAGGGCCGCCGCGACGAGGCCATCAAGGCGGTCCCCGACGGGCTCGCCGACGGCATCTCCCTCCTCGGCCCCCTGGAGCGCGTCGCCGAGCGCCTGGAGCTGTGGAAGAACAGCCCGGTGACGACGCTGCTGCTCGCCGGGGTCAAGGACGAGCCCACCCTCAAAGCGATCCGGGGGCTCGTGGACTCCTGACCCGCCGTGGTGGAATGGCCCCATGGCAGACGCGGCGATCGAAGACATCCTCGGGCCCGGTTACGAGGCGCGGGAAATCCCCCTCCCCTCCGACGCCGAAGGCGAGGTGGTCGCGACGCTGGTCCGGCGGACGGGCGGCGCGCCCACCCGCCGGGCCGTGCTGTACGTGCACGGGTTCGTCGACTACTTCTTCCAGACGCACCTGGCCGACTTCTACGCGGCGCGGGGCTTCGACTTCTACGCGCTCGACCTGCGCAAGTACGGCAGGTCGCTGCGCCCGCACCAGACGGCCAACATGGTCGAGAGCCTCAGCGAGTACTTCGCCGAGCTGGACGAGGCGGTCCGGATCATCCGCGAGGACCACGACGTGCTCCTGGTCAACGGGCACTCCACGGGCGGCCTCATCACGGCGCTGTGGGCCGACCGGGTGCAGGGCAGGGGCCTGGTGCAGGGGCTCTTCCTGAACAGCCCGTTCTTCGACCTCAACGAGACGGCCGTCATGCGGGCCGCGGGCGTCGGCGTCGCCAGGTCGCTGCGCGGGGTCCGGCCGCTGGCCAAGCTGCCCGCCCCGCTCTCGTCGGTCTACGTGACGACCATCCACCGCGACTTCGACGGCGAGTGGGACTTCGACCTGAAGCTGAAGCCGTTTGAGGGCTTCCCGGTGCGGGCGGGCTGGCTCGCCGCGATCCGGCGCGGCCAGAAGCGGGTGCACGCGGGCCTCGCCATCGACGTGCCCGTCCTGGTGATGGCCTCGACCAGGACCGTCCCGGCGCGCGCCGGAGGCGAGGGCATCACGGGCTCCGACATCGTCCTGGACGTCGAGCACATCGCGAAGTGGTCGCCCGGTCTGGGGGCGCACGTGACGATCGTGCGGATCGAGAACGGTCTGCACGACCTTGTCCTGTCCGCCAAGCCCGCGCGCGACCAGGTGTTCACCGAGCTGGGCCGCTGGATCGACGCCTACGTGCCCGCCGAGGCCGACGCGCCCGCCTGAGCGGGGGGCGCGCCGGAGGGGCCTCAGTCGCGGATCTCGGCGATCTGGAAGTTGTCGTACTGCGCGGTGAGGCCCACGGCGTCCCAGTTCCCCTGCTGCAGGATGAGGCCGCCGTCGCCGCCGACCATCGCGCCGTTGGCGTCCACCTCGTCCAGCACCAGGTCGCCGTTCACCCACAGGCGCAGCCGCACGCTCTTCGCGTCGCGCTTCTCGCACGCGATCTGCACCCGGTTGGCCCGCTTCGCCGCGAACCCCGGGACGCCGTCCTTGCGCACCGCGATCTCGCGGATCCCCTGGGTCACGTGCACCCGCTGGACGACGGCGCCCTCCCCGTCGGCGCGGACGAGGAACTGGTAGCCGTCCACCTGGTTGGGGTCCTGGCCGAAGCAGAACAGGCCCGCCGTGGCGCTCGCCGAGCCCGCCATCTTCAGGTCGACCGACAGCAGGGCACGGTCCGGCAGCCCCTCGACCGGCGACTTGGCCTGCACCGTGAGGTCGCGCTCGGCGCTCTTCATCTGGTACACCCACTCGTCGCCGACCTGGACGTAAGCACGCGGGTAGCCCAGGATGTCGCTGTTCCAGCCGGTGGACTTGTTGCTGAACGCGTCGTCGAACCTGCTGAGCGCGTCCGGGACGCCGCCGCCGCGCGCGACCAGGAACGCGCCCACGACCACCGCCGCGACGGCGGCGGCGGCACCGACGAGCAGGTACCTGCGCTGGCTGCGGCTCGGCCGCCTGACGGCGGTGCCGCCCGTCCCGGTCGGGCTGGGCGTGGGCGGCGGCATCGGCGACGCCCACGCCTGCGGCGGCGTGCCGGGGCCCGGCGGCGGGGTGCCGGGGCCGAACGGCGGGGCGGCGGCCAGCGCGCCCACGGGCGCCTGCGGGACGGGTGCCCGCTGGACGGGCGGCGCGAACGGCGGCGGGGTGTCCTGGACGGTCGGGCCCGACGGCCAGGAGGCGGCCTCGATGGTCGGCGCGATCCGTGCCGGGTCCGCGCTGGTCTGCCCGGTGAGCAGTTCGAGCAGCCGTTGCGCGCTCGGCCGCCGCGCCACGTCGTGGGACAGCGCCCGCTCGACCAGCTCGCGCACCGACGCGTCGAGCCCCTCAAGGTTCGGCTCGCCCTGCGTCACCTGGTAGAGGATCGCCGGGACGTTCGCCGCCGCGAACGGCGTGACGCCCGTCCCGGCGAACGCGACGACACAGCCCCACGCCCAGATGTCGGCGGCGGGAGTGGCCTCCTCGCCTCGGATCACCTCGGGCGCCATGTAAGCGGGCGTCCCGACGAACGTTCCAGTACGGGTCGCGGCCACCATCGTGTCCAGCGCGCGCGCTATCCCGAAGTCGATGACGCGCGGCCCGAACTGCGACAGGAGCACGTTGCCCGGCTTCAGGTCGCGGTGCACGATGCCCGCCCCGTGGATCGCCGTCAGCGCCGTCGCGATCCCGACCGCGAGGTGCTCCAGGCCGGAGCCGCGCATCGGGCCCGCCCGCCGGATGTGCTCGTCGAGGTTCGGCCCGTCGACGTACTCGGTGACGACGTACAGCGGGTCGGCCTCGAGGTTGGCGTCGAGCACGCTCGCGGTGCAGAACCGCCGCACGCTGCGCGCCGCCGTCACCTCGCGGCGGAACCTGTCGCGGAACGAGGACTCGTCGGCGAGCTCGTCGTTGATCACCTTGACGGCGACGCGCACGCCCTCGGCGTCCTCGGCGAGGTACACGGTCCCCATGCCGCCGCGGCCGATGCGGTCGAGCAGCCGGTAGGGGCCGATGTGCTGCGGTGCTGTCATGGACGCTCCTCGGGGGGCGAGCGGGCCTGAAGGACGGCTCAGGGGACGAGGAGCAACTTACCGGTTGTCCGGCGTCCTTCCAGATCTTCGTGCGCCTTCCTCGCCTCGGTGAGCGGATACGTCGCCCCGACATGGACCGTCAGGGCGCCCGAGGAGACGAGGTCGAAGACGGCGGCGGCCCTGTCGCGCAACTCCTGCGTCGTCAGCGTGTAGTGCACCAGTGTGGGCCGGGTGAGGTACACCGAACCGGCGGAGGCGAGGCGTCCGGTGTCGAATCCGGTGACGGCGCCGCTGGCCGCGCCGAACAGCGCGAGCAGGCCGCGCGGGCGCAGCGAGGCGAGGCTGCCGTCGAACGTGGCCTTGCCCACACCGTCGTAGACGACGTCCACGCCGCGACCCCCGGTGAGCTCCCGGACGCGCGCAGCGAAGTCCTCGTAGCCGATGACCTCGTCGGCGCCCGCGTCACGCGCGAGCTTCTCTTTCGCGGCGGTGGACACGGTGCCGATGAGCCGTCCGCCGCGCAGCTTGACGAGCTGGGTGACGAGCAGCCCCACCCCGCCGGACGCCGCGTGCAACAGGACGTCGTCGCCCTCCCGCACGGGATGCGTGTCGTAGGTCAGGTAGTGCGCGGTGAGGCCCTGGAGCAGCACGGCGGCGGCCTGCTCGGCGCTCACCCCGTCCGGGACGGGCACCGCGCGCGCCGCGTCCACCAGGGCGTACTCGGCGTACCCGCCGGTCGTGGAGGAGCTGACGACGAGGTCGCCCACGGCGAACCCGGTGACGTCCGGGCCGACCGCCTCGACCGTCCCCGCGGCCTCCTCACCCGGGACGAACGGAAGGTTCCGGTGGTAGTGGCCGGCCCGGTAGTAGGTGTCGATGTAGTTCACCCCCGCCGCCACCACCTTGACCAGGAGCCGGCCGGGGCCGGGCGACGGCACGGGCGCCTCGGTGACGGTCAGGGCCTCGGGGCCGCCGTGTTCGGTGACGACGATCGCGCGCATGCGGGTTCCTCCAGGGACGTGGGGTTCAGGTGCGGACGCCTCCGGGAGAACCGGAACCGCGGACCCAATCTTCCCTGAGCGCGCCCAGCGCCTCCGCGACCGACGCCTCGACGCGCGCGATGACCGCGGGCGGGTCGAACACCTCGCGGCACGCGCACTCCTCGAACCCGACCCTGACCGCCGCGTAGAACATCGACGCGAGCAGCCGGGGCCGCAGCGCGAGCGGCGCGCACGGGCCGCCCGGCGGCTCGCCCAGCCGGGCCGCGAGCTCCTCGGCCAGCGCCCGCGCGCTGAGCTGGTGGCGGGCCATCTGCGCGGCGACCAGCGCCGGGTTGGTCTCCAGCACCTGGCGCAGCCGCCGCATCCGCTCCACCTCGACGGCGTCGCCCAGCTCCGCCTCGCGCAACACCTGGCGGAACGCGCCGAGCAGGGCGCGGGCGGGGTCCTCCGCGCGGGGGCGCGCCCGGACGGCGGCCACGGTGCGGTCGTCGAAGTCGGCGACGAACCCGAGGATCACGTCCTCCTTGGTGGCGAAGTACCGGAAGAACGTCCGCTGGGACACCGGGACCGCCGCCACGATCTCGTCGATCGTCGTCTTCTCGTAACCCCTGCTGAGGAACAGCTCGAGCGCCGCGTCCACCAGGGCGAGCCGCGTCCGCCGCTTCTTCAGCTCGCGCAGCCCGGCCGTCATACCGGCCACCACCCTTTTCCCTCCCTCTCCCGCTTCTCCGCCCGTTCCCCGCCGCCCCGGTGGGCGTCCGCGCGAAGTGTCAGCCGCCGTCATGGTAAGGGGGCGGCGGTGCTGCGGCGGCACCCCGGGACCCCTCGTGCCCCCTACCGCGCGGTGTGTGGCGCGACCCGGCCGTATTCGATAGTGTTTTCGAACGATGAGCGAGGTCGAGCCGGTCACCGTCTGGACCGGGCAGGACGGCCTGCCCCGCCGCTTCGTCTGGCGGGACAGGCTCTTCGTCGTCCAGCGGGTGCTGCGGCACTGGATCGGCAGCCGCGAGCTGTGGCGGGAGCCGGGCCCCGGGCAGGGCCCGGTGCGCGAGTTCTGGCGGGTCGAGGCGTCGCCGGGGCGCGACGCCGGGGTGTACGACCTGCACCGCGAGCCCGGCACCGACACCTGGACGCTGTCGCGCGTCTGGCGGTGAGCGGGCGGCGTCAGGCGGGCGGCACCCGCAGTTGGAGCAGCGTCACGTGGAAGACGACGGCCATCGCGAGCGTCGCCGCCAGGCCGATCGTCGCGGCGGCGGCGGTGCCGATCTGCACGGCGAACACGGCGTCGCCGAGCGAGCCGGTGCGCATCGAGGGGAACAGCTGGGCCAGGCCGACCGCCGCGAGCAGGTTCGACCACCAGGCCGTCACCACGAGCGTGACGGCGTGCCGCTGCGGCAGCGTGTACCGGGCGCTGGCCACCCAGACGTCCAGGACGAGCCGGGGCGGCAGCCACAGGTTCCCGACCGGCACGAGCCACGCGCCGACCGTCCACCAGCGGCGCTGCCGGACGGGGCGCAGCGTCTGCCCGTGCGCCTGCCACAGCCAGGCGAGGAACAGCACGCTCGTCACCACCGCGAGGCACAGCGAGACGACGAAGACGTCACGGTAGCCCTGGAGCGTGACGGAGGCGGACTCCGGGTCGTAGGACAGCGCCGTCGTCCTGGCGAGTTCGGACGACAGCCGCAGCAGGCTCACCGAGGAGCCCATCGCGAGGAAGGCGTTGAAGCCGAGCAGCATGAACAGGCCGATGCCGAGCGCCCGGAAGTCGCGGCGGCGCGACCACGCGCCGCAGGCCGGGCACCTGACCACCTCCAGCGGGATGATGTCCCCGCACAGCCCGCACGGCACCGGGTCACCTCCGCCCCGCTTTTCCCGCAGTCTACGTGTTGTCGACCTGCACTTTAGTGCCGCCTACCTACCGGTATGGAAACCTACCTGCATGGTCCGCCACAGCCCCCACGACACCACGCGTCCGCCCTCCTCGCCCCCGGCGGAGCCCGCTTTGGAAGCGCGTAGGGCGATCCTGGAGGCGGCGCGGCGCTGCTTCCTGCGCGACGGCTGCCACGCCACCTCGCTGCGCGACGTCACCTCCGAGGCGGACGTGCCGTTCCCGGCGGTCGCCGCGCACTTCACCGGCATGGACGAGCTCGTCGAGGCGTTCGCGCAGGACGCGGCGGGCGAGGTCGCGGCGGTGTTCGCCGCGGCGTTCGGCCCGCTGCCCCGGCCGGTCGCGGTGTTCCCGCACGTCGAGGACGGCTTCGCGCTGCTGGCGCTGCGGGTGTGGAGCGCGACGCTGCGCGCGTCGGTCCTGGACGAGCGGGTGGACGCCGCGTACACGATGTTCACCCGGGCCCTGCTGTGGTACGTCGAGCTGTACCAGCGGGGCGGGATGATCACCCGCGAGGTGGACGCGCCCTCCGTCGTGCGGCTGCTGGTGGCCCTCATCCACGTGTTCATGGTGCAGCGGACCCTGTTCGGCGAGGTGGACACCCGGCTGTTCCACGACGGCCTGCGCGCGCTGGCGCTCACGCCCGAAGCGCCGTCCAGCCGTCCCGGCCCCTGAGCAGCAGCCCGCGCGACAGCAGGTGGTCGCCGCGGGCCCACACCCGGTCGGCGACCCAGCGGAGCTTGGCGAGGCCCTGGGCGTCGCGGGAGCCGGTGGCGGTGAACACGTCGCGGGCGGGCACCCCGACGACGAGGTCGCCGTCCACGTCGCCCGCGAGCTTGTCCAGGAACGCCTCGTCAAGGAGGAGCCCGGCCTCCAGGTCGCCGCCTACGGTGACCGTCACGGCGCGCACGTCGGGGAACCAGTTGAGCGCGAGGTCGGGGCGGCGGGCGCGCAGGTTGCCCGCGGCGCGCTCGCGCAGCGCCTCCGGGCGCAGCCCGAGGTCGGCGATCCGGCGCGGGGTGAGCGGGTCGAAGCGGGGCCTGCCGTCGTCGCCGGGCGGGAGGTCGATGCCGTACGAGAGGTACAGCCCGGCCGCGAAGGGCTCCCGGACGGGGGTGTCCTCGGGCAGCGGCGGGTAGTCCAGCCGGACGTCCACCGGAACCCGTGCCCCCGGTATCGGGACGATCAGGTCATAGGGATCGGTCATCGGCTGTCCTTCGCAACAGGGTTCGCGCGCTCACGATAGCGGCTGGTGGGAGGCGCCGCCCGGCGGAAGCACGGGCAGCCCGGCGGGGGCGCCGGAGGCGACGAGGGCGTCGAACGCGGGCCCGTCGAGGTGGTCGGCGACGAGGTCGCCGAGCGCGTCCAACTGGGCCTCGCGCAGCGCCGCGAAGGACGTGCCGGGGGCGGGCGCGAACCTCCGGCCGGAGAGCGCCGCCACGTCGGCGAGGAAGGCGCGGCGGAAGGCGTCGTTCTCCAGGGCGCCGTGCCACGTGGTGCCGAAGACACGTCCTTGCCTGCATCCGTCCAGGAAGGGTTCGCCTCCGTGCACGGTGACGCGGCCGTGGTGGATCTCGTAAGCGCGCACACGGCAGCCGTAGTGCTCGCCTTTGGGACGGGCGAGCACCTTGTCCTTCTCGAACCGGACGGACGTGGGCAGGAGGCCGAGCCCGTGGACGGTGCCCTGCTTCGACTCCACGGGGTCGTCGATCGTCTCGGCGAGCATCTGGTAGCCGCCGCAGACACCCAGGATCGGCGCCTTGGCCGTCGCCAGGGCTTCGGCGAAGCCGCGCGCGCGCAGCCAGGCGAGGTCGGAGACCGTCGCGCGGCTTCCGGGCAGCACGATCAGGTCGGCGTCGGCGAGCTCGCCGGGGCCGGTGACGAACCTGACCGAGACGCCGGGCTCCAGGGCGAGCGCGTCCAGGTCGGTGAAGTTGGAGACGCGCGGGAAGCGCAGGACGGCGACGCGTAGGGACTCCGCGCCGTACGGGGCGCCCGTGGCGGGTCTGGCGGCGTCGAGGCCCAGGGAGTCCTCCACGTCGATCCATAGGCCGTCCAGCCAGGGCAGGACGCCCAGAGTGGGGCGCCCGGTGAGCGCGGTGATCTGGTCGACGCCGGGGGCCAGCAGCTCGGGCGCGCCCCTGAACTTGTTGATGACGAACCCGGAGATCAGCGCCTGGTCGGCCGGTTCCAGCAGCGCGACGGTCCCGTACAGGGACGCGAACACCCCGCCCCGGTCGATGTCCCCGACGACGAGCACCGGCAGGTTCGCGGCGCGGGCCAGACCCATGTTCGCGATGTCGCCCTTGCGGAGGTTGATCTCGGTGGGGCTGCCCGCGCCCTCACAGATCACGACGTCGTAGGCGGCGCGCAGCTCTTCGTAGCTCTCCAGTGCGGCGTCCCTGAGCCGGTCCTTGAACGCGTAGTACTCCAGCGCGTCCACGTCGCCGATAGGACGGCCGCGCAGGACGACCTGGCTGCGGCGGTCGCTTCCGGGCTTCAGGAGGATCGGGTTCAGGTGCGCGGTCGGCTCGATCCCGGCGGCCTGCGCCTGCATCACCTGGGCGCGGCCGATCTCCGCGCCGTCGGCGGTGACCATCGAGTTCAGCGACATGTTCTGCGCCTTGAACGGCGCGACCCGCACGCCGCGTCGGCGCAGCCAGCGGCAGATCCCCGCGACGACGACGCTCTTGCCCGCGTCCGACGTGGTCCCGGCGACGAGCAGCCCGCCCCTCACCTAGGGCCCTTCCGGGCCGCGCCGAGGCCGAGCGCGAGCAGCACCCCGGCGGCGACGGCGGCGCCGGACACCGCGCGGGTCAGCCGGACCGCGCGCCTGATGTCCGGGATGTCGGGCACGGGGCCGTCGCCGAGCACGGGCCGCGCCTCGACCGTGTCGCCGTAGGTGTTGGCGCCGCCCAGGGAGACGCCCAGCGCGCCCGCAGCGGCCGCCTCGCAGCGTCCGGCGTTCGGGCTGGGGTGGTGGGCCCCGTCGCGGCGCAGGACCCGCCAGGCGTCCGCGACGGCCCCGGCCCGGCCGGTGACGGGCGCGGCGAGCACGGTCAGCGCGCCGGTGAGCCGTGCCGGGATCCAGTTGGCGGCGTCGTCCAGGCGGGCCGAGGCCCACCCGAAGTTCACGTACCTGGGGCTGCGGTAGCCGACCATCGCGTCGAGCGTGTTCACGGCACGGTAGGCGAGCAGCCCGGGGACGCCCGCCACGGCGCCCCAGAACAGGGGGGACACCACGGCATCACCGGTGTTCTCCGCAAGGGACTCGACCGTGGCGCGGGCCAGGCCCTTGTCGTCCAGGGTCGAGGGGTCGCGCGCGCACAGATGGGACAGCCGCACCCTTGCCGCGCCCACCTGGCCCGATTCCAGGTGCCGTGCCATGATCTCGCCCTCGCGGGCCAGGGAGGCGCCGCCCAGGACCGTCCAGGTCGCCGCCGCCGTCGTCAGGCAGCGGACCACGGGACGGCCCCGGCCCGCCCGCTCCGCGAGCGCGCCCAACGCCAGCGCCCCGCCAACACAAGCTCCCGTGAACAGGACGCCGCGCGCCCTGTCGTCGGCGTAGACCGCCCGCTCCAGGCCCGCCGCCGCCCTGCCGAAGCCCGCGACGGGATGGCCGCGCCGGGGGTCGCCGAGGAGCGCGTCGAGGCCCGCGCCGAGCAGCAGTCCCGCCGCCCGCGCCGTCACACCCGTGCTCACCACAAGCCATGACGGTAATGCACGACAATCGGAGCCATGCTCGCGGACCGGCTCTCCCAGGCGACCCAGGTGGTGACCGACCCCTCCGTCACGGCGGGGTACGAGGTGGACTTCACGGGGGCCTGGCGCGGGCGCGCCCTGCTCGTCGCGCGGCCCGGATCGACGGCCGAGGTGGCCGAGGTGCTGCGGATCTGCGCGGACGAGGGCGTTCCCGTCGTGCCCCAGGGCGGCAACACAGGGCTCGTCGGCGGGGGCGTGCCGGTGGACGGCGGCGTCGTGCTCTCGCTGCGGCGGCTCGCCGCGCTCGGGCCCGTCGACCGGGCGGCCCAGCAGGTGACGGCCGGGGCCGGGGTCACCCTCGCCGCGCTGCAGAGGCACGCGCGGGCGGCCGGGCTGGACTTCGGCGTCGATCTCGCGGCCCGCGACTCCGCGACGGTCGGCGGCATGATCGCCACCAACGCGGGCGGCGAGAAGGTGCTCAGGTACGGGACGACCAAGGCCAACGTCGTCGGGGTGGAGGCGGTGCTCGCCGACGGGTCCGTGGTGTCCCGCCTCGACGGCCTGCCCAAGGACAACACGGGGTTCGACCTTCCCTTCGCCGCCAGCGAGGGCACCTTGGGCGTCATCACGGCGGCCCGCCTGAAGCTGGTGCCTCTGCTGCCCTACCGGGCGACGGCCCTGCTGGGGCTGCCTAGCGCGGACGCCGCCCTGGCCGCCCTCGCCCGGCTGCGGGAGGTGGCGTCCCTGGAGTCGGCCGAGTTCTTCCTCCCTGCGGGGCTCGCCCTCGTGCGGCGTCACACGGGGCTGCCTGCGCCCACGCGGGACGGGCACGCCTTCTACGTCCTGGTGGAGTGCGCCGCGACACACGACCCCTCGGCTGACCTGCATGAGGCGTTGGCGGACGTGGACGCTCCTGAGGCCGTCCTTGCGGGCGACTCCGCCGACCGGCACCGGCTGTTCACCTACCGGGAGGCGCACGCGGAGGCCATCCGCGCCGAGTCCACGCGGGTCGGGGGCGCGGCGCGCAAGCTGGACGTCGGGGTGCCGCTGGCGGTGCTGCCCGCCTTCCTGGCCGAGCTGCCAGCCCTGGCCGGAGACGCCACCCCCTACCTGTTCGGGCATCTGGCCGAGGCCAACGTGCACGTCAACCTGCTGGGCGGCGCCGACGATCCGACGGCCGCCGTGCTGGGGCGGGTGGCGGAGCTGGGCGGCACGATCAGCGCCGAGCACGGCGTGGGGCGCGCCAAGGCCGCCTACCTGCCGCTCACCCGCGACGCCGCCTCCCGGGCCGCCCTGCGCGCCGTCAAGGCCGCGCTGGACCCCACGGGCGTCCTCAACCCCGGTGTGCTGTTCCCCGGCTGATCCGGGCGGCGTTGGCCCGTCCACAATGCGGAATCATGGGCTGATGGCCCCGATTCTCGCCGACCTGCCCTGGCCCAGGAGGACCGACCGCCTCGTCCTGCGCCCCGCCGTCCCGGCGGACGCCGAACCGACCTGGCGGCGGTACCGGCGGCTGCCCGAGATCCGCTGGTGGCTGTCGGGCGGCGACGCCGACTTCACCTCGTACCTGGCCAAGTACTCCGACCCGGCGAGGCTCGCCGCCACCCTCATCGTCGAACACGAGGGGACGATCATCGGGGACCTCATGCTGCGGGTGGACGACCTCTGGACGCAGCCGCCCGCGCCGCCCGGCGGGGTGCCCCGGCAGGCCGAGATCGGCTGGGCGCTGGCGCCGTCCGCGCAGGGCAACGGGTTCGCTTCCGAGAGCGCCCGGGAGCTGCTCCGTATCGCGTTCGCCGACCCACGCCTGCACCGGGTCACCGCTGTCTGCTTCACCGGCAACACGCCGTCCTGGCGGCTCATGGAGCGGCTCGGCATGCGCCGCGAACAGCACTCGCTGAAGGACGCCCTGCACACGTCCGGCGAACTGATGGACTCCTACATGTACGCGATGCTCGCCGAGGAGTGGCGGCCCGAGCGCTAAGGCCGGACGGCCGCCTGGAGGTCCGCCGCGAAGCCCTCCTTCCATGACGCGTACTTCGGCCGCCACGACAGTTCGGCTTTCGCGCGCGTGTTGTCGGCGCCCCTGAGCCGGGTGAAGAACGCGACGCCCCACGCGCCCGTGACGAGCCTGGCCAGCGGCGTCGGCACCCGGTGCGGCGGCTCGGCCCCGAGCAGCTCCGCCAGCGCGGGCAGCCACTCGGCGACCGGGGTCGGCGTGTCGTCGACGACGTTCAGCGAGCCCGTCACGCCCGTCGTGAGCGCCGCCGCCACGGCCGCCGCCGCGTCGTCGGCGTGCAGGAACGAGAACACCGCGGTGCCCTCCCCCACCACCGGCACCCTCCGCTCCCGGATCTGCCCGGTGATCCACCCGTCAGGGCTCTGCTCATCCGGGCCCAGAGGGCTGTAAGCAGTGCCCGGCCCGTAGAGATGGCCGAGGCGCAGGACGAGGCCGTCGGCGGCGTGGGTGAGCGCCTCCAGCTCGACCAGGGCCCGCTGTGTGGTGGCGAACTGCTTGGGCGGGTCGTGCCAGAACGGGGCGTCCTCGTCGGCCGGGCCCTCGCCCGCTGGGTCGTAGGCGTACGCCAGGCCCTCGCAGACGATCCGGGAGGCCCCGGCGTCGCGGGCCGCCTCCAGGAGCGTCACCGTGGCCTCCGTGCGCAGCCGGTTCGTCTGGGCGAACGCCCGCTCCATCCGGCGCGGGTCGATGACCGGCGGGATCGCGGTGAGCAGGTTGACCACGGCGTCCGGCTTGGCCTCCAGGACGGCGGCGCGCAGGTCGGCCGCCTCCAGCGCGTCCACGGCCAGCGGCCGCACCGGGGGCGGCGCCGGGTCCGGGGTGCGCGCGAGCGCGAACACCTCGTGGCCCGTCCCCGCGAGCAGCGGCACCAGCCGCCTCCCGATCACCCCTGTCGCCCCCGCGACGAGCACGCGCATGGCAGTCCCCCTCTCCCTGTGCCGCCTCAGGGGGTCCTACCCACCTCGCCGGGTCTAGGGCAGGGCGCCCTCCAGGGTGAGGAGCGCCTGCTTGGCGGGGAGGCCGCCCGCGTAGCCCGTAAGCGCGCCGGTGGAGCCGACGACCCGGTGGCAGGGCCGCAGGATCAGCAACGGGTTCCTGCCGATCGCCGAACCGACCGCCCGCACGCGCGCGGGCGAGCCGCCCAGGACGGCGTTCAGCTCCCCGTAACTCGTAGTGGCGCCGTAGGGCAGGGCGTCCAGGGCCGTCCACACCTGGCGTTGGAAGGGGGTGCCGGAGACGGCAGCCTCGTAAGAGAACTCCTTGAGGTCTCCGGCGAAGTAGGCGGCCAACTGTTCGACGAGCGCGGCGAAGGGTTCGGGACGGCGGTCGCCGCGCGCGTCCGGGACCGGCGCGTTCGGCTGGTCCGGCAGCGACAGCGACGCCAGGGCGAGGCCGTCGCCCGTCTCGGCGCCGACGAGGACGAGGTCGCCCAGCGGGCTCGGCACGATCGTGTGGATCCTCATGATCCGTTCCTTTCTCGGGAGGGCGCGGGCGCGCGCCACAGCAGCTGGGTGGCGTAGCTGCGCCAGGGCGCCCAGGCCACGGGGTCGGGCGCGCCCGCGGCGGCCAGCGCGCGGCGCAGCACGACGTCGCCGGGCGGCAGCACGTCGGGGTCGCCGAGCGCGCGCATGCGGATGTAGGCGGCGGTCCAGGCGCCGATGCCGCGGACGGACAGGAGCGCCTTCTCCGCCTCGTCACGGTCGGCTCCCGGATCCAGAGGGATCTCGCCACTGGAAAGCGCCGTAGCCAACGCGTGCAGGGCGGCGTGCCGGGAGGCGGGCATACCCAAGCCCGTCAAAGGAGACTCGGCGAGCGCGGCAGCCTCCGGGAACAGGTGGGTGAGCGTGCCGGAAGGCTCGGGGAGCGGTGTCCCCAAGGCGCTGACGACCCTTCCGCCGAGCGTGCGCGCCGCCGCCACGGTGACCTGCTGGCCGAGCACCGCGCGGAACGCCAACTCCTCGGGATCGGCGGCGCCCGGGGCCCGCACCCCTGGGACGGCCTCCACCAACGGCCCCAGGACGGGATCACCCGACAGCGTCTCGGCGACGGCGTAGGGATCGGCGTCCAGGTCGAACAGCCTCCGAACGCGCTGGGTGGCCGCCGCCAGGTCACGCAGATCAGCGAGCGTCACCGTGCACTCCAGCCACCCGCGCTCCCCCGACGGCTCCCTGACGGCGACGAGCCCAGGACCGCCCGGTAGCGCGAGCGTCCTGCGGTAGCGGCGTGCCCCGGGCTCGCCCTCCATCTCCTCCACGCCGGGGATGGCACGGGCGGCCAGGAAGTCGAACACAGGGCGGGCCGCGTAGGGCCCGCGATAGGCGAGCCGCAGAGGGATGCCCGAGGAGGACGCCCGTACAGGGTTCCGTCCCGAGGCACGGAGTTCGGTGGGCGTCGCCGCGTACACCGCGCGGACCGTGTCGTTGAACTGGCGCACGCTGGCGAACCCGGCCGCGAACGCGACGTCCGTCACGGGCAGCGTCGTCGTCTGGAGCAGGATCCTGGCGCTGTGCGCGCGCTGCGCCCTGGCCAGGGCGAGCGGGCCCGCCCCTACCTCGGCCACGAGCAGCCGCTGGAGCTGGCGCGGGCTGTACCCCAGGCGGGCCGCGAGCCCCGCGACGCCGTCCCTGTCCACCGCGCCGTCGCCGATCAGCCGCATCGCCCGCGCCGACGCGTCGGCCCGCGCCTGCCAGGCCGCCGAGCCCGGCACCGCGTCCGGACGGCACCGGCGGCACGCCCTGAAGCCGCCCGCCTGCGCGGCTGCCGCGCTCGGATAGAAGACGACGTTCTCCCGCCGGGGAGGCCGCGACGGACAGGACGGGCGGCAGTAGACGCCGGTCGTCCGCACGGCGAAGAAGAACTCGCCGTCGAACCTCGCGTCACGGCCGCGCACCGCCTGGTAGCGGGCCTCCTCTGTCTGCGTCACCCCTTCAGTCTGCGCGATGCCGGACGCGTTGACTGGCGGTTTTCGGACATGACGCCAGCCAGTGAAGATCCACCGGTTCCGGATCTGTGGTGGTGGTGCCCCGAGAACTGCGCGCCCAGAGGGATTCGAACCCCCGGCCGACGGATTAGAAGTCCGTTGCTCTATCCAGCTGAGCTATGGGCGCAAGATCAAGTCGTCTACCTGCAACTTCCCGCCGACCCTCCGAATCCGTGCCCCCGCCCACGGGCGGGACAGCAAAGGATCCGCAGGTCAGCCGATGGCGACCGATCATCCCTGAGTGTAGAGCGGGCCGTCAACCTCGTTATCAGACGGAGACACCCCGCATGGCCAAGATGGCCAACAAGACCCCCAAGAAACGCCTCCCGCCCCCACCCAACCCGGGAGATCCCAAGGAAATCCGGCGCCTTGCCGGGACCCGTGGGAGATCCGGGACACGTGCGGCGGCCCAGGGGCTGCCGGGAGAGACGGAAAGCGCCGGAGCGTGGGAAGGTGGGCTCGCATTGGTGGGGGCAGGGCCGGGGTGCCGGTATTTTGAGGTGATTTCACTCCGTCCTTAGGGTGGAGCTGGAAGAGTGTGGCCCCGCCCCCCACGCCTGACGTCGACCGGAGATCTGAGGACCATGTCGGACAGTGACAAGACCCCCAGCGTGAAGCTGCCGGACGCCCGGGACATCAGCCGGACCAGCTTCACCCCGCACGGCATCAACCGGGGCAAGGGGTCGTTGAAGCGTCCGGCCAACAAGGCGGAACTGCGCAAGCAGCGGATCCGGCAGACCGGCGTCGGCCTCCTCGTGCTGGCCGTCATCGCCGGCGTCGCGGGCGGCGCCTGGACCCTCACCCGGCCGGAGGAGAACTTCACCGTCACCGGCGCCTTCAACAAGGACCCGAACGTCTCCTGGCCCGAGGTCGAGCCCTACACCAAGGGCCGCACCGAGAAGCTGATCTCCGGCGACGGCGAGGCGCTCAAGGACGGCGACACCGCCTACGTCAACTTCGAGACCTACCAGTGGACCGGGGCCAAGGAGCACGAGGAGAAGAACAGCAGCTACGCCGAGGGCGGCCCCACCACGCTGCCCGTCGGCGGCGAGGGCAGCGGCTTCAAGCGGCTCGACGACGCGATCAAGTCCGCCAAGATCGGCGACCGCTACCTCCTGACGATCCCCGTCAGCGAGCTGGGCGAGACCGCCGAGCAGACCGACCTCGCCAAGGACGACAACGTCGTGTTCATCCTCGACGTCGTCAGCAAGCAGTACCAGGTGACCGGCGAGCACCTCGCCCAGGACGACAAGTCCCTGCCGAAGGTCAACCCCGGCAAGGAGGCGACGGACGCCCCGACGTTCGACATCCCCAAGAACGACCCGCCCAAGGAGCTCGTCGTCAAGACGCTCATCGAGGGCACCGGGCCGGTCTCGCAGAAGGGCCAGACACTCGTCACGAACTACTCGGGCAAGGTCTGGCGCACCGGCAAGGAGTTCGACTCCAGCTGGGCCAACGGCCAGCCCGCCAGCTTCAAGATCGGCGAGGGCCAGGTCATCGCCGGGTGGGACAAGGCGCTCGTCGGCGTCAAGGCCGGCAGCCGCCTGCTGCTCGTCATCCCCTCCGAGGACGGCTACAAGGACGGGAACAAGGACGCGGGCATCGAGAAGGGCGACACCCTGGTGTTCGTCGTGGACGTGCTCGCCGCCGTCTGAGCGAGGAGCGGTCGGTCCCCTTCGGGTGGGGATCGGCCGCTTTCGGCATTCTCCGGCAGCACCTCAGACTTATCCACAGGGCGCGTGGGGCCCGCGTCCGGGCGGACCCGCGCTCCGGTATCGTCATGCGTAACGGAAGGGTAACGGGGGCATCTTGAGCGAGAATGGCGATGAACCGCGGGAAACGGCGCGGGGGGAGGGGTCCCCGCCGGAACCACCCGCGGACCAGCGAGAACCGGCCACCCCGGAGACCCCCGAGCCTCCCGAGGCGGCCACCGACCCCGTCGACCTGCCCACCCCCGCCGAGCAGGTCACCCCCACCCCCACCCCCACCGAAGCCACGGAAACCCCCCTCGACCCGGACGACGAGAACACACCCGACGACCGCGACGCCCGCGACGCCGACACTCCCGTCGAAGCCGACGACACCACGCCGCCCGAAGCCGACGCATCCGCCGAAGCAGACGAAACCGCACGGCTCGACACGGACGCCCCGCTCGATGACACCGCGCGCCTCGAAGCCGACGTGCCCGACGACGCCACGCGGCTCGACACCGGCGCGCTCGTCGAGACGGACGAAACCACACGGCTCGACGCGGACGCCGATGAAGTCGGGGAGACGTCGGCGGAGACCACGCGGGTGGAGGCGCTGCCGGTGCTGGAGCCCGCGGCGACGACGCGGGTCGAGGCGCTGCCGGATCTCGCGGCCATCGGCGCGGCGTCCGGCTCGGCCGGGGCTGGCAAGGCGGGCGAGGGCGCGTCAGGGAAGCCGGAGCCTTCGACGGCGTCGCGGCAGCCCGGCCTGAAGCGGCGCCGGGGCAGGCTGATCAGGCGGCTCGCCTACGGCGTGCTCGGGGTGCTCGGTATCGGCGTCATCCTGTTCGCGATCGCCTACGTGCTCACCCCGATCCCGGAGAGCCAGCAGCTCAGCGCGCGCGAGCAGCTCAACATCTTCTACTACGCGGACGGCAAGACGGTCATCGTCGAGGAGGGCACCAACCGGCGTCCGGTCGACCTGGCCGCGGTGTCCCCGTCCGTCAAGGAAGCGGTCATCTCCGCCGAGAACCGGAGCTTCTACACCGACCCCGGCATCTCGGTCTCGGGCACGTTCCGCGCCTTCTGGTCGACCGTCTCGGGCCAGCAGGTGCAGGGCGGCTCCACCATCACCCAGCAGATGGTCCGCAACTACTACAGCGGCCTCAGCCAGGAGCGCTCCCTGTTCCGGAAGCTGAAGGAGGTGATGGTGTCGCTGAAGGTGAGCCAGTCCAAGGACAAGGACTGGATCATGGAGCAGTACCTCAACACCATCTACTTCGGCCGCCAGAGCTACGGCATACAGGCCGCCGCCCAGACGTACTTCAAGGTGGACGCCAAGGACCTCGACCCGGCCCAGGGCGCCTACCTCGCCGCGACGATCCAGCAGCCGTCCACGTTCAGCAAGGTCACCAAGGAGAACCGCGCCTCCCTGGAGTCGCGCTGGCGCTACGTCGTCAACGGCATGGTCGACGCGGGCAACCTCACCCAGGCGGAGGCGAGCGCGCTCAAGTTCCCGACCCCGGTCAAGGAGGAGCACAAGAACATCTACCGGGGCCAGATCGGCTACATGGTCAACGTCGCCAAGAAGGAGCTGCGCGAGCAGCGCGGCATCGACGACGAGGACCTCGCGCTCGGCGGCCTGCGCGTCGTCACCACGTTCCGCAAGCCGCTCATGGACGCCGCCGTCAAGGCCGTCAAGGACAACGTCCCCGCTGACATGCCCAAGGAGCAGCGCGTCGGGCTGACGGCCGTCGATCCGGGCACCGGCGAGGTGATGGCGTTCTACGGCGGCCGCGACTTCCTGAAGGAGCAGCTGAGCAGCTCGTTCGGCCTGCGCGCGCAGGCCGGTTCCGGGTTCAAGCCGTTCGCGCTGGCCGCCGCGCTGGAGTCCGGCGTGAAGCTCACCGACACCTACAGCGGCGCCGCCCCGCTCGTCGTCAACGGGCATCCGATCCGCAACTCCTCGGGCCGCGGCTACGGGAACCTGAACCTGGTCCAGATGACGCGCGACTCCACGAACACGTCCTATGTCCGGCTCGGCCAGGACATCGGCAACGACAGGATCGTGAAGCTGGCGGAGAGCCTCGGCATCCCCAGGTCGCAGCTCACCGCGAACGGGGCGAACACGGCGGCGACGTTCCCGCTCGGCGTCACCGACGTGAGCCCGGCCCAGCAGGCGGGCGCGTACGCGGCGTTCGCGAACGCCGGCATCTGGTACAAGCCGCACGTCATCAAGTCCATCACCAACCGGCGCGGCGTCGAGCGGAAGATCAAGGTCGAGGGCGTCCGGGTGATGAGCAAGGACACCGCCGCAGACGCCACCTACGCGATGGAGCAGGTCGTCCGGAGCGGCACCGCCACCGCCGCCCGCCTGTACGACCGTGACGCCGCGGGCAAGACGGGCACCACGGACGGCGGCGCCGCCGTGTGGTTCAACGGGTACATCCCCCAGATCTCCACATCGGTCGGGATCTTCCAGACGAAGAACATGTCGAAGTCGCTCAACCTGTCGCCCTACTCGGCGTACGGCGGCGTGCTGCCCGCGATGGTCTGGCGCCAGTTCATGGCGGAGGCGACACAGGGCATGGAGGTGAAGGAGTTCCCCGACCCCGTCACCTACGACTACACGCCGTACTACGACTACGCGCCCGAGCCGGACGGCCCGTCCTCGCCCAGCGGCCCGTCCCCCAGCGGCCCGGAAGGCCCCGACGAGCCCACCGTCGAGCCGCCCGTGGAGCCCGAGCCGGGCGGTCCCGGCCAGCCCGGTGACGGCCCCGACCTCCCCGATGACGGCGGCGTCCCACCGGACGACGGCGGCGTCCCGCCACCCGACCAGGGCGGCGCGCCACCGGACGGCGGCCAGGGCGGCCCCTGACGCGTCACGGCGGGACGGCCCCCCGGCCGTCCCGCCGACCCGCACCGGGCCGGTCAGCCGCAGGCGGCGCCGAGCTTGGCGGGCTGGTCGCGGACGAGTTCGGTCAGCTTCGCGACGTCGCCCGTGTCGGTGAGGCCGGGTCCGGCCTCGCGCCATGACGTCGCGAGGCCGGTGAGGGTGTCGCGCAACTTCGCGTCGTCGGACTTCTTCGCCAGGCCGTCGAGCCGCGTCGCGAAGTCGGTCGCCGCCTGCGCCCACGCCGCGTTGTCGTTCGGCGGCAGCGTCTTCAGCTGCGCCGCGAACCCGTCGATCGCCTCCTGTGTCTCTTCGCACACCTCGGCGCGGTTGCCGAGCACCCCGTCGACGACCGAGCATCCCTGCGCCGCCGTCACCGCCAGCAGCACGACGGCCAAGACCCCGCGTCGCATGCGACCCCCTCCGGAGAAGTTCTGGAACGTCACATGATTCCCTAAACGGATCTCGGCCGCGACGCGCCTGGAAGAGGTCGCCGCGACGGGCTCCGAGCCCCCGCGACGGGCGGAATGAGCGGTGCTCACTCCGG
This sequence comes from Actinocorallia sp. API 0066, assembly GCF_020991275.1. GTDB lineage: Bacteria > Actinomycetota > Actinomycetes > Streptosporangiales > Streptosporangiaceae > Actinocorallia. The sequence goes on along the minus strand of NZ_JAJLQY010000012.1, from coordinate 63,812 downwards.
TAGCGTAAGGGGGTCCGCAGGACGTCTGAGGAGTTGCATAACGTGGCCGACGAATGGCAGCCCGCGACCGAGCTGGAAAGGCTCCTGGCCGGTGCGCTCGGCGACCCTGAGCGCTACTTCCGGCTGCTCGCCGACGCCGAGGTGGTCGTCCCGCTCGCCCCCGAGACGGCGGGGCACGTGCTCGCCGAGGCGGTCCAGCCGACCTGGCCGACCCAGGAGCTCGACGACCGCACCCACGTGCTCGTCTACACCTCGCCGGAGGCGATGCGCGCCCGGCTCGGCCCGGCGTTCCGCCACCATCTGCGGCTGAAGCTCACCGACGTCGCCGCCGCCTGGCCGGAGGCCCGCTGGTGGCTCGCCGTCGACGCGGGACTGGCCATCCAGGCGCTCCTCCCGTCCTGGCTGCTGCGCCAGCTCACCGAAGGCGACCCCCGACCCTTCGTCCTCGGTCCCACCCGGGCCCTGCCCCCCTCGCCCCAACCCCGAAGCCTTCCTTCCCCGTCCAACGGCCTCCCGGGCGTCCCGCCCCCGGGCACCGTCCCCCCCGGCTTCGGCATCGCCGACCCCTCCACGCCCACCTCCGGCACCCCACCCATACCCCCGTCCCCTGACGGCGTCTTCCCACACACCTCCCCCTCCGACCACGTCCAGGACGTCCTGGGCGCCATCGCAGGCGCCGCCTCCGCAGCCCCCGGCGACCCGGCCCCCCTCCCCTCCCCCACCACCAACGCACCGGGCGTCTTCCCCCACACCTCCACCACCCCGTTCACGCTCCCCACCCACACCATCAACGGCACACCCCACGCCCCCACCGACGGCAGCGGCTTCACCCCCCACGGCTCCCCCGCCCTCCCCCAGAGCGCGGCCCCAGCAGGCGACCCGTCCGCTGACGACACGAACACACCGCAGGGCTACCGCGGACCGGAAGGCTTCGGCGTGCCCGGCGGAGGCTTCGGGCTGACGCACGGAGGCACTCCGGCGGGCGTCACCGGCCCGCCCACGTCCGAGGGCCCGAGCGCACCGCACGGCTTCGGTGCGCCCGGCGGCGAGGGCGGGGCTCCCGCTGGCGTCGCAGGGCCGCAGGGCTTCGGGACGGCCGCCGGGGACGGTCCGGTAGGCGGCTTCGGCGGGGCGTTCGGTGACGGCGGCGCGCCTTCCGGTGGGCAGGCCGCGCACGGGCGCGGCGGACGGCACGAGTCCTGGCACGGCGCCGAGGACTCCGAACCGCCTGACAGCGACGTGCCGGAGGGCCTGCCACGGAGGCCCGGCGCCCACGCGAGCGAGAGTTTCGGCGACGGCCAGGAGACGACCGGCAGGCACGGCCGCGTCAACGGCGTGGTGCCGGGCCCGCACGGCGACGAATGGGCGCCCCTCGTCCGAGACGGCGACGCCCCCCGCTACGCGCGCCCCGTCCCCGACGGAACCCGACGCGACGGCGCGCCGACCACCGACCTGCCCGTCGCCGGCGCGGACCGCCCCGAGGACGTCGTCGTCAACGGCCTCCCAAGCCTCGACGACCTACGCGCCGCCCAGGCCGAACTGTCCGCCAAACTCACCGACGACCCGAACTCCACCCTCCTGGACACCCCCCGCCCCGACCCGACGAACCCAGCCCAAAGCACACCACCCACACCCACAAACCCGGCGTGGCCCCAGCACGGCCCAAACCCACCGCGCCCCCGCCACAGCTCCACCCAGCCGACCGAACCCGACCAAGCCCCCACAGACCCACCGAGCGCCCCGTATGGCCCCGCGCCGGTCGCTCCCGCGGATCCCGCGAGCCGGTACGGCGCCGCCCTGATCTCCGGGCCCGGCCAGGCTGGTGTGCCAGCCGCTCCCACCGACTCGCCGAGCGCCACGCCCGCGCCCGCACAGCCGCCTGAACTCGGCCAGGGCACGCCCCCGGACTCGGCAGGCCCGCACGGTCCCGCACAGCCGCTCGGACCCGGCCAAGGCGCGCCAGGCGCACCCGGAGCCCCGGTCAGCGCCCCCCACGGCCAGGTCCCAACAGCCGGACCCCACCCGTCCGTGCCCGGCCTGAGCGCCTCGCCGAGCGCTCCCACCGCCCCCGGCCACGACAGCGCGCCTATCACCCCCGCTGACTCCGCAAGCACCCAGCACACCCCCGACACACCGGACACCCGACACGGACTCGGCCACACCGCCGCACCCGGCCAAGGCACACCCGGCGCCCCTAGCGACGCGCCAACCACCCCGTACAGCGCCACCCACACATCCGGGCCCACCCAGCACGTCGTACCGAGCGCACCCACAGACCCGACGAACGGCCAGCACGGCCCCACGCACACCACCGGACCCGCCCAGGGCACACCAGGCGCCCCTAGCGACGCGGCGGGCTACCCGTACGGCGCTGCCCACACGCCCGGACTCGACCAGGGTGACGCGCCCGTCACTCCCGCAGACTCGGCGAGCACCCAGCACGGCCCCGACACCGCCAACGCCCGACACGGCATCAGGCAGGCGGCGGGGCCCGGCCAGGGCCCCGCAGAACCGGTGAGCGGCCCGCACACCGACAGACCCTCCCAGGGCGCGCCAGGCGCTCCCGCAGACTCGACCAGCGCGCTGCACAGCGCTGCCCAGGCGACCGGCCCCGGCCACAGCGGCACACCTATCGTCCCCGCGCACTCGGCAAGCGGCCCGCACGACCCCGACACGGCGAACGCCCGTCCCGGCTTCGGCCAGACCACCGAGACCAGCCAGGGCACACCAGGCGCCCCTAGCGAAGCGCCAAGCGCCCCGCACAGCGCCGCCCACACATCCGGGCCCACCCAGCACGTCGTACCGAGCGCACCCACAGACCCGACGAACGGCCAACACGGCTTCGGCCACGCCGCAGAGCCCAGCCAAGGCACCGGAGATTCAGCGAGCGCCCAGCACAGCCCCACACACGCCACCGAACCCGCCCAGGGCACACCAGGCGCCCCCAGCCCATACGGCGCTGGCCAGCCGCCTGGACCCGACCACAGTGGCGCGCCCATCACTCCCGCAGACTCGGCGAACACCCAGTACGGGCCCGACACCGCAAGTGCTCGACACGGGTTCGGACAGGGGGCAGGGCTCGGCCAGGGCACCGCAGAACAGATAAGCGGTCCGCACGACCCCACGCAGGCAGGGGGACCTGCTCAGGGTGCGCTCGGCACTCCGGCGGACTTGGCGAGCACGCCTTACGGAGCTGCCCAAGCGCCTGGACCTGAACAGGGCGGGGCACCTGTCGCTCCGGCGGACTCGGCGAGCGGTCCGTACGGCCCCGGCGCGGTCGACACCCGACCTGGCATCGGGCAGGCCGCCGAGACCGGACAGGGCACACCAGGCGGTCCTGGGGACGCGGCGAGCGGCCAGCGCGGCTTCGGACAGGCAGCGGAGGCCGGACGGGGCATCGGCGATTCGGCGGGCGCCTGTCAGGGATTCGGCCAGGCGACCGGGCCTGGCCACGGCGCCGAGGATCGCGCGAGTAGTCGGCACGACACCACGCGCGCGGCCGGGCCTGGACAGGGCGCGCCAGGTGCTCCCGGCGACGTGACGGGTACCCCGTACAGCGCTGGCCAGACGCCTGGGCTCGACCAGGACGGCGCGGCTATCGCTCCCGTGGACTCGGCGAGCACCCAGCACGGGGCCGACACAGCGGACACCCGACACAGATTCGGACTAGCGGCCGAGCCCGTCCAAAACACCACAGACCCGGCGAGCGGCCAGCACGGACCCACACAGACACGTGGACCCGGCCAGGGCGCGCCAGGTGCTCCTGGCGACGTGACGGGCACCCCGTACGGCGCTGGCCAGACGGCTGGACTCGACCACGGTGGCGCGGCTATCGCTCCCGTGGACTCGGCGAGCACCCAGCACGGAGCCGACACAGCAGACACCCGACACAGATTCGGACTGGCAGCCGAGCCCGTCCAAAACACCACAGACCCGGCGAGCGGCCAGCACGGACCCACACAGACACGTGGACCCGGCCAGGGCGCGGCAGGTGCTCCCGGCGACGTGACAGGCACCCCGTACAGCGCTGCCCAGACGCCTGGACTCGACCAGGACGGCGCGGCTATCGCTCCCGTGGACTCGGCGAGCACCCAGTACGGGACTGACACGGCGAGTGCTCTACACGGGTTCGGGCAGGGGGCGGGGCTTGGCCAGGGCACCGCAGAACAGGTAAGCGGTCCGGACGGTCCCACGCAGGCAGGGGGGCCTGCTCAGGGTGCGCTCGGCACTCCGGCGGACTTGGCGAGCACGCCTTACGGAGCTGCCCAGGTGCCTGGACCTGAACAGGGCGGGGCACCTGTCGCTCCAGCGGACTCGACGAGCGGTCCGTACGGCCCCGGCGCGGTCGACGCCCGACAGGGCATCGGGCAGGCGGCAGAGGCCGGACAGGGCGTGCCGGGCGGTCCTGGGGACGCGGCGAGCGCGGCGTACGGTGCTGCCCAGGCTGGGCTCGGGCAGGGTGGTGTGCCTGGCGGTCCCGTGGACTCGGTGGGCGGCCAGCATGACGTCGTGCGGGCGGCAGGGGCCGGGCAGGGCGGACCGGAGGACTCAGCGAGTGGTTCGTTTGGTGTAGCCCGGGTGGCTGGGGCTGGCCAGGGTGGGCTTGCGGACTCGGCGGGCGGCCAGCGCGGGCTTGGCCTGGGAGACTCGGCGAGTGGTTCGTTGGGCTCCGGGGCGGAGGACGCGGCCGGGGGCTTGTATGCCGCCGGGGGTGCGCAGGGGGTGCCGGTCGCTCCGGTGGAAGGGGCGGGAGGGGCGCGTGACGCCGGGCGGGGGGTGCCCGGGGTTGAGGAGACCCTGGTGGACATGGCTCCGGTGGATCCGGACGGGCCTCCGCCGCGGGTGCGCTTCCAGCCCGCGAATCCGGTGGAGACGGAGTTGTTGCGGGCCGCCGACGAGGAGTCGGTCGTGCTCGCGTTGGCGGGAGCGGAGTTGCTGCTGCCCGTCCCGGCCGGCACGGATCCAGGGGCGCGGCCCAGTAGGCCGGACTTCCCCTGGGTGCCGGGCGATATCGCGGGCACCCCTGCGGTGCCGGCCTTCACCTCGCCCGAGCGGCTCCAGGACGTCATCGGCCAGGTCGACTTCGTGCGGGCTCCGTTCGCGCTCGTGGTCCGGCACTGGCCTGACGCGGCGTGGACGCTGGCCGTCAACCCCGGCACCCCCGTCTCGGCGACGTTGGCGGGCGCGCAACTGCCGCTCGTCTCCGCCGTCGTGGACGAGGCCAACGGGCGGGCCGAAGGGTTCACGCCGCAGAACGAGCTTGAGGAGCGGATGCGTGACGCGGCCGCGCAAGGCGACACGGATGCTTTGCTCGCCCTGCTGTCATCCGCGCAGGTGATGATCCCCGCCGATCCGGACACGCCGTGGGGCGCGCGGCCGGGCGATCCGGACTTCCCGTGGCGTCCCGTCCCGGTGAAGGGCGAGCCGGCGATCCTCGCGTTCACGTCGCCGCGCTGGATGCACGAGTCGGTCGGGCAGGCCCGGTTCGTCATGCCCGATTTCCGGGATCTCGCGGCGAACTGGCCGGAACGCGGCTGGTCGCTGGTGCTCGACCCCGGCACGCCGATCGCGCTGACCGTCCCCGGTGACGGCCTGCGCGCGACGACCAGGCCGCCGGTCGAGGAGCCACGGCCGGTGCCCGTGTCGTTCGAGCCGGGCAACCGCGTCGACAAGGACCTGGACGAGGCGGTCCTCGCCGGGGACACCGACGACTTCCTGCGGGTGACGCTCTCCGCCGAGGTGCTCGTGCCGGTCCCGGACACCGCGCAGGAGCTCGCGCCGGAGCATCCGGACTTCGACTGGAGCGCCGCCCTGTCCTCGACGCCGCCGGGCCCAGGCGCGTCCGTGCGCGTCTTCACGTCGCTCCCGAGGCTGCAGGAGACGGTCGGGGAGGCGCGGTGCGTCGTGGTCAGGTTCACCGACCTCATCGCGCACTGGAGGCGCCCGGACTGGACGCTGCACCTCAACCCCGGCAGCCGGATAGGCGCGTCGCTGACGGGCCCGCAGGTACGCGAGTTGCACGCGTGGGCGGTGTCGGTCGGGCTACACGGCGACGAGCCTGAGCCGCCCCAGCAGACGACGACGGCGCAGGCCCCCGAGGAGCCCGTGGCGGCGCCGCGCGAGGCTGAGCCCTCAGGCGGCCCGCAGACGACGATGATGCAGAAGGTCCTTCCGCACGCGCAGGTCGGCTGGTACCTGGACCAGAGCTACGACCGTGTCGGAGGCTTCGTCCATCCGCTCGCGGACTGCGCGGGCCTGGCGACGCCGGTCCAGCTGTACGAGGCTCTCGGCCTGCTGTACGCGGGCTCTCCTTTCAGCCCGTCGGACGAGTCCGTGCACGTCCTTCGGTGGCCCGCCTACTGCGAGGACCTGTACCGGGTGCCCTTCGGGGGACGTACCGAGGACGACCTCACGTCCTGGGGAGACGCGGGCTGGGTGGTCGAGCACGCGCCTTTCACCGGGGACGGGTTCGCCGCAGGCTCGGCCGGGACCATCCGCGAGTACAAGGCCGACAGCGCAAGGCTCCCGTCGGGTACGGAGCTCCACTTGCTCGGCGCGGACGGATCCGCCAGGCTCGTCGCCGTCTATGACGCCGACGTGCTCGCGTGGACGAGGCCGCGGGGCGAGGAGGAGGCACGGTGATCCGGGACGGCTACGTCGCCGTGTGGAAGGGCTCGGAGTACGAGGCGAGCCCTTCGGTGAACGGCGAGGTACGGCTGTACACGACGCAGCCAGCCGACGGCTTTGTGGAGACGCGTCCCGGGCGGCACCGTAGGAGCGTGCCCGTGGCGGAGTTGGAGCAGCTCCGCTATGTGCGGACGGCCTGCCGGTGGCGTGGCGAGCGTTTCATCGTCGTCGGTGAGCACGAGACGTGGCTGCGCGTGGAGTACACGGGCGGCCGCGCGACGGTGGCGGAGCGGCTCGGTCTTGACCGCATCGACCACGGCGTCTGGCAGACCTGGGCACCTCGGGCAGAGGTCGAGGATCTCCACGAAGAGTTTATTTAGGACTTAATTCTGGGTTTGGAAAGATCCGGGCATCCGATAGATTCGAGATGCCGGCTCGTGGTTCGATGTCGGCGATGGGTGGAGAGCTCTTGATATGGAGGTCGCGGAGTCGTGCGCCCGACATCCCGGTTCGGCACTGCACTGGCGACGGCGGCGCTCGTCCTGACGGCGACCCCGGCCGTCGCGGACGACCCCCCGGATCCGACGGCCGCCCCGTCGCCCACGACGGGCACGAGCGCGTCACCGAGCCCGACCAGCACCTCCAAGGCGCCGGGCGACGACGACGGCGCTGAGACGCCCACCGCGGCCCCGACCGACGACGAGCCGACCCAGGAGCCCCCGGCCGCCCCTCCGGTCCTCTACATCGCGCTGACGCTCCCGCAGGCGACGCTGGCGCCCGGCGACCAGGTCACCGCGACCGTCCACGTGTACGCCACCGAGGCCGTCGCGCGCGCGGCGCGGCTCGCGCTCAGCGCGACCGGCGGCGTCGAGCTGTCGCCCACCTGCACGCTCGCCGCCGGCGCGTGCAACCTCGGCGACGTGACGGCGGCGGGCGACTTCGTGCCGGTCCGGCTCACCGTGCCGGCGACGGCCGCCGCAGGCCAGGTCAGGCTCACCACGACGGCGAGCGCGACGGGCGCCGCCGACCGCACGGTCGTCCACCTGCTGACGGTCGCCCCGAAGGCGTCGCCTTCGCCGAGCGCACCGGCGACGCCCTCGTCCACGCCGACGCCGACGCCGAGCCAGCCGCCGTCCACCCCGCCGCCCGTGGTGCCCCCGGCCGTCGTGCCTCCGGTCACCGTCACGCCGTTCGTCCCTCCGGCCGACGCGGGTGGCGCACCCCCCGGCGCGCTGCCTCCGGCCGACCCGACGGAGGGCTTCCCGCAGGTCCTGGACTCGACGACGCGGCAGCCGTACACGATGTCGGTGTCCACGATCCGTCCGGACACCTCGGCCGACCCCGTCCTCACCTCGCTGGTGCGCGCGCAGGCGGTGTGGCTCGGTGTGCTGTTCGCCGTCGTCGGCCTGCTGTTCGCCCGCGCGCGCCGTACCCCGGCCGTCGCGCGGGGCGCCCACCGCAGACCGGGACGGGGCAGGTTCGCACGCTGAGCACACCGACCCGAAACACGACCATAACCACTTCGCCCATAGCATTTCCCAATGCGTTCACGTAGCCAAGGCGCCGGGATGGGCAGGCCGGTCATCCGGTACGTCCTGATCCTCCTGATCCTGACGCTTGCCGTGTCGCACTACACCGTCTGGCCGCCGGACACCATGCTGATGCTGGTGCTGCTCGTGTGCGCGGGCCTGGGCCAGTTCCGCGCCTTCACCCGGCACCTCGTCCCGTTCATCGCGCTGTTCGCCCTGTACTCGGTGGCCAGCGGCGTCGCGGACGACATCAACCCGAACGTGCACTACCTGCCGATGGCACGGTTCGACGAGTGGCTCGGAGCCGGACGGCTGCCCACCCACCACCTCCAGGACCTCCTGTGGGACGGGCACGTGCAGTGGTACGACTACTACTTCTACGTCCTGTACACAGCCCACTTCGTGGCGCCCGTCGCGCTGGCGCTCTTCCTGTGGAAGCGCCGGGGGCGGCTGTACTGGGGCTACCTGACGAGCCTCGCCCTACTGTCGTTCGCGGCGTTCCTCACCTACGTGCTCTTCCCGGCGGCCCCGCCTTGGATGTCGTCCCAGTACGGCTACATCGAGCCGCTGCACCGGGTCTCCTACGACATCTGGACGGCCGTCGGCATCGACAGCCCGGACACGCTCTACAGCAAGCTGTCACCCAACCTGGTGGCCGCCGTGCCGTCCCTGCACTCGGCGTTCCCGCTGCTCATCTTCTTCTTCCTGGTACGCAGCTTCGGCCTGCGCCGCGTCTGGTGGGCGGGCCTCTACCCGGCGTCCATGTGGCTGGGCGTCGTCTACCTGGGCGAGCACTACGTCTTCGACGTCCTGTGCGCCATCGTCTACACGTGCTTGGCTTACGTCGCGGGCACGCGGCTCGCCTCTCGTTGGCGTGAGCGGCTTCCCTCTCCCACGCCGCCTCCCGAGCCCGTCCCGACGCCTGTGCCCGCGGACGCCGCGGTTCCCCACCCCTGAGCACGGGAAAGGCCCCGCCACGACCCGGGGTCGCGGCGGGGCCTCACTCCTTGATCACATCATGGGCCGGCGTTCCTCGGACTCACCCGAGTGCGGGTCGCGCTCGTCGTACTGGTCGCGCGCCTTGTTCGGGTCCCTGTCCTTGCCGGAACGCTGCTGCTGCTGGTCCCGCCGGTTCTGCTGCGCGGCCTTGTCAGCGGGCGTCTGCTGCCCCCTCTGCTGCTGCTGCTGAGCCTTGGCCCTGCTGTCGGTGTCCCGCGCGGCCCCCGACTGCGTCCGGTGAGCCCCGCCCTTGTCCATCGGAGTGTTCTTCGCCATACCCCCGTCATACCCACCCACCGCACCCAATATGTCACCCTCAGTGACTTTACCGTTCTTTTCCCGACAAAGCCGACGGCGCACCCTGCGCGCATGAGGGGTTCCTCATGGGGGGCTCACTGGTGGCTCATGGGGGGTCGGGAGGGTCGGGGGCATGAGGAAATCCGTGGTTCTGTTGCCCCTGGTGTTCGTTGCTTCGCTTGTTGGGGGGGCGGGGGCGTCCGCCGGTGATGATGTGACGTGTCGGGGGACGATCGGGGTTCGGTCGATCGACGGTGACGTCAACGTTCCGAAGGGGGCCACGTGCCGTCTTGTTGGGACTCGGGTCGATGGGAACGTGAAGGTTCGGAAGAACGCGACGCTGGTGGCGCGGGGCATCCGTGTCAACGGCAACATCCAGGCGGCGGGGCACAAGCGGGTGGACGTTCGGCCGCGTAAGAACAGTCGCTCCTATGTTGACGGGAGTATCCAGTTGGTGCGGGGGCGCCAGGCCGTTCTTGTTCGCACGACCGTGAACGGCGACATCCAACTCTTCAACAACCGCGCCCGCCAACAGGTCAGTTCCAACCGGGTCGACGGCAACCTCCAGTGCAAGGCCAACAGCCCCAGACCGCACGGTGGTGCGAACCGCGTCAAGGGCAACAAGGAAGACCAGTGCCGCCGCCTCTGACCAGGGACCGAACCGCCACCACCGCCTGAAGGCTTTTGCCGGACGCGCGGAATCCAGGCGGGAGAAGAATCACCTGGATCGCCGTTCGACGACCTCGTCCATGGGGTCCGTCGATTACCGACCGGCCCATTTTCCGCTAGGAGAGATCGCGCCGGCTCGTTTGGCGGGGGATTAGTGGGTGACGAGGGTGTGGCAGGCGATGGCGGTGGCGGCGACGACGTTGAGGGAGTCGACGCCCTGGGCCATCGCTGACGCGCTCATGGGGATGGTGACGGCCTGGTCGGCTTCCTTGATCCAGTGGGGGGACAGGCCGTCGCCTTCGGAGCCCAGGAGGAGGGCGACCTTGGGGCCCATCTCGGCTTTGTCGAAGGGGACGGCGGACTGGTCCGGGGTGAGGGCGAGGAGGCGGAAGCCGGCGGTGCGGATCACCGAGAGGTCGTGGTGCCAGTCGGTCATGCGCACATACGGCACGGCGAACACGGCCCCCATCGACACCTTCACCGACCTTCTATAGAGGGGGTCGGCACAACGGGGGCTCAGGACGATGAGATCAACGCCCAGAGCCGCGGCGCACCTGAAAATGGCCCCGACGTTCGTGTGATTCGTCAGATCTTCCAAGATCAGGACGCGTTTGGGCTCGGAAGTGGGCTGTTCAGGGATGTGAGGGGTGAGGGCGGAGTGGAGGGTGGGGAGGGGGAGGCGGGAGAGGGAGGCTAGGGCGCCTCGGTGGACGGCGAAGCCGGTGAGGGACTCGGCGACGGCGTCGGAGACGAGGTAGACGGGGCAGGAGAGGGTCGCCAACAGGTCGGCCAGGGAGGGAAGCCACTTTTCGGTCATCATGACGGAGCGGACCGGATGGCCCGTCTCGACGGCACGGCGGATGACCTTCGCGCCCTCGGCGATGAACAGGCCCTGCGACGTCTCCAGGCTCTTGCGCAACTGGCCGTCGGTGAGGCGCACGTAGTCGGCGAGCCGGGGGTCGTCGGCGTCGGGGACGTGGAGGATTTCCGCCATGCGCGGCATTCTCCCAGGTCGACGGGCCCGCCCGGGACGATCAGGGCAACTGCAACTCGGCGAGCACCGCCCGGTGGTCGCTGCCCGAGACGGCGTGCACCGCGTAGGACCGGACCGCCACCGACGACGTCACCAGCACGTGGTCGAGGGTGAGCGGCGGCCCCATCATCGTCACGCCCCAGGTGGGGGTGAACCCGGCTCCGCGCGCGTCGGCGGCATCGGTGTACCCCCGCGCGAGCAGGCCCCGGAACCGTGCGTGGTCCAGGCTCCCGTTGAAGTCCCCGGCAAGCACCTGGATCGCCCCGCCATCGCCGGACGGGAACGCCGCGTAGGTGCGTCGCCAGTCCGAAACCCCGGAAGGGCTGATCGGCGGAAGCGGATGGACGGCTGTCACGTGCACCGCCCGCCCCGAGACGGTCAGGGAGGCACGCGGCTGGTGGAGTGTCGTCTCCGGGATGGCCGGTAGGGCCGTCAGCGGGTAGCGCGAGTACAGGCCGGATCCCTCCGCGCCCCATTCAGCGGCGAGCACCTCGTAGGGCAGGTGGTCCTGCAGTCCGTTCTCCCGGAAGGCGGCCTGCGCGTCGTAGGTGAACTCCTGGACGCTGAGCACGTCCACCCGGTGCGCGGCGACGAGGTCGACGATCTCGGCGGCGTCCGCGCGGCCGAACATGAGGTTCGCGGTGAGCACCGTGAGCCGGGGCCCGGTGGCGTCGGGCGGGGTGGCGGCGACGGCGCGCGGCAGCGTCACGGCGGCGAACACCACGGCGACCCCGGCGGCGGTGAGCGCCGCCCACCGGTCGCGCACGAGCAGCGCGAGCCCGACGGGGACGGCGGACGCGGCGGCGACGAAGGGGGTGAGGGCCATCAACGGAAGTCCAAAACCGTCGAGGACCGGTATCCGGTCGGCGCCGGCGACGCGGGCCACCGCCCAGGCGCCCCAGAGCGCGGTGAGGGCCCAGGCGATGCGGCGTCGGGTCCCGCGTCCGGGCAACGTTTCGGTCACGGATTCAGTGTCCACGACAACCCCAACGAACGGAGGCGGAAGGGAGTTGTCACCACGGGGCGAGAGACCGCTAACTCGGCGCAGGGTAGGGATGCGGTCGCGCACCGTACCTCGAACACCGCTCAAGTTACTGCTTGGTAATGCAAATAAATCAGGACACGCGCGCTTGTACCGATAGATCGCCTGTTTGCAGCCCTTTGTAACCGATGGGTGATAACGCTACAGTGCCTCCGACCGACGCCCGGCGCCCTCATGACCAGGCAGGGCCCCCGATGACAGAACCCGGAGAGCACCATGACTCGTCCCCCCGGAGACCTCCCGGGCGAGGGTGGATACGGCTCCTCCTCGGAGTACCCCTCCCCTGACAGCGCCGACTGGTTCAGCCCTCGGACGGGCGGTTCCTCCTCGTCGCACGGTCTTTCCGCGGGGCCGCCGCCGCGCCCCGGCGACTCCGCCTGGTCGCAGGACCGCTACGGCGCGGGCACGTCCGGCGCCGCCTACGGAGCCAACGGGGCGGGCGGCCCCGGCGCACCGGGCAGCGGCTCCTACCCCCAGAACTCCGCCGAGGGCTCCTACTACGGCGCGCCCGTCACGGGCAGCGCCTACGACCGACCGTTCCCGACCGGCCCGGGTGAGCCCTCCCCCGGCGCGTCCAACGGCGGCGGAAGCAGCGACTACGGCTTCGGCTCGGGCGAGCACGGCGGCCGCAAGCGCAAGAAGAGCGCGCTGATCGGGCCGCTCGCCGGCGCGGTCGGCCTCGCGATGCTGCTCGGCGTCGCGGTGTGGGCGTTCAACGAGAAGGCCGGCGGCTGCGCCGGCGACCGCACCACCCTGACGGTCGCCGTGGCCAAGGAGATCGCCCCGGGCGTGGAGAAGGCGGCGCAGGCGTTCACCGACGCGGGCAAGGACTTCGGCGGCGTCTGCTACACGGCCGAGATCGTGGCGACGGAACCGAACGCGGTGCGCACGGTGCTCACCGGCGAGGGTGTCTCCGGCGGCCAGACCGACCGCCCCGACGTGTGGATCCCGGACTCGTCCCTGTGGGTCGGCCTCGTCCAGGCCGCCGACCCCAAGCTGGTGACGCCCACGACGTCGTCGGTGGCCACCTCGCCGGTCATCGTGGCGGTGCCGCAGACGCTCGCCGTGCAGCTCGCCAAGGAAGGGATCATCGACAACCCGTCCTGGGACAACCTGCTCCAGGCGGCGGGCGGCGTGCGGGGCGGCGGCGTCACCAAGAACCAGCTGATCCCGGCCGAGCTGCTCGACATGCGGGTGCCCGACCCGGTGAACACCGGCACCGGCATGTCCGCCATCTCGATGCTGCGCACCCTGCTGGCCAGCGACAAGGCCGCCGACACCATCTTCACCGGGGTCGCGCAGACGATCCGCAGCCACACGGTGCCCAGCACCGAGGCGCTGTTCAAGAACTTCCGGCAGAACGCGCGCGGGCAGTTCCCGCTGCTCATCGCCCCTGAGTACGCGGTCTACCAGCACAACACGGGCAAGCCGAAGGTTCCGGCCGTAGGCATCTACCCGAACGAGGGCATGGTGAGCCTCGACTACCCCGTCGCCATCACCACGACGGACTCCAAGAAGGCGGAGGCCGCGCAGGAGCTCGCGAAGACGCTGGCCGCCCCCGAGGCGCAGAAGAACTACGCGGCTCTCGGCTTCCGTACGCCGGACCGTAAGGCGCCGACGACCTTCACCCAGGACATCGGCCTTTCCCCCGGCCGGATCGAGAAGCTGCCGCTGGCCGGGCCGAAGGAGATCTACAAGATCACCCAGGACTGGTCGAAGCTGTCGCTGGCGATCCGGATGCTGTCGGTCCTCGACATCTCCGGCACGATGAACCAGCCGGTCCCCGGCGGCAACGGCGCCACCCGCATGCAGGTCATCCTGCAGATCGCCGCGCAGGGCCTCACCCAGTTCCCGCCGGACAGCCAGATCGGCACCTGGGTCTTCGCGGACCTGCTCGAAGGCAAGCAGGACTGGAAGGAGATCGTGCCGGTCGCGCCGCTGAACAAGCGGTTCGGTTCGGTGACGCAGCTGGAGCGGCTCAAGCAGAGCCTGCTCACCACCAAGGCGATGCCGGCGAACAACACCGGCCTGTACGACACCGTCCTGGCGTCCTACCGGTACATGAAGAAGACGCACCAGCCGGGCCGCATCAACTCGATCGTGCTGTTCACCGACGGCCTGGGCAACGACGACCCGCACGGCGGCATCACGCTCCCGCAGCTGCTGAAGACGCTGAGGAGCGAGGTCGACGAGCGCAAGCCCGTCCAGTTCATCATGATCAGCATCGGCTCCGGCAAGGAGCAGCTGAAGATCATGAACCAGATCACCGGCATCACCGGCGGTGACGCCTACATCCCGAAGAGCGCGTCGGAGATCCAGCAGATCTTCCTGAAGGCGCTGGCGAAGCGCATGTGCGCGGGCGAGCAGACCACCTGCTGACCGCGGCACGGCCCTGACGACGAGGGGGGCACGGTCACCGGCGACCGCGCCCCCCTCGGCACGCAAGATCGGAATTTCTCCGACAGATAATGGACGTACCACTGTCAACCGTGACACAGTGCGAGCCGTCCTTCCTGTCGGATCCCTACACCCGACTCCGCGCTGGAGGTCCCGAGTTGACCGCATGGCAGGGTCAGCACGAGCATGTGCCCGACAACCCGCGCGAGGACCACGACCTCGTCAAGGCGCTGCGCAACCGCTCCACGGACGCGCTCACGCTCGTCTACGACCGGTACGGCCCGCAGCTCTTCGACTACTGTCACGCGATCCTGCGGGACGAGCCGTTCGCGTCACGCGTCGTGCACGACACGCTCCTCGCCGCCGAGGCGCACATCGAGCAGCTACCCTCGACCGACCGTCTGCGCGGCTGGCTGTACGCGCTCGCCCGGCGCGAGTGCCAGCGCATCCTGCGCGGCCCCGACCGGCCCACCCGGCGGCGTCCCGCGGCCGAGGCGCCGGACCACTTCGCGTCCTACGAGGAGCAGCAGCGCCACCAGGACGCCAGGCTGCTGGCCCACGGGGCGCTGAACCGGCTCTCGGGGCGCCAGCGCGAGGCGGTCGACCTGACCGTCCGGCACGGGCTCACCGACACCGAGCTGGCCGGGGTGCTGGCCATCCCGCTGGACGAGGCCGCCGCGCTGGCCGAGGGTTCGCGTGACGACCTCGCCGAGGCGGTCTCCGAGCTCGTCGGGCACGACCGGATCAGACTCAGCAGGCTGCTTTCGGTGCTGCCGATCGCGATGGCCCCCGAGACGCTCCAGTCGCGGATCCTCGCGAGCGGGCTCGACCCGGAGATGAACGCCGAGCGGGCGGCGATCGCCCGTCGTGCGATGCCGTTCGCCGCGAGCGGGTGGCCGGTGGAGGGCGACGGACGGCAGGGGCACCGCGCGCCCGTCACGGACCGGACGACGGTGGACCGCGCGCCGCGGCGCAAGGAGAAGCCCGACGGCGTCCCGGCGTACGTGTGGCCGCTGGTCGGGGCCGCCGCGGTCGGCGCGCTGATCGCGGGCCTGTTCGCGGTCGGGTCGGGTGATCCGAGCCCGCAGGCCGCCGAGACCGTCGCGCCCGCCAGCCCGTCGGAGAGCGCGGACGACGCCTTGGACGAGGAGCCTACGGAGCGTCCGACGAAGACGAAGACGCCGAGCGCCAGCCCGTCGGAGGAGACCGAGACGCCTACCGCGACGCCCAGCGCGTCCACCTCCACGCCCACGCAGACGCCCAAGCCCACCCAGACGGCGCCCAAGACGGGCCAGCTCGTCGTCGGCAACGGTTGTGCGATCGGCCCTCAGGCCGCCCAGTGCTCCATCACCATCGCGGCGAGGGGCGGGCCCGTCAGGTGGTCGGCGCAGGGGTACGGGCCGGTGGCGGGGGGCGGCTCGGGGCTGCTCACGGCCGGGGCGACGAGGCTCGTCACGTTCACCGTCACGCGCGAGGAGCCTTGTGTGGAGGGCGAGGTCGTCATCGACTTCAGCCCGGCGGGCACCAGCACCATCACCTGGGACTGCCCGCCGGTGGCACCGCCGCCCGCCCCCGACCCGCCGCCGCCCGGCGACGACGGGGACGACGCCAGGACGGTCGTCAGCGCAGCGTCTCGTGCGCGCGTTCCAGCAGGATGGGCACTGCCTCGCCTATGAGGTCGAACCCTTCACCGACGGTCTTGCCCTGCACGAAGCGCGCGTGGATGCCCTCAAGGATGACGGCCAGCTTGAAGCAGCCGAACGCGACGTAGTAGTCGAGGCCGCTTACGTCGAAGCCGGTGAGTTCCGCGTACCGCTCGGTGAAGGCGGCCCGGGTGGGGAACCCGGGCGCCGCGGTGATGGTCGAGCCCACGGGCAGTTGCGGTTCGCCCGGCTCCGCCCAGTAGACGAGGGTGAGCCCCAGGTCGGCGAGCGGGTCGCCGAGCGTGGACATCTCCCAGTCGACGACGGCGGCGATCGTGGGCTCGGGCTTCAGCCGCACGAGCGCGTTGTCCAGCCTGAAGTCGCCGTGCACGAGGCTGCTGCGCGGGTTGTCCGGCAGCCCGGCCTCCAGCCGCGCCACGAGCCTGTCGTAGGCGGGCAGCTCCCTTGTGTTCGAGCGCTCCCACTGCTGGCCCCAGCGCTTGAGCTGACGCGCCATGTAGCCCTCGGGACGGCCGAAGTCGCCGAGTCCGGCTTCGGCCACGTCGAGGGTGTGGATGGCCGCGAACGCCTCGGCGAGCCGGTCGGAGATCACGGCGGCCTGTCCGGGCTCCAGCCGCTCGGCGTCCTCCAGCGTGCGCAGGATCGTCCCGTCCACCCAGTCCATGACGTAGAAGTCGGCGCCGAGGACGTCCTTGTCGGTGCACAGGCCGAGCGGGCGCGGCACGGGCACGCCGCCCGCGGCGTCGAGCGCGGACAGGACGCGGTGCTCACGGACCATGTCGTGCGCGGTGGGCAGCACGTGCCCGAGCGGCGGGCGGCGCAGCGCGACGGAGCGGTCCGCGAAGTCGACGCGGTAGGTCAGGTTGGACCGGCCGCCCGCGATGAGCGCGGCGCCGGTGGGCTCGCCCGCGTCGGGCAGCGTCTCGGCGAGCCAGCGCGTGAGACGGGGGAGGTCGAGGCCGGGTACGGGTTCGAGGCTCATGACGTCCTATTAGAACGCAGCTCGGTCCGGCAGCGGCCAGCGGCCCCGCCACAGTGAGCACTTTCTCGCCGTGTGGGGGACTTTCCGCACGGGTAATGCCTGACTGGACTATTGCCGTAGTCATGGGCATGTTTCGCTTAATCAGCCAGACGCGACGTCACGGGCAGGCGTCGCGGATAGGGGGAGATGTGGTCGAAGCCTGGATACCCGGCGCCGGGAGGGTACACACCGGCGCGGACGGAGGGGCGCTGAAGGGCGGCGCGCCGCGTGCCGTCTGGAGCACCAGCGAGAACGACCCGGACACCGTCTCGGCGCGGTCGGCGGCGCAGGTGCTCGCCGCCTCCGGCGCCGCCGCGCACGTGGTCTGGAACCCCGTGCGCGGCGAGCTCGTCCAGCTCCTGCCCGCCACCCGCGCGGCGCTCCTGCTCGGCGGCGACGTCGGCCGCGAGGGCCGGGCCTGCCTCCAGATCGCCGTCGTCGGCACGGCACGGACACCGTTCACGCACGGCCCGCTGCTCGCGCTCGACCGGCTGCTCGCCTGGCTCGACGCCTGGGGCGTGCACCGCCGCTGGCCCGCCGGGCCGCCCCTGGCCGTCCCGGCCGCCTACGAGCCCGCGCACGGCCGCCGCACCTGGGCGAGCGGAGGGCACTTCGGCCACTCCCAGGTGCCGGGCGCGGGACGGCCCAGCCCCGGCGGCATCGACGTCCGCAAACTCACCGGACCCGACACGTTCCCCGCCGAACTGCCCAGGCCCCGGCTGAGCACCGAGCAGCTCGGCGTCCTCACCGCGCGGCGCGCGCCCCGGCGGCTGGAGGCGGCAGGCGGTGTTTGACACCTTTGTGACTCTTATGCCATAGGGTCTGCGCCATGAACGGCCAGACTCCGCCAGGCTGGTACCCCGACCCGTACGGGGCTCCCGGTCTGCAACGCTGGTTCGACGGCACCCAGTGGACGCAGGCCACCCAGCCGACCGGACCTTCCACTCCCCCGCCATGGCAGCCGTCCGGGACCCCGGCCCCCTGGCAGCCGCCCTCCGGCAACCCCGGAACACCTCCCCCCTGGCAGGGCCCCGGACAACCCGGCCTTCCCGGTCCCCCCGGCACTCCCGGCGTGCCCCGACAGAACAACAAGGGCGTCCTCCTGGCCCTCGTCGGCGGCGGCGTCCTCGTTGTCGTCGTCGTGCTCGTCCTCGTGCTCGTCGCGGTGCTGTCAGACGACGACCCGAAGGGCACCGTCGCCCGTCCCAACCAGCCGACGCCGAGCGCCAGCGCCCCCGCCGGCACGTCCTCACCCGTCGTCGGGACGATCAACGACAGCACGTCCGGACTCTCCTGGCCGAGGCTCGGCGGCGACTGGTCGGTCCCCACCAACGGCACCGGCGACGACGCGCACGGCCTGAGCACCGGCCAGACCGCCGTCGTCCAGCAGGCCTACAACGGCGTCGGCGACTACGTGGCCTCGGTCTACGCCGCCGTCCTGCCCGCCACCGTGCCCTACGAGGGCGGCGCGGGCGCCGACCTGGAGGCCGCCGCCAAGCGGTGGTTCGACAGCGTCAAGCCCGACTTCTACCCGGCGAACGAGGCGGCGCAGACGGTCTCGCGCGCGCACAGCGTCAGCGGGAAGAAGGCGTGGTACCACGAGGTCCTCATCAAGTTCCCGCAGGCGCAGGCCGAAGGCTGGAACTTCAGGCAGGAGCGGGCCATCATCATCCTCGTCGACCGCCCCGGCTCCCGCCCCGCCGGGCTCTACCTGTCCGTCCCCGACAGCTGGAAGAACCAGGCGGACATCGACACCATCATCAGCGGCCTCAAGGCGTCCTGAACGCCCGGCCCCACGCCGTCACCCGACGCCCCCGTCCGCACCCGCCGGACGGGGGCGTCGGCGTCTCCGCCGGGCACCTCCGCGACGCGACACGCCGGAGATCCACGACAGGATGGTCAAGCCTGCCAAAAACTCTTGATCTTGGCTGATCCTTCCCGGCTCGGGCGGGGACCTAGCCGAACATGATCACTCTGAAATCGGTCGCCCCGGCGCTGATGGCGACGGCCGTGGCGGCACCGGTGCTCGCCCTGTCCTTCGCCGTCCCCGCCCGCGCGGCCACGCCGTGCGTCGAGGGGGAGGACCTCAGCGACCTCACCCGCGTCGCCACCCACTGCTGGCACCAGGGCCAGGTGGGGCCCGTGGGCCCGCCCGGCCCTCCCGGACCGCAGGGCCCACAGGGGCCCCCCGGGGCGCAGGGTCCCGTGGGCCCCCCTGGGCCTCCCGGGCTGCAGGGGCCCGCGGGTGCGGACGGCGCGGACGGCGCCGACGGCGTGGACGGTGTGGACGGCGCGCCCGGCGCGCAGGGCCCGCCCGGACCCCAGGGGCCCGCGGGCCCCGGCCCGGTGCTGAGCTTCGGCATCGGCACGGTCGCCACCATCCCGGCGGGCGGGAGCGCGACGGTCCGGGGCGGCAACTGCCCGGCCGGCACGCTTCCGATCAACGGCCAGTTCACCACCGCGGGCACCGGCACGCTCCTCGTCACCGGCGACCGGATCACCGACGACTTCGTCGCGTGGCAGTTCGGGTTCACCGAGTCCACGGGGGTGAACGCGATGAACGTCCTCGTCATCACCTACTGCATGAACGTCACGGTCTGACCCGCCGCCCGGCGAACCGCGGCGCCGCTCCCGTCCCGTCCTGCCGACCGGACGGGAGCGGCGGCCCCGCGCGCACGGCTGGAATGCCGTCACGGAGACCACAAAGCCGGGCGTAGGGTTGGGTCGTTATTCAACAGCGTTGTGGTGAGCCAGAACCGGGGGTGAGAGGCGTTGCGGAGCCGTCAGCCGAGGCCACGGGCCGTGCTGCGACCGTGCTGCGACGCGTCTGGATTTCCCTGGATTCTGGTGGATGCACGAAACGTCACTCTATGACGTTTCCGCAGGTGAGAGGGCAGATGGCAGCCGACAAGTTGGTGTGGATTGACTGCGAGATGACGGGGCTCGACCTGAGCCGGGACGCGCTGATCGAGATCGCGGTCCTGGTGACGGATCCCGAGCTCAACATCCTCGACGAGGGTGTCGACCTGGTCATCAAGCCGCCGGAGGAGTCGCTGACGCAGATGAACAAGGTGGTGCGCGACATGCACACCAGTTCGGGCCTGCTGAAGGAGCTTCCCGGCGGTATCACGCTCGCCGAGGCCGAGACGGCGGTGCTCGACTACGTCAAGCGGCACGTGCCCGACCCGAAGAAGGCGCCGCTGTGCGGCAACTCGATCGCCACCGACCGGTCTTTCCTGGCCCGCGACATGCCGGCCCTCGACGCGCACCTGCACTACCGGATGGTGGACGTCAGCTCGATCAAGGAGCTGTCGCGCCGCTGGTATCCGCGCGTCTACTTCGCCAGCCCGGAGAAGAAGGGCGGCCACCGCGCCCTCGCCGACATCGCCGAGTCGATCCGCGAGCTGCGCTACTACCGCGCCGCCGTGTTCGTCCCCCAACCCGGCCCGGACACCGAAACCTCCCGCACCCTCGCCGCCAAGGTGATCGCCGAGGCCCCCGATATCCGGTGACGACCACCTCCCCAAACCCGCTACACTGTTTCTCGCCGCTTCACCTCGAAGCGACATGGTGGGTGTAGCTCAGTAGGCAGAGCACCAGGTTGTGATCCTGGGTGTCGCCGGTTCAAGCCCGGTCATCCACCCCAAGCCCAGAGGCCCCGTCGCTCCAGCGACGGGGCCTCTGCCTTTTCCCAATGTCCGATTCTGGGGGCGAGTTGGGGGTGATCTTGCTCTAGAGCCCCTTCAACAGCCGGTCCAAAACGGGCACGAGTGAGGTCGGGTGAAGCTTCGCTCGGTCCTTCAGGGACTGCTCCCAGAGCCTTTCGAGTTCGTCGATCAGGCGGGTCCGCATGGTGGGGCTGACGTGGCTGTAGACGCCGCGCGAACGGCTTGCCGGGCTCGGCGGCGGGCCAGGACGGGCCGGCCGGGCCAGCCGTCGGTGAAGTCGACCAGGACGGGCTTGGCGGGCTTCGGGCGCCGCTCCCCCTCGTTCTTCGGGAACCAGCCGTCCATCGCGGGGCGCATGTAGCGCGAGCTGTAGTTCGAGCGCCGGTGGTGAGCCCGCGACGGCGTGAGGAACACGTAGTCCATCCCCAGGCACCAGGGTTCCTCCGTATTGGTGCAGGTGCAGC
The DNA here is from genome assembly GCF_020991275.1 of Actinocorallia sp. API 0066. GTDB lineage: Bacteria > Actinomycetota > Actinomycetes > Streptosporangiales > Streptosporangiaceae > Actinocorallia. The sequence continues at coordinate 42,402 of NZ_JAJLQY010000012.1, read as the reverse complement.
GGCGGCTACCCGCGGTGTTGAGGAAGTCCATGAGGAGTGTCCGGATGCCGAGCGCTGACGAGGCCCGGCTGGTTGAGACGCCGCGGGCGATGCCCGTCCTGGAGCTCGTCCGCGTCGGCCGATCCGCCTGCACCGGAGCCCTGATCGAGGTCACCGTTTGCGTCATCCCCGGCGTGTGGGGAGGTCGGAAGGACGGGGGTCCTTCCGACCTCCCCACGTTTCAGTCTGTCGTCTGCTGCCGGGGCATCGGCGGGTGGTGTGGGGCTGGTTGCCGGGGCGGTGGTGGGTGTTGATGACCCAGCGGCGGTCGAGGGTGGGGAGGTTGCCGCATGTGGGGCAGATGATCGAGGCGAGGCGGCGGCCGTTGAACCGTAGGGCTCCGGCGGGGAGTTGGCTTGCCGGGATCGGCGGGAGCGCGTTCTTGGGGTTCCTGCTCATCTGGCCTCCTCTGTGGGGCCGTTCCGTGGGCTTCGTGTCGCGCCGCTGCGGAACCAGGGCGGGGCCGTCGCTGGTCGGCGGGCGGCCCCCGGCCGGGGTGGTGGTGCTCCGGTCAAGGCGTTGAGCTGCGTGGGCAAGGTCCGAACCCCGTCCGGCCGGTTGGGGGCTGAGACGGGCAAGGCGTTGCCCCGGGCGTCGGAGAGGTCGGCCAGTGCGGTGGGCAAGGTCTTGCCCCTACAGCTCAGCGGCTGGCAGGGGCTGAGATGCCTAGGGCGAGTGGTCACAAGCCGAACCCCCGCTCTGGGCTGAGCATCGGGTTGGGGCGCGGTGCCTTGGAGCGGGTGCTGTCGCCGCGTCGCAGGAGTTCCTGCGGGTGGATCTCGTTGAGGAGCCGGATCGCGTTGGCGACGTGGTCCATCTCCCAGTCAGTCATCCCGTGAGCGGCGGGTCGGGCTTGCGGGCGAGGCTGGACGCCGCGCCGCAGGACGCGATCAAGCTGGGCTTGACGGGCATCGGCGAGCTGGACGGCGCGCAGGGCCTGGCCTTGTGCCCGGTTGGCTTCGAGGATCACGCCGACCAGCCGGACCAGGGCCTTCACCAGGGCGATCCACGCCTGGTGGGCGCGGCCGGTGATGCGCGGAACGGCGGCCTGGACGACGCGTGCGGCACCGCAGAGTGGCCGGTGGTAGGCATCCCCTACCCCACGTCGGCGGTGTTGGGCGGAGCGGGCCAGGGCGTCGACGGCTCCAGCGAGCGGGCCCGGCCGGTCGACCTCGATCCGGCGCCACAACACCGCGTAGACGCCGGCGGTCTCACGCGCCGCTCGCGCCCACACGACCGTGTGGGAGGACGGCGTCTTTTCGAGCCGGTCAGCGAACACGTTGACCCGGTCGATGGCGTCCGCCCACGCGCTCAAGTCCCCGGCCGGGAGCTGCCGAGGCGAAGTCGCTCCGAGGGCCGCGGCCTCCCACGCCTCGACCGCGCGGGCAGGGTCGCTCCCCTGCCAGCCCGTCCGCAGCCGGGGCAGCGTGAGGTCAGGGGCGAGCTTCCCCCCGCCGAACCAGACCGGCTTCCCGCCCTCGAGAGGCGGGAGGGCGACCGAGTAGCAACGGCTGGAGCGTCAAGAGGCCAGAAACGCGAGGTGGAAGATGCTCTAGGCGAAGCCGCCGTCGCAGGACCAGTCGCTGTCGGCCAGGCCCTGGTCCATGGCTAGCGATCCCTCGCCGATCGCCAGCTCGTGCTCACCATCAGCTATGCGGGCCCCCGATACCCGACCCGGGCCGGTCGCAACGATCGGTAACGTCCCCCATATTGAGCGAGGCTGCAGTCATCCCCTGCTGGACTCCCACGCGCGAATCCGGAGTTTAAAGGCTCCACACGTCGGATGCGATGGATGCGACCTTCCCCAATTTCTGGGGTGAGAATTCTAGGCGACTTCCAAATGAACATCAATGGACAATTAGAATATCGACCGACCCCTGTCGTTACCCCTCATGACGGCCTCCGTTAGCTGCCGTTCAGAATTCTGTGGTAGTGCCGCCGACCATCACCACAAAGCTGCTGATCATGAGCCGAAGCAAAATACATGGAATGGGGCGTAACGCTTTCGGGGTCACCCTCGCGGTGATCGTCCTGCTCATCCCTGCCGCGACTGGCCCCGCCGTCGCGGACGATCCGGGTCCAGCCGCGGTGAACCAAGCGGGAACATCCGCTACCGATCAGTTCATCGCCGAGGTAGGGCCCGATTTTCTCGGCAATCAGGAGCAGCTTCAGCTCTTCAAGAGCTGGATTCTGGAGCTTCCCGGCATCGATGACAGCGGCTATTTCGAATCCGTGAATAATGCCACGGAGAAGAGCACCCGCCTGCTCTGGTCCGGGTCGTCGCCCCTCCGCGCCGAGATCAAGGCCGAGGGGGCCCGGCGCGGAATCGCCGTGTCCTTCCAGTCGTGGAGGTACACCAGAGCCCAGGTCGACGGAGTCATCGACGCGATCCTGGTCGCGTCCGAAAAAGGGACGTGGGACGGAGTCAAGATCACCCAGATCGATGGGCCGACGGTCGGACAAGAGAACATCGTCGTCCATGCGGAGACGGCGCTGGACATGGTGAAGAGTTCGGCGGCCATTCCCGACAGCATCGGCGGCGTTCCCGTCGAGGTCTCCGAGAATCCGGGGGCCGATCTTCTCGTCGGAAGGAGCACCGATTCCGCGCCCTTCAACGCCGGCGCCTTCATGCGCTCTCCCGGCAACAACACCATCTGCAGTACGGGGTTCGGCATCTACGGAGCGAACGGCAACGCCCGAACCATCACCGCGAGGCACTGCAACCGCAACGACTACCGGATGTACGACAACAGCAACACGCTCGGAGCGTCGATCGCGACGTCGACCGATGGCGCGGCCCGTATGCTCACCGCCACCGGAAGCCCGCTGATCTGGGACGGGACCTGGAGCCAGCAGGAATACCGTAAGACGGTGGTCGGCAAGGTCGCGCTCAGCTTGAATGACGTCGTGTGCACGAGCGGCGGGAACTCCGGTGTCCACTGCGGGATCAATGTCGGCAACCTGAACGTCACCTTCAACGACGGCTTCGGGAGCTTCCGTACCATCCGGGGCAATCAGGCGTCGGGTAAGACCGCCGCGGTCGGGGGAGACAGCGGTGGACCGGTCTTCGTCCCGCTCAGCAACGGCACGCAGGTGTACGCCACCGGCATGATCCAGGCGGGCGTCATCGGTACTGCGGTGACCTGCCCCAGCATCCACGCCACGGGGAACTCGTGCTATTCCAGCGTCCTCTTCTCGTCGATCCAGCGGATCCTCAACGGATTCTCGGGTTCCAGCCTCAGGACCGGATGACCCTCCCGGCCACCCTGCCAGCACGGCCGAGAAGCCGCTGACCAGCAGGCCGTGAACGCCACCCTCCTGATGCCGGCCGGGTCGCCACGCGACCCGGCCGGCCGCTCGTTGCGTGGGCTCCCTCGCCTCGGCGTGACAATCCTCCGCTCCGGCTGCACACCTCGGCCGCCCGGTGACGTTAGTACGACGAGGCTCACACCTCGGCGGGAAGGAATCCATGGACTTCGAGGGCTTCGTCAACAGCGAATACGCCGCCCTTGCTCAATTCACCGGAGCTCTCACGGGAGACGTTCACACCGCTGAGGACGTTCTGGCGGACGCGCTCCTGAAGGTGTCCGACCGGTGGAGCAGGATCTCGGCGATGGACAAACCGTCGGCCTACGTGCGGCGCGTGATCGTCACGACCTACCTTTCAGATCGGCGGAAGACGGCGCGCCGGCAAACCGCCCCGTCCGGTGACGACCGTCTTCTCGATCGTGCCGTCCCAGATGGCAGCGACCAGGTGGTCGACCGGGACGAAGTCCAGCGTCTCCTCTCCCGGCTCTCACCGAAACAACGGGCCGTCATCGCGCTGAGATACCTGGCGGACTGGAACGACCGACAGATCTCCGAAGCGCTCGGTTGCTCCCCGGCCACGGTCCGTTCGCAGGCATCTCAAGCGCGGGCGGCCCTCCGTCTGTCCGACAAGGCACCGATAGAGAGGTACTGACCCGATGGATCAGCAGCAGCTTCGCGATGCCCTGACATCAAAGGCTCCCGATCAGGCATCCGTCATGGCGAAGGTCCGATCGAAAAGACGGCGGCGCACCCACATGCGCATCGCCTCGGCATGCGCCTCAGCGATCCTCGTGACCGGATCGGCCATCCTCATATGGCCGCACCTGTCCCAGGGCGAAGTAGACGATTCCCCGAACGCCCTTCCGCAGGGCTCCCTGGGCGCCCTTCTATCGAAGACCAACTCGCCTTCTCCGGAGGCCAGCGCCGACGTGCCCGTCTCCGGATGCGATAACAGGCCGCTGAAAGACGATTTCGCCGAGGCACGGCGCGCGGGAGCGACCATCGTCATCGCCCGGGCGACCCTGACCGGCCGTTCCTCCGATGGTCCGGAGATCTTCGCCGAGGCCAGACTGGACTCCGTCCAGGTGCTTGCGGGCCCACCGGTAGCAACCGGCTTCTCCGCCTGGATCTCCGGAGCACGCGGACGGAGCGGCCCGTTCCCAGGAACCGACAGCGGCGCCCTCTGGGCACCCGATGGCAGAATGCTGGCGATCATCTGGCGTGGATCCCCGCCCGATCAGACCACCAAGATCGACGCGACCATGCGCGTGGCCCCGATCGTGGGCGAGGAGCTGATCCTCAGCACCGCGGGGTGCTGGTCCGCCAGAGACCTCCCCTCCACACCTTTCACCGGCCGCCTCTCCGAGATCCCCGGCAGCGACTCCTACGCCCGCGCGGCCGAGCGCGGCTTCCACGCCGTCCCTCTGCCCATGGCGATCTCCCTCGCACGAGCGTAGATCTCATCACCCCCGGACATGCCTCATCGCCCCCACGATGAGGCGGAAGCGTTCGCGTGGTCATGCAAAGGCCGGAAACGCACGAAGGCCCGTCCCGCGCGGAGGAGCGCCGAACGAGTGTTCTCGTTGACCTAGGGCCGCCTGGGCCCGACATGGTGGGGGCGGCTTGGGGGTGATCATGCTCGGGTTGACGCGGTCAGCCGAGGTCACGCGATGCTGGATGTGGCCTCCTAGCTGGGCCTGAGCACGTCAGCAGGGGGGTTCGGGCGGATGATCTTGGTTGTGATCCTGGGTGTCGCCGGTTCAAGCCCGGTCATCCACCCCGAAGTGAAAGGCACTGGGCGTCGGTGACGGCCAGTGCCTTTTTGTTTGGGGGAGGGCCCGGGGGCCGGGCCCTCGTGGGGGTCAGCCGCCGGCCCACCAGCGGTAGCCGCCGTCGAAGTTGCCCTGGATGGTGGCCCAGGGCTTGTAGGTGCGGCCGTTGCCGGTGTAGTAGAACTTGCCCTGGGTGCGGGTGGTGACCGAGCTCCAGGAGCCGGTGTGCGTGAGACGCTTCTTGGCCCAGCCGCGCCAGCGCCACGTGGCGCGGTCGTAGGTGTAGCTGCGGTACTTGGCCTTCGCCGAGACGACCTGGTAGCCGTCGTAGCACCAGTTCAGCCGTACCTTCACCCAGATCAGCCAGCGGCCCTTCTTGGAGGCGCGACGGCCCTGCTGGCGCTCGTACCAGCGGCAGGGGGCCTTGCGGATGGCCTCGGCCTCGGCGGCGGTGTAGCGGGTGCCGTCGCGCCGGGCCTGGGCGAGCACCTCAGCACCGGAGATCGTCCCCTGCCGGATCACGGTGTCCTCGACACCGAACCCGTCAGCGCCGGGAGATGCGGCGGCGGCCGGGGAGACCACGGCGGCGTGTCCCGCGGCCAAGGCCAGGGACAGTGCCGCCACGGTGATGAAACGTCGCATGAGCGTCTCCTCACGTAAGGGATCAATAAGGCCCGGCGAGCGTAACAAGATCGAAGCAATCAGGTCAGCTCACTACAAAGAAACCTAGATCACACTCTTCCCCTCCGATTCGCTTTTTGGACCGCTCCACTGCCGCACCCGCCCCGGCCGACCTGCGCTTTCGCCGGACCCGACACCCGCCGCCCATGACAAAAGCGAAATTCCGGGAATGTGTCGTATGACCGGGTTCCTGGCTTCGCGGCGCGCGGGGGACACCAGGGACAAGACGGCGAACGGGGGTGCCGCGATGACGGACTATCCGGAGATCGGCGACCACGGCATGGTCGGCGACCTGCAGACGGCGGCGCTGGTGTCGGGCGCGGGCGAGCTCGACTGGTGGTGCGTGCCGAGGTTCGACTCCCCCAGCGTCTTCGCCTCTCTCCTCGACAGGGAGCTCGGCGGCTTCTGCGCGCTGTCCGCGCGCGCTGACTCGACGCGTCAGCTGTACCTGTCCGACACCGCCATCCTCCTGACGCGCTTCATGTCACCGGACGGCGTGGGAGAGGTCGTCGACTTCATGGTGCCGCTCGCGGACTCCCCCGCGACCGACACCCACCGGCTCATCCGGGTGGCCCGTACTGTGCGCGGCTCCATGCGGTTCACCCTGGAGTGCCGCCCGCGCTTCGATTACGGACGCGCCCCGCACACCCTGGAACAGCCCGCAAGGGGAGCCGCCGTCTTCCACGGCCCCGCTTTCGACCTCCACCTGGACTCGCTCGGGCCCGTCGAGCTCACGCGGGACGGCGACGACGTCACCTCGACGTTCACCCTGACGGCCGGGCAGAAGGCCGCCGTCATCCTCACCAGCTCGTCGTCGGGGCCGCCGCCCGCGCCGTCCGAACCCGAGGTGCGGGCCGCGTTCGACGCCTGCCGCCAGTTCTGGCACCGCTGGCTGCGGCCCTGCCGCTACCGGGGCCGCTGGCGCGACATGGTGAACCGTTCGGCCATCACCCTGAAGCTGCTCACCTACGAGCCCACCGGCGCGCCGATAGCCGCCGCGACGATGGGCCTGCCGGAGCAGATCGGAGGCGAACGGAACTGGGACTACCGCTACACGTGGGTCAGAGACGCCTCCCTCTCCGTGCGCGCGCTCATCGAGCTCGGCTTCACCCGCGAGGCCGACGCGTTCCGCCGCTGGATGCGCGACCGCCTCGACGCGGGCGGGACGGCCTCCGGCGAGCCGCTCCAGATCATGTACCGGGTGGACGGCGACACCCGGTTCACCGAGGAGGCGCTCCCCCACCTGGCGGGCTACCGGGGCTCCACGCCGGTCCGGGCGGGCAACGCGGCGGCGAACCAGATCCAGCTCGACATCTACGGCGAGGCGGCGTGGGCGCTCGCGCAGGGCCCCGGCGTCGCCCAGGTCCACGGCTGGCAGGCGCTCGCCGACGTGCTGGACTGGCTCGCCGTCCACTGGGACCGGCCCGACGAGGGCATCTGGGAGACGCGCGGCGGCAGGCAGGAGTTCACCTACAGCCGCCTCATGACCTGGGTCGCGTTCGACCGGGGCATCCGGCACGCGTTCGAGCACTCCCGGCCCGCCGACATCGAGGGCTGGTGGGCCGCACGCGACGCCGTCTACCGCCAGATCGTCGAGCGCGGCTGGCACGCGGAGCGGCGCGCGTTCGTCCAGCACTACGCCACCGACGTCCTGGACGCCTCGCTGCTGCTCATGCCGAGCGTCGGGTTCGTGTCCCCGCGCGACCCGGCCTGGACGAGCACGCTCGACGCGATGGACCGCGAGCTCGTCAGCGACGGCCTCGTCTACCGCTACAACCCGGCGGCCTCCCCTGACGGCCTCCTCGGCGAGGAGGGGACGTTCAACCTGTGCAGCTTCCTCTACGTGGAGGCCCTGGCCCGTTCGGGCAGGGTGCAGCGCGCCCAGTACACGTTCGACAAGATCCTCACGTATGCCAACCATGTGGGGCTGTTCGCCGAAGAGCTCGGGCCGTCAGGCGAGCAGTTGGGCAACTTCCCGCAGGCGTTCACGCACATCGCGCTCATAGGCGCCGCCATCGCCTTGGACGAGTGCCTGGACGCGGCGTCCCCCTGGGAGGCGTCCGGCCCTGAGACGTCACCCTTCGAGGGATCTTCTTTCGCGCCGCCTCCTTGGAGTCCTTGACGCTGCGCCGACCCTTTCGGAGTGGTCGCGTCGAGATGCGGCCCGATATGACGGAGTGAGGAGACGGACCTCGGGGGGCGAGATGAAGGGGACGGTCACCGTCGTCGGCAAAGGGCAGGTGAAGGCGCACAGCTACCGGGCGCCCGCCGACGGTCTGCACGTCACGACGCAGCTGATCGAGACGCCTAAGCGGATCATCGCGATCGACGGCCAGCTCACGCTGGAGTACGCCGACGAGGTGGTCGAGTACGCGCGGGGCCTCGGCAAGCCGCTCGACCGGCTGATCATCAGCCACGCCCACCCGGACCACTTCCAGGGCGCGGGCCGCTTCGGCGTCCCGATCCACGCGCTCCCGGAGACGATCACCGCGATCGGCGCGATGGGCGATCTCACCGACCCGTCGGGCCGGGCCGTGCCCCTCGCCGACGTCATGCCGGGCGTGAAGGTGGTGGAGGGCACCGACCTGATCGACGGCATCCCGTTCGTCTTCGACCATCTGCGGGGCGGCGAGGTGGCCGACACGCTGGTGGTGGGCCTGCCCGAGCACCGGATCCTCGCCGCGCAGGACGTCGTGAGCGACCGGGTGCACCTGTGGCTCGCCGACCGGGACTTCGCCGGCTGGGAGGCCAACCTCTCCCGGCTGACGAGCCAGCACTACGAGACGATCCTGCCCGGCCACGGCGCCCCCGTGGGCCCGGAGATCTGGACCGCCGTCACCGACTACCTCACGATCGCCCGCGACTTCGCCGACGCGGACGCCGACACCTACAGGGCGGCGATGACCGAGCGGTTCCCCGACCACGGCGGCACCGAGATGATCGACCTGGCCTTCGCGCACCGCGCCGCGCCGCACTCCTGAACCCGGGGCGCGGAGGCGCTCAGCCCCAGCCGGGCGCCTCGTCGGGGTCCGGGCCGACCCCGACCATGGGCAGCGGCAGCAGCAGGGCGCCACGGGCCGTCTCGGGCACGACGGGACGGCGCGGGGCGACCGGCGCGAGCCTGACGTACGCGTCGCCCTGGGCCGGACGGCGGTCGGGGTCGCCCCTGTTCGGCCACAGCGCCATCGCCCGCTCGGCCTGTGCGGTGATCGTCAGCGCGGGTCCGGTGCCGGGGTCGGCGGTCAGCGCGGAGGCGTCGACGACGTGCAGGTTCGGGTAGCCGTGGACGCGGTGGTAGGGGTCGATCACCCCGGTGATGCGGGAGACTCCGATGGGGCAGCCGCCCAGGAAGTAGGCGGTGGCGCGCACCCCGAACAGGTCGAGGAGCGAACCCGACGCCTTGGCGTGCATCCGGCGGGCCATGACGCGGACCGTCCCACGGACCTGCGGGAAGCGCTCCGATCCGGCGCGCGGCTCACGGAAGCGCAGGCGGAAGCCCGTCAGGGTGCGTTCCTCGAACACGGTGAAGACGGCGGCCTTCGTCCTGGTGGCCATGAGCAGGACGCTGCGGTCGGACCAGCGGCGCTGGTCGAGCCGGCGCAGGGCGCTCGCGGGATCGGCGGCGACCTGCCGCAGCGCCTTGCGCCACCTGGCCCTCGCGCCGGGGTCGACGAGCGGGCCGCGCAGCAGCCCCACGACGTTCGAGCCGCTGCCGTAGCGGACGGGTTCAAGGCGGACGCCCGCCTCCGGCATCACCGACGAGGTGACGGCGACGCCCCGGTTCACCTGGGTCTCCGGGGGCCCGGTGAGCGCGCGGACCGTCATCGGCGCCGCCCTGCAGAACGTGCCCAGCGTGTCGGAGAGCTTGGGGAGGAGCCGCGCCGCCTTCATCCGGTGCAGGAGCCGCAGGGTGCCTTCGGTCCCGGCGGCCAGCACCACCTGGGGCGCGCGGAACGTCCGCCGCCCCGACGGCACGGGCCCTGGGCGCACGCACTCGACGGTGAACCCTCCGGACGCGTCGGGGCGCACCGCCACCGCCTCGCAGGAGGGGAACACGGCGGCCCCGGCGCGTTCGGCGAGATGGAGGTAGTTCTCCGGGAGGGTGTTCTTGGCCCCGTGACGGCAGCCCGTCATGCATTCGCCGCACTCGATGCACCCCCGGCGGGCGGGCCCCGAGCCGCCGAAGTACGGGTCGGAGACCTGGGTTCCGGGCGGGTCGTTGAAGAACACGCCGACCGAGGCGCGCCGGAAGGTGTCGGGGACTCCCGTCTCGGCGGCGGTCTGGCGCAGCAGGAGGTCGGCGGCGGTCGTCGTCGGGTTCTCCACGACGCCGAACATCCGGGCCGCCTGGTCGAAGTACGGTTCCAGCTCGCTCTTCCAGTCGGCGATGTGCGACCACTGCGGGGCGGTGAAGAACCCGTCGTCGGGCCGCTGGAAGACGTTCGCCGAGATCAGTGATCCGCCGCCCCAGCCCGCGCCGCCGAGGACGACCATCCGGCCGCCCCGGTCGCCGCGCATGATCGCCGTTCGCTGGATGCCGCGCAGGCCGAGGGCCGGGTTCCACAGGTAGTCGCGGATCCGCCATGACGTGGCGGGCAGCTCGGCCCTGCGGCGTCGGCGGCCCGCCTCCAGGACGCCGACCCGGTAGCCCTTCTCGGTGAGCCGGAGCGCGGCGACCGCGCCGCCGAAACCGCTGCCGATCACGAGCACGTCGAAGTCCGTCGCCGCAGTGTCCATGCCGGGGAGGTACCCCGCCGGTTAATCCGACAGATCTTGAAATGGCCCTTATTTGCAGGGTTTCGCTAATTATTTACCCCCGGATTTTCTCTTGACGCGAACTTGACTTAGAGTGAGTGCCATGCCTGGAGAGACCCCCTCGATGACCCCCCTCGGCCCGCTCGACCGGATCGGCTTCGCCCCCGGCCTGCGCGCCGCCACCGACCAGCACGCGGCGGCCGTCCGCGACATCCTGCAGACCAGCGGCCTGGAGACCAGCCGCCAGACGCTCCAGGAGTACCTCGACGGCTTCCTCAGCGGCTGCGCCGAGACGGGCTGGACACTCGGCCCACGCCTTGACTGGCACGCCCAGCGGATGCTCGCCGTGCAGCGCATGATCGAGGCCGTCCCGCCTGGGTGAAGGCGGAGACGGCCTCGGAAGAGCGTCCCTGCGGCCCGGTCCCCCGGGCTTCTCGGAATGCTCGGACTGCTCGGACTGCTCGGACTGCTCGGACTGCTCGGACTGCTCGGACTGCTCGCGGCTTTTGGGTGGTGCGTCCCGGCGCTAGGGCGTCTGCGGCGGGCGCTGGCCCTGCCACGGGTCGCCGCCCTGGCCCTTGCCGCCCGTGCCGGTGCCGGTGCCGGTCGTGCCGCCCATGCCCCGGCCGCCGGTGCCCGCCGGGCTCGTCGCCCCGGCGTCGTGCGGCATGCCCGACGCCACGCCCTCGCCGCGCATCGCGTCCTCACGGCCGCGCTCGCGCGCGCCGCCCCGCCGCGAGCGGGTCTCGCGCTCCACGCCCTCCAGCCAGCGCTCCCAGCGCGCCTGCATCGGCCGGATGAGCCCGCCGCCGAGGCCGATCGCCAGGATCGCGCCGACGGTCGCCAGCACCGCCACCAGCACCGGGCCAGTGATCGCGGTCGCCACCCCGATCTGGTTGAGCGCGGCGATCACACCGAGCGCGACCACAAAGATCTCGACGATGTTGGCGAGCAGCCGCCCGTAGGAGAGGTCGCCCAGCGCCGCGTTGGTGATGTTCTTCAGCGCGTGGCCGACCGCGGCGGCGATCACGACGAGCACGATCGCGACGATCAGCCTGGGGATCCAGGCGACGATCGCGGTGAGGAACGCGCTGATCGGGTTCGCGCCGAACACGCCGAACGCCATCTGCAGCGCCACCAGCAGGATGGCGTAGTAGACGAGCGTCCCCACCAGGCCCGACGCCGTGTAGTCGCTCCTGGAGAGCGCCTGGCCGACGAAGCCGCGCTCGGTCAGCCGGTCGAAGTGCACCTTCTGCAGCAGCCGGGTGACGACGTTCCGCAGGATCTTCGCGATGATCCAGCCGACCACGAGCACAACGACGAACACGACGATCTGCGGCAGTGTCCGCACGACGGTGTCGAACATGCTCTGAAAACTCTGTCCGATGTTCATGGGCCACTCCCCCGAAACGGTCCCTGTCGTCCAGATCCCTACCCCCGCCCCCGTCCGGAAAGGTCCGCAAAGAGGAAAGATCAGGCATTTCAGGAAGCATTTCGGGAAGAGGGGGGAGCGCCGGAGACGCCCCCCGCCCTTCCGTCACCACCCGGTCCGCCGCGCACGGCCCAGGGTGGCCCGGTGAGCCCGGTCAGCTCACCGCGTTGTAGCAGGCGGAGTTCAGCGCGTGCCCCTCCGCCGTCGCCCCCTCGTAGAAGTCGGTGACGACCCGCACCCCGGTGTACTCCCGGGTGTCCGGCCTGCTGATCACGTTCCCCCGGTAGGGACGCGTCAGGTCGCCCGCCTCCGCCGGGAGGATGCCCTCGTAGTCGACGCCCTTGAGGTCGCGCACCGCCTCGAGCAGCCGGGCGCGGGTGAGCGGCCCCGAGGCCACGGTGGCGCGCAGCGCGGCGGCCAGCGGGTAGGAGAACGCCCAGCCGCTCACATAGGCGTCGTCGGGCACGACGTCGCCGAGTTCGCGGCGCATCGCGGCGTGGCCGGGCGAGTCCGAGGCGAACGGCCACCAGGGGCCGGCCAGCCAGTGCTGCTGCCGCACGCCGGGCAACTGCGCCATGGTGTGGTGCCAGCTCGTCGTGCTGCCGAGGAACCTGCCCTTGTACCCCGCCTCGATCGCCCCGGTGATCAGCGCGGACGCGTCGGTCGGCGTCGTCGCGATGACGATCAGGCTGGGCTTGGCCTTGAGCACCCGCTCGACGGCCCCCGCCCCGCCGTTCGTCTCCAGGACGATGTCGGTGAAGCCGTACCCGTGCCGGGTAGCGGCGAGCTTGGCGCCCGCCGCGGAGTCGGCGCCGAACTCGCCCGCGTAGTGCACCGAGACCACGTTCTTGATCTTGAAGGGCTGGTCCTCGAGCGGGAAGTACTCGGCCGCGTAGTCGATGAGGTTCATCGACTCGAAGCAGTAGTTCGCCGCCGACTCGACGACGTTCGTGGCGAACGCCCACTGCGAGCTCCAGCTCACCGGCGTCGTCACGAGCTGCAGGCTCTCCATCTGGGGCAGCACCTTCAGGGTGTGCGGCGAGCCGACCATCTGGGCGTACGCGAGCACGTCGTCCTTGGTCTCGTTGAACAGCCGCTCGTGCGTGGCGACGTCGTAGCGGGTGTCCCGCAGGTAGGTGCGCACGTCGATGTCGTAGCCGCCGATGCCGCCCTGCTTGTTCACCCGGTCCCAGAACGCCTGCTGGCCGTCGGTGGTGAGCGTCGTCAGCGGGCTGAACGGCCCCGAGAGGTCGGCGAGCGTGCCGAGGTAGATGCAGCCGTTGCCGGGGTTCACCGGGCGCGGACACGCCGCCTCGGTGACGCCCGGCGTGCCCGGCGCGGGCACCCGGGAGCCGTCGGAGCAGCCGGTGAGCAGGGCGAGGGACGCGACGACGGCGGTCGCGGCCGCGGTGATCCGCTTCATTCCGGACGCTCCGTACGCTCAAGGACATGCCGGACGAGTGTCACCAACGCGTTCTTGGCGGACTCCCGCATCCGCGCGTCGCACAGCACGACGGGCACCCGCGGGTCGAGGTCGAGCGCCGACCGCACGGTGTCGGAGTTGTAGCGCTTGGCCCCGTCGAAGCAGTTCACCGCGACGACGAAGGGCAGCCCGCGCTCCTCGAAGTAGTCGACCGAGGCGAAGCAGTCCGCGAGCCGCCGGGTGTCCGCGAGGACGACGGCGCCGAGCGCGCCCGTGGCCAGTTCGTCCCACATGAACCAGAAGCGGTCCTGCCCCGGGGTGCCGAACAGGTAGACGCTGAGCCCTTCGCGCAGGGTGATCCTGCCGAAGTCCATCGCGACCGTCGTGGTCGCCTTGCTCCGCACGTGGTCGATGTCGTCGATGCCCTCGCTCCGCTCGGTGAGCGGCGCCTCGGTGCGCAGCGGCCTGATCTCGCTGACCGCCCCGACGAGTGTCGTCTTGCCGACGCCGAAGCCCCCGGCGACCATGATCTTGATGGCCACCGGGTCCTGGTCCTGGCTAGAGCGCTGAAAGTCCATCCATCACTTCCTTGAGCAGGCGCGCGTCCGGCAGGCGCGACACGGAGGCGGGCTTGCGTACACGGATCAGCCCGTACCGCAGGAGGTCGCCGAGCAGCACCCGGACGACGTCAACCGGAAGATCGAGGTCGGCGGCGACCTCCGCGACCGAGGGGTGCTCGCCGGCCATCCGCCGGATGAGCTGGTGCTCGGGCCCCAGGGACATCGCTGCCGTGGCCTCGACGTCACCCGGGGCGACGAGATCGACGAGGTCGAGCGCCGTGCCCGACTCGTCGCGGGTTCGGCCCCCCGTCAGCGCGTAGGGGCGCACTATCGGGCCGGCGTCCTCCTCGGCCCATGCGGGCTCGTCCACGTCAGCGGCCCGGCACCCGCGACTGCGCGGACAGGTGCTCGCCGACCCTGCTGACGAGCAAGGCCATCTCGTAGGCGATGACGCCCACGTCGGCGCCATCCTCGGCGAGCAGCGCCAGGCACGCCCCGTGCCCGGCCGCCGTCACGAAGAGGAAGCCCCCGTCCATCTCGACGATGGTCTGCCTGACGCCGCCCGCGCCGAAGTGCTCGGCGGTGCCCCGCGCCAGGCTCTGGAAGCCCGACGCGACGGCCGACAGGTGCTCGGCGTCCTCCCGCAGGAGCCCGCGCGAGGAGGCGATGCGAAGCCCGTCACCGCTCAGCACCACGATGTGCCGCGCCTCGACCACCCGGTCGAGCATCGCGTCGAGCAGCCAGTTGAGGTCCCCCTGGGAGGTGAAATCAGCGCTCACGGTCTTCCCGTCCTTCCTCACGCGCCTGAATTTCGGCCCGCCCGCGCTGCCAGCCCTGCTGCATCGCGGACAGGACGCTGCGTGCCTCTTCCGGCGGCCGGATCACGGGCTGCCCGGGCCCGGACGCGGCCGCGTCCCTTTCCTCGCCGGTTTCCGCGGTCGCCGTCCCGTCGCCGCCCTGGGCGCGCAGCTGCGGCGCGAGGCTGCGTTGCCGCACCCGCTTGGGCAGCTCGCCCTCCCGGTCGGGGACCTTGACGACGACGGGTTCCGGCCGCACCCTGTGTCGGTTCTCCTGCGCCCCAGGGTCCACGCCGGGAGGCTCCGGCGCGGCTTGGGGCACTGGTACGGGCTCCTGCTGTGCGAGCAGGGCTCCGGGGATAAGGGCGATCGCGGTGACGCCGCCGTAGGGCGACGGCTTCAACCGCACCCGGATCTCGTGCCGCTTGGCCAGCCGCGCCACGACGAACAGGCCGAGCCGGGCACTGTCGAACAGGTCGAAGTCGGGCGCCTCGGCGAGGGTCTCGTTGAACGAGGCGAGCTTGGCCTCGTCCAGGCCGAGGCCGCGGTCCTCGATCTCGACCGCGAGGCCGTGCGCGACGAGGTGCCCGGTGACCTCCACCCGCATCTCGGGCGGCGAGTACATGAGGGCGTTCTCGACGAGTTCGGCCAGCAGGTGGATGACGTCGGCCGCGACGGTGCCGGACAGCGCCGCCTCGGGCAGCACGGGCGACACCTTGACGCGGGTGTAGTCCTCCACCTCGGCGACGGCGCCGCGGACCACGTCCATGAGCGGGACGGGCCGCCGCCACGTCCGTCCGGTCGACTGGCCCGCCAGGATGACCAGGCCCTCGGCGTGCCGCCGCATGCGGGTGACGAGGTGGTCGATGGCGAACAGGTCGTCGAGGTCCTCGGGGGTGGCCGCCTTGCGCTCCATGCCGTCCAGGAGGCGCAGGAGCCGCCGCAGCAGCACCTGGTTGCGCCGCGCCAGGTTGACGAACACCGCGCTCAGCCCGCGCCGGGCGGCGGCCTCGCTGACGGTCGCGGCGATGACGGCGCGCCGCGACGTGTCGAACGCCTCGAAGACGCGCGCGATCTCGGCGATCGTGTAGTCGCCCTCGCGGACGTCGGACTCCAGCTCGATCTCGGCGCCCTCCTGGACGAGCGCGGGGATCGCGGGGAGCTTCTCGTGCGTGAACGTGTCGAGTTCCCGCACCATGCTGCGGTTCTCCACGATGAGGCGGCGGGCGAGCCGGTAGCCGACGACAACGGCGATGACGATCGCGGCGAAGCCCACGCCCGTGATCAGGGTGAGCCGGACGAGGCGGTCCCTGGCCCACGTGTAGGAGCGGGCGGCCAGCTCGGCCTGGGTGTCGGAGGCGTAGGCCGTCAGGTCGTTGTGCCAGCGTTCGGCGGCGGTGCGCCAGGTGCCGATGTCCACGGTCGGCGCCCGCGGGGTGCCGCGGTCGGCGATGAGGGCGTCCTCAAGGGTGGAGAAGGTTCGGTAATGCTGGGACTTGTGCAGAGTGTTGAGCTTCGCGGCGTCCGCCGGGTTCATCTGGCGGATCAGCTCGGCGTACCGCGCGCGCTGCGCGCCGACCGTCTTGACGAACGCGGCGTGCTCGGCGGGCGTCGGCGCGCCCGCGGTGAGCGCCCCGGCCAGCAGCGCGTCCTCGTAGTTGAGCAGCTCGAACGCGTCGGCGAGGCTCACCTGGACGCGGGTGTCGCGGTGGATCTCGCCGTCGCCCGCCTCGGCCGCGTCGTAGATGAGGTTCGCCGCGACGATGAAGTCGGTGTACTGGCGCAGCGCGTCGGCGCGGTCGATCTTGTTGGTGGTGACGGCCTGGCGCAGCTCGTCGATGCCCGCCATCCGGTCCAGGAGGTCGCGCGTCCTGGTGCGCGTCAGCTCGTTGGTCGCGCGCTGGTAGCCGCCGGAGCCGGTGTGCGCCCTGACGGCGTTCGCCGTCCGGTCGGTGATGGCGCGCTGGGCCTGCAGGCCCGTCGGGCCGATCGCCGGGTCCTCACCGAGGAACGCCATCGACATGCGGCGCTCGGCCTGCAGCGAGATCGTCAGATTCCGCACCGGCTCGACGACCATCGTCACGTAGTCCCGCGCCGCCAGCAGGCGAAGGCTGTCCTGGAGCGTCACCGACAGGATGACGCCCCACAGCACAACGAGCGCGACCACCGGCACCGCCAGCAGTGAGACGATCATCCGCCGGATGGAGCGCGTGCGGCGCCGTTTCAGCCCACCCATACACGCTTCCCTCGTAGTGTGACTCAGTTCACAGAAGGGATGATCTTAGCGTGACATTTGGCCGAAATTAAGACGTAAACGGAAACAGCTTGGCAACCGTGTCGACATCGTCAGGGAAGGTCCCCCGCATGGAACTCCGTATCTTCACCGAACCCCAGGAGGGCGCCGCCTACGGCGACCTCCTCGCCGTCGCCCAGCAGGCGGAACGCCTGGGCTTCGGCGCGTTCTTCCGATCCGACCACTATCAGAAGATCGCGGGCGGAGGCGACGGCCTACCGGGTTCCACCGACGCCTGGCTGACACTGGCCGCCCTCGCCCGGGAAACCTCGACGATCCGCCTTGGCACCCTCGTCACAAGCGCCACCTTCAGGCTCCCCGGGCCGCTCGCCATCAGCGTCGCCCAGGTGGACGACATGAGCGGCGGACGTGTGGAGCTCGGCCTGGGCGCGGGCTGGTACCTCGCCGAGCACGAGTCCTACGGCATCCCGTTCCCGCCCGTCGGGGAGCGCTTCGACCGGCTCGAAGAGCAACTGGAGGTCATCACCGGCCTCTGGCGGGCCGAGGGGGCGTTCGACTACGAGGGCGCCCACTACCGGATCAGGAACTCGCCCGCGTTGCCCAAGCCCGTCCAGGCGGGCGGCCCGCCTCTCATCATCGGAGGCGTCGGGCGCAAGCGGACACCGGCCCTTGCGGCACGGTTCGCCGCCGAGTACAACGTGCCGTTCCACTCCGTCGCCGACACCGGCGCCGCCTTCGACCGGGTGCGGGCGCTCGCCGACCGCGAGCTCGTCTACTCGGCGGCGCAGGTCGTCTGCTGCGGCAAGACCGAGGCGCAGCTCGCCCAGCGCGCCGCCGCCATCCACCGCGAGGTGGACGAACTCCGCCAGAACGGGCTCGCGGGCACCCCCGGCGAGCTGGTCGACCGGATCGGGAGGTTCGCCGAGCTCGGCGCGACCCGCCTCTATCTCCAGGTACTCGACCTTTCCGACCTGGACCACCTGGAACTCGTCGCGTCCGAGGTGATGCCTCAACTCGGATGAGCCCTTCCGCCGGTTCTCCCAGCGGGATCCGTGACTGAGAGGTATACCGCCGGTCACGTCCGGGGGGTTAGCATGCCCCCTTCCGGAACGGGCGATCTCAGGGAGAGCCGGCGATGGGCACGATGGGAGACGGACGGGAGCCCGTGAGGGTCCTTGTGGTGCACGCGGACGCACGCACCAGGGCGGACCTGGTGGCGCGCTTCTCCGTCCCCGACGAGACAGTGGTGGTCGGCGACACCCCCGCCGACCCGCTTCCGCATGTCCTGCGGCTGCGGCCGGACGTCGTCGTCCTGGACGACCCCGTCTTCGCGTCCGCGTTGGACAAGCGGTGCAGGGTGCTCCTCCTGGGCACCGACCTCGCTGAGACGGGCGGCCCCATGGACTTCATCCGGGCCGTCCGGGCGGCGGCCAAGGCCGGGCTCGGGCTTTCGGCACGGGAAGCGGAGGTGATGGATCTCATCGCCTCCGGGCGCTCCAACGGCGAGATCGCCCGCGAGCTGTACCTGAGCGAGAAGACGGTGAAGAACCACGTCAACCGGATCTACGCCAAGCTCGGCGTGCCCAACCGGGCGGTCGCCATCGCGCTGTGGCGGGGGGTGCTGGCCGACCGCGCGATCGGCTGACACCCGCTTTCACGGCGTGACCGAATGGTTACCCTCTGGAAGACAACCGTTGGCCCACGTGGCGCATCCTCCTCATCGACCGACGACGGGGACGGACGGGGAGGCGCCGCATGTACTGGATCTGACCCTGGGGGACGGGGCGGAGTCAACGAACCATAAAGTTATGGATCGTGCCAAACGCCCCGATCCCTCCCGCACCCGCGTCCCGGGACCGGCTGACCACCGCCTGGGTGCTCAGCGCCGTCGCGGTGCTCGCCTACGTCGCCGCGGTGCTGCACCGGACGTCCTTCGGCGTCGCGGGCCTCGACGCGTCCGAGCGGTTCGGGATCTCGGCGGGCGTGCTCTCCTCCTTCACCGTCCTGCAGATCCTCGTGTACGCGGGACTCCAGATCCCCGTAGGGATCCTGGTCGACAGGTTCGGCCCGCGCACGACGATCGTCATCGGCGCGCTCCTGATGGCCGGAGGGCAGGCACTGCTGGCGTTCGCCCCCGACGTCGGATGGGCGATCTGCGCGCGCGTGCTCGTAGGCGCGGGCGACGCCACGACGTTCATCAGCGTGCTCGGCATCGTCAACGGGTGGTTCCCGCCACGGCACGCGCCCCTGGCCACCCAGCTCGTCGCCATGCTCGGGCAGATCGGGCAGATCCTCAGCGCGATACCGCTCGTCGCGCTCCTGCACGGGCCCGGATGGACGTCGGCGTTCACGTCCGTGGCGGCCGTCGGCGTCGTCGTCGCGGTGCTGTGCCTGCTCGTCCTCCGTGACCCCCCTGTGCTCGCCGCGTCCCGCCGGGCCGCCGCGGGGTCCTCCGGGGCGCGCCCGGGGCTCCTGACGTCGCTGAAGGCCGCCTGGCGGCTCCCCGGGACACGGCTGGGCATGTGGACGCACTTCACCACGCAGGTCGCGGCCAACGCCTTCGCCCTGATGTGGGGCTTCCCGTACCTCGTCACCGCGCAGGGGCTCGCGCCGGCCACGGCCGGGACGCTGCTGACGGTGTTCGTCATCGCGGCCATGGCGGCCGGACCCGTCCTCGGGCACGTCCTGGGGCCACGGCCCGCCCTACGGGTGCGCGCGGCCGTCGTCATCGTGCTGGTCCTCGCCGCCAACTGGACCGTCGTGCTGCTCCTGCCGGGCAAGTCGCCGCTCTGGCTGCTCGTCCTCCTGACCGTCACGACGGCCGTCGGGGGGCCCGCCAGCATGATCGGCATGGACCACGCCCGCGACCACAACCCGCCCGAACGGCACGGCGTCGCCGCGGGCATCGTCAACGGAGGCGGCTTCTTCGCCGCCGTCTGCGCGATCCTCGCCATGGGCCTCATCCTCGACTTCGCCAGCCCCACCAACGCCTTCACCCCCACCGCCTTCCGCCTGGCCTGGCTCGCCCTCTACCCCATCTGGCTCATCGGCCTCGTCAACATCGCCCGTTCCGCCCGCACCACCCGATTCGCACAAGTCCCCCACCCCCGCTACCCTTGACCCAACGCGCCGCTAGCTCAGTTGGTTAGAGCAGCTGACTCTTAATCAGCGGGTCCGGGGTTCGAGTCCCTGGCGGCGCACCACCGAACAGCGCGGCTCCCGAGCCGCGCTGTTTCGCGTTCCAGGCCCGTTCCCGGCCTCCTGCCGACCCACCGCGAGAGTCTTGTGCCGTCGCCGTCGGAGGTCGGCGGCGGAGTTGTTGAGGCCGCTGGCCCGCTTCGGTCGGGGCCGGAGCGGGCCGGGCGGTCGTTGTTCGTGGGGTGGGGGCGGGGCCGGGGTCAGTCGGCGTTGAGTTCGGGGAGGTTCTTGGCGAGGGGGATGAACTCGGTGACGTCCAAGTATCCGTTGTGGTCAGTGTCGTACTCGGCGAAGAGGGCATTGATGATGCCGGAGAGGTCGTCGATCTCGGCGGCGGGGAACATGCCGGCGATCGCGGCGGTGACCTCCTCGACGGTGAGTTGGCCGTCGCCGTCGGTGTCGTAGCGGGCGAAGACCGCCTCGTACTGGTCGGACATGGTTCCCTTCCGGGTGGGAGCTGGCGTCGGCCCTGATCGTAGCCAGTCGCGGAAGGGGGCGGCGGGCGGCGCGCGCCACATCGGCGCTAGGCCGTGCGCACGCGGTGGAGGAAGGCGGCGGTGGCCGTCACGGCGGTGGTGACGTGGGGTTCCACGTCGTAGAGGTCGATGTGCTCCTTGGCGTCGACCCACAGGATCTCCTTGGGGCCCGGCGAGCGGGCGTGGAGCGCCTCGGCGAGCTCCGGCGAGCAGTACGCGTCGGCGCGGCCGTGCACGACGAGCAGGGGCGTGTCGCCGAGCAGGTCGGCGGCCGAGAGGGCGTCGAAGGTCATGAGTGAGTGCAGGGAGCCGTGGGTGACGTGCGGGTTCCAGTGGGGGGAGGCGGATCGGGAGGTGCCGTAGTAGGTGTAGGGCTCGTCGCCGGGCATCGCGGCCTCGCCGCCGTCGGGCGCGACGGCGGGCAACAGCTCGTCGTAGCGGTCGAGGAACCCCGCGAGGGCCGCACGGTAGTTCGCCACGCCCATGCCCGAGACGATGTGGGCGGGGCTGTTGTAGGCGCCGGCGATGCCCACGACGGCCGCGACACGCGGGTCGGAGGCGGCGGCGCGGACGGCGTAGCCCCCGCCCAGGCAGACGCCGACAACGGAGACGCCGGACACGTCGGCGCGCTCCGCCAGCACCGTGAAGGCGTCGCGCAGGTCGGCGAGCTTCCCCTGGACGTCCTCGTGCCCGCGGCGTCCCCCGCTCTCGCCGAAACCGCGATGGTCGAACGCGAGGGTCACAAAACCCTCGGCCGCCAGCCGCTCCGCGTACAGGCCGACGACCTGCTCCTTCACCCCGGTGAACGGCCCGGTGAGCACCACGCCGGGCCACGGCCCGGCACCCGACGGCAGCCGGAGCACCCCGACAAGGTCGGCCGCACCGAAGACGAGCCGCGTCATCGCCCCTCCCCGACGAGTTCGGCGCCGAGCGCGACGAGCCGGTCGAGGCCGGCGCCGACCTCCACCAGAGCATCGGAATCGGCGCGGCCCTCCGGGCCCACGCCCTTGGTCGTCTCCGGGAGGGAGCCGTGGGGGTGGATGCCGGTGTCTGCCGCCGTGTAAGGGTGGGCTCTAAGCTCGGTCATGAGCGGGACGTTAGGCGGCCCGTCCACGACCGGAAAGAAGGCACTTCCGCGTGCCCTTCACCTCGGGGAGGCCCCCTTGTCACTGGTGATACCGGATGTGCTCGAGGAGGCGTGCGCCACCCGGCAGGCCCTGGAGCGGCTCGGCTCCAAGTGGCGGATCCTGCTCGTCTACGGCCTGCTGGCGGGCCCGCAGCGCCACTCCGAGCTGCGCCGCCGCGTCCCCGGCATCACCCAGAAGATGCTCACCGAGACCCTCCGCGGCATGGAGGCCGACGGCCTCGTCCACCGCGAGGTCCTCAAGGAACGCGCCCCCCAGCACGTCGAGTACTCCCTCACCCCCCTGGGCAAGACCCTTCAGGAGCCCCTGGCCGCCATCTGCACCTGGGCCACCGCGAACCCCCCGAACCTCCCCCACAGCACGACATCCACCCACGAGGGCAGCCACTAAGGCAGACGACACGGCTAACGCGCCCCTCAAGCACGTCCACGACAGCAGCGCGGGCGACGGGTGTGCCCGTCGCCCGCGCTCAGGGGTCCTACCAGTGGGCGGCCTCGGCGTAGTGGTACGTGCCGGGCCACGCCTCGACCGGCGTCGTCGTGGGAACGATCTTGCCCGCGCAGATGCCGCGGTCGGCGAGCCCGGAGACGATGTCGGGAATCGCCGCGAGCGTGGTCTCGTAGCCCTCGTGGAGCAGGATGATGCCGCCGGGCTCGACCTCCAGGGCGTTGTCCACGATCTCCTCGGCGGTGACGCCGTTGTAGTCGTAGGAGTCGGCGGTCCACAGGGCCTCGGTCATGCCGAGCGTGGTGGCGTGCGCGCGGATGGCGGCGTTGGTACGCCCGTACGGGGGCCGGAACAGAGTGGGGGCCACCCCGGTCTGGGAGAGCAGGATCTGGTTGGTGCCGAGCAGTTCGTTGAACGCGTCGGTGCTGTCCAGTTCGTCCAGGAACGGGTGGGAGAAGCTGTGGTTGCCGATCCAGTGCCCGTACTGCGCGAGCAGGTCGACGTGCTCGGGGTACTCCAGGGCGTGCGCGCCGGTGAGGAAGAACGTGGCGCGGACCCATCCCGCGTCGTAGAGCGCCTGGACGTAGTCGGGAGTGAGCTCCGAAGGGCCGTCGTCGAAGGAGATGGCGACGAAGCCGTTGGCACAGGGTTCGTCGGCGGAGGCTGACGTCGAAGGGGAGGCCACGGTGGCGAGCGCCGTGGTCAGGGCGAGAACGCAGGCGGTGAGGCGGCGGCGGCCGCGTCGGGAGCCCGGGGGACGAGGCGACATGGGAATCCTGAAGGTGCGTAAGCCGAAGGGGCGGTCGGCGCGTCCCAGCCCGAGGGAGGCGGCGACCGGCTGCGCTGATCGTAGCCCTCGCGCCGACGGCGTCACCTCACCGGCAAGGGAACGATGCAGTCACGACGCGGTGTCAGAAGGCAGGGCGTAAGCGCGGACGTAGTCCACGACCATGCGTGCGGGAAACGGCGTCTCGGCGTCGGGGTCGCCGGGGAAGGGGCCGCCCACCGCCAGGTTGAGGACGACGAAGAACGGGTGGTCGAACACCCACTCGCCCGGGATCGTCGCGCGGGCGACGGTGTGCACGACGTAGCCGTCGATCATGAAGGTGAGCGCGTCAGGCGTCCAGTCGAGGCTGAAGACGTGGAAGCGCGCTGAGAAGTCGGTGCCAGGGCCCGGTGAGTACTGCCTGCTGATGCCGACGCCCGAGTAGCCGGGCCCCTGGACGGTGGCGTAGTACCTGTCGATGAGGTCGCCGCGCCGCTCCATGATGTCGATCTCGCCGCAGGCGGGCCACGGGTTCTCACGGTGGTCGCCGCCCAGCAGCCAGAAGGCGGGCCACAGGCCGCGTCCGTTGGGCGTCTTGATGCGCGCGGTGATCCTGCCGTAGGTGGGTTCGAACTTGCCCTCGGTGGTGATGCGCGCGGAGGTGTGCTTCCCGGCGGCCGTCTTGCGCGCCGTGATGACGAGCCTGCCCTTGCCGTCCAGGGCGACGTTCCTGCGGCTGTTCCGCTCGATCTCGCCGGTGTCGGGCGTGGTCGTCTCGATGTTCCACCGCGCCGGGTCCGGCTTGGCGCCCCGGGGGCCGGTGAACTCCTCGCGCCACACCAGGCGCAGGCCGTCCGGGCGGTCGGCCCTGGCGACGTCCTCCGGGCCGAGCACCGGGTGCTCGACCGGGGCCGCCGCCTCCTTCTCCCAGAGGCCGCGCATCCAGGCGGGCGGCCCCAGATTGATGACCACGGCCACGGTGAAGCAGACCGCTACAAGAACGAACATTCCGAGGGTGCGGAGGGCTTGTCTCACGTCGTTTCCTGAGGGGCCGGGGTCGGGGCGCGCGCCGATCGGATGAACGGGGAGGAATCATCCGTCAACCGCCCTGTGACCTCACATAACGGCTGCGCGACGATTTCCTGGTGAAACAGCCGGTTTTCCAGAGAACGTACGATACTGCCTGCTGGGGCTCGTGCTCCCCGAAGTGATGGTGATGGAGCTTGATGCGCGATGTCCGCGGACGAACCGACCCCCGGCGGGTATCCGACGCCCCAGCCGATCTCCACCTGGGTGCCGCAGATCGACCGGAGATTCGACGGCGACCCGCTGGTGACGCGGCCCGAGGGGTTCGTCCCCGTGCGGTCCACGCCCGCGCGGGCGCATATCCCTCCGGAGCTGCGCAAAGGGCCCAGCCCTGCGGCGTGGGGCGCCCCTCCCCCGGCACCGCCGCGTAGGCCGCCGTTCCAGAGCCCGCGGCCCGCCGGGGCGCCGCCACCCTCCGTGCCGGTCGCACCCCGGCGCCCGCAGTCGCCGCCCGGGACCGGGACCCCGGGACGCACGGGGTTCGCCCCCGGCCGCCAGGACGTCCCGGTGGCGCCGCGGAGCGCGCCGCCGCCGACCGGCTCGCGGCCCCGCGTCGCGACGGCCCCTCCGCCGCCTCAGCGCCGCCGCAAGCGGCACACGGGTGACGGCAAGCGCGACCTGCCGCGGATGGATCCGG
This sequence comes from Actinocorallia sp. API 0066, assembly GCF_020991275.1. GTDB lineage: Bacteria > Actinomycetota > Actinomycetes > Streptosporangiales > Streptosporangiaceae > Actinocorallia. The sequence continues at coordinate 17,625 of NZ_JAJLQY010000012.1, read as the reverse complement.
CGGCGCTGCGCGTGACGGTGCTGATCCCCGCGCACAACGAGGTCAAGCAGATCACCGAGACGATCGCCTCGCTGCGGGGACAGATGCGGCCGCCGGACCACATCGTGGTCATCGCCGACAACTGCACCGACAAGACCGCCGCGCTCGCGCACCTGCTCGGCGCGGAGATCGTCGAGACCAGGGACAATCCACACAAGAAGGCGGGCGCGCTGAACCAGGTGCTCGACCGGCTTCTGGACGTCTGCGACGACCATGACGTGATCATGGTGATGGACGCGGACTCCTCCCTCGACGCCGGGTTCATCCACTACGGCGTGGAGTATCTGGCCTCGGGCGACTACGCGGCGATCGGCGGGACGTTCACCGGCAAGCCGGGCGGCGGCCTCGTCGGCATGTTCCAGCGCAACGAGTACGCCCGCTACGCGCGCGACGTCCGCAGGCTGGACGGCCAGGCCCTCGTGCTCACGGGGACGGCGACGCTGTTCCGCGCGGGGGTGCTGCACGAGGTCGTCGAGACGCGGCGCAAGGGCGACCTCCCGGGCAAGCCGACCGTCTACGACGTGCGCGTGCTCACCGAGGACAACGAGCTCACCCTGGCGATCCTCCACATGGGGTTCAGGATCCTGTGCCCGCCGGAGTGCACCCTCACCACCGAGGTCATGCTCACGTGGGGCGACCTGTTCCGGCAGCGGCTCCGCTGGAAGCGCGGGGCGCTGGAGAACCTCGTGGACTACGGGTGGACGCCGGTGACCCGTCCCTACTGGGGACGTCAGGCGCTCTCCCTCATCGGGATCATCGTGATCATGACCTATCTGGTCACGCTCGCGTACGCGGTGGCGGTCGGCGAGTTCCACCTGCATCCGCTCTGGCTCGGCGTGACCGTGGTCTTCATGGTCGAGCGCGTCGTCTCGGTGCGCCAGCGGGGCCCGGTCCAGATGGCGATCGCCGCGACCATCTGGATCGAGATGGTCTTCGACGTCTTCCTCCAGGTGGCCCAGGCGAAAGCGTTCTGGGAAGCCGCCCTCAGTAAAGAGAGAAAGTGGTGACGATGTACAACAACGCCCCCCTGGGGAGCATCGCGGCCGGTGCCGGAGGCGCCGCCGCGTCCGCTCCCTTCATCGGCCTGCAGGCCGTGTGGATCGGCCTGGCGACCTTCACGCTCGTGTCGGCCTGCCTGGCGGTGAAGCGGATCCTGCCCAAGCGCGGCGCCTGAGGCCGTCGCCGTCGCCGTCCTACGGGCGATCCGGGCAGATGACGAGCATGGCGACGACAAGGCGACGCTCACTGGGCGACCTTCTGTGATCGGGGCTACCGGAGCCTCCGGTCACAGGCGGCGCCCCCCGCACGAAGACCGGCGCGTCCCGTAAGGGGACGCGCCGGTTTTGTTCCCCCCGGGAGGGTGGTCGGGCGGGGACGGCGCTGTCCACGGAGTCCCAGGCGTCCGCCGTCGGGGCGGGCCTCCTGAACCAGGTGGCTTTTGTGCTCGTCGGACACGGTGGAGAAGAGTGGGGAAGGGATGGGGCGCTGTGGGGCACCGAGGACAGCTCGTGGCGGCGGGTGTGATGGTGGCGGGTCTCCTTGGATTCGGTGCCCTTGCGGAGGCGGGATGGTTCCAGAGGGAGGACGCGCCCTTTCACGTGGCGCAGAAGCAGGTCGATATCCGCGTGTCGGGGGCTGTCCAGGAGGAGTTCGGCAAGGCCGAGGTCACCTGTCGTCGCTCGGGGCGGTCCATCCGCCTGGAGGCGTCCACCTACCGGGACGGCGAAGTCCACAAGACCCTCCTCATCTCCTACGACGACGGCTCCCCGCCGAGCGCCCTCCTGTGGACCCCCGGGCTATTCCAGAACCGGGAGGCCACCGGCGTGTCCGTCGACCTGGACACTCGGACGGTCCGGCTGACGGACGCGCCCTTCACGTCCCCGTCAGGCGAGGTCGTCCGCCTCGACGGCGCCTGGCGCTGCGACCGCTGGGCCCGCCGCTGACCCGGTAGCCGCAGAACACCGGCGATCCCTCCCGGCTACGCCAGGAGGGATCACACCGGGGACCCGGAACGGCCCCCACCCGGATCAGGCGCCCCGGCGCCCACCCCGGAGGCCGCCAGGGCCGCGGGGGTGGGCGCCGGGCTCGCGAGCGCCCGATCACGTCGGGGCGGAGCCGCGACGATCAGAGCGGGCAGCTGTTGCGGTACTCCTCGACGAGGGTGCTGCGGGACGGGCCGGGGCAGAGGAACTGCGTGTAGCGGGTGTCGTTGTCCACGAAGCGCTTCAGCCAGGAGATGGAGTACTTGGCGATGGTGGTGTTGGAGCTGTTCGGCGCGAAGTGGCTCGCGTTGTTCAGCTCCAGGTACGCCTTGTCGGGGGTCGACGGAAGGCTCGTGTAGAAGGGCTCGGAGTGGCTGGAGACCGGCGCGACGCTGTCGGACTCGGCGCCGATGATCAGGGTGGGCACGCGGTTGCCGGACCAGTTCTTGGTCAGGTTCCACGGGGTCAGCGGGATGCCCGCCTTGATGGACGGCCTGGTCTTGATCGCCTCCAGGACGCCGCCTCCGCCCATGGAGTGGCCCATGAGGGCGACGCGGGTGGTGTCGATGCGGGTGCGGACGGAGCTGCGCTGCGTCAGGTAGTCGGCGGCGGCGAGGAGCTGGCGGCCGCGGCTGTCGGGCTGGTCCAGTGTGGTGTTCGTGTCGATCGTGAAGATCACGAAGCCCTGGGAGGCGAGGCGGGGCCCGAGCCAGGCGATGCTCGACTGGTAGGCGGTGAAGCCGGGCGAGATCACGACGGCGCCGAAGGTTCCGGCGCTGGTCGAGGTCGGGTAGTAGATCGTGCCTCCGCCGAAGCCGCTGACGACCAGGCTCGACACCGACGTCTCCGACGTGGCGAACGAGCCACGGGTGGCTTCGATGCTCGCGTTGGTGGGCGCCGGGCCGCGCTCGTAGGGGTTGGCCGCGTGAGCGGGCGCCGCCGCGAAGACGCTGATGGCCGCGACGGCCACCGCGGCCGGGAGCAGGCGCAGGGCGTCCAGGTGCTTGCGGAACATGGGGGGACTCCTCTCGGGCACCGCGGCGGGGCGGATGCCGCGGGCGTTGCGAGGAAGTCTGTGGTGGCGGGGGTGGGCGGGGCATCGGCGAAACGACCTGCCCTCTCGGAGGCCGTCCTGGCACGTTCCGAAATGGGTGGGCGACCGAGCGGCGGTGGGCGGTTCGTCCATTTCCTGGTGAGTCGTCGCTTACCGTGGTCGTGTGTGGTTTCCGAGGTGGCGCCGCTGGTGGCGCGGGCGTCCGGCGCTGGTCGGCGCGGCGCTGTGCCTCGCCGTCTTCGCGATCTCGCTGATGCTGCTCCAGGTGGACCCCCACGGCCAGCAGCGGGAGCTCGTGCCCGCGAACTACGTGTTCGCGGCCCTGGCGAGCCTGCCGCTGTTCTTCCGCGACCGCTGGCCCGTCGGCGTGCTCGTCGCGGTGACGGCGGTGTCCACCGTCCACCAGGTCTGGCCCGGAGGGGAGCTGCTCGCCCTGCCCGTCCAGGTGGCGCTCTACGGGGTCGCGCTGCGCACCGACCGGCTGAAGGGCTGGACGGCGGGCGGCTGCACCGCCCTGTGGACGATCTCGTTCGTCGTCCTGGAGGGCAGCTGGGAGTGGGAGCGGCAACTGCTCGGGATCTGCACCGGCGTGGCGCTCGCGGTGGCCCTGGGCGACGCGGTCCGCACCCGCCGCGCCTACGTGGCGGCCCTGGAGGAGCGGGCGGCGCGGGCCGAGCGGACCAGGGACGAGGTGGCGGCGCGCCGGGTCGCCGAGGAGCGCATGCGGATCGCGCGCGAGCTGCACGACGTCGTCGCGCACCAGCTCACGCTGATCAACGCGCAGGCGGCGGTGACGCTGCATCTCAACGAGGCTTCGGGACGGGTCGCCGAGGTGCTCGCGCACATCAAGGACGACTCGCGGGAGGCGCTGACCGAGTTGCGGGCGATCGTCGGGCTGCTCGGCGACCGCGAGGAGGAGGCGGAGACGCCGCGCAGCCCGGTGCCGGGACTCGATCGCCTGGACGAAATGGCCAAAGCGTTCGAACGGGCAGGAATGGCTGTGGATATCTCCGTCGACGGGTCGCCGGGGGCACTACCGTCGGCGGTGAACGTGTCGGGTTTCCGGATCATCCAGGAGGCCCTCACGAACGTGCGCAAGCACGCGGGCGTCGCGGCGGCCAGGGTCAGGCTCAGCTACGCGCCCGACATGCTGCGCATCACGGTGGAGGACGACGGAACGGGCGGTCCGGGCGCCGGGGAGGGCGCGGGCCGGGGGCTGGTCAACATGCGCGAGCGCGCGGCGGCGGTGGGCGGCGCGCTCGCGGCGGGCCCGGCGGACGGCGGCGGGTTCAGGGTCGAGGCGGAACTTCCCCTGGGGGTGCGATGATCAAGGTGGTGCTGGCCGACGACCAGGCGCTCCTGCGCGGCACCCTGCGCTATCTGCTCAGCCGGGAGTCCGGCATGGAGGTCGTGGGCGAGGCCGCCGACGGCGGCGAGGCGGTGGCGGTCGCGGTCGAGACGGCCGCCGATCTGGTGATCATGGACATCAGGATGCCGGGGATGGACGGCCTGGAGGCCACCCGCAAGCTCAAGGAGTCCATGCCGTCCTGCAAGGTGCTCATCCTCACTACGTTCGAGCTCGACGAATACGTGTTCGAGGCGCTGCGCGCGGGCGCCAGCGGGTTCCTGGGCAAGGGCGTCGAGCCGGTGGAGCTGCTCGCCGCGATCCGCACCGTCGCGGCAGGCGAGTCGCTGCTGTCGCCCGCCGCGACGAAGGCGTTGATCGTGCGGTTCCGCGAGACGCCCGCGGCCCCCTGGCTGGAGGGCCGGGAGCGGCTGGCCGAGCTCACTCCGCGTGAGCGTGAGGTGCTCTCCCTCGTCGCGGGCGGCCTGTCCAACGACGGCATCTCGCTCAGACTTCACTTGAGCCCACATACAGTAAAGACGCACATCAACCGCACGATGTCCAAGCTGGGGGTCAGCGACCGGGCCCAGCTCGTGGTCATCGCCTACGAGACGGGCCTCGTCCGTCCGGGCGAGCGGTGACTCTCCGCATACCGCGGACGCGGTAGGCGAACTACCCGCCGTGCTCCGATTCGGGAGCCCCGTGCGCGGCGGCAAAGTGAATAGCGTCTTGTCCGAACTCTCGCGAAACGAGCATTCCCCCGTGTCCTGGTTGTCCAGAGTCAGTCTCAAGCACCGGAAGCTGGTCCTGTTGATCACGCTCGCGGTGCTCGCCGTGGGCGCGTACGCGATCCCGACGCTGAAGCAGCAGCTGCTGCCCAACATCAGCTTCCCCGGCGTCTTCATCACGGCCGTCTACCCCGGCGCCTCCCCCGAGGTCGTCGAGGAACAGGTCGTCAAGCCGATCGAGGACGCGATCAAGGGGACCGACGGCCTGGAGACCATGGCCTCGGTCTCCCGGCAGAGCTTCGCGACCATCAGCGTCGGCTTCGAGTTCGGCACCGACACCGACCGGATGGCCAGCGACGTCCAGCAGGCGGTGAACAAGCTCTCCGCGCGCCTGCCCTCGGCGGTCGAGCCACAGGTCATCACCGGCTCCACCGGGGATCTCATCCCCACGCTGGTCCTCGCCGCCTCCGGCAGCGGCGACCAGCGCGCCCTGGCCGAACGGCTCCAGACGTCGGTCCTCCCACGGATCCAGGCGGTCGAGGGCGTCAACGAGGTCACCGTCTCCGGCGAGCGCGCGCGGAGCGTCCAGATCGTGCCGGACGCCGCGGCCATGGCGGCGCGCGGGCTCGACCCGACGGCGATCACCAACGCGCTGGCGACCGCGGGCAAGACGGTGCCGGGCGGCCAGATCGCCCAGGACGGCAAGAGCCTCAGCGTCCAGATCGGCGGCCCCATCGCCTCGCTGAAGGACGTCCAGAACCTCTGGATCACCCCGGCCGGGCCCGCCGCCGGAACCACCGCGACAGCCGGTCCGGTCCGGCTCGGCCAGATCGCCCAGGTCGCGCTCGTCGACGCCGACCCCAGCTCGCTGACCCGCACCAACGGCCAGGACAGCCTCGGCCTGACCATCACCCTCGACCGGGACGGCAGCGCCCCCGACGTCTCCGAGGACGTCCTCGGGATGCTGCCGGAGCTGGAACGCGCCCTCGGGCAGGGCGCCGAGCTCACCGTGATCATGGACCTCGGTGAGCCGGTCGCCGCCTCCGTGCGCGGCCTGGTGGAGGAGGGCGCCCTCGGCCTGATCATGGCCGTGCTGGTGATCGTCGTCTTCCTGCGCTCGGGCCGCTCGACCCTGGTGACCGCGGTGTCCATCCCGCTGTCCCTCGTGGTCGCGCTGATCACGCTCAAGTTCTACGACTACACCCTCAACATGCTCACCCTCGGCGCGCTCACCATGGCGGTCGGCCGGGTGGTCGACGACTCGATCGTCGTCCTGGAGAACATCAAGCGCCACCTCGGCTACGGCGAGGAGAAGCGCCAGGCGATCATGGACGCGGTCAAGGAGGTCGCGGGGGCCGTCACGTCCTCCACGGCCACCACCGTCGCGGTGTTCCTGCCGATCGCCACCGTGGGCGGCATGGTCGGCGAGCTGTTCGGCCCGTTCTCCATCACCGTCACGGTCGCGATGGTGGCCTCGCTCGTGGTCTCCCTCACGATCATCCCGGTGCTGGCGTACTGGTTCCTCAAGGCGCCCGACACCGGCGGCGACGTCGCCGCGTTCCGCGCCCGGGTCGAGGAGGAGGAGCGCCAGGGGCTGCTCCAGCGCTACTACGTCCCGGTGATCGAGTGGGCGGTGAAGTCCCGCAAGACGGTGCTCACCGGCGCCGTCGTCATCCTGATCGGCACGTTCGCGCTGGCGGGCGGCCTGAAGACCAGCTTCATCGGCGACTCCGAGGTCAACTCGCTGCGGGTCACCCAGACGCTGCCCGTGGGCACCGACCTGGCCACCACCGACGAGGCGGCGCGCAAGGTCGAGGCCGTGCTGAAGAACGCCGACGGCGTCACGTCCTACCAGGCCGTCGTCGGTGAGGGCAGCGGCGGCCCGATGGGCGGCGGCGGCGGGGCCAACACCGCGGGCTTCACCGTGGCGCTGGCCGACGACGCCGACCAGGAGACGGTCCAGGAGCAGTTGGAGCAGCGGCTCAAGGCCCTGCCCGGAGTCGGTGAGATCACCATCGGCGCCGACACCGGCTTCGGCGGCTCCAGCACCATCCAGGTGCTCGTCAACGCCGACGACGACAGGGCGCTGGCCGCCGGCGCCGAGCAGGTCCGCACCGCCCTCGCCGACCTGCCCGAGCTCAAGGAGGTCACCACCGACCTCGCCCAGAGCGCGCCGCAGATCAGCATCCGCGCCGACAACGTCAAGGCGGCGCGGGCCGGGCTGTCGGAGATCGCGATCGCGCAGATCGTCGGCCAGGCCATCCAGGGCTCGACCGTCTCCACCGTCACCATCGACGGCGCCGAGACGGACGTGGTGATCAAGAGCGGCGCCGACAAGCCGACCTCGCTGGCGCAGGTCCGCAACCTGCCGATCCCCACCGCGGGCGGCGTCGTGAAGCTCGGCGACATCGCCGACGTGGCGCGGGTCGACGGCTCGGTCGAGCGCAGCCGCCTCGACGGCGAGCGCACCGCCACCGTCTCGGCGGCCCCCGCCGGGGAGGACCTCGGCAAGGCGAGCATGGCCGTCCAGAAGGCGCTGGACGGGCTCAAGCCGCCCGCGGGCGTCAGCTACACCCTGGGCGGCGTCACCGCCGACCAGGAGGACGCGTTCGTCCAGCTCGGGCTGGCGATCCTCGCCGCGATCCTCATCGTGTTCCTGATCCTCGTGGCGGTGTTCGGCAGCATCCGGCAGACCCTCGTGCTGCTGGTGTCGATCCCGTTCGCGGCGACCGGCGCGGTGGTGCTGCTGCTCGTGACCGGGACGCCGCTGGGCGTCGCCGCGATGATCGGTCTGCTGATGCTCATCGGCATCGTCGTCACCAACGCGATCGTCCTGGTGGACCTCATCAACACCTACCGCGAGCGCGGTATGTCGATCCATGAGGCGGTGATCGAGGGCGGCCGCCGCAGGCTCCGGCCGATCCTCATGACGGCGCTGGCGACGATCTTCGCGCTGATCCCGATGGCGCTGGGCATCACCGGCCACGGCGGCTTCATCTCCAAGCCGCTCGCCATCGTCGTCATCGGCGGCCTGCTCAGCTCCACCCTGCTCACCCTCGTCCTGATCCCGACCCTCTACACCATGGTCGAGACCCGCCGCGAGGCCCGGCAGGCCAAAAAGCAGGCAGCCCCGGCCACCCCGCCCCCGACCCGAGAAGACACCGAAGAACTAGCACCGGTCTCCTGACCACCACCCACCGTGGCCCCCGCCCCTCCCCGGCCGGGGGCCACCCCTTTTCCCCGATCTCTCCCCGATCCCCACCCACCCGACCGACCCCTCCACGTCGCCCGTCGGAGCCTCCCGGCCCGCCACACGGCTTGGGCGGTCGTCGTGTCGAGTTGCTTGTCTGGTGGGGTTCTCGGGAAGGGGCCGTTCGGGCTTGGGGATAAGGGTTCTTTTAGGGCGGGGTGGGGCTGGATCGGGGCTGGACCGGGGGGAATTGGAATGGGTGAATGGTGTGGTTTTGGTGGGTTAGGACGGGGGATTCGGACATTCGTGGGGTGAGGTGGGGATTTGTCGGATGATGAGAGGTTTGGGGGTTGGGGGTGAGTTTTGGGGGTTTGGTGGAGGGAGGTGGATTTGGGGGGTTGGGCTTAATGCAAGCGGTGAATATGAGTTCCGACACAACGGAACGGAGTGTTCCCGTCACTTGGGTGGCTGGCTAGCTGGGGGTTAGCACTATGGAACGTGACAATTCACCGGCGAGGGGAGATCGTCCAGCGTCGCATGAGATACCGGAAGTCGTCGGCAGATAACAGAAAATGTCACGTCGGAGCACCGGAATGAGGCATGCTGCGAGCTGCGCAAAGCATCGTGTCCGGCACGTGATGAGGACCTGATCCATGTCTTCGGCATCCCCACCCCGCAAGGCCCCCCGTCCACCCGTCGAACGGGCCCTGCTCGTCTGGCTGTGCTGCGTCCTGGCCGCCGGGGCGGGCTGGGTGTGGGCGGTCACCGCGGTCCCCGGCGAGCTGCGCGCCGTCACCGCCTGGGCCGGCGGCGGGCTGGGCCTGGCGCTGTGCCTGTCGTGCGCGCTCACCGTCTACTTCGCGGCGCGCGGAAGCTGGGACCGGAGCCGGCTCGCCTACGCCAAGGCCGAGCTGGCGAGCGCCGACAACGAGCTGTACCGGGTCGGCGAGGAGTCGCTGCCGATCCTGGTCCGGCGGGCCCGCGAGGGCGCCTCCCTGGAGACGGTGCTGGGCGAGATCCGCAGGCCGGAGAACGTCACACTGCAGCGGCTGCTGCACACCGTCGCCGCCGAACTGCACGCCGCCGAGCAGCGCACCACCGCCGCGGTGGCCGCCGCCGCGCACCGCGAGGCCGAGACGGTCCGGGTCACCGACGAGTACCTGCCGGAGATCGTCCGCCTGGCCCGGGACGAGCACGCCTCGTTCGAGACCGTCATGGCGACCCTGGACCGTCCCGAGGACCCGGAGGCGGAACGGCTCATGGAGGCCGTCACCGCCGCCGTCACGGGCTCCGAGCGGCGCGGCGGCGCGGCCATGGCGGCGTGCGCGAACGCCGCGGCGCGGGTCCAGGCGCAGACGACGAGCCTGCTGGCCGAGCTGCGCGAGCTGGAGCACCGCTACGGCGACGACAAGGTCTTCTCCGACCTGCTGGAGATCGACCACCGGGTGTCGCAGCTCGGCCGGCTCGCGGACAGCATCGCGCTGCTCAGCGGCGGCCGCACCGGACGCCGCTGGACCAAGCCGATCGTCATGGAGAGCATCCTGCGCGGCGCGATGGGCAGGATCGACGCCTACCGCCGCGTCCGGCTGCACAACACGAGCCAGTCGGCGGTCGTCGGCTACGCGGCGGAGGGCGCGATGCACGCGCTGGCCGAGCTGATGGACAACGCGACGACGTTCTCGGCGCACGGAAGCGAGGTCCACGTCTACCTGGAGGAGGAGGACGCGGGCGTCATCATCACCGTCGAGGACAGCGGCCTGGGCATGCGCAAGCGCGAGCGCCAGCGCGCCGAGTCCCTGGTCAACGGCACGATGGACATGCGGACGATGTCCGGCACCCGGCTCGGCCTCGCCGTCGTCGGCAGGCTGAACACCAAGTACGGGTTCAAGGTGAGCTTCCGGCCGTCGGCCAGGGGCGGCACCGGCGCGATCATGATGATCCCGCGCCAGCTCGTCACCCAGCCGAGGCCCGACCTGTCCCGGGTCGCGATCGCCGCCCGCCGCCGCGCCGAGGCCCGGACCGTCGCGACGACCGGGGAGCAGCCGGTGCCGGGCGGCACGCCCGGCGGCACGTCCTGGCCGGACCTGCCCAAACGCCCCAGGGGCGCGTCGCTGGCCGCGGCGGCCCATCACGAACTTCCGGCCGAACCGCCGCCCGCCGCGGACATCCGCGAGGCGGGCGCCCGGTTCTCCGCCTTCCGGCGGTCCGGAAAAGACGCGCCGCAGACCCAGGACGAACGATAGGAACCGGCTTTCCTGATATGAGCACTCTCGACTCCCCAAGTGCGACGGAGCAGACCCTGGAATGGCTGCTGGAGGCCCTGCGGCAGAAGACGCCGGGCATCCGCCACATCCTCGTGCTGTCCAAGGACGGCCTGAAGATGTGCTACACGACGGGCCTGAACGTGGACAGAGCCGACCATCTCGCGGCGATCGCCGCGGGCATCCAGAGCCTGTCGCTGAGCGCGTCCGCGGAGTTCGGGGAGCGTCTCGGCCCCGGACAGGCGATGGTCGAGTTCTCCGGCGGCCTGCTCCTCATCGTCCCGGCGGGCGAGGGCGCGCACCTCGCCGTCGTCGCCGAGGAGGACTCCGACGTGGGGATCATCGGCCACAACATGAGCGGGCTCGTCGAGCGGATCGGCGGGTTCCTCACCGCCGCGCCCCGCCGACCCGATCCGGCGCCGTGAGCGCGGGGCCGCTCGCCGAGGAGGACCCCGACCGGTTCTACACCGTCACCGGGGGCCGCACCGACGCCGCCGACACCGGCCTGGACATCGTCACGCTCGTCATCGCCGAGTCCGCGCCGACGCCCCGCATGCAGTCGGAGTTCGCGGTGATCCTGACGCTGGCACGGGCGCCCATCTCCGTGGTGGAGCTCTCGGCCGAGATGCGGCTGCCGATCAGCGTGGTCAAGCTCCTCCTCACCGACCTCATCGACACCGGACGGCTCGTGGTGCGCGCCCCCGCCCGCCCGCGCACGTCCGCACACCCCGACATGGAAACGCTGAAGCAGGTGCTCCTTGGACTCCAGAGTCTCTGATCCGGCCGTGCGCACCCCGCTGCGCGGTACGGCCACCGACGGGCTGAAGATCGTGATCGTGGGGGGCTTCGGCGTAGGCAAGACCTCGATGGTGAGCGCGGTCAGCGAGATCAACCCGCTGAGCACCGAGGAGATCATGACGCAGGCCGGGGTCGGCGTCGACGACATCGACAAGGTCGCGGGCAAGCGCACGACGACCGTCGCGTTCGACTTCGGCCGGATCACCCTCAACGACTCGCAGGTGCTCTACCTGTTCGGCGCGCCCGGCCAGGACCGCTTCTGGTTCCTGTGGGACCAGCTGTTCGCGGGCAGCCTCGGCGCGGTCGTCCTCGTGGACACCCGCAGGCTGAAGGACTCCTGGTACGCGATCGACAGGCTGGAGTACCACGGCATGCCGTTCGTGGTCGCCGTGAACCGGTTCGAGCCGCACGAGCCGAGCCTGGAGCAGGTGCGGGACGCGCTGTCGCTCGATCCCGGCGTCCCGCTGCTCGACTGCGACGCCCGGATGCGCGAGTCGGGCAAGCTCGTCCTCATCACGCTGGTCCGCCATCTGACCCGTCTCTCGGAGGCCAAGATCTCGGAGGCAAAGCCTTGACCGCGCAAGAGCCGATCCGGCTGTACGGCACGCACATCGCCGCCGACCCGACCGACCTGTACGAGGAGATCCGGCGCTCCCACGGGCCCGTCGCGCCGATCCTCCTCGACGACGACGTGCCCGCGTGGTTCGTCATCGGGTACCGGGAGGCGCACCACGTCACGAGCAATCCGCAGCTGTTCGCGCGGGACTCGCGGCGCTGGAACCAGTGGGAGCGCGTCCCCGAGGAGTGGCCGCTCATGCCGTACGTCGGCTGGACGCCCTCGGTGATGTTCGCCGAGGGCCCGGCGCACCAGCGGCGGGCCGGCGCGATCGGCGACGCGCTGGACATCTTCGACCGGACGGAGGTCGCCGCGGTGTGCGAGCGGGCGGCCGACCTGCTCATCGACGAGTTCTCCGGCGACGGCACCGCCGACCTGGTCGAGCAGTTCGCGTCGCAGATCACGCTGCACGTGCTGGCGCGGCTGTTCGGGCTGCCGGAGCACGACATCCCGGTGCTCGTCCAGGACGTCGCGGAGTCCCTGGACGTCGACGAGAAGGCGGCGCTGGCGCACGGCCGCATCCAGGAGCGGATGCGGCGCCTCGTGACGGACAAGCACGACCGTCCCGGCTTCGACGTGCCGTCGCGGCTGCTCGGGCACGAGGCGGCGCTGAGCGACGACGAGATCATCATCGACCTCCTCGTGGTGATGGCCGCCGCGCAGGCCCCGGTCGGGAACTGGATCGGCAACGCGCTGCGCCTCATGCTCATCGACGACGAGTTCTCCGTGTCGTTGCAGGGCGGGCGGAGCAGCGTGTCGCACGCGCTGATCGAGGCGCTGTGGAAGGACACCCCGACGCAGAACTTCATCGGCCGCTGGGCGGTGCACGACTGTGAGCTGGGCGGGCGGCGGATCCGGCGCGGCGACCTGCTGGTGCTGGGGTACGCGGCGGCCAACCGGGATCCGCAGGTGTCGCCGTCCTACCACCAGGCCGGGACGAACCGGGCGCACATGTCGTTCGGGCACGGCGAGCACGGCTGCCCGTACCCGGGGCCCGAGATCGGCGAGGTGATCGCGAAGACGGCGATCGAGGTGCTGCTCGACCGGCTTCCCGACGTCACGCTCGCGGTGGACGCGAAGGAGCTGCAGTGGCGGCCGTCGTTCTGGATGCGCGGCCTGTACACCCTGCCCGTCGCCTTCACGCCCACCACCCGCGTGGACCTCTAGCCGCCGGTCAGGCCGGGGTGAACGCGACCCGCAGCTCGGCCGGGCCACGGGTGAACACACCCTTCTCGACCGGGACGAACCCGTCGGCGAACCGCAGGTCGGGGAACGCGTCGAGCAGCTGGTTGGCGGCCACCTCGACCTCGGACTTGGCGAGCAGCGCGCCGACGCAGAAGTGCCTGCCGAGCGCGAACGCCAGATGGTCGGCCGCCGCCGAGAACGCGCTCGACGCGGTGAGGTCGTCGCGGAAGATGTCGAACGCGTCGGGGTTCTTGTACCGCTCGGGGTCGCGGTTGGCCGAGCCGATCAGCGCGGTGACGGTGCTGCCCGCCGGGATGACGCCGCCCGCGATCTCCACGTCCTCGGCCGGCTGGCGCATGATCATGTGCACCGGCGGGCGGAAGCGGAGCGTCTCGGCGAACGCGGGCGCGATGAGGCTCCGGTCGGCCCTGACCGCCTCCAGCTGCTCGGGGTGCTGGAGCAGCAGCGCGAACATGCTGGCGATCGCCTTGTCGGTGGTCTCGCCGCCCGCCGCGAGCAGGAGGCTGCAGAACGCCTTCACGTCCTCGTCGCTCATCGTCTCGCCGTCGATCTCGGCGCTGACGAGCGTGGACAGGAGGTCGTCGCCGAGCGCGTCCCGGCGGGCCCGGACGACGGGGATCATGTACGCGGCGAACTCCTCCTTGGTGCGGAGGCCGTCCGCCGTCACCTGCTCGTCGCCGCTGAGGTTGCCGAGGAACGCGATGATCGACGTGTACCAGCGCTGGAAACGGTCGTGGTCGGCCTTGTCGAGGCCGAGCATGTCGACGATGACGCCGACCGGGAAGCGGTTGGCGAACTGCGTCACGAGGTCGGCGCTCCCGGCGGCCCGGAAACGGTCGATCAGTTCCGCCGAGTTCTTCTCGATGACCGGCAGGAACTTCTCCTGGAGTTCGCTTCCACGGAACGCGGGGGCGACCAGGGCACGGCGCACGGAGTGTTCGCGTCCGCTCAGCTGGAGAATGGTCTTGCCGTGGACGGGTTCGAGCTGCCAGTCGTAGTTCGCGGTGGTGAAGACGGGGTCCTTGAACGTCCGCTCGACATCCACGTAACGCGAGAGGACATACGACTGCATGACCTCGTGGTAGAAGAGGGGCGCCTGCTCTCGGAAGGCGGCGTACGCGCTGTACGGGTCCGCTGCGAATTCCGGTGACAGCATATCGGGAATTGTCCCGGGCACGGTTGAACCTCTCGTCGGGGAAGTTTCCGCCTTTACCCTAAAGAGCTGGAAGCACAAGATCCAGATCTGCTTGCGTCACGGGCCGTCACCCGAAGTGCCGGGGCCCGGAAGGGGTATGGCGTTGTGTCGGCTATGTCCATGTATGGCACTCATGGCCTGTCCGATTTTGGTGGCCGTTGTCGGAGTGCGGCGCGGGTAGGGGCGGCCGCCGGACGGACGTCACGACGGGGTCGCGGGGCGGGCTCGCGGGCGGCGTGGGCGGGGCCGGGGTCGGGACGGCCGGGCGGCGCCGTGTCGGCTCAATTTTCGACAGAATCGCGACGCCGTTTTGTCGTCGCCGGACAGCCCGGGTCCGGCCAATTCGGCTCGGTTGCCAGGTGAGTTAGGTCACTGTACGGTCCTGAATTCATGGAACTCTCGCCGGCGCAGTTCAGCATCTGGGCGGCCCAGCAGCTCGCACCGGAGCTTCCGCTGAAGATCGGCCTTTACGCCGACCTGGACGGGGCGTTCGACCCGGAGCTACTCTGCTCCGTAGCGTCCCGGATACTGAGCGAAATCGAGGCCCTGCACGTCGGGATCGACGTGCGGGACGGGGTTCCCGAGCAGACGCCCGGCCATTGTCTTGACAATTCGGTGACCCGTGTCGATTTCGCCGGGGAATCCGATCCCGAGGCGGCGGCGCTGCGCTGGATGCGGGCCGACCTCGCCGCGCCGTTCCGGCTCGGCACGGACCGGCTGTACAAGATCGCCCTCCTGACGCTGGGGCCCGGCCGCGGCCACTTCTACGTGCGGTCGCACCACATCGCCCTCGACGGGTACGGCGGGCAGATCATCGTCAGGCAGGCCACCGAGGCGTACACGGCGCTGCTCCGGGGCGAGGAGCCCGTCATCGACTTCGGCTCGCTCGCCGAGGTCGTCGCGGCCGAGCACGCCTACACCGCGTCCGACCGGCACACGCGCGACCGCGCCTACTGGACCGGGCGGTTCGCCGAGCCGCCCGAGATCCGCAGCCTCTCCGGACGGCACGCGCCGGTGCCGCCGTCGGCCGCCGCGCACCGCGTCAGCGGCACGCTCGACGCCGGACTCGCCGCGCGGGCGCACGCGCTCGGCACCAACGTGCCCGGCCTGCTGCTCGCGGCGATGGCCGCCTTCACCGCGCGCACGACCGGCCTTGATGACGTGAGCCTGGGTGTTCCCGTAACGGCCAGGACCACCCCGGCGGCCCGGCGGACCCCGGCGATGATGTCGAACGTGCTTCCGCTGCGCACGCGGCTCGACCCCTGGCAGCCCGTGGCGGAGTTCGTCAGGGGCGTCACCTCGGACGCGGCGGGGCTGCTGCGCCGCCAGCGGTACCGGTACGAGGAGCTGCGGCGCGACCTCGGGCTCACACAAGACCCGAGGTCGCTGTACGGGCCCGTCGTCAACATCCTGCGGCTCGACAAGCCGATCACGCTGCCCGACGCGTCGATCGCGCTGCGGGTGCTCTCCCTCGGGCCCACGCAGGACCTCGCGGTCAACGTCTACGACGGGTTCGAGGACGCGCTGCGCGTCGACTTCGACGGGCACCCCGCGCTGTACCCGCCCGAGACGCTCACCGCGCTGCGGGACGGCTTCCTTTCGGCGTTGGACGTCCTCGCCTCCTCCTCTCCGGACACCCCGATGGGGCGTCTCGATCTTGTGCCTGTGCCCGGTGTCCTCGCGGGGCCTCCGGCGTCGTCGCCTCGCACGCTCGCCTCGCTCGTGGAGCAGCACGCGCAGAAGACGCCGGACGCGCTGGCCGTGGCGGCGGACGGCGTCCAGCTGACGTACGGCGAGCTGGACGCCGAGGCGGACCGGCTCGCGGGGCTCCTGCGCGGGCGCGGGGCCGGGCCCGGCGAGATCGTCGCCTTGGCGCTGCCGCGTTCGGCCGACCTCGTCGTCGCGATCCTGGCGGTGGGCAAGACGGGCGCCGCCTACCTGCCGCTCGACCCGTCCTACCCGGCCGAGCGGCTGCGGTACATGCTCGACGACGCCCGGCCGCTGCTCGCGCTCGCCGCGCCCCCGGACGTGCCGGGGCTGCCCGCGCGGGAGTGGCTCGCCGTCGCCGACGCCGCCGGGCTGCCCGCTGATCCCGTCCGGTACGAGGCGCACCCGGATGAGGCCGCCTACGTCATCTACACGTCGGGGACGACGGGGCTGCCCAAGGGCGTCGTCGTCTCCCACCGGGGGCTCGCCTCCTTCGCCGACCACCAGGCGGAGCTGTTCGACGTGACGCCGGACGGGCGGGTGCTCGCCGGGTCGTCGCCCAGCTTCGACGCGTCCGTCCTGGAGCTGCTGCTCGCGTTCGGGCCGGGCGCCGCCCTCGTGCTGGTGCCGCCCGGCGTCACCGTGGGCGCCGAGCTGCGCGAGCGGCTCGCCGGGGTGACGCACGCGTTCGCCATCCCGTCGGCGCTCGCCGCCGTGCCGCCCGGCGGGCTGCCGGGGCTGCGCGCGATCGGCGTCGGCGGCGAGGCGTGCCCGCCCGAGCTCGTCGCCGCCTGGGCCCCGGGACGGCGCATGGTGAACATGTACGGGCCCACCGAGACGACGATCGTCACCGTGCTCGGGCCGCTGCCCGACGGGCCCGGCGCGCCGATCGGACGGCCCGTCCGTGGCTCGCGGCTGTACGTGCTGGACTCGGCGCTGCGGCCCGTCCCGGACGGGGTGCCCGGCGAGCTGTACGTCTCCGGCGGCGGCCTCGCCCGCGGCTATCTCGGCCGACCGGCCCTGACCGCCGAACGCTTTGTGGCGAACCCGTACGAATCCGGCACCCGCATGTACCGGACCGGCGACCTCGTCGTCCGCCGCCCGTCCGGCGTCCTCGACTACGTCGGCCGCGCCGACGCCCAGGTCAAGATCCGCGGCTTCCGCATCGAACTCACCGAGATCGAAACCGTCCTGCGCCGCCACCCCTCCGTCGCCCACGGCCACGTCATCGCCCGCGAGGACAACGGCATCCGCCGCCTCACCGCCTACCTCGTCCCCACCCCCTCCCCCCGACCCAGCCCCAACTCCGAGACCGACGCCCAGGTCGGGGCCAGTGTCCAAACGGGCTCCGGCACCAGAACCAACACGGGTGCCGAGGCCGAGGACCACATCAGCGCCAGGGCCAGCGTCAGTACCCAAACCGAGGCCGGAACCCGAACCGACGCAGGTGCCGGGGCCGAGGCCAGTGTTCGACCCGAGGCCGAGGGCCGCATCGAGGCCAGTA
>NZ_JAJLQY010000011.1 GCF_020991275.1 Actinocorallia sp. API 0066 | reverse complement strand
GAGCACGCGTTTTCCGGCGAGCGCGAGCGCGACCGCCGTGCCCGCGAGCCCGACGATCAATGTGATCAGGAACACTGTTCCGTCCTCCTGGGGTACGGCCATTGGCTGAAGCGTAGGGCTCGCCGCCAGCTGGAGCGCGTGCGGGTCCCGTGTTGTACCGATGAGTAACTTACCAAGCCCGCGCCACGCGCTCGCACCGTAGTGGACCGGTCAAGGCAAGAGGTACCCCGCGTTTCCCGTTCGTGACACAGCAGACCTTGGATTGGGTGATTTGTGACGTTAGTCTCAGCGACGCCCCCAATCCCCCAGAGGCACACAGAGGCGGGCGTTCGCCTCACCGGTATCCCCACCCCCCAAGGAGCCGTGTTCATGCGCCGCGTCATCATCACAGGGCTTGCCGCCCTCGCCCTGGGCCTCGGGCTCGCCCAGGCGCCCGCGTCGGCCGACAACCCGTACACGCCGTCCGAGGCGGACTTCGCCGACTGCCCCGCGAAGCCCGCGGGCGCCTCGGACTGGACGTGCTTCGTCATGACCGCCCTGGACGGCCAGTTCCGCCTGAAGAACATGAAGGCCCGGATCAACTCGCCCTACCGGCTCACCATCGGCCAAGGCAACGTGAACGGAAGCAAGATCGCCGTCCTCGGCTCGCTGAAGGGCGACCCCATCCCATTCGTCACGGGTGTGCTCGGCACCCCGCTGGAGATCCCCGACCCGACGGGCTGGAAGGTCCAGATCGAGGCTGCGGGGCAGGTCTCGCCCGGCATCCTCTACCCGTCCAAGGTCGGCCTGAAAGCGCGCCTCATCGGCGACGGCCTCGGCCCGAACTGCTACATCGGCTCCAACGCCGCCCCCGTCACGCTCGCCCCCCGCATCCAGTGGGCGCTGCCGTGGGTGATCGGCGGGCACCTCATGAACCGGACGAAGGTCTACGACGACGTCTTCGCCATCGACTGGGCGACCGGCTGCGAGAGCCAACTGCCCAACGTGCTCATAGGCGCCGCGAACGCCACAAGCAACCACTTCGACGCCACGTGGGCGATCCGTACCAAGAAGCTCTAAGGACGTACCTCGATGAGATTCCGCCGTACCGGCGTCGTCCTCGGCGCGCTCGCCCTCGCCCTCGGCTTCGCCGCCCCCGCCTCGGCCGCGGAGCAGCCCTACGTCCCCTCCCCCGCGGACTTCTCCGACTGCCCCGCCCAGCCGGCGGGCGTGACGGACTGGACGTGTTACGTATCCATCGCCCTCGAAGGCGGCTTCACCCTCGGGACGCGCAAGCACATCCGCATCCTTATCGACAAGCCGCTCCGCGTGACAGCCGCCGAAGGCAAGGCGGCGGACGGCTCCAAGGTGACGGCCTGGGGAGGGGTCACCCAGCCGCAGAACTTCAAGGTGGTGACGGTGGTTCCGGGCACCAACGTCATCCTGTCCACCCTTCCGGAGATCGAAGGCAGGTTCGTCGGGCTCGGCCTGAACCGTCCGGACTCGATCCACGAGTTCAAGGTCAGGTTCCAGCTGTGGAGCCCGGGCGGCCTGCTCGGTCCGAACTGCACGATCGGGACGGACGCCGCCCCCGTCGTCCTGAAGCCGCAGAGCACGGTGTCGCTGCCGTGGCTGTTCTGGCTGACGCCCGGCGTCAAGATCTGGGCGAACGAGAAGGCGTTCGCGCTTCCGGCGTCCACGGGTTGCTCGACCTATCCGCTGCTCGGCCACCCGGACAACCTGCTCGGGCTGCCCGCGGCGGCCGGGGTCAACTCCGCCGACTTCACCTGGGCCGTCCGGCAGAAGAAGTAAGTACTGATTGTTATCAGAACAATCTTCCGCTCGGCCCAAACGCGAACCTACCCTCGCGTCTACACCACCCCCCTCCGGGAGCACCCTATGAAGAAGCTTCTGCGTCGCGCCGCGATCAGCGCCGCCGCTGTCGCCGCCGCGCTGGCGCTCGCCCCGGCGGCGCCCGCCACGGCGGAGAACCCCTACACGCCGTCCGAGGCCGACTTCGCGACCTGTCCTCCCAAGCCCGCCGGGGCGACGGCCTGGACGTGCTTCGTCTCGACGGTCGTGGACGGCACCATCGAGATCGGCTCGATCCGCGTCCTCGTGGACAAGCCCGTCCGCCTGGTCACCGCCCAGGGCAAGCTCGCCGACGGGTCCACCGTCGCGCGGGTGGGCAGCCTGACCAGCGGCGAGCTGACGATCCAGACCCCGCTCCTGGGCACCCCGATCTACACCGAGGACCTCACGGGCACCAAGGTGAGGATCGAGTCCACCGGGTCGGTCGTGGCGGGCACCGTCATGCCGAAGGAGTTCGGCGTCAAGTTCCGCTTCCTGCACCCGCTCATGATCGGCAACTGCTACGTGGGCACCGACGCCGCGCCGATCACCGTGAAGCCGCGCATCGGCCTCGCCCTGCCGGAGGTCCGCCAGGGCCTGCTCATGGCGCGGGTCTGGACGACGGACAACGCCTTCGCGCTGCCGAAGGCCAACGGCTGCGGGCTGATCCCCGGCGGCCTCGTCGACCTGATCGTCAACGACCGCTTCAAGCTGCCGAACAAGGTGGGCGACAACAAGGCCGCCTGGAACTGGATCGTCCGCCACAAGGACCTCTGACGACCGCTGACGCCCTCCCCGGCGTCGTCTCGCGAGCCGAACGGGCCCGCCGCCTGAACCCCCGACAGGCGCGGGCCCGTTCTTGTTTGTCCGTCGGGCTCCGTTTGCCCGGCGGAGGGGTACCAACTCGGAATAGGCTGCGTCACACCGGTGCTTGAGCAACTAAGTTGAGCCATCCTGACTCAACTCATTTGACACCAACCGGCGCGCGGGGCATCCTGGGACCTGTCAGAGCCCCGATTGAGACAGACGGAGGAAGCGGACGATGGCACGTGCGGTCGGTATCGACCTCGGGACGACCAACTCGGTCGTCGCGATTCTGGAGGGCGGCGAGCCCACCGTGATCGCAAACGCGGAGGGGTCGCGGACCACGCCGTCCGTCGTGGCCTTCGCGAAGAACGGCGAGGTGCTCGTGGGTGAGGTCGCCAAGCGGCAGGCCGTCACCAACGTGGACCGGACCATCCGCTCGGTGAAGCGGGAGATCGGCACCGACTGGAAGGTGTCGATCGACGGCAAGGACTTCACCCCCCAGCAGATCAGCGCCTTCGTGCTGCAGAAGCTCAAGCGCGACGCCGAGGCGTACCTGGGCGAGAAGGTCACCGACGCGGTGATCACCGTGCCCGCGTACTTCAGCGACCACCAGCGGCAGTCCACCAAGGAGGCCGGGCAGATCGCCGGCCTGAACGTGCTGCGCATCATCAACGAGCCGACGTCGGCCGCCCTCGCCTACCACCTGGAGAAGGAGGGCGACGCCACCATCCTGGTCTTCGACCTCGGCGGCGGCACCTTCGACGTCTCCCTCCTGGAGGTCGGCGACGGCGTCGTGGAGGTGAAGGCCACCAGCGGCGACAACCACCTCGGCGGCGACGACTGGGACAACAAGGTCGTCGAGTGGCTCGTCACCAAGTTCAAGAACGCCCACGGCGTGGACCTCTCCAAGGACAAGATGGCGCTCCAGCGCCTGCGCGAGGCCGCCGAGAAGGCGAAGATCGAGCTGTCCTCCTCCGCGGAGACGACGATCAACCTGCCCTACATCACCGCCTCGGCCGAGGGCCCGCTGCACCTCGACGAGAAGCTCACCCGCGCCGAGTTCCAGCGCCTCACGTCCGACCTCCTCGAGCGCTGCAAGGCGCCGTTCCAGCAGGTCATCAAGGACGCCGGGGTCACCGTCGACAAGATCGACCACGTGGTCCTCGTCGGCGGCTCGACCCGGATGCCCGCGGTGACGGAGCTGGTCAAGGAGCTCGCGGGCAAGGAGCCCAACAAGGGCGTCAACCCCGACGAGGTCGTGGCCGTCGGCGCCGCGCTCCAGGCCGGTGTGCTGAAGGGCGAGGTCAAGGACGTCCTGCTGCTCGACGTCACCCCGCTGTCGCTCGGCATCGAGACCAAGGGCGGCATCTTCACCAAGATCATCGAGCGGAACACCACGATCCCGACGAAGCGCTCGGAGACCTTCACCACGGCCGACGACAACCAGCCGTCCGTGGAGATCCAGGTCTACCAGGGCGAGCGCGAGATCGCCGCGTACAACAAGAAGCTCGGCACCTTCCAGCTCACCGGCCTGCCCCCGGCGCCGCGCGGCGTCCCGCAGATCGAGGTCTCCTTCGACATCGACGCGAACGGCATCGTGAACGTCTCGGCGAAGGACCTCGGCACCGGCAAGGAGCAGTCGATGGTCATCTCCGGCGGCTCCGCGCTGCCGAAGGACGACATCGAGCGAATGATGCGCGAGGCCGAGCAGTACGCCGAGGAGGACCGCCGGATCAAGGAGCAGGCCGAGATCCGCAACCAGGCCGAGACCCTCACCTACTCGACGGAGAAGTTCGTCAAGGAGAACGAGGAGAAGCTGCCGGAGGACCTCAAGAAGGAGGTCACCGACGGCATCGCCGAGGTCCGCAAGACCCTCGAGGGCACGGACACCGACGCGATCAAGGCTGCCGCGGAGAAGCTCAGCCAGTCCTCGCAGAAGCTCGGCGCGGCCCTGTACGCCCAGCAGCAGGCCGAGGGGGGCGCGGGCGCGACGCCGCCCGGCGCCGAGCAGGCCCAGCAGCAGGACGACGAGGTCGTGGACGCCGAGATCATCGACGACGACAAGGACACCAAGTGAGCAGTTCTCAGGAAGAACCGGTGATCCGCGACTCGCGGCGCATCGATCCTGAGACGGGCGAGCTGCGGACTCCGCCTCCCGCCGAGGAGGAGTCCGCGGCGCCTGCCGAGGAGGCCCTCGATGACGCCGCGGCCGCCCAGTTGCAGGAGCAGCTGGACGAGCGGACGAAGGACCTGCAGCGGCTGCAGGCCGAGTACGTCAACTACCGCAAGCGCGTCGAGCGCGACAGGGTGGCCGTGCGGGACCAGGCCATCGCGGGCGTGCTCACGGACCTGCTGCCGGTGCTCGACAGCGTCGACAAGGCACGCGAGCACGACGAGCTCGTCGGCGCCTTCAAGTCCGTGGGTGAGTCCCTGGAGACGACCCTCGGCAAGCTGGGCCTGGAGAAGTACGGCGCGGTCGGCGATCCGTTCGACCCGAACGTGCACGAGGCGCTGACCCACATCCCGTCTCCGGACGTGGCGGAGGACTCGGTGCTGGAGGTCTACCAGCCCGGATACCGGATCGGCGAGCGCGTGATCCGGCCGGCCCGCGTGGTCGTCGCCGGACCACAGGACTGAACGAGAACACCGAACACGCCCCGGGGGCGGCGGCGCCCCCGGGGCAGATCCGAAGCACATTCTGAAGGGGAGCCGGTGAGCACCAAGGACTACCTTGAGAAGGACTATTACAAGTCCCTCGGTGTCGCCAAGACCGCCACCCAGGACGAGATCAAGAAGTCCTACCGGAAGCTCGCTCGCAAGTACCACCCCGACGCCAACAAGGGCGACGCCGAGGCCGAGGAGAGGTTCAAGGAGATCTCCGAGGCGTACGACGTCCTGTCGGACGACAAGCGCCGCAAGGAGTACGACGAGGTCCGGACGTACGGCGGCGCGTTCCGCGGCGGCGGCGCCGGCGGCGGTCCGCAGGGCTTCGACCTGAACGACCTGTTCGGCAACACCGCGGGCAGCGGCGCCGGCGAGAAGCTCGGCGACCTGTTCGGCGGCCTGTTCGGCCGTGGTGGCGGCGGCACCCGGACGACGTCGACGCGCAGGCCGCGCCGGGGCCAGGACGTCGAGTCCGAGGTCACCCTGACGTTCAGCGAGGCGCTCGACGGCATCACCGTGCCGCTGCGGCTGTCGTCCGAGGCGCCGTGCCCGACGTGCCGGGGCACCGGCGCGAAGGCGGGCACCCTGCCTCGGGTCTGCCCGTACTGTGACGGCACCGGCCAGGAGACCCGCAACATGGGCGGGTTCGGGTTCGCCGAGCCGTGCAGCCACTGCCACGGCAGGGGCATGGTCGTGGACGACCCGTGCGCGACGTGCCACGGCAGCGGCCGCGCCATCGGCACCCGCACCATCCAGGCGCGCATCCCGGCTGGCGTCAAGGACGGCCAGACGATCCGGCTCAAGGGCAAGGGCGCCCCCGGCGAGAACGGCGGCCCCGCGGGCGATCTGCTGGTGAAGCTGAAGGTCGCCGCGCATCCCGTCTTCGGCCGCGACGCCGACAACCTGACCGTGTCGGTCCCCGTGACGTTCCCCGAGGCCGCCCTCGGCGCGGAGATCCTCGTGCCCGTGCACGGCGGACAGCCCGTCAAGCTGCGCATCCCCGAGGGCACACCCAACGGCCGCACCTTCCGGGTGCGGGGCCGGGGCGCGACCCGCCGCGACGGCAGCAG
This sequence comes from Actinocorallia sp. API 0066, assembly GCF_020991275.1. Taxonomy (GTDB): domain Bacteria; phylum Actinomycetota; class Actinomycetes; order Streptosporangiales; family Streptosporangiaceae; genus Actinocorallia. The sequence goes on along the minus strand of NZ_JAJLQY010000011.1, from coordinate 304,891 downwards.
GGGCGACCTGCTCGCCACCGTCGAGGTGATCGTGCCGCAGAAGCTGACCGACGAGGAGCGCGAGGCGCTGTCGGGGCTCGCCGAGACCCACCGGGGCGACGAGCTGCGGGAGAGCCTGGTGCAGCAGGCGAGGGAGGGGTAGGCCGTGGACTTCCCCGATGACACACCCGTGTACGTCATCTCGATCGCGGCGCAGTTGTCGGGCCTGCACCCGCAGACACTGCGCACCTACGACCGGATGGGGTTGGTCTCCCCCGGCCGGGCCTCCGGCCGGGGCCGCAGGTACTCCGCGCGGGACATCGCGGCGCTGCGCGAGATCCAGCGGCTCTCCCAGGAGGAGGGCGTCAACCTCGCCGGGATCCAGAAGGTCCTCGACCTCCAGCGCGCGAACGCCGAGCTGCTGGAGGAGCTGGCGCGGCTCCGCCGGCTCGTCGAGGAACTCGGCAACGAGCTCGAATCCACCAGGGCGGTGGCCGCGCGGCTCGCGCAGCGGCGTGGGGAGGGGCGCGGGGGCGACCTTGTCCCGATCCGGCAGACCGGGGTCGTCCTTTGGCGCAAGCAGGACTGAACGACGGAACGACGCGGGGGTTGATCCATGGACTACAAGCTGACCAACAAGAGCCAGGACGCGGTGTCGGTCGCGATCCGGCGGGCGGCCTCGGAGGGCAGCCCCCAGGTGGAGCCCGCGCACCTGCTGGCGGCGTTGCTGGCGCAGAGTGAGGGCACGACGGTGCCGCTGCTGGAGGCGGTCGGCGCCGACCCGTCGGCGGTCCGGCGGCGCACCGAGGAGCTGATCGCGGGCCTGCCGAAGGCGCAGGGTTCGACGGTCGCGGCGCCGCAGACGTCCCGGCCGTTGCTCGCGTCGCTGAACACCGCGGCGTCGCGGGCCCGCCAGTTGCAGGACGAGTACGTCTCGACCGAGCACCTGCTGGTCGGCCTGGCGACGGACGGCGGCCAGGTCGCGACGATGCTGCGCGAGGTCGGCGCGTCCCCCGACGCGCTGCTCGACGCGTTCGAGAAGGTGCGCGGCCACGGCCGGATCACCAGCGAGAACCCTGAGGACACGTTCCAGTCGCTGGAGAAGTACGGCGTCGATCTCACCCAGAAGGCGCGGGACGGCAAGCTCGATCCGGTCATCGGGCGGGACGCCGAGATCCGGCGGACGGTCCAGGTGCTCTCCCGCCGCACGAAGAACAACCCCGTGCTGATCGGTGAGCCCGGCGTCGGCAAGACGGCGGTGGTGGAGGGGCTGGCGCAGCGGATCGTCACCGGCGACGTGCCCGAGTCGCTGCGCGAGAAGCGCCTCATCTCGCTCGACCTCAGCGCGATGGTGGCGGGCGCGAAGTTCCGCGGTGAGTTCGAGGAGCGGCTCAAGGCCGTCCTCAACGAGATCAAGGAGTCCGAGGGCCAGATCATCACGTTCATCGACGAGCTGCACACCGTGGTGGGCGCGGGCGCGGCCGAGGGCGCGATGGACGCGGGCAACATGCTGAAGCCGATGCTGGCGCGCGGCGAGCTGCGCATGATCGGCGCGACGACGCTCGACGAGTACCGCGAGCGGATCGAGAAGGATCCGGCGCTGGAGCGCCGCTTCCAGCAGGTCTTCGTCGGCGAGCCGTCGGTGGAGGACACCATCGCGATCCTGCGTGGGCTGAAGGGCCGCTACGAGGCCCACCACCAGGTGCAGATCTCCGACTCGGCGCTGGTGGCCGCCGCGACGCTCTCGGACCGGTACATCACGTCCCGGTTCCTGCCCGACAAGGCCATCGACCTCGTGGACGAGGCGGCCTCCCGGCTCCGGATGGAGATCGACTCCCGTCCCGCCGAGATCGACACGCTCCAGCGCACGGTCGACCGGATGAAGATGGAGGAGATGGCGCTCGCCAAGGAGTCCGACGACGCGTCCCGGCACCGGCTGGAGAAGCTGCGCGCCGACCTCGCCGACAAGCAGGAGCACCTGAACGGGCTCGTCGGCAGGTGGGAGCAGGAGAAAGCGGGCCTCAACCGGGTCGGCGAGCTGAAGAAGAAGCTTGACGACCTGCACAGCCTCGCCGAGCGCGCCCAGCGCGAGGGCGACTTCGAGACGTCCTCGCGGCTGCTGTACGGCGAGATCCCCGCGCTGGAGAAGGAGATCTCCCAGGCGTCGGAGGCGGCCGAGACGCGCGGCGCGATGGTCAAGGAGGAGGTCGGGCCCGACGACGTCGCGGACGTGGTGTCGGCCTGGACGGGCATCCCCGCCGGACGGCTCATGGAGGGCGAGACGGCCAAGCTGCTCCGCATGGAGGACTTCCTCGGCAGGCGGCTCATCGGCCAGCACGACGCCGTCGTCGCGGTGTCGGACGCGGTGCGGCGCTCCCGCGCGGGCGTCGCCGACCCGGACCGGCCGACGGGCTCGTTCCTGTTCCTCGGCCCGACCGGCGTCGGCAAGACCGAGTTGGCCAAGGCGCTCGCGGACTTCCTGTTCGACGACGAGCGCGCGCTCACCCGGATCGACATGTCGGAGTACTCCGAGAAGCACAGTGTGGCCCGTCTTGTCGGGGCGCCTCCCGGTTACATCGGGTACGAGGAGGGCGGCCAGCTCACCGAGGCGGTGCGGCGGCGGCCGTACAGCGTGGTGTTGCTGGACGAGGTGGAGAAGGCCCATCCCGAGGTCTTCGACCTGCTGCTCCAGGTGCTGGACGACGGGCGGCTCACCGACGGCCAGGGTCGCACCGTCGACTTCCGCAACACCATCCTCATCCTCACCTCCAACCTCGGGTCGCAGTACCTGGTGGACCAGTCGCTGACCCGGGAGGCGCAGCGCGAGGCGGTGCTGAAGACGGTGCGGATCGCGTTCAAGCCCGAGTTCCTCAACCGGCTCGACGACGTCATCGTGTTCGACGCGCTCTCGCCCGACGAGCTCGCTGAGATCGTCGACCTCCAGGTGGAGCGGCTCGCGCAGCGGCTCGCCGACCGCCAGCTCACGCTGCGGGTCACGCCCGAGGCGCGGGCCTGGCTGGCCAAGACGGGCTTCGACCCCGCCTACGGCGCCCGGCCGTTGCGCCGCCTCGTGCAGACGGCGATCGGCGACCAGCTCGCCAGGGGCCTGCTGTCGGGCGGGATCCGCGACGGCTCCGAGGTCGTCGTCGAGGTCGATCCGGCGGGCGACAAGCTGTCCGTGCACGCGACGGTGCCGCTGAACAAGCGCTGACCAGTGTCCTTTCCGGCCCGCACTCCTTTCCGGGGTGCGGGCCTTCGCCATTCCCGGACGGCTCCGCCACGGGCGCGACGGCGTCCACGAGAGCCAATTTCCGAGTTCGTCCATAATTGTGTTGACAGCTCCGGAGTGCCCCTGTAGTTTTACGGACATGGAGATCTGATCCCTTCCGGTTGAGCCGCAAGACGGCTCCCACCCCGTGGGCCACGGCCCGCCCGCCGAGTACCGGCGCCCGTCCTTCGGGCCGTCCGCTCCCCGGGCAAGCCCGCCCCTGCCCCGGCGTATGTCCGGTGTGGCATCCCGTTTCTGACGCGAGAACGCCCTCGCCGTCCGGAACACCCTCACGCACGTCACGGAGAACTCCGCGTTCCGCGCCGCGGTCCGCCGGTTTCTCCCGCCGCGCGCGCCTTTCGCCCACCCGATGATCCGGTGCATTTTCCGCTTCCTTTCCTCAGCCTCTGTGCTGCTCTTTTCCGGAGGATTTTCCATGCGTGAAACCGGCCGAATTCAGCGACCCCTCATTTCCGCGGACGACATCTCCGCGGCCCTCATCCAGCCCGAGAACTCCTTTCCCGAGGCCCTGCCCGAGATCGCCAAGCCCGAGGCCGTCCTGCCAGAGATCGCCAAGCCCGAGGAGGCGCCCGTGCCCGCCCGCAAGCCGAGCAAGAAGACCGCGTTCAAGCGCGCCGACCGCCGCACCGCCACCTTCGCCCCCCGCACCCGCGCCAACGCCCGCTCCCTGCCCACCCGCCGCATGAACAACCGCGCCGGCCGCTGACCCCACAGCCCGTCTGAAGCCACTCCCCCAGGGCCGCCACCCCCCAACCGGCGCGCCCTCCCCCGCACCCGCCCACCCCCCGGTGGCCGGGTGCGGGGTCGCCCCCATTTGGCACAGACCCCCACCCACCGCGTCGCAGGCATCCACCGCGTTGGTGTGTCGGTACAGCGGCGCGTTGATGCGTCGGCGCGACGGCACGCCGCTGCGTCCGCGTGGTGGTACGTCGGTGCGCTGTGTGTTGATGGGGTGGGTGTTGGTGTTGGTGTGGACGGGGGGCCGGAGTTCCGGTGCAATGGGGGCTATGACGGGATTGGTGTTGGGGCCGCTGCTGCGGTGGGTCGGGGAGCGCGGGGCGACGGTCTGGGTGGAGACCGCGGAGCCGTGCGAGGTGACCGTGCTGGGGCGGACCGAGCGCACGTTCGCGGTGCACGGGCACCACTACGCGCTCATCGACGTCGAGGGGCTCGAACCCGGCAGCACCACCCCCTACGAGGTGCACCTCGACGGACGCCGGGTGTGGCCGGAGGCCGGAAGCGAGTTCCCAACGAGCGTCATCAGGACCGTCGATCCCGAGCGCGCGCCCTCGGTGGCGTTCGGCTCGTGCCGGATCGCGCCCGCCGCCACGGCCACACACGGCGTCGACGCGCTCAGCGCCTACGCGCACGCGCTGAAGGACGGCGCGGAACCGCCGACGGTGCTGCTGATGATCGGCGACCAGGTGTACGCCGACGGCACCGGCGAACGGATGCAGGCGTTCATCAGGGGCAGGCGCGACATCACCGAGGAGCCCGGCGCCGAGATCGCCGACTTCGAGGAGTACACCGAGCTGTACCGGCTCGCCTGGGCGACCGACCCCGCCGTCCGCTGGCTGTTCTCGACGGTCTCCGTCCGGAGCGTGTTCGACGACCACGACGTCCGCGACGACTGGAACACCTCCTACGCGTGGCGCAAGGAGATCACCGCGCTCCCGTGGTGGCGGGACAGGATCGTCGGCGGCCTCGGCGCGTACTGGCTGTACCAGCACCTCGGCAACCTCTCCCCCGACGAGCGGCGCGCCGACGTGCTGCTCGCCGAGGTGCGCGCGGCGGGCGACGGCGGCGCCGCGCTCGACACGTTCGCCGAGCGGGCCGACCGGGAGCCGGAGACGGCCCGCTGGTCCTTCCGCTTCGACCTGGGCCGCACCCGCGTCGTCGTGGTGGACAGCAGGGCGGCGCGGCTGCTCACCGCGGAGCGGCGGGCCATGCTCGACGACGCCGAGCACGCCTGGTTCGACGCCCAGCTCACCGGCGACGTCGACCAACTGCTGATCGCCAGCTCGCTGCCGTTCCTGCTGCCCCCGGTGATCCACTACGCGGAGGCGTGGAACGAGCCGGTGGCGGCGCGCGGCGAGCGCGGCTTCGGCGAGAAGCTCAGGCGGTTCGCCGACCTCGAACACTGGGCCGCGTTCCGGCTCAGCTTCGACGCCGTCGCGCGGGCCGTGCTGGAGGTCGCCCAGGGCGCCAGGGGAAACGCGCCACGCTCGATCGCGTTCCTCGGCGGCGACATCCACTACAGCTACCTGGCCAGGGCCAAGGGCGGACTGCCGATCTTCCAGATCGTCTGCTCGCCCTTCCGCAACCCCCTCACCGGCGTCATGAAGTGGGCCAACCAACTCGCCTCCGTCCGCCTCCTCAACGGCCCCGCCCGCCTTTTCGCCCGCACCACCGGCGTGCGCCGCCCCCCCTTCACCTGGCACCTCACCGACGGCCCCTGGTTCAACAACGCCATCGCCACCGTCACCCCGAACACCGTCACCTGGCAAACCCCCAACTCCCCCACCTCGCTGCGGGTCCTGCACAGCGCCGCCCTGCGCGACGACTGAGCCCGCCAACCCCACCCGAGCCCGCCCGACCACCTGCCTAACCTCCTCCCGAACGCTCGCTTCGCCTCCGCCGCCAGCCGAGGATCAGCCCGCGGCGCAGTGATCAGCAGTTCTCGGAGCAGCTCCAGCGACAGGGCCTCGACTAGGCGATCGGTGGCGCGTGTGGGTCCCGGCACGTAGCCGAACCAGCCACCGCACGCCTCACCCCACCAGACGCGACAACCTGGAACCTCACGCTCCAACGCCGCCGCCTGACGCGCCTGCGAACGCCTCGCCTCATCCTGCGCGGCGGCTTCCCGACTCAGCCGCACCATCACCGACCGCCCCCCACCGCTGAACGAAGACGACCCGCCAGCGCGGGCATCGACGTCTCCCACACCACCAACGCCAGCAGCGCCCGCACGTTCGACGCCGGGCACTCCGCGTCACCGTCGTCCCCGACCTCCAGCACGAACCCGCCCCCGGCCATCCGACGCGGGCGCACACTCGTCCCGACAACCATGCCCCGACGGCTCACGAGCAGATACGGGCGCTGGTCCTGCCAACGCAACCGCGCTCGCACCCCTACCGCTGCCAACGGCATCCGCAACAGCATCAACGCCGCCCACTCGACCCGCGCCCGGTGTGCCGGATATCCCATATCCTGGACCACGATGGGAACCTCTACTTCCGATCAAGGCCCAGCGGCGTAGCCGCGCCGCTGGGGCCGCCATCTACTGGTCTCGCGAAGGGCTCGATAGCGGCGTCCGGGCATGACGTGGCATGGATGGATAGACGTGGACTTGAGGACGCTGAGGGACATCTCAGCCATCGGTGACCCGATCGAGCGAGCGCGGGCGGTCAGCCGCGCCATGACCGAGCAGCAGGGCATCACCGAGGAAGCGGCGCGCGTCAGGCGGGGAGCGATCGCCGAAGCACGCGAAGCCGGGTACAGCCTGGAGGAGATCGCCAAGGCCCTCGGGGTCACACCAGGTCGGGTATCGCAGATGCGCAAAGGACCGGTCGCCAGGGCACCGGAACCGCCGGTCAGCCAGGGACCGAAAGTCATCGTGCAGCGCGCCCTGCCGACCGACCCCGGCACGCGCGGCTCGGTCTCCCTCTTCCTCACCGAAGCCGAACGCCAGGGCATCCGACCCGGCCGCACCATGCTCTACACCGGCCCGGAGGCGTCCAGCGAACACGTGGCCGCAGCCCTCCGCGTGGACAACGGCGAAGACGTCATCGCGCGACGCAAGATGATGCTCGCCAACGACGTCCCCGTCCGCATCGCGACGAGCTACTTCCGCGCCGACCTGTTCGGCGCGACACGGCTCGCCGAACCGGACTTCGTCAAACCGACCCTGCAAGCCGCCATCGAAGCGCTCGGCTACCGCTTCGGCCACGCCGAAGAGACGCTGACGGCACGCCCCGCGACGCGCTTCGAAGCCGACACCCTCGAACTCGACCCAGGTGAATGGGTCGTCCAAGTCCTCCGCGCGTCGTACTCCACCGAGGGAACACCCATCCACGTCCTGGAGACGATCTGCGCCGCCACCCGACACATCTTCCCCATCGGACAAGTCGGCGGCCTCGACGAGTTCTGAGTGCGTGATGTCCTGCCCTTGGAGATCGAGCGGAACCGCGTCCGGGGGTCGGTTACGGGTGGGAGCCCGCCAAGGCGGCCCATGCCGCGGAGCCGTGTCCCAGCACGGCGAGCGAGCACACCGCAGCCACCACCGCACCACGGACACCACCCACGGAGACCCCCCGTCGAAAGAGCAAGTCGGTCCGCACAACCACCCACGGCGCCCGACTGCCCGGAACCGAACCACCAGCCGACAGCAAAGAATCTGGCCAGGACCAGAGGACTGGAGCCGACCGCCCGGCCGCAACCCTTCCGCGGCCCCCGCACCGGCGTGATGAAGTGGGCCGACCACCTCGCCTGCGTCCCTCTCCTCAACGGTGCCGCACAGCGCCGCGCCGCGCGACGCTGAGCCCGCGAACCACACACGCGCCCGCCTGACCACCCGCCCGAGCCCCCGTTCAACCGCCCGCCGAACCTCCGTGTGCCGGAACATCGTGCCCCCTTGTCTTGGTCTCGGCCGATGCCCCAAGCCTCCCCGCGAAAAACCCCGTTGAGCGCTGCGGACGCGATCTGTGGATAACTTTTTTTGGCCTGGCATATCCCATCTGACCAGGACGAACGCCGTGGAACGGCAAGAACGCGGCGGTCCGGGGACCGCCGCGTTCTGGGCGTTTTGTGGTGGTTTGGTGGGGCTGGTCAGGCGTCCAGGAGGGCGTCGTATTCGTCCTCGGGGCGGCCCAGGTCGACTCGGGCGCGGAAGCGTAGGCGGAGGAGGCCCTCCAGGCTTTCGGCGGCGTCGCCGCGGGTGCCTTCGGGGAGGGCCAGCACCAGGTCGGCGCCGTGGGTGGACCAGGTGTGGGCGCCGAGGAGGTCGCCGTGCTCGTAGAGGATCTCGGCGACGGAGCGGTACACCTCGGGGTCGGTCGGGGCGCTCTCCCGGATCTCGGCGAGCAGCCCGACGGCGCCCGCGTTGTCGCCCAGCTTGAGCAGGGCGTCGGCCAGGTAGACGCGGGGATCGCCGTAGGTGTCGCCGCCGTCCTCGATGGCGCGGCGGTACACCTCGGCCGCGCGCTCGTGGTCGCCCGCGTGCTGGAACTGCTCTCCGGCGCGGAGCAGCACCATCGCGCGGGTGAGGCCCTCGTCGCGGGTGGCGTTGTCCGCCCAGTCGGTGAAGGTCAACGCCGCGGAGCGGTGCTCTCCCGTCCGCAGGCTGTCGAACTCCAGGTCGTCGAGATCGCCTTCGGTCACGTGGGTCACGGCTAAGACGTTACCCGCGCCTCCCCGGGAAAACCGGAAGATTCCTCAAGATCGGCAGTGGGTGGCGGGGAGATCACCGACGGGAGCGTTCGAGCGCGTCCCAGAACCCGCGCCGCAGCGAGTGCCTGACCTCGTCGTGCAGGAGGAAGTCGATGGGCAGCGCCGAGCCCTGGAGCAAACGCGCCTCCAGGTCGGAGGGCATCCGGGGCTTGCGCGCGAGCACCGCCTCCAGCCAGAGCGCCGGCGCGTCGCGGGCGACGGACTCGCCGAACTCCTGGCCCTCGGTGTGCGCCGCCTTCACCGCGTCCGCCAGGCTCGGCCCGGGAGACGGCACCGACGGCTGCGGCACGACCGGCATCGCCTGGGCGCCCGTGTAGGCGGCGGCCGGGGGCGGCGCGGAGGGCGCGGCGGGCGGGCTGAGCGGGTAGGACGGCAGCGCCGTGAAGGACGCGGAGCCCGAGCCGAACTGGGTGGGCGGGCTGGCGGTGCCGAAGGGCGACGGGCTGGGGGCGGGCGTCGGGGTCGTGGGCTGCGAGGTGTAGCTGGGCTGCGGGGAGGGCGCCACCGAAGAGGTGCTGGAGAAGGGGATGCCGCTCAGGACGTTGCCGGTCGAGGAGGGGGGCGCGAGCTGGTGCGCGGGGGCGGGGGCCGGGGCGGGCGGGGCGACGACCGGGGTGGCGACGGGGGTGGCCGCCGGAGGGGAGAGCGTGGATCCGAGCCCGTTGGTCAGGGACGACGCAAGGGACGACCCGTTGGGCGACGTCCCGGCCAGGACGCTCGCCAGCGACGGCGGAAGCGAGGAGACCGAGGACTCGACCGGACGGGACGTGCTCTCCGGGACGGCCGAGGCCGCGCCGCTGGGGGAGAGCGCCACGTAGGGCCGCAGGTGGCCGGCGCCGATCTCGATGAGGTCGTCGCACTCCTGGCGCAGGATGCGCGAGATGGTCCAGTTGCCGTCCACCGCGACGTGCACGACGGTCACCCGGATGCCGAGGTCCTGGGCGTCCTGCAGGACGGTGGCGAGGTCCTCGTCGCCGCTGACGACGACGGCGTCGGCGATCGCCTGGTTGCGGGCGAGGGTCATGAGGTCGCGGTGCAGCTCGGTGTCCACGCCCTCGGGGCGGCCGGGGCGGCTGCGGCCCATTCTGAGCTTGAGCCCCGGCAGGTCGGCGAGCGCCTCGTGCTCGGGCGTGCGACGGCCCTCGACGCTCGTCTCGTACCAGTAGCAGCGCAGCAGTGGCATGCCCGCCCGCTCGCGCGCCAGGTTGCCCAGCAGCTGGAGGAGTCCGGCATAGTCCCACGACACCTGGTCGCGCTGGCGGATTCCGTGCACCGCCATCGCGCCGTCAGCCAGCAGGTAGCCGGCGTCTACGAACAGCGCACAGCGTTCCACGTGGCGACACCTCTCCGACCCCGAGTGGAGGTCTGACCCGTTACGACCCAGCTCAGAGCCCGAGCGGCTCCGGCCTGATTAGCCACTCTCGCCGTATGCCGTTCCGGCGATTCGCCATCCTTCTACGCACACATACCGCGCGCAAGGGTGAGAACGCAGGTGAGATGGCTGAACACCTGCTCAGGCGCGGACGGTACCAGCCTTTCCGGTCCATCCGTTAAAGAGTTCACATGTTCTTTACGGCGGATCTCGACACCGGTCAGCTGCGCAACGGCGCCGTTACCGTGACCACACCCGCCACATAGGCATCGGTTTTCGTCCTCAGTTCCACTGCTGACCCTCCTCCCAGTTCCACGGGGTGCGCCACCGCGTCCACCCCGAACGTCAGTGAAGCGCCGAGCGCGCCTGCCGCGTCACTCCTGAACGCGTTCGTTCCGCCCAACGGACGCCCGTCGAGGAAGATCGCGTCGTCGGTGAGCTCCGCGTCGCCCTCCCAGGCGACGAAGCCGAGTTCCGCAGGGGCGGCCGCCGGGAGGAGGCCGTCCAGGGGGACCCGTAGGGAGGACGCCCCGGTGGGCCCGAGGGCGCGGGCTCCGTCGAGGATCATGGCCCGGCTGTGCGGGGCGGACAGGTCCTCGGCCACGACGACGAGGCTCCAGCCCGCGTAGTGACCCACTCCCTCGCCGCTCGGTGCGTCGGCCACCGTCCAGGTGCCCGTGCCGCCCGCTCTGACCTGCGCCGTCACGTCGGCGAAGGACTGGTAGGCGGGGTAGCCGGGGAGGTCGACGACCTCCGTGCGGTCGGCCTTGACCGTCTTGTAGGGGCCCGAGGGGCCGCGCAGCTTGGCCGTCGGCCCTTCCCGGCCGGAGCCCGACCAATAGAGGCCCGCGAACAGGACACGGCCCGGAAGGGCGAGCCGCGCCGCACTGGACCTTGACGTCGAGGGCTCAGCGTCCACGTCGAGCGGGACCATCTGCCACAGGTCATTGTCGAGGCGGTCGCCTTTGCGCTCGCGAGCCTGCGCGCAGCCCTTGCGCTTCTCGGGGCAGCTCAGGAGGGCGTTGCCCGCCCTGAGGACGCGCACCTTGCCGTCCACGGCGTACCTCGCGGGCATCCCGGCGGCCCGCACCCCGGACGCTGCCTTGGCCGTCACCCTCGTGCCCGAGGAGCGCAGGGCGACGGACGGCCCCTCTCCCTGCCGGGCGCTCTCCGCCACGCTGACGTGCAGGTAAGCCGATGAGGAGCCGCCCGCAGGCAGCCCCGCCCGCGTGCAACGCAGGGAGGACGCCCCGGGACGGCAGGACCAGCCGTCTCCGGGCGGTGTCCGGGGCGCCCACAAGGCGGACGCCCTGCCTGTGGCGGCCCCGTCGAGCGACACCCCTTCGGGCAGCCTGACATCGGCGACGAGGTCGTCGGACGCGCCCCGCCCCTCGTTGCGCACCGCGAGCGCGATGATCCCCGGCCTGCCGGGGAACAGCACGCCGACGGTGCCGATCTCCGCGCGCAGCCGGGGCGACGGCACGGCCGAGGGCGTAGGCGACGCCGTCGGCTCCGACGGCCTGGCCTGCGGCACCGCGCTGACCGGACGCGGCTTCGCCGGCCGCACGACGGGATCGGCGGGCTGCCGGGGCCTGGGCGGCTTCGGAGGCGGCGGCGGCGCGGGCGCGGCCACGGGCGGGGCGGGCGGCGGCACCGCGGGCACGGGCGGCGCGGTGTGCGAGGCGGGCCAGGCCATGACGGCGGCCGCCACCAGCCCCGCGACGACCCCCGCCGCCACCACCGCGTTCCGGCCCTGCCGTGGCGTCTTCCCCCACCACAGCCCCACCCCCGCGAGGCCACCCTTGGCCAGGTAGGACGCCGAAACCGTGCCCAGGACGAGCGGTGCCACCACGACGGGCAGCCTCCGATTGATATCCCGCAGCTCCAGGTAGACGCCCCGGCAGACGGCGCACTCCTCCAGATGCCTTTCCGTACGCGTGCTCTCCCGACGTCCCACGGCGTCCCGGATATAGGCGGGCAGCCCTTCGAGCACCGGCGTGCAGTCGGAGCCGGACCGCAGGGGGGCGTGCATCCGCAGGTAAGCCTGCTTGAGCCCCTCACGCGCGCGGTAGGCGAGCACGGACGTGCCGTTGGCGCTGAGCCCGAGCACCTTGCCCGCCTGCGCGGGCTTCTCGCCCTCCACCACGGTGTGCCACAGGACGGCTTGCCAGCGTTCGGGCAGGGAGAGGTACGCCCGGACGATCAGCTCGTTCTCCAGCCCTGCCAGAGCGGGATCGACGAACGGAACGCCCGGGTCGTACGCCTCGATGGCGTCGGTGCTCGTCTCACGGGCACGCCGCCGGTACCTGTCGATGACGGTGCGGCGCAGCGAGGTGAGCAGGTAGGGCCGGAAGGCGTCCGAGGGGCCTCCCCCGCGCCGAAGCAGGTCGAGCACCTTGGTGAAGGTGTCCGCGACGACGTCGTCGGCCTCGGCCTCGCCCTCGACAAGGCGGCGGGCCAGCCTCAGCGCCGCCTCCTTGTGCCGTTCGTACAGCACGCCGTACCCGGCGGTGTCGCCCTGCCTGATCTGGTCGATCAGTTCGGCGTCGCTCGGTTCGAGGGCCGTCTGCTCCCCCATGGCACCCCCTTTGCAGCCGCCAGTAATCTATTGGCTACGGACAGTGCCTAGAGGTGTTTCCGTGAAGCTCGCCGTGACCCGTGGTCGCGCGAATCTTTACCCGGTGTTCCCGCTACAGCTCGGCGATGATCTTCCGGAGGGACTCGCAGAGGTTCTCCGGTGTCGTGTGGGCCGTCTCCCAAGCGCGCGCACGGGCCGCGCTCAGCCTTGCGTCGCCCTCGGACGTGGCGAGGAAGGCGCAGGGCGCGTCCGGCCAGTCGCCGCCGTGCGCGGGCAGGTCGGCGTCCAGGAAGACATAGCCGCCCACCAGCCGCTTGGCCGCCTTCTGGGCCCCGCCGAGCGACGGCAGGAGTGGCCCTGCGGGGCCGTGCCCGACCAGCACGAGCGGGGCCTCTGGAGCCGCCGCGGCGATGGCGAGCGCGGACCCGGCGACGTACCGGGCGCCGGACATGGGATCTTCGGTGGGCTGCGGAACGACGACGTGCAGCCCTTGCGTACGCAGTTCGTCGGCGAGCTCCCCCGGGAGCGGTGCGCCGAGTAGAACGAGAGTGCCTGGCGTCATGCACCCATCGTGACATCCCGCTCCCACCCGGGTGCGGACCGGGACCCCGTGAACCCTAGGCTTGACAGGTGAGCGATCGCGAAGACCTACTGCAAGAGATCAAGACCAAGGCCGTCGTCCACGGCGACTTCACCCTGTCCTCGGGTAAGAAGGCGTCCTTCTACGTGGACCTGCGGCGGGTCACCCTGGACGGCCAGGCGGCCCCCCTCGTGGGAAGGGTGATGCTGGACCTCACCACCGACCTGGGCTACACCGCCGTCGGCGGGCTGACCCTGGGCGCCGACCCGGTGGCGACGGCGATGCTCCACGCCGCCGCGGCGCGCGGCCAGATGCTCGACGCGTTCGTGGTGCGCAAGGCGGCCAAGCAGCACGGCATGCAGCGGCGGATCGAGGGCCCCGACCTGGCCGGGCGGCGCGTCCTGATCGTCGAGGACACCTCGACGACGGGCGGCTCCCCCCTGACGGCGGTGGAGGCGGCGCGGGAGGCGGGCGCGACCGTCGTCGGCGTCGCCACGGTCGTCGAGCGCAGCGCGGCGGAGCCGATCACCGCGGCGGGCCTGGAGTACCGCTACGCCTACGACCTGGACGCGCTGGGGCTCTGAGCCGGGCGGGACGCTCCCGGGGTCACTCGCCGACGCTGCGGGCCTCGGGGGCGCCCTCCACGAACGAGATCGTGACCTTGCCCGCGGGCAGCTTCAGCGCCTTGCCGTCCACCTGGACGCGGACGGCGGCCGAGTCCCCGATGGTCACGTCGACGTCGGGCCACAGCACGTCGCGTTCCTCACCCTTGGTGAAGTGCCCCTTCCAGTACACCGGCGTGTTGCCGGGTCCCGCGGCGTAGACCTCGACCTTGCGGACGAATCTGAACGTCGCGTAGACGGTGCGGTCCTTCTCGACGGCGCCCGCCATGGTCGTCGTCGAGTCGTCGGGGCGGACCGCCGCGTTGGCGGGCCCCATGGCTTCGGAGTTCATGGAGCTGACCAGGGCGGCGCCACCGACGACCACAAGACCGAGGGCGAGTGCCACCCCCACGGCGATGATCAGGATGTTGACGAGACCACGAGGGTCATTACGGTGACGTCCCACGGGATGAGACTAGCGACACAACTGGGGTTCAGCGAACGAAACTACGCATCAGTGACCCATGAGACCAACCAGTGTTCACTACCCCAGTCACGACCTTCCACCCAGCCCCCGTCAAGGCCCCTTTCGGAGAGTGTTCCAGGGCATACGAGATAGTAGGGAGCAGAGGCAGACCATCGCCGCACCCTCCTGCGGCACCGCCGTGCCCGCGCGGCGGCTGACCTGCCCCGGATGAGAGGAACTCACATGCCCATCGCCACTCCCGAGGTCTACGCGGAGATGCTCGACCGCGCCAAGCAGGGCGGTTTCGCCTACCCGGCGATCAACGTGACCTCCAGCCAGACGCTCAACGCCGCCCTGCGCGGTTTCGCCGAGGCGGAGAGCGACGGCATCATCCAGGTGTCCACCGGCGGAGCGGAGTACCTGTCCGGTTCCCTCAAGAGCATGGTCACCGGTTCCGCCGCGTTCGCCGAGTACGCGCGCGTGGTGGCCGCCCAGTACGACGTGCAGATCGCCCTGCACACCGACCACTGCCCGAAAGACAAGCTCGACGGCTTCATGCGGCCGCTGATCAAGATCTCCCAGGAGCGCGTCGCCCGCGGCGAGGAGCCCCTGTTCCAGTCGCACATGTGGGACGGCTCGGCCGTGCCGCTGAAGGAGAACCTGGAGATCGCGGTCGAGCTGCTCGCCGAGTCCGTCAAGGCCCGGACGATCATGGAGATGGAGATCGGCGTCGTCGGCGGCGAGGAGGACGGCGTCTCCCACGAGATCAACGAGAAGCTGTACACCACCGTCGAGGACGCGCTGGAGACGGCCGCCGCGGTCGGCACCGGCGACAAGGGCCGCTACATCCTGGCGGCCACCTTCGGCAACGTGCACGGCGTGTACAAGCCCGGCGCGGTCAAGCTGCGCCCGGAGGTCCTCAAGGAGCTCCAGGACGCGGTCGGCGCCCAGTACGGCAAGGACAAGCCGTTCGACCTGGTGTTCCACGGAGGCTCCGGCTCGTCCTTGGAGGAGATCCGTGAGGCCCTCTCCTACGGCGTCATCAAGATGAACATCGACACCGACACCCAGTACGCGTTCACGCGTCCGGTGGCGGCCCACATGTTCACCAACTACGACGGCGTCCTGAAGGTGGACGGCGAGGTCGGCAACAAGAAGCTGTACGACCCGCGCTCGTGGGGCAAGGCCGCGGAGGCCGCGATGGCCGCCCGCATCGTGACGGCCTGCGAGGACCTCCTGTCCGCCGGCAAGAAGATCAAGTAAGCCCCGGAAGTCCAGGGCGGGGGCCGGGATGCCTAGCATGCAGGGTATGAGCCAGAACCTGCTGGGCGGCCCGGCCCCCACCCTTCTGCCCGACCTGCCCGAAGCGTCCGGGCTGCTCGCCGACGGCGTCGCGCCGCACGAGGTGGCGGCCAAGTTCCCGGCCTACCCGCTCGCCTGGGCGATCCTCGCCGAGGCCGCCTACCAGCGCGGTGACGTCGTCGAGTCCTACGCGTACGCGCGCACCGGCTACCACCGCGGCCTCGACGCGCTGCGCCGCAACGGCTGGAAGGGCCACGGCCCGATCCCGTGGGAGCACGAGCCGAACCGCGGCTTCCTGCGCGCGCTGGCCGCTCTCGGCCGCGCCGCCGCCGCGATCGGCGAGGAGGACGAGGCCGAGCGGTGCAGGACGTTCCTGCGGGACTCCAGCGAGGCCGCCGCCGAGGCGCTGAGCTGAGGCCGCAGTTTCCGTGGACGACGCCGCCGGGTAGGATCTGATCGCAAGAGGCCCCTTGTTCGCTTGCGACCAGGGGCTTTTCTATTGGCCTGAAGGAGATCGTCAGATGCCGGCCATCGTGCTCGTCGGTGCTCAGTGGGGCGACGAAGGCAAGGGGAAGGCGACCGACCTGCTCGGCGGGAAGGTCGACTACGTCGTCCGCTACCAGGGGGGCAACAACGCCGGACACACCGTGGTGATCGGGGACAAGTCGTACGCGCTGCACCTGCTGCCGTCGGGCATCCTGTCGCCCGACGTCGTCCCGGTGATCGGCAACGGCGTCGTCATCGACCCCGGGGTGCTCCTCCAGGAGATCGACGGGCTGAAGGCCCGCGGCGTCGACACCGGCCGCCTGCTGATCTCCGCCAACGCGCACCTGATCATGCCCCACCACCGGGCGCTGGACAAGGTGTCCGAGCGGTACCTCGGCAAGGCCAGGATCGGCACCACCGGGCGCGGCATCGGCCCCGCCTACGGCGACAAGATCGCGCGCATGGGCGTCCGCGTCCAGGACCTCTTCGACCCCGGCATCCTGCAGAAGAAGGTCGAGCTGTCGCTGCGCGAGAAGAACCAGGTGCTCACCAAGGTCTACAACCGGCGGCCGATCCTGGTCGAGCCGGTCGTCGAGGAGTACCTGGAGTACGGCGAGCGGCTGCGGCCCTACGTGGCCAACACCGAGCTCGTCATCAACAACGCGCTCGACGAAGGCAAGGTCATCCTCCTGGAGGGCGCGCAAGGCACCCTCCTTGACGTCGACCACGGCACCTACCCCTTCGTCACCTCCTCCTCGCCGACGGCGGGCGGCGCCTGCTCCGGCTCGGGCGTGGGCCCGACCAAGGTGACGGGCGTCATCGGCATCCTCAAGGCGTACACCACGCGCGTCGGTTCGGGACCGTTCCCAACCGAGCTGCTCGACGACATGGGCGAGTACCTGCGCACCACCGGCGGCGAGTACGGCGTCACGACCGGCCGGGACCGCCGCTGCGGCTGGTTCGACGCGGTCATCGCCCGGTACGCGACCCGCGTCAACGGCGTCACCGACTTCTTCCTCACCAAGCTGGACGTGCTGTCCGGGCTGGAGGAGATCCCTGTGTGCGTCGCCTATGACGTCGAAGGGGTCAGGCACGACGAGATGCCGTCGAACCAGACGGACTTCCACCACGCCAAGCCGATCCTCGAGGTCCTGCCCGGCTGGGGCGAGGACATCAGCGGCGCCAAGACCTTCGACGACCTCCCGCCGAACGCGCAGGCGTACGTGCGGCGGGTCGAGGAGCTGTCGGGCGCCCCGATCTCGGCCATCGGCGTGGGTCCGGGCCGGGACCAGACGCTCACGCTGCGTGACCTGATTTAGGCGACACCCGCCCGGGTGTCCACCTTCACACCCCCCGATCGACCGGCCTCTTGCGCACTCCACCTACCCTTGGCCAGGAGTTGTTCTTCAAGAGGCAACCGGCACGATCGGGGGGCGTTACATTACCGTGCGTAATCTTCCACGCATGCGCCATCGTGTCGAACTCCACGGGCACCGGGGGGCCCGCGGGCTGCGTCCGGAGAACACGCTCCCGGCCTTCGCCCACGCCCTCGCGCTCGGCGTCGACGCCGTCGAGTTCGACGTCGGCTTCTCCTCGGACGGCGTTGTGGTCCTCCACCACGACCAGACCGTCTCCCCGCTGACGACCCGGGACACCGGGCCCGCCTTCCCCGGCGACCCCATGTACCCGTATGTCGGGCGCTCCATCAGGTCGCTGCGGCTCGCGCAGCTGAAGACTCTGGACTCGGGCGTCCGGGCGGCCGTCGCGGACGACCCGTACCACCGGACGGCCCTGCCGATGCCCGGCACGCCGGTGGCGACCCTGGCCGAGGCGTGCGCCCTGCTACGTCCGGCGGAGGGCGTGCGGCTGTGCGTCGAGCTGAAGACTGACCCGTCGTGGCCGGACGCGGAGGTAGCCCACTTCGTCTCCGAGGTGCTGACCGTGCTCGACGCCCACGGGCTGCTGCCCCGGGCGCGGCTCCTAGGGTTCGACTGGCGGTTCCTGAAGCACACCCGTCGCCTTGAGCCCTCGGTTTCACGGGTCGCCCTTGCCGAACCTCCTACCCTCGCGGACCCTTCCTGGCTCGCCGGAGCCGACCCGCGCGACCCGGCCCTGTCGGCCCTGTCCGAGGGCGCCACGATCTTCTCCCCCCAGTACACGATCCTGGACGAGGCACTCCTCACCCGAGCCACCGACCTGGGTCTCCCCGTCACCGTCTGGACCGTCAACGACCCATCCGAGATGTCCCGCTACCTCACCCTGGGCGTCTCCGCCGTCGTCACCGACTACCCCGACCTCCTCCGCACCGTCATGTCCACCCACCACCTCCCCCTCCCCACCCCCCACCTCCCATCCGTCCCGACCGCGCTGTAGCCCTGCCGCCCTCAGGGGCGGGCGTGAATCAGACGATTTGGTGGATGATCGGGACGTGGGCTTGGCCTGGGCGGTAAAAACCCCCTTATGGGGCTGTATGGCGGATATGTCCCCGGGTTCTCTCGGCGTGCGTTCCTTGGGCTGGGGGCGGCGGCGGTGGGCGGCGGGGCGCTCGGCGGTTGTTCCGGGCGGCGAGAGCGGGCGTTGACGGTGATGACGTGGGAGGGGGAGTTCGACGAGGCGGCCAGGGCGGCCGCCGAGCGGGCGCTCGGCCTGCGGGTCACCAGGATCGACCCGGACCTGACCCGGCTCACCGCGATGATCACGGCGGGCAGTCCGCCTGACGTGGTGCGCGCGGCGGGGGCGCTGGACACGCCTTTCCTCGTCGCGCGAAAGCTCGCCCTGGACCTCGACCCCTATCTGGCCGCGTCCAGCGCGCTGAGCGCCGACGACCTGGAGCCGATCGGCGACGTGTGGCGGTTCGACGGCGTGAAGCAGGGCGCCGGGCCCCGGTACGGGCTCACCAAGGACTACTCCCAGGACGCCATGTTCTGGTGCGACGCCGAGGTCTTCGCGGCCGCTGACGTGCCGCTGCCCGACGCGGCGAAGCCCCTCGGCCACGAGGAGTGGCTCGACCTGGCGCGGCGGCTCACCGTGCGGCGCGGCGGCCGGACCCGGATCCACGGCCTCGACGTCTCCGGACAGGGCATGTTCGTCCAGCTCATGGGGGCCACGGCGGCGGAGGGCGGCAGCGTGTTCAGCGCGGACCTGGCGCGGGTCGACTTCTCCGCGCCCGAGGCCACCGCCGTCCTGGGCTGGCACCTCGCTTACATGGACGCGAGGGTCGGGTTCAGCCCGGCCGACCCGAACCCCGACGGATGGCCGTTCCCCGCCTTCCAGGCGCGCAGGATGGCGATGGCGACGGCCGGATACTGGTTCGGCGCGCTGCTCGACGACGACCCCGCACTGGCCCGCGCCGCGCACCTCATGCCCGCCCCGCTGTTCGGCGGGCCAAGGGTCAGCCCGTGCTACAGCGGGATAGGCATGTGGATTCCGAGGGCCTGCCCCGATCCCGACGCGGCGTGGGCGTTCTTCGAGTGGTACTTCGGCGGGGAGCCCGCGCGGGAGCGGGCCGTCTCGGGGTTCGGGCTGCCCGCGTTGAAGTCCCTACGCTCGTCGCTTCCGCAGGGGGAGGAGTTCCAGCGCAGGGCGGTCGCCGTCCAGGAGGCCGAACTCCCCTATCTGACGGTGCTTTCGTTCACCCCCTACGCGCGTTCCGCTGAGCTCGAAGACATCGTCACCCGAGTGCTGCGCAAGGCGCACGCCGAAGGGCTGTCGGCCGGGAAGACAGCCGACGCGCTCAACACCGACATGAACGCCGTCCTCGCCCGGGGCAGGGACCTCGTCGGGTGAACCGCCTCTTCTACCTGTTCACCCTGCCCTGGGTGGCGGGTTTCGCCGGGTTCACGGCGTTCCCGCTCGGGTACGCGTTCTGGCTGAGCCTCACCAACACCGACGCGCTGGCGCCCGAAAGCAGGTTCGTCGGGGCTGCCAACTACGCCGAGGTCCTGGACGACGGGCTGGCGGGCGAGGCGC
The DNA here is from genome assembly GCF_020991275.1 of Actinocorallia sp. API 0066. Taxonomy (GTDB): domain Bacteria; phylum Actinomycetota; class Actinomycetes; order Streptosporangiales; family Streptosporangiaceae; genus Actinocorallia. The sequence goes on along the minus strand of NZ_JAJLQY010000011.1, from coordinate 284,820 downwards.
TCGTCCGGACCCTCGTCTTCACCGCGGTGACGGTCCCGGCGAGCGTGGCGGGCGGGCTGCTGTTCGCGGTGCTGCTCCAACTGCCCGTCCGGGGCAGGTCGCTGTACCGCGCGGTGCTGTTCCTGCCCGCCGTGGTGCCGCCGGTAGCGGGCGCCCTCACCTTCGGCGCGCTGTTCGACCGGGACACCGGCGCGGTGAACGTGCTGCTGGAGCGCTTCGGCGTCGCGGGGCCCGGCTGGACGGACGGGCCGAGGCTGCCGTTCGTCATCGGCGTGCTCGTGCTGTGGGGGCTCGGCAACCTCATGATGGTGTCGCTCGCGGCGCTGGCGGACGTGCCGCGCGACCTGTTCGACGCCGCCCGCGTGGACGGCGCCGGGCCGCTGCGCACGTTCACGTCGGTCACCCTGCCGCTCGTCTCCCCGGTGCTGCTGTTCCAGGTCGTCACGGGCGTGATCGCGGGCCTCCAGACGTATCTCCCGGCGCTGGTCCTGGGGTCGGCCGGGGCCGGGGGTTCGCTGGCCGCGCTGCCGGAGGGCGGTTACTTCTTCATGGCCCACGTGTACACGCGGTACGCGGTGGCGGGCCGCTTCGGCTACGCCTCGGCCCTGCTGTGGGCGCTGTTCGTCGTCACCCTGCTGTGCGCGGCGCTGATGCTGCGGACGACGCGCCGCCACGTCTTCACCCTCACCTCTCCCGGGGGCGCGCGGCCGTGAGACGTCAGGTGACGCATCTGCTTCTGTTCCTGTCCTGCGCGCTGTTCCTCGCGCCGCTGCTGTTCCTGGCCTTGGGCGCGCTGGAGAGCCCCGCCGAGCAGGCTTCCCCGAACCTGCTGCCCGAACGGCCGGTGTGGGGCAACTTCGTGCGCGCGTTCACCGACGCGGACTTCTCCGAGCGTCTGCCGACGTCCCTGCTTCTCGCGGGTGTCTACGCGGCGCTGACGACGGCGAGTTCAGCGTGCGCGGGCTACGGCCTCGCCCGGTTCCGCGCCCCCGGCTCCCGCCTTGTGTTGGTGCTGCTGGCGCTGACCATGATGATCCCCGGCGTCATCACCCTTCTGCCGACCTATCTGCTGTTCGCGAAGCTCGGCCTTGTCGGGACCTACTGGCCGTGGGTGTTGTGGGGCCTGGGCGGCAACTCCTACATCGTCCTGCTCTTCCGGCAGTTCTTCGTCTCGATCCCCCGAGAGCAGGAGGAGTCGGCCCTCCTGGACGGCTGCGGGCACCTCCGGGTCTTCTGGCGTGTCGTCCTTCCGCAGTCGCGTCCCGCGCTGGCCGCGTCCGCCGTGCTCACGTTCGCGTGGGCCTGGGGCGACTGGACCGCGCCCCTCCTCCTGCTCGACGCCGACACCACGACGCTCGCGGTGGCGCTGACCACGGCCTACGCGCACGAGCCAGGACACACCGCGGACAACCTGCTGGCGGCGGGCTCGCTCCTGTACACGCTGCCGGTCCTGGCGCTGTTCCTCGTCGCCCAGCGGTACCTCACCGCCGGCGCCTACGCGGTGCGGACGGGGTGAGGCCGGTGCGGGTCCAGATCGGCTCGGTCGTCGTGGAGACGGGGAACGTCGCGGCGAAGCGGACGGCACCGTCCCTGCTGCCTAGGCGGCCCGCGTCCTTCACCGGGCGGGAGGAGGAGCTGGCGGAGATCGTCGCGCAGGCGCAGGGTGAGCTGCCTCCTTCGGTGATCTGCCTTTCGGGCCGTCCGGGTGTCGGCAAGACCGCGCTGGCGTTGGAGGCGGCGCACAGGCTGCGCGGCGCCTACCCGGACGGCCACCTGTTCGCGGAGGTCGGGACGCACAGCGGGCGGCAGCGCCTGACGACGGCCGACGTGCTGGAAAGGTTCCTCGTCGCCTTGGATGTCGCTCCCGCGCGGATTCCCGCGAAGCTGGAGGAACGCTCCGTGCTTCTGCGTGCCGTGACGCGCGACCGAAGGGTCCTGCTCGTCGTGGACGACGTGGTGGCGGCTGAGGACCTCGCCCTGCTGTCGGCGTCTCCGGGCTGCCTGCTGCTGGCGACGAGCCGACGGGCGCTCGCCGGGCCGGGGATCCTGGGGTTCGCGCTGGACGGCCTGCGTCGCCACGAGGCGGTCGCGCTGCTCACCGGGGCGGGTGCCGACCCCGAGGCGGCCCCCGTCATCGCCGACGCGTGCGGCCTTCTGCCGCTCGCCCTGCGGATCGCCGCCGCGCGTCTGGCTCTTGACCCCGGGCTGCGCGCCGCCGACCTCGCCGAGGTTCTCGCGGAGCCCGACGCCCGGCTCCCGGCCCTCAGCTCCGGCATGGGGGACCGCGCCGTCAGGGCGTCGTTCGGCTACTCCTACCGGGCTCTGGACGCAGGTGCGCGCCGGTTCTTCCGGCTGCTCGCCGCGCTGCCGCTCGCGGACGTCACAGCCGAGTCCGCGGCTGTGCTCACCGGCGCCGACGACGCGGCCGAACGGCTGCGGGCGCTCGCCGACCTGCACCTGCTCGACGTGCGCGACGGGCACCGGGGGCCCCGCTACCGGACGCACGACCTCGTCGCCCTGTTCTGCCGCGAGCTGCTCGGCGACGAAGGCCGTGACGCCGCCGACAGGACGGCGGCCTGGTACGCCGCACGAACCCTGGAGGTGCACACCGCGCTGGAGACGGGCGCCGACCCCACCGAGGCGCGGCACTGGTACCGGGAGGAGTGGGACAACCTTCTCGCGGCGGGCCTGCGCCTGCGCGACCGTGGCCTGGCCGATCCGCTGTGGACGCTGGTCCGGGCCGTCGAGACCGACCTGGACGTGCACTCGCCGTGGAGCGGCTGGGAGCGGCTGCACCGCTGGGGCATCGAGGTGTTCACGCGGCACGGCCAGTGGGAGCGGGCCAGGGCCATGCACGAGCGGCTCGCGCTGGCGCTGCGCGAGGGCATGCGGATGACCGAGGCGTTCGCGGAGGTGCGGGCGATGCGGGCGCTGCTGCCCGTGGACCGGCGCGCCGCCGGGGACGCCGACGCCGACAACACCGAGGGCGACCTCCGGCGCGACGAGGGCGACACGCGCGGCGCCCTGCGGCTGTACCTGCGGGCGCATCCGGTGCTCGCGGCGCGCGGCGATCCCGGCACGACCGCCTGGTCGCTGCACGGCATCGCCGACACCCTGTCGGCGCTCGGCCACCACCGGCACGCGCTCCGGCTGCGCGCCGCCGAACTCGCCGCGTTCCGCCGGGCGGGCGACGGCTTCGGCATGGCGTGGGCGCACCAGGGCGCGGCCGAGGCGCACCTGGGCCTGGGCGACGCTGAGGCGGCCGAGACGGCCCTGCGGGCGGCGCTGCGGCAGTTCGCCGAGCTGGGGACGTTCAAGAGCGAGGGCTGGGCGCTGGAGCGGCTCGCGGAGGTCGTCCTGCGCGACGGCCGGGAGGAGGAGGCGCTGGTGTCGCTCACGGTGGCCCTGCGCTCCTACGAGGCGCGCGGCAATCTCGGCGACCAGGCGCGGGCGCTGCTGCGGATCGGCGACATCGCGCACGGGCGCGGCCGGACCGCCGAGGCGGCGGCGCTGTGGCGGACGGCCCAGGCGCGGCTCGCCGGGCTGGACGGCGGACGTGTCGAGAGCATCGCGGACGGGCTGCGGTCGCGTCTCGGAGGGCTGACGGACGCGGAGGCCGACGTGATACTTGCCTCGGGCTCGCGTTAAGGAGGCGCCTTGGATCCCGCCGTCGCAGCACGCCGTCTCTGCCTCGCCGTGGACATGGAGAACTACAGCGGCAGGAGCGACGCCGAGCAGGCGAGCGCGCAGGCACGTCTGGCCCGGCTGCTGGACGACGCGCACGCGGCGGCGTCGCCGAGCGCGCCGCTCGCCCGGCAGGCGTCCGGGGACGGCGAGGTGGCGCTCCTCGATCCGCCCGTGGACGAGGCGCGGTTCGTCTCGGACTTCGTCCACAGCCTGTGGACGGGCCTGCGCGCGCGGAACACGCCGATCCGGCTCCGCGTCGCGGCGCACACCGGGATCGCGTGGGTGGGCGCCAACGGGTTCGTCGGCAGGGCCGTCGTCAAGACGTGCCGGATGCTGGACTCCGCGCCTCTACGCGCCGCCTTGCGCAGCGATGAGGAGGCCCGCCTCGCGCTCATCGTCTCGGACGCGTTCTTCGACGACGTGATCCGGCGCGACCCTCCCGGGCTGTCGTCCGCCGCGTTCACCAAGACGCGCACCGGGCCGCCGGAAGCGGAGTTCTCCTGCGACGCCTGGATCTGGACGGGCCAGACACGACGGCTCCTCCCGGAGGCCGCCCACACGGCTCCGCCTCCGGCGCCGCAAGCCGAACCGGCCGCTGTCGTCGTCGCGCCGGTGGCTGCCATGTCCGTCACCGTCCATCCGGGGGGTGTGATCGGGACGCTGATCCAGGCGGGCGAGATCGTCGGCGGGTTCCGGGTCGCGCCCGAGCGCCCGGCCGACACGCCGTGAGCGCGCCCGAGCTGCGGCTTGAGGTGCACGGGAGCGTTGATGCGGCCGTCCAGGTGGGGCGGCTCGTGCTGCGGCTGCCCGCGCCGTTCCCGGCCCATCCGCCCTCGCGCGCGGCCCGGGGGCCGGAGCTGGCCGCGCTGTGGCGGGCGGCGTCCGAGCCCGTGCCGCCGCCCGGGATCGTCGTCAGCGGGCCGTCCGGCTACGGCAAGAGCACGCTGGCGCTCCAGTGGGCCTACCAGGCTCACGGGCTGTTTCCGGGCGGGCTCCACCACGTCGACCTGAGCGGGCCGCAAGCGGCGCCGCCGTGGAATCCGCCGGAAGGAGAACGCACCCTTCTCATCCTGGACAACGCGCGCGGCGAGGACGGCGTGCGGTCCGCGCTGCCGTCCGCCGAGTCCTGCTTCGTGCTCGTCACCTGCCGGGCCCCGCTTCCGTCGCTCGTCATCGACGGCTTCCGGTCGCTCACCTTGACCGCGCCGCCTTCACCGTCCGCGCCGCTGACGTCCCTGCTCCCCGACCTGGCGTCCGCGCCTCCCGGCCCGTTGGCCGACGGAGCCTTCACGACCCTGCTCCAGGCCGCGCAAGCCGAGGCCGAGGACACCGGCGACCACCCGACGCGGGCCGCGGCCAGCCTCCGCCTCGCCCGCCTGCACGCCGCCGCCTCCCACCGCGCCGCGTCGCTGCACTGCTACGCCCTCGCCCTGGACTCCTACGCACGGCTCGGGGACTCCTCCTCCTACGCGACGGCGCTCCGGGAGGCGGCCGCACTCCGTCCGCCACCCCAAGGAACCGTCACGTCCTGACCCGCGAGGCGTGGCGGCCGGGGCGCGTCGGCGGGGCTTGCGAGGGGCGCGGGCCGATACTGGGGGCGTGGGGGAGCGGGGGCCGGAGGCGATCCGGGTGCTCGGCGCTCGCGTGCACAACCTGCGGGATGTGGACGTCGAGGTGCCGCTGTGGCGGGTCGTCGGGATCACCGGGCTCTCCGGATCGGGCAAGTCGTCACTGGCCATGGGGGTGCTGTACGCGGAGGGGTCGCGGCGGTTCCTGGACGGGTTGAGCACCTTCACCCGCCGCAGGATCGAACAGGCGGCGAAGCCCGACGTGGACCGGGTGGAGTTCCTGCCCGCCGCGCTCGCCCTCCGCCAGCGTCCCCCGGTGCCGGGCAGGCACGGCACGGTCGGCACGATGAGCGAGGCGCTCAGCGTCGTGCGGCTGATGTTCTCCCGGCTCGGGGCGCACGTGTGCACCAACGGCCACCGCAATCCCCCCTCCCTGGCGGCCGCCGCCGACGAGTGGACGCGCTGCGTGGTGTGCGACGTAAAGGTTCCGGCTTCCGGGCGCCGAGTCCTTCGCGTTCAACTCCCTGGGCGCCTGCCCTGTGTGCCACGGCCTGGGCACCCGCGACGAGGTGGACGAGGACTCGCTCGTCCCCGATCCCGCCAAGACCCTCGCGGAGGGCGCGGTCCTGCCTTGGAACAGCGCGGGCCGTAGCTACATGCCGCAGGTGGCGGCCGAGATGGGCGTCCGGATCGACGTGCCCTACGCGGAGCTGTCGGAGCGGGAGAAGGACATCGTCCTGCACGGCCCGGCCGAGCAGCACGAAGTCACCCTTCCGTCCCGCAAGGGCAGGGCGTTCACCCTGAACATGACGTACGAGAACGCCGTCGCGGCCGTCACGCAGGCCGGAAGCAGCGGCAGCGAGACGACCCGCAGCAGGCTAAGCCGATTCTTCACCACCCACACGTGCCCCGCCTGCCACGGCACCCGGTACCGGCCGGAGGCCCTGGCCTCCCACCTGGACGGGCGCGACATCGCCGAGGTCACCTCCGACGACCTGGAGACGCTCGACGCGGTCGCCGCCGACCTGCCGGGAAGGCTCCCCGAGCCCGTGCGCGCGCTGGCCGAGCGGCTGTCAGGCGAACTCCGGGACGCCCTCCAACCGTTGCGCGCGCTCGGCCTCGACTACCTCACCCTCGACCGTGCGGGCGGCTCCCTCTCGACGGGTGAAAGGCAGCGCGTCCAACTCGCCCGGACGGTACGGGAGCGTTCGACGGGCCTGCTCTACGTCCTCGATGAGCCCTCGGTGGGCCTGCATCCCGCGAACGTCGAAGGAGTGCGCGCGCTGGTAGGGGTCCTGGCTGACAACGGGAACTCCGTCGTCGTCGTGGACCATGACGTCGACCTGCTGCGGGCCGCCGACCACCTGATCGAGATGGGCCCCGGCGCGGGACGGCTCGGCGGCACCGTCACCGCGCAGGGCACGCCCGCCCAGTTGGCCGACGACCCGGCGTCCGTCACGGGGCCGTTCCTCTCCGGGAAGGCCGATCCCGTCGTGCGCGCGCGGCGGCCCGACGAGGACGACGGCGTGCTGTCGGTCACCGTGAGCCGCCTGTACAACCTGTGCGACGTCACCGCACGGTTCCCGCTGCGCCGCCTCACCCTCGTGACGGGCGTCTCCGGCTCGGGCAAGACGGCGCTCGTCCTGGACAGCCTCGTGCCCGCGCTGCGCCGTCGTCTGGCCGGGCGGCCGCTACCGGCGCACGTGGACCGCCTGGAGGCCGAGGGCGTCACCCGGCTCGTCGAGATCGACGCGACGCCGATCGGCAAGAACGCCCGCTCGACGCCCGCGACCTACTCCGGCGTGCTCGACCCCGTCCGCCAACTGTTCGCCGCGGCGCCTGAGGCGGCCCGTCGCGGCTGGAAACCGGGCCACTTCTCCTACAACACCAAGGACGGCCAGTGCCACCGCTGCGAGGGCCTGGGCGAGCTCTCGCTGGACATCCAGTACCTGCCCGACCTCACGATCCGCTGCCCCGACTGCGACGGCGGCCGGTACAACCCGCAGACGCTCGGCGTGCGGGTGGACGGTCGGACCATCGCCGACGTCCTGCGGCTCACCGTCGACGAGGCGGCCGAGGCGTTCGCGGACCGGCCCGCCGTCGCCACGCGGCTCACCGCCCTCCAGGCCGTCGGGCTCGGCTACCTCACGCTCGGCGAGCCGACGCCCGCGCTGTCCGGCGGGGAGGCGCAGCGGCTCAGGCTGGCCGAGGCGCTGCGCACCGACCAGGAGGGCGCCCTGTTCGTCTTCGACGAGCCGTCGATCGGCCTGCACCCGCGCGACGTGCGCACGCTGCTGCACGCCCTGGACGGCCTGCTCGCGGCGGGCGCGACGGTCCTGGTGATCGACCACGACCTCGACCTCGTGGCGAACGCCGACCGGGTGGTGGACCTCGGGCCGGGGGCGGGCCCGCACGGAGGCAGGATCGTCGCCTCGGGGCCGCCGGACGCCGTCGCGGCCGATCCGGTCAGCCCGACGGGCGGGTTCCTCGCCCGTCACCTGAGGCGGGCCCGTCCAGGGTGAGCGTCTCCTACTCGCCGTCAGGCAGGTCGGAGAAGAGGGTGAGTTGAAGGCCCGCCGGACCCTCCAGCCGCGCGTTCAGCGAGTTCCACGGGGTCGGCCTGGGGGAGGCGATCTCCCGTGCGCCCGCTTCCACGAGGACGGGGGCGGTCTCAGCGGAGTCGGGCACCTCGAACGCCACCCTGATGTGCCCCGCGACGCGTTGGCCGACCTCGACCTCGTCGATGAAGGCGGCGTGCGCGGGATCAGTGATCTCCAGCGTCGCCCGGCCCGCCTCCAGGATCGTCACGCGCCCTCCGTCGCTGGAGAACGCCCCGCGCTCGGTGAGGCCCAGGACGTCCCGGTAGAACGCCACCGCCTCCTCGTAGTCCGCCGCCGTCACCACGAGCCTGAGTTCCGTCACAGCCATGCCGGGTGCAACATCGGGAGATCTGGGGTATTCCCACAGTTTTGTGGGGGTTGTGCCGTGCGGCGCGGGGCGCCTGGCCCCCGAACCCGCATACTGCTACAAATGTAGTTGATCGTTCCAACGGCACCGGAAGGCGCCGGAAGGGACACGCCCGGGGGTGCGGGGCCCCGGGTGGGGAATAAGGAGCAGCACACAGTTGGACGCCGTCACAGGGAACATCCTGCTCGTCCTCGTCCTCATCGGCCTGAACGCCGTCTTCGCCGGGAGCGAGATAGCGCTCGTCTCCCTGCGCGAAGGACAGCTACGCCGCCTGGAACGGCGCAGCGGACGCGGCGCGGCGGCGCTCGTCAGGCTCGCCCGCGACCCCAACCGCTTCCTCGCGACCATCCAGATCGGCATCACCCTCGCCGGGTTCCTCGCCTCCGCGACGGCCGCCGTGTCGCTCTCGCGGCCGCTGGTCGAGCCGCTCGGGTTCCTCGGCGGCGCGGCCGACGCAGCCGCCATCGCGCTCGTCACGCTCGTCCTCGCGTTCTTCACCCTCGTGCTCGGCGAGCTCGCGCCCAAGCGGCTCGCGATGCAGCGGGCCGAAGGGTGGGCGCTGCTCGTCGCCCGGCCGCTCGACCTGCTCTCCACCGTCACCCGGCCCGCCGTGTGGGCGCTCGGCAAGACCACCGACCTCGTCGTGCGGGTCTTCGGCGGCGACCCCAACGCGGCAAAGGAGCAGCTCGGCGCCGAGGAGCTGCGCGAGCTCGTCGCCGGACAGCGCGGGCTCACCGTCGACCAGCGCACCATCATCACCGGCGCGCTGGAGATCAACGAGCGCACGCTGCGGTCGGTGCTGCGGCCGCGCCGACAGGTCTTCATGCTGGCCGCCGACCTGCCCGTCGCCGAGGCGCGCGGCGCGCTGGCCGCATCCGGCCACTCCCGGGCGCCCGTCATGGCGGCCCGGCACGTGGACGACGTGGTCGGCGTCGTCAACCTCCGCGAACTCATCGGCACCGACGACGCCCTCCCCGTCGCGGAAGCCTGCCGTCCCGCCATGACGTTCCCCGAGAGCCTCAAGGTGGCCGCCGCACTGCGCAGGTTCAAGGCCGAGCGGCAGCAGTTCGCGCTCGTCATCGACGAATACGGGACCGTCGCGGGCATCGTCACCCTGGAGGACCTGCTTGAGGAGATCGTGGGCGAGATCTACGACGAGCACGACAGGGACGTCCTCGCCGTACAGACCGAGGCCGACGGGACCCTTGTCGTGCCCGGCTTGTTCCCGCTGCACGACCTGCCCGACATCGGCGTCACCCTGACCACACCCGACCGGGGCGACTACACGACGGTCGCGGGCCTCGTGCTCGCCCTGCTCGGCCACATCCCCGACGAGCCCGGCGACGTCGTGCGGGCCGAGGACTGGGACCTGGAGGTGTCCGAGGTCGAGCACCGGGCCGTCACCACGGTGCTGATCCGGCGGCGCAAGGGGGCGGGGCCCCTCGGCTGAGCCGCGGCGGAAAACCACGGGACGGAAGGGGGCTCCACGATGCACCATGAAAGGAAGGGCAGCGCGTCCGATCACGGCGACCGCGCGGAGGACTGGGTGACGGCCAAGGAACCGGGGACGGGAGGCGACTCGCTGCTGTGGCTCGGCACCCAGGTGACAGAGGTGGAGACCCTGCTGGCGCTCGCCCTGACCGCGCCCACCCTCCTCGCCGAGCGGCGCGCGCTCACCGAGCTCGCCGACGCCGCCGAGCGCCTCGCCCTCGGCGCCCGCTACGCCGCGATGGGCGACACCTTCTGGCACCGGACCCGGGTCCGCGCGCTGCCGCGCAGCCGCCGCGCCCGGCGCCGCGCCGCCAGCGCCGACCGCGGCGCCGCCCTCATCCTCGGCTGGCTCAACCGCTCCGCCTGACCCGTCCACGCCCGGCGCGTAGGGTGAGGGGACGTAAGCGGAAGTGCGGAAGCGGGAGGCTGGCGATGCCGCGCAAGGCGCCGCAACGGGTGATGCGTGTGGTGCTGACCCCCGAGCTGATCGTGCACACCGCCGTGGAGCTGGTCGAGCGGGACGGCCCCGACGCGCTGTCCATGCGGGCGGTGGGCGACGAGCTCGGCGTCAGCGCGATGGCGATGTACCGGCACGTCGCGAGCAAAGAAGAGCTCATCGAGCGGATGGCCGACTACGTCATGGCCACCCTCGACGTGCCCGAGGTGGACTCCGATGACTGGAAGGACGAAGCGCGCGCGCTCATCCGCTCGTTCCGCTCCATCGCGCGGGAGTACCCCCGCAGCCTCGCGCTCGTGCTGGAGAGCCGCGCCCGCATCCCGGTGCGGATGCGCGCGATCGAACGGGCGCTGGCCCTGGGCGTCAGGGCGGGCCTCGACGCGCGGACGGCGATCGCGGTGACCCACTCGCTCATGGCCTACGCGCTCGGCTCGCAACTGCGCGAGGTGGGCATGGGCCGGATGCTGGCCCGCGAGCACGACGACCCCGCCGAGACCCTGCGCGGCCTCGGCTCGGCCCGTTTCCCGCACGTCGTCTCCCTGCCGGACGAGCTGCTGGACACCGGCTTCGACACGGACTTCGAGTTCGGCCTCGACCTGTTCGTGTCGGCCGTCGAGGAGCTCGCCTCCCGGCGCCCCCCTGAGCGGCCTTAGGGACGGGTCCGGGGGAGGCGGTCCAAGGCGGACAGGAGGAGTTCGAGGCCGATGGCGAAGTCCCCCTCCAGGTCCGGGCAGAGCAGCCCCTCCGGAATCCCGAGGGCGCGGAAGTGCGCGGCGGCCTCGGGCTCGTCGGGCATCTTCAGGGCCCCCTCGACCATCATCTGGGCGCCGATGGCGAACGACATGAGCGCGCGCAGGACCCGCACGGACGTCGCCCCGTCGAAACCCTCCCCGACGAGGACGGCCAGTGCCCCCTCCGCCGTCCGCCACGGCACCTCAAGACCGACCCGGCTGGTGAGCACCAGGTACATGCTGCGTGGGTGACGTCGCGCGGCGACCCCGAAGGCGGCCACCAGAGCCCGCGCGGTCTCCTTCCAGTCGGTTCCCGGCGCGGGAGGCGGCACGTCGAGCCCGGCGAACACCTCGCGGGCCATGGCCTCGACGAGGCTGTCGCGGTCGGGGACGTGGTTGTACAGGGACATCGTCCCCGCGCCCAGCTCGGCGGCGATCCTGCGCATCGACAGGGCCTTGGCGCCGTCCCGCTCGACGAGGGCGAGGGCGGTGGCGACGATGAGATCCCGGGTCAGCGCCGGACGTTCCTCCGGCGTTCCCCCCTTGCGGGCCATCCCACCCCTCTCCCCACCGCTCGCGCCCTGACGAACCAGCACCGTAGCAGCGGCACGCGCCCGCGCGGCGCGCCGAACGTACGCCACACCTCTTGTTTACGTCGTACGTCCCATGCCACGGTGGAGGCATGGTCTACGTCTGCCCCGTCTGCGAGTACCGGTACGACGAGTCCACGGGCGAGCCTCGTGAGGGCTTCCCCGCGGGCACCCCCTGGAACGCCGTTCCCGACGACTGGTGCTGCCCGGACTGCGGCGTCCGGGAGAAGCTCGACTTCGAGCCCGCGACGGGCTGATCCGGCCCCGATCAGCCCGGTCGGGCCACCAGGGTCAGGTGGGCGCCGTGCGGGTCGACGATGGCGCAGGCGCGGCCGGACGGCAGGTCGGCGGGCGGCGCCAGCGTGCTCGCGCCCGCCGCGACGGCGCGCTCGGCCGCCGCGTCGCAGTCCGCGACGGCGAAGTACGGGATCCAGCGCGGCGGCCCCGCCCCGGCGACGGCGCTGGCCACCGGGGCGTCGTCCGCCGCCCACACGAGCCGGTCGCCCAGGTCGTCGCGGGCGAGGCTGGCGAACGTCCAGTCCAGCGCGTGCAGGTAGAAGCGGCCCGCGGCCTCCAAGTCGCCGGTGGACAGCTCGATCCAGCTCAGCGCGCCCGGCTCGTCGACCAGCGCCGCGCCCTGGTGCCGGTACGGCTGCCACAGGCCGAACTCCAGGCCCTCCGGGTCCTGAACCGTCCCCATGCGGCCCAGATCGCCGACGTCCACCCCGGGGAGCATGACGTGGCCTCCGGCCGCCAGCGCCCGTTTCAGGGCCGTCTCCAGGTCGTGGGTCTGGAAGAAGAACATCCAGCTCGCCGCCTCGAACGGGTCGGCGAGCTGCGACATTCCCGCCACTTCGGGACCGTCCGGGCCATCGAGGGTGAAGATGTCGTAGTCCCCCAGCCTGTCGTTGGTCAAGACGTAGGAGCCCCACCCGAACAGCTCCGCGTAGAAGCGCTTGGACTCCTCCCCGTCGGGGCTCTCGAGCTCGACCCACGACGGGGTGCCCCAGGCGTACTCCATGACTTCAGGCACTGGCCGCACCTCCCCCCTCCGGCTCACGCTACAGAGCGGCTTGTCCAGGGCACTTCCCGTCATGTCCAGCCAATTCCCTAGAAAGCGCAAGGCGCTGGGCGTATCCGCCGCCTTCAGCTCCGCAGGAGGACACCGCGCACGAACGCGGCCTGGCCCGCGTGCTGCAGGTCGTCGGAGATCACGCTGACGAGCCGGACACCAAGGCTGACGGGCGGATCCCACCCCTTGTCCACGATCCGACCGAGGTCGGCGGGCTCCAGGCCGCGCACGAAAGCCAGGGTCTCCTTGTGCACGGCGTCGTAGTAGCCGCGCAGGGACTTCGCCTCCACGACCACCGCCGCGACCTCCTCAGGCCCGTGCCCGTACCCCGTGTCCGCGACGTCGAAGGGCAACCCGAACCGCTCGGCCCACCCCCCTGCCGTCCACACCTGCTCCCGCTCCGCCACCTCCGCGACATGGTTGTCCTGCACCCGCGTCAGATGCCACACCAGCCAGCCAATGGAATTGGCCCCCGGATCCAGCCGCTCCGCCAACCGCTCCGCCGAAAGCCCCCGAACAGCCTCATGCACCACCTCCTTCACCCGCTCAAACCCGTCCACCAACACCTCCGCCACGTCCATGGCCACTCCCTCCGTTCCGCGTCTGCCGGTTACCTCCCACCGCCCCACGCGGGGAACCCTTCCACAGGTTCGGGCGCGGCACGCCGGGAGCGCGCGGTATCCCGTTGATCCAGGGGCACACCGGCCAGGTGCGCGGGTGGCCAAGCTGTTCGCCTGGATCGGCGCGGGCGCTCGTCCCGTGAAATGGCGCGCGACGGGAGCGGAATGGACGGAGTGGTGTTTCCGTCCATTCCGCTGGTTTCCCTTGTGTTACGGCCCGAGATTCGGAGGGTAAGTCAACGACCCTTATGTCGTGGCGTTTTCAGGGTTTGCGGGCTACGCCCGCGTAGTCGGGGACTTCGGGGGCGGCGAGGGCGCGGAAGTCGGGGCGCCAGCGGGAGCAGGAGACGACGCCGGGGGCGAGGAGGTGGAGGCCGTCGAAGTACGACGTGAGGCCCCCGATGCTGCGCAGGTGGTAGCTGGCGGTCGAGTCGGGGTTCTCGTTGTAGTCGCCTATCGCGTCGTTCTGCGCGACGTCGGTGTCCACGCCGTCCTCGATGACGACGAAGCTGCCCGGAGGCAGTGCGGCGACGAGCGTCCTGACGATGCCCCAAGGGTCGTCGGAGTCCGGGATCTGACCGAGGACGCCCAGCATCATCAGCCCGATCGGCTTACTGAAGTCCAGGGTGCGGGCCGCCTCCTCAAGGATCCGCTCCGGCTCCCGGACGTCGGCTTCGATGTAGTCGGTGGCGCCCTCGCGCGTCCCCGTGAGCAGCGCCTTGGCGTGCACGAGGACGAGCGGGTCGTTGTCCACGTAGACGACACGGCACTCGGGGGCGACGCCCTGGGCCACCTCGTGCGTGTTGTTCGCGGTGGGCAGCCCGGTGCCGATGTCCAGGAACTGCCGGATGCCCTCGTCGCGCGCCAGATACGTCACCGACCTGACAAGGAACGCGCGCACCTGGCGGGCCACGTCGACGATCCCGGGGAACTTCGCGGCGTGCTCGGCGGCCACCTGGCGGTCCACCTCGAAGTTGTCCTTGCCGCCCATCCAGTAGTTCCAGATGCGCGCGGAATGCGCGACCGTGGTGTCTATCTCATACCGTGGCTGGGTGTCCGGTGCCTCGCCGCTCACGCTTTCCCCTTTTCTCGGTTCTTTTCCCTTTTCGCTCCTCGCCGCGATGGTAGGCCCTGCACGGGCGGTTCCGAAGGGGAATTCAGCCGCGCCCTAACGCGAGTGATCACCGTCCCACTGTCCGAAAGTGTCCGAAACCCCGGGGTGGGGGCAGCGGCGTGACGGCACCCTCGTCACGCCGCCGGGATGGGACGCGTCAGCGGAGAGCCAGAGGGGCGGCCGGGTGCTCCACGGGAGCGTGACGCGGTCCGGGGACGGCGGGGGGAAGGTTCCGCCGTCCCACGACGGGCGCGGGCTCACCGGCCCACGGGCGGGCGGGGCCGAGCCGGGAATCCGGGCCGTAGGGATCAACGCTCAGCACGAGCATCGCGCACCCGAAGGGATTCACTCGGCCCCGCCGCCTTTCTTCGAGAAATGAACAACCGTACGCGCGACCCCTGGGGAATGGCCGTGCCCTGGATGCTCCTTGATCTCGGGAAAGGCTAGCCGCAGGACGGGCACGGGACGGCGAGAAACACACCGAGATTTCCATACCCGCCTTCTCGCGGGGTGTCCGAGCAGCCCGGGAGGCGCGTGCCTAACAAGATCAAAAATGGCGCTGAGCAGGTGTTCTTCTTGATCATTTGATTCGGGGACCGGCCCCGGGACGGGAATTCCACGGGCCGTCAAAGAATGTCTCCCGCCTTTCGCCCGCGCGCCCGGATTTCGGGTTCGCGCCAGAGGTGAGCGGCTTTCTCCCGGTTTATCGCACTATGGGTCTTCTATGGCGAATCGCCCGGAGGGCGCGGCACGACCGGCCGTTCTGTGACGGATCGGGGTGTGGAGTCCAGTAGGGTCAAAAAGATCCTTTGGGCGGCGCCGCTCCGGTCACCCGGCGTCGGCGGCCGCCCGGCGCAGGCCGACCCCGGGAGCCCCATGACCTTCGGCAGCGGCGCACGGCGTGCCCTGTACGCGTTCCTCGCCACCCTCCTCGCCTGCTCCGCGGCCGCCTGCTCGGCGTCGCCCGAGCCGGTCCGGACACCCGGCGGGGAGGCGGCGCCCGCCGACTTCTGGGGCGAGACGGCCGACATCCCCGCCGCCCAGAACGTGCTCACCGTCAAGGTGCTCAACCGGACCAACGGGAAGTACCCGGACGACAAGGTCTTCTGGCGCTTCAACGACCAGGTCCACTCGATCGCGGAGCAGCAGTACCTCGACATGCCCGCGAACTCCTCCGGCCGCATGTACTTCCACCTGGGCTCCCCGGACAGCCCCTACAACGACTTCATCGAGTTCACCGTCGGCCCCGACGTCTTCCACGGCAACACGACGCGGGTGGACGCGTTCGCGCTCAAGCTGGCGATGCGGCTGCGCTCGCACGACGGCTACGACGTCGAGGTCGGCGAGGACCGCGCGACGTTCGCCGAGTCCCGCGAGGCGACGTTCCAGCGCTTCGCCGACGCGGTTCCCGAGCCGTTCAAGGACCTCGCCCGCGTCGAGGCCCCGCACCGGATCGTCGCGCCGCGCACCGCGCCCGCCTTCCAGCCCGGCGGCGCCGCCGAAGACTACTTCACCGCTTACGCCGCCAAGCATGGCGTCAAGGCGACCACAGCGGAGGTCGTCGGCTGCGCTGGCCCACTCGCCGAGAAGGCCGCCCTGTGCGCGGCACTCAACCGACACGTCGCGGGCAAACCTGAGGCGACCCAGCTTGACCCGGCGTCCTACTACAAGGCCGCTCCGGCCAACCACTACGCGAGGTTCTGGCACGAGAACTCCCTCGGCGGGCTGTCCTACGGCTTCCCGTACGACGACCACGCGAACCAGTCCTCGTTCGTCTCCCACGGCTCTCCCCAGTGGCTCCTGGTAGCCGTCGGCTGGTAGCCCCCGCCGAAACACGCCATCAGGCTGACACAACCGGCCGTGCGCGGAAATCCCCTGAGGGCTCGCCCAGGCGGTCGCGAAGCCCGTCCGTCGGCATGGGGGCGGTGCCGGGTCGTCCGGCCTCGACGGACACCCTGATCGGCCGGTCTTCGGGAGAAAGATGCTCTATTGTCCCGATGATGGCCACGGTTCTTCTCGTCGAGGACGACGCCCACGTGAGGCAGGCGCTGCTGCGGGAGCTGCGCCTGTTCGGCCATGTCGTGAGCGGGGCGGGCCGCGCGCTCGACGCGCTGCGCGAGGTCGCCGCGGGCGGCCCCGATGTGGTCGTGCTCGACCTGGGCCTGCCCGACCTCGACGGCGGCGAGGCGCTGAAGATGCTGCGCGCCGTGTCCGACGTGCCCGTCATCGTGGCGACGGCGCGCGACGGCGAGCAGGAGATCATCCGGCTGCTCGGCTCGGGCGCCGACGACTACCTCACCAAGCCCTTCTCGGCGGGCCACCTGCACGCGCGCATCGAGGCGGTCCTGCGCCGGACCCGGACGGCCACGCGCAGCGAGACCCTCACGGTCGGCGCCCTACGGGTGGACGTGGACCGCAGGGAGGCGACCCTCGAAGGCAGGCCGCTCCAGCTCTCCCGCAAGGAGTTCGACCTGCTCGCGCACCTCGCCCGGCACGCGGGCAGGGTCGTGCGGCGGCAGGAGCTGCTCGCGGAGGTCTGGCGGCAGCCCGGCGGCGACGACCAGACGATCGACGTGCACCTGTCGTGGCTGCGCCGCAAGCTCGGGGAGCGCGCCGCCGCCCCGCGCTACCTGCACACCGTCAGGGGCGTCGGCGTGATGCTCACCGCCCCCGAGTGAGCTAGTACTCGTACACCTCCACCAGCGGAGGGTGCCCGTTCCACCTCGCGAAGACCGCCGAGCCGTGCACCCCGTCGGTGAGGTCGACACGCAGCCAAGCGGTCTGCTCCCACACCTTCACCTCGAACCCGTTGTCGGGCGTCGCGGACACCAGGCGCGCGGACTCCTTCCCGAGGGAAAGCACGACGCTCCCGGAGACGACGACGTACGTCCGCACGGCGCCCGTCTCGGCCGGGGCGCTCGACGGCGCCGGCGACGGCTTCGGCTGCGCGGGCTTCCCGGTGGACGGCGCCGTGGTGCCGGACGTCGAGGGCGGCCGGGTCGGCGACGGCGACGTCCCGGCGACGCCCGTCGCGGGGCGCTCCTCGGCGGTGTGGGTGGGCGTGCCGGTGGGCTCCAGGCTCGGCGGCCGTCCCTGGAGCACGGGCACCTGGGCCGCCACGTCCGGGACGGCCCACGCCGTGCCGCGCAGCGCGTCGCCGACGCCGACCCACGTGATGCCGACGCCCGCGGCCGTCGTCGCGGTCCACACCGCGAGAAATCCAAGCCTTACCCGCATGCGGCTCATTATGGCCCCGCGCGCCCGCGTGCGACATCCCGAAAAATGCGCATACAGACGCCCAGAAAAAGTTATCCACAGGCGCTCGGGCGGCGGTTCGGGAATTCGGGTAGCGTCGCGGCGAACGGGTCGGGCGAACGGCGCACGACCGGCGGTCGAGGCACGCACAAAGGCCGGGGGGAGGTGGCACATGAGGGGAGCGCTGGCCCGGGTGGCCACGGCGGTGACGGCGATGGTCGCGCTGTCGTTCGTCCTCCCGCTGGGTCTGCTCAACGGCCAGATGGCGCGCGAACGCGCGCTCACGAACGCCGAGCGCCAGGCGTCCTCGCTGGTGCCCGTGCTCACGGTGACGTCGGATCCGGCCCAGCTCGCGGCGGCGCTCGGGTCGATCCCGGCGGGCGCGGCGGGCGTCATGGCGCTGCACCTGCCCACGGGCGAGGCGCTCGGGGTGCCGCACGCGCCGCCCGCCGATCTCGCGCGGGCGCACCGGCTCAAGCGCGCCTTCTTCGCGGACGCGCCGGGCGGCAGGGTCCTGCTGCGCCCCGTCGTGCTCGACGCCGAGCGCACCGCCGTGGTCGAGGTGTTCGCCTCGTCCGCCGAGCTCACCCGGGGGGTGGCGAAGTCCTGGACGATCCTCGCGCTGGTCGCGCTGGCACTGGTCGGAGTGTCGGTGGCGATGGCCGACAGGCTGGCGCTGCGCGTGGTCAGCGCCACCGATCGGCTCGCCAGGGCGCTGAACCGGGTCGCGGGCGGCGATCTCACGGCGCGCACGGTGCCGGGCGGCCCGCGCGAGCTGAGGGCCGCGGGCGAGGCGTTCAACCACATGGTCGGCGAGCTCGCGCGGCTGCTGGCCGCCGAGCGGGAGGCGGGGGCGGATCTGTCGCACCGGCTGCGCACCCCGCTCACCGCGCTGCGCGTCAACCTCGACGGCATGGCCGCGCACCCCGGCGATCCGGCCCGGCTCGCGCAGAGCCGGGAGGCGCTCGGCAGGCTGGAGGACGCGGTCAGCGAGATCATCGCGACGGCGCGCGGGATGGACGGGGAGCGGCCCGCGGTCCGGTCGTGCGACGCCGTCACCGTGGTCAAAAGGCGGTTGGAGTTCTGGTCGGCGCTCGCGGAGGACCAGGAGCGCCCGTGGGATCTCGTCGCGCCGGACGACCACGCGCCGGTGCCGATCCCGGCGGCCGAGCTGTCGGCGGTGGTGGACGCGCTACTCGGCAACGTCTTTAGGCACACCCCGCACGGCACCGCCTTCCAGCTCAGCCTGCACCGGGGTGAGCAGGCCACCGGCCTGCTGGTGGGCGACGCGGGTCCGGGCATCGCCGAGCCGGGCGACGCGCTGCGCAGGGGCGCGAGCGGCGGCGGCTCCACCGGGCTCGGCCTCGACATCGCCCGCCGTCTCGCGGAGTCGACCGGGGGCTCCCTGCGGGTCGGCAGGTCGATGCTGGGCGGCGCGCAGATCGAGGTGTGGCTGCGCACCGCGCCCAGGGCGGCGCCGCGCCGCGCCGTCCACCGGTCCGGGCGCAGGGGCGCGCGGTGGTCGCGCCGCGGTGCGCGCAGCGGCTCCGAGAACGGCCTTAGGGAAGACTTAAGTTTCCCTTCCGGAACAATTCAACAGTGGACCGAGAACGGCGCTTGTTAGCACCCGCTGATGCCTTCCTTAAGACCCTCTGAAAGGCTTTTTCGCGGCCTTTCCCACTGCCTAGCATCCGGGGTGTCGGAAACCCCCACCCCCTTTCGGAGGTCCGGATGCACAGGCACGGCAAGACCCTCCTCAGGGCGGCGGCGGCCGTCGCCACGGCCGCCCCGCTGGCGCTGCTCCCGTCGTCGCCCGCGGGCGCGCACGGCTCCATGGAGTACCCGCTGAGCCGGGTGATCGCCTGCTACCAGGAGAACCCGGAGAGCCCGAGTTCGGCGGCCTGTCGCGCGGCCGTCGCGGCCGGCGGCACCCAGGCGTTCTACGACTGGAACGGGGTGCGGATCGGCGACGCGGCCGGGCGGCACCGCCAGATCATCCCCGACGGGCGGCTGTGCAGCGCGGGCGACCCCGCCTTCCGGGGGCTCGACCTCGCCCGCGCCGACTGGCCCGCGACCCGGCTCAAGGCCGGGACGGACTACACGTTCCGCTTCCGGGTCACCGCCGTGCACAGGGGCGGCTTCCAGCTGTTCATCACCAAGGACGGCTACGACCCGACCAGGCCGCTCACCTGGTCGAGCCTGGAGTCCCAGCCGTTCCTCACGGCGGCGTCGCCCACCGCGACGGGCGGCTACTACCACCTGGCCGGGCGGATCCCGGCGGGCAAGACCGGACGTCACCTCGTCTACGCGATCTGGCAGCGCACCGACAGCCCCGAGGCGTTCTACTCCTGCTCCGACATCGTCCTCGGCGGGTCGGACGGCGGCGCGGCGCCCGTGCCCCAGCCGCCCGCGCCCCAGCCGTCGGCGTCGTCGCCCGCGCAGAGCCCGCGCCCGTCGGGCAAGCCCACCAAGCCCGGCCAGCCGACGAAGTCCCCGAAGCCGGGCAAGCCGACGACGCCGCCGTCCTGCCCGCCCGGCGGCGGCCACGGGAACCACCACGCGGCGGCGCTCCCCGAGGCCAAGCCCGCGTCCGGCACCAGCGCGCTCACCGGCCAGGACCCGAAGGGCATGGGCCTGATCGCCGGTGCCGTCGGGCTGGCCATCGGCGGCGTCACCGGGCTGCTGCTCACCACCCGCCGCCGCCCGTCCCGGGCCCGGCTGTGACGCCCGCCCCGACGGCGGCGTGATCGGGCCCCACGAAGATCATTTACCGGCGCGGGAGATTCTCCGAACGGCTCGGGTGAAAGCACTGCGGATGACGCCTAATCAGCGCACCCGCATCCGCGTCGGCCCTTCGCACGGCGGTTCCGCCCTCCGGTCACGAGCGGCGCGGTGGCCTACGACCGAGGGGAACCCATGCACATCGCAGCGTCCGCGCGCCGACTGTCGGCGACCGTGGCGAGAGCCGCCCGCCGCCTGGCGGGAGATCCACCGCCCCGCGCCCAGTCGAGCACAGGCCGGGGGCGGGCGCTCCCGACGAAGTCGGGAGGTGAAAAGCGCCCGTCCCCGGCCCGGTCGGGCACAGGCCGGTCCCGCCGCCTGGTGCTCGGCGGCGTCACGGGCGCGCTGCTCTCGCTGACCGTCGCCACGACGGCGTTCGCGGAGATCAACCCGGTGGGCAGCGCCCCCGCCGGGGTCGGCCTGCTCACCGAGGCGACCATCACGAACATCGAGAGCGGCGCTCCGGTGCAGGGCTTCATCGCGCCCGCCGACTTCGACCCGCTGACCGGCTACCCCGCCGTCGTGCCCGACGACTCGGAGGCGCACAACACGAGCTTCGCCGGGCTCATCAGGGTCGCCGACCCCGCCCCCGGCTCCACGCGCAGCGGGCTCACCTACTGCATCGACCTGCGGACCAGCACCCAGATCGGGGTGAACTACGTGCTGGGCGACTGGACCGAGGCGAACGTGCCGAACCTCGGCTACGTCGAGCACATCCTCGTCACCTACTTCCCGAACACCAACGAGCCCGCGGGGGCGTCGAGCGACGACGTCAGGGCCGCCGCCGTCCAGTCCGCCATCTGGTTCTTCAGCGACCGGTACGTCGTCGACCCCGAGAGCGCCGCGAGCGCCGAAGTCCGCGCGCTGACCGAGCAGATCGTCGCGGACGCGCTCACCAACGGGCCGCGGCCCGAGCCGGTGGCGCCCGAACTGACCGTGACGCCCACCGAGATGGACGCGCCGTCCACCGGCGAGATCGTCGGGCCGTTCCAGGTGTCCGGCACCGTCTCGGGGGTGCTGCGCACGAGCGGCGGCGTCGAGGTGTTCACCGACGCCCAGGGCGGCAACCGGCTCCTGGACGGCGCCGAGGTGAGCCCCGGCACCACACTGTGGGCGCGGAGCACAACGACCAACCCCGTCCAGGGCTTTGTCGTCGAACGGGTCTCCCAGATCCTCACCGGCACCGTGCTGCTGTTCGACGGCACCAATCCCGATCTCGACGCCGCGCAGAAGCTGATCCTGGCGCAGGAGACGGAACTCGCCGTCAGGGGCGGCGCCCACCTGCGGCGCTTCGCGGCGGGCTCGCTACGGCTCACCAAGACGATCACGGGCGAGGCGGCGGGCCTCCAGGGCGAGATCGTCGTCCAGGTCGTCTGCACCAACGACGACCCCGGCACCGAGGACCAGCGGCGCGTCGTGACGTTCCCCGGCGGCCTCGCGGCGGGCGACCACGTCCGCACCCTCACCGGACTGCGCGCCGGGAGCACCTGCGCCATCACCGAGCCGGAGGACGGCGACAACCCGCTCGTCAACCTGGAGCACGATCCCGTCATCGAGCCGCCGACCGTCGTCATCGTCGAGGAGGGCACCGCCGACGTGTCCGTGACGAACGCGTTCGTCCGCGCCACCGGCGACCTCAAGGTCGTCAAGCGGATCACCGGTCCGGGCGCGGGCCACCAGGGCGAGATCCGGATCAGGGTCGACTGCACCGACGACGCCTTCGACCGCGTCCTGACGCTCCCGGCGCACGCCAGGCCCGGCCTGCACCGGCTGGAGACCATCACCGGCATCCCGACGCTGACCCGCTGCCGCGTCAGCGAGTCCACCCGCGCCTCGACGGGCCACCACACCGGCCCTGCCCGCACACTGGTCCGGCCGCGCAAGGTCACCATCTCCGACGAGCGCACCAGCGTCATCGTCGTGAAGAACTACTACGACAAGTGCAAGGAGAAGCACGGCCGCTCTCCGTGGCCGACCTTCCCGGCCCCGCTCTTCCCCGGCCTCCACTGACGGCCGGGGAACCCGGACGGGGAGGGCGTGCCCACACCGCGCCCTCCCCGTGCCCTCGCGATGCCCCGCTGTCCGGGTCAGCTCGACCTGAGGGCGTGGGACCACCACCTCCACGTCCTCACCCCGACGTCCTGACACGGCGCCTTTCCGGGGCTTTCCGGCCCGGGAAAGGGCGTGGGATCCTGTCCGCCACATCGGCGGGGAAACCCCGTTCCCCGTGTCCGGTCGGCGAGGAGGAATGGGCTTATGGGTGCGGTTCCCACGGTTCCCACGGTTCCCACGGTTCTCGGGCAGGTGGCGGGCGCCGAGCTCGGCGTCACCTACATGCACGAGCACGTGTTCGTGCTGACCAGCGACGTCCAGGCCAACCACCCCAGCGAATGGGGAGACGAGGAGACGCGCGTCGAGGACGCCGTCACCAAGCTCAAGGCGCTCGCCGCGCAGGGCGTGCGCACCATCGTCGACCCCACGGTCATCGGGATCGGCCGCTACATTCCGCGCATCCAGCGGATCGCCGAGAAGGTGCCGGAACTCAACATCATCGTCGCGACCGGCGTCTACACCTACGACGGCGTCCCGTTCTTCTTCCGGCACCGGGGGCCCGCGCTCAACGAGGTCCTCGGCGCCGACGTGCCCGACCCGATGGTCGACATGTTCGTCGCCGACCTCACCGAGGGCATCGCCGGGACGGGCGTGCGGGCCGGCATGCTCAAGTGCGCGATCGACGATCCGGGCCTCACCCCGGGCGTCGAGCGGGTCATGCGCGCCGTCGCCCGCGCCCACCACGCGACGGGCGCGCCGATCACCGTCCACACCCATCCGGGAACGCGCACCGGCCTGCTGGCCAAGCGGATCCTGTGCGACGAGGAGGGCGTCGCCCCCCACCGGATCGTCATGGGCCACAGCGGCGACACCACCGACGTGGACCACCTCACGGAACTCGCCGACGCCGGTTTCATCCTGGGCATGGACCGCTTCGGCATCAACATCGACACCACCTTCGAAGCCCGCGCCGACACCCTCATCGAGATGTGCCGCCGCGGCCACGCCCCCCAGATGGTCCTCTCCCAGGACGCCTCCTGCTACATCGACTGGGTCGACCCGACCATCATGCCCTTCCTCCACCAATGGCACTACCTACACCTCCAACAGGACGTCATCCCCCACATCCTGTCCAGGGGCGTCACCCAAGCCCACCTCACCCAAATGCTCATCACCACCCCCCAAACCGTCCTCGCCCCCACCTGAACACACATCCCGCCAACCCGCCGAGCCGTCCCGTTTTCCAAGTTCAGTCCCGTTTTCCAAGTTCAACGGCAAGCGTCCCGCTGAGACAGCCGCCCCCACCCCATCCCGCCACGCACACCGTAAGCAGTCCCGCGACGCGCCCGCCTTCCGTCGAACCGGTGCCGTGCCCTTCCGGGGGTCGCACGTCCGTTCCAGCCATTTTCGGGCCATTCTTTTAGTTCTGAATTAATGACCGGATCAGGGGCCCAAGCGCGTCAAATACCAGGTGGGAAAGCGCGCAGTCAACGCGCCGAGGTGATAAGCGCCCCGAAGGTAGCTGCGCCAGGGCTGGCTTGTGGGCAGGCCGCGCGACAGGGGAGGCTCAGGAGGCGCGCGTGGTTGTGGGATGTAGAGATAGGGATGGAGCTCATGGTCCGGCAGGTCGGATTCCTCATGGTCTGCACACTCACCCTGACGGCCTGCGGCCCCGAGCCCGCAGGCCCCTCAGGAACCTCGAACCCGACCTTCGAAGCCGTAGGCGAGGACCCAAAGGTGCTCCGAGTCCGCATACCCGCGACGGCCGGCACCAAGACCCAACTCGTCCTAGGCTACGAACCCCTCGGCAAGTGCCTCACCGTCCGAACCCTGAACCCCGACGGCAAGCCCCAAGGCGCCCCCACCGTCCCGGTCTGGACCGACCCGGTAACCCCCGAGCTGTCCAACGGCCGCCGAGGCATCTCCTTCAACAACACCCGCATCCTCCAGGGCGAGAACTTCCACGCCTCCCCCCAAACCGTCTCAGCCCTCATCGGCCGAGACCTGGCCTCCTCCGGCCTCCCCCTCACCTGCGGCACCGCCAAGGGCTTCATGATCATCCACTCCCCCACCCCCTAACCGATTCGCCCAGCCCCCCAACCTCCTGTATGCTCAACACTCGTTGCCCCACCGCAACACCACCCAGCACCCGTAGCTCAATGGATAGAGCATCTGACTACGGATCAGAAGGTTAGGGGTTCGAATCCCTTCGGGTGCGCAGCCTAAAGCCCAGGTCAAGCTCTCTGACCTGGGCTTTTGTCATTTCCGGCCATACGGCCCACCCAGCGTTTTGTCCGGTTCGTTGGGGTTGGATGCGTCCATGATCGGCTGCGTTTTCCCTATGCTTTCCCGCGAGCTCTCCCCGGAACCGCCCCTCTACCTGCGGTTATACGGCTGTCACGAGACAGGCTTTCCCGCGACTCTTCCCGAGTGGGAGCCCCGAGATCTCTGGGCGTCGGATGTCTACGCTCGCTACCAGGTGGCCATCTCGTCGGGGATCGCGGCCGGGGCCGACCCGATGCCCTTCGGATCAGGCACAGGAGAGTCGTCGCCCTTGACGGCGAGCTCTACCACCCCTTTGGCGATATTCCGGACCGCGCTGTACCGGTGACCGCCGCCCCAGCTACGCCACTTGTGGAGGGTGAGCTAACCCGTTTCCCCAGTGCCCAGTAAGCGACTTCGATGTAGGCGGTCGCCGTAGGTGATCTCCCTTGAAGTCGGCATCCAGAGGGGAAGATCAGGGCGTTGCGCGTGTCCAGGGTAGGGATGAAAGTCCCGACCGGAAAGTTCGGTCGAGAGCTCGGAGACCGTTTCCGGGGACAGCGGGGACAGCGGGGACATGGGTGATCGCGGATCTACGCGAAGATCAAAACCGAAGTCAGCGTGCCGGCGATCATCACAGGACCGAAGGCCATCCGGTCGCGGACGCTTGCCCGGCGGGTAGCGATCAGGACTCCGGCGACGAGCAGCCCCAGCGTGTGGATCGCGATCACGCCGACCCCGAATGCTCGAAGCCCCAACCAGCCAAGGATCAGCCCGAGGGAAGCCGAGAGCTTGACGTCCCCGAATCCGAGCTGGTCCGGAGCGATGAACCACATACCGCCGTAGAGCAGGAGCATGGTGATCATGCCCGCAAGCGCGTGCGAGAGGGGATCGAGTCCCATGGTCACTGACGCGGCGGTGAGCAGGGCGAGCGTGGCGGCTCCGGCCGAGAACGTCAGCGGGTCGGGGAGGCGACGAAGCGCGACGTCGATGTGGGCTAGAGCGGGCCCGAGGATAGCGGGCACGAGGAGCGCGGGGAGGTCAGCGCGCCATCCGACTTTGGCCGAGATCGCGCACACGAGGATGGCCGAGAGGATCACCGCTGGCCAAGGACGCTCCCGGACCGGCCGAAACCAGCCGGAATGCCGCGTGATCTCCGACATGGGTGCCGACTTTAGCCCCAGCGGCGCCTGGGGGCTGCGGTGGGCCCTCCGGATGGCTCCCGAACGGAGATGACAGAGGGCCCTCCAGCGGTCGCTGGAGGGCCCTCGATGGCCTCTATCGGCTTCTACCAGGAACGAAGGACACTGCTGATGCTCGCCTTGTCGCGGTCCTGCTGACCCGACAGGCACCAGCTGTATGCCTCTCGGAGAACCTCCGGGCTGTTGCCCGCCCATTCGGACGCCTGTGTGTCGGAGACGCCCGACTGCAACCAGAGAGAGATGCCTGCGTGCCGCAGGTCGTAGGGACGCCGCGCGAGAGGTGAGGCCTGCTCCTGTGCGGTCAACGCCTTCTCCCGAGCCCGACCCCAGACCTTCATGATCGTGGAGACGGAGAGCGGGCGGCCCTGCTCCCCGAAGAAGATCAGACCTCCCGGCCCTTCACCGAACTCCTCTAGATGCCAGCGGAGGAGCCCGACCCCCTCAGGAGGAATCGGCGGGTACCGGTATTCCCCCTGCTCCCTGTGCTTCAGCGGGCCCGAGTCCCGGCTCTGCCCCGAGTCGGTCCAGTCCTTGCCCACCTCGGGCGCGGCCTTGCTCAGCGTCCACTCCGCCCACTCCGCATCGGTGTCCGGAAGAACGACTTCCTCCTTCCACCTAGCCGGAACGACTTCCTCTGGCCGAAGCGCGGAGTAGTAGAGGGAGCCGAAGAACGCCTTGAGCCGGGGTCCGCTGCGCGGGACCTCGCCGACGGCCTCGATGAGCCGCGCGGCCTGCCGGGGATTCACCACACAGCGCCGGTCGACTTTGGCGATGGCGGCACGCCTGGACGGTGTCGCGATGCCGTGCACCGTGAAGGGATGGGCTTCCAGGATCTCTTCCACCAGGCCGTACTTGAGCGCCGCCGCGAGCATGACCTGATGCCTGCGCCTCGTGCTGAGGGCGGCGTCCTTGCCGTCGGCCTTCGTGGTGGCGGCCTTCAGCAACGCCCTCGTGACGGCCTGCCGTTCGAGATCACGCATCGGCCGGCACTCGGCTTCGATCCACTCAAGGATCTCCGCGTACTTGCCGGGCGCCTCCGTGCGATGAGCCGTGTTGAACCCCCAGCGTCGCAGCGCGGTACGGATCTCCCGGTCGGTGTACGGCCGGTCACCCGCGGACGGGAGCATCCCGAGGGTGGCAAGGCTGAAGGCATATGCCAATCCCGCCCTGTGGTTCCCGGAACTCCCCTCCCACTTCTTATCGACATAGCCCCGCGCCGCGGAGTACCAGGTGGTCGAGCTCTTCTCCCTGCGTCGGGCTTCCTCCTCCCGCCGCTCCCGCTCACGCGTCCAGGAGAGCGGTTCGCCGGACTCGATCTCGAACGCCTCTCCCGCCTTCTGCGCGACGTTGAGCTTGCTCTTGAACGCTTCTGCCAGGCCCGCCTTGGCGAAGGTACGTGTCTTCCGCTGACCCTGGACGTACCAGATCACGCGGTAGGAGACGATCTTGCCGTTCGCGTTCTTTCGCTTCTCGATGGAGTAGATGCGGATGTGGTAGCTCTCCATCCTCATTCCTCCCCTTCGAGTTCGGCGATCGAGATGGTGG
Organism: Actinocorallia sp. API 0066; assembly: GCF_020991275.1. Lineage (GTDB taxonomy): Bacteria > Actinomycetota > Actinomycetes > Streptosporangiales > Streptosporangiaceae > Actinocorallia. The sequence continues at coordinate 257,426 of NZ_JAJLQY010000011.1, read as the reverse complement.
TCGGCATCAGTTGCTCCCGTCCTTCTCGACGAGCCAGCGCTTGATCCTGCCGATGACGCGGCCCAGGTGCTCGATCTCGGCTTCGGTCTTCTTCGTCGCCTCGTCGAAGGCCCAGGTTTTGGGGAGGCCGGTCTCTTCGTCGAAGGCCGCTCCGCACCTGACCGCGGACTGGAGCATGTTCCGGAAGGCGTCGGCGTCGGCGCGCTGCCGGAAGGAGCGGCACCGTCGGCGTCCGCCGACCTGCCAGTTCGCTCGATGGGTGGGGGCCTTCCCCGCACCGTTGCCGCGGGTGTGGATCTGCCCGACTCGGACGTGCTTGGCCTTCATCAGTTCGCGTCCTCTCGGCTGCTGATCCAGCGGTCGAACTCGGCACGGCGGACCCTGAGGCGGCCGTTGGGGAGCTTCGCGCACCTCGGGCCGGTGCCTTTGAGGCGCCATTCGTAGAAGGTGCTGCGGGAGATTTCGAGCTCGTCGCAGATCTCCGCGACGGTGAGCCAGATGCGTCCGGTGTGCTCGGTCAACGCCTCACCTGCCGCTCTGCTGGGCGGCGCGGGCGCAGGCCTCGCACAGGGCGTAGGCCATGATGATCGGCCCGCTCGCGGCAAAGGATCCATAGAGGTTGTCCTCGTCGGTGCCGCACCGGTCACAGCAGGTCGCCTTGGGCCCCTCGGGCTTCAGGAAACCGGTGCAGTCCGTGCAGACGAGGATGTTCGTCGCCCAGGCGGCCGTGTGGGCGGGCCGGGGCGACGACGTGATGTGGGCGCAGTAGTGGATCTCACCGTTCTGGCACTTCAGGTGAAAGTCGCGGAACCGTTCGGTGATCCAGTCGTCCTGGTGGTGGATCGGGAATCCGTGCGCGGCGGCGGAACTGCTGATGATGGCGCTCGCCGCAGCGGACGCCGCACGCCACTGGTCGTCGAACGCGATCTCAGAGGGGGTCATTTCAGGTCCTTCCAAGAACCTCGGTAGAAGCTGGCAATGGGGTGAAGGGACAGGGCAGGGGGTTTGTGACCGGCGCCAGGGACATCGGGGACTATGGGGACTCAGAGGGCTCGGTGACGAAGTAGTGGCCTCTGCCGTCGCTGTAGAGCTGGGCGTCGTCGGCCATCCGCTTGACCGACTTCTTGGTCAGCTCGTAGGCGAGGCCGGTGCCAGCGGCGATGGCCTTCGGGGTTTGCCCCGGCTCCGCGCGCAGGAAGGCGAGGATTTGCCCGCGGGTGTCCGACATGACGAGTTCGGCGACGGGTTGGTCGAGGCCGAACCACAGCCCGAGCGAGGCGTCAAAGCCCAGCGCGAGCTCGGTCTCGTCCACATCTCGTCCAGTGACCTGGAGGACGCCGTCCGCTCTGCCTCGCATTCGGCGCAGGACGACGATCGCGTCCGCCGCACCGGCCAGGCCGTTCGTCCCGCTGAGCTCTTCGAGGAAGTCCTCGGCGCCCGCCTTCCGGGTGTGGTGGACGACCAGAAAGGGGACGCCGTAGCGGTCCGCGATGTGCTTGAGCTGGCCCACCGCGTTGTAGTCGGCCTCGTAGGCAGAGCCTGGAGGAGTCCGGCCGCGCAGCTTCGCGAAGACGTCCACGACGACCAGGCGTGCGGTCGGGTTGGCGTCCAGCCACATCGCGATCTGTGCCGCGCCGCCCTGGGCGAGGGTCGGGCACTCGATCACACAGGTCAGGCCCTTGGGAGGTCGAACCCCAGCCAGGACCGTGCCGAGCCGCGTCTTGAGGCGGCGGCCGGTCGATGCGGCTGCCGCCAGACCTTCCGGACCCGGTAGACGCCGTAGTCGTCGGCATGAACCCGGCTGATCTCGGTCTTCAGCTCCTCGTCCCGCTGGGTGCGGGCGCTGGGTCGGCGGGTCTTGGCCGCGTAGCAGGCGCTGGTTGCGATCTTCATCCCGTGCCCGGTCAGGACACGGCAGATCGGCTCGACCCCGAACACCTGCTTGAACGCGTCGATGAACGCTACGAGCGTCGCGATGGCCGGTCGAACTCGGCCGCGACGGCCTTCATCGCCGCCCACTCCGTCGGGTAGTTCGGACGCACCTCCCCGACCATGCGCACCGCACGATCACGAAGCTCAACAGGGTGGAGGGACGAACGTGCCATGACTCGACCCTCTCAGGGAATCGAGCCTCCATCAGACCCGGCGCGGTTCACCACCCGGCCGCGAAATCATCATCACCATCGACTTGAGATAAATACCATTTATGCGAGCAAGATCGTCTGACTGGGAGATCAGGTCTGCCCTCAAGCTGTCATAGGAAAGTCTCTTCGCTTGCGTCTTTCGTTTACCGCTCTTGGTCCAGAGTTCGATCGGGTACCAGCCGACGAGGTAGATGCCTGCTTCTGCTTGGGTCACTGGGAGATAGCGTCCGACCAGTTGCTCTTCTTGAGCTGTCAGCACACCATCATTCCATGAGCCTTTGACCTCGATCACTAGCTTGAGCGGTTCGGTTGCCGATGTAGCGTGGCCATCTGAGTCTGCGGGAATCGCCTCGATGAGGAGGTCCGTGCGCTTGCCGGATCCATAGGCGTTAGTGGGGTGGACGAGGACCTCGCGATTCACGACCACGCGGTGGCCTGACATGCGCAGTCTCAGTTCGTGGGCGAGGTAGGCGCAGAGGGCGGCTTCCAGCTTCGGCTCCCAAGACTCCGACATCGAAGCGCCGACCAGACTCGTTGATTTCGGGCTCTCCGGCTCGCCCGGAATACGATTCCAAAGCAGCTCGCAGTGAGAATGCAGATCTTTTTCGATATTCTTCAGGGTATCGAACGTGACCTCAAGGAGGTCGGCACTGTTACGGATAATTCGCTTTCTCTGGTCCGCGAGAAGCGCGGCCACGTCGCTTACCTTTACCTGTTTCCCACCAACGAGTGCGTAGCGCTTTTTCGCTGCGATCAGTGCCGCCGCTACCTCCAGCCGAGTTGGGTGCCTGTTGGCCAGGACACGGAGTTCCTTCACGGCTTGGAGCGTCCCACGTCCAGCGAGATTTCGGAGAAGCCGACCTTTCCACTGGTGTACTCGATCGTCGGGGCCGAGGTAGCGGAACCCAGATCGCGGCTCCGCGGTCTCCCCCGGGAACAGGTCATGAAGCCATCGGTAGAGGTCGGCCACGTCGATCTCGTCGAGTTGCGCAGTGATCCGTTCGCCTGCCTCAGCACGGGCGCAGGCGTGAGCCAGCCTTCGGCCCAGCGCCATATCAGCGGAAACATAGTCCTTGACCCTCGTCCAGTGCGTGCGAGCGTCGTGCAGCATCAGAGCCTGGGCAGCGAGGATCGTCGCTTCGGTTGCGCCATCGGTCTGCGGGCGGTGGTTGAGAGCTGCGTCGACAAGGTCCATTCCGGTGTCGCTGGCTATCTCCAGGAGAGAACCGATCAGCTTGTGCCACGCACGCAACGCCGCCTGAAGCGGCTCTGCACCCTCTGGCAAAACGATCTGGACACGATCGCAGGCGGTCAGATCGCTTTCACTTGGCACGACGTCGAGCACACTGGCAAGTTCGATAGCCAGCTCCTCCATCGCAACTCGCAGCTCTGGTGCCCACTCTGGATCAACCGCGTCGAGTTCTATGGGGTACTGCCCTTCGTTCAGCGACGCGACCCCGATCTGGCGAACTCGTTCTGCCAAGGGAGCTGGGGCCTTGCAGGCCGCCATACGCAGGAGGTCCTGGCGGGCAGACTCGCGACCGGATACACCGAAGACCTCGCTGAGGATGGCTGCCGACCAAGCGGCCCATACCGATGACGACAGTTCTGCGAGACGGTCGGCAGCATGCAGTTCCAAGAGGAGTGTGTACCCGGCCCAGGACACCCAGTTCTGAAGGCCTTTGCCGATCCAGGTTTCTGCACGATCGTTCTCAGCTTCCAGGTAGCGCAACGCGAGCTCTGGCAGGTCTGCCAGACCGTCTCCCAGGGCACCCAGTGCCGGCCAGGTCCTAATCGGGCCTGAGGGCTGCTCGTATCGGCCGTCCTGCAGATCGACCTGGCCGTGCCGTAGGAGCTTCCACAGACTGTCGTTGTCACCTTCTCGGACTTGGGCAAGCAACCGTGTGACTTCGGCGAGGAATGCGTCCTTCTCCGACCACCGCTCATCTCGCCGCGCGTGGCGCTTTCGCAGGAACCTGGCGTACTCGCCGTCGAGATCGACCGGCTCGTAGAACTGACGCAGGTACGGCCATGCTGGGTGGTCCTCGTCGTAGGCCAGGTCGAAGGCCCACCGCTCATTGCGCGGGAAAACGGCTTCGGCCAAGTGTCCGTAAAGAGTGACCGTGGTTCCATCGTTATCGTCGAGGCTACGTGTCTCGTCTAGGAGCCATACCAGGTCCGTCTTGTCCAGCAACTGGTGGCGGCTGGGCGGCCTCTCGTCCAGCCGCAGGAGTCGTCGGGTAGAAGCGCTCGGCCTCCAAGAGTCCACGATCTGCAAGGCAGCCTCTCGCGGGTCAACCCCGACTCGAGCTGCCTCTCCTATCAGTCTCTGCGCTAGACATCGCCTTAGATGCTGGCCCTGCGGGCCATCTATTCCCTCTTCATCAGGTAGCAGGGCTGCGGGCAGGCCGACCTTGCGATGGTTGAAGATCAAAATACAGATGATCTTCGCCAGAGGCTCCAAAAGCTGCTGAACGTGCTTACTCGTCAGCACGCGCTCGACCAAAGCGTCAACGATTGTGGAGCCGAGGCCCGCCTCGTTGAGGTCGAAGCCCTTCCCGCGATGACCAGGTTCCGAGACGACATCTTGTACCCAGCCCAGAAGTTTAGGTAGATCCGCCTCAGGGCACTGGTAAGGCATGTTTCGGAGGAACTGGCTATACATGTTGTAGGTGCGAGGTACCGGGGGAACCAGCGCCTCGAGCAGTGTCTCGACATCGAGGTGCTCAGGCCACAAGAAGGTCAACAGAGTCCCCCTGACGCGGTACTCCGGATCGACTCTCTTCGAGTAGGCCGTATCGGTGAGATCTGTGAGCATGCCGATGAGCAGCGGTACCGCAAAATGACCGTCGCATCTGAATGCCGCGCTCACCGCCAGGCGGCGTTCTCCCACATCCCAGGCATCGTTCTTCGCCACCCGCAGCGACGCCTCCGCCAGACGTGGCTGGCCCGGTCCGGCTTCTTCTGCCAACCTGAGCGCCAGCCGAAGCCGAGCCGTCGCATCCCACCCGTCAGGTCCGTTGGCTGGCGCTGCGTCGATGGCTTCAGCAAGCTGGTCTGCGAGCCCGGGGTGATGCAAGTCCCAGCGGGCGAACTGCCACGGGGTGTCGCTGAGTTCAACCTGTGGCGCTCGTTCCAGGAGCCTTTGCACGGTCAGGCGGCGGACTTCGTCAGAGCGAACCAGGGCACTGTGTACGGCAAGACTCTCTGGGTCTGCGGCGGCCAGCCAGTCAGTGGCCACGGGATTCAAGGCGACGAGCCATGCAGCGGTCTCGCGCAGCGGAGCGGGAATACTCGCGGTGTCACTGCCTGGAACTCCAGCGAGGAACAGGTTTGCGAGCTGACGCTGATCTACTCCGCAGTCTGTGAGGTACTTGGCCGCCAGATAGGCGGTGATCGACGAGTGCCGAAACGCCACCCTGTCGGTCTCTGGCCTGGTGAACAGCGCAGTCTGAAGGGTCTCCCAGACCATGTTGGCCGTGACTTCGAACGAACCGACCGTGAGCCTTTCATTGCCGTCCACAAGAACACCGTCTGGTAGATCGTGGATACTTGCCTCGCGTGCTGGGCCCAGCCATACCGTCCGCTTTCCGGAAAGCAGCGTCCAGGCCGCGATGCGGCCAGCGACGCGAAGTCTCTGCAATGCGGTCGAGGTTATGGGGCGTTGCTGCGCACGGTCTCTCTTAGGTCCCTCCGCCAGGAGGGTCACGCTACGGGCGAACAGGTCCTGGGGATTTCCCTGCAATCCTCCGTCAGCCTGATGCGCCACGACGAGCAGCTCCAAGGTCATGGGGGTGCTGGCCATCACGGCCGCTCCCGCCCTCTCCGCAGCCATGATCAGTTGCTCGCCCGACACACCGTCCGCGCTGTCCGCTAGCCGCACCGCCTCATCACGGGTCAACGGGACCAAATCAACGCAGTGACACACGCCGAACGCCTCAGCGAGCACGGACGTCATCCGACCCGGATAATCCGCAGTGCGGCAAGCCATGAGAAACCGAATTCGGCGTGTGTCCCTCCCCCTCAGCCATTTCCCCAACCGGTTCGCCAGGAAAGTGAGAGAGATCCCGATCTCATCGGCTTGATCCAAAACCACGGTCAGTGTCCCCGGATGAAGATCACCACCTCTCGGTGGGAGCCCGGAAAGCAGATCACCTATCTCCTCCACATACGAACTCTCACTCAGATACCCCGCGACCACCCACAAACACGCATCATGATCCCCATCCCAGACGTCATACACCCTCGGCAGGCCCGCTGTGAGGCTCGACAGAAGGAATGACTTTCCGGCCCCAGGCTCACCCAGGACAACCATCGCGCCGCTTTTCGCGACAACAACAGGATCTGCGAGCACACCTGGGGCCAGATCCCCGGCCTCTTCCACAACCGCTTCGAATCTCGAACGAAATGCTTCAGAGGACGGTAGGTCCGACCCCTCCGCAGTAACCTCGCCGCCCCGAATCCTGCACACGCGAGGCACCTGAAAACCGAAGACGTCTCCCACCACAGACCTGATCCTTCCAGAAAAACCCAGGCCATCGAGGGGTCCCACGGAATCCCTCTAAAGACCCGGACTCGGCAAGGTTCAGACACACACAGCTTCGAACCAATCACCCTTCGGGTTCAGATCGGATCACGCGCCCTAACGAACTATGTGATCCGCATCACTGCCCAGTCGCTTCCCCGTCATCGGCGATGCCTGGTGCTGGCGCCTTCTTCTTGGGGCGACCTGCTCCGCCGGGGCGAGGGCGGGATTCGTGCCAGGCGATGATCCGCGCTGGCTTCCACAGGTGCGTTCGTCCGATGGACTGATCCGGCTCGGGCATCTCGCCCCGGTGCCGATAGGCGCTGACCGTTCCGACGCCGACGTTCAGGTACGCGGCTACCTCGCTGGTCCTCCAGTACTCGGCCGACGGATCCGGCGCAGTAGTGCCGCTCACCGGTGGGGACGTCCTCTCGCTTGGCGGCATAGCAGGACCTCACGATACTCCGCGCCCGACAACGGCTCGCCGGGCGCTCGACGCGGGACTTGGCCCTTGCCTCACGATCCCCCGCCATCGCCCTCTTCGAACTGGCCCGTCGCCCGAATCGCTGCCCATTCTTCGTGATCGATCCGTGATTCGGGGGCTACTTTTCGGGCCGCTTTTCCGGCAATCGGCCCTCTCGATCTTGGCGTTCACCGACGAAAGGACACACGGTGAACGCCACCATCACCCGCTCGACCGGCCCCAACTTCACGCCGCGCTTCAGCCACTTCCGGCTGCTGAACGACGAGTGGGACGGACTGCTCATCAACCGCGTCGCGAACGCCACGACCGCGCGGTGGGCAGAAGAAGAGCCCACCCTGGCCGGCCTCGTCACGATCGCATCGTTCGAATCCGCCCGTCAGCGCCCCATCGCCGAGATCGACACGATCCTCGCGGCACTGCTGCGGCGGGCGTCGTTCGCCGGGAGAGAAGGCGACCTCGCGAGCCGGATCGTGTTTCAGTTCATGCTGCCCAAGGCCGCGAGGCTGACCTCCTTCTACCGGGACCAGATCCCGGACCTCGATGAGCGGTGCCAGCTCGCGCTCACGTCCCTCTGGATCGCGATCAAGGAACACCCCCGACACCTCGGGAAGTTCATCGCGCCGAACATCGGCTGGCGCGCGCACAAGATCATGCGGAAGGAGGCCCTGGTCTTGTCGCAGGAGACGCCGATGGGCGCGCTGGGCGGCGAGTACGAGCACGCCAACATCGGTGAGGACTTCGGCGGCGACGACCTCCACCCGAGTGAGCAGCTCGCCATGGTCCTCGTCTGGGCCGTCGCCCAGAAGGTGCTCACCATCGCCGAAGCCGAGATGCTCTCGGCCCGCTACAGCTCTGAGTCCATCGGCGAGCCTGCGAAGCAGAGCTGGAAGACGGTCGCTGACGTCGACTTGGGCATCTCGCCCGCGGCGATGCGTCAGCGGTGCTCGCGCGCCGCGCGCCGTCTCGCCGCCGCCATCGCCGCGTACGAGGGCGTGGCCGCCTGATGATCATCCGAATTCGAGACGGACTCATCTGGGCGCTCGCCGGTCTCGGCGTCGTCCTCGTCGCCGGTGTCCTGTCCCCCACCCCCACGAGCGCCGACCAGCCCGGCGAGATGTGCGAGCGCTACCAGTCCACTCCGGTCGACGGCGGATACGTCGTGAGCACGAACCGGTGGAACAGCCTCGGAGACCTCTGCCTCACGACCAGCGGCGGCACCGATTTCCGGGTCACCAGAAGCACGATCGATCCGGCGAACGTCGAGGTGGCCGGCCGTGGGCCGGGCGCCTACCCGAACATCGCCACGCCGCTCGACGACGACCGATTCCCGATCTCTGTCGACGCCCTGGCCGGTGCCACGACGAGCTGGGCGGTGACCGACGGCGGAGGAGGCGGCACCTACAACGCCGCCTACGACATCTGGTACCACCCGGACCGGCAGGGGTGCCCCGGCGTCATCACCGACGCCCGATCGATCGAGCTCATGATCTGGCTGAAACACCCCAACTTGGAGATCCCCAACGACTGGACGATCGCGAAGGATGTCCAGGTCGGCGATCGCCGCTACAACATCTACGGCTTCACGGGGCCGACCGGCCAGGCCGCCGTCATCTACGACATGGTCACTCCGGTGAACGAGGTCACCGATCTCGCCCTCGGGCCGATCACCCAGGACTTGATCAACCGTGGCAAGATCCCCGGCACCGGTGTCCTCTGCCAGGTGAGCGCCGGTTTCGAGCTCCACGCGGGCGCACCTGAGGGCTTGGCGACAACCTCGTTCGCCTTCAACCCCAACGGCACCCAGGCGCCGGCGCCAGCCCCGGCCAACGCCCCATGCGGGGCCAGCTCCGCGCCGACGGCAACACCGTCAGCGCCCGCTCCGGCTACCCCGACGGCGACCGTCCAGCCCAACGGCGGCGGCTCCCCGACGGCGAGCCCCGGCGTCAGGACCACCTAGCGCAAGGCACTCGGTCACACCTCCAGCTCGGCAGGGCCTCAGCCAGTTGATCCATCGCCCTGCCTAGCTGGAGTCGCCGCTTGACGAACGAACGCACCACCCCAACCCCAACCCCGACCGACGACGAGATCACGCTCGGCGTCGCCTACGCCGTCCTCCTCCCTCTGCTCGACCGCCTCGCCGTCCGGCCGTTCGACCGCCGGGTCCACGCAGAGCTCCGACTCCATCTGGACTTCCTCGCCGCAGGCACAGCCGACGCCTTCGACCGGCTCACCGCGCGCACGCCGGAAACGCTCGGGAACCGGGCCCTGGTCATCGAGTCGCTCCACGTCGACGCGGAGGGCTGCGCCGATGAATGAGCACCACTGGAACGACCATCGCGGTGTCGATGACGCGCTCAGGGAGCGGTTCCAGGTCGCCTTCCAGACCTCGCTGGAGATCTTCGGCAGCGCCAAGCAGCGCGCGATCAGCCGCTCCCAGCGCCTTCAGGCCGACCTCGAACGCAAGAGCCGCGAGGCACGCGATCGGCTGCGCGCCCAGCACCGCGCCGACATGCCGGTGATGCGCCAGGCCTGGTCGCGGGGCTGGTGGAAGAGCGTCAAGGACAAACCGGAAGAGATCGCGCATGTCGTGGAGGTCGCCGGGAGCTGGGCGCGGATGGGAGACCCCGCCGGCGAACGGACGCTCCAGGAGCTGAGCAGGAAGATCAAGGACGAGTTCGGCATCGACCTCGACCTCTCCCTGACTGATCGCGGCGACCTGGTCGAGCAACTCGGCACCGCTCTGGCGCCCGCTCCCAAGGAGCGCGACGACCTCGACGTCGCCAAGGCCTTCGCCCGCGCCAACGGCGAGAAGCCAGAGACCGCGGTCAAGGCGGCGCTCATCCGCCGTGAGCTCGGCGACGAGGAGTGGTGGAGCCGCGCACCGGACGAGGAGAGTCGTGGACCCGGGCTTCCTGTTGGTGGCCTGGGATCGGGTGAGCGGGAACAAGGGCGGGCGGGATCGGAGTTTCCGGCCGTTGCCGGTGCGGGAGCGGATGATTCCCAAGGCGGGAAACTGCGTTGTTTGGGGATCCGATGTCGAATGACCGACCCCTACGGATCAGAAGGCTAGGGGGTCGAATCCCCTCGGGTGAGCGATACAAAATCCCAGGTCAAGGCTATTTTTGACCTGGGGTTTTGTTGCCTCGAAGAGGACTTCCGTCCGGCTGGCGGCGAAAACCGGGCCTGATCGGCCTGCCCCGCCCGATATCCGCCCGCCGCCGGGGCCATGCGCAATTCACAAGGGTGGACATAATCCACCAATTGGGGCAACAGGCACTCTCTGGCGCGCCAGGTCCTCGGCGGCCTGCAGATCCTTGAGAAAGGCCGCGGGTCCCGGAGTCGGCGATGGTGCCGATGGGTGCGACGACCTCGTTCTCGACGATGCCGCTGTCGCCCACCGTCAGGGTGCGGGCCGGGGAATCCACGATGAGCGTGATGTGCGGGTCGGCCAGAACGGCGCCCGGCGCGTCCCCGCGCAGGTGGGCGATGCGGGGCTCGTCCAGCGCGTCGGAGGCGTTGGAGATCGGCTCCCGCGGGGACACGTCCTTGTTCGAATGGATCATGAGCTGCAGGAGCTGATGGGATTCGACCTGGAACTCGAGCGTCTCAGCGGCCATGGCGGGGGCACACCTTCCGGCCAAGAGGCAACTTGACATTGACAAAGCAATATTAGCAATGGATGCTTGCATTATGGCGCTACCAGATCTTGATGCTCTCATCGCCGAGGTCGACCGGAGCTGCGGCGACGCTTACCAGAACACCGAGCAAGAGCAGCCCGACTGGCTGGCTCTCCTGAAGACCGGGGTGGAGACGGCCGAGCGGTTGCGCGGCCTGGCGGACGACCTGGTCGAGGACTACGTCGAGCACTGCCGCCTGCACGGATACTCCTGGTCGGAGATCGGGACGGTCCTGGGCGTGAGCCGACAGGCCGTCCAGCAGCGGTACCTCGTCCCGCACAGGAGGTACGAGGCAGAGGAACTGCAGGAGGAGCTACGCACCGCGATGGCGCACATGAAGGAGGTCGCCATACGCCACCGCAACAACTTCATCGGCACGGAGCACCTGCTGTGGGGGCTGCTCTCAGAGGACAACAGCGCGACGCGTCTCCTCGCCGCGCTCGACGCGCCGGTGGCGGAGCTCAGGCGGCGGATCGACGGCAGGCTGAGCCTGGGCGCCTCCCAGGCCGCCGAGCGCATCGCCTGGACACCCTACTCCCGCAAGGCCCTCGCGACGGCCCAGGAGCTGGCCGCCGAGGAGGGAGAGTCCCAGATCGGCTGCGATCACCTACTCACCGGGCTGATCACGATCGGTCGTGGAGTGGCCTGCGACGTCCTGACCGAGTTCTCGGTGGACCTCACAGCCCTGCGGAAGGCCCGGGAAGGGGGTCAGCCGGAGAGTTCCGCGACCACCCTCGAGCAGACCTGAGCACCGGCTCCGGTTCCCGGATCGATGGGGGCGAAGTGATCCACTGCGGGGAGCAGGAGCACACCACGTCAAGCCGCGGCTCGGGGTCGGCGGTGGAGGTCAGGTGCTCCATTCCTTGCGGACGGGTTCGCGGGATGCGGCGAGGGCGCCGTCGAAGTCCGCGAGGCGTTCGGCGAGGGTGGCGGTGGCGACGCGGGTGGGGAGCGCGGCCGAGAACTTCAGGCCACGGACGGCTCGCGGATCCACGGTGGGAAGCGTGAGGGAGCCGGACAGCTCGGCTCGGGCGGTCTTCCAATCCTCGGGAGAGAGATCCTGACGGAGCCGGACGTGCGTGTCCGTGGGGCGTTGCACGGGGTCGGCGAGAGAGCCGAGAGAGGCGCTCAGGGTGGCGTTGGCACGGTAGCCGGCCCAGGTCCACCAGCGGGTGGCGTCGGCGTCCCGGACCAGCAGGCTGCCCGCGGGGTGCACTTGTCGGGGCGCGCGGTCGGCGCGGAGCTCGGCGAGCGCCGCGGCGGCGCGGCGGGTGAGGCGGACGTCCGGGTCGGTTCCCAGGAGCACGTCACGCATGGCGCGGGTGAGGGCGTACGAGAGCCCGCGGACTTCGCTGCCCTGCCATTTGGCGACACCACCGTCTTCCACCGGTTCGACGAAGGCGCGGCGTCGAGCCCAGTCGATGAAGGTGACCTGCCAGCTACGTCCGGCCAGGAGCAGGCGGCGCGGTCCCGGGCGTTCCTCGGTGAGGACGGCGGGGTCGGTGGTGCCGATCTCGGTGCGTCCGGCGAGCACGGTGAACTCGGGGGGCGCGGTGAAGGACGCGGTCAGCTCCATGAAGTGACGGCGTCCGAAGTGCTTCTCGGCTTCGGGACCGACGAACAGCATGCCCCCGTCGCTGTCGAGGAAGCCCTCCTCGACCAGATGGGACAGGAGGGGCGCGGCGGAGCGGTCGAAGGGCGCGAGGCCGTTCCACTGCTCGTGCCAGAGCCGGTCGCCGACGCGGTGTTCCTGGAGTGTGACGGCGATGAGCTGCTGCGCGACAAGGTGGCGCGGCGAGGGCGGCGGGGTGACGTGTTCGACCCAGCCGCGCGTCCACAGCGTGAGCAGAGCGGCGGCCTGGAGGAGGCTGTCGGGACAGGTAGTGAGGAAGAGGCAGTTGCGGGAGGTGCCGGCGCGGCGCCCGGTGCGGCCGACGCGTTGCAGGAAGGAGGCGACCGTCCCCGGCGCGTCGATCTGGATGACCCGGTCGAGGTCGCCGACGTCGATGCCGAGTTCGAGGGTGGAGGTCGAGACGATGACGCAGTCGCGGGCCTCAGCGAACGCCCGCTCGGAGCGTGCGCGTTCCGCGGTGGAGAGCGAGGCGTGCGAGAGGAAGACGGTGGTGTCGCGGGCGCGCAGGGCCGCGCCGAGTTCTTCCACCTGCTTGCGGGAATCGCAGAAGACAAGCCGCTTCTCACCGAGGTGCAGTGCGGAGATCACCTTGGCGGCGTTGACGAGCGATCCGACGTAGTCGAGCTCCACGTCACCGGCCGGACGCGGCGGCGAACCCTCCCCGGCGGCGGGCAGGACGGCGCCGGGGGCGACGACCCGGCCGGGCCGGTCCTCGTGAGCGGCCCCTTGGAGCCAGGTGAGCAGGGTGTCGGGGTTTCCGACGGTGGCGGAGAGGCCGACGCGCTGGATGCGCCGACCGGTCAGCCTCTCCAGCCGTTCGAGGACGGCGAGCAGGTGCCAGCCGCGGTCGTCCCCGGCGAAGGCGTGCACCTCGTCCACGACGACGGCACGCACCCGGCCGAGGACGTGGGTGTGGTCGGTCTTGACGCTGATGAGCATCGCTTCGAGGGACTCGGGCGTGGTGAGCAGCACGTCGGGGGGCTCGGCGCGGATGCGGCGGCGTGCGGATTCGGGGGTGTCGCCGTGCCAGAGTGCCGCTCGGCGGCCCAGCCACTGCGCGTAACCATCGACCCGGTGCACCAGGTTGTTCAGGAGGGCTTTGAGCGGCGCCAGGTAGAGGACGGAGGTACCGGTCCAGCTTTGCCGGCGCATCGCGGACAGGAGAGGGAACGTCGCGGCTTCGGTCTTGCCGCCCGCCGTCGGGGCGAGCAGGATCGCGTCCTCCCCGTCCATGAGGGGGTCGATCGCCGCCTTCTGCGACGCGCGGAGGTCGTGCCATCCGAGCGTGTTGACGATGTGGTGTAGGAGCACCGGGTCGAGGCGTTCTACCGGCAAGTGTTCCCGGGCGCGTGGCTCGTCCTGCACGGGCGCGCCTCTCAGAGCTCGAGATCGAGGTCGTCGGCTGAGACGGGCGCGGCGAGGTTCCGCTCGACGGCGGTGAGGTCGCCGACGTCCACGGTGAGCCTGTAGTGGACGCGCGGGTCGAAGTCGTCGAACTGGTCGATCCGGTCCAGGACGTCGCCGATCAGCTTCTTCAGGTACAGGCGCGGTGCCACGCCGACGTGTCCACCGAGTGCTCCCCCCACGGCCCGCGCCAGGTCGGCGAGGTAGGCGTCGTCGGCGAGCCGTTCGATCCGGTCGGGCGTCTGGGAGCCCTGGGCGTAGAGATCGCGGATGATGACGCCGAGGCCGGTCAGGGACTCCTCGGTGAATCCGGGGAGCCTGATCTGGACGGCCCGGGGATTGTCGAAGCGGGGATCGGTGGTGAAGTCGGTGGCCAGCCGCTGGGCGAGGGGCGCGAGCCGCTGCACGCCCTGCTGCCCGTCGTAGAAGGCGGGGGTGCCGGTGATGATCAGGTAGAGGCCGGGGAAACGGCCGGAGTGGACCTCGTCGATGAGCTGCCGCAGCGCGTTGAGCGCCTTGTCGCGGGCGTCGGAGCGAACCCGTTGCAGGGTCTCCACCTCGTCCAGGACCAGGACGAGGCCGGCGTGTCCGGCGTCCCGGAGAACGGTGAGCAGGCCCTGCAGGAAGCCGAAGGCGCCGAAGTGGTCGAGCTCGCCTCGGACGCCCGCGCCGCGCTTGGCGGACGCGGCGACGTGCGGCTGGCCCCCGAGCCAGGACATCACCGCGGCGGCGGTGGCCTCGTCGCCGGCGTTGAGTGACTGCCTGTAGCCGCGCAGGGCGGTGGCGAAGGCGGGCGCGTGCCGGGAGACCTCGGCCAGCCGGGCGGTGAGCAGCCGGTCCACCGCCTGGGACAGTTCCCCCTCGTCCGCACCGTCGGCGAGGGCGTCCTCCTCCAGGGCGTAGAACCAGGCGTCCGTGACCGGTCGCAGCGCGCTGGGCGGAAAGCTCGCGGTGGTGAGACGCTCCGTGAGACGTCGGTAGACGGTCTCCAGCTTGTGCAGAGGGGTCTCGGTCTCCGACACCTGCACCTCGGCCACGGCGAAGGTGCGCCGTTTGGCGCGCTCACCGAGCCAGCGGGTGAAGAAGGTCTTGCCGGAGCCGTACTCGCCGCGCACCGCCTTGAACGCCGACCCGCCGACGGCGACCGTGTCCAGTTCCTCGTCGATGGCCCGCTCGAAACGGCCGAGGCCGACGGCGAGCAGGTCCAGACCGCTCTCGGGGACGGCGCCGCGCCGCAGCGCGTCGATCACGGCGCGCCGTCGCAGGGCACCGACCGGGGAGCCGGTGCCGGACGCCGGGGATCCGAACGCGTTCACCCGGACAGTGTCCCATCGGCTCGCCGGCCGGGTGGCGGGTGTCCTTCGCGCGCGGCCGGAGCCGTACCGTGCCTCACAGGCCGAACTGTTCGATCAGCGGGGTCCGGTGCAGGCGCAGTGTGCGGTTGTCGGGCAGGATCTCCAGGATCTGGGCGCCGTCGTAGTTGAGGAGCTGGGCCAGCGTCGCGGCGAAGCCGGGGGCACGGGCGGCCGGTTGGCCCGCGCGTTCGGCGAGCGCCGTCATCGTCAGGGTGCCCGCCTCGACCAGGGCCGCCAGGGCCCTCGGCACCGCCTTGCCCTGGGGACGACGGGCCAGCATTCCCAGTTGCGCCTTGTACAGTTCCGTGGCCATCAGGCGCTCGACCAGGGCGGTGGCCGGGTCGTCGGAGCCGGAGTCCCGCTGGGAGGACGGCGTTGTCGCCTGTTCCTCGTCGAAGAGAGCGATGGTCGGCTCCGCCACGGCCGGGGCCTTCCTCGGCTGCTTGTGGCGCGGCCTCGCGACGGCCGCCACGGCGCGGTCCGCGGCCCCGGACCGGTCGGGGGTAGGCACGTCCGCGTCCTGGATCCACCACGCGGGCGCCGGATCGCCCAGCTCCCGCCAGCCGACGGGCGGCTCGGCGCCGAACGGCAGCAGGGCGAGCAGGGGTATGGCGAACTCGGCGAGGGTGGCTCCGCCGTGGTATCCGGCCTTCAGCGCCGTGTAGCGGGCGTCGCGATCACGCAGCGCGACGATCCGCGCGCCGGGCCGCGGCCAGACCACCCGGGGGCCGGACAGCTCGATCTCGGCCGGGGCGAGGGGCCCACCGGGCAGCCGGTGACGGGCCGAGGCGACGCTCGCGGCGGGCGCGTCGGTCCGGTCGCTCCGCCGTTCGATCACGTGCCCGTGGTCGGAGGTGAGCAGGACGGTCATGCCGTTCGCCCGAGCGGCCCGCAGAAGGGGCTCCAGACCACCGATCTCCCGGAGGCGCCACGCGCCGTCGCCGAGCTTCTGTTCCTTGCCGAGCCGGTCGTCCACGGTGTTGAGGACGACGGCGACGTGGGTGCGCTCGTCGGCGAGGGCCTCGGCGAGCTCGGTGGAGAACGGCGAGCCCGTGTCGGGGCCGCGCAGGTCGTCCTTGTGGAACACCGCCGCCGGGGCTCCCCGCCAGCAGGGATGCTGGGGAAAGAGCCGCTTCTCGTCGTTCTGGTCGCCCTTGGTCAGGGCACCGGCGAACAGCGAGGTCCGCGAGACGGAGGTGAGGGTCGGCAGCGCCGCGGCGACCGCGCGCCGGGTCGGCGCCCCCGCGGGTTCCGGCAGCGGGTCGAACTCGGACCAGTGGGCGCGCAGCTCCTCGCCGAGCTCGGCCGCGATGGCCGCGCTCATCCCGTCCACGAGCAGGAGCAGGACGCGCTGGCCGGGCGCGGCCACCACCGGCGCGACGACCCGTTCCAGCAGACCCTCCACGGTGAGCATGGCGCCGGGCGCGGTGCCGTCCGCCGTCCACACCGCGAGCCGCTCGGAGAACGCCTGGTCCAGGGCCCGACGGGTGGCCCGCACCTGTTCGCCGATGCGGCTGTAGGCGTCGGCGAGCGCGCTGTCCGTGTCGCCGCCCGCCTCCAGGTGCTCCAGTGCCCGGTCCACCCAGCCGAGTTCGCGGATCTGACGGGCGATGCCCTCGGCCACGGACGGGATCTCGGGCACGGGACGGGAGGCGAGCCAGCGTCGCAGCCGTGCCGCCATCCGCACGCGTTCGACGCGGGCCGGGGTGGTGTCCACGGTGGCCAGGGCGTGCTCGGCCAGTGCGGTGACGGTGCCGGCGATCTTCAGTGCGTCGTCCTCGGCCAGGGACCGGCCCGCGGCGGTGAAGCGGGCGTCGAGGCCGGCGGCGAGCAGCGGGCTGGCCGCGGCGGCGCGCTGCGCGCCGAACTTGGCGACGAGCTGCGCCGCCCGGTGCAGCACCGGATCGGAGAGCCGGTGCTCGCCCCGGTCGAGCAGGCCGCGTACGTACTCCTCGCCGCTGCGGGCGAAGGAGACGAGGAGGCGGTCGAGATCGTCTCCTTGGGCGGGGGGCTGGTCGCCCAACCACCGTTCGGCCCGCCCGCGCGCCCGGTACAGGTCGTGGTCGGGCTCGGCGTGCTCCCACAGGGCGGCGCAGACGACCGCGTACGCCGCGGCGTCCGCCCCGTGCTCCGCCTCGACCAGGGCGGCGATGACGCGGCCGGTGGAGCCCGCCTGTTCGGGTTCGCCGAGGAAACCGGACAGGCCCGTGCGTTCCGGGGCGCGCAGTTCCCGCAGCAGGTCGGGACCGCCGGGGGTGAGGGTCCAGCCCAGCAGGGCCACGGCGTCGACACGGTCGCCGTCGTCGAGTGCGGCCGGTGCCCCCAGCGCGTCGGTGTCCTGGCGGCTCAGCCGCAGTCGGCGCCTCGCCAGACGGGTGAGCGCCTCGTCGCGCAAGAGCAGTCCCTTGCCGAGCGCGGGCCAGCCACGGGTCGCGGCCGCGTCCAGCAGCGCCTCGGCCGCCCAGGACTCGGCACGCAGCCGGCCGTCGATCCCGCGCGCGTCGAACGCCTCCCGGACGACCTCCCAGTTGTCCACCGACCGGATACGGCCACCGTAGACGCGGGCGAGGAGGCCGGGGTCGAGGTCGGTGTCCTCGCAGTCGGTGAGGACGACCAGGACCCTGGGGTCGGGCGGCGCGGCCGCGTCCAGATGCCCCAGGATCAGCTCGTGCACGGCGAGCACGGAAGGCGCGACGGCCACGCGCGCGTTGAGCCCGCCCGCTGTCCGCTGCACGGCCGGAGCGTCCCAGGAGGTGTCGGCCCGCAGCAGCAGGACGCGGACCGCGCCGTCACCGAGACGGCTGCGGGAGGCGATGTACTGCCGGACGGCCGCGGCCGACAGCCGGGCGGGACCCGCGGTCACCGGGGCCACGGTGGAGGGCATCAGTCGATGACCTTCCAGACGACCTCGACCACGGCGTCCGGGTGCTCGGCCGCGAGCGCCGCGATCTCCGCCTGGAGCTCGGCGGCGGCCCGTGCGGCGGTGGTCCTCCCGCCACCGCTGCGGGCGGCGGAGCGCGACCCGGTAGGGGGTGTCGGCCGCTCAGGCTCGGGCAGCACCGGCGGGTGAGCCGAACCGCCTCCGAGGTCCACGCTCTCGGAACTCGGCACCACCCGGACGTCGGGCGTGGGAGGGGGGACCGGCGGTGCCTGCCGAGACCTCAGCAGGGCCACCACCTCCCTGCCGCAGCTGCTCAGCACCCCCGGCAGGTCCGGATACTGACCAGGATCACCGGCCGCCGCCTCCCGCATCCGCGCCAGGACGGCCTCGCCCTCGACCCCGACGGTGGAGGCCAGACCCAGGTGGTCCCAGCTCGTGCCCTGGAGCGCCCCGGCGACCTTTCCCGCGCTCTTCAGCGACATGCCGTACCGCTCCACCGTGAAGTCACCGAGGTCGAAGCGGGCCAGCCGCTCCACCACTCCCCTGGCGTCCGGACCCGCGTCGGTGACCTGCCCGACCAGCTCCTGTGCCTGCCGGGCCAGGATGAGTCTGGGCGAGTCGTCGGCCAGGCGCAGGAAGTCGCGGCGCTTCTCCAGCTCCGTGACCAACCGTGCGGCGTCCTGGGCGAGGGCGCTCGCCGCCTGCCTGACCTGCCCCGCGAACTGGTTGACGATCCGGCCGCGCCGGAGCTGCGGCGCCACGCCGCCGAACACCGCCTCGAACCTCCGGCGCGCCTGGTCCCACTCGTCCTCGGCGGGGAGCTGCTGCTCGCGCAGGGCGAACTCCGGTCGGAGCTCGTGCGGCGCGGGCGCGGGTTCCACGGGCACCCCGCCGCGCACCCACACCCGGTCGTCGACCTCCGCGTACGCGGCCGCGAGGAGTCTGCGCAACGGCTCGGGAAGCCCGCGCGGCTCGGGAAGGTCGCTCCAGTCGGAGAGCTTGACCAGCGTCGGTTCGGTCACCCCGTTTCGCCGCGCCTGGCTGCTGAAGTGGTCGGCCCACTGGCTCGACTGCCGGTAGTACGCCTCCCGCATCACGCCGAGTCCGAGCCCCTCGGCGATCCGCGCCATGACCTTGCGGTCCTTGGCCTCGACCTCGACCTGTCCGTCACGGTGCTCGGCTGCCTTGCGGACGTAGGCGAAGACGGTCCTGATCTCGGCTGCCTTGACGGACTTCCCTGTGCGCTCGGGGTCCAGGTCGGGATGGCCCGGGTACTGGTGGGCGAGCAGCCTGGCGGCCAGCTCGCGTGCGGCGTCGTCCAGCGGCGCGCCGAGCGGGAGCCGCAGGTCGGACACCTCCTGCTGGGCGACGAGATGGGTGTCGAAGCCGAGGTCGACGACCCCTTCCTGCTTCTGCGCCAGCCCGTACGCCTGCCGCAGCGCCTGGTTGACTCGCTCGAGGAGAATTTTGAGCTGTGACCCCAGCATGCCTTTGGCGCGGGCCTTGTCGTCGGCGTTGAGGCTGCGCGCGAAGTCGGAGTCGAAGCGGGTCTCGTCGGCGAGCGCCTTGTCGATGACCACGAGCCGTTCGAAGTCACCGCGCACGGTGTCGGTCAGGTGCGTCGGCAGCCAGGCCAGGGTGCGGCACTCACCGCCCTGCCTCTCACGCAGGGAGCGCAGGCGCTGCACGTCGTCCATCGGCCCGAACTCACCCTCGTCGTAGGGGAAGTCGACGACGAGCCGCCAGGCGCCGTCCTGGCTGGGCCGCAGCGTGGACTCGGGGAGCGAGTCGGCGTCCGCGACATTGCCGAACACCACCTCGACCTGCCGGTCGGTGCCCTTC
Source organism: Actinocorallia sp. API 0066 (assembly GCF_020991275.1). Taxonomy (GTDB): domain Bacteria; phylum Actinomycetota; class Actinomycetes; order Streptosporangiales; family Streptosporangiaceae; genus Actinocorallia. Next base: position 237,481 of record NZ_JAJLQY010000011.1, on the reverse strand, counting down.
CACACGAGGTCGAGCACGTCGTACGGATCAAAACCGCCGGGCCCGTCAGCGACGCCGAGTGCCTCCTTGAGCAGGGAGCGCATCTTGGCACGTCGGCTCGCCTGGTTGTTGTGCACCTGGGCGTTGGCGAGCACGGCGTCCAGGTCGACGCCGGTGAGCTCAAGGCGGATCACCGCACCCGGTCCGGTGCCGACGACCTTGATCTCGGGGAAGGTCGCCGCCCACTCCTTGGCCTTCTGCTCCAGCCGTCCGACCTCGGTGCCCGCGATGCGGGTGGTGATGGAGCCGTGGTTGAGGGCGTGCAGGCGGGCCAGGGTGAGATCGGCGAGCGCGGGCACACTGGGCGCGAGCGCGGACAGCAGCAGGGTCTGCACCAGCCTGCTGTCCCCGGTGAAGTCACGGCAGCGGGCCGCGAGCTGCGGATCGCCCAGGCTCGCCGGGCCTCGCCGGTACGCCTCGACCTGGTCCTCGGTGACCTGGTTGGCCCGCAGGAGGTACGGGCGCAGCTTCTCGCGGTAGAGCTTGTCGGCCGCCTCGAAGTGCACATGGGTCTCGCCGCTGAACGCCCGGTCACCGCCGCCCGCGATCGCGGGGTAGAGATCACCCAGCGGGACGAGCTGACCCAGCCGCCAGTCGTCACGGTGGTCGACGAGCAGTTGGCTCATCAGCTTCAGCCCGGTACGGGAGCGCTGGAGCGCCGAGGAGATGTGCACCAGCGTGTCCATGAACGCCGGGGGGAACGGGTACGTCTTGCGGAACGCGTCCTCGTCCGCTCCGGTGGTGGACTTGTCGTGCCCGAGCAGGGTGTCCCAGATGTCCGGTCCAAGCCTCTTGGCCTCGGCGAACGCGGCCTCCACCTTCGCTTCGGCGGCGGCGTCGACCGGCCTGAGCACGCGGGCCTGGGCGATCTGCGGAAGGTTGCGGTCCTCCAGGACGATCTTGTCGAAGCGTCCGCCACTGAGCTTCAGGCTGTCCTGCACGGCGGCCTCGGCCGCCCCGGACATCTCCTCACCGACCAGTTCCCGCAGGTCACGCTGACGGGCGATGAACGACACCAGCGGGATGGCGCGGCGCTCGTCACCGCCCTCCACGAAGTTCGTGATCTTGTCGGCCTCGCGCGAGACGAACCTCTGGTCGTGGATCCGCGAGGCAAGCCACAGGATCAGCTCGTCCATGAACAGGACCAGCCCGTCGTAGCCGAGCGCCTTGGCGTGCGCGGCGATGATGCCGAGCCCCCTGTCCAGCGAGACGAACCCGTCGGCGTCCTCGGCGGCGCTCCGCGCGAACGACGGGAACAGGGTCTGCGTCAGGTCCTGGACGAGACGCGCCCGCAGCTCACGTGGTGTGGAGGGGGTCTCCAGGTCGAGCTGCTTGGTGTTCTCGTGCTCCTCAGGAGCGGCCACCGCCGTGTCGAGCAGTTCGGTGGTCCAGGTGAAGGACTCGCCCCACTCGTCCTCCAGGCCGCCGCCGACGTCCGCGAGCTGCGCGATCACCCACTCGTCGCCGTGGCGCTTCCGCTGCTGGTCGAAGTCCTCGAAGAGCCCTTCGGTCAGGTAGACCTGCGGGAGCGGGCACCCCGGATGGAGCTTGCGGACGTGCTCCACGTACCGGCCGAGCACACGCTGCTCCAGGGACTTGGCACCCAGCATGTGGTAGGGCACGAGCAGGAACCTGTGGCCACCGGAGTCCAGCCAGGGGTGCCGGGCACGCACCGGATCGAGTTCGGCGCGCGCCCTGGCCGCCGGGTCGCCCGACAACAGGGCGTAGAGCACCGCCATGAAGTGCGACTTACCGGAGCCGAACGAGCCGTGCAGGTAGGCGGCCTTCGAGGAGTGGCCGTCCAGCGCGGACTTGATCAGGTCCAGGGCCTCGCCGAAGTTGCCGACCAGCCGGTCGGTGACCACGTACTCCTTCAAGGCGGTCCCGGCGCCCTCGGGGGTGACCGCCTCGCTCAGTTTCAGCACGAAGTCCGACGTGGACACCGACTCCGGGATGTCGATCAGCTCGCGCAGCAGCGGACGGTCCTCGGGGCGCGGGGTGCCCCTGCTCATGAACGCCATGATGTGTGTCTACTCCTCGCCCTGGTCAGTCCGACTCGGTGGGGGTGCGGTGCTCCTCCGCGCGGCGCCCCGCCCGCGCGTGACCGCCGCCGGTCGCCAGGCGCGCAGGGCGTCGTCGGTCAGCCCGAGTTCGCCCTGCTTCTGCTGCCGGAAGGCCAGGATCTCGGCGGCCGGGGAGGCGCCGAACTCCGGGTCGTACTCGCCGTACCACTGGTCGAGCCAGGGCTGGAGCTCCAGCAGACCCGCCAGATAGGGCACGATCTCGTCCTCGCCGAATCCCGCCTGCTGCACGTGCGAGGCGAGCGCGAGTGCCTGCTCCAGATGGTCCCAGCCGGCCCACCCGTAGAGCTCGGGCGACTGGGCGTTGACCGTGCCGTACGAGACGAACCGCTCCTTGGGCACGTCCAGCTTGCCGCGGGCACGCCAGTAGCTCACCTTGAGGAAGTCGGCGGAGGTGTACTTCGGCGGCAGGGGAATCCGCTCGCGGATGCTCCGTTTGGCGGGCTCGTCCGGCGCGGCGTCCTCCTGGCGCTGCAGGTCCCAGACGTGCTCCCAGTCCGCGCGCTTCCTCAGCGCGGCGGGCTTGTAGCGCAGGGCCGCCACGAACGGGACGTGCTCCTCGGAGAGCAGTTCCCGCACCGTCCTGGCCAGGTCCTGCCGGGGGGCGTACAGCTCGGCCACCGCGGTGAAGTCCGCGTCGGTAGACAGGTTCTCGGCGAGCCGGGCGAGCGTGGTGATGGTCGGGTTGCCCTGCTGGTCGAACCAGTACGAGCGGTCCTCGATCCGGTCGAGCAGCCAGGACCGCAACGCCTTCTGCCGCATGGCGTCCCAGCCCTCGGTGGCCCAGCGCCGCTTGTACTCGGGCCGCTCGACCATCCCGACGGCCCGGTTCGACTCGATCACCTCGATCCGCTTCCGCACGAGCTCCCGGTACTCGGCGGGCCAGTGCCCGGGAATCTCCGTGACCGGCGTGGACCCGTGCCGCTTGAACCACTCGCCACTGGCCTCCCCGGCCTCCACCCGGCGCGCGAGCACGATCTCGAAAGCCCGTTCACCCAGGGCAAGCTCCGGCACGGCCTCGGAATCCGGCAGCCGCAGATCCTCGGAATGCAGGTCGTAAAGCGCATACACCTGCCAGTCCAACTCCTCCTGAAGCGCGATCATGCGCGCACGAAGAGAGGCATAGCGCGCCTCAGCCTCCCGCAATGGCGCAGCCGTAGGCGTGAGGTCGGCGGCGAGAGCCGTCGGGGTCGTCGCGGAGAGCCGCTGGGCGAGCGCGTCAAGCTCAGCAGTGAGAGCAGTGGGATACTCAGCGGGAAGAGGAAACTCCTGCAGCTTGGTTCCGGTGAACTCATAGAAACGTTCCCAAGCCTGCGACTTGTAGCCCTCATTCACCCCCTGACTACCCTTGTCATGACTCACCATTTTGAGCCAGAAACCGGCGGTGGAGCTGTTGAGCAGCCCGAGCAGCCGCACATGCTCTTCCTCACTCGCCCCCTCCCACAACTTGATCACCGGAGCAGTGCGATTGAAGAGGAGTCCGTCACGATCGAAGCAAAACTGATTATGTGTTGCAACAAAGGCAAACCCCAGGCCGTACGGGTTGGCCAGCTTGCTGGAGTAGTTCTCCAGATGCTCCTGCCAATTTTTCCCGTTTTGTTCCATGGATTTTCCGAATATAACCCGATTACGGAGAGCCGTACGAGCTGGCCACAGGAACCGATACACAGCACCGCCAGCAAGCTGGAGTGGCGCGGTCTGCTGACGAGTTGCATAGGGGGCAACAACATGCACTGCATTACTGATAATAAGATCTCGAATGTTCTCGCCCGTCACCAGGGGACGCGTCCATTCGGCAACACCTACACGCTCCGCAGTCGCACGATCGTGGACAAAATAGACATCGTCAGCACCAGTCGATGTTGTACGCCCGACACTACTAGCGATCGCCGATAGCTTAAGTTTTGACATTGTGGCCAATTGCTCGACCATTTCCAGCCCGCCATCGGCCAAGATCCACGGCTGTTTGCCGAAATACCGGCTTCGCTCCAGGTCGTCCACCGACACCCACTGTGCCGAGCTTCCCGGGCGATCGACCTGCTCTACGATCGCCCGCCAGACGAGCCCCTCCTCCGGCTTCTCCGGTGCTGAGGGTTCGCCTTGGACGCTGCGGACGGTACGGATTGTCGCTTGGCGTTGGGATCCCTCCCTCGGGCGTCCCACGAGGATGACGGTGGGGGTTCCGTGGCCCGGGATGTAGGCGCCTGAGGTGTCGATGACCTCGGTGAGTTCGATCCTGTGGGCGAAGAACTCCTCGATGAGTTTGGTGCCGAACTCGCGTTTCATGAAGGAGTTGGCGGTGATCTGGCCGACCATGCCGTAGCCCTCGGGGCCGGCTCCGCCCCGTTTGGCGAGCTCGAAGAAGCGCTGGGCGAAGGGGACGGACAGCGCGTATGTTCCCGCGCACGCCTTGTACAGATCCCGGTACAGCTCGTTGAGCTTCTTGTCCTTGACCGTGATGTAGGGGGGGTTGCCGACCACCACGTGGTAGCGGCCCGGCTCCAGGATCCGGTCGTACTCGTGCACGTCCTCCGTCGCGTACGAGAACTCGGCGAGGGGGTCGCCGACAGCCTCTTCGCCCAGGCCGAGTTGCAGTTCGAGCTGTCGGGCCTTGATGAGGGAGTCGCCGACCGCGAGCTGGATCGGCCAGGCGTAGCCCTGGGCCTCGGCGAGCGTCCGGATGCCGCTCGCGGCCATCGCGGCGACCAGGAGGCGGAAGCGTGCCACCGCGACCGCGAACGGGTTGAGGTCCACGCCGTGCACCGACTCCAGCGCGGCCCGCACCCGTTCGTAGGTGCCGACCTCAGGACGCCGCTCGGCCCACAACCGGACCAGCCGCCGGAACGCGCCGAGCACAAAGTGGCCGGACCCGCAGGTCGGGTCGATCATCTTCAGCTTCGCGAAGCCGAACTCCCGGATCGCCGGCGTCATCGTCCGGTCGAGGATGAACTCCTCCACGAACTCCGGCGTCTGGAGGAGCGCGTACGTCTTGCGGGCCGCCTCGCTGAGGTCCTGGTACAGGTCGCCGAGGAACCGGGTGTCCCAGCCCTCGGTGCCGTCCTCGCGCAACGGATCGCTGAAGTCGTGTACGAGGACGTGTGCCGGTTCGCCGTCCTCGGTGTTCTCCTCGATCCGCTGCTCACGCCAGAACGCCAGGAGCGCGCCCGCGCCGTCGTGTGAGAGCGGGATCTGGTAGAGCGGATTGTGGTCGGGGTCGAACAGCAGCCGTCCGGCCTGTCCCGCCCCCAGTTCAGCGAAGGCGGTTTCCAGCCATCCCCGGTAGGTCGGGTCCGGGTCCTTCTCCAGGTAATCCTCGTATCGTGCCTGGGCGATCTCCCTCCCGGCGACGCCGGGGGCGGTGATGTACGGCTCGGGGATCAGCCCGTTGTCCTCGCTGAACCGGACGAAGACGGTGCCGAGGACCCACGCGACCGCCACCTGGGTGACCCGCTCGCCGAGCCAGGCGTTCCAGGTCGCCGCCGTGCGTCCCAGCTCCCGTGCCCGGTCGTACTCGCCCCGCAGCCGCTTCCCGACCTCGGGGACTGCCTTGACCTGCTGCTCAAGGTCGGTCTCCGCCGCCCTGACCTGCTTCTGCAGGTCGGAGAGGAGGCTCTTGCGGTCGATCACGGACGGCTCCTGTACGAGGTGAACGGGTGAGACGGGTCGGGTATGGATCAGGTCAGGTGTCCGGCACCAGATGTCGGCGCGCCACCCACGCGTCCGGTACGACGATCCACTCATCGAATCCTGCCTGATACGGCACGCTCTGTCCGGCCAACCGAGGGGCTCTCGCCGGGTCGGACTGTGCGACGAGCAGCCAGAGCGGGCTACCGCCCTGCCTTGCCTGTTCCGCGAGCCGTCCGAGCAGGTCGAACGCGTCGTACCGGGCGAGGATCGCGGTGTCGGTGAGCAGCAGCGGGCCGTCCGCACGCCGGGCGGCAAGCCGTTCCCGCAGTTTCGGCTCGACGCGCCCCCACGCCTTGTCGGTGCGGATGCGCAGTTGGCGGTGCGCCGGGCTGCCGGTCTCCGCGGCGTCGGCCTTCAGGACGGTCTCCCAGGTCGGCCGGTCGGCTTCGCTCACCAGGCCGCGCAGCTCGGCGACGAACAGCCCGGTCAGCGAGAGCGGCCGGGCCCCGTACGGCGCCGCCGCCAGCAGCCGCACCGCCTCCTCAGCCCGGCGCTGCGGCACCGTCAGCACCCGGAAGCCGTCCTGCCGCGTCGAGTGCGTCAGCCGCTGTTCCGCTTTCACAGCGGCGGCGACGGCGGTGTCCTCGTCGTACCGGGTCGGGGTGGACCGGCGTGACGCCGAGGCGCTCCAGCTCGCCGAGGTCAGTCCGGCGGTGGCGCCGCCCGGCGGGCGGTCCGGGAACAGCCGGAGCACCCCGTCGTAGCGCGTGGCCAGCTTCAGCTCAAAACCCGCCTGCCGCAGATCGCGCACCAGGGCGACGCCGGTCGGCAGCTCGCGCCGGGCCAGCGGGTCGGTGCCGAGGTCGGGAAAGCGGGTGGTGACCCGCTTGTGCAGGGCCTCGACGGTCAGGCCAGGCTGGTGGTCCTCCTCCGTGACACCCGGCAGCACGGCGACCACGCCGGCCTGGGTGATGCGCAGCGCGCGCACCAGGCTCAGATCGCGCGGGTAGATCTCCAGCCGGGGAGTGAGCGCGGCCGAGGTGGAGGCGGCCGCCGCGATCTCGGCGGTACGCCGCTCGTCCCAGTTCAGGCTGCCCGGCGGACGGCGCACCGCGGCGAGATCGGTGAGGACCGTGCTCGCGGTCGGCAGCGACTCCAACGCCGCGAGCCTGTCGGCGCGCTCGCCCAGCTTCAGCGCGTACGCCTGGAGGGCGGGCAGCGTCGGGGTGTCCGGACCGTCCACCCCTTCCCGGACGTCCAGGGCGAGCAGACCGAGGACCGGATCCGCGCCCTTGGGGGTGCGCGCGTGGAGATACCGGAAGAGCTGCGGGGACTCGTTGTCGTAGCTCTCCCGCTCCACCACCGCGCGCAGGATCGACAGTGCGAGCGCGCGGCGGGCGCGCCGCTCCGCGAGCTGGGTTCCGCGCCGGGCTATCAGCGCGTCGGCGAGCTCCACGGCCGAAGCCACCCGGCCGCGCTCGGCGAGCAGATCCACCACCTGTTCGCGCAGCAGGCCGAGGGCGGGGTCGTTGAACCAGCGCTTGCGGGCCTCCTTCACCATCGGCGAGATATGGCCCGCGGTCAGCCCCAGGGCCTCGGCGACGTCCCGCTGTCTGACCCAGGGCAGACCGTCCGGCAGCGCTCCCCGTTCGTCCGGCAGGCGGAGCAGCAGGCGGATCGCCTCCCGCTCGGTGGTGTTGGGGCGCGCGTTGCCGCTGGACGGCTTGGGTACCAGGCGGGTGGCGAGCGCGTCCAGGCTGAGTCGGCCGAGGACCAGCGGATCGCGCACGTCCGCGTCGGCCGAGACGACCGAGTCGGCGATGTCCCGCTCCAGCTCGGAGAGCTCCTCCCCGGCGGCCCTGCGTCCCTCCGAGCTCAGCGGCGCCGGGGCCGCCCTGCCCAGGCGGGCGTTCCACTCCTTCTGACGGCCCTGGATCTCCTCACGGGTGCGCGAGCCCATGCCCGGCGCGGTGAGGAACTTGCGCGCCGAGTAGTCCAGGACGTCCCCGACGGTGTTCAACCCCATCGCGAAGAGCTGTGACTGCGCCGCGAGCGTCAGGCCCGCCACCGACAGCGGGGTGTTCCGATCCGCGCGCTCCGCCTGGCCGTCGCGGAACTGTTCGGCGGAGGCGTCGTCCTCCCGCCCGATCCGCGGCTCCGCTGCCGTGTCCGGCCCGGCAGCGCCCGACACGTCCCGGACACGGCTCGCCCTGCCCGTCCGCTGACCGTGGCCGCTACTCGGCGCCGTCGTGCGCTGCGCGTCCAGGAAGATGCGGCGCCAGGCGGCCTCCATGGGCTTCAGGTCCGGGAAGCGGTCCTTCACGTCCCGGGCCAGGGCCTTGCGGAAGAAGGCGACCAGTCCGTCCCGGACGGCGGGCTCAAAAGCGTCGGCGGCGAGCTCCGGGTACGGCCACCTGGCCGGGTCGGTCTGCCGGGCGGTGACCGAGCCGTCCCCCCAGCGGGGCAGCTCGTTCGACGCCATCTCGTGCAACGTCACCGCCAGCGCGTACCGCTCGGCGTGCCCGTCGTACGAGCCGCGCGTGATGACCCCCACGAAGGGGTCGAGATAGCCCTCGGTGCCGGCCTCGATGTCCCTGGCCGGATATCCGGCGAGCGAGAAGTCGATCAGCACGAGCTGCCGGGTGCCGTTGGGACGGATCCGGATCGCGATGTTGTCCGGCTTGAGGTCCCGGTGCCAGATCCCTTCCGCCTCCAGGTGTTCCACCGCGCCGAACAGGTACTTGCCGTACGCCTCGAGCTGGTCCATGCCGAGACGGCCGTTGTCCCGCAACTGCCGCGCGACGGTGTCCTCACGGCGGCGCGGGCCCTTGCCGGTACCCCCGGCGCCGGGGTCCTGCTCCTTCGGCTCCCGGCTGTCGCCCACGTACTCCAGGACCAGGACCCGGCGGCCGCCGAGCGTCAGCGGCGCCTGCTCGTAGAGTGAGATGACGCTGGAATCCCGGTGGATACGGCTGAGGACCGCGGCCTCCAGGTCGAGGATCGCGTGCTTGGCCTCGCTCAGCGCGACCTTCAGTACCGCCAACGGCAGGGCCCCGCTCCGGCGCGGTTCGCCCTCCAGGTCCCGCACCAGGAACGCGCGCGACGTCGAGCCCGTGCCGAGGCGACGCGTCACCTCCCAGCGGCCGGCCAGCACGTCCCCGGCCACCGCCTCCAGCGGATCCTTCTCCGGCTCCGGACGCTCCGGTGCCGGACCGTCGCCCCCGGCGCCGTCTCCGCTTCCGTTGCCCTCGTCCGTCACGACCTCGTCGGCGAACGCCTCCTCGACGTACTCCAGCATCTCCAGGAAGTCATCGACCGTGGAGAGCCGTCGGCCCGGTTCGTACGCCGTGGCCGCTTCCACCAGTTCGTCTATGTCCGGGTGGAGTCCGTCCACCAGCGCGCTGGGACGCAGGCTTCCCCCGGCTTCCAGGTGGGCCATGACCTCACTCTGGCTCGCGCCCGGGGCCTGCCCGGTGACGAGCAGGTAGGTGAGCACGCCCAGTCCGTAGACGTCCAGGCGCACCGGATCGGCCTTCGGGAGGCGTAGCTCGGGCGCCAGGTAGGGATCGGCCCGCTCCGAGACGTGGGAACCGGAAAGCCGGGTGGGCGCCAGGGTGAGCGGTCTGCCTTCAGTGGCGCTGTGGCCGACGGCGATCTGCCAGTCCGCGATCTTCAGCCACGGTCGCAGCCAGCGCTGCTCCTCGCCGAGGTCCCTCCCGCGCGGACCGCGGTCACGCGGGACGACGTGTACCGCGTGCGCTGACAGCGTGCGGTGGTGGACCCGCCGGGAGTGCGCGGAACGGATCGTCTCGGCGAGCTGGCGCACCAGGGCGAGGCGGCCCTCCAGTTCCAGCCGCTGCCCGTGCTCGACGAGGTAGTCGTCCAGGCGCAGCGTCTCGGGGTGGTAGTCGAAGAGGATCGCCGGACCGGCGGGATGCCCCGAGGGCAGGTAGGTCTTCAGCTGCACCGCGCCCGGGTGCCGGAACCGGCTGAGCACCATGGCCTCCCGGGCCGCGGCCTGCTCCACGGAGCGGCGTTCGTCGTCGGAGGCGCCCCGCTCGCTGAGGAAGACGCGCACCCGAGCCAGGTCGTGCAACTGGGAGTGGCGGCCCCGGTAATCGGCCCAGGTGGGCCCGGAATCGAAGGCCTTGGCGTCGAGGAGGTAGCCGCCGACCTCGTGCTGACGGCGAATGGGCGCGATACCCAACCTTTTCAGGGCGGAGAGGACGTGGCGGGACGTCTCGGCCGTGATCCGGTGCCGGGCGTCGGACGGCGGCTCCGCGAGCATCTCCGCGAGCTGCTTGACGGTGAACACACCGTTCATGTCCGCGGGCGGGAGCGTCACCCGGAGTCGATCGTCGGTGAAGCAGACCGCCTCGCCCACCCAGATCCTGCCGCGCGTCCCGGGCCCTCGGGGACCGCTGTTGATCAGCCCGGACAGTTCCTTGGCCTTGCGGTTCGCCAGATGCAGCGGATTGCCGTGGCGCCGCCTCGTCCCGCCGGGGGTGGTCTGCACCCAGTCGTTGCCGCCGCCGTGGACCGCGCCGTGCCAGTCCTTCAGCTCGATGAGGAACACGCCGGCCGGGGCCGTCACCAGAAGATCTATCTCGCGTACGTGACCACTCGCCGCCGTGAACGTGAAGTTCGACCAGGCACGCCAGGGCTCCTCGTCCGGCAGACGCCTCCGGATCGCTTCGAGACCGCGACGCTCGTGCTCGTACTCGGACTCGGTGACCGCCGTCCACCGGCCTTCCCGCATACGGCTCTCCGTGTGTCTCTCTACCGGACGCACCCACGTCCGCCGCGTCCCTGTAACTCCCACTCCTGGCAAAGAATCCTAGAGGGTGTGCCTGTCCTTGAGGAGGTCTCCACCACCGGCGTCAACGCGGCACGCCCACTCCGATCAGCCCAGCACTTGATCTCCATCTGCCCACGCCATGAGCGAGCTCAGCATGCCGTCGAACGGATTCGTGCCGAAAGGACCGGTCGCGGCGTCTGTGTCGACCCTTGATCAAATGAGGCCGTTCTTCCTTGCCTGCTCCAACCATGACGGATACTCGGTCATCATCCGATCGAACAGCGCGTCGTCGCTGATCTTCGCGGGATCATCGACGGAGAAGAACGAGACATTGTCGACCAGTCTTCCGGAGAGGTCATCGAGCTCCCTGAGGAAGCCGTACGGGTCATACCATTGGTCGCCGGTTCTTCGTCGATGGCCATGAACTGCCAGAAGATCGGTTCGTAGCTGGACGAGGTGATGTGGCTGACCGACAGTCTCTCGTCGCTACTGGCCCCGTCGGTGATCCACATGACATAGACGGGCCTGTCCGCGTGAAGGGGCGTACGCCGCTTGGCGGCGGTTCCGAAATAATACCGTCGGATGAGCCGCATCGCCGGACCGTAGCTGGTACCGCCGCCGAGCGAAGGCCCTTGCCAGATCTCGTCAGCGAAGCCGACATGGTTGTCCGTCCCGAGCTCACCGATCCTCACCGCTTTGTCAGAGAAGGCGAAGACATCGACTTTCCCGTCGTCGTCAAACCTCAGTCCCATGGCGAGGACCCGCTCGATGAGCCGCTGAACCTGACCGCTGTCGAACAGGTCGTACATGGAGCCACTGACATCGATACACAACGCGACTCGCGCGTCGTGATGTCCGAGGCGGTGTTTGGCCAGGCAGACCGCTACTTGCTTTGTCATCGGAAGTAGCGCGGGCGCGGTGAGAGCCAGGTCGCGCTCCATCGAGGCGAGGCGTTCACGCTTGGCCAACCGAACCGCTGGAGCGGTCGCTCGCGTTGCAGACACAGGATTCACCGGCTGGCCCATGTTTGCCGGAACCTGCTGCAGGGTCGACTCATCGGGTTCGACGTCGATCCCGAAATCCGCTGCCAGCCCGGACAGGCCATTCGAGTAACCTTGGCCGATCGCGCGGAACTTCCATCCGCCGTTGTGTCGGTACAGCTCACCGCAAATCATGGCGGTCTCACTGCTCGCCCCATCGATGGCGAACCCGATAAGCGCTTCCCCAGTGACCGCGTTGAAGACCTGTACCTGTAGTCCCCCAACCACCCCGAACGATTGAGCATCGACCGAGGCCGTGACCACAACCGATTGGAGGGACGGAGAAAGCCGGGCAAGGTCGACCATGAGCAGTTCTGAGGCTCCGCCCGAGTCAGTGCTCCCGCCGTCGTGCCTGATATGCTCGACCGGATGCACAGGCTGGTTGTAAAAGACAAAATCGTCGTCCGACCGGACCTTGCCGGTTCGATCGAGTGCGATCGCCGCGGCATCCACCACGGGGCACCTGGGCCCGGGCCGCCAGCTCACCACGATTCGCGCTGCGCACGACTCCACTGGAGCGTTCGCACCCTTCGTCAGAGATCGCACGATTCACCATCGTAGCCCCCTCAACTCTCCGAGTCCCCGGAAACACCTTCAAGCTCCTCCAAGCGCTTCACCGCCGCTTCTGGGTCTACGGCCTTACCGACCGGAAGGGTTACCAGCGCCAGGGAGCCAAACGCACTGGGTTTCGTGGCGGCGACAATGCCCCCTCACGTCCGGACATCCGATCATCGGCATGCCCGGATGTCCGCGGCGTCGAGCTTGCCGACGCTCGGCCCGCCCCGGAGATCGATAGTGCGCGCACCCCTCTTCGGGATTCGGTCCACCCCACCCCCACACCACGCGCAAGGTCACCAGCAAGATCAGCTGAGCTGGGGGGAGGGGGGAGGGGTTCCGCCTAGGTGGGTTAGGGCGGTGGTGGTGGAGGTTTGCAAGGGGAGGGCGCCGCATTGGGTGGCTAGGTTGGTGGCGGTGGTTAGGTGGGTTTGGGCTTTGGTTGGGTGGTTGGCGGTGGTTAGGGCTTGGGCGTAGGCGGCGTGGGATTTGGCTCGTTCTAGGTGGGAGCGGGTTTGGTCCAGGAGGTGGACGGACTCGGCGAGGAGTTTTAGGCGGCGGGGGAGCGGTTCGGCGGAGGCGGCGTGGCGGAGGGCTCGGCCCAGGGCTCGGGGGGTGCCCCAGGTTTCGGCGAGGGACAGGAGGTTGGCGGCTACCTCTCGGGCCTCCTCGGGGCGGTTGAGGCGGTTGAGGCAGTGGATCAGGGGGGCTCGCCAGTCGGAGACCAGCGGGTTCGTCATGGGGGCGGCCTCGCACTCGTCGCGTAGGGCTAGGGTCCGTTCGAAAGCGGTGTCTGTGTCGCCTAGGGCCAGGAGCAGCGAGATCTCGCCGGGGGCGTAGATGGAGCGGGTGACGCCGGGGGCGTGTGACGCCTTGACGCGCCGCAGGACCTCCGACGCCTCCTTGATCTCGCCGCGCGCCACGAGCGCGTTGAGCAGGACGTTCGCCAGGAACGTCTCGGAAAGCCCGGTCGCGCCGTACTGGCCGACCTCCCACGCCTGCCGCGCGTCGGCGACGGCCTCGGCGAGGTGCCCGCCGATGTACATGTGCTCCGCCCGGTACAGCAGGGCGGGCGTCATACCGCGGAACGAGCCGGCGCGACGGCTGTGGTCGAGCATCGCCTCCACGGACGGAAGCAGCGCCGGGGAGTCGCAAGGCAGCAGCGCGTACCAGGCGCACGTCATCAGCGGCTCGGCCATGGGGTGCCCGATCAGGCGGTCTCCTGTGACGGCCCGCAGCGCCCGTCGTTCGGCGGATTCCCTACGGTTCTGGAACATGTCGTGCAGCGCCAGCCCGGCCTCCAGCGCGACACCGCCGAGCGAGTCGGGGGAGCCGCCGACGTCCTGCCCCCGGTAGGCGTCGGCCGCCGCGACGAGGTCGGCCCCGTGCCGCGTCCCGTAGGCGACCATGACGGCGCAGGACTGGAGGAAGTACCTGCTGTCCTCGGACATGAGGCTGTCGCGCTCCAGCGCCGCCTGGCAGACGCGCGCGGCCTCGCGTGGGCGGCTGGCGAGCCACAGTGTGCTGGCCAGCCCGTAGGAGATCCGCGCGCGGGCCTCGGGGTCCGGCTCGACGGCGAGGACCGCCGACAGCGTCTCCACCGCCCGCCCGGTGTCCACCAGCGCCTCGGCGGTGCCGAGCCGGGCGAGGGTCGCGACCCGCCGCTCCCCGAGGTCCTCCTCCAGCATCCGGCGCAGGAACGTGACGGTGCTGGCGACCGCGCCGCGCGCGAGGCTCAGTTCGGCGGCCGCGTCGAGCACCGGCACCGGGTCGCGCTCGTCGAGCCCCGGCGGCACCCGCGACAGGTGGGTGGCGGCGCGCAGCGGGTCGTGCGCGTCCGTCGCGGTGTGCGCGGCGCGCAGGTGGAGTTCGGTGCGCAGCGCGGCGGGTGTCGCGTCGTAGACGGCGGCGCGCAGCATGGGGTGGGCGAAGGAGAAGCGCAGCGGGACGCCCTCGCACTCGACGAGCTGGTCCGACACCAGCGGCGTCAGCGCGTCGAGCGCCTCGCGCGGCGTGACCAGCGCGACCCGGGCGACCCAGTCGGTGCCGGTTCCGTCGCCCAGGACCGCGAGCACCCGGGCGGCGTCGAGGCAGGGACGCGGTAGGTGGCGTAGCTGCCTGTCCACGAACCGGTGGAGGCTCGGCGAGCCCTCCAGCAGCGTCCGTTCGGCGTCGTCCTCGGCCTCGGCGAGCTGGAGCGCCAGTTCGCGCAGCAGGAACGGGTTGCCGCGAGTCAGCGCGTGGCACTGGTCGACCAGGGACGGCGGCGCGTCGAGGACGCCGGACAGCAGCGCCGCGCACCCTTCGGACGTCAGTGGCCGCAACACCCGTGTGACGGCGTGGGGCAGCCCGCCGATAGCGGCGGTGAACCTCTGGAGGCGCTCGTGGCCGGGCCGGAGCCCGATGACGAGCACGGCGCGCAGCGCGTCGAGCCGGGCGGCGAGGAACGCGAGGAACTGGGCGGACAGGGTGTCGGCCCAGTGCAGGTCGTCCAGCACGAGGAGCAGCGGGTCGCGCGCCGCGAGGTCGCCGGCCAGCCGGTAGAGGGACAGGATCGTCTGGTATTCGCCGCCCGTGGCCTGTCCGCCTTCGGGGGAAAGCAGCGCGCCCGCCTCCGCGTGCCGGTGGAACAGCTGTCCTGCGCAGCCCCAGGCGTAGTCGGTCTCCAGGTCGCTGCCGCGCGCGCGGACCACGGTGAACCCGAGCGCGGACGCCCGGTTCCTGGCGTGTTCGAGCAGGCTGGTCTTGCCGATCCCGGCGGGGCCCTCGAAGATCAGGACGTGTCCGGTGCCGCCGCTGACCGTCTCGTCCAGGGCGCGGTCGATCAGGCCGGTCTCCTCGGCCCGCTCGACCAGGGCGGCTCCGCCGGACTGCCGTCCGGGCCGTGCGGCGGGCACGGGCGCGAGGTCGAGCCCGGGGTCCTGGCGCAGGATCGCCGCCTCCAGGTCGCGCAGCGGGCCGCCGGGGTCGATGCCGAGTTCGTCGCGCAGCCTGGCGCGCAGCCCGTGCAGGACCGTCAGGGCGTCGGCCTGCCTTCCGCTGCGGTAGAGGGCGACCATGAGCTGTCCGTGGAGGTCCTCGTCGAAGGGGTGCCGCGCGGTCAGTTCCGTCAGTTCCGGGACGAGCGCGGCGTGGCTGCCGAGCGCGAGCCGGCATTCGATCGCCGCCTGCTCGGCCGCCCGCCGGGTGCGTTCCAGCCGTTCGGCCTCGCCCGCGAACCAGGAGAGCTCCCGCACGTCGGCGAGCGGCTGCCCCCGCCACAGCGCGAGGGCCCGTTCCAGCGCGGCGAGCCGCTCCTGGGGTCCGGGCGCGCCCCGGCCCTCGCCGATCAGCCGCTCGGCCTCGCGCAGGTCGGTGCCGGGGACGGCGAGGACGTAGCCGGGGGCCTGGGCGCGGACGGCGTCCGGGCCGAGCAGCCGCCGCAGGTAGGAGACGTGGCTCTGGAGCGCGTTCACCGCGGTGGCGGGCGGGTCGCCGTCCCACACCGCGTCGATGAGCCTGTCGACGCCGACGACCTCACCCGGCCGCAGCGCGAGCCGGGCGAGGACCGCCTTGCGGCGCAGCCCGGGTAGCGGCAGCTCCACACCGTCCACGACGACGTCCACCGGCCCCAGCAGCCGCACCTGGACGGACAATGGATTCCTCAACAGCAGTCGGGCAAAGACCGCTGTCAGTCTAACGTCGGCCCGCTGACGTCCCGGGGCGTCCCGCTAATGGGCGGGGGCCAGGCACAGCACATATCCCGGCTTGCCTTCCTCTCCCCTCCAGAAGAAGGTCTGGGCATCGGTGAAGGACGCGCAGATCGAGGCGGCGTTGACCTGTGCCTGGACGCGTGTCTTGTTCGGCACCCGGCCGACGATCCGGTAGTCCGCGGCCGGGTCGGCGCAGTCCACGAGTTCGACGTTCTGGCCCCCGGTGTTGCGGACGCAGTCACCCGACTTGGCCCGGTCCGGGCTCGCCAGGGCCGCCTGGACCGCCAGGTAGGAACACCCGCCCATGGCGAGCAGGGCGAGGACGGAAAGGATCTTCTTGATCATCTCAGTTTTTTCTCACTGTTCAGGTGCCCTTTTCAGTACAGGCGGACACCGACGGCTTCGAGGTATTCCGCCGGGGCGGCGAGGGTGTCGCCGGGCGCCTTGTCGTAACGGCGGGCGACGTCGGCGAGTTCGGCGGAGAAACGCGCGAGGTCGTCCTCGGAGAGGGCGCCGGAAAGGCGTGTGATCGGGCCGTAGTAGCGGCGGAACCACTCCGAGAAGTGCTCGGGCGAGCGGTAGCGGAACACGTAGTGCCGCTTGGTGAACGTCCAGGCGACGCGGTCGCCGAACAGCTCCTGCAGGTGCGCCTCGGTGCCCCACAGGGTGGCCGGGCGGACCCCGGCGGGCGGCGGCGCGAACGCGCCGACCGTGCGGAACATGGCGCCGACCATGCCCTCGGGCGTCCAGGACGCGACGGCGATCCGCCCGCCGACCTCGGTCACCCTGACGAGTTCGGCGGCCGCCTTCCGGTGGTCGGGCGCGAACATGACGCCGACCGTGCTCAGCACCGCGTCGAAGGACTCGGCGGGGAACGGCAGCTCCTCGGCGTCGCCCTCCACGAAGGTGACGGGCACGCTCGCGGCCGTGGCCCGGTCGCGGCCCCGCGCGAGCAGGGGCGCCGCGTAGTCGAGGCCGGTCGCCTCGGCGAACCGGAGGGCTGCGGCGATGGCGGCGTTGCCCTGCCCGCAGGCCACGTCCAGGACGCGTTCGCCCGCCTGCACGTCGGCGGCTTCGACCAGCAGTTCGGCGATGATCTGGAGGGTGTTGCCGACCCGCGTGTAGTCGCCGGTCTCCCACCCGGTCCGCTGCGCCGCCTTGATCGACGTGAAGTCGATCGCCGTGTTCGTCATGGTTTCTCCTTCTTCCGGACCGGCGACCGGTCGGCCGCCATACCGCAGATGCTCACCGGGCCCTGTTGTCGCCCGGTTGCCGCGCGGCTGCCGCGCGGCTGCCGCGGCGGGATCTCCTGCGGAAAGCCCAATTCACAAAAGGCAAAGGAGGGCCCGAGCATAAGCATGCGGCATTACCCTGACGCGTCACTGACGCGGCACTGAAATCCGCTGACGTTCGCCTTGGGAATCGTCGTAACGAACTGGACACCGCCATTTTCCGCCCGCATAGTGCGTTCATACGCATGACGTCCAGGGGGCGGAAAAGGAATGAACGGATCACTGACGGCCGAACGCGCACGCACGGGAGAACAGGGCAGGGCACGGGCCGCCCTGTGGACGGTCGATCTGCTCGGCCCCCTGGAGGCGCGCCGGGCGGGCCTGCCCGTCGAGCTGCCTCCGCGACGGCGCAGCGTGCTCGCCCTCCTCGCGCTCAGGGTGGGCACCCTGGTCACCGACGACGGCCTCGTCGACGCCCTGTGGGGCCGCGACGCCCCGCAGACGGCGGTGCGCACCCTGCACAGCCACATCGCGAAGCTCGGCGCGGCGCTGTCGACCGAGGGCGCGCGGCTGGTCCGGCGGCGCGGCCCCGGCTACCTCCTCGAAGCCGACACCGTGCGCGTCGACCGCGTCCGCTTCGAGTCCCTGACGTCCGACGGCCTGCGCTACCTCGCCCAGGGCCGCTGCGCCGAGGCCGCACGGGTGCTCACCGGCGCGCTCGCCCTGTGGCGCGGCGACCCGCTTGCGGACGCCCCCGTCCACGAGTGGGCGCTGACCGAGGTGGACTACCTGCGCGGCCTCCGCCTCCAGGCGGGTGAGGGCATGTTCGCGGCACGGCTCGTGGCGGGTCCGCAGGCGGCGGCCGCCGTCGCCGAGATCGAGCGCCTCGTCGCCGAAGAGCCGCTGCGCGAGCGCCTGTGGGAGCTGCTGATCGTCGCGCTGCACCTGGGCGGCCGCACCGGCGACGCCCTCGACGCCTACCGGCGGGTCCGCCGCAGGCTCCTGGACGACCTGGGCATCGACCCCGGCGAGGGCCTGCGCCATGTGGAGGAGGGCGTCCTGCGCGGCTCGGCCGACGCCCGCGCCCTGCTGCGGCTCGCGCCCGAGACGGCACGGGTGCGCGGCCAGGGCCCCACCGGGCCGCTGAGCCTTCCCCAGCAGCTCAGCCCGCTCGTCGGCCGGGAAGCCGACCTCGCCGAGACGGCCGACCTGCTCCGCGCCGCCCGGCTGGTGACGCTCACCGGCTTCGGCGGGACGGGCAAGTCGCGGCTCGCCGTCGCCGCCGCCCGCGCCGTGGCGCCGGAGTTCGCCGAGGTCGTCTTCCTCGACGTGGCGAAGCTCGGCGACGCGAGCGTCCTCGACGCCGTCGGCGCGGCGCTCGGCGTCCCGGCGCACGGCCCGGACCCCGTGCTGGACCGGATAGCCAGGCGCGTCGCCTACGACCACGTCCTCCTCGTCCTGGACGACTGCGAGCTCCTCGCGGGGCCGTGCGCGCTGGCCGTGCGGGAGCTGCTCGGCCGCTGCCCGCACCTGCGGGTGCTGGCGACGAGCCAGGAGGCGCTGCGGGTGCCGGGCGAGGTGCTCAGGCCGGTCGCGCCGCTGCGCTTCCCCGACCCGGCGCTGGTCCGCTCCGGCGCGGACCTCGCCGGGCACGCGGCGGCCGACCTCTTCGCCGAACGGGCGCGGCTCGGCGGCCCCGAGGCGCTCGCCGCACCGGACGCACGGGCCGTCGCCGCGATCTGCGCCCGCTGCCACGGCCTGCCCCTCGCCCTGGAGCTCGCCGCCGCGCGGACCCGCACGCTCGGCCTGCCCGAGCTGGCCGAACGGCTGCGCGACCCGTTCACCGTGCTGGACGGCGGCCGGTTCGGCGCGCGCCCGCACCACCGCGCGCTGCGCGACACCGCCGAGTGGGGCTACCTACTGCTCGGCCCGCGCGAGCGCAGGGCGCTGCGCGCGCTCAGCGTCTTCGGCGGCGCGTTCTCCCTTGACGACGCGGCTGCCGTGCACGTCGAGACCCCGCCCCTGGAACTGGTGACACGTCTCGCCGACAGGTCACTGCTCGCCTCGGTGCGGACGGAGGGAGGCACCCGTTACGAGCTGGTCGACGCCGTCCGCAGGTACGCCGCCGAAAGGCTCGCGGCCCGTCCTGACGAGTACGAGCAGGCCCGTCGTGACCACGCGTCCCGCTACCGGAGCCGCGCCGAGGAGATCGAACGGCATCTGCGGGGGCCGCGCCTCGGGGCGCTCATGACGGAGATCACCGAACGGCACGACGACGTGCGGTCCGCGCTCGACTGGCTGACCGGCGCCGACCCGGAGGGCGCGCTGCGGCTGGCGGCGTCCCTGTGGCGCTACCACGAGATGCGCGGCGGGGCCGTCGAGGGCGGCCGGTGGCTGGCCGAGGTGCTCGCGGCGAGCCCGCCGGACGTCCCCGCGAACGCGCGGGCGAAGGCGCTGTGGGCGTCGGCGAAGCTCGGGGCCCTGGGCGGCGGCTACGGCGAGGCGGCCCGCCAGGCCGAACAGGCACTCGACCTGTTCCGCCGGGAGCGCGACAACGCCGGGACGGCCCGCGCGCTCGCCCTGCTCGGGAAGATCGCCGCGGAGCGCGGCGACTACCCGGGCGCGCTGGAGTTCGGCAGCGGATCCCGGGAAGCCGCCGTGCGCGGCGGCGACAGCAGGGCCGTCGGGCACGCGCTGCGGCTGCTCGGCTCGGCGTCGTGGCTGGCAGGCGACCCCGCCTCGACGCCCCGGTACGCCGCTGAGGCGGCGCACCACTTCCAGGCGGCGGGCGACCGGGAACGGCTGTCCAGGTGCCGGCTCGACCTGGGCGCCGCCGCCCTGTACTCCGACGACCCGGAGACCGCCTCCGGGCATCTCCAGGAAGCCCTCCACCTTGCCTTCGAACTCCGCGCACGGGAGGGCGTGGCCTGGGCCGAACACCTCCTCGCCCTGCTGGACCTGCGCCGGGACGACACCGGCCGCGCCCTGCGCCGCCTGACGACCGCCCTGGGCCTCTTCCACAAACTCGGCGTCCGCTGGCGTCAGGCGAGCGTCCTGGACGCCCTCGCCGCCGCCCTCACCGGCCGGGCCCCGATCCTCGCGGCCGAACTCCTGGGCACCGCCGACCAGATCCGCGGCTCGCTGGCCGTTCCCGTCCCGGCCTGCGAACGTCCCGCCCTGACCCGGACGGCCACCGCCCTGCGCGCCCACCTGGGCCCGTCCACCTTCGAAGCCGCCCACACCCTGGGCCGCTGGCACACACTCCCCCATCTCCACCACCACCTGTCCACCCTCCCCGAGTGATCCTTGGGGTCAGGTGAAATCTGGAGGGTGCCGTTGTGGTCGGTGACGCCGCCACCCAATCCGACGGCAACCGAACGGCAACCGCCTTCGCGCATCGTTCTTCCCAGCACGCGAGCCGCCCCGGGGAGTGGGTATCTGCCGGTGACCCATCCGGTCCCGAACCGAGGCGGCCCGCGTGCGGCCAGCGGGGCGGGGATCGGATGGGGATGATCCCCGCTCCCGCACGTTGAGGACGCCCCCGCGTGCGGGGGCGTCCTGGTGGGCGGGGCGGGGTCAGAAGATCGGCATGAACTGGCGCTTGATCACGTTCGACTTGATCGTGTAGTAGGTGTTGTTCGGCCGTTGGAACCGGGTTTCGAGGTAGACCTCGTCGCGGCTCGCGCCGTCCTCGTTCAGGACGGCCCCGTTGACGATGAAGCTGGTGACCAGCCCGCTGGTCGGAAGGCTGGTGAGGTAGTCGTCGAGGTCGGGCCAGTCCTCACCCCACACGATGATCTGGGTCGCCCTGTCCGCCGCGTTCTTCGGAGCGCACCGGTTGGTGACCCTGTAGGTGCCCTTGCTCATCTCCGTGATCGCCAGCTCACACCGCCCCGCCCCCGGATACCCCGCCGCCACCGGCGACGCCACAAGCCCCACCGCCACCACGACCGCCCCCACGGCCCCGACGACCTTCCTCTTACTCCCACGCATGATCTCTCTCCCTCTCCGGAACGCACGTCCCCCGCACGTCCCTCATGGAAGATGTCTAGAAGACCCCCGTTGCCACCCGGTTGCCACCATCCCGCGTCTTCCTGGTCGGGTGACTGGGGTGGTAGGGGTGGGGCCGGCTTAGCGTGCGGGGCATGGGTGCTGGTGTCGACGGGTTGCCGAAGACCGAGTGGGGCACGGTGGTCGTACTCGCGGTGGCCACGTTGACCGCCGCCAGCGAGATCTCACTGTCGTCGTTTACGTTGCCGCTGATCGGGCAGGAGTTCGGTGCCGGACGTGCTGGCTCCGGCGGTGTCGGCGGCGGTCTGGGGGTCGGCGGGTTCCTTGGCGCGGTCGGGCTGCTGGCGGGGGTCGCGGGCGCGGGCTTCGGGGTGGCCGTCGGGGCGGCTGTCACCGGTCGGCGGGCCCGGTCATCTGACTGAGGCGGCGACACGTTCCGGCTTTGTACCGTCTGCGGCATGAAAGCCATCCGCGTCCACACGTTCGGTCCCGTAGAGCGACTCCACTATGACGACGTTCCCGCGCCCGAGCCGGGCCCCGGTCAGGTCCGCGTCGCGGTGCGGGCGGCGGGCGTGCACGTGCTTGACACGTACCTCCACGAAGGCGACCCGGCCAAGATCCCCTTCCCGGTGCCGGACCTGCCCGTCATTCCCGGACGGGAGGTGGCGGGCGTCGTCGACGCGCTCGGCGACGGCGTCGAGGAGTCCTGGCTGGGCCGCCGGGTCGTCGCGCACCTCGGCCTCGTCAACGCCGGTTACGCCGAGTTCGCCGTCCGGGAGGTGGACGCGCTCTTCCCCGTCCCGGACGTGCTGGACTTCCCCGCCGCGATCACGATGGTCGGCACCGGCCGTGCCGCGCTCGGCATCTGGCGGTCGACGGAGGTGCGCGCGGGCGACACCGTCCTGGTCACCGCCGCCGCCGGAGGCGTGGGCACCCTGCTGGTGCAGCTCGCCAAAGCCGCCGGGGCGACGGTGGTCGGCGCGGCCGGAGGGCCTTCGAAGACCGCTCGGGTCCGCGCCGCCGGAGCGGACAGGGCGGTCGACTACACGTCGCCCGGCTGGGGAAAGGAGGCGGGCGAGGTGAGCGTGGTCTTCGACGGTGTCGGCGGCGAGGCGGGCCGGGCCGCCTTCGAGCTGCTCGGACCGGGCGGCGTGCACGTGGTGCACGGCTGGGCTGAGGAGATCACCGCCTTCACCTCCGTCGACCTGCGCGACCGGGCCGTCAGCGCGGTGTACGCGCTCGGCCCGAGGATGGCGCGCCGGCCCGGCGGAATGCGCGCCCTCCAGGAGGAAGCCCTGGCCGAGGCGGTGGCCGGGCGCCTCGTGCCCGCCGTCACCACGTTTCCGCTCGCGGCGGCGGCCGCCGCGCACGCCGCCCTGCGCGGGCGGAAGACGGTCGGCAAGGTGGTCCTCCTGCCGTGATCTCCCCATCTGGGCCGGATTTTTCGGACATCGGCGCGGAGGATCGTCGTCCCGGCCGCCTAGGCTGACCGCATGATCTACGGCCGCGACCAGGAGGCCGGGGTCCTCACCGGCTCGCTCGACGCGGCGCGTTCCGGCCGCAGCACGGCGCTGGTGCTGCGCGGCGAGGCGGGGATCGGCAAGTCCGCGCTTCTCTCCGACGTCGCCGAGCGCGCTCGTGAGCAGGGCGGCCTGCTGGTCCTGACGGCCCTCGGCGTCGAGACGGAGCAGGACCTCCCGTTCGCCGGGCTGCACATGCTGCTCGCCCCGGTCGCCGACCGCGTCGACACGCTGCCGGGGCGGCAGGCCGCCGTGCTGCACACCGCGCTCGGCAGGGCCGACGGGCCGGTCGGCGACCGGTTCCAGACCGGCATCGCGCTGCACGCCCTGCTGCACGCGCTCGCCGCCGAACAACCCGTGCTCTGCCTCGTCGACGACGCGCACTGGATCGACGCGTCGTCCGCCGACGCCCTGCTCTTCACGGCCCGCAGGCTGCGCGGCGAAGGCACCGTCATGCTCTTCGCGGCGCGTGACGGGCACGCGCCCGCGTTCCCGGCCCCGGGCATCCCCGAGCTGAACCTGCCCCGGCTGGACCGGGAGTCGTCCGCCGCCCTCCTCGCCGACCACGCCCCCGACCTGACACGCCAGGTGCGCGAACTCGTGCTGCGGGAGGCGGCGGGCAATCCGCTGGCGCTGAAGGAGCTTCCCACCGCCCACCGCGAGGGCACCCTCGAACCGTTCGGCTCCGCGATCGGCACCGACCGGGTACGGCAGGGCTTCACCGAACGCATCGCCCACCTGCCGCCCAAGGCGCGCGCCCTGCTTCTGCTGGCCGCCCTCGACGGCAGCGGCGACCCGCACACCCTCGTCCGGGCCGCCGCCCATCTCGACGCGGGCCTGACCGACCTGGAACCGGCCGAGCGCAAGGGCCTGCTGCGCACCGCCGACAACCGGGTCTCCTTCCCGCACCCGCTCATCCGTTCGGCGGCCGTGCGGTCGGCGTCGCTCGCCGAACGGCTGGCCGCGCACGCCGCGCTCGCCCGGTCCGTGCCCGGCGACAGCCCGGACGGCTTCGTCCGCCGGACCCTGCACCTGGCCGCCGCGACCACCGGGCCGGACGAGTCCGTCGCCCGCGCGGTCGAGGAGAGCGCCGGATGCGGCCGTGGCCAGGCCGCCTACGGCACCGCCGCCGCGACCTACGAACGCGCCGCCCGGCTCAGCCCCGCCCCCGCCGACCGTGGCCGCAGGCTCGCCCTGGCCGCCCGCGCCGCCGCCGACGCAGGTGACGCGCCGCGCGCCGCCGCGCTCGCCGAGCAGGCGACGCCCCTCGTGGCCGACCCGGCCGTACGGGCGGCGCTCGCCCAGATCAGCGCCCTCGACCCGTACTTCCGCGGCCACCCCGACACCGCGGCCCGCCTCCTGATCGGCGGAGCCGCCCAGGCCGCCGCGCACGCCCCCGTCAAAGCGGCCTTCATGCTGCTGGACGCCACCGGCGCCGCCTGGGTCAGCGGCCGGCGCTCGACCGTGCGCGCCGCCCTGGCCACGACCGACGCGCTGGCCCTGCCCGTCGACGCCGCCGACGCGCGCGCCCTGCGCGACGCCGCAGCGGGCCTCGCCCGCGTCGCCCTGGGACAGCCCGGTATCGCCGCGCTGCACGCCCTCTACACCGGCGACGTGCTGCACCAGCTCGCGCCACTGGAACGCGCCTGCGCGCTGGAATGGGTCATCGCGACCGGTGACCTTCCCCTCGCCGAGCACCTCCTGTCCGAGCTGGCCGACGAGTACCGCACGAGCGCGACCGGCGCGCTGCCGGAGGTCCTGCGCGACCTCACGCGCGTCCGCCTGCTCCGCGGCCACCTCCACGACGCGGACGCCACGGCACGCGCCGCCGAACGCGTCGCGGAGGAGACCGACCAGCCCTTCTTCGCCGCCGAGGCCCGCGACCTTCGCGCCACCGTCGCCGCCTGGCGGGGCACACCGCCCGCCGGGGACCCGCCCGCCACCGCGCGCGCCGTCCGCGCGCTGTCCCGTGGCGACCTCGATGACGCGCTGGCGCTGCTCGACGTCCTCACCCAGACCGAACTGCCCGGCGTCATGACCCGCTATCTGGCCTTCGACCGGGTCGAGGCCCTGGCCCGGCTCGGTCGCACGGACGACGCCCGTGCCGCGCTTGACGCCGTCAGCCCGTGGGCCGTCGAAACGGGCCAGGAATGGGCGCGTGGTCTCCTCGCCCGCGCCGAAGCCCACCTCTCGCCCGACCCGGCGACGCGCTGGGACGAGGCGCTCGCCTGCCTGTCCGCCTCGGCCCGGCCCCTGGAGTACGCCCGCACCCTCCTCGGGCGCGGCTCCTGGCTGCGCCGCGCCGGCCGTCCCAGCGCGGCCCGCCCCGCCCTGCGCACCGCCGTCGAGACGTTCGCCGCCCTCGGTGCCGGCCACTGGGCGGAACGCGCCCGTGCCGAACTCCGCGCCGCGGGCGACAGCGGCGCCGTCACCTCCGCGCCCGCCCCGGCCCCGGTGGACGCGACGGCCCTGTCCCCGCAGGAACGGCGCGTCGTGCACCTGGCCGCGGCGGGCCTGACCAACCGCCAGATCGGCGAACGCCTCTTCCTCAGCCCCCGAACCGTCGGCTACCACCTCTACAACGCCTACCCCAAACTCGGCGTCAGCTCCCGCATCGAACTGACCCGGATCGCCCTCCCCGACGGCTGACCCACCTCGTCGACGGCACCGCATGCGGCTGGTTCTGCCGTCAAGGGTTCGGCGGGTTCGGCCGGAAGTGGACCGGGGCAGAACACCGGTCACAGGAGTCACTGCCGTCGGACGAGGGGGTTCAGCCCAACGTGAGAGAGGGCTACTGTTCGTGATCCAGGCGCGGATGGGGGAGCACGGGGGGCGATGACGTACCTGATCTCCGCTGAGGTGCTGGCCGTCGAGGGGCGCGAACGGGCAGCGGCCGCCGCGCTGCGGGACCTCGGGTTCAGGATCCTGCACGGCGGCGGGACGATCAGCGTGAGCGGGCCGAAGGAGCTGTGGGAACGCACCTTCGGGACGACCGGGAACGGGCGGCGCGAGATACCGGCGGAGCTGGCGGGGCTGGTCCGTGACGTCTACGTCGTCGAGCCTCCGGAGTTCTTCTAGCGCCGTCACGGCTCAGGAGGGAGCGCTCGTGGTCACGGTGACGGACAACCAGGAGAACAGGGTCCACTTCGAGGCGGTCGTCAGGTCCGAGAGCGGCGCGTCGGTGTTCGAGGGCACCGCGGCGGCCCAGGCGTCGGTGCTGGAGCGGCTCGCCCCGCCGGACGGGCGCGCCGCCGACGCCGCCGCCGAACTGCAGGCGATCGGCTTCACGATCCGGCACATCGGCACCTACTCCGTCAGCGGAGAGTGCGACCGCGGCCTGTGGGAGAGCACCTTCGGCACCGTGGTCGAGCCGCACACTCGGGCGCTGCACGGGCAGCCCGGCGACGAGGCAGACGAATCCGACCAGGTCACCTTCCTTTCGCACGTCCCCGACGTGCCGTTCACGGTGCCGGAGCGGCTGTCGTCGCTGGTCGAACGGGCCTACCCGCAGCGCCCGCCGGTGTTCTTCGGATCGCCGATCCCGCCACCGCTGCCCTACTTCCACCTGCGGGTCCCGGACGACGTCGCGCTGATCCTGCGGGCCACGGCCGTGCACCAGCACGGCGTGACGGGGCGGGGCGTGCTCGTCGCGATGACCGACACCGGGTTCTACCGGCACCCGTTCTACGCGGCGCACGGCTACCAGTACCAGGCGACGCTCGCGCCGGACGCGACCCGGGTCGAGCACGACGAGTACGGGCACGGCACGGCCGAGGCGGCGAACATCTTCGCGGCGGCCCGCGACATCGACTTCGTCGGCGTCAAGATGGGGGCGAACCCGGTGCTCGCGTTCAAGACGGCGAGCGACCTGCACCCGGCCGTCCTCACCAACAGCTGGGGCTTCCACCTGCCCGGCCTCAGCGAGCTGCCGAACTACCTCAAACCGCTGGAGCTGGCGGTGCTGGAGGCCGTCCGGGAGCGCGGCATCACCGTCTGCTTCTCGGCGGGCAACGGGCACGTCGCGTTCCCCGCGATGCTGCCGGACGTCATCGCGGTGGGCGGCGTCCACGCCCGGCCCGCACCGGGCGGCACGGGCTTCGACCTCCAGGCGTCGGACTACGCCAGCAGCTTCGACAGCCTCATCTACCCCGGACGCCATGTCCCCGACGTCTGCGGCCTGGTGGGGATGAGGCCGCACGCGATCTACATCGCGCTGCCCGTGGAGCCGGGCGACGTCATCGACCGCTCCCTGAGCGGGAACGACCAGACCGGCGCCGACGACGGGTGGGCGGTGATCAGCGGCACCAGCGCGGCCGCCCCGCAGATCGCGGGCGTCTGCGCCCTGCTCAAGCAGGCGCAGCCCGGCCTGTCGCCCGACCTGGTCAAGGCGCTGCTCAAGGCGTCCGCCCTGGACGTCGTCCACGGCACGAGCGCCATGGGCGAGCCCGCCGGCGAAGGCCACGACGGCGCCACCGGAGCGGGCCTCGTCGACGCCGATGCCGCCTACCGGCTCGCCCGCTCCATCCGAACCCGCAACCTCCTCGACCTCCCCTCTCCCCGCTGACGGACTTCCCCGAACGCCAGAAAGCTCTTACCTCCCAGGCATGACCCTTCCGGGGCTGGAAACCCCTTCCCGATCTGGCGGCCTCAGCGGGGCGAGCGCCGCGCGTGACCGGTCGCCGCTGCCGACCGGGCGCCGACGAGAACGGGGCGGCGGGTGGCTGAGGCCGATCGGGGGTCAGGGGGTGGGGGGTTGTCTTCGCGACGCCCATGATGGACGAGGTGTTCGAGGGCCCCGCAGGGATCCTGCTGTGGGCGGGCAACACCGAGGGCATGTGGAAGATGGTGCCGCTGGACGCCGTCGTGGCCGAGGCCGTCGGGGGGATCGAGAGGCGGGCGGCGCAGATCGTGGTGCCCCGCTCCCTTCTTCCGGCGGCGAAGGCGCCCGGATTCGCCCGGCCCTTTGTGGAGCGGTTCGGCTTTTGTGGCGATACGATCCCCCGCGTCGTCGCCGCGGCCCGTCCCCCGGCGACGCGCACCGGCGACAGGAGACAGCCTTGACTTCCACCCCGACCCGGCTGGACACCCCCCTCACTCTCAGATCAGGTCAAACGCTGCCGAATCGGCTCATGAAGTCCGCGTTGAGCGAGGGGCTCGCGGAACCCGACGGCTCGCCCGGCACCCGCCTGGAGACGCTCTACCGCAGATGGAGCGGCGGCGGATACGGGCTTGTCGTCACCGGCAACGTCATGGTCGACCGGCGGCACCTGGGCGAGCCCGGCAACGTCGTCGTCGAGGACGAGCGCCACCTCGCCGCGCTGACCCGGTGGGCCAAGGGCCACCGCGAACAGGGCGGGCCGATCTGGGCGCAGGTCAACCATCCGGGGCGGCAGGCGAACCGGCGCGTCAGCGGGAACCGGCCGGTCGCGCCGAGCGCGATCGCCGCGCGGGTTCCGGGGGCGTCCAGGCCGCGCGCGCTCACCGACGCGGAGATCCGCGAGATCATCACGCGGTTCGGGACGACCGCCGGGGTCGTCGAGGCCGCCGGATTCGACGGTGTGCAGATCCACGGGGCGCACGGCTACCTCGTCACCCAGTTCCTCTCGCCGCGCTCCAACCAGCGGGACGACGCGTGGGGCGGCGATCCGGAACGGCGACGCAGGTTCGTGCTTGAGGTGCTGCGCGCGATCCGTTCTTCGGTGAGCCCCGGATTCTCCGTAGGTATCAAGCTCAATTCGGCGGACTTCCAGCGCGGCGGGTTCACCGAGGAGGAGTCTCGTGACGTCGTCCGGGCGCTCGTGGCGGAGGGCATCGATCTCATCGAGATCAGCGGCGGCTCCTACGAGGCCCCGGCCATGATGGGCGTGATGGCGGAGTCCACCCGCGCGCGCGAGGCGTACTTCCTTGATTACGCCCGCACGGTCCGCTCGATAGCCGAGGGCACGCCTATCGCCGTCACCGGAGGGTTCCGCTCCCGCGCCGCGATGGACCAGGCGCTCGCCGACGACGACTGCGACCTCATCGGCCTCGGCCGCCCCGCCTGCGTCACCCCCGACGCCGCCAGGGCCCTGCTCGAACGCGGCGTCGCCCGGCTCGACACACCGCCGATCCGGGTCGGCGCCCGTCCCGTCCTGGGCCGTCTCACCGACCTCCGTCCGCTGGACAGCGCCGTGAACCTCCAGTGGCACGCCGAGCAGCTCCACCGGATGGCGGCGGGCCACGACCCCGACCCCGCCCGCCCCTGGTACCGCACCCTCACGTCCATGCTCCGCTACGGCCCCGCCGCCCTCACCCCCAAACGCGGCTGACGCCCGCTCCCTGACAGCCCCTCGCCGACGGCGGGGGGCGTTTCGCTTTTGTCAGGACGTCAGCGGCTTCGGCGGCCTGTAAGACGCGGGCCGTGGACAGGCTGACAACACGATCTTGTTGCGGACGGGTGGGGGAAACGGGAAGGTTGGCTCCGCCGCGGCAATCCGACAGTCGTCTCAAAGCGGGAGAAGTGGTGAAACCGACCTCATGTGCCGTCCTCGTGGCGGCCGCCGTCGTCGCCTCCCTGACCGGAGCGTCAGGGACGGGGACAGAGGCGGCACGGGCGGCTGACGTCAGGGCGCTACCGAGCGTCAATATGGAAGCCGTCGTCAAGGCCGCCCAGATCGACCCACGGCGTCCCGACACCAAGCTGACCCCCGGCGCCAAGGCAAGCGTCCTGCTTGTCGAACGCGCCCTACGCGACCGGCGCCTCCTCGACGCGAAGTGGGTGGACGGCTACTTCGGCACCACCACCGTCGCCGCCTACGCGAAGTTCCAACGGTCGCTCGGCTACAAGGGCCTCGCCGCGAACGGGCTGCCCGGCAAGGCGTCACTCGCCAAACTCGGCGCGGGACGCTTCAAAGTCACCCGGGCCATCTCGCCGGGCGGCAAGGTGCCACTCGGCGGCGTCGTCGTCAGCGCCCGCACCCGCGCCATGCTGGCCGAGGCGAAACGGCTGCACGGCCGCACCCTCAAGCTCGACCAGGGCTCGTACAACCCCGGCGGCGACCCCACCTCCGCCGGGACGCACGACGGAGGCGGCGTCATCGACATCTCCGTCAAGGGGATGAACGCCGCGACCCGCACCGCCGTCGTCCGCGCGCTGCGCACCGTCGGCTTCGCGGCGTGGCTGCGCAGCCCCGCGCAGGCCGACTGGCCGTGGCACATCCACGCCGTCGCGATCAGCGACACCGACCTGTCCGGCCAGGCCCAGAACCAGGTCGGCGACTACTACCTCGGTCTCAACGGGCTCGCCGGACGCGGCAAGGACGACGGCCCGAAGGTGACCATCCGCACCTGGGAGGAACACCAGCGCCGCTGACCCCCTCCACCCAGGCA
This sequence comes from Actinocorallia sp. API 0066, assembly GCF_020991275.1. Taxonomy (GTDB): domain Bacteria; phylum Actinomycetota; class Actinomycetes; order Streptosporangiales; family Streptosporangiaceae; genus Actinocorallia. The sequence continues at coordinate 207,518 of NZ_JAJLQY010000011.1, read as the reverse complement.
CCACGGACACACGAAGGAGAAACACCATGGCAACCCTCAACCGCGTCTTCACCGCGGCGGCAGGCGTGATCGCGCTCGGCGGCATCGTGCTCGGCACCGCGTCGCCCGCCTCCGCCGCCACCCGCAACGGCGTCTGCGAGACCGGCGAGTTCTGCTACTACTTCAACAGCAACACCAAGGGATCCGTCTCGGACTTCGGCGGATCGGTCGCCGACTACGGCACCAAGCAGCCGTCCTGCTACGACTTCAAGGGCTCCGGCGCGGGTAAAGGCAAGTGCATCAAGAACGAGGCGGCGTCCGTCTGGAACCGCAGCGGCAAAACCGTCCGCGTCTACTACAACACCGGCTACAAGGGCTCCTACCAGGACTTCAAGGCCGGCGCGAAAGGCAACCTGAGCGCGACGCTGAAGAACCAGAACGCCTCGCACCGGTTCAGCCCGCCCGCCTCGACCGGACGCGTCAACCTGTCCTACGCCCTTTACAACGCGACGGGCCGGATCAGCTGCCACTTCGACGGCTACACGAGCACCCCCGGACGGCACGAGGGCATCGACTTCGTGCGCGGCGTCGGCGTCAACGTGCGCGCCCTCATCACCGGCCAGATCATCCACGTCGCGCGCGGCCGCACCGGCAGCGGCGGGCTCTCCACCATCTCGATCTACAACGCGTCGCTGAACAAGTCCGTCATCTACCTGCACACCGCGCCGAACGCGTCGCTGAAGGTCGGCCAGACCGTCAAGAAGGGGCAGGCCATCGCCCTTGAGTCGTGGCGCGGCGTCGGCTCCTCCGCCAGCGCGCACACCCACGTCGAGATGCGGCCGGGACGGCAGAAGTACGCCTCCAAGAGCGTCGGCGACCCCGTCCTGAGCAACCCCAACCCGAACGCGTTCTGGAACTCGCTCGGCTACAACGTCCGCTAGCGGCGGCCCCCTGACGAACGGAAGGAAACCGTGTTCCCACGCATCGCGAAACTGCTCGCGGGCGCCGCGGCACTGGCGTTCGGCGGCGTGCTCGTCGCCGCCCCGCCCGTGGCGGCGGCCGGACGCGACGGCGTCTGCCAGACCGGCGAGTTCTGCTACTACTTCAACAGCAACAACAAGGGGTCCCTCTCGGACTTCACCTCCTCGGTCGGCGACTACGGCACAAAGCAGCCGTCCTGCTACGACTTCAAGGGCGCCGGAAACGGCAAGGGAAAATGCATCAAGAACGAGGCGGCGTCCGTCTGGAACCGCAGCGGTAAAACCGTCCGCGTCTACTTCAACAGCAACTACAAGGGCGCCTACCAGGACTTCCGTCCCGGCTCCAAAGGCAACCTCGAAACGGGGCTGAAGAACCAGAACGCGGCGCACCGGTTCCTGAGCGCCGCCCCGGCGCCGACCCCGACCGGCTGCAAGACCGACGGCACACACACCAAGCCGCCGACCACGATCCTCGTCTACCGGGCGTCGCTCGGCCGCGTCGACCGTGTTCCGTTCCGGACGTACGTCAAGGACGTCCTGCCGAACGAGTGGTACGCGAGCTGGCCCAAGGAATCGCTGCGGGCCGGGGCGATCGCCGTCAAGAACCACGGCTGGTACTGGGCGCTGCACTCGACCCGCAGGACGGCGGGCGGCAAGTGCTTCGACGTCTGGGACCACACCAACAGCCAGGTCTACAAGCCCGGCTCCGCCAAGCCCGCGACCAGCGCCGCCGTCGACGCGACCTGGCGCACCCGCCTCACCCGGGGCGGCAAGATCTACCAGGCCCAGTACTGCGCCACCACAACGGCGTGCCGCTCCTGGTGGGTCGACGGCGAATGGATGTCCCAGCACGGCTCCCGCGACCTCGCCCGCTCCGGCTGGACCCACACCCGCATCCTCAGGCACTACTACCGGGGGATCACCCTGAAGTCCTGACCCCTTCCGCGCCCCGGTTCCCCACCCTCTGGGAGAACCGGGGCGGCGGCACACCATGCCCGGCTGGCCCCGGTTCCCCACCCGTCCTCTGGGGGAACCGGGGCCGGACACCGGGACACTCGGACGCTCCGCGGTCGCGGAGTTCGGCGGCGCCGGGGTGCGGGGGCACCGGGCGCCGCGCGCCGCGCGCCGGGATCAGTCGACGATGATCTGGAAGTTGAGGGGGCGGCTTCCGGGGAAGACGAGCTGACCGGAGGCGTCGGCCATCTTGAAGCGGACGTAGCAGAGGCCGGGTGTGCGGGGTGTGGTGATCTCGGTGCCGATGTCGACGGTCTCGCCGGGGAGGGTGTCGTCGATCGGCACCTCGTTGACGGTCCGGCACTGGTCGGCGCGCTGCGGCACGTCGAGGCGACGCAGCGAGTAGCCCTGCCACGGCACCGTCCCGACGTTCTTGATCCGCCAGACCTTGGTGACGGTCTCGCCCCGCCCGACATGCGTGCAGTCGAGCAGCGTGATGTCCGCGATGAACACCGACGCGTCACCCTCGTTCGCGGGCGGCGCCGCGGGCGGATTCGTCGGCACCACCGGACAGTCCGCCGCCGTCAACCCCAACCCCACCGAATCCCCACCCGGCTTCGCCCCCTCCCCACCACGATCCACCGCCGCCGCGACAACCCCCACCACGCCCACCGTCGCCACCACCCCTACCACCAACCGCCCCACCCGAAACCCCCGCCTGCCCCCCACCCCGCCCGACGCCCTCGCCACACCGGCAGAGCCCACCCCAAAAGCCGCACCTTCACCCCGCGCCCCCTCCGCCGAACCGTCCCCAAGCGCCGAAGCCCCGGCCTGTACCACCGCACCCGAACGCGCCGCCCCGTCCGCACGAGCGTCGGCGTCCGGCCGAACCCCCGCACCGGGCTCGACACCCGGTTGAAGCACACCACCCGCATCGGACGCGCCGACCGAGTAGGACGCGGCACCCGCGCGGGCGTCGGCGTCCGAACCAAGCGGGGCGTCCGTGGGAGGAGCGACATCCGGAAGGGACACCGCACCCGCACCAGACTCGTCACCCGGTTGACGCACGCCACCCACGCGGGCCTCGGCATCCGCACCAGGAGCGGTATCAGCGCGAGGCACGGCATTCGGGTGAAGCGCGCCACCGGGTGCGGCGCCAGGGTGGAGCGCGGCACCCGCGCCGGGCTCGGCACCTGGTTGAAGCCGGGCGGCCGCGCCGGGCACGGCGTTCGAGTGAAGCGGGACATCTGCGCCAGGCACGGCGTTCGGGTGAAGCGCGGCACCCACACCAGGCTCGGCACCGGGTTGAAGCGGGGCGTCTAGGCCAGGCACGGTATTCGGGTGAAGCGGAGCATCCGCACCAGGCGCGACATTCGGGTTAAGTGGGGTAGCGGGACCGGGCACGGCGTTCGGGTGGAGCGGGGCAGCGGTAGCGGGTGCGGTGCCAGGGTGGAGCGTGGCGTCTGTGGGAGGCGTGGTGTCCGCGCTGGGGCGGGAGGAGGCTTCCCTGGCGTTGGTGGATCGGACGACGCGGTTGGCGGTTTCCCAGAGGGGGCGGTAGTCGGCGGGGTCGGCGCCGCAGGCGCGGACGAACTCGACGGTCGTCTCCCAGCTGGGAAGCCGGTTGCCTTTTGTGGCCTCGTGCAATGTCGTGTGCGAGATCGCCCCGGACCGGCCGGACATCTCCCGAAACGGGGGGTTGCCCACCGATGCGCGCAGCTCCCGCAGCTTCCCCGCGAAACCCGCGATCGCCTCCGCCCGTGCACGCCTCTCGTCCACCGCACGAAGCTAACAGCACCCCCACTCTCCCCTCAACTCCCACCCATCCCCCCGATCCCCGACCCGGCCACAGCCCGCGTCCCTGAGGAGGGGTTCAGGGGTTCTCCCACCAGCGAGGCTCCAGGCCGATCTCCGTAAGCCGATCCTCCAACCAGGGGACGCGGGCTTTTGGTGTGCGCAGGATGAGGCCACCGCTTCCGGGCGCGGACCTGGCGAGAGCCCGGGCCATCCTGCTTGCGGGCTGGAGGTGGAGCCCGTCCGAGCCCAAGGAGGGGTAGCCGTCGGCGAGGGCGACCAGGGCGCCGCGTCGCCCGAAGACGGCTCCCCACACGCCTACGAAGTGGCCTACGCGCCATTCCTGTTCGGTGGGCCATGGGTCGGCTCCGGTGTCCAGGTAGGCGCGCAGCCCTGCTTCGTCGGCATGACGCACCAGGGGGGCGGTGTGCGGGTTCGCGATGACCACGCCGGGGGCCGCGCCGTCCACGAGCAGCCGTAGGAGCGCGACGAGACGGCCGGTCGTCCACTCGCCCGTCACCGGGACCGCCTCCAGGCCGTCCCGCGCGCCCGACCGCAGCGCGCGGCCGACGCCGTCCGGCGACGTCCCGGCGGCCTCCGGGGACGCGGCCCGTGGCAGCCCCTCCCAGTTGACGGCGTGCGCGGGCTCCCCCGCCGGCCGCGACCACGCCGCCTCGCCCTCCCAGACCGCCGTTCCGGCCGCGCAGGCGAGCCGCCCGAGGTCCGGACGGCCGGTCACGAGCGCGGCCCAGAACGGGCCGCAGAGCTGGTCCGGCTGGGGCAGCGCGGCCGCGTGGGCGCGCAGCACGTCCGACGTGCCAGGGAAGGCCCGAACCTCGACCCCGTTCAGTACTTCCATCGGTGGGCTTCGACGACCGCGTCGAACGGCCGCTCGGCCGCCCACGCCAGGTCGGCCTCACGCACCGCCCGGAACGCGCCGAGCAGCTCGGGGCCCAGCACGGCGCCCACCTGCTCGGCGGCGGCGAGCGCGTCGAGCTGCGCGCGCGGCGTCTCGGGCAGCCGCGTCACACCGTGCTCGGCGCGGCGCTCCTCCGACCAGGTGCCGGGGTCCTCGGCGATCGGCGCGGGCGGCACAAGGCCGTCCTTCAGCCCCGCGAGCCCCGACGCGATGACGACGGCGAGCGCAAGATACGGGTTCGCCGACGCGTCCGACGGCTTCAGCTCGATGTTCGCGTGGCCGTCGCCCAGAAGCGGGGTCGCCGGGACGAAGCGTAGGGGCGCCTCACGGTTCTCCACCCCCCAGAAGGCGTAGGCGCTGGAGAAGTAGCCGGGACGCAGCCGCGCGCTTGACGGCACGCTGGGCGCCGTCACCGAGGTGATCGCAGGCAGGTCGCGCAGGAGTCCGGCGAGGAAGGCTCCGCCCTCCTCGGACAGGCCGTGCGGCCCGTCGCCCGGCAGGATGTTGACGCCGTCGCGCAGCGCCGAGACGTGCAGGTGCCAGCCGTTGCCGACGCCCTCGGCCGTGTGCAGCGGCGCGAACCCGGCGCGCAGGCCGTGCGCGCGGGCGGCGGCGTGGATCGTCTGCCGCGCGAGCAGCTGGTCGTCGGCCGCCGAGACCGGATCCGACGGCAGGAGGCTGAGCTCGAACTGCGCCTGCCCGTACTCGGCGTGGAACTGGCCGATACCGAGCCCGTTCGCTTCCAGGTCGCGCAGCAGCGTCACCGTGAACTCGTCTACTGAGAGCAGCGCGGTTGAACTGTAGGCGGGTCCACCGGGGGCGGGCCCGTCGTCACTGGAGAGGACGAACTCCAGCTCCCAGCCCGCCTTGAAGGTGAGGCCACGCTCGGCGGCCTCCGCGACCTGGCGTTCCAGGACCGACCGCTGGTCGTACGCCCAGGCCGACCCGTCCGCCGCCACCTGCCTGCCCGGCGCCCACGCCAGCCCGTCCTGCCCCCGCAGCCGCACGAGCCGTTCCACCACCGGCACCAGCCTGACGTCCCCCGACGGCGTCGCCAGCCCCTCGTGCGCGAACGTGATCCCGTCATGCGAGTCGAAGACGGCGAACAGGGACGTCACCCCCACCCCCTTCTCCGCCACCTCGGCGAGCCTCCCCACCGGAACCACCCGCGACCGAACAACCCCGTTGTTGTCCGCCCAACCCACAACAACCCCGGCCACCCCACCTTTCCGAAGCCCCTTGACCACTTCACCTACCCGAATCCCCGCCACGAAACACCTCCCAGTGCAATCCCTACTATTCAGACAGACAAATTCTATTAATAGCCGCCACCCCAGTCAAGATCACTCACTCCCAGATCACCCCGCCAACGCGGCGACCGGCTCCAGCGCCGCGGCCTTGAACGCCGGATAGATCCCAGCCACCGTGCCGACGAACAGCCCCAGCCCCGGACCCACCACGATCAGCCAGGGAGAGATGGCAGCAGTCCACCCTTTCGCCAAACAGATCCCGAGACAACCGCCATCAGCAGGAAGAGACGGCCCGCAAGGTAGAGGATCGTCTTACCGTCGACCCGGTCCGTCCGGCCAGCGACTCGACGCGCACGGGCACCGTCGTCGTCGACGGCGGCGCCTCCGCCTCGGCCGCCGACTGACGCGGCGAACGGGTTCCGTCCGCGGGTCATGCTCCCGCGCCGGAAAGGATCTGCTTCGCCTTTGTGAGGGCGTGCTTGTTCGCGGAGATGATCTCGGTGACCGGGCCTTGGTACTTCTGTAGTGCGACGGTGTAATAGCGGTCTTCCAGAGTTCGGCGCTTCGGGGCGTAGTCCGTCTCGGCCTCGCATTCGGCGTCCGCGACGGCCAGGGTGATCTCCTTCTTCCGGGCCTCGGCGGGCGTGCCCTGGCTCGCGAACTCCTTGGCCTTCACGCGGGCGGCCTCGGGGTCGGCGAATTCACCGAGCCCCTTCGCTTTCACACACGCGGCCCATGCGTCGTTCAGGGTCTTCAGCGCCGGATCCACCCGGATCTGCCGCTGCGCCACGATCGGCAACATTCCGGCGAAGTTCACCACCCTGATCTCCAACTCGACCGATCCGTACAGGGTGGCCCTCGCCTCGGCGAGGCAGCCGTTGGCGTTGGTGCCGACACTCTCCCCGTTGGGCAGTTCGATCTCCACGGACGAGGAGCCGTCCCCAAAATAGGCGGCGTGCCATTTGGCCTTGTCGGACGCCGAAAGGCCGCCGTTCCCCGGATCCGTCTCCGTCGCCGGCCTGTCGTTCACCGGGTCCTTCGGATACCCGTGGCGCTTCGCGTCGGCCACCGACTGCCCGTAAGGCTCCACACCCATCGTCGGCGCCACGTCACCGGTCGGCGAAGGGCTCTTGACGTAGGTGAATCCGGCCTTCGTCATGCACCGCCGAATGAGTTCCTCCTGTGCCGCGTGCCTGACGCTCATGCCGTCCCAGAGTCCGCGCATCGCGTCGCGCACACCCGGATCGGGCTCGGCAGGCAGCGACCACCCGCCGGTCCCCTCCGGCCGCGGCGACTCGTCAGCCGTCGAACACGCCCCACAGGCGACAAGCAAACCCCCGACAAGCACCCCAACACCCCAACCCCGCATGTGGACTCCTTGGCCGAGCCTGAACCGGACGTCAGCCGGAACTGCATGACAGGAGAAAGATCGCAGTACGAGATTTTCAGCAACAGGGCGCGTCCACATGCCGAGATTCAGGTTGCCCAGCCCGCGATACGGGGCGTCGCATCGCACCGCCATCCGCCGAATCGGCGCCACGCCCGCGACCGGCGAGAACTCGCCCCACAACTCCCTCGACCCCGGGAGGCGTGCCCGAGAAAGGAACGGTGCGTTTGTGACGTACATCACCTGCCGTTCTCGGTGCGAGCGGGCCTGGTTTCAAGGCGCCCTTTCGCGGCCTTTATGGCAGGGCCGATCAAGTGGTGGCGGAAAGGCGGCGGCGGAGCGCGGTTCGGACAGAAGTGGTACCGGCATCTACCTGCGTGCGCGACAGCGGCCAGCTCACCTTCGCCTCCCGCTCTCCGTCCGTGCTGGCAGCCGTTGGGGTGGCAACGGCTGAGCCGGGTGGGGTTTTAGGGTGGGGGGATGGATGGGGAGCTTCGGGAGATCCGGGGGCGGATCGATGCGGTGGATCGGGAGATCGTGGGGTTGTTGGCGGTTCGGGAGGGGTTGGTGAGGCGAGCGGCGGCCGTCAAGAAGGACGAGGAGGCGGTGCGGGCGCCGGAGCGGGTTGAGCGGGTGGTGGCGGGGGTGCGGGAGCGGGCCGTCGAGGCGGGGCTCTCGCCCGGCGTCGCCGAGGCGGTGTGGCGTGCGATGATCACGGCGTTCATCGAACTCGAACTGGACGAGCACCGGGCGCTCGGACGCGAGGCCCCCGTGAGCGACGCCCCGACGCCGTGACGGCACCGGGGCGCACGATCCGCCGGAGATCTGGCTATTTGACGGGGATGGGGCTGGTCGTGACCGGGGTGGTGGTCGTGGAGCCCTTCCAGTGGAGCTGGAGCGATCCGGGGGACTTGGGGCGGATCGTCTTGGTGTAGGTGCCGTTGCGCTTGGTCTTCACGGTGGTGAGGGTCGTCCACTTCGTGGAGCCCTTCTTGCGGAAGCGGATCTGGAGGGTGCGGCCTCCGAAGCCGTCGTAGGAGCCGTACTTCAGGGTGCGCAGGCGGCCGGACAGCGTGACGGCGGCGCCCTTGCGCGGCTTCTTCGGCGTCGCCTTCGCGGTGATCTTCGTCTTGCTGCGGATGGTGAACCGGCCGGTCGGGCCCTGGATCGCGCTGCCCGTCTCGTCGCCGATCGCCTCCGTTTTCACCGTCCAGTTGCCGGGGACGGCGAACAGCGGCGTCAACTGGACCCGCCCCGTGTAGACGCCGTCGCCGTCCGGGTCGGTCAGATAGAGGAACTCGTAGCCGTTGCCGTTGAGCGCCGTCAGCTCGGCAAGGATCTTGCCCTCATAGAACGGCTCCGCCGCGTCGATCGAGACCCGCAGATTCAACACCGTCGACTTCCCCGTCGTGACAACGGCGTTCTTCGGCGTGACGGCGACAAACGTCGCCCGCCGCTCGGACGGCCCCGCCTGCGCGGGCGCAACGAACAAGCCCGCCCCAACAGAAGCCGCGACAAGGACAACAAGGGACCTACGTGACAAGACAACACTCCTAGGACTGGGGGAAAAGATCCAAAACCCGACCCTAGGCCCGCAGAGAATTCCACTCTGCGTCCCACGCCTCGTTTCCCGCCCCATGGAACCAAGGCGACCCAGAACCCGCGAACCGTGGCTGGGCCGTGCCTGGTGATCTCACCGAAGGCCGGGCCGCGTCCGGAAGCGCCGGTAGAAGGGGCTCACGGCGAGGCCGGCCTCGCGAAGAGCCGAGGCGTCGCAGCCGGTGGTCTCAGCGACGACGTCGACCATCGCTTCGGCCATGAGCCCGTAGTACGTCGGATCCGGCTGGTAGCGCACGCACGCCAGCACCGCAGCACGGGCCGCCGCCTCGTGCGCGGCCCAGATCTCCACGATCACCGCGTCGTCCGTCCGCGCGTAGGCGTCGATCTTGTCGAGTCTCGGCCGCAGGGCGCGGTAGTAGGCGCGGACGTAGCCGTCGCGCAGGGTCGCGCGGCGCAGCGCGGGAGTGGCCCAGAACAGCACGACGGAGAGGACGAGCAGCGCGGGCGCGACGGCGAAGACGAACGCGTTGGACAGGAGGACGCCACCGCATTCGCCGGGGGCATCGCCCTCCTGGCCGTTGAAGCAGACGGCGTCCCCACCGGTGGAGCCCAGCGCGAAGAGCGCGCTGACGAACACGGCGACCGCCGCCGCGCGGGCGTGCTTGAGGAGAAAGAACGCGAATTCCATGAGGGGGCTCCCGTGGTGGACAGCGCATCAAGCCCCCGAAACTCTTGACGAGAGTGCCACCCGAGCCCGCCGAATACATCGGATCCCATAACTTTCAGGCGTCTCCACAACGCACGAGGGACCGCCGTCCCCGGCGAGCCGGTGGGGGTTAGGGAGGTGTGGCGGGGAGGGGAGGGACTTGGGGGGAACTGGTGTGGTGAGGATGGAAGGGTGCGTTGGGTACTTGCTGGAGTTGTCGCCGGGGTTGTTAGTGGAGTGGTTTGGGGTGGGGTTGTGGTGCTTGGGGAGGCAGGTTGGGTGGGTGGTGTGGGTTTTTTGGGTGGTGTTGTGGTGGTGGGTGGGGTTACGGGGTTTTTGGGGCGGCATCGGCCTGGGGATGCGGTGGCGTTGGGGGCGTTGCTGGGGCTTTTGGGGTGGTTTGTTGGGGCGATGGTGGTGGTGCAGTTCTCGGGGGGAGGGGGGGTTGTGGGGGTTTATCCGTGGGTGGTGGGAGGGGTGTTGGCGGGGGCGTTTGCGGGGGTGCTTGTGGGGCTGGTGGTGCGGGTGTTGCCGGAAAGGAGGGTCGAGGGGGCGTCGGCGGAGGCGGCGGCGCGGGTGGTGGTCGTGGGTGGGGGGTTTGGTGGGGTGGCGGTGGCGCGGCGGTTCGAGCGGCTGGTCGCGCGGGGGGCGCGGGTGGACGTGACGTTGGTGAGTGACTCGGGCTTTTTGCTGTTCACGCCGATGCTGGCGGAGGTGGCGGGTGGCGCGCTGGAGGCGCAGCACATCGGGGCGCCGGTCAGGGCGTGCGCGCCGCACACGCGGTTCCGGCGCGGCGAGGTGGTCAGGATCGACGCGGGCAGCAAGAAGGTCGTGCTGCGGACGGGCGGCCCGCGCGACGACGAGATCGGCTACGACCATCTCGTCATCGCGACGGGGGTCGCGCCCGCGTTCTTCGGGCTGCCCGGCGTGGCGGAACGGGCGTTCACCCTCAAGACCCTCGCGGACGCGGCACGGCTGCGCGCGCACGTCCTCGGGCTCCTCGATCTGGCCGAGCAGGAGCGCGACCCGCGTGTGCGGCGCAGGCTGCTGTCGTTCGTCGTCGCCGGGGGCGGGTTCGCCGGGGCCGAGACGGTCGCCGAGCTGTTCGACCTGGTACACGGCGTGCTCCGGTACTACCCGGGCATCACCGAGGACGAGCCGACGTTCACCCTCGTCCACTCCGGCCACCGCATCCTGCCCGAGATGCCGGAATCACTGGGCGCGTACGCGCGGGCGCGGCTGGAGGCGCGCGGCATCGTGTTCCGGTTCGGCGTCCGGGTCGCCGAGGTGGCCGAGAGCGCCGTCTGGCTGGCCGACCGCACGTCGATCCCGGCGCACACCCTCGTCTGGACGGCGGGCAACAAACCGGGCCCCCTCCTTTCCGGCGAACGCCTTAAAACCGACGCGGCGCTCCGGGTCACCGGCGCCGCCGACGTCTGGGCCGTCGGCGACTGCGCCCAGATCCCGGACCCCGACGGCACCCCCTACCCGCCGACGGCACAGCACGCGATCCGGCAGGGCGGAAAGGCCGCCGACAACATCGCCGCCGTGCTCGCCGGCCGCGAGCCCGAGCCGTTCGTGTTCCGCGCGATCGGCGTGCTGTGCCTGCTCGGCCACCGCACGGCGGCCGCGGAGATCCGCGGGGTGCGGCTGTCCGGCCTGGCCGCGTGGTTCCTGTGGCGCGGCATCTACCTGGCCAAACTGCCCGGCGCGGAGAAACGGGTACGGGTGCTGTCCGACTGGGTGCTCGACCTTGTGTTCCCGCGCGACCTGACGGCGGGCCGCGATGCGTGACGCGGTGCGCGGAGCCGTCGCAGGGCTAGTCGGCGGCCTGGTGTTCGGCGCTTGCATGGCCTCCTACGGCGCGCTGCCTACCGTCGCCTCCCTGGTACGCACGGACGCGGCACCTGTCGGTTTCGCCGTGCACCTCGTGATCGCGGCCCTCGTGGGCGCGGGCTTCGGAGCCGTCGCGGGCAAGGTGCGCGGGGGTGAGCTGTACTTCTGGGGCGTCGCCTACGGCGCGTTCTGGTGGTACCTGGGGCCGCAGACCCTGCTACCGCTGCTCACAGGCGAACCCGTCACCTGGGACCTCGCCAACGCGCGACGTCTCCTGCCGAGCCTCTACGGGCACCTGGCCTACGGCGCTGTGACGGCCCTGGCCTTCGGCCTGTTGGCGCGGCCGGACCTACGCTCTCACCTCAAGCCGGGCCCCCTGGCGCGCGGCCTCGTCGCTGGCCTTACGGCGGCCCTGGTGCTGCTCCCCGCCACGAACCTCCTCCTCGTCGGCGCCCTGGCCGGGCTCGCCTACCCGCTCCTGTTCTCCGGCCGTCGTGAGGGCACAGGCCCTGCCGTCATCAGAGGCACCGCCTACGGCTTCACCTGGTGGATCGCCAGCGCCCTCACCGCCTTGCCGCTGCTGCGCGGCGACGGCCTCGACTGGTCCGCGACGGCCACCGCCACCGCCGTCACGGAGCTGCCCCCTTATCTGCTGCTGGGCGCGGGCACCGCCCTGGTGTTCTCCTGGCTCGGCTCGCTCTCCCGCCTCTTCCTCGTCGACGACGTCAGGGCGCTGCACGACGACGGCGCCGGGGCGCGCGGCCTGCACGCGACGTTCTACGGCGTCCTCGCGGGCCTCGCGGGCGGGACGGTGTTCGCCGTCGTCTGGGCGGAGTCAGGCACCCTGTCCAGGGTGGCCGGTCTGGTGGGCGGCCGAGGCATCGTGCTCGCTGTCGTCGTCCACCTTGTGATCGCCCAGCTCATCGGCGTCTCCTACGCGCTGCTGTTCCGCCGCCGCTCCTTCGACCTCGCGTCCGGCATAGGCTGGGGCGTCTCCTACGGCCTCCTCTGGTGGTTCCTGGGCGCCCTCACCCTCCTCCCCGCCCTCCTCGGCGAGCCCCTCCGCTGGAACCCGACGGCGATGGCCGCCGCCCTCCCGTCCCTGGTAGGCCACCTCCTCTACGGCGCCTTCCTGGGCGCGATACACCAGTGGCTGGAGAACCGAACAAACCCGTGGTGGCTCACCCGCGGCGAAGCCGAGACCCGCCGCGTCGAGTCCCGCAGAGACCAGACCCTCTCCGCCGCCCCCGCCCTCTGGCTCCTCACCGTGCTGGTGGCCGCCGCCGTCCCCGTCCTCACCACACCGCCTTGACCAGGTTCAGGGGGTATGGGTGGGGGTGGGAAACGATTTGGGGGATCTGGGGGCGGGGGGGTTGGGGGCGGGTGTATTCAGGAGGTTGCCGGGTGAGGTGACAGCGCATGGGCAGATGGGCGGGGCTGGGGTCCGAGGGTGACCGGGGGGTGGTCCGCGGGCTCCACGAGGAGGATGTGCGGGCGCTGGAGAAGGCGCTCGCGGCCTACGAGGGGCAGGTGTACGACTACGCGTTCGCGCTCGCGGGCGACATGCGCGCGGCCGAGGACATCGTGCACGACGCGTTCGTCGACGCGCTGCGCCGGGCCGCCAGGATGCGCAACCCCGCGAGGTTGCGGGCCTGGCTGTACGCGGGCGTGCGGCGCAGGGCGCTGCTGCGGACCAGGGTGCGCGAGCTCGCCTGGGCCCCGCAGGACACGCGTGAGGGCGCGCCAGGCGAGGCCCTGGAGGTGCTCCAGGGCGCGCTGGACCGGATCTCCTTCAGCGACCAGGAACTCGTGCTGCTGACCGGCAGACACGGCTTCGCGGGCGCGGAGCTGGCGGCGGTGCTGGGCGAGCCCGTCCACCGCGCGACGGCACGGGCCGCCCGCGCGCGCCGCCGGGCGGAGGCCGCGGTGATCGCCCAGCTGAAGGTCGTCCAGGAGAGGTGCGCGGGGCACCTCCCGGTGCTGGTGCGGGCGCAGAACCGCGCCCCGCGCGACGACGGGCACAGCGCACGATGTCCGGCATGCCGGAGACGGGCCGAGGCGGGCCTCGCGGTGCTGCTGTCCCTGCCCGAGCCGCCGCGCCCGCCGGACAGCCTGCGCCGCCGGGTGCTGCACACCGCGACGGACCCCGAGCTGGCCGGGTACCGGGCGGACATCGTCGGCAAGGGCGGCCACCTGACGGTCGAGGGCTTCCCGCGCCAGCCCGACACCCCGTCCGGGCTCGGCCGCCGCTGGCTCATCGCGGGCAGCGGCATGGCGGCGACGCTGGCGTCCGCGATCGCCGCGAGCCTGCTGCTCGGCCCGCAGCTCGGCAGGCCGCCGCTGGGGTGGCCGCCGATCGAGCAGCCGATCAGGTCGCCCGCTCACCCGGCGCCGCCGGAGCGGCCGGTGGCGCTGCCGGACGTCGGCGGCAGCTCCGCCGAGCCGACGACAACACCGGAGCCGTCGCCCGCCGACACCGGCCACGCGGTGAACGGCGGCGAGCCCGACGTCCCGCTGCCGACGGACACGCCGAACGCGGCGACGGAGCCCACCGCGAGCCCCGCGCCGCCGACGTCGCCGGACACGCCGAACGCGCCGCCGCCTCCGCCCGCCCAGGTCGTCCCGGAGGCGCCGCAGCCGCCGCCCGCGCTGGCCCGGCTGAGCGTGCTCGACACCGAGGTGGCGATAGGCGCGGGACGTACCTCGCGGATCCCGTTGCAGGCCGAGAACGGGCCGGTCACCTGGACGGCCGAAGCCGACAATGGAGCGATCCGCCTGGGCGAGGACAGCGGCGTCGTAACACCCGACCAGCCTTACGAGCTCGAAGTGCGGCTTCCGCCTTCACTCATCCGGCTTCCGGGCAAGACGGTCGTCTCGATCGTCAACGAGGCGGACGGCAGCGAGTATCAGGTCGAGGTGAGCTGGGGCCTTTCGTTGCTCTGACGGCGCAGTAGGTAGGGCCGCACCCTTCCGATGCCCTGGAGCTGTCGGGCGGAGAGCCGCCTGCGCGCGTACCCTTCGAGCTCGTCCGCGAGTTCCGGCGCGGCCAGGACGGTGCCCGGCCTGGCCGCCGACGTCAGCCGGGCCGCCAGGTTGACGGGCGTGCCGAACACGTCGCCGAGCCGGAGGATGACCTCGCCGTACGCGAGGCCGACGCGCACGTCGGGGAAGTCGTCGTCCGCCGACCAGTCGGAGATGCGCAGGCCGATCTCGGCGGCGGCGGCCGGGGTCGGCGCGGTGAACAGGACCTCGTCGCCGAGCGTCTTGATCACCCGGCCGCCCTCCTCGGCGGTGATCGTCGCGGTGGCCGTCTCGAACCTGTCGACGAGGTCGGCGAGCCCGGCGGGGCCGAGCCGCCTGCTCAGCCGGGTGAAGGAGACGATGTCGGCGAACCCGACGGCGAGCAGCGCGGTGCCCGCGCCAGGGTCGGCCGTCGCCTCCGACACCGCGCCATACGCCCGGACCCCTGCGGCGGCGAGCTGACGTCGCCAGCCTCGCAGCAGCAGCCTTTCGAACTTCGGCCTGAGCTCCGCGCTCGCGGTGAGGGCAGCCACGACGTCGTCCTCCTCGACGACGGCGCCGGGCTTGACGAACAGCTCGGCGAGCCGCTCCAGCCAGAGCTCGCTGAGCCGGTTGGCCATCCGGCTCATGGTCTGGCCTACGCCGCGCGCAAGCTGGAGGACCATCTCCTCGTCCACGTAAGGGTGGCCGAGGAGGTCCTTGATATCGGCGAGCGCCTGGACGTCGTCCTGGGTGAAGGCGATCTCGTCCGGGGCGGGGGTGGAGAAGCCGAGCGCCGACCAGATCCGTAGGCTGAGCTCGGCGGAGAGCCCGGAGAGCTCCTCCATGTCGGCCATCGTGTGCGTGAGCGGCTCGCCCAGCAGGAGTTCCTCGACCTCACGCGCGTCCGTCATGGCGACTCCAACCATTACATCGAACAATGTCTCATTGCCTCAGGCGTAAGATTCGTACGATCGCCGACGAGGGTCAAGCCGGGAGGGGGAACTCGTGGCCGAGTACCGGATAGACGAGCTGGCCCAGCGGGCCGGCACCACGGTCCGCAACATCCGCTCCTACCAGGACCGCGGCCTGCTCCCGTCCCCTCGGCTCAAGGGCCGCGTCGGCCTCTATGACGATGCTCACCTCGCCCGGCTACGCCTCATCGGGCAGATGCTGGAGCGCGGCTACACGCTGAACAACATCAGCGACCTCATAGGAGCCTGGGAGGCCGGGCGCGACGTAGGCGAAGTGCTCGGCCTGGAGCAGGTGCTCACCGACCCGTGGACGGACGAGATCCCCGGCTGGGCGACCTTCGACGAGCTGCTCGAAGCCTTCGGCCGCGAAAGCGACCCCGACGTGATCGAGGACAGGGTCAGGCGGGCCATCGAACTCGGCTTTGTGGAGCCGGACGGCGACCGCTTCCGCGTCCCGAGCCCGCGCCTCCTGCACGTCGGCGCCGAACTCGTCGCGAGCGGCATCCCGCTGGAGGCGGTGCTGGACATCGCCGACGAGATCCGGCGCGACTGCGAGGTCATCGCCAACCGGTTCGTCGACCTCGTGGACGAGCACGTGCTCAAGGACGCCGACCTCATGGGCAAGGACGCCGTCCGGGTCGCCGAGGTCATCCGCAGGATGCGGCCGCTGGTGCAGATGGTGGTGAACCCGTTCGTCGCGCGCGGCATGGAGCGGCGGGTGCACGGCGAACTCGGCGACAAGCTGGGCCTGCTGCTCTCGGACGACAAAGCCAACGACACAGCGGTTTAACCCCCATAGCCGGATGCTTCGGGGTTAGGGTCGGCTTCGAGCCGTCCCCTCCTCCCCCCGGAGTGTCCCGTGAAGCTCATCACCCGCAAGCAGTGGAAGGCGCGGAGCCCGCGCTCGGCGTCGTCCCACCTCGCGTCGGCGCGGGGCGTGAAGGTGCACTACACGGGCAGCCGGGTGGACCCGCGCACCGCCGACGACCACGACAGGTGCTACGCGCTGGTCCGGCAGATCCAGAACGGCCACATGGACGGCAACGGCTGGGCGGACATCGGCTACTCGTTCCTGTGCTGTCCGCACCGGTTCGTCTTCGAGGGGCGCGGCCTGCACAAGCTGCCCGCCGCCAACGGCCCCGGCCTGAACAGCGGGCACTACGCGGTGCTCGGCATGGTCGGCGACAGCGGGCTCGTCGTGCCGAACGACGAGATGCTGCACGGCATCCGCGACGCCATCGAGCACGTCCGCGCGAACGGCCGCGCGGGCACCGAGATCAAGGGCCACCGCGACGGCTACGCCACGAGCTGCCCCGGCGAGCGGCTGTACGCCTGGGTGAAGGCCGGAGCGCCCCGCCCCAAGACCTCGGCCCCCAAGCCGCCGCCCGCGCCCCCCAAGCCCGTCTCAAAGCCGCTCAGCCTCGTCCTGGACCTCGCGACCCGCGGCACCCTCACCATCCCGCCCGGCACCCGCGTCTCGGTGCCGTGGGCCGTCGAGAACGCCGACCCGTCCGGCCAGCACGCCGCCAACTCCCCGTCCTGGCGGCCGAAGACCCCCGACTGGCACCTGGTGACGCTCTCCGCCATAGTCACCGGCCACAAAAAAGGCGAACGCCTCAAACTAGTCATCGGCGAATACGAGCCCACCGGCAGCACCCGCCGCAAGGACCACTTCGGCGAGGACAAGATCGGCCACGGCACCAAGGTCGAACACACCGTCTCCGGCCTCGTCTGGCTCGGCAAGGACCACGGCTACCGCGCCGACCTCATCAACCACGGCTCCGAGTCCGTGACGCTGACGTCGGCGCGGCTGCACGTGGCCCGCTAGGGATCAGTCGTTGTCGAGGACGAGGCTGAGGGCCCAGGAGACGATGGCGACGATGATGCCGCCGAAGATGGCGGTGGGCCAGAAGTCGGCTACGT
Source organism: Actinocorallia sp. API 0066 (assembly GCF_020991275.1). Lineage (GTDB taxonomy): Bacteria > Actinomycetota > Actinomycetes > Streptosporangiales > Streptosporangiaceae > Actinocorallia. The sequence goes on along the minus strand of NZ_JAJLQY010000011.1, from coordinate 190,256 downwards.
GGAAGCCCAGGTCGACTTGTTCGGCTATCCAGGAGGTGAGGAGGAGGAGGGCGGCGTTCACGACCAGGCCGAAGAGGCCGAGGGTGAGGACGTAGAAGGCGCAGCCGAGGGTTTTGATGATGGGTTTGAGGACGGCGTTGACGACGCCGAAGATGAGGGCGACCAGGACGAGGGTGAGCGCCTTGTCCTGAGTGTCGGATCCGGTGACGGTGATGCCGTCGAGGAACCAGGTCGCGGCGGCCAGGGCCAGAGCCGTGATGACGACGTTGATCAGGATTTTCACCGGTCGATCGTGACATGTCCGGCCCCGCCGGGTCGTCACTCCAGACGATGAACTTTCACATCACCGGAAGGAGGAGGGCCGACGGACGGTCCGGGTCGTGGAACACCTCCTGGTCGGCGGCGACCATCTTCCGGGCCGACCCGAGCGGTTCGCCCGTGCCGGGGTTCGACGCGATCTTCGGGTAGGCGCCGCTGGCCACGTGGACGCGCAGCCGGTGACCCTTCTTGAACCGGTGCCCGATCGGCCACATGTCGAGGTCGACCCGGCGCACCCCGTCGCCGTCGGGCGGCGCGTTCTCCGGGCTGAGCCGCAGCCCGCCCTCGCAGATGTTCTTCGACGACCCGTCCGGCGCGACGTCGCACAGCCGGACGACGAAGTCGGTGTGCACCCGGGTGGACCGCACGTACAGCTCGGCGGTGACGGGCCCGATGACGTCGAGGTCGCCTTCCAGCTCCGGTGACGTGAAGACGAGCACGTCGGGGCGGCGTTCGGCGGGCCGCTGGTCGACGGGACGGCCGATGCCGAGCAGGGTCGGGCCGCCGAACGCGGGTGTCGGGTCGTTCGGGTCGTATCGGTATTTGTCCGGCTTGGAGGTGCGGGGCCCGTCCGGGCCGAACCCGTGCCCGGCCTGCAGGTGCCAGCGCTGCGTCTCCGCGCCGGGGATGGGCCAGTCGGCGAACTCGCGCCACTCGCCCGCCCCGGTGACGAGCAGCCGCACCGGGTTCTCGCGCAGCCCCGACGGGTCGTCCTTGAGGTGCGCGCGGAACCAGGCGAGCGACTCGCGCAGCGCCGCGATGCCGTGCCTCGGGTCGGCGTGCCACCACGGCCCGATGGTGAGCTGCGGCCGGTGCCCGGCGCCGCGCATCGCGATGTAGTCCTTCAGCATCCAGGGGAGGAACACGTCGTACCAGCCGCCGACCATCGACGCGGGCGGGAGTTCGCCGTCGCACGCGGCGCTGTGCACGCGGCCGTCCCAGAACGGGTCCTCGGGGACGCCGTGCCCGGTGAGCAGCTGCTGGAAGAACGGGACGCTGCCGCCGGTGGTGAACGCGTCGAGCTCCTCCAGCGGCAGCCCTGCCCGGACGGCCCGCGCGGTGCGGCGGCGCATCCGGAAGAGGTCCAGGGGGTGCTCGATCCGCGACGTCACCGACACCCACCCGAGGGTGGACTCCAGGGCGAAGGAGCCGCCGATGTAGATCGCGTCGCGGAACTGTGAGGCGGTGACGGCGAGCGACATCGCCTTGTGCTCGGTTCCGGCGCCGCCCGCTATCGCCCACTGGGTGTGTCCGAGGTAGCTGGGCCCGTAGGTGGCGAACGTGCCGTGGAACCAGGGCTGCCGCTTCAGCCATTCCACCGTCGCCAGTCCGTCGATCTGCTCGTTGAGCGGGTCGAACGACCCGCCGGAGCCGAACGTGCCGCGCACGCTCTGCACGAGGATCTGGTAACCGAAGAACGCGAACGGATAGCCGTTGATGGCCCCGGTGACGCCCCGCCGCCCGTAGGGGGTGCGGACAAGGATCGTCGGCGGCTTCTTCACGCCCAGGGGGACGTACCTGTCAGCGAGGAGGACGGTGCCGTCGGGCATCGTCACGGGGATGTCCTTCACGTGGCTGACCCGGTAGGTGGCCGACGGTAGGGCGGGCCATCCGGGTAGGGAGGGAAGGTGCGGGAGATGGGGAAGCTGCGGCAGTTGGGGGAACTGGCGCAGCCGCTCGGGGACGCTCAACCGGTCGGTAATGGCCATCGGTCCTCCCCTGTACGGGATGTCTGTAGTTAATACCCGCGTGTTACATCGGGGTAACACGAGCGGATCCGAACGACATTCCAGCGAAGCCCACCCCGGCCCGAAGATCCTTAACCGATCATGACAAAATCTCTGGGCACGGACCGGTGGTCGGTGATAACTATTACCAGCTGGTAGCAGGTCGGTCACCGCCGGGTAACGGAACACCGATAGGGTGACCCCACAAAAATCGGGTCATCGGGAGCCTTGGGAGACCTGTTGCTCTATCGCTTCATGAGACTGGTCGTGCCGACCGCTTTCCGCGTCCTGTTCCACCTCAGGGTGGAGGGGAAGGAGAACATCCCCGGGTCGGGTCCCCTCATCGTGGCAGCCAACCATCAGTCCTTCATCGACAGCTACGTCATCCCCGTGGCCCTGCTCCCCCTCAAGGTCGTCTTCCTGGCGAAGGCCGAGTACTTCGAGGGCACGGGGGTCAAGGGCAGGCTCAGCCGCTGGTTCTTCACCTCCATGGGCATGGTCCCGGTCGCCCGCGGTGACGGCGCGTCGGCGCTCGGCTCGCTGGAGCAGTCCGCGGAGGTCGTGAACGGCGGCAACGTGCTCGCGATCTACCCGGAGGGCACCCGTTCGGTGGACGGGCGGCTGTACCGGGGCCGCACCGGCGCGGGCTGGCTCGTGCTGGCGACCGGCGCGAAAGTGCTGCCGGTCGGGCTCATCGGCACCGACGAGCTCCAGCCCTACGGCACCCGGTTCCCCCGGATCGGCAAGCGCGTCACCGTCCGGATCGGGGAGCCGCTGGAGTTCGACGGGTACGCGGGCAGCCCGGTGCCCAAGGGACGGGCCCGCAGGGAGATCGCCGACGAGATCGTCCAGGCCATCCAGAAGCTGACCGGGCAGGAGTACGTGCCCGAGTACAACGACCACCAGAGCAAGTAGAGCGGGAGCCGAGGCCCCCGCTCTCATGGACCGTCAGCCCCGTCAGAACCCGGACGGCGGCTGGCGGTCCTTGATGGTGAGGCCGTCCTGCTCGGCGTCCTGCCGCAGGCCCTCCAGCGCGGAGCTCGCGTCGGTGATCCCCGAGGTGTCCCCGGTCTTGAGCTTGTCGATCGCCGCGCTGGCCGTCGCCCACAGCGCCTCGACGGGCGCCTTCAGCGACTTGCACAGCGTCGGGTCCGCGTTGATCATCTTGCGGCCGGCGTTCAGCCGGTTCAGCGAGAACGCCCCTGCGGCGACGGCCTTGGCGATCGCGCTCTTGCGCTTCTCGGCGCCCTCGTTGAAGCCGCCCGCCTTGTACGGCTTCAGGATCCACTGGTTGAACGCGCCGAAGGCGAGGCCCATGTCGGCGACGAAGCGCGTCTTGGCGAACTTCTTCGTCGCCGCCGTCGGGCAGGCCGCTGCGGCGGTCGTGCCGGGCGTACCGGTCGGCGTACCCGCCGCCCCGGTGACGGTCGCGACGACGTCGGTCGCCCTTTCCGCGGTCTCCTGACCGCCGCCGCCGCAGGCGGTGAGTGAGACCGTCAAGGCGGATACCGCCAGAAGCTTACCGACCATGCTCATTTCCCCCCGAGACTCGCACAGTTCGATCTCGGCCTACCCCGTGGTGGCGCGAAGATCACCGACGGGCCGGGCAGTATCGTCGGCTTCCATGCGGCTCCTGCGTCTGTTCCCTCCCCTTACGTCCGGCGGGCCGCAGTTCCGGGCGCTGGCCCTGGCCGTCGCCGCCGGGACGGTCCTCGGCGGCTGTTCCGGCTCGGGCGACGACGACGTGCCGCCGCCGATCCACACCCCGCCGCCCGGCGCGACCACCTTCACGGCCGACCAGCTCCGCCAGGCGCTCCTCGCGGACATCCCCCACTACGTCCGGGCGGGCGAGCCCGACGCGGGCCCCTACGGCATGCTCAAGGCCGTCCGGAACTTCACCCAGCTGCAGAGCCAGGTCAAGCTCGACAAGCCCGAGTGCGCGGACGCGACCAGGGCGCTCGCCGACGCGGGCGAGCTGGCCGCCGCCCCGGCCGCGCTCAGCACCTGGGCGCGGGCCACCGGCGAGACGATCACCCAGACCCTCGTCGCGGTGCCGCCGCAGGTCGCCGAGCGCGAGGTCGGGCGGCGCGTCCCCAAGCTGTGCCGGACGTTCAAGGCACGCGTCGGCGGCCAGTGGTCCACCCACCAGGTGGTCGAGCAGACCCCCGACCGGCACCTCGTCGGCGAGGGTTCGCGGACCGTCGGCCTGGTCACGATGAGCGGTGACGTCAAGGTGAACATGTGGTTCGTCGTCTTCACCTCCCCCGGTTACCTGGGCACCGTGTCGGTGTACGGGCCCAAGGCGACGAGGGCCGAGGCCGAACGGCTCGCGAGGGACGCGGTGGCGCAGACGGAACGCGTCCTGGGGTAGGGGACGAACCATCCGAACCTTGACGGGTCCGGAGCAGTCTCAGTAAAGCGGAACGAGAGCGCGGGACCAGGGATGGAACGGTCAGCGCATCCGGGGCCCGGTGCGATACTGGGGCCGCGTGTGTCTAGGGGAAAGGGACCACCCGGTAATGAGCGTTACCTACCGAGTACGCGGGGGCGGGCAGCTTCAAGGCACCGTCTTCATCCAGGGCGCGAAGAACTCCGCCCTCCCGATGATCGGCGCCGCGCTCATGGCCGCCAAGGGCCGCACCGTGCTGCGGAACGTCCCGATCATCGAGGACGTGCGGCGCGCGGTGGAGCTCGCCGAGGCCGTCGGGGCCAAGGCGGAGCTGCACGAGGCCGAGCGGACCCTGGTCATCGACGCGTCGCAGCTGTCGAGCCCGGTGCTCCCGGCGGACATCGCGGCCCGGTTCCGTGGTTCGTTCCTGTTCGTCCCGGCGCTGCTGCACCGGCTCGGCGAGGCGGTCATCGAGGGCGTCGGCGGCTGCAACCTGGGCAGCCGGAACCTCGACTTCCACTACAACGGCTTCAAGCGCATGGGCGCGACGGTCACCGAGCACGAGACCAACATCCACGTGAAGGTCGGCCAGCTCCAGGCGGGCACGCTGTACTGCGACACGCCGTCGCACACCGGCACCGAGAACCTCGTCATGGCCGGGGCCCTTGCCAACGGCACGACGCTCATCAAGAACTGCGCGCTGGAGCCGGAGGTCCTGGACAACGTCGACTTCCTGCAGCGGATGGGCGCGCGGATCGAGGGCGGCGGCACCGGTTTCATCCGGGTGCACGGTGTGGACGAGCTGACGGCCGTCGAGCACACCGTCATGCCGGACCGGATCGACGCGGGCGTGCTCGTCATGGCGTGCGCGATCACCGGCGGCGAGGTCAACCTCGTCGGCGCCGAGCTGGAGCACCTGGGCGTCGCGGTGGACAAGCTGGAGCAGATGGGCGTCGAGTTCAGCCAGCAGGGCGCGGTGCTCCAGGTGCGCCGGGAGCGGCCGCTGCGGCCGATCAACATCATCACCGACGAGTACCCGGGCTTCGCCACCGACCTCCAGTCTCCGATCATGGCGCTTGCGAGCCAGGCCGAGGGCGAGTCCTACATCTACGAGCGGATCTTCGACAGCCGGTTCCAGTTGGCCGAGGAGCTGATCCGGATGGGCGCGTCCATCGAGGTGGCGGGCAGCCAGCGGGCCAAGGTCTACGGGCGCACGCCGCTGCGCGGTGCCCGGACCGTCGCGCACGACCTGCGCTCGGGCGCGGCGCTGGTGCTCGCGGGCCTCGCCGCCGAGGGTGAGACCGAGATCAGCTCGGCGTACTACATCGACCGTGGCCACTCCAACTTCGCGGAGCGGCTGAACGCGCTGGGCGCCGACGTCATTCGCGAAACCGACTGACGCCCCTTACCTGCCCTTCTCCGCGAACTGGGTAATGCGCCACATTTGCCGTTGAGCGGCCAGATTCGGACACCTTCCCTAGAGCGCACACCTTCCATAAAGCCCTTCCCAGCCCATGATCCGCCCTTTAGGGTGCGTGTTCATGGGCTGGTGGTGCTGACCGGAACCTGACCATCCGGTAAGGATTTTCTGTCCACCCCTGTCTATAGGTTACTTTTTCGCCGCACTCTTGATTCGGTTTCGCGTCAGAGAGTCACATCGGCGCGCGGAGGGGCGATCCGCACGTTGTGATGGTGGACCCGAAGGTGCGGGCGAGCACGGCGGGCAATGGGACATACGGGCAACGTGGGCGGCCGGAAGGCAGGGGCGAAAGCCATGACAGGACCACGGACGGGGACGGTGGCGCCGGATCTGACGATCGGAGTCGTCGGTCCGCACGACCTCGTCGAACGGGTCATGCTGATGGGGCACGGGCCTACCCCCGTGCCGAGCCGCCTCGTCGCCGCGGCTTACCGCGACGAACAGGAGGCGGCCGACAAGGTGATGCGGCTCGGCGCGGGCGTTGACGTGTGCCTGTTCGCCAGCCCCGTCCCGTACGACTTCGCCCGCAAGGCCGGAGTCCTGACGATGCCGGCCACCTACGTGCCGCTGAACGGCGCGGCCCTCCAGGGGGCGCTGCTGCGCGCCGCGCTGGACGAGCGGTTCGACCCGGCCAAGGTGAGCATCGACGTGCTCGCCCGAGGCGAAGTCGAGGAGGCGTACTCGGAGATCGGCCTCCAGGTCGACCAGGTGCACCTGCGCGAGGAGGTCGCCGGTCCTGGCACCCTCGCGGCCTTCCACGAGCGGCTGTGGCGGCGCGGCGTCACCAGCGTGGCGCTCACCTGCGTGCACGCGACGGCCGAGCGGATGGAACTCGCGGGCGTCCCGACGCTGCGCATCCGGCCTACGGGCGCGGCCATCCGCAGCTCGTTGCAGACCGCCGCGCTGCTCGGCGCGCACCACCGGCTCGAAGAGTCACAGCTCGTCGTCGTCCTCGTGGACGTGCCGACGCTGCGCGAGTCGCCCCGGCGCGTCACCCCGCGCTACTGGCGCGAGGAGCTGAAGCTCGCGCTGCACCGGGTGCTGCTCCAGGAGGCGCACCGGATGAACGCGGCCGTCTGGCCGCTGGACGACCACAGCTACCTCGTCACGGCCACCCGCGGCTCGGTCGCCACCGGCACCGAGGGGTTCCGGACGCCGCCGTTCGTCGAGCGCGTCCGCGAGGAGCTCGGGCTCGTCGTCGAGGTCGGCATCGGCATGGGCCGCACCGCGCAGGAGGCCGAGACGCACGCGCGGGCCGCGCTGTCCCGCTCCCAGACGTCCCAGCGCGCCCAGGGCTTCGCGCTGGACCGCGACGGCAGGGCGCTGGTGCCCGCGCCGCGCACCCCGCCGCGCGGCGCCCCGCCGGTCAAGCCGAAGGGCCTGGAGATCCTCGCCAGGCTCGCCGACAAGCTCGGCGAGCAGGTCGAGACGGGCGCCCCGCTCATCGTCGACGCCGAGAACGCCGGAAAGATGCTCGGTGTGACTTCGCGCACTGCCCGGCGGCTGCTGCGCACCCTCGTGGAAGAGGGCCTGGCCTGGCCGCTTCCGCCCAACCGCACCCCACAGCCGGGTAGGCCGAGGCAGCTCTACCGCCTCATCGTGGAGAAGTTGGGTTCGGTGAAAGCCGGCGGCGGCCCATGAAAAAGCTAAACTCCCCCCAACCAGTGAACGACTACACGCGTCGTAGCACGTGTTGAGGTGTGGCTGGAAGGACTGACGTTGGACAGGACCTGGACGGTACCGGGTTACCGGCATATCCGAGAGCTCGGCGCGGGGGCGTCCGGGCGTGTGGTGATGGCCGTACACGAGGAGACCTCCATCGAGGTCGCCATCAAGTACCTGTCCCCCGAACTGGCCATGGACCCCGAGTTCGTGCTGCGCTTCCGCGACGAGGCGCAGCTCCTGTCGGAGCTGGAGGACCCGCATCTCGTCCAGTTCTTCGAGTACGTCGAGACGTCCACCAGCGCCGCGATCGTCATGGAGCTCGTCGACGGGGTGAGCCTCGCGCACATCCTGGCCGACGCGGGCCCGACCACGCCCGAGGCGGCGCTGACCGTCCTCAAGGGCTCGCTGCTCGGCCTGGCCAGCGCGCACGCCTCCGGGATCGTGCACCGCGACTACAAGCCCGGCAACGTCCTCGTGGACGGCCAGGGCACCAGCTTCCTGTCCGACTTCGGCATCGCCGTGCGGGCGGGCGAGGACATCGCGGCGGCGGGCACCCCGGCTTACATGCCGCCCGAGCAGTGGAACGGCAACCCCGTCACGGCAGCCGCCGACGTGTACGCGGCCACCGCCGTCGCCTACGAGTGCCTCACCGGGCGCCGCCCCTACCAGGCGGCCACGCTGCCCGCGCTCGCCGTGGCGCACCGCGAGCAGCCCGTGCCGGTCGAGGACGTGCCCGAGGGGCTGCGCCCGCTCATCGCGGCCGGGCTCGCCAAGGACGTCCAGGAGCGCCCGCAGAGCGCGTTCGCGTTCCTGCTGGAGCTGGAGATGACGGCGGGCGCCGCCTACGGGCCGGGCTGGGAGGACAAGGGCCGCGCCCACCTGAAGACGCGCGCTCTCGCGCTCGCCCTACTGTTCCCGGTAAGCCGCCCGTCGGATTACGCGGCGCCCTCGGACGCCGCCACCACCATGCTCGACGGCCCCGGACGCGTCCCCGCCGTACTGGAGTCGGCGCCCTACCGGCCGAGCAAGCGGCTCGGCCTGGCCGCCGTGACAGCCGGTGCGGTCGCCTCGTTCACGCTGCTGAGCGGCGCCGTCATGGTGCTGAACAACTCGGCGAACCACCAGGCGGTGCAGCCGCACGCCGCGCAGGCGACGCCCGACTCGCCGGCCGCGCAGGCCGGCGGCGGCCCCGTGCCGTCCCCCTCGGCGACGCCGGGCAGCGGGCCGCGCCCCGGCCCCGTCATCGTGGTGACGGCGGACCCGATCTCCGACCCGGCGTCCCCCACCGGGACCCCCACGCCGTCGCCGTCGGGCCCGACCCCGACCGAGACGGACGCGCCCGAGCCGGAGCCGACCGACCCGACGGCGACCCCCGACCCGACCGGGACCCCGACCGATCCGGCCGAGCCGGAGCCCACCGAGCCGGCCGAGCCCGACCCGACACCGTCCAGCCCGGCCACGCCCGACGCCGACGACGACAAGCCCGACGCGCCGCAGGCCCCGACCCCGACGGTGACGACCCAGGCCGCGCCGCCGGTCCCGGTCGCCGTCTCCGGGCTGCGCGTCACCGCGCGGGCCAGCGGCTCCACCATGGTCGTGACGGTCGGCGTCACCGGGGTCACCGGGACGTCCGGCAGCACCGCGGTCACGCTGCGGCTGCTGGTGGACGGCCAGACCAGCGCCGTCATCGTGGTCCCGAACGTCACCGGGCCGACCACGCGGGTCTACACCCGGCCGCTCGCGAACTGCGGCACCGGCTCCGCCACGGCGAGCGCGGACGGCGTCAGCGTGGCCAGCGCCACCGTCAAGGCGCCCTGCGTGCGATGACCGGCCCCGTCGAGCCCCCCGTTCCACCGCGTCCCGGCGACGGCACGCCCCCGGCCGGTTCGCGCGGTGTGCCGCCCCGCGCGGGCGGGAGGCCGTCGAGGCCGGGCCGCCGCCGCAAGCCGGAGCCCCCGGCGGGCGACGGGCCCCCCGACGTCACCCAGTTGGACTGGGGCAGGGCGACGGCCCGTCCGGAGGATCCGACCCGGACCAGGACGGACGCGGCGGGCACGACGAGCCTGGATCCGACCGTCACCCGCCGCGAGTTCGGCCCGACGGGCACCCGTCCGGCGGCGCCCGGGACGACGGGCGAGAGCCCCGTCTCCGGCGCGGCGACCCAGGCGCCCGGCGACGACATCAGGGTGCGGTTCGGCGCGGGCCCCACGGTGCCGCGCATGTGGAACCCGGAGTCGGTTCCGGCACGGCACCGCAGGGGCAACGCAAGGGTCGCCCCGTTCCTGAGCGTGGCCGCTTCCATGGTCGTCATCGGCGGCCTGCTCGCGTGGCTCGCCTTCCGTGACTCCCCGGCGGAGCCCCTCGCCGTCTCCGGCGTGGAGATCGCCGCGCCGGGCGGCGAGCAGCGCTGCGACCCCGACAGGCTCTCCCGCACCGTCAAGATCACCGCGACGGTCCAGCTCAACGGCGAACCGGGCATCCTCACCTACCGCTGGGTCCAGAGCGACGGCACACCGGGCGACTTCCACAAGGCGACGATCCTCGCCGACCAGACCCGCTTTGAGGCACCACTCCAGTGGACGGTCTCAGGTGAGGGCCGTAAGCAGCTCACCGCGACGTTCGAGCTCGACTCCCCCGAGAAGAACAAGTCGTCCGCCACGTTCGAGTACCTCTGCCGCCCCTGACCCCTACCAGGGCAGCGCTTCCCCGTCCTCGCCGAAGAACCCGCCCGTCGGCGCCTCAGCCCCCAGCAGGGCGAGCCTGACGATGTCGGCGGCCCCCTCGGACGCCTTGCGGACGCCGGTATGCGCGTTCAGGTCGGTCGCGCAGTAGCCGGGATCCGCGGAGTTCACCTTGATCGGGCTGTCACGGAGCTCCTTGGCGAACGCCACGGTGACCCCGTTCAGCGCCGTCTTGGACGAGTTGTAAGGCAGGAAGTTCAGGGCGGCGTACTCGTGGTCGAAGTCGGCGCCGAAGGCCAGGGAGCCGAGGCCGCTGGAGACGTTGACGATCCGGGCGGCGGGCGCCGCGCGCAGCAGCGGGAGGAACGCCTGGATCGTCCGGATCGGCCCGAACACGTTGGTCTCGTAGGTGCGGCGCACGGTGTCGACGGAGGTCTGGCTCGGCAGGTGGCGGTCCATCGGGGCGTCGGGGGGCGCGACGACCCCCGCGTTGTTGATGAGCACGTCGAGGCTGCCGTACTCGCGCGCGACGAGCGCGGCGGCGGCCGTCACCGAGGCGTCGTCGGCGACGTCCAGCGGGACGTACCGGGCGTCGAAGCCCTCGTCCGCCAGCCTCGCGACGGCCTCCTCGCCGCGTTCCGGAGCACGCGCGCCCACCAGCACGGTGAACCCGAGCGCGCCGAGCTGCCGCGCCGCCTCGAAGCCCAGCCCCCTGTTGGCCCCGGTGATCAGGGCTGTCTTGTTCGTCATGGGTCGAGTACACCGAGCCGACGCCCCGCCTTGCAGAGCCCGCCTCATCCAGGGACCGGCGGTACCACCCTGAGGCGGCACAGGCGGGGGTTCCGTAGGCGATGCTTGGAGGGTGGACCAGAAGAGCCTCGCCGCCTTCCTACGCTCCCGCCGCGAGCGGACGGCGCCGCGCGACGCCGGGATCGAGCCGGGGCCGCGCCGCCGCACGCCGGGCCTGCGCCGCGAGGAGGTGGCGGCGCTCGCCGGGATCTCGGTCGACTACTACGTCCGGCTGGAGCAGGCGCGCGGGCCCCGGCCGTCACGGCAGGTGCTCACCGCGCTGGCCCGCGCGCTGCGGCTGAGCGACGCCGAGCGCACCCACCTGTTCCGGCTCGCGGGCGACGCGCCCGAGCCGCCCCGGCGGGCGCCGCAGCGGGTGCCGCAGGGCGTTCTGCGGCTGCTGGACCGGCTCGACGACACCCCGGCGTTCGTGCACGACGCCAAGTACGACCTGCTCGCCTACAACACCATGGCCGACCTGCTCCTCGGCCTGTCCAGGCTGCCCGCGGAACGCCGCAACGTGTGCCGGTCGATGTTCCAGACGCCGGGCGTGCGGCTGGCCGACCTGACGCCCGCGCAGCGTGACTTCGCCCGGGTCTGCGTCAACGACCTGCGCGGCGCGCTCGCCAGGTATCCGCACGATCCCGGCGTCACCCGGCTCATCGCCGAACTCCGGACGAACCCGGACTTCACCGACCTGTGGGACGAGCACGGCGTCGAGGTGCCCAGGACGTACGCCAAGACGATCCGGCATCCCGTCGTCGGCGAGATCGACCTGCACTGCGACACGCTGGAGGTCCCGGACCTGGACCAGCGGGTCGTGCTGTACACCGCGGCGCCCGGCACCCCCGCGCACGAGGCGCTCGCGCTGCTCCGGGTCGTCGGCCCGCAGAACCTGAGCCCGGACGGCGAACGTCAGCCGCGGTGAGGGTAGGCGCGCGCGACGGCCAGGAGCGCGTCGTTCTCCTCGGCCGAGCCGATCGAGATCCGCGCGCCCTCGCCGGGGAAGGGCCGCACGCTGACGCCCGCCTGCTCGCAGGCGGCGGCGAAGTCGAGGGTGTGCCCGCCCAGGCGGAGCCACACGAAGTTCCCCTGGGAGGGGACGACCGTCCAGCCCGCGTCGCGCAGCGCGTGGGTGACCCGCTCGCGCTCCTTCACCGTCTCCTCGACCCGCGTGAGCAGCTCGTCCTCAGCGCCGAGCGCGGCGACGGCGGCCCGCTGGGCGATGCTGCTCACGCTGAACGGTAGGTAGACCTTCCGGACGGCCTCCGCGATCACCGGATGGGCGACGACGAACCCTACGCGCAGCCCCGCGAGCCCGTAAGCCTTCGAGAAGGTACGGAGGACGGCGACGTTGGGCCGGTCGCGGTACAGGTCGAGCCCGTCCGGCACGTCCTCGTCGCGCAGGTACTCCCGGTACGCCTCGTCCAGCACAACAAGGACGTCCTGCGGCACCGCGTCCAGGAACGCGACGAGCTCGTCGCGCCGGACGACCTCGCCGGTCGGGTTGTTCGGGTTGCAGACGATCACCATCCGGGTGTGCTGGGTGATCGCGGCGAGCATCGCGTCGAGGTCGTGCGTCTCGTCCGGCCGGAGCGGCACCCGCACGGACGTCGCCCCGGCCAGGTCGGCGAGCAGCGGGTACGCCTCGAACGACCGCCACGCGTAGACGACCTCGGCGCCCGGCTCGCTCACCGCCTCGAACAGGTGCGCGGCGACGACAACGGAGCCGTTGCCCACGGCGACGTCGTCCTCCGGCACCCCGTGGCGGGCGGCTATCGCGGCGATCAGCGCGGCGCAGGAGTTGTCCGGGTAGCGGTTGACCATGGCGGCGGCGTCCGCGATCGCCGTCAGCACCGAAGGCAGCGGCCCGTAGGGCGACTCGTTCGACGAGAGCTTGTAGGAGCGGCCGTCCGGGGACACCGCTGTCTTCCCCGGCTTGTACGCCTGGAAGCGGTCGAGGACGGAACGGAACCGCGGGCTCATCGCCGGAAACCTCCTGCTACTGGGGATGTTCCCACTGTATTCCCGTCAGCCGAGCGCGCCGACCGGGCGGAGCATCGGCGGGTGGAGCTGCTCGGCCGGGCCGCGCCGGAACAGCTGCGCGGGCCTGCCGCCGTCGCGGGTCGTGGTGGCGCCCGTGGGCACGAGGAAGCCCTCGGCGCCGGTGACCTTGCGGTGGAAGTTCCGCGGGTCCAGCGGGGTGCCCCAGACGATCTCGTAGACGCGGCGCAGCTCCGCGACGGTGAACTCGCGCGGGCAGAACGCGGCGGCGAGCGAGGTGTACTCCAGCTTGGAGCGGGCCCGCTCGACGCCCTCGCGCAGGATCCGCCGGTGGTCGAAGGCGTTCTCCTCAAGGGTGAGGAGGATGTCGACGGGCTTCCAGGTCACCTGGGCGCGGGAGGAGGCGGGCAGGTTGGGCGCGAGCCCCAGGTACGTCACGCTGACGACGCGCTGGCGCGGGTCCCGGTCCGGGTAGCCGAAGGTGGCCAGTTGCTCCAGGTGGATCCTGACGTCCGCCAGGCCCGCCTTCTCGTCCATGAGGCGGGCCGCGGCGCCGGGCAGGTCCTCGTCGAGCTGGATGAACCCGCCGGGCAGGCACCAGCGGCCCCGGTAGGGCTCGTGGTCGCGCAGCCAGGTCAGCGCGCACAGGCGCTGTTCGCGCACGGTGAGCACGACGAGATCGACCGTGAGAGCGACCCGGTGCACCGACGACATGCCGAAGAACCTATCGGCAATCCTCGTCGCCAGGCCCACTTACCGCCCGTAAGCCTGAGTACTCCACGACTTCCACCGGCTGGCCGACGTGCAGGGTGCCGGTCGCCCTGGGGATGCCGTTCTGGCCGAAGGCGATGACGCGCTCTCCGTCGAACGTCACCGTCCGGTAGCGGGCGAGCGTGGCGAGCGGCTCCCTGCCCTTGACGCCGGTGTCCTGGTCCACCGTGGTCATGACGCACCGGCCGCACGGCTTGACGAACTCGATCTCGACGGCGCCGATCCTGATCCGGCGCACCGAGTCCTCGCCGAAGGGGCCGAGCCCGGAGAGCACGATGTTCGGCCGGAACCTCGCCATCGGGACGGGCTCGGGCAACCGCGCGTTGAGATCGGCGAGGGACTCCTCACCGATGACGAGCAGCGGGTAGCCGTCCTCGTAGGCGACCCGGCCGCCTCCGAGCTTGGTAGCCCGTTCTCCTGTGAACCGCACAAGGCGGACGGGGAAGCCGAGGAAGCCGCTGAAGAACCGGGCGGCCTCCTCGCCCTGGTCGACGCCCTGGCACGGTTTGCCGTGCACCGTCACCTCGACCACAGGGCCGTGTTCGATGGGCCCGGAGGGCGGCCGCTTCGCGACCCCGACTTCGTCGGGAGCGGCCGCCCCCGGGCCGTCCTCGGGCCCGACGGCCTTGTGGTGGAAGTCGTTGACCTCCAGTTCGAGCCCGTCGTAGGACGTCCGCAGCAACGCCATCGAAGGGTGCTTGCGCTGGGACAGGAACCTGCCTTCGGCGTCCACCAGCATGAACTCGCGGTCGTGCCGCAGCCCCGTGTCGAGCAGTTCGGCGACGGGCAGCGCCGTGGCAGAGCCGCTCTTGAGCGGATGGACGTTCAGCCCCGTGACGGTGATCACCGCACCCCCGGATCACAACCAGCCGTTGCGGCGGAACCCCCGGTAGAGCAGCAGGCAGCCGACGGCGATGACGGATATCACTACCGGGTAAGAGTACGTCCAGTCGCGTTCGGGCATGTGTTCGAAGTTCATGCCGTAGATCCCGGCGATCGCGGTGGGGAGCATGAGGATCGCGCCCCACGCCGAGATCTTCCGCATGTCCTGGTTGTCGCCGACCGTCACCTGGGTCATGTGCGCCTGCAGGATCGGGTTGAGCAGCTCGTCGCAGGCGTCCACCTGCTCGCGCACCCGGGCCAGGTGGTCCTCGACGTCGCGCAGGTACTCGCGGATGTCGTGCGGGATCATCCGGCGGGTGCACAGCGTGCGCAACGGCCCGGCCAGCGGCCCGACAGCCCGCTTGAGCTGGATCGTCTCGCGCTTGAGGTGGTAGATGCGGTTGGTGTCGTTGGTGCGGCTGGGGGAGAAGACCGACTCCTCCACCTCGTCCACGTCCTGCTGGATGCCCTCGGCGACCTGCAGGTACTCGTCCACCACCCGGTCGGCCACCGCGTGCAGCACGCTGGCCGGGCCGAGCGCGAGCCGCTCCGGGTCGGCCTCCAGCCGCCGCCGCACCGAGGCCAGCTCGCCGTGCGCCCCGTGCCGCACCGTGACGACGAAGTCCGGCCCGCAGAAGATCATGATCTCGCCCGTCTCGACCGCGTCCACGCCGTCCTCCTGGGCGACGTAGCCGACGGTCTTGAGCACAAAGAACTGGAGGTCGTCGTACCTCTCCAGCTTGGGCCGCTGGTGCGCCTTGATGGCGTCCTCGACGGCCAGCGCGGGCAGTTCGAGCAGCACCGCGAGCTTCTCCAGCTCGGCGGAGTCGGGGTCGTGCAGACCCACCCACACGAAGCCGGGCGAATCCGTGTCGGTCGGGACAAAAAGCTCGCCGTCCCGGACGAGCCGCACCGCGTCCGCGACACTCTCGGTCACCACCCGCTGCCCGTCGATGTAGACGGCCCAGTCGATGACCGCGCTGTCACGGCACACCGGATCATGCGGCAGCGCCTTCGAAGCACGGTTGAACAGGGACAGACCGGGACGCACCTTGGTCATGGCCATGACCGGAATCTCCTTCACGCCAGGGATCAGGGGACCCGGCGCGAAGAAAGGCGCTGCCAACCCCGCGTGACGTCCGTCAGACGGGGGAGCGCACAGGCGTGACCGGTCCCCGAGAAGAGGTGGAACGTGGATGATGAGGCGTTTCGCCGGTACTGCAAGGATCGCCCGTGACCATCGTCAGCCACACCCCCTTCCCTCTTCGTGCCTCCCAGACGCGAGGACAAGACCCAAAGCCCAGGCCAGATTAGCACCCGACACTTCGGACGCCCGGGGCATCGTCAAGGTTCACACGCCGTTGCCGATAGGCTCGGGCAACGTGCGCGTCCTAGTTCTCGGATCCGGCGGCCGTGAGCACGCCCTGGTCCGCTCCCTGGCCCAAGACCCCTCGGTGAGCGCGCTCTACTGCGCGCCCGGCAACCCGGGTACCGCGGTACTCGCCGAGAACCACCACCTGGACCCGACCGACCCCCTCGCGGTCACCGAACTCGCGGTGCGGCTGCGGGTGAACCTCGTCGTCATCGGCCCCGAGGCCCCGCTCGTCGCGGGCGTCGGCGACGCGGTGCGGCGCGAGGGCATCCCCTGCTTCGGCCCCGACGCGGGCCCCGCGCGTATCGAGGGCTCCAAGGCGTTCGCCAAGGAGATCATGGAAGCGGCGGGCGTGCCCACCGCGCGCGCGTTCGTCTGCGACGACGCCGCGCAGGTCGCGCACGCGCTCGACGCCTTCGGCCCCCCGTACGTGGTGAAGGACGACGGCCTCGCCGCGGGCAAGGGCGTCGTCGTCACGCTGGACCGCGCGGAGGCGGTGGCGCACGCGGCGGGCTGCGCGCGCGTCGTCATCGAGGAGTACCTGGACGGGCCCGAGGTGTCGCTGTTCGCGCTGAGCGACGGCGAGCACGCGGTCCCGCTGATCCCGGCGCAGGACTTCAAGCGCGCCTACGACGGCGACGAGGGTCCCAACACCGGCGGCATGGGCGCGTACACCCCGCTGCCCTGGATCCCCGACACGCTCGTCGACGAGGTGATGCGCACCGTCGTCCAGCCGACCGTGGACGAGCTGCGCCGCCGCAACAGCCCGTACGTCGGCGTCCTGTACGCGGGCCTCGCGCTGACGTCGCGGGGCGTGCGGGTCGTCGAGTTCAACGCGCGCTTCGGCGACCCCGAGACCCAGGTCGTGCTGGACCGGCTGGCCAGCCCGCTTGGCACCCTGCTCCAGTCGTGCGCCGTCGGCAACCTGACCCCGGCCACCAGGCTGGAGTGGCGTCCCGGCGCGGCTGTGACGGTCGTGGTGGCCGCCGAGGGGTACCCCGAGTCCCCGGTGCGGGGCGACGCGATCGAGGGGCTGGAAGAGGCCAATGCGGTCCCGGACGCGTATGTGCTGCACGCGGGCACCGCGCTGAACGACGAGGGCGTGCTGTACAGCGACGGCGGCCGCGTCCTGTCCGTCGTCGGCACCGGGCCGGACCTCAAGGCGGCGCGGGCGGCGGCCTACGAGGCGGTCTCGAAGATCACGCTGCGCGCCTCGCAGCACCGCGCCGACATCGCGCTCAGGGCTTCGGAGGGCTGAGTTCGCCCAGGTCAGGGCGTCAAGCGTGCCTCTCCGCAGCCGTACCGTTACGTTGAGCCGCATGGATGGGGGATTGCTGTTCCTGCGGCTGGTCTTCGGACTGGTCCTCGCCTCACACGGCGCGCAGAAGCTCTTCGGGTGGTTCAACGGCACCGGTCTGACCGGGACGTCACGGTTCTTCCAGATGCTGGGGTACGAACCCGGATCGTTCTGGGCCGTCGTCGGCGGCCTCTCGGAGTTCGTCGGCGGCCTGCTGCTCGCGTTCGGCCTGCTGTGGCCGCTCGCCACCGCGATGGTCATCGGCGTCATGCTGACCGCCGCCTTCAGCACCTGGAAGCAGGGCTTCTACGGCGGCTACGAGACGCCGCTGCTGATCGCGGCGGCCGCGACGGGCCTCGCCTTCACCGGCCCCGGCCGCTACAGCCTCGACGAGGCGCGGCCGTGGCACCGGACGGGGGCCGCCTGGGCGTGGGGCGCGGTCGCGCTCGGCGTCATCGGCGCGCTGATCGCGCTGCTGCTCAAGAAGTGAACCGCGCGGCCGGGTCCAGGCACCAGTCCACGACGGACGGCCAGGGCCCGTAGCCCCAGCAAACCCGACAAAGGGATCTTATCTCTCGGGGCGCTCGGCTTTCGGCGTCCGTACAGATGTATGAAGGACGGCTCGGGGAGTCGTGACACCTGTCGATGGCGCGGGCCGCCGGGCGCTCCTAGCGTCGAAGGCACAGACCACGCACCCCCGGAGGCGGAGACACCCATGGAAGCCATCACCTCTGTGCCCGCGCCGGTCAACGAGCCGGTACACGCGTACGCGCCCGGAAGCCCCGAACGGGCCCGCCTGGAAGCCGCGCTCGCCGCGCTGTCCGGCGGCGGCGCCGAACTGCCCAGCGTCATCGGCGGCGTCCACCGGATGGCCAAGGGCGCGCCCATCCCCGTCGTCCAGCCGCACAGCCACCGCGAGGTGCTCGGCACCACCGCCAACGCCGACCACTCCGACGCCAGCGACGCCGTCGAGGCGGCCCGCGCCGCGGCCCCCGCATGGCGCGCCCTCTCCTTCGACGACCGCGCCGCGATCCTGCTCCGCGCCGCCGACCTCCTGTCCGGCCCCTGGCGCGAACGGATCGCCGCCGCCACCATGCTCGGCCAGTCCAAGACCGCCCAGCAGGCCGAGATCGACGCGCCCTGCGAACTCGCCGACTTCTGGCGCTTCAACGTCCACTTCGCGCGGCGGATCCTCGCCGACCAGCCGATCTCCGGCCCCGGCGTGTGGAACCGCGCCGAATACCGGCCGCTCGAAGGGTTCGTCTACGCCGTCACGCCGTTCAACTTCACAGCCATCGCGGCGAACCTGCCCACCGCGCCCGCGCTTATGGGCAACACGGTCGTGTGGAAGCCGTCGCCCACCCAGCAGTTCGCCGCCTACGAGACGATGCGGCTGCTGGAAGAAGCGGGTCTGCCGCCTGGCGTCATCAACATGGTGACCGGAGACGGGATCGCCGTCTCCGACGTCGCGCTTACGTCGCCCGACCTCGCGGGCATCCACTTCACCGGCTCCACCGCCACCTTCAAGCACCTGTGGCGGACGGTCGGAGAGAACCTCGACACCTACGCGACCTATCCTCGGCTCGTCGGCGAGACCGGAGGCAAGGACTTCATCGTCGCGCACCCTTCGGCCGACCCGGCGGTGCTCGTCACGGCGCTCGTGCGCGGCGCGTTCGAGTACCAGGGGCAGAAGTGCTCGGCCGCGTCCCGCGCCTATCTGCCGCGCTCCCTGTGGGCGCGGATCTCCGACGCGTTCCTCTCGACCGTCTCGGGCCTCACCATGGGCGACGTCCGTGACCTGTCGAACTTCATGGGCGCCGTCATCGACGCCCGGTCCTTCGCCAGGCTCAAGGGCGTGCTCGACCGGGCCGCGCAGGACCCCGCCGTGCGGGTCGCCGTGGGCGGGACGTACGACGACTCGGTCGGCTACTTCGTCCGTCCTACCGTGCTCGTCAGCGACGACCCCACCCACGAGATCTTCAGGGACGAGTACTTCGGGCCCGTCCTGGCCGTCCACGTGTACGAGGACGCCGATTACGACGCCATGCTCGCGCAGATGGAGAAGGCCAGCCCCTACGGGCTCACCGGGGCCGTCATCGCGCGCGACAGGGCGGCCATCGCGCACGCCACCTCGGCGCTGCGGTTCGCCGCCGGGAACTTCTACGTCAACGACAAGCCGACCGGCGCCGTCGTCGGGCAGCAGCCGTTCGGCGGCGGCCGCGCCTCCGGCACCAACGACAAGGCGGGCTCCGCCCAGAACCTGCTCCGCTGGACGTCCACCCGCACCATCAAGGAGACCTTCGCCCCACCCACCGACCACCGCTACCCCCACATGGACTGAACGAGGTGAGCCGGGGGGCGGGCTACATGAGGGCGGCTTCGGTAGCTTCGGGGGATGCGACTCCATGTGGGATGTCCGATGTGGACCCATGCCACCTGGCGCGGCACCTACTACTCCGAAAGGCTCCCGGCCGGAGAACGTCTCGCCGCTTACGCCAGTTGGTGCAACGCCGTGGAAGGCAACACCACCTTCTACGCGACGCCGAGCCGGGAGACGGCAGCCTCCTGGGCCGCCCAGACGCCGCCGGATTTCCGGTTCCCTTTGAAGCTGCCGAGAACCGTCACCCACGAGCGCCGCCTTACCGGCGCGGAAGCCGAGCTTGCCGCTTTCTTCCACGCGATCGAGCCTCTCGGAAGCCGCGCGGGCACCCTGTGGATCCAGCTCCCCGGCTCCTTCGGCCCGTCCGACGTAGGCGGTCTGGCGGCTTTCCTCCGCCGCCTACCGGCCGGATACCGCTACGCCGTCGAGGTCCGCCACGCCGCCTTCTTCGCCGACACCCGCGCCGAGTCCCTCCTGGAGCGCACCCTGGCCGCCGCCTCCGCCGAGTGGATCCCCTTCGACACCACCGTCCTCTTCGCCTCCCCACCCACCACCGACCCCGAGCGCGAAGCCTGGACCCGCAAACCCCGCATGCCCCGCCGCACCCGCGCCCTCACCCCCCTCCCCATCGTCCGCTACCTGGGCCGAGACTCCCCCGAAGCCACCATCAAGGGCTGGCGACCCTGGGTCCACACCATCGCCTCCTGGCTCCGTGAAGGCCGCTCCCCCACCTTCTTCCTCCACACCCCGGGCAACACCGAAGCCCCCTCCCTGGCCCGCGCCTTCCACACCGAAGTCCGCGCCCTCCTCCCCAACCTCCCGCCCCTCCCCACCCCCCTCCCCCTGGACAACAACCCCAACGACCTCACCCTCTTCTAACCCCCACCTCCCGGAGCGGTAGGCACGGCTTCGGGGAGGCCCGGCGGGGTCGGGGGTTGGTCAGGGGGTTTGGAGGGCTTCGGCTAGTTGGGCGCGTAGGGCGGTGCGGGTGACGGGGAGGCGGTTGTCGACGGTGAGGTGGGGGACGGGCGGGGGCACGCCGGGGCGCATCCGGGCGAGGAAGGCCGGGAAGTCGGCGAGTTTTCCCTCGTCGCGGGGCAGGCCGCGGCCTTCCAGCCGGGCGCGGAGCGTGCCGCCGTCGGTGCGGATCCACACGAGCCGGACGGGCGCGCCGCCGAGCGCCGCCTGCCAGGCGTACCAGGCGTCGGCGTCGTGGATCCGCGCGGTGAACGGGCCGCTGAGCAGCACCGGGCAGCCGTGGCCGCGGATCTCGCGGGCGGCGGCCGTCAGCGCCTCGTACTCGTGCGGCTTCACGTGCGCGTCGTACCAGGGGCCCTCGCGTTCGCCGCGCGGCCTTCCGGCGGCCGCGAGCGTCGCCCGGACGAACGGCCCGAACAGGGTGTCCTTGTCCAGCAGGGCGGGCACCGGGTCGAGCAGCGACAGCAGGAGCGCGGACACCGTGGACTTGCCCGCGCCCGGCGGGCCCGCCACCACCCAGCCGGGCGCCGGTCGTTCGGCCACCCCTCCACGTTACCGGGATGTACCCCTGGACACCGAAGGTGTGGGATTGGTCGAATGCCCCCCATGTACCGGGTCGTCCTACGGCGGCTGCGCTCCGCCGACGCGGCGGAGGTCGCCCGGCTCGCGCGCCTCAGCATCACCCTGCACGGCTCGTGGGTCTACATGCCGCGCACCGCCCCGGCCTACCTGGACTACCTCGCCCGGCTCGACGAGGAGGGCACCATCGGCCTTGCCGTCCGGCACGCCGAGGAGGACACGATCGTCGGCCTGGTGACGATCAGCGGCATCACCCGCGGCGGGTACGAGCGCGCCATCCTGGGCTACGCGGGCTTCGCGCCCACCACGGGCCACGGATACCTCACCGAGGGGTTGTGCCTGGCCCTCCACTACGGGTTCACCAGGCTCGGGCTGCACCGGCTCGAAGCCGACATCCAGCCCGAGAACACCCGCTCGCTGCGGCTCGCCGCACGCGTCGGCCTCCGCCGCGAGGGGTTCTCGCCCGCGTTCATCATGATCGACGGCGTCTGGCGCGACCACGAACGCTGGGCGATCACCGCCGAGGAGGCGCGCGGGCTCGCGCCGTGCGCGCCCTGGCAACTGCCGGACACCTGAGTTTCAACACCCGGACGACGGCGACATATCCCAAGAAACCGGATATCGCGCCCGCTCGCCGGGGGAGTTGATCAGCGTGGCCGTCCACGGCGGTGAGTGGCCCTCGCGCCTCGACGTCCAGGCGCTGCTGGAGAGCGGGTGGCGGCCCACCCCCTTCCGCGAGTTCGTGCTCAAGATCCACAGCCGGTGCAACCTGGCCTGCGACTACTGCTACATGTACGAATCCCCCGACCAGGGGTGGAAGACCCAGCCCCGGCGCATGGCGCGGACCACGGTGGACCTCGCCGTCTCCCGGATCGCCGAGCACGCCCACGCGCACCGGCTCCCCGCCCTCACCGTCGTGCTGCACGGCGGCGAACCGCTGCTCGCCGGGGTCGAGCACCTGCGGCACACCGTGACGGCGCTGCGCGCGGCGCTGCCGGACACCAGGGTCGCCGTCCAGGTCCAGACGAACGGGACGCTGCTCGACCCCGTCTTCCTCGACCTGTTCGCCGCGCTCGACGTGCGCGTCGGCGTCAGCCTCGACGGGGACGCGTGGGCGCACGACAGGCACCGGACGCGCCGCGACGGCGGCGGCAGCCACGCCGACGTGCTGCGCGGCCTCGACCTGCTCACGTCGCCGCGCTACCGGCCGTTGTTCGGCGGCCTGCTCGCCACCATCGACCTGGCCAACGACCCGGTCGTCACCTACGAGGCGCTGCTCGCGCACGGCCCGCCCGAGATCGACTTCCTCCTTCCGCACGGCACCTGGGACCTTCCGCCGCCCGGCCGCCCGCCGGACCTGTCCACGCCCTACGGGGACTGGCTCGTCAAGGTCTTCGACCGCTGGTACGGCGCGCCCGTCCGGGAGACGCGGATCCGGCTGTTCGGCGAGATCCTGCACCTGCTGCTGGGCCGCCCCTCCCGCAGCGAGACGATCGGCCTGTCGCCCGTCGCCGTCGTCGTGGTCGAGACGAACGGCCGCATCGAGCAGGTGGACAGCCTGAAGTCCGCGTTCGACGGCGCCAGCCGCACGCCCCTGCACCTGGCCCGCGACTCGTTCGACGACGCCCTGCTCGTGCCGGGTGTCGCCGCCCGCCAGATCGGCGCCCGCGCCCTCTCCCCCGCCTGCCTGTCCTGCGACCTGCACCGCGTCTGCGGCGCCGGGCTCTACCCGCACCGCCACCGCTCCGGCACCGGCTTCCACAACCCGTCCGTCTACTGCCCCGACCTCTACCGCCTCATCACCCACACCCACCAAACCCTCACCACCTCCCTCACCACCCTCCGCTCCCCGCCCTAGCCGCACCCGCCAAGGCCCGGCCATCCGCCCCCGCCGGTGCCGCGACCCCCGGTCGACCACCGCGCTCCCGCCGCACCGGCGGCTCCACAACCCGACCACCGGCAGCGTCAGACCGCGCCACCGCCTCGGCCGTCCTCCGTCCGGCTCCGGCGCGGACACGGCGCCGACCGCACCAGGCAGGCCGATGACCTCCCCGCCGCGCCCGACCCCCCTCCCCGTGGAGGTGTTCCGCGCCCTGGCCGCGGGCTCCGGCGGCGCTTCCGCCGCCCGTCTCCTGCGCGCGGGCCAGTCCGCCCGACGCCTCCTCCTGCTCCGCGGCCTCCTGGACGCCGCCCTCGCCGACCCGTCAAGCCCCGCCGCCCCGGCCGCCCGCGCCGCCTGGACGCTCCTGGCCGACGTCCAACGCACCGCCCCCGCCGTCTTCGACCGAGTAGTCCAGTACCCCTCCGTGGGCCCCGCCGCCCGCCGCCACCTGCGCACCGCCGCCACCACCGGCTCCCCCACCCCCGCCGCCACCCTCCTCATCACCCTCGCCACCACCACCGCCCTCCTCACCCACCGCCCAGCCCACTTCCCCCTCCCCACCCTCCCCGCCCTGACCCTCCCCTCCCTCACCCACCTCCCCCTGACCCAACCCCACCCCTCCCCACCACCCCGAACATCCGGCCAACCAGGGCGGACAGGCGGGGGAGAGGGGTGGGGGGAGATGGAGGTTCGGGTGGGGGCCGGGGTGGGGGAGGTTCGGGCGGGCAAGGT
Organism: Actinocorallia sp. API 0066; assembly: GCF_020991275.1. Classification (GTDB taxonomy): domain Bacteria; phylum Actinomycetota; class Actinomycetes; order Streptosporangiales; family Streptosporangiaceae; genus Actinocorallia. Next base: position 166,330 of record NZ_JAJLQY010000011.1, on the reverse strand, counting down.
CCTGGTGGGGCGGGTGTTGGGGGAGGTTGAGGAGGGGGTGCGGAGGGTTTTGGTGGGCGGGGAGGGAGGGGTGGGGTTCTGGGTGGATGAGGGGGATCCGGATCGGATGCCGGGGGCGGATCTGCGGGAGGGGCGGTTGTCGGCGGCGGAGGTGCGGGAGTGGGAGGCGTTGTTGGGGGAGGCGTGGGGGATCCTGCGGCGGCGGCACTGGACGGCGGCCGAGGAGATCCGGGTGCTGCTGCGGGTGGTGACACCGCTCAACGCGCCGGACGGGCGCGCGACGAGCGGCACACCCCGCCACGCGCCGGGACTCATCGGGCTCTCGCCGCCCGCCGACGCGTACGCCCTCGCCGAGACCCTCGTCCACGAGGCCCAGCACACCAAGCTCAACGCCATCCTCGACCACCTCCCGCTGACCGCCCCCGACGACGGCACCCGCTACCAAGCCCCGTGGCGCGACGACCCGCGCCCCCTGCTCGCTCTGCTGCACGGCACCTACGCGCACCTGGCCGTCGCGGGCTTCTGGCGCCGCGAGACCGGCACGCCGCACGCCGCCGAGCACTTCGCCCGGTGGCGCACAGCCACACACGCCTCAGCACTTACCCTCGTCACCAGCCCATCCCTCACACCCCACGGCCACACCTTCGTCACCGAAATGACCGCGACCCTCACCCGCTGGCTAGCCGACCCCCTCCCCTGACCCGCACACCGCCCCCAACAACGGCCCTTACTCCCGCACCTCGTCCTCGCCGACGAGATGGCCCGGAGTCCGGCACAGGCGTAGCCGTCGCTTGTGGATCAGATGGGCGGGGGGTCGAAGTCGGAGTCCAGGTGGCGGCGGGAGCGCGCGACGACGGCGTCGGGGTGTTCGGGCCCCAGGGTGGCGGCGTAGGCGTCGAGCGTCTGGGTGAAGAGGGATTCGGCGGCGGGGGTGTCGCCGAGCCGGAGGAGATCGGTGGAGAGGTTCGCGGCGCAGGAGAGGGTCATCGGGTGCCGTTCACCCAGGACCCGGCTGAGCCGGTCGAGCGTGTCGGTGCCGAGGCTGACGGCGTCGTCGAGCCGGTCGAGGGCCGCGTAGTCGCTGGCGAGGTTCGCGGCGACGGTCAGCGGATAGTGGTGGTCGCGGCCCAGCTTGGCTTCCAGGCCCGCAAGGGCGTCCTCGTTCAGCGCGCGCGCTTCTTCAGGCGCGTCCATCACCCGCCGCAGGATCGCGAGGTTGCCCGCGCACCCGTGGTTGTAGGGGTGCTCGGGCCCGTAGACGTTCGGGTACCGCACGACGGTGTCGGAAGCCAGCTCCAGCGCCTCGTCGAGCTCCCCGAGGGTGCGTCTGACGTTGGCGAGGCACATCGCGGAAGCGAGCGTGTCAGGGTGCGTCAGCCCGTAGAGGCGGACATAACGGCCGTGGATGTCCAGGGCCAGCTCCAGCGCGCGCTCCCCCTCGCCGACCCGACGCCAGGCGATGGACAAGTCCTTGCCTGTGCGCAGCGTCCACGGGTGGTCCGCGCCGAGTTCTCCGACGCCGTAGTGGTACGCCTCCTCCCCTACGTCGCACGCCTCGGCGTAGTCCCCGCACAGCCGGACGGCTCGGGCCAGCCCGCTCCACGGCGCGAGCACGTCCACCGCCCCCGCCCGACGGCCCAGCACCCGCATCCGGAGGTATCCCTCCTCGTGGAGGTTCTTGGACTGCTGGTAGTCGCTGATTAGCCCGTAATCCAAGGCGAGGCTGTTGATGACGCGCAGCGTGTGCGGCTCGTCGGGCCCGATGACGGCCTCGTGCCGGGTGCGGGAGTCGTGGTCGTGGTCGCGGGCCGCCCTGAAGTCGCCCCGCGCCCGCAGGTCGGCGCCGATCGTGTTGACGAGCCGCAGCACCTCCTGCTCGTCGGGCTCGGCGCGGCCTCGGTGCAGCCTGAGCGTCTCCTGGTTGAGGTCGTACGCCTCCTGGTAGCGGCCCAGTTCCCTGAGGATGTTCCCGAGCTGCCTGCGCGCCTTCAGGACGTCGAGGTCGTCCGGCGCCCCGTCTCGCGTCCACCTCGTGATGAACCCCTCCGCGAACAGCCTTGCGGACGCGTAGCTGCCCGACGCGTACAGGTACCTGACGACGTCGAGCGCGAGTCCTCTTACGTCGGCCTCCCCGCTCTCGGCTATCGCGGACGGCTGGATGTGACCGAGGAGATCGAAGTAGGCGGGCCAGTGGGTACGGTCGTCGGGCGCTCCGGGGGCGGCCCGTGCGAGCAGGAGGTGTACCTCGTGCCTGATCCGGCGCTGCTCGTCGGGGTCGAGTTCCTCGCGGACGAGCGCCTGGATCAGCCGGTGCACCTGGATCGTCCGGGCTGACGCGTCGATCTTGGCGAGGGCGTAGCGGCCGAGTTCGCCTACGGCGCGGCTGAGCCGGATCGGGTCGCGCAGCAGCGCGGCGAGGCGCGGCCCGAGGTCGGCGTGCGGCTGGCTGAACACGTCGCGGGGGATGGGCTCGGGCCCGAAGAAGGCGCAGCAGCGCAGCAGGTCGATGGCCTCGGGCATGGTGCCGCTCAGCGACGTCACCGACAGGCCCCACGCCGCCGTCATCGACACCGGGTACTCCGAAGGCTTGCCTTCCGACAGCAGATGGGCGGTGCGCTCGGTAAGAAGCTCCAGATACTGGGCGACCGGCATACCCGTCTCTGCTTGCAGCGCCCCCGCCTGCTCCAGGGCGAGCGGCAGGTCGCCGAGTTCGTCCGCGAGCCGGTAGGCGTCGGTGTCCCGGACGGCCCTGGGCACCCGCTTCGCGAGGAACTCAAGGCTCTCCTGCCGGGTGAACACGTCTACCGCGACGGTGTCCACGACGCCCTCCCAGCGATGGTTACGCGAGGTGATGAGCACGTGTCCGGGGCCATGCGGGAGCACCTCCTTGAGGTCCTCCGGCTGGTCGGCGTTGTCGAACACCAGAAGCCACCGCGCGTAGGGCTCACCCCTCCGCAAGGCATCCAGGACGGCGTTAGCGGCGTCCTCGATACCGGTCGCCGTAACGGGCGGCAGCCCTAGGGACGGCGCGAGCCCGGCCAGGCTGGAGCGCACGAGGGCGGGCTGGTCGGCGGGAATCCACCAGACAAGGTCGTATTCGCCCCGGTAGCGGTAGGCGTACTCGACGGCCACCTGGGTCTTGCCTACGCCGCCGAGCCCGTGCAGGGCGTGCGGGACGACCGCCGTCACCTGGCCGGAGATCCGTTCGCGCAGGCGGGTCAGCAGCGCGGCGCGGCCGGTGAAGTTCTTGTTCCGGGGCGGCACCTTGCCCCAGACGGCGGGCACCGGGCCGAGCGGCACCGCGGCGGAACGTGCGGGGGAACGGGATTTCGTCATCGAAAACTCCGCGTCCGGGGACGGTGTCCGGCGCCATGCTAACCCGCGCGCGGAATGGACCGAAGTTTCCGTTGCCGGGTAATGCGGCGGGTGACACGAATCAGTCGATGATCTTTTCACCGCCGATCTGGAAAGCCGTTCACCCGCGTGCGAAGATTGACGCGACCGCTGACCGCGCGATGGGGAGAGCACATGGAGCATCACGGTCACAGTGATCTCGTCGACGTTTCCGGACTGTCCCTCGACGATCTCGACTCCCTCGACCGCACCACGTTGTGGCACGTGCTCAGCGAGATCCTCGACCCCTGCGAGGGGGACGCGGGCGACGTCGTCGCCGCGTTCAACGCCGCGCTTCCGCCGTCCCGCTGAACGGCGTCGCACGCCCCGCGCGTGGCTGGCCGGATGAGGCCGATGGCGTATCCGCACGGCCTCGCGCCGTTTCCGGGAAACCGTCCGTTCAGTGCCCGGGAACGGGCGCTGTATTTCGGCCGCGCGCCGGAGGTCCGGGAGCTGGCCGAATTCTGGCACCGGTGCCGGGTGACGATTCTGCACGGTGAATCCGGCACCGGAAAGACGTCCTTGCTGCGGGCCGGTGCCATTCCGGCGCTGCGCGACGCGGGGCACCCGGTCCTACCGCCCGCGCTACCGGGCCACCGGCTTACGCTGCCGATGGCGGCGGTGCCGGGGCAGAATCCGTTCGGTTTCGCCGTGCTGTGCTCGTGGCAGCCCGAGACAGCGCCGACGCGGGTCGCGGGCCGCTCGCTCGCCGGGTTCCTCGCGGGGCTGAGCAGGCCGGACAGGTTCGGCGCGCCCGCCGCCGTCCATCTCGCCGTCGACCAGGCCGAGGGGCTCTTCGCGGCGGCCTCGGCGGACGAGGCGGCCCGTGTCGCGTTCCTCGACGAGTTCGCCGAGGCGCTCGCCGACCGGGCCGACCTGCGGCTGCTCCTCGTCGTCAGGGACGACCACCTGCCCGAGGCGCTGGAGTTCGCGCGCCGTCTCGACGAGCCGGGACGGATGGCGCTCGGCCCGCTGGACCGGGCGGCGGCGGCCGAGGCGGTGCGCGGCCCGCTCGGCCCCGGCGCGCCCACGGGGCTGCCCGGCCGTCTCGCCGCCGAGCTGTGCGACGCGCGCCGCGACTCCCCCGGCGGCCTCGTGGAGCCCGCCCTGCTACAGGCCGTCTGCCTCCGACTGCTCGGTGACGGACGCGAGCCTCCCGACGAACCCGGCCCCGCCGTAGCCAGGGCGCTCACCTCCCACGTGGCGGGCACCCTGGCCAGGGTCGCCGCCGCGCACCGGCTGACGCCCGAGGAGCTCACCGGCTGGTTCCGCGACGTGTTCGCGCCCCGCGCCGGAGGCGCCCGCGTCGTCTACGAGGAGAGCCCCAAGACGGCGGGGATGCCCACGGCCGTCCTCGCCGATCTCGTGGACCGCCACCTACTGCGCGCCCACCGCCACCGTGACGGGTCGCGTTTCTATCGCCTCGCCCATCCGAGGCTCGTCAAACCCGTACGCACGGCCCGGCCTGCGGAGGCCGTAAGGCTGACCCCGCAAGAGCGACTGGAGGAGGCGCACCGGGCGCTACGCAGGGGAGACCACGCGCAGGCACGGGCGCACGCCGACACGGCACGCGCCTACGAGGGGCCCGACGCGCTGCGCGTCCACGCCGACGCCGAGACGCTCCTCGGCAACATCGCTTATCTGGTCCGTCACGCCGAAGCCGCTATCGCGCACTACCGGGAGGCCGCCCTCGCGTCAGAGGCTCTCGGCGACACCACCACCGTCGGGAGGCTGCTCGCCGCTATCGGCCGCCTGCACCTGGGCGCGGGTGAGAGCCCCGCGCGCGCGGTCGCCGACCTGCACGCCGCCGCCGACCGCGTCCCGCACGACCCGGCCATCCAGACCGGCCTCGGCCGCGCCCTCTGGCTCGCCGGTCGGCCCACGTCGGCGCTCGCCGTGCTCAGCGGGGTGCTCGCGCTCGACGGTGAGACGACGGAGGCGCTCGGCACCCGCGGCGAGATCCTCGCCGACCTCGGCGACCCCGCCTCCGCCGCGTCCGCGCTCCGCGACCTCGACCGGCTCCCGAGGCCGCGTGCCTCCGCTCGGGCAGCGCGCGCGCTCGCACTCGCCGTCCTGGATCGCGGGGGAGAGGCCCGCGCGGCACTGGAGACGGCAGCACCCGACACCTGTGACAGCAGCCTCGTCCTCCTACGCGCCGCCCGCGTCGAGGACCTCACGGGCCACCCGGCCGCCGCCGCCAGGCTCGCCGCGCGCGCCACGCAAGCCACCGACCCGCCCTTGCCCGATCACCTACGCGCGACGGCCGATCGGCTCCGCGGCGACGTCTGACGGGTTGACTCCGGGCAACATGTTCGGTCACCGGACCGTCACGGGGAGTTCCAGTAGGCTGCTCGCACCGGACCGCCCGCGACGGCCGTCCGGCGGCCGGGCCCCGTCGGCGTGACGCGGCGGTGCGCGTCCCGGCCGCGGGGATCTCAGGAGGGCACACACCGGGGTGAGCGCGTGGCGCCGTGACTTCGCACTGCTCTGGGCCGGTTCCGCGGCCTCCGGGCTCGGCCGGACGGGCACCACGACGGCGCTGCCGCTCCTCGCGCTCGGCCTGACGGGATCGCCCGCCGCCGCAGGGTGGGCCGCCGCCTGCGCCGCCCTCCCCCACCTGCTCGCCCACCTGCCCGCCGGACGCCTCGCCGACAGGTACGACCAGCGCCGGATCATGCTCGGCAGCCAGTCGGCCCGGCTCCTCCTCGCCGCAGGCGCCGCCTGGGCTCTCCTGACGTCCGGGACGCCTCCCTTCTGGACGCTCCTTGTCGTCGCCGCTCTCGACGGCACCCTGTCGGCGTTCCACACGGTCGCGGAGCAGACGTCCCTTCCCCGGGTCGTCCCGACGGAGAGCCTTGCGACGGCGGTAGCGCACAACGAGGCACGCATCCACGTCGCGCTGCTCATGGGACGTCCCCTGGGCGGATTCGCCTACGGCCTGGGACGTGCGGTCCCTTATCTGGCCGACGCCCTGGCCGCCGCCGTCTCCGTCGTCACCCTCCTGCTGCTGCGGCCGCTCGCCCCGCGCGCGCACGCCGCCCGCGAAGCACAGGGCAGCCTCCTGGACGGCGTGAGGTTCCTGTGGCAGGACGCCTTCCAAAGGTGCGCGGTAGCCCTGTGCGCGGTGACCAACGCGCTCTTCCAAGGGCTCCTGATCCTGCTCGTTGTCATGGCCGACGAGCAGGGCGTCCCGCCTCTGTCCATCGGCCTCCTCATGGCTGCCTCCGGCGTTGGCGGGGCTGCGGGCGCCCTTGTCGCGCCACGCTGCACGCGTCTGCTACCGGCCGCCGCGGTGCCCGCCGTCTGCGCGTGGGGGTGGGCGGCGCTGGTGCTGCTCGTCGCCGTCGCGCACGTGCCCGCCGCGGGGATGGCGGCGTGGGCGGGCGTCGGACTGCTCGGCTCGGTCCTGAACGTCGCGCTCGCCACGCACCGCTGCGCCCGCACGCCGCGCCGGCTGCTCGGCCGGGTCACCGGGGTGTCGGTGCTGCTCTGCGGCGTGTGCGCGCCGCTGGGGGCGCTGGCGGGCGGCTACGCGGTGGCCGCGCTCGGCACCCGCGAGGTGGCCGCCGCGCTCGCCGCCGCGCTGGTCTGCCTCGCCGTCGCGGTGACGCCGCGCCGGGGCCGCCCCGCCGTCCCCGAGCGGGCGCTCGCTCAGGTGTGAACCGGCGTGCCGAGCGCCCCGCCCGCGACCCACTTCTTCCACGGGATCTGGTGGAACCCCCACCCGTTGTTCCACGCGAGCTTGCGCTTGGTGCCGGTGATGATGACCCGGTCGCCCCGGTACGACCAGTTCATGAACCACTTGGCGTCCTTGCCGGGCGAGCGGACACAGCCGTGCGAGCAGTTACGACGGCCGAGGCAGGCCGGGTCGCTCATGTTCTGGTGGATGTACTCGCCCGACCCGCTGATCCGGGTCGCCCACGGGATCATCTCGTCGTAGTAGCCGGGGTCGCCCTCCTCCTTACCGGGGGAGATCATGCGCTCCAACTTGCTATGCGCCATCACTAGGTGGACGCCACTGGTCGTGATGAGCACGTCCACACCGTTACGCACCTCGCCGCCCGACCCCATGCTCACCGGCCACGTCCGCACGAGTTTCCCGTTCCGGTACGCCTTGGCCCGGAACTTCTTCGCCGCGATCCTGACGACATGGTCGTCCCCGATCCGGAACGTGTGCTTCAGATTCTTCGACCCGACAAGGTTCGGCCCGGCCCCCTTCAACCCCTTCAGCTCCGCCGTGACAGTCACCCTCTGATTAGGCTTCCACGCCGTCTTAGGCCGAAAAATCGCCAACGGCTTCCCACCCGCACTCTTAGTCCAGAACCAAGCCCCCACCGTCGACTTGTCCGACGTAACCGTCAGCGCCCTCTCCACCTTCTTCCGATTCCGAATCCCCTGACTAAACCGCACCATCACCACCATCCCCGTCCCCACCTTCTCCCCCGCCCTCGGCGTCACATCATCCACAAACAACCTCTTCACCGCCGCCCTCCCCCCTCCTTCCCCCCCAGGCCCAGGCTCCGCCGCCACCCCCTCCCCAACCCCAAACCCCGCCACCATCACCAAGCCACCCAAACCAGCCAGAACGTTTCGCCACATACCTAACTCCAAAGGAGGTTTTCCGAGGGATCCCGGCAGCCTAGCGCCCCACCCCCACCCCCACCGCAACATCCAGAGGACTTCGAAGCCCGCAAGCTACGAGACGCCGCAGCCGAGCCGGGTGCCGCCCGGCTACTATCGGCGAATCGCGATCACAGGAGCCGCTACGGACGGTTACGAGGCCGCTTATTGGCGCCCAGACGGCCGGCACTGACGAAGCGGCACTGGTCAGGAGTCGTCCCCCAGTTTCTTCATGTCGCTCTTAAGGTTCTGTTGCACCTCGTTCATCGGGCGCTTGTCGATGTAGTAGCGGATGGCCGCCTCGCCAACAGCCTTCGTACCCGCCGCCGCGACGGCACCGGAGACCACATTGCCGGCGACCGGTAGGAACTTCGCCAGTGCGCGCGCCACTTCTCTAAAGACGAAGCCGGCCCCAACGTTCAGGCCCAGACCCATAAAGAAATCCTGTGCCATCTTCCGGGATATTTCCCGTCCAGCGATATGGGCGATGACCAAGACCATGGTCACCTGCAGTCCAGTGATCACAGGCAGATCTGCGACCGGAATCGGTTGCACCCCGACAGCTCCACAGATAGCGGCGAAGATTACGATCATTTTTCGGGAGAAGTCGAGTTGGACCTGTCGAAACTGGGCGGCTCGAACATACTCCAAGCGCGCGGCATCCGGAATGACCTCCTGGATCTCCACGGCGAGCATTTCGATGTTCCACCGGTAGTCCCGGCGGGGGTTGACCTTGCCATCGCCGTCAAAGTAGACGGTAGCCACCGTGGGAATGGGCCGTGGCGTCATGTACTCCCTGAGGTAGGCGTTTCCCCTCAGGTGGCGGGCCAGGACGCCAACAGCACCCCTGACGTTCTGGATCTTCTCAGGGTCCTCGGCACTCATGTCCCGAATATCACTGGGATCGAGATCGTCGCACTGTGTCAGGACCGGAATGATCCGCACGGTGGCATCTGGGTCCAGGACACGATGCTGCTTGAGCGCCGCCTGATGGACTTTTGCCAGCGCTTCGAGATCGCCGTCGATGGCGGAGTCCACATCCTTGGCTTTCACCAGAAAAAGGATCACGTCCGGACAGCGCTCCTCGACGGCTGCGAGGACAGAGTCGAGGGCATTATTTTCAGAGTCCTCCTCAACCGGCTTGGACCCTTCTTGGACGCCGCGGGTGTCGATCAATTCGACAGTCCGGCCCTGAAAGGAGTACTCACGCCACACGCTACTGCCCGTCTGCGCCTCGTAGGCGCCGAGTTCACGTAGTGGCGCACTAAAGATTGCATTGAAAAGCGTAGATTTTCCCGCCCCGCGACGTCCGAACATCATGATGCGCGGATGGCGCCGGTCCTTGACGATCCTGAGCAGTTGCTCGACTGGTGCCTCTGCGGCGGCGCGCACCGCGCTTGGCAGGTTATCCACCGACCGCAGGAGGTTCGCCAGAACCCGGTCGATACCGTTGAACTCTTCTGACCGCTCAGACACTGTCGCCACCTATGCAAAGATCCACCACTCCGACTCAGCATAGAGACCACCAACGCCACAGGCCAATACCTACCATTCAGTAGAATGATTTATAAAATCGAAACCGAAGTCGTGAAACAGGTTTCCATATTTCTGCACCGACATCCTGCAATTGGCCGTGCGCATCCTGTGGATTCCGGATGGCATGCGGTTCGAACCCTGCCAGAGGCGCGCTTCTAGCCCGAGACAGGTCACCATCTCCACAGATCGATCAGTCCGACGCCCTACAGCTGCCCCACCACCTCAGTACCGGGCCCGCCACCCCACCCCACCCCGCCGAGCTGGTCGAACAACTCGTCGTAGCCGCCATCACCGGAGCCGAGTGCAGGCTGCGTGAACTCCCCAGCGACGGTGACCTTGGCGACGACAGCCATCAAGGGACCTCCGAAAGCACCACCGGGCGAGCGGCAGTACAAACAATCTGACAGCAAAGCGACGGAACAGCCGCCGGAACGACACAGGGAGCCCGTCCAGTCTGGACGAACTCCCTGGTGGGGGCGGAGGTGGCGAGATTTGAACTCGCGATGGGCGTGAACCCAAACCGCATTAGCAGTGCGCACCAGCCCCGTCCAAGAAGATCCACACCCATCCTGACCTGCCCCGCTACACCCTCGTGGACCGCGCCGAACACCCATGAACTGCAACCAGAACTACAACCGGCCATCCGTCGGCACTGAGCCTTTTTCATCAGTCTCTTCGAGGCTGATGATCACGGCATGGTCGCGGGTGGTGTGGCGCGGCCGGGAAGTGAAGAAGCCGCTGGTAGGAGGGGTGGACTCTTACCTCCGCCTCACCCCCACCAGAGGCTTCGCGTGCTTTTCTATCGTTGTTCGCTGCCGTTGTCGCGTTCGACCCTGAACTACCTGACCGGGCTGGTGCGTCGGGAACGGGTGAAACTGGGCAGCAAGGGTCGTGTTCTCGCGGCGGGGCAGCAGACGTTGATGACGCTCGCGTACTTGAAGAAGGGAGAGACGTTCGCGCAGCTCGGGTCGGGTTTCGGGGTGGGGACGACGACCGCTTGGCGGTAGGTGAACGAGGTCGTGGGGTGGCTGTCGGCGCGTTCGCCGAAGCTCGGACAGACCCTCGCCCGTGCGCGGCGGGACGGGCTGGGTCATCTGATCCCGGACGGGACGCTCATCGCGATCGACCGGATGCGAGCTGATCGGCCATTCTTCTCAGGGGAAGCACAAGACGCCCGGCGTGAACTTGCAGGTTATCGCAGGTCCGGACGGTCAGATCGTATGGGTGTCCGGTGCGGTGCCGGGTTCGATCCACGACCTGAAGGCGGCCCGGAACTGGGGCATCATCAGGGCGCTCGCCGCGTGCGGGCTGATCGTCCTGGCCGACAAGGGCTACGTCGGAGCCGACCCAGCGATCTCGACCCCGTACAAGGACAAGAACAAGCCCGCTTCGCAGAAACAGGCCAACCATGCTCACACCAAGCTCCGTGGACCCGACGAACACGCGAACACGCAACTCAAGTCCTGGAGAATCCTCACCAAGCTCCGCCGCTGCCCCTTCCGCGCCGGCCACCTCGCCAAGGCCATCAGCGTCCTTCAGAACCGCGAAGCCTCAGCTCACACATGATGGAAAAGGCTCACTGGTGCGGACCTACTCCCAATTCCGAGCAGCCGATCACGAAGCCGATGGACTGGCGACCAACGACCCCAGACAGGTAGAAACCCAGCGAACGATCCCTTTCGAGGCTGGAGACCGAGGGCGCGCCCCAGCAACGTTCAGCTCTAACGGAATTGCAGGAGTCTCGCTTTTCCGGCGGACGGCGGCCTCGTCGTTGGGCGGATGCCGCAGTCGGGCTTCTGGCTGTAGAGCGCCAGCCATCCCGACAGATGTACAGCCAACCCGATCACCACCACCTGTACACCCCCGACCAGGGCAGAACTCGGTCATACCAGCTTGATCGCGACTCCAACCACTACTCGACCACCAGTCGAGCCGAATACGGCACACAAATTTGGCTCGACCAGGTAGCGAGGCCCCAGCGCTACCATGCAGGCCAGCTTTGACCCATACGCGGACTGCGGGTGAGAGCGGGTCATCGACGGCCAAGGAGGGGCGAGTGCTATGTGCCGCTAGTACCGCTGATCGGCACGTCGATGCGATCCCGGGCGACGACTACACCATCCTTGACGACGTAACACTCCACGACGTGCTCGCCTCTGAAATCGGAGTGTTCCGCCCGGGCGTTCGGCTTGTTCGAGTCGACGATCTGGCCGCGGATCATGTTCCGGCGCTCAGCCTCTGGACCGCGGTTGAGCACCTTCCACTTCAGTTCGTAAGGCTGTGGAACGCTGCACTCGGTGACGATGAACTTCAGCTTCCTATCTGACCTGAGCGGTGCCCCGGTGCACAGCATCTCGCGCAGCTGGGTCGGTCTCCAACCGTTCTGCGTCACCTCGCAGTCGATGGTGACCGACTCCATGATGTCGACTGGATACCGGTCCTCAATGAACTGCTCGGTGTTCGTGAACGCCTTGGACGCTTCGGTGACGGCCAGCGGAACAGGCGTCCCGAAGACTTCGCGCCACTTCTTATTCGCGGCGGCCGTGCCCTCATCCGCAATCGCCTCGAAGCACCGGCTATACGCCTTCTTGGCTTTCGGCTGGAAGCGCGCCTTCACCGTCACACGTTGGCTGCTGCCCAGGGCGAGATAATAGTCCTTGTTGGGCTCGTCCTTGAGAAACTCGAAGAAGTCACGGGCCAAGGAGCCGAACGAACCGGTCCCAGCCGAGTCATACTCATCGGTCTGCGCGAAGAACCGGTATACCAGCGTATCGATGAGGAGGCCGCCGATGTTCACTCCGTTCGAGTTCTTCCACGCCCGTACCATTCGCGCCAAGTGACGCATGTTCGTCGAGGTGCGGTCGTTGCACTCCTTGGTCGCTTTGATCTCTTTGCGCGGTTTGGTTACCTTCCAACCCTTGGCTACCGTGTCGGGGTAGTCGAAGCTGCCGTCGCTGTTCTCGAACGCTGGCTGGATCTCGAACTTGAAGGCGTTGCTGGTGAATTGCACCCGCACGACGCACTGGTCAATGCGAATGTCGGTGTGCGGATACCGGGATTTGAGGGCGTCCCGGACGCGCTCGAGCACCCGTCGCGGACCCGTCTCACTGCTGTATGCGGAGCGGATCCCGGGAGGCAGGACGAAGATCATATCTAGGTCGGACACGCCCTTGATAGCGGTGTGGCGACCGAATGAGCCCACCATGAGCCTGTAGTCGGTGCAGCCGACCTTTGAGCGAAAGTCCTTGTTCAGCGCCTTGGCGATCTCGTCCCTGCGGGTGGCGACCGCTGCTGCGGCGTCGCCGACCTTAAGACTGTCGAGCAAAGCGTCAAAGATCTCCGAGGTCTTCATGATCGGCCCTCGCCGGCGCCGGGCCTGAGCGTCTCGGGGAGGAAGAGATCGATCTCACGGGAGGTGAACGTCATCTCTTCGTCGCGCTGTAGTCCCTCGCTGGCCCGCTCGTATGCTTTCCGACTTGTTCGGGGTGCTCCGGCGTAAGCGTCGAGCGTGGCCTGCTGGAGCTCGTCGCGGCGCTCTCGACCATCGGCATCTGACATGGCGCCGGACATCAGGTCGGCGATGAGAGAGATGTAGGACTCCCTGACATCCCACAGCTGAGAAGCTATACCGCGGTGAGCCTCGGACTCCTCCTCGAACTTGAAAGTCCTCGCACCGAGGCTCATCCAGCTCACCAGGAGCGCAATGAACGAGGTCACGAGGTTGGTCGGTACACCGCGGCCGAGCAAGCCGATCACTGCTGCCAAGAAGGTGCCAGAGCTAATCGCCGTGAGGGCGATGAGGACTCTCTGCTGCCATCGATGCTTCCCAAAGCAGATGTCAGCCTGCTTCTCATGTGTCTTGTGGCTGTAAACGACTCTCCCAAACGCTTCACGTACCTGCGCGAGCAGGTACGGATCACGGCTGGGCTCCGATTCCAGGTCGTCGTTCAACTTGCTCCGATCATGCAGCTCTTTGGCGAGCACGCCCGCGAGAAGCCGATCGGCTATCCTGTTCCGCCAACGCACCGTCTCTAAGTATGGCGGGCACTACCGACAAAACGGAGCGACGCTGGCGTCGGTCATCGAGGCGACGGGCTGGCCTCCAACCTCAACGCCGACGTCGTGGTGGCCCATGCCTATGACGTGCGGAATGCGACCAGCAAGCTTTCAGCCGACGAACCCCTTCTCTGTCCTCACTGCGGCCGACGCGTGGCTGATCCCCGACGGTGTCTCGGCCAGCCGGTTAGCCTCAGGCTTTCACCCGGGAGGTACTTCGCCTCCACGTTTCCAGAGATCAAGCTGCTCTCAGGTGCATCGATCCATCTCCTCCCAGTCGAGTGCCTCCCGCCGTGCCAGCGCGAGCGCCCGAGCCTGCCTCTGCTGCTGAGTCAGCTTCGCCGCGGCGACCTCCTCGCCTCCGTCTCAGCGAAACAGTCCGACGCCAAGCAAAGCCAGAGATTCTAGCAAACTGCCCAGAATATCGGATTCGGCCGCAATCTCGTCAGATTTACAATCCGGGATAACTACTACTTCTTCCACAACGCCAACATGAATGGTTCGAGCTCATCCCAGGCAAGCCTGAGCTCGCTCGGATGCGGGAAGACGTAGCCGTTATGGACGTACTGATTGAACGTGGTCGTCGAGGCGCTGAACATCCCGACACCATCGGCGATTTTAATAATTGCCCTCTCCAACTGCATATCAATATGTCCAGCCGCTCGCAAGAACTCCGCGAGCTTCTTCATCCTCTTCGCCAAAGGTGAGCTGTTACGCTCACTCTCCGACATGATGCCATTGAGGGATATGTGATGGTCGACAGTCAGCTCAACAAAGACCCTGAGACTCACGCCGCACGCATTACTAAAGTTGTCCACGCTGATTCTGCAAAGCTCGTTATAGATCGCGTTAATTCGAGCCTGCGGAATCCACAGAGCACACGCAGCGGGGATGAGCGTCGTCCTATCACCCCTGACCTTCACCCTACTTCTCGATGCACCAGTGGGCGGAGCAAGCGTTACCCCCGGAGTAGCATCTGCTGACATTGTAGCGACGGATGCAGCGCCCGCATCAGCAGGATCGGCCGCCTCTGGAGCAGCTTCGCTTCGAGGGATGGGAACACCGTGCTCGTCACTCGCGTGACCTTCCTCCTCCGCTCTATAATCCGAGGAAGGAGCTGAAGTAACAATCAGATCGACGAGGATCACCGGTTCATCGAGCCTAGTTTCAGGATTCGGAAGATCGTCCCGACCGAACCCGTTGATATAGGAATCACGCTGAGTAGCATGATAAACGTCGGTGACCTTAATGACCCCGGTACGCAGGTCTATGACCACTTTCGAAAGGCTCTTGAGCACTTCCGTGGCAGGGAAATATGAGTACACAACGCCGGACTTCGTGTGGATTCCCAAGTGCTTTCGCACATGCACCGACGATACGATTCGCTGAACGGTTGAGAATATTCTTCTGGCATCACCGCTATTCGGCGGGCAAAAGTGATCGACAAAGTCGATCACCTGACCAGCAGGCGTGCGCTTGGCCAGGCCCCCACGCCGGCTCTTCCATCGAGCCTTTTCATTGGAGTCCCAGCCAACGAGGCCGGCGCCACCATTTTCGCCGGTGTGACGCAGCTCGATCCAGTGGTCGGCGTCTTCTTCCAGTTCAAACACGATACAGCGCAGCCGTCGAATAGGGTCTACATGGAATCGCTCTGAAAGGTTTACGAGTCGCTTATAGCGGGCTGGCGCCAACGCCTCAGCGAGAATCTTCGGCTTCGTAAGGGCCTTGACCGTCAGAAGACGGCGATTACCTTCGAGAATTCGATACTTTCCCGGCGATCCCTCAGCGGGAACTGCAATCAGTAGAACACTCGGATCCATACCGAATTTCACAACGTCATTGGCTAGCTCAAAGAGCTGGTTGTCAAGCAGCTTCGCCAATTCGATCTCGGTCGACCTCTGGTTCGGCTGAACGGCGCCCAGGCGGGGATTACTCTGGTCAAGAAGGAGCTTTGACACAGCAATTTCCCGTGGCCTCTCATGCAACGGCCGATCCGCCATGAGGTCCTCCTGAGGTCAGCACCACCCTGTTGCCGAATAACAGTAACGTGAGAAGCTCAAACCTGCGACTGGATTAGGCTCGATCTTCCGTGATGTTGTTTGGGCTGCCCTGGAGACCAGCTGTCGCGCCTGAGCGACGGGCTCGCCTGGGACCTGGTCCGAGCTGTCCCGACTCTGCTTTCAGGGAACGATCGTGGTGTTCTGCTCGGTGTGGCTGTGGTGGTCGGTGCCGTTGAGTGCGAAGTGGCGCAGGGCGGCGAACTCGGATTCGATCCAGTTCAGCCAGGAGCCGTAGGTCGGCAGGAACACCAGGTCGACGTCGTTGTCAGCGGCCCACGCCCTGACGTGGGGGTGTTTGTGCGGCGAGTAGTTATCGCAGATGGCGTGCAGGCGCTGGCCGGGCCATCGTGCGCGCAGGCTCTTGAGGAAGGACAGGAACTCCTGCCACCGTTTGCGGTGCCGGATCCGGTAGTGGAGGCGGCCGGTCGCCAGGTCGAGGGCGCCGAGCATGTGCCGGACGCCGTCGTTGCGGTTGAACGTGGCGCGCACCCGGGCCCGATGCGCCCTCGGCCGCCAGGTTTTGCCCTTGCGGGGCATCAGATTGAGGGGCCCGAACTCGTCCACGCAGATCACCCGCCCGCCCTGCGGCGGGGCGTCGTAGAGGGCCAGAACGGCGTGCATCTTGGCGATGAAGTCCGGATCGTTCGAGCTCTTCCACGTCGTGGTGGTCTGCCACGACACCCCGCCGGCCTTCAGGATCCGGGCCAGATGCGTGCGGCTCAGCGAGGTGACGAGGCCGACGTTCTCCACGTGGGCGGCGAGCTTGGCCAGGCTCCAGGTCAAAAGCCGGTGATTCCCCATTCGGCGGGGGTCGTCCGGGCGATCAGGCAGATGCGCTCACGCACCCACTCACCGATCCTCCTCGGCCGACCCCCGCTCCATTTTGGGTCCAACGCGTCGAACCCCCGCTCATTGAATGCATGCACCACTGACCGGACGTAGTCGTCACTGACCTGCATCAACGACTTGATGGCGGAGGCCCGCTGGCCTTGAGCGGACATCAGCACGACGATCGCCCGCCGCAGTTTCACCGGGTCCTTCGCCGTCCTGGTGATCCACTGCAACCGGCGGCCCTCCTCCATCGACAACGCCCGCACGAACACCTCGGGTCTACGCCCCACGACCCCCTCCCAGAACGAGCCTGAGACAAGGCTGCCGAGCACACCCGCCTAGATCAAACCCCCAGCAACGTTGGCAGACGAGCCACTAGGTCAGGACACGTAGCTGGCTATCTGTCGGGACCGTAGAAGGTGGAAGCGTTGTAATGAGGAGCTCATCTGCATCGCGCTTACCTGTCTTGCCGCTAGCTGTGTAGCGCGTCTTCACCAGGCGCTTGCTAAGCGTCCAGGAGCTTACACCGAGCATTTCACGGTCTTCGGTGCTTGGTGTCATGCGAGAATGCGCATACAGCCACGGATCACTTGTCAGTAGCGGGTTATTATCGTAGCTGAGAAGCCAGCGAAATTGGGCTTTGGTACGCAGATAAGTGGATAGCTGCATATGAAGCATGTAGTCGTTTGGCCTCGACTTGCCTAGACCATCACCGCCATAGCCGCCGCTCGGATCGAAAGAAGTGCGGTATAGATGGGACGCCTTCTCTAGGTACGGAGGGTCAAGGTAGGCAACGACGCGAGACGGAATCAACTGCGGATAGTACTCGGGCACATCAACAAGGGTTTGCTTCCAGTCCTTATGCCATACATCAACTATCCGACCGGTCCTATACAGATGGCCAACATATCGGAGTCGCCCATCAATTGATTCTGGGTTCCACCGGCATCCAATCCCGTATGGACTCTTCTGCTGACGTCCACCAATCGGTCCAGCCTTCCCGTGCAGGATGCCCGAGAATGTAGTCCGATTAAGAAATAGGCATTGCATCGCCAAGCCAAGTCGAACCGTGGAGGGTTTCGCGTTCCGAGCAGGCGTCCAGGAGCGCCAATAGTCCCATCGCTCAACACCAGTCGCACCGCCTGGTCTCACGTATCTGGCCCACTCATCATGCATTCGGTCAATAAAAACTTCTGTGTCGGCAGCCGCGACTTGCCAAAAAGCAGTCACGAGCGGATCAACATCGGCGAGCAATACCCGATCAACAATCCCTTGGCCGACGAGGCGCAAAGAAGCTGATGCCCCGCCAGCGAACGGCTCAACGAGTAGGTTGATCTCTGGGACAGCACGCGATTTCTTCGCGGAATCCAAGATTCGGGCAATTACTGGGGCGAGAGAGGACTTCGCCCCTGGATACCTAAGCGGCGACTGAAATCTGCCGGATGCAAGGGGATGCTCGATTGCACCGAGTGGAGAGACGAGTTGCCTGGCGTTCTCATGAATATGTGTCGGGATGGTAGGCGTAGTCTCATGGATGGCACGCGCAGGACCAGCCGTCGCCACCTCAGCACTTTGTATCATGGGGTAGACCGTACCTGATTCGGTTGCTGTCCAGGAGAGTCGAGGCCTAGCCGCTTGGTAGCCACCAGGCGAAGCACGTCGGTGCCAACTCCGATCGGAAACGCTGCCCTGCCATGTGCGGCCGCGACCGGGATGATGCCATCGACGTACATCGATGAGCCTGTGCGATCGATTACATCGAGAATTGCCGATAGTGTTGGATAGTCGCGAGGGTCCGCTTTGCCGCCGTTAGCATCGTATGGCGCGCCAGTCGGTGGTGGAACCGTTGGAACGACGACCCGTCCATCGAGCGCACGGTACACGAATTTACGACCCCAGTAGGTTTCCTTGCCGTAGGCGCGAGCGTTGTTGGCGTTGACAACACGAGAGATGATTTGCTCATCACATACCAAAAGGTCGCCAGGGCTAAGAAGGTCGTGACGCGCTAGCTGGCGCGCATAGTCGACCAATACCCCAGACTTCTCAATCCCACAAACATACGGGGCGACCGCAGGAGTGGTACTGCCCATAGCCTGGAAGTAGTCGAGCGCTCGTCCTCGTAGCTTCGCCGGCGTTCCGAACACTGCGAGGGGGCCATCGACGATGAACAGCGTTGTACGCAGGGCTCTCTGGCGTGACTGCTCCCACAGCAGCGTGGACAACCCGACCAGGACCAGCAGCTCAATCACAGACATCAGGCGTCCGAGAGCAGACTGATTCGCACCCTCTTCGCCGACCTCTTCATGGATACGAAGCACGTCAGTAGGAAAGAGGTGCTCGCCGCACACGGAGCAATCGGCGCCTGCCGGCGGGACGGGCACGTCCTTACTACAATCCGTGCTCGGGCAATTGACTGGCACAGTAACTGCTGGCAGACCGGGACCACCGTGGAGAAGGAAGAGCAGGTCAAGCAACGGCTGATCCAAGCGGTTGACATCGATCTTCTTCTGGCGGAACAGGAGGTCTATTGACTCTCGCCACGAGGTCACGATGTCGACGCCAGGACGCGTGTACGCACCAGCGACTGGCAGATCGAGCGTCACGAGAGCGGTGTTGATCGCACGTTCGATCGCGTACGGGTCGACGAACCTCTCTGCTCGCTGTGATTCAAGAACATCGAGGTCTACATAGGCGGCAGCAGCCTGGGCGAATCCGTACATGACCGAAGGCAGCCCGTCTCGCACCTGTTCGACCACGTGTGAACCATCGATCGCCAACGCTGCGCTAAGCCGATCTGCCGCAGGCGGAACGGCGAAGTCTGTCCGCGGCCTAATCCGCTCACGGATCATTTCCACGTCCTGAAGCGGCTCTGCCGGAACATAGAAGGTCCGTTGGTCGGCTATGGCCTTGATGGCTGCGGCTGAATGACCCAGCCGTGAAGCGAGCTCGTACGCACCCCCGATGGTCTCGTACGGCATCAGGGCACCATACCGTTCAGCATCAACGGCCCATCGCCAGCCGCGGCTCGCGCCTCATTCACGAGGGCGATGTCGTATCGGTCAACCTGGACAGGAACGATGTACGGCGATGAAAGGGTCTTGAGGCGCACATACCCTCGGTCCTCGGAAGCGATGATGGCGTCCGAGAAAGATCCGAAGTCATAGAATTTGGCCAATTCACGCACTTCGGTCGTATTATTTAGATGCGCGACAACCCAGTTGGCAGTGTTCGCCTTTACCTGATGCGCTACTCCAGAGACCTCCTGAGTCGCATACGTCATGCCAAGGTTGAGCTTGCTGGCCTCTTTCGCGAGCTTAATCCATACATCGGAGTCGTTCTTGTACCTATCGGACGAAAACAAATTATGCGCTTCTTCAAGCATCACCTGAATATGCGGAGGCTCTTGCCCTGACGTAAAAACCTCCGTTTGCCTCGACAGCAGCCGACGCGTGATCGACTCACTCAGTGCTTTGGTCACTGCCTCCGCGCCGACATGCAGGTCGACGATGACGATGCGTCCTTGGAGCAACTCCTCATAGATCTCGATCGCAGGATCGTTCCTCGTTAGAGGGCTATGAAACGGGCGCAGCGGGTTCAGATTTCGCCAACCTCGGACGTTGCGCCGTCCACTAATCGTCGTAAAGATCGGCTCGACGCTCTTCCAGCGGACGTCCTTTGTAAAATTTGTCGCGTCGCTGTCTCTCGCTTCGGACATCTTCACGATCGTGTCAACGACGACCCCGATGTCCTCGGCCGCGACGGTGACATAGTTCGCACTATTTCCGGCCTGAGTAAACGGATTGCGGCCAAGTCCGGCTACTGCGGTCGCCCCAGTGATGCCGTTCTCTATCTTCCGCTGGAACGCACTGCTTATGTTGATGAACGCACGGAATCCTGTCGGCACTGCGAATCCGGCGCGCATCAATGCGCCATAAAGCACCATTCGAGCGCGCTGTGCCTGCGTGGTCGCTGAACGATCGCCTGGGACGTCTGCGTAGGATGTACCCGCGAAGTCTTTGACGTAGCCAGCTTCGTCGCTGCTTAGCGTATCGGAGATCAAGCTCTGAACAGCGTCAATCTGCTGTTCAGAAAAGAAGTTGATATTAAGCGGCTTCACATGCGCCTGCGATCCGTCGGCGCCGAACTTGAAAATGCTAACGTGACTAGCACCAATCGCCGCAATCTCAGTTCCGTCTTGCGTGTTTGGATTTGCATATTCGCCCTGGGGGTCAAATATCAATTGACCTATGGCGCTTCCGCCCGCGGCGCGCTGCTGCTCGGATACGACGAATGTGCGCGCAATGATGATCTTTGCGGTATTAGACTTACCCATCCGGGTCATTCCGAGCAGGGCGGTCTTATTGCCGATGAAGTCGCGGATATTGACTTCAACGGAAGCGTCTGCTTGCTTGGAGGTCTTGGCGCGCCGTCTCGTAGCTGAGTATCGAACCGCTCCGATGCGCACGCGTTCGACCGGGCGCCCGGTCGGCTTGAGGTAGGAAGCGATCGTTGCTAGACCACCACCGATAGGCTTCAGGACTCGATAAGTTGACGTGGCGTAGAAGTTATCCACGTCAGCGCCGAATTCCAGCACCTTCTCCCCGTCGACGTCATCCTCATAGAATGTGCCGAGAATCTTGCATCGAACGCCGGTAAATGACACCCTGTTCTTGGTGAATGGGTCAAGCTCCGCATCAAGTACGACAGATGGTGATGGGTCTTGGTTGTTCGAAAGGGCTGTACGCAGCGACTCTTCACGCACGGCGTGTAGGTCACGCTCAAGCGCCAGTGGCGCTGTCCCCTCGACACGTAGTAGCAGCACCTCATCATCGTCCAGCCGAGGGTCGTCTACGTCCTGTGCGGTGGCCAGCAAGAACGAGAACTGCGGGATACCCCCGGCATCGAACTTCCAGCGATCGTGGGTCAGAACGACCGCCTGACCGTAGTCGATCTGATGGATTGCACCGACGCGGGTCGACCTCCCATCGGCGAGCAGCTCCGACCGTAGCAAGGACCCAGCACCGACCCCGGGGATGAACTCTGTCATTCTCGCCCTCTCAAGAGGCACCAGCAGAACTCCGCCTCACACAGCCTACAGACATCAAACCCGATGATCAGCTGTTTCATCTCAGATCGGACAGTGCACCGACGACACGGTATTGGGCCTATCACCACCTTGGCGAGGCGGGCAAGGTGCGTTTGCACACCCTCAGGCGATGCTGTGGCCAGGGGCGCAGTGACGCGATCCGCTGTGTCCGCCCACGACAGCCACGATCCGCTTGCCTTTCAGGCCGATTTGTTCCTTATGTGGGATCTCCCTGCGCCCTTACTGGTGCGCTGCCGTATCCAACTTTGTTGTATTCGTGAGTGATTTGGGTGTCGGTTGGGTTGCTGGCCTGGTGCGCTGCTGGTGTTGATCGGGAGGAGGCGGGGCGGCGGTTCGGCGGCGGATGGTCGGGGCCGGAAGAACGCGGTGGGTCTGCGGTTCAGTGATGAGGAGTTCGCGGCGATCTCGGCGGCGGCGGCGCGCGAGGGCTTGTCGGCGCCGAACTTGCTGGCCACCGTGGCGTTGGAGGTGGCTGCGGCTGAGGCGCTGTCGGGGGTGGATCGGCGGGCTGTGGTGGAGGAACTGGCGGCGGTGCGCCGGTATCTGGAGGTGTGCGCTGCGGGGCTTGCGGGTGGTGGTGAGTCTCGGGTGGCGGCCATGGTGGAAGAGGCCGTGGTGCGGCTGGCGGGGGTGCTGGATGAGGTCGAGGCTCTATTGGCCCGCGAGGAGGATTGGTAAGCCTGTTCGTGAACTCGGCGGGTGTGGTGTCGCTTCAGGGGCGCCGAGTGGGGTCCAGCCTGCCTATCAATCTGGCGGTCTCTGGAGCTGTCGCGTGCAGCGGTCGTGGACGATGTGTCTGCGTTCGTCTTCCGATGGGCCCCAGGGCTCATCCCAGTAGTCCGCGTAGCTGTAGAGCTCTCCCAGTGGCAGATCG
This sequence comes from Actinocorallia sp. API 0066, assembly GCF_020991275.1. Classification (GTDB taxonomy): domain Bacteria; phylum Actinomycetota; class Actinomycetes; order Streptosporangiales; family Streptosporangiaceae; genus Actinocorallia. The sequence continues at coordinate 143,853 of NZ_JAJLQY010000011.1, read as the reverse complement.
ATGATCGTTGCCGGGTAGTCCGTGCTGAGCAGGACCTCGTCAACGCGTCGGATGACCCAGCGTTCGTCGCGCTCGCCTGCCAGGTGCCGGCGTGCCATGTCGTCGAAGACGAGCACGGCGGCGTCGAAGACGGTCGGCGTCGTGGTGTTCATCTCCGCCAGAGCCCGGGGAAGAAGATCACGGATCTCGCCGTGGTCGGTGCCATCCAGGCAGGCGAGTGCGAGCATTGCGGGCCCGTCGTGGCCTTCGGTCAGCCATTGGGCGGCCCACCAGGGCGCTCGTTCGAGCCGGAGGCGGCCGAGTGTGAACCAGGCGGCGGCCATGTCCGGTGCCGGAGCCGCTTCTTCGGCTGACGTCACTGACCTGCTCCCCTTCGCATTCTGAGCATCTCCAGGCTATTGCTTCACCGGCGGTTCTCGCCGGGATCGCGGCGGTCATCCACCTGCTTGGCGGGAACTTGTTCGTCGTCCGTGCTGGCGCCGCCGTGCGGCCCGACCGGATGTCCTCGCGAGCCCATCGGGGCCAGCGGCGGCAGCGAGTCCAGGTGCCGTCGGCGGCGCTGGCGTGCTGGGTGCTGGTAGCGAGGGGGGACGGGGGCTTGGAGGACGAGTTGCCGGAATGCTGAGGTGCGGGTGGCGATGGTGGGGAAGTCGAGTGCCTGGAGGCGTTGGCTGAATCCATCACCTCCCTTCTTCTTCCTCCGATCGCCCGGTAGAAGCCGGGCTCCGTCACGTGCCAAACTCGCTGGGTCGCCGCGAGGGATCCGGACTGGCTCGGACCCCTTTTTCGACCTGGACGACGGCAGCGGGGCCTAATCTCGACGACGAGAAGTCCGAGGCCATCGGCATCGGCCCGAAAGCAGCGGAAGATGCTCAAGGCCAGGTCGTGGACCTGAGCGGCTCTCTGGACCGCGCAGCTTCCCGGAGAGCCCCGGGCCCGCGAGTACTACATGATCGACCACGTTCCCGCAGGTGGAGCCGCCCTAAACTTCGCCACACCCTCTCCGGGCGATCGGGACACGATCCCTGGCCGGATCCGGCCGGTCTCCGTTCGAAAACGACAGAACCATGGTCTTCGGTACCACGGTTGGCTTCTCGGCGACGGATAGGCGAGGGAGGCTCCGTGCTGAAGCTGCTGAAGATCGCAGGGAGGGGCCTCGTGTCCGTCCTGGCCGGTGCCGTGGGACTCGCCATCGGCTATGGCCTGTGGATCGGCTACTGGCGGCGGTGCGCCGGTATCTGGGGGTGGGCGCTGCGGGGCTTATGGGCCTGAGGGCTGGGACAATCCTCGTATGGATCATCGTTCGGGCTCGCGGGTTCGTCGTCGGCTGCGGTCGTTGGCCTGGCTGGAGTTGCTCAACGTTCCCTTGCAGGCCTGGATCTGGTTCGGTGTCGTCGGCTGGCCGGTAACGTCGGCGAACCTGGCGGGTTTCGGGTTGTTCGTGCTTGTGCTCGTGGAGGGGGCTGGATATTGGTGGGCCAAGCTCCAGCAGCTCGCGACAGGCTGTGCGCCCCTGCCCGGCGCCGGGGCGTTCTCGGTCGCCCGTGCGGCGAACGTTCCATTGCTTGGCGTCGGGTTGTTGTTCATCGCCTGGAGGGCAGTCACCGATCCGGGTGCCGGTAGCTGGCCGGGCATGGCGTTCGGACTGTTCGCGGTGCTGGAACATGTGAACTACTTCCACGTTCAGCTCATGTACGACACCGCCGCGGACCGTCGCCACCTGCGGTCGCATGGCTTGCGCCGTGCGCACCTGGCCCGCGACCTCGACGTCTGGCACCGGTCGTCCCACGTAGAAAAGACGCCGCTCAACCCGTGAAGGTGGAGACGACGTCTGAGTGGCGGTGTGGGCTCCTCAGGAACCCAGTTCGCCGCCCTTGATCTGTCCAACCAGGGCACCGAACTGGCGTCGAGTGAAGCCGAGGGTCGGGCCGGTCCGGTTCTTGGTGTCACGGATGGCGACGGTAGGAGCCGCATCACCCACCTCGACGCACGAACCGCGCTCAGGGCCCCTACGTCATGTCGGTCAGCCTCGAACACGCCCTTAAACGCCTCAGACTCGCCTACCCGCCACCTTCTTGATCCCCTCCGGCGGGGGCGGGTGGGCGATCCGCTCGCGGTGCGTTCAAGATGACCGGGCGGTATTTGGGGTGTCATGCGGGTTGGGCGGCCGCATGGCTTGATGTCGTCATCTCGTTTTGTCGGAGCTGTGTGCTTCAGTGGCGTGAAGTTGACGCGGACGGGAGATGGGAGCGTGCATGGGTCTCGGTGAGAGGGGCGGGGTGGATGCTCGACTGTGGGGTAAGCACAAGGGTCTGACCTCGGAGTATCCCGTTGTCTGCCACCTCATGGACGCTGCTGCCACGGCCGGGAAGCTTTGGGATGTAGTAGACAAAGATGGCAGTTTGGCCAAATGGCGTAGTTATGTCTCGTTCTGGGCTGGACTGCATGATGTTGGCAAAATATCCCCTTCTTTTCAGGTGAAGGTTCCGGAGCTCTACAAGAAACTGGTCGACGCGTCGCCTGAGTACGGGGAGGACCGGGCGGTGCCGTCGCTCGGCCACCAGGAGGTGACGCACTGGGGGCTCGTCCAGATTCTGCGGGAACTCGGTTACGCGGCGGGCGACAGCGCCAGGAAAGACGTGGGACATCAGGTCGCGCAGATGCTCGGGGGCCACCACGGAAGGTTCTGCGCCGCTGTTTCGCGGCGGGAATGGGCGAACCCGAGCGGACGGACGGGAGTCGGCGCCGGAAAGTGGGAGGACGAGCGTCGCAGGCACGCGGAGTTGCTGCGGGGGCTGACCGGTGCCGAGGAAGGACTTGACGAGCATCTGCCGCCGGCTCTGGTCGTCCTCGCGCTCGGCGTGATCGTTGTGGCGGACTGGCTGGTGAGCCAGACGACCTTCATCGAGCCGCGTCTGCCCGGGCCGGGATGGAGCGCTACCGAAGAGCAGGTCCGGGAGCATTGGGAACGTTCGCTCGCTGACGCGCCCAGGCTCATCTCCGAAGCGGGTCTCGGCACGGCGGAGTTCCGCGACCTCCCGTTCGCCGACCTGTTCGGGTTCGAGCCGAACACGCTTCAACGTTCCCTCGTTGAGAGGCTGCCGTCGCTCGTCAACGGTCCCGGGATGCTGCTCGTCACCGCACCTCCCGGGGACGGCAAGACCGAGGCCGCGCTCTACGCGGCTGGGGTCATGGCCCGGTCCAGCCGTGCGACCGGTCTCGGGTTCTGCCTGCCGACCATGGCGACCACCGACGCCATGCACAGGAGGGTGCGCGCCTTCCTCCGCACGGCGTTTGTCGGTGCGCCCGCGCTGACGAAGGCCCACAGCATGGCCTGGCTCTCCCACGACGCGGCCGCCGACGCGGCGGCTTCGGCCGTTGATGCCCCCGGCGTCGTGAGCGGACCCGAGGCGACCGGCTGGTTGTACACGGGCAAACGTCCGCTCCTCGCCCCGCTGAGCACGCTGACGATCGACCAGGCCCTCGTCGCAGTGCTGCCGGTGAAGTTCAACGTCCTGCGGCTCATGGCGTTGTCAGGCAAGGTTCTCGTGATCGACGAGGCGCACTCCTTCGACGCCTGGATGCACGCGCTGCTACTTCGGTTCCTCGAATGGATGGGGGCACTGGGCGCTCCCGTCGTCGTCCTCTCGGCGACCCTGACCGGGACGACGGCCCGCTCGCTCGTTGAGGCGTACCTACGCGGATGCGGACATGATCTGTCCGACGCCTTCTCTCCCGTGTACCCGGGCTGGCTGTTCGTGAGCGCCGAGAACGGAAAGGTCAGTGAGCCGGTCGCGGTGGCCAGCGAACGGGAGCGCGTCATCGAGTTCCCCGTCCGCGCCGTGCGCCGTGGGCGTGACACCGCGCATCCCGAACACCGGATCTCGGTCATCAAGGAACTGCTCCGTCCGTTGACCGAGGGACCGGAGGGTTGTGTCCTCGTCTGCTGCACGACGGTCGCTGAGGCGAAGGAGACCTATGACGCTCTCGCGGACTGGTTCTCTGAGCTCGAAGCCTCCGGAGGCGAGGCACCCGGCCTGCGGCTCCTGCACTCCCGGTTCCGCGCGAAGGACCGAGCCGCCGTCACCGACTCCTGTGAGCGGGACTTCGGGAAGACGGGCACCCGCCCGAGGACGGTCCTCGTCGCGACCCAGATCGTCGAACAGTCCCTCGACCTCGACTTCGACCTGATCATCAGCGATCTCGCGCCGCTGGCGTTCCTTCTTCAGCGCTCCGGACGATGCCGCCGCCATCAGAACCCGGGCGGCGACCCGCACGAGGCGCTCAGGCCGCGCTGGCTCAGCCGTGATCCCCGTGTGGTCGTCCTCGATCCCGTGGACGCCAACGGCTCCTTCGAGGTCCCGGACGCCTGGGGCAAAGTCTATGCGGAGTCGTTGTTGCGGCGGACGAGCATCCTGCTGCGCGAACGGTCGAACTCCCCGATCGGCATCCCGAGTGACGTGCAGTCCCTCGTGGACGATGTCTACGCCGCTGACTTCGCGCGGGCCCACGACCTTCTGAAGGAGGCGGAACGCCGGCTCGCCCGTGCGGACGGCGAACGCCTCGCCTCCGACGCCGCCCAACAGCAGCTCAGCGAACTCGTGGCGATCCCGGGCCCATCATCCAGAACGGCCCGGAATCTGAGCGTGCTGACCACCCCGATGGCCGGAGTCGACGAAGATCTGATCACCACTCGCCTGGACGCCGATTCCGCTCGCCTCGTGTGCGTCTACGAACAGGACTCCGGCCGCTGGACGCTGGACGAAGCGGGCGAGCTCCCCGCCCCGGGCCTGAACGGCGGACAGAAGATCAGCCGAGACCAGGCACGCACCATAGCCCTTCACATGGTCCCCGTCCCCGCGCGCTGGACCGGAGCGGGCGCGGAGCTGATGAAGCTCCCTCCCGCCTGGGAGAAGAACTCGGTCCTCGCCGGGTGGACCCTGCTCCCGATGCGGCGCTCACCCACGGGCGAGTGGACCGGACGCCTCCAGCCCGGAGCCGTCCGCATCCGGCCAGACGTAGGAATTTTCGTCTTCAAGGACGGAGTCGGCTCACCCCCGCCCGCGCGGGGACTGACAAACGAGAGCCATGAATGTCACCCGGAGCCGGCTGACCAGGGGTTGTCAGCCTATCGCGACCGAAGAAGGGGGGTCACGGCAGGTGTCGAGACCCAGCTTTGATTTGAGGACCAGGCCATGGGCAGCCATCCGCTGGGTTCACGGGACCACGCCTCCGACGAACGTCCGGGCCGACAGGGTCGGCCTCGAAGACCTGCTCGTTCGGGCGCACGAGATCGAGGCGTTGCTCTTCGGTCCTCCACCGGCGCTGTCCGGGCTCCTGCGCCTGCTGTATGCGTTGATCGCGCGGGTCACTGGACTCGATGAGGCATCGGACGATGATGAGTGGCATGACCGGCGTGCCGAGATCCTGGAGAAGGGGATCGACGCGAACCGGGTCAGGGAGTACTTCGACCGGTTCCCCGGCATGTTCGACCTGTTCTCCGAGCGCCCGTTTCTTCAAGATCCCCGGCTTGCCGAGGAGTGTCCGAAACGGGCGGGAGTGAACAAGCTCGTCATCGGACGTCCTGCGGGTAACAACCCGGTCTGGTTCGGTCATCACTGGGACGACTCACCGGTGCCGGTGGACTCGGCGGAAGCGTTCTCGCACATCTTGATGTGGCTGTACTACGGCCCGTCAGGACGGTGCGCGACCCGCTCCCATGGTGGCGAGTCCAAGGCCGACGTCTCAGCAGGGCCTCTGCGTTCGAGTCTTTCCTACCACCCGGAGGGCCGCACGCTCCTGGAGACCCTGCTCGCGGGCCTGGTCCCGCCCGAAGCCCATGTCTCCCGGGAGAATGATCTCTGCCCATGGGAAGTGGATGAACTCCACGACCCGCTGTCTCCGGCCCCCGCCCCCACAGGCCCCTGCTCCCGGTGGACGGGCGGCTGGCAGCACGCCCTTCTCCTCTTTCCCGATGCCACCGGCGATCACGTTGTCGACGCGTGCATCACCTGGGGCCGCAGGCAGAAGACACCGAACACCGCTGACCCCTATGTGATCCACCAAACCAGCAAGCAGGGAAACGTCTACGCCAGACCGGCTGACGGTGGTCGTGCGCTCTGGCGGGACCTCGACGGTCTCCTCGTCCTGGATCGTGTGGCGACCGAGGTAAAACGTCCCAAGGTCTTCGATTACACAGATGACCTCGGCATCTTTCACATCCGGGCCCTGGGGTTCGAGCAGGACGGCAAGACGAAGGACGTCCAGTTCGTCGCGTCCCGCACGCCGATCCCGATCCATCAGATCAGCGAGGACGACCCCAACACCGCCCGCGCACTCGGCGATCTTCGGGCCGCCGGGGAGATGTACGGCCAGCGGTTGGAGTTCGCGGTGAAGGCGGCCTGGGCCTGGGCGCTCGACAAGAAGGTCGGCCCGTGCGCCTGGCAGGAGCAGGCGGCCGCGATCTACTGGCCGCGCGCCGAGGATCTCTTCTGGAAACGCCTGGCCGAAGACGACCTCGCCGCCCCCTGGAGCGCCTTCTTCCGTATCGCCGAGGACACCTTCAACACCGTGACGTCCGGCTACGTGACGGGTCCTCGGGCGGCGCGGGCCATTGAGCGGGCCCGCCTCGAACTTCACGGAGGCCGCCGAAAGAAACCGGCCACCCCATGACCACACCACCCGATCCCAGCAGGATGCGATGACCGAGACATCACCTCCCCCCACCCGCTACGACGAGACGTACGACTTCGTGAAAAAGGTCTACGACGCCTGCGACGACCCGGGCAGACGGGCGGCTCTGCGCAGCGGCCTGGGCCGACCACTCGCCCAGAGTCCCCGCATGCACCGGGTGATCGCGGGCTTGGTGCCCGAGCGTCGGACGGCGTTCCAGCAGGCGTACTACACGATCGCCTCGATCATCGCTTCGTTGCCCCCGCAGGCCCGTGGACTCCCGCCGAAAGGCGCCTCACGGAACTTCGGCGTGTGCCTGGCGGAGGCCGTGGCCCGAGGAGACCTCCGGGAGACGTCCGCCGAAAGCCGCCTCACGTTGTTGACCCGGCAGAACGAGCGCGGCCTGTACCGCCACCTTCCGCCGGCCGCCCTGTACATCAGCACCCGCCCCGGAACCGTCGACTGGCCGCAGCTCCTGCTCGACCTGCGCACCTGGGACCAAGGCCGTGAGGAAACAGCGCGCCGCTGGCTCCAGGGCTACTACCGCACCCGGTTCAAGGCCGAGCGCGAGGCCGCGCGCACCGCCGACCAGATCGACCACCCGAACGACTGAGCACAACGACTCCGAGGACCCCCATGAACGCGAGCAACGGTTCCTTCGTGGAACTCCACATCATCCAGCCCATCCCGTTCTCCACGCTCAACCGCGACGACACGAACTCGGTGAAGACCGTCGAGTGGGGCGGCAGGACCCGGACCCGGGTCAGCAGCCAGAGCTGGAAGCGCGCCATGCGCCTCCACCTCCAGCAGGAACTCGGCGAGTCGGCCCTGCGCACCCGCCGCCTGGTCGAGTGCGTCGCCGGCCGGCTCAGGGAGGCCCACTCCTGGTCTCCGGAGCTGGCGGTCAGGGCCGCGCGGCACATCGCGGTGGCGAGCAGCGTCGGAGCCGAGGTCCCGAAGCCGTCCAAGGGCGATTCCGCGCAGAAGAGCGAGTGGAGCACCGCGGCGATGATCTACGTGCCTGACCTCGCCATCGGTGAGCTGGCCGACCTCGCCGTCAAATACGAGGCCGAGATCGCGGCGGCCAAGGAACTGCCCGCCAAGCCCCAGGCGAAGGACAGCGCCGTCCCGACCAGGGAGGTGGACGACATCCTGCGCAGCCGCAACGGTGTCATCAGCCTGTTCGGCCGGATGCTCGCCCAGGTGGACGACGCCAAGGTCGACGGAGCCGTCCAGGTCGCCCACGCCTTCACCACTCACGAGACGAACGTCGAGATCGACTACTTCAGCGCAGTGGACGATGTCAGCGAGACCTGGCGTGACGCCACCGGAAGCGCCCACATGGGGCACGCCGAACACTCGGCCGGAGTTCTGTACCGGTACGTCGTCCTCGACGTTCGGGAACTGCACCACAACCTCGGCGAGCAGCCGTACGACACCCGTGCCCTGGCCTCCGCCCTCCTGCGTGCCGCGTTGTTCTCGCTCCCGCAGGCCAAGAAACGTTCGACGGCTCCCCACACGATCCCGCACCTCGCGCACATCACAGTCCGTCAGGATCGTCCGTTGTCGTATTCCGCCGCGTTCGAGCAGCCCGTCTCACCCGACCGTGGCGGGGGGCACGCCGAGCCGTCCGTCGCCGCCCTGAACGCCTATGCCGCCGCCGCCGAACGTCTCCTCGGCGGGAACGGACTGGTCCACGCCGCCCACGCGACCTTCTCCAAGATCGACGTCTCGGCCCTCGGCACCGCCGCCGACTCGTTCGAAGCCCTGATCGGCGGGGCGTTGGAGGCCGCACTGCCGGAGAGCCCGGCATGACCGGCACGCCGTCCGGGCTGCTCCTACACCTGAGCGGGCCCCTCCAGTCCTGGGGCACCGGGGACGTCCCGGCCAACCTGCGGGACAGTTCCCGATACCCCACCCGGTCCGGGCTGATCGGCCTGCTCGCCTGCGCGCTGGGCCGCACCCGCGACCAGCGGACGGACGATCTCCGCGAGCTGACCTTCACGATCCGCGTCGACCGTCCGGGAACCTTCCTGCGGGACTTCCAGACGGTCGGCGGCGGGATGCCGCGTGAACTGACGGTCATCACCGCGGAGGGGAAGCGGCGTAGCGCCGAGACCGCGACCGTCGTCTCCGAGCGGTACTACCGGCAGGACGCGGCCTTCACCGTGCTCGTCGAGGGGCCTCCGGAAACCGTCGCGGCGTGCGGTCAGGCCGTGCGGTGTCCGCGATGGCCGCTCTTCCTGGGGAGACGCTCATGCCCCCCGGACGCGCCGTTGTTCCTGGCCCTGACCGACGGCCCTGAGCCCGCGCGCGAACTGCTCCGGCTGCCGCTCGCGCGGAGACCGTTCGGCGGCACGACGGTCGAGTTCATCGGCGGCGTCCCGTTCACCGCCCCGTTCTGGCCCGAGGGACAGTCCGGCGGACGCGGCGACGTGCCGTTCGCCGAGTCCCGCTCCGACCCGGTCTCCTTCGCCTCCGACCGCCGGGTCTACCGACCCTGGCGGGTCTACCGCCTGGTCGCCGACCTGGACGGCGATCTCCACACCTCGCCCGGTCCCGACTTCCTCGAACGACTCATCTCCCACTTCTCCATGGACGCCGCATGACCTCACCTCTGTGGATCACCCAGCTCAGCCTCAACCCCGGTTCGCGGGACGTCATCCGGGATCTGGGCGACACCGTGCGCCTGCACCAGCGGGTCATGACGCTCTTTCCGTCCGGGCTCGGTCAGCAGGCGCGGCACGACGCGGGCGTCCTGTTCCGGATCGAGGAGACGCGGAGCGGGGTCGCCGTGCTCGTCCAGAGCGTCCTGGAGCCGACGGCCGGGGCACTGCCGGACACGTACGGGACGGTGCGCAGCAAGGCGCTCACCCCGCTGATCGACGCGCTGGTTCCGGGACGCCGTGTGCGCTACCGGATCATCGCGAACGCCACCCGCAAGCTCGGCGTGAACACCACGGCGGGCAAGCCCAAGGAGGTGGTTCCGCTGCACGGTGCCGACGCCGACGCCTGGTGGCAGCGTCAGGCCGAGTCCAGCGGCCTGGTCCTGCACACCCTGGAGAGCGTTTCCCTCGACCAGGCGTCCGGGACGCGGCGCGACCGCAATCGGGTCGTCCACGCGCGCACCCGCTTCGACGGCCTCGCCACCATCTCGGACGCCACGGCGCTCACCACCCGGCTGCGCGCCGGTATCGGACGCGGAAAGTCCTACGGCTGCGGGCTCCTGACCCTCGCGCCCGCATGAGCGGAACCGCCCGCGCACGCCTGGCCGCACCCACCGCGGCCATGCTGCCGCGCATCGGCGACTCGGTGTCGTTCCTGTACATCGACATCGCCCGCATCGTCCAGGACGAGACCGGCGTGAAGGCGATCATCCAGTCCGGCGACGGAGTCCAGCGGATCGCCCTGCCCACGGCCGCACTCGGTTGCCTGCTGCTCGGGCCGGGCGTGTCGATCACCACGCGGGCGTTGTCCACCCTCGCCAGGCACGGGACCACGGTCGTGTGCACCGGAAGCGGCGGCGTCCGCACCTACGCCGCGAAGGTCCCGGACTCCCTGCCGACCCGCTGGCTCGAACTCCAGGCACGCTCCTGGTGCGACGACACCGAGCGCGCCGCGGTGGCCCGGCGCATGTACCTCCGGCGTTTCGGCGAGACGGCACCGGCTGGCGCGACCATCGCCCAACTGCGCGGCCTCGAAGGCCAGCGAATGAAGGCTCTCTACCGGATCCTCGCCCAACAGCACGGCGTCCGGGCGTTCAAACGTTCCTACGACCCGTCCGACTGGGACGGCCAGGACCCCGTCAACCGGGCACTGTCGGCCGCGAACACCTGTCTCTACGGCATCGTCCACGCCGCGATCAACGCGATCGGCTGCACCCCGGGCCTCGGCTTCGTCCATTCCGGCACGTCGCACTCGTTCGTCTACGACATAGCCGACCTCTACAAGGCCGAACTCACCCTCCCCCTCGCCTTCTCCCTCCACGATTCCCCCGCCCCCGACGCCCAGGCCCGCCGCTCCTTCCGCGACGGCCTCCGCCTGTTCCGCCTGTTCCCCCGCATCGTCGCCGACATCCAGACTCTCCTCTCCCCAGACGACGGCACCCGCCAAGACGACGCCGAGGAAGCCTCCGAAGAACTCGTCAACCTCTGGGACCCCGACCACGGCCTCCTCCCCGGCGGCAAGAACTACGACCCCTGGGAGTTCTGAGTTGGCCACCCTGACCGTCATCGCCACCACCGCGATCCCCCAACATCTACGCGGAGCCCTCACCCGCTGGATGACCGAACCCATGCCCGGCCTCTACGTAGGCACCCTCTCAGCCCGAGTCCGCACCGAACTCTGGACCACCCTCTCCGCCACCCTCGAAGACGGCGCCGCCGTCCTCATCCACCCCGCCCCCACCGAACAAGGCTACACCCTCCAAACCGCCGGCACCCGCCGCCGCACCCCCATCGACTTCGACGGCCTAACCCTCATCTCCCTCAGCCCCCAAGAACCCGACCCAGCCCCCACCACCCCCGAACCCTTCCCCCCATCTCAAATCGATAACGCCCCCGAATAGCCCCAGCTCACAAAGCGTCAGCCCCGCGCAGGCGGGGGTCAACCGCCGTCGGCATACCTGTCTACCGGATGTGGGTCGTCAGCCCCGCGCAGGCGGGGGTCAACCGGTGGTCGAGGGGCTGGTCGGCGGGATCATGTCGTCAGCCCCGCGCAGGCGGGGGTCAACCGACCGCCGCGGCACCAACGCCGCCGCCGCCTCCGTCAGCCCCGCGCAGGCGGGGGTCAACCGTGGGCGACGACGTGTGTGGTGGGAGTCCAGTCGTCAGCCCCGCGCAGGCGGGGGTCAACCGGAGACCCCGTAGGGGGTCTCCTCCCAGTTCCCGTCAGCCCCGCGCAGGCGGGGGTCAACCGTCCGCCCCGTGTCCCGCGAGACGGGCCGCGAGGTCAGCCCCGCGCAGGCGGGGGTCAACCGCACGGCGGCTCCCAGTCGGGGATCTCCCGGATGTCAGCCCCGCGCAGGCGGGGGTCAACCGGTCTGGGATGACTTCACCAACGCCCCCTCCCCGTCAGCCCCGCGCAGGCGGGGGTCAACCGGGAGATCTGCCGTTCGGTGAACAGGGGTGCCAGTCAGCCCCGCGCAGGCGGGGGTCAACCGCCGCCGTAGGTGGACTTGGCCATCCCCTGGATGTCAGCCCCGCGCAGGCGGGGGTCAACCGAGTGGATCACTCTTCATGGCGAGCCGGGTCTGGTCAGCCCCGCGCAGGCGGGGGTCAACCGTTGGTGCCCTTGCCGATGGTCACGTCGACCAGGTCAGCCCCGCGCAGGCGGGGGTCAACCGCCCCGGCCCAGGCGGGTCGGGGCGGGGTGAGGGTCAGCCCCGCGCAGGCGGGGGTCAACCGATGCAGCGGGGCGACTCCATCGGGGTCGAGGGGTCAGCCCCGCGCAGGCGGGGGTCAACCGGCCGGGGGGCGAGGAAAGGAGAGTCCCATGAGGTCAGCCCCGCGCAGGCGGGGGTCAACCGCAGGAACGCATCAGCGTCGGCCCGACCATGCCGTCAGCCCCGCGCAGGCGGGGGTCAACCGAACCAGACCCGAGCGGAGCGCGAGCGCGAGGCGTCAGCCCCGCGCAGGCGGGGGTCAACCGCTACTCATCCGCGCGCCGCCGCCTTCTTCACCGTCAGCCCCGCGCAGGCGGGGGTCAACCGCGTGTCGCTCGCTGCGCCCCTGCCTACGCCGAGTCAGCCCCGCGCAGGCGGGGGTCAACCGCAGTTCATCAGCGGCTCCACCGCGCAGTTGGGGTCAGCCCCGCGCAGGCGGGGGTCAACCGGTGACCGCTTACATCCTGATGCGCAAGAGCAGGTCAGCCCCGCGCAGGCGGGGGTCAACCGCTGCTGACCACCTGCCCGGCCGCGTTCCGCCAGTCAGCCCCGCGCAGGCGGGGGTCAACCGCTCATGGGTTCCCCTCGGGTGGCGCGTAGGGAGTCAGCCCCGCGCAGGCGGGGGTCAACCGGGCCTCGCGGAGGCCCTGGCGAACGCCCCAGCGTCAGCCCCGCGCAGGCGAGGGTCAACCGTGGCGGGGGCGGCGTCCGTAGGGGCCGGTCACGTCAGCCCCGCGCAGGCGGGGGTCAACCATCATTGCCGGCACTGGGCTGCTCGGCGGCGGGGTCAGCCCCGCGCAGGCGAGGGTCAACCGTGATGCGGTCCGCACGGTCGAGCAGGTCGCGGGTCAGCCCCGCGCAGGCGGGGGTCAACCGTCGCGGCGCTCGTCGCGCTGATCCAGCAGTACGTCAGCCCCGCGCAGGCGGGGGTCAACCGATCACCGAGGTTGGGCAGGTTGAGGACGGCTAGTCAGCCCCGCGCAGGCGGGGGTCAACCGTGTGTGACGGTGGTTCCGGCCGGGACCTTGGATGTCAGCCCCGCGCAGGCGGGGGTCAACCGCGCTGTACGCTGACCGGGCCCAGGCCACCCGCGTCAGCCCCGCGCAGGCGGGGGTCAACCGGCGTAGGGCCACACCACGTAGACGGTTTTGTCGTCAGCCCCGCGCAGGCGGGGGTCAACCGGTGATGGCGTCGGGCTCGATGGTGAGGGCGAGGTCAGCCCCGCGCAGGCGGGGGTCAACCGGTGATGGCGTCGGGCTCGATGGTGAGGGCGAGGTCAGCCCCGCGCAGGCGGGGGTCAACCGCCCTCAAAGGCCAGACCGCCATCCCCACCGACGTCAGCCCCGCGCAGGCGGGGGTCAACCGGAGACCCGGCCCTGGCCGTCGCGCTGCCAGTAGTCAGCCCCGTGCAGGCGGGGGTCAACCGAACGGCAACAGTTCGAACGCCTCGGTCGCGGCGTCAGCCCCGCGTAGGTGGGGGTTAACCGCTCTGCTACCTGGCGGCGTTTACCACCGCGCTGTCAGCTGCGGCTGCCTCGCGAAACTCGGGCGCCAAGTAGGTGTGTCGAGTGAGGTACCGTCGACGGCCATACGCGCTGTTCGTGCCCCTTTCGGCATCTGTTACTGGTGCCCTGTCGTATCCATCTGTGCCGTATTCGCTCTGTCGTGATGGGATCGGGCCGTTGCGGGCCTTCTCGACGTCGGTTAGCCGGTGGGGGCCGGTTGTGCCTGGGTGAGCTTGGTCCAGAGTTCGATTTGCTGTTGGTGTGAGCCGTTTGCCGTGGCGCGGCGAACGGTTTCGGCGGCGAGGTCGTCGGGGTGTCCTTGGCGGGTCAGCAGCGTCAAGGGCCAGACGGGGTAGTGAGGGCCACTCTGGTCGAATGAGTGCCAGTCCCAGGGGCCTTGAAAGTGCCAGGTGCGGCCGTCGGTGTCGGCGATTTCGTCGCCGGGTTCCAGGAAGTCGTAGAGGCGATGGATGCGTTCGATGCTGAAGGGGATGTCGTCGTCGGGGTCGAGGTCGTCCGACCGAAGCGTTCGCTGCCAGCAACGTGCCCGCCCTGGTGGTTCACGGGGACCGCGATTCATATGTGTCCTACGAGATCGCCGCGCGTGCGGCCAAGGAACGTCCCGGAACGGCGCTCCACACGATTGAAGGGTCTGATCACGGCTTCGACTCTCGGGAGCGGGAGGACGAGGCGATCAAGATGACGGTCGACTGGTTGTCGGGAGCGTAGCCGTGGAGATGCCGTTCGGCCCGGTCCACGTGGGTGAAGGCACCTTCCTCGGAGCCAACAATGTCTTCGCCTGCCCTAAGGAAGCGCGGCTCCGAGATGGTGAGGCCGGGCCACCGAAGGGCATGACGATCGGCGACCGATGCCTTCTCTTCCACCACGTGATCCTCTATGAAGGCGTTCGCGTCGCCGACGACGTCGTGATCGAGGACCGGGTGCGTATTGGTGTACGGCGCCTACGTCTGCGACCGGGTCACGATCGGCGAAGACGCCCGTGTGGCCGGCTTCGTCTGCGACGGCACCGTGATCGGCGACCGGTCGACGGTCATGGGGGATCTGGTCCACGAGTGCACCAGGCCGCATGAGGACTGGTGGGAGGTGGACGAGGCACCGCCGGTGATCGACTCGGATTCGGTGGTCGGGTATGGGGCGAGGGTCGTCGGAGAGGTCGGCTCGGGGATGGTCGATGTAGAGCGCGAGGGCAGGAACTCATCGACGGGCACGACGGCCTGGTCGAGGCGCGCGGACAGCACCTTGTCGAGTCCCGGTCGGCTCAGTAGGTAGCCGAAGGTGCAGTGGCTGTACCCGGGCGACACGACGCCGTCTTTCACCGACTGATCCGGCTCCAGGGGGAACCGGCCGAGGTACAGCAGATCGAAGGGCAGGTCTTCCAGACCCTCGAGAAGATTTTGGAACCGGGGTACGAAGTCGCCGGCGAAGGTGGCGTCGTCTTCCAGGATCAATACGTACGGCTCCGGGTGTCCGTCAGCGTCCTGCCAGCAGGCGAGATGCGCGAGCGTGCAAGCGATCTCGCCGAACTTCAGGGGCCGACCCCACCACGGATTGTCGGATTCGATCTTCCAGGGGAAGAGCCGGTATCCGGCCCGTTCGAGTCCTTCCAAGCTCAGCTGACGCCCGTCGTACGGCCCGGACCAGTCCGAGGTGTAGGTGGCGCGCAGGATGTCCGGAATGGTCGCCTCCATGTGCTGTCTGCGGTCTGGGCGGCGGCGCAGGTTGACGACGTAGGTCCGGACGAGTTCGTTCACCGGATTCCCCGGTAGCGCCGGGTGTTGTCGGTGATGACGCTGAAGTCGCCGCCCGGGTCGCGTGAGAGGAGCAGCAGGGGTTTGGTCGCGGTGAGATCGGCCATGTCGGCGATGCCGCCGACGCGGCGCGCCTCGGTGACGAGGACGAAGTCCTGATCGCCGACCTGGTCGGAGATGTACGCGATGTTCTCGCTGCCGCGTCCGCCGGCCAGAAAGCACTTGGCCGCGCCGAGCACTCCCAAGGTGAGGCACCCGCCCATGAGGAACACCCGGGTTCCCTGGGCGAGCGTGAGCCGGGTGAAGACGGCCAAGTCCTCCAGCAGCTCGCTCCGCTCTGTCCACGACGGGCCCATGGTGAGGCCCGCCAGCTGCGGGACGACCAGCGGGTCGTCTTCCCCCAGGGGATGGGGCTGGAAGTGGAAGGGCAGCTGCGGGAGGAACTCGCGGTACTTGGCGTTCGGGCCCAGTCCCCAGAACCGGCCGACGTCCGAGGGTTTCGGCGAGGAAGCCTCCGGGCCGCTCCAAGCGACGCTCTGTTCGCCTGCCACCAGGAGGAGCGCGAGAGTCTCCAGCGCTTGGAACGACGCCTTCCCACCAGCCGTGGATGTGATCGTCCCGCTCAACACGGTGCCGTCACTGCGGGGCTGGACACGTCCTACACCTACGTCGTCGGCCTGGACCCGTTGGAGGATCTCAGGCGGGGCGTCGAAGAGCTCGCCGAGCACGTGACCGAGTTCCCCAACTTCCAGGACTTCCAGGACTTCCAGGTCTTCCAGGCCCACAACGCTCTCATGCAGGGCCTCCGGGCCCCGGGAGCGGAAGACCTCTCGTACTACCTGCGGGCCAGGGAGATCATCGAACACGCCATGGCGCCGACCGGGCTGCGGCCCGCCGGGTGGGAGTGCTACCTCGCCAACCCCTACGACCTCGAAGAAGCACAGAAGATTCTGGAGGTGGCGAAGCATCGGCGGAACGCGGCCCGCTGGTCCGTAGCGCTCGCGCTCGGCATCCGGCAGGGTGAGGCGATCGGGCTTCGCTGGTCGGACATCGACCTGGACACAGGAGAGATCCGGCCCTGGTTCCAGCTTCAGAAAGCCGCCTGGAAGCACGGCTGCGCCGACCCGTACGCCTGCGGTGCGCGATTCCACCGCCCGAAGTGCCCGAAAAGATGCCGAACACACGTTCACGAGCCGAAGTGTCCGAAGGACTGCCGGAAGCCCAGCCATCGATGCCTGGCCCGGCCGTGCCCCAAGGACTGCGCCGGACACGCTCACCGCTGCCCGAAGCGTCAAGGGGGAGAGCTTCAGTTTCGGATGAGGAAGGGCCGGAAGAAGCCGATCCTCATCTGTCCGCCCGAACTGCTGCCCCAACTCCGCGAACAGTTCGCGACGCAGCAGCGGGAGAGAACACGGGCCGGGGACCGCTGGGAAGACTGGGGAGTGGTCTTCAGTCAGCGGAACGGGCGGCCCCTGGATCGAACCGAAGACTGGAAGGCGTGGAAGGCGCTGCTGCGACGGGCCGGTGTACACGACGGCAGGCTTCACGACGTCCGGCATACGGCCGGGTCGCTGCTCGCCGCCCAGGGCGTGCATATCCGGGTCATTCAGGAGATCCTCGGGCACTCTCGGGTGACCACGACAGAGCGCTACACGGTCGTTCGCTCACCACTGGTTCAAGACGCCGGGGAACGGCTCGGAACGGCCCTGTGGAGCGCCGAGGAAAGCTGAACTGCAACTGAAACTGCAACTACGGTCCCGGAACACGATCAGGCCCGTTCCACGAGATCGGGGAACGGGCCTGGTCGGGGGCGGAGGTGGCGAGATTTGAACTCGCGATGGGCGTGAACCCAAACCGCATTAGCAGTGCGGCGCCATAGACCGTACTAGGCGACACCTCCAGTGGCCCGGTGGGCCAGGTGACAGGGTACCGGGGGTTGGGGGGTGGGGCAAAGTCGTTAGGAGATCGGGCCGCATTCGCGTTCCATGGCGGCTACGGCGTCGGCCAGGCGGCCGCTGGCGGCCAGGGACTTGCGGTCGGTGCTGGGGGCGCCCGACGTGGCGGTGGTGACTACCTCGTCCAGGGCGGTGGCGATCTGGTCGCCGACCTTGGAGACGCCCTCGTCGGCGGCCGAATCGGCGATGGAGCGGATCTGGCGGGCGGCGTCGCCGTAGGGGGCGGTGAGTGTTGACGGGTCGGAGAAGTCGACGCCCACCTGGGTGGTGCCTAGGGTGTTGATCGCGGTCTTGTAGCCGTCGCAGGCCGTGGCGTGGTCGGTGTCGCCGCCGCCGCAGGCGGACAGCGGAAGCAGCGCGGCGGTGGCGAGGACCCGGCGCAGGCGCATGGTGGGGCTCCAAGGAGTGCGGGGGGCTCGGGGGTTGCGAGACTAGCGGTCCCGTGCGGGCGAACACGGAACCTTCACCGTATCGACGCGCACCACAACGCCCCCGGCCAACCCCCGCACACCCGCAACCACAACACCCACCCACACCCCCAACCACAACGCCCAGCCCCCGCACACCCTGACCTCGACGCCCCCGGCCGCCCCCGACCACAGCCCCCAACCACAACATCCCCGCACACCTCCAACCACAACGCCCACGCCCAGCCCCGGCACACCCCGACCTCGACGCCCCCGGCCACAACCCCCCGACCGCCCAACCACAACACCCCCGCACGCCCCCAACCACAACGCCCACGCCCAGTCCCCGCACACCCCGACCTTCGACGCCCCCGGCCGCCCCCGACCACGACCCCCCGACACCCCAATCACAACGCCGCCGCGCACCCCCGACCACAACACGCCCCGCCACCCCCACCCCCAACACCCCCGCGCACCCCCAACCACGACACTCCTCCCGCGCCCCCAACCACGACACCCCTCCTGCACCCCCAACCACGGCATCCACGCACGCCGCCGACCGCAACGCCTGCGACCAACCGCCGCGTGCCCCCAACCAACGGTGGACCTGCGCACTACCGAGCACGGCATCCACGCACGCCGCCGACCGCAACGCCTGCGACCAACCGCCGCGCGCCTCCAACCAACGGTGGATCCGCGCGCCGCCGAGCACGGCATCCACGCCGACGCCGCCTCCGACGACGGGGTGCCCGGCCAGCGTAGGGGAGTGACGGTTGGGGTTTGAGGGGTGAATGTGGCGGGTGGCGGGAAAGCGTCACTTTCGGGGCACTCGGAGGGGGGATTTCCCTACCGGGTTGAGGTTTTCCCTCCCCTCGTGACAGGGACTTGTGGACAAAATGGTCGACTCGTGGTTGATACCTAGTAAGTGTGGAGCAGGACGACACTCAAGGAGGAGCATGGGACGTCGGCGAGAGCTGCGCACGGCGGTGCTGGGGCCGGCCCCGCGCCGCCTGCTGACGTCCGCCGAGCCGCCGCTGCGCGCCGTGGAGGGGCGCATCGTCGACGCGAGCCCGCACCTTCTTGTCCTGCGTGCTCCGGCGCGCGCGGGTGGCGGTGAGCCGGTCGCGTACGAATTCCGCATGCCGATGTCGGGCCGCACCACGGTATGGCACGGCGGAAAAGCGGATTTGTCGGCACTTGTTCCGGGACGTGACGCCGTGGTCCGCCCCACCCCCGACGGCCTCGCCGCCGAACGCGTCTGGGTGGACATCCTGCGCGTCAACGGCGTGATCGTCTCCGTCGCCAGGGAGCGCGCGAGCGGCGCCCACAACATCGAGGTGGACCAGGGTCCGCACCGGCCGCGCGCGCACGTCACGATCCCGAAGGAGAACTTCGGGTTCATCCTGGTCCGGCATCCGAGGCTGGAGCCGGGCCAGCTCTTCGACGTGATCGCGCTGCGGTCCGAGCGCGGCCCTGTCGCGATCAAGCCGGGCACCGCCCAGGCGGGCCCGCTGGCGGAGGTGCCGAGCCCGGCGTCGTCGACGCTGCTGCGCGGCACCGCCACCTGGTTCTCGGGCGACGGGCGGGGCGCCGCCTACCCCGCCCTGGACCCCTACGGGGACTCCGGCGGCTGCCCGGACGCGCCGGCCTCGTGCGCGTCCCTGCCGCTGCTGTCCCTCGGCTCCTCCTTGCGCGTGCGCAACGACTGCGGAAGACGCAGCGCCGAGGTGGACGTCATCGAGTGCGGCTGTACGGCCGCCCGTTTCTGTGACCGGTGCGTGGTGTGCGGGACGTCGCCGCGCGGCCGGGTGGTGGAGCTGACGCGCGCCAGCTTCGTCGATCTCGGGGGAGACCTGGATGTCGGCTGTTTCAACGTGACCCTGGTGGTGGGGTGAGATGTCTGACGATCTCCTCGGGGCGCAGCTCCTCGTGCTCGTCGTGGTGTTCCTGCTGGCTTGCTGGGGCAAGCTGCACGCGCCGAAGAACCGCGCGGCGGTCGGCTACGCGCTCGCCGAGGGCACGCTGGCGCTGCTCCTGCTGGTGAGCGACACGCTGGTCGCGCGCCTCGCGGCGGCCGGCATGCTGTGCGCGGCGACGTGGGTGCTCACCGAGCTGCGCGCGACCCGCCCGGACGAGGGCTGCGGCTGTTTCGGCAGGCTCAGCCGGATCCGGATCGGGCGCCGCACGGTGGCCAGGACGGCGCTGCTCGCGGGCGTCGCGATCGCCGCGTGCTGGGCGCCGGTGTCGGGCCTGGCGGTGCTCGCGGACGGCCCGGGGCTCGCCGAGGCGGTGTTCCTGGCCGAGCTGGCGTTCCTCGTGGCGGTCTCGCCGGAGTCGACGGCGCTGGTGCACCGCGCGGCCGTGCCGTGCGAGCGCCGGGTGGTGCCGCTGGCGGACACGCTGCGGGTGCTGCGCGGCAGCGCCGCCTGGCGAACGTTCGGCGTCGGCCTGGGCGAGCCGGTCGAGACCTGGCGGGAGCTGTGCTGGCGCTTTGTCGTGTACCGGGTGCCGGGCGGCGAGGTGGTCTTCGCGGTGTCGCTGGCCGACCGTGAGGTCCGGGTCGCGCACGTGCCGGGCCCGCTGCTGCCGGACGGCGAGAGCACCGAGTTCCTCCCGGCGCCCGTCCTGGTCTGACGCCCGAACCAACCGACCGAACCGGTGGAGGCGCGTCGTCAGGAGAATCTACGGCTTTCTAGTCCCGTCCCTAGAATCCCGTAGACATCGCACGACACCCCTCGCCAGCGTTCTCTACGGTTCTCTAGCGTTTGCCCTAGAGAACCGTAGAAAGCCCAAGCGCCCCCGAGCCCCCGGCGGCGGACCGGCCAGGCTCAGGTATCCCCTAAGGCCGGTTGCGCGCGCAGGAACTTGCCGAAGTGCGGCACGGTGAAGGCGACGAGCCCGCGCTCGGCGCTGTAGATGAGCCCTTTCTTGATCAGCCCGTCCCGCGCCGGGGACAGGCTGGACGGGCGGCGGCCCAGTTCGTCCGCGACGGACGCGGTGGGCACGGGTTCGTCGCCGAGCAGCGCCATCGCCCGCATGTAGTCGCGCTCGGCGGGGGTGGCCCGCTCGTACCGGCTGCCGAAGAACCCCACGGCGAGCTCGCTCTCGGCCTCCGGCGCGGCGACCTCGATGTCCCGGACGGTGATCGGCGAGGTCGGCGCCAGATCCCAGACGACCTTCGCGTACGCCTGGACGAAGTAGGGGTAGCCGTCCGCCGCCGCGTACAGCGCGTCCAGGGCCTCGGGCGTGAAGGTGACCTCCTCCCGCTCGGCGGGCGCCAACAGGGCCAGATCGGCCGACTCGCGGTCGAGCCTGTCGATCCGGGCATACCGGAACAGCCGCTCGGAGTAGGACTTGCTGGCGCTCAGCACCGCGGGCAGGTGCGGCAGCCCCGCGCCGACGACGATCAGCGGCCCGCCCGTCTGCGACAGCTCGTGGCAGGCCGCGCACAGCGCCGACACGTCGTCGGACGGCACGTCCTGCATCTCGTCGACGAACAGGCCGATGCCGACGCCGAGATCGGTGGCGACGGACGCGGCGTCGACAAAGAGCTCGGTGAGGTCGATCTCCAAATCGCCGGAGTCGGCGCGGCCGCGCGCGGCGGGCACGTCGATGCCGGGCTGCCAGCGGTGCGCCGGCGCCTTGGACCGCGTGGTGGGCTGCGGCCCGGCCTGGGCGAACGCCTTGAGCACACCGAGGAACCCCTCGATCCGATCCGGCGCGCGGTGCCGTGGCGCGAGCTCGCGGACGGCGGTGTGCAGCGCCGCGGCGACGGGCCGCCGGATCGACTGCTCGGGCCGCGCCTCGATCTTGCCGGTGCCCCACAGCCGCTGGATCGCCATGGAACGGAAGGTGTTGAGCAGCACCGTCTTACCGACGCCGCGCAACCCGGTGATGATCATGCTGCGTTCGGGCCGGCCCCTGGCCACCCGTTCCAGCACGATCTCGAACTGCCTCAGCTCGCGGTCGCGCCCGGCCAGCTCGGGCGGCCGCTGGCCCGCGCCCGGCGCGTACGGATTGCGTACGGGATCCACGCTCTCGGACTCTATGAGCCCGTATAGCTGTGGCCGTAGATTTCCGTAGGAACATCTACGGCGTGTCGCCACGACGGCCACGATTCCCCCCAATCCGCCTCACACCACACCCCGCGATCGAAGACGCGTTCGACTCGATGGCGCCACCGTAGCGCACATGTGTTCGACTCTCCACCAAAGCCTGTGGAAAAACCCGCGCCAAAAATCCTGGCGATAGGCTCGGCGGCATGGCTGAGACACGCTGGCTGGACGCGGCACAGCAAGGCCACTGGCGGTCCTATCTCGACGGCAGCTCGCGGCTCTGGGAGGTCATGGACCGCGATCTGAAGGCCGCGCACGGCCTCGCCATGCCCGAGTACGAGATCCTCGTCCGGCTGTCCGAGGCGCCGGGGCGCACCCTGCGGATGGCCGAGCTAGCCGAGATGGCCTACCACTCGCGCAGCAGGCTCTCGCACACCTGCTCCCGGCTGGAGGCCAAGGGCCTGGTCGAGCGGCGCCGGTGCTCGGAGGACAAGCGCGGCATCAACGCGTTCCTCACCGAACAGGGCATGGACGTGCTGCGCGAGGCCGCCAAGGACCACGTGACGACGGTCCGCGCCTACTTCGTCGACCTGCTGACGCCCGAGGAGCTGGAGGTCGTCGGCCGCGCCTTCGCCAAGATCGCCGCGCACGCGCCCGACTGAAGCCGCCGGACGCCCTAATTAAGCCCGGTAGCGAACCCGAGCGAGAACAGGGTGAGCGCCACCCACCCGAGCATCATCCCGAACCCGATCGGCCGGAACGCGCCCCCGATCAGCTTGACCAGCACCGTCCCGAAGCCGAACGCGACGACGACGAGGACCACCGCCTGCGCGCTGGAGGACAGGTCGCGGTCGCGCATCGGCGCCCACATGACGATGAGGTCGATCAGCGCGAAGAGCAGGGCGCCGACCCCGGCGAGCACCATCTCGCGGCGGCCCGGCCTGGGCCCGAGGAAGTCGGGCCAGGAGGGCGGGCCCTGCGGCGTCGGCGGCTCGCGTCCCCCGGCGCCGCCCTTCGCCCCGAAGAGTTCGTCCGAGAGGGTCGGCCGCTCGTCCTTCTCGGTCATGAGCGATCCTGAGGTGATGGACGTTGTACGGACAGTTCCGATACTTGCCCTGACAGCGGTCTTCCTGGTCGGGTCGGCCGGATGTGGCCAATCCGCGGAGGTGCCGGAGCGGGTGGACTCGCCATCGGGTACCGCCTCTCCTTCCGACGCCGCGGAGCCGTCGCCGACCGCGACGGACGTGCCGTTCAAGGCCGAGATCTCCCGGGTGACCGCGCAGCAGTTGGAGCACTCGTGGCGGAAGGGCTGCCCGGTTCCGGTCTCGGGGCTCCGCATGATCACGATGCCTTACTGGGGCTTCGACGGGAAGCCCCACGAAGGCGGACAACTCATAGTGAACGCGGCGGTCGCCCAGGACGTCGCGGACACCTTCGGGACGCTCTACAAGAACCGTTTCCCGATCCGCAAGATGGTCCCGGTGGACGCCTACGAGGGCAGCGACTTCGATTCGATCGAGGACGACAACACGTCTGCCTTCAACTGTCGGCCCGCTACGGGCTCGTCCAATTGGTCGCGGCACGCCTACGGGATGGCCGTGGACATCAACCCTTGCGAGAACCCCTATGTCTCGGCCTCTGGGACGATCGCCCACCCGCGCTGCAAGAAGTTCTACAAGGACCGGAGCCCCGCCCCCGGTGTCATCACGGCGGGCGACAAGGTGGTGAAGGCGTTCGAGAAGATCGGGTGGCAGTGGGGCGGTTACTGGACCGGCACCAGGGACTACCAGCACTTCGACCGGCGCTGAGCGCGGGTCGGCGCTGGTGCCGTGCGGCCGCGGCGGGGGCGCGGACACCACCGCGGCCGCACGGGTCTGGAGAGGTCACGCCCGCATGACCGTGTACTGAACAATTACCTTCCCGCGCCCGCCCATGTGGGCAAATCACCAGAACTAGTCCCAACTCGGCCGCGCAACACCCCTCCGCGTCAACCAAGGTTGACAACCTCGCGGCGTCAACCTATGTTGACACCATGAGCGAAGGAGTACAGCTCGCCCAAGCGGCGGGCAGCCGCGACCCGGCCGTCGGCCTGCGCGCGGTCAGAGCCCTGCGGGAGCTCGCGGAGCGCCTCGAAGTCCTCCAGGTCGGCAACGCGCGCGCGCTGGGCTGGTCCTGGCAGGACATCGCTGAGGCACTGAGCGTCAGCCGCCAGGCCGTCCACAAGAAGCACCGGCGGATCGACGCGGTGATCGCCGCGCGACGAGAGGAAGACTGACGTGTTCGAACGGTTCACCAACGACGCGCGGGAGGCGGTCGTCAAGGCCCAGGAGGAGGCCAGGACGCTCCGCCACGACCGGATCACCTCGGGGCACGTCCTGCTGGGCGTCCTCGGCCCGCTGGGCGGCGCCGGGGGGCGTGCCCTGCGCGCCCACGACCTCACCCCGGCCCTCCTGCGCCCCCTCGTGGCCCGCGAGGTGGACGGCCTCGACCCGGACGCCCTGGCCGCCATCGGCATCGACCTGGAGGCCGTCAGGCAGGCCACCGAGGCGTCCTTCGGCCCCGGCGCCCTGGACGGCGGCGGGCGCGAAGCCAGACCCGGCCACATCCCCTTCACGGCGAACGCGAAGAAGGCACTGGAGCTTTCACTCCGGGTCGCGATCAGGCACAGGCACCGGTCGATCTCGGACGGCCACATCGTGCTCGCCCTGCTGATGCTGCCTGATTCGTCGGCGGGCCGGGCGCTGCGGGCCGGGGGCGTCGATCCGGACGCGCTGAAGGAGACGGCGCTCCGCGAGATCGTCTCCCCCGCCGCCTAGCACAGAGCCGGAAATTTCGGAAATCTACCCACATGCCGTCGTCGCGTAGGCTCGCGCGCATGGCTGAGAACGAACTGGACCCCGCGCGGAGCACCCAGCAGTTCCGCGCTTTCACCGAGCAGAACCGCCCCGAACCGGCCACGCCGCCCGGCATCCCCCTGGGAACCATCGGCGCCGTGGCCGCCGTCGGCGCACTCATCGCGATCGCCGTCCTCGCCCTGGTCCTCGTCATGAGCTGAACCCACCACCTCCAGGCAGCAGCGCCCGCCAGGTCCCGACGCTGGCCATCGTGTCCAGTGCCCTTGCTTCTTCGTTGGAACATCGTGCTAGTACACCGCTTACCTTGCTCACCCTTGGGTACATCGGTGTGCTATTACACTGCGTCAGATCGGACATGGGAGGCCGAACGATGTCACCGCGGATTGAGCGGACCGACCCGCCCTACCTGCAGGTCGTGCGGGCGCTGCGGAAGAAGATCGAGTCGGGTGAACTGGCTGACGGCGACATGCTGCCGTCGGTGCGACAGATCTCCACGGACTGGTCGATCAGCCACGCGACCGCGACCAAGGTGCTGGCCGCGCTGCGTGCCGAGGGGCTGGCCGAGGGACGTCCGGGAGTCGGCACGGTCGTGACGTCGGCGCGCTTCGCCCGGTCGGCGGAGGACCGCCTGGTGGCGATCCGCGACACCGGCCGGATCTATCCGGCGAACGAGAAGGCGCGGATCGACGCGGCCGAGCTCGTGCCCGCCCCGGCCCGGATAGCCGACGCGCTCGGGCTGGAAGAAGGCGCGCCGGTCATCCGTCGGCGCCGGGTGACGCTGCGGGACGACGTGCCGGTGTCGGCGTCGACCTCCTGGTTCGACGGCGCCCTGGCCGAAGCGGCTCCGCTGCTCCTCGTCGCCGCCCGGATCGTCCAGGGCACGCCGGGCTACATCGCCGAGACGACCGGCCGCAGGGTTGTCGCCGGCCGGAACAGCTACGCCGCGGACACCGCCGACGCACAGGACGCCACCGACCTCGGCATCGAGCCCGGCCACCCGGTGCAGCGACGCCGAAACCTCTGTTTCGACGCTGACGGCGACGTCGTCGAGTTCGGCGAGAGCGTGGCGACCGCGGGCCGCTGGGCGTCGTATGAATACAAGATCAACTGAGGGGCTGGAACTGATGGAACTTCTGCATTCGGGCAAAGTCCGTGACGTCTATGGTGACGGCGATGATCTGATCCTCGTCGCGTCCAATCGGGTCAGCGTCTATGACGTGGTCTTGCCGACCGAGATTCCGGACAAAGGGGCGATCCTCACGCAGTTGTCGCTGTGGTGGTTCGAGCAGCTCGCCGACGTGGTGCCGAACCACGTCATCTCGGCGACGGACGTGCCGGAGGAGTTCGCGGGCCGGGCGGTGCGCGTCCAGCGGCTGGAGATGCTGCCGGTCGAGTGGATCGCGCGCGGCTACCTCGCGGGCCTCGGGCTGAAGGAGTACGAGCGTGACGGCGCCGTCTCGGGCGTCAGACTGCCCGAGGGCCTGGTGGAGGCGTCGAAGCTCCCGGAACCGATCTTCACCCCCACCACGAAGGCCGCCGTCGGCGAGGGTCACGACGAGTTCATCACCTTCGACGACGTCGTCACCGAGATCGGCAAGGAGACAGCCGACCGGCTTCGCGAGGTCACCCTGGAGGTGTACCGGCGGGGCGCGGCCATCGCCGCCGACAAGGGCATCATCATCGCCGACACCAAACTGGAGTTCGGCAGGGCCGCCGACGGTACGCTCGTACTCGCCGACGAGGTCCTGACCTCCGACTCGTCCCGTTTCTGGCCGGCCGACGACTATGCGCCGGGCCGTCCCCAGCACGCCCTGGACAAGCAGTTCGTGCGCGACTGGAGCAGCACCCTGGACTGGGACCGCACCGCGCCCGGCCCGGCCATCCCGCAGGACGTCGTGACCGCCACCCGCGACCGCTACATCGACGTCTACCAGCGGCTCACCGGCCGCACCTGGGAGAGCTGACCTCCGACCGCCCGGCGCGAAACCGCCTGACACCCGTGCCCCGGCCCCCGGCAGCTCGCCCTGCCGGGGGCCGCCGCGTCCGCCCGCCCGATACCGCCACCCGTCACCCGGCCCGCGTGGACGCGCTGGTGTCGGCGCGTTCCAGTGCGCTGCGGGCGACGTCTCTGTTGTCGTCCTCAGCCGGGGGTGCCCGGCGCGGCCCCTCCTCCGCTCCGGGCACCCGGTTCTCTCCGCCCTGGCCGGTTCAGGAGGTTCCGTCCATCGTCAGGGCGAGGTGGGCGGCGGTGATCCCGGCCAGGATGACGGTGGCGAACGGCAGGAGGACGAAGGCGGCGACCAGCCCCGCCGAGGTCACGCCCCGCCCTCCTTCCCTGCGAGCAGAGCGGCTACCTGGCGTTCGAGCTGGCCCAGCCGTTCCATGACCGAGGGTGCCCAGGCGCCCGGCGGGTCGATGGGCGTGGGTTCGGGCGGCAGCAGGCCCCAGTCCCGTAGCACGTTCCGGATCCGGGCCGAGGTGGCCGCCGCGATCTGCGGCACGGCCAGGAGACGATCCCCGTCAGGATGGGGTGTACCCGCAAGGTCGGTAACGTGCCCGAGGGTCGGCAGACCGTAGGCACGCAGCACAGTGACAGTCCGCCCGCCAAGGACGTCACCGAGACAGTCGATAGGACAGTCCCGCGTGTGGAGAGGATCCAGACCGTGGTCGGCGAGCGCGGCCCGAACGGCGAGGATCGCCCGGGGCCCGATTCCCCGCACAACGTCCAGACGACCCGCGATCACCGCGGCGACGAGCTGGCCGACGTTGTGGATACCGGCCTGCCGCGCCAGACGCACCACGCGGGGGCCCAGACCGCGCCCGTCGCTCTCGCTGTGCCGCTCGATATCGGCGGTCATACACGCGACCAGACAGTCACGACCGACAGGGTGGGGTTCGGCGTGCGAATCCAGGTGCACGCTAGTCCTTCCGAGAGGGGGCGGGCGAGAGGGTGGGCAGGCACTCGCTTAGGAGCCGCTCGATCCTGGCGATGCGCTGCAGCATGAGTTGCTGCCACGGGTCAGGCGGGGCAACGGCCATACCGTGCTCGGCCAGGATCTCGGTGACGGCGGCGAAACTGACCGGCCCGACGTTACGCAGGTCGCGCAGTTCGCCACTGGCCGCCAGCACCGCGACGTGCCCGACGGTCACACACCCTTCACGCCGCGCCGCGTTGACGACACGGGCACCGTTCCCAGGGCCACTCCGAGACGAGTGCTCATTCACGAGCACGGCCAGACAGGCCAGTTCACAGTCGGCACCCAACGGGTGATCGAGCGGCACGCGCTATTCCTTCCTGGACGCCGCGACAAGGTCGGCGAGATGACGTTCGATACGTTCGAGCCGATCAATGACGCCAGCCAGCCCGTCATCCCGGCAGGGAGACTCGGACGGGCGCGGCAGAAATCCCCACTCCCGCAAAAGGTCACGGATCTGCTGCTGGTGATGGCCCCCGATCCCAGGCACCGAGGTGAGATCGACGCCGTGCCCCTGGGCCAGGTCGATGACATCGCCCAGGGTGACCAGGCCATGCGCACGCAACGGCGCCACAAGACCATGCCCCACCTCAGGGGCAAGGCAGTCGATCGCGCAATCCCGGCTGTGATGAGTACGGGACACCGCCACCGTGCCGAACGCCGGATCAAGCAGCCCCTCACCGACAAGCAGCGCCGTCAGACGTGCCCGCAACCCGACCGACACAGCAGCCCCCAACGGCGAGACATCAGCACAGGACTGCGAAACGTCCGGGGCAGGCAGGCCGACGATCCCGTGCTCGGCCAGAACAGCGACCGTCCAGCCGAGAACCTTCTCACCCACACCCCCCACCCGAGTCAGCCTCCCGGCAGCGACACGATCGGCCACATCACCCACCGTCCGACACCCGGCATGCTTCACCGCCACCACCACCCGCCCACCATTGCCCGCACCCCCGAACACAGCGATATGCGGGACAAGACAGTCAACGGGACAGCCACGGGTAAGCGGATGACCACTGGGCGGATGATCTGTCACAGATACCTCCAAGGATTCATGCGGCGACGGCCCACGCCCGCACCCGGACGCCCACGTCGGCGGCGCGCCGGGCCGCCGACGCGGTCTAGGTGTCGAGCTCGAACCAGACGGTCGTGCCGCCGTCGTAACCGGGACAGTGCCCCCAGGCGCTGGCCAGGGCGGCGACGAGGAAGAGGCCGCGCCCGTCCTCGTCGGCCGTGTCGGCGTCGCGCGACCGGGGAACCCCCGTACCCCGATCGTTGACCTCGACCCGGAGCCCCTTCGGGTCACGCAACAGCGCCACCCGAACCCTGTGCTCCTCACCCTGCGGCCCGTGCCGCAACGCGTTCGTCGCAAGCTCGGACGTCAACACCCGGACCGTGTCCAGGACGTCGTCCCCGCAGCCGTGCTGCGCCACAAGATCCGCCACCCACGACCGGGCACGACGAGGCATCGTCTGATCGGGCCGCACGTGGATGTAACCGACGAGGTCCAGGCCAGACCGGCTCATCCCAATCACACTCCCTAACGTTGTCGGACCGCTACTCTCAGCGGTGTCGAGACCCAGTGTTCAATAGGTTTTCCTGGTCTGCGATGAGATTTCTCATCTGATCTTGGCCTAACCTGGCCAACACGGCGCGGCGACACAGCGCGACCGTGGAAAACTCTGTGCCATGGCGAAGGAACAGGGACCGACCGTCCGTCAGCGGAAACTAGCGTCGGAGCTGCGCAAACTACGCGCACCTACAGGGCTGAATACCGAGCAGGCGGCAGCGACCCTCGGCTGGCAGAAGTCCAAACTCAATCGCTTCGAGACGGGGGCCACGACCCCGACGGTCTCCGACGTCTCACGCATCCTCGGCATTTACGGCGGCATCGACCACGCGTTCCGCCTGGCGCTCCTCGAACTGACCCGCCAGGTCCGCCAACGCGGCTGGTGGGTCCCCTTCGGCGAGATCCTCGGCGGTTCCTACGCCGACCTGGAAGACGCGGCCAACAGGATCCTCGCGCTCCAGAAGGAAGGTATCCCCGGCCTCCTCCAGACGCCGGACTACGCGCAGGAACTCATTTCGCAAGGGTCGCCTGACCCGAAGAAGACTGATCTACGGCTTCAGGCACGGCTGACGCGGCAGGCGATCCTTCTCAAGGAGAAAGCGCCGCATCTTGACGTCATCCTCACCGAAGAGGTGCTGCGCCGACCGATCGGCGGCCACACGGTGATGCGCCGCCAACTCGAACGGCTCCTCACCGACGCGGAGCGGCCCAACATCGACATCAGGGTCATTCCCATCGAGCGCGCCCATTACCGGACGTTCGGTGAGGGCGGCATGGTGATCTTCGAGTTCGACTCACCGATCGAGCTGGACACGGTCTACGTCGAAACCGTGCCGGGAGGTCACTACATCGAGGACGTTGAGCAGGTACGGCGCTGTAGGTTGGTGTACTCGCAAGCCGCAGACGCCGCACTGTCCCCAGAGGACTCAGCGGCGCTCATCACCGCGATCATCAAGGAGTAGTCCAGGCCATGCACCAGCCTCGTCTCCAGTGGCGTAAGTCCTCCTACAGCGCGACGGGCAACGATGTTTGCGTCGAACTCGCCGACCTGCACGAGGCCGGACGCGTCGGTATCCGGGACTCCAAGCACCCCGACCTCGCTCACCTGAGCGTCTCCCGCCGCGACCTGGGCCGCCTGACCGCCCGCATCCGCACGGGATCACTCGACCTCTGATCCAACGCCAGCGGCCCCCGGTAGCTAGGACTGCCGGGGGCCGCTGCGTGCACCCGTCCAGGCCATGACGAGCAAGTCCAAGCTAGTCGAACACCCATCGAACACCTAGCAGGCTCGACCACCCCTGACCTGCACCGGCCACCAAACACCCAACCTTCCACCCCCCGGATTACCCTGACCCCGAGAATCTCTCTCCTTCCGGTCTCAAGGAGTAGTCCAGCCCATGCCCCACCCCCAATGGCGCAAGTCCTCCCACAGCACACCGAACGGCCAGAACTGCGTCGAGCTCGCCGACCTGCACGGGGCCGGACGCGTCGGCATCCGGGACTCCAAGCACCCCGACCTCGCCCACCTCAGCGTGCCCCGCCGCGACCTCACGCGCTTCACCGCCCGCATCCGCACCGGCGCGCTCGACCTCTGACCCACACCGCAAAGGGAGCCCAGGCCATGCTCAAGGCACTCAACTGGCGTAAGTCGTCCCACAGCACACCGGACGGCCCGAACTGCGTCGAACTCGCCAACCTGCACGAGGCCGGAGCCGTCGCCATCCGCGACTCCAAGCACCCCGAACACGCCCACCTCAGCGTCCCCCGCCACAACTTCGCCCGTCTCACCACCCGCATCCGCACCGGCGACCTCGACTCCTGACCCACACCACACAGGGAGCCCAGGCCATGCTCAAGGCACTCAACTGGCGTAAGTCCTCCTACAGCGCGACGGGCAACGACGCCTGCCTCGAACTCGCCGACCTGCACGAGGCCGGACGCGTCGGCATCCGAGACTCCAAGCACCCCGAGCGGACCCACCTCAGCGTGTCCCGCCACGACCTCGCGCGCTTGACCGCCCGCATCCGCACCGGCGACCTCGCCTGACAAACGCACGTGACGACCCCCAGCAGCGAGCACTGCCGGGGGTCGTCGCGGTTCCTCGGTCAGGCCGGGCCAAGAAACCGCCGCGCGCACTTCCCCAGGCCAGGAAAGCGCGAGCCCCAGCACTGCGCTCCGAAGTACTCCTGTGGCCCGTGCCATCCGAAGGACACACTGTGCAACCCTGATAAGAACTGCAAGCCCAACCAGTGCAGGCCCACCCGGTGATCGAAGGAGGCCGTGGCCAGCCGTGTCCGACGATCAGAGCGAATCGGGGCAGCGCCGGTTTCTGCGGCGGATCCTCGCTGACGGGGCCGCGCGGCTCGGCGTGAGCGTGGACGCCGACACCCCGGAGGCGGTGTTCGGCTGGCGGGACCGCACCATCGGCGCACCCGCGACCAAGGACGGGACCCGGCTGTGGCTGCGGGCCACCGCCGAACGCCGGGAATGGACCGAAAGCGACGACTGGACCGGCAACCAGGACGCCGCCGACATGCCCGGCATCCGCAAACCGTCCCTGATCGCCCACACCGAGTGGGACGACGACAACGTGATCGACCGCGCCGAACTGATGACCTACGTGCCCGACCGGGCCTGCTCGCCCACCGCCGAACTACGAACGCCCTTCACCGCCCCCGACACATGGTGGGCCGACCTGCGGGCCGCGGTGGACGCCCTCAGCGTCCACCCGACGCATCGCGGCGGCGAGAACCCCGGCTGGTACACCCCCGATCTACGGCTGTTCTTCGGCGTCCGGGCCGAGCGGTTCAAACCCTCCTGGGCCACCGAGCACATGGACCTGCAATGGTCCAACATCACCACGCCGACGCTGTGGCTGCTCGACTGGGAGAGCTGGGGCCGCGCCCCTGCCGGATACGGGGCCGCCAGCCTGTACTGCCACAGCCTGCTGATCCCGCCGACCGCACACCGCGTCCACCAGGTCTTCGCCGACGTCCTGGACTCGCCCGAGGGCCAGTACGCCCAACTGTGCGCCATCAGCCACCTGCTACGACGCGCCAGCGACGGCGACTACCCCGACCTCGTGCTACCGCTCCACGCAGCGGCCGAGAAAATCCTCGCCCCGGAAAGCCGCCGATGTACCTGACCCGCCTCTTCCTGGACGACCCCCCGCAACGGGAATGGCCCTTCACGCTGCCGCCCGTCGCCCAGCTCGCCGCGGACGGCCTGGAACTCCCGCGTCCCGTCACCTTCCTCGTCGGCGAGAACGGCTCCGGCAAGTCCACCCTCGTCGAGGCCGTCGCCGACCTGTGCGGGATCAGCTCCGAAGGCGGCAAGGCCGGCACCAGATACTCGAGTACCGGCGCGCGAACCCCGCTCGGCCAAGCCCTGCGCGGCGAGTTCACCAGCGCGGGCCTGAAGCTGCTCACCGGGCCGCGCAGCAGACGAGCGGGCTTCTTCCTCCGCGCCGAGACCCTGTTCAATCTCGCCCAGAACGTCTCCGGCAGGTACGGCTTCTGGGATGCCGACCTCACCGAGCAAAGCCACGGCGAGGGCCTCATGACGGTCCTGGACGCCATGGTCACCCGGCCCGGCCTCTACCTGATGGACGAACCCGAGGCCGCCCTGTCATTCACCTCCTGCCTGAACCTGATCGCCCAGATGGACCGCCTCGCCCGCGCCGGAGCACAGATCATCTGCGCCACCCACTCCCCGGTCCTGACCGCCCTGCCCGGAGCGCAGATCCTGGAACTGGGAGAGCACGGCATCCGCCCCTCCTCATGGGAGGAACTCCCCCTCACCGACCACTTCCGCCGCTACCTGACAAAACCCGACCTCTACCTCCGCCGCATCCTCAACAACTGACCACCCAGAGGCGGCAAAAAGGCCATGACCTGCGCGTTCACGCAGGTCGGCAGGCTTCTCCGGTGGCGGAGGGTATGGGATTCGAACCCATGGGACCCGCGAAGGCCCGGACGCTTTCAAGGCGTCTGCACTCGTCCACTATGCGAACCCTCCAGTGGCGAACACCACGATAGCGGGCCCCGCGTCCGTCGTGCTCGCGGATGGATAGCGTGAGGACATGCAAGCGATCTCCATCACCGGGCCGGGCGGCCCCGAGGTGCTCACCTGGACCGGCGCGCCCGACCCCGTCCCCGGAGAGGGCGAGGTCCTGCTGGAGGTGGCCGCCAGCGCGGTGAACCGCGCGGACGTCCTCCAACGGATGGGCTTCTACGACCCTCCTCCCGGCGCCTCGCCCTACCCCGGCCTCGAAGCCTCCGGAAGGATCACGGCCGTGGGGCCCGGCGTCACCGGCTGGCGGGTCGGCGACGAGGCGTGTGCCCTCCTGACGGGCGGCGGCTACGCCGAGAAGGTGGCCGTCCCCCAGGGCCAGCTCCTCCCCATCCCCACGGGCGTCTCGCTGGTCGAGGCGGCGGCGCTGCCCGAGGTCGTCTGCACCGTGTGGTCCAACGTCTTCCTGGACGGCCGCCTCAGCCACGGCGAACGGTTCCTCGTCCACGGCGGCGGCAGCGGCGTCGGCACGATGGCCATCCAGCTCGCCAAGGCCACCGGCGCGTACGTCGCCTGCACGGTGGGCACGCCAGAGAAGGGGAAGCGGTGCCGTGAGCTCGGCGCCGACCTCACGATCGACTACCGGACGGAAGATTTTGTCGCCTCCGGCACGTACGACGTGATCCTCGACAACATGGGCGCCAAGTACCTCGACCGGAACGTCACGGCGCTGGCGACGGGCGGCCGTCTGATGGTCATCGGGATGCAGGGCGGCACCCGCGGCGAACTCGACCTCGGCAAACTGCTCACCCGGCGTGGCGAGGTCCACGCAACCTCACTGCGCGCCCGCTCGTTGGAGGACAAGGCGCGGATCGTCAGCTCGGTCCGCGAACACGTGTGGCCGCTGATCGAAGCCGGGGCCGTCCGCCCGGTCGTGGACCGGGTGGTGCCGATGTCCCGGGCCGCCGAGGCGCACCGCGTCCTGGAGGACAGTGGCCACTTCGGCAAGATCTTGTTGGAGACTGGGGAGTCATGAGCGAACAGGAGCAGGAGCCGCACGTGCTGATCGTCGGACCCGGCAAGATCGGGGAATCCCACGACGCCGGCGGCAAGGATGGGGACGACGACCGCCCCCTCACCGAGATGGTCGAGCAGCCCGCCAAGGTCATGCGGATCGGCGGCATGATCCGGCAGCTCCTCGAAGAGGTCAAGGCCGCCCCGCTGGACGAGGCGAGCCGGGTCCGGCTCAAGGAGATCCACACCTCGTCGATCAAGGAGCTGGAGGACGGTCTCGCGCCGGAGCTCGTCGAGGAGCTGGAGCGGCTGTCACTGCCGTTCGCCACGGAGGTGCCGAGCGAAGCGGAGCTGCGGATCGCCCAGGCCCAGCTCGTCGGCTGGCTGGAGGGCCTCTTCCACGGCATCCAGACGACGCTGTTCGCCCAGCAGATGGCCGCGCGGGCACAGCTGGAGCAGATGCGCCGCGCGCTGCCCGCGGGCATGGCCCCGCCCGGCCTGCACGAGGACGACCGCGGCACGAACGGCCCGTACCTGTAAGGAGTGACGCGGGGGCCGCGGCCGCACGGCGGCGGCCCCCGCGCTGGACCATGAAGCTCATCGCCACCGATCTCGACGGCACCCTCGTCCGCTCGGACGGTTCCGTCTCCCCCCGCACCGTGGCGGCACTGGCCCGCGCCGAGGCGGCCGGGCTCGCCGTGCTCATGGTCACCGGCCGTCCGCCGCGCTGGATGAGCGCGGTCGCGCAGGCGATCGGCAACCGAGGGCAGGCGATCTGCGCGAACGGCGCGGTGCTGTACGACCTGCGCGCCGAGCGGATCCTGAGCCGCAAGACGATCCCGGAGGCGACGCTCGCGGAGGTGATCGCCCGGCTGCGGGCGGAGCTGCCGGAGCTGCGGTTCGCCGTCGAGTACGGCGAGGGGTTCGTGTTCGAGGCCCGCTACCAGCGCGGCGGCTGGGATCTCACCGCGATGGGCGGCGAGGCCGTCGACGACACGGGCCTGATCGCCCGTCCGGCGACCAAGCTGCTCGGGCTGCATCCGGGGGCCGACCCGGACGCGCTGATGAGCCACGCTGCCAAGGCCGTCGGCGACCTCGTGACGATCACCCGCGCGTCGAGCAGGTCGCTGCTGGAGATCAGCGCGCTGGGCGTCACCAAGGCGACCGCGCTTGAGGAGTACTGCGCGGCGCGCGGCGTCACCGCCTCGGACGTCGTCGCGTTCGGCGACATGCCCAACGACCTGCCGATGCTGACGTGGGCGGGCCGCCCGTACGCGATGGCGAACGCGCACCCGGCGGTGCTCGCCGCGATCCCGGCCCGCACCCCCGCCGACAACGACGGCGACGGCGTCGCCGCCGTCCTGGAACACCTCCTGGACGGCCGCTGAGCCCGGCACCCGGGCCGATGAACACAGCCCGGCTGACGGCACGCGTTCCTCAGCGCTCGCTCTTCAGCGGACGGGTTCCAGCACCTCGCGGCCCAGGTACTTGCGCAGCGCCTCGGGCACCCGGACGGAGCCGTCGGCCTGCTGGTGGTTCTCCAGGATCGCGACGATCCACCGGGTCGTCGCCAGGGTGCCGTTGAGGGTGGCGACGGGCTGGGGCTTGCCTTCGGCGTCCCGGTGCCGGATCGACAGGCGGCGCGACTGGAAGGTCGTGCAGTTCGACGTGCTGGTGAGCTCCCGGTAGGTGCCCTGGGTGGGGATCCACGCCTCGCAGTCGAACTTGCGGGCGGCGCTGGAGCCGAGGTCGCCCGCGGCGGTGTCGATGATCCGGTAGGGCAGCTCGACCTTGGCGAGCATCTCCTTTTCCCACTCCAGCAGGCGCAGGTGCTCGGCGTGCGCGTCAGCCGGATCGACGTAGGAGAACATCTCCAGCTTGTCGAACTGGTGCACCCGGATGATGCCGCGGGTGTCCTTGCCGTAGGAGCCCGCCTCGCGCCGGAAGCAGCTCGACCACCCTGCGTACCGCTTGGGCAGGTCGGTCAGGATCTCGTTCATGTGGTACCCGGCGAGGCCGACCTCGGCGGTGCCGACGAGGTAGAGGTCGTCGGCGGGCAGGTGGTAGACCTCGGGCGCGTGGTTGCCCAGGAACCCGGTGCCCTCCATCGTCTCCGGCTTGACGAGCACCGGCACGTACATCGGGACGAACCCGGCGGCGACCGCCTGTTCCATCGCCAGGTTCAGCAGCGCCAACTGGAGCAGCATGCCGACGCCGGTGAGGAAGTAGAACCGCGAGCCGGACACCTTCGCGCCGCGCTCCATGTCGATGGCGCCGAGCAGTTCGCCCAGCTCCAGGTGGTCGCGCGGGGTGAAGTCGAACGACGGGATCTCCCCGACGGTCTCCAACACCACGTAGTCGTCCTCACCACCGGCGGGCGCGCCTTCTTCGATGACGTTCGGCACCGAGCGCAGCAGCGCGTCAAGCTCCGCCCCGAGCACGTCGGCCTCGGCGTCCGCCTCCTTGACGGCCTGCGCCAGCTCCTTGGCCCGCGCCAGCAGCTCCTGTTTCTCCTCCCCCTGCGCCCTGGACACGAGCCTGCCGGAACTCTTCTGCTCCGCACGCAACTGCTCGAACCTGGTCAGCGCCGCACGCCGCCGCTCGTCCAACCCCAACAAAGAGTCGACAACCGCCGCGTCCTCACCCCGCGCACGCTGCGACACACGCACACGCTCGGGATCATCTCGAAGGGCTCGCAGATCAATCACAACCCCGAGGTTATCGCCCCCCACCCCCCAGCCGCGTCGAGTTATCCACAGGGTCGCGGGATCGGGCGCTCCCGGCGAAGTCGGGCCCGGGAGGCGCCCGAGGGCCGGGAGGCGGGTCGCGCGCCGATCCGCCTCCCGGGGTCGGGGGTTAGAGGACGTTCACCCAGACGTTCTTGCTGGTGACCTTGAAGTTGGCGCCGTTGCCCTGGTACACGGTGCGCCACCAGCCGTCGCGGGGGGTTTTGAACTTTTTGCTGTACTTGCCGTTGGCGGAGACCCAGGCGGTGCCCTGGGAGCGCCACTTGCCGCCCTTGGGCTTGAAGTAGACGGTGACGCGGACCTTGCCTAGAGGGCGCCACACTCCGTCTACGCGGTGGCCGAGGGCGCCGTGTAGGCGGACCTTGGCGTTTTTCTTGACGTTCTTGGGGGTGGCGGCGACCGAGAGGCGGGTTGGGTAGCGGGAGTCGATCCAGACGGAGCGTTGGGTTCGGGTCCAGCCGTCGGGGGTGGGGTTGGCTTCCAGGACGACGTACCAGGTGCCGTCCTGGGCTACGGTCGGGGCGAAGCGGAACCTGCCCTTGGCGTCGAGGGCGGAGGTGCCGACGTAGCTCCAGTTCTTGCCGTCGCCGGAGAAGTGCAGGTCGACGGAAGCGCCGGTGAGCGCCTCCTTGCCCTTCAGGCCGACCCGGAAGGCGCGGCCCGCGATGTTCACCGGCTTGTTCTGCGCGACGGGCTTGGGCGAGGCCGTGAACTCGTCGATGCCCGTCCGGTAGTGGACGGGGTAGTAGGGCGTCGCCCGGGTGGACTCGTCGTAGGCGGTGTCACCGAGGTACTCGGCGGTGTACGCGCCACTGCGCGGCACCACGAGTTCGGCGATGTACAGGCCCTGCGTGTTCGTCCTGACGATGGTGCGTTTGCCCGCGACGTTCACGAGGATGTCCCGGCTGGGCAGCGCGGCGCCGCCGGTGCGGGTGAGCTTGCCGCTGACGGTGACCGAGTCGCCGATGTACTTCGGCGCCTCGTCCACCCGGATGGTGATGGCCGTGCCGACCGCGGCGTAGGCGGGCGGGGCGAAGGCGAGACCGCCGGCGATGAGGGCGATGCCGACGGGGACCGCGAAGATGCGCAACGGATCCTCCGGAAGGGGGGAGTACGGAACGTACGAAACGCGCAAAAGTAAAGAGATCTTCGTTATACCAGGATTCGCAGAAAAATCCTGGAACACAGGCAACCCCACACACCCCTCGCGTGTCGCCTTCCCGTCACCCGGGAAACCGGCCCCTTGACGGCCTCAGGCACGCGTCCACGTGAACGCCGGAGGCCGCCGCTCCAGGAACGCCGCGACGCCCTCGGCGGCGTCCGGCCCGGAGAGCGAGTCCGCCTGCCAGCCCTCCAGGCGCTCCGGTGTCATGGACCCGTCGACGAACCCGTCGATGATGTCCTTCGCCGCCTCATGGCTGAACTGGGAGCGCGAGAGCAGCACGTCGAGGAAAGCGGCGACCCTGCCTTCGAGGTCGTCGGCGATCTCCTGGACGAATCCGATACGCAGCGCGTGAGCGGCGTCCACAAGATCCGCCGAGTAGAGCAGGTGCTTGGCGGCGGCGGGCCCGACCAGGGCGACGAGCCGCCGCAGCGCCGACGGCGGGTAGACGATGCCGATCTTGGCGGGGGTGATCGCGAACCGGGCGCCCGGGTCGGCGAAGCGCAGGTCGCAGGCCCCGGCGAGCTGCCAGCCGCCGCCCACGCAGAACCCGCGGATCACCGCGATCGTCGGCGCGGGGAACGCGGCGAGCGCGTCCTCGGCCCGCGACGACAGGTTGGCGTCGCCGGTCGCGTTGATCGAGGCCAGTTCGGTGATGTCGGCGCCCGCGCAGAAGTGCTCGCCCTGGCCGGTGAGCACGAGCGCGCGCACGGCCGGGTCCTTGGCGAGCACCGCCAGGAGGTCGGGTAGCTCTCGCCACATCGCCGCCGTCATCGCGTTGCGTTTGGCGGGGTGGGCGATCGTCACCGTCGCCACGCCCCCGCTGATCGCCGTCTCCAGGCCCATGGCGCCGATCGTACCTACCGGTAACCTCAGAGCCGCATGATGGGCGGAGCGTAGGCGAACTCCCCCAGGTCACCCGGGGTGAACGTGTACAGGGTGCGCACCTGGAAGTGCACGCCCCACGACGGATCGGGCGCCAACACGCCGACGTCGGAGGCGGGCACGAACCCGAACCGCGCGTAGTAGTCGGGATCGCCCAGCAGCGCCACGAACGGCTCGTTCCGCGCGTCGGCGGCGCCCAGCACCGCGTGCATGAGCGCCGAGCCGACCCCGGAGCGCTGCACGTCGGGCCGGACGGCGAGCGGCGCCAGGCCGAGCGCCGCGACGTCACCGGCGTGGCCACGGGTGCAGAGCACATGCCCGACGACGTCGCCGCCCAGTTCGGCCACGAGCGACAGCGCGGGGATCCAGGCCGGGTCGGCGCGGAGCGCGTCCACCAGCGGCGCCTCGGCCGCGTGGGGGCCGCCGAACGCCGCCGCCACGACGTCGCGGACCGCTGCGACGTCCGAGGGCAGCTCGCGTCGGATGATCAAGCCGCGCCGCCGCGGATGTCGGCGAGCCAGTCCGAGGCCGCCGCGAAGTCCTCGTCGGCGGTGCCGAACCGCGCCACCGGACGCACCCCGTCAGCGGCCGGGTAGCTGCCGACGAACCGGACCTCGGCGCAGACCCGGCGCAGCCCCATGAGCGCCTCGCCTACGCGGGCGTCCTCGACGTGGCCCTCGAAGTCGATCCAGAACAGGTAGGAGCCCAGCCCGGCCCCGGTAGGCCGTGACTGGATCAGCGTCAGGTTGATCCCCCTGACGTAGAACTCCTGGAGGATCTGGAGCAGCGCGCCCGCGTGGTCGTCCCTGATGTAGGCGACGACGGTGGTGCGGTCGCGTCCGGTCCGCGCGGGCGGCCGCACGGGACGGGCGAGCTCCACGAACCGGGTGACGGCCCCCTCCACATCGTGGATCTTCGACGCCAACGCGCTCAGCCCGTACCGGGCACCGGCGAACGATCCGGCGAGCGCCGCGTCGTAGAGCCCGTCCGCGACGTGCTGGGCGGCCTCGGCGTTGGAGGTCGCGGCCCGCCACTCGGCGTCCGGCACGTGCGCGGCGAGCCAGCGGCGGCACTGCGGCTGCGCGTGCGGGTGCGAGGCGACGGTCTTGATGTCGTCCAGCGTGGTGCCGGGCCGCACCAGCAGCGCGAACTCCACCGGCAGGTGGATCTCGGAGACGATCTGGAGCTGCTCGCCCGTCGCCAGCTCGTCCAGGGTGGTGGGCACCGATCCCTCGACGGAGTTCTCCAGGGCCACGACGGCGCGGTCGGCGAACCCGTTGCGCACGGCGTCGAGCGCGGCGGGGACTGTCGTGTAGGGCACCCGCTCGGCCTGCGCGGCACCCGGCAGGGTGAGCAGCGCGGCTTCGGTGAAGGTTCCTTCGGGGCCCAGGTAGGCGTAACGGTCGGGCATAAAACAGAAGGGTAACCGAGTGGTGCGCCCGCTCAGGTGCCGACCGGCGTGCCGAAGTCGGCGAGCGGGTCGTCGAGCTCCACCACGGGCCCACGGCCGAGCCTGGCGGCCCGGAGCGCGTGCTCCTCCTCGGGGGAGAGCATCTGCGGGCTGTGGCCGCCCTGGACGACCTTGGCGTAGGTGCGGGTCTCGCTGCGGCCGTTGATCGAGCTGATGACGACGCCGTCGCCGGCCGCGTCGAGCACGGCGAGCGAGAACGACAACTGGCCCGACATCTCGGCGAGCGCGTCGTACCGCA
The DNA here is from genome assembly GCF_020991275.1 of Actinocorallia sp. API 0066. Taxonomy (GTDB): domain Bacteria; phylum Actinomycetota; class Actinomycetes; order Streptosporangiales; family Streptosporangiaceae; genus Actinocorallia. The sequence goes on along the minus strand of NZ_JAJLQY010000011.1, from coordinate 103,179 downwards.
CGATCGCCAGATCCCTGAGCGCCTTCTTGTCCACCCCTGTGGCGGTCTGCATCTGCCGGCGCAGGACGTCGGCGCACTCCTCGACGACCCGGTTGACCCGGTTGCGCGCGACGAGCGCGACGCACAGGCCGGTGATCCCGGTGAGCGCGCCCGCGACGGCTACGGTGATAAGCATCACGGGGTGAGCGTACCCATGACCGGGGATTCCTGAGCCGCTTCACGGCGGCGTGGGGGTGTTTCCCGCCACATTTCGTTCACCAGCCAGACACCCAGGACCAGCACCAACGCGAGCGCGCCGAGCCCGTAGGAGCTCTGCATGACGCGGCCCCCGGCCTGCTCCCAGAGCGGTTTCCAGCCCTGGATGTGCCTGGTCCCCCACCACGGGATCTGCAGCACGTAGTACAGCCAGACGACGACGGCGGCGAGACAGCGCCGGAGGTTGCGCCCGTCGCCCGCCAAAGCGCCGACGACCAGCACGATCCACACGAGGTGGTGGATCCAGGCGACGGGCGACAGCAGGACGGCGAGCAGCCCCGCGACGGCGATCCCGGCCGTCTCGGCCGACCAGGCGTTGGCCGGGGAGAGCGATCCGGACGCGCCGAGCAGCGAGAGCCGCCGCGCGTAGTGGAACCCGACGGCGGCGACCAGCGCGACGGCGGCGAGCCAGACGAGCGAGGTGACCGCGTCCGGCCAGTAGAGCCGCAGCAGCATGCCCCGGATCGACTGGTTGGAAGTGCCCAGGTTGGAGCCCACGCGGTCGCTCGTGAGCAGCGCCCCGAACCAGAAGTCGACCGAGTCGCGGGGGAGGACGGCGAACGTGATCAGGGTCGCCCCGGCGGCCGTCACGACGGCGTTCCCCGCCGCCTCGCGCCTACGCGTCACGAGGAAGTAGATCAGGAAGACCCCGGGCACCAGCTTGAAGGCGGTGGCGAGCCCTACGAGCAGCCCGCGCGGCCAGTAGGTGCGCGGCGCGAGGCAGTCCACGGCGCACAGGGCGAGGAGGAACAGCCCGACCTGGCCGAACCTGAGCTGGTCGTGGACGGGCAGCGGCAGCGTCAGCGCGGCGACGAGCCCGCCGAACACCAGCGGCCCCCACGCGCCCGCCCTGGCGATCAGCGGCCGGAACGCCCACCACACCGAGACGGCGAGCGCCGCGAAGACCGCGAGGATCATCGCCACCTGCGCGACCGGCCAGGAGAGCCACGCCAGCGGGACGGCGAGCAGCGCCGAGAAGGGCGGGTAGGTGAAGGGGAGCAGTTGGGGGGCCTGTGTGACGAAGTCGTAGACGGAGCCCCCGTCCAGCACGGTCTGCCCGGCCGTCCGGTAGACGTCGAGGTCAACGAGCCGCTGGTCCACGGGGTTGGTGAGCCAGCGCGCGGCGAGCGGATACAGGGAGGCGCCCGCGATCAGCAGGCCGCCTACGGTCGCGAGGGGGCGTCTCCAGGGTCCGGCCATGGGTCCATCCTGGCGCAAGACGACCACTAACCTGGGGGCGAGCGTCCGATTGGGCCCCCTGGGAGGTGCCGTGACCCGCTGGCGGGTGAAGTGCCGGGACGCCGCCACAGCGGGACGGTTGCTGCTCCTCGCGCTGGTCGCGGCGCTGGTCCCGCTCGTCGCGCTGCCCGCCCCCGCAGCGGCCGAGACACAAGGCGGGGCCCCCGTCATCGTGCTCGGTGTGCCCGGCCTCCAGTGGGACGACCTGTCGGCGGGCGGCACCCCTACCCTGTGGCGGCTCGCGGGCGAGCACGCCGCCGCGTCCCTGTCGATCCGCACCACGACCACCCGGACGTGCCCGATAGACGGCTGGCTGACGGTGTCGGCGGGCCAGCGCGCGCGCTTGGAGCACGGGGCCTGTGCGCTGCCGCCGCAGCCGCAGGCGGCGCCCGGAGGCGGCGCGACGGTGCCGGGCTGGGCGGAGATCGCCGCCGACAACCGGACCACGTCCTACCAGGCGAAGGTCGGCCTGCTCGGCTCGAAGATCAAGCAGTCGGGCGGCTGCACCCGCGCGGTGGGCGCGGGCGCGGCCCTGGGCGCGGCCGACGAACGCGGCCACGTCGACGGCTACGCGCCGCTCCCGGAGGAGGTCGAGGACTGGTCCCGGTGCGCGGTGACCATGGTCGACATCGACGACGTGCACCGCGTGTACGTCGAGGCGGGCGTGGACGAGGACGGCGAGCAGGTCGAGCCCGCCCCGCTGGACCGGGCCGACGCCGCCGCCGCCGCCGACACCAGGATCGCCGCGATCCTCGGCAGGCTGCCCGCGCACGCGACGGTCCTGGTGGCCGGGCTCGCCGACACGACCGGAGACCCCCACCTGCACGTGGCGATCGCGTCAGGCCCCGGCTTCGCTCCCGGCTACCTCACCAGCTCCTCGACCCGCAGGCGCGGCCTGGTGACCCTGACGGACCTCAGCTCGACGGTCCTGTCCGTGCTGGGCCTCCAGCAGCCGTCCGGCATGGTCGGCGCGTCCTGGACGGCGGCGCCCTCGCCGGACGCGGCCGCGCAGAAGGCCGACGTGCTGCACGACGAGGACGTCGCGGCCCAGGCGATCAGGGACCTGTCCGGCGCGTTCTTTGTGGTCCTGCTGGCCGCTCAGCTCCTCCTGTACGGCTTCGCGGCGTTCGCCCTGCGCCGCCGTGCCTTCGACCGCCGCCGTGTCCTCGCGCTGACCCGTGTGGTCGCGCTGGGCGGCGCGGCGGCGCCCGTGGCGACGTATCTGGCCAACCTGGTCCCCTGGTGGCGCTCGGACCATCCGGTGGTCTCCCTGGCCGTCTGTGTGGCCACCGCGACGGCGCTGGTCACCGGGCTCGCGCTGGCCGGGCCGTGGCGGCGCTCGCTGACGGGCTCGGGCCTGGTCATCGCGGCGATCACCGTCGCGGTGCTGGGCATTGACGTCGTGACGGGCTCGCACCTCCAGCTCAACGCGTTCATGGGCTACACGGCGCTGGTAGCGGGCCGGTTCTACGGCTTCGGAAATATGGCGTTCGCCCTGTTCGCGACCGCCGCGATGCTCACCGCCGCCTGGCTGGCCGAACCCCTGGTCCGCAAGGGCAGGCGCGGCCTGGCGGCGGCCCTGGTCGTCGTGATCGGGCTCGGCGCGATGATCGTCGACGGCATGCCCGGCTGGGGCAGCGACTTCGGCGGCGTCATCGCGATCCTGCTCGGCACCGCCGTACTGGCGCTCCAGGTCGGCGGGCAGCGGGTGTCGGCGGTGCGGGTCGCGCTCGCGGGCGCGCTCGGCGCGGCCGTGGTGCTGGGCCTGGCGTTCCTGGACTCGCGGCGGGCCGACCCGACCCATCTGGGCAAGTTCTGGGAGCAGCTCGCGGCCGGGGAGGCGTGGGGGGTCGTCACCCGCAAGACAGGCGCGATGCTGCGCAGTTTCGGCGGGTATCTCCCGTTCACGCTGATGGCGATCAGCGCGCTGCTCTTCCTGTTCCTGGTGTTGGCCAGGCCGTCGGCTTGGCGGGCGTCAGCGCTCGGCCGCGCTTACGAGTACAGCCCTACCTTCGCGCCCTCGCTCGTCGCCGTTCTCACCGTCACCCTGGTGGGGATGCTCATGAACGACTCGGGTGTGGTCATCCCCGCCCTGGTGTTCACCCTCGCGGTACCGCTGGTGCTGGCGGCGTCGGTGCGGGCGCTGGAGCTGGACGCCGAGCCAGGCACGCCCAGACCAGGGCCGCAAGAACCCCGGCCAGCACAAAGGGCATGACGGTGGCCCGCAGGCCCGTCACGAGCCAGTGCAGGCCCTCGGGCAGCCCGGCCAGGCGCGGGTCGCGGGCGGGCAGGTAGGCGAGGCTCAGCGCGACGGTCCGGGCCAGCAGGACCCCGTCGAAGCGGGACGCGGGCAGCAGCGCCAGGACGGCCCAGGCCAGGCCGTCGTACCAGGGCAGCGCGTAGGGCGCGGCGAACAGCCAGGCGAGGACGAGCGCGGCGGCGATCCGCACCGCCTCGTCGCCCGGAGGCAGGGCCCGCAGCAGCAGCCAGGCCAGCAGGCACGCCAGCGCCAGCGAGAGCACCGGCACGAAGTCCGACGACAGCCCCACGTTGAGCACCCCGCCGCCGCGCCCGGCCACCAGGTGCCAGGGCGTGGCCAGCGAGACGAACTGGGACGCCTCCCGCACCTGGTCGAGCGCGCGCGGCCCGACAGCCGCGTAGGCCCCCCCAGCGACGAGCAGCGCCCCCGCGATCAAGGCGGCCAACTCCGCCCGCCGCCGCCCCCGCAGCAACCGCCACGCGGGCCCGGCCCCGACGAGCGCGGCCGGGAACTTCATCGCGACGGCGGCCCCGGTGAGCGCGCCCGTCCCGAAGGCCCGCCACAGCGCGGACGTCCCCGAGGCGAACAGCGCGAGCGCCACAACAGCCGCCCCGATGCCCAGCATGTCGTTGTGCGCCCCGGAGACGAGGTGGTACAGCAGCAGCGGGTTCAGCGACCACAACAGCGCGGCGCGGGCCCGTCCGGCCTCGCTCCGGGCCGTCCGCCGCAGCACCAGGCCGACCAGCACGAACACCAGCGCGTTGATCAGCGAGAGCACCAGCACCGTCGTACGCACGGCCCCCGGCCCAGAGCCGCCGATCCAGGCCGCGAACTCCTGCGTCCAGGTGATGATCGGCCCGTAGACCGACGGCGTCCCGCGCCACTCCTGCACCGCGAGCCCGAACGGATCGGCCCCGAGCCCCTCGGCCGTCGTGCTGTACGGATCAAGGCCGAGCACCGCCATGTGCCCGTAAGCCGCGTAGTTCAGGTGATCACTGGAACCCACCGGGGGCGTCACCGCGAAGGCGAGCGCCGCCACCGCCCCCACCCACACCAGCCGCCCGGAGGAGGGCGCCCACCCGAGCGCCAACCCCCGCATCCAGAGCCCCAACCCCAGACCCGACAGCACGATCGCCAAGGCGAGCACGGCCACAGCGACCGAAGGCGCGACCCCAAGAGCAAGAGCCCAAGGCGGCCCCGCCCCTCCCCCCAGCGCGGGCTGCACCGCCGAAGGCCCCATGACGGACAGTGCCATAAAGCCCAGAAGTCCAGCACCCACACCAATGCCACCCAAGCGCACCATCAAGGGGAAGTGCGAGCCCGGTTCGACGGCTTCTCTGGAAACGCCCATGGCCAGGGGAGGGCGGCCGGTTAACGACGCCGCAGCCGCGCCGCCGCGTCCCGGACGACCGGGTCGCGGGTGGCGAGCGCGCGCGCCACGTCGCGGAACTGGCGGGCCCGGTGCAGTTGGGCCTTCAGGTCGGTGCCGGTGGCGCGGTGCGCGAGCGGCACCTCGACCTCACGGATCCGGAAGCCCTGCCGGAGCAGGTCGATGGTGAGCGCCGTCTCCACGCCGAACCCTGCGGCGAGCGGCTTCGCGGCCTCGAAGGCGGCCCGCGTAAGGCAGCGCTGCCCGTTGAGCGGCTGGGTGGCGGTGAAGCCGGTGGCCCGCCTGATCCCGTCGCGGGAGAGCCGGACAACGATCCCGTGCCCGCCGAGCTTCACCCGGGAGACGAAGACCGCGATGGTCATGTCGGCCTCGCCCGCCCGCACCGGCTCGATCAGCGGGGCGGCGTCGGCGGCGGTGGCGCCCAGGTCGGCGTCGAGGAAGAGCAGGTGACGCGGGGAGATCCCGTCGCGGGAGTCGAGCAGGGCGACGGCCTCCGCGCCGGTCTCCATGGCGGCGGCCTTGCCCCGGTTGCGCGCGTGCCGGACGACGTCGGCGCCCGCCTCGCGCGCGACCCGCGCCGTGGCGTCGGCGGACCCGTCGTCCACGACCAGGACGAGATCGACGCCGGGCAGCTCGCGGGCTGCCTTGACGGTCGAGGCGATCCGGTCCGCCTCGTTGGCGGCCGGGATCACCACTGCGGTGCCGGGCGGCGTTTCGTCGGACATGCCTGCGATCGTAGTGGCGCGCGGCGCCCGCGCGGCCCGCCGCGCCGCGGTGTCGCGGCCGGTCAGGTGGCGTCGAGCGCGGGCACCGCGTCGTGCACGGTGAACACGGTGTCCAGGCCGGTCACCTGGAGGATGCGCTGCACGGCCGGGCGGGGCGCGGCGAGCTCGAAGACGCCGCCGCGTTCGCGGACCCGTTTCATGCCGGACAGCAGGACGTTCATGCCGGTCGAGTCGCAGAATTCGACTCCGGACAGGTCCACGACGACCCTGTCGAGTTCCTGTTCGCCCAGCAGTGCCTGGAGGGCCTGCTGAAGCCTGGGCGCGGTGTACAGGTCCAGCTCACCGACGGCTGAGACGACGGCGTGACCTGCCTGAGATGCAGTCGAGACCTGAAGCTCCATGACGGGCACACTATCGGCCCGCGAGCCAGGTAGCCAGACAGTCATCACCAAGTCCGAGTGATTCGCCCGGCCGGTTGATGATGATCCGGTCTACCTGCGGTAACACCAGGTTCGATCTGCTGGATCGGGACCCGCGCGGGGCCGGACTTTGGGAAGCTGGGGCGGTGAGGATGCAGCCCGACCGGCAGCCCGACCGGCCCCGCTCCCGGATGCGCGACCGCCTGGAGGCGATGCGGGCCCGCGCGGAGAAGTCCACGTCCTGGCGGGTCACTGTCGCCTATCTGCTGCGCCTGGTGAACCGTGAGGGCGAGGTGCCGGTGCGGGCCCGGCTGAGCCGCGAGGACCTGCTGTTCCTGGGCGAGGCCCGCGAGGAGGTGGCGACGCTCGCGGAGATGGCCTTGCGCGTCCTGGAGCTGCACCAGCCGCGCGGCTCCGGCGGCCTGACGAGCGATCCGGACCATCCGCTGCACCGCTGCCGGACCTGCATGACCCGCTGGCCCTGCGCGACGTTCCGGATCCTCGCCGAGACCCTCGACCGCTGACGCGGGAGGCCGTCCCGGGAAGGGGAGCTTGGCTGCCCGGAGTGCTACCGACGGGGGCACGACAGCACCCCGAGCTTGGGAGAGGACACTAGCGGGTGGTCAGGAAAGATTTTGCACGGGGGTGCCCGTTCCTTGGATGAACCTTTCCCCGGTGTTCACCCTGTCCGAGGCGTCGACGAACTCGTCGGCGTCCAGCGGGAAGACCGAGGGCGCGTGCAGGTGGGCCCAGACGGTGCTGCCGTGGTCGTCGCGGCGCACCCCCCACGCCTGGGAGAGGGTCTCGACGATGCCGAGGCCGCGGCCTCCCAGCGACGACAGCGCGGGTTGGCCCTTGCGCGGCTCGGTGATCGCCCCGCCGTCGGAGACGGAGAGCTCCACGATGTCGCCGATCCGCGCCCATGCCGCCTTGATCTGCGGCTCGGGTCCGGGCAGCGGCCTGGCGTGCCGGAGCGCGTTGCTCAGCAGTTCGCTCACGATGACCGCGGCGTCGTCGGCGACCTCGTCCGAGACGCCCCAGGCGAGGAGTTCGCGGACGAGCCTGCGCCGTACCGCGGAGACACCGGCCGCGGAATGAGGCAGGTGGACGATGCTCATCGCCGGGACCTCCTCTGCTCGATCCGCTTGACCTTCTGTTACCGACCGAAATGCCCCGTATGTCCCGGCCAGAAACCAGGACGTAACAGCGGTTTCCCGGTCCAACGACTGACCGACCCGAAGGTCACGGCCCCTACACCGGAGACTTTTCCACGGCCACGCCCGGTTATTCGTCACACGCGCGTTTCGTCCGTCACATCCGCGATCGGGACGGTCAACCGCATGCGCGTTCCGCCGCCCGCCCGCGAGTGCGCGGTGACGTCGCCGCCCTGCGCCGTCGCGAGCCGACGGGCGATGTAGAGGCCGAGCCCGACGCCGCCGAAACGACGCCTGTCCCCCGCCTCGCCCTGCACGAACCGTTCGAAGATCCGCTCGTGGTCGCCGTCGGCGACGCCGATTCCCTCGTCGTCGATGGTCACCACGAGCCTGTCCCCCGCTCTACCCGCCGTGACCTCGATGAGGCCGCCGTCAGGCGAGTACTTGTAGGCGTTCTCCACTAGCTGCCCGACGATGATGTCGGTCGCCAGCACGTCCCCGTACGCTGTAGGAAGGTCTTCCGGCACGGCGCACTCCAATCGGTGCGCCTGGGACAGCGTACGGAACGCCGGAACGACACGGCGCAGCAGCCCCCCGAGGTCGAACGGCACCGGCGTGACGGGCGGCCGCGCCGAGCCCGCCCGCGAGCCGAGCAGCAGTTGCTCGACAAGCCTGCCCATCGCCCTGCCCCGGTCGGCGATCATCCCGACGGCGCGCCGCCGCTCGGCGTCCGGCAGCTCGTCCCAGCGGGTCACGAGGGTCTCGGCGAACCCCTGCACCACGGTGATCGGCGTGCGCAGCTCGTGCCCCGTCGTCGCCAGGAACAGGTCCTTGGACTCCTCCAGCTCCTTCGCGGCGGTGACGTCGCGGAAGTCCACCACGATCTCGCCCGTCTCCTCGATCTTCGCGGCGAGCACGTCGATCCACGTCCCGTTCGGCAGCAGGTGGCTGACGGTCTCGCCGGGCGAGTACGGGAACGGCAGCCCGGCCCCGTGCGCGGCGACGGCGTCCCGTCCGGTGATCCGGGTCGCCGCCGGGTTCCACTGGCAGACGAGGCCGTCGGTGTCGAGCACCGCGATGCCGTCCGCGCTCGCGTCGATGACGGCGCGCTCGTGCGCCCGCTGCCGGACCACCTCCTGATAGGCGACGGCGTTGCCTACGGCGACGCCCGCATGCCCCGCGAGCAACTCCAGGAGTTCCAGCTCGGTGTGGCCCGTGGTGCGTCCGGCGAACAACGCGTACAGGGCGCCGTAAGGCCGGTTGCCCAGGTGCGCCATGCCCAGGGCGACCGTGTGCAGGTCGGGCAGGCGCTGCCAGATGAGGTCGGTCACCCGAGGCCCGGACGCCAGCATCACCGCCCGTCCCGAGTCGAGCAGCTCCGTGACGAGGCTCGGCTCCAGATCGACCGAGGCGCCCAGCATCTCGTCGGGCAGCCCGCGCGCCGTGACCAGGCGCAGCCGCGCCCCCTCGATCCGGACGAACGCGGCGGCGTCCGCGCCGGTCAGCTCGACCAGCGCGGCGGTGATCCGGTCGAGCACCAGGTCGAGGTCGAGCGCCGAGTTGAGGTCGCCGAGGATGTCGTTGAGCCGCCGGACCAGCCGCGCCTTCTCCGCGACGGCCCGCGTCTCCGGCTCGGCGACCGGGTGGAACACCGACACCCAGCCGGTGAGCGCGCCGGAGCCGTCCCGCAGCGCGCTGGTGTCGATCCTGACGTCGATGAGGTCGCGGGCCCTGGTCCGCCGCCGCGTCCCGATGGACACGTGCGCCCCGGCCGATCTGACGCGCTCCAGCACCGCGTGGTGCTCGGCGGTCAGCTCGTCCGGGACGATCGGCGGCACCCGGCCGACGATCTCCTCTGCCGTCCAGCCGAACAGCCGCTCGGCGGCCGGGTTCCAGAGGATCACCCGGCCGCCGGTGTCCACGGCGACGATCGGATCAGCCGCGCTGGCCAGCACCTCACGCGCGTTCCGGCCGCCTTCGTCTGGGAGCATCACGCCCGCCATCGTCCCATCAAGGGCGGCGGACGCCCCGCGCTAGGCCGATTCCCGTATGCCCGGGATCCTTCCGATGGCGAAAGCCAGCGCCGCCGCCACGAGGAACGACAGCAGAGACGCGCTCATCCAAGGCTGGACCGTCAGGCCGATCGCCTCCTGCGCGCCCTTCCAGAAGTCGGTCCAGGCGCCCAGGTGGCCGGGGTTGATGAGCTGGTAGACGGTGAAGCCGCCCGCCCACGCCGCGATCATCGACCAGCGCGACGGCGCGTCCTGCGCGGTGTTCCAGCCGTGCCGTCCCCGGCCGAGGAAGAAGTCGGCGGCCAGCACGCCGAGCATCGGCACAAAGACCGAGCCGATGAGGGCGAGGAAGTTGTAGTAGTCGTCGCCCATGGTCAGCCAGAAGGCGAGCACCGTGATGAGGGTGCCGAGCCCGATGCTGAGGACGCGCCGGTCCACGCGGGGCAGGAGGTTCTGGATCGAGAGCGCCGTCGAGTACACGTTCGCGAACGACTGGTCGGCCTCGCGCAGCACGAACACAAAGAAGAAGACCGCGCCCAGCGTCACCGAGAGGAACGGCTGGTAGACGCCGCCGCCCTGGGTGGCCAGGACGAGCGCGAAGAGTCCGAGCGTGTAGGCGATGATCTGGGTCAGCGCGTAGGCGCCGCTGGCCGCTCCGAACGCGGCTCGCTCACTGCGTGAGTGCCGGGTGTAGTCGGCGGCGAGCGGCACCCACGAGATCGAGACGGCGAGGGCCGCGTCGGTCGCGAGCCAGAACAGGCTCCAGTCGGAGCCGAACGGCGCGCTCCCGGACGGCCCGGGGTTGTCGGTCAGGGAGGGCAGCCCCTCCCGGAAGAACTGGAGGTAGAACCAGCCGAGCGCGATCACCACGGCGATGGTGACGACCCGGCGCAACAGCCGGACCGAGCCGAGCGGCCAGATCGTCAGGACCGTCGTGAGCACACCGGCGGCCAGCACGTAGACCCAGCGCGGGCCGCCGCCGAACAGCTCGTAGGCGGCGTCGGAGATGACGACGAGCTCGAACGTGCCCCAGCCGATGAGCTGGACGACGTTGAGCACGGTCGGCACGTAGGAGAGCCGGGCCCCGAACAGGCCGCGCAGCAGGACCATCGCGGGCCGTCCGGTGCGGGCGCCGGTCACCGCGGCGAGGCCGAGCATGAGCCCGCCGACCACGGTGCCGATGATCATCGCGGTGATGCCCGCCGCGATCGAGAGCTGCGGCACCCCGTCCACGCTGGGCGCGAGCACGGTGTAGGCGCCGGAGAAGGCGAACAGGCTGACGCCGAGGTTCGCCCAGAACGCGCTCTGGTCCCAGAACGAGAGGACTCTGGGGGCGGGTTCGTCAAGGGTGAGGGGTGCTTCGGCGGGCGCGGGCCCGGCCTTCTCGGGCGCGTTTTCGGGCGCGCCTGTAGACGTGCTTGAGGACATGCGAGGAGCACTTCTCCCTACGCCGGCATTACCCGGACAGGTTCATGCGGTCGGCGACTCGGGTCGCCCTCTCAGCCCGGCCGTTTCCGAGCTCCCGCGGTGGGTTATTCGTCGCGAATCGTACCCACAGCCCCATTTATCCCCTACGCCCGGGGGGTGACGCTTCCCTTACCCCCCGGGCGCACGCCGATCAGGCGATGTAAGGCTCGCCGCCGCCCACGGCCGTCACGGGCAGCCCGTGGCCCGCCCACGCGAGCATGCCGCCCTCCACGTTGAGCGCCTTCCAGCCCGCGTTGTTGAGCGCCGCCGCGACCTGCGCCGAACGCCCGCCGACCCGGCACACCACGTACACCTCGCGGTCCTGCGGGATCTCCCCCGCCCGCTGGTTCAGCGCGCTCATCGGGATGTGGACGGCCTGCGGGGCATGGCCCGCGTCCCATTCGTCCTGCTCACGGACGTCGAGTAGGTAGGCGCCGTCCGGCACCCCGGTCACGCCGACGCCCGGCACTCCGCCGAAATTCATCACGGGACCCATGGAACCGTGCCGGGAGGGCCCGCGTCGAATCGCGCATGAGGACCTCATCGCCCGGGACCGCCGCGAAGCTCCTGCTGCTCGCCGCCGCCCTCACGGCCGCCACCGCCTGTGGTTCGCAGCCACCCGACTCGCAGGACACCGTCACCACCTCGCCGTCGGCGGGGCCCGGCGCCGCCGGCGTGACCGAACTCACCATCACGCTCGCCAAGGCGCCCGGCGCCGAGGAGGAGACGTGGACACTGAAGTGTGACCCGCCCGGCGGCACCCACCCGAAGCCCGCCGCCGCCTGCGCCCAGCTCGCCGCCTCGGGACCCAAGGCGTTCGAGCCCACGCCGCCCGGCACCGCGTGCACCGAGCTGTACGGCGGCCCGGAGCAGGGCACCGTCACCGGCACCTACCAGGGCAAGCCGGTGGACGCCTCCTACGCGCGCAAGAACGGCTGTGACATCGACCGCTGGGAGCTCGTCTCCGAACTGTTCGGCGAGCTGCCCAAGGTCCGCTAGGCGGCGCTGACTCCCCTCACCTGAGCAGACGGGACATCCGGCGGTCCGCCAGGGGCTTGCCGCCCGTCTGGCAGGTGGGGCAGTACTGGAAGGACGAGTCGGCGAACGACACCTCCCTGATGGTGTCGCCGCAGACCGGGCAGGGCTGCCCCGTCCGCCCGTGGACGCGCAGCCCCAGCTTCTTCTCCGACTTGAGATCGCCCGCGGCCAGGCCCCGGGACCGCTCCACGGCGTCGTTCAGGGTGGTGGTGATGACACCGTGGAGGTCGGCGGCCTCCCCCTCGGAAAGCGTTCCCGCGATCTTGTAGGGCGACATCTTCGCGGCATGCAACACCTCGTCGGAGTAGGCGTTGCCTATCCCCGCGATGATCTTCTGGTCCCGCAGCAGACCCTTGATCCTCGTCCGGGACCCCTGAGTGAGGGCATACAGCGCCTCCGGCGTGAACTCCGACCCGAGCGGGTCGATCCCCAGCCCAGCGACCCCCGGCACCTCAAGCGCGTCCCGCACGACATAAACGGCAAGCCCCTTCTTCGTCCCAGCCTCAGTCAGGTCAAACCCAGACCCATCATCGAGGTGGACCCGTAGGGCAAGCGGGTTCTTACGACTGGGCCGAGGCGGCGCCGCAGGCAACTCCGCCCGCCACCGCAGCCAGCCCGCCCGAGCCAGGTGGACAACAAGGTGCAGCCCATCCACGTCAATGTCCAGAAACTTCCCATGCCGAGACGCCCCCGTCACGGCAAGCCCCTGAAGCGCCGAGACAGGCGGATCATAGGTCTTCAACGCAGCCACGGCCGCCACATCAATCCTGGCAACCGCCTTGCCAACGGCATGCTCGCGCAGAAACGCGCCAAGCGATTCCACTTCAGGCAACTCCGGCATGCCCTCAGTATCTCTCCCAGCCACACCCCCCAACCCTGCTTGTCCCCAGCCACCCCCAGCGCCCGGTTGAGTCATCCGCAGTCCATAGACCAACGAGGGCGCACACAGGCGGGTGTAACGCTTACATGCCTATACGGGCACCCGGCAGCGACAGCCTTGTGTGGCGGTATGTGGCTGATATGGCCGTGAGCGGTCATTGCTGCGGCGTGAAGTGCGCAGGTGGGTAGGGGTGGTGAGCAAGGTGCCACTTTGCAGCACATCACATCATCTTGGAGGCGGCCATGGCGGTAACGTTCATCGGGATCGACCCCGCGACCGACGGCGACGAGTGCCCGTCGGTGTCCGTTGACCCGGAGACCGGAGACTTCCTGTTCCACGGGTGGACGGTCAAGGACGTGGAGACGCTCAGGGCGATCGCGGCGCACAGCCCGATCGCGGACGACGAGTCGGTGGTGCGGCTCCCCGCGCGGATGAGGGGGCTCATCCTGAAGGCGCTGGAGGTGCATCTTGCAGGTGTCGGTCCCGACATTCGATGAGCTGATCAAGGCCACCACGGTCTCGGCGGTTCACCTGGAGATGCGGGACGCCTATGTGCCGTCTGATCCCTCGTTCGTCGCCTTCCAGGGAGGCGCGCCGTTCGACCGCTCCGCGCGGGAGGCCGCTTGGCTGGAACTCATCGGCGGTGCCGTAGCGCGTGGGGTAGAAGTGCGACGGGCTCGGATCGTGTCCGAGCCCGTCACCGACTACATCAAGTTCGAGTACGCCGTCACTGAGTCGATGAACCTACGCGCCGGTGAGCGAGTGCGCTGGCTGCCCCGGCGGCTCGCGTCAGACCTGTGCCTGCCAGGAAATGACTTCTGGGTCTTTGACGGGCGCCTCGTACGGTTCAACCACTTCACCGGGGACGGCTCGTCCGGACCGAAGGAGATGCGGGACGAGCCAGCGGTGGTCGAGCTCTGCGTCCAGGCGTTCGAGGCGGTCTGGGACCGGGCCACCGACCACCGCGACTTCCGTCTCGTCTGAAAGCCGTTCAACCCATCGTGCGAACTCCTCCGTCGTCGAGCGTGCGGGCGGCCCGCCAGGCATTGGCCGACCGCCTGCGCGAACTCCGCGTAGATGCCCGCCTGAGCGCTAAGAGCCTGGCCGCTGCGGCAGGCTGGGAGCGGACCAAGGTCTCCAAGATCGAGCACGCGGCCCGCGCCCCCAACGCCCAGGACATCCGGACGTGGTGCGAGGTCTGCGGAGCACCGGAGCAGACCGAAGACCTACTGGCCTCTCTGCGAGCGGTCGAAGGAGCCTACGTCGAGTGGCGTCGGCTACAACGGACCGGCCTTCGGCAGCTCCAAGAGTCGCGGATGCCGCTGTTCGAGCGGACCCGCCTGTTCCGGATCTACTGCTCGCAAGTCGTACCCGGTCTGCTCCAGACTCCGGAATACGCTCGGGCGTTGCTGGCCGCCATCGCGGCACAGCACGGCACACCTGACGACGTCGCCGAAGCCGTCTCGGCGCGCGTGGCTCGGGCCAAAGTGCTTCGTGAGGGCGACCACAGGTTCGCGTTCGTCATGGAAGAGTCAGTGCTCTACTACCGCATGGCCGACCCCGAGACCATGGCCGGGCAGCTTGGTCACCTGCTCACAGTCATGTCGCTGCCTTCAGTCGCCCTCGGAGTGATCCCCTTCTCCTCCCCAGAGGCGCGGCCCATGTGGACCCTGGGGAACTTCTCCGTGTACGACACCGAACAGGTTCGGGTGGAACTGCTGACCGCCGCAGTGACCGTCACAGCACCCGGTGAACTCGCCGAGTACTTCCGGGCCTTCGAGACGTATGCCCACATGGCCGTTTACGGAGCAGAGGCGCGAGCGCTGATAACCCGAGCTGTTGACGCCCTCAGGTAACGCTCGGACGCCACACTTGGCCACACCGCTAGCCCCAAGAGTCCTGGCCGACCGGACTGTTCCGCTGAGATCACCTCGGCGGAAGCCGAGTTCTCGTGGGTGTGAGCGGTTGGGTGGCGACGTAGCGTGGTGGGATGTCCCGTGTGGAGGGAGGCGGAGTGATGGAGGGCTCATTTGCGGATCGTTCGAGAGTCGCGGTCCGGGAGGCTGCTGGGCTTGCTGGACTGTCCTGTGAGGGGGTCGAATTGCTTCGTGTGGGGGATCGCGCGGTTTTTCGCCTGGCTGAAGGGAGGGTGATCGCTCGGGTGGCTCGCCCGGGTGGGTTCGGGAACGCTCAGCGGGAGGTGAAGGTCGCTCGCTGGTTGTTGTCGGAGGGGATGCCTGTTGTTGAGCCGTTGGCTGGACAACAACCTGTGGATGCTGACGGACTCGCGGTGTCGCTGTGGTGGACGGCGGAGGGAGATTGGACCACGCCTGTAGAGCTTGGTCGGCTGCTGCGGAGGTTCCACTCGTTGAAGCCGCCGGGGTCGCTCTCGCTGCCAGGGCTCGATGTCTTGGATCAGGCTCGGGGGCGGGCGAAGCGGGCTCGGGGATTGTCGGCTGCTGAACACGATGTGCTGCTGGGGGCGGCTGATCGGCTGGATGGCGAGCTGGCGGGGGTGGAGTTCGAACTTCCGCGGTCGGTAATCCACGGCGACGCCAACATCGGGAATGTGTTGAAGCAGCCGGACGGGCGAGTCGTGATGTTTGATCTCGGCGGTGTGTGCTGGGGGCCGCCGGAGTGGGATCTGACGGCGACGGCCGTCTACCGGGATCTTGGGTGGCATTCGCGGGATCAGTACCGTGAGTTCTGTGAGGTCTACGGGTTCGATGTCACGCGGATGTCTGGCTGGCCTGTGTTGAAGTCGCTTCAGGAACTACGGATGGTGTGTTGGCTGGCGTTGAAGTTTCAGGACGGGGAGGAGATCGCCGAAGAGGTGCGGCGTCGGGTGGACGACTTGGCCAACCCGGAGAGGTCCCGGGACTGGCGGCCTTATTGAGGCCGTGTGGGGCGGAGAACCCGGCTGATATGGATCATCAGTTCACGAACATCTGGGTGGTCGGCGTGGGTGTTGAGCCTGGTGCGCAGGTCGCGAAGATAAGTGCGGCAGCGGGTGGAGCCAGTTTCTTGGATGCGAGGTAGTGCTGCGGTTACGACAACGCAGGCTTCTTCGAGTTCGTTCTGGGAGAGTAGGGCGGCGGCGAGGACCAGGCGGGAGAACGTGCGGCTGCGGCTGTAGTCGGCGGTCTCCGCGTCGAGGCATTGCATGGCATAGCGCCTGGCCTCGGCGGGACGGTTGAGGTCACGGAAGCAGTGGGCGAACTCGTCAGAAAGTTCTGATTCGTCGAAGTAGGCGATCCACTCCGGGCCTTCGCAGGGACGGTGGCGGATGAAAGCCGCTTCGGCCGTAGCGAGAGCTGAGAGGCATTCGGACTCTCGGCCGGGGATCGCTGCGGCGGCCCTTGCCTGCATCGCGGCGAACTGGGCTTCCAGAAGCGCGCTGGGACGATCGTGAATCGCCTGGGTCGCGGCGCGGGCGAACGTGAGGGCTTCGGTGTGTTCGCCGAGGTAGTTGGCCTGGTGGGACATGGCGGACAGCACGCTTGCGCCGAGTTGCCGGTCTCCGGCGTGGTGGGAGAGATTGAGGGCCTGGACGAGGTAGCGGCGGGCTAGGCCATGGAGGCCGGTGTCGTAGGCCATCCAGCCGACGGTG
The DNA here is from genome assembly GCF_020991275.1 of Actinocorallia sp. API 0066. Classification (GTDB taxonomy): domain Bacteria; phylum Actinomycetota; class Actinomycetes; order Streptosporangiales; family Streptosporangiaceae; genus Actinocorallia. The sequence continues at coordinate 86,730 of NZ_JAJLQY010000011.1, read as the reverse complement.
AGGTTGAACTCGGCGACCGCGCTGAACAGAGCGGTACCGACAGCGGAGGTGTAGGAGCCGTTGAGGAGCGGCGTCACCTGATCGGTGAGGTACTGGATCGCGGCCGTGCGTGAGTGGGCACCGCCGAAGCGGTTGTCGAGACCTGCGAACATCGCGGTGGTGGCACGGATCGCCAGGACTTCGGACATCCCGATCTGCTGGGAGCCGGCGCGCTCGGGACGGCTGGCCGGTGCGGCGAGGAGCCACTGGAAGGCCGGGTGCGAGATGGAGACGGCAGCCACTTTTCCTGTGAGGAAGCGTCGGCGCTGTACGTCGGCGGTCCACAGAGCGCCGATGCCGCTGATGAGCTCTTCGGCTGACTCGACGAAGTCGAGGCCGGTCTCCGGCGCGTCGGTGGAATTGTCCATGCCGATATCGGCGAGGGTGACGCGGCGTCGGAGTTTACGGCTGAGTGCCTCGGCGATCAGCGCGGGAGTGGTGCCGCGCGGTTGTTGACCGGCGATCCAGCGGGCCACCTGGGTATGGGCCGGTCGTATGTTCTCACGCCACTCTTCAGCCACCGCCGTGATGCGGCTGGCCAGGCCGAGATGGGAGACCTCGGCCTCGGCGATGAGGTTGGCGAGCTTGGTGTTGGGCTGCCGTTCCATAGCCCGAGCGTAATTCTCTGGCCACCAGAAGATAAGACCGGAGTATGAATGCACACCGGTTTGCACACATGCGCACCGGTCGAGCGCTGTCGGGGACGTGAGGCGCTGGCGTTTCCTGAGGTGTATGGAGCCCGTACTGATCGAGTCGTTGTCGCCCGCAGGACGGGCCGCGCTCGAATACGTGGGTTGCGGCTCCCGCTCGGCGAGGCGGCCCTGTCAAAAGTCCGGTCCTCGGCCGGATCGTCCTCGGCCCGTTCTGACCGGCCGTCGCGTGGTTTCCGTACTACCCGCAAGCCCGATCTGCAGTTCGTCCACGTCGGGAGATGACATGAGGAAGTCGGCCATGACGTCGGAACCCGCCCCCTGGGACTGGGAGTTCGACTGGCACCTGACCAACCGCTGTAACTTCGACTGCGAGTACTGCCATCCGCAGATCAAACACGTCCTCAACCGCAAGAATCTGAACGAGCCTGACGCCCAGTTGGTGGTGCGCCGGTTCGATGAGACTGGGCGCGTGTGCCTGGTTCACATGTCCGGCGGAGAGCCGTTCCTGTTCCCCGGTTTCGTGGACCTGTGCGCGGGGCTCACCCGTCGGCATCACATCAGTATCAACACCAATCTGGCGACCCCCGATGTTGCGGAGTTCGCCCGCCGGGTCGATCCGGCCAAGACCGTCAAGATCGTGGCGGCGTTGCACATCGGCGAGCGGGAGCGGTTGGGACTCGGCCTTACCGATTACGCGCGGGACGTTCATCTTCTACGGGCCCTCGGGTTCGATGTGGACGCGCTCTATGTGCTCTATCCGCCGTTGCTGGGTCGTCTCGTCACCGACCTGGAGCAGCTGTCCGATCTTGGTGTCGAGCAGGTCAGGGCCAAGGTGTTCAAGGGGGTGCTGAACGGCCGCCGCTATCCCGAGGCATACAGCGACGCGGAGAAGGAGTTCATTCTCGGCTATTCCGGCCAGTACCTGTTCAACAAGCCCTACTTGGACGGTCCCCCCGATTTTCGGGGCGCGCCGTGTTCGGCCGGGGTGTCCTCCTTCAAGGTGACGGTGACCGGAGACGTCCGGAGGTGCGCCTCCGTTCCCGCAAGGTACGGGAACCTGTACGACGGCACCTTCAGCGCGGCGGACGCGGCCGAGCTGTGCCCCGCCAGACGTGTCCTGGTCCTGTCGCAGTGTCTCGCCTACTCGTTCGTCACGGAGAGGGCCTCGTCGTGAGGATCCTCTTCCGTGACGGGCTCCTCGACCCGGACGACCTGCCGTTCGACTGCGCGGAGCGTAAGGGGCTCGGGCACCCGGACACTCTCGCAGACCTTGTTGCCAATGCTTACTCGCGCGAGTACTCGGCCCACTGTCTGGAGGAGTTCGGCACGATCCCGAACCATTGGGTCGACAAGGTGACCCTGGTCGGGGCCGGTTCGCGGGTGTCGTTTGGCTCGTTCGAGGTGATCACGCCGGTGGCCTGCCACCTGATCGGGAAGATGACCGCCCGGGTCGGCTCCGTCGCCGTGCCGCTCGGAGAGATCTTCGAACGGGTGGTGCGTGACGTCCTCAACGAGGCTCTCGGCGGCCCCGAGATCTGGCCGCACCTCACCACCGAAGTCTTCAACACCGCCGGAACGGCCGCGGACCACGCCCCCGGCTTCTATGCGCCACAGAACCCCGCCGAGCTGCACAAAGTGCTGTCCTCGGAGACCGTCTGCAACGACACCGTTCTCTGTACGGGGACTTCGGCGCCGGGCCGCGCGGCGCGGCTCGCAATATGGCTGGAACGCCGGATCATCGAGTCGGGATGGCCGCAGATCGGCGCCGACGTGAAGGTCATGGTCGTCCGGCACGGTGACGCTTTCGAGGCGACGACCGCTGTGCCGGTCCACCCGGAGTCCGTTCGGTCATGGCGGGAGTACGCGGAACTCGTCCGCGACCTGAAAGCGGAGTTGTCGGCTGAGCTACGTGATGCGTATCGGCTGACGCTGCACCTGAACACCAAAGACGGACCCAACCGCGCCTACCTGGCACCGTTCGGTACCTCTCTCGGCAAGGGTGACTGCGGTGCCGTCGGCCGTGGAAACCGAGGCCATGGCGTGATCGAGCCGCTTCGGGCCTCCTCCGGTGACGCCCCGGCGGGCAAGAACCCCGTCCACCACGGCGGGAAGATCTACGCCGACCTCGCGGGCCGGGCAGCCAGGGAGATCGGTGCAAAGACCGGACGGTCGGCAGAGGTGACGATCGCCGCCCGCAACGGCGACCCGCTCGACGACCCGAGGTTCGTGCTCATCTCGCTTCCCGACGGGGGCGACCGAGCGCTCGCGGAGACCATCGTCCGCGAAACACTCACCTGCACTTCGGACGTGGCCGAACGTTTCCTCGCTACGGATGCGATTCGTGACTTCCGGGAGCAGCGATGACCGCGGCGTTCACCAGTGTTCACCAAGCCCACGTCGGGCGGCTCCAGGGGCTGGAGGCCCGCATGGATGAGGCGGGGCTGCTCCTCGGAGATACCTACGTGATGTTCTTCGCTGAGGCGGAGTTGATGAGCCTGCACGCCGCGGCGCTGCTCGCCGGAACGACACGCCCGGACGTCCTTGAGGTCGGCCTCGGGCTGGGGATCTTCGCGGAGCAAGCAGCCGTCTACCGGCCCGCCAGCTACACGGCGATCGAACCGCATCCGCACATCGCCTTGATGACGGAGGAACGTGTGGTGCGCGGGATAGCGGAGGACACCGCCGTGCTCGTCCGCCCCTGGCAGCTCGTGTCGTTTCCCCCGGCCCACTTTGACGCGATCATGTACGACACCTGGCCGCCGGACGGATTCGCCGACGCGGACTTCGAGGCGTTCATCGAACACATCGCGCTGCCGAGCCTTCGGCCCGGCGGGCGGTTCAGTTTCTTCTCCTCCGGCTGTTCCCTCTCGCCGACGCGCGCCGCCATTCTCAGCGACCGATTCACTGGCTGGAGCCAACAGCGGTACACGCTTCCACCCGATCGTGTCCCGGTTGGCTGGACGAAACCGACCGCCGACTTCGTCATTCCGGTGGCGGTCCGATGACGCCGAACCAGCTGGAGGGATTCCGTTCGGAGGGACACCTGACCCTCCCTGGCCGGATCACGGCCGAAGATCTCGTGCGCCTGCGTGCTGAGGCTGACGCGATCCTTCGCAGCGTCCCGTTGACTGATCGGCGTATGACGGCCTGGCGTCTCGCAGACGGGGACGCCTATGTCCTCAAGGCCAAGCCGGTTCTGGACCTGGCGCCAACCGCTCAGACGCTCGCCGTCACCCTGTCCGGGTTGGCGAGCGCTCTCCTGGGAGACGACGCCCGGCTGATCGACGAGAAGATCTCCTACAAGCAGCGTCTCACCGGAACCGCACCCGATCGGATTCTTGGCGAGGATGTGCGTAAGCACACCGACGCCGCCTATTACCGGCTTCGCGGTATCACCGAACCAATCGTCACGATCGCGGTCTGTCTTGACGACTGCCCGCCGTCAGCGGGTCCTGTCCGGGTCTGGCCCGGGAGCCACCTGCACGACGTCACCCACGAGATCACCGAGGACCACGGCCCGGTGGTGTCCGACAGGGACGCGCCTGATGAGCACAGCGTACTCCTGACGGCGGAAGCAAGGGCTGTCCTCGTGTGGGACGCCCGCCTCGTTCACGCCAGCACGTCCAACACCAGCGGCAGACCCCGTCGGCTACTCATCCTCGGGTACGCCCTGTGAACCCTTACAACCAGCCCGAGCCGTACCACTCCCAATGGGGTGAGGACCGCTGGCTCGCTGAGAACCTCGACCTGCCCTCCAACGGGACTTTCGTCGACGTGGGCGCCGGGGACGGCCGTCGGGGAAGCAACACCCTCTACTGGGAGAGCCGCGGCTGGACCGGCCTCTGTGTAGACGCAGACCCCCGCAACCACGCGCCGCTGGCCCGCCGCCGCTGCGAGGTGTCCCAGCACGCGGTATCCGCGACACCCGGACTCCGGACCTTCTGGATGTACGGGCCCCGCAGCTCCCTGTCCGGGCTCAACGTCAACGGGCACGGCTACACCCCCGTCCGTGTCGAGGTACGAACGCTCGCCTCCCTGCTCCAGCGGGCGAACATCGATGCGATCGATCTGCTCAGCATCGACGTGGAGGGAACCGAACTGGACGTCTGGGCTTCCTTCGCCCCCGACCTCCACCGGCCGGGGATCGTCCTGATCGAGTACGACGACCGTGTCCCCGAGCGTTCGACGGCCCGGATCATCTGGGCTCTCGGCACCCGCTACGAGCTGCTCCACAGGACCCCGTCCAACCTGATCCTCCGACGCAAGGGATACCCGTGGAACAGATCCAACGCGTGATCGCCGAAGCGCTCAACGAGGTCGCGGCCGGTCGGCCGGTCATCGTCCTGTCGACGCACGAGCAGGACGCTCCCGTCTGGGAACAGCTTCTCGTCAACGCGGGGACGGACCACCTGGTCCTCGCGCTGGGGCGGGAGTTCACCCCCGGCCGACAGATCTCCGGCCCGAGCGCCCACCTTGAATTCCATCACGAGGTCGTCGCGCGCCTGGTGCTCGGCCCTTCCCGGCTGGACGACTTCGATCCGGTGAACCGGGCCGTCATGATCATCCCAGATCCGCTGCTTCCCCCGCTCATCGGCGGACGCGCCCAGCTGGGCCGCCGCCGCCCCGAATGGGCGCTGGTCGAGGACAAGATGCTCATCGATCCCCTCTGGGACCTGGCGGGAATCGACCGTGTGCCAGCGCTGACCTGCGACTCCACGCACGCCGTCGCGAGACTGGCGGACGAGGTCAACGAAGGCCGGGGAGTGGTGGCGAGCTGCCAGCATCGCGGGCACGGGCCGAGGGCGGGAGCGGAGGGCATCTGGTGGTGGCAGAACGTGCCGCCGCAGGCGTTTCCGTCACAGGCCCACGACTTGCGGGTCAGGTTGATGCCGCTTCTCGAAGGTCTTCCCTGCCGGGTGCATGGCATCGTCACCGCCGAAGGGATCGCGGCCTTTCCCCCGATGGAACTGCTCTCCCTGCCCCGGCCCTCCACCGGGACGTTCCTGTGGGCGGGCGCGGTGCCACTCGGAGAACACCCGCGCTCAGGAGAGCTGAGGCAGATCACCGAAAGCGCGGGCGCCTTCCTGCGCGATCGGTTCGGTTACCGTGGGTCGTTCGCCTCGGACGGCATCCTCACCACGGACGGCTACCGACCCACCGAGCTGACCACCCGCCTCACTTCCGCATTCGAGACGGTCCCGTCACAGGTGAGAGTCCTGCTCCACGCGGCGACGGTGCTCGCACGCGCCGGATTCTCGCTGCCCGATCTCGGCCCCCTGGTCTCGACAGCGCTCACCTCGGACGTCGTCACCGTTTTTGGTGCCTCGGCCCACGCCGACAGTGCCCCGTTCGAATGCGGAGTCGTGTGGGACGGAACCCGCTGGCTGACCAACGATGGAACAGGGCAGGGGACCCTGACCGTGCGGCCGTGGGTCCGAGGCTGGCAACTCCGAGCGGATCTTCGGCGTGCGGACCTTCCCGCCGGAATTCCGATCGGCATGGTCGCCCCCCACCTGTTCCACCTTGCGGACAGCCAGTTCGGGACGTCCTTCGGTGAGGTCACCGCGCCCTTCGGACTGACTCTTCCCTCAGCGCGGTGCCCGTGACTCGCTCAAAGGCGCGCGACCGCGGAGCGGAGACGGGACAGGGTCCGCTCCCGGCCGAGCACCTCAAGGGACTCGAAAAGCGGCAGGCCGACCGAGCGGCCCGTCGTCGCGACCCGGACGGGTGCCTGCGCCTTTCCGAGCCTCAGCCCACGCTCAGCGCCGATCACTTCGAGGTGTTCCTTCAAGACGGCCGCTTCCCAAGGAGCGTCGGTGTAGGCGGCGATCGTCGCAGTGAGGAGGTCGGCGCTGCCTTCCTTCATCGCCTTCGACCAGGAGTCCGCGTCAGCGACCGGCTCGTCGAAAAATGCGAAGTCGACCATTGTGACGATCTCACTCAGCACCGCGACACGGGTTTGTGCCAGCTGCGCGAGGACCGTGAAGGCGCCGGGATCGAACGCCTCAGCCGCCCACGGCACATCGGGGCCTTCGACCCACGGGCGGCATGCCTCGATGAACGCCCCCTGCTCCATCGCCCGGATGTACTCACCGTTGAACGCCCGCAGCTTCTTCACATCGAAGAACGCGGGCGACGGGTTCACGTCAGAGAGACGGAACTCGGCGACGATTTCCTCCCAGGGGACGATCTCCCGGTTCTCCCCGAGACCCCATCCCAGCAGCATCAGGTAGTTGCGCATCGCTTCGGGCAGGTAGCCCTCGTCCCGGAAGTCCTCCAGCGCGACCCGGTCCCGGCGCTTCGACAGCTTCTGGCGCCTGTCGTTCACCAGAACCGGCGCGTGCGCCCACACCGGTGGCTCATGTCCGAGCGCGTCCCACAGCAGTTGCTGCTTCGGGGTGTTCGACAGATGCTCCTCAGCCCGGATCACATGGGTAATCCCCATGAGGACGTCATCGACCACGTTGGCGAGGAGGAACGTCGCCGATCCATCGCTGCGCGCTATGACGAAATCCTCCAGGACCGCGTTCTCAAACGTCGGCTTGCCGCGCACCAGGTCCACGACGACCGTCTCGCCGTCATCCGGTGTGCGGAAGCGCATGGCGCCTTCCGTGAGTCCACGGTCGCGACAGAACCCGTCGTATCCCTTGTTGGAGTCGCCGGTCCGTGCGATCACGTCGTCCCGTGTGCATTGACACCGGTAGGCGAGGCCCTTGGCGTAGAGCTCCTCGACGGCCGCACGGTGTTTCCCGGCGTTCGCCGACTGGAAGTAGGGGCCTTCATACTCTTCCGGCCCCATCCCGAGCCACGCCATCGCCCCAAGAATCGAGTCGACCCCGGCCTGGGTGTTGCGCTCCGCGTCGGTGTCCTCGATCCGCAGTACCATCACCCCGCCGACTTGCTTGGCCACAACCCAGTTGAACAGGGCGGACCGGGCATTCCCCACATGAAACATGCCCGTCGGCGAAGGCGCGATGCGAGTACGCACACCAGGATTCGGCATGGTCGAACTCTAACGGCGCGGGGCGTTGTCCGCTGGTCAATTTCGTCCTCACCCGACCACGTCCACAGGAACACATCACCCGTCCATGGCCGGCAAGACCATCACGCTCAAGGCTCTCGCCTACGTACTGAACGACGCCGACGAATTGCTTGTCATCCGGCATGTGGATCACCCATGGACGGAAGTGGGCCTCCAGGTTCCCGGAGGCAGTGTCCGCCCCGGCGAGAGCCCGGCGGACGCAGCGCTTCGCGAGGCGGCGGAGGAGACCGGTCTTTCCCGTCTCATGTTCGTGCGGTCGGTTGGCCGCGCCACCTACGACATGAGCCCTCTCCGGCCGGAGGTTCAGCGTCGGTTCTTCTTTCACCTCGCTGCCTTGGGAACGCACCCGCGGGCCTGGGACAGCAGCGAAGAACACGATGGCCTTCTCCCGCCGACACGCCTCCAATGCCTGTGGATTCCGCTCCGCCAAGCACACGTCCTCTCAGCAGGCCATGGCGTCATGATCAACAAGCTCGTCGACAGCCACTCAACCCGATAGCACCGAGAAACACCGGGTGGCCTGACCACCAAGAAGGGGCGAATCGAGTAGGGAAACGGCGGCCGGTGCGGACACCATTCGTCTGGTCTAAGCGATGGAGTTCGAGTCGCTGCGCGACCGGGCCGAGGGACCTGAATTCGAGGCTACCCGCTCGGTGCGCGGCGAGGTGGTGCGGGCCGCGTGCGGCTGACCGCGTCTGTTGGGAAGCCCCCGATAGCGGTGATCGATTGAGCGGCAATCGCGCAGGGGCAAGCCCACACCCGCACCGATGCGCATGTTTTCCGTACGTCCCGTGTGGATTGTCGCGGGAGTTCCTCTTTGATTCCAGAAAGGTGTGTGTGGCATGTCTTTGGCTGCGGTGAATCTGGCGCGGTGGGGTGAGGTGCCGTTCATCACGGCGTGGTCGTCGGAGGAGGCTCTGCCGGTCAGGTTGGTGGTTCGAGACGGGCGGATCGCTTACGTCGATGAGACGGCGCGGGATCGTGACGGGGCGGGGGTGTTGTGGACGCGCATGGGGTTCAGTCCCGGGGTCGGGGTTCCCCGGTTCAAGTCCGTCCACTCTCTCCGGCAGCGTCGGGCGATGCACAGGCTGTTGTGTCAGGTGTGCGGGACGCCCTGCGGGAAGAGCGCCTTGTGGATGCTGTCGCGGGAGGAGTACGAGAGCGCGGAGGGCCCGTGGCCCGCCCCCGTCATGACGGCTCATCCGCCGGTGTGCCCGGGGTGCGTGGAACGGTCGACGCGGCTGTGCCCGCACCTGCGTGGAGGGCATGTGGTGCTGCGTGCCCGCCGAGTCGTCCCGGCCGCGATCTCCGGCATGCTCTACAAGCCCACCCGGGACGGCCTGGCGCCCGCCGCCGCCACCATCGCCCACGACGACCCTCGCATCCGCTGGCTCCGTGCGGCCCAACTCCATATGGAGTTGGGAGACTACGACGTCATCCACCACGGACACATGATCATCACCGGTTCCGGGTGGCGTGGAACCATGGGCGATCGACAGGGGCGTCCGTAGAGACGATCACACGGTTCCGGACACTTGGGCCGCTGGGATTACTCACTCATCCCCGATCGTGAGGCCACGTCGGCGATCTGGAGCGGACGACGGCGATCAATCCTCGGCGGGGGAGCATCTTTTTCAGCGGCGGATGGAGATCTGTACGACATCCTCGTGACGAAGGCTTCGCGTCGTGAATTTCTTTGAAGTTCCGGCTTGACGTTGGTTGCCGAGTCGATCCCTTATGTAGCACGCCTGAGCCGACCTCCATTACCCGCATGCCCGGCTCGATCGCCGCCTGCTCCAGCATCACGACCTGGAGGTGCGTCGCCGAGACCGAGCTGAGCGCCGCGCCCGTGCTGTCGCTCTTCACCGTCAACGGGTTGTCCGGGGCGTAGGCGGCCTCCAGCGACTCACCGGGCGCGAACACGTGCCGAGGCACCGTCGCCACCGCGGCGGCCACCCGTTCGGACTTGAAGGCGCCCAGGTCGTGCAGCCTCTCGACCATAGAGGCCCGCAACGCGCCCGCCCGATCCTGGACGCACGAACTGGGGTCAACGATTCGCGTCATTCCGCAATCGCCTTGGGTTACTCGACGATGAGTTCCGTGCCGGGCGGCCCGGCGAGCCACGATCGGCCCACCTCCGTGCCCGTGTACGACCTGGTGCGGGTACATCTTCCGACGCCGTCGGCCGTCATCGGCGACGCCGCGTGGGACGGCGCCGGGCCGGTTTTCTCGGCGTCCTCGTCCGCGCCGGTGCGGTGGGGCCGCTGGTGATGGTGGCGTAGAGGGCCAGGGCGAGGACGACGGTGAAGTGGCGTGGGTCGTGGGGGGTGGGGGGTGGTAGTGGCGGTGGGTGACGGTTTGGACGAGCCAGTCGATGAAGGGCTGGATCATAGGGTCGTGTGGTGTGAGGTCGGACAGGTGCGCGATGGAGTCTCGGGTGTGGTGTCCCGGTGACCGTTGGGAGCGTTGGTCGAAGTAGACGATCATGGCGAAGAGTCCCTCGGCGACCTTGTCGATGCCCCAGCGTTGGAGGGCGGTGTCGGCGCATTGGTGGGCGTGGAGCGTGGCGGCGGAGACGTCGGTGTGCCGGGTGGGGGATCGGATGGTGGCCTGTACCCGGGCGACGGCGGCCATGAGGTGGGCGAGGTCCGCGCCGAGCGGGTCGTCATCGGACATGGTCGGCTGCGACCTTCGCCAGGAATCGGCCGTCTCGGAAGGCGTCCGGGGACAAGGTCGCTCGGCCGCCCGGGAGCCGGGTAAGCGCTTCGGTGACGGGGGCACCGCTCAGAGGGCCACATCGCCTCGATGTTGCGGATGGTGGCGATCAGCTCGGGGATCTGGTCTTCTGCTCCGGTGACTCGGCACCAGGCGCGTATGTCGTCTTCGCTGGCGGAGCGGCGGCCGTGCTCGATGCGGCTGATCTTGGACAGGTGCCAGCCTGCGGACGCGGCCAGCGCTCGCCCGGTGAGGCCCGCGTCTCTGCGCAGGTCACGCAGGCGAGCGCCGAACGCTTCGCGTGCCTGTTGTGCTTGGGTTGACACGATCAGGCAGGCAGGTACTCGTGATGCGGAACGGCCAGGTCCCAGAGACGGTCGCGCACCGCGACGCAGGACGCGACCACCGCAGGGTCGGTGACCAGTTCGGAGCCGAGGACGCGGGCTTCCTCATCAAAATGCCCGACGGTCACGAAGCGGCCATCGAACAGCCACCAGTCACTCCCGTCCACAGGAAACGCGAGGTCGGCGGGGACCAGGTGGCGGGGTAGCCACCGGATGTCTTCTCCCGCGCCGATATTGAGGTGGGTCACGGAGCGGAGCCAGCGGACGTATTCGCTGTGTGGCTCCGTCACCACCCGGACCCGCCGGACCGTCCGGCCCGCCTTGGCCGCCTCACGCACGCGGTTCAGCCAGGGCTGGAGCCAGGCGTAGTCGTCGGGCTCGCCGCGCCGCCAGCGGGCTATCGGGCCGTGCTCGTAGTCGGCGGCGTAGTAGTCCTTGAGCTCCAGGTGGAAGGCGTCACGCTCGAACGTGTTGAGCAGCTCGTCCCGCTGCTCGGGTGTCATCAGCTGCATCCTCGGGGTCCTCCAGCAGCGCGGCCAGGACGGCCTTGGGCACCTCGATGGCGTCCTCGTGATCGGGCATGGACATCTGCTCGCGCGCGTCCGGGTCGGTGAGCCTGCGCCCCCGCACGATGTAGTTGCCGTTCGGCAGGACGTGGACGATCGGGGCCCTCATGTTGCGCACCACCCCGAAGATGCCGTCCTTCGCGAGGTTGGCCAGGAGCATGGCGTAGATCTCCACGCACGTCTCGCCCTCCGAGATGTCCAGCAGGACCGCGACCGCCGGATCGGTGATCTTGTAGCCCTGGATGATGTAGGTCTCGCGCTCGGTCGCCCACAGGGTAGGGCTGTCGCCGCCGCTGGTCACCTTGCCCATGAACCGTATCGACATGGTCGCGCTCCCGTCCGAATGTTTGCCGGGGTTTGCATGGCCTGCATCGTCGGTCAGTGCTCTCATCTGGTCAAGGACACCCATGGCAAACTGCGGCAAACTAGTTGGGGCCACGCCAACCCCAGCTTTAGCTTGCAGGTAGGCCCCGAGATGCCCTACCTGCAAGGAGATCCCGTGACGGTCCTGGTTCTGGTATTCGTCGTGGAACGGGTCGATCTGCCCGGTGGAGCGTGTGGAGGCGGCGAGCCGGGACGTGCAGGGGTGGTTGTTCCAGAGGCGGCGGGCGGTCGGCCGTGGCGCTTGACCGCGAGGCTCTCACCGACACGGTTCCGATGGTCGTTCCGGCGAGTGCGGCTCCGGGGTGGCCGGTGGGGTTATCCACAGGGGGGGGTGGACCTGTGGATGCCTGTGGACAAAGGCTGTGGATAACTCTGGGACGCCTGGGGGCGAGTGGGGATAGGGCGCTGTCAAAGTGGCCAAATCCGTACAAGGGCTGACAAAGTGGCCAGTGGATGGCGGTGTGGATATCCACAGGGGGTGTGGATAACCCTGTGATGGAACCGTGCTCGACTGATCTCGGCAGACGGCTGGCGTGGGGCTGTCCACAGGCCCGATACTGCCCGCACAACCGAAAACTCGGGGGAGCGATCGGGAGAACGACATCCCATGACTCCCCGTGTGCCCGCCCTTGTGTTGGGCCTCTGTGCGCTCCTTCTCGGCAACGTGGCGCCCATTCCCGTGTCCGCCGCCGTGCCGGAGCCCGTCTACTACCTTTCGCTTGGTGATTCGCTGGCCACCGGCTACCAGCCGGGGCAGGGTGACACCGACACCGGTTACCCTGACCAGCTGCTTTCCCGCCTTGGCGCGCGGGCGCCCGGCCTGGAGCTGGTGAAGCTTGGGTGCTCCGGCGAGACCTCGGCGTCCCTGCTCAGGGGTGGGCGGTGCGCCTACCCCGAAGGCAGCCAGCTCAAGGCGGCCGTGGCGTTCCTCAGGGCCAACCCCGGCAGGGTGAGGTACCTGACCCTCGACATCGGCGGCAACGACGTGAACCGCTGTGTGCGCGGCGGCGCGCTCGACCAGAAGTGCGTGCTGCCCGCGATCCGCGAGCTCACCGGCAACCTGTGGACGATCATCACCGAGCTGCGCCGGGCGGGCGGCCCCTCGGTGCGCTACACCGGCATGACCTACTACAACCCCGTCCTCGCGTCGTGGCTGACGGGCTCCTCGGGCCGGACCCTCGCCACCGTGTCCACACCCCTCGTCCAGGGGCTCAACGGGTTCATGTCCACCCTGTACCTGCTCGCGGGCTACCGGGTCGCCGACGTCCAGCGCACCTTCGCCACCGGCGATTTCCGCGGCAAGGCGACGGTGGAGGGCTACGGCGAGCTGCCCCTCAACGTCGCGCGGATCTGCCTGTGGACGCACATGTGCGCGCGCGGCGACATCCACCCGACCGTCGAGGGCCACACCAAGATCACCGACACCTTCGCCGCCGTCGCCTGAGCCCTCCCCGTCGTCCGCTCGCGACGGGCGTCGGGGGCTAGTCGCGGTAGGCGTCGGCGAGGGCCGCCGTCTCGCCGAAGGCGACGAGCAGGGTGCGCAGGCCGCGTTCCACGCCGCGCGGGTCGGCGAGCGATTCGAGGACCCGGCGCTGCACCGCGAAGTAGCCCTCCAGCATGTCGTCGACCAGCGCGCGGCCGGGCGCGGTGAGCGTGACGCGCACCGCGCGCCGGTCGGCGGGGTCGGGGGCGCGGGCGACGAGGCCCTTGCGTTCCAGCTTGTCCAGCCGGTTGGTGATGGCGCCCGACGTCACCGTGGAGGCGCGCAGCAGGTCGCCGGCGGTGAGCCCGTCGGCGCCGCCCTCGCGGCGCAGCGCGGCGAGCGCGTCGAACTCGGCGTGGTCGAGGCCGAACTCGGCGTGGAACCGCGCTGTCTCCCGCTCCAGGAGCCGGTTCAGCCTGTGGATGCGCTCGGCGACGCCGAGGGGCGAGGGGTCGAGGTCGGGCCGCGCCGCTCGCCACAGCGCGATGATCCTGTCGACGGCGTCGTCGACGCCGCCGTGCGAGGCTTCCTGCACAGCCGCGACCGTACCGCACTTCTCTCAATGTTGAAACACATCCGGCAACACACAGGCAACCGGTGGATAACTATTTCAACATTCATATGTTCAACGCTCAATTGACAAGCCCAGCCCACCGACCCAACCGACCCAACCACCAAGACGTTCCACGCTAGCAGAGCCACCGAGTCCCGGTGTCCCACTCGCCAGATCGCCGCCGCACCGAACCCCGCCCAACGAGCAGGCCGCGCGGGCGCCGGGAAGGCGCCCACGCGGCCGGGGTCGGGTCGGCGCGAGGCTAGACGGGCAGGACGCGGAGGGCCGGGTAGCGCGGGGAGTTCAGGTAGAGCTTGTCGGTGCTGTGCTCCTTCTCCAGTTCGAGGACGAACCGGTAGCGGTACAGGCCGGGACGGGCGGTGCTGAGCACGGCGCCCGCCCAGTAGTAGTAGACGGCCGTGTACTTGTCCCGCATCCGGTCCGGCCCGCCGTACACCTTCAGCTCGGTCATCATCCGGCGCTCGGCCGGGTCGTCCTCGTCGCCCTTCTCGATGTCGAGGAAGACCAGGTTGTTGATCTTCGGCATGGGCGGCCAGGTGCCGTCGGCGCGGCGGTGCATGTCGATCGGGCGGATGATCCAGTTGACCACCTGGCCCTGCTTGCAGACCGTCTCCAGGTGGTCGGTGCCCTGGCCGACACCGCCGATGCTGTTGTCCATCATGTACAGGCAGCCGTCGAGCGACTCGGTGGCGGCGGCCTTCTCCATGTCCACGAGCGTGACGACGTTGAGCTGCACCGAGTTGAGCTGGCCACGCTCGGTGAAGTCCGTGGCGGCGTACAGGGACATCAGGACTCCTTCGTGTCGGGGCCGACGAGCAGCGGGGACGCCTCGGGGGTGAACGGCTCGGCGACGCCGCCCAGCAGGAACGACAGCCGGTAGCCGATCGGGCCGGTCAGGTCGCGCTTGACGGTGGCCGTGAAGAAGACGATGTCGGTGCCGGGGTAGACCTTGCGGACGGGGTCGGCGACCCGCCGGTCGATGTCGATGTCGGCGAGCGCGACGAACGTCTCGCACTCCAGCGGGATCACGTTCCACAGCAGGACGTCGCCCTTGCGCACCCGCGTCCGCAGCTCGGGCGTGCCGAAGCCGGTCGAGCCGACGGTCCGGTTGGTGTCGTACAGGTACAGGTTCTCGTCGAGGTTCCCGGACGCGAGCGCGGCGACGGGATCAACGACGGCGGTGATCGTCAGCGGCCGGGCGGCGGGCTGGGTCGGCTTGGGCCTGGGGGGCATGGGTGCTCCTCGGGGTCAGGAGATGGGCGGGAAGGCGGGCAGCGGCAGCACGCCGAGGCCGGCGCCGGTGAACGCGTTCCGCTTCGGGTCGGTGATGACCTTCAGGTACGACTCGCAGGTGAGGTCCACCGGCTCCCAGACCAGCTCGTCGTCGCGGGAGACGAGCTCGTGGAGCTGGATGTGCATCGTGTAGGCGTAGACGCCGGGACGGCTGGTGTCCACGGTGGCCGCCCAGTACCAGCCGTCGTAGGTCATGTCGGGTGAGCCGTACTGCGCCGGGTAGATGATCTTCTCGGTGACGGCGGGTCCGGTGATGTCGGTGATCACCGGGGTCGGGTAGTTGTAGGTGTCGGCGGCGTTCGCCCCGGCGACCTGGCCGGTGGCGTCCAGCACCTTGCTCGTCACGAGGCTGCGGCTGCTGTGCGACCGCCGCGCCCGGCGGCCCGCCTGCTCCCGGATGCGCCCGAGTTCGGCCTCGTCGGCCGGGGCCAGCTCCGCGATCCCCTGGAGCGCCTCCTGGTCGGTGTGCCTGGCCTGCTCGGCCAGGTAGTTGCGCGGCACCGTCGGGGGCACCGAGCCGAGCGCGGCGGGCAGCCAGTTGAGCACCTGCTCGGTGGCCTGGGAGCCGTCGAGGAAGTACGCGCCGGGGACGATGGTCGTCAGCTTCTCGGTGCCCTCCCCGGTCGAGCCGAGGAACTTCATGTTGTCGAACCAGTAAGCGTTCCCGTCGAGGGAGCGCTCCTTGAGCGCGTTGTTGACGTCGACGAGCACGATGATGCCGTGCTGTTGGGCCATGGATCCGCCTTCCGGGTCGGGTGCTTCAGACGCGCAGCAGCGCGGGGGACTCGATGGACAGCACGCTGTTCGCGCCCTCGTGGAGCTTGATGGAGAGCCGGTACCGGTAGGGGACGCCCGGCACCATCGTCACGGGCACGATGCCCTCCCACACGAGGAGGTCGTGGTTCTCGAACCCGTTGGACGCGAGGGCGCTCGGCCCGCCCGTCCAGGGCTCGGCGGCGGCGGGGAAGTCGGGCAGCGTGAGGACGGGGCCGTCCGCCTCGTAGACGGGCTCGGCGGCGTAACCGGGCTCCACGGCGGCGCCTTCCTCCGCCGCCGGCGCGGCCAGCGGCGGCGGCACGGGCGCGGGCGCGGCCCCGAGGAACTCGATGTTCTGGATCTCGACCGGCGTCTGCACGTCCACGTGGATGGGCGTCCACTGCACGACCTGGCCGGGGACGACGGCGGTGACCAGGTCGGTCGTGCCGAGGTTGCGGCTGCCGAGCGGGCTGTCGTCGACCAGCGACAGGTTGCCGTCGTGCAGCGTCCGGTCGGACAGCGCGCCGACGGCGTCCACCAGGACGACGATGCTGATCTTCGGTTTCACTGTTTCTCCCAGGGTGTCGGGGGTGCGGTCACATGCGGTCGCGGACGAGCGGGACCTTGCCGACCGAGGTCCGCTCGATCTCCACCGAGCCGCGCGGCACGAACGCCAGCCGGAAGTCGTATCCGGAGCGCTCGATCGTCTCGGGGGTGGCCTCGCGGTCGTTGAACAGCGAGAGCGACCGGGGCAGCGCGGCCGCGAACAGGCCGCGCCAGCCGCCGGGGCCGAGCGCGGACTCGGCCTTCTCCGCGAGCCGCTCGGCGTCGTCGGCGGCCACCAGCAGGACGAGCGCCTTACCGCTGCGGTGGTTGACGAACTGGACGTCCAGGGCCGTCTGGTCGAGGTCGATGCCCGTGACCCGCAGCAGTTCGGCCCGCAGCGCCGCCTGCGCGAGCACCGCCGAGTACTGGCTGTCGCCCAGGTGCAACACGTCGCCGCTGCGTCCGGCGAACTCGAACCGCCCGGTCTTCAGCTTCGGCTCGTCCAGCGGCGTCCGGCGCACCATCCGGTCGCCGAGCTTGAGCCGCAGCAGCGGCGCCTCGTGCGCGTGCAGGCGGGTGACGACGAGTTCGCCCTCCTCCCCTTCGGCGACCGCCCTGCCGTCCTCGTCCACGATCTCGACGAGGTGCAGGCCGGGGACGGAGGCGAGTTCGGGCCGCGTGTGGTCGAGCTGCAGTCCGATGCATTCGGCCTGGGTCGCGGCGAAGTAGCTGAGGATCGACACGTTCGGGTAGACCTCACGCAGCTCGTCCCGTTTGCGCTGCGGGAGCAGGCCGCTCCCGTACATCGCGACCCGGAAGGACTCGCGCGCGGCCGGGGGCATGTCCGCGCCCAGCTCGCTGAGGATCCCGATGCCCGCCGAGATGCCCATCAGCGCCTTCGGGCCGGGGTAGGAGAACATGTGCGCCAGCACCGGCGCGCTGACCGGCCCCGCCCCGATGTAGTTGACGCCCGGCACCTGCGCGAGGACACCGCCGACCATCGTCCCGCTGCTCCACATCTGGTAGTCGGCCAGCGTGGTGTACAGCCAGCGCGGCCCGGCCCCGCCCAGGTAGCGGCTGAGCTGGTAGGTGCCCATGAACGCGCCGGAGATCCGGTAGGTGTCCTGGAGCTCCCGCAGCGAGTAGACGATCTCCAGCGGCTGCCCGTCGCTGGTGCCGCCGCTCGCGACGACCTCGAACCCGCCGTGCTCGATCGGCACGACCATGCCCGCGCGCGCCCCCATGAACATGTCGCGCTGCACGATCTTGTCCGACAGCGGGATCCGCTCCCACTCGGCCAGGTCGGCGGGCGCCCCGGTGACGCCGAAGTAGCGCAGCCGCTCCCGCCACAGCGGGTTCAACAGCACGGTGTTCACCATCTGCTGGAGCCGGCGCAGCACCAGCGCGTCCTGGACGCGGTGCGGCAGCTCGCAGTAGGGCGCGCCGGCGAGGCGGGCGCACTCGCTGAGCTTCCCGGCGAACGACGGCAGCGCGGCGACCTGCGCGACCGAGCGCGGCCGCAGCTCGTGCTCGGGGATCAGCCGCGCGGCGAGGTCCGCGGCGGCCCGTCCGGTGCCCGTCAGGGTGGTGGTCATGAGCGACTCCCGTCGGCGTGGTCGGCGGTGCGGTCGGCGCGGGCGCGCTCGCGCAGCACCCGCTGTCCGGTCGTTCTGATCTCGCTGATGAGCAGGGCCAGGTGTCCGGCGTCGATCCGGTGGTTCATCAGCACGACGCGCAGTGCGGCGACGCCGTCGAGGTCCACCTTGGAGATGAAGAAGCGGCCGTCGGCGCGGACCCGGTTGCGGATCTGGAGCTGGAGCGCGTGCAGCTCGGCCGGGTCGAAGCCCTCGGGGTCGTACCGGAAGCACAGGATGTTCGCCTCGGGCTCGTGCAGGACGGTGAAGTCCGGCTCGGCCGCGAGCAGCCGGTGCGCCTGCCGGGTGAGGTCGCACAGGTGGTCGATCTTCCGCGCGAACAGCGCGGGCCCGTAGACCGACCAGAGCGTCCAGAGCGGCATGATCATCGGCCGTTTGGTGCATTCGAGGTTCTTGTCGCCGCTGTCGAACGCGCTGTAGACGTCCGGCTCCTCGTCGAACACGTAGCTGGCGTGCTGCCGGAACGCGCCGCGCGCCGCGTCGCCGTCCCGGTAGAACAGCAGCGTGCAGGGGGCCGGCACGAACAGCATCTTGTGCGCGTCCCAGGTCAGCGAGTCGGCTTCGGCGATGCCGCGCAGCCTGTCCCGGTGCCGCTCGGACACCAGCAGGCTGGCGCCGTGCGCGCCGTCCACGTGCAGCCAGATGCCGCGCGGCCGGGTCAGCGCGGCGAGCTCGTCGAGCGGGTCGAACGCGCCCATCGAGGTGGTCCCGGCCGACGCGACCAGGCAGAACACCCGCAGCCCGGCGCGCGCGGCGGCGTCCAGGACGGGCCCGGCCGCGTCGGGGCGGATGCGGCCGTGCCCGTCGACGGGCAGCCGGACGATCTGCTGTTCGCCGATGCCCAGCACCCCGGCCGCCCGGTTGACGCTGTAGTGCGCCTCCTCGCTGATCGCGATGGCCGGACGGCCCTCCGCCTCCGCGACGCCCTCCGCGACGCCGCCCGCCCAGACGCCGGGGAAGGCGCGGTTCCGGGCGGCGAGGAGGGCGGTGAGGTTGGCCATCGAGCCGCCCGAGGTGGTGACCATCGCGAACGTCTCGGGGTCCCAGCCGATGAGCCGGTTGAGCTCGTCGGCCATGAGCCGTTCGGCGACGTTCGGGAGCTGGCCCGCCTCGTAGAAGGAGGACGGCTGGTTGGTCACCGAGCTGACGAGGTCCATCAGCCCGGCCAGCGGCACCACGCCGGAGAACTGGCGGCCCATGTAGCCGGGGGAGTGCACGTGGATGCCGGTGTTGAGGTACAGGTCGATGATCTGGGCGAGCCTGTCCTCGTCGAAGTCGGCGATCCGTTCGCGTTCGGTGGTCATCAGCTCGCGGGCGGCCTTCAGCAGCACCGCGGGCTCCATCAGGTCGAGCCCCTTGATCTCGGGGTCGTCCAGGTACCGGCGCAGTCTCAGGGTGCTCTGCTCGGCGGCCCGGTGGAAGTGCAGGGAGTCGAAGACCGCGAACAGGTCGTCGGCATTCCGTTCCGCTCCGTTCACCGAATTATCGGCGGCATTTTGAGTCCTGGCGAGCGAACCCGTCACAGGTGGAGACCTCCCTTGTGATCACGTTCCAGAGAATTTCCGAACCGTCGGCATCGTAGGCACCGGGAGGGCTATTCCGACATCTCCGAGACCACCTGAGGACTCGCCGGTCAAATAGGCGGACCGTAAATAATCACCGCGTGATGGTGTGGTGTTGTGGATTAATTACGACAATCCAGACACGCAGGGACGAAGGGCGGGAGCGAGCTGGACACCGGGGGAAGTTCACACCAGGGTGCCGTCCTTTTCGGCTCGCCACCCCTCGGACACCCGTCCGCGACCAGCACCGGCAGGTCATTACCCAACCCCCCGGGCACGTGTTAAGGGGCAGTGGAAAAGATTCCGATTCGATCGTCCCGCGACCACCCCCGAAAGAAGTTGTGAAAAGCCTCTCCCGACAGACACCGAGGATCAGATCGTCAACCGGGTACCACTTCGGGCTGAATAAGCGCCGCACCCGATCCCCCACAAAAAGATGTGACGCGCACCGAACCCCGCGGCGCTGTTTCACATCCCCCACCGCACCACCGCTCGCCCCCCGGACACTCCACACAAAAGCGAATCGCCACCCACCCCCGCCGGACCGGGCGTCCCCCGCCGACGCCCCCGCCCCCGACCGCACGGGTCTCCGCCGCGCCCGTGCCCGACTCGACCCCAGCACCTTTACCAAAGCGTTACAGTATGTTCCATGAGTGTGCCGGGAACCCTGTCGGAGGCGCGAGCCACCCGCGCGCGGCGGCGCGGCCCACACCGCCCCGCTGTCCGCAAACGCGGAAAGGGCCCCGACGCATCCTGCGTCGGGGCCCCTTCCACACGTGGTGGGCAGGACTTTCGTCGCTGCCCCAGGGTGGGCGAGGAGGGATTTGAACCCTCACACCCTTTCGGGCACACGGACCTGAACCGTGCGCGTCTGCCGTTCCGCCACTCGCCCCTGCGACTGGCCGCTCTCGGCGGCGCTTGAAAAGATTAGCACGGCACAAAGGGTGGTTTGGAAACGACGGCGGGCCGCGAACCACCGCACGGATACGATCGTCTGACGAGCAGGGAGAGGAGGTGCCCGGTGGGCGTCCTACAACGCTTCGAACGTCGACTTGAGGGCATGGTCGAGGGTGCCTTCGCGCGCGCGTTCAAGGCGGAGCTTCAGCCGGTCGAGGTGGCCAGCGCGGTACAGCGGGAGATGGACGAGCGCGCCGCCATCGTGGCCCAGGGCAGGACCCTGGTGCCCAACGACTTCGTGGTGGAGATCTCGCACCCCGACGGCCAGCGCCTTGAGGTCTACGCCGACAGCCTGAGCCAGGAGCTGGCGAACCTCGCGCGCGAGTACGCGAAGGAACAGGGCTTCTCCTTCGTGGGCCCGGTCCGGGTGCGCTTCGAGCCGGCCGGCGACCTCAGCACCGGCATGTTCCGCATCAGGTCCGGCGTCGTGCGCGGCTCCACGATCGAGAACAACGAGATCCGCCAGCCGCCGAGCAACCATCCGCAGCGCGGCGGCGCCTTCCCCGGCCGTCCCCGCCTCGACGTCACCACCGGCGACGGCGCGCGCCAGTCCTATGAGATAGCCACGCCGGTGACCCTCCTCGGCCGTGGGACGGACTGCGATCTGCGCCTCGTCGACCCGGGAGTGTCCCGGCATCACGCCGAGATCCGCGTAGAAGGTCCCGAAATCGTGCTCGTGGATCTAGGGTCTACCAACGGCAGTTTTGTGAACGGCCAGCCGATACGTCGGGTCTCCCTGATCGACGGCACCCGGATCACGATCGGCCGGACCAACCTCGTGTTCCGCCGCGACCGGGAGTAGCACCCCTCGATGACCCCGATCACCCTGACGCTCATCAAGATCGCGTTCCTCGCGGTGCTGTGGCTGTTCGTCATCGCCGCGGTGGGCGTGATCCGTGCCGATCTGTTCGGTTCGCGGGCGGCCGAGCGCGCCGCGAACCGCCCCCCCAGACCCGCCCGCCAGACCGCACAGGAGCGGGCAGGGCGGCAGCAGCAGCGTCAGACCGCCCCTCCGCAGCCGGGGCCCGCACCCGCTCCCGCGCACTCGGGGCAGACGCCGCAGCCGCACCAGGGCCGTGCCGAACAGGCGGTCCTGGTGGTCACCGAGGGCCCGCTCACCGGTACCACGATCGACCTGGCCGCCTCAGGCCCGGTCACCATCGGCCGGGCCCCCGACTCCACGCTCGTGGTGTCGGACGACTACGCGTCGAGCCGGCACGCCAGGATCCACGCGCAGGACGGCGGGTGGATCCTGGAGGACCTGAACTCGACTAACGGCACCTACCTGGGCCGGTCGAAGGTGACCCGGCCCGTCCAACTCCCTGTCGGCGTCCCGGTGCGTATCGGCAAGACGGTAATCGAGCTGCGCAAATGAACACTCCACGTATCGGCATTCGCTACGCCGCCCGCTCGGACGTCGGGATGCTCCGCGAGGGCAACGAGGACTCGGGGTACGCCGGGCCCCGCCTCCTGGCCGTCGCCGACGGCATGGGCGGCCATGTGGGCGGCGAGATCGCCAGCGCCGCCGCGATCGAGACGCTCCGCAAGCTGGACGCCGACGTCCCCGCCGAGCAGCTTCTCGGCGCGCTGGAACGCGCCGTCAGGGAGGCCAACGACAGGCTGCACAAGGCCGTCGAGGGTGATCCGTCGCTCCAGGGCATGGGCACCACCCTGACGGCGATGCTCTGGTCGGGCCAGCAGGTCGCCCTCGCGCACATCGGCGACTCCCGCGCCTACCTGCTGCGCAACGGCGAGCTGTTCCAGATCACGCACGACCACACACTCGTCCAGTCCCTCGTGGACGAGGGCCGGATCAGCCTCGACGAGGCGGCCACCCATCCGCAGCGCTCCCTGCTCCTGCGCGCGCTGGACGGCCGCAACGAGGTCGAGCCCGACCTGTCCCTGCGCGAGGCGCAGATCGGCGACCGCTACCTCCTGTGTTCGGACGGCCTGTCGGGCGTCGTGTCGGCTGACACGATCCACCAGGTGCTCACCACGCAGGACGAGCCGGGCAACGCGATCCGGCAGCTCATCGACCTCGCCAACCGGGGCGGCGGCCCCGACAACATCACCTGCGTCATCGCCGACGTGGTGGACCTCGACGCGGCGGCCCCGCCCGCCGAACGTCCGGCCCGGGTCGGCGCGGCCGCCAACAAGGCGCAGGAGACGGCGCAGGATCCGCGCCCCGCCGACACCCCCGCCCAGCGCGCGGCCGACCTCCGCGACACGCTCCCGCAGCCCGCGCTGATGATGAACGGCGGCGACTACGTGCCGCCGCCCTCCCCCGCCCCCGCCGCGGCGCCCCCGCCCTACCAGCACGGCGCCCCCCCGCCCGCGGGCCCGCCCCCGCAGCTCCCCCCGACGGCCCCCCAGCCCGCGCGCGGCCGCAAGCGTCCGCGTAAGGCGGTGCTGCTGCTCGGCGCGGCCGGTGTCGCGGGCCTGCTCGTGATCGGCGCCGCGTTCTTCGGCTACCGGGCCCTGAACAGCGGCTACTACCTGCGCGCCGAAGGCGGCCAGGTGGTCGTGTACGAGGGCAGCAGCGACGGCCTGCTCGGCTTCGACCTGTCGTCCAGGGCCGCGCCCGGTGTGCAGCCCAAGCCCGCGCTCGCGGTCGGCGACCTCACCAAGTCGGCGCAGAGCCAGGTCCGGGCCAAGTCGATCAGCGCGGACTCGACGGGCGGCATCAAGACCGCGATCGATCGGCTGCGCGAGCAGGTCTGCCAGTTCGGCCTCGCCGTCGAGGAGGGCGTCCTGGTCATCGTCCAGGGCAAGGACCAGCCCGACTGCACCGTCAAGCAGATCACCGAGAACCCCGCCGACACCGCCCCCGACGCCACGCTCCCCGCCCCCGAGGCGAAGTTCCTGAACGTCCGTGACGTGCAGGCCGCCGAGGGCCAGAGGTTCGGCACCCTGGACGAGGCCGTCGCCCGGCTCACCGAGCTGGACGGCCAGGCCAGGGGCTGCCAGGCCAACCCGAACGGGGCAGGATGCCCCGGAAAGTGACAACGCGGGCGAGGAAGGGACTTCACCGCTCATGAGCGAGGCAGCTACTCCGACGGCGGGGCGCACCCGTCTCGGGGCATCCCTCGGGCTGCTCATCTTCGCGATCATCGTCGCCGTCTCGGCCTTCGCCCAGGTGGGCCTCGTCCGTGACGGCAGCCTCCCGACCGGCATGTTCGGCTACGGCCTCGCCATCACGGTGCTCGCGGGCGTCGCGTTCTTCGTGATGCGCAGGTTCACCCCGTACGCGGATCCGGTGCTGCTGCCGCTGGCGATGCTGTTGAACGGCCTCGGCCTGGCGATGATCTACCGCATCGACCAGACTACGCTCCTCACGTTCGCGGAGGACAAGGCGCGGTTCGAGGCGACCAACCCGGGTAAGAAGTTCGTCCCGTTCGGCGCGGGCGCCAACGTCTTCGGCCAGCTCCTGTGGACGGTCCTGTCGATCGCGCTGTTCATCACGGCGCTGATCGTGCTGAAGGAGATCAAGGTCCTTCAGCGGTACCACTACAGCCTCGGCCTGGCCGGGCTCGTCCTGCTGATCGCGCCGATCTTCTTCCCGGGCATCAACGGCTCGAAGATCTGGATCACGATCGGCTCGTTCTCAGTGCAGCCGTCCGAGTTCTGCAAGTTCGCGTTCATCGCCTTCTTCGCCGCCTATCTAGTGAAAAAACGATCAGCGCTCTCGCTGGTGAGCCGCAAGATCGGCCCGCTGGAGCTGCCGCGCTCGCGCGACCTCATGCCGATCCTCGCCTTCTGGGTCATCGCGCTCATGATCATGGCGGTGGAGAACGACTTCGGCACCGCGCTCCTGTTCTTCGGCCTGTTCGTCTCGATGGTCTACATCGCGACGGGCAAGGTCTCCTGGGTCGTCATCGGCCTCGGCATGTTCCTCGGCGGCGCGTTCCTGCTGTACCTGACCGCCAGCACCATCGGCGGCCCGATGGAGCACATCAACCAGCGCGTCGAGATCTGGCTGAACCCCGAGCCGTTCTTCGGCAACGGCTGCTCCAAGGGCGGCGAGATCTTCAACGCGGTGAACGACCCCGACGGCTACAAGCAGTGCCTCGCCGACGGCGGCAAGTTCTCCAACAGCGAACAGCTCATGAAGGGCCTGTTCGCGCTCGCCCAGGGCGGCGTGCTCGGCACCGGCCTCGGCCAGGGCCAGCCGTACCTCAACGACCTCGCCTTCTCCGACGAGATCTTCACCTCGTTCGGCGAGGAGATCGGCCTGACCGGCCTCATGGCCATCCTGCTGGTCTACGTCCTCCTGGTCGAGCGCGGCTTCAAGATCGCGATCGCCACCAAGGACGAGTTCTCCAAGCTCTTCGCGGGCGGCATCTCGTTCGTGTTCGCGCTCCAGGTCTTCGCGATCTGCGGCGGCGTCACCAAACTCGTGCCGTTCACCGGTCTGACCACACCGTTCCTCACCCAGGGCGGATCGTCACTGCTGGCCAACTGGATCCTCATCGCGATCCTGCTGCGGCTCAGCCACGAGGCGCGCAAGCCAGCGCCGGTCGCGATCCAGGACGAGGGGATGACGCAGATCGTCAATCTGAGGGGGGCGAACCAGTGAGCGCCGACGAGCAGCGCGGCAGCGAGGCCGGGTCGCGCAACATGAACAAGGAGCTGAAGCGGGTCGGCCTCGTCGGCCTCGCCATGATCGGCCTCGTCGCGGTGAACACCAACTGGATCCAGGCCAGCCAGGCCGACGACCTGCGGATACACAAGCTCAACAACCGTCCCCTCCAGGGCGTCTCGCTGCGGTTCCGCGGCGAGATCATCTCCGCGGACGGCGTGAAGCTCGCGTTCTCCGAACCGCTCAGCCCCGGCGACCCGAAGACCAAGTACCAGCGCCGCTACACCAAGAACGGCGAGGCGTTCCTCCCGGTCACCGGCTTCTTCTCCGGCACCATGCAGAAGTCCGGCCTGGAACTGTCGTACAACTCGCTGCTGGACGGCCTCGACCCGCGCCAGACGACGGACTCCTGGATCGGCATGCTCACCGGCGCGAAACCGCTCGGCGGCAGCGTCTACACGACGATCGACTCCAAGGCGCAGATCCGGGCGTTCCAGGCGCTCAGTAACCAGCCGACCGCGCGCCGCGGCGCCGCCGTCGTGATCGACATGAAGACCGGCGCGATCAAGGTGGCGGCGAGCTTCCCCGCGTTCAACCCGAACGAGGTCGCCGACATCAAGAACCCGGGCGACGACCAGAAGCGCCTCAACGAGCTCAACAAGGCGCCGAACGCCCCGCTCGTGGACAAGGCGTACTCCGAGCTGTTCCCGCCCGGCTCGTCGTTCAAGACGATCGTCGCGGCCGCCTTCCTGTCCAAGGAGGGCAACACCAAGGACAGCATCGTCCCGGCGCCCTTCACCGTCTCGACGAGCGGCCCGGACATCGGCAACAGCCACAACGACAACATCTGCGGGGTGCCGAACGGCTCCCCGCTGATCGGCACGTTCGCCCAGTCCTGCAACACCACCTACGCGCTGCTGGGCGTGGACAACTCGATCGCCGGGAACAACGCGGTGAAGACCCAGGCGGAGAAGTTCGGCTTCTACAAGCGCATCCCGATCGAGCCCGACCTGTCCGCCCCCGCTTCGGAGTACCCGCACGGCGACGTCGACCGCGACGAGATCCTCCGCGGCAGCTTCGGCCAGGGCGAGACCAAGGCGACCGTCCTGCAGATGGCGATGGTCGGCGCGGCGATCGCCAACGGCGGCGAGATGATGAAGCCGTACCTGGTCGAGAAGGCCGTCGGCAGGGTCGAGGACGACAACGGCAAGCCCAAGGAGACGGGCAAGATCCACGAGGCCGAGCAGGAGGCCCTGGGCAAGCCGATCTCCAAGAGCGTCGCCGAGCAGTTCCAGGACATGATGCGCGAGGTCGTCACCACCGGTACGGCGACAGTGCTGAACGGACGTAACATCGCGGGCAAGACGGGTACCACGGAACTGACCGCCGGACGCGGTGGCGCCTGGTTCGTCGGGTTCGCCCCGGCGGACAAGCCCAAGTACGGGTTCGCGGTGTTCGTCGAGGGCAGCGACAAGCTCTTCGGCGCCAGCACCGCCGGACCCATCGCCGCGGACATCATCGACGCCCTGGGGAAGCAGTGAGTCCCATCACATCGCCACGCGGGACCCAAACCGGCCCCATGGCCGCAGAAGCGCCCGGTCACAGGCCGGACGCGACGGTAACGATTATCACACCTTCTTCCCTCGCCGAACCTAATCCCGGGAGCACTACCCCTCGGGCGCTAGGTTCGGGTAACAAGGTTTGACCCGGATCGAAGGACTGGAAGAGATGACACAGCCTCGGCTGCTCGGTGGCCGTTACGAGCTCGGTGGGGTCATCGGGCGCGGCGGCATGGCCGAGGTCTTCCGTGCCCGCGACCTGCGCCTAGACCGGACCGTCGCGATCAAGACGCTCCGCACCGACCTCGCCAGGGACGCCACGTTCCAGGCGCGGTTCCGGCGCGAGGCGCAGTCCGCGGCGTCGCTGAACCACCCGTCGATCATCGCGGTGTACGACACCGGCGAGGACGACTTCAACGGCCAGCCGATCCCGTACATCGTGATGGAGTTCGTCGAGGGCCACACGCTGCGCGAGCTGATCCGGCCCGAGGGCGGGCAGGAGCGGCGGCTGCGGCCGGAGCGGGCGCTGGAGATCGTCGACGGCATCCTGCGCGCCCTCGACTACTCGCACCGTGGCGGCATCATCCACCGCGACATCAAGCCCGCCAACGTCATGCTCACCCGCTCGCACGAGGTGAAGGTGATGGACTTCGGCATCGCCCGCGCGATGTCGGACTCGGCGGCGACGATGACCGCGACGGCCCAGGTGATCGGCACCGCCCAGTACCTGTCGCCCGAGCAGGCGCGCGGCGAGCGCGTCGACGCCCGCAGCGACCTGTACTCGACCGGCTGTGTGCTGTACGAACTGCTCACCGGACGTCCCCCGTTCCAGGGCGACTCGCCGGTGGCGATCGCCTACCAGCACGTCCGCGAGGAGCCGATCCCGCCGTCCCAGCTCGACCCGGACATCCCCCAGTGGGCGGACCGGATCGTGCTGAAGGCGATGACCAAGGACCCGGCGCACCGCTACCAGTCGGCGTCGGAGTTCCGCGCGGACATCCAGCGGGCGATGCAGGGCGTCCAGGTGGCGTCGCAGTCCACGTCCACGATGGTGATCCCGCCTGCGGGCACCCAGGTGATGGGGGCCGCAGGCGCGACCCGCGTCCAGCCGCCCGTGGGCCCCGCGACGTACGCGGGCCAGGGCTACGACGATCTGCCTCCGGTCCGGTACGACGACACCCAGTACGGGCGTTCGCCGGGCCGTCCCGGCGGCGGCCCGTCCGGCCGTGACGACGAGGACGAGCAGCCCGGCAAGAAGGCGCAGAACCTCGCGCTGTGGGTGCTGCTCGGTGTGGTGATCGTCGGCCTGTTCGCCGGTCTCGCCGCCTGGATCACCAGCGGCGGCGGCGACGGTGACAAGGCGGGCACCGTCGAGATCACGAACGTCGCCGGCATGTCGGGCGACGACGCGAAGGCGAAGCTGGAAGAGCTGGGCTTCAAGGTCACCGTCACCCCGCAGGCCAGCGACACGGTCGACAAGGGCCTGGCGATCGCCACCGACCCGAAGGCGGGCGAGGAGGTCGCCGAGGGCTCGGCCGTCGAGCTGTTCGTCTCCTCCGGCCAGCAGGACGTGACGATCCCGGCGGGCCTGGTCGGCCAGCAGATCGCGGACGTCCGCCGCAAACTCCAGGACGAACTCGGCCTCGTCGTGCGGGAGCGATTCGAGACCACCGAGTCCCAGGCGGCGGGCACGGTCCTGAAGACCAACCCGAGCGCGGGCAAGAAGGTCAAGCCGGGCTCCACGGTGACCGTCACGGTCGCCAAGGCCCCGGAGGCCATCACCCTGTCTGACCTGACGAACATGACCCAGGTCGAGGCTCAGGGCGAGCTGGAGAGGCTGGGGCTGCGCGCCAGGTTCGTGGAGATCTCGCCCGAGGGCGACATCGACCCGGGCCACGTGATCAGGACCAACCCCGAGGCGGGCGCGACGGTCAAGAAGGACCAGTTGGTCACGGTCTACGTCGCGAAGGCCATCGAGGTCCCGCCGACCGACCCGAACCAGCCCGACCCGAACCAGCCCACCGACCCCAACCTGCCGACCGACCCGAACCAGCCGGGTGACGGCGGCGACGGCCAGCGCAACGACGCGCTGGACAAGCTGACCAGCCTGTTCAGGCGGGACTGACACGGCGCAGCACAGGAGCCCCGGACCTCAGGGTCCGGGGCTCCTCGCGTTTGGTACGGGGCGCCCGCGCGGGCTCCCCGGAAACACAAATGAGGGCTTCCGCCACTCGGGGGCGATGGCGGAAGCCCTCATTCGTCTCATCGGTTCTGGGGAGGCGTGTGTTACACGTTCTTCGCATCTTGTGGAAAGAAGTTCATCCCGGCCGTCCGGGGAGCCTCGCCAGCCACGTCCGTACCATCGTGTGGCCGTGCTCGCTGAGGATGGATTCGGGGTGGAACTGGACGCCCTCGACCGGCGCCG
This sequence comes from Actinocorallia sp. API 0066, assembly GCF_020991275.1. GTDB lineage: Bacteria > Actinomycetota > Actinomycetes > Streptosporangiales > Streptosporangiaceae > Actinocorallia. Next base: position 57,598 of record NZ_JAJLQY010000011.1, on the reverse strand, counting down.
TCCGGTGCCGCAGGCCCATCACGACGCCGTCGCCGGTCCAGGCGGTGATCTCCAGCTCGTCCGGGACGGTCTCGGGGTCCACGGCTAGGGAGTGGTAGCGGGTCGCCTTGAACGGGGAGGGCAGGCCCGCGAAGACACCCGCGCCGCAGTGGTGGATGTCGCTGGTGTACCCGTGGACGACGTCGGGGGCGTGCCCCACCTTCGCGCCGTACACATGCGCGAGGGCCTGCATGCCGAGGCAGACCCCGAGGACGGGCCGCCGGGTCGTCTCGGCCGCGCGCAGCAGGTCGAGGCAGACCCCGGTGTCGGCGGGGTGGCCGGGGCCCGGGCTGATGAGGATTCCGTCCACGGTGTCGGCGAGGCCGGGCGGGGTCTCCGCGCGCTCCCGCACCACACAGTCCGCGCCGAGCTCCAGGAGCACCTGGACGAGGTTGTAGACGAAGCTGTCGCGGTTGTCCACAACGAGCACGCGGGGCGGTCCGGCTTTCACGGCGCGCCCTCGTGGAGGGTGCTCTTGTCGAACGCGAGCTGGGTCTCCAGCCAGGGGAAGACCCAGAACCAGAGGGCGGCGACCGCGACCAGCACAAGCCCGAGCGCGACGGCCGCCTTGGCCGCCGGGTGCCGGACGGGCAGGCGCCGCCAGATCCACAGGTACATCAGGCGTCCTTCCGCTGCTCGACGACCCTGGGCAGCTTCTCGGCGAGCTTCCCGAAGACGATGAGCCGCTGCGCCGCCGAGTACTTCGGATGGCACGTCGTCAGCGTGATCAGCCGCTCCCTGGGCTTGCGGCCCGGCTTCATCGGGACGGGCTCGGCGACGTCCACCCGGTCCGGCGTCACGATCTTGAGGCTCGTCACCTCGTAGACGTACTGGGTGTCCCGGGTGTCGATAAGGATCTCGTCACCCTTGCGCAGCTCGCCCACCCGGTTGAACGGCGCCGAGTACGTGGTGCGGTGCCCGGACACGACGAAGTTGCCGAGACCGCCGGGCGGGGCCGTCTCCGGGTAGTGGCCCGGGCCGCGCCGCAGGTCGGCGACGCTGACGCCCTCCACGATGACGAACCGGTACTTCTTCCCGAACTTCGGGATCCGGATCATCGCGACGCCGTCACCCAGCCTCACCTTCTCGGTGGTGACCTTCGGGGGTTCGGCCCACGCCTCGGTGAGTTCGCGGTGCAGGTCGTCCTGCGCGCCCCGGGTGTACTGCCCGGTGCCCCACAGCGTGTAACAGGCGAACAGGATCACCGCGACGCCGAAGGTGAGGAACAGCTCCCCGAGCCCCTTGATCAGACCGCGGATCATGCCCGTCAACCTACCAGCGCCCGAGGCCGGGGCTCGGGCGCTGTATGCACCGTCGGCGGGCGACTAGACTTTGCCGCACTGGATTCTGTGCGGTACGCCGACCGTGTACCGCTGGAGGAGATACCCGTGGCCAAGTCCAAGACCCGTAAGAAGGCCGTCTACACCCCGCCCGTGCGGGCTGAGAAGGCCGCCGTCTCACCCCGGTGGCTCGTGCCCGTGATGCTCGGCGCCTGGCTGATCGGCCTGGGCTGGATCGCCACCTACTACGTGGCGGCGAGCACCGGTTCCACCGTCCCGCTCATCTCCGACCTGGGCAACTGGAACCTGGGCATCGGCTTCGCCCTGATCATCGTGGGCGTCGTCCTCTCCACAAAGTGGCGCTGACCCCTACCCACTCCCCTCCTTCCCCAATCCACGACTTTATCCACACCCCTGTGGATAACCCCCAGTCCTGTGGATAACTTCCGCGAACCCTGTGGATAACCACTCCATAGGGTCTCTTCGCATGCCCACCGGCTGGCCATCGGAAGAGGTCTTCGGCTGGCCCGCGAAGGGAAGCCCGCCTCGGGGGCGGGAGAGCACGGGCCGTCAAAAAGCAGCGCCAGCGGGCACTGCGGGAAAGAAGCGCGCGCGAGGACCGCCGTCGGCGCTCTCGGCCTCCCCGCGACGGGCACCACGGCTTCCCCGCGGACCTGAGCGGCGGTGTCGGCGGCCCGGCCCGGCGAGGGGTCAGGGGAAGGTGTTGGTTCGGGTGAGGATGGCGAGGAGGAAGAAGGCGAGGAGGGCGGCGGTGTAGGTGGCCTGGATGAGGGTTTGGTGGGCTCGGGGGGCGTAGACGAAGACGGCGGCGGTGACGGCGCCCGTGATGAGGCCGCCCAGGTGGCCCTGCCAGCTGATGTTCAGGCCCGGCAGGAACGTGAAGACGAGGTTCAGGACGATGATGAAGGCGATCGGGCGGATGTCGAGGTTCAGCCGCCGCGAGAGGACGAAGATCGCGCCGAACAGGCCGTAGATCGCGCCCGAGGCACCGGCCGTAAGCGAGTTCACCGGCGAGGCCCAGTAGACGAGGACCGCGCCACCCAGCGCGCTCAACCCGTACAGGGCGGCGAACCGCAGCCGCCCCAGCCACAGTTCGAGCGGCGTGCCGACCACCCACAGCGCCCACATGTTCAGCACCAGATGGGCGATGCCGTAGTGCAGGAACGCCGACGTGATCAGCCGGTAGTACTCGCCGTTGACGGCGACGCCCGGCGGCCACATGCCGAACTCGTTCTTGATCCGGCCGCCGTCGTCCGTGCCGTACTCCAGCAGGAACAGCGCGACGTTCACGCCGATCAGGATCATCGTGAGCAGCGGGCGCGTCGCGACCTGGCCGCCGAACCTGCCGGTGGCCTGCCGGACGTCGCGGTTGCCCTCGCGGACACACTCGGGGCACTGGAACCCGACGGCGGCCTCGACCATGCACTCGGGGCAGATCGACCGGTCGCAGCGGGTGCAGCGGACATACGTCTCCCGACCGGGGTGCCGGTAGCAGGTCGGCACCCCGGTGTGGTCGGGAGCGGGAGGAACGTCGGTCACGTCAGGACAACGGTCAGCGGCGCTCGATCGTCACCGACTGCAGCACAACGTCCTGAAGCGGACGGTCGCCGGGGCCGGTGGGGATCTTGCCGAGCTGGTCCACCACGTCCTGGCCCTCGACCACCTCGCCGAACAGGGTGTGGCCGGTGTTCAGCCACGGCGTCGGCACCGTGGTGATGAAGAACTGGGAGCCGTTGGTGCCACGGCCGCCGCGCTTGCCCGCGTTGGCCATCGCCAGCAGGTAGGGGCGGTCGAAGCTGTTCTGCGCGTGGATCTCGTCGTCGAACGTGTAGCCGGGGCCGCCGACGCCCTGGCCCAGCGGGTCGCCGCCCTGGATCATGAAGTTGTCGATGATCCGGTGGAAGACCGTGCCGTTGTACAGCGGGGTCTTGGACTTGACGCCCGTCTCCGGGTGCGTCCACTCGCGGGTGCCCTCGGCCAGCTCCACGAAGTTGGCGACCGTGTTCGGCGCGAGCTCGGGGAACAGCCGGATGACGATCTTGCCCTGGCTGGTGTTGAACGTGGCGAGCGTCTCCGCCATTGGGGTGCCTCCGTTGTCGGTTTTTTGGCTCACTCGTCATCCTGCCACGATCACGCGCCGCTCGCGGACGGGCCTGTGGACAACTCGCGTCCGGGGCGTCACCAGGTGTGATGTCGGATGGGCGGGGAATGCAGGGGTTCAGGACTTCAGTCATCGGGGGAGGAAGCGTGTCCATTCGTTTCTCTGTTCGCAGGATTCCCAAGGAGGTCAGCCGGTCGCATCGCCTCATGGGGTACGGCTCGTCGGCCATGTCGCACGCGCGCCACGGAGTCGGGTGGATGTCTCCCATGTACGGGCGCACCCGGCGTATCACCTCCGGCGGGATGCGGGCCACGCGCGGCTGGACCGCTCCGCAGATCCACAGGTCGGCCGACTTCTTCGACGTCGCGGTGGCGCCGCGGATCAGCTCGGCGCTGCACGGCACGGCGAAGTTCATCGAGCCGCCACGGCGCCGTCGCGGCCGCGGGCTGGTCGTCGGCGGGGTCGCGATCATCGGCCTGTGCTGCGCGGCCGCCGGGATGGCCGTGGCACGCCGCCGCGGCCGGCTGAACGAGCTGCTCGAACCGGAGATCGGCGTGAGCGAGCGCGAGTACGTCGAGGAGCGCACCACCTCGGGCACCTACACGCCCGCGACGGGCTACAGCTCCTCCTACGGCGGCGGCGTCGGACGGGGCAGCGGCACCGGCCACAGCCGCGGCATCGGACACGACTGACCTGAGGTTTCCGGCTACCCGCCCTACCGGCGGGTAGCCACTTTGCCCCATACCGGTACCTTTACCCCATGTTGATGGATGGGGTCCGCAAACTCGCCGCGCGCGCGGTGCACCGCGGCTACGCCTTGGCCCGCCGACTCGGCGAGATCACCCCCGCCACCCCCGGCGGCAAGCGCTTCCACCACCTGGGCGAAGGCGTCTGCATCGCCTTCCCCCAAGGCGCCATCTTCGGCGACCCCTGGATCTCCATAGGCGGCCACACCCTGGTCGGCACCCACGTCTCCATTTCCGCAGGTTTCGTCCCCGGCCTGGACCTAGGCCCCGACGTCATCGTCCAAATCGGCCGAGGCTGCTCCATCGGCCGCGGAAGCCACATAGTCGGCCACCAGTCCATCCAGATCGGCGACGACGTCTTCACCGGCCCCTACGTCTACATCACCGACCAAAACCACACCTACGCCGAGTTGGACGCCCCCATCGGCCGCCAATGGCCCGAAAACTCCCCGGTCGTCATCGGCGACGGCTGCTGGCTGGGCACCCAGTCCGTAATCCTCCCCGGCACCAGGTTGGGCAAGAACGTGGCAGTAGCCGCCGGCGCGGTCGTCCGAGGCGAGTTCCCCGACAACTGCGTAATCGGCGGCATCCCCGCCAAAATCCTCCGCCACCACAACGCCCAGGATGGCTGGATCCCCCCTCTCAAACCCCGCCCGGTCCCCACCGCCAAAGACCTGGCCCTGTTGTCCCTAGCCGGCCTAGACGGCCTCCAAGAACTCCAAAACCAAATGCGAAAAGACCCCGCCTAGCCTCCCGGCCCGGCTCCCAAAGCTCAGGCCAGATCCTCCCGAAGCTTCCGATAAGGCCCACTCACCCCATACCGCCACCACTCCTCAGGCGAGAGGTTGACGACCAACCTCCCCAACGCCTCCCGAACAAGCTCCTCCCGCTCAACCTTCCACACCCGCGCCGTCCGATCGAAGCTGGCCGTCGCCACCCGCGACCCATCCCCACTGAACACCACCGACCGCACCAGACCTTCGTGATCAAGACGCGCCACCTGCTTACCACTTGCCACACCCCACACCCGCGCCGTCCCATCGAAGCTGGCCGTCGCCACCCGCAACCCATCCCCACTGAACACCACCGACCGCACCGAACCGTCGTGGGCGAGGGGCGGGGTCAGGGGGCGGGCCGATCGGCGGAGGGCTTGGCGGAGGGCTTGGTCGCCGTCGAAGGTGGGGAAGCTCTGGAGAGAGAGGATGCCGAGGGCCAGGGAGTGGCGGACGCCATGGGGGCCCGAGGTGAGGGCGTAGCGGCTTTGGTGGGCGAGGCGGAGGGCCTGGGACTGGCGGGTGTAGCGGTCGCGTTCGGCTTTTTCGGTTTCGGCGTGGGTTCGGCTGAGGGTGATGAACTCGGTGAGGCTTTCCAGGTCCTCGGGGTGGGTTTCCAGCATGGTGAGGGCGCGGGTGAGGAGGGGGCCTCGGAGGAGGAGGTCGGGATCGCGGGCGTGGGCGAGCCACTGTTGGCGGGCGGCGACGGTGATGACCTGCCAGGCGCGGAAATCCTTGCCCTTGGTGAGCCAGCCTTGGAGGCGGGGCCAGCCGCGGAGAAGGGCTTCGTGCGCGAGTTCCACGACGAGCACGGGCTCTTGAGGGCTGTGGATGGGGCTCTCGGTGTGCGCGTCGTTCTGGACGGTGACGGACAGGAGGCGCAGGTCGCGGAGGCGTTCGACGGTCGGCCAGTCGGCGGCGCGCAGGTCCTCGCGGCGGACGTGGCGGGCGACGTCGGGCCGGTCCGGCTGGACGAGCCGGGTGAAGATCCGGTGGGCGGCGGCCTGCTGGGCAGACGATAGGGCGTGGTACTGGGCTTCGGCGTAATCCGAGAGCGCTCCGGTGACGCGGCCTAGGGAGTTGTAAGCGGTGAGCGTCAGGGTTTGGCCTCGTTGGAGTTCCCAGAGGCGGGTCAGGGTGAACTCCAGAAGGGGGAGTTCGCCGGGGTGGCCCTGGAACTCCTCACGGATGAGGTCGGCTAGGCCGTCGTCGAAGTGGATGGGGCGGCGGCCGTCGGCGAGGAGGGCGGGTTCGGTGATGGCGCGGGTGATCTCCTCGGGGGTCATCGCGCGGAGGTGGTGCCAGTGCTTCGTGTAGGCGCCGAGGGGGTCTTCGGCGTCGGCGAAGAGGTGGAAGAAGTCGCTGCGGAAGCTCGCGGCGACCCTGACGGCGCCGGAGGGCGAGCGGAGCAGGCCGTTGAGAAGGGCGATCAGTTCGGCGCGCTGGTCGGGGGCGCACTCGGTGAAGAGCTGCTCGAACTGGTCGATGATCACGAGGAGGCGGGCGGTGTCCGTCGCGGTGCAGACGTAGGAGGCCGCCTGGGGAAGGCCGCCTTCGTGTAGGAGGCCGCGCCAGCCGGTCAGCTCGTTCAGCGGGTCGGGGCCGCGCGAACCGGCAGCCTTGGCGAGGGCGCCCGCGAGGCGCGTCATCGGGTCGTCGCCGGGACGGAACGCGGCGACGGCGAGCGGCGCCCGCGCACGCAAGGCCGGGACGAGCCCCGCCGCGACAACCGAGGACTTGCCTACGCCCGAACTACCGCCGACGAGTATCAGCGGCTCGTCATCGACGGCTCCGGCCAGCTCCGCCACGAAGCGTTCCCTACCGAAGAAGTACGGTGCGTCCGCTTCCGTGAACGCGGCGAGCGCCCGGTACGGGTTCGGCGGAGGGCGGTAGAGGACGTCCGACCAGGCCGCGACCAGGGCGTCGGCGCCGATGACGTACACGTCCACCGCCTCGTCGGCCTTCGGGATGGCCTGCACGATGCCGACGACCTGTCCGGTGTCCTGCGCCCAGACGGGGCCGCCGCTGTAGCCGGGGCCGACCCGGAAGACGCCGCGCAGGTCGCCGTCCACCTGGAGGCGGGCGGCGTCGTAGGAGCCCATCAGCGTGCCCGCGATGTTGCCGGGACGGGACGCGCGGCCGTCGGCGTTCGGCCCCCAGGCGCCGACCCTGCGCTCGCCGTCCGGCGTCTCGCCCGTGGACGCGAGGGTGGCGGGCTCGACACCGTCCGGGAGGTCCTCTTCCAGGCGGAGGCCCGCGACGTCACGCGGTTCGAAGGGCGCGCCCTCCTTCGGCGTCCAGACGACGACCTCCGCTGCCCGCGTCACGCGCTGACCCTCCGGCCCCGCGAAGGGGAACTCCACCTGCACCCACTGCCCTACGGGGCTCTCGACCGCCCGCCGGCCTCGTCCCAGGGCGGTGTTCACCACGTGCGCGCAGGTGAGGAGTTCTCTCTCCCCTCCTACGAAGCCCACTCCTACCGGGCGGCGGCGGTCGTCGAGGACGCGGAGGAGGTAGCGGTCAGGACGGGTCGTCGGGCTCAGCGTCGTCTCCCTCCTCCGGTTCCGGCTCGGCCGGGCCGCCGTTCCAGGTGACGGTGGCCTTGAGGGCCGCCTTCGGCCTTGCCCTTAGTGAAGATGACGCCGGTCTCGCCGCCGAACTTCAGGCCGAACTCGACGGTGATGGCGTCGGGGCCCGGGTGGAGCTGCGTAGGCGCGTCACGATCGTGGAGAGGGCGGGCTGGAGGATCGGCGGCAAGGCGGGCTTCCGGGGGGATTGGACCGTGGTGATCCAAAATGGCCCGGCTTGGCGGGGTGTGGCTGGGGGAATGCGGTTAGTCGCCGGTGTACTTGTGGCCGGGTTTGAGGTTGCCGCCGAGGACGTCGGTGACGGTTGCTAGGGTGAGGCCCTTTTTCTTGGCGGCGGCGAGGATCTTGGGGACGGCGTTGACGGTGGTGGGGTGGATGTCGTGCATGAGGATGATGGCGCCCGGGTGGAGGCCGTGGATGGCGCGGCGGGCTACTACGGAGGCGGTGCGGTCGCGCCAGTCGTCGGTGTCGACGCTCCAGATGATCTCGGACATGCCTCGGTCGCGGGCCTCCTTGGCTACGCGCGGGCTTGTGGCGCCGTAAGGGGGACGGAACAAGGTCGGCTTGAACCCTAGGATGCGTTCGATGATCTTGGAGGTGCCGTCGATCTCGCGGCGGAGGCGGGCCGTCGACTGGGTCGTCAACTGGACGTGGTGCATCGTGTGGTTGCCGACCTCGTGCCCGTCCTCGGCGGCCCGCAGCACAAAATGCGGGTATCTGGCCGCTTCCGGGCCGACCACGAAGAACGTCGCCTTCGCCCCGGCGGCGGCGAGCATGTCCAGGAGACGGCCGGTGTCCGGCCCCGGCCCGTCGTCGAAGGTCAGCGCCACACACTTGTGCTTCGTGCAGTCCGTGACGGGCCGGACAAAATCCTCAAGCGGGGGCCGGGAGGGCTCGGCCGTCGGCGGCACCGTGGGCACCGGCGCGACCTCGGCCGACTCGGCGGTGCCGACCGCGCGCGGGATCGACCCCCCGGCGAGCAGGAGCATCGCCACCGCCAGCCCCACGACGGTCGACGGCCTCTCGCCCAGACGCACAGATCCCCCGGAATACCTCCACGGCCACCAAGAACCCTAGGAGTGTAGAACCGCTTCCCCCCAAGCGGGGATACACCCGCAAAAAGGAGTGAAATGGCCGGAATCCCCGCAGGGATTCCGGCCATCTGTCAGGCGTTGGTGGCGCGGCGCGACCTGGGTCCGCCGCCGCCGCCGTGGCGGTTCGCCCGGTACGGACGGTCACCCCTGGGGGCCGCGTCACGCTCCCCGTAAGGGCGGCCGTACTCACGCTGCTCGAAGGAGCGCTGACCGTCCTCACGCCGAGGGCGGCCGTTGCCTTCACCACCGCCCGCGTTGCCCGTGCCGCCGCCTTCGCCGTCACGGTAGCGGCGCGGGCCACCACCGCTCCGCCTCGGACGTCCGCCGCCACCGCCGAACTGGCGGCCGCGCGACGGGCGCTTCTCCTGCTCGGGGATCACCGGCTCGGGAATCGGCACGCCCGAAGGCTGCCGCGCGCCCGTCAGCTTCACCAGGGCCTGGTCCATCGACGTCACCTTGAGGCGCTCGGCATTGATGCCCGCCCTACGCATCATCGACGTCGTCGCACGCACCTGGTGTGAGAGGACCATCGTGACGACGGTGCCCTTCTCCCCCGCGCGGGCCGTCCGCCCGGCGCGGTGCATGTAGTCCTTGTGGTCGGCCGGAGGGTCGACGTGCAGGACGAGGCTCACGTCGTCCACGTGGATGCCGCGCGCAGCCACGTCGGTGGCCACGAGCACGCTGATGCGGCCCTCCCGGAACTCGGCGAGGGTGCGGGTGCGGAGGTTCTGCGACTTGCCGCCGTGCAGGCCCGCCGCCCGGACGCCCACCGCAGCCAACTGCTTGGCTATCCGGTCGACTCCGTGCTTCGTGCGGGCGAACAGGATCGTCTTGCCCTCGCGGTTGGCGATCTCTGCGGTGATCGTGTTCTTCTCCTTCGGCGGCACGAGGAGCAGGTGGTGCTCCATCGTGTCGACCGGCTCGTCGATCTCGCTGAGCGCGTGCGTCACCGGGTCGGAGAGGTACTTGTGGACCAGGACGTCGACCTCGCGGTCGAGCGTCGCGGAGAACAGCATGCGCTGCCCGCCCGGCCGGACCTGGTCGAGGATGTCGGTCACATCGGGCAGGAAGCCCATGTCGGCCATGTGGTCGGCCTCGTCCAGGACGGCGATGCGCACGTCCGACAGGTCGCAGGCGCCCTGCCGCATGAGGTCCTTGAGCCGGCCCGGCGTCGCCACCAGGACCTCGACGCCACGGCGCAGCGCGTCGATCTGGCGGGGCATCGACGTCTGGCCGATGACGGTCTTCATCCGCAGCCCGACGGCCCGGCCGAGCGGCTCCAGGTTCGTCTGGACCTGCTGGGCCAGCTCGCGGGTCGGCACCAGGATCAGGCCAAGCGGCTTCTTCGGGCGGGCCTGCTGGTGCGCCAGGAGCGTCAGCAGGGGCAGGCCGAAGCCGAGGGTCTTGCCGGAGCCCGTCTTGCCCCGGCCGAGGATGTCACGGCCGCCCAGGGCGTCCGGGATCGAGGCGGCCTGGATCGGGAACGGGTGGGTGATGCCGCCGCGAGCCAGCGACTCGACGAGGGCGGAGGGGAGTCCCAGTTCCGCGAAGGAGGGCAGGATCTCCTCCTCCGAGGCAGCGTGGGACAGGGCAGTGGAGACGTCTGACACGTACAGCCTTCCGAGAGGGGGGCACGTCTCGGGAGGCCCTCGGTGCCACCGCGGCACGGCTTAAGGAGAGGGTCGCTGCAAGGACGAGCCCGGCGGCCGAGGCAACGGCGCGCCGACATGGGTGCGGTCTCACGCCACGAAAGTGCGGCCTTATGCCCGTGTTTTCCGTGGCGACAGCCCAGCATACCTGGCCCCGCCGTGGGACCGGACGGCCGGACCCCCCGCGTCGCCGGGGCTGAAAGGGTTTCGCGTTTGGTTCGGACGCTGGGTCAGAAGAGGCCGAACCGGCGGTTTGCCCCCACAAGAAGAACGGCGCCAGAAGTGACCAGCATCACACCCACGCTGGCGTAGAGCAGGACGGGCGCTCCCGTGTCGGCAAGGCTGCCGCCACCCTTCGCCTCACACTTGGGGAGATCGACTGAATCGTAGGCGCCTACCGCGAACGTCAGCACGCCGGTGTCCTTACCGTTGGACGTCGTCTCGTGCGTGAACGTCAACCGGTAGACGCCCTCCTTGGTGAACGCCCAGGTGGCGTGACCATGCTCACCCGAAGACAGGGCCTTGCTATCACCGGCGCCGTCGAGGAGCACTCTCGGCGTCCCGTCTGCGGAGATCTCGAAGAGGGCGGCCTTACCCGGGCCGTCTACCTTGTCGAGCTTCCACGTCCCCGCTGTGCCCTCCGCCAGCCAGCCCACGGACGGGATGCCCGCCTGCGCGGCCTGCGGCAGCTCCCAGACGGGCGTGCCCGCCTCGCCCAGGAACGCCTGGCCCGCCGGAAGCGCCAGCTTCGCGGCCGCGGGCACCTTGACGACGACGGTGCCGAGATCGTGCCACGTCGCCCCCTCCTTCAGGGCGGACTCCGCCTTCCCGTCCTTGAGCCGGACGGCGTAGTCAAGATCGCCCTCGGTGAGGATCCTGCACTCGGTCTCGCCGTCCGTGTCGTCGTCGGTCGGGGTCGGGGTCGGCGTTGGGGTGACGCTCGTGGTGGGCGTCGGAGTAGGGGTCGGGGTGACGCCGCCTCCGGAGCCGACGGGGACGGTGTAAGAGAGCGCGGTCGCCTGCGAGGTCGCGTAGTCGTTGGTGAACTTCGGGTGGAACACGGCGTTCAGGGTGTGCTGCCCCTCGGCCAGCACGTACTCGCCCTTCGCCTGCCCACCTACGACCTCGACGGACGCCAAGGAGGTCGTCCCGTCCAGGAACTCCACCCACCCACGCGGCGACCCCACGGCCGTCACGGTGGCCGTCAGAGCGGTCTGCCCCGCTGTGGCCCCGGCTGCCGCCGCCAGCGTCGTCGTGGTGGTGGTCGCGGTGCCTGCTGGCGCGGTGGAGCCCACATGGAACGTGTGCGTGACCGGCGCCGACTTCACCGCCTTCCCGTCAGCGGTGGTACCGCTCACGGTGAACGTAAGCCGATACCGTCCGGGCGCGCTGAAAGCCCAGTTGAAGTCCTCGTGCCCGGCCACCCCCGCCTGCATCTCGTACTTACGGCCCGCGGGCGCCGGATCGGACGACAACACCCTGTCGGTCGCCTTGGCCGCCTCCGCCTCGGGCGTCGTGGTGGCCGCCCCCTTGAACACCTCGACGCCGCCGCCCTGCGGCAGATCCACATCCGTCAACTCGATCGCCACGGCACCCTGGACGGCCCCGACCTCCGCCACCGAGAACCCCAGCACGGGCGTCCCCGCCGTAGCCCCGGAGGCCGCCACATACCAGTCGCCGACCTTGAGCAACTCCCCGTCCACCTGGTCCACGATCTTGACCGCCACACCACCAACGTGGAAGTCCCTGGCCCCAGGCGCGAACACCGCGCCCCCGGCAGGCACCGAGGCGACCTCAAGGACGTCCCCCACGACCTTGGGCACCAACACGTCAACATGCCCGGCCCCAACAAGCTCCACCGCCACCGGCGCCTGAGGCGGCGCCGCCCCGACCCCACCCCCAGGCAGCCCAACCGCCACCACGAGCGCCACTCCGCCGAGCACCCCGAGTCCCCTGCGCACCGTCCACCCCCACGGCCGTCTCACCACCGAAGCCAAGCCCCACCCTAAGGACCCGGTTCACCCGACTACCGCCCGAACTCTCCCATCCCCCCACCCCGTTTTCCCACCCCCACCCGCCCAACCCCCACCCTTCGTTACCAGACAGAGATTCTCCCCAATCAGACCAACCCCACCACTTGCCCGCAAGGCAAGCGCTGTAAGGCGCAAGGCCCGCGAAGGGCGAGGGGGGATGGGCGGGATCTTCGCGGCGAAAGAGGGGGCCGCTGGGACGGCGTCGGCGCCGGTCAGGCCCTCAGGGATGGATCGGGGGCGCTTCCGGGCTGTGGGAGCGGCCCTTCGAGGGTGGAGCCATGGGGAATCGAACCCCAGACCTCTTGCATGCAAGGCAAGTGCTCTACCAATTGAGCTATGGCCCCTTGGGGGATCAGGGTACCTGGGGTGGGGTGGGGGTGGGAACTTGGTTGTGGGGCGGCGCCGCGGTGTGGCGCGGCGCCGGGGCCCCGGGTGTGTTACTCGGCCGAGGTGGCCTCGGTCCAGAGGTCGAGCTCGGCGCGGTCCTGCTGGAGGCGCTTCCAGATGGCGAAACCACCGAGCGCGAGGACGGCGAGCACGAGAAGCTTCTTCATGGCGAGGACCCCTTCACCTTCGACAGTGGGCAGAACTCAAACCTAGCAACGGCTCGCACGGTAGCGAACCTGTCCTTGGTCACCGGTGGCGTCACCTTTTCGCCGGGACACCGCTCCCTTCACCCTGGGGCGACGGGCCGGAGCTGACGTACGGCTTCCTCCCCCCGATCCTAGATCGTCCCCTCGTCAAGCGCCTTCCCCAGCCTGTGGAAAAGTCGGTCGGCCAGCTCCGCCAGGCGCCCGGCCAGGTCAGCCCCGGTGACGCCCTCCGCGATCAGACGGGCGCCCGCCTCGTGGACGGTCCGCAGGACGCCCGCCGTCGTCACCGCCGCCACACGGACGTCCGGATCACGCGCCCTGAGCCCGGACGCCTCCGCGAACAGGACGGAGAGGAGATCCTCCAACTCCTGCACGAACTCGCGTACCCGTCCCTGCAAGGCGGGGGAGTGGGCTACGACCTCGCGGAACGCCGTCAGGTTCGCGTCACCGAAGCCGGTGAGGGGATCCCCCTCCCCGAGCATGCGTAGGTACTCCGCGCGCAACGCCGCCAGGGGACGGACGCCCTCCGGACGCTCCCGCACGGCAAAGGCGACCCTCTCCAGGAGATCGGGGAACCTGTCAAGGAACAGGTCCTCCTTACGCGGGAAGTAGTTGAACACCGTCTTGGCCGAGACGTTCGCGGCGGCGGCCACCTCGACGACCGTCACCTCGTCGAAGCCGCGCTCCAGGAACAGCCCCGTGGCCACGTCGGAGATCAACTGCCTGGTCTCGCTCTTCTTGCGTTCGCGCAGGCCGGGTTCGCGCGGGCAGGGTTCACGTCGCACGGGATCACCCTAGGAGGCGGGGGTCACGGGACGGTCCACTCCAGCGGGTGCGCGCTCACCGCCCCGATCCCCCGCACCTGGAGCGGGCGGAACCGGGCGACGGGCAGGACGGGCCGCTCCAGGGCGCTCAGATCCTCGAAGAGCCGCTGGGAGATCACGACCGAGTACGGGCTCTCGAACCGGGCCCCGCCGAGCGTCCGGACGGTCCTGAGCGCCGGGCCGTCGAACCTGCCCTCGGTGAGCGCCGCGAGGCCCTCGTGCAGGGCGAGGACGAGCGGCGGCAGCGGTTCGGCGGCCATCGCCGCGCACACGGTCGCGACCATCTCGCCGAGGATGCCCGGCTCGTCGACGCCGGGTGGGAGGACGCCGGTGCGTAGGCCCGGCTCCTCAGGGTCGTTCCACAGGGCACGGTCGAAGGGCGGCCGGTCGAGCAGCCCGTGCAGGGGGCCGTCAGCCGCGAGTGCCAGGGTCATCCGTCTTATCCCGCCCACCGGTTGGCTCATCCGACGATCGTGCCGCCCACGCGCCGCGCGGAATCCCTCGTGGCAGGGGTTTCCCCGGTCACTCACGCCAGATGGCGGTCACTCCCGCCAGACGGCGGCGAGCCCGTCCATGTCGACTACGACGACCTTGTGCCAGCGGGTCCTGATCAGCCCGGCGATCCTGAACTCGCGTAGGTGGCGTTCGGTGGTGGCCTCCCGGGCGCCCGCGAGGCTGCCTATCTCCGATTGGGTGAACAGCTCGATCATGCGCCCTTCGTCGGTGGGGACGCCGTGTTCGTCGGCGAGTTCCCACAGCATGTTGGCGAGGCGCTTGCGTGCGTCCCAGGTACGCAACTCGGCTCTGCGGGCGACATTGCTGCGCGTCTTGGCCAGCACGCTGACGACGAGCGGCTCGTAGACGCTCGTGTTCTCGGTGACGAACCCCTTGAAGGCCGTCCTACCGATGCGCAGGGCGACGACCGTGGTGACCGCCGTGACGGTCGCCGTCCTCGGGGAGTCGTCCAGGACGGCGAACTCGCCGATGAGGTCGCCGCGCGAGCGTGTCGTCAGCGTGGTCTCCTCCCCTTCCGCGTTGTTCACGGTGACGAGGACGACGCCGTCCAGCAGGACGTACAGCTCGTCGTTCTTAGTGTCGCCCTGGGTGACGAGGTTGGTCCGGTGCGGGAACTCGATCTCCGTGCCGAGTCTCAGCAGGGCGGTCCGCTCCTCGTCGGTAAGGGCGGCCATGAGGCTTTTGGGCGGCCAGGAGCCGGTGCGGCGCGTCATCAGAGGAGTCCTCCCGGCTTCTGCACGTCGCCTCCGGGAGGCCGCTTACGGGGAGGCTCGGGCTCACCGGAGGAGCCGGACGGAAGGCTGAGCCATCCCCATCCGCGGAACTCCTTGAGCGTGACGGCGACGCTCCTGAACGACCAGGAGGGATCGCCTTCGAAGGCGGGGCCCAGGACGTCGCTGTAGAACTGGGCGGCCACGATGACGACGTAAGGCTCGTCGGAGTCATCGAGCGCCTTGCGTGCGGCGTCGGAGTCGCGCAGGCGGCAGGCGTTGACGGGGCTGTTCCCGGTGAAGCCGCCGGGGCCCGTTCCCACGGCGCCCGCGTCGACGCCGATCCGGACCCGCACCCGGTGCTCGTCCCTGAGGGGCGCGTTCGCGCGGCGCAGGGCGGCGGTCAGCTCGTTCAGCAGGACGCGTAGGACGGCGCCCTCATCGATGCCCGGAGGCAGCACGGTGAGTTCGGCGTCGCCCTGGGGCTGGCGTCCGCACTCCGCCGCGCGGTCGCCCAGCGTCGCGCCGAGGGCGGTGTCGATGGCCTCGAAGAGAAGCCGTTGAACGCGGAGGTGCCCGTCTGGCCCGGCCTTCCCAAAACCCTTGATGTCGGTGGCGACGCTGACCCGGTGGATTCTGCTCATTGCGCGGCGGGTCCGACGATGAAGCGCCCGGCCTTCAGGTCGAGGGCGAAGGGGAGCGGCTCGGGCTGGTGGATCTTCAGGGGGTGTCCGGGGACGCCGAGGTCGTCGAGCAGCGCGGCGACGTTGATCTCTCCGCGCAGTTCGCCGAGGTCGGGCGGGGTCTGGATGACGGCGCGGGCGACCCTGCTGCCCTCGGTCAGCTTGCCTTGTTCCGACGCCCGGAGCAGCCACTTGAAGCGCGCCTGACCGAGTCCGAAAAGGAGGAGTTTCTCCCCTTCTGGAATTGCCGGCTCCGGTTCATTCATCGGGAGGACGCCGAGCTGGAGCGCGGTGACCTCAAGTTCTGTCAGTGCCACCTCATATCGTGCTTCGAGGTAGCGGAACCCCCGCGACGCCTCTTCGAGGTCGAACGGGAAACGCACGGACACGTAGTTCCAGGCGTCGAGATCGACCTTGGCGAGGAAGGAAGGGGGCAGGTCGGTATGAGCGAGCGGGGCGATCATGGGTTTGCCGATGGCCACGCCCGCCGCACGGGCGAAACGGGTTCCGGCATGGTTCAGGAGGGGTTCGCGGTGCCCGAGGGGAAGGCGGGCCACGACCTCAAAGGCGGGAGCCATACGTCCATGGTGTCACGATTGACACCATTCAGTCAGGCAATCCAAAAAGGACAAAAGACGACCAGCCGCGCGGATCTCCGTGATCTAGTTCGAGCTGTGCGGCGCGCAGTGCCGCCGCGGGCGTCTTACCGTTTGCGAGGTGTGTTGTGAATTGTCGGAGAACACGGAGTGTGTCCCGTTCGCCGATGCGCCAGAGCGTCATGAGCACGCAGCCCGCGCCCGCCAACAGGAACGAACGCGCCAGCCCGACAACGCCGTCCGCGCCGATCCGGCCCGTGCCCGTCTTACAGGCCGCGAGCACAACGACGTCAGCGGGCAGCTCCATGCCCATCACCTCGCCCGCGGTCAGCCGCTCCCCGGCCAACGCGAGAAAGGAGTCCATCGGCCGCTCGCCGTCCACCTTGGCGTGCGTGGCGAAGCACAGCACGCGCGGCGGCCGCTCGGCGACCCCGGCGAGCGCCTCCCGCGTCGCCTCGGCCCCCACGGCCAGCACCGCCCCACCCGGAAACCCGTCGGCCACGCTCGTGGAGAACGCCTTCCTGAGCAACGGCAACGCCGGAAGCCCCTCCGGCATCGGCTCCGGCGCCACCAACCCCCACAACCCCACCCCGACCCGCCCGACATCCGGCCCCGGCCCGGAGACGCCGGGCACCCGCGCCAGGGCAGCAGGCTCGTCGCCCTGGCTGGGCGCCTGGTCGGGGGCGGGGGCGCGGCGGGTGAGGTCGGCGACGAGGGCGGCCGCGGGGAGCACCGAGGTCGGATGGCGCTCGACGACGCGTTCGCCGTCGGACGTCAGCAGGGCGGCGAAGGGGACACGCAGGAGGGCGCCGTGCGGGACGACGAGCAGGGGCTCGCCCTCGGGCGGCAGCCAGGGCACCGGGTCCCAGAACGTCTCGGCCAGGGTGCGCAGCAGCGCCTGGAGTTCGGGAACCTGGTCGGGGCCCAGGTCGTCGGGGTCCATCAGCGCGTCGAGCCGGGCCAGGTCGGCGGCGAGCCGGTCCTGGTCCAGGGGGCGTTCGGCCGCGCGGATCTCGCCGTCGGGCAGCACGGTGAAGACGAGCAGCCGGTCGCCGTGCAGGAAGTACTCGACCACGGTCCTGCCGCGCAGCGTCCGGCGCAGCCGCAGCGGCGAGAGCAGCCGGGCGGCGCGGCGGTCGTCGGCGAACAGGTCGGCGAGCGCCCGCGCCCGGCCCGACTCGACCGCCGCGTACGCCTCGTCCGTCGCGCCCGCGTCGTGCAGCGCGAGCGCGAGGGCGGCGTGCGCGGGCACCAGGTGGTCGAGCGAGGCGACGCGCTCCCAGTCCCGCTCCAGCCTCGCCCGCCACCACTCCATGTGCCGGGTGAACGCCAGCAGCGCCTCGGCCGAAGCCTCCCGCCGCCGCCGCGTGTACCCGTCGAGGTCGAGCCGTGCCATCCGCTCCCGCAGCACCCGCATCCGCTCCGCCGCCCCCACCAGCGTCACCGCCACCTCGGCGACGGCCCGCGCCAACCCCGCCACGTCCTCCCCCACCCCCGCGAGCCCCGCCACCCACTCCCGCTCCCGCCCCTCAACCCCCTCGTCCAACACCAACAGCCCCAGTCTCCCCTCACACACCCACTCCGGCACCACCCCCTCATCCACCTTCAACACCTCAACCACCACCCCCCGCAAAACCCCTTCAACCCACCCGAACACTGCCACCCCCTCCCGGTCCCCACCAAAGGGAAGGCGCGAAGAGCCGACCAGCCAGGGAGAGTCGTGCTGGTTTCCAGGTGGTGGGGGGGTTTGGGGGGTTGGGGGGTGGGGGGAGTTGGGTTGGGTGAGGAGGGTGGTGGCGGATTTGAGGGTGTCGAGGGCGGGGGTGAGGAGGGGGCGGAGGGGTGGGGCGGATTCGGCGAGGGTGGAGAGGAGGGTGAGGTCGAAGGAGAGGAGGTTGAGGGCTTCGGTTCGGGTTCGGGTCCAGGGGGTGGCCAGGGTGGTGGGGGAGGTGAGGCGGCGGTGGATCTCGGCGGCGTTCCGCAGGTAGCGGACGAGGGTGGGGTTGGCGACGCCGGGCGGGTGGGCCAGGGCGCAGGCCGCCTGGACACCGACGATCGTGGCCAGTGAGACGAGGGCGGAGCTCGGGTCCTCGGCGTCCTCGGCGGCGCGCCAGTACAGGGACGCGGCCTCGTCCAGCAGGGTGAGCGCCTCGTCCCAGCGGCGGGCGAGAGCCAGGCGCTCGCCGCGCCAGCGCAGGTCCAGGCGGTACTTCTCCTCGGCCGAGATCGGCATGTCGTCAACGGTGGCGGCGGAGACGTACGGCCCCGCGCCCGAGAACGCCTCGGGCAGGACGAGCGCCGTGTAGGTCCCCGGGTTGCCTTCCGCATCGGTGCCGCGCAGCCGGAGCGTGCCCTCCACAAGGCCCCCGTGGACCCGCAGCTCGGCGCGGCCCTCGACCCCCCGCACCGCGACGTGCACCCGCTCGCCCAGGACGTCCAGCCACCGCCACCAGTGCGGGGGCTGGACCGGGACGTGCCAGGCGTCGAGCCGCAGCGTCACCCCGCCGTCCAGCCCGTGCTCGACCGTCGCGCACTCGTCGCCCGCCGCCGTCCACACCAGCCCGGTGCCGTCGGCCCCCGCCGCGTGCACCCCGAACCGCCCGTCCTCCGCCACCCACACCTCCACCGGCAGCGGCTCCCCCTCGGCCCCGTCCTCCACCAACACCCCGGACCCCTCAAGCAGCCACATTCCGGCCCCTTCCTCTTCTCTCTCCTCCTATCGCCCCCACCCCCGGCCCGTTTCCCTTCGATGAGGGAATCACCGCCCTCCGGCGCCGTGGGGGATGATCGGGGGAGTCGGCAGGGAGGGGCGGGCATGCGGGTGGACGCGGTGGTGGGGGAGCTGGCGGAAAGGGAGCTTCCGGCGTATGTGTACGACGTGTCGGGCATGGGGAAGTATGCGGCGCGCGTGGTCGGGGTGTTGGGGGGCGCCGTCGAGGTGTTCTACGCGGCGAAGGCGAATCCGGACAGCGCCGTCGTCAGGGCGGTGGGGGAGCGCGTCGCCGGTGTTGAGGTGGCCAGCGGGGGCGAGCTGCGGCACGTGCGCGACGCCCTGCCCGAGGCGCGGATCGCGTTCGGCGGCCCCGGCAAGACCGACGCGGAGCTGCGGCTCGCGCTGGCGCTCGGCGTCGAGCGGCTGCACGTGGAAAGCCCGCACGAGCTGCGCCGCCTCGCCGCCATCACCGAGGCGGAAGAGCGGACGGCCGACGTCCTCCTCCGCGTCAACCTGGCGGGCGAGCGGCAGGGCGCGGCCCTGGCCATGAGCGGCCCGTTCGGTATGGACCCCGACCTCATCACCACCTGCCTACCGATCCTCGCGGACGCACCCCGCCTACGCCTGCGCGGAGTACACGCCCATCTGGCGTCCGGCCTGGACGCGCACACGATCACCGCCCAGCAGAAGGAGATCCTGGACTGGGCCCGCCCCTGGCTTGCCGCCGCGCGCGTGCCACGTCCGGAGATCAACCTCGGCGGAGGCATGTCCGTCAACTACGCCGACCCGGAAGACCGCTTCGACTGGACGTCCTACGGCGCCGCCGTCTCGGCCCTCGCCCTCCCCGACGAGACGCTCCGGATCGAGCCGGGCCGCGCGATGACCGTCCACCACGGCTGGTACGTCACCGACGTCCTGGACGTCAAGCGCGCGCACGGCAGGGCCTACGCCGTCCTGCGCGGCGGCACCCACCACTTCCGCACGCCCGTCACCAAGAACCACGACCAGCCTTTCCACGTCGTCCCGGGCCCCCGCCCGCACGAGCCTTCCGTCACAGCGGAGCCCGTCACCCTTGTCGGCCAGCTGTGCACTCCCAAGGACGTCTTCGCAAGGCACGTCCCGGTAGACCACATCGCCGTAGGGGACCGCGTCGTCTTCGCCATGGCGGGCGCCTACGCCTGGAACATCTCCCACCATTCCTTCCTCATGCACCCCGAACCGACCTTCCACTACCTCTAGCCAACAAACGCGCACGGCGCCCATGATCGGACGATCATGGCAGGATCGAGGCACACGGAACCGGTACGTACTGGGCGAGGTGGTTGTGATGGGGCGGTGGCGGCAGTGGCTGGGGCGGTGCGCGGTGGTGTGCGTCGCCGGATTCGCGCTGATGCTGGTCCTCGGGCGGCTCGCGGAGCCCGACGACGCGCCCGCCGCCGTCAAGGTGCTGTCCCTGGTCGTGGGCTGGGTGTGGGCCCTGAGCGTGCTCGCTCTGCCGGTGCTGGCGTACCTCGGCTACCGCGAGGGCAAGCAGGAGCAGCGGCACAACGAGGGGCAGTTGACCGTGGCGCACCAGCACGGCCTCTCCGAGGGACGGAAGCTGACGGCGACCCTGCTCGCGGGCGGCCAACCCGTCCCGCTGACGGTCTGGGGCCTCGTCCTGGAGCCCGGTGAGGTCGCCCATCTCGACCTCAAGGCCAACTACGCCCGCTACTACAGCCAGAACACGACTTATCAGCATGTGGTGGGCCTGTTCGTCGGCCATCCGGGGTTCGTCGCGGCGGGCGTCGCGCTGACGGAGTTCGGCAACTCGGCGCGCCGCAGGCAGGCCGAGTTCGAGGCGATGGAGCGCTGGCGCGACCAGCAGTTCACCCGCGTCATCGCCACCGACCGCCGCCTCATCTGCCAGGTCTTCGGCAAGTGGCTCAGCTTCTACTACAGCGCCGCGACGGCCTTCTACCCCGAGCCCGCAGGCGCGTCCCTCGTCTTCGAGTTCTCCGACACCAGCCCCATGGTCCTCTTCGGCCCCGAGGTCCCCCTCCTCGTCGCCTACACCACGGCCCGGGTCCACGGCCCTGAGTCCCTCCGCACCCACCCCGCGCTAGCGCCCCTCCGCTGACGGTTCCGGCGCGGCCCACGTCGTCAGCTCCAGGTACTGGTGCACATGCCTGCGGGCGCGCCGCACCGAGGCCGGCGACCGGGCCGACATGACCTCGCCGTCCGGGCCGACGACGCCGCCCACGACAAAACAGTCGATGAACCAGGCGATCATCCAGTTGGTGAGTTCCACGTCCACTCCCGGCCTGAACGCGGGAGCCGTCAGGTCGTTGGTCCGCGCCAGGAACGGAGCCATGATCTGCTCCACCTCCCCGACGTCCGCCGCGTCCGACATCGAACGCTGCATCCAGATGGAGGCGGCCCCGGGGTTCTCCAACGAGCTTTCGAAATACCTGTCGTAGAGGGCCGTCATTCCTCGGACATCGGGGGTGAACCCAGCGGCGAACGATTCGAGTTCCGCGAGGGCACGGTCGATCTCCGCCCGGAATATGCGCAGGTACAGCGCCCGCTTTCCCCCGGTCACCGACTGGACGACCGACTCGCTGATCCCCGTCGCCTCGGCGATCATCCGAAGATCGGTGCTGTCGTAACCGAGTTCGGCGAAGAGCCGGAGCGCGACGGCCCCGATCCGCTGCTCCGCTGCCTCGTCTGGCCCCGTGGACATGCCGCCACCCCGAACCTGATCCGGACCCCTCTCACCACTTCATACTCTCCGCTTCCGGCGCCGCGCCAAGCCATGGAAACGGCATGAATGGGCGATGGTTCCCCTGCGGAAAGCGGAAGAGGCCGTGTTCCCGTGACGGGGACACAGCCTCTGACCTGCGAATGAACCGGGTGGGCGTACCAGGACTTGAACCTGGGGCCTCGTCCTTATCAGGGACGCGCTCTAACCGACTGAGCTATACGCCCGTGGCGTTGCCTTGAGGGGTTCTCTCGGCGACGAGAAGTGAGATTACCCCATCGTGGCGGGCAACGCGAACTGGGTTACTCGGCCTCCTTGAGGGTGACCTCGACCCCGCCGACGAAGTCCGCGGCGAGGTTGTAGATGACCGAGCCGACCGTGGCGAGGGCCGTGATGAGCAGCACGTTCAGCGCGCCGATGAGCGCCGTGTAGCCCAGGATGCGGCCCGCCGAGAACCAACTGCCGGCGTCCGTGCCGCCGGTGCCGGGGCTGCGCGTCGTCTCGTTGATCGCCTCGGTGATCGAGTCGAACACGCCGAGCCCCGCGAGGATCATGTACAGCACGGTGACCGCGACAAAAAGAACAACGAAGCACACGAGCGACATGACGAAGCTGAACTTCATCACCGACCACGGCTCGAACCGCGAGACCTGCAGGTGGGCCCGGCGCGGGTTCTTGCCGCCCTCGCCGCCCTCCCCGCCACCACCGCCGTGCGACGACTGCGCGGCGCTCCGCAGCCGGGCGCTGAGGGCCTGCGCGGCCGAGGCGGCGGCCGACGCCACCGGACGGTCCGTCGCGGGCTGTCCGGCCGGAACCGAGGGCGGCGCGGCGGGCGGGGCGGGCGGCGCGGCCGGGCTGAACGAGGGCGCGGCGGGCCGGTCGGCGAACACCGAGTTCGACGGCTCGGCCGCGGCCGCCCACGGCGGGTCCACGACGGTCTCGCCGGCGTCCACCTCGCCGTTGGCCGTCGCCTTGTCG
Source organism: Actinocorallia sp. API 0066 (assembly GCF_020991275.1). Lineage (GTDB taxonomy): Bacteria > Actinomycetota > Actinomycetes > Streptosporangiales > Streptosporangiaceae > Actinocorallia. The sequence continues at coordinate 34,921 of NZ_JAJLQY010000011.1, read as the reverse complement.
GGCCTGCCGGCCGCCGCTTCGGCGACCGTGGCCCTGGCGTCGTCCTTGACGAGGTCCACCTGCGTGTCGTTGGCGGAGGACTTCACGGGGTCCGCCGGTGACGCCCCCGCCGAGCCGCCATCGGGCGGCCCCGCGGCCTTGTTCTCGTTCTTAGAGGTCGTGCTCACGGGCTCTCATTTCCCTCGTCCCCCGGCTCGGCTTCCGTGGAGTCCACGATCGACTCTACGTTCCTCGCGATGGCGACCACGACATCGCCCTCGGCGAGGTTGACCAGCCGGACCCCCATCGTCTGGCGGCCGGACTGCTTGATCTCCCCCGCGCTGGTGCGGATCACACCACCACTGGAGGTCATAGCAAATACCTCGTCTTCCGGCCGGACCATGAGGGCCCCGACCAGCCTGCCGCGAGTTTGCACGATCTTAGCGGTCAGCACACCCTTGCCTCCGCGCCCCTGGACGGGGTACTGGTCGGACGGGGTCCGCTTGGCGTAGCCGCCCTCGGTGGCGACGAGCACCTCTTCGTCGCCGCCCTCCCGGATGACGTGGAGGTCGAGCACCTCCGTCTCCTCCTCGAAGCGCATCCCGATGACGCCCCGGGTGTCGCGGCCCATCGGCCGCAACTGGTCGTCGTCGGCCTTGAAGCGGATGGCCTGCGCGGCGGTGGAGACCATGAGGAGGTCGTCCTCGGGGGAGGCGAGACGGGCCGCGATGACCTCGTCGTCGTCCTTGAGGTCGATGGCGATGAGCCCGGCCGCGCGCGGAGAGTCGTAGGCCGACAGCGCGGTCTTCTTCACCATGCCGCCCTTGGTGGCGATGACGAGGTAGGGGGCCACCTCGTAGTCGCGCAGGTCCATCACCTGGGCGATGGACTCGTCGGGCTGGAAGGCCAGGAGGTTGGCGACGTGCTGGCCGCGCGCGTCACGGCCGCTGTCGGGCAGCTCGTAAGCCTTCGCCCGGTAGACGCGCCCCTTGTTGGTGAAGAACAGGATCCAGTTGTGGGTGGACGTCACGAAGAAGTGCTCGACGATGTCGTCCTGCTTGAGCTGGGCGCCGCGCACGCCCTTGCCGCCGCGCCGCTGCGCCCGGTAGTGGTCGGTCTTCGTCCGCTTGGCGTAGCCCGCGCGGGTGATGGTGACGACGACGTCCTCCTCGGCGATGAGGTCCTCGATGGACACGTCGCCGTCGAACGGGATGAGGGCGGTGCGCCGCTCGTCGCCGAACTTCTCGACGATGGCGGCGAGCTCGTCGGCGACGATCGAGCGCTGCCGCTCGGGCGAGGCGAGGATGTCGTTGTGATCGGCGATCTCCGCCATCAGCGACTCGTACTCGTCGATGATGGCCTGCCGCTCCAGGGCGGCGAGCTTGCGTAGCTGCATGTCCAGGATGGCGCGGGCCTGGAGCTGGTCGATCTCCAGCAGCGCCATCAGGCCCTGCTCGGCGGCGGACGCGGACGCGGACCCCCGGATGAGCGCGATGACCTCGTCGATCCGGTCGAGCGCCTTGAGCAGGCCGCGCAGGATGTGGGCGCGCTCCTCGGCCTTGCGCAGCAGGAAGCGGGTGCGCCGGACGATGACCTCGATCTGGTGCGCCACCCAGGAGCGCACGAACTGGTCGAGGCGGAGCGTGCGCGGCACCCCGTCGACCAGGGCGAGCATGTTCGCGCCGAAGGTCTCCTGGAGCTGCGTGTGCTTGTACAGGTTGTTGAGGACGACCTTGGCGACGGCGTCGCGCTTCAGCACGATGACGAGGCGCTGGCCGGTGCGGCCGGACGTCTCGTCCTTGACGTCGGCGATGCCGGTCAGCTTGCCCTCGCGGACGAGCTCGGCGATCTTCAGCGCCAGGTTGTCCGGGTTGACCTGGTACGGCAGTGACGTGACGACGAGGCACGTCCGGCCCTGGATCTCCTCGACCTCGACCTCGGCCCGCATCGTGATGGAGCCGCGCCCAGTCCGGTAGGCGTCCTCGATGCCGCGACGGCCGACGATCAGCGCGCCGGTGGGGAAGTCCGGGCCCTTGATCCGCTCGATCAGCGCCTCAAGGAGTTCCTCGTCGGAGGCGCCGTAGTTCTCCAGGTACCACTTGACGCCGTCGGACACCTCGCGCAGGTTGTGCGGCGGGATGTTCGTCGCCATGCCGACCGCGATGCCCGCCGACCCGTTGACGAGCAGGTTCGGGAACCGGGACGGCAGCACGTCCGGCTCCTGCTGCTTGCCGTCGTAGTTCGGAGAGAAGTCGACGGTCTCCTTGTCGATGTCGCGCAGCAGCTCCATCGCCAGGGAGGCCATCCGGCACTCGGTGTACCGCATGGCGGCGGCCGGGTCGTTGCCGGGGGAGCCGAAGTTGCCCTGCCCGTCGACCATCGGGTAGCGCATCGACCAGGTCTGCGCGAGCCGCACGAGCGCGTCGTAGATGGAGGCGTCGCCGTGCGGGTGGTAGGAGCCCATGACGTCGCCGACGACGCGGGCGCACTTGAAGTAGCCGCGGTCGGGGCGGTAGCCGCCGTCGTACATGGCGTACAGGACGCGCCGGTGCACCGGCTTGAGGCCGTCGCGGACATCGGGCAGCGCCCGGCCGACGATGACCGACATCGCGTAGTCGAGATAGCTGCGGGCCATCTCGTCCTGGATGTCGACAGGCGCGATCCTGTCGTGGCCCTCGCTGGTCACCTCGGTCACTGAAGAACCTCTTCTACTGCGTCGTGAAGATAAGGAAGGGCGGGCAGGGCTCAGATGTCCAGGAAGCGGACGTCCTTGGCGTTCCGCTGGATGAACGACCTGCGCGCCTCGACGTCCTCGCCCATGAGGACCGAGAACAGGTCGTCGGCCTGGGCGGCGTCGTCCAGGGTGACCTGGAGGAGGAGGCGCCGGGCGGGGTCCATGGTGGTGGACCACAGCTCGTCGGCGTTCATCTCGCCGAGGCCCTTGAAGCGCTGGACGCCGTCGTGCGAGCGCGGGTCCCGGCGCCCGGCGGCGATGCCCTGCTCGATGGCCTGGTCCCGCTCGCGGTCGGAGTAGACGTAGTCGTACTCCGTGCCGGTCCTGTTCCACTTGAGCTTGTACAGCGGGGGCTGCGCCAGGTAGACGTGCCCGGCCTCCACGAGGGGCTTCATGAAGCGGAACAGCAGGGTGAGCAGGAGGGTCCTGATGTGCTGGCCGTCGACGTCGGCGTCGGCCATGATGATGATCTTGTGATACCGGAGCTTGGTGATGTCGAACTCGTCGTGGATGCCGGAGCCCAGCGCCGTGATCATGGCCTGGACCTCGGCGTTCTTCAGGACCTTGTCGATCCGCGCCTTCTCCACGTTGAGGATCTTGCCCCGGATCGGGAGGATCGCCTGGAAGCGCGGGTCGCGGCCGCCCTTGGCGGAGCCGCCCGCCGAGTCGCCCTCGACGATGTAGATCTCGGACTCCGCCGGGTCGGCCGACTGGCAGTCGCTCAGCTTGCCCGGCAGGGACGTCGTCTCCAGGAGGCTCTTGCGCCGGGTGAGGTCGCGGGCCTGCCTTGCGGCGATCCGGGCGCGCGCTGCCTGCGACGCCTTGTTGATGATCTCCTTGGCCTCGCCGGGGTTGGCGTCGAACCAGTCCTTCAGGAAGTCGTTGCAGGTCTTCTGGACGAACGACTTGGCTTCGGTGTTGCCGAGCTTGGTCTTGGTCTGCCCCTCGAACTGCGGGTCCGCCAGCTTGATCGAGATGATCGCGGTGAGGCCCTCGCGGACGTCCTCGCCGGTGAGGTTGTCGTCCTTGTCCTTGAGCAGCTTCTGGTCGCGCGCGTAGCGGTTGACGATGCTCGTCAGCGCGGCCCGGAAGCCCTCCTCGTGGGTGCCGCCCTCGGCCGTGTTGATCGTGTTGGCGAAGCTGTAGATCGACTCGGTGTAGGCGCCGTTCCACTGCATCGCGACCTCGACGGCGATGCCTTCGCCCTCGGCCTCGAAGTCGATGATGGTGTTGTGGACGGCGTCCTTCTTGGCGTTGATGTGCCGGACGAAGTCGGAGATGCCGCCCTCGTAGTGATACGTCACATGGAAGGGGTCGCCGGCGTCCGTCTCGTGGCCCTCGCGCTCGTCGATCAGGGTGATCGACAGGCCCTTGTTCAGGAACGCCATCTCCTGGAAACGGCGGCTGAGGGTCTCGAAGCTGTACTCGGTGGTCTCGAAGATCGACTCGTCGGCCCAGAAGGTGACGGTCGTGCCCGTCTCCTCTGTCTCCTCGTCCTTGCTGAGGGGTGCCAGCGGCGCGCCCAGCTCGTACTGCTGGCGCCAGTGGTAGCCCTCGCGCTGGACGTCCACCTCAAGGCGGGTCGAGAGCGCGTTCACCACGGCCGCGCCGACGCCGTGCAGACCGCCGGACACCGCGTAGGACTGGCTGTCGAACTTGCCGCCCGCGTGCAGCGTGGTCAGCACCAGCTGCACCGCGGGGACCTGCTCGACCGGGTGCAGCCCGACCGGGATGCCACGGCCCCGGTCCCGAACGCTGACGCCCCCGTCAGCGCGCAGGGTGACGACGATGGTGTCGTTGTGCCCCGCGAGCGCCTCGTCCACCGCGTTGTCCACGATCTCGGAGACAAGGTGGTGCAGGCCCCGTTCACCGGTGGACCCGATGTACATGCCGGGCCTCTTGCGTACCGCTTCCAGACCTTCGAGGACCGTGATGGAACTAGCGTCGTACGACAAAGGGAAGCCTCCTGCCGGGGACACCCACCGCTTGCGCATGCCCCGTAACACGCGGTTTTGGATGAATCACAGATGGCGCTGCCGTCCTGTCCGATACGGAGCGCCATGCTCACGGTGCAGTGTCCTGAACCCGCAGTAAGTCTACAGGGTCAGGGCCGCAAAAGTGGCCTTGACGGTGGCTGAGGTCGAGTCTGGGGCACGAACGGGCCCGAACTGACATCCCCCTACGCACCCCCGGCCGTACTGGCGCGTATGAGCCGCTTGACAAACGCGCCGTCGCCGTCCAGCGGACTTATCGGACACGCCACTGGCCGGCGGGGCGCTGCGTCTGTGGACCGACCACACGGACCCGGGTGACGGTCCCGTCGCCCAGTTCCTCGTTGAGCCGCCGCACCAACTGCGCCGCAAGCAGCCGGACCTGCTGGGCCCACGCGGGCGAGTCGCACGCGACCGTCAGCTCGCCGTTCTCGAACGCCTCGGGGCGGGTGTGCTCGGCCAGCCGGGGGCCGACGACGCGCGGCCAGTTGCCGAAGACCCCTCCGACGGCCGCCTTCTCCTCCCAGCCACGCTCCGAAAGCAGCTTCTTGATCCCCGCGCCGAAAGGCTGCGGGCCGCCTCCACGGCTCGGATCCCGGACGGGCTTGGCCCCGCCCGTCTTACGGCGGCGCTGGCCCGGCACCGACTGCCGCTTGGCGGCGTCCGCGCGGGCCTGGGCGAGGGCCTCGCGGGCGAGTTCGATGCCGGTCTTCGGCTTCGGCTCCTCACCGGACACGGGTGACCTCCCCTGACGCGACGGAGTAGGTGGCGCCTGTCAGCTCCACAGGCACGTCCTCTTGTACGGCCGCGGTGATGAGGACCTGCTCTGCGGGCGCGACCATCTCGGCGAGCCTTCGACGGCGTCCGGAGTCCAGTTCGGCGAAGACGTCGTCGAGGATGAGGACGGGGTCGTCCCCGTCGGCGCGGAGCAGCTCGTAGGCGGCCAGGCGCAGGGCGAGCGCGAACGACCACGACTCGCCGTGGCTGGCGTACCCGCGCGCGGGGAAGTCGCCGAGCTTGAGCAGCAGCTCGTCCCTGTGCGGCCCGACCAGCGTTGTCCCCCGGTACAGCTCCTGGCGCCGCACCTCTTCCAGGCCCGCCAGCAGATACGTCACGAGTTCTCCACGGCCTGTGGAGAACTCCGGCGCGCCGGCCTCGGCCAGCTCCGCGGGCGTGTCGCGGGAGAAGCGGTACTCCAGGCCCGCCACCCCGCCACCCGGCGCGAGCTCCCCGTACGCCTTGGCGACGAGCGGGGTGAGCCCGGCGACGAGGTCGAGCCGGCCCGCGAGCAACTCCGCCCCGGCCTGCGCCAGATGGGTGTCCCAGACCTCCAGCGTCGCCGCGAGGTCGGGGGTGAGGCCGCGGCGCTGCTGGGCCGCCGTCTTCAGGAGGGCGTTGCGTTGCTTCAGGACCCTGTCGTAGTCGGCGCGGACACCCGCGAAGCGCGGGGCGCGCGCGACGAGCAGGTCGTCGAGGAAGCGGCGGCGCTCGGCCGGGTCGCCCTTCACCAGGGAGAGGTCCTCGGGCGCGAACAGGACGGTGCGCAGCATCCCCAGGATCTCGCGCGGCCTGGGGACGGGCGCGCGGTTCAGCCGGGCCCGGTTGGCGCGGCCCGGGTTGATCTCCAGCTCGATGAACGCCTCGCGCACGTCCCGGACCACCCGCGCGCGCACGATGGCGCGGGCCGCTCCCTGCCGGATGAGCGGCGCGTCGGTGGCGACGCGGTGGCTGCCGTGCGTGGCGACGTACCCGACGGCCTCCACGAGGTTCGTCTTGCCCTGCCCGTTCGGGCCGACGAACGCGCTGACGCCCGCGTCGAGAGGTACCTCCGCGACGGCGTAGGACCTGAAGTCCGCGAGGGTCAGATGGGCGACGTGCACAGCCAAGAGTCTAGGGCGACCTGGACATGCTCACCCTGGGGACGACAAGGCCGGTCTGTCCACAGGGCTGTGGATGAAGCGCGCGCGCTGTCGGGGCCGGGAGGGCGGCCCCGTCCACAGGGCTGTGGAGAACCTAGTCCTTGACGATCGCGTGCCCGCCGAACTGGTTGCGCAACGCGGCGACGACCTTCATCGCGGGGGAGTCGTCCTGCCGGGACGCGAACCGCGCGTACAGCGACGCGGTGATCGCCGGGAGCGGGACGGCGTGGTCCACCGCCGCCTGGATGGTCCAGCGGCCCTCGCCGGAGTCGGCGGCGTAGCCCCTGATGTGCTCCAGGTTCGGGTCCTCCTCCAGCGCCCGGTTCAACAGGTCGAGCAGCCAGGACCGGATGACGGTCCCCTCCTGCCAGCTCTTGAACGTCGCGGGCACGTCGGTGACGATCCCGGACGCCTTGATCAGCTCGTAGCCCTCGGCGAAGGACTGCATCATGCCGTACTCGATGCCGTTGTGGACCATCTTGACGAAGTGGCCCGCTCCGACGCCGCCGCTGTGCACGAACCCGTAGTCGCCCTCGGGCTTCAACGTGTCGAAGACCGGCTGCGCCTTGGCCACGTCCTCGTCGGTGCCCCCGACCATGAGCGCGTAGCCGTTCTCCAGCCCCCAGACGCCGCCGGAGACGCCGCAGTCGACAAAGCCGATGCCCTTCTCCTTCAGCTCGGCCGCGTGCCGCTGGTCGTCGACGTAGTGGGAGTTGCCACCGTCCACCACGAGGTCGCCGGGGGAGAGCAGGTCGGCGAGCAGCTCGATCGTCGTCTGGGTCGGGCCGCCGGCCGGGACCATCACCCAGACCACGCGCGGCGCCGGGAGCCGTCCGACGAGTTCCGCCAGCGAGCCGACGTCGCTCAGCGCGGGGTCGCGGTCGTAGCCGACGACGGTGTGGCCGCCGCGGCGCAACCGCTCGGCCATGTTGCCGCCCATCTTGCCCAGACCGATGAGTCCGAGTTCCATGCCACTCCTTAGGACAGAGCCCTCACCGTGGAGAACCTGAAAGCCGTCCCCCTCGTGAGGGAACGTGTGGAAACAGTCGCCAAGGCTAGTGCTCAGCTTCCCCCACAACCCGGTCCTTACCCGGAGAAACCGAACACCCACTTGTCCACAGGTTTCTCCACAGGTTCGAGCTGCCTGTGGACAAGTGGGTTTTCCACAGGCGTCAGCCGGACAGCCGGACCGGCATGATCAGGTAGCGATAAGTGGGGATCTCGTCGCCCGTCGGCTTGCCTGTGAGGACGGCCGGCTTGGTCGGCGTGGTGAACGACAGGCGGGCCGTGTCCGACCCGATGTGCGACAGGCCGTCCAGGACGTACTGGTGGTTGAACGCGATGTTGATGTCCTCGCCCTCCAGAACGGCCTCCAGGGCCTCGACGGCCTGGGCCTCATCCCCGGTCCCGGCCTCCAGGACGACCTCTCCCTGGCTGAACTGGAGCCGCACAGGGGTGTTCCGCTCGGCCACCAGGGACACGCGCTTGAGCGCGTCGACGAACTGGGAGGTCTGAACCTCCGCATATCCGGCATATTCGGCGGGGAACAGCGAGCGGTACTTCACGAAGTCGCCGTCGAGCAGGCGGGACGTGGTCTTGCGGCCACCGCCCTCGAAGCCGATCATGCCCTCGCCCTGGCCGTCGGCGCCCGTCCCGAGGGAGATCTTGACCTCCGCGCCCGAGGTCAGCGACTTGGCGGTGTCCGCCAGCGTCTTCGCCGGGATGAGCGCGAGGCCGGTGCGGTCGGGGGTGTCCGGGGTCCACTTGAACTCGCGGACGGCCAGCCGGTAGCGGTCGGTGGACGCCAGCGTCACGGTGTCGCCGTCGATCTCGACCCGCACGCCGGTGAGCATCGGGATCGTGTCGTCACGGCCCGCGGCGACCGCGACCTGGGCGACGGCGGCGGCGAACTCGTCGCTGCCGACCACGCCCGCGACGGGCGGGAGCTGCGGCAGCGAGGGGTAGTCCTCCACCGGCATCGTCTGGAGGGTGAATTTCGCCGACCCGCAGTGCAGCATCACCTTCGCGCCGTCGGTGGTGACGTCCACAGGGTGGGGAGGGAGCGCGCGGCAGATGTCGGCGAGCAGCTTGCCGCTCACGAGGGCCGTGCCGGGCTCCTGGCCGCCGATGGAGACCGAGACCTCGGCGGAGGTCTCGTAGTCGAACGCGGAGAGCGTCAGGCTCTCCTCGGTGGCCTCCAGGCGCATCCCGGCGAGCACCGGCACGGGGGGCCGGGCCGGGAGCGTCCGGGCCGTCCAGGCGACGGCTTCGGCGAGGGCGTCACGGTCGATGCGGAACCTCACGGGGACCCGCCTCCTTGATCGTTGAGGGTTTGACGCGGAGCGCTCGGGGCACAAGATCCCCAAGGCACCAGACTCTTGCTTTTCCAGGTTCTGTGTGGAGAGACAAAGTGTCGCAGTAGTAGTAGGGCCTGTGGATACTGGGGATAACCCATCCCGCCCCAGCTCAGCGCCGCTTTTTTGTCCACAGTCGGCTGTGGACGCAGCCTGTGGACAACTCGGCCCCCTGTGGACGACGAAAAGTTGTCCACACTCCGTCCACAGGCACACCCCCACTTCTCCACAGGTTCTCCACAGGTTCGTCCACAGGGCTTAATGCGAGTCACGGCAAATCGTGACATACGCGTATGACATTGTGCGGTCGGCGGCTGTGGATAACCGGGCTGGAACATCGGTAATTCACAGGGGCCGTCGTCTTTTCCACAGGTTATCCACGGCTCCGTCCACAGGCTTCGTGAATGCTCATACGGGTTGTCCACAGGCCGTCCACAGGTATGACAGGTTATCCACACCTCATCCACAGCGTCGTCCACAGGTTCATCCACAGATCGTTGCTCATGCACAGAGTCGCGGCGGGCCTGAAACCGTTCTTGATCACTCCGCCCCGACGCGACCCGGCGCCCCGGCCGTCGGGACGCGCGCGGACGCCCGGCCACGGGGAGCGGTGTGTGTTCTGTCGGTGGCCCGGTGTTCACTCAACGGTGGGGCCCGCGTCGCCGGGGCGTGCTTGCCTGGGGCCCGGAGCGTGCCCTGGCCGGGCGGGCTTCGTCGAGAGCGCCCCGCGGGGCGTGTTCGCTCGGGCCAGGGAGGCGTGCTTGCGGTGCGGGTTAGTGGGAGCCGCGGTTGTGCTGCTTGATGCGGGAGGTGAGCTCGTCCACCTGGTTGTAGATCGAGCGGCGCTCGGCCATCAGCGAGCGGATCTTGCGGTCGGCGTGCATCACCGTCGTGTGGTCGCGGCCGCCGAACTGCAGGCCGATCTTCGGCAGGCTCATGTCGGTGAGCTCACGGCACAGGTACATCGCGATCTGCCGGGCCGTCACCAGCACCCGGGAGCGGGACGCGCCGCACAGGTCGTCGATCTCGATCCCGAAGTACGTCGCGGTCTGCGCCATGATCAGCGAGATGGTGATCTCGGGGTTGTCGCTGTTCGGGATGAGGTCCTTCAGCACGATCTCGGCCAGCCGCAGATCGACCGACTGGCGGTTCAGGCTGGCGAAGGCCGTCACCCGGATGAGCGCGCCCTCCAGCTCCCGGATGTTGGTCGAGATCTTGGTGGCGATGAACTCCAGCACGTCCGGCGGCGCCGCGAGACCCTCCTGGACGGCCTTCTTGCGCAGGATCGCGATCCGCGTCTCCAGCTCGGGGGGCTGCACGTCGGTGATCAGACCCCACTCGAACCGGTTGCGCAGGCGGTCCTCCAGCGTGACGAGCTGGCGCGGCGTCCGGTCGGAGGAGATCACGATCTGCTTGTTGGCGTTGTGGAGGGTGTTGAACGTGTGGAAGAACTCCTCCTGCGTCTGCTCCTTGCCCTCCAGGAACTGGATGTCGTCGACGAGCAGGATGTCCACCTCGCGGTAGCGGCGGCGGAAGCCCTCGGCCTTGCCGTCGCGGATCGCGTTGATGAAGTTGTTGGTGAACTCCTCCGACGACACGTACAGCACCCGCGCGCCCTCGAACAGGCTCCGCGCGTAGTGGCCGATGGCGTGCAGCAGGTGGGTCTTGCCGAGCCCGGAGCCGCCGTAGATGAACAGCGGGTTGTACGCCTTGGCCGGAGACTCGGCGACGGCCACGGCGGCGGCCTGGGCGAACCGGTTGCTCGCGCCCGTCACGAACGTCTCGAAGGTGTACTTCGGGTTGAGCCGGGCCGCCTCGATCGTCCCCTTGACGGGTGTCGCCGACCCGCCCTGCTGCCAGGGCGCGGGCGTCGGCGTGGAGTCGGAGGCGGGCTCGACGGGCGGCGGCGCGAAGTTCGGCGTGGTGAACGGCTCGGGCTGCGCCCCGCCGAAGGTGTGCCCGGAGAGATGGGATGGCGGCACCGGCGGCGCGGGCGGCTCCTGTGGATAACTCACGGAAGCCGTGCTGAAGAGGCCCTCGGCCTGTGGATAACCTTGTGGATCTTCGACCGGGGGAGCGGACCGCTCCGGCTCGGGCCTCGGCTCGTCGTACCTGGGCGGCTCGGCGGGTAGCGGCTGCGCGAACGCGGGGGGCTGATGCTGCGGCGGCGTCGGGGCGGGCGGCGCGGGGAGCGGCTGCTGCGGCGGCGCGGCGGCGTAGCCGGGCGGGCGGGCCGCGGACGGCGCGGGCTGCCGGGAGATGTCGGGCTGGACGGTCAACACGACCCGGATCGGCTGGCCGAGCTCCTGCGACAGGGTGGTCTCGATGAGGGAGGTGACGCGCTGTTCGAGCGTTTTTTTGGCGAAGTCGTTCGGGACGGCGAGCAGCGCCATCCCGTCGAAGATCCCGATCGGCCGGGTGACGCCCAGCCAGGCCCGCTGGTGGGCGGGGACCTCGGGGAGCGCGTCCACGGAACGGTTCCACAGGGCTTCGAGGTCCTGTCCGTCCATGGCGTCGCCTCCCCCCGGAATCCCTACGCTTGGCTCCCCGTGACCGGCGTCCGCACGCGGGCTCTTCGCTGAGCTCAGGGGGACCTTCTCGGAACGGGCGCCCCTACTCTCTCACGATTCATCCACAGGTTTGTCCACATGCTGTGTATAACTTGCCTCGGCCCAGGTCAGCGGCGGTGTGGCGGCCCTTCCGTGACGTTCCGTTTGACCGGGCGGGGCGGCAGAAAGTAACGTTCTAAGGTCGAGTCGCATCGATGGTGGTGACGCGTGCCCGATCGCCAGGCCGGGCCCCCGCTGCGAGGGACCAGACGTGCCCGCGATGCGACCCCGCCGAACGTCACTGCGACGTCCACGTCAGAGCAGCAGGAGCCAGTTGTGAGCAAGCGTACTTTCCAGCCGAACAACCGTCGTCGCCACAAGAAGCACGGCTTCCGGCTCCGCATGCGCACCCGCGCCGGGCAGGCGATCCTCGCCGCGCGGCGGCGCAAGGGCCGTGCCCGCGTCGCGGTCTGACGCGAGTCCCCGTGCTGCCGTCCGGTCACCGGATGCGGCGGCGCCACGAGTTCACGCTGGCCGTCCGGCGCGGTAACCGCGCCGGGCGGCCGCATCTCGTTGCGCACCTTCTCCCCGGCCCCGTCGCGGACGGGGAGGGGAACTCCCGGGTGGGCTTCATCGTCTCCAAAGCGGTGGGCAACTCGGTCGTGCGCAACCGGGTGGAGCGGCGGCTCCGGCACCTCGTCCGCGACCGCCTCTACCTCCTGCCTCCGGGTAGCCTGCTTGTGGTGCGGGCGAACCCGAAGGCGGCGTCCGCGCCCTCCACGGACCTGGCCAGGGATCTGGACCAGGCCCTGGACAGGTTGCTGAGACAGTCGGCCAAGGGGCGGTGAATGAGCGAGAGACCGGGTCCGGTCGCGTGGGTGCTCATCGCGCTCGTCCGCGGCTACCGCAAGGTGATCAGTCCCCTGCTTCCCCCGACCTGCCGGTTCGCGCCGTCCTGTAGCGCGTACGGGCTTGAGGCGCTCCAGGTGCACGGGGCGCTGCACGGGACATGGCTGATCGTCAGACGGATCGGCCGTTGCCATCCGTTTCATCCCGGCGGGTACGATCCGGTCCCTGCACCCCGCGCGGGCCGTGGCACCACCGCCGACCCGCCCCCAGAGCCGTCAGATTCGCTAGGAGCAGACCGGTGACGCTTGATCCGCTGTACCGGGCCGTGGCGTGGATCCTCGTCCAGATCCACTCCGGCCTGAGCCACATCGTCGACCCGCACAGCGGGTGGGCGTGGGGTGGCTCGATCGTGCTGCTCACCGTGTTGATGCGGATCCTCATCTTCCCGTTGTTCGTCAAGCAGATCCAGTCGTCCCGCAAGATGCAGGCGCTGAACCCGCAGATGACGGCGCTGCGCAAGAAGTACAAGAACGACAAGCAGCGGCTCAACCAGGAGATGATGAAGCTCTACCAGGAGAACGGGGCCAACCCGATCTCCGGGTGTCTGCCGCTGCTGGTGCAGTTCCCGATCTTCATCTCGCTGTTCCAGGTGCTGAACAAGATCGCGAACGCCAAGGAGGGCCAGGGCAGCCACGGCATCTCGCCCGAGCTCGTCAAGAGCGCCAAGGAAGCCAACATCTTTGGCGCGCACATCTCCGACAGCTTCATCGGCGCGTGGGGGGCGGACCCCAAGTCGATCACCGCGCTGGTCGTGTGCGCGCTGTTCGTCATCGTCTCCTCGACGACGACATTCCTGACCATGCGGTCGTCCATGAAGCGGCAGCCCGCGATGGACCCGGACAACCCGATGGCCACCGCGCAGAAGATGATGGTCTGGCTCGCGCCGGTCTTCGGCCTCTTCGGCCTCGGCTTCCCGCTCGGTGTGCTGATCTACTGGGTCACGTCCAACACCTGGACCCTCGCCCAGTCGCACTACATCTACAGCAGGTACCCGATGCCGCTCGGCGACGCCGACGGCAAGAACGGCTCGGGCTCGGGCTCCGGCACCGGCGGCAAGGACGGCGACTCCGGCACCGCGAAGAAGAAGGACGCGCCCGGCGGCCTGCTGAAGAAGCGCAGGGCCGAGGAGGCGGCGGCCGCCGCCGAGATCCGCAAGGAGCCGGGGGTGCGTAAGCAGCCGGTCCGGCAATCACGCAGCAAACGCTCGGGATCCAAGCGTTAGGGCTCTGATCATAGGGAGGCCGGGTGGTGGCGACCACCCGGCCTTTTGTTGTCTTAGGTGCTGGATGCCCCGGTTCGTCAAGGTGGGTCTTGGGGTGCGGCGGCAGCGGGGCGGTCGCAGGCGGTGCGCGGCAACCTGTATCGTCTCTGGGAGGTTGTAGGCACGCGCAGGCTTCGGGGTGGAAACGGCACGGGCTGGAAAGCACGGGTCGGACGGCGCCGAACGTGCGCGCATCGAGCAGGTGAGGAGGCAGCGGGTGGCGGAGACCGCGGCAGCGCCCGATATCGAGGCGCTGGAGCAGGAGGGCGACATCGCGGCCGACTACATCGAGGGCCTGCTCGACATCGCCGACTACGACGGCGACATCGACCTCGACGTCGAGGGCGAGCGCGCCCTGGTGTCGGTCGTCGGCAGCGACCTCGACGAGCTCGTCGGCAAACGCGGTGAGGTGCTGGAGGCGCTGCAGGAGCTCACCCGGCTCGCGGTGCACCGGCAGACCGGCAACCGCACCCGCCTCATGCTCGACGTCGGCGGCTACCGCGAACGCCGCCGCGCCGAACTGACCAAGCTCGGCCAGGAGGTCTCCGAGGAGGTCAAGCGCACGGGCAAGCCCAAGCCGCTGGCCCCGATGACCCCGTTCGAACGCAAGATCGTGCACGACGCGATCGCCGCCGCGGGCCTGCGCAGCGAGTCCGAGGGCGAGGAGCCGGAACGCTACGTGGTGGCCTACGCCTCCTGAGCGCGGCACATCGGTGAGGACCTCGAACCGTCGCACGGTTCGGGGTCCTTCTTGCATCTCGCGCCGGGGCTGTGGTGGCGCGGCGGTGCCGCGCATGTGGAACCATCGTGGACTGTGGGGAAGAACGATGACTGACCAGCCGCCCGAGCCCGTCCCGCCCGTCGCGCACGAGGTGTTCGGCGCCGCCCTTCCCCTCGCCGAACGCTACGTCGAACTGCTCGCCACGGCCGGTGTCGAACGCGGGCTGATCGGGCCGCGCGAGGTCGGCCGACTGTGGGAACGGCACGTGATCAACTGCGCGGTGCTCGGCGAGGCGGTGCCGCCGGGCGCGTCCGTGGTGGACATCGGCTCCGGCGCGGGGCTGCCCGGCCTGGTCCTCGCGATCGTCCGGCCCGACCTTGACGTCACCCTGCTGGAACCCCTGCTGCGCCGGACGACGTTCCTCAACGAGGCGGTCGCCGAGCTCGGGCTGAAGAACGTGGCCGTCCGGCGGGGGAGGGCCGAGGAGGTCGTCCGGGAGTTCGCCGTGGACGTCGTGACGGCCCGCGCCGTCGCCCCGCTCGACCGGCTCGCCCGCTGGGGGCTGCCCCTGCTGCGGCCCGGCGGCGAGCTGCTCGCCCTCAAGGGAGAGCGCGCGGGGCAGGAATTGGCAGAGGCTGAGGCGGTTTTGGGCAAGATGGGTGTGCGGACGGCTGAACTCCTGCTGGTCGGTCAAGGTAAGGTCGATCCGCCGACCACGCTCGTTCGGCTCGTCGCCGAACGGCCTCCCGAGCGCGGAGGCAGGAAGAGCAAGCAGCGGAAGGGTCACCGGTCCCGCCCATGACTGAGCCCTCTTCGACGAAGGAGACCGCGGTGGAGCCGTCATCAGGTCACGCGTTCAGCATGCAGGGGACGGCCGAGACGGCTTCCGTCGAGCCGCGTTTGGAGACCGAGGCACCCATGGATTCACGTGAAACATTCGTGCCGGCGCCGAGCCCTCCCGGAGACACGCCCGTCGCGCGCGCCGCCGCGGTGGCCCGCGAGGTGATGGCCAAGCGCGGCGACCGCGAGTGGCCCCGGCCCGCCAAGACACGGGTGATCACCGTGGCGAACCAGAAGGGCGGCGTCGGCAAGACCACCACGTCCGTCAACCTGGCCGCGGCGCTCGCGATGCACGGGGCCCGCGTCCTCGTCGTCGACCTGGACCCGCAGGGCAACGCGTCCACCGCGCTCGGCGTCGACCACCACGCGGACGTCCCGTCGATGTACCACGTGCTCATCGAGGACCTCCCGCTCGACGACATCGTCGTGGCGTCGCCGGAGCTGCCGAACCTGTTCTGCGCGCCCGCGACCCTGCACCTGGCGGGCGCGGAGATCGAACTGGTGTCCAAGGTCGCGCGTGAGTCCCGGCTGCGCCGCTCGCTCGACTCCTACGACAAGTCCAAGTTCGACTACGTGCTCATCGACTGCCCGCCGTCGCTGGGGCTGCTCACCGTGAACGCCCTCGTCGGCGGCGAGGAGCTGCTCATCCCGATCCAGTGCGAGTACTACGCGCTGGAGGGGCTCAGCCAGCTCATCGGCACCGTCGAGCTCGTCACCTCCCACCTGAACCAGACGCTGAACGTCTCCACGATCCTGCTGACGATGTACGACGCGCGGACGAGGCTGGCCTCCCAGGTCGCCGAGGAGGTGCGCTCGCACTTCGGGGAGACGGTCCTCAAGACGGTCATTCCCCGGAGCGTCCGGGTGTCCGAAGCGCCCAGCTATGGGCAGTCCGTCATGACCTACGACCCGGGCTCGACCGGGGCGCTCGCCTACAGCGAGGCGGCGTCCGAGATCGCGCACCGCTGGGCCGAGGTCGCGTCGTGATCAGCATCGAGTACGTCTACGGGGGATGGTCATGAGCGCTTCACGTCAGCCGCGCGGCCTGGGCAAGGGCCTCGGTGCGCTGATCCCGACGGCCCCGGTCGTCACCACCCCCGCGCCGGTGCCCTCGTCGGCGCCGCCCGCCGCCGCGTCCGCCGTGCCCGGTTCGTCGGTGCTGCCCGAGCTCGTCCCGGTGGCCGGTGCCCGGTTCGCGGAGCTGCCGGTCGCGTCGATCTCGCCGAACCCGCGCCAGCCGCGCACCCACTTCGACGAGGAGGCGCTGGAGGAGCTGGCCACGTCGATCTCGCTGGTGGGGCTGCTGCAGCCGGTCGTGGTCCGGGAGCTGTCGCCGGACACGCCGTTCGAGCCGGCCCGGTACGAGCTGATCATGGGGGAGCGGCGGTGGCGCGCGTCACAGCGGGCCGACCTGCCCAAGATCCCGGCGATCATCCGGGAGACGTCCGATGACGACCTGCTCCGTGACGCGCTCCTGGAGAACCTGCACCGCCAGCAGCTGAACCCGCTGGAGGAGGCCGCCGCCTACCGCCAGCTCCTGGACGACTTCGGCGCGACGCACGAGCAGCTCGCCGCCCGTATCGGCCGCTCCCGCCCGCACATCACGAACACCCTGCGTCTGCTGAACCTGCCGCCCGCCGTCCAGCGCCGCGTGGCCGCGGGCGTCCTGAGCGCCGGTCACGCCCGCGCCCTCCTGGGCCTCTCCTCCCAGGAGTCCATGGAGTCCCTGGCCACCCGCATCGTCGCCGAGGGCCTCTCCGTCCGCGCCGTGGAGGAGATCATCGCCCTCCGCGACGCCGACACCCCGGCCCCGGCCCCCACCCGCGCCTCCCCCCGCAAGCCCACCGCGCCCGGCCTGGAGGCCATCGCCGACCGCCTGAGCGAACGCTACGAAACCAAGGTCCGCGTAGACCTGGGCTCCCGCAAGGGCAAGATCGTCGTCGAGTTCGCCACCCTAGAGGACCTAAGCCGAATCCTCTCCACCATGGCCCCAGACACCGACCCCCCCACCACCCCCTGAACCTCCCCCCTCCCTCCCCCACAAAAGGGCCTCCCACCAGGGAGGCCCTTTCCCTTTCCCCGGCCCCTGTTTCACGTGAAACGACGAACGCTGGCGGCGCGCGGCAGACGCACTGTTTCACGTGAAACGGGCGCTGCGGCGACGTCGGCGGGTGCTGCTCGGAGGAAGGCTCGGCGCGGTGGTCGCGGCCGGGTCGTCGGCGTGTTTCACGTGAAACGGTGGGGCTTGGGGGTGGGTTAGGGGGTGGGGGGGAGGAGTTGGGGGATGGTGAGGTGGGCGGCGTGGAGGGCCAGGGGGAGGAGGCTGGTTTCGGTCATGCCGGGGGCTACGTTGACTTCGAGGAGGTGGGGGGTGTCGTGGGGGGAGATGATGAGGTCGGTGCGGGAGAGGTGGCGGAGGCCGAGGGCCTGGTGGGCGGTGAGGGCGGCTTCGCGGGCTCGGGTGGCGGCGGTGGGGGAGAGGCGGGCCGGGGTGACGAACTCGGTCTGGCCGGCGGTGTAGCGGGCCGTGTAGTCGTAGCGCTCGTTCAGGGGGATGATCTCGACGGCGGGGAGGGCGGTGGGGACGCCGTCGACCTCGACGACGCTGACGGCGACCTCGGTGCCGGTGATGAAGCGTTCGATGAGGGCGACGTCGCCGTAGGAGAAGCAGCCGACCATGGCGGCCGGGAGCTCGGCGGCCTCGCGGACGACGGAGGCGCCGAGGGCGGAGCCGCCCCGCGTCGGCTTCACAAAGAGCGGCAGGCCGAGCCGCGCGACGATCGCGGCCAGCACGGCGGACGCGCCCAGGTCGTGGAAGATCTCCTTCGGCAGCGTCACCGACTCGGGCGTCGCCAGGCCCGCGGCCCGCACGATCGCCTTCGCCGTCGGCTTGTCCCAGGCGAGACGGCAGGCGTCCGGCCGGGAACCCACATAGGGGATGTCGAGGAGTTCGAGGACCTCACGGATCGAGCCGTCCTCCCCCTCAGCTCCATGCAGGACGGGAAAGACAAGGTCCGGCGGGTCCTCCGCGAGCAGCGGAAGCAGCGCCGAGTCCGCCTCCCGGATCTCCACCTGGAATCCCGCGCCCTTGAGCGCGTCCGCCACCCGCCGTCCCGAACTCAGCGACACCTCCCGCTCATAGGACATGCCACCGGCCAACACGATCACCCGTTCCATACCCAGGACCCTAATGCTCCCCACCCCACCCGAGACCCCCACCCCACCCCCATCCCCACCCCACCGTCCCCCAACCCCACCCCCGACCCCCCACCCCCAATCAGCCCCCGTTCCACGTGAAACAACCGCACCACACCCACCACCCCGCCCAGCGCGACACCCCCCACCCACCCAACCCCGTTTCACGTGAAACAGCCGCGCCACACCCACCGCCCCGCCCAGCGACACCGCCCGACCCAGCCCCGTTTCACGTGAAACACCAGCCATGCACCGCGCTACCGCCTCGCGCAGCACTACCGACGGGCGCTGACACCGCTCCACGTGAGACAGCCGTGCCGCGCACACCGCCCGCCCCACACAGCGACACCACCCAGCCGCCTACCGCCGTTTCACGTGAAACATCAGCCATCACCGCTCTGCTACCTCGCGCAGCGCTGTCCACGGTGACCGCCGACACCGTTTCACGTGAAACATCAGCCAGCACCGCGCTGCTGCGCCGCGCAGCGCTGCCGACGGGGCCAGCCCCGTTTCACGTGAAACAGGACGGTGGAGCACCGGACTCGGGATGTCGCAGTGAGGGCAGCGTGCCCCGCCTCACCACGGGCGTACGTGAGCGACTGGGCCTTAGGCGCTGATCCGCCTGCTGGGCGGCACACGACGGTGCCGACCTGACGTGGCGTGGGCACTGTGCTTGGCAAGGCCGACGACGCCCCATGGCGTCGGCCGTGAACGCCGCCCGTGCGCTGGGCCGAAGGGCGGCGTGGCGCGCGATGAGTGACGCCGTGCTGTCCTCGGCGAGGCGGGCGGCACAGCTGGGTCGGTGGATGAGCGGCATCGTGCGCTGGGCCCGGGTGGCGGTGTCGTGCGGGATCGCCGTAGGGCGTCCGCCGGTGTCGGCGACGGGTGATGCTGAGCGCTGGCCGGGTCACGGCGTCTCTCAGGAGGGGGCAGGGTAGTCGCCGTTGTTTCACGTGAAACGCTGTGGTGTTTGGCTCCAGGGCGCCTTGCTGTGGTGGCGTCGTGGCCCGGAGGGCTACTGCGGCGGTGTGCCGGAAGCGGGCACTGTGGGGGCGGGCGGGTGAGCTGGCGCCGATGTGCTCGCCGGGTGGTGCGGGACTGGCGGGGTCGAGGGGGGTTGTGTTTCACGTGAAACGGGGGCGTGGGGAGTGCGATGTTTCACGTGAAACGCGAAGCGGGCGCTGGTGGGCGTCGCAGGGGGTGCGGGTGGTGTTGGGCTTCGCTGTCGGGAGTGGGAGTGGGAGTGGGAGTGGGAGCGGCCGGGGGAGGTGTGTTTCACGTGAAACGGGGGTGTGGCTTGCTGGGTGTGGGGTGGGGATGAGGGAGTGGGTGGGGGAAAGGGGAAGCCGCCCGGTCCCCTGGGGGGAGGGCGGCTTCTGGAGGGGGGAGGGGTGGGGTTAGTGGAAGGTGTTGCGGAGGTCTTGTTCTTGGTGGATGACGGTGGCTAGGCGGGTGATGCCTTCGCGGATTCTGGTGGGTTCGGGGTAGCAGAAGGAGATGCGGAGGTGGCGGTGGCCGGTGCCGTCGGAGTAGAAGCCGGTGCCGGGGACGTAGGCGACTCGGTTGGCTAGGGCGAGGGGGGCCATGG
Source organism: Actinocorallia sp. API 0066 (assembly GCF_020991275.1). Classification (GTDB taxonomy): domain Bacteria; phylum Actinomycetota; class Actinomycetes; order Streptosporangiales; family Streptosporangiaceae; genus Actinocorallia. The sequence goes on along the minus strand of NZ_JAJLQY010000011.1, from coordinate 14,881 downwards.
TTTTGGAGTCGAGGCCCTCGGGGAGGGTGAGCCAGACGAAGAAGCCGCCGCCGGGGCGGGTCCAGGTGGTGCCGGGAGGCATGGACTCCTCCAGGGCGGACAGCATGGTGTCGCGGCGTTCGCGGTAGAGCTCGACGAACGACTTCACCTGGTCGCGCCACGGGTGGGTGGCGAGGAACTCGCGGACGGCGAGCTGGGTCAGGTTGCTGTGCGAGAGGATCGCGGACTCGGCGGCCAGCACGAGTTTCGCGCGGACGGCGTGCGGGGCCAGCGCCCAGCCGACACGCATGCCGCTGGAGAACGTCTTGGAGAACGAACCCAGGTAGATGACACGCTCGGACTCGTCGGCGCGCAGCGGCCTGGGCGGGGGAGCGTCGAACGACAGCAGCCCGTACGGGTTGTCCTCGATGATGAGGAGGTCGAACTCCTCGGCCAGGGCCAGGACCTCGGCGCGGCGCCGCACCGACAGCGTCACACCCGCCGGGTTCTGGAACGTCGGGATCGTGTACAGGAACTTCACCCGGCGACGTTCGGCGCGCAGCCGGACGAGGGTCTCGCGCAGCGCCTCGGGAATGAGCCCGTACGCGTCCATCGGCACGTGTACGACGTCGGCCTGGTAGGCGGCGAACGTGCCGAGCGCCCCCACGTAGGACGGCGACTCGGCGAGCACCACGTCACCCGGATCAACAAAGATCTTCGTCAGGAGGTCGAGCGCCTGCTGGGACCCGACGGTGACGGTGACGTCCTCGGGCGAGGCGGTGATGCCCTCCAGCGCCATCACGTCGCAGATGCGCTCGCGGAGTTCCGGGTCGCCCTGCGCGGAGCCGTACTGGAGGGCCTCGGCGCCCCGGCTGGTGACGAGGTGCTGGAGCATCGCGCCGACCGCGTCGAGCGGGAGCGCGTTGACGAACGGCATGCCCCCGGCGAGGGAGACGATCTCGGGGCGGGAGGCCACGGCGAACAGAGCTCGGATCTCCGAAGCCACCATGCCACGGGCACGGGCGGCGTAACGGTCGAGATGCGAGTCGCTGCGTGTGGTCTCCATGTCTCTGCCTCCTGATGGGCGCGATGGCCGATACCCCACCGTACGGCACGGGCTGGGGGTCCCGCCGGGCGGTATTGGATACGATGCCGGATGGGCTATTCCGGTTGGCCTTCGGGGGGCCGAGGGGTGGCTCCTTCGAACCAGTCACCGACGGGAGAAGGTGCGCGCCGGTGTCACGTCGCGTTGTGAACATCACGCTCGACAACCTCGACGACCTGCCGCGACGCTGCCGCACGTGCGTCTTCTGGGAGCTCGATCCGGTGAGCCGGGGGCGGGCCGTCGACGTCGGCGACCCGGGCCTGGAGAAGGAGGCGTGGGTCTCCGCGACGCTCCTGGAGTGGGGGAGCTGCGGCAAGCTCGTGTACGTCGACGACGTCCCGGCGGGGTTTGTGCTGTACGCCCCGCCGCTTTATGTACCGCGTTCGGTGGCGTTTCCGACCAGTCCGGTTTCCGCGGACGCGGTGCTGCTGATGAACGCGCACATCGTGCCGGACTTCGCGGGCGGCGGCCTGGGCCGGATGCTGGTGCAGGGCGTCGCGAAGGATCTGACGCGGCGCGGGGTGAAGGCGATCGAGGCGTTCGGCGACCTGAAGGGTGAGGAGGGCGCGTGTTTGGTGCCCGCCGACTACCTGCTCGCCGTCGGATTTAAGACGATTCGTCCGCATCACCGGTTTCCGCGGCTGCGGCTCGATCTGCGATCGGCCCTGTCGTGGCGTGAGGACGTCGAGGTGGCCCTGGAGCGTCTTCTTGGGTCCATGACCCTGGACGGAGCCTTGCGGCCCGTCTGAGGCGATCTCAGAGCCTCGGGTAAATAGGGCGATTTCCGGCAAGGGTGACGGAACGGATACGACCGTGGCGCGCGCCGAGCCGGGGCGCTAGGCTCCGGCTCCGTCCCCCCACCGTGCCGGAGAGGCCCCCGTTTCGTGAAAGCACGTCTCCTCGCCGTCGCCGTTTCGGCGGCGGTGGCCGCGTCCGCCTTCCAGGTCCCCGCGCTCGCGCAGCCGGGCGGCGCCGACTCGCGCGCCGCGGCGTCGGCCCGCGCCGCGAACGGCAACAAGCTCGCCTGGGCGCGGGTGTCGAGCAAGCAGCCGAAGAAGTCGTTCTACAACAAGAAGACGACGGTGCCCGTCGGCAGGCAGAACGGCTCGGTGCACCGCGCGTACTTCCGGATGACGCTCGCGGACGCCTACTACGAGGACCGGATCACCTCGGTGAAGCTCGTGGTGCCGGTGTCGTCGCCGAACCCGTGCCGCAAGGGCGGCGCGCCCGCGGTGACGGTGCACCTGACGGGCGGCTTCACCAAGAAGACGACGTGGAAGAAGCAGCCGAAGGTCGTCAAGAAACTCGGCACGGTCAAGCCGAAGTGCGCGTCGAAGTCGCTTGAGCTGACCCTCACCAAGACGGCCGTCGGCGTCATCAACAAGGGCGGCAGCACGCTGACGCTGCGGCTGTCGGCGGCCAACGAGAAGAAGCCGAAGGGCTTTGTGCGGTTCACGAACAAGGCGCGGCTGGTGATCCGGGCGTCGAGCGACACCGTCGGCGGGCCCGGCGGCGACCCGGGCGCGAACCCGCCGGCGCCGGTCGAGGGCGGCACGTTCACCCCGGCGGGCGCGGCCGCGCCGATCCCGTGCGGCTCGGGCGCGACCCGGCCGAAGATCGCGGTGACGACGGGCACGTTCGGCGGCACCACGTCCGACCCGGACGGCATGTTCGTCGGCCTGCGCGCGCAGTGGAAGGGCGGCCCGGCGACGGCCCCCGACGCGGGCGCCCAGGTCGCGCTGTCGGCGATGCAGTTCTCCGACCCGAACGAGAAGCGCACGTTCGCGTTCGCCGCGGGCGCCGGTGTGTTCGCCACCGAGGGCGTCTACAGCTGGCGGCTCCAGGCCCGCGACGACGTCCGCGCGAGCGGCTGGACCGGCTGGTGCGAGTTCGAGGTCGACCTCCCCGGCGTCCCGGCCCCGCCGGTGCCGCCCGCCCCGCCCGCCCCGCCTGCGCCCCCGGCGCCCCCGCCCGCCGGTGAGGACGGCGACGACGCCTAACCCCCAAACACCCTTTGACGGCCCGTGCCCCAAGATCGAGAACCGGCACCCCCGTCCAGCGCCCTTCCTAAGAGCGCCGCACAACAAGCAAAAGGCCCGGAATCAGCCTTCCGATTCCGGGCCTTCGCGTGTCTCAGGGCACGTGTTACAGGAACTCGGCAAGCTCCCGCAGCAGGGCCGCCTTCGGCTTCGCCCCCATGATCTGCTTGACGACCTCGCCGTCCTTGTACACGAACAGCGTCGGGATCTGCATGACCCCGTAGTCGCGCGTGGTGTTGGGGTTCTGGTCGATGTTGAGCTTGACGATCGAGATCTTGTCGGCGTGCTCGGCGGAGATCTCCTCAAGGATGGGGGCGACCATCCGGCACGGGCCGCACCATTCGGCCCAGAAGTCCACGAGGACGGGCTTGTCGCTCTTGAGTACGTCGGTTTCGAAGCTCTGGTCGGTCACTGCCTGCATGGTTCAGCCCTCCTGAAGGTCCTGAAGGTAGCGCTCGGCGTCGATCGCCGCCGAGCAGCCGCTGGCCGCGGCCGTGATGGCCTGCCGGTAGATGTGGTCGACCACGTCGCCGCAGGCGAAGACGCCGGGCTGCCTGGTCTTGGTGGTCGGGTGCTGGACGGTGAGGTAGCCGTCGGCGTCGGCGTCGAGCTGGCCTTTGAAGAGTTCGCTGCGCGGGTCGTGGCCGATGGCGATGAACAGCCCGGTGACGTCGAGTTGGCCTTCCTCGCCGTTCTTGAGGTTGCGGACCCGCACGCCGGACACCTTGTTCTCGCCGAGGACGTCGATGACCTCGCTGTCCCACAGGAACGTGATGCGCTCGTTGGCCAGCGCCCGCTCCTGCATGATCTTGCTGGCGCGCAGGGTGTCGCGCCGGTGGATGACGGTGACGTTGGCGAACTTGGTGAGGAAGATCGCTTCTTCCATCGCGGTGTCGCCGCCGCCGACGACGGCGATGTTCTGGTCGCGGAAGAAGAATCCGTCGCAGGTGGCGCACCAGGAGACGCCCCGGCCGGAGAGTCGCTTCTCGTTGGGCAGGCCGAGTTCGCGGTAGCCGGAGCCGGTCGCGACGATCACGGCGTGCGCGTAGTGGTATTCGTCGCCGACCTTGACGACCTTGGGGTTCCCGGTGAGGTCTACTTCGGTGACGTCGTCGGTGACGAGTTCGGCGCCGAACCTTTCGGCCTGCTTGCGCAGGTTGTCCATGAGGTCGGGGCCCATGATCCCGTCGGGGAAGCCGGGGAAGTTCTCCACGTCCGTGGTGTTCATCAGCGCACCGCCCGCACTGATGGAACCTTCGAAGACCAGCGGCTTGAGGTCCGCCCGTGCCGCGTAGATCGCCGCCGTGTATCCGGCTGGACCGGACCCGATGATGATCACGTTGCGGATGTCGGTGCTCACTGCTGTTCCCTCTTCTCTCGCGCCCGCTGGCGGTTCTTCGGGGGCGACAACGAATCCTAAGGCCCGCTCATTCCCTGCTGGGTGAGGGGCCCGCCGCCCCTTAGGGTAGGGATGTGGCCGCCATCATGTTGTTTCACTCCGTCTACGGATTGCGTCCGGCTGTGGAAGAGGCAGCGGAACGTCTACGCGAAGCGGGACATGTGGTGCATGTGCCGGATCTGTACGGGGGTCGCACCGCGACGACGGCGGAGCAGGGCAGGCAGATCCTTGACGAGATCGGCAGGGACGAGCTGCTGGTCCGCGCGGCGAGGGCGGCGGCCCCGCACTCGGAGGAGGGCCTGGTGTACGCGGGGTTCTCGCTGGGCGCGGCGATCGCGCAGACCCTCGCGCTGGCGGACGAGAACGCCAAGGGCGTCCTGCTGGTGCACGGCACGTCGGATCTGGCGGAGGACGCCCAGACGGAGCTTCCGGTCCAGCTCCACGTCGCCGATCCGGACCCGTTCGAGTCGGCGGACTGGTTGAACTCCTGGTACCTGGAGATGCGCAGGGCGGGCGCGGACGTGGAGATCTTCCGTTACCAGGGCGCCGGGCACCTGTTCACCGACGCCGGGCTTCCCGACTTCGACGCCCACTACGCCGACCAGGCATGGGCGATCGCGCTGGACTTCCTCGCCGAGGTCGGCTGACCCCGCGCTGTTTCACGTGAAACAACGCGCCTGCCCCCGGCCGAATCAACGCTGTTTCACGTGAAACAACGAGGGCGCCCCCGTCAGACGGAAGCGCCCCAAAGCCGTCGAATCGCCTAGCGCCGGATCTCCGCGAGCGGCGCGCACCCGGCCCCGGCGACGTGGATCGTCACCCCGTCCCCGCCCGACCCCACGACGACGATCAGCGCCTCCACGCCCTCGTACCGCGCCACGTCCACGAACGAGACACGTCCGGCCGACACCAGGGACGCCACACAGGCCGCCTGTGCGGCCGTCAGGGCCACCGCGTCCTCCGCGCGCCGCTGGGGCGCGGTGAACGTCCGCAGGGCCGCCTCGGTGTAATCCGTGCCGCTGGCGGCCACCGGGTAGGACGGCCCCTCGGCGGCGGGCGGCGTGATCGTCAGCGGCCCGCTCTGGTCGGCCGCGGTGAGCGACCCGTTGGTGAGCGCGAACAGCCCGCCGCCCGAGACGACGACAGCGGCGGCGGCCACCGTGGCGAACCGGACAATCCGGGCGCGACGCCGCGAGGCGAGGTCGACGACGGGGGCGCCGCGCGTCGCCTCGGCGAGCAGCGCCGCGTCAAGGCGGGCGGCGAGGCTCGCGGGCAGGACGGGCGGTGGCGCCTCGGCCAGCAGCCGGGTCACCTCGCCCAGGTCCGCGTTGTCGGCGGCGCACCGCTGGCAGCGGGCGAGATGGCCGCGCACGGCCTTCGTGGTCTCGTCGTCGAGCAGTCCTTCGGCGAGATCCGCGAGCACGTCGAGGTCGTAGTGCCGACCGGTCATGACGCGCCCCCTCCTTCTTCGAGCACTGGTGAGCCACCCTGCCGGGGAACGGCGGGAACGTCAGTACCAACGTTCGAGGGTTCGACGCGGTTGCCGATCCGGCGGTTCCGTAGATGCCGGAGATGTGGCGCGAGCCTCGCCCGGCCCCGCGCGCACCTGCTCTTGACGGTGCCGGGTGGCACGTCCAGCACCCGGGCGGCGTCTTCGACGGAGTAGCCCATCATGTCGACGAGCACGAGGGCGGCGCGCTGCTCGAACGGCAGCCTGGCCAGCGCCTCGGTGACGTCGAGGGTGACCTCGTGCGCGGCGGTCGGGTCGCCGGTCCTGGGCGCGACGGCGTCCAGTGTGTCGGTGTCGGGGAGGTTGACGGTCGGTCGTACCGCTTTGCGGCGGATCCGGTCGAGGCAGGCGTTGACCACGATCCGGTGCAGCCAGGTGGTGACGGCCGAGTCGCCCCGGAACCTTCCGGCGGCCCGGTAGGCGGACAGGAAGGCGTCCTGGAGGGCGTCGGCGGCCTCCTCGGGGTCGCCGAGGGTGCGCAGCGCGACGGCCCACATCCGGTCGCGGTGCCGGGTGACGATCTCGGCGAAGGCGTGCGGATCGCCCTGGGCGTGTCGCTGGAGGAGTTCCTTGTCGGGGACCGCCTCGCCGACCCTGCCGCGTCCGAAGAGCACCATCATCCGGTCCCGAAGACGGTGGCCTCGCCGACCTGGAGTTTGCCGGACGGCGGCCCCTTGGGGAACCACAGGATGACGTAGCGGCCGGTGACGCCCGGCACGGCGATCTCGTTCTTCCCGGCGGTGAGCGTGCCGGAGATCGGGTCGCTGAGGGCGGCGCGGTCGGCGGCGTCGCCGATGTACAGCAGGTAGGGGGCGCCCGCGCCGGTGGCGGGCACGTTCAGGGTGACCCTGCCGATGGCGGCCGAGTCCGACAGCGTCAGCCGGACGCCGACGCCGTTGAGGTAGTTGCCGAAGATCGTGTCGGAGTACTTCTGGGTCTCCCAGAAGGTGCTGTTCTTCCCGTCCTTGATCTTGCCGGCCGTCGGGCCGACGGCGTTGTCGTCGTGGCCCGGGTGCTCGGGTTTGACCTCCTGGAGGCCCTCGGCGGCGGCGATCGGCAGCTTGGGCCCGACGCCGGGCCCGGCCGGGGCGGCGGGCTCGGTGGCCGTCGCGGACGGTTGCGGCGTGGGGGAGTCGTCGCCGCCGAGCGCCCAGGCGGCGACCCCGATGACGATGGCGGCGCCGAGCGCGGCGGCCCCGACGAGCGGCCCGTTGACCTTGCGGCCGGTGCTCTCGGCGGGCTCGGCGACGGGCGGCTCGGGCAGCCGCGCGGTGCGGGTGGGCGAGGCGGGGCGCGGCGCGGGCACCGTCCTGGCCTCGGCGGGGGCGGGGCGCGGCCGGTTGATCACCGACGGCGGCGGCCCGGACTGGAGCCCGGCGAACAGCGGCAGCGGGGTGCGCGGCACCTCGGTGAGCGCGGCGGCGACCTCGCCCGGCGTGGTGAGCGGCTCGGTGGCCCCGGCGAGCTCCATCGCCCGGCACACGATCGCGTCGACGGCGGCCGGGACGTCGCCGCGCAGCTCGCGCGGCGGCGTGAACTCGCCGTCGGTGTCGGGCGCGACGGGCAGCGACGATTCGGCGGCGCCGCCGGGCCAGTGCCCGGTGAGCGCGGCGTAGAGCATCTGGCCGAGCCCGAGCGCGTCGAGGCGGGCCGGGTCGGCGGTGGTGACGCCGCCGAGCACCGCGTCCACGCCGAGCCCGGTGAGTTTGACGGTGCCGCCGGTGGTCCACACGAGATCACGGGCGGTCAGGCACAGATGGGACATTCCGGCGGTGTGCGCGGACGCCAGCGCCTCGGCCGCCTCGGAGACGAACCGGGCGGCCCGGCCGGGCGCGAGCGGCCCGTCCTTCAGGATCATCTGCTCCAGCGTCTCACCGCTGACCCACTCGCTGACGACGTAGGCCAGCTCGCCGGTGTCGTCGGCGTCGAAGACCTGGGTGAGCCGCGGGTCGGTCAGCCGGGAGGCGGTGCGGGCCGCGGTGACGACCTCGGCGGCACGCGGGAAGTCGGGGGCGAAGGTGCGGACGGCGACGGCCCTGGCGAGGATCTCGTCGATGGCCTTCCACAGGGTGGAACCGCCCGATTCGCTGACCTGCTCTTCCAGCCGGTAGCGTCCGGCGAGGCGGGTTCCGGGCTCAATGACGGACGTGCTCATGACCAACCCCGGCAACTCCGGCAGGCGGTCGCGCCGGAGGTGACGCTGCGCCGCACATCTCGAATCCCATGGTGCCTGACATCGTAGTAGGGGCGAGGGGTTAGCGCAGTCCCGGAATCCGGGCGCCGAGCGTCCTGGTCATCGTCTCGACCTCGGAGATCCGGAGGATCCGCGCGGCCACGAGGTAAAGGATGCCACCACCGAGGCCGCCGACGACCAGGGTGGTCAGTGAAGCGAACAGTCCGGTTCCGGCCCATTTTTCGATGAGCAGGTGGCAGGCCACCGCGAACGCGGCGAGCGGACCGGCGGCGGCGAGCATCTTGACGTGGGCGGCGATGATCCGGCCGCCGTCGATCCGGCCGAGCAGGCGGCGCAGCAGCAGCGCGCACACGAGCACGCCGACGCAGTTGGTGACGACGAACGCTCCGGCGATGCCGACCACGATGTCCTCGGTCGGGAGGAGTTGGAAGGCCAGGAGCGCGGTGGCGATGTTGACGGCGACCGTCACCACGGCGACGAGCGCGGGCGTCCTGGTGTCCCGGTGGGCGTAGAAGACGCGCAGCATCAGCTGGTAGACCGAGAACGGGATCAGCGCGATCGCGAGGGCCTGCATGATCCGGCCGATGACGGCGGCGTCGGCGGCGCTGGTGTTGCCGTGCGCGAACAGGGCGTTCACGATGTCGGGGGCGAGCGCCAGCATGTAGGCGGCGCCGGGCACGATCAGCACCGAGGAGAGCCGCAGGCCGGAGGAGAAGTCGTCGCGGACGGCGGCGACGTCGCCCTCGGCGGCGTGCCCGCTCATCCGGGGCAGCAGCGCGGTGATCACCGAGACGGCGACGATCGCGTACGGAAGCTGGAAGAACTGGTAGGCCGTCGCGTAGGACGCGTACCCGTACGCCTCACCCAAGCCTTCTTGCGCGCCGCGTAGGCCCGCGGTGTTGCTCAGCCGGGTGACGACGAGGAACCCGATCTGGGTCAGCACCACGTAGCCGAGTGTCCAGCCCGCGGCCTTGCCGACTTGGCCCAGTTCGCCCTTCTGGAAGTCCAGGCGGGGCCGCCAGCGGAACCCGGTGCGGCGCAGCGCGGGCCACAGCACCGCGGTCTGGAGCACGATGCCGCCGGTCGTGCCGACCGCCAGCAGCAGGAACTCGGCCTGGGTGAGGTTGGCCGCGCTGGGCGGGCCGCCCTTCTGGACCACCAGGAACGCGATGCCGACGCCGATGACGACGAGGTTGTTGAGCACCGGCGCCCACATCGGGGCGGCGAAGGAGTTGCGGGTGTTGAGCACGGCCCCGGCGAACGCGCCGACCCCGTAGAAGAAGATCTGCGGCAGGAAGAACATCGCGAACAGGACGGCGAGCCGGAGGTCCTCGCCCCGCAGATCGGATCCGCCGTAGGCGCGCATGATCAGCGGCGCGGCGAGTACGGCGATGAGCGTGATCACCGCGAGGGCGATGAGCGCGATGGTGAAGAACCGCTGCTCGTACCTCTCGCCGTACTCCTTGTCCCGCTTCTTCGCCTGGACGATCAGCGGCACGATGACGGAGCTGAGGATGCCGCCCAGCAGCAGGTCGTAGACGATGTTGGGGATCGTGTTCGACAGGTTGTAGATCGAGCCGAGGATGCCGTTGCCGAGCGCGATGATGATCACCGCGCTGCGCACGAACCCGGTGACGCGCGAGGCGATCGTGCCCAGCGCCATGAGGGCGCCCGACCGCATCAGGCTGGAGGCGGCGCCACCCGCGGGCCGTTCCTCCTGCCGCTCAGCTGGCCGCTCAGCCGGCTGCTGCTCCGTGGTCACGGGCTTCCTCCTCCTTGCGCCGCCGCCGCGCGCGCATCCCCCGGAAGCCTACGCCGACCACCAGCACCGCGAGGGCACCAATGGTGATGAAGAGGCCAACGGCGGAGACTCCGGTCGTATTCACGTCGACGGTACTGGAGTTGATCTCCTGCCCCGCCTCGTTGAGGATCTGCACCTTCACCGGGATCTTGTTGTTGAAGGAGCTTCCGGTCGGCAGCTTCACCGCGACCAGGAAAGTGTCCTTCTGCCCCGCCTCGATGGGCCTGGTGGAGACGAACACGTCGGGGTCGCGGGCCTCCGGGAACACGAGCCTGCCCGGCGGCGTCGAGGCGATCCTGATCTGGATCCGCACCTGGCCCTCGGTCAGCTCGTTCACCGCCGTGAACTTCAGCACACCCGACGATCCGGCGAGCTGCTTGACCTCCTCGCTCGCCAGGTTGATCTTGCTTACGGACTGCGTCACCGCGCGTTCGGCCTTCGCCTTGAACGAGTACGCCGCCTTGAGCCGCTTGCCTCCGCCGCGCCAATAGATGGACGACGTCCTCATGGGCGCGCGCAGCAACCGGTAGTCGGGCTCCTTGGGGAACAGCCCGGCGAACGCGTTCGCCTTGTTCACCATGCCCTTGACGCCGTCCACGTACGTCCGGCTGAACTCGTTGGCGGCGTCCGGATAGGTGACGAGCTGGCGTTCGTTCGTCCGGTTCTTCGGGGCGCCGACCTGGCCCAGCGTCGTCGGCTGGAGCCAGGCCGAGCGGGCGTCCCTGTGCGCGAGGAGGAACTCGGCGAAGTCCGCGGACGGGTTCCAGCGGCGCTCCGGGGCGACGATCAGCGTCCGGGACGTGCCGGGCGCCTCGGCCGTCATCAGGGCCGTCTCGGCGAGATAGCGCTGGCGGGCGGCCAGCGCGCCGGACACGCTCCTGGTGTCGGCGCTGATCACCTGCTGGATCGTCTCGTCGAAGGCGAGGGCCGGCTTGCGCTTGCCCGAGGACGTCTCGACCAGGTGGGCGGCGCTCGGGGTGTGGCTGAGGCCGCCAGCGGGCTGGAGCTGGTCGCTGCTGAGCAGGAAGGTGCTGCTGCCCTGGGAGCCGTTCCGGACGAGCCGGTCGAGCGTCGCCTGGTTGATCGTGCCGTTCGCGGGCCACGCCAGCCTCGGGTACTTCTCGGCCGCGCCGAGCACCTCCGTGCCGAGCTTCTTGTCGGCGTAGGCGGCCTTGACCAGGCCGGACAGCTTCCGGTTGACCAGGGAGACGCTGTCCACGTCCGCGTAAGGCGTCAGGAAGAACTGGTTGCCGTCCTGCTTCACGTAGGTACGGAGGCGTTCCAGCCACTTGCCCGCGTCCTGGTTGGCGGGCCGCTCCTCGCCCTCCACCTGGTAGGGCGACTTCATGGCGTCGACATCGGTGACGAGAGCGGGGTCGATGGCCAGCGTCACTGCGGGGGAGCCGGAGCCGAGCGCGTCCACGAGGGTGTGGAGGCGGTTGCCCCTGGCGTCCGGGTCGAGGGAGAGGGCTAGGGAGTCGTCGACGAAGGACTCGTCGGTGGTGCGGTGCTGGGCGTCGATCAGCGGCCAGACAAAAGCGACGCGGGTCGGCTTGATCGTCTTCTTGGCGTCCTTGGGGACGTAGTTCACGAACGTCCTGGCCGAGCCGAGGCCGCCGCCCGCGTTCGTCGCCCGGACGGCGATCGGGTAGACGGACAGGTCGTTCGAGGCCAGGCGGACGGCGTCGCCGCTCAGGGTGAAGGACTGGGAGCCGCCCGCAGGCAGGTCGAAGGCCCTGGAGGTGTTGAGGGGCGTCGTGGCGGTGCCCTCGCCCGTCCCGGCCGCGAACTCCGCGAGCTGGCTGCGGGTGGTGAAACGGGCGCCGGAGAAGGCGGTGAGCTGGACGCCGCTGACGTCGGCGGGCCCGGTGTTGGTGACCTTGCCCTTGATCGTCACCTTTTTGTGCTTGGGGCCGAGCACCGAGGGCGTCACCGACTCCAGGACGACCGAAACCGCGTCTTTCCTGACCTTCTGGGCATGGGCGGGGGCGGCGGCCACGGGAGCAAAACCCGCGCCCACGATGAGCATGACTGCACCGAGCGCAGCCGTAAGCCGTTCCCTCACTGAGGCTTCGTTCCCCGCGGTGTCACGGCTCGATGGTAGTGGCCGCGCGGAGGGCTCGGGTTAACAGGTTTGGAGCCGATCGCGTTCCGGCCTAGGCTTCTCCGTTGTGTCGAACGAGGAACAGCGCAAGGCCCTGGCCACCCTGCTCGGCCGGGTGATCCCGGCCGAGGCCGAGGAGCTCGGCCGGATCTTCGCCGCGGCGGGGCACGAACTGGCGCTGGTCGGCGGGCCCGTCCGGGACGCGCTGCTGCGCCGACCCGTCAAGGACCTCGACTTCACCACCGACGCCCACCCGACCCGCGTGCTGGAGATCGTCGAGGGCTGGGCGGACGCCGTCTGGACCATCGGCATCGAGTTCGGCACGGTCGGGCTGCGCAAGGGCGAGCACCTCCTTGAAGTGACGACCTACCGGAGCGAGACGTACGACCCGAAGTCGCGGAAGCCGGACGTCTCGTATGGGACGTCGCTCGTGGCGGACCTCCGGCGGCGCGACTTCGCCGTCAACGCGATGGCGGCCCGGCTGCCCGGACGTGAGTTCGTCGACCCGTTCGGCGGGCTGGACGACCTTCGGGCGCAGCGGCTCCGGACACCCGGCCGTCCCGAGGACTCCTTCAGCGACGACCCCCTCCGGATGCTGCGCGCCGCCCGGTTCGTCGCCCAGCTCGGGTTCACCGTCGATCCGGCCGTCATGGCGGCGATGAAGGAGATGGCCGGGCGGATCGAGATCGTCTCGGCCGAGCGGGTGCAGGCCGAGCTGTCCAAGCTGATCTGCGGATCGCACCCGCGCGCGGGCCTCGCCGTCCTGGACGCCTCCGGCCTTGCCGCTTACGTCCTCCCCGAACTGCCCGCCCTACGCCTGGAGATAGACGAGCACCACAGGCACAAGGACGTCTACGAGCACTCCCTGATCGTCCTGGACCAGGCCATCGCCCAGGAGGAGGACGGCCCCGACCTCGTCCTGCGCCTGGCGGCCCTCCTCCACGACATCGGCAAGCCCCGCACCCGCGCCCACCTGCCGGGCGGCCGAGTCTCGTTCCACCACCACGAGGTCGTCGGCGCCAAGATGACCAAAAAACGCCTGACCGCCCTGAAGTACCCCAAAGAAGTCATCACCGACGTCTCCCGCCTCGTCGAACTCCACCTCCGCTTCCACGGCTACGGCGACGGCGAATGGACCGACTCCGCCGTCCGCCGCTACGTCCGAGACGCAGGCCACCTCCTCCCGCGCCTCCACAAACTCACCCGAGCCGACTGCACCACCCGAAACCGCCGCAAAGCCGACCGCCTAGCCCGAACCTACGACGCCCTGGAAGAACGCATCGCCCACCTAGCCGAACAAGAAGAACTAGGCAAAATCCGCCCCGACCTAGACGGCACCGAAATCCAACAAATCCTGGGCATCCCCCCAGGCCCCCTGGTCGGCAAAGCCTACAAATTCCTCCTCGACCTCCGCCTGGACCAAGGCCCCCAACCCAAGGAAACCGCCAAAACCGCCCTCCTCACCTGGGCCAAATCCGAAGGCGTCATCGACTAACCCCCAGCTCGACGGGTCGTCGGATCGGTCACGATTTTGGTAGTTGGGATGTTGGGCGGCCCGGTGGGTGTGGTTATGTGCCACTGTGACGCGGGATGGGGCACGGGTTGTCGTCGGCCGGTATCGGTTGGTCAAGGTGCTGGGCGAAGGCGGCATGGGCGCGGCCTGGCGCGCGTGGGACGAGCGGATGCGCCGCGACGTCGTCCTCAAGCAGCTGAAGGCGCCCGCGACGCTGGGCGCCAGTGCGCGTGACCAGTTGGTGGCGCGGATGGAACGCGAGGCACGGGCGGCCGGGATGCTGAAGCACCCGAGCATCGTCACCGTCTACGACCAGTTCCACGACGAGGACGGTCTGCCGTGGATCGTGATGGAACTCGTGCGCGGCCCGTCCCTCGCCGAGGTCATCCAGCGTGACGGCCCGTTGCCGGAGCCCGAGGCGGCCCGGATCGGCGCGCAGATCGCCGCCGCCCTCGCCGCCGCCCATGAGGCGGGAATCATCCACCGCGACATCAAACCCGCCAACGTGCTGTTGGAAGGCGCACGGGTCGTCGTCACCGACTTCGGTATCGCCGCCGTCGATGGGGAGGTCACGCTCACCGCCGTGGGCGCGCTTCTGGGCACCCCCTCCTACATGGCCCCCGAACAGGTCAACGACCGAGAAGCCACCCCCGCCTCAGACATGTGGTCTCTGGGGGCGACCTTGTACGCCGCCGTAGAAGGCCGCCCGGCCTTCACCGCGACGAACACCGCGGCCCTCCTCCTGGCCGTCTCCCGCGGCATCCCAGCCCCCACCACCCGCGCCGCTCTCCTCAAGCCCGTCATCAATCACCTACTGCGCCCGGACCCCGCCGACCGTCCCACCGCCAGCCAAGCCGCCACTGCCCTGCACCAAGCCACCTTCCCCCCTCCCGCTCCCTTCCCCCCTCCTGCTCCCGTCCCTCCGCCCGTCACTCCCAGCCGACCCGGCACGCCTCGTCCACCCGAGACCACCCACCGTTCCACTCCACACCCTCAGCCGCAGGGGCTCTTGACCCGCCGCCGCCTGATCACACTCCTGGGCGCCACCGGCCTGACCGCCGCCCTCCCCACCGCCTACCACACCCTCAACCAGGAGAACTCGCCCGAGAAAATCATCCCCACCCCTGCCCCGAAGACCACCCCCCGCTATGACCGAGCCCTCACCGGCCACACCAGAGGGGTCTTGTCGGTGGTGTTCAGTCCGGATGGGAAGGTCCTGGCCTCCGGCAGCGCCGAT
>NZ_JAJLQY010000010.1 GCF_020991275.1 Actinocorallia sp. API 0066 | reverse complement strand
TGCCCGGATGTGGATGGAAGAGCGGATCGGCAAGCGCATCAACACCGAACGCGTCGATGAGGCCCTGGAGACCAACCCCGACACCGTGTCGACAGCCTGCCCGTTCTGCCTGGTGATGCTCGGCGACGCCATCAACGAAAAGAAGTCCGCGGGAGAAGCGAAAGAGACCTTGGAAGTCGTCGACGTCGCCCAACTCCTCATCAAGTCCATCAAGGGCGAAGTCCCGGCCACCGCCGCCGCGGAATAACTCCCTGACACAGAACGCCCGCCACCGGAAAGATCCGGCGGCGGGCGTTCCGCGTTCTCTCGGGGGCGCCTCTGTTGCCCCGTCTGTGGGGTTCAGTCCTTGATGACGGTCTTGTGGAAGTTCAGGAAGGACCGGGAGGGCGTCGGACCGCGCTGGCCCTGGTAGCGCGAGCCGTACTCCTTGGACCCGTACGGGTGCTCCACCGGCGAGGACGTCCGGAACAGACACATCTGCCCGATCTTCATCCCCGGCCACAGCTTGATCGGCAACGTCGCCACGTTCGACAGCTCAAGCGTCACATGCCCGGAGAAACCCGGATCGATCCACCCGGCTGTCGCGTGCGTCAGCAGCCCGAGCCGCCCCAGCGAACTCTTCCCCTCAAGCCGCGCCGCCACGTCGTCCGCCAACGAGAACACCTCATACGTGGACGCAAGCACGAACTCCCCAGGATGCAGGATGAACGCCTCATCCCCCTCCACCTCGACCAGCCGCGTCAGATCACTCTGCTCCTCGGCCGGATCAATATGCGGGTATCGATGGTTCTCGAACACCCTGAAGTACCGATCAAGCCGCACATCCACCGAACACGGCTGAACCATGCCCGGATCAAACGGCTCGATCCCCACCCGCCCGGCCTCGACCAGACCCCTGATATCCCGATCTGACAGCAACACCCGCCCCACGCTACCGCCCTCCCCACCCTCCTCCCCCCACCCCCCACAGATCCGCTACACTGTCCACGCGGCGGACCCCAACTCCGCCCCGCGGATGTAGTTCAATGGCAGAACTTCAGCTTCCCAAGCTGACCACGCGGGTTCGATTCCCGTCATCCGCTCTCACAACAAAGGCCCAGCTCAGGACGCGAGTCCGAGGTTGGGCCTTGATCGTTTTCTGGACTGTTTAGCGGCGTCGTGCCATTAACGTGCCATTAGGCCCGCGCCGCCCCCTCAGCTGACCGGGGCGAGGACGTCGGCCGCGCCGTCGTCACCGTCCTCTTCGGTATCGCCCTTGATCGCTTTGAGGCGCTGGTCGAGGCCATCGGCGATGGCCTGATCGGCGCGGCGGGTGGCGTGCTGGTAGCGGAGGGCGGCCCGCTCGTAGTCGTGGCCCATGCGGTGCATCAGGTCCTTGGTGGTCGCCTGCCCGGTCGCGGCGGCGAGCATGTTGCCGGTGTGCCGGAGGTCGTGGAAGTGCGCGCCGGGCAGGCCCAGGACGCTCACGACGTGGGTCCACCGGGTGGCCTTGTTGAAGCCGCTTCGCCGCAGGGGACCGCCCTTTGATGCCGGTGAAGACAAGGGCGTTCGGGCCGGGGCGGGTGTACTTGGTCAGGTGGGCTTCGAGCTCCGGGACCAGGGCGGCGGGGATCGCGACGGTCCGAACCCCGGCCCGTGACTTGGTGCATCTTCCCGTTGGCCTGTTCGGTGTAGGCGACGCGGACTCGGACGAGTCGGTTCTTGAGGTCGAGGTCTTGGCGGTGCAGCGCCGTGACCTCACCCCAGCGGAGCGAGGCGAACGCGGCGAGCAGGACCAGGGCGCGAAGACGGTCATCGGTCGTGTAGTCGGCCCGCCCCTGGTTCATCAGAGCGAACAGGAAGGCTGCAGCCGCCTTACGGGTGGCAAAGGGCTCGGGGTGGGTCCGTATTCCCTTGCCGGTGACGCGGTATCGGAGCCGGTAGCCGTCCGGGGTCTTGCGGATGTTGCCGACTGGACGGCGGCCGATGAGACCGGCGATGGCGAAGACCTGTTCGACGGTGAGGATCGGCCGACACCGCGACGTTCACCAGCTCCACCCGGCCCGTGCCGACGTCCGCCGCCGACAGGCCGACCGTGAACACCGTGTTCCCGTCCTTGTCCTGCTTCACCTCCCCCGTCTCCATGCTGACGAGCTTCGGACGCGGCGGAGCCACGCACACGAACACGAACCGCGCGACGTCGATCGGGATGCTGCGCACTTGCTGTACCTCCGATTGGGCGATGTCCACCCCCCTAGACACCAGGCTTCGGGCGTTCGGAGGCTCCGATTGTCTAGGGGGGTATGCAGGAGGTCGCGGGAACGTCGGGCAGGCCGTCAGTCGGACAGGTTCCAGCGGATCACGGTGGCGTCGTCGTGGGCTTTGCCGCGCGGACAGCGCGCCCCGTCCGGGTCGGCTGCTTCCACATCCCGTGTCCAGTCGATCAGCGTGTCCGGCCCGTCGCAGGCCACGGCGTGCAGCAGTTCGGCCCAGGAGGCGACGCCGAACAGGTCAACGAGCCGGGTAGCGCCGTCCGTCAGCAGGGTCACCGTCTTGACGTCGACCAGAGGCACCGCGCCCACGACGGCCTCTCTTGCCGCGTCGGGGTGGGTGCTGGCGACCCAGAACCCTCCCGTGACGTTCCGGTGCGCGGCCATGCGTTCCATGCGTGCCAGGAGCCCGTCAGCGAACCCGTCCGCTCCGATCCGCGCGCTGTCAGCCGCAGTACCGAGGACACGGCCGCGCACGTCCTCAAGCCTGTCATCGGTGACGATCAGTGGTTCGCCCCGGTGGAACTCGATGATGACTGTCGAGTCCGCGAGCGCCAGGTACTCAAGCGCGTCCCCGCGTGCCCGGACGGCCAGGACGGTAGCGGACGGCGAATGCGGGTTCGTCAGGTCGCACGTCTCCCCGTGCGCCTCCACCACGCGCTTGATGGCCCCTTCCAGTGCTTCGGCGAGCCCTACGCCGGGGTCGGCGAGTTCGGCCAGGAGCAGCCCGCCGAGGGTGCGCGCGTACCAGGCGACGGAGTGGACGCATCCGCTGTCGAGTCCGCTCGGTGCCCCGGCCCCGTCGATCAGAACGGCCGTACCGGGGCCGATCGCGGCGAAGTCCTCATTAGGACGGTCGGGACGGCCGGGCAGCGAGGAGACGGAGACGCGCACCCGCCTACGCTACCTACGTGTGCCGGTACAACGGCGTCAGCAGTTCCGTCCGGACGGGCTCATGGGTGCTCGGGTCATACTCGGTGCCGACAACGACCGAGAACGCCTCGTCGCCCACCTGCCCCCAGAGTGTCCCGATATCGGTCGTCAGTAGATGCACCACGCCCAGCGACCCTTCGGGGTGGACCCCGGCGACGAGCAGGACGTTCCCGTTTCCGTCCGGCCGAGGCAGCCGCCCCAGATATCCAACGTCGTACGGCCGTGGAGGCTTCTCTTCCTGCCCCGACCTGTACTCGTCGCCTGTCCTGGTGTCGCGCAGTAGCCAGCCGACGTCATCCCGGTCCCACTCGATCACCGGGTCCTTCGCGTACGTCTCACGGACGATCGGCGACATGCGCGGCCCGCAGACGACCAGCAGACCGGCCCGGTTCAAATCCACGTCCCCCTCAACCGAGACGTGGTCGTAGTCCACCTTGAGATCAAACGTCCGCGCCAGCTCCTCAAGCCGCTTCCCGGTGTTGACGTCGTCCAGCGCCACATACGTCCGATCCGACACCGGATCGGGCCGCAGCGGCGTCACCACCGTCACGCCGCCGACGCCCAGGAACGCCCCCTCCGGCGCGGGCCCGGTGTGCCGGATCTGGTGAATCCGCCCCCGGCTCAACCCGGCCTCTTTGGCGATGTCCGCGTACGACAGCCCTTGCGCGTGGAGATCCTGGATCAGCCGCCGCCGAAGACGGCTCAGCTCTGTCACTTCCTGCTGCGCCTCAGCCAACCGCGCGGTGGTGGCGCGCAGCAGCTCAAACGGGTCCTCGATCCGCGAGATCCGCTCCAACTCGCCCGGCATACCACCGCCTCCTTGACTCACCACCGAGTCTAGGACCCTAGACATAGCCTGGAGTAGCGGATCCCCCGTCACAGCGTCCACCGCCTGAATCTTCCGCCGCCGACGCGGCATCGCGGGCCCACCCACCGCAAATCAGACCTTCCCCGCCCACTCCCTCACGTCCTCAGCAGGCACCACCGCCCACACCCGACGCCCCACCCGAACCTCCTCAAACCCCCACTTCTCCGCGATCCGCCCCACCAGCTCCAGCCCCCGCCCGTCCAGCGCCTCCACTCCCCGATCCACCACCACAGGCTCCTGATCCGCCCCCATGTCCACCACTCCCACCTTCATCCCGTCCGCCCCCACCTCAACCTCCACCACGAACAACCCGCCCTCATCCCCACTGCGCGTATGCAAGATTGCGTTCGTCGCGAGTTCGTTCATCACCAGCACGGCCCGGTACAGCGCTCCATGCCCCGCCCCGACGGACCGGACGAACCGCCGAGCCTCCACCAGCTCGCGCATCTCCCCGTCGAACATCCGAGACCACCGGACCACGGCCCCTCACCACCCATCCGTCTAGGGGTCTAAACACCTATCGAATGCGCAGCGTAAGCCAGACCTAGGGATTATTCAACGTTTTCTCTGTATAGAGTCCAGGGCGCGCCGCAGATCCGCAGCGGCCCGCATCACACGCGCCACGGCCTCATCCCCGAACACCGCCCGCTCCCGCACCTCGTCGAACACCCGCAGATACACCGACACGTCACCCGCCGCCGTCAACGTCAACTCCCGCGTCACCGTCTCCACCACCACGGCCTCCTCCCCGAACACCGTGAACCCATGCGGCGGCAGCCCTCCACCCGCCACCCCCAACGGCACCACCCCGAACTCCACAAGCTCACCCCCCGCGACCTCCACAAGCCGCTCCAACTGCCCCGCCATGCACGCACCCGACCCCGGCCACGTCCGCAACACCCCCTCACCCACCACAACCTCCACCCGCTTCCCCAACAAATCCACCCCACCACCCTTAAGCCCAGCCTCCCGCGCATACTCAGCCGTCCGCACCACCAACGGCACCACCGCCACCCCCAACGCCCGCACCACCCCGACCCTCCCCACAACCCCGGCCGCAGCACCCCCACGCAACGACGTCCCCGCATCCACCCGCCGCCGAACCGCTTCGGCATACACCTCCCGCGCCATAGCCACCAACTCCACACCCCCACCCACCGCCTCAATCACCCGAACCACCACCCCAACATCAGCCACCCGCCGCCCCGTCTCCACCCGAGACACCGTCGCCTGCGTAACCCCAGCCCGCCGCCCCACCTCAACCCCCGACAACCCAGCAGCCACCCGCAACCGCCGAACCTCCACCCCAAGCTCCCGAAACCTCTCCCCACCCATCCCAGCGTTCTACCACCCCAACCAGACACCAGCACCCCAACCCACACCACCCACCACCCCCGATGAGAACTTTCTCTACGTCTTCAAGCCCGCCCGCTCCGCGGCCGGGGCCGGTCCGCCCGGGCCGGGCATGCGGCCTCTCCGGGCCGGTCCCGCCCCGGACAAACCGGCCCGTCGCAGGGATTCTAGATCCAGCCACTTAGCAACATCAGTCGCACCACACCTCAGCCAAGGCGACATCTATGTAACAAGTCGGACTGCCTCCTAGCCGAATACAAGAAATTAGGATAGTAGTTGGTCTTGTCTAGAGCTGGCGCCCATGGCCTAGGGGAGGCGGGGTTGTGCTTGATGCAATTATCTCGATTGAGAGAAAGAGCTATCGCCTCATAGGCCGACTGTCCACATTTGCCATCGAGATCAACGGGCGCCAAGTAGCCCGAATGGCGATTGGCGACAAGGTCGAAATTCCGGTCAAGTCGGGATCTAATTACGTCAAGGTGAAAGGAACCAAGGCGGACATCGAAGTGAACCTTCAGTCCGGGGAGCGAGTTCGCCTGTTGGTTGATCTTGGCACTAGGGATTCAATTACCATCATTGACTAGTAGATCACCCGTAAACTGATGGGGCTCGAATGATCGAGATCGGGAGATCTGTTGAACGGAAGGTCGACGCAAGGCTTTCGTGACTTCGTCACGAAGGCCTTGCTCAGGAGGTTAATCCTGGACGCCTCCCCCTGACTTACGGATTGAACATCGGTAGCGGAGCCTTACATTGCTTGGTCCGAGGTAAAGAGGCTGGAGCAAGGTCGGCTGATCGAGTCCGAAGCGGGGGTCTCGCGACCCCCAGCCCCCCACGGGCCGGAGCACTCGCCCGCGCGAATCCCTCTGTCACACCGTCTCGTCGTTCGCGCGGTCGAGCGCTCCGGAGCGAGCACGCGCCATCTGATCTTGCTAACTCGGGCGCTAACAACAGGGCTGAGCAGCCGTGGATTCCCGTGGACGGTCGATGGGCTCCGGCGCTAGTCAGAGGATGTTTCTGGACGTCGGTGGACGGGGTTCGGTTGGCTCGTAATGGGTCGCTCTATCGATGAGAGAAGGTCAATCGAGCTCGAAGCGGGGGCCGCGGCCCCCAGCCAGCCGGAGGACTCGACCGCGCGAATCTCTCTGTCACGACTTCTCGACGTTCGTGCGGTCGAGCCCTCCGGAACGGAACGAGCTCACCCCGGCTCGGCTCTGTGCTGGGACAGCCGTCATGGACGAGAAGCAGAGAAGCACGCAGAAGGTACTGCGGAATCTCTGCTTGAAGCCCTGATTGCGTGCCATTAGCGTGCCATTAGGCAGGGCGATCAAGGGTCAACAGGGGAGACTCGTGGCCAGGCCCGCCCGCAGTTCAGAGGCCCTGCGGCGTGAGATCCAGGCGATTCCCAAGCTGACCACGCGGGTTCGATTCCCGTCATCCGCTCTCACAACAAAGGCCCAGCTCAGGACGCAAGTCCGAGGCTGGGCCTTGATCGTTTTTGGGTTGCCGGGCGGCGTTGGGTTCTCGCTCGCGGATCGTATCCGGGGGGGATCAGGGCGGATGGGCGCTTCTCTGGGCTGCAAGCGTGCTTGTTTCTGCTGCCGTGGAAAGCGGGCGTGGCCAGGGAGGGCTGGATTGTGGTGAGTTCGGTTAGAGGGGCTTGGGGTGGTAGGTCAGTAGGGCCCAGATGATGATGACGTCCAGGGCGATGATGAGGATGGACCACCATGGGTAGTAGGGGAGGAAGAAGAACTGGCTGGTGGCCTGGAGTATGACTAGGACCAGGACGGGCCAGCGGGCCCAGCTTTGGCCGAAGATCAGGGCGAAGGCCACAGCTGTGAGGAGTGCGCCGAGGATGAGGTGGATCCAGCCCCATCCGGTGGTGCTGAACTCGTAGACGTAGTTCGGGGCCACGACGAAGAAATCTCTTCGGATGATGGCTGCGAGTCCGACGACGATTCCCCAGATCCCGTTGACGATCATCAAGATCGCAGCGAAGAGAACAAATCCGGTCGCAGTGGCCTGACGTCCGCTCACCTGACGCACCTTTCGCGTGGGCCGCGGACCTCGGACTCCTGGCGTTCAGACCGTGATCAAAACGGTGGCCGCGCGGTGCTGGTGAGATTCCCCGTCAGGGCTGGCCGGAATTCAGATGGGTTCAATCGTAGTGCGTTGTTTGGGGAGAATTTGCGGAAGGGGAGTCGCCATCAGGGTCATCACCGGCCCGGTGGGAGACGGATCGCTTGCGCGGAGAAGGCTGGTGGGTTCGGGTCTCCTGCGTTCCGTGTTGGCTGGGTGGGGCGGCCGGATGTGGTCTGGGGTGGGGGATGGATCGATGATCTGTATATGTTGGTGGGGTGAGTGAGGGGATGCGGGAACCGACGTTCTTGATACTGACGGCGCTGGTTGGGGGGGCTTTGCACGGGTACGGGATCATTCTTGACGCGGAGCGGGTGTCTGAGGGGCGGGTGCGGTTGCGGCCGGGGACGCTGTACGCGGCGTTGGACAGGTTGCGCGCGGAAGGGCTCGTCGAGGCGGAGCGGGACGAGGTGGTGGACGGGCGGTTGCGCCGGTACTACCGGCTCACCGAGGAGGGCGCGGCGGCGCTTTCCGTGGAGGCGGAACGGCAGTTGCGGCGGGCCAGGACGGCGGTGCGCCGTCTCGCCGCGTCCCCTTACGGCAGTCCGGCTTGAGCGGCGAAGGAAAGAGAAATCCGATGCTCGAACGACGTTACCGCGCCCTGCTGCGCTGCTACCCGGCCGGATACCGGCGTGAATACGGGGACGAGATCCTCGGGATTCTGCTCGCGCAGGCGCGTCCGGGGCAGCGTCGGCCCGGCTTCCGTGAGGCCGCTGACATCGCGCACGGGGCCGTCACCGTCAGGCTGGCCGCGACGGGACGCGCGCTGGACGCGCCGCGGTGGCGGGACGCGTTCGCGGTCGTGAGCCTCCTCGGCCCGGTGCTGATGCTGGCCCTGGCCGTCCGGTACGCGGTGGACGCGGCCGCGACGCTGCCGTTCGCGGTCGAGCACGCCGGGCGGCCGGGCGACGTGGTGACCTGGTTCAGCCTCTACCGCAGCGCTCCGATCTGGGGGGCGTGGGCTGTGCTGTCGGTGCTCGCCCTGTGCGGGTTGAGGCGGACGGCCGGCTTCGGCACGCTGGCTGTGAGCGGCGCCCTTGCGGTGGGACTCCTGTGGGCGCTCAGCGTCGGGCCGGACAACGTCTTTGTGTACTCGGTGAACGCGGCCGTCGAGGGTGTGCTCCCGCTCGTCCTGGCCGGGCTGGTGGTGGGTGGCGCTCTGCTCGGGTCGTCGGGAGCGCGTAGGGGCGGGGAGTTGCTCCGTGGGGTTCCTCTCTGGGCGGTCATCATCGGGGCTGTCCTTCTGGCTGTCGTCACGCCGCGGGTTTGGGCGGTCTACTCCTTCGCCGGGTGGAACCACCTCGTCTCCGGGCTCTTCCTTTACGGGGTGCTGCTTGTGGGGCTGCTTGCGCGACGGCCCTACGGACGTCGTGCCTGCGCGCTTCTCCTCATCCCTTTTGGCCCGCTTGTCATGATGTTCAGTCCGGCCTCGTCCGTCGCCCCCTTGCTCCGGGCGATCGCGGCCGTCGTCGCGGCGCTCGTCCTCTTTGGCGCGGTGGCCGCCGTCAACCGGGTCGCGGAGCGCGGGTTCCGGCGGACCTGAGGGGTATTGACTTAAACCGAACTTCAGCTTGCACGGTGGGGCCTGAGTCGCCGGACGGTCCCGCCCGGAGGGCCGCGGCTCTCTGGGAGGTTCTGTGCTGTTCCGTTTGCTCAGGGAGAGTCTTCGGCCCTATCCGCGAGATCTTGTGGTCATTCTTGTGCTCCAGTTTGTTTCGGTGCTGGGCATGCTTTTTATGCCCGCGTTGAATGCCGATATCGTGGATGAAGGGGTGGTGACGGGCGATACCGGGCGGATTCTTGAACTCGGCTGGGTGATGCTTGTTGTCACGTTGGTCGGGGCTGTGGGATCGGTCGGGGTTGTCTACTGCTCGGCGCGGGTGTCGATGGCCGTCGGGCGCGACCTGCGCGCTGCCCTGTTCGACAGGGTGCAGGGGTTCTCCGGGCGCGAGGTGGGGCGTTTTGGGACGCCGTCGCTCATCACCCGCGTCACCAACGACGTCCAGCAGGTGCAGATGGTGGTGCTGCTCGCCGCCACCATGATGGTGACCGCGCCGATCATGTGCGTGGGCGGCACCGTCATGGCGGTGCGCGAGGACGTGCGGCTGTCGTCGGTCCTGCTGTTCGCGCTGCCCGTGATGGCGCTCGTCTTTGCGGTGATCCTCTGGAGGATGGGCCCGCTCTACCGTCGTATGCAGGACCACATAGACACGATCAACCGGGTGCTGCGTGAGCAGATCACCGGGGTACGGGTCGTCCGCGCGTTCGTGAAGGACGACGCCGAGCGGGCCAGGTTCAGCGGCACCAACCGGGAGCTCAAGGACGTCTCCACGCGCGTCGGCTTCCTCATCGCGATGATGTTCCCGCTGATCCTGCTGCTGGCGAACGTGTCGAGCGTCGGGGTGCTCTGGTACGGGGCGCACCGCGTGGACGCCGGGGCGATCGGCGTCGGCTCGCTGCTGGCGTTCCTCAGCTACCTCATGATGATCCTGATGACGGTGATGCTCGCCACCTTCACCGTCCTGCTGATGCCGAGGGCCGAGGTGTCGGCGCGGCGCATCAGGGAGGTCCTCGACACCGAGTCGAGCGTGGTGGCGCCGCTCAGGCCCGTCACCGCGCTGACCGCGCCGGGACGGGTCGAGTTGCGCGGCGTCAGGTTCGGCTATCCGGGCGCGGAACAGCCCGTCCTGCGCGGGGTGGACCTCGTCGCGGCGCCCGGCGAGGTCGTCGCGATCGTCGGCAGCACGGGCAGCGGCAAGACGACGCTGCTCAACCTGGTCCCCCGGCTGTTCGACGCGACCGAGGGCACGGTGCTCGTCGGCGGCGTCGACGTGCGGGACCTCGCGCCCGCGCTGCTGTCCGCGACGGTCGGGTATGTGCCGCAGAAGGCGTTCCTGTTCTCCGGGACGGTCGCCTCCAACCTGCGCTACGGCAAGCCCGGCGCTACCGACGAGGAACTCTGGCAGGCACTCGACGTCGCGCAGGCACGGGACTTCGTAGCGGCGCTCCCGGAAGGGCTGGAGGCGCCCGTAAGCCAGGGCGGATCCAACTTCTCCGGAGGGCAGCGTCAGCGGCTTGCGATCGCCCGTGCGCTCGTCGTCAGGCCCCGCGTCTACCTCTTCGACGACTCCTTCTCCGCGCTCGACCACACCACGGACGCGGCGCTGCGCGCGGCGCTGCCCGCCTACACCGCCGACGCGACGGTCCTCGTCGTCGCGCAGCGGGTCGGCACGATCAGGCACGCCGACCGGATCGTCGTGCTGGACCGGGGCGCCGTCGTCGGCGTCGGCACCCACGCCGAGCTGCTCGCGGGCACCCCGACCTACCGGGAGATCGTCCTGTCGCAGCTGACCGAGAGCGAGGCGGCATGAGCGAGACCCCCACAAAACCGCCCGTCTTCCGGGGTCCGGCGGCGTTCCTGAACGGGCCCGTCGAGCGGTCCCGCGACTCGGCGCGCACCGGGCGCAGGCTGGCCGGGCTGCTGCGCCCCGAACGCGGGCTGATCGCCGTCGCGCTGGCGTGCACGCTCGTCAGCGTCGCCTGCCTCGTCACCGCCCCGAAGGTGCTGGGCGGGGCGACCGACCTCGTCTTCGCCGGGGTGACGGGTGACGCGCCCACGGACTTCGGTGCGATAGGCGAGGTGCTGCTTAGAGTGCTCGCCTTGTACCTCGTCTCCGCGCTGTTCCTCCTGATCCAGGGCCGGGTGCTGAGCACGCTCGTCCAGAGGTCGATGTACCGGCTGCGCGACCGGGCGCAGGCCAAGCTGGCCAGGCTGCCGCTGCGGTACTTCGACGACAAGCCGCGCGGCGACCTGCTCAGCCGGGTCACCAACGACGTCGACAACCTGTCGCAGACCCTCGCCCAGACGCTCGGCCAGGTGCTCAACGCGGTGCTCACGCTCGTCGGTGTGCTCGCGATGATGTGCTGGATCTCGCCGCTGCTCACCGTCACCGCGCTCGTCACGATCCCGCTCGCGCTGTACGCCACCCGGCGGATCGCGCTCGTCGCCAGGCCCCAGTTCCTCGCCCAGTGGGGCACCACCGGCAAGCTGAACGGGCACGTCGAGGAGGTGTTCACCGGGCACGCGCTCGTCCGGCTGTTCGGCCGCAACGAGGAGGCGGCACGGCGGTTCACCGAGTACAACGACGGCCTGTACCGGGCCGGGTTCCGCGCCCAGTTCGTCTCCGGGCTGGCCCGGCCCGCCACCATCGCGCTCGGCAACGTCGGCTACCTCCTCATCGCCGTCATCGGCGCGTACCGGGTCGCGTCGGGCGCGCTGTCGCTCGGCGACGTCCAGGCGTTCATCCAGTACTCGCAGCAGGCGACGCAGAGCGTGAACCAGGCGGCGGGGCTGCTCAACCTGTTCCAGTCCGGGCTCGCGTCGGCCGAGCGGGTCTTCGCGCTGCTCGACGCGCCCGAGCAGGAGCCCGACCCGGAGACGCCGGAGCGGCCCGCCGAGCTGCGCGGGCGCGTCACCTTCGAGCACGTCACCTTCGGGTACGCGCCGGGACGGCCGCTTATCGAGGACTTGTCTCTTGACGTCGCTCCCGGCCGCACCGTGGCGATCGTAGGGCCGACCGGTGCTGGCAAGACGACCCTCGTCAACCTGATCATGCGGTTCTACGAGCTGGACGGCGGCCGGATCACCCTCGACGGCGTCGACATCGCCCGGATGTCCCGCGCCGAGCTGCGCGCCGCCACCGGCATGGTGCTCCAGGACCCCTGGCTCTTCCAGGGGACGATCGCCGAGAACATCGCCTACGGGGCACGCGACGCCACCCGCGAGCGGGTCGAGCGGGCGGCGCGGGCCGCGCACGTCGACAGGCTCGCCGCCACCCTCGCCGACGGGTACGACACGGTGCTGGACGAGGAGTCCGCCGGGATCAGCGCCGGGGAGAAGCAGCTCATCACGATCGCCCGCGCGTTCCTCGCCGACCCCCAGATCCTCATCCTCGACGAGGCGACCAGCTCCGTCGACACCCGCACCGAACTGCTCGTCCAGCGGGCCATGAACGACCTGCGCCGGGGCCGCACCAGCTTTGTCATCGCGCACCGGCTCTCGACCATCCGCGACGCCGACCTCATCCTCGTCATGGCGGAAGGCAGGATCGTGGAGCAGGGCGGACACGACGAACTGCTCGCCCTCGACGGCGCGTACGCGGCGCTGTACTCGGCCCAGTTCGCGCACGCCGCCGTCACGGACGAGCCGTCATGAGCCCCGGTCCGGTCCTGGTCTTCTCCGGGCAGGGCTCCCAATGGCCCGGCATGGCCCGCGAGCTGCTCGACGACCCTCCTTTCGCCGAGGCGGTGGCCGTCGTGGAGCCCGTGTTCAGGGCCGAGCTCGGCCTATCCCCGGCAGCCGCGCTGGCCGAAGGCGACCTGGGCGGAGCCGACCGTATCCAGGCGCTCCTGTACGCCGTCCACCTCGGGCTCGCCGGGATGCTCCGGGCGCGCGGGGTGCGGCCCGGCGCCGTCATCGGGCACTCGGTCGGCGAGATCGCGGCGGCCGTCGTCGCCGGGGCGCTGTCCGCGCGGGACGGGGCGCGGCTGAGCTGCCGCCGCTCGCTGCTGCTGCGGCGCGCCGTCGGCGGCGGGGCGATGGCCCTGGTGACGCTGCCGTTCGCCGAGGCCGCGGCACGGCTGCGCGGCCGGCCGGACCTCGTCGCCGCGATCGACTCCGCGCCCGCGTCCTGCGTGGTGTCCGGGACACCCGCCGCCGTCGCCGCGCTGGCCGGGCAGTGGCCTGACGCGGGCGTCTACCCCGTCGCTTCGGACGTCGCCTTCCACAGCCCCCAGATGGATGCGCTACTGCCCGACCTCGTCGCGGCCGTGGCGGACCTCGTGCCTTCGCCGTGTCGGACACCCGTCTACTCCACGACCCTCCCCGACCCGCGCGCCGCGCTCGTCGCCGACGGCACGTACTGGGCGGCCAACCTGCGGCGTCCCGTCCGGCTGACGCGGGCGGTGACGGCGGCCGTCGAGGACGGCCACCGGGACTTCGTGGAGGTCGCGCCGCACCCGGTGGTGGCCGAGTCGATCCGGCGGACCCTCGCGGCGCTCGGCGTCGCGCCCGGCGTCGTCGCGGCGGTCCAGCGGCGGCACCGGCCCCAACTCCCGACCTTCCTTTCCGCCATCACCCCCTGGAGGACAGAACAGTGCGCGTAGAGATCGTCGTCGACCTGGTGTGCTCGTGGTCCTACATGGGCTTCACCCGCCTCACCCGGGTGGCCGAAGGGCTGCGCGCCGAGGGGAAGCCCGTGGAGGTGACCGTGCTGCCCTACCAGCTCGCGCCTGACGCGCCCGTCGAGGCGGACGGGATGCCGCTGCTTGAGGTCCTGGAGATGTTGTTCGGCGCGCAGGGCGTCAAGGACGCCCGCCGGATGGCGGAGATGGCGCGCGGTGAAGGGCTGACGCTCGACTACGACAGCGCGTTGTCGGCCAACACCTTTCAGGCGCATCGGTTCATCCACCTTGCGGACGTGCAGGGCAGGGGAGAGCAGATGGCCGAGCGCCTGTTCCGCGCGCACTTCACCGACGGCCTGAACCTGGGCGACCTCGCCACCCTCGCCGACCTCGCGGCGGAGACCGGCGTGACGCCTCCGGCCGACCCCGAGGAGGGCGCCGCCGAAACCCGTGCGCTGCTGGCCAAGGTCCGCTCCCACGGCATCAGGTCCGTCCCCCTGACCATGGTCAAGGACGGCCCGACCCTCCCCGGCTTCCAGTCCGAGGCCGCACTGCACGCGGCCCTCACCGCCTCCCCCTGACCGCCCCGCCCCGAGGGGCCCTTGTGGGTGAAGCGTTGGCAACCTAGCGTTTGCTCCAACAGAGAGCACACGTGAGGGACTCCGTATGGCAGCCACCGCACCCGTCCTCGGGCGTATCTTCGAGCCGCTCAACGACGAGCACGACTACCCGATTTCTCGGGTTGGCGGGGTGCTCCCGGCCGACCTCACCGGGACGCTCTACCGCATCGGGCCCGGACGGTGGGACATCGGGCGAACGCGGCTCAACCACCTTTTTGACGGCGATGGGATGGTCTCCCAGTTCGTCTTCGACGGGCGGTCCGCGCGGTTCCGGAACCGCTACGTCAGGACGCGCCAGTTCCGCCAGACACGGCGTTCCGACCGGCTGCGCAGGCCCGGGGTCGGCACCCCGCGCCCCGGCGGCCTCCTGGCGAATCTGGGGCGCGCGCCGGCCAACGTCGCCAACACGAACGTGGCGCTGCACGCCGAGCGCCTCCTCGCGTTCTGGGAGGGCGGCCCGCCGCACCTCCTCGACCCCGACACGCTGGAGACGCACGGCCCGTACCGCTTCGACGGGCGGCTCAGGGGTCTGCTGCGCGCCTTCTCCGCGCACCCCAAGTGGGACCCGGCGACGGGCGAGATGTTCAACTTCGGGGAGGACTTCTCGCCCCTGCCCGGTCTGCACTGCTGGAAGGTGGACCGGAGCGGTCGGCTGCACCGCCTGGCCAGCGTCAAGATGCTCGACCTGCCGTGGAACCACGACATGGGGCTGACAGCCGACCACCTGGTTTTCGTCCTCGACCCCTACATGTTCGACCTGCGCGCGCTGGCCACCGGACGCGGAGTGATGGGATCCCTCGACCACCGGCCCGAGAAGGGGACAAGGTTCGTCCTCGTGCCCCGGCGCGGAGGGCCCGCCCGGATCATCGAGCACGAGGCGCTGGTGCACGTGCACGTCGCCAACGCCTTCGAGGACGGCCCCGACACCGTCGTGGACCTCGTCCAGTTCGCCGACTTCGCGACCCTCAAACAGGACCTGACGGACTTCCGCTCGTCCTTCACCGACCTCCCGCCGAGCCGGCTCATGCGCTACCGGATCACCCGCAACGGACGGGTGATAGCCGAGGAGTTGTCTTCCGCGCCCGGCGAGTTCCCGCAGCACGACTGGCGGCTCTCCACCCGGAAACACCGCTTCACCTACATGTCCGGCCGGACGACACCTACCGGCACCTACGACAGTGTCCTCAAGGTGGACGGCGAGACCGGTTCCGTCCAGGCCCACCCGATGGGCGACGACGCTTACGTGGGCGAGCCTCTCTTCGTCCCCCGGTCGCCCGACTCCGCCGAGGACGACGGATGGATCCTCGTTGTCGTCTACTCGGCCCGCGAGCACGCGTCCCGCCTGGAGATCCTCGACGCCCGCGACCTGGAAGCAGCCTCCGTCGCCACCCTCCACCTCGACCACCACCTCCCGCTGGGCTTCCACGGCACCTTCACCCGCCGCGTGGCCACCCCCGACATTTCGTGACGCGCCGCAACGGTTCTCGGCGGCCCGTGGCGGTCAGGTGAGGACGGTGTGGGCCAAGCCGACGGCGGCTCCGGCGGCCAGGTACCAGGCGCTGTTCAGGGAGGTGCGCCAGAGCAGGAGCAGGGTGACGGCGGCGATCGCGGCGGTGAGGGGGTCGACGATCGCGCTTCCGGCGAGCTGCCACGTGACGCCCGCCATCAGGGCGAAGGCCGTCGCGTTGACGCCGTCGAGGAGGGCGGACGTCCAGGGACGGGAGCGCAGGAAGTCCGTCAGACGGGTCAGCAGGCCGACGAACAGGAACGACGGCAGGAAGATCGCGACGGTGGCCAGGAACGCGCCGGGCAGCCCGGCGACGAGGTAGCCCACGAAGGTAGCCGTCGTGAAGACGGGGCCCGGCGTGACCTGGCCGATGGAGATCGCGTCGATGAGCTGCTGCTCGGTGATCCAGCCGAGCCGCTCCACGAAGTCGCCGCGCAGGAACGCGAGCAGCACGTACCCGCTGCCGTAGAGCACCGCCCCGATCTTCAGCATCGTGGCGAACAGCTCGGCGAGCTGCGAGCCCGGGGCGTCGATGAGGACGGGCAGGCCGAGCGCGCTCCCGGAAGGCCGGACGCGCAGGGCGACGGCGCACAGCGCTCCGGCGGCCAGGAGGAGCAGCTCGTTGACGCCCGCCAGGTAGAGCCCGAGCACGACGGCCGCCAGGACCGCGAGCCCCGCCGTCTTCAGCGCCGTCCGCACCAGCGCGAGCAGCGCGTGCACGATGATCGCGATGACCGCCGGGACGAGCCCGTACAGGATGCCGCCGACCGCGGGGGTCTGCCCGTAGGTGACGTACGCCCAGGCCAGCGCGGTGACCATGAGCGCGGCGGGCACGATGAAGCAGAGGCCCGCCACGACGAGGCCGCGCCACCGCGCCCGCTCGTGGCCGAGGTGGATCGCCAGCTCCGTCGAGTTCGGCCCGGGGATGAGCTGGGTCGCGCCGACGAGGTCGAGGAACCGGGCGTCGTCGAGCCAGCCGCGCCGCCGGACGAGCTCGTCCCGCATCATCGCGGTGTGCGCGACCGGGCCGCCGAACGCGATCGTCCCCAGCCTGAGGAAGACCCACGCGACCTCACGCACCCCGCCCTCGCCCCTGCCCACCCGTCTCCTCACCGCTCCGGACACCGACCGTCCCTTCTATCCCACCTTTGACGGGTTGGGCTACATCGCGCATGAACTCTTCGTGCGGAATTCACGCTGTGTCATGGACCGCCGGAATGTTTTGATCTTGATGATTGATGTCGGGATATGCGAAGAACGCCGCGCTGACCGCGCGAAATTCAGCCTGTGGATAACTCAGAATCGAGAATTTTCCGTGGCAGCGTGGGGGGCACGGAACGGTCGCGAGAACACGGGAGGTCGCGATGATCGGCTGGCTGGCGAGGCCCGGGTGCGTCCGCGCGGCGCGCGGGCTACTGGGTCGGATGCGCGCGTTTTGGCTTCTTATCGGTACTTTTAGTGACCGGTGTGCCGGTAAGTCTGGTCGGCGAGTGTCGAGCGGTCTCTCAGCCGGGGGTACACGCGGGGTTCGAGGCGGGCGGCGGACGGCGCGGGGCCATCTTCGGGCGGGGGTCCTGGCCGGAGGCGCGACGGATCGCGGAGATCCTCCGTACCGAGACGGTCGGCGGCGGGCTGCTGCTGGCGGGCGCGGTCATCGCCCTGGTCTGGGCGAACTCGCCGTGGGGGCGCTCCTACGCGACCGTCCAGGAGTTCACGGTCGGGCCGCACGCGCTGCACCTCGACCTCTCCCTGGCGACGTGGGCGGCGGACGGACTCCTGGCGGTCTTCTTCTTTGTGGCGGGCCTGGAGCTGAAACGCGAGTTCGTCGCGGGCGACCTGCGCGATCCGCGCCGGGCGGCGGTGCCGGTGGCCGCCGCGTGCGGCGGGGTGGCCGTGCCGGCCCTGGTCTACCTGGCGGTGACGCGCGGCACCGAGGGCGCGGCGGTCGGTTGGGCCATCCCGACGGCCACCGACCTCGCGTTCGCGCTGGCGGTGCTCGCGGTGCTGGGCAGGTTCCTGCCCGCGGCGCTGCGCACCTTCCTGCTGACCCTCGCCGTCGTGGACGACCTCATCGCGCTCGCGATCATCGCGCTTTTTTTACACGGCGGATCTCGCGCCGCTCCCGCTGGTGGGGGTGCTGGTCCCGCTCGCGCTGTTCACGCTGCTCGTCCAGCGGGGCGTCCGCTCCTGGTGGGTGCTGCTGCCGCTGGCCGCCGCGACCTGGACGCTGGTGCACGCCTCGGGCGTCCACGCGACGGTGGCCGGGATCCTGCTCGGGTTCGCGGTGCCCGTCGTGCGCGGGCGGAAGGACGGCGGGCCGGAGGCGGGGCCGGGCCTCGCCGAGCACTTCGAGCACCGGTTCCGGCCGATCTCGGCGGGCGTCGCGGTGCCGCTGTTCGCGCTGATGTCGGCGGGCGTCGCGCTCGGCGGGCTCAGCGGCCTGACGAACTCGCTCGGCGACCCGGTCGCGCTGGGCATCGTCGCCGGACTCGTCGTCGGCAAGCCGATCGGCATCATGCTCACCACCTGGCTGGTGTCCCGCTTCACCCGGGCCGATCTGGACGAGGGCCTGTCCTGGCTGGACGTCCTCGGCCTGTCCCTGCTCGCCGGGATCGGCTTCACCGTCTCCCTCCTCATCGGCGAACTCGCCTTCGACCACGGTGAAGTCGCCGGCCACGTCAAGGTCGCCGTCCTCACCGCCTCCCTGATCGCCACCCTCCTGGCCGACGTCGTCCTCCGCCTCCGCAACCACAC
Organism: Actinocorallia sp. API 0066; assembly: GCF_020991275.1. Taxonomy (GTDB): domain Bacteria; phylum Actinomycetota; class Actinomycetes; order Streptosporangiales; family Streptosporangiaceae; genus Actinocorallia. The sequence goes on along the minus strand of NZ_JAJLQY010000010.1, from coordinate 312,738 downwards.
CTACCGCCGCATCCACAAAGCCGAAACCCGCGACTCCGACAACGACGGCATCCCCGACATCTACCAACCTGCCTAACCCCACCCCGGCACCCACCAGCAGAAACCCCCGACCTCAGCCCACCCCACCCGCCCGCACAGGTGACCATCGGGCCGAGGCGGGCACAGCGGGTCTGCCCGTCCCCGCCGCTCGGCGCACAGGCGTCTGCGCCCGGCCGAAGTCGGGCGGAGCAGCCTGGACGGCGTTGGGCGCGCCCGCCACGACCCCTTGACGGTCGGATCGAGCCGAGCTTGTGGATCCGCCCGTCAGGCGGCGCTCGGCGCGCGGGCGTCCGCGCCGGAGTGGAGCCGAGCGGGGCGTGGGCAGGGAATGGTGGGGGTGTGTGGGGGTGTGCTTGGGGTGGTCAGCGGAAGAGGTGGAGGCAGGAGGCTAGGAGTTTGGGGTGTTTGTAGGTGCGGGCGCATTCTTCTTCGGCGGTGATGTAGCGGGGCTTTTTGGGCTTGGGGCTGGGCTTTTTGGGTGCGGTTGGGGGGTCGGGGTGGGGAGTGGTTCGGGTGGAGGGCTTGGGCCGGGTGGTGGGGGGCTTGGGTGGGGTGGTCGGAGGGCGGGGGGAGAAGAGAGGGGCGCGGGGGGTGGAGGGGAGTGGGGGTGGAAGGAGGAGGGGTGGAGGCGCGGTCGGGTCCACGGAGTCGTTGGGGAAGACGTCGATGATGATGGGGGTGGGGGAGAGCGGGTTCGGTGCGGGGGCGGGGAGGGCGGGGAGGACGGGGTTGGGGGTGCTGGCGGCGGTGGGGGTGTAGTCGACGATGACGGGCGGTGGGGGGAGGGGAGAGGCGGGGGTGATGGAAGCCGGGTGGGCGGAACGGGCGGGTGGGGCGGGGTGGAGGACCCTGGTCCAGAGGAGGGCGGTGCCGGAGGTGAGGAGGAGCGTGGAGAGGGCGGCGCGGAGGAGGAGGCGGAGGCGGTGACGGGTTCGGGCGCGGGCGGCGAGTTCGGCGGCGCACCAGGCCGGGAGGGGAGGGAGGGCGTCGGCGGGGGCGGCGACCAGCGCGGCGGGGTGGGCGGGGACGTCCGTGGAGGCGTTGGCGTTCGCGGAGGAGGGGGTGGCCGGGGGTGGGGCCATGGCGGTGTGGACGTCCATGGGGGTGAGCCAATCAAAGGGGTGGGGCGACCCGTGGGGGACTTGGGGGGACGATTACCGGGGGTGCGGGGTGGGGCGCACTAGCGTGACGGGATGGCGACGTTCAGGGAGTCCGACAGGCTCGTCAACTTCACCGACGCGGTGGTGGCGATCGCCCTCACCCTGCTGGTGCTGCCGCTCGTCGACGCCGTCGGCGAGCACGCCGAGGAGGCTGGGTCGGCGCGGGAGTTCCTCGCCAGGAACGGCAGGCAGATCTCCGGGTTCCTGCTGAGCTTTGTGGTGATCGCCCGGCTCTGGGTGGTGCACCACCACCTGTTCCAGCACGTCAGGGCCTACGACAGGCGGCTGATGTGGTGGAACCTCGTGTGGGTGCTGACGATCGTCTGGCTGCCGTTCCCCACCGAGATGACCGCGGCCTACCCGACGGACGACAGGTTCACCGCCGGCGTCTACATCGGCACGATCCTCGCCGCGAGCGCCTGCCAGACCCTCATGGCGTCCATCATCCGCGCGACGCCCGGCATCGCCCGTCCCGACCACCCGCTGAGCAGGTACGACGTGCTCTCGTCGGCGACCGCGACGGGTCTGCTGGCGCTCGCCCTCCTGCTGTCCTCGACCGTCCCCGGCGTCACCTACCTGGCGCTGCTGCTGCTCTTCCTCTCGCCGCTGGTGATGCGTTCTGTGTTCCGCGAGAGCGAGCCGGCCGAGGACGCCTGACGCTCGGCCGCCCGGAGGATGTTGTGCGGCATCCGCCCGAAGATGACGCCGTGGAACGGCGTCAGCGCCTTCCAGTACAGGTGCCCGAGCAGCCCGTGCGGGTGGAACACGGCGCGCTGCCGCAGCACGGTGCGGCCGCGCGCCTCGTGGACGCCGAGTTCCAGCCAGGCGAGGCCGGGCAGCATCATCTCGGCGCGCAGTCGCAGCAGCGCGCCGGGCACGACCTCCTCGACCCGCCAGAAGTCCAGCGCGTCGCCGACGCGGAGCCGTGCGGGGTCGCGCCGCCCACGGCGCAGGCCGACGCCGCCGACGAGCCGGTCGAGGGCGCCGCGCAGCCGCCAGGCGACGGGCAGCGAGTACCAGCCGTTGTCGCCGCCGATGCCTTCGACGACCCGCCAGACGGCGGAGGCGGGCGCCCGGGTGACGGCGGTGCGTTCGTCGATGTAGAGGCTGCCGCCCGCCCAGTCGGGGTCGTTGGGGAGCGGGTCGCTGGGCCTGCCGGGTGTCGCGGCCGACGACCAGCGGGTGGCCACCGCCGCCTCCTGGATCCGCCGGAGCGCGAGTTCGACGGCCTCGTCGAAGCCGAGCTGCCCCTCGGGCGGGTCGGGCACCAGCGCCCGGATCGTGTGGTCGCGGCAGACGACCTCGGTCCTGAGGCCCTCCACGAGGGGACGGGCGAGGGCGCGCGGCACCGGGGTGACCAGCCCGACCCAGTGGCTCGACAGCGCGGGCGTGAGGACCGGGACGGGCACGATCAGCCGTCGCGGCAGCCCGGCGATCGCCGCGTACCGCTGGATCATCTCCGCATATGTCAGGACATCGGGGCCGCCGATGTCGAACGAGCCACGGACGATGCCGGGGATCGCCGCGCACGCCGTCAGGTACCGCAGCACGTCGCGCACCGCGATCGGCTGGATCCGCGTCTCCACCCAGCGCGGCGTGATCATGACGGGGAGCCGCTCGGTGAGGTGCCGGAGCATCTCGAACGAGGCGGAGCCGGAGCCGATGATCATCGCGGCGCGCAGCACGATCGCGGGCGCCTCCCCGGCCAGCAGGATCTCGCCGACCTCGTTGCGCGACCGCAGATGCGGGGAGATCGTGCCGCCGGAGGCGAGGCCGCCCAGGTAGATGATCCTGGTGACGCCCGCCCTGGCGGCCGCCCCCGCGAACGTGGAGGCGGCCTCCCTGTCACGGCCCTCGAAGTCACCCCCCGCGCCCATCGCGTGTACGAGGTAGTAGGCGACATCCATACCGTGCAAAGCCGCCTCGATGGCTTTCGCGTCGCGCACGTCGGCCGTCGCCGTCTCCACGTCGCCCGCCCAGGGCTGGCCGCGCAGGCCCTCCGGACGGCGGGAGACGCACCGCACCCGGTGTCCGGCGGCGAGCAGCTCGGGCACGAGCCTGCCGCCGATGTACCCGGACGCCCCCGTGACCAGCACCCGCATCGCCCACCCCCGGACTCGGCGTATCAGCACATCAACTCTAAGTCACGCCGCCCCCGGCCCTCCGGACACCCCGCCGAGGTCACCCGCCCGACGTCGTCAGGACGGCCAGCGCGAGGGCGAGCACCCCGAGCCCCGCCCAGGAGACGGCGGGCAGCCGCTCGCCCAGCACGACCACACCGAGGAGCGCGGCGACGGCGGGCTCCAGAAGAGTCAGCACGGTGGCCGTCTGCGCCGAAGTCCGGCGTAGGCCGAGCCCGAAGAGCCGGTAGGCGAGAAAGCTGGTGAAGAACGCGAGGTACAGCACCACCGAAAGACCCGCCCCGGTGACGATCCAGGCGAGATCCCCGACCAGGACCACCGGAAGGACAAGCACCGAAGCACCCCCGAACATCACCCCCAGCACGGCCCCGGACTCCAGGTTGTGTTCGATGAGTCGTCCCGCGACGAGGGAGTAGGCGGCGTAGGAGGCTCCGGCGAGTAGGGCGAGGGCGACGCCGAGCGGGTCCACGCCGACGTTGTTGGAGGTGAGGGCGGGTCCGAGGACGAGGGCGGCGCATCCGGTGACGGCGCCCGCCGTCGCGGTGAGGCGGCGGCGGGACGGCCTGCCCTGGCCGAGGAGCCAGCCGAGCAGGACGGTGATCACGGGGGCGCTGCCGAGTGCGACGACCGTGGCGACCGCGACGCCCGTTCTGGCCACCGCCGGGTAGAAGGTGACGGGATAGCCCGCGACCGTCACCGCGCCGAGCGCGAGCAGCGCCCTGCGCGCGGCGGTGCCGCCGAGCACCAGCCGCACCGCGCCGCGCGTGGTGAGCAGGAGCAGCAGCCCGCCCAGCAGCAGCCCCGCCGATCCGACGGCCGCCGCGGACGCCCCCGAGGGCGCGAAGGAGGCCGCGGTACCCGTCGTGCCCCACAGCACGCTCGCGGCCAGGATCGGCACCGGCCCCGCCACAAGCCGGGCGCCAAATCCGGGCAGCCCGCACGAAAGAGGAAAAGAAGTTTGGTTCTGCACGGGTGTGAACTTTCCGTCTCAAAGGAGGAGGACTTCGGAAGAGACGGACGGCACGCCGAGTTCCGGCCCTGGTGCGGGCGCTCCCGACAGAGTCGGACTTGCGGTGCGCCCGGCCCCGGGCTCAACTGACACGGCCCGTCATGGGGCCGGTGTCAGCGCGCGCTGGGGTGTGCTTCGCCCGTCAGTCGGCGAGGGGCGGAAGCACGACGTGCCAGTACCTGTTCACATCGCTCACCCTAGCGGCCGCCCCTGACGGCAAGGGGCGGCCGGTAGGCGGAGCGGCTCAGGAGGGGCGGCCGTGGACGTCGCCTCGGGCGGCTTCGGAGGCGGGGCGGCCGATGACGAGGTAGGGGTCGGGGGTGTGGTCGACCTGGAGGGTGGTGTGCATGATGCCGAGTCCGTGCAGGAGTTCTTCGAGTTCCGCGCGCACGGTGTGGCAGTCGTGCCCGGGGACGACCAGGACGTGCGCGGAGGCCGCGGGCATCCCTGACGTGATCTCCCAGATGTGCAGGTCGTGGACTTCGCTTACGTGGGGGCTCTTGGCCAGCACGGGCCCGACCCGCTCGGGCTCCAGGCCCGCCGGGGCCGCCTCCAGCAGCACCCGCCCGGACGCCCGGACGAGCCCGACCCCGGCCTTGACCATCAGCGCGACGACGACGAGCGTGGCGATCGCGTCGGCCTGGACGAACCCGGTCGTCACCATGACGAGTCCGGCGACGGCGGTGGCGATGAACGCGAACAGGTCGTTCAGGATGTGCTGGAAGGCTCCCTCGACGTTCAGGCTGGACCGGTTGGCGCGGGAGAGCATCCAGGTGGCGACGAGGTTGACCGCGACGCCCACGAGCGCCGTCACGAGGACGAGGGCGCCGCCCACCTCCGGCGGATCGAGGAACCGGTGGATCGCCTCGTAGGTGAGCCACGCGGCCAGCAGCAGCAGAGTGAGCCCGTTGGCCTGGGCGGAGAGGATCTCGGCGCGTTTCAGCCCGTAGCTGTAGCCGCCCTTGGGGGGCCGCGCCGCCAGCCGCATCGCGATGAGCGCGAGCACGATCGACATGGCGTCGGTGAGCATGTGCGCGGCGTCGGAGATCAGCGCGAGCGACTGCGCGACGATCCCGACGACGACCTCGCCCGCCATGAACGTCACGAGCAGGACGAGGGCCCCGGTGAGCCACTTCCGGTCGGCCTCGGCGCTGAGCGCGTGCCCGTGGCCATGCCCATGGCCGTGTTCGTGCCCGCTCACGCCAGGCCCGTGGGGGTCTCGTCGCCGCCGACGGGCGCGGCGGGGTGCTCGGGGTGGAAGGCGGCGGGCGCGTGCCCGACGTGGGTGAGCGCGACGTCCAGGAGCATCCGGACGTGCGCGTCAGCGAGCCGGTAGTAGGCCATCCGCCCTGCGCGCCGCGCGGTGACGACCCGGTGGGCGCGGAGCAGCCGCAGGTGGTGGGAGGTGGCGGACTCGCTGGTCTGCGCCACGACGGCGAGGTCGCAGACGCACATCTCGCCCTCCAGGAGGGCGACGAGGACGCGGAGCCGCCCGGGGTCCGACAGCAGCCCGAAGATGTCGGCGAGTTCCGCGACGTCGCCGTCCGACGGCATCGCCTCGGTGACGATCGTCACCCGCTCGGGATCGACGACCCGGACGGTACAGCCGTCCACGATCATCTGTTCATCTGAACTTCTGCTCATACGTTGAGGGTAACGAACACCCCTCCCCCCTGTCACCACCTACCCGGCGAACCGCCCGATCCCACCGGCCCTTGATCGCCGGATCAGGAGAACCGGCGGATGAACCGCTTCTGCCAGGGCGTCTCGACCGCGCGCGGGTGGTAGTGCGCCCGCACGTAGGAGACGGCCTCGTCGGCGGCCACGCCGTCCAGGACGGCCAGGCAGGCGAGGGCGAGCCCGGTGCGTCCCACGCCGCCCCCGCAGGCGACCTCGACCCGCTCGGACGCGGCCCGCTCCCACGCCTCGGTGAAGGCCGCCCGCGCGTCGGCGGGTGCGGACGGCGTCCGGAAGTCGGGGCAGCGGACCCACCGGCTCGGCCAGGCGAAGGCGGGCGGCGCGGCCCCCAGCAGGTAGACGCCGAACTCCGGGGCCGTGTCGGGCTCGCCCCGGCGCAGCCCACGGCCGCGTACCTTCCGTCCCGAGGGCAGCCGCAGCACCCCGGGTCCCTCCGTCCAGGTGGTGGTCATGCGCCCGATCCTAGATCGCGTCATCGGCCCTTGACTTAAAGTGAACTTCAGGTTCTACCGTCATCGGCATGAGCATCAACACGAACGAGCAGAAGCTGAGCCTGACCGTCATCGTGGGCAGCGTCCGGGAGAACCGCCTGGGGGAGGCCGTCACCCGATGGGCGGCGGAACGCGCGGAAGAACACGGCGACTTCGAGGTGGTCGTCCTGGACCCCGCAGAGCACGACCTGCCGCTCTCGCTGACCGGAGCCGACGACGTCAAGGAGCACGTCGCAGGCGTCCTGGACGCCTCCGCCGCCTTCCTCTTCGTCACGCCCGAGTACAACCACAGCTTCCCCGCCGCCCTGAAGAACCTCATCGACTGGTACGGGCCCGAGTGGTACGGCAAGCCCGCCGGGATCGTCTCCTACGGCGGGATCTCCGGCGGCCTGCGCGCGACGGAGCACCTGCGCGCCGTCCTGGCCGAGCTGCACGTCGTCACGGTCCGGGACACCGTGAGCTTCCACAACGCGTGGGGCCACTGGGGCCAGGACGGGGTGTGGCCGAAGGACTCCGAGCAGCCCGACACGGCACTCAAGAAGCTCCTGGGCCAGCTCTCGTGGTGGTCGCGGGCGCTGGTCGCGGCCAAGGCCGTCGAACCCTATCCGGGCTGAACCGGCCGCGCCCCGTCCGGCGGAAGGGCGGGGCGCGGCACGGTCACGGTGTCCGCTGGTGCTTCGGCGCCCTGCCGGGGGGCCGGTGGGAGCCGACGCCCGTAAGAGAACGCACCGACAGCTCGTCGAAGGCGGCCCGCTCGGGACGCTCGGAGGACAGCAGCGTGCCCAGGACGGCGCACAGGAACCCGAAGGGGATCGACACGAGGCCGGGGTTCTCCAGGGGGAAGACGCTGAAGTCGACGCCCGTGGGCAGCAGGGACAGGCTCTCGCCCGTCACCGGATCCACCTTCCCCGAGACGACCGGGGAGAGCGCCACCAGGAGGATCGACCCGCCGAGTCCCCCGTAGATGCCCGCGACGGCGCCCGTCGAGGTGAACCGCCTCCAGAACAGCGAGAGCACGATCGCCGGGAGGTTGGCCGAGGCGGCGATGGCGAAGGCGAGCGCCACAAGGAACGCCACGTTGATGTCCCGCGCGACGATCGCCAGCCCGATCGCAAGGGTGCCTATACAGAAGGCCGAGATCCTCGCGACCGCCACCTCCTGCGACTCACGCGGACGGCCGAACATCAGGACATGTCCGAAGAAGTCATGCGCGAGCGAGGTGGACGAAGCCAGCACAAGACCGGACACCACAGCGAGGATCGTGGCGAACGCGACGGCCCCGATGAACGCCAGCAGCACGTCGCCCCCGATGTCGCCGCCGAAGTGCGTGCCGAGCGCGTGCGCCAGTTGCAGCGCGGCGGTGTTGCCCGCCGGGTCCTGCTCGGTGATCGCCCGGTGCCCGACGAGGGCGGCCGCGCCGAACCCCAGCGCCAGCGTCATCAGGTAGAAGCCGCCGACCAGGCCGATCGCCCAGTTCACCGAGCGGCGCGCCGCCCGCGCGTCCGGCACCGTGAAGAACCGCCCGACGATGTGCGGCAGGCCCGCCGTGCCGAGCACGAGCGCGACACCGAGGCTGATGAAGTCGAGCTTGTTCAGCACCGACTGGAGCGGGTCGCCCGCGACGTCCTGCCCGTACCGTCCGCCGGGCCGCAGGAAGCCCTCGGGACGGGCGCTGGACTCCGCCGCCGCGCCCAGCATCGCGCTCGGGTTGAAGCCGAACCGGCTGAGCACCAGCACCGTCAGCACGGCGGTGCTCGCGATCAGCAGCACCGCCTTGATGATCTGCACCCAGGTGGTCGCCTTCATGCCGCCGAACATGACGTAGAAGATCATGACCGCGCCGACGACGATGATCGTGAGCACCCGTGCCGCGTCCGCCGAGACCCCGGCGAACTCCTCGCCCGGGTGGATGCCGAGCAGCAGCGCGACGAGAGCGCCCGCGCCGACCATCTGCGCCAGCAGGTAGAACACCGAGACGGTGACCGTCGAGATCGCCGACGCGGTGCGCACCCCCGGCTGCCGCTTGGCACGGAACGACAGCACGTCCGCCATGGTGAACCGGCCCGCGTTGCGCATCAGCTCCACCAGAAGCAGGCTCAGCAGCCACGCGACGAGAAAGCCGATCGAGTACAGGAAGCCGTCGTAGCCCGACAGGGCGATGAGCCCGGCGATGCCCAGGAACGACGCCGCCGACATGTAGTCGCCCGCCAGCGCCACCCCGTTCTGCATCCCGGAGAACGCGCGGCCGCCCGCGTAGAAGTCGTCGGCCCCGCGCGTCGTGGCACGCGCCCAGAAGGTGATGCCGAGAGTGATCAGGATGAACGCGACGAAGAGCCCCAGGGTGAGCGCCCTGCCCTCGGCGGCGATCACGAGAGCCCTCCGGCGGGCGCGGCCCGGCCCGCGACGGCGCGGTCGCCCGCCGGCCCGACGGGACGTCCCGCGCCCAGCCTGCTCGCCGACTCGGCCCTGATCTGCGCGGCCAGCGGGTCGAGCATCCGCCGCGCGTACCGCGAGTAGTACCAGGCGAGCCCGAACGTCGAGGCGAACTGGAGCACACCGAGCAGCAGCGCGACGTTCACGTGCCCGATGACGCTGTGCGCCATGAACCCGCGCGCGAACGCCGACAGCCCGAGGTACAGCAGATACCACCCGAGGAAGACGCCGACGAACCGGACGACGAGCCGCTGGAAGCGCGCCCGGAGCAGCCGGAACTTCCGGTCGCTCGCGATGACAGCGCACTCACCGCCCATCCGTCCCGCGCCCGGCCGTACCGTCGCCGCCGCCATGCCTCCCCCTTCGGGATCGCTCACCGTAGCTGGACAACTCCGTAGCGATACCGAACGATAACCGGGAGTGCACGGCTTTGCAGCGGATTACCGGAACGGGTTACAACTCGTCCCAGTACTCGGCAATCGTCTCCCCCAACCGCTGCACGGAAGCCGTCTCGCCCGCCACGAACCGCACCGCGTCGAAGAACCGCACCATCCCGTCACCGTGGTCAAGGCAGGTCCGCACGATCGCGATGACGTCGGTCCGCGCGTCGTTCGAGCGGGGGATCACCGAGGCGATCTGCGGGCCGAGCGCCTGCACGACCGCCTCGCGGGTGCGTTCGACGAGCATCGCGGGCACCTCCATGGCCCGCTGCACGACGACGGTCCAGGCCATCGAGGGCGCGACCCGGGGTTCGTGGTCCCGCCACGGCGGCCCCGACGCGGGCGCCCGCTCGTCGCGCCGCGCCACCTCCTCGCCCCCGGCGTCCAGCGGGACGACCGGCGCGGGCGGCGGGGGCAGCCGCACCCAGCCCACACAGTCGGTCTCCTTGACGGCGACGCGCAGCGGCCGGTACTCGTCGGGGTCGATCACCCCGCTGTCCCGGCGCACGACGTCGGTGTGGAACCGCTCGCTGACGATGAGGCCGAGCGTGGCGCCGGTGTCGGCCATCGCGGTCTTGAAGGAGAGGGCGTCGAGCAGCCGGCACAGGTGGTTCGCGTCGGTGCCGACCAGGCCCCTCCCGTCGAACTTGGCGACGCCCGGATGCACCGACATCCGCAGCCGGATCTGGGCGACCTCGCTCGCGAGCCGGTTGTAGCGCTTCAGTTCGGCCCTGAGCCTGTCGAAGAACGCCGTCACGAGCAGCGCGGGATCGTACTCGGGCGGGACCGCGGCGATCGTCCCGTCGCCCCTGTCCTCCATGTAGACGCCCTGGTAGGGGATGCCCGCGTGGCCGAAGGACGCCTCCAGCGCGCGGTACAGGCCGGCGCGCACGTACTCCTGGACGTCGTCGGTGCGCCGCGCGTCGCCGTAGGACACCACGTCGCACGCGAACAGCAGGCACGCGCCCGAAGGGGCCCACCGGTTCTCCGCCATCCCCACCCGCCTTCCACCCGACGCACTGCGGTAACTGTGCGCTGTATGACAGGCGTTCACAAGCGTTGATGACACACTTCACCGATTATGCGAGGCGCAGGCCCGCGGAGGCGGGTGTGGCCTATGATGCGGAAAGATCGCCACGGGCCGACGCGGGTTTCCGGGCCCGGGTGCCGCGCGCGATCTTTTCTTTCCCCGTCCGAGAAGGGACCGTCTGTGCACGACCAGCGCAACGGGATGACGCCGACCGAACCAGAGACTTCCGTGCTCCCCCGTCCCGCGCTGAGAGTTGCCCTGGTGCGCCGGCTGCGCGAGTGCCGTGACCCGCAGACCCCGGTCGCCTACTTCGATAACCGGATGCGAAGGCGTGAACCGCGCGACTGAATGGCCTGACTCCGGCCTTGACATATCCGCGCTGCACGCGCGCGGATGGCGGCCGGAGCCCTTTCGCGAATTCATCCTGAAAGTGCACGGGCGCTGCAATCTCGCCTGCGATTACTGCTATGTCTACGAATCCGCGGACCAGTCGTGGCGGAGCCGTCCCCGAGCCGTCGGGGACGCGGTGGTGCGCCGCGCCGCGGACCGGATCGCCGAGCACGCCGCGCGGCACGGGCTCGGCGCGGTCGAGGTCGTCCTGCACGGCGGCGAACCGCTGCTGGCCGGGGCGGCGACCATCGAGCTCGTCGCGACGGCCGTCAGGGCGGCGGTCCCGGCGGGCTGCCGCGTGGATCTGAGCCTCCAGACGAACGGCGTGCTCCTGGACGAGCCGACGCTCGACCTGCTCGACGCGCACGGCGTCGGCGTCGCGGTCAGTCTCGACGGGGACGCGACGGCGCACGACAGGCACCGCCGCTTCCCCAACGGCAAGGGCAGCCACCCGGCCGTCACGAAGGGCCTGGAGCTGCTCGCCGGGCGCTACCGGCACCTCTACCGGGGCCTGCTGTGCGCGGTGGACACCGCCAACGACCCCGTCGCGACCTACGAGGCGCTGCTGGCGACGTCGCCGCCGCAGATCGACTTCCTGCTGCCGCACGGCACCTGGGACGCGCCCCCGCCCGGCCTGCGCCCCGACGGCGGGCCGACGCGCTACGCCGAGTGGATGATCGCCGCGTTCGACCGCTGGTACGGCGCCGACCCGCAGGAGACCGGGGTGCGGCTCTTCGAGGAGATCCTCAACCTGACGCTGGGCGGCGCGAGCGCCACCGAGAACATCGGCCTGTCGCCCGTCGTCATGCTGGTGGTCGAGACGGACGGGACGCTCCAGCAGGTGGACACGCTGAAGACGTCCTATCCGGGCGCCCCGGAGACGGGCCTGACCGTCTTCGCGAACTCCTTCGACGAGGCGCTCGCGCACCCCGGCGTCGTCGCCCGGCAGATCGGGCTGGCCGCGCTGTGCGGGGAGTGCCGGGACTGCCCGGTGCGCGACGTGTGCGGCGGCGGCGCCTACGCGCACCGGTACCGGGCGGGCAGCGGCTACCTCAACCGGTCGGTCTACTGCGCCGACCTGCGGGCGCTCATCGGGCACATCGGCGGCCGGGTCCGCGCCGACCTCGCGGGCCTCACCGGCTCACAGGGCGACGGGCTCGACCAGGCACTCAAGGAACCTGTCGTGCTCGGGCGGATCCTTGGCGACGTGGACGGCTGACTCGATCAGCCGGAGGTTGCGCGCGCACGCGACGGTGTGCGGGTGGGCGTCGCCCAGCAGCTTCACCATGCCCCGGTGCGCCTCCCCGCCGAACCGGAGCGCCGGCTCGGGCTCGCCCAGCAGATACAGGTCGTGCGCCATGCCGACGAGCACGCACAGCCGGTAGTACAGGCGGCCGCCTCCCGCGTCGGCAAGCCCCTCCACAGCGGCCCGGTCGAAGCCGTACGCCGCCGCCGGGTCGCCCATCGCGCGCAGCGCCGCCGCGACCCCGCCCGCGCGCGCGTGCACGAAGGGGTGCCGCTCGCCCATGATCCGCCGCAGGTCGTGCCACACCTCGCGCTGTGTCCGGTGCGCCTCCTCGACCTGGCCGAGCGCCATCCGGGCCAGCGCGAGCGAACTCTTGGCGGCGAGCGTGTTGGGGTGGCCGTCGCCGAACCGCCGCACGTGCGCCTGGAACGCCTCGGCGGCCATCCGCTCGGCCTCGGTGTGCCTGCCCAGCTCGCGCAGCGTGCCCGCGTGGCTCATCCGCGCCTGGAGCACGAGCGCGTGGTCGGGGCTGAGCACCGGGTCCCGGGACTCCAGGCTCTGCCGCTGCATCGCCAGCGCCTCCTCGTACCTGCCGAGCCCGTGCAGGTCGCGCGCCACGTGGTGGGTGAAGTTGAAGATGTCGCGGTAGCGGGGCGCCCGGTTGTCGCGCAGCGAGCCGAGCGCGGAGCGGTCGATCTCGTACGCCTTGTGGAACTCGCCGAGCAGCCGGTAGCCGAGCGCGAGGTTGCCCGCGGCGACGTGCGTGTACTGGGCGCTGTCGCGGCCGTAGCGGCGCTCCATCTTCCGCCAGGTGTCCAGGTCGTGCGCGACGGCCTCGGCGAACGCCCCCATGTTCTTCAGGTCGGCGCCGTAGCCGAGCGCGGTGAACAGCGTCGTCGGGTGGTCCTGGCCGAGCGCGCGGCGGGCCCGCTCCAGCGTGGTGGCGCTGAGCCGGGCGGCGGTGCGGATGTCGCCGAGCCCGCGCAGCGCGTTGGCGAGGGCGCGGGACGTGCCGAGCGCGACCTCGTCGTCGGGCGTGCCGCCCCACCGGGCGAGGGCGCGTTCGGCGAGGGTGCGGGCGCCCGCGAAGTCGCCGGACAGGTTGAGGTACTGGGCCTGGTCGAGCGCGACGGCCCGGTGGTCGCGGACGGGGCTGTCGATGATGTGCGACGGCAGCACGTGCGGGGTGACCAGGGCGCGCCTGGCCCAGGTCGTCTCGTCGTCGGGCTGGTGCGGGGGGACGGCGGCGGCGAGGATCGTGTGGACCCGTCCCCTGACGTCGGCACGCTCCGCCTCGCTCAGCCGCCGCCGCAGCATGGCCCGGACGAGCCTGTGGATCTGGAGGGCGCCGTGCCCGGGGTCGTAGTGGGCGAGCCGGAACCTGTCGATGAGCCGGAGCGCCGCGCGTAGTTCGGCGTCGTCGCCGAGGACGTCGCCGAGCGGCGGCGGCAGGTCGCGCCCGTAGGACAGCAGGACGGCGGAGACGGGCTCCGGGCCGAAGTAGGCCCACAGGTCGAACAGCCCCTTGACCCTCGGGTGTTTGTCGCTGAGCCGGTCGAGGTTCAGGCCGAACGCGGCGGCGAGGTAGGACGGGATGTGTTCGGGCGGCTCGGCCAGCTCCAGCGCGGCCAGCCGGGGATCGAACAGCCGCAGGTACGCGGCGGCGCCCTCGCCCGTCGTGCTGAGCCAGCCCGCGGCCTGCTCGACGGCGAGCGGCAGGTCGCCGAGCCGCCGGGCCACCTGGTCGGCCTCCTCCGCCGTAAGGTCGGGCACCCGGCTGCACAGGTAGGAGACGCTCTCCTGCCGCTCGAAGACGTCGACCGAGAGGGGGTCGGCGAGCCGCGCCCACTCGCGGTTCTGCGAGGTGACGAGCACGTGCCCGGTCGGCTGTGACGTGCGCAGCGGCCCGTCGCCCGTCCGGGACGCCAGCGGCAGCACGGGGAGCAGTTCCTCGGGGTCGCGCGCGTTGTCGAAGACGAGCAGCCAGCGCCGTCCGGTGTCCGCGCGGAGCGTGTCGAGCAGGGATTCCACGATGCCTTCGAAGCTGTCGCTTTCGGGCACGCCGAGTTCGCGGGCGAGGTCGGCGAGCGCGGAGCGGGCGAGCGGCATCTGGTCGGCCGGGATGAACCAGACGATGTCGTATTCGTCGCCGAACTTGTGCGCGTACTCCACGGCGAGCTGCGACTTGCCCTCCCCGCCGGGGCTCCCGCCCGGCGGCGGCAGCAGGACGGCGACCTCGCCCGTCTCCAGCCGCTGCCGGAGCGTGCCGAGCAGCGCCTCGCGCCCGGTGAAGTGCGGGTTGCGGCGCGGCAGCGGCCCCCGGACGGGCGCGGCGGGCGCCCCCAACGCGGCCGGCGCCGGGCCGTCCGGGCCGCTCGGGCCGAACATCTCCTCGGCCCGCGCGGTGATGAGCTTGGCGATGTCGCCGTACCTGCCGCCGAGCCTGCCCAGCACCTCCGCCGTCACCTCGGCGAACGCCTGGTCGGGCGGCAGGTGCGCGCCGTCCTGCTGGATCGCGGTGAGCAGCGCCGGGAAGTCGAGGGACGAGCCGTGGTGGGTGCGGATCACCCGCCACACCTCGCGCAGCACCCGCAGCGCCTCGCCCCGCCGCAGCGCGCCGATCAGCACCGACCTGACGCCCTCGCGGAACCCGTAGGTCAGCTCGTCGGGGTCGGCCGCGCCGCCGACGACCCGCAGCAGGTCGCTGAGGTAGATCTCGGCCAGGTCGGCGGGTGTCGAGTCGGGCAGCATGGCCCGCTGGACCAGGCGCATCACCGGCAGCCGCAGCGGCGCGGCGGCGAGGTAGCAGGCGAGGTGGAACGCGCGCGGCGACGCCGTCGCGCGGAAGCGCAGCACCCGTTCGACCGCGCCGGGCTCGGGTGTGGCCTTGGCCGGGTCCGCCGCGCCGCGCGGCTCCCCGCGCGGGTCACGGGTGAACAGGGCGGCGCCCGGCGCGTCCCGGCAGCCGCGGGTGACGAGGGTCGCCCAGCCCGCGAGCCAGTGCGGTTCGAGTTCCAGCACCGGGATCGGCAGGCCGGGCGGGACGGGCCCGCCGTCCCGCGTCCGGACGCCGAGCCGCGCGTTCGGCACCGCGGGGGCGGGGGCGGTGAGCGTGACGTGTTCGATCCGGGCCGCGCACCGGGGCCACAGCCGCTCCGGCAGCGGCTGGACGACGGCGACGGGCCCGGCGGCGGCCCAGCGCTCCAGCAGCAGCCCGGCCCTGCCGTCCGCCCAGGCCGCGCCGATGCCGTCGCTGAAGACGAGGATGAGGCGGCGACGGGTCGGGTCGACGAGCTCGTCGGGGCTGCGGCCGGAACCGGTGCCCGGCACCGGGCGCGGCGGCCCCGGACGGTCGGTGTCCAGCCGCCACAGCCGCACGTCGCGGAACGCGCCGACCCGCTCCAGCACCGCCGCGAACTCCTCGGCGGTGCGCCGCCACACGGCCATCGACCGGCCCGTGTCCACCACGAGGGCGAGGTCGAACCAGCGCTCCCGCTCGGGCACGAGCCGGGGCCGCCACACGCCCGTCTCGGCGAACTGGCGGGCCGTGCCCTCCTCGTCCAGCTCGTGCCGGGTCCGGGACGGGACGCGGGCCCGCAGCGGGCGCAGCGCCCTGGCGAGCCGGAGCGCGCGCGGGATCGCGGGCGGCGCGGGGGCGCGCACCAGCAGCGGCGACGCGGAGTCCGGTGTCTCCCCCGCGAGGAACACCGACATTCCGGGCGACGGGCCCGGTGCCGTCCCGCCCGCCGGTTCCGCCGCGCCGTCCGGCCAACCGGCCACGGCGGGCGTCGGCGGCCCGGTCTCCGGGACGGGCTCGGGCGGCGCCGCCGGGGGCGGCGGCGACGGCTCCGGTGCGTCGCCGCCGCGCATCCGCTCGGCGAGCCAGAGCGCGTCGGCGACCTCCTCCGGCGACGGCCGGGGGTGCAGCGCGCGCAGCGCGGCGAGGAGGTCGTCGGTCATTCCGAGCCCGCGATGTCCAGGGGCCGCAGCAGCGCCTCGATGAGGCCGTCCAGGCTCTCCTCCTCGGGCCGGGCGCCGGACAGCGCCAGGTGCAGCGCGTTGAGGAGCTGGTCGGTGGCCAGCTCGCCCTTGTTGCGGGCGGCGAGGAACCGTTCGATCACGGCGTGCCCGGCCGTCACGCCCGCCGCGCCCAGGTGCGCCTCGACGATCCGGCTGAGCTGGGCCCGGCTCGGCGGCTCGATCGACAGCCGGACGCACCGGCGCAGGAACGCGGGCGGGAACTCCCGCTCCCCGTTGCTGGTGATGACGACGACCGGGAACGCCGCGCACCGCACCCGGCCCCTGGTGATCGGGAACCGCTCGCCGCTGCCGTCCACCATGACCTCGACGACCTCCTGTTCGGCGGGCAGGCGTTCGAGCTCGGGGATCCGGTAGGAGCCCTCCTCGAAGACGTTGAGGAGGTCGTTCGGAAGGTCGATGTCGCTCTTGTCGAGTTCGTCGATGAGCAGGACGCGCGGACGCTCGCCCGGCAGGAGCGCGGTGCCGAGCGGGCCGAGCCTGAGGTAGCGGCCGATGTCGGTCGTGGGCAGGCGCATGCTGCTCTCGTGGACGCGGCCGATCGCGTCGTAGTCGTAGAGCGCCTTGTCCAGCGTGCTCTTGCTGGTGATCGACCAGGTGAGGACGGGGCCGAGCCGCAGCTCGTGCGCGACGCTGTGCGCGAGCGTGGACTTGCCGGTGCCCGCCTTGCCCGTCACCAGGAGCGGCCTGCGCAGGAGGATCGCGGCGTTCACCCGGTCCACGACGCGGGGCTCGGCCTGGTAGGTCTCGGCCCGTTCCGAGCCGCCGAAGCGCCGCCACGGGGGTGGTGGCGGGAGCGCGGCGATCCCGTCGTGCGGGGTGTTGTCGCCCCGGTAGATGCGCCAGTCCTCGTGCGTCGTCATGTCTCCTCCTGCCGCCTAGCCCTCGGGTGGGCGGAGCGGTGCTGGGGGTTCGGGAAGTCGGTCGGCGTCCTCGAAGAGCAGGGTCAGGTGACGGCCGAGGTGGGCGTCCTCCGCTGTCTGCGCGGCCCGGATCCGCAGATCCTTGATCTTCTGGGGGAGGGACATGAGATCGGAGTTCAGCATGTCCCGGATGTCGGGAATGAAACGTGCGGAGTCGCCACCTTCACGGCACCACAGCACGATGGGCGTGCCCGCGGCGAGGCCCACCGCGAGCTCGTCCGACGGGTGCCCGTCCAGGGGCGGGAAGGCGAGCGCGAGACAGACCTTGGAGTTCTCCGCGAGCAGCGCGTAGAGCTGCTCGACCCGGTGCTCACCCGGACTGCGCACGAGCGTCGCCTCGCCCGCCGCCGGATGTGCGGTGAACCAGCCCCACTTGCGGCGCAGGCTGTGCCGCAGCGACGCGTCCGCCGCGCGCTCCAGGCTGCGCACCACAACGGGGTAGTCGAGGCCGAGCGGCCTGCGCACGCCGCCCGCCGAGTACGGGTACTGGTCGACGCCGAGGCCGAGCAGGCTCCGCGGCAGCACGAACTCCACAACGAGGTCCGGCACATGCCTGCCGACGACCCGGGGATCGCCGGTGAGCAGGCCGTCCACCAGGCCCGGCAGCGCGTGCAGCGGGCGCGGCTCGTCCTCCAGCACCAGCGGCGTGCGCGGCTCGGTGTTGATCTGCAACCACGCCGACGCGACGAACCGGCGCGGATCGGCGCCCGACGGCCGGTACTCGACCATCAGGTACGCGACGTCCGACCGGGCGGGGTCGCCGCCCGCCAGCGCGCGCGGGTCCACCTCGGGCGGCGGCACCCCGAGCCGGGCGGCCGCCCGCCCGGTCCAGGCGTGCAGCGCGGACGCGCCCCTGCCCTTGGCGAGCGCCGCGAGCGACGCGGTGAACGCCAGCAGCGGGACGCCGCCGTCCGGCCGCAGCGGCGCGTCCTCAAGCTCCGCGAGCAGGTCGCCGATCCCCGCGACCGGCCCGCTCGGCGGCGGCGCGACCGGGCCGACGGCCGCGCGGTACAGGGCGGGCAGCATGGTCTGCGCGTCCGGGTGCAGGCCCGTCCGCTCCACCGCCTCCACCAGCCCGTACAGCTCCCTGCGCTGCGCCGTGTCGATGAGCGGCTCCGGCACCAGCGCGTCCACCAGCGAGCGCAGCCTACGGACGGACTCGCTGCCCGCGTAGAACGACTCGATCGTCTCCACGAGGGTGTGCAGCACGCCCGGATGGTCGAGGCAGGCCGTGACGATGGCCAGCATGTCGAGGGCGTCCTCGGGGTGGCGCGGCGGGCTGACCGGCCGGGACAGGCTCTTGTTCAGGGCGGACAGGAACAGGTCGCGGGTGCCGCGCCGACGCATCGCCCCGGTCTCCAGGAACGCCGTGACCAGCAGTCGCAGGTCCCCGAACTCGCCCGACCACGGCACCCGTCCGCGCCTCCGCTCCCGTCCGCGGCAGAGCCGACCGACAGATCACCCGAACTCCGGTGAAGACTGTACGGTCAAGCGCCGGTCACCGCCGGGAAACCGCATTGGCCGCATCCGGCCGCCGTCCCGCCTCTTCCGGCTCGCCCGGGTCCGGCCCGGGACGTCCCTGGTCGACCATCGGAGGCGCTTCCGCCACGGGCGCGGCGAGCAGGATCACGGGTTCGGCCTTGGCCACGGGACGGCGGAGCGCGGTGAGGGCGTGGCGGAGCTCGGCGCGGGAGTTCCAGGCGCTGACGGCGACGACGGCGGTGATGCAGACGGCGACGGCGAAGGCCGTCGTGTCGGGACCGAACGCCTCGACCGCGTAGCCCGAGGACAGCGCGCCCAGGGAGACCGCGCCGGTGGTGATGAACTTGCTCGTGCTGGTGACCTTGCCGAGGATCTCCGCGGGCACCTGCGCCTGGTAGGCGGCGAGCACGATGTTGACGAGAGAGCCGAAGAAACTGCACAGGCCCCAGGCGGCGAGGCCGAGCACGGCCGGGCCCGCCGCCCACACCCCCCACAGCAGCACCACCCACAGGGCGAAGCAGCACGCGACGAACGCGGTGGGCGTCCCGCGCCGGGTCGCGCGGCGCACCAGGCGCGGCCCGGCGAGCGAGCCGAGCAGGCCGCTGACGCCGGTCGTCATCATGTACAGGCCGATCTGGGTCGAGGAGTAGCCCTGGGAGTGCGCCTTGATGACCAGCATCAGAATGGTGATCTGGAACAGGAAGTTCGCGAGCGCGCAGACCAGCACGACGTTCCGCAGGAACGCGTCACGCCAGATCCGGTCGAGGCCCGCCCAGATGCCCGCGCCCGGCTCGTCGCGTCCGTGCCGTCCGGGCCGTGACGGCTCCGGGGAGGCGGCCGACGGCGCGGCCTCGTCCTTCGGGCGGGCGGGCACCCGCGAGAGCGTGAACAACGAGATCAGCGACGTGAGGGTGTTCAGCGCGTAGGGCAGTGTGTAGTGCAGGCCGAAAGTCCAGCCGCCGACGGGCCTGCCGAAGACCAGCGCGACGTTGTTGCGCGCCTCGTTGAGCGCGAGCGCGCCCTCCAGTTCCTCGTCGGGCACGAGGTCACGGACCGCCTTGACCTCGGCGACGTGGTAGAACGCGGCGCAGATCCCTTCGATCGCGGCGCCGACGAGCAGGAAGCGCAGCGGATGGTCGGAAAAGAACAGGCCGAGTAGGACGACGGCCGTCGACAGGCACCGCACCGTCTGGCTGACGAGCATGAGGCGGCGCCGGTCGAGCAGGTCGGCGAAATGGCCGGCGGGAATGTGCACGAGAAGTCCCGGCAGGGTGCCGGCCGCCGCGATCCAGCCCGCGTAGACGGCCGAACTGCCGAGGGAGAGCGCGAGCAGGGGACTCGCGGTCGAGGCGCTGATGACGCCCACCCGGGAGGCGGCCGATCCGGCGAGGAGATAGCGGAAGGGCGTGCGCCACGCAGGGCTGGGGCTCACCGTGCTGAGCTCCTTTGAATTCCAGGCGCAATTCCCCTCCGCACGCAAACAAAAAAGGGCCGGGCGCGGCCCGGTCTTTTGTCATATGACAGGACCCCTGGTTGGATGCCCTGACCCTGGTGGGAGACCAAAGGGTTTGCGGAGCGTGCGGATTCAAGGCTGTCTGAACGCGGGGTCACTGCGGAGACGGCTCGATCACGCCCGATCGTAGCGGAACCTCGGTTTCGTGTTCCCGTTTCCTGCTTTCTCGGTGGCGTGTCAGCGGACACGCCTAGCCTTTTGGACTATTTGTCCTGGTGAGCGCGCGGGTGAGTGTGCTCTGGATAAATGTGTCACCCGGCACGCGGGCGGCTGCCGAATGGAGTTTGTGCAGGGCCGAAACCGGGTCCTCCGGAAGGGTGAGCAGCCCGATGGCGGCGAGCAGATAGGCGACGAGCGGCGCGTTGCCCGCCGCGGTGAGAATGAGCGCCGCCCGTTCGTAGCACGCCACCGCCTCGTGCGCGCCCCGGGCCAGGGAGTCGGCGGAGCCGTCCGCCGTGCCGCGCGCGTGGGTGATGTCGCCGAGCAGGCACAGCGCGTGCGCGCCGACCACCGGGTCGGGCTCCTCGCCGCCCGTCCGCCGCGCGCCCGGCTCGGCCGGGTCGTGCGTCTCGGCGTGCGCCCGTGCGACGCTCTCGGCGTGCGCGCGGGCCAGCGCGTGGTCGCCGTGCCAGAGCGCCGCCGCCGACTCGCGGAGCCGGGCCTCGCCGGTCGGCCGGATCAGGGGGACGAGGCCGCCGGAGGGGGCGCGGGCCGCGTCCACGAGCTTGCGGTGCCGCAGCGTGTACCCGGTGCCCCCGGCGTCCCTGACGCTCGTGAGGAGGCCCCTGTCCTCAAGGGCGCGCAGCACGGACGTCCAGCGGTCGTCGAGCGGCCCGGGGGCCGTCTGGTCGACGAACACGGCACGGAAGCCGCGCTCCAGCTCGATGCGGGAGATCCAGGCGTGGTCGTCGGCGACGAGGTTGAGGGTCTGGGTCAGGTGCAGGGCGAGCGCCGCGTCCACCTCGGCCGCCGGGTCGAACCGCGGATCGTGGGCCGCGGCGCGCTCGGCGACCGCGCGGTACGCCGCCTGGAACAGGCCGGGGTCGAACGAGGACGTCCGGACGCGGTGTCCGTCGCCGCGCCGGACGGTGCACAGCTCCTCGACGACCGCGCCGACGACGGGGGCCGCCGCGTCGTCCCCGGCAGTCGCCGCTGCCGCGTCCGCCGGGGTGAGGCGCCGCACGGTGAGCGCCCCGGTGGACACGCCCGGCGCCGCCGTCTCGGCGAACGCCTTCGCCTCGTCCAGGTGGGTGTCGCGCACGACGAGCAGAAGCCGCAGGTGCGGCAGGTCCGTGAGGGTCCGGCCGAGGAGGGCGCGGAACGCGGCGCGCTCGGCCTCCCGGTTCGCCGGCTCGTGCGGCGAGGGCTGGAAGAGCGGTTCGGCCTGGTCCACGCACAGGAGGACCGGCGCGGACTCCCGGTAGGGCCCGGCTCCGGTCGCCGCGCGCAGGAATCCGGTCAGGTCGGCGTCCGCGAGGCGGGTCGGCGGGACGTCCGGGAACCAGCAGCTCAGCAGTGGGAAGACGAACGGGTTCTGCGGGGGCAGGACCGTCATCGGGAAGGCGGGGCGGTGCGTCACCCGGCCGACGGGAAGCGCGTCTTTCAGAGACCGGGCCGCCCGCTCCACGAGATGGGACTTGCCCACCCCCGACTCGCCGCTCAGGAGGGTGAGGCGGGTGTGCCGCCACATTTCCGTGAGACCGGCGAGTTCCCGGGGGCGGGGAAATGCGCCGGAGAAACCTGAGGTGTCTGTGGTTTCACCGGGGTCGGACCGTGCGGAAAGGCTGCGCTGTGCGGGTGAGGGATTTGGCACTCGGACCACCCGGTTCATGGACGCGATGTCGCGGTGCCCCGACTGGATCGGCAATCGGGGAGACTCGCTGAATCCAATCGGGGCGTCAGTCCTCGCAGCGTAATCCACGCTCCGTGGCTATCAGTCCTCGTCCGGTGAATCGGTGCCGCACGGCATAATCGCGCGGGTTGGCCTCACTGGGCCATCTTGTTGTCGAACCCGCCTATGCCGATCGTGGCCTTGCGGCCCAGTACCAGGTCTAGGGCCGTGTCGCTGGCGGCGAGCCCCTCGATGTCGATCAGCAGGGAGTCCTGTTGAGGCGTCAAGCGCTGCATGTTTCCTCCGTACCGGGGAGATGGCATCCTGATTGTGCCAGGAATTCTTTGCAGTGACTAGTCGGTCATATGTAGGAATTACACAGCCCGATTGAGTCTCCGTGAAGCCTGATCATCAAACCGGTCGGGCATGGCCGGAAGCGGACGCCGACGGAACTCTGTGTCACTTGACTCAGCTCGTGGAAATATTCCGCATTGACGCTGTCCTTGGTAGTCGAATGAGCGGCGGCGAAGGTACGGTTAAGGGCGAATCGCCGTGATCGGGAATGGCTCGGAGGCGTACAGATGAGTGTGGTGTCGAGGCAGGCCCCGGCGGTGTGGGGCAAGGTGCCGCCTCGCCTCAAGAACTTCACCGGACGCGAGGAGTCCCTGGGCAAGCTGCGCGCCAGCATCGCGAGCCAGCCCACGGCCGTCGTCCCGCACGCGCTGCACGGGCTCGGCGGCGTCGGCAAGACCCAGCTCGCCGCGGAGTACGCCCACCGCCATCGCGACGAGTACGACCTGGTCTGGTGGATCCCCGCCGACCAGCCCGTCCTCGTCAGGTCGTCACTCGCGGGTCTCGCGCCCTACCTGGACGTGCCGCCCGCGAGTTCGAGCGGCATCGAGGACGCGGCGAACGCGGTACTCGACGCGTTGCGGCGCGGCGAGCCCTACGCGCGCTGGCTGCTCGTCTTCGACAACGCCGACCAGCCGGAGGATCTGCTCGAACTGCTCCCGCAGGGCACCGGGCACGTTCTCATCACCTCCCGGAACCACCGCTGGGAGGGCGTGGTGGACACGCTCGCCATCAACGTCTTCGACCGCGCCGAGAGCGTCGAGTTCCTCACCAAGCGGGTGCCGCAGGCGATCAGCCGCGAGGAGGCCGAGCGACTCGCGCACGAGCTGGGCGACCTGCCGCTCGCGCTGGAGCAGGCGGGCGCGCTCCAGGCCGAGACGGGCATGAGCGTCGAGGAGTACCTCGGGCTGCTCACCGAACGCACCTCGCAGCTGCTGTCCGAGGGCAAGCCCTCCGAGTACCCGGTGTCGATGACGGCGGCCTGGGCCATCTCCGTGGAGAGCCTCAAGGGCAAGATGCCCGACGCGCTCTACCTGCTGCGCTGCTGCGCCTTCTTCGGACCCGAGCCGATCCCGCGCGACGCTTTCACCCAGGTCCGTCCCGAGGTGCGGGCCCAGCTCGGCCCCGAGCTCCAGACGCTCATCGCCGACCCGATCGCGACGAGCAAGGCCGTCGGCGAGCTCGGCCGCTTCGCGCTCGCGCGGCTGGACATCCCCGGCCGCACCCTTCAGATCCACCGGCTGATCCAGGCGCTGCTCCGGGAGGGGCTGAGCCAGGACGAGCAGCAGGTGCTCCAGCACGAGGTGCACGTGCTGCTCGCCGCCTACGCGCCCGACGACCCGGACGACCAGAAGAACTGGGAGCGCTTCCAGAACCTGCTCGGCCACGTCGAGCCCGCGGGCGTCAGGTTCTGCGATGCTCCGGCGGTCCGGCAGATGGCGCTGAACGTCGTCAGGTACCTCTTCAGCTCCGGCAACCTCGTCTCGCAGCGCACGTTCGCCGAGGAGTTCCTCCAGACCTGGTCCACCCGCTCGGGTGAGGACCACGAGGATGTCCTCAGCATGGCCCTGGAGTACGGCAACCTGCTGCGCGAACTGGGCAGGTACGGCGAAGCGGCCCAGTACAACGAGCAGTGGTTGATCAAGGCCGAGAAGTCGGTCGGTCCTGACCACGAGCTCACGCTGCGCTTCCTGCGCGGCCGCCCCGCCGACCTGCGCGCCTCCGGGAACTTCCGCAGGGCCCTGGAGGTGGGCGAACAGGCGCTCGAAAGGTGCCAGCAGCGCTTCGGCGACGAGGACCGCGCCACCATCCGCGCGTTGAACAACCTCGCGCTCGACTACGGGCTGAGCAGCAGGTACCAGAAGGCGAAGGAACTGCACAAGCGGGCGTACATGGGGTCCTCGGCGCTCGACCAGAGCAGCATGGCCAACGCCTGGACGGGCCTGGCCCGCGCGGTCCGGCTGTGCGGCGACTACGCCGAGGCCGCCGACATCGGCCAGGACGCGCACGCGTTCGCGCTGTCCACGATCGGCGCCGACCACCCGTGGACGCTGCGCGCGGCAAAGGACCTGTCGGTCGCCTGGCGGCGGCTCGGCGACCTGGAAGGCGCCCTCGAACTGGCCACCTCGACGCACGCGCGGCTCGTGAGCCTCTACGGGCTCGACCACCCCGACACGCTCTCGGCCGCGATGGGCCTGGCGAACGTGCTCCGCACGATGGGCGAGGCCCAGCAGGCGCTCGACCTCGCGGCCGACACGGTACGGCGGTACCCGCGCGTGTACGGGCCCCAGCACCCCTACAACCACGGCTGCATCGGCAACCTGGCGATCATGCGCCGGGTCATCGGCGACCCCGAGGACGCGCGCAGGCTCAACGAGGAGGCGCTTGAGGGCCTCGACCGGAGCCTGGGCCGGGACCACCACTACACGCTGACCGTCACCACCAACCTGGCCAGTGACCTCGCGCTGCTCGGTGAGTTGGAGTCCGCCGTCCGGCTGGGACGCGGCACGCTGCGGCGGCTGAGCGCCCTGCTGGGCGGGGAGCACCCGATGGCGCTGCTGTGCGCGGCCAACCTCTCTGCGGATCTGCTCGCCTTCGGCGAGCAGGAAGAGGCGGCGGAGTTGTACGAGGGGACGAAGTCCGCCTACGCGCGGACCCTCGGTCTCGACCACCCCGACGTCAGGGTGTTCCTCGACGGCAGGCACCTGGACGCGGACTTCGACCCGCCGCCGATCTGAGCCCTCGGGAAGCGGTCAGGGCGGCGGGGCGGCGTGGCCGACCCGCCGCCTCGCCACGTCGGCGCTGACGACGTCGTGCACGTGGGTGATGAGGCGCTTCAAATCGGCGCAGTAGACCGAAGGGTTGAGGAAGCCCGTCCCCGTCCGGTACCGGTGGGTGTAGTGGCCGCCCCCGCACACCCGGTGCAGAGGGCAGGACCGGCATGTCTCCGACAGCGCGCGGACGCCGATCTGGCGGGCGGCGATGGACGGGTGCATCAACGCCGTGGTGAACGGATCGCGGGAGACGTGCAGTGTGGTGCCGGCGGCGCCTTCGAACGCCGACTTGAGTGTGTCCACCTGCTCGATGCGCCCGTTCGTCTCGACGACGACCATGGAGATCGGGGAGAGACCGACCGCCTCGCTCGCCGAGTACTTGCCGGTGAGGAGACTGATGATCTCCAGGAAGAGGCGGACGCGGGTCCGGCCGGGGTCGTGGTACCAGCGGTCGAAGATGGTGATGAGCCAGTCCGCGTAGGGGGTGGAGGAGTCCGGGAGGCGGCCGGGCGGGGGCGTCGTCCAGTTGCCGTGCGGCAGCAGGAAGTCGACGCCGGGCGGGTCGTGCGCGAGCAGCGCCTCGTAGGTGGCGATGGGGTCGTTGCGCAGGTCGATGGTGGCCAGGAAGCCGGTGAACAGGTCGCGGTAGGCGGGTGACGTCAGGGCCCGCATGCCCGCCATGACGTCGCGGTGGCTGCCCCTGCCGTCGGCGCGTTTGCGGTGCAGGTCGTGGCCGGACTCGTCGCCGTCGAGGCTGACGCCGACCGAGACGCCGAACTTGGCGAACAGGTCGAGGAAGTCGGTGTCGATGAGCACGCCGTTGGTCTGCACGGTGAACTCGACCTCGACGTCGGGGTGCGCGGCGTCCCGGATCGCCTCGACCGCGTACCTGACGTGTTCGGGCCCGGCGAGCAGCGGTTCGCCGCCGTGCAGGGTGATGCCGACCTTGCGGAGCAGGTTCTCCCTGGCGTGCTCGGCGACGCGCCGCGCCACCTGGTCGATGATCGGCCGGGCCATCCGGCGGGGCTGGCTCTTCCACCCCTGGTCGGCCATCTCGTACATGTAGCAGTAGTCGCACGACAGGTTGCAGCGGCTGTGGATCTTGAGCACGAACTCCTGGAACGGCGTCGGCCGCCAGCCCGCCGCGAGCAGCCCGCGCATGTCGAGTGACCGCGGCCACTCGGGAGATTCGGCGCGCCCGACCACACCCATCCTGAACCCCCCTGAGTCCGGACGTTGGGGCGCGGCGCTGCGCACAATCCGTTCTGAAGAGGTATCGCGTTTTTCCAAGATCTTTAAACGTCGGCGGTGCGGGACCACCGTTCGTGGTCGTGCCAGGTGTTCCTGATGCGGATGAGGGAGCGGGCGAGGCCCTCGTAGGTGAAGCCGAGGGAGGCGGCCAGGCGGCGGGAGGCGGTGTTGGCGGGTTGGATCTCGGCCTCCAGGCGGTGGAGGGCGAGGGTGGTGAAGGCGTGGCGGATGGTGAGGGTGAGGCCCTCGGACATGTAGCCGCGGCGTTCGTGGCCGGTGAAGGCGGCGTAGCCGAGGGTGGCTTTCTGGTAGGAGCCCCGAACGATCTGGGTGAGGTTGACGTAGCCGACGAGGGCGCCGTCGGAGGCGCGGCGCAGGACGAAGCCGTGGGAGGTCTCGCCGTCGAGGCGGGCCAGATAGGCGGCGAACTCGCCGGGGGTCAGAGGCGGGTACACCCAGGGGGTGTGGAAGGGCTCGCTGGCGCGGGCGGCGGAGGTGAACTCGGCCATGTCCGCGGGGCCGACCGGGAGAAGACGGACTCGGGGGGTCTGCTCGTCCATCGCCTCACCGTACGCGGGCCAGGTCCGCGAGGAGGGCCGGGAGGTCGGCGACGGAGTCGATGACGTGGTCGGGGGCCTCGGGGGAGGCGGCGAGGTCGGCGGGGCGGAACTTGCCGGTGCGGACCTGGACGCCGGTGAGGCCCGCGTGCCGGGCGCCCAGGACGTCGGCGTGGAGGTCGTCGCCGACCATGACGCCGGTCGGGGCGCCGAGGCGGGTCAGGGCGGCGCGGAAGAAGTCGGCCGAGGGTTTCCCCACGACGTGGGCGCGGGCGCCCGTGGCGGCCTCCCAGCCGAGCAGGTAGGCGCCCGCGTCGAGGCTGAGGCCGTCCGCGGTGCGCCAGGAGAGGTTCCGTGCCATCGCGACGAGGAGGGCGCCGTCCAGGAGGAAGCGGAAGACGCGGTTCACCGTCGGGTAGTCGAAGACCGGGCCCGCGCCGCCGACCACAACGACGTCCGGGCGGTCCGTGACGAGGCGGACGCCGGGCAGGTCGGCCGTCACGTCGCCGGAGTTCAGCAGGAGGACCCGCGCGTCCGGGTGGTGCTCGGACAGATAGGACGCGGTCGCGGAGGTGGCCGTCATGACGTCGTCGGGGCCGACCGCGAAGCCCTCGGACGTCAGCGCCCCGGTGATCCGCGCCCTGGTCCGGGACGTCGTGTTGGTGAGGAGGAGCACGTCGTGGCCGTCGGCGCGGAGGCGGGCCAGCGCCTCGGGTGCGCCGGGCACGGCCCGCCAGCCGACCGTCAGGACGCCGTCGATGTCCAGGAGCACCGCTGCCATACCGGGGAATCTAGCCCGGAACGGACGCGGTCAAGCGTGCCGTGGATCACGAGGCCGTCACAGCCTCCTGCCCATCCACACGGTGTGCACGTTGGTGCGTAGGACGTCGAACCCGACGGCCGCGTAGAAGGCGAGCGCGTTGGTGTTGGCCGGATCGACGCCGAAGTGGACGCCAGGCGAGCCCGCCGCCACGAGTTCGCCAAGGAACTGGTCGATGAGCGCCCGGCCGTACCCCTTGCCGCGCGTCTCGGCCAGGAGGTTGATGTGCAGGTGCGACGGGTGCTCGCGCACGATCTCCTCGGGAGCGGGGAACGGGTGGTGGATGATGTGGATCATCCGCTCGTCCCGGGTGCTAGGCGAGGCGGGGTCCTCGGGGTAGCGCCTGCGCAGGTTGGGCCACCAGTCCTGGGCGCAGCGCTCCTCGAACGCGCGGGTGTCGGGCGTCCCGACGATGTAGCCGAGCACGGCGCCCTCGTCCACCACGGACGCGAACTGCGGCTCGAACCGCAGATACGGCCCGACATAGACATGCCCGACAAGACGGGGATCGTCATATCCATCCGGATCCGTCGCGGTGCGCAGGCAGATGTCATAGACGGCGTACTCGTCGTCCAGCCGGAACTTCCTGATCATCGTGTGTCCTCTCCACCGGTTATTTTGGGGTCCATGCCCGATCTTTTCGTCTATGGCACGCTGCGCTTCCCCGAGGTCCTGGACGCGCTGCTGGGCCGGGTCCCGCCGACGTCGCCCGCGAGCGCGTCCGGGTGGCGGGTGGCCGCGCTGCCGGGCGCCGCCTACCCGGGCCTGGTCGCCGCCCAGGGCACCGCGCGCGGACTCCTCCTGCACGGCCTCAGCGCCGCGGAGCTGGACGTCCTGCACGCCTACGAGGACGACGACTACACGGTCGAGACGATCGCGCTGGACGGCGGAGGGGAGGCCGTCGCCTACGTGTGGCGGCGCGAGGTGCTCGCGCACGACTGGGATCCGGGCGCCTTCGACGTCGCCGCGTGGGTGCCGGGCTGCGTCGCCTTCCGGGCGAGCCTCGGCTAGGGGACGAGGGCGACCTTGCCGACGACGCGGCGGGCCTGGAGGTCGGCGATCACCTCGGCGACGTCGGCGAGCGGCCTGACCTGCGGCGCGACCGGGTCGAGCCGTCCGTCGGCGACCATCGTGAGGGCGTCCTCCAGCAGGGCGCGCTGCCGGTCGGGGCCGGTGAGCGCCCACAGCCCCCAGTCGACGCCGACGACGGAGCGGTTGCGCAGCAGCACCTGGTTGAGTGGGACGGCGGGGATGCCCGCGGTGAACCCGATGACGGTGTAGCGGCCGAACTCGCGCAGCGCCCGCAGCACCACGGGGGCGAGCTCGCCGCCCACGGGGTCGAACACCACGTCCACGCCGCCGTCGCCGAACGCGCGGGCCGCCTTCTTGACGGCCTCGGGGTCGGCCGAGTCCACGACCTCGGAAGCACCGGCGGCGAGTGAGGCGGCCCGCTTCTCCGGGCTGGAGGCCGCGGCGAGAACGCGCGCGCCGAGCGCCTTCGCCACCTGCACCGCCGCGAGGCCGACGCCGCTACCGGCGCCCAGGGAGAGCACACTCTCCCCGGCGCGTAGGCCGACCCGCTCGCGCAGCGCGAAGAGCGCCGTGCAGTAGGACTGGGTGAACGTCGCGGCCCGGGGGAAGTCGAGCGCGTCCGGGACGCGCACGGCGCTGTCGGCGTTGATCACGGCATGCGCGGCGAATCCGCCGAACCCGCACATCGCGAGCACCCTGTCGCCGGGCGCGAAGCCCGTGACGCCGGGGCCGACCGCGCTGACGGTGCCCGCGATCTCGCTGCCCGGAGTGAACGGCAGCGGCGGTTTGATCTGGTACCGGCCCTCGACGAGGAGGCCGTCCACGTAGTTGACGCCCGCCGCCCCGACCGCCACGGCGAGCTGGCCGGGACCGGGCTCCAGCGCCTCGTCCTCGACCAGGGTGAGCTTTCCGAGTTCCGCGACCACGACCCGCACCATGGACCGAACCCTATTCGGTTTTGCTAGTGACGGGAAGGGTCACTCGTGCTCGGTGAGCAGGTAGCGCAGGCCCATGTGCGAGGGGCGGAAACCGACCTTCTGGTAGAACCGGATCGCGTCAGGCCGCTGCCGGTCTGTGGTGAGCTGAACCACACGGCAGCCCAGCGCGCGCGCTTCCTCGATCGCCCAGGAGAGCATCTCGTGGCCGACCCCGTGGCCGCGCAGGTCGCCCGCGACGCGCACGCCCTCGATCTGGGCGCGCGAACTGCCCATGTAGGTGAGGCCCGGAATGTAGGTGAGCTGCAGGGTCCCGACGACGTCGCCGTCCAGGTCGGCGACGATGAGCCGGTTGTTCGGGTCCGCGTCGATCTCGGCGAACGCGGCCTCGTAATGCTCGTTGACCTCGGGGGACTCCCGGGTGGCGCCCAGCACGTCGTCGGCGAGCAGTTTGACGATCTTCGCCAGGTCCGCGCGGGTTGCGTCGCGGAAAACCGGCGGCTTGCGGGTCCCTGTCATGGGACGCAGGGTATCCGGACACGCTTGTGTTGCTTTCACGTGCCCTTGCCGTAACGCTCGCTTGTAGTACTACAGCTCGTAGTACTACATTGGGTGGCACCCCCAAGTGAGCACGCGAGGAGGCGTGAGCCTTGAAAGCCACCATGTACCGTGACCCGGCCAACCCGATGGCGGTGCGCAAGGACGCCGACGACCACTGGACCGACCTTGCCGAGTGCAGGGGCGCCGACCCGGAGATCTTCTACCCGATCAGCGACCTCGGCCCGGCCCGTGACCAGGTCGGCGAGGCCAAGCGGGTCTGTTACCGCTGCGCCGTCGCTGCCGAGTGTCTCGACTGGGCGCTGCGCGCGGGCGAGCCCGCCGGGATCTGGGGCGGCACCACGCCCGAGGAACGGCGCTATCTTCGACGGTAATCTAGGGACAAATCGGGTACGCCGCACGTTGTCGAGAGAGACGACGGACGAGGATAGAACCCCCGATGAGTGAACGAAGCAGGGCGTTCGGCAGGCGGGCCGCCGGTGAGATCGGCACCCAGGCCACCCGGGCACTCGCCGCCGCCGCCCTGGTGCTCACCGTCCTCGTGGGCATGTGGATCCTCGAAGGTGTGGACTACGTGCTCGGCGGGCAGCTCGACACCTACGGCATCCGCGCGCGCGACGTCGGCGACCTCCCCCAGATCGCCACCGCGCCCTTCCTGCACGGCAACTTCGAACACCTCATGGCCAACACCGTGCCCTTCGCGGTGCTCGGCTTCCTCGCCGCCCTGCGCGGCCTCGGCAAGTTCCTGACGATGAACCTCATCGTCATCGTCGTCGGCGGGCTCGGCGTGTGGTTCACCGGCCCGCCGAACTCCGAGACGCTCGGCGCGAGCATCCTCGTCTTCGGCTACTTCGGCTATCTGCTGGGCCGCGGCGTCTTCGAACGGCACATCGGCGACGGGCTCATCGCCGTCGCGGTCGTGCTGCTGTACGGCGGCATCGTCTACGGGGTCATCCCGACCGACGCCCGCATCTCCTGGCAGGGACACCTGTTCGGCCTCATCGGCGGCCTCATCGCGGCGTTCCTCCTGCGCCGCAAACGGTCGGCCGCCTACTAGGCGCGCGGGCGGATCGAGAGGTCCGTCACGACGGCGTCCGCCGGGGTGCCCAGGGCGCCGACGATCGCACGGGCGACGGTAGCCGGCTGGATGTAATCCGCCGGGTCATAAGGCGCCGACTCCTGAGCCCGCACCCGACGCTGCATCTCACTGGCCGTCCGCCCCGGATACACCGTGGTGACGCGCAAGGCCGGTTCCTCCTGGCGGAGCGAATCAGCGAGGGCCTTCAAGCCGTGCTTGCTCGCCGCGTAGGCGGACCAGTTCGGGTGCGCGCGCAGGCCCGCGCCGGAGTTGACGAACACCACGTGCCCGCCCGCCGCGCGCAGCGACGGCAGCAGGAGGCGGGTCAGTTCGGCGGCCCCCACGAGGTTGACCATCAGCTGGTCGATCCAGGTGTCGGCGTCCAGTTCGGCGACCGTGCCGAGGTCGCAGACGCCCGCGCTGTGCACCACGCCGTCCAGGGCGGGCGGCAGGTCGGCGAGGGCGAGCGCCGCCTCGATCCGGCGCGGCTCGGCGAGGTCGAGCGGCACCGTGCGGACCGGCTGGCCGGAAGGGCGCCCCTCGCCCTGCGGCAGCGCCCACGCCTGCGTCTTCCCGTACGGGGCGGCCGCGAACCGGGCGGCGATCTTGGTGAGCCGTTCCGGTGAGCGCGCCGTCAGCACGAGGTCGTGCCCCTGTTCGCGCAGCAGCTCCGCGGTGGCCAGCCCGATCCCCCCGGTGGCCCCCGTGATCAGATAAGTCCCCAACGCACCTGCCCCCTAGCCGGGCCTCAGTACTCGCGTCACCCCGGCGACCAGCGCCGTGGCGAGAATCCACCCTGAGGCGATGATTGCGTAAGCCGGCCACTGGGTCCACCCCACCGGATCCCACGCCTGGCGCAGCCCGAACGCGCCGATCGGGATCACCAGGTCCACGACGTAGATCAGCGCCTGGAAGTCGGGAAGCTCCCCCGGCTCCTTGATCGGCCGTGGCGGCACGGCGCTGAACACCGCGGTCCCCGCCGCGATGATCACCGCGAGCCACGCGGCGGCCAGCCAGGGCCGGTACCCGTAGCCGACGGTCCAGTCCAGCAGCAGGCCCCAGAGCCGGCCGTGCCACGGCTGGGCCTGCCTGCGGCGGCGGAACTTCATCAGCTGGGCGCGCCGCGCGAGCTGCTCGTGGCCGTCGCGCAGCGCCCAGGCGGAGAGCTGTTCGTACGGCTGGGAGCGGAAGCCGTCGGGGTCGCGGTCGGCCCAGTCGAGCCGCCGCTCCGGATCGGCGCCGCGGAGCGTCTCGTAGACGGCGCCGTCGAGCCGCAGGTGCGCCGGCCAGGTGTCGGTCCGGTCGAGGAGGACGCCGATCCGGGCGTAGGCGAGCGACACGACGCCCTCAACGGGCTCGTCCGGGGTCAGGATCAGTTCCCGGATGTCGGTGTGCGAAAGCTGGACCGCGAGCCGTCCAGGGGCGCTGAGCGTCCCGGCGCGGTCGAAGGAGAGCGTGCCGTCCACCCGCGCCCCGCGCAGCTTGACGGTGCCCTCCGCGCGGAACCCGGCCGCGCACTCCATCGCGTCGGTGACGGCGATGTTCTGCCCGTCCAGCGCGAGCCTGCCGGGGTTGACCAGCTCCGTGCCCTCCAGGAAGAGCCCTCCGTTGATCCGGGAGCCGGTCAGGCGGACGCCGCCCTCGATGCGGCACCGCCGCGCGAACACCCCCGCTTCGACGGCCATGCCGCCCGCGAACATCGCGAAGTGCCCGTCCTTCGTGGTGATCCGCGCGTCGTTCAGGGTGAGGCCGCCCGCGAGCTGCGCCCTGCGCAGCCCGAGCTGGCCGTCGATGACGGACCGGTCGAGCACGAGCGCGGACTCGGCGGCGAGGCCGGTGGCCTGGAGGCCGGGCATGACGCACTCGACGAGCCGGAGCCGCCGGACGCGGGCGCCCTCCAGGAGCGGCGCGGCCTCGAAGACACAGGCTTCGAGGCTCAGTTCGCGGGTGATGTCGCCGCCGGACAGGTCCAGGACCCCGGTGATCAGTGCGCCGCGCAGCCGGACGGCGGGGATGCCGCCGTCCGCGGCGGGAAGGGGGCCGAGGAGGAGTCGGGCGAGTACCGCCGCCCCGACCTCGGGGTCGGGGCGGCCGGTGAGGTCGACGAGGAGGCCGTGCGGACAGGCGTCCGACAGCTCCTGCTCCGCGCTGTTCAGGGTGCCCTCCCGGGGGATGGGGCTAGAACCAGCCGCGCTTCTGGCCGGCCTGCTGGAGGAGGCCGTCGATGTTCTGCTCCCAGTTGGCGTGCTCGAAGCCCTGGTTCGGGACGGTGAAGCGCAGGAAGGTGTCGTGGCTGCCGCCGAAGGTGGTGCGCTTGTCGAGCTCCAGGATGACCTCGGTGCTGGCCGGGTTGCTCACGAACGTCACCTCCAGCTGCTTGAACGCGTGCGCGTAGCGGCCGCCCGGGTGGAACTCGATCTCCTGGTAGAACGGCAGTAGCTGGTTGACGCCGTAGATGCGGCCCTTCTCGCAGTCGGCGTTCCGGAAGTGGAAGCCGAGGTTGGAGAAGGCCGCCAGGATGCGCTCCTGGGCGGGCAGCGGGTGCACCGCGATGGGGTCGAGGTCGGTGGCGTCGATCGCGCGGGCGACCTCCAGCTCGGTGGCGACGCCGACGGTGGTGCCGCGCAACGGCTGGCCGTACATGTGGGTGAGCGGGGTCTCCCACGGCACCTCGAGCTGGAACGGGAAGCTGTGCCGCACGCCGGGCTGGAGCTGGAAGCGGCCCGCGAGGTGCGCCTTGGCGTACTTCTCGTTGCGGGTGTACTCGCTGTCGTCGGTCTCGACCTCGACGCGGGTGACGAGCGCCACGTTGATGCCGAGGATGTCCGACTCGTGGTCGCCGCCGAGCAGGTGGATGTCACCGCTGATGATCCCGCCCGGACGGACGTTGGCGTCCCTCAGGACCGTGTCGATGGAGGGGCCACCGACTCCGAAGGCGCCGAGAAGCTTCTTGAAGACCACTGTTACGTCTCTCCTTGGGTGTTGGCGGGGGCCACAGTCGAACTCTGCTCTTTTAGTCGCGTTCCACAAGCAGGACGTTCCTGATGATCTAACCACAAATAATGTGGTATGAGTCACACGCGAACCAGGTTCTCCCCAAGGCTTGCCACCGGTTACTGACGGGTAGCATCATGGATAGTTACTAACCGGTAGAGCGGGCCGACCGGCACCGCCGACGAGCTAGACGGGGTGTCACCCATGGGGCACTACAAGGCCAACCTTCGGGACATCGAGTTCAACCTCTTCGAGGTGTTCAACCGCCAGGAGGTTCTGGGCACCGGCCCGTTCGCCGAGATCGACGAGGACACCGCCCGCGGCGTCCTGGACGAGGTGAACCGCCTGACGACCGGCCCGGTCGCGGAGTCCTTCGAGGACGCCGACCGCCACCCGCCGGTCTTCGACCCGGCCACCGGCGACGTGAAGATGCCGGAGTCCTTCAAGAAGTCCTTCAAGGCATGGATGGACGCCGAGTGGTTCCGGCTCGACCTGACGCCGGAGCTGGGCGGCACCAACGCGCCGCGCACGCTCACCTGGGCCGTCGCCGAGCAGGTCCTGGGCGCCAACCCGGCGATCTACATGTTCTCCTCCGGCCCCGGCTTCGCGCAGATCCTCTTCAACGAGGGCAACGAGGAGCAGAAGAAGTTCGCGCAGCTGGCCGTTGAGCGCCAGTGGGGCGCGACCATGGTGCTGACCGAGCCCGACGCGGGCTCCGACGTCGGCGCGGGCCGGGCCAAGGCCGTCCAGCAGCCCGACGGCACCTGGCACATCGAGGGCGTCAAGCGCTTCATCACCTCGGCCGAACACGACATGGCCGAGAACATCTTCCACCTGGTGCTGGCCCGCCCCGAGGGCGCCGGACCGGGCACCAAGGGCCTGTCCCTGTTCCTCGTGCCGAAGTACCACGTGGACCTCGAGACGGGCGAGCTGGGCGAGCGCAACGGCGCCTACGTCACCAACGTCGAGAAGAAGATGGGCCTGAAGGTCTCCACTACCTGCGAGCTCACCTTCGGCGAGAAGCACCCCGCGGTCGGCACCCTCGTCGGCGACAAGCACGAGGGCATCCGTCAGATGTTCCTCGTCATCGAGTACGCCCGCATGATGGTCGGCACGAAGGCGATCGCCACCCTCTCGACCGGTTACCTGAACGCGCTGGAGTACGCCAAGGAGCGCGTCCAGGGCGCCGACCTCACGCAGCAGACCAACAAGGCCGCGCCGCGCGTCACCATCACCCACCACCCGGACGTCCGCCGCTCGCTCATCACCCAGAAGGCTTACGCCGAGGGCATGCGCGCGCTCGTGCTGCTGACCGCGACCTACCAGGACGCGGTACAGATCGCCGCCCACGAGGGCCGCCACGACGAGCTGTCGGAGAAGCTGAACGACCTGCTGCTCCCGATCGTCAAGGGCTTCGGCTCGGAGCGGTCCTACGCGCTGCTGGGCGCCGAGTCGCTGCAGACGCTGGGCGGCTCCGGCTTCCTGCAGGAGTACCCGATCGAGCAGTACATCCGGGACTCCAAGATCGACACCCTGTACGAGGGCACCACCGCGATCCAGGGCCTCGACCTGTTCTTCCGCAAGATCCTCCGCGACCAGGGCGCCACGCTGAACGTGCTGGCGAACCAGATCAAGGAGTTCGCGGCGTCCGAGTCCGGCAACGGCAGGCTGAAGGCCGAGAGGGCGTTCCTCGCCCAGGCCGTCGCCGACACCGAGGGCATCATCGGCGCCATGGTCAACGCGGCGCTGGGCTCGATGGAGAACCCGAAGGAGATCTACAAGATCGGGTTGAACTCGACCCGTCTCCTGCTGGCCCTCGGCGACACCGTCGTGGCGTGGCTGCTGCTGCGTCAGGCGACCATCGCCCTGGAGAAGCTGTCCGGCGACGTCTCCGACGCCGACCGCGACTTCTACACCGGCAAGGTCGCCGCCGCCCAGTTCTTCGCGGCCAACGTGCTGCCCCGCATCACCTCCGACCGCCTCATGGTCGAGAACACCACGCTCGACATCATGGAGCTGCCGGAGTCGGCCTTCTAAGGCACCTCGGCTCTCTGCCACCCTGGACGCCCCCGCCGATCGCCCTCGGCGGGGGCGTCTCCTTTTTCCCGCTAGAGGGGGCCGAGAAGGGCGGTGGCCAGGGAGGCGGCGAAGGAGCGCGGCGCGGGGGCGGCGTCGGGCCCTTCGGTGTAGTAGCGCAGGAACGCCTGCTGGAAGCAGGCGCCGACGAGGAGCGCGGCCGCGGCCTCGGGGTCGGTCCGCGCGGCGACGCGGCCGTGTGCCTGCTCGGCGCGCAGGTAGGCGGCGAGGGCGGCGACGGGACGGGCGGGGGTGCCGCCGTGCCGGGCCAGCGCGTCGCGGTGCGCGGCCATCCGCTGCGGGTCGGCCAGCAGCGCGCCGAACATCGGGAAGGACTCCCGGTAGAAGTCCAGGTAGGCGTGCGCGAGGTCGGTGAGGGTCTCGGCGAGGTCGCCCTCGCCCGGCCGCAGCGTCACCCGTGACGGTCCGGGCAGCCGCTCTTCGAGGACGGCGAGCAGCAGCCGTTCCTTGTCGCCGAAGTACTTGTACAGCGTCGGCTCCGACACGCCGGACGCCAGCGCGATCTCCCTGGTCGTCGCCTGCGCGATGCCGCGCGTGCGCAGCAGCCCGGCGGCCGCGTCGAGAATCCGTTCCCGTGTGCTCACCTCGGCACGCCCTTTCCCGCGCTCTGCCATTGACGGATTAGTGAACACTAGCGGAGTATGGAGGTTAGTGTTCACTAGCCCCCGAGGGGAGCACCACCATGCGACTCACCGTCCTGGGCGCGACCGGCCGCACCGGCCGCCACCTCGTCCGCCAGGCGCTCGACGCCGGACACCACGTCACAGCCGTCGTCCGCGACCCGGCCCGGCTGGATCCGGCCGACCACCCGCTCCTGGAGGCGGTCACCGCCGACCCGCTCGACCCGGCGGCACTCGCCCCCGCCGTCGACGGGCGCGACGCCGTCCTGTCCGCGCTCGGCCCGAACAACCGCGCGGACGGCACCGTCTGCGCGGACGGCGCCCGCTCCGCCGTCAAGGCCATGCGGGCGGTCGGTGTGGGCCGCCTCGTCGTCGTCAGCGCCAGCGGCCCCTTCATCGACGACGGCGACGGCCCCTTCACCCGTGTCGTCTTCAAGCCGCTCCTCCGCCGCCTCTTCCTGGACACCCCGTTCACCGACCTGGAGAACGCCGAGCGCGAGATCCGCGCCAGCGGCCTCGACTGGACACTCGTCCGCCCGCCCCGCCTCACCGAAGGCAAGCCCCGCCCCTACCGGACCGTCCTCGACCGCAACGTCCGCGGCGGCACCACACTCTCGCGCGCCGACCTGGCCACCGCCGTCCTCAACGCCCTCGCCGACCCCGCTACCGTCCACCACCACGTCTCCGTCGGCTACTAGCCCCGTCGGCCCGTCTCGCGCGCGGGTGTGACGGAACAAGGGGTGGCGGAGATTGGTCGGGGGAGGCGATCATGGATCTTGTTGCGGGCGGGTACAGAAGATTTACCGAAGGCCGGTGTTCGCGCGAGAGAGGTCCGGTTCTGTGGGATTCGGCGTAGCCATTTTTGTGATCACTCTTGGCGCCATCCTCAAGTTCGCGGTCAACGCGGATCTGGGGCCGGTCGACATCAACGCGATCGGGGTGATCCTGATGATCGTCGGGGTCGCGACGTTCGTGTTGCAGTTCGTCTTCGCGCGGCAGTTGGAGAACGAGGGGCCACCCCGGGCGAACGGCCACGCGGGGCGCGACACCTCGCACGACGGGGACGACTGACGAACCCGACGCGCGGGGCCGTTTCGACGACTGATCGGGGCGCGGGCGGGTAGGTCTCCTTCAAGGAAGGAGGCGGCCGTGACAGTAGACGCGCACACCGCCCGGGACGCCGAACTCGTCCAGCTTCTCACCCCCGAGGGCGAACGGCTGGAGCACCCCGACTACCCCCTGAGCCTCTCCGACCAGCAGCTCCGCGACCTCTATCGCGATCTTGTGGTCGTCAGAGCCCTCGATCTCGAGTCCGTCGCGCTGACCCGCAGGGGCGAGCTCGGCCTATGGCCGTCCCTGCTCGGCCAGGAGGCCGCCCAGGTCGGTTCGGGCCGCGCGCTGGGCGCCGGCGACATGGTCTTCCCGACCTACCGGGAGCACGCGGTCGCC
Organism: Actinocorallia sp. API 0066; assembly: GCF_020991275.1. Taxonomy (GTDB): domain Bacteria; phylum Actinomycetota; class Actinomycetes; order Streptosporangiales; family Streptosporangiaceae; genus Actinocorallia. The sequence goes on along the minus strand of NZ_JAJLQY010000010.1, from coordinate 274,358 downwards.
TACTGCCGCGGCATGCCCTGGCTCAACATCCTCAGGCTGTTCCGCGGCGTCAACCACGCGGGGTGGGATCCGAAGGAGTTCGGCTTCCACCTGTACACGATCGTCATCGGCACCCAGACGCTGCACGCCACCGGCTACGCGATGGGCATCCAGCGGGACGGCCACCACGGCACCGGCATCGGAGACACCGCCCTCGCCTACTTCGGCGACGGCGCCACCAGCCAGGGCGACGTGAACGAGTCGTTCGTGTGGGCGGCGGTCTACAACGCGCCGATCGTGTTCTTCTGCCAGAACAACCAGTGGGCGATCTCCGAGCCGTTGGAGCGCCAGACGCGGATCCCGCTCTACCGGCGGGCGCAGGGGTTCGGCTTCCCCGGCGTCCGGGTGGACGGCAACGACGTGCTGGCCTGCCTCGCCGTCACGCGCCGCGCCCTGGACCGCGCGCGGACGGGCCAGGGGCCGTCGCTCATCGAGGCGTTCACCTACCGGATGGGCGCCCACACCACCACCGACGACCCGACCCGCTACCGGCACTCCGACGAGCTCGAAGCCTGGAAGCTCAAGGATCCGATCGCGCGGGTGAAGGCGTACCTGTCGCGCACGGGCCTGGCGAACGCCCAGTTCTTCGAGGAGGTGGACGTGCAGGCCGCGGAGGCGGCGGTCGAGCTTCGGGCCGCCTGCCTCGCCCTGCCCGACCCGAGCCCGGACGCGCTGTTCCAGCACGTCTACGCCGCGCCGCACAGGCTGCTGGAGGAGGAGCGAGCCGCTTACGAGACGTACCTGGCGGGTTTCCATGACTGAGGTGACGGCACCGGAGCAGAGCGCCCCGCTGACGGGCACCCAGACGCTGACGTTGGCGAAGGCGCTGAACGCGGGGATGCGGCGGGCGATGGCGGAGGACCCGAAGGTCCTCGTGATGGGCGAGGACGTGGGCAGGCTCGGCGGCGTGTTCCGGGTGACGGACGGCCTGCAGCGCGAGTTCGGCGAGGACAGGGTGATCGACACCCCGCTCGCCGAGTCCGGGATCATCGGCACGGCGATCGGTATGGCGCTGCGCGGGTACCGGCCGGTCTGCGAGATCCAGTTCGACGGTTTTGTCTTCCCGGCGGCCAACCAGATCATCACCCAGCTCGCCAAGATGCGCCTGCGCTCGCTCGGGCAGGTGACGCTGCCGGTGGTGGTGCGCATCCCGTGCGGCGGCGGGATCGGCGCGGTCGAGCACCACAGCGAGTCGCCCGAGGCGTACTTCGCGCACACCGCGGGCCTGCGGGTCGTCGCCTGTTCCAACCCGGTGGACGCGTACTGGATGCTCCAGGAGGCGATCGCCTGCCCTGACCCGGTCGTCTTCTTTGAGCCGAAGCGCCGCTACTGGGACAAGGCTCCCGTGGACACCGAGGCGCCCGCCGCCCCGATGGGCGACGCGGTCGTCGTCAGGGAGGGCACGGATGCGACGCTGCTGGCTTACGGGCCGATGGTGAAGACGTGCCTGGAGGCGGCGGAGGCGGACGACAGGTCGCTGGAGGTCGTTGACCTGCGGTCGCTCTCCCCGCTGGACACACCCGCCCTGGAGGCGTCCGTCCGCAAGACGGGCAGGTGCGTCGTGGTGCACGAGGCGCCCGTGTTCGGCGGCCTCGGCGGCGAGATAGCCGCCCGGATCACCGAGGCGTGCTTCTACCACCTGGAGGCGCCCGTCCTACGCGTCGGCGGGTTCGCCACCCCCTACCCGGCCTCCCGGCTGGAGGACCACTACCTGCCCGACCTCGACCGGATCCTGGACACGGTGGATCGGACGTTCGCATGGTGAAGTACTTCAACCTGCCCGACGTCGGGGAGGGCCTGACCGAGGCCGACATCGTGCGCTGGCACGTCACGCCGGGCGACAGGGTCGAGGTCAACCAGACAATCGTCGAGATCGAGACGGCCAAGGCGATCGTGGAGCTTCCGTCCCCGTTCGCCGGGATCGTGCGGGAACTGCTGGCCGAGGAGGGCCAGACGGTGCCCGTCGGCACCCCGATCATCGGCGTGGAGGAGCACGCGGCGTCGGGCGCGGGCCCGAAGGAGCCGCTGCACCCGTCGCCCGTCGCCGATCCCGGCACCCACATCGGCCCCGCGACGGGCCCGGACGCCCCGGCCGAGCCGCCGCCGTCGCCCTCGGGGCGGACCCCTGTGCTCGTCGGCTACGGCGTGAAGCCGGGCGCGACGAGGCGCCGTCCGCGCAATACGGGCCCTTCGGGGCGCGGCGGCCCTGCCCGGCCGTCCGCACCGTCCGCGCCGTCCGCGCCCCGGCAGGGCGAGCCGTCGGCTTACGCCCCGGCGCAGAGCCGGGGGGAGGGGCCGGGCGCGCTCGCCAAGCCGCCGGTCCGCAAGCTGGCCAAGGATCTCGGCGTGGATCTCGCGACGGTCGTCGGCACCGGCCCGCGCGGCTCGGTCACCCGCGAGGACGTCCGCGCGCGGGCCGCCGCGTGGCGTCATGGCCGCGCCGCCGCCACCGAAGCCCCCGCCCCGCCGACGGAGCGCGCCGCGCCCGGCTGGGAGGCGGGGGTGCCCGCCGCGCCGCCGCGGCCGGGTCCCACGGCCGCGGCGCCCGTCGCGCACGGGGCTGAGGAGGCGCTGGGGGAGCGCGTGCCGGTCAAGGGGGTCAGGAGGGCGATGGCGGCTGCCATGGTCTCCTCGGCCTTCTCCGCGCCGCACGTGACGGAGTTCCTCCAGGTGGACGTCACCCGCGCGGTGCGGACGACCGAGAAACTCCGTGGCTACCCCGAGTTCGAGGGCGTCAGGTTCAGCCCGATGCTGCTCGCCGCGCGGGCGCTGCTGCTGGCGCTGCGCCGCAACCCGCTGGCGAACTCCTCCTGGACGGACGGCGAGGGCGCCGCCGAGATCGTCGTGCACCCGCACGTCAACCTGGGTGTCGCCGTCGCCACGGACAGGGGCCTGCTCGTGCCGAACGTCAAGGCCGCCGACACGCTGCCGCTACCGGAACTCGCCGTAACGCTCGCGGAGCTCGTGGCGCGGACGCGGGCGGGCAAGGCGACCCCGGCGGAACTGTCCGGCGGCACCGTCACGCTCACCAACGTCGGCGTGTTCGGCGTGGACGCGGGCACCCCGATCCTCACCCCCGGCGAGGTCGCGATCCTGGCGGTCGGCGCCTTCCGCGACCTGCCCTGGGTGCACAAGGGCAAGGTCAAACCCCGCAAGGTCGCGACCCTCGCCCTGTCCTTCGACCACCGCGTCCTGGACGGCGCCACGGGCTCCGCCCTCCTCCGCGACATCGGCGACCTCCTCACCGACCCCTTCCACCTCCTGGCCCGTGGCTAGTTGTTTTGGGCCCGGGGGCGGGCGCTTTTGCGGGCCCGACTGCGTCGGGAGCGCCCGCCCCGGGCCGTGTTCGTTTAGTCGCGGGAGAGGGCTCGGGTGGCGCCGGCGGCGACGGTGAGGCCGAGGACGAGGCCGGCGGCGACGAGGACGTTGGCGACCCACTGGTAGACGCCTTCGGGCGCGAAGACGCCCTCCTGGCCGAGCGAGCCCAGCGGCAGGAGGAGGTCGAGCGTGTAGAAGAAGGCGTTGAAGTGCGGGCTGTGGCCGTCGTCGAGGATGTCCGGCTTCTCCAGGCTGAAGATGACCGTCCCGGCGGCCAGGAGGGCGGCCAGCCAGGCAAGGGCCCGGAAGGGGCGGTACCCGTAGCCGACGAGGATGTCCTGGAGGTAGCCGAGCAGCCTGTGCGGCACCGCCAGGGTGGAGCGCCGGTCCCGCTGCTTGGCGAGCTGGACGGACCTGCCTTCGGCGTCGAGGCCGAGCGTCCGGTAGGTGGCGGCGAGCCGCTCGTAGGGCTGCGGCTGGTAGCCGTCGCGGTCCCTGCGGATCCAGTTGAGCCGGGTCTTGGCGGCCAGCGGCGGGTCGAGCGTCTCGTAGGCGAGGCCGTCGAGCTGGAACGCGTGCGGCCAGGTCAGCGGGTCGTCGCGGAGCACGCCGATCCGGGCGTAGGAGAGGTCCACGACGCCGTCCACGGGCACCGCCGGCCGCAGCAGCAGCTCCTCGGCGGTGAGCCGCTGCACGCTGAGCGCCGTCTTGTCCGGGTTGGCCAGCCGGGCACCCTTGAAGCTGAGCTGCCCGCCGATCTTGGCGCCCGCGAACGTCGCCTCGCCGACGCAGGTGAAGTCGTCGGAGCAGTACACGTCGGTGTCGACGTTGAGGTCGTCGGCGTTGAGCGCGCGCTTGCCCGCGTTGCTGATCCGCGCGCCCACCAGCGACAGGTACCCGCCGACGCGCGCGCCGCGCAACCGCACCTCGCCCTCGGCCACGAACCCTTCGTCGCAGAACACGTTGGCCGCCACGTCCAACCGTGACGCGTACAGGGCGGGACGGCCGGGGTTGCGCAGTGTCGCGTCACGGAAGATCAGCTGGCCGCCGATCCGCGCGCCCGGAAGCCGCACTTCCCCCTCGGCCTTGAACCCCCGGTCGCAGTAGACGTTGGCCTCGACCTGGAGCCTGTCGCCGAGCAGCGCGTCGCCGCCGGGCACCGGCAGTTGGACGCCGCTCAGGTTGAGGATGCCGCTGACGTGCGCCCCGTCCAGCCACAGGCCGCCGTCGAGGACGCTGCCCTCCAGCCACAGGTGCCCGTCCACCCGCGTGCCCGAGGCGATCAGCCCCGGAAGGCGGCACTGGATGAAGTGGACGGACTGCATCTGCGCCCAGTAAAGGCGGGGCGGCTCCTGGAAGACGCATCCCGTCAACGCGATCGGGACCGTCACCTCCGCGTGGCCGAGATCCAGCAGATCGGTGATGTAGCCGCCGCTCAGCCTTACCGCAGGCACCTTGCCCGGCTCCGGCTCCCGCGCGCCCGTGAGAAGCGCCACGATCACCTGCGCGCGGACTCTCCGGTGCGGCCCCCACTGCCCCGCCTGCTCGGTGGGCTCCATGCCGGTGGGGGACAGGTCCACGGGCTCGCCGGAGGGGAAGGCGTCCCAGAGGCGCCGTTCTGCGGGGGTGAGGTCCGAGGGGTCCAAGGCGGCTCCTGGGGGGCACATCGGCGGGGGTGCCGTACGCTTTCCGGTGCGGTGCAACCGCATGCATACCAGAGCAACTGATCAGGCGGGGGCGGAGACGTCCACGCGAAGGGGGAAGCCCAAGTGGCCCGAGTGGTCGTGGACGTCATGCTCAAGCCGGAGATCCTGGACCCGCAGGGCCAGGCCATCGCCCGTAAGCTCCCGCAGCTCGGCTTTGAGGGCGTCGCGGCGGTCCGGCAGGGCAAGCGCTTCGAGATCGAGGTGGACGGCCCCGCCGACGAGGCGGCGCTGGAGCGCGTCCGGAAGATCGCCGAGACCCTCCTCGCCAACCCGGTGATCGAGAACTTCGAAGTGCACGCCGAATAAAAGGTTCCCGCCAAGCGGTTGACACGTTCCAATAATACCTAATTCAAAGAATCACCAGGTCCGCGATTACACCACAGGGTGCGGGGAAGTGTTAGCTTCGTCCGAGTTTTCCGAGGTGGGCCTGGTGGACATGAAGTTCTCGCTCGCATTGCCCGCGGAGGCGATGAGTGTTCCCGTCATCCGCCGCGTTCTCGGGGACGCGCTGCGCGGACTCGGGGTCGCCGAGGACTGCGTGGACGACATACTCGTGGCGGCGTCGGAGGCGTGCACCAACGTCGTGCGGCACTCCACCACCCGCGAATACGAGGTGGACGGCGCGATCGACGACGAGAACTGCGTCCTGCGCGTCACCGACCACGGAACCGGCATGGGCCGTCGCGCGCCCGCCGGGGAACTGGCCGAGTCCGGCCGCGGCATGGACATCATGGCGGCCCTGGTGGACGACCTCACGCTGGACGCGGGGCCGGGCGGCGTCAGCGTCGCGCTGCGCAAACGGCTGACCTGGCAGGACGAGGCACTGATGCGCCGCCTCGAATCCGAACTGGTGCACAGCGCCCGGTAAATTGGGCCTCAGACGGCAGGCCCTGACCTGGGCCGCCGAGGATTCCCAATGGAGTGCCGATGGCCCGGGTGGGCGTCATCACTTTTCCTGGTTCGCTCGACGACACGGACGCGCGGCGCGCGGTACGCATCGCCGGGGGTGAACCCGTCGCTCTGTGGCACGCGTCCACGTCCCTGGAGGGCGTGGACGCCGTCGTGTTGCCCGGCGGCTTCTCCTACGGCGACTACCTGCGGGCCGGGGCGATCGCCCGGTTCGCGCCGCTGATGGCGGAGCTGATCCCCGCGGCGCAGGCAGGTCTGCCGGTGCTGGGCATCTGCAACGGCTTCCAGGTCCTGGCCGAGGCGCACCTCCTGCCGGGCGCGCTCATGCCCAACGCCGGAGGCCACTTCGTCTGCCGGGACCAGCGTCTGCGCGTGGAGAACGCGCGGACGGCCTGGACGTCGGACTACGCCGAGGGCCAGGAGATCGTTATCCCGCTGAAGAACATGGACGGCAGGTACACCGCGTCGGCGGAGACCATCGCCGAACTGGAGGCCGAGGGCCGGATCATCGCGCGGTACATGGACGTGAACCCCAACGGGTCGCTGAACGACATCGCGGGCGTCACCAACGAGGCGGGCAACGTGGTCGGCCTGATGCCGCACCCCGAGCACGCCGTGGAGTCCCTGACCGGCCCGACGACCGACGGGCTCGGCTTCTTCACCTCGATCGTCAAGGGCCTGATCAACGTATGAGCGACGTGACCGAGCTGAACCCCCAGCCGACCCCCGGCTTCGGCCCCGGGTCCACCGACACCGTCGTGCGGGCCGCCGCGACGCCGGACCACCCCCAGCCGTACCAGGAGCTGGGGATGAACGACGAGGAGTACGGCCGTGTCCGCGACATCCTCGGTCGCCGCCCGACCGCCGCCGAGCTGGCGATCTACTCGGTGATGTGGTCGGAGCACTGCTCGTACAAGAGCTCCAAGATCTACCTGCGCCAGTTCGGCGAGAAGGCGCCCAAGACCGACGCGCTGCTCGTCGGCATGGGTGAGAACGCGGGTGTGGTGGACGTCGGCCAGGGCTGGGCCGTGACGTTCAAGGTCGAGTCGCACAACCACCCGTCGTTCGTGGAGCCCTACCAGGGCGCGGCGACGGGCGTCGGCGGCATCGTGCGCGACATCATCTCGATGGGCGCGCGGCCGGTCGCCGTCATGGACTCGCTGCGCCTGGGCGCGGCCGACGCGCCGGACACCCGCCGGGTGCTGCCGGGCGTCGTCAGCGGCATCGGCGGCTACGGCAACTCCCTGGGCCTGCCCAACATCGGCGGCGAGACGGTCTTCGACCCCTGTTACCAGGACAACCCCCTGGTGAACGCGCTGTGTGTGGGCGTCCTGCGGCACGAGGACATCCACCGGGCGTCGGCTTCCGGGACGGGCAACAAGGTCATCCTGTACGGGGCGTACACCGGGCCGGACGGCATCGGCGGCGCGTCCGTGCTGGCTTCGGCGACGTTCGACGAGGAGTCCCAGGCCAAGCGGCCCTCGGTGCAGGTCGGCGACCCGTTCATGGAGAAGCTGCTCATCGAGTGCTCCCTTGAGCTGTTCCAGGCGGGCCTCGTGGAGGGCATCCAGGACCTCGGCGCGGCCGGGGTGTCCTGCGCCACCACCGAGCTGGCCGCGGGCGGCTCGGGCGGCATGGCCGTCCGGCTGGACGCGGTGCCGCTGCGCGACCCGAGCCTCCTGCCGGAGGAGATCCTCATGTCGGAGTCGCAGGAGCGCATGATGGCGGTGGTGACGCCGGAGAACGTCGCGGCGTTCATGGCGGTCTGCGCCAAGTACGAGGTGCCCGCGACGGTCATCGGCGAGGTCACCGACAGCGGCAGGCTCGTCATGACGTGGCACGGCGACGTGATCGTGGACCTCCCGCCGCGCACCGCGGCGCACGACGGCCCGGTGTACCAGCGGCCGGTGGCCGTCCCGCCGGACCAGGCGGCGCTCCAGGCGGACTCGCCGGTGCGGCTGCCCCGCCCGTCGAACCGGGACGAGCTGCGCAAGACGGTCCTGTGGCTGGCGGGCTCGCCGAACCTGGCGTCCAAGGAGTGGGTGACGTCCCAGTACGACCGTTACGTCCTGGGCAACACGGTGCTCGCGCAGCCGGAGAACGCCGGGGTGATCAGGCTCGACGACGAGAGCGGCCTGGGCGTCGCGCTCGCGCTGGACGGCAACGGCCGCTACACGAGGCTCGACCCGTACGCGGGCGCCCAGCTCGCGCTGTCGGAGGCGTACCGGAACGTCGCGGCGACCGGCGCGCAGCCGCTCGCCGTCACCAACTGCCTGAACTTCGGCTCGCCGGAGGACCCGGGCGTCATGTGGCAGTTCGCCCGCGCCACCGAGGGCCTCGCCGACGCCTGCCTGCTGCTGGGCATCCCGGTGACGGGCGGCAACGTCAGCTTCTACAACCAGACCGGCGACACACCCATCAACCCGACCCCTGTGGTCGGTGTCCTGGGCGTGCACCAGGACGTCCGCCGCAGGACGGCGATGGCGTTCGCCGCCGAAGGGCACAAGCTCGTCCTCCTGGGCACCACCTACGAGGAGTTCGGCGGCTCGGAGTGGGCGCACGTGCTGTACGGCCACCTGGGCGGCCTGCCTCCGCAGGTCAACCTTCCGGCCGAGGCGGCGCTCGCGTCGGTGCTCGTCACCGCGGCGCAGGAGAGCCTGCTGTCGGGCGCGCACGACATCTCCGACGGCGGCCTGTCCCAGGCGCTGGTCGAGGCGTCCCTGCGCGGCGGCCTCGGGGTGCGGGTGGCGCTCCAGGGCGACCCGTTCATCGAGCTGTTCGCCGAGTCGGTGGCGCGCGCCGTCGTCGCGGTGCGGCCCGAGGCGGAGGCCAGGTTCGTGGACATCTGCACCCAGGCGGGTGTGCCGTTCACCACGATCGGTGTGGTCGGCGGCGACTCCTACACCGTCGACGGCGCCTTCTCGATCCCGCTGCACGAGCTGCGCGAGGCGCACACCAGGACCCTTCCGGCCCTGATGGAGCTGTGACGCAAGTGACGGACGCGCCGTCCCACCCGGTGGGACGGCGCCCTTTTCCTACCGGAAAAGTCTGCATAATGGCCGGATGAGAGTGACAGTCCTGGTCGGAAATCCCAAGGCGCGGTCGCGCACGCTCGCGGTGGCCGAGGCCGTCGCCGACGCGGTGGCCGACGCCGTCGCGCCGGTCGCGGGCCCGGTCGAGCGCCGGGTCGTGGACCTCGCGGACCACGCGGGCCGCCTGTTCGACTGGGCCGACGAGGAGGTCGCGGCGCTGAACGCCGAGGTGGCCTCCAGCGACTTCGTGATCGTCGCCTCCCCGACGTACAAGGCCGCCTACACGGGCCTGCTCAAGGCGTTCCTCGACAGGTACCCGACGGACGGCCTGGCCGGGACGGTCGCGGTTCCCGTGATGACCGGCGGCTCCCCGCACCACGCGCTCGCCCCCGAGACGACGCTCCGGCCCCTGCTGGTGGAGTTGGGCGCGAGCGTCCCGACCCGGGCCGTCTACGCCGTCGTCAGCTCGGCCGAGCCGGACGGCGGCGACGCGGTCGCGCGCTGGGCGGCCGCGCACGGCGCGGTGCTCGCCGGGGCGGCGCACGCCGCGGCCGCCAGGGCCGCCGTGACGCCCTGAGCCCGCCGCGGACGGCACGAGGGACCACTCCCGGGTCGGGAGGGTCCCTCGTTCGCGTTAGGGGCCGTGCGGGGCGCTCAGCGCACCGAGGGGCCTAGAACACCGAATGTCTTAGAACACCGAGATATGCACGTGGTCGTAGTGGTTCTGGGTGATGCTGCCCCGGTTCGGCATGGCGGCCCAGCCGGGCCTGCGCATGTCGTAGATCCGCTGCCGCCAGATCACGTACTTCACGCCGTACCTGGCCGCGTTCTTGATGGCGAAGGCGGCGACGGCGTCGCCGTGCGCGACCCTGTCGGCGGTCGGCATCCGGCCGCCGAGGCTCTCCATGAAGTCGCAGGCGCGGCCCGACCCGTGGTCCTGCGGGTCGCCGGGGCGTAGGCAGCCGATCGTGGGGAACGCGCCGAACTCGTCGAGGACCGCGGTGCGCAGCGCGACGAGCCGTGCGGTGAGGCCGGTGTTCCCGACCATCGGGGTCGGCTGGTACTTCGCGATGAGCTTGCGGATCTTGTCCTTGCGGCTGTTGAGATCCTCGATGGTGTCCTCCATCTTCTGGATCTTCAGCTTCGCCTCGTTGGCCGCCTCGGTGTACCTGTCGACCAGCTCCTGGATCTGGTTCGTCCGGTTCGACTCGTTCGTCGAGAGGTGCTCGACCATGGCCATGCCGCCGAGGATCTCCTCGGGGTCGCCGGTCTGCAGCACCGCGAGGGTCGGGTCGACGCCGCTCGCCATGTACTGGCTGGAGGCCAGGCGGGTGACGACGGTGCGCGACCGTTCCAGGTCGTCCGCGAGATCCTGCTGGCGTTTGATCGCCTTGCGCGCCTCCAGGCGGATGCCCTTCAGCTCCTCAAGCTCACCGCCCAGCTGTTTGTCCAGCTTGTTCATCTGCTGGGTGAGGGACTTGAGCTTGTCGGGATCGTTCGGCAGCGCCGAGGGCACCCCGGAGGAGGGGGCGGCCAGCAGGAGCGCGGCGCCGATCGCCAGCAGCGCGGTCCCGGCCCTGCGCCGGACGGGGGTCACACTCGTCTCCTCTCGCCCACTGCGGATCGGGGGGCAGTTCCGCAAAGAGTAAACCCAGACATCACGTGATGGTCACGAACCGGAAGATCACGGGCGCTTGAGCAGCGCCTCGTAACGGCGGTCGGTTCCGGGTTTCACCCACAGGTACTGAAGGCTGCCGTCGCCCTTGTCGGTCATCGTGACGGTTCCGGGGGTGCACTGTCCCTCGGTCCGCTTGAACGCCATGGTCATGGCCTTGCCCTCGCCACCGGTTTTGGTGAGTTTGCCTACGCAGCCTCCCACGCCGATCTTCGTCGTGGCCCTGCCTTCGCCGTTGAACGTCACGCGGATGCTGAACCTGGCGCCGGACTGGTTGGTCGCCATGCCCTCCCAGGTGCCCTCGAACGCCTCGGACGGCGCCGCGGGCTCGGCCGACCCGTGCTGCGCCTCCGGCTTGTCGTCGGACCCGCCGCGCCCGGCCAGCGCGAGCGTCAGCACGACGATGCCGACCACGGAGACGAGGGCGAGTGCGCCGACCTTCTTGCTCGGGCCGTTCTCGAACAGCGCGACGGCAGCCCGCGCCGGGGCGGGCACCGAGGACGAGCTGGCGGGCGGCGGCGCGGGAGGCCGCTCCCACAGGGCGGTCGCCGCCTGCGGCGCGGCGGGCGCGGCGGGCGCCGCCGTCGCGACGGGCACCGGAAGCGCCGCCGGGACGGGCTCCGGCCACTCGGCGCGCTCCGGGGCGGGCGGCAGGTACGGCCCGGCGAACGGGTCGACCGAGGGGTCGGTGGGCGGGGGGATCGCGGGGATGGCCGCGAAGGAGCCCGTCTCGGTCCTGACGTCGGTGGAGGGCTGCGGCGGCGGCACCGACGACCAGGGGTCGGCCGGGACGGGCGCCGCGAGCAGCGCCTCGGCCTCCGCGAGCTGCGCGGGCGGCAGTTCCAGGCCGCGCCGCAGCAGGGTCTGCAGGACGGTGTCGGCGGTGGGCCGCCGGAAGGGGTCCTTGCTCAGGCCCATGATCACCAGGTCGCGCACGGAGTCGGGCAGCTTGTGCAGCTCCGGCTCGGAAGAGGTGATCCGGGTGGCCACCGTGTCGGCCCTGTCGTCGCCGAAGGGCGGCTTGCCCGAGGCGGCGGTGGCGATGACCGCGGCCCAGGACCACAGGTCGGTGCCGGGCCCCACACCCGCGCCGGTGAGCTGCTCGGGCGCCTGGAAGGACGGCACGCCCGGGTCGGCCGGGACGCCGCCCGCCGCGAGCGCGCGCGCTATCCCGATGTCCGTGAGCACCGGCCCTTCGGCGGTGATCAGGATGTTCGACGGCTTCAGGTCGAGGTGGGCGATGCCCGCCTTGTGCAGGGCGGCCAGGCCCAGCGCGATCCCGACGGCGAGCCGTTCGACCGTCGCCCGGTCGCCGCGCCCCGCCGACACGATCATCTGCTGGAGCGACGGCCCCGCGACGAGCTCGCTCACCACGTAGGGCCAGTCACCCGCCACGTCGGCGGCGAGCGGCCGCGCGATCCGCGACCCCGTCACGCCGCGCGCCGCCAGCGTCTCGCGCAGGAACTCGGCGCGCGCGCCGGGATCGCCGCCGAGCCGGGTGTGCAGCAGCTTGACGGCGACGGGCGGGCCGTCGGCGACGCCGCGGAAGACCACACCACGGCGGCCCTCACCGAGCCGCCCTTCCAGGACGTGGTCGCCGAGCCGACCGGGATCTCCGGGTTGCAGCGGCAGGACGTCGGACATCGTCAACACCTCGAAAGATCGACCTAACCGGCATATTTCTACCGGTCCGCGAGGCCGCGTGTAACGTCGTCCGCGTGAATGGGGGAGTTGTCGGGAACTTTGCTGGCGGCGCCGAGGGTGCGGAGGCCCTCGCGCGGACGTTGGCGGCGTACGCCGAGGGTGCCAGTCCGGGACGCGGGGTGGAGAAGGCTACCGTGAAGTATCTTCTTGGCCTTTTGACCGAGAAAGCACCAGGTAAATCGGTAGAAGTCAGGATTCCGCCCTACGCGGCGGTGCAATGCGTCGAGGGCGTCCGGCACACCCGAGGCACCCCGCCCAACGTCGTCGAGACCGACGCGCGCACCTTCGTCCGGCTCGCCACCGGCGCGACGGGCTGGGCCGAGGCCGTCGCGGACGGCAGCGTCCACGCCACCGGCACCAGGGCCGACCTCAGCGGCCTGCTCCCGCTGCTCCCACCCGGTGCGCCTTGAGGAGCGGGAACCGGGCGTCCAGGCAGGTGGACCGCTCGAAGCTCGACTGGTAGCGCCCGCTGCAATCGGCGGCCTGCCTCCCGAACCACACGAGCGCCGCCGACGCCACCGCGAGCGCGGTGAGGGAAAGCGCTATTCCGGCATAGCCGAAACCCCTCCCCTGACGCCGCGTGACGGCCGCCACACCCCAGCCGATCCCGGCCAGCGCCAGGAGCATGCCGAGACCGCACATCCAGAAGGTCAGCAGCCCGAGGGCGCCCAGCACGAGGGCGGTGCGGCCGAGGCCGTGCGGAGGGGCGCCGAAAGCGCTGTGGGGGCCGGGCGACGTCATAGGCACAGGTTTCCCCTTGAGGCGCGGGGGCAGCCGAATCGCCATGCAAGGGTCGCTTAAAAAGCATCTGCTCACAGACCCTAAACTGGCTTTCATGTCGCGCCGCGCCGATGGACGTCTGAGCCATGAGCTCGATCCCTCCGACAAAGGTCCGCAGGACGCCTGCGGCGTCTTCGGCGTCTGGGTGCCCCCGGACGCCGCGGCCACCGCCGAAGTCAGCAAGCTCGCCTACTACGGCCTCTACGCGCTCCAGCACCGGGGCCAGGAGTCCGCGGGGATCGCCGTGAGCGACGGCGCCCGCATCGTCGTGTTCAAGGACATGGGCCTGGTCTCCCAGGTCTTCGACGAGTCCGTCCTGTCCACCCTGCGCGGCCACATGGCGCTCGGCCACTGCCGCTACTCCACCACCGGCTCCCCCACCTGGGAGAACGCCCAGCCGACCTTCCGGTCCACCGACAGCGGCTCGCTGGCGCTGGCGCACAACGGCAACCTGATCAACACCCCCGAGCTGGCCGCCCGGCTCGCCCCCGGCGAGCTGACCGCCACCACCGACACCGAGGTCCTCACCGCGCTCCTGGCCACCCGCGAGGGCGGCCCGATGGCCGCGGCGCACGAGATCCTCCCGCACACCCGCGGCGCCTTCTCGCTCGTCTTCATGGACGAGCAGACCCTGTACGCGGCGCGCGACCCCGAGGGCATCCGCCCGCTCGTCCTGGGCCGCCTGGAGCGCGGCTGGGCCGTCGCCTCCGAGACGGCCGGCCTGGACATCATCGGCGCCCAGTTCGTCCGCGAGGTCGAGCCCGGCGAGATCATCGCGGTCGACGCCGACGGGCTGCGCTCGGAGCGGTTCGCCGAGCCCCGGCCCAAGGGCTGCGTCTTCGAGTACGTCTACGTGGCCCGCCCCGACACCACCATCGCCGGACGGTCCGTGCAGGCCACCCGGGTCGAGGTCGGCCGCCTGCTGGCCAAGGAGCACCCGGTCGAGGCCGACCTGGTGATCCCCACGCCCGAGTCCGGCACCCCCGCCGCGATCGGGTACGCCGAAGCGTCCGGCATCCCCTACGGGCAGGGCTTCGTCAAGAACTCCTACGTCGGCAGGACGTTCATCCAGCCGTCCCAGACGATCAGGCAGCTCGGCATCAGGCTCAAGCTGAACCCGCTGCGCGAGGCCATCGCGGGCAAGCGCCTCGTCGTGGTGGACGACTCGATCGTGCGCGGCAACACCCAGCGGGCCATCGTCAGGATGCTGCGCGAGGCCGGGGCCGCCGAGGTGCACGTGCGGATCTCCAGCCCGCCGGTGCGCTGGCCCTGCTTCTACGGCATCGACTTCGCCACCCGCGCCGAACTCATCGCGGGCAACCTCAACGTCGAGGAGGTGCGCGCCTCCCTGGGCGCCGACTCCCTCGGCTACATCTCCCTCGAAGGGCTCGTCCAGGCCACCGAGCAGCCCAAGGACAGGCTGTGCAGGGCGTGCTTCGACGGGGTCTACCCGATCCCCGTCGAGGAGTCCGCGCGCGGCAAGCACGTCCTCGAAGTCGTCGCGCAGTAGCCGTCTCCGGTAGGCCGTCGCGCTGGGGCGCGGCGGCCGTCGCGCGTCAGCCCCCCGGCCGAACCCGATACGAACCCCGATCTAAGGACCGCAGTTGAGCACGTACGAGGCCGCCGGAGTCGACATCGCCGCAGGGGAGCGGGCCGTCGAGCTGATGAAGTCGCGGGTCGCGCGGTCGCGCCGCCCCGAGTGCGTGGACGACGCCAGCGGCTTCGCCGGGCTGTTCGACGCCTCCGCGCTCCTGAAGTACCGCAGGCCGCTCCTGGCGACCTCCACCGACGGCGTGGGCACCAAGGTCGACCTCGCCCGCCGCCTCGGCCGCTACGACACCATCGGCCACGACCTCGTCGGCATGGTCGTGGACGACCTGGCCGTCTGCGGGGCCGAGCCGCTGTTCATGACCGACTACATCGCCTGCGGCAAGGTCGTGCCCGAGCGGATCGCCGAGATCGTCGGGGGCATCGCCGACGCCTGCGTGCTGGCCGGGACGGCCCTGGTCGGCGGCGAGACGGCCGAACACCCCGGCCTGCTGGAACCCGACGAGTTCGACGTCGCGGGGGCCGCCACGGGCGTTGTGGAGGCCGACGCGCTGCTCGGTCCGGACAGGGTCGTGCCCGGCGACGTCGTCATCGCGATGGCGTCCTCCGGCATCCACTCCAACGGGTACTCCCTCGTCCGGCACATCCTGCGCGAGTCGTCCCTGACGCTGGAGGCCACCCCCGCCGAGCTGGCCGGGACGGTCGGGGAGGAACTGCTCACCCCCACCCGGATCTACGCGCTGGACTGCCTGGCGCTGGCGGGGGCGGGCCTCGTGCACGCGTTCGCGCACATCACCGGCGGCGGGCTCGCCGCCAACCTGGCCCGCTCGCTGCCGCCCACCGTGGACGCCGCCCTGCGCCGCGACTCCTGGACGGTGCCGCCGATCTTCCAGATCCTAGCCCGCTACGGCCAGGTCGCCCCCGCCGACCTGGACCGGACGTTCAACCTGGGCGTCGGCATGGCCGCGATCGTCCCGGCCGAGGCCGCCGACGCGGCGCTCGCCCTGTGCGCCGCACGCGGGCTGCCCGCCTGGGTGCTCGGCGAGATCACCGAGGGCTCGGGCAACGCCGTCCTCGCCTGAGGCGGCCTACTGCTTGAAGAACGTGTTCAGGCCGTCGGCCAGCGAGACGGCGATCTTCTGCCGGAACTTCGGATCGCTCAGCTTCGCCGCGTCGCCCTTGTTGCGCATGTTGCCGGTCTCCACAAAGACCTTCGGGACCGTCGACAGGTTGAGGCCGCCCAGGTCGTCCCGGATCGTCAGGCCCTGCCCGCCGCCCGTGTACGTCGAGTACGGCATGCCCGTCACCTGCCGGTAGGACGCCCTGACGTCCTTGGCCAGCCGCAGCGACGGCTTCACGATCTTCTCGTTGTAGCCCGGCACCGCCTTCGGCGCGATGACGTGGAAGCCATGGCCGTTCGGGGCGGCCCCGTCGGCGTGGATGGAGATCACCGCGCCCGCGTTCTTGTCGTTGCCGAACTTGGCCCGCTCATCCACGCAGGGGCCCGAGCTCTTGTCGTCCTGCCGGGTGAGGTAGACGTTCGCGCCGCGCCGCTCCAGCAGCTTCTGGGTGCGTTTGGCGACGTCCCAGGTGAACGCGTGCTCGGTGTACCCGGCGTTCGTCGAGGTGCCCGACGTGTCGCACGCCTTGTAGCCGTTGCCCACAAAGACCTGCCTGCCGCTCACCGGACCGCCGTTGTGGCCCGGGTCGAGCACGATGGTCTTGCCGCGCACCGGATCGCCCGGCCGCGCGGCGGGCGTGGTCGGCTGCTCCGCGCCGTTCACGGTCGGCGGAGCCGCCTTCACGGCACCCTCGCCGCCGGTACCGCAGGCGGTGAGGCACATCGCGCCCGCCGCGGTGACGGCAGCCAGTGCCCTGCGTCCCGTACCCAAGATCGACTCCCCGTGATCGGTTCGTTATGAACCGACCCAGTCTATGGGGAAACGACGGAGGAGGGGCGGGCGGTCCGCGAACACCCCTCCCACCCCCCTCAGGCGACCGCGTCCTCCCGGCCGAGCAGCGCCGCCAGCGCCCGCGCCTCCTCGGCGTCCAGGCCGAGCACGACGCGCGGCCTGCCCCACGGATGGTCGATGGAGTGCGCGACGTAGCTGGCGACCGACTCCGGCGCCGGGCCCTCGGCCATGCCGTGGGCGTGCCGCCAGCGCTGCCAGGCACGCTCCAGCTCACTCGCCGCGCGCTGGGCGCAGGAAACCAACTCCGGATCACGCACGGATGTACCCCCCTGGAACCGTCGTCCCGAACGGGCACCATCCAACGGGCACGCCGACCGTCGCGGCCAGCCACTCAAGCCAGAGTTGGACAGTCCCTTACCCCGCCCCGGAAAGATCTCCACCGGGAGGTGTTCGCCTTGGCCCGGAGGACGGCCGCTTCGCCGGGGTGTCAGCCAGGTGTCAGCCGACCGGGACGGGGCCTGTTGTCGTGCGGACCACCAGGTGCGGCAGCACGAGTTCCTGGCGGACGGGACGGGCGGCGTCCTCGATCCGGGAGCACAGCAGGGACGCGGCCACCCGGCCCATGTCCCGTCGGGGCTGGTCCACGCTGGTGAGCGAGATGTGGCGGATCGCCGCGAGATGCGTGTTGTCGTACCCGATGATCGAGACGTCCTCCGGCACCCGCAGGCCCAGTTCGTCGGCGGCCGACAGCGCGCCCGTCGCGACGAGGTCGTTGGGGCAGAAGATCGCGGTGGGCCGGTCGGCGCGGTCCAGCAGGGCGCGGGCGGCGCGGTGGCCGCCGTCCTCGGTGAAGTCGCCGGGCTCGACGATGATCTGGTCGGCGAGGCCGTGCCTGCCCATCGCCGCCTCGTAGCCGGCCCGCCGGTAACGGGCGGTGCCGGACGGCGACCCCTCGATGTGCGCGATCCTGCGGTGCCCGTGGCCGACGAGGTGGTCCACGGCCAGGCTCGCGCCGAGCTCGTCGTCGTCCACGACGATGTCCACACCCTCCACGTCCCGCTCGCCGACCACCACGACGGGCACGGCCGCCGCCGCCTCCTTGAGCGAGTCCGGGACGACGCTGAGCAGCACGAGGCCGTCCACGCGCATCTCCAGGAACGCCTCGACCGCCTCGGCCTCGAACAACGGGTCCCAGCGGCCGGAGCCGACGAGCATCCGCAGCCCCTCGCCGTGCAGGCTCTCCTGGAGTCCGTCCAGGGTCTCGGCGAAGAACGGGTTGTGCAGGTCGGCCACCAGGGCGCCGATGAGCCGGGTGCGGCCCTCCACGAGGCTGCGCGCCACCGCGTTGGGCCGGTATCCGAGCTCCCGCGCGGCCTTCAGCACCGCCTGGCGGCGCCGCTCGCTGACGTGCGGGGATCCGCGCATGACGAGGGAGACCAGCGACTTGGAGACGCCGGCGCGCTCGGCGACGTTGCGGATCGTCGGCTTGCTCGACGACTGCCGGGGAACCGCCGCGTCGGGCCGCGGCGCTTTCTCTTCAGCTGACATGGCTCTCCTGTCGGGGGGAGAAAAGCAGGGCCTGCCGCCATCGCAGTTACTTCACAGGGAAGAAGATGCCATGCTGGAGCCGGTCTGCGCCAAACGGCCCCGTAACTCCATGTAACGGCGGTGTTTATACGGTCGTGATCGGGTGTCCGAAATACCGTCGGTCGGGCTCCGAGCAGCGGTCGAGCGTGGCGCGTCGGCTCGGATACGCTTCGTTCGTGGTGGATGCGGCAGAACAGACGGCACCCGCGGGCCGGGACAGAAGGGTCCGCCGACGGCTCAGCGTCGACGCGCGCCGTGACGAGCTGATCGAGACGGCGCTCGAACTCTTCAGCCGCCGCCCGCCCGAAGAGGTCTCCATCGACGACGTGGCGGCCGCGGCGGGGGCGTCGCGGGCGCTCGTCTACCACTACTTCGGCGGCAAGCAGGAGCTCTACCTCGCCGCGCTGCGCAGTGCCGCGGGCAAGCTGGACACCCTGCTGGAGGCGCCCACCGAGGGCACGTCCCTGGAGCGGCTGCGGCTGTCGCTGTGCCGGTACTTCCAGTTCGTCGAGGACCATGCGCCCGGCTATCTGGCGATGGTGCGCGGCGGCGCGCTGCCGGGCTCGGGCGAGGTCGGCGCGATCATCGAGGGCACCAGGGCGCTGCTGCTCGACCGGATCACCCGGGAGATCTCCGACGGCCCGCCGCGGCCCGTCCTGCGCGTCACGCTGCGCATGTGGATGGCGGCGGTGGAGACGGCGGCGCTCGACTGGCTGGAGCACCGCGACCTTCCCCGGCCACAGCTGGAGGCCCTTCTGGTCGACCAGATCGTGCTCATGCTCGCGCAGGCCGCCCAGTCCGACGCGGCTCTGGCCGAGGTGCTGGCGCGGATGGCCCAGGAGCAGGGCGCACGATCAGGTGACGACGCGGACGCGGAGAGTGACGACACAAAGGCCGCCGAGGCCCCGCGGGGCGGCTCGGCGGCCTGAGGGTGGACCATCGGTAGATGGCCCGGCGCTGACGTCTACTCCGAGCGCTGCTGCGGAATGCCCGCAAGCAGCGCGCGGACCTCGGCTTCGCGGTAACGCCGGTGCCCACCCAGGGTCCGGATGGACGTCAGCTTGCCGGCCTTCGCCCACCGCGTGACCGTCTTGGGGTCGACCCGGAACATCGTCGCCACCTCTGCCGGGGTCAGCAAGGGCTCTGCCTCTGGTGTACGTGCTGACATGGTGCGGCCTCTCCTCCGTGGACCGTCTGGCAGCCGATCCTGCGATCTGGTTTTCGCGCGGGTTACCGATGTCCCCTATGGCCCGGAACGAGCCACTATGACATCACAAGGTGTAACCTTGCCATCACTCACCGCAGTAAGCAAGCCCCTGGGCTCAAATCTGCGTGTTCGTGATGACTGGGTTACGCTGAGTGATTCTAGCGACACGTATGGTGCCATGGCGTGCGGAATCGAGAACTTTCTGCGGGAGTTTGTCCTGACCCGGCCGTCGCAAACCGTGACCGGCATCCACGGACGACGCGCTGAGCAGGGGTTTTTACCGGTACTTTGCCCTTCTTGCCCGCGCGCGGGGAGCTCCGACCGGAACGCCGACAACGCCCGCGATCAGCCGGTGGAGGCGCTTCCGCGCCCGTCCGGCCCCGAAAGGCGTCCTCCGGCGCCGGGCGGCGGCGGTCGTGTGTTGATGATGAAAAAAGCCGGGAAACGCCGTAGCCGGGCGCTGAGTGCCCTCATGGCGGGGGATGTCCGGCGCGTCGGGGTCCGTGAACCGGCAGGCTCCGTGCCGTTCCGGGGGCCTTCATGGTCAGGGGAGTCCCCGCACGGTCTTAGGCTGGGCCTGTGACCGTTTTCCAGGGGCACGAGTTCCGGGGGCATGAGCAGGTCGTCTTCTGCGCTGACGAAGCGAGCGGCCTGCGCGCGATCATCGCGATCCACTCCACCGCGCTCGGCCCGTCGCTCGGCGGCACCCGCTTCTTCCCGTACGCCTCCGAGGCCGACGCGCTCGCCGACGTCCTGGAACTGTCCCGCGGCATGACCTACAAGAACGCCATGGCCGGGCTCGACCACGGCGGCGGCAAGGCCGTCATCATCGGCGACCCCGGGACGGACAAGAGCGAGGCGCTGCTACGCGCCTACGGCCGCTTTGTGCAGAGCCTGGGCGGCCGGTACGTCACCGCGTGCGACGTCGGCACCTACAGCCCGGACATGGATCACGTCGCCCGCGAGTCCACCTACGTCACCGGAAGGACGGTCGCGCAGGGCGGGGCGGGAGACTCCTCGATCCTCACCGCGTTCGGCGTCTTCCAGGGGATGCGCGCCGCCGCCGAGCGCGTCTGGGGCCAACCGACCCTCGCGGGCCGCCGGGTCGGCATCGAGGGCGTCGGCAAGGTCGGGCACCGGCTCGCCGAACTGCTCGCCGCCGACGGCGCCGAACTCGTCGTCCGGGACGTCGACGAGGTCGCCGCGGCCCGGGTCGCCGCGCGGCACCCCGGCACCGTCGTCGCGCCGGACACCGCGACGCTGCTGGGCTCGGGGATCGACGTGTACGCGCCGTGCGCCCTCGGGCACGCGCTCACCGACGAGGTCACCGCCACCCTGTCCGCCGCGATCGTGTGCGGCGGCGCCAACAACCAGCTCGCCCATCCCGGCATCGAGAAGGCGCTCGCCGAACGCGGCGTGCTGTACGCGCCGGACTACGTGGTCAACGCCGGAGGTGTGATCCAGGTCGCGGACGAGGTGCACGGCTTCTCGATGGAGCGGGCCCGCGGCCGGGCCGAGCGGATCTTCGACACGACCCGCGAGATCTTCGCGTCCGCCGAGGCGGAAGGGGTGACGCCCGCCGAGGCGGCGGACCGGCTCGCCGAACGCCGAATGTCCGAAGTCGGGCGGCTGCGGGGTATCTGGCTGAAGTAACCCTGAGTTGTCAAACGATCGCTCGCGCCGCCCTCGCCGCAGGTCAGGGCGGTATCCGAGTGCCCTTAGACTGGCTCCCACCACGGCAAAGGCAGGCGCCACCGTCTGGACACGTACCGAGCCGCGTGTAAAACGGGTACGGTTGTACCCGTAGCTGACGCACGGCTCAGACGTGTCAGCGCGTGTGCGTAAGCGTAGCGATGGGGCCAGTAGAAGCCCTGACCATCAAGGGGGTCGAGCCAATGGGGCGAGGCCGAGCTAAGGCCAAGCAGGTAAAGGTCGCTCGCCAGCTGAAGTACAACGGCGGCCACACTGACCTCGACCGCCTTTCGGAGGAGCTGGGAGTATCCCCCGCGCAGCCCGCGGAGATCGACGACTCCTACGAAGACGAGTTGGTCGACAAGTACGCGGACTACGCGGACTACCAGCCCAAGGACAGCTCAGCGAGCTGACGGCCTGCGCCATCGGCCGCCCCCGCGCGGTCGATGGCCTCAAGGCTGCCCTGGACTTCTCGCGAGCGCGTCGTCGACTCCCCGCTCACGGGGTCCGAGGAACCTCGGGTCCCGGTTGAGGAGCACGTCGCCCATCGCCTTGACCGTGGCGGGCACCTCCCGGACATAGCCGTACAGGTTGGGCTCCCGATGCGGCGGGCTGTGCCCGACGCCGTGCGCGTCGATCCCGGCGCGGCGGCACAGGGCGACGGCTCGGGGCAGGTGGAAGTACTGGCTGACCACCACGGCGCTCGTCACGCCGAAGATCCGCCGTGCCCTGACACAGGAGTCCCAGGTGTCGAAGCCCGCGTGGTCGAGCACGACCGCGCCGACCGGGACGCCGCGCGCGACGAGGTACGCGCGCATCGCGGTGGGCTCGTCATAGGCCGTCCTGCCGTTGTCGCCGCTGACCAGCAGCACCTTGACCTTGCCGCGCCGGTACAGCTCGGCCGCCCGGTCGAGGCGTCCGGCGAGGAACGGGGTGGGCGAGCCGTCGGACCACAGGCCCGCGCCGAGCACGAGCGCCACGTCGCGCTCCGGCGCGCCCTCGACGTCGCTGATCCGGCCGAGCGCGCTCAGCCGCGCCCACGCGGTGGGGGTGAGGACGACGACGGCGAGGACGGCGATCGCGCTGATCCACACCCTGCGGGAACGCAGGATCCGCCGCGGGTCCATGACGCAGATCATAGGCCCGTGCGTCCGGCAGGATGGACGGGTGTTGAAGACCGTGCGTGCCTGTTTTGAGGAGTCCGGATACACCGTCGACGGGGTGCGGGAGCTGCTGGGCCCGGTGGCCGGGGCGGCGCTCGCCCGTGACCAGGTGGTGCCCGCGCTGCGTGTCCTGCGTGAGGACGCTTCGGCGCTCTCCGCGTTGACCCGCCTTCTGTGGCTTCAGGAGTCCGTGCCGGAGGACGGGTTGCCTTCCGTCGAGTTGGAGGGGATCGGCCTAGCCCGGCGTGAAGGGGGTCGGCTTGTGCCGCTCCTGCACGTCGAACCCCTGGAGTGGCCTGGGGAGACGCGTTACGCTGTCTCGGATCTGAAGGCGCGGCCCGGTGACGCCCCGCCCCGTCCCGACCATGTGGTGGGGGTGGGCGGCGCGTCGTACAGCCTCGCCCGTCTCGTCGTCCACAGGGCTGTGGACAGCGCGCTCGACCTCGGGACGGGCTCGGGCGTGCAGGCGCTGCTGCTCGGCGACAGGGCGCGGCGGATCACCGCGACCGACACCAACCCGCGCGCCCTCGACCTCGCCCGGCTCAGCCTCGGCCTGTCCGGGACGGACGCGGAACTGCGGCTCGGCTCGCTGTTCGCGCCGGTGCCCGAACGGTATGACCTGATCGTCTCGAATCCGCCCTTTGTCATCTCGCCGGACGGGCGTCACCCGTACCGCGAGTCCGGCCTGCCGGGCGACGACGTATGCCGCCGCCTCGTGGCCGAAGCACCCCGGCACCTCACTGAGGGCGGCTGGTGCCATCTGCTGGCGAACTGGCTGCACGTCGAGGGCGAACCGTGGGACGAGCGGGTCGCCGACTGGATCACCGGCTGCGACGGCTGGGTCGTCCAACGGGACGTGCAGGACCCGGCCGAGTACGTCGAACTGTGGCTGCGCGACTCGGTCGAGGCGGGCACGGCCGCGTACCGCGCGCGGTACGACGCCTGGCTCGCGTACTTCGAGCGTGAGCGCGTCACCGGTATCGGGTTCGGCTGGATCACGCTGCGCGAGGGCGGCGGCTCGGTCCGGGTCGAGGAGCTGCGGCACGCGGTGGACCAGCCCGTCGGGGCCTACGTCGAGCGGGTGCTCGACGGGATCGCGGCGGCCGACCGTCCCTTCGGTGTGCTGCGGACGGCCGAGGGCGTCGTGCAGGAGCAGATCGGGCGGCCCGGCGCCGAGGACCCCGAGCGGATCGTGCTGCGCCAGACGTCGGGGCTGCGGCGGGCCAGCGGGGTCGGCACGACCGAGGCGGCGCTGGCGGGCGTCTGCGACGGCTCCGTGCCGCTCGACCCGCTGCTCGGCGCGATCGCGCAGCTCACCGGGGCCGACGAGGACGCCGTCCGGGCGCACGCCGACGCGGTGCTGCCGGAGCTCGTCGCGGACGGGTTCTTTGAGGTGGCGGGCTAGGGGGTGCGGCGCAGCTCCCGGTTGATCTTCCAGACCCACAGCGGGCCGCCGTAGATCATCCCGGTGTACGCCTGGACGAGGGTCGCGCCGGCGGCGAGCCGCTCCCGGACGTCGTCGGCGGTCTCCACACCGCCGACCGAGATGAGCGTGAGGCTGTCGCCCGTCCGCGCCTTGAGGCGGCGCAGCACCTCGACGGATCGGGCTTTCAGTGGCGCGCCGGACAATCCGCCCGTCTCGGCAGTCAGCGCCGGGTCGCTGTGCAGGCCCTCGCGGGAGATCGTGGTGTTCGTCGCGATGATCCCGTCGAGTCCGAGGTCGAGCGCGAGGTCGGCGACGGCGTCCACGTCGGCGTCGGCCAGGTCGGGGGCGATCTTGACGAGCAGCGGGGTGGCGCCCTTGGCCTCCTTGACGGCCGTAAGCAGCGGACGCAGCTTGTCCACCGCCTGGAGGTCGCGTAGGCCGGGCGTGTTGGGCGAGCTGACGTTCACCACGAGGTAGTCGGCCAGCGGGGCGAGCAGCCGGGTGGACTTGACGTAGTCCGCCTCCGCCTCTGCCTCCGGCACGACCTTGGTCTTGCCGATGTTCACCCCGACGATCGCCGTCCTGGGGCGGCGCAGCCGGGGCGCGGCGGCCGCGGCGCCGCCGTTGTTGAACCCCATCCGGTTGATCACCGCGCGGTCGGCGACGAGCCGGAACAGCCGCTTGGGCGGGTTGCCCCGCTGCGGCTCGCCGGTGAGCGTCCCGACCTCGACGTGGGAGAAGCCGAACGCGCCCAGCGCCTCGTAGGCGACGGCGTCCTTGTCGAAGCCGGCGGCGAGGCCGAGCGGGCCCGGGAAATCGAGGCCGAGCGCGCGCACCGGCGGGCCCTTGGGGCCCAGGACACGCCGCACCAGCGGGGCCAGGCCCGGCACCGCCTGCAGGACGCGCAGCAGCCGCAGCGTCAGGTGGTGGACGTGCTCGGCGTCGATGCGGCGCAGGACCAGGGAGAACAGCAGTGCGTACACGATCGGCCATTGTCCCAGGCCGGTGGACGCGGCGGGCCACCGGCCGTCATGCTGGTCGGTGGCCGTCGTGACCCGTCGTGAGCAGGGGGTGTGGCCGTTGGCCAGGGAGTCGGAACCGCCGCCCTGCGGGCACTGCGCGGGCAGCGGGAAGGTCACCTACCAGCGTCCCCGGCGCGCCGAGGACGGCACCGTGACCTGGGTGGACAGCGTCGAGAACTGCCATGTCTGCGACGGCACCGGGCGGTGCCGGTGATCCCGGACCGCTGTGGGAACGACCCGTGCCGCTGGTGCGACGGCGCCGACCTGCCCTGCCGGTTCTGCCTGGGCACCGGCTGGTGGCGGCCGGAGATGCCGCGCCGGGAGGCCGACGGGACGGTCGGCTGGATCCGGGTGGACGAGCCGTGCCGGATGTGCGGCGGCACCGGCAAGGAGCACGACCCCCTGCCGGTGCTGAAGGCGGTGCCCCGGCCGTCCTAGGCCATGGCCGCAAGCGTGGCGCGCAGCCTGCGCGCGTTGGCCATGTGCCGCTCGTAGGTGGCGCCCAGCACGAGGAGAAGCAGCCCGGCCGCCCCGATCGGGATCCACTGCGGCACGGTCTCCCAGATCTCGACCGCGTACGGGGCCGCCTGGTGCAGGGCGTCCAGGACGAGGACGACCGCGCCAACCACGGCCGGGGCCTGGAGCCTGAGCCTTATCCCGAGGACCAGGACGGCGAGCGAGGCCGCGCCCAGCAGCAGCGGACGGGTCAGCCCCGTGTCGTCGAGGCTGACGATGACGCCGAGGGTCGGGAGCAGCCCAAGGGCGAGCGCGGGCCCGTAGGCCAGCCAGGACGACGGAAGCGAAGCCCGCCAGACGATCCCCAGAAGAAGGGCTCCGACAGCGACGGGAAGGGTGAGCCCCTCCACGGGCGCGTCCCACTCGGCGAAAGCGAACGCGTGGTGGGCGGTGACCCCCGACCAGAGCGCGGCACCCACTCCGGCGACGATCCTGCCGGGCACGGACCTGGCCGTCGCCGAGGCGACCGTCAGGGTGAGGAACACACCCGCCGCCGCAGGCAGGCCGTAGCCGGGCCCCGTCGCCTGCTCGGTGACGACCCACCCGGCCGCCACCGCGGACACCGCCTCCACCGGGAGGCTTCCACGGCTCAGGAACGCCCGGACCAGGAACGCCAGGTACAGGGCGGCGAACCACACGAGCGTCGGCGTCTCGGCGAACCCGGCGGCCGAGGGGACCGCCGCCAGCGCCGCGCCCGCGCCCGCCAGCGCGGGCAGCGGCAGCCGCGCGACGGCGAAGGCGGCGGCCAGCACGCCGAGCACGCCCGGCGACCAGTCGGCGGCGATCTCGTGCCGGGACAGCAGCGACGGGACGACGTCCACGGCCGCGATGAGGCCCGCCGTCCCGGCGAACAGCCACGGGACCACCTGGAACGCCAGCCGGGCCCGTGGCGCGGCGTTCAGGGCCTTGCGGGCGGGCCTGGGCACGGTGACGCCCAGGGCGCGCGCGTGCGCCCGCAGGTGCGCGAGCGCCAGCGGCGGCAGCGCGCCCACGGCGACCGCGGCGGGCACCGCCCAGTCCGGCACCACCACCGACAGCGGCAGCGCCGTGGCGAGCACGGCGACGAGCGCGGCGGGCCAGGCGAAGAACCGGCTTGCGCGGACCGTCCACAGCGCGGCGAGCGCGGCGGCCGTCCCGGTGAAGACGAGCAGGCGGAACGCGTCGCGGAAGCCGTCCTCGTCCACCCAGGCCAGGGTCAGGAAGAGCGGCGACACGAAGAACGAGAAGGCGCCCGCCGCGAGCGCGACCCGCCGCACCCACACGGGCACGTCCCGCAGAAGGACGAGCAGCGTGAGCGCCGCGCTGCCCAGGAACGTGGCCGTGTAGACGAAAGGACCCCCATCGAGGGCGTGCGCCACGAGCGGCAGCGGGAACTGCGCGGCGAAGACCGCCGCCGCAGACGGGACGCGCAAGGGCGCCCGCCACCCATAGGCCGTCCAGACGAGCGTGACGACGACCGCCCCCACGACCGCCGACCACCTCTCGTCCCACCCGTCGTTCAGCGTGTAGACCGCGTAGCACTCCATCACGACGAGCCCGAGGCCCACCGCGCCCACCGACTCGGCGGTGCCCCCGAGGCCCCGCCGAGCCAGCGGCCACGGCAGCGCGAGCGCCCCGGCCATGAGCGTGGTGAGCACCGCGGCGCGCCCCCACACGCCGAGGGTCTCCCAGCTCACCGCGGTGAAGATCAGGGCGGCGAGGGTGAGCAGGCCGACGCCGACGAGCAGCAGGATGTCCCGCGCGCTGCGCCGCCCCAGCTCCGGACGGCGCCCGGCGGAGGCGTTGACGAGCCTGATCCGGCGCGCCCACAGGTCGTTCCGCCGCGCGGCGAGGGCGGCGAGCCGCTGCTGGAGCGGCGCGGCCTCGGCGTCCAGGGCGGCGATCTCCGCGTGGATCCCGGCGAGCTCCTCTGCGGCGGGCCCGGTGAGGGGCGCCTTGCAGCGACGGCAGCGGTCCGGCAGGGGCGTCGGCACGGGGAGCCCGCAGTACGGGCAGGGGGACGGGGGCGACGAGGGGTCCATATCGCCATCATCCGGGCATACGCCAGGGCCGCGCATCCGCTGAAGTACTCAATTCGCGATGATAAAAGGCATGAAGATGGAGAAGTTCCCGCACGCCTGCGTCCGGTTCGAGACCGCCGGAGGCCGCGTCGTCATCGACCCCGGCGCGTTCTCCGGCGACGCGCCGCTCCAGGACGTCGACGCCGTGCTCATCACCCACGTGCACTTCGACCACCTGCGGCCCGACGCGCTCCGCGACCTGCGCGCGCGGCGGCCGGGACTGCCCATCTACGGGCCTCCTTCGCTCGCCGAGCCCCTGGACGGCCTACCGTTCACCGAGGTCAGGCACGGGGACGTCCTTGAGGAGGCGGGCCTTGCGATCAGGGTCGTGGGGGAGCGCCACGCGGTGATCCACCCGTCCATCCCGGTGATCGAGAACGTCGGATACCTCGTGAACGGGGTCTTCCATCCGGGTGACGCGCTCACCGTCCCGGATGAGCCGGTCTCCACCCTTCTCGCGCCGGTGAGCGCGCCCTGGCTCAAGCTCGGTGAGGCCGCGGACTTCGCCAACGCCGTCGGGCCCGTCCGGGTCCATCCCATTCACGACGCGCTGCTCAGCGACGTCGGCGTCACGGTCACCGACACGATCATGGGGAACCTGGTGGCGGCCGAGTACACCCGGCTGTCCCCGGGCGACTCCGTGCGCCTCTGAGCGGCGCGACGGGCCCTCGCCGGGCCCGTCCGCGGCCTCAGTGGCGCTGCCGGATCCGCTCGGCCTTCTCGGCCTTCTCGGCCTTCTCAGCGGTCTGGGCCTCGCGGTAGTCGGCCTCGTCCCTGGCGTGGACGCGGTTGGCGCCCCTGATGATCTGCCCGCGCGGGATGCTGCCGGGCGTGGGCGCGCCCCAGCTCACGGTGTCGTCCATGATCCGCACCGCCAGCCCGGCCGGGAAGCACAGCACGGCGATCACCGCGCACACCCAGACCACGACCCAGGCGTTCATCACGAACGCGACGGCTCCGACGACGAGCGCCACGATCGCCGTGATCACCACGATCCACGACGACAGCCTCCCGTGCGGATTCCCCCGTCCGTCGGGGAAGTGCGCCCGGGGCAGGTTGTAGAACTCCTCCTGCTCCTCGACGACCTGTGCGGTGGCTCCTGTCTCGGGTTCCTCCTGTGTGGGTTCACCCTGTGCTGGCTTGCTCTCGGCCTCGACCTTCCGCACGCCGTCCTTGCGTTCTTCGGGCTTAGCCATAGGCACCTCCCCGATATCAAGGGCACGACGGTCGAGCACCGTCATGCGTGTGTCGTGCTCGTCAGGTTGATAACCCGAAATGAAGCCACAAACCACTTGATACGAGATTTTTCCGGAACCGAGTACCAAATCCGTCAAATCGCTCCAGTACACCGCCGCAGTGGTGTGCCTCATCGGGACAAGAGGTAGATCTTTAAGGGCGCGCTTCTTACAGTGGGATCACCATTGGTCAATGCTCCCTGGGGGTCGTGTGGCTGCCGTGTTCGTCGACCGGATCGAAGACATGGAGGCGCTACTCGGCCGGGCCGACGGAGGCGTCCTCGTCGAGGGCGATCCCGGCGCGGGCAAGTCACGGCTCCTCGCCGAGTTCACCGAGCGCAGCCGCGCCGACGGAGGCCGCCGCGTCGTCTTCATGCAATACCCGCCCGTCGTGGCGTCCCGACTGCCTTACAAGGCGATCGCGGACCTCGTCCACGAACTGGCGGAACAGCCGAACCGAAGGCGCAGGGTCCTGAACCTCACCGGAGAGGCGGTCCGCCGGTCCGCGCCCGAGGTCCTCTCGCTGCTCCTGCCCCCGGTGGGCGCCGCCTTCAGGATCGGCCAGGCCGTCACCCAGGCCGCCGTCCGCTCCGGCTCCGCGCCCCTGGACAGCCTCATGACGTTCCAGCAGGCGTCGGTCTCCCAGATCGCCGGCGGCATCACGGACCTCATCCGCCAGGGCCCGCCCGTCCTCCTCGTGATCGACGACGTCCAGCACCTCGACCCCGACAGCCTGCACGTCCTCGACTGCCTCCTGCGCACCCGCGACGACGACCTCGCCCTCGACCTCGTCATCAGCCACACCACCGGGCCGGGAGCCGACCCGCAGATCACCGGCCTCCTCGACGCCTGGGTGGGGGCGCGGTTCCTCGAACGGCGCAACCTGGGCGGGCTGCCCGAGGACGCGGTGGCCGAACTCGTCAGGCACCGGCATCCCGAGGCCGGCCCGGACGTCGCCCGCGTCCTCACCGTCCGCACCAGCGGCCACGCCGGGTTCATCGAGGCGTTCCTCGCCGACTGGCGGCCCGGCCTCCCGCCCGCCGACCTGCCCGTCTCCATGCGCAAGCTCGCCGAACGCCTGCTCTCACACCTGTCCGAGCTGGACCGCAAGCTCATCCACGTCGCCGCCGTCGAAGGGCCTGTGTTCCTCTCGCCCGTCGTCGCGAAGGTCGCCCGCGAACCGCACGACCTCGTCATGGAGCGGCTCCGCGCCATCGCCGACGGCTACCGGCTGATCCTCCCCTACGACGGCCTCGACTGGGCGCCCGGCGTCGACAGCTACATGTTCCAGCACCACGCGCTCGGCCAGAGCGTCTACGAGCTGCAGAGCCGCGGGCAGCGCTACGAGCGGCACGGGCGGGTCGCCGACGCGCTCGGCGAGTTCGGCACCGGCTCGATGATCCGGTCCGTCGAGATCGCGCGGCACCTGTACAACGCGGGCCCGTCCCGGCGCGTCGAGGCGGGCCGCGCCTACCTCGCCCTCGCCCGCTCCGCCGCGCTGGAGGGCATGTCGGCCGTCGTCGCCGAAAGGCACCTCACCCACGCGATCGAGGCCCTCGCCGGACGGGACCGCGAGCTGTTCGAGGCGATCGAGCTGCGGCTGTCGCTCACCGAGGAGCGCTGGCGCGGCAAACACGTCCAGGCCGGGCCGCCGCACGACATCGACGGGCTCGCCGCGACGGCCGAGGCCGCCGCCGCCAGGACCGGCGACCCCGCCCTGATCGTCCGGAGCCTGCTGCTGCGCGGCAAGACACTGCTCGTCACCGAGGGGCTGCTGCCGTCGCTGGAGAAGCTGCGGGCCGCCGTCCGCGCCGCGCCCGACCAGGTGTCGCTGTTCATCGCGAAGGTCGAGTACGGCCGCCAGGTCTCCAAGATCAACCTCGCCGAGGGGCTGCGGGAGCTGCGCGAGGCCGAGCGGATCTACCTGGAGGCGCCCGAGAGGCTCGCGGGCGACCCCGTCCTCCAGCACATCCGCAACCTCGGTGAGATGCAGCTCGGCATCAGCCTCTTCGACAGCGGCTACCTCGAAGAGGCGCTGCGGCGGCTCACCGCCTGCGTCGACCGGCTGCGCGACGAACCGCTCAAGGTCGAGCTGCCGATCGCGCTCAACTACCTGGCGCAGGTCCAGCGCGCCCTGGGGCTCGACGCGGACTGCCTGGCCACCCTCACCGAGGCCCGCGCCTTCGAGGCCCGCAGGGGCGGCGACAGCGGCTGGCACGCCTACAACACGGCGCTGCTCGCCTCGCTGCTCGCCGACACGGATCCGGTCCGCGCGCTCGAACTCATCGAGGAGGCATGGGCCGAGACAGAACGGACCTGGCTCCTCAACCTCGTCCCGATCGTGCGGAACCTCTACGCGGAGGTCCTCCTGACCGCGGGCCACGACCTGGACCACGCGGACCGGCTTGCGCTCGGCACCTACCGGGAGACGGGCCGGACGAACATGGTGCGCAGCCGCATCGCCGCGCTGATCCTGCGGGCCCGGGTCCAGTTGCGGCGCGGCGATCCGGTGCTGGCCCTGGACCACGCCGAGGAGGCCGTGCGGGTCCTGGACGAGCACGGCGACCTGCCGGCGCTGCGCACGGAGGAGGTCCTGTTCCACGCGGCCGAGGCCGCCCACCACGCGGCGGACGCGGCCGCGCCGGGCCTGCTGGAGCGGGCGCGGACCGAGCTGGCCCGCAAGATAGGCAACCTGGTCGATCCCGACCTGCGCACGGCGTTCTGCCGCCGGGTTCCGCTGAACCGCCGGATCCTCGGCGACGACCCGTTCACCACCCCGTGAGAAGGACGACGACGCGATGCTGACCATCACCAAGGAATTCCACTTCTCGGCCAGCCACGTCCTGTCCACCCTCCCCGAGTGGCACCCCTGCGCCCGCATACACGGCCACAACTACATCGTCCGCCTAGAACTCTCCGCCCCCCGAGAGTCCCTGGGCCCCCACGGCTTCGTCCGCGACTACCGAGACCTGGACCCCTTCAAACTCTGGCTGGACAAAACCCTGGATCACCAACACCTCAACGAAGCCCTCCCCCCCACCACCACCCCCTCCGCCGAAAACCTGGCCCTCTACATCTACGACCACTGGAAGTCCCACTACCCCGAACTCACCGCCGTCTCCATCTCCGAAACCCCCAAAACCTGGGCCACCTACCGCCCCTAACCCCAAAGCCCCCCACATCACCGCCACCGACAAACGCCGCATGACCGGAATCCCCGCATGCTGGACGTGGCCGGAACCCGTCGTTCCCGCCGACCCCGACCCCCCGACTGCTCTCCGGCAGTGGCAGAACGACCGATGCGCCATCTGCGGATACCGTGACCGCCTGGTCCTCGACCATGACCACGGCCTCCCCTGTGCCTGCCCGCCCTACTTCTGGCTCAACGCGGCGAGAATCGCCGACCGGATCGGCAACCTCGTCCTCCTCACCGCCCGGCTCGACGTTAACGACCTCTCGCACGCGGTCAGGACCTATCTACGGCGTGAGACGGACCTTGAAGGCGAGTTCGTCAAAGATCTCGTCCGGCTTCCCCGGCTCGACTACATCGCGGGCAAGTGGTTCGGCGGCGTCGCCGAGGCGAGGCTGACCCTCCCGGAGCCCGCGCCGCACGACATGGCCGATCCCTTTCCGCAACCTCGCAGCGGCCTTCACCCGCGATGCCATGGAGATCCGGAGCCTGCGAAAGACGTGAATGGGGCGCGGCCCACTGGGACTCCGGTCGCGAGGAGATGGTCCGGGACCCTGGAGGACCTGTCGGTCGGGTGGGTAAGCGGAGGGGGAGGGGGCGGATGTTGAGGAGGGTGTGGAGGGAGTGGCCTTCGGTGGCCCAGAGGTGGAGGGTGTCGCGGTCGATGAGGTGGATGTTGAGGCGGGCGGCGTTCTTTGCCGCGTCTCGGGTGAAGGTGCCGTTGGTGGCGATGAAGGCGAGGTCGGCGCCGTGGATGGGGCCCGCGGTGCCGCTGACCTCGTAGACGACGCGGGTGCCCACGCGGGCGCCGGTCGTGGTGTGTTTGCACTGGGCGACCCACACGAGGTCGAGGTTGAGGTCGTGGCCGATCACGTCGGCGGCCTGGTCGCCGCGCTGCCCGACGTGGCGGGCCGCGATGCCGTCGCGGAGCATCAGGTCGCGGACGGCGAGTTCGAACCCCGTCGGGCTCAGGGCGTCCACCTCGGTGAGTGAGAGCCGCAGGGCCGCCATCCGGGCCGTCCGCGCGCGCCGGGCGGCCGACCGGGCCCGGAGGACGACCGCCGCCGCCGTGGCGGCGACGGCCACCAGGCAGGGGATGATGAGCCAGTTCGCGGCCAAGAAGCCGGCCAGCGCCTCGAAGAGAGCCCGCAGGAGCACGGCGGCCACGAGCGCCACCACCCCCGCGGCCACCCATTCCCCGGCGTCTGACGGCGGGCGCAACCGCCGCCTTCGCCGCGGGCTCACGGCTGCTCCGCCGGGACGCTCGCGGGCGCGGACGGCCTCTCGTCACCGCCGGACATACCACCGCCCTGGAACCATCCCCACACCAGCAGGGCCACCACGGCGGCCACCCACCAGCCGCTCGCCCCGTTCCTCCGCCGCCGCCGGGGGTTCTTCACCCACCCGCCTCGACGCCAGTGGTATCCGCTAGGCACCGCGATCCCCCTCCCACACGGCCGCCCGGTTCAGGCCGCCAAGGAAATCGAAACATCCACCCCTGACAGTTTCCGGCGAACCCCTGACCCACCCCGCAAAATGTCCACATAGGGCCACCACCACGCCTTTCCCACCCCCTCACCCACCCAGCCCACCCACAAACCACCCGAAACCTGACTCAATGACCAGTGACCCCGATCACAAGAGCAAAGACGCCGACCACAGCGACAAGACCAGCACCCAAAAGCAGAAGCCCAGCCCCCACAAACAGCGGGCTGGGCTTCTCACATGGTGGCCAGGGGCGGGGTCGAACCGCCGACCTACCGCTTTTCAGGCGGTCGCTCGTACCAACTGAGCTACCTGGCCGGGATATGGGGAAGCGGTCCTGACGGGACTTGAACCCGCGACCTCCACCTTGACAGGGTGGCGAGCACTCCAACTGCTCCACAGGACCTTGGTGCTGCTCCCGGGGCCTTGCGCTTCGCTCCGGGGCAACGTCGGAAAGCTTAGGCGATGCGGGGGACTGGTGCCAACTCGGATTCTCCGAGGGGGGTGATCGGCGGGTGGTTCGCGGTCCTGGCTTCCGGGTTGGCGCGGTCGTCACGCCGCGTCTCGTCTGGCATACCATCCGAAGGGTGCCGTCGGCACGGACGCCGGACGAACCGGGCCCGATCAAGAACGGTCTCATCCAGGGATTTCCCCCAGTCCTCGTGGAGATGCCATGTTGCTGCGTGTCTGCCGCTCGCTCGCCGAGGCCGCGCGCACCGGTGACCCGCAGTTCCGGCGGCTGCTGGAGGACGTCATGCGGGCGGCGTCGGGGGAGGCGCCCAGGGACGAGATGACGGCGGCGGCGAACCTGCTCGTGGACACCGCGGCCGAGGTGATGCCGCAGCGCGGCGGTTGGCTGGCGGTGATGGCGGGCGCGCTGGCCGAGCGCGGCGCCGACGCCGACGGCATCCCGATCGTGGAGCGGCTGAGCGGGGTCGCGGCGGGCGCGCTGGCTTTCGCGGACGCGTGGGGCGGCACTCCGCCTCCGGCCGCCGCGGGCCCGAGCCGGGAGATCTGGGAGCGGACGGTCCAGCTCATGGGCGACCGGGCGAAGGTCTCGATGCAGTGCTGGTACGCGCTGCCGCAGTTCGCGCGGGGCGCGCTGGCGCTGCTGCGGTACTCGCCGGCGACCCGGGCGGCGGTGGCCGACTTCGACGAGGGTGTGGACAGGGCCGTCGTCCACTGCGAGGCGCTCCAGGGCGTCCAGGAGCTCCGCAGGGTCCTGGACGGCGAGCCGCTGCTGGTCCTGCACCGGCCGACCCGTCAGGGCTGGACGGTGACGATGCGGGGCGTCACCGACAACTTCCAGCTGCACACCCTGCTGGCGGGGCTCCTGGTGGGCGGGTCGGTGCAGGGGCACGCGCCGCATCCGGGCTGGGTGGCGGCCTTCGCCGACGGGGAGGCTGATCCGTCGCTTCCGCCCGTCGAGGGCTGGTGGGATCTCACGGACGCGCATGGCGAGGAGGTGTGGAACGAGGGGGTGCCCGCCGACATCCCGCTTCTGGGCGAGACGCGTGTGCTCGTCCTTGATCCGCCGTCCTACGCGCGCTCCTGGACGGCCGCTAGGCGCCATCCGGAGGTGCCGGGTCTGCTGACGCTCGACGCGGCCTACCACCCGGACGACCTCGTCGCCTGGTGGCCGGTGCTCAAACCTCCCGTCGGGCCGGGCTGAGGCCGGGAGGCTTGAGCCCTGCTACGCCGTCATCCTGGGCCTGTTGCTCCAGCTCGTGAGGAAGGCGTCGACCAGGCCGACGGCCCGTTCCTCCGCGTCGCGGACGCTCAGCGCCGACGAGGCGTGCCGCCTGCCTATCGAGGCGAGCGCGTCGGCCGCCTCGTTGAGCAGGTGTCCGCTGTGCGCCTTGACGTGCCGGAAGCGCAGCCCGGGCGAGCGCGCGACGAGCCGGGCGAGCGACGCCACATCGGGCGCGGAGCAGCCGGGCGGCATCGCGCGGACGTCGCCGCGCCGCCATCTGCGCAGGAGTGCCAGCGCGCCGAGGCTGTCGACGAGGACGGTCATCCCGGAGGTCGGCGGCGCGGCGCACAGCAGTAGCCGGACGGCGCGCAGCTCGGTGACGAGGATCTTGGACGGCCCGGCCGGGTCCTGCGGGGCGGCCCGCCAGGAGCCGAAGCCCCAGCGGCCGTCGGTGGTGAGGAAGCCCGTGCCGCCCCACCCGTCCTTCCATGACGCGTCCGTCGCGGCCACCAGCGGGCGTGTGCCGCTCCAGCGGCCGATGTCGCCGGTGAGGTACTCGGGTTTCTTCTTCGGAGCCGTACGGGGCTTGTGGGCCGCCGCGACGGACACGGGGTGGGAGTGGCCGTCGTCGCGCACGGCGCGTTCGGCGAGGCCGACGACGGTGGCCGCCTCGGCGTAAGCGCCCGCAGAGGCCGAGGTCAGGGCGAGGTGGGTCAGTACGCCCACACGCGAGCAACCCTCGCACTCCAGGGCGACCAGTACATAACGCTGGAGTCGGCTGAACCGTAGCTGGAGGACGGGAGGCAGGCTCTGGTAGACGGTGCGGAACTGGGCGGTGGTCATACGGGGGGACAACGTCGACACCTCCCTGCCGGGCGAGGTTCTTTGTTCTCTGAGGTGACGCGCGGAGGACGGCCCAGGTTCACCATTGTCACAAGGCCGGGTGAACGGCACTATTGCCCGCATGCTCACGCCGGTCTCCACCAGCGCACTCACCAGAGGAAAGCCGGGACGCGCGACTCCCGAAGAGCTTCAGCGCTTTCTTCTGCGGGCCTGGATCCTTGCCTTCAGCCTGAAATTGGTTGGTTCGTCCTGGGACGTCTCGTGGCACTTCAAGTGGCTGCGCGACGACTTCGCCCCCCCGCACCTCCTGAACAGCGCGGGGACGGTCATCGCGATGGCCCTCGTCGGGCTGCACTGGTACACCGGCTACGGGCTCGACAAGATCGCCAAGCGCTTCGTCGAGGTCGGCATGGCAGCCTTCATGATCGCCATCCCGATCGACGTGGTGAACCACCGGATCAACGGCCTGGACATCACCGCCTGGAGCTCCTCGCACGCGCTGCTCTACATCGGCACCGGGCTCATGCTCATCGGGATGATCCGGGCGTCCACGGGGGTGCGCCGCGCGGTGTTCTTCGCGTTCTTCCTGGAGAACTGGCACTTCCCCGCGCTGCACCAGGAGTACGGCGTCTACGCGCTGAAGGCGTGGTACGCGGGCAACCCGGAGGCCGAGCCCAGCCTGCTGTCCTTCGCGGCGCAGCAGATGGGCCGCCCGGTGGACGACATCATGGTCGAGCAGTTCGCCCAGCCCGTCTCCTACTGGGTCTACCCCCTGTGGACGGGCATCGGGGCGATGCTCATACTCGTCCTCGCGCGGCGCTTCACCGGCCTGCGGTGGACGGCGACCTGCGTGGCGGCCGGATACCTCGCCTACCGGGCTGTCACGGGAGTGCTCCTCGGACTCGGCGGCTTCCCGCACTCCGCGTGGCCGTTCTTCCTCGTCGTCGGGGCGGTCGTCATCGACCTGTCCTTCCGGTACCTGCCCCGGCTGCCCGTCGTCGGCGCCCTGCTGACGGTCGGCGCCCTGTCGCTCGCGTTCGTCGCCCAGGGCTGGCTGTGGGAGGCGCCGCCCTACGCGATGGGCGCCTGGACCGTCGCGGCGGGCGTGCTCGCCGTCTGCTGGCACGGCCTCGACAGGTTCTTCCCGGAGGCCGTCAGAGAGCCGCAGACGGCCGTGTAGCGGTGATCGGGTGACGCTTCCCCGTCCGGGCGCGTCACCCCATCAGGCGGCCGGGAGGGCTCAGCCGAGCCAGTCCCAGCGGGTGACCGGCCAGATGATCAGCCGGGCGTGGCCCACGACCGAGTCGACCGGCACAAAGCCGTTGTCCCGCGAGTCCGACGAACCGGACCTGTGGTCGCCCATCACCCACAGCATGCCCTCGGGGACGGTGACCTCCTTGAACGCCCGGTGGTCGTCCTGGTAGAGGTACGGCTCGTCCAGCGGCTCCCCGTCGACGACGACCTTGCCCGCCTCACAGCACTTGACCTTCTGGCCGCCGACCGCGACGACCCGCTTGATGAGGTCCTCACGCGGCCAGTCGCCGGTGCCGTGGAACACGATGATGTCGCCCGGATCGGGGTCGGTGAACAGGTAGCTGACCTTCTCGACGATCACCCTGTCGCGCGTGCAGCCCTCACAGCCGTGCAGCGTCCGTTCCATCGACCCGGAGGGTATGTAGAACGTCTGGAGCACGAACGTCCTGATGAGCAGCGCCAGGACCACGGCGGTGACCGCAAGGAACGGGAGCTCACGGAAGAAGGATCTGTCGGTCTTGGCAGACGTCACGCGGTCACCCTAGATCGTATGGCGGTATCGGTCACGTAAAGAGGTCAGCCCAGGTCGGCCTCATGGGCCGCCCGCCTGCCCTGCTCCCACCCCGCGACGTCGCGGACGCGCCGCGCGCGCACGGAGGTGAGTTCGGGAAAGAGACTATCCAGTGCCTTGCCCACCGCCTCATCTCGACGGGAGAGAACGGGCAGGAGGCTCGCGTCCGTCTCGGCCTCCACGACCCGCAGCAGGCGCTCCCCGATGTGGTGGGCGAACGACGTAAGGAAGCTCTCCCGGAAGGCCCGCCGCGACCCGTTCTTCGGCATCGCGGCGTCGGCCTGCACCAGCAGCGACGTGTAGAGCAGCTCGACGGCGTCCAGGTCGGCCGGGTAGCCGAGGACCGTCGAGAAGCCCAGCTCGGACTGCCAGACCGAGCGGCAGCGGTTGGCTTCGGCTATCACGTGCAGCAGCGTCGCCTTGGCCTCCTCGTACGGGCCGTCGACGGCGAGCCGGGCACCGGTGGGCGCGTCCGACGGCTCGGCGAGCGCCGCCCGGTCGAGGCTGTGCCGGGTCATCAGCGCCTGGGCGCGCGCCACCAGCGCCTCGGCCTCGGCCGGGAACGCGGTCGACTCGGCCTTGGCCAGCAGCGCCCTGATCCGGCCGAGCGCCGGGTGGTCGGGCCGCTCGGTCCGGCTCAGCGCGGCGATCCGCGGCAGCCGCGCGAGCGCGCACAGCGTCTCCACGACCCGCTCGACGGCTTCCAGGCGGTCGCGGGAGCCCAGGGACGGCGCGGCGAGCAGCGCGGCGTGGGCGGGCGAGCGGAACCGGGTGAGATGGCGGCTCAGGTCCTGCTCGGTCCAGCCGCGCGCGGCGGCGTTCGCGCGGGCCGTGGCGAGCGCCGCGAGCAGCGGGCCCTCGGCGGCGGGATCAGCCGACAGCAGAGCCGTCGCGGAGTCCCACGCGCGCAGATCGCCGCTGAGCTGGGCGTCCATCGCCGCGGTGATCAGTTGCTGCGGATCAGTCACCGGCCCATCGTGCCATCCCTCTTCTCTGCCGAATCGGTTTGCTCTAGGGTGCCCCGGAATGCCTTGTCAGTGAGGGAGATGTCACATGCGTGCAATCGCCGTGCTCGGTGCGCTCGTCGTCGCAGCGACCGGAGTGGCGGTGACGGGTACCTCCGCGTCCGCCGCCCCCAAGTGCTGGACGGGCAAGTGGAAGGTCACCTCGGCCCAGGCACAGATCCGCGCCGACGGCCTTGAGTTCGACCTGCGCGGAGGCAAGGACATCAAGCTGACCCTCGCCAAGAACGGCAAGGCGACCTACAACTTCAGCGGGTCCAAGCCGCTCACCGGCAAGGGCAAGGTGCAGGGCGTGCCTACCCAGGCCACCCTGACCCTGGTGAAGACGCTGCGGATGAACAACACCATCACGGGCTCGGGCAAGGGCAAGGTCACGGGCAAGCGGAAGTCCGCCTCCGGCGACGCCGTGCTGACCGTCAAGGCCGGTCTGCTGACCCAGCGGCACAGCGTCGCCAAGGCCGTGCGCACCGGCGGCGACCAGGGCGTGGTGCCCCGGGCCGCGCAGTACACCTGCACGGCCAAGAAGCTCACCATCCGGCAGACCGTCAAGGACGGCTCCGGCTACTCCAAGACCGTCTGGCAGCTGCGCCGCGCCTGACCCGCGCCGTGCCGGGCCGTCCGCGCCCGGCACACGGGGTGCCGCGCCCGGCGCCTGAGACGTCCTCCTTTCACTCCTCGGCGGACTCCAGCGCGCCCTCGGACTCGCTGATCTCCAGCATCGCCTCGACCGGGTCGATCTCCTCGATCCGGTCGACGAGGCCGAGCACGGCCTCCGGGCTGATCAGCCAGCGCAGCGCGGAGGCGCCCGTCTCGTCCGCGACGATCTGGTCGTGCTGCTCCTCGAACTCCGCCGGGTCGGGCTGCCGGACCCGCAGGTCGGCCAGCGCCGTCTCGCGCAGGGAGGCCGCGTCGGTGACCTCGACGACCAGGTCGAGCGTGACCCGTAGAAAACGCTCGGTGTCTGTTCGGCTACTCATGGTCCGATGCTAGTGCGGTGTGGCCGAGCGCCGCACGGTCGGCCGCCGCTCTGCCGTGCGCCCAGCCGTCCGCGTTGGTGGCCCCGCCGCCACGGAAGCGCCGCAGCCGGGGGAAGCGCTCGGCCACCCGCCGGGCGACGGCCTCGTCCCGCGAGGCGAGCACCAGGCCCAGCCCCGGCGCCGCCGTGGCGTCGACGGCCCGCTCGGCCGCCTCGCGCAGCCGCTCCCCGATCCGCAGCGCGTACGCGGAGAGGAACGCGTGCCGGAAGGAGCGGGTGCGCGAGCGGCCGAGCACGTCGGTGTGGGCGCCCGCCCGCACCATCGCCCCCGTCGCCTGCACCAGCAGCGAGGTGTAGAGCAGCTCGACGGCGTCGAGGTCGGCGGGGAAGCCGAGCACCGTCGCCTCGCCGCGCTCCCGGTGCCACACCGAGCGGCACCGGTTGGCCTCGGCCACCACATGCAGCAGCATCGCCTTCGGCCCCGGATAGGGCCTGCCGACCGACACCCGGCGCTCGCCGGGGCCCTCCCCGGCGGGCCCGCCGGACCCGCCGGAGGCGCCCGCCGCGCCCGCCGCGAGGAGGGCCGCGTCCAGGTTGTGCCTGGCGATCAGCTCCTGCGCCCGCGCGGTGAACGCCTCGGCCTCCCGGGGGAACTCGGTGGACTCCGCCTTGCGCAGCAGTGCCCGCACCTTCCCCAGCATGCGCTGGTCCATCCCCCCATTCGACCATCAGGGGGCGGGCGCCCGCGCCGCTTCAGTCGGCTCTGAGCACGCCGAGCCTCAGCGTTCTGGCCAGCACCGCGTTGCGCCCCCTTCCCAGCTCGGCGCAGATCGCGTGGAGCGGGACGCCCTCGCCCAGGAGCGTCCGCAGCCTGGCGTCCTCCTCGTCGGTCCACGTGAAGTACGCCTTGGGGTGGCGCTCGCGCAGCGCCGCGACCGAGCGCCGCGCGGGCAGCTCGACCGCGGTGACCTCGTGGTACGGCACGTCGAGCACCAGCTCGGCGCGGCGCAG
The DNA here is from genome assembly GCF_020991275.1 of Actinocorallia sp. API 0066. Taxonomy (GTDB): domain Bacteria; phylum Actinomycetota; class Actinomycetes; order Streptosporangiales; family Streptosporangiaceae; genus Actinocorallia. Next base: position 233,781 of record NZ_JAJLQY010000010.1, on the reverse strand, counting down.
GACGCGCAGCGCCGACCCGCCGAACACCAGCCTGTCGGCGTACAGCTCCAGCTCGCAGACGGATGCGCCCGCTCGGACGCGCGGTTCACGGAAACTCATCTTGATGTCCATGCCGCAACTCTGCGTCATCTCGTTCAAGATCGCTTAGCGGCCTGTGGATAACTTTCCGTCGCCCTCGCGGCGGGGCGGCCGCAGCAGCGGGAGCAGCGGCAGGATGCGCCGCCGCCGACGCAGGCCCCGGGCCCGCGCGACGAACTCGGGCAGCGGCGCCTCGGGATCGACCGGGACGAGCGGGTGGACGAGCACCGTGGGGCGCGGCCGTCCCCGCAGCGTGATGGTCTGGCCCGTCTCCCAGCGGAACCGTTCGAGCTCGTCGGCGTCCGCGAGGACCTGGGCCGAGGCGAGGACCCGTCCCGGCGCGGTCTTGGCGAGGTCGCTCAGCCGCGCCGCCTCGTTCACCGGGTCCCCGATGACGGTGTATTCGAACCGCTGCTCCGCGCCGATGTAACCGGCCACGACGGCCCCTCGGGAGACGCCGATGCCCGCGGTCAGCTCCGGCACCCGCGCGCGCAGCTCCACGGCCATCTCGCGGCCCGCGGCGAGCGCGTGGCCGCCCGCGAGGTCGAGTTCGGCGGGCGCGCCGAAGATGGCGAGCGCGGCGTCGCCCTCGAACTTGTTGATCCAGCCGCCGTTGCGGTTCACGCAGTCCACGACGACGCCGAAGAAGAGGTTCAGCAGCGCCACGACCTCGTCCGGCGGGCGTTCGGCGGCCATCCGCGTCGACCCCGCCAGGTCGACGAACAGCACGGCCACCTCCTGGGTCTCGCCGCCGAGCGAGATGTCTGAGTTGAGCGCGAGCTCCGCGACGTCGCTGCCGACGTGCCGCGAGAAGAGGTCCTGGAGGCGCTCGTGCGCGCGCAGGCCCGCCACCATCGTGTTGAAGCCCGCCTGGAGCTGGCCGAGCTCACTCGCGTCGAACACGGAGATCTCGGTGTCCAGGTCGCCGCGCGAGACCCGCGCCATGCCCTCGCGCACCGTCCTGACGGGGTCGCCGATCGCCTGGGACGCCCACCAGGTCACCTGGAAGCTGATGAACAGGGCGACGCAGCCCAGGACGAGGCTCGAAAGCCCGGCCTCGAAGGCGTCGAAGTCGGGGTCGGTGAGCGCGACGATCGCGATGACGATGAGGCCGAGCATGGGCACCGCGGTGCCGAGCGCCCAGGTGAGCATCGCGCGGGTGCGCACCCGCGAGAACAGGTGTTCGCGCGGCGGCTTGGTGGCCAGGACGAGCGCCGCCGCCGGACGCAGCAGCCGTTCGGTCATGAGGTAGACGAGCACGATCGTGGTGATGCCGCCGAGCAGGCATGTCATGCCCATCTTCAGGGCCATGAGCGGGCCGTAGAAGGCGTTGAGGATCGTCCAGCCGGTCGCGCCCACGATCCACAGGACCGCCTGGATGAGGCTGAGGCGCGCGGGCCCCAGCAGGACCGAGTGCCGCTGCTCGCGGTCGGGGTTGGTGGTCTGCTCCCGCACCAGGCGGCGCAGCGGGGCGAACAGCTTCAGGGCCCACCACATGGCGATCGGCACGGCCACGACCGGATAGGAGACGAACGCGATGACGTTGACGAGATCGGCGTTCGGGTAGAGCCGTTCCACCTCTTCGGGGTTGGGCAGCACGACGAGCACGAACACCAGCACGACCGCCGCGCCGACCGCGTTGGCCCCCAGGACCGCGGTCATGAGGAGCCACCGGACCCTGATCTCCAGGAGGCTGCGCGGCGCGCCGGGGATGTTCGCGAGCTTCGCCCCGAGCGAGTCGAGGTTGTGCGCGATCTGATCTCGGTTCACCCGTCACCTCCGCGCGCGTCACTTTACGCAGCGCCGACGCCGGTGAGTAAGCCGATATGTCACAAGTTGGGTCGGTGTTTCGTGTACTGCACCGCTATGGCGTACACCACAGCCGCGGACAGAACTCCGGTGAGTACCGGTCAGTAATATGTGCGGGAGATTCCCACGGAGGACCCGCCGCCATGACCGCCTCACCCGTCACGACACCGCCCCCGGGCGCCGTGATCCCCACCCAGGACCTGGAGCGCATCGCTCCCGACGACCTGCGCGCCGCCGGTATCTTCGACGGCTGCTTCGCCTGCGGGAAGGACGTGACGGACGGCCTCAGGATCGAGCGCACCTCCACCGACGGCGACGCCGTCCACGGGCACTTCCACGTGGGCGACAAGCACCAGGGCGCGCCCGGCCTCGCGCACGGCGGCCTCCTGGCCACCGCGATGGACGAGATCCTCGGCACCGCCGCCTGGAGCCTGGGCAGGATGGCCGTCACGGGCCGCCTGGAGACCGACTACAAGATCCCGGTCCCGGTGGGCGCGACGGTCCACCTGAAGGCGTGGTGCACCGGCGTGGAGGGCCGCAAGATCTACCTGCGCTCGGAGGGCCGCCTGAACACGCCCGACGGGCCCGTGGCCGTCGCGGCCGCCGCCCTGTTCATCGAGGTGCCCGCCGAGCACTTCACGACGGAGCGATGACGGAGCCTTCTGGAACGCTCCGTCAGGCGGGTGCGTGCAGGCGGACCTTAGCCAACTGACGTCCCTGCGCGACGAGCCTGTCGTTGCTGTCCCACACCTCGATGTCCTCTTCGATGTGTCCGCCCGCCAGGTTGCGGCTGGTGGCCTCGACCCGCAGCCAGCCCGGCGCGGGCAGCGCCCTGACGTGCACCGTCAGCTCGACGGTCGGCACCCAGCCGTTGACGTTGAGCTCGAAGGCGACGGGCACGAGGGCGTCTGTGGCGTACAGGAGCGAGAAGGGGTCGGGCTCGGTGCCGTCGGCGAGCCTGAGCCAGCCGCGCTGCGCGCCCACCCCTGACGGCTTGCCTACCGCCCATCCGGACGTCGCGGGGTCCATCCGGATGTCGGTGTGGCGCATGAGCGTCACGACCTCCTTGAAGGACTCCGGCGGCTCCAGGCACTCCTCGACAGGCGGCATCGCCGGGGGCTTCGCGGTGGTGCGCACGTCGTCGGGCAGCGTGGACAGGTCGCCGTAGGCGGCAAGCACGCGGATGCGTTCCTGGTCGCCCTGGACGAGCCGTGCCATGGCCGTCGTCTGGGTGCGGCCCCTGCGCAGCGTCTCGGTCTCGATGACGGCGGGGCCGGGACGCGTCGCGCTCAGGTAGTGCGCGGTGATGGTGAGGGGGTGTGGGTGGGAGAGTGTTCCGCCGAGCGCGCGCGCGACGAGCGCGAGGAGGTAGCCGCCGTTGGGCGCGGGTCCGCCGGTGCCCCATTCCGCGGAGACGTCCGTGGTGATCACCCCGTCCACCACGGTGCTCGCGGTGTCCGCCCCGAACCGTGACATACCTCTTGTCTCCTCCCTCGCGCGAAAAACCGAGTCTAGTTCGGTTCTGGGTCCGGAGGTCGTCGGGAAAGCGTGATGATGACCGCATATCGAGACCCGAATGTGCAGGCCGGCGCGCTAGCGTGCGGCCATGCGGCTCACCGGAATCATCGCCCCTGACCGTCCGCTGCTCGTTGTCGCCGCGGACGAGGAGGCCACCTATCTCGACCACGAACTCCCCGTCCTGCTCACCGGCGTCGGCAAGGTCAACGCCGCGGTCGCGGTGGCCGCCGTGCTCGCCCGGCACACCCCGGCGGAGATCGTCAACCTCGGGACGGCGGGCGCGCTGCGGCCCGGCGTGCACGGCACGCACGAGGTGGCCAGGGTGATCCAGCACGACCTCGACGGCGAGGGCATCACCGCGCTCACCGGACGGCTCACGGGCGAACCGCTGGAGCTGGCCCCGGACGGCCTCGTGCTGGCGACGGGGGACGTCTTCGTGTCCGTCGAGGCGGTCCGCGTCCGGCTGGCCGCCGACGCCCATCTGGTGGACATGGAGGGCTATGCCGTCGCGGCGGCGGCCAGGGCGGCGGGGGTGCCCGTCCGGCTCGTCAAGCACGTGAGCGACGGCGCCGACGACGAGTCGGCCTCCACCTGGAAGGAGGCGGTCGACGCCTGCGCCCGCGACCTCGCCGCCTGGGTGTCCACCCACCTGTGAGATCCCCGGAGCACACATAAGGCGGGCCCCCGGAGGAGCCCGCCTTTATACGCGGGGGTCAGGCCCGGTCCGCGGGGATGACGCCGAGCCTTCCGGCCTGGAAGTCCTCGAACGCCTGCTGCAGCTCGGCCCTGGTGTTCATCACGAACGGCCCGTAGTGCGCGACCGGCTCGTTGATGGGCTGCCCGCCCAGGAGGACCACTTCAAGGTCGGGCTTGTTGGTGTCCTGTGTCGCGTCCGCCGACAGCGTGATGCTGGAGCCCTTGCCGTAGACGGCGAGCTGCCCATCCCTGATCGGCCTGTGGGCGGCGCCCACGGTGCCGCGTCCTGAGAGCACGTAAGCGAGCGCGTTGAAGGACGGGTTCCACGGCAGCGTGATCTCCGCGCCGGGGCTGACCGTGGCGTGGAGGAACGTGATCGGCGTGTGCGTGATGCCGGGGCCGCGGTGCCCGTCGAGGTCGCCGGCGATGACGCGCAGCAGCGCGCCGCCGTCGGGCGTGGTGAGCAGCGTGATGTTGCCGCCGCCGATGTCCTGGTAGCGCGGCGCGATCATCTTGTCCCTGGCGGGCAGGTTCACCCACAGCTGCAGGCCGTGGAAGAGGCCGCCGCTCATCACGAGTGCCTCGGGCGGCGCCTCGATGTGCAGGAGGCCGGAGCCCGCGGTCATCCACTGGGTGTCGCCGGGGCCGATGCTGCCTCCGCCGCCCGCGCTGTCGCGGTGGTCGAAGTGGCCGTCGATGAGGTAGGTGACGGTCTCGAAGCCGCGGTGCGGGTGCCACGGGGTGCCCTTGGGCTCTCCGGGCGCGTAGTCCACCTCGCCCATCTGGTCCATCATGATGAACGGGTCGAGGTGGCGCATGTGGACGCCGGAGAAGGCGCGTCGCACAGGGAAGCCCTCGCCTTCGAAGCCTCCGGGGGCGTTCGTCACGCCGAGGACGGGGCGCGGGGTGTCGGTGGTGGTGTCGGGAGCCGACACCCGGGGCAGGGTGAGCGGGTTCTCCACGGTGACGGCGGGCATCTCGTCCTCCTGGTGACGGAAGCGGTTCACCCGCCTCAACTAGTTGAAGTTTAAATCTATTCCGGATGTCCGACCAGGGGGGATAAGGGGGCTGGATTACGAAAGGACTGCGTTTCTGAGTCGGTGAGGCAAACGCGAGGAAGGTTGCGTTACCTTCTGACAGACGTGACGGAAGGCTTGACAAGATGCGACAGCGTGACCCCCTCCCCGCTGCCAGCGCGCGGCCGGGCACCGTGCGCCCGGGCGGCCGTACCGCCCGGACCAGGCGAAGCGTCCTGGACGCGGCGCTGGCGGAGCTCGTCGAGGTCGGCTACACCGAGACCGGGGTGGAGAAGATCGCCCACCGGGCGGGCGTGGCGCCGTCCACCATCTACCGGCGCTGGGGCAGCCTTCAGGGCGTCGTGGCGGACGCCGCACAGCAGGTGATGGAGGAGAACCTCACGGTTCCCGACACCGGCGACCTCGAAGGCGACCTCGCCGTCCTGACGCGCGGCATCGCCGCCCTGTTCCGGACCACCCAGTACCGCGCCTGGATGGACGTGCTCGTCGGCTCCGCCCTGGAGCCCGGACCAGCGCGCGACACCTTCGCCTCCACGACGCTGAACACCCGCGCCGAGATAGGCGCCCTCATCGTGAAGCGCGCGGTGGACCGGGGAGAGGTGCCGCCGGACACCGATCCCGCCGAGCTCATCAGACAGACCGCGGCGCCGCTCTACTACCGGATCTACATCAGCTGTGAGCCGATCAACGAGATCGACACCCTGCGCGCGGCGGCAGTCGCCGCGACGGCCGCCAGACGCGGGCTGCTCCGCGGACCCCTCTGAGCGCACGTGACCCGTGCGTTGTGCCCGTCCCGTCAGGGGGCGGGCACAAAGACGGCCAGTTGCCTGGGGAGCTTGCCGAAGACGATCGGGGCCGCCGTGCCTTCGATCTCACCGTCGTGCGAGATAAGCAGGTCGTCCGCCTCGGGTGCGACGCGCAGGGCACGGCCCGTCCAGCTCTCGTAGCCGAGCCGCGCGCTGCCCGACAGCACGGCGGCGAGCGCCGCGGGCTTGGACAGCCTCCGGCGCGCGGCGACGATCCGCACGTCGAGCAGGCCGTCGTCGAGCCTCCCGCGCGTCGTGGGGACGGTTCCGTGTGATCCGTACCCGCAGTTGCCCACGAACGCCAGCCATACCCTGCGGTGCTGGCCGTCCACCTCCGCGTAGACAGGGGTCGCCCTACGCAGGGAGCGCACGGTCGAGACGGCGAGGGCGGGCCACTTGCCCAGGCGGCGCTCCAGCTTTTCGCGTCTGCGCACGACGTCGGGGTAGATGCCCATCCCCGCGTTGTTCACGAACGGGACACCGTTCACCGTGCCCACGTCCACCCGGGAGAGGTTCCCCGCGCGGTAGGCGGTCAGGGCGTCGGCCACCGTCTCGATACCGAGCGCGCGAGCGAAGTGGTTCAGGGTGCCGACAGGTAGGACGAGCAGGGGAACGTCCCACCGGAGCGCCGCCGCCGCGCCCGCCCCCACGGTGCCGTCACCCCCGCCGACGACGAGCACCTTCGCGCGCGCCGCCGCCTTCTCCAGCCGCTCGGGCAGCTCGCCCTGGCCCTCGAACTCCGCTGCCGGCAGCTCCTCGCGCAGCAGCTCCGCGAGCGCCGGATCGTCGTTGATGACGATCACGACACCCTCTCCCGAAGGGGTGACCTCCCTTACCGTCCGGTCCAGGGGGACCACTTCCGCCGGGGCCGAAACCGGCCAGACAAGCCGCGTCACCAGGGCCGCCGCGAGGCCCGACGCGGCCCCGGCGAGCACGTCGCCCGGATAGTGCGCACCGGTGTAAACGCGACTGAACCCCACCGCCGCCGCCAGCCCCGCGACGGGCAGCGCCACCCCGCGCCGCGCCTCCATCGCCACCCCCGCGGCGAACGCGACGGCCGACGCGGTGTGCCCCGACGGGAACGACGGAGTGGTGGGCACACGGCGGACTCTGACAGGCGGAACGTTGTCGATCATCGGTCTACGTCTACGGAACAGCTGTTTGCCGACCACGTTGACCATCGGACTGGCAAGCGCGATCCCGACCAGCCCGCGCAGCGCGGCGCGCCGGAGCGACGGACGTCCCGAACCGGCGAGCGCGGCCGCCACGAGGTACCACAGCTTGCCGTGGTCGGCCAGCCGGGAGAGTCGCGGGAGCACGGCCTCCAGGCCGCGCAACTCCGCCGTCGCGACCCTGTCGAACGCGCGGTGATCGATTTCGGCCAGACCCATGTGCGACGTATTCCCCGGCGGACAGTGCTTTCTACCGCGTGGTCCGTCACTGGCTGTGTCATCATGCAATGATCTAGACAAGGAAGGGAGCTCCACTTTGACAGTCGAGAGCCTGCTCACCGCATTCCGCACGATCGACGTCCAGGACAACGGCCGGCTCGACCTGGTCGGCTTCACCCTCGTGCTGGACGAACTCGGGCTGATCTGGAGCAAGGCCGAGACTCAGGAGCGCTTCGAGCGAGCCGACGTCAACCACGACGGCTACATCACGCTCGACGAGCTCCAGGCCATGCTCGACGCCCTTTGATCCGGTCGTCCACAGGTTCGGCCGTGGGAACGCGCCCGGCTTCGTAGACTTGCCGGGTGACTTCCCCCGGCGTGCAGGACGCATCCGACGCGCTGAAGCGCGTCTTCGGTTACGACTCCTTCCGGCCCGGCCAGCAGGAGATCGTGGAACATGTCGTCGCCGGCGGCGACGCCCTCGTGCTCATGCCGACCGGCGGCGGCAAGTCGCTGTGCTACCAGATCCCCGCCCTGGTCAGGCCCGGCGTCGGGGTGGTGATCTCCCCGCTGATCGCCCTGATGCAGGACCAGGTGGACGCGCTGCGCGCGCTCGGCGTGCGCGCGTCCTTCCTCAACTCCACCCAGACGTTCGACGAGCGGCGCGACGTCGAGCGGGCGTTCCTCGCGGGTGAGCTGGACCTGCTCTACCTCGCGCCCGAACGGCTCCAGCTGGAGTCCACCGGCAGGCTGTTCGACCAGGCCAAGATCGCCCTGTTCGCGATCGACGAGGCGCACTGCGTCTCCCAGTGGGGCCACGACTTCCGCAAGGACTACCTGCTGCTGTCGACGCTGCACGAGCGCTGGCCGGAGGTGCCGCGCGTCGCGCTCACCGCGACGGCCACCGAGGCCACCCACACCGAGATCACCGAACGGCTCGGGCTCGCCGAAGCCCGGCATTTTGTCGCCAGCTTCGACAGGCCGAACATCCAGTACCGGATCGTGCCGAAGAACAGCCCGCAAAGGCAGCTCCTCGACCTGCTGCGCACCGAGCACCAGGGAGACGCGGGCATCGTCTACTGCCTGTCCCGCAACTCGGTCGAGCGGACCGCCGAGTTCCTCGTCGCCAACGGGGTTCCCGCGCTGCCCTACCACGCGGGTCTGGATTCCCGTACGCGCGCGGAGAACCAGTCGCGTTTCCTGCGTGAGGACGGGCTCGTCGTCGTCGCCACCATCGCGTTCGGCATGGGCATCGACAAGCCCGACGTAAGGCTCGTCGCGCACCTGGACCTGCCCAAGTCCATCGAGGGCTACTACCAGGAGACGGGCCGCGCGGGCCGTGACGGGCTGCCGTCCACCGCGTGGATGGCCTACGGCCTCGCCGACGTGGTGCAGCAGCGCAAGATGATCGACTCCTCCGACGGTGACTTCGCCTTCCGTCGCCAGCAGTCCATCCACCTGGACGCGATGCTCGCCCTGTGCGAGACGGTCACGTGCCGTCGAAGCCAGTTGCTCGCCTACTTCGGCCAGCGCGACACCCCGCCCTGCGGCAACTGCGACACCTGCCTGGCGCCGCCGGAGTCCTGGGACGGCACGATCGCCGCGCAGAAGTTCCTGTCGGCGGTCTTCCGGCTGAAGAACGAGCGGAACCAGAAGTTCGGCGCCGGCCAGATCATCGACGTCCTGCTCGGCAAGGACACCGAGAAGGTGCGCCAGCACCGGCACGACCAGCTCACCGTCTTCGGGATCGGCACGGAGCTGGGCGAGGCCGAGTGGCGGGGCGTCGTCCGGCAGCTATTGGCGCAGGGCCTCTTGGGCGTCGAGGGCGAGTACGGGACCCTGGTGCTCACCGAGGCCAGCGGCGAGGTCCTGGGCCGTCGGCGCGAGGTGTTGATGCGGCGGGAGCCCGCGCGCGCCGCAAAACCGGCGAAGGCGGCGAAGGGCGCGAGGTCCGCCGCCGTGGTGGAGCTGCCGGAGGAGGCGAGGCCGCTGTTCGAGGCGCTGCGCGCGTGGCGGTCGGCGACGGCCAAGGAGCAGGGCGTGCCTCCGTACGTCGTCTTCCACGACTCGACGCTGCGGGAGATCGCGGCGCGGCGTCCGGCCGCGCTGGCCGACCTGGCGGGGATCAGCGGGATCGGCGAGAACAAGCTGAACAAGTACGGCGAGGGCGTGCTGGCCGTCGTCGCGGGGGAGGGCTGAGTCAGACGAGGGCGAGGAACTCCGCGTTCGAGCGGGTCTCCTTGATCCGGTCGAGCAGGAGCGTCATGGCCTGCTGCTCGTCCAGCGCCAGCAGCATGCGGCGCAGCTTGTGCGCGGCGGCGAGTTCGGCGGGCGGCAGCATGAGCTCGTCGCGACGGGTGCCGGAGGCGGCGATGTCGAGGGCGGGGTAGAGCCTTCGATCGGCGAGCCTGCGGGAGAGCCGCAGTTCCATGTTGCCGGTGCCCTTGAACTCCTCGAAGAACACCTCGTCCATGCGGGAGCCCGTCTCGACGAGGGCGGTCGCGAGGATCGTCAGGGAGCCGCCCTGCTCCAGGTTGCGGGCCGCGCCGAAGAACTTCTTGGGCGGGTAGAGCGCGCCCGCCGCGACGCCGCCCGCGAGGATCCGGCTGGCGGTGGGGGCGGCGAGGTTGTGGGCGCGGCCGAGCCGGGTCAGCGAGTCCAGCAGGAGGACCACGTCGCGGCCCTGCTCGGCGCCGCGCTTGGCGCTCTCCACCGCGAGATCGGCGATCTCGATGTGCTCGGCGGCGGGCCGGTCGAAGGTCGAGGCGACGATCCGCGCGTTCGGCACCTTGCGCCGCAGGTCGGTGACCTCCTCGGGGCGTTCGTCCACGAGCAGCACGATCAGCTCGCACTCGGGGTGGTTGGTCGTGATGGCGTTGGCGAGGGTCTGCAGGATGACCGTCTTGCCCGCCTTGGGCGGGGCGACGATGAGCCCGCGCTGGCCCTTGCCGACGGGGGCGAGCAGGTCGATGATCCGTCCGGCGGGGGACGGGCCGAGCCGGAGCCGCTCGGTCGGGAACAGCGGTGTGAGGTTCTCGAACCGCGGCCGGTCGCGGCGCCCGCCGTCGACCGTCGCGAGGACGGCGGGGCCGCCCCTGCCGCGCGGCCGGGCGGTGCCGGCGACCCGGTCGCCGGGCCGCAGGTCGTACCGCTGCACGAGCGCGAGCGGCACCTGGACGTCCTCGGGCGACGGCGTCAGGCCGCGGACCCGCAGATGGGCGTTCTTGCCGGTGACGGAGAGGACACCGGAGACGGAAACGGTGGTACGCGCCACCGAATCCTCGGTAAGGGTGGTCATGCGTGCTTCCAGGGGGGAGGGCGCGCGGCTTTCGCTTCGCGCGGGATGAGGAACGCGCTCGAAAGGGAAGAAGGCGCGTGATCGGCACTGTGCCGGAGGGGAGGCGGCGCGCCGTGACACGGCGGAAGAACTGCTCTGCCTCTCCCCGAAGGAAACACGCACGGGGCGCGGATGTCAACCCATCTTGCGGTGGTCCCAGGACGCGACCCGGGTCGGCTCCAGCACAACGGCGACGCGCTTGGCCATCGCGAGCCGGACTCCGTCGACGAACGAGGGGTCCACCTCCGAGACGTCCTCGGGCACCGGCAGGCCCACCATCCGGTGCGTGATGAGCGTGCCGATGGGGACGATGACGTCCTGGTCCTCGACGATGCGGGCCTCGCCGTACAGGGTGGCGCCGCGCAGCTCGTTGTAGAGGGTGCCGCCCTCGACCAGGCAGGTCATCACGGGGTTGCGGCGGAGGTTCACGACCTTCTGCGACGTCCGGTACGTGGTGAAAGCGATCTTGCCCTCGTGGAGGGTGTAGAACATGGTGACCAGGTGTGGCACGCCGTCCTTGTTGACGGTGGCGATCTGCACCTTGTGCTCCTGCGCGAGGAACTCCGCCAACTCCGCGTCCGACATCCTGATCTGATCGCGTTTGCTCACACCGGCTCCCGAATCACGTTCTGGAAAGGCGCGACCAGACTATGCCGCGCGACGCGCGTCACACCAGCCCCGGCCGTCCGCGAAGTTATCCACAGGCTGGGGAGCGGGATTTTGGGAATCGGCGCACAATGACGGTGGGTGCCCGGCCGGGCACCGGACGTCGAGCCGAACGGGGGCGCGAGATGGCACGCGTACACGTGGTGGACCGGGCGCGACGCGCGTGGGAGCGCGTGGTGACGGCGGTGTTCCGGGGTGTCGCGCGGGCGTTAGGAGGTCGCGGGTCAGCGCAGGGCGCGCGCTGTCAGCGCGGCGGCGAGCTCCGGGCCGGAGGGGTCGAGGCCGGTGAGCGTGGCGATGCCGCGCAGCCGGTAGTCCAGGGTGTTGCGGTGCACCCGCAACGTCTCGGCGGCGCGCCGCCGGTTGTGCCCCTGGTCGACGTACACCCGCAGCGTCTCCATCAGCTCCGGCCTGTCGTCCAGCGGGTCGAGCCGCGCCGCGAGCTGCGCGAGGCCGTTGCCGGGCCTGGCGATCTGGTACTCCAGCAGCACGTCCGTCATCCGGTAGAAGCCCGGCGGCTTGCCCAGCCGCGTCACCAGCTCGGCGACCTCCGTCGCCTCGCGCAGCGCCGCCGGAATGCCCTCGGGGCCCTGCGCGGGCGCCGTCGTCACCGTCACCGCGCGGTCCGTCGCCACGGTGATCCGTTCCACCAGCTCCGCCAGCGGATCCACCCGCGGCTCCTCCTCGGCCGGGCGGGCGGAGGCCCTGGCGCGCGCGGGCCTGGCCGTCGCCTGCTCGGCGGGCCTGGCCGGGAGCAGCGCGGTGCCCGAGGCGCCGTCGAGCATCGCCAGCACATGGGCCTGCGTGTAGGCGTCCAGCGCCGACTGCACCTGCCGGGTCAGGTGCCGGGCCGTCGCCGGATCCTGCTCCGGATCGGCCCGCAGCACCAGCACGTCATAGGCCGAGGCGATCGGTACCCCGGCGCGCAGCGCGGGCTCGTCGGCGGGGATGCCCGCCAGCAGCGAGTCCAACACCGCCCGTCGCGCCGCCCGCAGCTCGCCGTAGCGCTCCCGGCCCTCCTGGGCGTGCGCCAGCGCGACGGCAGGCACCACCGAGCGCAGATACGTGAAGAAGTGCAGCGCGAGCGCGCCGAGCTCGGCGGCGTCCTCCTCGCGCGCCTCCGCGGCGATCGCCTCCCAGCACAGCTCGATCGCCAGATGGTAGGCGGTGAGCACCGCCTCCAGCGGCACACCCTGCTCGGCCCTGCGCGCCGACCACGCGATCACCTCGGCCCGCTCGTCCACGGTGAACGTGCGCTGCTGGCGCAGGGTCCGCACCGAGATCCGCAGGTTCGCCTCGATCGCCGGGCGCAGCTGGCCGTCCAGCACCTCGCGCGGCTGCTCGGCGTAGAACGGGATCCGCCGGGCGAACTCCTCGACGAGCCGCTCGGTGAGGTCCGGCAGGTGCTCGACGAGCCAAAGGTGAAGTCTCGGTTCGCTCACCGCTCCGATGCTGGCGGCGTCCGCGCCACCCGGTCCATGGCAGACCGCACTCGGCTCACGGAAAGAGTTGTGCGCGCGCCCAAACACCTTCGGCAGGGCGCACAGGAGGCACCGCCCCCCACCGGACATCTCCGCAGGTGGGCAATGTCACACGCCGGGGGCATTGTGCGGACGCACAGGGCCGCCCGGCGCATCGGAGTCCGACGCCTATCGCCAGCAGTGGCGTGGGACACGCATCATCCTCGCACCGTCTGTGAGGAGGATCATGGTGAACCCGCCGGCCGTGCGAGACGGCACAGCCTTGTCCGTGCGCGACCTCACGGTCTCCTATCGGGCCGTGCGCGCGCTGCACGGCGTCTCGCTCCAGGTGCCGAGGGGCGAGATCGTCGCCGTCCTCGGCGCGAACGGCGCCGGCAAGACCACGCTGATGCGTGCGATCTCCGGGGTCCTGCGCTTCCACGGCGGCTCCGTCGGCTCCGGGCAGATCTCGTGCGGCGAGACCACGCTGACCAAGGCCGCCCCGCACCGCATCGTCGCCTCGGGAGTCGTCCAGGCCCCCGAGGGGCGCCGGATCTTCGGCCGCATGAGCGTCGAGGAGAACCTGCGCGTGGGGGGCTTCCACGCGCCGGCCGAGGTGCGCAAGCGCGTCTTCGACCTCTTCCCGATCCTCGGGGAGCGCCGGGCACAGCGCGCGTCGCTGCTGTCCGGCGGCGAGCAGCAGATGCTCGCGATGGGCCGCGCCCTCATGGCGCAGCCCAAGGTGCTGCTGCTGGACGAACCCACCCTGGGCCTCGCGCCCAAGATGGCCGAACACATCGCCAACACCGTCACCGAGATCAACCGCCAGGGGACCTCGGTGCTGCTCGTCGAGCAGAACGCCGCGCTCGCGCTACGGCTCTCGAACTACGCCTACGTGCTGGACGTCGGCGAGGTCGCCCTGGAAGGGGCGTCGGCCGAACTCGCCGCGAGCGACGAGGTCCGCCGCCGCTACCTGGGCGTCTCCGAGGACGCGACGCCCGTGCTCGCCGCCCGCCGCGGCATCACCAAGTGGAAGGGGTGAGCGGCATGACCGAGGTGCCAGAACTCACCGTCGAGAACCTGACCGTCAGGTTCGCCGGGATCGTCGCGCTCGACGCGGTGAGCTTCGCCGTCGCGCCCGGCACCCTGCACGCCGTCATCGGGCCGAACGGCGCGGGCAAGTCGACCTGCTTCAACGTCCTGTCGGGGGTGTACCGGGCGACGTCGGGGCGCGTCACCTTCGGCGGCCACGAGCTCACCTCGATGGCGCCGCACAAGGTCGGCGAACTCGGCATCGCCAGGACCTTCCAGAACCTCGCGCTGTCCCCGATGCTCACCGTCGAGGACAACCTCATGACCGGCAGGCACCGGCTCATGCGCTCGGGATTCGTCAGGTCCGGGCTGCGCTGGCCGAGCGCGGTACGCGAGGAGCGGCTCCACCGGGACCGGGCCAGGGAGATCGCCGAGTTCGCCGGCATCGGGAAGAAGCTGGCCCACCCCGTCGGGGCGCTGCCCTACGGCGACCAGAAGCGCGTCGAACTCGCCCGCGCCCTGTGCGGGGAGCCCCGCCTGCTCATGCTCGACGAACCCGTCGCGGGCATGAACGCCACCGAACGCCACGAGATGGCCGAGCTCATCGTCACCGTACGCGAGTCGCTCGGCATCTCCATCCTCCTGGTCGAGCACGACATGGGCCTCGTCATGCGGCTCGCCGACCACGTCACCGTCCTCGACTTCGGCCGTCTCATCGCCTCCGGCACCCCCGCCGAGGTGCAGAACGACCCCGAAGTCCTCCGCGCCTACCTGGGAGAGGAGGCCGCCTCGTGATCGGCCTTCCCGCCGTTGCCGGTCCACGCCTCCGGGAGGGGGCGGCGTGACCAGGTTCATCGAACTGCTCATCAACGGGCTGAGCCTCGGCTCGGTCTACGCCCTGATCGCCCTGGGCTTCGTGGTGATCTTCCGGGCGACCGAGGTGGTCAACTTCGCGCACGCCTCGCTGCTGCTGCTCGGCGGGTACGTCACCGCCGTCCTGCACGCCGACCTCGGGTTCGTCGGCGCGCTCGCCGTCGGTGTCCTCGCCGCCGCCGCGGTCGGGGCGCTCATCGAACTCGTGCTGCTGCGCCGGGCCAAGGCGCCCCGCCAGGTCGTCGCGATCGCCACCATCGGCATCGACATCGTCCTCATGGCGGAACTCAGCAGACGGCTCGGCACCCAGGTGCTGTCGCTCGGCGACCCGTGGCGCGAGAAGGTCGTGACGATCGGCGGCATCACCGTCGCGCAGACCCGGATCGCCGCCCTCGTCGTCGCCGCCATCCTCATCGGGCTGTTCCTGCTCGCCTTCAAGTACACGTCCTGGGGCGTGTCCATGCGAGCCGTGGCCGAGGACTCCGAGACGTCGGCGCTGATGGGCATCAGGCTCGGCCGGATCTCCATGTCGGCCTGGGCGGTCGCCGGGGCGCTCGCCGCCGTCGCCGCCGTGTTCATCACCGCCTTCCCCACCCCGGGACTCGACCGGACCAGCTCGATCGCCGCCCTCAAGGCGTTCCCCGCGGCGATCCTCGGCGGCCTCGACTCGGTGACGGGCGCGCTCGTCGGCGGCCTCCTCATCGGCGTCACCGAGGCGCTGGTCGGCGGCTACCAGAACGACCTGACGTTCCTCGGCCGCGGTCTCGGCGACGTCGCACCGTACGTCGTCATGATCGCGATCCTGCTGGTGCGGCCGTCGGGGCTGTTCGGCACCCGGGAGGTCTCCCGTGTCTAAGCTCCGCTACCTCCCGCTGCTCCTCCTCCTGCTCCCGCCGTTCTACCTGGATCTCTTCTGGCTCCAGGCAGGGCTGTTCGTCATGGCCGCCGCGATCGGCGCGATCGGCCTCAACCTGCTCACCGGCTCCACCGGCCAGCTGTCGATGGGCCACTCGTTCTTCCTCGCGGTCGGCGCCTACGGGTACGTCTACTTCGCGGGCGAGAGCGACGAGCACCTCGTCGGGCTCGGGCTGCCGCCGGTCGTCGCCATCGTCTGCGCGGTGGTGCTCGCCGGGCTCGCCGGGCTCGCGTTCAGCCCGATCGCGGGCCGCCTGTCCGGCGTCTACCTGGGCATCGCGTCCCTCGCCCTGATCTTCATCGGCCAGCACGTGCTGTTCAACGTGCACGACGTGACCGGCGGCTACAACGGCAGGGCCGTGCCCCCGCTGGAGATCTTCGGGTTCACCTTCGACAACTCGGGCGACGTCGCCCCCTTCGGCATCCCGTTCGGCGGGCTGGAGAAGCTCTGGTTCGTCGGGCTGATCCTGCTGGGCGTCTCCGCGCTGTTCGCGCTCGGCGTCCTGCGCAGCCGCCCCGGACGGGCCATGAACCTCATCCGCGACCAGCAGACGGCGGCGGGCGTCATCGGGATCCCGGTGGCCCGCACCCGAGCGGCCGTCTTCACCCTCTCGTCCATGTACGCCGGGCTCGGCGGCGTGCTGCTCGCCCTCACCTTCCAGCGTGCCGTGCCCGACTACTTCGGCATGCTCCTCGCCCTCGACTACCTGGCCATGATCGTCATCGGGGGGCTCGGCTCGGTGACCGGCGCGATCGTCGGCGCCACTTTTGTGACGCTGCTGCCCCAGCTCCTCACCCGCTACAGCGACTCCCTCCCGCTCGTGTCCCCTCCGGGGACGGGCGGGGTCAGTCCCGCCGACGCGGCGCGCTACCTGTACGGCGCGGCGGTCGTCGGGATCGTCCTCTTCCTCCCCGCGGGCCTACGCGGCCTCCGCATCCCCTCCCTCACACCCCGCAAGGAGACCACCCCGTGAAGATCAGGAACATCATCGCCGGCATCGCCGTCCTCGCCGTCACCGCGACCGCGTGTAGCGGCAAGTCGGCCGACAACGGCGGCGAGACCGGCAGCGACGGCGTCAAGACCGGGCCCGGCGTCACCGCCGACAAGATCACCCTGGGTTCGCTCACCGACCTCACCGGTGTGTACGCGACCCTCGGCAAGAGCATCACGCAGGCGCAGCAGCTGTACTTCGACGAGCTCAATGCGGCGGGCGGCGTCTGCGGCCGCACGATCGAGGTGCTGGTGCGCGACCACGGCTACGACGTGCAGAAGGCCGTCACGGCCTACACCGAGGTCCAGTCGAAGGTCGCGGGCCTGCCGCAGGTCATCGGCTCGCCGGTGATGGCGGCGATCGGCGCGAACGTCGCCAACGACAAGATCATGACGATCCCGGCGGCGTGGCCGTCGGCGCTGCTGAAGGCGCCCTACGTGCAGGTCGTCGGCAGCACCTACGAGCTGGAGATGGCGAACGGCATCGACTTCCTGCTGAAGGAGAAGGGCATCAAGTCCGGCGACAAGATCGGCCACGTCTACTTCGAGGGCGAGTACGGCGAGAGCGCGCTCGCGGGCTCGAAGTACGCGGCGGAGAAGGCGGGGCTGAAGCTCGTCGAGCAGCGCATCAAGCCGACCGACACCGACATGACGTCGCAGGTCAGCGCGCTCAAGGCGGAGGGTGTCAAGGCGATCCTCATCAGCGCGGGCCCGCGCCAGTCGGCGTCGCTCGCGGGTGTCGCGGCGGCGGGCGGCTTCGCTGTGCCGATCGTCTCCAGCAGCCCCGGCTACAGCCCGCAGCTCCTCGGTACCGCCGCGAAGCCCGCCTTGGAGGCGCTGTTCTACCAGGTCAGCTCGGTCGCGCCGAGCGGCGTCGACACGCCGGGCATGAAGGCCCTGGTCGCCGCCTACGAGAAGAAGCACCCGGGTGAGCTGCTCGACAGCGGTGTCACCTTCGGCTACATCGGCGCCATGGTGTTCGGCGAGGCCCTGAAGAAGGCGTGTGCCGCCAAGGACCTCACCCGCGAGGGCATCTACAAGGCCCACCAGACGCAGAGCGCCTTCGACAGCAACGGCCTGGGCGTCCCGCTCGACTTCTCCAAGCCGGGCCAGCCGGGCACCCGCCAGACCTACATCCACAAGCCCGACTCCAAGGCCAAGGGCGGCACCACCCTAGAGTCCGGCCCCGGCGCCTCCGAAGCCGCCAACTCCTACCCCTTCTCCTAACCCCAACCCCCCAACCCTGAGCCCCCTCCTCTCTGCCCAGAGCAGGGGGCCCAGCCCAAGGCCCCTCCCACCCCCGGGAGGGGCCTCCTCTCATACAAACGAAACAAGCGGACACCCCGCACATCACCGCTCTAACGGTTTCCCTCTACAGGCCCGTCCGCGACAGCCGCGCCAACACCGCCGAAGAAACGACCGACAGCAGAATCAAGCAGATCCCCGAATTCCGCCGCCGTGGAAATCCGCGGACATTCAGTGACAACGTCATCAGCGCACAACGCGTCGAGGTCAGCCCACCCTCCGCGATAGAGGACCACCTGCACTTCAGTCCATCCGTCCGCACCACGGATCCGCACCCCGATCGAGTCCGGTTCGGCGACAAGAGCCCGCTCGGTCTCCAGCCTCCGGGGCCACGACACCGCCCCCTCCCGCCAGGTGATCCCCCCGAATTCAAGCCCGGCTTCAGCCCACCCCACAACCCGCACGGCGACCTCCGCCGCAGCCCGGTCAAGATCAACGACTTGGTCCACCGGCCCGCTCCCCTCCCGCTACCGCACCTCGGCGTCCCTGGACTTCTCGGCGACCCCTGGGCAAGCCGGGGAGCATCCTCGTACCTGCTCTGCTTTGGTGGGTGGACGATCTGCTCGACTCTGAAGCAAGTTGCGGTTTACCCTGCGCGGGTGAGTCGACGCAGCCCTCAGGAAAAGAAGCGCTTGAGCTACGCTCGCGACCGCCGCAACGACTACGCCGAGAACGACAAGTCCTCACGGACGGCCGTCCGCCTCAACAAGCGCTTCCCCAACCGGTCCAACCGGCACCAAGCCCGGCAGGACCTCCGTGCTGCCACCGGCACCCGCGACTCCGAAACCGCAGAGATCGCCGAGAACACGCTTCGGTCTCGACGCCCCAGGAAGTGGCGCAAGGTCCCGGACAGAGCACTCGGCGATCATGTCGAGACCATCCTCACGCGCCGAATCCGAACCGACCCCGCCGACGCCGCTTCCGAAACCAGGCTCACCACCGTCCGCACCCGCCGACGCGCCCATACCCGCCGCTCCGCGCCCACCGAATGGACCTACCTGGGCCGTACGGCTCAACACTGGTGATTCTCCTGGCCGGCGCTCCCCCACGTCGTCGCGGCGCGGCTCGGGCACGCGGACCCGGCGATCACGCTTCGGGTCTACGCGCACGTGACCCGGTCGGCTGAGGTGAAGGCGACGGATCCCTTCGCCGAAGCGATCAAGGAAGACGAAGAAGCCGGGTGAACCGCGGCTGTTAGCAAGAAGGCCCCTTCCGGATCGGAAGGGGCCTTCTGGGGTGGAGCCGCCTAAGGGAATCGAACCCTTGACCTACGCATTACGAGTGCGTCGCTCTGGCCGACTGAGCTAAGGCGGCAGCAGCGGCTTGGGGCCGTGCGGGTAGCAGTCTACAGGGTTTGGGGGGTGGGTGGCATCGTGGATTAGGTGCAGGTTGTGTTGGTGGGGGGGAGGGTGAGGGTGGTGAGGTAGGTGTCTACGGCGTTGCGGATGCAGGGGGGGCCGGAGAGGTAGGCGGTGTGGCCGTCGCCGTCGTAGGTGAGGAGGTGGCCGTTGGCGAGTTGGGAGGCCAGGTTCTTCGACCACTGGTAGGGGGTGGCGGGGTCGCGGGTGGTGCCTACGACGAGGATCGGGGCGGAGCCCTCGGCGCGCAGGGCGCGGGGCTCCTCGGTCGCCTTCACCGGCCAGAAGGCGCACGGGAGGGTGTTCCAGACGATGAACTCGCCGAAGTTCGGGGCGGCCTTCGCGGCGGCCTCCGCCTCGGACTTGTAACCGGCGAGGTCGGAGCTCGGCTTGTCGAGGCAGTTGACCGCCATGTTGCTCTCCGTCTGGCTGGAGAACGTGCCGTTCTGCTCGCGTTCGACCAGCAGGTCGGCGAAACGCAGCAGGGTGGTGCCGTCGCCCTGCATGGCCTGGGCCAGGGCGCCGCGCAGCAGCGGCCAGGCCGCCTTCTGGTAGAGCGGCGTGGCCAGGCCCCAGGCGACGAGCGACTGGTCGACGTCGCGGGAGTCGGCGGTGTTCTTGAGGGCCTGCCTGTCGGCCTTCTCCAGCAGGGCGGTGACCTTCTTCATCCCGGCGTCGACGTCGGTGCCGAGCGGGCAGTCGGGCTGCTTGACGCAGTCCTCGGTGAAGGCGCGCAGTGCCGTCTCGAAGCCCTTGGCCTGCTGGATGTTGGTCTCGGCGGCCGTCAGCGTCGGGTCGAGCGCGCCGTCCAGGACGAGGGCGCGGACGTTCTGCGGGAACTGCTCGGCGTACCAGGCCCCCAGGTAGGTTCCGTAGGAGGCGCCCCAGTAGGTGAGCTGGGAGTCTCCGACGGCGACGCGGATCGCGTCCATGTCGCGGGCGGCGTCCCTGGTGGAGACGTACGGCAGGATGTCGGCGGATTTCTCCTGGCAGCCCTCCGCGAAGCCCTGGGACACCGTTGTGAGCTGCTTCATCTCGGCGTCGTCGTCGGGCGACATGTCGGTTTCGAGGTAGGCGTCGAGCTGCGCGTCGGTGAGGCATTCGACGGGGCTGCTCTTGCCGACGCCGCGCGGGTCGAACCCGATGATGTCGAACGCGCGGCGCAGGCTCTCGCCGAACGCGCGGCCGTTGGTCCTGATGAAGTTGACGCCGGAACCGCCGGGACCGCCCGGGTTCGTCACGAGGGAGCCCTGTTTGGCGCCGGTGGCCGGGATCTTGATGAGGGCGAGCGCGATCTTCCTGCCGTCCGGCGCGCCGTAGTCGACGGGGACGTCGAGCGTGCCGCACTGGAAGCCCTCGCCGCAGTCCTTCCAGGCGACGGGCGGTGGCGTGTACTGGCCCGCGGGGCGCGACGGGGCAGAGGAATCCGTGGTGGTGCAGGCCATCGTGACGGCGAGGGCGGCGCCCACCGCCGCGCACGCCCGCATCCAAGACTTGCCGCTCACCGTGCCGTCCCCCTTCGTTTTGACGCCCGACCATCGTCGCACCTCCCGCCGACAAAAAAGCAAAACGCCTCGGCGCCTGTGGATAACCCGCTGAAGAACGAGAAGAATGCGGGGTTACCAGGTGATAAGTCGCTTGGTAAATCGCGATCGGAAATGCCCGCTGTGTCCCGGCGATGGCGTTTGTGCCGACGGACGGTCAGACCCGGCGCGCGGCGTCGAGCAGCGCCGACCGGTAGGACGACCCGAACAGCACGACGTGGACGGCCAGCGGATGCAACTGGTGCAGCGGCACCCGCTCCCGCCACCCTTCGGCCAGCGGAGACGCCTCGTCGTAAGCGGCGAGAACGGAGTCCAGGAGCGGGGCGCCGAAGAGCGCGAGCATCGCGAGGTCCGTCTCGCGGTGCCCGCCGTGCGCCGCCGGGTCGATGAGACGGGCGCCGCCTGACGTGTACACGACGTTCCCGCTCCACAGGTCGCCGTGGATCCGGGACGGCGGCTCGACCGGTTGCGCCGCCCGTCCGAGCGCGTCCTCGACCTCACGCGCGTCACGCTCGGACAGAACGCCGCTGTCACGGGCACGCCGTAGATAGGGCAGCACCCTCCGCTCGGCGTACCAGGACGTCCATTCCTCGCCCGGCGTGTTGTCCAGGGGCAGGTCGGCGATGTTCCCGTCCCACGCGGCGCCGAAGGAGGGCGCGCCACGCGCGTGCATCGCGGCGAGCGCACGGCCGAACTCTTCGGCCGTCTCCTTACGCGGGGAAGAGGAGGCCAACCAAGGCAGGACAAGAAGGTCGTCGTCAACCGCGAGCACCTCCACCGCTGGAGGGCCGAGCCACCGCAATCCGTCGGCCTCGGAAGAGAAGTCGTAGCCCTTCTTGACGAACACCTCGCGCCCGTCGTCCAGCGTGACGTGGTGCAGGGTCCAGGAGTGGCCGCGCCCCAGGTCCCGTGTCCGCGCCACGGTGGAGCCGAGCAGCCTCACGCCCCGCGCACCTCCGCGAGGATCCCCGGCACGGCAGCTTCGATGAGCTCAAGGCACTCCTCGAAGTCGGCGTCACCGCCGTAGTACGGGTCGGGGACGTCAAGGTCGGCGGCCTGCGGGTCGAAGGAGCGCAGCAGGCGGATCTTCTCCCTCTCCTCCGGGGTGGACGCAAGGGACCGGAGCGCCTTCGCGTGCCCCTGGTCGAGCGCGACGACGAGGTCGTACCGGGCGAACCAGGACGGGCTGAACCGGCGTGCCGTGTGCGCGCTCGTGTACCCGTGCCTGGAGAGCGTCCGGACCGTCCGGTGGTCGGCCGGGTCGCCGACGTGCCAGCCGTCCGTCCCCGAGCTGTCGACCTCGACGTCCAGGCCCTCCTCGGCGAAGTGCCGCCGCACGACGTGCTCGGCCATGGGAGACCTGCAGATATTGCCCGTGCAGACGAAGGTGATCCGGTACGTCATGGCACTCATTGTGCCCGCCACGACCGCGTGAGGGGCCAGCGGACCCGGCAGCGATATCCTGCGAGGTGCCCGAACCGGCATCTCGCAGAAGGACGCGCAGTGACTTCTCAGAATGTGGCTGACCTCCACGCCAAGGCTCGCCAGGACTACGAGGCGTTCAAGGCCCGTGGGCTGAAGCTGGACCTCACCCGGGGGAAGCCCGCGCCGGCCCAGCTCGACCTGTCCGACGGCCTCCTCGAACTGCCGGGCGAGGGCGCCTACACCTCCGCCGACGGCACCGACCTGCGCAACTACGGCGGCCTCACCGGCATCCCCGAGATCGCCGAGATCTTCGCCGAGGGCCTCCAGGTGCCCGCCAAGCAGCTCATCGCGCTCGGCAACGCCAGCCTCGCGATCATGCACGACACACTCGTCTACGCCCTGTTCAACGGCGTTCCCGGCGGCGCGGGGCGCTGGCTCGACGAGGAGATCACCTTCCTGTGCCCCGTCCCGGGCTATGACCGGCACTTCGCTCTCACCGAGCGGTACGGCATCAAGATGGTGCAGGTGCCCATGACGGACGAGGGCCCCGACATGGACGTCGTCGAAGGGCTCGTCGCGCAGGACCCGACGATCAAGGGCATCTGGTGCGTGCCCAAGTACAGCAACCCCACGGGCGTCTCCTACAGCGACGACGTGGTGCGCCGCCTCGCCGCGATGCCTACGGCGGCCCCCGACTTCCGCGTCTTCTGGGACAACGCTTACGCCGTCCACCACCTGACCGAGGAGCACGACGAGATCCTCGACGTGCTCGCCGAGGCCGCTGCGGCCGGGAACCCCGACCGGGTGTTCGTGTTCGGTTCCACGTCCAAGGTGACGTTCGCGGGTGCGGGCGTCGCGTTCTTCGGGTCGTCCGAGGCGAACCTCAAGTGGTTCACCGGGCTGCTCGGCAAGGGCACGATCGGCCCCGACAAGATCAACCAGCTACGGCACGTGCAGTTCCTCAAGGACTCCAAGGGCCTCGCGGAGCACATGCGCAAGCACGCCGAGATCGTCAGGCCGAAGTTCGACGCCGTCGAGCGCATCCTCAGCGAGCGGCTCGGCGGCACCGGCCTGGCAGCCTGGACGCAGCCCAAGGGCGGCTACTTCATCAGCCTCGACGTGCCTGAGGGCTGTGCCAAGCGGGTCGTGCGGCTTGCCAAGGAGGCGGGCGTCGCGCTGACCCCGGCGGGCTCGACCCACCCGTACGGCGACGACGCCGCCGACCGGACGATCCGTATCGCGCCGACCTTCCCGGTGCTGGCGGAGCTGGAGGTCGCGATCGAGGGCCTGGCGACCTGCGTCCTGCTCGCCGGATACGAGAAGCAGCTCTGACCGTTTCCTGCGGAGAGGCCCGGGTGCGTCCCGGGCCTTTCTCATCGCTGGGCGGAGGTGCTGCTCGGGGTCTCGATCGGCTTCGCGTAACCCGTCCCCTGGCAGCCGGACGCGGTCACCGTCACCGTCACCGTCAGCGCCAGCAGGAGCGCCGTCAGGCGCGAGGCGTTCATCAGATCCTCCAGTGTTTCGTATTACCGGAGATCGTGCTCCCGACCGGTTGTGAACCACTTGGATTTTTCTTGGGCGCTACCTTGGACTGGCCGCTGACATTGGAGGATCAATGAAGCTTCTTGTTACGGGTGGGGCCGGTTACATCGGATCGGTCGTCGCGGCCCAGCTGGTCGAGGCGGGCCACACCGTCGTCGTGCTGGACAATCTGACGACGGGATCGGCGGCGGGCGTGCCCGAGGGCGTCGAGTTCGTCAGGGGGGACATCAGGCAGGCGGGGGACGTGCTGTCGGCCGGGGGGTTCGACGCCGTCCTGCACTTCGCCGCCAAGTCGCAGGTCGGCGAGTCGGTGCGGCGCCCCGAGCTGTACTGGGACAACAACGTCGGGGGCACGCTGTCGCTGCTGGAGGCCATGCGCGACAACGGGGTCCGGCGCATGGTGTTCTCCTCGACCGCGGCGACCTACGGCGTGGCGGGAGACGAGCCGATCACCGAGCAGGCGCCCGCCGCGCCGATCAACCCCTACGGGCAGTCGAAGATCGCGGTGGACTTCGCGCTGCAGGGCGAGGCCGTCGCCTACGGGCTCGCCGCGACGAGCCTGAGGTACTTCAACGTGGGCGGCTCCTACAAGGGACTCGGCGAACGCCACGACCCGGAGACGCACCTCATCCCGAACGTGCTGCGCGCCGTCGCGGGCCTCATCCCCTCGGTCCAGGTGTACGGGACGGACTACCCGACGCCGGACGGGACGGCCGTGCGGGACTACCTGCACGTCGCCGACCTCGCCGAGGCGCACCTGCTCGCGCTGGACGCCGTCGAACCGGGCGTCCACTCGATCTACAACCTGGGCAGCGGCAGGGGCTCCTCCGTGATGGAGGTCATCGACACCGCCCGGGCCGTCACCGGGCGGCCCGTCCCGCTGGACGTCCATCCGCGCCGTCCCGGCGACCCGCCCTACCTCGTGGCCTCCGTCGCCCGGATCGAGGAGGCACTCGGCTGGAAGGCGCAGCGCCCCCTGCCCCAGATCATCGAGGACGCCTGGAGGTTCCTCCAGTCCAGCCGCTGACGCCGCCCACCGGCCTGGACGGCGCGGATGCGGCCGTCCGGGCCGATGGCCGGGTGTCGGTGACGGGTGGTCAGGGGGCGGCGGGACGGTAGGCGTCCGGCCAGGGGTCGTCGGGCGTGTGGAGGTTGAGCTTGCGACGCTGCTCAGGGGTGAGCCAGTCGTGGGCGAGGCGCCGGGCCAGGTAGTCCGCGACCGAGGTGGCGGCGGGGATCTCCGGGTCGGTGGTCTCGCCGTCGGGCAGGAAACGCAGATTGAGGAACTTCTCGATCAGGTGCTCCGCCGGGACGCCCGACCGCACGGCGAGGGTGATCGCCTCGCCGAGCGCGGCGGCCAGCCCGGCGGCGGGGGAGCCCGCGTCGCCCCAGCTGATCCTTACTTCCCTTTCACCATCTGTCTCGACCCACACGGGGGTTCCGCCGATCATCATCACCCGCCGAAGCTATCGCCGACCCCTGACAGAACCGGACTCCCCGATCCCCGCGTGTCAGCGCTGGAACCGGGCTCCCCGATCCCCGCGTGTCAGTGCTTTGGACCCGGCTCCTTGAAGCCCGCGTGTCAGTGCTGGAACCGGGCTCCCCGGCCCCCCGCGTGTCAGTGCTCTGGAACCCGGTTCCCCGAGTTCCCGGGGTCAGCGCTTCCAGAAGGGGCGCGGCTTGGTGAGGGCGGTGAGGCGGTCGACGAGCTCGGACCAGAGGGACAGGGGGTCGGGGGCGGTCTTGAGGGTGGTGAGGAGCGGGGTGAGGTCGGGGATCTGGAGGGCCTCCAGACGGGTGATGAGATCTGTCAGGTGGCGGCGGCGCGCGGGCTCGGGGGCGTCGGCGAGCGCCCTGAGCCGGTCGAGCTCCACCGCCAGCAGCGGCGTGAGATCGGGGCTCGCGGGCCGCGGCGCGGCGGCACGGCGGGCGCGGGCGGGCCGCGGCGCGGGCGGCCCTGCGGTGTGCTGGGGGCCGCCGGTGCCGTACGGGGGCGGCTCCGCGGCGCGCTCGGGTGCGTCGAGGACGGGCGAGGGCGGCCCCGCGGGGGCGCCCGCGTAGCCGGGAGGCGCGGCCGCCGGCGCCGGGGCGGGCACCGGCATCGAGGCGGCGGCCATCCGGGGCGCCGCGCCGAACGCGGGGGCGGCGACGGACAGCGGCTGCGCCCAGCCGTCCGGCAGTTCGACCGGCTGGACGACGGGGTGCGGCGCCGCGCCGTCCGTCACCACCCGGGTGTCCACCGCGATGTACGCGGTGAACCGGCACAGCACGCCGTGCCGCAGCGACGTCGCGACGATCCGCTCCTCCAGCGTGCCGGACGGGCTCGCCGCGTAGGAGTCCTCCAGATCGCGCAGGTGGGCGCGCGCCCACAACACGGCAGCCGGTGACTCGGGGACGACCACGGGCGTCAGCGTCCGCGCCCAGGACCCCTCGTCCGCGCGGACCGTCAGCGGGCCCGCGCCCCGGTAGCGCCCGGAGATGACGAGCGGCACCCCGGGGAACAGCGACGGCGGCCGCGCGGGGGAGACCGTCTCGCCGAGCAGTTCCAGGCCGGGGCCGGGGTCGAGGGTGATGCCGGTGCGCACGGGCGCGGCGATCCGGTGGTGGATGTGCTCCATCGCGGCGTCGAGCCTGTCCTCCGACTCGACGAGTTCGCAGCGGCCCTGCCCGTAGGCGGCGAGCCTGCCGAGGAAGCCCGCGTTCACCGCCCTGTCGACGCCCACCGTGTGGATCCTGATGCCGTCGGGCCGGGGCGCGGGGAGCGCCGCGAGGATCTGGTCCTCGTTGCCGACCTGGCCGTCGGTGACGAGGACCAGGACCCTGTCGCGCGCGGGGTCGGCGAGCAGGGCGGTGGCGCGGCGCAGCGGGTCGAGCATCTCGGTGGCGCCGCGCGCCTCGGTCTTGGCCAGGTGCTCGACGGCGCGGAAGCGGTGCCTGTCGGTGGCGTCGGCGAGGCCGTCGGGCAGCCCCTCGGGGGTCTGGACCTCGTGGTCGAAGGCGAGGACCGCGAACCTGTCGCGCGAGTGCAGGCTGTCGATGATGCGGGCGGCGGCCCGGCGCGCGGCGACCATCTTCCAGCCGTGCATGCTGCCCGACCTGTCCAGCACGAGGACGACGTCCTTGGGCCGTGGCGCGGCCTCGGCCGCTGGCAGCAGCGTGAGGGTGAAGGTGCCCTCCCCGCCTTCGGCGTCGGGCGTGAGAACCAGCGACTCGGCCCCGACTTCGTCGGGAGCGCCCGCCGGGCTGTGTTCGTTTGGGCCCGTGGGGCGCTTCGCGGGCCCGACTTCGTCGGGAGCGCCCCTCGGGCCGTAGGGCAGGCGCAGGATGAAGTCCCTGTCGAGTCGTGCGCCGTGCGCGACGGTGAGCACGCCCGCCTCGTCCGGGGTGACGGGGTGGGTGCAGGTGACGGGGCCGAGGGGGAGCCCGGCCGGGTCGATCCGCGCGGTGAGCGCGAGCGTGACGGGGTGGGGGTAGCCGGGCAGCAGGACCGGCGGGCTGATGCGGGAGGCGTCGGGCACGTCGGTGGTGTCGGGCGTGACGCCCAGGCCCGCGTCCGGCCCGCCCAGCGGGGTGCCGGGGACGTAGCGGGGCGCGACGACGAGCGGGAACCGGAAAACGGCGGTGCCGTCCTCGCAGGGGAGCGGCTGGCTCAGCGTGAGCCGGACGGTGACGCGCTCGCCCGGCGGGATGTTGCCGACGCGCATGGAGAAGACGTCGGGCCGGTCCTCCTCGGCGATGGACGCGCGCTGCCCGGCGGCTATCGCGGTGTCGTACGCGGCGCGCGCCTCGCCGCGTTCGCGCAGTTCGGCCCGGAGGGTACGGCCCGCCGCCTCCATGACGAGGGCCGTCACCGCGGCGCGGTCGGGCAGCGGGAAGATGTAGGTGGCTTCGAGGGGGATCTCGAAGGCGTTGCGGAACTCCTGCACGACCTCGACCCCGGCGGCGAGCCCGGCGATGTCGGCGTGGATCCGCACGGCGTCGAGGGGCAGGATCCCCTCGGAGGTGCTGAGGACGCCGGTGACCGCCCCGGCGGGGGGCGGGCACGCGCCCGGCTCTTCGATCTGCGTGGTCACTGCTGCCTCCAGACTGGCTTGCGCTTGCTCGGACGTCGTGCTGGGTTCAGGTGCGCGCGGCGGGTTCCCCCTCTCCTGGCAGCAGGCCCCGGTGGGCGAGTTCGGCGAGCAGCGGTGAGGCCGCGCGCAGCAGCGCCGCAGCGTCCTCACCGCCGACCGGCCCGCCTTCGAGCAGCAGCGTCACCCCGGGCGCGAGCCGCACCCCCTGCACGGCGAACACCACGTCCACCGGCGCGGACTCCGTGCCTGCCGCCGCGTCGGCGACGGCTGGCAGTGGACCTCGCGCGGAAACCGCGGCTGGTGGGGGTTCCGGGCTCGGCGCCGACCCCGCGCGCGTCGACCGTGCTTCGGACCGCTCAGGCTCGGGGCGCTCGTCGGGCGCCGGGGGTTCGGCGGCCCAGAAGCGGCGGGGCGAGGGCCGGGGGGCGCTCCAGGCGATGTCGACTTCGGGGAGCGGGCCGGTGATGGCGGTGAGCCTGCCGTCGGGCGCGCTGACGAGCTCGGCCTGGATCTCGGCGAGGCTCAGCCCCGTGGCCTGGCGGCGCTTGACCGCGACGAGCTGGAGCAGGTGCCGGGGCGTGTAGCGCGCGTGCCTGCCGTGCCGGACCGGCGGGTCGAGCAGGCCGAGCGTGGTGTACCAGCGGATGAGCCGCTCGTTCGGCACGTCCTGGACGCGCCCGTTGACGTCGAGGTCGGCCAGGGCCGCCGCGGCGCGCGCGGCCAGCTCGGCGATCGTCCACCCCTCGCTCATCTGCGTCACCTCCCGCCCGTTGGCACCGTGCGCCGGCGCCGCGGTTCGGCGGCCGACGCTGCAATACTGACACTGTCATCGTTGCAGTGTCAAACCGCGCCCGGCTTGCCCTGGTATGCCGCGACGACACCTGCCGGGTGCGCCGAAGTCCTTGAATGCGGCCCGACCTGCCACGACTCTTGCCCCCGGGGGTGAGCAGGTGGGTCGGAGTGAGATGGGGATGGCCGGAGCTTCGGCTTGGGCGCGTTACCGGACCCTCTCCTCGCGGGTCGAGCGCTGCGCGGTGGGCAGCGCGCTGGGCGCCGCGGCGGGAGTGATGACGGCGGGGTTCGTCGACTGGCGGATCGGCGCCTGCTCGGGGGCGGGCGTCGCGGCCCTGCACTACGGGCTGAGCTACCTGGTGCCGGGGCCGGAGACCGAGTGGCGGCGCGGGGCGCGCGCCGAGCGCAGGACGGGCCGCGACCTGGGCGGGCTCGGCAGGGGCTATGCGGTCCTGCACGACCGGACGGTGCCGTACCTGTCGGCGACGAACCTCGACCATCTGGTGGTCGGCCTGACCGGCGTCTACGTCGTCATCACGCGCAGGGTGCGGCGGGGCGTCCGGCTCTGGGCGGACGAGGGGCGGCTGTGGGCGGGGGAGGAGCCGGTGGGCGGCATCGGCGAGACCGCCGCGCGCGCCGCCGAGCTCGTCTCGCGGTTCCTCGCGGAGGAGCTCGACGAGGAGGTCGGCGTTGTTCCTCTGGTCGCCGTCCAGTCGGGGAAGGTCGAGCCGGAGGGTCTGGAGCACGAGGGGGTCACCTTCCACCGGGGCCGGGAGATCCCCGAGTTCGTCAAGGCGCATCCGGTGATCTTCACCTCGGCGCAGGTGACCGCGATCGCGGCGGCGGCCGACCGGCTCTTTCCGCCCATGCGGCTGCAATTCTGAACAACCGGACCTCTGTCCGATCGGCGACGGTTCCCGGAAAGGGCGTTGCGAAGATCGCGATATTTGCGGTGAATCACCTGGATCGCTCTGAAGAATTGCTGAGCAATTCCAGGGATTCGGTGGAGGTGAAGATGGCGGCCCCTTTAGCTTTTCCGCCATGGATGACCGCCAGCTCGTCGAGGCGCTGCGCGCCCGTGATCCCGGTGCGCTCGCCTCGGTCTACGACGCGTATGCCGAGCCCCTGTACGCGTACTGCTGGTTCCGGCTGACGAACGCCGAGGCGGCGCAGGTGGCCCTGCGCGACACCTTCATCGTCGCGGAGGCGCACGCCGACAGGCTGCACGACGTCGCGC
This sequence comes from Actinocorallia sp. API 0066, assembly GCF_020991275.1. Taxonomy (GTDB): domain Bacteria; phylum Actinomycetota; class Actinomycetes; order Streptosporangiales; family Streptosporangiaceae; genus Actinocorallia. Next base: position 203,896 of record NZ_JAJLQY010000010.1, on the reverse strand, counting down.
TGTTCCGGCCCTGGCTGTACGCGATCGCCAGGTCCGAGTGCGCGCGGCGGCCCTTCCCGACGTCGCCTCCCGACCTCCCGGCGCCGGAGGGCGACCGGCGCGAGGCGGACCAGCGGCTCATCGCCTGGCGGGCCGTCCGGGCGCTCGAACCGCGCGCGCGGGAGGCGCTGGAGCTGGAGACGCTGCACAAGCTGTCGGTACGGCACGCTTCGCTGGTGCTCACCGTGCCCGAACGGCAGACGCAGGCGCTGCTCGCCGACGGGAGGAACGAGCTGCGCAGCACCCTGACGGTGGAGCTGCTCTCCCACCTCGGGCCCTTCGGCTGCGCGTCCCGCGCGGACATCCTCGCGGCGGGGGAGGCGGGCGAAGTCGACGCCAACGTGCGGGCGAACCTCCTCGCGCACGTGAAGGCGTGCCCGGAGTGCGCCGTCCACCGGCCGACGGAAGCGGTGTCGCCCGCCAAGATCTTCGCGATGGTCCCCAGTCCGGCGCCGCCCGCCGGGCTGCGCGCGAAGGTGATGAGCTGCTTCACCGATCCGGACCTCGTGGGCTACCGGCTGTTCGTCGCGACCCGCAGCACCGACTTCACGCCGCTCGGCTTTCCCGGCCACACGACGGTCCCGCTCGATGAGGAGCCTAAGGACCGCGCGCGGTGGTGGCGCAGGATCCTGGTGGTCGGGGTGCTGTCGGGAGGGCTGATCGCGGGGACGACGTTCGTTGGCTGGCTGGTGGGCGATCCCCGCCACGATGTGCGCACGATCGCGTCGGGGGGCACGCCGGGGTCACGGCCCGCTCCTTCGGGTGACACTGCCGACGACCGGCCGCGTCCGCCCGAGCCGCGCGACGGCGCCCTGCCCGCGCGGCTCCAGGTGGGCGGCAAGGGGGCGGCGGCGTCCGACACGGCAGCCACCCCGCACGTCAAGCCGCCCGCGCACACACCGCAGAGCGCGGAGCTGGACGCCGTAGCCGGTGCGCCCGAGCGCCCCGGCACGCTCACGGTGTCGCCGCTGCGGCTCGACCTGGGCGCGGACTCGGTGGGCACGCTGCGGCTCTCGGCCGACGACGACCTGGTGTGGCGGGCCAAGGTGAAGGGTCCGATGCGGCTTTCGGAGCCTTCGGGGCGGCTGGCCAAGGACCAGAAGGCGACGGTCAAGGTACGCGTCCTACGCACGGCGGAGGACGGCGCGGGCAAGGGGACGATCCGCCTTGGCCGCGTCACGGTGACGGTCACCTGGACGTCCGCCCTCCCGCCGACGGGGCAGCCGGCTTCTCCACCGCACCCGGCGACGGGCGTCCCGCCGACCTCGTCGCCCGCGCACACGGCGCCCGCCGGGACGCCGACAAGCGGCCCCGTCCCCGCGCCGACGGGCACCGGGACGCCGGAGCCCTCGCCGTCGCTGTGCCCGCCCGAGGAACACCCGGCGGACGAGAAGGTCACACCCGACAAGCCGGAATTGTGGTTTCCGGAGAAGGGCTTCCCTTTCGGCCTGGATTAAGAATCTCAGCGAGGCGGAAGCGACTGCCCGAGTTGTCGGGAGAAAGCCGGAAATAGCGCCCTGGGCTCCTTGGAAAAGTGGAAAGAAGACCGTAAAGCCGGAGTGGCGACAAGGCCGCGCGGGGTAGAGGCACACCGTGTGACAGATGTTCACAGGACGTGTTCGCAGCGTTGCCCCTCAGCGGGTCACGTGTCCTGGGTGGAGGTGGGAACCGTGCCGCGGTCGTCGTCTACAACTCTCGTCCTTGTCGTCGCGGGAGCGCTGGTCGTCGGCGTCGCCCCGGCGCTCGCGGCCGAACCGTCGCCGGCGGGGCAGGCGGTCGCGAGCCGCGCCGCGCCGCTGACCAAGGCGCAGAAGATCGGCAGGCTCAAGGCGCGGCTGGCCGCCGCCGACGCCGAGCTGACGACGCTCGGCTGGGACGCCGAGCTCGCGATGGAGCGGCACAACGGGCGGCTCGTGGCGCTGCGCAAGGCGCGCGCGGCGGTCCGGGACGCCAGGGCGCGGGCGCGCAAGGCGGAGGCCGCCTACGAGGCGGCCCGGCGGGAACTCTCCGCGCGCGAGGTCGGCGCCTACACCTCGGCGGGCAGGCTCGGCCTCGCCGTCGGCGGGACGGGCGGCGCGCAGGCCGCCCTCGACAGGGCGCGGCTGCTCCAGGTCGTCGAGACGCGCCACGAGGGGCTGCGCAAGCGGGTGAAGGCGGCGCGCAAGGTGTCGCGCCTGCTCCGCTCGGAGGCCAGACGCGCGCACACGCGGCAGAAGGAGACGGCCGTGACGGTCGAACGCACGCGCCGTGACGCGGTCGCCGCGGTACGGGCGCAGAAGGAGGCGTTCACCCGGATCGGCGCCCTGAAACGTGGGCTCACCGCGCAGCTCACCCGCACCCAGAGCCGAGCCGACAGGCTGGCCGAGCGCAGGATCGCCGCGCTGCGCGAGGAGCGTGCGGAACGCCTCGACCGCGAGGCCGTGCGCAACTTCGAGGACGACCTCTCGCCGCGCGTAAGCGGCCGCGGCAAGACGGTCGTCAAGGAGGCGCTCAAGTGGATCGGCACTCCCTATTCATGGGGAGGCGGGACGCAGAAGGGGCCGTCCTACGGGATCCAGCACGGGTCGAAGATCAAGGGCTTCGACTGCTCCGGCCTCGCGCTGTACGCGTGGGGGAAGGTCGGCATCGGCCTCGACCACTGGACGGGGTCGCAGTGGGTGGCGGGCCCGCGGGTGCCGACGACGATGCTCCGGCCGGGCGACCTGGTGTTCTTCGCCAAGAACACCAAAGATCCCGACACGATTCATCATGTCGGGATCTTCGTCGGTGACGGGCGGATGGTCGAGGCGCCCTACACGGGTGCGAAGGTGCGGATCTCGTCCATCTGGCGGAACGGCTTCATCGGCGCCGTCCGCCCCGGTTGACGGCCGCTCGGGTCAGTGGCCGTGCTCCTCCGCGCGCTTGCGCGAGCGGAGGATCTCCTCCTCGGCCTCGACCCGGCCCACCCAGTTGGCGCCCTCGACGGACTTGCCGGGCTCCAGGTCCTTGTAGACCTCGAAGAAGTGCTGGATCTCCAACCGGTCGAACTCCGGAACGTGGTGGATGTCACGCACGTGCTCGAAGCGCGGGTCGGTGGCCGGGACGCAGAGCAGCTTGTCGTCGCCGCCCGCCTCGTCGGTCATCCGGAACATCCCGACGGCGCGGCACAGGATGAGGCAGCCGGGGAAGGTCGGCTCCTGCAGCAGCACCAGCGCGTCTAGTGGGTCGCCGTCCTCACCCAGGGTGCCGTCGACGAACCCGTAGTCGGTGGGGTACTGCGTGGACGTGAAAAGGAGGCGGTCGAGCCGGATCCGTCCGGTCTCGTGGTCCACCTCGTACTTGTTCCGAGAGCCCTTCGGGATCTCGATGGTCACGTCGAATTCCACTGTCTTCCTCCGCTCGCCATGGTCCGAAGCTGCCGCGTTGATGCGTGGCTCATGGGGTGTTGTGTGTATACAAGGATCTCGCACTCACGTGGCAGACCTGGACGAGGGAGAGACGTGACATGGTGACCGTTGACCGGCCGGTGGCCGTGGTCACACTCTTCCTGCTCCAGGTCTTCGCCGTCAGCGCGAGCGCCGGTGTGGTGAAAATCACACCAGAACGGGAACTCTCCCCGCAACCGGCCGCGGTGGCCGAGCGGCGGGTCGTGGATCCCGGTGAGACAAGGCAGGTTACCGGTGCCGGGAAGATTCCCGGAGCCGCACTCGCCTCCCGGCTGGCGGCCCGCAACGCCGACGGCAAGATCACCGGCGTCGTCCTCGACGCCAGGACAGGCAGGACGCTCTTCGACGCCGGATCGACCAAGGCCGCCGTGCCCGCCTCCACCACAAAGATCGTGACCTCCGCCGCGGCGCTGGCCGTCCTGGACCCGGGCATGACCCTGCGGACCCGTGTCGTCCGCAAGGGCGACCGGCTCGTCCTCGTCGGCGGCGGCGATCCCACCCTCTCGTCCAAGGCCAAGCCCACCTCTTACCCGCGCCCCGCTTCCGTCGCCGACCTCGCGCGGCAGACGGCGGACGCGCTGAAGACCGAGGGCGTCGGCGCCGTCACGGTGGACTACGACGCCTCCCTCTACCAGGGCTCCGACATGGGACCGGGATGGAAGCCCACCTACGTCACCGAAGGCAGCGTCGCCCCCATCGCCGCCCTCATGGTGGACAACGGCAGGTCCGCGCCCAACCCGTGCGAGGGCACCGTCACCCCCGCCGACAACGGGCCGAAAGCGGCCACCCAGGCGTTCGCCAGGTACCTGAACCAGTACGGCGTCGCCACCACCGTCGGACGACCCGCCTCAGGCTCGGGCGGGCAGGACGTCGCCTCGGTCGACTCGCCGCCGGTCGCCGAACTCGTCGAGCACCTCATGCAGTGCAGCGACAACGAGGTCGCCGAGGCGATGGCCCGGCAGGTCGCCCTGAAGAAGGACCTTCCCGCATCCTTCGAAGGCGCCTCCCGCGCCGTCCGCGAGACGCTCCAGTCGCTCGGCATGGCCCAGGGCGTCGCCACCGTGGACGGCAGCGGGCTCTCCCCGCAGAACCGGATCACCCCGCTCGCGCTCGCCCGCCTCGTCTCCTTCACCGCCTCGGGCAAGCGCCCGGAACTCGGCACCGTGCTCACCGGCATGCCCGTCGGCGGCTTCAGCGGAACGCTGAGTGAACGCTTCCTCGGCATGCCGAGCGCGGGCCTCGTCCGCGCCAAGACCGGGACCCTCAACGGCGTCGCCACCCTCGCGGGCGTCGCCTATGACTCCACCGGCCGCCTCCTCTCCTTCGCGTTCATGGCCAACGACGCCGCCGACCTCGGCGCCGCCCGGGTGGCGCTCGACCAGCTCGCCGACACCGTCGTCACCTGCGCCTGCTGACCGCCGCGCCCGCCCGCACCCATCCTGCTACACCCGCGCTGACCTGCGCGGACGCCCCTGTGGATAACTCCGGCCGCAGGTTGTCCGGCGGGGCGCGGGGGAACGTCTGAGTGGTGCCGGGCGTTGGTCGCATACGGTGGAGCAAGAACGCGAGTGAGTCCTATCCGGGGTTCCGGTCCCGGCGGAGGGAGCGGGCGTGGGCGGGATGATCGACTGGGGGACGGCGGTCCAGACGGGGGCGCGCCTGGTGCGGCCCGGACCACAGGTCTCCGCCGAGGAGGCGCGCGAGGTCGTCCGTGAGCTGCGGGAGCTGTCCGCCGTGGCCCAGGAGCACGTGCGCGAGTTCACCCGGATGGACGTGCTGCCCGATCCGAAGCCCGCGACGGTCGTCGACCGCCCCGGCTGGATCAAGGCGAACGTCGACGGCTTCAGGGTCGTCCTGGAACCCCTCGTGGACAAGCTGTCCGAGCGCAGGCCGTCCGCGGGCCCCGTGGGCATCGCCGTCGACCTCGTGGGGTCGCGCGTCACGGGCATGCAGATGGGCGCGATCCTCGCTTACATGGCCAGCCGGGTGCTCGGCCAGTACGAACTGTTCCTGCCGCCCGACCCCTCCGGCCAGGCGCCCACCGGACGGCTCACCCTCGTCGCGCCCAACATCGTGCAGACCGAGCGCGAACTCGGCGTCGACACCCGCGACTTCCGCCTCTGGGTCTGCCTGCACGAGGAGACCCACCGCGCCCAGTTCACCGCCGTGCCCTGGCTGCGCGGCTACGTCCAGGACCAGATGACCAGGTTCCTGCTGGCGTCCGACATCGGCCCGACGGAGCTGCTCGACCGGATCAAGGACGCGGCCGAGGCCGTCGCGGACGCGGTCCGGGGCGGCGAGTCCACCCTCATCGACGCGATCCAGAGCCCGGAGCAGCGCGAGATCCTCGACCGGCTCACCGCCGTGATGACGCTGGTCGAGGGGCACGGCGACTTCGTCATGGACGCGGTCGGGCCCGGCGTCGTCCCGACCGTCGCGCAGATCCGCAGCAAGTTCAACGGCAGGCGCGGCGGCGGCTCCCGGCTCGACAAGACCATCCGCAGGCTGCTCGGCATCGACATCAAGATGAAGCAGTACGCCGAAGGCTCCCGGTTCGTCCGGCGCGTCCACGCGGAGGTGGGGATGGAGGGCTTCAACCAGGTGTGGGCGTCGCCCGAGACCCTGCCGACCCTCGACGAGATCGCCGACCCGTCGGTGTGGATCGCCCGCGTCGTCAAGCCCGCGCTGCCCGGCGAGGTGCTCTCGCTGGAGAAGCCGAACGGCACGGAGCCCTGACGCGCCGCCTCCCGGAAATGTCATCGGCCCGTGGCACGCTGGGTCCCGGCAGCACACGGCGCGCGTCGGCGGGAGGAAGCGGTGGGGCCTGATCCTGCGGTCGCCAGGGTGCGCTCGGCGGTGCGGGCGGAGCTGTCCGAGCTGTCCCGTGGCGCCCTCGTCCTCGTCGCGTGCAGCGGCGGGGCTGATTCGCTGGCGCTCGCCGCCGCGCTGGCGTTCGAGGCGCCGCGCGCGGGGCTGCGCGCGGGCGGCGTCACGGTCGATCACGGCCTCCAGGAGGGCTCGGCCGCGCGGGCCGCGAGGATCGTCGAGACGCTCTGGGGGCTCGGCCTCGATCCCGCGGGGTCCGTCGCGGTGGAGGTCGGCGCCAAGGGCGGCCCCGAGGCCGCGGCGCGCGAGGCGAGGTACGCGGCGCTGGACAAGACGGCAGCGGAGTTCGGCGCGGCCGCCGTCCTCGTCGGCCACACCCGCGACGACCAGGCCGAAACGGTCCTGCTCGGCCTCGCCCGTGGCTCGGGCGCGCGGTCGCTCGCCGGGATGCCCGCGCGCAGCGGCCTCTACCGGCGTCCCCTGCTCGGCCTGGGCCGGGCCGAAGTACGGCGTGCCTGCCTTGCGATGGACCTGACGCCCTGGGACGACCCGCACAACACCGACCCCGCCTACACCCGCTCCAGGGTGCGTGCCTCCCTTCTCCCCGCGATGGAGGACACGCTCGGTCCCGGCGTCACCGAGGCGCTGGCCCGAACGGCCGATCTCCTGCGCGCGGACGCCGAGGCGCTCGACGAGTGGGCGGTCCGGGCGCAGGCGGAAGCACGTGGCGTCGGCCACACCTACGAGGTGTCGGTGCTGGCCGGGCTGCCCCGGGCCGTCAGGGGCCGGGTGCTGCGCAGAGCCGCCGTGGAGGCGGGCTGCCCGGCCGGATCGCTGGCGGCGGTGCACGTCACCGCGATGGACCGGCTGGTCACGGCCTGGCACGGCCAGCGCGGCGCCGACCTGCCCGGGGGGATCGTTGCGTTCCGGAGGTATGGCAAGCTGCATCTTGGCCCGGCCGCAGCGGCGGGCCAGGGCCGCTGACGAGAGGCGTGGGGTGGACGAGAAGGACCTGGGAAATGACCTGTCCGAGGTGCTGATCCCGGAGGACGAGCTGCAGGCGAAGATCCGGGAGCTCGCCGGACAGATCGACGCCGACTACGCGGGGAAGGACCTTCTGCTCGTCGCGGTGCTCAAGGGCGCCGTCATGGTCATGGCCGACCTGGCGCGCGCGCTGAGCTCGCACGTCTCGCTCGACTTCATGGCGGTGTCGTCCTACGGGTCGGGCACGAAGTCGTCGGGCGTCGTGCGGATCCTCAAGGACCTGGACACCGACATCTCCGGCAGGCACGTCCTGATCGTCGAGGACATCGTGGACTCCGGCCTGACGCTGTCGTGGCTCATCGACAACCTGCGCACGCGGCAGCCCGCGAGCCTTGAGGTCTGCACGATCCTGCGCAAGCCGGAAGCGGTCAAGGCCGAACTGGACGTCAGGTACGTTGGGTTCGATATCCCCAACGAGTTTGTTGTGGGATATGGCCTGGATTATGCCGAGAAGTACCGGAACCTCCCCTTCGTAGGAACGCTGGCGCCCCACGTGTATGGCAGCTGATCGCGGGGAACATCCCGGTCCACCCGATCGTTGGCAAGACGCTGGGGAGATCGCTGGCTGCATGCCCTGCATCGTCCGGTGTACCTTCAGTAGCTAGCTTTCCGCAGACGTTGGTCAGGAGGGACGGGCCCCGCCCGGGGAATCCGCACATATGGACGTGAAGCGATACTTCCGCGGACCACTGCTGTGGGTCCTTCTCTTCGGTCTGCTCGCCGCGCTCGTGGTGTGGGGAATGAATCCCGGTCAGACCTACGAGAAGGAAGACACCTCCACGGTCGTCTCCGCGATCGAGAAGGGCCAGGTCAAGTCGGCGAAGATCGTCGACAAGGACCAGGTCATCCAGATCACCACCCACGACGGCAAGCACATGCAGGCCAGCTGGGTGGGCAGCCAGGGCGCCCGCCTCCAGACCCAGCTCCAGCAGCAGGTCGACGCAGGCAAGACCCAGTCCTACCAGGTCGAGGTGCCCAAGCAGAGCCTGCTGCTCAGCTTCCTGTTCAGCCTGCTGCCCCTCATCATCATCGTCCTCATCTTCCTGTTCATCATGAACCAGATGCAGGGCGGCGGCTCCAGGGTGATGAACTTCGGCAAGTCCAAGGCCAAGCTCATCACCAAGGACACCCCCAAGACGACGTTCGCCGACGTCGCGGGCGCCGACGAGGCCATCGAGGAACTCCAGGAGATCCGGGACTTCCTCCAGAACCCCGCCAAGTTCCAGGCGATCGGCGCGAAGATCCCCAAGGGCGTCCTGCTGTTCGGCCCTCCCGGCACCGGCAAGACGCTGCTGGCGCGGGCCGTCGCGGGCGAGGCCGGGGTGCCGTTCTACTCGATCTCCGGCTCCGACTTCGTCGAGATGTTCGTCGGCGTCGGCGCCTCCCGCGTGCGCGACCTGTTCGAGCAGGCGAAGGCCAACGCCCCGTCCATCATCTTCATCGACGAGATCGACGCCGTCGGCCGCCACCGCGGCGCCGGCCTGGGCGGCGGCCACGACGAGCGCGAGCAGACCCTCAACCAGCTCCTCGTCGAGATGGACGGCTTCGACGCCAAGGGCGGTGTGATCCTGATCGCCGCCACCAACCGTCCCGACATCCTCGACCCGGCGCTGCTGCGCCCCGGCCGCTTCGACCGCCAGGTGACGGTCGACCGTCCCGACCTCGAGGGCCGCAAGGGCATCCTGCGCGTCCACGGCCGCGGCAAGCCGTTCGCGCCCGATGTCGACCTCGACACCATCGCCCGGCGCACCCCCGGCTTCACCGGCGCCGACCTCGCCAACGTCATCAACGAGGCGGCGCTGCTGACGGCCCGCTTCGACCAGAAGCTCATCGACATGGCGACGCTGGAAGAGTCCATCGACCGCGTCATGGCCGGGCCGGAGCGCAAGACCCGCGTCATGTCCAACGCCGAGAAGAAGATCATCGCCTACCACGAGGGCGGCCACGCGCTGGTGGCGCACGCGCTGCCCAACGCCGACCCCGTGCACAAGGTGACGATCCTGCCGCGCGGCCGCGCCCTCGGCTACACCATGACCCTCCCGATGGAGGACAAGTTCCTCACCACCCGCTCGGAGATGAACGACCAGCTCGCCATGCTGCTGGGCGGCCGCACCGCTGAGGAGCTCGTCTTCCACGAGCCCACCACGGGCGCGTCCAACGACATCGAGAAGGCGACCACCATCGCGCGGAACATGGTCACCGAGTACGGCATGAGCGAGCGCCTGGGCGCCCGCAAGTTCGGCACCGGGCAGGGCGAGGTCTTCCTCGGCCGCGACATGGGCCACGAGCGCGACTACTCCGAGGACATCGCCTCCGCCATCGACGACGAGGTGCGCCGCCTGATCGAGGGCGCCCACGACGTCGCATGGGAGATCCTCACCGAATACCGGGACGTGCTGGACCACCTCGTGCTCGAACTCATGGAGAAAGAGACGCTCAGCAAGGAGCAGGTGCTCCAGGTGTTCGCGCCCATTCGCAAGCGCCCGCACCAGAACTCCTACACCGGCTACGGAAAGCGGCTGCCGTCCGACCGTCCCCCGGTCATGACGCCGAAGGAACTCGCGCTCAACGGCGCCAAGGACACCACGGTCGTCGAACTGCCGTCCGGGGAATCGGACGCATAGCGTCACCGCGTAGAGTGTCCGTTATGAGTGCTTCCCCGGAGTTCGATCACGCGCGGATCGAGAAAGCCGTACGCGAGATCCTCTACGCGATCGGTGAGGATCCCGACCGTGACGGACTCCGGGCCACCCCCGCGAGGGTGGCCCGGGCCTATGCCGAGCAGTTCGCCGGCCTGGCCATGGGCCCCGAGGACGCGCTGACGACGTCCTTCGAGGCCGATCACGACGAGATGGTGCTGGTCAAGGACATCGAGCTGTACTCGACCTGTGAACACCACCTTGTCCCGTTCCACGGGGTCGCGCACGTCGGATACACCCCGGGGGAGAAGGGGCAGATCACGGGCCTGTCGAAACTGGCCCGCCTTGTCGACGTCTACGCGCGACGCCCGCAGGTTCAGGAGCGGTTGACCAGCCAGGTGGCGGACGCGCTGATGGAACACCTCGACCCGCGGGGCGTCATCGTCGTGATCGAGGCGGAACACCTCTGCATGACGATGCGCGGAGTACGCAAGCCGGGGGCCAAGACCATCACTTCCGCGGTCCGTGGGGATTTCCGTAAATCCGCGGAAACGCGCGCCGAGGCGATGAGCCTCATTCTCGGCCGTTCCTGACCGCGCACGCCCTCGTGGAGCAGGGGGACTCCTCCACGAAGACGCCGCGTACGGTCTTTCAGCGGGTCGCCGCCTCGATGTTCGCCTGCGAGCGGCGGATGTCGCCGGCGCCCTCCTCAAGGGCGACGGCCATCCTGTCGAAAGCGGATTTGGCCTCCGCCCACGCCGCCCGGAAACGGTCGGCGCCCGGACCCCACCAGATCTCCGAGGACCCGACGGTACGACCGTTCAGATCCCTGATCAGGCTGTCCAGGTTCCGGGAGTGTTTGGAGAAGAGCCGCGACAACTCCTCCATCTGCCCCAGATTCCCGCCGCGCCGATCCGCGCCCATGGACGTCAGTCCTTTCCGTGGAAGACCGATTGGCCAAGACTTTAGGCCGTCCCGGAGAATCCCGCCGCCGCTTCGTCGCCTTGTGTGGAAAAGTCACCGCTGTCCCTGAGTAATCCGGGCCGATCGGTCATTCGAGCGTGCCGCTATTTCCCCAGCTGTCCTGAGGTAGCGGCACTGATACCTGATATCCGGCGGAAACCCGAGAAATGCGCTTTCGCGGGGCCGTCGGCGCCGTCCGCGGCCGGTCAAGGGGACGGTTCGGGCGGGTGCGGGTTCGGGCAAGTAGGGGACGTGCGGGCCCGCAGGTGCTGAGGATGGCTTCCGGCGGGTGAGGGGCGCCCGCCGGGAGGGCTGCATGGTCACGGGCGAACTGGTGCGGCGGGCCGGGGCCGGGATCGCGCGGGAGGGCGCGCGGGCCGGGGCCGCGGCAGCCGGGATCTACCGGCTGCTGGGCTCGGACGTGCTCGTCGGGCCCGCCGGAAGCGCCCTCCACACACGCGTCGCCGACCGGCACCGGGACGTCCGCAGAGCCGTCGGGGACGCCGCCTACCGCGCCGACGAGGTGGGACGCGCCCTCACCCCTCCTGTGCGTGTCCCTGAGCCCGCGCTGCCCGCTCCCGGGGCCGGGCCCTCCTCGCGCCCCGGCGTGGCCGAAGGGTCGCCGTCCGGGATCGCCGAGCTCGTGCGCGTCCTGGACCGTGCCGCGCGGACCTGGATCTCCGTCGGCGAGGAGATCTCCCGCCTTCTGACGTCGCTGGGCGCCCCCTCCGGGCCCGGTCGGCGCATCGCCCGCGCAGGCGCCGACCTGCGCGTGGAACTCCCCGACCTGCGCCGCCGCCGCGACCTCCTCAAAGCCGCCGCCGACCCCACCCGACAAGAGTGGATCAAAGCCTCGAACGCCCTGATGAAAACCCTCATGGGCGAAAACCACTCCCTCTACACAAGCCTCATCAATTCCGGCCTCCACCCGATGGACATCCCCGTCCACGACCCCCAGGCCGCCGCCACCTGGTGGTCCCACCTCACCCCCCGCCAACAATCCCTCTACACCCGAGCCTTCCCCTCCACCATCGGCTGGACCGACGGCCTCCCCACCCCCGCCCGAGACAAAGCCAACCGCCAAACCCTCACCACCCGCCTAACCCACCTGGAATCCCTACCCCCCACCCACCAAACCCCTTTCGAAACCCGAGACCTCACCCGCCTCAGGCAACTTGTGGGACAGATTGAAAGGCTCGAAGGTGGCGGCCTGAAAGTGAGATTGATCGGATTTGATTCGACAGTGCCTGGAGAATGGGACTCATTTGGAGGTGGGGGATTGAAGTTCGGACTCAGGCTGAGTGCCATCTCTGATGGTCTTGATGGGCCTGACGGTAGGTTGATCCTGTCTATCGGAGATCCGGACAGTGCGGATAATGTTGCCGTTTACGTTCCTGGAACGACGGCACAGATAGATAGTATTCGGGGGGATCTAGACAGGGCGGCAAATCTGTGGCGACGTAGTGTGAAATATGGATCCGGATCCGTTGCGACTATCGTCTGGCTTGGCTATGACGCTCCAGACACGATCCTGAAGGATGCTCCGGTGGATAAGTACGCTGAGGCAGGTGCTCCGAAACTGCTTCGATTCATTGACGGGCTTCCGGCTGGTTCCAGCAAGCATGTTACTGCAATAGGGCATAGCTATGGCTCAGTTGTGATCGGTGAAGCTGCTATTCGCGGCGACCTCAAAGTCGATGAGGTGATTGCTGTGGGGAGTCCTGGTATGCATGTAGGCGAAGCAAAGGATCTCGATGTTAAGCCTGAGAATGTGTGGGTCATGGCGGCGACTGGGGATCCTGTTCCTCAGATAGGTCGGTTCACTCATGGTGGTGCTGCCATTAATGGGGTGTCGGTAGTTCCGCAAGTTCCTTCAGATGAAGGATTCGGTGCTAATATTCTCGCGACGGATACAAGAGGTCATAGTGCCTACTGGGCAGAAGAATCACAAAGTCTGGACAATCAGGCAAAGGTGATTATGGGCGGTCACTTTACACCCGAGCAATCAGACGACCCGGTTCTTGCCGAGAGGCCAAGGCTCTATAGATGACCAACTGTGCGGTACCTATAAAACTGTCCTTGCCAGTCGTTGTCTTGTTCGGAACTATGGCGTGTTCGAATCTTGGGTCCATGATAAATGATTTTGAAGGGCCGCTTCCGACTGCTGCTCCGGACGTGGTCGCGGAAGTTCTTCGCGGGTATGTTCGACAGGTCGAGGAATCTATGGGCGATGGGCTCGTCTTGCAGAGCCCTGTAATTGCGCCTGTCTCCTGTTCGGAATCTATGGCTATGGATGTTCCTGGCGCAGAGTCTCGTAGTGAGTCGTGGTATCCGAGCTACTCGCCATTTCGTGAGACCGTCGATACTTTTGTTGTCGTCGGTGACCGGGATCCGGCAGTCGTGCTCTCCGGGCTCTCTCAATCACTTGCTGATCTAGGCTGGACTCGGGTGTCCAACAATGGTAATCGGCGCGAATATGTCTTCAATGCGCCGACAGTTGGGTATGGTGCATCATTCGAGATAATTGAAGCTAGCAATAAAAGAGGCGTACGCATTGGGGTTAATGTGGGGTCTGGGTGTTTTCGGGTGCCGGGGGTGGAGTAGGGGAGGGGGGTGGGGGAGGAGGGGGAGGGCTTAGGGTGGGTGTATGAGGGTTCCTGGGCTGCCTGATGGTGATCGGTGTTTGGTCATGGGGGTGGTGAACGTCACTCCTGACTCCTTCAGTGATGGGGGGGAGTGGTTTGATCAGGAGCAGGCGGTGAAGCATGGGCTTGAGTTGGTGCGGGACGGGGCCGACATCGTCGACGTGGGTGGGGAATCGACGCGGCCCGGGGCGCAGCGGGTCTCGTTGAAAGAGGAGCTGCGGCGGGTGCTGCCCGTGGTGGCGGGGCTGGTGGGCGAAGGGGTGCCGGTCAGCGTCGACACGATGCGGGCCGAGGTGGCGGAAGCGGCGGTGGCGGCGGGCGCGCGGCTGGTGAACGACGTGAGCGGCGGGCTCGCAGACCCCGACATGGCGCAGTTCGTCGCAGGGGCGGGGGTGCCTTACGTGGTGATGCACTGGCGCGGCCACGGGCACGAGATGCACACCCGGGCCCAGTACCGGGACATCGTCGTGGACGTCCAGAAGGAACTCAGGGCACGGGTCGAAGAGGTCATCGGCCAGGGGGTCGCGCCGGAGATGATCGTGCTGGACCCGGGGCTGGGGTTCGCCAAGCAGCCCGAGCACAACTGGGAACTCCTCGCCGTGACCCGCGAACTCAGCCGGGACTTCCCGGTGCTGATCGGCGCGTCCCGCAAACGGTTCCTCGGCAAGCTCCTCGCCGACGCCGACGGCCGCCCACGCCCGTTCACGGAATGTGACGACGCGACGGTCGCCGTCAGCGCCATCGCCGCGCTGGAGGGGGCCTGGTGCGTACGGGTTCACAACGTCAAGGCGAACGCGGACGCGGTACGGGTGGCGGCGGCCGTAGGCTCAGCGCGTGGATGACGCCGCAGCGGTAGAGGCCGCGAATGCCAGGTTCTATTCGGCTTTTGAGAACGGTGACCTGGACCTCATGCACGAGGTCTGGGCGGACGGGGACTTCGCCGAGACGCTCACCTGCGTCCACCCGGGCTGGTCGATGCTGCGCGGGCGCGACGAGATCATGCGCTCGTGGGCGCTGATCATGGCGAACACCGCCTACATCCAGTTCGTGCTCACCGACGTGCGGACCGAGGTGCGCGGCGACCAGGCCGTCCTGACGTGCGAGGAGAACATCCTCACGGCCGACGAGGGCGAGGAGGGTTTCATCGCCGGGGGAAGCGTCGTGTCCACCAAGGTGTTCGTACGTGATGAGGGCCGCTGGCGCCTGTGGGTGAACCACGGTTCGCCGGTGCTCGACGGAACGGACGACGATGGATCGGATTGAGCTGCGCGGGTTGCGCGCGCGGGGCAACCACGGGGTGCTCCCGGCCGAGAGGGAACTCGGACAGGAGTTCGTCGTGGATGTTGTGCTGGGCCTTGACCTGCGTCCGGCCGCCGAGAAGGACGACGTTTCCCTTACCGTCCACTACGGCGAACTGGCCACGTCGCTCGTGGATGTCGTGACGGGCGAGCCCGTTGATCTCATCGAGACCCTTGCTGAGCGGCTCGCCGATGTGTGCCTGGCCGATCTGCGGGTACGCAGCGCCGAGGTCACCGTGCACAAGCCTGCCGCACCGATCCCCCACCCCTTCGCCGACGTCGCCGTCACGATCTTCAGGAGCCGCGGATGAGCGCACACGACGATCCCACCGTCACCGGCGGCCACATGCTGTCCGACCACAGGGTGGTGCTGTCGCTGGGCAGTAACCTCGGTGATCGCCTGGACAACCTCCAGGAGGCCATCGACGCGCTCTTCGACGCGCCCGGCCTGACGCTGAGGAGGGTGTCCGGCGTCTATGAGACAGCCCCGTGGGGCGGTATCGAGCAGGACGACTTCCTCAACATCGTTGTGGTCGCCACCACCCGGCTCGCGCCTATGACGCTGCTGGACAGGGTCCTGTCTATCGAGGAGTCGATGCGCCGGGAGCGGGTGATCCGCTGGGGGCCGCGCACCCTCGACATCGACATCGTGTTCTACGAGGGCGTCACGTCTGACGATCCGGTGCTCTCGTTGCCGCACCCGCGCGCGCACGAACGGGCGTTCGTGCTCGTCCCGTGGGCGGAGGTGGATCCTGACGCGGTGCTGGAGCCGCACGGCCGGGTCGCCGACCTCGCGGCGGTGATCACCGATCAAGTCGTCACCCTGCGTGACGACCTGGCCCTCCAGTTCCCCTCGTGAAGCCGTCGCGTCCGGCGGTGCTGCTGGCGCTGGTCGTCGTCCCGGCGCTGGCGGTGTGGGTGGTGTTGCGGCTTTTCTACAGCACGCTGCCGCCGCTGCCGTGGACGGCGGTGCCGACGTTCCTGCTGCTGGCGGTCGGTGAGGTCTTCAGCGGGGTCAGCACCCGGAACAAGATCCTGCACAGGTCGGCGGCGGAGTCGGCGCGGCCGGTCGATCCGCTGAGCGTCGCCCGGATGGCGGTGCTGGGCAAGGCGAGCGCGCACGCCGCCGCCGCGCTCGCCGGTGTTTTCCTGGGCTTCGTCCTCTTTGTCGCCGGGGATCTGGACAAGCCGACGCTGCGGCACGACTTCTTCGTCAGTGCCGCGACGGCGCTTTCCGCCCTCGTCCTGACGGGCGCCGGCTTCTTCCTGGAATGGTGCTGCCGCATCCCCAAGGGCAAAGACGACAAAAACCCCAGATAGCGCTATTTGTCGACATCTCCGACCACAAAAAACATGCTGCCGAGGATGGCGATCATGTCGGAGATGAGGAGGCCCCTGAGCATTTCGGGGAGTACCTGGATGTTGTTGAAGCTGGCGCTGCGGAGTTTGAGGCGCCACGGGGTCTTCTCGCCGCGGGAGACGAGGAAGTAGCCGTTGAGGCCGAGGGGGTTCTCGGTCCAGGCGTAGGTGTGGCCGACGGGGATCTTGAGGATCTTCGGCAGCCGCTGGTTGATCGGGCCCGGCGGCAGGTCGGCGAGCCGGTCGAGGCAGGCGTCGGCGAGGTCGAGGGAGACGCGGGTCTGGTCGAGGAGGATCTCGAAGCGGGCGAGGCAGTCGCCCTCGGTCCGGGTGACGACGGGCACGTCGAGTTCCCCGTAGGCGAGGTACGGCTCGTCGCGGCGCAGGTCGAAGTCGACGCCGGACGCCCGCGCGATGGGCCCGCTGACCCCGTACTGGAGGATCTGCTCGCGGGTGAGCACGCCCACGCCGCGCGTCCGCGCCCGGAAGATCTCGTTGCCGAGGATCAGGTCGGAAATGTCGCTCAGCCGGGACCGGACGAGGGCGACGGCCTGGCGTGTCCGCTCCAGCCAGCCGTACGGAAGGTCCTCTTTGAGGCCGCCCACCCGGTTGAACATGTAATGCAGGCGTCCGCCGGAGACCTCCTCCAGCACCCGCTGAATTTCCTCGCGCTCGCGGAACGCGTAGAACACCGGAGTGATGGCGCCGACCTCAAGCGGGTAGGAGCCGAGGAACATGAGGTGGTTGAGGACCCGGTTCAGCTCGGCGAGGAGCGTGCGCGCCCACACGGCCCGCTCCGGCACCTCCATGCCCAGCATCCGCTCGGCCGCGAGCACGACGCCCAGCTCGTTCGCGAACGCCGAAAGCCAGTCGTGCCGGTTGGCCAGCACGACGACCTGGCGCAGGTCGCGCACCTCAAAGAGCTTCTCGGCGCCGCGGTGCATGTATCCGATGATCGGCTCGCACGCCTCGATGCGCTCGCCGTCCACGGTGAGCCGCAGCCTGAGCACACCGTGGGTGGACGGGTGCTGCGGTCCGATGTTGAGGACCATGTCCTCGGTCGCGAGCTCCTTGGCGCCGGCTCCGATCCCGACAGTGCGCGTCTCCATGGAGGCCATGGTGACAGACGGCCGCGCGCGGTGCGCGGGCGCGGCGGTGTCCAAGCCGGGGCGTTTCGGGTTGACTGGGGCGCGATGAACGAGCAGCCGCAGATGATGCCGCCGGAGCCGTACCGCCAGCGCAGCCGCGAGGAGGCGTTCGGGCCGCCGGACGGCACGCGCTGGTGGCCGCTGTCGCCGCGCTACCGGTGGTACCGGCGGCTGGTGGCGGCGCTGGTGGCGGCCGCCGTCGGCCCGGTCGGCGCGTTTGTGGTGGCGCGGTCGGCGGGCGACGTCGGGGTGCTGCTGTGGGTGCTCGCCGTTGTCATCGGGCTGGTGCTGGCGTGGGTGGCGGCCGAGCAGGAGTACCAGGCGTGGGGGTTCCTGGAGCGCGCGGACGACCTCGTCGTCACCTCGGGGGTGTTCGGCAGGCGTGTCGTGATCGTGCCGTACGGGCGGATGCAGTTCGTCGACGTGACGTCGGGGCCGCTGGAGCAACTGCTCGGGCTGGCGACGGTCCGGCTGCACACCGCCGCCGCGACGACGGACGCGCGCGTCCCCGGCCTGCCGACGGCGGTGGCCGACCAGCTGCGCGACAGGCTCGCGCGCCGCGGAGACCAGGGGTCGGGCCTGTGACGCCGTACTTCACGATGGCGCCGCGCGCGGCCTGGCCCGCCGTCGGGGCGCGCCGCCTGCACTGGGCGACGGCGCCGCTGCGCGCGCTCACCATCTTTGTCGTCTACTTCGTGTTGTTTGGGATGTGGGTGCTCGTGGTGCCTTCCGGGGACGGCACGGTCACCATCCCGGTTGTCAGGATCGTCCTGTTCGTCGCGCTGTCGGTGCCGGTCGCGCTGGTGGCGGGCGGTGTCGGGCTGTGGCACTGGTGGGCGCTGCGGTACTGGATCGAGGGCGACGACCTCGTGGTGGACACGGGCATCGTGCGCAGCCGGATCCGGCGGATCCCGCTGTCGCGGACGCAGGGTGTCGACGTGGTACAGCCGCTCGTAGGCAGGGTGCTGGGCCTCGCCGAGGTGCGGGTGGAGCTGGCGGGCGGTGCGTCGGCGGAGATCGTGCTGCGGTATCTGGGGGAGCGGGAGGCGCGGGCGCTGCGCGCGGAGCTGCTGGCGCTGGCGGCCGGGCTGCCCGCGCACACGCCGGAGGCGCCGGAGCGGCCGTTCGGCAGGGTGACGCTGGGGATGCTCGTGGCGTCGCTGCTGCTGCGGATCCCGGTGCTGCTCGCGGTCGCCGCGTTCTTCGCGTTCGTCGTCTTCGGGATCGTGTTCGGTGAGCTGGGGGTGCTCGCCGTCGCGGTGCCGCTGCTGCTCGGGCTGCTTCAGGGGGTGGTGGCGCCGCTCGTGCGGTTCACCGAGTTCGCGATCGCGGTCGCGCCGGACGGCATCAGGCTGCGGTACGGGCTGTTCGAGACGCGGGTGCAGACGATCCCGCCGGGGCGGATCCAGGCGGCGCGGGTGACGGAGCCGCTGATCTGGCGTGTTTTTGGATGGGCGCGTGTGGAGGTGACCGTCGCGGGGTACGGGGGTGACAGGCAGGCGCTGTCGTCGACGCTGCTGCCGGTGGGGCCGCGCTGGGCGGCGTTCGCGCTGGTGGCGGAGTTCTTCCCCTCGCCCGCCGAGGTGCCGCTGACCACCGGGCGCCGAGAGCACGCCGCGGCGGGGGCGTCCCGCGAGGTGTTCGTGACGCGTCGGGGGTGGGCGTGCCGGACGTGGGACGTCGTGGCGTTCGCGCGGGCGCAGTCGGTGCGGTTGACGGCGACGCCGTGGCAGCGGCTGCGCGGGCTGGCGACGGTGCACGTCGACGTGCCGCCGGGTCCGGTGCAGGTCGCGGCGGTCGACCGGGATGTCGTGGAGGCACGGGAACTCGCAGACGAGACGGTGGTGCGCGCGGCGCTGGCACGGGCGGGCGCGGCGACGCCCGAACGCTGGGCCCGCTGACGGCGGGCGCGCCGACGTCGGGCGCGCTGACGGCGGGCGCGTGAGAGATCGGGTGGCGAGTGCGTTGGCGCGTGGAGGCCGGGTGGGTCGAAAGTCTTGGTGGCGGGTCAGGCGGCCTGGGTGGGAACGCGAACGGCCGGCGGTCCCGTGGGGACCGCCGGCCGTTTCACGAGCGACTTAGAAGTCGTTCTTGACGGCGACGCCGCTGTCGGTGCAGGAGCCGCTGGCGATGCCCAGGACCGCGATGCCGTTGCCGCAGAGGTTGACCGGGATCGAGATCGGCGCGATCAGCTGGATGCCCGTGAGGAGGCCGGTGTTGTTGTTGTTCTCCGGGCCGTCGTTACCGCCGTTCGAGGCGAGCGCCTGGGCGGAGCCGCCGAGGACACCGAAGGCGGCGAAGGCGAGCAGGCCGGTACCGGCGATTTTCTTGAGCGACATTGAAGGAGATCCTCCTGGTACGTGGACGAAGCATCGGAGCAATGCCGCCCCGAACTCTCACGTGGAGTAGTTATTCAGCTACTCGCCGGTAGTGGGTCGCTAATTCGAGCACGATTACCCGATCGGGGGGCAAGGATCACCATCCCTTTACCTTCCGTGGTCGATATGTCACAGGATCTGGTGGGTCCATGGCGACACGGGTGTGTCACGCTAGGCCGCGTGATCGGGTGGCGCGAGGCGATGGAGGGGGCCCTGTACGGGCCCGAGGGGTTCTACCGGACGCAGAGTCCGGAGCGACATTTCCGGACATCGGTGCATGCGTCGCCGCTGTTCGCGGAGGCGCTGGCACGGCTGCTCGTCGCCGTCGACACGGCGCTCGGCGGGCCCGCGCGGCTCGACTTTGTGGACATGGGCGCGGGCGACGGGACCCTCGCCGAGCGCGTCCTCGCCGCGGTGCCGCCCGGGGTGCGGGAGCGGACGCGCGCCGTGGCCGTCGAGGTGGAGCTGAGCGCGCGCCGCGAGGTGGACGGGCTGGTGTGGGCGACGGCGCCGCCGGAGCGGATCACCGGGCTGGTGATCGCCAACGAGTGGCTCGACAACGTGCCCCTCGACGTGGTCGAGCGCACGCCGGACGGGCCGCGCACCGTGCTGGTGGACGGCCGGGGCCGGGAGGCGCTCGGGCCGCCGCCGTGCCCGGAGGACCTCGCCTGGCTGGAGCGCTGGTGGCCGGACGGTGACCGGGCCGAGGTCGGCAGGGCCAGGGACCTCGCCTGGGCGGGCCTGGTGGCCGCGCTGGAGGCCGGGGTCGCCGTCGCCGTGGACTACGCGCATGACGCGACGACCCGGCGGCCGACGCTCACCGGGTACCGCGACGGCCACGTCGTCACGCCCATGCCGGACGGGACGTGCGACATCACCGCGCACGTGGCCCTCGACTCCGCCGCCGAAGCCGCCCGCGCCGTGGCGGACGCCCGGCGGGCCGACCGGCCCGAAGGGAACGCCCGCGACGTGGCCGGGCGGGCCGACGGGCCCGGAAGCGGGGTCCGCGCGGGGGCCGTCTCGGCGGCCACCAGGCCGGCCGGCGAGACGGCCCCGACGTCTCCTGGCCGGGACGCCTCGGAGGCGTGCGGCGTCCCTGCCACGCCCTCCCCGTGGGCGTCGCTGGAGACGGTGCTCACCACGCAGCGTGCGGCGCTGCACGCCCTGGGGGTGAGCGGCGCGCGGCCCTCGCGAGAGCTCGCGGAGGCCGATCCCCGGCACTACCTGCGGATGCTGGCGCGGGCCGGGGAGGCGGCCGAGCTGACCGACCCCGCGGGGCTCGGCGGCTTCGGCTGGCTGATGCAGTCCCGAGGGGTCGAGCTCGACATGGGCGCCGAGTTCGGCCCCGGGGGCGACCGCCGTCCGGACTTGACCGGGTGAGCACCAGGGCCGCCCCGAGCGAGCGGGGGAGCACCGGTAGGACGGCGGCCGCCAGGACCCCTGAATCCTTCGTCCGGAAGATCCGCGTTAGGCGCCTCCCTTCACCGTGTGTGATGGTTGTGTCGCAGGAACAACCTTGGCCCGTGGGACCCACGGGCCGCTATGGCGCCGAGGCGACCTTTTGCTGACCACGGGTCAGGGCGGGTGTCAGGAGAGCCGCTCCGGGGTTTGGGTACCCTTGGCTGTCGCAACCGTCCGGTACCCCTTGCGAGGACTGGAACGTTCATGAAAACGCCTTCTCAGCGACCCGGCAGGCTCCGGATCGGGGTGGTCGGCGCGGGCCGTGTGGGCGCGGTCCTGGCCGCCGCCCTGGCGCGCGCCGGGCACTCCGTGGTGGCCGCGTCCGCCGTCTCCGCGCGGCAGCGCGCCGAGGCGCTCCTGCCCGGTGTGCCCTTCGTGCCGCCCCAGGAAGTGGTGGAATCCGCCGATCTGGTGCTGCTGACCGTCCCCGACGACGAGCTCGCGGGGTTGGCCGCGGGCATCGTCGCGGCGGGTGTGGCGGTGCAGGGCAAGCTCTTCGCACACGCCAGCGGACGGCACGGCTCCGGCGTCCTGGAGCCCCTGACGCGGGCCGGGGGGCTGCCGCTGGCGCTCCACCCGGTGATGACGTTCACGGGCCGTCCCGACGATCTGGCGCGGCTGGCGGGGATCTCGTTCGGCGTCACCGCGCCGGGGCCGCTGCGCCCGATCGCCGAGGCGCTCGTCGTGGAGATGGGCGCGGAGCCCGTCTGGATCGAGGAGGAGAGCCGCACCCTGTATCACGCTGCTCTGGCGAGCGGCTCCAATCACCTGGTGACGCTCGTGGTGGAGGCCGCCGAACTGCTGCGTAAGGCGGGCGTGGCGGAGCCGGGCAGGATGCTCGGGCCGCTGCTGGGGGCAGCGCTGGACAACGGCCTCAGGCTGGGCGGCCAGGGGCTGACCGGGCCCGTCGCGCGGGGCGACGCGGGCACCGTCGCCGACCACGTCGCCGCGCTCAAGGCGGCGGAGCCCGACTCCGTCGCCGCCTACCTGGCGCTGGCCAGGCGTACCGCCGATCTCGCGCTCGACGCAGGGCTGCTCAAGCCGGAGGCCGCCGAACGGCTGCTCGGCGTCCTGTCCGACTCCCCGGAGGGATCACCATGATCGTCCACACCGTCGCCGAGCTGCGCGCGCGCCGCCGCGCGCTGCCGGGTTCGGTCGCTTTTGTCCCCACGATGGGGGCGCTGCACGATGGGCACCGCGAGCTGATCAGGACGGCGCGCGAGGCCGCCGACCACGTGGTGGTCAGCGTCTTTGTGAACCCGCTCCAGTTCGGCGAGCAGGCCGACCTGGACCGCTACCCCAGGACGCTGGAGGCGGACGCCGCCGTCTGCGCCGCCGAAGGGGTGGCACTTGTCTTCGCGCCTTCGGTCGACGAGGTGTATCCGAGGCCGCTTGAGGTGTCGGTGAGCACCGGCCGGATGGGCGAGATCGTCGAGGGCGCGGCGCGGCCGGGCCACTTCGACGGGATGGCGACGGTCGTGGCCAAGCTGTTCGGCATGGTCCGTCCCGATCTGGCGTTCTTCGGGCAGAAGGACGCGCAGCAGCTCGCGATCGTGCGGCGGCTCGTCGCGGATCTCGACTTCGGCATCGAGATCGTCGCGGTGCCGACGGTCCGGGAGCCGGACGGGTTCGCGCTGTCGAGCCGCAACAGGTTTCTCTCGCCGGAGGAGCGCAAGACGGGGCTCGCGCTGTCGCGTGCCCTCTTCGCCGGACGGGAGGCGGTCTCGGAAGGGCCGGAGGCCGTCCTGGCGGCCGCTCAGCCCGTCCTGGACGAGGCGGCGAAGGCGGAGCCCGCGCTACGCCTGGACTACCTCGTGCTCGCCGATCCGGCGACGTTCACCCCCGTCGCGCCCGGACATCGCGGTCCGGCTGTCCTCGCCGTCGCGGGCCGCGTCGGCGCCACCCGGCTGATCGACAACCTCCCCCTGGAGTTCTGATGTTCCGCACCATGTTCAAGTCCAAGATCCACCGGGCGACGGTCACCCAGGCCGACCTGCACTATGTCGGGTCCGTCACGATCGACGCCGATCTGATGGACGCCGCCGACCTGCTGCCGGGCGAGCAGGTCCAGATCGTCGACATCACCAACGGGGCGCGGCTGGAGACGTACGTCATCGAGGGGCCGCGCGGCACCGGGGTGATCGGGATCAACGGCGCGGCGGCGCACCTGGTCCACCCCGGCGACCTGGTGATCGTCATCAGCTACGCGGCGATGAGCGACGCGGACGCGCGGGCGTTCAGCCCGTCGGTCGTGCACGTGGACGGCGCGAACAAGATCGTGCTGCTGGGCGACGATCCGGCCGAGCCGGTGCCGGGGACGGACACCCGCCGTCCCGACCTCGTGGCCCAGGACGTCTAGCGGGCGGGGCGCGGGTTCGCGCAGGGCGGACGGGCCGCTGACCTGCGGGGACGGCGCCCCAGACCGGATAGTCCCGGCATTGCGGACCTTCTTCGCGAACCCTGAGGAATGCCTCGAAAGGGTTTAGTGTCATACTGACGAAAACCCCCCGAGGAGGGCGTGATGATCGAGCGGCTGACCGCCGGCGCACCGGGCTGGCACGTGGACACCGACGTGGTGGTGATCGGGTCCGGCATCGCCGGGCTCGTCGCGGCGATCCGCGCGGCCGCGCACGGCAGGGTCCTGCTCGTCACCAAAGCGCTGCTCGACGCCGGCTCGACCCGCTGGGCCCAGGGCGGCATCGCCGCCGCCCTCGCGCCCGAGGACAGCCCCGCCGAGCACCTCGCCGACACGCTCACCGCCGGGGTCGGCCTCTGCGACGAGGACGCCGTCGCGGCGCTCGTCACCGAAGGCCCCGGCGCGGTCCGGCGGCTCATCGAGGCGGGCGCCCACTTCGACCTCGCCCCCGACGGCAGCGTCTCCCTGACGCGCGAAGGCGGCCACCACCGGCGCCGGATAGCGCACGCCGGAGGCGACGCCACCGGGGCGGAGATAAGCCGGGCCCTCCTGGCGGTGCTCAAGGAGACGGACGGAGTCGAGGTGATCGAGCACGCGCTCGTCCTCGACCTCCTCATGGACGGCGGTCGCGCTGCGGGCGTCACCCTGCACGTCATGGGGGAGGGCTCGCATGACGGCGTCGGCGCCGTGCGCGCGCGGGCCGTCATCCTGGCTACGGGCGGGCTCGGGCAGGTGTTCGCGGCGACCACCAACCCGGAGGTCTCCACCGGGGACGGCGTGGCGCTGGCGCTGCGGGCCGGGGCCGAGGTCGCCGACCTGGAGTTCGTCCAGTTCCACCCGACCGTCATGTGGCTCGGCCCGGACGCCGAGGGCCAGCAGCCGCTCATCTCCGAGGCGGTGCGCGGCGAGGGCGCCCACCTCGTGGACGCCTCCGGGGAGCGCTTCATGGCGGGCCGCCACGAGCTCGCCGAACTCGCGCCGCGTGACGTCGTCGCCAAGGGCATCATGAGCCGGATGCGCGAGACGGGCGAGCCCTGCATGTGGCTGGACGGACGCCACCTGGGCGCCGCGTTCTGGGAGTCGCGCTTCCCCAACATCCTCGCGAGCTGCCGCCTGCACGGCGTGGATCCCGTGACGGAGCCCGTCCCCGTCGTCCCGGCGGCCCACTACGCCAGCGGAGGGGTCAGGACGGACCTGCGCGGCCGTACCACCATCCCCGGCCTGTACGCGTGCGGGGAGGTCGCCTGCACGGGTGTGCACGGAGCCAACAGGCTGGCTTCCAACTCGCTGCTCGAAGGACTCGTCTTCGCCGAACGGATAGGCGAGGCGATCAGGGACGACCTCGCAGGGCCACGTCCGCAGGCACGCCCGTCGGAACGCGCCACAGGGCTGCTCGACCCCTCAGTCCGCGCGGAGGTCCAGCACGTGATGAGCGCCTACTGCGGCGTCCTACGCGGCGCGGAAGGGCTGGCGAAGGCCGAACGCCGCCTTGCCGAGCTCGCCACCCGTACGTCCGCGCGGCCCGGCGTGGCCGCCTGGGAGGCCACCAACCTCCACCAGGTCGCCACGGCCGTCGTGGCGGCCGCCAGGACACGCGCCGAGACACGCGGCAGCCACTGGCGCGAGGACTTCCCCGGCCGCGACGACGCCGCGTGGCTCGGCAGGCTCGCCGGCCGGCTCGGGCCCGACGGCTACACGCTGCGCACGCTCCCCGCGAGAGCCGCGGAGACGACGACCACACCAGTGAAGGGCGAGTGATGACACCGGAGCTTCAGGAGCGGCTACGCGCCGCGGGACTCGATCCGGACGGGGTGGCCGCGCTCGTGCGCGCCGCGCTGGCCGAGGACGGCGACGTGGACGTGACGAGCGAGCCGATCTTCGACCCGGCGCAGGTCTCCACCGCGGACTTCACCGCGCGCGCGCAGGGCGTCGTGTCCGGGCTGCTCGTCGCCGAGGCCGTCTTCGCGCTCCTGCTCGGCGAGAGCGCCGTCCTGGAGCCGCGCGTGAAGGACGGCGAGCGGGTAGGGGCTGGCGAGGTCCTCCTGACGGTCACCGCCCCCACGGTCGGGCTGCTGCGCGCCGAGCGGGTAGCCCTGAACTTCCTCACGCACCTTTCAGGGATCGCCACCCGGACGGCGCAGTGGGTGGCCGCGCTGGAGGGCACGAAGGCACGCGTGCGGGACAGCCGCAAGACTCTGCCGGGCCTGCGCGACCTGCAGAAGTGGGCGGTGCGCTGCGGCGGCGGCGTCAACCACCGGATGTCGCTCCAGGACGCCGCCCTCATCAAGGACAACCACGTCGCGGCGGCCGGAGGGGTCACCGCTGCCTTCCAGGCGGTCCGGAAGCGTTACCCGGAGCTGCACATCCAGGTCGAGGTGGACACACTTGACCAGCTTCGTGAGGCATTGACGGCAGGAGCGACGGACATTCTGCTGGACAATATGACGGACTCCACGATGGCCGAAGCGGTACGCCTGACGGAGGGTCGCGCCACCCTGGAGGCGTCCGGCGGCCTGTCCCTCGACAGGGCCCGAGACGCCGCCGTGACCGGTGTGGACTACCTTGCCGTCGGTGGCCTGACGCATTCCGCTTCGGCCCTCGACATCGGCCTTGACTTCCGTTCAGCGGGGACCTGATGCTTCTCACGATCGACGTCGGCAACACCCACACCGTGCTCGGCCTCTTCGAGGGCGACGAGGTGATCGAGCACTGGCGCATCAACACCGATCCGCGGCGCACCGCCGACGAGATCGCCGTGGTGCTCCAGGGGCTGGTCACCCAGAGCCCCCTCCTCGTGGACACCGACATCAGCGGAATCGCCCTGTGCTCGACCGTCCCGTCGGTTTTGCACGAGATGCGCGAGATGTGCCGCCGCTACTACGGCGACGTGCCCGCCGTCATCGTCGAGCCTGGCGTGAAGACGGGCGTGCCGGTGCGGATGGACAACCCCAAGGAGGTCGGCTCCGACCGCATCGTCAACTCCCTGGCGGCCATCCACCTGTACGGCGGCCCCGCCATCGTCGTGGACTTCGGCACCGCGACGACGTTCGACTGCATCTCGGCCAAGGGCGAGTACGTAGGCGGGGCCATCGCCCCCGGCATCGAGATCTCGATCGACGCGCTGTCCAGCCGAGGCGCCCAGCTGCACAAGATCGAGCTGGTGCGGCCCCGGCACGTCATCGCGAAGAACACGGTCGAGGCGCTCCAGTCCGGCATCATCTTCGGCTTCGCCGGGCAGGTCGACGGCCTGGTCGACCGGATGGCCGAGGAGCTGTACGAGAACCCGGACGAGGTGAAGGTCATCGCGACCGGCGGCCTCGCCCCGCTCGTCCTGGAGGAGGCGCGCAGCATCGACGCGTTCGAGCCGTGGCTGACACTGCACGGACTGCGCCTCATCTACGAGCGCAACATAGGCGGCTCCTGAATCCTGTGTTTGATTTGGCCCGGGGGGCGGCCACCCACCCGTGCCGTCGGGCCCCGTACGCGCCGTCGGGGCCTGGCGGCCGGAGTTATCCACAGCTTCCGTTCGCGCGGGATTTGTGGTCTCGGTAGCCTGACACCGTGAGTGAGCAGACCAACGGTCCGGCCTCCGGCCCCGCCGCCGACTACACGGACGCGCCCGAGCAGATGCGCGTCCGCCTGGAGAAGGTGGCGCGGCTGCGGGAGAACGGCGTCGACCCCTATCCGGTGAACTTCCCGCGCACCCGCACCGTCGCCGAGGTGCGGGCGAAATACCCCGAGCTGGAGCCGGGCACCGAGACGGGGGAGAAAGTCGGGATCGCCGGGCGGGTCATGCTCTCGCGCGTCGGCGGCAAGCTCTGCTTCGCGACGCTGCGTGACGGCACCGGCGATCTCCAGGTGATGATCTCGCTCGCCGGGGTGGGCGAGGAGGCGCTGGCCGCCTGGAAGAGCGACATCGACCTGGGCGACCACGTCGGCATCGAGGGCGAGATCATCTCGTCCAAGCGCGGCGAGCTGTCCATCATGGCCGAGCGCTGGGTGCTGACGTCCAAGTGCCTGCGCCCGCTGCCGGAGAAGCACGCCGGGCTCACCGACCCCGAGGCCCGCGTCCGCTACCGCTACGTCGATCTCATCGTCAACGACGAGGCGCGCCGGATGGCGCGGCTGCGCAGCGACACGGTGCGCGCGGTCCGCGACTTCTGGCACGAGGAGGGCTACCTCGAGGTCGAGACGCCGATGCTGCAGCCGATCCACGGCGGCGCGTCGGCGCGTCCGTTCAAGACGCACATCAACGCCTACGACATGGAGCTGTACCTCCGGATCGCGATCGAGTTGTACCTGAAGCGGCTCGTCGTCGGCGGGGTGGAGAAGGTCTTCGAGATCAACCGGAACTTCCGGAACGAGGGCGCCGACTCCACGCACAACCCCGAGTTCACCATGCTCGAGGCGTACGGCACGTATCTCGACTACAACGACATGGCCGACCTCACCCAGCGGATGTACCAGAAGGCCGTCGTCGCCGCGTTGGGCCACTCGGTCGTCGTGCACGAGGGCCAGGAGTACGACCTGGGCCAGCCGGTGTGGCCGCGCGTCACGCTGTTCGGCTCGGTGTCGGCGGCGCTGGGCGAGGAGGTCACCCCGCACACCCCGATCGAGGCGGTGCGCAAGCTCGCCGACGCCCGCGACATCCACTGGGATCCCAAGTGGGGGCAGGGCAAGCTGGTCCAGGAGATCTTCGAGGAGCTGGTGGAGCACACCCTGCTCCAGCCGACGTTCGTGATGGACTACCCGCTGGAGACGTCGCCGCTGACGCGCCAGCACCGGGACGAGCCGCTGCTCACCGAGAAATGGGATCTCATCGGGTTCGGCACCGAGCTGGGCACCGCCTACTCGGAGCTGGTCGACCCGATCGAGCAGCGCCGCAGGCTCACCGAGCAGTCGCTGCTCGCCGCCGGGGGCGACCCGGAGGCGATGCAGCTGGACGAGGACTTCCTGCGCGCCCTGGAGTACGCGATGCCGCCGACGGGCGGCATGGGCGCCGGAATCGACCGGATGATCATGGCGTTCACCGGCAAGAACATCCGCGAGACGATCCTGTTCCCGCTGGTCAAGCCGGGCTCGTAACGCGCGAGCGGCTCAGGAGGCGGACTCCCGGACGACGAGTTCGGGAGCCAGCACGATGTGCCTGCCCTCGGCGTCGGCGAGCGCCAGCTCCGTCGCGATCCGGCCGAGATCGCGCCGGGGCTGGCGCACCGTGGTGAGCGGCACCACGGCGCTGGCGGCGAGCTCGATGTCGTCGTAGCCGACCACGGCGACGTCCTGCGGGACCTTCACCCCGGCCCGCACCAGCTCGTTGACGACACCGATGGCGATGAGGTCGTTGGCGCAGAGGATGCCGTCGGGGAGCGTTCCAAAGTCCAGCAGCCGCTGCGCCGCCCGCCGTCCGGCCGCGGGGCTGAGCGCGGGTTCGGCGATGGTGAGCGGCGCGGTGCGCCCGGCCTGGGTGAGCGCGCGCAGCGCCCCGGCCCGGCGCTGGCGCAGCGGCGGCGTCTCGGGCTCGGCGGTGACGAACGCGAGGTCGTGCCTGCCGAGCGCGGTGAGGTGCTCGGCGGCGAGCCTGCCGCCCGCCACGTGGTCCACGGTGACGGAGCAGGCGTTCACTCCGGCGATCCTGCGGTCGACGAACACCACGGGGATGCCGTGCGCGCGCAGCCGGGCGACGCGGCGCGCGTCGAGCCCGACGGGCGTCACGATGAGCCCGGAGACGCCCTGTTCCTCCAGGAAGTCCAGGCAGCGGCGCTCCTTCTCGGGGGAGCCGTCGCTGGTGCACCAGAGCACGTCGAAGCCGCCGGCGTTGAGCGCCGCCTCGGCGCCGCGCGCGACGTCGGTGAAGTAGGGGTTGGCGAGGTCCTCGACGAGTACTCCGAGTGTTCGGCCGGAGCCCTTGCGCAGGGCGCGCGCCGCCTCGTTGCGGACGAATCCGAGCTCGTCGATGGCGGCGAGGACCCGCACTCTGGTCGCTTCGGCCACCTGTTCTGGCCGGTTTAGGACATTCGAAACGGTCCCAACTGAGACTCCCGCGCGTCGGGCCACCTCACGAATGCTTGCTCGCATCAGGCCACTCCCCTCCGGTCCGGGATGAGTTCTCGCAGGTTAACGCCATATCGCTCGTGGAAGGCCGCACCGTGCGGCACCGGACGTGGCGGAATGATCACAATGAGCGCCCTTTTGGACCTTGACGGTCCGGATCCGGCCGCCTAGCGTTCCGGACCGTAGGGACCTTGAAACGATTCACGGAACGGGAAGGGGAAGGCTGCAACCGATGTCCCCTCTCTCACGCCGACGTTACTCACAGTTCCCCGCGAACGGCCCGCAAACGACGCATCGGCCGAGTCTGGCCACCGACGAACAGAACTGAGACCGAGAACCATTGCCCGTGCGGCCCCCCCAGGGCCGCGCCCCCGCGGTCGGCACCAACGACGAGGGAGGAATGGAGTGGAACAGGCCATGCTCGCACGCAGGGCGTTCGACGAACCTCGGCTGAGCGAGGACGAACTCAAACTGCTCGCCCAGATCGCCAGCGGGGTGACGGCGGACGTCGCCGCGCGCAAGCTGGAGCTCAGCGCGCGGACCCTGCGCCGGAGGCTCAGGACCATCTGCGACCGGCTCGACGTGAACACCCCCATTGAGGCCGTCGTGTGGGCGGCCCGCCGCCAGCTCATCTGACGACCTCGCGTCCCGCGCCGCCCGTGGGAGCCCCTCCGCTCCCGCGGGCGCCGTCGCGTCGCGGACGGGCCGGGTCAGGCGAGGCGCACCGCGCCCGCGTAGGGCCGGTTGCCGATCGGGGAGATCTTCACCACATCGCCGGTCTGCGGGGCGTGCACCATCAGGCCGTCGCCGATGTACAGGCCGACGTGGTGCAGGTCGTTGTAGAAGAAGACGAGGTCGCCCGGCTGGAGGTCCTCGCGGGCGATGTGGGTGCCCGCGTTCCACTGCGCGCCGGTGTAGTGCGGCAGGTTGATGCCGACCTTCGCGTAGGCCCACAGCACCAGGCCGGAGCAGTCGTAGGAGCTCGGCCCGGCCGCCCCCCACACGTACGGCCTGCCGAGCTGCGTCAGCGCGTGCCGCAGCGCCTCGGCGGCCTTGCCCGCGCCCGGCACCGGCGGGATGTCGACGACCTTCGACGGGTCCTTGCGGACGATCTTGTCGCGGATCTCGGTGTACTGCTTCTTCAGCTGGTCCTGCTTGTCCGTCAGCTGCTTGCGCAGGTTCCGGACCTGGGTGGCGCGGTCGTCGGCTGCCTTCTTGGCGCGGTTGGCCGCCTGCATCGCCGACAGCAGCGTCATGACGCGGGTGCCGTCCTGGGTGGCGAAGTAACTGAGCGTGGCGGACTGGTCGAGGAACGCCTGCGGGTCGTCGGCGGTGGCCAGGAAGATCGCCTGGTCCGCGCCGCCCGTCATGTAGCTGGTGGCGGCGAGCGTGCCCACGCGCTCGGCGACGGCCTCCAGCGCCTTCTGCTGCTTGGCCGCGTTGCGCGCGGCGACCTTGGCGGCGCGCTCGGCCTGCTTCAGCTTCACCCGCAGCCCGTTGATCTCCTCGCTGACCGTCTCCAGCTGCTCGTGGATCGCCTCGATCTTCTTCATCGGATCGGGCTCGGCGTGCGCGGCGCCGGGCAGGACGAGGAGAGAGGCGAGCAGGCCGCCGACGAAGGCGAGCAGACGGCTACCTACCAGGTTCACTGTCTTCCTCTCAGGGGCCGCCTATGGCTCAGCCGAGGAGACTAACGAACTCCCGGGTCCATGCCAACCGGAACCCGGTACAGGTCGGCGAAAGCGCTGCCAGGCGGATAGTCTCGGGCCCACTATGGAGTTGACGATCCGGCGGGCGCGCACGCCCGATGTCCGTGCTATCCGGCGGCTGGTCGACACCTATGGCGGCGACGGCCGCCGCCTCCTGCAGAAGAGCACGGTCAAGCTCTATGAGGACATGCAGGAGTTCTGGGTGGCCGACGCCCCCGGAAACGGCGGAGTCATCGGCTGTGGCGCGCTCCACGTGATGTGGGAGGACCTGGCGGAGGTCCGGACGGTGGCAATCGCCCCCGAATGCCGTGGCCTGGGCATCGGACACCAGATCGTCGGGCGGCTGCTGGACACCGCGCGGGAACTCGGGGTCCGGCGGGTTTTCTGCCTCACCTTCGAAGTGGAGTTCTTCGCGCGCCACGGCTTCACCGAGATCCAGGGCACGCCGGTGCAGCACGACGTCTATGAAGAGCTGCTGCGCTCCTATGACGACGGTGTCGCGGAGTTCCTGGACCTGGACCGGGTGAAGCCGAACACCCTGGGCAACACCCGGATGCTGCTTCGCTTGGAGGAATGACGTCATCATGAGTGGACCCCCCAATCCCTACGGACCCGGTGGGGGATATGGCCCGCCGCAGCCGCAGGGCCGCCCCCCGCAAGGCCCCGGATATCAGGGGCAGCCGGGATATGGGCCGGGTCAGGGATATCAGCCCCCCGGTCCGGCGCAGGGCGGGCCTTCCCGTCCCGCATATCAGCAGCCGCCTCAGCAGCCGCCCGTACCGCCGCGTCCGGCGGGCCCGCATCCGGCCGAGAGCCTTCCGCTGGCGGCGTTCCGGCCGCGCGCGATGGCCCGGTTGATCGACGCCGGTCTGGTGTGGGCCGCCGGTTTCGCTCTCATTCTTCCGATCGCTCTCGCCATCATCGGGGTGAACCGGGAAGAGGACGGCGTGTGGTCCGGTCCGACGCTGTGGACGCTGTTCATCGTCGTCGCGGTCATCCCGTTCCTGTACGAGGTGATCCAACTGGCCTTCTGGGGCCAGACGCTGGGCAAGCGCCGGATCGGCCTGCGGGTGGTGCTCGCCGATCCGGCGGGCGATCCGCTGCCGATCATGACGGCGGTGTACCGGGCGGCGATCAACAATCTCGGCTACGTGCTGGGCATTTTTCTCTTCTTCCTGCTCGGTGTGAAGGTCTGGTCCTTCTTCCTCTTCCTGATGGTCGTCGCGGCGGCCGGAGTCCTGATGGCCTACGTCTGGTCCGTCTGGGACAGGCCGCTGTTCCAGGCGATACATGACCGATACGCCGGGACTGTCGTGGTCGACGACAGGGCGGAGTGGCCATAGGGCGGACCGATAAGGTCCACGGGATAGACGAGACGCTCATCACAGGGAAGGCCGTCCGGAGGATCAACCGGACGGCCTTCGCCGCGTCCGGGCGGATCAAGCAATTCTCACCCTTATCTCCGGTTTATCTACTCCGTGCGCCGTCCGGGACGGGGGTGATGGGTTAAAGGTGGCTTCTGCGTTGGATTCGGATGGGAATCCATGATCGACTTGCCGGGGGAGATGGCCGCGGTATGAATCTGCCCCGGGAATCCTGGGTGATTACGGACCGTCACATCGTGCGCGCGAAAACTCCGGCCGGCGCTGAATTGTCAATCCGCAGTCTCCGGGTATATCTTTGTCAACCGAATGAACTGAAGCCGGGCTCGGTCCGATCGGTACTCGCCCTATCGGTGGCCGACTGGCCTGCCCCGGCACTACCGATTGCTGAAAGGCCAGCCCCATGGCACGCGAAACTATTGTTCGTCTGGTCGACGATCTCGACGGCGGCGCGGCGGACGAGACGGTGTCGTTCTCGCTCGATGGCGCGGCCTATGAGATCGACCTGAGCGCCGAGAACGCCAAGAAGCTGCGCGACTCGCTCGCCGCGTTCGTGGAGCACTCCCGTCGCGCCGGTTCCGTCAAGCGCGGCCGGACCGGGGCCCCGGCCAAGCGGGGCGCTTCCAACCGTGAGCGCAGCGCCGACATCCGGGCCTGGGCCAAGGGTCAGGGAATCAAGGTCAACGAGCGCGGACGCATCCCCGCCTCGGTGGTGGAACAGTACGACGCCGCGCACTGATCGGCTTCGAGTGAACGGCCCGTCCTCCGCGCGAGCGGGGGGCGGGCCGTTCGCTTGTGGCGTATCGGAAAGTCCGGTCGCACGCGCGAATCGGTGCGTCGACAGGGGTACTCGTGGAGCAAGAGCCCCAATAGGTCGTTCGCCTGTGGCGTATCGGGAACACGGCACGCTCAGTCGGTAGTTGGATGAGGATGAACAGCCCCAGCACTGGGAAGGTCTTCACCTGAGGACCTCCTGCGGGGCGGTGTGAGGGAGCGACGAGATGTTCGAAAGGTTCACCGACCGTGCACGGCGGGTGGTCGTCCTGGCCCAAGAAGAGGCCAGGATGCTCAACCACAACTACATCGGCACCGAGCACATCCTCCTTGGCTTGATCCACGAGGGTGAAGGTGTCGCCGCCAAGGCCCTCGAGAGCCTGGGGATCAGTCTCGAAGCCGTGCGCCAGCAGGTCGAGGAGATCATCGGCCAGGGTCAGCAGGCGCCGTCGGGGCACATCCCCTTCACCCCGCGCGCCAAGAAGGTGCTGGAGCTGTCGCTGCGCGAGGCGCTTCAGCTGGGCCACAACTACATCGGCACCGAGCACATCCTGCTCGGCCTGATCCGTGAGGGCGAGGGCGTCGCCGCCCAGGTCCTGGTGAAGCTTGGCGCCGACTTGAACCGGGTGCGGCAGCAGGTCATCCAGCTGCTGCACGGCTACCAGGGGAAGGAGGCGACGGCGACCGGCACCTCGACGGAGTCCGCTCCCTCCACGTCCCTGGTGCTCGACCAGTTCGGCCGCAACCTGACCCAGGCCGCCCGGGAGGGCAAGCTCGACCCGGTGATCGGCCGGGACAAGGAGATCGAGCGGGTCATGCAGGTGCTGTCCCGCCGCACCAAGAACAACCCCGTCCTGGTGGGCGAGCCCGGCGTCGGCAAGACGGCCGTCGTGGAGGGCCTGTCCCAGAAGATCGTCAAGGGCGAGGTCCCCGAGACGCTGAAGGACAAGCAGCTCTACACCCTGGACCTGGGCGCGCTGGTCGCCGGCTCGCGGTACCGGGGTGACTTCGAGGAGCGCCTGAAGAAGGTGCTGAAGGAGATCCGCACCCGCGGCGACATCATCCTCTTCATCGACGAGCTGCACACCCTCGTCGGCGCGGGCGCCGCGGAGGGCGCGATCGACGCCGCCAGCATCCTCAAGCCGATGCTGGCCCGCGGCGAGCTGCAGACCATCGGCGCCACCACGCTGGACGAGTACCGCAAGCACCTGGAGAAGGACGCCGCCCTGGAGCGGCGCTTCCAGCCCATCCAGGTCGCCGAGCCGTCCCTGTCGCACACGATCGAGATCCTCAAGGGCCTGCGCGACAGGTACGAGGCGCACCACCGCGTGTCGATCACCGACGGCGCGCTGGTCGCGGCCGCGCAGCTGGCCGACCGCTACATCTCCGACAGGTTCCTGCCGGACAAGGCGATCGACCTGATCGACGAGGCGGGCTCCCGGATGCGGATCCGCCGGATGACCGCGCCGCCGGACCTGCGCGAGTACGACGAGAAGATCGCCGACGTCCGTCGCGAGAAGGAGTCCGCGATCGACGCGCAGGACTTCGAGAAGGCCGCCGCGCTGCGCGACAAGGAGAAGCAGCTCCTGGCCGCCAAGGCGCAGCGGGAGAAGGAGTGGAAGGCCGGCGACATGGACGTCGTCGCCGAGGTCACCGAGGAGCTTATCGCCGAGGTGCTGGCGACGGCCACCGGGATCCCGGTCTTCAAGCTCACCGAGGAGGAGTCCGCCCGGCTGCTGCGCATGGAGGACGAGCTGCACCGGCGCGTCATCGGCCAGGAGGACGCCATCAGGGCGCTGTCCCAGTCGATCCGGCGCACCCGCGCGGGGCTGAAGGACCCCAAGCGTCCCGGCGGCTCGTTCATCTTCGCCGGCCCGTCCGGCGTCGGTAAGACCGAGCTGTCCAAGACCGTCGCGGAGTTCCTGTTCGGCGACGAGGACGCGCTGATCTCGCTGGACATGTCCGAGTACATGGAGAAGCACACCGTCTCGCGGCTGTTCGGCTCCCCGCCCGGCTACGTCGGGTACGAGGAGGGCGGCCAGCTCACGGAGAAGGTGCGGCGCAAGCCGTTCTCGGTCGTCCTGTTCGACGAGATCGAGAAGGCGCACCCGGACATCTTCAACTCGCTGCTCCAGATCCTGGAGGACGGTCGCCTGACCGACGCCCAGGGCCGGGTCGTGGACTTCAAGAACACCGTCATCATCATGACGACGAACCTGGGCACCCGGGACATCTCCAAGGGCCTGTCCATCGGCTTCGGCCGCGCGGACGACGCCAAGGGCGACTACGAGCGGATGAAGGCGAAGGTCGGGGAGGAGCTCAAGCAGCACTTCCGGCCCGAGTTCCTGAACCGTGTCGACGACATCGTGGTCTTCCACCAGCTCACGCCCAAGGAGATCATCCAGATCGTGGACCTGTTCGTCGCCCGCCTGGACGAGCGGATGCGGGACCGGGACATGGGCGTCGAGCTCAAGCAGTCCGCCAAGGACCTGCTGGCCGAGCGCGGCTACGACCCGGTGTTGGGCGCCCGGCCGCTGCGCCGCACGATCCAGCGGGAGATCGAGGACGCGCTGTCGGAGAAGATCCTGTACGGCGACCTC
This sequence comes from Actinocorallia sp. API 0066, assembly GCF_020991275.1. GTDB lineage: Bacteria > Actinomycetota > Actinomycetes > Streptosporangiales > Streptosporangiaceae > Actinocorallia. Next base: position 167,739 of record NZ_JAJLQY010000010.1, on the reverse strand, counting down.
AAGGCCGGCCAGATCGTCGTGGTCGACACCGAGGGCACCGGCGAGAACGCCAAGTTCACCTTCAAGGGCATGCCGAAGCCCTCGTCCGTCCCGGACGTCGCGGTGATCGAGGAGGCGTCCCCGCTGAACCTCAACAAGGACTGACGGCCTTCAAGCGGAAGGGCCCGCACCCGAATCGGGTGCGGGCCCTTCGGCGTTCCTTCGGCCGTCTCAGGGGCGGCTGGGGGGTGGTCAGGCGAGCAGGAGGTAGGCGGTGCCGCCCGCGAGCACGAGCACGTCGGTGACGGCGAAGATGATCCAGGACCAGCCGACCAGGCGGCGGGCCGCCGCGCGGTCGGTGGCGACCCGCCGCATGCCCGCGTCGCTGAGCAGGATGCCGACGAGCCCGGCGGGGAGCACGGCGAACAGGGCGAGGGTGCCGAGCAGGAACGCGCAGACGCTGCCCTTGCGGGTCAGATCGCCGTTGGCGTCCACGCCCAGCGGGAGTCTGCCGCCGGCGACAGCGACGTCCATGGGGGCCTCCGAGGGGGTGGATGGCACTGTCCGCACGGTACGTCCCCGCCGTCACCGGGGGCAAGGGTTTTCTGTGACGCGGGTCATACTCCCGTCGCGGGTTCGGCGAAGGTGCCGGGAAGGGCGTACCTGCCGTCGTCCAGGGGGTCCACAAGGCCGTCGGCGATGAGGCCGTCCAGGGCGCGCTCTCGTTGGACGGCGTCGGACCACACGACGTCCAGGGCGGGCTTCTCCACGGGGTGGGAGGACTGCCGGAGGACGGCCAGGAGACGGCCCCTGCACTGCCTGTCGGTGCCCGCGTAGGTCTGGCCGCGCCGGGGCGGGCCGTCGTAGGCGGGCCTGCCGTCCCGGTACCAGGCGCACTGGGCGATCACGGGGCAGTCCGCGCAGCGCGGGGAGCGGGCGGTGCAGACGAGCGCGCCCAGCTCCATCACGGCGACGGCCCAGGTGGCGGCCGTCTCCGGGTCGTCGGGCAGGAGGGACTCGGCGAGGCGGACCTCGGCCGTCGTCTGGGTCTTCGGCGGGTGTTCCTGGCCGCCCTTCAGCCTGGCCAGGACGCGCCGCACGTTGGTGTCCAGGACGGCGTGCCGCTGCCGGTAGGCGAAGCTCGCGACGGCCGCCGCCGTGTAGGCGCCGACGCCGGGCAGGGCGAGGAGCCGCGCGTGGTCGTCCGGCACCCTTCCGGCGTGCCGCTCGGTGATCGCGACGGCGCAGGCGTGCAGCCGCAGCGCGCGGCGCGGGTAGCCGAGCCGCCCCCAGGCGCGCACGGCCTCGCCGGACGGCGCCGCGGCCAGCGCGGCGGGCGTGGGCCAGCGCTCCATCCAGGCGGTCCAGACGGGCAGGACGCGGTTCACCGGCGTCTGCTGGAGCATCAACTCGCTCACCAGGATGGACCAGGGCGAAGCGGACGGCGTGCGCCACGGCAGATCACGGGCGTGCACGGCGTACCAGTCGAGAACGGGTTGGATCGGCATCGCCGCCAGCTTAGGGGGTGCGCGTGTCGCGTGCGCTGCCGAAGATCCAAAACGCATACTGTCGGTATGGATTCCGGCACGCCAGGTTATGACGACGAGGGTTACGGCGACGCTTACTGGCGGCGCAGGGCGCTGGCGCTCGGCGCGGTGCTGCTCGTCGTCGGCGGGATCACGTGGAGCTGCGTGGGCGAGGACGCCCCGGCCCGCAAGACGGTGGCCGCCGGATCGGCGAGCCCGACCCCGACCCCGGAGCCCAGCGCGACCGGCACCGAGGCGTTCGTGATCCCGACGGTGACGTTCACCGCGACCGTCACGGCGACCGTAGCGGCGCCCCGCCAGCCCGGCGACGCCTGCGCGAAGAACAGCGTGGTGGCGACGGTCATCCCGGCCAAGGCGGTGTTCCGGACCGGCGAGCGGCCCTCGTTCCAGGTGACCGTGGTGAACACCGGCAAACTGGACTGCACCTTCGACGTGGGCGCCGAGCACTTCGTCGCGCGGATCACCACGGGGCCGTACAAGATCTGGTCGTCGGCGCACTGCCCGTCGGGGGGCGCGTCGTCCATCCAGATGCTGCGCCGGGGCATCCCGTACACCACGACGTTCGAGTGGAACCGGCGGCGCAGCTCGTCCGGGTCGTGCTCGACGCCGCAGTCGAAGGCGGTGCCGGGCACGTACACCGTGCGCGGGTTCGCGCCGGGCGTCAAGACGCCGAAGGAGACGTTCACGCTGGTCGCGCCGCCCTGAGCCCCGTCCCGCACGGCCTCGCGGAGTTATCCACAGGCGCTCCGGAAAATGTCGGCGGTTCTGTTTAGGGTCGTGGCATGGCGAAGGCAGTGAAGACCGCGTACAGGTGCGGCGAGTGCGGGTGGCGGACGGCCAAGTGGGTCGGCCGGTGCGGCGAGTGCCAGGCGTGGGGAACGGTCGGCGAGGCGGGCGCGGCGGCGCCGCCGCGGGTGGTGTCGGCGGGCCCCGTCACCACACCCGCCCGGCCGATCGGCGAGGTGGACGTGCGGTCGTCGGCCACCCGGCCGACGGGGATGGACGAGCTGGACAGGGTGCTCGGCGGCGGTCTGGTGCCGGGCGCGGTGGTGCTGATGGCGGGCGAGCCGGGCATCGGCAAGTCCACGCTGTTGCTGGAGGTCGCGGCGCTGGCGGCGGGCCAGGGCCCGGTCCTGTACGTGACGGGCGAGGAGTCGGTCGAGCAGGTGCGGTTGCGGGCCGATCGGGTGGGCGCGATCACCGAGCGGCTGTACCTGGCGGCGGAAACGGATCTGGGCGCGCTGCTCGGCCATGTGGAGGCGGTCGGGCCGCGCCTGCTCATCGTGGATTCGATCCAGACCATCGGCTCGGCGGAGGCGGACGGCGCGCCGGGCGGCGTCACCCAGATCCGCGAGGTGACGGCCAACCTGATCCGGGTCGCCAAGGAGCGGGCGATCACCACGGTGCTGGTCGGGCACGTCACCAAGGAGGGGTCGATCGCGGGGCCGCGCCTGCTGGAGCACCTGGTGGACGTCGTCCTGTACTTCGAGGGCGATCGGCACAGCAGGCTCCGGATGATCAGGGCGGTGAAGAACCGGTACGGCCCAACGGACGAGCTCGGCTGCTTCGACCTGTCGGAGGTCGGGATCGTCGGGCTGGCCGATCCGAGCGGGCTGTTCCTCACCCGGCGCGAGGAGCCGGTGCCGGGCACCTGCGTCACCGTCACGCTGGAGGGCAGGCGGCCACTCGTGGCCGAGGTACAGGCACTGGTCGGGCAGAGCTTCCTGCCCTCCCCACGCAGGGCCACCTCGGGGCTGGATTCCACCCGGGTGGCCATGGTGCTGGCGGTCCTGCAGCAGCGGGCGCGGATGAAGATGCACGAGAAGGACGTGTACGTGTCGACCGTCGGCGGAGTCCGGCTCGCCGAGACGTCGGTGGACCTCGCGGTGGCGCTGGCCGTCGCCGGGTCGAGTTCGGAGCAGCCGCTGTCGCCGACGCTCATCGCCGTCGGGGAGGTCGGCCTGGCAGGCGAGGTGCGGGCGGTCCCGGGCGCGCAGCGGCGGCTGAGCGAGGCGGCCCGGCTCGGGTTCCGCAGCGCGCTCGTGCCGCGCGGCGCCCTGGAACTCGGCAAGCGCGGGCCGCTGCGCGAGCTGGGCGCTGTTGAGTTCGAAGGGATGAAGGTGATCGAAGTGGACACCCTCGCCGAAGCCACCCGCGTGGCGTTCACCGCGCCATGACCTTCCGTGTGCGCCCGGCCCACGGTCCGGTCCGACCGAAATGGACATTTCGAAAGCATCACTGTCAGGAGGAAGGGGAACCAGCGGGACGAGCCGCACGTCCGACCCAACGGAGAAGGGGTTCTCGGTAAACTGACCGCGCCCGAATCTCACTCCAGGGGCGCATGACGGAAGAGATCTTCCGGTACGGCCGCGTCCCCTCTGACGACCGGCGACCTGCGGGGGTCCAGTGCCAGCACCAGAGAAGACCGTCGACGACAGACGCCGCGCGACGCTTGCCGCGGTGGCCCCGGGGACGCAGCTGCGCGACGGTCTGGAACGCATCCTGCGCGGCCATACCGGCGGCCTGATCGTTCTGGGCTACGACAAGGCGGTGCAGGAGTTGTGCACCGGGGGTTTTGAGCTCGACGTCGAGTTCTCCGCGACCCGGCTGCGCGAGCTCGCCAAGATGGACGGCGCGATCGTCGTGGACGCCTCGTGTACCCGGATCGTGCGGGCCGCGGTCCACCTGGTGCCCGACCCGGTGATCCCGACCGAGGAGTCCGGCACCCGGCACCGCACCGCCGAGCGCGTCGCCAAACAGACCGGGCATCCGGTGATCACGGTGAGCCAGTCGATGCGGATCATCGCGCTGTACCTCGACGGACGCTATGTCCTTGAGGACTCCGCGGCGATCCTGTCCAAGGCGAACCAGGCGCTGGCCACGCTGGAGCGCTACAAGCTGCGGCTGGACGAGGTGTCCGGCACACTGTCGGCGCTGGAGATCGAGGATCTCGTCACCGTGCGTGACGTCACCGCTGTCGTGCAGCGGCTGGAGATGGTGCGCCGCATCGCCGACGAGATCGACGGCTACGTGGTGGAGCTCGGCACGGACGGGCGGCTGCTGTCGCTCCAACTGGACGAGCTGGTGTCCGGCGTCGAGGAGGAGCGCGAGCTGATCGTGCGCGACTACCGCCCGAGCGAGCGCCCCGTCGCCCAGGTGCTCAACGCCCTGGACGCGCTCACCGCCGCCGACCTCATCGATCTCGGCGACGTCGCCCGCACCCTCGATTTCACCGGCACCGACTCCTTGGACCTGCCCGTCAGCCCCAAGGGCTACCGCCTGCTGGCGAAGGTCCCCCGCCTGCCCGGCAGCGTCGTGGAGCGCCTCGTCGAACACTTCGGCGGCCTCCAGAAGCTCCTGGCCGCCACCACCGACGACCTCCAGGCCGTAGGCGGCGTAGGCGAGTCCCGAGCCCGCTCCGTCCGCGAGGGCCTCTCCCGCCTAGCCGAATCCAGCATCCTGGAACGCTACGTCTGATCCCCAGCCCCTCAAACGCCCCCCGAAGCCAACACGGACCCCCACCCCACCCGGCCGCTTTCCACAGCGCCCGGGAGGTGTAAGCGCGACCCGGTGGTCAGCGGCTTTCCACGGCACTCCGCGCTGACATCAGCCACCGCGATTCGGGCCCGCCGTCTGGACTGAGGATCTTGATCGCCCCCAGGGCGATCAAGATCTGAGGGAAGACGGCGGATCCCAGCCCGAATCGCCGCGCGACGGAGGAGCGCCAAACAAACACAGCAAGGACCGGAGTAATACCGACCCGGTTAGATTCCCTTGATCAGGGTCTGAAGGTGCTCGCTTACATGCGTGGGGCGTTCCAGCATGGCCATGTGGCCGGAGGTGGGGATGACTTCGAGGCGGGCTTTGGGGCATTTGGTGGCGAGGGTGAGGCTGTGTTCGACGGGGGTGAGGCGGTCGTTCTCGGCGGCGATGATGAGGGTGTCGATGGTGGAGAGGGGGGAGCAGGGGGAGATCTCGGGGGTGGCGATCATTGAGTGGAGGAAGCCGGTGAGGGCGTCGAGCCGGGTGTGCGACATGAGTTCCTCGGCGAAGCGGACGGCGGTGGGGCTGGCGTCCGGGCCGAAGGCGATGAAGTCCTCGATGAGCAGTGAGGCGGTGCGGCTGAAGCGGCGGGAGCGTTCGAAGGCGAGGGCGCGGGGGGTGGCGGCGCGGGTGGCGCGCGGCAGGACGGTCTGTGTGACGCGGGCGAGCGCGGCGGGCAGGCCGAGGGTGACCTCGCCGAGGCCGCCGCTGGACGTGCACACGAGCCCGGCGCCCTTGATCTTGGTGCCCATCAGCCGGGGGTACTCGTCGGCGAACCGCATGATGGTCATGCCGCCCATGGAGTGGCCGACGAGGACGACGGGTGTGTGCCGTGGCACGGTGGCGTCGATGACGGCGCGCAGGTCGTGTGGGAGCTGCCAGAGCCGGTAGGTGTCGTGGGCGGCGGAGTCGGAGAGGCCGTGTCCGCGCTGGTCCCAGAAGACGAGCCGGCCGAGGTCCTGGAACGCCTCGCGCTGGAAGTGCCAGGAGTCGCGGGTGAGGGTCCAGCCGTGGCTGAAGACGATCGCGAGGTCGTCCCGGTCGGGGTTGTCGATCTCGGCGTGCAGCCGGGTGCCGTCGTCGGCGACGACCGAGACGGGGGTGCCGCGCCGGGCGCCGAGGACCTCGCCGGCGTACGGGTCGGGGCGCAGCGCGAGCCGGCGGGCGGCGTGCCGCTGGGCGAGTGCGCCCGCGACGCCCCCGGCGGCGGTTGCGGTTCCGAGGGCGGTGGCTGCCCACATCAGGGTGCGACGACGGCTCATGGGTGTGACCTCCTGTTCCCGGCATTGTTATACATATTGTCCAGCAATGGGAAGCGGTCAGTACGCCCGATGCCAGAGGTTGACGGCGTAGTCCACGTCGAGTCCGGGTGTCTCGGCGAGGAATCTGGCGGCGAGATCGGCGGGGAACTCGATGCCGAGCACAGCGGCCAGATCGTCGCGGGTGCCGAACGACCACCGGATCGTCAGCGGCTCGCGGCTGAATCCCTGCCGCGTCCAGAACCGTTCGACGGCCTCCGGGTCGTACTTCGGCAGCCACTCACGGAACCAGCGGCCGAACGTGGAGCGGGTCGCGTCGTTGTCGATGATGAAGGCGGTGCCGCCGCGTCGCAGCACCCGCCGCACCTCGCGCAGCCCCGGTTCGCAGCCGGGCCCGAAGAAATAGGCCCACCGTGCGTGCACGACGTCGACGGAGGCGTCGGGCAGCGGGACGGCCTGCGCGGCGCCCGTCAAGACCGTGACGTTGCCCAGGAGGGCGGTCCGGCGGCGGGCGGCGGCGGCGAGGCCCGCGTGGGGTTCGACGCCGATCACCCGGCCCGCCTTCGCGGCGAAGAACGGCAGGTGGAAGCCGGTGCCGCAGCCGAGGTCGAGGACCGTCGCGCCGTCCCACGGGCGGATCCCGGCCATGGCCGCGGCGAGGACGCCGTCGGGGTCGACCGCCCGGTTCTCCAGTTCGTAGATCTGCGGCGTGTTCCAGATGTTGGGGCTGGGGACGGCCCCGGGGGCGATCTCCGTCACGCACCGAGGGTAACCGCCGTGAGGCGGGGCGCGTGCTTCCCGCCGGTGGTGCGCGCTTCCACCCGAGAAAGCGCATAGGCTTTCTGTGCTAGAGACGGCCAGGGAGGCTTCCAGGGAGGCGCGGCCTTGTCCCGTAACGACGTAGCCAAGTCGATCAGGGTGCCGGACGCCCCGATCACGCTTTCGACGGCCTCGGTCTACCCGGAGAAGGTGCCGAGCGCCTTCGAGACCGCGGCCTGGCTGGGTTACGACGGCGTTGAGGTCATGGTCACGCTGGACGCGGCCTCGCAGGATCTGAACGTGCTGCGGCGGCTGTCGGAGTACCACCAGATGCCGATCAAGTCGATCCACGCGCCCTGTCTGCTGTTCACGCAGATGGTGTGGGGGCGTGACCCCTGGGTGAAGCTGCTGCGGTCCAAGGAGATCGCCGAGCAGCTCGGGGCCGAGGTCGTGGTGGTGCACCCGCCGTTCCGGTGGCAGCGCGAGTACGCGCGCGAGTTCGAGGTGGGCCTGGCCCGCATGCAGGACGAGACGGACGTGATCTTCGCCGTCGAGAACATGTTCCCGGCGAAGGCGCGTGGCACGGAGCTGGGCATGTACTCGCCGCACTGGGATCCGAGCGCCTACGACTACCCGCATCTGACCCTGGACATGTCGCACACGGCGGTGTCGGGCAGTGATCCGCTGGCGATGGCCGACACGTTCGGCGAGCGGCTGCGGCACCTGCACCTGGCGGACGGCGTGGGCATCCCGAACAAGGACGAGCACCTGGTGCCGGGCCGGGGCGCCCAGCCGTGCGGGGAGATGCTGGAGAGGCTGGCCCTGGAGGGCTACCGGGGCCATGTGGTGCTTGAGGTGAACACTCGTAAGGTGACGTCGCGGTCGGAGCGGGTCGAGGATCTCGCCGAGGCGCTGGCGTTCGCGCGGCTGCATCTGGCGGCGAGCCGCACGTGGGAGGTGTCGGCCTCCGGCGAGGTCTCCCGCCAGCCGGGCAGGTGAGCGGGCCGGGGCGCAGGCCGGGGCCGTCGGCGACGCGGGCGCGGATCGTCGCGGCGGCGCGCGAGCTGTTCGCGGAGAAGGGCTTCGACGCGACGTCGCTGCGCGCGGTGGCGCGGGCGGCGGAGGTGGATCCGGCGCTGGTGCACCACTACTTCACCGGTAAGGCGGCGCTGTTCGTCGCGGCGATGGAGTTCCCGTTCGACCCGTCCGAGGTGCTGCCGCTGGTGTTGGAGGGGCCTCGGGAGGAGTTGGGGGAGCGTCTGGTGCGGACGTTCCTGGGGCTGTGGGGCGATCCGGAGTTGGGGCCGCGCCTGTTGGCGGTGGTGCGGACGGCGGTCGCGGGGGAGGGTGGCGCGGCGCTGGTCCGCGAGTTCGTGTCGGCGGCGCTGTTGAACCGGATCGCGGACGCGCTCGACGTCCCGCGCCTGCGGGTGGCGGCGGTGGCGTCCCAGATGGTGGGGTTCGTGATCGCGCAGCGGGTGCTGGAGCTGCCCGCCGTGGTCGCCGCGTCGGATGACGAGATCGTGGCGTTGCTGGCGCCGACCGTCCAGCGTTACCTGGGGTAGACCCTTTCCTGTCCTGCTCTTGACCGGCTTCGTGCGCCCGATTAATTTCATCACATGGTGAATTCTTGTGTGAGGGTCTCGGGACTCCACGTGGTCAGGGGAGGTCGGGAGGTCCTGCACGGGATCTCCTTCGACGTCCCGCGAGGTCAGGTGCTCGGCCTGCTCGGGCCCAGCGGGAGTGGGAAGACGACGTTGCTGCGCGCGATCGTCGGGGTCCAGGTCGTCGCGAGTGGCTCGGTGGACGTCCTGGGCGCCCCTGCGGGCGACAGGAGCGTCCGGGGCAGGGTCGGGTACGCGACGCAGAGTCCTGCCGTCTACGGCGATCTGAGCGTCCGCGAGAACCTGGCCTACTTCGCCGACGTGCTGGGCCTGCCGCGCGGCGCCGTCGCCGAGGTGATCGAGCGGGTCGATCTGGCCGCGCACGCCGACCGGGTGGTGGGCGCCCTGTCCGGCGGGCAGCGCGGCCGGGTCAACCTGGCGGCGGCGCTGCTGGGCGGGCCCGAGCTGATCGTGCTGGACGAGCCGACGGTCGGGCTGGACCCGGTGCTGCGCGAGCGGCTGTGGGCGCTGTTCCACGAGCTGGCGGCCGAGGGCGCGGCGCTCGTCGTGTCCAGCCACGTCATGGAGGAGGCGGGCCGCTGCGACCGGCTCGTCCTGCTCCGCGAGGGCGTCGTCCTCGCGGACGCGACACCGGCCGAGCTGCGCGCCGGCACCGGCACCGACGATCTCGACCAGGCGTTCCTGCGCCTCGTCAGGCAGGAGGCACAGGCGTGAACCCCAGGGTGACCCTCGCGACGACCCGGCGCATCCTCCAGCAGCTCAGGCGCGACCCGAGGACGATCGCGCTGCTGCTGGTCCTGCCGACGGCCCTCACCGCCGTCCTCCGGTACGTGTTCGACGACGACCAGGCGGTGTTCACCCGGGTCGGCCCGCTCATGCTCGGGATCTTCCCGCTGGCCACGATGTTCGTGGTGACGAGCGTGGCGACCCTGCGCGAGCGCACCGGAGGCACCCTGGAAAGGCTGATGACCACGCCGCTGGCCAAGCTGGACCTGCTGCTCGGGTACGCCCTGGCGTTCTCGGTGGCGGCCGTCGCGCAGATCGCGGTGCTGCTGCCCGTCTCGCTGCTGCTGCTCGGCCTTGAGGTGGAGGGGCCGCTGTGGGCGCTGGTGCTGGTGGCGGTGCTCGTCGCGGTCCTGGGTGTGGCGCTCGGGCTGCTGGGTAGCGCGTTCGCCCGAACCGAGTTCCAGGCCGTCCAGATGTTCCCGGCGCTCATCCTGCCCCAGGTGCTGCTGTGCGGGCTGTTCGCGCCGCGCGACTCGATGGGCCCGGTGCTCGGCCTCCTGTCGGACCTGATGCCGCTGTCCTACGCGGTGGACGCCCTGCGCGCGTTGGCCGTCGAGCCCGGATTCGGCTCGGGGCAGGCCGTCGACACCGCCGTCATCGCGGGGGTCGCGTTGGCGGCGCTGCTGGTCGGCGCGGCCACGCTGCCCCGGCGCACCGGGTGAGGGGAGCTTAGGCTGGCTTCGGAGGGGGGATCCGATGCTTCGCCGAACACTGGTGGCCGCCGCGCACAATGATCCGCTGCGCAAGGCGGTCGAGCGGCTTCCCGCGGCGCGTGCCGTCGCGGAGCGGTACATCGTGGGGGAGACCGTGGGTGAGGTGCTCCTCGCGACCCGGATCCTGCGCAGCGAGCGGCTGCTCGTGGACGTCGAGCGGCTCGGCGAGGAGGTGCGGACGCGGGAGGAGGCCGAGGAGACGGTCTCCGCCTACGAGCGGCTTCTGGTGGAGCTGCCCGAGGGCGCGGAGGTGTCGGTCCGGCCCACCGCGCTCGGCCTGCGCCTTGACGAGGACCTCGCCTACGCGTGCGCCGAGCGCATCTGCGAGGCCGCGGCAGCGGCCGGGACGACGGTGACGCTCTACATGGAGGACCACACGACCGTGGACGCGACGCTGCGCGTCCTGAACAGGCTGAGGTTCGGCTATCCGCTGACGGGCGTCGTCGTCCAGTCGTACCTGCGCCGGTCAGAGGAGTACTGCGCGGAGCTCTCGCACGCCGAGTCCAGGGTCCGCCTGTGCAAGGGCGCCTTCGCCGCGCCGATGGAGGTCGCCTTCACCGACCGGGAGGAGATCGACAAGTCCTTCGTGCGCTGCCTACGGCTGCTCATGGCGGGCGAGGGCTACCCGATGATCGCCACGCACGACCCCCGGCTCCTGGAGATCGTCGACGCGCTGCGGATCATCCACGACCGCCCGTACGACTCGTTCGAGTACCAGATGTTCTACGGCGTCCGCCCCGACGAACAGCACCGGCTCGCTGAGACGGGCGCCCGCGTCCGCGTCTACGTCCCCTACGGCAAGGACTGGTACCCGTACCTCATGCGCCGGGTCGCCGAACACCCCGCGACCCTCCGCTACTTCCTCCGCGCCCCGTCCACCTGAGCAGGGCCCGGGGCCGCACTAGGCTGGAGCGCTGAGCCGCGCGGGGACGCGCAAAGGCCAACTCGAACAGGTGTGAAGATGATTGCGATTCTTGGTACCGGCAAGATGGGGGAGGCCCTGCTCTCGGGGCTGTTGCGGGCTGGGCGGCGGCCTGCGGAGGTCGTGGTGACGGCGCGTCGGCCGGAGCGGGCGGCGCTGTTGCGGGAGCGGTACGGGGTGGACGCGGTCGCGAACACCGAGGCGGCCGCGAAGGCGGCGGTGGTGGTGCTCGCGGTGAAGCCGCAGGACATGGGTGCGCTGTTGGAGGAGGTCGGTCCGCACATCCCGGCCGGGACGCTTGTGGTGTCGATGGCGGCCGGCATCACCACGGGGTTCATCGAGCAGCGGATCGCGGCCGAGGCGCCGGTCGTGCGGGTCATGTCGAACACGCCGGTGCTGGTGGACGAGGCGATGAGCGTCATCTCGGCGGGCGCGCACGCGGGCGAGGAGCACCTGCGGCTGGCCGAGGAGCTGCTGTCGCCGGTCGGCAAGGTGACCCGGATCCCCGAGTCGCTGCAGGACGCGGCGACGGCCCTGTCAGGCTCGGGCCCGGCCTACTTCTACTACCTGGTCGAGGCGATGGTGGACGCTGGCATCCTGCTGGGCATGCCGCGCGCGGCCGCGCTCGACATGGTCATCCAGTCGGCGGTCGGCGCGGCGGTGATGCTGCGCGACTCGGGCGAGCACCCGGTGCTGCTGCGCGAGGCCGTCACCTCGCCGGGCGGCACGACGATCGCGGCGATCCGGGAGCTGGAGCGGCACGGGGTGCGGGCCGCCGTCCTGGAGGCGATCGAGGCGGCGCGGAACCGGGGCAGGGAGCTGGCCGGGGGCTGACCTCCCCCGATGTGATCTATATGGGGGACCCAAGGGTCCGGTGGGGCTTACGGGCCTAGCATGCCCGGTGTGATGCGGCGTTTTGTCCCCCCTGCTCTGGTGTGTGCCCTCCTCGTGCTGGGCGGCTGCTCCGGCGGCGACGCCGGACCCCGGATCGGCCTGGGCACGGCGGGGCGCGGCGACGTCGCGGAGGTCGTCGAGGCGCCCGCGACCCTGACGGCCAAGGCGGACGCGACGCTGCGCAGCCCCGCCGAGGGTGTGATCGCCCAGCTGAAGGTGCGCGACGGCGACACCGTCAAGGAGGGCCAGCTCCTCGCCCGGATCTCCTCGCCGACGGCCACCGAGCAGCTCGAACAGGCCAAGGAGGCCGACCGGCAGGCGGCGGGCGGGGTCGCGCCGCCGACGGGGGTGAGCGTCGGCGACTTCAAGAAGGAGCTCGACAAGATCGCCAAGCGCGGCTTCAAGGAGGCGCGGAAGCTGGCGCGGACGATCGAGGACCCGAAGGAACGCGCCAAGGTCCTCGCCGAGATCACCAAGGCCGAGGGCGACTACGCGCAGGCGGCCGGCGCGGCGCAGGCGGCGGTGGCCCGGCTGAACGCCGGGCTCGGCGGCCTCAGCTCGGCGCTCGCCTCGCTCGGCGCGGCCAGCAGGGTGCAGACGAAGGCGGCGGTGCGCGGCGCCCAGCGGACCGTTGACGGCCTCGTGCTGCGCGCCCCGTTCGCCGGGGTGGTCAGCCTGGGCGGCCCGTCGGGCGGCGACGCGGGCCTGGGCGGGCTGCTCCCGCCGCAGCTCGCCGACCTCGCGGGCGGCGGCCTGTCCGCGCCCGGCGCGGCGAGCGACGGGACGTCCGTCGCGGTCGGCGCGCCCGTGACGTCCGGGGCCGCCGTGGTCACCGTGACGGACATATCCGAGTTGCGGCTGTCCGCCGACATCGACGAGTCCGACATCCTCAAGGTGCGCCGTGACGGGCCCGCCGTCGCCGACTTCGACGCGCTGCCCGAGGCCGTCTACGGCGCGAAGGTGTACAGCGTGGGGGTGACCCCGCAGGAGGGCTCCGGAGGCGGCGTGACGTACAAGGTCCGCCTCACCCTCGCCGCCGGGACGCTCCCGGACGGGGCGGAGGCGCCCGAACCGAAGCCGGGGATGAGCGCCGTGGTCAGGTTGACCGTCCGGCAGGTGAAGGACGTGGTCTTCGTCCCCGTGACGGCGGTCGTCAGCAGCGGCAGGGACAGCACGGTGTGGGTGGTCCAGAACGGCAAGGCCGTAAGGCGCACCGTCACCTTGGGCGCGGAAGGCGACGGACGTGCTGAGGTCGTCTCCGGGTTGAAGGAGGGCGAGCGGATCGTCGTCACCGGGGCGGACGCGGTCAAGGCGGGGCAGGAGCTTCCGTGAGCGGCCCTCCCGCCATCGAGGCGGTGGACCTCACCCGTTCCTACGACCTGGGCGGCGAGCGCGTCCAGGCGCTCAAGGGCGTCAGCCTCACCATCGGCGACGGCGAGTACGCGGCGATCCTCGGGCCGTCCGGCTCGGGCAAGTCCACCCTCATGCACGTGCTCGGCGCGCTCGACCGGCCGACGACCGGCACCCTGCGGATCGCCGGACGCGACGTCGCGGGGCTGGACGGCGACGCGCTCGCCGAGTTGCGCAACGCGCACATCGGGTTTGTGTTCCAGTCGTTCCACCTGCTGGCGCGTACCAGCGCCGTCGACAACGTGGCGCTGCCTCTGGCGTACCGGGGTGTGCCGAAGGGCGAGCGGCGGCTGCGCGCGGCGGCGGCGCTGGAGCGGGTCGGCCTCGGGCACCGGCTCGGGCACCGCCCGAACCAGCTCTCGGGCGGCGAGCAGCAGCGGGTGGCGATCGCCCGCGCGCTCGTCGGCGGCCCCCGGCTGGTGCTGGCCGACGAGCCGACCGGCAACCTCGACACCCGCACCGGGCACGAGGTGATGGACCTCCTGGAGCGGCTCAACGGCGACCAGGGCGTCGCCGTCGTCCTGGTGACGCACGAGCCGGACGTGGCCGAGCGGGCGCCGCGCCGCATCCACGTCCGGGACGGCCTCATCGAGACGGACGAGCGGGAGGCGGGCCGGTGAGGCGGCGCGAGCTGTTCGCGGTCGCCTTGGAGGCGCTCCGGGTGAACCGTATGCGCAGCCTGCTCACGATGCTCGGTGTTGTCATCGGGGTGTGGGCGGTGGTGGTGCTCGTCGCGATCGGCGGCGGCGCGCGCGACATGGTCGAGGGCGAGATCGAGGGGCTCGGCTCGAACATCATCTTTGTGGTGCCGGGCGAGCTGGGGTTCGGCGCGGCCCCGACCGTCAGCCGGATGACCCGTGACGACGTCGCGCGGCTCACCGACCTCGCGGGCGAGGGCGCCGTCACGGCCGGGATCACCTCGGGCGAGTCGGTGCGCAACGGGCACGCGGAGGTGTTCGCGACGCTGACCGGCGCCGACGAGAACGGCCGCAACGTGTTCGACAGGCCGCTCGCCAAAGGCAGGTACCTGTCTGAGATCGACGTGGAGACCCGCCGCAGGGTCGCCGTCCTCGGATCGGTCGCGGCCGAACGGCTCTTCGGCGAGGTGGATCCGCTCGGTAGGCAGGTGACGATAGGCGGCGTCCGCTTCCGTGTCATCGGGGTGTTCGCGGCGGTCGGCCAGACGTTCGGCCAGTCCCGTGACGGCGAGGTCCAGGTGCCGCTCACGACCGCGCACCGGCTCCTCGGGGTGACGCGGGTGGATTTCGCCGCCGTCAGGGCGCCCGACGCGGAGTCCATCGAGGACCTGCAGAGCCGGATCGTCGAGACGCTGGAGGACGCGCATCCGGGCGAGCGGTTCTCGGCGGTCACGCAGACCCAGTTGCTCGGCACGATCGGCACGGTGTTGGGCGCGCTCACCGCCGTGCTCGCGGCCATCGCGGCGATCTCGCTGCTCGTCGGCGGCGTCGGCGTCTCCAACATCATGCTGGTGAGCGTGCGGGAGCGCACCCGCGAGATCGGGTTGCGCAAGGCGCTGGGCGCGCGGCAGCGCGACGTGCTCGGCCAGTTCCTCGTGGAGGCCGTGCTGTTGACGTCGGCGGGCGGGGCCGCGGGCATCGTGCTGGGCGTCGGCACCGCGCTGACGATCGCCGCGCTGTCGCCGGTCCCGGCGTCGATCGCGTGGTGGTCGCCGGTGCTGGCGTTCGGCGTGTCGGCGGGGGTTGGCGTGTTCTTCGGGGTGGCCCCGGCGCGGCGCGCGGGACGGCTCGACCCGGTGGTGGCCCTGCGCGCCGACTGAGGTCAGGCGACGACGGTGAGGCTCGCGCCGCCGCCGTCGTGCCCGGCGAGGGCCTCGGCGACGAACTCGGCGGTCCTGCGCATGGCGGCGTCGGCGTCCGGGAGGATGCGGTTGAGGAGCTGGAAGACGTGCATCTGGCCCGCCCAGACCTCAAGGTCGACCCGGCCTCCGGCGGCGGTGAGCAGCCGGGCCAGCTCCTCGGCCTCGGGCCGCAGCACCTCGGCGCCGCCGACCTGGATGAGGACGGGCGGCAGCGCGCCCCAGTCGGCGCCGAGAAGGTGCAGCCGGGGGTCGGTCTCGGCGCCCGCGACGAGGCGGCCGACGCGCCGGGCCGCGAAGGGGCTGAGGAACGCGTCCTTGACCTCCTTGTCGGCGGGCACGGACAGCTCGCAGGACAGGTCCACCCAGGGGGAGTACAGGACGATGCCCGCGGGCTCGGGCAGCCCCGATCTGTTGATCTCCCCGGCGAGGCTGGCCGCGAGGTGGCCGCCCGCCGAGTCGCCCGCGACGATGATCTTGGAGTGGCCCCGGTCGAGCAGCCACTGGTAGGCGGCCAACGCGTCCTCAAGGGCGGCGGGGAAGGGGTGTTCGGGGGCGAGGCGGTAGTGCGGGACGAGGACGGGCAGGCCGTTGTCCAGCGCGAGGCGGGTGGTGAGGGGCCGGTGTGTCTGCGGCGAACAGAGGATGTAGCCCCCGCCGTGCAGGTACAGGACGGCGCCGTCGGCGGGTGCGTCGGGGATGATCCACTCGGCCTTGAGCACGTGGCCGGTGCGTAGGTGCGGGTCGCGTAGGCGTTCGATCCGGACGCGCCTGTCGGTCGGCATGAGGGCGGCGGCCCGGTCCAGTGCGCGGCGCGCCACCCGGATCGGCAGGGGGCGGCTGGGCGCGTGGTGGATGAACGGGCGCATGGTGAGGCGGAGCGCGCCGCCGAGGACCTTGCTCTGGAGGCTCGGACGCCACTCCGCGTCGGGGGCGGAGGGGCGCGGCGCGGGAACCGATGAGACGACGTCATCAAGCATGGCCACCCCTGATGTTTCCGCTTTGTTAAAGGTTACCCATTCTGACAACAGAGTTACCCTACGAAAAGGGTCAAATTGGTACGCTCCACGTAACTCTCCGTATAACGCGCTACGGTTGATCCCGTCGGGTGCGGGATCGGAGCGGCGGGATGATCACATGAGCGGCGAGCTGCGGGTGTACTGGGACGAGAAGCTGCTGTCGTACGACTTCGGCCCCTCCCACCCGCTCAACCCGGTGCGGGTGGACCTCACGATGCGGCTCGCCCGCGCCCTGGGCGTCCTGGACCACGTGGAGGTCGCCGGGTTCACCTCCGCGGGCGACGGGCTGATCTCCCTCGTGCACGACCGCGCCTACATGGACGCGGTCAAGGCGGCCGGAACCGGCCTGCGGCCGGACTACCGGCACGGGCTCGGCACCGCCGACACGCCGATCTTCGCGGGCATGCACGAGGCGTCCGCGCTCGTCGTGGGCGCGTCCGTCGCGGCGGCCGAGGCGGTGTGGCGCGGCGAGGTGCCGCACGCCGCCAACATCGCGGGCGGGCTGCACCACGCGATGCCGGGCGGCGCCGCCGGGTTCTGCGTCTACAACGACCCGGCCGTGGCCATCGCCTGGCTGCTGGAGCACGGAGCCCAGCGCGTCGCTTACGTGGACGTGGACGTGCACCACGGCGACGGCGTCCAGGCCGCCTTCTACGACGACCCGCGCGTGCTCACCATCAGCCTGCACGAGACGCCCCGGACGCTCTTCCCCGGCACCGGCTTCCCGCACGAGACGGGAGCGGACGGCACCGCTGTCAACGTCGCGCTTCCGCCCGGCACGGGTGACCGCGCCTGGATGCGCGCCTTCCAGGGCGTCGTCCCGCAACTGCTGGAAGCCTTCCGGCCGCAGGTGCTCGTGACACAGCAGGGGTGCGACACCCACCGGCACGACCCGCTCGCGCACCTGTCCCTCAGCGTGGACGGGCAGCGCGCGGTCTACGCGGAGCTGCACCGCCTCGCGCACGAGACGGCGGGCGGCCGCTGGGTGCTCACCGGAGGCGGCGGCTACGAGCTGGTGCAGGTGGTGCCGCGCGCGTGGACGCACCTGCTCGCGGAGGCTTCCGGCCGCCCGCTCGCGCCGGACACCGTCTGCCCGCAGGAGTGGCGGACGTACGCGCTCGAGCGCACGGGCGAGGTGGCGCCCAAGGTGATGACCGACGGATTCCAGGTGGAGGTAACGACGTGGGGCGAGGGCTTCGATCCGGCCAACCCGATCGACCAGGCGATCCTGGCGACACGCAACGCGGTCTTCCCGGAGCACGGCCTCCTTCCCGTGTAGAGCTGCGCGAGCACCTGCTCCGCCACTTCATCGCGGGCGACGTCGCGACGCCGCGCCACAACAACCTCAAGCACTTCCGCCGGATGGCCGAGGGCGACCCGTACTACCAGTTCGGCCTCGACCTGGGCACGTGGACGTTCGAGGAGACCGTCGCGATGATGGCCGAGCACGCCGGCACGAGCCCGGACCTCGACCACTGGTGGGGCGACGACACCATCGACGTCGAACGCACCCTGGACGCGCTGGACGCGATGGGCGAGCGGATCGGTGTCGCGGCGCGGGAGAAGCAGACCGTCCTGCTCGCCACCGGGCATCCGGGCGCGCTCCTCGACGTGCTGTACGTGCCGCTCGCCGACGCCCTGCGCGCCGCCGGATGCGCCGTGCCGACGCCCGCGGAAGGGTGGTCCTACCACTCCGACGAGGGTCGTGACGGCCCCGAGACGCGCGCGATCCGGTACACGTCGGGTGTCGCGGCCCTGGTCGGGGGCGGCGAGTTCCGTCACACGCACCACGCCGCTCCCATGGAGGCGATGCTCGCAAACCTCGCAGGCGAATCCCGGTATTGGCCGGACCTGGTCATCGCCGACCACGGCTGGGCGGGCGCGGCGGGAGAGGCGGGCGTTTCGACGGTGGGGTTCGCCGACTGCAATGATCCCGCCCTGTTCGCGGGGCATGTCCTGGGGAAAATAGAGGTCTGTGTGCCGCTGGACGACTTCGTGCTCCCACGGCACTACATCCCCCTGACGCGGTACCTGCTGGCCCGCGCGGACCTGTCGGCCTGAAGAACCCCTTGCGACTTGCGGTACGCGATTTACGCTGGATGAAGAACACGTGCGGTGATCGAAGTCACCCGAAGGGCAGGTGCGCGGCACGTGTGGGAGAGGGCGACCCATGGGCGCAGGCGAACGACCCCTCAGTGAGGTGAGGTTCCTGACCGTCGCTGAGGTGGCGTCGGTCATGCGGGTGTCCAAGATGACCGTCTATCGGCTCGTGCACTCGGGCGAGCTTCCGGCCATCCGGGTCGGACGTTCGTTCCGGGTTCCCGAGCAGGCTGTCCACGACTACCTGCAAGAGGCATACATCGAGGCCGGTTAACCGGCTCCGGTAACGGCGAGGGGCGAGACCGACACCGGCGGCCGAGAGGCCGCCGGTACTACTCAAGGGACGAGCGGCGGTAGTGTTAGCCGCTGGGCCGCGTCGCGGCCTATCTTCCCTGCATGCTGTCTGAGTGAGGTTTCGTGGGTTCCGTTATCAAGAAGCGTCGTAAGCGGATGGCCAAGAAGAAGCACCGCAAGCTGCTGAAGAAGACCCGCGTGCAGCGCCGTAACAAGAAGTAGCACGGCGCCGCACCGCGCCGCACCGCCACTAGCAGCCGTGAGGGGTGGGCACAGTGTCTTCTCCGCGTGCCTCGTCCGCGGCCCGCGTCGTCCTGGTCACCGGAGTGTCCAGGTTCCTGGGCGCGCGGGTCGCCAACACCCTGCAAGCTGACCCCGGCATCGACCGGGTCATCGGTGTGGACACCGTGCCGCCGGCGCATCCGCTGGGCCGCACCGAGTTCGTCAGGGTCGACATCCGCACCTCCGGCATCGCGAAGGTGATCGAGGCGGCCGAGGTCGACACGGTGGTGCACCTCAACCTGGTGACGTCCCCGTCGGGCCAGCGCTCGGCGATGAAGGAGATCAACGTCATCGGGGCGATGCAGCTGCTCGCCGCCTGCCAGCGCTCGCCGCACACGCGCAAGCTCGTGGTGCGCTCGTCGGCCGCGGTGTACGGCTCGTCGCCGCGTGATCCCGCGGTCTTCACCGAGGACACCGAGCCGGTGGAGCCGCCCGCGTCCGGGTACGCCAAGGACGCCGCGGAGGTCGAGGGCTATGTGCGCGGGCTGCAACGCCGCAGGTCCGATCTTGTGGTGTCGGTGCTGCGGTTCGTCAACTTCCTCGGCGCGGGCGTCGACTCGCCGCTGACGCGGGTGTTCCGCATGCCCGCGGTGCCGACGGTGCTCGGCTTCGACCCGCGCCTGCAGTTCCTGCACGAGGACGACGGCGTCGAGGTGCTGCGGCGGATGACGGTCGAGGACCATCCGGGCGTCTTCAACGTGGCGGGTGACGGCGTGCTGCTGCTGTCGCAGTGCCTGCGCAGGGCGGGGCGCGTGTCCGTGCCGCTGCCCGCGCCCGCCTACGCGCTCGTCGGCGACACCGGGCGCCGGATCGGCACGCTGCCGGGCTTCTCCGCCGAGTTGCAGCGCTGGCTGACGTACGGCCGCGTGGTGGACACCGCGCGCCTGGCGTCCGCGCTGTCGTGGCGGCCCAAGTACGACACGGCGGCGGCGTTCGCGGAGTTCGCCCAGGCCCACGGCCTCGGCAACGAGATACCGCTCGCGCTCTTCGACACGCTGACGGCGGGCCTGCCCGTGGACGGGAGCGGCACCCGGTGATGAACGCGCAAGAGGGCCGTGACGGTGACGACGCGGCCGAGCCGGTCGCCCGGGTCATCCCGCTGTACGACTACGGAAGCCCCGAGCCCGAACGCAACCCCGTCGAGCACGCGCTCGCCTCGGGTCTGGCGTTCCTGCGCCGCCGGGTCGCGGGCGAGTACGAGGTCGACGAGTTCGGCTACGACCCGGACTTCACCGAGTCGGTGCTGATCCCGCTCGCGCGGCTGCTGTACCGGCACTGGTTCCGGGTGGAGCTGCACGGTCTCGACAACGTGCCCGCGTCCGGTTCCGCGCTGCTGGCCGCCAACCACTCCGGTGTGCTGCCGCTGGACGCCATCATGTTGCAGGTCGGCCTGCACGACGCGCTCGACCGTGACATCCGGCTGCTGGGCGCCGACCTCGTCTACCAGGTGCCGTTCCTCGGGCACCTGTCCCGCAAGTCCGGGCACACGCTCGCGACGCCCCCGGACGCCGCCAGGCTGCTGGAGAAGGGCGAACTCGTCGGGGTCTTCCCCGAGGGGTTCAAGGGCGTCGGCAAGCCGTTCAGCGAGCGCTACCGGCTCGCGCGGTTCGGTCGCGGCGGGTTCGTGGCGACGGCGCTGCGCGCGCGGGTCCCGATCGTGCCGACGGCCATCGTGGGGGCCGAGGAGATCTACCCGAAGATCGGCGAGATCCGGCTCCTGGCCCGCCTGTTCGGGCTGCCCTACTTCCCGGTGACGCCGACGTTCCCGTGGCTCGGGCCGCTCGGGGTGGTGCCGCTGCCGTCCAAGTGGATGATCCAGGTCGGCGAGCCGATCCCGGTGGACGACTACGACCCCGAGCAGGCCGACGACCCCATGGCGGTCTACGAGCTCACCGACAGGGTGCGTGAGACCGTCCAGCAGATGGTCTACGACCTGCTGTTGCGGCGCGGCCCGGCCTTCTAGCCACCGGCTCAGAAGCGGACGGGCGCGCGGTAGTGGCGGCGCAGCGCGATGCCCGCGGCGACGCCCCCGGCCAGCGCGCCCGCGCCGGCGGCGGCGGGCAGCGTGACGAGCGCTACCTTGCGGCCGGTGCGGAAGTCGTGGATCGGCCAGTCGTCGGCCTTGGCACGGTCGCGCAGCTCGCCGTCCGGGTTGACCGCGTGCGGGTCGCCCACGGTGGTGAGCATGGGCAGGTCGTTGGCCGAGTCGCTGTAGGCGGAGCAGCGTGTGAGGTCGAGGCCCTCCTTGTCGGCGAGCGCGCGCACGGCTTCGGCCTTGGCCGGGCCGTGCAGGAGGTTGCCGACGAGACGGCCGGTGTAGACGCCGTCCACGGTCTCCGCGACGGTGCCGAGCGCCCCGGTCAGGCCGAGCCGCCGGGCCATCACCCGGGCGATCTCCACCGGCGTCGCGGTGACGAGCCAGACCTGCTGTCCGGCGTCGAGGTGGGACAGGGCGAGGCTGCGGGTGCCCTGCCAGATCCGGTCCTCCATGACGTCGTCGTAGATCTCCTCGCACAGGGCGACGAGCTCGTCGACGGACTTGCCCGCGACGAAGCCGAGCGCCGTCTCGCGGGCGGTGCCGATGTGGTCGGCGTTCTCGGTGCCGCGCACGCGGAACACCGCCTGGCCCCACGCGAACAGGGCGAGGTCGCGGGTGGTGAACAGCTTGCGCTTGGCCAGGCCGCGCGCGAAGTGGTAGATCGACGCGCCGCGCATCATCGTGTTGTCGACGTCGAAGAAGGCGGCGGCCGCCGGGTCCGCCAGGGTCGGCAGGGTCTGGACCGCCTCGGCGGCGACCTTGCCCGCGTCCACCGGGTCCTGCTCGTGTCTGTGCCAGAAGCGCCGCATGCTCGTGATCGTCTCCGCTCCCCGTCGTCTCCTTGAGAGCCTAGCCACGGCACGGCCGGTTTCCGAGCCGTCGGCGCCGAATCGGGATCGTCGTCACAGAACACCCGCCGCCGGTCACAGGGCCCTCGGGTCGGCGGGCAGGGTGCGGGCGAGGGTGCGCACCGCGCGGTGCTGGAGCGCCTTGACGGCCCCGGTGTTCTTGCCCATCGCCTGGGCCGTCTCGGCGACGGTCATGCCGTGCAGGAACCGCAGCGCCACACAGGCCCGCTGCTCGGCCCCCAGCCGCCGGACGGCCTGGAACAGGACCTGGTAGGCGATGGCGTCCACGACGGCCCGCTCGGGGCCCTCCAGGGGCGTCTCGGGCGGTTCGTCGGTGGTGAGTTCGAGCCGGTGCCGCGCGGACTTGTAGTGGTCGGCGACGAGGTTGCGGGCGATCGTCACGAGCCAGGCGCCGAAGTCGCGGCCCTGCCAGGTGAAGTCGCCGATGCGGCGGAGCGCGCGCGCGAACGTCTCGCTGGTGAGGTCCTCGGCGAGCGGCTGGGCGCCGACGCGGGCGTGGACGTACCGGTAGATCAGGTCGGCGTACTGGCCGTAGAGGGCGCCGAACGCGTCGCGGCAGCCCCTGCGCGCGCGCTCGACCAGGACTTCCGGGTCGAGTGGCTCCGCGCGCGTGACCTTCGGCACGCCTGCCACCCTAGATACCGTTGAGTAGCCGGGCAATGGCGTCCTCCATGGAAAAACGGTGAGAAGTTGCCCTCCCGGTACGCCTCACCGTGGTTCATCGGGCACCATGGGGGCGCGATGGTCGAAGGAATGCTGGCTCTGGTGGCGACCTCGGCAGCCCTCGTGGGCGCCGGGTTGCTGGTCCAGAGCGCCCTCAAGGAGCGCAGAGCGCACCTCGCCGTGTGGTCGGCGGGGCTGGTGCTCATGGGTCTGTCGCTCGCCGCGATGGCCCTGGGGTCGTTCGCGGGCTTCACCCCCTTCGCGTTCCGTGTGATGGCTCTCACGGGCGGGCTGCTGGCGCCGCTGTGCGCGGCGGTCGGGCTGATCGAACTGGTCGCCCGGCCGGTTCAGGTCAGGTTCGCCGCGCGGCTCGTCGGGATCTCCTACGGGCTCGTCGCGCTCGTCGTGCTGATCCTCGACCCGCTGTCCACGGCCAAGCAGGACCTGGGCGTGCCCAACCCGGGCGACGCCTACGGGGTGCTCCCGACGGCGCTGCTCACCGGCGCGACGGGCCTGTCCGTCCTGACGCTCCTGGGCGGCCTGACCACCGCCGTGGTGCGCACCCAGAAGCGCGACAAGAGCGCCTACGCGCTCATGCTCCCGGCCGGCCTCGCCGCGGTCGCCGGGATGATCAACGTGATCGCGGTCGGCTGGATGCCCGGTCTGCTGAAGATCGTCGGGCTGGCCGCCGCCGCGGGGCTGATCTTCTTCGCGGCGTCCAACACCACAACGGCCGAGCCCGACGAAGACGACGAAGACGACGAATCCGGCGAAGCAGAGCAGGAAGCCGAGGACGAGATGGCCTACGAGCCGCCTTACGAGCACCCCCACCGGCCGCACCAGCCGCCGCGCCAGAACACGCAGGGCATGCGCAGGCCGGAGCCGCCGCAGCCGCCCCCGCCGCCGGGCCGGCACACCGGGCAGCGGCCGCTGCCGCCGCAGCCCCCGGCGGGCCCGCCGACCCAGGCGATGCCGCCGATGCAGTCCACCGGCCCGCTCGCGCCGGACGACTGGTTCGCCTCGCCGCCCCCGCCGCCGCAGCAGCCGCCCGCGGGCCCGTACGGCCAGATCGTCGTCTACACCCTCCTGGACGGCCGTGAGCAGGCGTTCGACAGGCAGGTCAACCAGCTCATCGGCGAGGCGGTGCGCGCCGAGGAGGGCATCCTGATCTTCACCTGCCACGAGGTCGAGGGTGCGCCGACGCAGCGCATCTCCTACCAGCTGTTCCGCGACCGCGCCGCCTACAACGCGCATCAGGGCCGTCCCTACGTGCACCGGTTCCACGGCGAGAGCCGCACCCACGTGCTCGCCACCAACGTGATCGACCTCAAGCTGACCGGCGGCAGCCTGCCGGTGCTCCGATGATCACGCTGCTCTCCCGGCCCGGCTGCCATCTGTGCGACGACGCCCGCACGGTGATCGTCAGGGTGGCGGCCGACTGCGGTGAGCCCTGGGAGGAGAAGGACATCACCCGGGACGAGGCGTTGCTGCGCGAGTACCACGACCACATCCCCGTGACCTTCGTGGACGGCCGCCAGGTCGACTTCTGGCGGGTCGATGAAGATCGTCTGAGGCGGGCGCTAGCCTCAAGGTGAACACCCCGTCGCGGCGCGGCGCGAATGTCGCGTCGGTCACATTCGTCGGCTCCTGTGCGCCCTCCCACCTGGAACAAGCGTCTAGAACCGGATTCGGCACTTTGTGCATTCGTTCACGACAGGGTTAACCTGGTCGAAATACGCCTCTCCCGGGGTGGGAGAGGCGCGCGCAGGAGAGGCCGACCCACCCGAGATGAGCCCCCGGCAGCCGCAGGACAGCGCGGCCAGCAGAGATCTGCGAGGCGCGGCCAAAGGCATTCCCGAGGCCACCGTCGCGAGACTGCCGGTCTACCTGAGAGCCCTGCACGGACTCCAGGAGCGGGGCGTGATGACCGTCTCGTCCGAGGAGCTCGCCGGAGCCGCGGGCGTGAACTCCGCCAAGCTCCGTAAAGACCTCTCCCACCTCGGCTCGTACGGCACCCGCGGGGTCGGATACGAGGTTGAGTACCTCGTGTACCAGATCTCGCGTGAGCTGGGCCTGACCCAGGACTGGGTCGTGGCCATCATCGGAGTGGGTAACCTGGGCCGCGCTCTCGCCGGTTATGGCGGGTTCGCTTCCAGGGGATTCCGGGTGGCCGGGCTGCTGGACGCCGACGCGGCGACCGTCGGCCAGCGCATCGCCGGGCTCACCGTCGAGCACATAGACGAGCTGGAGACCATCATCAAGGACCAGGGCGTGTCCATCGCCGTCATCGCCACACCGGCGTCGGCGGCACAGTCGGTCTGCGACCGGGTGGTCGCGGCCGGGGTCACCAGCGTGCTCAACTTCGCCCCCGTCGTCCTCAGCGTCCCCGAGGGCGTGGACGTCCGCAAGGTCGACCTGTCGATCGAACTCCAGATCCTGGCGTTCCACGAGCAGCGCAAGGCCGGCGGACCGCACGAGGAGTACGTAGAGGTACACCCATGAGCCTGCTCGTCGTCGGCCTCAGCCACCGGTCGGCCCCCGTCACCCTCCTCGAACGCGCCTCCGTCACCGGCGACGACCTGGTCAAACTGCTGCACGAGATCCACGACTCGGTGCGCGAGACGATGATCGTCTCCACCTGCAACCGGGTCGAGGTGTACGCGGCCGTCGACAAGTTCCACGGCGGCGTCCAGGTGATCTCCGAGGCGCTGGCCCGGCGGTCCGGCGTCGCGCTGGAGGAACTGACCCGGCACCTGTACGTGCACTACGAGGACAGGGCCGTCCAGCACGCGTTCGCCGTCGCCTGCGGGCTGGAGTCGATGGTCGTCGGCGAGGGGCAGATCCTCGGCCAGATCCGGTCGGCGTTCCGGCTCGGCCAGGACGAGGGCACCATCGGGCGCGGCCTGCACGAGGTCGTCCAGCGGGCGCTGCGGGTCGGCAAGCGCGCGCACTCCGACACCGGCATCGACAAGGCGGGCGCCTCGCTCGTCAGCGTCGGGCTGCAACTCGCCTCCGCGCACCTGGGCGAGCTGGAGGGCCGCCGCGCCCTCGTCATCGGCGCGGGCGCGATGAGCGGCCTCGCGGTGGCCACCCTCGCGCGCAGCGGCGTCGGCGAGATCACCGTCGCCAACCGGACGTACTCGCGCGCGGTCCGCCTCGCCGAGTCCGCCGCCGCCGAGGGTGTGCCCGCCCGGCCGCTGCCGCTGGAGCGGATGGACGCCGAGCTGAACCGCGCCGACCTGATCGTCTCCTGTACCGGGGCGGGGCGGATCATCGGGCCCGGCCAGCTTGAGCCGGGCCGCAGGTTCATCCTGGATCTGGCCCTGCCGCACGACGTGGACCCGGCCGTCCGCGCCATCGACGGCGTCGGCCTCGCCGGGCTCGAAGAACTCCGCACCGCCGAGGAGGCCGCCCGCGCGATCGGCCCCGAAGCCGTGGAGGCGGTGCGCCGCATCGTCGCCGACGAGGTCGCCGCCTTCCTGTCGGCCGAACGCGCCGCCGCCGTCGCCCCGACCGTCGTCGCGCTGCGCGCCAAGGCCGCCGAGGTGGTGGAACTGGAGCTCGCGCGGCTGCGCGCCAAGCTCCCCGACCTCGACCCCAAGACCGAACACGAGCTGGCCATGACCGTCCGCCGGGTGGCGGACAAGCTCATGCACGCGCCGACCGTCAGGGTGAAGGAACTGGCCGCCGCGCCCGGCGGCGACTCCTACGCCGACGCGCTGCGCGAGCTCTTCGACCTCGACCCCGCGGCTCCCGAGGCCGTGACGCGCGCTGACCTCACGCGCCAGGAACGGAGCCCGTCGTGACCCAGTCCCCGCTTCGGCTCGGCACCCGCAAGAGCCTCATGGCCATGACCCAGTCCGGCCTCGTCGCCGACGCGCTCACCGAGGCCACCGGGCATGCCGTGGAGCTGGTCGGGGTAACGACCGAGGGTGATGTCTCCAAGGCACTGCTGGCACAGATGGGCGGCACCGGCGTGTTCGTCAACGGGCTGCGCGAGAAGATCCTCTCCGGTGAGGTGGACTTCGCCGTGCACTCGCTGAAGGACCTGCCCACCGCGCCCGCCGAGGGCATCGCGCTCGTCGCCATCCCGCCCCGGAACGACCCGCGTGACGCGCTGTGCGCGCCGGGTAAGCTGGGAGAACTCCCCACGGGGGCCAGGGTCGGCACCGGATCGCCCCGCCGCGTCGCACAGTTGCGCGCGCTGCGGCCCGATCTCGACGTCGTCGCGATCCGCGGCAACGCCGACACGCGGTTGGGCAAGATCGCCTCCGGTGAGCTGGACGCGGTGGTGCTGGCGCACGCCGGGCTCGTCCGGATCGGCAGGACAGCCGAGATCGGCGAGGTCTTCGGGCCGGACGCGATGCTGCCCGCCCCGGGGCAGGGCGCGCTGGCCCTGGAGTGCAGGGCGGACGACGCCCGGCTCCTCAACATCCTCCGGGTGCTCGACGACCCGGCGACCCGCGCGGCCGTCACCGCCGAACGCACCGTGCTCGCGGTGCTGGAGGCGGGCTGCTCCGCGCCGGTCGGTGCGTACGCGCGGCTGGAGGACGGGCAAGAACTGAGCCTGACGGCGGCGGTCGTCTCGGTCGACGGCACGCGCCAGATCAGGCTCACCGCGAGCGGCCACCCAGAACGGGCCGAGGAGCTGGGACGCGATCTCGCGGCCCGGCTCTTCGCCGAGGGGGCCGACAAGCTGATGGAGGTGCCATGACCGTCACATTCGTGGGCCTGGGGCCGGGCGATCCGGGCCTGCTCACCCTGCGCGCGGCCGAGGTGCTCGGGCGGGCCGACACGGTCGTGGTGAACCGTTCGACCTGCCCCAAACAGGTGCTCGCGCTGTGCGCGCCGGGGGCGGAGATCGTCGACGCCGACGACAGGGACGCCGCCAAGCTCGTGCTCGCGGCGGCCCGCACCGGCAGCGTCGCACGGCTCGTCGCGGGCGACTCCGGGCTCGGCGGGGCGACCGCCCGCGAGGCCGAGGTGTGCGCCGCCGAGGGCGTCCCGTTCGAGGTCGTGCCGGGCGTGTCGGCGGTGACGGCGGTGCCGCAGTACGCGGGCATCCCGCTGCGCGACGACGCCACCCGCGAGGTCAGGATCATCGACGCCGCCGGCGGCGGCGTCGACTGGGACACCGTGGCGGGCGGCGACGCGACGCTCGTGGTGCTGGGCGCCGAGGGCATCATCAGCGAGACGGCCAAGGGCATCATGGCGGCGGGCCGCGCCGACTCGACGCCGGTCGCCTACACCGCGATGGGCAGCACGACCGAGCAGGAGACGGTCGTCACCACCCTGAACCGGCTGTACGCCGAGACCAAGGGCATGGACACCCCCGCGATGATCGTCGTCGGGGACGTCGTGCGCTGGCGGGACAGGCTGTCGTGGTTCGAGACCAAGCCGCTGTTCGGCTGGCGGGTGCTGGTGCCGCGCACCAAGGAGCAGGCCGCCGACCTGTCGGAACAGCTGCGCTCCTACGGCGCGGTGCCCGACGAGGTGCCGACGATCTCGGTCGAGCCGCCCCGCACCCCGCAGCAGATGGACCGCGCTATCAAGGGCCTGGTGACGGGCCGCTACGAGTGGGTCGTCTTCACGTCCGTGAACGCGGTGAAGGCGGTGCGTGAGAAGTTCGTCGAGTACGGGCTGGACGCGCGCGCCTACGCGGGGCTGAAGGTGGCCGCCGTGGGCGAGCAGACGTCCGCCGCGCTCGTCGAGTTCGGCGTGGTGCCCGACCTCGTGCCGTCCGGCGAGCAGTCCAGCGACGGCCTCCTCGAGGTCTGGCCGCCCTACGACGAGGACCTCGACCCGATCAACCGGGTGCTCCTGCCGCGCGCTGACATCGCCACAGACCGCCTCATCTCCGGGCTGACGGACCTGGGGTGGGAGTGCGACGACGTCACCGCCTACCGGACCGTCAGGGCCGCGCCGCCGCCCCAGCCGATCCGCGAGGCGATCAAGGGCGGCGGGTTCGACGCCGTCCTGTTCACCTCGTCGTCCACCGTGAAGAACCTGATCGGCATCGCGGGCAAACCGCACAACGTGACGGTGATCGCGGTGATCGGGCCGCAAACGGCCAAGACCGCCGAGGAATACGGCCTGCGCGTCGACGTTATGGCGGAGAAGCCCTCGGTGTCGGCGCTGGCCGAGGCGCTCGCGGAGTACGGTTCGAAGCGCAGGGCCGGCCAGGTCGAGGCGGGCGAGCCGCTGCGCAGGCCGAGCCAGATGCGGCGCGGCGCCCGGAAGAAGAGGTTCACGTGATGATCGAACGTCCCCGCCGGCTCCGCCGGACCCCGGCCCTGCGTCGGCTGGTGGCCGAGACCCGGCTCGATCCTGCCGCTTTTATCCTCCCGATGTTCATCAAGGAAGGGATCTCCGACCCCGTCGAGATCTCGTCCATGCCCGGCGTCCACCAGCACACCCGCGAGAGCCTCCGCAAGGCGGCGCACGAGGCCGTCGAGGCGGGCGTCGGGGGCGTCATCCTGTTCGGGATCCCGGCGCACAAGGACGAGCGCGGCTCGGCCGCCGACGACCCGAACGGCGTCATGCAGGTGGCGCTGCGCGACCTGTCCGCCGACCTCGGTGACTCCGTCGTCCTGATGACCGACCTGTGTCTCGACGAGTACACCTCGCATGGGCACTGCGGGCTGCTCACCCCGTCCGGCGAGGTCGACAACGACCCGACGCTGGAGCGGTACGCGTCGATCGCCGTCGCGCAGGCCGCGGCGGGCGCGCAGGTCGTCGCGCCGAGCGGCATGATGGACGGCCAGGTTGCCGCGATCCGGGACGCGCTGGACGGCGCCGGGTACCACAACATCCCGATCATGGCCTACTCCGCGAAGTACGCCTCCGCCCTGTACGGGCCGTTCCGCGACGCCGCCGAGTGCGCGCCGCAGTTCGGCGACCGGGCCGCCTACCAGCAGGACCCGGCCAACGCCCGCGAGTCGCTGCGGGAGACGGCGCTGGACCTCGCCGAAGGCGCCGACATCGTCATGGTGAAGCCCGCGAGCCTCTACCTGGACGTCGTCCGTCAGGTGAAGGACGCGGTGGAGGTGCCCGTCGCCGCCTACCAGGTGAGCGGCGAGTACGCGATGATCGAGGCGGCCGCCGCGAACGGCTGGATCGACAGGGACAGGGCGATCATGGAGTCGCTCGTCTCGATCCGCCGCGCCGGCGCCGACCTGACCCTGACGTACTGGGCGACGGAGGTGGCGCGCCGGCTGCGTTGACGGGTCTTCGCCGCCCGGCCGCGCCGGGTGGTCAGTCTCTAGTCATTTGGAACCGTATCCCGGGGGTCGCCGCGCGGGTCTCCACCGGCTTTCGCCATCATCTGGGAAAGGGCGGTTCTCTCTCGGGGGGCGGTACATGTTGGCGGTGGCACGCTATTCACGCACGAAGAACCGGCTGGCCGACGCGGCGCGGTCGTACGCGCGGCACGGCTGGACGGTCGTCGCGGGCGCCTCGGCGGGCGCCGACCGCGCCTGTTCCTGCGACCGGATCGGCTGTCCCGACCCGGCCGCCCACCCCGTCTCCGCCGCCTGGGGCATCCAGGCCACCACCGACCCGGAGACCCTGACCCGCTGGTGGTCCCACAGACCAACGGCCAACGTGATCCTCCCAACGGGCCGAGTCTTCGACGTCATCGACGTCCCCGCCACCCGAGGCCAAGCCGCCCTAGCCGCCATGACCGCCGCCAACATCCCCACCGGCCCAGTCGCAAAGATCGGCGAAGACCGCCTCCTCTTCTTCGTAGCCACCCGAGGCAACCCGGCCGACGAAGACGAATGGTGGTCCTGCCACCTGGATTCCACCCCCGAAACCATCGCCGACAACCCGGGCATGCGCTGGCACTGCCGAGACAGCTACGTGGTAGCCCCCCCTTCCACCCTCCCCACCGGCCGAGAAGTCACCTGGCTCCGCCCCCCCACCCCCACCACCCCCCTCCCCGACCCCCTCCGCCTCCTAGAATTCCTCGCCGACTAACCCCAGGCCACTCCCCGCCCCCAGCTCCGGACCCAACGGAGACCTCGCCGCCTCAGGTGCTGTAGGAGAGAGTGGGTGTCGAGGGTGCCTGTGAGAGGGGAGGAGCAATTCCATGCAAAGCAACGACTCGGGTGGGCTGCCGCGGCTTATCTTCTTCTGCAAGGATCCGGATTCGGTTCCGGGTGAGGATTGTCCGTCGTTCTATCGGACGGATCGGGAGAGCTGGGTCGTCCAGGGGGAGCAGCGGGCGGAGCCGGAGGTGGTCGGGCAGTTGCTCGCGCTGAAGGCGGACGAGGTCGCGTTGGAGATTCCCGAGCGGCTGGCTGAGCTGTTCGTGCGGATGTATGCCAGGGAGCGCTATGGAGTCGATCTCGGCTGAGGAGCGGGGGGAGCTCTTCGCCACGTTCAGGAAGACAGCCGACCATCTTGAGCTGCGTGATTTCTATGCGAGCAGCGATCTGGAGAAGAGCCGGTTCGCGGCGTGGCTGGCGGGGGAGCCGGACGATCTGGGGTGGATGGGCGAGTGGTGCGAGCGTATGCGCCGGGCTCGCGCGGCGGGCCGGAGTTATCGGCGGGCCATCGTGGTGTCGGAGCCGGTCAGCGACTACCGGCGGTTCGCTCATCATGTCCTCGGTCCGGCTGTCGAGGCGGGGGAAGAGGTTGGGTACGCGCCGCGGCGGCTGTTGTCCGGAGTGGCGCTGCCCGGGAACGACTTCTGGCTGTTCGATGAAGCCGTCGCGGTGTTCACTGTGTTCTCCGGTGACGGTGCGGTCGTGGATCGGCAGAAGTCCACAGATCCCGTGGTGATCGAGCTGTGCCGTGCGGCGTTCGCCTCGGTGCGGTCGGTGGCCATTCCGCACGGGGACTACCGGCCGTCCTGAGGTGTCCGGCGAAGCGGCTGCGGCGGCGCGGAAAGCCTTTGGGACCCGGCTCAAGCATCTGCGCCTGGACGCCGGGCTTTCCGGCGTGGAACTCGCCAGGGCGGCGGGAATGCACAACACGAAGGTGTCGCGGATCGAGCACGGGAAGACGAATCCGTCCGAAGAGGACGTCAGGGCTTGGGCGACGGCGTGTGGTGCCGCCCGGCGGATTCCCGAGCTGATCGCGGCGCACCGCGAGGTCGACCAGATGTGGATCGCTTGGCGTCGGGAACTGCGTGCCGGTCAGCGGCATATTCAGTCACGCGCCGCGCGTCTGTATGAGACGACCGGTGTTCTCCGGGCGTACGAGCCGGGCTTCGTCCCGGGGATTCTCCAGACGCACGGCTATGTCGAAGCCCTGTTCCGCGCTGCCGCCCGCCTTTACGACATGCCCGAGAACGACCCGAAGGACGCGGCCGACGCCCGAATGGCCAGGCAGCGGCTCGTCACTGAGCCGACCGGGGCGAACCGATACTCTTTCGTGCTGGAGGCCGCCGCGCTGCGGATGCGCTTCGGCGGCGCGAACGTGATGCTCGACCAACTCGACTTCCTCGCCCGTGTGGCGACCCTTCCGCACGTCTCGTTGGGGATCATCCCTCCGGACCAGGACAGGTACCTCTACCCCGGAGCCGGTTTCTACGTTTTTGACGAGCGTCTCGTCCGCTGCTCTGGCTGGGCCGGAGAACAGCGGACGAGCGACCCTGAAGAGATCGGGCTCTTCCTCCGCGCGTTCGAGATGCTTCGACGGCAGGCGGTTTACGGACCCGAGGCGCGGGCGTTGATAGCTGAGGCGCGTCGGCGGCTGCAATCCGCTGCAAACCCCTAGCCCGCGCCGACCGGCGCTCCTTACTTTCGGATCATCAGTGGCCGCCGAAAGCGATCAGGGGCGTCGTCATGCTGTGTTCCCCGGCCGAGAGCCCGCCTTTCCGGCGGCGACGGCACATCGGCTATCGGTGGCGTGTCCCTGAGAGGAAGAGGGACCACGCCTGTCGGGTGAACGCCACATGCGGCCCGTCGATGTTCTTGGAGTCACGGACCCCGATGCTGCCGCCGTCGCCCCGACCGATCTCGACGCATTGGGCGTCGCCTTCGCTGCGCCGGGACTTGCGCCAACCGCTGAACTGCTCGGTCGTCATGACCTTCCTTCTATATGTGCGGCAGCCGCTCGGCTGCCCGGAAGAGGGCTTCGATGCTGGCTTCGGGCGAGAGACTCGCTTCGCGAAGCATGTCGTACAGGTTCACGTGGCTTTGCACGGCCTCCGGGCCGTGGAGAACCGTGTCGTTACTAGCACCCTCGATCGACACGACCGGGGGATCGTTCACGTAGTCGTAGATGGAGAACCTGGTGAGTGGTACGGCATAGGAGCTGATCTTCGCGGTCAGGGGCAGGATCAGCACGCTGATCCTGGGTGCTTCCCGCTCGACCACGTCCACGATGTGGCGGTACTGCTCTCTGAGTATGTGCGGGGCCGCGGTTGGACGGGTGATCGCGATCTCGTCCAGGATCGTCTCGAAGCGCGGCCCATCGGGACGATGCAGGTTCCGTCGCCGCCCCGCGCGGCCTTCGAGGATTCCTTCGACGGTGGTTCCGGGGGTTCGGGGGAACCACTGCTCGGATTCCGCCAGCCGTGCTCGTGTGTACTCCGGGGTCTGGAGGAGGCCCGGGATGAGCGCTTGCTGGACGTCCCGGATCTGGGTGGCTCCCCCTTCGAGGTCGGCATAGAGGGCCTGGCGGGGTCCCATCTTCTTCGTCAGTGGAACCCACCACCCCCGCTCCGACGCCTCACGAGCGATCTTGATGACCTCGTCCCACTTGGGGTTCTTCACGTCGAGGTGTTCAAGGATCTTGAAGACGACATTGAGGTTCGGCGTGCCCTTGCCGTTCTCAAGATTCGACAGCACCGGACGGTGGACCCCGATCGCCTTGGCCAAGTCGACCGTGCTGATGCCGCTGGACGCGCGCAGCTCGCGGAGTTCGGCGGCCAGGCGGTGCCGACGCACGTAGGGACTGATCATTCGGGCCTCCTGAGCGGCGGAGGGGGCGTGGGAGAGCCGCAGGCGGAAGTTTACCTGTACGGCGCACTCGTACATCCGAGCAGTCCGTACATTCCAGCACTCGGTACAGCGGCGAGTTCTCGTCGCTCGGTGGTGATTGGTCCTCCCTGAGCCCTTGCCCTTCCGTCCCCGATCGCTAGATACTTCGTACTGTATGAACTTCGTACAGTACGAAAGTCGTACAGTACAGAATCGGTGCTGTTCTTGGTGCCAGAAAGGTGTGCACGTATGTCTGGGCGTGACTGTTTTGCGGTGAATCTGGCGCGTTGGGGTGTTGTGCCGTACATCACGGCGTGGTCGTCGGAGGAGACGTCGCCGGTCGTGGTGGTGGTTCGTGGTGGGCGGATCGCGTATGCCGACGAGAGGGCGGAGGACCGTGACGGTTCGGGGGTGTTGTGGACGCGGATCGGGTTCAGCCCCGGTGTCGGGGTTCCGGAGTTCAAGTCCGTCCATTTCTTCCGGCAGCGGGAGGCGATGCGCCGCCTGCTGTGCCAGGTGTGCGGCACGCCCTGCGGAAAGAGCGGGTTGTGGATGCTCTCGCGGGAGGAGTACGAGAGCGCGGACGGGCCGTGGCCCGCGCCCGTCATGACGGCGCATCCTCCGGTGTGTCCGGGGTGTGTGGAGCGGTCGGCGCGGCTGTGCCCGCACCTGCGTCGGGGGTACGTGGTGCTGCGTCCCCGGCGCGTCGCCCCGGCCGGGTTCTCGGGCATGCTCTACCGGCCCACCCGGGCCGGTCTGGCACCCAGCGACGCCACCATCGCCCACAACGACCCCCGCACCCGCTGGCTACGCGCGACCCAACTCCACGTCCAACTGGAGGACTACGACGTCATCGGCCTCGGCAACATGATCATCACCGGTTGAGCACCTGATCCTCGATCACGACGTTGTCGGCTCCCGGGAAGGTGTCCTCACCGACTTGGAGCGGGCCGAATGGCATCTCCACGGTTATGCGCCCGACAGCCAGTCGACCGTCACCGTGATCGCGTCGTCCTCCCGTTCCCGTGAGTCGAAGCCGTGATCGGACCCCTCGATCGTGTGGAGGGCTGTCGCGGGACGTTCCTTGGCGGCGCGTGCGGCGATCTCGTACGACACATACGAATCGCGGTCCCCGTGCACCACCAAGGCGGGCACGCCACTGGCGGCGAACGCCTCGGCCGGACGGTACCGGGTGAACTCCTCGAAGAGGACTCTGCCGAGTTTGAACTCGTCGTCCACGAGTAGGTGGCCGCGATCGTTCAGCGCCGCCTGCGCCTCCGGTCCGAAATTCTCCACTCCCCAGGGGAGCTCCGGTTCGACGAAGGTCCGGACGAGATCGAGTACCGGATTCCACAGGACCAAGCGCGAAAGCCGGCCCTCCAGGTAGGGCAGCGAAACACAACTGGAGACGGCGCCGAAGCTCGCGGCGACCAGGGACAACGGCCCCGCGAACTCCGTCCGCGCGACGGCGACCGCAGTCTGGAGGTCGAGCATCTCGCCTGCGATGGTCACGCCCTCCTGGGTTCCGCCGCTTTCGCCGTGCCCCCGGTAGGAGAACCTCAGCACCCCAAAACCCGCACCCGCCAACCGCTCGGCGAGCCGCACGAACATCCCGCCCTCGTCCCGGTCGACCGTGATCCCGTGAGCCAGGACGACGCCCCCACGAATCCCTCCATCCGGAAGGTTGACGACCGCGTCGATCAAGACGCCGTCAACCGAGGCGAACCCCAACGACCTCGCCTGGAAACCGCCCACAAGCCCCTCCAGAGCGTTGACCGGATACACGGCAAGACTTCCATCTCCCCGTCACCTCAGGAAGAGGAACGCTGGCGGGACGACGGGATTATGACGGCGCCGAAGCTCGCGGCGACCAGAGACAGAGGCCCCGCGAACTCCGTCCGCGCGACGGCGACCGCGGCCTGGAGGTCGAGCATCTCGCCTGCGATGGTCACGCCCTCCTGGGTTCCGCCGCTTTCGCCGTGCCCCCGGTAGGAGAACCTCAGCACCCCAAAACCCGCACCCGTTCGGTGAGCCGCACGAGCATGCCGCCCTTGTCGCGGTCGACCGTGATCCCGTGAGTCAGGGAGACGCCGGGGGCGGCGGTCTAAGGGCATGCGCCATCGACGGGGTTGCGCGGGGAAGCTAGTGGCCGGTGCGCAGCAGGGCCGCGCGGGGCGAAATCGTGCACTGTTCGTGTTGGGGAGGCTTCGGAGTGTTGGGTGTGGTGGGTGGTGGCGCTTGTTGCTACCAGGATGGATTGTGTTTCTGGTTGGTGGGGGTTGGTGACCTGCGGTGATGCCTCAGGGTGGTGGGGTGGTTTCGGGGCTTCGGGTCGGGGGGTTGTGGTCTGGGATTCTCTTGCGGGGGGTGGGGGGTGTCGTTTTCAATGCCTCGAATCCGATGTTCGGGTTCGCTCGCGTCTGAAGGTGGGAGAACCGATGCGTTTGTGTGCCCTGCTGGGTGCTCTGGTCGTCACGGGTGGTCTGGTCGTGGGAGTCGCCTCCCCGGCCTCCGCACACCCGACTTTGACGGTGACCGCCAGCCCGACCACCGTCCCTGCGGGGACGACGACCACGATCACGGTCAGCGGGACGTCCAACGGCAACTACTCCGGCGCCCGTATCGACGTGTCGGCCACCGGCGGGACCGGCGGGACCACCGGGACGCTGCCGTCGTTCACGTCCATCTCCTCCTACGGCGGCGGCGTCCTCTCCGCCACCGAGGTCGGATCGGTCGACCGGCTGATGCTGCCGAACCTGACCAACGGGCAGGCGTTCAGCTACACCCTGACCGTCGCCGTCGACTCCGGCACGGCCGCCGGGACGTTCACCAGCCGAGCCCAGTTCTACACCTCCGGCGGCTCCACCACCGGAGCCGTCAACGGGCCCGTCATCACCGTCACCGCCGCCGCTCCCGACCTGCGCGCCGTCAAGGGCTTCGCGGGCTACGTCCCGCTCACCCAGACGATCACCTTCGGGGCGCGGCTGTTCAACGACGGCAACGGCGCGGCCACCAACGTCACCCTCACCAAGACCGTCAGCCCGTCGGGGCTCCTCACCTCCGCCATCGGTGTCGGCTGCACCGGCGGCGCCAACAACGAGGTCTGCGCCCTGAGCGACATCCCGGCCGGCGGCGTGGCCCAGCCCGGCATCTCCCGGGCTGTCAACCTCCTGGCGCTGGGGACCTACACCGTCACCCTGGCCTTCGACACCACCGGCGAATCCAACCCGAGCAACAACACCATCACCTACACCTGCACCGTTCTGACCGGCCTCATCGTCAACTGCACCTGACCCCCGCCCCGGCCGTCCCTCGACACCCTTCTTCTGCTCTGCGGCAGCCGGTTGGCTGCCGCGGCGTGGGCTTCCGGCCGTAGGTGGTTGTTACAGGTCGTACTGGCCGGACTTTATGGCCTTGGTGAGGGACTGGAAGGTTGAGTGGTTGAAGGAGTGGCGGGGGCCGTGGGGGTTTTTGGAGTCTCGGATGGCGATTTCGGTGCTGGCCTTGGCGACTTCCACGCAGTTTTCGGCGTTGGAGCCGGACCTTGTGCTCTTGCGCCAGTTCAACTGATCCACTGTTGGGCTGCCTTCTCTATTATTTGAAGGGATGTGTTCTTGGGCAGTGCCATGCTTTGGGCGTTTGCCCAGATGCGTGGGAACTCTTGTACGTCGCGCTGGTCGCCGAACACTTGGCCGCGCCAGACTCCGTCCTGGTAGACGACGTCCTGGCCCTCGAACCTGGCGATCATGAAAGCGCCGTTATGGGCGACATGATACCCCGCGTTCTCTGGGATGACGTGCACGAATACGTTGGGTGACTTTGCCACCTCGATGACCTTTGTGAGTTGGTCGTGCATGAGGTTCGCGTCGCCGACCTGGTTGTGTAGTACGCGTTCGTCCATGATGAACACGCAGGTGGGTGGCTCGTCCTTGGCGAAGATTCCCTGACGGTCCATCCGGCTTTGGAGCTTCCCGCCGATGTCACCGAAGGGTTGTCCCTTTCGGATGAGGATGTGCGCGTACTGTTCCGTCT
Source organism: Actinocorallia sp. API 0066 (assembly GCF_020991275.1). GTDB lineage: Bacteria > Actinomycetota > Actinomycetes > Streptosporangiales > Streptosporangiaceae > Actinocorallia. The sequence goes on along the minus strand of NZ_JAJLQY010000010.1, from coordinate 130,237 downwards.
GGAGCAAGCCCGGAATGATGGAGTGCTCGTAGGACAGGAGGCTGACGGCGTCCTTCTCGACTGCGAGCCAGCGGCCGGTCCACTCCGGGGCGACCTCTGTCTCGACTAGGTCTTCCAGTAGTCGTAGCAGGATCGGTGATTCGGTGGACAGTGCGGTGAGGAGTGCGGCGAGTTGATCTGACCTTGGGACTTGTCGGCCGGACTCCCAGGCGGCGATGAGTGAGTCGGAACAGAACAGCTTCTTGGCTAGTGCGGCCCTGGTCACTCCGTGTGCGTCGCGGGCCAGGCGGAGTTCCTTACCAAGGAAGACGCGGGCCGTCATGCGAATGCTGGAAGTCACGCTGTACTCCTCTGTAATTCGTCTCCGCCGGGCCGCACATCGTGCCTTTGCTTGTCTTTGACCTCCCCAAGCGTATCCCCGCTTGTCACGCTGGAACCGCGGAACGGACAACGGATTCGGAGTCCTGCGGTCCGCACATGTGACGGCGTGTGGGAGTTCATCTCCTGATACGAGAAAGGTGGAGGCATATGTCTGGGCGTGGTTGTTTTGCGGTGAATCTGGCGCGGTGGGGGGTCGTGCCGTACATCACGGCGTGGTCGTCGGAGGACACCTTGCAGGTCGCGGTGGTGGTGCGGGGTGGGCGGATCGCCTATGCGGATGAGAGGGCGGAGGACCGTGACCGTGCGGGGGTGTTGTGGACTCGGGTGGGGTTCAGTCCCGGGGTGGGGGTTCCGCAGTTCAAGTCCGTGCACGTTCTGCGGCAGCGCGAGGCGATGCGTGGGTCGCTGTGCCAGGTGTGCGGGACGCCCTGTGGGAAGAGTGGGTTGTGGATGCTTTCGCGGGAGGAGTACGAGAGCGCGGAAGGCCCGTGGCCCGCGCCTGTGATGACGGCGCATCCGCCGGTGTGTCCGGGATCTCCGGCGTGCTCTACCGGCCCACCCGGGCCGGGCTGGTGCCCAGCGCCACCACCATCGCGCACACCGACCTCCGCACGCGCTGGCTGCGCGCGGCGCAGCTCCACGTGACGTTGGAGGACTACGACGTCGTGGAGCTCGGCGGCATGATCGTCACCGGTTGAGGGAGTGGGCTGGTCGTGGTGGGGTCAGCGCTTGGGGGGTTTGATGGAGACTTTGGTGCCCCATTTGCTGTAGGTGATGACCACGGTGATTTTGGGCTTGTTCTCGGCGGTGATGGTGGCGCGGAGGCGGTGGGGGAGCCAGCCGGTGGCGATGGTGAGGTCGTAGGTGACCTTGGGCTTTTTGTAGCCGGGGGCTATGTCGCTCAGGGCGGAGGCGTCGGGGACGGTGCCCAGCCAGCGGGTGCCGCCCCTGCGGGTGAGGGTCTCGGTTTCGTCCAGGAGGTCGGTCAGGGCGGAGAGGGATCCGGCCCAGCGGGCCTGGGCGGCCAGGGCGCCGTAGGTCTTGGGCTTGCCTAGGGCGATCTTCTGCCAGTTTGTGCCGTTCTGGACGTGGGCGGTGCCCGAGACCACGATGACCTGGCGCCTGGTGAGGGGTTTGGGGCCCGCTACGGCGATCTTGAGGTCGCTGCCCTTGACCCAGCCGGAGGCGGACGTGACCTCCTTGGCGGAGGTGCGGCGGAAGGCGATCGCGAAGGTCTCCTTGCCGTCCACGGCGGTGGTGATCTTGCCCGCGAGGCCGGGGCCGTCGAGCGGCTCGACGGCGGGCGGGGTGGTGCTCGACAGCGGCGGCGGCGTGGTGACGGCCACCGGTGACGGCGTCGAGACGGCCGGAGCCGTGTCGTCGCCCTTGGTCGCGTAGGCGACGCCGCCGATCACCAGGACGGCCGCCACGCCGCCGCCCAAGAGCACCAGGGGCCCCTTGCGGCCACGGCCCTGGGCGACGCCTGCGGCGTCCTTCTTGGGCGCCAGGAACGACGAGCGGGCCGGAGGCGGCGGGAGCGGGGCGTCGGCGGCGCGCTTGGCGAGCTCGCGGACGCGGGCCCGGCCGCGCTTCTCCCAGTCGGGGCCGAACACGGGGCTGACGGCGTCGTCCAGCTCGGCGAGGAAGTCGGCGGCCGAGCCGGGCCTGTCGTCGGGCGACTTGGCGAGGCCGTGCAGCACCAGCGGACGCAGCGGTCCTGGCACGTCGCTGACGGGCACCGGGCTGTTGTTGTGCGCCTTGCCGAGCCCGCTCGTGGACGTCGCCGGGAACAGCCGCCGCCCGGTCAGGCACTCCACGAACACGGCGGTCGCCGCGTACAGGTCGGCCCGCTCGCTCTGCGGGGAGCCGTGCCACCGCTCCGGCGCCTGGTAGGCGGGGTTGCCCGCAGGCGCCCCCCTGCCCTGCACGACGGCGAGGCCGAGGTCGGCCAGCTTGGCGCGGCCGTCCGGCGCGATGAGGACCCGGTCGGGCGTGACGTCGCCGTGGTGGACGCCCTTGGCGTGCGCGGCGGCCAGGCCCAGCAGGATGTCGCTCAGCACAACAACGGCCGACTCGGGGTCGAGCGGGTCGGTGAGGAGGCGGCGCAGCGCCACCCCGTCGAAGTACTCCGAGACGACGGCAGCGCCGCCGCCCGGTCCGTCCTCGTTGACCAGTTGGTACACCTGGACGAGGTTGTCGTCCTCCAACTGCGCGAGCGTGTCCATCCTGCGGGTGAACGCCTCGTCGCGCGGGAGGCCGGGGGGCAGGTAGCGGATGGTGACCTTGGTCCCGGTCAGCTCGTCCGTCGCCAGCACCTGCCGTCCGGACGCGTCGGCACCCAGCTCGCGGACGAGCGAGAATCCAGGTACCGCCCAGCCGTCTGTCACTTCAGTCCGCCCCTTAACGCACGCGCAGTTCCTCTGCCCTCATGGGTGGATATCGGCAGTTGCGGTACGTGGTCAAGGGAGTTACCGGATTGTGTCGGGGTCGGCGCATATGCGCGTCCGGAACGCCACACCGCGCGCATCCGTCGGTGACCTTCTGTGATCTCCGGCACGGCCCGTGATCTTCTTGTGCGGACGCTTTGGCGGCACTGGGCACGGCCACGGCGGGCGTGCTGGCAGACTGAGGCCGTGACTTCCACCGAGCGATCTCAAGCGCTGTTCGACCGGGCCGGAGCCGTCGTCCCCGGCGGCGTGAACTCCCCGGTCAGGGCGTTCCGTGCCGTCGGCGGGACGCCCAGGTTCATGGCCTCGGCCAAGGGCGCGTACCTGACGGACGCCGACGGCGCGACCTACGTGGACCTGATCTGCTCGTGGGGCCCGATGATCCTCGGTCACGCCCACCCGGCCGTGGTGGAGGCCGTCACGGCGGCCGCAGCCAACGGCACGTCCTACGGCGCGCCCACCGAGGGCGAGGTCGCGCTCGCGGAGGAGATCGTCGCGCGGACGCCGGTGGAGAAGGTCCGGCTGGTCAACTCCGGCACCGAGGCCACCATGTCGGCGATCCGGCTGGCGCGCGGCTTCACCGAGCGGTCCAAGGTGGTGAAGTTCGCCGGGTGCTACCACGGCCACGTGGACGCGCTGCTGGCGTCGGCCGGGTCCGGCGTCGTCACCCTGGGCCTGCCCGACACCCCTGGTGTGACGGGCGCCGCCACCGCCGACACGATCGTGTTGCCCTACAACGACGCGCTCGCGGTCGAGAAGGTGTTCGCCGAGTTCGGCCACGAGATCGCCTGTGTGATCACCGAGGCGTGCCCGTCGAACATGGGCGTCGTCCCGCCGATCGACGGCTTCAACGAGCTGCTGAGGCGCCTGTGCGCCAAACACGGCGCGCTGCTGATCATCGACGAGGTGCTCACCGGCTTCCGGGTGACGAAGTCCGGCTGGTTCGGGCGTGAGGGCGTCAAGGCCGACCTGTTCACCTTCGGCAAGGTGATGGGCGGCGGGCTGCCCGCCGCCGCGTTCGGCGGCCGCGCCGACGTGATGGACCACCTGGCCCCCGCCGGGCCCGTCTACCAGGCGGGCACCCTGTCGGGGAACCCGCTCGCGACGGCGGCGGGCCTGGCCACCCTGCGCGGCTGCACCGACGAGGTGTACGCGACGGTCGACCGGGCCGCCCGGCTCGTCGCGGAGTGGGCGTCGGACGCGCTGAGCCGCGAGGGCGTCCCGCACCGCCTCCAGACCGCGGGGAACCTCTTCTCCGTCTTCTTCACCGACGCGCGCGTCCTCGACTTCGAGGCGGCGCGCAAGCAGAACTCCGCGGCCTACGCGGCGTTCTTCCACGAGGCGCTCGCGCGTGGCGTCTACCTGCCGCCGTCGTCGTACGAGGCGTGGTTCCTCAGCGCCGCGCACGACGACGCCGCGCTGGACCGGATCGCCGACGCGCTGCCGCACGCCGCACGCGCCGCCGCGCGCGCCGTCTGACCGCTGCCGGACACGGGTACCCTGGGGCCGCCATGACTGAGACCACGATCGTCCACCTGCTGCGCCACGGCGAGGTTCACAACCCGCGCGGTGTGCTGTACGGCAGGCTGCCCGACTTCCACCTGAGCGAGGACGGGCATCTGATGGCCAAGGCCGCCGCCGGATGGTTCCGCGGCCGTGACGTCCTCGCGCTGTACACCTCGCCCTTGGAACGCGCCCAGGAGACGGTGGCGCCGCTCGCCGAGGCCACCGGGATCAAACCGGTCGTCGACGAGCGCCTCATCGAGGCCGCGAACGTCTTCGAGGGCGAGGTCTTCAAGATGTCGCGCCTGGTCGACCCGCGTGTCTGGCCGCGTTTCCGGAACCCGTTCAGCCCGTCGTGGGGCGAGCCGTTCGAGGTCGTCGCGCGCCGGATGGACGCGGTGACGGCCGAGGCGCGCACCGCCGCGCGGGGCGGCGAGGCCGTTCTGGTGAGCCATCAGTTGCCGATCTACACGGCGCGGCGGCGGGCCGAGGGCGTCCGGCTGTGGCACGACCCGCGCCGCCGTGAGTGCGGCCTGGCTAGCGTCACCAGCCTCGTCTACGAGGACGGCGAGCTGGCCCGGGTGGAGTACCACGAGCCCGCCGCGCACCTGATCAAGGGCCCCACCATCCCGGGCGCCTGAGGCGCCGGTACAGTCGGGTACTACCCGCCGTAGTACATCAGGCGGAGTACTTCTTGGAGAGTTTTGATGATCCCCCGTGCCGTCGCCGCGTCCGCGCTGCTGTTGTCCGTCGCGGCCTGCGGCGGGGGCGGGACGGGGGTCGAGCCGGGTAAGCCGATCCCGGCCGAGGAGCGCAAGGCGCCCGTCGGCGAGGTGAAGGGCGAGGACCTCGAAGGAAAGCCGCTCGACCTGGCGTCCTTCAAGGGCAAGGTCACCGTGGTGAACTTCTGGGCGTCGTGGTGTGGCCCCTGCCGGGGTGAGGCCGAGACGTTGGAGCACACCTACAAGGAGAACAAGGACAAGGGCGTCGAGTTCGTCGGCGTGGACATCGAGGACACCCGCGACGGGGCCAAGGCGTTCACCCGGACGTTCGGCACGACCTACCCGAGTTTCTTCGACCCGCAGGGCAAGATCACCCAGTCGTTCTCGACCGTCAACCCCAGCGCGCTGCCGACCACGCTGATCCTGGACCGCCAGGGCCGCGTCGCCGTCCAGTTCCCCGGCCTGGTGACGACGACGAAGCTCAACCCCGCGCTCGCCGCGATCGTCGCCGAGCAGTGACCCCGTGATCCTCGCGTCCGGCATCGAGCAGACCATCACCAGCGGCACGCTGGTGCTGGCCCTGCCGCTCGCCGCGCTCGCCGGGACGGTGTCGTTCCTCAGCCCGTGTGTGCTGCCGCTCGTCCCCGGCTACCTGTCGTACGTGACGGGCATGACCGGCGCGGACCTGGCCGAGCAGCGCAAGGGCAGGCTCGTCGCCGGGGTCGCGCTGTTCGTGCTCGGCTTCACGTTCGTCTTCATGGCGTACGGCTTCTTCTTCGGCGGGCTCGGCCGCTGGCTCAACCTGTACGAGGACGTCCTGACACGGGTGCTCGGCGCCGTCACGATCGTCATGGGCCTGCTCTTCATGGGCCTGTTCACCCGGTTCCAGCGCACGTTCAAGTCCGACCGGCTGCCCGCCGCGGGCGTCGCGGGCGCGCCGCTGCTCGGTGTGCTGTTCGGGCTCGGCTGGACGCCCTGCATAGGCCCGACCCTCACTGCGATCCAGGCGCTGGCGTTCACCGAGGCGACCCCGGTGCGCGGCGGCCTGCTCTCGTTCGTCTACTGCCTCGGTCTCGGGCTGCCGTTCCTGGTGACGGCCCTGGCTTACCGGCGCGCGCTCGGCGTCTTCGGCTGGGTGAAGCGGCACTACGCGCTCGTGATGCGCCTCGGCGGGCTGATGCTCGTCGCGATCGGCGTCCTCCTGCTGTCCGGGCTGTGGACCGAACTCAACAACGAGCTGCGCGTGTGGATCGGCGGCTTCGGGACGGTGATCTAGATGGGTGTGACGGGCTGGCTGCGCTGGGGCTGGCGGCAGTTGACGTCGATGCGGACGGCGCTCGTGCTGCTGTTCCTCGTCGCGCTCGCGTCCGTGCCCGGCTCGATCTTCCCGCAGCGGGGGATGTCGCCGGAGAAGGTGAACGAGTACTTCGAGAACAGCCCCGAGCTGGCGAAGTGGCTCGACCGGCTCTCGCTGTTCGACGTGTTCGCCGCGCCCTGGTTCGCCGCCGTGTACCTGCTGCTGTTCACGTCGCTCGCGGGCTGTGTGGTGCCGCGCGCCTGGCAGCTGTACGGGCACGTCAGGGCACGGCCGCCCAAGGCGCCGCAGCGGCTCGGTCGGCTTCCGCAGCACGGGGAGTTCACCACCTCCGCGACGCCGGACGAGGCCGTCGAGGCGGCCCGCAAGGTGCTGCGCGCGAGGCGCTTCCGGACCGTCGTGGACGGCGACTCGGTCGCGTCCGAGAAGGGCTACCTGGGCGAGGCCGGGAACCTCCTGTTCCACCTGGCGATGCTCGCCCTGCTCTGCGCCATCGGGCTCGGCTCCCTGTTCGGCTACCGGGGCAACCTCCTGCTGACCGAAGGCACCGGCTTCAGCAACTCCGTCGCCTTCTATGACGAGTACAAGCCCGGCCACCTCGTCGACCCTGAGGACCTCGCCCCCTTCCAGGTCACCCTTGACGACTTCAAGGCCGAGTTCATCACCTCGGGCCCCCAGACGGGCCAGCCCAGCGGCTTCTGGGGCGACCTCACCTACCGGGAGAAGCCCGGCGCCGCCGAGAAGCGGTACACCCTGCGCGTCAACCACCCGCTCGACGTGGACGGCGCCAAGGTCTACCTCCTCGGCCACGGGTACGCGCCGACGTTCAAGGTCACCGACGCGGAGGGGAACGTCGCGTTCAACGACGCGGTCCAGTTCATCCCGCGCGAGACCGGCAACCTGACGTCCGAGGGCGTCCTCAAGACCCCCGACGCGCGCCCGGAGCAGCTCGCCTTCCAGATGATGTTCTGGCCGACCGCCGGGGCCTCCAGGGACGGCGTGGCGATCGTCTCGACGTTCCCCGGCCCGCTCAACCCGACGGTCGCGGTGATGGCGGCGTTCAAGGGCGACCTCAACATGGACAACGGGAACGCCCAGTCCGTCTACGAGATCGACTCGACGAAGCTGGAGATGGTGAAGCTCCCCGAGGAGGCGAAGGTCCTCAAGGTGGGGGACAAACTGGAGCTTCCGGGCGGGGCGGGCACCCTGGAGTTCACCGGCTTCAAGGAGTACGGCGCCCTGACCGTCACCTACGACCCCGGAAGGGTGCCCGCGCTGGTCGCCGGGGCGCTGGCCGTCCTGGGGCTCGTCGGGTCCTTCATGGTCCGCCGCCGCAGGGTGTGGGTCCGTGCGCGGGCCGGGGACGACGGGCGTACCGTGGTCGAGGTCGGCGGCCTCACCCTGGGCGCGGCCACCGCCGAGTTCGACGAGATCCTCACCGAACTCCGGCCGGACGACGACGAAGGGCGCGCGGAGCGCTCGGACGACAGCGAGCCGGTCCCCACCGGCCCGATCAAGGAGTGACACGGTGGTCGACGCCGATCTGGCCGGCCTGAGCAACAACCTCGTGCTCGGCGCTGTGCTTCTGTACGTCGTGGCGATGTTCGGCTACGCGGCCGACCTCGTCTCGTCGCCGACGCGGGCCGAACGCCGCGCGCTCGTCGGCGCGGGCGGCCCCGAGCTCCCGCAGGAGGAGCCGGAGAAGGCGCGCGCCGACTGGGGCCGCTTCGCCATCGGCATGACCGTCCTCGGCTGGCTGCTGCACGCGGGCGCGATGGTGACGCGCGGCATCGCGGTGGAGCGCTGGCCCTGGGCGAACATGTACGAGTTCGTCGTGGCGATCTGCGTTGCTGCCGTCACGGCCTACCTCGTGCTCGTGTTCAAGGCGAAGGCGAAGTTCCTTGGCGCGTTCGTCATGGTCGCCGTCGTCATCGGGCTGGGGGCCGCGACGATCTGGCTCTACCAGGAGGCCGGGGCCGTCGTGCCCGCGCTGGAGTCGTACTGGATCGCCATCCACGTCACCGCCGCCATCATCGCGTCGGGCGGCTTCACCGTCGGGTTCGTCGCCACGCTGCTGTACCTGCCCGCCGCGCGCCGCGAGGCCCGCAAGGCCGAGGGCGAGCCCAAGCCGAGTCTGCTCGACCGGCTGCCTTCCGCGAACGTCCTTGACGGGCTCGCCTACAAGTCCATCATGTTCGTCTTCCCCGTCTGGACGTTCGCCATCATCGCGGGCGCCATCTGGGCCGACGAGGCGTGGGGCCGCTACTGGGGCTGGGACCCCAAGGAGACGTGGTCGTTCATCGTCTTCGCCATCTACGCCGGATACCTGCACGCCCGCGCCACCGCCGGATGGAAGGGCCGCAAGGCCGCCGTCGTGTCCGTCATCGGCTACGCGGCGCTGCTGTTCAACCTGGTCGGCGTGAACATCTTCTTCGAGGGGCTGCACTCCTACTCGGGCATGTGATGTGATCTTGCGTCGTTCCGCGCTTGAATGGTCGGCGATGTCCGGCTACGCGGGAGATGCTCATGCGGTGGGGAAGACACCGGAAGACCGCCGAGGCTTTCCCGGCGGCCCCGCGGCGCCCCGACGCGGTGCGCGCCCGCGAGGTGCAGCCGCGCGACACCCGCGGCAGGTTCCGCAGGGCGGGCCGCGACGACGCCTCGGTCGGCCTGTGGGACGCCGCGGGCTACGAGCTGGACGACACCATCATCGCCGTCCCGCCGCATCCGCCGGACCACCCCTGGGGCGGTGACGGCCGCATCCACTGCGGCCCGCTGGAGCGCATCCTGGTGCGGCAGTGGGACGCCGCCAAGGGGCCGCCGCCCGAAGCCGTCGTCCGTGCCGTGGAGAGTCTCGCCGCGCTGCCGCAGCGGCTCAAGGACAAGCTCGCGCGCGCCCTGGAGGGCATCTACGTGGGTCCGGGCGGCGTGCCCGACCTCGACCACATGGGCGAGCTCAAGGGCCGGGCACTGCCTTCCGGGGCCGCCACGTGGGACGTGTGCGCGGGCGCCTACGGCAACCGCAAGATCGTCGTGGGCGACCGGCCGTCGCCCACCCCCGACGTCATGATGCACGAGGTCGGCCACGCGCTCGACGACGTCGACGTCCCCGGCGGCGGCTGGGTGTCGGACTCCCCCGAGTTCCAGGCGCTCTTCCGGTCGTGCGCGCCCTTCCTGCGCAGCGGGTTCCACCGCCAGGAGGGGGTGCTGGGCCGCCGGGAGTTCTTCGCCGACGCGTTCGCCGCGATCGCCTCGCACCAGCGCCCCGCCCTCGTCGACATGCTCGGCGGCAACATCCGCCTTGCGCTCGACGTGATGCTGTTCTTCAACCGCCGGTATGGAATCTGAGGAGTACGAGGATGTACGTGATCAGACTCGCCAATGGGAGATTGCGGGTGCCGTACAGCGAACTCACCGAGAACGACGAGATCGTGCAGACCTATCGTGAAATAGGCCCCGAAGACGAGGATTATTCATCACTGGCCGCGGAGGCGGTCAGTGAAGAGGAACTCGTCAGGATCAAAGAACGCTGGCGCAGGGACGACGAGGCGTTGCGCACCAGTTTTGAGGAGTGGAAGGCCACGCTCCCCGACGACTGAGCTAGCGGACCTCGGTGAGCGGCTCTTCGCCGCGCAGCAGCGCGTGCACCTCGGACTCGCGGAACCGGCGGTGGCCGCCCGGCGTGCGGATGCTGCTGATCCGGCCCGCCGCGGCCCAGCGGGTGACCGTCTTCGGGTCGACGCGGAACAGGTTGGCGACCTCACCAGGTGTCAGCAGCCGCTCACTAGTGCTTTCCACGGATTCTCTCCCTTTTGTCCCGCTCTGGTGACGGGTGGTTGGATTCCAAGTCTGACGGGTCAAGACCGTTTCATGCCTTGTTTTCGGAAAAGATGACTTTCTGTGACGCCCTGACCAGCAAGGACGTCGGAAAGTAACCGCTGCATGCCTCACAGCAGCAACCCACGCGCCACTGACACCGTTCCTGACCTTCGCAGACCCCGTCTGATGACGGTTTCGGCCGGTTGGTTCGGGGTCGCTTGACCGCGCCGGATAGGGTTCCGGCATGTCGGATCTGGTCACTTTGCCGGAAATCGAGGGTGCGGCGCGGCGGCTCGCCGGGGTGGCCGTGCGGACCCCGCTCGTCCGCTTCCCCGGGAGCGAATTGTCGGTCAAGCCGGAATCACTGCAACCGATCGGCGCGTTCAAAATCCGCGGCGCATATGCCGCGATGACGGCGGGACCGCGCCCGTCCGGGGTCGTCGCCCATTCCAGCGGCAATCACGCCCAGGCCGTCGCGTACGCCGCCCGCGAGTTGGGCATCCCGTCGGTTCTCGTCATTCCGCACACCGCGCCCGATCTCAAAGTGCAGGCGTGCCTGGATCTCGGCGCGGAAATCGTCCTTGTCGAACCGACCCTTGAGGCCCGCGCCGAGACGGCAGCCCGGTTGGCCGAGAACCACGGATACGACCTGATCGCCCCGTTCGACGACCTCCGCGTCATCGCGGGCCAGGCGACGATCGGGCTCGAACTGCTCGCCGACGCGCCGGACCTGGACGTCGTCCTGGTGCCCGTCGGCGGAGGCGGCCTCCTGGCGGGCGTGGCGACGGCCGTCAAGCTCCTCAGCCCCCGCACGAAGGTGATCGGGGTGGAGCCCTCCCTGGCCGCCGACGCCCGCGACTCGTTCCTCCTGGGCCGTCCCGTCGCCTGGTCGCCGGTGGACACGGCCCGCACCATGGCCGACGCCCTCCGCGCCGAACGTGTCGGCGACCTCCCCTTCGCCCACATCACCAAACACGTGGACGACATCATCACGGTGACGGAGGAGGAGATCTACTCCTCCATGCGCTCCCTCGCCTCCTCCGTCCACCTCATCGCCGAACCCGCCGGCGCCGTCGCCACCGCCGCCTACCTCCACCACCGCGCCGAACTCCCCGCCGGCCACCACTACGCCGCCATCCTCTCCGGCGGCAACATAGACCCCACCCTCCTCTTCTCCTAACCCCTCAACCCCCCCCGCCCCGTCGCCGGGCCGCCGCCGGACCCAGTACCCGGCACCGGAGTCCCCGGCGATGAACTCGACCCCGTCCCCCGGCCCGTCCCGCCGCGGATCGACACGCCACGGCTCCCACGACCCGGCCCCCGAATCCCCGTCGTAGTACCCCCACAACCCATCCGGAACCCGCCGCCAGAACTCCCCGACCCCTCTTCGCCTAACCCCCCACCGCCGTCGTCCCGGCGAGGCCGGCCAGAGTCTCAGGTCTGGAGTCCGAGGATCAGGCGGACCGACGCCTCCACGCTCCGGAGTTCGCCGAGCGCCAGCGTGCCCAGCTTGCGGCGCAGCCTCGGCTTCGCGACGGTGTGCAGGTCCGTGCAGTTGACGTAGGACTCGTCGTACTTGGTGAGCCCCGCTTCCTTTCCGATGGGCACATGGGTGGTCGGAGGGCCGGGGGATCCGGTGACCACCGCGACCGTGACCGCCGAAAGGGGCCCGGCGACGCGGTTGGCCGTGAGGACGACCACCGGATGAGGACCTATCGGAGCGGGGAGAGCACAGGCCCACACCTCTCCGCGCAGCGCCGTGCCGGGACTCACCATTCCGTCTCGTCCACGGCCTCGAACTCGCTGTCGTCGACAGGAACCACGCCGTCGGGCAGCGGCGCCGGGGCTCCCGCGTAGAAGGCACGGATCTCCTCGGCCGCCGCGAGCTCCGTCGCCTCAAGGGTGAGCAGGCGCAGACCCTCACGGAGGGCATCCGAGGTCGAGCCGAGATTCAACGTGCGCATCGTCTCGCGCAACGTCTCCATCTCCTCCGGCCGCAGCCTGACCTGTGCCAGCTTGCCCGCACCCCGCCCCTGGGACGGCTTGTGCCGCCTCCCCGACTTCCTCGCCGCTTCCGGGCTCATCGCCCCTCCCCCCTGTCGTACAACTGTCATACACCAAGCATCTCCCCAACCCCGCCCCCCGTCAACCCCAGGACCGCGGGGTCGGTGACGACGCGGCCCTGGAACAGGCAGTCGCCCGTGACGGGGTCGACACGTCTGTCGGCGTCGTGAGGTTGAGGTAGCCGCTGATCAGCTCCACGGAGACGAGGTCCGCGTCGTTCATCGAGAACGACTCGCCCGCGACCGCCCCGAGCCGGTACCAGAGCACGTCCTCTTCGAGCAGGAACAGCCACCGCGCGTGGGGGCGTCTGGTACACCCGGTGCACTCGCACCTGCCAGTACTCGTCCCGCAGCCCGCGGTCTCCTGGGATCTCGTACTGTCGGTCTTCGGGGCCTTCTCCTTCTCCGACCCCCGTCCCTTGGCCGTCTACGGAAGTCGCCGCAGGTCATCGTCACCCACCCCTACCCGCAGGCATTGAGCGCCCGAGGCGGGTCGGGTGGGGAGGCCGGTCAGACCGGAGATTTCCCCGCGCACACCCCACGGTCTCGCACGGTGGCCTGATCCACCCTCTCTTGCGCTGGACGACCCAGGCCACGGCAAAGAGGTGTGAAGTAGTGAAAATCATATGATTAGACACTGTGCGAGTCCTCATACTTGAGAAAATGCAGGTTTCCCGCAATAGTTGGGCTATGCAAGACCATCCATCCTTCTCTCAGTCGATGATGTTGGCGTTCCGTGCTGAGAACGTGCGATCGTTCCGTGACGCCATCGATCTCTCGATGATGGCGACGGCTCTGGCGGAGCCCGGGGTGCCGAGGGAACTTCCTTGGCGTCAGGGAGGTCGGCATCCGGTGCGTGTGCTGCCCGCCGCCGGAGTCTTCGGAGCCAATGCAGCGGGTAAGAGCAACCTGCTCCGGGTGCTGCATGACATGAGGCACCTGGTGGTCAGTTCGTTCCGATCGAGCACGCGGAGGGCCAAGGTCGATCGCGAGTACTTCAAGCTTGATCCCGCTTCGGCGGAAAAGCCGTCGCGGTACGAGATCGACCTGATACTCGAGGGTGTCAGGTACGAGTACGGTTTTGTGGTCGATGACGTCCATGTGATAGAGGAATGGGCGAGGTTCTTCCCCAAGGGAAAGGCCGCCACTCTTTTTCACCGGTCAAAGGACGAACTGGATCTTGGCTCCAGGAACAGGATGATCGGGCGGACGGTGGAGACGCTGATGCGGCCACACGTCCTGTTCCTGTCCGCGGCTGGTGCCACTGACCATCCGGACCTTCTGCCTCTCTACGAATGGTTCGAACAGAATCTGATACTGGTTGAGGCGTCGACGCGTGCGCGACGATGGGTGGCGACGACCCATCTTCTCAGCACTGAGTTCAGCCGTGAACACGTACTGGCTCTCCTGCACGCGGCCGACCTCGGAATCACCGGTGCCAGGGTCCGCAAACCAGACCCGCAGATGATGGAGCGTATCCAGCGGGCCGCCATGATTCTTATGGGCAGGGAAGACGATCCCGAAGTCGCGGAGATGGACTTCGATTTCGCTGAGACGGGCCTCATGCTCAGCCATCGGGGCACTGCGGGAGACGTCGAACTCGAAGTCCACGACGAGTCGCTGGGAACGCTCGTCTGGTTCGGCCTCATCGGCCCGGTGACGGCCGCGCTGGCGACAGGCACCGTCCTGCTGGTGGACGAGATCGAGGCGAGTCTCCATCCCGTCCTGGTGGGCGAGTTGGTCCGCGCCTTTCAGAACCCTGAATCGAATCCGCACGGTGCGCAGATCGTCTTCAACTCGCATGAGGCGGCCTTGCTGGGTGACTCCTCGGGGAACCGGGTCATCGGCCGGGACCAGGTTTGGTTCGTGGAGAAAATCAACGACGGATCGTCTCGCCTTTATCCGCTCTCGGACCTGAATCCGAGAAAAGAGGAGGCCGTGGGCCGTCGGTATCTGACCGGCAGGTATGGGGCCACTCCTATCGTCAGTACCGAAGAGTTCGTGGAGGCGATGAGCAAGGCTGTGGGGATGGTCGAAGAATGAGTCGCACTCGTGGCAGGCTCAACCGATCGGTCACCAGTACCGCAAAGAAGTATCAGATCCTTGTCTTCACTGAGGGGAAGAAGACCGAACCCCTTTATCTCAACCACTGGTCCCGTCTCCACCGGGAAAGGGTCATCGTCAAGGTCGCAGACTTTCATGCAGACCCCTTCTCGCTGGTGCGGGAGGCCGCATCCCAGAAGAAGTCGGATGAGAGGTCTGCGAGGAAAGGAAGAGGTGACTCGTTCGATGAGTACTGGTGCTCCTTCGATATTGACGAGCATCCCAAGATTCCGCAGGCGATCCAGATGGCTGCGGAGAACGGAATCTCCCTGGCGATATCCAACCCGTGCGTGGAACTCTGGTTCGCTCTCCATTTTCGTGATGTGCCCACATACATCCACCGATACGACGTGCAGAGAGAGGTCCGGGACCTCCTCAAGTGCGGGAAGGCGCTGCCCCCGGCGGCTCTCGGCCGGTTGGCGGACAACTTTCAGGCAGCGAAGGGGCGAGCCGTCCTCTTGGATCGGAAGCACGCGGCCGACGGTTCAGCACCCGGTACGAACCCGAGTTCGAACATGTGGTCGCTCATCGAAGTGATCAGGCGAAGCCCTGATCCCCTATGACCGCACCACCCCGCTGACGCTGGTGCACACCATCTGACGTTTCCCCCGTCGGAGGCGTGGCGGCTCCCGACGGGCAGGGTCGGCGGGTGTTGGGGGTGGGTCGGGGGGAGGGGGGGAGGGGTGGGGGGTAGCCTCGTAGGACCATGCGTTCTGTACTTGCTTATTCGGTGTCTCGGTTTTTGTTGTTTGCCGCGACGGCTGCGATCTTGTTTTTGATCGGGGTCACGGGGTTGTTGAACCTTGCGCTCTCGGTGTTGATCTCCGGGATCGTGAGTTATGTGGTGTTGTCCAAGCAGCGGGACGCGGTGTCCACGGTGGTGGCGGAGCGGGCGCAGCGGGGGCGGGGTGACGGGGGAGAAGAGGGGGGCTCGCACTAAGGTGCAGGTATGAGCCGTGCCGATCTGGACAAGAAGCCCTCTGACGTCGCCGCGATGTTCGACGACACGGCGGAGCGGTATGACCTGCTGAACAGCCTCATGACCGGTGGGCGGGATCGGGTGTGGCGGAAGGCCGTCGCGCGGGCCGTCGCGGCGCGGCGCGGCGAGCGGGTGCTCGACCTCGCGGCGGGCACCGGAACGTCGGCGGCGGCACTGGCCGCGGACGGCGCGGACGTCGTCGCCTGCGACTTCTCGCTCGGCATGCTCCAGGTCGGCACCAGGCGCCAGGAGGGAACCGCCGGGCTCACGTTCGTGGCGGGTGACGCGCTCAGGCTCCCGTTCCGCGACAGCGCCTTCGACACGGTGACGATCTCGTTCGGCCTCCGCAACGTCGCCGACGTGAACACGGCGCTCCGCGAACTGCTGCGGGTCACCAAACCGGGCGGAAAACTCGTCATCTGTGAGGTCAGCCACCCAGGCAACCCTTTGTTGCGGACGGGCCACCGCCTCCACCTGAAGGTGGGCCTGCCCTTCCTGGCCCGGTTCAGCTCGAACAAGGACTCCTACACCTACCTGGCCGAGTCCACCCTGAGGTGGCCCGACCAGCGCGGGCTCGCCGCCCAGCTGCGTGAAGCCGGGTGGGAGCGCGCCCAGTGGCGCGACCTCACCTTTGGTGTCGCCGCCATCCACCGCGCCTGGAAGCCGGAGATCATTTCCGACGGCGGCTGACCTCCTCTGCCGTCGGGAACGCCCACGGGTGTAGCCTCGCTTCCGAGAGAGTTTGTGAAGTTGTTCACAAACGCACTTGAGCGGAGCGAAGAAGGTCGGCTGTTGAGCGAGCACTCCCCCGAAGCCGCGGATGTCATCGTCGTCGGGGCCGGACCCGCCGGATCGACGACGGCGTACTACCTCGCGCAGACGGGCCTGAAGGTCCTCCTACTGGAGAAGGCCACCTTCCCGCGTGACAAGATCTGCGGCGACGGCCTCACCCCCCGCGCGGTCCGCCAACTGATCGCCATGGGCGTGGACATCAACGCGCCGGGCTGGATCAGGAACAAGGGCCTGCGGATCTACGGCGGCGGCGTCAAGATCGAACTGCCCTGGCCGGAGCTCGCGACGTTCCCCGACTTCGGCCTCGTCCGCCCCCGGATGGACCTCGACGCCCTCCTCGCGGAGCACGCCGTGAAGGCGGGCGCGACCCTCATGCAGGGCACCACGGTCACCGAGCCGATCATCGACGAGCGCAGCGACCGCGTCGCCGGCGTCCGCACGAAGGACGGCCGCGAGTACCGCGCGCCCCTCGTCGTCGCCGCCGACGGCAACTCGGCCCGGCTGGCGCTCGCGCTCGACATCCGCAAACGCGAGGACCGCCCGATGGGCGTGGCCGTCCGGCGCTACTACGAGACGCCCAGGCACAACGACGACTACCTGGAGTCGTGGCTCGAACTGTGGGACGGCGACAAGCTGCTCCCCGGCTACGGCTGGGTGTTCGGCTGCGGCAACGGCACGTCCAACGTCGGACTCGGCCTGCTGAACACGTCCAAGTCGTTCCAGAACACCGACTACCGCGAGATGCTGCGCCGCTGGACCGCGAACATGCCGCCGGAGTGGCAGTTCGACGAGGAGCACGCGACGGGGCCCGTCCGCGGCGCGGCCCTGCCGATGGGCTTCAACCGGCAGCCGCACTACTCCCGGGGCCTGCTGCTCGTCGGCGACGCCGGCGGCATGATCAACCCGTTCAACGGCGAGGGCATCGACTACGCGATGGAGAGCGGCCACCTGGCCGCCGACATCATCGTGCAGGCGCTGGCCCGCCCGACCGCCGCACAGCGGGAACGGGCGCTCTACGAGTACCCGCGCATCCTCAAGGAGGAGCACGGGGGGTACTTCACGATCGGGCGCGTGTTCGTGAAGGCCATCGGCGACCCGCGGGTGATGAAGTTCGCCACCCGGCACGGGCTGCCCCATCCGACGCTGATGCGGTTCACGCTGAAGCTCCTGGCCAACCTCACCGATCCGCGCGGGGGAGACGCGATGGACCGGGTCATCAACGCGATGACCCGGATCGCCCCGTCGGCCTGACCTGCCCCGCCCCGACAACTGCAAACCCCACTGGTACGGACCAATGCGCGTTCTCACTAGGATGACACAGCTCACAGCGGTGAGCTGTGTCACGAACTCTGAGGGGGGTGTGTGATCCCGTGGACCTCTACCTGCCGATCGTCGTGCTCGGGGCGTTGGCGGCGGCCTTCGCCATCGGCTCGGTGGTCATGGCTGCCTTCACCGGCCCCAAACGCTGGAACCGGGCCAAGCTCGAAGCCTACGAATGCGGGATCGAGCCGACCCCGCAGCCGGTAGGCGGCGGCCGGTTCCCCGTGAAGTACTACCTCACGGCGATGCTCTTCATCGTCTTCGACATCGAGATCATCTTCTTGTATCCCTGGGCCGCGTCGTTCGACCGCCTCGGCCTCTTCGGACTCGTCGAAATGGTGCTGTTCATCGTCACCGTCCTTGTCGCGTACGCCTACGTGTGGCGGCGCGGCGGCCTGGAGTGGGATTGATTCACCATGGGTCTTGAAGAGAAACTCCCGAGCGGCTTCCTGCTCAGCACCGTCGAACAGGTGGCGGGCTGGGCGCGGCGCAGCTCCGTGTGGCCCGCGACGTTCGGCCTCGCCTGTTGCGCCATCGAGATGATGGCGACCGGCGACCCGAGGCACGACATGGCCCGGTGGGGCATGGAGCGCGCTTCGGCGACGCCGCGGCAGGCGGACCTGATGATCGTGGCCGGGCGGGTGAGCCAGAAGATGGCGCCCGTCCTCAGGCAGATCTACGACCAGATGTCGGAGCCCAAGTGGGTGATCGCGATGGGCGTCTGCGCCTCTTCTGGAGGCATGTTCAACAACTACGCGATCGTCCAGGGCGTTGACCACATCGTACCAGTGGACATCTACCTGCCCGGGTGCCCCCCGCGTCCGGAGATGCTCCTCGACGCCATCCTGAAACTGCACGACAAGATCCAGAACACCAAGCTGGGCGTGCAGCGGGAGCGGCAGATCCAGGAGCTGGAGAAGGCGAAGCTGCGGCAGTTGCCGCTGCTCGGGCAGTCCGGAGCACGGTCATGAGCGAGACAGGCGGCGTCGCGCGCCGCGGCATGTTCGGCGCCGGCAGCACGGGCGACACCTCCGGTTACGGCGGTCTTGTCGTGCGACGTCAGGTGGCCGCCTCGTCCCCCCGCCCGTACGGCGGCTACTTCGACGACGTCGCCGACCACATGGAGCGCTCCGGTCTGGGCGACGCCATCGAGCGCACCGTCGTGGACCGGGACGAGATCACGTTCTTCGTCAAACGCGAGCGGATCCGCGACGTGGCGGCGGTCATGCGCGACAACCCCGAGCTGCGTTTTGAGCTGCTGTCGGGCGTCTCCGGGGTGCACTACCCGCTGGAGGAGGGCGGCGAGCTGCACGCGGTGTACCACCTGCTGTCGATGACGCACAACCGGCGGGTCCGGCTTGAGGTCGCGATCCCGGACGCCGACCCGCACGTCCCGTCCGTCGTCTCCGTCTACCCGACGGCCGACTGGCACGAGCGGGAGACCTGGGACTTCTTCGGGATCATCTTCGACGGGCACCCGGCGCTGACCCGCATCGAGATGCCGGACGACTGGGTCGGCCACCCGCAGCGCAAGGACTACCCCCTCGGCGGCATCCCCGTCGAGTACCGCGGCGCGGAGGTCCCGCCGCCGGACGAGCGGAGGTCGTACTCATGACCACCACCTACGACGCCTACAGTGCGGGCGCCACCGACGACGGCACCGCCGAAGGCAAGGTGTTCAACCTCGCCGGGTCCGACTGGGACGAGGTCGTCGCGGGCGCCAAGGACGCGGCCGACGACGAGCGCCTCGTCGTCAACATGGGCCCGCAGCACCCCTCGACGCACGGCGTGCTCCGGCTGATCCTCACCCTCGACGGCGAGTCCGTCGACGAGGTGAGGGTCGGCATCGGCTACCTGCACACCGGCATCGAGAAGAACATGGAGTACCGCACCTGGACGCAGGGCACCACGTTCTGCACCCGGATGGACTACCTCGCGCCGATCTTCAACGAGACGGCGTACTGCCTCGCGGTGGAGAAGCTGCTCGGCGTCACCGACAAGATCCCCGAGCGGGCCAACGTCATCCGGGTGATGATGATGGAGCTCAACCGGATCTCCTCGCACCTCGTCGCGATCGCCACGTTCGGCCTTGAGCTGGGCGCGACGACGGTGATGCTCAACGGGTTCGTCGAGCGCGAGTACACCCTCGACCTGTTCGAGGAGATCACCGGGCTGCGGATGAACATGGCTTACATCCGTCCGGGTGGTGTCGCCCAGGACATCGGGCCTGCCGCGATCGCGAAGCTGCGCGCCTACCTTGAGCGCATGCCGGAGCGGTTCGGGCAGTTGCGCAAGCTGCTGGACGCGAACCCGGTCTACCTGGCCCGCACCAAGGACGTCGCCTACCTCGACCTCACGGGCTGTATGGCGCTCGGCGTCACCGGCCCGGTGCTGCGCAGCGCAGGTCTTCCGTGGGACCTGCGCAAGACGCAGCCGTACTGCGGCTACGAGACGTACGACTTCGAGGTGCACACGCAGGACACCTGCGACGTGTACGGCCGCTATCTCGTCCGGATGGCCGAGATGGAGGAGTCGCTGAAGATCGTCGAGCAGTGTGTGGAGCGGCTCACCAAGGGCTCGGCGAAGGACGGCCCGGTGATGATCGAGGACAAGAAGATCGGCTGGCCCGCGCAGCTCGCGATCGGCACGGACGGCATGGGCAACTCGCCGGCCCACATCGGGCACATCATGGGTGAGTCCATGGAGGCCCTCATCCACCACTTCAAGCTGGTGACCGAGGGGTTCCGGGTGCCCGCCGGGCAGGCGTACGCGGCGGTGGAGTCCCCCCGCGGCGAACTCGCCGCGCACGTGGTGTCCGACGGCGGCACCCGCCCGCACCGGGCGCACTTCCGCGACCCGTCCTTCGTCAACCTTCAGGCAACGGCCGCGATGTGCGAGGGCAGTTACGTCGCCGACGTCATCGCCGCCGTCGCGTCCCTCGACCCCGTGATGGGAGGTGTCGACCGTTGAGTTCCACCAGCCACTTCCCTGAGGGCTCCCCGTACGACGTGGAGACCCGGCAGCGTCTGGAGCAGGACGCCAAGGAGATCATCGCGAGGTATCCGAAGACGCGCAGCGCGTTGCTGCCGATGCTGCACCTGGTGCAGTCGGTGGACGGGTGTGTGACGCAGGAGGGTGTGAACTTCTGCGCGGCGGTGTTGGACGTGACGCCCGCGCAGGTCACCGGCGTCGCGACGTTCTACACGCAGTACAAGCGGCGGCCGATGGGCGACTACCACGTGGGCGTGTGCATCAACACGCTGTGCGCGGTGCTCGGCGGCGACGAGATCTGGGACGCGCTCAGCGAGCACGTCGGCGTCGGGCACGACGAGGTCACCGAGGACGGGAAGGTGTCGTTGGAGCGGCTGGAGTGCAACGCCGCCTGCGACTTCGCCCCGGTGATGATGGTCAACTGGGAGTTCTACGACAACCAGACCCCCGAGACCGCCAAGCGACTCGTCGACGACCTGCGCGCCGGACGCCCGGTGCCGCCCACGCGCGGCCCGGATTCGCTCTGCACGTTCAAGCAGGCGTCCCGCGTGCTCGCCGGATTCCCCGACGGACGCGCGAACGAGGGCGTCCAGGCGGGCCCGGAATCCGTGGTCGGCCTTGAGCTGGCCAAGGAGAAGGGATGGGAGGCGCCGTGACGACACTCACCCCCGTCCTCACCAGGAACTGGGACCAGGCGGACTCCTTCACCCTCGCGGGCTACGAGCGGGACGGCGGTTACTCCTCCCTGCGTCAGGCGCTCACGATGGAGCCTTCGGCGATCGTCGAGGCGGTCAAGGACTCGGGGCTGCGCGGCCGTGGCGGCGCCGGCTTCCCCACCGGCATGAAGTGGGGATTCCTCGCCCAGGGCACCGGCAAACCCACCTACCTGGTGGTCAACGCCGACGAGTCCGAGCCCGGGACGTGCAAGGACATCCCGCTGATGCTCGCGAACCCGCACGTGCTGGTCGAGGGAATCGTCATCAGCTCCTTCGCGATCGGCGCGCACCAGGCGTTCATCTACGTGCGCGGCGAGGTCCTGCACGTCATCCGGCGGCTCCAGCAGGCGGTCGCGGAGGCGTACGAGGCGGGTTACCTCGGCACCGACATCCTCGGGTCGGGTTTTGACCTGGAACTCGTGGTGCACGCCGGCGCGGGCGCCTACATCTGCGGCGAGGAGACGGCGCTGCTGGACTCGCTCGAAGGGTTCCGGGGACAGCCCAGGCTGAAGCCCCCCTTCCCCGCCGTGGCGGGCCTTTACGGCGGACCCACCGTGGTGAACAACGTCGAGTCCATCGCGTCGGTTCCCTCGATCGTCGGCAGGGGCGCGGACTGGTTCGCCTCGATGGGCACCGAGAAGTCCAAGGGCTTCGGCATCTTCTCGCTCTCCGGCCACGTCACCAGGCCCGGCCAGTACGAGGCGCCGCTCGGCATCACGCTGCGCGAACTGCTGGAGATGGCGGGCGGCATCCGCGAGGGCCACGAGCTGAAGTTCTGGACGCCCGGCGGCTCCTCCACCCCGATCTTCACGGCCGAGCACCTGGACGTGCCGCTGGACTTCGAGTCGGTCGGCGCGGCCGGGTCGATGCTCGGCACCCGCGCGTTGCAGATCTTCGACGAGACGACGTGCGTGGTGCGGGCCGTCTCCCGGTGGACGGACTTCTACGCGCACGAGTCCTGCGGCAAGTGCACGCCGTGCCGCGAGGGCACCTACTGGCTCAAGCAGATGCTGAAGCGCCTGGACGCCGGGCAGGGCACCGAAGAGGACCTGTCCACGATGAACGACATCGCCGACAACATCCTCGGCAGGTCGTTCTGCGCGCTCGGCGACGGCGCGACGAGCCCGATCCACTCGTCGATCAAGTACTTCCGCGAGGAGTACCTGGCGCACTTCACCCACGGCGGGTGCCCGTTCGACCCCGCCAAGTCCACGAAGTGGGGCGCATAAATGACCGCGACTTCCGAGACGGGCGTCGTTCCCCGGGAGGACCTCGTCTCCCTCACCATCGACGGCTTCGAGATCTCCGTCCCGAAGGGGACCCTGGTGATCCGGGCCGCCGAACTGCTCGGCATCCAGATCCCCCGGTTCTGCGACCACCCGCTGCTCGACCCGGTCGGCGCCTGCCGCCAGTGCCTGGTCGACATCCCCGACGCCGGGAACGGGCGGGGCTTCCCCAAGCCGCAGGCGTCCTGCACGATCCCGGTCGCCGCCGGCATGGTCGTCAACACCCAGCTCACGTCCCCGGTCGCCGACAGGGCGCAGAAGGGCGTGATGGAGTTCCTGCTCATCAACCACCCGCTGGACTGCCCGGTCTGCGACAAGGGCGGCGAATGCCCGTTGCAGAACCAGGCGATGTCCAACGGGCGCGGTGAGTCCCGGTTCACCGAGCGCAAGCGCACGTTCGCCAAGCCGCTGTCGCTGTCGTCGCAGGTGCTGCTGGACCGCGAGCGCTGCATCCAGTGCGCGCGCTGCACCCGGTTCTCCGACCAGATCGCCGGCGACCCGTTCATCGACCTGTTCGAGCGCGGCGCCAAGGAGCAGGTCGGGACGGCGGACGGCGAGCCGTTCTCGTCCTACTTCTCCGGCAACACCGTGCAGATCTGCCCGGTCGGCGCGCTGACCGGCGCCGCCTACCGGTTCCGGGCGCGGCCGTTCGACCTGGTGTCGTCGCCGTCGGTGTGCGAGCACTGCTCGTCGGGCTGCGCGCTGCGCACCGACCACCGGCGCGGCAAGGTCACCCGGCGCCTCGCCGGGGACGACCCGCAGGTGAACGAGGAGTGGAACTGCGACAAGGGAAGGTGGGCGTTCACCTACGCCACCCAGCCCGACCGGCTCCGCTACCCGCTCGTCCGCAACGAGGACGGCGTCCTTGAGCCCGCGTCGTGGCCGGAGGCGCTGCGCGTCGCGGCCGAGGGGCTGGGCTGGAAGCGCGCGGGCGTGCTCACGGGCGGACGGCTCACCCTGGAGGACTCCTACGCGTACGCGAAGTTCGCGCGGATCGCGCTCGGCACCAACGACGTGGACTTCCGGGCCCGTCCGCTGAGCGCGGAGGAGGCCGACTTCCTGGCGTGGGGCGTGGCAGGGCACGGTATCGAGGTGTCGTTCTCCGATCTGGAGAAGGCTCCCGTCGTGCTGCTGGCGGGCCTGGAGCCCGAGGAGGAGGCGGCCGCCGTCTTCCTGCGGCTGCGCAAGGCCGTCCGCAAGCACGGGCTCAAGGTGCTGTCGATCGCGCCGTTCGCCAGCCGGGGCCTCACCAAGCTGAACGCCAGGCTCCTCCAGGCGGCGCCGGGCGGCGAGCCGGAGGCGCTCAGCATCTCCGGCGAGGCGGCGCGGGAACTCGCCGCCGACGGCTCGGTGATCCTCGTCGGCGAGCGGCTCGCGCAGGTGCCGGGCGCGCTCAGCGCCGTCGTGCGGCTCGCCCAGTCCACCGGCGCGCGGCTCGCGTGGATCCCGCGCAGGTCGGGTGAGCGCGGCGCCGTCGAGGCGGGCGTGCTGCCGGGCCTGCTGCCCATCGGACGGCCCGTCACCGACCCGCTCGCGCGGGCCGAGGTCGCCCGGGTGTGGGGCGTCAGCTCCGTGCCGGACGCGCCCGGCCGCGACACCCAGCACATCCTCGCCGCCGCCTACTCCGGCGACATCGAGGCGCTGGTCATCGGCGGCGTCGACCCCTACGACCTGGCCGACCCCGAGTTCGCGCTCGCCGCGCTGGACCGGACGCCGTTCATCGTCAGCCTGGAGCTGCGGGCCAGCGCCGTCACCGACCGCGCCGACGTGGTGCTGCCGGTCGCGGCGGTCGCCGAGAAGGCCGGCACGTTCGTCAACTGGGAGGGCCGCGGCAGGTCCTTCGAGCGGGCGCTGAAGGTGCCCGGCGCGCTCACCGACCTCGCCGTGCTCGGCGCGCTCGCCGACGAGCTCGACTTCCACCTGGGCCTGCCCGACGCCGCCGCCGCGCGGCGCGAGCTGGCCGAACTCGGCTCCTACAAGGGCGAGCGGCCCGAGGCGCCGACCACCCTCACCGAGTTCACCTACACGCCCGGCGACGGGGAGGCGCTGCTCGCCACCTGGCGGCTGCTCCTGGACGACGGCTCCCTCCAGGACGGCGAACCGCACCTGAAGGGCACCGCGCGGCCCGCCGTCGCCCGGATGTCGCGGGCGACCGCCGACGCCAACCGGCTGTCCGGCCTCGTGACGGTCTCCACCGACACCGGCGCGGTCACCCTGCCGCTCGTGGTGGACGACCTGCCCGACGGCGTCGTCTGGCTGCCCGGCAACAGCGGCGGCGTCCGCGTCCTGAAGGAACTGGGCGCGACGGCGGGCAGCGTCGTGAAGATCGGAGGGGTGCTCTGATGGAGGACTACCCGTATCCGACACTGTCGGACTTCGGCAAGGACCCCTGGTGGCTGATGCTGGGCAAGGTCCTGGCTATCTTCGTCTTCCTTGTCCTCACCGTGCTGCTGTCCATGTGGGTGGAGCGCCGGATCATCGGCCGGATGCAACTGCGCGTCGGCCCCAACCGGTGTGGCCCGTTCGGCCTGCTCCAGGGCCTCGCCGACGGCGTCAAGCTGGCGCTGAAGGAGGACATCGTCCCGGCGGGCGTCGACAAGGTCGTCTTCTGGTCGGCCCCGGTCATCGCCGCCGTCCCGGCGTTCATCTCGTTCGTCGTCATCCCGTTCGGCCCGACCGTGTCGGTGTTCGGCCACCAGACCCCGCTCCAGGGCACCGACCTTCCGGTCGCGGTGCTGCTGGTGCTGGCGATGGCGTCGCTCGGCGTCTACGGGTTCGTGCTGGCGGGCTGGGCGTCGATGTCGCCCTACTCGCTGCTCGGCGGGCTGCGCTCCAGCGCCCAGGTGATCTCCTACGAGATCGCGATGGCGCTGTCGTTCGTCGGGGTGTTCCTGTTCGCCGGGACGCTCTCGACGTCCGGGATCGTCGCCGCCCAGCACGACCGCTGGTTCGTGGTGATGCTGCTGCCCTCGTTCGTGATCTTCGTGATCACCATGATGGGCGAGTCCGGCCGCATCCCGTTCGACCTGCCCGAGGGCGAGGGCGAGATCGTCGGCGGCTTCCACACCGAGTACTCGTCGCTGAAGTTCGCGATGTTCTTCCTCGCCGAGTACATCAACCTCGCGACGCTGTCCGCGCTGGCCACCACGCTGTTCCTCGGCGGCTGGCGGGCCCCCGCCCCGATCTCGACGTTCTGGGCGGGCGCGAACGAGGGCTGGTGGCCCATCCTGTGGTTCCTGGTGAAGATGTGGATGTTCATCTTCTTCTTCATCTGGCTGCGCGCCGCGCTCCCGCGCGTCCGCTACGACCAGCTGATGAAGCTCGGCTGGAAGGTCCTCATGCCGGTCTCGCTCGGCTGGATCCTCCTCATCGCCACCTTCCGCGCGCTCGGCAACGCCGGGTACAGCCCGCTGGTGTTCGTCGTCGGCACCTCGGCGCTGCTCGCGATCATCGCCGGGATCTCGGTGGTGGTGGACCGGCTGCGCCGCGACCGCGCCCGCGCCGCCGAAGCCGACCAGGAGCCCGCCCGGCCCACCGCCGTCAAGCCCGACCCGTTCGCCGGCGGGTTCCCCGTACCGCCGCTGGACGCCCCGCACTACCACGGCGCCGTCCCGCGGCCCGCGACCGAGAAGAAGGAGGTCGAAAGTGGGATTCACTGACTTCCTGAACCCGGTCAAGGGGTTCGGGGTCGCTTTCCACCAGCTGTTCACCAAGGTAGAGACGGTCCAGTACCCGGAGGTCAAACTCCCGACCGCGCCCCGCTTCCACGGCAGGCACCAGCTCAACCGCTGGCCCGACGGCCTGGAGAAGTGCATCGGGTGCGAGCTGTGCGCCTGGGCCTGCCCCGCCGACGCGATCTACGTCGAGGCGGGCGACAACACCGACGAGGACAGGTTCTCGCCGGGCGAGCGGTACGGCCGCGTCTACCAGATCAACTACCTGCGCTGCATCCTGTGCGGGCTGTGCATCGAGGCGTGCCCGACCCGGGCGCTCACCATGACCAACGAGTACGAGCTGGCCGACGACAGCCGGGAAGCCCTCATCTACACCAAGGAGATGCTGCTCGCGCCGCTGCGCGAGGGCATGACCGAGCCGCCGCACCCGATGGAGCTCGGCGACACCGAGGAGGACTACTACCGGCTGGGGCTGGGCGCCAAGGACGGTGACTTCTGATGGTCACCTTCTGGATCCTCGCGGTGGTGTCCGTGGCCGCCGCGCTCGGCATGATCTTCCAGAAGAAGGCGGTGTACTCGGCGCTGCTGCTGGCGATCGTCATGCTCTGCCTCGCCGCGCTCTACGCCGTCCAGGACGCGCCGTTCCTCGCGCTCGTGCAGGTGATCGTCTACACCGGCGCGGTGCTGATGCTGTTCCTGTTCGTGCTGATGCTCGTCGGCGTCTCCACCACCGACTCACTGGTGGAGACGATCTCCGGGCAGCGGCTCTGGGCGGGGATCGCCGGGCTCGGCTTCGGCGGCCTGCTCGTCTTCGGGTTCGGCTCGGCCGTCTTCTCCGAGGACGTCGGCCTCGCCGCCGCCAACGCCGAAGGCAACGTCGTCGGGCTCGCCCGGCTGATCTTCGGCAGGTACGTGTTCGCCTTCGAGGTGACGAGCGCGCTGCTCATCACCGCGGCGCTCGGCGCGATGGTGCTGGCGCACAAGGAACGGGCCCGGCCCAAGGCGACGCAGCGGGAGCTGTCGGAAGAGCGGTTCAAGTCCGGGACGCACCCGGGCAACCTGCCCGCGTCCGGCACCTACGCCCGGCACAACGCGGTGGACATGCCCGCGCTGCTGCCCGACGGCTCCGTCTCGGAGCTGTCGCTCAACCCCGTCCTCACCGGCCGCGGCGACGACCCCGCGGAACGGCACACCGACCTCGGCGGCGTCAGCGAGGCCGAGGCGATCGAGGAGGACCTCAAGGCCGTGCAGGAGACCCAGCAGTGAGCCACTACCTCGTCCTCTCCTCGCTCCTGTTCACCATCGGCGCCGTCGGCGTGCTCACCCGCCGCAACGCCATCGTGGTGTTCATGTGCGTCGAGCTGATGCTCAACGCCACCAACCTCGCCTTCGTCAGCTTCGCCAAGCTGCACGGCAACCTGGACGGCCAGATCATCGCGTTCTTCGTGATGGTCGTCGCCGCCGCCGAAGTCGTGGTCGGGCTGGCGATCATCATGACCATCTTCCGAACCCGCAGGTCCTCGTCGGTCGACGACGCGAACCTGCTGAAGTACTAGGAGCGGGGCATTGGAGAGCCATACCCTCGCCGCGACCGGGCTCCAGGCGTACGCCTGGCTGCTCGTCGTCCTGCCGTTGGCGGGCGCCGCGATCCTGCTGCTGGGCGGGCGCGCCACCGACAGGTGGGGCCACTACCTGGCGACGCTGCTGTCCGGCGGCGCCTTCGTGCTCGGCTTCGCGATGTTCTGGCAGATGCTCGGCTACGGCGGCGAAGAACGCGCCCGCAGCCTGCACCTGTACCAGTTCCTCAAGACCGGTGACCTGAGCTTCGACCTCGGGATCCTGCTCGACCAGCTGTCCATCAGCTTCGTCCTGCTGATCACCTTCGTCGGCACGCTCATCCACGTCTACTCGATCGGCTACATGGCGCACGACGCCCACCGCCGTCGCTTCTTCGCCTACCTCAACCTGTTCGTCGCGGCCATGCTGCTGCTGGTCCTGTCGGACAACTACCTCGGCCTGTTCATCGGCTGGGAGGGCGTCGGCCTGGCGTCCTACCTGCTGATCGGCTTCTGGCAGCACAAGCCGACCGCCGCTGCCGCCGCCAAGAAGGCGTTCGTGGTGAACCGGGTCGGCGACATCGGCCTCGTCATCGCGCTCGGCATCATGGTCGCGACGTTCGGGTCGCTCGCCTTCGAAGAGGTCTTCGGCAAGGTGTCGGGGGCCTCCCAGGGCGTCATGACCGCGCTCGGGCTGATGCTGCTGCTCGGCGCGTGCGGCAAGTCCGCCCAGCTCCCGCTCCAGTCCTGGCTCCTGGACGCCATGGAGGGCCCGACCCCGGTGTCGGCGCTCATCCACGCGGCGACGATGGTCACCGCCGGCGTCTACCTCATCGTCAGGTCCGGGGTGATCTTCGAGGCGTCCGTCGCGGCCCAGACCGTCGTCGCGATCGTCGGCGCGGCCACCCTGCTCGCCGGAGCGATCATCGGATGCGCCAAGGACGACATCAAGAAGGCCCTCGCGGGCTCCACGATGTCGCAGATCGGCTACATGGTGCTCGCCGCCGGTCTCGGCCCCGTCGGATACGTCGTCGCCATCGCCCACCTCATCGCGCACGGCTTCTTCAAGGCCGGGATGTTCCTCGGCGCCGGCTCGGTCATGCACGCGATGAAGGACGACGTGGACATGCGCAAGTACGGCGCGCTCCGCAAGATCCTGCCGATCACCTTCATCACGTTCTTCTTCGGCTACCTCGCCATCATCGGCGTCCCGCCGTTCTCGGGCTTCTTCACCAAGGACGGCATCATCGAGGCCGCCTGGCACGAGAACACCGTCCTCGGGATCTGCACCATCGTCGGCGCGGCCATCACCGCGTTCTACATGTCGCGCCTGATCTTCATGACGTTCTTCGGCAAGGCGCGCTGGGACGACGACGCGCACCCGCACGAGTCGCCGCCCGTCATGTGGGTGCCGCTCGTGGTGCTCGCGCTCGGCTCCATCGGCATGGGCGGGTTCCTCATGCTCGGCGACAGGTTCGGGGCCTTCCTCGAACCCGTCACCCGCACACCGCACACCGAGCACGACTACTTCAGCGCCGTCGGCATCGTCACGCTGGCGCTCGTCGTCATCGGCGTCGTCATCGCCTGGATCAAGTACGGCGCCAACCCGGTGCCGCGCGAGGCACCCCGAGGCTCGTGGCTCACCACGTTCGCGCGGCGCGACCTGTACGGGGACGCCATCAACGAGTCGCTCCTCATGCGGCCCGGCCAGTGGCTCACCCGCCTGTCGGTCTGGTTCGACAACCGGGGCGTCGACGGCGTCGTCAACGGCCTCGCCGCCGGCGTCGGCGGCACCTCCGGCCGGGTCCGGCGGCTCCAGACCGGATTCGTCCGGTCCTACGCCCTTTCCATGTTCCTCGGCGCGGGCATCCTCGTCGCCGCACTCCTGGTGGTGAGGATCTGATGCTCTCCGCACTCATCGCCCTTCCCGCGCTCGGCGCGCTCGTCGTCGCGCTGCTGCCCAAGGGGCGCGAGGAGCTGGCCAAGCAGATCGGCCTCGGCTTCGCGCTGCTCGTGCTGATCTTCGGCGTCGCCCTGGCGACGGGCTGGGACACCTCGTCCACCGCCCGCTACCAGTTCGCCGAGACCTACTGGTGGATCCGTGACTTCGGCGTCCACTGGGCGGTCGGCCTGGACGGCATGGCTCTCGTCCTCGTGCTCATGTCGCTCGTGCTCGTCCCGCTCGTCATGCTGGCGAGCTGGACCGCCGCCGACAGGTACGGCGGCGCGTTCGAGGAGGTCGCCGCAGCCAAGGCCGCCGAAGCCGCGGCCAAGGGCGGAAAGGCGCCCCTCGGGGCGGTCGGCCAGCGCTCGGCCAAGACGTACTTCGCGCTGATCCTCCTCATGGAGGCGATGATGATCGGCGTCTTCGCGGCGACCGACGTCTTCCTCTTCTACGTCTTCTTCGAGGCCATCCTCATCCCGGTGTACTTCCTCATCGGGATCTTCGGCGGGCCGCAGCGCTCCTACGCCGCCGTGAAGTTCCTGCTGTACTCCCTGTTCGGCGGGCTCCTCATGCTCGTCGCCGTCATCGGGCTGTACGTCTTCGCCGACCGCGGCTCGTTCCTGCTCACCGACCTCACCGGGCTCGACCTCGACCCGGCGACGGCCAAGTGGCTGTTCCTCGGCTTCTTCGTCGCGTTCGCGATCAAGGCGCCGATGTTCCCCGTGCACACCTGGCTGCCGGACACCGCCGCGCAGGCCCCGGCGGGCGCGCTCGTGCTCATCGTCGGCGTGCTCGACAAGATCGGCACCTACGGCATGATCCGGTTCTGCCTGGAGCTGTTCCCCGGCGCCGCGACCTGGGCGACACCCGTCGTCATCGTGTTCGCCGTGATCAGCATCGTCTACGGGGCAGTCCTCGCGATCGGGCAGGTCGACCTGAAGCGGCTCATCGCCTACACGTCGATCAGCCACTTCGGGTTCATCGTGCTCGGCATCTTCGCGATGACGTCCATGGCGCAGTCCGGCGCGATCCTCTACATGGTGAACCACGGGTTCTCCACGGGCGCGCTGTTCCTCGCCGCGGGCTACCTGATCGTCCGGCGCGGCTCGGCCCGGATCGACGCGTACGGCGGCGTCCAGAAGGTCGCGCCGCTGCTCGCCGGGACGTTCCTCATCGCGGGCCTCTCGGCGCTGTCCCTGCCGGGGCTCTCGACGTTCGTCTCGGAGTTCATGGTGCTCGTCGGGACGTTCACCCGGTACCAGGTCGCGGCCATCGTCGCCACGTCCGGGATCGTGCTGGCCGCCCTGTACGTCCTGTGGGCCTACCAGCGGATCGCCGGCGGGCCCACCGCCGACGCGATCAGCCGCAAGGGCGCGTTCCCCGACCTCAGCAGGCGGGAACTCGCCGCGATCGGCCCGATCCTCGCCGTCATCGTCCTGCTCGGCTTCTTCCCCGGGCCGATCGTGAACGTGATCAACCCCACGGTGGACCACACACTCTCGGTCGTGCAGAAACACGACCCTGAACCCACCGTCGCGGAAGCCCCGGGAGGCAACCCGTGAGCACCGTCATCCTGGCGGCGGAGAACTTCCGCGCGCCCCACCTCGAATACGGCCAGCTCGCGCCGATGCTCATCGTCTTCGGCGGCGCCGTCCTCGGCGTCCTCGTCGAGGCGGTCTTCGGCCGGACCTGGCGCGGCCGGGTACAGATCCCGCTCGCGTTCGCCACCCTCGGCTCCGCCCTTGTCTGGCTGGCCATTCTCGCGGCCAACCAGAAACCGCACAGCGTGGACGCCGAAGGCGCGCTCGGCATCGACGGGCCCACCCTGTTCATCCAGGGCGCGATCCTCGTCATGGCGATCCTCAGCCTCCTGCTCGTCGCCGACCGGCAGCAGGAGACGTTCGTCGCCGAAGGCGCGGCGCTGCCCGGCAGCGACGCGGAGGCGCAGTCCCTGGCGCGGGGCTCGGTGCAGACCGAGATCTTCCCGCTCACCCTGTTCGCCGTCGCGGGCATGCTGATGTTCCCGGCCGCGAACGACCTGCTGACGATGTTCGTGGCGCTTGAGGTCCTCTCGTTGCCGCTGTACCTGCTGTGCGGGCTCGCGCGGCGGCGTCGCCTCCTCTCCCAGGAGGCGGCGGTGAAGTACTTCCTGCTCGGCGCCTTCTCGTCGGCGTTCTTCCTGTTCGGCGTCGCGCTCGTCTACGGGTACGCGGGCAGCGTCAAGCTCGGCGACATCGCGCTGGCCGTCAGCTCGGGGCCGGGTGCGGCCACCGGGGTGCCGGTCGAGGTGCCGTCCATCGTGCTGATCGTGGGCGTCGCGATGCTGGCGGTCGGCCTCCTGTTCAAGATGGGCGCGGTGCCCTTCCACTCGTGGAAGCCCGACGTCTACCAGGGGGCGCCCACACCCGTCACCGCGCTCATGGCCTCCGGCACGCTCGTGTCGGCTGTCGGGGCGACGCTGCGGGTGTTCTACGTCGCGTTCGAGAACATGCGGTGGGACTGGCGGCCGATGATGTGGGCCGTGGCGATCCTCACCATGGTCGTCGGCGCCGTCGTCGCCATCACCCAGACCGACATCAAGCGGCTCCTGGCCTACTCGTCCGTCGCGCACGCCGGGTTCCTGCTGACGGGCATCGTGACCACCTCCACCGCCGGGCTCTCGGCCGTGCTGTTCTACCTGGCCGCCTACGGGGCGACGACGATCGGCGCGTTCGCCGTCGTCTCCATGGTGCGGGACACCGGCGGCGAGGCAGGGCACCTGTCACGCTGGGCCGGGCTCGGACGGCGCTCGCCCGTCGTCGCGGGGATCTTCGCGTTCTTCCTGCTGGCGTTCGCCGGCATCCCGCTCACCAGCGGGTTCACCGGGAAGTTCGCGGTGTTCACCGCCGCCGTCGAAGCCGGTGCGACACCGCTCGTCATCGTCGGTGTGCTGTCGTCGGCCATCGCGGCGTTCTTCTACGTCCGGGTGATCGTCGTCATGTTCTTCAGCGAACCCGAGCCGGACGGGCCGTCCGTCGTCATCGCCCCGGCGACCGCGGCGGCGGTCGCCCTCGGGCTTGCGGCTACTGTGGTACTCGGTGTGCTGCCCCAGCCGCTGCTCGACCTGGCGGGGTCGGCGGCCGGTCAGCTGTTCGTACGTTAGCCAGAAGGGGGCGCTTTCGTGAGTGCTGCCGTTCCGTTCGATCTGCGGGTGGACGACACGCTCGCCGCGCACGTGCGGCAGGGGCTCGGTGATGTCGAGTCCCTGCTGCTGGAGACGGTGCACAGCGACTATTCACTGCTCACGGAAGCGTCCGAGCACCTGCTGAACGCGGGCGGCAAGCGGTTCCGGCCCATGCTGGTGCTGCTCGCCGCCCAGTTCGGCGACCCGAAGGCGCCCGGGATCGTCCCCGCCGCCGTCGTCCTTGAGCTGACCCACCTGGCGACGCTCTACCACGACGACGTCATGGACGAGGCGCCGCTCCGCCGGGGGGCCGCGTCGGCGAACTCGCGGTGGACCAACACCGTCGCGATCCTCACCGGCGACTACCTGTTCGCGCGCGCGTCGGACCTCTTGGCCGACCTCGGGACGGACGCCGTGCGCATCCAGGCCCGGACGTTCGCCCGGCTCGTGCGCGGCCAGATCCAGGAGACCGTGGGCGTCCCCGAGGGGGGCGACGAGCTCAAGCACTACCTCCAGGTGGTCGCGGACAAGACGGCGTCCCTCATCGCCACCTCAGGGCAGTTCGGGGCCATGCTGGCGGGCGCGTCCCCCTCGGTGGTGGACACCCTGACGTCGGCGTGCGAGAAGATCGGCGTCGCGTTCCAGCTCTCCGACGACATCCTCGACGTCGCCTCGGAGTCCTTCCAGTCCGGCAAGACCCCGGGCACCGACCTCCGCGAGGGCGTCCGCACCCTCCCCATGCTCCACGTCCTGGGCTCCGCCGCCTCCGACGAATCCCGGCTGCGCGCGCTGCTCTCCGGCCCCATCACGGACGACGCGGAGCACGCCGAGGCCCTGGCCCTGCTGCGGGCGCACCCGGCCATGGCTCGGGCGCGCGCCGACACCCGTCAGTGGGCCGAGGACGCCCGCGCGGAGCTGCTGACGCTGCCGGACATCCCGGCCCGTCAGGCCCTCACCGGCCTCTGCGACTACGTGGTGTCCCGCACGGGCTGACCCTGAACGTGCGAAGGGGACGGATCCGCTGATCCGTCCCCTTTCCGCTGCGGCCCGCCTCAGGTGCGGGAGAGGTAGAACATCCCCGCGCGGTTGTCGACGGCCTGGGTGGCCTTGGCGAGGCGGCGGATCTTCATGGTGTGGGTGCCGCCGGTGAAGTAGTAGTTGTACGGGTCCCAGACCTTGACGGTCTTGTTCCGTTTGTCGTAGCCGTAGGCGACGACGATATGCCCCGGGTTGCCCTCGTTGATCTCGCCCTTGTACCAGGGGAGTTTGCGCATGTAGACCTGGATCGGCACCGCTTTGCGCAGGACGCCCACGTTGTGGACGATCCGCTGGGTCAGCTTCTCCGGGTCGTCCACGTCGTACACGAGCGTGTACTTGTAGCCCTTGCGGGCCGCGTAGGCGTTGAGGACCTTGACGGCGGCCGTGTCATAGGTGCCCGCCGGGGCCTTTGTGCCCATCTTCTTGGCCAGCACGTTCTGCGACACGCTGATGCCGAGCGTCGCCAGCGAGATCGACGAACCCGCCGGATTGCACCACAGCGGGCGCGACTGGAAGACCTTCTTGATGTCGAGCGTGATGCGCGTCGGAGAGACCGCGACGACGCGCGCGGACGCCGTCGTCTCGCGCTGCTCGGGGACCGCCGCTACGGCGGGTGCGCACGGAGCTACGAGGAGTGCTGCGGTGAGGACGGTGCCGGGCACCAAGCTCGCGAGTACCTTGTTCACCTGGTGGGACTCCGGGCGTTCGGGGTGGTTTCGAGTAAGAGTGCCAAGCGATGCCGACCGGTGCAAGTGTCTCAAGCGCCCACGGTGACCGGTGTGGCGACCCTTGCCTTATGAGCCGTACGGAACGCGTCAAAGGTCAGGATCGCGAGGGCGAGCCAGACAAGCCCGAACCCCGCCCAACGGCTCGTCGGCATCGCCTCGTGCTGGATCGTCAGCCCGACGACGAACTGGAGCACCGGGGCGACGTACTGGAGCAGGCCGACGGTGCTGAGCGGCAGCGTCCTGGCGGCGACGTTGAACAGCATCAGCGGGCCCGCCGTGACCAGGCCGAGGGTGAGCATCAGCACGACGTTGCCCGCGCCCTCGTGGCCGAACGCGGCGGTGCCCTGCGTCTGCGTCCAGACGGCGAACGCCAGCGCCGGGACGAACAGGACGGCGGCCTCCACGGCCATCCCCTCCGCCGACGGCATCGCCGCGCGCTTCTTGAGCAGCCCGTAGGTTCCGAACGTGCACGCGAGGATCAGGGCGACCCAGGGCGGGCGGCCGTAATCAACGGTGAGGATGACGACCGCTACCGTGCCGATCCCTACGGCCGTCCACTGCTGGGGGCGGAGCTTCTCGCGTAGGAGGACGACGCCGAGGAGGACGGTGAAGAGGGGATTGATGAAGTAGCCGAGGCTCGCCTCGATCGTCCTGCCGTCGTTGACCGCGACGATGTAGGTGCCCCAGTTGATGGCGATCAGTACGGCCGCGCCGGAGAGGGCCGCCCACTGGCCCTTTGTGGTCCGCCGGAGCCAGCGCCAGTTCCGTGCGACGGCGAGGGCGACGCCGACGGTGAGGAGCGTCCAGATGATCCGGTGCGCGAGGATCTCCCCTGCTCCGGCGGGCTTCAGAAGGGGGAAATAGAGGGGGAAGACGCCCCAGAGCACGTAGGCGGTGAGTCCCGCCGCGAGCCCCCGCCGTGATTCCATGGGCGGCAGCGTACCAAGCCGTAATTAGCCAAACTCTGGTGAGTCCTGTCTTGACCGGGGGCGTATCCTGAGGGCATGTTCGGATTCGCGAAGACGACGATGGTCAGCCCGGACAAGGCGCTCCCGGGCCGTGCCGACCCTCTGCCCGTCCCGGCCCGTCACACCGTCCTGGACGCCCCGCTGGCGCCGCCCTTCCCTGCGGGCACGGAAGTCGCGGAATTCGCCCTGGGCTGCTTCTGGGGCGCGGAACGCGTCTTCTGGAAGGCCCCCGGCGTCGTCTCCACCTCGGTCGGCTACGAGGGCGGCTACACCCCCAACCCCACCTACGAAGAGGTCTGCTCCGGCCAGACCGGCCACACCGAAACCGTCCGAGTGGTCTTCGACCCCGCCGCCATCTCCTACGAGTCCCTCCTGAAACTCTTCTGGGAGAACCACAACCCCACCCAGGGCATGCGCCAGGGCAACGACGTGGGCACCCAGTACCGAAGCGCCATCTTCACCCACTCCGACGCCCAGTTGGCCGCCGCCAAGTCCTCCCGAGACGCCTACCAGTCCGTCCTGACCACCGCCGGCCTAGGCGAAATCACCACCGAAATCACCCCAGCCTCCGACTACTACTACGCCGAGCCCTACCACCAGCAATACCTCTCCGAAGCCAAAAACCCCAACGGCTACTGCGGCCTAGGCGGCACCGGCCTCTCCTGCCCCATCGGCATCGCCCCAGCGGAATGACCGGGACGGATCGCGACGAACTCGCGATCCTCTGGGCGGAACACCGCTGTCTCACCTATCCCGACGATCTCAAGTTCGCCGATGGCCTGGAAGAGTGCCTTCTGCTGGACCCGTGCATCGCCGGGGCGGTGATGATCGCCCTTCGCGGAAGTCCGTTGGACACCTGGCGCGTCCGGGCGCTGCAGGAAGGGATCACTTTTCTTCGGCGGTCTCTGCGGAGGATTCCGAAGGGCGAGGGCCGTTCCTACGCTGTCCGCCTGATCAGAATGTCCAGCCTGACCCTGAACGAGCATTACAGGGTCGTCCGGGAATGAGCGTTCACAGCTTCCGGCGCGGGACTGCTTCGGCTTGTCTCGCCTGACAGATTGAGTGCATGGCGGTACCGGCATCATCTCCGAGCGGAACTCGTGGCGTCCTCTACATCGTTGCCTGCGCGGCTCCGCCCGCCTCTGACGTGGCGGAGCTGGTCTCTCTGGCTCGTGCGGCGGGTTGGGAGCGGATTCAGGTCGTGGGGACGCCTCTCGGCATGCGCTTCCTCGATCATGAGCGGTTGGCCGTCGTGTTGGACGGTCCGGCGCGGAGTGAGTGGCGGATGCCGGGGGAGCCGAAGACACTGCCGTACGCGTCCGCCGTGATCGTCGCCCCCGCCACGTTCAACACGATCAACAAATGGGCGTCCGGCATCACCGACACTTTCGCCGTCGGCCTCCTGTGCGAACTTACCGGCGCGGGCGTCCCCATCCTCGCGGTGCCTTGTCTCAAGGCCGAGTTGGCACGGCACGTCGCGTTCTCCCGAAGCCTGGCCGACCTCCGCTCGATGGGCGTCCACGTACTGTACGAACCCGACGCCCCCGCACACTCCCGTATGCCACCCTGGAAAAAGATCCTGGCGGAACTGGACGGCATGCTGTCCCCCTGAACCCCTGACGAGCGGCCCCACGACGGCCGGGCCCGGCCCCTGCCTCCGAGTACCCGTAGGTGAATCGCCGCATCTGGCTTCTCGGTGTCGAACTCTCGGACGCGCGGCGTCACCGGCTCACCGTATCCCCGCCGTCGGGTGCGCTTTGGGGAAAGGCGGGTCATTCCCGGGACGGGTATTTAGGCTGGGGGTATGTCGGGCCTTGGGGAACGGCTCCGTTCGGTGCGCAAGCGGCGGGGCGTGACACAACGGGAGCTCGCCCGGCTGTCCGGGGTCTCGTTGTCGCTGGTCCGGAAGCTCGAACAGGGTGAGCGGGAGGACACGCGGCTGGAGACGCTGCGGCGGCTCGCGGCGGCGTTGCAGGTCCCCACGGCGGCGCTGATCGTCAGGAAAGCGGACGCGGGCGAGCGTTCGGCGCGGTGGGGGGCGCTGCGCGCGGCGCTGGACGGCACCCCGGCGAGCGGTCCCGACGACGAGCCGAGCGCCCGTGAGGTCGGCGCGACCCTGAGGGCCCTGATGCCGCTCTTCTCCGGCGACAGGTACGCCGAACTGGCCGACCTCCTTCCGCCCCTGCTCCGCAGCGCCGACGAACTTGGACAGGACGGACACCGGGTACGTGCTCGCCTCCTGCACCACACGGGATGGCTACTCACCCAGACACGCCAGTTCGACGCGGCGGAGACCGCGCTGAGCAGGGCCCTTGAGGAGTCCGACGACCCGCTCGACCGCGCCGCGATCATCAACACCCGCTGCTGGCTGCTGATGCGCCAGGGCGATCTGGGCGGGGCCACCGCGCTCGCCACCCGGTGGGCCGACGAGGTCGAGCCGCGCATGTCCCGCGCGACGGCGGCCGACCTCTCGGCGTGGGGATGGCTGCTGGTCCGGCTGAGCACCGCCGCGATCCGCAACAACCAGCCGGGCGACGCCGAGGACGCGATCCGTCTGGCCCGCACGGCCGCCGTGGCCATGGGCGGCGAGTTCGCGCCGCCCGGTGACTTCCTGCGCGCGTTCGGGCCGATGACCGTCGCGATGAAGGCCGCCGAGAACGCGATGGTCGAGAACCGTCCCGACCGGGTGCTGAGCATCGCGGAACGGGTGCCGCTCGGCGATCTGCGTCCCACTTCCAACAATCGCAACCGGCACCTTCTCGACGTCGCCAAGGCGCGGGTCCTCCTGCGGCAGTACCCGCAGGCTATCGACCTTCTGATGGGAATCCGCCGTGACGCCCCGGAATGGATCACGAACCAGCGCTACGCTCGCGACATCCTGAGCGAGATCATCGCCAAACGGCGCACCCTGACCACCGACATGCGCGACCTCGCCGATTACCTCGACCTCTCCCCATAACACCCTGTGGCACTTCCCGGCCCCACACTTTCGAAGTGCCATTGTGACTGTGCGTAGACGGCTCCTACCGTCGAGCCCATGGACTCCGAAACGGCGTACGCCACCCTCACCAAAGCCCTGAACAGCCACGGCCTGAGCGTTTCGGCACGTCCGGAGGGCGGGTTGGTCGTGCGGAACCTGTCGTCTCACCCGGGCGGGGACGGGGGTCGGGAGTTGCCTTATCTGTTGCGGCAGGAGGTGGTTTGTGCGCCGCATGGGTCGGGTGGGTTGTGGTGGTTCTGGGTGTGGACGGGGCTTGAGCGGGGTGATCCTCCCGAGTTTGAGGCGCTGTGTCCGGCTGCTGATGTTGTGTTGGCTGCGGAGCGGATTGGTCGGGTTGTGGCGTTGCCGTCGCCTGGGGTGGGGGCGTGATGGACGTGGTGGGGTGTTTGGCTCGGTTCGGGGCGGTGCTTGAGGCGTCCGGGTTCGGGGTTCTCCTACGGGAGGGGGTGGACGTTGAGCCCGTGCTGAACGTGTGGAACCCGTGCTTGCCGGGCGTCGGCGTGAGCGTCGTGGCCGTGCTTGGCGAGGAGGGCGGGCCTTGGCTGAGGGCTGCTGGGCTGCGGGATCTCGGCACGTGCGGGGATCTGGCCTTGGCGGCTCGGGAACTAGCCGCGGTGTTCGTCGAGTGGGGGCTTTCGGTTCCGGTGGTGGCCTCGTGAGCGGGCTGGGCGGGATGCGCGAGCCGGATCGGGTGTTCCTGCGGGTGGCATATCTGCGGGCGATGGTGAATCTGTACGAGCCGTGGGTGGATTTGGAGGTGTTGTCGCCGGTGGAGCGGCGGCGTGCGCGGGATCTGGTGACGCGGGCCCGGTGGGAGCTGGGCCAGTTGGAGAACGTTTGGCGAGATCTGATGGAAAGGAGCGCGTGATGGGTGAGGAGCCCTCGATGGAGGAGATGGAGCGGCTGGTTCGGGAGTCGCTGGATGATCCCGAGGTGGTGGTGGGCTGGGTGCATGGGGTGGAGGTGAAGCGTTTGTATGACGGGTTGCCTGGGGTGGGGCTGACGGTAACGATCCTGGACGGGGGTGGGGAGGTGGCGTCGGCTGTGCTGTGGGTTCCCGGTCCGGGCGTGCCGGTTCTGCGTCAGTTGTTGGGGAAGCTTCGTTCGCCGGAGTTCCTGCGGGTCTTCCCGGCTAAGCTGACGGGCCGCCCGGCCTCCCGCAAGCCGGGCAAGCGTCGTCGTCCTTGAGTGCCGGTCGAGGTCGCCGGTGGATCGGTGGGGCCTGCGGGGCCGTCGATGGGAGGCGGGTGGGGGTTGTTAGGGGGTGGGGTTCGTATAGGGGTGGACGCGGGTGGGGTCTAGGTGGAGTTCGTGGGGGCCTTGGCAGTCGGCGGTGAGGGTGGCTAGTGGGGAGCCGCAGGGGCAGGCTTGGTTGGGGCCTTGGGTGCCGGAGGGGCCGCAGCAGCCCTGGTTGTTGGTGTGGGTGGGGAGGAGGGTTGGGGCGTCGTCCGGGTGGAGGACGAAGGAGCCGGAGGGGCCGGCGGAGACTAGCCAGGTGTTGTTGATGGCCATGGGGAGGCCGCGTGGCTGGGACGGGGCCGGGGCGTTCGACGGGTGTGGGACGTAGGGGGCGCCCCAGGGCTTCGTCTCGATCGCGTAGTGGCCGAGGGGGACGGTGGAGGGTGCCAGCCTGGTCGTCCTGTCTCGGGCTTCGGCGGCGTCGGGTTCCGGGACGGTGGGGAGCTGGGTGAGGTCGGGGGTGAGGGCGGTGCCGCACTTGCGGCAGAAGAAGATGGTCATGGGGTCCTTGTGGTGGTGTGTGAGGGTGGTGGCGGAGGGGGTGGGGAGAGAGTGATTATGGATTTATATCGTTATATTGTGGAGATATGTGTATGGAGTGGGGGTTTGGGGGAAGGAGGGTGGGCGTAGGAGTCGTCGCGGAAGGTGGGATCATGGGATTTCTGGACAAGGTCAAGAATCGGGCGGAGCAGTTTAAGGGGCAGGCCAAGGAGGCTGTCGGGAAGGACGGGCGTGACAACAGGATGCAGGCCGAAGGGCGTGTGGATCGGCTCAAGGGGAGTGTGAAGCAGGCCGGTGAGCATCTGAAGGACGCGGCCAAGGATCTGCGTCGTGGCTCGAAGTGACCTGACAACCAGCTGGGGTCGGGCCGTGGGGGGAACCTCGCGGCCCGGCCCCTTTTTGTGGGGAGGATTTACGCGGTGCGGGCTTGGTCGATGTCGGGCATGTGGGATTCGGCCCAGGCGGTGAGGGTGGCTAGGACGGGCAGGAGGCTTTTGCCCAAGGGTGTCAGGGAGTAGGTGACGCTTGGGGGGATGTCGGGGGCGGTGGTGCGGGCTACGAGGCCGTCGTGTTCCAGGGAGCGGAGGGTCTGGGTGAGCATCTTCTGGCTGGCGCCCGCGACGGCCCGGGAGAGCGCGTTGTAGCGCAGCGGCCCTACGGAGAGCTCCTTGAGGATCAAGGGCACCCACTTGTCCCCCAGGACGTCCAGGAGGCGGTTGGTGGGGCAGGAGGCGGCGCGGGCGCGGTGGGCGGCGGCCGAGGCGGCGCGACGGGCTGCGGCGGTGGTGGTGGTCATCTTCCCTCCGGGTGCGCAACGCACTGTGAGGTGCGTACTGCCGGGACGTCCGGGTCGGTCCCTAGGGTCGGCGCGGTAAGGATCGTTCGGCAAGTATGGGGGTGACGGCGGATGGCCGTGATCGGAATCCTGGGCGCCGGAGGGGTCGCCCGCGCGCTGGCCCGGAAGCTGACGGACGCAGGGCGGACCGTCGTGGTCGGCACAAGGGACGTGGCGAAGTGGGACGTGCCGCAAGCGCGCGCGCTCAGCCTCGCGGAAGCGGCCGACGCAGGCGCGATCCTCGTGAACGCGCTCCCCGGCGACGTCTCCGTGGATGTCCTGGGCGGCCTGTCCAAGGAGATCGCGGGGAAGACCCTCGTGGACGTCGCCAACGCCGTCGTCACGGACGCGCACGGGTTCGCCGTCGCGCTGCGGTACCCGGAGAGCAGCCTCGCGGAGGAGCTCCAGCGGGCGCTTCCGGCCGCGCGGGTGGTGAAGGCGCTGAGCACGGCCCACGTCGCCGTGATGGCCGATCCGGGCGCGCTGGGGGACGCAGCCGACGTGTTCCTCTCCGGCGACGACCCGGAGGCCAAGGCGTCCGTCACGGCCCTCCTGGACGATCTGGGCTGGCCCGTGGCGCGGATCGTCGATCTGGGCGGGGTCGCCAGCGCGCGCGGGCCTGAGGGGTTCGTCCTGATGGTCGGGCCGCTGGTCCGCGCGCTGGGCCCGGTGCCGTTCGCGCTGGCCGTGGCCCGCTGATCCGGGCCGAGCCGTTAAGGGGTTTTTGACGTCCGTGTCCGATCCCATGGCAATCGCGGGGCCGTTTCAGAGCATCTCACCAGATATGGAACTCAGGGCGGAACACACGATGTACGCGGTGGGGACGGGCGCCGCCGTCCTCGGCTTCCTGCTGGTGCTCGCGGCCCGCGGCGACGGCCTCCCGGCCTGGATCGGCGGCGTCCTCGGCATCGCCGGCGCCCTCTGGATCTTCGAGGCCGCCGTCGTCCGCCGCGCCTTCGTCCACGGCCCCGGCCTCCTCAACACCCTCGCCCCCCTCGCCGTCCTCGGCTTGGCCGCCGAGTCCGTCCTCTACTTCCTCTTCCTCCCCTAATGCGGAGGGGCCCGTCCGCAGGGGTGGACGGGCCCCGGGGAGGGGGTTAGAGGCGGGGGAGGGGGAGGAAGAGGGTTTCGCCGGTGGCGTCTTGGGTGGCGTCGTTGTCGGTGACGATCCAGGGGCGGCCGGAGGAGGTGACGGCGAAGCCTTCGACCTTTTCCTGGATCCAGCCGTTGCGGGAGGCGAGGTCCGGAAGCAGGTCGCGGAGAAGGGTCTTCTTCAGGACGGGGAGGCCCTTGGGGGTGCCCTTCGGGATCGCGACGGTGTAGAGCTTCTTGTGCTTCGCCAGGGTGCCGGACGCCTTGTCGCGCTCGACGAGGACCAGGCGGCCCCGGTAGGCGGTGATCTCCGAGAGGCCGTTCCAGTTCGTCTCGGACGCCGACGGCGCGATCGGGTACCCGAACCAGGACCACTTCCCGGTCGCCGGGACGTAGCGCCCGATCCGGACGACGTTGGCCGGGTCGCCGGTCAGCGGCCGCTGGAGCGTCACCCAGACGGTCTCCGCGCGGCCCTTGCCGGTCACCGTGACGCCTTCGAGGCCCTGGGCGCCCAGCCGCGACGTGATGGCCGCCGGGAGCGCGATCTCCTTCTGCACGGCGCCCCGAGCCGAGACGCGGACGAGAAGGTTCTCCGGCCCCTTCGCGCCCTCGTGCGCCAGCCAGAACCCGCCGGACGGACGCGCGGCGATCCCTTCGGCGTCGTAAGCGGCGGGCTTGCCCTTCTTCGTGACGGTCAGCGCCGAGGTGATCAGCGCGGGGGTCCGTCCGGTGTTGATCGTGTAGATCTTGGTCGGCTTGTAGGCGTTGTCGGAGACGGCGTAGAGGCCGTCCCGGCTTCCGGGCTTGGAAGACAGGCCGGACAGGGCGCCCCATCCGATCGGCGCGCCGCCCTTGCCGGGCGCGGACGCGAGGCCGGGCACCGAGGGCCTGCCGATCCGGAACACCTGGACGCCGGCGCGTACGCCCGCCTTCGCGTCGTCGTTCTCCGAC
The DNA here is from genome assembly GCF_020991275.1 of Actinocorallia sp. API 0066. Taxonomy (GTDB): domain Bacteria; phylum Actinomycetota; class Actinomycetes; order Streptosporangiales; family Streptosporangiaceae; genus Actinocorallia. The sequence goes on along the minus strand of NZ_JAJLQY010000010.1, from coordinate 87,109 downwards.
GACACGATGAACAGCCCGCGCGACGGCACCGCGAGCAGGCCCTCGGGCCCCGCGTTGGTCGGGAGGAACTGGATGAACCTGGGCCGCGCGGGGCGGTCCACGTTGTACACGGCGACGAAGTTCGACCGCTCGGAGCCGACGAAGGCGTACCGCTTGCCCTTGATCGTCGCGACGGTCAGGCCCTCGGGCTCGGTGCCCTTGTTCTCGGACCTGTCCTCGTTGAAGTGGCCGTACTTGAGGGCGAGGCGCTCGAAGGAGTTGCCCGCGTCCCACAGCACCTTGCCGGTCTTGGCGTTGAAGACGGTCCAGCCACGGCTGCCGCCCTTCCAGTCGCCCTCGTTGGCGGTGGCGAGCGTGGTGTCGTCCACCCAGGAGATCGCGTCGGGCTCGCGCGGCACGTTGCGGATGGTGCCGGTCGGGGAGATGACGCCGTCCTCCTTGACGTCGATGCCCTTGACGGTGACCCTTCCGGCGGAGAAGACCTTCTCGATCCGGCCGGAGCGCAGGTCGACGACGGCGATGCCGTTGTTCTCCTGGAGGGTGACGGCGACCTTGCCCTTGGCGTTGATCGTCACGTACTCGGGCTCGGGGTCGGCCGGGGCGGCGAGCCCTGCGGCCTTGAAGGAGGGCAGTGCGCTTCCGTCGGGCCTGGTGAACGCCACCTTGCGCAGCTTCCACGCGGCCGGGGAGGAGCCCTTCAGGTCGAGGATCTGGAGGAAGCCGGCGGGGGCCTGCGGGAGGTCGCCCTCCTTGCCGCCGGGGGGCGTCGCCTCCTCGTCGCGCTGGTTCTCGATCGCGATGGCGGCGTACTTGCCGCGCACGGCGATCGAGTCCGGCTGGCCGCCCAGATCGATGCTGCGGACGATCCTGCGGTCGGCGATCCTGACGACGTCCACCCGCCCGGACGGGGCGGTGAAGCTCTTCGCCGCGTCGATGACGACGAGCGCGTAGCCCCCGACGACGGCGACGGACGTGGGCTGCCCGCCCGCGGTCGCCAGCGTGCCCAGGCCGCGCGGACGGGCCGGGTTGGACAGGTCGAGGAACCCGACGCGCGATCCGGGCGCGTCGGTGTAGATGAGCGTCTTTCCGTCCGGCGTGACCGCGCTGATCTCCGCGACGGTCTCGGCCGCCGGGTCGACGCCCTTCGGCAGGTTCTGGAAGACCGGGTAGGTGGCGATCCGCTCGAACAGGGGGTGCTTGCCGCCGCCCGCGTGGGCGGCGGGGGCAAGGCCGGTGATGACGGCGGCGCTCGCGAGCGCCCCCGCCGTCCAGCGCATGCGAAGTCGCATGGGGATACTCCGTTCCGTTTTCAAACGGAACGACCCTGGCAGGCGGGGCGGGCGCTCAGGTGAACGGGCGGCGACCCGGCCCTGAAGCCCCGGCGAGTACCTTCGGGTCATGACCCTGTGCTGCGCGGACATGCGCCATCAGTTGACCCGCAGGTGTGAGACGCACTCCGACCCGTTCGACTGCCCGGACCGGGTGGTGTCGCACGCGCCCGAGCACGGCCTGTGGGGCCTGATCATCCATGACGGCGGAAGCTCGGTGATCGGGATCAACTTCTGTCCGTGGTGCGGGGCGAAGCTGGAGTAGGGGCGTGGCGGGGGCAGGGGTCAGTACGGGAGGGCGCGGCCGCTGGGGGTGCGCAGGTCGAGGTCGGTGGCCGGCTTGCGGGGGACACGTGGAAGCTTGACGATCTGCTGCTGTCTTGCCATTTCGATCATCTCCCCTCGGAGACAGGCCGTTAACCGGCCAGGACGTTCACCCTCGGCGGAACGTTCCGCGAACCGCCTGCGTGTGTGGTGCGGCTCGTTGCCGCGGGTTGTGCTGAGCTTACGCACCGTTTGCCACTGCTTCATCCTATTTATCGGTGTTCAGTGTCACACGCTGCGATCGTATGGTCTCTTCCAGTCGTTGCGCAGGGGCTTTCCCGATGATCCCCCGCACGGGCTTTGACCGTGCGATACCCCGAAGTCACCTCCCCATAAACAGGAGATTGCCCGCGCTTCCCGAGAAGCCCGTGTGCCTTGGCTCAGGAGGTGATGTCCTTGGCGCGGAAGTGCCGGAAGGCGAGCGCGAGCAGCACCAGCGCGTAGGAGACCGACAGGGCCGCCCCCTTGGCCATGCCCGTCCACTGGATCTGCGGCTGGAGCGCGTCCAGCCAGGCGTACAGGTAGCGCGTCGGCAGCACGTCGCGCCACGAGCCGAGCGCCTCCACCGCCTCCAGGATGTTGCAGATGATCACCATGCCGACGGCGCCGCCGACCGCGCCGAGCGGCGAGTCCGTCCGCACCGACAGCAGGAACGCCAGCGCCGCGACGACGAGCTGGGAGACCAGCGCGTACCCGGTGACGATCGCCATCCGCCCGAACGCCGCCGACGCCGGATAGGTGCCGCCCGTGGGCAGCGTCACGTCCGACCAGCCGTAGACGAGCGTCCCGGCCAGCAGGGCCATGAGCGGCAGCGCCACCACGGCGGCCGCCGCGTAGCCGAGCGCGACGATCAGCTTCTGCCGCAGCAGCCTGTCCCGGGGGACGGGCGCCGCAAGCAGGTACCGCAAGGACGACCAGCCAGCCTCCGAGGCCACCGTGTCGCCGCAGAACAGCGCGACCGCGACGACGAGGAGGAAGCCGGTGGAGACGAACAGGGAGAAGAGCGCGAAGTTAAGGCCGCCCGTCGTGGCCACGTCCACCAGGGACGGCCGCCCGTCGGCCTCCTGCTCGCCGCCCAACTGGAACGCTGCGACGAGGATCCACGGCAGCGCCAGCAGCAGCCCGAAGGCGACGAGGGTGCGCCGCCGCCGGAACTGCCTGACCGCCTCGACGCGCAGGGGCAGCGCCCGGCTCATACCCCGCCTCCGATGATCTCCAGGAACACGTTCTCCAGGCCCCTGCCTCCGACGATCTCCTCCACCGGCCCGTCCGCGACCTTCCTCCCGCGCGTCATGACGACCACGTGGGTGCAGGTCTGCTCGACCTCGCTCAGCAGGTGGCTGGAGACGATCACGGTGCGGCCCGCCGCCGCGTAGTCCACCAGGACCTCGCGCATCTGCCGGATCTGCGGCGGGTCCAGGCCGTTCGTGGGCTCGTCGAGCACCAGGAGGTCGGGGAGGCCGAGCATCGCCTGGGCGATCGCCAACCGGGCCCGCATGCCCTGCGAGTACGTCCGGACGGGACGGGCCAGAGCCTCCTCGCTCAGGGCCGCCACCTCCAGCGCCTCGTCAAGGCGGGACTCGGCCATGGGACGCCCGGTGGCCCGCCAGTACAGGACGAGGTTGTCCCGGCCCGACAGATGAGGGAGGAACCCGGGCCCCTCGACGAACGAGCCGAGCCGGCCCAGCACGGCGGCGCCCGGCGTGACCTTGTGGCCGAAGATCCGGATCTCTCCGCCGTCCGGGTGGATGAGGCCCATGAGCATGCGCAGGGTGGTTGTCTTCCCTGCGCCGTTCGGGCCCAGGAGGCCGAGGACCTGGCCCTTCTCGACCCGGAAGGAGAGGTCCTCGACGGCCTTGAAGCCGTTCGAGTACGTCTTGGTGAGGCCGTCGATCTGGAGCGGCACGCCTTCCAGTGAAGGTTCGAAGCTCCCCTTCGGCCGCCTCCGGACGAGGAGCCCTCCGGAAACGACGAGCGCCGCCAGGGGGAGGATCCACACCCAGGCCGGAGGACGTCCGGCGGGGGTGGCCAGGCCCGGGACCGTCGGGACGGACAGCGCCGAGGCCGCCGAGATCCGGTACGTCGCGGGCGCGGACGGCCCCGCGAAGCCCTGGTCGGTCGTGCCGAGCACCACCCTGATCCGGTGGCCACGGGCGAACTCGTAATCCAACGCCGGTAGCACGACCTCGCGCTCCCCAGCCTCGGTGAACCGGACGGGCGCGGCGAGCCGCCGGGCGAGCGACGCCTTTCCGTCGGGCGAGACGTCGTAGACCTTCGCGAAGAGCACGGCCGCCCGGTCGGTCTTCACGGTGAGGCGCGGCGCGCCCGTCACCCGGAGCGACGCGCCGAGCGGTGCCGTGGTGAACGCGGCGCTCTGCCCCGGCATGTCCAGATCGACCCCGAGCGAGCCGAGCGAGCCCAACGCGTTCAGCGCGCCCAGCCCCGGCAGCGCCGACACCGCCGCGGGGAAACCGCCCGCCGGGTTCTGCACGGCCTGCTCAGCGCCTTCCAGCGGCAGCTCGCGCGGCTGCGACGCCAGCCCCGGATACGTCTTCGCGGACGCCGCGCGCAGCCAGGTGCGGCCGCTCGTGGAGTCCACCCCGGTGGCGCGGGTGACGGTGAACGGCTCCGACGCCCCGGTGTCCAGGCCCTTCAGGTGCTGGTCGAACCAGTCGGCGGTCAACTCGGTCAGAAGCGGCGACTCGTCCTCGCCGCCGTCGTGGCCGCCCTGGTACCAGACGACGGACACCGGCCCCTGGGCGCGGCGCGCGTTCGCGTCGGCGTGGTCGAGCGGGAAGAGCGAGTCGCTCTGGCCCTGGATGAGCAGGGTGGGCGCCTTGACGGGCGGGGCCGTCGCGGGCGAGGAGGCGCGGAGCACCTCGACGTCCGACTCCTTGTACTGGCCCGTCTGGGCGATCCGCTGGTACATCTCGCACAGCTCCGGAAGGAACCTTCCACAGGCTGTGGATCCGTCGGACTCGCCGGTGAAGAACAGGCCCGCCCACAGCTTCTTGAAGACGCCGTCCGGAAGCAGCGCGTCCGAAAGGTCGTGCCACGTGATGGAAGGGACCAGCGCGTCCACCCGGGAGTCGTAGGCGGCCGTCAGAAGGGAGATCGCCCCGCCGTAAGAAGGCCCGGCCATGCCGACGCGTGGATCGCCCGGCGCGTCCTTGCGGACCTCCGGGCGCCGCGCAAGCCAGTCGATCAGCTGACGGGTGTCCTTGACCTCGTAATCCGGCGAGTTCAGGGCGATCTGCCCGCCTGACTCGCCGAACCCGCGCGCCGACCACGTCAGCACCGCGTAGCCGTGCCCCGCGAGCTCCCGCGCGGCCGCCGCCTGGGAGCGCTTGGAGCCGCCGAACCCGTGCGCGAGCAGCACCGCCGGTACGGGCCCCAGCCCTTCCGGCCGGTAGAACGAGGCGTCAAGGGTGACCTTCTCGTCGTCGCCCGGACCGTCCACGACGTCGATCCGCACGTCCTCGCGCGCCACCTCGGGGCCGCCGTCGCGGGCCAGGGCGAACCCGCCCCCGGCCGCCGCCACGACACCCACCACGGCCGCGCCCGCGACCCACCGCCTCATACGCGCGATGCTACGCGTCGGCCCGTAAGCCCACGATCAAGCGCGCTGCCAGGCAGGACCCCGCTCAGCGCCGACGGTGCGCGCCCAGGAGGCTCTTGGCGTCCCTACGGCCGCTCGTGGACGGCCGCGAGCCCGGCGGGTAAGGCTCACGCCCCGCCTGTTTGCGCTTGGCGACCGCCGCGCTCACCGCGCTGATCACCATCGGGGCGGCCGCCGTCAGCAGCATCTGGATCTGGCCCTGCGGCATCCCCGTCTTGCGCGCCAGCCTCTTGGCGACCGGCCCCAGCGCCTTGCCCAGCAGCGCCGTGCCCACGATGCCGCCCCCGGCCATCGCAGCGATCTTCTTGCCATGCGACGTGCCGTGCGACGGCTCCTCTTCGAGCCACAGCAGGGTCTCTTCGTCGAACCTCTGGTTCATACCCGGAGCGATGCCCGTACCCGCGAGGGGGCTAGCCCAAGGAGGGGTCACTTTCCGGTGAGGTCGTAAGCCAGCTTGTCGGCATTGGCCTGGCTGAACTGGCCCGTCACGAGGATGCGGCCGCCCGTCACCGGCGCGTCCACCCGCGGCGCGGTGACCACCTGCCCGTTGACGACAAGGGCGAGCTGGCCGCCGGAACGCGCCCGCGTCAGGTTCGCGAAAGCCGAGCGGTCGGCCCCGACGAGGTGCAGGGAGATCCCGTAGGTGCCGTCCGGGAGCGGCTCGACGTCCACCGCGCTCACCGTCCGCACCACGAGCCCCTCGGCCACCTGGTAGCAGGACGGCTCAGGGCCGGTGATCCCCGGCGTGCCGGGGGCGCAGGCCCCGGGCACGTGCTGGGTCACCGGATAGATGAGCAGCGGCTCGGCCAGCGGGATCCGCGGCTGGCGCGCCACCGAGAGCAGCACACCCGTGAGCGCCACCGCGCAGGCGCACAACGCGATGGCGACGACCGACGTGATCATCAGGGTTCTCGGCGGTCTGCGCACGCGCCCGATTGTCGCAGACCACCGAGGAGGCCGAAAAACACGACGGCGCGGAGATCACGCGCGTCGCGGGACGCGCGAAGGGCCCGGACGCGCGGCGTCCGGGCCCTCAGAGAGCGCTGGGGCGGCTAGTCGACGCGCCAGGTGTCCCCGCTGGCCAGCAGGGCCGCGAGGTCGCCCTCGCCCTGCTGGGCCTTCGCCTCGGCCACCTGCGCGTTCAGCAGGGAGTCGTAGGACGGGCGGGGCGCCGAGCGGAACACGCCGATCGGCACATGGGTGAACGCGGGCTGGTCGAGCCGGGACAGCGCGAACGCCAGCGACGGGTCGGGCGTGTGCGCGTCGTGCACCACGACGTCCGGATCATCCGGAGAACCCACCTTGAATCCGAAGCCGTCGCGGATGAGCGCTTTGTCACGATCCTTACCGAACACCAGCGGCTGGCCGTGCTCCAGCCGCAGGGTGATGTCGTCGCGCCGCTCGGCGTCCTTGAGCGGCTCGTAGGCGCCGTCGTTGAAGATGTTGCAGTTCTGGTAGATCTCCACCAGCGCCGCGCCCTGGTGCGCGGCCGCGGCCCGCAGCACCGACTGGAGGTGCTGGCGGTCGGAGTCGAGGGTCCGGGCGACGAACGCGCCCTCCGCGCCGATCGCCAGGGAGATCGGGTTGAAGGGGCTGTCCACCGAGCCCATCGGGCTGGACTTGGTGACCTTGCCCGTCTCGGACGTGGGCGAGTACTGGCCCTTGGTCAGCCCGTAGATCCGGTTGTTGAACAGCAGGATCTTGATGTTGACGTTGCGGCGCAGCGCGTGGATCAGGTGGTTGCCGCCGATGGACAGCGCGTCGCCGTCACCGGTGACGACCCACACCGACAGGTCCTGCCGGGCCGACGCAAGGCCGGTCGCGATAGCCGGGGCACGCCCGTGGATCGAGTGGAACCCGTAGGTGTTCATGTAGTACGGGAACCGCGAGGAGCAGCCGATCCCCGAGACGAAGACCGTGTTCTCCCGCTTGATCCCCAGCTCGGGCATAAAGCCCTGAACCGCCGCCAGGATCGCGTAGTCCCCGCATCCGGGGCACCACCGCACCTCTTGGTCGGATTTGAAATCCTTCATTTTGAGCGGAAGGTCGCTCTTGGGCACGAGCGCGAGGGCGTCAGTCACTGTGCATCACATCCCGGATCACGTCGGCGAGTTCCTCGGCCTTGAACGGGAGGCCGCGGACGCGGTTGTAGCTGACCACGTCGACCAGGTACTTGGCGCGCAGCAGGGTGGCGAGCTGCCCGAGGTTGATCTCGGGCACGACCACCTTGTCGTAGGACTTCAGGACCTGGGCCATGTTGGCGGGGAACGGGTTGAGGTGCCGCACGTGCGCCTGCGCGACCTTTCCGCCCGCCTTGCGCACCCGCCGGACCGCCGCCGAGATGGCCCCGTAGGTGCCGCCCCAGCCCAGCACGAGGACGCGCGCGTCGCCGTCCGGGTCGTCGACCCGCAGCGGCTCGACGTCGTTGGCGATGCCGTCGACCTTGGCCTGGCGCAGCCGCGTCATGAGGTCGTGGTTGGCCGGGTCGTAGGAGATGTTGCCCGAGCCGTCGGCCTTCTCCAGGCCGCCGATGCGGTGCTCCAGGCCCGCGGTGCCCGGCACGGCCCAGGGCCGGGCGAGCGTCTCGGGGTCGCGCCTGAACGGCTGGAAGTCCTCCTGGTCCGGCGCGGCGAAATCCGCCTCGATCACCGGGAGGTCGGCCACCTCGGGCAGCTTCCAGGGCTCGGAGCCGTTGGCGAGGTACCCGTCCGAGAGGATGAAGACCGGCGTCCGGTACTTGACGGCTATCCGCGCCGCCTCGATCGCCGCGTAGAAGCAGTCGGCGGGCGACAGCGGGGCGATGATCGGCACCGGCGACTCGCCGTTGCGGCCGAACATCGCCTGGAGCAGGTCGGCCTGCTCGGTCTTGGTCGGCATGCCCGTGGACGGCCCTGAGCGCTGCACGTTGACGATGAGCAGCGGCAGCTCGACCGAGACGGCCAGACCGATCGTCTCGGCCTTCAGCGCCACGCCGGGGCCCGACGTGGTGGTCAGGCCGAGCGCGCCGCCGAACGAGGCGCCCAGCGCCGCGCCGACCGCCGCGATCTCGTCCTCGGCCTGGAACGTGCGGACGCCGAAGTTCTTGAACTTCGACAGCTCGTGCAGGATGTCCGAGGCGGGGGTGATCGGGTAGGAGCCCAGGAACACGTCGAGCCCCGACCGCTCACCCGCCGCGACCAGGCCCCACGCGAGCGCGGTGTTGCCGGTGATCTGCCGGTACAGGCCCGGCTCCAGCGTCGCGGGCTTGACCTCGTAGGACGTCACGAAGTCCTCGGTCGTCTCGCCGAAGCTCCAGCCCGCCTGGAAGGCCGCGACGTTGGCCTTCATGATCTCGGGCTTCTTGGCGAACTTGCGCTCCAGGAAGCCGATCGTGCCTTCGACCGGCCGGTGGTACAGCCACGAAAGCAGCCCGAGGGCGAACATGTTCTTGGCCCGCTCGGCGTCCTTCTTGGACAGGTCGAAGTCCTCCAGGGCCTTGACCGTCATGGACGTGAGCGGGATGGCGTGCACCCGGTAGTCGTCCAGCGAGCCGTCCTCCACGGGGCTCGCCGCGTAGCCGACCTTCGCCAGGTTGCGCTTGCTGAACTCGTCGGTGTTGACGATCACGTCGGCGCCCTTGGGGAGGTCGCCGATGTTGGCCCTGAGCGCCGCCGGGTTCATCGCCACGAGGACGTTGGGCGCGTCACCCGGGGTGAGGATGTCGTGGTCGGCGAAGTGCAGCTGGAAGCTGGACACGCCGGGGATGGTGCCGGCAGGGGCGCGGATCTCCGCCGGGTAGTTGGGCAGGGTCGAGATGTCGTTCCCGAACTCCGCGGTCTCTGCGGTGAACCTGTCGCCGGTCAGCTGCATGCCGTCGCCGGAGTCGCCGGCGAAGCGGATGATGACGCGGTCGAGCTGCTGGACCTGTTTGGTCACTGCGCCTCCTCGGCGTGAGCCGTGGGGACGTGGGCCACGGGGACGTGCGTCAGGGACGCGGCGCAGGGCACCGTGACGCTCAGTGCTGGGTGTGCGGGGAACTCGCTCCGCTCGGTCAACGGAGGACGGCCTTTCTCGCGCGCAACTCTGACGCCGCGGGCTGAGGGTGGCCCGGGGCGGGAGGGCTGCTAGGGCTTTGTGTTCATGTTAGGACGACCCGGATGAGCTGGGACCGGCCACGCCGAGGCCGTGCTCGTCCGGGCACTGAGGACCCCGCGCCGTGAGCCGAACAGTGCGGTACCAATGTACCGAACCGCTTGCGTGGGATTCCTGCCCGCCCTGCCCGTCGGGGCGTCCCGTGTGATTCGCGTCTCCCTGTGTGCCCCGTGGTGACGCTGAGTGAGGCTAGGTGGATTTAACGCCGGTTTTTCATGGAATGTCGGAACGAGTCCGCCCCGCGGTGTCTAGGGTCGGCCCCATGATCGCCCTCACCTCGGGGTGGGGAACGGGGGCGTCAGGGACCGCGGAGCGGCCGGCTCAACGGGGAGACGGCCGCTGCCGCTCGGCCCGGAATCACCTCCGGGAAAGCGAGGACTCACCTCCAGGTCAGGAGGTGCGCTCCTTCTCGATCTGCGAGGCGAACGTCGCGGCGCGCGCGCCGGAGACCGACTCGACCTTCACCCAGCCCTGGAAGTAGTAGGTGCTCTTGGTGCCCGGCGGGATCGCGCGCACCCACGAGCTCCAGCCCGAGCTGCTGATCCGGCACTCCAGCGTCCGCGTGCCCTTGCCCAGCTTGACCGTCCGGGTGCACGTGCCCAGCTCGGTGCCGCCCTCCCGCTGCTTCCAGATGGCCGCGTGGTACTTCACCCAGGCGGCGGCGCCGGTGTTGCTGAGCGTACGGCGGATCGTGCAGCCGGACACCGAGCAGTTCGTGCTCGTCGCCTTGTTCACGTAGCTCACGGTCGAGGCCGGGTCGAGCGCCCCCACAAGCTCGTTCTTCACCTTCTGGGTGAGGCCGGAGTACAGCGTGTCCATCTGGCCCGCGTCCAGCGCCGCGACGGTGAACGCGAAGGAGTCCTCGCCGCCTGCGCGGATCTGGAGGACCTCGTAGGGCGCGATGTTCGTCACGAGGTACTGGTTGTTGGCGCCCTCGAACGTCAGGGCGGGCCTGCCGCCTACGTCCTGGGTGGCCGGCTGCCCCGTCGGCACGACGGCGGGCGTCGCCTGCCCGACGGCCTGGCCGAGAGCGGCCGGGGTGAGCAGCGCGCGGATGTCGAAGCCGCGCAGCGCGAGCGGCGCCTTGGCCCACTTGTCGGCGTAATCCGGGGCGACGCCCTCGGTGATGCCCGGCTGCGTCAGCCAGAACGCCTTGTTCGCCTTCACGTACATGTCGCCGTCGAGCAGCATCATGTCCATGACCTGGCCGCGGATGGTGAGCGTGCCCGACGCGGTGCCGGCGTGCGTCACCGAGAGGTCGGCCTGCACGGGCAGCGTGTCGGAGGTGAAGTCGCCGGTGTAGCGCAGGCCCTTGGCCTTGCCGATGGCGTCGGCGGCCTGCGCGAGCTTCTCCTGCGGTGTCGCGACCTTCGGCCGGTCGTCGCCGCCCGTCGCCACGACCAGCGCGACGACCGCCAGAACGACGACGAGGGCCCCGACCGCCGAGAGGAGGGCGAGCAGTGGCTTGCGGCTCCGGCGCGGCCCCTGCGGGCCCTGGGCGCCGGGCGGGAACATGCCCGGCGGCGTGTGGCCGGGGAACGGCGGCTGTCCGAATCCCCCTCCGGGCGGCTGCCCGAACTGGCCGCCGGGGGGCTGCCCGTACGGGCCGCCGGGCGGCTGCTGCTGGAACGGCGGGGGCCTCCACGGGGGCGGTGTGCCCGGCTGTCCAGGCTGGCCGGGGACACCCGGGTGCCCCGGATGGCCTGGCTGACCTGGTTGTCCCGGTTGTCCCGGCTGCCCGTGCGGGCCCTGGGGAGGCGGCTGCGGCGCGCCCCATCCCTGGGCAGGCGGCTGCCAACCCGCTTGTTCCGGACCCTGCTGCTCCGGACCCTGTGCCATGACCGCACCACCCCGTATAACCCGTGTTCCTGGCGAGACTCTATGTTTGTCCCATTGATCCGTAAAGATGGATGCACCGCGCGCGGCACTGGTTCCCCACGACGGTCTACAGTGCCCTGGTGCGCGACTACTACGGCTCCTATGTCCTCGTCGCGGTCCTCTTCCTGATCGGAGGAGGGATCGTCGCGGGCGGCCTGGCCGCGAACCGGCTGCTGCGTCCGAACCGGCCCACCCCCGAGAAGCTCACCACCTATGAGTGCGGCATCGACCCCGTCGGGGAGGGGTGGGCTCAGTCCCATGTCCGCTACTACGTCTTCACGTACCTGTACGTGGTGTTCGCCGTGGACGCCATCTTCCTGTTCCCGTGGGCGACCATCTTCAGCGCCGCCGGGTACGGCGCGCTGACGCTCGGGGAGATGTTCGTCTTCCTGGGGTTCCTCGCCACGGGACTCCTGTACGCCTACAAGAAGGGAGTGCTCACATGGGTGTAGTGGACCTCCCCGAGCCGACCGTGGGACCGCTGTCGCGGCTCGCGCCCCAGCCGGTCAAGTTCGTGCTCAACTGGGGGCGCCGCTACTCGCTGTGGGTGTTCAACTTCGGGCTCGCCTGCTGCGCGATCGAGTTCATCGCGGCGTCGATGGCGCGGCACGACTTCATGCGGCTCGGCGTCATCCCGTTCGCCCACGGGCCGCGCCAGGCCGACCTCATGGTGGTGTCGGGCACGGTGAGCGACAAGATGGCCCCCGCCGTCAAGCGCCTGTACGAGCAGATGCCGGAGCCGAAGTACGTGATCTCGTTCGGGTCGTGCGCCAACTGCGGCGGCCCCTACTGGGATTCTTACTGCGTGACCAAGGGCGTCGACCAGATCATCCCCGTTGACGTCTATGTCCCGGGGTGTCCGCCGCGTCCCGAGGCGCTGCTGCACGGGATCGTCAAGCTCCAGGAGAAGATCGCGGGTGAGGACCCGGCCGCCCGGTTCGCCGGGACGCAGCCGCCCCCGCCGGTGTGGGACGCGCCCGCCAGCGTGCTGCGCCGTCCGCTCCAGCCGGTGCCCGAGCTGCTCGCGGAGAACGACGCGCCTACGCAGGGCCTGGCGTCGGTGCGGACACGACCGCTCGGGGCCGTCGACTACTCGATCATCCCGGGGATGGGTGACGAATGACACCCGAGGAGTTGAGCGACGCGTTCGTCACACGCTTCCCCGACGCGGAGGCGGCGACGAACCTGGGCGAGCTGACGGTCGATGTCGCTCCGACGGAGTGGCTTACCGCGCTCACCTTCGCGCGCGACGATCTGGACTGCGGCTACTTCGACTGGCTCACCGGCGTGGACGAGCTGGAAGACGGCTTCCGTGTGGTCGTCCACGTGTACTCCCTCGACGGACACCACCACGTCCTGCTGCGCACGCTCGTCCCCAAGGAGGAGCCCGTGCTCGCGTCCGCCGTGACGGTGTACCGGGGCGCGAACTGGCACGAGCGGGAGACGTTCGAGATGTTCGGCGTCGTCTTCGACGGCCACCCCGACCTGAAGCCGCTGCTGCTGCCCGACGGGTTCGAAGGCCATCCGCTCAGGAAGGACTTCGTGCTCGCGGCGCGCGTGGCCAAGGCGTGGCCGGGCGCCAAGGAGCCGGGCGAGGGAGGCGGCGGCGCCCCGTCGCGGCGCAAGAACCTTCCGCCGGGCGTGCCGCAGGGTTGGGGGCCCAATGCGTGACGTCGTCGCGCTCGCCCTCGTCACCGTCGCCTTCCTCGTGCTGCCTCTGCTCATCGGGCAGACCGAGCACAAGGTGATGGCGCACATGCAGAACCGGCTGGGCCCGATGTACGCGGGCGGCTTCCACGGCTGGGCGCAGCTCATCGCGGACGGCGTGAAGTTCGCGCAGAAGGAGGACGTGGTCCCGGAGCGCGCGGACCGCAGGATCTTCCTTCTCGCGCCGGGTGTCGCGCTGGTGCCTTACCTGGTCGTGCTCGCGGTCATCCCGGTGGGTCCGGGGCAGGTCGCGATAGATCTGTCGCTCGGCCTGTTCTTCGCCTTGGCCGTCATGGGGATCGGCGTCATCGGCTCGATCATGGCGGGCTGGGCGTCAGCCAACAAGTTCTCTCTCCTCGGCGGTATCCGGTCGGCCGCCCAGCTCGTCTCCTACGAGCTGCCGATGGTGCTGGCGGCCGCGTCGTTCGCGATGGCGGCCGGGACGCTCAGCCTCACCGGGATCGTCGAGGAGTGGCGCTGGTACTGGCTGTTCTGGCAGGCGGGCGCGGCGGCGGTGTTCTTCGTCGCGGGCCTCGCCGAGCTGCGCCGGCCGCCGTTCGACATGCCGATCGCCGACTCCGAGATCATCTTCGGCCCGTACACCGAGTACGGCGGCCTGCGGTTCGCGTTCTTCCTGCTCGCGGAGTACGCCGGGATCCTGGTGCTCTGCGCCCTGACGACGGTGCTCTACCTCGGCGGATGGAAGGGCCCCCTGCTTCCGGACGCCGCCTGGACCCTCATCAAGGTGTTCGCCCTTGCGTTCATCGTCATCTGGGTGCGTGTGTCGTTCCCCCGGATGCGCGAGGACCAGCTACAGCGCCTCGCCTGGGTCTGGCTCGTCCCGATCTCCCTGGCCCAACTCGCGCTCACCGGCGTGGTGAAGGTGGTGACCGACCTGTGAAGCTCGGCCTCGCCAAGGGTCTCGCGGTGACGCTGCGGACCATGATGAAACGTTCCGTCACCCGGCAGTACCCGGACGTGTCGCCCGACCTCGCGCCCCGCTCGCGCGGCGTCATCGCCCTGTTCGAGGAGAACTGCACCGTCTGCATGCTGTGCGCCCGGGAATGCCCGGACTGGTGCATCTACATCGACTCGCACAAGGAGACGCTGCCCGCCGAGGGCTCGGCGCGCGCCAGGTCACGCAACGTCCTCGACAGGTTCGCCATCGACTACTCGCTGTGCATGTACTGCGGGATCTGCATCGAGGTGTGCCCCTTCGACGCGCTGTTCTGGTCGCCGGAGTTCGAGTACGCCGCCTACGACATCGCCGAGCTCACCCACGAGCGCGACCGGCTGCGCGAGTGGATGTGGACGGTGCCGCCGCCGCCCGCGCACGAGCCGAACGCCGACCCCCCGAAGGAGCTGCGGTGACGGCCGCCGAGATCGTGTTCACCGCCCTGGGCGTCGTCGCGCTGGGCGCCGGCGTCTGCACGGTGACGACGAAGCAGCTCGTGCACGCGGCGCTGTGGCTCGTCGTGTCGTTCGGCGCGGTCGCCGGGATGTACCTGGTGCTGACGGCCGAGTTCGTCGCGTGGGTCCAGGTGCTCATCTACGTCGGCGCGATCGTGGTGCTGCTGCTGTTCGGCATCATGCTCACGCGCGCGCCTGTGGGGCCCTCTGAGGGCCTGAACTCGCGGAACCGGTTCGCGGCGCTGCTCGTCGCCGGATCGACCGCCGTCGTGCTCGTGACGCTGCTGTGGCGCGGGTTCCGGGACGCGCGGATCGAGCTGGAGCCGGGCGGCGGGTCGGGCGACGCGCTCGGCGCGGCGATCTTCCGGCAGTGGGTGCTGCCGTTCGAGGTGCTGTCGGTGCTGCTGCTCGCCGCGCTGGTCGGCGCGATCGTGCTGTCGAAGTCCAGGGCCGACCGCGGCTCGCGGACGCCGAAGGAGGGGTGATGTCGGTCGCCTACCCGGCGGTGTTCGCCGCGCTGCTGTTCTCCGTCGGCGTCTACGGGGTGCTCGCGCGGCGCAACGCGATCCTCGTGCTGATGTCGGCGGAGCTGATGCTCAACGCCGTCAACATCAACCTCGTCGCCTTCGACATGTGGTTGCGCGACGTCCTGCACGGCGGACAGGTGCTCGCGCTGTTCACGATCGTCATCGCCGCCGCCGAGATCGGCCTCGGCCTGGCGATCGTGCTCCTGCTGTTCCGCGACCGGGGGAACATCGACGTGGACCGGCAGGACGTCCTGCGCGAGTCCGACCTGGAGGCACGGTGACCGTCCTCGCGGCGCAGGCGATCGCCCTGCCGTTCCTCGGCGCCCTGTTCGGGCTGCTGCTCGGCCCCTGGACCACGCGCAGGCTCGCGGAGGTGGGGCTGCGCGCCTCGGTGCCGCCCGTCGCGTCCGTGCCGCCCACCGAGGCGCCGGGCTCCGAGGCGCACGTGGAGGCCGAGCCCGACGTGACGGGCGAGGCGGTGCCCCCCGAGGGGCGGGCCGCGCCCGGCTTCGCCCCCGGTGGCGGCGCTCGGGGCGCGCTCGGGCCCGTTCTGTACGCGGTGCTGCCTACGGTGCTCACAGCCGGGCTCACCATCGTCATCGGCCTGGGCGCCTGGCTCGACCCCGGCGTCCGCACGGCGGCCCTGACGACGATCCCCACCGGCGGCCCCGACATCACCGTAGGGCTGAGCGTCGACGGGCTCGCCGCGCTGCTCGGGGTGCTCGTCGGCCTTGTCGCGCTCGCCGTGCAGGTGTACTCGGTGGCGTACATGCGGGACGAACCCCGGTACTCCTCCTACGCGGCGTTCGTGTCGCTGTTCACGGCGGCGATGCTGCTCGTCGTCTACGCGAGCGACCTCCTTGTCCTGTACGTCGGCTGGGAGGTCATGGGCATCTGCTCGTACTTCCTGGTCGGCCACCACTGGGAGGAGCGGACGGGCTCGCGGGCCGCCGTCAAGGCGTTCCTCGTGACGCGGGTCGGCGACGCGGGACTCCTGCTCGGCATCATCGTGCTCGGCCTCGGTGCGGGCAGCTTCGACATCGCCACGGTGCTGGCCAAGGCGCCCGACCTGCCTTCCGGCACCGTCCTGGCCGCCGCCCTCCTCGTGCTGTGCGGGGTCGCGGGCAAGAGCGCGCTCTTTCCCCTGCACACGTGGCTTCCGGACGCGATGGCGGGCCCCACGCCCATCAGCGCGCTCATCCACGCGGCCACGATGGTCGCCGCGGGCGTCTACCTCGTCGCGCGGCTCTACGACGTGTTCCTCGCGGCCCCGGCGGCGCTGGCCGTCCTCGGCCTGATGGCGGCCGTCTCGATGCTGGGGTCGGCCTGCGCGGCGCTCGCCCAGGTCGACCTGAAGCGGGTGCTGGCCTACTCGACGATCAGCCAGCTCGCCGTCATGGCGGCGGGCCTGGCCGTCGGCGCGAAGTCGGCGGCGATGTTCCACCTGGTGACGCACGGCGCTTTCAAGGCGCTGCTGTTCCTCGCCGCAGGGTGCGTCATCCACGCCGTCGGGTCCAACCTCCTCGCCGACATGGGCGGCCTCGCCAAGGCCATGCCCTACACCTTCGGCGCGATGACGATCGGATACCTCGCCCTCGCAGGGGTGCCTCCGACATCGGGGTTCTTCTCCAAGGACGCGGTGCTGGAGCACGTCCAGGACACCGCGCTCAGGGGCGGGGACCTGCCTGGATGGGCGTCCTGGGCGGTGTACGTCTCGCTGCTCGTCACGATCGCCCTGACGGCCGCGTACTCGACCCGCGCGTGGTTGCTCACCTTCCTCGGACCCGCGCGGGAGGCCCACGAGGCACCCGGACTGATGCGTTGGCCCGTCCTGCTGCTTGCCGGGGTGACGCTCGTCCTCGGGTTCGCGGGCCTCGGGTCGGCCGAGCTGCGTCCGCATGTGGCGCCCGCCGCGATGAGCCTGCTGTTCACCGTCGCGGGCGCGGCCGCCGTCTACTACGCGTGGCGTGACGACCCGGCCAAGGACCCCGCGCTCAGGCTGGGCGTCCTACGCCGTCCCTTCGAGCGGGCGTTCTACGTGGACGAACTCTACGACCGCACGATCGTCGGCCCGGTGCGGCTGCTGGCCAGGGCCGTCAAGGGGATCGACACGCACGCCGTGGACGGGGCCGTGGAGGCGTCCGTGCCCGTCACCAGGTTCGCCGGGCGGCTCGCGCGGCTGCCGCAGAACGGCAACCCGCAGACCTACCTCACCGGCCTCCTCGCCGGAGCCGTGTTCCTCGTCCTCGCGGTGGTGGCCCTGACATGAGCACCCTCGTCCATCTGCTCTGGATCCCCCTCCTGGGGGCGGTCCTGCCCTACGCGCGGATAGGTTTCCTCACCCGCGACCCCTTCACCTTCGGGCGCTACGTCTCGGGGTTCGTGCTGGCGATGGCGCTCGTCCAGGCCGCCGCGTTCGACTACGCCGACCCCGCCCGCATGCAGCAGCGGATGAACGAGCCCTGGATCCCCGCCCTGAGCGTGCGGTTCCACCTGGGCATCGACGGGGTCTCCCTGCCGCTCGTCGTTCTGACCGCGCTGCTGACGTTCCTCTGCTTCGTCTACCTCGGACGGCGTGAGGTGAAGGACGCGCGGCTGCTCACCAGCCTGCTGCTCGTCCTCGAAGTCGGGATGATCGGGACGTTCCTGTCCCTCGACCTCATCCTGTTCTTTGTCTTCTTCGAGATCGTCCTGCTGCCGATGTACGCGATCATCGCGCTGTGGGGCGGGCCGCGTAGGCGACACGCCGCCTACAAGTTCATCCTCTACACGCTGCTCGGATCGGCCGTCCTGCTCGCCGGGCTCGTCCTGCTCGGCTGGAACGCGCGCACGTTCGACATGGTCGCGCTCGCCGAGGCGCACGGCGACGGCCTGACCCACGGCATCCAGGTGACGGCGTTCGCGCTGATCGGCCTCGGACTGGCCGTGAAGGCCCCGATGTGGCCGCTGCACACCTGGCTGCCCGACGCGCACACCGAGGCCCCCACGGTCGGCTCGGTGCTGCTGGCGGGCGTCCTGCTGAAGATGGGCACGTACGGGTTCGTGCGGATCGCCGTCCCGGCCCTGCCGGAGGGCGCCGCGTACTGGGCGCCCTGGCTCGGGGTGCTCGCCGTCGTCGGGATCGTGTACGGGGCGCTCGCCTGCCTGGCGCAGACCGAGCTGAAACGGATGATCGCGTACTCGTCGGTCGGGCACATGGGTTTTGTGCTGCTCGGCATCGCCACCCTCACCCCGGCCGGGCTCAACGCCGCGCTGTTCGGCAACATCGCGCACGGGCTCATCACCGGCCTGCTGTTCTTCGTCGCGGGCTCGGTGAAGGACAGGTACGGCACCGGCGACCTCGCGGCGCTCGGAGGCGGCATGCTCGCCCGCGCGCCCCGCCTGGCGTCCGTCCTGACGTTCGCCTGCGTCGCCTCCCTCGGACTGCCCGGCCTCGCCGGGTTCTGGGGCGAGATGCTCGCGCTCGTGGGCGCCTACTCGCCTGCCGAAGGGCTCCCGCGCGACACCTTCCTCGTCCTCATGGTGGTCGCCGCCATCGGAGCCGTGCTTACGGCCGCCTACTTCCTGCGGCTGCTGCGGAAGATCACCCACGGCCGGTCCGGGACGGGCGAGGTCGTCGCCGACGTCCAGACCGCCGAGTGGGCGGCCTGGACGCCGCTGATCGTCTGCGTGCTGCTCGTCGGGCTGTGGCCCAAGGTCCTGCTGGCCCTCACGGACGGCCCGGTGCGGGCGCTGATCGGAGCCGGATCATGATTCAGCAGATCGACTACGCGGCCGTCGCGCCCGTGCTCGTCACCGCGGTGGCGGCCGTCGCGGTGCTGCTCGCCGGGGCGTTCGACGTCGGCGCGCGGGTGCTGGGCTGGGCGACGGCGGGGGCGCTCCTCGCCGGGCTCGTCTCGGTGTTCACCCTCGCGGGCGGCGACGTGCGGCGCACCTTCTGCGTGCCGCCCACGCTGCGCGGCGACGGGCTCGCCTCCTGCTCGTACTCGGCGGACAACTTCACGCTCGTCTTCCAGGGCATCATCCTGGCGTCCGCCCTGCTCGTGGTGCTGCTGTCGCTGACGGACGTCTCGCTGGCGAAGGCGCCTGCGGGGGAGTACTGCTTCCTGCTGCTTTCGTCCGTGACGGGTGTGCTCACCCTGGTGGCCGCGCGGGACCTCGTCCTCCTGGTCGTCGGCCTGGAGACGCTCGCCCTGCCGGTGTTCGCCCTGGTGGCGCTGCGGCGGGGGGACGGGCGTTCCACCGAAGCGGCTGTGAAGCTGCTGCTGGTGTCGGTCGCCTCGGCTGCCGTCCTCCTGTTCGGCGTGAGCCTCGTGTACGGGGCGACCGGGGCGCTGCACTTCGACAGGATCGCCACCGCTTCGGTGCCCTCGGCGCTGGAACCCGTGCTGACGGCCGGGATCGTCATGGTGATCGCAGGGCTCGGGTTCAAGGTGGCTGCCGTGCCCTTCCACGCCTGGACGCCCGACGTCTACCAGGGCGCGCCCCTGCCCGTCGCGGCCTACCTGTCGGTCGTCTCCAAGGCCGGCGGGTTCGCCGGGCTCGGGCTCGTCGTGGCGCTCGCCTTCCCCGGCCACGGGGACTCCTGGGGGCCGCTCCTGGCCGTCCTGGCGGCGCTGACCATGACCGTCGGGAACGTGCTCGCGCTCCGGCAGACCCAGGCCCTGCGGCTGCTCGCGTGGTCGTCGGTCGCGCAGTCCGGGTACATGCTGGCGCCGCTCGCCGTCGGGGAGGAGACCATCACCGCCGCCGTCGCGGCGATGGCCGGATACCTCGGCTTCTACGCGGTGATGAACCTCGGCGCCTTCGTCGTCGTCACCGCCTTCGCCAGCCGGAAGGGCGACGGGTCGGAAGGCAACCTCCTCGCCTCCTACCGGGGGCTCGTGCGGCGCAGCCCTGCGGCGGGCCTGGCGCTCGCGTTCTTCCTCGTCTGCCTTGCCGGGCTGCCTCCGGGCATCATGGGGCTCATCGCGAAGGTCGTCGTCTTTGAGGCGGTCATGACGGGACCCGTCGTGTGGCTCGCCGTCGTGATGGCCGTCAACACCGTCATCGGGCTGTACTACTACCTCGTCTGGGCGGTGCGGCTCTTCGCGCCGGAGACGTCGGGGGAGACGGCGGCGCTGCCTTCCGTGCTGCCGTACCGGATCGCCCTGGGCGCGACGGCCTTGGGCGCCGTGGTGCTGTCCGTACTGCCGAACCTGCTCCTGCACGCCACCCTCTCGGTCGGGTAGCGCGCGCCTGGGCGGTTCGCCCGGAACGTTTCCCCAGGTCCCTCCGTTGTTTCGGACGTAGGGCCAAGGGGAGGTTCTCGGACATGAACGGCATCAAGACGGCGTTGCTCATCGGCGCCCTCTCGGCGCTGATGCTGCTCGTCGGGTGGGGGCTCGGCGGGCGCGGCGGGCTGACGATCGCCCTCATCATCGCGCTCGTGAGCAACGGGGTCGCCTACTTCTTCAGCGACAAGATCGCGTTGCGGTCGATGCGGGCGCACCCGATCAGCGAGGTGGAGGCGCCGGGGCTGTACGCGATGGTCAGGGAGCTGTCCACCCAGGCCAGGCAGCCCATGCCGCGCCTGTACGTCTCCGAGACGCCCCAGCCCAACGCGTTCGCCACCGGCCGCAACCCCCGCAACGCGGCGGTCTGCGTGACGCGCGGCATCCTCCAGATGCTGGACCAGCGCGAGCTGCGCGCGGTCATCGGGCACGAACTCTCGCACGTGTACAACCGGGACATTCTCATCTCGTCGTTCGCGGCGGCGCTCGCCACCGTCATCACCTACCTGACGTACCTCGGCATGTTCATGCCGGGCCGCAGCGACCGCGGTGGCGGGCCCGGGATCTTCGGCGCGCTGCTCATGGTGTTCCTCGGCCCGCTCGCCGCTGGGGTCATCCAGATGGCGATCAGCCGCACCCGCGAGTACCAGGCCGACGCCTCGGGCGCCGAACTCACCGGCGACCCCCTGGCGCTCGCCGACGCGCTCCGCAAGATCTCCGGCGGGGTGCGGGCCCGGCCGCTGCCCGCCGACCCGCAACTGGAGTCCACCAGCGCCCTCATGATCGCCAACCCCTTCACCGGCGGCGGCCTCGCCCGCCTGTTCTCGACGCACCCGCCGATGGAGGAGCGCATCGCCCGCCTCCAGCGGATGGCCGGGCCCAGCCAGTACCACCTGCACTGACGACCCTGGGCGCGTGGGCGGGTTCCACGGGGTGGGAACGGGTTGGGAGGATGTCCGGTGGTTGTGGGCCGCATCGGGTGGCTCGCTCGGTGTCGGGGGTGCTTGGCGTGGTGGAGGGGTGGCGGGCGGCTCGGAGGTTCCCGGAGACGTATCCGGGTGAGTGTCCGGCTTACGACTACCTGTTGTGGAACGACTCCGTGCGTCCGTTGCCTGAGGGGGAGGGGCTCGGGGGGCTTGATGCCCATTTGAAGGGGCTTGGGCTGCCGGGGGTCGCGGAGCGGGTGCCGGTGCTCGCGTACGGGGCCAATCGGAATCCGGCGACGTTGCACGTGAAGATGGGCGATTACCGGTATCGGGCTCCGTTCGGGCGGGATGTGTGTCTGCCGGTGCTGCGGGCCACCCTTGCCGACGCGGAGGTCGTCGCGTGCGGGCTGCACGGGCAGGGCTACCTGTACGGGGAGCTTCTGCTGGACTCTCCGCACGCGGACGGGGTGGTGCTGGAGGCTCGGGTCTGCCTTGCGGACGCGGACCAACTGCGGGTCCTGAACGACAGCGAAGGGATACGGGAGGGGCACTACCGGCTGGTGCGGGTGCCCGGAGTGCGGGTGGAAGCCGCCGGGGTGGAGATCAGCGCTGTCGCTTACGCGGCGGACGCGCACGTGTGGGTCTCACCGGTGCACGAGAGCCCGCTGGGGTTCGACACGGTGCCCGCGTTGGGCAGGCGGGTGCCTTCGTTGAACGCCACTGAGGGGCTTGACCACGTGATCACGGTGTTGGGGCTGCGGGAGGACGTGTGCCGGTGGACGGGGCTTGATGACACGGGCTCGCTGGCGGCGGAACTGGCCAAGTACCTGAACGGGCAGTGGTGGTACGCGCGGCATACCGGGCGGGAGCCTATCGCCGGATACGGGCGGGTGTTGGGGGCGGTGCGGGAGGGCATGGCGGGGCGGACTCTTCGTAGCCGGACCTTCGACTCTCTGGCCGAGAGGGGGCTGGTCATAGGGGACGCCTACGCGCCGGAACCCTTGGGCGGGGTGCTGCTGCCGTGAGGGGGTGGCACGGGTCGTCAAAGGGGTCGCTACCAGGCGAGGAGGACGAGTTCGGCGCAGAAGCCGGGGCCGAGCGCCATGAGGAGGGCGTGGCCTCCGGCGGGCGGGGGGCTCGCGGCGAGCGTGTCGGACAGGACGTGCAGGACCGACGCCGAGGAGAGGTTCCCTTTCTCGCGTAGGGAAGTCCGGGTAAGGGCGAGCGCCGAAGGGGACAGGCCCAGGGTCTCCACCACCGCGTCGATGATCTTCGGGCCGCCCGGGTGGCAGATCCACGGTGTGATGTCGCGCGGGGTCAGCCCGTGCGCGGCGAGGAACCCCCGGACGTCGTCGGCGAGGTGGGCGCGGACCATCTCGGGGATGCCCGGGTCGAGCATCACGCCGAACCCGTCGCCGGAGACCCGCCACCCCATGAGGTGCTCGGAGTCGGGGTAGAGGCGGCTGCGGCTGGCCAGCACGGTGGGCGCGGCGGGCAGGTCGTGCGCGGCGCCGCAGACGACGACGGCGGCGGCCCCGTCCCCGAACAGCGCGCTCGCCACGAGGTTGGCGAGCGTGCGGTCGTGGCGCTGGAGCGTCAGCGAGCAGAGCTCCACCGACAGGAGGACGGCGACGTGCCCCGGCCAGCCCGTCAGGTGGTCGTGCACACGGGCCAGGCCCGCCGCGCCGCCCACGCAGCCGAGGCCGAAGACGGGGACGCGCCGCACGTCGGCGCGCAGGCCCAGCTCGGCGGCGATCCGCGTGTCGATCGAGGGCGCCGCGACGCCGGTGGTGGAGACGGTCAGGATGAGGTCGACGTCCTTCGCGTCGAGCCCGGCGTCGTCCAGGGCCCCCTCGACGGCCCGTGCCCCCAGGGTGACGCTCTCGGCCACGTAGGCGTCGTTGGCGCCTCCGAAGCCGTCCAGGCCCGCGTAGCGCTCGATCGGGAGGGCGAGGCCCCGCCTGCGCACCCCCACGGCGGTGTGCAGGCGCCGCAGGAGCGCCTGCTTTGTCCCGGTGAGGCCCCAGCCGTCGATGAGGGCGCCGGTGATCCGCTCCTGCGGATACCGGTGCTCGGGCACCAGGGCACGAACCGCCGCGATACGCGTCATTCTTCTTGGATAAGCCCTGCTTGCCCAAGAACGGGGCTTCTCGTGGGCAAGCGACGGCGACGGTTGTTCGCGGCATTCATCCGGTGTTCCGGCGGGCGCTCGGCTCCCGTCGCCCGGTGGGCGCTCACACCACCGAAGGTAAGCGGCGGCTCAAGGGCCGCGCCCGCGGCCCGCCGAACGCGGGAGAACGCCGATGACCACGCCCCTGCGCAGCCGCCCGCCGGTGGAGGCGGCCGCCGGCGCCTACACGATCTCCCTCGCCGACACCCCCGAGCAGGTGCGGGCCGCCCAGCGGCTGCGCCACCAGGTGTTCGCGCACGAGCAGGGCGCCCTGCTCGACACCCCGGTGCCGGGCCACGACATCGACTCCTTCGACGCCCACGCCGACCACCTCCTCGTCACCGAGCGGGCGACGGGCGAGGTCGTCGGCACCTACCGGCTCTTCCCGCCCGGCCGGGGCGGCCCGTCCTACTCCGCCACGGAGTTCGACATGGACGGCCTGCCCGGCGACGTCCGCGGGTCCCTCGTCGAGACGGGCCGGGTCTGCGTGCACCCGGACCACAGGTCCGGCGCGGTGATCACCCTGCTGTGGTCGGGGATAGCCCGATACGTCCTGCTTTCGGGGTACCGGTACCTCGGCGGGTGCGCCTCGGTGTCGCTCGACGACGGGGGAGAGGCCGCAGGCGCCGTCCGCGCCCTCACCGCCGCCCGGCACGCCGCGCCGCCGGAGCTCACCGTCCACCCCCGCACCCCGTGGCGGCCCGCCAGGCCGCGGCCGGGCACGGGCGACGAGGACCAGACGGCGCTGCCCGCGCTGCTCCGGGCCTACCTGCGGCTGGGCGCCTGGGTGTGCGGCGAGCCGCACTACGACCCGGCGTTCGGCACCGCCGACTTCTTTGTGCTGCTCGACACCGAGCGGCTGAACCCCAGGTACCGGCGCTTCTTCCTGGGCGAGCGGTGAACGTCTGGGCGCCCCGGTCACCCTGCACGGCCGCCTGCGTGGCGCACGCGCTGTCCCCGGCGTCCCGGCTGGTCGCCGCCCGGCGTGCCGCCGCGCTGGCCGGAGCGGCCGCGTGGGCCGCCGTGCTGCCCGTCTCCCCGGCCAGGCTGACGCCGATGACGCGGTCCCTCCTCGCCGCCCTGGGCGTCCGCGCGGAGCTGGAGGGACCCGGCTTCTCGGTGCCGGGCGAGGTGGGGACGCTGATCGTGGCGAACCACGTGTCCTGGCTCGACGTGCTCGCGGTGCTGTCCGTCGAACCCGTCACCATGCTCGCCAAACGCGAGGTGGGCGACTGGCCGGTCATCGGCCGGATCGCGCACGAGGCGGGCACCGCCTTCATCGACCGGGACGGCCTGCGCTCGCTGCCCGGCACCGTCGCCGAGCTGACGGCGCTGCTCCGGGCCGGCCAGTCCGTCATGGCCTTCCCCGAGGGCACGACGCGGTGCAGCACGCCGGGCCCGCTGCGCCGTGCCGTCTTCCAGGCGGCCCTGGACGCTGGCGCGCCCGTCCGTCCCGTGACGCTCGCCTACCGGCAAGACGGCAGGCCCAGCACCGTCGCCGCGTACGTGGGCGTCGACTCCTTCGGCGTCTCCCTCGGCCGTGTCCTCACCGCGTCATCCCTGACCGTCCACCTACGCGTCCATCCGCCGCTGCACCCCTCCGCCGCCGACACCCGCCGCACCCTCGCCGCCCGTGCCACCGCCGTCCTGGAGGGGGTCGCCCAGCCCGCGCCCGCCTCTGTTCCGTCTCCTCAGGAGGCTATGGAGTCGGGGGAGGGCGGCGGCGCCAGCAGCCGGTCGATGACGGTGTGAAGGATGTGACGGAACAGTTCGAGGGTGTCCGGGTCGTCGGCGTAGGTCATGCCGCCGCCGCGCGCCGGGATGCCCGAGCCGAGGAAGCCGTTGATCGACCACAGCACGATCCCGAGCAGCGCGTAGGGGCCGAGGTCGGCTGGCGCGGCGTCGCCTACGCGGTGGGCGGCGAAGCGCAGTAGGGGCCGCATGTACCTGTCTTCGATCTCGGTGATGTCGCGGGCGTCCGACGCCCACCGGTGCACCCAGAGCGCCATGAAGTCCGGATTGTGGGCGTAGAAGTCGAGATAGGCGTCGGCGATCCGGTGCATCGCCGCGCCGCCGCCCTCGCCGTGCGCCACCGCGGCCTCGATCTTGACGAACTTCAGTTCCGCGATGCGGTCCATCACCCGCACGTACAGCGCCCGCTTCCCGCCGGTCAGCTGCATCACCGTGGACGTCGGCACGCCCACGGCGTCGGCGATGAGATCCATCGACGTAAGGTCGTAGCCCATCCCCGCGAACAACCGCGTGGCGACGTCGACGACGACCTCGTCCGTCACCGCTTCCCCCATTCCTCGACGCTAAGGCCCGACGCCTCTGCCCTTCGCCGGGACCGGGTCATGCTTCGGCCAAAACGCCGCCTTTGCGCCGGTGGCCCCGCGCCGGACGGTTCAGGGGCGGGTGTCGCGGCGTAGGGGGTGGTCGGCGGGGATCTCGACGAGGACGACGCGTAGGCCGTCGGGGTCGGCGATCCAGCCCTCGACCAGGCCCCAGGGCTCCACCTTGGGCTCCCGCAGCATCTCCACCCCGACCCAGGCCAGCCGCGCGAACTCCGCGCGCACGTCCCGCACCTGGAGCCACAGCGCCACGGACTCCGAGGGCGCCTCCGCCGACCGCCCCGAGACCTCGAGGAACCCCGTCCCGAGGAAGAACACGGTGCCGGGCTCCTCGGGCGTGCCGAACTCCCGATATACCGCGAGCCCCAGCACATCCCGATAGAACCGGATGCTCCGCTCCGGATCCGAAGCCCGCACCAACACCCGGCTGCTCAACACATCCACACCCGCCTCCTCCCCACCCCTCTCCCGCCCAACCCCCACAACCCGCCCGAGCCCACGCCCCTGCGGCCCCACCAGCCGACGAGCGCGCTTCAGCGGCCCGCGACGAGCGAACGTGGCCCGACGGACGACCGAGCCGCCCCCGGGCGTCCTGGCGGCTCGTGACGGGCGGACGCGGCCCTTCGGACGCGCCGGTCTCCGGCGGTGTCGGCCGGGTGGGGAACCCTGACGGCTGTGGGAAGGTCGCGGGGGCTCAGGCGAGGGCTGTGACGGCGGACAGGTAGCCGTCGATGGCGTCGCGGTTGCGGATGAGGCATTCGATGCGGCGGGTCATCCTGTCGCGTTCGCGTTGCAGGGTGGCGAGCATCTCGGGTGTCGCGTCGCGGAAGTGGATGACGCGTGGTTTGTCGAGGCAAGGCAGGATTTGCCGGATAATCCGGGTGGGGAGTCCGGCGTCGAGAAGGCCGCGAATCTGGATGACCCGGTCGACCACCTGGTCGTCGTACTCCCGGTACCCGTTCTCGCGGCGCCGGGGCAGAAGGAGTCCCTGCTCCTCGTAGTAGCGCAGGGACCGGGCCGGGGTGTCGGTCAGCCGGGCCAGTTCGCCGATGCGCACTGTGATCACCCCCACGTCCGGTCGCGGTGTCCGATCGGTTGACCTTCACACCAATGTCAACCCTTGACGATACGGGCCATGACGCAGACAACACAATCCGCGCCGCCGCTTCCCCTCGCGGGACTGCTCGCCCTGGCGACGGGCGGATTCATCACCGTCATGACCGAGGCGCTGCCTGCGGGCGTCCTGCCCGCGATGAGCGCGGATCTTGCGGTGAGCGAGTCGGCGGCCGGGCAGACCGTGACGATCTACGCGATCGGCTCCGCCGTCGCCGCCGTGCCCCTGACCGCCGCGACCGCGGGCTGGCCGCGCCGCCGCCTGCTGCTCCTCGCGATCGCCGGATTCGCCGTCGCGAACACCGTCACCGCGACGTCCACCAGCTATCCGCTGACGATGGCGGCCCGCCTCCTCGCGGGCGTCGTCGCGGGCCTGCTGTGGGCCCTGCTCGCCGGATACGCCCGGCGTATGGTGTCGGCCCCGCAGCGCGGCAGGGCGATGGCGATCGCGATGGCGGGCATTCCGGTCGCTTTGTCGGTAGGGATTCCGGCCGGGACGTTCCTCGCCGGCCTCGTCGGCTGGCGCTGGACGTTCGGGATCATGACGGTGCTCAGCCTCGCCCTGCTCGGATGGGTCGCCCTGACCGTGCCCGCGTTCCCCGGAGCGTCCCGTCAGGAGCGGCTCCCGCTACGTCGCGTCCTGCGCATCCCAGGGGTCGCGCCAGTCCTGGCGGTCACCCTGACGTTCGTGCTTGCGCACAACCTCCTGTACACCTACATCGCGCCGTTCCTGGAGCCGGTAGGACTCGGACACAGGGTCGACGCCGTTCTATTGACCTTCGGCGTCGCCTCCTTGGTGGGTCTCCTTGTCACCGGAACCCTCATCGACACCCGGCTACGGCACCTGATGGTCGCGTCCTGTGCCCTCTTCGCCGTCGCCACCCTGGGCCTCGCTCTCTTCGGCGGCTCCGCTGCCCTCGTCTACGTCAGCGCCGCCGTGTGGGGCCTGGGCACCGGCGGCGTCGCCACCCTTGTCCAGACGGCCTCCGCCGAGGCCGCGGGCGACGCGGGCGACGTCGCCCAGTCCCTCATCGTCACGTCATGGAACATCGCCATAGGCTCCGGCGCGCTCTTGGGCGGCGCCCTACTCACCGCCACGCCCGTGACCGCGCTGCCTTGGTGGGCCCTTCCCCTGATCCTGATCGCTCTCCTTACGACCGCCCGAGCACGTCACGCTTTTGTCACCCGCACCCCGTAGCCTCCTGATCGACTCATAGGCCCGCGTTGGTAGGGAGGGGTGCGCGTGCGGTCACTCAGCCCGTCCCAGGCCAGGCTGCTCCGGGCGGCGTCGCAGGGCATCGGGGACGGTCGGCGCGCGACGTCGGCGGCGGCCGTGCTGGCGCGCTGCCTCGCCGTCCAGGCGCAGGACCTGCGGGCCGCCGCGCTCGGCATCCGGGCGCGCGCCACCGGGCTGACCGAGGCGGATGTGCACGCCGCGCTCGGCGCCCGCGACCTCGTCCGAGGCTGGTTCATGCGCGGCACGCTGCACCTCGTCCCGGCCCGCGACGCGGGCTGGCTGCGCGAGCTGTTGGCGCCGTCGCTGTTGCGCCGCAGCGAACGCCGCTACCGCGAGCTGGGGCTCGGCCCGGCGGAGCTGGCCCGGGGCGAGCGGGTGATCGCCGACGCCCTCGCTGACGGCCCGCTCACTCGGGACGAGCTCGCGGTACTCCTGAAGGAGGCGGGCCTGGACGTCTCAGGGCAGGTCCCTTTCCATCTGGTCCGCCGCTCCGCCCTGCTCGGCGCCGTCTGCTTCGGCCCGCTCCGCGAGGACGGCGCCGCCACCTACGTCCTCGTAGCCGACTGGCTGCCTTCGGCTGCGGGCCCGTCGGGTGAGGACGCCGTCCGGGAGCTCCTGCACAGGTACCTGGCCGCACACGGCCCGGCGACAGCCGCCGACTTCGCTACCTGGTCCGGCCTCGGACTGCCCGCCACACGCGCCGCCTGGACGCACCTGCTTACCTCCGGCTCGATCGAACCATGCCGCGTCGGCGACCAACCCGAGCACGCGCTACCCGCAGGAGAGCCCCTCACCTTGGAGCCCACCGGCGACGTCCGTCTCCTCCCGGCCTACGACAACTACCTGGTCGCCTACAAGAACCGACACCTCTCCGTCCCACCCGAACACGAACGCGCCGTCTGGCCCGGCGGCGGCCAGATCAACCCCACCATCGTCGTCGACGGCCTGGTCCAGGGCACCTGGCGCCAGAACCACACACCCACCCCCTTCCACCCCCTCCCCCAACCCGCCCTCACCACCGAACTAACCGACATCTCCCACTTCCTCCACCCCACCGGCCGCTGACCGCGCGGACGAACTCCGGGTGGCTCCGGGTTCGCTGGAAATCGGTGTCCCGGAAAGCGGGAACGGCTCGCATATGTCGGATGATCCGAGGGGGCGACGCGGGTATTCGCCGATGGTGCGGTGGTCGAGGCGCCGGTCGCCGACGCCCGTGCCGCGCTTTCTCCGACCTGTTCTCCATCCGCGGTTCTGGTCCGCGCGCGCCGGGCGGGCCGACGGTGTGGTCCGGGGGCCCTCGGGTGGGCGCTCTGTCGATGCGCAGGGTGGCGCCGGTCGCCGCCGACGGCGGAAGCGCGGCCGCCGGGGCGCGGCGGGGGTTCGCGCGCGCACCACAACCGGCCTGGCGCACTCAACGGAGATCCGGCGGTAATCGAACGGACGATGGTAAGAGATGGGCCACTCTACCCGGTCTCCGTTCTCGGGTCCCACAGATCCAAACCTTTTGGACAAGACCTCGGGACCTTAACTCCCTTGCCGTAGTGCGAGGGGTTGAACAAGTCGTCGAATGGACAGTGTGATCCAGGTCACATCACAGTTGCGCGCCGGTGCATCTATCCTCTGAAGCCTGAACGTGGGAGATTGGCGCCTAAATGTCTGCAGGTTCTAACGTGGGCTGGGGGTACGGCGGTGTTCAGGAATGCGGTGACGGAAGCCGGCTCCCCGACCGGAACGCAGCCTAAGACGGGCTGCATGCGTGTGCTGGTGGTGGAAAGCGATGTCTCCGAGGCTGCGGACCTGGTGCGCGGATTGCGTCGGCACGGCCATCAGGTGAGCAGTGTCGGCACCGGGGCCGACGCCCTCCAGACGTTCGACGACGCCGACTTCGTCCTGCTCGACCTCGAACTCCCCGACCTGGACGGCCTGGAGGTCTGCAGGCTCATCCGCAAGGCGGGGGACACCCCCGTGATCGCGGTGACCGGCCTCGGCAGCGAACTCGACAGGGTGCTGGGCCTGCAGGCCGGCGCGGACGACTACCTGGTCAAGCCGTACAGCTTCCGTGAGCTGATAGCGCGGATCGAGGCGGTGATGCGGAGGGTGAAGCCGCAGCCCAAGGAGCCCGAGACGCTGGTGCGCGGGTCGCTGCGGATCGACGCGGGCACCCGTCAGGTGACCGTCGACGGCGATCCGGTCGAGCTGACCCGCAAGGAGTTCGACCTCCTGTACCTGCTCGCGTCGCGGGACGGCGAGGTCCTCCCGCGCAAACAGATCATGGCCCACGTGTGGGGTGACTCCTGGTCCCGTCGCACTGTCGACACGCATGTCAGCAGCCTGCGCGGCAAGCTCGGCGGCAGCGAATGGATCGTTACGATCCGGGGCGTGGGCTTCCGGCTCGGGCGCGGCTGAGCGGCGGGCCGTCGAGGTCGGCTGGAGCCCCGCACCGCGTGGGGGCCGTCGCGGGACGCCGCCCGCCGCGTGCGACAGGTGCCGAGTATCGCGGGCTGGATCGGTGGGTGCGGCGGGTGCGGCGGGGACCGCGCGGCATCGGTGGCGTTTCGCTCGCGTCCGGCGCCTGTGACATTCGGAAATGACCTTCACCCCTGTTTCGGTCGTTGTGAAATTCGTCGGCGGCGTACTCGGCTAAGCCCGCCGATAAGTCCGGCCGGGCCCCGGGGTCCTTACCGTGTTCGGCACCCCGACACGCCACCATCCGGCCGATCTGACCATTTTCTGACCTTCCCCTGAATTCCGTCGAACCCTTCCACACAACACCTGGATTTTCAGACCGGTTCCTGGCATTCCAGACCTTGAACCGGGATATCTGCCCGCAGAAGAATCGGGTGGTGCTCCGGTGTGCCGTACCCGAACGACTTTCCAGCAGATTTTTCTCCCATCGGCGGAGCCATCATCGGCGCCGGGCGCCGTCAATGGCGAATCAAGGACAGAGAGGTGAACACCGTGAACAGCGACGGCAGTGAGCGGATCCAGGCGGCGCCGACCGGCCCGCGGTTCACCTGGGAGCCGGCGGCATGACCGCAAGACGTGTCGCCATCACTGGAATCGATGTCCTCGCTCCCGGGGGCACCGGCGTCGAGGCGTTCTGGAGCCTGCTGAGCGAGGGCCGGACCGCGACCCGCGCGATCACCTTCTTCGACCCGGCCCCGTTCCGCTCCCGGGTGGCCGCCGAGATCGACTTCGATCCCGAGGCGCACGGCCTGAGCCCGCAGGAGGTCCGGCGGATGGACCGGGCCGCGCAGTTCGCGGTGGTCGCCGCCCGTGGCGCGGTCGCCGACAGCGGCGTCGACCTCGCGGCCCACGACCCGCACCGGATCGGGGTGGCGATCGGCAGCGCGGTCGGCGCGACCATGGGCCTGGACGCGGAGTACCGGGTCGTCAGCGACGGCGGCCGACTGGACCTCGTCGACCACAGGTACGCGGTCCCGCACCTCTACGACTACCTGGTCCCCAGCTCCTTCGCGGCCGAGGTCGCCTGGGCGGTGGGCGCCGAAGGGCCCTGCACCGTGGTGTCCACGGGCTGCACCTCCGGCATCGACTCCGTCGGCTACGCCGTCGACCTGATCCGCGAGGGGTCCGCCGACGTCATGGTCGCCGGTTCCTCCGACGCGCCGATCTCCCCGATCACCATGGCCTGCTTCGACGCGATCAAGGCGACGACGCCGCGCCATGACCGGCCGGAGCGCGCGTCCCGGCCCTTCGACGGGACCAGGAACGGGTTTGTGCTCGGTGAGGGCGCCGCCTTCTTCGTCCTTGAGGAGTTCGAGCACGCACGTCGGCGCGGTGCCCGGATCCACGCGGAGATCGCCGGGTACGCCACGCGCAGCAACGCCTACCACATGACGGGGTTGCGCCCCGACGGCGCGGAGATGGCCGAGGCGATCAGGGTGGCGCTCGACGAGGCACGGATGGCGCCGACCGCGATCGACTACGTCAACGCGCACGGCTCGGGCACGAAGCAGAACGACCGGCACGAGACGGCGGCTTTCAAGCGCAGCCTGGGCGATCACGCCTACCGGACGCCGGTGAGCTCCATCAAGTCCATGGTCGGCCATTCGCTCGGGGCCATCGGTTCCATCGAGATAGCCGCGTCGGTTCTGGCGATGGCGCACAACGTGGTGCCGCCGACGGCGAACCTGCACACCCCCGACCCCGAGTGCGACCTCGACTACGTGCCCATCGTGGCCCGCGAGCGGCGGACGGACGCCGTCCTGACCGTCGGCAGCGGTTTTGGCGGTTTCCAGAGCGCCATGGTGCTCGCCCGGCCGGAGAGGGGAGCTGTGTGAACACGCCTGTGGTGGTGACGGGGCTGGGCGTCGTGTCGCCCAACGGCCTCGGGGCCGCCGACTACTGGGCGGCGACCCTGGTCGGCAAGAGCGGCCTCAGCCGGATCACGCGCTTCGACCCGTCCCAGTATCCGGCTCGGCTGGCGGGCGAGATCCACGGATTCGCGGCCGAGGAGCACCTGCCGAGCCGGCTGCTGCCGCAGACCGACCGGATGACCCGGCTCGCGCTGGTCGCCGCGGACTGGGCGCTCGCCGACGCGGGGGTGTCGACCGCCGAGCGGCCCGCCTTCGAGATGGGTGTGATCACCGCCAGCGCCTCCGGCGGCTTCGAGTTCGGCCAGAACGAGCTGCGGAAGCTGTGGAGCCGGGGCGGCCAGTACGTGAGCGCCTACCAGTCGTTCGCCTGGTTCTACGCCGTCAACAGCGGCCAGATCTCGATCCGCCACGGGCTGAAGGGGCCGAGCGGGGTGGTCGTCAGCGACCAGGCGGGCGGCCTGGACGCGGTCGCCCAGGCCCGTCGGCAGATCCGCAAGGGCACGCCGTTGATCGTCTCCGGCGGGGTCGACGCCTCCCTGTGCCCCTGGGGCTGGGTGGCGCAGACGGCGGGCGGCCGGCTCAGCACCAGCGACGAGCCGTCCCGCGCCTACCTGCCCTTCGATTCCGCCGCCCGCGGGCATGTGCCGGGCGAGGGCGGCGCCATCCTGATCATGGAGGATCTCGCCGCGGCACGCGCGCGCGGGGCGCGGGTCTACGGTGAGGTCGCCGGGTACGGCGCGACCTTCGACCCGAGGCCCGGCAGCGGACGCGCTCCCGGCCTGCGCAAGGCCATCGAGCTCGCGCTGGCCGACGCCGACACGGGCCCCGCCGCCGTCGACCTGGTTTTCGCCGACGCGGCGGCCCTGCCCGAGCTGGACCGGTCCGAGGCGGCGGCGCTGTGCGCGGTGTTCGGCGCGCGCGGGGTCCCCGTCACCGCGCCCAAGACGATGACGGGGCGGCTGTACTCGGGAGCCGCCCCGCTCGACCTGGCCACCGCCTTCCTCGCGATGCGGGAGGGGATCATCCCGCCCACCGTGAACGTGGAGGCGGCCGCCGAGCACCGGCTGGACCTGGTCACCCGGCAGACCCGGGACGCCGAACTCCGCACCGTGCTGGTGCTGGCGCGCGGCCACGGCGGGTTCAACTCGGCGATGGTCCTGCGTTCGGCCCGCGACACGGACCCGCCAGTCGCGAACGAGAGGAAGACCCATGTCCGGTGAATTCACGCTCGACGACCTCAAGCGCATCCTGCGCGCCGCCGCCGGTGCCGACGAGTCCGTCGATCTCGACGGTGACATCGCGGACGCCAGCTTCGAGGCGCTGGGCTACGAGTCGCTCGCCCTCCTGGAGACGGGCAGCAGGATCGAGCAGGAGTACGGCATCGTCCTCAGGGACGACCTGCTGACCGTCGAGGAGACGCCCAGGGGACTGATCGACTCCGTCAACGCGCACCTGTCCGGAGCCGTGTCCACCTGACCCGCGCCCGCCGGGCGGTCCCCCGCCGCCCGGCGGAGCCCGCGAGGACAGGGTCCCTGCCGGATCCCACACCGGAGGATTCCCATGGTGTTCCACGACGGCGGCGAGCGCGGCCCGGCGACCGCGCCGCGCGGCCGGTCCGGGCGTCCGGCGGGCCGTCAGGTCCGCCGGGTCACGCTGGACGCCGGGGGCGTCCGGCTGTCGGGGCTGCTGAGCGAACCGGAGGAGGCCGCGCCGCGCTCGGTGGTCGTGGCGCTGCACGGCGCCGGCATGAGCGCGGGCTACTTCCACGGCCAGGCCCACCCTGACGTGTCACTGCTGGAGTTGGGCGCCCGGCTCGGTTTTACCGTGCTGGCTCTGGACCGGCCGGGCTACGGCACCTCCGCCGTGGATCTGCCGCACGGCCAGGACGTCGTGGAGCAGGCCGCCGCCCTGCACGCCGCGCTCGCCTGGTTCTCCCGTCGGCACGAGACGGGCGCCGGGTTCTTCGTCCTCGCCCATTCCTTCGGCGGCGAGCTGGCGCTGGCCGCGGCCGCCGAGGACAGCGGATCCGTTCTGCTCGCCCTGGACGTCTCGGGGTGCGGCCACCGGTACACCGTCGACGCGGGCGGGATCGCCGGTCACGGCGGTCGGCGGAACTGGGGCGCGTTGCGCTTCTATCCGCCCGGGACGTTCCGCGCCAGCGAGGCGATCGTGGCTCCGGTTCCCGAGCGGGAGGCGGCGGATCTCCCGCACTGGCCCGTGCGTTTTCCCGCGATCGCGGCGAGGGTGAGGGCGCCGGTCCGGTTCACCTTCGCCGAGCACGAGCCCTGGTGGTGTCACGACCCTCCGGCCGTCACCGACCTCCGGTCCCACTTCGTCGACTGTCCCCGTGTCTCCGTCGAGCACCTGCCGGACAGCGGCCACAACGTCAGCCTGGGTTGGACGGCCCGCGCGTACCACCTGGGCGCGCTGGGCTTCTTCGAACAGTGCCTGGCCACCCGTCGGCGCCCGAGATGAGCCGGCTCGCCGACCGCCAGCTCAGGGACGCGCTGACGGTCTCGCCCGGACGGCTGGATCTGTGGGTCATGCGCGGTTCGGACCCACACGGACCAGGACCCTCACCCGCGCTGCTTGAGCTGTCCGAGGCGGAGCGCGCGCGGGCCGCGAGGTTCCTCGGGCCGTCCGGCCGACTCCGGTTCACGTCCGCGCACGTCCTGCTGCGCCGGGTGGTGGCCGCCTACCTCGGCGAGCCGCCCGACAGGGTGCGGTTCGTCCGGGAGGCGTGCCCGGGGTGCGGCGGCCCGCACGGCAGGCCCGCCGTGGCGGGGGCGCCGCTGCAGTTCTCGATGTCGCACAGCCGCGACCTCGTCCTGATCGGGGTCGCGGCGGCGACGGTGGGCGTCGACGTCGAACGGGTGCCCCGGGCCGAGTCCGTGGCGGCGTGCGGCCGGATGCTCCACCCGGCGGAGCAGTCCGAGCTGGCGGCTCTCGACGTCGAGGAGCGGCGCCGCGCCTTCGGTCGGCTGTGGACCCGCAAGGAGGCGTATCTGAAGGCGCTCGGCACCGGGCTCAGCCGGGATCTCGGCGCCGACTTCCTCGGCGCGGAGACACCGGGCGGGCCCCGGCGACCGCCGGGCTGGACGGTGGTCGACGTCGACGTGGCGGAGACCCACGCCGCCGCCGCGGTCGTGCGCGGCACCGGTCCGCTGACGACCACGCTGCGCGGGCTCCCCGACGACGCGGTGCGCGTCGCCGATCCGGCGCCGCTCCTCGGCGAGGCGGTCTTCGGCCCCCCTCGGCAAGCGAAGCACGATCCCTGATCTCACGATCACCACTCACAGGAGGAAGAGACCCCGTGGAGCAACAGGAGAAGCGGATCGCCCTGATCACGGGCGCGACCAGCGGCATCGGTCTTGCCGTCGCCCGGCACCTGGGCGGGCACGGCCACCGGGTGTTCATCGGCGCCCGGAGCGCGGAGAACGTGGCACAGACCGTCAAGCAGCTCGGGGCGGAGGGCCTGGACGCGGCGGGCGCCGCCGTCGACGTGCGCTCCAACGACGCGGTCCGGGAGTTCGTCCAGGCCGCCGTCGCCCGGTTCGGCCCGATCGACGTCCTGGTCAACAACGCGGGACGGTCGGGTGGCGGGACCACCGCCGACATCGCCGACGAGCTCTGGCACGACGTCATCGACACCAACCTCAACAGCGTCTTCCGGGTGACCCGCGAGGTGCTGAACGCCGGCGGGATGCGCGCCGGGCGGCGCGGCCGGATCATCAACATCGCCTCGACCGCGGGCAAGCAGGGCGTCGTCCTCGGCGCGCCGTACTCGGCCTCCAAGCACGGGGTCGTGGGTTTCACCAAGGCGCTCGGGAACGAGTTGGCGCCGACCGGGATCACCGTCAACGCGGTCTGCCCCGGCTATGTCGAGACGCCGATGGCGCAGCGGGTCAGGGCCGGATACGCCGCCGCGTACGACACGACGGAGGACGCGATCCTGGAGAGGTTCCAGGCGAAGATCCCGCTTGGCCGCTACTCCACCCCGGAGGAGGTCGCCGGCCTGGTCGGCTACCTGGCTTCCGACAGCGCGGCGTCCATCACGGCCCAGGCGATGAACGTGTGCGGCGGACTGGGCAACTTCTAGAGGCTTCCGCCCCGAGATCCGATCCAAGGAGGACGAGCATGACGCAGGAGCACGGACGGGAGCACCGAGAGGTGGAGCACGAGATCACGGTCTCGGCGCCGGCCGCCGCCGTCTACAGGCTGATCGCGGAGGTGGAACACTGGCCGCGGATCTTTCCGCCGACCATCCACGTCGAGCGTCTCGAAGGCGGCGCGACCGAGGAGCGCATCCGCATCTGGGCGACGGCGAACGGGACCGCCAAGAGCTGGACGTCCCGCCGCACCCTCGACGCCGGGGCGCTGCGCGTCGGCTTCCGCCAGGAGGTCTCCGCTCCGCCGGTCGCGGCCATGGGCGGCACCTGGATCATCGAACCGCTGTCGGACACGGAGTGCCGGGTGCGGCTGCTGCACGACTACCGGGCGGTCGACGACGACCCGGCGAGCCTGCGGTGGATCGACGAGGCGGTCGACGGGAACTCCCGGTCCGAGCTCGCCGCGCTGAAGACCAACGTGGAGGCGGCGCACGCGGCCGAGGAGCTGACCTTCTCGTTCGAGGACACCGTGCAGATCAACGGCTCGGCCAAGGACGTCTACGACTTCATCAACGAGGCGGGACGCTGGCGGGAGCGGTTGCCGCACGTGGCGACCGTCCGGCTGGAGGAGCTGTCGCCCGGCCTGCAGACCCTGGAGATGGACACCCGCGCCAAGGACGGCTCCACGCACACCACCAAGTCGTACCGGGTGTGCCTGCCGGTCCAGAAGATCGCCTACAAGCAGGTGACGCTTCCGGCGCTCATGACCCTGCACACCGGCTACTGGACGTTCGAGGAGAACGAGGACGGGGTCGCCGCCTCCTCGCAGCACACGGTCGTCCTCAACACCGCCAACATCGCGCGTGTCCTCGGGGCCGAGGCGACGGTGGACGACGCCCGCGAGTACGTGCGCGCCGCGCTCAGCACCAACAGCCGGGCCACCCTGGGGCATGCCAGGACCTACGCGGAAAGCAGGTCCTGACCGGCGTCCCGAGCGACGACGACGGCCGTCGCGCCTCCCCGGGAAGCCGGGCGCGACGGCCGTCTCCGCCTGCGGGATCAGGTCACCGGAGCACCGTGGAAGCCGGGCGCGGGGCCTGGCCGCCGTGTTCCGCGACGAGGCGTTCCAGCCGGGGCACCGTCGCCGTCGGGCTGGGGGAGCCGAGCATCTCCTCGCGCAGCCGTCCGGCGGCCTCCGGGTACGAGGGTGTGTCCAGGATCAGCCGCCCTGCCGTGGCGACGGCGTCCGCGGTGGCCGCCCGGCCGCGGAAGCACTTCGCCGAGCCGTGGTCCTCCAGCCGCTCGGGGTAGCCCACCAGGTCGGGCATGAACGGAACGATGACCTGCGGCACCGCGGCGGCCATGCACCCCAGCGTGAGACCGCCTCCGCCGTGGTGGATCGCCAGGTCGCAGGTGGCGGCCACGACGTCGAGGGGGACCCATCCCGCCCTGGCGCCGGTCGGCAGCGGCCCGAGGTCCGCGACGATGTCGGCGGGCGCGGCGATGAGCAGCTCCGCGTCCAGGCCCGCCGCCCCGTGGACCAGGAGCCGGAGGTCGTCCAGGGCGTACCGGCGGCTCACCCGGCTGCCGCCGGACACCAGGACCCTCGGCCGCTCGCCCCTGGTGTACATCCAGGGTTCGACCGTCCGCGCGGTGGCGTAGGACACGTGCCGCATCAGCTCCGCGGGCGGGGCGTCGGGCGGGCGGATGCTCTCCGGGCACAGGGAAAGGACGAGGGCGGGCGCGGGCAGCCCGTCCCGTCCCGTCGCCGCCAGCTCGGGGCGCAGCCCGTCCTCGGCGGCGCGGTCCCGGATCAGCGACTCGCCCATGTCCTGCGTGGTCCTGACCCAGGGGACGCCGACCGACGCGGCGAGCAGCGGCGCCACGTACACCAGCGGGCCGCCGATCACGAGGTCCGGACGCCACCCGGCGGCCAGGCCGAGCAGCCCGCCCAGGGCGTCGGCGGCCATGCGGGCCGCCGTCAGGCCCAGTTCCCGCTCCCGTTCGTCCAGGTCCTCGGGGAAGGGGATGAAGGCGCCGTCGGCGTCCGTGCGGAAGGACGCCGGTTCCCTCCGGGTCACCGGAACGCCGGGCAGTCCTGCGGCGGCGATGATCGGCATCGCGCCCTCGTGGCCGGCGACGAGGACCTCGTGGCCGGCGCCGCGCACGGCCTGGGCGAGCGGCACGATCGGGAAGATCGTGCCTTCGCCGGCCTCCACGACAAAGAGGACCTTCACCGCGGCCCGAACGGGTCGTGGTCGACGCCGCAGGTCGTGCCTTCGGCGGGCAGGGTGCCGTGGATCAGGTAGTCCCGTTTGACCTTCTCCGTGCAGGTGCTGGGCACGAACATCGAGGTGTGGCCCGCCCCCTCGGTCACGAACAGCCGGGCTCTGGCCAACTGGCCCGCGCCGTCGACGGCGCCGTGCACCGGCGTGCCCGGGTCGTACCGGTTGTTCAGGACGAGGATCGGGTTCGCCGTCCAGGCGTTCCACGGGCCCGTGTAGCGGTCCTCGTCGCGGCCGAGCCAGGTGGCGCAGGGCATCATCTCGAACACGCCGATCCGGCCGAAGTGGGGGATCCGCCGGTCCTCACTGATCGCGAGCCTGCTGTAGGTGCGGATCGACCTCGGCACGTCGCTGTCGGTGCACTGGATCGCGTGGAACGCCTCGTCCCGGTTGTTCACGTACTGCTCCTGCCGGGCGCCCTCGGTGGCCCCGCCGCCCGTGGGCCTGGTCGCGGGGGTGGTGACCCTGGTCGCGGGGCCGGTGGTCCCGCTCGCCTCGTACAGCTGCTGCAGCGTGTCGGCGGTGCTCGGCCAGTACTCCGGGACGTACAGCGCGGCGGCCTCGTCGACGACGTCGTTGTAGGTGTAGGTCCAGGGGCCGTCGGGGGTGTCGATCGTGATGGGCGCGCGGCGTGCCCGTTCCGTGAGCACCGCCCACTTCCGGCGGGGGTCTCCGGCCTCGGCGAAGGCGCAGCGCGAGGGACCGGCGGCGGCGCACTGACGCAGGAACTCCTGGAAGGTGTCGCTGATGCCGCGCGGCCGGTCCTGACGGGTCTCGACGGGGAGCGTCGCGCCCTCGTCGCCGTGGCCGGTGCTGTTGCCGATGAAGTCCAGCGAGCCGTCGAAGGCCATGGCCCGTACCCGCCGGGGGAACATGTTGGCGTACACCGCGCCGAGGTAGCTGCCGTAGGTGAGACCGTGATAGGTGAGGCGGCTGTCGCCCACGGCACGGCGCAACAGCTCCAGGTCGCGGGCGGAGTTCGCGGTGGACACGTGGTCGAGCAGGCCGCCCGCCCGCTTCCGGCAGCGCTCGCTGAAGTCCTTGGCGGCCGCGAAGAACGCCGGCTCGTCGGCGGGTTCGACCGGCCGCGCCGGATACGCCGCGTAGTAGTCCTGCTGTTCCTGCTCGGTGGCGAAGCAGCGGACGGCGGTGGAGCGGCCGATGCCGCGCGGGTCCCAGGACACGAGGTCGAAGCGGGCGCGCAGTTCGGTGGAGAAGAGCCACTCCCACCGGGCGCGCTCGCGCAGCCGGTTCTCGCTGGGCGCTCCCGGGCCGCCGAAGTTGACGAAGAGCGTGCCGATCCGCCTGCGCTGGTCGGAGGCCGGCAGTTTGATGACGGCGAGGTCGACGCGGCGGCCGTTCGGATGGTCGTAGTCGAGCGGGACCTTGGCCGTGGCGCAGCGGAAGCCGTCCCCGCAGTCGGTCCAGGTCAGCACCGGAGTGGCGGCGGCACCGGTCTTGGCCACCGGACCGGAGTCGTCGGCGAGGGCGTTCGGCGCGCTGAGGACTCCGGCGCCGAGCAGGACGGCGAGTGCCGCCGACGCGCGGCGCCATCGTCGGCGGTGGGTCGGGGTGCGCAAGGACGCTGAACTCATGGACCTGCCTCTCACACGGGTGTGGGAGGTCGATGGTCGACCACCGCCGTCGCACCGCCCTCGAGCCGCGATCGAGGCCGGTGCTCAACCGCCCGGCGCGGGTTCGGGAAGGAGGCCGCCTCCCGTGCGGGCCCTGATCCGGCGCACGTCCGGGACGAGGAGGGTGAGCAGCGTGGCGGCGGAGACGAGGCAGCCGCACAGCAGCAGCGCCGGGCGCTCCCCGAACCGGGCCGCCAGCGGACCGGCGGCGATCAGGCCCAGCGGCCCGAACAGGAACGAGCCCAGGGCGTCGTAGGCGCTCACCCGCGACAGGGCGTCGGCGGGCACCTCCCGCTGCATCGTGGTCTCGAAGAGCACACCGAAGACGTTGAACGCGATCCCCATGACGAATCCGCCGAGGACCACCGCGATCAGCGGGGCGCCGAAGCCGAGCAGGAACATCGGGAGCGCGACCCCGAAGATCATGGGGACGGCGACGAGCAGCGGTCGGCGCGGCCGGATCCGGATCGCGACGACGGCGCCGAGCAGGGTCCCGACGGTCTGCCCCGTCAGCACCGCGGACCAGGCGGGCGCACCGCCCAGATCGGCCTTGGCGACGACGGGCCCGAGCACCGCGAACGCCGCCTGCATCGCCGCGAACACCAGGGAGAAGTGCAGCACGCCCGCCCACAGCCAGCGGCGGGAGGAGAACTCGCGCCATCCCTGCCGCAGGTCGACCAGCATCGACCCGGACGGCCCCGCGTCGCGGTCGCGCGGCAGCCGCAACGTCACGAGCAGCACGGCCGAGAGGACGAACGCGGCCGCGTTGACGGCGAGCGCCCACCCGGATCCGACCAGCGCGATCATCGCGCCGGCGGCCGCCACCCCGAGCAGGCGTGCCCCGTTCATGCCGAGCCGGAGCAGCGCGTTCGCGGTCTGCAGCCGGTCCGGGGGCACCACCTCGGGCACGATCCCGACGAGCGCCGGGTAGAAGAGCGCGAACGAGACACCGACGAAGACCGCGCAGACGACGAGGGCGGCCGTGGAGGCCGTGCCGGTCAGGAAGAGCACGGCCATCACCCCGAAGGCGAGCGCGGACACCAGTTCCGCGCCCGTCATCAGCAGGTGTCTGGGCAGCCGGTCGGCGATCACGCCGCCGAACAGCATGAGCGCTATCTCGGGGACGGCCTGGGCGGTCAGCACGACGGCCAGGGTCGAGGCGGTGGCCCCCGGCAGGTCCAGCACGCCGAAGGCGAGCGCGACGGGCCCGAACGCCGAGCCCATCACCGAGCATGTTCTGGCGATGAACAGGATGAGGAACCGCCGGTCGCCGAACAGGCTCAGGTCATGCATCGCGGTTCCCTTCCGCTACCGGGGGGTGGCTACCGCGACGAAGAAGCCGGGGGTGCCGTCGCCGAGGGTGAGGTACTCCGCGCTCAGCCCGGCCCGGGCGAAGGCGTCCTCGTAGTCGGCCCGCGAGAAGAGCGTGAGGTAGTCCACCTCGCTGCGGTGCCTGACGCCGGTGGCGGCGTCG
This sequence comes from Actinocorallia sp. API 0066, assembly GCF_020991275.1. Lineage (GTDB taxonomy): Bacteria > Actinomycetota > Actinomycetes > Streptosporangiales > Streptosporangiaceae > Actinocorallia. Next base: position 45,276 of record NZ_JAJLQY010000010.1, on the reverse strand, counting down.
CCGAGCAGGTAGTGGATCTCCATCCGGGTGGCGTCGCCCTGCCGGGTCGAGTGCGCGACCCGGGCGATGCCCTGGGCGCTGTTCCTGACCGCGTGCGCGGACACGTAGCCGTCGATGAAGGTGTCGGGGAAGTACCACGGCTCGATGACGAGGACGCCGCCTTCGGCGAGGTGCCGCGCCATCGCGAGGACGGCGCTGTCCAGGTCGGTGGTGCCGCGCAGGTAGCCGATCGAGCTGAACATGCACACGACGGCGTCGAAGGTCTCGCCGAGCACGAAGGTCCGCATGTCGCCGTGGTGGAGCGGCACGCCCGACAGGCGCTCCCCGGCACGTGCCAGCATCGGCTCCGACACCTCCAGTCCGGCGACCCGCGCGAACCGCTTGGCGAAGCCGGCCAGGTGGATTCCGGTGCCGCACGCCACGTCCAGCAGCGTCGCGGCGTCGGGCTTGCGCTCCCGGACCAGCCCGGTCACCCGCGCGGCCTCGGCGTCGTAGTCCTTCCGGTCCTGGTACAGGAGATCGTAGATCTCCGCCTCACCGGCGTTCTCGTACATCGCATGCCTCCCTGTGGCGTGACAGATCTTTCGATTCGGCACGAGCGTGCGGAAAATTCGGTGCGCGGTCCTACGCCACGGTGAGGACGATCTTTCCCCTGCCGTGTCCGCTCTCGATGGCGCGGTGCGCGTCGGCGGCCCGGGCGAGCGGGTACGCCGCGCGGATGTGCAGGTCGAGCAGGCCCCGCTCGTAGAGGTCGAGCAGCTCGACGAGACGTGCCGCCGACCTGGCCGGACCCAGCGCCGGGATCCCGAGTTCCGCCGCCGCCTCGTCCGAGACCATGGTCCTGATCCGGTTCCGGTCGGCGACCAGGGCGGCGGAGGCGTGCAGCGCCTCGGGCCCGGCCAGGTCGAGGGCGGCGTCCACGCCGTTCGGAGCCACCGCCCTGACCCGGTCGACGAGGCCCTCGCCGTAGGTGACCGGGACCGCGCCGAGCGACCGCAGGTACTCGTGGTTTCCCTCGCTCGCCGTGCCGATGACGGTCCGGGCGCCCCAGGCCCGGGCGAGCAGCACGGAGAAGGTGCCCAGCGCCCCGGCGGCGCCGTGGATCAGCACGGTCTCGCCGGGACGCACGTCCAGCGCCCGCAGGGCCATGTGCGCGCCCTGCCCGTTGCCGGAGAAGCCCCCGGCGACGTCCCACGGCATGTTCTTCGGCTTCGGGACCACCTGGTCCGCCGGAGCCACGACGTATTCGGCGTAGGCGCCCGTGGTGCAGTAGCCCAGGACCTCGTCGCCGACCGCAGAACCGGATCCGTCCGCCTGGTCGACGACCCCGGCGAACTCGTTTCCCGGGACGACGGGGAAGCTGAGGTCCACCGAGGGCGGCGCCCATCCGGTCCTGATCACCGTGTCGAAGTGCTGTACGCCGGCGACCCGCACGCGGACCCTGACCTGGCCCGGACCGGCCTGGGGCGGGTCGAGCTCGTGCGGGGTCAGGACCTCGGGCCCACCGAATGACGACAGGGCGGCAGCCTGCATGGCGTTCCTTCCTCGTGCGCTGGGAGCGGGGGAGGCACCGGCGACAACGCGAGAAGGGTCGCGCGACCGCCTCGAGCACGCCTCGGTTCCCGCTCGAGTCTCCGATACCGCGACGATAGAACTTGAAGTCCACTGGAGGTCAATGGATCGGCCGTCCGCGATGAGCGGCGGTCCGAACGGGTCTCGAGCCGGGTTCGACCCGTGCGGGCGACGATGTCGTCGTCCCGCCACGGCCCGCACGGCCGTGGTCGCCACCGCCGGAGGATGTGTCGACATGTCCAGCAAGCCCATCCGACTCGCCGTCATCATCGGAAGTACCCGCAAGGCCAGACTCGGGCCGATGGTGGCCGACTGGTTCGTCGAGCGGGCCCGCGCGCACGGCGGTGTGGAGATCGACGTCGTCGACCTGGCGGACGCGGCGCTTCCGTACGGACTGGACGGCCAGGCCGACGACGGTTCGTACACCTCGCCCGCCGTGGCGGCGTACGCCGCGCGGATCGACGCCGCGGACGCCTTCGTCGTGGTCACCCCCGAGTACAACCGGGGCTATCCGGCGGCGCTCAAACTGGCCATCGACACCGTCTACCGCGAATGGAACGCCAAGCCCGTCGGGTTCGTCAGCCACGGCGGCCAGTCGGGCGGGCTCCGGGCGGTGGAGCAGCTACGGCAGGTCTTCGCCGAGCTGCACGCGGTGACGATGCGGGACGGGGTCTGCTTCCCGATGGCCGCCCAGCAGTTCGAGGACGGCGGCTCGCCGCGTGACGCGGAGGGCGCCACGATCTCCGCCAAACTCCTCCTGGACCAACTGACGTGGTGGGCGGAGACGCTCCGCACCGCCCGTGCGGAGCGCCCCTACCCGTGCTGACCCGGTACCCGCGCCCGGCGGCCGGGATCACCCGCCGAGGCCCTCGCACAGCGCGTCGACGACGGTCGCGACATCGGCCTCGGTGAGCCCGCCGTGCAGGGGCAGGCACAGCGTCCGGTCGGCGGCGTGCTCGGCGCGCGGGAGCACCCGGTCCGCCTGGCCGTAGAGGGGAACCCTGTGCAGCGGCGCGTAGCGGAAGGTCGTGTAGATCCCGGCCGCGAACAGCTTCCCCGCCAGGGCGTCCCGTATCCCCGCCTCCATCTGCACCCAGTAGAAGTAGTAGGTCGACTCGTGTCCTGCGGGGAGGGCGGGCGGTAGGGCCAGGCCCGCCACCTGCCCGAGCGCGCTGTTGTACCGCTCGACGACCTCCCTGCGGCGGGCCACCAGCTCGGGCAGCCTGGCGAGCTGGACCAGGCCGATCGCCGCGGTGAGGTCGTTGCCGATGAGGCGCCGTCCGACCTCGGTGATCTCGGGATCCCACCAGCGGCGGTCGTGCTTTCCGGCGTGCCCGAATCCGCTGGCCTGCACCAGACCGTGGTACGCCAGGCGCCGGGCGCGCTCGGCCCGCTCCCGGTCGCGGACGTAGAGCATGCCGCCGTCCCCGGTGACCAGCACCTTGGCGGCGTCGAAACTCCAGATCGCGAGGTCGCCGAAGGAGCCCGCGGCTTTGCCGTCGACCCGCGAGGCCACCGAGCAGGCGGAGTCCTCGACCAGCGCGACGCCCAGTTCCCGGCAGTGCGCGGCGATCTCGACGACGTCGCCGGGGTAGCCCGCGTAGTGCAGCAGGATGACCGCTCGGGTTCGCGGTGTGAGCACCTCGGTGATGTCGGCCAGGGTGACGTTGAGGGTCCGCGCGTCCACGTCGCAGAAGACGGGCACCGCCCCGCAGGCCATGATGGCGTTCGCGGCGGCGACGAAGCTCGGCGAGGGGAGCACGACCTCGTCGCCGGGCCGCAGGTCCAGCACCTCCATCGCCAGGAACAGCGCGGCGGTGCCCGAGTTGACGAACACGACGTGTTCGGCGGCGACGCCGATGTGCTCGGCGAAGGCCGCCTCGAACGCCGTGGTGCGCGGCCCGTGGCCCAGCCACTGGCTGTCGAAGACCTCCGCGACCGCCTGGAGTTCGGCCGCGCCCACCTGGGGCCGGAAGAGGTGGATCACCGCCGTGCCCCCGCGAGCTCGGCCAGCCGTCCGATGACGAGGTCCGGGCCGGGCACGGCCGTCAACTGCTCCACGAACGCCCGCGCGCTCTTGCGCAGGGCGCCGTCATGGATGAGCAGGTCCAGGACTTCCGCGTCTACCTGGTCCGGGTCGCGGTTCAGGCCGATGCCGCAGCGTTCGACCATCCGCGCGTTGATCCAGTTGTCGGCGCCGTGCGGCAGCGTCAACTGCGGCACCCCCGCGTGGGCGGACGCCAGGGTGGTGCCGGCGCCGCCGTGGTGGATGATCCCGTCGCAGGTCGCGAGAAGCGGGCTCAGCGGGGTCCACCCGACCACCCTGATGTTCTCCGCCAACGGGCCGAGCTCGTCCAGGTCGGGGTCGTCGCCCAGCGCGAGCACAAACTCGGCGTCCACCGTGCCCGCGGCCGCCAGGACGCCGCGGAGCGATCCGACCCCCGCCACGTGCGGCACGGTCGTGCCGAGCGTGACGCAGACGCGCGGGCGCGGCTTGGGCTCCGCCAGCCAGTCGGGGACGCCGCCGCCGCCGTGGAAGGGCACCGACCGCATGGTCAGGCCCTCGCCCTCGCCGTGCATCATCGGCTCCGGGGCGAAGTGGACGCTGGTGATGGAGGGCAGTTCGGCCGGTACGCCCAGCCGCTCGAACAGCGGCGTCAGAAACGGCAGGAAGCGCCGGGGCATCGAGCCTTCGCGCAGGAAGCTGAACCCGTGCTCGACCGCCGGGACCTCCAGCGCCCGGGCCGCCACGAGGGCGGCCCCCTGGAGCCGGGAGTACACGATCAGGTCCGGCTGCCAGGACCGGGCCAGCGCCATCAGGCCGTCGGCCATCAGCTCGCTGACCTGGGCGAACTTCTGCAGGATGATGTCGGGGGTCTCGCCGGTCTCGGCGATGGCCAGCCCCCGCTCCCGCATCGCGACGGCCCGCTCCGCACGGGTCCCCACCCTGGGGAAGATGTGGCTGAAGTCGGCGTCGGGCGAGACGTCACGGACGGTGAAGCCGGCGTGGGCCGCGGCCCGCGTCGACGGCCCCGAGGTGGCGAAGACCACCTCGTGGCCCGCCACGCGGGCGGCCCAGGCCAGACCGGCCAGCGGGTAGAGATGATCGAGCCCGGGGGAAACGGCGAACAGCACCCTCATGCGGGGCACCCCAATCCGGTCGGCGAGGACAGCGACTCGGCGAACGTGCCAGGCGCCGCTCAAGGCGGACTTGAGAGGCGCTCGCTCCCGGCGGGACTTGAGCGATCCTCGATCGCGCCCGGTCATGGTGGACGCACTGTCGACAGAGTGCGAGGGGTTCAGCGTGCGTGGCATCATCCTGGCCGGCGGAACGGGTTCGCGACTCCTCCCGATCACCCGCGGAACCTCAAAACAGCTGCTGCCGGTGTACGACAAGCCGATGATCTACTACCCGCTCTCGGTCCTGATGCTGGCCGGGGTGCGGGACATCCTCGTCATCTCCTCCCCCGGCGACCTGCCCCAGTACCGCGAGCTCCTCGGTGACGGCAGCGCCATCGGCATCCGGCTCTCCTACGCCGTCCAGGAGAAACCGCGCGGGATCGCCGAGGCGTTCCTGGTCGGCGCCGACCACATCGGCGACGGACCGGTGGCCCTCGTCCTGGGCGACAACGTGTTCCACGGCGCGGGCTTCGCCGAGCTGCTCCGGCCGCATCGATCCCACACCGACGGCTGCGTGCTCTTCGGGTACGCGGTGCGTGATCCGGAGCGCTACGGGGTCGCCGAGGTCGACGAAGGGGGACGGCTGCTGTCGATCGAGGAGAAGCCGGACCATCCGAAGTCCGACCTTGCCATCACCGGCCTCTACCTCTACGACAACGACGTGGTGTCGGTGGCCCGCGGGCTGCGTCCGTCGGCCCGTGGCGAACTGGAGATCACCGACGTGAACCGGGAGTACCTCGCCCGGGGCAAGGCGTCCCTGGTGAACCTCGGTCGTGGCCTCGCCTGGCTGGACACCGGCACCCATGACTCGCTGCTGGAGGCGTCCCAGTACATCAAGACCATCGAGCACAGGCAGGGCGTGCGGGTGGCCTGCATCGAGGAGGTGGCGGTCCGGATGGGCTACATCGACCCCGACCAGTGCCACCGGCTCGGCGCCGGGCTCGCGAGCTCCGGCTACGGGCAGTACGTCATGCGCGTCGCGGAGGACGTGCGGAGGTCGGCGGGGCGCGCGCCGTCCGGCGCCGGGCTCAGCGGCCCGCTGCCCGCGCGCTGACGCAGTCGAGGAGCAGCCGCATCTTGCCACCCAGCTCGCGCCGCGCGAAGTCCCGGGCGACCGAGAGGTCGGCGTCAGGGCCGAGGAGCTCCACCACACCCTCGGCCCTGAGCGTCACCTCCTGCAGCGCGGTGAGCACGGTAGCGCCCGAGGACTCTCCGATCCGCCAGCGGACGCAGTGGCTCGCCCCGATCGGTGGGAGGAGGAGCTGCTTGTACACGAGGAGCCCGGGAGCGCGGCCCACCCGCGCGTTCCTTGTCGTGAGCAGCCCGCCGCCGCTCTCCCGCGTGACCACCTCCACCAGCTGGCCGCCCTCCGGGAACCGGCGCAGGCTCGCCGCCGCCACGTGCGGCATGTGCTCCGGCCATCTGTCGGCCGCGTAGAGGAAGTCGAACACGTCACGCGGCGAGGCGGCCACCCGCCGGACGTCACGCAGCACAAGCCGGAGCTCGGGCCGGTGGAACTCCGACTCCGCCGCCGCCCGCACCGACGAGAGGTCGTCGGCGCGGGCGGCGCCGTGGGTGACGCGGACGAGGGACTCCCGCTCGGACAGCGCGGTGACGGCCAGGCCGAGGTCCTCGGTCCGTGACCCGTCCGGGAAGCGGAACTCCACGCGCAGCTCCCGTGCGCGCAGCCTTCTGCGCATCTCGCCGTACCGGACGCCGTCGCCCGAGACGCTCCACACCCCGACGCGCTCCGTGCCGTCCTCGACGCCCAGCCGTTCGAGGTGGACGAACCGGCCGAACACGCGCGGCCAGGCGTCCAGGTCGGCCAGCAGGCGGTAGACCGACTCCGCCGGGGCGCGCACCGGAAGTTCGACGCGGGCCGGCTCGGACACTCGTGGCTCCCTGGGTGACATGTGCGCACCTTCTGCGGTGGCGCTGGACGGGCGCTCGAAGCCCGCTCGAAGCCCGCGTCGGGCCGTGGGGGGTCGAGCGGGCCTCGAGGGTTCCTCCAGCCCCACGCTCGGTGAGCCTCCAGCACCGCCTGGGATCTTCTCCGGGCGCGCCGCGTCCGCGCCGCGACACGAGGGAGACGATCATGGAGCAGGCAGCAGCACACCCGGCGGCCACGGCCGGAGCGGCGTCGTGACCCGCACCTGGCTGGTCACGGGAGCCTCGCGGGGGCTCGGCCGGGCTCTGGTGGAGACGGTCCTGGAGGCGGGCGAGACCGTCGTGGCGACCGCCCGCGACCCCGAGGCCCTCACCGGTCTCCGCGACCGGTACGGCGACCGGGCGGTGCCGCTCGCCCTCGACGTCACCGACCGCGCCGCCGTGTTCGACGTCGTGGGGCGCGCCGCCGAGGCGACCGGACGCATCGACGTGCTCGTCAACAACGCGGGCCACGGGCTGGCGGGCGGCGTCGAGGAGGTCGGCGAGGAGCAGGCCCGCCGCCAGATGGACGTCAACTTCTTCGGCGCGCTCTGGTGCGCCCAGGCGGTGCTGCCGACGATGCGCCGACAGCGCTCGGGGCACATCCTCCAGCTTTCGAGCATCGCCGGCATCGCCACCTATCCGAACCTCGGGATGTACTGCGCGAGCAAGTGGGCGCTGGAAGGGCTCAGCGAGACCCTGGCCCAGGAGGTCGCGTCCTTCGGCGTCCGGGTCACCATCGTCGAGCCGGGGGAGTTCCGCACCGACTGGAGCGCGGGATCGATGGACAGGGCCGCGCCCATGCCGGAGTACGACGAGGTGCTCGCCAAGCGCCGCCACGGCCTCTCGGGCGTGTACGCCCATCTTCAGCCGGGGGACCCCCGCCTGTTCGGCCCCGCCCTGCTGAAGATCCTGGACGCCGCCGAGCCGCCGCTGCGCGTCCTGCTCGGCGGGGCGGCCGCCGACCTCGCGCCGCTCACCTACCGGCGGCGCCTGGAGGAGTGGGCCCGGTGGGACGACCTGGCCCGCACCACCGACGGCGAGGCGCGCGCACCACGGGCATGCCCACCGACTCCCACCGACGACAGGAAGGCGGTACCGATGACCCGGGCGCCGGAACCCCTCAGGAAGAACGACGTCGGAGACTTCGTCTCCGCGCGGCTGTTCAGCGACATCCAGCAGTTCTACGCACGCCAGATGAACCTCCTCGACGGCGCCGAGCCGGACAACGAGGCGTGGGCGGCGACCTTCACCGAGGACGCGGTCTTCGACGCGAACATCGATCCGGAACCGACGGTCGGCCGACCGGCGATCCTCGCGTCGGTCAGCGGGGCGACCGCCCGCATCTTCGCCACGGACCTGGACTTCCGGCACTGGATCGGGATGCTCGACATCGAGGAGCAGGAGGACGGCAGCCTGCGCACCCGCTACTACGCGCTGGGCATGGCGACCCCCCGAGGCGGATCCCTCGCCTTCCGAGGCCACACCGTGGGCATGGACCACCTTGTCCACCGGGACGGGCGCTGGCTGGTGCGGCACCGGTATCTGGCGATCGACGGCACCCCTTCATGACCCCGGCGGGCACGCCCCCGGCGGCGTACGAGCCGGTGCTCCGCGAGATCGCCCCCGGTGTGTTCGCCTACGAGCAGGCGGACGGAGGATGGTGCCTCAACAACGCCGGGGTCCTGGTGTCCGGGCGGGACGTCGCGGTCGTCGACACCGCGGCCACCGAGCGCCGGGCCAGGAGGCTGCGCTCCGCGATCGCCTCGGTCACCGGGGCGGCACCCAGGATCCTGGTCAACACGCACTTCCACGGCGACCACAGCTTCGGCAACTTCGTCTTCGCGCCCGACGCCGTGATCGTCGCGTGTGAGGCGGCCCGCCGGGAGATGGCCGTCGCGGACCTCCACATGCAGAGCCTGTGGCCCGAGGTGGACTGGGGCGACATCACCGTCGCCCTCCCCGATCTCACCTACCGGGACCGCGCGACCCTGCACGTCGGAGACCTGACGGCCGAGCTGATCCACCTGGAGAACGCGCACACGACGACGGACACGGTGGTGTGGATCCCCGAACGGTCCGTGCTGTTCGCCGGGGACATCGTCATGAACGGGGTGACGCCGTTCTGCCTCATGGGCTCGGTCGAGGGCTCCCTGGAGGCGCTCGCCCGGCTGCGGGCGCTGGGCGCGCGGACCATCGTCCCCGGGCACGGCCCCGTCGGCGGACCCGAGGTCCTCGACGCGAACGAGAGATACCTCCGGTGGCTCCAGCGCCTGGCGGCCGAGGGCAAGGCCGCCGGACTGAGCCCGCTGGAGCTGGCCCGCGCGACGGACCTGGCGGAGTTCGGCGCGCTGCTGGACTCCGAACGGCTGGCCGCCAACCTCCACCGGGCCTACGCCGACACCGGCCCCGAGCCGCGCGGACACCGGCTGGACGTCGCCGCGATCTTTGAGGAAATGACCGAGTTCCACGGCGGCCGACCGCTCTGCCGCGCCTGACCCCGGCCGAGTCGTGTCCCGCCACCCCGAGAGAGGCAGCTGCATGTTCACACCGGCGGATCTCCACCTCCGCGTCCAGCAGTTCTACCACCGTCAGATGGGCCTGCTGGACGACGGCCTGCCCGAGCGGTGGGCCGACACCTTCACCGAGGACGCCGCCTTCCTGGAGCCGCACCGGCTGGAGCCGCTGCGCGGCCGCGCGACGATCCGGGCGTCGGCCCGGGCCCGCGCCGACCGGCTGGCGGCCCAGCGCGTCCACTTCCGGCACTGGCTGAACATGCTCGACGTCCGGGAGCAGGAGGACGGGAGCGTGCGCACGCGCGTCTACGCCCTCGCCATGCGCACGGAGGAGGGAGGTTCCCTGGACGTCTTCGCCAGCGTCGTGTGCAGGGATCATCTGCGGCCGGACGGAACGGGATGGCTGGTGCGGCTCCGGGAGATCGACCACGACGGCTCCGACCTGCGGACGGCGGGCGCGCGATGAGGTTCGGCATCGTCTTCTTCCCGACCGTCGGCCCCGCCGACAAGCCCGCCCCGCAGTACTTCGACGAGTGCCTGCGGCTGGTGGACCTCGCCGAGGAACTCGGCCTCGACCACGTGAAGATCGTGGAGCACTACTTCTTCCCCTACGGGGGGTACAGCCCCGATCCGGTCACCTTCCTCGCCGCGGCCGCCGGCCGGACCGAGCGGATCCGGCTCGGCACCAGCGCCACGATTCCCGCCTTCGTCCACCCGGTGAAACTCGCGGGCAAGCTCGCGATGCTCGACAACATCTCCCACGGACGCCTCGACGCCGCCTTCGGGCGGGCGTTCCTCCCGGACGAGTTCGAGGCGTTCGGCATCTCCATGGACGAGAGCAAAAGCCGGTTCGCGGAGAACGTGGAAGCCGTCAAGCTGCTGTGGTCCGGGGAGGACGTGGTGTGGAAAGGCAGCTTCCACTCCTTCGGGCCCGTCACCCTGCTACCGCGTACCTACCAGCAGCCGCACCCCCCGGTGTTCGTCACGACCGCCCGGTCGGCTGAGTCCTGCGCTCAGGCCGCGCGCGACGGGCACTACCTGCAGACCGTGCCCAACGTCATGTCGACCGAGGAACTGCAGAGCAGGCTGGCGGTCTACCGGTCGGAATGGGCCGCCTCCGGGCGTACGCCCGGCACCGAACGGATCCACCTCAGCTATCCGTGCGTGGTGGACCCGGTGGCCGAGAAGGCCCGCGCGAAGGGACGGTTCGACCACGAGCGCAACACGGACGCCATCAGCGCGGCGGTCGCGTCCTGGGCCGACCGTAAGAGCGCCGACTACCCCGGCTACGAGAAGCTCGCCGAGATCGGCAGGCACCCCGACTTCGACCGGAAGCTCGCCGAGGGAAAGCTGTTGGTCGGCTCGCCCGGCGAGGTGCGCGACCAGCTCGCGCGGATCGCCGCCTGGTTCGGTGACGACGTCACGATCAGCCTGGGCGTCCACTCCGGCCATCTCAGCGTGGAAGACGCCGCCACGACGGTGCGGCTCATGGCAGAACAGGTGATCCCCGAGCTGTCCGCGGCGGACGGCCCACGTCAGGAGCGCACACGATGAGCACGGAGCAGCGGACCGCGGTCGTCATCGGGACCGGCACCATCGGGCTCGGCTGGATCAGCCTCTTCCTCGGACAGGGCCTGCGGGTGCGGGTCTGCAGCCGACGGCCGGACGCGCGGCGGGTGGTGGCGGAGGCGATCGAACTGCACGCGCCGTTCCTGCCGCCGGGCTCGGCCGACCCCGCCGACCTTGCCGCGCGGCTGGAGTTCGAGCCCGACGTGCGGCGCGCGGTCGAGGGCGCCGATGTCGTCCAGGAGAACGTGCCGGAGCAGCTCGAACTGAAACAGGAGCTCTTCGGCCGGATCGGGGAGGCCGCGGCGCCCGAGACGCTGCTGCTGTCGTCCACGTCCACCCTGCTGCCCGACGCCATCGGCGCGCGGATGGGCGACTCCGCGCGACTCGTCGTCGGCCACCCCTTCAACCCGCCGCACGTCGTCCCCCTCGTCGAGGTGGTCGGCGGCGAGCGCACCCACCCCGAGGCCGTCGCCGAGGCCGTCGCGTTCTACCGGTCGGTGGGCAAGGTGCCCATCGTGCTGCGCAAGCCGATCCACGCCTTCGTCGCCAACCGGCTCCAGTCGGCGCTGCTCCAGGAGAGCGTCCACCTGGTCCGCGAAGGGGTCGTGACGCTCAGCGAGCTCGACGCCGTGGTCACCAACTCGATCGGCCTGCGCTGGGCGACCGTCGGCCCCTTCCACGCGTTCCACCTGGGCGGCGGGCAGGGCGGGCTCCGGCACTGGCTGTCGTCGCTGGGCGCGAACCTGGAGGCGGGCTGGCGGGGGCTCGGCCGTCCGCCCATGGACGAGGAGACCCTCGAACTCCTTCTTGAGCAGGCCGACAAGGCGTTCGGAGGCAGCAGTTACGAGGAACTGGTCCGGGCCAGGGACCGTCGGCAGACCGCGGTGCTGGGCGCGCTGGCCGAGGTGGAGGCCGCCGAGGCGTAGCGGGACCGCCGGCCGCGCCTTCCCGGAGGCGCGGCCGGCGTCATTCGGCGTCCAGGAGGTGGCCGCCGTACGCGACGGCGGCCGGCTCCCGGCGCAGCGCGACATGGCTGGCCAGGCAGTGGACGTCCCGCCAGAAGCGCTGCAGGGGGCTCGCCGCGAGCTGGCCGCGTGATCCCGCGCCGCGGAACAGCCCCTCGACCGCGTCGACCAGGTGGTCGACGGCCAGCGCGCAGTCGTACGGCTGGCGGAGCGACTCCTCCGGCGTCAGCCCGCCCCGGTCGCAGCGGGCGGCGGCCGTCTCCAGGAGCAGGTCCGCGACGTTGATCGCGCCCGCCGCGCGCGCGGCCGCCAGCCGCGCCGTCTCTCCGCCGCCCCTGAACCGGGTCGTCCACTCGCGCGCGGCCCCGCGCGCGGCGCCGAGGGCCGGCGCGGCGAAGATCAGGCCGCTCACGCCGCGCAGCGGCACCGTGTGGCAGGGCGACCGCGACCCGACCGCGCGCCCGGCCAGCATCTCCGCCCGGTCGAACGCGCGGTGCGCGGGCACCGACACCCCGTCCAGGACCAGCGTGTTGCTTCCCGTGCCGCGCATGCCGACGTTGTGCCAGGTGTCCCTGATCCGGTACCCGGACCGTGGCACGGCGAAGAACCACGGCCGGGCGTCGGCGTCGGGCGCGCAGACAAAAGCCCAGTCGGAATGGTCGACGCCGCTGGTGAAGTCCCAGGAGCCGCTGACCAGCCAGCCGCCGTCCGTCCGCTCGGCACGTCCGGCCGGGACGAGCGCGCCGACCACCCGCGTGTCCGGACCGTCCGCCCAGAGCTCGGCCTGGCCTTCCTCCGGCAGATAGACGCCCATCCGGCTGGAACCGGCCGCCACGGCACCGCACCACGCCGCGGAGGCGCAGCCCTCGCCCACGGTGGCCGCCGCCCGCACCAGCCCGGTCGCGGCGCCGTCCGCGCCACCCCAGCGCGCGGGCACAAAATGCCGGGAGAAGCCCGCCGCGACCAGGGACTCGGCGACCTCCGCCGAAAGAACCCGGTGCTCGTCGGCTTTCGCCGCGCCGCGCGCGGCTGTTTCAGCGGCACGCCTCAGCGCCGGAGGCGGGAACGGCTCGTCGGGGTTCACACCGGGACCCTGCCGGGCGCCGTTGGAGAGCCGGTCGAGTCCCGCTGGAGGCCGGGTCGCGGCCGGGACCTGACCCGGTTCTGAACGCCGCCTGACAGTCCCCTGGCAGCCCTGACGTTCCTCTGCGAAAGCGGGCCCGGTTCTGAAGTCGCGCATGTTGAGCGGCGACGGCCGGGGCGCGGAGGATGAAACCCGGTTCGATCGCGCTAGGAGCTCTCATGAGACAGCGTCCCCTGACCGACAGCGGCTCGACATCCGCGCCATGAGGCTGCTGGTCACCGGCGGGGCCGGATTCATCGGGTCGTACTTCGCCCGGTCCCTGCTGCACGGAAGCTACGCGGGGCACACCGAGACCCGGGTGACGGTCCTCGACAAGCTCACCTACGCCGGATCCCGCGACCGGCTCCCCGCGACGCACCCCCGGCTGGAGTTCGTCCAGGGCGACATCTGCGACACCGAGGCGCTCGCCCGGGTCCTGCCGGGCCATGACGCGGTCGTGCACTTCGCCGCCGAATCGCATGTCGACCGGTCGGTGGGTTCGGCGGCGGAGTTCGTCAGAACCAACGTGCGAGGCACCCAGGCGCTGCTGGACGCCTGCCTGGAGTACGGCGTGGGCCGGGTCGTGCACGTCTCCACCGACGAGGTGTACGGATCGATCGCGGAGGGCTCCTGGACGGAGGAGTCGCCGCTGCTGCCCAACTCCCCGTACGCGGCCTCCAAGGCGGGGTCCGACCTGATCGCGCGGGCCTACCACCGCACCCACGGCCTGAACGTGTCGATCACCCGCTGCTCCAACAACTACGGCCAGCACCAGCACCCCGAGAAGCTGATCCCGCTGTTCGTCACGAACCTGCTGGAGGGCGAGCCCGTCCCGCTGTACGGCGACGGGCGCAACGTGCGCGAGTGGCTGCACGTCGACGACCACTGCCGGGCGGTCGCCCTGGTGCTCGACGGGGGGCGGCCGGGCGAGGTCTACAACATCGCGGGCGGCAGCGAACTGACCAACCTGGAGATGACCGAGCGCCTGCTGTCCCTGTGCGACGCCGACTGGTCGCGGGTGCGCAGGGTCGCCGACCGCAAGGGCCACGACCTGCGCTACTCGTTGGACGGGACCAAACTCCGCGACGAACTCGGCTACACCCCCCGCATCACCCTTGAGGACGGGCTGGCCGGGGTCGTCGACTGGTACCGCGACAACCCGGGCAGGTGGAAGTCGATCAAGCACGCGGGTGGACCGCCCGCCCGGGCACCGAAGGAAGGCGGGATCCGATGAACGCCCACAGGGACCTCATCCTCGACGAGGTCGCGAAATACCATCAGAACGCCCAACAGGAACGCCCCTTCGTGGGCGGCGTCACGGAGATCTGGCCGGCGGGCGCGGTCCTGGACGAGGAGGACCGCAAGGCGCTCGTCGAGGCGGCGCTGGACCTGCGGATCGCGGCGGGACCCAGCGCGCGCAGGTTCGAGTCGCGGTTCGCGCGCAGGCTCGGACACCGCAAGGCGCACCTGACGAACTCGGGATCGTCCGCGAACCTGCTGGCGATGACCGCCTTCACGTCCCACCTGCTCGAGGACCGGGCGCTGCGCCCCGGCGACGAGGTGATCACGGTCGCGGCGGGCTTTCCGACCACCGTCAACCCGATCATCCAGAACGGGCTGGTCCCGGTCTTCGTCGACGTCGAGCTGCGCACCTACAACACCACGGCCGCCCGGGTCGCCGAGGCCGTCGGCCCCCGAACCCGGGCGATCATGATCGCGCACGCGCTGGGGAACCCGTTCGAGGTCGCCGAGATCGCACAGCTGGCCGAGGACAACGATCTCTTTCTGATCGAGGACAACTGCGACGCCGTCGGCTCCACCTATGACGGCAGGCTCACCGGCTCCTTCGGCGACATCGCCACGGTCAGCTTCTATCCCGCCCACCACCTGTCCATGGGGGAGGGCGGCTGCGTGCTCACCTCGAACCTCGCGCTGGCCAGGATCGTGGAATCCCTCCGCGACTGGGGCCGGGACTGCTGGTGCGAACCGGGCGAGACGAACAAGTGCCTCAAACGGTTCGGCTACCAGATGGGCACCCTCCCCGAGGGCTACGACCACAAGTACATCTTCAGCCACATCGGCTACAACCTTAAGGCCACCGACCTCCAGGCCGCGCTGGGCCTGACCCAGCTCGACAAACTGGACCGGTTCGGCGCCGCCAGACGCGACAACTGGAAGCGGCTGCGCGCGGGCCTGGACGGCACCCCGCACCTGCTCCTGCCCGAGCCGACCGTGCGCAGCGACCCCAGTTGGTTCGGTTTCGCACTCACCGTCGAGCCGGACGCCCCGTTCTCGCGGGCCGCGCTCGTGGACTTCCTGGAGACCCGCAAGATCGGCACCAGACGCCTGTTCGCCGGCAACCTGACCCGGCACCCCGCCTACATCGGCAGCCGGCACCGGGTGGTGGGGGACCTCACCAACAGCGACATCATCACCGACCAGACCTTCTGGATCGGCGTCTACCCGGCGCTCACCGAGGAGATGCTCGACTACGTCACCGCCTCGGTCAGGGAGTTCGTGGCGGCGCACCCATGACGACCCTCCCGATCGGCAGGTCCACCGCGCCGCTCGTCGCCCGCGCCGACGACGGCCCACGGCACCGCTTCGCGCGCTCGGCGGCGGCCACCGCGGGCGCCCACCTGCGGACCGAGGAGATCGCCGACTGGCTCGAAGCGCGCGCCGCGGCCCGCCGGTTCAGCGTCGAGCGCATCCCCTTCGCGGACCTGGACGGCTGGCACTTCGAGGAGGACACCGGCGACATCGTGCACCGCACCGGCCGGTTCTTCTCCGTCGAGGGGCTGCGGGTCACCACGGACTCCGGCCCGTTCCGCCAGTGGGAGCAGCCCATCATCAGGCAACCCGAGGTGGGTATCCTCGGGATCGTCGTCAAGGAGATCGACGGCGTCCTCCACCTGCTGCTACAGGCCAAGATGGAGCCGGGGAACCGCAACCTGCTCCAACTGTCCCCCACCGTCCAGGCCACCCGAAGCAACTACACCAAGGCCCACCGGGGCGCGGACGTCCGCTACCTGGAGTACTTCGTGGACCGGTCGCGCAGCCGGGTCCTGGCCGACGTGCTGCAGTCCGAGCACGGGTCGTGGTTCCTCCGCAAGAGCAACCGGAACATGATCGTCGAGGTGAGCGGCGACGTCCCGCTCCACCCGGACTTCTGCTGGCTGACCCTGGGCCAGGTGGGCGAGCTGCTGCGCCGGGACAACGTCGTCAACATGGACACGCGGACCGTGCTGGCCTGCGCCCCCCACTCCTCGCCCTCGGGCCTCGCCCTGCACTCCGACGTGGAGTTGCTGTCCTGGTTCACCGCGGAACGGTCGCGGCACGACGTGCGGGTCGACCGGGTCCCGCTGAAACGGATCCGGGGCTGGCGGCGCGGCGAACGGTCCATCGACCACGAGGAGGGCCGGTACTTCAGCGTCGTCGCCGTCGCGGTGGAGGCGGAGAGCCGGGAGGTGACGGGCTGGACCCAGCCGCTGTTCGAACCCACCGGCACCGGCGTGACGGCGTTCCTGACCCGGACCATCGGCGGCGTGCCCCACCTGCTCGTCCACGCGCGGGTCGAGGCGGGCTTTGTGGAGAAGGTCGAGCTGGGGCCCACCGTGCAGTACACCCCGTCGAACTGGGGCCACCCCGCTCCGCCGTTCCTCGACCTGGTGACGGCCGCCGACCCGTCGCGCGTCCGGTACGAGGCACTGCACTCCGAGGAGGGAGGCCGGTTCCTGAACGCCGAGAGCCGCTACCTCTTCGTCGACGCGGACGAAGCCGACACGCCCCCGGAGGAACCGCCGGGCTACCTGTGGGCCACCGCCGACCAGCTCACCGGCCTGTTGAGCCACAACCACTATCTCAACGTGCAGGCCCGGACCTTGCTGTCCTGCCTGGTATCGGGAGCGGTAAGGCTCTGATGGAACCCTTGCGCATGGGTGTGCTCGGCTGCGCCGGCATCGCCCGCCGCCGGATGCTGCCGGCCATCAACGCCTTCCCGGACACCCGGCTCGTCGCGGTCGCCTCCCGGGACCCCCTGCGCGCCCGGCGGACCGCCGCCGACGCGGGCTGCGAGGCCGTCCACGGGTACGCCGAACTCCTCGCCCGCGACGACATCGACGCCGTCTACGTGCCGCTGCCCGCCGCCCTGCACGAGCAGTGGGTACGGGCCGCGCTGGAGGCGGGCAAACACGTGCTCGGCGAGAAACCGCTCACGACCGACCCGGCGGCGACCGCCGAACTCGCCGCCCTGGCCGCGACCTCGGGGCTCGCCCTGCGGGAGAACGTGATGTTCGTCCACCACGCGCAGCACGCCGAGGTACGGCGGCTCGTCGAGGACGGGGCGATCGGCGAGATCAGGTTCCTGCGCGCCGAGTTCGCGATCCCCCGGCTCCCCGACGGCGACATCCGGTACGACCCGCGGCTGGGCGGCGGCGCGCTCTGGGACACCGGGGTCTACCCGGTCCGGGCCGCCCTGTACTTCCTGGGCGCGGACCTGGAACTCCTCGGCGCCTCCCGCACCGGCGGCGCGCCGGGCCGTCCCGTGGACGTCTCCGGTACCGCCCTGCTCCGCACCCCCTCCGGAACCGGCGTCCACCTCGCCTTCGGGCTGGACCACGCCTACCGGTCCGCGTACGAGATCTGGGGAAGCGAAGGCGTCCTCACGGTGGACCGCGCGTTCACCCCGCCGGCCGAGATGCCGCCGCGCGTCCGGCTGGAGCGCAAGGACGAAGTCCGGGACCTCGTCCTTCCGGCCGACGACCAGGTGCGCAACACGCTCGCCGCCTTCACCGAGGCCGCCCGTGGCGGCACCGCGCTGGAGCCCGTGGTCCTGGACCAGGCGGTCCTGCTCGACCGGATCCACACCGGCGCGTCACCGCGCGCGCTGCCCACCGACGAGGAGTGATCTGCGTGCGCTTCAATCTCATCGGCCCCTTCGAGATCGTGACCGACGACGGCAGGACGCACCGCCCCGGCACCCCCAAGGTCTGCCAGACCCTCGCGCTGCTGCTGAGCCGGCCGAACGAGATAGTCACGGCCGAGGCGCTCATCCAGGAGCTCTGGGCGGCGAACCCGCCGCGCAGCGCCGTCACCACCTTGCAGACGTACGTCTACCACGCCCGCCGGATGTTCGTGAACGAGCGGCTGGCCGACCCCGACCGCGCGCTGATCACGACGTCGCCGCCCGGCTACTCGATCCACGTGGACCGTGACGAGGTGGACGTCCAGGTGTTCGAGGACCTGATCGACCACGCGCGCAGCGAACTCGCGGACGGCGATCCGGCGCTGGCGCTGTGCGCCGTCCAGCAGGCCCTGGAGCTGTGGCGCGGCCCGGCGCTGGCGAACTTCCCGGCGGGCGACCTCCTCGTCGGCCACATCGCCCACCTGGACGAGCTGCGCATCCGGGCCTACGAGATCCGGATCGAGGCCAAGGAGCGCATGGGCCTGCACCGGGAGTCGATTCCTGAGCTGCGCCGCCTGATCAACGACTACCCTCTCAACGAGTGGTTCCACGGTCGCCTGATCGCGGCCCTGGGCGCCACGGGCCGCCGCGCCGACGCGCTCCAGGCCTACGAGCACGTCCGCCGCCTCCTGGCGGACGAACTCGGCGTCGAACCCACCCTGGAACTCAAACGCCTCCAACTCCGCCTCCTGAGCCCCCACCCAGCCGACCCCCCCACACACCCCTCCCCCTCCAACACCTTGACCCTGACCTTCAACTGACCCCCGACCCCCGGAGCCAGCCCCTGTGCCTCGCGTCCGCTTGTGGGTGCACCACCACCAGTACTTCCTCGTCGACACCGAGGCTGACAACCTGCCCTCGACCAGCGCGGTCAAGAACGGCCTGATCGGAGCCGACACGAACGGCGTGTGCGTCCTGGCCGGCCTCCACACCGGACCGATCTGGCTGGACGTCGAACCACTCGACACCGAACCGGCCCTCGACCTCGACGACTGGGAGGAGATCGTCGAGATCGGCTACCCGGCGACGTCGGGTGCGCTGGAGGTCAGCGAGTGGGGTTCGGGCGAACGCGACGACCTGCCCGACCTCATCGGGGGGCCGGGCGAGGTCCGCGTCAGGATCAGCACCCGGGGCCGTCCCGCCGGCCACGCCGCCGACGCCCTCAACAACGAGGACGAACCCGTCGAAGAACACCGCCTCCAGATCTGGCCCGGCCCGGGACCAACGGAGACCGTCCACAAGACCACCGACCGGACCTGAACGGCGCACCCCGCCCAGCCGCGCCGCGCCAGAGCCGATCTAGGCTCTTCGTTGTGGAGGGGGCGGATTGAACACCGGAAGACTGTTGATGCGGATCGGATCGGGTGTCCTTGTTTCCGTTCTCGGTGGATGTGCGGGGGGTGGCGGCGTGGAAGTTCCGATTCCTTCGCCGACGGGGCAGGCGGCGACGATTTGTGGGGCGCTTGAGTATCCGAAGTCCTTTGATGGGCTTCCCAGGAGAAAGGTATCGCCGCCGTCGAACCTGGTCGCGGCATGGGGGGAGCCGGCGATCGCCCTTCGTTGTGGTGTCGCTCGGCCATCCGACGTCCGAGGGCTTATCCCGGATGTTGTGAACATAGCTGGACTTCTCTGGGCTCCTGGCGGTCCATGGCCTGGAGAAGGCGATCAGCCCGTCACCTGGACCCTTGTCGGTCGGACGGCCTATGTCGAGGTCACCATTCCCAGGAAATACACTTCGCACGGCAGGCCGGTCGGTGAGATTCTCGGAGGGTTCTCGGCGATTCTCAAAGATCTACCGAAACTGCCGGAGGACACGTATTAGTGCCTCAGGGCGGTGGTTTTGGGGGGTTTTATTTTCGGGACATCGAATCTACGGTGTCGAGCACGATGAATCTGATGGCGGTGAAGGGGTTCTGGAAGGCCAGGAACGCCTCGCCGATTTTCAGTCCGGCGCCGGCGTAGCCGTAGTCGTACTTCCACTGGCCGAGTTTCATTCCGATGGCGGTTCCGGCGACTCCGCCGAGGGGAGCGCTGACCAGTCCGCCGGCCCCGCCGAGGGGGGCGGTGCCGATGACGCCCACGGTGGCTCCGCCGACCCATCCGACGAAGAAACCGCCGACACCCCAGTTCCTGATGGTCTTCTCCCGTTCGGTGAGTTCACGGACCTCACCCAGTTCGGGGTCGTAGACGTGGTTGTCGTCGATGTGTGTGCCAATCGGGCCGAACGGCCGAAGGGGCACGTAGGAGGACACCGATTGCTGGAGCACGGCTTCGGAGCCGACGGCGGCGGGCGAGGGCGGCGTGAGCGCCTGTTGGAAGGCGTTGCCGATTCCCTGGGACACACCGAGCGAGAATTCGAGATGGTCCACCTGGACTTTGGCGATGATCGAGGGGGCGTCCCCCGAATCGTCGCCTGAACTCGTCTCCTCCTCAAGCGCCTGGCGCAGCGTCTCGTCCTGCCAGTAAAGGCGGCCCGCCAATGCGACCGCCACGTTCCGCGCCGCGCTGTCGCCGGCGGACAGCCTGATGAGGGCCTCGGCTTCCGCCGCCCTGCGGAACGGCTCCGTGTCGCCGGAGCGCGGGGGAATCGGGACCGCCGGAGGATTGGTGTGCAGCGCGTGGAGAATCGACCGATGGACGACCTTGACGGGAGCCACGCCCCCTGATTCCGCGAGCGCGTCATTGACGCGGATGACCTGCTGGGCGACCACGTCGATGACGATCTCGATGTCGTCGTCGTCCGGCACGGGCAGGGTGTGCGCGGCGGCGTCGAACTGGGCGGCCGCGGTCACGGCCGCCTCCAGCTGGCCTTGGAGCCGGGCGTCGCCGAGCTGCCCGGCCTGGGCGGCCAGGTCCTCGCGCAGGGTCAGGACGGCGGCGAGCAGCTCGTCCGCCTGGATCGGGTCACGCTCGGCGACCCTGGCCACGATGGCCAGGTCCGGGTCGGACAGTACCGGGAGCACCGGCGACGCCGACAGCACAAGCCCGACCGCCTCCTCGAAGGTGATGCCGTCAGCGAGCCCCAGGTCCGTCGTCAGGGGCGACACCAGGAGCCGGGCCCGGGTCGCGACCTCGAACAAAAGCTCCACCGGAGGAGCGGGCGCCACCTTCCCGATAAAACTCTTCGACCCGACCAAGCCACCACCGGACTTCGACACCACCATTGGTTCCTTTCATTCCACCGACAACAAATCGACTCTAATCGAACCGCCCACACAAACATATCTCCACCCTGGCCACAGACGGCCATTGACTTTTCCCCGCACCCGGGAGACCCTCCCGCAAGGCCCCCTCGAACTTTCCCCGCCACGGAGCCGAAAAGGCACCACCAGCCTGACCCGGAATTACGGTCAAGCCACCGGCCGTCCGACCAATTGACAACCGCCGAGTGCCCCCCGCAATCTGGTCGTTCCGGTAACTTGGCTGGTTGTGGATCAGGCGCGGGCGGTGGAGGTCTTCGGGTTGGAGGCCGGGCGGCTCGCTCAGGCCGTCACGGGCTTGTCGGAGGCGGATTGGCGGCGTCCGACGGGTTGTGTTCCCTGGCGGGTCCGGGATCTGCTGGGTCATGTCCGGGTGGTGATCGCGTGGCTTCCCGGCATGCTCGCCGCCGAGTCCCCGGTGCGGGCGGAGGTGTCGGCGGCGGAGTACTACCGGCCTGATGAGCGTTTCGCCGAGGGCACGAACGCGGCGCGGATCTTGGTGGCCCAACAGCACGCGGCCGCTCAGGGCGGCGGTGAGGCGCTGGCCGCGGATTTTGCGGAGACCTGGCGGCGCGTGCACGCGTTGTGCCTGGCCGAGCCCGACGGCCGGATCGTACGGACCCGTCACGGGGATGCGATGCTGCTGTCGGAGTTCTTGCTGACGCGGGTGGTGGAGCTAGCCGTCCATGGGCTTGACCTGGCGGCGGCACTGGACCGGGAGCCGTGGCTGACGTCGGAGGCCGGCGACGCGGTGGAAGGCTTGCTGCTGGACGGAGCGGGAGCGGCCACCGTGCGGCGGCTGGGCTGGGACCAGGTGACCTTCCTGCGCAAGGCCACCGGCAGGGAGCCGATCAGCGAGGCGGAGGCACAGGCCGTCCGCCGCGCAGGCATCCGCTGGCTGACTCTGGGATGACCTGAAGCCGCCCCCGGCGCGGATGGAGTCGGTGGCATCCGTGGTTCAGGGTAGGAGGGCGCGGATCTCTCGGGTGAGTTCGATGGAGGCGTCGATCTCGCGTTTGCGGTTGGTGAGGCTTTCGACGTTGATGCCGAACGGTAGGGCGAGGCGGCGGCAGTAGGCGATCAGGGCTTGGGCGTTGAGGAGGCACTGCTCGTACGAGGCGGTGAGGGCGTCGCCGCGGGTGATCTCGGCCTGGAGCCAGCGCGGGACGGCGATGCCGAGCCAGGCCATGAACTCCAGGGTCTTCACCGACCCGCACGGGGCCAGGGTCAGCACCACCGGTTTTGGGTCCAGGCCGCGGTCGCGGCAGCCGTGGGCGTAGTCGGACAGCAGGTCGCGGGTGTGGTCCAGGTCGTAGCAGACCTGGGAGACGAAGAACTCGCAGCCGGCGTCCTGTTTGCGCAGCATGCGCGCGTGCTCGGCGCCTGAGGAGGCGTGCCGTTCGGCGATGGCCACGCCGCCCATCCGCGGCGGGAACGGGTGCCCGGCGTGCCGGCGGTAGGCGTCGGAAAGGCTCGTCCGGACGGCCTGGTGCCGGGAGGCCGCGCCGACCAGGACGGTCAGCACCCGGTCGCGGTCGGCGTTCGTCCACCAGAGGTCCAGTTCGTCGCCGGTGTACTTGCCGACGGCGCGGTAGACGATGACCGGCCCGGCCCAGTCGGCGAGGTGGTCGTCGAGGAAGCGGGCCGGGTCCATCATCGGCATGAACGGGAACGGCCGCGGCGCCTCGGCCCGGTCGGCCTCGGCGTCCACGTCGTAGAGGATGAGCCCGTCGACCCGCACCGACGCCAACCGGGTCAGGGCGGCGGAGGCGACGGCGTCGGCCTGTTCGGGGGTGATGGCCTGCCGTGGCGGGGTCATGCTGTAGAGCAGGATGCCGTCCCGAGTGCGATCCAGGAGCCCTGCGACTGTTGTCCGTTCAGGGGGAGCCATGCGTCGATCCTCTCAGAATCCGGACAAGAATCCGCCTCGAAGATCGTTCCAGGTCCGGCTTCGGAACCGCCCGTCTAGTAGATCCCCTCGATGACCTCCTCGCCGCCGAAGGTCTCCACCGGTTGGGGAGCCGAGACCGAGTCGCCGATCTGGCCGGGCGGTCCGGGAACCCGGATCGCGGTGTCGCGTTCGAGGTTGTTCGGCAGGAACATGCCTTTGCTGATGTGGTTCATGACCACCTGGCCGCGCCGCCCGTACGGGACCGGCTCGCCGGTCGCCGGATCGACGACCAGGAACGTGACGACCGGGCTGCCCGGGTCGTAGACGATCTCCTCGTCCAGGCTGGTGCCGGGCCGCTGCCGGGATCCCTCGAGGATCAGGGCGCTGCTGTACCGGCTGAGGAACCGGGCCTTGGGGAAGGTCACCCGTTCGAGTTCGAACCGCTGGTCGAGGGTCATGTGGGCGCCGCCCCAGGTGATGAGGTCGATCTTGGCGTTGATCAGGTCGACGAGCGACGGCCGCCGTGCGCAGGCGAGCAGGAGCGGCGGCGTGATGACCAGCATCCCGACGTGCTGGCTGCTCAGCACGTGCTCGATCTGGTCCAGGACGTGCTCGACGTACGCCTGGACCTGCTCGTTCTCGCCCCGGCCGATCAGCTTCTTCACCCAGCGCGGGTCGATGTCGATGCTGAACTTGACGAAGTTCTGCCGCGCGGCGATGTCGTCGTAGAGGCTTCCCGCCTTGTGCGGGCCGGTCGGCATGGCGACCAGGATGTTCGACGGCGGCCGCCCGGAGAACTGCGGCCCTTTCTCCATCCGGTCCAGCGCGCTCTCCAACCAGTCCGGCATCAGGATGACGCGCTTGGGCGCCCCGGTGGTGCCGCCGCTCTCGAAGACGCGCGGGGCCGGCGGGCGGGGGCCGTAGCCGCGCGGGATGAGGTCCTCGACCGGAACGTCCCGCAGTTCGTCGACGATGTTCGGGAACCGCCGCAGGTCGTCGTAGCCGTGGATGCTGGTCAGCGGGTCGAAGTCGAGGTCCTTGGCCCGCTCCAGCCAGAATCTCGACCCCGTCGCCTCCCCGAAGTGCCACTGGACGGCGGCGCGGAGGTACTGGTGCGGATCCGTCGGGCGGACGGCCGGGTCGAGGATGTTCCACCGCGTGTCAAAGGCGGTTTCCGCCATGGGTTTCCTCCGGGTTGCTGGGGTCGGCGCCTCCTGGTCGTGCCAGCAGGCGCATGATCGACCGCGGTGTTGACCGGTCGGTGAGCTGGAAGATCTCTTCGCGTAGATGCCGGGCTGACGCCTCGTCCAGGGTGGGGGAGAGGTTCAGGCCGAACTTGAGGGCGAGTTCCTCGTCGGTCAGCGGCCGCCGTGGGCCGCCTCGGCTGTCGAGGCAGAGCGCCTCCTCGACGCGGCCATCCGCGAGGTGGGCGGTGAGTCTGGCAGGCATCCGCACGGGGAAGAGCGACGTGCATTCCGGGTCGGCGTAGCACGTGACCTTCGCGGCCAGGGCCAGTACCTCCGGGCGGCGGACGGCCTGGTCGGTGAAGTCGTCGATGTACAGGGCGAGTCCGCCTCCTCCGTGCAGGGCCGCGGCGACGGTGTACGGACCGGAGAAGGCCCCCGCGTATCCGCTGGCAGGTGCGGCCTTCACCGCGACGGGTTCCGCGATCGTCCTCAGCACCGGCTCGGGGACGCCGAGCCTGAGCGCGGTGATCTCCTCCGGCCGCACCCCGCGCTCAAGGAGTTCGACGGCCGCGTCGATTCCGGCGTGGGTGAAGAGGTTGCACGGGTACGGCTTGATGCGCAGCGCGTCGGAGTGCCAGTGGCGGCCGAGGTCCTCGGTGACGGTCTTCGGATGCGCCCGGGGGCCGCAGAACGCCTCGAAGAAGCCGAACCGGCCTTCGAGGGCGGTGGGCGGACCGGTGATGCCGGACGCGGCCAGGTGCGCGGCCGCGATCCCGGAGTGGGCCGCCCACCCGGTGTGGATCTGCTTCACCGTGCCGCCGGTCCGGTTGCATTCGATGATCCCCGATCCCATGCTCGCGGCGATCGACGCCGCGGCGGCGATCGTGGGCGATTCGCCGGACAGCAGCATCGCGGCCGCGACGGCGGCGCCCAGGGTGCCGCAGATCGACGTGGCGTGCTGCCCCCGGTCGAAGAAGATCGAGTTGGCGTTCTCGGTGTCGTACCCGGCCATTCCCAGCCGGATGCAGAACTCGTTCCCCACGGCGATCGCGGCGAGGGTCCGTGGACCGGTGGCTCCGACGGCCTCGCCGACGGCGAGGGCGGCGGGAACGACCGACGCGCTCGGGTGCAGGACCGACGGCAGGTGGGTGTCGTCGAAGTCCAGGCAGTGCGCGAACGTCCCGTTGACGAACGCCGCGGTGCCGACCGGCGCGCGGAGCCCGGCGCCGATCACCGAGGCGGACTCGTCCCGGCCCCAGTGCCGGGCGGCCTGGGCGACGGTCGACGACAGGGGCTGGGCCGAGCCCCGGACCATGACGCCGACCGTGTCGAAGACCGCCCGCATGGAGTGCCGGAGCCGGTCTTCCGGCAGCCCGGCCTCGACCACGTGGGCGGCGAAGTCGGCGACCTCGTCGAGGAGCCCGCCCCGAGCCTGTGCGCTAGTCACGGGGACGGCTCACGATCGCGAGTGGACGCACGGGAGACCCGGTGCCTCCGACGATCTTCAGTGGGGACAGGATGAAGGTGAACTCGGCCACGTCCTGCTCCGCCAGTTCGGTGAGCCGCATGTGCTCGATGATGTGGATGCCGTGCTCGACCAGGAGGATGCGGTGGACCGGCATGACGGCGTGCCCCCGCTCCGGGTGGATCTGCTCGAAGGCTGTCGTGTCGGCGCCGGCCGCGACGACCTGGTGTGCGGCCAGCCACCGGGCCGCGTCCGGGGTGAGTCCAGGCACCCCGGTCCGCACGCCGAGGTAGGCGACGGGGTCGTCCCACCACCGGCTCCAGCCGGTGTGGACCAGGCAGACGCCGCCCGGGGTGGGTCGCACGCCGACCCGCTCGGCGGCGTCGTCGAGGTCCCGCGCGGTGATTCCGTAGCCTGCGGGCAGGGCCGGGACACCGTGCCGGGCCGCGATGTCGAGCAGCACCCCCCGGCAGACCATCGGCGGGATCGTGTCCACGCCGTGGGTGGTGAATCTGCCTCCCACCTGCGCTTCGGCGCAGTCGACGTCCCCGAAGAGCCGGCCTTTGTGGGAGACGTGCGCGAGGGCGTCGATGTGCGTCCCCACGTGCCCTCCGATGACGATGATCTCGCTGGCGGCCGAGCCGCCGTCGGCGCGGACCATGTCGCCGTGGCGCCTGGTCAGGGACATCTTGAAGCCGGGATGGTTGGGTGAGCAGGGCATGCCGTCGGCCAGCGGCTGGGCCAGGTCGAAGACCTCGACACCGGCCAGGACGGCGCCGAGCAGGGCGTCCGGCGGCGCTACCGCGGGTGTGCTCATGCGGGGGCCTCGAGAAGGCTGAGGGCTTCGGCGAGCCGCAGGACGTTCCTCGCGTTCGCCAGGATGGGCGGGGCGATGACGCCGCCGCGTTCGTTCAGGACGACGGACCGGTCGGCTTCCCGCGCGAGTTCCGGGGTGCGGAAGACCGCCTGGGCGTCGGCGATCTCCTGGGCCGTCGGTGTGTACACCTCGTGGATGGCGGGGATCTGCGCGGGATGCAGGGCCATCCGCCCCACAAAGCCGAGTGCCTTGGCGCTTCGGCTGGTGCGGAGCAGGGCGTCGGTGTCGTGGATGTCGGTGGACACGCTCTGGCAGGGGCTCGGCAGGCCGGCCGCCCGCGACGCGATGACGACGCGGCTGCGGCACGCGTCCATCGTGGGGCTCTCGGCCGTGATCCGAAGATCCGCGCACAGGTCGGACTCCCCGAGGCTGATCATGGCGACCGAGGGGGAGGACGTGGCCAGGTCGAAGGCGGTTTCCAGCGCGTGCGCGGTCTCGATGAGCAGGTGGACGGGAACCGGGCACCCGGCCTGGGCCAGCAGCGTGACGAGCTGCCGCACGTCCTCCGGGCGGGCGACCTTCGCCATCCGGACCCCGCTCAGCCCGGGACCCGCCACCGCCCGCACGTCGTCCTCGGCGCGTCCCGACGCCATGGAGTTCACCCGCACGAAGGTCGGCTTGGGGGTCGCCGCCGCGGTGACGCGCGCGACGGTCTCCCGGGCCCGTGCCTTCTCGGAGGGCGGTACCGCGTCCTCGAGGTCGAGGATGACGGTGTCGGCTTCGGACTCGTAGGCCCGTTCGATGAGACGTGCCTGGTGACCCGGCACGTAGAGGCAGCTTCTGAAGACCGGATGCTCCGTCTGGGGAGGATTCACGCCGTCCGCTCCTCGCCCCGGTGTCTCTCGTGCTCTGCGACGGCCCGGAGGATCTCCTCGGTGTCCGCGCCCAGCCGGGGGCCGGCGTGCCGGACGCGCCCGGGAGTGGCCGAGAGCCGGAACGCGACGTTGGGCATGATGATCGAGCCGAGTTCGGTGTCGGGGGCGTGCACCAGCGTGTCACGGTCCCGGAAGTGCGGATCCTCGAGGATGTCCTCGATGTCGTAGACCGGCGCGGCGGCGGCCTCGGCCCGCTCGACGGCCGCGAGCACCTCGTCGCGGTCGCGGTCGGCGATCCACTTGGCCACCGCTTCGTCGATCTCGGCCCGGTGGGCTCCTCGTCCGCTGCCCTCCTGGAACCAGGGCTGGTCGGCGAGGTCGCTTCGTCCGACGAGCCGCAGGAGGCGCTGGGCGACCAGGGTGACCGGGGCCGAGAGGGCGACCCAGCGGCCGTCCCGGCAGCGGTAGACGTTCCGGGGGGCGGTGGGCGCCTCGTCGCCCGGCCTGACGCCGAGCTTCTCGTGGACGGCGAAGTGCCCTCCCATGAGGCTGATGACGCCCTCCGTGATCGCGACGTCCGCGATCTGCCCGTGCCCGATGCGGCCGCGGGCGTGCAGCGCGATGAGGGTGGCGCAGGCGCCGTAGAGGCCGGCCAGGGCGTCGCCGAGCTGGTATCCGGGGAGGACCGGTGGGCCGTCGGGCCCGCCCGCGAGGGCGGCGACGCCACCCATGGCCTCGGCCAGCGTGCCGAATCCGGGACGCGGGGAGTACGGGCCTTGCTGACCGAAGGCGGTGATCCGGGTCAGGACGAGGTCGGGGTTGACCTCCTTCAGCTTCTCCGGGCCGATCCCCCACCGCTCCAGCGTGCCGGGACGGAAGTTCTCGATCACGGCGTCGGCCGTGGCCGCGATCCGCAGGAACTCGGCCGCGCCGTCGGGCGTGCTCAGGTTGATGGCGATCCCCTGCTTGTTCCGGTTCAGGACCTTCCACCAGAGCGGGGCGCCGTCGACCGACGGGCCGAAACGGCGCATCGGGTCGCCCGCCGGGTGTTCGACCTTGATCACTCTGGCGCCGAAATCGGCGAGCACCTGCGCGGCGAAAGGGCCGGCCAGAACGGTGGAGAGATCGATGATGGTGAGATCGGCAAGCGGCAGAAGCTCGTCTGTCATGCTTTCCTCATTCTCTCGTCGGTTCACGGTCCAGGGCTTCTTCGCTTCTTCACGCCCGATCAGCGAGAGTCGATCGCGAGGCACCGAACGGCCTTTATGCTGGCCCGGTCCAGCGAGATTCGGGAACCCCTGTTTTCACCTCCCGGATTCGCCGTAATCCGTCCATGAAGGGGTGGCGGGCCCGCCCTAGGGGTCGGTTCCGGTCGTTCTTTAGGGGTTGCCTTCCGAGCGCCTTACGCGGGCAGCCCGTCGGTCAGTTCGGAACCGTCGGGCAGGATCGGCAGATCGTTCCGGCGGCGGACGTTGAGCTTGCTGTACACCCTGGTGAGGTGCTGCTCGACCGTGCTGATCGTGATGAAGAGCTTGCTGGCGATCTGCCGGTTGCTGTGGCCGTAGGCGGCCAGTGCCGCCACCCTGAGTTCCGCCTTGGTCAGGACCTGGAACGGCTCCCACGCGACGGCGATGTCCGGCTCGTCCTCGTGCCCGTCGCGGTCGGGGTCGGCGATCCGGTGCACCGGGGAACCGCTTCCGTCCGGCTGGACCCGGCCCAGGTCGACCAGCGCGAGCGAGAGCTCGAAGCGGTCGCCGGACCTGCGGAGTTCGCGCACCGACTGCTCCAGGCGGGTGAGCCGCTTGGCCGGGTCGCCGGCGGCGGCCAGCACGCGCAGGGTGATCCCCCGTTCCAGGGCCTCCGTCGGCGCGAGCATCTCCCACTGCTCGACCGCCAGGCGACGGGCCTCCTCCCGGCATCCGAGTTCCAGGTGGACGAGCGCGGCGTCGGTCCGCCAGGGCGCCAGCGCGGGCCGGTCGAGGTCCCATCGGGCCACCAGCTCGGAGACGGTGTCGATCTCGCTCAGCGCCCGGTGGAGCCTTCCCCTCGCGGCGTGGAAGCGGGCGCGGGCCCGCAGGTACGGGATCGCCAGGGGCGTCTTGTGCAGGACGTCGGGCACGGGGGTGCGCAGATGGGTGAGTGCCTCCTGATACAGGCCCGTCATCGTTGTGGCGTCGATGAGCACGCTGAGCGGGAGGAGGACCCCGACGCCCCAGCTCTCGGCCGGGACCAGGTCCAGGGCGCGGCCGGCGTGCGTCTGCGCGGTGACCGGATCGCCCTGCCGCAGGGCGATCCTCGACCGGAGGGCGGCCAGTACCGCCAGCCAGGTCGGCGCCTCCGCCGCGGCGGCATCCCCCTCCAGGGACGCACACCACCGGTCGGCGGTGCCGAGTTCCCCGCCGTAGATGAGGGCGCCGAGGGCGCAGGCGAGCGCCCCGAAGGTGCGCTCGCCGAGCGGGCTCTGTTCGACGAGGTGTTCGGCGGCGGCCGTCGACTCGCCTGGACCGTTCCGCAGAGTCCTGACCAGCAGCCCGAGGGCCTGCCCCAGAAGGTCGGCCGTCGCCGCCGCCTCCCTGTTCTCGGCGGGCACGCTGACGGTCCGCCCAGGCCCCTCGCCTGTGGGGAACAGGCAGGACAGGCCCAGCCGCAGGGACTCGAGCTGGTCGGCCTGGGACTCGTCGAGGGCGTGCTTTCGGTCGCCGAGCCGCTCGATCGCCGCGCGTGCGTCGTGCTCGCGGCCGAACCAGATCAGGCGGCCCGCCCAGGCCGGGAGGTCCGGCCCGCCGGGATCGGCGCCGGACCGCAGGGCCGCGACCAGTTCGGCTCCGTGCCGCATGGTCAGGGCGGGGTCGGTCCGCCATTCCGCCCGCGCCAGGAGGGCCCGCGAGACCTCGTGGTGGGGGTCCGGGGCCGGGATCCCGTGGGCGAGCCGAAGATAGGTGAGGGCCCGGTTCACCCGTCCCTGGGACAGGGCCTGTTCCGCTGCTTCGTTCAGGGCCGGGACCGCCCAGGTGGCCTGGGGCTCCCCGGCCGCGACGAGATGGTCGGCGACGACGAGGACGGAGGCGCCCTCGGTCTGGAAGCGGGCCGCCGCCTCGGCGTGCATGGCCGCCTGCTCCGCCGGGGCCAGGGCGTCCAGGACGGCTTGGCGGAGCGAGGGGTGCCGGAACCGGCCGCCGACGAAGCAGCCGGTCCGGTCGAGCGCCCTCAGGGTCCGGGAGGTCGCCTCGTCCTTGAGGCCGGCGAGGCGCCCGCCCATCGACGGGGTCCCCGACTCCCCGAGGACGGCCGTCCACCGGGCCAGCCGGAGCATGGTGGGATCGCACCGGTGGAGGATGCGTGTCCAGGCGCGCATGGTCTCCGGTCCGAGCGGCCCGGCGTCCTCGACGGATCGGCGGTGGTCGTCGGCGAAACCGCGCACCATGACCGGGTTGCCGCCGGTCAGGGCGTGGCACTCCGCGGCGACCCGCCGGGCCGCGGCGTCGGGGAGGTGCTCGGCCAGCATGCTCTCCACACCGCGCTCGGTCAGCAGGTCGAGCCGGAGGTGACGGCAGTACGGTGCCGCCGGCAGCCCGCCCAGGAACGCCGGGCTGAACGACTGGGGCCCGTCGACGGCGCTGACGACGACCATGAGCGGGAAGTGCCGCAGCCGTGCGGTGATCGCCAGCAGGCAGTGCAGGGACGCCGGGTCGGCGTGGTGGGCGTCGTCGACGGTCAGCAGGAGCGGACGGCCGGTCTCCTCGATCACGTCCATCAGGAGACCGCTCAGGATGTGGGAGATGTAGGCGAGGTTCTGATCGAGGCTCCGGTCCGCGGCGCCGTCGGTGTCGAGCGGGGTCCGGGCGACCTCTGAGTTCAGGAGTTGGGCCGCCCGCCTGCGCGTCTTCTCCGGCAGTCCCGGGTTGATGAAGAGCTGCCAGATGGTGCCGAAGGGGAGGGCGTGGTCCAACCTGCAGGTCGCGGCCGCGCAGTGGAGTGCGCCCGCGCCCACCGCGTCCCGGGCGAGGGTCCGGACCATCTCTGTCCGGCCGGTTCCCACCGCGCCGGTCAGTATCACTGTCCGTTGCTGACCGAGCCGGCTCTCCGCGAAGAGCGCCACCAGGTTGGACAACGGTTGATCCCGCTCGTACAACCTCATGCAACCCCCCCTATTCCCGGAAAAATAAAGACACAAACAGGTCTCGATCGTCAAGGCGGCCGCGCGCGGTCTTCGGAGATCTGAGGGAGGGCCGCGTATTCGGCTGCCGTCAGGGTGGTGGTCGTGGTGACGGAATGTGGCGGAGCGGCGCGGCGAGTGGGAAACGGTCATCGAGAGCCGGGGTCGGGCGCGGTGCGCATGGTGAAGCGGTGATCGATGTGATGGAGGAGCAGGACGGTGAAGGCTCGCGGAAGGGCGTGGCGGTTTCCGAATCGGATAACGACGTGGCCGTCTTCGGACAGAATTCAGTCCAGGCCGAAAGGGCGTCGAACCAGTCGATCGATTCGTGTGGATTTCCTGGCTCGTATTCCGTGCCGACGGTGAAAAAGGCTCGGTGACACGCGACTAGGCGTCGGGTCGGGCGGGCTCGGAGTCGGCCGGGGGCTGCTGGCCTCGGGCGCCGGCCCGCAGCACCAGGGCCAGCACCAGGCCGGTGGCGGCCAGGCCGACACCGCCGGCCAGCCCCCAGGCGTGGCCGCTGTTGCCGGCCTCCGCCGCGCCGACGCCGTCGGCCAGCGCCCTGCCGTACCGGTGCTGGCTCAGCGTGCTCAGGAACGCGACACCGATCGCGCCGCCCATCTGCAGGGTGGTGTTGTTCAACCCCGACGCCGCACCGATCATGTACCCCTCGACGCCGGTGGTGCAGACGATGACCGAGGGGACGATCGCCAGTCCGACCCCGAAGGTGTACAGGACGCCGGGCAGGACGAAGGACAGCACGATGTTGGCGTGCACGTCGAGCACTCCCACCCACCACACCAGGCCGACCGCCTGGATCGTGAACGCGATGATCAGCGCGGTGGCCGGGGTGACCCGGGCGAGGAGCCGGACCACGACGCTGGCGCCGGCGAACATCGCCAGGCCGATCGGCGCGGTCAGCAGGGCCGCCACCACGGGCGAGTAGCCGCGCTCGCCCTGCAGGTGCAGGGTCAGCACAAAGAAGACCCCGAGGAGCAGCGCGCCGAGCACCAGGTTGACCAGGTTGCCGAAGACGACGTTGCGCATCCGCAGCAACCGTGGGGGGATCAGCGGCGTGGCGGCCTGGCGCTGCCGCACGACGAACGCCGCGAGCAGCACCACCGCGGCGGCGAAGGCGCCCGGCGTGGCACCCGAGGTCCAGCCCTTGTTGCTGCCCTCCAGGATGCTGTACAGCAGGAGGGTCAGTCCGCCGGTGCTGGTCAGGGCACCCCACACGTCGATGCCGCCGGTGGCGGTCGTCGTGCCGGCGGGCACGATCCGCATGCCGAACACCAGCACCAGGACGATGATCGGGACGTACACCAGGAACGCCGCCTGCCAGGCGATCGAGGTGAGCAGACCACCGAAGACCGTGCCGGTCGCTCCGGCGAGCCCGCCGAGGCCGCCCAGAATGGCCAGGGCCTTGTGGCGCTCCGGCCCCGGCTCGAAGATGTCCAGCACCAGCGCCATCGTGGCGGGCAGCACCAGCGCGCTGCCCAGGCCCTGCACGGCCCGGGCCGTGATGATGTGCCAGGGCTCCGTCGCCAGCCCGCCGGCCAGCGACGCGACGCCCATCAGCACCAGGCCGATGGTCAGCGTCCTGCGCCGGCCGAAGATGTCCGCCGCTCGTCCACCCAGCATCAGGAAGCCGCCGAAGGCGAGAATGAAGGCGTTCGTGACCCACGCGAGCCCGGTCTGGGTGAAGTGCAGGTCGGTCTGGATCGACGGCAGCGCCACAAAAACGATGCTGGTGTCCAGCGTCATCAGGTACTGGGTGAAGGCCAGTACGGCGAAGACCAGCCACCGCCCCCGCCCTGGCTGGTTCTGCGTTTTCTCGCCCTGGTTCGAGGTGGTCGACGTCATCGAATTACTCCCATATCCACCGCTCGAATAAAAAGGAAATACGACCGACGACGGCGGAAGGCGCCGTGATCTCCTGCGTCACCGGCGTCCGCGGGGACCATTCCGGCCAGGGCGGGCGGCCTTCCCGGGCCAGGGTGATCAGGGCGTTCTGCTCCCGCGCCCCCACCAGCCGGTCGGTCTCCGTCCCGTCGCCTCCCTCGGTGTCGACGAACAACGACGCCATGTCGGTGCCGTGCACCGGGCGATCCGCCATGGCCGGAAAATCAGCCGCGAAGCTCGAATTGGTCGGCGCGTAGCAGAACCTCTGCAGCCACACCTTCCCGCCGGATCGGTGGGCGGCCCGCAGCAGCCGGTCGGCGGGCTCCCAGAAGCACTTCTTCGAGAGCAGCCTGGTCTTCTCGTCCAGGTCGGCCGGGGTCTCACCCGCGGCGACCGCGTTGTAGACGCGGTCGAGGACCACGTCGCCCATGGCGACGTAGATGCCGGCTTCGTCCGACGTCACCGATACCAGCAGGGGCACGTCGGCGACGCCCCCCGCGCGGATCGTCTCGAGCGGCGGACGGGGCACGACGGCGCCGTCGACAAAAGGCCGGTACCGGACCGAGACCCCCTGTTGGAGCAGCTTCCCGTGGATGTACCGCAGCCCCACGTTCGGGAGCCGGGCCAGGTCCTCGGGCGACTTCGCCAGCGGCCCGGCCGCCGCGAGGAACTCGTCGGTGAAGCGCACCGCGGCCTCCACGGACACGGGCACCTCGGCGTTCCCGCTGTAGATCGCCGCCCGGTGGAACAGGCCGTGGGCCGCGGGCGTGCCGAGCAGCGTCGCCACGTCGGAACCGCCGGAGGACACGCCGAACAGCGTGACGTTGCCCGGGTCGCCGCCGAAGCCGGCGATGTTGTCCCCGATCCAGCGCAGCAGCATGACCTGGTCGAGGGCCTCGAGGTTGGCGCTGTCGGCGAAGTCCGGGTCGTGGCCGCCCAGGTAGAGGCATCCCCACGGGCCGAGGCGGTAGTTCGCGGTGACCACGACGACGCCGTGCCGGGCGGCGAAGTGCCACGGGTCGATCCAGCTACTGGCACTGCCGTTCACCCGGCTGCCTCCGTGGAACCAGACCAGGACCGGCAGGGGCCCGTCCGGCCGCGGGCCAGGGGACCACACGTTCAGGTTGAGGCAGTCCTCGTTCTCCACAAGGCCGTTCAGCGGGAGGTGGTAGAGGCCCCGGCTCACCTGGATCGGCAACTGCCAGCTGACCGGTCCCCATGCGGTGGCCTCGATCGGGCCGCCCGGCGCCACCGGCACCGCCGGACGGAAACGCCGCTCGACCCGCGCGTAGGGCACGCCTCTCCAGTGGGGCACCCCCCGGTCGAGAAAACCGCGCACTGGCCCGGATGCGGTGCCGACCACGAGATCCTTTTTGGTGAAATCAGGCACGGCTTCGTCTCCGAATCCTCAGAAACCACTCGCTGCTCATGTTTCTGGTGACGTCCGGAGAATGTCAATAGGGGATTGTGTTCCCGATCGGTGGCGGAGCCCCTAGGAATGGCCGGGCCGACCCCCTAGGGGTGATAGCGCCGTCTGCCGGCCCGGTCGTACCCCTGGCAGGCGCGGGTAGGGGTCCCCTAGGAATGGTCGGCCGACCCCTAAATGCCCTACCGGTGCTTGCGGGCCCGGCCGCCCCCCGGCGAGCATTTGATCCGTTGCTTCTCCTGTGAAATCGATCGTTGTGTGGAGGCCCCGTTGCACCCTGCGGATCCGGCGGGGGAAGTGAAGCCACCTCTCGGTAATGTGCGCACGCTGCTGGTGGACAACTACGATTCCTACACTTACAACCTCTTCCAGTTGATCGCGCAGATCAACGGCGCGGAACCCGTGGTCGTCCGCAATGACGACCCGGTGTTGGGGGACGACGCCTTCATCGCCCGGTTCGACAACGTCGTGATCTCCCCGGGCCCCGGTCATCCCGGGCACAGGCGCGATTTTGGTGACACCGCCCGGCTGCTGTCGATGCCGGACCTGCCGGTGCTCGGAGTCTGCCTCGGCCACCAGGGCATCGCCCTGTTCCACGGCGCCAGAGTGCGCCCGGCCGGAGAGCCGAGGCACGGCCACCTCTCGCGGGTCACCCACCTGAACAAGGACGTCTTCGAAGGACTGCCCCAGAACTTCACCGGGGTGCGCTACCACTCCCTCGCCGTGGACTCCCTGGACTCGACGTCCTTGGAGGCGATCGCCTGGGCCGAGGACGGCGAGATCATGGGCGTCCGCCACACCGGCCGACCGCACTGGGGCGTGCAGTTCCACCCCGAGTCGGTGGCGACCGAGCACGGCGCCCGGATCCTCGAGAACTTCCGGGACCTGACCCGGCGCCGCGGTGCCGCGCACCGCAGCCCGTCGGCGGCCAGCCCGGACGGCGAGGGCTCGCTCGTCGTCCGCACGTCGACCCTGGAACGCGAGGTCGACGCCGAGACGGTCTACGTCGGCCTCTACGGGAACAGCTCCCACTCGTTCTGGCTCGACAGCAACCGCTGCGAGCGCGGCCTGGCGCGGTTCTCGTATCTGGGCGACGCCTCGGGCCCGCTCAGCGAGGTGCTGAGCTACTCGGTGACCGACGACGCGGTCGTCGTGGAATCCGCGGACGGCGTCCAGAGCCTGGTCGAGGGGAACATCTTCGACCTCCTGAGCCGACGGCTGGCCGCATCGCGGGTCGAGCTGGACCTCCCGTTCGACTTCAACGGCGGATACGTCGGCTACTTCGGGTACGAGATGAAGGAGCACTGCGGCTTCGTCAACCGCCACAAGGCCGAGACCCCCGACGCGACATGGATGCGCGCCGACCGGATCATCGTCGTCGACCACGTCGAGCACCGGACCTACCTGGTCGCGCTGTGCCGGCCGGGGGCGGAGTCCGTCGCCGAGGCCGACGCCTGGCTGGCCCGCACGGCCTCGGCCGTCGGCGCGCTCGAGAAGGCGGCGCCCGTACCGGCGGCGCCGGGCCCGAGCCCCGGCGTGGACGTCCCGGCGTCCTTCGTGCGGGACCGGGAGACCTATCTCTCCGACATCGCCGAGTGCCTGCGGAAACTGCGGGAGGGCGAGAGCTACGAGGTCTGCCTGACCAACATGCTCCGGACCGCGGCCCCGGACGACGATCTCGCCTTCTACCTGCGGATGCGGCGCACCAACCCGGCTCCCTACAGCGCGTTCCTGCGGTTCGGTGAGCTGCGGATCCTGAGCTCCTCACCCGAACGGTTCCTGCGGATCGACCGGCACCGCATGGTCGAGAGCAAACCCATCAAGGGCACCGCGGCACGCAGCGAGGATCCCGCGACCGACGAGTCCCGGCGGCTCGAGCTGACCCGCAGCGCCAAGACCCGGGCCGAGAACCTCATGATCGTCGACCTCGTGCGCAACGACCTCGGCCAGGTGTGCGAGGTCGGGAGCGTGCACGTTCCGAAGTTCATGGCGACCGAGTCGTACTCCTCCGTGCACCAGCTCGTCTCCACGATCCGGGGGCGGCTGCGGCCGACGGCGAGCGCCGTCGACTGCGTGAAGGCGTGCTTCCCGGGCGGCTCGATGACCGGAGCGCCCAAACTCCGGACGGTCGAGATCACCGACCGGCTGGAGTCCGAGGCACGCGGCGTCTACTCCGGGGCGCTCGGCTACTTCGGGTTCAACGGGTCGGCCGACCTCAGCATCGTGATCCGGACGGCGGTCTTCTGGCGCGACGCGGTCCTGATCGGTGCGGGCGGCGCGATCGTGCTCGACTCGGACCCGGTCGAGGAGTACGAGGAGATGCTGCTCAAGGCCCGCGCCGTCCTGCTGGACCCGGACCGGCAGCGGCGATGAGGACGCTGCGGACCCAGGTCGCGGTCGTCGGCGCCGGCCCGGCCGGGCTGTACCTGTCACACGAGCTGCGCGCCCACGGCGTCGACTCCGTGGTCGTCGAGCGCTGCAGCCGCGAGCATCTGGAACGGCGGGTGCGGGCCGGGCTGCTCGAGGAGGGCACGGTCCGGCTGCTGCGCGGTTCCGGGCTGGCCGACCGGCTGGACCGGCAGGGCCTGGTACACGACGGTTTCCAACTACGCTTCGACGACACCGTTCAGCGGATCTCGACCACGTCGCTGATCGGTGAGCCGACCTACATCTACGGCCAGCAGGAGGTCGTCAAGGACCTGCTGGCCGCTCGTCCGCCGGACGACGGTTCGCTGCACTTCGACGCGCGGGACGTCCAGATCGCGGGGATCACCGGCGACCACCCCTCGGTCGCGTTCACGGCCGACGGGGAACAGGTCGTCGTCGAGGCCGACTTCATCGCCGGCTGCGACGGACACCACGGCGTGTCCCGCGCGAGCATCCCCACGGCGTCCCTCGTGGTCCACAGCCGACGCTACCCGTTCGACTGGATCGGGCTGCTGGTCGGCGCGGCGCCCTTCGCGTCCGAACTGGTCTACTCCGTGCACGCGCGCGGCTTCGCCCTGGCGAGCATGCGCACACCCGAGGTCAGCCGCCTCTACCTGCAGACCGACGCCCGGGACGAGCAGAGCGACTGGCCCCATGAACGGATCTGGGACGAACTGTGGCAGCGGCTGTACGTCGAGGAGGGCCGCCGGACGCGGGGAGCGGTCCTCGAACAGGTCAGGGTTCCGCTCCGGGCCACCGTCGCGGAGCCCATGCAGTTCGGGCGGCTCTTCCTCGTGGGCGACGCCGCCCACATCTTCCCGCCCACCGCCGCCAAGGGGCTGAACGTGGCGCTTGAGGACGCGAGCGTGCTCGCCCACGCCCTCATCGGGTGGTTCCGCCGTGGTGAGGCGGGTCCCCTCGAGGGCTACTCGGCCGCGCGCCTGCCCGCCGTCTGGCGTGCCCAGGACTTCTCGGCCTGGCTGACCTGGCTGTTCCACCCCGCGGCGGACGCGACCGCGTTCGACCACCGCCGCCGGACCGCGAGCCTGACGCGCCTGGCCGAGGCCGGAAGCAGCGCCGTCGCCTTCGCCGACGAGTACGTCGGCCGCTCTCGGCGCCGGCCGCCCGCACGTTCCTACGTTCACGAACTCGACGGCATGGAGGCTTGAGTGTCCACTCAACGGTGGGAAGCAGGGCGGGCATTGATCGTCGGCGCGGGCGTCGCCGGCCTGACCGCGGCGCTGAGACTGCACCGGGGTGGCTGGGAGGTCCTGGTCGTGGAGAAGGCCACGGGCAACCGCAAAGGTGGGACGTGGATCAGCTTCCGGGGCGTGGGCTACCAGGCGGCCGAACGGTTGGGCATCCTCCCACGGCTCGTCGAGGCGCAGCTACCGTGGGAGGACATCCACATGGTGGACACCGGCGGACGGCTGCGTGTCATCTGGCGGGCGGCCACCCAGCTCGCGCTGATGAACGAGCCGACCCTGCACGTCCCGCGCGACAAGATCACGGAGATTCTGCTCGACGCCCTGGACGGCGAGGTGAAGATCGAGTACGGCACGACCGTGTCGAGCGTCACCCAGGACGAGTCCGGCGCCGAGGTCGTCCTGTCGAACGGGGTCAGCGAGCGTTTTGACCTGGTGATCGGCGCCGACGGCGTCAACTCGGCCGTTCGGGAGCTGGTCTTCGGTCCGGAGACGGAGTTCCGAACCGACTTCGGTGACCTCCTGGCCCTCTACAACCTGGAGCGCAGTCCGATCGACACCGGGGTCGAGCACCTCCTGAGCGGAGTCGGCCGGATGATCGCGGTCAGCAGCCTCGGCGACACCTTCTCGGTGATCTTCCTGTGGACGAGCACCGACCTGCCGGGCGACCTGGCCACCGATCTGTCCACCTCGGTCCGGCGCCGTTTTGAGGACCTCGGCTGGGCCGTCCCGGCCCTGCTGAGGGAGGTGGAGGCCGTCCCGTCGGTCTACTACGGGCCGGTGAGCCAGATCAAGATGGACACCTGGAGCCAGGGCCGGGTGGTTCTCGTCGGCGACGCGGCGTGGTGCACCGGCTTCTACGCGGGTTTCGGCGCGTCGCTGGCCGTCGGCGGCGCCGATCTCCTCGGCGACGTGCTGGAACGCCATCCCGGGGACATCCCCACGGCGCTGCGCGAGTGGGAGGCCGCCTACCGCCCGATCGCGCTGAAGGTCCAGGCGCAGGCTCGCCGGGGACGCGAGAGCTTCTTCCTGCCGCCCACCGAGTTCGCGCTCGCGCTCCGGACGATCTTCCTGCGGATCGCCGGGAACTCCGTCACGACCCGGCTGCTCCGCCTGTTCATGGGCGTCCGGTCCCCGAAGTAGGCCCCGCCGCTCTTCTCCCGGACGAGTACTCCGCACCGAATACCTGGTCACAGAAGGTGAGTACGTAGTTGCATACCGAGCGCATCCGGCCCCTGGGCGAGATCGTCCGGACGAACGCCGCCCGCCTGGGCGGCAAGATCGCCTTCTCCGACGCGCACCGCGGCGTGACCTACGCCGACCTGGACCGGAACACCGCCCGCCTCGCGGGACACCTCGCCGCACTCGGCGTGGAACCCGGAGACCGGGTCGCGCTGCTGCTCGGCAGCCGCGTCGAGATGATCGAGAGCTATCTGGGCGTCGTCCGCGCGGCGGCGATCGGCGTGCCGCTCGCACCGGACTGCACGGACGAGGAACTGCGCCACTACCTCGACGACAGCGGCGCGAAGGTCGTCATCACCCGGGCCGCCTATGCCGACCAGGTCCGCCGGGCGGCGCGCGGCGGCGGCGTCCGCGAGATCGTCGCGGTGGGAAGCGCGCCCGGAACCACCTCCTTCGCCGACCTGGTCGGATCGGAACCCGGCACCCCCGCACGGGACGGTCTCGGCCTCGACGACCCGGCCTGGATGCTCTACACCTCGGGCACCACCGGCCGTCCCAAGGGCGTCCTGTGCACCCAGCGCGCCTGCCTGTGGTCGGTCGTCTCCAGCTACCTGCCGATGGCCCGGCTCGACGAGCGGGACCGCGTCCTGTGGCCGCTGCCCCTGCACCACAGCCTGGCCCACTGCCTGTGCCTGCTCGGCGTGACCGTCGTCGGCGCGTCCGCGCACATCGTGAGCGGATTCGCCGCCGACGAGGTGCTCGACACCCTGGACCGGGAGCCGTTCAGCATCCTGTCCGGCGTCCCGGCCATGTACCACCTGCTGGTCGAGGAGGCGCGGGCACGGCCCCGTGCGGCCCAGGGCCTGCGGCTGGCGCTCGTCGCCGGTTCGGTCACCTCCGACACCCTGCGCGGGGAGATCGAGGAGACGCTCGGCGTCGCCGTGCTCAACACCTACGGCAGCACCGAGACGTGCGGGCCGATCACCATGAGCGGCCTCGACGAGCCCGTGCCGGTCGGGTCCTGCGGCCGACCGGTCCCCGGTCTCGACGTCCGCCTGGTGGACCCCGCCGCCCACCGCGACGTCGGCACCGGCGAGGAGGGCGAGGTCTGGGTCCGGGGTCCGAGCCTGATGCTCGGCTACCACAACGCCCCGGCCGAGACCGAGGGCAGGTTCAGCGACGGCTGGTACCGCACCGGCGACCTGGCGCGCGGCGACGAGGACGGCTTCTTCCGCATCACCGGCCGGATCAAGGAACTCATCATCCGGGGCGCGGTCAACATCCACCCCGGCGAGATCGACGAGGCGATCCGGCCGGTGCCGGGGGTGGCGGACGTCGCCGCCGCCGGCAAGCCCGACGACGTCCTCGGTGAGGTGCCGGTCGCCTTCCTGGTCGCCGGCGACGGCGGTCTCGAACCCGACCGGGTCCTGGCCCGATGCCGCGAACTGCTCTCGGTCCACAAGATCCCCGCCGAGCTGTACGAGACGCGGCGCATCCCGCGAACGGGCTCGGGCAAGATCGCCCGCCATCTCCTCGCCGACACCCCCGCCCGGCTCCTGGCCGTCAACCGCGCGGGCCGGGCGACGGCGGCCACGCGCGTCCCGGGCCCGGACGGGGAGGAGACGACGCTGCCCGTCGCCCGGAGCGGGATCCGCGCCGGCGCCCCGAACCCGTGGTTCGGGCCGTCCGACACCGTGATGATCTCGGGTGCCGCGACGACGCTCGGGGCGGCGGTGGCGGACCTGCTCGCCGACCGGTACGCGGTGCGCCGGCTCGTGCTCGTGGACACCGCCGAGCACCGGGACCACCTCGACCTGCTCGCCGACGGCATCGGACGGCGGACCGGCGTCGAGGTCGTCCTGGGAGCGGCCGACACGCCGGACGCGGAGATCACGGGCCTCGTCCACATCCAGGACCCCGCGCGCGGCGCGGCGCCGGACGTCGAGGACCTGGTGACCGCGTCGTCGGCGCGAACGGTCGTCCTGTGCGCCGAGGGCGTCGCGCGGCCCTTCGACGCGCTCGCCCGCCGCCATGACTCGCCGGACCGGCGCGTCCTGTCCCTGACGTGCGACGGCTGGGCGGTCACCGGCGGCTTCCTGCGCACGAGCCTGGCGGATCCGTTGTCGGCGGCCGAACTCGCCGCGGCGTTCGACGCCGCCGTCCGCTCCTCGGGCACCACGATGGCGATCACCGAGGTCGTGCCCCAGGACGACCGGCTCGCCGTGGCCGGTGCGACCGGGTTCCTGCGCGACCTCATCTACCGCGAGGTGGCCTCGACCGTCGGGGACGACCTGTTCGACCGGCGGCGGCCGTTCAAGGACCTCGGCCTGGACTCGGCCCGGGCCGTCGCCCTCCGGAACCGGCTCGCCTCGCTGACCGGGCTGAACCTCTCGGTCTCGGCGCTTTTTGACCACCCGACCCCGTCGGCTCTGGCCGACTTCCTGTCCGCCCAGGTGGCCGGCGAGACGCCCGCGCTCGCGGCCGCCCCCGCGACGGCGGCGACCGACGAGCCGGTGGCGATCGTCGGTGTGGGGGTGCGGCTGCCCGGCGGTGTGGACGGCCCGGCCGCGTTGTGGGACCTCCTGTCGTCGGGCGCGGACGTGGTGGGGGAGTTCC
The DNA here is from genome assembly GCF_020991275.1 of Actinocorallia sp. API 0066. GTDB lineage: Bacteria > Actinomycetota > Actinomycetes > Streptosporangiales > Streptosporangiaceae > Actinocorallia. The sequence continues at coordinate 3,113 of NZ_JAJLQY010000010.1, read as the reverse complement.
CCACCGACCGGGGCTGGGACCTGGACGGCCTGTTCGCCTCGGACCCGGACGCGGTGGGCGTCTCGCACGCGCGTGCGGGAGGGTTCCTGAGTGACGCGGCGAGGTTCGACGCGGCGTTCTTCGGGATCAGTCCGCGTGAGGCGTTGGCGATGGATCCGCAGCAGCGGCTGCTGCTGGAGACGTCGTGGGAGGCGCTGGAACACGCCGGGATCGACCCGTCCTCGCTGCACGGCCAGGACGTCGGCGTCTACACCGGGCTGATCGCCAACGACTACCAGTCCGCCGCCGACGCGGTGGTGCCGATTCCGGAGCTGGACGGGTACCGCTCGACCGGGGACGCGCACAGCGTGGCGTCGGGGCGCATCTCCTATGTGCTGGGGCTTGAGGGCCCGGCGGTGAGTGTCGACACGGCGTGTTCCTCATCGCTGGTGGCGTTGCACCTGGCCGCCCAGGCGCTGCGGGCGGGCGAATGCTCGATGGCGCTGGCCGGTGGCGCGACCGTGATGGCCACCCCGGAGACCTTTGTGGAGTTCTCCAGGTTGCAGGGCATGGCCCTCGACGGCCGCTGCAAGGCGTTCTCCGACTCCGCCGACGGCATGGGCTGGGCCGAGGGTGCCGGGATGTTGGTCCTGGAGCGCTTGTCGGATGCTCAGCGTCTTGGGCATGAGGTGCTGGCGGTGGTCCGGGGTAGTGCGATCAACCAGGACGGTGCTTCGAACGGGTTGACGGCTCCCAACGGTCCTTCCCAGCAGCGGGTGATTCGTCAGGCGTTGGCGAGTGCCGGTCTGACCCCGGCTCACGTGGACGCGGTGGAGGCGCATGGCACCGGGACGGCTTTGGGTGATCCGATCGAGGCGCAGGCGCTGCTGGCGGTCTACGGCGACCGCGCTGAAGGCGGTGAGCCGTTGTGGTTGGGGTCGGTGAAGTCGAACATCGGTCACACCCAGGCGGCGGCCGGTGTCGCCGGGATTGCCAAGATGGTTCTGGCGCTGCGGCACGGGGTGCTGCCCCGGACATTGCATGCCGAGACGCCGTCGTCGAAGGTGGATTGGTCGGTCGGGGATGTGCGGCTCCTGACCGAGGAGCGTGGCTGGCCGGAGACCGGTCGTCCGCGCCGTGTCGGTGTGTCCTCCTTCGGGATCAGCGGTACCAACGCGCACGTCATCCTTGAACAGGCCCCCGACACCCCCGACACCCCTGGTACGCCCAGCGAGCCTGTTTCGGGTGTGTCGGGTGTGGTGCCGTTGGTGGTGTCGGCGCGGTCTCCGGAGGGTCTGCGGGCTGCGGCGGGCCGGTTGGCCGATTTCCTGGCTCTCGAATCTGGTCTGGGTTGGGGGTTGGAGGAGGTCGGCGGGGCGTTGCTGTCTGGTCGTCCGGTGTGGGAGTTCCGGGCTGCGGTGGCGGCCGTCGGTCGGGACGAGGCCGTGGCGGGGTTGCGTGCGGTGGCTGCTGGGGACGCGGGGCCCTCGGGGGCGGCCGGTACGGGCCCGGTGGTGTTGACGTTCGCTGGTCAGGGTGCTCAGCGGGCGGGGATGGGCCGAGATCTGTATGGGGCGTTCCCCGTGTTCGCGGCTGCGTTCGACGAGGTGTGCGCGGCGTTGGATGCCGAGTTGAGCGAGGTGCTGGACGACGCGTTGGGTGGGGTGACTCGGTTCCCGGTGCGGGAGGTGGCGTTCGCTGATTCGGGTTCGGATCTGGCGGGCTTGTTGGATCAGACGCTGTATACGCAGTCGGTGTTGTTCGCCTTTGAGGTCGCGTTGTGGCGGCTTGTGGAGTCGTGGGGTGTGCGGGCAGAGGCGTTGGTGGGTCATTCCATCGGTGAGTTGGCTGCGGCGTTCGCGGCCGGTGTGTGGTCTTTGGAGGATGCCGCCCAGGTGGTGGCCGCTCGGGCCCGGTTGATGCAGGCTCTCCCGGCCGGGGGCGCGATGGCGTCGTTGGCCGCCGGTGAGGATCGGGTCGTCGGGCTTGTGGCCGATCGTGCCGGGGTGTGGGTCGCGGCCGTCAACGGGCCGAGGGCGGTGACGGTCTCCGGGGAGCAGGCCGCTGTTGAGGAGCTGGTTGCTGCTGCGGTTGGTGCGGGGATTCGGGCGCGGCTGCTGCCGGTCAGTCATGCGTTCCATTCGCCGTTGATGGATCCGATGTTGGCGGAGTTCGGCGTTGTGGCGGCTGGTGTCGTCTACCGGGAGCCGTCGGCGGCCGGGCGGCGGGAGTGGATGTCGCCGGAGTACTGGGTGCGGCAGGTCCGTGAACCCGTCCGCTACGCCGACGCCCTGGCTGAGGCAGTGGCCAGCACCGGCGCGGGGTTCGTGGTCGAGATCGGCCCGGACGGGAGTCTCACTTCGCTGGCCCGGACCAGCGATCACCCGTCTGCGGTGGCGGTGGCGTTCTCGCGTCGGAACCAGTCTGAGGTGGTTGCCGCTGTTGCTGGGTTGGCGGAGCTGTGGGCTGCTGGAGGGCCGGTCGCCCAGACCGCTCTGGCCGCGTTGATCCCAGGCGCTCGGGTGCCGGGTCGGGTTGTTCCGCTGCCGACCTATCCGTTCCAACGCGATCGTTACTGGCTCAGCCCCAATCCTGCTGCCGGTCAGGTGGCTGGTGGTCATCCGTTGCTGGGCACGGTGGTGGAGGTACCGGGCGGTGTGATGCTGGCCGGGCGGGTGTCGTTGCAGACTCATCCGTGGCTGGCCGACCATGCGATCGCCGGTGCGGTTGTGGTCCCCGGTGCGGCTATGGTCGAACTCGCCATCACCGCCGGAGACCGGATCGACTGTCCTGTCCTGGATGAGCTCGTCATCCACGCTCCCCTGCCGATCCCGGCGTCCGGCGCCGTCGAGATCCAGGTCCACGTCACCGACGAGCCGGATCCCCGTGGGCGTCGGCAGGTCCTCATCCGTTCCCGCCTGTCCGGGTCGCAGGAATGGCGGTCCAACGCCGAGGGCCTCCTCGCGTCCCTCGCCGCCTCCGCCACCCCTGCCGCCACCGACGATCTGAGCGCCTGGCCGCCGCCTGGGGCGCACCCGATCCCCGTCCAGGACTTCTACGAGAACCTCGCCGACCACGGTTACACCTACGGGCCGTCGTTCCAGGGTCTGACTGCGGCGTGGGCCGGTGACGGT
>NZ_JAJLQY010000001.1 GCF_020991275.1 Actinocorallia sp. API 0066 | reverse complement strand
ACTATGCCGTCGAAGAGGACCTTCAGGTAGTGCTCGGCGAGGCCCTTGGCGTTGAGGCGGCCGCCGGGCTGGAACCAGCGGATGGCGACCCAGATGGTGTCGCGGATCATGCGGTAGGTGAGCTTGGGGTCGATGTCGTCGCGGAAGAGGCCGGTCTCCTGGCCTTCGCGGATCGCGGTGACCCACATCTTCTCGACCTCGTCCTCGGCCTTGGTGAGGTAGGCGAAGCGCTCCTGGCCCTTGAGGTAGTTCCAGTCGTTCTGCATCACCGTGATGGCGGCGCGGTGCGGCTCCAGGGTGCCGAACGCGATGCGGACCAGCTCGGCGATCGTCTCGCGCGGCGGACCGCCACGCTCGACGACGGCACGGTTCGCGGCCATCAGCTCGTCGAAGAAGGAGGACAGCACCTCGTCGACGATCGACTCCTTGGAGTCGAAGTGGTGGTAGAGGCTGCCGGACAGGATGCCGGCCTCCTTGGCGATGTCCCGGACCGTGGTGGCCTGGAAGCCCTTCTTGGCGAACAGCTCGCCCGCCAGGCGCACCAGGTGCTCACGGCGCTCGGAGGCCAGCGCCTGGCCGCCCCGGGCGCGACGGCGGCCGCCCTGCGCCTCGGCGGGCTTGGCGGCGCCCTTGGCGTGTCCGCTGCTCGTCGTGGTAGTCACCCCTTCATTATGCCGTCCTGGCCAAGTGCTTGTTCGGGAACACGTATGGTCATCATGTTAAATCCAGAGCAAGCGCTTGTTAAGGAGGCGCGCGGGGCGGTTTCAGCCGACCTCGTACTGCACCCTGGCCAGGTCCGCCGCGATCGGCGCGATGTACTCGGCGACGAACGCCTGGTGGGCGGGGTGGTCGCGGTAGGTGACGAAGCTCTCATCGTCGTCGAAGTCCGCGACGAGCACAAAGTCCTTGTTGCCGGGGTTGCGTCCTGGTCCGTACTCGTACCGCCGGATCTGCGGGATCTGTCCGGGGAGCGCGGCGAGCCCGGCCGGGACGGCGGCGCGCTGGGCCTCGGTCGTCTCGGGCTTCCAGGTGAACATGACGACGTGCCTGATCATGCGGCCAAGCCTAAGGCACCTCGCCGGGAGCGCGTCCGGCTGCTACGCTACCAAGCGAGCGCTTGGTTTGATATTCGGCGTGCCGGCCACGGTAAGGAGCGTCACGGCCCATGAAGTTCTCGACCTTCCACCTCTTCCACCGCTTCCCCGGGCAGAGCGCGAAGGAGGTGTACGACTACCAGATCGAGGTGGTCGAACTACTGGAGGAGCTGGGCTTCGACGGCGTCTGGGTCGCCGAGCACCACTTCCGTGACTACGGCCAGGTCAACAACATCTTCACGCTGCTCGCCCACCTCGCGGCGCGCACCGAGAAGCTGCGCCTGGGCACCGGCATCGTCGTGTTGCCGCTGCACAACCCCATCCACGTGGCCGAGGAGGCCGCGATGGTCGACCTGCTCTCCAATGGACGACTGGAGCTCGGCGTAGGACGCGGCTACCAGAGCGTCGAGTTCGAGTCGTTCGGCCTGTCGCTCAGCGAGGCCCGCGACCGGTTCGACGAGGCGCTGTCCATGATCGTCGAGCTGTGGACGGGCGAGGACGTGCACTTCCAGGGCAAGTACTACGGCTCCGGCAACCCCGTCACGCTCCAGCCGAAGCCGATCCAGGCCCCGCACCCGCCTATCCATGTCGCCGCGGTCAGCCCCGACACCGTCGAGATCTACGCGGCCCGTGGGCTGCCGATCCTCGCCGACCCGGCGGCGCCCTTCCGGAAGATCGCCAAGGCCGCCGAGACGTGGCACACGACGGCTGCCGCGCACCACGTCGATACCTCGGGCGTCGAGCTCGTCGCGTCCCGCGCGGTGTACGTCGCGCCGACGATCGAGCAGGCACGCGCCGACCAGGCGAGGTTCGAGGCGTCCTTCGACCGCAGCCGGATCTTCAACCAGCAGAGCGCGCCCATCGACTCCAAGACGGGTGAGGTCGCCAAGGGCTTCGAGTACTGGCAGGACAAGTACTTGAAGGGCGGCAACGTAGGCAACGACTTCAGGTGGGAGCAACTGGAGGTCATCGGAGACCCCGAAAGGGTGATCTCGCAGATCCAGATGGTCCAGGAGATGGGCTACAGCAACCTCATGTGCGACTTCGGCTCGACCCGCCAGGTCCCGATCGAGGACATGCGCAAGACCCTGAGGTTCTTCGCCGCCGAGGTCATGCCCGCGTTCCGCTAGCCCGTCCCCCAGCGCGCGAGGAGGCGCCCCATGTCCCTGATCCCCACGCCGACCCTCGGTGACGTCCTGGGCGAGCACCGGCGCGGCAGGCCGCGCCAGGACGCCGCCGTGGACGGCGCCGTCAGGCTCGGCTACCCCGACCTGGACGCCCGGGTGAACCGGCTCGCGGGCGCGCTGGCCGCCTCCGGCGTGGCGTGCGGCGAGCGGGTGCTGTGGCTCGGCCAGAACTCGTTCCGCGTCCTCGAACTGCTGCTCGCGTGCGGCCGGCTCGGCGCGGTGCTGTGCCCGGCGAACTGGCGGCAGAGCGCCGACGAGCTGGGCTTCGTCCTCGCCGACCTGGAGCCGAAGGTCGTGGTCTGGGAGGAGTCCGACGCCGTCGCGGAGGCGTGTGAGGCGTCCTCGGTGAAGGCCGCGTGGGTGCGCTCCGGCGTCGAGTACGAGGAGTTCCTCGCGGCCCATCCGGATGTCGAGCCCTCTGTCGTCGTGGACGCGGAGTCACCCGTCCTCGCCCTGTACACGGCAGCCTTCGACGGACGTCCTCATGCCGCCCTGCTCTCGCACCGCGCCCTCATCGCGCACGCGCAGACCCTCCTGCACGTCCGGGAGATGCGCGACGGGTTCACGTTCCTCGCCTGCGGGCCGCTGTTCCACGTCGGCACCACGATGTTCGTCCTCGCGACGTTCCTGCTCGGCGGCAAGAACGTCTTCACGCCCGCCTACGAGCCGCACGAAGTGTGCCGCCTCATCGAGGCCGAGTCCTGCACGCAGGCGTTCCTGTTCGGGCCCATGATCGACGGCCTTGTCGCGGCGAACGCGGAGGGCGAGTACAACCTGTCGTCGCTCCGGTTCGTCGCACACTCCCCCGCGTGGGACGCCATGATCACCGTGGACGACTCGCCCTGGTGCGCGTCGAAGATGGGCGGTTACGGGCAGACCGAGGTCGGCGGCATGCTCACCTTCCTCGGCCTGGCGCCCGGCGGGGCGGGCCCGGCCGGGCGCACCGGCACGCTGGCCGCCGTACGGCTCCTGGACGCCGCCGGAGCCGAGGTGCCGCCCGGTGAGGTCGGCGAGATCTGCGCGCGCGGCTGGACGGTGTTCAGCGGCTACCACAACCGGCCCGAGCTGAACGCGGCGAAGTTCCGCGGCGGCTGGCACCACACCGGCGACCTGGGCCGCCGTGAGCCGGACGGCACACTGACGTTCATCGGGCCGAAGCTGCGGATGGTCAAGTCCGCGAACGAGAACATCTACCCGGCCGAGGTCGAGCGGGCCCTGAAGACGCACCCTTCGATCGCGGACGCGGCGGTCATCGGCGTGCCGGACCCGGACTTCGGCCAGGCGGTGAAGGCCGTCGTCGTCCTGAAGCCGGACTCTTCCGTGGGCGAGGAGGAGGTCGTGGCGCACGTGCGCGGGGAGATCGCCTCCTACAAGAAGCCCAAGCACGTCGTCTTCGCCGCCGAGATCCCCAAGAAGGGGTACACGCCGGACTACGACGCGCTGGACGCGACGTACGGGGGCGGCGGCTACCCGGGCGGGTGACCCGCGCGCAGGTGTCCCGCCCGCCCCCTCCGCGCGGGGGCGGGCGGGTGCTCTCACAGGACGGCCACCGGGGTGATCGGGCTGGCCGTGCCTCCCTGGACGTTCAGGGGCGCCGCCACGAACAGGAAGTGGACCCGTCCGGCGGCCGACAGCTCCTCGAGCCAGAGCATCTCGGCGAGGTGGATGCCGTGCCTCCACAGGAACAGCAGGTGCAGATCGTCATCCAGAGACTCGTCCGCGCCTTGGCGGGCGTTCAGTCCGCTGATAGCCGAGTTGTCGGAGGCGACGAGGCAGACGTCCCGTTCGGCGAGCCAGCGGCCCGCCTCGGCCGACAGTCCGGGCTGCCCGGACCAGTACTCCTCGGGCGAGTCCGCCCATGCCAGCGGCCATCCGGTCCGGACCACCGCGACGTCGCCGGGCCGCACGTCCGCGCCGCACGCCTCGAGGTCGGCGACGGAGACGCGGTCCGCGGCGTCCAGACGGCGCACGCCCCGCACCGCCGGGACGTCGAAGAAGGACGCCCGCGCCACCACGGGCCCGGCCTTGTCGATGCCGCAGCGGGTCGCGCCGTACGAGCGCACCCGATCGGCCGGATGGCCGTTGTAGAGGCTGTCGCCCGCCCACATGTGGCACAGGGCGTCCATGTGGGTGGTGGTGCCGTGCGGGGTGACGATGAGGGCGTCGTCGGCCATCCGCAGGCCCGCGCCGACCGGGCGGGTGCCCGCCGCGTAGTCGGCGCCGTCCACCGACATGAAGTGCTGCGGCAGGGGGCGGCCGCGCAGGTGCGGGACGGTCGTGGGCGCGGGGCCGGAGGTGGAGCCCTTGATCGGGAGGGCGAGGGGCAGCACCCTGCCTTCGGTGACGGCGCCCACGGCGGCCAGTACCGCCTCGGGGGTCAGCAGGTTGAGCGCGCCCTTTTCATCCCCTTCGCCCCAGCGTCCCCAGTTATGGGCTCCCTGGGGGGACTGTGGGGGTTGCGCCGGTGTCATGATGTGTCGACCTTTCGAGGAGGAGAGATGAGCGTCGTCGTCCAGGGGCACTGCGACCCGGCCTTCCGGGGCGTGCGTGAGGTCTTCGAGGCCCAGTTCGCGGCGGGTAAGCAGGTGGGTGCGGCGGTCGCCGTCCGGGTGGACGGAAGGCAGGTCGTCGACCTGTGGGGCGGGCTCGCCGACGCGCGAGCAGGGCGCCCCTGGGAGGAGGACACCCCGTGCGTGGCGTTCTCCTGCACCAAGGCCGTCACCGCGACGGCCGCCCTGCTGCTGGCCGAACGCGGCCTCGTGGACCTCACCGCGCCCGTCGCGGACTGGTGGCCGGAGTTCGGCGGGCAGGGCAAGGAGGGCGTCATAGGCGAGCACCTGCTCAGCCATCAGAGCGGCCTGCCCGCCTTCGCCCGCACCGTCACCGCCGAGGAGGCCGCCGACCCCGCTGCGATGGCCGCCCTCCTGGCCTCCCAGACGCCCGAATGGACGCCCGGAGACGGCCACGGCTACCACGCGCTCACCTACGGCTGGCTCGTGGGCGAGATCGTCCGACGGCACGCAGGGACGACCGTCGGGGAGTTCGTGCGCAGCGAGTTCGCGCCCGATCTGTGGATCGGCTCGCCGCCCGAGGTCATCGCCAGGGCGGCGCGGCTCGGCGCCCGGCCGGTACCGGCGGGCGGCGCCGACCCCGGCGGCGCGGGCGACCTGCTGCACCGGCTCGCCACCGCCTACACCGACCCGAAATCGCTGCTCAACCGGGCGCTGAACAACCCGCTGACGTCCTACAACAAGCCCGTCGTGCTCGCGGGCGGCTGGCCGGGCGCGGGCATGGTCGCGACCGCGCGGGACCTCGCGGCCTTCTACGACAGGCTGGTGCGTGGGGAGATCCTGCGGCCCGACACGCTCGCCGACGCGCTCCGCGTCCGCGTGGCCGGGCCGGACAGGGTGCTCCTGGTGGACACCGCCTTCGGCCTCGGCTACATGCGCCCGTCGGTCAACTTCCGCGTCCCGAAGGCGGGCCGTGGAAGCGCGTTCGGCCACTCCGGCGCGGGCGGATCCATCGGCCTCGGCGACCCGGAGGCGAAGCTGTCGGTCGCCTTCATCCCGAACCTCATGGGCGACGGCCTGGGGGGCGACCTGCGTTCCTTCGACCTCGTCAAGGCCGCCTACGCCGCCCTCGCCTGAACGCGGCGCCCTCCGGGCCGCTCCGGAGGGCGTCGCCTTACGGGGCGTCGTCGTGCCGTTCACTGCATGGTGATGCCGCCGCTGACGGACAGGGTCTGGCCGGTGATATATCCGGCCCGGTCGGTGCAGAGGTAGGCGATAAGGCCCGCTACGTCCTCCGGCCTACCGATACGGCGCAGCGGGATGCCCTTGGCGAGCTTGTCGAGCAGCCCCGGATGGGCCTGGGCGACCTGGCGGACCATCGGCGTGTCCGTCGGGCCAGGGCAGACGACGTTGCTCGTCACCTGGCCACGGGCCGCCTCCCTGGCGAGCGTCTTGGCCAGCCCGAACAGACCCGCTTTCGTCGCCGCGTACGCGCCCTCGCCTCCCGAGCCCGCGCGTGCCCCGTCACTGGAGACGAACACAAGACGGCCCCATCCGCGCGCCACCATGCCGGGCAGGAGCGCCTGGGTGAGCTGCATCGGGGCGCGCAGGTTGACCTTCCACATGAGGTCCCAGTGGGCGGGGTCGCTCTCGGTGAACGGTTCGACGATCGAGACACCCGCGTTGTGGACGAGCACGTCCACGTCGCCGGAGGCGGCGGCGAGCGCGTCGATCGAGGCGGGGTCGGCCAGGTCGACGCCCAGGGCCGCCGCGTCGGGCAGTTCGGTGGCGAACTCGGCGGCCGCCTTCTCGTCCAGGTCGGCGACGAGGACGCGGGCGCCCAGCGCGGCCAGGTCGGCGCAGATCGCGCGGCCGATGCCGCCCGCGCCGCCGGTCACCAGCGCCGTCCTGCCGCTCAGGTCGAGTCCTTGCATCGGAGCGCTCCGGGGGGTCGTGGGCGGTCAGGCCCAGGCTTTGACGAGGTCGTCGGCGGTCGTGCGGGTCGCGAGCAGCGCGACGGAGTGGGCCAGGACGGCGTCGCCGTACTCGGCGGGGATGCCCGCCACGGCGTCGGTCGGGACCACCACGCGGTAGCCGAGGGCGACGGCCTCCGAGCACAGGCCGGGGATCGCGAGGTTCAGGGAGACGCCGAGCCCTACGACGGTCGTGACGCCGAGCGAGCGGAGCACCTGGTCCAGGGTCGTCCCGGTGAACGGGGTGAAGCCGTGGAAGCGGCGGTTCTCCAGGTCGTCGGGTGAGCGCAGCTCCGGAAGCACCTCGGTGACGGGCGTGCCCTCCAGCATGTGTCCCGGATCGCGCAGGAGGCCGCGCAGGAAGGGCGTGTTCCCGGTGTGGCTGCCCGCGCGGTCGGCGCGGAAGGCGGCGGTGCACTGGACGACGGGGACGCCCGCGGCGCGCGCGGCGGCGAGCACCCGCGCGGCGGCGGGCACCACGCCTCGGTCGGCGCAGATGGCGCGCAGGTCGGGGAAGCGGGCGAGGTCGCCGACCACGCCGCGCTGCATCTCCATGACCAGGACCGCGGTGTGGCCGGGCGCGGCGAGCGCCGCGAGTTCCAGGGGCATGGGGGCAATGTACGCGCCCTAGCGCTTGCTTGGGTAGCCCCTTGTCCGACTACCAAGCGTGCGCTAGGTTGGGCCGCGATGGACCCCGCACGCCCCGCCCCCGCGCCGAGCCCGCTGACAGAGCCCTACTGGGCGGCCTGCAGGCGGGGCGAACTCGCGTTGCAGCACTGCGGCCCCTGCGCCCGGTTCGTCCACTTCCCAGAGGCTTCGTGCCCTTTCTGTGGCGGGACCAACCTGGCCTACCAGACCGTCTCCGGACTCGGGCGCGTGCACACCCACACCACCGTGCACCGGACCTTCCTGCCGGGCTTCACCCCGCCCTACACCGTCGCGTGGATCGACCTCGACGAGGGCGCCCGCGCCTTCGGCACCCTGCACGCGCCCGACCCGGCGATCGGGATGCGCGTCCGGGTCCGCTTCGACGACCTGCCGGGCTTCGGCCCCCTTCCCTCCTGGAGACCCGCGTGACCCGCATCGGCAACGTCATGTACCCCGCCAAGGACCTGGCGGAGGCCGTCGCCTTCTACCGCGACGCGCTCGGCCTCGCGGTGAGGTTCGCCGACGGCGACAGGTTCGCCGCGCTCGACGGCGGCGGCACCACGCTGGCGCTCGTGGGCGCCGAGGAGGACCTCGCGGGCGCCGTCGCGGCCTCCTTCAAGGTCGAGGACGTTCCGGCCGCCGTGGCGCGGCTCAGCGCCGCCGGGGCGGTGGTGCTGCGCGGGCCCGAGCAGGGGCCGCACGAGGTGCGCGCGCTGCTGCGCGACCCGGCCGGGAACCCGTTCGTCGTCTACGCCGCCCTCTGACCCCCCACCCGAGCCCCGGAAAGGAGACCGCTGTGACGCACTCCCCGTTCTCCAACTACGCCTACGCGATCCTCACGGCGAACGCCCTGCGCACCCCCGACAAGGTCGCGCTCACCTACTGCGGCACACGCTCCTTCACCTACGAGGAGCTGAACCGCAACGTCAACCGGGTCGCGCACGCGCTGCTCGCCGCGGGCGTCGCCCCCGGGACGCGGGTGGCGTCGCTCATGAACGAGACACTCCACGTCGCCGAGGTGTACCTCGCCCAGATGAAGATCGGGTCGGTCGTCTCCGCGCTGAACCCCTACTGGCCCGTGGAGACGCTGCGCAAGGTCGTCGAGGCGTCACAGGCGACGGCCTTCGTCTACGACGCGACGGTCGAAGGGCTCGTCGCGCAGGCGCGCGCCGACCTCCCGCACGTCAAGCTGTGGATCAAGGTGGGCGGCGCGGGCGAGGACGCCGTGGACCTGGACGCGCTCGCCTCCGACGCCTCCGAAGCCGAACCGCCCTACGGCGGCCACGGGTCGGACCCCCTCGCGCTCTTCTACACGAGCGGGACCACGGGCCTGCCCAAGCCCGTCGTGCACACCCACTTCTCCGCGCTGTCCATCGCGCAGATCTGGACCGACGTCGCGACGGCCGAGGACTCCGTGACGGGCACCGGCGCCATCATCTGGGGCATCGGCTTCCCCGCCCTCGTCGGGCCCGCCTTCTACGCGGGCCAGAAACTCGTCCTCGAACAGGACTGGAGCCCTGCGACGTTCACGAAGGTCGTGCCACGGGAACGCGTCACGCACGTGTCACTCATCCCGTCGTTCTTCTCCGCCCTGCTTTCGTCCGACGACCACGAGAGCGCCGACCTGTCGTCACTGCGGGCCATCATCCTGGGCGGGGAGCCTCTGCTGCCCGCCCTGCGCGACCGCATCAAGGCGCGCTTCCCCGACGCCGCCATCTACTCCTACTACGGCCAGACCGAAGCGCCCTACACCGTCTTCGGCAGGCAGGACGACGGCTCGCAGCCCATCACCGCCTCCGGACGCGCCCGCAAGGGCTGCGCCGTCAAGGTGACCGGCCCGGACGGCGAACGTCTCACCGACGAGGTGGGCGAGATCAACCTGACCGGCCCGAACGTCATGGCGGGCTACGACGGCCTGCCTGAGAAGACCGCCGAGTCGCTCAAGGACGGCTGGTTCATCGGCGGCGACCTCGGGATCATCACCCCCGACGGCACCCTCTCGGTGCTCGGACGGCGCGACGACGCGATCCTCAAGGGCGGCCAGTGGTCGCAGCCCGCGCAGATCGAGGAGAAGGCGGTCGAGGTGCCCGGCGTCGCCGAGGCCGGGGCCGTCGGCGTGCCCGCGCACCCCGAGAACGAGGCGGTCGAGCAGCGGATCCTCCTGGCCGTCGTGCCGCGCGCCGGAGTCGCCCTGGACGGCCCCCAGGTGCTCGCTGAGCTCGCCGGGACGCTGCCCGCGCACCAGGTGCCGGACGCGGTCGTCGTCGCCGCCGAGCTGCCGCACACGACCGACGGGTCGGGCGGGCCCGGCAAGCTGCTGCGCCGGGGCATCCGCGACGCCCACGCCGAGGTGCTCGGCTAGATGGCGCACCTTCCCGAACACGAGGTCAAGGCGCTCGTCTCCGGCTTCGGCGTGCGCGTGCCGCGCGGCGTCACCGTGCCCGTGCGCGGCGACGCCGCCGCGGCGGTGCGGGGCGCGGAGCTGGCCGGGCCGCTCGTCGTCAAGGCGTACGGGGCGGCGCTGCTGCACAAGAGCGACGCGGGCGCCGTGTCGCTCGGGCACGCGGACGCCGTCGCGGCGGCGGAGGCCGTGGCCGTGATGCTGGAGCGCGGGGTGCCCGCCGAAGGGTTCCTCATCGAGGAGCAGGCGGAGGCGGGCGTCGAAGTCATCATCGGGGCGGTGCGCGACCCCGCTTTCGGCCCGGTGCTGCTCGTCGGGCTCGGCGGGGTGCTCACCGAGGTGATGGACGACGCGGCGCTGCGGCTGTTGCCCGTCACCGAGCGGGACGTCAGGGACATGCTGGACGAGCTGCGCGGCAAGGCGCTGCTCACCGGATACCGGGGCCGTCCGGGCGTCGACGTGGACGCGCTGGTCAAGACGGTGCTCGCCGTCGCCGACGCGCTCGCCTCGCCCGCGTTCGCCGGGTTCGCGGAGTTCGAGCTGAACCCGGTGATCTGCTCGCCCTCGGGGGCCGTCGCGGTGGACGCCCGGCTCGTGCCCGGACGCCGGGAAGACGAAGAGGGGACGAGCCACCGCGCCGCGGCCGTCCCCTCGGAGAGAGGGACGCGCGAGACTCTCGCTTTGGACCCTCACCAAAAGGTGACATTCAACGCACTCTTCGCGCCGCGTGCCGTCGCGGTGGTCGGCGCCTCCACCCGGAAGCCGAACTTCGGGAACATGTTCCTCGGCTTCTACCGGAAGGCTTTCTCCGGGCCCGTCTACGCGGTGCACCCGACGGCCTCCGCTATCGACGGCGTCCCGTGTGTGAGATCGCTCGCGGAAGCCGACGTGGACTACGCGCTCGTGGCGGTGCCCGCCGCGCAGTGCCCTGACGTCCTCGCCCAGGCGGCCGGTATCCCGTTCGTCCAGGTGATGAGCGGAGGGTTCGGCGAGACCGGCGACACCGCCGCCGAAGCGGCGCTGCTGGCCGCGCTCCCTCCCGGCACCCGGCTCCTCGGGCCCAACTGCATGGGCGTGTACTCCCCGGCGGGCGGCCAGACGTTCCTGGGCGGCGCGCAGGGGCCGCCCGGACGCGTCTCGGTCGTCTCGCAGTCCGGCGGGCTCGCGGGGGAGGTCGTCAAGGTCGGCGAGAGGCGCGGGCTCGCCTACGCGAAGGTCGCGACCGTCGGCAACAGCCTCGACGTCACGCCCGCCGACCTCCTCGCCTACCTGGGAACCGACCCGGAGACATCCGCCATCGGCCTCTACCTTGAGGACCCCCGCGACGGCACCGCCCTACGCGACGCGCTCACGGCCTGCCCCAAACCCGTCGTGGCGCTCGTCGGAGGACGCAGCGCGCAGGGACGCACCGCCGCCGCCTCGCACACCGGCGGCATGATCGGCGACGGCAGGGTGTGGCACGCGCTCGCCCGCCAGACCGGACTCGCCCTCGTCAGCGGCCAGGACGACCTCGTCGGCGTCCTCGACTTCTTCGACCAGCACGGCCACCGCCGGGTCGGGGAGGGCGACCGGCTGCTCGTCATCGGGCCGTCCGGCGGCGCCAGCGTGCTCGCCGCCGACACCTTCGACACCGCCGGCGTGCGGCTCGGCGGGTTCCCCGGAGAGGCACGCGACGACCTACGGGCGCTCGGGCTCGGCGCGGGCACGTCGCTCGCCAACCCGCTGGAGATCCCCGTAGGGCCGCGCGCCGACCCGTCCCTCGTGGCACGCGCCGTCACCACGATCCTCGCGCACGCGTCGTACCCGGACGTGCTCACCCACGTCAACGCGCAGAGCTTCTTCACCTTCGGCGACAGCGCCGAACCCCTGCTCGCCTACACCCGCGCCGTCGCGGAGCTCCAGGGCTCCCTCCCGCACACCAGGATCACGCTGGTGCTGCGCAACGGCGAGTGCGCGCCCGCGGGGGTCGAGGACGCCGTGCGGGCCGCCGCGCGCGTAGGCGGCGTCCCCCTCTACCGGAGCATGGAGGCCGCAGCCGCCGCCATCGCCGCCGCCAGGACGGCACTCGCGCCGTCCGCCACCACGCGAACGAACGGAGACCGCTGATGGGCCAGCTCGACGGGAAGGTCGTCCTGATCACGGGCGGAGCGCGCGGCATGGGCAAGTCCCATGTCCGGCGGCTCGCCACCGAGGGCGCGAAGATCGTCTTCGGCGACGTGCTGGAGGAGGAGGGCGCCGCGCTCGCCGACGAGGTGGGCGAGCACGCCGTCTTCACCCGGATGGACGTCACCAGGCCCGAGGACTGGGACGCGGCCGTCTCGCTCGCCGTGAAGACCTTCGGGGGGCTGCACGCGCTGGTGAACAACGCGGGCGTCATCAAGGTCAAGGCCATCGAGGACATGGAGCTCGCCGAGTTCCAGCGGGTGCTGGAGATCAACCTCGTCGGGCAGTGGCTCGGCATCAAGGCGGTCATCCCCGCGATGCGCGAGGCGGGCGGGGCGATCGTCAACATCAGCTCGACCGAGGGGTTCGTGTCGGCAGCCGGGTACTCGGCTTACAGCGCGTCCAAGTTCGGCGTGCGTGGGCTCACCAAGACGGCGGCGCGCGAACTGGGCAAGTACGGCATCCGGGTCAACTCGGTGCATCCCGGTGGGATCTTCACCGCGATGTCGCTCGACCCCGACGTCGTCGCGCAGGCAGCCCCCAAGGCCGACACCTTCATGGCCAACCTTCCGCTCGGCCGCCTCGGCAAGACCCGCGAGGTCTCCGGACTCATCGCCTATCTCGTCTCGGACGACGCCTCGTACGTGACGGGCGCGGAGATCGTCGTGGACGGCGGCATGATCACCGGCGCGGGCTACTAGCCGTCCCCCTGTCTTCGGCCCGCGCGGCGTCGGCCACCGCGCGGGCCGTCGTATGGAAGGGGCCCGCAGGCACGTGCGCGGGCTACTGCGGTCGTCACGGGGGTCATTAGGGTCGGCGCATGGAGATCGCCGAGACGCATCCGTGGCCCGACACGCCCGAGGAGGCCGAGGCGCTCCAGGAGCGGCTGCGACCCCTGCTGCGGCTGGTGCCCCTGGAGGCCGAGCCCCGGACGGTCGCTGGGCTCGACGTCGCTTACGCGGACGATGGGACGGACGGCCTTGTGGCGGCTGCCGTCGTCGTCCTGACGTTCCCGGGTCTGGAGGTCGTGGACGAGGCGGTGGCGGTGGAGCGGCCGTCGTTCCCCTACGTGCCCGGCCTCTTCGCCTTCCGGGAGGCCCCCGCTCTGCTGTCCGCCCTGCGCGCGCTGGAGACGACCCCGGACGTCCTCGTCTGCGACGGCCACGGTTTGGCCCACCCACGGCGCTTCGGCCTGGCCTGCCACCTGGGGCTGCTCACCGGCCTGCCGTCCTTCGGCGTCGCCAAGACCCCGCTCCTGCCCTCCGCTCCCCCGGCCGAACCCCGCGGCTCGTCCACACCGCTCCGCCTGGACGGCGAGGAGGTGGGCCGCGCCCTCCGCACCCAACGCGCGGTCCGCCCCGTCCACGTCTCCCCCGGCCACCTCGTGGACCTCGACACCGCCGTCCGCCTCACGCTCGCCCTCACCCGCGCCCACCGCCTCCCCGAGACCACCCGCCAAGCCGACCGCCTCTCCCGCACCACCCTGAGAACCGCCTGACCGCTTACGTCCACCGAAGATGGGGCGCTCCCCGGCGCAGTGGGGCCGGGGAGCGGGAGGCGGCTAGAGGGCGGGGGTGTGGTGGTGCCAGTTCTCGGCGGCCTGGAGTTGGGCGGCGAGCGTGATGAGGGTGCGTTCGTCGCTGTCGTGGGCGAGGAACTGGGCGCCGATGGGCAGGCCGGCGGAGGAGAAGCCCGCCGGGACGCTGATGGCGGGCCAGCCCAGCACGTTCCAGGGCCAGGCCAGGGGGCACAGGGCCGCGACGCCCGACTGGGTGCGCTGGTAGCCGGCGCCGTCGAACGCGCCGACGCGTGACGGAAGCTGGGCCGTCGTGGGGGTGAGCACCAGGTCGGCGGCAGCGAAGATGCGGCCTACGCGGTGCCGGAGGTACGGGTCGAGGCGGCGGGCCAGCGGCAGCAGCCTGCGCCCGACGAGGCGGCCGATCCGTGCCTCGGTCTCGGTACGGGCCTCGGGCTTCGGGTCCGTCATCGAGTCGAGCCAGTCGGCGGCGCCGGCGGTGCCGCGCGGCACGAGGCCGAGCGCGACGGGCCCGTAGTCCGGGTCGTAGGGGAACACCTTGTGGCCGAGATCGGTCAGCACCCGCGCGAGCCGCTCGATGGAGGCGCGGATCTCAGGGTCGATCCCTCCGGGCACGCCCCAGGCCGTCTTGAAGGAGACGGCGATGCGCAGCCTCTCGGGCGCGCGGCGCGCGGCGTCGGCGAAGGGCGTGCGCGGCGGGTCGAGCTGGTAGGCGTCGTTCGGGTGGCTGCCGGTGAGCACGTCCAGCAGCAGCGCCGCGTCCTCGACGGTGCGGGCGAGCGGGCCCCAGACGGTGAGGCCGTAGAACGGGTCGGTGTGCGGGAAGCCCGACACCCTGCCGCGCTGCGGCTTGATGCCGACGAGGTTCGTCCAGGCGGCCGGGATGCGGATCGAGCCCGCGCCGTCCGAGCCGACCGCCGCCGCGACCATGCCCGCCGCGACGGCCGCCGACGAGCCGCCGGACGAGCCGCCCGGCGTGTACCCGAGCTTCCACGGGTTGCGGGCCGCGCCGTAGCCGGGCGACTCGCTGAACGGCCACAGGCCGACCTCGCACGTGCGGGTCTTGCCGATGATGACCGCGCCCGCCGCGCGCAGCCTGCGCACCTGCTCGGCGTCGCGGGTGGCGGGCCGGTGGTCGGCTCTGATGGCGAACGGGGTGGTCTCGCCCTCGATGTCGGTGTCGTCCTTGATGGCGACGGGCACGCCGAGCAGCGGCAGCCGCTCGCCCGCGGCACGCCGCCGGTCGGCCTCAGCGGCCTCCTCGCGGGCCCGTTCGGCGCGCACGACCCGGAACGCCCCGACGCGCCCGTCGAGCTCCGCCACGCGCCTCAGGGACTCCTCGACGAGTTCCTTGGCGCTGACCTCCCCCGCCGCCACGAGTTCCGCCTGCGCGGCGAGGCCCCCGTACGCGAGTCCGGTGCTCCCCATATTCTCCTCCTCATCGTTCGTTCGAACGAACGATAGACTGGGGGCGGGCTTCACCGGAAGGCCCAACGCGCACTCTGAGAGGATGGGCCGCCATGAACGACGCGCGCGAAAGAATCCTCGCCGCGACGCTGCGACTGGTGGCCGACCAGGGCGTCGCCGCCGTCACCAACCGCAGGGTCGCGACCGAGGCGGGCGTCTCGCTCGGCACCCTCACCTACCACTTCCCGTCGCAGACCGAGCTGCTGCGCGACGCGCTGACCCGGTTCGTCGACACCGAGATCGACCGCATCGCCGCGCTCGCCCTCACCTTCGCCGACGCCAGGCTCACCCCGCACCAGGCCGCCGCCGAGGTGCAGCCCGCGATCGTCGCCCTCGCCGGGACGCGTGAGCAGGTCGCCACCCTCGAACTCCACCTCCAGGCCGCGCGCGACCCGGCGCTCCAGGACGTGGCCACCCGGTCCGTCGCCGCCTACGACGCCCTCGCCACCGCCATCCTCGAAGCCCTCGGCGTCCCCGACCCCTCCACCCACGCCCCTGTCATCGTCAACCTCCTCTACGGCCTGGCCATCCGCCGCCTGTCCACCGGCGACAGCGCCGCCACCGGCACCACCGAGGCCCTCACCACCCTCCTCACCGGCATCCTCGCCACCACCCGCGCCTGACCCGGCCGCACCCGACCCGCGCCGCACTTTGCCCGGACGGCCTGTGGTGTCCTACGATGCGGGCGTTTGGGCTGATCGCGGGAGGGGCGGGCCTTGGGAGTACTCAGGTCGCGTCGGAGGCCCGCGGCGCCCTCAGTGGCGCTGTTCACCGCGGCGGCGGCACTCGTACCGGTCGGGTGGATGGCCCTGGACCGGATCGGGCTCGCGGAGGAGGCGCCGAGGGCCGCCGACACCCTTGAGGCGGCCCAGGCGCGCACGTCCTTCCCGCTGCTCGTGCCGGTCGAACTGCCCGCGGATAGGTTCCTCGTCGCCTATTCGGTCAACGGCTCGCTGAGCACCACGCTGATCTTCTCGGCGGACCGCAGGCCGGGCGGGCCGCCGGACGTCGAACTGTGCCTGGACCGGGTGGAGCAGCCCGTCTGCCCGAGCAGCCGGGCGGTGGTCGCGGCGCGCGACTTCGGCGGCCTGCGCGCCGTCTGGCACGCGCCCTGGACGCCGAAGGGCGCCGTCGAGGAGCGGCTCAGGCCGTGGACGGGTCGCGGCCTCACCAGCGCCTGGCGGTCGGTGAACTGGCTGGAGGACTAGCCGGCGGCCTCAGGACGCCGGAGGGGTGACGCCGTAAGCGGCGGCGAAAGCGGCCAGGGACGAGACGGCCTCACGCGAGCGGCTCCAGGGCCGGACGATAAGCCGGGTCGCGCCCAATGACTCCCACAGGGGGATCTCCTCCGGGCCGCGCAAAGAGTAGGCGTGCACGGTCACGTCGAAGGGCCGGTCGGCTTGTGCCTCCTTGGCGCGCAGCGCGTGCAGGAGGTCGAGCCTGGGCGCGATGGCCTCCGGCGTCTGCGGCATGCTGATCCAGCCGTCGTTACGGGCGGCCCGGCGCAACGCGGCGTCGGACTCGCCGCCGACGAGCACCGGGATCGACGCCTGGACGGGCTTGGGCTCGAACGCCACCTCGGGGATCGTGAAGTGACGGCCCTCATGCGCGACGACAGGCTCCGTCCACAGGCGGCGGGACACCTCAAGGGCCTCGTCCAGGCGCGCGCCCCGGGTGCGGAAGTCCACGCCCGCCGCGTCCCACTCGCCCCGGTACCAGCCGCTCCCGACACCCGCTATCGCCCTGCCGTCCGAGAGCTGGTCCAGCGTCGCGAAAGCGCGCGCGCTGATGAGCGGATGCCTGAGCCCGTACAGGTAGACGGCCGTGCCGAGCCGCACGTGACGCGTCACCGCGGCCAGATGGGACAGGTAGGCGAGGGCGTCGAACAGAGGGGTGCGCGGGTTGATACCGGGATCGGAGGTGCCCGGATAGTTGGCGGTGGACAGATCGGTGGTGAACACGAGGTGTTCGGGTATCCACACGGACTCGAAGCCGAGCCGGTCCGCCTCCACCGCGAGGTCGTGCCACAGGGCCGGATGGACGAGGCCGAGGGGGATGCCGTACTTCATACGCCGCCTTCCGTGTCATCCGGGTCGTCCGGGTCGTCCGGGTCGTCCGTGTCATCCGGGGAGTGCGTCACGCGCCCGTCCGCGAGGTCCCGCGCGCGGTCGGCCTCCGCCCGGCCCGGAGGCGGCCCGTACCCGCCGCCGCCCGACGTCTCCAGGACGAACGCGTCACCTGCCGTCAGAGGCTGGCGGGTCGCCTTGGTGTCGAGCGGGGTGCGGGTGCCGTCAGGGCCCTCGCGGAAGTAGCCTCCGGCGCGTCCGGGCAGGCCGCCTTCCGCGCCCGGAGGCGGCCGGTGCAGGCGGTCGCCTCGGGTGTCCACACGGGCGTCCTCCAGAAGGCGGATCACCGTGCGGGTGCCGAGGCCGCCGCGCCGGGTGCCGGCGCCGCCGGAGTCGGGGATGAGCTCGACCGCCTCGATCCGCACCGGCAGCCGCGCCTCGACCGGCTCTGCCTGCGGGATGATGTTGCGGCCGCCGCCGAACAGCGCGCCCGTCGCGTCGGGGCCGTCGCGGTGCGCGCCGGCGCCCATCCCGCCCAGGTCGAACGCCATGTGCAGCCAGGGCCGCGCCACGCCGCTCAGGCTGAACCCCTGGAGGATTCCCGAGGCGGCGACGCCGCGGCCCGGCAGCGCCCGCGTGAGGGCCGCGAAGACCGCCTCCTCGGCCGCGGCGACGGTGCCGAACCGGCCGCCGCCCGGGAACGGCCGCGTGCAGTGCACGAGGCTGCCCTCGGGCAGGACGACGTCGAGCGCGGCGAAGCAGCCCTCGTTCAGCGGCAGCGAGGGGTCCACGTAGCAGCGGATCGCGTACATGACGCCGCCGAGCGTCTGGGAGAAGCCGGAGTTCACCGGGAGCGGCACCTGCGCGTCCGTGCCGGTGAAGTCGATCGTGGCGGCCCCGTCCGCCAGCGTCACCGTGACGCGGACCGTGAGGCCGTCGTCCAGCGTGTACGCGCCGGTGTAGGAGCCGTCAGGGATCTCGCGCAAGGAGTCGCGCATCCGGCGCTCGGTGTCGGCGAGGTACTCCTCGACGCCGTGTGCGAACCGCTCGTCTATCAGTTCCTCGATCCGGCGCGCCGCGACGTTGGCGCCCGCGATGAGCGCGCGCAGGTCGCCGACGAGCTTGTCGGGGGTGCGCGAGTTGGCGGCCAGGATCGCCACCACGTCGTCCACGAGCCCGTCGCGGGTGGCGATCCGCACCGGAGGCAGCTGCACGCCCTCCAGGAACACGTCGGTGGCGTCGGAGGCCATGCCCCCGGCTGACAGGCCCGACAGGTCCGCGACGTGGATGAGCGTCCCGGTGAAGTACGCCGCCTCGCCGCCGCTGAACACCGGCCGGAACACCAGGAGGTCGTTGGCGTGGATGCCGCCCTGGTAGACGTCGTTCATGAGGAACACGTCACCGGGCGCCATCGTGGCGGCCGGGAAGCGGCGCAGCAGATAGGGCAGGGCGCTGCGCAGCGACGCGCACTGGATGATCGCGGTGGACGTGGAGTGCGCGACCAGCCTTCCGCGCGCGTCCAGGACGGCGGCCGCCGCGTCCGCGCCCTCCACGATGAAGGTCGAGTAGGCCGAGCGCACCACCACGATGCTCGCCTCCTCGGCAGCGGTGCACAGGGCGTTCCTGAGGATCTCGGCTGTCAGGTCGTCGCTCACGCGTCCTCGCTGCGGTGTTCCAGGAGGGTCGAGCCCTCGGGGGTCGCGGTGGCGCGCCAGCCCGGCGGCACGAGGACCGAGCACTCGGGGTCGGTGAGGATGCGCGGCCCGGCCAGCGGCACGCCGAGCGGGCAGGAGGCGCGCGGCCGGACGGGGACGGAAAGGGCAGTCCCGTCAAGGTGGACGGTCCGCTCTCGTTCCTCCGCCTCGACCGTCCTCACTGCGGCCGTAGGGGGGCGCGGTGCGGGCAGGGTCACCCGGACGCGCGCCGTGGTGAGTTCGGCCGGGTCGCGCAGCGGGATGCCGTAGGACTCCTCGTACCGCTTGTAGAAGTCCTCGGTCACCTGCCCGATGGCGGCCGGGGTGAGGGGGCCGGACGGGAGGTCCACGGTGAAGGCGTGTGCCTGCCCTACGAACCGCACGCCGACCGAGCGGACTGCCTCGCCGCCTACGGGTGCCGACAGGTCCGTCCTGGCGGCCTCCTCCAGCTCGGTGAACAGCGCGTCGAGAGCGGCGAGATCGGCTTCCGTCATCGTGGAGGTGCCGCGCAGGTACGTCCGCGCGCGTTCGACGGAGAGGTCGGCGCGCAGGAGTCCGGCGGCCGAGCCGACACCGGAGTTCGGCGGCACCAGCACGCGGGTGATCCCGAACCGCTCGGCGAGGCGCGCGGCGTGCGTGGGGGCCGCGCCGCCGAGCGCGACAAGGGTGTACCCGCGCGGGTCGATGCCGCGCCGTACCGTGACCACGTGCACGGCGGCGCCCATCTGGGCGTTGGCGATGTTGTGGACGGCGGCGGCCGCCGTCGCCACGTCGACGCCGAGCGGATCGGCCACCTTGCGCAGCGCCGCTTCCGCGCGCTCCCTGGACAGCGGGAAGGCGAACTCCTCAGGGTCGAGGTAGCCGAGCACGAGGTTGGCGTCGGTGACCGTCGGCTCCGTGCCGCCGCGCCCGTAGCAGGCAGGGCCGGGGTCGGCGCCCGCCGAGCGGGGCCCCACGGTGAGCGTCCCGCCGGACACCGCGGCGATGGAGCCGCCACCGGAGCCGACCTCGGCCAGGTCGATCGCCGGGATCTTGATGGGCACGCCGGTGCCCGGCCTGCGCCCGCCGAAGCTGCCCTTGCCGCCCACCTGGAACTCGTGGGTGATGCCCGGCCTACCGCCCCGCACCAGGCCCGCCTTGGCGGTGGTGCCGCCCATGTCGAAGGAGATGAGGTCGGCGAGGCCGCGCGCGGCGCCCGCGTCGGCGGCGGCGATGACGCCCGCCGCGGGCCCCGACTCGATCGTGTGGACGGCGCGGGCCGCGGCCAGCTCCGCGGGCAGCACCCCGCCCGCCGACTCCATGACCTGGACGGGCGCGGTCACCCCGACGTCGCGCAGGAGGCCCGTCAGACGGCGCAGGTAGGAGTCCATCACCGGGCCGACGTAAGCCGACATCAGCGTGGTGGTCGCCCGCTCGTACTCGCCCATCTCCGGCCAGACGTCGCAGGACAGCACAACCGGTACGCCGCCCAGGCGGGCGCGGAGGATCTCCCCCAGACGCCGCTCGTGGTCGGGTCGCGCGTAGGAGTGCAGGAGGCACACCGCGACAGCGGCGACGCCCAGGGCGGCGATCCGCTCCGCGACGTCGGCGGCGCCCTCCTCGTCCAGCGGGAGCACCTCCGCGCCCGACGCGTCGATCCGGCCCGCGACGGAGAACGTGTGCGTCAGCGGGACGGGCGGCTCCGGCTGGACGAACCCCAGGTCGAAGCGCTCCTCCTCGACCCGCGCCTGGCGGCCGAGCGCCAGCATCGCCCGGAACCCCTCGGTGGTGACGAACGCGACGGGCACGCCGCGCCGCTCCAGGATCACGTTCGTGGCGAGCGTCGTCGCGTGCACAAAACGGGTGACCGCGCCGGGCGCGACCCCGGCGAGGTCCAGCGCCTCCCGGACGCCCCGCAGGAGGCCCTCAGCGGGATCCTGCGGCGTCGTCAGCGTCTTGACCACGTGGACGGTACCGTCGGCGGCCGCGAGGACCACGTCGGTGAACGTGCCGCCGACGTCGGTGGCGACGCTGACCCCGCTCACCGGGGCGCGTCCAGCAGGACCGCGCGCAGCCGCGCCCGGTGCAGGCCGGGATCGCCCCACGCGGGCACGAGCGCGAACACCCGGCTGAGCCACAGGTGCAGGTCGAGTTCGTCGGTGTAGCCGATCGCCCCGTGCACCTGCAGGGCGGTGCGCGCCGCGTGGTGGGCCGCCTCGGCGGCCGCGACCTTGGCGGCCGAGACGTCGCGCGCGGTATGACCCCCGGGGTACGTCAGCGAGTACGCGGCGCGGTGTACGACGGGTGTCGCGAACGTCAGCTTGACGGCGGTGTCGGCGAGGAGGTGCTTGATCGCCTGGAACGACCCGATCGCCTTGCCGAACTGCCTGCGCTGCCCCGCGTAGGCGACGGCCGACTCCAGCAGGTGCTCGCCCAGGCCGAGCAGCTGGGCGGCGACGGCGACGGCGGCGTGGTCGGCGGCGGCCCCGCCCGGAGCCGTCTCGCCCGCCACCGTGAACAGCCTTCGGGTGCCGTCGGACGAAGGCGCCTCGACGGGCGAAGCCGTGGCCTCCTCCGGGAGGAGAAGGACATCGGCGATATCGGCGTCCAGCAGGTAGGGGTTCTCCGCGCACCGCACGGACGCCGCCGCCTCACCTACCGCTATCCGCTCCAGCCACGGCGAACCCTCGGGGAGCAGCAGGGGCGCGGCGACAGCCGTCTCGACCAGGGGTCCCGGTACGCACGCGCGGCCGATCTCCACCCAGGCGAGCACCGTGTCGAGCGGGGTGAGGCCGAGCCCGCCCCTGTGCTCCGGGACGGCCGCGCCGAGCAGGCCGAGGTCCGCCAGCGCCGTCCAGGCGTCGCCACGGCGCACGGACGGGTCGGTGCGGGCGGCCCGCACCAGCGCGGGCGGGCACGCCTTGGCGAGGGTCTCGGCGACGGTCTGGGCCAGCATCCGCTGGTCCCGGGTGAACGCGAATCTCATCGGGGCAGCCCCAGCACTCGTTCGGCGATGATGTTCCGCTGGATCTCGTTCGTCCCGGCGTAGATCGGGCCCGCCAGCGCGAACAGGAAGCCGTCCATCCAGCGGTCGGCGAGGGCGGCGTCCGGGCCACGAAGGGCGAGAGCCAGCTCGTGCAGGCGCAGGTCCAGCTCCGACCAGAACACCTTCATCAGTGACGAGGCGGGCCCCAGCTCCACGCCCTCCTCCAGGCGCGCCACGGCGGCCCAGGTGTGCAGGCGGTAGGCGTCGGCGTCAAGCCAGGCCCTGATGGCGGCGTCCTGGAGGGTCTGGTCATCCGAGGCGCGCGCCAGGGCGAGCAGCCTGTCGGCGACCGCCATGAACCGTCCGGGGCTGCGCAGGGTGAGGCCGCGTTCGGACGAGGTGGTGGCCATCGCCACGTTCCAGCCCTCGCCGACGCCGCCGAGCACCTGTGCGGCGGGCACGTACACGTCGTCGAAGAAGATCTCCGCGAAGCCCGTCTCCCCGTCGAGTTGCGCGATCGGCCTTACGGTCAGGCCGGGCGCGTCCAAGGGGAACAGGTAGTAGGTGAGGCCGTGGTGGCGCTGCGATTCAGGGTCGGAGCGGAAAAGGCCGAAGCCCCAGTCCGCGAACACCGCGCGGGAGCTCCATGTCTTCTGGCCGTTGAGGCGCCAGCCGTCGCCGTCGGGGGTGGCGGTGGCGCGCAGGGACGCGAGGTCGCTGCCCGCCTCGGGCTCCGACCACGCCTGCGCCCACACCTCCTCGGCCGTCGCCATCTTCGGGAGGAACCGGGCCTTCTGCTCGGGCGTGCCGTAGTGCAGCAGGGTGGGCGCGAGGAGGAAGATCCCGTTCTGGCTCACCCGCCCCGGCGCGCCCGCCGCCCAGTACTCCTCCTCGAAGATGAGCCACTCGACGAGCCCCGCCGCGCGGCCGCCGTACTCGGCGGGCCAGGAGAGCACGCTGAGCCGGGCCTCGGCCAGCCTGCGCTCCCACGCCCGGTGCCGGGCGAACCCCTCTGCGGTGTCCATCGACGGGAGCGGCGCGGCGGGCGCGTTGGCCGCCAGCCACTCCCGGACCTCGGCGCGCAGCGCCTCCTGTGCCGGAGTGAAGGTGAGATCCACGCCCGCACGGTACCAAACAAGCAATCGCTTGGTACAGTGCGCGCATGCTGCTCGACGGGAAGACCGCGATCATCACCGGAGCCGGTCCCGGGCTCGGCCGCACCCTCGCCCGGCTCATGACCGCCGAAGGCGCGAACGTCGCTGTCGCCGCGCGTACGACCGCCACCCTTGAGGAGATCTCCTCCGAATGCGGTGCGCTGCCCGTCCCTACGGACGTCACGGAGCCCACGCAGGTACGGGCGCTCGCGGAACGCGTCCACAAGACATACGGGCGGATCGACGTCCTGGTGAACGCGGCCTTTCCCGGAACGCACCGCAAGAACGTGCTCGACATGGACGACGCCTATCTCCGGCAGTGGCGGGCCGTGGTGGACATCGCCGCTTACGGGACGCTGCTTTCCTGCCGCCACGTCGCGCCTTACATGGTCGCGCAGGGGTCCGGCTCGATCGTCAACCTGACGTCGATGTCCAGCCGGACCGGATATGCGGGGCGCAGCGACTACGCGGCGGGCAAGGCCGCCGTCCACCTACTGTCGCACTGCCTTGCGGACGAGCTCGGGCCCCACGGGGTGCGGGTCAACTGCGTCGCGCCCGGGTGGATCGCCAGCACCGTCCTGGACGACTGGATGCGCACGCGGGCCGAAGCCGAGGGCGTCACCTACGAGGAGATCCGAGCGCGCGACACCGCCGCGATGGCGCTGCGGCGGATCGCGACCGAGGAGGACGTCGCCCGCGCCGTCCTGCACTTCGCGAGCGACCTGTCGGCCGCGACGACCGGGGCGGTCCTCGACGTCAACGGCGGCCAGCGGTTCACCTGAACCACCGACCGCCCGGGGCGGGCGCTCCCGACGAAGTCGGGCTCGCAAGACGCCCGGCCCCAGGCCCGGCGGGACAGAACGCGGTCAGGCGGTGCCGGTGTAGATCCGGTGCACGAACTCGGTGAGCTGCGTGTCCGGCAGATGGCGGGCCAGGTCGGCCTCGCTGATCATGCCGATGATCGCGTCGTTCTCGATCACCGGGAGCCGCCGGATCCGGTGCTTCTCCATGATCTCCAGCGCCTGGGAGACGGTCGCGTCCGGCGGGCAGAAGTACAGCCCGCCCACCACGTCGGACGCCGTCACCTTCGCCGGGTCGTACCCCTCAGCGACGCATTTGAGCACGATGTCGCGGTCGGTGATGATTCCTGTGCACCTGCCGTCGGGCCCGACGACGGGCAGCGCGCCGACGCCCTCCTCGCGCATGAGCTGCGCCGCCCGGTCCAGGGTCTCGTGCGCTTCCAGCGTGCGCGCCCCGGGATGCATAAGATCCCGCGCGCGGTTCTTCTCGGCCATGGCTTCCCCCCGAGGGCCGACAGAAGTCTCCGTTCACTGTCGGACTACCCCTGTCCGGCAGGAACTACCCCCGACGAACCACACCGAACCGGGACAAGAGCCAATCTTCACCGCGCCATTAAGGAATCACTGACAATCCCCTGCGGACCTCTCCCAGCCCTGCCCGATCCACTCAAGGAATGACTTTTCCCGACCCGCCCCGCCGGGACATAAACCACCTTAATGACAAACCCGGACAAATCAATTCCGAATTGCTTGATTTGCCGGGCGAATTCCCCCAGGTGTCACTACTGTCCCGGCCATGCCAGTTTCCGCAGCCCACGAGGCACGCACCATCCTCATCAGGGAGCACCCTGACCTCGTGTCCCACTTCTGCACCGCCCTGGGCCTCAAGACGCCCCACAACTGCACGCTCGCCCTGGGGCCGGAGGACGCCAACGACTTCAAGCCGTTCGAGCTCACCCGCGACCGCACCATCACCTTCACCAACCACACCGGCACCGTCGAGTTCGCCGTCTGCTTCGAGGTCCAACTCCGCAAGGACCCCTCCCGCGAGTGGGCCTGGCCCCTCTACCAGGCCCGCCTCCGCCACGACCTCCGCTGCCCCGTCGCCTTCCTCGTCCTCACCCCCGACCCCAACGTCGTCCACTGGTGCGCCGAAGGCTTCGACCTCGGCCACCCCGACCTCATCTTCCGCCCCCTCACCATCGGCCCCGCCAACATCCCAACAACCCTCACCCTGGAGACCGCCCAAAAGAACCTCCCCCTGGCCGCCCTCTCCGCCATGACCCACGGCAACAAAAACCGCAATCTCCTCAAAACCGTCTGTACCGCCCTAGATTCCCTTCCCGACCCCGACGAAGCCGTCCGTTACCATAACCTCATACTCGGCACCCTCAACTCCCGCTCCCGCACCTACGTGGAGACCCTGATGCAGCGCGAGAACTTCTCCTACTCCAGCCCCTGGACCGACTCCCTCCGCGCCGAAGGCAAGGCCGAGGTGATCCTCACCGTTCTCCGTGCCCGCCGCGTCCTCGTGACCAACCCGATGCGGGAGCGCATCACCGGGTGCGCCGACCTCGACCAGCTCGACCGCTGGGCCGAACGCGCCGTGACCGTCACCAGCGCCGACCAGCTCTTCGACGACTGACCCCGGACCCGCGCGGGTGACGCGCCAACCAGGCGCGTCACCCACGCCCGCCTCGTCCAAGTCCACTGTCGAAAGCAGCGTAAAACAGCGCATGGAACGAGTCCCCTTCTCCTACTCCAGCCCCTGGACCGACTCCCTCCGCGCCGAAGGCGAAGCCCGCGGAGCAGCCAAGTACAAGGCGGAAGCGATCGTGGCCTTCCTCAAGGCACGGGGCGTCCTGGTGCCGCACACCGTCCGTGACCGCATCACGGCCTGCGCCGACCTCGACCAGCTCGACCGCTGGATCGAACGCGCCGCCACCGTCACCAGCGCCGACCAGCTCTTCGACGACTGACCCCGGAGCCGTGCGGGTGACGCGCCAACCAGGCGCGTTACCCGGGGCTTGGAACCCGCGTGCGGGTGACGCGCCAGGCGGGCGCGTCACCCGTGGGGGTTAGAAGGTGAGGAGGGAGCGGGCTACCTGGCCGGTGCGGACTCTGGTGATGGCTTCGTTGACGGAGTCCAGGGGGACGCGTTCGGTGGCCAGGGAGGTCAGGTTGAGGCGGTTTTGGCGGTAGAGGTCGACGAGGAGGGGGAGGTCTCGGGCGGGGTTGGCGTCGCCGCCCTGGGTGCCCATGAGGCGGCGGGAGGAGAAGAGGGCGGAGGTGGGGATGTCGAGGGTGGGGGCGGAGGGGCTGCCGACCATGACGGTGGTGCCGCCTGGTTGGGTCGCGGTGAAGGCGGAGACGAGGACGGCCGGGTTGCCGGTGACGTCGAAGGCGTAGTCGGTGCCGCCGCGCACGATCTCGCCGACCTGCTTCGGGAGGTCCTCGGACAGCAAGGTGTGGGTCGCGCCGAACTCCTTCGCCAGGTCCAACTTGGCCGGGTTCACGTCGGCGGCGATGATCGTCGTGGCGCCCGCGAGGACGGCGCCCTGGATGACGTTCAACCCCACCCCGCCGGCGCCGACCACAAGGACGGACGAGCCCGGCTCCACCCGTGCCGTGTTGAACACGGCCCCCACGCCCGTGACGACGCCGCAGGCCGTCAACGAGAGCAGGTCCAGCGGCACGTCGGCGGCCACCCGGACGCACATCGCCTCGGACACGACGGCGTACTCGGCGAACGACCCGATCCCGATGTAGGGGGTCACCGGCTCGCCGTCGAGTGAAAGCCGTGTCGAGCCGTCCGCCATCATCCCCATGATCGCGGCCATCCGGGACTTGCCTGAGCACAGGTGCACCCGTCCCCGCGTGCAGTTGCGACAGCGCCCGCACGGCCCGTTCATCGCGACGACGACGTGGTCGCCTTCCTTCACGCCCGTCACGCCGGGCCCGACGGCGGCCACCACGCCGGCGCTCTCGTGGCCGGGGATGACGGGCAGCCGCCGGACGACGGGGCTCCTGCCGTCGAGCGTCTTCAGGTCGGAGCCGCAGATGCCGGACGCGGCGACGCGCACCAGCACCTCGCCGGCGCGCGGCTCCTGCACGTCCACCGTCACGATCTCCAGGGGGGCGCCGAACTCGCGGAGCACGGCGGCGCGCATTGTCGTCGTCATACCGAGCACCGTAACACCAAGCACTTGCTTGGTACGAGACCCGCGCGTACCCTCCGGATCAAACGAGCGCTAGGTCAACTAGCCCGGTCCGCGTTCCGCTTGGGAGTCCACCCCCTATGCCCAGACACACCCGCACGGCGGCCGCCGTCCTCCTCGCGACGGCCCTCCTGTCCGCCTGTACCACCACGGAGAACACCGGCTCGGGCGACGGGGCCGCCGGAGTCACCGACACCAGCGTCAAGATCGCCGGCATCCTGGCCAAGACCAGCGCCACCGGCTACTCCACCGGCGCCGCCGAGATCGGCGCCAAGGCCAGGTTCGACCGCGCCAACGCCGACGGCGGCGTGCACGGCCGCAGGATCGAGTTCACCGGCGCCGAGGACGACGGCATGGACCCCGCCAAGGGCGCCACCGCCGCGCAGAAGCTCGTCCAGAAGGACGGCGTGTTCGCCGTCGTCCCCGTCAACTCACCCTCGTTCGGCGGAGGCAGCTTCCTGGAGCAGCAGGGCGTCCCGTGGTTCGGTTGGGCGACGGGCCCGCAGTGGTGCGGCCTCAGGACGGCGTTCGGCTACAACGGCTGCCTCGCCCCCGAGCCGGGCGCGGGCACCCAGACGTGGTGGGGCAGCCAGGTCGCGGCGCAGCTCGGCGGGGCCGAGGGCAAGCGCGCGTGGATCCAGGGCACCGACTCCACGGCCTCCAAGACGGGCGTCAGCACGATCAGCCAGTCGTTCACCGCCGCCGGGTTCAAGATCGCGGGCACGTCGGCGGCGATCCCGGCGACCGCGCCTCCCCAGGACTGGCTGCCGTACGTCAACAAGATCATGAAGGCGGAGGGCGGCCCGCCGGACGTCGTCGTGTCCATCATGGCCGGGGCCAAGCTCAACGCCGGGCTGTTCGGCGCGCTGAAGAAGGCCGGGTACCAGGGCGCGATCAGCGACGCGACGAGCTACGACCCGATCGTGCTGAAGGACCCGGCGCTGAAGGCGGGCCTGGACGGCGTCCTGGCGTCCCCGCAGTTCGAGCCGTTCGAGTCCGACCTCCCGCAGGCCAGGCAGATGCGCGACGACATCGTCAAGGCGTCCGGCGGCGGCGCTGTCGAGTTCACCCAGCACATGGCCGTGGGTTACTGGGCGGCCGACGTGTTCCTCGCGATAGCCGAGAAGGCGGGCAAGGACCTCACCCGCGAGTCGTTCCTGAAGGCCGCGGAGTCCTTCACCTACGAGAACCCCGGGTTCGGCCGTATCGAGTACCCGAAGGACAAGAAGGAGCCCAATGGCTGCGGCGCTCTCGTCCAGCTGAAGGGTGCCGCCTTCGAGGTGGCCCAGCACCTCAGGTGCACCCCGAACACCCCGCTGAAGTAGCCCTCGGGCGCCGTCCGGCCGCGCGGCCGGGCGGCGCCGACCCCCCGGGAGCCGTCTTGACCGAATTCCTCGGACTCGTCCTCAGCGGGCTCGTGACCGGCGCGATCTTCGCCCTGCTCGGTTCCGGCCTGACCCTCTCGCACGCCGCCACCGGCGTGTTCAACTTCGCGCACGGCGCCGTCGGGTTCGTCGCCGCGCTGCTGTACTTCGAGCTGACGTCGGGCGGGGGCTGGCCCGCCTGGCCCGCCGCGGCGCTCACCGTCGCGGTGTTCGCGCCGCTGCTCGGCTACGTGCTGCACCGGCTGATGTTCCGCGGCCTGGCGACGGCCGGGGAGACCCAGCAGATCGTCGCGACGATCGGCCTTCTCATCGCGTTGCCCGCGCTCGGCCTGTGGCTGGTGGAGGTGCTGGGGCTGCCTTCGGTCACCGAGGGCGCGTCGGCGCGCGGTCTCGGCCCGCAGCCGCCGACCTCCTACGAGCCGCTGGACGGCGTGCGTCTCGACTCCGACCAGTTGGCTGTCTTCGCGCTCGCGGCGGCCTCAGCGCTCGGCCTGTGGCTCGTCATGCGGCACACGCCGCTCGGCCTGCGCATGCGCGCGACCGTGGACCAGCGCGCCCTGGCGACCTGGCGGGGTGTGGACGCCGACGCGGCGTCCGCGCAGGCGTGGATGCTGTCGTCGGCGCTGGCCGCGCTCGCCGGGATCCTCGCGGTGCCCGCGCTCGGCCTGGACCAGAGCGCCTTCACCGTCCTGATGTTCACCGCCGCGACGGCGTCGGTGTTCGGCCGCCTGCGTTCGATCCCCTGGACGTTCGCGGCGGGCCTCGCCCTGGGCGTCGTGCAGAACCTCGTGGCGGGCTACGGAGGCTCCCTCACCGAGCAGGTGACGGGCCTTGCGACGGGCGTACCCGCGATCCTCCTATTGGTCGGCCTGGTTGTGCTCAACCGCGCGCGCACGCGGGTCGCCGGTACGGTCGCGCAGGACACGCCGCCTCCGGACTACCTCGCGGATCTGCCGCCCTGGAGACGCGTCCTACCGTGGATCGTGGGCACGGTCGTCGGGCTGGTGTGGGTGCTGTTCTTCGCGGGCGACTACTGGGCGGGGCTCGTCGCGACGGGCCTGGTGTTCTCCCTGATCTTCTGCTCGTTCGTTGTGGTGACGGGCATCGGCGGCATGGTCAACCTCGCGCAGGCGTCCTTCGCGGCGTTGGCGGCGCTGACGGCGGGGCTCGTCGTCGGGCACGGGCTGCCGTTCGGGCTCGCGGTCGTGCTCGGCGTGGCGGCGGCCGTCGCGGCGGGGCTGGTGGTGGCGCTGCCCGCGCTGCGGCTCGGCGGCAAGGTGCTGGCCCTCGCGACGCTCGCGCTGGGCCTGCTCGCCGACCAGGTCCTCTTCCAGATCGACGCGTTCAGCAACGGCACCCTCGGCTGGAAGTTCCCGGCTATCGTGCTCGGCCCGACCGACACGAGCGACCCGAGGACGCGGATCGTGCTCCTGCTCGCGGTGATCGGCGTGGTCGCGCTGCTCGTCCGCAACCTGGAACGCTCCCCCTCGGGCCGGGCGATCCTCGCCGTCCGCTCGGCGCCCACCGCGGCGCGGACGGCCGGGGTGTCGGCGGTGCGGACCAAGCTCACCCTGTTCGCGGTCGCCTCGGCCGTCTGCGGGCTCGGCGGCGTGCTGTTCGCGACGTTCGCGGGCCAGATCTACGCGACCGACCTGCGGGTGAACCTCGGGTTCGTGTGGCTCGCCGTGGTGGTGCTCCAGGGGGTGCGGCGGATAGGCGGGGCCGTTGTCGGCGGGCTCATCGTGGGGGTCGCCCACGAGGTCCTGTCTTACGTCACCGATTCGACGCATGTGGAGGCGATCCTCTTCGGGCTGGGCGGGATGATCCTGGCCAGGCACCCGGACGGTGTGCTCGCCCAGTTCGCGGAGCAGCGGTATCGAAGGAGACGGAAGAAGGCGGCTTCCACGGAGGGTGGTGGAACCGGGTCGGCAGGCCCCTTGGATTCCAGCCATGGGGACACCGAGGTGGAGGACAGCCCCGTGGAGCGGCCCGGCACGAGGCCGTCAGAAGAACCCGCGCTGCGGCTCGAAGGGGTCGTGGCGGGCTACGGGGACACGACGGTGCTGCGCGGGGTGGACCTGGAGGTCCGCTCGGGCGAGGTGCTGGCGCTGCTCGGCGCGAACGGCGCAGGCAAGTCGACGGCCTGCGCGGTCGCCGTGGGCGAGGTCTCCCCCACGTCCGGGCGGGTGCTGCTGGGCGGCGACGACATCACCACGACGGGCGCGGTCAAGCGGGCGCGTCGAGGGCTGTACCTCGCCCCCGAGGGCAGGGGGATCTTCCCCGGGCTGACCGTGGAGGAGAACCTCACCCTCTGGCTGCCTTCGACGGTCGACAGGGCGCGCGCCTACGAGCGGTTCCCGAGGCTGGCCGAACGCCGTGACCTTCCGGCCGGATCCCTTTCCGGCGGGGAACAGCAGATCCTCGCGCTTGCGCCCGCGTTGATCCGCCCGCCCGACGTGCTGATCGCCGACGAACCGTCGCTGGGCCTCGCGCCGCTCGTCGTCCGGCAGGTGTTCGCGCTGTTCGGGGAGCTGCGTGAGCGCGGTGTGGCGCTCCTCGTCGTCGAGGAGAAGGCGCACGAGGCGCTGGAGTTGGCCGACCGCGTCGCTTACCTGGGGCAGGGCCGGATCACCTGGTCGGGCCCGCGCGCCGAGGTGGACGCCGACGAGCTGACCGCCGCCTATCTGGGCATCCGCCCCACGGGACGGCCGGTCGAGGAGGGACGGGCATGAGCCTTGCACTTGACGGGATCAGCGTCGCGTTCGGCGGCGTGCGCGCGCTCGGCGAGGTCTCCTTCACCGTCGAGAAGGGCGGCGTCTGCGGGGTCATCGGCCCGAACGGCGCGGGCAAGACCACGCTCTTCGACGTGGTGACGGGCCTGCGCCGCCCGGACGCGGGCCGGGTCCTCGTGGACGGCGCGGACGTGACGGGGCACGGCGCCGTCCGCCGGGCCCGCTCCGGCATGGCGCGGACGTTCCAGCGCCCGCAGGTCTTCGGGCGGCTGACCGTGCTGGAGAACGTCCTGACGGCCCTGGAGTGGCGCGGAGGGGGCGGCGGCCTCGCGGCCGACCTCCTGGCGCTGCCGGGCCGCGGCGCCCGCGAGCGGGCCCGCAGGGAGCGCGCGGAGGCGGCCCTGGAGCGCTGCGGCATCGCCGACCTGCGCGCGATGTACGCGGCCGAGCTGCCCATCGGCGGGCGCCGCCTGGTCGAGCTGGCGCGGGCCCTGGTGGACGCCCCGAAGCTGCTGCTTCTGGACGAGCCGACGTCCGGTCTGGATCCGGCGCAGGCGGCCGTCTTCGCCGAGGTGCTCGCGGGGGTGGACGCGACGGTGCTGCTCGTGGAGCACGATGTCGGTTTTGTCATGGACACGTGCGCCCGGATCGTGGTCCTGGACCTGGGCCGGGTCATCGCCGAGGGCACCCCCGCCGACGTGCGGGACGACCCTTCGGTGCGGGCCGCCTACCTGGGCTGAGGGGACGCCGGTCTAGAATTCGATTCTAGAATGATTCCAGGTGCAGGAGAGTCGCCCATGACCCAGTCCCCGGCCGTCCCGACCCCGGAGCGCCCGTTCCTCGGTGAGGCACGCGTCAAGACCGTCGGCGGCCTCGCCGACGAGGTCCGCGCCCTGATCGACGCCGTCGTGTTCACCGACGCGCCGGACGCCGACCTGGAAGAGGCCGCCGCCGCGCTGCGGGCGCTCACCGAGCGGCTCAACGCGGCACGGCTGCCCGCCCCGCCGATGAGCGCCGACCACGGCATGCTCGGCCAGCTCGGCAACCCGGTGACGGGCGTCGTGAACCCGGTCGCGCCGCCCATCCCGTTCGAGGTCCAGGAGGACGGCTCCGTCACCGCCGACTTCACCCTGGGCGACGTCTACGAGGGCCCGCCCGGCTACGTCCACGGCGGTATCAGCGCCGCCGTCTTCGACCAGCTCCTCGGCATGGTGGCCGCCTCCTCGGGCACCCCCGGCATGACCGCCACGCTCGATCTCCGCTACCGCCGCCCCACCCCGCTCAACACCCCCCTGCGCCTGGAGGCACGCGTCGCCCGCCGCGAGGGCCGCAAGACCTGGGTCGAAGGCACCATCACCACCCCCGACGGCAGGACCACCGTCGAGTCCACCGCCATGTTCATCACCCCCCGCCACTTCATCACCTCCGGCCTGGCCCAGGACCCCGCCTCCCGCTGACCCCGCTACGACGATCAGAGGTAGCGGGTGTGGGCGTCGAGTTCGCGGAGGACGGTGTCGCGGTCGGCGGCGGTGACGCGCAGGACGGTCTCCCGGATGCCGAGTGAGGCGAAGTGGTCGAGTTTGCCGGGGGTGGGGAGGGTGCCGAAGGGGATGACGACGGCGGTGGACGGGTCGCGTCCGGCCGTCTCGTAGGCGGCGGCCAGCCTGGGGAGCGCCTCGGTGAGCCCGGCGCCGCCGATCGGCATCCAGCCGTCGCCGTGGTCGGCGATCGCGGCGAACAGCCTGGGGCCCGCGCCTCCGCCGAACAGAACCGGGATGTCGCCCTTCGGCCACGCCCAGCTCGGCGCGAGCCGCACGTGCTCGCCCTCGAAGGAGGCGACCTCGTCCCGCCACAGCGAGCGCATCGTGAGGACGCGCTCCCGCACGAGCGCCCGCCTCTCCTGCCAGACGACGCCGTGCCCCGCCGCCTCCTCCCGGTTCCAGCCGTAGCCGACACCCAGAACAAAACGCCCGCCCGACAGGTGGTGCAGGGTCGCGGCTGCCTTGGCCGTGACGATGGGCTCCCGCTGCGCCATCAGCGCGACCCCTGTACCGAGCGTCAGCGTGGCCGTGACGGCGGCGGCGCCCGCCAGCGCGACGAACGGGTCGAGGCTGCGCGCGTACGACTCGTGCAGCGTCTCGTCCCCGGACGTGCCGCGCAGGAACCGCGCCTCGCCCGCGCCGGTCGTCTCCGGTGTGGCGGCGGCGGGGGTGAGCCGTGAGGTCGGGATGTGGGTGTGCTCGGGCAGGTACAGGGAGGCGAAGCCGCGTTCCTCGGCCGCGATGGCCAGCTCGTGGGGCGGCATGGTGTGATCGGTCGCGAACATGGTGATGCCGAGGCGCATGTCCGGTACTGTACCAAGCAATTGCTTGCTCAAGGAGTTGCCATGCCGTTCGCCGACCTCCGCGACGTCCGCCTCTTCCACACCGACGACGGGCCGCGCGACGCCGACGCGCTCGTCCTCGTGCACGGTATGGGCGCCGACTCGCACGACTGGGTGTGGCACCTCCCCGACCTGACGCGGGACTTCCGTGTCATCGCCCCCGACCTGCGCGGGCACGGCTACTCTTCGGCCCCCGAGACGGGCAACGTGCCTACCGAGATGGCCGAGGATCTCGCTTCCCTCCTCGTCCGCCTGGACGTCCCCAAGGCCGTCGTCGTGGGGCACTCGTTGGGCGGGCAGGTGGCCAGCATCCTCGCGGTCGAGCATCCGGAGCTGGTGCGGGCCGTCGTCACCGTGGACCCCGGCTACGGGCTGCGCGAGGACGTCGCCTCCTTCATGCCGCAGTACGCCGAGAGCCTGCGCGCGAACCCCCACGAGACGGCCCTCGCCATGGACGCCACGCTCTACACGTCCGCGACGCCGCCCGTGATCCGCGCCTGGCACGAACGCAAGCTTCTCGGCACCCCCGCGCACGTCCTCTCCGAGGTGTTCGCCGCGCTGTTCGTAGCGGAGGGCCAGATCGGCGTCCGCCCGCAGTCGGAGGCGTACCTGAAGCGCAGGACCCAGCCCGTCCTGTCCCTGTGGGCCGACGCCGAACGCGCGGCCTGGGAGCACACGGCCCTGGGCGCCGAGACGCACGTCTTCCCCGGCAACGGCCACCGCCTGCACGAGGAACGCCCCGCCGAGTTCCTCCACATCCTCCGCGCCTGGCTGACCCGCCTGGCCCGCCGCGAACGCCACACCACCTGACCCTTTTCGGGCGGATTGACAGCGACGCCCCGAAGGCACGCTCCGGGCAGGGGTGTCGTCGTCCGGAGGGGCGTGTGCCTGGCGTCACATCCGGAAGTAATCGCCCAAGCGCTTGCTTGTTCGACCGGGCTTTGCCAGACTTGCGAGAGCCGAATCCCACTCGGACGCCGACGACCGCGAGGAGCATGCGCCGTGAAGTTCTCGATCTTCCTCAACCCGCAGATCCCGGGCTCGGGCTGGGCCGCTGAGGAGAACGCGGTGGCCAAGCGCCCGATCGGCCGGGACGTGGAGTCCTACCAGAACCTGCTGGACGAGGTCCGCGAGATCGCCGTTCTCGCCGACCAGGTCGGGTTCCACGCGCTGATGATGACCGAGCACCACTTCCACTCGGAAGGCTT
This sequence comes from Actinocorallia sp. API 0066, assembly GCF_020991275.1. GTDB lineage: Bacteria > Actinomycetota > Actinomycetes > Streptosporangiales > Streptosporangiaceae > Actinocorallia. The sequence goes on along the minus strand of NZ_JAJLQY010000001.1, from coordinate 987,393 downwards.
CGAGTTCTCGGTCAACCCGCTGATGTTCCTCACCGACCTCGCCGCCCGCACCGAACGCATCCTGCTCGCCCCGCTCGGCATCGTGCTCCCCGCCTGGGATCCGATCCGCGCGGCCGAGGACGTCGCCCTGCTCGACCACTTCTCCAAGGGCCGCCTACGCCTGGGCGTCGCGCGCGGCTACCAGAACCGCTGGATGCAGGTGCTCGGCCAACGCTGGGACGCGGTCGCGGCCCGCTCGGACGGCTCGGCCACCGACAACCGCAACTTCGACGTCTTCGGCGAGGTGCTGAAGATCATGAAGCTCGCGTGGTCGGAGGACCTCCTCCGCTACAAGAGCGACGTCCTGGACTACGAGGTGCCGAGGCCGTTCTCCGGCATCGAGGGCTGGCCCGCCCAGGACTGGACCAAGAAGTTCGGCACCCCCGGCGAGATCGACGACGACGGCGTCATCCAGGGCATCTCGGTGTGCCCGAAGCCGTACCAGTACCCGCATCCGGAGCTGTGGCAGCCGTTCACCGTGTCGGACCGCTCGGTCATCCGCGCCGCGCAGGAGGGCATCCTCCCCTGGATGTTCACCCCGAACCCGGACGAGCACGCCAAGAAGGCCAAGCTGTACCAGGACGAGTGCGCCAAGCTCGGCAAGATCTACAAGCTGGGCGAGCACACCGGCATTCTCAAGATCGTCGGGATGGCCGAGACCCGCGAGGAGGCCATCAACACCTACGGCAAGGGCATGCAGAAGGACTTCGCCTCGTTCTTCGGCCCGTTCGGCTACCTGGAGGTCCTCCGCAAGAAGGAGGACGACAAGTTCAAGCCGATCAGCGCGGAGAAGGGCGACTTCAAGCGCATGAACGAGGTCGAGATGGCGCTGCTCGGCACACCCGACGACGTCAAGCGCGGCATCCAGCGCATGCTCGACCGGATGCCCGACCTGGAGTGGTTCGGCCTGTTCATGCAGGGCCAGCAGGGCGTGCTTCCGCTGGACACGGTGAAGCGGAACCTTGAGCTGTTCGCCGAGCACGTCATCCCCGAGTTCTCCGACTGAGGCCCGGCAGATGCGCTTCTGGCTCGGCTCCTCCTTCGCCGACACGGCCGAGTACCTTCCGCTGGCCCGCGCGGCCGACCGGCTGGGCTACGACACCGTCACCGTCTCCGACCACGTCTTCTACGCCGAGTACGAGGCGGCCTACCCCTACTCCAAGACGGGGAAGCCGCCCTACAGGGCCGAGACGCACTGGCCGGACGTCTGGGTGACGATCGGCGCCATGGCCGCGGTGACGGAACGGGTCAGGTTCGCCCCGAACGTCTACATCCCGGTGGCCCGCGACTTCTTCACCGTCGCCAAGGCCGTCTCGACGGCTTCGGTCCTGTCGGGCGGGCGGGTCACCCTGGGCGCGGGGGTCGGCTGGTGCAAGGACGAGTTCCTCCAGACCGGCCAGGACTTCCACACCCGGGGCCGCCGCCTGGACGAGATGATCCCCGCGCTGCGCGAGGTGTGGCGCGGGGAGGACGTCGAGCACCACGGCGAGTTCTTCGACTTCGGCCCGCTGCGGATCGCGCCGGCCCCGGCCGCGCCGGTGCCGGTCTACATCGGCGGCGACAGCGACCACGCGTTGCGCCGCGCGGCCCGGATCGGCGACGGCTGGATCGGCAACCGGGTCTACTCCGAGGAGGCCCTGGAGGCCCTCCTGGTGAAGCTGGAGGGCCTCCTGGCCGCGCACGGCCGCTCCCTTGACGGCTTCGACGTCGTCGCCCCCATCGCGGCGATGCCGTCCGCGGAGCTGTACCGCAAGTGGCGCGACCGGGGCGTCTCCTCGACGCTGGCCGCGCCCTGGTGGACGGCGACGCCGCGGGAGAAGGAGAAGTACGGCACCGGCGTCGAGCTGAAGATCGCCACGATGGAGCGGTTCGCCGACGAGGTCATCCACCGGATCTGAACCCGCCGGAACCACACGGCACCCGCCCGCATCAAACACCCCAGACAATCTTCACGATGGGGTTCAGATGCGAACAATCCTGGCCGCGGTCGTCGCGCTCACCGTGCCGCTGGCGGTCGTCCCCGCGACGGCCGCCTCCGCCACTCCCGAGCGCAAGCCCGCATGCTCCCTGGCCAAGCAGCCCAAGTTCCAGAAGATCATCGACGTGAAGCCGGGCGGCGTGGGCAAGGCCCGCAAGAAGCACCCGTACGGCTCGCTCACCGGCAGGTACACCAAGCTCACCAAGGGCGAGTTCGGCGACGGCTACTACAAGCCGGTCGGCAAGAAGAAGACCCGCGGGTTCGCCAAGAAGGCGGTCATCTGCCTCATCGTCCCGACCGACAGCGGGCTCGCCATGCGCAAGGTCGGCCTGAAGTCGCTGCGCAAGGCGGTGGACCGCCCCGTGATGAACCCCCAGTGGGGACTCCAGTGGAACACCAAGGGCCGCATCACGCTCGCCTACCAGATCTACGCGCCGTAAAACCCCTCGACGGCCGTACTAGCCTGGGCGGGTGTTGCCGATCGTCCAAGCCACCAGGTACGTGCTGCCGCTCCGCGAAGGCGGGTCGCTGCCCGGCCTCGTCGAAGCCGCCGACCTGGGCACGTACGTGGCCAAGTTCACCGGAGCCGGGCAGGGCCGCAAGGCCCTGAACGCCGAGATCATCGCGGGCGAGCTGGCCCGCCGGCTCGGCTTCGCCGTGCCCGAGCTGGTCGTCCTGGAGTTCGACCCGGTGATGGCCAGGCACGAGCCCGACGAGGAGGTCCAGGACCTCCTGGACGCCTCCCCGGGCTGGAACCTCGGGGTGGACTTCCTGCCCGGCTCGCTCGGCTACGACCCGCTCGCCTGGACGCCCGAGGCGGGCTTCGCCAGCCGGGTCCTGTGGTTCGACGCCTTCATCGGCAACGTCGACCGCAGTTGGCGCAACCCGAACATGCTGGTGTGGCACGGCGACGTCTGGCTCATCGACCACGGCGCCAGCCTGTACTTCCACCACGCGTGGAAGTCGGCGGCCAAGCTCGTCGGCAGGCCCTACGACGTGGACGACCACGTGTTCAAGCCGTGGGCGAAGGACCTCAAGGGCGCCGAAGCCCAACTGCTGCCTCGCATCACCGAGGAGCTGCTGCGCGAGGTCGTCGCGCTGGTGCCGGACCGGTGGCTGGACGGCGAGCCGGGCTTCGCCGACGCCGGGGCCGTCCGCGACGCCTACGTGGCCCAGCTGCTGGCCCGCGCCGCCGACCCGAGGGCGTGGCTGCCGTGACCCCCTACGAGTACGCCGTCCTGCGGTTCATCCCCGACCTCGAACGGGGCGAATGCCTGAATGTCGGGGTCGTCGTCTACTGTCAGAAGCATGACTACCTCGGGGTCAGGTTCACCGACGACGAGGCGCGGATGCGGGCGTTCGCCCCTGCCGCCGCGCTCACCGAGGTGCGCCGCGCGCTGGCGGGCATCGCCGCGCACTGCGCGGGCGACGACCACGCCGCCGCCGAGTCCCTGGGCCGCCGCTTCCGCTGGCTCACCGCCCCCCGCAGCACCATCGTCCAGCCCGGCCCGGTCCATCCGGGCATGACGGGCGATCCGGACGGCACACTCGACCATCTCTTCGAAAGGCTGGTCCGCGCATGATCGGGGTGACGGGGGCGACGGGCAACGTCGGGGGGCGCGTCGCGCGGCTGCTCGCCAAGGCCGGGCACCAGCAGCGGCTCGTCGCGCGGGATCCGTCACGGCTGCCGGAGCTGCCCGGCGCGGAGCCCGTCCTGGGCGGCGACTACGACGACCTCGACACGATGACGGCGGCGCTCACCGGGGTGGACACGCTGTTCCTCGTCTCGGCCAAGGAGGCGCCCGACAGGGTCGCCCGGCACAAGACGGCGATAGACGCGGCACGCGCGGCGGGCGTCAGCCGGGTCGTCTACCTGTCGTTCCTGTCAGCAGCCGAGGACGCCACGTTCACGTTCGCGCGCGACCACTGGGCGACCGAGGTGTATCTGCGCGCCTCCGGCCTGGACTTCACGTTCCTGCGCCAGAACCTCTACCTGGACCTCGTCCCGCACCTGGTGCAGGACGGCGTCATCAAGGGCCCGGCGGGGCAGGGCCGCTGCTCGTTCGTCGCGCGGGACGACGTGGCCGCGGTCGCCGCCGCGATCCTGCCGCGCGCCGAGCTGCACCGGGGCCGCCGCTACGACGTGACGGGTCCCGAGGCGCTGTCCCTGGCCACCGTCGCCCGCCTCCTCGGCGTCGACTACGTGGACCAGACGGTCCAGGACGCCTACGGCACCCGCGACATCTACGGCGCCCCCGCCTGGGAGGTGGAGGGCTGGGTGACGTCCTACCAGGCCATCGGGACGGGTGAGCTGTCTGCCGTCAGCCACACCGTCGAGCGTGCCACCGGGCACCACGCGAAGAGCCTCGAAGAGCTGCTCTCCCGGCCCGCCTGAGCACTCACCCCTCGATGTCGTGCCTGAACGCGACGAACAGCCGGACGGCCTCGGCGAGTCCCGGCTCGTTGTTGGCCGCGCTCGGGAAGGTGGCGACGCCCGCGCTGGCCCGGTCGGACCACGCGCACACCACGGCGCCGTCCTCAGGCACGCCGTCGAAGCCGCAGTAGGAGACGCCGCCGAGCGGGCCGGGGGCGTCCCTGCCGGTCTCGGCGTGGAGGGCGGCGTCGTCGTTCTCGCGGCCGAGCACCTGGCGCAGCAGCCGCTTCCTGAGGTCGTCGGACGCGGCCGGCGCCGTCTCCACGGCGACGACCCACGTGAGGTCCGCCGGGTGGGCGCCGGGGTCGATGCCGGGCCGGTGGTAGTAGGCGCTGACGGTCTTCCCGACGAACCGGGGAGGTCCGAAGTCGATCTTCCGTGGCTTCCGCTCGGGCACCCTCGTCAGGCCGCCCGCCTCGGCGGGCAGGCGCAGGGTCCGGCTTCCCGGCGCGGAGGCGGGCCGCCTGGGCTCGGGGGCGTCCGGGTAGGACACGAAGCACCCCGAGACCGTCACGGCCGCGAGGCAGGCGGTCAGCGCCGCCGGGAGTCGTCGCATGCCGCCATCAGATCCGCGCGGCGGGTGCCCCGGACAGTGACCCGGGTCCCGGCCGTCCGGGACACATCCGTCCCGGATCGTTCGTTGGGGTGCCCTAAGGGCGAGTTGCCGTAGCTGTCCGGTTAGCTTAGGCTCGCCTAACTTACCGTTTCCGGTTGTCCCCCCAGCCGGTTTTCGCATGCCCGAATCGCAAGGACCTCCATGCTCAGCCTCCCGCGCCGCTCCGCCCTCGTGGCGACGGCCGCCGCGTCCCTCACGCTCCTGCTCGGCGCGTGCGGATCCGGCGAGAACGACAAGGTCGCCCCGGAGCGGCCCTCCGCCGCGGCGTTCCCCGTCACCATCACCAGCTCGCTCGGCGAGGCCGTCATCACCGAGGAGCCCCAGCGCGTCGTCACGCTCGGCCAGGGCTCCACCGAGACCGCGATCGCGCTCGGCACCATCCCGGTGGGCATCGAGGAGTACACATGGGGCAGCGACGACACCGGCTACCTGCCGTGGATCTACGAGGCGGTCAGGTCCAAGGGCGCCGAGCTGCCCGAGCAGTTCACCGGCGGTGAGGAACTCGACATCGAGGCCATCGTCGCACTCGACCCCGACGTCATCCTCGCCGCGTGGTCAGGCGTCACCCAGGAGCAGTTCGACCTGCTGAGCGACGTCGCCCCCGTCGTCGCCTACCCGGGCGCCGCGTGGAGCACCCCGTGGCAGGACCAGATCAAGATCGTGTCCAGGGCGCTGGGCAAGGCCGACGAGGGCGAGGACCTCATCGGCGACATCAAGAAGCGGCTCTCGGACGCCGCCGCGACCCGGCCGGACTACCCGAAGTACACCTTCTCCTACATCTACAACACCGGCCCCGGCACCCTCGGCGTCTTCTTCCCGACCGAGCAGCGCGCCGAGATGGTCGCCGCGCTCGGCCTGCGGCCCGACCCGGTCGTCGAGACGTTCGAGGAGGTCGAAGGCACCGAGTCGGCTGTCATCGGCCTGGAGAACGCCGACAAGCTCAAGGACACCGACATCGTCTTCACGTTCTACAGCGACGCGAAGAACCGCAAGGAGATCGAGGCACAGCCGCTGTACAAGGCGATCCCGGCCATCGCCAACGGCGCGATCGTCGCGCCGACCGAGCAGCCGTTCGTCACCGCCTCCTCGATGATCAACCCGCTGACCGTGCCGTGGGCGATCGAACGCTTCCTGCCGCTCATCGACGAGGCCGTCGCCAAGGTCAGGTAACCCCGCGCATGGCCGCATCGGCTACGACGCCGCCGCGCGGCACCGGGCGCAAGGGCCCCGGCGCCGCGCGGTCGGCGTTCACCCTTCTCCTCGCGCTCACGCTGCTCGCCGTGGCGCTTCTGGCGAGCGTCACGCACGGCAGCCTCCCGACGTCCTTCCGAGCCGTATGGGACGTGCTGCGTGGGCAGGGCGACCCCTACATCACCACCGTCGTGGAGAGCAGGTACCCCCGGACCCTCCTCGGCCTCGTGGCGGGCGCGAGCCTCGCCGTCGCGGGCACCCTCATGCAGGGCGTCACCCGCAACCCGCTCGCCGAACCCGGCCTGCTCGGCGTCACCGCCGGCGCGTCCGCGAGCATCGTCACCGCGAGCGCCTACCTCGGCGTCTCCGGGCAGCTGGCGACGCTGTGGTGGTCGCTGCCGGGCGCGCTGCTCGCCGGGCTCGTCGTGTACGCCGTGGGGACGCGCGGCGGCGGCTCCGGCACGGTCAGGCTCGTGCTGGCCGGGGCGGTGCTCTCCGCGATCCTCATGGCCTACGTCCAGGCCGTCACACTGAGCAGGCCGCAGGTGTTCGACGGCTACCGGTACTGGGTCGTCGGCTCGCTCGGCGGACGCGGCTTCGACGTGCTGTGGGCGGTGCTGCCACTCGCGGGCGGCGCCCTCGCCGTCGCGCTGCTGCTCGGCGGCGCCCTCAACACCGTCGCCCTCGGCGACGACCCGGCCGCCGCGCTCGGCGCGAAGCCCGCGCGGACCAAGGCCGTCGGGCTGCTCGCCGCGACCGTGCTCGGCGCCGCCGCCACCGCCGCCGTCGGGCCCGTCGCGTTCGTCGGGCTCGCGGTGCCGCACGTGGTGCGGGCGCTCGTCGGCGCCGACTTCCGGCGGCAGCTCGTCTTCTCCGCGCTGCTCGGCCCGGCGCTGCTGCTGTGCGCCGACGTCGTCGGACGGCTCGTGCTGCGCCCGCAGGAGCTCATGGTCGGGGTCGTCACCGCCTTCGTCGGCGCGCCCGCCCTGCTCGTCGCCGTGCGCAGGATGAAGAGGACGGCGTGACCGCCGCCGCGCCCGCCGGGAAGCGCCTCGTCCGAGTCGCTCCGGGCCTCGCCTTCCCCGTCCGCGTGCGCAGCCTCTCTATCGGGGCGCTCCTGCTGGTGCTGCTCGCGGTGGCTTCGGTCGCGACGCTCACGCTGGGGAGGCTCGGCGTCGCCCTCGCCGACCTGCCTTCCGCGCTCACGGGTGGCGCGCAAGGCAAGGACGCGTTCGTCATCAAAAGGCTCCGTGGGCCCCGGCTGGTCACCGCGATGGCCGTGGGCGCGGCGTTCGGGCTGTCCGGCGCGCTGTTCCAGTCGGTGACCCGCAACCCGCTCGGCTCGCCCGACGTCATCGGGCTCGGCGCCGGGGCGGGGGCGGGCGCCGCCATGACGGCGCTGCTGTTCCCCGGCGTGCTGCCCGTCCCGGTGGGCGCGGTGCTCGGCGCGGCGCTCGCGATGACCGTCGTGTACCTGGCGACGGGCGCGGGCTTCCGCAGCCCGGGACGGCTCGTCGTCGCGGGCATCGGCGTGGCCGCCATCGCCAACGCGCTGATCGAGTACGTCGTCTACGCCGTCGAACGCGACAGGGCGAGCGTGCTCAAGGCGTACGTCAACGGCAGCCTCAACGCCTCCTCCTGGGACGACGCGCTGACGGCCGCGACAGCGCTGCTCGTCGCCCTTCCCGTCTGCCTGTTCCTCTTCCGCGACCTCGCCGTCGTGGAGATGGGCGACGAGACGGCCGAGGCCCTGGGCGCCGCCCCCGCGCGCACCAAGACGCTCGCCGTGCTGCTGTCGATCGGCTTGTCCGGGGCGGCCGTCGCGGCGGCGGGCCCCATCGCCTTCCTCGCCCTGTGCGGCCCCCAGATAGCCCGCCGCCTGACGAACGCCTCCGGCCCCCACCTGGCCCTGTCCGCCCTCACCGGCGCCGTCCTCCTCCCCCTGGCCGACCTCGCCGCCCAACAGCTCCCCCTGTTCGACGACCTCCCCGTCGGCATCTACACGATGGCCCTGGGCGGCGCCTACCTCGCCTACCTCCTCGTCCACGAATGGCGCCGAGGCACCCTCTGACCCACCCGTCACCCTCGGAAAGCCATGGCCGGGCGAATCGGGGGCGGGCAGACTTGTGGCCGTGCGGACACTGCGGATGGAGAACGGCAGGCCCGTCGTCGCGGACGACCCGCTGCACGTCCTCCGGGACCTCCTGGAGTTCGCGCGGGACTGGGCCCGGCTCAGGGGACGCCGCCGGGAGGAGGCGTGGGCCGAGTGGTTCGCCCCCGACGGCCCCGGCATCACCGTCCCCGACACCTTCGCCGCCACCCGGCTCACCGACCCCGAAGACGTCCCACCCGAGTGGGCGGGCCTCTTCGATCCCGACGTCGCCGAGATCTGGGGCCTGTGGACGTTCCACGTGGGCCGCGCCCCCGACGCCGCCGTCCTCCCCGGCCCCGAACTCCGCCACCTCCTCGCCCGGGCCGCCGAACTCTGGCGCGACCTGCCCGACCCCTGAGGGCCGTGGGTCAGGGCGTCAGAGCGGCGTGCGGCGCCTCCGGAGGGCGCGGGGTCAGTGCGTGGCGGCGGGCGTGGGGGCGCGTAGGGCGAGAAGGCGTAGGGCGAGCAGCCAGTAGAGGCCCGCGAGGAGGGGGCCGCCGAGTTGGGAGAGGGGGATCGTGCAGAGCCAGGTGAGCGGGAGCGCGGCGGCGTAGGGGCGCAGGCCCGGGACGCGCCAGAGTCCCACGGCCAGGGTGATCGAGCCCGCCAGCACCGCGAGGTTCGCCGGGACGGCCACGGCCGGGAACCACGCGTAGTCCTCGCCGTTGAGGTTCGAGGCGGTCGCGCCGAACGCGAGCAGCGCGTGCCCCGCCACGACGAGCGCCGCGCCCGCCCGCGCGGCCCGGCCACCCAGCCCGGCGAGCGTCCACACGAGCGGCGCCAGCAGCACCAGCGCCGCCGCGAACAGCCCGAGGATCACGTGCTCTTCCCCGGTCACCTTCGGTTCGGCGTCCTGCGGCCGCACCGCCTGCATCAGCCCCGTAACCGCCAACGCGAGCCCGCCCAGCAACCCGCTCACCGCCACCGGCCGAACAAAGAATCTCGTCTCCATGCCGCAAAGCTAAGAACCAGGACATCCCACCCACATCCGCCCGCGAGCCCCCACGGACACCTCCACGGGATGAACCGCATCATCCCGGAGACAGACGGCGGTCCCGCCCCCGCCGGGTACCGTCACCTCCGTGACCACCACCCGACCCCCCACCGGCCCGCAGACCGCCCCGTCGGCGACCGAGCCGCACGCCGTCGCCGACGACCGGGAGCGGGGCGCGGCGGGCGCGAGGCGGCCCGAGGGGGGTCCGGCGGGGTTGCCGTGGGGGTCGGGGCGGGCAGATCTTGTACTGGCCGTGGGGCTCGCGGTGTGGGCGGTGCTCGAAGTGCTGCCGGACGGGCCCGACCCCCTCGCGGGCGAGATCGCGTTCGCGCTGGTGATGACGCTGCCCGTCGCGCTGCTCAGGCGGGCGCCGCTCGGGGTGCTCGGGGTCGCGGTGGCGGCGCTGCTGCTGCGCGCGGCGACCGCGAGCGCGGCGCCCGCCACCGTCGCGCCGTTCCCGACGATCCTGCTCGCGGTGTTCGCGACGGCGCTGTACACGCGGTCGGCGGCGGGCGCGGCGGCCGGGTGCGCGCTCGCGCTCGGCGGCATGCTGGGCGCCGAGCGGCTGCGGTTCTACGGGCCCGAGACGGACGTGTCGTCGCTGGTGGTGATGGTCTTCTTCATCGTCGGCGCGTGGGGTGCCGGGCTGCTGCTGCGGCGCCGTGACGCGGCCGTGCGGGCCGCCGAGGAGCGGGTGCGGGAACGGGCCAGGGAGGCGGTCGCGGCCGAACGGCTGCGGATCGCGCGGGAGCTGCACGACGTCGTCGCGCACGCCCTCTCGGTGATCGCGGTGAACGCGGGGGCGGCGAGCGAGGTCGGCAAGGTCGATCCGGAGCGGGCGCGCGGCCACATGGACGCCGTCGCGCGGACCGCACGGCAGGGAGGCGACGGTCAAGACCCACCTCTCGCGCGTCCTGGCCAAGACGGGCCTGCGCGACCGCGTCGCCGCCGTCGTCTTCGCCTACGAGCAGGGCCTCGTCCGCCCCGGCGAGCCCGGCGCGGGCAGGGCGCGGGACGCGTCAGGGCAGGGGACATTGTGGAGGGGGCACAATCCATAGTGGACAGTGGGACGGGGGCCCGGCGCGGGGTTAGCGTGGAGGCATGAGCGCTACTCCTTTCTGGCTGGCCGGGCGGGCCGCCACCGGTGATGACGAGATCGTCGTGACGCACCCGTGGGACGGGCGCGAGGTCGGCCGGGCCGCCGTGCCGACCGAGGCCCAGGTCGAGGAGGCGGTGGCGGCCGCGCACGCCGTCCGCAAGAAGGCCGCCGCGCTGCCCCTGCACGTCAGGGCCGAGGCCCTCGCCCACGTGGCCCGCCGCCTGGAGGAGCGCAAGGAGGAGATCGCGAGGCTGATCACCGCCGAGAACGGCAAGCCGCTGCTGTGGGCGCGGGGCGAGGTGGGCCGCGCGGTCTCGGTGTTCCGGTTCGCCGCCGAGGAGGCGCGCCGCTGGAGCGGCAGCGCGCTGCGGCTGGACACCGACCCGGCCGCCGAGGGCCGCCTCGCCTATGTGGCGCGGGCCCCGCACGGCCCGGTGCTGGCGATCACCCCGTTCAACTTCCCGCTGAACCTGACAGCGCACAAGGTCGCCCCGGCGATCGCGGTCGGCGCGCCGGTCGTGGTGAAGCCCGCGCCCAAGACGCCGCTGTCGGCGCTGCTGCTGGGCGAGCTGCTCGCCGAGACGGATCTGCCCGAAGGCATGTTCTCGGTACTGCCCGTCCCGAACGACCGTGCCTCCGCCCTCACCGAGGACCCCCGCCTTCCGATCGTCTCCTTCACCGGCTCCGGGCCGGTCGGGTACGCGATCCGGGACTCGGTGCCGGGCAAGCACGTCGTCCTCGAACTCGGCGGGAACGCCGCCGCCGTCGTCTGCCCGGACGCCGACCTCGACTGGGCGGCCCAGCGCACCGCCCTGTTCTCGAACTACCAGGCGGGCCAGTCCTGCATCGCCGTGCAGCGGGTCTACGTGGTGGGCGACGAGGCTTACGAGAAGTTCGTCCCGAAGCTCGTCGCCGCCGTCGAGGGCCTGGTCACCGGCGACCCGTGGGACGACAGGACCCAGGTCGGCCCGCTGATCGGCCAGGACGCCGCCGAGCGCGTCGAGGACTGGGTGAACCGCTCGGGCGGCACCGTCCTCACCGGCGGCAAGCGGGACGGCGCGTCCTACGCCCCCACGGTCCTCACGGACGTGCCGGAGACGGCCGAGGTGTCCTGCGAGGAGGTGTTCGGGCCGGTCCTCCTGGTCGAGAAGGCCGCCGACGTGGACGCGGCGTTCGCCAGGGTCAACGACTCCAAGTTCGGCCTCCAGGCCGGCGTGTTCACCCGCAGCCTGGACGTCGCGTTCAAGGCGCAGCGCGAGCTTGAGGTCGGCGGCGTGATCGTGGGCGACGTCCCGTCCTATCGGGCCGACCAGATGCCGTACGGCGGCGTCAAGCAGTCCGGCGTGGGCCGCGAGGGTGTGGCGAGCACGATGGCGGACTACACCTACGAGAAGGTCATGGTGCTCACAGGGCTCCAGCTGTAAGCGGCTAGACGCGCTCGGTGCGCGCGTACAGCTCGCGGATGGCCTGCCCGAAGTACGGCCCGTACATCGTCACCTTGTCGTCGGCGTACTTGAAGCTGCTGACGGACGTGACGGTGCCGGTGCCCGTCGCCGGGTCGAAGCCGATCAGCCAGGGCCCGCCGCTGGAGCCCTGGGTGAGGTCGCAGTGCAGGCCCTGCGCGACGGTCGCCCGGTGGGGGTCGGGCTCGGGGGTGCCCGCGCAGTAGGCGAGCCGTTCCCCGTCGTACCGCCCCTGCGACGGGTAGCCGAACGCGTGCACGGGACGCCCCCGTGGCCTGCCGAACGCGATCGTGTTGGCCCCGACGAGGTCGGCGACGTGCTTTCCGCGCCGCTGGTGCAACGCCACCATGGCGACGTCGTAGTCGTCGTCGGCTTTGGAGGCCCACTGGTCGGGCACGGCCATGAGCCGTGCGGGGAACCCGCCCTGCGGGCCGCCGCCCTCCCGGTAGCCGGGGACGAAGATCCAGTTCTCCGCCCACCGGCCCGAAGCCCCGCGGGCGCAGTGCCCGGCCGTGACAACGAGGTCACGGCTGGCACTGCGCACCGCGGCCCCCGAGCACAGGTAGTCGCGGCCGTCGAGGGTGAAGAACACCTTCCCGACGGACGGCACGACGCCGCCGTCCAGGGGCCACACCGCGCCGTTGCTGCGCCCCGGCGGCTCCGCCTTGCCGAGCGGTCCGGGCCGTGGCGCGACGGGGCTGACCGCGCCGGTCATCCTGTCGGCGGTCCAGTAGCGGAGCACCTTGTCCCGGTGCGCCTTCCCGGACGGGAGCACGTGCGAGACGACGGGTTCGGAGGACGGGATCGCGGTCCCCCCTGCGGGCGCCATCGGCGACAGACCGACCAGCGCGACGGCGCCCGCCGCGATCCAGCCCTCCTTACCCATGACGTGACAGTGTGCAGCACCACGAGTGATCGCGTGGCTACTTTTGGTCAACTTGCATGACGGGTACCCGCGCCCTGCACAATGAGGCGGCTCAAGCGGCGACGGACGGAGACGCCAGATGCAGGTGAAGGACATCGTCGTGCTCGGCTCGACGGGCTCGATCGGCACGCAGGCCCTGGACATCGCCCGTCGTGAGCCCGGCAGGTTCCGGGTCGTCGGCCTGGCCGCGGGCGGCGGGCAGGTGGAGCTGCTGGCCGCGCAGGCGTTGGAGTTCCAGCCCGAGGTCGTCGCCGTCGCGCGCGCCACCGCCGCGCAGGACCTCCAGCTCGCGTTCTACGCGGAGGCCGCCAAGCGCGGCTACAACCGGGGCGAGTACCGCATCCCGAAGATCCTCGCGGGCCCCGAGGCGGTCGCGGAGGTCGCCGCGCACCCCTGCGACGTCGTCCTCAACGGCGTCACGGGCGCGCTCGGCCTGTCCTCGACCCTCGCCGCCCTGGACGCGGGGCGCACCCTGGCCCTGGCCAACAAGGAGTCCCTCATCGTCGGCGGCCCGCTGGTGAAGGCGCGCGCCAGGCCGGGCCAGATCGTGCCCGTGGACTCCGAGCACTCCGCGCTGGCCCAGTGCCTGGTGGGCGGCCGCGCCGAGGAGGTGCGCAGGCTCGTCGTGACGGCCTCCGGCGGCCCGTTCCGGGGCCGGAGCCGCGCGGAGCTGGAGAAGGTGACGCCCGCCGACGCGCTCAACCACCCGACGTGGGCGATGGGCCCCGTCATCACGGTGAATTCGGCGACGCTGGTGAACAAGGGCCTTGAGGTGATCGAGGCGCATCTGCTGTTCGACATCCCCTTCGACCGCATCACCGTGATGGTGCATCCGCAGTCGGTGATCCATTCCATGGTGGAGTTCGTTGACGGGTCAACGCTGGCCCAGGCGAGCCCGCCGGACATGCGGCTGCCGATCGCGCTCGGCCTCACCTGGCCGGACCGCATCGACCGTCCCGACTACGGCGTGGACTGGACCAAGGCGCACACGTGGGAGCTGTTCCCGCTGGACGACGAGGCGTTCCCGGCGGTCCAGCTCGCCCGCCAGGTCGGCGAGGAGGGCGGAACCTCACCCGCTGTCTATAACGCTGCGAACGAAGAGTGCGTTGAAGCTTTCCTCAAAGGCCACATCTCATTTCCTTCCATAGTGGACACCGTCTCGGATATCGTCTCGGCACATCAGACAATCCGGACGCCCACGCTCGACGACGTGCTCACGGCTGATCAGTGGGCCCGCGAGAGCACGCGGCAACGACTGACACAATAGGAACATGAGCGTCGAACTCGGTCTGCCGAAGATCCGCCCCCAGGCTCCTCAGGTCTCCCCACGCCGCAAGTCGCGTCAGATCATGGTCGGGAGCGTGCCGGTGGGCGGCGACGCCCCCGTGTCCGTCCAGTCGATGACGACGACCCTCACCTCGGACGTCAACTCCACGCTCCAGCAGATCGCGCAGCTCGCGACGGCCGGGTGTCAGATCGTCAGGGTGGCGTGTCCGTCCCAGGACGACGCCGACGCGCTGCCGCAGATCGCCCGCAAGTCGCCGATCCCGGTCATCGCCGACATCCACTTCCAGCCCAAGTACGTCTTCGCGGCCATCGACGCCGGCTGCGCGGCGGTGCGGGTCAACCCCGGCAACATCAAGAAGTTCGACGACAAGGTGGGCGAGATCGCCCGCGCCGCCTCCGACGCCGGCGTCCCGATCCGCATCGGCGTCAACGCCGGATCGCTGGACAAGCGGCTGCTGGAGAAGTACGGCAAGGCGACCCCCGCGGCGCTGGTCGAGTCCGCGCTGTGGGAGTGCTCCCTGTTCGAGGAGCACGGCTTCCGCGACATCAAGATCTCCGTCAAGCACAACGACCCGGTCGTCATGATCGAGGCGTACCGGCAGCTCGCCGCCAAGTGCGACTACCCGCTCCACCTCGGCGTCACCGAGGCCGGTCCCGCCTTCCAGGGCACGATCAAGTCCGCCGTCGCGTTCGGCGCCCTGCTGTCCCAGGGCATCGGCGACACCATCCGCGTCTCCCTGTCGGCCCCGCCGGTCGAGGAGATCAAGGTCGGCAACCAGATCCTCGAATCCCTCGGCCTGCGCGAGCGCGGCCTGGAGATCATCTCCTGCCCGTCCTGCGGCCGCGCCCAGGTGGACGTCTACACGCTCGCCAACCAGGTGACCGCCGCCCTTGAGGGCTTCCCGGTGGCGCTGCGCGTCGCGGTCATGGGCTGTGTCGTGAACGGCCCCGGCGAGGCGCGCGAGGCCGACCTCGGCGTCGCGTCCGGAAACGGCAAGGGCCAGATCTTCGTCAAGGGCGAGGTCATCAAGACCGTGCCGGAGGACCAGATCGTGGAGACCCTGGTGGAGGAGGCCATGCGCATCGCCGAGGAGCTCGGCGTCGACGTGGATCTCGACGGCGACGCGGGCCCCGGCGTGTCCGTGGTCACCGCTTGATCGTCGGCTGAACCGCCCGGCGCTTCCCCGCCAGAGCCGGAGGCTTAGGCTGGTGGATGTAAGCGCCGAGCTGTCAGCGACGATGTCAGGTGGGCTGCCGATGCGGATGCTGGGTTCCCTCCCGGTGCGGGTCCTGGACGACCGGCACCGGGCTGAGGTCTTGGCGATCCTCGACGCCGACCCGGTCGGCAACGTCTTCGTGGCCTCCCGGGTCCACCAGGCCGGGCTCGACCCCGCCCGGCTGGGCGCCCAGATGTGGGGATTCTGGCGCGAGGGGCGCCTGGAGTCGCTGTGCTACGCGGGCGCCAACCTCATCCCGGTGAACGCCGCGCCCGACGCCGTCCGGGCGTTCGCCGAGCGGGCCCGCACGCAGGGCCGCCGGTGCAGCTCGATCGTCGGCCCGGTGGACGCCGTCCGCGAACTCTGGGACCTCCTGGAGCCGTTCTGGGGGCCGCCGCGCGCCATCCGGGGGATCCAGCCGGTCATGGCCACCACCGCGCCCAGCGACTTCCCCGCCGACCCCTATGTCCGGCGTGCCACGATGGCCGATTTCGACACGCTCTATCCGGCGTGCGTGGCGATGTTCACCGAGGAAGTCGGCGTCTCCCCCGACCAGGGCGACGGCGGCATGCTCTACCGGGCGCGGGTCGCCGAGCTGATCCGGGCGGGCCGGTCGTTCGCCAGGATCGAGGGCGGCCGGGTGGTCTTCAAGGCCGAGGTCGGCGCGATCACGCCGTACGCGTGCCAGATCCAGGGCGTCTGGGTGCATCCGGAGTCACGCGGCAAGGGCCTGTCGGAGTTCGGCATGTCCGCCGTCGTCGCGTCCTGCCTCCAGGACATCGCTCCGATCGTCACCCTGTACGTCAACGACTTCAACCACCGGGCGCGGTCCGCCTACCACAGGGTCGGCTTCGTCGAGGTCGACCAGTTCATGAGCGTCCTGTTCTGACCCTCGATCCGCACCACCGGGGTGAGCGGTGCGGCGGGCGGCGGCAGCGACTTCACCCGTGTCTCGCGGCCCGTGGGCAGCCTTCCGGTGAGCAGGTAGCGCTCGAAGATCCGATCGACCGGCGCGTTGCCGCGCTGCACGATGCCGTGGTTCAGGCCGCCTTCCTCGACCACCAGGTGGCCGCCGAGACGGCGCCGCATCTGCCGTCCGCCGGGGAACGGGGTCGCCGCGTCCAGGGTCGCCTGGAACAGCAGGACGCGCGGCAGGCCCGGCCGCCTGCGGATGTCCACCGGACGGCCGGGACGCGCCTTCCAGTACAGGCACGGCAGGTTGTACCAGGCGTTGCTCCACGTCATGAAGGGGTGGCGGCGGGCCAGCGCGGTGTGGTCGGCCTTCCAGCGCGACCAGCGGGCGGGCCACGGCGCGTCGGTGCACTGGACGCCCGTGTAGACCGCGTACCCGCCGGACTCCCGCTGCGCGCCCAGATGCTGGTAGGCGACGGCGATGCCCCTGTTGTCGCCCTCCTTGCGGGCCTGGAGCGCCTGCGCCAGGAGCGCCCAGACGCCGTCGCCAGCCCTGTATCCGGCGGCGAGGAAGGTGTCGTCGAGTTCGTCGGGGCCGACGCGGGTCGGCCCGGCCGGGGCGTCGGCGGCGGCCTGCTTGGGGCCGATGCTCGCCGAGATCGGCTTGCGGGCCAGGCTCGCGCGGGTGGCCAGGTAGTAGGCGCGGACCTGCGCGCGGGTCCGGCCCAGCCGGAAGACGTCGTGGTGCCGGGCGACCCAGGCGAAGAAGAGGTTCAGGTTCCGGTCGAACGTGCGGTTCTGCCGGAGGTTGGCCTCGTACCAGACGCCCTCGGGAGAGACGTTGGAGTCCAGCACCATCCGGCCTACCCGGCGCGGATAGCGGGTCGCGTAGACGGCGCCCAGGTACGTCCCGTAGGAGACGCCGAAGTAGTGCAGCCTGTCTTCGCCGAGCCTGCGGCGGATCTGCTCCAGGTCGGCCACCACGTCGGTGGTCTTCATGTGGTTCAGGAGGTCGCCGTACCTGGTGTCGCACGCCTGGGCGTAGTCGCGCGCCTTCTTGCGCCAGTAGGCGAAGTCGGCGGGGGTGCGCGGGTTGTAGTCGGGACGCACCGGGTCGAAGTGGCCGGGCAGGCAGCTCATCGCGCCGCTGCCTCCGGTGCCGCGCGGGTCGAACCCCACGATGTCGTAGGCGGCCCGCACCCTTGCCGACGCGCGGGCGGCGACGGCCACCGCGAAGTCCGTCCCGGTGCCTCCCGGACCGCCCGGGTTGACGACGAGGAAGCCGCGCGGACGTGCCGACGTCGCCGGGATCCGGGAGAGCGCGATCTCGGTCTTGCGCCCCATCGGCCTCGCGGGGTCGAGCGGCACCTCGATCTTGGCGCACTGGACCTCGACGCCCTTGAGCGTGTCGAAGAGCGCGGCGAACGCGGGCAGCGCCGCCTTGCACGGCTTCCACGGCACCGCAGGGGCGGCGAGCGCTGGCGCCGCCCCGCCGGGCACGGCGGCCCCGGCCAGCAGCAGGACGAGGACGGAGGGTACGGCGGCGCGTCTCATGGCCCGATCTTGGCCCGCCCCCGACCGGCCCGTCCGCCGGACCGCCCCGCCCTTTCCGAACCCTGACGCCCACCCAGGCTCGCCTTAACCCACTCCCCCCGACGATCTCCCACCCCATGACACCCACGCCTACGGGATCACCGTGCCGCGTGTAAGGCCGGTGCGGAGTCAGGGCGGGGTGGCGGCGAGGGTGAGGGCGAGCCAGAGTTCGGCGCGGACCGTGGGGTCGTCCAGGTCGCGGCCGAGGAGTTCGGCGGTGCGGCGCATGCGGTTGCGCAGGGTGTGCCGGTGGACGCCGAGCGCGCGGGCGGCCGGGTCGCCTTGGCCGTGGTGGGCGAGGTAGGCGTGCAGCGAGGCCCGCAACGTCGCGTCGAGGGGCGCGAGGAGGACGTCGGCGGCCTCGCGGGCGGCCGGGTCGAGCAGGCCGAGGAGCCCGGAGGGCAGGTCGGCGTGGCGGCGCACCCCGGACGCCGGGCGGGCGCGCTCGGCCTGCGCGAGCGAGCGCGGCACGTCGGCCAGCGGCACCGCGTCGCCGACCCCCACGGGCCCGCAGACGGCCACGAGGGCCGCTACCCGGTCCGTGAGGGCCTCAGGTGCCAGCACGGCCACCAGGGCGCCGTACGGGACGGCCAGGCACCGGTCGGCGGCGCCGTCGGCCTCCAGCGCCTCGGCGGCGCCCGGCGCGCACACCAGGACCCGCACGGGCTCGTCCGGGAAGCCGGGCGGCTCGCCGAGCAGCAGCCGCCCCAGCGCCGCCCGCGCGCGCGGCTCGCCCGACTCCGAACGCAGGCTGAGCAGCGAGACGGCGGCCCCCACGACGGTGTGCGCGACCGGCCGGAGCGGGTCCGGCGTCCCGACCGCGAGGAACGCGCGCGGCCGCCGTCCGAGCCCCACCGGGTGCACCACGACGGGCCCCGGCAGCGCGAGGCTCGCGGCGCTGGCCAGCCGGGGCAGCTCCGCCACGACGAGGGCGGCGTGCGCCCGCGCCGCGTCGGGCGCCGCGTGCCTGACCTCCCCCGACGGCCCCAGCAGCAGCGCCCACCCCCGCAGCGTCCGGGCCAGCGCGGAGAGCACCGCCTCCGGCCCGCGCAGCGCCGCCTTGGCCAGCTCCCGCTGGGCGGTGGCCGCCCGCGTGACATCCTCGTACTGCTCGGCCGCCAGCATCCGGGACACGGCCTTGCCTATCGCGACGAACGGCGTGGGCCGTGGCACCTCAAGCAAGGGAAGCCCGTGCCTCTGCGCGGCCTCCACAAGCCCGGAAGGCACGGCCTCGTGGCCGAGCCCCACCCCGAACCCCAACCCCGCGACACTCCTCCCGACGAGCCGGGCGACGTACTCCTCCGGGTCGTCAAGGCGCATCCCCGTGGTGAGGAGCAGCTCACCGCCCTCCAGGAACGGCGTCGGATCGGCGAGTTCACTGACCGCGACCCACCGGACGGGCACGTCGAGGGCGGCCCCGGTGCGCGGGACGAGCCGCAGCGCGGGCAGTGCCGCGACGGCGGCGAGGGTCGGTGCCATGGCCTTCCAGGGTGTCCATCTGCGAGGCGTCGTGTTGTCCGGTGTGGACGACCCCCAGCCTAGGCCGCGCCGCCTATCGTCGAGGCCATGAGTGAGCCGACGAAGGGCGGGCCCGGCCTGCCGCAGCAGCGCAAGATCGTCACCGAGATCCCGGGGCCGAAGTCACGGGCCCTGCAGGAGCGGAGGCTGAAGGCGGTGCCGCCCGGGGTCGGCTCGGTCCTGCCGGTCTACACGGCGGCGGCGGGCGGCGGCGTCCTGGTGGACGTGGACGGCAACAGCCTCATCGACTTCGGCTCCGGCATCGCCGTCACCAACGTCGGCAACGCCCACCCGGAGGTCGTCCGGCGGGTCCAGGAGCAGGTCGCGGCGTTCACCCACACCTGCTTCATGGTCACCCCCTACGAGCCGTACGTGGAGGTCTGCGAGCGGCTCAACGCGCTCACGCCCGGCGACCACGAGAAGCGGACGATCCTCGTGAACTCCGGCGCGGAGGCCGTCGAGAACGCCGTGAAGATCGCGCGGTACGCCACCAAGCGCCCGGCCGTCGTCGTCTTCGACCACGGCTACCACGGCCGCACCCTGCTCACCATGACCCTGACGGCCAAGAACATGCCGTACAAGGAGGGCTTCGGCCCCTACGCGCCCGAGGTGTACCGGGTGCCCATGGCCTACCCGTTCCGCTCCCCCGAGGACGGCCCCGCGACCGCCGCGCAGGTCATCGACCAGATCACCAAGCAGATCGGCGCGCACAACGTCGCCGCCGTGGTGGTCGAGCCGATCCTGGGCGAGGGCGGCTTCATCGTCCCGTCCCCCGGCTTCCTCCCGGCCATCGCCGAGTTCGCGCGGGAGAACGGGATCCTGTTCATCGCCGACGAGATCCAGACGGGTTTCGGCCGCACCGGGAACCTGTTCGCGTCCGAGCACGAGGGCGTCGTCCCGGACCTCATCACCACCGCCAAGGGCATCGCGGGCGGCCTGCCGCTGGCCGCCGTCACCGGCCGGGCCGAGATCATGGACGCCGTGCACGGCGGTGGGCTGGGCGGCACCTACGGCGGCAACCCCCTCGCGTGTGAGGCCGCCCTCGCCGTCCTGGACGCGCTGGACGCCGACGAGATCGTCGCCAAGGCCGAGCGGATCGGCGAGATCATGCTGCCGCGCCTGCGCGCGCTGGCCGCCGCCGACCCCAGGATCGGCGACGTCCGGGGCCGGGGCGCGATGGTCGCCGTCGAACTGGTCAAGCCGGGCACCAAGGAGCCCGACGCGGAACTGGCCGGGGCGATCGCCCGCGCCTGCCACACGAAGGGCCTCGTCGTCCTCACCGCGGGCACCTACGGCAACGTGCTGCGGTTCCTGCCCCCGCTCGTCATCCCCGAGGACCTCCTGCGCGAGGGCCTCGACCTGCTCGACGAGGCATTCGCCGCGACCCGCTGACGTCCGACACGAGGGCCTTTGCCAGGTCTTGGGCGCCGCCATTCCCCAACCGAACCCCCCGGCACGTACAAAGGAGGAGAACCGAGGAACGGTCACCGCCGGGAGGTGAGCAATGAGCCGAAGGACCAGCCGAGAGGAAGAGGTCTCCGGCGCCGGCGCTCGCGCCCGCATGCCGGGCGGCTCAGGGGTGTTCGCGCACGCGTCGATCGGCGTGCCCGCCCTGCCGTGTATCCCCGCGCTGGCCGTTCACGGTTCCGGGGTGAGTTGAACCTCACTGGATAAGCGGGGCCCCTGGCTTTCGGGGGGTTGGCCAGGGGCTCCCGCTCCCACAAAGGGACGCGCAGCGGCGCTCTTCGCCCGCGCGTCCGCGAGACGGGCCTGACTGGGGGCGGTCGGGCCCGTTCTCGTGTCCGGGGTCAGGCCGGGTCAGCCGTCGCCGCGCAGCGACTCCCACACCTTCGCCCAGTCGGCCCAGCCGGTGCACTCCTTGTCGTCCGGGCAGGACAGGCCGGGCGTCCTCGCCCACACCAGCTTCTCCAGGTAGGCGCGGTCGCCCACGCGGTAGGCGGCGCAGAAGCCCGCCCGCAGCGTCGCGCACGCGCCGGGGTTCGCGGGCGCGACCCCGCGCCACTCGGCCATCGCCCGCTGCACCTCCGGCGAGGCCGTCCAGTCCAACCACCGGTACAGGCAGCCGGGGTGCCGCGCGCGGGCGCCCATCATCCACGCGTTGGCCCAGCCCGTGCCGCCCTCGCGCGCGGCAGCCTCGGCCACCTGGACGCCGCCGCCCACGAGCACGTCGAACGTGTGTGCGTCGCCGACCCCGACCGCCGCGCCGCCCGTCGCGAACGCCTCGACCGGGACGGCCGGGTCGCGCCACACCGGCCGCACGTGCGGCCGCTGCGCGGCCAGCACCTCGGCGACCGCGTCGAGCTGCGGGACGGTCAGCGCGAACGGGTCGTCGATCTTGAGTTTCGGCCGCCGCTCCTTCAGGTAGAGGGCGGCGAGGCCGATCGTCGCGGGGGTGTCCCGCCACAGGATGGCGTCGTGGTGCGGCTTGCTCCGCTCCGGATCGAACACGTCGCCCCATGACGCCGGAGCGGCCTTGCGCGGATCGAACAGAAGCAGGTCGGCGCCCCACGCGTTCGGCACCCCGTAGACCTTCCGTGGCTTCCTGTCTTCCTCGTCCTCCGGCGCCGCCGTGACGAGCGCGCGCAGCTCCTTCGGGATCGCCTGCGCCGACGGGATGAGATCCAGGTTGAGCGGCGCTACCTTCCCGCCGTCGATAAGCGCCCCGGCCACCTCGACGGGGACAAGGCCGCCGTCGTAGGCGCCGCCCGCCATGCGCTCGTAGGCGTCCTGCGCGGTGTGCGCCGTCCTGACCGTCACCTGGCAGCCGGTCTCGCGCTCGAACGGGGTGACCCAGTCCACCGCCTGGTCGACCGCGCCCTCCTCGGCGTAACCGGGCGGCGCGACGAGGGTCAGCGCGCCCTCGGCCGGGCCGACCGAGACCGCGGGGGTCGCCGCGACGCCGGGGGCCGGACGGTCGGCGGTACAGCCCGCCAACGTCACCGCCAGGGCGGTCCCGAGAACGGCGGAGGCCCGAAGAAGACTCATGGTCGGGCAGCCTAACCGGCGCGGCGCGGCCACCGGGAAGGGGTGGGAGCGGTGACGTCGGCGCCGTCGGTTCAGCGCCGTAGGCACGGTGACGACCCCGGAGGGCGGGCGGGCCGCCTGGCGGGCGCGCTCGCGAGGGGCTTGTCGGAGGAAGCGAGCACGTCCGCGTCTCCCTCCGGGGTCGTCGTGTCGCCGTCGGCCGCGGCCGGGCCGGGGGAACAACGGGTCACCTTGCAGGGTCACCCGGCCGCGTCGCCAACGGCACCCGCCGGACCGGTGGCGCGCCGAGCCGGAGGAAGCTCGCCGCGTCCCGGTACGCCGGGGGCTCTGACTGGATCACTTCGATACGTGCGACGAGCCTTTCCACGTCCGTGGCCTCGACGAAGTCGCCGATGTCCCGGTCCCGGGGCGGCAGGGCCCACCAGCTGCCGGTCGCGGGGCCGAACCAGATCGTCCACCGCGGATAACGCCTGACCAGGAAGAGGAGTTCTGCGACATGCCCCGGGGTGACTCCGCCCGCGTACGACATGCCCGCCTCCCTTTACCGTCATTGTCGAGTGTGTCCACGGAAACAATTCAGGTCAAGCCTTGTAGGAATGTTCCGCAATGCCATGGCAATCCGGAAAACGGCTTACACTCGGGCTTACCCGCGACCCCGGAAATTGTGCCGCGCCGACCCTTAACCGGATTGTTCACGCACAGACCGTTCCGTACCGTGATTCGGCGGCCCGAGGGCGGGAAGACCGCCCAAGTGAAGGACACGCCCGAAGACCAGACCGCGTGGCTCTGCGGCCTCGCGGCGCTGCCCCCGGTGCCCGTCGCGTTCGGCGGCTCCACCGGCCTGCTGCCGTCGGTGTACGAGGTCGACACCGTCGCCGCGGCGAGCGTCGGCGCCGCCACGGCCGCCGCCGCGCTGCTGTGGGAGCTGCGTGGCGGGCCGCCCGCCGCCGCCACCGTCGACAGCGGGCACGCCCAGCTCGCCTTCCTCTCCGAACGCGTCTTCAAGATCGCCGGGCGGCCGCTGCGGCTGTGGGCCGAGCTGTCCGGCGACTACCGGACGCGCGACGGCTGGGTCCGGCTGCACTGCAACTTCCCCGCGCACCGGGACGCCGTGCTGCGCGCGCTGGACTGCCTGCCCGAGCCGGAGTCCGTCTCGGCCGCCTGCGCCGGACGCGCCGCGCTCGACGTCGAGGAGGCGGTGCTCGGCGCGGGCGGCGCGGCGGCGGCGCTGCGCGACGGCACCGAGTGGGCGGCGTTCCCGCACGGGCCGCTGCTCACGCTGGAGCGGCGCGGCGACGCGCCCGTGGTGCGCCCCACGGCCGCGGAGAGCCCGCTGGAGGGCGTGCGCGTCCTGGACCTGACCAGGGTCATCGCCGGGCCCGTCGCGACCCGGATGCTCGCCGCGTACGGGGCCGACGTGCTCCACGTGGGCTCGCCCGAAGTGCCCGAGATGCCGGGGCTGTTCCTTGACATGAGCTTCGGGAAGCGCGCCTGTCGGCTCGACCTGAAGACAGCCGGGGGCAGGGCGGATCTGCGCGAGCTCGTCGCCGGGGCCGACGTTCTCGTCCAGGGGTACCGGCCGGGGGCGCTCGCCGCGTTGGGGTTCGGCCCCGAGGCGCTCGCGGAGCTGAACCCTTCGCTGGTGACGGTGGACGTCCAGGCGTACGAGCCGGGCACGCCGTGGGCGGGGCGGCGCGGGTTCGACAGCCTCGTGCAGTTCGCCACCGGCATCGCCGCCGAGTCCGCGCGGGCGGCCGGGTCGGACACGCCGAGCGCGCTGCCCGCCCAGGCGCTCGACCACGCCACCGGCTACCTGGCCGCGCTCACCGCGATCGGCGGCCTCGTGCACCGGGCCGCGACGGGCGGCGGCTGGCACGGCGCCGTCTCGCTCGCCGGGACGGCCCGCTGGCTCGACGGGCTCGGCCGCACCGACCTGACGGCGGCGGGCACCCCGCCCGACGACGTGCTCGCCGCGATGGACAGCCCGCACGGAGTTCTCACCTTCGTGCTACCCCCGGGCGCCATCGGCGATTTCCGCCCGCAGTGGGCCACCCCGCCCCCGGTCCCCGCCGAGGATCCCCCCAAGTGGCTGTGAAAACCGTTCTTGCCTCCAACCCGTGATCTGCCCACAAATACCACCCCCCGAAGTCCGTAATCCACACCGACAATTCGGGGGAACACTTGTCGAAGCCCACCACACCACCGCGCCACCCGTCCGCCACCACCACCGCCCGCACCACCACCACCGCCGCCCGCCGCACCGCCACCCTCCTGGCCGCCTCCCTCGCCGCCACCCCCCTCCTCGCCCCTCCCGCCCACGCCGACCCCACCCCTCCCTCCCCCCCACCCCCCCACACCCTCCTCCTCACCCCCGACTCCACCCTCTACCTCCTCACCCCCGCCCCCGGCTGGAACGGCCCCTGGGAACCCGCCCCCACCCAGAACCCCCCGCCACAACAACCCCAAGACGCACCCGCCAGCACCCAAGGCCCCGACCTCACCAAGAACCCCCCGGTAGGCACCCCGTCCCATGCAGACGAACCCGCAGAAAGCGGCGAACCCGGCTGGGACGGCCCATGGGAACAGGACCCCGGCCAGGACACCACCCCACAGCGGCCACAAGGCGCGTCCGCCAGCACGGAAGGACTCGCGCTCACGGCGAACCAGCCGGTCGCTGACCCACCCGCCACGAACGAACCCCCGGAAAACGGCCAGGACGGCTGGGACGGACCGTGGGAACAGGACTCCGGCGGGAGCGCCGCGACGCAGCGGCCACAAGGCGCGTCCGCCAGCACGGAAGGACTCGCGCTCACCGCGAACCGGCCGGGCGGTGACCCATCCGCCGTGAACGAACCTGCGGAAAGCGGCCAGGGCGGCTGGGACGGACCGTGGGAACGGGACTCCGGCGGGAGCGCCGCGACGCAGCGGCCACAAGGCGCGTCCGGCAGCGCGGAAGGACTCGTGCTCGCGGCGCACCGGCCGGGCGGTGACCCGTCCGGCTGGGACGGGCCCTGGGAGGGGGAGGCCGGACGGGACGCCGGGACGCAGCGGCCGGAAGGGACGTCCGCGAGCCCTCGGGAGCTCGGTTCCGTCGAGAACCGCGCGGCCGCCGACTCGCCCGGTGCGGGCGAGGCCACGGGGAGCGGTGAACCGGGATGGGACGGGCCGTGGGAGCAGGGGGACGGGCAGGGCGCCGGGTCGCAGCGGCCGGGGGCGGAGGGGATCGGTGGGGACGAACCGGGAGGAAGTGGGGAAAGCGGGTGGGATGGGCCCTGGGAGGAGGGGGCTGGTGACGGGGATGTGGCGGGGAGGCCAGGTGGGGAGGTTGGTGAGGCGGGGAAGTTTGAGGACAAGCCCGGGGAAGGTGAAGACGGTGGCGAAGAAGAAGACGGTGGCGAAGAAGAGGGTGGGGAAGGCGGTTGGGACGGGCCTTGGGAGGAGTCGGACGGTGGCGAGAGTGAAGAGGGCGAAGGGAAGCCTGGGGAGGAGGGGAAGCCTGGGGAGGAAGGGAAGCCGGGGCCTCGGTTGCCTGCGGGGGTGAGTGTGGCGACGTCGTTCTGGGACGCGCAGACGGCGTCGGGGAAACCGATGCGGTATCGGACGTTGGCGAGTCCGTACTGGCCGCTGGGGACGAAGGTGCGGATCACCTATCGGGGCCGGAGCACCGTCGGTTTTGTTGAGGACTTCGGCCCGGCGCAGTGGGCGGTCCGCCAGCATCGGCCGCCCGCGATCGTGGACCTGTCGGAGAAGATGATGGCCCATCTGACCGGGAAGCGCTCGAACGTCGTCCGGGTCCGGTTCGAGGTCCTCAGGTGGGGCAAGGGCCGCCGCTACAAGACCGCCGGTGTCGGCTACGCCCTCGCCATGCGCGTCCCGACCAAGCCCGCCACGCCGAACAGGTCACCGGACCGCTGACACCCAGGACACGTCACCGGTCGGCACCGGCCGCGCGGGACCAAGCGAACCGGGCCGTGCTCGACGGGCCCGGAAGACGACCGCTTCACAACCCCGACTCCGTCGGAAGCGACCGTGAACCGCGCCGTGTCCGATGGACCCGGAAGACGACCGCTACGCAACCCCGACTCCGTCGGGAGCGGCCGTCAACCGGGCCGTGCTCGATGCGCCCGGAGGACGACCGCTACGCAACCCCGACTCCGTCGGGAGCGACCGCGAACCGGGCCGTGTTCGATGGGCCCGGAGGACGGCTGCTTCGCGGCCCCGACTTTGTCGGGAGCGGGTGTCGCCGGGCCGGGGCGGCCGGGGGTGCCTGGGCCTGTGGGGTCCGGGTGGACCGGCGGGCCGTCGGGTGGGGGTGCGGGGTGGGTCAGGGGTCCTGGGGGCGGCGGACGGAGGTGAGGGCCAGGAGGGCTACGTGGAGGGAGGTGCAGGTTTCGATGTCGTCCAGGTCGGTGTCCAGGACGCGTTCGATGCGGCGGAGGCGCTCGTAGAGGGCGGGGCGGGAGAGGTGGGCGCGTTGGGCGGCCTCTGCCTTGTTGCGGCCGCAGTCCAGGTAGAGGCCGAGGATGCCGGTGAGGTCGGCGGAGCGTTGGGCGTCGTATTCGAGGAGGGGGCCGAGTTCGCGTTCCACGAAGGTCTGGAGGCGGGCGTCGTCACGCAGGAGGTGGAGGAGGCCGCGCAGCCGCAGGTCGGGCAGCCGGTAGAAGAGCCGCTCGCCGGTGCCGCGCGCGGCGACGTCGGCGACCTGCTCGGCTTCGAGGAAGGAGCGCCGCACGTCGCGCACCGACTCCACGACCGAGCCGCACGCCATGACGGCCTCCGGCGCGCCCTCGCGCAGCCGGGTCGCCATCGCGGCGAGCGCCCGCTCGACGTGCGCCCGGTGCGGCAGCGACGCCAGCACCCCGACCCGCGCCTGCCCGGTGCCCTCGCCGAGCACCCCGACGAGCGCCGCGAGGTCGGCGGCGCGCGAGGCGGCGGCCGTCTGCTCGGCGAGTTCGGCGACCGCCTCGGGCGTGACGGCCCCGCGCGGCCGCACCACAACGCCCAGCAGCCGCCGCCCCGAAAGCTGGACGCCCAGGGCGCGCGCCCGCGCGGCCGCCTCCTGCGGGTCGGAGTAGGCGTGCGCGAGGATCGCGCTGATGATCGTGCCGTGTGCCTGCCGTTCCAGCGACGCCTCGTGCCGGTCCAGCAGCCGCCCGAGCGCCAGCGTGGTGGCGGCCCGCTCGACGAGCACCGTGTCGCGCGGGCTGGGCGGGGCCCCGGCCAGCACGATCAGCCTGCCCCAGTCCTCGCCGCGCGCGCCCACCATGGTGACGAGCCACCCGCACGCGTCGTCGTAGGCCGTCCGCGCGGGGGGCCGCACGGCACGGGAGCGCGCCTCCCACGACGAGAGCAGCTCGGCCGGATCACGTCCTGCCGCGTCGGCGGCGAGCACCTGGTGGGAGAGGTTCTCCAGCACCGCGGGCCGCCCCGCGAGGATCGCCACCTGCCGCACCACCTCGTCCGGCGCGGCCCCCTCGACGCTCAGCTGGGTGAAGATCTCGTGCAGCTGTTCCGAGGCCCGCAGCTCCTCCAGCTGGGCGTCCAGGATCCGGGCGTGCACGGCCTCGGTGACGTCGACAAAGAGCGTCTCCCGCTCCAGCGCCACCACGGCGACGCCGAGCCGTTCGGCCTCCGCGACGAGCGCCGCGGGCAGTTCGCCCCGGTACCGGCGGCCCAGTTCGATGATCAGCCCGCTCACGCCGACGTCGGAGAGCGCCCGCACGTAGGACCGCAGCCGGGACGCCTCGGAAGGCAGCGCGATCCCGGTGGTGAGGACGAGTTCGCCGCCGCGCAGCAGCGGCGCGATGTCGGCGATCTCCGCGACGTGGACCCAGCGCACCCGGGAGTCGAGCCGGTCGCCGCCGGCCACCACCCGGGGCCTGCCGCGCCGCACCGGTTCGAGGTCGAGGACGTCGGAGAGAGTCGGCAGCATCGTGCCCTCATCCTAGGTGACCTGCGTGAACAAGCTGTAAAGGGTTCCCGCGATTCTCCGACATGTTGCAGGTGGTGGCGGGAGGTCGGGCGCTGAACACTGGGGTCATGTCGGAACTCCTGGCGCGGCACCGCGCGGTCATGCCCCAGTGGCTGAGCCTCTACTACGAGCAGCCCATCGAGATCACCGGGGGCAAGGGCAACCACGTCGTCGACGCCGACGGCACCTCGTATCTCGACTTCTTCGCGGGCATCCTCACCAACATGATCGGCTACGACGTGGCCGAGGTGCGTGACGCCGTGGAGCGGCAGATCGCCTCGGGCGTCGTGCACACCTCGACGGTGTACCTGCTGCGCGGCCAGGTCGAGCTGGCCGAGAAGATCGCCAGGCTCTCCGGCATTCCGGACGCCAAGGTCTTCTTCACCAACTCCGGCACGGAGGCCAACGAGTCGGCGCTGCTGTTGGCGACTGTCGCGCGCCGGAGCAACCAGGTGCTGGCGATGCGGCAGAGCTACCACGGCAAGTCGTTCGGCGCGACGGCGGTCACCTCGAACCGGGCCTGGAAGAACAACGGCCTGAGCCCGCTGAACGTCAGCTTCCTGCACGGCGCGGACCGGCACCTGCCGCAGTTCGCCCGGCTCTCCGACCACGACTACGTGGCGGCGTGCGTCGAGGACCTCAGGCACGTCCTGGCGACGACGACGGGCGGCGACGTCGCCGCGCTGATCGCGGAGCCGATCCAGGGTGTCGGCGGCTTCACGATGGCCCCGGACGGCCTGTTCGCGGCCTACAAGGAGGTGCTGGACGAGTACGGCATCCTCTTCATCTCCGACGAGGTCCAGACGGGCTGGGGCCGTACCGGCGAGAGCTTCTGGGGCATCGCGAACCACGGTGTCACGCCGGACGCGATGACGTTCGCCAAGGGCCTCGGCAACGGTTTTGCCATCGGCGGCGTGGTGGCGCGCGGCGACCTCATGGACGCGCCGCACGCGATCGGCCTGAACACCTTCGGCGGCAACCCGGTCTCGACGGCCGCCGCGAACGCGACGCTCGACTACGTCCTCGACCACGACCTCCAGGCGAACGCGGCCGCACGTGGCGCGGAGATCATCGCGGGCCTGCGCGAGGCCGCCCCGCGTTTCCCGTTCGTGGGCGACGTGCGCGGCAAGGGCCTGATGTTCGCGGTCGAGCTGATCGACCCGGAGACCCTGCGGCCGGACCCGGCGCTGGCCTCCAGGATGATGGAGGAGACCAGGGCGCGCGGCCTGCTCGTCGGCAAGGGCGGCCTGTACGGCAACACCATGCGGATGGCTCCGCCGCTGACCCTCACGCAGGCCGAGGCCGCCGACGGCCTGCGCATCCTCGTCGAGTCGCTGGAGGCGATCGCCTGATGGGCAAGCACGTCACGCACTGGATCAACGGCAAGCC
This sequence comes from Actinocorallia sp. API 0066, assembly GCF_020991275.1. Classification (GTDB taxonomy): domain Bacteria; phylum Actinomycetota; class Actinomycetes; order Streptosporangiales; family Streptosporangiaceae; genus Actinocorallia. The sequence goes on along the minus strand of NZ_JAJLQY010000001.1, from coordinate 957,609 downwards.
CTGGAGCGGCACGGCCGAGCGCACCGGCGACATCTTCAACCCGGCGACGGGCGTCGTCACCGGCACCGTCGACTTCGCCTCGACGGCCGACGTGGCCGAGGCGGTGGCGTCCGCCAAGGCGGCGTTCCCCGGCTGGCGGGACACCTCGCTGACGCAGCGCTCCAAGATCCTGTTCCGGTTCCGGGAGCTGCTGGTCCGCGACTCCGGCGAGATCGCCGCGCTGATCTCCGCCGAGCACGGCAAGGTGCTGTCGGACGCGGCTGGCGAGGTCGCGCGCGGCCTGGAGGTCGTCGAGTTCGCTTGCGGCATCCCGCACCTGCTGAAGGGCGGGTTCTCCGAGAACGTCTCAAGCAAGGTGGACGCCTACTCGATCCACCAGCCGCTGGGCGTCGTCACCGGGATCACGCCGTTCAACTTCCCGGCGATGGTGCCGATGTGGATGTTCCCGGTCGCGATCGCCTGCGGGAACACGTTCGTGCTGAAGCCGTCGGAGAAGGACCCGTCGCCCGCGCTGAAGATCGCGGAGCTGTGGGCCGAGGCGGGCCTGCCGGACGGCGTGTTCAACGTCGTGCACGGCGACAAGGTCGCGGTGGACGCGCTGCTGGAGCACCCGGACGTCAAGGCCGTCTCGTTCGTCGGTTCGACGCCGATCGCCCGCTACATCTACGAGACGTCGGCCCGGCACGGCAAGCGCGTCCAGGCGTTGGGCGGCGCGAAGAACCACATGCTGGTCCTGCCGGACGCCGACCTCGACCTCGCCGCGGACGCCGCGGTGAACGCCGGGTTCGGCTCGGCGGGCGAGCGCTGCATGGCGATCTCGGTGCTGGTCGCGGTGGACCCGGTCGGCGACGCGCTGGTCGCCAAGATCAAGGACCGGATCTCCGGCCTGGTGACGGGCCCCGGCGACGACCCGGCCTCGGAGATGGGCCCGCTCGTCACCCGCCAGCACCGCGACAAGGTGGCGTCCTACCTGACGTCCTCGGTAGCGCAGGGCGCCACGCTCGCCGTGGACGGCCGTGAGGGCCTGCCCTCGGGCGACGGCTTCTGGCTGCGCCCGACCCTCATCGACGACGTCACGGCCGAGATGGACTGCTACCGGGACGAGATCTTCGGCCCCGTCCTGTCGGTCGTCCGGGTCGGGAGCTTCGACGAGGGCATGGCGCTGATCGACGCCAACCCGTACGGCAACGGCACCGCGATCTTCACCAACGACGGCGGCGCGGCCCGGCGCTTCCAGAACGAGGTGGAGGTCGGCATGGTCGGCGTCAACGTGCCGATCCCGGTGCCGATGGCGTACTACAGCTTCGGCGGCTGGAAGGCGAGCCTGTTCGGCGACAGCCACGCGCACGGCACCGAGGGCGTGCACTTCTACACCCGCACCAAGGCGGTGACGGCCCGCTGGCTGGACCCGTCGCACGGCGGCGTGAACCTCGGGTTCCCGACCAACGGCTGACGCCGCTCCGGGCTCCCTGGGTTCATCCCCGGGAGCCCGGATAGTGGTGCAGCACCTCGTCCAGCCAGTCGAAGGCGCGTTGGTCGAACCGCGACCTGTTCCACAGTTCCAGCGGCCCCGCCGAACCCTCGGCGCGGATGAACACGCCGAGCGTCTTGGGGCAGGTGAGCGCCTGGAAGAACCGCGCCGCCTGGTGGGAGAACAGGTCGCCCTCGGCGGCGCCGACGAAGGTCGGGCAGCGGATGTCGCCGACGACGTCCGACAGCCGGTACCGGGAGAGGTCCTCCACGTAGGCGTCCAGGTGGAGCACGCCGTGCGCCCACGCCCCGGCCCGCTCGTACAGCCACCGCATGACGGGGTCGGCGAGCGCGAGCCGGTCCGGCGGGTCGCCCGCCATGTCCCACGGCCCTGGGTCGGTGATGAGCGCGGCGACGCCGGGGTGCGCGGCGGCGGCGCGGGCGGCGAGGAACGCGCCGAAGCCGGAGCCGAGCAGCGCCACCCGGTCCGGGTCGACCTCGCGGTGCAGGCGCAGGCTCGTGAGGACGGGCGTCATGACGTACTCCCAGTCCGGCCGCATCGGCAGGTCGAGGTCCACGAGCGCGTCGCCCTGTCCGGGGCCGTCCACGAGCAGGCAGTGGTAGCCGCGCCGGATCGCGGGCAGCGCGTGCACGGCCCACCGCTCGGCCACGTCGGTGCCGACGCCGCCGACGGAGACGACGACGGGCCGTTCCTCCTCCGCGCCGGGCGCGAGGCACAGGTAGCCGCGCAGCTTGACGCTCTCGTAGGGGATCTCCACCTCGCGCAGGTGCCTGAGCGCGGCGAACCTGCGGAAGCTCTCCTCCTCCCGGCGGAAGCCGCGGACGAGGCGCGGGTCCACGGGCGCGCCGAACAGCGGGTAGTAGGCGGTCCGGTAGTAGGTGGCGGCCCGTAGCCAGGCGTCGGCGGCGCTGCGGAAGTGCCCCCTGTCGTCGCTGTGCGCGGCCCATTCGGCGACCATGTCGCCGACGGCCGTCCAGGAGCGGTACCAGCTCGCGTCGTCGCCCTCGACGACGCCGGAGGCGGCCGTCTCGCACTCGCCGAACTCCGCGGCGCCGCGCGGGATCATCGCCAGCGCGCGCGAGGCGAACAACTGGAGCAGCGGATCCTCGAACAGGCGCATGTCCGCGACCTACCCCACCAAGATCGACTCAATGCGGGGCGGGATGACGGAGCGCGTCCACGCGGCCGGGGAGACGGGACCGTTCCCGGCGCGCCGGTCCCGACCGGTTTGCGACCTCCTGGCGGGGGTCCGTCCCCGGTTTCCGGTTCGCCGACGTTCCGGACGGACCACGAAACCCCTTTGACGCGTCCCAGACCGGGTGGGTTTTCGCATGATGCCCACCTAGATGAACCGCTTGCGGGAATCTCGCATCCAAAGAGGAAAACAGCGGTCACGGACCGTACAACTCCGGAGGCGGAGTGGGGGTAAACAATACCGAAAGGCGGCGCTTGTCCGATAATGGGGAATTGATGGACCACAAGCCGACCGTCGCGGACGACGGATTCCCCCGGACGGGTTCGATCCGGCCCCCGGCGGCCTGGTCGGCGCCCTCAGCACGGGGCTCCACCAGCGGCCGGTCCCGGCGCGGCCTGCTCGGGGCGGGCCTGGTCGAGGTGCCCCCGGTGCCGTACCGGGACCCCGCCGAAGCGGTGCTCAAGGACCCCGTCGTCGCCGAGCGCCGCAGGTTCTGCCGCTGCGGCGAACCCGTGGGCAGGGGGCGCGGCGGCAGGCCGGGCCGCACCGAGGGCTACTGCCCGCGCTGCGGCTCGCCGTTCTCGTTCCTGCCGAAGCTGCGGCCCGGCGAACTCGTGGGCGGCCAGTACGAGGTGCTCGGCTGCCTCGCGCACGGCGGCCTGGGCTGGGTGTACCTGGCCCGCGACCGCAACGTGAACGACCGCTGGGTCGTCCTCAAGGGCCTGCTGGACACCGGCGACCCCGCCGCCGGCGCCGTCGCCGCCGCCGAGAAGGCGTTCCTGGCCGAGGTCGAGCACCCCAACATCGTCCGGATCTACAACTTCGTCCAGCACCCCGAGCCGCGCACCTTCGCGATGGTCGGCTACATCGTCATGGAGTACGTCGGAGGCAAGTCACTCAAGGACGTGCTGCTCCAGCACCGTGAGGAGCACGGACCCGACACCGCCCTGCCGCTCGCGCAGGCCATCGCCTACGCTCTTGAGGTGCTCCGGGCGATGGGTTACCTGCACGCGCTCGGCCTGCTGTACTGCGACCTCAAGCCGGACAACGCGATCCAGGCGGAGGAGCAGCTGAAGCTCATCGACCTGGGCGGAGTGCGCCGGATGGAGGACTTCACCTCGGCCATCTACGGCACGGTCGGCTACCAGGCGCCGGAGATCTCCGGGCTCGGCCCCTCGGTCTCCTCCGACCTGTTCACCGTCGGCCGTACCCTCGCCGTCCTCAGCTTCCCGTTCCGCCGCTTCACCACCACCTACGTCGCGGACCTGCCGCCCCGAGAGCAGGTGGACGTGCTCCGCGAGCACGAGTCCTACGACAGGTTCCTACGCCGCGCCTGCTCCCGCGACCCGTTCGCGCGCTTCACCGACGCGGGCGAGATGGCCGAGCAGCTCACCGGGGTGCTGCGCGAGGTGCTGTCGGCCCAGGACGAGGAGCCGAGGCCCGCGCCGTCCACGCTGTTCGGGCCCGAGCGGCACACCGTCACCGGCGAGCTCACCCCCAAACGCGCGGTGCAGGCGCTGCCGGTGCCGCTCATCGCGGGCGCGGCGGGGCCGGGCGGCGACGACCCCGTCGCGGTGCTCGCCGCGCTGGCCGCCGCGGGCGACGCCTCCCCCGAGGCGCTGCTGCGCCAGGCGCTCGCGCACATCGAGCTGGGCGGCCGCGACGCGGCGCGGGCGCTGCTCGCGCCGCTGCGCGACGACTGGCGGGCCGGCTGGTGCCTGGCCATGGCGGCACTGGCCGCAGGCGACGCCGCCGAAGCCGCCGCCGCGTTCGACGCGCTGTACGCGCTGCTGCCCGGCGAGCTCGCGCCCAAGCTGGGCCTCGCGTTCTGCTGCGAGCTGCTCGGCGACCTGGACTCCGCGGCCCGCCGCTACCTCGCCGTCTGGCGGACCGGACGCTCGCACGTGAGCGCCGCGTTCGGCCTGTCCCGGGTGCGGCTGGCGGGCGGCGACCGGCCCGGCGCCGTCGCCGCGCTCGACTCGGTGCCCGCGGTCTCCAGCCACCGCCAGGCCGCCGGGATGGCCGCCGTCCGCGCGCTCGTCCTCGGCCGCGCCCCCGCCGAACTGACCGAGGAGGAGCTGCTGGACGCCGGGCACCGGCTCGACCGGCTCCGCCTGGACGCCGAACGGCACGGCAGGCTCGCCGCCGAGGTGCTCGACGCCGCGCTCGGCTGGGTCCTGGCCGGACACCGCTCCACCGCCCGCCTGCTCGGCGACCCCCTCACCGAACGCGGCCTGCGCAAAGGACTCGAACGGACCTACCGGACACTCGCCCGGCTCTGCGACGACACACCGGAAAGGCACCGACTGATCGCCCGCGCGAACGCCGTCCGGCCGAGAACACTTCTGTGAACAGCCGCCAGCTCCCAGCGAACGGAACGACATGCACTGCCCGATCTGCTCCGCACCGGTCCTCTCCGGTGACGTGTTCTGCGAGTCCTGCGGCCACCGGCTGGCCGAGGCGGGCGGCCCGGCCCGGCGCACCTCGCCGGCCGACCACGCGGAGATCGACCTGGGGCACGACGCCGCCGCGGTGAGCGACCGGGGCCTTCGGCACGCGGTCAACCAGGACGGCATGGCGCTGGCCAGGACGGGCGCGGGCGTCGTCACCGTGCTGTCGGACGGGGTGTCGGCCTCGCCCCGGCCCGACGAGGCGTCCCGCGCCGCCGTCGAGACGGGCCTCGCGGTGCTCACCGCCGAACTGGACGCCGGAGCCGACGCCCGCGACGCCACCCGGACGGCCGCGCTGGCCGCCGCCAAGGCCGTCGCCTCCCTCACCGCCGACCGGACCGCAGCCCCCGCCTGCACCTACATCTCGGCCGTCGCCGGACGGGTGGACGGCCGCGACACCATCACGCTCGGCTGGGTGGGCGACAGCCGCGCCTACTGGGTCGGCGCCACCGGCGACGAGCTGCTCACCGAGGACGACTCGTGGGCCGAGTACGTGATCGCGCACGGCATGATGACGGAGGAGGAGGCGTACGCCGACCGGCGCGCGCACATGCTCGTCGGCTGGCTCGGCGCCGACGCCCGCGACATCGACGTGCACGTCCGCGTCTACGCGCCCGAGGTGCCGGGCGTCCTCGTCGTCTGCACCGACGGCCTGTGGAACTACATGGCCTCCCCCATCGCGATGGCCGCCGCCGTCGCCGACCCGCTCGCCGACCCCGTCTCCGGGCCGCTCACCGGCCCGCGCGGCAGCCGCCGCACCCCGCTGGCCGTCGCCCGCGAGCTGGTGCGGGCGGCGCTGCACGGCGGCGGCCACGACAACATCACCGTCGCGATAGTCCCCGTCGAGGCGGGCGGGCTGGAACTGTGAGCCCGCCCAGCCCGCGCCCCGGCCGACGAGGAGCACCGCCGTGACGGACACGCTCGCCCCGCCGTCCCGGCGACGGGAGCCCGGGCCCCGCCGCCGCCGGGCCCGCTACCGGCGGCGCGGCGGCGCGCTCGGCCCGCCCCGCACCGTCCCGGCCGTCCTGCGGATCTGGACGGCGGCCGTCGCGCTCGCCCTGGTCGGCCTGTTCGCCGCCGTGCACAGCGGCGTGGACGAGGCCCGCGAGGGGCTGCGCGTCATCGGCCGGGACGCCGGGCCGCAGGCCGTCAACACCGGCACCCTCTACCTCGCGCTCAGCGACATGGACGCGCAGCTCGCCGGGATCCTCCTCATCGGCCGGGAGCACCGGCTCGGGCAGGGCCGCGCCAAGGCGCTCGCCATCTACGAGAAGCGCCGCCGGGAGGCGGGCCAGGCCGTGCTCCAGGCGTTCGACATCGCCGGGCAGAACGCCACGGGGCGGGAGACCGTCCAGTCCGTCCTGGACGGGCTGGGCGCCTACGAGCGGCTCGCCGCCCGCGCCCTCGTGCTGGACGAGCGGGCCGGGCACCGCGCGGGCCCGCCGCCCGCCCCGGTCCTGGCCGTCTACCGGCAGGCCACCGACCTCATGCGCGCCCAGCTCCTGCCGCAGGCGTACAACCTGACGTTGGAGAGCGCCGCGATCGTCCGCCGCACCCACGTCTCGGAGACCGACCGGGCCACCGACGCGCTCGCCCGGGTCGCCGTCGCGGGCGTGGTGCTCCTCGGCGTCCTCGGCGGCCTCCAGGTGACGATCTCGCGCAGGTTCCGCCGCGCCGTCAGCCCGCCGCTCGCGCTGGCCACCGCCGTCGCCCTCGCGATCACCGCGCTCGCCGCGACGTCGCTCGGCCGCTCCTCGGCGCACCTGCGCGCGGCCAAGGAGGACGGCTTCGACAGCGCCCTCACCTACGCCCGTGCCCGCGCGATCAGCAACACCGCGGCGGCCGACCAGGTCCGCTGGCTGATCGACCCGGCCCGCGCCGACACCTACGAACAGGTGTACTTCGACACGTCCCAGACCATCGCCTACGTGCCCGCAGGCAACCTCGCCGCCTACTACACGGCGTTGGAGAAGGTCCCGCTGAAGGGCGGCTTCCTCCAGTCCACCAAGGCGACCGACCCCGTCGTCGTCAGGTACCGGGCGTTCCAGAAGGCGGACAGGACGCTGCGCGGCCTGGCCGGGGCGGGCCGCACCAGGCACGCGATCGTGCTGCGCACCGGCACGATGGTCGGCGTCTACGCCGACTACGACCGCGAGCTCGGCGCGCTCGTCGCCCGCGGCCGCACCGTCTTCGACGACCGGATCACCAGGGCGGAACGGGCACTCGGCGGCTGGGGCACCGGCCTGCCCGTCGGCGCCGCCGCCGTGCTCGCGCTGGTCCTGCTGGGCGTCCGGCCCCGGCTCGCGGAGTTCCGATGAGCCCCCGCACCGCCCGAAAGGGACACTCCCCTATGCGTCTCCGCCTCCTCCTCGCCCCGCTCCTCGTCTGCGCCGCACTCAGCGCCGCGCTCGCGGGCTGCACCGACGAGGAGCCCACCGGCATCGAGGGCAAGAAGGTGCTGCGCGTCGGTGTGAAGTTCGACCAGCCCGGCATCGGCCAGGAACGCCGCGACGGCACCTTCGAGGGCTTCGACGTGGACGTCGCCGAGTACGTCGCGGCCGCGCTCGGCGCCACCCCCGAGTTCGTCCGGATCACCTCCGACCAGCGGGAGCGGCGGATCAGGGACCGCGAGGTGGACCTCGTCGTCGCGTCCTACTCGATCACGCCGGACCGGCGGCGCGAGGTGAACTTCGCGGGCCCGTACATCATCGGCCACCAGGACATCATGGTCCGCGAGGACGCCACCGACGTCGCGGGCGTGCACGACCTGCGCGGCAAACGGCTGTGCCAGGCGGGCGGCTCCAACTCGTGGCGGCGCGTCACCGTCGAACTCGGCATCAAGGCGCGGCTCGTGCCCGCCGCGACCTACGGCGAGTGCGTCCGGATGCTCCAGGCCGGCGACCTCGACGCGCTCACCACCGACGACGTGATCCTCGCCGGGTACGCCCTGGCCAACCCCGACGCGTTCCGCCTCGTGAACGCCAAGTTCACCGACGAGAAGTACGGGATCGGCCTGCACAAGGACGACATCGGCGGATGCGAGGCCGTCAACCGGGCGCTCACCCGGATGTACCAGGACGGGACGGCGGCACGGCTGCTGGCCCGGTGGTTCCGTCCTGCCGGACTGAAGACCACCGGGCACGTGCCGCAGTTCGAAGGGTGCAGCTGAGCCCGGCTAGCGGGCCGCGCGCTGGCGCATCGCGTGCTGCACCAGCGTGATGAGGACCTCCTTGGAGGACTCCTTGGACCGGGCGTCGCACAGCACGACGGGGATCTCGCCCGGGATCTGCAGCGCCTGCCTGACGTCGTGCACGTCGTACCGCTGCGCCCCCTCGAAGCAGTTCACCGCGACGATGAACGGGGTGCCGCGGCGCTCGAAGTAGTCGATCGCCGGGAAGCAGTCGGCCAGGCGCCGGGTGTCGGCGAGGACGACGGCGCCGAGCGCGCCCAGCGCCACCTCGTCCCACATGAACCAGAACCGCTCCTGGCCCGGCGTACCGAACAGGTAGAGGACGAACTCGTCGCCGAAGGTGATCCGGCCGAAGTCCATCGCGACCGTGGTGGTCCGCTTGGCCTCGACGCCGTCCAGATGGTCGACGCCGATACCACGGTCGGTCAGGACCTCCTCGGTACGCAGCGGCTTGGTCTCCGACACGGTGCCGACGAGCGTCGTCTTGCCGGCGCCGAAGCCGCCCGCCACGAGGATCTTGATCGCCGTGGGCATGCGGCGGCGCGTCCCCGGAGCGCTAGAGGGCGCGGAGGCCATCGATCACCGCCTGGTACATCCTGAGGTCCTGCATGTCGATCTCCGGTGTGGGTTCCTGGACGGTGACATGACCCTTGTCGAGCAGATCGCCCAGCAGTACCCGAACCGTTCCGGAGGGGAGGTCCAGGTGCGCGGTCAGTTCGGCCACCGACATCATCGTCTGGGTGAGGCGGAGGATCGACAGGTGCTCGGGGCCCAGCCCGATCACGTGCGCGGGAACGGGTCCCGTCGCCTCCACCAGGGTGATCAGGTCGAAGTTGCCGCGGACGGGCTGAAGCCGTCCGCCGGTCATCACGTACGGCCTGACGAGGGGACCGGCGCCGTCGTCGGTCCAGCGCTCTTGGTCCGGCTCCTGGGGCGGGTAGCTCACGCCGACTCCGTCACCCGTGCCGGTGTCGAGAGGTGGTGGCCCAGCTTCGTCACCATCATCGCCATCTCGTAGGCGATGAGGCCGACGTCGGCGTCCTCGGTGCTGAGGACGGCGAGGCAGGCGCCCTGCCCGGCGACGGTGACGAGCAGGAACGCCGACCGCATCTCCACGATCGTCTGCCGTACCGCGCCGCCGCCGAAGCGCTCGCCCGCGCCCTTGGCCAGGCTCTGGATACCGGCCGCGACGGCCGACAGGTGCTCCGCGTCGTCGCGGACGATCCCGTGCGACTGGGCCATGAGCAGGCCGTCGGCCGAAAGCACGATGGCGTGCTCGGCCTCGTTGACCCGCTTGACCAGGTCGTCTAGCAGCCACGCCAGATCGGCGCCTGCCCCGGTCTTCTGCATCACTCGGTCTCACTCTCAACGGAGGCGGCCCTGCCGCGCAGTGTGCCGCTCTGGAACGCGCCCACGATCCTGCGGATCTCCTCGGGCGAACGGCCTGGATCGTCTTCGGCGGGAGCCTCGTTCGGGTCCTCCCGGAGCTGGGAGGCGAGGCTGGCCTGCGGAACCCGCACCGGCAGCCCGGACGGCGTCGTCTGCGACGGGTCAGACGCGTCCTCGGCCGACGACGCGGAGACGGCAGGCGGCGCCTCGACGGCGGGTGCGGGAGGGGGAACCAGGGCGGGTGCGCTGAACAGCTCCCCGTTCCGGCTCGGCGTGTCGGTGCTCTCCGGCATGGACGCCCCGACGACCGTCAAGGGCTTCGACGGCGCGCCGGACTCTCCTTCCTCGATGAGTTCCCGCGGGATGATCACCACCGCGGTCGTGCCCTTGTAGGGCGAACGCTTGAGCATCACCTGGATGCCGTACCGCTCGGCGAGCTTGCCGACCACGTACAGGCCGAGCTGGACCGAGCTGGAGAGGTTGAACTCCGGCGGGTGGGCGATGCGCTGGTTGATCAGTTCGAGGTTCTCGTCCGACATGCCGAGACCGCGGTCCTCCACCTCGATCGCGTAGCCCGAGGCCACCATGTGGCCGGAGACCTGCGCGTAGGTGTAGGGCGGCGAGAACGACACGGCGTTCTCGATGAGCTCGGCGAGCAGGTGCGCGATGTCGGCGACGGCGCGGCCCACGAGGTGGACCTCGTCGATCGGCATGACGGTGACGCGCGTGTAGTCCTCGACCTCGGACACCGCGGAGCGGACCACGTCCACCATCGGGACGGGGCGCCGCCAGCCACGGGCCGGGGTCGCGCCGGAGAGGATGATGAGGTTCTCGGCGTTGCGCCGCATCCGGGTCGCGAGGTGGTCGATCTTGAAGAGGTCCTCCAGCTCCTCGGTGTCGATCTCGCGGCGCTCCATGACGTCCAGCAGGGTCAGCTGCCGGTGCACGAGCGCCTGGGTGCGGCGGGCCAGGGAGAGCAGGATGTCGCGGATGCCGCGGCGCAGTTCGGCCTGCTCGACGGCGGTGCGGATCGCCGTCTCCTGGACGGCGTTGAACGCCTGGCCCACCTTGCCGATGTCGTCGTCGCCGAACTCCAGCGGCGGCGCCTCGGCCTTGACGTCGACGCTCTCACCCTGGCCGAGCCGGTCGACGACGTCCGGGAGCCGCACGTCGGCGAGTTCGTGCGCGGAGTCGCGCAGCCGCTCCAGTTGCTGCACGAGGTGCCGCGCGGTGGTGACCGACAGGATGGCGGACGCGACGACCGCGAGGAAGCCGAGACCACCGGCGAGGATCAGACGGACGATGACGCCCGCGGCGATCGGGATGGACGCCTCGATCAGGAGGTCACCGGAGCCTCGGACGTAGCCGTAGCCCTCGTCCAGCCAGGCACTGGACGCCGTGCTCCACTCACTCAGGGTGACCGTGCGGATCGGCTTGCGCGGGTTGGCGAGCCCGATCAGCTGGTCCTCCAGGCCGTTGGCCTTGGCGCGGGTCGCGCTGGAGGAGATGCCCTCCCCGGCCTTCGGGAACGCCTCGGAGAGGCCCTGCACGACCTCGCTGTAGGCGTGCCGCTGCGCGCCCACGATCTGCACGAACTCGTTGTAGGAGACGGTGGTGAAGCGGCCGGTCGCCAGCACGCCGGAGACGAGCGCGTCCTCCTGGGAGAACAGCTCGCGGGCCCGGTTGGCCGCGACCAGCATGCGGGTGTCGGCGGCGAACTTGTCGTCGTCGAGGGTGGCCATGCCGTCGTACACGCGGAACATCGCCGCGATCGCGTCGGTGTAGCGGGCGCGCGCCCAGTCCGCGTACTGCGAGCTGGGGTTGTCGAACCACTGCCGCGCCTCCTCCAGCTCGTTGAGCGCGGTGAAGGACGCGTCGATCCGGCGCTCCAGGAGGTCGTCGGACGCGAGCCGGGCGAGCGTGGAGTCGGCGAGCCGGGTGTACTCGGCGCGGGACTTGTCGGTCGCCGCGCGCTGCTCGCGCAGCGCGTCGACGTTGGCGGGGTCGCGCTGGCCCGCGAGGATCATCGAAAGCCGACGTTCCTTCTGGAGGTCCAGCAGGAGGACGTCACCCGGCTGCGAGATCCGCTGGTCCATCTGCTGGACCCAGAGCAGGTTCACGCCCTCACGGAGGGTGACCCAGGCGGCGAAGACCCACAGCGCGGCGAGCGAGAGCAGCAGAGCCGTGATTTTGGTCCGCACCCGAGAATTGCGGAGACGCATATTACAGCCGCTCCATCGCACATAGACGAGGGATCACCGGCGGGCCGGCGTCCCGTTAACAAAGTCGAATCAAACGCGGCACTGGATCTGCGGTACCGATTCGGATCGACGGTCAGACACGATAGCAACACCGGTAGGTCGGCATCGCTGTAAACGACAACATCACAGCATCTTCCAGATAAGTCACAGAAATGCGTTCCGGAGTATGAGGATGCTTCTACGTGACCAACGCCCGGTGAGACCGCGCATGGCCTGGCGCGGCGCCCGCGAGACGCGCCGCGGCGAGCACCGTGGCCTCCACGATCGCCACCGGAAGATAGAGGTCCTTGTCATGCCAGAGGGCGGGATGCGTCCCGTTCCAGCGGTCCAGGAACGCCGCTCCGGCACGCACGTCCGGGTCGTCCGGGCCCGCGCCGTCGGGGTCGGCGAGCAGCAGCACGTGGAGGGCGAACGCGGTCTCCTCTGCGGTGGCGCCCCGGCCGCCCCAGCCGCCGTCCGCGCCCCGGGTCGCGCGGACCCACGCGACGGCCCCCGCGACCGTCTCCGCGCTCTCCGGACCACCATAGGCGGCCAGGGCCAGCGCCGCCGACATGGTCGCGTAGTACGGGGAGACGTGCCACCTGTCGTCCCAGAAGCCTTCGGGCCGCTGGGTCGCGCGCAGGAAGGCCGCCGCCTTGGCCGCCGCCGCCTCGTAACGCGAATTCGCGCCGCGTTCCAGCGCCCTGCCGAACGCTTCGAGGACGTGCGCGTTGGTCGTGACCGATCTGCCCTGTTCGCCGGGCCAGGTGCAGAAGTGCGTCTCCGTCTCGTAGGAGAGCAGCATGTCGGGCGCGACGGGCGCGCCCAGCCAGTCGAGCGCGTACAGCGCGCCGGAGGTGGTGTCGGCGTCCGGCGGCAGGCCCGCGGCGGCGGGCGCGCCGTGCTCGCCGAGCGACCCCGAGAGGCTGAGCAGCAGGTCCGGGTGCGGGGTGAAGTCCAGGCCCGCGCGGGCGAGCGCGATGAGCACCCAGCCGCGCTCGAAGACGGTGATGGGCACACCGGGCGCGACCGGACCGCCGTACTGGCGCGCTGCCGTCTCCAGGAAGCGCCGCGCGGGATGGCTCGGCGGCGGCTCCTGCGGGCCGAGCCAGGCGGCGGTGGCGGCCGGGGCGGCCCCCACGGTGCCGGTCGGCTCGACGGGCGCGGTGGCCAGGCCGACCGCGTCGGGGCCGAGGATCTCCAGCGCGTGCAGCAGCTTGACGGGCAGCGCGCGCCCGTCCGTCGCGGCCGCCCTGACCAGGTCGAGCGTGCCGTCGTCCAGGTCGGGCGGGACGGGCACGGCGTCCGGCCTGCGCGCGTTGACGGCCCGGATGAGCGACGCGGAGATCAGCTCCAGCGCGGGCATGTCCGGCAGCGGGGGCAGCTCGGACAGGAGGCCGCGCACGTACACGAGGCCCTTCTCCGCGGCCTCAAGGGCGGCCGGTCCGCCTTCGGACAGGAGGGCGTCCACGGCGCTGAGCGTGGGCACGATCCGGTAGCCGGGGCCGTCGGGCGGGCCCCACCCTCCGTCGGGCCGCTGCGCCGCCAGAAGGTGCCTGACGCGCGCGTCGTGCCCCGCCAGCCAGGGCGTGAGGGCCACCAGACGGCCGGTCTCGTACACCGAAGGGGAGGACCTCCCCCACGGCTGGGCGAGCAGGCCGTCGACGATCCGCTGGGCCCGCTCGTCCCGGTCGGTCAAAGTTCAGCTCCCCAGTAGTCGGTGACGCCGTAGAAGCCCGCGCAGAACTCCATCTGCCTGCGCATGTAGCCGCCGTGCTCGGGCGGCAGCGCGGCGAGCAGCTCCCTGGCCTCGGCCATGAGCTCCTCGATCCGCTTCTCCACGGCGGCCCGGTCGGCGCCGGGCAGCAGCAGGGCGTTGAGGTCGCCCCACTTGAGGTCGCGCTCGTAGGTGCCCAGGTCGTTGAGCAGCCGGATCACCCGCTGCACGACCCGGCTGGCGTCCCGGATCGCCGGGAGGTCGCCGGTCGCGCCGTTGGCGATCCAGTGTGCGAAGAACACGAACGAGAAGCCGAGATTGTCGGCGTTCGCGAGGTAGCCGTCAAGATCGGGGCGCGGGCCTTCGGTCTTCCAGCGCCACTCCAGGGCCATGCCGTCGAGCATGATCGCCAGCTCGTCCCGCCAGACGCCGCGCAGGGCGGGGTCCTCGGGCAGGTCGTCTCGCAGTTCGGCGAGGAAGGTGGTCAGCTCGTCGTCCGGCTCGGCCTCGCCCGCGGCGACGGCCGTGATCCGCGTGAGCAGGGTCGTCACCTCGTCCTCGGACTTGGCCTGGTAGTCCACGAGCCAGTCGAGGCCGAACGCCCACAGGCAGGTCTTGTTGGCGGCGTCGAGCTGGTCGGCGCCGTACCAGGGGCCGCTGAACGCGGTCGCCTGGGCGAGTGTGCCGTACAGGGCGGGGTCGAACTCGGGCTTGTCGTACAGGCCTGGATACCGGGCCGCCCAGCCGCGCATCCGCCGCTGGGACTGGCCGGAGACGGCGGCGGCGATGCCGCAGCCACGGGCGTCGAGCAGGTCTTTCACCGGCACGTCCTCGTGCTCGTGGGCGGGGGTCAGCGCGCCGGGCGGACGGTCATCATCACGCGTTCCATCGGCCGCAGCGTCGCGCCCACCACCGGCGTCGGGTTCTCCGGCGTCACACTCGTGATCCGGAACCTGCTGATCAGGCCCGCGAGCAGCAGCAGCGCCTCGACCGCGAACAGGTGGTTCCCGATGCAGATGTGGCCGCCGCCGCCGAACGGGAAGTACGCGTACCGGTGCGGAACGGGCGCGCCGGGGGCGAACCGCTCGGGGTCGAACTCGTCGGGGCGGTCCCAGAACTTGGCGCTGCGGTGCGTCAGGTACGGGCTGATGAGGATGTCGGCGCCCTTGGGGATGCGGACGCCGTCGATGACGTCGTCGTCCACCGCGACCCGGCTGAACAGCCAGCCGACCGGCATGTAGCGCAACAACTCGTCGATGACCTGCTTGGCGTAGGTCAGCTTCGGCAGGTGCTCGGGCGTCACCGGGTCCGACCCGATGACCTCGTCCACCTCCGCGCACAGCTTCGCGTACACCTCGGGGTGCCGAAACAGGATCGGCATCGCCCAGACCATCGCCGAGACCGTCGTCTCGCTGGCCGCGCCGTAGACGCCGGAGAAGTTGTCGCGCAGCCACTTGGGCGAGGCGGGCAGGCCGTGCGGGTCGGGCGCGCCCAGCAGCAGCGTCAGCAGGTCGTCGTCACCCTCCTGCGGCGTCGCCTCGGCCACCGCGTACATGTGCCGGTCGAAGGTCTTGATCGCGTCGTTGAACTGCTTGTCCTTCGGCCGGGGCACCCAGCGCGGCAGGAACGGGGTGACGACGCGCGGGATCATCGACGGGATGATCGCGTTCGTCGCGACGGCGAGATCGTCCACCTGTTCGCGGCTGATCCGCTGCCCGAAGATCACACCCACGATCGCCTTGGTGACGATCGAAGCCATGAGATCAAGGGCGTCCACCGGTTCTCCGGTGCGCGCCGCCTCTTCGAGGGGGTCGAGTCCCTCGTTGACAAATCCGGCGATCTGGGACTGGATCTGCTTGATGTGACGGGCGGTGAACATGGGCTGGATGATGCGGCGGCTGTGCATCCAGGCCTCCTCGTCCTGGCCGAGGATGCCGTCGCCGAACAGCTTGTCGAGGGGCGCGTAGAACATGCCGCCGCGCGCGTAGTTGTTCTGGTTCGCGCGCAGGATGTGCTGGATGTGCTCGGGGCCGGTGACCAGGTACGGGCCGAGGACCTTGGCGTCGAGCCTGACGATCTCCCCGTCGGCCTGGCGCCCCAATTCCTCGAAGGTACCCAGAGGGTCACGTAGAAAGCTCGGAATGTCACGGTAGACGGGTAGCTTTCGCGCTTCGCGGACCGGTCTGACGGCGGTATCCAGGGCCATTGTTCGGACGCCTCTTTCCGTACACGCGCCGGTCCGGTCCGGGTTACAGACCAGACCAGGATGAACCCGACAAGTCCGGAGTGTTTCATGATCCAATGAGAGGATCAAGACGTACGCAACCTGACAAGTCGGACACGTTCCTGTGACCTCTCACACAATGCGATACAGGCCGTGAGAAGTGATGAACTCTCCGCTACAGGCATTTATCGGAATGACTCTCCGCAATCGACCGATCATCGAAAGATACTTACAACAATGAAACCAAGAATGGTTTCATCAGATGATCGTTTTTGGCAGTCTGGAATATCGGCGCCATCGCAGTCGTGAGAAAGGGCCGCATGATGACCCCCCAGGCACTCGCTCCCGGGATCACCGGGATACTCGACGACACCAGACGCTGGATGCGGCCCGCGATGATCGACACCGCGAACCGCCTGCACCCGGGCCCGCGCCAGATCTCCGGCTTCACCTTCGGCTGGCGCGAGGCCGACGGCACACCCCGCGACGGCGACGGCGGCAAGGGCGTCCGACCCGCGCTCGCCGGACTCGCCGCCACCGCCGCCGGAGGCCGCCCCGAGGACGCCGCGCCCGGCGCCGTCGCCGTCGAGTTCACGCACGCGTTCTCCCTCGTGCACGACGACATCATGGACGGCGACGAACTGCGCCGACACCGCCAGACCGCGTGGAAGGCGTACGGCGTCGGCGCCGCGGTGCTCGCCGGAGACGGACTCCTCGCCCTCGCCCTGGACACCCTCGCCCGCACCGGACACGCCGAAGCCGTCCGGCGGCTCACCGGGGTGCTCGTCGAACTCGTCAACGGGCAGGCCGCCGACACCGCCTTCGAGGACCGTGCCTGGAGCGGTCCGCATGCCGTCACCGTCGAGGAGTACACGGCGATGGCGACGGGCAAGACCGCGTCGCTGCTCGGCTGCGCCGCCTCCCTCGGCTGGCTGCTCGGCGGCGGCGACTCCGCCGGGGCCGAGCGGATGGACGCGATGGGCCGTCACCTGGGCCTCGCCTTCCAGGCCGTCGACGACCTCCTCGGCATCTGGGGCGACCCGGACGTCACCGGCAAAGCCGTGCACAACGACCTGCGGCAGGGCAAAAAGAGCCTGCCGGTGGTCGCCGCGCTGCGCACCGACACCGAGGGCCTCGCCGACCTCCTCGCCGCCCGCCCCGACGACGACGCGCGCGCGCTGCGCGCCGCCGACCTCATCGAGAAGGCGGGCGGGCGCCGCTTCACCGAGGAGCTCGCCGAACGCGAGCTCACCGCCGCCCTCGCCGTCATCGACCAGCTCGGCGGCCCGGCCGCGGCCGCGCTCACCGCCCTCGCCGAGTACGTCGTGCGGCGCCTCGCCTGACCGGCCGGACGGTCAGGCCGACCCCTCCCCCGAGCCGCGCGCCGCGGCGTCCCAACCGGGCTCCTCGGGCACCACGAGCCCGGACGGGACGAGCGCGAACGCGCTGACCCCGCCGAACGGCGAGGGCCGCAGCGTCACCCGGATGCCGTGCCGGACGGCGAGCCTGGCGACGACGAACAACCCGAGCCGGTCACTCGCGGCCAGATCCGGCTCCGGCGCCTCCCGCAGCCGCCGGTTCAGCGCGGCGAGCTCCGCCTCCGACAGGCCCACTCCCCTGTCCACCACCTCCACCGCGAACCCTTCGGCGACCTGCTCACCCGTAACGAGCACCTCGGTAGGCGGGGGCGCGTAAGCCGTCCCGTTCTCCACGAGTTCCGCGACGAGGTGCACCACGTCGGCGACCGCGACCCCGGCCAGCGCCACCCGGGCCGCGCACACCAACTTGACCCGCTCGCCGTCCTCGACCGCGGCGACCGCCTCGCGCAGCACGTCGGCGACCGGGACGGGACGGCTCCAGGCGCGCGCGGGCGCCGTGCCGGAGAGCACCACGAGCCCCTCGGTGTAGCGGCGCATCCTTCCGGTGAGCCGCCCGAGCCCGCGCAGCTCGTCCCGCGCCTCGCCGTCCTGGACGCGCGACTCCACCGCGTCCAGCGCCTGCTCCTGCCGGTGCAGCAGCGTCTGCGCCCGCCAGGCCAGGTTCAGGAACAGCCTCCCCACCCCCTCCTTCAGCCGCTTCTCCCTTTCACCCGCCTCAACAACAACGTTCCGCGCCTCCTCCCCATCACGAACAAGGCCACGCCCCACCCTCACGGCCACGACCAGCAGAACAAGAACCACCCCCGACCCAACCCCGCCGATCCACCACAACCGCCGCGCCAACGCCGCCACCTCGGCTTCCCGCTCCACCCGCGCCGCCCGCTCGGCCGCACCCATCCGCGCGTCCCAGACACCGAGCAGCTCAGTGACCGCCGGGCCCCACCCCACCCTCACCCGCTCCGGCAACCGCCCAGGCCCCGCCTCTTTCACCAGCTCCTCAAGTTCCCGCACCCGAACATACGCCGCATCCGCGACAACATCCCGCACCCGGTTACCCGCCACGTCCGAGGCCAGACCCGGCACCTGGGCATGCGCCGAGCCCGAAGCCGAGCCCGGCACCTGGGCATGCGCCGAGTCCGAGGCCGAGCCCGGCACCTGGGTGTGCGCAGCGCCCGCGCCGACGCCCGCCTTCGGTCCGCCGAGCCGCGCGAGGGCAACCGTGACGGTCTGGTGCCGGGCCGCCGCCCAGCCCGTGAACTCACGGTGCCGCGTCGCCGAGAGCCTCCCCCGCCCGGCCACGGCCGTCCCGACGATGGCGTCCTCCCGCAACAGGAACTCCCGCGCCCACGCGAACACCACAGCCCCGTCACCCCCGCCGCCGACCTCGGGCGCACTGACCACACCGAGCCCCGCCAGCACCACGTCACTGAGCCCCCGCACCGCCTCACCGGGCGACACCGTCCCGGCGTCCACCCGTTCCCGCAGTGTGGCAAGCCCGTCAAGCGCCTCCACCAACCCCTCCACCCGCGCCACGACCCCAGCTGGCACCTCCCCACTCAACGCCTTACTCCGAAACCGCGCCTCAACCTCGTCCACCACCGCCCGCACCGCCGTCAACCGCCCGTACGCAGGCCCACCCCGCCCCTCCCCGCCCGCCAGAAACGGCCCGGTCAGCCGCCTCTCCACCTGCACCGCCGCCACAAGCTCCCGCCCAACCCCACCCACCCCTTCCCCCACCACAACCCCACGCCGAGCCTCCCCCACCTCCCCGAAGACCCCCCACCCGACCACCCCCAACACCCCGAGCACCACCACCACGGGCACAACAACCACCACCCCCACCCTGCCCAAAACCCCACCCAAGCCCATAACCCCCACCAATTCCTCCGGACACCCACCCTCCCACCCACTCCCGATCATCCCCCCTCCCCCAGCCCACCGCGACCCCCACCCCCACTCTTAACATTCCCCACCCCACCCAAACGCAAATCCCCACCCCACACCCCCTACCCTTCCCCACCCCTCCCCCAACAACACCCCAAAAAAGGCCCCACTCCTTTCCCAATAACCCCTGACTTCCCACCACCCCCACCCAACTCACCCGCCCCCACCCACGCCGCATCGCCCGACTCGGGCCCGGATCAACGCCCGGCCCATCAGGCCCCCGACATCACACGGATTTCAGCGCGTTCTGCGACAGCACGGCGGCCGACCACCCCGGCCGCAGCTGAGGGCACAAAGACCGACCACGCCCCCGAACTCCCAGGTGCTCACGCGGATTGCGGGTAGTCGTTGAGCAACTCGGCCACTTCGGGAACCGACCGGTAGTCCTTGAGCCGGGTGAGCACGGCGCGCGCGCGGGTAGCGGTACGTTCGCTGGACAGGTCGGCGGCGAGCGCGAGCATCCGCCGGGCCGTAGCCGCAGCCTCCTCCGCCTCGTTGGCGTCAGCCAGAGCAACGGCCAACCACGACAGATAGAGCGCGAGCTCACGCGTGTGAGTCGCGTCGTAACGCGCCAGCACCTCGGCCAACAGCGGCACCGCACGCAGCGGGCGCCGAAGTTCCGTGTAGACGCGGGCTTCCATGACCTGGAGCTCCCCGGCGTCCACCCAGTACACGTACCCCGGTTCATCCTCACCGACCGTGTACTCCGCCAACGCCTCGCCCGCCTCCCCCAACGCCCGCATCGCGGACTGCGCCTCCCCCGCCTTGGTGTGCGCCCACGCAAGCCTGTCCCAAGCCAGGGCCCGCACACGGGCCGGAGCACCGGGCCCCGCGACGTCGAGGGCAGCACGAGCCCGCAGCACGGCCCCGGCCACGTCGCCGACGTTCGACTCCTGATAGGCCAACGACCCGAGCAGATTCGACTCCAGCACGCCGTCACCTGCCTCACGCGCCGCACTAATGCCCAGCCAATACGCCTCAACGGCCCTGGCATGCTGGCCCGCGTCACTGGCGACCCACCCGGCGATCTGGGCGAACTCCCCGATCACCCGGAGCAACGCCCGCCCAGTCCGCCCAGAATGCGTCCCCTCGCGATGAACACGCACCGCCGATCCCAGCTCCCGAAAAGCGGGCCCGACAAGATCCCCACCGGACAACACGTCATCGGCCAACCGCAACCCATGCACCCGCCCAACAAGATCGTCCACAACCCCACGCCCAACCCGCCGCCCACCCCACCCCAACAGATCAACTGAAGGCAGCAGCTCCCTAAGCACCACACCCGGCGAAGGCCCCCCACCCGGCAACGAACCGAACAGTTCGCCCTCTGTTGTCCCGAACGCGGCGGCGTAAGCCGGGCTCCACACGTCGTCGGGGTGGTGTTCGCCCCGCTCCCACCGGCGGACCTGGCGTGCGAGGGATTCCAGCGGCGGGTACTCCTCGCCACGCGCCCGGTGGAGCTGACGGGCCATCTCGTACTTGGACCAGCCGCGCTGCTCCCGCGCCCGGCGCAGCCGCCCTGCCCATTCCGGAATGTCCTGGTCCATCCCTCGGCCTCTCGCGCTGACCCGACCCGGACACGCGGTTGTCCGGGTCCCTGTCCGCCATTGTGGCCCTGCCCAGCGGCCGAGCACAGGGAGTCCACTGGACGTGTCTGTTTCGCTACAGGAGAGGACGCGCCATGACGTATACGCAGACGGAGCGGGAGGCCGCTGAGTTGGCGGGGTTGCGGGAGGGGTATCCCGGGTGGAACGTGTGGCGGGCGTCGGGTGGGGCGTGGATGGCGTCCCGGCGTGCGGAACTGGACCTGCGGCAGGTGCGGGCGGGGTGTTCGCCGACGTTGATGGAGGACACGTGCCGTCGGCTGTGGCGTCAGTTGGAGGCGGAATCGCTGGCGGATCGGCACACGGCGGATGGCTACCTGTGCAGTGTGGACGCGGCGTGGTGGCATCTGTTGGACGGGCGGGCGTGCTGCGGGGTGACCGGCGGGGCGGTGGGGGCGGTGGAGAGGCTGTGACGGACCTCATTGTGGGCGGGATCATCGGCGTGTTGGTGTGGGTGCTGGGCGTGGTCGCCCTGGTCGTGTGGGCTAGGGCGGGCCGGTGAGGCGCGGTCCGGCGGCGGAGCCGACGATTCGGCGGGGTCAGGCGGTTCATGAGTTGTTCCGGGAGCTTTCGCGGACGCCGGGTGTCACCGTCGTGATGGGGTGGGCCATCTCGGTGGACTCGGTGATCGTGACGGGGCCCGGTGGGCGAAAGTTGCTGGTGTGGGTGTCGCAGCCCGACGACGAGCCTGCCCGTTACTGGGCGGATGTTCCCGGCGGGGAGGTGAACGACTACCTCGGATCCAGCGACAACGGGGTCGCGCGGATCCTGGGGATGATCCGGCGGCGGGTGGGCTGCCACGGGTGACCGCGCGGAAGGGGCGATCGCCAGGGCGCGCGAAGCGGCGCGGCTCGCGCGGAGGGCGTCACGTGAGTCCGGCTCGTGGCGGGAGGCGGGGGTCCCTGGGTCGGGCAGACAGGTGTTCGTGGCCAGGGCGCGTTCGCGGGCCCGGAGGGCGCCGGTGGTTCTTGGCGCGTTGTGTCCGGTGGATCGGCCGGGTTCGGGCGCGCGACAGTCGTGCGCGGGCCGCCCTGGGGCGGGCGCGGTGGGTCCGACTGTGGGCGCGTTCGCCGCACGGGTTCGGGCGCGCGGGTGGCGGCGCGCCAGGACGGTCGGCGGCGGATCGGGTTGGGGTCTGGCCGGGGGCGCGTTCTGGGGGCGTGGTGGAGCTGGGCCGGGGCTCTTGGGCGCGGCCTGGAAGGAAGCGGAGCGGGTTAGCGGCGGGTGTACATGTAGCCGAGGCGGCGTACCGTGACTATGCGGTCTCGGTAGGGGCCGAGCTTGCCTCGGAGGCGGTGGATGTGCACGTCGACGGTGCGGACGGAGCCCGCTTCGGAGTAGCCCCAGACGGCGCGCAGGAGCTGGACGCGCGAGTGGACCCGGCCGGGACTGGCCGTGAGGTGCGCGAGCAGTTCGAACTCCTGGTAGGTCAGGGGTATCTTGCGGCCGTCCACATGGGCTGAACGAGACACCTCGTCCACGGTCAGACCATCGTGGACGATGCGCGTGTCCTCGGGCAGGACGGGCGTGACGGGGGCCTCACCCTCCCTGCTCAATGGCACGATGTGTCCGACTATGACGAGGGCGGTGTCGGTCCCCTCCATGGGGACGACGCCGAGCAGCTGTCCCTGGTCGGCAGGGATGCCCTCCACTTTCGCGGCGGCTGTCAAGGTGTCCATGAACCCATATTACACACTAACTTGGTCGAGTATATAGAGTTACAGCGGCTTTCCCGTATGCGATCCTTGACACGTGGGCTTCAACGACATGATGGTCGTGCGCGACAGGACAAGGTCCAGGACGATCCGGCACTACCTCATGGCCGACGAGGAGCAGGTCATCGCGGTACGCCGCCACCCGGTGGCGCTGTGGCGGCCGGTCGCGGAGGTGTTCGGCAGCCTCATCCTCGCCGGGGTGCTGAGCCGCTGGCTGGGCGCGGGCGCGGCGTCGCTCGTCGTCTGGTTCGCCTGGCTGTTCCTCGTCGGACGCCTGATGTGGCGCGTCCTCACCTGGTATGTCGAGTTCTTCATCGTCACCGAGCGCCGCCTCATGTACATCCAGGGCCTCATCGAGCGCCGGGTCGGCATGATCCCGCTGAAGAAGGTGACGGACATCAAACTGGAACGCCCCATCCAGGGCCAGTTCCTCGACTACGGCACGTTCATCATGGAGAGCGCGGGCGACGACCAGGCGTTCCGCCAGGTCACCTACATGCCCTACCCGGAGCAACTGTACTTCGAGATCTCCTCGATGATCTTCCCGTCGATCGACGACAACCCGGACTGAGCCCCGGCCGCGTCCCGGCCGAACCGCTCCCGGCATCCCTTACCCCACCGGTATCTCCCGTTATCTAGACTGGCGCCGTCAACACCCCCGACCCCTCGGAGTTCCGACGTGCCCAGCGTCCGCGTCCTCGTGCCCGTCCTCGCGCTGTCCCTGCTCGCCGTGTCCGCCTGCGGCGGCGGCGACGAGCCGGAGACGGCCGCGAGCACCCCCGCCGCGACGGCCACCGCGCCGCAGACCCCGGACGCCGCCCCCACGGACACCCCCGCGACCCCCGCCTTCGACGGCGAGGAGTTCACCGTGACGATCACCGGTAGCAAGGTCGCGCCCCGTCCGTCGATCCAGAAGGTCGCCAAGGGCACCAAGGTCCGGATCACCGTGACGGCCGACGCCGACGACGAGCTCCACGTGCACGGCTACGACAAGTCCGCCGCGCTGAAGGCCGGCGAGCCCGCCACCGTCGAGTTCACCGCCGACGTGAGCGGCCGTTTTGAGGTGGAGACGCACGGGGCGCACCTGCTGCTGTTCACCCTCCAGGTGTCCTGATGGTCATCGCCCACGGCATCGGCGGGCGGCAGGACCTTCCGATCCCGCTGGAAGTGCTGATGATCGGCGCGGCCCTGGCGGTGCTCGCGTCGTTCGCCGCGCTGGGCCTGACCTGGCAGCGGTCGAAGTTCCGCGCGGACGCCGGTCGCCCCGTCCCGGCGTGGCTCCAGGCGTTCGCCGACTCCCGGGTCACCCGCACGGTGCTGCGTCTCGTCGGTGTGCTCGGCACCCTGGCGACGATCGTCGCCGCCGCGTTCGGCCCGTCGGGCAACGCCAACCCGGCGCCCTGGACGGTCTACGTGATCTTCTGGGTCGGCCTGGTGTTCGCGTCGCTGGCGTTCGGCCCGGTGTGGAAGCTGCTGAACCCGTTGCGCGCGGTGCATCGCGGGATCGCCCTGCTGAGCGGCGGGAAGCCGCTGGCCCGCTATCCGGCCGGGCTCGGCTACTGGCCCGCCGCCGTGGGCCTGCTGGCGTTCACCTGGATGGAGCTGGTCGCGCCGGACCGGGTCGAGGGCTGGGCGCTGCTCACCTGGTTCTCGATCTACGCGGCCGTCATGATCGTCGGCTCGACGGTCTTCGGCACGGAGTTCTTCGACAAGGCCGATCCGTTCGAGGTCTATTCGTCGTTCATCGGCCGGATGGCGCCGATCGGTAGGCACGAGGACGGCCATCTGGTCTTCCGGAACCCGTTCGACGGGCTCGTGGGGCTGCGTCCGGCTCCCGGCCTCGTCGCGGTGCTGTGCGTCATGCTCGGCTCCACCGCCTACGACGGGTTCACGCGCTCGCCGTGGTGGGTCGGCCAGGTCCAGGACGGCCCACTGCCGCCCACCCTGATGAGCACCCTCGGCATGTTCGCCCTCGTGCTCATCGTGGCGGTGACGTACTGGCTGTGCACCTACTCGGCGGGGCCGGGCGGCCCGGGTGAACTCGCCCACTCGCTCATCCCGATCGCGGTGGGCTACCTGATCGCGCACTACTTCTCGCTGTTCTTCTACAGCTCGCAGAGCGCGTTCATCCTGTGGTCGGACCCGTTCGGCACCAACGCCGACTACCTCGGCGTCGGGGACTTCGCGGTGAACTTCGAACTGCTGCCCGTCTGGCTGCTCGCCGTCGTCAGGGCGGGCGCGGTGGTCGCCGGGCACATCTTCGGGGTGTTCTCGGCGCACGACAGGGCCGTCGCGCTGCTTCCGACCCGCCGCGCGCTCACCGGGCAGCTTCCGCTGCTTCTGCTCATGGTCTTCTACACCGTCGGCGGGCTGTTCCTTCTGTTCGCCACCTGACGAGCGGGCGAGGCCGACGGCCGGGGACCGCCCGAGGGTCCCCGGCCGTCGCCGTCTCTAGGAGTCGAAGCCGAGACCGAACTTGTCCAGGGTGCGCAGCCAGAGGTTGCGTTTGCCCTGGTTGGCGTCGGCCCTGGCGATCGACCAGCGGGTCAGCTGGATCGCGCCGAACCGGAACGGCTCGGGCGGGAACGGCAGCGGCTTGCTCCGCACCATGTCCAGCCCCATCCTGCGGGTCTGCTCGCCCGGTGCGAGGCCGACGCCGAGGTGGTCGAGGATCACGTTGGCGCCGAACCGGGTCGCGCCGACCCCGAGGCCCGTGTAACCCGTCGCGTAGGCGAGGCGGCCGCCCATCGCCGTCCCGTAGAAGGCGCAGAAGCGGCTGCACGTGTCGATCACGCCGCCCCACGCGTGCGTGAAGGCGAGGCCCTCCAGCTGCGGGTAGGTGCGGAAGAAGTGGGACGACAGCCGCGCGAACGTCTCCGGCCGTGACTCCAGCTCGTGCCGCAGCCCGTTGCGGAAGTGGTAGATCGCGTCGTACCCGCCCCACAGGACGCGGTTGTCGGCGGTCAGCCGGTAGTAGTGGAACTGGTTTGCCGAGTCGCCGAGCCCCTGGCGGTTGCGCCAGCCGAGCGAGGCGAGCTGGGCGTCGCTCAGCGGCTCGGTCATCAGGGCGTAGTCGTAGACGGGCACCAGGTAGTGCTTGAGCCGCTTCAGCAGAGGCGGGAACACGCCGGTGCCGAGCGCCACCCGGCCCGCCCGCACCCCGCCGTAGGGGGTGCGCAGCCACAGGCCCGCGCGCGCCTCCTGGAGCGCCGTGACGGGCGTGTGCTCGTAGATCCGGACGCCGAGCGCCACACACGCCTCGCGCAGCCCCCAGGCGAGTTTGGCGGGGTGCAGCATCGCCGCGCCGTCGCGGTCCCAGAGGCCGCCGAGGTAGGTGGGCGAGTCGACTTCGGCGCGGACGGCCTCGCGGTCCAGCAGCCGCACGTCGTGGCCGAGGCGGGCGCCGTGCTCGGCCTCCTCGGCGAGATCGGCGAGCTGCCACTGCTCGGTGGCGACGTGCAGTTCGCCGGTGAACTCGAAGTCGCAGTCGATGCCGTACCTGGCGACGGTGTCGGCGATCTCCTGCAGGTTCTCCTTGCCGAGCCGTTCCAGCTCGGCGATCTGGCCCGGCCAGCGGGCCATGCCGTTCCACAGGCCGTGCGTGAGGGACGCGGCGCAGAAACCGCCGTTGCGTCCGGAGGCCGCGCCACCCACGCGGTCGGCCTCGACGACGACCACGTCCAGGGACGGATCGCGCTCCTTGGCCATGAGGGCGGTCCACAGTCCCGTGTAACCGCCGCCGATCACGGCCAGGTCGCAGGTGGTCGTCTCCACCAGCGACGGGAGGGGCTCGGGTCGAGCCGGGTCTTCAAGCCAGTACGGAGTCGGCTCGGCCTGCGCCAGAGCCTTCAACGCATTCACATGTCCCTTCTCCTGTGCCCCCTGGGCCGTCGGCCGGGGCCCGTCCGCTTTCAGACGGGGCTTCCCCGGCCGCGACTAGGGTCACGTCTCAGGTGGTTCTGCGGCGGCGCGCCGACCAGAGGTTGTAGAGCGCGACCAGCACACCGACCGCGAAGATCAACGTGCCCATCACGTTGACCTGGGGTGGCGTCCCCGTTCTTGTGGAACTCCACACCCACAGCGGGAACGTCACGGTGGACCCGCTGGTGAAATTGGTGATCACGAAGTCGTCGACGGACAGGGCGAAGGCGAGCATCGCCCCGGCCATCACGCCCGGCATGATCATCGGCAGGGTGACCAGCCGGAACGTCGTCCAGCCGGAGGCCCCGAGGTCGGCCGCGGCCTCCTCCAGGGAGGGGTCGAGGCCGACGACCCGCGCGCGCACCGTCACCGCGACGAACGCGATGGAGAACATCACGTGCGCCAGCAGGATCGTGACGAACCCGCGCGGGGTGTTGAGCTGCACGAACATCGCCAGGAGCGAGGAGCCCATGACGAGTTCGGGCGTCGAGATCGCGGCGAAGAGCACAAAGTTGGACGTGCCCTGGCCGCGGAACCGGAACCTGCCGAGCGCGAGCCCGACCATGGTCCCGATGACCGTGGTGACCACCGTGCTGAGCAGGGCGATCAGGAGTGAGTTGACCAGCGCCCTGGTCAGGTCCTCCTTCTCGAACAGGCGGGCGTACCACTCGAAGGTGAAGCCCTCCCAGACGAAGTTCTGCTTGGAGGACGTGTCGTTGAAGCCGAACGCGATCATCACCGCGATCGGCAGCACGAGCCACGCGACGAGCAGCAGCGTGTAGGCGTGGAGGAGGCGCCCCTTGAGGAGTTTCATCGGCCCGCCGCCTCCAGGACGTCCTTCGTGCCCAGCAGCCGCGCGTACAGGAAGATGCCGACGAGCAGCGCGCCCATCAGCGTGAACGACAGGGCGGAGGCCGTCGGGTAGTTGCTGTTGTTGAAGTACTCCAGGTAGATGACGTTGCCGATCATCACGTTGCCGCTGCCGCCCAGCACGTCGGCGTTGACGTAGTCGGCCGACGCGGGGATGAACGTCATGACGACGCCCGCGAACACGCCGGGCAGCGACAGCGGGAGCACCACCCGCAGGAACGTCTGGACGCGCGAGGCGTACAGGTCGCGGGCCGCCTCCAGGAGCCGCGCGTCGACACGTTCCAACGCGACGTAGATCGGCAGCACCATGAACGGCAGGAAGTTGTAGGCGAGGCCCGCGACCACCGCGAAGGTGGTGCCGAGGACGTGGAAGTCCTCGTTGAGCAGGCCCCAGTCCTTGAACGTCCCGAGGAAGATGCCGTCGTCGGCCAGCACGAACTTCCAGGAGACCGTGCGCAGGATGAACGACACGAAGAACGGCAGGAGCAGCAGGAACAGGTACGTGGACTTGTTACGACCCGCCTTGAAGGCGATCCAGTACGCGGCCGGGTAGGCGATCAGGATGCACGCGACCGTCGCCAGCAGCCCGTACCAGAGGGACCGGACGAACTTGTCGCCGTACGTCGAGAGGCCCTCGGTGTAGTTCTGCCAGTGGAACGTGAACGCGAAGCCGTCGATCAGGTTGCCCTCCATCAGGGAGAAGGACAGCATCATGATCAGCGGCACCGCGAAGAACGCGGTGAGCCAGAGACCTCCGGGCAGGATCAGGAGGTAGGGGGTCAGGCGGCGGCGCACGCTACGAGCCCTGCGGAACCGGGGTGAAGACGCTCTGGTAGATCTCCTTCTCCTCCTGCGTGAGGGTCCGGTACCTGCGCAGCTTCGCCATGTCCGCGGCGGTCGGGAACACCAGCGGGCTGGTGACCAGCGACTCCAGCAGCTCCTTGTCCTCACCCTTGGCGGCTGCCGCGTCCTCGACGATGAAGCCCTTCGCGGACGGGACGGGCGTGATGTAGTTGATGAACTCCGTCAGCGTCGCGTTGACGCGCGGGTCGTACAGGTAGTTCATCAGCTCCAGCGCGTCCACCGGGTTCTCGGCGGTGGACGGGATGCACAGGTTGTCCGTCCAGAGGGTGCCGCCCTCTTCGGGGATCGCGAACCTGACCTCGGGGCCGGCCAGGCTGAACACGTCGCCGGACCACGCCATGGTGATCCACACGTCGCCCTTGGTGACGGCCTCGATGTAGTCCTGCGTGTAGTACTTGCGCACGAGCGGACGCTGCTCGCGGAGCTTGTCGGCGGCCTTCCTCCAGTCGTCGGGGGTGGACTTCTCCGGGTCCACGCCGATGAGGAACAGGCCGACGTTGCCGAGCTCCTGCGAGTCGCCCATCATGCCGATCTTGCCCTTGTACTTCGGGTTCAGCAGATCGGCCCACTTGGTGATGGGCTCCTTCACGTACTTGGTGTTGTACGCGATGCCCGTGATGCCCGAGGTGTAGGGAACGGTGAAGGTGTTGCCCGGGTCGTAGGACGGGTCCTTCAGCGCCGGGTCCACGTTCGCCGCGAAGTTCGGCAGCTTGGAGTGGTCGAGCGGCACGAGGTAGCCGAGCTGGCGCGCCTGCTCCAACTGGAGGCCGTTGGTCATCACCATCATGTCGAAGCCGATGGACTGCCCTGCGCGCAGCGGGGCGTCGATCTTCCCGAACCACTCGGCGTTCTCGTTGATGACCTCCTTGTAGGTCACCTCGATGCCGGTCTTGGCGGTGAAGCCCTTGAGGGTCGCCCGGTCGTCCTCCATGTAGCCGACCCAGTTGGCCCAGTTCAGCCTGCCGTTCTTCGCCTTGCCCGCCCAGTACTTCTCGACCTCGGACTGGGTGACGTTCTGCTTGCCGCCCTGGCCCTCGACCCCGCACGCGGCGGCGGCCATGCCGACGACGCCCAGGCCCATCAGCTTCAGGAAGTCCCGGCGCTGGGTGAGGCCGCGGCGCAGGAGGGGATTGATCTCGTTCATGTGGTTCAGGCTCCGATCGCGTAGGAGTGCCGCGGTTCCCACGACAGCCAGACGCTGTCCCCCCGTACGGCGATGTCGTTGGCGTTTGAGGCGTTCTGGGTGAATACGACTACTTCAGCCCCGGTTGAGGTGCGGACGTTGTAGTTGGTGCTGGTCCCGAGGTAGATCACCTCGGTGACGGTGCCGCGCACCCTGCTGCGGCCGCCGTCCGGCTCCTCGGTCCGCATGTCGATCTTCTCCGGGCGGACCGTCAGCTCCAGCTCGGAGCCGACCTTCGTCGTCCGGGCCGGCACCACGATCCGCTCGTCGCCGCCCAGCCCGATGACGGCGGCGCCGTCGCGCAGCTCGGTGACCGTGCCCGACAGCAGGTTCGACGTCCCGATGAACCCGGCGACGAACTTGGACGCCGGGTGCTCGTAGATCTCGCGCGGCGACCCGAGCTGCTCGACCCGCCCGTCGTTCATGACCGCGATCCGGTCCGACATGGTGAGGGCCTCGCCCTGGTCGTGCGTGACGAACACGAACGTGATGCCGACCTCGCGCTGGATGCGTTTCAGCTCGACCTGCATCGTCTGCCGGAGCTTGAGGTCGAGGGCGGCCAAAGGCTCGTCCAGGAGGAGCGCGCGCGGGTTGTTCACCAGCGCGCGCGCGAGCGCCACCCGCTGCTGCTGGCCGCCGGACAGCTCGCCGGGACGGCGTTTCTCACGCCCGCCCAGCCCGACGATCTCCAGGATCTCACCGACGCGGCGGGTCACCTCGTCCTTGGCGACGCCCTTGCGGCGCAGGCCGAACGCGACGTTCTCGGCGACGCTCATGTGCGGGAACAGCGCGTAGGACTGGAACACCATGTTCACGTCGCGCCTGTTCGGCGGCACGCCCGTCACGTTCTCGCCGTGCAGGTGGACCTCGCCCGAGGTGGGCTCGTCGAACCCGGCGATCATCCGCATCGTCGTCGTCTTGCCGCAGCCGGAGGGGCCGAGCAGGGAGAAGAACTCGCCTTCCCCGATGCGCAGGTCCACGCCCTTGACCGCCTGGACGGTCTCGCCGTGCGCGGTGAACTCCTTGACGAGGCTCACCAGCTCGATGGCGGGAAGAACGACCTGGTTCTCCGTCATTTTTGTCCTTCGGGGGGTCGTGCGCGGGAGGCGGGGGGCCGCCTCCGGTGTGCGGGGGTCGTGCGGGGGCTGGAGTCGTGGGGGGAGCCTGGGGGTCCCGGCCCGTCCGCGCCACCGGGAGCGACGCGGACGGAACGGTTTATATCCGACTTTTGTTACCGGCCGATGTAGTGCATGACGTGCTTGATCCGGGTGTAGTCCTCAAATCCGTACATCGAGAGGTCCTTGCCGTAGCCGGAGTGCTTGAAGCCGCCGTGCGGCATCTCCGAGACGAACGGGATGTGCGTGTTCACCCAGACCACGCCGAAGTCCAGGCGGCGGGTCATCCGCATCGCCCGGCCGTGGTCGTTCGTCCAGACGCTCGACGACAGGCCGTACTGGACGCCGTTCGCCCACCGGACCGCCTCGTCCTCGTCCGAGAACGACTGGACCGTCATCACCGGGCCGAAGATCTCCTCCTGGACGTGCTCGTCGTCCTGGCGCAGGCCGGAGATGACCGTCGGGGCGAAGAAGTAGCCCCGGTCGCCGACCTGGGCGCCGCCCGTCTCGACCGTCGCGTGGCCCGGCACCCGGTCCAGGAAGCCCTTGACGCGCGCGAGCTGGTTCGCGTTGTTGACCGGGCCGAAGTAGGCGTCCGGGTCGTCCGGGCCCGCCGTCTTCAGGCCGGCGGCGGCCTCCGCCAGCGCGGCGGTGAAGTCGGTGGCGATGCGCTCGGAGACGAGGATGCGGGTCGCGGCCGTGCAGTCCTGGCCCGCGTTGAACAGGCCGGACCCGGCGATGCCCTCGGCGGCCGCGGCGATGTCGGCGTCGTCGAACACGACGACCGGGGCCTTGCCGCCCAGCTCCAGGTGGACCCGCTTGAGGTCGCGGGCGGCCGACGCGGCCACCTCCTTGCCCGCGCGCACCGAACCGGTGATCGAGACCATCTGCGGCGTCGGGTGCTCCACAAGCGCCTTGCCCGTCTCACGGTCGCCCGTGACGACGTTGAGCACGCCCGGAGGCAGGAACTCGGCTGCGATCTCCGCCAGCAGCAGCGTCGAGACCGGCGTGGTGTCGGACGGCTTCAGCACGACCGCGTTGCCCGCCGCGATCGCCGGGGCGAACTTCCACACCGCCATCATCATCGGGTAGTTCCACGGCGCGACCTGCCCGACGACACCGATCGGCTCGCGCCGGATCGACGAGGTGTGGTCGGCCAGGTACTCGCCGGACGAGCGGCCCTCCAGCACCCGGGCGGCGCCCGCGAAGAACCGGATGTTGTCCACCATGGGGCCGATTTCCTCGTCCACGGTGAGCTGGTACGGCTTGCCGGTGTTCCTCACCTCGGCCCTGGCGATCTCCTCGCCGCGCGCCTCGACCGCGTCCGCGATCTTCAGCAGGGCAAGGCTCCGCTCCTTGGGCGTGGCGTCCCGCCAGCCCTCGAACGCCTTGGCCGCCGCCGCGTACGCCGCGTCCAGATCGGCCGTGCCCGAGACGGGAGCCTGCGCGTACACCTCACCCGTGCTCGGGTCGACGACGTCGGAGTAGGCGCCGTCCGCCGGCTCCACGTACTCCCCGTTCACAAAGTTGCGCAGTTGCGCCTTGCCGGTCATCTTCGACCTCCACCAGGTGTCCCGTGTCGCTTGACTTTCGCAGAGCATAACCCCGGCTACAAGGGATTCCGTTGTTACAATCGGGTTTCCCAACGGAATCGCTTGTCGAACCGGGTTGGATGTATGGTTCACGCCGTCCCGCCGCACCCTTGCGGCGGTGTGCCCAGAGGCTATGCGGCGTGCGTCACCTTGGCGAACGGGGAGGATGGACCACATGAGCGAGCCCCCACGCCCAGGCCGCGTCCAGCTCGACGCGATCTCCAAGCAGATCATCGAACAGCTCCAACAGGACGGCAGGCGCTCCTACGCGGCCATCGGAAAAGCCGTCGGGCTGTCCGAGGCCGCCGTACGGCAGCGCGTCCAACGGCTGCTCGACACGGGCGTCATGCAGATCGTCGGCGTCACCGACCCCCTGATGCTCGGCTTCAACCGGCAGGTGATGATCGGCGTCAAGTGCGAGGGCGACCTCAACCGGGTCGCCGACGACCTCGCCGCGATGCCCGAGATCGACTACGTGGTGATCACCGCCGGATCCTTCGACCTCATGATCGAACTCGTCGCGGAGACCGACGAACAGCTCCTGGAGATCCTCGGCCGGGTCCGCGCGGTGCCGTCCGTGCTGAGCACCGAGACGTTCGTCTACCTGAAGCTGCGCAAGCAGACGTACTCCTGGGGCACCCGCTAACGCGCCCTCAGCCGTCCGCCAGGGCCTTCCTGATCCGTTCCGCGTACTCGGCCGCCTCCGCGTCCGAGGCGTACTTGTGCCGTGGCCAGAAGAAGCCGCGCAGCCCGTCCTTCCGGTTGCGCGGCACCACGTGCACGTGCAGGTGCGGCACGCTCTGGCTGATCCGGTTGTTCATCGCCACAAACGTCCCGCCCGCCGCAAGACCCCGCTCAACGCCCCCCGCCACCCGCTGGACGAACCGGAAGAACCCGCCCACCTCGTCCACGGGCAGGTCCGTCAACGTCTCCACGTGCCCCCTGGGCACCACCAGCACGTGCCCCTTGAACACCGGCCGCGCGTCGAGGAACGCCACACCCTCGTCGCCGTCCGCCACCACCCGCGCGGCCACATCCCCCGCCACGATCCCGCAGAACACGCACTCCACCATGCCCCCAGCCTAGACACCGCCACGCGGCGAGGGGACGTCGCGCGCCTCGGACTCCAACGCGGTGGTGAGGGCGCCGCTCGCCCTCTCCTGGGACTCCTCCGACGCCGTCCTGGGCTTCTCCAGGGAGACGGCCGGGGCCGGGACGTCCGGCCGCTCGGGCGGCGCGGCGGGCTCTGCCTTCGCCACGACGGCCGGGGGCTCCGCGACGGGCGCCTCAGGGGCCGGGGGCGGAGGCGAGGCGGGCGGCGGAGACCAGGGGGTCGGGGTGGCACGGGCGGGCTGGAGGTGGTCCAGGGCGGCGGCGAGCTCGTCGAGGAAGCGGTCCACATCAGGCTCGGCGTAGCCGGGCTGGAAGAACACACCGCCGAAGACGGCCTCCCGCACGGCCTGCCCGGAGACGGCGGGCCCCTCGCCTCTCAGGCCCGCGAGGACACGGTCAAGGAAGGCGTCCACCTCGCGCTCGTCATAGGCGGCCCGCACCCTGGTGATCGGGAACTGGGCGTCCTCCACCCAGCGGATCAGCCAGGGGAGCTGCCCCGAGACAGTCTCCACGTAGGGGTCGGCCTCGCCGCGCTCCCGGTGCTCCAACTGCCTGACGTACTCCAGCAGCGCCGCGTCCACCGCGCGCCGGTCGTACCCGTGCAGCACGACGCCGAGCCTCGTCTCCCGCAGCTCGGCCGACGTGATCGGCGGCGCCGGCTCGTCATGGACGCCGAGGGTGCCCTCGATCCTGACGATCAGCGCGTCCACCTCGCTGGCGAAGTAGCCGCGCAGCGCGCGGGGGAAGCGGGCCACCGGGACACTCCTTGGATGCGTCAGCTCTGGGTCGCCGCGGCGAGCTGGCCGCAGGCGCCGTCGATCTCCCGGCCCCGGGTGTCGCGGACGGTCACGGCCACGCCGTGCGCCTGCAGCCGCCGGACGAACTCGCGCTCGTCCGCCGGCCGCGACGCCGTCCACTTCGACCCCGGTGTCGGATTCAACGGGATCAGATTGACGTGTACGAGCTTGCCTTTCAAGAGCTTCCCGAGGAGATCCGCGCGCCAGGCGTGGTCGTTGATGTCCTTGATGAGGGCGTACTCGATCGACACCCTTCGTCCGGATCTGCGGGCATAGCTCCAGGCGGCGTCCAGGACCTCACGGACCTTCCACCGGGTGTTGATCGGCACGAGGGTGTCGCGCAGTTCGTCGTCGGGGGCGTGCAGGGAGACCGCCAGACGCACCGAGAGGCCCTCCTCGGTGAGTTTGTGGATCGCGGGCACCAGGCCGACCGTGGAGACCGTCACGCCGCGCTGGGAGATGCCCAGGCCCGCCGGGGACGGCTCGGTGATCCGGTGCACGGCGCCGAGCACCGCCTTGTAGTTGGCCAGGGGCTCGCCCATGCCCATGAAGACGATGTTGCTGACCCGTCCGGGGCCGCCCGCGACCTCGCCGCGGTTCAGCGCGCGCTGGCCCGCCGCGACCTGCTCGACGATCTCGGCGGTCGACAGGTTGCGGGTGAGCCCTGCCTGCCCGGTGGCGCAGAACGGGCAGTTCATCCCGCATCCGGCCTGGGAGGAGACGCACATGGTGACCCGGTCCGGGTAGCGCATGAGGACCGACTCGAACAGCACGCCGTCGAAGGCGCGCCAGACCGTCTTGTGGGTGTTCCCGCCGTCACAGGCGAGATCGCGCACGGGCGTCAGGAGGTGCGGAAGGAGTTCGGGGACGAGCTTGTCCCGCAGCTTCTGCGACAGGTCCGGCATCTCCGAAGGGTCCGACACGAGACGGTCGAAGTAGTGCCGGGACAACTGATCCGCCCGGAACGGCTTCTCCCCCAGCGCCGCGACGGCCTCACGCCGCTCCGCCACCGTCAGGTCCGCCAGATGGCGGGGCGGCTTGGCACGGCGCGGCCCGGCGAAGATCAGCTGACCGGGACGGCGCGGCGCGACCGCCTGCCGCTGCGCCTCGGGATCGAGGTTCGCGGCTTCGGGATCTTCCTTCGGGGAGGGCGCTACCTGTGCGGACATTCCCCCAGTGTCGCTCATCCCAGCCACTCGAACGACTCGAACAGGATCCAGGCCACCGGAACCGTCACCAGCAGCGAGTCCAGCCGGTCCATCACACCGCCGTGGCCCGGCAGCAGCGTGCCGAGGTCCTTGATGCCCAGATCCCGCTTGATCATCGACTCCACAAGATCGCCGAGCGTCGCGGTGAGCACCACACAGGCGCCAAGGATGACGCCCTGCCACCAGTGGCCGTCCAACCGCCACATCAACAGCAGCGCGCCGACCAGCATGCAGGTGAACGCCGAACCCGCAAAACCCTCCCACGTCTTCTTCGGGCTGATCAGCGGGGCGATCTTGTGCTTGCCCAGATAGGCGCCGACGAAAAAGCCGCCGATGTCACTGGCCACCGTCACCGCGATGAACACCGTGATGCGGTCCGGCCCGTCGGGATGGGCCAGCATGAGCAGGGCGAAGCCCACGAGGAACGGCAGGTACACCATCGTGAACACCGCCGCCGTGGTGTCCCGCACATACCCGTCGGCGCCGTCCTTCATCCGCCAGATCAGCGTGACCAGGACGGTCAGAGCGAGCGTCACCACCATCCCGCCGGGACCCCGGTAGTAGGCGGCGGGCAGCATCGCCGCGCCGCCCAACGCCACCGGGAACAGCGGGACGTTGATGTCCCTGGACCGGAACGCGCCGGTCAGCTCGCGCAGCGCGATCCCGCCGAACACCAGCAGGACCACAAGAAACGATTCGCGCGCCGTGTACAGGGAGGCCAGGACCAGGGCACCGAGCCCGGCCCCGACCCCCACGGCGACCGGTACGTTACGTCCCGGATTGCGCTTTGTTGTGGGCTCCACGGTCCGTGTCATCAGACTTCGAGGAGTTCTGCCTTCTTGTGCTCAAGCATCGCGTCGATCGAGGCCACATAACGCTTCGTGGACTCGTCGAGCTCCTTCTCGGCACGCCGAACCTCGTCCTCGCCCGCCTCGCCGTCCTTGACGAGCTTGTTGAGGGTCTCGTTCGCCTTCCGGCGGATGTTGCGGATCGAGATCCGCGCGTCCTCGGCCTTGCTCCCGGCGATCTTGATGAACTCCCTGCGGCGCTCCTCGGACAGCTCAGGGAAGATCACCCGGATGATCGACCCGTCGTTGCCCGGGTTCACCCCCAGGTCGCTGTTGCGGATCGCCTTCTCGATCGCCGCCATCGAACCCTTGTCGAACGGCTGGATGACGACCATGCGCGGCTCGGGGAGGTGGAAGGAGGCGAGCTGGTTCACCGGGGTGAGGGCGCCGTAGTACTCCACCATGATCTTGTTGAACATCGCGGGGGTGACCCGGCCCGTCCGGATCCCGGCGAAGTCGTCCTTGGCGACCGACACCGCCTTGTCCATCTTCTCCTCGGCTTCGAAGAGGATCTCGTCGATCACTGCTGTGGCTCCCGTCTTAGTTCTGTGCCGGGCTGACGAGGGTGCCGATCTTCTCTCCTCGGACGGCCCGCACGATGTTGCCCTTGCCCATCAGGTCGAAGACCACGATCGGAAGGCCATTGTCCATGCACAGGCTGATCGCCGTCGCGTCCATCACCTTCAGGCCGCGCTGGAGCACCTCGCCGTAATCGAGGCTGTCGAAGCGGACCGCGTCCGGGTTCTTCCTGGGGTCGGCGTCATAGACTCCGTCCACCTGGGTGCCCTTGAGGACGGCGTCCGCGCCGATCTCCAGCGCGCGCTGGGCCGCGCAGGTGTCGGTGGAGAAGAAGGGCTGGCCGAGCCCGGCGCCGAAGATGACCACACGGCCCTTCTCCAGGTGGCGGACGGCCCGGCGGGGGATGTACGCCTCGGCGACCTGGGCCATGGTGATCGCCGTCTGGACCCGGGTGTCCACACCGAGCCGCTCCAGGAAGTCCTGCAGCGCCAGACAGTTGACCACCGTGGAGAGCATGCCCATGTAGTCGCCGCGGGCGCGGTCCATCCCGCGCGCCGACAGCTCGGCGCCGCGGAACATGTTGCCGCCGCCGCAGACCACCGCCACCTCGACGCCCTCGTCGACGGACGTCTTGATCGAGTGGGCGATGGTCTGCACGACCGTCGGGTCGATGCCGAGCGGCTGACCCCCGGCGAACGCCTCGCCGGAGAGCTTCAGCAGCACCCTGCGTGGGCGCCGCGGAACAAGCGGGGAGGCCGTCGCTGCGTCGGTCTCTGGATTCTCGGGCACGGCGACGGCCTCCTCGGTATTGCTCACGTACTGTCTTCAGTTTCTCCCATCAACGGTCCGCGTCCACCGGCGGGGCGGCGCGGACCGTGACGGGGGCGGTACCGTCGGTGGCTTACGCCTGGCCGACCTTGAACCGCACGAACCGCTCGACCTTGACGCCGGCCTCGTCGAGGAGCTTGGCGATGGTCTTCTTGTTGTCCTTCACGAACGCCTGCTTGAGCAGGACGAAGTCGCTCAGGTAGGAGTTGACGCGGCCCTCGACGATCTTGGCGATCGCGGCCTCGGGCTTGCCCTCCTCGCGGGTCTTGGTCTCGGCCAGGGCCCGCTCCTTCTCGATCACGTCGGCCGGGATCTCGTCGAAGGAGAGGTACTTCGGCGCCATCGCGGCGATCTGCTGCGCGACGTCCTTGGCCAGGTCCGCGTTCTCGGCCGAGAGCTGGACCAGCACGCCGGTGGTCGGCGGGAGCTGCGGGTCCGACTTGTGCAGGTAGCTGGCCACGTACGGGCCGGTGAAGTGCGCGAAGCGGCGCAGCTCCAGCTTCTCACCGATCGTCGCGGAGTTCTCCTCGATCAGGGCCTGGACGGTCTTGCCCGGCTCGATCTCGGCGCCCAGCAGGGCCGGGACGTCAGCGGCGCCCGACTCGGCCGCGAACTTCGTGATCTTGTCGGCGAGAGCCACAAAGGACTCCAGCTTGGCCACGAAGTCCGTCTCGCAGTTGAGCTCCAGCAGGGTGCCGTCACCGGAGCCCTGGAAGTACTCGGCCACCAGGCCGTTGCCGGCGGTGCGCTCGGCGCGCTTGCCCACGTCCTTGGCGCCCTTGAGACGCAGGATCTCGACCGCCCTCTCGAAGTCGCCCTCGGACTCGGTCAGCGCGTTCTTACAGTCCATCATGCCGGAGCCGGTGAGCTCACGGAGCCGCTTGACGTCGGCGGCGGTGAAGTTCGCCATGGTGATGACTCTCTCTGTCGTCGTCGGGGAGGAGGACTTACTCGGCGGCCGGAGCCTCGGGCTCCGCGACCTCGGCGACCTCGGCGGCCTCAGCGGCGGGAGCCTCGGGGGCGGCCTCCTCGGGCGCGGCCTCGGCGGCCGGAGCGGCGGCGGCCGACTCGTCGTCCTTCTTGCCCTCGAGCAGCTCGCGCTCCCACTCGGCGAGCGGCTCGGCGACCTCGACGGCCTTGTCCGAACCCCCGCCGGAGCGGGCGAGCAGACCGTCGGCGGCGGCGTCGGCGACGACACGGGTCAGGATGCTGACGGCGCGGATCGCGTCGTCGTTGCCCGGGATCGGGTAGTCGACCTCGTCCGGGTCGCAGTTGGTGTCGAGGATCGCGACGACCGGGATGCCGAGCTTCTTGGCCTCGTTGATCGCGATGTGCTCCTTCTTGGTGTCCACGATCCACACGGCGGAGGGGACCTTCGCCATGTCGCGGATACCGCCGAGCGTCTTCTCCAGCTTGTCCTTCTCCCGGCGGAGGCCCAGCAGCTCCTTCTTCGTCATGCCGGAGCCGGCGACGTCGTCGAAGTCGAGGAGCTCGAGCTCCTTGAGGCGCTGGAGGCGCTTGTGCACGGTGGAGAAGTTGGTGAGCATGCCGCCCAGCCAGCGCTGGTTGACGTACGGCATCCCGACCCGGGTGGCCTGCTCGGCGATGGCCTCCTGGGCCTGCTTCTTGGTGCCGACGAACAGGATGGTGCCGCCGTGGGCCACGGTCGCCTTGATGAACTCGTAGGCGCGGTCGATGTGGGCCAGCGACTGCTGGAGGTCGATGATGTAGATGCCGTTGCGCTCGGTGAGGATGAAGCGCTTCATCTTCGGGTTCCACCGGCGTGTCTGGTGGCCGAAGTGAACGCCGCTCTCCAGAAGCTGGCGCATGGTGACGACGGGAGCCATACCCGTACTCCTTCTACGTTTCGGTTTGCCTGTCACGCCCGGACGCGTCCCGCCACCGCCCGGCACTCGCCGAGCCGTGGACCTGGGAGACGCGCCCCGCCGAAGCGGCTGACGGACGCTGAGAATTCGGCCGACTTCCCCGTGCCACAGACACAGTTCACCCGCCCGTTCCCCCAGTTTAGGGGAACGCACCCCCCGACACCGAATCGAAGCCCTTTCCGGAGTTATCCACAGAACCCCGTTCGGCCCCCCGCGACCCCCAACCCGTCCCGCAGAGTAACCCCATGACCACAACCCACCTCATCCTCATCCTCCTCTCCCTCCAAGCCACCACCCCCTTCCCTCCCAAGCCCACTCCCCACTCAGCAATCGCCCATCTCACCCAAGCCCTCCCCACCCCTCCGCAAGCCGCACTCACCTCCACCTCAAGGGCCGAAGCCGCCCCCGGCTTCCCTCCTCTCCCTTCGCCAGCCCGCTGGCCGCTCGATCCCCCGTTCAAGATCGCCCGCCCCTTCGCCCCACCCGATGTCGACTGGCTCCCGGGCCACCGAGGCATCGACCTCCAAGCCCCCGCAGGCTCCGTAATCCTCTCTCCCGCCCCAGGCACCATCACCCACGCCAGCCCGGTAGCCACCCGAGGCGTCCTCACCCTCACCCACGGCCCCTACCGAACCACCTACGAACCCGTCACCCCCCTCCTCCCAAAAGGCACCACCGTCCCCGCCAACCACCCCATCGCCCTCCTCTCCCCCGCCCCCACCCACTGCCCACCCACCCCCTGCCTCCACTGGGGCCTCCTCCTCAACCAGCCCCCCACCCCCACCTACCTGGACCCCCGCCTCCTCCCCACCCCACCCCCCGTCATCCTCCTCCCCACCCCAACCCCACCCCCACCCGCCCAAGAACCCCACTGACCGGCAAACCCAGCGCGGGCACTGACCGGTAGACCCAGCGCAGGCACAGGCCAGCAAGCCCGCCGCGGGCACAGGCCGGTAGACCCAGCGCAGGCACAGGCCAGTAAGCCCAGCGCGGGCACAGGCCAGTAAGCCCAGCGCGGGCACAGGCCGGTGGGCCCAGGGCGGGCGCAGGCCGGTAGGCCCGGGGCGGGCGCTGGTTGGTGGGTGGGGTCAGGGGGTGGGTGGTGGGGTTAGGGGTCGGGGGTGGGTGGGGTGTGGGGGGTGCGGAGGCGCCAGCCGGTTCGGGTTCGGTCGACGAAGCCGGTGGCGGCCAGGAGGGCGAGGCGGCTTCGGGTGGTGGGGAGGTCGACGGAGGCTGCGGCGGCGATGGCTTCGGCGGGGGCGCCGCGCGGCGTGGCGGGGACGGCCTCCAGGACGGCGCGGGAGTCGGGGTCCAGGTGGTCGCGCGGGAGGACCGGCCTGCCGTCGGGCCGGTCCAGTCCCTCACCGATCGCGCCGACCTCCTCGATGACGTCCTCCGCGCAGGTGACGAGGCGGGTGTGCGGCGGGGCGGCGCGCAGCAGGTCGTGGCAGCCGCGCGACATCAGCGACGTGACGGGCCCCGGCACCGCCATCAGATGGCGGCCGAGGTCACGGGCGTGCCGCGCGGTGTTGAGGGCGCCGCTGCGCAGGTCTGCCTCAACAACGACGGTGCCTTTCGTCAGCGCGGCGATCACCCGGTTCCGCACGAGGAACCGCGGCCGCGTCGGGTGCGCCGTCGGCGGCCACTCGCTCACCAGCAGCCCGGTCGCGGCGATCTCGTCGAACATCGCCTCGTGCCGCGGCGGATAGGCGACGTCAACGCCGCTGGCCAGCACCGCGACCGTCGTCCCGTCCGCGGCGAGGGCACCCCGGTGCGCGGCCCCGTCGACGCCGAGCGCGCCCCCGCTGACCACCGTCCACCCCCGGTCCGCCAACTCCGCGCCAAGGTCCGCCGCGACCCGCGTCCCATAGGGCGTGGCCGCCCGAGCCCCCACGATCGCCACCGACCGCAGGCACACCGCCCGCAGGTCCGCCCGCCCCCGCACCCACAGCAGCAGCGGCGCCGCCTCCCCAAGATGCCCCAGCGTCGTAGGCCACTCCGCGTCCCCGGGCACCAGCACCCGCCCCCCGAACTGCGCACAGATGAACAGCGCCCCCTCCAGGTCAAACGCCCCGGCCCGCATCCGCAGCCCAGCCAACCTCTTCTCCGTCACCCCCACCTCCCGAGGCACCCTCCCGCGCTGCACCGCCGCCATAGCCTCCACCGCCCCCACCTTCTCCACCAACCGCCAAACCCCCACATCCCCCGGCTCCCCCACCCCACTCAACCAAACCCGAGCCACCCTCTCCCCATCCATCCCACTAACCCCTCCCATCAGTTCCCACTCCTCCCGCAAGTCCCATAAATCCCGTAAGCCCCGACCCCACCTACCGCCCCCACACCCCCGCAGCACCACCCCTCCCAAAAAGCCCCAACGTCACACCCAAGGCCGTACAGCAAGGCCCCGACCAGACGAGCCGTGACCCGCCCACGATCCGACCACCCGCCCCGATCACGTCCCGCTGGCGCGGTGCCATCGCGGCCCGAGTAGCCGCCCGCCCCGCTCGCCCAACACCACGCCAAGCCCTCGCCAGACAAGCGCGCCCCGAAGACCAGACCACCGCCGAGCGATCCCAGCGACCAGCACCACGCCCCCCGAGCCGAACGCCGCCCCAGCCGAGCCGTGCCCCCGACACCACAATGTCGCCGAGCAACCACACCGCCCGAGGCGCGTCCCCCGGTCGCGGCGCCCAGGCCATGCTGCCCGACCACGCGCGCCGCGACGCCCGACCACCCGACGCCGCACCTGGGCCAGCCGCTCCGCGACCTGCCAGCCCAGCCACACACCCCGTCTGGCCACGTCCCCGAAGGCGCCGGGCCACCGACCGACGAAGTCGCCCAGCCCACGTCCCGCAGCAGCACCCTGGACAAGTCCAGCAATCCGCGCCGTCCTCCGAGACAGCGCACAGAGGCCACCCACGCCGAGCCGCGGCCTTCTGCCCACATCCAGGGCCTGTGCCCGGCCCTTCGGAAGCAACCGCCCGACCACGCGCACCGTCTGGCCACGTCCCCGAAGGCGCCGGGCCACCGACCGACGTGCCGCCCAGCCCGCGCCCTCAGCCAGTAGCCGCCCGACCACGCGCACCGTCTGGCCGCGCCCCCGAAGGCGCCGGGCCACCGGCCGACGTGCCGCCCAGCCCGTGCCCTCAGGCAGTAGCCGCCCGCGTCCTTGACGACAGGTCGTGGCTCTGCTGAATGGCACGTCGCCCGAGGAGGCTCATCGGCTGGTGGGCTCGGCGGCCGGGGCCGCGTCGTTCGAGTTGTAGCGCCGGGACCGAAGGCGGCCGAGTGAACGGGCCTCGGCGGACCGTGATCCGCTCGGTGAGCCGGGGGCACCGTTGGCCGTCTCGCTGACGACGGGTATGGCCGTCGTCAGCGAGACGCCCGGTCAGCGGTGGGCGATGTCGGGATGAGCCCGCGTCGCCCTAACCGTGGGGCCGTGGTCGACCGTGCGGTGGCTCGCGGGCCGGACCGGCGGTGACTTGTTCGTCTGGGTGGGCGCATCAGGTGGCACCGGGGGCGCGAGGGCCGCTGCGGCGTGGCGGATCGGACGGGCTCCCGCTCGCGTGGACGCGGGCGGGTGGCCGCGCTTGGTCTGGGTCGCGTCGGGTGGCTGCCCGCATGGCTCGACGCGTCGGAGCAGGCTAGGCGCGTACGTCTCATATGAGTTCCAATCTGCCTATTGGGGCTGGCCTGCCCTCGATTGAGAGTGATTGTCGCTTCGTGAACTGGCGGGTCGGCGGACTCGGTTGGTGCGCGTCGCGTCGGGTGGCCGCCGGGGCAGCGTGGCGCGGCGGGGTGGGTCGGCTGCGGACGGTTCATCTGGGGTCCGATCTGTTTGTGGGGATGGGGGGTGGGTTAGGTGGGGTGGCCTTGCCATAGGGCTAGGGCTTCGGCGGTGTCCCAGGGGGCGGGGGTGTCTCGGGAGGAGAGGTCGGCGAGGGTCCAGGCGGTGCGGAGGGCTCGGTCCATGCCTCGGGCGCTGAGGGTGCCGGACTGGAGGGCGGCTTCCAGGGGGAGGAGGGACTCGGGGGGCGGGGGGAAGAGGCGGCGGAGTTCCGGGCCGGGGACCTCGCTGTTGCTGCGCCAGGGCAGGCCGGCCATACGTTTCAGGGAGCGTTCGCGCGCCTCCAGGACGCGGGCCGCCACCTCGGCGGTGGACTCGGCGTTCTCCAGGTCGTAGCGGAGTTCGGCGCGGGTGGCCGGAGCCAGCGAGAGCTTGAGATCGACGCGGTCGAGGAGCGGGCCGGAGATCCGGGACAGGTAGCGGGCCCGGACGGCGGGAGAACAGCGGCATTGGATCACCTTCGCTGCGGCGCAGGGACAGGGGTTGGCGGCCATGACCAGGGTGAACAGGGCCGGAAAACGGATCGTGACCTCGGTGCGGTCGATGCTGACCTCGCCCTGCTCCATCGGCTGGCGCATCGAATCCAGCACCCCGAGAGCGAACTCGGGTGCTTCGTCCAGGGAGCCAGAGTTACACCAAGCCCTCTGGGCCTCTGAGCAGGGCAAACGCACCCTGCTTGGTGAGTCCACCCCAGTCATTTTGAGCGCCGAGACCCTTCGGGGTCCCGCTCACTGACTGAGGCCCCTCCGGGGGTCGTGACTGGGAGCCATCTATGAGCAAGCCGACCAGGCGTCCGCGTGTCCTGGGAGTCGTCCGACTCTCCAACCTGACCGACACCACCTCTAGCCCTGAGCGCCAGAAGAACAAGATCAGCAAATGGGCTGACCTGCACGACGCCGATGTGATCGGCATCGCGGAAGACCTTGATGTCTCTGCCATCACAGCAGGCCCCTGGGAGAGGCCAGAATTCAGGGAATGGCTGAACCGGCCCGATGACTATGACGTCATCGTTGCGTGGAAGCTTGATCGCCTCTCCCGAAAGATGAAGGACTTCTGCGACCTCCTGGAGTGGGCCAAGAAGCACAAGATCCGGATTGT
Source organism: Actinocorallia sp. API 0066 (assembly GCF_020991275.1). Classification (GTDB taxonomy): domain Bacteria; phylum Actinomycetota; class Actinomycetes; order Streptosporangiales; family Streptosporangiaceae; genus Actinocorallia. The sequence goes on along the minus strand of NZ_JAJLQY010000001.1, from coordinate 913,381 downwards.
CACTGTTGAAGAGTCGTTCGATCTCGGCACGCCAGCGGGGCGCATGGTTGCCATGGTCCTTGCCGCCTTCGCTGAGTATGAAGGCGAGGTCATCAAAGAGCGTGTGAGGGACGCGTACGACCGCAATATCAAGGCCGGTAACTGGCGTGGTGGCAACGTCCCCTACGGGTACAGGGCCGTCAAGGCTGTAGACCACTGGGAGCTTGAGCACGACCCCGAAACAGCAGCGGTCATGCGCGACATCATTTCGCGCATGCTCAAGGGTGAGTCTGCAAACTCGATCGTGCGGGACCTCAACGAACGCAAGATTCCAGTCTCAAGCGATGCCCAGAGAATTCGTCAGGGCAAGGAACCCAAGGGTGGCCTCTGGCGCGTAGGCAACCTCCTAAAGATGCTCAAGTCCAAGGCACTGCTTGGCCAGTACGAAGCCGAAGGGTCCGAGTACGTCAGGGATGAGGTAGACGAGACCGGAGCAAAGAAAAAGATTCCCCGCAAGGTAATCGTCGGTGACGACGGTATGCCGATTCAGCGTGCCGAACCCCTCATCACCAAGCAGGAATGGGACGCCCTACAGGAGCAGCTCAGCAAGAACAGCTCCGGCAAGACTCACCACAGGACCGGAGGTGCCCCCCTTCGCCAGGTGGCTTTCTGCGCAGTATGCGGCGCGGCCATGTACCGCACCAAGAGCAGGAGCATGTATTACCGATGCTCGTCGGTCGGTGCGACCTCCGCGAAGTGTGGCAATGCTTCGGTCAAGGCCGACTACCTTGAGAACGCGCTAGAGACCCTTCTCTTGGGAATGTTCGGCAAGCTTGAGCGCAAGACGACCGTCTTTATCAAGGGCGAGGACCACACCGAACGCCTTGAGCAGATCCGCCAGACCATGGACGAAGTCCGAGCAGAGAAGGACCGGGGGGACTACAGATACTCCGGAGGCGCTGAGGAGTACAGCGCACGAATCCAGAAGCTTGCAGAACAGCGCATCAAGCTTGAAGCGCTCCCCCAAGTTCCGAGCCGCACAGAAATCATCAGCACAGGCGAAACATTCGCCGACTTCTGGGCTGGCTTGAGCGAATGGGAGAAGGGCAGCTTTTACCGGCAAGCCGGAATCGAGATCCGAGTTCTGCGATGGCCCGGAAAGGTCATCGTTGAGGAAGACACACCCAACTTTGAGGAGATCTCTAGCGGCGCTACGTTCGCCGTCTCGACTTCCTTCCTCGGGAAGACTGTGCATCTGTGCGACATCACGCCTGAGGACAACGCACGTAAGGCAGAGCCCGCATTCGCCGCCAGGTTCGGCGACCTGAGCCGCATCTACGGTCTCGCCACACAACCCCAGGCCGCCTAGCCAAACCGATCCCCAACACCCCTAGAAGGCCCTCAGCCCAAAGCTGGGGGCCTTTTGGCGTATCCAGAGAGGGAACCCCATGCTTGAACGACTCAGCCCAGAAGCCTGGGAGCTTCTGAGGGACGGCACGAACACACGTGTCGAGAGAGCCGACACGACGCACTACCGGCTAGCCATCCACTTCTGCAATGCAGGCATCCCGTATGAGGTCTACGAAACCGAGATGCTCGATCCCGCCAATAGGGGCGGGATTGCTTCCAACGGTTGGCTAGACAGCAAGGCACGCAAGTACTTGAGGGACAAGTATCACTCTGCTCTCAAGCGGGTTGAAGACCACCCACCGATGGCCACACCAGAGGACATCCGGGATCGGCTGTCGAAAACATATGAGCTAGCACAGGCCCATAAATGGGCTGGGCGTGGCGGCAACGCCGAACGCCTTGTCATGTTTGCCTACCTCGATATCGGTATCGAGAGGGGTATATACACACCTAGGCTTGATGTGCGAACCCTGTCTTTGCGGACAGGGCTCAGCACCATGGCAGTGAGTAGGGCTAGGACCCGCCTAGATAAGGCGGGTTGGCTCAAGAAGAAGGGGGAGAAGGTATCTCCCCCTGAGTACGAGATTGTCTCTCCTTCTCTCATTACTGGTACATATGACCTTTACCCCGTAGGGGTTATATGTAACGTTAGTGAGAGAGAGACTGAGGTACTGGCACATGATGTGTTCACCAGAGGTGCCCTGGGGGCAACCTCTGGCCGTCTGTGGGTAGCCCTACAGAGTGAGGCTTACGTGTCTGTGAGACAGGCACGGGAGATGACCGGTCTCAGTGACAATGCCTGCCGCATTGCCCTAGAGAAGCTGGTCGAGGTCGGCCTAGCTGAGAAGGCCGACGGTCGGCCTGTGAAGTACTGGGTTCTAGAAGCCTCTCAGGAGGCGCTAGACGGTATTGCCGAGAGCTTGGGCGTCTCCGGTACCCGAGAGCGCAGAGAGGCCGAATACAAGGCCGACAGAGAGTTTTGGGCCAAGCGCGATCAGCCCTCCACATTCGCTGTGTCGGGTGAAGACTGGTTCCCTGAGATCTTCAACCGGCCTGAGCCGATAGCCCCTACTTCCGAAGAGGATGAAGCCAGGATTGCCGCGTTTGAAGCGGCTACTGCCTTTCTCTCCTGGCGTGCCAGAGAGCCCGACGACCTAGGCCGACGCTGGGAGAAGCACATGACCCGCATGGTGCGGCTTCAAGCCGCCTAGACGCCCCTCATGGGGCCTGAGAGAGCCACAGGCGCACCCATCCATGCCTCTTGGCGACTCAGGCCCCCACCGGGCCGCTGAGAGCCCCTAGGACTCGATCAGCTCCCAGGCCCGCACGGTGTAGCGGGCTCTGTCTGCCTCAGAGAGCTTGTCGCCATCCTCGACACCATCACGGGCCGCGAGGATGCGCGCTACCGCGTTTGTGTCGGCTGCCCATTGCTTGTAGGCCGCCGCTACTGGCGTAGGCCATTCGAGCAAGAGCGTAAGTATCTTGAAATCCAACTCGTAGGCCATCATGAGGCCAAAGAGGTCAAAGAACGACTTCTTCGCCTTCTCCACTGCCTTGTCGAGGTCTGGCTTATTCATCGGCGCACCCAAGCTATCCGCTTAGGGTGGCGGGCTTCTACAGCTCTCATGACCCGCTCTAGGTCCTGGGGATTTTCGGCAGTGATATTCACTGCCTCCGTGGGTATCCAGCACGCACAGGCCCAGAAGACACGATGATAGTCCCCGAAGAGGATGATCCACCCCGGCCATTTAGCTTCAAGCTCTCGGGCTGCTTGCTTTCCCGCTGCGATCCTCTCGGCAAGCTGAATCACGGCTACAGCCTCCCAGGCGACACAAGATAAGCGATCCGCTCCGCTGCCGATTCAATATGCCGCACCGGAGCAATGAGAGAGCCAAAAGAGCCGACGAAGAACAGCTCTCCTTCTGCCTCTCGGCAGGTGACAGCCTCTGGCCGTTGCTCAGGGTTCCTGTGGCCAATCCTCAGGAATACGACGTTGGGACCTTCGATGAGGTCCGACTCAAGGCCCTTGCCTTCAAGAGCCTTCCTCAGCTCCTCAAGGTGTTTTCTCTCCATGCCCCTAAGCTACGGGTGGGCTGTGCTGAGAGGCCAGGATTATTCCCGTACTCGCATAAAGAGCCCTGTCGGTAGGCCGTAGCCCATGTGCTCAGATGTCCTCTAGCTTCATCCCCGAACACGGCAAGCTCCTCATAGAGGGCGAACAGGTTGAGGTGAAACTCAACGTCCCTGGGGTCGCGCATCATGAGCGCGCCATTGAAGTTCTCAGCCGTGGCCAGAGAAGAGTCATAGACGGTGAAGGTGTTGAGAGGCCCCATGTGGGACTGAGTACCAAGAGGGATAACGCCGATCCTGATATTCGCCATGAGTGACAGAGAGGCCAGCCGGTCAATCTGCATAGCCATTTCCGGGGGTGAGCAGAGCGCCCACCTGACAGCGGCCTCTGTGAGGATGAACGTAAAGCTCTTAGAAGCGTTATACAGGATTGCCTGACGCTCTAGCTTCTTGGCTATCGCCTTAGAAGCATCCCCCGGAACATGGGCAAGGCTTGCGCGGATATATTCCGGCGTCGCCAGTAGGCCGGTAATCATCACTGGCAGGAAGAAACGAAAGACCTTCGAGGTCTTTTCAAGACCGACTAGCTCATGCTGCTTCTTCTCCAGGCCCTTTCGCCACAGAGAGCGGACATCCTGAAACTCGGTATTGGCAAGCTTCGCTAGTTCGGTAACTTCCTCAATGACAGATTGCGGAGCGTCTAGCGCCCGCAATATGCGCTCTACATCAACGGCTGTGGGTACAGCCTTCCCCGTTTCAATCTTCGAAATCTTGCTCTGGCTCATTGCACACAGAGAAGCAAGGCGTTGGCCGGTACAACCCTTCGCCTTGCGCAATTCTCGTAGTGTCTTTGCTAGGTCGTCTCTGTTTCGACCTAGTTCTTCTGGTTCTAGCACCTAGCCTTGCCAGTACTCCCTAAAGGGGATAGCCCCGTCAAGGGCGATATCCCGGTAACGCAAGTAGCTTTCAATGTCTGGGTTCTCTACAAGTTCCCGCCCGATCTGCGTTCCATCGGGCCGGTAGAGCATTCTCACGACTGCTTCATCATCGAAGAGGTAGAAGTCATGATCCGGCAATCCGGGATCGTCCTTGCCGGTCAGATCGAGAATCCGAATATCCTCGCCTGCTCTTGCATGGCCCCGGTAGTAATCGAACTCAAATTGCAGGTATTCCGACAGGGGCTGGCGTACTATATGAACCCTGCCAATCGACCTGCCAGAAGCGACGTAGCTGCTCACCTTTTTTGCCCAGCCCGATACATAGTCCTCGGGAAGTCGGTAGCCCTCCCTGAACTGTGCTAGGGCTTCTTCCTCATGCGGCATCGTGTAGACCGGGTGAAGTTCCAAGCGCCATGCATAGCGCTTGAAAGTGCCGAAGTACTCTTGCCATTCATCATCTGCCAAGAACACGGGCAGCCTCCAGGAGAACTGACTTGGGAATGCGGGCAACAATCTCCCCCGGAGGGGTTGAGATTCCCGGCTGGTGATATCCCTGAACGTCAATCATTTCCGGCTCTCCCGGAACAAGCGCGACGGTCGGGCAATCGTTGTTCGCGCAGTCGTCATCTCCGGCACTACATGTACCGCCCGCGATGATTTCTCCGAGCTCCATACCTGCCTCCCGCTAGATCGGTGATCCGTAAACAAGTTAAGGCCACCGTGCAGGCAGGGTCAACGCTTAGCTTGAATATTCCCGTTCAGGAATAACGATAAGCTGAGGGCAGGGCGAAAATACCCCCTATAGGTATTTGGGGGGATTATCGGACGTCCAAAACTCCCAATTCCATACCGACCTAAAGAAGAGTACCCCCGGCGGGGACAAAAGGAGGTCCGAAGGGTTATTACCCCAGGTCCGTACACGTTCCATTCCATGCGCCAATGCGCGCTTCGTTCCGCGCCCCTCATCACGTCACACCCTCAGCCACAGAGCAGCACGGGGCACCGGGGAGTGCTTCCGCATCCTTCGTGCCGACACACGTTCACCCCACCCTCAGCAGGGCTCAGAGGCACGCACACAGTGCGGGCCTGTGCGTGACCCGCGCTCCGGTCTCCGGTCCGCTCAGCAGGGCCTACAGGGGCTCTCAGGCCCTCATGCATACCTATACACAGGGCCCATGCGGGGCCTGTGACCTTGTAGGACTCCCACAGTGTGTAAAACTTGATCCCTGGGGTCGTCGACGAACAGCACGCCGCCGTGCGCGAGGCTGACGGCGCCGGGGCGGACCCGGCGGCCCGAACCGCCGCCGACGATGGCGGAGCGGGACGCGCTGTGGTGCGGGGCGTGGAACGGGGCACGGTCGATGAGGGGCTGGCCGGGCGGCAGGGTGCCCGCCACCGAGTGGATCGCGGTGGCCTCCAGCGCCGTCTGCCTGTCCAGCGGGGGCAGCAGGCCGGGCAGCCGCTCGGCCAGCATGGTCTTGCCGCAGCCGGGCGGGCCGGCGAGGAACAGGTGGTGGCCGCCCGCCGCGCTGATCTCCAGCGCGCGCCGCGCCTCGGCCTGCCCCCGCACGTCGGCGAGGTCGAGCGCGCCGCGCCGCCCGCGTGACGGCTCCCCGGGCAGCGGCGGCCTCGGCGGCTCATCGTCCGGCTCGGGCTCCAGCGGCGGCGGCTCGCCGCGCAGCTCGCACAGCAGCGCCCGCAGCGTGCCGACCGCGACGACCTTGATCCCGGGGACGAGCTCCGCCTCCGGCCGGTTCGCGCGCGGCACCACGACCGTGCGCACCCCCGCCTCGGCGGCCCCGAGGACGGCGGGCAGCACGCCCGGCACGGGACGGACCCCGCCGTCGAGCCCGAGTTCGCCGATCATCACCGGCTCCGCGCAGACGGACGCGGGCAGCACCCCGGCCGCGGCGAGGATCGCCACCGCGATCGCCACGTCGAACGAGGCGCCGGACTTGGGCAGCCCGGCCGGGCCGAGCGCGACGGTGACGTGCCGGACCGGCCATTCCTCGCCCGAGTGCATGATCGCGGCGCGGACGCGATCGCGGGCCTCGCTGAGCGCGGTGTCGGGCAGGCCGACCAGGTGCAGGCCCGGGGTGCCGCTGGTGATCGCCGCCTCGACGTCGACGAGGTACCCGCGGACCCCGACCAGCCCCGTGGACCGGGTGCGGGCGAGCGTCATCACGCCACCTCCCGCCGGTGGTCGACGGTGAAGCCGGGGCCGCGCCCGCCGATCAGGCCGAGCAGGTCGATCCGGATCCGGTCGGGCCTGACCCCGTGCTCCCGAGCCCAGCGCAGTGCCAGACGCCTTAAACGGCGGGCCTTGGCCGGTGTGACGGCCTCGGCGGGATGCCCGAAGGCGACGCTGGTGCGCGTCTTGACCTCGCAGAAGACATGGCGGCGCCCGTCGTGCGCGACGATGTCGAGTTCGCCCTCGGGGCAGCGCCAGTTCCGGGCGAGCACCCGCCAGCCGAGGCTCCGCAGGTAGGCGGCCGCCGCGTCCTCACCGCGCCGGCCCAGTTCGTGGTTGGCGTTCATGCCGATCACCTCCGGGCCTCACACTGCACCCGACCCCGACCGACAAAATCCCCCGAACTAAATTCTGTGGATAACTTTCTTCGCGCCGGGCACGGCGGCCCGCCACGGCAAAAACCGAGAAAAGTGCAAAAGGGAGAAGAGCGACCGGTCAGTTCGGCAGCTGAAGATCCGGTTTGGCGAGTTCCTCGACATTCACATCATGGAACGTGACGACCCGGACGTTCTTGACGAAGCGGGCAGGCCGGTACATGTCCCAGACCCACGCGTCCTGCATCGTCACCTCGAAGTACACCTCGCCGCCCTCAAGCGCCCGCACCTGGAGGTCCACCGTGTTGGTCAGGTAGAACCTGCGCTCCGTCTCCACCACGTACGTGAACAGGCCGACGACGTCACGGTATTCGCGATAGAGCTGCAGCTCCATCTCGGTCTCGTATTTCTCCAGGTCCTCAGCGCTCATCTTCTCCTCCCATCAGCTCATTGTTCACCATGGTCGGGAGCGCGACCACTCCCGAGCCGCCCGCGGCACGCGCGCGGACGTTGACGAAGGAGAAGCGGTGCTCCGGGCAGGGCCCGTGCGCGGTGAGCGCGGCCATGTGCTCCGGCGTGCCGTAGCCCTTGTGCTCGTCGAACCCGTATGCGGGGTACACCTCGTGCAGCCCCTCCATGATCCGGTCCCTTGTCACCTTCGCGACGACGGACGCCGCCGCTATGCACGCCACCGCGCGGTCGCCCTTGATCACGCGAAGGCTGGGCACCTCCAGGCCCGGCACGCCGAACCCGTCGCTCAGCACGTAGGACGGCGGAGTGGGCAGCGCCTTCAGGGCACGGCGCATTCCCGTGACGTTGCTGGCGTGTACTCCCGTCCGGTCGACCTCGGCGGTCGAAATCACGAGCGCCGACCACACGGCCCGAGCGGTGATCTCCTCGTAGAGGGCTTCCCGGCGCGCCGCCGTCAGCAGTTTGGAGTCCGCGAGGCCCGGCACCCGCAGGCCGTCGAGGATCACCGCGGCGACGACAAGGGGCCCCGCGCAGGCCCCGCGCCCCGCCTCGTCGACCCCCGCGACCCGGGTGAACCCGCCGTGCGCCAGCGCCCTCTCGTAGCCGTACATCCCGGCGTCGCGACGCGGCGTGAACCGCAGCGGCCGCCGTAGTCCCGTGATCACGAGCGGTACCGGATGTCGAGCCTGTACATACCCGGAACCTTACGCCCACCGGGGGACATCCACCCAATGCCCGGCGAGATCCCCCGCATCGTGCGGTGTGGATCGGGTCACGGGACCGGAAAGCCCGCGACGCCCGCTCAGAACCGCCTGAGCGGCAGCAGGAAGGGCAGCGCGGCCACGGCCGCGACCCCGCCGCCGGACGGGCCCGCCGGGGCCGCCGACGTGCCGCTCATCCGCGCATAGGCGGACGGGATTCCAAGGATCTGCCAGTGGCTCACCGGCCAGACGACGACGAACGCGCGTCCGATGACGCTGCTCACCGGGATGGTGCCGCTGCCGGGATCGGCCTGGTGCCCGCGCGAATCCCAGGACACCTTCCGGTGGTCGCCCATGACCCACAGCCTTCCGGGCGGCACGACGACGTCGAACTTCTGCGTGGACGGCGCGTTCTGCTCCCCCGAGCCGGGATCCCGGTACAGGTAGGCGCTTTCGTCCAGCGGCGTCCCGTTGATGGTGATCCGCCCTGTCTGGGCGTCGCAGCACACCACGTGGTCGCCGGGGATCCCGACGACGCGCTTGATGTAGTCCTTCTCCCCCGGGACGACGCCGAACGCCGTCCCCACGGCCCGCAGCGCCCGCTGGACGGGGTTGGCGGGCTCGGCGACCTGCACCTCGGGGTCCCAGCTGTCGAGGCCGTTGAAGACGACGATGTCGCCGCGCGCGACCGGCCGCGTCTTGTAGACGAGCTTGTTGACCAGCACCCGGTCGCCGATCTGGAGGGTGGACTCCATCGACGCCGAGGGGATGTAGAACGCCTGGACGACGAACGTCTTGATCACCAGCGCGAGGACGAGCGCCACGCCGATGAGGACGGGCAGCTCCTTCCAGAAGGCGCCGCGCCTCCTCTCCTCGGCGGGGGCCTCGGACCCCTCGGTCTCCTCGCCTTCGCCTGCGGTGACGCCGTCGGTGTCGGAACGCACCGGCCTTCGCTCCTCCCCGGACGCGGTCGGCCCTGGTTCTTCGTCGCTCATCAGGGGTCGAGCCTAGCGCCGCGCGCCGGACGGGTCCGCGCGCCGGTGCCATGACCGGGTCAGGGACGGGCCAAGAACGCCGAACGCCCGCCCCGCGAAGAACACGGGCTGCATTGCTACGGCCCGGGGCCGACCGCTTTGCGAGCCCGACTTCGTCGGGAGCGGCCGACCCCGGGCCGGGCGTGGAAAAGGCGTGGGGGCGTCGACTAGAAGTCGCGCTTCTCCTTGATGCGGGCGGCCTTACCGCGCAGGTTGCGCAGGTAGTAGAGCTTGGCGCGCCGCACGTCACCGCGGATGGTGACCTCGAGCTTCTCGATGGCGGGCAGGTTGAGCGGGAAGGTCCGCTCGACGCCGTAGCCGCCCTTGCTGACCTTGCGGACGGTGAAGGTCTCCCGCGCGCCGCCGCCCTGACGACGGATCACGACGCCCTCGAAGAGCTGGATACGGCTGACCTTGCCCTCGGTGATCCGCACGTGCACCTTGACGGTGTCGCCGGGGCGGAACTCCGGAAGGTCCGACCGCAGCGCGGCCTTCTCGATCTCCTGGATCAGGGTGTGCATGGCTGTCCTTGCTGACTGGCCCGGACCGGAGAGGCCCCAGGAAGCGGAGATGGGGGCGTCAGGTGCGGGGATATGGCTGCTCGCGCGAAGGCGCGCGACCGCACTAGTCTGCCACATCCCCCGGGTGGCGCTCCAAATCGATCGTGTCCAGGACCGCCCTGTCGTGCTTGTCGAGCGACTCGGGGTCCATCCGCGCCAGCAGGTCGGGACGCGACTCGGCCGTCCTACGGAGGGCCTCGTCGCGCCGCCAGCGCGCGATCCTCCCGTGGTGCCCGGACTTCAGCACCGCAGGGACGTCCAAGCCGCGCCACACAGGCGGCTTGGTGTAGACGGGCCCCTCCACGAGGGTCTCCATACGGCCGGGAGCGAAGGAGTCGTCCGAGACGGACTCGGCGTTGCCCAGGACTCCGGGGACAAGCCGGGAGACGGCCTCGACCATCACCAGGACGGCGACCTCCCCGCCCGCCAGGACGTAGTCGCCGATGCTGAGTTCCTCGACCGGCACGACGTCCCGGTAGTGGGCCATGACGCGCGAATCGATGCCCTCGTACCGTCCACACGCGAACACAAGGTGGGACGCGGTGGCCAGTTCACCCGCGACGGCCTGAGTGAACGGCCTGCCTGACGGGGTCGGCACCACCAGTCGGCTCTCCGGCGTCAGGACGTCGTCCAGGGCCTCACCCCAGGGGCCGGGCTTCATGACCATGCCGGGGCCGCCCCCGTAAGGGGTGTCGTCCACGGTGCGGTGCCTGTCATACGCCCAGTCACGCAGATCGTGCACGCCGAACGAAAGCAGCCCCTTGTCAGCGGCCTTCCCCAGAAGGGAGGCGGACAGGGGCGAGAAGTACTCGGGGAAGATCGTGATGACGTCGAAGCGCATGGGTTCCGGGGGGCTAGTCGAAGAGCCCGCCGGGCGGGTCCACGACCATCCGCCCGCCGGCCAGGTCCACCTCGGGGACGAGCGCCGCGACGAACGGGACATACCGCTCACCGGTCGGGGTGTCCACCACCACGAGCTCCTGCGCGTGGTGCAGGATGTCGGCGACCGTGCCGATCTCCTCGCCGGACGTGGTGACGACCCTCAGCCCGATGAGCTGCTGGTCGTGGAAGTCGTCGGGATCGGCCGACGGGACGATCTCGGAGGAGTCGATCACCAGCCAGATACCGCGCAACTCCTCCGCGCGGTTCCGGTCGGCGACACCCTCAAAACGGACGATGAGGCGGCCGCTGTGCCATTTGGCGGAAGAAACCGTCAGCGGACCGGCCGACACGGGATCCGTGACGAGCGCCGTGCCCGGCGCGAACCGGGCGTCGACGTCGTCGGTGCGGACGTCGACCGTGACGTCGCCCCGGATCCCGTGCGGCTTGCCGATGCGGCCCACTACCAGCTGCACAGGTCAGCGGACCTCGTTCACGTCGAGCAGGTCGACCCGCACGTAACGGCCGCCCGACAGGGCGCCCATCACCGTACGGAGAGCCTTGGCGGTACGCCCGCTCCGGCCGATGACCTTGCCGAGGTCCTCAGGATGCACGCGCACCTCCAGGACCCGGCCACCGCGGATCCGCTTGGCGCCCACCTGAACCTCGTCGGGGTGATCGACGATGCCGCGGACCAGATGCTCGAGCGCTTCTTCGAGCACTTAGTCCTCGCTCGGGGCTTCGGTGTCGGCGTCCTTGGCCTCGGCCTTCTTCTTGGCCTTGGGGGTGGTGGCGGCGCCACCGTCGAGGTTCGCGGCGTCCTTGGCGGCGGCGGCGAACAGCTCACCCTTGTCGGTCTTGGGCTCGGCGGTCTTCAGCGTGCCCTCGGCGCCCGGCAGGCCCTTGAACTTCTGCCAGTCGCCAGTGATCTTGAACAGCTTCGCCACCGACTCGGTCGGCTGCGCGCCGACGCCCAGCCAGTACTGGACCCGCTCGGAGTTCACCTCGATCAGCGAGGGCTCCTCCTTCGGGTGGTACTTGCCGATCTCCTCGATCGCACGACCGTCACGCTTGGTACGGGCGTCGGCGACGACGATGCGGTACTGGGCGCCGCGGATCTTGCCGAGGCGCTTGAGCTTGATCTTGACTGCCACGGGTGTGGTAACTCCGGTTTCGGTAACTGGCGAACGACCACCGCAAGGGTGGGGACCAGCGCGGCGTACGTTCGAATGGACTCCGGGCGTCAGGGCGAGAGAGGGCGCCTCACGTACCGGGTTTCCAGCCGCCCATTCTGCCAGACCCAGAAGACTGGTCAGCCCCGCCACGCTGTGTTCGATGGTCGCGGCTCCGCCGCTCCGGGATCGGGTGGCGGGCCGCGCCTGGCGGCGCTCCCTGGAACCGGCTGGTCAGTCCTTGTCCTTTTTGTTGTGGCCCAGGTTGCCGAGGTCGGGCATTTCGAAGCCGGGGGGGAGTTGGGTGGGGAGGCCGCCGCCGAAGGCGGGGGGGAGGGCGCCGGGCTGGGGCTCGGCGGGCCTGGGGGGGCCGCCCAGGGCGCGCTTGCGCGGGTCGCCGGAGCGCTGCTTGCCCTTCTTGGGCCTGGTCTGCTTGACGGCCTTGCGGCGGGTGCCCGGCATGCCGGGGATGCCCATGCCGCCGGCCATCGCCTTCATCATCTTCTGGGCCTGGAAGAAGCGGGTGACGAGCGAGTTGACCTCGCCGACGGTGGTGCCCGAGCCCCTGGCGATGCGGGAGCGGCGCGAACCGTTGATGATCTTCGGTTCGGCGCGCTCGCCCGGCGTCATCGAGCGGATGATCGCGGCGACCCGATCCAGGTCGCGGTCGTCGATCTGGTCGATCTGCTGCCGCATCTGGCCCATGCCGGGCAGCATGCCCAGAAGGTTCCCGATCGGGCCCATCTTCTGGATCATCATCATCTGCTGGAGGAAGTCGTCCAGCGTGAAGTCCTCGCCGGCGGCCAGCTTCCCGGCCATCCGGCTCGCCTCCTCCTCGTCGAACTGGCGCTGGGCCTGCTCGATGAGGGTGAGGATGTCGCCCATGTCCAGGATGCGGCCCGCCATGCGGTCCGGGTGGAAGACGTCGAAGTCCTCGAGCTTCTCCCCGGTCGAGGCGAACATGATGGGACGTCCGGTGAGCTGCCGGATCGACAGGGCCGCGCCGCCGCGGGCGTCGCCGTCGAGCTTGGTGAGCACGACGCCGTCAAAGCCGACGCCGTCCATGAACGCCTGCGCGGTGTTCACCGCGTCCTGGCCGACCATCGCGTCCACCACGAACAGGACCTCGTCCGGCTGGGTGTGCCGCCGGATGTCGATGGCCTGCCGCATCATCTCCTGGTCGATGCCCAGGCGGCCCGCGGTGTCGATGATGACGACGTCGTGCAGGGCGCGCTTGGCCTCGGCGATCGAGGACTGCGCGACGCGCACCGGGTCGCCCACGCCGTTGCCGGGCTCGGGCGCGAAGACCGGCACCCCGGCCCGCTCGCCCATCACCTGGAGCTGCTGGACGGCGTTGGGGCGCTGCAGGTCGGCGGCCACCAGGAGGGGCGTGTGGCCCTCCTCCTTCAGCCAGCGCGCGAGCTTGCCCGCCAGCGTCGTCTTACCGGCGCCCTGCAGGCCCGCGAGCATGATGACGGTCGGCGCCGTCTTCGCGAAGCGGATCCTGCGCGTCTCGCCGCCGAGGATCTCGATGAGCTCCTCGTTGACGATCTTGACGACCTGCTGCGCCGGGTTCAGCGCCTTGGCGACCTCGGCGCCGCGCGCCCGCTCCTTGACGCTCTCGACGAACTCCTTGACCACGGGCAGCGCGACGTCCGCCTCCAGGAGCGCGACCCGGATCTCCCGCGCGGTGGCGTTGATGTCGGACTCCGACAACCTGCCCTTGCCGCGCAGGTTCGTGAAGACCGAAGTCAGCCGATCGGAGAGATTCTCGAACACGGTCCGTCCTAGCGTGACGCGGGAAAAGGAATGCGAACAGCCTACCTATCCGAAGCGGCCGTTGACGTAGTCGGCGGTGCGGGGGTCCGCCGGGCTGTCGAAGATCTCCGACGTGGTGCCCGATTCCACGATACGCCCGGGAGTGTCCTGTTCGGCGAGAAAGAACGCGCAGGTGTCGGACACGCGCTGCGCCTGCTGCATGTTGTGGGTGACGATGACGATCGTGACCTCGGAGGCGAGTTCGCCGATCGTCTCCTCGATCCGGCGGGTGGAGGTGGGGTCGAGGGCCGAGCACGGCTCGTCCATGAGCAGCACCTCGGGCGCGACCGCGAGGGACCGCGCGATGCACAGGCGCTGCTGCTGGCCGCCGGACAGCGCGCCGCCGGGGGCGCGCAGCCGCTTCTCGACCTCCTTCCACAGTCCCGCGCGGCGCAGGCACTGCTCGACGAGCGCGTCCTTGTCGGCGACCCTCATCCCGGAGAGCTTCAGCCCGGACGTCACGTTGTCGTAGATCGACATCGTGGGGAACGGGTTGGGCTTCTGGAAGACCATGCCGATGCGGCGGCGCACCTCGGTGATGCGGCGTTCCTGCGCGTAGATGTCCGCGCCGTCCAGGGCGACCTCGCCCGCGAGCGACGCCGACGGGATCATCTCGTGCATCCGGTTGAGTATCCGGAGGAAGGTGGACTTGCCGCAGCCCGACGGGCCGATCAGCGCGGTCACCCTGCCGGGTTCCATCGTGAGGTTGACCCGGTCGAGCACCTTGCGCTCGCCGAACCAGGCGGACACGTCGGTGGCGACGAGTCCGCTCCCGGCGCGCGGCGCGGCGGCACCCGCGTTCAGCACCTTGTCGATCACCGTGTTGTCAGTCATGTCGGTCATGTCATGCACGTCCAGTTTCACAGCGTGTTGGGGAGGAGCCGGGCGAGGCTCTCGTAGATGTTCCAGAGCACCGCCAACAGGACGGGCGAGGAGATGACGTAGGTGGGCCACTTCGACCAGCGCAGATAGGAGAAGGTCGTAAGCCCGACCGCGAGGAGGAGCGCCTCGGCCCACAGCAGCAGCGGGACGAGCGCGCCGAGGTCGCCGCTGAGGCCGACCTCGGACCGGTGGATCCGCGGCGCCTCCGCGGAGTTCCCCGCGACGGGCTGGCTGGTGAGCCGGGCCGTCACCAGGGCCTCCCCGCGCGGCGCGACACCGCTGTCCGCGGTCACCAGCACCAGCGTGGACGACCCGGGGACCGGCGGCAGGATCGACGGCCCGGTGCCGCTGACGGTGTAGGACGCGAGGCCCTGGCCGGTGATCACCGTGATGACGTCACCGGTGTGCAGTTTGCCCAGGTCGCCGAACGGGCCGCCGTACGCGCCCGCCCGGCCGAGGATCACGCTGATGCCCGGCTGGCCGGGCAACGGGGTGTCGCGGCGGTGGCCGGGGCCGTGCGTGAGGTCGGCGGAGGTCGTGCCCTCCACGACGACCTCACGCAGCCCGAGCCGGGGGATCTCCAGGATCGCGACCGACTTCCCGGCCGCGATCGGCGGGGCCACGGGCGCGGTGCCCTCGGCGAGTTCCTTCCGGAAGTCGGCGTAGCGGGTGATCTGGTCGCGGTCGTGCTGGAGCGGTGAGAGCACCGCGAGGTAGGCGAGGAAACCGAGCACGAACACACCGAGCAGACCGAGGGCCACGCCCGCCGCGCGCAGCGGCAGGTTGGTGCTCGCGGGCGGCGGCGTAGGCGCGGCCGTCTCCTTCGGCGTTTCCTTCGGTGTCTCCGCCACGGGCAGTTCTTCGACGGCGGTCACGGCTTGCGCCTCCTTCCAGCGCCCCGCGGGCTCACGTGCGGCAGCCTGGGCGACGGCAGCGCCGGGACGGCGAGACCGAACCGGCCCGCCGCGTACAGGATCGGGCCGAGCAGCACCGCGCCGATGCCGGTGCCGAGCAGCGCGGGCAGCAGCCAGCCGAGCAGCGCCGCCGCGTCGGCCGACAGGCGTCCGCCCATGGGCGCGGGCGCGCCCGCCTGGATCGCGGGCAGCGTGACGGGCTCCGGCGCGTCGGGCTCCGCCGGGGCGTCGGGCGCGGCGGCCCCCGGCGGCTCGGGGATCGTGCCCTTCTGCGCGAGGACGTTCTTGGCGGCCTTCTTCGTCTGCGCCCGCATCGCCGCCGTCAGGGGCACGTAGCCGACGGGCCGGGTGCCGGGTTTGATGCCCGCCTTCTGGCCGGGACCGGCCGCGTGCTCAAGGAAGGCCGCGATCTTGCTCGCCTTCGCCGCCTCGACCCCGTTCGTGGGCACCTCGGCGTACTGGACGTGCGTCAGCGGGTACGCCTTCGGGTCCTTCGCGGTGTAGTCGGGCAGTTGGGTGACGCCGTCGGTGTTGGTCTTGAGGTGCTTGAGCATCGCCGTCATCGACGCGTCGGTCGGCGCCACGTACTTGCCCGCCGCGTTGCGCAGCCGGGCGGAGGAGAACCGCAGCGCCTGCGCGTCGGAGGTGGAGACGACGGCGAACAGCCCGCGGTTGCCGATGGCGTAGGGCCCGGTCTTCACGTAGTTGCCGTACTGGTCCTTGACGTAGTTCTCACTGTTGTCCCGGTTCGTCACGAGGTAGCGGGCGACGTCGGACAGGCCGAACACCGGGATGAACCCGTGCACGAACCGCTTGTCGGGGTCGCGGGACACGAACGCGCTCGTCGGGAACTCCGCGCCCTTGAAGTTCCGGTTCACCGTCATCCCGCCGGGTGCCTTGGCGCCCTTGAGGAAGGCCGCGGCCTCCGGGTCGGCCGCGAGCCAGCGGGTCAGCTCGTAGGTGAGGTCGTTGTCGCCGGAGACGACGGTCGGCCACGCCATGCTCGGCCAGGAGCGCTCCTCGCCGTTGAGCCTGAGGAACTCCGGATCCTGGAAGATGTCTTGCGGGTTGCCGTCGGTCGCCTTGTTGCAGTCCTTCACGCCGGGACCGCACGCGGCGTTCATCGAGTAGGACGTGGTGAGGAGCTTGGCGACCAGGCGCGGCGTCAGCTTGATCCCGGTGATCGGCTTGCCGGTGTCGGCGTCGTCGACGCGGTAGGCGACGGCTATGCCGGAGATACCGACCGGCGCGTAGTCGAACGCGCGGGACGGCGCGGTGTCCTCGGGCCGGGTCGTCAGGGCGACGTCGGTGCCGTTCGTCTGGAAACTGGACCTCGCCAGCGGCTCGCCGAGCGAGGTGTAGTCGACGTCCAGGTCCGCCTTGGAGGTGCACAGCCCCGGCTGCCACCGTTCGACGAGCCGTTTGGCCTGGGGGGAGCCGGTGATGCGGAAGTCGGCGTCCTCCAGCGCGCAGGTCGCCGCGGTGGCCGCGAAGCCGATCGGCGCGACGATCCGGTTGGCCCAGGCCCAGTCGGAGTCGAGGTAGGCCTGGGTGGCGAGCTGGCCCGCCAGGGTCGGCCGGGTCGGGTCGCCGTCGTTGGGGATGACGACGATCGAGCAGTCGTCGACGGCGTCGCAGGCGAGGCTCGCCGACTCGGCGATGGTGCGCACCTCGATGTCGGCGTAGCCGCGCCCGTTCGACGCGGTCAGCGCGGTGACCGCGTTGGTCGGCCCGTCCGGCAGCACGCCGCCGCCCTTGGGCTTGTCCGGGTAGGTGAAGGCGCCGGAGCCGTAGCAGTCGGCGACGGTCTCGGGCCGCTGCCCCCGGCACTGGTAGACGCGTACGACGTGGGTGGTGCTGTCGCTGAGGAACGCGTCGGAGCTCGGCGTGAACCCCCGCCAGCTCACCCGGATGACCTGGTTGACCAGGTCGGTGGACTGGTCGAGCGTCACCTTGCCCTTGGTGTTGCCCGGGTACTCGGGCTTGGCGGGGCCGTCCGGGTCGGTCGGGTCGGTGGGTTCCGCCGGGGTGTCCGGGTCGTCCGGGCCGTCCGGGTCCGTCGACGGCGACGCGGACGGGCTCGGGGTGGCGGTCGCGGACGGTGTCGCGGTCGGTGTCGCCGTCGCGGTCTCGATGGTCTTCGGGTCGGCGGCGGCGGTCGCGCCGAACGCCAGGACGACGACGGCGGCCAGGACGGCCCCTGTCCGGCGCGTCATCGGGCACCTCCGGCACGCCGCCGACGACGGGCGTAGGCGGTGAGGACGGGCGGCAGCATGAGCGCGCCCAGCAGCACCGCCGTGGCGACGGCGCCGGCGACGAGCGCCGTCCCGCTCTGCGCCGCCACCTCGACCGGTTCGGCGAAGGCGGTGCTGCCCGCGGCGACCACCGGGGCGTCCCCGGCGGCGACGGCGGGCGTGGTGGCGTCCGCGGTGGGCGCCGCCGTCGCCCCGGGCGGCGCGGAGGCGCTGGTGCCCGCGCCCGGCTCGCCGCAGGGGATCTTGCCCTCCTCGTCGCACGCCTCGGGCTGCGGCGCGGTCTCCAGCAGCACGTTCTTACCGCCCTCGAACGTGGGGTTCTTGCACCGGGAAAGGTCGGTGCCTGCGGTGATGTGGCCGGGAATCCGGTTCATCTGCTTGTAGGCGGCCTCGACCAGGTTCTTGGGCAGCGGCGAGTACCCCAGCTCCGGCGCCTTCTGCTGGCCCGCGCACAGGAAGTAGTCGATGAACGTCGAGAGCGTCTGGCCCTTCTCGTTGGTGAAGGGCGCCTGCGTCGACGTCGGGATGATCATGTAGGAGTAGCTCGACAGCGGATAGGCGCGCTTGTCGGCGCTGTTGTAGACGCCTTCGAGCTTCTGCGTCAGGTCCGCGTTGATCTCGGCCTTGGTGAGCGCGACGGCGACGTTGGAGGCCGTCGGCAGCGTGAAGTAGCCGGACTTGTTCTTCACCTTGACCACCGGGTAGCCCGCGTTGCGCGCGTAGGCGTACTCCACGTAGGTGATGGCGCCTTCGCCGTAGCTGGCCGCCACGTAGGCGGCGACACCGTTGGAGCCGTTCTGCTGCTTGCCACCCGGAAGCGTCGGATAGTACGAGGTCAGGCCCTTCTTCTTGAAGAACGGCCGCCACAGGTCGGGGTACTGGCCGTCCATCCACAGCGAGAACTGCGCGGTGGTGCCCGAGCCGTCCGAGCGCGTCACCGGGGTGATCTTCCGGTTCGGCATCTGGACGCCGTTCATGTCCTTGGTGATCGCCGGATCGCTCCAGTTGGTGATCTTCCCGGTGAAGATCCTGGTGATGGTCTCGCCGGACAGCCGCAGGTTCTCCACCCGCTTGCCGTTCTTGGTGAGGTGGTACATGAAGGCGGTGCCGCCCGCGACGATCGGCATGTAGGCGTAGTCGCGCTTGCTCACCTCGGGCGGGCTGCCGTCCTCAGGACGCAACTGGAACGGGATCTCCGAGACGGCGAAGTCGACCTGGGCGCTGCGGAAGTCGGTGCGGCCCGCGGTCGAGCCCGAGCCGGTGTAGTTGACGGTGATGCCGTTCTTCTTCACCGCCGCCGCCCACTGGTCGAGCGCGACCTGGCTCCAGGTCGAGCCGCTGCCGGTCACCGGCACGAAGTCCGCGGCGGCGGCCGGCCGCGCGCACGGGAGGGCGAGCAGGGACGCCAGGACGAGCGCCCCCAGACGTCGAGCGCTCATGCGGACGTCTCCTTGTCGGGTGCGAGGGGAAGGTCCCCGGACGGCGCGGGGACGGGGGCCTGGGCGGCGGCGCGGTCCGCCTTCGCGAGCCTGCGGCGGGCGCGGCGCGTCATCTGCCCGGGCGCCGCACCCCCCAGCAGGCGCGCGACGGTGAAGAGCACGAGCACAACGAGCGCGAGGACCAGCGCCGCCCCGAACGCCCGCGACACCATGTCCGGCTGCGGGAACTTCACGTAGGTGTAGATGTAGAGGGGAAGGTTGGTCATGTTCCCCGAGAAGGGGTCGGCGTTCATGCCGCGCGCGAACCCGGCCGTCAGCAGGACCGGGGCCGTCTCCCCCACGCCGCGCGCCATCGCCAGCACGACGCCGGTCGCGAGGCCGGACCGCGCCGTCGGCAGCACCACCCGCCACACGACCTGCCACTGTCCGGCGCCCAGCGCGTAGGCGGCCTCGCGCAGCCCGCCGGGCACCAGCCGCAGCACGACCTCCGACGCCCGCGTGACGATCGGCACCATCATGATCGCGATGGCCAGCGCGGCGGCCAGGCCCGACTTCTGGAATCCGAACGTCAGGATGAACGCGGCGAGCACAAAGAGCCCCGCGAGGACGGACGGGAGCGCGCTCATCGTGTCGACGATGAGCCGCACGGGACGGGTCAGCCGCCCGCCGACCTCCACGAGGAACAGGGCGGTCGCGATGCCGAGCGGCACCGCGATGGCGACGCCGATGCCGAGCTGGATCAGCGAGCCGACGACGGCGTGCAGCACGCCGCCGCTGGTCAGCGGGTCGAGCGCGCCGGTGTCCGACATCGTCTGGGTGAAGAAGTTGGAGTGCGCGAACGCCTGGGCGCCGCGCAGCACGGTGAACCCGAGGATCGCCGCGATGACGGTGACGGTGAGCACGCCCGCGCTGTGCACGAGCACGCTGACGAGGCGGTCGAGGGCCGCGAGCCGTCCGTGCTCGTGCGTCACGACGAGCGTGTACAGGACGAGGAAGGCCCCGTACCAGCACACGGCGAAGCCGAGCGCGCCGGTGAACGGCAGCAGCCTGGTGAAGAGGATCCACACCAGGGCGAGGCTCGCCGCGGCGGCCCCGACGAGGGCGTAGCGGTCCTCGCGGACGGCCCCTCCCGGTCGGAAGCGGCCGCGCGTCGTCGGCGGCGCCTCGGCGGCGGACGGGTCGGTGCGCTGGTCGGCGATGGTCATGGTCAGGCCTCGGTCGAAGCGCCGGAACGGCTGCGGTTGATGATCATGGCGGCGAAGAAGTTGATGACGAGTGTCAGCGCGAACAGCACGAGTCCGGCGGCCATGAGGGCCGACAGGCCGAAGTCGCTGGAGTCGGCGTAACGCAGCGCGATGAGGGCGGAGATCGAGTTCCCGCCGCCTTCGAGGATGTGGAGGGTGGCCCGGAAGTCCGGGGAGATGATGAGGACGACCGCGATGGTCTCCCCCAGCGCGCGGCCGAGCGAGAGCATCGCCGCGCCGATGACGCCGCCGCGCCCGAAGGGCAGGACCACCGTGCGGATCATCCCCCAGCGGGTCGAGCCGAGCGCGTAGGCGGCCTCCCGCTCTGCCTGCGGAGCCTGGGAGAACACCTCGCGCGACAGCGAGCAGCAGATCGGGATCACCATCATCGCGACGACGATGCCCGCGATGAAGTGCGAGGAGGTGTAGGAGCCGGGGTCGGCGTGGTCGGTGTCCACCCGGAAGAACGGGATGAAAGAGGCATGGTCCGACAGCCAGCGCGAGACTCCGATCAGGCGCGGCTGCAGGAACGTCACCCCCCAGAGCCCGTAGAGGATCGACGGGATAGCGGCCATCAGGTCGACGAGGGAGATGAGCGCGCGGCGCATGCCCGGCGCCGCGTACTCGCTGATGTAGAGCGCGGCGAGCACCGCGACGGGCACGCCCACCGCCAGCGCCGTCAGCGCGATCGCGATGGTGCCGGGCAGCACCGCGGCGATGCCGAAGTCGTGCTGCTCCGGGTCCCAGGACTCGGTGCCGAAGAAGTGGTATCCGGCCGTGTTGAGCGCGGAGAAGCCGCGCAGGGCCAGGAAGAGGCCGATGAAGCCGAGGATGACCAGGAGGGTCACGCCGGAGCCGCGCACGGCGGTCCGGAAGGCGACGTCCACCGGCGCGAACCGCGCGGTGACGACGCGCCGCCGCTGCGCCGCGGGCTCGGTGCCCGGAGCGACCGGGGGGGCCATGCTCATCGTGGTAGCCGTTCTGATGAGGACAGGGGCCGAAGGCGACCGGACGGTGCCGGTCGCCTTCGGCTCGTTGTGCGAGAGGTCAGGGCGTCAGGAGATGGCGCCGCAGCCGCCGCCGATCGGCTCGAAGCCGTAGGCACGGATGATCTTGGTCTGGTCGCACAGGTAGCCGGTCTGGCCGAAGATCGGCTCGAACTTGGCGGCCTCCTCGTTGCGGACCACGTTGTAGACGAGGCGCAGGTGCTGGCGCGGGAAGTCAGAGGCGTTCAGGCGGATGTTCTTGCCCTTGACAGCGCCCTTCTTGGAGATCGTGATCTTGCCGGTGGTCGGCGAGACACCCGCGATCCTGCCCAGGACGAGCTTGCCGTGGCGGTCGTTCTTGCCGTAGATCGCCTGGGCGACCCACTGGCCGATGGAGAACGGCGCGATGACGGCGCGGTTGGTGCCGACCTTCTTGCCGTCGTTCTCGATGTTGCTGGCCTTCTGGTTGACGCAGGAGCCGACCTGGGCGTCGGTCAGGCCGATCGCGCCGAGGAAGAACGAGCGGGTGCCGGAGCCGGCCTGCGGCAGCCACGGCCTGATGGCGACGCGCTTCTTGCCGTTCTTCTTGCCGCCGACCTGGTCCCAGTAACGGGCCGAGGAGGAGCACTTGAAGATGTTCGCGAGCTGCGACTTCTTCAGGTTCTTGGGCGCGAAGCTGTTGTAGTTCACCGCCCAGGTGACGCCGTCCTGCGCGAAGGCGTAGAAGGTGAGCGTGGCCTCGGTGCCGTCGGTCTTCTTCGCGCGCGAGGAGCGGGCGAAGTCGTAGGCGCCCTCGGTGTCGGCCTGCAGCGCCTTGATGCCGTTGCTGGAACCGACAACACGCGCGCGCTTGGGCAGGCCCGCCTTCGGCGTGAAGGTCGCCGAGCCGGTCGCGTTGAAGCTGGCGAGCCGGTTGGCCGGCTTCCGCTTGTTGTACGCGGCGGCGAGCGCGTTCACCACGTCCTGGGTGGTGTCCGAACCCACCCCGACAAAGTCGGTCCTGGACGGGGTGAAGCCCGGGTCGGCGCTCGCCGGAGCCTGGACGACCGAGACGGCCAGCATGGCGACCGCCACGCTGAGGACCATCTTCTTGAGCATTCTTCCTCCGCGAAGATGCTTCGGCGGCCATATCGCCGCCGGCGAACCGCTTGGCTCGCGGAGGTTTACCCTGGGGCCGCCAGACGAACGGGCGGCATCCGATCACATGTCCATCTGCGGCTCGTTTGGTAAAAAGCCTGCAAACAACGCAGACCACAGCGAACATCATCCGGCGTCGGCCCGTCTCAGCCCCGTCCGTCCCGACCACGCGGGGGCCACGGGAGCCCCGTCCCCTCGGCTCCCGTCCACCCGCCGTTCAGCTCAGGGCCTCGACGATGTCCTCTTCGATCTCGGCGAGCAGGACCGGGTCCGTCACAGGGCGTCCGTCGTGGCCGACGACATAGAACACGTCGACGACCTCCGAACCGAGCGTGTCGATCTTGGCGGCGCGGATGTGCAGGCCGCAGTCACCCAGGATCCGGCCGATCCGCCACAGCAGCCCTGGACGGTCGTGTGCGCGCACCTCGACCACGGTCGCCGTGCTCGACGCCTCCTCCACGAACGTCACCTTCGGCGGCGCCACGGGCACGCCTGGACGCGTCCGCACCGACCTGGCCCGCTTCTCCAGCCTGTCCGCGACGTCAAGGCGTCCGGCCAGGGCACGCCGCAGATCGGCTTCGATCGAGGCGGGCTCGGGCGGGCTGCCGAACTCCGGCTGCGCGGTGAACTCGATGACGGCGTTGCCGCCCCCGACGTCACCGTGCGAGAACGTCCGCGCGGTGCGCAGGACGAGCCGGTGCAGGGCGAGCACACCCGCGGCCTGCCAGAGCAGCCCAGGCCGGTCCCACGCGACGATCGTGACGCTCAGCGCGCCGCCGGTGTGCCGCGCCCAGGTGCCCCGGACGGCGGTGCTGCTCACCCGCACCGCGACACCGTCGTGCCTGGCCAGCGCGAGCTGGGCCGACGACGGCGCGGGCGTGCGCGGCGGCTCGTCCCCGCGCAGCGCGGCGGCGGTGCGCCGGACGAGCTCGTCGATCAGCCGCGCCTTCCAGCCGCCCCACGCGGCGGGCCCCGTCGCGCCCGCGTCCACCACGGCGATGGCGTGCAGCAGCTCCAGCACCAGCGGCGTCTTCACGGCCTTGACG
Organism: Actinocorallia sp. API 0066; assembly: GCF_020991275.1. Classification (GTDB taxonomy): domain Bacteria; phylum Actinomycetota; class Actinomycetes; order Streptosporangiales; family Streptosporangiaceae; genus Actinocorallia. The sequence continues at coordinate 889,881 of NZ_JAJLQY010000001.1, read as the reverse complement.
ACGGTCTCGATGGTCAGGGGATCGTCGAGGTCGCGGCGGGTGGCGGTGTCGGGCAGCAGGAGATGGTGCAGGACAACGGCCTCCAGCACCTCGACGTCCTCGGAAGGGAAGCCGAGATAGGCGGCGATCTCCCTGGTGTACTCCGCGCCCGCCTCCGAATGGTCCCTGCCCGAGCCGTCCTTGCCGATGTCGTGGAGGAACGCTCCGACAAGCAGCAGGTCCGGCCGGGAGACGTCACGGGTCCTGGCGGCGGCCCCCGCGGCGGCCTCCATCAGGTGCCGGTCGACCGTCCACTTGTGGACGGCGTTGCGCTGCGGCCGGTTCCGCACCCGCGTCCAGTCGGGGATCATCCGCACCACGAGGCCCGCCTGGTCCAGCCCCTCCCACACGGGGATGGCGGCGGCACCCGCGCCCAGCAGGGAGACCAGCGCCGTCCGCGCCGCCTCCGGCCACGGCACCGGCAGGCCCCTGAACGACCTGGCGAGCTGGTCCAGCGTCGCGGGCGCCAGCGGCAGTCCCGCGTGCGCGGACGCGGCGGCGGCGCGCAGCGGCATGGACGGGTCGGTCAGGTCGGCGCCCCGGGCGAGCACGACCTCGCCCTGGTACTCCACGAGGCCGTCGGCGATCGGACGGCGCTCTCTGCGGGCCGGCGGGGCACAGAACCGCTCGACGTTCCGCCACACCGTGTCGGCCGCGTAGGAGATCGTCCGGGCGGCTCCCGCGACGGCGCCCAGCAGCTCGAAGCCGTCGGCCAGCCCCAGCTCCTCCGCCACGCCGTCCTGCTCCTGGAGCAGGAGGCGGTCGGCGGCGCGGCCGGTCCGCTTGTGCAGCGCGTGACGGATCTCCAGAAGCGTGTCGTAGGCGGCCCGCACCCTGGGCGACGGCTCCGGGACGGCCCAGGTAGCGACGACGGCCTGCATGACGTGCACGTCACGGAGCCCTCCACGGGCGTCCTTCACGTCGCCTTCGAGGAGGAAGGCCAGCTCGCCAAGGTGATCCCACCGCTCGACGGTCAGGTCGCGCAGTTCAGGCAGCCTCGTCTTGGCGGACGCGCGCCAGTCGGCGAGCACCTTGGAGCGCACCTCGTCGGCGAGCCTCCCGTCCCCCGCCAGGCAGCGTCCGTACAGCAGGCCCAGGACGGCCTTGAGGTCCTCGGCGGCCACCGCCCGCGCCTCGGCCACCGTTCTGACCGAATGGTCGAGTTTGAGGCCCCGGTCCCAGACCGGGTACCAGATCTTCTCGGCGAGTTCGGCGACGTCCTCACGGCCCTCGTGCACCAGCACGAGGTCGAGGTCCCCGCCGGGCGTCAGGTCGCGACGGCCGAGACTGCCCACCGCGACGAGCGCCACCCCCTCGGTGTCCCCCACCAGGTCGGCGAGCCACTCGTCGAGCTCGGCCACCCGCGCGGCCCGTTCCGTCGCGAAACTCAGCACATCTCACCTCTCACGCACAGAGTAAGGGGCGTTCCGGATGTGCTCCGGAACGCCCCTCGCGCTCTCCCCCGAACCCGACAGCCCCGCCTTAGAGGGCCTCGGCTCCGGTCTCGCCGGTCCGCACGCGGACCACCGTGTCGACCGAGGTCGACCAGACCTTGCCGTCGCCGATCTTGCCGGTCTGCGCGGCCTTCACGACCACGTCGATGACCTCTTCGACATCCTCGTCCTCGACGAGGATCTCCAGGCGGATCTTCGGAACGACGTCGACCTTGTACTCGGCGCCGCGGTAGACCTCGGTGTGGCCCTTCTGGCGGCCGAAGCCGCTGGCCTCACTGACGGTCATGCCCTTGACCCCGAAGGTCTCCAGGGCGGCCTTCACGTCGTCCAGCTTGAACGGCTTGATGATGGCGGTGATGAGCTTCACGCGTCTGCCTCGACCTTCGTGTCAGCGGAGACCGGAGCGGGCGCGCCGCTGCGGCCACCAGAGGTGGAGGGCCCGAAGTCGTAGGCGGTCTCGGCGTGCTCGGCGAGGTCGATGCCGGACACCTCAGCCTCCTCGTCGACCCGGAAGCCCAGGGTCAGGTCCAGGACCTTACCGATGATGAAGGTGACGATGAACGAGTAGGCCAGCGTCGCGACCACGGCCAGGGCCTGCTTGCCGAGCAGCGAGACACCGCCGCCCGCCAGGATGCTGTCGGCGCCGAAGGCGGCCGAACCCCAGATACCGATCGCCAGGGCGCCGATGACACCGCCGACCAGGTGGACGCCCACGACGTCCAGGGAGTCGTCGTAGCCGAGCTTGTACTTGAGGCCGACCGCGACGGCACAGATGGCACCGGCGACGAGGCCGAGGACCAGCGCGCCCAGCGGGGTCATGGCCGCGGCGGCCGGGGTGATCGCGACGAGACCGGCGACGATACCGGAGGCGATGCCCAGCGTGGTGGGGGCGCCGTCGCGGAACTTCTCGACGAGGATCCAGCCGAAGCCCGCGGCACCGGTGGCGACGATGGTGTTGAGGAACGCCAGGGCGGCCTGGTCGTTGGCCGCGAGGGCGGAGCCACCGTTGAAGCCGAACCAGCCGAACCACAGCAGACCGGCGCCGAGCAGCACGAACGGCAGGTTGTGCGGACGCATCGGCTCCTTCGGCCAGCCCTTGCGCTTGCCGATCACCAGGGCGAGCGCCAGCGCGGCGCAACCTGCGTTGATGTGGACGACCGTGCCGCCCGCGAAGTCGATGGCGCCGAGGTCGGCGATCCAGCCGGCCGACTCGCCGTCCGCGCTGGCGTACCACACCCAGTGTGCGATGGGCAGGTAGACCAGGGTCAGCCAGATCGGGATGAAGATCACCCAGGTCAGGAACTTGGCACGGTCCGCGATCGCGCCCGAGATCAGGGCGACGGTGATGATGGCGAAGGTCGCCTGGAAGGCGACGAACGCGAGGTCGGGGTGACCGTCGCCGGTGGCTTCGAGGCCGACGACGCCCCACGCGTCAAGGCCGCCGAACAGGGCGGGGATGCCGCCGTCGCTGCCGAAGGCCACCGAGTAGCCCCACAACACCCAGACCATGGCCGCGACGGACATGGACACGAAGCTCATCATCATCATGTTGAGCACGGACTTCGCGCGGCTCATACCGCCGTAGAAGAACGCGAGGCCCGGGGTCATGAGCAACACGAGCGCTGCGCTCGTGAGGATCCATGCTGTATTGCCGCTGTCGATTTCCATCAGGAAGAGCGCCCCTCCTAGTGCGGGTTTCCGTTCGCCCAGAAGACTCTTCCTCGGCGGTTTCACCCGAACGGCACCGATGTTTCCGACGTGTGAAACATACGAACACGATGTTTCGCAAGTGTTTCCCCCCTCGCACCGGTCCAAAGCGCGGCAAGTGGCCAGGTACCAGATGTCCATAACATGCCAAACTCGACATCTTGGCCAGCCGGAAGCTCCGTGGTCTACTGCCCACACCTGCAACTTTCGCCCTGCACGTCCCCGAGACCACAGGAGCAGACCTTGAGCACACGTCCCCGATTCGTGATCATCGCTGCGGCCATCGCGTTGCTCGCACCGCTCGTCGCGACACCCGCCGCCGCCGCACCGATGACCTACGGGCGCAGCTACTCGGCCTCCGTGCAGCAGTACTCGTTCGGACTGAAGCGCTGTATCCGCATCTCCATCTCGGGCAACGTCACCTTCAAGATCCGGAGTCACGGCAAGTCGGGCAAGTTCTACTACGACGTCCGACTCGTCGAGCCCACCATGCGGGTGAGAGGACTCACCAAGTGCACCAAGGGCAAGGCCACCAAGCTCTCCGGCATGCACATGCAGCAGAACTGGTACGAAACCAAGTGCGACCTCAAGGCAGACGCGAGTGTCTCCTTCCCCTGGACGATCGGGACCGCGGTGACCGTGGAGTGCGGCTCACGCAAGGTGCTCCGGCTCACGTCAACCGACATGACGAAGCGTAAGGTCTACACGCAGTTCGCCGAGAGCCACGTCGCCGCGTTCACGGGCCGCGCGACCTACGTTGCCTACCCTGGAAAGACCAGGCCGTTGTGTCTCGCCACCCACGTCCGCACCACGGCTTACCTGAAGGGTGCCAACGACGCCTTCGACCCGAGGATCAAGATCTGCGTCAAGCGTTGATCCTGACGAGGCACGGATAGGGGACCGGTGTAGGCCGGTCCCCTTGGTGTTGGTGGTGTTGGTGGTGGTCAGGGCTGGCGGTGGGCGCCGCCGCCGGTGGTGTGGGTGCCGGGGGTGCCCGGTTCTACCCATTCCATGCCGGGGACGTGTTGTTGTTGCTTGTGCGCCATCGCGCCCCACAGGGCGAAGCCGACGAGCGCGATGCTCGCGGCTATCGACAGGTACCAGCCAGCGTCGAGGCCGATGCCCGCGTCAGCGAGCGCCACGGCCTCGCTGCCGCCCAGGACGGGCGGGATGTCCAGCGCGTTGTTGAACCTGAACGCGAAGACGACGCAGGCGATGAACGCCAGGGCGCCGCAGATCGCGGAGCCCATGAGCATGGCGCGCCGGTTGCCGTCGGTCACCGCCGCGGTCAGTGCCATCGCACCGGCCAGGAAGGCGAGGATCAGGGCGATCTTGCCCTCCCACAGGCGCACGCCGCTCAGCGTGGCCGCGCTGAAGAAGGTGACGCTGAGCCACGGCAACAGGGTGCCGAGGATCAGCACCCCCGCCGAGATCGCCGACGCCTTCGACGCCGTCGACGTGATGCGTTGCTCCGGCGAGAGCATCGGCATCATGGGCCTTTCGCCCGCCGTCTGCATACCCTGCGCGCCGGATGTCTGGGTGGCCGAGCCGCTCTGCGCGCCGCCCGGAGCGGCCTCTCCCCCCGCGGACGTAGCGCCGTGCGGGCGCCTGGTCGGTGTTGACACTTCCATCCCCCCGATCTGTACGGGTTCGTGCCTATCTCCTCACAGAAGCACAGATCGAGAGGGATCGTTCCAAGCCGGATCCCGCAGACGGCCTGGATTCGGCCAAGGCCGCTCCGGTTCCGGCTAGCCGAGGATCGCGTCGACGAACGCCTCGGGGTCGAACGGGGCGAGGTCGTCGGGGCCCTCGCCGAGCCCGACGAGCTTCACCGGCACGCCCAGCTCGCGCTGGACCGCGATGACGATGCCGCCCTTGGCGGTGCCGTCCAGCTTGGTCAGCGCGATGCCGGTGATGTTGACGACCTCCGCGAACACCCGGGCCTGGGTGAGGCCGTTCTGGCCGGTGGTGGCGTCCAGGACGAGGAGCACCTCGTCGACCGTCGCCTGCTTCTCGATCACCCGCTTGACCTTGCCGAGCTCGTCCATCAGCCCGACCTTGGTGTGCAGCCGCCCCGCGGTGTCGACGATGACGGTGTCGGCCTGCTCCGCGATGCCCTCCTTGACGGCCTCAAAGGCCACGCTGGCGGGGTCGGAGCCCTCGGGGCCCCGGACGGTCACCGCGCCGACCCGCTCGCCCCAGGTGGCGAGCTGCTCGGCCGCGGCGGCCCGGAACGTGTCGGCCGCGCCCAGCACGACGTGCTTGCCGTCGCCGACCAGGACGCGGGCGAGCTTGCCCGTCGTCGTCGTCTTGCCGGTGCCGTTGACGCCGACGACCATGAGGACGGCCGGGTGGTTGCCGTGCCTGTCCACCTTGAGGCCGCGCGGCAGATCGGTGCCGATTTGGGCGAGAAGTTGCTCACGCAGCATCGCCTTGACCTCGTCAGGCGAGCGCTTGCCCTGCACCTTGACCTGGGTGCGCAGCTCGTCGACGATCAGCCGGGACGGGACGACGCCGACGTCGGCGGTGATGAGGATCTCCTCGATCTCGTCCCAGTCGTCGTCGGTGAGCGTGTCGCGCGACAGGAGGTTCAGCAGCCCCTGCCCGAGCGTGCCCTGCGACCTGGCCAGGCGGGCGCGCAGCCGCTGGAGGCGGCCCGCGGACGGCGGCGGCACCTCGATCTCGGGCGCGGGCCGCGCCTCGACGGGCGGCGGGGCGGTGGCGACGGCTCCGCCCTCGTGCTCCTCACCTGCGCCCGACGGCTCGGTGACCTGCGGCGGTTGCGGCGGCGCCTCGATCGTCGGGGCGCTCGACCGGGACCGGAGCAGGGCAACCGTCCCGCCGACCGCGATGACCACGAGCAGCGCGATACCGAGAATCAGATATTCCATAGCGCGTCCAGTCTCGCACGCCCGGGGCCGGTCAGGCCGGTTCGGCCTCGCGGAGCCGCTGGCTGATCACCTGGGAGACGCCGTCGCCGCGCATGCTGACGCCGTAGAGGGCGTCCGCGCCCTCCATGGTCCGCTTCTGGTGCGTGATGATGATGAGCTGGGACGACTCACGCAGCTCCTCGAAGACGCCGATGAGCCGCTGGGTGTTGGTGTCGTCCAGGGCGGCCTCGACCTCGTCCAGCACGTAGAAGGGGCTGGGCCGCGCCTTGAACACCGCGACGAGGAACGCGATCGCCACCAGGGAGCGTTCGCCGCCTGAGAGCAGCGACAGCCGCTTGACCTTCTTGCCGGGCGGCCGGGCGGCGACCTCGATGCCGGTGGTGAGCATGTCCTCGGGGTCGGTGAGGGAAAGCGAGCCCTCGCCGCCGGGGAACAGCCGTCCGAAGATCCCGGAGAAGTGCTCGGCGGTGTCGGCGTAGGCGGCGGCGAACACCTCCTGTACCCGCTGGTCGACGTCCTTCACGATGTCGAAAAGATCCTTGCGGGTCTTCCTGAGGTCCTCCAGTTGCGAGGTGAGGAAGGCGTGGCGTTCCTCCAGCGCGGCGAACTCCTCGAGCGCGAGCGGGTTGACCCGGCCGAGCTGCGCCATCTGCCGTTCGGCGGCCTTCGCCCGCTTCTCCTGGACGGCCCGGTCGAACGGCTCGGACAGCGCCTCGGGGTCCTGCGGGGGGACGGGCTGGTCGGGACCGTACTCGGCGATGAGGCCCTCGACCTCCATGCCGTACTCCTCCAGCGCCCGCTCCTGGAGCTGCTCAAGGCGGAGCCGCTGCTCCGCGCGCGCCACCTCGCTGCCGTGCACGACGTTCACGAGCCGCTCCAGCTGGGTCGCGTACTCGCGCACCCGGGCGCGGACGACCTTCAGCTCCTCCTCGCGGGCCGCCCTGCGCCGCTCGGCCTCCTCCCGCTCGGCGACCGCGACGGCCAGGGACTCCTCGATCCGCGCGAGCGCCCGCAGCGCGCCGTCCCGGACGGCGAGGGCCACCCGCGCGCGCTCCTCGCGCCGCCGCCTGCGCTCGACGGCCTGGACGCGCTCGCGCCGCTCCGCCTCGGCCTGCCGCTCCAACGCGTCGGCGCGGCCCGCCAGGGCCCCGGCGCGCTCCTCGGCGGTGCGGACGGCCAGGCGTGCCTCCATCTCGGTGCCGCGCAGTTCGGCGACCCGTTCGGCGAGTTCCTCGCGGATCTCGGTTTCCGGCTCCTCCTCGGGCTCGGCGGACTCCTCGGCCTCGTACCGCTCTTCGAGCTCGGCGAGCCGCTCGGCGGTGGTGTCCCGGTTCTCCTCGGCGGCGCGCACGTTGTCGGCGAGGCGTTCGGCCTCCTGGAGCGCGGCGTGCGCGGCGGCCTGGAGCCTGGCTTCCTGGCGTGCCTCCTGCGCGGCGGCGGCGTCGGCCTCGCGCAGTGCGGCCCGCACCGTGTCCAGGGCGCTCTGGGCCTGGCCCACCGCCGACTGGGCGGCGGCCGAGCGCGTCTGCGCCTCCTCTACGGCGGCCTGTGCCTCGGCCTCGGCCTCGATGGCGGCGTCCAGGCCCGCGCCCGCCAGCTCCGCGTCCTCCTCGGTGCCCGCCAGGGCGGCCACCGCCTCGTCCAGCGTGGCCCGCATCTGCAGCGGGCCCTGCCCGCCGGTGCCTGCGGCCTGTGCCCAGTGCGCGCCCAGCAGGACGCCGTCACGCGTCACCGCCCTGAGCGCGGGCGCCCGCGCGACGACCCTCTCGGCCGCGGCGACGTCCTCGACCACAACGACGCCGTCCAGCAGCGCGTCCAGGGCGGGCCGCAGGGTGTCCGGCACGCCGACGAGCTCGCTCGCCCAGACCGCGCCCTCGGGGCTGGGCACGCCCGGCCCCGGCACCTTGGGCGCCGCCCCGATGACGAGCCCCGCGGCGGCCTCGCGCTCGCCCAGGAAGCCCAGCGCCGCCGCCGCGGCCTCCAGCGACGTCACGGTGACGGCCTCGGCCAGCGTGCCCAGGACGGCCGCCACGGCCGTCTCAGCGCCCGGACGGACGGTCAGCACCGAGGCCAGGGTGCCCGCCACCCCGGGCAGACCCGAGGACAGCAGCGCCTCCCCCCCGTCGGCGGCCGAGCCGAGCCCCAGCTCCAGCGCCTCGATCCGGGCGCGCAGCGCGGTGACCTCGCGCTGGGCGCGCTGGTCGGCGGCGCGGGCGGAGCCGACCTCCTCGCGGGCCGCCTTGAGCGCCCGCTGCGGCCCGTCCACGGCGGCGCGGGCCTGCGCGGCCGCCTCCTTGGCCCGCGCGAGCGCCTCTTCCACGGCCTGGAGTTCGGCGGCCAGCGCCGGATCGACCCGCGCCTCAACCTGGAACGCCTCGGCTTCGGCCCGCGCCGCCTCCGCGCGGTCCTCGGCGGCGAGCCGCGCCTCGGTGAGGCGGCCGATCTCGGCGCCGGCGGCCTGCAGCCGGGAGCGCAGCGACTCGACGGCGGCGCGCCGCCGGGCCAGCGACTCGCGCCGCTCGGCGGCGGCCCTGACGAGCTGCTGGACCCTGCGGTCCTCGGCGGCCAGCGCGGATTCGGCGCCCGCCCGCTCGGCGACCGCCTCCTCAAGGGCGCCGCGCGCCTCTTCGAGCCGCTCGGACAGCACCTCCTCCTGGGCGCGGACCTCCTCGGCCTCACGCTCCAGCTCCTCGGGGTCGCGGCCGAAGCGCTCCTCGGCCTGGAAGCCGGTGGCTCCCCTGTGCCGTTCGGCGGCGAGGTCGGCGACGCCGCGCAGCCGCTCCTTCAGCGACGAGAGCTGGAACCACGTCTCCTGCGCGGCGGCGAGCACCGGCGCCTCGCGCGCGGCCTCGGCGTCCAGCTCCTCCTCGCGGGCCTGGGCCGTGGCGAGCGCGGCCTCGACCTCGGCGCGGCGGCGGCGCACCGCCTCCTCGTCGGCGGCCTCGCGCTCCAGCCTGGTGGCGAGCGTGACGAGGTCGTCGGCGAGCAGCCTGAGCCTGGCGTCGCGCAGCTCGGCCTGGATGACGGCGGCGCGGCGGGCGATCTCGGCCTGCTTGCCGAGCGGCTTGAGCTGGCGGCGCAGCTCGGCGGTGAGGTCCTGCACGCGGGTGAGGTTCGCCTGCATCGCGTCGAGCTTCCGCAGCGCCTTCTCCTTGCGCTTGCGGTGCTTCAGGACGCCCGCCGCCTCCTCGACGATCGCGCGCCGCCCCTCGGCGCCCGCGTTGAGCACCTGGTCGAGCTGGCCCTGGCCGATGATGACGTGCATCTCGCGGCCGATGCCGGAGTCGGAGAGCAGCTCCTGGACGTCGAGCAGGCGGCAGCCGTCGCCGTTGATCGAGTACTCGCTGGAGCCCGACCGGAACATCAGCCGGCTGATCGTCACCTCGGAGTAGTCGATCGGGAGGGCGCCGTCGGAGTTGTCGATGGTCAGCACGACCTCGGCGCGGCCCAGCGGGGCGCGGTTGGCCGTGCCCGCGAAGATGACGTCCTCCATCTTGCCGCCGCGCAGCGACTTGGCGCCCTGCTCGCCCATCACCCAGGCGAGGGCGTCGACGACGTTGGACTTGCCCGATCCGTTGGGGCCGACCACACAGGTGATGCCCGGCTCGAACTTCAGGGTGGTGGAGGAGGCGAAGGACTTGAACCCGCGCAGGGTGAGGCTCTTGAGATACACGCGCGGATGGTCCCCCTCACGGCTCGGGATCCCGGCCGTGGCCGGGGGTGAACAACGCAGCTTAGCCCCGGTGCGGGGCCTCTCCATCGTGCCACCGGCGAACGAGTCCCACCGGGGTTTTCCACAGCCGTGACGAAAACCCCAGAAATGACAAAAGGGACGCCATTGTCATCGACGTCCCTGTCTGTCCGTACCCGGGAAGTGACCGTATGCGAACCATATCTTGGTCCGATATGCCCCGGGTACCGCCCGGCTTCAGGTGAGCACGGGCTCGCGGTCGACGGAGTGCACAGCCTCGGAAGAGGCGAGTGCCTCGTTCTCTTCCTGGAGCCGAACGAGTTCGGCTTCCAGGTCCCGTACCCGCCGCTGGAGACGTCGCATCTCCGCGACCATCCGGGGGTCGGGACCGCCGACGTGGCCGAGTAGAGCCTTCGCCATGATTGAGGGTCCTCCACGCTGAGTAACCAGCAGAGATCACACTGCACTCGATAGTAGGCAGCGGTTATCAACTCAACTAGAGTTGCACTACCCGTGACGCCGGTCAAGTCGCACGTCACAGACCCGTAACAACCCTGTCGTAAAGAGTTTAGCAGGTCTGCGGCGGATTGCCAGTCCGTCACCTTTCCACGAAACCCACAACGTTACCCCGCGCCGCATCCCACCGCTCGGTAACTCCGTCAACACGGCCCGGCGTGTCCCCCGAGCGCAGCAGTTCGAGCAGCCGCTCACACGCGGCGCGGGAGCCCTCCGCGACCACTTCCACCCTGCCGTCCCGCAGGTTCGAGGCGGAGCCGACGAGGCCGAGCTCCAGCGCCCGCGCCCGCGTCCACCAGCGGAAGCCCACGCCCTGGACGAGCCCGCGCACCCACACCGTCAGCCGGACGGCCTCGGCGTCGCCCTGGGCGGCCATCAGGAGGCCCTCGCGGCGCGCGGCCTGGGCTGGCAGCGCGGGCAGCTGTAGGACGACCGGTTCATGAAGACCTCCCTGCGGATCGGCGTCCCGCAGCGCGCGCACGGCAGGTCACCGCGCCCGTACGCGTTCAGGGAGCGCTCGAAGTAGCCGCTTTCGCCGTTGACGTTCACGTAGAGGCTGTCGAAGGACGTCCCGCCCGCCTGGAGCGCCGCCCCCATCACCTCCCGGACGGACGACAGCAGCAGCGCCGCCTTCGGCCGGGTGAGCCCGGAGGTGGGACGCTCCCCGTGCAGCCTCGCCAGCCACAGTGCCTCATCGGCGTAGATGTTGCCGACCCCGCTGATCAGAGACTGGTCGAGAAGTGCCCGTTTGACGCCCGTCTGTTTGCGTTTCAGCGCGCGCAGGAACACCGTGTCGTCGAAGGCGGGCTCGAACGGGTCGGGCGCGATGTGCGCGATCACGTCCGGCACCGGGGCGTCGCCGCCGTGCGGGTCGGGGACGAGCGGGCAGACCATCAGGTGCCCGAACGTCCGCTGGTCGACGAACCGCAGGTCGGTGCCGCCGGACGGCCCCGTGTCGGTGAAGGTGAAACGGACCCGCAGGTGCTTCTGCCCCGGCGCGGAAGCCTCACCCACCAGGAGCTGCCCGCTCATGCCCAGATGGGCGAGCACCGCGCCGTCCCCGTAAGGCAGCCACAGGTACTTGCCGCGTCTCCTTGGCTCGCCCAGGGTGACCCCGGCCAGGCGGGCGGAGAAGTCCCCGCCCCCGGGCACGTGCCTGCGCACCGCCCGGGGGTGCAGCACCTCCACCGTCGAGACGGTGCGGCCCGCCACCCAGTCGGCGAGGCCGCGCCTGACGACCTCGACCTCGGGCAGCTCAGGCATCGCCGCCCCGCGCGGCCTCCGCCGCCGCCGCGTCCAGGCCCGCGCGGATCTCCGTCCAGGCGGCTTCCGCGGCCTTCTGCTCGGCGTCCTTCTTGCTGCGGCCCTCGCCCTGCCCGTAGGCACGACCGCCCACCCGGACGGACGCGCGGAACGTCTTCTGGTGGTCGGGGCCGCTCTCGTCCACGTGGTACTCGGGCACGCCGAGCCCCTCGTCGGCGGTCAGCTCCTGAAGCGAGGTCTTCCAGTCGAGGCCGGCGCCGAGCTTCGCCGAGCTGGCGATCAGGCCGTCGAACAGCCGGTGCACCAACGCCGACGCCTCGTCCAGGCCGCGGTCCAGGTAGACGCAGCCGATGAGCGCCTCCAGCGTGTCGGCGAGGATCGAGGACTTGTCGCGGCCCCCGGTGCCCTCCTCGCCCCTGCCGAGCCGGATGTGCGCGCCGAGGTCAAGGCCCCGGGCGACGCCCGCGAGCGCCTTCATGTTGACCACCGCCGCGCGCAGCTTGGCCAGCTGCCCCTCGGGCAGGTCGGGGTGCCCCCGGTACAGGGTGTCGGTGACGACGAGGCCGAGCACCGAGTCGCCGAGGAACTCCAGGCGCTCGTTGGTGGGCAGCCCGCCGTTCTCGTAGGCGTAGGAACGGTGCGTAAGGGCGCGTTCCAAAAGCGCGGGATCGAGACGCAGCGCGATCCGCTCCTCAAGCGCCGAGGCGGGGACGGTCATTCCAGCTCCTCACATGGTCGGGCCCGTGGGCCGGTGTGTTGAGGGCGGGAGCCGTCACGTCCTGGGAGGACCCTCCGGAGAGCGAGGTGCGCGCCGGACGCCGAACGAACGGTCCGGCGTGCACCACGGCCTCAGGTGGCCTCGGACGGCCTCCCCACGCCCCGTGGGGCCAGGGAGGAGGTCGCGCCCTCTACGACGCCGGGGGACGGTCCCCACGCTGCTACGCGCGGAACCGGCCCCCGGGTTCAGGTCTTACGGCGTTGGCTAGGCCGTCTCGACGACCTGCCGCCTGTTGTAGGTACCGCAGTTGGAGCAGGCCACGTGGGGCAGCTTCTGGTCACGGCACTGCGGGCACTCGACCAGGGCGACCGGGGTCGCCTTCCACTGCGACCGGCGGTGCCGGGTGTTGCTGCGGGACTTCTTCCGCTTCGGGACGGCCACTTGTCAGCCCTCCTGGCTTTCTTCTCGTTGTTCGGCAAGGCCCTGCAGTGCCGCCCACCGGGGGTCGGCGACGTCATGCGTGTGCCCGGGGCCGACATCGGCCAACCGGGCGCCGCACTCCGCGCAGAGGCCGGGACAGTCGTCCTGGCACAGGGGGGACAGCGGCAGTGCGAGCACCACCGCGTCCCGGAGCACCGGCTCCAGATCGAGGAGATCCCCGTCAAGACGGTGTTCGTCTTCGTCGGCGCCCGCCGCTGAGCGGGTGTCGTCGTAGACGAAGAGTTCCTGGAACTCCACCTCCAGGGTGAAGGAGATGTCGTCCAGGCAGCGCGCGCACTCGCCCTGGATGGGCAAGAGCGCCGTGCCCGAGACGAGCACGCCCTCCATCACCGATTCGAGCCGTGAGTCGACTTCGATCTCGGCGTCCTTGGGAACGCCGACCATTTCGACGCCGAGACCCGCCGGCGCCGGGGCGGTGAACCGCTGTTCCTTCATCGATCCCGGGCGGCGGCCGAGCGTCCTGGTGTCTACGACGAGCGGCGCCTTGGGATCGAGGCTGGACAGGGCTCCCCCTTCAGGGCTCGTCCGGACGCGTCGAGGCGCCGGAAGAACACAAGTGTGCACGGTTGGATCGCCACGTCAGGCATGGCCGATGGACAAGGATACCGAAGCCGGGGCGCGCACCCCAACTCGGCGGGTGCTCAGCCGCTGGACGCGCTGTGTTTTCCTGGCCGGGGGCGCTTTTGCGGGCCCGACTTCGTCGGGAGCGCCCCCGGCGCGCTGTGTTGACCTGGCCGGGGGCTGGCAGGTTCAGGCGTCCTTGAGGCGCTGGATCAGGCGGTCGTGCACGAGTTCGGGCACGAGGCCGGACACGTCGCCGCCCCAGCGCACGACCTCCTTCATGAGGCTGGAGGACAGGAAGGCGTACTCCGGGCTCGTCGCCATGAAGAGGGTCTCCACGCCCGACATGCGGTTGTTCATCTGGGCGATCTGGAGCTCGTAGTCGTAGTCCGTCACCGCGCGCAGGCCGCGGACGATCACAGGGATGTCGTGCTGCTTGCAGTAGTCGACGGTCAGGCCGCGGAACGAGTCGACCTTGACGTTGCCGAGGAAGCGGGTGACCTCGCGGATCATGTCGAGGCGCTCCTCGATGGAGAACAGGCCCTTCTTGGCCAGGTTGATCGACACCATGACCACGACCTCGTCATAGAGGCGCGAGGCACGGCTGACGATGTCCAGATGACCATTGGTCACCGGGTCGAAGGAGCCCGGACAGACGACTCGGCGCACGACCATCAAATCCTTTCGGTGCGGACGGCGCGAAGGTACCAAACCGGCCGTCTCCAGCCGGAACCGGGGCGACGATCAGCGGAGCGCGTCCGCGATCGCCGCCATGATCGGCCCCGCGACGCTCCCCCCGAACCCGGCGCCCTGGGTCATCACGGCGATGGCGTGGGGGCCGGAGGTCGAGTAGCCGACGAACCACCGGTCATTGTGGGCGCCGCCGTCCACGTCGGCGGTGCCCGTCTTGCCCGCCACCTCCCTGCCCCGGAGATTGGTGGCCGTCCCCGTGCTGACCACCGCTTCCATCATCTCTCCGAGCCGCGCGGCGTGCGCCGCCGAGACCGCCTTTCCGAACCGTGACGGCTCGGTCTCCTCCAGGGTCGAGCCCCGCAGCGTCACCTTCTGGACGAGGCGGGGGCGCATGAGGTCGCCGCCGTTGGCCACTGCGGCGGCCACGAGCGCCATCTGGAGGACCGTGGCGACGTTCTGGCCCTGCCCGTAGGAGGCGAGGGCCGTCTGGGCGGCGTCGGTGTCGGGGAAGGCGCTGGCGACGGCCCTGAGGCCGGGCGCGTACTCCCAGCGCTCCCCGTAGCCGAAGGCCGCCGACCGCTCCCGCATCCCCGCGTTGCCGACCTCTTCGGCGCCGATCTCGGCGAACGTGGTGTTGCAGGACTGGGCGAACGCGTTCACGAGCGTCGTCCTCGGCAGGCCGCAGCCGCCGGAGTCATGGCTGTTGCCGATGACGGTGTTCGTCCCGGGCAGCCGGTAGGAGGCGCCCGCCGGCACGGTGCCGTCCTCGGCGATGCCGTCGGCGAGCGCGGCGGCGGCCGTCACGATCTTGAAGGACGAGCCGGGCGGGTACAGCTCACGGGTCGCCTTGTTGAGCAGGGGGTTGCCTGCGGCGCCCTCAAGGCGCTGGAGTGCATTACCGGCGGCGGCGATGTCGCGCGTGGCGACGTCCTCGGGGTCGAAGGACGGATAGGAGGCCATCACCTCGATGGCGCCCGTCCTGGCGTTCACCGCGACGGCGGCGGCCTGGAGGGTGGTGCTCGCGGCCAGCTCCCGGTAGGCGACGCGCTGCGCCCTCGGCACGATCGTCGTATGCACGTCGGCGCCCTTGGGCAGCTCGCCGGTGAGCCAGTCCACCAGGCCGCGTACGGAGACCCGCCCATCGGTGCCGTCCAGGACGCCGTTCATCGCGGACTCCAGGCCCGTCTTGCTGAAGGCGCCGAGATAGCCGGTGACGGGAGCGAAGACCTCGCCTTCGCGGTAGTGCCTGTCGAACGTCTTCCCGTCGCGGTTGGGCGCGGAGTAGGCGACCCTGAGGTCCCCGGCGAGGATCGCGCCCCTGTCCCGCTCGTACTGCCGGTTGAACTGGCGGGCGTTGCGCGGGTCGTCGCGGAGTCCGTCGGCCTGGAAGCCCATGATCCACGTGACGTTCACCATGATCGCGATGATCATCGTGAGCGCGACGACAGCGGTCCGCCTGAGCTGGACGTTCACACCCGCCGACGCTAACCGGCGGCGGGGAAAGCGACGGGAAAGGCGACCTACGCGGACCGCTCGTAAGACGCGTAGTGGAAGACGGCCTCGCCGTAACGGCGCTCCCGCTCGGGCACATAGCCCTCGGGCCACGCCGGTGCGGCGCCCCTGCTGGCCCGTTCGACCGCCACGAGGGCGCCGTCGGCGAGCCACCCGTTGTCGCGCAGCGCCTCCAGGACCGCAACGACCGTCGCGTCCGGGACGGCGTAAGGCGGGTCGGCGAAGACGAAGTCGTACGGCTCGTCGGGGGCCGTCCGCAGGAGGCGTTCCACCTTGTCCGTCACCAGGCGGGCGCCGGGCAGGCCGAGCGCTTCGATGTTCGCGCGGATCACCTTGGCCGCGCGCGGGTGTGACTCCACGAGCAGCGCGTGGGACGCCCCGCGTGACAGCGCCTCAAGGCCGACCGCGCCGGATCCGGCGTAGAGGTCGGCCGCCCGGACGCCGCTCAGGGAGCCGAGGAGGGCCTGCGCCGTGGAGAACAGGCCCTCCCTCGCCCTGTCGCTGGTGGGCCGGGTGTCGCGCCCCTCGGGGGTCGCGAGCCTCCTGCCTCCGGCCGTTCCGGCGATCACCCTCGTCATGGGGCCATTCTCCCGCCCCGGCGGGCGGGGTCAGGCCAGCGCCCAGCGCACCTGGGTGCGGACGCCCGGGTCGGGGTCGGCGAGCGCCTCGGTGAGCGCGGCGAGCACGCCGGGCTCGCGCGACGCCCACTGTTCGAGCGACGCGACGGCCTCGCGCCGCACGTCCACGACCGGGTCGCGCAGCGCCACCGACAGGGGCGCCGCGGCGTCGGCGGCGGAGGCTCCGGCCAGGACCCGGGCGGCGCGCTTGCGCACCTGCCAGCCCGCGTGCGAGAGGGACCGCAGCACGCGCGGCACCAGCTCGCCGGGCACGCCGAGCGCCGCGACGGCGTCCAGCGCGGCGAGCCTGACGACCGGGTCGTGGTCGTCCAGGAGCTGGTCGAGGCCGTCGGCGGTGCCGAGCCTGGCCAGCCCGTCCGCGACCGCGACGCGCACGTCCCTGGCGGGGTCGTCGGCGGCCTCGCGGACGGCGTCGGCGGCCCGCAGCGCGGTCAGCGCCAGCACGGCCTGAGCGCGGATCTGGGGCTCGTCGTCGGCCAGGCCCTGGGCGTACAGGGAGCGGTGCGCGTCCACGAGGACGCGCAGGTGGGCTTCGGCGGTGCCCCGCACGAGCGGGTCGGCGCCGCGCGCGGCCGCCAGGCGCAGGGCGGCGACGCCGTCCTCGCCGACGGGCGGGCGTAGCGTGGCCAGGGCCAGCGCGGCGCTGGCGCGGACGTCGGGGTCCTCGTCGGCGAGCGCCCAGGCGAGGGCGTCACCGGAGCCGCCGGGCGCGGTCTCGGCGAGGATCTCGACGGCGGCGCGGCGGACTCGGGGGTCGGGGTCGCGGAGGTACTCCTCCAGCAAGCTGAGGTCGGACATGCTCTTCTCCAGTCGGGTGCGTCGTGGCCGGTGCGCGGGGTCAGCGGCAAGGGCGACACAGGCAGCTCGCCTGGCGTCGCAGATCGACGTGCGGACGGCCGACCAGGAGTGCAGCGGTCATGGAAAAGATGGTCGCCCACTTCTCCCATTAAGTCAACCTATTTAGTAGGCAATGCCTCGTGGAGATCACTTCACCCGGGTTGTCAGGCGACTTGTCCCGCTGTTCATGCCTTGTCGAGGTAGTCCGCCCGATCCTCGGTGAGGAACTCCTCCAGCGCGGCCCGCACCTCCGGGTGCCCGGCGAGGCCGGGATCCTCCGCCAGAAGCCGGGACGCCTCCTTACGGGCGTTCGAGATCACGGGCTCGTCGTACTGGAGCGTCAGGAGGCGCAGCGTCGAGCGGGTGCCGGACTGGGCGGCCCCCAGGATGTCGCCCTCCCTGCGCTGCTCAAGGTCGAGCCGGGAGAGCTCGAAGCCGTCCGACGTCGAGGCCACCGCCTCCAGCCGTGCGCGCGCGGGCGCGTCGGCGGGGACGTCGGTGACGAGGAGGCACAGGCCCGGCAGCCCGCCACGGCCCACCCGGCCGCGCAGCTGGTGCAGCTGGGAGACACCGAAGCGGTCGGCGTCCATGATCATCATCACCGTGGCGTTGGGGACGTCCACACCGACCTCGACGACGGTGGTGGCGAGCAGCACGTCGGTCTCCCCCGCCGCGAACCTCCGCATCGCCGCGTCCTTGTCGTCGGGGTGCATCCGGCCGTGCAGGACGTCGATGCGCAGGCCCCGGAGGAGTTCGCCCTCCAGCAGCGGAAGCAGCTCCATCACGGCGAGCGGAGGACGGGCCTCGCCCTCCTCACGCGGGAGGTCTTCCTCCTCCCCCGCCCTGCCTCCGGCGTCGTCGCCGATGCGCGGGCACACGATGTACGCCTGACGGCCCTCCGCCGCCTCCTCCCGGATCCGCTGCCACGCCCGCGCCAGGAACGCCGGCTTCTCCGGCGGCACCACGTGGGTGGCGACGGCGGCCCGTCCGGCGGGCAACTGGGCGAGGACGGAGGTGTCCAGGTCGCCGAAGACGGTCATCGCGACCGTGCGCGGGATCGGCGTCGCCGTCATCACGAGCACGTGCGGACGGCCCCCGGCGACCTTCTCGCGCAGCGCGTCGCGCTGCTCGACGCCGAACCTGTGCTGCTCGTCCACCACGATGAGGCCGAGGTCGGCGAACTGGACGTGCTCCTGGATCAGCGCGTGCGTGCCCACGACGATCCCCGCGCCCCCGGAGGCGGCCTCCAGCAAGGCGGCTCGCTTCGCCTTGGCGCCCTGCGAGCCCGTCAGCAGCGCCACCCGGGTAGCGCCCTCGACGCCGTCCAGCTGGCCCGCCCTGGCGAGCGGCCCGAGCAGGCTCAGGATGGACCTGTAGTGCTGCTGCGCGAGGACCTCGGTGGGCGCGAGCAGCGCGGCCTGGCCGCCGTTGTCGACGACCTGGAGCATCGCGCGCAGCGCGACGACGGTCTTGCCCGCGCCCACGTCGCCCTGGAGGAGGCGGTGCATCGGATGCGCGCGCGCGAGGTCGGCGGAGATCTCCGCGCCCACCTCGACCTGCCCGTCGGTGAGGGTGAACGGGAGCGCGGCGTCGAAGGCGGCGCGCAGCCCGTCGGCGCGGTCGGGACGCGGCGTGGCGGGCAGGTCGGCGGCGGCCTCCCGGCGCAGCGCCAGGGCGAGCTGGACGTAGAACGCCTCGTCCCACTTGAGCCGCTTGCGGGCCGCCCTCAGCTCGTCGTCGTCCTTGGGCCGGTGGATGCCCTCCAGCGCGGCGCCCAGCGGGACGAGGCCGCGCCGCCCGAGCACGGAGGCGGGCATCGGGTCGGCGAGGTCGAGTCCGGGGCCGAGCGCGTACTCCACCGCCTTCTTGATCTTCCAGGACGGCAGGTCCTTGGTGGCCGGGTAGATCGGGATCGGCCGCGCCGCGTACTCCTCGACGGTCTCGGCGGTCGCCCTGCCCGGGATCACCTCGTAGTCGGGGTGGGTGAGCTGGACCTTGCCCCGGTAGAGGCCGACCCGTCCGGCGATCATCGCGAGCACGCCGGACTGGAGGTCGGCTGCCGCCTTGTGCACGCCGGTCCCGAAGAACGTCAGGCTGATCCGGCGCCCTGTGGCGTCCTCCACGGTCACTTCGAGGAGCTGGAAAGGACGTTTGGTTATCTTGCGCTGCCGGGAGTCGACCACCCTGCCGACGACGGTCACGTCCTCGCCCTCGGTGAGCGAGGCGAGGTCGGTGAGCTCGCCATGCCGCACGTACCTGCGCGGATAGTGGCGCAGCAGGTCGCCGACCGTGGCCATGTCCCACTTGCTTTTGAGCACCTTGGCGGTCTTGTCGCCGACGGTCTTCCTCAGGTCGTCTGCGAGGGTCACACCGACCATTACAGCCGATGGAAGGGCCGCCGCGCGCGGGCGTCCCGAAGGTGGAGATCGGCGGGCAGCGCCCAGGCGGGTGCGGGTAATGCCTGGTCAGGGGCGTCACCGCCGGAACGCGGAAAGGTAAAGATCAGGGGAATCGGCTTGCCCAAAACGGTAAAAGGGGGACATGCTAGAAGGGTGCTTTAGATCACCCACAATGAAGTGGAGCGTCACCACCATGGTCACTCTGACCGCCACCCCCACCCTTGAGCGCAGCCACATCGGCCTCCTCAGCTCGCTGGCCGACAGGCTCGTCCCGCACGGCCTGCGCGCCCGGCTCGAGCAGCCCATCGGACGGCCGCCCGCGCTGCACGTCAGCAACCCCGCCGCCCCCGGCGCCGCCGAAGAGATCGTCCTCGAAGACGAGGCGCTCTGGTGGCCCTGGGGCGAGCGCATCGCGGCCGTCGGCGACCTCGACCAGGCCACCGCCAGCGTCTGCCAGAGCCTGGGCGTGCCCGCTCACTCGACGCCGAGGAGCACCGGGTACAGCACCTGGCCGCCGTCGTAGAACGTCACCTCCACGTCGGGCCGTAGGGCCCGCAACCTCCCGGCGATCCCGGCGGCGAACCCGTCGGGCACCCCGGCCCCGGTGACCACGGTGACCACCTCGCCGCCCCCGGAGAGCATGCGGGAGAGCACCCGCCACGCGACGTCCTCCAGGTCATCGCCGATCAACGCGACGTCGCCCTCGATGAGGCCGAGCACATCACCCTCGCGGCAGAACCCCACCGTCGTCATCGCCTCCCCACTGGCCACGCGCAGTCCACCGAAGCGCGTGGCCAGTGCCGTGCCCGTCATCGCGATCACGTCGTCGCGGAAGTGCCGCAGGGGGTCGTGCACCGCGAGCGCCGCCAGGCCCTGCACCGACGCCTTGGTCGGCACCACCGAGATGCGCACGCCGCTCTCGCGGGCCCGCACCGCCGCCGCCTCGGCGAGCGCCAGCACCTCCGGCTCGTTGGGCAACACGGCGACCTCGTCGCCCGCCGCGAGGATCGCCTCCACGAGCACCGCCAGATGCGGCATCCCGCCGGACGGGCGGCGCACCACCGTCGCCCCCGCCTCCTCGAACAGCGCGGCGAGCCCGTCCGCCGCCGTCACCGCCACCACGCCGCGCCCTGTGCAGGGCGGCTTCGGCCGTCCGGAATCGACGGCGAGATAGGTGACGCGGATACGCCTGGTCTTTCCGGCCGCGAGGCCCGCCTCGATGGCCGCGCCCGCGTCGTCCACGTGGACGTGGACGTTCCACAGGCCGTCGCCGCCCACCACGACCAGGGAGTCGCCCAGCGCGTCGAGTGACTCACGCAGCGCCGGGATGACGGTGTCCTCCGCCTCCAGCAGGTACATCACCTCGTAGCCGGGGTCCTCGACCCGCTGCTTCGGCAGGTTCAGGGACGCCCTCGGCTCGGTGCGGGCGGGCACCTCCCACCGCTCGGGGTACTCCTCGGTGATCACCGCGGCGAGCGCGTCCAGCAGGACGCACAGGCCCGCGCCGCCCGCGTCCACCACACCGTGCTCGGCGAGCACCGGCAGGCCGCCCGGCGTCTCCCGCAGCGCCCTGCGCGCCCCCCTGACGGCCGCCCGGACCGTCTCGGCGAGTTCGGCGCCCGGAGCGGGGTCGCGCGGCGGGAACGGCGCCTCGGGCCGCACAGCCGCGGCGGCGGCCGCCTGGAGCACGGTGAGGATCGTGCCCTCGACCGGCCGGGACACCGCGCCGCGCGCCAGCCCCGCCGCGCGCTCCAGCCCCTCGGCGAGGTCGGCGCCGGTCGCGGCGGAGCGCGGCCCGAGCGTCTCGGCGAGCCCGCACAGCACCTGGCTCACGATCACCCCCGAGTTGCCGCGCGCGCCGACCAGCGCGGCCCTACCGAGCGTGCGCCAGACCTCCTCCAGCGGCGCGGACGCGGCGAGCTCCTCGACGGCCTCGGCCGCCGCGAGCACGGTGAGGTGCAGGTTGGTGCCGGTGTCCCCGTCGGGCACCGGGAAGACGTTGAGCGCGTCGATCTCGGTCCGCGACCTGCCGAGCGCGTCGGCGGCGAGGCGCGCCCAGCGGCGCACGGCGGGGGCGTCCAGGGTGTCGCGCACGAGACCCCTTTCCCGACTTTTCCGGGTCTCCCCGGGGAGGGCTGAGCGCGGACGCCGCGCGACGCCCGCCTCCCAGAGCGTAGTGTCGAACCGGCGATTCCGGCATTCCCCAACAGACCCGACGGCCTCGCCGGAACCGGACCCGGCCTCGATTCGCCTACCAGCGGCGGGTTCCGCTACCCTGTTCCGAGCGTCCCCCTGCGCGGGGACCTTTTCCGTGTGAGCGCCCCGGCTGGAATCCGCCTGGGGTGCCCGAGTTCTCGACTGTTTGGAGTTACCGTGGCTGCCAACTGCGAAGTGTGCGGCAAGGGCCCCGGCTTCGGTATGAGCGTGTCCCACTCGCACCGTCGCACCCCGCGCCGCTGGAACCCGAACATCCAGCGCGTGCGCGCGGTGGTCGCCGGCACGACCAAGCGCGTGAACGTCTGCACCTCCTGCCTGAAGGCCGGCAAGATCCAGCGTCCGCTGGCCCGCTAGCCGAAGCTTCTCGAAGACCCGGTGGGCCCGCGCGGCCCGCCGGGTCTTCTGGCGTCTCACCCCGGGCCGTCGGGCGGCCGGTCAGACGCGCCAGCGCCAGGCGTGGTCCACCGGGCCGATGCCGGAGCCGAGCGGGAAGCCGCCCCGGATCGCGCCGGAGATGTAGGTCTTGCTCGCGGCCACCGCGTCCGGCACGGACAGGCCGAGCGCCAGGTGCGAGGCGATGGCCGAGGCGAGCGTGCAGCCCGTGCCGTGCGTGTGCCGGTTGTCGTAACGCTCGTCGGAGAACAGGTGCCGCTCCGAGCCGTCGTAGAGCAGGTCCACCGGAGCGGTCGGAAGGTGGCCGCCCTTGATGAGCACCCACCGAGGCCCGAACTCCTTGACGGCCTCCGCCGCGCGGATCAGGTCGTCCTCGGACTCGACCTTCACTCCCGTGAGGAGCTCCACCTCCCACAGGTTGGGCGTGACGACCGTGGCGAGCGGCAGCAGGGCCGTCCTGACGGCGTCCACCGCGTCGGGCGCGAGCAGGGTGTCGCCGTGCTTGCTGACGCCGACGGGATCCACCACCAGGGGCGCGTCATGGTGTGACAGGCGCTCGGCCACCGTCTCCACCAGGACCGTCGAGGCGAGCATGCCGGTCTTGACGGCCTGTGCGCCGATGTCGGACAGCACCGAGTCCATCTGCGCCGTCACCGCCTCGGGAGGCAGCTCCCAGTAGCCCTGGACCCCCAGGGAGTTCTGCGCCGTCACCGCGCAGATCACGCTCATCCCGTGCACGCCCAGGGCGAGCATCGTTTTCAGGTCTGCCTGGATGCCCGCGCCTCCGCCGGAGTCGGAGCCGGCGACGGTCAGCACACGGGGTGGAGCGGTAGCCATACGGGGCAGCCTAATGGAAACCGGTCAGCGGCACTTCTGCCCGTTGACGCGGCAGCCCACGGGCTCCGACCAGGCGCCCTGGCCGGTGAGGACGAGCCTCAGCGTCGCGCCGGGCCCGATGGGGGCGGCGCCGGTGAGCAGCGTGGTGCCCCCGTTGGCCGCGAGGGTCTGCACCGTGGCGCCCTCCGCGCCGTGCACCTCGGCGTTGGGGATGCGGAACCGCAGCTTCCAGGCCGAGACCGCCTCCTCGCCCGTGTTGCGCAGGGTGACCGTCGCGGTGAAGCCGCTTCCCGTCGTCCCGCGCAGCTTGAAGGCGGCGCGCAGGCCGGGGGGCGTGAGGGAACGGTCCGCCGCCTCGGTCCCCTGGGTCGGGGGGTCCTCGGCGGTCGCGTATCCCGGCACCTCGGCGCGCAGCGGCTCACAGCCGGCGCAGGCCGCCGACTCCGGGCCCGCGCCGGGGCCTGCGAGGTTCAGGGTGATCTGCTGCGTCAGGTAGGCAGCAACGACGACGCCGACGGCGCCGACCCCGGCGAGCACCGGCATCAGCGGGGTCCGTCCGATCCAGGCCATCCGCACCTTCCCAGCGGGGGAGGGCGCTGGGGGCGCGTCCGCGAAACGCGGCCGGTCCCAGAACTTGGTGTGTCGTCCCATCCCAATCCTCTTCGTTCCTGGGATGTATACCAAAACCACACCAAGTGCGCCTACCGGATGACCAAGGCGACCGCCGCGAAGTCCCTTCTTTTTACATAACTCTAAGATTCACGGAATGCCGCTCAACCACCGAAATGATCCCAGCCGCCGCCGGTGACCCGCGCGCCGTCCACCGTCACACCCGTCACGTCGGCCGTCACCGCGCCGATCACCCGCCACTCGGGTGTCAGCTCCGCCGACGGCGGGAACGCGGCCGCGAACGCGTGGTCGTCGCCGCCCGTGAGCGCCGCCTCCAGGGTGACGCCGGGATCCAGCGGGATCAGCTTCGCCTCCAGCGCGATGCCCGCCCCGCTGGCCCGCGCGACGTGGCCGAGGTCCTGCACGAGGCCGTCCGAGACGTCCACGAGCGCCGTCGCGCCGAGCGCCCGCGCCTCCGCGCCCGCGGTGTAGGGCGGCGCGGGACGCCGGTGCGCCTCCACAAAAGGCCCTGAGACGGCCGAGGAGACCTCCAGCGCGGCGAGCCCCATCGCCGCCCACCCGAGCCGCCCGCGGACCGCCACACGATCTCCTGGGCGCGCGCCGGACCTGGTGAGCGGCGGCGCGCCGCCGAGATCGCCGAGCGCCGTCACCGCGACGGTGATGCCCGGGGTGCGCACCGTGTCGCCGCCGACGATCGAGGCCCCGACGAGCGCGCACTCGTCGCGCAGCCCGGCGGTGAGCCCGTCGGCCCAGGCGACGTCGAGGGAGGCGGGCGCGCCGAAGCCGATGAGCAGCGCCGTCGGCCGGGCGCCCATCGCGACGACGTCGGCGAGGTTCTGCGCCGCCGCCTTGCGCCCCACGTCGTAGGCCGAGGACCAGTCGGTCCTGAAGTGCCTGCCCTCGACGAGCATGTCCGCCGTCGCGACGACCCTGCCGTCCGGGGTGCGGACCACCGCCGCGTCGTCGCCCGGCCCGAGCTCCACGAGCGGGCCCTGGGGGAACCGCGCGGTCACCCTGCGGATCAGCCCGAACTCGCCCATCTCACCGATCTCTATGACGGCCCTCCCTCTCAAGTTCCCGGGAGAACCAAGGTACGGTGAGCGATCGGACGCTCTTTCTCCCACCCCACTCGGGGAGACGCGATGGTGCAGGCCTACATCCTGATCCAGACCGAGGTCGGCAGGGCCGCCGAGGTGGCTCGGACGATCGCGGTCATCGACGGCGCCGTCGAGGCCGACGACGTGACCGGACCCTACGATGTGATCGTCAAAGCGGAGGCACCGAACATGGACGACCTGGGCAAGCTCGTCGTCGCCCGCATCCAGGGGGTCCCCGGGATCACCCGTACACTGACCTGCCCTATCGTGCATTTGTGAGGTTCGCCAGATCCGCCGTGCTCTGCGCTGTCCCGCTGCTGCTGGCCGCGGGCTGCGCGGAGGGCTCCGTGCAGGTGCCCGTCCCGTCCCCGGACGCGGAGGCCGCCTCCGCGTGCCGCGCCCTGTCCTATCCGGAGCGGGTGAACGGCCTGGAGCGGCGCGAGACGGACCCGGCGTCGCCCTACGTGGCGGCGTGGGGCAGCCCGGCCATCGCGGTGCGCTGCGGCGTCACCCGGCCCGCCGACCCGGATTCCGGGCTCATCGAACGCGTCGTCACCGTGGACGGGCTCGCATGGCTGCCCGCCGAAGGCGACCGGCCCTCCACCTGGACGCTCGTGGGCCGCGCCGCCTACGTCGAGGTGACGATCCCGCAGAAGTACACACCCGCGGGCAGCCCTCCCGGCGAGCTCCTCACCGAGTTCACTTCGACGCTCCAAGGGCTGCCGAGCCTCCCCGAGGGACAGTTCTAGCGCGCTAGGCGGGCA
Organism: Actinocorallia sp. API 0066; assembly: GCF_020991275.1. Lineage (GTDB taxonomy): Bacteria > Actinomycetota > Actinomycetes > Streptosporangiales > Streptosporangiaceae > Actinocorallia. Next base: position 864,523 of record NZ_JAJLQY010000001.1, on the reverse strand, counting down.
TCAGGAGCGGGCCCGTCACGTGGAACCGCTCGACGCCGCGTTTGGTGAGGTTGACGCGCAGGTCGATCCAGCCGTCCAGGGTGGTGCAGCCGTCACCGAAGTGCAGGTCGCCCGCCGAGAGCTTGGCGCCGCGCACGTGCACCGGAAGCACGATCCGCGAGCCCGCGGTCAGCCTGGCGTCCGCGCAGGAGCCGACGATCTGCCCGGCCAGCGCCGCCGAGCGCAGCGCCCGCGCCGCGACCGGCTGGTAGTCGGCCAGGCCCGGCCGGACCCGGCCCAGCAGCGGCCCGTCCGGCTCGACCTCGACCGGGAGCGCGTCGTCGCCGGGGGCGCAGCCGAGCACGCCGGGGTGCGCGTCGAGCGCGGGGCCGCCGTCGGCGCGGCCGATGCCGAGCACGTCGACGACGATCACGTCGCCGGGCTCCGCGCCGACAACGGCGATCGGCCCGCACAGCAGCGCCTCGCGGGCGCCCCAGAAGCCGCGGCACTCCATCCGCACCGACCCCCCGGAGATGACCTCGGCGACGGCGGGGATCTCGGGGTGCCACCGGGTGTGCCCGGGCACCGCCTGGGCGCCGTACGACAGCAGCGGCACGGAGGCCCCTTTCAGACTTGTCTTGTCGACGGAAGAAACACGTAGCCAAGGAGATAGTGCACACCGCGCTGTTTCGGACCCGTTTCTCTGCTTTTACAACTCGGTAAGTGCCTTCTCACTCTCCGCTGTCAGATCGCCACCCCAACCCGTGCGGTGTTCCGAACATCTGAGATGTATGCGACGCATGATCACTCCGACCGTGCTCCTTCTGGTCACGGCCTGTTCCCCCTCGGCCGCCGACGCCCCACCGGGCCTCGTCGGCAGGCAGGACTGCGCGGCGCTGCTGGAGTCCCTGCGGACGGCTACGCTCGCCCGCACCGGGCCCCTCGGCGTCGAGGGGTCGCTGGACCCTTCGGGCGGCGGCCCTGCGGCCGTGGCGCCCGTCCCAGCCGACGACCCCTCGGCCGCCGCCGACCTGCCCGACACCGTGGAGCTCCTCCCCGGAGGCGCGCCACGGGCGCTCGCGGCCGCCGGACGCCGCCTGTTCGTCCTGGACGGCCGCGACGGCTCCGTCCAGCGGCGGATAAGGCTGCCGCGCGGCTACGAGACCGCGCGGGTCCTCAGCGACGGCTCCCGCGCCCTCCTGCTCACCGGCCATGACCCCGACGGGACGGGCCCCGGCGCTCCCGTGGCCCGGCTTCTGCTCGTCGACCTGGCGACCGGCGGCACCCTCGGTGAGCTGCGCATGCCGGGCGTCCTCGTGGACGCGCGCAGATCGGGCCCCCTCGTCAGGGTCTCCGTCCGGGCGCTCCCCCGGCTCGACTTCGCCGCCCCGCCCTCGAAGGACGACAGCGCCTGGAACGACTACGCGCCCCGCGCCGTCGAGCGGAACAAGGACGTCGTCCGTGACGCGCCCGCCGAGGCGTTCCATCCCGCTTACGACGTGACGGTGTCCGGCGAGACCGTCAGGCACCGGGTGCCCTGCAACCGGATCAACCGGCCTCGGGACGACGTGGCCGAGTCCGTCCTTACCGTGTTCACCTTCGACCTGTCCAAGCCGCTCGGAGACGGCGCCCCCCTGGCCGTCGCCGGAGGCCACGCGGCCGTGCACGGCACGGCCACCAGCCTGTACGTCGCGGAGACGCCTCCCGGCACCGCGACCACCCGCGTGCACAGGATCGACCTCACCCCGGACCGTCCCCTCTACGTCGGATCCGGATCGGTCGTGGGCGAGGTGCTGGGGCCGGGCGGGCTGTCGGAGCACAAAGGCCATCTGCGGGTGGCCGTCGGCGACCCCGGCCGCACCGTAGGCGACCTGTACGTCTTGGAGACGTCAGGGCCACGCCTGGACACGATCGGGAGGCTCATCGACGTGAGCGGAGACAGCGGCATCCGCGCGGTGCGCTTCCTCGGGGACCGCGCCTACGTCACGACGGACCGGGCGAAGGGCCCGCTTCCGGCCCTCGACCTGTCCGACCCCGCCCATCCGCGCCGCCTGGGTGAGCTGCCCTTCCCGGCGGCGTCCACGTCGCTGCTTCCGTCCGCCGAAGGCAGGGTCGTCGCGGTGGGCCAGCCGCGCACCGGAAGGGGACGCCCGCAAGGGCTGCGCGTCTCCCTGTTCGGCCCCTCCGCCGACGGCCCTCTGGCCGACCTGCGCGGACCCGGCCTCCCCGGCGCCCGCGTCGAACACGACCCGCGCGCCTACCTGCACGACCCGGCCACCGGCCTGACGGTGCTGCCGACCGTCCCGCACGCGGCTGCCGTCCTGTCCGTGACGCCGCAGGGCGTCACCCGGCTCGGCACGCTCCGCCACCGGTCGGCGCCCATCACCCGCGCCCTCCTCGTCGGGGACACCCTGCTGACGTTCTCGTCGGCGGGCGTCATGGTCAGCGACGCGGCGAGGCTGAAGCGCCGCGCCTGGACGGCCTTCTAGCTCCCGAACGGCTCCCGGAGCAACGCGCAAGGCCCAGGGACCCGTCTGGACGGTATGCGACATGCCCTCCCCCTGGCCTCCCTCCTCCTCGTGCCGGTCCTCCTCGCGACCGCCTGCACCGGTGCGTCCGCACCGCCTCCCGCGGACCTCTCCAACATCCGCCTCGTCGCCTACGACGGATGCGACGCCCTCCTCGACTCGCTGCGCGCCGCCGCCCTGAAGCGGGTGGACGCCTCGGGCCTCGTCACCGCGGACGACCACCTCGCCTACCGCGCCGAGGGAGGCGGCCTCTTCGAGCGGAACACGGCCCAGGACGCCGGAGGAGCCCCGGCCGCCGCCTCCGCCGCCCCGCCCGCACACTCCACCACGAACACGCACACCGCGGGCGTGGACGAGCCCGACGAGGTGAAGACCGACGGCGGCCGCGTCCTGCTCGTCGCCGACGGCGCGCTCCTCATCCTGGACGGCCGCACCGGCGCCACCGTCGGCAAGGTCGAGCTGCCCAAGGGCTTCGGCCGCGGCTCCCGGCTGCTCCTGCACGGCGACACCGCCCTCGTCCTGGGCGGCGGCTTCGGCGGCCCGATGCCGATGCCCACCGACGCGGCGTCGGACGTCCTCCTCCCCTACCCCGGGCACGGCGGGCTGCGGGCCGTCCAGGTCGATCTGAAGACCCGCGAGACGGTCGCCGAACTGGAACTGCCCGGCGGCCTCGTGGACGCCCGACAGGTCGGCTCGGCGGTCCGGCTCGTCGTCCGCAGCACCCCGCGCATCGACATCCCACACCCGACCGAGGAGGACTACGAGGACTGGAAGAAGAGCGAGCCCCGCCTCATCGCGCGCAACAAGGAGATCGTCCGCCGGGCGCCCCTGGAGTCCTTCCTCCCCGCGTACAAGGTGACGGGCGCGGACGGCTCGTCAGCCGAGCACAGCGTGCCGTGCGAGCGGATCAGCCATCCCGCCGACGACGAGGACGGCATCGCGATGGTGAGCGTCTTCGCCTTCGACCTCGCCAAGCCGCTGGGCAAAGCGGAGACCACCTCGGTGGTGGGCGGCGGCGAGACCGTCTACGGCACCGCCGACAGCCTCTACGTCACCGAGACCCGCGGCTTCGACCCGCTGCCCACCCGGCTTTCCCGGCCCGCGCCGGTGCGCACCCGCGTGCACAGGTTCGCCTTCGACGGGCTGACGCCGCGCTACACCGGCTCCGGCGAGGTCGTCGGGCAACTGCTCAACCAGTACTCGATGTCCGAGCACGACGGCCATCTACGGGTCGCGGTGACCGACCACACCAAGGAGGAGAGCAGCGTCCACGTGCTCACCACCGACGGGGCCGAGCTGAAGAAGGTCGGCTCGCTCGGCGGCCTGGGCAAGGGCGAGCAGATCTACTCGGTGCGCTTCATCGGACCGCGCGGCTACGTCGTCACGTTCCGGCAGGTGGATCCGCTGTACACGATCGATCTAGCCGACCCGAAGGCTCCGCGCGCCCTGGGCGAGCTGAAGATCACCGGCTACTCCGCCTACCTGCATCCGACGGCCGAAGGCAGGCTCCTGGGCGTCGGTCAGGAGGCCGACCTCAAGGGACGCCGCAAGGGCGCGCTCATCTCCCTGTTCGACGTCTCCGGCGACCAGCCCGCGCGCCTCTCCCAACTGCACCTGCCCGACACCTACTCCACCGAGGTGGAGAACGACGCCCACGGCTTCCTGTACTGGCCGGAGACGGGCCTGACCGTGCTGCCCGCCATGGAGAGCGCGCTGGTCCTCACCGTCACGGAGAACGCCATCACGCAGCTCGGTGAGATCCGCCACGAGAAGCGCCACGACATGATCTCCCGCGCCCTCTACATCGACGGCACCCTGTGGACGGTCTCCTACGGCGGCATCCGGCTCAGCGACGCCAAGACCCTGAAGCAGCGGGCCTGGATCACCCTGCCCGGAGACTGACGGAACCCGGCACGCCGCCCGGCACGTCCGGGCGGCGGGCGTCCCGCGCGGGCTCAGCGCAGGCCGAGCGGGCGGGCCAGCGCCGTCCGCAGGAGCCGGTCCACCAGCGCCGGGTAGTCGAGCCCGGTCGCCGCCCACATCTGCGGGAACGCCGACGTCGGGGTGAAGCCCGGCATGGTGTTGATCTCGTTGAGCACGAGTTCGTGCCCCGGCGTCACGAAGAAGTCGACGCGGGCCAGGCCCTCGCAGCCCAGCGCGTCGAACGCGCGCACGGCGGTGGCCCGCAGCCGGGCGACGACCTCGGGCGGCAGGTCGGCGGGGATCTCCAGCTCGGAGGTGCCGTCCAGGTACTTGGTCTCGAAGTCGTAGAAGTCGTGCTCGCCCGTCATGACGATCCGGGCGGGCAGGCTCGCCTCGTTGGGCCCGTCGCCGACGCCCTCCAGGACGCCGCACTCGACCTCGGCGCCGTCCACGCCCGCCTCGACGATGAGCTTCGGGTCGTGCTCGCGGGCCGCCTCGATCGCGGGCACGAGGTCCTCGGCCCGGCTCACCTTGGAGATGCCCATGCTGGACCCGGCGCGCGCGGGCTTGACGAACACGGGCCAGCCGAGCTGCTTGACCTCGTCGAGCTTGCGGTCGCGTTCCAACCGCCACTCGCGGTCGGTGATGATCACGTACGGGCCGACCGGGAGCCCCTGCGCCTGCCACACGAGCTTCATGAACGCCTTGTCCATGCCGACCGCGCTGGCCAGCACGCCCGCGCCCACGTACCGGATCCCGGCGAGCTCCAGCATGCCCTGGATCGTGCCGTCCTCGCCGTAGGGGCCGTGCAGCAGCGGCAGCACCACGTCCACCCGGCCGAGCGCGCGCGGCACCTCCTCCGGCGCGACGGTGATCAGGCCGGGGCCGTCGGGGTCGAACGGCAGCGCCAGCGCGGTGCCCGCGCCCGACACCTCGGGCAGCGCGCCGTCGGTGATCGCCAGGCGCTCCTCGCCCGCGAGGACCCAGCGGCCGTCCTTGGCGATGCCGATGGGCAGCACGTCGTAGCGGTCGGTGTCGATGGCCGCCATGACGCTGCCCGCGGTGACGCAGGAGATGGCGTGTTCTGAGCTTCGGCCGCCGAACACCACGGCGACTGTGATCTTTTCCGGCATGATGCTCCGACTCTATCGCCCTCCGCGGCCGCTCAGCCGCCGCTCAGCCGGGCACCGCCTCGTGCGCGGCGCCGGGCGCGGCGGGCCGGCGGAGGTCGGCGGAGAGCGTGTCGAGCGCCTCCACGGCGTCCCTGATGAGGTCCTCGGCGTCCTCCAGGCCGATGGAGAAGCGCACGGCGCCCGGATCGACGCCGCCGCCCGCCAGGAGCACGTCGTCGCGGCCGGTGAGCGCCGTCGCGCCGACGTGCGCGACGGTGGTGCGGGTGCCGCCGTAGGACGTCGCGGTGCCCGCGAGGCGCAGCGCGTCGCACAGCGCGAGCCCCGCGACCCGGCCGCCGTGCGGGGTGACGGTGACCAGCGCGCCGAAGCGGGTGCCCTCAGGGCCTCGGTCGAACAGCCGCCGCGCGAGCGTGTGCCCGTGGTGTCCGGGCAGCCCTGGATAGTCGACCGCGCGGACGGCCGGGTGTCTGGCCATCGCGGCGGCGAACTGCGCCGCCGTGTCGCACTGCCTCCGGACGCGCAGGGGCAGCGTCTCCAGGCCGCGCCTCAGGAGGAACGCCTCGTCGGGCCCGAGGACGGCGCCCGTCGCGACCCGCACGCCCCTGACCTCCGCGACGAGGTCGGCCCGCCCCGCGACGACCCCGCCGAGCGCGTCGCCGTGCCCGCCCAGGTACTTGGTGGCCGAGTGGACGACGAGGTCCGCCCCGTACTCCAGCGGACGGCACAGCACCGGCGTCGCGGCGGTGGAGTCGACGACGAGGAGGGCGCCCCTTCCATGCGCGAGCGAGGCGAGGCCGGGCAGGTCCGCGACGGCCATGCCGGGCGTCGCGAGGGTCTCGGCCCACACGAGGCGGGTCGAAGGGCGCAACACCGCTCGGACCTGCTCAAGATCCGCGAAGTCCACGAAGTCGGCCGTCACCCCGAATCTGGACATCAGCCCCACGAGCAGTTCGTACGCGCCGCCGTACAGCGCCAGAGGGGCGACCACGTGGCTTCCGGAGCGGGTGAACGCCAGGAGGACGGCGCTGATGGCGGCCATCCCGGAGGCGAACGCCTGCCCGCGCACCCCCTCGACCGTCACGCCCTCCAGCGCCGCCACCGCGTCGGCGAACGCGTCGCAGGTGGGGTTGTCCACCCGTCCGTACAGGTAGCCGCCGCCCTCGTGGACGAGGTCGGCGTGCTCGGCCGCGTCGGCGAAGACGAACCCGGCGGTGCGGTAGACGGGAAGCCCGGCGGGGCGCTGGGCGGGGACGGGAGGGTCGGGCAACTGGACCGCCCTCGTGTTCTCGCCTCTACTCTTCTTACACATCGCGACAATGATGTCACGAAACGTGAGGCCACCTCGGGCCTTTCGGGAGGCTAGACCCCGTACCGCTCGGGTTTGGGCGACCGGGACATCAGCTTGAGGTACGCCTCCTCGATGGGCACCCCGTCGTGCATGACGGCGGCGACCACCTCGGTGATCGGCATCTCCACCCCGTGCTCGCGGGCCAGCGTGAGGATCGGCAGCGCCGACTTGACGCCCTCGGCCGTCTGCTTGGTCACGCCGATGACCTCCGCCAGCGTCATGCCACGGCCGAGGTTCTCGCCGAACGTCCGGTTCCTGGAGAACGGGGAGCTGCACGTGCCCACGAGGTCGCCGAGCCCGGCGAGGCCGGCGAACGTGGGCTCCTGCGCGCCCAGCGTGACACCAAGGCGGATGATCTCAGCCAGGCCACGGGTCATGAGCAGTGCCTTGGTGCTGTCGCCGAACCCCAGGCCGGTCGCGATGCCCACGCACAGCGCGATGACGTTCTTGACCGCGCCGCCCACCTCGCAGCCGATCACGTCGGTGCTGGTGTAGACGCGGAAGTACGGGTTCATGCAGGCGGACTGAAGGCGGAGCGCCGTCTCCTCGTCCGCGCAGGCCGCGACGGCGGCTCCCGGCTCGCCGCGGGCGATCTCCGGCGCGAGGTTCGGCCCGCACACCACGCCGATCCGCTCCGGCCCGACGCCCAGCACCTCCGCGATCACCTGGGACATGCGCAGGCTCGTGCCGGACTCGATGCCCTTCATCAGGCTGACGAGCACCGCGCCCTCGGGGATCAGCGGCGCCCACGCGGCGAGGTTCTCCCGCAGCGTCTGCGCGGGCACCGCGAGGCACACGAACTCCGCGCCGGCCAGCGCCTCGGCGAGGTCGGTGGTGGCGCGCAGCGCGGCGGGCAGCGTCACCCCGGGCAGGTACTCGCTGTTCTCGTGCCGCTCGTTGATCTCCCGGGCCACCTCGGGCCTGCGGCCCCACAGGACGACGTCGCTCCCGGCGTCCACCAGGACCTTGGCGAAAACGGTCCCCCAGGACCCGGCCCCCATCACCGCAACGCGCGTCACGACTGTCTACGCTCCTCATGGACGTACGGTCTCTCGGGCGGTTCCTGTCCGCGCAGCTCGCCCAGCAGCGCCGTGATCGTCCGCATGATCTCATCGGTCGCCGCCCTGAGCGTATCGGCGTCGGCCGCCCCGTCCGCATAGGCGGTCAGGTCGACCGGCGCACCGGCCGCCACCCGCATTGCCTTGCGCGGCAGCGGGCTGAGCTTCCCCGACGCGTAAGGCAGCAGCTCATGGGCGCCCCACTGGGCCACCGGGATCACCGGCGCCCCCGTCTCCAGCGCCAGGCGGGCGACGCCGGTTTTGGCGCGCATCGGCCACAGGCGCGGATCGCGGGTACAGGTGCCCTCAGGATAGAAGACGACGCACTGTCCCGCTTCGAGCGCCTCCCGCGCGTCCGCCAGCGAGCGCGCCGCGCCCGCCGTGCCGCGCGCCACCGGGATCTGCCCGACGGCGGTGAGCAGCGGCCCGAGCACCGGCAGCCGGAACAGGACGTCCTTGGCGAGGAACACAGGGAACCTGCCCGCCTTGTAGACGAAGTGGGCGAGTGCCAGAGGGTCGGCCTCCGACACATGGTTGGCCGCGATGATCACGCCGCCGGACCGAGGGATGTGGCTCCGCCCCCGCCACCCGCGCGCCATCAGGGCGAACAGCAGCGGGCGCAGCAGGAGCTGCGCGAAGGTGCGCCAGGCAGGCGAGTACCGGTAGCGCGCCGTCATGGCGGAGGAACCAGGGGCCATGGGCCGCTTCCTTTCCTGGCGGGGCGGACGAAGAGGAGACGACCGGAACACCTTAATGTCGTCTTTGTCATGTCGAACACCGTTGTCACCGGGTGGACACTGATCGTTCCGGTGAAACCGCCACGGCTCGGCAAGTCCCGGATCGCCGGGGCCGCCGGGACGCACCGCGCCGCGCTGGCCCGCGCCGTCGCCGCCGACACCGTCGCGGCCGCGCTCGCCTGCCCCGCGGTCACCGAGGTCGTCGTGGTGACCGGGGACCCGGAGGCGGCCGCCGATCTCACCGGGCTCGGCGCCCGGATCGTCGCCGAGGGGCCGCCGCGCGGGCTGAACGCGGCGCTGCGGCACGGGGCGCTCGCGGTGCCGCCCGGCGCGCACCGGGCGGCCCTTCAGGCGGACCTGCCCGCGCTCCGCCCGGACGAACTGGCCTGCGCGCTCTCGGACGCGCTCGCCTTCCCCCGCGCGTTCCTCGCCGACCGCGAGGGCGTCGGGACGGTCCTGTACACGGCCCGCTCCGACGCGCCCTTCTTCCCCGCGTTCGGCGGCGCCTCCCGCGCGCGGCACCTCGCGCTGGGCGTCACCGAGCTGCCCCGCGCCGGACGAGACAGCGTCCGCACCGACGTGGACACCCTCGACGACCTGCGCGCCGCCCTGGCGCTGGGGGTCGGGCCGCGCACGGAGTCCGTCGCCGCGCTGATCCTCGCGGGGGCGTCCGGCTGAACCGTGCCGGGGTCGAAAGCGGCCGGGCCGCCCGGCTAGGGTGGCGGCCATGCAGGGCACAGTGAAGGACTTCGACGCCTCGTCGCGCTCGGGCAGCGTGCTGCTCGACGACGGGAGCGAGCTCTCGTTCGACACCGCCGCGTTCGACGCCGGCGGCCTGCGCCTGCTGCGCTTCGGCCAGCGCGTCAACCTCGCCCACGACGGCGACCGGATCACCGCGATCACCCTGGCGACGCTGCCTCTGCCCTGACCCCGGGGACGCGGAAGCGCCCGCACGGGGAACCGTGCGGGCGCATCGTCCGCCTGTGTGGACGCGCGGCCCGGGGCCCGCGTCCTACTTGCCGGCGACCAGGTTCTTGAAGTCGGCGCCGGCCTTGAACTTGGGCACCGAGGTCGCGGCGACCTCGATCGTCTTGCCCGTCGCGGGGTTCCGCGCGGTACGGGCGGGGCGGTGCGCCTTCTCGAACGAACCGAATCCGGTGATGGCGACCTTCTCACCCTTCGCCACCGTCGTCTGGATCGTGTCGAGGAACGCCTCGACGGCTTCGGCGGCGTCCTTCTTGCTGCCGTTCAGCCGTTCGGCGATCGCGTCGACCAGCTCACGCTTGTTCATAGGGTTTACTCCTCCGGCTTCCCCCGTTGCGCCCCTGAAACTAAGGGCATCACCGCACCCGCACAATCACCTTGTCGCGAGTTTTCCCATGTCATGGGGGAATCCCAAGGCGGAAACCAGCCTGCTTATGGTGATTCGTTGGGAGAAGTCGCCGGGGCGTTCAGGCCCGGTGCCGTCCCGCGTCCGCGTCGCGCCGCTGCCCCGTGGCGGCGCCGTCCGCGCCCGTCGCGGCGGCCCCCGCGTGGTCGGTGCCGCCGGGCAGGTCGGTGTCGGCGAGGAAGGCCGCCAGCCGCCGCGCGGCGAGCTCGTGGTCGCGTTTGGCGAGGTCGGTGATCGCCAGCAGCTGGCGGTGCAGCCGCTGCCTGGTGTCGCGCGGCAGCGGGGCGATCCGCTGGTGGGCCGTGCGCAGCCGGGCCGCGAGCAGCATCAGCACCGGATCGTCCCAGGCCGGTCCAGACCGGTCATCCTCAGCGCCCATGGGCTTATTGTCGCAGCCCCCGTCCCGCGCCCGTCCCGCGCCCCGGAGACGGGCGCGCGCCCCCCGAACCTGTGTGTTCGGAGGGCGCGCGCTCGGACGTACGGCGGCCACGACGTGGTGATGCGACCGCCTATCTCTCGGCCTTGGTGCGGGCCGTGTTCATGGGGCCCAGGCGCTTTACGAGCCGACTTCGTCGGGAGCGCCTGGGCCGGGGTCCGCTGGCCTACTGGGTGACGGGCAGCCAGGCCGGACGGGACGCCTCGAAGGACGTGATGTCGTCGGCATGGCGGAGGGTCAGGCCGATGTCGTCCAGGCCCTCCATGAGGCGCCAACGCGTGTAGTCGTCCAGGTCGAACGAGGCGACGAGTTCGCCGCAGCGCACCTCGCGCGCCTCCAGGTCGACGGTGATCTCGGTCGTCGGGTCCTGCTCGGCGGCGGCCTGCAGCTCCTCGACGATCTTCTCGTCCAGGATGACCGGCAGCAGGCCCATCTTGGTGGAGTTGTTCCGGAAGATGTCGCCGAAGCGCGGCGCGATGACGACCCGGAAGCCGTACTGCTGCAGCGCCCACACCGCGTGCTCGCGGGACGAGCCGGTGCCGAAGTCGGGGCCCGCGACGAGGATCGAGGCGCCCGCGTAGGCGGGGTCGTTCAGGACGAAGGACGGGTCCTCGCGCCAGACCGAGAACAGGCCCTCGTCGAAGCCGGTCCGCGAGACCATCTTCAGCCAGACGGCCGGGATGATCTGGTCGGTGTCGACGTTGCTGCGCCGCAGCGGCACCGCGCGGCCCGTGTGGACGGTGAACTTCTCCATCGTGGTTCTCCTTCGCGGCCGTGCGATTAGAGGTCGGCGGGGGCGGCCAGGCGGCCCTTGACGGCGGTCGCGGCGGCGACGGCGGGCGACACCAGGTGGGTGCGGCCGCCCTTGCCCTGCCTGCCCTCGAAGTTGCGGTTCGAGGTGGAGGCGCTGCGCTCGCCCGCGACCAGCTTGTCCGGGTTCATCGCCAGGCACATCGAGCACCCGGCCTCACGCCACTCGGCCCCGGCCGCGGTGAAGACCTCGTGCAGGCCCTCCTCCTCGGCCTGGATCTTGACCTTGACCGAGCCGGGCACGATCAGCGCGCGCAGCCCGTCGGCGACCTTGCGGCCCTTCAGGACCTCCGCGACGGCCCTCAGGTCCTCGATGCGGCCGTTGGTGCAGGAGCCGACGAAGACGGTGTCGACCTTGACCTCGCGCAGCGGGGTGCCCGCCTCCAGGCCCATGTACTCCAGGGCGCGCTCGGCGGCCTGCCGCTCGGCCGGGTCGGTGAAGTCCTCCGGCGTGGGGACGACGGCGCTGAGCGGCGCGCCCTGGCCGGGGTTGGTGCCCCAGGTGACGAACGGGGCCAGCGTGGAGGCGTCGATGACGACCTCCTTGTCGAACACCGCGTCGTCGTCGGTCTTCAGGGTCTTCCAGTACTCGACGGCCTTGTCCCACTCCGCGCCCTGGGGCGCGTGGTCACGGCCCTTCAGGTAGGCGAAGGTCGTCTCGTCGGGGGCGATCAGCCCGGCGCGGGCGCCCGCCTCGATGGACATGTTGCAGACCGTCATGCGGCCTTCCATCGACAGGCCGCGGATGGCCTCGCCCCGGTACTCGATGATGTGGCCCTGGCCGCCGCCGGTGCCGATCTCGGCGATGATCGCCAGGATCAGGTCCTTGGCGGTGACGCCGGCGGGCAGCCGCCCGTCGACGGTCACGGCCATCATCTTCGGCTTGATCTGCGGCAGCGTCTGGGTGGCCAGCACGTGCTCCACCTCGGAGGTGCCGATGCCGTGGGCGAGCGCGCCGAACGCGCCGTGCGTGGAGGTGTGGGAGTCGCCGCAGACCACGGTCATGCCGGGCTGGGTCAGGCCCAGCTGCGGGCCGATCACGTGCACGATGCCCTGGCCCCGGTCGCCCATCGGGTGCAGCCGGACGCCGAACTCCGAGGCGTTCTTGCGGAGCGTCTCGACCTGGGTGCGGGAGACGGGGTCGGCGATCGGCTGGTCGATGTTCAGGGTGGGGACGTTGTGGTCCTCGGTGGCGATCGTCAGGTCCGGGCGGCGCACCTTGCGGCCCGTCATGCGCAGGCCGTCGAACGCCTGCGGGGACGTCACCTCGTGGACCAGGTGCAGGTCGATGTAGAGGAGGTCGGGCTCGCCCTCGACTCGACGCACGACATGCGCGTCGTAAACCTTCTCGGCCAGTGTGCGGCCCATCGCTGCACCTCTCTCCATTGAGATCGATTGAGATCCTCGTCATGCCCCACCGAGTTGCGTCTCACCTATCGAGACGGCAATATCGAGGTATGGACAACTCTAGCGGAGTCGGCGTACTGGACAAAGCAGTTCTCGTGCTCAACGCCCTCGAAGCCGGTCCCGCTTCCCTGGCCCAGCTCGTCACCGCGACCGGGTTGGCCCGTCCTACCGCCCACCGTCTCGCCGTCGCCCTGGAGCACCACAGGATCGTCCACCGCGACACGCAGGGCAGGTTCATCCTCGGCCCCCGCCTCGCCGAACTCGCCGTCGCGGCGGGCGAGGACAGGCTCCTGGCCATCGCCCAGCCGGTGCTCACCCAGCTGCGCGACCTCACCGGCGAGTCCGCCCAGCTCTACCGCAGGCAGGGCGACGCGCGCGTCTGCGTCGCCGCCGCGGAACGGTCCAGCGGCCTGCGCGACACGGTACCCGTCGGCGCGTCCCTGCCCATGACGGCCGGTTCGGCCGCCCAGGTCCTGCTGGCCTGGGAGGAGCCCGACCGGCTGCACCGGGGGCTGCGCGGCGCCAAGTTCACCGCCGCGACACTGGCGTCCGTCCGGCGGCGCGGCTGGGCCCAGTCGATCGGCGAGCGCGAGCCCGGCGTCGGCTCGGTCTCCGCGCCGGTGCGCGGCAACGGCGGCCGGGTGATCGCCGCGATCTCGGTGTCCGGGCCGCTGGAGCGGCTCACCCGCTCCCCCGGACGGGTGCACGCGGGGCCCGTCGTGGCGGCGGCCGAGAAGATCTCCGAGGCGATGCGGCGCTCGTCCTAGGTTCCGTGGGGTTTGTCGGGGTTCGGTGGGGACGCGCCCGGGGTGCGTGGCGCCTCCCGGATCGGGGCTCGTCATCGGGTCAGAAGCGGCGGGTCAACCGGATCTTGCTGTGCGGCGACGGCGACTGCTCCCAGTCGTCCATGAACCTCGCGGTCAGGCCGTGCGCGGAGGCCAGCGCGGTCAGGGTGTCGGTGCGGTAGTAGAAGTCCTCCTGGAGCACCTGGTGGTCGGCGCCCTCCGTGCGGTCGAAGGTGAAGTCGAAGAACGCCGACGGCCTCATGATCCGTCCCACGTGGGCGAAGCACTCGTCGATGACCTCGATCGGTGTGTGATTGAACACACTGTGCGCGTGGACCACGTCGAAGTGATCGTCGGGGAGGCTGGAGAACGTCAGGTCGGCGACCAGCATCAGATGCGGCAGCCTCTCCTGGAGGCCGTACTGGACGACCGTGTCCGCCGCCGCGAGCAGGATGTCGGGCGAGATGTCCACCCCGTGGTAGCGGCCCGTCTCCAGGTACCGGATCAGCCGCCAGCCCGCCCGCAGGTTCCCGCACCCGATCTCCAGGACCGTGTGGTCGGGCCGCAGCCCGTGCGCGCGCAGGTACTCGAACTGGCGCCGCCCGTTGCGCAGCCAGTGCCCGTGGCTCGGGCTGCCCACCGCGTCGAACGGGCTCTTGTCGGCGACCTCCGCCCGCATCACCTCCCTGTAGTAGGAGATGTGGTCCGGCGCGCCCGCGCGCAGCACGAGGTCGCGGGCGTACCGGCTGAGGTACGGCCGGATACGCGACGGATTGCGCATCGCGTACCCGACCTGGAACAGGAGACTCGACCGCTGACGCTGCGTAAAGGACATGGCACGATTCGTACACCCTGGGTGACGGACATGCCACTCGGACGGCGTACCGTCCGTAACGTCAGGCGTAGAGCGCTTCGATCTCCTCGGCGTACTTGGTGTGGATCGGCTTACGGCGCAGCTTCATCGTCGGGGTCAGCTCGTCGCCTCCCGGCTCCCAGAAGCCGCTCACCACGGCGAACTTCTTGATCTGCTCCACCCGCGACAGCCGCGCGTTCGCCTTGTCCACGCCGTCCTGCACGGCCTTGATGAGGACGGGTTCCTTGGCCAGCACGGACGGATCGTTAGGCAGGCCGTGCTGGGCGGCGAACGCGGCGGCGGCGTCAGGGTCCAACGAGAAGAGGGCGACGTTGTAGGGACGGCCCTCCCCGACCACGATGATCCCGCCGAGCAGGGGGCTCTGCGCGCGCAGCGTGTTCTCGATGTTGGACGGGGACATGTTCTTGCCCGCCGCGTTGATGATGAGTTCCTTCTTGCGGTCCACCAGGGTGACGTAGCCGTCCGCGTCGATCGTCGCGACGTCACCCGTGTGCAGCCAGCCTTCGGGGTCGATCGTCTCGGCCGTCTTGTCCGGGTCGTTCCGGTAGCCCTTCATCACCCAGGGGCCGCGCACCAGCAGCTCGCTGTCCTCGGCGAGGCGCACCTCCAGGCCCGGGAGCGGCTTGCCGACGGTGCCGACGCGGCTCGCGCCGATCGGGTTGGCGATCGCCACGGACGTCGCCTCCGTCATCCCCCACGCCTCGACGATCTCCAGGCCGAGCGCGAGGAAGAACTCCAGCGTCTCCCTCGGGGCGGCGGCCGCGCCGGAGAACGCGTAGCGCATCTCGTCGAGGCCGAGCAGTTGCCGGATCGTGGCGAACACCAACTGGTCGGCCAGTTCGTACTCGCCGGCCAGCTCGGCCGGGACCGGCTCGCCCGCCTGCTCCAGCCGCACCTTGCGCAACCCGACGTCGAACGCCCACTCCGCGCCCTTGCGCTTCTCCTCGTCGGCCCCGGCGATCAGCGCCTGGATGCCGTTCTTCATCTTCTCCCAGACGCGCGGCACCGCCGCCCAGACCGTCGGCCGGACCTCGGTGAGCGCGCCCAGGATCTGCGTCAGGTCCGCCACGGACGTCACGACGGTGCCGTGGACCATCTGCATCCAGTGCGAGGCCATCCGGTCCACCGCGTGGGCGGACGGCAGATAGGACGTCACCCGGTCGCCGCGCCGTACCTCGTAGCCGCCGCGCGCCAGCGCCTCGGCGTTGGCCAGGGCCGCGCGGTGGGTCGTCTCGACGCCCTTGGGCGGGCCGGTCGTGCCGGACGTGTAGATGAGGGTGATCACCGCGTCGGGGTCGGCGGCCCGCCAGGCGGCGGCGAAGTCGAACTCCGCGTCGGGCTCCAGCGCGTCGAGGTCGGCGACGTCGATCAGATGGTCGAGCGAGGCCGCGCCGCCCTCGGTGATCCGGGCGATGAACTGCCGCTCCGCGATGGCGATCTTCGGCCCGGCGTGCCCGATCACATAGGCGATCTGCTCGGGCGCGCTCGTGTTGTAGATCGAGAAGGGGATCGCGCCGAGGTGCAGCGCCGCGGTGTCCACGATGTGGAACTCGGGACGGTTGGTGAGCATCAGCGCGACGCGGTCTCCGCGCCGTAGGCCGAGCCGGTGCAGCGCGCGCGCTGTGCGCTCCACCTTCTCCGCGTACTCAGCCCATGTGTAGGACTGCGCGCCTCCGGGGGTGCGCAGGGCGACGGCTTCAGGGATCTCGGCGGCCGTCCGCTGGAACGCCTCGACCAGGGTCTTCGGATGGGGCATGGACTCGCTCCGGGGGTGTGGGGGCGGGCGTGTCGGGGAGGGTCCGGCCGTGGCCGGGGCGTCACTTGAGCAGGGTCCGCGCGGTTCCGTAGTCGGCCTTCCCGTTGGGCAGGCGCAGCTCGCGGTCGGTCCGCACGAACGTCTTGGGGATCTTGTACCGCGCGAGGCGGTCCGCGCAGGCGGCTTTCAGCTGGTCGTCGGTGAGCTCCGCGGTGAGCCGGACCACCGCGACGATCTCGGTGCCCCAGCGCTCCGACGCGCGGCCCAGCACGAGCGCCTCCGCGACGCCCGGGACGGCCCGCACCACGGCCTCGACCTCTTCGACGAAGACCTTCTCGCCGCCCGTGTTGATGGTGAGGGAGTCGCGCCCGTGCATCGCGAAGGTGCCGTCAGCGAGGTGCTCGGCCCTGTCGCCGGGCAGCACCCAGCGCCGTCCCTCGATCTCGACGAACGTGGCGGCGGTCTTGGCGGCGTCACCCAGGTAGCCGCGTGGGATGGAGCCGCCCTTGGCGAGCCATCCCATCTCGGCGGAGCCGGGCGGCAGCAGGCGGGTGCGGTCCTCGCTGGCCACGGCGGCGCCGGGGGTCGCCTGGAAGGACGTCTCCGCCGCGCCGAACCGGGTGATGTGCAGGCCGCTCTCGGAGGACCCGACCACGTCGAAGATCTTCGTGTGCGGCATCAGCTCGGCCAGGCGCGCCTTGGTGGCCGGGTTGATCGCCGCGCCCGAGTTGATGAGGTGGCGGATCCTCGAGGTGTCGCGCGGGCGGCGCTCCAGCTCCGCGACGAGTGGCCTGACGAACGCGTCGCCGACGACCGGGACGCGGGTCGCGCCCTCGCGCTCCACCAGGTCGAGGGTGGTCACCGGGTCGAACCTGTCGACGGTGTCGGGCACGAGCACGGTCGCGCCGCTCAGCCAGCCGGCCAGGGCCGTCCAGGTGCCCGAGCCGTGCATCATCGGCGGGAGCGCCAGTACCTTGGCGGCGCTCCGGCCCGCCGCGACCGTGACGATCTCCTCCACCGACTCATAGCGGGAGCCGTCCCTGCGCAGCAGGCCCAGGGGGCCTTCGATGAGGTCCTCGATACGCCACAGGACGCCCTTGGGCATGCCCGTCGTGCCGCCCGTGTAGAGGATGTGGAGGTCGTCGGCCTCCGGGACGGCCGAAGGCGCACCGTCGGGGGCGGCGGCCAGGGCCTCCTCGTAGTCGAGGGCGTCCGGGAGGAGGGCGTTGCCGGAGTCGTCCGGGACCTGCAGCAGCAGCGGCCGGTGCGCGAGGGACGGCAGGACGCGCTCCAACACGGGTGCGAAGGCCGCGTGGTAGAGGATCGCCTTGGGCTTGGCATCGCCGAAGAGGTAGAGCAGCTCGTCGTCGACGTACCGGTAGTTGACGTTGAACGGCGCCACCCGCGCGCGGTGCGCCCCGACGATCCCCTCCAGATAGGCGGGGCCGTTGTACAGGTAGAGCGCGAGGTGGTCGTGGTGCGACGTCCAGGGGTCGCCCGGCGCGCCCGCCGGGCCCAGGCCGTGTGCCTCCAGCACGCGGGCCAGCCGCCGCACCCGGTCGGCGGTCTGGCCGAAGGTCCGGCGCGTGTCGCGCCAGACCACCGCCTCCCGCTCCGGCACCGCGGCGGCGATCGCGTCGAACAGGGTCGCCAGGTCCAGCCGCATGGGCCAAGCCTCCTTCGTCAGCCTTCCGCGTAGTAAATCATCACTTACCTCGCACGCAGAAGCCGCGGGTCACCCTAGGCCGACAACACCGTAAGAGTCACCATAAATCCACCGCTGTCCGGGCATCGCGCCCGGCCATTACCGGCCCGTCCCACCGCGAAAAAAGTTATCCACAGATTGGTCGGCGGCCCGGAATGTCCAGGTCAGCGGGGCAATGCTGAGGTCATGAACACACAGATCATGAACGGGGGCGCCGCGGCGTCCCGAGCCGCCGCGGCGCGTCCCCGTCCGCTAGGCGTCCGTCCCGAACGCGTTCGACTGGCCGAGGCGGACGCGGTTGCCGAACGGGTCGCGCAACCCGCAGTCGATCCCGTAGGGCCGCTCGGTCGGCTCCTCGGTGAACTCCACGCCGCGGGCGAGCAGCGTCTCGTAGGTCTTGCGGCAGTCGTCCGTGCTGAGGATCAGCCAGCCGCCCATCGCCCCCTTCGTCAGCAGGTCGCGCACCTGTGCGGCCGTCTCCTCCGACATCGCGGGCGGGCCCGGCTTCTCCAGCAGGATCTGGCGCTCGGGGTGCCCCGGAACGCACACGGTCAGCCAGCGCATGAAGCCCAGGTCCACGTCGACGGCGACCTCAAGCCCGAGCTTGCCGACGTAGAAGTCCAGGGCCTCGTCCTGGTCGAGAACAAAGATCTGCGATTGCGTGATGGCGTTGAACATGGGGACAACGCTAGGGCGCGGCGCCCGCGCGTACTTCTCCAAAACTGCTCAGTCGCCCGGCTCCCGCGCGCCGTCCGGCGGGCCCTCGGGCGGGCCCTGGCTCGGCCTGGTCCAGGCCATGGTGAAGCAGGTCGGCACGCCCGCCCACACCGCCGTCCTCCGGTACTCGCGCGGCGACCTGCCGACGATCTCGCGGAACGTCCGGCTGAACGTGCCCAGGCTGTTGAAGCCCACCTCGAAGCAGATGTCGGTCACCGGCCGGTCGGTGTCGCGCAGCAGGAACATCGCCCGCTCCACCCGGCGCCGCTGCAGGTACCGGTGCGGCGTCTCGCCGAAGGTCGCCCGGAAGGTGCGGGTGAAGTGCGCCTCGGAGACATGCGCGATCCGCGCCAGCGCGGGCACGTCGAGCGGCTGCGCGTAGGCGCGGTCCATCGCGTCCCGCGCCCGCAGCATCCTGCGGTTCGAGTCCTCCACGGCCCTGTTCACACCGGCCATCCCACCACGTCCCGCACGCCGCCGTCAGCCCCGCCCGAGACGAGGCGAACCGAGGCGGGGCGCGCAGCCGCGCCGTCGGCCTGGCCCGGCCGCCGTCGGGCCGGCGCACGTCGCACGGCGGCGCGGTCAGCCGTGCCCGTCCGCGAGCAGGGCGGCCAGCACGGCGCAGCCGCGCCGCAGGTCCTGCACGGTGGCGGTGGCGTAGCCGAGCACAAGCCCGTGGTTGTCGTGCTCGCCCAGGGTGTGGCGGCGGGTGTCGTCCACGAGCACACCGCGCGCCAACGCCGCCTCGGCCAGCGGGCCGAGCCGCTCTCGCGCCACCGGCACCATCACGTGCAGTCCGGCGGTGTCGCCGGTGACGCGGTCGCCGAGGATCTCCACCACGAGGGCGCGGCGGCGCGCGTACTCCAGCCGCATCCGGCGCAGATGGCGGTCCAGGTCGCCGCGCTCCAGCAGCGTCGCCATCGCGTGCTGGACGGGCACGCTCGTCCGGTCCACGAGGGCGCCGCGCAGCGCCGCGATCCGGTCGGCCGTCTCCGGCGCGGCCACGATCCAGCCGATGCCGGGATCGGGGCTGAGCGTCTTGGAGAGCGTGCCGAGCAGGATCACCCGCGCGGGGTCGAGGCCGTACAGCGCGGGCAGCGGCGCCACGTCGTACCGAAACTCGGCGTCGTAGTCGTCCTCCACGATGAACGCGCCGGTGCGGCGCGCCCACTCCAGCAGCCGCTCCCGGCGCGCGATGGGCAGCCTGCCGCCGAGCGGGTACTGGTGCGCGGGCGTCGTGTACAGCACGGCGAGGTCGTCCGGCAGCCCGTCGACGACGATGCCGTCGTCGTCCACCGGGCACGGCACCGTCTCGGCTCCGCGCGCCGCGAAGATACCCCTGGCCCGCGCGTAGCCGGGGTCCTCCACCCCCGCCCTGCGTCCGGTGGCCAGCAGCGCCGCCACGAGGTCCAGCCCGTTGCCCGTCCCCCGGGTGACGACGACGTTCTCCGGCCCGGCCACCACCCCGCGCGCCCGGCGCAGGTGCTCGCACAGCAGCGCGCGCAGCACGGGCAGCCCGCGCGGATCCGGATCGTCCCCCGGCCCGTGCTCTCCCGCCGCCCGCCAGGCCCGCTTCCACGCCGCCACGTCGTAGTCCCCCACCCAGGACCCGCCCGGCCGCAGGTCCACCAGCCCCCGCCGCCGAGCCTCCCCCCGCCCGATCGGCCCCTCTTTCTTTCCGCCCGCCCCGAGGCCCGCACCCGTGGCGAGCCCGTCCGTGGCGGGGTGGGGGCCGATCTCGGCGACGTAGGTGCCGGAGCCGTGGCGGCCCTCCAGCCAGCCCTCGGCATAGAGCTGCTGGTACGCCTCGGTGACGACGGTGCGGCTCACCCCGAGGTCGGCGGCGAACACGCGGCTCGACGGCAGCCGCTCCCCGGCCGGGAGGGCACCGGCCCGCATCATGGCGCGCAGCGCCCCGGCGAGCTGGACGTGCAGGGGCGTACCCGGCGTACGGTCAAGCACTATGCGCAGGTCGGCGTGGGTTCGTGCCATCAGCTCCTCCTCGTCTCGGAGCCGGGCGACCGGGGTCCGGCGTCGGGGCGGTACCGGAAAGTGGTCGCCGGTTTTCCGGGTGAAGTGGTCATGTTCCCGCAGTCCACTTCGCTGAAGGATAAGGGCCATGCTCTCCACCACAGAACGCACCCGCCTCGGCCGCGCGCGCGACCGGGCGGGCACCGACCGGGCCGACCTGTACTCGATCCTGGACGCCGGGCTCATCTGCCACCTGGGCGTCGTGCGCCCGGACGGCGCGCCGATGGTCGTCCCCACGGGCTACGGCCGCATCGACGACACCCTCTACCTCCACGGCTCGACGGGCGCCCTCTCCCTCCGCGCGGGGGGCGAGGTCTGCGTCACCGTCACCCACCTGGACGGCATCGTCCTGGCCCGCTCGGCCTTCCACCACTCGATGAACTACCGCTCCGCGATGATCTACGGCGCGCCCCGCAAGGTCACCGACCCCGAGGAGCACCTCGCCGCGCTCCGCGCCATCACCGAGCACCTGGCCCCCGGCCAGTGGGACGTCGTCCGCACCCCCACCCGCAAGGAACTGGCCGCCACCCTGGTCGTCGCCCTCCCCCTCACCGAATCCTCCGTCAAGACCCGAACCGGCCCGCCGGTCGACGACGAAGCCGACTACGCCCTCCCCCTCTGGGCCGGCGTCCTCCCCCTCACCACCACCTTTGGTCCGCCCATCCCCGACCCCCGCCTCACCTCCCCCACCGAACCCCCCGCCCACATCACCACCCGCGCCCGCACTCCCTGACCCCCTCCGACACCACGCGCCACGAGCTCGCGCGCCGTCCGCTCGGGGGCCGGGAGCGGGGACGCGGCGGCCTCGGGTCCTGAAGCCGTCTGGGCCCGGCCCGTGGGGGTGGCGTCCGCGATGTGCGCTTGTTGGGGGCGTGTGTTGGTTTTTTTCGGAGTTGTGGACTCTGGGGGAGGATTCTGCGAGATTGGCCGGATGGTTCCGGAGGGGCTGACGGAGGCGGAGCGGCGGCTTTGGGAGTGCTATCCGGAGGGGAGGCCGCTGGACCTGTCCCGTGAGGCGGGGGATCGCACGGTGCGGGCCCAGGTGCTCGCGGCGCTGCTGCTGGGAGCCACGGAGGCGCGGTCCGGCCGGGTGCCGGGGGTGCGGCTGCGCGGCGCGCGGATCACCGGCCGGCTCGAACTGCGGGCCGCCACGATCACGTGCCCCGTCGTCGTCACCGACTGCGTCTTCGAGCAGGCCCCGCAGATGATGGAGTCGACGACCAAGACGCTCCGGTTCGTGCGCTGCCAGATGCCGG
Source organism: Actinocorallia sp. API 0066 (assembly GCF_020991275.1). Taxonomy (GTDB): domain Bacteria; phylum Actinomycetota; class Actinomycetes; order Streptosporangiales; family Streptosporangiaceae; genus Actinocorallia. The sequence continues at coordinate 842,650 of NZ_JAJLQY010000001.1, read as the reverse complement.
GGCTCGGCCTGGCGCGGCTCCACCTGGAGGGGCTGCTGTCGCTGCGCGGCTCGATCATCCCCGGCGAGGTCAGGCTCGACCACGCCAGGATCGACGGCGAGGTCCACCTCACCGGCGCGGCGATCGGCGGCGGCCCCGACAAGGTCGCCCTCTACGCCGAGGGGCTGCGCGTCACCGGCGCCGCCAACTTCAACCGCGGCTTCGCCGCCGAGGGAGGCGTGCGGCTCACCCATGCGCGGTTCGGCGGCAGGCTCGACTTCGCCAGGGCGGCCGTCACCGCCGACGGCCAGTGGGGCGCCCTCATGGTCGACAACGCGCAGATCGAGGGCCCGCTCGTGCTGTCCGGCGCCCGGCTGCGCAACCCCGGCGCGGTCGCGCTCAGCGCGGGCGGCGTCACCGCCCACGGCTCCGTCTGGATGAACCAGGGGTTCACCGCCGAAGGCGAGGTCCGCTTCATCGGCGCGACGCTGCGCGGCCACCTCACGCTCAACGAAGCCCGGCTGCAAGGGGCGTCGCTGAACCTGGAGGGCGCCGTGATGTCGGGCCTCGAAGGGCGCGGGATCGTCGTGGAGCAAGGCCAGGTCAGGCTCGTCAACGCCCAGCTCATCAGCGACGTCGTGCTCCCCTCCGCGCGGATCACCGCGGGCGAGGGCGGTGTCGCGTTCGCCGCCGACGGCATGGCCGCCGCGACCGTCAAGCTCGACGGGCTCAACGCGCACGGCAGGGTGTCGCTGCGCAACGCGCGGATCGGCGAGGTCGGCTTCGACCAGGCCGTCCTCGTCGCGGGCCCGGACGGGTACGCGCTGCGCGCCGACCGGGCGCACGCGGGCGCGCTGACCGCCGAGGGCCTCACCGCGGAGGGCAGGATCACCCTGCGCGGCGCGACGTTCTCCGGCGACGTGCGCTTCCCCGAAGCCGTCCTCACCGCGGGCGAGGACGGCCTGGCGCTGGCCGCCGACGGCATGGACGCGGCGAACCTCTCGCTCGGCGGGGCGCGCACGACCGGCCTGGTCTCCCTCGACGACGCCCGCGTCACCGGCGAGGTGGACCTGCGCGCGATCCGCCTGGCGTGCGCCCCCGGCGCGGACGAGACGCTCACCGCGGCCGGGCTGCACGCGGGCGGCGTCCGGGCGGGCCGCCTGCGCGCGGAGGGCCTCGTCACGTTCGACGACGCCCAGATCGTCAGGGAACTCGACCTTTCGTCCTCCTCGCTCTCCCCGGACGGCACGGGCCTGTGCCTGTCGGCCGACGGGCTGAGCGCGGGCGGCATCAGCGCCGAGTCCTCCGCGGTCGCCGGCCGGATCTCGCTGCGCGGCGCCCAGATCGACGGAGACGTCAACCTGGCGGCCGCCGCGGTGGGCGCCGACCTGGAGGGGCGCTCGCTGTCCGCCGACGGCCTCCAGGCCGTGCACATCATCGGCTGGGACGCCGGGTTCGCCGGGCGGATCTCGCTGCGCGGCGCCCAGATCGTCAGCGACCTCGACCTGCGGGCCGCCCGGATCGCCGCGGGCGCGGGCGGCGTGTCGCTGGTGGCGGGCGGGCTGAGCGCGGCCCGCGTCGTGCTCGACGAGCTGCGCGCGGGCGGCCGGATCTCGCTGCGCAACAGCCAGATCGCCAGGGAGATCAGCGCCAAGGACGCCCACGCCGCCGCCGACGAGAAGGGCTACGCGTTCACCGCCGAGGGCGCGAGCGCGGTGAACATCTCGCTGACCAGGTTCACCGGGCGCGGGATCGTGTCGGTGCGCGCGACGACGGTCAGCGGCATCATCGACCTGACCGACGCGAACCTGAGCGCGCCGGAACGGATCGCGCTCAGCGCGGGCTGGCTCACGGCGGGCGCCGTCTGGGCGCCCGGCCTGACCGTCGAGGGACGCATCCTCCTACGCGGCGCGCAGGTCAACGGAGAGATCAACCTGGAAGGCGCGAAGGTCAAGGGCGACGGCGCCAAGGCGATCGTCGCGGAGGGCATGAGCGCGGGGTCCGTACGGCTGCGGGGAGCCAGCGTGGAAGGGGAGACCACGCTGCGCGGCGCGCGGATCGCCGACATGGTGGACGGGCGCGACGCCGTCTTCAGCTGCCCCGGAGACGTCGCCCTACGGATGTCGATAGCGGAGGTCACCGGTGACGTGTTCCTGCGCAGGGCCACGGTGCGGGGCGCCGTCCGGGTGGCGGAGGCGCGGATCGGCCGCGTCCTCGAACTGAGCGACGCCGACCTGGACAACCCCGGAGGCAACTTCCTGGAGGCGCGCGGCCTCCAGGCGGGTCGGCTCACGCTGCGCCCGGACACCGTCAAGGGCTCCCTCGACCTCGAACACGCAAGGCTCGGCGTTCTCCAGGACGATCCCGCGTCGTGGCCGGAGGTCATCGGCCTCAACGGCCTCACCTACGAGGCGCTGGAACCCCGGCTTCCGGCCGCGCAGCGCCTGGACTGGCTGCGCCGCGACGACGACGGCTTCCAGCCCCAGCCTTACGAGCAGCTCGCCGCCTACTACACGACGACCGGCCAGGAGCGCGAGGCTCAGACCGTCCTCCTGGCCCGCGAGCGCCGCGAGACGGACCTCTCCCCCTGGGCGGGACGCCTCTGGGGACGCCTCCAGGACGCCACCGTCGGCTTCGGTTACCTCCCCCTACGCTCCGCCGCGTGGCTCGCCGTACTCGTCGCCATCGGCTCCCTCGTCTTCGCGATCTCCGAACCCGCCCCCCTCAAGGACGACGAGGCCCCCCACTTCAACCCCGTCACCTACACCGTCGACCTCCTCCTACCGATCGTCGACCTGGGCCAGGAACACGCCTTCAACCCCGAAGGCGCCCACCAGTGGTTCTCCTACGTGCTCGTCGCGGCAGGCTGGATCCTCGCCACCACCATCGCCGCCGCCGCCGCCCGAACCATCGGCCGCCGCTGACCCACCCCACGCCGGGCAGCGCCAAGGCCCTGAGCGACCACCCCGTCGAAGCCCCGAGGCGAGCGGCTCTCGGAGCTCAAACGGCCAGCGCCGCCCTGAGGACCACAACGGAGACAGCGGCCCTCCGGGAGTCAGAAGGGCAGGGCGACCAGGTGGTAGTGGTGGCAAATCAGGAGGAAGGGTATGAACGAGGCGAGGGTGATGGTGGGGGTGCGGCGGCGGAGGGAGAAGGCGGTGGGGACGGTGCCCAGGAGGGCGCAGAGGAGGGCGGCGGTAGGCAGCCAGGGCAGGGCGGTGAGGGGCGGGGCGCCGAGGGCGAGGAGTTCGTTGACGGCGTTGGGATCGGCCATCACCACGGCGATCCCGGTGATGAAGGCGGTGCACAGGGCGGCGGCCGTCCACGTCAGGAGGGACGCGGCGCGGGACATCGCCGGGAATGCCGGGACACGGCGGGCACTGGTCGGCATGTGCGGGAACGGGGTCGGGACGGGGCGGCGGCGGACGGCTCGGGCCACGGCTGCCAGGGGCGTGAGCAAGACGATGAGGGCGAGGAGTAGGGCGGAGACGCCGAGGAGGAGGACGTGGGGGAAGGGCGCGGCGTACCAGGCGAGTCGCTCCCACGTCTCGGCGGGGTTCATCGTGGTGGCGAGGGTGCCGTCCGGCGTGAAGGCGAGACGGTCCTGGCCGTCGCGTTCGCGGAAGACGCCCCCGCCCTCGGGGTCCCAGTGCTGGGTGGCGCGCGCGGGGTCGGCGGACAGGCCCGTGGTGGTGAGGGAGCCGTCCTCGTGCGCCTCGACGGTCGGGGCGGAGAAGAGCGAGGCGGCCTTCATGAGGCTGCTGCGGCTCGTCCGGAGTGAGCGGTAGGTGCCCGCATACGCTGACACGTCCTCAGGGCTCCCGCTGAGAGTCGGAGCAGCCGATGAGCCTTCGGCCGGGAAGTAGCGGTCAACAAAAGCGTCGATAAGGGATTCCACGTCAGCGGCCGCGGAGCCCGCCGTCCCGTCACCGTTGTAAGCGACGTAGATGCCTGTGCCGCTCTCAGGCAGCAGCGCGAAAGCGGAGTGGTGCCCTGGAACGTCGCCGTTCTTGTACAGCAGCGCACGGCCGTTCCGGGGACGTTCCTCCAGGATGTGGCCCATGCCGGGCAGCGCGGGGTGCTCGGTCCGCTGCCGGGCGCGCAGCAGCGCGGGCACCCCGTCGCCCAGCCGGGGGTCATCGGCGAGCTGGGCGACGAGGAAGCGCGCCATGTCCGAGGGTGTGGTCACCGGCCCGGTGCCGGACGGCGCCCACGGCCCGTACTGGCCGCGCACGGGCGTCTGCCCGCCGCCGGACGGCCGGTAAGCCCCGGCCAGGGCGGCGTCGAGCCTCCCGGGGTGCGGTACGGCCATGCTGGTGGATCGCATCCCGAGCGGCCGGAGGACGTGCTCCTCGACGTACCGCGCATACGGCATCCCGGAGGCGAGCTCCACAAGGTGGCCCGCGAGCGCGACCCCGTAGTTGTCGTACGCCGCGTGCTCTCCGGGCGGCCGCACCCTGGGCGGCTGCCGGTCGGCCAGGCTCTCCGCCAGAGTGACGACGTCGTTGGGGTCCTCCGCCGCGAGCCCCACAAGGTCCTCGTCAAAACCGGCCGTGTAGGTCAGCAGGTGCCCTAGCGTCACCGGACGCCCCGGGTAGGCGTCGGCGATGCTGAAGGACTTCAGGTACCGGTTGACGTCCGCGTCGAGGTCCAGCTTTCCGGCCTTGACGAGCTGGAGCGCCGCCGTCGCGGTGAACGCCTTGGCGAGTGATCCGGTGAAGAACCCTGTACGGGCGTCAACAGCGCGCCCGGTACTGATGTCCGCGACCCCGTAGCCTTCGGCGAGCACCGTCCGCCCGCCGGAGACCACCACCACGGCGGCCCCCGGTATGGCGTCCCTACGAAGCTGCCTATGCACTACGTCGGCGACGAACTCCCCCACTCCCGTGAAGGACGGTCCGTCCGGCACGGCACGAGCGGACGTCGGGGCCGGGAACCCCAGGACAAGGGAGAGCGCGCAGGCAAGCAGGCACAGGAGGCGGTGCGGAGGCATGCGGCAAGCCTGTCCGCGCAGGGTGCGGCCCGGCCAGTGCCCGGCGCACCACCCCGGCATGCGGAACGCACGAACCGGACATATAGCTAGGATTCCTCTCCGTGGCCGTCCTGTTGATGGTGCTCGCGGGGGTGATGGTCGATCCGCTCGACCCCGTGCCGGGCGCCGCGTGGATCGCCGTCGTCCTGCTCCAGCTCGCCACGGCCGTCCCCGCGTGGCGAAGGCGGTTCGGCCCGCTGACGCTCGGCGCGCAGGCGCTCCTGAGCCCCTGGGCGGGTCCGGGCGCGCCCGGCCTGGTGGCCGCCTCGGTCCTGCTCGTCGTGCCCGGACCGGCGCGCTGGGCGCTGCTGGGCGCCGTCGTCGTGGCGGCGGGCGCGCTGGGCGCGGGCGACCCCTACACCGTCGCCAACGCCGCGATGAACGCCCTCATCCAAGGGCTGATCGTCTTCGCCGTCACCCGGCTGCGCGACCTTGGCGCGGAGCTGGACGCGGCCCGCTACGAGCTCGCGGAGGCGACGGTGGCGGCGGAACGCGCACGCAGCTCGCGCGAGCTGGCGGGGGTGCTGGGCTCGGCGCTCGCCGCCGTCGTCGCCCTCGCCGAACGGGGCCGGGCCGCCGAGGCCGTCGCCGTCGCGCGGCAGGCGGCCGAGCGCGCGCGGCGCCCTCCCCCGCATCCCGGCCGCCCCGAAGCCCCCGCGCTCGCCCCGAGGCTGGCCATCCCCGTCCTCATCGTCGTGCACGTCGGCTTCTCTTGCGTCGCCGCCGTGTACCTGTGGCAGGCCGGCCTTCATCCGCTGCCTTTCGCTGGCGCGCTTATGTGGGTGTTCGGTGTCGCCGCCCTCCAGATCCGCCACTCGCTCCCCAGACCGTCCGGGATCCCTCCCGCGCACGCGGCGCTCACGCTGCCGCTCCAGCTCGCCCTCGCGCTCGGCCCGCTGTTCCTGCCGGGCACGCCCCACCCCCAGCTCGTCGGGCTCGGCGCGGGCGCCCTGCTCGTGCGGTGGCCGCCCCGCGCCGCCTACCCAGCGGTCGCCGTCGTGCTCGTCGCCACGGCGACGGTCCTGGCGGCCCGCGACGTCCCCTGGCCGGACACCCTCTACTGGACGGCCAACGCCCTCGCCATCGCGGTCATGTTCCACGGCCTCGCCCTGCACACCGAGCTCGTCGGCAGGCTGCAACGCGTCAGGCAGGACCTCGCCGACGTCGCGCTGGCCGGGGAGCGCCGCCGGATCTTCCGCGACGTGCACGACATGCTCGGCTACAGCCTCTCGGCCATCGTGGTGAAGGGCGAGCTGGCGCGGCGCGCCCCCGGCCGCGCCGAGGCCGAGCTCGCGGACGTCGTCAGGATCGCGCGCGGCGCCCTCACCGACCTCGCGGCCATCCCCGGCGACACCGCGCGCCCGCCGTCGCTCGCCGCGGAGCTGGCCTCGGCGAAGGAGATCCTGACCGCGGCGGGCGTCGCCGCCGCCGTGGCCGCCCCCCGCGCCCTGCCCGCGAGTGTGGACGCCCTGTTCGCGACGGTGCTGCGCGAGGCCGTCACGAACGCGCTCAGGCACGGCGGCGGCCGGTTCTGCCGCGTCGAGGTCTCCCTGGACGCCGGGACGGCCCGGCTGCGCGTCGTCAACGACCTTCCCGAGGACGAACCGGGCCGGCACCCAAGACCAGGACAAGGCACAACGAACACCGCGGAACGCGTCGCGGCCGAAGGCGGCACCCTGACCTCCGGGCCCGTCCCGGAGGGCTTCGAGCTGCTCGTCCTACAGCCAGCCCGCCTCGGTGGCGATGCGGACGGCGTCGAGGCGGTTGCGGGCGCCCAGCTTGGTCACGACGGCCGCTAGGTAGTTCCGGACCGTCCCCTTCGACAGGAACAGCGCCGCCGCGATCTCGTCGTTCTCCGCCCCGGACGCGGCCATCCGCAGGACGTCCGTCTCGCGGCCGGTCAGCGGGTTCGCGCCCAGCGCCAGTGCCTCCGCCGCGAGCCCCGCATCGACGACCCGCTCCCCCGCCGCGACCCTGCGGACCGCCGCCGCGAGCTCCTCCGGCGGCATGTCCTTGAGCACGAACCCGTCGGCCCGGGAGGCGAGCGCCCGGCGCAGCGTCTCAGGGCGACCCGCCGAAGTCAGCATGAGGACGCGGCATCCAGGAGCCCGCTCGGCGATCGCACCCGCAGCCGCTATCCCGTCCATCTCCCCCGGCATGTGCACGTCCAGCACGGCGACGTCAGCGCGCGCCGTCACAGCGACCTCCACCGCTTCCCGCCCCGACCGCGCCTCCCCGACGACCTCCAGGTCGCCCTCAAGCCCGAGCAGCGCCACCAGCGCCCCCCGGATGAGATCCATGTCCTCGGCCACCACCACTCGAAGCACCCGCGCCCCCTTCCCTTCGCGTCCACCATCCTGCCTGCTCGGACGACCGAAAGGCTGCGCCCCGGCACACGTCGGCCGGGGCGGTGGACCGCACGCGGGTCAGCGGCGGCTGAAGGCGAGGCCGAGCCCTGCGATGAGCACCAGGACCGGGCCCGGGAAGCCCGCCATGTACTGCAGGGGCGAGATACCCGTGAGGAGGGTGAGGCCGCCGAACAGGGCGGCGACGGCGCCGAGCCAGCGGGGGACGGCACGGTAGCGGAAGCTCGCGGCGGCCAGCGCCACCCCGGTGAGGCCCGAGCCGACCCACAGCCACGGGATCGTGCCCACCCAGTGCGAGCCGAAGGTGAGGAACTCCGGCGAGACCGCCGCGTCGTCAGCGGCGCCGAAGATGAGCTCGGTGTCCAGGCCGGTGCCCATGAGCGTCGCCACGGACGTCAGGACAAGGCCGAGCGCCGCCACCGACGGGAGGAGGCTGTCGGCCGGGACGCGCGCGCGCAGCCGCCGGTAAAGGCCCGCCGCGAAGACGGGCAGCAGCACCGTCGCCAGCATCAGCGTCACGTGCATGACGGTCAGCTGCGTCGTCGTGGTGGCGAACTCCTCGGCGATCTTCACCACGTCGCCCCGGTTGTCCGGGTCGTAGGCGGCGCTGATCGCGAGGCTCGCCTGGATGCCCGCGACACCGGCGGCCCCCGCCGCCGCGCCCGCCCACGCCCACAGGACACCGCCTTCGGTGCGCGGCTCCGCTTCCGCGGGTCTGTTCTCCCAGGTTCCGGTCATGTTCATCGGCTTCCGCCCCGTTTCTTTCGTGCGCCACGACGCGGCGCCCTACCGGAGACGATCCCTGCCCGCCAGTCCCGTCTACCAGGGGCAACGTTCGTGTCCCCGGAAGACCCCGGACGAAGGACGGACGTCCCCTCCCCGTCCCGCCACGAACCGGGACGTATCCGGGACCCCCCTCGGGACTTCGAGGGGACATGCCTGTACCTCCACGGGAAAGCCCGTAGAAACCGCGTCATGGGCGGCGAGTTGGGACGTCTGTCAGGAGGAGCCCGAGGGAAGGAGCCCGCATGTACGCCCGATCGCGTACCTGGAATCTCGACGACGTGCCAGCGCCGGTCCGCCACGCGCGCAGCGCCACCGTGAGCACGCTCACGGAGTGGGGGCTGACCGCGCTCGTCGACACCGCCGCCCTGCTCGTGTCCGAGCTCGTCACCAACGCGGTACGGCACGGCAAGCCGCCGGTGCGGCTCACCCTCGCGGTGCGCGACGGCGCGCTGAACGTCGGCGTCCGCGACGCGCTGCCCGACCCTCCCGAGCCCCGTCCGGGAGACGAGACAGGCGGCTTCGGCCTCACCGTGCTCACCGCGCTAGCCGAGCTGACGACCACCCCGCTTCCCGTAGGCAAGATCGTGGAGGCGCGCATCCCCCTGGCCCACTGAGGAAAGTGATGATTCCGTCGTGGCCGGAGCGTGACACGATGAACGCATGGACCAGGGCACGCTCGTCGCGGACCGGTACCGGCTCGCCGACGTCATCGGCAGGGGCGGCATGGGCGTGGTGTGGCGCGCCACCGACGAACGGCTGCGCCGCGAGGTCGCCCTGAAGCAGCTCGTCCTGCCTCCGGGCCTGGACGACGCGGCCCGCGCCCGGCTCGTCGCGCGGGTCGAGCGGGAGGCCCTCGCCGCCGCGGTGCTGCGGCACCCCGGCATCGTCACCGTGCACGACCTGGTGACGGACGCCGACGGCATCCCCTGGATCGTCATGGAGCTCGTGCACGGACGCTCCCTGGCGGACCTGGTGGCCGCCGAGGGGCCGCTCGCACCCGAACGGGCGGCGGAGATCGGCGCGGCCGTCCTGGCGGCGCTGGGGGCCGCGCACGCGGGCGGCGTCGTGCACCGGGACATCAAACCCGCGAACATCCTGCTGGAGGACGGCAGGGTCGTCCTCACGGACTTCGGCATCGCCGCCGTCGAGGGCGAGGGGCAGCTCACCCAGACGGGTTCGGTCCTCGGCACGCCGCACTTCATGTCGCCCGAGCAGGTCGCCGCCGCGCCGGTCACCCCGGCGTCCGACCTGTGGTCGCTGGGCGCGACCCTCTACCACGCCGTCGAGGGCCGCCCCCCGTTCTCCGCCCCCACCGCCAGCGCCGTCTTCCTCGCCATAGCCCACGGCACCCCCACACCGCCCACCAACGCGGGCCCCCTGGCTCCGGCCCTCACCGCCCTCCTCAGCAAGAACCCCGAAGACCGCCCCAACGCCGCCGAAGCCGCCGCCCTCCTCAAACTCACCGCCTCACCGCCCCCTCCTGAGCCCGCCATAGCCGGAACCGCTGTTGACGCGGCGTCATCTGAGGCGTTGCTCTCCGGGGCCTCGGGTGGCGTGCCTGAGACCACCGCGGAGGCGGCATCACCCGGAGGGGCCTCAGACGTTGTGCCTGCGGATGCCGCGTCTTCCGGGGACGTGCTTTCGCGGGCGTCGGTGGGAGGGGCGCGAGTGCCTCCGCCGGGGCCGGAGCCGGTGACGGGCGTGCGTTACGCGCCGCCGACCGTGATCGACGACGGCGGGACCCGGGTGCCGCCCCCGCGACGGCGCGGGTACGGGCGTCACGTCCGGGCGGCGGCCGCGACCCTCGCCTTCGTCGCCGGGTTCGCGCTCTTCTCCGCGCTCCGCGACGACGACCCCTCCGGCGCGGGCGGCGCCAAGCCGACGACGCCCGGCACGGAGCAGGCCGCGGCGCCCGTCTCCGTCCCACCGACCTCGGTGCCCGACCGCTTCTCCGGCACCTGGCGGAACGACCAGACGAACGGCGACCGGATCCGGCTCGAGATCGACGAGGGCGACGTCGGCGAGCGGGTCGGCGACCTCCGCACCGAGGTCGGCGGCGTCGACTGCGAGGCGGTCGCCGACCTCGTGCGGGCCGCGCCCTACGAGATCGAGGTGCGGGTCAGCGTCACCGAAGGCACCCCTTCCGGCATCTGCGCCGACGGGGTGCGGCTCACCCTCACCAGCGTCACCCTCGACATCGTCAATTACACGGCCGGAGAAGCCTCGGGCTCCTTCGTCTCCGACTGAGCCCGGCCGCGCGCCAAGGCTCCGCTCAGTGGTGCAGGCGTTCCAGGCAGGTCGGGAGCGGGCCGTTGTGGGCGACGGTGAGGCGGCGGGTGGCCCGGGTGACGGCGACGTAGAGGTCGTGCCCACCGGTGGGTGACGCGGTGAGGATGCCCGCCGGGTCGGCGACGATCACGGAGTCGAACTCCAGGCCCTTGGACTCGGTGGCGGTGAGCAGGACCACGGGCTCGTCCAGCGACTCGGGGGTGACGCCCGTGGGCACGTCAGGCAGCGCGTCGGAGGCGGGCCCGTGCCACGACCGCGACGCGATCACCGCTACCCGTCCCTCGCCTATCCGTGCCCGTTCGGCGTCCACCAGCGCGCGCAGACCGGTTGGCGAGTCCAAGGCGACCGCGACAGGCGGGTCGCCCTCCTCACGCACCGACGCGGGTGCCTCGGCCCCCGGATCGACGGCCTCCAACACGTCCTCGGCGAGCCGCATGATGCCCGCCGGGGTCCGGTAGTTGACGAGCAGCCGCAGCTCCCGCCAGCGCTCCCGCACGTACGGGGAGAGCATCGCGTCCCAGGTGCGCGCTCCGGCCGCGCTGCCCGTCTGGGCGAGGTCGCCCACGATCGTCAGCGAGCGGGTCGGCACGCGCCGCATGACGGCCCGCCAGGCCATCGCCGACAGCTCCTGCGCCTCGTCGACGATGACGTGGCCGTAGGCCCACTCGCGGTCGGCGAGCCGGTCGGCCGCGGTGACGGGGCCGCGCTCCGCGCGCTGCCGTTCGGCGAGGTCGGCGGCGGTGACGCCCTCGACGCCCGTCACCTGGAGGACGCCGAGCGCGTAGCGGACCTCCTCCTGCCTACGCGCCTCCTGCTCGCGGTCACGCGCGCGGCCCTCCCTGTCGTCGTGGCCCAACAGCTCCGCCGCCTCGTCCAGAAGGGGAACGTCATCGATCGTCCAAGGTGATCCCGGCTTACGGTGCAGTGCCTCCCGGCCGCTCTCAGCGAGGTACTCCCGGTCGGCGTACACGTCGGTGACGAACTCCTCCGCTGCGAGCTCCGGCCAGAGCCCGTCGATGAGCGCGCGCACGGCGGGGTCCTGCCAGAGCGTCTCCTTGGCGAGTTCGACGTCGTGCTCGTCACGCAGCAGAGAGGAGTCGTCAGCCAGGATCTCCTGGAGTTCCTTGCCGAGGGCTCCCTCCTCCAGGAGCTTCAGCAAGGGCTCGTCGGCGCTCTTCTCCAGGCGTTCCAACTGGTCTTCGGCAAGCGCCGCCAGGACCTCGTGCACAAAGATCCGCCTCTGCACGTTGTGCGGGGCGCGTAGGGCGAGCGCATGCTCGTGGGCGCGTAGGGCGGCCTGCGCGGAGAGCGTGACGGGCATGCCATCCGCCTCGATCGTGATGTCCTCATCCGGGACGGGCCGTAGGCGGGCGAGCGTGGCGGCCAGGAAGTCCGCCATGGAGGCGTCGCCCTTGACGACGGCGGTGTCAGGCGCGTCGACGGCTGTCGCGTGGACGCCGGGGAACAGCTCGCCGAGCGTCGCCAGGCCCACGTCGGTCTCGCCGAGCCCCGGCAGGACCCGTTCGATGTACCGCAGGAACGTCGGGTTCGGCCCGATCACGAGGACGCCGCGCCGGCTCAGCGCGTCGCGGTGCGTGTAGAGCAGGTAGGCGGCCCGGTGGAGCGCGGCGACGGTCTTGCCCGTGCCCGGCCCGCCCTGGACCACCAGGACGCCCTGGAAGGCCGCCCGGACCACCTCGTCCTGCTCGGCCTGGATCGTCGCGACGACGTCGCTCATCCTGCCGGTGCGGCCCTTGCGCAGCGTGGACAGCAGCGCCGCTTCCCCGACGAGCCTCGCCCTGTCGTCGGGGCGCATGCCCTCCAGGTCGAAGACCTCGTCGTCGAGGTCGACGACGGTGCGGCCGCGGGTGTGGATGTGGCGGCGCCGGGTCAGGCTGCCGGGGTCGAAGGACGTCGCGGTGTAGAAGGGCCGCGCGGCGGGCGCCCGCCAGTCGATCAGGACGGGTTCGCCCTCTTCGTCACGAAGGCCCATTCTGCCGATGTAGAGGGTGTCGTCGCGGGCGTCGGTCCGGCCGAAGCACAGGCCGCGTTCCACCGCGGCGAGCTGGGTGAGCCTGCGGTGCCGTTCGTGTTCGGCGGTTTCGCGGTCGGCGCGCTGCTGGAATCCGGCGCCGCCGCCGGCCTCGGCCCGCGCCGACCCTTCGGCGCTGCGCCGCGCCGCGTCGAGCAGCCCGTACAGCCAGCTGATCTTCGCCTGCTCTTCCTGGATCGCGCTCGCCACCCGCCTGGCCTCCCCACGTGTCGCCCAACGCCGAAGAAGCCCCGATCCCATCAGGGATCGGGGCTTGTGAAGCGAGTACCTCCGAGCGGATTCGAACCGCCGCTACCGCCTTGAGAGGGCGGCGTCCTGGGCCACTAGACGACGGAGGCAGGCCACCTATGCAGTTAACGCACTTCCAAAAAGAAGCGTACCTCCGAGCGGATTCGAACCGCCGCTACCGCCTTGAGAGGGCGGCGTCCTAGGCCACTAGACGACGGAGGCAAAGACCGAAGGCCGTTCCCGATGAACCCCGGCAACCCCTCCAGCGAGACAAACGATACCGGCTTCCCGACCCAACGCAAAACCACTTCCCCAACCCCACCCGCCCACCATCACGAGGACACCCCCTACTACTCGTGATGCCTCGGTGGGCACCCCTCCGACCTGCGGCTCCTCGCCACTCGGCGACAGCTTGCCTCCGCCGGCCGGGCCCGTCCCGCCGGCGCCGCCGCAGCCAGGGCAAGGTCGACTCCCGGCCGATCCGCCCATCCCGGCCCGGCGGCGTCGCGGGTCGGCCCCAAGCCACCGAGTATCCGACCACCTCGCCCCTCCCGTCGGACGCGTAACGAGGCCACATCAGCAGATCGCCCTACACGACGGGGAGCTTCACGCGGCCGCCCCCGGTCGGGAACATGTCCGTCACGGGCTGGTTGGGGAGGTCGCGAGCTTCAGGGAGGTGAGGACCTCGGCGTGGAAGCGGTTGACGGCGGCGTCGATGCCGCGGATGAAACCGGCCTCCCCGGTGCCTCGCTTGGTGCCCAGGCTCGTCGGCAGGCTCAGCCGGAACGAGACGACCTCGCCTTCGCCCGAGGGGACGAGGAGGCCGGGCTCAGCCCTGAGGTTCTTGAGCAGCTCGCACGGCCCGCTGGTCCTGCCCTCGGCGAGGGCTTCGACCCGGAGTTCGCCGGGCGCGTCGGTGAGCTGCCGGAGCAGCCAGGTGATCCTGGTCAAGACCCGCGCCCGCGCCGCCGAGGGCAACGTGCCCTCCGCGATCGCGTTGCGCACCGGCACCCAGGAGCCGCCCATGTTCTGGAATCCCCCGCATCCGGCGTTGTCCTGTTCGAGGTAGTGCAGGAGTTCGCCGAGCAGCCAGGCATGCACCGGGTTGGCGACGCCCTCGTGGTGGCACAGCAGCCGGGCCTCATGCGCGACCTCGGCCCAGGACAGGTGCTGGAGCGCGACCTTCCTGGTCTTGCGCCGGTCCACCGATGCGCTCCCGCAGGGGGCCGGGAATGACGAAGGCGCGTCCTCTGGGAGGGACGCGCCGTAGGTCAGGGTTTGAGCTGGGGTACCAGGACTCGAACCTAGAATAACTGAACCAGAATCCGAACATGGCTCACAATCGGCCCACGGCGGAAGGTCCCTCCCAGGAGGGAAAACGACCACCGACCTGCTCGTAAGTGGATCAGAGACCGTTGGCCAACCGCCCGGTTGACTGCGGGGCGCATCGGAGAACGACGGGCGCCTGTCCCCAATACGTCCCCAACTCTGGCCACCATCTACGAAGCGCGCCCGCGATACGCCGCCGAGACTCGCTGACGGAGCGGAAGTGAGGCCCCCTACGGATCAGCCTTGGGCCTCGCTTCTCCGACACACCGTCGCCCCCACAGCCACGCGAGGTGGCTCCTCTGCTCGAGCCAACCAAGAATGACCTGCCACCCAACATGTCTCTATTGGGATAATTAACGCACTCCAGGTGCGGCCGTTAGCTACCTTAGACCTTCACCCCCACTCATAGCTCCAAGGTGTGTGATGAACGCCGATCCTGAGGACCTGATCACCAGACTCGAGCAGGGCCCCGCGTACCTGCTTCTCGGCCAGAAACACCTCTTGCTGGAGACCGGCAAAGACCCCCTCGCAGGTCCGGTCGCACGGGCAGTCAGCATCACATCCGATGCAGACGACGTCTACCGGCTCCTTCAACGCATCCCGTCCGAGCGGAAACCCGCCGCGCTGCAAGCGCTTAAGGATGCCTCTTCCCGTCTGGCGATCCCGGAATGGCTCCAGGTCGTATCCGAGCTCCCGTGGAACGGTGTCCTCACCACAGCCGTTGACTCCCTCCTCATCCGCGCCCTTCGCAGCGAATGGAGGGAGGTCCAGCCTGTCGGCTCTTCCGAGTTCCGACCGATCGCGCCGCGCAGCTCTGTGAGAGTTCAGTCGCTGCTGCTGTTCGGCGACGCTGACCAGCCGCCCGGGAGCCAGCCACCCACCAACCGCCGTGAGCTAGGCGCCCGCCGCGCCGAGGCACGTGCGCTGGCCAAGAGGCTACCCGACGAACTCATCACTCCACGCGGCGTCGTAGTCATCGAGGCATGGAGCCTGGATGACTGGTTCGACTCCGAGGATCTTTACGGAATCCTGCACGGACTCGGTCGAGCGCAGGCCCACCTATTCTCTGCCACCGAGGTGGAGCTCGAGGACGAGTTCATTGCCGCAGCGATCGACGAGAAGGTTCTCGTTCCGCATGAGGAGGACCTCGCCACATTTATCGAGGAGGCCAAGGCTCGGGGTAGGCTCACCGCACCTCAGCGCTTCTCCTCTGGTCGTCACCAGATCCAGTGCGGACTGGACCTACACGATATCCCCACATCCCTGTGGAACTCAGTGTCGGCATTCGGGCAGATCATGGAGATCGACCTCCTCTCTGCCCCACCTGTTCAGTCCGACGAACGTCGGTACCTCATCTTTCGCGAATTTCTCGGCACCAGTGAACCGTCGTCGTATTGGCCCGCGATCGGCAGCAGCCTTGTTTTTCAGCGTAACTACGAGAACTCGCTTCGCACGCTTGTCGATCGGGCGCTGGAGGGCCGAAGCCAAGGAGACCCGCCATTCTTGCTGATTGGGCAGACCGGTACCGGCAAGACGGTCGCGCTGGCGTCCCTGGCCTATGCGGTCGCCGGGAAGAAACAGTACGCAGTCATGCACATCCCGCGACGAGCGAGCCGACCATCTTACGAGGTGATCGACGCTTTCTGCGCTTGGGTTGAGGGTGCCTCTATACCAGCAACCTTGTTGGTCTGGGACGGCATGCTCGACCCGGATGAATACTCCCGCCTTAAACGGTACCTCGACTCGCGTGGACGCCGGACAGTCCTAGTCGGAACATGCTACTTCCGCAAGGAGAGCGGCAAGAAGAACAGGAAGGACGACCGCCCGAAAAATGAGATCTCCGCGCCGGCACGGCTGACCTCAAACGAGCTCGACCGCTTCGAGCGGCATCTCGAAGGCCTCGGCATCTTCATTCAAGCCCGAGACCGAACGCGCATCCTCCGGGACAACACCTTCCTCAGCGCTCTCTACCGGCTGCTGCCCGATAGCCGAGGTGCCGTCAGTAAGGGTCTGGTGCTCGAGCTCAGGCACGCCGAAACCACCTTGACTCAATCGGCGAGAGACGAGGCCGACTACCGACCACCAACCGCAATGGCCAGCGCGTTGCATGCAGCCGGCCTCATCGACAAGCTGGAGCTGGCTCTACGCGAAGCAGCTGACCAGGACGATGCCGCCGAATTCTACCGGGGCCCCTACGAAAAGTTGGTACATACAGTTCTCATCGCTTCTCGGCACGGCCAGCCGATACCACTCAACTTGGCGCTGCGCGTCGCTGGGCGTGACGGTGTGCAGAACCTTCCCCACCTCCTCAACAAGATCGATCTCATCGAGTGGGGGGAAGACCATAACGGGAACTACACTCTGTCAGCTCGTAACGAACTCGAGGCCAGGGTCCTAGTCGAGGCGGAACGCATCACGAACCGGGCAGAGTTCGAGACTTTGGCCGACGTGCTGTCTTTTGTTCGTCCGGATTCCACAACCTTCGGCGGCGAAGAGGTCCAGTTCGCCGTTGACCTTCTCGCCCGAATCGGCCCCAGAGGCGATGAAGACCAAACGTACAGCGAGTACTACCTCCTCCTAGCGGACGCCATCGCTGACGCAAACAGTCGCGTGGGTGTCCCAAGCCCCCGGCTCGCACTGCTGGAGACGAATCTCTACCGAGAGTGGGTCAAGTTCGCACAGCGTACGCAGTCCGCGAACTCACAGCAGCGGAGCGAGGTGCTACTAAGGGCCGTTGAAGTCGTGGAGGATGCCCTCGAACACACACACGTGGCGCGGCAGGGCGCCCGCACTGGCCTAGCCATCCATTCCAGTCTGCTAGTAGAGCAGGCCAGCGTCGTCGGTTCTCAACTGTACGAACTATTGCACAGTGGCCCTGACGGGACGCTCCCATCCTCAGCCCCGACCGAGAGCATCATGGAGATGCTGGACCGGGTCGTGCAGATCACTGCCAGGGCGATGCGGGGCGCACAGGATGAGTACTACCCGGTCGATGTCCTGTGCTGGGTGACCATCGAGCTCACAAAGCAGAAAGCCCTTCCCGAGGCTGATTCGGCAGATCTCATCGCAGAATGTGTCTCACGGCTGCTCCTGATCGATGTAGCCGACCTCAGCCCCAGACAGGAGGCCAAGTACAACTCCCGCTTCGCCGACATTGCGGCGCTCGCCGACGAGGCCCAAATTGCTGAGGAGAGACTTCAACGACTGGCAGCCATCGATGAGCCGCTCGCCGCCTATCTGTACGCACTACGGGTCAGCGGCCTCATCCGCCGCGAACCCCATCAGATGGGGGTCCGCAAGGCACTAGAATTCCTTCAGACACATCCTGCAGCATACGAGGATAAGAAGTGCCTGCGCCTACTGGTCGACCTATTCTGGCTCGACAAGACTGGCTACCGATTCATGGCGGAAGAGCGACTCACTCTCCCACTGACGAAACAGAACTGGCTGGAATGCCTGGAACTGGCTAACCTCCTTTCATCGGGTGATGATCTGTCGGCGCTGCGTGTGGAGTTCATGCGGGCCCTGGCCCAGTTCCATCTCGGCGAGTTCTCCGCAGCGTTCAACTCCTTCAGGAACGCCGAGCGTGAATCCCATACATCACGACGCAGGATCGTCAACGTCTACCTCGCAAGCGATACCTCTGGCCGACCGCGGAAGTTTCGCCCGACTGTCCAACATATGGACCAAGACCACCGCAAAGGTCAGTGCTGGGTTAGCGAGTTGTCACGAACAGTCCCCTTCCAGAGCATGGACTTCAGCGATGAGGAACTACGCAAGGGGCTGGCTTTGCCCGAGGCCCATCTTGCTTTCAACCTGCGTGGCCCCATCCTCGAACCAGCTCGCGAACCCGGAGACCGCCGCGGCCCGAAGATCATTTCACAGCCTCAGGTCGCCGAGAGGGCGGACAGGTCGTGAGCCTTTACGACACCGAGGCCAGCTATAGGGACCAGATCGACTCTCTAATGCGCGACCTTGGGCTCGCGGGTCAAAAACTAGAACAGCTGTGTGATGCACTAACCTCTTTGCCTATCGGCAGCAAGGTAACGGCCCCTCGGCCAGACTTTCAAGACGGCACCCCCGAGTACATGTTCGTGGCAACAACGACATGGCTCAGTTCCTGGTTCACTGAGGCTTGGCGAACAAGCCTAGACTTCCTCTTCGGTCAGGCCAATCTGTTCGGCCAAGACGAGCGCCAGGCTAAAGATTTCACCCATATTCTCGGCAGGCTTCGCACCCGGTCAGTCCATAACCTCGACCCCTCCGATGTCAGGGACCGCCGCACACTCGACGAGTGCTACCGGTGGTACAAGGTCGCCTGCGAATCACGCATCCCAGACAGCGACGAGCAATGGATACGTTGTCGAATCGCCCTGCTAACGTCAGCCAAAACGCATCTATCGGCAGCCGTTGCCATATCTCGCGGAATAGAACAACACAGCAACTGTGACGAAATCAGCGACCTATGGAAGGGCAGGCTCAGTAGGACGGGTGCCGTCCTGGACTACCTGGGACTGCTGCAGTTGTCGGCTGGCGACCTTGGCCTCAGCGATCTTGATCTCCGGGCGATCAAGGAGCGGCACCAGAGGCGGCTCGATCGAAGCCTATCCATCATGAATGCTATGGGTCCCGTGGCCGAGATGGTAGGGCACCATATAGATCGCGTCCTCCTCAGCGAAACGGTCAAAGTGCTGCCCATCTCGGCTGGCGACGCCATGGAGCGACTCCGCCTTCCCCCCGGAGAGAATGTTGCCACCGCCATGCGACTCGCCCAGGTGATCCTCGAACTCTATCCGGCAAACCTTGACCGCGCGATGCTGCTCGACGCTCTCTCCGACGCCTGGAATCACCTAGCCCCCAAAAGCCCACCGCATATTTCCTCAAGCTTAGGGCTTGCGCCAATAATGGGTTAAATTCTTCGCGTCAGAGTTCAAAGAAATCCGATCCGGAGATGAGGCTATTGCCAACAGAAGAATGGCCCCCCAACTGCCCAACAGCAGTTCAGAGGCCGTCGGATAGGGTTTCCCCCGGGCAGCTCTCGGCGGAGTGCCTCTGCGATGCGGTGGCAGGAGGCGTGGGCGTCGCCGACCAGGCACTTGGCGTAGGTCTTCAAGAGAACCCCGACGCTGTTGCCGGCCCACTCAGCGACCTGTTTGGGGGACACACCGGCGTTCAGGAGGGTCGAGACGTAGGTGTGCCGTAGGTCGTAGGGGCGCTTGGCCAGGGGTGAGTCGAGTTCCTTCGGGGTCAGGACCTTGGCGCGGGCTCGCCCGAAAACCCTCTGGATGGTGTCGCCGGGGACGACGTCGGCTCGGACACCCTGGAAGAGGCGGCCGTCCTTGCCGGTGCCGTGGTGGATCAGGTGCTCGCGGAAGAGCCTGCTCTGGACCGGTGGAACCGGGATCGGGCCTCGGGTTTCTCCTTCTGCTCGGTGCTTGGGCATTTCGCGTCTGTCGCGCTTCGCGCCGTCGTCGGTCCAGTCGGGGGCGACTTCCGGCGCGACCGTTCCGACCCAGCGTTCGCCCCAGTCCTCCTCTTCAGGCGGGTCCTCAAGCTGCTCGGTCTCGGGGTTCCAGATGCGGGGCTGGAGCAGGAGGGTGTCCTCAGTGATCTCGACGGCTTCCTCGGGCCGTAGGCCTCAGTAGAGCATCGCGCCGTAGAGGGCCACGAGTCTCGGCCCGCTCGGTGCATGCTCGCGTACGGCCGCAAGGAAGGCTCGGCCCTGGGCGGGGTTGACGACCGAGCGCCGGTCGACCTCGGTGGACGTCCTGATCGAGATCCACGTCAGGCCGGTGAGGGGATTGGCAGCCAGCGCCTTCTTGATCACGGCGAACTCAAGGGCGTTGTGGAGAATGCCCCGGTACTTCTTGGTCGTCACCGCGGCCATGCGCTTGTTGTCCCGGCGGCGGGTGGTGATCTCGTCCAGGACGGTGTGGACGACGTCGAGGTCGGCCAGCGTGTCGACGTTCTCCGTGTTCTTCGCTGCCCACTCCAGCGCGGCGATCACGTCGCGGGGAGCTTCGGCCCTCTGCTTGGTGTTGAAGGCGTACCGGGTCAAGGCGCGGCGGAGCAGGGCGTCGTCGGGCTTGCCCTTCTCGCTGGAGAGCATCGCCATGGTGGTGAGCATCATGACCCGGGCGATGTCGGCCCGGTGCTTGGCCGACGCGTCCTTCCACTTTCGGTCGGAGTAGGCGACGGCCAGGTCTTACCAGCTCATCGTGACCGTGGTCTTCGCCCACGAGACCGGACGGCCGGTGGCGGTGTCGAACGGTTCGGCCTTGTTGGCGGCGGTCTTCAGCTCGGAACGGAAGCTGTCGGCCTGGGCCTTGGTCTTGAACGACTCGTGGAAGCGCTGGCGTTCCACCTTCCAGACGACCCGGTAAGACGTGGTCTTGCCTTGGGCGTTCTTGCGAGTCTCGATCTCGTAGACGCGGACGTCGTAGCTGATGCCTTCCATCAGCCCTCCAGCCCGTCGAGCCACCGCAGGAACTCGGCCCTGTAGAAGCGGAGCTGTCCGTTCGGGAGCTTGAAGCAGGCGGGTGCGAGGTTCTTGGCGCGCCAGTCGTAGAAGGTGGACGGGCTGATGCTCAGCACCTCGCATACCTCATTGAGGGAGAGCTGGTCCAGCCGCTCGGTGTCCGAGGCGGTCGTCTTGCGCCTGCGCGTCGTTTTCGTCGGGTTCGCCAACGTCGTACCTGTCTTTCGTGAGGCCGGTTCGGGGGGTGCGGGCTCGGCGGTGTGCTTGGTCTGTGCGCCGAAGCTCGCGGAGGGAGGAGGGATCCGGGCGGGCCTCGCGACCTCACCAGGGCCCTCGAACCCTCATGACGGGGTGACAAAAGCCGACAGAAATCGGGGAACGTCGTCATGAGCCGAGTGCCGTGGGGTGGACCTCGAAGGAGGGAGCCGCCGGCCGACCCCGTCCCGCGCGGGCGCCGGGGAGGCGGCGGATCCATCCATGGGCTTCCAGCAGGTTGAGGGCCGGTTCTGCGCGGGTGACCTTTTTGAAGCGGTGCTGGTTGCCGCGCTAGACATCGCGTGCGGTGAAGCGGTCGGTGCCAGTCGTCTTGATCCAGGCGAGGACGGCGCGGGCGTCACCTACGGTGGGGTCGGCGCCCATGGCGTCGTACGCAGCCTGGGCGTGGTGGGTGAAGTAGTCGCCGGTCTCCCGGGCGTTGGCGATCGACTCGACCGTGATCGGATCACTCAACGACGGGAGAATCGCGCCCCGCCCGACATGCTCGGCCAGGTGCAGCAGGCCCGCAATGCGCAGCGTCGCGCCGACCGACTTCGCCGCCCAGTCCGCCATGTGGGCCAGATCGCCGGTTTCCGGGTGGAGACGCGCCTCGTGCTCGTCGAGCAGATCCTCGGCGGCATTGGTCGCCATCGACGAGAGTGTGAGGTCGCTATGGTCCGGCAGTTCGTGCAGGGTCCTAAGCAGCGCCGTGAGGTTGCTGGTGTACTCAGCAACGATGTGCGCCGGAACCTTCTCCGCGTTGCGATGGTCTCGGCGTCCCAGAAGGGACTGCGGGATCGAGTAGAGGATGCGGCCGAGCAAGCCTTGACCGCGGAACTCCGGAGTGTCGGCGAGGCTCTCCAGGACCGACGGCTGCGTGCAGATGCCCAAGGTGAGCGTGGCGTTCCGGATGTCCTCGCCCTCACGGCTGAGCCGATCAACGCGGACGGTCTCCCCCGCATGACCGTGCTTCAGGATTCCGAAGTTCGGGCGCCGTCCCCCGGAGTACTGCCCTGCGGCGATGTCGAACAGCTCTCCCTCGGGGGAAAGGACCGCGTAACGGCCACCCTGCGCCGCCATGATCGCTGACAGGGCTTCGACGGTGACGTTCCCCGAATACAGGCGGGGCTCCGCCGGCACGCGGATGGCTTCCGCGTCCAGCGCCTTCTGAATCGCCTCCTCTTTGAGGACTTGGCGTTCTTCTCCCGCCGCCCCGAGAGTGTCACGCTCAGCTTTCTCGGCATCGACGTCGGCCATCCTGCGCTCCATGGCCGCCTTGACGATGCTCGGAGAAGCGAGTTCCCGAAGCTCGTCCTCGTAGGCACGGATGGGCTCGGTCATGACCGCGTACACCTCGGACTTGCGGTTGCCAGGCGGTAGCGCGATCACGACGTAGAGGCAGAGCGGTTCCCGCCAGCCAGGGGCCTGGAGCCAGACCTTTCCGCTCGCTGCGACGGCCAGCACCGCCAAGGCGAGGCATCCAGCGAGGTCGATCGGCGTCTGGGTCTGCTCTGCCAGACGGAACACGAAGTCCCGTGCTTCTCCACGAGATCGGACTCCGAGGGAAGCGCGAGGCCCTGGCCGATCTCACCGAGCTCGATGGACCTACGCAGGTCACCTGCGATATCCCGAAATCCGATGTTCGCCATGACCGTCAGGGCTCCAACCGCTCAGCTGCGTCTTTAGCATCACATCGTAGGGCTGAGCGCCCGCGGAGCCCGGATGCGGTTTCTTCGTCAGGGGCGAATGTGCCTGCCCGCCAGGACGCCGAACCATACGCTGGCCGCATGGGAGTTTCTGTTACCGCGGCTGGTTCCGCGGAAGCCGAGGTGCTGCGTACGGCGATGGTGGAGAAGCTGACCGGCCTGGGCTGGGGCGGAATCCGCTCGGCCTCGGTAGAGGCGGCGATGCGGACGGTGCCCCGACACCTCTTCGTGCCCGATGCGACTCTGGAGCGCGCCTACGCGCAGGATTCGGTGGTCACCCACCGGGATGAGCGTCGCGTCGCGATCAGTTCGGCGTCGGGACCGGGTGTCGTCGCGGCACAGCTGGAGCAACTGGACGTCCAGCCCGGCCACCGCGTGCTGGAGATCGGCGCGGGCACCGGCTACAACGCCGCCTGCCTGGCGGAGCTGGCTGGCTCGGAGGGGCAGGTGACCGCAGTCGACATCGGTGCGGAGATCGTCGCGGAGGCACGGGAGCACCTCGCGGCGGCCGGCTACCCGGACGTGCGCGTTGTCCAGGGCGATGGCCACCTCGGGTACCCCGAAGGCGCGCCTTACGACCGGATCATCGTGACGGCGGGAGCCTGGGACGTCCCGACGGCCTGGCGGGAACAGCTGGCACCGGGCGGAAGGCTGGTCGTGCCGCTGCGGGTCAAGGGGATCAGCCGGTCGGTGGCGCTGGAGCTGGACGGCGAGGTGTGGCGGAGCGTCTCCATCGAGGAGCGCGGGTTCATGCCGATGCGCGGGCCCGAGGCCATCGGGGAGTTCAACGCCGAGCTCCCGCCGAAGCGGGGCATGTGGATCCGCGCCGACGACGGCCTGCCCGTCGACCTCCAGGCGCTCGGAGCAGCGGTGGACACCACACCGGCACAGGCGTGGTCCGGAGTGGTCGTGCCATGGGTGCCGTTCGACCATCTGGACTACTGGCTGGCCGGGGCGTCCGCGCAGGTCTGCCGGATTCTCGTCTCCTCTCACGCCGTCGAGGAGGGCCTGATCAAGCCGCTCTACTCCTGGGGCAGCATGGGCCTGTACACCCACGACAGCTTCGCCTACTTGATCCGCCGTCCGGCAGCCGACACTGAGACATCCGGTGGCGCCGAGACGGTCGAGCTGGGCGCCTGCGCCTACGGACCCCGGGCCACGCAACTGGCGGACGAGCTGGTCTCCCGGCTCCAGGAATGGGAGCAGGCGAAGCCACACCGCGCGGCCCTCCGGATCGAGGTGCATCCGGCGGCAGCCGCGCCGAGCGATCTCGCCGCGATGATCACGGCCGAGAAGCGGGAGAGCACGGTCTTCGTGATCTCCGACCAGACCTGAGTCCGAACCTGGTCAGCTTTTCGAGCATCCCGATACTGAGTGCAGGTTCACGCGTATCGTCCGAGCCATGGACTCTGATGCGATCGTGAACCTGTTCGCGCTGGACACTCAGACCGGGCCCCTGCACGAACTGCCCCAGGCCCTGGACTCCGAGGACTGCACCAGCGACACCTGCACGCAGACCTGCTCGGGCTGCGTCTCCTAACGGATACCGCCGTGGTCGAGCGTTTCGGCCGCGGCACCCGGACCGGGGCAGTCGGCGTATCGCCGTCGGACATGTCCTCGGAGAACTACTCCAGCGGCGGCTGGTCTCGCTGCTGAACCTCGGGGAAACGCCGCCGGGCCGTGTGCCCGGCGGCGGCCCCGAGGCCCAAATCGGGGTGAGCTCGTGATGAGGAGTTCCGTATGGGGCGTGGTGTCTTCGTTCCGTTCCCCGGTGCCGCCGCGTTGGCTCGGATCCCGCTGCTGCCTCTGCGCGGGCCATCTGTCGGCAAGGCGGGCGATGTCGATTCGCTGGTTCGTGAAGGTATGTTCCTGGCCTCACGGCAGGCGGGTTCGATCGCCTCCAGCCCCCGGCAGCTGCTGGACGGCCGTGCCGCTTCGACGGTGCGCAGCTACACCCTGCGGGCCCGGAGCCGCCCGACGCCGCACGGGGTGTTCGCGGGTGTCTGCTGCGCCCGGTTCACCGAAAGCGCCTCGGACAGCCTGTCGATCGGAGACGCGCACCGTGCCCGGACCGTTCCCCACCCTTCTTGGCTCGCCGACGTAGCGGCGCTCGTCCTGGACGACCCTGACGTCCTGCCGCTGCTCACGCTGTCCACCAATGCTCTGGCGGTTCGGCGGGGCGATCGGTGGGAGCACGAGCAGCCCGCGGAGCCGGGAGTCCTGGGCGTCCGGCGGATCTCTGTCCGTGCGACGGACGCAGCCACCCTCGTCATGTCGGAATGCGCACAAGGGGCGCGGTGGAGCGACCTCCTCGCCGCCGTGACCCGTGCCTGGCCTGTGGCACCCGAGCAACCGGTCCGCTCCATGGTGCTGGAGCTGGTGCGGTGCGGGTTCCTCGTGACCGATCTGCTTCCCGAGCAGGGCGGTGATGATCCGCTGACTCATCTCCTGGCCAGGCTCCCCGTGAACGACGCCCTGCGGGCGCGTCTGGAGAAGATCCGCGTATGCCTGGCCGACGCTGATCGTCTCAGGCCGGGGGCAGCGGGAAGGCTGGAGTTCCTGTCGCAGGCGCGGGACCTCGCCGACCAGATCGTCAGCCCTTCGACCGATTCCCATAAGCGGGGCCGTTCCACGCTTTCCGTCGATGTGGCCGTCGACGGCGACCTGGCGCTGCCGCGACGCCTGGCCTCCGAGGCCGCGCAGGCCGCGGAGGTGCTGTGGCGGATCAACCCGAGGCCGGATCCGCTCGCGGACTACCACCGGCGCTTCAAGGCACGCTACGGCCCACACCGGTTCGTGCCGCTGCTGGACACGATCGACCCCGTGGCAGGAATCGGTTTCGAGGAGCCCGAGCCCTCGTCGGCCATGTCCGCGAGGACGACCGCGGTCCTAGGCACTCTGATCGCTGAAGCCGCCGGCGCGGGACGCGTCGAAGTCGAGTTGGGCGCTGCGACGGTGGAGGCTCTGGCCACCGCGGCGGGCAGCCGCGACGCCGTCCCTCCGCGTACCGCCGAGATCCAGGTGAGGGTCATCGCGGACTCTCTGGAGGACGCGGCGGCCGGACGTATCCGGCTGGCGGTCTGCTCCGCCTCCAATACGCAGGACGCTGGATCGTCCACGGGCCGATTCTCAACGTTGGTGCCCGGTCTCGCTTACCCCGACCACGCCGATGACGCGCTGGTTGCGGAGCTGGTCGTGCGGGCACGCACCCCCAACGGCTCCACCCTGGCGGCGCCCACCGGCTTCGCCTCCCACCGGATCGCCCTCGGTGTACCCGCCCGTCCCGGCGACCTGGACGTGGCCGATCTGATGCTCATGTCGGACGGGCCTCGACTGTGGCTGTGGTCGCAGCATCTGGGACGGCCGGTCATTCCGATGCTGTATTCGCGGCTGGCCTCCCGGCTGCTGCCTCCAGCCGCCCAACTGCTGCGGCTGCTGTCCAACCACGGCAGCCGCCCGCTGCGGACGTGGAGCTGGGGGCCGCTCGCCGACACACCGTTCCAACCACGTGTCCGGCACCGCTCAACAATCCTCTCCCCTGCCAGGTGGGTCCTGCCTCCTTCGCTGACCGGCGCTACCCGCGACACCGTCGGCTGGGACGTCGCCGTGGCTCGTTGGCGGAAGGAGACCGTCCCTACTCCCCCCGACGTCATCGTGATCCACGAGCACGACCGGGCGCTGCCGCTCGACCTACGGCGACCCGATGACCTAGAACTCCTGCGCCGCTACGTCAGCCGTGGCGTCCCTGCCGTCACCGAGCAGCCTGGCGGCCCCGACGCCGTCCAGGACGTCGTGGCCGGACCGTCCGGACGGCATCTGCTGGAACTCGTGGTCCCTCTGGCCAGAGCCCATCCACCTGCCCCTCCCCACACAAGTGGTCCCGGTGCTGTCCGCAGGATCGGCGAGGACCTTCATCTGCCGGGAAGCGACTGGCTGTCTCTGACGATCCGAACTCCCGGAACCTGCCAGGACGAGGTCCTGGCGCGTATCAGCGCCCTCGCAGACGAACTGCCGACCCAGCAATGGTTCTGGCTGCGCTACACCGACCAAGCCGGTCCGCACCTCCGAGTGCGCTTCCACGGCGACCCCGCGATCCTCTGCGGCGAGATCCTGCCCGCGTTCTCGAACCTCGTCACACGCCTCATCGGGGATCGGCTGGCCAGCGGCTTCTCCGTCGAGCCATACGAGCAGGAGACCGAGCGGTACGGCGGCAGCGCGGAGTCCATTGCCGCCGCCGAAGCCGTCTTCGCCGCGGGCTCCCGGCTAGTCCTGGCAGCACTCCCAGCGGCCCCGGACGCCAGCGACCGCATCGTCATCGCGGCCCTGTCGGCTGCGGCGATCTCCCGCGCTCTCTCGAACGGCGACCCCGCCACGGTGGAGGGTCGCCACGTCGACCGGGCCGCCCGCCGACATCTGACCGGCCTTCGCCCCCGAACGCGTGCAGCCTCAGGCGGCCTCGCCGAACCAGCGCTCGAAGCCACCCGTTCCGAATGGGTGCAGCGCGAGACCGCACTGTCGACTTACCGGGACGTCTTGCCCCCACCGCGCGCCCGATCCTGCGCATCCTCCCTGATCCACATGCACGTCAACCGAATCATCGGAGCGACCGGCGCGGAACCGCTCGTACGGGCGCTCGCAGCCGACCTCCTCTACCTCCGCCCGGCACCGACCTCAACCCGGTGACATGACCCCGTCGATCAGCGCCCAGCAGGCGATCACCGCCGCCGAACGGCTCCTCGACCCCGAACGAGTCCTCACCGCCGTTCCCTCCCGGCCCGGCGCCAGTCTCCAGAGCCTCGCCGGCACGGCGCTGCTGCACGCGCGTCTCGCCGCCACCGACCGAGTCTTCGCCACGGCCGCCCACGCCCACTGGACAGCCGCCGCAACCCATTCCCCACACGGTTCACTTCCCCACCCCGGCGTGTTCGCCGCCCCCGGCGGCCTGGCCGCCTCCCTGATCCTCGGCGAGCGCTACCTCCCCGACCCCGAACCTCAGCGACGCGCCGTCCGGCAGACCGTCCGCTGGCTATCCGCCCAGGCCACCGCACACGCCACCGACTACCACGAGCGGCTCCACCGCGACGGAGCCGTCACCGCAACGTGGGCTTGTACGACGCCATCACCGGCCTGTCCGGGACCGGGCGAATCCTCTTGGCAGCCCTGGCGAGTGGCCACACCGACGCCGAAGAAGGACTCATCGCGGCCCTGACCGTCCTCACCACCATGATCGGAACACCTGGCGGCAGCACCCGGCCCGGCTGGTGGCTCCCCTCTGACGGTCACGCCTCCACCGCGCATCCAGCGACTTCCGGGCGCGCGGAGACCGGAATGGCCCACGGCATCGCCGGACCCCTCGCCTTCCTGTCCGCCGCAGCGTCGGCCGGGTGGACCGTCCCCAACCAGACATCGGCGATCAGCTTCTGCGCTGAATGGCTCCTCACCTGGCAGAACCCCGATCTTCACACCTGGCCACCCCACATCACCGGCGACGAACTCGACGACGAACAGCCCGCAATCGCACCTGGGCGACGCGACGCCTGGTGCTACGGCTCCCCCGGCATCAGCCGCGCCCTCCACCTCGCCGCCCAAGCGCTCCAGGATCGTCGCTTCCTCACGGTCGCCGACTCCTCCTTGGCCGCTTTGGCCAACCGCCCCGGCGGCAGATGGGACACGCACGGCTCGACCCTCTGCCACGGCTACTCCGGCGTCCTTCAGAGCACCGCGACCAGCGGCAGCACCGCCCATGACATAGCGGCAGCCGCCACGCAGGCCGCTTTCGATCCGCGCCATGCCTTCGCCTTCCAGCACCAGCACGCCGGATCCTCGACCAATGACCCCGGCCTGCTGACCGGCGCGGCCGGTGTCGCGCTCGCCCTCGCCGAGCACGGCAAGATCCCCTCCCCAACCGTTCCCACCTCATGGGATGCCGTTCTCCTGCTGTCCTAGCCGAACGCGACATCCAGCTTGCGCCCCTGGACGCGGCCTTCGCGGTTCTCGGTCAACACAGTGCCGCAGGCGTGAGGTGCCGTGAGGAGACCATGTCCTGCTGGCAGCCCCGCGGTGGCTCTCAGCGGGACTACTCCGCGGAAGCGTCGGACGGGAGTCTCCAGCCGCTCCCGGACTGTCCAACGCCCCTTCTCTCGAACATGCCGGGGTGAGATGCTCTGCTCCAATTCTCACCTGTCCCATCTGCACACCTGGCGGGAATTTCCGTTCTGTCCGAGCATCTGGCCAGGCCGGGATAGCCTTCTTTCCCGAGATCGGTTCCTGCTCAGCGGCTCAGAACCTGGAGTTGGTGAATGATCAGTCCGTTCGTGCGGCGCCTTCGACTCGGGAACGAGCTGAAGACGCTGCGGTTGGCGCGAGACCTGACCCTGGAGAAGCTGGCCACGCAGGTCGACCCGACGCGCCAGCAGATGTCCCGCTACGAACTGGGGCACGTCCCTCCAGATCTCGACGACATCATGCAGATGCTCGAAGCACTCGGCGTCGGGATCGACGACCCGCGCTGGGAGGAGATCATGACCATCGCCCGCGAGGCCGCCGAGCGCGGTTGGTGGGAGGGGAACAGCAAGGCGATCGGTGAGCGTCAGGCGTTGTTCGCCAACTTGGAGGCCGGTGCCCGCAGGATCCGGCAGTACCAGCAGAGCTTCGTTCCCGGCCTGCTCCAGTTGCCGGAGTTCACCCGATCCCGACTGGAGCACTCGCGCTGGCCGCAGCCTCCCGGCGCGACGACCGAGGGCGTTCTCAAGGGCCGGGCCGGCCGCCAGCGGCTGATGCGCCGCAAGGGCGGTCCCGCCTACGAGGTCATCCTGGACGAGTTCGCGGTCCGTCGCCGGACGGCTCCCGCACCGATCATGCGCGCCCAGTTCGAGCACATGGCGGCGGTCGCGGCGGAAGAGAACTCGATCGAGATCCGGGTCCTGCCGCTCGGCGCGGAGGTCGAGTCCTACAACCTGCCGGTCTGCTCCTTCCAGATCTACAACTACGCCGACCCCAAGGACCCGGTCGTGGTCGGCGTCGAATCACCCACCACCGACACGGTGCTGACCGAGGCCGACCACGTGGCCGGCTACCTCGAAATGTACGAGGCGCTACGCGCGGCGACGCTGCCGATCGAAGACAGCCAAGAGTTCCTGCGCCAGGCGGCCCTGGCGCTGCCCTCCTCATAGGAAGCCCTCCCATGACCACTGACAAGCAGTTCACCCGCTGGCGGAAGTCGAGCTTCTCCGGAGACCACGAGACGTGCGTCGAAGCCGGCATCGCGGCGCGCACGGTCGGCGTCCGCGACACCAAGCAGCACCAACAGGGTCCCGTTCTGGAGTTCTCCACCGCGACCTGGGGCCTTTTCGTAACGCGCCTCAAGACCAGCGCCCACCCGATTGGGTGACCCAACAGCAAGCGCCCTCGCCACCCGCGTGAACGACCGACGACAACGGTCAGACAGTTAATCGGGGTTCTAGCACCACCGGATAGGACCTAACGTTCGGTCCGGCAGAGCTGACCGAGATACCCCCAGCTAGCGCCTGACCAGGAATTACACCGAGGACCAGAGCATGCGCTCTGGTCCTTCGCCGTTTCCGGGAGGCGGTCATCACGTCGGAAGCCTCCGTTTCACTTGCCGCACTCCGATGTTCCTGCGCACAATCTGAACCGGGAACATATTTCGAGCAGGTTTGAGATACGAGATGCATGAAAGAACTTCCCGGTACGGGGCAAAGTCAGCATTTCGCCCACATGTGTCATGTCCCATCCGCCACCGGCCTTGAGGACCCACCTGATGCTTGAGCGCAGAACCCGCCTTGACCGACGACCCCAGATCGACCGTCCAGCCGAAGCCCGGGCGTCCCTGTTCGCGAGGCTGGACGAGACCGAGCGGCTCAAGCCGCTCAAGGCCGAACTGGACCGCCACAGTGACTTGACGACGTCGTTCGTGCAGCCGCTGGGCAGGACCATCGCCCTGCGCATCTCCCACGCCCAGACGCAGGAGCTGTTCGAGGACATCACCGCGACCGCCAAGGACGGCGCGGTCACCTACTGGTGGTCGTGGCACCGTGCGATCGCGGGCGCCAACTTGCGGGAGCGGGCCGAAGCCGTCGCGGCAGTCCTCCGGTCCAAGCTCGAACTCAGCGTCTGACCGCTCATCGCTTCCGCCCCGCGGCCACCGCGCTCTGCTGCTGGGCACTTTCGGGATTCATCGGCACAAGAGCCCGCCTGAGGCTCCACGTCCGGAACGGCCATCATCATGTCCCCGAACAACTTCCGGCCCGACCTGGCCGGGGAGACACTCGATCTCGACAAACTGCAACTCGTGGCGCTCCCGCAGTCGGTGCGCCTGTCTCGCCGCCTGGTGCAGGCGCAGCTGCCCCAGTGGGGCCTGAGCCATCTGGTCGATCAGGTCACCCTCGCGGTCTCCGAGTACGCGACCAACGCAGTCCGAGCCACTGGCCCTGACCAGGCCCCGAACGGCTACGCCGCCCTCCATGACGAGACGCCGGCAATGTTCGCCGTCCGTCTGCGACGAACCGCCACCCACCTGATCGTCGAAGTCAGCGACACCGCCGCCGCGCCGCCCGTTCCCCGCTCCGCCACGGCAGACGATGAGGCTGGCCGAGGCCGATCACGTCGGCTGGTACGCCACCGGCATCGGCAAGGTCGTGTGGGCGGCATGGCGACTCAACGCAATGTCCGTCCAGGCTCTGCCAGCGGCAGTCAACGCGTGATTCGCCCCTCGCACGGCCGCGACCCCCGGCAAGGACTCACCGCCTGAGACCCGTGGCGGCGCGGTGCCCGCGCACCCGGAAGACGCGGTCCGAGCGTGCAGAGCCGCGCCGCCACGGCACCACTGTCGGAGATAGCCCCTGCCCCAAGACGCGATGACGATAACCGACACAAAGAATTTGGTCGGTTATCGTCATCGCGTCAGCGCATGGAACCGGGTTGACCGTACCGGGCAATCTCCTCCAGCTCTTCCGTCCGAGCCCAGGGACGAAACACCTTGCCCACCCCTCTGAGCAGGGTGGGCAAGGTGTCGCGATTACAGGGCAAGACTCGGACCGTCACGGTACGGAGCCTTACTCCGAGCAGGCTGCTGCCGCGGCCGGCTGGTTCGCTATCCGATTCCGAAACCCGCGGCCCGTCCCATCGTGGGCCTGGAGTAGGTCGCTCCGAGGCTCGCCTGCTCGGTGAAGGAGCGGAGCCTTTCGACTGACGCGTTGGCGCTCTCGATCGCCGCCATGGCCCGCCTCTGGGAGCGATTGCAGTCTTCGATGACCTGAATCAGGCGGAGGATCTTCCTAAGGAGCTCGATCTCTGCCCAGTTACCGTATGTCTGGCGGGTAGAGGTCGAGACGACCTTGGCCACCTTCCTCAACCCCCGCACGCAATGGGGAGGACATGGAGGCCGTTCGTCGTAGCGTGTGCGGGAAGCTCTGGCGAGCGCATCGGCCACCCCCGCCAGCGGACCGGGCTGCGCGCCCTCGACGGACACAGACCACATCGACAGCATCCCCGACACTCCGCGCGCGACCCCCGCCCACGCCTCATGGTCATCGGCGGGGACAGCCAGGAGTTGAACCCGGACCTCCTCCAGAATCCTTGCCGCCCCAGCCCAGACCCCTTTTCGTAAGTCGCGGGGACACCGGGGACAGCAGGGACAGAACCACGAGGCTCGACAGATTGCCCCCAGTAGGCGAGTGCTTGCCCACGCTCCACAGGTCTTTCCCGCCAGTGCTCCCGCAGCCTGGGCAAGGTCAAACCGCGATCGAGCTTCCCGCCCCCGAACCACACTGGCTCCCCGGCCGCCCGGGAAGCCAGCGCCACCGAGTAGCCGACCACCTCGTCTCTGCCGCCCGGCCCGTACCGCGGCCGAACCAGTACCCCTCTACTGTGTAGGAACGCGACGAACTCGCCTTCGCCTTCAGCGGCAGTCGCCGCGGCCCGCACGATCCTGGCCAACAGCACCCGATCAGGCTCCCGCCACGGATGACGCTCGGCCCGCTCAAGCTCGGCCCGCGAAAGCCCCGGCGCCCCCGCGCCGCCGCGCCCCTCGACGACACGCAATCCGTGCAGCTGCTCGAACTCCGCGCACAGCCGGCTGAGCTTGCGCCGATCGTTCCAGATACTCGCGACACTCCCGTCCTCTCGTACCAGGTTCACCGCCAGGTGAACGTGCTCGTTCCCGTTCACCGACTTCCCGTGATGCACCGCCAGCCACCGATACGGCGACTGCTTCCCATCATCGAAGCCCAGCCTCCTGACGGCTTCCCGGACGCTCTCGGCCCACTGTCCGTCCGTGAGCTTCCGCCGGGGCGTGGAGTCCTCCGGCGGCAGAGACATCGAGCAGTGCCACACATGCCCGTCCGGCACCTCAATGCCCATCGCTACGCGATGCCCGTCCAGCGCCGACCCAGTTCGGTGACCTGCTTCCTGTCCTCCCGGTAGTCCAGCCGCGCCCCCATCCGGCATGGCCAGGACCATCGACGCAGCGATCACCCGCTGCCCAGCGTGCTCGTTCGCCCGACCAGGCCCGAACAGGTAACGCACCAGGCCGATCGTGCTCTTGCCCCGCCTAGGTGAGATGAAGTTATTCACCGGCCCCGCCCGCCCATCGCCTCGACCGCCGTCTCCAGGCGCGAGAGCACCCGGCGGGTGGCCACCAGAGTCACCGCCAGCTCTTCCGGGATCACTCCAGTCGCATTGGCCGCCCTGGCCAACTGGTTGAGGTTGTTCCCGATAGCCGCGGCAAGCTGCTTGGCCCCCGAGAACTCCACCACCAGGCCACGCCGCTCACTGACCGTCCGAACATCATCGGCGAGCGAGGCTTCCACCATCAGCCGCGGCACGCTCAGCCCGACCCGCCCAGCCCGCTCCACCAACGCCTGGTGCTCTGCGTCGGTCACCCGCACCAGAAACGCCCGCGTCCGACCCCCAGGAGCCCGCTTCTGCCGACGCCCTTGGGTACCGCCTCCGCCGCCGTTCGTGCTCGATCCCACCATGGGTTCGCAGCCCTTCGCACATGGATTGCACTTACCCATGGCGAAGACCCGAACGGGTCAGACCGTGACAACCAACCACGCCGCCCGCAGTCCCAGTGAGGCGGCCCACCCCCGGTAGGACCTCTCGCGAAGCGATACCTCGTCCACCAGGACGAGGTAAACCGCTTATCGGTTTACATATCTTGCTGACCCCAGGGCAACCATCTGATGTTGCATCTGATGGACCACAGAAGCTGAACGTATAGCCATCGCGAGCAGGACATACGCAGACGCCGCGAAAGCGGATCAAGCTTCATGGCACGGGACACGCGGTACTGACTTGGGCACTCCACTAACACTCACGTCGGATCCCGATAGTTCGCATCGAACAGGAAGCATGAGAGCGGGTGCCAGTGGCTTCCAACGGGCTCTGAGCCCTTCAGCGGCGATCAGTTCAGAAGGGAACAGCCGGGAGCGAATTCCGTGAGGGAGCTCAGCAAGATCGAGAACTAGAAGCTCGGTCCGGACCTCACAGACACGGAGTCGCTCACATCGAATCCGAGTTCGCCAACGACCACAGAACGATACTCCCGCCCGCCTTCCTCTCAGCCGGACACGCGAACGGCAAAACATGAGCACCCGTGCCCGGACTAGCGCAGCAGCGACCCTGGAACTCTTCGCGCCCACATCGACTAAATAGTCGGTGGCGTCCTCTTCGAGGTTGAACAGGTTCCTGGGAGCCATCCGCGGGGCGACCGCCCACGACTACCCGCCAACCTTGATCACCTCAGCGATCTGCTCGGCAATATCTTCGATTGAATACTTATCAGTACTCAAGGCCACTTTGTCGGCCAGCGACGGGCTATACCCCCGCACATCAGCATCGGTCAACTCATGCCAGATCGGCAGAAGAGACTGCTCACCGGATACATTTCGGGTGACAAGTCCGTCCAGTTCATGGTTTGTCCAGCCCTTTGAAAAAAATGGCGCAGACAATATGACAATGCCATATCGGCTTGATCGGATTCCCTGGTCAATTTTACGCCGGAGGCTGTTCCCGATCTTTAGCTGTGCCTCGTCAAGCCATACACTTATTCCATGACTGATCAGCGCATTACGAAGCGGGCGCGCAACAGTAGCCTTATCTTCAGAGGCATGGGAGATAAAAACATCCCAGGTCTGCCCTCCCAAAATATCGCCGTCAGGCTCCTCTGGATTGCGGAGCGCGACGGATCGGGCAGGTTCATCTTTTACATCTCGTGCCACAGGTAGGAATCCTCTCGGTGGTGGTTGGACGGCGATAGAAGCGCTAATTCGCCCGCGATAGCCCCCAAGATCAATGGCAACGACCCAGTTACCGTCGCTTGGAACGCTAACCCTAAAGGGAGACTTGGTTACACGGCCGCCGAAATACTTGTATCTCTTTCCTGACTTGTAGTTCCGGTACTCACTAGTCGTCATCACCTGTACGTTGGCTTGGTTTCTCAGGGTGACGATCACCGTTGATCCTTTTTTCAAACTGCCGAGATTTTTGTACAAATGCTCCAAAATCTTCTCCTGTCAATTCTAGGATTCGGCTTCTTAACAGAACGAACTACCGGCTCGTTCCGATGTAGTTTTACCGATGGATATCCGCCACCAGCATAGCACTGGTAATATCCGACGGATGTTTCCATGTGCACTCGACCACAAAGCAGCGAGGCAATTCTTCATCAAATTGATCCGCAACTCAAATCAATTACAAGGTGCGAAGAAAGGCCGCAACTTCAAGCATGTTCAATTGATCAAAGTCCTTTGGGTGGACAACGATCCGGAGCTCTTTGCAGAAGATACCCTGTCTCGAACGAGCCACGAATGAGAGTAGAATCATCCTTAGCAGACTCTCCCGGTCCAGGCAATTGATTCTCGCCAACTCGGAGCCAACGATCGGAATTGAAACTGCTTTCTGCTGCCCTCTGAGATAAACCGATTCCCATACTTCACTAAGGCTTCGCCAGAGCAAATCGACATCAGACTGTGCGATAAGGTTATTCTGCATCTTGGTGTAGGCAACGCAGAAGTAATGCCGATTCGGGGCACCCAAAACCGCGACGGTACCCATTGGATAGCGCTCCAGCTTCCCAGCAGATTTATTTGCCCGATCTTCAGCTTCTGATATTTGCACACCAGCCAGGGAGTCTGATATATCAGCATCCAGTTTCCCCCTGTCTCCACCATAAATCCTCTGGAGGAATTGACCTTGCACGCTGCTCGCAGCGATGATCACACTGTCAGTAGTGTCGGTATCAAAGACATCATTGAACCCAACAACCAGGTGGGTTTGCTGATCGAATAGATCACCAACAACAATGCTAACCGTTATGTCGGGGCTATCAAAGCTGCGGTCTGCACCGCTTCGGGGCCAAGTTCTACTCAGCCCAAAAACAAGTGAAGCTACGAGAAGTGCAGCAAGTAGAAACCAGCGCTCATTACTCGAAAGATGAGGATTTGGCCATATGGCCAAGACTATTTGAGCAAAACCAGAGAGAATACCAAAAGCCACTAGACTGCTCTGAGCGAGGAGTAGCAGTCCACGTTTTGTTTGAAACAGGACCACCATGCTGTGCTTCACTACTAAATTCCCAAACTCTTGTAGACGCTAGCATTATAGACATGTGGACCTTGCTTGGGATATTCCTCCTTCGACACCTTCGCAAAATTTTCGACATAGCCATCGAGCGCGTACTTGATAATCTTCGGTTGAAACGAGACACTTACCGAGTAGACTTTGGCCAACTGCTGGGGAAGTTTCGCATGCTGTACATCACGCGAGCCGTTCAGATTCGCAAATACTACCGGGATTCCTAGGCGAGCGATTACCTCCATCTCATAGGCGAGGAATGTCGATGACCGAGCAGATTTGGACTTCGTCGTATCGCTAACCAAGACGACAGACTGCTTCGCGTTGATCAAACGCTCCCTAAGCCTTCTCCTAATCGTTTCATCAAGACTAGTATCCCGTGCAGTATTGATATCGTGTGCATCGAAGAAATTGAATTCTATGTGCTGATTACTCCGCCAAGCCTGCATCATCCGGTAACAGTGAATGTCTTCACTAGCGAAGGCTACATAGGTCTTGTTTCGATAGGCCATAAGTAGAATCTACTTCCTCGGTGTCCGATCGTTTACGGTCTGGTGATTTTACGGGTCGAAACTACCTAGGATCGAGGCTAGCAGTCCCGAGCTCTGACTGCTAAGAGCATAGCTCCCATCTTGCCACCAGCCATCCCAATATGGGAGCTATGTCCAAATATCTGCGCATGTTGGCTGACGCCTAGATCCCTCATACCTCCCGAGGCCCCAACAAGATCGCTTAGATGCCCAATGCCTGGCACCGATTTATCGGGTACTCCCGGCTCCACATACGGTTCCGAACTTGTGCTGTGGCTGCCCTTAGCTGTGGCTGCAAGCCGCTACAACATCCGACAAGGTCTTCGGTGACTGTCAACGACCGGGGGTCACGTGGTTCTAAGATCGTTCGCGATCGCTGCTCCTGCGTACCTCCTCCCGATCTGTACTTCTCACGGGCGGCGGAGCGACTTACAGTGATGGCGGACCGTCGGCGATGATGAGTGGTGGAGGCCACGTGACGCGGGCAGGCAGTGGGCGATCAGAGTGGGAACGGCTTCAAGCAGCGCAGCGGCGAGAGAACGAACGAATCGCTCGCGAGCAAGCCCGCAAAGAACGCGAACGCGAGAAGATACGCAAGGAACGCCACGTCGAAGCGCAGTTGAAGCTGGCGGAGGACAAGACCGCTGACACCGAGCGCCGGATCGAGGCTCTTGATGGAGTTCTGACCGCTGCTCTCGATGGGCAGCCGCTGGGTTTCGACGACCTGACCTCTCAGCCTCAGCTTTCGGTCTTCGAACCTCCCGCTCGGTTGCGCATCGCCGAAGAGAGGCCGGAGTTCGCGGCGTATGCGCCACTTCCGCCCGGTGCAGTCGGGCGTCTTTTCGGCGGCGAAGCTCGATACGAGCGAGCTTTGGAGGAAGCTCAGCAACTCTTCCGGCAAGATCTTCAGGAGTATCAGCGGCGAGAGGGCCAGCGAGTCGCCGAGCTTGCTGCAGCACGTTCCGAGCACGAGAGAAAGAATGCGGAGCTCTCGGCGAGGGCTGCGGCGGAAAACGCGAAGGTCACTCGATGTCGGACTGGAGTAGATGCCGGCGAGGCCGAGTCCATCGAGTGGTTCGTCATCCGCGTTCTCGATGCATCGGAGTACCCGCACGGGTTCCCGCACGTGGTCCAGGTCGCGTATCGCCCGGAGAACCGCGATGTGATCGTAGACTTCGAGCTGCCACCGACCACCGTGATCCCCGCTGTCCGTGGCTACAAGTACGTGAAGACGCGCGACTCCATCGACCCGACCCCCCGGCCGCAGACCGAGATCAAGCAGCGCTACGCCCAGCTCATCGCGCGGGTCGCGCTGCGCACTCTGCACGAGATCTTCACGGCGACGCCGCCGGCGACCGTCGAGGCCGTGGTCTTCAACGGAAGGCTCACCACTACGGACCTCGCCACCGGCAAGCAGGTCCGTCCGCACCTCGTGAGCGTCGAAGCCGAGCGATCCGACTTCAGCGAGCTCGTCCTCGCCAAGGTCGATCCCGCCGCATGCCTCAAGCGGCTCAACGCCCTCGTCTCACCCAACCCCCACGACATCGAGGCCGTCGAGCCGTTCATCACCTTCGACCTGAAGCGATTCCGGTTCAGCGACGACGTGGACGTCGTCGCGGGCCTGGACTCTCGACCCAATCTCATGAAGCTGACCCCAACCGAATTCGAGCACCTCATCAAACAACTGTTCACCGCCATGGGCGCCGAGACATGGACCACCGTCCCGTCCAAGGACGGAGGAGTCGACGCCGTCGCGACCAGCGACGACAAGCTCTTCGGCGGAGTCTGCCTGATCCAGGCCAAGCGGTGGTCCAAACTCGTCGGCCTCGATGCCGTCCACGCGCTCACCGGCGTCATGGCGGACCACAACGCCACCAGAGGCGTACTCGTCACCCCCTCCTGGTTCGGACGGGCAAGCGAGCAGTTCGCCCAGCGCAACCGAATCATCCTCATCAACGGTGCCGAGCTGAAGCATCTCCTCAAGGAACACCTGGGACTCGACGTCATCCCAGGAGTGGTCCCGCCACAGCGCGTCCGTGCGTCGAACAACACCCAAACCGGCCGTCCTGGGCCGTGATCGAGTGATGCGCAGTGGTTCGATTCCTTGGGAGATCACCAGCGGCTGCATCCGACGGCAGCGCTCGTCCTTGGGGCCCTCCCCAATATGTCCCCAAACTTCGCCCAAATGACGAAGGCGCGAG
Organism: Actinocorallia sp. API 0066; assembly: GCF_020991275.1. Lineage (GTDB taxonomy): Bacteria > Actinomycetota > Actinomycetes > Streptosporangiales > Streptosporangiaceae > Actinocorallia. The sequence goes on along the minus strand of NZ_JAJLQY010000001.1, from coordinate 803,822 downwards.
TCTCGTGGAGACTCGCGCCGCAGGTCAGGAACTTGCTGGGGTACCAGGACTCGAACCTAGAATAACTGAACCAGAATCAGTCGTGTTGCCGATTACACCATACCCCATCGCGTTGGGCCTCCCGTGGGGGGCCTGGCGACGTCCGAAAGCTTACAGGACTTGGGGGGAGTCGCCAAAACGGGTTGGGGGTGGCTGGTGTGTGGCGGGGTGGGCTGGGTTAGGGGCGGGGGGTTACTTGGTTGGGGAGGGAGCCGATGGACTCGATCTCTACGGTGACGGTGTCGCCGATGTGCAGGGGGGCGATGCCGGCGGGGGTGCCGGTGAGGATGACGTCGCCGGGGAGGAGGGTCATGACCTGGGTGATGTGGGCGATGAGGTTGGGGATGTCGTGGATCATGGCGGAGGTGCGGGCGTCCTGGCGGACCTCGCCGTTGACGAGGGTGCGGATGGACAGGTCGGTGGGGTCGATGTCGGTGGCGATCCAGGGGCCCAGGGGGCAGAAGGTGTCGAAGCCCTTGGCGCGGGTCCACTGGCCGTCGCGCTTCTGCAGGTCGCGGGCGGTGACGTCGTTGGCGCACGTGTAACCGAAGATCACCTCGTGCGCGCGGGCCACGGCGACGTCACGGCAGACCCGGCCGATGACGACGGCCAGTTCGCCCTCGTAGTCCACCCGCTGCGACAGCTTCTCCGGGTAGAGGATCGGCTGGTTAGGGCCGATGACGGAGGTGGCCGGCTTGCTGAAGATCAGCGGCTCGACGGGCGGTTCGCCGCCCATCTCGCGGGCGTGCTCGGCGTAGTTGCGGCCGATCGCGATGATCTTGTTCGGGATGATCGGCGCGAGCAGCCGCACGTCGTCGAGCGGGAAGCGGCCCCCCGTGAAGGCGATGTCGCCCAGCAGCGGGTGCGCGGCGATCGCGGCGACCTCCGCACCCTCCACGACCCCAAAAGAAACCTCGTCACCTACGGCAAACCTCGCGATGCGCATCCCTGCAGTTTTCCATAGCGGCCCGGTCAGAACCCGCAGGGTGTGCCACCGAACGTGCAGTTCTCCGGACGGGACGGGGCGCCGCCGCCCCCGAACCTCACCTCGACGCTGGCGCCGGGCGCGATCGGCGCGGTGTTCCCGTCGTTGACGATGGTGACCTCGTTGCCCGGGTCGGTCAGCTCGCCGCCCCACACGTTGCGGATGTAGGCGCCCGGATAGGTGAACGACAGCGTCCAGGACGGGAGCGTCTCACCCGTGCCGTTCGTCAGGGTGATCGTGCCTTCGAAGTAGCCCGTCGCCACTTCGACGGTCTCGTAGACGACCTCGACTCCTTCGGGCGTCACGCCGGAGACGCCCTGCGCGTCTCCCTGGGCCGGTGCGGGCGTCGCGGCGGCGCCGGTGGCCCCGGGGGCGGACGGCCGGGCGCGGGGCGCGTCCGGCCACAGGAGGGCCGCGACGGCGCCGATCACGAGCAGCCCGGTGACGATCACGCCGGGGATGACAAGCCCGACCTTTCGGCGCGGCCTGGGCGGCGAGTAGAGCGCCTCGGCGAGGACCGGCGAGATCGGCGGGTGCACCCTGACGTCGGCCGTGTCACGTTCGGACGCCTCGACCTCGCCGCGTCCGAGCAGGCCCATGAGGACGGGCAGGGGCGGCTGCGGCCCGGTGACGTCCTCCGCCCCCGCCGCCGACCCGAAGACGACGTCCTCAGGACGGGGCGGCAGCCCCGGAAGCGCGAGCCCACCGTCCACGACGGTCGCCTCGGACTGATCCGGCGGATTGCCTTCCCGCGCGGCGCCGCCGCTGTCGACGACCGTCGCCTCCGACTGGTCCGACAGGACGCCCTCCTGTGCGGCGTCCTCCTGCGGGGTGAGGGCGCGGCCCGCCACCCACCGGTCGCCGGAGGACTTCGGCTTGCGCGGCCTGTCCACGATGGTCTGTTCGGCCGTGTCCTGGGCCGCCGCGGGCGGCGGCACCAGGGGTTTGGCCGCGCTCTCGACGACCGTGACAGGCGGTTCCTCGGCCTGCCTCTTCCGGCGCGGCAGCGGCAGATCCCGCCGCGTCGCCCGTTCGTCGCCACCGCCCACGACGTCTCCTCCTCCACGCGTCCCGCACGATCCGACGCCGCTCCCCCACCCCCGGTTCGGACCCACTCCCACCCACGCCGCCCGAACCGGAAGCTCTCCCCGTCCAACGCCGCCAATCCCCCACAAGTGCCCATCCCGCAGATGTCCGGCCGACGCGCGAGGTTATCCACAGGTTGGGGACGCGGGCCGTCGCGTGGCCGTGCGCGGTTATAGCGTTGGGGGTGGCGCCGACGCGGGGTCGGCGGCGGATCGGTAGAGGAGGATCGGCGTGTCGGTGGTGAAGATCAACGTGTTGACGGTGCCGGAGGGAAACGGAGCCGAGCTGGAGAAGCGGTTCGCGCACCGGGCCGGGCTGGTGGAGGGGTCGGCGGGGTTCGAGGGGTTCGAGCTGCTGCGCCCGACGGACGGGACGGAGAAGTATCTCGTCTACACGCGGTGGCGCAGCGAGGAGGACTTCGAGAACTGGACGAAGAGCGCGGCGTTCGTGCAGGGCCACGCGAAGGCCGCCGCCGACGCGCAGGCCGCCGGGCACGGCCACGGGCACGGCCACGGCGGTCCGGCCTCGACGGCAGCCGAACTGTGGGCCTTCGAGGTGATCCAGAAGGTCGAACCCAAGGAGGGCTGAAGGTCAGGCCCTGATGTCCTCGAACTCGGGGTGCTTGGCCAGGTACGCCTTGACGAACGGGCAGCGCGGGACGACCTTGAACCCGCGCGCCCGCGCGTCCTCGAGTTCGCCCCGCACCAGCTTGCCGCCGAGCCCCTGGCCCTCGAAGGCCGGGTCCACCTCGGTGTGCAGGAAGGTGATCACGCCCTGTTTCAGCGCGTACGTGGAGAAGCCGGCGAGCTCCCCGTCGTCGGTGAAGATCTCGTAGCGTCCGCGCTGCGGGTTGTCCGTTACCTTCGGCATGATCGAGTTGTACCAGCCCTACGACGGGTCATAACCCGCGCGAAGCAGGCAGTACGTCACAGCCTGCTCCAGCGCCTGCCACGAGGCGGCGATGATGTTCTCGCCGACGCCGACGGTGCCCCATTCGGCCTTGCCGTCGGAGGAGTCGATGAGCACGCGGGTGACGGCGTCGGTGCCGTGCGAGCCTTCGAGGATGCGGACCTTGAAGTCGACGAGCTCCAGCGTCGCCAGTTCGGGGTAGAGCCGCTCCAGCGCGACCCGCAGCGCGGTGTCGAGCGCGTTGACGGGGCCGTTGCCCTCGCCGGTGGAGACGATGCGCTCGCCCTTGGCGTGCACCTTGACGGTGGCCTCGCTGATCTGGGCGCCGTCGGGCCGCTGCTCGACGATGACGCGCCAGGACTCGACGTCGAAGTAGGACGTCCGGGCGCCCGCGAGCTCCTCGCGCAGCAGCAGTTCGAAGGACGCGTCGGCGGCCTCGAAGGTGTAGCCCTGGGATTCGAGGTCCTTGACCCGGGTGACGACCTCGGCGGCCTTCTCGCCGGAGAGGTCGTAGCCGAGTTCCTTGCCCTTGAGCTCGACCGAGGCCCGCCCGGACATCGAGGAGACGAGCATCCGCATGTCGTTGCCGACGCGCGCGGGGTCGATGTGCTGGTAGAGGTCGGGGTCCACCTTGACGGCCGACGCGTGCAGCCCGGCCTTGTGGGCGAATGCGGAATATCCGACATAGGGGGTCTGCGAGCCCAGCGTGACGTTCGTGACCTCCGCGACGGAGTGCGCGATCCGCGTCATCGCCGCGAGCTGCTCCTCGCTGACGAGTTGCATCCCCCGCTTGAGCTGGAGGTTCCCCACGACGGTGAAGAGGTTGGCGTTGCCCGAGCGCTCCCCGTACCCGTTGGCGCAGCCCTGCACGTGCGTCGCGCCCGCCTTCACCGCGGCCAGCGAGTTGGCGACGGCGCAGCCCGAGTCGTCGTGGCAGTGGATGCCGACACGGGCGCCCGCGGCGACCACGTCGTTGACGACGTCTGCGAGCTCGTCCGGCAGCATGCCGCCGTTGGTGTCGCACAGCGCGACCACGTCGGCGCCCGCCTCGGCCGCGGCGAGGACGACTTCGAGGGCGTAGGCGCGGTTGGCCTTGTAGCCGTCGAAGAAGTGCTCGGCGTCGACGAACACGCGCTGCCCCTCGGCCCGCAGGTGCGCGACGGTGTCGCGGACCATCGCCAGGTTCTCTTGCAGCGTGGTGCGCAGCGCGAGCTCCACGTGCCTGTCGTGCGCCTTGGCGACCAGCGTGACGACCGGGGCCCGCGAGTCGCGCAGCGCGGCGACCTGCGGGTCGTCGGCCGCCCTGAGCCCGGCCCTGCGGGTCGCGCCGAACGCGGCGAGCTGGGCGTGTTTGAGGTCGAGTTCGGTGCGGGCGAGCCGGAAGAACTCGGTGTCCTTCGGGTTGGCGCCGGGCCAGCCGCCTTCGATGAAGCTCACGCCGAGCGCGTCGAGGTGCCGGGCGATCACCAGCTTGTCCTGCACGCTCAGGTTGAGGCCCTCCTGCTGGGAACCGTCCCGCAGGGTGGTGTCGTAGACGTGGAATCCGTCGCTCATGGGAAGCAGCCCTTAGGTTCGCAAGGTCCGGCGAAACAAAAAGACCCTCCACGGGACGTGGAAGGTCTGCGCGCCGGCGATGTCCTTTTAGCCGACGCGCCGTCCGATAATGATCGAGCCGGTGCGCATAACGCCTCGCAGTCTGCCACACATGTTACGAGCCCGTCACATCGATCTCACCATCCGAGACACAACTCACAGGGCCGGACGCCGGGGCATCCGGCCCGCATGGCTTCAGGCCAGCCTACTGATCCACTGGTACGGGTCGGGGCGGTTGCCGTACTGGATGCCGACGAGTTCCTCGCGGAGGCGGAGGGTGACGGGGCCGCCCTGCTCGGAGATGGTGAACTCGCCGTCCTCGCCCTTGACCCGGCCGACGGGGGTGATCACCGCGGCGGTGCCGCAGGCGAAGACCTCGGTGAGCGCGCCGGACGCCACGTCGTCGCGCCACCGCTCGACGCTGATCGGCTCCTCGGAGACCTTGACGCCGAGGTCGGGCGCGAGCCGGAGCAGGGAGTCGCGGGTGATGCCGGGCAGGATGGTGCCGGTGGCGGGCGGGGTGATGATCCGCGCGTCGGCGCCGGAGCCGTAGACGAAGAAGAGGTTCATGCCGCCCATCTCCTCGACCCAGCGGTGTTCGGCGGCGTCGAGCCAGACGACCTGGTCGCAGCCCTGCGCGACGGCCTGCTGCTGGGCGACGAACGCGGCGGCGTAGTTCCCGCCGCACTTGGCGAAGCCGGTGCCGCCGGGGGCCGCCCGGGTGTACTCGCGGGACAGCCACACCGAGACGGGCTTGATCGCGCCGGAGAAGTAGGCGGCGGACGGCGAGGCGATCACACAGAACAGGTAGGACGCCGACGGGTAGTTGACGCCCATGCCCGTCTCGGTGGCGATGATGAACGGGCGCAGGTAGAGGCTGTGCCCTTCCTGGGTGGGCACCCAGTCGCGGTCGGCCTCGACGAGCAGGCGCAGCGCCTCGACGAACGTCTCCTCGGGCAGTTCGGGCATGGCCATGCGGCGGCAGGAGACGTTGAAGCGGGCGGCGTTGGCCTCGGGCCGGAAGCTGACGATGGAGCCGTCGGGCTGCCGGTACGCCTTGAGGCCCTCAAAGAGCTCCTGGGCGTAGTGGAAGACCTTGGTGGCGGGGTCGAGGGAGAGCGGCCCGTACGGCCGGAGCTGGGCGTCGTGCCAGCCGCGCTCGGTGTCCCACTCGATGGTGATCATGTGCTCGGTGAAGATCTGGCCGAACCCGGGGTCGGCCAGCACCGCTTCCCGCTCCTCGGCCGTCCTGCGCTGCTCGGCGGGCTTGATGGCGAACTCGATCATGTCTGTCCCAACTCTTCCGGGTGCCCGGAGAGAACTCCGGTAATCCATTGTGTGCTGTGTCTCACGTTCTTGCGACCTGGACCTGTGGACAGACGCGGCGCGCACGCAAAAACGGGCGCGCCGCGTCAGCGGCACGCCCGTTCGGTGAACCGGGGGAGGCTGCCGCCTACCCGGCTACTCGCTTCGCGATGTCGTCGCCGACCTGCTGGGTGGGCCGGGCGCCGGAGCGCTCGGTGAGGTCCGCGCCGACGGCCGTCTCGATCTTGCGGGCCGCCTCGGCCAGGCCCAGGTGGTCGAGCAGCATGGCGACGGACAGGATCGTGGCGGTCGGGTCCGCCTTGCTCTGGCCCGCGATGTCGGGGGCGCTGCCGTGCACGGGCTCGAACATCGACGGCGCGGTCTTGTCGGGGTTGACGTTGCCGGACGCGGCGAGGCCGATGCCGCCGGCGATCGCGGCGCCGATGTCGGTGATGATGTCGCCGAACAGGTTGTCGGTGACGATCACGTCGAACCGGGCGGGGTTGTTGACGAAGAACATCGTCGCGGCGTCCACGTGGACGTAGTCGGTGGCGACGTCGGGGAACTCCGCGCCGACCTCCTTGAGGACGCGCTGGTACAGCTCGCCCGCGAACGTCAGCACGTTGTCCTTGTGCACGAGGGTCAGTTTCTTGCGCGGCCGCGCCGCCGCCTGCTGATACGCGTAACGCACGACCCGCTCGACGCCGAAGGCGGTGTTGACGCTCTCCTGGGTGGCGATCTCGTGCGGGGTGCCCTTGCGCAGCACGCCGCCGACGCCGGTGTACGGCCCCTCGGTGCCCTCCCGGACGACGACCATGTCGATGTCCTCGGGGGTGACGCCCGCCAGCGGGGTGGTGACGCCGGGGAACAGCTTGACCGGGCGCAGGTTCACGTAGTGGTCGAGGGCGAAGCGCAGCTTCAGCAGCAGCCCCCGCTCCAGCACGCCGGACGGGACGCTCGGGTCGCCGACCGCGCCGAGGAGGATGGCGTCCTGCCCGCGGATCTCCTCCAGGACGGAATCCGGGAGGACCTCGCCCGTCCGGTGCCACCGGGCGGCGCCCAGGTCGTAGGCGGTCTGCTCGATCGCCAGGTCGTACTGGCCGGCGATGACGTCGAGGACCTTCAGCCCCTCGGCGACGACCTCGGGACCGATGCCGTCACCTGCGACGACTGCGAGTCGGATGCTGCGGGATGCCATGGCGGCATCCTAGTGCATCCGTCTCAGTCATCGGGCATCCGTCTCACATTTCAGGATATGGCATGCCTTTCCACTCGGCGGGGTCACCCCGGCGCGACTTGACGGACCCCGCCGCGAGAGAGGAACCTCCAAGTGGACAAATGCATAAAGAGGCGACGGTGACCAGGAAACTCCGGTGTGACTCCGGGACGGTCCCGCCACTGTGACCCGGCGACACCGGGAAGTCAGGGCACTGGCCCGTCGTCCTCCCTGTACTCGGGGCGAGGCACCCCGAAAGGAGACCCCCTTTGAGCACACCCGAGACGACGGCCACAGCGGGCGCACAGCCCGTGGTCGCAAGCAATCTCCGTACCTATCTCTTCCTGGCTGTCGCCGTCCTCCTGGCGTTCGCCACCCTCTACGCCCTGTTCTTCGCGCCGCAGACCGTCCTGCACGAGTTGGCGCACGACGGCCGGCACCTGTTCGGCGCCCCGTGCCACTGATGGCCGCCGAACTCCTCCCCCGCCTCCTGGGCCGGGGCGTCATCGCGGGCGGCCTCGCGGGCCTCATCTCGGGCGGCTTCGCCTTCTTCGTCACCGAGCCCGTGATGGACCGTGCCGTCGAACTCGAAGGCATCCGCTCCGCGGCCGAGGAGGCCGCCGCCGGTGCCGCCGCGCACGAGCACGCCGAGGAGGTGTTCACCCGCACCGAGCAGCACTTCGGCCTCATCCTCGCCTCGGTCGGCGCGGGTGTCGCGCTCGGCATCCTGTTCGCGGCGGTCTACTGGGCCGTCTTCAGCCGGACCGCCTCCGAGCGGCCCTGGCAGCGCGCGCTGACGCTCGCCGGAGCCGCCTTCACCGGGTTCTGGCTGCTTCCGTTCGTCCGCTACCCGGCCAACCCGCCGGGCGTCGGCGACGAGGGCAGCCTGACCCAGCGGACGGTCACCTGGGCCGCCGCGATCGTCATCGGGCTCGCCGCGGTGTTCGTCGCCTGGCGCGTCAACGCCGCGCTGGCCGACAAGGCGCCGCACATCCGGCAGTTGGCGACGGGCGCGGTGCCCGTCGTCGGCCTCGGTGTGCTGTTCCTGCTGCCCGCCAACCCCGACGAGCTGCCCGTCCCGCCGGATCTCCTGTGGGACTTCCGGATCCTGGCCGCTGCCTCGGCGGTCATCCTCTGGACGTCGCTCGGCGTGCTGTTCGGCCTGCTCGGCCTGCGCGCCGCCGCTCCCACTCCCGCTCCCGCCCCCGCGACGGCCCCCGCCGCCGCCTGACGCACCGCACACGAAGACCGGCGGCACCCGTCCGCCTCAACGGGTGCCGCCGGTCTTCGCGCGTCAGACGGGCGGGGCGAGCAGCACGGCGAGGCGCTCCGGCCCGGAGACGCCGAGCTTCGCGCAGATCTCGACGGTCTGCTCCGTGACGGTCCTGGCGGCGAGCGACATCTGCTCGGCGATCTCCGGCTCGGTGCGGCCCGCCGCGATCAGCTCGGCGATCTCGTACTGGATGCGGGTGAGGTCGGGCACCGCGGCGGTGCGCAGCGCGGGCGTGCGCACCTGGTCCGAGCGCTGCACGAGCACCCACGCGCGGGTCCCGGCTGCGGCGGCCTGCTGCTTGTCCCAGTGCACCTCGGCCGCCTGCGCGGCGGCCTCGGCGGCGTGCAGCGTCATCCCGAGGTCCTCGAACTCCAGCGACACGCCGATGAGCCCCGACCAGTCGCCCGCCGCCGCGGCCTCGGCGTGCCTGGCGCACAGCGCGGCCAGGTCGCCCTCGGCGTCCTCGGCGAGGTGCGCGAGCCGGTCCGCCACGACGCCCGCAGCACCCAGCCGCACCACGTCGTGCAGCGCGGTCAGCGCGTAGGGCCGCAACTCCAGGGCCTCGGCCGCCGCGGCGGCGTCCAGCAACCCGTGCACGGCGGCGCCGACGGCGCCCTGTGCGACGAGCAGCCAGGGCCGGGCGAGCGCCACCGGGAACCACAGGGCGCGCAGCGTGGGCAGCGCGCGCCGGTCGGCCTCGGCGAGCGCGTGCCGGGCCGTCGCGAGGTCACCCGCGAGCGCCGCGGCGTGCGCCAGCTCGCCCAGGCAGGGCCCGGCGAACAGCGACTTGCCGCGGTCCAGCAGCCGGGCGCCGTCCCAGCCCTCACGCAGCGCGGCGTGGACCTGGCCGCGCCCGCGCAGCACCCGGGCGCGGGTGGCGGCCCGCGCGACGGGGTCGTCGGACGGTTCGACGTGCTCGGCCGCCGCGTCCAGGTCGCCGACGGTGATCCACACCCAGGACCGCGCGAACTCCAGCAGCGGCCCGGACTCCGGCGCGTGCTCCAGCCAGCCGTCGCTGAGCCGCAGCCCGGACCGCACCTTGTCGAGCGCGGCCGTCGCCTGCCCGGTGAGCGCGGCGGTGACGGCCTCGACGGTGTCGATCCTGGCGCGGATCCCGGGGTCGGCGTCGGCCAGCTCGGCGGCGTCGTCGGCGAGGTCGAACGCGGCGCGGCTCTCGGCCCGGTGCACCGCGAACGCGGCACGCTGCGCCAGGAGCCGCTGGCGCGCGGCGGGCATGCCGACGGTCTCCAGCGCGACCGACAGGACCCGGTCGGCGTCCTCGGCGCGGCCCAGGCCGTAGGCGAGGACGGCGGCGCGGGCGCAGGCCAGGACGGAGCGCGCCTTGTCCTCGGGACGGCGCGGCGCGTCGGCGAGCGTCTGCTCGGCCTCCTCGGGTGAGTCGAGCGCGGCGAGCAGCGCGGCGCGGGCGATGGCCTCCTCCAGCGAGGCGGGCCCGTCGCCGGAGCGCGCGGGCACCTCCTTCCACTGGCCGCCGTCCAGGACGCCGGTGGCGCGGCCCGCCCGCAACAGCTCGTGCAGCAGCCGCAGATCGCCGCCGGTGGCCTCGGCGAGGTACTCGGCGGTCGGATCGTCCACCTCGGCGAGCGCGGCGAGGCCGGTCAGCGGCCTCAGCTCGACCGGGACGAGCGCGAGCCCGTCCAGCGGCGCGGGCAGCGCGGAGCCCGCCGCGACCAGGCGCATCCGGCCGGTCTTGGCGAGTTCGGCGAGCAGGAGCGCCGAGTCGCCGTCCAGGTCGTGCACGTCGTCGGCGACGACGGTGAAGGCGCCCTCGCCCGCGCGTGACAGCAGGGCGGCGACGGCGCCCGCGACCTCGCGGACGGGCGTGCGGATCGGAAGCAGGTGCGCGAAAGCGCCGAACCGCAGGGCGGGCGCCTGCCCTGCCCTGGCCTCCAGCACGGGAGTGTCCACGGTGGCGGCGAACTCGTGCAGGAGCCGGGACTTGCCGACACCGCCGGGTCCGCCGACGACGGCGCCGAGCGCCGCGGGGTCGAGCACCGCGGTCCGCACCGCGGCCATGTCGGCGTCCCTCCCGCGGAAGGACCACGCGGTCCCCACGTCGGGGGCGAAGATTCCCCATCGCGTCACGACAAGCCCTCAACTCTCCGGTGCGCTCCGGGCCGCACCTCGACCGTGTGGTCTCGTGCCATGTGACGCCCACCCCCTGCCGACGGTTCGCAGTTCACCTGATGTCTTTTACAGCGGGCAGTCACCGCATTTCTCGACGCCGGGCGGAACTCGATGAAAGAGGCGGTGGACGTTACGCCGCCGTGAGGAAGTCAAGGCGTCCGCAGGACACGCGGGTCCCAGGATCCCATCGCCGACCCCCGGTTCGGGGACGTCGCGGGGCGTCCGCTTCCGGACATCGGGGCGAGCGGCACGTGGGCATTCGTCGAGGAATGCCGCTTGGAGTTATTTATCCTCCGATTTGGCGGCGCACGAGAGAATCCCAGCCCGACCATTCCGTGGCCGCATCCGGCAGGGGACACGGGTGGCACCGTCCGTCACTTCGCGCCCATGCGAAACGCCCGCACGGGCGGGTGCCGTGCGGGCGTCGCGGTGAAGCTGCGTTCGGGCGGCGGGACTACTCGCCGAGCTCGACGCGGCGGACGAGGCCGGCGCCGATCTCCTCGGCGATGGCCTCCAGCACGTCCTGCTCGATCGCCGAGTCGACGGTGAGCACGGTCAGCGCCTTGCCGCCCTTGGCGTCCCGGCCGACCTGCATGCCCGCGATGTTGATGCCGCGGTCGCCGAGCAGCTTGCCGATGACGCCGATGACACCCGGCTTGTCGATGTAGCCGAGCACGGCCATGTGCGGCGCGGGCGACAGCTCCACGTCGAAGCCGTTGATCTCGACGATCCGCTCCAGGTGGCGCGGGCCCGACAGGGTGCCGGACACCGAGATGACCTCGCCGTCGGCCATGGTGCCCTTGACGGTGATGACGTTCCGCCAGGCCGGGGACTCCTCGCTGGTGACGAGCGAGACCTCGACGCCCCGCTCGGAGGCGACCAGCGGCGCGTTGACGAAGGTCACCGACTCCTCGACGACGTCGGAGAACACGCCCTTCAGCGCCGCCAGCTCCAGCACCTTGACGTCGTGCGCGGTGATCTCGCCGCGCACGATGACGTCCAGGCGGACCGGCACGCCCGCGGCCAGCGCGGTGAAGACCCGGCCGAGCTTCTCGGTGAGCGGCAGGCCCGGCTTGATGTCCTCGGCGACGGCGCCGCCCTGGACGTTGACGGCGTCCGGCACGAACTCGCCGGACAGCGCCAGCTTGACCGACTTGGCGACCTGCGTGCCCGCCTTCTCCTGCGCCTCGTGGGTGGACGCGCCGAGGTGCGGGGTGACGACGATGTTGTCGTGCTTGAACAGCGGGCTCTCGGTCATCGGCTCGGTGGAGAACACGTCGAGGCCGGCGCCCGCGACGCGGCCCTCGGTGAGCGCGAGGTCGAGCGCGGCCTCGTCCACGATCCCGCCGCGCGCGGCGTTCACGATCCGGACCTCGGGCTTGACCAGGCGCAGCTCGCGGTCGCCGATGAGGCCGAGCGTCTCCTTGGTCTTGGGCAGGTGGACCGAGATGAAGTCGGCCTGCTCCAGCAGCTCGTCCAGGGTGACGAGCCGGACGCCGAGCTGCGCGGCGCGCGCGGCCTGGATGTAGGGGTCGTAGGCGATGACGTCCATGTCGAACCCGGCGAGGCGCTGCGCGACGAGCACGCCGATGCGGCCGAGGCCGAGCACGCCGACGGTCTTGCCCTGGAGCTCGACGCCGGTGTACTTGGAGCGCTTCCACTCGCCCTGCTTGAGGGCGGCGTGGCCCTGCGGGACGTTGCGGGCCGTGGCGAGCAGCAGCGCGATGGCGTGCTCGGCGGCGGTGACGATGTTGGAGGTGGGCGCGTTGACGACCATCACGCCCGCCTTGGTGGCGGCTTCGACGTCGACGTTGTCCAGCCCGACGCCGGCGCGGGCGACGACCCGCAGGCGCTTGGCGTGGTCGAACACCTCGGCGTTGGCCTTGGTGGCCGACCGGATGATCAGCGCGTCGACGTCGGCGACGGCGGGCAGCAGAGCGGCGCGGTCGGCACCGTCCACGTAACGGACCTCGAAGTCGTTCTCCAGGACGGCGATTCCGGCCGGAGACAGCTCTTCGGCTACGAGGACGACTGGCTTGCTCAACGTGGGAGTCCTTGAGGTGAGATCTTTGCAGGTGAAAGGCCGCCACGCCCTCGTGCCGCGCCTGTGACCGAGTCTAGCGGGCAAGGGGTGTCAGCCCCGACGGGACCGCCCGAACTCCCAGAATCGACGGGGCTCGGGCAGCGGGGTGGACTCCACGCCGATCCAGAGTCCGTCGGAAAGGTCGAGCGTGACGCCCTCGCGTGGCTTGGGCGGCTTGAAGCCGTTTGCCCTGGTCGTCCCGAAGAGCGCGGTGCGTCGGAGGCCGAGAACCGTCACCTCCACGTCGACGGTCCACAGGCCGGTGCCGGGCAGTTCGAGCGAGTACTCGAATTCCTCGCCCTCGGTCGAGACGGGGTGGATGACGGTCTCGTCGCCGTCCCGCAGGATCAGCTGGACGACCTGGTTGCGCGCCTGGACGCGCGAGATCGCCGCCCGCCCGGAGACGCGCAGCCGCCCGCTCCGCTCCCACACGAGCCCGCTGAGGACGTGCTCGACGCCCACCTCGTCGGTGATGTCGGCGTCCTGGCGGGGCACCCCGCGCAGGTACGGGTAGACGGCGTAGACCCGGCCGCCGACGACCACCGCGCCCTCCTTGCGCCCGGCGAGCTCGTCGGCGATGAGCCGTTCCAGCTCCTCGAACAGCTCGTTCTCGATGCAGAACGCGCGCAGCCTCGCGCCCTCGGGCAGTTCCTGGCGCACCTCGGCGGTCAGCAGCCCGCCGAGCATCCCCTTGGTCGCGGTGACGACCTGCCTGCGCACGGGCGGCTCGACCTCAAGGAAGCGCTGGTCGTACACGCGCAGGATCTCTCGGGTGATGCTGAGGGTGGATGTCGTCGTCACTGGTACAGGGCTTCCCTTTGGCGGGCCGGTGGGTACGGGTACGGCGGCGGGCGGGCGACTGGGCGGGGGCGGGCGGTCCGGCGCTGCGGACAACCCTGAACGGTAGGCCCGGAACGGCTTCCGGCGCGACTCCGACACGGCGGCGCGGGGCGGCCCGAGAGGTCTGCCCCTTGTGCGATGCATACCCGGTATGCATACTCAGTATCCATGTCGATCCGTCACGGCCTGCTCGCGCTCCTGACCCGGGGGCCCCGCTACGGCTACCAACTGCGCGCCGAGTTCGAGACGGCCACGGGCGGCGCCTGGCCGCTCAACATCGGGCAGGTCTACACGACGCTCGGCCGCCTCGAACGCGACGGCCTCGCCGTCCGGGGCGCGGAGGACGCCGAGGGCAGGCACGTCTACGCCGTCACCGACGCCGGACGGGCCGAGGCCGCCCGCTGGTTCGCCTCCCCCGTCGGGCGGGCCGACCGGCCGCGCGACGAACTCGCCGTCAAACTCGCGCTCGCCCTCACCGGATCCGGCGTCGACGTGCGCGCCGTCGTCCAGGCCCAACGCGCCTCCACCCTCGCGACGATGCGCGACCTGACCCGGCGCAAACTCGGCGTCGCCGAACCCGCCCAGGCCCTCGTCCTGGACGCGCAGATCTTCCAGGCGGAGGCCGAGATCCGGTGGCTCGACCACTGCGAACGCAGCCTCCGCTGACCCGCTCCCCCCGACTCCCCCCCAGAGGTGACCATGAGTGTGCTCGACCTCCGCGACGTCCATCGGGACTTCGGCAGCGGAGCCTCCCTGGTGCGCGCCCTACGCGGCCTGTCCCTGACGGTCGAGGCCGGTGAGTTCGTCGCGGTGATGGGCGCGTCCGGCTCCGGCAAGACGACGCTGCTCAACGTCGCGGGCGGCCTCGACCGGCCGACGCGCGGCGAGGTCCTCGTCGCCGACCGCCTCCTCACCGGCGACCGCGCCGCGCTGGCCGCGCTGCGCCGCCGCACCGTCGGCTACGTCTTCCAGGACCTCAACCTCATCCCGGCGCTCAGCGCGCTGGAGAACGTCATGCTTCCGCGCGAACTCGACGGCGTCCGCACCGCCCAGGCCCGCACGGAGGCCGCCGTCGCCCTGGCCGACGTCGGCCTCGCGGACGCCGCCTCCCGCTTCCCCGACGAGCTCTCCGGCGGCCAGCGCCAACGCGTGGCCATCGCCCGCGCCCTGGTCGGCTCCCGTGCGTTGCTGTTGGCCGACGAACCCGCCGGCGCCCTCGACTCCACCACGGGCGAGGACATCATGAAGCTCCTCCGCGCCCGCTGCGACTCCGGCGCCTCCTGCCTCATGGCCACCCACGAGTCCCGCCACGCCGCCTACGCCGACCGAGTCCTCTTCCTCCAAGACGGCACCCTCACCGAATCCCCCACCCCTTCCGCCCCCGCCCACACCAAGGAGGACGCGTGACCCCCTACCCCGCCCTCGCGGCGGCTTCCCTACCCGTCGGGCATGGGCACGCGCCTGCCTACACCGCCGTCCGCGTCACCTCGACGCGGCTCGTGTTCCTTGGGGAGGAGGCGTGAGTGTTCACACGGCCGTTCTGCGGCTTGCCTTGCGTGACGTGTTGGCGGCGAAGGGGCGGAGCCTGCTTGTTGTCGCGATGATCGGGTCGCCGGTGGGCGCGCTGGTGTTGTTGGCGCATCTGAGGGGTGGGAGCGAGGGGTACGGGCCGCTCGCGTTCGGCGGCGAGTACCGGACGGCCGTCGCCGACGCCGTGAACGGGCTGGTCCTCGCGATGGTCGTGTTGCAGATCGTGCTGCTGGCCGGGCCCGCGTTCGCGGTCGGGCTGCGGCGGCAGCGGCTGCTGCTGGCGCGGCTCGCGGCGGCGGGCGGCACGCCGGGACACCTGCGCGCCGTCGTCCTGGCGGCCGGGCTCGCGCTGGGCCTGATCGCGGCGGCGCTGGGCACCGTACTCGGGCTCGCCGGGTCGGTGGTGCTGCGCGAGACGCTGCTGCGCGCGCGCTGGGAACCCACCGAGATCCCCGCGTGGACGCTCCACCCGGGCGCGATCGTGTTCGCCGTCGCGCTCGCGATCCTCAGCGCGCTGGCCGCCGCCTACCTGCCCGCGCGGCAGGCGGGGCTGACCGACCCGGCGGCCGTGCTCGCCGGACGCGTCGAACAGCCCCGGGTGAGCCGGGGCGCGCCGATCCTGGGCGTGCTGCTGGTGCTGGCCGGGCTCGGGTTCACGTGGGTGACGCTGTGGCGGCTGAACGAGCTCGGGCCCGCGCTCGGCGCCGTCCCGGTCGTCCTCGGGTTCGTGCTGCTCACCCCTGCGGTCGTCGCCGGGTGCGCGCGGTTCGCCGGACGGCTCCCGCTGCCCCTGCGGATCGCCGTGCGCGACGCCGGACGCCACCGCTCCCGGACGGCGCCCGCCGTCGCCGCCGTCATGGCGACCGTCGCCGCGTTCACCGCGCTCGGCATCGGCATGGCCAGCGACGAGGAGCAGAACCGCGTCGAGTACGTCCCGCGCGTCGCGCACGGCGCCACCCTCGTCGGCGGGTTCAGCGCGGATCTGGCCGGGGCCGCCGAGGCCGCCGCCGCGCAGGCGCTACCCGGCGTCACCCTGCACCGGCTGGCCGGGCTCGACGAGTCCGAGATCGCGCTGACGCCCGAGTGCGGGTGCGGTTACTACGGCCCGGAAGGACTCGTGCTCGGCACCCGGCACTACGTCGGCGGCCCGGAGACCGCGGCGCTGCTCCTGGGCCGGGACGACCCCGTGGTGCACGCCGCGCTGGCCCGCGGCGAGGCCGTCGTCTTCCAGCCGGGCATGATCGAAGGCGGACACATCCGGTTCCACTACGAGCAGCCGTCCGACCCCGGCGTCGAGGTCGCCGCGACACCGGGCGAGACGCCGAAGTTCCCGGCCACCCTCTCCCCGCAGCTCTTCCAGGAGCTCATCACCCTGCTTCCCCCGGCACTCGCGGAGCGGACCGGCCTGCCCGTCAACACCCGCGCCCTCCTCGTCACCGCCCCCCTCACCGACGCGCAGACCGCACGGCTGACGGCCGCCGTGGCGCCCTTCGGCACCGTCTCCACCGAGCGCGGCCACCACGCCGACGGCTACACCGGTGTTGTGCTCGCGCTGAGCCTCGTCGCCGCGTTCCTCGTGCTGGCGGGCACCCTCACCGCGACCGGCCTCGCCGCCGCCGACTCCCGCCCCGACGTCGCGACCCTCGCCGTCCTCGGCGCCCGCCCCCGAACGGTCCGGCTCGTCCGGGCGGGCCAGGCCGCGTTCGTCGCCCTCCTGGGCTGCGCGCTCGGCCTCCTGGCGGGCCTCCCACCCGGCATCGCCGTGGCCCGCCCCCTCACCGCCGGTCAGAGCGGCGACGGCCCCCTCGCCCACGGCCCGATCACCGAGATCCCCTGGCTCACCCTCGGCTCGGTCTGCCTGGCCGTCACCCTCCTGGCTGCCCTGCTGGCCGCGCTCTTCGCCTCCACCAAGGCGGCCCCGCCCCGCCGCCTCACCTGACGACGCCGCCAAGCCCGCTCGGCCCGGCGGCGTCCACACAGGGCCCGGCGGGGGCGCTCCTCGGGGGCGCGCCCTCGCCGGGCTCCGCGCGGGCGGGTCAGAGGACGATGACGGTCTTGCCGTGGGATTTGCCGGAGCGGAGTTGGGCCAGGGTCTTGGGGGCGTCGTCGAGGCGGACCTCGTGTTCCACGCGGACCTTGAGGCGGCCGCCGTCGGCCAGTTCGGCGAGGAGGGCCAGGAGTTCCGGGGTTGTGCGGTTCATGAGGTTGGCGCCCTGGATGTCGATGGCGGCGAGGGCCTCGGGGTCGGCGGCGCCCAGGGTGCTGATGTAGATGCCGCCGCGGCGTAGGACGGCCACCAAGGGCGTGTCGCCGCGGGTCGCCGTCACCAGGTCGATGACGACGTCGATGCCGCCCGGGTGGGACTCCAGGACGTCCTCGACGACACGGTTACGGGTGAAGTCGACCGTCTCCATGGCGCCCAGCTCGGTCAGGTAGTCGGCGATCTCGCCCGGCTCGGCCGTCGCGATGACGTGGGCTCCCTTGTTCGCAGCGAGCTGCACCGCCGACTGGCCGACGCCGCCCGTCGCGCCGTTGATGAGCACAACGGTGCCCGGTTCGATCTTGGTCGTCTCGACCAGGTTGTAGGCGGTGCTCGACGCCGTGGGCAGCGCAGCGGCCCACGTGTAGGGCAGCCCCTCAGGGAACGTCGCGACAGGCCCGTCCTCCGAAGCCACCGCGTAGTCCGCGTACGAGCCCAGGCCGCGCTGGACCTTCATGAACTGCCCGTAGACGGCCTGCCCGACCTGGAACTTGGTGACGCCGGGGCCGACCTTCTCGACCACGCCCGCGCCGTCCGAACCCATGATCATCGGGAACCGGTGCTCGACCGAGCCGCGCATCGCCCCGTCCGCCGCCTTCCAGTCGAACGGGTTGACGCCCGCGACGCGCAGCCGCACCAGGATCTCCCCAGGACCCGCCTCCGGCGCCGGGAGCTCCATCAGCTCCGGCGCTGCCCCGAACTCCCGCACGGCAACAGCACGCATCCTTGTCTCCCCCTCCAGGCGAATCCCGTACCGGGAGAGACCTACCCCAAAGCCGACCGCCCGCACACCCCGGAAAACGGGCGTGCGGGCGGACGGAGGCGGACGACGTCAGTCGTTCAGCCAGGAGAACATCGGGCGCAGCTTCGCGCCGGTCACCTCGATCGGGTGAGAACCCAGCTCCTCGCGGAACTTGAGGTGGTTGGGCTGGCCCGCCTCGAACTCGGCGACCAGCTCGCGCACGAACTCACCGGACTGGATCTCGGCGAGGATCTTCTTCATCTCCGCCTTGGTGTCGGCGGTGATGACGCGCGGGCCACGGGTGTAGCCGCCGAACTCGGCGGTGTCCGACACCGACCAGTACATCTTCTGGATGCCGCCCTCGTACATGAGGTCGACGATCAGCTTCAGCTCGTGCAGGCACTCGAAGTAGGCGACCTCGGGCTGGTAGCCGGCCTCGACCAGCACCTCGAAGCCCGTCTTCACCAGCTCGGCGGTGCCGCCGCACAGCACGGCCTGCTCACCGAACAGGTCGGTCTCGGCCTCCTCGGTGAAGGTGGTCCTGATACCGCCGGCGCGCAGGCCGCCGATGCCCTTGGCGTAGGACAGGGCGAGCGGCCAGGCGCCGCCCGTCTCGTCCTTCTCGACCGCGACGATCACCGGCACGCCGCGACCGGCCTCGAACTGGCGGCGGACCAGGTGGCCCGGACCCTTCGGCGCGACCATGGCCACGTCGACGCCCGCCGGGGGCTCGATCAGGCCGAAGCGGATGTTCAGGCCGTGGCCGAAGAACAGGGCGTCGCCCTCGGCCAGCTCCGGCTTGATGTCGTTCTCGTAGATGCCGCGCTGCAGGTGGTCCGGCGCGAGGATCATGATCACGTTCGCCTCGGCGGCTGCCTCGCGCGGGGTGAGCACGCGCAGGCCGTCGGCCTCGGCCTTGGCCCGGGACTTGGAGCCCTCGGGCAGGCCGACCCGCACGTCGACGCCGGAGTCCCGCAGGGAGAGCGCGTGCGCGTGACCCTGGGAGCCGTAGCCGATCACCGCGACGCTCTTGCCCTGGATGATGCTCAGGTCAGCGTCGTTGTCGTAGAACATCTCAGCCATGGTGGGGCTGTTGCCTTTCTCGTGGGTTACGCGCTGCGCGTTTCGAGCGCACGCAGCGAACGATCGGAGATGGAGCGGGCGCCGCGGCCGACCGCGATGATGCCCGACTGCACCAGTTCCTTGATACCGAACGGCTCCAGGCACTTCAGCAGCGCCTCTAGCTTGTCACGGTTGCCCGTCGCCTCGATGGTCACCGCGTCGGGCGCCACGTCGACGACCTTCGCCCGGAACATCTGGACGATCTCCAGGACCTGGGAGCGGATCTCGGGGCTGGTGGAGACCTTGACGAGGATCAGTTCGCGCTGCACCGACGAGGCCGGGTCCAGCTCGACGATCTTCAGCACGTTGACGAGCTTGTTGAGCTGCTTGGTGACCTGCTCCAGCGGCAGCCCCTGGACGTCCACGACGATCGTGATCCGGGAGATCTCGGGGTGCTCGGTCTCCCCGACGGCCAGGGAGTCGATGTTGAAGCCGCGGCGGGAGAACAGGCCCGCTATGCGGACCAGGACCCCCGGCTTGTTCTCGACCAGAACGGAGAGTGTGTGCCGGCTCATCAGTCTTCGTGCTCCCAGTTCGGCGCGAGGTCCCGCGCGTACTTGATGTCGTCGTTGCTGGCGCCCGCGGCGACCATCGGCCAGACCATCGCGTCGTCGTGCACGACGAAGTCGACGACGACGGGCCGGTCGTTGATCGCCATGGCCTTCTCGATGGCCGCGTCGACCTCTTCGGCGCGCTCGACCCGCAGGCCCTCACAGCCGTAGGCGTCGGCGAGCTTCACGAAGTCGGGGATCCGCTTGGAGTGCAGCTTGGTGTTGGAGTAGCGGCCGTCGTAGAAGAGGGTCTGCCACTGCCGGACCATGCCGAGGTTACCGTTGTTGATCAGGGCGACCTTGATCGGGATGCCCTCGACGGCGCAGGTGACCAGCTCCTGGTTGGTCATCTGGAAGCAGCCGTCGCCGTCGATCGCCCACACCGTCTTGTCGGGCGCGCCGACCTTGGCGCCCATCGCGGCCGGGACGGCGAAGCCCATGGTGCCCGCGCCGCCGGAGTTGATGAACGTGCCGGGGTTCTCGTAGGAGATGAACTGCGAGGCCCACATCTGGTGCTGGCCGACGCCCGCGCAGTACAGCGCGTCCGGGCCGACGAGCCTGCCGAGCCGCTCGATGACGTACTGGGGTGCCAGTTCGCCGTCGGGGGGCGTGTCGTAGCCGAGCGCGTAGGTGGACTTCCACGCGTTGAGCTGCTGCCACCAGGCGGCGTAGTCGGCGGTGCGGCCCGCCGCCTGCTCGGCCTGGACGGCGACGATCAGGTCGGCGATGACCTCGCGGGCGTCGCCGACGATCGGGACGTCGGCGTGCCGGTTCTTGGAGATCTCGGCGGGGTCGATGTCGGCGTGCACGATGGCCGCGCCGGGCGCGAAGCTGTCGAGGCGGCCGGTGACGCGGTCGTCGAAGCGGGCGCCGAGCGCGACGATCAGGTCGGCCTTCTGGAGCGAGCCGACGGCCGCGACGGTGCCGTGCATGCCGGGCATGCCCAGGTGCTGCGGGTGGCTGTCGGGGAAGGCACCCAGGGCCATCAGGGTGGTGATGACGGGCGCGCCGGTCAGCTCGGCCAGGACCCGCAGCTCGGCGGCCGCGCGTGCCTTGAGGACGCCGCCGCCGACGTACAGGACGGGCCGCTTGGCGTCCAGGAGGAGGCGGGCCGCCTCGCGGACCTGCTTGGAGTGCGGCCGGGTGACGGGACGGTAGCCCGGCAGCCTCATCTCCTCGCCCCACACGAAGTCGAAGGTGTGCTGCAGCGCGTCCTTGGCGATGTCGACCAGGACCGGCCCGGGACGCCCGGTGGAGGCGATGTGGAACGCCTCGGTGATCGTCCTGGCGATGTCACGCGGGTCGGTCACCAGGAAGTTGTGCTTGGTGATCGGCAGGGTGATGCCGGAGATGTCGGCTTCCTGGAAGGCGTCGGTGCCGATCGCCGCGGACGGAACCTGGCCGGTGACGGCGACCATGGGGACCGAGTCCATGTAGGCGTCCGCGATCGGCGTCACCAGGTTGGTGGCGCCGGGGCCCGACGTCGCCATACAGACGCCGACCCGGCCCGTGGCCTGGGCGTAGCCCTGGGCCGCGTGGCCCGCCCCCTGCTCGTGGCGGACGAGGATGTGCCGCAGCTTCGCTGAGTCGTAGAGCGGGTCGTAAGCCGGAAGGATCGCCCCGCCCGGAATCCCGAACACGGTGTCGACGCCGACGTTCTCCAGGGCACGGACCAGCGCCTGAGCCCCGGTCATCTGCTCGGTCATCTGCATTTCCTTCGGAAGGAGGGGAGGGTGGAGAAGGTGTGTGGCCAACAAAAAACCCCTCGCGCCTTACGGCGGTCGAGGGGAGCGCGCATGCCGAGAACCTTGGCTCAGGCTGCGCGCCTGCCAAGTACTACGAGGATGCGGAAGCTGCTTTGCACACCACTACTTTTGCCGATGTGGCACCTCCAGGTCAAATCCATGTTGCGGATGTCTCAGGAGGTGAGATAAAGGTCAGCCCGCCTGGACGCCGGGGAGCGGCACGACGCCAGGCCTGATCTCGGCGTCCACCCGGGCCGCCGACATGGGACGTGCCACGTGGAAGCCCTGTCCGCGGTGGCAGCCCATCTCTCTGAGGATCTCCTGTTGCCGCGCGCTCTCGATGCCTTCGGCGACTACGGTCAGACCCAAATCCGACCCCAGGCGGATGATCGTGCGGGTGAGGAGGGCTCGGGTCTCGTCCTCCTCCAGGCCCGCGGTGAACGACGGGTCGATCTTGATGACGTCGACGGGGAGCTGGCCGAGGAAGGCGAGCGAGGCGTAGCCGGTGCCGAAGTCGTCGATCGCCAGGCGGACGCCGAGATCCCTGAGCGCGGCGAGGCGGGCGGCGTGCTGCTCGTCGCCCTGCGCCTGCTCCACGAGGACCTCCTCCTTCACCTCAAGGGTGAGGGCGTGCGGCGGGAGGCCGGTCTCGGTGAGGGCGGCGGCGACCGTCCCGGCGATCTTCGGGGAGGCGATCTGCCGCGCGGTGAAGTTCACCGACAGGCCGATCTCCCAGCCCTGCGCCCGCCAGCGCGCCACCTCAGCACACGCCTCGCGCAGCACCCAGGCCCCGAGCTGGACGATGAGCCCCGACTCCTCGGCGGTGCCCAGGAACTCCTCAGGAGGCACCTGACGGCCGTCGCGGCGCCATCGGGCGAGCGCCTCCACCCCGGTGACCTTGCCGTCGGCGAGATCCACCACGGGCTGGAACTCGACCTCGAACTCCTCGGCGGCCAGCGCCCGCTGGAGGTCGCTGCTCAACTCCATCCGGCGGACCACCGCCGCGTGCATCTGGGTCGCGAACACCTCGACCCGGCCGCCGCCCAACTCCTTCGCCCTGGTCATCGCCAGGTCGCCGTTGCGGATCAGGGAGGCCGAGCCCGTCTCGTCCAGGCTGTGCGCCTCGGTGGTGGAGGCGAGGTCGTCGTCAGCGAAGGCCACGCCTATCCCGGCCGTCAGGGCGATGCCGCGCTCCCCCACCCGGTAGGGCTCGCCGGACAGGACGCGCAGGAGCCGTTCGGCCAGGTCCACCACGGACTGGGCGTCGGGGGCGGCCTCCACGAGGACGGCGAACTCGTCGCCGCCCCAGCGGGCCACCGTGTCCGTCGCGGGGACGGCCGCGCGCAGCCGCCGCGCCGCCTGGGCGAGCACCTGGTCGCCCGCCGCGTGCCCCGCCGAGTCGTTGACGGCGGTGAACCCGTCGAGGTCAACGAAGATCACCGCGCCGGTGGCGCCGCCGCGGGTCAGCACCTGGCGGGTCCGCTCCTCGAAGTAGGCGCGGTTGGGCAGGCCCGTCAGCCCGTCGTGGAACGTCAGGTGGTCCACCTGGCGCTTGAGCGCCGCCTCCTCCGACAGGTCGCGGACGGTGATCAGCACACGTCCCGGGGCGTACCGGGAGAACGTGGACTCCGTCGGGAGCCAGGTGCCGTCCTCGGTGCGCAGGCGGCACGCCAGTCGTAGCGGCTGCTCGGCCTCCTGCTCGCAGCGGCCCAACGCCGCCTCGACCTCGGCGACGTCCTCGGGGTGCAGCAGCTCGGTCAGCGGCCTGCCGAGCAGGTCCGGCAGCGCGTGCGCGGTGGTCCACTGCTCGCCCGCGTTGACGTACTGGACGGTGCCCGGCTCGTCACAGATCAGCACCAGGTCCTCGACGCTCTCGGCCAGCGCCCTGAAGTGCTCCTCGCCCGCCCGGATCTCCGACTTCAGCCTGTCGTTCTCGCGCAGCAGGTCGGTCAGCCGGGCGATGAGGACGAGCAGCGCCGTCCCCGCGACGATCAGGACGACCGGCTCGACCGGGCGGCTGCCCGTCAGGGTGTGCCCGGCGACGAACATCGCGGCGGCGCCCGCCAGCAGCGCGGGCGCGATGCCGGGGCCGACCATCCGGCCGCGCGGGCCGCCGCGCCGGGCCGCGGTGCCGATCCACGGGACCGCGCCGAGCAGCAGCAGACCCGCGAACCGCAGGACGTCGCCCAGCACCGAGGTTCCGCTCTCCAGCCTGACGACGGTGCTGACCACGTCACCCGCGGCGATCGTCAGCAGCGCGACGTAAGCGATGACGGTTGTGGGGCGCTGCCTGCGGGCCGCGCCCAACACGAACGGGAGCAGCGCGCAGATGAGCACCACGTCCAGGAGCGGGAACAGCAGCTCGCTGAGGAACTGGGCGGGCGACTCGTCCGACATCCGGAACAACCGCCCGAACACCGTGTCCCAGCCCAGGACGAACAGGGCGACACCGCACACATAGGAATCCGCGGTATGTCTCAGCCACTGCCGAGGCGACCGCGGCAACCTCGTCGGCACCACAAAACCCGCGGCCATCGCGACGATCGCCGCGACATGGAACAGATCGGCCAGCGACAGCGTCATCACCTGGCCGGGCAGCACGATCTGCGAGATCGCGCGGACCACCGCGCCGACCCCCCACAGACCCGCCGCCGCGCCGAACCAGCGCCACGAGGCGGTGTCGCCCGGCTTCTGCCAGGCCGCGTACCAGAGGCTCCCGCAGGCCGCGGCGCCCGCGCCCGCGGCGAACCAGTCACTCGTCCAGCCGAACAGCGCGCCGATCGCGTACAGGCCGCCGAGCACGGCGACGATGGTCAGCGGCAGGGCCTGCGCCGGGAGTCGGCGCGGCGCTTCCTCGCCCGTCATCGTCGTTCGTGCTCCTGGTTTCTTGCGGCTCGATCCGCGGCCCGGAAGAGAGCAGGCGGCGCTGCCTGGACCGGCGCCGACCCGTGTCGGCACCGTGCCCATCAATCTACGTTCCGTAGGTCACGGAGCGATTGAGGGTGAGTGCCCATCCGGCGACAGAATCTCACGGCGCGTAATCGCGGCAGGGCAGGCGGTACCCCGGATTGCCGATTTGTGATCAGGAAGACAGCTGATTGCCGCCACCGGGACACTGCGTGATCACCTCGCGGTGACGGCGGCCGAAGGTGGCCGCGACCGCCGTCACGGTGCGTCGCCGCTCAGGACTGGCCGAGCCGCTCCAGGATCAGCTCGCGGGCCCGGCCCGCGTCGGCCTGGCCCCGGCTCGCCTTCATGATCGCGCCGACCAGCGCGCCCGCCGCCGCGACCTTGCCGTCACGGACCTTCCGCGCGGCGTCCGCGTTCTCCGCGATCACCTGGTCGACCAGGGCGAGCAACGCGCCCTCGTCACTCACGACCTTCAGGCCGCGCCCGGCCACGACCTCGTCCGGGGTGCCCTCGCCCGCGAGCACCCCCTCAAAGACCTTCCTGGCGAGCTTGTCGTTCAGCTCGCCCGCGTCCACCAGCGCCTGGATCCGGGCGACCTGCGCGGCGGTGATCGGCAGCGCCGCCAACTCGACACCCCGCGCCGTCGCCGTCCGGGACAGCTCGTTCATCCACCACTTGCGGGCGGCGCCCGGCGCGGCACCCGCCGCGACCGTCTCCTCGATGAGGTCGAGGGCGCCCGCGTTGATCACGTCGCGCAGCTCCTCGTCCGTCAGCGACCAGGCCGCCTTCACCCGGACGCGGCGGGCGGCGGGCAGCTCCGGCAGGGTCGCGCGGATCTCCTCCACCCACGCCCTGGACGGCGCCACCGGCACCAGGTCCGGCTCGGGGAAGTACCGGTAGTCCTGCGCCTCCTCCTTCGACCGGCCGGGGCTCGTGCTCCCGTCGCCCTCGTGGAAGTGCCGGGTCTCCTGGACGATCCTGCCGCCCGCGTCCAGGACGCCCGCCTGCCGCTCGACCTCGAACCGGACCGACCGCTCGACGCTGCGCAGCGAGTTGACGTTCTTCGTCTCGGTCCGGGTGCCCCACTCGGCGGCGCCCTTCGGCATGAGGGACACGTTCACGTCGCACCGCATGGAGCCCTCCTCCATCCGGACGTCCGAGGCCCCCAGCGCCCGGACGAGCTCACGCAGCTCGGTCGCGTACGCGCGGGCCACCAGCGGCGCCTTCTCCTCGGTGGCCTCGATCGGCTTGGTGACGATCTCGATCAGCGGGATGCCGGACCGGTTGTAGTCGACCAGGGAGTAGTCGGCGCCATGGATCCGTCCGGTGGCACCACCCACGTGGGTGGACTTCCCGGTGTCCTCCTCCAGGTGCGCCCGCTCGATCCCGATCCGGTACGTCTCCCCCTCGACCTCGACGTCCAGGTACCCGTCGAAGCAGATCGGCTCGTCGTACTGCGAGATCTGGAAGTCCTTCGGCATGTCCGGATAGAAGTAGTTCTTCCGCGCGAACCGACACCACTCGGCGATCTCACAGTTCAGCGCGAGCCCGATCCTGATCGCGAACTCGATCGCCTTCTCGTTCACCACCGGCAACGCCCCCGGCAACCCCAAACACACCGGACAAACCTGACCGTTCGGCTCCCCCCCAAACCCCGTAGAACACCCACAGAACATCTTCGACGCCGTCCCCAACTCAATATGCGTCTCAATGCCCAAAACCGGCGAGTACCTACCCAGCGCCTCACCAAACGGAACCAACGTGCTCACAGATATCCCAGTCCTTTCAGGGCTTCTTTGGTGTCGTCCGCCCACCGGGCGAAGGCAGGTACCCGTCCCAGCACCTGCAGGCTGATGTCCTCGCCGAGGAGTCCAAAATAGTCCGCCGGATCGCTGACCCGCGCGGGCTTCACCACCCGGGCGAGCAGCGCCTTGGGCTTCGGCTCCCGCTCGACCGCCGCCGGATCGCGGGGAAGCAGGTCGGTCCGTGCTCCCCGGAGCCGCTGGAAAGCCGCCGGATCGGCGAGCATCCAGGACTCCGTCTCCCGCTTGGGCACCAGGACGACGGCGGCACAGGCCAGGACCGGCAGCAGGGCGTCCGCCTCGTGCGCCTCGGAGAAGTCGGCGTGGACGAAGACGAGATGGCATCGCCGCCCCAGTGCTCGGGCGGCCTCGGTGAACAGCTCTTTGCCGTGCTTCTTGACCCGGGGGGACGGCACGGTCTCCAGAAGATCAAAGTCCGCCGCGCGGTTCCGGACGAGTTCCGCGGCGAGATAGCGGTCGATCACCGGCAGGAGGAAGTCCTGATCGGACTCGCCTTCGGTGACCAGGCCGGGACGCAACGGTCGGCTCACAGGTCACCGGCCCGTACCGTGCCCAGGAACCTTTCCACGTCCCAAGGTGTGGCGGCCGTACCGGTCGCCGCGTCCGTCCTGACCGGCAGCACACGGGTCACCCGGGAGCTCCGCTTCCTGGACCCGTCGATCCGCGTCACCATCTCGGAGAAGCGCAGACTCTCCGGGTTCCGTTCCCACAACGCCGACACCAACGCGGGTGAGTGTGAGGTGACCAGCACCTGCCGCAGGCTGTCGGGCTCGCCGCTTCCATCCGCACCCGGAAGATCTCTTGTCAGGCGGCGGACGAGTTCGGCGACCCGCCCCGGATGGAAACCGTTCTCGATCTCCTCGACCGCGAGCACACCCTGATGAACCGTGTCATGCGCCGCCGCCAGCAGCGCCAGCGCCCGCAGGGTCCCATCGGACAGCGCGCGCGGCAGCACCGCGCCGGTCCCCGCGAAGACCGCGTCGAAGTCGTACTCCTGCCGCCGCTTGTCCAACAGTGGCTTGACAGCTTTGAGGCCCGGAATCAGCGCGATGAGATCCGCCTCAAGCCGCCACAGCTCGCCGATGTCGTCCAGCCGGAACAGCACGGCGGCCAGGTTCCGGCCGTCCGACGCCAACGGACTCCGATCCGGCGCGGGGGCCGGGAGCCGCATCAAGCCGGGGTTGAGCACATGCGGACGCCAGGACTGGCATTCGTCCCGGAACATCAAAGCGAGAATCGAGCGGTCAGGCTGAGAGCCCTCGCTCAGGAGGGATATCGGTGGAACCGGGACCTCGCGCTTTGGATCCCTCGTCCACAGAACCCTGCCGTCGGAGTAGGAATGGACAAAGGAGAAGTGCCGAACGTCCAAATTGCCTCGCCCTGGCAGCTCGGTCAGTTCGTCTGACGGAACGACCCGGAGGAAACCCTCCGCGAAGCGTGGATCTTGACCATCGCTCTTCTCTAGGACGATTTGGCACACCATCGGCACGACGATTCGGTACCTCCCGCCGCTCAACAGACTCCCCACGAGCGCGGTGACCGTGATCGTCGCCCGGTCGACCGTGGTGCCGTCGTCGAACCTGTGGAACATGTCGAGGGCCGAGCCGCGCTCCTGGCGGGTGAGTGCTCCGGCCGGACCGTGTTCCAGGACGTCGGCTACGAGGGTGAGGGCGTCGAAGAGGTTGCTTTTGCCGGAGGCGTTGGGGCCGATCAAGGCCAGGAAGGGGGGGACGTCGAGTTCGAAGTCCAGGAAGGACTTGAAGCCGTTGATCTTGATGTGGGTGATCATGTGACGTCCTGGCCCCTTCTGGTGGTGCCTAGAGGGCTGGGGCCTTGGTGAGGAGGGGGGAGGACCAGCGGGATTCGAGGGCGGTTTCGACGGCGGCGGCGACCCGGTAGCAGCGGTCGTCCGCTAGGGCCGGGGCCATGATCTGGAGGCCGACCGGGAGGTTGTCCTCGTCGGCGAGGCCGCAGGGGACGGAGATGGCGGCGTTGCCGGCCATGTTGGACGGGATGGTGCAGAGGTCTGCCAGGTACATGGCCATCGGGTCGTCGGCGCGTTCGCCGATGGGGAAGGCGGTGGTGGGCGTCGTCGGGGAGATGAGGACGTCCACCTGGGTGAAGGCCGCCTCGAAGTCGCGGGTGATGAGGGTGCGGACCTGCTGTGCCTTGCCGTAGTAGGCGTCGTAGTAGCCGGACGACAGGGCGTAGGTGCCGAGGATGATGCGGCGCTTCACCTCGGGGCCGAACCCGGCCGCGCGGGTGAGGGCCATGACCTCTTCGGCCGAGCGGGTGCCGTCGTCGCCGACACGCAGGCCGTAACGCATCGCGTCGAAGCGCGCGAGGTTCGAGGACGCCTCGGACGGGGCGATCAGGTAGTAGGAGGCGAGCGCGTAGGTGAACGCCGGGCAGGACACCTCGACGACCTTCGCGCCGAGCGACTCCAGCAGCTCCACGGTCTCGTTGAAGCGGTTCAGCACGCCCGACTGGTAGCCCTCGCCCGCGAACTCCTTGACGACGCCGACCCGCAGCCCCGCGACGTCCCCCTGACGGGCCGCCGCGACGACGGGCGGAACCGCCTCGTCGACGGATGTCGAGTCGCGCGGGTCGTATCCGGAGAACGCCTCGTGCAGCAGCGCCGCGTCCAGGACGTTCCGGGCGAACGGCCCGGGAGTGTCCAGCGAGGACGCGAACGCCACAAGGCCGTACCGGGAGGATCCGCCATAGGTCGGCTTCATCCCGACGATCCCCGTGACGGCGGCGGGCTGCCGGATCGAGCCGCCCGTGTCCGTCCCGGTGGCCAGCGGGGCCTCGTAGGCGGCGACGGCGGCTGACGAGCCGCCCGAGGAGCCGCCCGGGATGCGGGTGAGGTCCCACGGGTTGCTGGTGACCTGGTAGGCGCTGTTCTCGGTGGAGGAGCCCATCGCGAACTCGTCCATGTTGGTCTTGCCGAGGATCACCAGGCCCGCGGCGCGCAGCCGCTCGGTCACGGTCGCGTCGTAGGGCGGCACCCAGCCTTCGAGGATCTTGGACGCGCACGTGGTCGGCATGTCCTTGGTGGTGAACACGTCCTTGTGCGCGATCGGCACCCCGGCGAGCGGGCCCAGCTCCTCGCCCTCGGCGCGGCGGCGGTCCACGTCGGCGGCCTGCTCCAGGGCGCGCTCGGCGGCGACGTGCAGGAAGGCGTTGACCCTGCCCTCGACCTGCTCGATCCGCTCCAGGTGGGCCCGCGTCACCTCGACGGAGGTCGTCTCGCCGGACGCGATGAGGGCGCCCAGCTCGGCTGCGGTCTTGAAGATCATCAGTCCTCCTCCAGGATCCGCGGCACCCGGAACCGCTCGTCCTCGGCGGCCGGGGCGCCCGACAGCGCCTCGGCGGTGCCCAGGGACGGGCGCACCTCGTCGGCGCGGAAGACGTTGACCAGCGGCAGGGCGTGCGTGGTCGGCGGGATGTCCTCGGCGGCGACCTCCTGCACCCGCGCGACCGCGGACACGATCGCGTCGAGCTGGACGGCGAAGTGGTCGAGCTCCTCGTCGCCGAGAGCGAGCCTGGAGAGCCGGGCGAGGTGCGCTACCTCGTCACGGGTGATGGACATAGAAGAAGCCGTTCCGAAGTGATCGACGGGGATTCACCCCCATCCTATGACCTGTTCGATTGGGCCGGGGGCCAGGCGCTTTCTCAACCCCGACTTCGTCGGGAGCGCCTGCCCCGGCCTGTGGCCGCCCGCTCAGCGCGGTGCGACGGAGGCGGGTGAGCGCGGCACCCGGCGGCGCATCCAGGCGGTGGCGTCTTCCGGCGCCATGGGACGGCCCAGGTGCCAGCCCTGGCCGCTGTCGCAGCCCATCTCGCGGAGGCGGGCGGTGGTGGCGGCGTCCTCGACGCCCTCGGCGACGGAGCGGAGCCCGAGGGTGCGGACGAGGTCGATGATGGACTGGACGATCACCGCGTCCTCGCCGGACTCGGTGAGCCGCCGCACGAACGAGGCGTCGATCTTGACCTCGCCGACGGGCAGCCGCTTGAGCCGGACGAGCGAGGAGTAGCCGGTGCCGAAGTCGTCGAGGCTGAGCGGGATGTTGAGTTCGGCGAGCGCCTTGACGGTCTCGGAGGCGTAGGCGGACTCGTTCATGAGGATGCGCTCGGTGATCTCCAGGCCGAACGCCGTGGCGGGCAGCCGTCTGGCCATCAGCTCGCCGGTGATCGTCTCGGCGAGCTGCCCGTCGAGGAGGTCGCGGCCGGAGACGTTGACGGTGACCTGCACGGGGAGCCCGTCGGCCCACCAGGTGTGCGCCTGGGCGAGCGCCTCCCTGACGACGTAGTGGGTGATCGCCTTCATCAGGTAGGTCTGTTCGGCGAGCGGGAGGAACTCCTCGGGGGCGAGCAGGCCGCGTTCGGGATGCCGCCAGCGGAGCAGCCCCTCCATGCCGAGCAGCCCGTCGTCGGAGAGCCTGACCTTGGGCTGGTAGTGCAGTTCGAGTTCGCGTCTGTCGATGCCGCGGCGCAGGTCGCCGAGCAGGCCGAGCCGGGCCGGGGAGTTGCGGTCGCTGGCGGGCGAGTAGATCTCGACGCCGGTGCGGCTCTCCTTGGCGACGTACATGGCGACGTCGGCGCGCTGGAGCAGCAGTTCGAAGTCGGGCGCGTGGTCGGGGCTGAGCGCGATGCCGACGCTGCCCTCCAGGTCGAAGCTCATGCCGTCGAGGCGGACGGGTTCGCTGAGCGCGGCGCGCAGCCGGATGGCGACCTCGCGGGCGGCGGGCACGTCGCGGACGGACGGGAGCAGCACCGCGAACTCGTCGCCGCCGAGCCGGGCCACGAGGTCGCCGGGCCGGACGCTGTGCGTGAGCCGGTGCGCGACGATCTGGAGGAGCCGGTCGCCGGTGGGGTGGCCGAGGGTGTCGTTGACCTCCTTGAAGCGGTCCAGGTCGAGGAGGAACAGCCCGACCTTCTGGAGCCTGTCTCCGCGCGCCTCCCTGAGTTGGCGGGCCAGCAGCGCCTCTTCGGCGCGCAGGAAGAGCAGCTTGCGGTTGGGCAGGCCGGTGAGCCCGTCGTGCAGCGCCTGGTGTTCGCGCCGGACGGACGCGGCGGCGGTGAGGTACACGGCGGTGAACGGGAGGATGATCAGTGGAATGAACGCCGGGGAGCGGTCCACCACCACCACGATGATCGGCGCCAGCCCCAGGAGTGCCAGATGGGCGAGCACCTGGTAGGCGAGGTCCCAGCGCAGCACCCGGAGCAGCCCGACCCGCTCGTGCAGGGCGACGGCCCCGCCGACGAGCACGTCGTTGACGGCGAAGTACGTCATCCCGGCGAGCATGACGGCGCCGAGGTCGGCGCCGTGCGGCACCCAGGTGTGCACGGGCGAGGCGGTGATGCCGAAGCCCCACAGCACCGCGGCGGCGGCGCCCTGCGCGAGCGCGTACTGGGCGACGTTGAAGGCGGTGCGGTGCGCGGAGCGGCGCCGGAACACGCCGCAGATGACCAGCGCGGCGCCCTGGAGCAGCAGGGCGAGCGGCAGGCCCGCGTACAGCAGGGCGGCGAAGGTGAAGGTGGTGGACGTGGACGCGCCGTTGTTCTCGTTGGACCCTGGCGTGATGATCGGTTTGAGCTCGCCGAACACGACGAAGCCCGCGAGGAGCCAGAACCGGGGCTCCCCCAAGACCGTCCACAGCTCAAGAGGGGTGAGCTGCGGCACCGCGAGCAGGAGCACGAGCGCGCCGGCGACGGTGACCGCGGACAGGTAGCTCCACAGCGGCGAGCCGGTGCGGGGCCGCGTGTCCCGCGTGTTGTTCGGGTCCTTCATTCAGCTTCCTCAGGGACACACCGGATTGAGGTTCAAACAGGTGCTCATGAGGAGAGTAAGGCTTTGGCTCAGCTTTACGAAACCGGATGGGTACGTTCTGTTACTCACCGATTGATAGCGAAATCGGCATTTGTGCCGGTTTTTCGCCTAGCTTAGGGGCCTTCCCCGGGGAAATCCGGTTACTCCTGGTTCAGGGTTACGGCTTTGGCCGCATCCGGCCCCTCGTTCAGCAGCACCCGGAACCCCGCCTCGTCCAGGAGGGGAACGCCCAGCTCAACCGCCTTGTCATGCTTGGAACCGGCGTTCTCGCCCACCACGACAAAAGATGTCTTCTTCGACACCGAACCGGCAGCCTTCCCCCCGAGGTTCTGGATCGCCTCCTTGGCCGAATCCCGGCTGAACCCCTCCAGCGACCCGGTGACGACGATCGTCAGGCCCGCAAGGGGGCGCGGCGCGTCCAGCGCGGTGGTGTCCTCCAGCACAACGCCCGCCGCCTTCCACTTGGCGACGATCTCCCGGTGCCAGTCGACCTTCCACCACTCGATGATCGACTGGGCGATGGTCGGGCCGATGCCGTCGACGGCCGTCAGCTCCTCCTCGGTGGCGGCGAAGATCCGGTCCAGGGAGCGCATCTCGCGGGCGAGGTCCTCGGCCGCGCGGGGGCCGACGTGCCGGATCGACAGCGCGACGAGGAACCGCCACAGCGGCTTGGTCCTGGCCTTCTCCAGCTCGGTGAACAGCGTCTCGACGACCTTCTTCGGGCTGCCGTCCTTGACGTTGGCGAAGAACGTGACGACCTTGTCTTCCCCGGTCTTGGGGTCGATCTTCGGGGTGCCGGAGTCCTGGTCGAGGACGAGGCTGCGGATCGGGAGCAGCTTGTCGACCGTCAGGTGGAACAGGTCGCCCTCGTCCTTCACGGGCGCGTCCACCGGCTCCAGCGGCTGGGTGAGCGCGGTGGCGGCGACGTAGCCGAGCGCCTCGATGTCCAGCACGGTGCGCTTGCCCATAAAGAAGATCCGCTCGCGTAGCTGGCCGGGGCAGGACCGCGAGTTGGGGCAGCGGATGTCCTTGTCGGCCTCCTTGGCGGGGGCCAGCTCGGTGCCGCACTCGGGGCAGTGCTCGGGCATGACGAACGCGCGCTCGGTGCCGTCGCGCAGCTCCACCACCGGGCCGACGATCTCGGGGATGACGTCGCCCGCCTTGCGCAGCACCACGGTGTCGCCGATCAGCACGCCCTTGCGCGCCACCTCGAACCTGTTGTGCAGGGTGGCCCGCTCGACGGTCGAGCCCGCCACCGACACCGGCTCCATCAGCCCCCACGGGGTGACGCGCCCGGTACGCCCCACGCCGACCTTGATGTCCAGCAGCTTCGTGCGGACCTCCTCGGGCGGGTACTTGAACGCGATCGCCCAACGCGGCGCCCGGCTCGTGGACCCCAGCCGCCGCTGCAACGACAGCTCGTTGACCTTCACGACAACGCCGTCGATCTCGTAGACGGGCTCGTGCCTGTGCTCGCCGTAGTACGCGATGTACTCCTTGACCGCCGCGAGGTCGGGCAGCACCTTGTACCTGTCGCTCACCGGCAGGCCCCAGGCGGCGAACAGCTCGTAGACGGCGCTCTGGCTCTCCGGGACCGCCGGGCCGCCCTGCCACGCGCCGAACCCGTGCACGATCATCGTCAGCGGGCGCTGCGCGGTGATCCGCGGGTCCTTCTGGCGGAGCGCCCCGGCCGCGGTGTTGCGCGGGTTGCGGAACGGCTCCTCGCCCGCCGCCGCGCGCGTCTCGTTGAGCTTCCTGAAGACCTCGACGGGCATGAGGACCTCGCCGCGGATCTCCACCAGCTCGGGCACGTCGGGGCCCGTCAGCTCGGTGGGGATCGACGCGATGGTCCTGACGTTGTTCGTCACGTCCTCGCCGGTGACGCCGTCGCCGCGGGTGACGCCGCGGACCAGGCGGCCGTTCTCGTAGGTGAGCGCGATGGCCAGGCCGTCGATCTTCAGCTCGCACAGGTAGCCGCCGACGGGCGCGCCCTCCAGCGACGCCTCAAGGCGCTCGGCCCAGACGCCGAGCTCCTCGTCGTTCATCGCGTTGTCGAGGCTCTGCATCTTCTCCAGGTGGCGAACCGACGCGAAGTCGGTGGTGATCGGCGTGCCGACCGTCTGGGTGGGCGAGTCCGGGGTGACGAGCTCCGGAAACCGCTCCTCGAGCTCCTGGAGTTCGCGCATCAGCGTGTCGTACTCGATGTCGCTGAGGACCGGCTGGTCGAGGATGTAGTACCGGTAGTTGGCGTCGCGCAGCTCGCGCGCCAGCTCCGTGTGCCGCTCGAAGGGCTGCTGCTCGGCGTTCATCTCGGTCCTCCCGCTCACTCCGCGGGCCGTCCCTGCCCGCGCCCCCCATCTTCCCGTCTGGGTCTGACAGTTCGCGCCGGTCACTCGGGGGTGTCGGCCAGCGAAACGGCGGCTTTCCGGCAGTGCGCGAGCGCCTGCCTGACATACCTGGACGAAGCCCCGGCCATCCCGCACGCGGGCGTCACCACGACCTGCCGGGTGATGTCGCCGGGCGGGAACCCGAGCCGCCGCCACAGGTCCCGGACGGGCTGGACGGACCTCGCCGGTTCCGGCAGCCGGGCGTCCACCCCGGGCACAACGCCGAAGAGGAACCCGATCCCGGACTCGATCGCCTCACCGAGGACGTCGTCGTCGCGCGGCGGCACCGCCGCGATCTCGAACGACAGCGCCCTGGCCCCGGCGCCCAGCAGGACGCCGAAGGGGACGTCGCGGGCGCAGCAGTGCACGATCGGGAACGCGCCGGACTCCTCGATCACCCTGCGCAGCCCCTCTTCCGCGACGGGCGCGGCGACCGACCTGAGCGTGCGGAAGCCGCTCGCCGTAGGCACCCGGCCCGCCAGCACCGCGGGCAGCCCCGGCTCGTCCACCTGGAGCAGCACCTCGGC
Source organism: Actinocorallia sp. API 0066 (assembly GCF_020991275.1). GTDB lineage: Bacteria > Actinomycetota > Actinomycetes > Streptosporangiales > Streptosporangiaceae > Actinocorallia. The sequence goes on along the minus strand of NZ_JAJLQY010000001.1, from coordinate 768,912 downwards.
GCGCGGGACACGGCGGCGCACCTCGGCCACGTGGTTCTTGACGCCCTCGGCCAACGAGTCGATGAGGTCGCGCACCGCCCCCGCGTCACGCAGGGCGCGCGCGCCGGACGGCAGCTCGACGGACGCGGCCAGCGTCCACGGCCCGCACACCTGGATCTTCACCGGCCCCTCGGGCGCCTGCTCCTCCAGCAGGTCCAGATCCCACTTCATGAGGTCCTGGGCGCGCCGCAGATCAACGCCGGGCCGGTCGGCGAACCGCCAGCCGGACGGCTGGAGGTGCACGGGCAGCTCGACGAGCAGGCCCGCGGACCTGCCGATCATGTCGGCGCCGGGGCCCCGGTCGGGCAGTTCGGGCAGGTGCGGGAGCGGCAGCTCACCGAAGGCGATCTTGGCGACCTCGGCGGCGTCGGTGCCCGGATAGGAGCCGACGCCGGTGGCGCTCGCGTCGGGCCAGGGAAGACTCACCCGCCCATTCTCCCCGCCATTCCGCATGCGCCGGTCGGTGCTCTATTCTGCCGGGCCATGCGCGCCCCCCGGCTCAGCCCGGCTCCGCGGCAGGTCCTGCCGACCGCCGTCATGGCCGCGTGCCTGGCGTTCGCCACGGCGTGCGGAGGCTACGACCCCGTGGGACGGCTCGACCACCCGCCCCTCCCGAAGCCGGACGTGTGCGCCGACCTGCCGGAGGACCTGGTCCGGACGGCGCTGGGCCGCAAGCCGTCGTCCTGCCTCACCAGCTCCGACGACGGCGCGTACGGCGCGCGCTTCACCGCCGCCGCAGGAGCGGGCTCGCAGGGCGCGGCCTCCCTCGTCGTCTCCTATCTGGGCCGCTACGACCGGAACACGGGCCTGGACTTCTGGGAGGTCTACGGCTACGTGGAGAAGCAGCGGGTGACGCTCATCGGGGTGGGCGAGGACGGCGTCTACGACCCGGAGACGGGCGTCGCGGCGGCCGTCGCGGCGCAGTTCATCGTCAGGGTCGTGGTGCAGAAGAGCGACGGGTCGGGCCCGCCCGCCGACGCGGCGGAGCGGTTGATGCCCGTGTTGGAGGCGGCGCTGGAGCTCGGTGCCAGCGCAACGCCGTCGCCGTCGCCGTCGGCGCGGCCGCCCTCGGCCCCCGTAATAGCCCCGTAACCGCGAGTTCTCATGTCCGTATCCTGCCTATCGCCGGACACGGGAATGTGACGCGGGTTACCCTTCTGGAACGGTCCCAACCTGGACAAAAGGCCGAAGATGGGAGTTTCAGGAAATGACGAGCCTCGGACTGCTCGCCGGAGCGCTGACGACCGGATGTTGGCTGCCCCAGCTGCTCCGCTCGTGGCGCACCCGTTCCACCGACGACATCTCCTGGACATACCTCGCCCTGCTCGGCACGGGCATCGCCCTCTGGCTCGCCTACGGCCTGCTGAGCGGTGACCCCGCCCTCATCGCGGCGAACGGCATCACCCTCCTCTTCATCACGGTCATCGCCGCCCTGAAGTCCCGCGAGACCCACCCCTCCACCCTCCCCGCCCCCTCACCCCTCCCCACCCCTTCACCCCTCCCCGCCCAGATCTCCACACCCCTCCCGATCCCCCTCCCCACCCCGATCCCCCACCCCACCCCCATCTCCCACCCCGCACCCCTCCCCCAGCCCACCCCGACCCCCTGACCCCTCCCCCCGCGCGTCCCCCCTCCGGGACGCGCCCGGCCGCGCGGGTCGGCAGGGGCCGCCCCGGCCCGCGCGGACACCCCTGAGCACACAGAAGCAGAACCCTTGAAGAGACAGAACGGAGACCGTCAGCCCAGACCCGCGCGTAGGCGCCACCGAACCCATGGCCGCCGCACCAGCAAGCGCGAAGACCGTCAAGCACCGCCACAGGCCGGAAACAGCGCGCAGGCGCGCGGAACCCGTGGCGGCCGCATCGACGCCGTCAGGTCGCAGGGAGACCGCCAACACCGCCACCGGCCGGAAAGCGCCGCGGGACCCGTGGCGGCCTCGTTGAGGCCGTTGAGGAGGCGTGGAGGCCGTCAGCGCCGCGCTGAGCCGAAGACGCGCGCGGCGGCGCCCAAAAGGGCGCCGGGACGCCGCGGAGGCCGTCAGGAGGCGGTGGCGGCCGGGTGGGCGGTGGCGGTGATCGTGGCGGAGCCGAGCACGGTGTCGCCCGCGTAGAGCACCGCGGCCTGGCCGGGCGCGACGCCCCGGGCCGGACGGGCCAGCCGCAGCCGCAGCACGCCGCCGGAGACCTCCGGGACGCACTCGTAGACCTCGCCGTGCGCGCGCAGTTGGACGGCGCAGCGCGCGGGCGGCGGACCGGCAAAACCGACCAGCCGATCAGCCGTGATCTCCGTCACGTCGAGCGCCTCACGTGGCCCTACCCGCACCGTGTTGGTGACGGGCGAGATGTCCAGCACGTACCGGGGCTTGCCGTCCGGCGCGGGCGTGCCGATCCGCAGGCCCTTGCGCTGGCCCACGGTGAACCCGTACGCGCCCTCGTGCTCGCCCACGACGACGCCGGACTCGTCCACGATCGGGCCCTTCGACGCGCCCAGCCGGGACGCCAGGAACCCGCGGGTGTCGCCGTCGGCGATGAAGCAGATGTCGTGGCTGTCCGGCTTGTCCGCGACGAGCAGATCGCGCCGCGCGGCCTCGGCCCGGATCTCGGCCTTGGTGGAGCCGCCCAGCGGGAAGATCGCGTGCCTGAGCTGCTCGCGCGTGCACACGGCGAGCACGTAGGACTGGTCCTTGCCCTCGTCCACGCCGCGCGCCAGCACACCGTCCGCGACGCGCGCGTAGTGGCCGGTGCAGACGGCGTCGAAGCCGAGCGCGAGCGCCTTGTCCAGCAGCGCCTCGAACTTGATCTTCTCGTTGCAGCGCAGGCACGGGTTGGGCGTGCGCCCCGCCGCGTACTCGGCGACGAAGTCCTCGACGACGTCGCGGTGGAACCGCTCCGCGAGGTCCCAGACGTAGAAGGGGATGCCGATGACGTCGGCGGCGCGGCGGGCGTCGCGGGAGTCCTCCACGGTGCAGCAGCCGCGCGCGCCCGTCCGGTAGGACTGGGGGTTGGCCGACAGCGCCATGTGGACGCCCGTCACGTCGTAACCGGCCTCGGCGGCCCTGGCCGCGGCGACGGCTGAGTCGACGCCGCCGGACATGGCGGCGAGCACACGAAGAGTCATGGTCTTCTCAGGATATCGGCGGCGTCCACCGGTTTCGCGGGCGAGCGGGCGGCGGAGCGCCGCGCGGAGGGCTTAGCATGGGCGGCGATATGGGCATCTTCAAGCGTTCACGCGACACCTCCCCCGCCGCCGCGGCGATCGGCGAGTTCTGGGACAGGTGGCCCGACCTGCGTGAGCGGATCGCGGCGGCGGGCGAGACCCTGCCTACGGAACTGCATGAGGAGATCACCCTCCTGGTCCACAGGATCCATCCGGACCTCGTGTGGGAGATCGACCCGGGCGCCCCGTCCTTCACGGTCAGCGGCCAGGGCGTGGACGAGCTGCGCGGCATCGCCGAGCGCTGGCGCAAGCGCAGGCCGCGCCGGGAGAAGTGGGCGTTCCACGCGGCCCGCCAGGCCGACGCCGAGGCGCTCGGCTCCAAGCTGGCGCTGGGCGACCACGAGTTCGACCTGTCCTACGTCAGGCTCGGCATGCGGGTCGACCAGGCGCGCGCGCGGGTGGACATCGCCGCCTACCACCCGGACTTCCTGTTCGTCGACGAGCACACCCAGCTCCAGGTCGCCCGGACGGTCCTGGTCTGGGCGCTGGGCGAGGACGACGTGGCCCGCTGGGTCGGCGACGTGACGATCGCCATCGAGGCGCCCATGGACGCGCTGCCACCGCACCTGCTCGCCTCGGTCGTGGAGCAGATCGCGGAGCCTTTTAGGCAGGGGGCGTGGCTGAAGGGCGAAGGCCGCACCCCGCGAGGACATCCCGCCCAGATCACCGTGCGGTTCCCGCTGCACCGGCAGGACCATCCGCTGTACGACCTGCACGTGAGCGTCACGCTGCCCTACGCGCACTCCGGGCCGGACCGCCTGCCGGTCGAGCCTTCGGCGTCGGCCCTACGGGACGCGGAGAAGCAGCTGGAGGAGCGCACGGACGCCGTGCTGTTCCTGCGGGAGACGGGCGACGGCCTGCGCGTGTTCCACCTGTACGCCGACTCCGAGTCCGGCGTGCTCGCCGAGCTCGACCAGTTCGCGGCGGCCTGGCCGGAGGGCAAGGCGAAGGTGGACTCGCGGCAGGATCCGGCCTGGCGCACGGTCCAGCCGTACCGGCCCTGACGACGTCCTAGGTGAGGCCCGCGCGGCGGGCCCGCTCCACGACGGGGCCGATCACCTCGGCGAGCGCCTTGACGTCGTCCTCGGTGGAGTCGTGGCCGAGCGAGAACCTCAGGCTGCCGCGCGCCAGCTCGGGATCGACGCCCATCGCGAGGAGCACGTGGCTGGGCTGGGCGACGCCCGCCGAGCAGGCCGAGCCCGTCGAGCAGGAGACGCCGCGCGCGTCGAGCAGCATGAGCAGCGCGTCGCCCTCGCAGCCGGGGAAGGAGAAGTGCGCGTTCCCCGGAAGGCGGTCGGCCGGGTCGCCGTTGAGGACGGCGTCGGGCACCTCGGCCCGGATCCGGTCGATGAGCAGGTCGCGCAGGGCGGAGACCCGGCGTGTGGCCTCCTCGCGGCGCGCGGCCGTCGCCTGGACGGCGGCGGCGAACCCGGCGATGGCCGGGGTGTCCAGGGTGCCGGAGCGGACGTCGCGTTCCTGGCCGCCGCCGTGCAGCACCGGGGTCGGATCGACGCCCTTGGCCAGCAGGAGGGCGCCGACGCCGAGCGGGCCGCCGAGCTTGTGCGCGCTGAGCGTCACCGCGTCCGGGCCGCCGAGCGTGACGGGCAGGAACGGCGCCGCCTGGACGGCGTCGGAGTGGAACGGCACGCCGCGCGCGCGGGCCAGCGCGGTCAGCTCGGCGATCGGCTGGACGGTGCCGATCTCGTTGTTGGCCCACATGACGCTGACGAGCGCGGTGTCCTCGGTGAGCGCGGCCTCCAGGTCGGCGGGACGGACCCGGCCCAGCGCGTCGACGGGTAGGTAGACGACTTCCGCGCCCTCGTGCTCGCCGAGCCAGTGCACCGCGTCGAGGACGGCGTGGTGCTCGATCGCGCTGGTGACGACGCGGCGGCCGCCCAGATCGCGCCGCTGCCAGTAGAGGCCCTTCACAGCCAGGTTGTCGGCTTCGGTGCCGCCGCTGGTGAAGATCACCTCGGAGGGGCGGGCCTGGAACGCCTCGGCGATGATCTCGCGGGACTCCTCGACCACCCTGCGGGCCCGGCGCCCGGCCGCGTGCAGCGACGAGGGATTGCCCACCCGGCCCAGCTGCTCGGTCATCGCGGCGATCGCCTCGGGGAGCATCGGCGCGGTCGCCGCGTGGTCCAGATACGGCAACGGGCTTCCTTCCTCCGTGTTCGCCCCATCCTATCCGCCGCCGACCGTTGGGATTTGTCCACTGTACCGTCCGGACGGTACAGTGGACGCGTCATGAAACGTGAAGCCCTGCTCGACGCCGCCGAATCCGTGCTCCAGGAGCACGGCAGCCAGGCGTTGACGCTGACCGCCGTCGCCGAGCGCGCCGGGGTCAGCAAGGGCGGCCTGCTTTACCACTTCCCGACCAAGGACGCCCTGGTCACCGCGCTCATCGCGCGGGTGATCGCCGAGTTCGACGAGCTCATCGCCGAGCACGCCGACGAGGGCTCCTACACGCGCGGGTTCGTGGAGGCCACGTTCGCGATCCTCGCCGCCCCGTCGGGCGAGCGCACCACCCGCCGGTGGGCCGCGATCACCGCGGCCGCCACCACGCCGGAACTGCGCGCCCCGCTACACGAGGCGATGCGCCGCTGGCACCGCAGGGACACCGCCGTCGAGCACGAACACGACCCGGTGACGGCTGCCGTCGTCAGGCTGGCCGCCGAGGGGCTGTGGGAGGTCGCGGCGCAGGACCCCGGCGGGTACTCCGCCGAGGAGTTCACCGCGCTGCGACGACGCATGCTCGACCTGCTCTGACGGCACGGGCCGGAACCCCACCACCTCTTCGCCCCTTTCACCCGATCTTCCGCGCGCCGGCTTCGGCGCGCCCCACGCGGGCCTCCCCGCGTCGCGTCTTCACCAGGAGTGTGCGTCATGCTGTTCCGCGCCCGTTGGGGCACGTTCTCGACCTTCGCCCTCGCCGGGCTGCTCTCGGGCGTCTGGGTCGTCCGGATGCCCGCGCTGCGGGACACGTTCGGGCTGAGCGCGGGGACCATCGGCGTCGTCCTGCTCACCTGGGGCCTGGCGGCGATCATCGCCATGCAGGGCCTGCGCGGGCTGATCGCGCGCACCGGCAGCCGGGCCGTGCTGCGGATCTCCACGCCGCTGACCGCCGCCTCGTTCGCGCTGCTGGGGCTGATGCCGAGTTTCGGCACGCTGCTCGTCGCGGTCGCCTTGTTCGGTATGGCCTTCGGCGTCACCGACGTGTCCATGAACGCCCAGGGCTCGGTCGTCGAGCGGGCGGCGCGGCGGCCGGTGCTGAACTTCATGCACGCGGGCTGGTGCGTCGGCGCGATGACCGGCGGGCTCATCGGCGCGGCCACCGCCGCGCTCGGCCTGTCGTTCGGCGCGGCGGTGCTCACCACCGGGCTGGCCGCGCTGCCGCTGGCCCTGCTGCTCGCCGGCACCTACCTGCCCGACCCGCCCGTCGCCGTGACGGCCGGGGCGCGCCGCGGGCTGCCCGGCGTCGTCTACCTGATCGGCGCGATCGCCTTCCTGGCGTTCATGGCCGAGGGCGCCGTCGCCGACTGGAGCGGCCTGCTCCTGCACGACGACCTGGGCGCGAGCCAGGCCGTCGCGGCGCTCGCCTACCCGGCGTTCGAGGCGGCGATGCTCGTCGGCAGGCTCGCGGGCGACCGCTTCCGCACCCGCTTCGGCAGCCGCCTCCTCATCACCGGCGCGGGCGTCGGCACCTTCGTCGGCATGCTGACGGTCCTGCTGGCCCCGACCGTCCCGCTGGCCCTCGCCGGGTTCTTCCTCACCGGCCTCATGGTCTGTGTGATCGTCCCCACGACGATCTCGCTCGCGGGCACCGCCGCCCCCGGCCAGGCCGCCGCCGCGGTCACCCAGGTAGGCGCGATGGGCTACGGCGGCCTGCTGCTCGGCCCGGTCGTCATCGGCGCCATCGCCGAGGGCACCTCCGTGCGCACCGGCCTGGCCGTCGTCCTGGTCCTGGCCGCCGTGATCGTCGCGGCCACCCGCAAGCTCCCGCTACGCGACACTATCGACAGCGCCGCGCCCACCCGCCCGGCCGACGACCGCGAACTCCAGGCCGCCTGAAGGGACCACCCCTGACAACGGCGCACGCCCCCGGCTCCGTACGGAACCGGGGGCGTGCGAAGCAGCGCGTGATGCTACTTGCGCTTGGTGATCTCCTCGGTGAGCTGCGGCACGACCTGGAAGAGGTCGCCCACGACGCCGTAGTCGACGAGCTCGAAGATCGGGGCCTCGGGGTCCTTGTTGATCGCGATGATCGTCTTGGACGTCTGCATGCCGGCGCGGTGCTGGATGGCGCCGGAGATGCCCGCGGCGATGTACAGCTGCGGCGAGACCGTCTTGCCGGTCTGGCCGACCTGGAACTGGTGCGGGTACCAGCCGGCGTCGGTCGCGGCGCGGGAGGCGCCGACGGCCGCGCCGAGCGTGTCGGCGAGCCCCTCAATAATCTTGAAGTTCTCGGCGCCGCCGACACCACGGCCGCCGGAGACGACGACCGACGCCTCGGTCAGGTCGGGGCGCTCGCCCTTCTCCTGCACGACGCGGTCGGTGATCTTCGCGGCCTTGGCGGCGTCCGACAGGGCCACCGAGACCTGCTCGACGGCCGGGCTGCCGGGCGCGGCCGCCAGCGCGATCGCGTTCGGCCGGACCGCGATGATCGGGGTGCCCTTGGCGACCTTGGCGTGCGCGATGACCGCGCCACCGAAGATCGAGTGCTCGGCGACGAGCTCGCCGGTCACACCCACGACGTCGGTGAGGACGCCGGAGTCCAGGCGGACGGCCAGACGGCCCGCGATCTCCTTGCCCTCGGCCGTGGCCGGGACGAGGATGGCGGCGGCGCCGTTGGCCGCGAGCTGCTGCAGCGTCTCGACCTTCGGGGCGACGACGTAGCCGGTGAGCTCCGCGTCATCGGCCACGTAGACCTTGGCCGGACCGTACTCGGCGATCTTGTCGGCGGCGGCCTCGTAGCCAGGACCGATCCAGACCGCGGAAGCCTCACCCAGCGAGCGGGCGAGGGTCAGGAGCTCGAAGGTGACCTTCTTGACCTCGCCGTCGGCGTGGTCGACGAGGACCAGAATCTCTGCCATGTCCCTGTATCCCCTTACACGAACTTCTTGCTGGCGAGGAAGTCGGCGATCTTCACGCCGCCGTCACCCTCGTCGCTGACGATCTCGCCCTTGGCGCGCGCGGGCGCGTCGGCGTGGTCGACCACGGTGGTGTAGGCGTTGGCGCCGCCCACCAGCGCGGCGTCCAGGCCGGCGTCCGCGATCGAGAGGGACTCGACCGGCTTCTTCTTGGCCGCCATGATGCCCTTGAAGTTCGGGTAACGCGGCTCGTTGATCTTCTCCACGACGGAGATGACCGCGGGCAGGGACGCCTCGACCTTGTCGAAGCCGGTGTCGGTCTGCCGCTGGATGGTCACCGCGGTGCCGGCGATCTCGACCTTGTTGGCGAGGGTCAGCTGCGGCCACCCGAGGCGCTCCGACAGCATCGCCGGCAGGACGCCGGTACGGGCGTCGGTGGACTCCGAACCCAGGATCACCACGTCAGCACCGGCGCGGGTGACGAGCTGCTGCAGCGCGTAGGACGTCTGCAGCGCGTCCGAGCCGACGAAGGCGTCGTCGACCAGGTGGATGGCCTTGTCGGCGCCCATCGCCAGAGCCTTGCGGATCGACTCGGTCGCCTTGTCCGGACCGATGGTCAGGACGGTGACCTCGCCCCCGTGCGCCTCCTTGAGGGCCAGGGCCTCCTCAATGGCGTACTCATCGAGCTCGTTGATGACGCCGTCCGCCGCAGCGCGGTCGAGGGTGTTGTCATCGGACTTCAACTTACGCGGGCTCTCCGTGTCGGGAACCTGCTTCACGCATACGACGATGTTCATGGCCGCTGGCCGACCTCCCTGCACTTATCTCTGGGGCTGACTGAATCCTGTGGTGGCTACAGCCTGCCAAACGCCCGAACTCTCTGCGGATCCGGGGGTCAGTCAGACCGTACCCAGATGTTACTCGTCGGTAGCACACCGCCCGACACCGAGGAGGCCCCTGGCTGGGGATCTCACTCTCTCACGTGGCCGGGATCACACCAACGCGCGCCCCCGGCCGCTAGCCGATCCGCTCGACCCAGCCCCTGATCGTCGCGCGGGCGTCCTCGAGCCAGCCCGCGAAACCGCCGAAAGCACCGGGATCGGGCTGCCCGTCGTAGACCATGAGCGCGAGCACCGCCACGGCGGCGCCGACGCACAGGACGGCGATGAGCGCGGGCTCGCGGCGCGGCAGCACACCGCCCCAGATCCGGGCGAGCTGGCGCCGCGAGGCGGTGCCGCCCATCCCCCAGAACTGGAGGAAGACCGCGAGCATCGTGCCGAGCGTCACCGCGCGGTTGCCCTCCTGGCCCACCCCGACGAGCACCGCGGCGACGACCATGCCGAGGAGCAGGTTCGTCAGCGCGATGACGGCCGTGCTGATGATCGTCCCCGGCAGGTGCAGGGGCGTGCGCAGCAGCGTCGAGGCGAGGTCGGACTCCCGCTCGCCGCGCCTCGTCCGGCGCGACTCGGTGCCCTGCGCCGCCTTGTCGCCCGCGCGCAGCAGCACCGTCGCGCCCACCGCGACGACGAACGCGGTGGCGGGCACCGCCCAGGCGAGCGCGAGTATGCCGGTGAGCAGCAGGAAGCCGAGCACCTGGTACAGGCCGAACGGCTTCGGCTCCTGCGGCCTGTCCGCCGACGTCCGGTCCGTGGCCGTCTCCGGGGCCTGAGGCCGCGGATCCGCCCACGGAAGCGGCTGGTGCGGCGGCGGAGGCGCGTAGGGCTGGTCGGCGCCGTAGGGGTTGCCCTGCGGGCCCGCCCAGGGCGGCGGCGTCTGGTAGGGCTGCTGCGCCGACGGCGAAGGCGGCCCGTACATGGCGCCCGGCGGAGGCGGCGGCGCGTAAGGCCGGTCATCCGATGTCGGGTAAGGGTCGTACGGGTTCGCCCCGGTCGGGGGCAGCCGCCGCGTCTCGTACATGTCCTGCTGCGGGTACGGCTCCGGAGGCGGCGCCACCGGGGGCAGCTGCCCCATGAAGTCGCTCGGCTGCGGCAGCCTCCCGGACGGCTGGCGCGGGATCTCCTGGACGGCCGGAGGCGGCGCCACCGGATGCGCCGGGCCCGTCCGCGGCCGCTGGTGCGCGTCCCGCGCGTCCGACGGCGCGGGCTGGCCGTGCGCCGCCCTGTCGTCCAGCATCGTCTGGTCGAACATCGTCATCTCCAGGTCGATGCGCTCGACCAGGGCCGCGACGTTCTTGGCGGTGGGGCGCTCGGCCGGGTTCTGCGCCATCGCGCCGCGCAGCAGCGGCAGCAGCGCCGGCGGGACGCCGTCCAGGTCCGGCGTGCCCTGGATGATCTTCGCGAAGATCTGCTCGAACGTGCCGGTGCCGAACGGCGGCCGACCCGTCGACGCGTAGATCACCGTGCCGGCCAGCGCGTGCACGTCGGCGGGCGCGCGGAAGTCCTCGCCGTTCAGGAGTTCGGGGGCCAGGTAGCCGGGCGTGCCGATGACCATGCCCGCCGACGTCAGCCGGGTCGCGTCCACCGGCTGGGCGATGCCGAAGTCGATGAGGATCGGGTCGCCGTTCCCGGCGAACATCACGTTGCCCGGCTTCAGGTCGCGGTGCACGATCCCGGAGGAGTGGATCGCCGCGAGCGCCTCGGCCAGGCCCCACGCCAGCCGCTTCAGGGCGTGCCCCGACAACGGCCCCTGCGACTCGACGGTCTGCTCCAGCGTCTTGCCCGGCACGTACTGGGTGACGATGTAGGGCGGCTCGTGGGTGACGTCGGCGTCCACGATCTGCGCGACGTACGGGCTGCGCACCCGGCGCATGGTGTCCACCTCGCGGGCCAGCCGCCGCAGCGCCGTCTCGTCCGACGCGCCGCGCAGCAGCTTCACCGCGACCGCGCGCCCCGCCGGGTCGGTTCCCCGGCGCACGACTCCCATGCCGCCCTCACCGAGCACCTCGGCGAGGCGGTACGGGCCGATGGTCTCCCCGGACGTGGCACCCCTCCGATCACTCCGGCCTTGCTGGCTCATCGCGGCCAACCCTACCCCCGAACGTCACGGCCGGGGCGGGACGGACGAGGCCCCGGCACCCCGTCTCCCCATGAGACGAAATGCCGGGGCCGTTGGTTTCGTCCGGGTCGGAAACCCGTGTCGGCGGTCAGCCCTGGCGGGCCGCGATCCTCGCCCGCCGGGCCTCACGGCGCTCCTCGAACTTCGTGGCGGCCGCGTCCAGGGCGTTCATGAACTCGGACAGCTCCTCGCGCGCCTTCTCGCCCTCGCCGTCCAGGCCCTCGACGTCGAAGACCCCCCACTTGCGCAGGACCGGCATGAGCACCTCGTCGTGGTGCAGGCGCAGGTCGTAGATCCCCGCGTTGGCGATCGCGACGGACTTGCGGAGGAAGCCGTCGATCGTGTAGCCGGGCATCTGGAAGCCCTTGACGACGTCCGCGACGGCCCGCATCGCCGCGCTGGGCGCGACCTCGAACGACGCCGCGAGCACGTTCCGGTAGAAGATCATGTGCAGGTTCTCGTCGGCCGCGACCCGCTGCATCATCTGCTCGCAGAGCGGGTCCTCCGACGCCCTGCCGGTGTTGCGGTGCGAGACGCGGGTGGCCAGCTCCTGGAACGACACGTAAGCCACACCGTGCAGGACCTTGTCACCGTGGTCGGGCTCGTAGCCGATCTCCATGTGCTGCATCCGGGCCCGCTCCAGCAGCACCGGATCGACCGACCTGGTGACGGTGAGGAAGTCGCGGATCACGATGCCGTGCCGGTTCTCCTCGGCCGTCCAGCGGTTCACCCACTGGCCCCAGGCGCCCTCCCGGCCCATGATCCGGGAGATCGCCGAGTGGTAGCCGGGCAGGTTGTCCTCGGTCAGGAGGTTGACGAGCAGGGCCTCCCGGGCGGCGTCGCTGACCTTGGAGTCCTCGGGCACCCAGTCCTCGCCGCCGAGAAAGGCGAAGTCACGGCCCTTGCTCCACGGCACGTACTCGTGCGGGAACCACTCCTTGGCCATCGACAAGTGCCGGTTCAGCTCTTTCTCCACGACCGGTTCGAGCTCGTGCAGCACCTGAATGTCAATAGCTTCCGGCATACCTGGACCTTTCGGATCTCGTGTGATCGGCCAGGGCGGGTGGACCCCGGGCACAGGCCCCTGGAGAGGGCGCCTGACGGCACGTCCGAAGACGACGTACCCCATGCTAGGGCTGGGCGTACGGAACCGATATGAGCGGCGGCTACAAGTGATCCGCGTGGCGTTTGGGGGTAGCTCACAAGAAAGGCGGTCAGCCCGCGTGCGTCGCGAAGGCCCGCCGCCAGAGCGCGGCGGAGGCGGCGCGCAGGGCCGCGGCGGGCGTCAGCGCGAGCACCGGAAGCAGCGCCCGGTACTGCGCGCCGGGCACACATCGGGCCTTACCCCGCGCCACCGCGGCCAGTCCGGCGGCCGCCACCTTCTCCCTGGCGAGCCACATCAGGCCGGTCGCCTCGCCCTCCGTGGTCCGGGTGAAACCGGGGCAGAGCGCCGTGACGTGGACGCCCGCGCCCTTCGCCTCCGCGTGCAGGCTCTCGCTGAACGACACGACGAACGCCTTCGACGCCCCGTACACGGCGCTTCCCGGCGAAGGCACGTAGGCCGCGACGGACGCGACATTGAGGATCCCGCCCCGGCCCCGCTCGGCCATGCCCCCGAGCGCCGCGTGCGCGAGCTCGACCACCGCCGTCACGTTCAGCCCGATCTGTCGCCGATGCTCCTCGACGCCGACCCCCTCGAACGCGCCGAAGGCCCCGAACCCCGCGTTGTTCACCAGCAGATCCACCCCCCGAGCCCGCTCACACGCCCTCCTGAGCCCGTCGTCCTCCGTCAGATCCGCCACCAGCACCTCGACCCCCACCCCGAGCCCCCGCAACCGCCCGGCCTGTTCCTCCAGCAGCTCCCCCCGCCGAGCCACCAACACAAGATCCACTCCGGCCCGAGCCAGCGCCGCCGCAAAACTCTCCCCGATACCACTGGAAGCCCCGGTAACCATCGCACTCCGCCACATACCACGCACCTTAACGCCACCCGCACAACCCCGACCGAACACGCCCTTCACCCTTTGCGGCCGGGTCGGAATGTCAGAGGGCGCTGGTAGCTTCGCGGCATGCTGGTGGGGCACGCGGTGTGGCACGGCGGGGCGCTGTGCCTCTGGGCCGAGCACGACGGGGAGCGGGCGGGCGCGGCGGGGGCGCATCCGTTCGCCACGCGCGAGTTCGGCGGCACCGTGCTGGAGGCGGCGGTACGCGGGGCGGCGCGGGTGACGCTGCCGATGCTGCTGCCCAGCGCGGACGGGGGGCCGCTGCCGTCCGGCGAGCTGGGCGCCGCCGTCGCGGCCGAGGCGCCGGAACTCCAGGTGTGGCAGGTGCCCGCGCTGGTCCTCGAACCGTTCGCGGCGATGAACGTCCTCACCGCCGTGCCCGCGCTCCACGACCGCGCGGACCCGGGCGACGACGCGGCGGACGCCGGGGGCGCGCGGGGGTTGGTGGCGGGGAGTGATCTGCGGTTCCTGGCGATCGTCGCGGGCGACGCGGTGGAGTTGGCGCGGCGGGGGCGGGTGCTGCCCGCGCTGCGCGAGGAGGACGGCGACCTCGTGGCGCACTGGCGGGCGGTGCCGGACGCGGGCAGGTTCGCCGCGCTGGCCGCCGCGATACCGCCCGCGTGCCGGGCCGCCGCGCCGGAGACGCCCGCCGCCGACGTCCTCACCGCCGCCCTCGACGGCCTCGCCGACACCGCCGTGCGCGCCCGCGTCCCGCACCCGGCCCTTCCGCCGCGCACCGGCAAGACCCCCGAGCGGATCCCGCTCGCCGAACGCTGGTTCGCCGCGCTCACCGGCCCGTCCGGCGCCGTCGCCCGCGAACCCGGCGACGACCCGGCACCCCTCCGCGCCGACCTCGACGCCTGGTTCCGCACCGCCCGTCCCGCCGACTCCCCCCTCCGCCTCACCTTCCGCCTCATCGACCCCCACGCCACCGAGAACCCCACCAACCCCGCACACCTCCCCCATGCCGCAGACGACACCATCCGTCTCCCGGGGCCGGAGTTCCCCACCGCCGCGACCGTCGCCCTCGCGCACGGTCCCGCCCGGATCGCCGGGCCGGAACTCGCTGACGCCGCGCCCGCGCGGCCGGAGGACGGCGGCGCCGATGCGCGTGGGCTCGACCAGGGCGAAGCCGTCGGGGAGGTGTGGCGGGTGGAGTTCCTGGTGCAGGGGACTCGGGATCTGAGCCTTCTGGTGCCCGCCGGGCGGGTCTGGGAGGGTGACGCGTTTGTCGAGGGGGCCGAGGAGGTCCTCATGGCGGGGCTCGGGCGGGCGTTGCGGGTGTTTCCCGAGCTGGCGCGGGCGTTGGACTCGGCGGTGCCCTCGGAGCTCGAACTCGACGTGGCGGGGGCGTTCCGGTTCCTGCGCAGGACCGCGCCGCTGCTCGGCGCCGCCGGGTTCGGGGTGCTGCTGCCGACGTGGGCGGGGCGCGAGAGGCTCGGCCTGAAGCTGCGCACGGCCGATCCCGCCGACGGCGGCCAGCAGGGCGCCGCCGGGAAGTCCGGGTTCGGGCTGGACGACCTCGTGGAGTTCCGCTGGGAGGTCGCGGTCGGCGACGAGTCCCTGGACGAGGACGAACTGGCCGAACTCGCCAGGCTCAAGACACCCCTGGTCCGGCTACGCGGCCGCTGGGTCGAGCTCGATCCGGACCAGCTCGACGCGGCACTGGAGTTCCTCAGGCACGGCGGCTCGGGCACGATGACGGCGGGCCAGGCCGTCCGGGCCGTCATCCACGCGGGCGAGCGGTCGCTCCCGCTCGTCGCGGTGGAGGCGCACGGCGCGCTCGGCGACCTCCTGTCCGGCGAGGCCGACCGCAGGATCACCCCGGTCCCGACGCCGGAGGGCATCACCGCGACGCTGCGGCCCTACCAGGAGCGCGGCCTGTCGTGGCTCGCCTTCATGGAGGACCTGGGCCTGGGCGCGCTGCTGGCCGACGACATGGGCCTGGGCAAGACGCTCACCGTTCTGTCCTATCTCGTCCGGGCCGTCGAGGCGGGCGAGCGCGCGCCGACGCTCGCGGTGGTGCCGATGTCGCTGGTCGGCACCTGGCAGCGGGAGGCCGCCCGGTTCGCGCCGAAGCTGCGCGTGCACGTCCACCACGGCCAGGCCAGGCACCGTGACGACGCGCTCGTCCACGCCGCGAAGGCCGCCGACCTTGTGCTCACCACCTACGGCACCGCCACCCGCGACGCTGAGCGGCTGGCGGCCGTCCCGTGGGCGCGGATCGTGTGCGACGAGGCGCAGGCGCTCAAGAACAGCGCGACGCGGCAGGCGAAGGCGATCCGGTCGATCCCGGCGCCGCGCAGGATCGCGCTCACCGGCACCCCGGTGGAGAACCACCTGGGCGAGCTGTGGTCGGTGATGGAGTTCGCCAATCCCGGTGTGCTGGGCCCGCGCGAGGCGTTCCGCGAGCGGTTCGCGGCGCCGATCGAGGGCGACGGCGACGAGCACGCGGCGGCGGCCCTCCAGCGCGCGACGCGACCTTTTATCCTGCGCCGCCTCAAGACCGACAAGTCGATCATCTCGGATCTGCCGGAGAAGCAGGAGATGAAGGTGTACTGCCCGCTCACCCCCGAGCAGGCGTCCCTGTACCGCGCGACGGTCGAGGACATGTTGGAACGCGTCGCGGAAGCCGACGCGCGTAAGCGGCGCGGCCTGGTCCTGGCCACGATGGCAAGGCTCAAGCAGGTCTGCGACCATCCGGCGCTGCTGCTGAAGGACGGCTCCCGCCTCCAGGGCAGGTCGGGCAAGCTGGAGCACCTGGAGGAGCTGTGCGGGCGCATCCTGGAGGCCGGGGAGAAGGTGCTCGTCTTCACCCAGTACGCGGAGTTCGGCACGATGCTCCAGCCGTATCTCGCGGCCCGGCTGGAGCGGCCCGTCCTGTGGCTGCACGGCGGCACCACCAGGGAGCAGCGCGACGCGATGGTGCGGGAGTTCCAGGGTCCGTCGGGCCCATCGGTGTTCCTGCTGTCGCTGAAGGCGGCGGGCACCGGGCTGACGCTGACGGCCGCCAACCACGTCATCCACCTGGACCGCTGGTGGAACCCGGCGGTCGAGGACCAGGCGACCGACCGCGCGTTCCGCATCGGGCAGACGCGTGACGTCCAGGTCCGCAAGTTCGTGTGCGCCGGGACGATGGAGGAGCGGGTGGACGAGATGATCGAACGCAAGAAGGCGCTCGCGGAGGCCGTCGTCGGCACCGGCGAGGAGTGGCTGACCGGCCTGTCGGTCGCCGAGCTGCGCGACCTGCTCGCGCTCTCCCCCGACGCGGTGGCCCGCTGATGTCCGGCCCGATCCGCGTCCGCAGGCTGACGCCGCGCGCCGACCCGCCGCCGCAGGACACCCGCTGGTCGCGCGCGTTCCTCACCGCGCTCGCGGGCTTCCTGGGCACCGCCGCGCTGGCGAGGGGCGTCAGGGGGCGCGTCCACGTGAAGCGCCTTGACGTGCGCGCCTACGAGGTGACGGCCCTCGTCCAGGGAGCCCGTGAGGAGCCCTACCGGGTGACGCTCGGCCTGCCCGAGATCGAGGGCTGGGAGGAGATCGAGGGGGAGCTGGCGCGCCGTCCCGTGGTCAGGGCGCGCATCCTGGGCGGCGACCTCCCCGACGAGGTGGCCAGGGTCTTCGCCGACTGCGGCGTCCCGCTGTTCCCCGAGACGGCCGAGGACCTGCACGTCATGTGCGACTGCCCGGAGTGGGGCGCGGTGTGCGACCACGCGCTGGCCGCCCTGGCGATGCTGGCCGAGGCGTTCGACGACGACCCGTTCCTCATCCCCGCCTGGAACGGCAGGGCCCCGGACGCGCTGCGCACCGCGCTGCGCCGCCGCCCGGGCACCGCCGACGCCGCCCCGGCGCCGCCGGGCCCGCCGCTGCGCGCGGACGACTTCTGGACCCCGCCCGAGGGCCTCGCCGCGCTCCGCGAGCGCCCCGCCGCTCCCCCGGCCCCACCCGATCTCCTGCTGACCCTCCTGGACCCGCCGGACGTCCGCGTCCGCCGCCGCCCGCTGCCCGACGCGCTGGCCCCCCTCTACCGCGCCCTCCCGGACGGTTGAGAAGTCCTTTATCGACATTCTCGGACGCAGTTCGCATACCTGGCACAATCCGGCCATAAGGGTGAACACCCAAGATCCTCCCGTGACGGAGAAAGGTCGGCGAAAGCCTTGGGGAACCGGGTATCGAAGGGACCGGGAATATCCCGAAAATGCCGCTTCCCGGGGGGTACGCACCGGCGGCCATACCACCGCGAAGCGCCCATTTCCATAACGTCGGAGGCTACCAACTCGTTGTAGCCGACCCCTGACTATCCGCGACGAGATGCTGGTCGTAGTATGGCCAGCGTCACCTAAGGGATGGCCTTCCGCGTACATCTGAACATCATGAGGGTGGCCTACATCAAACAGAGCAGATACCCACTCCGCACGGGGGACCCTCATGAACACCCAGCACTCCCTCGGGCCGGCGATGCTGTCGCAGACCGCCCGTCGCAACCGGCTGGACCTGTCCAGGCGGCGTACCCAGTGGCCCACGGTCACGGCCGTGATCCCTACTCTGAACGAGGCCGACAACCTCCGATGGCTACTGCCGCGGCTGACCGCGGTGGACGAGGTCGTCATCGTCGACGGCGAGTCGACGGACGGCACCGTGGAGATCACCCGGCTGCTGCGGCCCGACGCCGTCATCATCGTGGAGCCCCCGACGGGGAAGGGCACCGCGATGCGCACCGGAATGGCCGCGGCCACCAGCGAGGTCATCATCATGCTGGACGCCGACGGCTCCATGGACCCGGCCGAGTTCGACAGCTTCCTGTCGCTCCTGTGCCGCGGCTTCGAGTTCGTCAAGGGCTCCCGCTACAACTGCGGCGGCGGCTCCGACGACCTCACCTGGCTGCGTGACAAGGGCAATCTCTGGCTCACCCGCTTCGCCAACCTCCTCTACGGCCAGAAGTGGACGGACCTGTGCTACGGGTACGTCGCGATGCGCCGGAACGTCGTGGAGAAGCTCCAACTTCAGTCGACCGGCTTCGAGATCGAGACGGAGATCTGCGTGAACGCCGTCCGCGCCGGTCTGAAGGTAGCGGAGGTGGCAAGTCATGAGTCACATCGGCGATTCGGCGAGTCGAACCTCAACACCTTCCGCGATGGTTGGCGGGTGCTGAAGACGATGATCCGGCTCCGGTTCGCCGGCAAACTCGACAACTCCCACCTGAACACCTCGTTCGAGCCCGTCCCGGTCGGCAGTCTGGCGGCGGCGAGGGCGAAATGAGGACGCGGATCGTCCGGCCCGACGAACTGGGGGAACCGGAGCTGCGCCGGTGGCGGGAGCTGCGCGGCGCCGACCCGGCACTGCACAACCCGTTCCTCGCGCCCGAGTTCACCCTGGGCGTCGCGCGGTTCCGTGCCGACGTGCGGGTGGCCGTCGTCGAGGACGGCGCGGGCGTCGCGGCGTTCTTCCCGTTCGAACGGCACCGGGGCGGCGTCGGGCATCCGGTCGGGTTCGGGCTGACCGACCTGCAGGGCATCGTCGCCGACCCGGCGCTCGACCTGCCCGCCGCCGAGCTGCTGCGCCAGTGCGGCCTGGGCGTCTGGGACTTCGACCACCTCATCGCCGGGCAGCGCATGTTCGCGCCGTACCACCAGGTGGTGCGGGTCGAGCCGATCATCGACCTGGCCGGCGGCTTCCCCGCGTGGGAGGCCGAGGCCAGGGCGCTGGCCCCCAAGACGCACAAGACGATCCGGTACAAGGAACGCAAGCTGGGCCGCGAGGTCGGCGAGGTGAGCTACGCGTTCGCCTCCACCGACCCGGAGGACCTGCGGACCCTGATGCGCTGGAAGTCGCTCCAGTACCAGCGCACCGGGCGCACCGACAGGTTCGCCAGGCCCTGGATCGTCGCGCTGATGCGGCACTTCCACGAGACCGGCTTCGGCGTGCTGAGCGTGCTGCGCGCCGGGGGCAAGCCGGTGTCGATGCACTTCGGGCTGCGCGACGGCGCGTCGATGGCCGGGTGGTTCCCGGCCTACGACACCGAGTTCGCGCGCTACTCGCCCGGCATGATCGGCCACCTGCGGCTCGCGGAGGGCGCGTCCGGATCCGGCCTCGACGAGATCTGGATGGGCCGCGGCGGCAAGGAGTTCAAGGAGTGGCTGAAGAGCCGTGAGATCCCCATCGCCGAGGGCCGGGTGGCCCGTCCCTCGGCGGGCGCGGCGCTGCACTGGGTGCGGCACGTGCCGCTGAACCGGCTGCGCGACAGGGCGCTGGACAATCCGGCGTTCTACCGGTTCGCCGACCGGGTACTGAAGGGCTACGCCAAACTCCGGGGACGGTCGGCATGAGCACCGGGCACAGCGCGCCGCCGCGCATCTCCGTCGTCATCTGCGCGTTCACCGACAAACGGTGGGAGGACGTGCTCGCGGCCGTCGCGTCGGTGCGCGCGCAGCGGCATCCCGCGCACGAGATCATCCTGTCCGTCGACCACAACCCCGAGCTGCACGGCAAGCTCGCGGCCGCGCTGCCCGACGTCAACGTGGTGCGGAACAAGCATCCGCGCGGGCTGTCGGGCGGCAAGAACACCGGGGTGGAGCTGGCCACCGGCGACGTCGTGGCGTTCCTCGACGACGACGCGGTGGCCGCGCCCGGCTGGCTCGCGGCGTTCGCGGCGGCGTACGCCGACCCGCGTGTCATCGGGGTCGGCGGCCGGACGCTGTCGCTGTGGCCCGGCGCGCCGTCCTCCGCCGAACTGCGCGCCGAGATGGAGTCGGGAAGGCTTCTGCGGATCCAGACCGGAGACCCCCATCTTCACCCCGACTCCGCAGAAGCCTTCACCGTGACAACGGGGCAAAGGCCGCGGTGGTTCCCGGAAGAGTTCGAATGGACGGTAGGCGGGACGTACCGGGGCATGCTGCCCGGTCCGGTGCGCAACGTGCTCGGCGGGAACGCCTCGTTCCTGCGTGAGGCGTTCGACGTCGCGGGCGGCTTCTCCAGCGACATCGGCCGCACCCACGCCATCGACCGGCCGCTCGGCTGCGAGGAGACCGAGTTCTGCATCCGGCTCGGCCAGCACCGGCCCGACACGATCCAGCTCTTCGAACCCGACGCCGTCATCTGGCACCGGGTGCCCGCCGAACGCACCCGGTTCGCCTACTACCGGTCGCGCTGCTACGCCGAGGGCCTGTCCAAGGCGCTCGTCGCGTCACTCGTCGGCAGCCAGGACGGCCTGTCCAACGAGCGGGCGCACGCGTTCAAGACCCTGCCGAAGGGGGCGCTGCGCGGGGTCGGCGACGCGGCCCGCGGCGACGTCGGCGGGCTCGGCCGGGCCGCCGCCATCACCGCCGGCCTCGGTTTCACCGCCACCGGGTACCTGGTGGGCCGCCGCGCGGTGCGCAGGGGGGCGTGATGCCGGGCGTCCCGATCCTCATGTACCACTCCGTGCGGGCGGACCCGCCGCCGGAGACCAGGGGCCTGTCCGTCGATCCCGGCATGTTCGCCGCGCAGCTCGGGCTGCTGCGCGAGCGCGGGTTCACGCCGGTGCCGCTGTCGGCGCTGGCCGGGCTGCGGGCCGCACCCGGCAGCGGCCCCTACGCGGGCGCCGCCAAGCCGATCTGCATCACCTTCGACGACGGCTACGCCGACTTCCACACCGAGGCACTGCCCGTGCTGGAGTCCTTCGGCTACCCGGCGACGGTGTTCGTCACCACCGGCTGGCTCGACGACGCCGGGCCGGACGCCGCGGGCCGCCCGCTCGACGCGATGCTCACCTGGGCGCACGTCAAGGAGATCGTCGAGCACGGCGTCGAGGTCGGCGCGCACAGCCACAGCCACCCGCAGCTCGACCAGCTCCCGGACGGGGCGCTGCACGACGAGCTCACCCGCAGCCGCCTCCTCCTGGAGGACAGGTTGCAGCGGCCCGTCACCACGATGGCCTACCCCTACGGCTACTCCAGCGCGCGCGTCCGCAGGGCCGTCGCGCGCGCGGGGTACTCCAGCGCCTACGTCGTCGCCAACGACGTCGCCCGGGAGCGTTCGGGCTACACGATCCCCAGGCTGACGGTGGCGCGCGGCACCTCCCTTGACACATTCGGGAGGATCGCCGAAGGGACGCATGGGTTCTTCCGGGAGAAGGCACTGACCAAGGGGTACGCGCTCGTACGCCGGTCCAGGTACCTCTACCGGAAGACGACGCACCATGGCTGACCGCAAGGCCCCGCCCGGCCCCGCCCCGGGCGAGGCGCCCGCGGCGGCGCCGACAGCGCCCAAGCGCCTGGCGTGGCTGCGCGGCGAGCTCGGCAACCCGCTGTTCCGCAACGCCTACGCGCTCATGCTGAACGGCGGCCTCACCGGCGTGCTCGGCCTCGGCTTCTGGATCGCGGCCCGGCACTTCCACAGCCAGGACGACTTCGGCAGGAACGCCGCCGTCATCCAGGCCGTCATGTGCATCGGCGGCATGACGACGCTCAGCTACGTGCTGATGCGGTTCATCCCGCAGGCCGGGCGCTCCAGCGGACGGCTCATCCTCGCCACCTACCTGTTCGGCTCGGTGCTCGCGGTGCTGCTCGGCATCGGGTTCGTGCTGTCCCTCGCCTGGTGGGACAGCCCCAACTACGACCAGCTCGCCGACCCGTCGCACGCCATCCCGTTCATCATCTTCATCGCGGCGTGGAACATCTTCACCCAGCAGGACGCCGCCCTGACCGGGCTCCGGCACGCCGGATGGGTGCCGGTGAAGAACACCCTGTACGGGCTGGTGAAGTTCGTCATGCTCGCCGGGCTCGCCTGGACGTTCGCGCCGAACGACGGCATCCTGCTCGCCACGATGATCCCCGTGATCTTCCTGGTGCTGCCGATGGACTGGTTCGTGTTCCGGCGGCTGCTGCCCGAACACGAGGAACTCACCAAGGACAAGCGCCACACCCCGACGCCGCGCGAGATCGGCCGCTACCTGCAGGGCGACTTCATCGGCACGGTCGCCTCACACTCGGCCATCAACTTCATCCCGCTGCTCGTCGCGGCGAAGGTCAGCGAGGCCGCCAACGGGTTCTTCGCGATGGCGTGGATCTTCGGGCTGATGCTCGACCTGCTCGCCCTCAACATGGCGATGTCCCTCACCGTCGAGGGCTCACACGCCACCGACAACCTCGCCTCGACCTGCCGTGACGCGCTGCGCCGCACGCTCATGCTGCTCGTGCCCGTCTCGCTGGTCGTCGCGTTCGCCGGGCCGTGGGTGCTCGGCCTGCCGTTCCTGTTCGGCGCCGAGTTCAAGACCGAGGCCGGGTTCGTGCTCGTCCTGCTCGCGCTCTCCACCCTGCCCAAGGCGCTCATCGAGCTGTACGTCGGGGTGCTGCGGGTCAGGTCGCGCACCCGGCTCGTCGCGCTCATCCAGCTCGTCCGGTTCGCCGGCGTTGTCATCGGCGTCGGCATGTTCGTGCACGACGACCACCTCGCCGCCGTCGGCTGGTCGGTGCTGCTCGTGCAGAGCGCGGTGGCGCTCGCGGTGCTGCCGCGACTGCGCAAGGCGGCACGCGCGCAGGACCCGCCGCCCGCGCCGCCCGCGCAGGCGCTCTCGCCCGAGACGCCCGCCGCCCCGCCCGTCCCGCCCGCCTCGGAAGGTGGCAAGTGAGCGTGACGACCCGCTCGGCGACCGAGCCCGAAGTCCTGCCCGCCGACCCCCTGGCCAAGCTCCCCGCCGTGGTGCTGGCCCTCGGCGTCGGGCTCGGCGCCGTGCTCTTCTGGGTGCCGCTGCGCGGCGTCACCCCGCGCGAGGCCACCGGCCTCGGCCTCATCAGCGTGCTGCCGCTGCCGACGCTGCTCGGCGCGGCCGTGCTCACGCTGACGTTCGTCGCGACCCTCGCGCTGCGCCGCCCCACCCCGTGGCTGCTCGGCGCGCAGATCGTCGTCACCGTGGTGGCGCTGCACACGCTCGCCCAGGTGATGGAACCGATCGCGCGGTTCCCGACCGTCTGGCAGCACTCCGGCTTCATCGAGTACATCACCCGTACCGGCAGTGTCGGAACTGACATGGACGCCAGGTTCTCCTGGCCCGCGTTCTTCGCGTTCGTGGGATTCCTGGCCGAATCGGTCGGGGTGCACGACCTGAACTCGGTGTTCAAGTGGGCTCCGGTCTTCATCCAGCTGCTGTACCTGCTGCCGCTCGCGATGATCGTCCGGGTGATGAAGGCCAACTGGCGGGCCAAGTGGTTCGCGGTCTGGCTGTTCCCCGTCGCGAACTGGGTCGGCCAGGACTACGTCGCCCCACAGGCGTTCGGGTACCTCATCTATCTGTTGTTCCTCGCGATCCTGCTTACGTGGTTCCGTCCGTCGGTGCTGCGGACGCGGCTCGGCGGCAAGCGCGGCAAGGGCGACGAACCCGGACGTGTCTATACGTTCCTGTTCGGGCCGAAGACGCCCGGCGAGGAACCCGTCCGGGACGTCGGGCTGTGGGAGAAACGGTCCCTCGTCATCCTGCTCGTGGTGCTGCTCGTCGTCGGCACCGCCGCCCACCAGCTCACCCCCTACCTGCTCATCGCCTCCTGCGCGGCGCTCACCATCGTCGGCCGGTGCACGCTGCGCGGCCTGCCCGTCATCGGCGGCGTCATCTACCTCGCGTGGATCTCGTTCATGGCCTACGGGTACTGGCGGGCCGACCCCGGAAGCACCCTGTTCGCGGGCGGCGGCAACCCGATCGCGACGATCCTGGAGAGCACGTCGGGACGCATCGGGTTCGGCGACCCCGACCTCGGCAAGATCCAGCGGCTCCGGATCGTCATCGTGCTCGTCATCATGGCGCTCACCGTGGTGGGGCTGCTGCGCCGCCGGATCCGCGGCATCGACGACAGGGTCGCGCTGATCCTCCTCATCGTCCCGATCAGCTCGTTCGGCCTCCAGTCCTACGGCGGCGAGATCGCGCTGCGCACCTACATGTTCATGCTGCCCGGCGCGGTGTTCCTCGCCGCGTACGCCTTCTACCCCGACCCGAAGCCGGTGCCCGTCGTCCGGGCCGGGCCGCGCCGCCAGCGGGTGCGGCGCTGGGGCCCGACGGTCATGGCCAGCACGTTCGCGCTGCTCCTCATGGGCGGGTTCATGGTGGTCCGGTACGGCAACGAGGCGTTCGAGCAGGTCCGGCCGAGCGAGCTGCGCGCGATCGACGCGATGCTGGAGGACGCCGGGGACAAACCGGTCCCGATGGTCTGGGTGTCGGGCGAGGTCGTCACCAACGGCGACGCCGCCAGCGCCACCCCACAGGGGCCCTGGGGGTACCGGTCCTTCGAGCGGTTCTCCTACGTGCGCGTCGAGTTCGCGCAGGAGCCGTACCGGACAAAACTCATGGCGACGCCGCCGGTCGCGCCGACGCCCGCCGAGGCCGCGAGCCGCAGGCCGAGCGTCGACGAGATCGTCGCCAAGATGCAGGAGAACCCCGGCAGCTACCTGTTCAGCTCCCGCACCAACGACACCTACCAGGTGCTCAACTTCGGGCTCGCGGCCGACTGGAACAGCAGGCTGGTCCGGGAGATCAAGGAGTCCGGCCAGTTCACCGAGGTGTACTCCGGGCCCGACGCCTCGGTCTACAAGCTCGTCGAGCAGCGCGGCGAACCCGCCAAACGCCCGACCCCGACCGGCCTCATCATCGGCGTCAGCAACTGGACACCGGCCGGCCTCATCTACCTTCCGGTGCTGATCGGCGTCCTCACCGCCCGAGAACTCCGCCGCATCCGCCTCTCCCCCGACCAGTGGACCCGCCTGCGCCCCTACACCGTCGTCGCCTTCCCCCTCTTCGTAGGCTTCGTCGCCATCGTCGTAGAGCGCTTCCTCACCCTCAAAGGATCCCCATGACCACCGCCCCCTCGGAGGCTGTGATGACGCACCCCTCGGTCGGCGTTGTCATTCCCACGTTGAATCGGCCGGAACTGCTCAGGGAGACGCTCGCTTCGGTGAAGGAGCAGGTCTACCCCGGGGTCGTCAAAGCCATCGTTGTGTACGACAGGGGGGAGCCGGACCTCTCCCTGGCGTCTGACGATCCGCTGCGGCCCGTCGAGGTGCTCGTCAACACCAGGACGCCCGGTGCGGCCGGGGCCCGGAACTCCGGGCTGCTCGCGGCGGGCACCGAGTACGTCGGGTTCTGCGACGACACCGACCTGTTCCTGCCCGGCAAGATCTCCGCCCAGGTCGACGTGCTCGGCCGGGAACCGCACACCGAGGTGGTGTGCTGCGGGCTGCGGCTGTTCGGCCGCAGCATCGAGGACACCGAGCGGTTCATCCCCCGGCCCCGCGTCACCCACGAGGACCTGCTGACCGGGCACAACCCGAACCTGCACCCGTCGGCGCTGCTGCTGCGCCGCTCGTCCGGGCTGCTGTTCGACGAGGAGATCCCCGGCAGCTACGGCGAGGACTACGAGTTCGTGCTCCGCGCCGCCGGACGCGCCCCGATCCGGCAGATCCCGTTCGTCGGGCTCGGGCTGCGCTGGCACGAGGGCTCCTACTTCTCCGTCCTGGACAACGCGCCGCTCATCTCCCAGGCGGCGCAGTGGATGCTCGCCAAGTACGAGTTCCCGTGCGGCGGGTACGCGCACTGGGCCGGGAAGGTGGCGTTCGCCGAGGCCGTCAGCGCGCACCGCGGCACCGCGCTCAAGTGGATCTGGCGGACCATGGTGGCCCGGCCGCTGGACCCGCGCGCGCTGCTCGCCCTCGCCGTCACCGTGGGGGTGCCCGCCGCCTTCATCATGAAGAACCTCGACCGGATCGGACGTGGCGTGTGACGGCACTGCTGATACTCGTGATGATCGCGGTCCCCGCCGCCTGCTTCGCCTGGGTGCTGCGCGGCCTCGACCCGCTCGGCCGGGCGACGGCGGGGGTCGCCGGCTCGCTGAGCCTGCTCATCCTCGTCGCGCAGACGATGATCGTCGTGCGGGTCTGGTCGCCGGGCGGCGGCCTCGCCGTCGTCGCGGCGGTGTGCGTCCTGCTGCTGCTCGTCGGGTGGCGGCGGCGGCCGGTGCCCGAGCACGAGGTGGCGCGGGCCGCGAAGCAGGAGGACGAGGACTGGATTTTTGACGAGTGAGGCGAACCCGGCGCGGCGCTGCGATACTCCAACGGCTGAGGCGGGAGAGACCCGCCGTGACGAATGGGAGCATCGTTGCGTAGGGGACAAGCATTCGGGAAGACAACGCGGACGGCGCTCGCCGTCTCGCTGGCCGCGAGCGGGGTGCTCGCGCTCGCCGCGACGCCCGCCCAGGCCGCGCCCAAGCCGAAGAAGAAGTGCTACACCGGCCAGTGGGTGACCACCGGCCTCACCGCGAAGATCACCGGTAAGTCGGCGCAGACGGGTTATACGCAGAACGTCACGTACAAGGGCATGGCCGGGATCAAGCTGAAGCTCGACCCGAAGAAGGGCCTGGTGTACAACTTCACCGGCTCCAAGCGGGAGACGTTCGCGGGCGTGAACGTCGACGGCAAGCGGGTCGAGGGCTGGGAGCAGTTGAAGGGCGTCCTGTACCTTCCGGCGAAGATCACCGGTGACAGGAAGGGCGTCATCACCAGCCGCAACAAGCAGGCGCGCGGCCCGGCCACCGGCACGGGCATGAACATCAAGCCGGAGCGGGCGTCGTGGGGCACCTGGAAGGTCGCCGACCACGCCAAGATCGGCCACTTCGACACCCCGGTGGTGAAGAAGGCGACGTTCACCTGTGTGCCGGGCAAGAAGCTCGTCGTCAAGGACGTCCGCAAGTGGGACACCTTCACCGAGACGCTGGTGATGAACCTCAAGCCCGTCAAGAAGAAGAAGAGCTAGCTTCCGGGACGGCCCGTCCGGGCCTCGCCTCCGCCAGGAAGGCGTCCTCGCACCGTCGAGGACGCCTTCCTGGCGTTCCGGGGTTGACGCGGGGCGGACCCGCGCCCTATGTTTAACGCATCGGTTAATTAACCGATCGGCTAAATACCGACGACAACGAGGGGAGGCGCGGTGGCCACCGACAGGCTCAGCACGATCTTCGCCGCCCTCGCCGACCCGACCCGGCGGGCCATCCTCGCCCGCCTCGCCGAAGGCGACGCCACCGTCTCGGAACTCGCCGAGCCCTTCGCGATCAGCCTTCCCGCGATCTCCCGGCACCTGAAAGTGCTGGAACAGGCGGGCCTCATCACCCGCAGCAGGAACGCCCAGTGGCGGACGAGCAGCCTCAACCCCGAACCCCTGCGCGAGGTGCAGGGCTGGATGGAGCGCTACCGCCGCTTCTGGGACGTCAACCTCGACCGTCTCGACGCCCACCTCCGCCGCATCCAGGCCGAGCAGGGCGGCACACCCGCAGAGCAGACCACACCCGAGAAGAGGGACCAGTCATGACCCAGCTCAAGATCACCCGCGAGTTCGACGCCCCCCGCGAGCTCGTCTACCGCGCCTTCACCGACCCCGACCAGCTCGTCCAGTGGTTCGGCCCGGTCGGGTTCTCCGTGCCGCGCGAGTCCGTCGAACTCGACGTCCGGGTCGGCGGCCACGAGCGGTTCACCATGGTCAAGGACGACGACCCGTCGTTCGTCGCGCCCGTCAGCGCCAGCTACAGCGAGGTCGTCGAGAACGAGCTGATCGTCGGCTTCGAGGACGTCGAGGGGCTGCCCGGATTCGAGGGCATCACCCGCTTCGAGACCCGGCTGGAGTTCGCCGACGCGGGCGAAGGCAGGACCCGTCTCACGATCGTCCAGGGCCCGCACAACGAGGAGATCCTCAAGGACGCCGAAGCCGGCTGGGAGAGCTCGTTCACCAAGCTCGACGCGCTGCTGGCCGCCTGACCCCGCGCCGCGGCGCGGCCTCCGGGGTGGGAACCTTGGACGGTGAGCACGGTCATCACCGGCATCGGGGAGCTCCTCACCAACGCGGGCGGGCACGGGGAGGCGCAGATCCTGCGCGACGCGGCCGTCGTCATGGACGGCGGCCGCATCGCGTGGGTCGGCGACTCCCGGCGCGCGCCCGCCGCGGACGAGCGCTTCGACGCCGGGGGCCGGGCGGCGCTGCCCGGGTTCGTCGACTCGCACAGCCACCTGGTGTTCGCCGGGGACAGGGCCGAGGAGTTCGCGGCGCGGATGGCCGGGCGGCGGTACGCGGCCGGGGGCATCCGGACGACGGTCGAGGCCACCCGGGAGGCCACCGACGACGAGTTGCGCGCGAACGTGGCGCGGCTGGTGGCCGAGATGGCGCGGCAGGGCACAACGACCGTCGAGTGCAAGTCGGGATATGGGCTGACGGTTCGGGACGAGGTGCGGTCCTTGCGGATCGCCGGGGAGATGGCCGACGAGGTGACGTTCCTCGGCGCGCACGTGGTGCCCGAGGGGATGAGCACCGACGCGTACGTGTCGCTCGTCTGCGGGGAGATGCTGGAGGCGTGCGCGCCCTACGCCGAGTGGATCGACGTGTTCTGCGAGCGCGGCGCCTTCGACGGCGACCAGACGCGGGAGATCCTCCGGGCCGGGGTGGCGGCCGGGCTGCGGCCACGGGTCCATGCGGGACAGCTTGGGCCGGGGCCAGGCGTCCAGATCGCGGTGGAATGCGACGCCGGGTCGGCCGACCACTGCACGTTCCTCACCGCCACGGACGTGGACGCCCTCGCCTCGTCCCGCACGGTGGCGACGCTGCTGCCCGCCGTCGAGTTCTCCACCCGCCAGCCCTACCCGGACGCCCGTACCCTCCTGGACGCGGGCGCCACCGTCGCGCTCGCCACCGACTGCAACCCCGGCTCCTGCTACACCACCTCGATGGCCTTCTGCATCGCGCTGGCCGTCCGCGAGATGGCCATGACGCCCCTGGAGGCCGTCCAGGCGGCGACGCTCGGCGGCGCCCGGGCCCTGCGCCGCTCCGACGTGGGCCGCCTGGTGCCCGGCGCCCGCGCCGACCTCCAGATCCTCAACGCGCCCTCGCACCTCCACCTCGCCTACCGGCCCGGCACCCCGCTGACCGCCGCCGTCTGGACCGCAGGTCACCGAGCCCACTGACCCCTTCGTGTCACCACAAGGGGACAGATAGTTGCCCATTTCCGAGAATCTCTGTCTCGACTGATCCACCGCAACTACGGTGATGGCGTCGGATCCGACGGAGAACGCCGCCGGGGCAGCGGGAAAGGACGTCCGGGATGGGGAAGCACGGGAAGAAGGACCAATGCGGGCCGTGCGGAGGCACTGGGAAGGTGAAGTATCCGAACGACGGGCGTAGCGGGGACACGAGCTACAGCGAGCGGACATGTGCGGATTGCAACGGGACGGGAGAGCAGCAGTGACTTTCGCTTATGGGGAGACGGAACTGCCGGTAGACCGGCGGTTGTTCGTGCCGGACACGATCTATGTCTCGGGAGAGCGGTGGCTCGAACCGTTGCGGCGGGACGAGCAGCCGGAGGCATGGGACCGGCTCGTCACAGCGGACCAGGCCGTGACCACGGCAACCGATGGAGACGAGCCGCTGCATCCCCACCTGACATACCCGCCCGGAATGGGGTATGTCCCACTGTCCTCGTCAAGCGCGCCCTCGATCATGGCGCAAATGATCGAGGCGCTGGAGCTGGAGCCCGGGATGCGGGTGTTGGAGATCGGGACGGGGACGGGATACAACGCGGCGTGCCTGGCGGCCTATGGGGCCGAGGTGGTGTCGGTGGAGATCGACGGCGGGATCGCCGAACGGGCCCGGTGTGCGCTGCGTGACGCGGGGTTCCCGGACGTCGTCGTGCTCACCGGGGACGGCGAGCTGGGGGCTGCCGAGCACGCGCCGTTCGACCGGGTCATCGCGACGGCGGCGGCCCACACCGTCCCGTACCCGTGGGTGCGGCAGACGAAGGACGGGGGACGGATCATCGTCCCCTACACCGGGGACGGCTGCCAGTACGGCCTGCTCGCGCTCGACGTCCGGGACGGGGAGGCGGCCGGGCAGGTCGTGGGCGACGCGGCCTTCATGCCGCTGCGTGGGCAGCGACTGCACCCGGCCGTACAGAACAACATCGAGGACTGGCCGGGCCTCGAAGTGCGCGTCACCGCCGAGGGACAGCGGCTGGCCCGGCCCGGCACCCCGCTGACCGCCGCCGTCTGGACCGCAGGTCACCGAGCCCACTGACCCCTTCGTGTCACCACAAGGGGACAGATAGTTGCCCATTTCCGAGAATCTCTGTCTCGACTGATCCACCGCAACTACGGTGATGGCGTCGGATCCGACGGAGAACGCCGCCGGGGCATGCGGGAAAGGGCGCCCAAGGATGGGGAAGCACGAGAAGAAGAACCAGTGCGCGGCATGCGGAGGAAAGGGGACGATCCCGACTACGGGCGACGGGAGCGGCCCGGACGTCGCCTACGCCGAGATGACGTGCGGGACTTGCGGGGGGAGTGGGGAGCAGCCGTGAGCTTCACCTACGGGGAGACGGAGCTGCCGGTGGACCGGCGGCTGTTCGTGCCGGAAACCATCTACGTCTGGGACGACGGATGGCTGGTGCCGCTGCGTCGGGCGGAGCAGCCGGAGGAGTGGGAGCGGCACGTCGCGGCGGACCTGGCCGTGATCACCGCGACCGACGAGAAGGAACGGCTCCTTCCCGGGGCGACGTATCCACCGGGGAAAGGCTTCATACCCATGTCCTCCTCAAGCGAGCCCGCGATGATGGCGCGGATGATCGCGGAGCTGGAGCTGGCCCCCGGGATGCGGGTGCTGGAGATCGGGACGGGGACCGGGTACAACGCCGCGTGCCTGGCGGCGTACGGCGCCGAGGTCGTGACGGTCGAGATCGACGGCACCATCGCCGAGCGCGCGCGCAAGGCGCTGCACGACGCGGGGTTCCCGGAAGTCGTCGTGCTGACCGGTGACGGCGAGCAGGGCGCCGAGGAGCACGCGCCGTTCGACCGGGTCGTCGCGACGGCGGCCGCCCACACGATCCCCTACCCGTGGGTGCGGCAGACGAGGGACGGGGGCCGGATCGTCGCCCCCTACACCGGTGCGGGCCGCCGGTTCGGCCTGCTCGTCCTCGACGTCCACGACGGGGAGGCGGTCGGGCGGTTCACCGGTTTCGCCGGGTTCATGCCACTGCGAGGGCAGCGGCTGCGCCCTGCCGTGGTGAACTACATCGAGGACTGGCCGGAGGTGGAGGTCCGGGTGACGTCCGAGGGGCAGACTCCCACCCTCCCGGAGGAGGATCAGCGGTAGCGGCGGTTGGCGCGGATGAGGGGGTCGGCTTTGTTGAGGTAGTCGACGTGGAGGATTTCGGCGACAAAGAGGACGTGGTCGCCCGCCGGGATGCGGAGGCGGGTCTCGCATTCGAGGGCGGTGAGGCCGCCTTCGATGATGAGGGCCTCGGAGCGGCGGCCCCGGTGGTGGGGGTGGCCGGTCAGGAGCAGGCGGGCGGAGGGGCGGCCCTCGGCGGCGAAGCGGCCCGCCAGGGCGCGCTGGGCCGCCGCCAGGACGGTGACGGCCCAGGCGGGGCGGCGGTGCAGGACCTCGCACAGGTAGGACGCGGCGGCGACGCCGATCAGCAGCATCGGCGGGTCGAGCGAGACCGAGGCGAACGACGTGACGGTGGCGCCGATGTCGTCGCGGCCCTCCTTGACGGTGACGACGGTGACGCCCGTGGCGAAGGACGCGAGGGCGGCGGTGAAGTCCTGCGGCGTGATCACCAGCGGGCGTCTCCGTAGCCGGGCATGACCAGCGGGCCCGCCGAGGGGAAGCCGAGCCGGGCGGCGAGCCCGGACAGGGAGCCCCACGCCTCGAACCGGACGGAGGCCGCCGTCCTGTCCTCGCTGGACTCCGGGGGGCGGAACCTGTCGAGCGGCGACGTGTGCGGGAACGTCCGGACGGGCGCGTCGGCGGGCAGCCCCGCCTTGACGCGGGCGAGGTCGAGGGTGTGGTCGAGGCCGCCGAGCTCGTCGACGAGGCCGCGTTCGGCGGCGTCGGCGCCGGTCCAGACGCGGCCGCGCGCCAGCTCGTCGATCCGGTCCAGCGGCAGGCCACGGCCCTGCGCCGCCTTGGAGGTGAAATCGGCGTAGATGCGGTCGAGTGAGGAGTTGATGCGGTCCCACTCGCCCTCGGAGAAGTCCCGGACGGGGCTGTGGATGCGGGCGTGCGCGCCGAAAGCGGTGCTGCCGAACCCGACGCCGAGCCGCTCCAGCAGCCCGCTGACGACGGGCTTGCCGGTGTACACGCCGATGGAGCCGGTGAGCGTGCCGGGCTGGGCGACGATGGTGTCGGCGCCCATCGCGATGAAGTACCCGCCGGACGCGGCGACGTTGCCCATCGAGACGAGCACGTGCTTGCCCGCGCGCCGGGCCAGTTGGACCTCGCGCCAGATCACGTCGGACGCGACGTAGGAGCCGCCGGGGCTGTTGACCCGCAGCACGATGGCCTTGGTGTGCTCGTCGCGGACGGCGGCGCGCAGCGCGGCGGCGAGCGTGTCGGAGCCGACGGCGCCGCCCTGGCCCGGCACCGGGCCCCGGCCGGACCTGCCGAGCCGGATCATGCCCTGCGCCTGGATGAGCGCCACCCCGTCGGCGGGCTTGCGCGGCACCCGCTCGGTGAGGCCGGAGCGGGCGTACCTGGCGACGTACTGCAGCCGCGCGTCCTTGCCCGCGACGCCCTTGACGTGCGCGTACACCTCGTCGCGGTAGCACAGTTCGTCGACGAGGCCCGCCTCCAGCGCCTCGGAGGCGAGCAGGGGCGCCCGGTCGATGAGGGAGCGGACGTCGGCCTCGGCGAGGCCGCGCCCGTCGGCGACGCCCTTGACGATCTGTTCGCCGACGGAGGCGACGAGCCGCTCGGACGCCTCCTCGTGCGCCCGCGTGTACCCCGTCTCCAGGAACATGTTGGGCGCCGTCTTGTACTCGGCGCGCTTGCCGAACTGGAAGGTGACGCCCACCTTGTCCAGCGCGTCCTTGACGAACGGCTCGGACAGGGAGAACCCGGTGATCCCGACGTCCCCGGACGGAAGCAGGCAGACCCGCTCGAACGCGGACGCGAGGTAGTAGGCGGTGGTGCCCTCGCCCGTCTCGCCGAACGTCTCCGTCCACGCGACGGTCAGCTTGCCCGCCGCGCGCAGCTCCGCGACGGCCTCGCGCAGCTCCTGCGCCAGGGCGAGCCCGACGGGCCCGTTGATCCTGGCGACGAGCGCCTTCACCCGCGGATCCGTGCGCGCCTTGCGCAGGCCGTCGAGCACGTCCCGCAGGTGGGTGCGGCGGATCGACAGCAGCGCCGTCAGCGGGTCGGGGGGCGTGCCCTCGACGAGCCCCTCGGCCAGATCGAGTTCGAGGACCAGCGGGCCGGTGCGGCGGTCGCGCAGTTCCTTCACCGGGCCCAGTGCCGCGAGCGTGTCGAGTCCTTTGAACACCATGACTGAACCCTACGCGCCGCGGCGGACAGTCTGTGACCGCCTCTAGTCGGCGCGGGTCAGCTCGCCCGTCCCGGTGACGCCGCCCGCGCCGGTGAACGCGACGAGCGCGCCCGCGTCCGTCGTGGTGAGGGTGAGGGCCCCGTCGGGGCAGGTGGCGATGTCGTGCGCGAGGTCGAGGTCGGCGCTGTTGCCGCCCGCGTTGACGACGGTGACGGTGCCGGAGCAGATGTTGCCGCTGTCGAGCTGGGAGTCGCCGGTGTTCTGGCCGGGGAACAGCGTGAGCGTCATCCGGTAGTACGTCTCCTGCTGGTCCTTCTTCAGGATCAGGTTCCCCGACCACTGGCCCGTCAGGGACGCGGGCACGGCGGCGCCGCCGCCGGGACCGTTCCCTCCCCCGCCGTCCAGGAGGCCGGTGACGCCGAAGTAGCCGCCCGCCGCGACGACGGCCACCGCGAGCACGCCCACCACGGTGTTCCGCACCCGGTGCGATCCCGGCGGCGGCTCGGGGGGACGTCGGTCGAACGGCGGCGGGGTGGCGATTCCCACCGGGGTGGGCGGGAACGTCGGGTGTGACGGGTGGGTGTGCTGCGGCGGCGGTGTGAGGCCCCGGTCCACCGTCTCGTTGCGCCAGGCGAAGCCGGGCCCCGGCGGCCCGACGGGGAGCGGCGAGAACGGCAGCGGCGCGGAGTCGCCGTGCGGCACGTCGGCCTCCAGCGCCGACTCCAACTGGTCGCGTACCTGCCGGGCGGTGGGCCGCCGCGTGGGGTCCTTGTCGAGGCAGCGGCGCAGGAGCGGCTCGAACTCCTCGACGCCCGCGCCGAGCCGGGGCTGGGCGTGCATGATGCGGCCGAGGATCGCGGCGACGCCGCCGCCGTCGTTGTCGAACGGGCCGAACGGCGGGTAGCCGGTCGCGGCGAACACCATGGTGCAGGCCCACGCCCAGATGTCGGAGGCGCGCGAGGCGCGTTCCTCGCGCAGCAGTTCGGGCGCCAGGTAGGACGGCGTGCCTACGAGCTGCCCGCGCGTGTGGTGGTCGACGTGCCGGGCGATGCCGAAGTCGACGACGCGTGGGCCGTCCCGGCCGAGCAGGACGTTGGCGGGCTTGAGGTCGCGGTGCACGACGCCCGAGCCGTGGATGGTGACGAGGGCCTGCGCGGTGAAGATGAGCAGCCGTTCCAGGTCGCCGCCTCGGAGCGGGCCCGATTCGGCGACGCGCTCGAACAGCGAAGGGCCGTCGACGTACTCGGTGACGATGTAGGGGCGGGCGCCTTCGAAGTCGAATCCGATCACCCGGGCGATGCAGTACTGGAGCCGTACCTGCATGGCCGCGTTCATCTCGCGTTCCAGGCGCTCACGCGCCTCGGCGTCGTCGGCGGCCTTGAGGACCTTGACGGCCACCAGGTCGGACGTCTCGGGATCGCGGCCGAGATAGACGATGCCCTGCCCGCCCTCGCCCAGCCGTTCCACCAGGGGGAAACGACCGAGTTCGCGTGGATCGTCGGGCCTGAGTGCTTCGCCCATGGTCCCTCCCGGTTTGCAGGTATCCAACCAAGCGGCAGCGGGTGCCGCAACCACGTCACCGGGCGTGATCGCCGCACGGTCGGCGTCCGTGGCCTTACGCTGCGGGCATGCGCACCGTCCTCATCGTCGACGCCGCCAACGTCATCGGCTCCCGCCCCGACGGCTGGTGGCGGGACCGCCTCGGCGCGGCCCGCAGGCTCCGCGACTCCCTCGCCGGACTCGGCCCCCTCTCCTTTGACGCCGAAAAGGCGGCCGACGCCGAAATCGTCCTTGTGGTCGAGGGCGCCGCGCGGAGCCTGGAGGGGATCGAAGGGGTGCGGGTCGTCTCTGCGCCGCGCTCCGGCGACGACGCGATCGTCGCGGAGGTAGGCCCCGCAGATACGGACATCCGCTACGTCGTGGTGACAGCGGACCGCGAACTGCGCGCGCGCTGCCAAGCTCGCGGTGCCGACGTCGTAGGGCCGCGCTTCCTCCTGGACCGGCTCGGCTGATCACAGGTCGATGGCGTAGTCCAACACCACGCGGTCGGCCGGGATGACGATGTCCCGGCACACCTCAAGAACCCGCTCGCCCGCGATCATCCGCCGGGTCACGGTGATGACGGGCACGCCGGTGCCCATCCGCAGCGTCTCCGCCTCCTCCCGCGACGGCATGCGCGAGCGGACCGCCTCCTCGACCCGGGTCGCGGGGTGGCCGAGATAGGCCAGCTGCGCGGGCGTGCCGCCCGGCCACGGCTCCCGCGCGGGGTCGGCGACCGGCGTTCCGGCGACGAGTTCCCACGGCAGGTAGTTCACCGAGATCTGCTGCGGCTCGCCGCGCGCGAAGAACACGAACCTGCGGCGCAGCAGCGCGGTGCCCGCCGGAAGCCCGAACAGCGCGGCCAGTTCCGGGTCGGCCGCGACCCTGCGGTAGCGGCGCTCCAGCCGGTAGTCCGCCCAGCCGATGCCCTGGTCGTGGGTGAACGACGTGGCGGGCGTGACCTGCGGTTCCGTCTCCACCCGGTACCTGTCCATCGCGATCCGGCGCACCGTCGGCCGGGCCCGCACGACGGTGCCGCCGCCCCGCCGCGTCTCCACGAGGCCCTCCGCGCTCAGCACCGCGACGGCCTGCCTGACGACGATCTGGGACACCCCGTGCGTCTCGGACAGATGGGCGAGGGTGGGCAGCCGGGAGCCCGGCGGAAAGGTCCCGGCGCGGATCCCCAGGCGGAGCTCGTCGGCGATCTTGAGATATGCCGGTCTCGGCACGGTGGGACACCTCCCCACTGCAACCCGGCTCACCGGCGGGAAACGTTCCGGTTACCTGCGGGTTGACGGTTCTCCGGGCACGTATCACCTTTTGTATACGGAATACATTGATCGGGGAAGGGACCTGCCGGATGGGAGACTTCGAGGACCTCAAGGCGCACATCGAAGCCGCCTATCCGGGGTGGCAGGTCTGGCGCAGCGACGCGGGCCGGTGGTATGCGACGCGCACCGGCGACCTCACCGACGCCCAGCTCCAGGCGGGGCTGGCGATGACGCTCGCGTCCGACGACGAGCCGGGGTTGCGGGCGCTGCTGGCCGACCAGACGGAGCGGAAGAAGGAAGGGCACGGCGAGGAACCCGGAACCGTCCCATAAACCCCAGAAACCACGGAGAATCCCTGAGAATCCCGGAGAAACGGCCAGATCCGGCGTGGTCCGCGCCGTCCGGTATGGCTGATCGCAATCGGGGAACACTCCCGGTACCGTGGGTAATTGAACCGTACTTTCCAGGTAAGCCATTCCGGTGAGAGATCCTGGTGAACCAGGGCGGCGGTCCGGCGTTCAAACACGGGGAAAGCACAATCCGACTCTGGAGGCACCGTGCAAGGCCATCCTTCGCCGCCGCAGCTCCGCACCGCGACATCGCCCCGGCGCGGCCGCCACGGCCGCAGGAGACCCCGCTGGATGATCGCCCTGGGCGCCGCACTCGCCGGCGCCCTCGTCGTCTCCCTCTTCCTCTACCTGTCCCGCGGCGACCAGGGCTCAGGGCCCGTCGCCGACACCGCCTCCGTCGGCCAGATCAGCGCCGGCCCGCCCGGCGACTGGACGAACTGGGGCTTCACGCACACCCAGACCAGCCTCGAAGCCGCCCCCGCCGCCAAACCCACCGTCGCCCAGGTGCCCATGCTCCAGGTCCAGCACATCATGGGCTTCGGCGCCGACAACCCGCAGCCCGCCCCCGGCCAGTACAACTGGACGTCGCTGGACAGGCGCGTCGGTGACATCCGCGACACCGGCGGCGTCCCCATGATCACCCTGTGCTGCGCGCCCGACTGGATGAAGGGCGGCCCGGCGGGAGCCACCGACTGGAACCACCTCGAGGACTCCCCCAAGCCGCAGTTCTTCGACGCGTTCGCCGTCCAGGCCGCCGAGGTCGCCCGCCGCTACCCGGACGTCAAGTACTACTTCGTCTGGAACGAGTTCAAGGGCTTCTTCAACCAGGACGCCAACCGGTGGGACTTCGAGGGCTACACCCAGCTCTACAACAAGGTGTACACGGCGCTGAAGAAGGTGAACCCCGACCTCCAGGTGGGCGGCCCGTACATCCCCGTCAACTCCTACGCCGACGCGCACTCCGCGGCGTCCAAGGAGCTGAAGGGCCCGTGGGGCGCCGCCGACCAGCGCGCGCTCACCGCGATCCAGTACTGGATCGAGCACAAGCAGGGCGCCGACTTCATCGTTGTGGACGGCTCGTCGCTGCCCGAGGACCGCACCGCGCACGAGGACCCGATCCGCGACAACACCAAGTTCGCGGCCGTCACCGAGTGGCTGCGGAGCAAGGCCGAGCTGCCCGTCGTGTGGGCCGAGTGGTACACCGAGCAGGCCGACTCCGGCTGGCCCGCGCCCAAGCTCCAAGCCGTCCAGGCCGACGCGATGATCAGGTTCGCGAAGTCCGGCGCGGCGGGCGCGCTGTACTGGAGCCCGCAGGGTCAGGGCAACGCGAACTGCACGAGCTGCCTGTGGGACGCCAGTGGGGCCGCCCTGCCGCCGCTCCAGCTCCTGCAGAACTTCGTGCGGCTGTTCCCGCCCGGCACCGAGCTGCGCGCCGTCAGGGTCTCCGACGCCAGGGTGCACACCCTCGCGTCCGGCACCGACCTCCTCATCGTCAACACCTCCGAGTCCCCCCTCACCGCCGACGTCGACGGGAAGTCCGTCGACCTCAAGCCCTACGAGATCAGGTGGACCAACCGATGAACGCCAGCACGGACCTTGTCGGCACGGAGTTCTGGGCGCGCCCGCACGCCGAGCGGCACGCCGAGTTCGCGCGGCTGCGGGAGCTCGGCGCGCCGGTGTTCTACGCCGAGCCGCGGATCCCGTTCGTCCGGGAGGGCAAGGGGTTCTACGCGCTGGTCCGGCACGCGGACGTGGTGGAGGCCAGCCGGAACACCAAGGTGTTCTCCAGCGAGCCGGCCGCGACGTCGCCGGAGCCGCCGCCGTGGGTGGCCGCGCTGTTCGGGCGTCCGATGGTGAACATGGACGACCCGCGGCACGGGCGGCTGCGCCGGATCGTCTCGCGCGCGTTCAGCCCGAAGATGCTCGCCGGGCTGGCCGACGACGTCCAGGCGACGGCGACCCGCATCGTGGACGACGTCGAGCGGGAGGGCGCCGGCGACTTCGTCGAGCAGATCGCGGCCCGCCTGCCCATCGAGGTCATCTGCGCCATGATGGGCATCCCGCCCGAGCAGCGCCCTTACGTGCTCAAGCGCATCGACGTCATGACGGAGTACTCGGGGGTCCGCGGCTCACTCTTCTCCCCGCGTACCCTGCGCCTCCTCGCCGGAAACCTCAAGGCCATCGTCGACCTGCACCGCCTCGTCGCGAAGATGGCCCGCGAGCGCCGAGGCAACCCCCAGGACGACCTGGTGTCCGCTCTCGTCAACGCCAACGTGGACGGCGAAGCCCTCACCATCCGCGAGTTGGGCTCCTTCTTCGACCTCCTCCTGGTCGCGGGCAACGAGACCACCCGCAACGCCCTCTCCCACGGCATCCGCCTGTTCACCGAACACCCCGACCAGCGCGAGTACCTCCTGGCCGACTACGACTCCCGCATCGGCCCCGCCATCGAGGAGATCGTCCGCTACGTCTCCCCCATCATCCAGTTCCGCCGCACCCTGAAGTCCCCGTACACCCTGGGTGGCCACCCCTTCCACCCCGGCGACAAGGTCGTCCTCTTCTACCAAGCCGCCAACCGGGACCCGGACGTCTTCCCCAACCCGAACTCTTTCGACATCACCCGCTCCCCCAACCCCCACGTGGGCTTCGGCGGCCCCGGCGCCCACCTCTGCCTGGGCGCCAACCTGGCCCGCATGGAACTCAAGATCATGTTCCGAGAACTCTTCACCCGCCTCCCCGACATCCAAACCAAGGGCGACCCCACCTACCTCCTCTCCAACTTCGACAACGGAGTAACCCACCAGCCCTACACCTTCTGACCTGCTTCGACGGGCCACGACGGTAGGCTCACCGGTATGGCGGTTCGACAGGGCGACAAGCCGAACCCGTCGCCCCCAGAATTCCGGACGCGCTCGTTCCGGGCCGTGTCCTCGATGAGGACGGGGTCTATCTGTCCGTCGATTTTGGGGACGCCGTCCTGTTCACCGGATGCCGCGCGGACCTCGCCTCGTTCCGCTTCGCCACGCTCAGGGACGTGGTCTTCCGGGACTGCGATCTGAGCGAGGCCAACTTCCAGGGAGCAAGGGCGGCGTCCTAGGGGCGCTGCCGGAGGCGGGTGGGGGCGGGGACGTTCCCACCCGTCGCGTGACGGGGTCGGGGCTTGTGTGTCTGGGTCCCGGGGCCGGGAAAGCGCGGCGGGAGGGTTAGGACCAGAGGTTGTGGATGGCTTCGGTTAGGAGGGTGGGGACGGGGGGGAGGAGGGTGTGGTGGTGGTCTCGGACTATGTGGCGGCCGGAGACGACCACGTGGTGGATGTCGGAGGGGGAGGCGGCGAAGATGGCGGTGGAGGGGGCGGTGGACGGGTCGGTGCCGGCTAGGCGGACGGAGTCCAGGGAGATGGTTACTAGGTCGGCTCTGGCGCCGGGTTCCAGGCGGCCGGCGTCGGGCCAGCCCAAAGCTTCGTGGCCGGTGGAGGTGGCGGCGGTGAGGAGTTCGTAGGGGGTCCAGGTGCCTCGGTGGCCGGATTTGAGGCGTTCGCCCCATTCGACGTCTCGGGCTTCGGCGAACATGTCGATGAGAGCGTGTTGGTCGGTGCCCAGGCTGATGTCGCAGCCCGCGTCGCGGAGGGCGGCGGACGGGCCTATGCCGTCGGCCAGGTCGCGTTCGGTGGTCGGGCAGAGGCAGATGCCGGTGCCGGTGCCCGACAGGAGGTCGAGGTCGGCGGCGGTGATGTGGGTGGCGTGGACGGCCACGGTGCGGGGGCCCAGGGCGCCGGCCTCGGCCAGGACCCGGGTGGGGGTGAGGCCGTGTTCGGCCAGGCAGCCGTCGTTCTCGGCGCGCTGCTCGGAGAGGTGGACGTGCAGGGGCGCCTCGTGGTCGCGGGCCCACGCGACGGCGACGGGCAACTGGTCGCGGGGCACGGCGCGCACCGAGTGGACGGCGGCGCCCACCTTCACGTGCGGCAACTGGAGGGTGCGGGTGCGTAGGGCGGTGACTCGGGCGGCCCAGATGGCGGCGTCGCCGTCTCCGAAGCGGCGTTGCGCGCCTCGTAGCGGCTTGCCGGGGCCGCCGCGCAGGTAGAGGGCGTCCAGCAGCGTCAGACGGATGCCCGCCTGCATGGCCGCCTCCACGAGGGCGTCTCCCATCGCGTTGGGGTCGCTGTAGGGGGTGCCGTCCGGCTGGTGGTGGACGTAGTGGAACTCGCCCACGCAGGTGATCCCGGCGAGCGCCATCTCGCCGTAGGCGGCGCGGGCCACCTCGAAGTACGTCTCGGGCGTGAGCCGTTCGGCGGCGGCGTACATGCGTTCGCGCCAGCTCCAGAAGGTGCCCTCGCCCTGCTGGACGCGGCCGCGCAGGGCCCGGTGGAAGGCGTGCGAGTGGGTGTTGGCGAAGCCGGGCAGGGTGAGGCCCGAAAGCACAAACGCGTCAGACGGACGGTGGGTGCCGGGCCGGATGGTGGTGAACCTGCCTCCGTGCGCTTCGATGAGGACGTCCTCGGCGAGTCCGTCTCCGGTCCAGGCGAGTTCGGCGTGCCAGCGCATCAGGCACCCGCCAGGTCGCGCAGGACGGCGGCGAGGGCGGCGACCCCGGCCATGCAGTCCTCCTCGGTGACGTGTTCCTCGGGCGCGTGCGAGACGCCGGTGGGGTTCCGCACGAAGAGCATCGCGGTCGGCAGCCGGGCCGCGAGGATGCCCGCGTCGTGTCCGGCGGCGGTCGGCAGGACGGGCACGCCGCCGAGCGCGGCGAGCATCCGTTTGCGCAAGTCGGGGTCGAAGTCGACGAGCGGCGTGTACGACTCGGGCGTCAGGCCGAACTCGACGCCGTGGAAGGCCGCCGCGAGGGACACCCGTTCCCGGATCTCCGCGACGGTCGCCCGGACCACCTCGTCGCCGGGCCCGCGCGCGTCCAGCCAGGCCGTGACGTGCGAGGCGATGACGTTCGTGCCGCCGGGCACGGTGTTGACCCGGCCGATGGTGGCGCGGGCCCCGTGCCGTTCGGCCGCCTCGCGCGCGGCGATGACGGCGTGCCCGAACGGCTGCATCGGGTCGTGCCTGTCCTCCAGGCGGGTGGATCCGGCGTGGTCGCCGCGCCCGGCGAAGTCGAGCCGCCACCGCCCGTGCGGCCAGATGGCCCCCGCGACGCCCACGGGGACGTCCAAGGCACGCCCCTGCTCTACGTGGAGTTCCACAAAGCATCCGATCCGCCCCAGCAGGGCATCGTCACGCCCGATCCGGAACGCGTCCAGGGCACCGGGCCCCAGGTCGGCCGTAACGGCTTCGGCGAAGGTGACCCCCTCGGCGTCGGCCAGTACCCGCGCCCGGTCCGGGTCGATCTCCCCCGACAGAAGCCGCGAACCCAGACAGGAGATGCCGAACCGGGAGCCCTCCTCCTCGGCGAACGCGGCGATCCCGATGGGGTGGGCGGGCCGGTAGCCCTCGGCGCGCAGCAGGTCGAGGGCGGCGAACGCGGAGACGATGCCGAGCGGCCCGTCGAAGGCGCCGCCGCCGGGCACCGAGTCGAAGTGGCTGCCGGTGAGGACGGCCTGGCCGCGCCCCTCCACCCACCACGCGAACAGGTTCCCGTTGCCGTCGCGCTCGACGGTCAGGTCGCGCCGTTCGGCCTCGTGGGTGAACCAGGCGCGGCAGCGCAGCTCGGGTTCCGACCACGCGATCCGGTGGTAGCCGCCCGTCACCGGGTCGCGGCCGATCGGCAGCAGCGACTCCCACAGCGCGGCGAACGCGGCCATCAGACCTCCCCCGTGCTGTGTTCAATAGGCCCGGAGGTCGGCCGCTTCGCGACCCCGACTTCGTCGGGAGCGGCCGCCCCCGGGCCGTGTTCAATAGGCCCGGAGGTCGGCCGCTTCGCGACCCCGACTTCGTCGGGATTCATCGGGATGGTGACGCCGCGTTCCAAGGCCACCTCGCGGGCTCGCGGGTATCCGGCGTCGGCGAGTCGGGCGACGCCGAGCCCTGGATCGTTGGTGAGGACCCGTTCCAGTTTGCGGGCGGCGAGGCCCGTCCCGTCGGCGACGCACACCTGGCCCGCGTGTACGGACTTCCCGATGCCCACGCCGCCCCCCTCGTGGATCGACACCCATGACGCGCCCGACGCGGTGTTGAGCAGGGCGTTGAGCAGCGGCCAGTCGGCTATGGCGTCGGACCCGTCGGCCATCGCCTCCGTCTCGCGGTAGGGCGAGGCGACCGAGCCGCAGTCCAGGTGGTCGCGGCCGATGGCGAGCGGCGCGGTGATCTCGCCGCGCGCGACCATCTCGTTGAACCGCAACCCGGCCGCCGCGCGTTCGCCGTAGCCGAGCCAGCAGATCCGCGCGGGCAGCCCCTGGAAGCGCACCCGTTTCCCGGCCATCCGGATCCACCGGGCCAGCGCCTCGTCCTCGGGGAAGAGGTCGAGGACGGCCCGGTCGGTCGCCGCGATGTCGGCGGACGAACCGGACAGCGCGGCCCACCGGAACGGCCCCTTGCCCTCGCAGAACAGCGGCCGGATATAGGCGGGAACGAATCCCGGGTAGGCGAACGCCCGCGCGTACCCGCCGAGCCTGGCCTCGGCCCGCAGCGAGTTGCCGTAGTCGAACACCTCGGCGCCCGCGTCCTGGAACCCGACCATCGCCTCGACGTGCCTGGCCATCGACGCCCGCGCCCGGTGCGCGAACCCGACGGGGTCGGCCTCGCGCAGCTCCGCCCACGCGTCGAACGGGACGCCCTCGGGCAGGTACCTGAGCGGGTCGTGCGCCGACGTCTGGTCGGTGACGACGTCCACGGGCGCGCCCGCCGCCAGCAGTTCCGGCACCACCTCGCACGCGTTGCCGAGCACCCCGATCGAGAGCGCGCGCCGCTCGTCCCTGGCCTGCACCGCGAGTTCCAGCGCCTCCCCGACGGTGAGGACCTGGACGTCGCAGTAGCCGCCCTCCACCCTCCGGTCGATCCGGGACGGGTCGCACTCCACGCAGATCGCCACGCCGCCGTTCATGGTGACGGCCAAAGGCTGCGCCCCGCCCATCCCGCCGAGCCCCGCCGTCAGCGTGATCGTCCCGGCGAGGGAGCCGCCGAACCGCTTACGGGCGACCGCCGCGAACGTCTCGTAGGTGCCCTGGAGGATGCCCTGGGTGCCGATGTAGATCCACGAGCCCGCTGTCATCTGGCCGTACATGGTCAGCCCGAGGTGTTCGAGACGGCGGAACTCCTCCCAGTTCGCCCATTCCGGGACAAGGTTGGAGTTGGCGATGAGCACGCGCGGCGCCCACTCGTGCGTCCGGAACACCCCGACGGGCTTGCCGGACTGGACGAGGAGCGTCTCGTCGTCGTCCAGCTCGGTGAGGCCGCGCCGGATCGCCGCGTAACACTCCCGGTTGCGGGCCGCCTTGCCCGTGCCGCCGTAGACGACGAGCTCGTCCGGGTGCTCGGCGACCTCGGGGTCGAGGTTGTTGTCGAGCATGCGGAGCGCCGCCTCCTGGGGCCAGCCCTTGGCGGTGAGTAGCGTGCCGCGCGCGGCGCGCGCGGGAA
The DNA here is from genome assembly GCF_020991275.1 of Actinocorallia sp. API 0066. Taxonomy (GTDB): domain Bacteria; phylum Actinomycetota; class Actinomycetes; order Streptosporangiales; family Streptosporangiaceae; genus Actinocorallia. The sequence continues at coordinate 724,563 of NZ_JAJLQY010000001.1, read as the reverse complement.
AGTGGCTCATCCGTCCTCCTACGGCAGCGGCCCCGTCACGGCCTCGGCGGCTTGAAGCAGGGTGCCCCGGCGCACGAGCCTGAAGGCGGCCTCCAGCTCGGGCGCGAGGAAGCGGTCGGGGCCGGGCGGCGGCACCCGGTGGCGCAGCGCCCGCACCACGGCGGCCGTCGCGGGGGCGGCGCGCAGCGGGGCGCGCAGGTCGAGGGCGCGGGCCGCGGTGACGATCTCCACGGCGAGCACCCGGGCGAGCCCGTCGAGGGCGCGGCGCAGCTTGCGCGCCGCGTTCCAGCCGAGCGAGACGTGGTCCTCCTGCATCGCCGACGACGGAAGGGAGTCCACCGAGGCGGGGACGGCGAGCCGTTTCAGCTCGGCGACGATCGAAGCCTGCGTGTACTGGGCGATCATCATCCCTGAATCGACGCCGGGGTCCTCGGCGAGGAAGGGCGGCAGCCCGTTCGAGCGCGCTTTGTCGAGCATGCGGTCGGTGCGCCGCTCGGACATCGAGGCGACGTCGGCGACGGGGATGGCCAGGAAGTCCAGCGCGTAGGCCAGCGGCGCGCCGTGGAAGTTGCCGTTCGACTCGACCCTTCCGTCGGCCGTCACCACCGGGTTGTCGACGGCGGCGGCCAGCTCCCGCTCGGCGATGACGGCCGCGTGCGCGAGCGTGTCGCGGGCGGCCCCGGCGACCTGCGGGGCGCAGCGCAGCGAGTAGGCGTCCTGCACGCGGGTGCACTCGGGGCCCCGGTGCGACGCCATGATGCCCGAGTCCGCCAGCAGCGCCGTCAGGTTGGCCGCCGAGACGGCCTGGCCGGGGTGCGGGCGCAGCGCGACGAGCTCGGGGGCGAAGGCGCGGTCGGTGCCGAGCAGCGCCTCGACGCTCATCGCGGCGGCGACGTCGGCGGTGCGCAGCAGCAGCCGGAAGTCCACGAGGGCGAGGACGAGCATGCCGAGCATCCCATCGGTGCCGTTGATGAGCGCGAGGCCCTCTTTCGCGGCGAGGACCACCGGGTGGATGCCCGCGTCGGCGAGCGCGGCGGCGGCCGGACGGACGGCGCCCGCGCCGTCCCGCACGTCGCCCTCGCCGGTGAGGGCGAGCGCGCAGTGCGCGAGCGGCGCGAGATCGCCGGAGCAGCCGAGCGAGCCGTACTCTCCCACGACCGGGGTGATGCCCGCGTTGAGCACCGAGGCGAGGGTGAGCGCGACGCGCGGCCTGACCCCGGTGCGTCCGGTGGCCAGGGTGGCCAGGCGCAGCAGCATCATCGCCCTGACGACCTCGCGCTCGACCTCGGGCCCGCTGGTCGCCGCGTGCGAGCGGACCAGCGACGTCTGGAGGCGGACGCGCTGGGCGGGGTCGATGAACCGGGTGGCGAGCGCGCCGAACCCGGTGGAGACGCCGTAGACGGGAGTGGGCAGCGCGGCCAGCTCCTCGACCCGGGCGCGCGCGGCCGACATCGCGGTGAGCGCCTCCCCGGTCAGCCCGACCAGGGTGCCGCGCCGCGCCACCGCGACGACCTGCTCGACCGTGAGCGGACCCACGCCCACCTCGACGAGCGGGTCGCCGGCCCCTGCTGCCCCCATGCCCTAGTCCTGCCCGGATGGACCGGCCCGACACACCCGCCCGGACGCCGGATGCCCACGCCCGACGAAAAGAAACTGGAAAAGTCCTGACCTGTTCACTTATGCCCCGTCGAACGACCATAGTTAGGCGGGTGGATCGGAAGGTGGCGCAGCGGACTCCCGCCGACGAAGCCGAACTCTCGGTGCTCGTCGGGCTGGCCCAGCAGGGCGACGAGGCGGCTTTCCGAAGCGTCTACCAGGACCTCCAACCCAGGCTCCTGCGTTACCTCCGCGCGCTCGTGGCCGAGGACGCCGAGGACATCGCGTCGGAGGCGTGGCTCCACATCGTCCGGGACCTGCCGTCCTTCCGCGGCACCTACGACGGTTTCCGTGGCTGGGCCACCACGATCGCCCGCAACCGCGCCCTCGACCATGTCCGGATGCGGCAGAGGAGGCCGCGTGCGGACACCCCGCTGGAGGAGCTGACCGGGGTGGCGGGGGATCATGACACGGCGCTCAGCGCGCTCGACGGGCTCGGCACCGAACGTGCCCTGCGGCTCATCATGCGGCTGCCGCGCGACCAGGCCGAGGCGGTGCTGCTGCGCGTCGTCCTCGGGCTCGACGCCAAGACCGCCGGCCAGGTGCTCGGCAAGCGGGCGGGCGCGGTGCGCACCGCGGCCTACCGAGGTCTGCGAAAACTCGCCGGAGAACTCCAGTGACACTTTCGTCCACCCCGACGCTGAGAGAAGTGAGATGAACGCCAGACGGATCAGCCGGAGGGCCGCCGAGCAGATGCTCGGCGGGAATTCGGCAGGCCACGACGGACCTCTCACCGACCTGCTCGCGGCGGCGGCCTCACCCGGCCGTCCCGAGGAGCTGGCGGGCGAGGAGAACGTCATGGCGGCCTTCCAGGAGGCGTTCGCGCAGGGAAGTCCGATCAGCTCCGCCCCCCGGCGGGGCGCGCACCGAGGGGTGAGGTCATCACCGCTGCCAGCAGTACTCAGCCGCAGGTCGGCCCGGGCCTGGACGATCAGGGTCTCCGGGGCGGTTCTGGTGGTGGGCGCCGTGGGCGGGGTGGCGATCGCCAGTGGCGGGGTGCCGGGCCGCAACCCGGTCAGCACTCCGAAGAAGCCCACACCCTCGATGAGCGCGCCTCCGCTCACCCGCAAGCAGGCGCCCGCGCCCGTCACCCCCGCGCCGGCGGCCTCGCCGTCGGCGCTGGAGCTGTGCAAGGCGCTGCTCGACGGCAAGTCGCGCAAGCAGCTGGAGCCGCTCATCAAGGCGGCGGGCGGCAGGCAGAAGGCGCTGGCCCTCTGCAAGGCGCTGGTGACCGGGCAGGGCGGCGTCCCGACGGACTGGCCGAAGGACTGGCCGTCCGAGCGCGACTGGCGGGACTGGCAGAACGGCTGGCCGCAGGGCTGGGACCGCGACGGCAAGAACCGGCACGACCGCAAGGACAAGCACGACGGACACGGCAGGCCGGGCAAACACGACAAGGCGATCCTGCCGGACGTGGTGCTGCCCGATCTCGCCGACCTGTGGAACCCGCCCCAGCGGTGACCCCCACGACCCCCTGACCCATGGGCCCGCACGGGCCCCCGACCACAACTGAAGACTCCGGACGCCCACGACGGGTTCTGCCCCCGTTCCCGTCAGCCCGGGGCGTCCGGGACCGCCGGAGATCTCCGAGCGCCCTCCGGTCCGGGTGGCGCAGCGATCCCGTTGTGCGAGCGGCCACCTGGTCGCGCGAAGGGATCATCGGCGGAACGAAGCCGTGTTCGCGGACTTTGCCCGGGTCCGCGAACACGGTTTTGTGTTTGAACCGGCCCTACGGCCTGGGGGGCGGCCGCCCCCCAGGCTGTGTTCGATGGTCCGCCTTACAGGTTGGCGCCGAGCCATTCCTTGGCGACGACGGCGGGGTCGGTCTTGTCGGTCGCGACCTTCTTCATCAGGTCCAGCAGGCCCTCGGTGGTGAGCTTCGCCGAGACGGCGTTGAGGGCGTCCTGGCCGGCCTGGGGAACACCGTCGGCCTTGATCAGCGGGGTGATGTTCTGACGGCCGAACACGCCCTTGGGGTCCTCCAGGACGACGAGGTCGTTCAGCACGATCGCCGGGGTGGTGGTGAAGACGTTGCCGACCTGGACGTCGCCGTTCTTCAGCCAGGTCGGGATGTTGCCGCCGCCGGAGCGGTCCGGCTTCCACTCCTTGAACGTCAGGCCGTACGCCTCGTTCAGCTTGTCCTTGAAGCGCTTCTCGAACGGGGCCGGGCCGCCGACGGTGAAGTCCTTGGCGACCGGGGCGAGGTCGGCGATGGTCTTCAGGCTGTGGTCGGCGGCGGTCTTGGCGCTGACGGTGAGGGAGTCGTTGTCCTCCGCGGCGGCCGAGTCCAGGATCTTCAGGCCGGCGGGCAGCTTGGCCGTGATCTGGCTGTTGGTCTCCTCGGTGGTGGGCGGGAGCGCCGCCTCCGGGTCAAGGTAGGCGAGCAGGGCGCCGTTGTACTCCGGCAGCACCTCGATGCCGCCGGTCTCCAGCAGCTTGTAGTAGACCTCGCGCTCGCCGATGCTCAGCTTCCGCTCGACCTTGACGTTCTTGGCCTCAAGCGCGCCCGCGTAGATCTCCGCGAGCAGCACGCTCTCCGGGAACGCGGCGGACCCGATGGTCACCGTCTCTCCGGTGGCCGCGGTGGTCTTCTCGTCCAGCGGGTTGTCCGACGAGCCGCCGCAACCGGCGGCCGCCAACGCGACCAGAGCGGTTCCGGCGATGATCTTCAGGGATCTCAAGCGTGTTCCTTTCGCAGGCCCCTGGGGGTGACCAGGTGGGTGAAGAGGGTGAAAAGTCCCTGGACGGAGACGGCCAGGAGGACGACGAGGACGGAGCCGCCCACGGCTTCGCCGTACTCGCGCAGGAGAATGCCGTCCATGATGTAGCCGCCGAGGCCGCCGAGGTTGATATAGGCGGCGACGGTGGCCGTCGCCACGACCTGCACGGCGGCGGTGCGCGCGCCCAGCAGGATCAGCGGGACGGCGATGGGCAGCTCGACCCGGAACAGCACCTGGCGGCCGGTCATGCCCATGCCCCGCGCCGCGTCCCTGACCTGGGGTTCGACCTGCCGGATGCCCTCGTAGGCGTTGACGAGGATCGGCGGGATCGCCAGGATCACCAGCGGGATCAGCGCGGCGACGTCGCTGCCGGTGCTGAGCAGGAAGATGAGGACGAGCAGGCCCAGCGTCGGCAGGGCGCGGGCGCCGTTGGCGGTGTTGATGACCGCGAAGGCGGCGCGCTGGCCCGCGTGCGCGATGAACAGGCCGAGCGGCAGCCCGATGGCCAGCGCCACGAGCAGCACCAGCAGCGTGTACCCGACGTGCTCGGCGAGCCGGACGGGGATGCCGTCGGACCCGTGCCAGTTGGCCGGGTCGGTGATCCACTCCCAGCCCGCGTTCACCGCGCCGTCCAGGGGGTGAGGAGGCGCTGGAGCAGCACGAGCGCGAAGTCGAACAGCACGGCGAGCGCGATGATGAGCACGATCCCGGCGAACACCGGTGTGGTGAACTGGAGGTCGAAGCCGTCCTTGAACAGGCGGCCGAGCCCGCCGATGCCGATGAGCGCGCCGACGCTGACGAGGCTGATGTTGGAGACCGTCGCGACCCGCACCCCGGCCATGATCACCGGGACGGCGATGGGCAGCTCCACCGCGACCAGCCGCCGCAGCGGCGTGTACCCCATGGCGACGGCCGCCTGGCGGGTCTGCTCGGGCACCTGGCGCAGCCCGTCCACGACGTTCGGGACGAGCACGGACAGTGTGTACAGGGTGAGCGGGATGACGACCGTCCAGATCGTCAGGCCGGTGAAGTCGAGCAGCACCAGGAACAGCGCGAGTGAAGGCACCGCGTAGAGGATGTTCGCGATGGTGAGGACCGGAGGGTAGAGCCAGCCCCAGCGCGCGCACAGCACCCCGAGCGGCACCGCGATGAGCAGCCCGAACAGGATCGGGAGCAGCGACAGCTTCAGGTGCTCCACGGTGAGGTCGCCGAACAGTTCGATGTGCGAGGCGATCCAGTCCCACCGGACGAGCGGTTCGCCCTCAGGCATCGGGCGCCTCCCCCAACGCCGTCGCGCCCGGCGCCTCACCCGAGCCTGGGCGGGCCGCCTCGGGCGTCGCGTCCAGTTCGGCGAAGAACCGGAGTTTGCGCAGGCCGCGTTCGCCGCCGAGGAACTCGGTGACGAAGCCGGGCTCGGGCGCGGCCAGCAGCTCGCGCGGTGTCGCGTACTGGGCGACGTGGCCGCCCTTGGCGAACACCGCGATCCGGTGGCCGAGCCGGACCGCCTCGTCGATGTCGTGGGTGACGAACACGATCGTCTTGTGCAGCTCGGCCTGGAGCCGGAGGAACTCCTCCTGGAGCCCGGCGCGGACCACCGGGTCGACGGCGCTGAAGGGCTCGTCCATGAGCAGCACGGGCGGGTCGGCGGCGAGCGCGCGGGCCACGCCGACGCGCTGCTGCTGGCCGCCGGAGAGCTGGTGCGGGTAGCGGGCGCCCAGCGCGGCGTCCAGGCCGACCCGTGGCAGCAGCTCGCGGGCCCGCTCGCGTGCCTTCTTCTTGTCCCAGCCGAGCAGCAGCGGCACGGTCGCGACGTTGTCCAGCACGGTGCGGTGCGGGAACAGGCCGCCCTGCTGGATCACGTAGCCGATGCCGCGCCGCAGCTCGGCCGCCGGCCTGGTGGTGACGTCCACGCCGTCGATCGCGATGACACCGGAGGTCGGCTCGACCATCCGGTTGATCATCCGCAGCGTTGTCGTCTTGCCGCAGCCGGACGGGCCGACGAACACGGTGATCTCGCCGGTCGCCAGCTCCAGGTCGAGGCCGTCCACCGCGACCGTGCCGTCGGCGTACCGCTTGGTCACGCCCTTGAAGGAGATCACCTTTCCACCTCATCAGTCGTGCGCGCGGCGCCGCCGGGCGGGGCGGTGGAACCGCGCGGAACCAGCACCGGCTCCCGGACGATCCGGCTTCCGCCGCCGGAACCGCTCCTTCGCCCGGCACCCCCGCCGTCACCCGCCGCCCGCCGCCACCCCTTCCGGGCGCCCGGCACGACGGGCTCGGGCGCGTCGTCGTCGAGGGCGGCGACCATGAGGGAGACGGCGTCGGCGGCGACCTCGGGCAGCCGCCAGTCCACCGTGGTGAGCGACGGCGTGAGCAGCTCCGACAGGGCGTGCGCGTCGTAGCCGCAGATCGAGACGTCCTGCGGGACGCGCAGGCCGAGCGCCCGCGCCGCCGCGTAGACGCCGTAGGCGATGGAGTCGGAGAAACAGAAGACGGCGGTGGGCGGCGGCGACCTGGTGAGCAGCCGGGCGGCGGCGCCCGCCGCCTCGTGCTCGCCCGCCCCGCTCACCGCAACCTCGACGGTGAGGCCGAGCCGGGCCGCCTCGGCCCTGACGTGCACGTCGGCTGGCCGGTCGGGGGTGTCGGCGAGGGTGGAGGTGAGCACGCCGACCCGGCGGTGGCCCAGGCCGTGCAGGTGCTCCAGCGCGAGCGTCACGCCGCGCCGGTTGTCGAAGACGACCTCGCCTCGGGTGTTCCCGGTGAGCGCGTCGCCGATCGGCACGATGGGCACCGCCTCGGCCAGCTCCGCCCAGACCGGGGCCGCCGGATCGAGGGCCTGCACGATGAGGCCGTCCACCTGCTGGCCGCTCAGCCGCCGGGCCAGCTCCGCCTCGCGGCCGGGATCGCCCGCCGCGTCCACGATGATCGAGTACCGGTTGTGCTCCAGCAGCTCACGGCCGATCCGGACGGCGAGATCGCGCTGCCAGTGGTCGGCGAGCGAGCCGCACAGCACGCCGACGGTGCAGGTGCGGCCGCTGGCCAGCGCCCGCGCGATCGGGTGCGCCCGGTAGCCGAGTTCGGCGGCGGCGCGGCGCACCCGGCGCTGCGTCTCGGCGGAGGTGTGCAGGCCGCGCAGCGCGTACGACACGGCGGCCGGCGACAGGCCCGTGGCCCGCGCCAGCTCACGGATCGTGACGCGGCCCCGCGAATTCGGCATGCACCCACCCTAGATCGGCACTGTGACAGTTCTTGTGTCCTGTGTTTCGGACACCCCGGCCCCGGCGCCGTAACCGCGCCGGGGATGGGGTTCGCGCCGTTCACACGGAGGCGGGGGTGGCGATCGTCACACTGAAGTCGCCGTCATCGTCCGTCCAGAGCACCGAGACGTCGAAGCCAGCGGCGGTCAGCTCCTCCTTGAGCCCGGCGGGCCGGAACTTCGCGGAGATCTCCGTGCGCATCTCCTCGCCGTCGGCGAACGCCACGGTGAGGTCCAGGGCCCGCACGTGGACGGTCTGCGGGCGCAGGGCGCGCAGGCGCATCTCGATCCACTCCTCCGCCTCGTTCCACACCGCGACGTGGGCGAACGCGTCGGGGTCGAAGTCGGCGTCCAGGCGCTCGTTGATGACCCGCAGCACGTTGCGGTTGAACGCGGCGGTGACGCCCTCGGCGTCGTGGTAGGCGCGGACGAGCCTCCCGGTGTCCTTCACGAGGTCGGCGCCGAGCAGGAACGCGCCGTCCGGGCCGAGCAGGCCGCGCACCGCGGTGAGGAACCGGTGCCGCTCGGCGGGCGTCATGTTGCCGATCGTGCCGCCCAGGAACGCCACGAGCGGGCGCGGGCCGCTCGGCAGCGCGGCCAGGTGCTCCTCCAGGTCCGCGACGACGGGCCGGACCAGCAGCCCCGGATAGTCGGCGGCGATCTTGGCGGCGGCCTCGGCCAGGAACTCGCCGCTGACGTCCACCGGCACGTACGTGTCCAGGTCCAGGGCGTCCAGCAGCAGCCTTGTCTTCTCGCCCGAGCCCGCGCCCAGCTCCACCAGGGTGCGGGCGCCGGTGAGCGCGGCGACCTCGGCGGCCCGCTCGGTGAGGACGGCGCGTTCCCGCCGGGTCGGGTAGTACTCCTCAAGCCGGGTGATCCGGTCGAACAGGGCGCTTCCCCGCTCGTCGTAGAACCACTTCGGCGGCAGGGTCTTGGGCGTCGCGGTGAGTCCCGCGCGCACGTCGGCGCGCAGCGCGGCGTCGAGCGCGCCGGGCGCGAGCAGGATCTCGGGCTTGGGGTGGGCGTCCATGGCTCTCCTTCAGCTCAGCGGATGGATGGCGAGGCGCACGGCGTCGCCCTGGGGCGTCGCGGTGACCAACGAGCGGTCGGGGACGGGCTGCCAGGCGGGGCTGCCGTCGTACGGCTCGGACGCGATGACGACGGCCCCGCCCGCCTCCCGCGTGAACAGGGAGTTCCCCCAGGCGGTGGCGGCCAGCGAGGTGCCGTCGGAGGCGAGGAGGTTGTACTCGCCCGGTGCGATCGCGGCGAGCGTCAGCGCCGTCTCGGCGAGGCCCTCGGCGAGGCTCCGGCCGCCGCGCCACGACCGGACCGTCCTGGCGAACAGCAGCGCCGAGTCCAGCGGGGCGCGGGCCTCCGGCACGAGGGAGAGGTCCCCGGCCAGCTCGCGGAGCTTGGCCTCGACCGCGCCGAACCCCTCGACCCGCCCGTTGTGGCTGAACAGCCAGCGCTCACACCGGAACGGCTGGGCTCCCGACTCCTCGACCGGGAAACCAGGGGTGGCGCTGCGCACGGCCGCCACCGCGCAGGACGCCTGGATGACCTCGCTTATCTCGGCGAAGGAGGCGTCCGTCCAGATCGGCTGGGCGCGGCGGTAGCGCAGCGCCCTGTCTCCGGCGTACCAGCCGACCCCGTACCCGTCGGCGTTCAGCTTGTTGCGCACGCACAGCCTCGGCTCCCACGCCTGCCGCTCCAGCGAGTGCGGAGGCCCGTAGACGAGGGAGTGCAGGCTGCGCGGCGGGCCCAGATAGCCCAGGTGTCGGCACAAGGTCAGAGGCTCCTCGCGCAGCGGAACCCGGCGAAGATCTGGCGCCGGATCGGGTAGTCCCAGTTACGGAACGTGCCACGCGCGGCGACCGGGTCCGTCGCCCACGAGCCGCCCCGGAGGACCTTGTACTCGGGGCCGAAGAAGACCTCCGAATACTCCTTGTAAGGCTTCACCTGGAAGCCGGGGTATCCGTGGAAGTCGGTGGACGTCCACTCCCACACGTCGCCGACGAGTTGGCGCACCCCCGACGGGGAGGCGCCGTCCGCGTAGGCGCCGGCCTTCGCGGGCTGGAGCCTGCGCTGGCCCAGGTTGGCCCTGCCGGGGAGGTAGGAGTCCCCCCACGGGTAGCGCAGGGAGCGCTGTGCCGTCTCGTCCCAGCGGGCCGCCTTCTCCCACTCGGCCTCGGTCGGCAGCCTGCGACCGGCCCAGCGCGCGTAGGCGTCGGCCTCGTACCAGCAGACGTGCTGGACAGCCTGGTCCGGCGGCACCTGCTCGACCGTCCCGAACCGGCGGCGTAGCCACACGCCCTCACGGAACCAGAAGGCGGGGGCCTTGGCCTGCTTGGCCTGCTTCCACGCCCAGCCTTGCGGGTGCCACCAGCGCTCGTTCTCGTAGCCGCCGTCCTCGATGAACGCCATGTACGCGGCGTTGCTCACCGGGACGGTGTCGATGAAGAAGGGGGCGACGTCCACCACGTGGGCGGGACGCTCGTTGTCGTACACCTCGGGGTCGTCGGTGCCCATCGTGAACGGGCCTCCGGGAACGAACCTCTCCGGCTCGAACGGGGTGACCTCGGTGACGTCCGCCTCCGGCTCCGGAAGCCCGGACGGCTCCTTGCGCAACTGGTGGGTGGCCAGCATCGTCTCGTCGTGCTGGTGCTCGTGCTGGATCACCATGTCGTAGAGGAACAGGCGGTCCTCGCGGAGGCCGTCCAGGGAGTCCAGGACCATCGAGCGGACCGTGCGGATGTACTGCCGCGCCTCCTCGGGCGGCAGGAGGGGCAGCGTGGGGCGGGTCGACCGGGGGTGTTCGAAGGCGTCGTACAGGCCGTCGATCTCCGGGCGCAGCGGCGCCGCGCCCACGGCCGCGCGCAGCAGCCACAGCTCCTCGTAGTTGCCGACGTGGGCGAGGTCCCACACCAGCGGCGACATCAGCGGCGACACCTGGGAGGTGAGGTCGGCGTCCTCCAGCGCCGTCAGGAGGTCGCTGCGCTCCCTCGCCCGCGTGAGCCGCGCGGCGATCCGCTCCCTCATCGCGTCCATGCGTGCTCTCCCGCCTCCTTCAACACGTCGTCGGCGGGACACAGCCCGCGCACGACGTACCGTTCCGCGTACTCCTCGGTGAGCGCCCTGAGCGGGCCGTCCAGCCGCGCGATGGCGGCCTCGAAGCAGGCGACCGCAGCGCGGCCCAGGACGGGGTCGCGCAGGCCGTCACGGGCCGCCAGCGCCCACAGGCCGGCCGCCGGGGCCGCCGCCTGCTCGGCCGCGTCGGGGGCACGGTCCAACAGGGCGGTGACGACCGCGACCGGGACCCGCCAGTACGGCTCGGGCAACTCGTCGATCATCCGCAGCTCCAGCCAGCCCTGCGGCCGGACGGGCGGGAACAGCGTGGTCAGGTGGTAGCGGAGGTCCTCGACGGTGGGGTCGCCGTCGTGGATCCACTGCCGGAACGTGAAGCCGGGGTCGCGCAGCCACTTGCCGTCCCTGCGGATGACCATGACGCGGGCGTCGAGCGCGTACTCGGCCCACGCCGTCTCGGGGATCGCGCCGACGGGCGCGGACGTGCGGGACCGGTCCAGCCGCGCCCACACCGCCTGCCGGGTGGACACGTGGCCGGTGCGGCGGCCGTGCCGCAGCGGCGAGTTGGCGAACGCGGCGACGAGCACCGGGCCGAGCAGGTGCGCGAGGCGCCACCGCCGGGCCGCCTGCGCGGCGTCCGCGCCGATGTCCAGGCAGACCTGGACCGAGGCGGTCGAGCACATCATCGTCAGGTCGCCGAAATAGGCGCTCATCGCCGCGTACCGCTCGTCCTCGACCTGGAGCACCGACGGCCGGTGCGGATCGACGCCGAGCCCGACGAGTTCGAGGCCCGCGAGCCGCCGCCGCGCCTCGGCGAGATCGGCGCCGAGCACCGCGCAGGCGGCCTCGGGCCCGTCGGCGGGCGGTGAGCTGAGCTCCACCTGGCCGCCCGGCTCGAACGTCACACGGCTGCCACCGGGCAGCGGCTCGGCCAGCGCCCGCCGCAGCCGCGCCACCGGCACGTGCTCGCGCGGCCGCGCCGGGTCGCTGACGAACCACTCGGTCTCCGCCCCGACCGTCCCCGGCGGGCCCTTCTTGAAACAGACTCCATGGACGTACCCGTGTACGTCCTGCACCGTCACCGACACCGCGCCTCCCCTTGGGCATAGGGTCTGTAGCCCTTCCCAGGTGAACCGCATCAGTTATCCCGCGACATCCAGAAACTTCCTGTGAAATCCCGGCGTATCCGACACAACCCACGCCACCTGGATAAACACCGTCATCCCCATCCCCCAGGATCAATAGTCCCAAATAACAACAAATCTCCCCAGGGCCCCGGATGTCCTAGCGGTGACCGAGGAGGGGCGCGGCGTCGAACTCGCCGAGGGAGGACGGGGGGCGGCCGAGCGCCGCCAGGACCGCCGAAGGGGCGTTCGCCTCGGGCCGCACACCGTGCAGGCGGTGCAGGGTGATGGGAGGCAGCGGGGATCTGCCGTGCCAGGCGAGGAGTTCCGGGTCCCGGTCCGGGGCCGACACCGTCAGGGCGCGCATCGGGGTCCGCAGGCCGTCACCCGTGGCTTTCAGGACCGCCTCCTTCCGCGTCCAGTAGGCCCGGATCGCCTCGGGTCGGCGGGCGGGCGGGCAGCGCCGGTAGGAGGCCGCCTCGTCCGCCGAGAGGATCCGGCGCGCCAACCGCGCGGAGCCGTCGCCGCTCTCCAGGTCGACGCCGAGCGCCAGGTCCCGCGCCACCGCGCACACCGCCCTCGGGCCGTCGTGCGAGAGCGACAGCCCGAGCCAGGGCGCGCCGACGACGCGCGGTTTGCCGTGCGGGCCGCCGCACCCGGCGCACCGGCGGTCGAGCGGGACCGCGCCGGGGGCGCACCCGAGGTGTTCGGCGGCGACCGCGCGGAGCAGGGCGCAGCCCAGGGCGAAGGTCCGTCTGGCCTCCGGTGACCGCAGGGCGTCGTAGCGTCGGCGTTCCACGGGGTCCGGGGGCGGGCGCGCGGGGCCGTCGGCCACCGCCCACCAGACCCGCACCTCTCCCCTGCCGAGCGGCACCGCCGTCAGATCCCGAAGAGCGCGGCGCCGTTGTCGTGGCAGACGGCGCGGAGCCAGTCGTCGCCGAGGTCGAGTTTCTCCAGCACCTCAAGCGCGTGGACGTACGGGTAGGGGATGTTCGGGAAGTCGCTGCCGAACAGGATCCGCTCCCGGAGGTCGGCCAGCAGCGGCAGCTCCGCGCGGGGGAACGGCGCCTCCTCCTCGATGAAGTCGGTGAAGGCCATGGTGGTGTCCAGCCGGACGCCGGGATACCGGACGGCCGCCCGCAGGAACTCGCCGTACTCCGGCAGGCCCAGATGCGCGACGACGAGCGGCAGCCGGGGAAACCTCGCCAGGGTCGCCAGCATGGGTCCGGGACCGGTGAACGGGCCCGACAGCACGGGCCCCGACCCGCAGTGCACGACCACCGGCGTCCCGCTGTCGGCCAGCGCCGCCCACACCGGATCCAGCAGCGGATCACGCGGGTCGTAGGCGCCCACCTGGAGGTGGGACTTGAAGAGCCGGGCCCCGCCCTCGATCGCCCGTGTGACATAGTCGCCCGCTTCCCGTTCGGGGAAGAAGGTGGCGGTGCGCAGGCAGTCCGGCGTGCGGGAGGCGAAGTCGGCGGCCCACGCGTTGAGCCCCTCCGCCATGCCCGGCTTGTGGGGGTAGAGCATCGACGTGAAAGCCCGGACGCCGTAGGCACGAATCCGAGTGAGCCGCTCCTCCTCCTCGAACCGGTAGGTGATGGGCCAGTCACGGCCGACCAGCGGGCCCGTCGCGTCGAAGTACTCCCACACCCGCGTGAGCAGCCGCTTGGGCATGAAGTGCGTGTGCACGTCGACCAGGCCCGGCACGCCGAGCCGCCGCCAGAACTCGACGACCGGTGCGATGTCGGCTTCGTTCACGCCGTTCCCCTTCCCGCTGACGTGGTGTCCGTCCGGTCAGGGTCGCGGACGAACACCGGTTTGACGCGCGGTTCCAGGATCGCGTCCGGGATGTCGTCCCAGTCGAGCACGTCGGAGACCACCCGGCCGGGATCGACGTCCGGCGAGAGCGCCGCGTCGAGGGCCTCGTCCAGGTGGGCTCTGACGTTGTCGCGGGCCATCCGCAGGGTCGTCCCGTTCAGGTACAGCTCCAGGAGCGGCAGTTCGCCCTGCCGGAAGTGCGGGGCCGCGCTCTCGCAGTGGCCCTCCGGCCGCAACGACCGCAGCGCGGTGACCAGGTCGTCCACCCTGCCGGTGAGTTCGAGCGCCAGCCCGAACCCGTGCCGTACCGGCTCCATCCGCTCGGCCGTCCGCGCGCCGTAGCCCGCCGCGATCGCCCGCCGGTCCGGGTCGGGGTCGACGTAGAGCACGTCGGCGGCGCCCGCCGCGCGGGCCAGGTCGCAGGCGTAGAGGCCGATGCTGCCCCGGCTGACGATCAGCACCGAGGTGCCGGGCCGTCCCGAAAGGTAGGGGACGGTGAGCCGCCAGGCCAGGGTCCAGTTGTCGCTGGCCGAGGCCATCGCGACGGGGTCGAGCCCGGCGGGCAGCCTGACCGCCATCGCGTCGGCCCACGGCACGTGCACGACGTCGGAGAAGGTCCCGCCCCAGTCTCCGCCGACCGGTATCCCGTACATCGCCATCGGCGGCACCGACCGGCAGTGCGCCTGCTGCCCGGCCAGGCACCGGTCGCAGGTGCCGCAGCAGATGTGCCAGGGGACGACGACGAGGTCGCCCGGCGCCACCGTCGCGACCGCGTCGCCGACGTCGAGCACTCTGGCGACGCACTCGTGGCCGAACGCGAACGGCGGCTCGGCGAGCCCGTGCCCGGCCAGCAGCGCCGAGTCCAGGTCGCAGGTCGTCGCCGTGACGGGTGCGACGAGCGCGCCGTGGTCCGAGGTCAGCGTGGGAGCCGGGCTCTCGCGCCACTCGACCTTCTTGCGCGCGACGAAGGTGAGTTCACGCATCGGCGGCCGCCTCGCAGGTTCCCGCCTCCGACGTCCTCATACGATCGTCCTCCTCAGCAGGTCGGGACGCCGGTCCTGGAGCGCCAGCACAGCGCTCAGCGCCTTGGCGCCGACGCGGGTCACCGGCTCGACCGGGAAGGCCGCCTCCCGGTGCGGGCCCGAGGCGACGAACGGCAGCCGGGCGTAGGGGGTGTCCCGGTCGAGGATGAGGTCGCGCAGCGCCTTGCTCGCGGTGTGCGTCGTCGCGATGCCGTTCCCGCAGTAGCCGTGCGCGTAGTACAGCCCGGTGCGGTGCCGCCCGACGTGCGGGACGAGGTCGCGGGTCACCCCGATGCAGCCGCCGTAGGAGTGGCTGACCCGCACGTCCGTCCAGACGGGGAAGTAGCGGTGGAAGGCGTCCAGGAGGAAGCGTTCGACGTCGCGGTCGTGGATCCAGCGGGACTCGTCCATGTCCCGGCCCGGCCGGTAGGGGGCGGGGCCGCCGCCGAACAGGATCCGGTTGTCGGCGGTGAGCCTGCCGAAGACGATGAAGTTGCGGCTTTCGACAAAGCCCTCCCGGCGCGGCCAGTGCACGCGGGCGAGCTGCGCGTCGGTGAGCGGCTCGGTCACCAGCGCGTAGCTCCAGATCGGCAGGGACGCCCGCCGGAACATCGGGAACGTGTGCTGGTAGGCGTCGGTGGCGACCAGCACCTTGTCGGCGCTGACCGTCGCGTGGTCGGTGCGGATCCGGTAGCGGCCGCCGTCCTGGTAGATCTGGTGCGCTCTGGTCCGTTCGTGGATCACGGCGCCCTGCTCGGTCACCACCCGGGCCAGGCCGCGCGCGAGCCTGTGCGGGTTGATCAGCGCGCCGCCGCTCGGCATCGCGGCCAGGATCGCGGGCGAGCCGATGACGTCCCGGGCGTCGGCGCCACGGGCGATCTCGGGCAGCGACCGGGTGCCGACCAGCGCGGCCAGCGCGCGGTCGTGCTCCAGCCGCCGGACCTGCCACGGGCTGGTGGCCACCATGTGGAAGCCGGTCCGCTCCAGTTCTGCGTCCACCGCGTTCTTGTCGCAGAACCTGCCGATCTCCATGATCGACCGGCCGACCGCCGCGTAGGCTTCGGCGGCCCGTTCCGGCCCCCACCTGCGGACCACGCCGTGCAGGCTGTGCCCGATGGTGGGGGTGACGAACCCGTCGTTGTGGCCGGAGGCGCCCGCGCCCGCGTAGTCCATCTCCAGGAGGTGGACCGAGAGGCCGGGATCGGCTTGTTTGAGGAAGTGGGCGGTCCACAACCCTGTGTAGCCCGCCCCGATGACGGCCACGTCGCAGGCCACGTCCTGCCGCAGCGGCGGGCCGGGCACAACGGCCTCGGTGTCCCGCCAGTAGATGCCGTGTCGCAAAACAGTCGCCTTTCGTCAGACCCGTTCGAGGACGAGCCGCGCGAGCCCCAGGTAGCGGCCGCGGAAGTGGCGGGCCGACGCGGACAGGTAGTGCAGGTAGTCGGCGACCGCCCGCTCCCCGACCAGCGCCTCCGCCTCCGCCCGGCGCGCCGCGAGCCGGTCGTGCCACGCCTGGGTCGTCAGCGCGTAGTGGCCCGGATCGTTGCGGACGGTGACGACGTCGAAGAGCTTCTCGGCCGCCTCGACGACCTCGCTGAGCGGCGGGATCACCGACTCGGGGAAGATCCGCTCGATGATGAACAGCATCTCCCGCAGCTCCCGGCGCGGCAGCGGGCCCGCGTTGCCGACGATGTTGGTCTGGAGCGCGAGCCGTCCGCCCGGCGGGAGCCAGTCGCGGCAGGCGCTGAAGAAGGCGCGGTAGGCGGCGAGCCGCTCGGCGCGGTTCATCCCGTGCCGAGCGAAGTGTTCGAACGCGCCGATCGAGATGACCGCGTCGTAGGGGCGCGCGGGCCGGTGGTCCGCCCAGTTCTCCACCCGGACGTCGTACCGGGCGTCGGTCCAGGCGGCCATGTCCGCGACCTGCGCGCGGCTGAGCGTCAGCCCGGTGGCGTGCGCGACGCCCTCCCGCTCCACCAGGTGGCGCAGCATGCTGCCCCACCCGCAGCCGACGTCCAGGACCCGGGCCGCGCCGGTGGCCCCGGCGCCCTCGGCCAGGTACTCCAGTTTGCGGCGCTGGGCCGACTCCAGGTCGTCGCCGGGCTCCCACAGCGCGCAGGTGTAGGTCAGACTGTCGTCCAGCCACAGCGCGAAGAAGTCGTTCCCCAGGTCGTAGTGGTGCTCGATCGCGACGGCCGAGGCGCCCCGGTATCCCGGATCCCGCGTGGGCCCGCTCATGCCGTGCCCTCCGTCGCGCTCGCGACGACCCGGTTGAGCCGTTCCATGCGGGTCGCCAGGCTCATCCGGCCCTCCAGCCGGAACGCGGGCGGGCGACGGCCGTCGACGTCGTCGAAGCCGTACTCCTCGGCGAGGTCGCCGACCGCGAGCGCGGCGCCCGACCGGGCCGCGAGATCGGGCTCGGCCAGCAGGTGCGCGACAGCACGTCCGACGTACTCGGGGCTGTGCACGATCCGCGCGGGGCCGTCGCCCAGCATCTCCCAGGCCGCCTGGACGCGTTCGGTGCCGACGAAGCCGGGGTGCAGGGCCAACGCGGTCAGGCCGGGTCTGCGCAGGTCGTGCGCCATCGCGAACGACATCCGGTCCGTCGCGTTCTTGACGACGTCGTAGGCGACCTGCCCGAGATAGGTGGGCCCGTCGGTGTAGCCGATGTTGATGATGAGGCCACTACCGCGCTCCAGCATCAGCGGCACCGCCAGCCGGGCCGCCAGGTACCAGCCACGCAGCGACCCCGCGAACAGGTCGTACCGCCACATCGGCTGCTTCCAGAACGGGGCGTCGAAGGGGACGTCGTGGGACCGCTCGTACCCGGACCAGGCGTTGTTCACCAGCAGGTCGAGCCCGCCGGTCTCCTCCCGGACCCGCTCGAACAGGTCGGCCACGTCGGCGTCGTCGGCCTGGTCGCAGCGGACGGCGACGCCACGGCCGCCTCGGGCGGTGACCTCCTCGGCCGTCCCGTCGACGGTGCCGGGCAGGCCCTCGGTGGCGGCGCCGCCCGCGCTGCGCCCCGTGACGTACACGGTGGCGCCGCACTCGGCGAGCGCCAGGGCGACGCCACGGCCCACACCACGGCTCGCCCCGGTCACCACGGCGACCCGGTCGGCCAGGTCGGGGTGCTTCCACGTGCTCAACGGATCCTCACTTCCCGGGCGGCGCGGGGTCGCCCGCCCAGTACGACAGGCTTCTCCGGTACGCCTCGCGGTCCGAGACGCGCGCCACCCCGTGGCGCGACTCCAGGTCCTTCAGCGAGCTGGGCAGGACGCCGCCGCAGGCCGCCACGTTCTCGCTCACGTCCAGCAGGACGCTGACGTACGCCCGTGACATCGGCGGCACCTCGTCCAGGGGGACGGGCAGCGGCCGGGTCGGGTCGACGATCGGCGGCGGGGTGAACGGCCGTCCCTTCCGGGCGGCGTGCTCCAGGCAGATCGCGAGGGTCTCCTCGACGGTCATGGCCTCGGCGCCGTAGGTGAGCCAGTAGTCCGAGCCCAGGTCGTCGGCCTCCACCGCGCGCCGGACGGAGACGGCCAGGACGTCCTGCGGGACGACGTCGACGAGGTTTCCCGGATGCGCGGGAAAGTACGGCGCGCGGCC
The DNA here is from genome assembly GCF_020991275.1 of Actinocorallia sp. API 0066. Lineage (GTDB taxonomy): Bacteria > Actinomycetota > Actinomycetes > Streptosporangiales > Streptosporangiaceae > Actinocorallia. Next base: position 706,274 of record NZ_JAJLQY010000001.1, on the reverse strand, counting down.
CCGGCACACCCATTCGGAGACCGCCTGGACGATCTGCGGGCGGCTGCTGTGCCCGGTCGTGGAGTCGCCCACCAGGTTGGTGGGCCGGTAGATGCTGACCGGGTGGCCGCTCTCCCGGAGCAGGGTCTCGGCGGCGAGCTTGGAGGTGATGTAGGGCAGCACCACGTTGCCGGGCGCGAGCCTCGGCGCGTCGGGCAGCATCAGCGAATAGACGAAGCACGTGCTGACGTAGTGCACAGGGGCGCCCGCGAACTGCGCGAACTCCAGGACGCGGCGTGTGCCGTCCACGTTGATCCGCTGGTACTCGTCGTAGGGACGGCCCCAGGTGGTGCGCGCGCCGCTGTGCACGACGACGTCGACGTCGCGGGCCAGGTTCCGGTAGGAGTCGGGGTCGAGCCCGAACCGGTCGGCGGCCAGGTCGCCGGTGAACGTCTCGCAGGCGTGCGGCTCGGGGTCGGCGTGCGTCATGCCGACGACGCGGTGCCCGGCGAACTCCGGGACCAGCGACCTGCCGACGACGCCGGACGCGCCGGTGACGAGGATCGTCCGGCCCATCACGCCCCCAGCCCCACGCTCGCGAACCGGGGCAGCGCCCCGGACCGCAGGAGCTGACGGCACCGGTAGCGCTGGACCTTGCCGCTGGGCGTCTTGGGCAGCGACCCCCGGCGCAGGAACACGCACTCCGCCAGCGCGATCCCCGCCTTGCTCATCGCCACGTCAGCGGCGAGCCCGGCGACCACCTCCGGATCGACCCGGTGGTCCTGCAGCTCGGTGACCAGGACCAGCCTGCCCCGGCGGCCGTCGTCGACGTCGATGATCGCCGAGCAGCCGCGCCGGATCGGCGCGAGCGCGTCGATGGCCGCCTCGATGCCGAGCGTGTTCACGTTGCGGCCGCCGACCGAGATGACGTCGTCGAGCCGCCCGGCGAAGTACAGCTCGCCGTCCCGCAGGAACCCCAGGTCGCCGGTGCGCAGGCCGTCCGGGGTGAACCGGGCCGCGGTGCGTTCGGGATCGCCGTGGTAGCCGCGCGCCAGGCTCGGTGAGCGGACCAGCAGCTCGCTCACCGACCCCGGCCGGGTCTCGGCGACCTCCACGCCGGGGACGGCACGTCCGCACCCGGTCAGCCAGGTGGCCGTCGGCTCGGTGGGGTCGACCGGGGTGATCCGGCCCTCGGCCAGCTCGATGTTGTCGACGGACAGGAACGCCGGCGCCTGTCGGGGCGGGGTGGCGGTGACGGCCAGGGTCGCCTCGGCCATCCCGTAGGCGGGCATGAACGCCTCAAGGGTCAGCCCCGCGTCCCCGAACTCCTCGACCGCCGCCAGCAGCGTGTCCCGCTCGACGCGTTCGGCGGCGACGATGGCGACCCGCAGGTCCAACGGCGCCCTGAGCGGTCTGCCTCGCTGCGCCCGGACGGCCAGGTGCAGCGCGGTGTTGGTCCCGGCGGTCATGGTGGCGCCGAACGCGGCGAGGTCGTCGAACCAGGTGCGCGCGCCGAACGCGAACCGCTCGGGCGACGACAGCGCGAGCGGCATGTCGTGGTACCAGGGGAACACCAGGCAGCCGAACATGCCCATGTCGTGTGAGAGCGGCAGCCAGGAGACCACCGACTCCCGGTCCGGTTCGGCTTCGGTCATCGCCCGGATCATGGTGATCTGCTCGGCGATCGCCCTGGGCGTCAGCACGCAGCCCTTCGGCAGGCTGGTGCTGCCCGAGGAGAACTGGAGGAACGCGACGTCGTCGGGGCCCGGAAGGTGCTCGCGGGGGGCGGCGTCCAGCGAGACGGCCTCCCACGGCGTCGCGGACGTCGCCGCCGCCGCCCACTCGGGCAGCGTCCCGGCCAGCGCCGCGTCGCTGAGCAGCACCGGTGAGCCGATCCGCTCGCACAGCGCGACGATCTGCCGCAGGTACTCGTCCATGCTCATGCCGCGCGCCGGGACGGGCAGCGAGGCGACCGCGCCGCCCGCCAGCCAGACGGCCAGCACACCCCGCACGGCGAGCGGCGTGTTGGTGAGGATGGTGGCGACCCGGACGCCGGGGCCCACGCCGAGCTTGCGCAGGCCCCCCGACATCCGGCGCGCGTCGGCGACCACGTCGCCCCAGGTGGCGCCGCTGAACCGGTCGCCGGTCCAGACGTTCACCCGGCTCCGGCGCGCGGCCAGGATCGGTTCCCACAGAGAGTCCATCACGTCCTACTCGACGTCGCCGGTGGTGCGGGTCAGGGCCGGGTCGACCATCCGCTCGGCCATGGGCGCGGCGGGCTGGTGCGCCGCGTGCCGTCCGCCGCCGGCCCTGGCCAGCCCCTCGGCGCGGGCCTCCTGCCGGGCCCGGTCGATGGTGATCACGTCCCACGCCAGGCCGACGCGGCGCAGCGTCCCGATGACCAGCGCGCTGACGTCGGGCTCGTACCAGCGCATGCCGTGGCTCGCCGACCGGGGGAAGGCGTGGTGGTTGTTGTGCCAGGACTCGCCGAAGGACGCCAGCGAGAGCCACGCCACGTTCCTTGACTCGTCCGGGGTGCTGAACCGGCGCCGCCCGTAGACGTGGCCGACCGAGTTGATCGCGTAGGTGATGTGGTTGAGGATGAAGATCCGGGCGAGGCCGCCCCACAGGAAGCCGGTGAGCGCGCCCAAGGCGCTGCCGGTGAGGGCGAACCCGAGCGCCGCCGGAAGCAGCATGCCCGCCACCACGATGGCCACGAAGTGCCTGCTGATCCAGCGCAGATGCCGGTCCCGCGCCAGGTCGGGGCAGTAGCGCAGCGGGTCGGACGTCAGCTTCTCGTCCATCAGCCAGCCCAGGTGCGCGTGCCACAGCCCCCTGACGAGCGCGAGCCGGCCGGTCCCGCCGTGGTACGGGCTGTGCGGGTCGCCGTCCTTGTCCGCGACCCGGTGGTGGCGGCGGTGGTGGGCGGTCCAGATGATGGCCGGTCCCTGCGCCGCCATGGTCCCGGCCACGGCGAACGCGTCGTAGATCCAGCGGTGCGTCCGGAACGCCCGGTGCGCGAGCATCCGGTGGTAGCCGATGCTGACTCCCAGCCCGGCGATCGTGTACATGACGGCCAGGACGACCAGGTCGCTCCAGCCGAAGACCCGGTTCCAGAGCAGGACCATGACGGCCACCACGCCCAGGAGCGGGATGACCGAGGCCGCGATGATGAACAGCTTGTGCTCTTTCCCATCCACGATGAACCTCCCGGTTCACTCAGGGTCGAGGGGTCACCGCGCGCCGGCGGCGATGGTCTCGTTGGCGAGCTCGGCGATCTCGCCGATGGTGGTGATTCCGGCCGCCTTGACCGGGTTGAACTCGAAGCCGTGGGCGTCCTCGATCTCAAAGACGATGTCGGAGATCTGGAGGCTGGACAGCCCCAGGGAGTCCAGCGGGGTCGCGGCGGTCAACTCGATGGACTTGTTGCGGATCTTCTTGCCGATGAGCTTGATGACCTCGTCGGTCGTGACCATGTCGGCCCTCGTTTCTCGTGTGGTCTGGGTCTGTCGGGACGGCGGGGTCAACCCTTGAAGGTGGAGGCCCCGAGGTCGCCGAAGGGCTCGTCACGCTGCCGGACGGCCTCGCGCCAGCCCTGCTCGGCGGCCCGCCGCTGGAAGGCGTATCCCTCGGCGGTGTGCCGCGCGACGCCGTCGAAGAAGGTGCCGAGGACCTGGGTGGCGTGCAGCCCCTGGGCGTAGAGCGCCTGGTTGACGAGCAGCTTCTGCATGACGAGCTGGTTGATCGGGACACGGGCGATCCGCTGGACGAGCGTCTCGAACCGTTCGTCGAGCTGGTCCCTGGGCACGCTCTCGGTGGCCAGGCCCCACTCGTAGGCTTCGCGGCCGGACAGGCAGTCCCCGGTGAACAGCAGGCGTTTGGCCCGCGCCACGCCCAGCCGTGTCGCCCACAGCGCGGAGGTCGGCGACCCCCACACGCGGGCGGGCGGGTAGCCGATCTTGGCATCGTCGTCGACAACGAGCAGGTCGGCGCACAGCGCCAGGTCGGTGCCGCCCGCGACACAGAAGCCGTGCGCCTTGAGCAGGACGGGCTTCTCGGAGTGGAACAGGCTCATGAACCCGCGCACGTTGCGGGTCATCATCTGGTAGTCGGTGACGGGGTCCCACGGGCGGGACGGATCGTGGTTGCCGGCCATCACCATCGGGTCGAGCGGGCTGCCCGGCGGCACCGTCGCGCCCGTCGCGCCCGTCGCGTCGTCGGGGTCGTAGCCGCTCAGCGACTCGGCGCTGGCCGCGAGGTCGTAGCCGCCGCAGAATCCAGGGCCGTTCCCGGCGAGCGCGATCACGTGCACCGCCGGGTCGAGATTGGCGCGCTCGACCACGTCGGCCAGCTCACGCGCCATGTCCAGGGTGATTCCGTTGCCGCGTTTTGGACGGTTCAATGTGATGCGGGCGATCCGGTCCGTCGTCTCGTAGAGAAGGGTCTGAAGGTGCAATTCAGCCACGGGATCCTCACATTTCTCAAAGGGCGATGAAGGTCCCGGTGGCGAGGGCCGCCGTCTTCTCGCGGCCCTCGTTGACGACCACGACCCGTACGTCGGTGAACACCATCTGTTTGCCGTACTTGAGCACCCGGCCGCGCGCGACGAGGTGGTCGCCGATCGCCGGCGCCAGGAAGGTGATCTTGTACTCGACGGTCACGCCGGTACCGCCCTCCGGGGCGAGCGACAGCGCGGCGAACCCCATCGCGCTGTCGGCGATCATGCTGATCGTCCCGCCGTGCACGATCGGCGGCACGTGCGACATGATCTGGTCGTGGCACGCGAGGGTGAGATGCGCGGCCCCCGGCGCCAGGTGGGTCAGCTCCGCCCCGATCGTGTGCATCGCGGTCTGCTTCTCGAACGCGTCACGGACCACCGACTCGAACGCCGGATTCTGCGGCGTCCACTCCCGTACCGGCCGGTCATCGGTCATTCGTCATTCCTCTCGGCGGATCTTCCTTCGGCTAGGCCCGATGATTTGGCATTCTTGTCATGGACCGGTTATGGACATGTTCGAGCTCGCCAAGACAAGGAGCCGACCTTGCCGAAGCTCGATATTGGAATTCTTGGACCCCTGCGGGTGGTCCGGGACGACGAGCCCATTTCCCTGCCGCCGCGCAGCGAGCGGTTGCTGGTGGTCCTGGTGGCGGGCGCCGCGACGGGCGTCTCGGACGAGCGGCTCGTCCAGGAGCTCTGGCAGCGGGATCCGCCGCCGACCGCCGCGCAGGCGCTGCGGGTCCGGATCCACGAGCTGCGCAGGTGGCTGGGCTCCCCCGACCGGATCGAGCGGGTGCCGGGCGGCTACCGGCTGCGGCTCGCGGACGGCGAGCTGGACGCCGCGCGCTTCGCGGCACTGGCCGCCGAGGGCGCCTGGCACGAGGCCGAGCGGCTCTGGCGCGGCCCCGCGTACCTGAACCACACCGACAGCCCGCTGGTCGGGACGGCCGCCCTGCAGCTCGACGAGCAGCGGATCGAGGTGACGGAACGGCGGGTCCGCGCCGAACTCACGGCGGCCGGCGCCGAACCGGCCGCCGAACCGGCGGCCGCGCTGGTGCCCGAACTGCGCGCGCTGATCCGCGAGCACCCCTACCGGGAGAAGCTGTGGGAGCAGCTCATGTTCGCGCAGTACCTCGCGGGCAGGCAGGCCGAAGCCCTGGAGACCTACCAGGAGGCCAGGCGGCTACTGGTCGAGGAGGTCGGCCTTGAGCCGGGCCCCGCGCTCAGGACCATGGAACAGCGCATCCTCACCGAGGACCCGGCGCTGATCCCCGGCTCCCCGGCGCCCCGGGCCGCCGCTGAGCTGCCCCACGACACGCCTCTCATCGGACGGCGGGCCGAGAGCGAACGCCTCATCGGCGCGCTCACCGGCCCCGGCCCGGCGATCGTGACGATCAGCGGCCCCGGCGGCGCCGGGAAGTCGGTCCTGGCCGTGCACGTCTGCCACCGGCTCGCCGACCGGTTCCCCGACGGCCGCCTCTACGTCGACCTGCGCGGCGCCACACCGGGCGCGGCACCGCGCACCACCACCGAGGTGCTCGGCCGGATGCTCAGGTCGGTGGGCGCGCCCGGACGGCAGCGCGGCGACGACGACGAGGACGCCGCGCGGTTCCGGTCGATCACCCACGACCGCCGGATCCTGATCCTGCTCGACAACGCGGCCGACGCCCGTCAGGTCGCCCCGCTGCTGCCCGGCGGCCCCGGATGCGGCGTGGTCGTGACGTCAAGGCGGCCGCTGCGCACGCTCCCGGCCGCCACGCACCTGCCGCTCGGGGTGCTGTCGCCCGCCGACTCGGTGGCCCTGCTCGCGCAGACGGCGGGCCCGGAACGGGTCGCCGCCGAACCCGACGCCGCGCACCGGCTCGCCGCCCTGTGCGGCGGCCTGCCCCTGGCGCTGCGCATCGTGGGCAGCCGCCTGGCCGCCCACCCCGAACGCGCCCTCGCCGGGTACGCCCACCGGCTCGACGCCGCCCAGCACCTCCTCGACGAACTCGACCACCAGAACCTGAGCGTCCGGACCAGCATCGCGATCGGCTGCCAGGACCTCCAACGCGGCCCGGCCGAGCGGGACGCGGTGGAGCTGCTGGCGTACCTGGGGCTGTGGGACGGCGCCGACATCACCGGCGCGGTCGCGGCGGCGCTCACCGGCTGGGAGTCGGGCCGCGCCGAGCAGTCCCTGGACGTCCTCACCGAGGCGCAGCTCCTCACGGCGGCCCCCGGCTGCCGCCACGTCTTCCACGACCTCGTCCGCCTCTACGCCAGGGAGCTGTCCGCCGAGGTCCTGGACGAGACGGCGCGGGCCGCCGCCCTCGGACGGCTGGCGCGCCGCTATCTCGCCGACGCCCGGAACGTCGCGCGCGCGGCGGGCGCGCCGACACCGGCCACGGGCGGGGACAGCGACGGCATGGCGGACACGGCCACCGCCCTCGCCTGGGTCCGGGCCGAACGCGCGAACCTGCTGGCCGCCGCCCGGCACGCGGCGGCGGACCTGCCGGAGGCGGCGGTCGGGCTGGCCGCCGCGCTGCCGCTGCCCTTCAAGATGCACGGCTGGTACCGCGAACTCGCCGTCCTCGGGCGGTTGGCGGTGCGCGCGGCGCGGCGGCGCGACGAGCAGGCGACCGCGCTGCTCTGCCTCGGCACCGCCGAGGTCGCGCTCGGCCAGGTCGTCCAGGGCATCGGGCATCTCAAGGAGGCCATCGCGCACTGGCGCGCCCACGGTGACGGCGTGAACGAGGCGATCACGCTGGTGGAGCTGGCCCGCGCCCACTCGGCCAACGGCCAGGACCGGCTCGCGCTGCGCCGCTTCCAGGAGTCCCTCGACCTCAGCGGCGCGACGGGCGACCGCCGCTGCCAGATCATCGCGCTGCTCTACCTGGCCACCCACCACCTGCGCGCCCGGCGGATGCCGCAGGCGCACGCCGCGCTCCGCGACGCGACCGCCCGGTGCGCCGCCGACGAACGACGGATGCTCGGGGCCGCCCAGGGCATCCTCGCCGCTGTCCACCACCACTCGGGAGATCCGCACCTGGCGCTGCCCCTGATGCGCGGCGCCCTCGACCTCCTCAGGGAAAGCGAGGACTCCTACCTCCAGGCGCGCGCGGAGTGGGGGCTCGGCCAGATCCACGCCGACCTCGGCGACGGCGAGGCCGTCCCCCGGTACGCACGGGCCCTTGACCTGCTGGTCTCCCTCGCCCTCCTCAACGAACGGGAGGCCGAGACGATCGCCCACGACCCCGTCCGCGTCCAGGACTTCCTCCCCGACTTCGTCGTCACCGGCTTCCCCGACCCGCCCGCCGAACCGGCCGAGGGCGCCTGAGGCGGGCGGCGGGACGCGGTCAGGGGCTCGGGGTGGGAGTCGGCGGGGTGGGGGTGCTGGTCGGTGAGGGGGTGTCGGCCGGGGTCTCGGGGCTGGGGGCGGCGTCGGTCGGGGCGGGGGCGGCGGGCACGACGTCGGGGGGTGCGGCATCGGGCGGGCAGGCGGGAACGAGGGTGCCTTCGACGGGTTCGAGGTCCCAGGTGTCGCGGTATTCGCAGAGGGCCTTGGGGTAGGCGTTGGGGAGGGCGGGGGCGGGGGTGAGGTCGGTGTAGGACCAGGCGACGCGGTCGGGGTCGAGGACGATGGGCGTGCCGTTCTGGTCGTAGAGGAGGACGTCCTTGAGGGGCTTGCCGTCCCGGGAGTACGGGTAGATGTTGACCGTCCCGGACAGGGGCGAGCCGTCGTCCACGTGGTAGACGCCGGGCATCGCGCGCTCCTGGGAGGTGACGGCCAGGCCCAGGAAGCCGAAGACGGCGACGAGGGTGAGGGCGGCCAGGCCGAGCACGGCGGCGACGTGTCGGGGGGCGCCGCCACGGGCGCGGCGGCCCAGCCAGAACGAGACGCTGACGCACACCAGCAGCAGGAAGAGGGCGCGGACGCCGCGCGGGTAGCCCAGGTGGCCGCCCAGGAACGCCTCGACGAGCAGGGCGGCGAAGACGCCTCGGGCGACCCACCACACCGGGCGCAGGTCGTGCAGGACGTCGCGGGCGGCCGGGTTGGCGGGGACGAGCCGCTCCGCCGTCTCGCGGACGCGGCGGTCGGCGTCGGCGATCCGGGCGCGCAGGCCACGGCGCGGCTTGACCGGCGCCGTCTGGCTGTAGGCGGCGCGCAGCTCGGCGGCGTAGGACTCGGGCGTGCCCAGGCGCTCGGCAAGCGGGCCGTCGTGCTCGGCGGCGACCTCGGCGAGGTGCTCTTCCAGGTCCTCCAGGAGTTCGGCGCGATCGGCCGGGGGGACGTCGGCGAGGGCCGCGCGGACGGCGGCCGCGTAGTCGGTGACCGTGCTCATCTCTTCTCCGTGTGGTCGAGGAGGCCGTCCATCGTCCTGGCGAACCGCCGCCAGGTGGCGCGCGACCCGTCGAGGGTGGTGCGGCCCGTGGCGTTGAGGCCGTAGTACTTGCGGTGGGGGCCCTCCTCGGAGGGCACCACGTACGAGGTGAGGGCGCCCGCCTTGAACAGGCGGCGGAGCGTGCCGTACACGGAGGCGTCCCCGACGTCCTCCAGGCCGGCCTCCCTGAGCCGCCGGACGACCTCGTAGCCGTAACTGTCGCGCTCGTCGAGCACGGCGAGCACCGCCACGTCCAGCACCCCCTTGAGCAACTGCGTCGTGTCCACTTCCTCCTCCTTCTGCACCGCACACTATTGCGCATTGCGAAGTACCGCGCAAGAGAGAAGCCCGCACCCGTCAAGGGGTGCGGGCTCGGCCGGTGCCGGGGGCGGGGCTCAGCTTCCGCTAAGGACCAGTCCGCTCGTGGGGACGCCCGTTCCGGCGGTGACCAGGACGTTCGTGACGTCCGGGACCTGGTTGGCGGCGGTGCCGCGGATCTGTCGGACCGCCTCGGCGATCCCGTTCATGCCGTGGATGTACGCCTCGCCGAGCTGGCCGCCGTGCGGGTTCACCGGCAACCGCCCGTCGATCTCGATGCCGCCGTCGGCGAGGAAGTGCCGCGCCTCGCCGCGCCCGCAGAACCCGAGCTCCTCCAGCTGGTAGAGGACGAACGGAGTGAAGTGGTCGTACAGGATGGCCGTCTGGACGTCCTGCGGGCCCAGCCCGGAGTCCCGCCACAGCCGGTCGGCGACGACGCCCATCGCGGGCAGCGTGGTGAGGTCGTCGTCGCCGTAGTAGCCGAACATCATGTACTGCTCGCGGCCGGTGCCCTGCGCGGCGGCGCTGATGACGGCCGGCCGGTGCGGCAGGTCGCGCGCGCGCTCGGCCGTGGTGACGAGCAGCGCGACGCCGCCGTCGGACTCCTGGCAGCAGTCCAGGAGGTGCAGCGGGTCGACGATCCAGCGGGACTCCTGGTGCTCGGCGAGGCTGATCGGCCGCTCGTAGAACCAGGCCGCCGGGTTGGTGGCGGCGTGCCTGCGCATCGCGACCGCGACCCGTCCGAAGTCCTCGCTTGTCGCGCCGTACGCGTGCATGTACCTGCGCGCGCTCATGGCGACCCAGGCGGCAGGTGTGGCGAGGCCGTAGGGCAGGTGCCAGGAGAACTCCAGGCCCTGGGCGGTCGCGCCGCGCGTCGAGGCGTTGGCCTGGCCGAACCGGTGCCCCGAGCGCTCGTTGAACGCCCGGTAGCAGACGACGGCCTCGGCCTGGCCCGTCGCGACGGCCATCGCGGCGTGCGCGACGGTGCCGCAGGCGGCGCCGCCGCCGTACTCGACCCGGGAGAAGAACCGCAGCTCGCCCATCCCGGTCTCGCGGGCGACGGCGATCTCGGTGTTGACGTCGGCGGAGAACGTCACCAGGCCGTCCACGTCGGACGGGGTGAGGCCCGCGTCGCGGATGGCGGCCAGGCACGCCTCGGCGGCGAGCTGGAGCTCGGAGCGGCCCGACTCCTTGGAGAACTCGGTGGCGCCGATGCCCGCGACGGCCGCCCTGCCGGAGAGGGTGCGTTCGGTCATCGCAACGCCACCGTCGCGTTCACGTGGTCGCCGAGCGCGACGGTCCCCCGGACGGTCACCGTGTCTCCTTCCCTCGTGCCGGTCAGCACGAGCGTGTCTCCGGCGTAGGCGGGCGCGCCCAGGCGCACCCTCATCCCTGCCAGGTCGGCCTCCGGGTTGTGTTCGAGGACGTACCTCTGGACGAGGCCCATGGTGGTGAGGATGTTGAGGAAGATGTCGGCGGAGCCCTGCGCGCGCGCGAGCGCCACGTCGTGGTGGACGGGCGTGAAGTCCCGGGTGGCGAGGGCCGTCGAGATGATGAAGGTCGGCGTGAGCGGGAGCTCCAGAGCGGGCCAGTCCGAGACCCGCTCGGGCGGCGGCGCCGGAGCGGGCGCGGGACGCCCGGCCGGACGCCACTGCGGCAGCGTCACCTCGTCGTCGATCCGCTCGAAGTCGAGTTCGACGGCCATCCCCACGGAAACCTCGGAGGGGTCGACCCCCAGCACGTTCCCGATGATCCTGGGCCCCTCCTCCAGCTCCACGAGGGCGACGACGTAGGGCGGTGTCCTGCCTGGCACCGGGGGGTGGTGGTGGACGACGTAGCTGTAGACCGTCCCGCGTCCACGGGCCACGAGGTGGTCCCGCTTGGTGGAGTTGCAGGCGGGGCACATCGGGCCGGGCGGGTGGCGCAGTTCGCCGCACTCGCCGCACCTCTGGATCCGCAGCTCGCCGGAGCGGGCGCCGTCCCAGAAGAACTCGGTGTCCAGGCCGACCGCCGGGAGCGGGGGCTTGCCCTTGGGCCGTCGTTTGACCGGCTGGAACTTCAGCACCCTGAACAGCATCTCGGCGACCCGCTCTTCACCGACGTACCACGACTGGTACCAGGTGACGAAGTAGCCGAGCCCCATAGCCGTCCTCTTCGGCCCGACGACGGAGCCGAACCGCGCTGTCGCGCGCAGCCTCTCCCCCAACCGGACGGGCCTGTCGTAGACGTGCTCGCAGTTGGTCGCGACGACGCCGGTGAACCCGTCGCCGTTGAGCACGCGCAGCACGTCGTCGGCGGCGGACGCGCCCTTGCTCGGCACCAGGCCGGGCATCGACCAGACCTGGGCCATCGCGGGCGGCGCGGCGTCCCCCCAGTCGCGGGTGTCGCCCATCGCCTGCCGCCAGTTCCGGATCATCGCCTCGTTGACGGCGTCCGGCGGCTCCGGCGCGGGCTGCTCGCCGAGCGCGGCGAGGCGCGCGGCGAGCGCGGTGAGTTCCTCGTGCACGGCCGCCGCCTACCGGGGCGCCCGGGGCAGGCCGAGGCCCAGCATCGCGATGAGCTCGCGCTGGATCTCGTTGACGCCGCCGCCGAAGGTGAGCACGATCGCGCCCTTGACCGCGTGGTCCAGGATGTCCATGAAGCGCGCGGTCTCCGGGTCGCCGGGGTCGCCGAACCGGGCCAGGGTCTCGCCGATGATCCGGCCGACCTCCTGCATCCGCTCCGAGCCGTAGATCTTGGTGGCGGACGCGTCGGCGGCGCCCAGCCAGCCCAGCGCCGCGTTCGCCGCGACCTGCCAGTTGAGGAACTCGTTCACCCGCAGGTAGGCGTAGACCCGGCCGAGCGCGCGCGCGACCGACGGCTCCTCGATCGCCCCCGTGCGGCGCGCCCACGCGGCGAACCTGTCGAAGTGGTGGCCGATGTTCCCGGCCGGGCCCAGGGTGACCCGCTCGTGGTTGAGCTGGTTGACGATGAGGTTCCAGCCCTTGTTCACCTCGCCGATGACGTCCTTCACCGGCACGTGGACGTCCTGGTAGTAGGACGCGTTGGTGTGGTGCCTGCCGTCCATGGTGACGATGGGCGTCCAGGAGTAGCCGGGGTCCTTGCAGTCCACGATGAGCATCGTGATGCCCTTGTGCTTGGCGCCCTCCGAGGACGTCCTTGCGGCGAGCCAGATGTAGTCGGAGTAGTGGCCGCCCGAGGTGAAGATCTTCTGGCCGTTGACGACGTAGTGGTCGCCGTCCAGGACCGCCGTCGTGCGCAGCGAGGCCAGGTCGGTGCCCGCGCCCGGCTCGGAGTAGCCGATGGCGAAGTGGCACTCTCCGGCGAGGATCTTCGGCAGGAAGAACGCCTTCTGCTCGTCGGTGCCGTACTCGATGATCGTCGGCGCCACCGAGTTCAGCGTGATGATCGGGTAGGGCACCTCGGCGCGGGCGATCTCGTTGGCGAAGATCTGCTGCTCCAGCGGGCCGTAGCCGCGACCGCCGAACTCGACCGGGAACGCGACGCCGAGCATGCCGTCGCGGCCGAGCTTGCGGCAGTGCTCCATGTAGGCGTCGCCGAACGGGTCAGCGGCGATCCGCGCCTTGTCGTCCTCGGTGAGGCAGGTGGTGAAGTAGCCGCGCAGCTCGTCGCGCAGCGCCCGCTGCTCGTCCGTCAGCTCGACGAGGAGGCCGTCCCCGGCGGGCGTCGCGCCGAACTCCGGGGCCGGGCCGCGCAGCGCCGCACCGACCGCGTCGAGCTGCGCCTCGGCGTCGCCCAGCAGGTGCGCCCGGTGCTTGCCCTCGGCGAAGTAGCGGTGCAGCGGGTAGGTGACGTCGAGGCCGATGCCGCCGTGCAGGTGCTGGCAGGTGTACAGGGCCTGCAGGACGGGCTCGACGGCGTTGAGCGCCGCGATGGCGAGCACCTCGTCGGTGTCCGGCCGGGCGTGCGCGAGCCGCCACGCCGCCGCCCACACCGCGACGTCCAGGGCGGTCCGCGCGATGTACACGTCGCCGATCTGCATGGTGACGGCCTGGAACTCGGCGAGCTTGCGGTCGAACTGCTCGCGCGTCTTCACGTACTCGGTCGTCAGCTTCAGCGCGCCGTCGATGACGCCGGAGGCCAGCGCGACGGCCCCGAGCGTCGCGTACCGCCGCAGCGTCACCCCCGCCCCGGACCCGAGCTTGACGGCAGGTGTCCGGTCCAGCACAAGACGGTAGAGCCGCTCGGATGTGGCGGAGGGCTGCAACGTCAGGGTGGCTTCCGATGGACGGACAAGGTAAGCCTCGTCACCGACACCCACGACGACCCGGGAAGCCTGCCCCGCATAAGGCACAAACGTCGCCACACCCGTCAGCGAACCGTCCCCGTCCACGGTGATCCCGCCGAAGGACCGGTGCGCGAACGTCACCACCTCGGCCCCCTCGGCGACCGGCCCGAGCGCCGCGACCTGCTCGGCGTCCCCGTGCGCCGCGAGCACCGCCGCCGCCGTGAGCACCGCGTAGGCGGGCACGGGCGCGACGGCCCGGCCCAGCTCGCGCAGCGCCACGGTGTACTCCACCGCGCCCAGCCCGAGCCCACCCGCCGACTCCGGCACGGTCACCCCTGCGATGCCCGCCTGTGCGAGCGCCGCCCACAGGCCCGCGTCATACGGCTCGCCCGAGCGCTCGAAGGATTCGAGCTTCTCCGGGGTCGCCTCCTTCGCCAGCAGCTCGGCCGCGAGCGACCCGAGCTGCTTGGCGTCGTCGTCGAGATCGAAGTTCATTCAGCGCCCTTCCAGGAGGTGGGTTCGGCCGGTGCGGACCAGGTCCGCGTGCAGGGCCGTGACGTCGTCGGGGGTGAGCGGGCGGTAGGCGGGGGCGCGGCCGGGCCGGTACCAGACCGGGTCGTCGGTCAGCCACGCCCGCGCGGCGAGCGTCCGCTTGAGGATCTTGTTGGAGGCGGTCAGCGGGAACTCCCGGCAGACCCGGACGAACCGGGGCATCCACTTGGGGTTCAGCCGTCCGGCGAGGGCGCCGAACGCCTCGGGGTCGAACGCGCCGGTGACGGCGAGCATCACCTGGTCGCCCGCCGCCGTGTCGGGCACGCCGTAGACGGCGAACGGGCCGGGCAGGTCCGCGCCGAGCGCCCGTTCCACCTCGGCCGCGCCGAAGTTCTCGCCGTCCACCCTGAGCCGGTCCAGGGAGCGGCCCACAAAGAAGACGTAGCCGTTCTCGTCGGCGTAGGCGTGGTCGCCGCTCCAGAACATGCCTTCGCGGGTGCGGTCGGGGGCGGCGTCGCGGTAGTAGCCGTCGAAGAGGCCGTTGTCGGAGGTGGCGACGAGTTCGCCCGTCACGCCGGGAGGGCACGGCTCGCCCGTCGCGGGGTCCAGGATGGCGACGCCCTCGGTGAGCTTCCCGAGCGCGCCCGGCGGCCCGAAGGGGTCGGGGCTGAAGGAGATGGCCGTCTCGGTGGAGCCGTAGGCGTCGATGACGAGGCAGCCGTACTTCTCGCCGAAGGCGGCCTGCTCGGCGGGCGCGGCCTCGTTGCCGAAGGCGATCCGTAGCGGGTTGTCCACCTTCTCGGGCGTCGCGATGAGCGCGTAGGACAGTGCCTTGCCCACGTAGTGCATGTAGGTGGCGCCGTGCGCGCGCAGGTCGGGCAGCAGCCCTGAGGCGGAGAAGCGGCGGCGCAGCACCAGGTGCGCCCCGGCGGCGAGGGCGGGCGCGACCGCCGCCATGATCGCGCCGCTGTGGAAGAGCGGCATCGGGCTGTAGACGACGTCAGCGCGGTTCACCAGGCGGCCCGCGAGGTTCTCGCCGGGTACCGCGATCTTGCGGTGGGTGATCCGGACCGCCCTGGGGTCGCCGGACGTCCCGGAGGTGAAGATGAGCATGAGGAGCGTCCCCGGCTCAGCCGCGACGTCGGGGAAGGGCTCGCCCTTGTGCGGGGAGAGCAGGGCGGCGTAGGCGGGGTCCTCGTAGTCGATGACGTCCAGCCCGGCGCCTTCACCCGCCTCCCGCGCGGCGGCCAGGTGCGCGGGCTCGGTGAGAATCAGGTCACAGTCCGCGCGCCGCGCGTCGGCGGCGAGCCGGTCGGGGGTGCGCGTCGTGTTGAGCGCGACCAGGACCGTTCCCGACAGCGCGGCGCCGCCCAACAGGAACAGCATCTCGGGAACGTTGTCGAGCAGCACGCCGAGGTGCGCGGGACGTCCCGGTTCGGCCGCGCGCAGACCGCGCAGCCAGTGCGCGCGGGCGGCGCACTCTCCGACCAGCTCATGCCAGGTCCAGGTACGGCCCTCGAAGGTGAGGCCCGGTGCGTCGTCGGCGCTCCTGGCGGCCAGCAGGGCGGTGACGGTGCTCAAACTGCCCCCTTCCATCGCCGGATCACGAGCAAACTAGAACAGATTCTAGTTTCTGTCCATACCGGAGGAACGCCCCTGGGGAACGTAGGTGGAGCGGGCGGCATCCGGGCGGCGCGGGAGATAACAGGTTCTCGCCCGTGGGCCTAGAATGGGCGGCTGTGACTACCGATCCGGCTCAGGCGCCGACCCCGACCCGCGCGCGCAGCCAGCACCAGCGCCGCAAGCGCATCGTGCAGGCGGCCGCCGCGCTGGCCTCGCGCGGCGGGGTCGAGGCGATGCAGATGCGCACGGTCGCCGAGCGGGCCGGAGTCGCCCTCGGCACGCTCTACCGCTACTTCCCGTCCAAGATGGACCTCGTGGTGGCCGTCGTCAGTGAGGAGATGGACCTCCTCGAAGGCAGCATGGAGCGGCGCCCTCCCGGCTCGTCCACGCCCGCGTCCAGGGCCGTCGAGCTGCTCATGCGGGCCACCCGCGGCCTGCTGCGGGAGCCCGAGTTGGCCGACGCGCTCATCCGGTCGCTGCTGCTGTCGGACGTCAAGACCAACTTCGGGTCCCGGATGACGGGCATGCTGCTGCGGGTCGCCTCCGAGGGCGAGGCCACCGACGAGCAGCGCACCCTGGTCGGCGCGCTGAACAGCGTGTGGGTGATGGAGATGATCGAGATCCTGCGCGGGCACGCCACCCCGGAGGAGACGCACGTCCGCCTTGAGGTCACCGCCGAACGGCTCCTCGCCGGGTTCTGACCGCCGGACGGCTTGTGGATTTCCGGCGTTCGGCACGGCGGCCGGACACTACGCTGTGAGCATGAGCGAGCACCGCATCGAACGCTACGGCGACGGCGAGGACAGCGTCGTGATCGAGTTCATCCCCTCCGAGGAGGTGCCGGACGAGATCCGCAAGGACAACAAGATCTTCCTGCCGGGCACCCAGGCCATCGTCATGAGCAACGCGGCAGAGCCTGACGGGCCGCGCCTGTACTTCACCGAGGGCGAGTGGGAGGCGTTCGTACTCGGCGTCAAGGACGGCGAGTTCGACGACCTCCTTGAGGACCTGCCCGAGGACCTGCCCCAGGACGCCGAGCCCGGCCCGTCCGGGCAGCCGTGAACCCTCGCGGGGCCGCGCTCCCCTGGGGCGTCGGCCCTGCTCTCACCAGGAGTAGGCGCCCGCGAAGGACGTCGGCTCCGGGCGGTAGCCCAGGCGGGTGCGCGCCGCGGTGAGGTCCAGGGTGCGCTCGACGGCCAGGTGCCCGAGCGCGTACCGGGTCAGCCGCGGCGGGCGGCGCGCCCCGGCCAGCAGGTGCAGGCCCTCGACCACGGCGGCCAGCCGCAGCGCGGGCCCGGCGGGCAGGTAGATCCGCTCGGCCTCGATGCCGCGTTCGGCGAGGATCACCGCGA
This sequence comes from Actinocorallia sp. API 0066, assembly GCF_020991275.1. Taxonomy (GTDB): domain Bacteria; phylum Actinomycetota; class Actinomycetes; order Streptosporangiales; family Streptosporangiaceae; genus Actinocorallia. The sequence continues at coordinate 689,402 of NZ_JAJLQY010000001.1, read as the reverse complement.
GCGCGTCGTCGAGCACGACGGGCTCGGCGTCGGTCACGTTGAACACGCCGCTCACGCCGGGCCGCTCGCAGGCCAGCACACACGCCCGCACGAGGTTGCCGACGCTGGTCAGGCTGATCCGCTGCCTGCCCGTGCCGACGGCGAACAGGAACGGCCCCCGCACGGACGCCTCGACGCGCGGCAGCAAAGTGGTGTCTCCGGGCCCGTAGACGGCGTGCGGGCGCAGGATGACGCTCTCGGCCCCCGACTTCAGGACGGCGCGCTCGGCCGCCGCCTTGGAGGCCCCGTAGGCGTTGACGTAGCGGCGGACGGGCGCCTCGTCCTCGGTGGCCATGACCGTCGGCCGGTAGGGGTCGTAGACGCTCGCCGTGCTCACATGGACAAAACGGGTACCCGGGAAGCTGGCCAGGGCGTTCCTCGTGCCGTCGAGGTTGACCTCGAAGAACCCGGGGATCGGCCCCCAGTCGGTGACGCTGCCCGCGCAGTGCACCACGACGTCCACCGAGGGGGCCGGGTCCAGCGGCCCCCTGGCGAGGTCCCAGGACCGGTAGCGGGCGTCCGCCACGTGTTCGGCCCGGACCGCGGCCCTGCGGCCGTAGGCGTGGACCCTGGCCCCACGGGCGACGAGCTCACGGCAGACGGCGCCGCCGACGAACCCGGACGCACCGGTCACGGCAACCCGCATCACACCTCCCCTGGCGCGACCATCCCTCGCAGGACATTCCGGTCGAGTTTGCGTCCCCTGCCGCCGTAGGGCAACTCCTCGACGCGCACGATCCGGTCCGGCCAGGCCCCGGCGTCCAGCACGTCCTTCAGGCGGACCGCCAACTCGTCGGTGTCGACGTCACCGGTGACCACAAGGACGACCTCCTCGTCGCCGGTCTCGGCGTCGGCGACGCCCACAAAGGCGGCCTCCCGCACGCCGTCCAGGGCCATCACGGCCGGTTCATACATTCCCGGATAAAGATTGAACTTCCCCCGAATAACCATGTCCTTCTTCCTTCCCAGCAGAACCAGCCTTTCCCCCTCCAACCTGGCCAGATCCCCCGTGGCCAGCTCGGTGTGCCCCTCCTCCCCCAGATAGCCCAGGCACAGGTTCGGCCCGCCCAGGAACAGCTCGCCGTCCTCGGCGACCCGTACTTCCACGCCCGGAAGCGGGGCACCCAGGAGATCGCCGCCTTCCGTGCCCTCCGCGTGCGCGATCTTCTCCCCGGCCGCTGCGATCGCGACGGGGACGATCTCCGTCATCGCGTACACGGACAGGACCTCCGCCTTCGGAGCGGCAGCCACGGCCCGTCGGAGGATCCCGGCGGGAGCGGGCGCGGCGCCCAGGAGGACGTACCTGAGCGTCTCGGGCAGGCCGTCCGGGGCCGCGTCGAGGATCTCGGCGAGGTGGACGGGGACGCAGAACGTGTGCGTGGCGCGGCGGGCCGCCAGGTCGGCGCGGAACCGCGCGGGCGGGCAGCCGAGCGGCGGCAGCGACCAGCAGGCCCCGGCGACGAGCGTCGGCAGGCCCAGCATGAGCTGGTCGGTGTGCACGACGTCGCCGGGCCGCAGCGGCACCCGCGCCCGGAACAGGCCGAGCCCGGCCGCCAGGGACCGCTCGGTGTGCACCACGGCGCGGGGCGCGGCCGTCGTGCCGGAGGTGAAGATCACCACGGCCGGGTCGGCGGGCCCCGGCTCCCGGAGGGGCGCGGCGGACGGCTCGCGCCGCGCCCAGGCGTCCAGCGGGCGGGCGCCGCGCGGCACGCCGGGCAGCCAGCGGCCGCTGTAGACGTGCCTGAGGGGCAGTCCGGCCAGCCGGGGCAGCAGGAGGCCCCGGCGGCGCGCGTAGGCCCGTACGGGGCCGATGCGGCTCGCCGCGTACAGCAGCGACTCGGCGGCCGACCAGCGGGGCTGGGCGAGCCCGAGCCGGGCCTCGAACATCTCGGGGCCAGCGCCGGGGTCGGCGAACACCACGACCCCGCCCGCCGCGACCACGCCCAGCGCCAGCACGAGCGCCTCGGGCGAGGGCCGCACCGAGAACAGCACGCCGTCCCCGTCTTCGAGTCCCTCGTCGCGGAACCCGTCGCGCACCGCCAGGACGCGTCGCCGCAGCTCCCCGTAGGTGAGCCGCTCCCCTTCGCCGGAGATCAGCGCGACGTCGTCAGGCCGCTCGGCGGCCCGTTCGAGCACCTCCCGCACCAGGCTCACGCCGCACCCCCTCGCGTTGTCTCTCCCGCAGGTTCGGCTTCGGTTCCCGGCACAGCGTCGGGGGCGCGGTGGAGGGTGAGGGAGGCGTACGTCGGGATGAGGACGTTCTTGGCGGGGGTGCGTGAGGTGATCGTCAGAGGGGCGTGGTCGAGGAGTGTGGTCATGACGGCGTGGATCTCGGCGTGCGCGAGGGGGTAGCCGAGGCAGAAGTGCGGGCCCGCGCCGAACCAGAGGCGGCGCAGCGCGGCCTTGGCCGGGGACGGCTCCAGCGCGAACGGGCCCAGGGAGCGGCAGCAGTTGTGGGTGGCGATGAGGACGCGGTCGCCGGGGCGCACCCTCACGCGGCCGACCTTCGCGTCGGCGTGGACGCTGCGGAGCATGACGGGCGTGGGTGTGGTGACGCGCATCGCCTCGTCTATCGCCGGGTCCAGGAGCGCGCGGTCGGCGGCGACCCGGGCGAGGAGCCCGGTGTCGTGCAGCAGGGCGACGAGGCGTGGCACGAGCGTCGCGACGGTTTCGGTGCCGGTGAGGAAGAAGGCTCCGGCCGCGCCGCGCGCTTCGCCCTCGGACAGGCCGAGGGAGCGCATACGGCCCATGACGGTCCGCTCGTCCCCGGCCCGGAACGCCCGCGCCGCCGTCTCGCCGATCGGGTCGAGCACCTCGCGGGCCACCGCGACCTGGGCGGGGCCGAGCGTCCTGGTGCGGAGGCCGACCATGGAGACGATCCGCTCGCCCGCCTCGAACATCGCGCGGCAGGCCCGCTCGTCGATGTCGGGCAGGCCGATCACCTCGCAGATGACGCCTCCGGCCATCACCCGCATCGTGTCCACAAGGTCGACGGGTTCGCCGCCCTCCAGCCGCGCGGACAGCTCCCGTAGCGGCTCGGCGAGGACTCGGGCGCACAGGGCGGCCGTGGAAGCGGGCGTGAACAGCTCGGCGAGTTTCCTACGCAGCGCCCGGTGTGCCTCGCCCTCCATGTTGAGCAGGACGGACGGGCCCAGGATCGGCGTCCACAGGTCGCCGGGAGAGCCGGGGCCGTCCTTGCGGAAGACCTCGCCGTCGAGCAGGACGGCGCGGGCCGTCTCCGGGTCGTTGACGACGACGCCCACGCCCGGCACCCGGACCGCCGCGCCGAGCCGGTCCAGGCCGCGCAGCAGCGGGTAGGCGAAGGGGTGGGCGCTCAGGTAGAGCCGCCGCTCCCAGTGCGAGGCGCGGGTCACCGGATGTCCACAACTTCGGGCCGGTACCTGTGGTCGGCGTACCAGGCGAGCGTCCCGGTGAGGCCGTAGGCGCGCAGCCGCCTGACGGAGCCGTACACGGTCATGTCCTTGCGCAGCCCGTACGCACGGGTCGTCTTGCGGACCCGGTTGACCAGCGCCCTGTCCTCGTGGACGTCCTCGATCCGGGTCCTGGGGAAGCCGCCCGCCTTCTCGTACAGGGCGGCGGTGATGGCCAGGTTGCAGCCCGGCATCATCACGTACGGCCCGAGGTACTCCGGGTCGCGGTTGCCGGGCCGGAACCTCCCGAACGTCGCGGCGAGGGACACCACGGCGGGCAGCAGCCGCCGTTCCCAGAGCCGGAGCGGGAACTCGTCGGTGCGGGGCCGCAGCGGGCCGCTCGCCATCTCCAGGCCGGACGCGAAGGCGGCGCGGACGGCCGCCGTCCAGGCGTCGTCGGGCAGGCAGTCGGCGTCGGTGCGGGCGACGTGCGTGGCGCCGTTGAGGATCGCGTGCCGGAACCCGCTGTCGGCGGCGCAGCCGGTGCCCTTCTCGGCCTCGGCGATGAGCCGGACGCCGGGGAACCCCCGGACGATCTCGGCGGTCCGGTCGGTGCTGCCGTTGTCCACGACGAGCGTGGTGAAGTCGCGGTCGGTCTGCTGGGCGAGCCGCGCCAGCGTCGCGCCGATGGACTTCTCCTCGTTGTAGGCCGGGACGACCACCCACAGGTTCATCGAAGCCCCCTCAAGACCACTCGGCGAAGGCGACGCCCAGGCTTACCCCGCCCGCGAGCCCCACGAAGGCGACCTTGTCGCCCGGCGTGAGCCGCCCTTCGGCGACGGCCTGCGCGAGCTGGAGCGGCATCGTGGCGGACGCGACGTTCCCGTGCTCGGGCAGCGTGACGACGAGCCGGTCGGCGGGGATCCCGAGGATCGCCCTGAGCGTCTCCAGGTAGGGGACGGTCACCTGGTGCACGAGGACCACCTTGAAGTCGTCCCAGGTGAGGCCGTGCCTATCGAGCGCGTCGAGCCAGAGGTCGGGGCCGCGACCGAGGAAGGCGTCCTTCAGCTTGCGTCCGTCGCCGGAGAAGTAGGTGTAATCCGGGTCGCGCGGGTGCATCGACCCCCCGGCCGGGAGGGTGCCGACCTGCCAGGACGCCGAGACGGCCGCGAAGTCGAACGCGAACAGCCCTGTGGGCGCGGCCTCCAGGAGCATCGCGGCGCCCCCGTCGGAGAGCGTGTAGCCCGCGAAGGCGTCCACGAACTGCGCGCGGTCGCGCACCTCCCACCGGACCGCCCGCGAGGGGCTCTCTCCCGTGCAGACGAGCACCCGGCGGTAGGCGCCGGTGCGGATGAGGGCGTCGGCGACCTGCATGCCGTTGAGGAAGCTGTTGCAGGCGTTCTTGACGTCGAACACCGGGCAGGTGAGGCCGAGCTTGGCCGCGACGATGTGGGCCGTCGCGGGCTCGATGAGGTCCTGGGAGGCGGATCCGAAGACGAGGAGGTCGGGCCGCTCCCCCGAGTCGGCGAGGAGTTTGGCGGCGGCCTCCACGGCGAGGTCGGACGCCTGCTGGTCGGCGCGCATCACGTGGCGGGCGCGGATGCCCGTCATCCGCTCGACGATCGTCGGGTGGGGGCGGTAGGGCCCGACCCGCGCCTCCACCTCGGCGCTGGACACCGTGTGTTCCGGCAGATAGGCGGCGACGCCCGCGATCCGTGCTCTCATGCTGTCCAGCCTGTCCCCTCGTGCGGCATAGCTCACGCGCCGTCGTACTCAAAGTGATTTGGGGGTTTGTACTTACTTCATCCGGCTCTGTTCGCGGCATCATCGCACGTGATCACGGTGCCGAACGGGCGCCGGACGGCCCTGAGCGAGCGGGAGAGACACCGATGGACCGGCACGAGGCACGGCTGCTGCGGCGCGGGAATCCCTGGCTCTACACGCTGCTGAGGGGCGCCCGCCTGGCGGGGCCGCTCACCCGCGCCCCCCGGCTCGGCTGGCTGGTGACCGACCCGGTGCTGGCCCGCGCGGTGCTGCGGGACGGCGCGAGCTTCACCATGGCGGGCGAGGGCGGCGTCGGCCACCTGTGGGGGCAGCTCTTCGGCCCCGAGATGGCGGCGCTCTTCGACGGCGCGGGGCACACCCGCGTCCGCACCGCCGCCCGCGACCTGTTCACCGGCGACGCCGCCTCCGCGCTCGTGGAGCGCACGCAAGGCGACTCCTACAGGGACGTCGCCGCGAGGCTGCGCGAAGGCGAGACCGTCGATGTCGCCGCGCGGGCACGGGTGCTCGCCGGACGCCTGGTCGCCGACCTCCTCGGCCTGCGCCTCGGCCCCAACGACGCGCCTTACGAGAACCTGTTCTCACTCGGCGAGCGGCTCGCGGGCCTCGCGCTCGGCACCGCGGCGTCCACCGACCTGCCCGAGGCGAAGGTGCGCACCGCCGAGCGGATCGCGGCCGAACTGACCAGGGCCGTGCCCGAGGCGTACACGACGGCGCCCGACGACACGATCCTGGGCCGCTGCCGCGCGCTGGGCCTGGGCCTCGACCTCACCCGCGGCCTGGCGACGCTGCTGGCCGTCGCGGGCACCGAGACGGGCGTCTCCGGCACCACCCGCACGGTCGCGCTCCTGCACGACACGGGACAGCAGCGCGCCCTGCTCGCCGACCCCGCGCTGATGGAGAACGCGGTGCGCGAGGGCCTGCGGGTGGCGACGCCCGCGCCCGTCATCGGCCGGCACGTGGCCCGCGACGTGACGGTCGAAGGCAGGCGGATCAAGCAGGGCGACCGGGTGGTCGTGCTCACCCATCGGGCCAACAACGGGGTGGGGGCCTTCGACGTCACCCGCGACTACGTGCCCGAGACCCGCCAACTGTGGTTCGGCGCGGGCCGCCACCTGTGTCTGGGCGCTTCCGTGGCCCGTCTTCAGGTGACGCGGATGCTGGAGTCCCTCACGGCCGAAGGGCTCCCCTACGCCGTCGTCTCGCGTCAGGCGGCGCGCAAGGTGCTCGTGCCGACCTACCACTCGCTCAAGGTGAGGCTCGACGGGGCAAACTAGAACACGTTACAGTTAGGCCCGAACTTCATTCGGGAGGAGCGGGCATGGGACGAGCGGTCATCGTCGAGGCGGTGCGCACGGCACAGGGCAAACGCGGCGGGTGGCTCGCCGGCGTCAAGGCGCAGGAGCTCCTCGGCCGGACCCTGAAGGCACTCGTGGAGCGCGCCGGGATCGACCCGGCCGAGGTCGGCCAGGTCTTCGCGGGCTGCGTCACCCAGGCGGGCGAGCAGGGCGGCCACGTCGGACGCCAGGCGTGGCTGTACGCGGGCCTGCCCTGGCAGACGGGCGTCACCACGGTGGACGCGCAGTGCGGCAGCGCGCAGCAGGGCGTCCACCTCGCGGCGGCGCTGGTCGAGGCGGGCGTTGTGGACGTGGCGATCGGCTGCGGCGTCGAGGTGATGAGCCGCTCGCCGCTGGGCTCCAACGTGCTGCCCGCCAACCCGCGCCCGCCGGACTGGGACGTGGACCTGCCCAACCAGTTCGAGGCGGCCGAGCGCATCGCCGACCGGCGCGGCATCACCCGCGAGGACCTCGACGCGTTCGGCCTGCGCTCCCAGCAGCTCGCCGCCAAGGCGTGGGCCGACGGCAGGTTCGACCGCGAGATCGTGCAGCTCCACGACGTCCCCCAGGTGGACAAGGAGGGCAACGCGACAGGTGCGCGCATCACCGTCTCGCGTGACCAGGGCCTCCGGGAGACGACCCTTGAGGGGCTCGCCCAGCTCCGTCCCGTCCTGAAGAGGCACACCGCCGGAAGCAGCTCGCAGATCTCCGACGGGGCCGCTGCCGTGCTCGTCATGTCGGAGGAGAAAGCGCGCGCGCTCGGGCTGCGCCCGCGTGCCGTGTTCCGGGCGCAGGCCCTCGTGGGCGCCGAGCCGTACTACCACCTGGACGGCCCGATCCAGTCCACCGCGAAGGCGCTGGAGACCGCCGGGATGTCCATGGGCGACCTGGACCTCGTCGAGATCAACGAGGCGTTCGCGGCGGTCGTCCTCTCCTGGGCCTCGGCGCACGAGCCCGACATGGAGAAGGTGAACGTCAACGGCGGCGCGATCGCCCTCGGCCACCCCGTCGGCGCGACCGGCGCCCGCCTCATCACCACCGCGCTGCACGAGCTGGAGCGCCGCGACCGGTCCACCGCGCTCGTCACCATGTGTTGCGGCGGCGCCCTCTCCACCGCGACGATCATCGAGCGCGTCTGACGAAGCAAGCGCCCGGTTCACCCGCCGGGCGGCGACGCGCGGCGGTCACCCCGCCGGGGACCACACGGTCCCCGGCGGCCTTCTGGAGGAGAGAGCATGCCCGATCACGGCGGCGGTGTCTGGAGCGTTCCCGTCCCGATCCCCGGCAACCCCCTCGGCCGGACCCTCGTGTACGTCCTGGAGAGCCCCGGAGGGCCCGTCCTCATCGACGCGGGCTGGGAGCACCCCGAGTCCTGGCGGGCCCTCAAGGACGGCCTCAGCGCCCGCGGGGTGGGCATCGAGGACGTCCGCGGCGTCGTCGTCACGCACATGCACCCCGACCACGCGGGCCTCGCGGGCCGGATCCGGGAGCGTTCGGGCGCGTGGATCGCGATGCACAGCGCCGACGCGGCACTGGTCAGGCTGATGCGCGAGCGCGCCGACGAGCGGCTGGGCGACTGGCTCGTCCGGGCGGGCGCGGCCGAGGCGGAGGGCGCCGAGTTCAGCGACACCCACCGCCCCGACCCGCCCGCCGTGCCCGACCGGGAACTGGAGGACGGCGACCTCGTCGACCTGCCGGGGCGCAGGCTCCGCACGGTGTGGACGCCCGGCCACTCCCCCGGCCACATCTGCCTCCACCTGGAGGACCGCGACGTGCTCTTCACCGGCGACCACGTGCTCCCGGAGATCACCCCGCACGTCGGCCTCTACCCCTACGACCTGCCCGACGTCGACCCCTTGGGCGACTACCTACGCTCCCTCGCCATGACGGCCGACCTGGGCATCGAGGACGCGTTCCCGGCCCATCAGTACTCCTTCACCGGCATCCCACGCCGGGCCAAGGAGATCATCGAGCACCACGAGGAGCGGCTGACCGAGATCCTCGGCCTGCTCACCCCCGAACCCCAGACCCTCTGGACCCTCACCCAGCGGTGCCAATGGAGTTACCCGTGGGCGACCATGCCGCCCATCAGCCGTCACCTCGCGACAGGCGAGACGGCCGCCCACCTACGCGTTCTGGAGCACCGCGGCGAGGCCAGGCTTGCACCGGGGCCGGGGCCGCTCCGCTATGCGCGTGGGCTTAAGCCCCTGTCGTAACGGGAAGTGGCGGGGGTGACGCCGGGTGAGATGCGACACACCTCACCCAGGTGAGACTCTTGACGAGACCGGAGTCTCAGCCGTTGACTGAGAACGACCAAGCAAGCGTTAGATCATTCTCTCCCCGGAGCGTGCATGAGCGACACGTCAGGCGGCACCCGTCTCGACGGGCGGACCGCGATCGTCACCGGAGCGGCGCGCGGCCTCGGCCGTGCCGAAGCGCTGGCCCTGGCGGCCGAAGGCGCCCGGCTCGTCCTCAACGACCTGCCCGGCGACGCGCTCGACGCGGTCGCCGACGAGATCAGGGCGGCCGGAGGCGAAGCCGTCGTCCACGCGGGCGACGTGGCCGACTGGAACACCGGCGAGGGCCTGGTCAAGACCGCGCTGGCGGCCTACGGCTCGCTCGACGTCCTGGTGAACAACGCCGGGTTCACCCGCGACCGGATGCTGTTCAACATGACCGAGGAGGAGTTCGACGCCGTCGTCAGGGTGCACCTCAAAGGCCACTTCGTCACCTCCCGACACGCCGTCGCGCACTGGCGGAGTGTGGCCAAGGCCGAAGGCGGCCCCGTCTACGGGCGGATCGTGAACACCGCGTCCGAGGCGTTCCTGCTCGGCTCGCCCGGCCAGCCGAACTACGCCGCGGCCAAGGCCGGGATCGCCGCGCTGACCGTCTCCACCGCCCAGGCCGTCGGCCGGATCGGGGTGCGGGCCAACGCGATCTGCCCGCGCGCGCGGACCGACATGACGGCCGGCGTGTTCGGCGCCGCCCCGCAGGACGGCCCCGACCCGCTCGCGCCCGAGCACGTCTCGCCGCTCGTCGCCTACCTCGCCTCGCCCGCCGCCGACGGCGTCAACGGCCAGGTCCTCATCGTGTACGGCGGCAGGGTCGCGGTGATGGCGCCGCCGACCGTCGCCCAGGTCGTCACCGCGCCGGACGGCCCCTGGACGCCCGAGGGCCTCGCCGGGGCCCTGCGCGTCCCGCCCGGCGGGTTCTCCGCCGCCGCCGCCCTGAACTTCGGCTGACGCCCTTCCCACCCGCCCTGAGGAGCCGAGCATGTCCGCACCCGAGATCCCCGAGATCGACGTCATCGCGCTCGACCAGTACGAGCAGAACGGCACCCCGCACGAGCAGTGGACGTGGCTGCGCCACAACGACCCGGTGCACTGGCACCCGGACCCGCACGAGGGCGTCCCCGGGTTCTGGGCGATCACCAAGCTCGACGACATCGTCTTTGTGTCCCGGCACCCCGAACTGTTCTCGGCGAACATCCGCACGTCGATGTTCCAGGAGATGGCCGACGAGGACCTGGCGCTCCAGCAGAACATGATGCTTTTTCTGGACCCGCCGCAGCACACCAGGCAGCGCGCCTACGTGAACCGCGGCTTCACCCCGCGCATGATCAACCGGCTGCGCGAGCACATCGTGGAGATCACCCACCGGCTCATCGACGACGTGTGCGAGAAGGGCGAGGCGGAGTTCGTCAGGGAGATCGCCGCGCCGCTGCCGCTCCAGACGATCTGCGAGCTGATGGGCGCGCCGCTGGAGGACGCCGACTGGCTGTTCGACAAGTCCAACGAGCTGGTCGGCTACGACGACCCGGAACTCCAGTCGAGCCCCGAGCAGGCGCAGGCGGCGGCCGCCGAGATCTACATGTACGCGCAGGGCATCGCCGAGCAGCGCAAGGCCGAGCCGCGCGACGACATCGCCACCAAGCTGCTCCAGCCGGACGACGAGGGCAACCTCCTCACCGACGACGAGTTCAACCTGTTCATCCTCATGCTCACGATCGCCGGGAACGAGACGACCCGCACCGCGACGGCGGGCGGCATCCTCGCGTTCTTCGAGCACCCCGACCAGTGGGCGCGGCTCAAGGCGGACCCGTCGCTGATCCGCACCGCCGCCGACGAGATCGTGCGCTGGACCAGCCCGCTCAACCTGTTCCGGCGGACCGCGACGCAGGACGTCGAGCTGCGCGGCAAGACGATCAGGGCGGGGGACAAGGTCGTCATGTTCTACCCGTCGGGCAACCGTGACGAGGAGCACTTCGAGGACCCGTTCCGGTTCGACATCGGCCGTCCGCTGAACCCGCACATCGGGTTCGGCGGCGGCGGCCCGCACTTCTGCCTGGGCACCCACCTGGCCCGGATGAACCTGACCGTGCTGTTCGGCGCGCTGGCCGAGCGGCTGCCCGACATCGAGGCGGCCGGGCCGGTGCGCCGGATGCGGTCGAACTTCGTCAACGGGTTCAAGGAGATCCCGGTCAGGTTCACCCCGACCCCGCGCCGGACCTGAACTTCGGGCGAATACCATCATTCACGGCGGGTCACCCCAAGGTGGCCCGCTTGCGCCCATAGAAGACCAAGGAACCCACCGGTAACATGAGCGGGCTAGAGTCAGACATCCCGTCCAACATGGGACTGACCGGGCGCTATGACCAACGGGCGCGACGATGAAGAGGTGGGCGTGAGCGCTGAGAGGCCGCTGCGGATTGCACTGCTTTCCTACCGGAGCAAGCCCCACTGTGGAGGACAGGGCGTCTATCTGCGGCATCTGAGCCGCGAACTCGTCGACCTCGGCCACACCGTGGAGATCTTCTCCGGGCAGCCCTACCCCGTCCTTGACCGTGACTCGATCACCCTCACCAAGGTGCCGAGCCTGGATCTGTACAACGACGACGACCCCTTCCGGACCCCGTCACTCCGCGAGTTCCGCGACTGGATCGACGTCCTGGAGTTCGCCCACATGCGCACCGGCGGCTTCCCCGAGCCGCTCACCTTCAGCCTGCGCGTCCTGCGCGCGCTGAAGAAGCGCCGCCCCGACTTCGACGTCGTCCACGACAACCAGGTGCTCGGCCTGGGCAACCTCGGCATCCCCAAGATCCTGCCGATGGTGACGAGCATCCACCACCCGATCAGCCAGGACCGCAAGATCGAACTCGACGCCGCCCGGCGCGTCGGCGGGCGCGAGGGCCTCAAGCAGTCCTTCGGCAAGCGCCGCTGGTACGGCTTTGTGAAGATGCAGGCGTTCGTGTCGGCCAGAATCGGCCGCGTCCTCACCGTCTCCAGCTCCTCCAAGCGGGACATCGCCCACGACTTCAAGACCGACCCGGCCGACATCCACGTGCTGCCGCTCGGCGTCGACACGTCGATCTTCCACCCGCGCGGGCCCCGCGACGAGCGCGTCCCCGGCCGGATCGTCGCCATGGCCAGCGCCGACTCCCCGCTCAAGGGCGTGGACGTGCTGCTGCGGGCCGTCGCCAAGCTCGCCACCGAGCGCGACGTGAACCTCATCGTCGTGAGCAAGCCGCGCAAGGACGGGCCCACCGAGCGGCTCGTCAAGGAACTCGCCCTGGGCGACCGCGTCCGGTTCGTCTCGGGGATCTCCGACGAGGAACTCGGCGACCTGCTCGCGTCCGCCGAGATCGCCGTCGTGCCGTCCCGCTACGAGGGGTTCTCCCTGCCCGCCGTGGAGCACATGGCGTCCGGGACGCCCCTCGTGGCCAGCGCGGCGGGCGCGCTGCCCGAGGTCGTCGGCGACGCCGCGGTGCTCGTCCAGCCCGGCGACGCCGAGGAGCTCGCCGCGGCCATCCGGCGCCTGCACGACTCCCCCGCGGAGCGTGCCCGCGTCGGCGACGCCGGATACCGGCGCGTCCAGGAGCGTTACACCTGGTCCGCGGTCGCCCAGGCGACCGTCGAGCACTACCGGGCAGCGATCGCATCCGCACGCTGACCCCCGACGCGCGGATCGGCTGATCCGCCGGGTGGAAGGAGCCCCCACTGCTTACCGTTGACTTCCAGCGGTTCCCCATCGCCCTGGGGGAACGCGTCCTCGACATGGGCTGCGGCGGCGGACGGCACGCTTTTGCGCTGTACCGCCGAGGCGCCGCCGTCACCGCGTTCGACATGGACGCCGAGGAGCTCAAGGGCGTCCAGACCATGTTCGGCGCGATGGAGCTCGAAGGCGAGGCCCCCGAGGGCGCGTCCGCCGAGACCGTCGAGGGCGACGCGCTCGACCTGCCGTTCGAGGACGCCACCTTCGACAAGATCATCGCCGCCGAGGTGATGGAACACATCCCCGACGACATGAAGGCGATGCGCGAGCTGTTCCGCGTCCTCAAGCCCGGCGGGCAGGTCGCGGTGACGGTGCCGTCGTGGCTGCCCGAGCGGATCTGCTGGGCCCTGTCGGAGGACTACCACACCGCGCCCGGCGGGCACGTAAGGATCTACACGCGGGCGGAGCTGGAAGCCAAGCTCAAGTCCATCGGCTTCCGCATCGACGGGCACCACCACGCGCACGGGCTGCACTCGGCCTACTGGTGGCTCAAGTGCGCGGCCGGGCTGGAGAACGACAGCAACCCGGCGGTCAAGGCGTACCACCAGATCCTCGTCTGGGACATCATGAAGCAGCCGCTGGCCACCCGCCTCGCCGAGAAGCTCCTCAACCCGGTGATAGGCAAGAGCGTCGTCGTCTACCTCACCAAGCCGTCCTATGCCGGCTGACGTCACACTCACCTCCGCACAGGTGGAGGCGACGGCCCTTTCGATCATCCGGCAGCAGTACCCCTCCGGCGCGATCCCCTGGTACGCGTCCTTCGACGGCTACCCGGCCGGGAAGGTCGACGCCTGGAACCACGTCGAGGCGGCGATGGCGCTTTCGGCGTCCGGCTTCGGCGCGGAGGCCAGGCGCGCGTACGGGTGGCTGCGTGACGAGCAGCGCCCGGACGGCTCGTGGCCCGCCAAGTGGGAGGACGAGAAGGTCACCGACACGGGCGGCGAGTCCAACCACGCCGCTTACATCGCCGTAGGCATGTGGCACGAACTCCTCGTGACGGGCGACGAGGAGTACGTCGCGTCCCTGTGGCCGGTGGTCCGGGCCGCCGTCGACTTCGTGGTGGACCTCCAGACGCCGCTCGGCGACATCAAGTGGATCCGTTGGGAGGACGGCTCGGTCGGCGAGGACTCGCTCCTGACCGGCTGCTCGTCCATCTACCAGGCGCTGCGCTGCGCGGTGGCGTTGGCGGACCGGATGGCCGAGCCGCGCCCCGACTGGGAGTTGGCCGCCGACCGGCTCGGCCACGTCATCGCGCACCACCCTGAGGCGTTCGCCGACAAGTCGCGCTGGTCGATGGACTGGTACTACCCGGTGTTGGGCGGCGCCGTCCGGGGCCCGGCCGCCGACGAGCTCATCGCCTCCGGCTGGTCCACCTACATGGCCGACGGCCTGGGCTGCCGCTGTGTCTCCGACCAGCCCTGGGTGACGGGCGCCGAGACCTGCGAACTCGTCCTGGCCCTGGACGCCATAGGCGACCCCCGCGCCTACGACGTCTTCCGAGACATCCAGTTCCTCCGCCACCACGACGGCTCCTACTGGACCGGCTGGCAGTTCGAACACCAACGCCACTTCCCCGGCGACCGCTCCACCTACACCGCCGCCGCCGTCCTCCTAGCCAACGACTCCCTCACCAACAAAACCCCCGCCTCCCGAATCTTCAAAGAAGTCGCCGGCCGCCCCCTGGCCCCCTCCCCCACCCCGGCACCCCCCACCTGCAACTGCCCCCTCCCCGCCCACACCTGACCCCACCCCCGGGCGGGCGGCCCACCCCGCCCGCCCCGGTCAGGACTCCAGAAGCGCCAGAATCCGAGGCGCCGCGAACGCACGCCCGTATCTCCGCCCCGTCAGCTCCCGCAGCACACCCGCGTCGACGAGGCGGCGCACGGCGTTGTTCGCCGCCGCGTACGTGACGCCGTACCGCTCCGCCGCCGCCGTCACCGTGATCACCGGATAACCGATGAGCTCCTCCGCGATCTCCATGGCCACGCCCCTGACCTTCTGTTCCTTCAGCTCGGTGAGCATCAGATCCCTTGTCGCCAGGAGCGCCTCGATCCGCTCCACGGCCTGCACCGCCTGCCTGGTCACCGCCCGGCTGAAAAAGGCGACCCAGGGATCGAAGTCCCCGGTCTGGCTGCACCGCAGCAAATGGTCCTGGTACTCCCGCCGCCGTTCTTCCAGCCACGGGGAGAGGTTGAGCACCGGGACCCGGAGCTCCTCCCGCCAGGCGAGCTGGAGCACGCACAGGAGGCGGCCCAGCCGCCCGTTGCCGTCGGCGAAGGGGTGCAGGGTCTCGAACTGGTAGTGGCCGAGCGCCATCTTGACGACGGACGGGATCGGGTTGTCCCTGCCCACCCAGCCGACCCACTCAGCGAGCCCGGCCTCAAGCTGGCCCCCCGGCGGAGGCGGGACGAACCTCGCCTGCTCTATCCCGCCCGTTCCGCCCCCGATGAGCACCTGGATGGTGCGCACCCGTCCGGCGTCCGACTTCCCGCCCCGCGTCCCGTGGACGAGCATTCCCTGCAGGTCGCCGAGCAGCCCGACGGTCAACGGTCGGCCGGAACCCGCCCAGGCGAACGCGTACTCGGCGGCCCGCACGTAGTTGAACACCTCGGCCACCGACGACGTCAGCTGGCCCTCCTCCAGGAACTCCGCCTCCAGCACCTCGGTGAACGCCGCGTATGTCCCTTCGAGGGCGGAGGTGCTCACCGCCTCACGCCGGATCGCGGGCCGCACCACAAGAAGCGGATTGGGCAGCTCGGACGCGATCCGGTCAAGCTCGGCCACCGCCCTCGACGCCTCCATCACCGCGAGCACCGTTCCCGACCGCAGGGAGACCTCGTCCGGCAGCGGGTCGGGGAGGAACGCCTTGTGCGCGAACGACCGCCCGGTTCGATGATCGGTTCCGGCGATGTCCACGAGCCGTCCGACGGGTGAGCGGCCCAACGCCTCCAGGTCCATGGGGTCAGGCTAGGCCAGGGGACTTGAATTTCGCTGCTGTAATTTAAAGTCGAGGCCCCAGAACAGGCCATCCGCTATATATCCGTGCCGCGAATCTATAGTCGCGGCCGGCTCCGCGGGGCTTTCGGCGGGGCGTCAAGCAGGTTGGTGGGGTCAGGACGGGGTGAGGGGGTTGGTGGGGGAGGTGCGTTCCAGGAGGCGGAGGGAGCCTTGGGTTCGGACTTCTTTGAAGGCGCCGGAATTCAGGGCTCGTTGGTAGACGTGGTAGGGGGCTTGGCCGCCTTCGGTGGGGTTGGGAAAGACGTCGTGGATGGCGAGGCAGCCGCCGACCATGAGTTTGGCGGACCAGTTCTCGTAGTCGGACTGGGCGAAGTGTTCGCTGTGGCCGCCGTCGATGAAGAGGAGGGCCAGGGGGGTGGACCAGAGGGCGGAGACGGTCTTGGAGGTGCCCACGACGGCGATGACGACGTCTTCCAGGCCCGCTCGGTCGATCGTCCTGCGGAAGACGGGGAGGGTGTCCATGCGGCCCGTGGACGGGTCCACGAGGGACGGGTCGTGGTGCTCCCAGCCCGCCTGGTTCTCCTCGCTGCCGTGGTGGTGGTCGACCGTCACCAGGACGGTTCCGGCGGCGCGGGCGGCGGCGCCGAAGTAGATCGCGGACTTGCCGCAGTAGGTGCCCACCTCCAGGAGGGGGCCCAGGCGGCCGTACTGGAGAGCCGTCTCGTAGAGGGCGACGCCCTCGTCCGGCGGCATGAAGCCCTTGGCGTTCAGTGCGGCGCGCAGGAGGTCTTCGGGCATCTCCGGCAGGGTCTGCGTCATCGTGTTCTTGCCTTCGTCACAGGTCACAGGTGAGCGGGGTGGGTGGCGCGGGCGGGCCGCACCGGTTTCCGGACGGATGCAAAACCCTTCCGCATGCGCGTCCGCCAGCCCAGAGGACCGCCGTGTGTGCTCGGCCACAGTGCGCCGCGCCGACCGGGCCCGGAGGCCGGTTGCCGCAGTCTATTAGAACGTGTTCTACTTTTGTCGGGCGGCGCGCACCCCGTTGACAAAACCGAACGAGATTCGGAGAGTGGGGCCGGGCGATTTCCGTGGGCCGCCCGCGCGCTTCGGCTGAGGAGGAACAGGACATGAAGGTCACCGTCGACTATCTCGTGTGCGAGGCCAACGGGGTCTGCGTCGGGCTCGCCCCCGACGTCTTCGACCTCGACGACGAGGACAACCTCACGGTCCTCGTCGAGGACGTCCCGCCCGCCCAGGAGGCCAAGGTGCGCCACGCCGTCCGCTCCTGCCCCAAGGCGGCGCTCACCCTCAGCGAGTAGGAGCAAGGAGACCGCGAAGGGCCCCCGGAGGCGAGACGTCCCAGGGGCCCTTCGTGTGCGGTCAGCGGTCGCGGAAGCGCGGCGGCCGCTTCTCCATCGTGGCGGTGATCCCCTCGGCCAGGTCCTCGGTGAGGAACGCGAGCGTCTGGGTGCGGTTCTCGACCGCCAGATGGGTGCGCAGCCCCGGCGCGTCGAGGCTGAGGTTGAGCAGTTCCTTGGTGTGCCGCAGGCCGAACGGGGAACGGTCGAGCAGTTCCCGCGCCAGCGCCTCGGCTCCCGCGACGTCGTCCTCGGCGATCTCCGTGACGAGCCCCAGGTCGAGCGCGCGCTCCGCGTCCACCTTCTGGGCCCGGTAGAAGATCTCCCCGGCCCGCGCGGTGCCGATCAGCCGGGGCAGCAGCCAGGTGAGCCCGAGGTCGCCCGCCGAGAACCCGAGGTTCAGGAACGGCGCGGTGAACCGCGTGCTGGGCGCCGCCACCCGCAGGTCGCACGCGAGCGCCAAGGAGAACGCCATCCCCACGACGGGCCCGCGCAGCGCCGCCACGACGGGCTGAGGGATCTCCCGAAGCCCGAGGACGACCTCCCCGGCCCGGGCCATGCCCCGGTACAGCCGCTGGATCTTCCCCTCGGACACCTCGGACGTGTCCCGTTCGCCGCCTCCGCCCTGGATGTCCATCCCGGCGCAGAACCCACGGCCCTCGCCGGTCAGGATGACCACGCGCGTCTCCCGGTCCGTCTTGAGCCCGCCCAGGATGGCGATGAGCTCCTCGACGTTCTCCGGGGTGATCGCGTTCAGCCGTTCGGGCCGGGACAGGGTGATCGTCGCCACCCCGTCCCGGCGGGTGAAGGCGACCACGCTAGGAGAGCGCCTGGAAGGTGGCCAGCGTCTGCTCGCCGATGTTGGCGAACACCTGGATCGGGTCCTGCGCGGAGATCTGCTCCCAGTTCGCCGCGACGTCCTCGACGCTCAGGCCGTCCTTCTTGGTGAAGCCGGGGCCCTCCGCGACGAAGATCTTCGCGATCCGGCCGCCGCCGACGGTGTAGGTCTGGCCGCTGTCCGGCACGGACTCGTGCGCGAGGTAGGCCACCAGCGGGGTGACCTGCTCGACGCCCAGCTTGTCGGCGAACTCGGCGGGGAAGAGGTCGGCCGTCATCCGGGTGTAGGCCACCGGCGCGATCGCGTTGACCTTGATGCCCGCCTTGGCGCCCTCGGCCGCGAGGGTCTTGGTGAAGCCGACCAGGCCCATCTTCGCCGTCGAGTAGTTGGCCTGGCCGAAGTTGCCGAACAGGCCCGCCGGGGACGAGGTGTTGACGACCCGGCCCGCGCCCGCCTCGCGCAGGTGCGGCCACGCCGCCTTCGTCACGAGGAACGCGCCGCGCAGGTGGACGGCGATGACGGCGTCCCACTCGGCGGTGCTGATGTTCTTGAAGGACTTGTCGCGCAGGATGCCCGCGTTGTTGATGACGATGTCGATCCTGCCGAACGCGTCCAGGGCGGCCTGGACGATGGAGGCGGCGCCCTCCTCGGTGGCGACGTTGCCGCCGTTGGCGACGGCCTCGCCGCCGTTCTTCACGATCTCGGCGACGACCTCCTGAGCCGGGCCCACCGACGCGCCGTCGCCGTGCAGGTCGCCGCCGAGGTCGTTCACGACGACCTTGGCGCCGCGCGCGGCGAGTTCCAGCGCGTGCTGGCGGCCCAGGCCGTGCCCGGCGCCGGTGATGATCGCGACCTTGCCGTCGTACCGCAGTTCAGACATTGTTCGCACTCCCTGACGTTGACGTTGCGGCGGACGGTGCGACCGACCCGTGGACCAAGGCGTCCACCACCGCCGGTACCCATTGGTAGCACCGAACCGAATCGGGCTCTAGTGTGCACCAGCACCCTTCCGCCGCCCACGGACAGGGGTGGCCGAACGGTACGGCGGAGGTCACGGCAGCGCGCGCTCGTCAGGGCGAGTAGCCTTATGGACGTTTAGAACCCACCTGCGAGCTGCGGAAGAGGGCGATCTCCGCCGTGTCGAGCGAGTCGCACACCCCTGCCGATCTGAGCGATTTCGGCGCCAACGAGTGGCTGGTCGATGAGCTTTACCAGAAGTACCTGGAAGACCCCGAGACGGTCGACCGTGCCTGGTGGAGCTTTTTCGCGGACTACCAGCCGGGCGCCAAGCCCACTCAGCCTGTGAACGGCGCCGCGTCCGCGGCGGCCCCGACGACCAGCGCGGCGCCCGAGGCGCCCGCCGCGGCGCCCCCGAAGGCGCCCGCCCCCGCCCCGGCCAAGGCCGCGCCCAAGGCGCCCGCGGTGCCGGTGGCCGCGGGTGCCGAGGAGGTGAAACTGCGTGGAGTGGCCGCCAAGACGGTGGCCAACATGGAGAACAGCCTCGCGGTGCCGACGGCGACGAGCGTCCGCGCCATCCCGGCCAAGCTGCTCATCGACAACCGCATCGTGATCAACAATCACCTGAAGCGGGGTCGTGGCGGCAAGGTCTCCTTCACCCACCTCTTGGGCTACGCCATCGTGCAGGCGCTCAAGGCGATGCCGGAGATGAACGCCTACTACACCGAGGTGGACGGCAAGCCCACCATGGTGCGGCCCGAGCACGTCAACTTCGGCCTGGCGATCGACCTGAAGAAGGCGGACGGCCAGCGTCAGCTCGTCGTGCCGTCGATCAAGTCGGCCGAGACGCTCGACTTCCGCCAGTTCTGGGCGGCCTACGAGGAGCTGGTGCGCAAGGCGCGCGCCAACAAGCTCACCCTTGAGGACCACCTGGGCGCGACGATCAGCCTGACCAACCCCGGCACCATCGGCACCGTGCACTCGGTGCCGCGCCTGATGCCGGGCCAGGGCGCGATCATCGGCGCCGGCGCGATGGAGTACCCGGCGCAGTACGCCGGGGCGTCGGAGGAGACGCTCGCCCGGATGGCGATCTCCAAGATCATGACGCTCACCTCGACGTACGACCACCGCATCATCCAGGGCGCCCAGTCGGGCGACTTCCTGCGGACCGTGCACGCGCTGCTGCTCGGCGAGCAGGGCTTCTACGACGAGATCTTCGAGTCGCTGCGCATCCCGTACGAGCCGGTCCGCTGGGTCCAGGACATCTCGGCGACGCACGAGAACGACATCGCCAAGATCGCCCGCGTGCACGAGCTGATCCACGCCTACCGCGTGCGCGGCCACCTGATGGCCGACACCGACCCGCTGGAGTACAAGCAGCGCCGTCACCCGGACCTCGACATCCTCCAGCACGGCCTCACCCTGTGGGACCTGGAGCGGGAGTTCGCCACCGGCGGGTTCGGCGGCAAGCCGACCATGCGGCTGCGCGAGATCCTGGGTGTGCTGCGCGCGTCGTACTGCCGCACCGTCGGCATCGAGTACATGCACATCCAGGACCCCGAGGAGCGGGCCTGGATCCAGGAGCACGTCGAGCACCCGGCGTTCGAGGAGCCCTCGCGGGACGAGCAGCTGCACATCCTGCGGCGGCTCAACTCCGCGGAGGCGTTCGAGACGTTCCTGCAGACCAAGTTCGTCGGCCAGAAGCGGTTCTCGCTGGAGGGCGGCGAGTCCCTGATCCCGCTGCTCGACTCGGTGATCACCGCGGCGGCCACCGCGAACCTGGACGAGGCGGTCGTCGGCATGGCGCACCGCGGCCGGCTCAACGTGCTCGCGAACATCGTCGGCAAGTCCTACTCGCAGATCTTCGGCGAGTTCGAGGGCAACCTGGACCCGCGGTCGGCGCAGGGTTCCGGCGACGTCAAGTACCACCTGGGCGCCGAGGGCGAGTTCCAGGCGTGGAACGGCCACAGGATCCACACCTCGCTGGTGGCCAACCCGTCGCACCTGGAGGCCGTCAACCCGGTCCTTGAGGGCGTCGTCCGGGCCAAGCAGGACGTCATGGACATCGGCGAGTCCGGCTTCTCGGTGCTCCCGATCCTCATCCACGGCGACGCGGCGTTCGCCGGGCAGGGTGTGGTGGCCGAGACGCTGAACCTGTCGCAGCTGCGCGGTTACCGCACCGGCGGCACGGTCCACATCGTGGTCAACAACCAGGTGGGCTTCACCACCGCGCCGGAGTACTCGCGCTCGTCGGTGTACTCCACCGACGTCGCCCGGATGATCCAGGCGCCCATCTTCCACGTCAACGGCGACGATCCCGAGGCGTGCGCCAGGGTCGCGCGGCTGGCGTTCGAGTACCGGCAGGCGTTCAAGAAGGACGTCGTCATCGACATGGTCTGCTACCGGCGCCGGGGCCACAACGAGGCGGACAACCCCTCGTTCACCCAGCCGCTGATGTACGACCTGATCGACGCCAAGCGCTCGGTCCGCAAGCTGTACACCGAGGCCCTGATCGGGCGCGGCGACATCACCGTCGAGGAGGCCGAGCAGGCCCTCCAGGACTACCAGCAGCAGCTTGAGCGGGCGTTCACCGAGGTGCGCGAGGCGGTCAACCACCCGACCCCGCCCGGGGCGGTGGTGCGCCCGCCGGACGAGGACCGCATCCCGATCGACCACGCGGCGGCCGGGTCGGCGATCAGCCAGGAGACGGTCAAGCGGATCATCGAGACGCAGGCGTCGCTGCCGCAGGGCTTCTCGGTGCATCCACGCCTCCAGCCGGTGCTCGACCGGCGCGTCAAGAGCGTGGACGACAACGCGATCGACTGGGCCACCGGCGAGCTGCTGGCCTTCGGGTCGCTGCTCATCGACGGCCACCCGGTGCGCCTCGTCGGCCAGGACTCCCGGCGCGGCACCTTCGGCCAGCGGCACGCGGTGCTGGTGGACCGCAAGACCGGCGAGGACCACACCCCGCTGTCGCAGTTCTTCCAGGGCACCAACAAGTTCTACGTGCACGACTCGCTGCTGAGCGAGTTCGCCGCGATGGGCTTCGAGTACGGCTACTCGCTCCAGCGCCCCGACGCGCTGGTGATGTGGGAGGCCCAGTTCGGCGACTTCGCCAACGGCGCCCAGTCGATCGTCGACGAGTTCATCTCCTCGGGCGAGCAGAAGTGGGGCCAGCACTCGTCGGTGACGCTGCTGCTGCCGCACGGCTACGAGGGCCAGGGCCCGGACCACAGCTCGGCCCGCATCGAGCGGTACCTGCAGCTGTGCGCCCAGGACAACATGACGGTCGTCTACCCGACGACTCCGGCGAACTACTTCCACATGCTGCGCTGGCAGACCCTGTCCAACCGCCGCAAGCCGCTGGTGGTGTTCACGCCCAAGTCGCTGTTGCGCTCCAAGTCCGCCACCTCGGCGGCGGAGGAGTTCACCTCGGGCGCGTTCCAGCCGGTCATCCCCGACCACAAGGTGGATCCGGCGGGCGTCAGGCGGGTGCTGCTCACCACGGGCAAGATCTACTACGACGTCGCGGCCCGGCGTGACAAGGCGGGCGCCAACGACACCGCCGTCGTGCGGATCGAGCGGCTGTACCCGATCCCGATCGACGAGATCAGGGCGGAGATCGCCAAGTACCCGGCGGGCGTGGAGATCACGTACGTGCAGGACGAGCCGAAGAACATGGGCGCCTGGCCCAGTTTCGCGCTGGTGCTGCCCGCCTACCTCGACACCAAGCTGAACCTGGTGTCGCGGCCCGCCTCCTCGTCTCCGGCCGTCGGGTCCGCCAAGACCCACCTGGCCGAGCAGGAGGCCATCCTCCAGCGCCTCTTCCCCGGCGCTTAGAGCCCTTCAGAAGGCCCCGGTGTCCGCACCGGGGCCTTCGGTGTACCTGAGACGGCACAACGCGAGCAGGAGGCTGTGCGTGTATTTCACGGATCGCGGGATCGAGGAGCTCGTCGCCCGGCGCGGCGAGGAGGAGGTCTCGCTGGCGTGGGTGGCCGAGCGGCTTGTGGAGTTCGTGGACCTGAACCCGGAGTTCGAGACGCCGGTGGAGCGGCTGGCGACGTGGCTGGCCCGGCTGGACGACGACGATGACGACGACCTGGACTGAGACCCGCGCCACACCGATGCACAAGTTCCGGCCAAGAGGCAAGACAATCTCAGGAGAAATATTGCGCCTTTTGCTTCGAGGCTAAATAATGCCGTAGGGCGCCATCGGGCACCAGCGATCCAGACGAAACGGACAAGAGTGACCTATCTCCCACCTAACGTTCCCCGGGGGACCCACGGTTTCCCCTCCGGCGCGGGTATGTCACAATCGCTGGACGGGTGACCCCCGTGTTTTCCCTCATCGAGAGGCGACCATCCCAGACACCCCCCCACCAGAAGGTTGGGTGTTCTCCTATGGCGTCTGCCCGAAATCCGAAACTTCTTCTTCAGTGGGGTCGCTGTGGCTACTGACCTTCCCGATTACTCCGACGATCCGGCTTTCGCGCTCCACGTGGGCGGCAAGCTCGAGGTCCGCTCCACGATCCCGGTCCGCGACAAGGACGACCTCTCGCTCGCCTACACGCCCGGCGTCGCGCGCGTCTGCACCGCCATCGCCGACCACCCGGAACTGGCTTACGAGTACACCTGGACCTCCAAGGTGGTCGCGGTGGTCACCGACGGCACCGCCGTCCTCGGCCTCGGCGACATCGGGCCCGCCGCCTCCATGCCCGTCATGGAGGGCAAGTCCCTGCTGTTCAAGGAGTTCGCGGGGGTCGACTCGGTCCCGATCGCGCTGGCCACCACCGACGTCGACGAGATCGTCGAGACGGTCATCCGCCTCGCCCCGTCGTTCGGCGGCATCAACCTCGAGGACATCAGCGCGCCGCGCTGCTTCGAGATCGAGGACAGGCTGCGCGCCGCCCTCGACATCCCGGTCTTCCACGACGACCAGCACGGCACCGCGATCGTCTCGCTGGCCGCGCTGAAGAACGCCTCGCGCCTCATCGGCAAGCCGCTCTCGGAGATGCGCGGCGTCATCGCGGGCGCGGGCGCCTCCGGCGTCGCGGTCTGCCGCATCCTGCTCAACGCGGGCGTCGGCGACATCGCGGTGTCCGACAGCAAGGGCCTCATCTACGAGGGCCGTGACGGCCTCAACTCGGTGAAGCAGGCGCTGGCCGCCGACACCAACAAGGCGGGCCTGAAGGGCTCGACCGAGGAGGCGCTGCGCGGCGCGGACTTCTTCATCGGCCTGTCCGGCTCGACGGTCTCGGAGTCGGCCGTCGCCACCATGGCCGAGGACGCGATCGTGTTCGCGCTGTCGAACCCGACCCCCGAGGTCCACCCCGACGTGGCCCGCGCGCACGCCCGCGTCGTCGCCACCGGCCGCAGCGACTTCCCGAACCAGATCAACAACGTGCTGGCCTTCCCCGGCATCTTCAAGGGCGCGTTCGACGTCCGGGCGCACTCGATCACCGAGGGCATGAAGGTCGCCGCCGCCGAGGCCCTCGCGGGCGTCGTCACCGACGCCGAACTCACCGAGGACTTCATCATCCCCAGCCCCTTCGACGACCGCGTCGCCCCCGCCGTCATCGCCGCGGTCGCCGCCCAGGCCCGCGCCGAAGGCGTCAACCGCATCTAAAGACCCGGGCCCGGCCCGAGGCAGGTCCGTCGCCCCGGACCGACCCCCCGCCGGGCCCGACCCCTCCCCCGCCTAAAACGGCGCAGGGGGCCGGGCTCCGTCGCCGCCGCCGTCAGAAGCGGCCACGGGTGCGGCCACGGCCGAGCATGGCCACGAGGCTCCCTCCTCCCCCCCCCCCCCGGCCCGAGGGCGGGGAGGCGTGAGGGGTGAGGGTTGACAATCGGAGCCTGAAGAACCTATAAGTATGCTTGTCTGCCCGGATCTCGCCCCTGATGTGGCGGTTGATTCCGGGCTTCTTGTTTCTGCGGCGCAGGATGGGCTCGGCCCTCCGTAAGGCGCACGCGCTCACCGCCCCGCGCCGGGATCCCGGCTGCCCGGGCCTGTCTCGTGCACGCCGGTGGTCCGCACAGGCCGTCGGCGTGGCGCCGCCAAAGGAGTGAGTCGCATGAGTGGCCTCATCGTGCCGCCCGGTCAGGGGCGGAGGCTGGTGACGAAGGCCCAGGAGATCACCTTCAAGGTCACGGGGAAGGACGGGGCCGTCGCGTCGTCCTTCGAGGTCGTGGTCCCGCCCGGGTTCGACGTGGGAGCGCACACACACCAACGCTCGCAGGAGTTCTTCTACGTGCTCGAAGGAGAACTCGAACTGTTCGCGTTCCCGCCCGCCGTCCGCACCGACGAGGGCTGGCAGGACTGGGAGTCGGCACAGGGCGACCGCCCCGTCCGCGCGGGCCCCGGAAGCTGCATGTTCGTTCCGGAGGGATGCCCGCACGCGTTCCGGAACGCCGGCGACGCACCGGCCCGCATGCTGTTCCAGAGCCATCCGGCGCCCGATCACGAACGGTACTTCGAGGAGATCGTCGAGATCTTCTCGGCCGACCGGTCGGTGGACTCCGGCGCGGTGCGGGAGCTCCGCGAACGGTACGACGTCCACCAGATCACGCCACTCCGCTACGGACCGCCCGTCCCACCGCAGAACGTGAGGCCCGGCCGAGGATGAACACGATTCCGCTGGTGCACGCCAGCTTGGGCGAACGGGAACTGGCGGCCGTGGCGGAGGTGTTCGCCTCGGAGTGGCCGGCCGGCCAGGGGCCGCGCGGCAAGGCCCTGGAACGGGAACTCGCCGAGCACTTCGAGGTCGGCGAGGCGGTCGCGCTGAGCAGTTGCGCCGCCGCGCTGCACCTCGCCCTGCTGGCGCTCGGCGTCGAGCCGGGCGACGAGGTGATCGTCGCCGACTACACCTTCCCGGCTCCGGCCCACGCGGTCCGGTACGTCGGCGCGGTCCCGGTCTTCGCCGACGCGCGGGCCGACACCGGCACCGTCGACCCGCGGGCGGTGGCGGACCTCGTCGGACCGCGCACGGTCGGCGTGATCGCGGTCGACACCGTCGGGCTTCCCGCCGACTACACGGAGCTGAACGCGATCGCGGAGCGCCACGGCCTGTTCCTCATCGAGGACGCCGCGTGCGCGGTGGGCGCGACCTACCGGGGACGGCCCGCCGGCGCGCTGGCACCGGTCGCCTGCCTGTCCTTCCACGGCCGCAAGGGCATCACCAGCGGCGAGGGCGGTGCCCTGCTCACCGGTGACCGGGCGCTGGCCGCCGACGTGCGGCTGCGGTCGTCCTTCGGTCTGGGCAGCATCGTCGACCAGGCGCGGGTGGTCGGCCTCCCCATCCCGGTCTTCCACGAGACCGGCTACAACTACAAGCTTTCCGACATAGCGGCGGCAATCCTCCAGGTGCAGCTGAGCCGGATCGAGGAGTTGCTCGACCGTCGGCGCGCGGTGGCGGCGCGCTACTCCGAACTCCTGAAGGACGAAGAGCTCCTCACCCTGCCGCACGTGCCGCTGGACCGTACCCACGCCTGGCAGTCCTACCTGGTCATGCTCGCTCCGGGCGTGGACAGGGCGGGCGTCGCCGCCGACCTGCGCGCCGGCGGCATCGGGTGCGGGCACGGCACGTGGGCGAGCCACCTCCAGCCCGCCTACGAGACGGCGCTGACCTGCCCCGTGTCGGCGGACCTCTTCGCGCGCGGCCTCGCCATCCCCATGCACGCCGAACTCACCGAACAGCAGGTCGAACGGGTCGCCGACGGCCTGCGGACCGCGCTGCGCGCGCACGCGCGCCCGTCCTGATCCGCCCTGATCCGCCCGGCGTCAAGCCCGTCGCGCCGTCAACACGCGGTCTCACCCACAGCCAGCCGCCCAACGCTAGGGAGTCAGTCCCGATGAAGGGTTCCACCGCCTACCGATCGATACAGAAACGCGGTCTCCACATCGGCCTCCTGCCGGAGATGGCCGCCGCCGTCAATCCCGCGACACCGATCGACCTCGACCACGACCTGGACGTCCTCCCGGAGGCGGGTCGGCGTCTCACCGTGTCCCAGCTCGCCGACCACGTGGACGACCTCGCCGCGCGCCTGTGGGCGGCAGGGGTCCGCCCCGACGAGTACGTCGTGATCCACAAGAGCGCCAACGCCGACGGCTGGGTGCTCGCCGCCGCGACCTCCCGGGTCGGCGCGGTCCCGGTGCTGCTGTCGCCCGGCCTCGACGCCGTGACGGTCGGCGCCCTGATGCGGCGGGTGGGCAGGCCGAGCCTGCTCACCGACGCGCCCAAACTCGACGCGCTGGCCGAGTTGCCGCTCGCTGAGCTCGCCGAACGGGTGCTCATCGTGGCCGGAGACCGGCCGGGCGCCCGGTCGCTCGGTGAGCTCGCCGGGGCGCCGCGGGTACGGCCGGTGGTCCGGCCGATCGACGCGCCGGCGGTGATCACGCACACGTCCGGCACCACCGGGATCCCCAAGCTCGTCGTCCACACCCCCCGCACCCAGGGGCTGCGCCTCAGACCGCAGTGGCGGCTGCTCTCCCTGATGCGCGCCAGGCAGACGGTCGCGATCCACATCTCCTTCGTGCACTCCCGCATGGTCGCGGCGATGGCGCTGGCGCTCCTGAAGGAGATGCCGGTGCTGCTCCTGAACGAGTCGGCGCCCGACCGGGTCGCCGAGTCGTTCCTCGCGCACCGGCCCGACTTCGTCGAGGCGCTGCCCAACTCGCTGATGGAGTGGGAGGGACTCGCCGACGACCCGCGCCGTCCCTTCGCGTCGGTGAAGTACTTCAGCAGCACGTTCGACGCGATCCACCCGAGGACCATGAGCCGTCTGCTCCGGTCGTCCTCCCGGCGCGGCGCGCTGTTCTTCCAGATCTACGGGCAGAGC
This sequence comes from Actinocorallia sp. API 0066, assembly GCF_020991275.1. Classification (GTDB taxonomy): domain Bacteria; phylum Actinomycetota; class Actinomycetes; order Streptosporangiales; family Streptosporangiaceae; genus Actinocorallia. The sequence goes on along the minus strand of NZ_JAJLQY010000001.1, from coordinate 661,876 downwards.
GAGGTAGGCCCGGCGGTCGGCCGCGCCTACCTCCGCGGCTCCGCCCACAAGGTGAACGGGCGCTGCGTCGGGTGGCCGATGCCGTTCGGCTGCGCGAAGGTCCGCCTGGTCAGCAGGGACGGGCGCCCGGTGTCGGAGACGAACCCCGGCTTCATCGAGGTCGCCTGGCGCGGCCTGGCGAAGACCTACTTCGGTGAGCCGGAACGGTACGACGCCAACCGGTTCGGCGACTGGTGGCGGACCGGGGACGTCGGCTACCGCACCCGAGCCGGCTGCCTGCACATGCTCGACCGCGAGGTCGACATGATCCCCGGAGTGCGCAGCTCGCTGGAGGTCGAGGACCTGCTGCTGGGCGAGCTGGACGAGCTGTGTGAGCTCGTCGTGGTGCAGGGGCCGCGCGCCGAGGCGATCCCCGTGCTGTGCACCACCGACGACAGGCCGCTGGACCGGGTCAGGTGGCGCGCGGCGGCCGCCGGTTTCCCCCAGCTCGCCGACCCGATCCAGATCCCGCGCGCGGAGCTGCCGCGGACCGCGACGTTGAAGGTGCAGCGGATCGCGCTGTCCCGGCGGATCAACGAGCGGATGGCGGACCGGGAGGGACAGGTCCGATGACGCCCGAGGCGGTGCTCGCGCGGTTCCGCGAGTACATGGTGGGGCCCACCCGGTTCATGACGCTGCTGTCCTGTTTTGAGCTCGGCGTCATCGACGCGCTCCGCGAGCGGCCCGGCATGACGGCCGCCGACCTCGGCGCCAGGGTCGGGGTCAGGCCCGACGCGGTGGAACAACTGCTGTTCCTGCTCGTCAAGGAGACCTTCGTCGCCTACGACGAAGGTTCTCGCACCTACACGCTCGACGCGCTCGCGCACGTCGCCGAGCGCGACCTGAGACGCGCGCTGACCTACCTGAACATGATCAAGGTCGTCGCGCTCAGACAGCTGTTCCATCTCACCGAGAGCGCGCGGACCGGAACACTCGTCGGCCTGAAGGAGCTCTACGGGGCCGAAGGGACCCTTTACGGCGCGGTCGCGGACCACCCTGACCTGCGTGACTCCTGGGCCACGCTGATGGACGCCGTCACCGCCAACATCGACCCCTGGTTCTTCGCGAACATCGACCTGCCGCCGGGCGCGAACGTGCTCGACCTCGCGGGCAACACCGGGCTCGGGGCGATCGACGCGCACCGGCTGAAGCCCGTCCCCGGCCTCCGGGTGACGACCTTCGACCTCCCGGAGAAACAGGACGAGTGCCTGCGCAACTTCAAGGACCACGGCCTGGAGCAGCAGTGCTCGTTCATCGGGGGCGACGTCTTCGACGGCGTCCCGACGGGTTTCGACACCGTTCTGATCAAGCACTTCCTCGACATGTTCGACAAGCGCAACGTGGTCCGGATCCTGGCGGAGGTCGGCAGGTCGCTGGAGCCGGGCGGCCAGGTCTGCGTTCTGGTGCCGGTGTATCCGGAGAACGTCCAGGACGCCGACAACTACAACGTGGACTTCTTTCCCGCGTTCTTCCTCGGCTGCACGATGGGCGAGGGCGGTCCACAGAAACTGTCGACCTACGTGAGCTGGCTCGAGGAGTGCGGCTTCACGGTGACCCGGGCGGTGACCAGGGACGCGGCCGACCTCCCGCCGGACGTCATTCCGGTGCCGGCCGTGCTGTGCGCGACGAAGTCGGCATGACGCACCGAAGAGACACCTGACGTGCAGGCTCTGAAGAAAGCAGATTCCGGACGTGCCAACGCTGTGCAAGCCCTCGGTCATGGTGCCGGAGTACGTCGTCACCATGGAGGAGACCCTCGACTTCGCGGAACAGATCCACGCGGGAAAGCCGCAGCTCTCGCTGGCGCTGCGGCTGATCCGCAACACGGGTGTGCGGAAGCGGCACATCGTGCAGCCGCTCGACCAGGCGCTCCGGCACCCGGGATTCGAGGAACGCAACCGCGTCTACGAGATCGAGTCCAAAAGACGGTGCCCCGAGGTCATCGAACAGGCCCTCGCCAACGCGGCGGTGACGGCCGAGGACATCGACGCCATCATCTACGTCTCGTGCACCGGATTCCTCATGCCGTCGCTCACCGCATGGCTGATCAACACCATGGGGTTCCGTTTTGACACCCGCCAGATACCCATCGCCCAACTGGGGTGCGCGGCCGGCGGCGCGGCGATCAACCGGGCCCAGGAGTTCTGCCTGGCCCACCCGCGCAGCAACGTCCTGATCGTCTCGTGCGAACTGTGCTCGCTGTGCTACCAGCCCGACGACGACTCGATCGGCGCGCTGCTGTCCGACGGGCTGTTCGGCGACGCGGTCGCGGCGGCGGTGGTCCGCGGCGAGGGCGGCACCGGGGTGGCGCTGCAGCGCAACGCCTCGTATCTCATCCCCGGCACCGAGGAGTGGATCTCCTACGCGGTGCGCGCGACCGGCTTCCACTTCCAACTGGACCGCAGGGTGCCCGGGACGATGGAGCCGCTGGCCCCCGTGCTGCGCGGGCTCGCCGCCGACTTCGGCTGGGACGTCCGCGGGCTCGGCTTCTACATCGTGCACGCCGGCGGCCCCCGGATCCTGGACGACCTCGCGAAGTTCCTCGACGTCGACCGCGAGATGTTCCGGCACAGCTGGGCGACCCTGACCGAATACGGCAACATCGCCAGCGCCGTCGTCCTCGACGCGATGCGCCGGCTCTTCGACGAGGACCCCCCGGAACCGGGCGCCACCGGCGTGATCGCCGGTTTCGGCCCCGGCATCACCGCGGAGATGGCGCTCGGCCGCTGGACCGTCGACCCGGCGGCCTCCCCGGACGGCGCCCGGCTCCACGCGGTGGCACCCCGCCTTCGGTGAGAGCAAAGGAGATCGTTGTGCCCACCATGATGCTGCTGCCGGACGGAATGCGCCGCTGGTCGCAGAAGCAGGGCGTCTCGCTTGAGGAAAGCTACGCGGCCATGACGGACAAGATCCTGGAGTTCGCGGACTGGACCCGGGACGAGGGCTTCTCGACGCTTTACGTCGCCTGTTCCTCCATCGCGAACTACAACAGGTCGCCGCGCGCGGTGGCCGTCGCGATGGACTCGTTCACCGAGGTGGTGCGCCGATGCCACCACCGGCTCAACTTCGAGTTCTCCGGGACGCTCGCCGTCGTTCCCGAACGCTGGGTGACCGAGCTCCGGACGCTGCGCGACAAGTCGGCGAAGGACGCCGGCTTCACCCTTCACTTCGTGCTGGGGATGTCCCTGACCCGCGAGGTGATCGACATCTTCAACAGGTTCAACGGCAAGGTCCCGGTGATGACCGAGGAACTGCTCGCCGAGAACGCCTACATCCGGGAGCCCGTCGACTACATGATCCGGCCGGGCGGACACGCCCGCGTCTCGTCCTTCTTCCCGCTGATGTCGCCGTTCGCGGAGATCTTCTTCTGCGACGTCCTGATGCCCGACATGACGCGAGCCGACTTCGACGTCGCGCTCAGCGACCTCCAGGGCCGGGAACGGCGCTTCGGCCTCTACCCGACCGCCTGAGCGGGGCCCGTTTCGGCGCGTCCCGCCTCGAACGCCAGGAGCACAGTGTCCGAAGAAACGACCGCCGAGAAGCTCTGCTCGGATCTCGCGGAGACGGCCGGAATACTCGGCGTCCCCTTTCACCGGCGACGGGTGTGGCCGATCCTGGAAACCTACCGGCGCACCTTCGCGGACAGCGGCATCGCCTTCAGCGTCCATGTCGGCGAGGACGACGTGAAGGAACTCAACTTCGCCTTCGCCGTGCCGTCGGAGATCGGCGATCCGTACGGCCACGCCCTGTCGCGGGGTTTTGTCACCGCGGCGGACCATCCCGCCCACACGCTGCTCGCCGAGGTTCGGGCGCGCTGCGAGGTCGCCGAGCACTTCGTCGACTGCGGCGTGCGCGGCGGCTTCCGCAAGCTCTACGCGCACTTCCCCCACGACCTGCGGAGCCTCTCGGACATCGCCGCCCTCCCGTCCATGCCGAAGTCCGTGACCGAGAACGCGGACCTGTTCGCCCGGCACGGACTCGAGCACGTCGCGATGGTCGGGATCAACTACCGGGACGAGGCGGTCAGCCTGTACTTCCAGTTCGGCGCGGACGGCCATCCGAGCGTGGCGACCGTCCGCGCCCTGCTCCACGAGATCGGACTCGCCGAACCGGACGAGCGGCTGCTGGAGTTCGCGCACCGGTCCCTGCGGGCCAACATCACCCTGGGCTGGGACTCGCCGCGGATCACCCGCGTCGCCCTCGCCCCGCCGCCCCGCCGCGGCCTGCGCGTCTCAGCGCTGCCGACACGGCTGGAACCGCACATCGAACGTTTCGCGACGAGCGCTCCGCGCACGTACACCGGCGAGCGGGTCAACCTCTTCGCCGTCAAATGGACCGCCGAGCGGGAGTTCCTGGAGGTCTGCTCCTACTACCAGCTCTCGGTGCTCCAGCAGAAGCTCTTCCTGAACGGCCGGTAGCACGGACCGGCGCCCACTCATCCCCCAAGAGTAAGGAAGCACCCCATGACGTCAGCCGGCTCCTCCGCCGACTCCGACCTCTCCATGCGCCGCAGATCGCTGCTGCTCGGCGGACTCGGCGGCGCGTCCGCCACCGCGCTGGCCGCCCTGGGCCACGCCGAGCCCGCCGCCGCGGCCCCCTCCCCCGGACCGGCCGCACCGCCCCCGCCGGGGCTGGAGTTCGACTTCGACAACGACAACTTCCACAGCGACCTGATCGACAGGGCCGGTGACCAGTCCTTCGGCGGCGAACAGATCTTCGGCCCGATGGACGCCTCCCTCATCATCTGGATCCAGCACATCATGTGCACCGCGTGGTTCGACGCGCTCGCCCCGTACCACCGGACCGCCGTCGGCGTCCACTCCCGGATCCCGCGCCGTCCCCGAGCCGAGTCGGCGACCAACCGGAACCGGAACATCGCCGCCATCTACGCCACGCTCCAGGTGATCAAGGCCGTGTACCCGGAGCGGCTGGCCGCCGTGAAGGCGGTGATGACGATCATCGGGCTCGACCCCGAGGACGTCTCGGAGAACCTGGCGACCCCGGTCGGCATCGGCAACGTCGCCGGGAAGTCGGTCGTCAGGGCCCGGCAGAACGACGGCATGAACTTCCTCGGCAACGAGGGCCCCAAGTACCACGGCAGGCAGTTCGAGGACTACACCGGGTACGAGCCGAGGAACACCGCGTACGACCTGCCCGAGCCCGGCCGCTGGCAGCCGGCGATGGGCCCGCACCGGCGGCGGGTCGGCGGCGGCCCCGGCGACAAGGGCATCTTCATCATCCAGCGGTTCGTCACCCCGCACTTCGGCAGGGTCAAGCCCTACACCTACAAGGACCCGTCCCCCTTCAAGATCGCCAGGCCGGACCACACCGACTACACCGACCGCGCCAAGTACAAGAAGTCGGCTGACGAGATCCTCGCCGCCTCGGCCGCGCTCACCGACCTGCAGAAGGTGAAGACCGAGTTCTTCGACAACAAGTTCCTGGGCATCGGGCAGGCGACGAAGGCGGCGGCGCTGTCCCACAACCTTGACCTGGACAAATGGGTCCAGCTCCACTTCATGAGCGCGATCGCGCAGCTCGACGACCTCATCGCCTGCTGGCACCAGAAGCGCAGGTGGGACGCGCCCCGCCCGTTCACCGTGATCCGGAAGGTGTACGGCGACCGCAAGGTGAGCTCCTGGGGCGGGGTCGGCAAGGGCACCGTCCACGACATGCCCGGAAACGAGTGGACCAGCTTCATCCCCGTCGGGGACCACCCCGAGTACCCGTCCGGGTCCACCACGCTGTGCGCCGCCGAGGCGCAGGCGGCGCGGCGCTTCCTCGGCGACGACAAGCTCGAATGGCGGCGCCCGATCCCCAAGGGCTCGTCCCTGACCGAGCCCGGCCTCGTCCCCGCCCGTGACCTTGAGCTCTACTACCCCACCTGGACCGGGTTCGTGAAGGACTGCGCCACCAGCCGGGTGTGGGCGGGGGTCCACTTCGGGACGACGGTCGCGAGGTCGATCGAGTACGGCACCCCGTTCGGCGACCGGGCCTACGACTTCGCCATGAAGTACATCAAGGGCGAGGTCAGGGCCTGACGCGTGTCCAGCGGAGCCGACATCGAGGACGCGGGTCCACCGGACCTCGCCTCGTACGCGAACAAGGTCTTCGAGGAGGCGCTCGCCGGTCCCCGCGACCGGCTGGGTGAGCGCCTCTTCCGCATGTCCCTGACCGCCTGGGAGAACCCCGAGCTGCGACCGCGGCTGCTGGGGAAGATCCGTGCCGCCACCACCAGCGAGGAGGGCGCGGCGCTGCTCCGCGACCACTTCTCCGCCCTGCTGGTCGACCGCCTCGGCGCGGTGGTCGACGTGCCGCGGCTCGACCTCAACGCGGTGGTGACGCAGGTCGTGGGCGTGATCATGCTGCGCTACGTGATGCGGATGGAGCCGATGGCGTCGGCGTCGCCCGACGAGCTCGTCGCGACCTTCGCCCCCACCATCCAGCGCTACCTGGACGCGTAAGCCACGACGCACAACCGCCGTTTTCCCGACAAGTGGAGGTGTCAGATGTCCAGGAAGGCCGCGGAAGAGTTCTACTCGGCCATCGAGAAAGCGACCGGACTGCTGGACGTGCCGTGCGCGCGCGACAGGGTCTGGCCGCTGGTCACCGCGTTCGAGGAGGCTCTTCCGCGGGCCGCCATCCTCTTCCGGGTGGCGACGGACGTAAGGCACGCGGGTGAGCTCAACTGCCACCTGATGATGCTCCCGCCCGTCGACCCCCATGCCCTCGCCCGGTCGAAGGGCCTGGTCGAGGCGACGGGCCATCCCGTCGACGCCCTGCTCGCCGACATCGAGGCACGTTTCCCGATCGAGGGTTACGGCATCGACTTCGGTGTCGTCGGCGGCTTCCAGAAGGCATGGTCGTGCTTTCCCGGCGACAGCATGCAGAAACTGTCGGAACTCGCCGACGTGCCCTCGATGCCGCGCGCCCTCGCCGACAACCTCGACTTCTTCGCCCGCCACGGCCTCGCCGACAACGTGACGCTGGTCGGGATGGACTACGGGCACCGGACGATGAACGTGTACTTCGGCGAGGTGGACGCGTGCCTCGCCCCGGAGAAGGTCCGCACGATGCTCCGGGAGATGGGGATGCCCGCGCCGAGCGAGCTGATGATGAACTTCGCGCGGCGGTCGTTCGGCTTCTACGCCACGCTGAACTGGGAGTCGTCGCGGATCCAGCGGTTCTGCTACTCCGCGATCAGCAAGGACCCGCTGTCGCTGTTCGACGCGGCCGACCCGAAGATCGAGCATTTCCTGAGGACGATCCCCTACGGCGTGGACGACCCCAAGGCCGTCTATGTGGCCACGTCGCCCGCGGACGGCGAGTACTACAAGATCCAGTCCTACTACCAGTGGCGGCCACGCCTGACGAAGCACATGCACACGAGCGTGTCAGAAAGCGACTGACCAGCGGAGCACCACCACCGCGGCGCAAGAGACCCGGCACCGACCTATGGGGCAGCACATGTCACGGTACGAATGGGGCGACGAGGCTCCCGCCATCACCAAGCTCAAGGAAGCCACCGAACCGGCCCGGCTGCACGTCGTCGGCCATCCGATCTACCGGGAGCTCAACACCGTGGACGCGGTGGTGACCTTCATGGAACACCACGTGTTCGCCGTGTGGGACTTCATGTCCCTGCTGAAGAGCCTGCAACGGCGCCTGACCTGCGTCCGGGTGCCGTGGGTCCCGGACGGTCCGACCGGGAGCCGGCGCCTGATCAACGACATCGTCCTGGTCGAGGAGAGCGACGAACTCGGCACGGGCTTCATCAGCCACTTCGAGCTCTACGTGGCCGGCATGCGGCAGGCGAACGCGGACACGTCGCGGATCGACTCCTTCATCGACCTGCTGCGGGCGGGCGCCCCCGTCCTCCCGTCCCTTGCCGAGGCGGGCGTGCCGCGTCCGGCGGCGGAGTTCGTGCGCTCGACGTGGCAGCTCATCGAGAACGCGCCGGTGCACTGCCAGGCGGCGGCGTTCGCCTTCGGCCGCGAGGACCTGATCCCGGACATGTTCGACCAGGTCGCGGCCCTGAACGCCGAGTTCGGCAGGCTCTCCACCTTCGTCGACTACCTGCGGCGGCACATCCAGGTGGACGCCGAGGAGCACACCCCGATGGCCATGCAGATGCTGGTCGACCTGTGCGGCGACGACGGCGGCAAGTGGGCGGACTGCGAGAGCACCGTCAACGCGGCGCTGCGGGCGCGTACGACGTTCTGGAACGGCATCCTCCAGGCGCGGCTCGACTGCCCGCACCCGCGTTCCTGAACGCGGCTGGCGGCCCCGCCGGGGCCGTCAGCCCCGTCCAGGGGGGTCGAGCGTGGCCATGACGTCGTCGGGGTGGTAGTACACCCGACGGTCGTGGGTGTAGCGGCGCCATTTCGACTCGTGCGCGTACCGGTAGATGGTGCCTTTGGGAATCCGCCAGATCGCGGCGACGTCATCGGCGGTCAGGCCCGTCTTCTGGGTCTCGGCGCTCATCTGGTTCTTCCTTTTCTACGGCCTGGATCCGTGCCTTTCACCGGGTTCCTCTTCTCATCTCACGGGCGAGCGTGGCCCAGCGCGCGGCCGGCCACGCGTGTTCGGGCACGCTGGTGCACACGATCTCGGACGGCAGCGCGTCGTCCCCGGCGCGGATCAGGGCGACGAGTTCACCGCTGCAGTTCGGACAGGAGCCGACACGGCTTCGCGCACCGCCCTTCGGGTACGCGGCGCGCCGGGCCGAGAGCACAAGATCCCTGATCTCGTCCACCGCCTCCGCCGCGGCCGGGTGGGCGGCCAGCCATTCGGCGTGCCGCCGGAGGAAGCCGGTGAGCACCCGGATGTCCCGGTCGGGAGGCTGGACGCGGCGCTCACTGGCGACGAGGCCCGCCCAGTGTTCGAGGACGACGCGAATGGCGGCACGGGTGTCGACGGCGGCCGGGCTCATCGGATCGATGGATCTGTTCTTCCGGGAGCCGCGGCGGCGGACTTGTAGCGTTCCAGTTTCCTCGCGGCGCACGCAGTCGTCGTACAGGGCGGGCAGGTTCGCCAGCCCGCCCACCAACAGATCCAGACACGCGGTGCACACGAACCAGCCTTGGCCGACCCGGCGGGGTCCGCCCCTCGATTCTCCGTCAAAACTCAGCCGACACGATTCCGCGGTGCACAACAGTACTTCTGCCATAAACTCCCCCGAGGTGACGTCCCCGGTTCTGGATTTCCACAAGGAGAAAGCGCCGTGCTCCACCAATAATCCTCAAAATAGGCAGGCGCGTCAATAGCCCCGGCACATCTCCGGAAGACCCGATAAACCAATCTGCGAGCCGTCCCGGGGAATCGGTGGAATCACGGGGACGGCGCGTGGAAACCCCTACCGGCACGTTCCAGGTGGCGGAGCTTGTCAGGGTTGGCGACGAAGTGGATGGCGCGGATCCGGTCCCCTGCCACGTCGAGCCCGAGGACCCCGATCAGCCTGCCGTCCGCGTCGACCGTCACGGCGCCCGGCTGCCCGTTCACGTCGGTGGTGACCACCCGCATCCCCCGGGCGGCCAGCGCGGACGTCGCGCCCACCAGGGACCTGGCCACCCGCAGCAGCCCGCTGACCGGACGCATCAGCGCGGGCGCCTTGCCGCCGCCGTCGACGTACAGCGTCACCTCGTCCGCGAGCAGTTTCTCCAGCGCGGGCAGGTCGCCGTGCTCGGCGGCGGCGAAGAAGCGCCGCGCGAGCTCGTCCCGGCGCCGCCGGGACGCGTGGTAGCGCGACCGGCGCTGCCGCACCTGGTTCCGGGCGCGGGCGACCAGGTGGCGGGCGCTGTCCACGTCCGTGCCGACGATCCTGGCGACCTCCGCGTAGGGGTACTCGAAGACCTCACGGAGCAGGAACGCGGCGCGCTGCCGCGGGGTCAGGCTCTCCAGCAGAACCAGGAAGGCGAGGGAGAGCGAGTCGGCCATCTCCGCCTGCTCGGCCGGCAGCGACCCGGTGGCCAACGGCTCCGGCAGCCATTCACCGACATAGTGCTCCCGCCGCGCCCGCGCCGAACGCAGGTGGTCGACGGCGATCCGGGTGACCACGGTGGTGAGGTACGCCTGCGGCGACTCGATCTGTTCGTCCCGCTGCAGGGTCTGGTGGATCCGCAGGAACGCCTCCTGCACGGCGTCCTCGGCCTCGCTCACGCTGCCGAGCATCTGGTAGGCGATCACGAACGCCCGTGGGCGCAGGTCACTGTACAGGTTCGAGATGGACATACCGCGTCGGTCCCATTCCTCAGTGAAGCACCTACGCCTTTTCACCGAGCGCAAGCCTCAATGTGCCATGGAGACGCCGTCGCCGTGGCGTCTGGAAAGGGCGGCAAAACCGCCTTTCTTCCCTTGGCACGTACGGTAGCAAAACCCAGATGCAGTCAGCCTAAATGCCGGCCATAAAATCCGCCGGGTGGCGCGATTCGGCCAGCCGCCTCCTCCCCTGCTCCGGTGTTCCTTTTCGCGGGGGGCCGGTCGCGGGCGCGGCCCGCGACCGGTGGTTCACCTTGTCTCCAGGTCGCGGCGGCGGAAGCCGGCTATCCCGGCGGCCGTCAGCGCGGCGGCGATCACCAGGAGGATCGCCAGTGCCGGCCAGGGGACGTCGTCCAGTGGGGGGCGGCCGGTGTGTTCCATGGGCAGCAGGTCGCGCACGCCCTGTGGCAGGTCCAGCAGTGTCCCGAAAACACCGGCGAACAGGCTGTAGCCGATCAGTGCCCAGGTCGCGCCGATGGCCCGGGGAAGCAGCCCGAACAGCAGTACCGCGACGCCGAGCAGCACCAGGACCCCGGGCGCGTGCGCCAGGTGCGCCACGGTCACGTCCCAGAGGAGGGCGGCGTCGCCCACCGACAGGGCGGCGCCGAGCCCGGTCGTGAACCCGGCGGCCAGCAGCAGCCCGACGACGCCGAGCGAGAGCACCGCCACGTAGCCGCCCAGCCACGCCGTGCGGCTGGTCGCCGTCGCCAGCACCGGTTCGGCACGTCCCCTCGCCTCCTCCGCGCGCACCGCCTGCAGGCCCAGGACCGCCATGACGCCCGCGAAGACCGCGGTGAACAGCGTGATCACCCCGAGATAACCGCTGACCAGGGTGTCCGCCGAGCCGCCGAACATGTCGAGGCGGTCCGCGCTGATGCCGTCCGCGTCGGCGATCTGGTCGGCGGCCCCGCCGAAGACGAAGCCGAAGACCGAGAGCGCCGCCGTCCACCAGAACAGGGCGGACCGCTGGAGCCGGAACGCGGCGGCGAGCGGGGAGGCGAGCCACGGTGCCGCCGTTGCCGCGCCGGTGCGGGCGGCGACCAGGCCCGCGCCGACGTCGCGGCGGGCCGACAGCGCGTAACCGGCCGCCGTGGCCGCCGTGGCGAGGCCGAGCGAGAGCAGCAGCGGCCACCATCGCCCGTCGACGTAGGGCCGTGTCTGGTTCGACCAGGCCAGCGGCGAGAACCAGGACAGCGGGCTGCCGTGGTCCTGGATCATGTCGCCCACCGCCCGGACGACCCAGGCCGCCCCCAGCAGCGCGCCCGCGATCCCGGTCGCGGCCCGTGAGTACTGGGTGACCTGGACGGTGAACGCGGTGATCCCGGCGAAGACCAGCCCCACCGCGGCCACACCGGCGCCGAACAGCAGCCCCTGGCCCGCGTCGTAGCCCTTCCCGGCCAGGACGCCGCCGAGCAGCAGCGCCAGCAGGGCGTTCGCGCCGACGGCCACCGCCAGCACCGCGGTGAGCTGCGCGTACCTGCCCACCACGGTGGCGCGCAGCAGCTCGACCCTGCCGTGCTGCTCGTCGAGCCGGGTGTGCCGGGAGACCAGCAGCAGGGTCATCAGCGCCGCCAGCACAAAGAAGAACAGCCCGTAGACGCCGACGACGTACCGCTCCGTGGTGATGGCGTCCCGGCCGTAGCCGGGGCCGAAGACGGCACCGATCGTGCCCTCGGTGAACCGCTTGACGTCCTGGAGCTGCTCGGGCGTCTTCGTGCTCTCCGACACCACGGTGTCGAAGTAGGCGAGCAGCAGGGTGACGCCCAGGAGCCAGGACGGCAGTTTGATCCGCTCGCGCCGCAGGATGAGCCGGATCAGCGTGCCGGTCCCGGCCAGCACGTGGCCGGGCGGACGGCCTGTGTGCGCCCGGCTCGGCTCCCGGACGGTGGTCGCGGTCACCGGTTCCCCCCGCCCGCCTCGGCGAGCTCGTCGCCGTAGTGGCGCAGCATGAGCTCCTCCAGCGTGGGCGGGTGGCTGGTCAGGCCGCGCAGCCCGAACCCGGTCAGCGCCCGCACCGCCGCGTCCAGGTGGCCGCCGTCGACGGCGAACCGTACCCGGCCGCCCTCGGCCACCAGGTCGTGGACGCCGGGCACCTGGTCCAGGCCCACGGCCGGGCGGTCGAGGTCGGCCTCGATGGTCGTGCGGGTCAGGTGCCGCATCTCCGCGAGCGTCCCGGTCTGCGCGATCTCGCCCCGCCGGATGATGCTGACCCTGTCGGCGAGCTGCTCCACCTGCGCCAGGATGTGGCTGGAGAGCAGCACCGTGCGTCCCTCCGCCTTCATCTTCTTGATGACGTCCTGGAACACCGCCTCCATCAGCGGGTCGAGCCCGGAGGTCGGCTCGTCGAGCAGCAGCAGCTCCGCGTCGGAGGCGAGCGCCGCCACGATCGCCACCTTCTGCCGGTTCCCCTTGGAGTAGGTGCGGCCCTTCCTGGTGGGATCGAGATCGAACCTCTCGATCAGCTCCGCCCTGGCCACCGGGTCGAGGCCGCCCCTCAGCCGTCCGAGGAGATCGATCGTCTCCCCTCCGGTGAGGTTCGGCCACAGCTCGACGTCCCCCGGCACGTACGCCATCCGGCGGTGCAGGGCGACCGCGTCGCGCCACGGGTCGCCGCCGAGCACCTCCACCCCGCCGGAGTCGGCCCGCAGCAACCCGAGCAACACCCGGACAGTGGTGGATTTCCCCGCGCCGTTCGGGCCGAGGAACCCGTGGACCTCGCCGGACTCCACGGTGAGGTCGAGCCGGTTCAGCGCGCGGATCCGGCCGAAGGACTTCACCAGTCCGGAGGTGGCGATCGCGGCGGTCACGCGCGCACCTCTTCCCGCGCGCACGCCGTCGTGTTCCGCCGGGGCCCGCGACGGATCGCGCCAGGCCCTCCGCCGATGGGGTTCATGAGGTCTCCGTCCCTAGCTGTCACGCAAAAAGGACGAGACAGCACGGTGCTCCATGACCGGCAGTGGCGCGGATCACATTCCCCGGCCCGGTCGTCCGACCCCGCGCGACGGCCGCCGCGACCCGTCCGGTTAGGGTGCGGGCCATGTTCGCTGTGACCGCCGCGCGTATCGACGCGGAGAATCCGCTGACCGGACTGGAGACGGGCGAGCGCCCCGACCCCGTCGCCCCCGAGGGCTGGACGACCGTCACCGTCCGGGCGGCCGCCCTCAACCACCACGACCTGTGGACGCTGAGGGGCGTCGGGGTGCGCCCGGAACAACTGCCGCTCGTGCTCGGCTGCGACGCCGCCGGGATCGACGAGGACGGCAACGAGGTCATCGTGCACGCGGTGATCGGCGACCCGGCGCGGGGCGGGGGTGACGAGACCCTTGATCCGCGTCGTTCACTGCTGTCGGAGGTGCACGACGGCACATTCGCGGAGAAGGTGGTGGTGCCTCGGCGCAACCTGGTGCCGAAGCCCGCGTCCCTGTCGTTCGAGGAGGCGGCCTGCCTGCCGACGGCGTGGCTGACGGCCTACCGGATGCTGTTCGAGAAGTCCGGGGTGCAGCCGGGCGGCACGGTGCTGGTGCAGGGCGCGGGCGGCGGCGTCGCGACGGCGGCGATCGCGCTGGGCGCGGCCACCGGCTACCGGGTGTGGGCGACGAGCCGCAGCGACGCCAAGCGCAAGCAGGCGCTGGAGCTGGGCGCGGACGCGGTTTTTGAGGCGGGCGCGCGGCTGCCCGGCAAGGTGGACGCGGTGCTGGAGACGGTCGGCGCGGCGACCTGGGGCCACTCGGTCAGGTCGCTGCGGCCGGGCGGCCGGATCGTGATCTCCGGCGCCACCTCGGGCGACGCGCCCCCGGCCGAGCTGACCAGGGTGTTCTTCCTCCAGCTCCAGGTCGTCGGCTCCACGATGGGCACCCGCGACCAGTTGGCCCGGCTCGCGAGCCTCCTGGACACCTCGGGCGTGCGGCCACGGATCGACAGGGTGCTGCCGTTGACCCAGGCCAGGGACGGGTTCGCGGCGATGGCCTCCGGCGCGCACTTCGGCAAGATTGTTTTCACCATGTGAATCGCGCGCCATTCTCCGCCCCCGAGTTGAGAATTCCATCCTGCCCTCGCCTTTTCGTGCGATACTGAACTCCGGGGGCCGGAGCGGGCATTATGGAACAGCGTGAGGTGCTCTCGTGGACCTCGTCTCCTACGCGGACCTGGCGGTCGAACTCGTCAACACGCGGGAACCCGCGGTGGACGCGCTGCGCGATCTCGACACGCTCCGCTCCCTGCTGCTGATCCGCCCGCACCTCATGGGCCGGGTCACCTCCCGCGACCTGGAGGCCATGCGCCAGCTACGGCACGACCTGCGCAGCGTCTTCGAGGCGGCCGCCGCGGGCGCCGTCGACCGCGCCGCCGACGGCGTGAACCAGCTCCTGCTCCGGCACCCGATCCACCCGGCGCTGTCCAACCACGACGGGCAGGAGTGGCACCTGCACCTCTCCGAGGACGGCTCGGTGCCCGACCGTTACGCGGCGGGCGCGGCGATGGGACTCAGCCTCGTGGTCGGCGCCCGCGGATTCCGCGCGCTCGGCGTCTGCGCCGCCGACGACTGCGACAACGTCTTTCTCGCGGACGGGTCGGGGAAAAGGCGGCGCTACTGCTCCCCGGCCTGCCGCAAACGCAGCGGCGGCCAATAGCGGAACAGCACACGGCCGACGATCTCGGTGTCCGGGACCGCGCCGAAATCCCAGCTGTCGCGCCGTCCCGGCGCCTTCTGGTTGTCGCTCTCCAGCCACCATCCGCCGTCCTGCCGGAACGTGGCACGTTTCACGATGAGCGCCCCCGCGTGCCGGGCCACCACCACGTCGCCGGGACGGACCACGGCGCCCGTCCGGACGGCCAGCAGGTCACCGGGCGCGAGCGCGGGCAGCATCGAGCGCCCCTCGACCCGTACGGGCTTCCAGCCCATCCCCAACCTCCTCGATCACGCCGCACCCGCGCGGGAGTAATGTCTGAACGGCAAGATCCGATCCGCATCGACTCACGAAGGGAATCACGACCCGTGAGCGTTCTCCGACCCACCACCGTCGTCTCGGCGCACTGCGACCTGCCGTGCGGCGTCTACGACCCCGCGCAGGCCCGGATCGAGGCCGAGTCCGTCAAGGCGACCATCGAGAAGTACCACGCCAGCGACGACGACCAGTTCAAGGTCCGCGCCATCGCCATCAAGGAGGAGCGGTCCGACCTCGTCAAGCACCACCTGTGGGTGCTGTGGACGGACTACTTCAAGCCGCCGCACTTCGAGAAGTACCCGCAGCTGAACACGCTGTTCAACGAGGCGACCAAGCTGGCCGGCGCCGGCGGGACCAAGGGCAGCCTCGACGTGAAGGTCGCGGACGAACTCCTCGCCAAGATCGCGGAGATCGACGCCATCTTCTGGGAGACCAAGAAGGGCTGACCCTCGGCCCCCGGCCCCTGGCGGCCACCGACGACGCCCGGACGCCCGGCCCGCACCGGCCGCGGCTTCCGGGCGTCGTCGTGTCACGCCGCCGTCGGCCGCCGGACGACGGGACGCCGTTAGTCTGGCGGTATGAGCACGAAGGTCAGGGCCGCGACGCCCGCGGACGTCCCCGTCATCCTGGGGTTCATCCGCGACCTCGCGGAGTACGAGAAGGAACTGGACAAGGTCGAGGCCACCGAGGAGGACCTGCGCGCCGCCCTCTTCGGCGCCGAACCCAAGGTCTTCGCGCACCTCGCGCAGGACGCCTCGGGCACCCCGGTCGGCTTCGCCCTCTGGTTCCTCAACTTCTCCACCTGGACCGGCAAGCACGGCATCTACCTCGAAGACCTCTACGTCGCCCCTGAGGCCCGCGGCGGCGGCTACGGCAGGGCGCTCCTGGCCGAGCTGGCCCGCGTCGCCGTGGCGCGCGGCTACGCCCGCTACGAGTGGGCCTGCCTGGACTGGAACACCCCGTCCATCCGCTTCTACGAGTCCCTCGGCGCCAAGGCGATGAGCGAGTGGACGGGTTACCGTCTCGCGGGGGAGGCACTCCACGCCGTCGCGCGGTAGCGTGGCACCACGCCCGACGGGCCGGCACACGGTAGTTTCAAGGGAGCGGAGCAACCCCGAAGAGGGAGATACGTGACTGAGGAAACCGCTGCCATGACGGCAGGCACGAAGCTCACCCTGCGTGACGTGGTCACGGTGAAGCTGCCTGCCGCGAGTGCCTATCTGTCGGTGCTCCGCACCGCTACGGCCGGGCTCGCGGTACGGCTCGACTTCACCATCGACGAGATCGAGGACCTGCGCATCGCCGTCGACGAGGCGTGCGCGATGCTGCTCGCCCAGGCCGTACCGGGCACCGACCTGACGTGCGAGTTCGAACTGACCGGCGACGCCATGCGGATCGCGGTCTCGGTGCTGACGGTCGACGGCCGCACCCCGAGCCGCGACACCTTCGCCTGGACCGTGCTGTCGTCGCTGGCCGGCGAGGTGGACGCCACCACCGGCCCCGACGACCGGGTGACCGTCACGCTGCAGAAGCGGCGCGGCGCGGGTGGAGCTCCGTGACGCCGGCCGAGCGCACTTCCGAGGAAGAGCAGGAGGAGACGGTGACCGACGAGGTCGTTGTGCCGGAGCCTCCACGGTCCAGCGCGGTCCCCGACCGCACCCGGGCCAAGGAGCTGTTCCACACGATGCGGGCGCTGCCCGAGGACGACCCCGAGCGGCAGCGCATCAGAGACCAGCTGGTCGAGATGCACCTGCCGCTCGTGGAGTACCTGGCGCGCCGGTTCCGCAACCGCGGCGAGTGGCTCGACGACCTGGTCCAGGTCGCCACGATCGGTCTGATCAAGTCGATCGACCGGTTCGACCTGGAGCGGGGCGTGGAGTTCTCCACGTACGCCACCCCGACGATCGTCGGCGAGATCAAGCGCCACTTCCGTGACAAGGGCTGGGCCGTGCGGGTGCCGCGGCGGCTCCAGGAGCTCAAGCTGAGCCTCACCAAGGCGATCAGCGAGCTGGCCCAGAAGGAGGGCCGCGCGCCCACCGTCGCGGAACTCGCCGCCCACCTCCAGATGACCGAGGAGGAGGTGCTGGAGGGCCTGGAGTCCGCCAACGCCTACTCGACGGTCTCGCTGGACGCCCCCGACTCCGGGGACGAGGACGCCCCCGCCGTCGCCGACAGCCTCGGCATGATCGACGAGTCGCTGGAGGGCGTGGAGTACCGGGAGTCCCTGAAGCCGCTGCTGGAGAAACTGCCGCCGCGCGAGAAGAAGATCCTCCTGCTGCGCTTCTTCGGCAACATGACCCAGTCCCAGATCGCCACCGAGCTGGGAATCAGCCAGATGCACGTGTCCCGGCTGCTGGCCCGTACCCTCGCCCAGCTCCGCGAGGGCCTCACCGCCGAGGACTGAACGACCGGCTCCGCGAGGCCGTCTGGGCGCCGCCTAGACGGCCTTCTTCTCGCCCTCTTCGTCCGCTTCGCCGGACTCGGCGTACAGCGCCTCAAGGACGGGCTTGCTCAGCAGCGCCAGCAGGGCGACGGCCGCGACCGCGACCAGCGGGTACCCCCACCAGAGCTGGTCGCTCTGGATCAGTGAGACCGACACCGGGATCGCGAAGAGCTGGGTGAGCACCGCGGGTGAGCGGCTCCACTGCTGGGCCGTCCACAGGCCGCGCGCGACGTACAGGATCACCAGCCCGCCGCCCGCGGTGAACGCCGACACCGAGATCGCCGTCGCGAGGTTCTGCCAGTGCCCGAGGACCGTCTCGACGGCGATGGACAGCCCGAAGCCCAGGGCGGCGAGACCGGTCAGGGACTGGAGGGCGGCGGCGACGGCCAGCGCGCGGGGACGAGGTGACACGCCGTCAGGGTACCCCCGGATACGCTGGCGCGGTGCGCGCCATGTTGATCGCCAATCCGAAGGCATCGTCCACCACACGGCAGGTCCGCGACCTGTTGATCCGGGCCTTCGGCGGCCACATCGAGGTGGACCTCGCCGAGACCGGGCACCGCGGCCACGCGATCGAGCTGGCCGAGCGGGCCGCGCGCGAGGGTTACGACGTGCTCATCGCGCTCGGCGGCGACGGCACCGTCAACGAGGCCGTCAACGGGCTGATGGCGGTGCCGGGGACGGCCGAGACGCGGCCCGCGCTGGCGATCCTGCCGGGCGGCAACGCCAACGTGTTCGGGCGTGCCCTGGGCCTGCCGAACGACCCGATGCGGTCGCTCGCCGCGGTGCTGGGCGCGCTGCGGACGGGCCACACCAGGACCATCGGCCTCGGGCACGTCACGACGGCCCAGGAGGAGCGGTACTACACGTTCACCGTGGGTGTCGGGCTGGACGCGGAGGTCGTCAAGGCGGTCGAGGAGGCGCGCAGCAAGGGTTCGGGGAAGGCGTCGAACGCGCTTTATGTCAGGTGCGCGCTGCGCCAGTTCTTCACCGCGACGAACCGTTCCCGGCCCGCGTTGGAGGCCCGCGCGAACGGCAGGGTGGCGCGCGGCCTCTTCCTCGCGTTCGTCTCCAACACGTCGCCGTACACCTATCTGGGCCCGCGGCCGATCCTGCCGAGCCCGCGCGCCAGCCTGGGCGCGGGGCTCGACCTCTTCGCGATCCGGACGCTCCGGGCCGTCCCGGTGCTGGCCGCGCTGGCGCAGATGTTCGTGCCGGCGGCGGCCGGACCGCGCGGCCGGCACATCGTGGAATTGCACAGCGCGGAGAAACTCTCCCTGACCGCGTTCCGGCCGATCGCAATGCAGGTGGACGGCGAATATGTGGGAGAACGGGAGCACATGGAGTTCCGCAGTGTGCCAGCGGCGCTACGAGTGGTCATCTGAGACGCTTCCGCGACCCCGGAGAGCCGTGCCACAAAGGCGCTGAGACCTAACTCTCATTGCACTGAGCTGGGGTTTCGTCTATGGACAAGCACGGGCCCAGGGAATGTGTCATCCATGTTCCAACGGTGTGACACAACCAACAGCCATACCTGACGAAACCTTTCTCCAAGTACTTGCGCGCTCCATTGCCGCCCTGCCACGCTCAAAGTGCGCCGCGAGGGGCCCAACCGTTGGGATGCTGCGGCGCGCCTCCCCGAAGCCGCACCCCGGCTCGGGGCGACCGACATCGTGAAACCATTCACATGGGTTTCAGTGGCGAGAAGGAGTGGACGCATGGACTGGCGCCACCGCGCAGCCTGCCGTGACGTGGACCCCGAGCTGTTCTTCCCCATCGGCAACACCGGCCCGGCCCTGCTCCAGATCGAAGAGGCCAAGCAGGTCTGCCGCAAGTGCAACGTCAACGAGGCGTGTCTGCGTTGGGCGTTGGACTCCGGCCAGGACGCCGGCGTCTGGGGCGGGCTGAGCGAGGACGAGCGTCGCGCCCTCAAGCGCCGCGCCGCCCGTGCTCGGGCCCGCGCCAACACCGTCACCGTCTGACGGTTTCTGTCCGACGGTTCTGACGCGCGCCGTGCGCGGGAAGTTCGAGCGGTATGTCAGGCGGGCCTGCATCGTCCGGGACCCTGGGACACACCGCGCGGAGTTCCTGAGCCATGCCGTCCGCGCCGAGCGTTCCGCCCGTGACGTCCGGAGAGATCCCGGTCGGTGCGGCGTGCGGCGTTCCGTCCGTGTAGGTTCTGCGGCATGACACGGACGGTGATCGGCGGCCGGTGGACGCGCGCGGCTCTCGTCGCGGGCGCCGCCGCGCTGCTGCTGACGGCCTGCGGCGGCGAGGACCCGGCGCCCAAGACGCGCGCGACTGCGGTGCCGCCCGAACTCGTCGGCCCCTGGCAGGTGGCCGAGGGCGAGGGCACCTGGCAGTTCGACGCGCACGGCTCCTGGACGTTCTCCGTGCCCGGCTGCCGGGCCGAGGGCGGCTTCACCATCTCGGGCACGAAGCTGGAGATCATCAGCTCCACCCAGCCCGCCTGCGCGCCCGGCGTCCCCGAGTACGCGTGGTCGGTCGCCGACTCCACCCTCACCCTGATCCGTCCCGACGGGCAGCAGGAGGTCTTCGTCCGGCCGCCGAGCGAGACCTGACCCGCCTCACCCCGTGCGCTGCGGCGCGCGCGGCCCGAGCAGCGGCAGGTCCAGCACCACGCTGGCGCCGCCCGTCTCCCGGTTGCCGAACGCCAGGCTGCCGCCCAACTCCCCCTCGGTCAGCGCCCTGACGATCTGGATGCCGAGGCTGTCGGCGCTCTCCGGGTCGAAGTCCGGGGGCAGCCCCACCCCGTCGTCGCGCACCTCGACGTGCAGCCGCTCCTCCGTCCGCGAGACCAGCACCTCAAGGGTGCCGCCGCGCACCGCGAGCCCGTGCTGGAGCGCGTTCTGCAGCAGCTCGGTCAGGATCATCGCGATCGGGCTGGCGATCGCCGCGGGCAGCACCCCAAAGCTGCCCGCCCGCTTGGGATGGACCCGCGTCTCCAACGCCATCACCTCGCCCGACATCGCGATGACGCGGTCGGCGATCTCGTCGAAGTCGATCAGCTCGTCCGGGGTGTGCGACAGCGTCTCGTGCACGATCGCGATCGAGCCGACCCGGCGCACCGCCTCCTCCAGCGCCGCCCGCCCCTCCGGGATGCGCAGCCGCCGCGCCTGGAGCCGCAGCAGCGCCGCGACGGTCTGCAGGTTGTTCTTCACCCGGTGGTGGATCTCCCGGATGGTGGCGTCCTTCGTCATCAGCTCGCGGTCGCGCCAGCGCAGCTCGGTGACGTCCCGGATCAGCGCGATCGAGCCGATCTGCTCGCCCGAGACGATCAGTGGGATCATCCGCAGCTGCACGAACGCGCCGTGCGCCTCCACCTCGACCTCACGGTGGTTCTTGCCGCTGAGCATGCCGATGAACGACTCGTCGATCGGCGCGTTCGTCTCGGCCAGCACCGCCGTCGTCTCGCCCAGGTGGACGCCGACGAGGTCCGTGGCCAGGCCCAGCCTGCGGTACGCCGACAGCGCGTTGGGGCTCGCGTAGACGACGCGGCCCGCACGGTCCACCCGCAGCAGGCCGTCACCGACGCGCGGGGAGCGGATGAGGTTGGCCTCCGCGCCCGGCACCGGGAACCGCCCCTCGGAGATCATCTGGGCGAGATCGCTGGCGCTCTGCAGATAGGTGAGCTCCAGCCTTGACGGGGTCCGCGCCGAACTCAGGTTTGTGGAACGCTGGACCACCCCGAGCATCTTGGTCGTGCTGGAGCCGTACCTGGCGAGGATCGGAATCGACTCCTCCCGGACGGGGATGCCGCTCCCCCACTCCGGATCGCCCTCACGCACTATGCGCCGCTCCCGCCACGCCACGTCGATGAGGCCGCGCTTGCCCGTCCGCACCGCGCGGCCGACGAGGTCGTCGGGATAGGCGGTCGGGCCCGTCGTCGGACGCATCTGGGCCACGCAGATCCAGCCGTCGACGGTGCGCGGCGGCCACTCGGCCTCGGCCTCGCCCTCCTCCCGGCGCTGCGGCACCCACAGCACCAGGTCGGCGAAGGACAGGTCGGCGAGGAGCTGCCAGTCCGACACCAGCGCGTGCAGCCATTCGAGGTCGCGCTGATCCAGATCGGTCTGCCTGCGGACGAGGTCGGGCAAGGTAGGCACCTGCCCATCATTCCAGCCCGGCCACCTGGGAGGATGGGCCAGGTGAGCGACCGCACCCGCCATGACCCCATCCGCCGCCTGTCCGAGGCCACCGAGCGGCGTGAGACCGCCGGGCTGCGCCGCCTGCTGCGGCCCCGCACCGGCGACTTCGACGGCCTCGTCGACCTCGCCTCCAACGACTACCTCGGGCTGTCCCGCGACCCCCGCCTCATCGACGGCGCCGTGCGCGCGCTGCACGAGTACGGGACCGGCTCGACGGGCTCCCGGCTCGTCACCGGCACCACCCGGCTGCACGACGAGCTCGACCGCCGCCTCGCCGCGTTCTGCGGGACGGCGTCCGGACTGACGTTCTCGTCCGGGTACCTGGCCAATCTGGGGGCCGTCACCGCGCTGTCCGGGCCGGGCGCGCTCGTGGTGTCCGACCAGGTGAACCACGCGTCGATCGTGGACGCGTGCCGGCTCTCGCGGGCCCGCGTCAAGATCGTCCCGCACCGTGACGTCGCCGCCGTCGAGGCAGTGCTCGCCGAACGGGACGAGGAGGTCGCCGTCGTCGTCACGGACGCCGTGTTCTCCGTGGACGGCGACGTGGCGCCCCTGGCGGAGCTGCACCGGGTCGTCCGGGAGCACGGGGCGCTGCTGGTCGTCGACGAGGCGCACGCGCTCGGCGTCGTCGGGGAGCACGGCAGGGGCGCGGCGTGGGCCGCCGGGATCGCGGGCGAACCCGACGTCGTCCTCACCCTCACCCTGTCCAAGTCGCTCGCGTCCCAGGGCGGCGCCGTGCTGGGCGCGCCCGAGGTCCGCGAGACGCTGATCGACACCGCGCGCAGCATGATCTTCGACACGGGACTCAACCCCGCCGCCCTCGGATCGGCCCTCGCCGCCCTCGACGTGATCGAGACCTCACCGGAGCTGCCCGGCCGGGCCAGGGCCATCGCCCGGCGCGTCTCCAAGATCGCCGAAGGGCTCGGCATGGAGACCACAACACCCGACGCGGCCGTCGTCCCGGTGGTGCTCGGCGACCCCAGGAAGGCCCTGCGGGGTGCGGAGATCTGTCGGGAAAGCGGTTTCCGGGTTGGCTGTTTCCGGCCACCGTCGGTGCCGCAGGGCCGCGCCTGCCTCAGAATCACGGCGCGGGCGAGTCTGGACGAGGCGGAACTCACAGGTCTTGAGCGAGCGCTGGGGGAGGTCGCCCGCGCTGTGGCCCCGTAACCTGCTCGCGTAACATCGAGCCAAACCGGCGGTGAACAAGGAGCTTCGTTGGCAGCCGAACACGCTTTGGGCGACTACGGGCTCGCGAACCCGCCCGGCAGGCCGCAGATGCCGGGCAGCCCGCTCGCGAGCTCCCCCCGCGTGCCGAAGTACTACCGGCTGAAGGAGCTGCTGGTCGAGCTGATCACGTCGCTGCCGCCGGGCAGCCCGCTGCCGCCCGAACGCACCCTCGCCGAGCGGTACAGCACGTCCCGCACGACGGTCCGGCAGGCGCTCGCGGAGCTCGTGGTCGAGGGCAGGCTCCAGCGGATCCAGGGCAAGGGCACGTTCGTCGCCAAGCCGAAGGTCCCGCACCAGCTCCAGCTCGTCGGCTACACCGAGGACATGCGCCACCACGGCCTGCTCCCCGAGACCCGCATGCTCGACGTCGCCTACCTGACCGCCGACGAGCGCCTCGCCAACCTGCTCGGCATCCGCCCCGGCGGCCGCGTCCTGCGCATCCACCGCCTCCGCCTCGCCGACGGCGACCCCATGTCGATCGACTACACCCACCTGCCCGCCCGCCGCTTCCCCGGCCTGCGCAAGGAACTCTCCCGCAACCTCTCCCTCTACGAGACCCTCGCCGCCGCCTACGACGTCCACCTGGCCGAAGCCGAAGAAACCATCGAGACCGTCCTAGCCACCCCCTACGACGCCCAGATCCTGGGCGTAGACGTCGGCCTCCCCCTGATGCTCATCTCCCGCCAGTCCTTCGACACCACCGGCGAGCCCGTCGAATGGGCCCAATCCTTCTACCGAGGCGACCGCTACAAATTCGTCACCCGCCTCCGCCGCCCCGAAAACTAGTGGGGGATGCCGTCGATCAGGTCTCGGCCGCCTTTGCGGAGGAGATCTCCGGCGATGTAGGCCCCCAGGGCCGCCGCTTCGCGGGGGGCGGCCCAGTCATGAGAGCGGACGAACTGGCTACCGTCCCGAGTGAAGACCATGCCTTCGAGGGAGAGCTGTCCGTCGCGTTCGAACCTGGCGCGCCCGGCGATGGGTGAGTTGCAGTGGCCCTGGAGGCCGTGGAGCATCGTGCGCTCAGCCCGGACGCAGGTGCGGGTCGGCTCGTGGTCGAGCAGCCGCAGGAGTTCGGCGATGTGCCTGTCGCTCTCGCGGCACTGAACCGCCAGGACGCCCGCGCCGACGGCGGGGATCATGTCGAGGACTTCGTGGGGGCGTGCCAGGTCGAGGCGATCGAGGCTGGCGCGGGCCAGGACGATGGCGTCGAACTCGTTCCCGGCGTCCAGGCGGCCCAGGCGTGAGTTGACGTTTCCGCGCAGGTACTCCACCCGCAGGTCGGGGCGGATGCGGCCGAGCTGGGCTCGGCGGCGGACGGCGGAAGTGCCGACGCGCGCGCCGTAGGGCAGGTCGGCCATGGACTCGTGGCCGGAGCCCATGGGGAAGAGCATGACGTCGCCGGTGTCGTCACGCTCCAGGTAGGCGGGGAAGATCAACCCGTCCGGGAGGGGAACGTCGCCGGGGACGTCCTTGAGGCAGTGGACGGCGAAGTCAACGCCGCGGGTGAGCAGGGCCCGGTCGATCTCCCGCAGGTAGGCGCCCTTGCCGCCCAACTCGGAGAGGTCGCCCTGGTGCTTGTCGCCGGTCGTCATGATCCCGACGATCTCCACATCGACCCGGGCGAGCCGCGACACCATACCGGCGACCATCCGCGCCTGCGCCATGGCCAGCGGGGACGTGCGGGTCCCGAGCTTCAGACGGCCCTCCCCTGTCTCCCAGGAAAAGCCTTCCAGCTCACCACGTCGACGCGCGGGGACGATCTCCGTCATGGTTCGCGACCTGATTCTCTCGCCGGGAAAACGGACATGATCTTCAATGCACCACTCGACACGAGGCTATCTACGGGTGACACTCAGTCCCGCCCACTTTCGCGGGCGCGGCCCCCAGGAACTCACCGAGGTCGGTGACGTCGCCGGTACCCATGAGCACGATCACGGCCGTCGGGCTGCGCGACTCCAAGCATGTCGACCTAGGCCACCTGGCGGTGACCACTCCGCGATTCCGCTCGTTCATCCGCTCCATCAAGGCGAACGACCAGTAGGACGAAAGAAACAAGGTCCCAGCCCTCTGGGACCTTGGCTGCCCGCGTCACGAAGACGCTCGCACCTCGCCGGCGGGAAGCATCGGCGGGGCACGTCACTGACGGTAGAGAGGGCCGGGACTCAGCGTCTATGGAGTTTCAGGTTGTTGCGCGAACTCCTGCATCGCGGTCGTGACGAGTGCGCGAGCTTCGGGTCCGTAGACCGCGGAAGTCCTCAAGTGTTCGAACATCGTGAGATAGAGCGCGATTTCGCGGGGTTGGGTGATGTCGAGACCCGCTGAGACCAATTCGACCTTCACCAGGCGGTCGTCGTAGATCCAGAAAGGCACTTGGCTCCAGGCGGTGCGGTTCGCGCCCACGGGGATGAGGCCGACGGAGACGCGGGGCAGGGACATGACCGCCAGGAGATGATCGAGCTGGCCGAGCATCGTGGCGGGCGTCCCGACCTTCGTCCGGAGAACCTGTTCGGCGAGCAGGAACAGGAAGCGGTGGTCTCCGCTGTGGAGGAAGCGCTGTCGTTCCACGCGCGCCGCGACGGCCGCGTCCACGTCGTCGGGGATGCCGAGGAACGGAACCCAGAACCTGAGCAGGGCCGCGGCGTAGTCGGCGGTGTGGAAGAGGCCGGGGAAGATCGTGTGGTCGTAGACCCGGAAGACGCGGGTTCGCTCATAGAGCGGAACCGTCGATTCCTGGAGGCGGCGAAGGCCCGTCTGCAGGTCTCGGCGCCATTCCCGGTACATGGTCTCGATCGCGCGCAGCGAGGCGACGCCTCCCTGGCTGCTCGAACCGGATCGGACACCGGATCTAGCCGGGCTGGTAGTCGTCATGGGGGACGCCGAAGTCCCAGACCGCTTCGAAGAGTTCCCGGCATTTCCGGATGGTGTCGGGGTCTCGGGTGGCCTGGCGCCCGCACCAGTCCCTCGCCCGCGAAGACGAGGAAGACGACCAACTCGTCGTCGAAGAGCCAGAAGTCGTTTCCCGGGAACAGGGCTGTGGACACCCGCCGCCGCGGAATCCACCGGATGTCCTCTCCGGCGTCGGCCATCGGCTGGGCGACGTCGAATGCCCATCGTTGATAGGTCGACAGAGGTTCGGAGACGACCCGTGCCCGGCGCAGCGTCTTGCCCGCCGCGCGGCCTTCCCGGACCATGGCGCACCACGGATCGAGCCAGGCCAGATCGTCCGGTTCCCCCGCCGCCCAACGGGCGAGATGCGGAAGTTCGGTTTCGGTGCCATAACTGTCGCGCATCTCCAGGTGCAGAGCTTCCCGGCGATAGGCCGGAAACAGCGCGTGGAGTTCGTCGAACGAGAGGAGATCCATTCAGCCTCCGGTCAGCAGGAGCATGGTCGAGACCGGGATGAGCACACAGGTCTCATGGTCGGGGATGTTCATCTGGGCCAGCGTCTCAGGATCGGTCACCCGCGTTCCCCGGACGATGTAGTTGCTGTTCTCCAGGACGTGGACGATAGGCGGGACGAGGTGCCGCACCGGCCCACGTCCGTCCTCGGTGAGGAAGTCCATGAGCTTCGGCGTCACCTCCACCACGGTCTCGTCGTCGGTCAGGGTCAGTAGGGCGAGCACATCCGGGTCCGAGACGATCCAGCCCTGAACGATGTAGCTGTCAGCGTCGGTCCGGTAGAGGGTGGGCGATTCACCCGGCGTGGAGTCCTTGCCCAGGAACAGTAGGCGCATCGTGACACTCCCGTCCGAAGAGTTGCATGTTGTTGGGCACTACGAGACTCGGATTGCCGGGCACGACCGGTCAAGAGAGTTTCACAAGGTTGCACGATCCTCCATCCGCTGAAGAGATGCGCCGGCGAAGTTCATGCTGCTCATGAGCGCGCAAATACCTGAAACTTCGTGGACCTGCGGCAGATCTGTCAGCGAAGCTCCGCCAAGAGCCCCGTATCACGGAAGGCAGAACCGAGTGACCCTCAGCGACACCCGGCCGTCCACCTCCGGCAAACTCAGGATGCTGTGGCTGGACCTCACCCGCACATGCCAACTCGCCTGTGTCCACTGCCTCAACGACTCCGGCCCCGACAGGGCGCACGGCACCATGACCCGCGACGACTGGAAGCGCGCCCTGGACGAGGCCGCCGAACTCGGCGTCGGCATGGTGCAGTTCTTCGGCGGAGAACCGACCCTTCACCCGGACGCCGCCGAACTCGTCACCCACGCCGTCCGGGTCGGGCTTCCCACCGAGATCTACACCAACCTCGTCCATGTCCCCGAGCAGTGGTGGGAGCTGTTCCGGCTCCCGGACGTCAAGATCGCCACGTCGTACTACTCAGACGACGCCGACGAGCATGCCCGGATCACCCGACGACCGACCCACGCGCGTACCCGCGCCAACATCATCAAGGCGATCGACCTCGGCATCCCGCTGCGCGTCGGTATCGTCAAGGTCCTCGACGGACAGCGCATCGAGCAGGCGCGAGCTGAGCTGGAGGCCCTGGGGGTGGCCAGGATCGACGTCGATCACGTACGGCCCTACGGACGGGGTGGGCACGGCGGCTCCTACGACCCGTCCGGGCTCTGCGCAGGGTGCGGCACGGGCAGGGCTGCGGTCTCGCCCGACGGCACCGTCACGCCGTGCGTCTTCGCCAGCTGGATGAACGTCGGAGACGCCCGCGCCGACGGGCTCGCCGAAGTAGTGCGCGGCGAGAAGATGGCAGCCGCCCGCGCCGCCATCCGGGCCGCGGTCTCCGGCGGCGGCCCGCCCGACGATGACGATGACGATGACGACGACGGCTACGACCCCGAGCCGTTCCGCGAGTGCCGTCCGGGCTACCCGCCCAGCATCTGTCCACCGAGGAACTAGATCCAAGGACCACATGAACCTCGACATGCCGTCCGGCCTGGCTTCGGCGATCGCCCCGTATGTAGGAGAGTCGCGTTCCTTTCGTCCGCCTGTTGTTCGCGGGTACTCCTCCGACGTCACCGGCGTCGTGGAGGGGAGCGAGGGAAGGTTCTTCATCAAGGGGGTGCGCGGCGAGGGAGGGCACCGCGATTCCCTGCTGCGTGAGGCAGCGGTCAACCCTTACGTGCGGGAGTTCTCCCCCGCCGTCCGATGGGAAGCCGAGGAAGGCGACTGGCTTGTCCTGGGGTTCGACGTCCTGGATGACATCCGGGCAGCCGACCTCGCATCCGGCTCAGCGGATCTCACCGACGTCGCCGCCGTCCTCAACCGGATCAGCGACCTCCCCTGCCCGGACGTCGCGCATGGCTGGCAGGAGACACGCTGGAACCGGTTCCTCGACAACGACGCCGACCGCGCCCTCCTTCACGGCGACACGCTTCTCCACACCGACATCAACGCCCACAACGTCCTCATCGCACCGGACCACACCTGGGTCGTGGACTGGTCCTGGCCCACCGTCGGCGCCGCGTTCATCGACCCCGCCCTGCTCGTCCTCCAACTCGTCAGCGGCACACACACCCCGGCCGAAGCCGAAGAACTCGCCGCGACCTGCAAGGCGTGGAAGGACGCCGACCCGCGCGCCGTCGACGTCTTTGTCGCCGCGACCCTCCGTATGCAAACCAAGATCGCCCAACGCCACCCGCAGGAGACCTGGATCAAGGCCATGCTCAGCGCGACCGAAACGTGGGCCGAGCACCGAGGTGTTCGGCCGTCAGGAAAGTAGGAAGAAAGAAGAAAGCCCCGGCGCTCGATGCGCCGGGGTACTGCGGGCGGTTCGCCCGGGTCTAGCGGTGGGCGGCTCGGGGGCCGAGACCGGTTTTGGAATGGGTGTTAGAGGGTCTTGCTTAGGGCTTTTATGGGCATTTGGAGTTCGGTGAGGAGGTCTAGGTCTCGGGTGGCTTCTCGGCCTAGGGTTGTCAAGTAGTTGCCTACGATCATGGCGTTGATGCCGCCTAGGAGGCCGTCCTTGGTGCCCAGGTCGCCGAGGGTGAGTTCGCGGCCGCCGGCGTAGCGGAGGATGGTTCGGGGGAGGACCAGGCGGAAGGTGGCGATGGTCTTGAGGGCCTCGGTGCCTTCGACCAGGGGGAAGCTTTCGAAGGGGGTGCCGGGGCGGGGGTTCAGGAAGTTGAGGGGGACTTCGTGGGGGTCCAGTTCGGCCAGTTGGGCGGCGAACTCGGCGCGTTGTTCCAGGGTCTCGCCCATGCCGATGAGGCCGCCGCAGCAGACCTCCATGCCGGCGCCGCGGACCATCTGGAGGGTGTCCCAGCGCTCTTCCCAGGTGTGGGTGGTGACGACCTTGGGGAAGTGGGAGCGGGCCGTCTCCAGGTTGTGGTTGTAGCGGTGCACACCCCACGACGACAGGTCGTCCACCTGCTCCTGGGTGAGCATGCCGAGGGAGCAGGCGATCTGGATGTCGACGGCCGCGTTGATCGCCTCGATGCCGGCCTTCACCTGCGACATCAGCCGCTTGTCCGGGCCGCGTACCGCGGCCACGATGCAGAACTCCGTCGCGCCCGTCTTGGCCGTCTCCCGGGCCGCCTCCACCAGCGACGGGATGTCCAGCCACGCGGCCCGCACCGGCGAGGCGAACTGGCCGGACTGGGAGCAGAAGTGGCAGTCCTCGGGGCAGCCGCCGGTCTTCACCGAGACGATGCCCTCGACCTCGACCTCCGGCCCGCAGTGCCGCATCCGCACCTCGTGCGCCAGCCCCAGCAGCTCCTCGAGCCGCTCATCCGGGAGGGAAAGGCACTCCAGCGCCTGCGCGGCGTCCAGGCCCCTGCCCTCTTCCAGCACCTGCTGCCTGGCGGTCGTGAGGATGTCAGTCACGGTAAGCGCCTTTCTGGTGGTTGACTCGGAAGGTACCAGCGTCGAAGATCCCGCCGAAGACCGGGGAGAGCCCCGTCCGGGCGGCGAGAAGGAACTCGGGGGCGTCCATCCGCCCCGCCCCCGCGGGGAGCGCCCCCGCGAGCGGCCGGGCCGCCAGCGTCTCCAGGTCGCGCAGGTTGGCGCGCATCGCGAGGTCCGGCTCGTCAGGCCAGGACCCGAGGACGATCCCGGCGAGCTGGACGCCGCGGTGGGCCAGCGCCTCCAGCGTCAGAGCCGTGTGGTTCAGGGTGCCGAGATCCGGCCGCACGGTGACGACGACGGGCGCGCCGAGCCAGCGCGCGAGGTCCGCGATCGTGTTGCCCTCCTCGTCGAACCTGACGAGGAGGCCGCCCGCGCCCTCCACCAGCACCAGGTCGCGGCTCGCGGCGAGCTCCCTGATCAGCGGCACGCACTGCGGCAGTTGCAGCGGCGGCAGCCCGCGCAGCCGCGCCGCCGCCGCGGGCGACAGCGGGTCGGGGAACCGGCGGCCCTCGTGCAGGTCGGTGATCCCCGCGAGCCGGCCGACGACGGCGAGGTCGCCGGGATCGTCGGGCCCCACCCCCGTCTGGGCGGGCTTCACGACGGCGACCTTCGCGCCCCGCGCCGCGGCCAGCGCGGCGAGGGCGGCCGTGACAACTGTCTTTCCGACCTCGGTGTCGGTACCGGTGACGACGAGCACACTCACAGGACCCGACCCTAGCCCCGCGCCCCGACGCGGCCGCTTCGCGGATTCAACAGAAAACCGGCGTGCTTATTTGTCGCGCGCTTTTGCGCCCGTCGCCGGGTCAGGCGGAGGTGAGTTCGCCGTGTTCGGCGCAGCGGGCCCGCCAGCCCGCCGGCGTCACCTGGACGACCATCCGGCGGCGGCAGCGCGCGCAGTACCTGGGCGGCTCCATGACCAGGGCAGCCGCGCATGCCGCGTGATCTCCGGCGGCCTCACCGCAGTGCGCACAGAACGCTTCCATACCCGGGAAATCTAGCCCACTACTCGATGACGGCGATGAGGTGCCCTTCCTGGATGACCTCTCCTTCGGTGACGCCCAGGCTGGCGACCGTCCCGGCCGCCTCGGCCAGCACCGGGATCTCCATCTTCATCGACTCGAGGATCACCAGCGGGTCCCCCTCCGCCACCGTGTCCCCCACCCCGACCAGCACCTTCCACACGTTGGACACCAGTTCCGCCCGAACCTCGGCCACCGGAAACCCCCTTCGCCCGCCGATTGACCCCCCGAACCTACCGACTACCGAACGCGGCCACACGACAACAACGCGCGAACATCACGATCGAACGCCCGGCGGCCCGTCCGAGCGCGTCACGCCCGGTGGGATCACCCTCAAGGCGGTGGCTCGCGAGCGCCCGGCCCGGCCCGGAGATCACCACGTCTTGATGGCGCTGGCCAGGAGGTGGATGCCTACGGACTCGTCCTCGACGCGGGTGTCGTAGGGGGTCTGGAGTTCGGTGCGGACGAGGCGGGACAGGGCGTCCGGGTCCTTGGTGAGGACGTGTTCGGCGGTGGAGGGGGACACGACCGTGCGGGGCCTGATCCACTCGACCTCCAGGCCCGCGTCGGCGAGGAACTCGCGGAGCTGGTCGGACCAGAAGCAGCGGGTGATCGTGCCGTCCGGCCAGGGCACCAGGACGACCTCGGCGCGCGGCACGTCCGACAGGTGCGGCCACAGGTTCTGTTCGGCGAGGACGGCCAGGCCCAGCGTCAGCGAGTCCACGCACAGCAGGACCCGGCCGCCCGGACGCAGCACCCTGGCGATCTCGTGGACGGTCTGCTCGGTGGCCAGGCTGCGCGAGAGCACCCCGTCCTCGGCGATCACCGCGTCCATGCCGCCGTCGACGAGGAAGTCGAGCGTGAACGGATCGGCGACCACCCGTGGGTGGGCGGCGAGCCCCAGGGGGCGGGAGACCACCTCCAGGACGTGGTGTCCGGCGGCGGCGGCCTGTTCGGCCGACCGGCTCTGCCCGCCGGAGACGTCGAGGATCACCGAGGAGCGGCGCGGCAGCCAGCGGGCGAGCTGGGCGTGCGCCACGGCCCGGTAGAACTTCCAGTAACCGGTGTGGGGGTCTTCGGCGGGCGTGCGCAGAGCGTGGGGCCTGCCCGGCAGCGGCAGCAAAGCGGGACTCCTTAAGCAGCGTGCCGGTACATCTTCCCCCGTCACGGGCCAGACGTAACCCTCCGTGAGAGATCCGTGAACGAACCGAGGGCTTTGGTCCCGGTTCGTCCGTCCGGAATTCCGGGGAATGCCGGACCACGTCGCGCTGTTGCCCACAGCACGGACACCGGAGGAGGCGAAGGGGATGCCGGTACTCACCGGGGCTGCCGACACGTTCGGTAAGGGCGGACCGCTATTGTCGTACAGGCCGGAGCAAGGTCTGGATCATTCGACGATGATCCCTGCACAGGGGGTGGGTACCGTACCGGGCACCGCGGAGACCGGAGCGCAGCGCAGT
Source organism: Actinocorallia sp. API 0066 (assembly GCF_020991275.1). Taxonomy (GTDB): domain Bacteria; phylum Actinomycetota; class Actinomycetes; order Streptosporangiales; family Streptosporangiaceae; genus Actinocorallia. The sequence goes on along the minus strand of NZ_JAJLQY010000001.1, from coordinate 629,506 downwards.
GAGCGGTTCCAGCGCGATGTGCTCCCGTTCCTGGACCAGCTGTATCCGGCGGCGCTGCGGATGACCCGCAACCCCGCCGACGCCGAGGACCTCGTGCAGGAGACGTTCGCGAAGGCGTTCGCCTCCTTCCACCAGTTCAAGGAGGGCACGAACCTCAAGGCGTGGCTGTACCGGATCCTCACCAACACCTTCATCAACTCCTACCGCAAGAAGCAGCGGGAACCGAAGAACTCCGGAACCGAGGAGATCGAGGACTGGCAGCTCGCGCGCGCGGAGTCGCACACGTCCTCGGGGCTGAAGTCCGCCGAGGCCGAGGCGCTGGAGCACCTGCCCGACTCCGACGTCAAGCAGGCCCTGCAGGACCTCCCCGAGGACTTCCGCATCGCCGTCTATCTCGCCGACGTGGAGGGCTTCTCCTACAAGGAGATCGCCGACATCATGAACACGCCGATCGGCACCGTGATGTCCAGGCTCCACCGCGGCAGGAGGCAGCTGCGTTCGATGCTGGAGGACTACGCGGCGGAGCGCGGCCTCACGCGGGAGGGTTCGAAATGAGCTGCGGCAACGAGCACGCCACGCCGTGCAACGAGGTGCTCGCCAGGGTCTACACCTACATCGACGGCGAGCTCGCCGACACGAACTGCGCCGAGGTCGCCGAGCACCTTGACGAGTGCGGGCCGTGCCTGCGGGAGTACGGCCTTGAGGAGGCCGTCAAGAAGCTCGTCGGCAGGTGCTGCGGCCAGGACCCGGTGCCGACCGACCTGAAGGCCAAGGTCCTGGGGCGGATCGAGAGCGTCCTCGCGGGCGACGAGGACCTGGCGCCCAGCTGAACACGCGCGCCGTGGGGATTCGCCGGGGGCGTCCCGGCCCTGGGTAGGGTGGGCGCGTGCGCATCCTCGTCACCGGCGCCGCCGGCTTCATCGGGTCCCATCTGGTCGACCGCCTCCTGTCCGACGGGCACGAGGTCGTCGCCGTCGACAACCTCGCCTCCGGCAGCCGCGGCAACCTCGCCGACGGTGTCGAGCTGCACGCGCTCGACGTGGCCGATCCGGCGCTGGCGGCGCTGGCCGCCAAGACCGAGCCCGAGGTCGTCTGCCACCTCGCCGCCCAGGTGAGCGTCCGGGTGAGCGTCTCCGACCCGCTGCTGGACGCCAGGAGCAACGTGCTCGGCACCATCAACGTGCTGGAGGCGGCGCGCGCCGCCGGGGCCCGCAAGACCGTCTTCACCTCCAGTTGCGCCGTCTACGGGGTGCCCGACGCGCTTCCCGTGGGCGCGGACGCGCCGCTGCGGCCCCGCTCCCCCTACGCCGTCTCCAAGGCGACGGGCGAGACATACGTGCAGGCGTACTACGAGCTGCACGGGCTGGACTTCACAACGCTCGCCCTGGCCAACGTGTACGGGCCGCGCCAGACGCCCGAAGGCGAGGCGGGCGTCATCTCCATCTTCACGGCCGCCCTCCTGAAGGGCGAGCCCACCATCGTCTTCGGGGACGGCAGCAACACCCGCGACTACGTGTACGTCCACGACGTCGTGGACGCGTACGTCAGGGCGCTGTCGGAGGGGTCGGGCGGGCGGTTCAACATCGGCACAGGTGTTCAGACGTCGGACCGAGAACTGCACGGGCTCGTCGCGGCCGCCGCGGGCGCCGCCGACGCACCCGGCTCCGCGCCCTTCAGACTGGGCGACCTGCCCGCGATGGCCCTCGACCCTGCTCCGGCCCTGGCCGGGCTCGGCTGGCGTCCCACGACGCCGCTGGCGGACGGCCTGGCCGCCACCGTCGAGTGGGCGCGGTCCCGCTGACCCCTCGCGCACCGCGAACACAGTGTGACGCACAGTTCACGCTTTGCTCTCGATTTCCTTTGTTCCTGTAGGACGATCATCACGTTGGCTAGTCTTGTCATTGGCCAGTGGCCGGGAGCAAGGACGGAGTCCGGGGGAACCTCCCCGGACTCACTTCGGGGGGAGTCATCGCCATGCTCAGGTACGTGATGGTCGCCGCGCCCTGCGCGGCGGCCGCGATGGTGCTGCTGACCGATCCCGCGGGCGTTTCCTGGGTCTGACACCCCGGCGGCGTCGGTCACCTCGTCAACCGGAGGCGGCAATGCCGGTCGCAGGTCTTCCCCTCGCTGCCTGGACGTACGTGGGCGGAGTCGTCGCGCTCGCCGCGACCCTCGTGGCCACCGCGTCCTACGCGGACGTCGACTGGGCGCCGCTGGCGGCGATGGCGGTCCTCTTTCTGGCCTGCGACTCCGTGCCCGCCCTGCTCAGCCTGGAGCGGGCACGGGTCTCCCTCAGCTTCTCCGCGTCGCTCGCGTCGGTGGTGCTGCTCGGCCCGGTCGGCGCGGGGCTCGTCGGGGCCTGCGCGCTGTTCACGTGGCAGCGGGTCGCGCTGGTCAAGCGGGTGTACAACGGCGCCCAGTTCGCGCTGTGCGGGTTCGTCGCCGGGTTCGTGTACGACGTGCTGCGGCCGGAGGCCCTGGACGTCAGCCGGGTGGACAGGCAGATCCTGCCGTTCGCGGTGGCGCTGCTCGTCTACGTCATGTGCAACCTCGCGCTCGTCGGCGGCATCCTGCTGCTCAGCAAGGCCGCCTCGCCGTGCGAGCTGCGCGACGAGACGATCCAGCTCACGCCCGGCCTGCTCGGGTACGGCTCGTTCGGGCTGCTCATCGCGGGCACGTTCGAGGCGATCGGGGCGTTCGCGCCGGTGCTCGTCATGCTGCCGCTGCTCGTCGCGCGGTGGGCGTTCGCGCAGACCCTCGCGCAGCAGCGCGCGCACGAGGCGACCCTCGCGACGCTCTGCCAGGCCGTCGAGACCAAGGACTACTACACGCGTGGGCACAGCGAACGGGTGTCGCGCGGCTCGGTGATGATCGCCGAGGAGATCGGGATGAGCCGGGCGCGGGTGGAAGCCATCAGGTTCGCCGGGATGCTGCACGACGTCGGCAAGCTCGGCGTCCCCACCAAGGTGCTGCAGAAGGAGGGGCCGCTCACCGAGGAGGAGTTCGCGGCGATCCAGCTCCACCCGATGCGCGGGCTGGAGATCATCCGCGAGATCGGGTTCCTGGACGAGGCGCTCACCGGAATCATGTACCACCACGAGAAGCTCAACGGGCGCGGCTACCCGCAGGGCCTGGCCGGGGACGAGATCCCCGAGTTCGCCCGCATCATCGGCGTCGCCGACGCGTTCGACGCGATGACGTCCACGCGCTCCTACCGGCCCGCCCGGTCGGTCGCCGAGGGCGTCGCGGAGCTGCGCAGATGCAGCGGCGAGGACTTCGACCCGCAGATGGTGGACGCGTTCCTGCGCGCGTTGGACAAGGACAGTTGGCCCGCGCCCGACACGGCGGAGCCGCCCGCGAAGGCGCAGACCTCGCGGCAGGACCACGACGACCCGGCCGCGCCGATCCGGGTCTCCGGGGAGGGCGCATGGTGACGCGCCTCCAGGCGGCCCGGGAACGGCCCGCCTGGCAGCAGCTCGACACGGCACAGCTCGTCCTCATGGGCGCGGCGGCGGCGCTCGTCGTCGCGGCGCTCGCGTGGCTGGCGGCCAACGGCGGCGTGGACGACCCGCAGCCCGCGATCGTCTTCGGCGTGCTCATCGCGCTCGGCGAGCTGTTCCGGATGAACATGCCGGGCGGGCGGGAGGCGGCGCCCATCAGCCGGGCGGGGGCGCTCGGGTACGGCATGCTGCTGAGCGTCGGAGGCGACCCCGTCTCCTATTCGCCGTTGCAGGTCATCGCGGTGACGGCGTGCGGGATGGTCGCCGGGACGCTGCCGCACGTCGCCGTCGGGCGGTCGCCCCGGCTGGACGCGATGGCGCGGCGGCTCGTCGCGGCGGCCGTCGTCGCGATCCTGTTCCGGCCGCTCACCGACGTGCTGTTCACCGGCGAGCCGCTCACCCAGCCGCAGTGGCTGACGGCGCTCGGCCTGATGACGGCGATCTCGCTCGCGGCCGCGCTCGCCGACATGACCGTCGCCGCGCTCATCCGCTCCGAGGCGGTGCGGGCCCGGTTCGGCATCGCGTTCGTCGACGAGTTCCGGGCGAGCGCGCTGCTGTGCGCGGCGTCGTCGGCGACCGGCATGCTCATCGCCGTCGCCACCTCGGTGATGGACCTCGCCGCGCTGCTGCTGTTCACCGCGCCGATCCTCACCACCCAGTTCGCGTTCCGCCGCTACGCCGCGGTACGCACCACCTACCTACAGACCGTGCGGGCCCTCTCCAGGGTGACGGAGGTAGGCGGCTACGTCGAGACGGGCCACTCGCTGCGGGTCAGTCGGCTTTCAGTCGCGATGGGCCGCGAACTCGGGATGACTGAGGCGGAGTTGTTGGAACTGGAGTACGCGGCTTTGATGCACGACATCGGCCAGCTCTCCCTCCCGGATCCGATCCCCGGCGGCGCCACCGTGCTCTCCTCTCCGGAGGACCAGCGCCGCATCGCCGACCTGGGCGCCGCCGTCATCGAACAGACCGGCGTCCTGGACATGGTCGCCCGGATCGTCCGAGGCCAGTCCGACCCCTACCGCGACCCGGCGGGAAGCCGCCCCGGCCCCCCTCTCGCCAGCCGAGTCATCAAAGCCGCCAACGCCTACGACGACCTCATGGGCGACTCCCGAGACCGAGACCGAGCCGCCGCCGTCCTCGACCGCCTCCGCGCCGACTCCGAATACCAGTACGACCCCGCCGTAGTCGAATCCCTGGCCCGAGTCCTAGACCGCCGAATCCTCCGCTGACCCCACCCACGGAACCGGCGAGAAGGCGCGCGGTCAGAGGGTGGGGCGGACGGCCATGCGGGCGAGGATGAGGTGGGAGACGTTGATGTTCGCGTTGGGGATCGGAATGGGGATCTGTTCGATGAGTTCGCCTGTGGTGCGGTCGAAGACGGTGTAGGCGATGTCGCCCTTCTTGTCTTCGCGGACGGTGAGGGCGTGCAGGCGGGTCCGGGAGAAGGCGAAAAGGGTCTGGGTCGGGCGTCCGGCGCCGGCTTCGAGGGTGGTGTCGAAGAGGAGGGTGGTCTTTCCGGTGGTGGTGTCGGTGGCGAAGACGCGGCCGTCGGCGTAGACCCATTGGAGGTGGTCCCGCCGCAGGCTCTGGACGGCGTAGCCGAAGTCCTCGGAGTCCAGGGTCGTGCCGTCGTCAAAGGTGAGGGGGTGGGTCCGGTGCTCGCCGGTTCTCGTGTTCCAGGACAGGACGGTGGGCTTTTCGCGGCCGTCGGCGTCGGTGTCCCAGGACAGGGAGGTGATGACGCCGTCGCGGCAGGGGAGCTGCTGGCCGGGGTGCGCGCCGCCGGAGACCGGGCGCCAGGCGATGACCTTCGCCCCGCCGTCGGCCGACAGCGGGTGGAGCCGGGCGAGCATCTGGGGTCGGGCTTCCGGGTCGGCGTTGGAGCTCATGCCGGGTAGGCCGACGGCCTCCTTGGCGTGGGCGCCAGGGTCGTCGGTGAGGCCGAAGACCTGGTCGTCGCAGAGGGCTCCGTGGAAGTAGTTGCCCTGGACGGTGTGCAGGTGGGCTTTGTCGCCGGTGGTGAAAGCGACCTGGTTCTGGTAGCCGGTGTCGGTGTCGGCGTCGCCGCTGTCGAATCCGCCGTTGTAGACGCCGACCGCGTTTCCGTCGGGCAGCGCGAACATCAGGTTCTGGGCGGTGGCCTTGCGGTTGGTGATCTTTGTCAGGCCCGATTCCGTCAGGCGCGCGTCGCTTTCCTCGTCGGCGAAGTACAGGCCGTGGTCGGACCAGGCCGGGGTCAGCATGTCCATGCGTTTGGTCCGCACGGTGCGGAAACTCCCGTCGCCGTTCACGAGCACGAGATATCCAGGCTCGTGGACCTCACCGACGGCGGAGAACATCTCGTCACTGAGCGGCCCGAGAAAGAACGCCATCACGGCGCCGCCCAGCCTGAGTTCCGATTCCGGAACCGTCGCCCGTTCAAAGAACCGCTGCGCCTCCGACGGCGACCTCCGCAGCAGATCCGAGGAACCACACCCCGAGACAACCACCGCCACCACCACCCCCACCAGAACACCCCTAAACCCCCTTCTCTCCCACACCCGCTCCACTTCCCCTCCTCCAAACAACAACCCAGAAGCCGACTCAGCTCCCAAGCCGCTACGCGACCCCATCCGGCCGTCCCGGCGAACAGCTCGACCCTTCACGATGAGTCCTCAGACGACCGTCTGGTAGATCTTCGTCCTGGGCGAATTCCTGATGTCCTTGGGATAGACACCCAGGCCACCGTCGCCGTCGAGGTCGATTTTCACCGAGCGCTTGTACGCCTTGTACACGAGCTCCGAGCAGTTGAGGCTGCTGATACCACCGCCCTTGTTCCAGGAGAAATTTCCGCTGTAGGGCTTCTTGATCAGGTACTTGGCCGCATAGTCGGCAGCCTTGTCACGCTTCGCCTGGGTGGTGCTCACCTGCATTTTATCGATCTTGGAGCAGTATCTGCGGCCACTGATCAGGAAGTTGTCGCTGGCGTTACCCTTACCCCGGGCCTCGGTGACCCGGGTCTTCGAGGAGAAGAGCCCGATGTGCCCATGAGACACCCCGTACGTGGAGGAAGCGGAGTAGAAGATGTCACCCTTATGCCGAGGCTGGCCGAGCAGCACTTTCCTACAATTCGGATTGTCGCTTCTGCCGGAACCCGGCGTCGGCGCGGAGGGCGCGGCTGACGCGACACCGGGCGAGGCCAGAAGGAAGGCCACGGCTGCGGAGAGCAGGCCGACCAGCCTCATGAATTCACGTACCTGGGGGAAATGGCGTGCGCACACGAGTGACACCGTCCTTTCCACAGGGTGGCAGGGATGGCTTATCGCCGATAGATTCCGTGCGATCCGATCTCAGCAGATTACCATTCACCCGAGGTCGCTCATGGTATTGTCCTCAATCGGCCAGCGCCGAAACGGCTTAAAGCAAATTCAAAATCCAAGAGGACGACACCACCCCGGGGTGGCGAAAATCACACGAATGGGCCCTTTCCAGCAGTCCCGGGAGATCTGGATCGACCCCGCGGGTTGATGGCCGGGCGCGAAGGCACGATCCTTCGCATCTTGGGCGCTGACTTCTATCGGGGCCACGGCTGGGAGGGCGAGCCCGGGACCGACGACGGCCGGTCCTGGATGCTGGCCCGTTGGATCGACGGGACGTCCCTGGGCCAGGAACTGGAGGCCGTGCGGCGGGACGGCGGCGGCCGGGCGGCGCGGGCCCGGATCCGCTCGGCGGCCGGGCGGGCCGCGCGAGCCGTCGCGGAGTTGCATGCGGCGGGGTGGGCGCACGCGGACCGGCAACCCGACCACGTCCTGTTCGAAGGCGACGTGACGCACCTGATCGACCTCGCCTGTGCCCAGGGCTCGGCGGACGTGCCGTGCTACCCGCACCGTGGCGGCCTGGCCCACACCACCGCCCCTGAGATCGCCGAGGACCACGTCGTGCCATCCGGCCAGGTACCCCGCGATCGCCTGCGCGGCATCCTCCCCGCCGGTCATCGGCTGGACGCGCGTCGCGGCCTGCAGCTCGGCCTTGGCGAGCAGCCCGGCCAGCAGCGACGGCAGGTCATCGCCGGTCGGCCCGCCTCGGTCCCGCCTGCCCTCACGGCGGGGGTCCGCTGCCGTTCTCCCGGGTGATCCATCTCACTGGACCAGTAACAGACAGATCTCAACGCGACTCTTTGACCAGGCCGAAAAGGGCGTCCCCGCAGGTCGCAGCCTGATTGACCGTGAGCCGAGCGCGATGAGAGGTTCGCGGCCGTACTTTTCGGCGCGAACTCAAGAAGGAGGACTCACCTTGCGACGGACTCTGGGAATGCTGCTCGCCACCGCCGTCTCCGCGACGATGCTGACGGCTGGCACCGCCTCGGCCCAAGCCGACACGACCGGTGCCACCCGCGCCGTGAGCGCCAAAGCGGCCACGGTCATCAAGTGCAAGCTGAACATCTCCGACCCGCACAACTCGCACCACCAGCCCAAGAACATCAATGTCATCTCCCCGGTGAGCTGCGACCACGGCGTCGTCACGATCACGCTGGTCGTGCGCCTCTACCGCAACGGCAAGCGCGTCAAGTCCAAGACCTTCACCAAGCACAACACCAAGTTCCTGAAGGGCAACGCCTCCGTGGGCTGCAAGAAGGGCACCTACTATGGCGTCGCCGACGTTCGGATCACCGCACCTCCCGGCTACACCCCTCGGGTCGGCACCGCGAACCGCGTCAGCAAGAAGCGCAAGATCACCTGCAAGTGACCGTCAGCGGTTGATCTGGTCGCCGTCCCTGGTGATCGGATCATCGAACGACACCTGGAGCACCTCCAACTTGGGGTCCCCGACCAGCTCAGCGACCAACGCGGCCGTGCCCCCCAGGTAAGTGGAGTCGAGATCGATATCGGCTGCCACATACCAGGAACGGTCCGCAGGCCACCAGAGGTCGGGGGCCAGCCCCTCCACTCCGGCCACCGCCGCTTCAAGCTCGCCTTCGTACAGGAGGTAGTCTCGATGCGGCAGCCGCAGCCGGGGCATCTCCGATATCTCCCCCAGCGCGCCGTGGCCGTCCCAGAACGCGATCAGGCCTCGCTCAGAGCCGGTGTGCCGCCTCAGCACTCCGTACAGCGCCTCCCGATCCGGCAGCGGCAACTCCCCCACCCACGGAGCCTCCTGCCATGGCCGGTCCCGGCCATCAGCGCTCCGGGCCAAGGCCGCGAACTGCGCCCTCGCGTGCAGCACGCCCCCCGACCAGCGCGCCACCTCCGCCCAGCGGACCGGCACGTCCCCCGCCCCCCATGCCGGATGCAGAATCCGTGCGTAAGCCTCGAAACCGGCAGGCACCAGCGCACCCACGCCCGAGCCGAACGCCCCGGTCCGCTCAACAATCCAGCCACCGGGCGACATGTCCGTGAGCGGCCTGAGCCGCGAGCCGAGGTCCATGCCCCCACCCTCTCATTGGCCATCGCCCCCGGCGGCGCCACCGTGCTCTCCTCTCCGGAGGACCAACGCCGCATCGCCGACCTGGGCGCCGCCGTCCTCGACCGCCTCCGCGCCGACTCCGAATACCAGTACGACCCCGCCGTAGTCGAATCCCTGGCCCGAGTCCTAGACCGCCGAATCCTCCGCTGACCCCACCCGCTCGACGGCCGTTCCTGGTCATCGGGGTTTGTCGGGAGGAGACAGCGGCCAGACCAGGGCGAGTCACCCACGATCTGGATCGACCCTGACGCCTTGGAAGCCGTGGTGCTGGGTTGGACGGCCGATGAGGCCACGGTCGGCGAATGCCGCACGTTCGGCGGAATCCGAAATGACGAGACGGTGGTGCGTATCCCGCTCGACCGGATGGCCCCGTTTCTGCGCCGGGCGCTGGAGAGGTTGGAGGAGTTGGGTGAAGGAGATGACGGCGCTTCCGGCGCTGCTGGGAGCTGACGGCTGGGCTGAGCTGTTCGGTTCGGCGCAGGTCAGCCTCGAACACCTGGAGTCGCGTGACTCCTATGCCCTGGACACCGAGGACGAGCGGTACCGGTGGTGGCGGGAGCATCGCACGGAGGTGCCGCGTGAAGCCCATTCCTGGTGGGACCTGACGGCCGCGACGGTCGCACGGGGGTGCGGATGCGACGGGCTCGGGTGGTGTCGGTACCGGTCACCGACTACATCGCCTTCGAGCACGCCTGCTCCTGGCAGAACGTGGAGGCCGGGGAGTCCGTGCGGTGGCTGGACAGGGCACACGCCTCGGATCTGCTGCTTCCCGGTAACGACTTCTGGCTGGTCGACGGACAGCGGGTGCTGTTCAACCTGTTCGACGGCGCCGGGACACCGATCGCCAAGCAGCTCACCGACGACCCCGGCGTCGTCAGATCCGCCGCCGTCTCGTTCGAGGCCGTCTGGGAGAGGGCCGTCGACCACGCCGCGTTCGCCATCGCCTGATCCAGGACTTTCTCGACAATGCCGTCGTCGTCCCGCCCGTCACCTTTCTCCAACGTCCAAGTGGCCCGCCAGGCTCTCGCCGACCGGCTCCGGGAGATCCGCGAGACCGCTGAGCTGACCAGCAAGGAACTGGCCGAGGCCGCCGGTTGGCACCCGACCAAGGTGTCCAAACTGGAGCACCTGGTCACCTCCCCTTCCGCTGACGACATCCGGGTGTGGTGTCGGCTGTGCGGTGCGGACGAGCAGGTCAACGATCTGATCGCCTCGGCGCGGGCGGTGAACTCCGCCTACATGGAATGGCGGCGCCGCCAACGCCACGGCCTGAAGCAGGCCCAGGAGTCTTACGTCCCGCTGTGGGAGCGGACCACCCGATTCCGGATCTACGAGCCCGCCGTTGTCCCGGGAGCGCTCCAGACGGGCGGCTACATCGCCGCCCTCATGCGCACCATCATCACTTTCAACCGCATCCCCGACGATCTGGAAGACGCCGTGCGGGCGCGGCTGAGCCGTCAGAACCTCATGCGCGAGGGCGGCCGGACCTTCGCGATCGTCCTTGAGGAACAGGCGCTGCGGACCCGGCATGGCGACGCGGCGATCATGGCCGGGCAGCTCGGCCGCCTCCTGACCGCGATGACCTGGCCGAACGTGTCCCTCGGGATCATCCCGGCGAGCGCGGAGCGGTCGGGAATGTGGCAACTCAACGGGTTCTGGATCTACGACTCCGACCGGGTCATCACCGAACTGCTGACCGCCGAGGTGACCATCACCCAACCGGGCGAGATCGACGTCTACGCGCGGGCGTTCACGGCACTCGCCGAGATGGCCGTGTACGGAGCCCAGGCCCGCGCCCTCATCCTCACGGCGCTGTCCGACCTTGACCACCTGCTGCATTTCTCTGCACTTACCTTTACCCCGGGGAACGCGACGCCGCAGGATCAAGTCATGCCCACTGACCTGATCCTCAACGTACGGCGGCTGGGCGATGGTCCAGGACCGCGCGAAGGAGATGCGCACATGAACATGCTGGAGTTGGGCGTCCGGCAGGTCGGGAGACGTCCGCACGCTGCCCGAGGACGCGACCGCCTTGGACCGCACCAAGGTCAGCTCCTCCGCGCGCCAGACGACCTCCCGCGCGCCGTCCACCCAACGCGCGGACCGCAGCAGCTCCGGCCGCGCCACCCCGCGCAGGACCGACGCGGCCTCGGCCCCCGTCCAGGACTGCTCGTGCAGACGCCACCGCCGCCGCCACTGCATCCGCACCCATGTCCGCGCGCTCGACGCACAACCCACCGTCGTGCCGCCGTTCCCGAACGCCACGGTACGCAGATCCAAGGTGAGGTCCAGGGCACGTTCCACGTGCGCGACGACGTCGTCCGGCACCCGCTCACGGAGATCAAGCGTCTCTTCCAACATGCGCCCCCTACGACAGACCCCGTGCCGGTTGTGGGCACGGGGTTGGGTGACGGGCCCGGGTGGGCTACAGGGTGTGGAGGAGGGCGCCGAAGGCGGCTCGGGGGAAGACCAGGGCGGGCTGGTCTTGGTTCTTGGAGTCACGGACGGCGACTACGCGGGACTGGGCTGCTAGTTCCACGCACTGGCCGCCCGTGTCTCCGCTGTAGCTGCTCTTGCGCCACTTTGTGGGTGTCATGTCGGGGGTGTCCATGGGTCTCCCTCGGGTGTGGCGGGTTCGAGGCCCCCGGGGCGGTTGGGCGGCCGGGGGTTGGGTGGGCTACAGGGCGCGGAGGAGGGTGGTGAAGGTGGTGCGGTTGAAGGTTAGGGCGGGGTGGTCACGGTTCTTGGAATCTCGGACGGCGATCACGTGGGGCAGGTCTGCTAGTTCCACGCACTGGCCGCCGTTGGGTCCGCTGTAGCTGCTCTTTCGCCACTTCGCGGCCGATATGTCAGGGGTGTGCATAGTTCTCCCTCAGGGTGTGCAGCAGCTTCAGGGACTCGCCAGCTGAGAGGGCAGCCGCCCTGATCTGGCCGAAACCCATTGTATGGGCCTTCACCACGTCCGGAACGTCGGTCAGCTGGCCTTCCGCGTGGCCCTCCACGTAGACGGCCTGGGCGGTGCCGCCTCCCGGTTCCTCCACGTACTCCAATATGGTGAACGCTCCGAGGATGCCGGGGTACGACCCGACGTTGGACGGGACGATCTGCACAGTGATGTTGTAGCGTTCGGCCAGCTCGATCAGGTGCTCGATCTGCTCTTTCTGGATCGCCGGGTCCATCTCCAGGTGGAGGGCGCGTTCCTCTATGACGAGCGTGATCTCGGGAGGGTCTTCCCGTTCAAGGATCTCAGCACGTTTTATCCGCTTGTCCACGAGCCGTTCGACGATCGCCGGTTTTCTGCCGTTTTTTAGTACTTCATAGGCATAGCGGCGGGTCTGGAACAGGCCGGTCACGACCGCGAGTTCGAAGATCCACATGGCCGACGCCTTGGTTTCGATATCGAGGAACCCGGTGAAGCCTGGGGGGAGTTCGGCGTAGCGGCCGGTGCGGCGGATCTCTAGCCACATGGCGTGGAAGGTGCCTGGGGTTTCGAAGTAGGTGTCGAAGTCGATGGCGGTTGGTTCGGAGGGGGCTCGTTGGGCTGTTTCCAGTTTTTCTATCCACTGGTAGCCGCAGCCCAGGGCGGCGGCTAGTTGGGGGCGGGTCAGGCCTGCGGCTTCCCGGTGGAGACGGAGGACCCGGCCGAACGTGCGGAGGAGGGGGTCTCTTGTGGTGTCGCCATAAGCCATCTGGGGTCCTCTTGGGGGCTTCAGGGGGCCTGTCGGGGGGCTTTCGGGGTGCGCGGGCGCCCTCGTCAAAATAGCCGCTCTTCGCGATCCTGATAACGGGAATCCGGCGAGAATTTCTGACGGAAACGGAACGGCGCCGGATCTCGCGCGGAACAAACCCCGCTTATCGCTCTAGAAAGGACATAAGCCTTGTCTACCTCAGCCATCGCGTCGTCCGGGCCGCAGCCGGGCTGCCCGGTGTGGTGCGCGGACCCGCATGGAGCGGACGAGCCGCACTTCGGGCCCTGCGCCGACCTCAACGTGACCGGGGTCCGGGGCACGCCGCTGCTCATGTCGCTGGACGCCGACTACGACGGACGGGACCTGCTCAGGTTCACGACCAAGACGCCCGGATGGCTGGTGCCCACGGGCGAGCCCTTCGTCATCACGCCGGACCAGGTCGTCACGCTCCGGGACATGCTTGAGGAGTTCCTCGCGCTCACCGGCCACGCCGCCGCCCGGCCCCGATGACCGACGGAGACGGAACCGAGGGGCGCCCGCTTCCCCGTGGGCGCCCCGCTCTCTATCCCCGACTGGGCCTCCAGCGGCAGGCGGCCCACGCGCCTCACTGCGCCCGGCGGAGAGGTCGTGAGAGTCCGACGGTTCAGAACAGGGTGCCCTCCTCGTCGGGGGTGTCGGAGGGGGCGGGCGGGTCGGCCGGGAGGGGGGCGACCAGGTGGGGGCCGTTGTTGCGGACGTTGCCCACGGCCTTGGTGACGGGGTACGCCTCCAGGCCCCTGGCGGCGGCGGGGACCAGGAGGGAGGCGGCGGCGGAGGTGTCGGTGAGGGACGGGTCCAGCCAGGTGTCGGGGTCGGTGACGGTCATCGGCATGCGGTCGTGGATGTGGCCGAGTTCGTCGGCGGCCTGGGCGGTGATGACGGTGCACGTCCACACCCAGGCGTCTTCCGGGGACTTCCACAGTTCGTACAAACCAGCCATCGGGAGTAGCTCGCCGTTCTTCGGGTGGATGAAGAAAGGCTGCTTCTTGCCGTCCTCGCCCTTGTACCACTCGTAGTAGCCGTCGGCCGGGAGCAGGCAGCGGCGGCGGGCGAAGGCGCGGCGGAAGGCCGGTTTCTCCGCGAGGGTCTCGGCGCGGGCGTTGATCATGCGGTTGCCGATGGAGAGATCCTTGGCCCAGGACGGGACGAGGCCCCAGCGGACCATACGAAGGGTGCGCACGGCCTCCTCCGGGGTGTCGGCGCCGTGCGGTGGACGGACCAGGACGGCGGGCACGTCCTTGGTGGGGGCGGCGTTGTAATCCGGCTGGAGGAGATCGGCCCCGTCCGCCGCCACCGTCTCGTCAAGCTCGATCCGGAACTCGTCGAGGAGCTCCTGGCGCGCCCGCGCCGTCGCGTATCGCCCGCACATGCGGGCCACCCTACGCGGCGGCGCCGACAGAATCCGGGGCGAGCACGGTGACGACCTCGTCCACGTGCCGCAGCACGGAATCGGCGCCGGGCACGCCGGGCCGGTGGGTGATGAGCAGGACCGTGCGGTCGCCCGCCGCGCGCAGCAGGTCGGTGAGGACACGGTCGGCGGTGTCCTCGTCCAGGTGGGCGTCCGGTTCGTCCAGGATGAGCACGGGGAAGTCGGCGAGCAGCGCGCGGGCGAGCGCGATCCGCTGCCGCTCGCCGCCCGAGACGGCCGCGCCGTGCTCGCCTACCCTGCGGTCCAGGGGCAGCGTGAGGCCCGCGCGGCGCAGCACGGCGGCGACCTCCGCGTCGGACGCGCCGGGCTTCGCGAGCCTGACGTTCTCGGCGACCGTGGTGTCGAAGACGTGCGCGTCCTGCGCGCACAGCCCGACGATCCGGCGCGCGTCGTCGCCGCGCAGCTCCGCGAGCTCAACGCCGCCGACGGTGATCGACCCCTCGTACTCGACGAACCGGAGCAGCGCCGCCGCGAGCGTCGATTTCCCGGCGCCGCTCGCCCCGAACACCGCGACCTTGCGGCCGGGCGGCAGCTCAAGATCGAACCCGTCGAGCGCGTCCCGCGCCGCGCCGGGCCACCGCACCCGCAGCCCCCGCACCGACACCGCCGGAATGAACCGCTCGGTCGTGGGCGGGGTGGCGGGCTGGGCGGGGTCTTGGACGGGTGGGGTGGCGGCCAGGACGCGGCGGAGGAGGGCGTCGTCGGCGCGGGAGCGGAGGAGTTGTTGGGCGGCGGCGGAGAGGGCGGCGACGGCCTCGAAGGCGGCGAGCGGGGTGAGGGTGAGGACGGCGACGAGCAGGGGGTCCAGGGTTCCGGCGCGGGCGGCCGGGACGGCCAAAGCGAGGGAGGCGAAGACGGCGGCGCCGCAGGAGAGCACGGTGAGGGCGTCGGCGGCGCCCAGGGACCAGGCGGAACGGGCGCTTGCCCGGTTCAGCTCCGCGTCGGCCCGGGCGAGTTCGTCCAGGCGGCTCGGGACGGCGCCGTAGGCGACGAGTTCAGGCAGGCCGTGCAGGGTGCGGGTGGTGACCTCGACCATGCGGTCACGGCCGCGCGCCTCCCGCTCGGCGGCCCGGCGCGCGGCGGCCCCGGCGACGAGCGGGGCGGCCACTCCCCCGAGCAGCAGCCCGGCCAGCAGCACGAGCCCGGCGGACGGCAGCAGCCAGGTCTGCAACACGACGGCGGCGAGGGCGGCGGCCCCGGCCGAGATCATCGGGAGCCGTCCGCGCAACCACCGGTCGGCGACCCCGTCCACACCGGAGACGACAAGCCCGAGCGTGCGGGACGCGCCGAGCCGTCCCGGCGCGAGTTCGGCGAGCCGGGCGAAGACGGCGACCCGAGTCTGCGTCAGCAGCCGCAACGCCGCGTCGTGCGACGCCAGCCGCTCCGCGTACCGGAACACACCGCGCCCCAGCCCGAACGTCCGCACCGCGGTGATCGCCACCATCAGATACAGCACGGGCGGCTGCTGACTCGCCCGCGAGATCAACCACCCGGACGTCGCCATCAGCCCGACCCCACAGATCAACGCCAACGCGCCCAACCCGGCCCCCAACAACAGCCTTCCCTTCACTGTGTTCATAGGAGGGCCTCCTTTGGGGTGTTCGGGGTGGGCCAGTGGGTGGTGTGGGTGGTCTGGTGGGCGAGGGAGGGGCGGTGGGTGATGACGAGGGTGGTGCGGGTGGCGGCTAGGCGGGTGATGCCGTGGGCCAGGTCGAGTTCGGTGGTGGCGTCCAGGTGGGCGGTGGGTTCGTCCAGGAGGAGGACGGTCACCGGGAGGAGGGCGCAGCGTAGGTGGACGCGGGCCAGGGCGACGCGTTGGCGCTGGCCTGCGGAGAGGCCGTGGCCGTGTTCGCCCAGGACTAGGTCGGGGTTGGTGCCGGTGGCGGCGGCCGCTTCTCGGACGGCGTCCTCGGGTGCGCCGGGGACGGCAAGGGCGATGTTCTCCGCGACGGTGCCGGGGAACAGGTAGGGCCGCTGCGGCATCCAGGCGACCGCGCGGCGCCAGGACTCCCAGTCGGTGCCCTCGCCGAGTGGCGTCCCGTCCACGAGGACGCGCCCCGAGGCGGGCTCGACGAGGCCGAGCAGGACGGCGGCGACGCTGGACTTGCCGGACCCGGACGGGCCCATGAGCGCCGTGCTCGTCCCGGCCTCCAGGGTCAGGTCCAGCGGCAGCAGCCCCGGCCGCGCCACCAGACCGTCGAACACGACCTCCGGTGTGCCCTTCCGCCGCACAAGGCCGGGCGCGGCCTGCGCGTCCCTGGCTGTGGCGGGCGGGAGGGTGGCGAAGATCTCCTCGGCGGCGGCGAGGCCCTCCTGGGCGGCGTGGAACTGGGTGCCGACCTGGCGGAGCGGGAGGTACGCCTCGGGGGCCAGGATGAGGACGAACAGGGCGGTCTCGAAGGGGAGGCCGCCGTGGACGAGGCGCAGCCCGACCGAGACGGCGACGACGGCCACGGAGAGCGTCGCGGCGAGTTCCAGGGCCAGGGCGGAGAGGAACGCGATCCGCAGGGACGACATCGTGGCCTTGCGGTGGTCCTCGGAGACCCGTTCGACCTGGTCGAGCTGAGCGCGGGCCCGGCCGAACACCTTGAGCGTCGCCAGGCCGCTGACGACGTCGGAGAAGTGCCCGGCGAGCAGGCTGAGGGTCCGCCACTGGCGGCGGGTCCGCGCGGCCGTGTACGTGCCGATGAGGACGCCGAACATCGGGATGAGCGGCAGCGTCACCGCGACGATGACGGCCGAGGCCGGGTCGAGCGAGAACAGCGCGACGAGCACCACGACCGGCACGATCAGCGACAGCACGAGCTGCGGCAGGTAGCGGGCGAAGTACGGGTCGAGCGCGTCCACCCCGCGCGTCACCAACGCGGCGAGCCCACCCGACGGGGTGTGTTCGACGGGGCTGTGTTGCATTGGCCCGGGGGCTGGCCGCTTCGCGACCCCGACTTCGTCGGGAGCGGCCACCCCCGGGCTGGAGCGTTCGGCGTGTCCGGTGACGGCGTGGAGGACGGTGGCGCGGAGTTGGGCCTTGACCCCCGCCGACGCGCGGTGCGCCGCGACCTCCTGGAGCCAGGCCAGGGCGGCGCGGGCCGCGAAGACGGCGAGCAGCGCCCACGGCACGGTCAGCGCGGCGATCGCGTGCGCGAGCAGCCACGACTGGGCGATGACGAGGGCGGCCGCGGCCGTCCCCAGGAGCACGCAGGCGAGCAGGTAGGGGACGGTCGCGCGGGCGTACCGGGCGAGCCGGGGGTCGAAGGGCCTCATGGCGCGGCGGGCGAAGGCGCGGCCTCGGCGTCGGGGATGTGGTGGACGCTGATCCGCTTGCGGAAGACCCAGTACGTCCAGCTCTGGTAGAGCAGCACGATGGGCAGGAAGATGACGGCGACCCAGGTCATGATGCCGAGCGTCTTCGCGGTGGACGAGGCGTTCTCGACGGTCAGGCTGTTGGCGTCCGCGATCGTCGAGGGCATGACGTAGGGGAACAGCGAGAGGAACAGCGTCGCGACGAACGCGACGATGGCCAGCCCCGACAGGGCGAACGCCCAGCCCTCGCGGACCTTCGCCGACACCGCGACGGACGCGGCGAGCAGCACGGCCGCCAGCACGGCGGTGCCGAGCGACCAGGTGTCGCCGCGCAGCAGCAGCGTCCACACCAGGAACCCGGCGGCGACGACGAGGGCGGCCGCGCCGAGCACGAGCGAGAACCGGTTGGCGCGCGCCCTGATCTCGCCGTCCGTCTTGAGGGCGATGTACACGGACCCGTGGTAGGTGAACACGGTCAGCGTGACGAGGCCGCCGAGCAGGGCGTACGGGTTGAGCAGGTCGAAGAGCGTGCCGACGTAGTCGTGGTCGGCGTTGAGCTTGACGCCGCGCACGATGTTGCCGAAGGCGACGCCCCACAGGATGGCCGGGATGAGCGAGCCGTAGAAGATGCAGCGGTCCCAGTTGTCCTTCCAGCGCCGCGTGTCGCCCTTGCCCCGGTAGTCGAAGGCGACGGCGCGCAGGATGAGCGCGATGAGGATGAGCAGCAGCGGGATGTAGAACCCGGAGAAGAGGGTGGCGTACCACTCGGGGAACGCGGCGAAGGTCGCGCCGCCCGCGGTGATCAGCCACACCTCGTTCCCGTCCCAGACGGGCCCGATGGTGTTGATCATCACACGGCGTTCCCGGTCGTCACGCGCGAGGAACCGGGTGAGGACGCCGACGCCGAAGTCGAAGCCCTCAAGGAAGAAGTAGCCGGTCCACAGCACCGCGATGGCGATGAACCACACGTCGTAGAGGTGCATGATCCCGTCCTAGTACGCGAATTCGAGCTTGGAGCCGTCGGGGGTCTTCGGTTCCTCTGGCGGGTCCTTGCGGGCGAACCTGATCATGAGGCCGAGTTCGACGACGGCGAGGATGCCGTAGAGGGCTGTGAAGACGAGCAGCGACGTGAGGACCGTTCCGGCGGGGACCGTCGGGGAGACGCCGTCCTCGGTCTTGAGCAGGCCGAACACCAGCCAGGGCTGGCGGCCCATCTCGGTGAAGATCCAGCCGAAGGAGTTGCCGATGAAGGGCAGCACCACCGACCAGATGGCGAGGGTCCACACCCACTTCTTCTTCGGTAGGCGGCCGCGCCGGGTGAGCCACAGGCCGACGACAGAGACGAGGCCGATGAGCATGCCCGCAGTCACCATGATGCGGAAGCCCCAGTAGGTGATCGGGATGTAGGGGCGGTAGTCGCCGGGCCCGAACTGCGCCTCGTACTGGGCCTGGAGGTCGTTGATGCCCTTGACCTCGCCGTCCAGCGAGCCGGTGGCGAGGAACGACAGCAAATCGGGGATCTCGATGGCGAAGGTGGGGGCTGTGCCGTCGAGGGTGCCGATGGTGAACAGGGAGAACGAGGCGGGTTGGCTCGTCTCGTAGAGCGCCTCGGCGGCCGCCATCTTCATCGGCTGGGTCTCGGTCATCACCTTGCCGAGCTGGTCGCCGCTGAGGAAGAAGCCGACCGAGCCGATGAGGGTGGCGACGAGGCCGAGCCGCAGCGACGCGCGCATGGTGTCGTGGTTGCGGTCGCGCTTGAGGTGCCAGGACGCGACGGCGGCCATGAGCAGCCCGCCCGTCACGAGGCAGCCGAAGAACGTGTGCGGGAACGCCCAGATCAGCACCTTGTTGGTGAGGACGGCGCCGAAGCTCTCCAGTTCGGCGCGCTGTGCCTGCTCGTTGAAGGTGTAGCCGACGGGGTTCTGCATCCAGGAGTTCGCGGCCAGGATGAAGTAGGCCGACAGGACCGTTCCGATGGCGACGATCCAGATGCAGGCGAGGTGGACGAGTTTGGGCAGCCGTCCCCAGCCGAAGATCCAGATGCCGAGGAACGTGGACTCAAGGAAGAACGCCAGCAACGCCTCGATGGCGAGCGGCGCCCCGAAGATATCGCCGACGAATCGCGAGTAGTCGCTCCAGTTCATGCCGAACTGGAACTCCTGCACGATGCCGGTGACGAGGCCGAGCGCGAAGTTGATGAGAAAGAGCTTTCCCCAGAATTTCGTCGCTTTTTTGTAGTGTTCGCGGCCGGTGCGTACCCAGGCCGTCTGCAACACCGCGACCAACAGCGACAACCCGATCGTGACCGGCACGAAGAGGAAGTGGTACACCGTCGTCACGCCGAATTGAAGGCGCGCGAGGAGAAGCTCATCCATGAGGGCACCTTCCCACAGACATTTCCACGTAAGAGGTCAGGACAAGCATTTACCGGACCGTTCCCGGGAACCGGGGGACTAACGTTGTCTTCGACCCTACATTGGTCCTTTCCCGCCGCTGATCCACCCCGGTGGTTCACCCCGATAGGCTTGGCGCATGACCCTCAGCACCTCCCCCTGGGCCGCGCCGACGGCCTCGGGCCCGGTCTCGGCGGTGGTGGAACTGCCCGGTTCCAAGTCGATGACCAACCGGGCCCTGATCCTCGCCGCGCACGCGGGCGCGGAGGCCGTCCTGGAAGGGGCGCTGCGCTCGCGCGACACGCTGCTCATGGCCGGGGCGCTGCGCGCGCTCGGCTACCCGGTGGCGGAGGAGGGCACCACCTGGCGGATCGGCCCCGGCGGGCCCGCCGCGCCCGCGTCGATCGACTGCGGGCTGTCGGGCAACGTCATGCGGTTCGTGCCGCCGCTCGCCGCGCTCGCCGACGGGCCCGTCTCCTTCGACGGCGACCCGCACGCCCGCACCCGTCCGATGGGGCCGCTGCTGGGGGCGCTGCGTGATCTCGGCGTCACGGTCGAGGACGGGGGGCGCGGCCTGCTTCCGTTCACGCTGCGCGGCACGGGAGCCGTCGCGGGCGGCACCGTGGTGCTGGACGCGTCCAGCTCGTCGCAACTGGTGTCGGGGCTGCTGTTGAACGCGCCCGGCTACGGCAAGGGCATCGAGGTCAGGCACGAGGGGCCGCCGGTGCCGTCCGCGCCGCATCTGGAGATGACGGTGCGGATGCTGCGCGAGGCGGGCGCGTCGGTCGAGACGGAGCCGGACGTGTGGCGGGTCGGGCCCGGCGCGCTGCGCGGCGGCGTGTGGCGGATCGAACCGGACCTCTCCAACGCCGCGCAGTTCCTCGCCGCCGCGCTCGTCACCGGCGGCCAGGTGACGGTGCCGGGCTGGCCCACAAAGACGACCCAGCCGGGCGACAAACTGCGCGAACTCCTCCCCCTGATGGGCGGCGAGGTCTCCCTGACGGCAGAGGGCCTCACCGTCCGGGGCACCGGCGCGATCCACGGCATCAACGTGGACCTCTCCGACGCGCCGGAACTCGCCCAGGTGCTGGCGATGCTCGCCGCCCTGGCCGACTCCCCGTCCCGGTTCACCGGCATCGCGCACATCCGGGGCCACGAGACCGACCGGCTCGCCGCGCTCGTCACCGAGATCACCCGGCTGGGCGGGGACGCCGAGGAGCTGCCCGACGGGCTCGTCATCCGGCCGCGCCCGCTGCGCGGCGGCCTGTTCCACACCTACGACGACCACCGGATGGTGATGGCCGCCGCCACGCTCGGCCTCGCCGTCCCCGGGATCAAGATCGAGAACCCCGGCACGGTGGGCAAGACCCTGCCGACCTTCCGCGAGCTGTGGACCGGCATGTTGGAGCGGTCATAGCGCGCGACTGGAAGCACCTCGACGAGGACGACGTCCGGGTACGGCCCGGACGCGGGTCCCGTCCCCGCACGCGGCAGCGGCCCGCGCACGAGGACGCGGTCTCCGGCCTCGTCGTCGCCGTGGACAGGGGCCGCTACCGGGTCCTCGTCCGCCAGTCGAAGCGCAAGGAGATCCTTGTCACCGCGATGCGCGCGCGCGAGCTGGGCCGTAAGGGCGTCGTCGTAGGCGATCAGGTGGCTTTGGTCGGTGACGTCTCCGGGCAGCCGGACGCGCTGGCCAGGGTCGTCCGGGTGGAGCCGCGCACCTCGGTGCTGCGCCGCACCGCCGACGACACCGAGGACGTCGAGCGGATCGTCGTCGCCAACGCCGACCAGCTCGTGATCGTCACCGCGCTGGCCGACCCGGAGCCGCGCACCGGCATGATCGACCGCTGCCTCGTCGCGGCCCGGGACGCCGGGATGGACGCGCTGCTGTGCCTCACCAAAGCCGACCTCGCCTCCCCTGAGAAGCTCCTCGGGATCTACGGGCCGCTGGAGGTTCCCGCGTTCAGCACCCGCAGGGGCGGCGACCTCAAGGAGCTGCGCGAGCTGCTCACCGACCGGATGAGCGTGCTCGTCGGCCACTCGGGCGTCGGAAAGTCCACCCTGGTCAACGCGCTGGTGCCGGACGCCGGGCGGGCCGTCGGACGGGTCAACGCCGTCACCGGGCGGGGCAGGCACACGTCGTCGTCGGCGCTGGCGCTGGAGCTGCCCGAGGGCGGCTGGATCATCGACACACCGGGCGTGCGGAGCTTCGGCCTCGCGCACATCCCGCCTGAGGACCTCATCCTCGGGTTCCCCGACCTCGTCGAGGGCGCGACCCGCTGCCCGTCGCACTGCTCCCATCTGGAGGAGACGTGCGCGCTGGACGCCTGGGTGGCGGAGGGGCACACCTCCCCCGCGCGGTTGGAGTCGCTGCGCCGTCTGCTCACCAACCGGGGCGACGAGGAGTCCTAGTCCAGCAGCCGCATCTGGCGGTCGAGCCGGTCCAGGAACTCCTTCTCCCGGTCGCGCTCCCGCTTGCTGGCGGAGCCGCCGACGAGGACGACGAGCACCGCCGTCACCAGGCCGACGACGGCGATCAGCGGCAGGATCACGTGGGTGGCGCTGGCGCCCTCGACGGGCGTGGCGTGCACGTCGGAGACGCGCAGCGCGAACATCCCGGTGTAGTGCATGCCGCTCACCGCGACGCCCATGATGAGGGACGCGCCGAGGATCGGCAGCCAGCCGTCCAGCCGCAGCGCGCACCACAGCGCGGCGGTCGCGGCGGCGATCGCGATGACGACGGAGACGACGACGAGGTCGAGCGCGTACTCGATGGTCGCGCCGGTGTTCATCGCGGCCATGCCGGTGTAGTGCATCGCCGCGACGCCGCCCCCGGCCAGGATCCCGCCGGGCAGCAGCGGCATGTCGAACCCGACGAGGAACAGCCCCGCGCCGACGACGACGACCGCGAACACCGCGCTGAACAGGGTGAGCGGCACGTCGTAGCCGACGCTGGTGCCGGGGATGCTGAAGCCCAGCATGCCGACGAAGTGCATCACCCACACGCCGGTGCCGCCGATGGCGACCGCCGCTCCGGTGAGCCAGACGCAGCGCCGCCGCACCGTCTCGACCGCGCGCGCACGGGCGGTGCACTGGAGGCCGAGCATGGAGCCGAGGACGGAGAAGAGGTAGCCGAGGACGGGCGTGACCGGCCCGTACGTGAAGTGGGTGACGTGATCATGCACGGGGTGGAGCACCAGACCTTAGCCAGAGAATCTGGACTATGGTCTCTTAGAGGATCGATTCCGGCAAATCGCCCGTCGTTGCCGACTTCGCCGCCGAATCCACAGCGTCGCACCGTGCCAGCGCACGGTGTTCGAGATCGGCCAGCACCCGGATGTGCGCGGGCGCCAACTCCGCGACGGCCTCCGCCAGCGCCGACGTCACGGCGCTCACCGCCGCCTCCTCCGCCGCCCGCATCGCCGACCTGACGGCCGCCGCGTGCGCCCCGACCACCGACCACTCCAACTCCAGCCGGGCCAGCGTCGCGTCCGCGTCCGAGGCCAGCGCGGCGGCGTGCGCGCGCAGCTCGGCGGGCACCGGGCCCCTGCCCTCCGCGCGCACCTTCCCGGCCAGCGCCGAGATCCGCCCGGCCAGCGCCAGCCCCTCCTGCGCCGCGGGCAGCGTGCCCGTGACGAGCCCGGCGACCGACCTGGCCAACAACCCCGTCCGGTCCAGCAGCAGCTTGGCCGCCTCCTGCACCGCCTCGCCCGTGCGCGTCCCGAGCCGCTCGGCCACCAGCCGCCGCTGCGCCGACAGCTCCGGCGCGAGCGCCGCCCGCAGCGCCGCCGCGTCCCGCGCGCCGACCCGCGTGAGCAGCCGCTCCATCCGGGCCCGCGTGGTGCTCTCGATCTCACCGTTGACCTCGGCGAACGCCTCCTCCGCCCGGCGCTGGAGGCCGTCCACGAGGGCGCGCGGCCTACCCGGCTCGAACGGCGCGTTCACCTCCGTCAACTGCTCCTGGAGCCGCCGTGAGACGTCCACGGCGCGCTCGGCGAGCGGCACCAGCCGGTCGGCGAGCTCCTCGAGGTTGCCCGCGCGGCGCGGATCGGTCAGCTCGGCGACCCAGTCGGGAAAAACGTGCGGCATGCCGCCCATCGTCCCACCGACACCCGACACGCACCCCGTTACTCACAAGTAGACAGCGGTTGCGTTACAAGTACTGCTATGTCTGACCACTTGACCGAGAGTCAGCGGCCCGCACAGCCGTCCAAGCCCGGCGATACAGTAGATTTGCCAGGCGTGGCCGATGGATACTCAGATGACCTCCGCCTCGCCCACGTCCTGGCGGACGCGGCCGACGACCTGACAACGCGCCGGTTCCGGGCGCTCGACCTGCGCGTGGAGACCAAACCCGACCTCACCCCGGTGAGCGACGCCGACCGCGCCGTGGAGGAACAGATCCGCGGCACCCTCAAGCGGGCCCGCCCCCGCGACGCCGTCATCGGCGAGGAGTTCGGCAAGAGCGGCTACAGCCAGCGCGTCTGGGTGATCGACCCGATCGACGCGACCAAGAACTTCGTACGCGGAGTGCCCGCCTGGGCGACCCTCATCGCGCTCGTCGAGGACGGCGAGGTCGTCGTCGGGCTGGTGTCCGCGCCCGCCCTCGGCAAGCGCTGGTGGGCCGCCAAGGGCGGCGGCGCGTGGACCGGCCGGAGCCTCGCCAAGGCGCAGCGGCTCCAGGTCTCCCAGGTGTCCGCGCTGGCCGACGCGTCCTTCTCCTACTCCAGCCTCAGCGGCTGGGAGGAGCGCGGCTCCCTGGACGGCTTCCTCGACCTGTCCCGCCAGGTCTGGCGGACCCGCGCGTTCGGCGACTTCTGGTCGCACATGATGGTCGCCGAAGGGGCCGTGGAGTTCTCCGCCGAACCCGAGGTCAGCCTGTGGGACATCGCGCCCCTCAAGGTGATCGTCGAGGAGGCGGGCGGGGTGTTCACCTCGCTCTCCGGGGAGGCCACCGCCGACGGCGGCAGCGTGGTCTGCTCCAACGGCCTCCTCCACGAGGAGGTCCTCGGCTACCTCTCCTGAAGGAGGACGTACCCCGGTCAGCGACATATCGTGGAAGCACCTCCTTCGGAAAGGCGGAGCCCATGTCACCCCGTACCAAGGCCGTCCTCATCGGCGGCGCCGCGGCGATCATCCTCTTCTGGATCCTGCCCGGCTGGTTCACCGCGCTGATCATCCTCGGGGTGATCGCCGTGCCCGTCGCCGCCTACCTCATGCTCGACCCGTCCCAGAAGCGCAGGCTGCGCGACCGGGGCCGCAGGCGCCTCGGACCCTGACGGTCCCGGAGCCCCCGGCGCTCGCCGCCGTCGGGTTCCGGGGCGGTAAAGGGTTGGTCGGCGGCGGTTTCGGCGACCGCTCCCGGTGCGACGAACCCTGTATGTCGCTACGTGATGGATTCGTCCCCGGCACGCCCTGCTGGGTGGACGTCTCGGTGCCCGACACCGACGCCGCCGCCCGGTTCTACGACGGCCTCCTCGGCTGGCGGGCCGGGTTCGACGCCGGTCCCGAATCCGGCGGATACGGGCAGTTCCACCTGAACGGGAAGAGGGTCGCCGGGATCGGGCCGCTCATGGACCCGTCACACCCGCCCGCGTGGACCACCTACATCGCCACCGACGACATCGACGCGACCACCGCCCGCGTCCGGGAGGCGGGCGGGCAGGTCCTCGTTGAGCCCATGCAGGTGCTCCAGGCGGGCAGACTCGCCGGATACCTCGACCGCGAAGGCGCCTACTTCATGGCCTGGCAGCCCCTGGAGCACAAGGGCGCCGAACTCGTCAACGAGCCCGGCGCCTGGTCCTGGAACGAGCTCAACACCCGCGACCCCGCCGCCGCGCAGGAGTTCTACCCGAAGGTCTTCGGCTGGGACGCGGGCGGCGACGCCTTCTACACCGAGTGGAAGATCGACGACAGGACGATTGGCGGGATGATGCCGATCCCGCCCGAACTGCCGCCCGACGTGCCGCCGCACTGGCTCGTCTACTTCGCGGTGGACGACGTGGACGCGTCGGCCAAACTCGCCGTCGAACTCGGCGGCGAGCAGACCAGCCCCTTCGTGGACAGCCCCGCGGGCCGCCTCACCGTGCTCCGCGACCCCCAGGGCGCCGTGTTCGCCCTGATCTCGGGCCTCCAGGAACGCCACTGACCCCGGGCCCTCCCGGGGCGCCCGGTGCTCCTCAGCGGGCGGTGGCCGCGTCGGGGTCGAGGTCGTCGTCGGGTTCGCCGTCGTCCACGGGCTCGGGCGGGCGCGCGGGCCTGGCCGCCGCCATCACCACCGAGCCCTGACGGGGCACCACGGGCACCTCCCCCGTCCCCCGGAACGGCACCCACTCGTCGGCGTCCACCACCGTCTCCACCGGCTTCGCCTCGATCTCGTCCACGCCCACGAAGTCCTCACCGGACCTCGCCTCGGCCGCTTCCTCGACCTCTTCCTCGACCTCGGCGACGTCCTCAAGGTCCACAAGCGGCTCGACGGGCTTCGGCGCGGCCTCTTCGACGGGCTCATCCGCATCGTCCAGGCCCACGAGCGGCTCGACGGTGTCGGCTTCGACCTCATCAAGGTCAGCGAAGCCCTCGTCAGGCTTGGGCTCGACCTCTTCGACCTCGGTGACGGCCTCGGGCTCGTCCACGTCGGCTTCGGGTTCTTCGACGGGTTCGGCAAGGTCGGCGAGGTCAGCTTCGGGCTTCGCCTCGGCCTCATCGGCTTCGGTGATCTCGGCGACGGGGCTGGGATCTTCGGTGTCCGCGAAGGCGTCGAGGTCGGTGAGCGTCTCCAGGGGCCGGTCCGCGACGGGGTCGGGGGTGGCGAGGTCGTCCTCGGTGAGGATGGCGAGGGTGAGGGTCGTCTCGACGTCGGGGACCGGGTCGTCGCGGTAGGCGCCGGACAGGAAGGTGGCGTCGTCGGGGTCGGCGACGCGGAGGCTGTCCAGGCGCTCCTCGAAGGTGGGCTCGCGGTCGGCGTCGTCACGCTCCCACCACGGCTTGTCCTCGGGCTCGTCGGCCGGGTCGTCGGCCCACCACGGCTTGGTGACGGACGCGTCGAACGGGGCGTCCGCGTCGGCCGCCACGGAAGGCTCGTCCTCGACCTCGGCACCCGCCCCGTAGGGGCTCTCGAACCCGGCCTCGGGCCCATAGGCCGGGTACGCCTCGTCTGCCTCGTATGCCTCGTCCGGGTCGGCGGGCCTGGGCTCGTCCACCGGTTCGGGGGCGTAGCGGCGCGGGAAGGCGACGTCGTCGGCGTAGTCGTCCCTGAGGGTGAAGGCGGGCGGCGGGTCGGCGGTGAGGTCGACGACGGGCATGAGCATCGTCGTCTCGGCCGGGGACAGCTCGGGCAGGGGCCGGAACTCCTCCTCCGGCACGGGGTGCCTCGGGAGGGGCTGCGGGCCGGTCGGCGCGCCCGCGACGCGGACGGACTCCTGCTCGGCGCCGCGCGGCTGGCGGAAGGCGGTCGGCAGCGCGATCGGGCCGGTGTCCGTCACGACCATCGGGGTGACGGCGTTCGGCGCGTTGAAGGTGCCCTCGCGGCGGATCGTCTGCCAGCGCATCCGGGAGCCCAGCACCGCGGTGACGAGCGACTGGATGACGATCAGGTACATCAGCTGCCGGTAGACGAACTGCTGGAGCGGCACCGTCCACAGCGGCGTCAGCCGCTCCTTGTCCAGCACGAGCGCGAGCGCCCCGCCGATCATCTGGACGCCGACGAACACCAGCCAGAAGAGCGCGAACTCCTTGCGGTCGCTGAAGATCAGCGCGTACAGCGCGAAGACGTCGACGGCGGGCGCCAGCAGCGGGAAGAGCACCTGGAAGACGGTCAGGTAGGTCAGGCACCGCCTGCCGTTCTTCTCGTAGAACCACGGCTTGTGCTTCCACATCGCCTGCATGGTGCCGTAGCACCACCGGTACCGTTGCCGCCACAGCTGTTTGAGCGACGCGGGCGCCTCGGTCCAGGCGATCGCCGACTCCTCGTAGGCGACCCGGTACCCGGCCCGGTTGATGGCGATGGTGAGGTCGGTGTCCTCGGCGAGGGTGTCCTCGCTGACGCCGCCGACCCGCTGGAGCGCGATCCGTCGGAACGCTCCGATGGCGCCCGGAACCGTCGCCATGCAGTCGAACACGTCGAACATGCGCCGGTCGAGGTTGAACCCGATGACGTACTCGATGTGCTGCCAGCGGCCGAGCACGCCCTTGCGGTTGGCGACCTTGGCGTTGCCGCTGACCGCGCCGACCTTCGGGTCACGGAACGGGCGGACGATCTTGCGCAGGGTGTCGCGCTGGAAGACCGTGTCGCCGTCCACCATGACGACGATCTCGCTGACGGCGTACCGGATGCCCTCGTTCAGCGCGGACGCCTTGCCGCCGTTCGGTTTGGTGACGAGCGTCAGCGCCGAGTCGGCCAGGCCACGGACGATCTCGGCGGTCCGGTCGGTCGAGCCGTCGTCCACGACGATGATCCGCAGGTCGCCGGTGAAGTCGGTGTCGCGTAGCGAGGAGATCGTGGCGGCGATCCCGACCTCCTCGTTGAAGGCGGGCACGATCACCGTCAACGAGGGTGGATCGTCGTCCATGCCGGGCGCCTTGCGCGCGCGGCGGGTGACGCGGGCGTGCCGGACGGCCACGACCATGAGGAACACCACACGGATGAGGCCGAGGGCGCCACCGATGAGGAAGAGGATGCCGAGCACGTCCACGGCGAAGGCGGCGGCGCGCTGGGTGGTGACGACGAGCTTGCCGGACACCTGGCTGCGGAACGAGGCGGGCACCTCGGCGCGCGGCAGTTCCAGCGCCTCGGCGAGCGTGGTGAACCGGTAACCCTTGGCCTGGAGCTGCGGGATGAACTCGCGGAGCGCCTGCACCGTCTGGGAGCGGTCGCCGCCCGAGTCGTGCAGCATGATGATGGCGCCCGCGCCGTCGTCGGTGTCCTTCAGCGCCTCCTCGACCATGAAGTCGACGCCGGGACGCTCCCAGTCGCGGGTGTCACGGTCGGTGAAGACCACGATGTAGCCTTCCTCGCCGGCGACCTGCGCGGCCCGCCACTGCCCCTCGGTCGCGCCGTCGGGGGTGCCGGAGTACGGCATCCGCATCAGCCACGTCTTCACCCCGACCGAGCCGGCCAGGGCCCGCTGGGTGAGGCTGAGTTCGAGCCGGATCCGCCAGTCGGGCGCCGTCGCGAGGTCAACGTGCGAGTAGGAGTGGTTGCCGATCTCGTGGCCCTCGTCCAGGACCCGCTGGACGAGGGTGGGATGCGCGGCGACGTTGCCGCCGATCATGAAGAAGCTGGCCTTGGCGTCGTACTCGGCGAGCACGTCGAGGATCCGCGGCGTCCAGAGCGGGTCGGGGCCGTCGTCGAAGGTCAGCGCGATCGTCTTCTCCGGCATCCGGGCGGAGCGCGTCTCGCCCTGGCCGGTGTTGACGACGGGGCCGCCCTCGGTGACCTCGGCCGGGCCGATCGGGCCGCTGCCCGCCGGTGTTGTGCTCTTGGCCTCGCCGACGACGCCCTGGACGAAGCCGTCGAACACCAGGAGCAGGACGAGCAGGAAGGAGCCGAGCCCGATGAGGAACCAGTGGGCTCGGGGTTCGCGGTGCTTCATCTCGGGGCGCCCACCGGTAGCACGGGATCGACCGGCGGGACCGGGTCGACGGGGTCGGGTTCCGGCTCGGGCTCGGGCTCCGGTTCTGGCTCGGGTTCCGGCTCGGGCACGGACGGCTTGGGAGTGGTCGGCTTCGGCGTGCTGCCCGGCTTCGGCGTCTGCGCGGTCGGCTCGGGGTCCGGCGCGGTCTCGGTCTCGTCGTCGTCGGGGCTGGTGGCGGGCGGCCGGACGGAGGAGGGCGGCGCGTCGAGCCCGCCCTGCTGCGGCACACGGCGCGCCTGCTGGCTGGGCTCCGGCTCCGTGCTCGGGCCCTTGTCGCTGTGCGGGGTCCTGGAGGGCTCTTCGGGCAGCACCCACGTCTTCATCGGCACGTCGGAGCCCACGGCGACGCTCACCGCGAGGACAGCGACGTAGCCGCACACGAGTACGGCGAGCACGATGCCCCCGAGGCGCAGCAGTCGCCGACGGCGCCCGGTGCCGTCAACGAAAACCGGCCGATCTTCACTCACGTTGCGAGTTTAGGGCGAATCCCTACCCAATCAGACTCCGTATCCAGATGAAACACGTGTTACCCCCTGGGACGATCTTCCCGGTTCGGAACTGTTGGTCAGCATGCGCGGACCCTGGGGGACGGTAGAGCCGCCAGAAGCGGCGTCTTCCGGGTGAAACCACCGCACGTCACGCGAAGATCGCCGCTGTGTTCGGGCGCGCATAAAGCTGTGGTAACAATCGCCGCCGACCGCATCCGGACGGCGGGCGGGGACCCGCCGTCCGGCGGGTCCCCCGGCCCGCGCTATCCCCTGATCCGGGCGTCGTAGGACTTGCGGGCGTCGGCGTCGAAGTCCAGGAAGATGCTGTCGAGGCCGAGCCGCGCGTTCAGCGCCCGCTGGACCCGGCGCGGCAGCAGCGCGCCGAACGCGATCTGCCTGCCGAGCCGCTTCGGCACCACGACCTTCGGCGTCGGCCGCGCCACCATGCCCACCACGGCGGCGGCGACCTCCCCCGGCTCGATGTTGCGCTGCCCCCTCGGGCTGCGCGTCCCCGCGACCAGCTCGGTGTTGGTGAACGTCGGCAGCACCGCGCCGACGTGCACGCCGCGCCCCGCCACCTCCAGCCGAACGGCCTCGGTGAACGCCACAACACCGGCCTTCGTCCCGTTGTAGAGGGCCAGGCCCGGCGTCGGGAGGACGCCCGCGACGGACGCGACGTTGACGACGTGGCCGCGCCCGCGCGGCAGGAATCTGGCGAGCGCGAGCCTGGTGCCGGTCATGACGCCGTGCAGGTTGACGTCCACGCAGCGGCGCGCGTCCGCGTCGGACTCGCCCAGCACGGGGCCGATCGGCATGATGCCCGCGTTGTTCACCAGCACGTCGTACTCGCCCGCCTCGGTGAGGAACGCGGCGAACGAGGCGGGGTCGGTGACGTCGAGGTGGACGCCCCGCGCGCCCGTCTCGGCGGCGGCTCGGGCGACGGCCTCCGCGTCGACGTCGCCGATGACGACCTGGGCGCCCCTGTCGAGGAACGCCCGCGCGGTGGCGAGGCCGATCCCACGGGCGGCTCCGGTGATGGCGACGATCATGAGATCCGCTCCAGGGTGACGGGCAGGCCGTCCTTGGGGACGGGGAGTGTGGTCATGTCGAGCGGCCAGGTGTAGCCGTCCGGGACGCTCCAGGAGTAGTTCAGGAGCACCTGGTGCAGGATCGCCTTCACCTGCATCCCGGCGAAGTGCAGGCCGATGCACTTGTGGACGCCGCCGCCGAACGGGAACCAGGCGTACTGGTGCACCCTGTCCTCACGGCGTTCGGGAGAGAACCGCTCGGGGTCGAACCTCTCCGGGTCCGGCCAGAAGTCCTCCCGGTAGTGGTTGGTGAACGTCGCGAGGTTCACCATGGTGCCCTCGGGGATGTGGAAGCCGAGGACCTGGGTGTCCTTCACCGCGACCCGGGGCAGGCCAGGCACCGGCGAGCACAGCCGAAGGGCCTCCTTCATCACCATGTCCAGGTCGGTGAGCGCGTCGAGGTCGGCGAACTCCACGCGGTCCTTGCCTAGCGCGCGTGACTGCTCGCGGCAGCGCTCCTGCCACTCCGGGTTCTTGGCCAGGTAGTAGGCCATCGACGTCATCGTGATGGTGGTGGTGTCGTGCGCCGCCATCAGGGCGAAGATCATGTGGTTGACGACGTCCTCGTCGGTGAAGCGGTGGCCGTCGTCGGTCTCGGCCTGGCAGAGCGCGGCGAACAGGTCGTCGCCGCCGTGCGCGCGCTTGGCCGCGATGTTGTCGTGGAAGAACCGTTCGAGCCGCTTGCGCGCCTTCAGGCCACGGCTCCAGCGCAGTCCGGGGACGGGGAACCGGACGATGGACAGGCCCGCGCGCACCGCGTCGACAAAGGCGGTGTTCACCTCGTCGCGCTCACGCGGGTCGAGGGAGACGCCGACGAACACCTCAAGGGCGAGGTCAAGGGTCAGTTTCTTCATCTCCGGCAGCACCTCGAAGCGGCCGGGACGCCATCCGGCGACGCCCTTGGCCGTCTCGTCGGACATCATGTCCAGGTACATCACGAGGCGGCTCTTGGTGAACGCCTGCTGCATGATGCGCCGGTGGTGGAGGTGCTCCTCGAAGTCGAGCAGCATGATGCCGCGCTCGAAGAACGGGCCGATGAAAAAACCCCAGGCCGGGCCGTTGGCGAACGCCTTGTCCTTGTTGGTGAGGACCTCGCGGACGGCGTCCGGGCCCATCAGGTTGACGACCTTCTTGCCCAGGAAGTTGTTCCAGGAGACGTCGCCGTGCTTGGCCCTGCGGGCGCGCGCGAACCCGATGGGGTCACGGGTCTGCTGGAGGATGAAGCCGAGGTACGGGAGTCCGGGGTCGCCTGGCACGGGCTTGAGGCCGGTGCCCTCGGGTGCGGGCGCGAGCGTGGCCATGGTTCACTTCCCCCTTGCGTGACGTACGGTGTACGTCGTAAGTCTTGACTTACTGGGGCGCCCGGTCAAGTGCCCTACCCGACATCCTTCCCCCGATCCCCGGAAAACGGCAGAGGGCGCCGCGCTGTCGCGCGACGCCCTCGGTGCGTTCGGTCAGGCCGGGTCGAGGACCCGGACGCCGTCGAGCGTGCCCGCCCGCAGCCGCTCGTACATGTAGCGGCGGCGCGGCTTACCCGACGACGTCCGCTCGATCAGGCCACGCGGGCCGGTGACGATCGTGAGGTCCGCGTCGTCCAGGCGGCGGGACAGGAACCGGCGCGCCTCCGACGTCCAGGCGCCCTCGTCGGCCTCGACGAACAGGGCGACGCCACGGCTGCCGACACCCGGCACGGCCACCACGGTGATCCGGCCCTTGTGCAGGCCGGTGACCTCCGAGAGCTTGGCCTCCAGGTCCTCCACGTAGACCGAGCGGCCGCGCACCTTGAGGCTGTCGCCCATCCGGCCCAGCACGAACAACTGGCCCTCGTGCAGGAAGCCCGCGTCGCCCGTCCAGACCTCGCCGTCGACAAAACGGGTGGACTTGCCCTCCGCGCCCGCGTAGTAGCCGTCGCACGCCGACGCGCCGCCCGCGACGATCTCGCCCAGGTGCCCGTCCGGGAGCGGCCTGCCGTGCTCGTCGCAGATCCGGACCGGCAGCTCCTTGTCCGGCGCGCCGCAGCCGACCATCCAGCCCGCCTTGTCGCCCAGCGAGTCCGGGCCGACCAGGTGCTGCGCCTCGATCCGCACCTGCTCGCCGAAGTTCAGCGACTCCGGGTCGGGCTTCACCGCGAGCGGGGAGGCGGAACCGTCGAACATCGTCACGCACAGCGTCGTCTCGGCCATGCCGTAGGCCGGACGGAAAACAGTCGGCCGGAAGCCGGTGTCCTTGAGCAGCTCGGCGAAAGCGGCCAGGCCCGCCGGGTCCACCGGCTCGGCGCCCACGATGACGCTCTTCCAGCCGGACAGGTCGAGATCCTCGATCTGCTCCTTCTTCAGCCGCCGCGCCATGTAGGTGAACGCGAACGGCGGGCAGCCCGCGAACTGGGCGCGGGTGAACCGCTCAAGCCAGCGCTTGGGGTCGCGGATCCACTGGTCGGGGCGCATCAGGTGCAGCGTGCCCTGCCGGGTGACCGGGGTGAGGAACGCGCCGATCAGGCCCATGTCGTGGTAGAGCGGCAGCCAGGAGTTGACCTCGTCGCCGTCCTGGAACTCGGCGAAACGCGCGATGAGATCGGTGTTGGCCTCCAGGTTCTCCCAGGTGACCCGCACACCGCGCGGCTCGCCGCTGGAGCCCGAGGTGAACTGGAGCAGCGCCAGATCCGAGGCGGGCGCCAGCGGGGCCTCGTGCTCGGCCTCGCGCGGCAGCCACGGCTCACCCGCGATCCCGGCCCGGTCCAGGCACGCCTGGGTGAGCGGGGCGAGATCGGCGGACGCGATCGTCAGCTTCGGCTTGGCCTGCCGCAGGATCGCCGCGACGTGCGTGACGTACTCCTCGCCCTGCTGGAACAGCGGCGGAGTGATCAGGCACATGACGGCGCCGGACGCCCAGACGCCGAAATAGGTGGAGATGAGCTGGTAGTCCGTCGGGATGATGGCGCAGACGACGTCACCGGGGCCCACACCCTCGGCGGCCAGGGCGGCGGACACCCGCTTGGCGGACGCGGCGATCTCCGGGTAGGCGCGGTAGTCCCAGCCGCCGTCCTCGTTCGCGAGGTACACGCCGCGATCGGGGTGGGGCTTGTCCAGCCAGTCCCGGAGCCACGAGGTCATCGACAGGTCCTTCCGAAGGTGCGGGGAGCGGTGTCCACGCGGTGCGTCGCGTACTTACCGGACCGTAGGGTAACGAGTCCGATAGGTGCGTTGTTACTCACGAACGGTGCATATTGCCCCAGGTTGGTTCGTTGTTGTTTGACAAGGAGTTCAAGAGCGGCGTGCGGATCTCGGGCGCCGCCAGCTCCACCCTGACCTCGTCGCACCCCACCCAGGACGCCGCCTCGCGCAGCGCCACCGCCGCCGCCTCGACATGGCGCGGGCCGTCCAGCGAGATCTTCCGGACGACCAGCGTGCGGCCCTCGCGCGCCGGATCGACCCTGCCGACGAGCCTTCCGCCGGACAGCAGCGGCATCGCGAAATAGCCGTGCACCCTGCGCTCCTTCGGGGTGTACGCCTCCAGCCGGTGGAAGAACCCGAAGATCCGCTCGGTGCGCGCCCTGTCCCACACCAGCGAGTCGAACGGCGACAGCAGCGTGGTGCGGTGCCTGCCGCGCGGCTCGGACGCCAGCGCCGCCGGATCCGCCCACGCCGGATCCGCCCAGCCCTCGACCTTCACCGGCACCAGACCGGCGGGACCCAGCGCCGCCTTCACCTCGGCGACGCGCAACCGGTGGTAGTCGGCGAGATCCCTGACCGTGGCGACGCCCAGCGCCCGGCCCGCCTCCCCCACCAACTCGGCCAGGCACGTCGCGTCGTCCGGCTCGGCCTCCCGCAGCTCCGCCGGGACGGCCCGGGACGCCAGGTCGTAGACGCGCTTCCAGCCCCGGCGCTCGACACAGGCCACCTCCCCGATGTCCAACAGCCACTCGATCGCGATCTTCGACTCCGACCAGTCCCACCACTCTCCGGGGGCGCTCCCCGACGAGGTCGGGCCCTTGCTCGCATCCGCCCCGCCGTTCCTGGCGCCACCGATATCGCCAGACGTCAGCGGGCCCTCGTCGCGCAGCCTCGCCAGCACCTTCTTCGCCGCGGCGTCCAGACCGTCCAGCTTGTGCCAGCGGTGGCCGCGCGCCAGATAGGCACGGCGCCGGAACGCGAACAGCGGCCAGCGCTCGATCGGGATCACACACGCCGCGTGCGACCAGTACTCGAACGCCCGCCCGTCCCAGTAGGCGCGTTCCACCGCCGCCCGCCCGACCGACCCCAGCCGCGCGTACGGGATCAGCTCGTGCGACCTCGCCAGCACCGAGATCGTGTCGAGCTGGACCGCGCCCAGCGACCGCAGCACCCCCGACACCCCGCCCCGCCGATCCGGCGCGCCCAGCAGCCCCTGCGCCCGCAACGCGACCCGCCGCGCCTGATCCGCCGACATCTGTTCCATGCGCCGACCCTAGACACCGGCACCGACAGAATCGGCGCGCGCCCGCGCCCGCGCCGGGCGGGGGCGGGGTGCTCACGCCGGTTCCGGTTCGGGTTCCGGCTCCGGGCAGGGCGGCCCCGGCGCCGGGGTGGGCTGCGGCGGCTGCGGGATCGGCGGGCCCGGCGGCCTCGGCGGACGCACCGGCATCGGCGGCGGAAGCGGGGTCGGCTCCGGCTCGGGCAGCGGGCCAGGAGGAATGGGCGGAACTGTCATACCTCTGACGTTCCCCGCCGGAAATCCACGGAAGATAGCAACCCAGCAAACACCGGTAAAGGGCATCTTCCGGTGGAGTGGGGCTGACCTGCCGTCAAAGGGTGTTCTGGGGTTGGGGGGTTCCGGGGGTCAGTGGACCGAGATGTGGACGTGGTCGAAGTGGTTCTGGGTGAGGGAGCCACGGTCGCCCATGACGCGCCAGCACTGGCAGACGCTCGGGTTCCAGATGTGCTGGCGCCAGATGACGTACTTGACGCCCAGCCGCTGCCAGTTGGTGATCGCGTAGTTGGAGACGCGGTCGCCCACGGCCATCCACGCGTCGGTCGGCATCCGGCCGCCGGCGCTCAGCATGTAGTCGGTCGCGTTGCCTATGCCGTGGTCCTGCGGGTCGCCGGGACGCATGCAGCCGATCACCGGGAACGGGCCGAACAGCGCGTCCAGCTCGTTGCGCACCGCCTGCATGTGGATGGTGCAGCCCGCCGTCCCGCTGAGCGGCGACCGCGCCGTGTTCGCCACCTGCACGGTGCCCGACCGCTGCTGCGGCAGCACCGTCACCTTGACGTCCTTCGGCAGCACCTTGCGCAGCCGCGTCCTGAGCCCCTTCAGGTCGGCGCCCGGCGCGCTCACGACCATCGCGTTGCCCGTCGCCAGGCCGAGCCGCTGCGCCTGCTCCCGCGAGACGATCGCCTGCACCCCCGGCACGCCGATCGGCGCGACCGCGCCGATCCGCGCGCTGGCCCCGAGACCGCTCGCGCCCGCCTTGACGACGGTGCCCAGCGCGGGCCCCGTGAAGGAGATGACCACGTCGCCGCCCGCGACGTTGCGCCACAGCCCGTCGAGCTTCGCCGACTCCTTCGGCGCGAGGTTCCGGAACGTGGACGGGTCCACCCCGAGCAGGCCCACCTGGCGGCCCGCCACCTGGGTGCGCGCCCCGTCCACCACCTCGGCGACCTTGACGCCCTTCAGCCTGCGCACCCTGACCGCCACGCCCTCCGGCAGCGGCTTCGTCCCGGCGATGAGGAGGTGCGGCGTGTACCGCTTCTTCAGCGGCGCCACCGTGATGATCTTGGTCTCCTCGCCGGGGACGTGCGCGACCTCCTGGGACACCTCAAGATCGGCGTACCGCTCCTTGTCCCACTCACCCGCCACAACGGCGACCCCCACCGAGAGCGTGAGCAGCGCCGCCACTCCGATGGCGGCGGGTACCGACACCCGCACTCCGCGTCCCCTCCTCCGCTGTTCCCGGTGGGTAACCTACACGCGTGAACGGGGTCCGGCTCGATTCGGCCACGGGCCGGTCCATCATCCTCGCGACGGTCCTCGGCAGCGGCATCGCCTTCCTCGACGGCACCGTGGTGAACGTGGCGCTCCCGGCCATCGGCCGCGAACTCGGCGGCGGCCTCGCCACCCTCCAGTGGGTCCTGGACGGCTACCTGCTCACCCTCGGCGCGCTCCTCCTCCTGGGCGGCGCCCTCGGCGACCGCTACGGGCACCGGAAGGTGTTCGCGATCGGCCTCGTCGCCTTCACCGTCGCCTCGTGCCTGTGCGGGTTCGCCTGGAACGGGACGTCCCTCGTGCTGGCCCGGCTCGCGCAGGGCGTCGGCGGGGCCCTCATGGTGCCCGGCAGCCTCGCCATCATCGAGGCGACCATGTGCGACGAGGACAGGGGCCGCGCCATCGGCCGGTGGGCGGGCCTGTCCGGCGTCTCCACCGCGCTCGGGCCGTTCCTGGGCGGCTGGCTCGTCGAGGTGGCGTCCTGGCGCTGGGTCTTCTTCATCAACGTGCCGATCGCGGCCGTCGCGCTCGCCGTCACCCTGAAGGGCGTGCCCGAGACGTCCACGCGGGACCGCCGCCTGGACTACCCCGGGGCCGTCGCGGTGACGCTGGGCCTGGGCGGCACCATCTACGCGCTCATCGAAGGCCCCGGAAGGGGATGGCATCCGCTGACGATCGCGGCGGGCGTCATCGGGGTGCTGGCGCTCGTGGCGTTCGGGCTCATCGAACGGAGCCACCCCGACCCGCTGTTCCCGCCCCGCCTCCTGCGCTCCGCCACGTTCGTCAGCGTGAACATCACGACGCTCGCCGTCTACGCCGCGCTCTCCGGCGCGCTGTTCCTGCTCACCCTGCAACTCCAGAACACGATGGGGTACTCGCCGCTGGAAGCGGGCCTCGCCACCTTGCCGCTCACCATCGTGATCCTGCTTCTGTCGTCCCGGATGGGGGCGCTCTCACAGAAGGTGGGGCCGCGTTTTCCCCTGACCATCGGGCCCGTCCTCGCGGGGGTGGGCGTGGGGCTGCTCGCGCTGGCACAGCCCGGCGCGACCTACGTGACAGGTGTGCTGCCGGGGATGCTGGTGTTCGCGCTCGGCATGTCCTTCACCGTCGCGCCGCTCACGGCGACCGTCATGGGCGCGGTCCCCACCGACTTCGCGGGGATCGCCTCCGGCACGAACAACGCGGTCTCCAGGATCGCGGGGCTGCTCGCGGTCGCGGTGCTGCCGCTCGTCTCCGGCGCCGACAAGTCACTAGAAGACGGCTTTCCCCGGGCGATGGTGACTTCGGCGGTACTCTGCGTCATCGGCGGACTCGTCTCTTTCTTCGGAATCCGTAGGCGGAAGACGGATCGCCCCGATCCGTGAGAGAGTGCCTGCCGTGACCCCCTCGCGCAGGAATCGCCGGGCCGTCGAGGCCGTCGCCGTCGGATTGTGCACCGCCTCGGTGGTCGGGCTGGCCGGATACGCCTACATCGATCATCGCGATCCCCAGCCCGCCGGCTGGGTGACGCCCCCGCCCGTCGCGGCGCAGCCGCCGCCGGTGCCCGAGGGCCTGCCGAAGACCGCGGCGCCGCCGCCGTCCATCGCCGCGCCCCAGCCCGTCACCCCGACGGCCTCCGCGCCGCTGATGGAGGTGCCGGTTCCGGTCGCGAAGAAGGCGCCGCAGCAGCAGGTCCAGGAGAAGGCCAAGAAGGCGTGCTTCAAGGGCGTCGCCACCTGGGCCGTCGCGAACTCGGCGAAGTCGATGAAGAAGTCGCGCGCCTGCTGGTTCTACAGCTGGGGCGCCGACCGCGCCGGGGTGAAGGCCCCCAAGGGCGTCGAGTTCGTCCCGATGATCCACCGCGCCGCCACCATCGGCGACGTCGCCAAGGCCAAGAAGGCCAAGAGCAGGTACCTCCTGGGCTTCAACGAGCCGGACCTGGGCGACCAGGCCAACATGTCGGTGGAGCAGGCCCTGGAGTTGTGGCCGCGCCTCGTCGCGACCGGCAAGACCCTGGGCAGCCCCTCGGTCGCCACCGGCGGCGCCACGCCGGGCGGCTGGCTGGACCGCTTCATGAAGGGCGCCAAGTCCCGCAACATGCCCGTGCACTTCATCACCCTGCACTGGTACGGCGCCGACTTCCGAGCCAAACCCGCCGCGCTCCAACTCCGCCAGTACCTCCGCGCCGTCCACAAGCGCTACAAAAAGCCCATCTGGCTAACCGAATTCGCCCTCACGGACTTCACCCAAGGCGCCCCCCGCTACCCCACCCTCAAGCAACAGGCCGCCTTCCTCCGCGAAGCAACCAAAATGCTAGCCAAAGAAAAATACATCAAACGCTACGCCTGGTTCGCCATGCCCACCACCCAATCCCAAACCGGCCTCTTCTACCCCAACAGCACCCCCACCCCCGCCGGCACCACCTTCTCCACCCGCCCCACCTACAAGTAACCCACAGCACCCCCACCCCCCAAAAAGCCCAGTGGCCGCATGGTTCTCCATGCGGCCACCGCCATTCCCCCACCAAACAAGCCCCCAAGAGCCCCCCACCCCACCCCAAGCCCCACCAGCCAACTTCCACCCCAGCCAAGACCAAAAACCCACGGTATTTTTCCAGCTCAACCAGGGCAAAGGGCCACCAGGCAGTTTCCAGCTCAGCCAAGGCCAAGGGCAAAGGGTCACCGGGCAGTTTTCCAGCCTGGCCGAGGACCAAGGGTGAGTGGGGCGGCGGGGGCGTGGGGGCGGCAGCCCCCACATCGGGGGTCCGGGGGTCGCCCCCCGGGCAAACACGGCGAAGAGGCCCCCTGGAAGCTTCCGGAGGAAGCGACCAGGGGGCCTCAGACTCGTAGCGGGGACAGGATTTGAACCTGCGACCTCTGGGTTATGAGCCCAGCGAGCTACCGAGCTGCTCCACCCCGCGTCGGTGTGGTTAAAGGCTATGGGGTGGGGGTGGGTTAGGCAAATCGGGGGTGGAGTGCCTGGTGGGGGTGGGGGTGGGGGTTGGTTAGAGGGGGGTGACGTAGGCGCTGGAGATGCCGCCGTCGACCAGGAATTCGGTGGCTGTGATGAAGCTCGCGTCGTCGGAGGCGAGGAAGGCGGCTGCGGCGGCGATCTCTTCGGGTTGGGCGAAGCGGCCTACGGGGATGTGGATGAGGCGGCGGGCGGCGCGTTCGGGGTCTTTGGCGAAGAGTTCCTGGAGGAGGGGTGTGTTGACGGGTCCCGGGCTGAGGGCGTTGACGCGGATGCCTTCGCGGGCGAACTGGACGCCGAGTTCGCGGGAGAGGGCGAGGACGCCGCCCTTGGAGGCGGTGTAGGAGATCTGGCTGGTGGCGGCGCCCATGCGGGCGACGAAGGAGGCGGTGTTGATGATGGAGCCGCGTCCTTGGGCGCGCATGTGCGGGATGGCGTACTTGCAGCACAGGTAGACGCTGGTGAGGTTGACTTCCTGGACGCGGCGCCAGGCGTCGATGCCGGTGTCGAGGATGGAGTCGTCGTCGGGCGGGGAGATCCCCGCGTTGTTGAAGGCGATGTCGAGGCGCCCGTAGGTGTCCCATGCGGTCTGGTAGAGGGCGCGGACGGCTTCTTCGTCGGTGACGTCGACGGGCACGTACAGGCCGTCGATCTCGGCGGCGGCCGCTTTGCCGCCGGTCTCGTCGAGGTCGGCGACGACGACGCGGGCGCCTTCGGCGGCGAAGCGCCGGGCGGAGGCGAGTCCGATGCCGGAGGCGGCGCCGGTGATGACGGCGACGCGGTCTGCGAGGCGCTGCATGGGCGCGGGTGCTCCCTAGGGTTCGGTGTTGAGGAAGACGTTCTTGGTTTCGGTGAAGGCGTCGAGGGCGTCGGGGCCGAGTTCACGGCCGAGCCCTGACTGTTTGTATCCGCCGAACGGCGTCCAGTACCGCACCGACGAGTGGGAGTTGACGGAGAGGTTGCCGGCCTGGACGGCCCGGGCGGTGCGCAGGGCGCGGCCGATGTCGCGGGTCCAGATGGAGCCGGACAGCCCGTACGGGGTGTCGTTGGCCAAGGCGATCGCTTCGCTTTCGTCGGTGAAGGGCGCGACGGTGACGACGGGTCCGAACACCTCTTCGTGCCAGGCCCGCACGGAGCGGAAGTCGGGGGTCGCGAGGACGGTCGGCGGGTACCAGAAGCCGGGCCCGTCGGGTGCCTCGCCGCGGAAGGCGACGGGCGCGTCGTCGGGCACGTAGGACCGGACCCTGGCGAGGTGGGCGGCGCTGATGAGCGGCCCGATCTCGGTCTTCTCGTCGCCGGGGTCGCCGACGACGAGGCCGCTGACGGCGGGTTCGAGCAGGGCGAGGAACCTGTCGTAGACGTCGCGTTGGACGAGGATGCGCGAGCGGGCGCAGCAGTCCTGTCCGGCGTTCTCGAAGACGGCGTAGGGGGCGGTGGCCGCCGCGCGTTCCAGGTCGGCGTCGGCGTAGACGATGTTGGCGCTCTTGCCGCCGAGTTCGAGGGTGAGCCGTTTGACGTCGGGCGCGCAGGCGGCCATCAGCTCCTTCCCTACCCGGGTCGAGCCGGTGAAGACGATCTTGCGCACGTCCGGGTGGTCGGCGAGCCGCCGTCCCGCCACGGGCCCCTCTCCGGGGACGACCTGGAGCACACCTTCGGGCAGCCCGGCCTCCAGCGCGAGTTCGGCGACCCGCAGGGCGGTCAGCGGCGTCCATTCGGCGGGTTTGACGATCACGGTGTTCCCGGCCGCGAGCGCGGGCGCGACGCCCCAGCCGAGCACCGGCATGGGGAAGTTCCACGGCACGATCACCGCGACGACGCCGAGCGGCTCCTTGAAGGTGACGTCCACACCCCCCGGGACGGGGATCTGGAGGCCCGTGAGGCGCTCGGGGGCCCCGGCGTAGTAGTGGAGGACGTCCCGGAGGTTGGCGGCCTCCCAGCGGGCCTGAGCGATCGGGTGGCCCGCCTCCCGGACTTCGAGGACGGCGAGTTCCTCGGCGTGCACATCGACTTTCTCCGCGAACGCCCGCAGCAGCCGCGCCCTGTCGCCCGGTGCGACGTCCCGCCAGGCGGGGAAGGCGGCCCGTGCCCGCGCGACGGCGGCGTCCACCTCCTGCGCCGACGCGGCGGGGACGGTGGCGACGATCTCCTCTGTCGCCGGGTTGAGCACGTCGAGGTGCACCGGATCCGCCCCTTCCGTTAGAGCCGCTCGAAGCCCCTGACGAGCTCCCAGTCGGTGATCGCCCTGTCGTAGGCGTCGAGTTCGACGCGCGCGGCGTTCGCGTAGTGCGCGACGGCCTCGCCGCCGAACATCCCGGCCGTGAGCGGGCTCGCCGTCCAGTCGGCGGCGGCCTCCCGCAGGCTCCGCACGACGGTGGGCGCGCCGCTGGCATAGGCGTTCCCCCGATACGGCTCGGGCAACTCCAGTTCCTCGTCGATCCCGTGCAGGCCGGCGGCGACGAGCGCGGCGACGGCGAGGTAGGGGTTGACGTCGCCGCCGGGCACCCGGTTCTCCAGGCGGAGCGAGTGGCCGTAGCCGACGAGGCGGAGCGCGCAGGTCCGGTTGTCGATGCCCCAGTGCAGGGCGGTCGGCGCGAAGGATCCGGGCTGGTAGCGCTTGTAGGAGTTGATGTTGGGCGCGTACAGGAGGGTGAGGTCGCGGAGGCAGGCGAGCTGCCCTGCGATGAACCGCTCGCCGATCTCCGACAGCCCGTACGGCCCGTCGCCCGCCAGGACGGGGACGCCGTACTCGTCGCGTAGGGAGATGTGGATGTGGCAGGAGTTGCCTTCACGCTCGTTGGGTTTGGCCATGAACGTGAGCGCCATGCCCTCCTGCGCGGCGATCTCCTTGGCGCCCGTCTTGTACAGGGTGTGGTTGTCGCACGTGGTGAGCGCCTCGGCGTAGCGGAAGGCGATCTCGTGCTGGCCGAGGTTGCACTCGCCCTTGGCGGACTCGACGTACATGCCCGCGCCCGTCATGGCGTTGCGGATGCGCCGCAGGAGGGGCTCCACCCGGGACGTGCCGAGGAGGGAGTAGTCGACGTTGTACTGGTTGGCGGGGGTGAGGTCGCGGTAGCGGCGGTTCCAGGCGGCCTCGTAGGTGTCGGCGTAGAGGATGAACTCCAGTTCCGTCCCCACGAAGGCGCGTAGGCCGAGCGCCGCAAGCCGGTCGAGCTGCTTACGCAGGATCTGCCGGGGCGAGGCGACGACCTCGGTGCCGTCCTCCCAGAACAGGTCGGCCAGGACGAGGGCCGTCCCCTCCTGCCAGGGCACCGGGCGCAGGGTGCTGAGATCCGGGCGCATCACGAAGTCGCCGTAGCCGCGCTCCCAGGACGACATCGCGTAGCCGTCGACGGTGTTCATCTCGACATCCACGGCCAGCAGGTAGTTGCAGCCCTCCGACCCGTGCCCGGCGACCTCCTCCAGGAAGTAGCGCGCTGACAGCCGCTTGCCCTGGAGCCGCCCCTGCACGTCGGTGAACGCGATGACGACCGTGTCGATCCGGCCGGTGTCCGCGGCGACCCGCAGCTCCTCAAGGGTCACGCGGTCCTCCACTCGGCGACGGGTGTGGTGCAAGACCATTAACGAGCGAGCAGAGCCACCAGGTCAAGCACGGAAACAACGACGTAACCACCCGCCCGCCGGATCGGACGTGCCGGGCGGGCGTGATCTTCGCCGGGACGGCCCGGTGCGGAGCAGGCGCACGGGGCGGTGAATGGACGGAAAAATCCGATTAATTCAGGAGATTGAATTCCGGGCAGGGGTTGGCCCGGCCGAAGAGCGGAGCTCCGGCCGGGCGGGGATTTGTGTCCCTACGGGTTGAAGATGCTCACGCCGCCGGGGCCGATGATCAGGCCCAGGACGATGAGCACGATGCCCAGGAGGACATTGCGCTGGGCGATCAGCACGTAAATACCGTAAATTACGAGAACGACGGCGATCAGCCACAAAAGGGTAATCATAG
This sequence comes from Actinocorallia sp. API 0066, assembly GCF_020991275.1. Lineage (GTDB taxonomy): Bacteria > Actinomycetota > Actinomycetes > Streptosporangiales > Streptosporangiaceae > Actinocorallia. The sequence continues at coordinate 585,632 of NZ_JAJLQY010000001.1, read as the reverse complement.
ACCTATCGTTACCAGTCAGAGATATGCCAAACCTCGGGCACCCCACCGGTTCGGACTGTCGGTGCGGCATGAAAACGTGGAGGGAGCCGAGAGGAAGGAACGACCCATGGCTCTCCAAGGCGAGTACACGCCGAGCCCCCACGCCCAGGCCGCCGAGCAGGTCGAGCTCTACGAGCGGACCGGCGGCAAGGAGGGCAACACGATGCGCGGCAAGCCCGTCGTCATCCTGACGACGCGCGGCGCCAAGACCGGCAAGATCCGCAAAACCCCGCTGATGCGTGTGACGGACGGCACCCGCTACGCCGTCGTCGCCTCCCTGGGCGGCGCCCCCAAGAACCCCGTCTGGTACCACAACGTCGTCGCCGAGCCCCGCGTCCTGCTCCAGGACGGCCCCGAGCCGAAGGAGTACACCGCGCGGATCGCCGAGGGCCTGGAACGCGACCAGTGGTGGCAGCTCGCGGTCGAGGCGTGGCCCGACTACGCCGAGTACCAGAAGAAGACCGAACGCAAGATCCCGGTCTTCGTGCTCGAACCCGCCTGACGCCGCACACGGGCCGACCGGCCGTCGGGGCGCCGCCCGACGGCCCCCAGGTGCTTGACATGTCAGATACATTCGATATATCGAAAAGACATCGTCGAGCTATCGCCCATCGCGACCAAGGAGCCCAAAAGATGGCCGAACGCCGCACCCCCGCCCCGTACCACACCGCCGTGATCCGCACCGAATGGCTGACCCCACACCTAGTCCGCGTGGTAGTCGGCGGCGACGACCTGGCCCGCTTCCACGCGGGCGAGTTCACCGACCACTACGTCAAACTCCAGTTCCCCCGCCCCGACTCCCCCGTCCCCTTCGACCCGGCCGCCATCCGCCGAGACCTCCCCAGAGCCGACTGGCCCATCACCCGCACCTACACCGTCCGAACCTGGAACCCCAAAGCCCAGGAACTCACCCTCGACTTCGTAGTCCACGGCGACGAGGGCATCGCCGCCCCCTGGGCCGCCCACGCCAACCCAGGCGACGACCTCTGGCTAACCGGCCCCGGCGGCTCCTACCGCCCCTCCCCCACCGCCGACTGGCACCTCCTGGCCGGCGACGAAAGCGCCCTCCCCGCCATAGCCGCCTCCCTGGAACACCTCCCAGCCAACACCACCGCCCAAGCCCTCATAGAGGTGGAAACCCCCGCCGACGAGATCCCCCTCCCCACCCACCCCGGCCTCACCGTCACCTGGCTACACCGCCACAACTCCCCCATCGGCACCCCTCTGACCGCCGCCATAGAAGCCCTGAACTTCCCCACCAACAACCTCCAAGCCTTCATCCACGGCGAAGCCACCCTAGTCAAATCCCTACGCCGCAACCTCCGCCAAACCCGAAAAATCCCCCTCTCCCACCTCTCCATCTCCGGCTACTGGCGCCAAGGCTCCACCGAAGAAACCTGGCAATCCTCAAAACCCACCTGGACCGCCGAAGTAGAAGCCGAAGAAGCCACCACCCTCCCCTAACCCCACCCAACCCCCAAGAACACCCCCCAATCCCAACCCCCACCAAAACAACGCACCGACGCACCGACGCACCGACGCACCGACGCACCGACGCACCGACGCACCGACGCACCGACGCACCGACGCACCGACGCACCGACGCACCGACGCACCGACGCAAGCTCCCACCCCAACCAAGGCCAAGGCCAAAGCACCACCAGGCACTTTCCACCCCAGCCAGGGGCACCGGGCACCGGGCACCGGGCACCGGGCACCGGGCACCGGGCAGATTCCACCTCAGCTGAGGCCAAAGGCAGAGGGCCACCAGGCACTTTCCAGCCCAGCCAGAGCCAAAGGCAGAGGGCCACTAGGCAGTTTCCAGCCCAGCCAAGCGCCAAGCGCAAGGTGCGCGGCGGGGGCGTGGGGGCGGCAGCCCCCACACCGGGGGGCTCGGGGGGTCGCCCCCCCGACAAACGCGAAGAGACCCCCTGGAAGCTTCCGAAGGAAGCGACCAGGGGGCCACAGTCTCGTAGCGGGGACAGGATTTGAACCTGCGACCTCTGGGTTATGAGCCCAGCGAGCTACCGAGCTGCTCCACCCCGCGTCGGTAGGTTTAGTCTACGGGGTGGAGCGGGCTTAGGCAATTTGGTTAGTTGGTGGGTGTGGGGCTGGGGGTGGGTGCGGGTGTGGCGGGCTCGTCTTCGACGCGGCTTTGGACTTCGACCAGGTTGTTGATGGCCTGGCTGAGTTTGTCCTGGGCTTCGGCGTACTTCTTGAGGTCGCCGCTCTTGAGGGCGTCCTGGGATTCCTGGAACGCCTGTTTGACGGCGTCGATGGCCTGTTGGACGGATGGGGACGAGCCGGTGCCGGGTGTGGTGGGCGTGTCGGTGTCCTGGCCGGTCTCGGGCACTTTGGTGCCGGGTTGGAGGACCTGCTTGAGGGCGCCTTCGAAGGTGGTGTCGAATCCGATCTGGTCGCCGAAGCTGACGAGGACCCAGCCGAGCACGGGGAACTTCGCTCCGGTCGCGGACTGCTGGTAGACGGGTTGGACGTACATGAAGCCGCCGCCGAACGGGAGTGTCAGCAGGTTGCCGTACACGACCTGGGTGGTGCTTCCGGCGGGCCGGTTGAGGACGGGTGCGACCTTGTCGTTGCCCTTGAAGGCGTTCTGCATCTGTCCTGGTCCGAGGATGGACACTTCGCGTGGCACCTGGAGGAGCCGTAGTTCGCCGAAGTTCTCGGATTTGGGGTCGCTGTTCGCGGCGAGGAAGCCGGTGAGGTTCGTCCCGTTTCGCGCCACATAGGTGGACGTGAGGGAGAACGCGGGCTTCTCCGGCTCCGATTCGTCGTCCCGTGACGGCATCTGGAGCGTCAGGTAGAACGGCGGCTCGGTGACGCCGGTCTCGGTCGGGTCGACGGGCACCTGCCAGGTGTCCTGGCCGTCGTAGAAGGACGACGGGTCGGTCACGTGGTAGCTGCGCAGGACGCTGCGCTGCACCTTGAACAGGTCCTCGGGGTACCGGATGTGGTCGAACACCTCGCCGCCGAACGCCTTCTGGAGCTCGTTCTTGGCCTTGACGGTGCCGGGGAACGCCTTGCGCCAGGTCTTGAGGACGGGGTCGTTCTCGTCCCAGGCGTAGAGCGTGACGGTGCCGTCGTAGGCGTCGACGGTGGCCTTCACGGAGTTGCGGATGTAGTTGACCTCCGCGCCGGGCTGCCTGCCGACGGCGGGCCGTTCGCTGTTGCTGTCGAACGTGGTGTCCTGGAGGTTGATCCGCTCGGAGTAGGGGTAGCCGCTGGAGGTGGTGTATCCGTCGACGACCCAGACGATCCGGCCGCCCGCGACGACGGGGTAGGCGTTGCCGTCGACGGTGAGCCAGGGCGCGGCCTTCTGGACGCGTTCACGCGGGTTGCGGTCGTACAGGATGCGCGACTGCTCCTTGATGTTGCCGGACAGCAGGATGTTGCGGTCGCGGAACTTCATCGCGTAGGCGACGCGGTTGAAGAAGGAGTCCATCCGGACGCCGCCGGTGCCGCTGTAGACGGTGCGGGGGCCGTTGGGGAAGTCGAGTTCTTCCTGGACGCCGACGATGGAGTAGGCGGGCGACTGCTCGCCGAAGTACACCTGCGGCTTGTCGATGGCGAACTGGCATTCGCCGTCCTTGGCCGCGACCTCGCAGGACTGCGGCATGTCGGAGGCGGTGTAGACGGGGCCCTTGCTCTGCGCGTCGACCCTGTTGCCGGGGGCGGCGACGAAGCCGTAGCCGTGCGTGTAGGTGAGCCGCTCGTTGACCCAGCCGGACGCGCTGGGCGGCGGCCCGGTCAGCTCGCGGACGGCGACCAGGGTGTCCTGCATGTCGCCGTTCGCGTCGGGGTAGCGGTCGATGTCCAGCGGGTCGGAGAAGGTGTAGAAGCCCTGGAGCTGCTGGTTCTGCCGGAACGTCGGGGACAGCAGCGTCGGGTCGAGCAGCCGGACGTTGGGGATGGTCGCGGAGTACTTCTCGACCTCCTTGGCGTCGGGCTGTTTGGTCGGCGCGTAGTTCTGCTCGTCGACGCCGGCGACGCCGAACGCGTCACGGGTCGCGTCGATGTTGCGCTCGATGTAGGGGCGTTCCTTGGCGAGCTCGTTCGGCTTCACCTGGAACTGCTGGATGAGCAGCGGGTAGACGCCGCCGATGAGGATCGCCGACAGGACCATGAGGCCGAAGCCGACGCCGGGCAGCATCATGCCGCGCCGCCAGATGTTGACGAAGAAGAGGATCGCGCAGATCAGGGCGATCGACGCGAGGATCGTCTTGGCGGGCAGCACGGCGTTGACGTCGGTGTAGCCGGGGCCCGTCACCTTGCCGCGCTCGGAGTAGGCCAGGCCCCACCGGTCGCACCAGTAGGCGATCGCCTTGAGCAGCACGAAGAGGCCGACGAGGACGGACAGGTGGGCGCGTGCCGAGGGCGACGCCTTGTCGCCCGCGCCCTGCAGCCTGAGCCCTCCGTAGAGGTAGTGGACGGCGACCGCGGTGATGATGGACAGCACCACCAGCACGAACAGGAAGCCGAGGATGAGTCGCAGGAACGGGTAGGTGAACACGAAGAACGACACGTCCATGCCGAACTGGGCGTCCTTCTCACCGAAGCTCGTGCGGTTGGTGAAGGCGAGCCAGGTGCCCACCTGCCCGGCCGACGACAGCCCGGTGAACAGGCCGATCGCGGCGAGCAGGGCGACGAAGACCATCCTGCGGTGCGGGTCGATGGCGGCGCGGTAGCGCTCCAGGCCCTGCTGTTCGACCGAGACGGGCCGGTAGGCGGGCCGCAGCCGGTAGGCGATCACCATGTTGACGCCGACGGCGGCGGCCATGAGCAGGCCGCCGAGGAAGAACAGCATCACCCGGGTGCGTAGTTGGGTGGTGAAGACCTTGGAGAATCCGTCTCCGAGGGACCGGTACCACAGCAGATCCGTCCAGAAGCCGGTCGCGATGAAGAACAGCGCGACCACCACCGCCAGCGTGATCAGCACCGGGGCGAGTAGCCGCGGTCTCCCTTCGGGGACGCGACGCCCGCCCGGGCGCGGGGTTCGGAAGCTCACGGCTTCCCTCCGATTCCTCAAGTTCCTGTCGGCACTAGGAGCAACTTACCGACATCCCGCGCGGTTCCCGACTGCGAGCATCAGGTCGGCAACGGAAGAATGACGGCATGAGCCCTCTCGAAGAGACCGTACGCAGCATTGAGGCGCAGACCGGCTGGGACGGGCCGCCGCGCCTGTTCGCGCTGGTGGAGACCGGGGAACTGCTGCGTGTCCAGCCGGAACTCGCGGCGCAGCTTGGCCTGTCGGCCGACGACGCGCTGACCGCGGTGGACCAGGGCGATCTCGACGACGGCGACGTGGGCGCGTTGCTTCCGGGCATCGTGTGGCCGCCGACGGTGACGGGCGCGGCGCTGGCGATGGTCCGGGTGACGCTGCCGCCGGAGGTCGAGGAGGAGATCCCGGAGGACGGCGACGCGGTGGCGTGGGCGCTGGCGCATCCCCGGCACGAGGAGCTGAAGATCGTCGTGGGGGTGTTGCGGGACGGCGACAGGCACGCGGTCCTGCGGATCCGCAACCACGAGGAGGATCTCCTGTCGGCGGCCGACCTCGTGCCGGACGTCACGGACGCGCTGGCACAGACCCTCCTGCCGGACTGAGCGCGCTGGTGACGCCGTCACATCCCGTCAGCAGGCGGGGACCTGGCCCTTGCCGTCCTGGAGCGCCTGGAGGCTCTTGACGGCGCTGTCGAGGGTCTCCGCCTTGACGAGGCGCAGGCCGTCGGGGGCGGCGTCGAGGGCGGCCGGGCAGTTGCCGGGCGGGACGAGGAACACGGTGGCTCCGGCGTCGCGGGCGGCGATCATCTTCTGCTGGATGCCGCCGATCGCGCCGACCTGGCCGTCCATGGTGATGGTGCCGGTGCCCGCGATGAACTTGCCGCCGGTGAGGCTGCCGGGGGTGAGCAGCTCGTAGATGCCGAGCGCGAACATCAGCCCGGCGCTGGGCCCGCCGATGTCGCCGACGTTCATCTTGACGTCGATCGGCAGCACGTACCTGTCGGCGAGTTTCACGCCGACGACGGCTTTGTCGGGCTCCTTGGGGTGGGCGGCCATGGTCAGCGTCTCGGTGCGCTCCTTGCCGTCGCGCACCACGGTCAGCGTGACCTGCTGGCCCGCCTTGTACTCCCGGAGCTTTCCGGTGATCTGCGCGGTCTGGGTGGCCGGGGTGCCGTCCACCGCGGTGATCTTGTCGCCCGTCTCCAGCGTGCCCTCGGCGGGCATGCCCTTCTCGACGCCGACGACGACGGACTCGGTGGTGAGCTTCTCGCCCATCTGGGTGAGCGCGGCCGCCACCGACGTCTGCTGGGAGTCGGCCATGAGCGCGGTGTTCTCCTGCTCGACCTCCTCGGCCGTCTCGCCCTTGGGGAAGATCGTCTCCTGCGGGACGACGGCGCGGTCGGGGTCGAGCCAGTCGCGCAGCGCCCCGTAGAGGGTGAGCGGCCGGTCGGGGTCGCCGGTGTAGGCGACGGTGGTGAAGTTGAGGTGGCCGTTGTCGGCGTAGGTCTGCTCGCCGGTGATCTCGATGAGCGGCTTGTCCGTCTGCGGGTTCACGCCGAGCGTGTTCAGCGTCGGCCCCGGCCGCAGCGACACGTACGGCACCGGCATGACGGCCCCGGCCAGCGCCAGGAGCAGCACGAGCACCGCGACGACGGTGAGGGTCAGCGCCCGCCGGTTCGGGAGGCGCCCGCGCAGGCGCCGCGAGACATCGGAGACCATGTCCGCAAGCCTAGGGGCACTTCAACAGGCGCCGACCCACTCGGCGGTGCCGTCGGCGAAGTGCTGGTGCTTCCAGATCGGCACGTCCCGCTTGAGGTCGTCGATGAGGCGGCGGCACGCCTCGAACGCCTCGCCCCGGTGCGGCGCGGCGGCCGCGACGACCACCGCGTGGTCGCCGACCACAAGGTCGCCGACCCGGTGCACGGCGGCCAGGGCCGTCACGGGGAGGTCGGCGGCGACCTTCTCCATCACTTCGCGGAGCCTGTCGCGCGCGCTCGGGTGGGCGCTGTAGGACAGCGCGGTGACGGCCTTGCTGCCCGAGCCGTCGTGGGCGCGGTCGTGGTCGCGCACCGTGCCTGCGAAGAAGGCGGTGCCCCCGGCCACGGCGTCCTGGACCGCGGCGACGACCTCGTCGACGGACAGCGGTGTCTCGCGGATGTCCAGCAGTCGGATTACGCTCACGGGGAGAAAATACCGCTAGAGCCTGCGCCGTCTGCGGGCGCGGCGGACCGCCGCGGCGGCGCCGATCACCGCGACCGTCGCGCCCGCCGCCGTCGCCATGGTCGCCTCCTTGCCGCCGACCCTGCGGCCGACGACGGCGTGGCGGCCCGCCGACTCCTCCAGCAGCGCCTGCAACGCGGACTCGTTGTCGTGCACGGGCTTCCATCCGGCCGCGCGCAGCCGGGCGCAGTCCACCACCCACGGGTAGACGACGTAGTGCAGGTCGGTGGCGGGCGCGGGCGTCAGGCCGAGGCGGTGCAGGCGCTGCGCGGTGCCGAAGGTGAGGGACGCGGGCAGCTCGAACCCCGCCTTGCCGGTGATCCGCTCGACCTCCGGGCCGGTGAGGAACCCGTCACATCCGACCGCGACCGCGCCGGTGACGTCGCCGTGCGCGGCGAGCTCCAGGGCCGTCACGAGGTCGTCGGTGTGGCAGAACTGCCAGCGGGGTTCGACGCCCTTGGCCTTGAGCAGGCGCGGCGCCTCGAAGTGCCGGGTGACGACGGTGTCCACGCCGGGCCCGACCAGGGCCGCCGGACGCACCATGGTGATCCGCACGCCCGGGTGGAGCCTGCTGGCGGCCAGTTCCTCGATCTCCAGGAAGTCCCCGGCCACGGAGGTGTCCGGTTCGGCCCGGAGCGGCGCGTCCTCGGCCAGCGGGACGGGGTTGTCGGCCGTCGCCCCGTAGACGGAGGCCGAGCTGAGGAGCACGACGCTGCGCACGCCGGCCCCGGCCGCGCAGGCGATCACCGTCTGGGCGCCGCGCACGTTGTAGGTGCGGCGCTCTTTCGGGTCGGTTTCGGGCGACCGATCCACGTCGACGTGCACGAGGACGTCCACGTCGGAGAGGCGTCCGGCCAGGACCGGGTCGCGGATGTCGACGACCCGCCAGACGGCGCCGGGCGCCTCGCCTCGGGCGGTGTCCAGCGCGATGACCCGCGCGAACCTGCCCGACGCGGCGAGTCTGGCGGTGAGCGCCTGTCCGATTCCGGACGCGGCGCCGGTGACGGCGACGACCCTGCGGTCCCCTGTGCTCATGGCGAACGCCCCCCTCTGCGGCCGCGGCTCGCTCCGGAAAGCGACTACCTTTGAGGTTATGGCCTTTCCCCGCAGCCTAAGGCGATTCTGATGGGCGACACTCCTTTCGGCTTCAACCGGTCCTCCGACGACGACGGCGAGGGCGACGGCAAGCCCGGCGACCCCTTCGGCATGGGCTTCGGCCCCGGCGGCCCCGGCGGCGGCGACATGCGGCAGTTCGCGGACATGCTGCACCAGTTCGCCGACATGCTGAGCGGCATGGGCGCGGGCGGCTCCGGACCCGTCAACTGGGAGATGGTGCGCAACATCGCGCGGCACCTCGTGGTGGAGGCGGGCGACCCGTCGGTGGTGGACGCCCAGCGCCGCCAGGTCGAGGACGCGCTACGGCTGGCCGACCTGTGGCTCGACGAGGGCACCGTGCTGCCTGCGGGCGTGCGCTCGGCCAAGGCGTGGAGCCGCTCGGAGTGGCTGGAGGCGACGCTCCCGGTGTGGGAGCAGGTGGTGGATCCGATCGCCGAGCGCATGGTCAGCGCGATGGGCGGCGCGATGAACGGCCCCGGCGGGCAGATCCCGCCGGAGATGGCGGCGATGGCGGGGCCGCTGATCGGCATGGTCAAGCAGATGGCGGGGGCGATGGTCGCGGGCCAGGCCGGGCAGGCGCTCGGCACCCTGGCCAAGGAGATCATCGGTTCGGCGGACGTCGGCCTGCCGCTGGCGCCCGAGGGCGTCGCGGCGCTGCTGCCGGCGGGCGTCGACGCGTTCGCCGAGGGCCTGGAGATCCCGCTGGACGAGGTCAGGCTGTACCTGGCGCTGCGCGAGGCCGCCCACCAGCGGCTGTTCGCGCACGTGCCGTGGCTGCGGTCGGCGCTGCTGAACGCGGTCGGCGACTACGCGCGCGGCATCAGCGTCGACCTCTCGGGCCTGGAGGACAAGATCTCCGGCCTCGACCTCAGCGACCCGCAGGCGCTCCAGGAGGCGCTCGGCGGCGAGATCCAGTTGACGCCGGAGGAGACGCCCGAGCAGAAGGCGGCGCTGGCCCGGCTGGAGACGCTGCTGGCGCTGGTCGAGGGCTGGGTCGGGGTGGTCGTGGCGGCGGCGGCCGCGGGGCGGCTGCCCAGCGCGGACCGGCTGGCCGAGGCGATCCGGCGGCGCCGCGCCACCGGCGGCCCGGCCGAGCACACGTTCGCCGCGCTGGTCGGGCTCGAACTGCGGCCGCGCAGGCTGCGTGAGGCCGAGGCGCTGTGGCAGTCGGTGACGGCGCTCAAGGGCGTCGACGGCAGGGACGGCCTGTGGGCACACCCCGACCTCATCCCGACCGCCGACGACCTGGCGAACCCCGACGCGTTCCTGCACTCCTCGGACGCGGACTTCGACCTGTCCCAACTGGACGAACTTCCCCCGTCCGAAGACCAGGGCGGTGACGGCGCCGGGGGCCGTCCGGACGCGTGATCGGCGGGCTGCACGCCGACGCCGTCCGCGTCCTCAAGGGCTGGCGGGCGCCCTCACGGGCCCAGGAGGCGGTGCGGCGTGACTTCCTCGCCCATCTCGACGCGCATCCGGACGGGATGTGGCGGGAGTGCGCGGCGGGCCATCTGACGGCGAGCGCCCTCGTGTTGAGCGCGGACAGGTCGGCCGTCCTGCTGACGCTGCACGGCAAGGTCAAACTGTGGCTCCAGATGGGCGGCCACTGTGAGGCGGGCGATCCGTCGCTCGCGGAAGCGGCGCTGCGGGAGGCGACCGAGGAGTCCGGGATCGAGGGGCTCGTCCTGTCGGCGGAGCCCGTGCAGCTCGACCGGCACGCGGTGCCGTGCCATCCCGGCGGCTCGTGGCACCTGGACGTCCAGTATCTGGCGGTCGCGCCGGAGGGCGCGCGGCACACGATCAGCGACGAGTCCGACGACCTGCGCTGGTTCCCGGTGGACGCGCTGCCCGGCCTCACCGACGACGCGTTGCGGGCGCTGGTGGCGCGGGCGGCTGCCGTCGATCCGGCGGTGCTGCCGCGTCCGGGCCGCCGATAACGGCGCGGAAAGTGGCCGGGTGCGGCCACCGTCAGCCGGTGGCCTCCAGGTGCGGCGCCGCCGCCACGCCCTCCAGGTAGCCGCGGGCCCGCTCGGTCTTGGGGTAGCGGCCGACGAGGTCCCAGAAGTAGGCGTTGTGGGAGGGTTCGAGCAGGTGGGCCAGCTCGTGCACGATCACGTAGTCCACCACCCAGCTCGGCATGCCGCGCAGCATGGTGGAGATCCTGATCGACGCGTCGTCGGGGGTGCAGGAGCCCCAGCGGCTGCGCTGGTTGGCGGCCCAGCGGACGCTCCGCGGCTGGGCCCTGCCGTCCAGGTAGCGCCGGGACAGCTCCCTGGCACGGTCCAGCAGCTCACCGTCCTCGGACGGCGGCCGTGACCTGCGCTCACGGCCCTCCAGGCGTTGGAGGATGCGCGCGATCTCGTATTCCTCCTCGGCCTTGGTCAGGCGGGAGGGCAGCAGCACGATGGTCTTGTTGCCGTCGCGATAAGCCGAGACTGTTCTCCGGCGTCGGGCGCTTCGGCGGACCTCGACGTTGGGGGGCACATGCAGAACCGTAGCCGAAACTTTCCGTTTTCCCCAGGCCCCGCGTGCGGTTGACCAGGTAAAACCTGACAAACACCACGTCTCGCCCAGAACTTCTCCCCAGCATTGGGACGCCTGTCGACTAAACGTGATATAAGACACCCGACCGGGTGCGGTAAACGAATACTTACATCGGGACCGTCTGGTTGTGGCGGGAACGAAGGAGGATCGCGGAGAATGAAGCCGTGAGCGACCTACCCCTGCGCGCCGTGACGCGAACCGCCAAGCTGGCAGCCCTCCCCCTGGGCTTCGCCGGCCGCACCGCTCTGGGCCTCGGCAAAAAGACCATCGGACGCTCGGCCGAGGCCGTCGCGAACGAGATCCAGACCCGCACCGCCGAGCAGCTCTTCAAGGTCCTCGGCGAACTCAAGGGCGGGGCCATGAAGTTCGGCCAGGTCCTGTCGATCTTCGAGGCGGCGCTGCCCCCCGAGATCGCCGGGCCCTACCGCGCCACCCTCACCAAGCTCCAGGAGTCCGCGCCCCCGATGCCCGTCGCCACCGTGCACCGGGTCCTCGCCGAGAACCTCGGGCCCGACTGGCGGGAGAACTTCCGGTCCTTCAACGACAAACCGGCCGCCGCCGCGTCGATCGGGCAGGTGCACAAGGCGGTCTGGAAGGACGGGCGCGAGGTCGCCGTCAAGGTCCAGTACCCGGGCGCGGGCAAGGCGCTGATCAGCGACTTCAACCAGCTCGCCCGCGTCGGCAAGCTCGTCGGAGTGCTGTTCCCCGGCGCCGACATCCGCAGCATCCTCGACGAGCTGAAGCACCGCGTCCGCGAGGAGCTCGACTACACCGTCGAGGCCGCCTCACAGAGCGCCTTCGCCAAGGCGTACGCCGACGACCCCGACTTCCTCGTGCCCGAGGTCGTCGCCCAGTCCGGCACCGTCCTGGTCACCGAGTGGATCTACGGCATCCCCCTCGCCAAGATCATCACGGACGGCACCCAGGAGCAGCGGGACAGGGCGGGCCTGCTGTTCGCCAGGTTCCTGTTCTCCGCGCCGCCGCGCTGCGGCCACCTGCACGCCGACCCGCACCCCGGCAACTTCCGGCTGATGGAGGACGGACGGCTCGGCGTCATCGACTTCGGCGCCGTCGACAGGCTCGAAGGCGGCATGCAGGAGGAGATCGGCACCCTCATGCGGATCGGCGCGCTCGGCGACCCCGCCGAGATCGTCGCCGCCTGCCGCGCCGAGGGGATCATCCGCGACGGCGTCGAGGTGGACGCCGCGGCGCTCGCCGCGTTCATCGAACCGCTCGCCGTGCCGATGCGCGCCGACACGTTCAAGTTCAGCCGCGAGTGGCTGCGCGACCAGGCCGCCCGGGTCACCGACCTGCGGCCCGACAACGTCGTCCGCTACCTCAACCTGCCGAACGACTACGTGCTGGTGCACCGGACGATCGGCCTGGGCACCGGGGTGCTGTGCCAACTGGAGTGCGAGGGGCCCTTCCGGGCCGAGGCGATCCGGTGGGTCAAGGGGTTCGCGCCCGGCGAGCCCACCGGCGAGGACGCCGCCACCAGCGGCCCCGCCCCCGAGGACTGACCGGTCCCGGCGCCTGACCCGGCCCGCGCCGTGAGACGTCGAAGGGGCGCCCGTCGTGGTGACGGGCGCCCCTTTCCCATGATCCGCAGGGGCCGGACTTCGGCGTCCGGCCCCGGCTTCCGCGTCAGCGGGTGAGCAGGGAGCGCAGGCCGCGCAGGCGGATCCGCGCCTCCTGGCGGGTGGCGCGGCCGGTGTCGCGGGCCGCTGCCCGCAGCGCCTCGCGGCGGCTGCGCCGCACCTCGGCGGCCCACTGGAGCGCGGCGACCTCCTCCTGGAGGAGGCGTATTCGCTCATGGGCGAGTTCTTCATGAAGCAAGGTCATCTGGACTCCCGTACGGGGGGCCGGTGCCGGGCCGAAACCCGGCACCTGCCGGTCGGTGCGCCTGGCGGCGCGGAGGTCGGTGTCGTGGCCGGGATGCATCACGCGGCCACTTCGGTCTGCGCGGGGTTCTTGCGCGGACGCCCACGGGGACGCTTGCGCGCGACGATCTCGCCGCGGACGAACAGCTCGCCGCCCCAGACGCCCCACGGCTCACGCCGCTCGACGGCGCCGGCGAGGCAGCTCTTGCGGACCGGGCAGTCCACGCACAGCTCCTTGGCCAGCTCCACGTCGGCGGGCGCCTCGGCGAAGAACAGTTCCGGGTCGGTGCGGCAGGGCAGGTCGTCGATGGCCGCGAAGTTCGGCTCAAGCCCCTGGATGAGGTTCACCCTCAGTCCTCTCGTTGGATCTCAACGTCTTTGTCGTCGGGGGTTCGGGCGGCCGTTCCCTGGCGGTGTGAGCTCGCACACAAAAAAGGCCGCGGATCCGGTGCTCGGATCCGCGGCCTGAAAGCTCACACTCGGTCGGCTAGACCGGTGGCCTCCAGCTGTACGGAGCCAGTGCACCGAAGTTGTGCATACGAACGCGCGTCAGCACGGATTCGCCCTTCAGGGCGTGCGCGCCGCGCCGGACGGCTTCGCCGCCGGGCAAGGCGGGTCCGTAGCCGAACCGGTCACCTTGGGTGACCGGGAGGGCGCAGACTCCACCCGGGAAGACGGCATCGCCGATGGGTGCTTTGTTGATGCTCCACATGACGCTCGCCACCTCCTTCGATGGGTCCGGGCCCTCACCCCCGAGATCAGTGATCTTCGGGCGCGGGCCGTTCTTCAGTGCTGCGAAGAGCCTACGAGACTTCGCCGAAACTCTTCAACCTATTTTTGAGCTGGGGTTTTGTGCTTTTCCTCGACGGATGCGCCGCCTGATGCCTCAGAGGTCGCTGACGCGGACCAGGCCCTCCTGGGCAACGCTGACCACGAGGTCGCCCGTCTGGGTGAACACCTGGCCGCGCGCGAAGCCCCGCGCCCCGCTGGCCGACGGCGTCTCCTGGACGTACAGGAGCCACTCGTCGGCGCGGAACGGCCGGTGGAACCACATCGCGTGGTCCAGGCTCGCGCCGACGGTCCGGTTGTCGCCCCAGGCCAGGCCGTGGTTGAGGAGCACGGTGTCCAGCAGCGTCATGTCCGAGGCGTACGTCATGAGGCAGACGTGCAGGGTGGGATCGTCCGGCAGCTTGTCGACCGTCTTCAGCCAGACGATCGACTCCGGGGTGGCCAGTTCCGGCTTGCCCTTGGCCTCCCAGGTGAGCGGGGTGGCATGCCGCAGGTCGAACGGACGGTGCGCCTGCCACTGCTCGGCCACCTTCCGGCCGAACAGCTTCTCGAACCGCTCAAACCCCGTCGCGAGCGTCTCGGGCGCGGGCACGTCCGGCATCGGCGCGTGGTGGTCGGGGCCCGTCTCGGGCACCTGGAAGCTCGCCGACAGCGTGAAGATCGCCTTGCCGTGCTGGACGGCGACGACCCGGCGGGTCGAGAACGACCTGCCGTCCCGCACCCTGTCCACCGTGTAGACGATGGGGACGAGCGGATCGCCCGGCCGGATGAAGTAGGCGTGCAGCGAGTGCACCTGCCTGGCCACCGGGACCGTACGGGTCGCCGCGACCAGCGCCTGGCCCGCGACCTGGCCGCCGAACACCCGCTGCTGGCGGTCGTCGGGGCTGTTGCCGCGGAAGATGTCGTCCTCGATCTGCTCAAGGTCGAGGATGTCCAGCAGGTTCTTCAAAGCGGTGTTCACCCGGCCAGTGTGGCAAACCCCGCGGCGGGCCTCGCGCTCAAGGGGGCGCGACGTAGATCTCACCCGGCGTCTCGCCCCGGCAGAGCGCCAGCACGGCGCCCTCGTAGCGCTCCAGCTTCACCGCCCCGACACCCCCGATCGCGGCGAGTTCCGCCCGGTTCGCGGGCTTGCGCTCGGCGATCGCCTGGAGCGTGGCGTCGGTGAACACCACGTACGCCGGGACCCGCTGGACCTCGGCGGCATCCGCCCGCCACTCCTTCAGCGCTTCCAGCAGCGCCTCGTCCACCTCGGCCGGGCACGTCTCGCAGCGGCCCAGCTTCTTCTCCACCGCGCGCAGCAGCGACCTGCCGCAGACCCGGCAGGGCTGCGGGCCGCGCGCGCGGACGAGCTTGGCCGGGCGCTCCATCCGGGGCGGCAGCGGGGTGGCCGAGCCGGGCGCGACGCCGTCCAGGAAACGGCTGATGCCGCGCGTCGCGCGCTGGCCCGGCGAGCGGGCCGCCGCCCAGGACAGGAACAGGTGCTCGCGAGCGCGGGTGATGCCCACGTACAGCAGCCGCCGCTCCTCCTCGACCTGCTCGGGCGTCTCGGCGTAGACGATCGGCAGGGTGCCGTCCGCGAGCCCGGCGAGGAACACCGCGTCCCACTCCAGGCCCTTGGCGGCGTGCAGGGAGGCGAGGGTCACACCCTCCAGGGGCGGGGCGTGCTGGGCGGCGGCCCGCTCCTCCAGCTCGGCGACGAACCGGGCCAGGCCCGCCTCCGGCTCGGCGATCGCCATGTCCTCGGCGAGCTGGGCCAGCGCCGCCAGCGACTCCCACTTCTCCCGGACGGGGCCGCGCCCCTCCGGCGGCCGGTCGGTGAACCCGCATCCGGCCAGCACCGCGCGGACCTGCCTGATCAACCCGAGGCCGTCGAGTTCGGCGTCGCCGCCGGAGCGGGCCGCGCCGCGCAGCCGCACCACCGCCTCGCGGACGGCGGGCCGCTCGAAGAACCGCTCGGCGCCGCGCAGCACGTACGGCACCCCCGCGTCGGCGAACGCCTGCTCGAACGCCTCGGACTGGGCGTTGATCCGGAACAGCACGGCGATCTCGCGGGCCGGGACGCCCGCCTCGACCAGCTTGGCGGCCCGGCGCGCCACGTCCTGCGCCTCGTCGAGCTCGTTGTCGTGCCCGGTGAACACCGGGACGGGCCCGGCCGGGCGCTGGGCCAGCAGCTCCAGCCTTCCCGGCGCGTCCTTCAGCACCTCGTTGGCCAGGCCCACGACCTGGGGCGTGGACCGGTAGTCGCGGACCAGCTTCACCACGACCGCCTCGGGGAACTCGCGGGTGAAGCCGAGCAGGTAGTCGGGGGTGGCGCCGGTGAAGGAGTAGATGGTCTGGCTGGGGTCGCCCACCACGCACAGCTCGCGGCGGTCGCCCAGCCACTGGGCCAGCAGCAGCTTCTGCAGCGGGTTGACGTCCTGGTACTCGTCCACGACGAACGCGCGGTACTGGCCCCTGACCTCGCGCTGCATCTCGGGGAACTCCGCCAGCATCGCCGCGGTGAGCTCCAGCATGCCCTCGAAGTCGAGGAGGTTGCGCTCGCGCCGCAGCTCCTCGTACATCACGTAGAGCCGGGCGATGTCCACAACGTCGCCGCCGGGGCGGCGGACGCTCTTCGCGACGGCCGCCGGGTAGTCCTCCGGGCGGGTCTGGGTGACCTTGGCCCACTCGATCTCGCCCGCCGCCTCGCGCAGCTCGGTGCGGCCCAGCGACAGCCCGCAGGCCCGCGCCGCGTCGCCCAGCAGCGCGAACTTGGACTCGATCAGGCGCGGCGGCTCGCCCCCGACCAGGCGCGGCCAGAAGTAGAGCAGCTGCTTGTAGGCGGCGGCGTGGAAGGTGCGGGCCTGGACGCCCGGCGCGCCGAGCGCCCGCAGCCTGCCGCGCAGCTCCCCGGCGGCGCGTGCGGTGAACGTCACGGCGAGCACGTTCTGCGGCTGCAGGGCGCCGGTGAGCACGGCGTAGGCGATCCGGTGGGTGATCGCCCTCGTCTTGCCGGTGCCCGCGCCCGCCAGCACGCACACCGGCCCGCGGACGGCCTCGGCGACCGCCCGCTGCTCGGGGTCGAGCCCTTCCAGCACCCGTCGCGCGTCCATGGGCCCCATCCTCGCAGCACCGACCGACAGAACGGGTCGGCCTGTGGATAACTTTCCGCGGTGGTCGCCGCGCGGGTGTTGAATCGGAAACGGCGCACGAGCGCGAGACGGGAAAGGGGGGTGAGCGGTGTGATCACACCGGAGGAGCTGGCGCGGCGGCTGGGCCTGCCGGAGCCGACGGACGAGCAGGCGGCGGTGATCCGGGCGCCGCTCGGCCCGCTCGCGGTGGTCGCCGGGGCCGGGTCCGGAAAGTCCGAGACGATGGCGGCGCGGGTGGTGTGGCTCGTCGCCAACCGGCTGGTGCGGCCCGAACGCGTCCTCGGGCTCACCTTCACCCGCAAGGCCGCCGCGGAGCTCGCGGCGCGCGTCCGCAAACGGCTCGACGGGCTGCGCGAGCACCCCGATCTTGTGGAACCGGAGATCCTCGACGGCGAACCGACCGTGTCCACCTACCACTCCTACGCGGCCCGGCTGTTCGGCGACCACGCGCTGCGCGACGGCCTGGAACCCACACTGCGGCTGATCTCCCCGGCCGTCGCGTGGCAGATCGCCACCCGTGTCGTCGACGCGCACGACGGCCCGATGGACCGGATCGACTGGACGCCCGACACCGTCACCAGGGCCGTCATCGAGCTGTCCGGCGATCTGGCCGAGCACCTGCGCGGCCCAGCGGACGTGCGGGCGGTGGGGGAGTGGCTCGGCGAGCGGTTCGCGGCGCTCGCCAAGCCGCTGGCGAAGCAGCGCGAGGTGCTGGCCAAGCAGGAGACGCGTGAGCAGCTACTCCCGCTGATCGAGGAGTACGCGCGGGCCAAGGCGCGCCGTGAGGTGATCGACCACGGCGACCAGATGTCCTTCGCCGCCCGGATCGCCGCCCGCCACCCCGAGGTGGGCGCGATCGAGCGCTCCCGCTACCCGGTGGTGCTGCTCGACGAGTACCAGGACACCGGGCACGCCCAGCTCGTCCTGCTCAGATCGCTGTTCGGCGGCGGCCACCCCGTCACCGCCGTCGGCGACCCCTGCCAGTCGATCTACGGCTGGCGCGGCGCGTCGGCGGGCAACCTGCTGGGGTTCCCGCGCGACTTCCCCGGCCCCGGCGGGCGCGAGGCGCCGATGCGGGAGCTGACGCGCAGCTTCCGCAACGGCGAGCGCATCCTGGGCGCCGCCGCGCGGGTGCAGGCCGAGCTGCGCGCGGAGATGCGGCGGGTGTCGCCGCTGCGGCCCGGCGCCGGGCGGATCGGCAGGGGCAGGGTCGAATGCGCCCTGCTGGAGACGGTCCAGGACGAGGCCGAGCGGATCGCCGAGCGGATCGCGGCCCTGCTCGGCACCGAGGACCCGGAGACGGGTGAGCGCCTGCGGCCCTCGGACATCGCGATCCTCGCCCGCAAACGTGTGCAGTTCCCGCTGCTCCGCCAGCGGCTCGTCGAGCGGGACATCAAGGTCGAGGTGGTCGGGCTCGGCGGGCTGCTGTCGGTACCGGAGGTGCAGGACGTCGTGGCGACCCTGCGCGTCATGCAGGACCCCACGGCGGGGGCGTCGCTGGCCCGGCTGCTCACCGGGCCGCGCTGGCGGATCGGCCCACGCGACCTGGTGGCGCTCGGCCGCCGCGCCCGGGATCTGGCCCGCGAGGCGCGGCGCGACATCACCCGCGAGGACGTCCCCGAGCCCGAGGCGCCGCCGCCGGAGGCCGATCCGCTGGCCCAGCTCGTCCGGGAGCTCGGCGAGGAGCAGGGCAGCCTGGTCGACGCGCTGGACGACCCCGGCCCCACGGAGTCCTACTCGTCCGACGGGCTGCGGCGGCTGCTGCGGCTGCGCGACGAGCTGCGTTACCTCCGGCGCCAGATCCACCTGCCGCTCCCGGATCTGGTGGCGGAGATCGAGCGGGTGCTCGGCCTCGACATCGAGGTGGCGGCCCGCTCCGGCCTCGACCCCGTCACCGCGCGGGCCGATCTCGACGCGTTCGTGGACGCCGCCGCCGCGTTCGCGGGCGACAACGAGAACCCGACGGCGGGCGCGTTCCTCGCCTACCTGGCCGCCGCCGAGTCCGAGGAGTTCGGCCTGGAGGCGGGCCGGGTGAGCGAGGCCGAGAGCGTCAAGCTGCTCACGGTGCACGCCTCCAAGGGGCTGGAGTGGCCCGTCGTGTTCGTCCCCGGCCTCGCCTTCACGCCGCAGAAGAGCGGGGCGCCGGGCAAGGGCTCGGTCTTCCCCACGCCGCCCGCCAACCCCACCCGCTGGACGGCCAACCCGCGTCTCATCCCGTTCCCGCTGCGCGGCGACCGCGCCGACCTGCCCGCGCTGCCCGGGCTGGCGAAGGAGGAGCTTGCCGCGTTCGAGGAGGCGTGCGCCGAACGGGACTTCCGCGAGGAGCGGCGGCTCGCCTACGTCGCGGTGACCAGGGCGAGCGAGCTGCTCGTCGCCACCGGCTACCGCTGGGGCTCCTCGGCCAAGCCGCTCGGCGCGTCGCCGTTCCTCACCGAGATCAGGGAGGAGGCCGACACGGTGTGGGAGTGGGCGCCCGAGCCCGCCGAGGACGCGCACAACCCGCTGCTCGCCGAACCCAAGACCGGGAGCTGGCCCGCGCCGCCGCTGGGCGAGGGCCCGTTGGTGGAGGGCGCGCGGCTCGTCCGTGACGCGATGGTGGGGCGGCCCGCGCCCTGGGCGTCCACGGAGGGGCTGGAGGCCGGGCGGCGGGCCAGGCTCGGCGCGTGGGCCCGTGACGTGGAGCTGCTGCTGGCCGAGCGCGACAAGGGGCGCGGGGCCAACGGCCTCACCGTGGAGCTGCCGGACAAGCTCACGGTGACGTCGCTGGTGGCGCTCGCCGCCGATCCGGCCGAGCTCGCGGCGCGCATCCGCCGTCCGATGCCGCAGCCGCCCGCGCCGTTCGCCAGGCGCGGCACGTCGTTCCACCGCTGGCTGGAGACGCGCTGGGGCCAGCAGCGCCTCATCGACCCCGACGACCTCTTCGGCGCCGCCGACGACGACGCCGAGGACGCGGCGCTGGACGGCGACGCCCGCCTGGAGCTGCTCAAGACCCGGTTCGAGGAGTCGGAGTGGGCCGAACGGGAGCCCGTGGACATCGAGATCCCGTTCGAGACCCGCATCGGCGACCGGCTCGTCCGGGGCCGGATGGACGCCGTCTTCCGCACCGAGGACGGCTACGAGGTCGTCGACTGGAAGACGGGCTCGCCGCCACCGCCCGAGGCCCGCGCCCACCTGTCCGTCCAGCTCGCCGCCTACCGCCTCGCCTGGGCCGCCCTCGCCGACGTCCCCCTCGACCGCGTCTCCGCCGCCTTCCACTACGTCCGCGCCAACGTCACCCTCCGCCCCACCGACCTCCCCGACGCCACCGCCCTCGCCACCCTCTTCACCGCCCTCCCCCAAACCCCCACCTGACCACCGCACCCCAACGACCAGGGCCTCCCGCCGGGCCGTACACAGCTCGCCCATGAGGCTCCCGCTACGCATGCCTTCCGCGGACGCCGCCCGATGACGCACCGCGCCTGTCGGCTGCCGCCCGTACGGTGTTTCGCCGGTGGGGAAGGGGCGGTTTGGGGTGGGGGAGGGGGTTTGGGTGGGGTGATCCTGATCACGCGGGTAGCTTTCGGAGGGGGGTTCGGGGCATATTCCTCTGAACAGCGATCCGGGAGGCGGCGTGACGGTGACGGGCGAGGAAACGGCGGCGGCGACCGTACGGGAGTTCTGCGGGTTCGCCGAGCCGGAGCTCGACCTTGAGGACGTCTGCCTTGAGGTGCGGGCGGGCGCCGCCGACGTGGCGCGCACGCTGGCCCGGCGGGTCAGGCACATCACGGCGCTGGACGAGGCCGCCGACGCGCTGCTCACGGGCAAGCGCAAGGCCGACCGCGAGGCGCTCACCAACATCACGTTCCAGCGGGGCGACGCGGCGGCGCTGCCCTACCTGGACCGGACGTTCACGCTGCTGCTCTGCCACGACGCGCTCAGCACCGCGATCGACCCCGGCGCGGTGCTGCGGGAGCTCGTCCGGGTCGCGCGGCCGGGCGCGGGCATCGTCGTCTCCGACCCCGGCCTCACCGAGGCCGACCTGCGCGCGCTCGTGCTCGCCACGGGCGCCGAGATCAAGCGCTCCGCGACGTCCCTTTCGCGGGCGTTCGTCCACGCGACCGCGCCGTAGAGTTCGAACGTACTGTTGAAAGGACGAACCCGTGTTCGATAACCTCTCGAACGTGGGTTCTACCGAGACCTCCCCGCTCACGCAGGAGAGCCCTGCCGCGCTCGCGCTGCGCATCGGCGTCGTCGCCGCCGAACGCGCCCTGAGCACGCTCCTGCACAACGTCGACTTCGAGCAGGCCGCCGAAGAGGGCTACGACCTGCGCGGCTTCATCTCCGCCGAGGACTGGCCGGTCTTCTCCCTCGTCCTCGACACCCTCGCCGCCCCCGCCCCCGGCGACCCCCGCCCCCTGGAGGAACGCCGCTCCCAGGCCCTCATCGACCTGGCCCGCCTCTGCCGAGCCGCCCGAACCTCCTCCCTCGTCGCCTGACAAACAGCCCCCGCCCCCCGCCCGCCCCACCACGGCCGAGGAGGCGCCGCAGAGCCGCTGACGGGCGCGCTGGCCACCCTTACGCACGACCCGCGTGCACAGGGCCTCCGCCGGGACGTCAGCGAGCGGCACGTCCAGCCCCGACCGTCCCGTCAGGAGAAGGCGACGGACGTCGCGGCGCGAGATCCGCCCGGCCGACCCGTGCGCCGCTGCGCCTGAGGGCACCGGCGTAGGCGCCGTGTTCGGGTTCGCGCGCGACGGCGTCGTGGCATGGGGTCCGCCCGGCCCCGAGCGCTGCCGCAGGTTGTGCCTGAGGGCACCGGTGCGGGCGTCGTGGGGAGTTCGGTGGTTGCGCTGCGACGGACGTCACGGCGCGAGATCCGGCCGGGCTGCCCCGAACGCCGGGGTGGGCTCGGCCTGAGGGCGCTGGCGTAGGTGCTGTGGAGTGGGGGTTAGAGGGCGGCGGGGGTTCGGGGTGGGGTGCCTCGGCGGATCTGGTCGCGGGGGACGTTGGTGCGGATGGCGGCTTCGAGGCGGGCCAGGTTGCGGACGGGGGACTTGAGGGTGAAGGTGGTGTTGTCTTCCAGGTGGAGGATGACGCGCTTGCCCGGGGTGAGGTAGGCGAGCTTCACCGAGGTCCAGGGGACGGGCTGGAGGCCGGACTCGGTGGCGTGGACCAGGCCGTCGTCGAAGAGGACGACGGAGGAGACGGCGAGGGCGCGGCGGCGCGCGAGCTGGACGCCCGCGTGGGCGAGCAGCGCGAGCAGCAGCACCGCCCACGCGGCGGCCACGGCCGGGTGCAGGGTGGGCGCGAAGGCGGCGCCGACCGCGAGCACCGCGACGCCGAGCAGGTCCACGCCGATCAGGAGCAGCAGGGTGCGGCGGCGCGGATCCTCCTCGTCGGCGACGGGTTCGCCCAGCTCGGCGCCCGCCTCCAACACGTCCTCGGGGAACGGCGCGGCCGACTCCGCGGGACTCGCCTCCGCGTTCGCCGTGCTCGCCTCGGACTCGGGGGTGGCTGCCTCGCTGACCTCGCTCATGCCCTCTGATCTACCGCAAGTGACGGCAAAGCGCCACCGGATCACCCATCCTTGTCACCCATCGCTGAGCGCGCCGTGCCTGACCTTTCCGGTGGTGGTCCGTGGAAGTTCCGTGACAAGACGCACATCCCGCGGCACCTTGTAGCGGGCGAGTTCGGCCTTGACGTACCCCTTGATCTCCTCGACGGTCAGCGAGACGCCGGGCGCGGGCACCACCCAGGCGGCGAGGCGCTGCCCGAACTCCTCGTCCGGCACACCCCTGACGGCGGCCTCCGCGACGCCCGGATGGGCCTCAAGGACGTCTTCGACCTCACCGGGGAACACGTTCTCCCCGCCGGAGACGATCATGTCGTCGGCCCGGCCGTCGATGAACAGGCGGCCTTCGGCGTCGAGGTGGCCGAGGTCGCCGGTGCTGACGAGGCCGTCGACGTGGTCCTTGCCGCCGCCTCCGGTGTAGCCGTGGAAGTCCAGCCCGGCGTTCAGGTAGAGGGTGCCGATCTCGCCGGGCGGCACCTCGTGGCCGTCCGGGCCGAGGAGGCGGGCCCGGACGCCGAGCGTGGGCCGTCCGACGGTGCCGGGCGCGGCCCGCAGGTCGGCGGGGGTGGCGATGGCGGCCCACCCGGTCTCGCTGGCCCCGTAGGCGTTGTAGAGGACGTCGCCGAACGCGTTGAGGAAGCGGCGGGCGAGGCTGGGGTGCAGGGCCGCGCCGCCGCTCAGGACGACGCGCAGCGCGGCCGGGCGGCGCCGCCGCTGGGGCGCGTCGAGGAGCCGCTGGAGCATGAGGGGCACCGCGACGAGCACGCCGACGCCGCGCCGGTCGAGGGTCTTGAGCACGTCGGCGGGGTCGAACCTGCGGCGCAGCACGAGCGGCGAGCCTAGGGCGAGCGCGACGGTGAGGTAGGTGAAGCCGAGCCCGTGGAAGAGGGGCGGCGCGACGAGGATGGGCTCGCCTGAGCGCAGCGGCACCCGCAGCAGGTGGCCGAATCCCTGGCTGAGCAGGGCCGCGGCGCCGATCTTGTGCGCGGCGCCCTTGGGCGGCCCGGTCGTCCCGGACGTGAGCAGCACGATCCGTCCGGTCCGTTCGGTGACGAGCGGTTCTGCCGGGGTTTCGGCGAGGTCGTCGAGTGTCGTCCCGGAAGCGGGGCCTTCGTGCCAGGCGGTGATCGTGGCGCCGGTGTACCCGGAGGTGGCGACGGCGTCGGTGAACTCGGCGTCGTGCACGAGGACGCCGACCCGTTCGGCGGCTAGGACCCGGCCGAGCTGCGGCCCGGAGAAGTCGGTGTTCAGGAGCACGACGTCGTGGCCGAGCCGGGATCCGGCGAGCACGGCCTCGACGAAGCCCCGGTGGTTGCGGCACAGGACGCCGACGCTCGCGCCGGGTTCCAGGAGGTCGCGCAGGGCTGTCGCCTGGGCGGCGGAGCGCTCTTCGAGCTCGCCGAAGGTGATCGCGCCCCGGTCGTCCACGACGGCGATCCTGGCGGGGAAGCGCAGCGCGGCGGCGGCCCCGGCGAGCGCGGGGGTCGCGCCGAACCTCGCGGCCTGGAGGGGCAGCCGGGCGAGGTTGCGCGGCCCGACGGGGTGGAGCAGCCCGCTGTCACGGACGAGGCGCGCGGTGCCGACGACGAGGTCGAGCGCCTCGCGGAGGGTGGGCTCCTCGGTGAACGGCAGGGCGAACGGACGGAACTGTGCGAACACGGATCGGTCCCTCGGTAGACGATGTCTCCCGATCCACCATGTCACACCGGGACGAATGCCTCACATCACGGGTTGTCCCGCCAATCCGATCTATCCGGCCATGGGATTGGGGATCTCGACATAGCGGGCGGCCCTGTCGGGGGAGCGCGTCCAGCGAGTCAGCAGGTTCGCCTTGCCGGGCAGTGGACGGCCCGAGAGCAGCCCGTCCAGGCGCGGGTGCCGGGGCAGCTCCGAGAGCAGTCCGCGCAGGTCGCGCCACAGGTCGGGCTCGCAGGACGGGTCCCGGTCGGCGAGCGCCGCGGCGATCTCCGCGAGGTGGTTGACGAACAGGCAGTACGCGACGCGGTTCCAGCCCCTCTCCTCGTCGTAGGTGACGGACTGCCTTACCGCAGGCTCCAGCGCGTCCAAGGCGGGCCCCGGAAGCAGCTTGGTGCCCTCCAGATCCCGGAAGACGGCCCGTGACGGCAGCCCCGAAGAGTCGTGCAGCACGAGCACGTTCTGGAGATGCGGTTCCAGCACGACACCGTGGTCGAAGAAGAGCCGGAGCACGGGCAGCGCCACGGCCCGCGTGTACGCCGTCCAGTACTTCAGCGGATCGACGTCCTCGGGAAGGAACCCCGCGCGGGGTTCAGCCAGGGCGGCGGCCACGACCGACTCCGAGGGGGCCGCCTCCCGGAGGATGACCCCGAGGCCCTCGTACAGGCCGCGGTCGGCGAGCGCGACGGTCCGGTAGGCGGGCTCGCCCAGCAGGTCGGCGCCCAGCAGCGGCTTGAGGAGCCGGGTGAGCGCGGGCGCGGAGGCCAGTTCGTACCAGGCGTTCTTGCGCACGCAGTTGGTGATCCGCACGTCGAGGCTGAACTTGGCGAACACCCGCTCGTCGGCGGTGAGCACGGTGCGCACCGACGACGTGGGCGCGGCCTCGGGCCCCGGCCCCGCGTCCAGCAACGCCCCTGAGCTGATCGCCTTGCGCAGCACCGGGTTGCCCCGTAGCAGGCGCCACTGCCAGGGATGGACGGGAAGGAGCCCGTCGCCCGCGAGGGGCGAGAAGTCGCCTTCGCCGCACAGGAGGGCGGGGTCCACGGCGAGGAGGCCGAGCCGGAAGCGCGCCCCCGCCTCCGGCGCGTAGGGCAGCCAGGTGGAGGGGAGGCCCTGCCGGGACTTGGGCGACGGGTGGTACCGGTGGCCAAGGATGAGCGACTGCTCCGAGGCGAGCAGGGGGCTCGCTGGCGCGGCGGCCCGCTCGCGCACGATCGCGGTCATCGCCTCGTGGCTGTTGACGACCTGGCCGAGGAACTCGGGGTTCGGGGTGCCCGTGCGCAGCGCCAGTTCCGCCGCGACGGCCTCGGCGACCTCGTACCAGCCGATCTCCTCGCCGTCCCGCAGGAACGGCCCCGACAGCCGCAGGGAGGGCCCGTGGACGGGTCTGGGCAGCCGCGCCGTGAGGGTGGCCCGCGCGAGCCTGACGACGATCCGGCCCGCGTCCCGCGAGACCCGGCCGAGCGGGCCGCTGACCTCGCGGATCAGGCAGTTGAGCAGGGCGGCGGCGGTCGCCTCGTCCGCGTCCGCCTGGGTCGTCGGGGCGGGTGCGGCGGCGGTCAGCGGCACGGAAGCTCCCTGAGGTAGTTGGGGCCCGGCGGGCCGTAGTGTTTGTTGATGTCGGCGGCGCCGGTCCGCGCCTTGGGCACGAGGGTTCCGGCGGTGAGCATGGCCTTGGTCGGCAGCCGGGGGGCGTCGAGGGTGCGGGCGCGTAGGAACGGGTCGGTGACTGCCTCGTCCAGCCGGTCCCGTACCAGGCCGAGCGCTGTGGGCAGCGGAAGCAGGCCGCGTTCGGCGAGCCCGAAGGCGAGCGCCCCGGCGCACAGGTGCAGGGTGATCGTGACGAAGACGCGGGCGCGCGCCTCGGGTCCGCCGACCATCCGGGGGTCCTCGAAGTCGCCGGAGGCGAGCATCGCCCCGTCGTTGTCCTTGAGCAGGAGTTCCGCGCGCGGTGTCACCGCGACGTTCTGCTGGTGCGCCTCCAGGGCGATCCCGTGCCGTTCGAAGAGCGTGACGTTCCATCCGAACAGCGTCCGTAGATAGGCGTCGAAGAAGCCTGCGACGTCCCCGGAGGAGACCTCTTCGATGACGTAGGGCCCCTCGGGTGTCCGGGCCAGGAGGGCGGCCACCGGGACGGCGTCGGAGACGGGCAGCCGCCTGACGAGGAAGGCGAGGTCCGGGTCGTGGGCGTGCCCGTAGGTCTGTTCGTCGGCGAGCAGTACGGGCAGCCCCTCGGCCTGCGCGATCCCGGACAGGAGGGCCTGCACCCGTGCCCCGTCCACGAGGGTCCCCGGTTTGATCGACCTGACGTTCCTGCGTCCGAGCGTCGCGGTCGGCAGCGGCACCTTGACGTGCTCGGCTTCCGTGACGGCGAGGGTCCGCATGGAAAGGGTCGGCGTCACAGCGAGACGCCGTTCCGGGACGACGGGGACGAGCCCACGGTCGGCCGTCAAAGGGTGGACGGGAAAGGGCACAACGCCCGCAGGCAGCCCCAGGGACGCCGCATCCGGCCACCACGAAGGCAACTCCCCGGCCTGGACGGGCGAGGCGACCCCCGTCCAGGCGAGCGGGAACGACGGCTGGTACTCCGGCGCGTAAGCCCGTACCTCCGCTTCCGTCAGCCCGGCCTTCGCCCTGCCGAGCGGGTGGACGGGATGCCCCAGCCGTGCCGCGAGCGCGTCGTACCTGGTCGGCCCCGGACGCACCGGAGGCAGGTCGGCTGTCTCCGCCGCGTACGCCTCACCGCACTCGGCGAGGAACCCTTCGACGTCGTCGTCCGAGGCGGCCCCGCGCCGCACGAGGTCGGCCACCTCGGCGAGGGTGACGCCCCCGCCGACGCGGTGGTCGGCGAGGAAGCCGTCGGGCCGCAGCGCGGCGTGCGCGGGCGCGCGGACGTACCCCTCGCGGTCGAGCGCGGACAGCACCCGGGCCGCGAACTCCTCCTCAGTCAACGGCCCACGCCCGGCGGCGGCGGAAGCGCGCGAGGGCGGCGGCCACGGACGGCCGGTCGGGGCCGACCACCTGAACCGTCCCGAGATAGTCCCGGTTTGTATGGGTCTGGACGATCACATCACCAATATTCCGCTGCGGGCGGTAAGTAACCGACACACCGTTGTCCACAAAAGTCCCCGGGGTCGGCGCGGCCGTCAGCGTCCCGGACCGGTCCGCGACCAGGTACTCCACGGTCGCCGCCCCGCGCGGGGAAGGGACGAACACCGGGGGCTGGCCGAGATGGGTCAGGAGGACGTCGGCGAAGAGGTCGCGGCCGAGGAGTTCGGCGAGAAGGAAGTCGCAATGGTCGCCGATGATCCGGTAGTTCACCTCGATGATCCGCGCCCTGCCCTCGTGCGCCACGAACTCGGTGTGGCAGGCGCCGAACCCGACGCCGAGCCGCTCCAGCGCGGCGAGCACCTGTGGCGTCTCGGGTGGCGGGGGCGCCCAGTCCAGGCGCTCCTCGATGAAGTGCGGCTCGGGCGAGAGCGTGGTGGTGAACGAGCCCAGGATCTCGCCGTTGAGCGTCTCCAGCGTGTGCAGGGGGCCGCGCAGGTACTCCTCCGCCACCATCGGCCGCCCGGTGTCCGGCAGCGCCGCCAGCTCCGAGGGGGAGCGCACCAGGACGACGTCCTCGCTCGCCACCCCTTCGCGCGGCTTCACGACGAGCGGATAGGGCGCGTCGTCCGGGACGGGGAAGGGCGACGCCCACACGTCACCGAGATGGCGGCGCATCAGGCTCTTGTTCTTACAGCGCAGCGTCGCCTTCCAGTCCTTGCCTGGCAGCCCGTAGAACTCGGCGGCGAGGGCCGTGGGCGTCTGGAGGAAGTCGCCGTTGGAGAAGTACGCGTCCGGGCGGCCCGCCTGCACGATCTCCCTGAAGTCCGACACGTCGCAGCGCAGGGTGCGGTGCTCCGGGTACTGTTCAGGCCGGTCGGTCAGGACGGTGACGTCGAGGCCGAGCCGTTCCGCGGCGGGAAGGAAGCCCGAGAGAACCGAGTCGGTGGCCTTGCCCGACACCACGAACAGCCGCACCCGTGCCCCCGCGTTCCCCGAAGTGGTCTCAGCTCGTTAGGTAAGCCTTGCCTAATACTAACGAAGCGATCTTGCCCGTCGTGGGATATTGACGGGATGGACCTCCTGGAGCGCTGGGCAGCCCTCACCGGCCCCGACACCCGCCGACTCGGCGCGGACCTGCTGGAGCGCTACGCCGAACCCCACCGCCACTACCACACGACGGCCCACCTGGTGGCCGTCCTCGATCTTGTGGACGAACTCGCGGACGAGGCCGCCGACCCCGACGCCGTAAGGCTCGCCGCCTGGTTCCACGACGCCGTCTACGACCCGCGGCGCGACGACAACGAGGAGCGCAGCGCCCGGCTCGCCGAGCGGATGCTGGCCGACACCACGCTGGCCGCCGCCCGCGCCGCGCACGTCGCCGCGCTCGTCAGGATGACCAAGACGCACGACCCGCAGGACGCCGACGGAAGGGTCCTGTGCGACGCCGACCTCGCCATCCTCGCGGCGGACGGCCCCACCTACACGGCGTACACCACCGCCGTCAGGGCCGAGTACTCCTTCGTCCCGGACGAGTACTTCGTCATCGGCCGTGCGGACGTCCTGGAGCAGCTTCTCGGCCTACCCGCGCTGTTCCACACGGCCTCCGCGCGCGCACGGTTCGACGCCAAGGCGCGCGCCAACCTCACCGCGGAGCTGGCCGCGCTGCGAACTTCGGCCGCCGCAGCCCCGAGCGGCGGAGGTGCCCCAGCAGCTCCTGGCAGCTGACCTCCCGCGCGCCCAGCACGACGGCGGCCTCGTACGCCTCCTCCGGGACGTCGTAGTGGTCGCGCTCGAACGCCCGTGGCGGCGCCCCCAGCCGGGCGGCGAACGTGTGCAGCTCGGTGAAGGAGACGTCGCTGATGAGGTGCGACCAGAGCAGGCCCTTGGCCTGCCAGATCGGGGGGTCGATGTAAAGCGCCACACGGCCAGCGTAGACACCCGGGGTTCCCGCTAGGTTGGTGACGGCTTTAAGGAGTTGGGGACATGACGCTGGGGTGGCTGGCACTGGCCCGGGGGACGATCGACCGGATGGCCGAGCGGCGCCGCGACGAGGACTGGGTGGCGGCGGCCTGGGCGGGCTCCAGAGTGCTGGTGGTGGACGAGCAGGGCAGGGTCCCGGTCCGCCTCACCGACCGCCCGGAGCTGGTCTTCACGCCGTCGCGGAGGGCGCCCAAGGGGCAGCGCATCCTGCTCGGCGTGGACGAGGACAAGATCGCCTACTTCGCGGTGCGCGCGCCGATCCCCGACGACCTGCACGACGCCGAGCCCGCGGGCCTGCGCCGGATCGGGGCGCTGCTCGACGACCTGCACTCGACGCTGCTCACCCAGGCCGTCGCGATGGCCGCCTGGCACGGCGCGCACGGGTTCTGCCCGCGCTGCGGCGGCGCGACGAAGGCGATCGCGGCGGGCCACGTGCGGGTGTGCCTGCACGACGGCACCGAGCAGTACCCGAGGCTCGACCCCGCCGTGATCATGCTGGTGGCCGACACCGAGGACAGGGTGCTGCTCGCGCGCGGAACGACGTGGCCGGAGCGGCGCCAGTCGGTGCTCGCCGGGTTCATCGAGCCGGGGGAGTCGATCGAGCAGGCCGTCGTCAGGGAGGTCAAGGAGGAGGTCGGCCTCGCGGTGCACGACGTCCAGTACTGCGGGAGCCAGCCGTGGCCGCTGCCGCAGAGCCTCATGCTCGGGTTCACCTGCCGGGCCGAGGCGGGCCAGCGGCTCATCACCGACCAGACCGAGCTCGTCGAGGCCCGCTGGTACACGCGCGACGAGCTCAAGGCGGCCGCGCTCAACGGGGACGTGCTGCTGCCCGGCCGTGTCTCGATCGCCCGCCAGCTCATCGAGTACTGGTACGGCGCGGACCTGCCCGGCGGCTGGGGCCTGTGACGGGACGGGCCCCGGCGCGTCCCGTCACAGGCGGCGGCCCTAGGCCCCGATGAGGCCCTTCAGGGTCTTCGCGCTCGGGTTGGTGAGGACGTGCTCCTCACCGTCGGGCGTGACCGCGACCACGGTCGGCACGGTCATGTTGCCGCCGTTGACGCTGGCGACGAACTCCGCGGCCTTCGGGTCGCGCTCGATGTCGATCTCCAGCATGGGGATGCCGTCACGGGCCAGCTGGGCCTTCAGCCGCTTGCAGAAACCGCACCACTGGGTGGTGTACATGGTCAGCTGACCGGTCGCGCTCATGGAGTTCCTTCCGCTGGTCGACGACGTGGGGACGGGCCCGGCAAATCCTGCCAGAGGACTCGACCCGCAGAAACCAACGCGGTGAAGTCCGTCCGCATTCCGGTGATCTGTCCGCCAACTCACCACCCGCACACCACCCGCGCCGAGAGTTATCCACAGGCGGCGCCTGAGCTGGGCACGGACGCAGTCAACACCGCGCCACCGACAAAACCCGTGTGCCCTGAGCGGCCTGCCAGCGCGCTAGGAGCCGACCTCGCCGCCGTTCTCGTGCACGGGGCAGCACGACTGGACGGGGCAGGTCCTGCACTTGTCGTTGAGCGTCGCCCGGAACACCGGCGAGGACATGCCCTCGGCGACGATCTCGACCAGCTTTTTCGGCCACGCCGGGTCCCCGTCGTCGGACGGCGGCGGCTGCGCCTGCTCGCGCGCCTTGCGCGCGAACGCCGCCTTGCCGACCTGGACGAGCTTGGCGCCGCCCGGCTCCAGCAGCCCGTGCCGCGCGAACGCGCCGAGCATCACCGCGTACTGGTACACCCCGAGCTGGGGGTTGCGGGCGAGTTGGTCGGCGGGCACGGGCTGGCCGCCGGTCTTGATGTCGATGATGACGCCGCGGCCGTGCGCGTCACGCTCGGCGCGGTCGATCCGGCCCCGGATCACCACACGACCGAGGTCGACCTTGAAGGACTCCTCCAGCACGACGATCTCGTTGGGGTTGTCCCGGTGCCAGGCGAGGAACTTGTCGACCATCTCGGCGGCCTGCGCGCGCTGCTTCTCCCCGTACCAGGCGCTGCGGAAGTCCAGGTCCGACCAGATCTCGTCGAGGCGCTGCGCGAGGTGCCGTTCGCTGACCTCGGGGACGGAGCCCGCCAGCTCCGCGACGGCGTGGATGACCTTGCCCATGGTGCTGTACTCGCCGGGCGTGCCCTCCTGCGCGCCCACGGCGGAGGTGAGCAGCCAGCGCAGCCCGCAGGTGGTGAACGTCTCCACCTGGGACGGGGACACGGCGATCTGCTCGTGCGACGGGAAGGCGGGGCCCGGATCTGACAGCGGCGTGATCGCGTACCAGCCGTCGGGGCCCGCGCCGCGCACCCCGGCGCGGGCGAGCCGGGCGAGGTGCCCGGCGGCGGCGCGGCGCACCGGCATCGGCTGCGCGGCGTCGGCCACCGAGGCGCGCAGGTCGGCGACGAGGGCGGGCAGCGCGAGCCACCGCGTCCGCTCCTCCGGCCGTACCTGTTCCACGCCTCCGGGGACGAGTTCGTTGAGGAACCTGGACGGCCTCTCCTCGGTGTCCTCGCCTCCGACGGCCGTCACGACGAGCCGCTTACGGGCCCGCGTCACGGCGACGTAGAACAGCCGCCGCTCTTCGGCCATCATCTTGGCGGCCAGGGTCGCGCCGGAGACGGGGTCGAGGATGTCCGACCCCTCCACCAGCTCCTCCACGCCCAGCAGCGACCCGCGCAGCCGCAGGTCGGGCCACAACCCCTCCTGCACCCCGGTGACGGCGACGACGTCCCACTCCAGGCCCTTGGCCCGGTGCGCGGTGAGGATCTTGACGGTCTCGCCGTCCGGGGCGCGGTCGGCGAGGGTGTCGCCGGAGATCTCCTGGGCGGCGAGGTCCTCGATGAACACGAGCGGGCCGCCCTTGGGCAGCCGGTCGACGAACCGGGCGGCCCGGTCGAACAGCGCGACGACGGCGTCGAGGTCGCGGTCGGCGGCCAGGCCGCGCGCCCCGCCGCGCTGGCTGTCGGCGAGCCACCGCTCGGCCAGGCCGCACTCCTGCCAGACGGCCCACAGCACGTCCTCGGCCGTCCCGGCGGTCTCGCGGGCCGTCCTGACGAGCGCGGCGACCCGCTCGGCGGACGCCCTGACCTTTTCGTGCACGAAGATCAGCTCGCGCGGGTCGTTGAGCGCCGCGACAAGCAGCTCGGCCGTACCGCGCGTGCCGCCCGCGAGCTCCTCCAGTTCGCGCAACGCGCGCCGCAGCCTGCGCATGGCGAGCGTGTCCGCGCCGCCCAGCGGCCCGGTGAGCAGCTCCTCGGCGACCTGCTCGGTGAGGTGGCCGGGCCGCAGCGCCGCCCGCAGCACCTGGAGCAGGGGCCGCACCGCGGGCTCCCCGGCCAGCGGGACGTCCTCGGCCGCGACACCCACCGGCACCCCGGACTGCACGAGCGACCGGCGCAGCGCGGCGATCTGGTGGGCGCCGCGCACCAGCACCGCGCACCGCGACCACGGCACACCCTCCAGCAGATGCGCCCTACGCAGCTCGTCAGCGACCAGCGCCGCCTCCTGGCTCGCGCTGTCGGCGACGACGACGCGCACCTCGCCTTCGGCCTCGCCGTCCTCCACGGGGGTGAGCGCGCGGTGCTCGGCGGGGCCTGGAAGGCGGCGGGCGACCCTACGGGACGCCGCCAGCAGGGCCGGAGGCATCCGGCGGGAGGCGGTGAGCGCGACGACGGGCGCGGGCGACCCGTCCAGCCGGGGGAACCGCACCGGGAAGTCGAGGATGCCGCGCACGTCGGCGCCACGGAAGCCGTAGATCGACTGGTCGGGGTCGCCGACCGCGACGAGGTCCCTGCCGTCCCCGGCGAGGCCGTGCAGCAGCGCCTCCTGCGCGGGGTCGGCGTCCTGGTACTCGTCAACGAAGACGGCGTCGTAGGCCGCGCGCTCCTTCTGCCTGACGTCCTCGTCGTGCGTCAGCAGGGCCGCGGCCTCTCCCATCACCTCGACGTAGTCGTAGGACGGGACAGGGTCGAGCGCGAACCGCTGCTCGTAGCGGTCCATGAACCCCGCGGCCGCCATCCAGTCGTCCCGCCCGTTGGCCGCGCCCAGCTCGTACAGGCGCTCGGGATCGAAGCCGCGTTCCTTGGCCCGGGAGAGCAGGTCGCGCAGCTCTTCGGCGAACCCTCGGGTGGCCAGGGCGGGCCGCAGCCTGTCCGGCCAGCCGCGCGCCCCGTCCTCGACCTCACCCTCCAGCAGCCTGCGCACCTCCAGGAGCTGTTCGGGGCCGGTGAGCAGCCGGGGCGGCTCAAGGCCGTCCAGGACGGCCTGACGGCGCAGCAGCGCCCACGCGTAGGAGTGGAACGTCAGCGCCAGCGGCGAGCGGGTCGTCGCGCCCAGCCTGCTCGTGACGCGCCGCCGCAGGTCCTCGGCGGCGCGGCGGCTGAAGGTGAGGACGAGCAGCCGTTCGGCGTCCGCGCCGCGCCGCTCAATCCGGTCCACGACCGCCTCGACGATCGTTGTGGTCTTGCCCGTGCCGGGGCCCGCGAGGACCAGCAGCGGCCCGCCCGGATGCGCGACGACGGCATGCTGCGCCGGGTCCAGGGCGGGCGCCGCGACCCGTGCCGGATCCGCGCCGGTGCCACCGCGACGCACGAGCCGGTAGGGAGAGGAGACCACCCTGGAAACTCAAGCAGAAGATCAAGGCTTCTCAGGCCAACGTGCCGCAAGAGATACCGGAAAGACCCCGCGCACCCGGCGTCGGATGGGGTCAGCGGTAGTAGGGCGTCGGTGAGGGGGTGTTGAGCGACGTCCACAGCGCCTCGGCGCGCGCGGTCAGCGGGTGGGCGGGCCCGAGGACCTTGTGGCAGTCGGTCTTGAGCGCGGTGGCGATCGCGTGGGCGCGCGGGAACTGGCCGACCGCCTGGTTGGCGAGGCCGAGCAGGAGGCGGGTCTCCAGCGTGTCGGGGTGCTCGTTGCCGAGCAGCCTGCCGCGCGCGGTCGCCGTGTCGAACGCCACACCGAGCGCCTCGGGGTGCCTGCCGAGCGCGTGCAGCGCCCAGCCCTCGGTGTTGCGCGCCTCCTGCGTCTCGGCGTTCTCCGGGCCGAAGGTGCGGCTGCGGTCGCGGGCGACGCCCTGCGCGATCGGCAGCGCCTCGGCCGACCTGCCGACGGTGTAGAGGATCTTGGCGACGAGCAGCCAGCTACGCAGCGTGCGCGGGTGCTCACCTCCGAAGATCCGGGCGCGGGACTGCGCGACGGTCCTGGCGACGGCCTCGGCCTCCATGCCGCGCCCGGCGAGGTACAGCGCGGACGCGAGGATGTTGCGGCTGCTCAGCGTGTCGGGGTGCTCGGGGCCGAGCAGCCGCGCGCGCCCGTTGGACGCTTGCTCGGCCGCGGTGATCGCGTCGGCGTACCTGCCCTCGTGGCAGTAGCGCGCGGCGCGGCTGTGCAGCTGGTCGTACTCGGCGGCCGGGGTCGGCGGCGGCGTGTGCGGCGAGACCGGCGGCAGCGACGGCGCCGACGGGGCGCGGTGCCCGGCGGCCGGGACGGCGGGGGCGGGGGCCGGGGCGGGCGAGGCGGCCTGGACGGGGCCGAGCGCCTTCAGCCTGCGGACGATCTCGGCCGCGTCGGCGGGCCGGTCGGCGGGCTCCTTGGCGAGCATGTCGAGGACGAGCCTGTCGATCTCGGGCGGCACCGACGGGTTGTGGTGGCGGGGGCCCTTCGGCTGGTGCCGCAGATGCCCCTGGACGAGCTCCTCAAGGCCCTCGTCGATGGGGAACGGCGGCTTGCCGCAGAACAGCTCGTGGAACATGCCGCCGAGCAGGTACACGTCGGTGCGGGCGTCGATCTCGCGGCCGAGGAACTGTTCGGGCGCCATGTAGACGGGCGTGCCGAGCACCCCGCTGCCGGTCAGGCCGGTCGCCGACGACAGGTGCTTGGCGATGCCGAAGTCGCACAGCTTCGCCCGGCCGCCCTCGACGATCATGACGTTGGCGGGCTTGAGGTCGCGGTGCACAACGCCGCGCGCGTGCGCCGCGCCGAGCGCCTCGGTGATCTGGACGGCGAGGTCGACCCCCTGGTCCAGCGGCAGCCCGCCGGGCCGGGACTCCAGCAGCTTGTGCAGGTCCCTGCCGTTGAGCAGCTCCATGACGAGGTAGAGCACGCCCTCGTCGACGTCGATGTCGTGCACGACGGTGATGCCGGGGTGCTGCAGGGTGGCGGCCAGGCGCGCCTCGCGCAGGAACCTGGCGACGCCGACGGAGTCCTGGTCGGGCGCCTGGGGCAGCACCTTGACCGCCACCTCGCGTTCCAGCCGGGTGTCCACGGCCTTGAAGACCTGGCCCATCCCGCCCTTGCCGATCTGTTCCCCGAGCCGGTACCGGCCCCCGAGAACCACCCCGTCCGTCATCGCACTCTCCTCCCCGAGGCTCCGACGCATGATCGCACCCTCGCGCCACCACAGGCCACCAATCCGACACTTCACCCGACCCACCCCCTTTCGACGCCCCAACCCCACCCAAAGATCGCCCCAACCTCCCCCCAAACCCACCACCCAACGAACCCGCGCCCCTAGCACCCCACACCGCAAGCAACAGCCCCGGAACAGATCCCTGACCGCCCTCCCACCCCGGCGAACCCCACCCGATGGCACACCGCACCACAAGCAACAGCCCCGGAGCAGATCCCTGACCGCCCTCCCACCCCGGCGAACCCCACCCGATGGCACACCGCACCGCAAGCAACGGCCCCGGAGCAGATCCCCTGATCGCCTTCTGCGCCCCGGGCGGGCCCACCCGGCGACACACCACACCGGGAGCGAAGGCCGGGGGTGCGCTTGACCGCCCTCGGACATCTTGCGGGGGCAGCCCGTCGGATGTCTGGTTTGGTGATTTGCGTAGGCTTTTCGGGGGGTTGGCTAAAGGCCGTGGGGCTGGCTGACCGGGTCGATTACCAGGGGTCATCGGGGACAGGGCATGATGCGCTGGGGGTTTGCCCCAAAGGAGAGGGGGAGTCCTTGATGCCGGAGTCGCTGGGGTCGTGCGTCGTCGCGCTTGACGTGGGCGGCACCCGGATGAAAGCCGGGCTCGTCGGGACGGGCGCGGAGGTCATCTTCGAGCGGCTGTACGACACCGGGCGGGCCGACGGGCCCGACGCCGTCACCGACCGGCTCGTCGGCGTCGTCCGCGAGCTCGCCGCGTTCGCCGACGAGCGGGAGCTGCGCCCCTCGGGAGCGGGCGTGGTGATCCCCGGCATCATCGACGAGGACCACGGGGTGGTGCGCTCCTCGGCCAACATCGGCTGGCGCGACTTCCCGCTACGCGCCCACCTGGCCCGGCACGCCGGGCTGCCGGTGGCGATCGGCCACGACGTGCGCGCCGGCGGGCTCGCCGAATCGGTGCTCGGCGCCGGCAAGGGCGAGACGGACCTGCTCTTCCTCGCCCTCGGCACCGGCATCGCGGGCGCGATGATCCTTGAGGGGCGGCCGTTCAGCGGCGGCGGCTACGGCGGAGAGATCGGCCACATGCTCGTCGAGCCGGGCGGCTACCCGTGCGGCTGCGGCTCGCGCGGCTGCCTGGAGACCGTGGCCTCCGCCTCGGCCGTGGGCCGCCGCTACTCCGAGCGCGCCGGACGCCAGGCGCCCGCGCACGAGGTGGCCGCGCTCGTCGAGGCGGGCGACCCGACCGCCCGCGCCGTCTGGCACGAGGCGGTGGAGGCCCTGGCCACCGCGATCCTCGCCTACATGACGATCTGCGCCCCGGCCCGGGTGGTGATCGGGGGCGGCCTCGCGCAGAGCGGCGAGACGCTGCTGAGCCCGCTGCGCGACCTGGTGACGGCCCGCACCACCTACCACCGGCCCGTGGAGATCGTGCGCGCCTCGCTCGGCGACAGGGCCGGCCTGCTGGGGGCCGCCCTGATCGGCGGCGCGGCCTGACCTCCCCGGTAGATTGGGGAATGTCCCGCCCCATGACACAGTTATGGCTGGACGAACAGCGCGCCCCATCCCGGCATTGGAGTGAAACGTGTCCCTGCCACCGCTGGTCGAGCCCGCGGCCGACCTGACCCGTGACGAGGTGAACCGCTACTCGCGGCACCTCATCATCCCCGATGTGGGGATGACCGGGCAGAAGCGCCTGAAGAACGCCAAGGTGCTCGTGGTCGGCGCCGGCGGCCTCGGCTCGCCCGCGCTGATGTACCTCGCCGCCGCGGGCGTAGGCACGCTCGGCATCATCGACTTCGACGTGGTGGACGAGTCCAACCTCCAGCGTCAGATCATCCACCGCCAGGCCACCCTCGGCCTGCCGAAGGCCGAGTCCGCCGCCGCCACGGTGCGCGAGATCAACCCGCTGATCGAGCTGCAGGTGCACAACACCGCGCTCGACCGCGACAACATCCTCGACATCTTCGGCCGGTACGACCTCATCGTCGACGGGACCGACAACTTCGCGACCCGGTACATGGTGAACGACGCGGCGGTGCTGCTGGGCAAGCCGTACGTCTGGGGCTCCATCTACCGGTTCGACGGCCAGGCCAGCGTGTTCTGGGCCGAGCACGGCCCCTGCTACCGCTGCCTCTACCCCGAGCCCCCGCCGCCCGGCATGGTGCCCTCGTGCGCCGAGGGCGGCGTGCTCGGCGTGCTGTGCGCCTCGATCGGCTCGATCCAGGTGAACGAGGCCATCAAGCTGCTCGCGGGCATCGGCGAGCCGCTGGTCGGCCGACTGATGATCTACGACGCACTGGAGATGACGTACCGCTCGGTCAAGGTCCGCAGGGACCCCGAGTGCGCGCTGTGCGGCGAGAACCCGACCATCACCGAGCTGCTGCCGGACTACGAGGCGTTCTGCGGCGCCGTCTCGGTGGAGGCCGCCGACGCCGCCCAGGACTCCACCATCACCGTCCACGAGCTCAAGGCGTGGCAGGACGCCGACGAGAAGATCTTCCTGGTGGACGTGCGCGAGCCCAACGAGTACGAGATCGTCAGCATCCCGGGCGCCACGCTGATCCCCAAGGGCGAGTTCCTCAACGGCAACGCCCTGGAGCTGCTGCCGCAGGACCGCCGGATCGTGCTGCACTGCAAGTCGGGCGTGCGCTCGGCCGAGGCCCTCGCCGTGGTGAAGAACGCCGGGTTCGCCGACGCCGTGCACGTGGGCGGCGGCGTACTGGCCTGGGTCCGCCAGATCGACCCGAGCCTCCCGTCCTACTGACGCCACTGGCGCCGTAACACCACCCGGCCCCACCGGCCACCCGGGCCCCGCGGAACCCCTTCCGCGGGGCCTTCGCCTTCCCCGAACCCCCACCCGCAGACCAAACCCCACCCGCCCCGCCCGCCACGGCCAGCCGACCCGTGCTCTTCAAGGGACGGCGGCGTCGCCGGGGCCCGCGGCCTCGGTGAGGGGGTGGCCGACGATGCGCTGGAGCGTTTCCACGTAGGCGCGGAAGGCGGCGCGGCCCTCGGGGGTGAGGGACAGCCAGGTGCGGGAGCGCTTGCCGACGTGGCCCTTGCGGATGTGCACGTAGCCCGCGCTCTCCAGCGCGGCCGAGTGCTTGGACAGCACCGAGTCGCTCACCTCGACCGAGTCGCGGACGAAGGAGAACTCCGCCTCGGTGGCGGCGGCCAGCAGCGACATGACCTGAAGCCGGACCGGCGCGTGGATCACCGGGTCGAGCGTGCTCACGCGACCACCTTCCCCCTGCTCAGCCGCAGGATCAGCGCCTCGGCCGGACGGGTGGTGAGTAGGAAGTACACCACGACGACGCCGCCCGCGGCGAGCTTGCGCCAGGGCGCCTCGAACCCGTCGAACACGAGGTTGTGGGTGCCGAACGCCAGCACGACGGCGACGAGCGCCCACCCGGCGTAGGCGGCCAGGGCGGACCGCGTCCAGGTCTGCTTCGCCCAGCGCACCCGCGCCCAGGCGCCGAGCGCCGCCATCATCGCGCCCATCCCGGCGATGCCGCCGAGTCCCGCCAGGAAGAACAACACGCCGATCTCGGCGTCGAGGCCGATCTGGGTGACCGTCATCAGCGCGGCGAAGCCCGCCGGGTACCACAGCGGCAACTGCTGCCGCGCGTAGGCGCGCTGCTGCGTCCGCCCGATCTGCGCCAACGCCTCGTCCGGCGACAACTCGCTCATCACACGCACCTCCACAGGGGGACGCCGGGCCCGGCGGGAACCCACCCGCCGGGGCTCCGGCCGGAGCCACATTCACTTTCCACTGCGGAAACTACATCTCACTTTCCAAGTCGTCAAGTACTTTCCGCACGGCATCAGCTTGCCACACGGAAACGGCTTGCCGCGCGGGACAGTGCGGAGCCGAAACCGGAGCCGGAGCCGGAGCCGGGGCCGGGCGGACGGCACGGGCGGCGCGGACGCGGTGCCGCGTGGCAGGATGCGGACATGCGCGAGCACGACGCTGGAGACGACGGAAACGGCGGCCATGCCGGGCACTCCGACTACGCCGATCTTGTCCTCTCCGTGGTCGAGCGCATCCCGCCCGG
This sequence comes from Actinocorallia sp. API 0066, assembly GCF_020991275.1. Taxonomy (GTDB): domain Bacteria; phylum Actinomycetota; class Actinomycetes; order Streptosporangiales; family Streptosporangiaceae; genus Actinocorallia. The sequence goes on along the minus strand of NZ_JAJLQY010000001.1, from coordinate 546,201 downwards.
CCGGGTCATGACCTACGGCGACATCGCCGAGTACCTGGGCGTCGGCGGGCCGCGCCAGGTCGGCAGGGTGATGGCCACCGAGGGCGGCGCCGCGCCGTGGTGGCGGGTGATCCGCGCGGACGGCAGGATGCTGCCGGGACACGAGGCACGCGCCCGCGCCGCGTACGCTCGCGAGGGCACTCCGCTGCGCGGCGACGACAGGGTTGACCTGCGGCGCGCGCGCTGGCACGGACCACTCCCCGGCGAGGCGTAGCGGCCGCCGTCGGCAGGATCCCGGTGAGGACGCGAACATGAGCACACTCCGGCGCGCGGCCGCCGCCGTCCTCTCCGTCGCGCTCCTCGCGGTCTGCGCCGCCGACCGCCCGGACCGTTCCAAACCGGTGCCGCCGGACGTCGCGGCGCCCGCCCCCGCCCCCACCGCGACGGCACCGCCGCCCGCGAGGCTCGACAAGGCGGCGCTCGACCGCGCGCTCAGCAAGTACCTCGCCGGCCGGGTGAGCGCCGCCGGGATCATGGCGGTGGACCGGGTGACGGGCGCCCGCTACGCGTTCCGGGCGAACGAGGAGTTCGTCACCGCGAGCGTCGCCAAGCTGGACATCGCCATGACGCTCCTGCTGCGCCGCCAGAAGGCGGGCCAGGGCCTTTCGGCGGCCGAGCGGGACGACGTGAAGATCATGATCCGCGACTCCGACAACGAGGCCGCCGACCGGAGCTTCGTCCGGGCGGGCAGCGCGACCGGGGTCAACACGGCGAACCGCCGCTCGTTCGGCCTGCGGAGCACCACCGCGATCGACGCGTCGTGCCTCGACCTCCTGTGCTGGAGCCTCACCACAACAACGCCCGCCGACCGGGTACGGCTTCTCCAGCGCCTGTTCACCGGACCCCTGAACGAGCGGAACCGGGCGTTCCTCCTCGCGCAGATGGGAGCAGTGCAGGAGGACCAGCGCTGGGGCCTGGAGGCGGGCGCCCTGGACGGCGACGCGCTGTACGTGAAGAACGGCTGGATGACGCACGCCCGCGACGGCGAACGCTGGGCCGTCAACAGCGTCGGCAGGATCGAGGGCCACGGGCACGACCTGCTCGTCGCGGTGATGACCAGGCACAACCCGTCGCACGGCTACGGCATCACGACGGCCCAGCACCTGGTCGCGAGGGTCGCCGACGCCTTCCGCGCGACGACCGCCGCCTCGGACGCCGCAGGCCCCCTCGTCGCCGTCCCCCCACAGGGCCCGACAACGACCACGGGCCCGGACGCGCCGTAGGGCGGTCGACACGTCCGGACTGTGTTCGATAAGCCCGAGGGCGCTCTTACGGGCCCGACTTCGTCGGGGAGCGCCCCCGGGCTGTGCTCGATTGGCCCGGAGGCGGGCGCTTGGCAACTCCCGACTTCGTCGGGAGCGCCCGCCCCCGGGCTGTGCTCGGGCTGTAAGGCGAGGTGGCTCCCGGGGGGCGCTGCCTTGGAGGGTCAGACGGGGGCGGGTTCGCGTTCGGCCTTGGGTTCGTCCTCCTCGCGGATGCCGTACTTGCGGTAGATCCCGGCGAGGGGCTTGGGGACCCACCAGTTGGCCTCGCCCAGCAGGCGCATGGTGGCCGGGACGAGCAGCGCCCTGATGATGGTCGCGTCCACGATGATCGCGATGACCATGCCGACACCGGTCAGCTTCATGAACGTGATGCCGGACGTGGCGAACGCGCCCACCACGATGAGGAACAGCAGCGCCGCGCTGGTGATGATCGAGCCGGTGCGCTGGAGGCCGGTCGCGACGGCGAGCGTGTTGTCCCCGGTGATGTCGTACTGCTCGCGGATGCGCGACAGGAGGAACACCTCGTAGTCCATCGAGATGCCGAACAGCAGCGCGAGCATAAGAATCGGCATCGCGGGCGCGACGTCCCCGGTGACGGTGAAGTCGAGGAAGCCCGACAGGTTGCCGTCCTGGAAGATCAGCACGATCGCGCCGAACGTCGCGGTCAGCGACAACAGGTTCATGAGGATCGCCTTGAGCGGCAGGACGACCGAACCGAAGGCGAGGAACAAGAGGATGAACGTCGCGACGCCGACGATGCCGACGAGGAGGGGCAGCCGGTCTCCGAGGCTCGCCAGCTGGTCCTCGAGGATGGCTGCCGCGCCGCCGACGTAGGTCGTCCCCGGTGAGGGCACGTCGCGTACACGGTCGACGATGGCGCGCGCCTCGTCGCCGTAAGCCTCTCCGGCGTAGGTGAGCTGGATGTGGGTGATGTCCCCGGACGTCCGCGCGATCTCGCCTCCGGTCACGCCGGGCACGTCCTTGAGCCGGGCGAGGTAAGCCTGTGCCTCGCCTCCCGCGCCGCGCACGACCACCTCGACGGGGTTGACGGCGTTCGGGGCGGCGAAGTCCGACTGGAGCGCCTCGGTGACGACGCGCGCCTCGGTGCCCTCGGGCAGCACGCGGGTGTCCACGCCGCCCCAGGTGATCCGCAGGAACGGCGCGCCGAGGACGAGCAGCACCGCGACGATCGAGACGGTGACCACGATCGGCCGCCTCATGACGGCGTTGCCGACGGCGAGCCAGCGGCGGCCGGGCTCGCCTGTGGCCGGGCCGCGCTTGCGGGTACGCCGGTTGTGCACGCGCGGGCCGAGGACGGCCATGAGGGCGGGCAGCACGACCACGGCGGCGGCCATCGCGACGAGGACGGTGGCGATGCCGCCCATGCCCATCGAGCGCAGGAAGTTCTGCTCGAACACCAGGAGTCCGGCGAGGGACACCGCGACGGTGACGCCGGAGACGAGGACGGTGCGGCCCGCGGTGTTCATGGTCCTGACGGTCGCGGTCTCCGCGTCGCCGTCGGCGCGGGTGAGTTCCTCGCGGAAGCGCCAGACCATAAAGAGGCCGTAGTCGATGGCGAGGCCGAGGCCGAGGAACGTGGTGATGGAGACGGAGAAGACCGATACCTCGGTGACGTACGTGAGCACGTGCAGGGCGGTGAAGGACCCCAGGATGGCGATGCCACCGATGACGAGGGGCAGGGACGCCGCCACGAGTCCGCCGAAGATGACGAGGAGGAGGATGAGCAACACGGGCAGGGAGATGGCGTCGGCCACCGCGATGTCCTCGGACACCTGCGTGTTGATGGAGTCCTCCACGACGACCTGTCCGCCGAGTTTGACGTCCACGGCCCCGGCGTCGCGCAGGGCGGGCTCTATCGCCAGGAACTGGTCGGTCCGCTCCTGTGGTGTCTCCCCGGTGAGCGTCAGGACGGCGTAGGTGGACTTCCCGTCTTCGCTGCGGAACTGCGGCGATCCGGTGCTCCAATAGGTGGCCACGTCAGCCACCTTGTCCTTGGGCAGGGCGTCGAGGGAGAGCGTCACGGCGGCTTCGGTGGCGACGTCGTCGGCTGCGCCCCGGTAGAGCACGATCACGTCGGGCTCGCCGCGGCCGAACTCCTCGTCGAGGATCTCGGCCGCCTTGTAACTCTCGCTGCCGGGGGTGTCGAACCCGCCCGCCGTGGTCAGCGCGCCGAACACCCCGGTCCCCCAGACGCCGAAGAACACCACGGCGGCCAAGGAGAGCCAGAGGATGGGCTTGCGTCGTCGGTAGACGAGCCGCCCCCAGGTCTCGAACATCCAGCGGATCCCCTCATAGTGTGACTAATAGTCACTTTCGCTAACAGCGTTTACTGCGTATACGGTGTTAACATCGCATCCCCACTGCGGTACGGTCAAGTGCGATACAGGTCACAGGGAGCAGAACGGATGAATCTCGGCAGGCGGGAGCGGGTCAGGGCCGCCACGATCATGGAGATCACCGAGACCGCGCGGCGCCTGCTCGTCAAGGACGGCCCCGACGCCGTCTCGCTGCGCGCCATCGCCCGCGAGATGGGCATGACGGCCCCCGCGCTCTACCGCTACTTCCCCAGCCACGGCGACCTCCTCAGGCACGTCGTGGGCGCGCTCTTCAACGACCTCACCGACGGGCTCGTCGACGCGCTCGCCGAGGTGCCCGACCACAACATGTACGCCAAGTTCGACGCGGCGTGCCGTGCCTTCCGCGGCTGGGCCCACGCGCACGCCAAGGAGTACGCGCTGCTGTTCGCCACGCCCGTGCCCGGCGTAGGGCAGGCCGAGCAGGTGGACTTCGCGGCCGAGTGCGGACGCCGCTTCGGCATGACGTTCCTCAACCTCTTCCGCGACCTGTGGGAGAAGCACCCCTTCCCCGTGCCCGCCGACGACCAGATCCCGGCCGAGGTGCGCGACCAGCTCGCCGACTACCGGGAGCGCATCCAGGCAGACCTCCCGTTGGGCTGCCTCCTCGTCTTCCTGCAGTGCTGGGTGCGCCTGCACGGCGCGGTCAGCCTTGAGGTCTTCGGGCACCTCGACTTCGCGCTCACCGACATCGAGCCGTTCTTCGAGCTCGGCGTGGTGGAGATCGCCGCGCGGCTCGGCCTGTGCCCCGACCCCTTCGCGGACCCGCCTGACGGGTAGTGACGTCAGGCGCTCTTGCGACGGGGCGGCTTGCGCGTGGCGGGCTTCTTGGCCGTCGTCGTCTTCTTGGCCGTCGTGGTGGCGGCGCCCGCGGCCGTCTTGGTACGGCTCTTCTTGGCGGCCTCGACACTGGCCCGTAGGGCGGCCAGCAGATCGGTCGCCGCGGCCTGCTCGGCGGGCTCCTCCGGCTGGACGACCTCGCGCCCTTCCGCCTTGGCCTCGATCATCGCCTGCAACGCCTCCCGGTAGGCGTCCTTGTACTCCGAAGGGTCGAAGTCCGCCTGCATCGAGTCGATCAGCGAGGAGGCCATCTTCAGCTCCTGCGGACGTACCTCGACGTCCTCGTGCTGGAACGGGAAGTCGGCGGCGCGCACCTCGTCCGGCCAGAGCATCGTCTCCAGGACGAACACGCCGTCCCGGACGCGCAGGGTGGCCAGCGCCTCCCGTGAGCGCAGCGCCACCTTCACGACGGCGACCTGGCCCGACTCCTCCAACGCGTCCCTCAGCAGGACGTAAGGCTTGGCCCCGAGGCCGTCGGGCTCCAGGTAGTAGCTCTTGTTGAAGTAGATCGGATCCACCTGGTCCAGGGGCGTGAACTGGAGGACGTCGATGCGGCGCGACGTCGTCAGCGGAAGCTCCGCGAAGTCCTCATCGGTGAGGACCACCATCTCCCCCGAAGGCAGGTCGAAGCCTTTGGCGATGTCCGCGTAGGCGACCTCTTCGCCGTCGATCTGGCAGACCCTCTTGTACTTGATCCGGCCGCCGTCCTCGCGGTGCACCTGGTGGAAGCTCACGTCGCGCTGCTCGGTGGCCGCGTAGAGCTTCACCGGGATGGTGACCAGCCCGAACGAGATAGCACCCTTCCAGATACTCCGCATAACCGGGCACCTACCCAGAGCAAGGCGTTCGATTCGGACGTTTGGGTACGAACATCCCGTGGACGTCCTGGAGCCCATGCTCGCCACCCCCGGAGAACTGCCGGACGACCTCGACCACTGGGCCCTGGAACTCAAGTGGGACGGCGTCCGCGCGTTGGCGCACGTCACCCCCGGCAGGGTCCTGGTGTACGGACGGCGCGGCACCCCCATCACCGCGACCTACCCCGAGCTCGGCGTGCTCGCCGACCTCCTGCTCGGGCACGAGGCGATCCTCGACGGCGAGATCGTCGCCTTCGACGACGGCAAGCCGTCCTTCGCCAAGCTCCAGCGCCGCATGCACGTGCGCGCCCCCACGCAGGCGCTGCTGCGCGCGGTGCCCATCAGATACGTCGTGTTCGACCTCCTCCGGCTCGACGAGACGTCGCTCCTCGACCTGCCGTACGTCGAGCGCAGGAAGGCCCTGGAGGGGCTGGAGCTGGCCGCCGGGCCCGTCGAGGTGCCCCCGCACCTGCCGGCCGAGGACCGCGACCAGGTGGCCGAGCTGCTCGCCTACACGGCCGAGGAGAACCTGGAGGGCCTCGTCGCCAAGCGGCTGGACTCCCGGTACACGCCGGGCCGCCGGAGCACCGCGTGGCGCAAGGTCAAGAACGTGCGGACCCAGGAGGTCGTCATCGTCGGGTGGCGGCCGGGCCAGGGCCGCAGGCACGGCGCCGTGGGGTCGCTGCTCTGCGGCGTCCACATCGACGGGGAGCTGCGCTACGTGGGCCACGTGGGCACCGGCTTCACCGACGCCTTCCTCGACGACCTCGCCCTTCTCCTGAAACCCCTGGAGCGCTCCAAGACGCCCTGTCAGGGGGAGATCCCCCGGGCCGTCACCCTGGAGGCGCACTGGGTGGAGCCGCTGATCGTCGGCGAGGTCGCCTTCGGCGAGTGGACCGGGGACGGCAGGCTGCGGCACCCTTCGTGGCGAGGTCTGCGCTCGGACAAGAACCCCGAGGAGGTCGTCCTTGAGTAGGGTCCCCGTCACGATCGAGGGTAGGCAACTGAGCCTGTCCAACCTCGACAAGCCGCTCTACCCGCACTTCACCAAGGGCGAGGTGATCGACTACTACACGAGGATCTCGCCCGTCCTCCTCCCGCACCTGCGCGACAGGTGCGCGACCCGCCTCCGCTTCCCCGAGGGGGTGGACGGCCTTCGCTTCTTCGAGAAGAACGCGCCCAGGGGCACCCCGGAGTGGGTGCGCACGGAGAACGTCCTCACGCCCGGCGGACGCGCCGAAAGCGTCGACTTCGTAGTGATCGACGACCTTGCGACGCTCGTGTGGTGCGCCAACCTTGCCGCCCTGGAACTGCACGTCCCCCAGTGGCGGATAGGCCACGGGCCCGATCTCGTCGTCTTCGACCTGGACCCGGGAGAGCCCGCCACCTTCACCGAAGCCTGCGAGGTCGCCCTCCTGCTGCGCGACGTCATCGCAGAGGACGGCCTGGACGCCTACCCCAAGAACAGCGGCAAGAAGGGCCTCCACCTCTACGTCCCCGTCAAGGAGGGCGCCGTCGAGGACACCAGCGCCTACGCCAAACGGGCCGCGGAACGCCTCGCCGAGGCGCACCCCGGGCTCGTCGTCAGCAGGATGGACCGGAGCCTGCGCAAGGCGAAGGTCTTCGTCGACTGGTCGCAGAACAGCATGTCGAAGACGACCGTCGCGCCCTACTCCCTGCGGGCCGCGCCCGAGCCTTACGTCTCCGCCCCCCTCACCTGGGCGGAGGTCGAGACGGGAGAGCACGTCCGCTACACCGCCGAAGACGTCCTGCGCAGGGTGGATGACATGGGCGATCTCCTCGCCCCGCTCCTCGACCCCTAGAACACACCCACTGTTACGGAAAACCCGCACACGGCCTGTCACGCTCCGCCACCATTACCCGCATGGACTTCGACGTGATCGTGCTCGGCGGCGGCACCTCGGGCTCCCGCATCGCGGCGGGACTCGCCGAGGCGGGCCGGGCGGTCGGGCTCGTGGAGTGCCGGGCGGTCGGCGGCGACCGCATCCGGGAGCGCGGCGCCGCGCTCCAGCAGGCGGCCGAGCGGGGCGACCCGTGGTCGCGCGCGGTGGCGCTGCGGGACCTCGCCGGGCACCCGCCCCGGATGCCCGCCGGGGTGACCGTCCTGGACGGCATCGGCCAGGTCGCGGGCCCCGGCGTGGTCCGGGTCTTCGGCCCCGAGGACGCCGCCGCGCACGGCTGCCGCGACCTCGTGGTGGCCACCGGGAGCGAACCGCTGCTCCCCGTCGTGCCCGGCCTCCTCGACGTCCCCACGTGGACGACGGGCGAGGCGCTCGCCCAGGCGGGCGTCCCGCGCCGTCTCGTGGTCCTCGGGGACGACCCGGAAGGGTGTGAGCTGGCTCAGATCTACGCCACCTACGGCAGCCACGTCACGCTCGTCACGGACGAGCCCCGCCTCCTGCCGCGCGAGGCGCCCTTCACCGGCGAACTCCTGGCCGAGATCCTCCGACGCACCGGGGTGCGGGTGCTCACCGACGTCCGCCCGGCGCAGGCCGACCTGACCGACCTCGGGGTGCGGCTCCTCCTGTCGGACGGCACCGATCTCATCGCCGACCGCCTCCTCCTCGCGGCCGGGCGCCGCCCCCGGACGTCCGGCCTCGGCCTCGAACACCTCGGGGTGACCACCCTGGAGGCCGACGTGCGCTGCCGGGTCCTGGACGGCGTCTGGGCGGCCGGGAGCGTCACCGGGCACCGCCACGCCTCCCTGGAGCAGTCCCGGGTCGTCCTGGACAACCTGCTCGGCCTGGACCGCACCGCCGACTACCGGGCGCTGCCCAGGACCGTCCAGACGAGCCCGCCGGTGTGGGCGGCCGGCGCGGCGCCGTCGGAGGCGCTGACGACCGCGGGCCGCGACCTGTCGGCGACGGTGCGGGCCGCGCTGTCGCCCGGCGTCGTCGGCCGGGTCGAGCTGTACGCCGACGCCAGGCGCGGGGTGCTCGCGGGCGCCGCCGCCGTCGGGCCGGGCGCCCCCGACTGGATGGCCGAGATCGCCCTGGCGATCAGGGCGGAGCTGCCGGTGGCCGCCCTCGCCGACGTGGTCCGCGCGGTTCCGACGTACGGTGAAGCCATAGAGCCCTCGCTCCGGGAGCTCGCCCGATGACCACGCGACGCACGGGAGGCACAGATGCCGGACCCTCGGATCTTCGACGCGACGCCTGAGGACGAGGCGGCGGAGCTGCAGGAGGAAGAGCAGGAGCAGGAGGGCCCCGTCCCCCTGGAGGCCGACCCCGCCGACGCGCAGGAACAGCGCATCGAAGTGGAGATCGACGAGGACGAATATCCCGCCGGATGAGCCGCGCCGCCCTCTCCCGTCGTCCTGACGCACGCCTTGACGGGGTGCCGGTGGGACACAGGAGGCCATCGCGAGCATTGCAGATAGGTGACCCACAAGGTTACCGGCGCGTAGGATGATGGGATTGGGCAGCGGCACACCAAGGCCGCTCAAGTTTGTTCCAGTACCAAGAGGAGCATGGTCGTGACCGCAACTCCGGACGCCCGACCCCGGGGCACCCGGCTGCCGCGGATGGCCCGCAGGCGGCAGCTGCTCGGCGCCGCGCAAGAGGTCTTCGTGGCGCAGGGCTACCACGCAGCGGCGATGGACGAGATCGCGGAGCGTGCCGGAGTGAGCAAGCCGGTGCTCTACCAGCACTTCCCCGGCAAGCTCGAGCTCTACCTGGCGCTGCTCGACGAGCACGCCGAGGCCCTGGTCACGACGGTGCGCGACGCGCTGGCCTCCACCACCGACAACAAGATGCGCGTCCAGGCGAGCATGCAGGCGTTCTACGACTTCGTCGCGGGCGACGGCGAGGCGTACCGCCTCGTCTTCGAGTCCGACCTGCGCAACGTCGCCCAGGTGCGCGCGCGTGTAGAGCGCGCCAACCACAAGTGCGCCGAGATGATCGCGAAGGTCATCCAGGAGGACACCAAGGCGTCGGTCGACGAGGCGTACCTGCTGGGCATCGGCCTGGTCGGCATGGCCGAGGTGAGCGCCAGGTACTGGCTCTCGCAGAACAAGTCGATCCCCAAGGAGACCGCCGAGAACGTCATCGCCCGGCTGGCGTGGCGCGGCATCTCCGGCTTCCCGCGCAGCGGCGAGCCCGCCTGAGCCCGCCGAGCGTCCCGCTGAGGCCCGCGCGGGCGGACCTCAGCGGAACCGGGCCGAGCGCAGCACCCAGGGCGTCATGAGGCTTTCGACGGCCTTGTAGGACACCCTGACGGAGATGATCCGGCACGCCTGGGAGTGTTCCTCCGTGCCGAGGTACAGGTCGGCGCGCAGCCCGGTCTTCAGCAGCACCGGTCGCAGCACCCGCGTCACCGAATCCGGCTCCAGCCGCAGCGGCGCCTCAACGAGGCAGGAGGCGGCCTGGTCGTCGGCGGCCCGGGTGAGCCGCTCGGCGAGCGCGGGCAGCGACGACGCGGGGAACATGTCGGCGGCGTCCAGGAGGGCGCCGCTGCGCAGGTCGACGGTGACCGAGAACCGGGTCCAGAAGTTCTTCACCCAGTTGCCGTTCACCGGGTCGGCCGGGTCGATCGAGTACTCGTAGGCGACCGAAAGAAGGTCCTTGGACTGGAGGCCGACCCTGGCGTCGAGCTTCAGGACGTCCTCGCCCGTCCGCTGCCGCCGCGCCTCGGCCAGGTGCGCGTCCACCGGGTCCCTGAGCGTCGCGTTGACCCGCTGGGCCACGATCGGGTCGGCGATCCCCGTCACGGTGGCGATGGTGACCCGCTCGGTCGTGGTGTCCTCCTGGACGAGCCGGACCCGGACGGGCGCGGGCGCCGGGGGCGGGGTGTAGACGGCCTGCGGCCTTGGTTCGTCCCCGGAGGCGGAGTAGACGGCGACGCCCGTGATCGCGGCGATGACGGCGGCCGTCGTCACGATCACCGCGGGCATGACGCCGATCTTGCCGAGCAGGCCGCGGCTGCCGATCTGGCTGGCGAACGTCGTCGCGGTGCCGGTGCCCGTCGTCGCGCCGCCCGCGCCGAGCAGGAGGCCGCCGCCCAGGCCCGCCGTCGCGGCCGTGAGCGCGGCTACGCCGCGCCGCTCCCAGTGCCGTCCGTACGCCTTGCGGGCGACCTTCTCCAACTGCCTGATGAAGGCGGGGGCGTCGGCCGGGCGCTGGGCGGGGAACTTCGCGAGGCCGCGCAAGGTCAGCTCGCGTAGGTACTGCGGCATCCGCTCGACGGGAGGCGCGGTGCTCTGGTGCTGCTGCTGGAGGTCCGCGAGGGAGTCGGCCTCGAAGGGTTTCAGGCCCGTCACGCACTCGAAGAACACGCAGGTGGCGGCGTACACGTCGGTGGCGGGTGAGGCCGGGCCTCCGGTCCACTGCTCCGGCGCCATGTAGGACGGCGTGCCTGCGCGGCCCGTCTCCCCGTCCGGGACGGCGATGCCGAAATCGACGAGTTTGCTGACGCCGTCCGGCTGCACCACGACGTTGGCGGGCTTGTAGTCGCGGTGCACGATCCCCGCCGCGTGCGCCGCGCCCAGGCCGAGCAGGGAGCCCTTCAGGACGAGGAGCGCCGCCGCGGGCTCCAGCGCCCCGTGCTCGTCGAGCACCTCCCTGAGGCTGTGGCCTTCGACCGCGTCCATGACGACGGCGGCGGCGTCACCTGGGCCGTCGAGGACCTGGTGGACCCTCGCGACGTGCGGGTCGTCGACGGCCGCGAGGGTCTCGGCCTCGGCCTTCAGCAGGTCGGGCCTGCGGGTGACGTACTTGACCGCCCGTGTCGCCCCCGTCATCTTGTCCACCGCGAGCACGACGCGCCCGTGGGCCCCGCTGCCCAGCTCGCGGATCTCGTCGTAACCGGGCACCTGCCAGCTCATGGTCGTCCTCGGATGGGGGGTGTAGGGATCTTGCCGGGGTCCATTGTCCAGAAAATCCGATACCTGTGTGCCGAGATGGGCGGTTGACCCTCCTGGAGCTGTGTGCGTAGGTCGGGGGTTGACCCTCCTAGCTAATGCGGTTAGCTTTATAGCTAATGGACTTAGCCAGGGAGGCGGACATGACCGAGTACCTCAGCGTCGAAGGCGGACGGATCTCCTACGAGGTCACCGGCGAGGGCCCCCTTGTGGTGCTCTGCCACGGCATCGGAGACCGGCGGCAGGCGTTCCGGCACATGATCCCCCCGCTGGTGGCGGCCGGACACCGCGTCGCCGCGGCGGACCTGCGCGGCCACGGCGAGTCCGACACCGGCTTCGCCTCCCACACCCGCGCCGACACCGCGGCCGACCTCCTCGCCCTGGTCCGCCACCTGGGCGGCGGCCCCGCCGTGCTCGTCGGGCACTCCTTCGCGGCGGGCTCGGCGGCCCTGGCGGCCGTCGCCGCGCCGGCGGAGGTCGCGGCGATCGTCCAGATCGGGCCCGGCACCCGGGCACCGGTGATCAGGCTGCGCGACATCGGCTGGCGCTTCACCAAGGGCATCGCGCTGATCTTCGGCGCGACGCTCCTGCGCAGCACCCGGATCTGGCGCCGCTACCTCGACCACGCCTACCCCGGCGCCCGCCAGGCCGACCACGCCGCCGAGATCGCGGCGCTCACCGCGAAGATGGGCGAGAAGGGACGGATGCACGCCTTCGCGCAGATGATGCTGTCCTCGCCCGCCGAGTCCGGCGCGGCCCTGTCGAAGGTGCCCGTCCCCGCGCTCGTCGTCATGGGCGCCCTGGACCCCGACTTCCCCGACCCGCGCGCCGAGGCCGCCGACCTCGCCGCCCTCCTCCCGCAGGGCGAGGCCGTCGTGATCGAGGGCTCGGGGCACTACCCGCACGCCCAGCACCCGCAGGAGACCACCGCCGCGATCCTGCGCCTCCTGAAGCGCCGCGCCGATGCCTAGGGCGGGCCTGTCGGCCGAGGCCGTCGTCGACGTCGCCCTCGGCCTCCTGGACGAGCAGGGCCCTGAGGCGCTCACCCTCGCCGCCGTCGCCGGACGTGCGGGGGTGGCCACCCCGTCCCTCTACAAGCACGTGCGCAACCTCGCCGAACTGAAGGTCCTGATCTCCGTCCGCGTGATGGGCGAGCTGGCGGCGCGCGGCGAGGCGGCCCTCCTGGGCCGCTCCGGCGACGACGGCGTGCGCGCCCTCCTGCACGCCTACCGGGACTACATCCGCGAGCACCCGCACCGGTACGCCGCCATGGCCCAGCAGCCGGGACCCGGCCTCGCCGAAGCCGCGGAGCGCCTGGTGGGCGTCTTCTACGCCGCCCTCCGGTCGCGCGGCCTGGAGGGCTCGGACGCGGTGCACGCGACGCGGTGCCTGCGCGCCGCCGTCCACGGGTTCGGGGTCCTGGAGACCTCGGGCGGTTTCGGCCTTCCCGAAAAGAGCGATGAGAGCTTTGCCCTCCTGGCCGAGATGATCATCAACGGCCTGCCTTAGCGTTAAGTGACCAGTTGAGAGCGGAATCTCCGTCGCGGCGGGGTGATTTTCTGCTATGGCGGGGAGCACGGGGCAAGAGGTACACTGTGTTGCGGAGTGTGACCGCGCGCCCCGTCGCCGCCGATGGCCGACGTCCTCCTCGGACGCCTGCTCCGGCGAATCCGGCGCCACCCCGCGTACGCGGTCGCACAAAACGAAGACTGACGGCTGGTCCCTCCCGCGCGTGCGCGCGGCCGGAAACCATGGCCTTTGCAGCGCCGCGCATCGACGGTGCTTCCGGGGTGATTGACCGCCGTCCTACTACGGAGGCTGAAAGCCCTGACTACCTTCACCGAACTCGGGGTCATCCCCGAGATAGCCGACGCCCTCGCGACCGAGGGCATCACCACGCCCTTCCCCATCCAGTCCCTGGCGCTGCCCATCGGGCTCGGCGGACAGGACATCATCGGCCAGGCCCGTACGGGCACCGGCAAGACCCTCGCCTTCGGCATCCCGCTGCTCCAGCGGATCACCCACGGCGGCAAGGCCCCGCAGGGCCTCGTCGTGGTCCCGACCCGCGAGCTGGCGATCCAGGTGCACGACGACCTGACGCTGGCGGGCGGCAAGCTCGGCAGCCGGGTCCTGTCCGTCTACGGCGGACGCGCTTACGAGCCCCAGATCGAGGCGCTCCGGGACGGCGTCGACGTCGTCGTGGGCACCCCGGGCCGGATGCTCGACCTCGTCAAGCAGCGCCACCTCGACCTCTCACAGGTCTCGGTCCTGGTGCTGGACGAGGCGGACCGCATGCTCGACCTGGGCTTCCTGCCCGACATCGAGCGGATCATCGCCAAGGTGCCCGAGCGGCGCCAGACCATGCTGTTCTCCGCGACGATGCCGGGCGAGATCCTCAGCCTGTCGCGGCGCTACATGTCCCGGCCGACCAACGTGCGGGCCGAGGCGCACGCCGAGTCCGAGGCACAGCCCAAGGTCATCCAGCACGTGTGGCAGGCCCACCAGATGGACAAGCCGGAGATGCTCTCGCGCATCCTCCAGGCCGACGGCCGTGGCCTGACCATGGTGTTCTGCCAGACCAAGCGCACCTGCGACAGGGTCGCCACTGACATGACCGAGCGCGGCTTCGCCGTCGCGGCCGTCCACGGCGACCTCGGGCAGGGCCAGCGCGAACGCGCCCTGCGCGCGTTCCGGCACGGCAAGATCGACGTGCTGATCGCCACCGACGTCGCGGCCCGCGGCCTCGACGTCGACGACGTGACACACGTGGTCAACTACGAGTGCCCCGAGGACGAGAAGGCCTACGTGCACCGGATCGGCCGCACCGGCCGGGCGGGGCGCGAGGGCATCGCCGTCACCCTCGTGGACTGGAACGACCTGCAGCGCTGGAAGCTGATCAACAAGGCGCTCGGCCTGGAGTTCGCCGACCCCGCGGAGACGTACTCCACGTCCGACCACCTGTACGAGGCGCTGGACATCCCCAGGACCGTCAAGGGGACCCTGCCCAAGGAGCAGCGCGAGCGCGAGGGCCTGAACGCCGAGGCCCTCGAGGACATCGGCGAGACCGGCCGCAACCGCACCCCGCGGGGCAACGCCGAGCGCGCCGAACGGCCCGCCCGCCCGCGCCGGGAGCGCACCCGCACCAGGACGCGCACCCGCAGGGGTGTGGGCGTGGAGCGGTCCGCGTCCGGCGAGGCTCCCACGGCGCCGCCCGAGGCCAAGGCCGAGGTCGCCGCCGAGGCGCACGCCGAGTCCGGCGAGGCCAAGCGGCCCCGCCGCCGCAGGACCCGCACGCGCCGCACCGCCGCCGAGGGCCAGGTGTCGGAGAACTCCTGACCCTTCCCCGGCTCCCGCAGGCCGCCCGCTCCGGGCGGCGGCGGGGCTTCCGCCCGGACGGGCGCCGCACGCCCGTCCCGCGCGGGGCAGCCCAAGACACCGGCAGGTTGGTAGGTTGAATCACCGTGAGTACGCCCCGGTTTCTGGACCTGCCCCCCGTCGTGCGCCGTACGACGCTTCGCACGGCGCGCGGCGTGTTCGCCGTGCTCGAAGCGCTCCCGGTGGGTGAGCCCGAACGGTGTCCCGCCCTGCTCGTCCCGGGATACACCGGGAGTAAAGAGGATTTCCTCGGCATTCTGCAGACGCTGACCCGGGCGGGCCGCAGGGTCGTCGCGATGGACCTGCGCGGCCAGTACGAGTCGCCGGGCAGCCCGGACCACCCCGAGTCCTACCGGCTGGCCGCCCTGGGCGCCGACGTCAGGTCCGTGGCGGCCGAACTCGGCCCGGAGCCCGTGCACCTCGTCGGGCACTCCTTCGGCGGCCTCGTGACCCGTGAGACGGTCCTGGCCGAGCCCACGGCCGTCGCCTCCTACACGCTCATGTCGTCGGGTCCGGGCGCGATCTCGGGGCCGTCGGCCGAGCGGGCCGCCGCGCTGCGGGACGCGCTCGCCGTGCTCAGCATGTCCGACATCTGGGACATCAAGCTGGGCCCGGACGCGATCGCCGCGGGCCGTCCGGGGCCCGTCATCGCGTTCCTGCGCGAGCGCTCGGTGCGCACCTGCCCGCGCGGCCTCATCGAGATGGCGGGCGAGCTGCTGTCGGCGCCCGACAAGGTCGAGGACCTCTGCAAGGTCTGCGACGACGCCGACCTCCCCCTGATGGTCCTGTTCGGCGAGGACGACGACGCCTGGGACCCCCGAGTCCAGGCCGCCATGGCCGACCGCCTCGACGCCGTCCGCGTCGTCATCCCCGGCGCCGCCCACTCCCCCGCCTGGGAGGCCCCCGAAACCACCGCCCACGCCCTCACCGACTTCTGGAACTCTGCCGAACGCCGCTAACCCAACACACCCCCAGGCCCCGCCCCTCACCCAACGGCGCGGGGCCTTCGCGCGTGTCGCGTCCCGCCTCACCTTCTGGGATGCGGAACTCACCCGTTCGGCCGTGCCCGAGCCGCCCATTCCAGAAAGACGTCACGCTCGTCCAGCCCCCAGGGAACCCGCCGGATGTCGGGAAGCTGGCCGATCGCCGCGAATCGCAACGCGGTCAGGAACTTGTAGGTGGTGGTCTCCGACCACTCCTCCACCACCTCCGGCGCGGTCTGATACTCGTAGAACTCGATCCCGCGCAAGATCACGACCGGGTCGGGCTTCCCGGGCAGCGCCTCGAACGTGTACGCCTCGGCCTCCTCCCTGCCTTCGTCCCAGTCACACATGTCGAAGTGGTAGAGCAGGAGCGCACGGCCCAGCTCGTGGGCGTTCTCCGCTGTCAGGTAGACCGATCCCCCGTCTTCCCGAAAGAACGAGAGCGCTCCGAGCGGGCCATAGGGGTCCGCGGGATCACTCCACCTGAGCGCTGCCGTGAGCAGGGCGTCGATGTGCGTCTTGCTGACCATGATCTCGCTCACCGCGGACCTCCCGTCGACCGTGACTCCACAGACCGACACGGTAGCGATCACGCGTCAGGCGAGGCGGGACGAACGGTGAATACGTCGGGAAAGCCGTGACTGCGTCAACTCAGGCGGGACACGGCACTCGGGGTGGGGCTGTCGCTGGGAAGGGGGGTAAGGATACACTTACTGGACTTTGTCTCATGGAGGTGTGGGATGGCGGCTTCGGTGGCGGCTCCGGAGAGTGTGACGTGGCGGGTGCACATCGACAGGGCGATGTGGGTGGGTGGGGTGCGGAGCCTGATGTTGCAGGCGCTGCATCCGATGGCGATGTGGGGGGTGTGGCAGAACAGCAACTTCCAGGAGGACCCCTTCGGGCGGCTCCAGCGCACCGCCGACTTTGTGGGGGTGGCGACGTTCGGGAGTCGGGAGGAGATAGACGCGCTCGCCAAGCGGGTCCGAGGCATCCACCGCAGCCTGCGCATCCACAACCACGACACGGGCAAGGTCGAGCGGCTGGACCAGCCGGAACTGCTGCTGTGGGTGCACTGCGCGGAGGTGTACTCCTACCTCGAAGTCGCGCGTAGGGCGGGCCTGCCCCTCACCGACGCGATGGCCGACCGCTACCTGGACGAGCAGCGCCAGACCGCGACGTTCGTCGGCCTGCACGCCGAGGACGTGCCCGGCAGCGTCAAGGAGATGGAGGAGTACTTCCAGGACATGCGGCCCGCCCTACGCGCCACCCGTGAGGCCCTGGAGACGGCGAGGTTCCTGGTGTGGCCGAAGCTCCCGGAGAACCTGAAGTTCCTCGCCCCCGGCAAGCCCGCCTACTTCCCCTTCGGGGCGCTCTGCTACTACACGCTGCCCAAGTGGGCGCGGGAGATGTACGGAACCCTGCCGGAGGTGCCGCAGCCGATGGTGACGGCAGCCCTGCGCTCCTTCCGGCTCGCCCTGAACTCGCTGCCCGAGAGCGTCCACGACTACGCGTTCATGAAGCCGACCCGCGACATGCTGGAGCGCACCCGGCAGAACCTCGCGGCCGAAGGCTACGACCTGTCCAAGGGGCTCATCGGCCTGCGCGACCCGAGGCGCTGGCCGCAGCTCACCCCGGCGTGACGGGCGTGTCCTCCACGGCCGCCCACGGCTCCTTGCGCGGCGCGACCTCCCGTCCCTCCGGGCAGTGCCGGGAGTAGTCGCACCAGGCGCACAGCGGCCCCGGCGCGGGCGGGAACACCTCGTCGTGCCCGACGTGCTCGACGCCGCCCTCCGGCGACCTGCGCGGCGCGGGGATGGCCGTCCTGTACGCCTCGTCGGCGTCCGCGCACTCGGTGGCCACCCGCTCGGCGCGGCGCAGGTGCCTGCCGAGAGACTCCTCGGTGTGGTCCCACGCGGCGACCGTGCCCGTAGGCAGGTGGTGCAGCTCGACCGTCCGGCACGGCCGCCGCAGCACCCGCGAGGCGGCCACGGCGTACAGCGCGAGGGCCAGCGAGCCGCGCGCGTCGTCGGACGTGAGGGGGCGACGGCCCGTCTTGTAATCGACGACGGCGAGGGCGCCGCCGCGCTCGTCCAGCCTGTCTATCCGGCCGGACACGGCGATCACGTCGGTGCGGGTCGCGACCGTCCGCTCGACCCCCGCCGGCTCCTGGTGGGGGTCGAGCCCCGACGCGTACTCCTCGACCATCGCGCGCGCACGGTCGCGCCACCGGCGGGCCTGCTCGGCGTCACGGAAGCCGTCCGTGAGCCAACCACGCGCCAGTAGCGCGCCCGCCGCCTCGGGGGTGCGCTCGGCCACCGGCAGCCGCCAGTAGCCCGCCAGGGCGTTGTGCACCGCGGCGCCCATGCTGTTGTGCGCCCAGGGCGGCCCCTTGACGGGCTGCGGACGGTCCAGATACGTCATCCGGTACCGCCGCGGGCAGTCGAGCCAGGTGTTCAGCCGGGACGGGGTGCAGGGGTACAGCCGCCGGGGCATGCCCTCCAGGCCGAGCTGCTCCACCCGTCAGGACTCGTCGAACTCGGCCTCGGTCCTGGCCAGGTCGTACCAGGACTCCCAGCGGTCGGACTCCTCGCCCACCGTGGTCTCCGGGCCCTGCCCGGGCAGCACGCGGGTCTCGCGCGGGAGCTGGCCGAACTGGGCGCTGATGGAGTTCAGCTGGGTGTGCAGCTCGGGGTAGTCGTCGCCGTAAGCGCCCGGACGGCCCCGCCACAGGGTGTTACCCGTGAAGAGCACGCCCTCGCCCTCGCCGTACAGCGCGATGCTGCCGGGGGTGAAGCCGGGGGTGTGCAGCACCTCGAGCTGGAGGTCGGCGATCTCGAACGCGCCGCCCTCCTCCAGGTACTGGTCCGGCTCCAGCGAGCGCAGGTCGTCGTCCTCGGTCTCCTGCGCGAGCTTGCGGAAGTAGGCGCGCCACTGGGGGCGGTCGGCCCGGTGCAGCATGATCGGCGCGTCGCCGCGCTCCTCGTCGGCGGAGACCTCAAGGACCGTGGACAGCACGTTCTCCCAGCCGTGGGTGCACACCACGGCCATGACCTCGCGCCCGTCGACGGCTTTGAGGACGGCCTCGGCGTCGTTGGCCGGGTCGATGACGATCACCGCCTCCTCGTCGCCAACGATCCAGGTGTTGGCCTCGACGGTGCGGACCTCGTCGTCAACGGTCACCGGTCCGCTGGTCACCACATGTTCAATGCGCGCAGTCACCCGGGAAGCCTATCCCCCCTTCGCCCGGAAACGCACGGTCTCCCCGCACCGGCCCGGACGTCTTCGCGCGCGTTCCGCACACCCGCCTCAGGCGTCACCTGAGGGTGCCAGCCAGGGACACGGAGCCCCATACGGGAGGTCGAGGTCCATGCCGGGCGCGCGTAGGTCGATGAGCTGGAGGTGGTCGAGGAGCATCACTCCGGCGTCGGCGGGCCAGAGCACGGCCCACAGCCAGCGGCCCATCGCCTCGCCCGCGTAGACGGCCCTGTCGGACGGCCCCGGCACGGCCCACAACGGCACCGGACGTCCGTCGGCGGTGACCTTGGCGTGCGGGGGGCCGTCGTCGGCCGCGGGGCCGGGGTCGAGGCCGGGCAGGCCCGCGTAGTGGGCGCCCAGGCCCACCCCGACCTCCTCGGCGACGAGCAGCATGTCGGCGGGGCCCGCGGCGAGGCCGGGCCCGGACACCGCGACGCCCGACCCGCGCACGCCGGAACGCTCGTCCCCGGCCCTCAGAAAGCCTGTGACGAGCCAGCCGGACGGGAGGGGCCAGGGCAGCCAGAACGGCACCCGCGCGCCTCTCAGCGCCTCCTGGAGGCCCTCCGTGCTCGGCGGGCAGGGCGGGTCGAGCGGGAGCACGGGCCCGTGCAGCGAGCAGCCCCACTCCCCGTCCGGGGACGCGGCCACGGGTCCTCCGCACCGCGGGCACACCGCCCGGGACCGAGGCGCAGGGTCAGAACTCATGATTACCCACCGTCGCCGTTCGACGGCGACAAGTCAAGAAAGGGGGGATATGGCCCGTGGAAAGTCTTATCGTGGGGGTATGCGGTGCGTGGGGGCGGTGATCCAGCGGGACGGCGCGCTCCTCCTCATCCGACGGGGCAGGCCGCCGGGCGAGGGGCTGTGGTCGATTCCCGGCGGACGCGTCGAACCGGGCGAGAGCGACGACGACGCCGTCGTCCGCGAGGTCGCCGAGGAGACGGGGCTGGTCGTCGCGGTGGGCCGGTTGCTCGGATCCGTCGTGATCGGGCCCTACGACGTCCACGACTACGCGGCGACCGTCATCGCGGGCGAACCGCGCGCGGGCGACGACGCCGCCGACGTGCGGTGGGCTCGCCCCGAGGAACTGCCCGACCTGCCACTGACCGACGGCCTCCTGGACGCGCTCCGGCTCTGGCGGGTCATCGAGGGGTAAAATCGGACGCCCAGCCGAGCGTCCACCCGAGGGGGCACCACCCATGCAGCAACTCGAATTGCGGATGGAGCCCGCACAGCGGAAGGTCTACCTGATCCTCGCCGGGGTCTACGTCATCCTCGGCCTGCTCCAGTTCACCGTCAACGCGCCGAGCCTCGGGGTCTTCTTCCTCCTGATCTCCGGTGTGTTCGTCGCCTACTACCTCCAGTTCGCGAAGTTCGGGCTGGACGTCTCCCCGCAGGGCATCACGATGAACGGCTGGCAGAAGCACAGCTACCCGTGGGCGCGGATCGCCGCGATCGAGTCCGGCAAGTTCTGGTTCGCCGACCGCGTCACGCTGAGGTTCACCGACGGCACGAGCCGCCGCGCCTGGGCGCCGGTCAACTCGCTCGGCATGAAGGACCCGCAGTTCGCGCTCAAGGTGCAGGGCGTCCAGCAGTGGCACGCGCAGTACGCGGGCGCGGCGCCGCAGCCGGGCGGCCAGCCCTTCGGCCAGCAGGCGGCGCCCGCCTTCGGCCAGCCGCAGGGCCTGCCGCCTCAGCAGCCCGCCTACGGCCAGCAGCCTTTCGCGCAGCCGGGCCAGCCGCAGTACGGCCAGCCGCCCGCGCAGCCCGGCTACGGCCAGCAGCCGCAGTACGGACAGCCCCAGTACGGGCAGGGCGGCGCGCCGCAGCAGCCGCCCGCCGGCGAGTGGACCCAGGTCTTCGGGGTCGGCGACCAGCAACCGCCGCGCCCCTGAACGGTCAGCCTTCCGACGGCTGTAGGGCGGGGGCCGCACGCTCGTCGGCAGGCGGCTCCCCGGCCGGGCCGGGCGTCAGCGTCGCGACGTCCATCCTGCGCCGCAGCCACAGCACGACGACGGCGAAGAACACCAGCGGCGGCAGATCGGCGAGCAGGATGTAAGCGGGCGCGCCGCCCTGCACCAGCGCGTCGTCAAGCTGGCCCATGACGGCGGGGACGCCGAAGGCCACGAGGTTGTTGAGCACGTGCAGCGCGATGCTCGCCTCCAGGCCGCCCGTCTTCACCGTCAGCCAGCCGCACGTGACGGCCCACAGGCCGATGTCGAGCATCGCCCAGCCGGTGTACCCGTGCCCGGCGACGAAGACCGCGCTGCTGATGACGATCGCGGGCCACGGCGTCCCGAAGGCGGCGCCCAGCGCGCGGGTGAACCCGTTGCGGTAGGTGCCGTCCGGACGGACGAGGGTGCATCCGCCGATCGCCTGGAGCAGCCAGCCACGGAAGACGAACTCCTCGGCCGCCGACTGGAACGGCACGAACAGGATGATCACGACGAGCGGGGCGATGAGGGCGGACCAGCCGACCCAGCCGCCCTGCCCGGCCGCGGGTTCGTCCGCGCCGAACACCGCGCTGACGAGCACCAGCAGCGCGTAGGAGAGCACCACGTAGCCCAGCGCGGGCAGCACGCACACCGCGAGCCACTTCCAGCGCATCCGGCCGAGCACCGACACGACGCCGCCCGCGGGCCGCCGCGCGACGCCCCAGACGACGAGCAGCACCAGCGGTGTCCAGACCCCGATCATCACCAGCTGGGCCGCGAGGTCCTCCACAACGCCGCCGAACAGCTGGTTCCCGTCGGCGCCGAGCTTGGGCTGCTCCCCGGTGACGGCCCAGTGCCCCGCCGCCCACAGGACAAAAACCATGATCGCGGCAAAGAAGATCAACCCGGCCAGCGCCAGCGTCCCGAGGAGCGGCCGCCACCACCGATGCACCCGAGTCCGGTCCATCCGATGGAACGGCACCCCCGCCTCGGGTTCCACCACCCAAGGCTCCCGCCGCCCATACCCCGCCACCACATACCCCGGCCCACCCGCATAAGGCACACCCCCGTAGGGCCCCGGCCCCCCATACGCCCCCGTCCCATAACCCGCCTGCCCATAACCGGGCAGCACATGTTCACCGGTAGGCGGCTGACCGTACGGAGACCCCGAGACACCGGAAGGCACCGGCCCGTAGCCGGGCTGTCGGTAACCGGGCAGCACATGTTCGCCAGTAGGCGGCTGACCGTAGCCAGGCTGCCCATAAGCGGGTGGCACGTGTTCGCCGGTGGGCGGCTGCCGATAAGGCGACCCCTCGAAGCCGGGGCGCACCTGGCCCTGCTCCGGTAGCGCGTGTTCGCCGGTGGGGGGTTGGGCGTAGGGCGGGCCCTGAACGCCCGGCGGTACCGGACCCCAGGCGGGCTGCCCTGGGCCTGGCGGCGCGTGTTCGCCGGTGGGCGGCTGCTCGTAAGGCGAACCATGCGAGCTGGGAGGCACCGGGCCGTAGCCGGGCTGGGCGGGGCCGGGTAGCGCGTTTTCGGCGGTGGGAGGTTGGGCGTAGGGCGGGCCCTGGACGCCCGGCGGTACCGAACTCCAGCCGGGGTGGCCCAGGGGTGGGGTGTAGGGGCTGGGGGTGCCGGGGGTGTAGGGGGGTGGTTGGACGGGGGCGAAGGTGGGGGTGGGGGCGGGGAGGCGGTAGCCGGGGGTGGCGGGGGTGGGGGGTGTGGGCAGGGTGTAGCCGGGGGATTCGGGGGCGGTGCCGGGGGGTGGGGGTGGCTGCTCCACGTGGCGGAGGGGGTAGGTGTGTTCGGCGGGCCAGGTGGCCTGTGGTTCGGGGGGGCCGAAGGAGGGGCGCGCGTCCACGGGGACCCAGGACGTGGCCGCGTCGGGCGCCGGCTCGTCGTCCGGGGCGCCTGCTGCGGGTCTCACGTCCTCGGGTGGCTCCATTCCAGCAGCGTAACCGGAACGATCACCGCGCCGTCCCTCAGGTGCCGGGACGCTCGAACGCCCGCGTCCTGGCGAGTCCGGCGGCCCGGCCCTTGGCGGCGATCACGAGGGCCATCTTGCGCGACGCCTCGTCGATCATCTCGTCGCCGAGCATCGCCGCGCCGCGCCGCTCGACCGTCGTGTAGTAGTCGTACGCCTCAAGGATCAGCTCGGCGTGGTCGTAGTCCTCCTGGGACGGCGAGAACACGTCGTTCCCGGCCTCGATCTGCGACGGGTGCAGCACCCACTTGCCGTCATAGCCGAGCGCCGCAGTACGCCGGGCCGCCCGGATGAACGCCTCGGTGTCGCGCACGTTGAAGTAAGGCCCGTCGATCGCCTGGAGCCCGTAGGCGCGGCACGCCATGAGGATGCGCATGTAGATGTAGTGGTAGGCGTCGCCTTCGGTGTAGCCCGGAGGCTGCTCCCCTACGACGAGCGTCTTCATGTTGATGGAGGCCATGAAGTCCCCGGGCCCGAAGACGAGCGTTTCCAGGCGGGGTGAGGAGGCGGCGATGGCGTCCACGTTGATGAGGCCGCGCGCGTCCTCGATCTGCGCCTCGATGCCGATCCGGCCGGGTTCAAGGCCGTTGGCCCGCTCGATCTGGGTAAGCAGCTTGTCGAGCCACTGGACGTCAGCGGGTTCGCCGACCTTCGGCAGCATCACGCAGTCGAGCGCGTCACCCGCCCCTTCGACGACTTCGATGACGTCGCGGTAGGTCCATTCGGTGTCGAGGGCGTTGACGCGGACGACCCTGACCTTGCCGTCCCAGCCGCCCTCGCGCAGCGCTTCCACGACCTGCTTACGCGCGTCGGCTTTCGCGTCGGGCGCCACCGCGTCTTCGAGGTCGAGGAAGATCTCGTCGGCGGGCAGCCCGCGCGCCTTGTCGATGAACCTCTGGCTGCTCCCGGGCACGGCGAGGGTGGTGCGTCGCGATCGCTGCATGGACCGGAGGCTACCGAGCGCCGCCCGGCGCGGGCCAAGGCAGGGCCCGATCGGCGGTCCCGCGTTCCCCCGCGCGGCCCGCACCCGCCATGATGGGCCCATGACCGAGACGCAGGTGGACGCCGAGGCGCTGCTCGACGAGGCGATGAAGAAGTCCTCGCTGGTGTGGGTGGGCGTGCCGCCCGCCCGGCCGCGCCCCGCCTGGTTCGTGTGGCTGGACGGCGCGGCATACGTCCTGACCGGCGGCGAGGGCGAACAGCCGCTTCCCGGCCTGCCCGAGGCCGCCACCGTCGACGTGTCCGTGCGCAGCAAGGACAAGGGCGGAAGGCTCATCACGTGGACGGCCGACGTAAGCGAGGTCGAGCCGGACTCGGCGGAGTGGGAGGAGTTGACGCCGCACCTGTACAAGGCGCGCCTCAACGCCGCCCCGGACAAGGGCCCTTCTTTCTGGGCGAGGGAGTCCTACCTCCTCAAGCTCACCCCGAACGGGAGATATCCCGAACTTCCCGGTGGGTACGTCGAGTCCCCCGCCGTCCGGACCGTCCCGACACCCGCGACGAGCAAGACCAAGCGTCCGTTCATGCTGGGCGGCAAGCGCCGCCGCGCCGACCGGTGATCGCGTCCGGCATCCGTGGGTAGTACGAGGACCATGAACTCGGGGCCGTCCAGGGTGTTCCTGGCCAGGCTCGCCGGGGTCGGCGTGTTCGACCCGATCGGCGACCAGGTCGGCAGGGTCCGCGACGTCGTGGTGGCGCTGCGGTCCCTGGAACGGCCGCGCGTGCTCGGGCTCGTCGTCGACGTGCCGCCGGGGCGCCCGGTCTTCCTGCCGATCACCCGGATCTCCTCGTTCGACGCCCGCGCGGTGATCTTCAACGGCAAGCTCAACATGCGCAGGTTCGCCCGCCGCCCCGCCGAGACCCTCGCGATCGGCGAGATGCTCGACCGCAGGGTCGTCGCCGAGAACGTCGAGTACCTGCTGGTGGACCTCGCGATGGAGCCGATGCGCACGCGGGACTGGGAGATCACCAAGGTCGCCGTCCGGCGCGCGAAGGGGCCGCGCAGGCTCAGGTCCGAGACCCTCGTCTTCGACTGGGAGGAGGTCCACGGCCTTGAGGTGCCGGACGAGCAGCAGGGCGCGGTCCAGCTCATCGCCGCGTTCGAGCGGATGAAACCGGCCGACCTCGCCAACGTCATGCACGAGCTGCCCGCCAAGCGCAGGGGCGAGGTGGCCGCCGCCCTCGACGACGAGCGTCTCGCCGACGTCCTGGAGGAGCTCCCCGAGGACGACCAGGTGGAGATCCTCGGCAGCCTCGACGCGGACAGGGCTGCCGACGTCCTTGAGGTGATGGGCCCCGACGACGCCGCAGACCTGCTGGGTGAACTCCCCCCCGACCAGCGTGAGCAACTCCTCACCCTTATGGAGCCGCAGGAGGCCGAGCCCGTCAGACGGCTGCTGCGGTACGCCGACAACACCGCGGGCGGCCTCATGACGACCGAGGCGGTGATCCTCCCGCCGGACGCCACCGTGGCCGAGGCGCTCGCCCAGATCCGCAACCCCGACCTCAACCCGGCGCTCGCCGCCCAGGTGTACGTCGTGCGGCCCCCCACCGAGACGCCCACCGGACGCTACCTGGGGACCGTCCACTTCCAGCGACTCCTGCGCGATCCGCCTTCGACGATGATCGGCGGCATCGTGGACAGGGCGCTGTCTCCGCTGCGTCCGACGATGTCGTTGGCGGCCGTCTCAGGCATCCTGGCGACCTACAACCTGGTGTCGGCCGCCGTCGTCGACGAGGACGGCCACATGCTCGGCGCCGTCACCATCGACGACGTGCTCGACCATCTGCTGCCCGACGACTGGCGCGAGTCCCTCATGGCGGAGGACGAGGCGTCGGCCGACCACCGGAGCCCGTCATGACGACCCCCCGCTACCGGCTCGACCAGCCCCGTGAGGCCCGGCGCAGCCTGCGCGGGCCCAGGTACGACCCCGAGGCGTTCGGCGTCGCCGCCGAGCGGATCGCCCGGTTCCTCGGGACCGCCCGGTTCCTCGTCTACATGACGGTGTTCGTCGCCGTGTGGATCGCGTGGAACGTCCTGATGCCCGCGGCGTGGCGGTTCGACTCGTACCCGTTCATCTTCCTGACCCTGATGCTCTCGCTCCAGGCGTCCTACGCGGCTCCGCTGATCCTGCTCGCGCAGAACCGGCAGGACGACAGGGACCGCGTCCAAGGCGAGCAGGACAGGGCCCAGACGGAGCGGACGATGGCCGACACCGAGTACCTCACCCGGGAGATCGCCGGGCTGCGGATGGGCCTGGGCGAGGTCGCCACGCGCGACTTCATCCGCTCGGAGATCCAGCAGTTGCTCAGGGAACTGGACCGGTCCGAAGACCGTCAGGCCGACAACGCCACCGGATAGTCGGGGGCCAGCTTGTCCAGGATCGCCCGAAGCTGGGCCATCTCGGCGGCGTCGAGCCTGTCGATCAGGTGCTCGCGCACGCCGCGGTGATGGGTCGCGGTGGCCCGCTGGAGCCGCTCGCGTCCGGCCAGGGTGATCACCGCGAACAGCCCGCGCGCGTCGCTCGCGCAGGACTCGCGGCGGAGCAGTCCCTCGCGCTGGAGTCGGTCGGCGAGCCGGGTCAGGCCGCTGCGCGACAGCAGCACCCTGTCCGCGAGGTCGTTCATCCGCAGCCGTCCGTCGGGCTGCTCGGCGAGCTGCTGAAGCACGTCGTAGGAGCCGAGCGCAAGGTCGTGGGCCGACACCAGGTCCTGGTGCAGCCGCCGCGAGATGTGGACCTGGGCCCGCAGCAGGGTGCGCCACACGGCCAGGTCGCGCGGGGAGATCGTCGCGCCGGGGAGCGTTGAGACATCGGTCACGTAGTGATCGTAAAACGGGCACGACTCCGGCAAGCCGCCCTTCGGTTGCGGTTGCGACACGGTCGGGCGCGCCCCGCGTTCGCCCGCACTCCGCACGTTCCATACCATGGACGCATGGCCCTCCCTTTGACGACTGAACAGGTGACCGCGGCGCTCGCCACGGTCCAGGACCCGGAGATCCGTCGTCCGATCACCGACCTCGGCATGGTCAAGAGCATCGACATCGCGGCGGACGGCGCGGTCACCGTAGGCGTCTACCTGACGGTCGCGGGATGCCCCATGCGCGACAGGATCACCAAGGACGTGACGGACGCCGTCACGAAGATCGGTGCGACGTCCGTCCGGGTCGAGCTCGACGTGATGAGCGACGAGCAGCGCAAGGAACTCCAGACGACGCTCCGCGGCGGCCAGCCCGCCAAGGAGATCCCGTTCGCCAAGCCCAGCTCGCTGACCAAGGTCTACGCGGTGGCCAGCGGCAAGGGCGGCGTCGGCAAGTCCTCGGTGACGGTGAACCTCGCCGCCGCCTTCGCCGCGCTCGGCCGCAAGGTCGGCGTGGTGGACGCCGACATCTACGGCCACTCCGTGCCGCGCATGCTGGGCGTGGACGACAGGCCCACCAAGGTCGAGGACATGATCATGCCGCCGGTGGCGCATGACGTGAAGGTGATCTCGGTCGGCATGTTCACGCCGGGCAACCAGCCGATCGTGTGGCGCGGCCCGATGCTGCACCGCGCGCTCCAGCAGTTCCTCGCCGACGTGTACTGGGGCGATCTCGACGTCCTGCTGATGGACCTGCCTCCGGGCACCGGCGACATCGCGATCTCCGTCGCGCAGCTCCTGCCGAACGCGGAGATCCTGGTGGTGACGACGCCGCAGCAGGCCGCCGCCGAGGTGGCCGAGCGGGCCGGCGCGATCGCCGCGCAGACCCACCAGCAGGTGGCGGGCGTCATCGAGAACATGTCCTACCTGCTGTGCGACCACTGCGGCGAGCGGCAGAACATCTTCGGTGAGGGCGGCGGCCAGACCGTCGCCGACGAGCTCACCAAGACGCTCGGCGCCCGGGTGCCGCTGCTCGGCCAGGTCCCGCTGGACGTGCGGCTGCGTGAGGGCGGCGACGCGGGCAAGCCGCTGGTGCTGTCCGACCCGGACGCCCCGGCCGCGGCCGAGCTGAAGAGGATCGCCGAGTCGCTGGCCGGGCGCACCCGCGGCCTGCTCGGCAGGCAGCTCAGCGTCACGCCCGCCGGGCGCTGACGCGCCGGGAACGCACAGAACCGCCCGTCTCCCCCGAGGGAGGCGGGCGGTTCTGTTATGGCTGTGCTCAGGTGGCTTCGGCGTCGAACGGGGGGCGCTCGTCGGCCAGCAGCCGCTTGGAGGACTCGTTCGCGTAGGAGGACGCGTCGTCGAAGTCCTTGTCGAAGTCCTTCAGGCCCAGCGGGTCGTCGTCCTCGAACAGGTGCTTGCGCACGAAGTTCTTCGGGTTGAGGTCGCGCGGGTCGAAGTCGTTGAACTCGGGCCCGAGGCCCGCCTTGAGGTCGTTCTGCGCGGACTGCGCCATCTGC
Source organism: Actinocorallia sp. API 0066 (assembly GCF_020991275.1). Classification (GTDB taxonomy): domain Bacteria; phylum Actinomycetota; class Actinomycetes; order Streptosporangiales; family Streptosporangiaceae; genus Actinocorallia. The sequence goes on along the minus strand of NZ_JAJLQY010000001.1, from coordinate 518,038 downwards.
CGGAGTTGGCGCATCGCCCGCGCCGCCTCCTTGGCGTAGGTGGGCAGCTTGTCTCCGAAGATCACCAGGGCGATGACGCCGAGCACCAGCGCCTCGAACAGACCCACATCGAACAACTGCGCCTCCATGCCGCGGGGGCCGGGTTCCTGCCGTCCCGGCCCCTTTAGAGTATCCACGCCGGGCCGTCCCGGGGACAGCCCGAAGCGGGCCGGATCAGCCCTGGCCGAGTGTGACGTCGATGGTCGTCTCCTGGCCGCCGCGACGGTAGGTCACCTTGACGGTGTCGCCGGGGGCGTGCGAGGAGATGATCGCGACGAGCGCGTCCGTCGAGGTGACGGCCCTGTCGCCGACCTTCAGGATGAGGTCGCCGGGCTTGAGGCCCGCCTTGTCGGCCGGACCGTCCTTGACGATGCCCTGCGGGGAGTCGAGGATCTGCACGCCGTCACCCTGGTACTGGGTGTTCATGCTGATGCCGATCATCGTCTTCTTGACCGTCTTGCCCGCGATGAGCGCGTCGGCGACCTGGCGCACCTTGTTGATCGGGATGGCGAAGCCGAGGCCGATGCTGCCGGTCTCCGAGCCCTGGCCGAGGCTGGCGATCGCGGTGTTCATCCCGATCACCTTGCCGTTGGTCGCGTTCACCAGGGGGCCGCCGGAGTTGCCGGGGTTGATCGCCGCGTCCGTCTGGAGCGCGGTGATCATGCCGCCGTCGTTGCCGCCCTCGTCGCCGGTGGGGACGACCCTGTCCTTGGCGGAGATGATGCCGGTCGTCACCGAGCCGGTGAGGCCGAGCGGCGAGCCGATCGCGATCACCGGGTCGCCGGGGGCGAGCACGTCGGAGTCGCCGAGTTCCAGTGCGGGCAGGTCGTGCGCGCCCTGGGTCTTGAGGACGGCGACGTCGTTCTCCGGCGAGGTGCCGACGACGGTGGCGCTGACCTCCTTCTCGTCGCTGAAGACGACGTTGATGCGCGGGGTCCCGCCGCCGCCGGCCTCCACCACGTGGTTGTTGGTGATGATGTAGCCGCCGTTGACGATGAACCCGGTGCCCGAGCCGCCCTGCCCGTTGCCGAGGCTCACCTTGATCGTCACCACGCTGGGCAGGACCTTCTGGGCGATTCCGGCGACGGACTTGGGGTCGCGCGGCTGCTGCTGCTCGTTGCCGCCGCCCAGCGAGACCGGCGCGGCCGTCGACGGGGCCTCGCCGGAGTCCGTCAGCAGGACGGTGACGCCCGCGCCGATGGATCCGGCCAACAGCGCGATGACCAGCGCGCCGATGGCGAACAGGCCGAGCCCGGGGCCGCGCCTGCGCGACGGCGGGGTCGGCGGGACGGGCGCCCAGTTGGGCGCGCCGGGGCCGCCGGGCGGTCCCGCCTGGCCGCCGGGACGCGGCGGCGGGGGCGGGGGCGCCATGCCGGGGATCAGCGGCGGCCCCTGCGGCGGGGCGGCGGGCTGGGTGCCCGGCCAGTAGGCGCCCTGCTGCGCGGGGGCGAAGCCCGGACGGGCCTCGCCGTACCCGGGCGGCGGCGGGGGCGCGTCCTGGTACTGGGGCGGATTGTCCTGGTACTGCGGGGGGTGCTCCTGGTACTGCGGCGGCGCCGCCTCCGGCAGCCGCTGCGCCCCCGAGGACCACGGCGAGTCCTGCCGCTGGACGGCGGCGACGCCGTCGACCATCGTGGGATGGGGGGCGTTGGCGGCTGCCGCCGCGCGTGAGACGACGAGCTTGTCAGACGGCGCGGCGGGAGCGTCCGGCGGAGAGAACACCGGCTCAGCCGGAATCTCCTCTTCTGCCCCCTGCGACCCCTTTTCCTCCGTCATGACCCACTCCTCGACGAGCCTGAGATGTACGGCTTCATGGTCGCCTAAGAACCATGTGTTTGCCGTAAGCACCCTAAACCGTACTCAGCGCTTGACTTCGTCGAGACGGCGCGGAAGCCGCACCTGGGTCAGCCCGTTGCTACCCGAGACCTGCTGCGTGAACGAAGGGGTGACGTTCGGCACCCGCGCCGCCGTAGGGGCGACACTGGAGGCCGTGCCCGCGCCGAGCGCGGCCAGCGCCGCGGCGCCCACCACCAGCGAACGCGCCCGCGGCACCCGGCGGCGCACCTGCCCGTACGGGCCCGAGCCGAACGGCGACGGGTTACGGGCCGGACGGGTGTCGCGCGGCCTGCGGTACCTGTCCGGAAGGTCGCTCTGGCCCGTCATCATCAGGGCCTGCAGAAAATCGGGCGCGGGCACCGGCGCGGACGGCGTCCGGCCGAGCGCGTACAGGCCGACCATGAGGTCGGTGCTGGGAGCCGTGCCACCGAGGGCGCTCAGGCGGCGCTTGACGGCGCGCAGCGCCTCGGCCTCGGCCCGGCAGGTCGCGCACAGCACCAGGTGCGCGTGCGCCCGGTCCCGTTCGTCATGGTCGAGTTCCCCGTCGACCAGCGCGGTCAGACGTTCCCCGAGGCAGCTCACAGAGTGGACCCCTTCTTCTCTGCGGGAGCGCGGTGGGCGAGGGCGGCGCGCAACTGCGCCCGGCCCCGGTGGATGCGGCTGCGCACGGTGCCGATCTTCACCCCGAGCGTCGCCGCGATCTCCTCGTACGACAGGCCCTCGATGTCGCACAGGACGACGGCGGCGCGGTAGTCCGGCGCGAGCGCGTCCAGCGCGGCCTGCACGTCGTTGTCGAAGTTGGTGTCCTCGTACACCTGGGCGGGGGACTTCTCACGTCCGGGCAGCCGGTCGGCGGCGTCCTCGGCGAGCCCCTCGAACCTGATGCGCTGCTTGCGCCGCGCCTGGTCGAGGAAGAGGTTCGTGGTGATCCGGTGCAGCCAGCCCTCGAAGGTGCCCGGAGTGTAGTTCGCGAGCGAACGGAAGACGCGGACGAAGACCTCCTGGGTGAGGTCCTCGGCGTCGTGCTGGTTGCCCGTGAGCCGGTAGGCGAGCCGGTAGACGCGCAGGGAATGGTCCTTCACGACCTGTTCCCACGACGGGGGCGACCACTCGGCAGCGGGAGCGTTCTCCCTGCCGATCTCCCTCCCCGCCGCACCCTGGTACGGAACCGCTGAGACCGCCATGGTGTCCCAGATCACCCTTTCCCCTGCTTCGCCAAGGAACCGTGCTCCCTCGGACCGATGATTTTTAGAACGCATCGGAACGCGCCTTCGTTCCCCGACGGCGCTATCGTCTTCAGCGCGGAGTAGATGTCAGGGCTTGGAGGCGGCCATCAACGAGGTGCGGACCTACGGGGACTGGCTGTCCCCGGAGGATGAGCCGCTGCGCGAGGCCAGAAGGGTCGGCGAGGAGTACTCCGCCGACCCGGTGGGCCCCGGCGGCGGGGCGGCGCTCCGCCTTGTCGCGTCCCTGATCAACGCCAGGACCGTGGTGGAGATCGGCTCGGGATGCGGCGTGTCGGGCATCTGGCTCCTGCGCGGCATGCACCCGCAGGGCGTGCTCACCAGCGTGGACGTGGAACCCGAGAACCAGCGCCTGGCCAAGATGGCCTACGCCGACGCCGGATTCGCCGCCGGACGCACCCGGATGATCAGCGGCCGGGCCCTGGACGTGCTGCCCCGCCTCACCGACGCCGCCTACGACCTCGTCTTCTGCGACGCCGTCCGGCGCGAGTACCCCGACTACCTGTCCGCCGCGCTCCGCCTCCTGCGGCCCGGGGGTGTGGTGGCTTTCGACGACGCCCTACGGCCCTGCTCGGATCCCGCCGACGCGCACGGCGTCGACACCGTGGTCCGCCTCATCGCCGACGACGAGACGCTCATCCCCCTGCTGCTCCCCGTCGGGGACGGCCTCCTGATAGCCCAGAAGCTCCGAGGATGACGCCGTGACCACCACTCCCCCCACCGAGGTAAGGCTCCGTCCGTCCCTTCAGGGCTCGGGGCAGGCCCTCGGAGTCGTCATCCTGCTGAGCTGCTCCGTCCTGTTCTTCCTGGGCGGGCTGACCGACCCCGGGAGCGTCGGCGGCGTCGTGTACCTGCTCCTCGGCGCCACCGGGATCGTCGCCTTCGGGGCCGTCCTCGTGGTCGTCCTCGGGCATCTGCTGGGGCGGCGTCCCCTGCTCGTCCTGGAGGACGACGGGGTGCGGATCCCGGCGCGGTGGCCGCTCCCCCGCTCCGGGGACAGGGTGCTGCCCTGGAGCGAGATCGCGGCGGTGTGCGCGTGGAGCCAGGGCGTCCCGACGGGCCGGGGCCTCGCGCACCAGCTGGCGTTCCTGCCGGTCGAGGAGAGCCCGCAGGCCCGACACACCGCGGGCGCGGAGATGCTCATGGTCAAGACCCAGGGGCTGCCCGGGGTGCCGGTGCTGCGGTGGAACGTCGCGACGCTGCCGGGGTGGACGGTCAAGGCCGACGAGGTGATCGCGGAGGTCCGCCGCCGCACGGACGCGCCGTTCGAGGACCGCAGGATCGGGCTGCCCAAGAGGCGCAAGGTGGTGCGGCAGAAGCCGCGTCCCGCCGAGGACTCCTGAACCGGCGGGACGCGCGCTTTCAGGACTCGGTGAGCCAGTCCAGCAGAAGGCGGACGCCGTAAGCCGTCGCCGCCGAACCCGCGCGGGCGGGGCCCGCGACGTCCAGGTGCGCCCAGGGCCGTGAGCCCGCGAACTTTTCCAGGAACAGCGCGGCCATGATCGAGCCGCCGCCGAAGCCGCGCTTCTCGATGTTGGCGACGTCGGCCACGTCGGAGACGATCGCCTGCCGGTAGTCGTCGGTGAGCGGCATCCGCCAGAGCGGCTCGTCCGCGCCCTTCGCCGCCGCCTCCAGCTCCCGCGCCAGCGCGTCGTCCGTGGCGAACAGGGCGCCGTACCTCAGGCCGAGCGCCACCTTGGCGGCCCCGGTGAGGGTGGCGATGTCCACGACGGCGTCGGGGGCCAGCTCGCTGTCGGCGTAGGCGAGCGCGTCGGCCAGCACCAGGCGGCCTTCGGCGTCGGTGTTCAGCACCTCGGAGGTGGTGCCGCCGTAGTGCGTGATCACGTCGGACGGGCGCATCGCCGAGCCCGACGGCATGTTCTCGGCCGCCGCGACGAGCCCGGTGACCCGCACGCCGACGCCCAGGTCGCGCAGCGCCGACAGCACGCCGATGACGACGGCGCCGCCCGCCATGTCGGTCTTCATGGTGGTCATCGCGCTCGGCGGCTTGATCGAGATGCCGCCGGTGTCGAAGGTGATGCCCTTGCCCACCAGCACGATGTGCCGGGTCGCGCCCTCCGGTGCGTAGGAGAGCTGGATCAGCCGGGGCGGGCGTGGCGAGCCGGAGCCCACCGCGAGGATCCCTCCGAAGCCCTGCTCACGCAGCTCGCCCTCGTCCCAGACGCGGACGGACAGGCCGGACTCCGCGGCGGCGCTGACGGCACGGTCGGCGAGCCAGGCGGGGCCCTTCTCGCTGGCCGGGGTGTTCGTCAGGTCGCGGGCGAGAGCGGCGGCACGGGCGTACACCTCGCCCCTGGCCGAAGGCTCCGCCCCTACCAGGACGACCTCCCTGACGGGCTTCTTGCCGTCGCCCGTCTTCAGGCTGTACTCGTACCCCGCGAGCAGGACCGCCTCCGTGAACGCGGCGAGATCGCCCTCCGGCGGGATCACCGCGAGCACGTCCTTGCCCTTGGCGCGTCCGGCCAGGGCCGCGCCGGTCTTGCGCAGGTCGGCGGGGGTGCCGCCGCCCGTCCCGTACAGCAGCAGCTCGCGGAACTCGCCCTCCACCCTGACCGGGACGGAGACGACCTCTCCCGCCTCCCCCTTGGCCTCGTGGAACTCCAGCAGCGCGGCGAGGTCGGCCCCGGTGTCGAAGCCGGGATCACCGCCCTGCGGGACGGCGAGCACCTGCGCGCCGGGCACCCGCGACAGCGGGCCCTCGGCGATACGGACACCGGTCAGGACGGGCAAGGCTTGTTCCTCCCTGGGAAAGCGCTTCGGCGGACGGGACGGGCCCCAAGCAAAGGGTCCCGGGCGGCCCGCTCGGAAAAGGGGGGCGCGGCCGGGACCGCTAGAGACGATCAGGCGTCGCGGGGCTAGCCGACAACGCCGCCGAGGGCGTCGCCCAGCTCCTTGGCCTCGGCGGGGGTCAGCTCCACCACGAGCCGGCCGCCGCCTTCCAGCGGCACGCGCATGACGATGCCGCGCCCCTCCTTGGTAACTTCGAGCGGACCGTCACCTGTCCGCGGCTTCATCGCCGCCATGCGTGCATCCCTTCCTTCCCGGCCCAGGGGCCGTTCGGGCCTCGGGAGGCCCTGGCCGCTCCAGCTCCGCGTCTTTCAGTAGTTGACATTATCCCGTGTTCCGGGCGCGAAGTGGTAACGATCAGACGCGGCCGATCGCTCCCGGACCGCTGAAAGCCCTTGCCGGACAGGCTTCCAGATGGTCGTTGACCAGCCCGCACGCCTGCATCAGCGCATAGGCGGTGGTGGGTCCGACAAAGCGGAAACCAGCTTTACGCAAAGCCTTCGCCAAATCCTTGGAGCCCTGTGTCCATGCCGGGACATCGGCCGGAGTCCTCGGCGCGGGCGCCTTCGGATCGGCGAATCGCCAGATGAGGGAGGAAAGCCCGCCGGGCAGTTCCAGGGCCGCCCGCGCATTCGCGACGGCTGCCTCGATCTTGCGGCGGTTGCGGACGATCGAGGCGTCCCCCAGAAGGCGCGTGACGTCCTGTTCGGTGTAGGCGGCGACCTTGTGCGGGTCGAAGCCGTCGAAGGCCCTACGGAAGCCCTCACGCTTGCGCAGGATCACCAGCCAGGAGAGGCCCGACTGGAAAGCCTCCAGGCTGAGCCGCTCGTACAGGGCGGCGTCCTCGGTGACCGGGCGTCCCCACTCCTCGTCGTGATAGGCGACGTACTCGGGGGCCGAGGCCGCCCACGCGCACTTCACGCCCTGCGCCAGCCCTCCTCCCGCCGCCACTGCTCCCGCTGGCTGCTCTTCCACGGTTCCTCCTGCGCGTCCCCGCCCCCGGCGGGCCGCTCGTCGATCTCCCACGGCTCCAGCGCCGTACTGCCCGCGTCGCCCGACAGATCCGACAGGTGCGGCAGGTCGGACTTGTCGGCGGGCGGGGCGCTGCGCAGCACCGCTAGTTCCCGCTCAAGGCGCTCGACCTGCTCCTCCCGCACCGCCAGCGCGTCCGCGAGGCGGATGAGCGCGTCGTCGGTCATGGGGGCGTGGTAGCCCCACGGGCTCTTCGGCAGCCGCAGCCTCCGGGCGTCCGACGCGCGCGGCAGACGGTCGGCCGGGAGGCCGCTGGGCGGATGGTCGGGGAGCGCCTCGACGAGCGCGCCCCCACGGCCGCGCGCGAGCACCACCGTCGCCACGACCACCGCGAGCGCGGCCAACGCGAGCACTGCGGGCATGGATCCCTCCGATCGGCGTCGTCCCCCGATCGTGCCATGCTCTCAGGCATGGACGAGCACCTGCTGTGGACGGCCCGCCCCGGCACGGCCGGGGACCTCATCGACGCGGGCACCGACCCGTCCGCGGCGCGGGTGCGGGCACTGCTGGCGCGCGGGCCCGTCAAGGTCAGGCTCGCCGGGACGGGCAGCGGGCCGCTCGCCGCCGCCGCGGTCTACGCCTGGCTGGGCGTCAGCGCGTTCGTCTCCGAACTGCCGCCCGCCGAGCTGCGGCAGGTCCTCGACATGGTCGCCGCGATGCGGGGCGTGCGGCAGCCCGCCGTCAGCAGGCGGGCGCTCGCCTAGCGTCAGCTCAGGTCTGCTGGAGGGCCGCGCTCAGTAGGCGGTGCTCGGCCTCCAGGTGGTCGAAGGCGGCGGCGATGTCGGCCGCGTAGTGCACCGCCTCAACGGCCGCGGGCCGGTTGAACCCCTCGTCCAGCAGGTGCTCCATGAGTTCGCGCAGCCGGCCGTAGACGCCGTGCGGATCAAGGATGACGATCGGCTTGGCGTGGAACTTGAGCGTCCGCGCCACCCAGATCTCCAGCAGCTCCTCCAGGGTGCCGATGCCGCCGGGCAGCACGAGGAAGCCGTCGGCGCGGCGGTCCATCTCGGCCTTGCGGGCCCGCATGTCGGACACCAGCACCAGCTCGTCGTTCGCGCCGTCCGGGACCTCCTGGGACGCGGGCATGCCCGCGGGCACCACACCGACCGTCCGGGCGCCGCCCGCGCGGGCCGCCGCCGCCACCGCGCCCATGCACGACTGGACGCCGCCGCCCGTCACCAGCGTGTGGCCGCGCCGCGCGAGCTCCGCGCCGACCTCCGCCGCGACCGCCACATGCCTGCCGTCCACCCTGGTGCTCGACGCGCAGAACACCGTCACCGTCATCCCCACCGCTGATCCTCTCTTCGCCGCCGCCAAAGTATCCCTTTCGGATCGCGCGGGTACACCCGTTTCCGCCGGTCACCGCGGGACTCGCGGAGTTATCCACAGGGCGTCGCGCGGGATTTTCTGATCCGGGTGATGATCGGGGTGTGCCCGCCGGCGCGGGCCGCACGGGGAAACGGAGAACGGGGGTTCACCATGCCGAAGGTCGAGGAACTCGTCGAGCGGATGATCGGCGACGCCGTGGTCGGGCTGGAGATCATGGCGATGTGCCTGGGCGCGCGGCTCGGGCTGTACCGCGCGCTGGAGAAGGGCCCGCTGGACGCCAACGGCCTCGCCGACGCCGCGGGCGTCCACCCGAGGTACGCGCGCGAATGGCTGGAACAACAGGGCGTCGCGGGGTGGCTCGAAGTCGTAGAAGAGGACGCGGGCGGCGATCCGTACCGGCGGACGTTCGCGCTGCCCGAGGAGGCGCGCGAGGTCCTGCTCGATGAGGACAGCCCGTTCTACATGGGGGCGCTGCCGCGCTTCCTCACCTCCATCACGGGGGTGCTGCCGGACGTCGCCGACGCCTACCGGCACGGCGGCGGCGTCCCGTTCTCGGCCTACGGGGCGGGCACCAGGCACGGCATCGGCGGGCTGAACCGGCCGATGTACCTGACGGCGGCGGCGGGCTGGGTCGCGGCGGTGCCGGGCGCGGCGGAGCGGCTGGCCCGTCCTGGCGCGCGGATCCTCGACCTGGGCTGCGGCACCGGCTGGTCGGCGATCGCGCTGGCCGAGGCGTTCCCGGCGGCGGCGGTGCGCGGTGTCGATCTCGACGCGAAGTCCGTGGCGGAGGCGCGGTCCAACGCGGCCGGGCGCGGCCTCGCCGGGCGCGTCGGGTTCACCCTCGCGGACGCGGCGACCTTCGATCCGCCGGAGGACGAGCGGTACGACCTGGTCTGCCTGTTCGAGGCGCTGCACGACATGGCCGATCCCGTCGCCGTCCTCGGCAACGCGCGCCGCCTGCTCGCGCAGGGCGGCTCGGTCCTCGTAGGCGACGAACGCGTCGCCGAGTCCTACCGGGCCCCCGGCGATCTCCTGGAACGCCTCAACTACGGCTTCAGCACCCTGCACTGCCTCCCCGCCACCCGCGCCGAGGACCCCCAGGTCGAAGCCGGCACCGTCCTCCGCCCCGCCCAGGTCCACACCTACGCCCTGACCGCCGGCTACCCCTCCGGCGCCCACCCCCTCCCCATCCCCCACGACCTATGGCGCTTCTACCACCTACCAACCTGACCACCCCTCTCCCACCACCCCACCGTGCGGCCGGTGCCAGGAACGAGCTGCCACACGGCCGCGCCCGGGCCCGGCGATCGGACCCGGTCTGGTCAGGGCTGGTCGAACTCCGCGTACTCCCCCCGCGCATACCTTTCCGCCACAACATCCGCCTTCTCATGCGCCGCCCGCACAAGATCAACCCCCAGCACGTCCGCCAACTCCACCAGATACGTGAACACGTCCGCCAGTTCCGACCGCACCGCCGCCGCCTTCTCCTCCCGCGCCATCACCCCCACCGACTCCTCCTCCGTCAACCACTGGAACTCCGCCACCAACTCCCCCACCTCCCCCGCCAACGCCATCACCAAATTCTTCGGCGTGTGATACCTCGCCCACCCCCTCTCCCCAACCACCTCACGCAACCTCCCCACCAACCCATCCATCCCCTCCACCATGCCCCCACCCTAAGACGCCCCCCACCCCCGCCCGACAAGCCCCGCCAGGAACTCCCGCGTCTCCTCGTCGACCGAGTACAGAACGGTCCCCATCATCCCGCGCGTCAGCAGCACCTTGTAGGTGTGCCGGATCAGCCGGTCATAGTCCGGCAAGGGCGTGCTCTTCCTGAACACAGGATCCTTCGTCGCCTCCCGCACGGCCACGAACCGCCCCCCGCGGACCACCAGGTCGGGACCGAGGATCACGCCGTTCCAGTCGTACTCGAACCCCTGCGCGGTGTAGACGCACCCCACCTGCCCGAACCCGCCCGGCGCGGTCGCCCACATCGGGCTCGCCGGCGCGGTGCCAACCGCGCGGTCGCCCTTGACGTTCCAGGGCCGGGCCCAGTCTCCGATCCGCACGTCCGGGACGAGGGCCCCGTCCACGGGGTCGCTCCACGGCCAGCAGTAACCGGCGGTCATCCGGGCGGAGTACCCCGCCTCCTGCTCCTCACGGAGCCGCTCCTCGAGCTCGGCGGGGCTCCCCGCCACCTCGACGCGGAAGTGGTCGTCGCCCGGCCAGGCGCTCGGCCCGTCTCCGCGCAGGCCCAGCAGGCGCAGCACCCAGTCCTCGTACACGGCGCTGCCGCCGCAGCGGAACTGCCCGTCGAGCGAAATGTCGTGGACCCTGAAGCCGCGCCCCTCCGCGTAGGCGCGGATCTCCGCCGGGCTGCCCAGTTCCCCTGGACGCACCACCTGGTTCTCGTCCAGGAGGAACACCGGAACCCTGGCTACTGAGATGAGCTCGTCTATCTGCGGCCGTCCGCTGCGCAGTTCCGCCCGCGTGAAACGGTTGACGGAGGTCTCCCTGAGCCGGTGCGCCTCGTCGCAGATGAGCACGTCGAGAGAGTTCCGCTCGGCCGCCATGAAGCTGTTGAAGTACTTGAAGAGCGCCTTGACCCGGGTCGAACCTCTTCCCACGTGGTTGCGCAGGGTCGTGGTGAAGGCCGAGGACCCGGTGGCGTGCAGGGCCGTCCGCCCCTGCCGGTACAGCTCGCCCAGGACGGACAGCGCGATGACGCTCTTGCCGCTGCCCGGCCCTCCCGTGACGACGACGACCTCCTTGGCGTCCGCGTGCTGGGCGGACCGCACGGCGTGCATCACGAGGTCGTAGGCGAGCCGCTGCTCATCCAGGAGGACGAACTGTTCCCGCTCCTTGATCTCCTTCGCGCCCAGCTCCATGAGCTGCTTGGACGGGCGGATCGCGCTGTCCATCAGCCGGTCCGCCGCGGCCGCGCCGGGCTCCGGAGCGAAGCGCTTACGCAGGTACTCCTGGAAGGCCCCGCGCCGGGTCTTCGTGAACAGCCTCCCCTCTTCGGACACCACCTGCCCGAAGAGGTCGAGCACGTCGCCGTCCTCCGCGTTGTGCAGGTACGCCACCCCGTCCAGCCGCGCTCCGTCGAGCGCGCCCACGAAGTCCCGCAGGTACTCGCAGTACTGCGCCACCTGCCGCGCCGGGTGCAGCTTCGGCCCGCCCGGCATCCCCTCGACCAGCACCAGCTCCGGGTCGTCCTCGTACAGCTCCGCCCGGCTCCACTGCTTGAGCTCGACCACGACGTACGCGTCGTTCCCGTCATGCCCGACTCCGGCGAGCACCACGTCGGCCCGCTTGCTCGTCAGCGGCAACTGGTACTCCGCCAGCATCTCCACCTGCCCGAGCCCCGCGTCCACAAGGTCCCGCGCCAGGACGGGCAGACTCCGGTCCCACGACCGCCGCTCCGCGGCACCGGGATTCCTCCGCGCCGCCAACCGCAGATGCTCGGCGATCCGCTCACTCAACGCCGTCTCCATCGGCGAGGCCAACGCGGCAAGACTCTGCGCGGAATGCCGGAACGCCGTCACCCAACCCACCCCCGAACAGCACAAACCCTCGCGCGAGCGGGGACATGTTCCGGAACCACCCCCGGAAGCCCGCCATGCCGCCTGAACAAGAATCAGCCTAGCCCCGCGTCCCGAGGTGACGCCCCGCATTTCGCGGAGCATCAGTCGAGGCACGCCTCCGGCGACCCGCCGATCAGGTCACGAAGATAAGCACGCGTCTCCTCATCCGTCGAGCAGATCACAACACCACGCAGTCCCCGAGTCAGCAGGATGTAGTAGGTGTTGCGAATGAGTTGGTCAAAACGCTCATCCGAGACCTGGCTGGCGCGTACGACCTGATCCGCGTTCTTGTTCCTGTCCACGACAAGACGCCCGCCACGGGCGACCAGGTCATCCCCGATGATCACACCCGCCCAGTCGTACTCGAGCCCCTGCGCGGTGTAGACGCAGCCGATCTGATCGAACCCACCGTCCTGACTCGCCCAGAGCGACGAGGGCGGCACGTTCCCCAACCTGCCTGGCCACGGACTGTTCCATGGGCGCTCCCAGTCACCGATGCGTACGTCCTTGGTGAGCTCGCCCTCGGGATTCTTGTCCCACCGCCAGCAGTAACCGGCGGCGATACGCGCGGACTGCCCGGCTTCGATCTTCGACCGCAGGAAATCCTCCATAACGGCGGGAGAGGACGCGATCTTCACGTCGAAGGAAGGGTCGCCCGGCCACTTCTCGACGTTCCGGTCCGCACGCGCCTCAAGGTCCTCCGCGCCAAGGCCGAGAACCGCACGGAGCCACCCCTCGTAAACGCTGCTCCCTCCGCAGCGCCATTGCTGCTCCAACTCGATGACCGGGTAGAAGTGCACGTCGAGTTCCTGCGCGGCGTTCTTGATGGCCGTCACGGTCCCGCACTCGTTCGGCCTGATGCTCTGATGATGATCCGTCAGGAAAACGGTGACGCGCGCCGCCTTGATGAGCGTCCTCAGCTGATGCTCGTCGCTGGTGTAGCGGGCATGGCGCTGTATCCGCGTCCTGTCCCTCGCCCTGTGGGCCTCATCAACGATCAGAACGTCGAGCTCCCGGTCCGGGTCGACGTAGCGGTGGAACTTGTTGACGAGCTTCGCATGGCCCTTGCGGTTCCCGGCCAGCTCCTTCTGGACCGTCTTGGCCATCGCGGCCGACCCCGCCGCGAGCTCGACGCGGATCCCCCGTCCGGACAGACGGCCCAGGAGCTCCAGGGCGATGGCCGTCTTGCCGGATCCCGCGCGGCCCACGACGACCACCACGCGTCGGGCCCTGTCGCTCCTGGCGCTGCGCACCGCGTGCTCCACCGCGTTGTAGGCGTCCACCTGCTGATCGAGCAGGGTGAAGTGCCGCCGACCCGCGACGATGTCGGCGACCATGTCGAGCAGAGCCGGGCTCGGAACCACGACACCGCTCAGAAAGCGGTCGGCGACGTCCCATCCGGGCTCGGGCGCGAAGACCTCGCGCAGATACCGGATGAACTCGCCTCGCCGGTCGGCTGTGAAGATGTGCCTGCGCGGCTGCGGAGCGCGCCGGAACAGGTCTTCCACAGACGACCGCTGAGCATCGTGCAGATAGACGACGCCATGCACGACCTCCTCCCGGCCACCGACCATTCCGCAGTAGTGGGTGATCGTCGAGCAGTAACCCTCCAACTGGTCGAGCGGATGCGCCTGGGGAGTCGGCAGGCCCGGAACGACGAAGAGCTCTGGCCCTGGACCGCCCTCTCCGTCCACAGCCCAGTCCGCATCGCTGGACGCGTCGTCCTCATAAGGGGTGACCGTGCCCCATTGCTTCAGCTCGACCACCATCAGGACGTCCCGGCCAAGTCGATCAACGCCCGCCAGCACGACGTCGGCCTGGCTGCTCTTGTTCGTCGGCATCACGTACTCGACGATCATCTCCAGTCTGTCGAGGCCCGCGTCCATGAGATCTGCGGTGAGGCTCGACAGGCTGTTGACCCACGCCTTCTTCTGGCCGGGGGAAGCGGTCCTGCCCGTCGCCTCCTTGTAGTGGGCGCTCAGGGCACGCACGAAGGCTCTCTGCGACACAGAAGGGCTGGTCAGCTCTTCCCTGAGCGTCCTCACAGTGCTCCGCCGCGCGCATCGGGGGGTCTGTGACACCGGGCATCCCTCACACGAAGAATCTTCTCCACCATGATCTAGATCCAGCTAGATCATGATGAAAATGCATATGCCCTATTTTGCCCATAGATCGGCCAGGTCTTGGACAGGCGACCGACCGCGCCCCGCCCTATATGGGCGGCCGCAGGCCCACCCGGCACTCGGGGTGGCGGCCGGTGGCTTTGCGGATCCGCCCTTGGGTGGGGCGCGACCACCGTCAATGGCTGGAACGATGAGGGTCGCGGATGGCGCTACCGGGACTTCCTGCTGCGGAGCCTTCGGGGGCTAGGAGGGTGAGGAGGTGGGTTACTTCGGTGGTTATGGCGGTTCGGGCGGGGGTTAGGTATTTGCGGGGGTCGGTGAGGGTGGGGTGGGTGAGGAGGGTTTGGCGGAGGGTGGTGGTCATGGCTCGGTTGAGGTGGGTGGCTACGTTGATTTTGAGCATGCCGTGGTGGACGGCGGAGACCAGGCCCGGGTCGGGGACGCCGGAGGAGCCGTGGAGGACCAGGGGGACGGGGACGTGGGCGGCGATCTCGGCGATGAGGGTGTCGTCCAGGACGGCGTCGCGGGTGGACATGGCGTGGGAGGAGCCGACGGCTACGGCGAGGGCGTCCACGCCGGTCTCGGCGACGAACGCGGCGGCCTCGCGCGGGTCGGTGCGGACGCCGGGGGCGTGCGCGCCGTCCTTGCCGCCGATCTCGCCCAACTCGGCCTCCACCCAGACGCCGCGGGCGTGGCACCAGGCCGTCAGCTCGGCGGTCAACGCGACGTTCGCGGCGTGCGGGAGCGCCGACGCGTCCACCATCACGGACGGGATGCCGAGGCCCACGGCCTCCCTGACGAGCTCGGGGCGGGTCGCGTGGTCCAGGTGCACCACAACGTCCACCGAGGACGCCTCGGCGATGGCCAGCGCCGCGGCCGCGAGGGGGGCGAGCGCGCCATGGTAGGCGACGGTGTTCTCCGAGATCTGGAGCACCACGGGCAGCCGCGCGCGCTCGGCGCCCGCGACGATCGCCTCGGCGTGTTCGAGCTGGATGACGTTGAAGGCGCCCAGGCCGCGACCGGCGGCGCGGGCTGCGGCGACGATCTCCGCCATGGGGGTCAGCGGCACGGGTCCTCCACAACGATCTCCGTGGTCAGTCGCCGGTAGGCGGCGAGGTCAAGGTCACCCGCCACAGGGCGGAGCACCGAGGCGGCCGACACGGCGACGGCGTCCACGGCCATCCGCCTGAGGTCGAGGGCGGCGGCCGACCCGGCGCGCGCGAGCGCACGTGCCACCGCCGCGCAGGCGGCGTCACCCGCGCCGGTCGGGTTGCCCTGGACGGGCGAGGGAAGCCGCGCGTGCACAGCACCGGCACGTCCTACGGCGACGATGCCGCGCGCTCCGAGCGTCGCCACCACGACGGCCGTAGGGCCGGTGTGCAGGAGTGCGGTCGCAAGGCGGGCGGCGTCGGCGGGGGTGTCGGGACGTTCTCCGGTGAGCGCGGCGAGTTCGTCCTCGTTGGGCATCAGCACCGCTCCCCCGGCCGTGGCGGCCGCGCGCAGGGGTGCGCCGTCCAGGTCGAGGACAACGGGTACATCGTGCTCGGCGCACAGGGCGGCGACGCGTAGGGGCAGTTCAGGATCGACGCCGACAGGCAGGCTTCCGGAGACGGTGACGGCGCCTGAGTCGGGGAGCCCCGTAAGGACGGAGTCCAGAAGCAGCCGTTCGGCCTTCGCGGCGTCGTGAGGCGGCGGCCCCGGCTCCCACAAGGAGGTCGTGACGCCGTCAGCGCCGTGTACGACGACCGTCCTACGCACGTCGGGGAGCGCGTCGACCAGCCGCACGTCGAGGCCGTCCGCCTCCAGTTCGGCGGCGAGCCGGGCGCCGCCGGGCCCACCGCCCAGGCCGAGCACCGCGCACGGCGCGCCGAGCCGGTGCAGCACCCGCGCCACGTTGACGCCCTTGCCGCCCGCGCGCACCGCCATCTCCGCGACCCGGTGGACGCGTCCGGGGACGAGTTGAGGCACCCGGTAGGTGACGTCGAGGGCCGGGTTCGGCGTGACGGCGAGGACCCCGCCGGGTCGCATCAGGGGACCTGCGCGGCGTCGAGGACGACGGAACGGGTCAGGCCGCGCGGCTCGTCGGGGTTGAGCCCTGCGGCGGCGGCCCTTGCGAGGCACAGCAGGTGGACGCGGACGAGGTCGGCCATCGGGTCGCGGCCTTGCGCGTGCTCGAAGTGGCCTCCGGTGGCGTGTACCTGCGCGGGCAGCCCTGCGGGCACGTCACCGAACGCCCACGTCACCCTGCCTTCGGTGGTCACGCTGATCGGGCCGTGGCGGTACTCCATCGCGGGGTAGCTTTCGGACCACGCCTGCGCGGACTCGCGCAGCTTCAGGGCTGCCTCCTCCGCGAGGCCGACAGTCCAGCCGCGTCCTACGAACGTCACTTGGTCGGCGTGCAGGGCGGGGCCCAGCCCTGCGTCGCCTTCGTCGAGCACCGCCTGCGCGTCGCGTGACGCCCTGGTGAGGTCCTCGCCCAGGGAGGCGCGCAGGAGGGCGAGCGCGGTCGTGGCGAAGCGCGTCTGGACGACGGAGCGCTCGTCCACGTCGGCCATGACGATCGCGTCGGCGAGTTCGACGGCCGGGGTGGCGCCGTCCGCGGTGATGACCGTCGCGAGGCTCCCGTATCGCTCAAGAACGCGCAGCACCTCGGTGGTGGTTCCTGAGCGGGTCAGCGCGATGATCCTGTCGTAGCCGCGTTCCAGCCTGTGCTCGCTGGCCGCCCACGCGTCGGTGAGGCCCTGGCCCGCGCCCTCGCGCAGCGCGGCGTAGGACTGGGCCATGTAGAACGAGGTGCCGCAGCCCACGACCGCGACGCGCTCGCCCGGACGGGGAAGGAGGGCGGCGTGCTCACCGGCCTTGGCGGCCGCGTCCAGCCAGTCGCCCGGCTGTGTCGCGATCTCCCGTGCCAGGTGGGTGCCCCCGATGCCGCTCGCGTCCATCCCCGTCGTCCTCCCTCGTGTGCCGCGCCCGGACCGGCGCGGGACGCCGGAGGGCGCACCGAGCATCGCCTTTCTGATTGATTCTGTCAAGAAGAGAGTTGTTTCGATCAGTTACGAGCAGTACTGATCAGACTGTGCGCACTTCGACGTCCCGTTCGGCGAACCGCGCGACGACGTCCGAGGGCGCCCCCGTGTCGGTGATGAGCACGTCCACGTCAGCCATCCCGCAGATCCGCGCGAACGCCCTACCGCCCAGCTTGGAGGAGTCCGCCACAACGACGACCCTGCGCGCCCGTGACGCGAGCAGTTGGTTGATGCTGGCCTCTCCCTCGTGGTGGGCGGTCGCGCCCGCCTCCGGGTCCACCGCGTCCACCCCGAGGAACGCGACGTCAAGGGAGACGTCCTGCAGGATGCGGGTGGCGAGCGGCCCGATGAGCTCGTACGACTGCGGCCGCTCCACCCCGCCCGTGACGACCACCTTCACCTGCGGCCGGACGGTCAGCTCATACGCGATGTTCAGCGCGTTCGTCACGACGGTGAAAGCGGGTTCCTGCGCGGAGCCCGTGAGGTCGGCTCGCGTGGCGAGTTCCGCCGCGAGCCGCGTGGTGGTGGTGCCCCCGTTCAGCCCCACGACCATCCCCCTGGTGACGAGCCGGGCCGCCTCGTGCGCGATCCGCTCCTTCTGTTCGGCGTTACGCGCCGTCCGGTACCGCATCGGCAGGTCGACGGCCACCCCGTTGGCGACCGCTCCGCCGCGCGTCCGCGTCAGCAGCCGCTGCCGCGCCAGTTGGTCGAGATCCCTCCGCACGGTCGCCGCCGACACTCCCAGCGCCCCGACGACCTCATCGACGTCCACCCTCCCCCGCTCCGCCACGAGTTCGAGAACGGCGCTCAGGCGCTCGTCACGGTTCACGGACATGCTCCCTCGATGCGTAGAAAACGATGTCGGCGATCACGAACGCGCACCGCCGACACCGAGATTCTGCACCGCTCCCGGAGTTCAGCCCGCCATCACACGCTTCGCCGCCTCGTCCCGTACCGCTCGCGCGAGCAGAAGCAGCCCTCCTCCGATGAGGAGGAGCGTGAACGGAAGGCCGTCAACGAGCACCTCGTAGGCGGCCCACGCGGGATCTCTGCGCAGTAGGCCGTCGGGGAGCACCACGGTGTTCACCAGCGCCACCCGCGCCGCCGCCTCAACGAGGCACGCGACGGTCCCGCCGACGGCCAGCGCGCACCCCAGCGCCCGGAGCCGGTCCGCGACGGCCGGGGTGACCCTCCCGCCGTCCCGCGCCGCCCGCGCCGTCTGAGCGACCACCTGGAGCACGCGCAGGGACAACAGGTACGTCGGCGTCACGCTGAGAAAGCTCCACAGGTACTGCTCGGTGCTCGGCGTCCGGTCGCAGACCCGGAGCCCGTCGAGCACAACGCCGACATCCGGCACGATCCCGCCCAGATCGCGCAGCACGCGCTGCGCCTCGGCGGAGGACGCGCCCGTGTCGATCGACAGGCAGACGAGGGAGCCGCCGATCCCAAAGGCGCTGCCTCCTTCGACGAACGCCAGGAAGGCGAGGCCGCCGACGACGGTCAGCGTCAGGTAGCCGACGAAGACGGCGTTCGTCAGCCGGGCGAGATCCCAACGGCGGCGGGGAGGAGGCATCGGACATCCCAACATTGACGGATCGGTCGAAGCCGACATTCGACCCGTCTCTCTCACCGTGCGTCAAGATCCTCCGGCGGGACGAGCTGGGAGATGGCCCAGGCGGCGTTGACCAGGCCGATGTGGCTGAACGCCTGGGGGAAGTTGCCCAGGTGCTCGCCGGTCGTGGAGTCGATCTCCTCGGAGAAGAGGCCGAGGTCGTTGCCGTAGGCGAGGGTGCGTTCGAAGACTTCGACCGCCTCGTCCTTCCGGCCCGCCAAGGCGAGGGCGTGGGCGAGCCAGAAGGTACAGAGCAGGAAGGTGCCTTCGTCGCCTTCCAGGCCGTCGGGGGCGCGGTAGCGGTGGACGAGGCCGCGCTTGTCGGTGAGTCCGGCGGCTATCGCGTCGATCGTGGCGACGACGCGCGGGTCGTCGCCGGGCAGGAAGCCCGTCATCGACAGGGTGAGGGCGGAGGCGTCCAGGTCGGTGGAATCGAAGTCGCGGGTGAACGCGCCCACCTCGGGGTGCCAGCCGCGGCGTAGTACCTCGGCGTGTATCTCGTCGCGCACACGCGTCCATTCAGGGACCCTGTCGTGCGCGCGCAGCAGGTCGGCCAGGGCGACCGCGTGGTCGAGCGCCGCCCAGCACATCACCTTGGAGTGCAGGTAGTGGCGGGGCTCTCCGCGCACCTCCCAGATGCCCTGGTCGGGGTCGCGCCAGTGGTGCGCGGCGGCGTCCGCGCAGGCGACGAGGAAGGCGCGGGTCGCGTCGTCCATGTCGGTCAGGTAGTCGGCCAGCCTGCGGGCGGCCGCCAGCAGCTCCCCGTAGACGTCGTGCTGACGCTGGTCCCAGGCGCCGTTCCCCACCCGGACGGGACGGCTTGAGCGCCATCCGTCGAGGTGCTTCAACGATCGTTCGGTGAGGTCGTGCCTTCCGTCCACGCCGAACATGATCTGGAGGGACAGCTCCTCGTCCACGGCCCCCGCCGCCGTCGTGGTGAGGAAGGAGAAGAACCTCGTGGCTTCGTCGGGGCAGGCGGCGACCCACAGGGCGCCCATGGTGAGGCTGGCGTCGCGGACCCAGGTGAACCGGTAGTCCCAGTTGCGCTCGCCGCCGACCGCCTCGGGCAGCGACGTGGTGGGCGCGGCGACGATCGCGCCGGTCGGCTGGCAGGTGAGCGCCTGCAGGACGCGGCCGCTCAGCCGGACCTCCTCGCGCCAGGGGCCCTCGTACGCCTGGTGGGCGTCCGACCAGGTGCGCCAGGCGTGCTCCGTCCGCGCCAGCCGCCGCAGCAGCTCCTGCTGCGACCAGACGCGCGCGGGAGGGCCGTCCAGGTAGGCGTGGTGCAGCGCGAAGGCGAGCGGGCCGCCCTCGGCGACCCGTGCCCTGCCCCGCGCCGCGCCCTCGGCGATCGCCAACGGGACGGGCGTCGTCAGGATCAGCCTGTCCGCGCCGCCGTAAGCGCTGATCCCGCCTTCGATCTCGGTAAGCAGCGGGTGGATGAGGCCGTACTCGGGCCTCGGTTCGAACTCGACGTCCACCTCGGCGTCCCCGCCCCTGCACTCGACGACGCGCACGAGTAGGTGGGGCGCGTGAGCACCTATCCCGTGGGCGTGGTCATTCAGGCCCAGCGCAAGCGCGTCCGTCACGACGACCTCGGTATCGCCCGCCTCGAAGACCGTCTCCAACACGAGGGTGTCCTCGACGTACCTGCGTGACTTGAAGGCACCGTCCGAAGGACGGATCGACCAGTGGCCCGCCGCGTCGTCGAGGATCCCGGCGAACTGCGACGGCGCGTCGAACCTGGGCAGGCACAGCCAGTCGACCGACCCGTCGCGGGTCGTCAGCGCCGCCGTCCGGCAGTCCGACAGCAGCGCATGATCAGCGATCGGCTTCCGACTCATCCGTTTCTCCCCCAAAAGTGGAGATACCCCCACCCCCCAGGATCAGTCGCCCACCTCCTCAATGAGATCAGGTGCTCGCCTCTTCGGCGGTGGCGGCCTGGACGCGGGCTTCGATGCTGACCGCAATCCGTCCGAGCCGCGATCGAGCGTGACATGGACGCTGGCGGCATCCGCGACGATCTTCTTGCGCTGGTCGATATCTCGGCGGAGCGCCTCGTCGCCAGCGCGCTCATCCCCGACCATCCGGCCGTCCTGGAAGGGAATCGGATCTTGAGATCCGACCTGCAGGTGCGCACCCACTACATAGCGCTCGGCCCGATCGCGACGACACCGCCCCAGGCATGGAAGCGGAAGGTCACTCACGTCATCGGCATCCTGAGTTCCCGATCCTCGGGATCGGCGTGGGGTGCGGCACCGGCTGGTGTCGTTCGCGGTCACGGTCGCGTCCATGCTGGCCGGGGCTTGGTCGTTCACTGCGGTCGCCGGGTGGGCAGCGGACGCGTCCCCGCAAGTTGTGGCCCTGGGGGGCAAATCGACCACGCCGAACGACCATCATCCACCCGTCCCAGCGGGCGTCCAGGCCACCGCTCTCCCAGCACCGCCCCCCACGGCCGTCACCGAAGACGCCACGCCGGGAAGGCCGTCACCGAAGACGCCACGCCGGGAAGAAGGACATCGGGTCCGGGTGGAGAGCGCAGGCGGCGGGGAATCCCGCGACCGTGGAGTATCCGGGCGGCGTTCCCTCAGGAAAGGGCGCGGCCAACGCCTGAACGTGCAAGTGGCGTGACCAGCCGCCGTTCTCCCCCGACGCGCGATCGCCGATCCTGGCGATCCGCTCGCCGCCCCGAACCCAGCCGATCGTTGGTGGTTCGGCCGACAGGTGCCCAAGAAAGAAGCCCGGCAGCGAAGGAGAATCGGGCTGGAAGACCAGATAGTAGCCGTATCCGCGATGCTGCTCCTCGAATCCCGCGCGCAGAACGGTGCCGTCGCAGGGTGCGTGTACCGGCTCAAGTTCGGTGCAGAACACGTCGACGCCCAGGTGCACGACACGCCCCTCCTCCGCCATCGGCGAACCGGACAGCAGCGCCGAACGGTCCTCGCCGTGCCGACCGACCAGATACCGGAAACCGGACGCGGCTATCAGCCGATCGTTGAACCGCTGACGCTGGTGCGGGAGGGCCGCGTCCTCGTGGTCGGCGAAGAACCGGGAGATGTCCTCGTGTGGCTCGGCCGCGGCCGGGATCCGGGCGAAGTCCAGGATCAGGAGCCGCGACCGCTCGAAGAGGCCAGGGAGGAAGGCCATCAGCTGTGGACGGCGAGGACCCGGCGGCAGTCGCCGGGACGGGCGTGCCGGGAGCGGGTAAGGTCGCGGACGGCGAAACTCCTGATCACGAACCGGTCGGTTCCGTCGAAGCGGGCGAGGAACTCCGACCGGCCGTGCGCCGCGCGCAGGTTGTCGATGAACACCAGATCACCTGCAGCGAGGGTCAGAGCGGTGCGTTCGGCCCTGTAGAACGCGCCTATCCGTTTCAGGAGCTCCCGCGCCTCGGCGGTGACGCCGCGCATGAGGTCCAGGTCGAGCAGGAGGAAGGGGTCGTCGGGGGCACCTCGGAGGATCGGCATTGGGCCGCGCACCTCGTCGGAGGCGTAGACGTCGCTCTTGGCGAGGAACGACAGGTCGATCGTGGTCGTCCAGAGGGGCTCGCGCAGGGTGTCGACCTCCTCCCGGGTGAAGTAGGCCACCAGCTGCCGCGCGGTGATCGCGTAGGTCGTCGCGGCGGGGTCCCCTCGCAGACACGCGAGGCTGAGGTAGTCGGGACGCAGGTCGCTGAACGCCTGCTCAGTGTGGACCTCCAGTTCCACCGCGGAGCTCATGCTGGTCTGGACGCGCGCCGCGGAGCGCGCCGGGACCATGTCCTGAAACAGCAGACCGGTGCCCTCACCCTGGTAGGCAACCATGGAACCGAGGAACTCGTTGAAGATCGCCTGCACCCGGGCGAGGAGCGTGCGCATGCCCAGGTTCCTCGTGTTGTCCTCCGGCGTGGGCGGGAGGTCGCCGACGGGCAGTCCCGAGAACGTGAGGACTCCGGTGGCCGAGCCCGAGCGGCGGAAGCCCCGCAGGGCCTCGGCGACCCGGTTCGGGAGATGGACTGCGGCCCTGGCGGCCTCGTGGCAGAACTCCTCGGGGTCGAGCTCCGGATCCGCCGAGACGTACTTCGCGAGGTCGGTGATCTTTGCGACCTCATTCGAGGTGAGAGGGAGATCGGCCGAGCCGACGAGAACCGATGTCATGATCTTCGCTCCATGGTGCCGGGAATGATTTAGTTCACACCCTTGTCGCCTGATTGAAGCGGTGGAACTGTTGCCCGTTGCGTATCCCATGAAACGGTCAGACGCCCGCGATGAGATCGGCGACGGCTGAGCGTTCCGGCGCTCCCAGGTCAGTCAGGAGGTCCAGCGCGAGCCGCCAGTGCTCGCGCGCCTCCGCGGAACGTCCGCCGAGCGACGCCGCCTCCCCGAGCCCTCTCAGAGCGCGCGCCCGCTCGTACGGGCTCCCACGCTCACGGGACGCTTCGATCGCCTTGACTGCCTTGTTCAGCCAGACCTCGGCCTCGGCGGGATCTCCGGAGCGCAAGCAGATCTCGCCGAGGCAGTTCAGGGCCATCACGGCGTCCAGCGACAGGGGATCGAAGATCTCCAGCGCCTCGGTCAGATGGCGTATCGCCTGCTCGGGCAGACCCAGTTCGAGTTCGACGAGCGCGATGCTCCTGAGGGTGATCCCGACGTTCCTGTCGATGCCCTCGGCACGATAGAAGGCGAGCGCCTCGTGGTTGTCCCTCAGGGACTCCTCGTACCTGCCCCGGTAGTAAAGGATCGACGCGTGGTTGGCCAGCGCGTTCATCCGCGCGTTGCGCTGCGGAAGGCCGCGGACCACGCGGAAGTGCTCGTCGGCCTCGTCCAGGCGGCCCAGCTCCATGAGGGCGAGGCCTAGGTTGTTGCGCGTCATCGCCTCGCCGTCGCGGTCGCCGTCACGCAGCGCCGAGGCCAGCGCCCATTCATGGGTCCTGATCCAGTCGTCCCACTGCTTGGTCTGAAAGAAGTGCCCGCGCAGGAGCGCCGCCAGCTTCCAGCAGGACGCGTCCTCGTTCTCGGCGTGGGCGAGGCCGCACAGGGCGACGAGATCGGCCTGTTCGGTCGCCAGCCACTCGGCCGCGTCGGTGAACGGGGCCAAGGCCGCCGTCCGCAGCACCGGAGGCCGGTAACGATCGGGAACGATCTGGGAGTCGGCCCTGTCGACCAGATCGAGCGTCCTGGCGAGCAGCCGTCGGATCGCGGCCGCGCGGGTCTCGGCCGACACCTCCGAACGGGCCTTGCGCCGGGCGAACTCGCCGACCAGGTCGTGGAACTGGAACCTGCGGCCGGGACGCGCTTCGATCAGGCGGGCCCGGGCCAGGCGCTCCAGGCTCCGGGCGGCGGTGCTCACGTCGACGCCGACCAGGGCTGCCGCCCGATCCGCGTTCCAGAGGACAGCCCCGTGAACGCCGAGCAGGGCGAAGAAGCGCCGCTCCTCATCGGGCAGCGCCCGGAAGGAGGTCTCGAACGTCGACACGAGACTGCGCTCTCCGTCGCTGATCTCCCCGATCCGGTCCTCGGAACCTCTGATCGAGGTCGCGAGATCGGGAAGCGACTGGTCGCCGACGCGAGCGGCGAGGATAGTGAGCGCGAGCGGTAGTCCTCCTCCGAGTTCGAGGATCAGCCTCACCAGCGACTCCTCGTGCGCCCCGGGCACCGCCGCCCCGAGCAGCTCGGCCCCGTCCTCCTCCGACAGCGGTCCCAGCCTGAGGTGGGACGCCTCGTCGAGCGACGACAGCCGGGCGCGGCTCGTCACCAGCAGCCGCGCCGCGGACGTCCGCGGAATGAACGGCCTGACCTGCTCCGCAGAGACGGCGTTGTCCAGGACCAGCAGGACCTGGCGCAGACCAAGGTGGTGTCCGAACAGGACGGCCCGCTCGTCGGCGTCGGCCGGCGCCTGGAGGCCCAGCCTGCCGAGCAGGATCGCTAGGGCGTCGGCAGAGGTCATCGGCGACCGGTCCGCGGTGTGACCGTGGAGGTCGAGGAAAAGGATCCCCTGGGAGAAGCGTCGGGAGAGCGCCCGCGCCACCTTGATGGCCAGGGCGGTCTTCCCGACGCCCGCGATGCCGTTGATCGCGCAGACCCCCGCGTGTCCGGGGTCGTTGCGCACCGCGGACAGCTCAGCGACCAGCCTGGTGAGCTCTGCGCCTCGGCCGACGAAGTGCGGAGGGTCGTGGGGCAGCCCCGACGGGGGAAGGACTTCCGTGGACCTTCTGGGCAGGTCCGGAAGGACGCCCGCCAGTTCTCCGCCGGCCCTCAGCGCTCCGTCGATCGCCCACGCGCAGTCGGGCTGCGGCGTGCTCCTGCCGTTCTCGATCCTGCTCAGATGACCCTTGCTGTAATAGGCGAGGTCAGCGAGGCCCTGGAGCGAGAGCCCGAGCGCCCTCCGGCGGCGGCGCATCTCTTCACCGAAGACCATCGCCCGTCCCTTTCGGATCGTGCCTCGGTCCAGTATGCGGCCATGCTCGGCCACGGCCCCGCGAGTTGCCCGGATTGGTCCTAGCATCGGCCCAATGGCGCAGGATGCGGATCCAGAGATCTTCCTTTCTCTCGGCGGCTGCGACCGCGAACTGGTCAGACGTCTCGTTCGCGAGCTCCGAAGGCTGGGCCTACGCGTCTTCCTAGACGAGGACGGCATCGAGCACTTCGCGGGCATCACGGCCACGATCGAGGCAGGCCTGCGCGACTGCAAGGTTCTCGTGGCCTACTACTCGGTCGGCTACCCCGAGCGCTACGCCTGCCAGTACGAACTGACCGCCTTCTTCCTCGCCGGTCAGCGCGAGGGCGACCCGAGCCGCCGGATCATCGTGATCAATCCGGAGGAGGAGACCGCTCACATCGTGCCGGTCGAGCTGGCCGACGCGCGCTTCGCCGTCGCCCCGCCCGGAAAAGCGGCGATGTCCGAGCTCGCCCAGCTGATCCAGGACCGGGTCCGCCGGGTCGCGGGGCCCATGGGCGGCGTCGACTTCACCAAGCGCCCTCTCTGGTTCCCGGGGCGGGTGCTCGGAGCCCCGGGCTTCGTCGGACGCTTCCGCGAGCAGTGGGCACTGCACGACGCGCTGCACCGCCCGGACCAGCCCCTGACCCAGGAGGCCAGATCGGGGCCGATCGCAGTCGTGTCAGGGCTGCCCGATTCGGGGAGAACGGCGATGGTCTCGGAGTATGCCTGGCAGTACGGCGCCGCGTTCCTCGGCGGAGTCCACTGGATGAGCCTCGCGGGTGCGGGCGGCGACATCCTGCCCCACTACACGACGCAGTTGCGCGAGGTGGCCGAGACGATGGGACTGGCCCCGGAGGACGACGCCACCAGGGAACGCCTCTGTGGTCTGCTCGCGGACTGTCTCGCCGCGAAGGACGAGCCCAGCCTCTGGATCATCGACGACGTTCCCCACGATCTGCCCCGCGAGACCGTGGAGCGGCTCCTCCTGCCTGCAGGCACCAGAGTGCGCACGGTCCTCATCACCGATCGGCGGGCCTACACAGACCTCGGCGAGGCAGTCTCCGTGGGCCCGCTCGCCACCGCCGACGCGAGGGACCTGCTGTCGCGGTACCGGCCGACGGACGATCACCGCGCCATGGACCGTGTCATCGAGCACTGCGACGGGAGTCCCCGCAGGCTGCACGAGGTCGGACGGGAACTGCGGGCGCTCGCCGACCTGGAGGACTACGGCTCCTACGCCGCGCGCCTGGAGAACGGCTCGCCTCCGAGGTCCGCGCCGCTCGACGGGCTGAGCCCTCTGCAACTCCGGGTGCTCGGCGTCGCGGCTGTCTGCGCGCCCGCCGTCCTCCCCGCCAGGACGATCGCCGCCGTCCTCACCGACACGGATCCCCTCGACCTCGCCGAGGCTCTGACCGGGCTGCGGGAACGCCTCCTGGCGGCGCAGATCGGCTCATCATGGGAGTTCCGGAGAGTGGCCGTCGAGACCGCGGACCCTGCCGCCGTCGCACGAGTGATCGCCGACGATCCCGATCTGTCCGGGCTCGTGCCGCATGCGGCCGCGTTCGCCGTCAGGAACGGCCTTCCTGAGGACCTGCGGGAACCGCTGCTGGCGCGGCTCGCCTCCCACCACCTGGCCCGGGGCGAGGCGGCGCCTGCCGCCCGCTACCACGCGCTCCTGCTCCAGCGTCGGCCTGACGACCCGGACGTCAGGCTCGCGGCCGCGGAGGCCTTTCTCGCCTCCGGAGATCACGAGCGGGCGCTGTCGCTCGCGGCGCCGCACCCCGCCGGGGCGCTGATCGCCGCGGAGGCGCTCGACGGGCTCGGCAGGTACGAGGAGGCTGATGTTCGCTGGCGGAGTCTGGACCCCGACGAGCACCTTCTGCCCAAGGCGCGTCGGCTCCGCCGCCGCGGGCGCTTGGCCGAGGCCCGCGGTCAGGTCGAGCGCGTGCTCGTGCATGAGGACGACCCGGAGATGAGCGGCACCGTCCAGGAGGCGCGACTCGAACTCGCGCGCATCCAGCTCGCCACCACGGAGCAGCGCGAGGCCAGGGGCACGGCGCGGCTCGTCATCGAGCACTACCGGCGGCGCGGGCTGCCAAGGCATCGCCTGATCGCGGAGGCGCAGGAGGTGCTGGCTCAGGCGTTGTTGAGCGTCGCCTTCACGGAGCTGAAACCGGACCACGACGGCTGGGAGGATGCGGAGCTGATCTACCGGGACCTGTTGGAGGAGCACCGGCGAGCCTTCGGCGGCGACAGCGTGTTCTCGCTCTCCGCCTCGGTCGGCCGCAGCTACGCCCTGGTCTCCCGGGGGCGCCCGGCGGAGGCCCTGCACGAACTGGAGAAGACCCTGCCCAGCCTGCGGGCGCGGCTCGGCTCCGACCATCCGATCTTCTTGCGGACCCTCTACCTGCTGGGACTCGCCCACGCCCAGCGCAACGATATCCGCCGAGCGGAGGCGCTGCTCCGCGCCGCCGTCGAAGGGCAGCTCAGGGTCCTCGGCCCGACCCATCCCGAGACCCTCGAATCCCGGAGGGAACTGGGCGTCATGCTGCGGATCTCCGGTGACCTGCGAGGTGCCTGGACGCAGTTCAGCGAGACCAGGAGGGCCGCCGCGGAAACCGTCGGCATCGGCACCGACCTGCACATGCAGGCGTTTGTCTCGATGATCCTCACTCCGCTGCCCGCGACGATCTGGCGTTCGGTCTGGCGGCGCCAGGGCCACCCGCCGGACGCCTGATCGTCAGTCCTCGTCCAGCCGGAGCAGGTCCTCGAAGGTCTCCCGGCGGACCAGGAGCCGTGCGGCTCCGTCCCTCACCGCGATGACCGGCGGCCGCGGCTGGTGGTTGTAGTTGCTGGCCATGCTCCGGCAGTACGCTCCTGTCGCCGGAACCGCGAGGAGATCGCCGATCGCGGTGTCTGAGGGGAGTTCGATGTCGCGGACGACGATGTCGCCCGACTCGCAGTGCCTGCCGACGACCCTGGTTGGCGCGCCGGGCGCCGTCGACGTCCGACCCGCCAGAACGGCGGTGTAGGCCGCGCCGTAGAGGGCGGGCCGGATGTTGTCGCTCATCCCGCCGTCGACGCTCACGTACGTGCGGATTCCGACGTCCTTGACGGTGCCGACCTCGTAGAGGGTGAACATCGCCGGTCCGACGATCGCCCGCCCCGGCTCCACAGCGATGCGCGGCAGGGGAAGCCCGGCCAACTCGCATTCCTGCTCCACGATCTTGCGCATGCCGCACGCGAGCTGGTCCGTCGGCGCCGGATCGTCGGACGCGACGTAAGCGATGCCGAAGCCGCCTCCCAGGTTCAGCTCGGACAGGACCGTCCCCTGCTCCGAACGGACCCGCGCGCACATCGACACGAGGCGCTTGGCCGCCACCTCGAATCCTCCCGGCTCGAAGATCTGGCTGCCGATGTGGGAGTGGAGTCCCACGAGGTCGAGGGCGCCGTCGCTCAGGATCCCCGCGATGGCCCGCATGGCGTCGCCGCCCGCGAGGGAGAACCCGAACTTCTGGTCCTCGTGGGCCGTGGCGATGTACTCGTGGGTGTGCGCCTCGATCCCGACAGTGACCCGTACCAGAACCTTCGGGCGCAGCCCTGCGGCGGAGGCTAGCCGCGTGAGCCGGGCGATCTCGTCGTGGGAGTCGACGATGATCCTGCCGACGCCGGCGTCGAGCGCCGCCTGGAGTTCGGCGACGGACTTGTTGTTGCCGTGGAACCCGATGTCCTCGGCGGGCATCCCCGCCAACAGAGCCGTCGCGAGCTCGCCTCCGGTGCAGACGTCGAGGCGCAGCCCCTCCTCGACGATCATCCGGACGATCGCCATGCTGAGGAACGCCTTGCCGGCGTAGTAGACGTCCATACCGTCGAACGCGGCGCGGAACTCGCGGCAGCGGGCGCGGAAGTCGTCCTCGTCCAGGACGAACACCGGCGTCCCGAACTCGGCGGCGAGCGCTCCCACGGCGACACCGTTCACGCGCAGCGCTCCGTCGGCCTCCCTCGTCACGTTGCGGGGCCAGATCAGCGGCTCCAGCGAGTCGCTCATGTCGTTTCCTCTCCACGGTCACACGGGTCAGGGGCCATTCGGGTCAGGCCGCGCACGTGCAGCTCCGTCGCGTCGGCCGACAGTTCGGCGGTGAGCGCCGCACGACCGCACGCGGTCAGCGTGCGCGGATGAGTACCTCCGCACAGGACCTCGGCCTCCCCCTCGGGGAGGCCGCAAACCCAGCTGCGGGAGGCGGTCAGGCCGGGGCCTGCGGTCTTGATCCGTACCGGTGCGCCCGTGTCGATCCAGGCGTTGACCTGCGCGGTCAGCCGTCCACCGAGATCAGGAACGGTCTCTGGAAGGAGTCCGGTCCTGAATCCGGCGCGGCGCAGGGAGCGGCCCAGCCGATAGGTGTCGTGGAAGCCGTTGACGGAGATCTCGGAGCGGGTCAGCGCGGAGCCGTCGAAATCGGCGGAGCCCAGGGTGTCACGTGTGTGCTCCTTCGACCAGAGATCGGCCAGCAGGCGGTTGAGGGCCAGCCCCGACAGATGGCAGAGACTGTGCGCGGACGACAGGGCCTCACGGCGCGGCACGTCGACCTCCAGAAGCACCCTGCGCCCCAGGAGGTCGGACGGCGAGCGCACCACGTGGAGCACCAGCCAGCGCCAGCCCGGATCGTCCCTCCTCGCCGTGATCTCTCCGCCCGTGAGGATGTCGCCGCCATCGACGGGCGCCGCTCCCGTCACGCAGTCGACCACGCTGACTGGCGGGCCGTCCGCCCAGATCGTCCCGTGGTCGCCGGGCTGGTCGGGCCAGCGGTGGTCCACCGGATGGAACGGCGTGGAGTCGGTGATCACGGCCCAGTCCGCTCCGTAGGGGATCACCCGCCGGACCGTGGACTCGCCCGTGACCGCTCCGTGGGGGAATGTCACCTCCGTCATCGCCGCTCCCGCCGGACCAGCGGGAACAGGACGGTCTCCCGGATCCCCAGACCCGTGATCGCCATGAGCAGGCGGTCGAAGCCCATCCCCATGCCGCCGGTGGGCGGCATCCCGTGTTCCAGGGCCGTCAGGAACTCCTCGTCCAGGCGCATCGCCTCGTCGTCGCCGCGTCCTCCGGCCGCCGCCTGCGCCATGAGGCGTTCCCGCTGGATCACCGGGTCGACGAGCTCGGAATAGGCCGTGGCGAGTTCGAAGCCCAGCACGTACAGGTCCCACTTCTCGGCCAGGCCGGGCACTGACCGGTGCTGCCGGGCGAGCGGACTGGTCTCCTCGGGGAAGTCGAACACGAAGGTCGGCGCGGTCAGTCCCGGCACGACCACGGCCTCGAACAGATCCTCCACGAGGCGACCGGACGTCGCTTCCGCAGGCGGGGCGACGCCGAGACGCTCGGCGTGCTTGAGAAGCCGCTCGACGGAGGTCTCCGGAGTGATCTCCTCCCCCAGTGCCTCGGACAGCGAGCCGTGCAGGCTGATCTCGGTCCACGCGCCGCCGAACTCGACCTCGGTGCCGTCGGGATGCCTGACGACCTCGCCCCCGGTCACGGCACGTACGGTTTCCTGGACGAGTTCGCGGGTGAGCCGTGCCATGTCGCGGTAGTCAGCAAACGCCTGATACGACTCAAGGGCACAGAACTCTGGCGAATGACTGGAATCAGAACCTTCGTTGCGGAAGTTGCGATTGATCTCAAAGACCCGTTCGAGTCCGCCGACGACGCACCGCTTCAGGAACAGCTCCGGCGCGATCCGGAGATAGAGGTCGCAGTCGAAGGCGTTGCTGTGCGTCTGGAACGGGCGGGCGCTGGCGCCGCCCGGAACCGTCTGTAGCATCGGGGTCTCCACCTCAAGGAAGTCCCGCCGGTGGAACGACTCCCGGAGCGTGCGCAGCGCCTCCGACCTGATCCTGACGACCTCCCCCGCCTCGGGCCGCATGATCAGGTCGAGATAACGCCGCCGGACGCGCGACTCCTCGGACATCGGCCGGTGCGCGACGGGCAGGGGACGGAGTGCCTTCGCGGCCATCCGCCAGTCCTCGACCGCGACCGTGAGCTCCCCGCGCGCCGTCGTGATCACCTCACCCGTGGCCCCGATGAGATCCCCGAGATCAACGAGCCGCTTCCAGTCGCTCCTCAGTTCCTCACCGAGGCGGTCGGCCGCGAGCATGATCTGAAGTTCCGCTCCTGAGCCCTCGCGCAGGGTCGCGAACATCACCCGGCCGCCATCCCGCAGGGCAACGATCCTGCCCGCGATCGCGACCACCCGCCCCGTTCCCGCCCCCGCGACCCCTCCCTCGAACGCCGCTCGCACCTCTCCGAGAGTGTGACTGCGCTCCAGCCGGACGGGATACGCCTCCGTGCCGCTATCTAGCAGGCGGTCGCGCTTGGCCCTGCGCACCCGGAGCTGTTCCGGCAGCCCAGTCTCGTCCTCTTCCAGCGGCGCTCTCACGACCGCCTCCTCTCCTGGCTTCTCTCGAGACCATGTCCGATCTACGGATGCCGGATAAGGGGTTTCCTCCCATGTGAGACAGGCAACCCCCGTATGCGCGACGAGGTCAGGGGCGGGGCGGGGGCGAACATGATGACGAGGACACCGGTGAGGCAGATGAGGGCCCGGCCACCAGGAGCGCAGGAACAGAGCTGCTGATGCGGTGACCATGGCGCGGCTCGGGTGCATCCGACACGACACCGCCGCCAACGATCTCTGTCAGTTTTAGATAGCCGAACGCCCCGACCGTAAAGCCGCTCGGCACCGCGTTCTTCCTCGCCGGTTTTCGACTCGTCCCACAGATGACCATTTTCAGATCTTCCGCCTCTAACGTCGTACGGGATGGAGGTGGCGTGCCACGCACGAGGGACTGAGGGATGACGATCCGCTGGCGATCCGCAAGTATGCACTGCCAAACCGGCTTGGCAAGAGCGGTGAGGGGACCGTTTACCTCGGCGAGAAGAACGGTGGTCGGCTTGCCATAGCTGGGCCGTGGTCGCGGCCAGTTGGAGAGTAAGCTCCAGAGAATTACACGTCTCTCCTTGACGAGTATTTACTGATCCGCTCCTGGAGCGGATGATGTGTTCGCCCTTGAAGATCAAGGAGGAGCGCATGGCGCACAACGACTCGTGTGGTCGTGCTCGACAACCTGGGTGCAAGTGCGCATGTGGTGGCGCGAAGCATGGGTGTCAAGGGGGCTTTGAGGCCGCCGAGGGATCCAGAGAAACGGTCCTGATCTACGTTGCTGAGCGAGATCGGGACTGGGTTCGCCCTCCGGCAGGGACGAGTGCGGCGCAGGCCGCGATCGGCTGCGTGCTGGCGGATGTCGTCCATTGGCTACATCGCGATCGGGTGCTGCTTGACCACACCCGAGGGGCCCAGCAGCGCGCGTTCGGCGGTGTTGCTGATCTGCCGGATTTCGGTCTTGTCCTGCGCGTGCTCGAAGTGCATCTCGAAGACGGGATGAAAGACTTCCAGAAATGGGCCCTGGAAACGCACTTCTGGTGCGAGTTGCTGGCCCAGCTCGCCCTAACATTGACCCACTACTCGAAGTTCAAGAACACCATTGCGGTTACCATCACGAAGGCACTCCTCCTGCGAGATTCCGCCCCCATGCCGGATAGCCTGAACCAGAGCGAAATTACCGAGATGGCCACTCACGCCACCTGGCGGTACCTGCTCGAGGGCCTCATAATTGCTGCGGGCGCCTACGACCCCGAATCCCTCATCTGGCCGGTTCGCGTGATCGCGGTCTTCATGTGCCCGGACATCTCACGCCACCCAGCGGTCCGGGAACATTGCGTGACCCCAATCGTCGAAGAAGGCCGCGCCAAGATCCGAGACGAGGTCCGCGATCGTCTGGTCAATGCCTTCCCTGCAGGCAGCTGGCCCTCCTGGCCCTGACCCAATGCCCGTAACTTAAGGAATCCCTGCCGGTACTGAAATGGTTCCCCGACGGAACCTACCTGTCCTATATAGCGGCCTCTGGAGCCAAGGAGAAAGCACGGCGGCAGCTGAGGTCCGGAGAGGTCTCCATTACCGACCTGGAAGGCATGTATGTGCGTGCCGTCGACTACATACAACGAACGTTGGGAAGCGGAACTCACCTTCGACGAGATAGAAACCCATCAAAGAAGCGGCGCGGTCGTTCTCCGTTCAAAACTCCCCGACCTCGTCGTCCAGGAAGAACTTAGGTCACGGGCGTTGGGCCTTCACCCCGGACCAGGCTTCAGCGTTCTCCATTCGTCAGCATAAGGCGATACAACGCAACCGCTGCTTCGTGTTTCTAGCGGATGATCTATCACGGCTAGGAAAACGAAGCAGTTTGATCGTAAAATCAGGTGCTGGCGTCTTCGGCGGTGGCGGCTTGGACGCGGGCTTCGATGCTGACTTGTTCGGCGCTCACGTTGCCTTCCACGACGAGGCGGACGGCTTCCTCCGGGTCGTCCGTTAGGTGGAGGAGGGCGGGGTCGTCGGCGGAGATCAGGCCCTCGGACTGCAGGGTTCCCTGGATCCAGTCGAGGAGGGGTCGCCAGAACTCCGTGCCCATGAGGACGATCGGGAATCGGGTGATCTTTCTTGTCTGGACCAGGGTGATGGCTTCAAAAAGCTCGTCCAGGGTGCCGAAACCGCCGGGAAGAACGACGAAGGCCTGCGAGTACTTGACGAACATCGTCTTACGGACGAAGAAATAGCGGAACACCATTCCCATGTCGACGTGGGCGTTCATGCCCTGTTCAAAGGGGAGTTCGATGCCCAGGCCGATGGACAGGCCGTGCGGGCTCGCGCCCTTGTTGGCGGCCTCCATGATGCCGGGGCCGCCGCCGGTGATCACGGCGTAGCCCGCGGAGGCGAGGCGCGCGCCTACGTCGCAGGCGAGGTCGTAGTAAGGGCTGCCGGGTCTGATGCGGGCGGAACCGAACACACTGACGGCCCGGCCCACCTCGGCGAGCATGCCGAACCCCTCGACGAACTCCGCCTGGATCCGCAGCACCCGCCAGGAGTCCTTGTGCAGCCACTCCGCGGTGCCCCGCTCGTCGAGCAGGCGCTCGTCATGGGTGGTCGAGGGCCGGGCGCGGCCCCGCAGCGTCGCAGGGCCCTGACGGTAAGCGGTGTCATCCATGCGGCTCAACCTAGCCGGGACCGGTCCACGATCACGGTGACCGGGCCGTGTTGGATGGGCCCGAGTGGGCCCAGGCCATGGCCGCTCGGGCGGCTTGGCAGCGCGAGGAGAGTGGCGGGCGAAGTAAGCTCAATGGACATGGATCTCTCGCAGGACGTGACCTCGCTGGTTCGTGAGCTCGTCGACACCCCGTCGGTGAGCGGGGCCGAGCGGGCGCTCGCCGACGCCGTCGAAGCGGGCCTGCGCGCCCAGCCGCACCTGGAGGTCGTCCGCGACGGCGACACCCTCGTGGCCCGCACCCACCTGGGCAGGGGCGAGCGAGTGGTTCTGGCCGGGCACCTGGACACCGTCCCGGAGAACGGGAACCTGCCGTCGCGGCTCGACGGCGACCTGCTGTGGGGGCTCGGCTCCTGCGACATGAAAGGCGGCCTCGCCGTCCTGCTGCACCTGGCGGCGACGGTCCCGCTGCCCACCCGCGACGTGACGTTCCTGGCGTACGAGTGCGAAGAGGTCAGTGCCGACCGCAACGGCCTGAAGCGCCTCGCCCAGACCCGTCCGGACCTGCTCGAAGCCGACTTCGCGGTGCTCATGGAACCCACGGACGGCGAGGTGGAGGGCGGCTGCCAAGGCACCCTCACCGTCGAGGTGACGGCGAGGGGCGCCCGCGCGCACACGGCACGGTCCTGGATGGGCGAGAACGCCATCCACGCGATGAAGCCGCTGCTGGATCTGTTGACGTCCTACGAGCCGCGCAGGCCCGTCGTGGACGGCATCACCTACCGGGAGGGGCTGAACGCCGTCTTCACGCGCGGCGGCATCGCCAGGAACGTGGTGCCCGACGAGTGCGTGATCTCGGTGAACCACCGGTTCGCCCCCGACCGCGACCTTGCCTCCGCCGAAGCGCACCTGCGTGAGCTGTTCGCCGGATACGAGGTGGCCGTCGTGGACGCCAGCGAGGCGGCGCGGCCCGGACTCGGCCATCCCGCCGCGCGGT
Organism: Actinocorallia sp. API 0066; assembly: GCF_020991275.1. GTDB lineage: Bacteria > Actinomycetota > Actinomycetes > Streptosporangiales > Streptosporangiaceae > Actinocorallia. Next base: position 482,898 of record NZ_JAJLQY010000001.1, on the reverse strand, counting down.
CGTTCGTCCGTTCCGTCACCGATGTCGAGCTGGACCGGGCGGTCGAACTCGGCAGGGTCAGGGCGAAGCTGGGCTGGACCGACGTGTCGCTCTTCTCCGGACTCGGGGTGCCCGCCGTCAACTTCGGCCCGGGTGACCCCACCCTCGCCCACCACAAGGACGAGCACGTCTCTCTGACGTCGGTGGCGGCATGCGAGAAGCGCCTCCGCTCATGGCTCACCGGAGACTAGGGTGCGGCTGAGCATGCGCGTCCTCGCGGGCGCGGTCGTCGTGGCCCTCCTCGCCGCGATCTGCTACTTCGGTTACCAGCTGTTCAGCAAGGCCCGCACCGTCTTCCTGGGCCAGGGCTGCGCGGTGACGGCGAAGGGCGACGACGTCCAGCTGAGCCTCAGCCAGGGCGCCAACGCCGCGACGATCGCGGGGGTGGCGCACCGCAAGCGGCTGCCCGAGCGGGCCGTGGTGATCGCGTACGCGACAGCCGAGCAGGAGTCCCACATCGAGAACCTCGACTACGGCGACCGGGACTCCCTCGGCATCTTCCAGCAGCGGCCGTCGCAGGGCTGGGGCAGCCCCGACCAGCTCCAGGACCCGGTGTACGCGTCGACGAAGTTCTTCGACGCGCTGGAGAAGGTGGACGGGTACACCGACCGGGAGCTGCACGTGGCGGCGCAGGAGGTGCAGCGCAGCTTCGACGGCACCCTGTACGCCCAGCACGAGCCGATGGCCGCGATCCTCGCGCAGGGGTACACCGGCGCGGAGCCCGCCGCCGTCACCTGCTGGTACCGCGTGGAGAAGGACCGCCCGTCCGACACGAAGGCGGCGTTCTCCGAGCTGCGCCGTACGTTCGGCAAGAGCATCAGGACGCAGGACGGCGCCATCCGGGTGCCCGCCGAGGGCCGGACGGGCTGGACGGTGGCTTCCTGGGCCGTCTCCCACGCGTCCGTCTACGGCATCACCGAGGTGCGTTACGCGGGCCGTGTCTGGACGGCGAAGACAGGCCACGACGGCTGGTCGAAGGACACCGAGGCGCCTACCGACCGGATCCTTCTGCGCTGACGGACGCCGCCTCGCCTACCGGAAGCGCCGTCCCCTGGGCAGTGCCGCGAGGACGAGGAGCACGGCCGCGACAGCGCCTGCCGCGCCCCACAGGAAGTAGGCGGTCCGCCAGGGTTCGGGGTCAGGGCCATAGGGGTAGAGCGGGACGAACCGCTCCAACGGGTTACGCAGAGCGAGCGAGCTGAGCACCAGCAGCAGCCCGGCGGCCACGGCGGAACCGGGACGCGCCCGGCCGCGCCGGCGCAGCCAGGTGGTCCAGGCGGCGGCGCAGAGCACCGTCACGACGCCCTGGAGGCGCACGAACGCGGGACGGCCCGCGCCGTCGAGATCCACGAGGGAGGCCGCGGCGAGCCATCCCGCGACCAGGAGGCAGGCCGGGCCGAGCCGAGCCGTCGTGCGCCACCACAGCGCCCGCGGCAGCGTGTCCACGATCGCGGCGGCGGGCTCGTCGAACAGCCGCGCCGCCGCCGCGCCGACCAGCGCCGCGGCGATCCCCGCCGCCGGCCAGGCCATCCAGGGCCACCGGTCGAGCATCCAGAGCAGGAGCGCGACGACCGGGGCCGCCGCGCCCAGCACCGGGACGGGCAGGGCGCGGGCGGCGTGCCGGAGCATCAGCCGACCTGGGCGGGGTGCAGGGTCGGAGGCGAGAGCCGCGTCTCCTGCGGCCCCGTCACCATCGCTAGGGTCGTCGCGGTCAGGGCGGCGACGGCGAGCAGCGCCGCGCAGAGGACGAGCCCTCGGGTGCGCGCGGCCTTGTCGTGGAAGAGGGCGAGCAGGACGCCGAGGCCGCACAGGCAGAGGGTGTAGACGGCCCACCAGAGGGGGTTGCCCTGGTAGTGGTAGTCGGCTCCCGCGCCGTTGTCGCCGCCATACCAGTGCGTCCAGGGCAGCACCGTCCGGACGGTGCGCAGGGGTTCGATGATGCCCTGGCCCGCGATCGTCACCGCGACGAGCCCGACGGCGGCCACGATCGGGGCGCCCGCCCATCTGACCCAGCGCGCTATCACCACGCCCAGGATGGGCCCGCCATAGGACGCGATGGCCGCAGCGCCCAGGTAGTAGCCGACGACGTGGGCGGTAGGCAGGGTGTCGTACCACCAGGCGTCCGGGACGGGCCGGTTGAAGGCGTGGAAGACGAGCGTGTAGGCCGTCCAGGCGAGGCCCACCGCCGCCGGGACGAGGCAGGCCAGCGCGAGCGCCGCGGTGCGGGTGGACTCCGGGACGGGCGATCCGCCGAGCGTCTCCAGGGAGTCGTCCACGGACCTCGTGAGCCGGGCGGCCACCACGAGCCCGAAGACACCGAGCGTCATCGCGGGCACCAGCGGATAGGACAGGAGGTCCACAGGGACGGGGTCCTCCAGGGAGGACACGACGGTCGCCAGGAGGAGGAGCGCCAGCCCTACGAGGAACAAGGGGTGCCGGGCGTAGCGGGCCGCCTCCAGACGGGCGAGGGTCCGCGATGCGGAGCGGGTCGTCGTGGTCATCACGTCGCCTTTCGGGGGGTCGCGAGCATGAGCAGGTAGGCGTCTTCGAGGGTGGGTTCGGCGGGGTCGCCCTCGGGTGGCGGCGATCCGCCTATCCGGCGGTGCCTTCCCGCGCCCGTACGCCAGGACGCCACCGCGCCGGGGTGGTCGCCCTCGCACAGCCAGACCCTTCCGTCGGCCGTGGCGGTGAGGTCGCGGACGCCGCCGTCGAACCGCACGCCGCCCCCGGCGAGGACGACGACCCGGTCGCACAGCGCGGCGACGTCCTCGGTCTGGTGGGTGGCCAGGAGCACGGTGGCCCGCGCGGCGATCCCGGACAGCACCGACCGGAACGCGACGTGCTGCTCGGGGTCCAGGCCCGTCGTGGGCTCGTCGAGGATCAGCAGCCCCGGATCGCCCAGCAGCGCCTGCGCGAGGGCCGCACGGCGGCGCTGGCCGCCGGACAGGGCGCGGATCCGGCGGGTGGCGAGGTCGCCGAGCCCGACGACGTCGAGCACCCTGCGGATCTCGGCGTGCCGCGCCCGCGTGTCCGTCCACTCCTTGAGCACGGCGATGTAGTCGACGAACCCGAACACCGTCATGCCGGGCGGGAAGGCGACCTCCTGTGGCAGGTAGCCGAGCCCGCGCCGGACCGCCGTCCGCTCCGCGTGGGTGCCGTGCGCGTCGCGGCCGAACACCGTCACGGTGCCCGAGGAGGGTTCCAGGGCGGTGGAGACAAGGCGCAGGATCGTTGTCTTCCCAGCCCCGTTCGGGCCGAGTAGGCCGGTGACACCCCTGCCGAACTCCAGGTCCACGTCGGCTAGCGCGACGACGCCCTTGTAGCGCTTGCCTACGGACTTCAGGACGACGGTCATCACAGGTCTCCCTTCGCGCGGCCCAGGCGGACGGCGAGGACGAGCGCCGCGAGGACCGCGAGCGCGAGGTACAGGGGCTGGACGCCGAGCCCGACCAGGACGAGTACGCCTTCGGCGCGTCCGGCGGCGCCGCCCACCGCGCACGCCCAGGCGGTGCAGACGGCGGCGCCCGCGAGGCGCGGATCGACCCAGGTGGAAGCGGCGAGCACGGCCACGACGAACGCGAGGCCGGGCAGGAGCCATCCGACGGCCAGGAGCAGCGAGCCCGGCACCAGGAGCCCCACCACGACGGCGGGAGGCACGCTGGTCACAGCGACCCCGGCCGCCCGCAGCAGGACGAGCCGCGCGGCGGGGAAGGGCGCGGCACGGGTGATCTCGGTAAGCGGATCGGTCGTGGGGCCGAAGGCCATGGCCACCCCGACGACAGGGACCAGCGGCGCCACCACGAGGTACAGGGCACGTCCCTCGTCCGTGCCCGTCATCACCGCGAGAGCGGCGAAGGCGAGGACGACGGCGCTGGCGGCCGTCCAGGCGGTGCTCATCGAACGGGCCGCGCCGAGCACAACAGCGGACGCCTCACCCAGTCCCGCCCCGCGCAGGATCCGCACGGCCCATGGCGGCCGCGGCACCTCCACCCGCTCCCGCACGTCGTCCCATGTGGCCAGGACACGGGCCGCCACCTGCGGCGGCACCCGAGCGCCGACCCTGAGACGGCACTCCTCGCATCCTGTGACGTGGGCCTCCACCGACGCCGCGAGGCCCATCGTGACGGCGCCGCGTAGGTACCGGTCGACCAGTTCATCGTCCACGTGCCACGCGTTCATCGTGTGCTCCCCGGGTTCGCCAGCTCCCACCGCAGCCGCTCCTTGGCCTTGCGCATCCGGCTCTTGACGGTGCCGTGCGGCAGGCCGAGCAGGACCGCCGCCTCGCGGGTGCTCAGCCCGTCCAGGACGGTCGCCTGGACGACGGCGCGCAACTCCGGCGCCATCCGGGCCAGCGCGGCGCCGAGGTCCCCGTGCTCGACGCCGAGCAGCACCGTCTCCTCAGCCGACACCGAGCGCGCGACGGCCGGGTCGAGGCGGTCGTCGGGCACCGGGCTCGGCGCCCTGCCCCCGCGCAGGCGCGACACCAGCCTCCGTACCGCGATCCCCCAGATCCACGCGGCCGCCTCGCCGTCGCCGCGCCACCGCGCGGCACCGCGCCAGACGGCGACGAAGGTGTCCTGGAGGACGTCGGCCACCAGGTCCTCGTCGTTGCAGCGGCGCAGCAACCTGACGAACAGCCACGTCGCGTGCCGCTCGTACAGGAGCCGGAGCGCCGCCTCGTCGCCGCCCGCCACGGCGCGGAGAAGCGCCGCGTCCTCGGGGGGTTCGGCTTTCATGTCCTGACTGTCGCAGCGGATGCCTCTGTCGGATTTCACTGTGACACACATCACATTCCCGATCTGGGAAGGCAGCCCGTCTCCCCGGGGTTGCCGCTCCTGAGCCGACGCGATCCCCACCCCGTCGCGGCCGCCGGTTCCGCGCGGACGGCTACGGGCGATCATGGGGAGGTCGGTGACTGACGCCGCGATCGAGGAGGAAGCATGAAGATCGGGATCTCGCTCATGGACCCCGGCGGGCCGGACGCGCTGCGCAAGCTCACGGACGACGTCCGTGCCGCGGCGGACGACGGGTTCGCCAGCGCCTGGCTCAGCCACATCTTCGGGCTCGACGCGCTCACCGCGCTCGCCGTCGCGGGCGGCGCGGTGCCTGGCATCGAGCTGGGCACCGCCGTCGTGCCGACCTACCCCCGGCACCCCGCGGCGCTCGCCCAGCAGGCGCTGACCGTCGCGCAGGCCATCGGGCGGGGGCGGCTGACGCTCGGCGTGGGCCTGTCGCACAAGGTCGTCATCGAGGGCATGTTCGGCTACCCCTTCGACCGGCCCGCCCAGCACATGGAGGAGTACCTGTCGGCGCTCGTCCCGCTGCTGCACGGCGAGCACGCTTCGGTGCAGGGCGAGACGGTCAAGGCCGAGATCGGGCTGGGCGTCGAGGGCGTCGCCCCGGTGCCGGTCGTGGTGGCCGCGCTCGGCCCCCGGATGCTCAGGCTCGCCGGGGAGCGCGCCGACGGCACCGTCCTGTGGATGACGGGGCCGAAGACCGTGCGCGACCACATCGCGCCGACCATCACCGCCGCCGCGGCCGCCGCCGGACGGCCCGCGCCGCGCGTCGTGTGCGTCCTGCCCGTCGGCGTCACCTCCGACGTCGAGGCGGCGCGGGCCAGGGCCGACCAGATCTTCGAGGTCTACGGGACCCTGCCGTCCTACCGGGCGATGATGGACCGCGAGGGCGTCGCGGGGCCGGGCGGGCTCGCCGTCGTCGGCGACGAGGACGCCGTCGCCGCCCAGATCGACGAGCTGCGCAAGGCGGGCGTCACCGACTTCGGCGCCGCGCCGTTCCTCGGCGGCCCGGACGCCGCCCGCACCCGCGCGTTCCTCAAGAATTTGGTTTCGTAGGGGACTGTCGGATTTTCGCGTGGTTCGTCATGCTCTGCCCTGTGGATAACTCGGACGGGATGTCGCCGCCCGATGGTAAAAACGCAGCGGGAGGTGGGTCATGAACGAACCCATGGCGGTCGTCACGGCGCCCGTCGTCGATCCCCGGCTGCCGGAGGACGTGCGGCGGGCGCTGGAGCGCGACCCGTCGGTACTGCACCCCGGCTCCGGGCCGGTTCCCGGGCTGCCGCTGGGCGGGCGGCGGCCACGGGACTTCGTGTTCGCGCTCTGGCAGGCGCCACTGTGGACGTACCTGCCGGCGCTGGTCGGCACGCTGTACTCCACCCGTGTGCGCAACGCGGCGCTCGCCGCGCAGGTGCTCGTCGTCGCGGCGTTCGCGGTGGCCCCCGAGATCGCGCTCGTCGCCGGGCTCGCGCTGCAGCCCGTCGTCTACGCGTTCCTGGTGAGCCGGTGCGGCGAGGGCGAGGCGGGACGGCTCGCCCGCCTCCACCACGGCCGCTACCTGCGGCCACAGGAGCTCGGCGGCGAACGCCGCAGGCTGCTCGAACGCGCGCGCAAGGCGGTCGCGGCGGTGCTGGGCTCGCGCTCCCAGGCCGAGGGCCTGCTCGACGACATCCGCAACGCCGTCACGCTCCCGCACCAGGTCTGGGAGATCGCCGAGACGCTGTTCGAACTGGACCGGCTCGCGGCCGAGCACCGCGGCGCCGACCCGAACGACCCACGGGTCGCCGAACTGCTCGCGCCGCAGCGTGAGGTGCTGCGGCTGGCCACCGCCTCGGTCAGCGAGCGGATCTCCGCGCTGGAGTCCTACGCCGCCCAGGTGCGGGCCGCCGACGCCGCGCTCGAACAGTGGGAGGTCGTGCAGCGCCTCGCCGCCAAGGGCGACGCCTACCGCGACCTGCTGGCCCGCACCGTCCGCGACGAACTCGCCGTCGCCGAGATCGACGGCCTCACCGAACAGGCGCGCGCCGTCGAGGAGGCGCTGCGCGCCAGCATCGAGAAGGCGCGCAGGGCCGGCCTCGCGCTTGTGCCCGCCCCGGCACCGGAACGGAAGGTCGGCTGATGTCCCCCAAGAAGGTGCGCGCGCAGTACGCGCCGGTCGAGCGGGATCCCTTCTCGCCGGGTGGAAGGTCGCTGCTGGCCCGCGTCCCCTGGCCGGTCAACCTGCTCGGCGCGTTCCTCTTCCTGTTCCAGGTCTTCGTCCTGGTGTCGGTTCTCGCCACCCTGCTGACGCCCACCTGAAGAGCTCCGGCCCGCGAGGTGCCGTGCCGCCGTCCCACAGGGCGGCGGTGGGCCGCGGCGTCACAGTCCGGGCAGCGGGATCCGCGGCAGGATGAGGTCGGAGCCGACGAACGACCACCACAGGCCCAGCAGGACGAGCGTGCCGAGGCCCGCCATCACGGCGCGCCACGGCGGGAGCTGCCCGGTGAAGACCGGCCTGCCGCGCGGGTCGAACAGCGCCGCCGGGTGCACCTTCCCGAACAGCCCGATGGAGGCGATGAACGGCGCGCCGAACGGCGCGACCGAGAGCATGCCCACGGCCCACAGCGCGCCGAAGCTCAGCATGCCCACGGCGATGATGCCCGCCGCGAGCTGCCCGACGGCGATCACCCCGCGCGCCACCTGCCCGATCGCCAGAAAGCCGGTGGCGAGCTGCCCGACCGCCACCACCCCGGTGGCGAGCTGGCCGAAGGCGATGATCCCCACGGCCTCCTGTCCGACCGCGAAGAACCCGACGTCGTCGCCGCCCACCGTCACAATCCGCACCCGCGCAGCCTAACCAACGAACCCCTCTTTTCCCCACCCCCAAAACCCTCACCCCACCCACAAAGCACCACCCTTCACCCCAAAGAAGCCCCACCCGCCCTCAAGCACACGGACACCCGTGGAGGCGGGGAGTGTGAGCGGGGGCTCGGGCGAACCGGGTCAGGGGAGGGTGGCGAGGAGGGTTTGGAGGGTGGGGCCCAGGGGGGCGTCGAGGCGGCAGAGGGCGTCGGGGTCGGAGCGGGTGGGGCCGCGGTTGATGATGAGTACGGGGATGTGGTGGGCGGCGGCGTGGCGGACGAAGCGGCGGCCGGAGTGGACGGTGAGGGAGGAACCGAGGACCAGCAGGGCGCCCGCGCGTTCGGTGAGGGCGTAGCACTCCTCGACGCGGGGGCGGGGCACCGTCTCGCCGAAGAAGATCACGTCGGGTTTGAGCACGCCCGCGCAGGAGGCGCAGTCCACGGGGGTGAAGGAGGCCGTCTCAGCGTCGGTGAGCGACACGTCGCCGTCGGGGTTGACCAGGCCGGGCCGCGCCTCCCAGGAGGGGTTCACGGCGCGCAGGCGGGCGTCGAGCAGCGCGCGGGAGGTGCGCGCGCCGCACCCGAGGCACACGACACGGTCGAGCGAGCCGTGCAGCTCCACGACCCGCCGCGACCCGGCGGCCTGGTGCAACCCGTCGACGTTCTGGGTGATCACGGCCGCGACGAGGCCGCGCCGCTCCAGCTCGGCGACGGCACGGTGGCCGTCGTTGGGCGCGGCGCCGCGCATCCGCCGCCACCCGAGGTGGCTGCGCGCCCAGTACCGCCGCCGCGCCTCGGCGCTGCCGGTGAAGGTCTGGTACGTCATCGGCGACGACGGCCGGGAGCGTCCCGTCTCGCCCCGGTAGTCCGGGATCCCCGATTCCGTGGACATCCCGGCGCCGCTCAGCACCACGACCTCGCCGTCGGCGACGAGGTCGGCGAGCAGCGCGGCGTCCACCTCGTCCCCCACCGTGTCCGACCGGGCCCCGAGGCGTGTGTCGTTCAACTCCGGACTCCGTCGGGAGCGCCCGACACCGGCGCGGGGGTGGCCGCGCCCATCAAACGCGTGCCCTGTCCGTACCACTCCCTCATGGTGCCGCACGGAACTCGATGCCCGGCCCACGTCCGCGTCGGCCCGCGCCGGTCAGTCGTTCTGGGCGGCCTGGCGGGCCGCGATCTGGGTGCGCACGTCGTCCATGTCGAGTTCGAGGGCCTTGCCGACGAGTTCCTTCAGGGCGGGCTCGGGCAGGGCGCCGGGCTCCGCGTAGAGGATGATGCCGTCGCGGGCCACGACGAGGGTCGGGATCGACGTGATCTCGAACGCGGCGGCGAGCTCCCGCTGGTCCTCGGTGTCGACCTTGCCGAAGATCGCGTCGGGGTGCTCCTCGGAGACCCGCTCGTAGATCGGCGCGAAGCTGCGGCACGGGCCGCACCAGCTCGCCCAGAAGTCGACGAGCACCAGCCCCTCCCGGCCGAACGCCTCCTCGAACGTCTCCTTGGTCAGCTCGACCGTGGCCATCGCCGTCTCCTTCCCTCAGCCGGTTCCGCGGCGGTCCGGCACATGCCGGGTGCAACCACCGCCGGACGCGTCATGTTCCCGCAGGGCCCTACCCGAACATTCCAGGAGAACTCCCCCGCAGGGCGTCGATGTTCGTGCCCCCGAGCCGCCCGCCGCTCGCCCCGGGCGCGGCCGACGGCCCGGCGTGGCGAACCCCGGTGGGCCGGGGCCGCCCCGAGCGAGGCGGGAGGGTCAGGCGGCGAGGGCGAACGCGGGCGGCGCCGTGGCGAGCGCGACGCGGGCGCGCCGCTGCCAGGCGCGGCCGTAGGCGCGGCGCGCGGTGAGGTCGAGGGCGCGCAGGAACGCGGCGGCCGAGTGCGGGCGAGCCTGCGGCTCCTTGGCCAGCCCCGCCGCGACGAGCGGCTGGAACGGGCCGGGCACGTCCGCGTACGGGACGGGGCTGTGCAGGTGCTGGGCGGCCAGTTGGGCGAGGTAGCGGGCCGGGTAGGGGCGGACGCCGGTGAGGCACTCGAAGAGGACGGCGGTCGCGGCGTACAGGTCCCAGGAGGGTGCGGCGGGAAGCGCCTGCCACTGTTCGGGCGGCATGTAAGCGGGCGTACCGATCGGGGCGGTCTCGGCGCCCTCGGTGACGGCGATACCGAAGTCGATGAGGGTGACGTCGCCGCGATCGGTGACAAGGAGGTTGCCGGGCTTGAGGTCGCGGTGGACGATCCCGGCCCGGTGCGCGTCCTCCAGCGCGCGCAGGGCGCCCCGGAAGACGAGGAGGGCGGCCTCGCCGGGCAGGCTTCCGCATCCCGCCAGCAGGGACTTCAGGGTGCGTCCGGGGACGTGGTCCATGACGAGCGCCGCGCCGCGGTCCGCCTCGACGTAGTCCAGGAGCCCGACGACGTGCCGGGAGCGGAGCGACGACAGGTGCCCGGCCTCCGCGGCGAAGGCGGGCCGCTGGTCGGGGTCGGTCAGGTACTTGACGGCGGCGTGGCGTCCGTCGCGCTCGCGCACCGCCGCCACGACCCGCCCGTGGGCGCCCTCCCCCAGCGTCTCAAGGGTGGTGTAGCCCGGCACACTCCAGCCGTCGTCCATGGTTCCGGTCTCCTTTCGACCGAAACCAGCATCCGTCATACGAAACACCCGCGCCTGAGCACGATGTACCGGTCTGCCCGGAGCGTCGGGACAAACGCCTCACCCGACATGGGACGCATAAGCCCAGGAACTATGCCAAATTCCACAAATCTCCCTACGGCAAGAGGGGATCAACAAGGAAGGGCGCACGGGAGCCCCCACCGGTTTTCCGGCGGCGCGGGCCGGGCAGGGTGCCGGATATGTCGGTCATCGAAGCGGGGCCCGCCGTCGCCGTCGAGGAGGAGTTCCTGCTCGTCGACGCCGCCTCGGGCGGTGCGGCGGCGCAGGTGCCGCACGCGCTCGCGGACGCCGGCGGCACGGTGCGGCGGGGACGGGTGGTGGCCACGGCCTCCGCCCCGGGCCTCGGCGCGCTGCGCAGGTCGCTCGCGGAGTCACGGCGCCGCCTGGCGGCCGCCGCCGAGCGGGAGGGCCTACGGCTCGTCGCGGCGGGCACCCCCGTGCTGCCCTGCCTCGATCCGCCCAGACCGGCCCGGAGCGCGGGGCCCTACGCCGCGCTGGCGGCCGACCATCACGTCTGCGGATGCCGGGTGCGCGTGAACGTACCGGACAGGGACACCGCCGTGGCCGTCGTCAACCACCTCGTCCCCTGGCTGCCGTCCCTGCTCTCCCTCTCGGTGAACTCGCCTTACGACAGGGGTTCCGACACCGGCTACGGGAGTTGGCGGACGGTCCTGCTGTCCCGGTTCCCGGGCGGCGGGCTCCCGCCGCACCTGGGCTCGGCGACCGAGCACGACCGCAAGGTGGACCGGCTGGTGGACTGCGGCGTCCTCACCGACCCCACACAGACGTTCTGGGCGGCCCGCCCCTCGCCCGACGGCCCCGGGGTCGAGGTGCGCGTCGCCGACACGGCGGGCACCCTGGACGAGGCCGTTTTCCAGGCCGCGCTCACCAGGGCCCTGGTGCGGGTCGCCCTGGGGCTGCTGGCCGGGGGCCGGGAGGCGGGTCCGGTGGACCCGCAGCTCGGCTCCGCCGCCCTGTGGACGGCGGCCCGTTACGGCATGTCGGGCTTCGCGCTCGACCTGCGGCGCGGCCGCCGGATCCGGGCCGCCGAGGCCGTCTCGACGCTGCTGGGGGCCGTCCGGCCCGCGCTCGCCGACACCGGCGACCTGCCCGAGGCGCGGCGGCTGTGGCGGTTCCTGCGCGACCACGGCACCGGCGCCGACCGGCAGCGCCGGGCCTCGGGCGACGGACCCCACGCCGTCCTCACGATGCTGGCCGCCCAGACGGTACCGGCGGGCACCGTCCCGGCGCAGGCGCCGCGCGGCTAGTCGGATAACGCCAGACAAGTCAGCCTTTCCACCCCCTTGTCGATTCTTGGGGCTTTCCGGCCGGTCCGCTGTGCCGGTGTTGTCCCGCTGGTCACGAGAGTGGAGATATGGCCGTGACGACAGCCCCTGCGACGACCGAGTCCGCGCGGCGCCAAGCCGAGGTGGCGGCTGACGCCGCCGTGGTGCGCGTCATGGCGGTCGAGGACGCCTCGCGGCTGCGCGAGGTAGCCGCGCTCTTCGCCAGGGTGTGGGCGAGCAAGCCCGGCGCGGGGCCCCTCCCGTCGGACGCGCTGCGCGCCTGCACGCACGCGGGCGGCGTCGTCCACGCCGCGCTCACCTCAGACGGCGTGGTGGGTGCCAGCGCCGCGATCTGGGGCCCGCCGGACGCCCGCGACGTCTACTCCCTCATCGCGGGCGCCGACCGGACCTGCCGGGGCGTCGGCTACGCGCTGAAGCTCGCGCAGCGCGCCTGGGCGCTGGAGCGCGGCGCGGCGACGATCAGCTGGACGTTCGACCCGCTCATCCGCCGGAACGCGTGGTTCAACCTGGGCAAACTCGGCGCGCACGCGCCCGAGTACCTCGTCGACTTCTACGGCCCGCTGGAGGACGCCTTCAACGCGGGAGACGAGACCGACAGGCTGACCGTCCAATGGCCGCTCGCCCGCTTCGATCCGGACCACGTGCCCGGCTTCGAGCCGCGCCCGGAGCCGTCCCTTGAACCGGGCCCGGACGGGCTCCCCTTCAAGGCTCGTGGCAGGGACGCCGTCTGGTGCCGCATCCCCGAGGACATCCTTGCGCTGCGCGCGGGTGACCCCGCCCAGGCACGGGCCTGGCGGCACGCCGTCCGCGCCGTCTTCCTCGCCGCCCATCCCCTGGCCGCCACGTCCATCTCGCGTGACGGCTGGTACCACCTGACGCCGCTCGTCTGAACGACGTCAGCGGGCGGCCAGAGGAGTGGGCAGAGGCAGCCGTGTCAGGAGGAACGCCAGGACGGCCGCGCAAGCCGCCGACGCGTAGGCGACGAACCAGCAGTGCGGCATCAGCGGGCGGCACCCGAAGAAGTGGCTGAGCCCGGGGATCTGGACGACCGCGGCGAGCACCGTCAGCGAGAACACGCCGGAGGCGAGCACCAGCGGGTCCCTGCCGCCCGCGGCGATCGTCTGGAACAGCTGGGTCGCGACGAGCGCCACGAGGCCCGTGGTGGACGCCTGGAGCCGCGAGCCGCCCGAGTGGCCGAGCAGGAACGCGACGAACGCGGAGGCGGCGGTGGTGACGCCGCGCACGCAGATGTCGTGGGTCAGCGCCGCGCCGAGCGACCGCGACGGCCCCTCGGCCAGCAGGTCGGCCTTGGTGACGCGGTGCGGCGGCCGGACGGCGAGCGCGATCGCGGGCAGCAGGTCGGTCAGCATGTTGACCAGCAGGAGCTGCCTGACGTTGAGCGGACTCGCGCCCATGAGTATGCCCGTGCCCACGGTGAAGCCGATCTCACCGAGGTTGCCTCCGAGCAGCACGGCGAGCGCGTCGCGGGTGGAGCGCCACATCGCGCGGCAGTCGGCGATGGCCTGGGTGATGGTCTCGATCCGGTTGTCGGTGATCACCACGTCGGCGGTCTCGCGGGCGGCGGGCGAGGCGCGCTCGCCCAGCGCGATGCCGACGTCGGCGAGGCGGATCGCCGGGGCGTCGTTGGCGCCGTCCCCGGTGACCGCGACGACCTTGCCGAGCGCGTGCAGCGCGCCGACCGTCCTCGCCTTCTGCGCGGGCGTCATCCTGGCGAAGACCGACACGTCGGACAGCTTCCGCGCGAGTTCGGCGTCGCTGAGCGCGTCGAGGTCGGCGCCGGTCATGCGCGCGCCGTCGAGGAGGCCGAGGTCGGCGGCGATCGCCTCGGCGGTGCTGGGGTGGTCGCCGGTGATCATGACGATGCTGATCCCCGCCGCGCGCAGCCTGGCGACGGCCGCGGCGGCGGTGGGACGTACCGGATCAGCGATGCAGAGCAATCCGAGGAAGGCGAGCCCCTCCACACGCTCTTCGGTGAGCGACCCCTGCGGCGCGGGCCCGTCCGCGACCGCCAGGACCCGGTAGCCGCGCCGCGCCAGCGCCTCGATCTCCTCCTCCACCCGTGCGCGCGCGGCGGCGTCGAAGGGACGGTTCTCGCCCTCGCGCTGCCAGGTCGCGCACTTGTCGAGGACGACCTCCGGCGCGCCCTTGACGCTCAGCCACCGGCCGTCCGGTGACGACCCCAGGACGGCGTGGTAGCCGCGCGCGGGCTCGAAGGGCAGTTCGTCGAGCCGCTTCCACGGCTCCATGCGCGCGGCGAGGCCGAGGTCGTCCACGGCGTGCATGACGGCCCGGTCGGTGGGGTGCGGAGGCCGTTCGGCGAGGTCGGGCCCCGCCCTCATGGCCACCCCGACGACTTCGAGGAGCGCGTCGGGGAGGTCGTCCACCGGGGCGCTGGTGACGCCGTCGGAGACGACGCGGAGCCTTAGCCTGCCCTCGGTGAGTGTGCCTGTCTTGTCGAAGCAGAGCACGTCCACCCGGCCGAGCGCCTCGATCGTCGCGGGGTTGCGGACGAGGGCGCCGCGCCGGGTGAGCCGCCGCGCGGTGGCCAGTTCGGCGGCCGTCGCCACAAAGGGCAGCCCTTCAGGCACCGCCGCGACAGCGAGGCTGACTGCTGAGCCGAGCGCCCTGGCGAACGGCTGGCCGCGCAGGAGGTTGGAGCCCAGTAGCGAGATGCCTGCGGCGAGCGAGACCGGCAGGGTGACCTTGGTGAGCTCGCGCAGCCGCCGCTCCACGCCGGTCTCGCGGTACTCGGCCCCGGTGAGGTGCGCGGTCCGGCCGACCTCGGTGGCCGCGCCGGTGGCCACCACGACGCCCACGCCCTCGCCCGCGGCCACCACGGTGCCCTGGTAGAGCATGGAGCGCCGCTCGGCCACCAGGGGCGAGAAGCTGGGCTCGGCGGCCTTGGGGACGAGCTGGGACTCGCCGGTGAGGCTCGACTCGTCGATCTCCAGGTTGTCGGCGCTGAGCAGCCGGCAGTCGGCGGGCACCGCGTCGCCCGCGGTGAACCTGACGATGTCGCCGGGCACGAGTTCCTCGGCCGCCTCGGTCCTGTCGCCGTCCGGGCGGGCCACCCTGACCTTCACCGCGCTGCGGTCCACCAGGCCGCGTAGGGCGCGGTCGGCCCCCATCCGTTGCAGGCCGGACAGGAAGGCGTTGGTCGCCAGGACGACGCCGATCAGCGTCGCGTCGGTGACCGACCCCACGACGGCGGAGACGCCCGCGCCCAGGGCGAGCGCGGGGGTGAGCGGGTTGTCCAGCTCCTCCAGGGTGAGCCGGGTGAGGCCGTGCTCGGCGGGACGCTCGTGGGCGAGGGTGCCGCGCCGCTGTTCGGCCTCGTCCTCGGTGAGGCCCGCTTTCGCCGTCTCCAGGTGGTCGAGGACCTCCGCGACGGGCCAGGCGTGCCAGGGCGTCCGGTCCACCGACAGGGGGGTGGGGCTGCGGGAGAAGCCGAGCCCCGCCCAGGTGCCGTGCGCGAGCGCGGACAGGCCCGACAGGTCCACCGCGAGCTGCGCCCTACGGGCGGACGAGGCGGCCGGACCCGCAGCCGACAGAAGCGCGCCGGTCACAGAGCCGAGCTTCGCCGTGCGCGCGCTGCGGCGGCTGTTCTCCCGGGCGCCCGGGACCGTCTCCAGGAGAAGGCACGCGCCTTCGAGGCCGGGGCCGCACAGGACGTCCGCGTCCCACGGAGGCGGCGCGCCGTGGGTGACGAGACCCACGCCGACGTCGGCCGCGGCCAGGGCCGCCCCGTCGTCCGGCGAGATCACGACGACCACGTGGCCGTTCTCCTGGGTCGCGCGGACCGACTCCACCAGCGGCCCCGGACGCACGCCGTCCACGCGCAACCGCTGGTCGAGGCCGCGCCCGTCGCCGCCGACCATCACCAGGCCCGCCTTGCGCGCGGCCAGCACGAGCGCCTCGGCCGTCGGATGCAGCTCCGGGACGACGGAGACCAGCGCGGCGGGCTCGTCGGTGTGTTCGAGGAGCAGCACCGTCGCACCCCTGCGGCGCAGCCGGGCCAGCCGGTCGGAGAGGTCGGGGTCGTCGTCGAACAGGCCGGAGCCGCGACTGAGCGGGCTCGTCATCCACGCGCCGTCGCGGGCCAGGGCGCGGGGCCGGGAGAGGTCGGTGAGGGCGTGGGCCCTGCCGTAGAGCTCCTCGACGGACCACCGGGACGCCACGGGCACCACCTCGTCGATCACGAGGCGGCCGGTCGTGAGGACCCCGGCGTCCAGGAGGACACGGTCCACCCGGTCGAGGCCGCGCAGCGCGGCGGAGTCGAGCACGAGAGCGTCGCGCTCGGCCAGCGCGCGCGCGACCTGGCCGCAGAACGCCTCGCGGCCGAGCCGGGCCGCCTTCGGCACGCCCGCGACGAGTACCCCTTCGGCGCGCTCGGGGCTCCGCGTGAACGCGTAGGCGCCCGCCGTCGCCGCGAGCGTGACGGGGGTGCTCCAGCGCATCGTCTCGACGGGGCCGTCCGGCAGGGGGACGGGCCGTGCCTCGCGCTCGGAGGAGTCGGCCCGATAGGAGCCGGGCTCGGTCAAGCGGTCCGCCCTGCGCAGCCAGACGGCGCGGCGGGAGCGCAGCTCGGCGACGTGCGAGGCGCGCGTGGCGAACGACAGCAGCAGCCCCACGGGCTGCGCCGCGAGCACCTGGCTGACCACGAGGCCGACGGACATGGCGTTGTCGGTGACGGACTTGCCTATCGTGCGTTCAAGGACGGAGCGCAGAGGCGGGTTCACGTCGGTGAGGGCGATTACGGCCGAGACGCCCGGCGGCAGCATCGCGATCCGCAGGGCCGCCGCGACCGTCGCGACGCCCCACCCGGCCAGCGCGGCCGCCGCGTGCGTCGTCTCCCGGACGAGCGCCGCGGCCTCGGCCGGATGGTGCGCGACCGGCGCAGGCGGCTCGTCGTCGCACCCGAACTCGCCCTCGACCTGCGCCACGACGTCCAGCAGCACGTCCTGCGCGACCCCGTCGTGGACGACGAGGACCCGGCCGAGCACCCCGTTCACCTCGGCGCGGGCGACGCCCTCGACGGCCTCCAGCGCCGTCTCAAGGGCGTCGGCGAACTTCTCGCCGACCTCGCCCCGCACCGCGAAGTCGCTGTGGCCGGCCACGCGGTGGTGGACGTCGCGGTCGCCCGACGCCGTGGCGACGAGCCTGACGGCGGCGTACGCGCCGCGCGCGGTGTCGACCGGGATCCGTCCGACGGCTGTCGCGATCCCGCCCGCGAGCGCGGGCAGCCCGACGACAGCGCCGAACGCGCGCCGCAGCACCATGGCTTCCCCCGAAACGGACCGCCCCTCCCCCGTGGGCGTCCCGTGTGTCTTCCATAGCCCGTGCCGGGCGACTTCATGCCCCAGGCTCGGGCAAGATCACGCAGTGCCCGGGTCAGGACCGGTGGTCGCCGCGCAGCACCCGGGCGATGAGTCCGTCGCCGGTGCCGTCCTCGAAGCCGCCGTCGCCGAACTGGCCGTAGCCGGTGCGCGCCCACAGCGAGGACGTCGCGTAGTAAGGCAGCGGCTTGGCTCCGGAGGTGTCCAGCAGCGCCTCGGGCGGCCGGTGGCCGCGCACCGCTTTGGCGCACGCCTGGCACGCCTCGACCTTGATGGCGTCACGGGTGCCCAGGCGGCGCCACGTGACCATGCCGGTGGCGTCGCCGTGCAGGGGGTTGAAGAAGCACAGCGCGCTCGGCGGGATCTCCTTGCGGCCCGCCGCGCGCGCACGGGCCGACGCCAGGGCGTCCTGGCCCCGGTCGACCAGGACGAGCACCCCGGCCAGGTCGGGGACGCCGCGCGCCTCGTCGAGCACCTTGCCCGCCGCCTGGTAGGCGTCCAGGGCGAGCGCCAGAAGCTCGCGCGCGCGGGCGTCGCCGGAGGACACGGCGGCGGCGTCCACGAGTTCCCCGAAGGCGACGACCGCCTCGGCGGCCTGCTTGCGCAGCCCCTTCTCGTCGGCCTTGCGGGCCGTCTCCAGGGTCGCCCGCGACAGGATGAGCGGATGGCTGTGCTGCGGCTCGGGACGACCGGTCCGCCTCCACCGCCACACGGCGAGTCCCGCCACGGCGGCGACGCCGAGACCGATGGCGGTGACGCGTAGGGGAGATGTCTCCCCTTGGTCGTTGCGCGTCAGCTTCTCCACCGGGTTGGGGGTGGAGCGTAGGTGCGCCGTGGCCTTCTCGTACTCGGCCACGCCGTTGCCCGCGGCGATCAGTTCGACGGCCTTGAGGAGCCGGTCGGCCAGGACGGCGTTGTCGAACTCGTCGAGGAAGAACGGCACGCGGGCGGCTGAGGAGGCGGCCTCCTGCTCCTCCTCCGTGCCTCCGAAGCGGCGCGCGCGGAACTGCTGGTAGCCCTCCATCGTGAGGTACACGCCGTCGCGCTTGAGCCTGTCGTGCACGACGGTGATGAGCTCTTCGGTGTCGCTCCAGGTGCCGCCGTCCACCAGCGGCACGATGATGACGTAGATAGGCATCGGGGCGGCTTCGATGGCCGCCAGGAGTTCGGCGCGGCGGCCGTCGGGGAGCGCGGACTCCAGGGACGGGTCGAGGTGGACGGGCGAGCGGCGCAGCGCCCGCGCGATCCTCTCGCCGGGGGACGGTTCAGACACCGAGCGACTCCAGGACTCGTGCGGCGAGGTCGGGGCGCCCGCCGAAGCCGCGCTGCCAGCGGCCGGGGACCAGCGGGTAGCGGCGGCCGTCGGGGACGCGCAGGACGCTCCGTTTGAGCTTGCGCGCGGGCAGGTCCGCGCAGGACGCGCACACCCGGCCCGCCGGGTAGGCGTCGCCGCGTAGGGTGCGGGCCGCCACGGCGCGTCCGTGCAGCGGGTTGGCCTGGCAGAAGGCGGGCGCCTCAGGCAGGTCCTCGGCCAGCGCGAGGAGCCCTTGCCTGCCCAGGACGACAACGCCGACGTAGTCGAGCGCGGCGTTCTCCTCCGTCTCGCGGAGCGCCTCGTCGGCGAGCAGGACCGCCGCGTCGTAGGCGCGCAGCGCGGCGCCCGCGCCAGGGCCGTCGTCGGCCTTCGCCAGCGCGGCGGCGAGGTCCCTCAGGGCGCGGCGTGAAGCGGCCCGGAGGTAGCGCCGGCTCGGACGTGCGGGGGCGGGCTGCTCACGCCGTCGCAGGGCGTAGAACCTGCCCACGGTCCAGAGGGCGGCGACGGCCAGGGCGAGCGCGGGGCCGAGGAGGAGGACGCCCGCCGAGAACGGGCCCCAGAAGGCGGGCTCGCGAGGCGGGGACTTCTCCTTCGTGAACGACGGGAGCTCGACGGGGCCGCTGGGTGCCTTCGCCTCAGCGGACGGGGCCGCCGCCACCTCGTCGAAGGTCCGGGAGACGCGGATGAGCAGGTCGGCGAAGGGCCGCGCCCAGTCGGCGGGGCGGCGGATCTCCCAGTCCACGAAGTCATAGCCGAAGTACCGGGGCACCCCGTAGGCGTCGCCCGCGAGCCTGCCGTCGTGGTCGATGAGCAGATAGACGCCGTCCTCGCCGAGCCGCTCCCGGACGCCGTCCACCAGCAGCTCCTCGCGTCCGTTGGCCTCGCTGTCGCCCGTGTTGGGGACGGCGAAGACGAACACGCGGGCGCCGAGCCGGGTGCCGAGCTCGTCCATCTCGACGCGGAGCTCGCGGCGGGTCACCGGATCGAAGGCGTCGGTCAGGTCGGTGTCCACGAACAGCGGGTCCTCGCGCAGCGCCGCCGCGATCCTGTCCCAGCGCGCGGTGGCGCCCGGAGGCACCTCGGCCGAAGCGGGGGCCGCGCCCAGCACCGTCAGGGCGGCGACGAGCAGGCACAGGGCGCGCCGTCCGACCGCGCTCATCGGCGCTTCCCCTTGCGCTTGCCGCCCTTGTTCCCGGCGGGCTTCGCCGGGCCGCGCGTAGGCGGGATGCGCGCGGGTGACGCCGAAGCCCGGCGACGCCCTCGGACGGCGCTGACGAGCAGGGGCACGCCGACGAGCAGCGCGCCGACACCGGTGCCCGCGGCCATCGCCGCCATCTCCGCGCGGTCGCGGGCGTCGCTCCTGCTGACGTAGCGGGGGGCCGGGGTGCTCGCGGCGATGCGGGCCGCCGGGTCGGGGGCGGCGAGGATCTGGCCGAACCGCTCGATGTGCGCGGCGGGCCCCGCGTCGTAGCCCAGTTCGGACCGGGCGGCGCGCCACGCGTCGAGCACGGGCAGGGAGCCGCCGTAGTGGCGCGCCTCGCCGCTGCCGGAGGTGTCGGTGACGAGGTAGACGCCGTCCTTCCCGAGC
This sequence comes from Actinocorallia sp. API 0066, assembly GCF_020991275.1. Taxonomy (GTDB): domain Bacteria; phylum Actinomycetota; class Actinomycetes; order Streptosporangiales; family Streptosporangiaceae; genus Actinocorallia. The sequence continues at coordinate 462,997 of NZ_JAJLQY010000001.1, read as the reverse complement.
CTGTCGTGCAGGATCGGGACGAGCTCGCGGGGCCGCTGGTGCCCCTCGAAGAACAGCCCGGACGGGACGACGACCACGTAGTACGGCACACCGAGGGGTTCCAGCGCGCTGACGATCCGCGCCTTCGCGTCCGGTTCCACCGCGCGCGGCGCGTGGTCGGTGATCTGGACGGGATCCTTGGCCAGCGCCTCGGCGACGAGGTCGGCGCGGCTCTTCGGCTCGGGGGGCGCGGCGGAGGCAGGGGCCGCCACAAGACCGCCCAAAAGGACGAAAACGGCGATAAACCCCAAGCGCAACACGCCGGGCAGTCTAACCAAGACCATGACGTGCCGCCGGTATCGGTTCAGAAGATGATGAACAGCGCGGCCACCGCCACCACCGCGTTGGCCAGGGTGATCATGAGCGCCCGGCGCGCGTCGCCCGGCCTGCGCCCCGGCGCCCGCACCGACCTGCTGACCGCCCAGACGCCCACCGCGAGCGCGAGGATCAGCACCCCCGCCGCCGGGGCCGCGCGCACCACGGCGGCGCCGAGGGCCGCCAGCGAGATCGCGGTGCGCAGCCAGGCCAGCTCGGTGCGCTCGCCGGCCAGCCCGGGATCGCTCTCCCCGGCCTCCAGACCGCTCACACGGCCCTCACGCGAGCACCGCGGACAGGGTGACCACCCCGGCCGCCAGGAACGCCACGAGCGTGATCACGCCCGCCAGGAGCCGGGGCAGCGCCGACGGCGGCAGCGGCGCGCCACGGCGCAGCGCCCGCTGGTTGCGGCCCCACTCGGCGTACCCGGCGACGGCGACCGCGCCGCCCAGCACGATCAGCGGCACCGCGAGCAGATGCCTGCCCCACGGGACACCCGGGAACGGCGGCAGCAACTGCGCGATGGCCAGGCCCGCGACGACGAGCGCCAGGCCCGTCCTGCTCCACGCGAGGAACGTCCGCTCGTTCGCGAACGTGAACCGCACGTCGGGCTCTGCGCCCTCCTTACCGTCCCCCATCAGGCCATCTCCCCGAGAGCGTTCCAACCCCTTATGTTTCGACTTATTCGACCACGGCCCCTGCGGCGTCGGGCTTCCGTCCCCGGTGACGGCGCGTGTCAGCGCGGCCGTAGATCGACGCGGCGCAGGAGTTGCGCGTTCAGCGCCACCACGATCGTCGAGGCGGACATGAGCAGCGCGCCGACCGCAGGACCGAGGCTCACCCCCGCCCACGCCAGGACGCCCGCCGCCAGCGGCAGCGTGACGATGTTGTAGCCCGCCGCCCAGGCGAGGTTCTGGATCATCTTGCGGTAGGTGGCCCGCGAAAGCCGGATCACCGAGGTGACCGACCTGGGGTCGGACGAGGCGAGCACCACACCGGCCGACTCGATAGCCACGTCGGTGCCCGCGCCGATCGCCAGGCCGACGTCGGCTCGGGCCAGGGCAGGCGCGTCGTTCACGCCGTCGCCCACCATCGCCACCTTGTGGCCGCGTTCCTGCAGCTCGGCCACCTTGCCGTCCTTGTCGGCGGGCACCACCTCGGCGAAGACCTCGTCGACGCCCAGCTCGGCGGCGACCGACCTGGCCACCGGCCACGCGTCGCCGGTGATCATCCCGATCGTCCGCACGCCCTCGTCGCGCAGGCCGCGCACCGCCTCGCGCGCCTCCGGCCGCACCTCGTCGCGCAGCGCGAACGCCGCCTCGGCCTTCGGCTCCGCGCCCTCCCGCACCAGGTACAGGACCGCCGCGCCCTCCGCCGACCACCTTTCCGTCTCGGGACGCAGCCGTTCGGGGACGCCCGCCCCGGTGTCCTTCAGCAGGCCGGGTCCTCCGACGGCGTAGGGCGTGCCGTCTATCTCGGCAGTGACGCCCTTGCCGGGGAGGGCGCGGAAGCCCGTCGCGGAGGCGGGGCTGTCGGAAGCCCTGACCAGGGCACGCGCCAGTGGGTGTTCGCTCTCGGACTCGACACCTGCGGCGAGAGCCCGTGCCCGTGCTTCCGGGACGCCGTCCGTGACGACCCCTGTGACGGCGTGCTCCCCCTTCGTCAGGGTGCCCGTCTTGTCGAACAGGACGGTGTCCACCGTGCGCATCCGCTCCAACGCGAGCCTGTCCTTGATGAGGATGCCCGCCTTGGCCGCCACCGCCGTGGACAGCGCGACGACGAGGGGGATGGCCAGGCCGAGCGCGTGCGGGCAGGCGATGACGAGCACGGTGACGGTCCGCGTCACCGCCTCCTCGATGTTCCCGATGACCGTCCAGACGACGAACGTCACCACGGCCGTGGACAGCGCGACGTAGAAGAGCGCGGCGGCGAACCTGTCGGCCAGCACCTGGGCCCTGCCGCGCGACGCCTGCGCGCGCGCGACGAGCCGGGCGATCCCGGCCAGCGCGGTGTCCTCGCCCACGGCGGTCACCCTGACGCGCAGCGCCGAGTCCGTCGCGACGGTGCCCGCCACGACCTTCTCGCCTACGCCGCGCGCGACCGGCCGGGACTCCCCGGTGATCATGGACTCGTCCATCTCGGCGGCACCCTGGGTGACCTCCCCGTCGGTGGGGACGCGCCCGCCCGGCCGCACCAGCACGGTGTCGCCCAGCCGGACCGAGGACGCGGGCACCGCCTCCAACCCGCCGTCCGCGCCGACGACCTCCGCCTCGTCGGGCAGCAGCGCCGCCAGCGCCGACAGGGCGCCGTGCGCCTGCCCGACGGCCTTCATCTCCTGCCAGTGTCCGAGCAGCATGACCGCGATGAGGGTGCCGAGCTCCCACCAGAAGTCCATGTGGAACCAGCCCACGCTGCTCGCCAGCGAGGCCGCGTAGGCGACCACCACCGCCATTGAGATGAGCAGCATCATCCCGGGCGCCCTGTCACGCACCTCCCGCGCCGCCCCCACCAGGAACGGCCACCCGCCGTAGAAGAACACCGCGCTCCCGAACACCGGCCCGATCAGCCACGACCCGGGAAAATCCACCCGATACCCGAGCCACTCCTGAAACAGCTCGCTCACCAGCACCAAGGGCACCGACAGCAGCACACTCCACCAGAACCGGCGCCGGAACACCTCGGGATCGTGCCCGGCGTGCGCGTCATGCCCGCCGTGCGCGCCGTGCGCGCCGTGCCCGGCCTCGTCGGGGTTCGGGGGTGTGCCGTGGGTCATCGGGGTCGCCCTTTCCGCCGCCGACGGGTGTGTTCTTCGGTGTCCCTACCCCGTTGCGCCGGTACGTGCTCTTGGTCCGGTTTCGGCGGTGCACGTCGGGCGGCTCGGGCGGCGACGCGCCTGTGATCGTGGGCCACAGTTCGTGAAAATCCCATTACTCTCGGGAGACCAGTATGTAACTTCAGAGGATGCGCACCTGCTTCCGCACCGAAGAGGACGGGGAGTACCGGGCCGCCCGCGACCTGATCGTCCGTAGATGTCTTGTCTGGGCGCGGGACAAGGGTGTCCGGCTCATCCCCGACGTGGTCGAGGCGGCGCTGCAGTTCCGGCACGAGTGCGCCGACGGACGGCTGGGGTTCTGGCGGGCGCGCGAGGTCGAGGCGTTCCTGCTGGAGTGGGTGCCCGAGCGCGTCGCCGCCGAGCCGGAGGACCTCGCGTGCGTCCCTGAGACGCTCCGCGCCCTCCTGCGCTACCTGGACGCCGCCGGGCTGCGCGATCCCCGCGCGGGCGCGCTCACGGCCGTCGAGGAGGCCATCGACGGCGCCCGCGCGGCGTTCGAGGAGGCGGTCCGCGACCCGGAACGCTACGGCGTCGCCAAGTACTGGAAGCTCGTCGCCGCGCGGCACGGCATCCCGCTCGTGGACGGGCTCGCGCTGGAACGCCTCAAGTCGGGCGTCTCGGCGGGCCGCATCCCGCACGACCGCGAGCTGCTCATCCGGCTCGCGACGCGGACCCGTCCTCCGATCCCGCGCTCCGTGCCCGCCGCGCCGTGCGTCCTGCCCGGCGATGACGAGTTGCGCGAGGCGGCGCGGCGGGTGCCCGTCGTGCGCGCGCTGACGGCCCTCGCCCAATGGGCGGGCCCTGAGGGACGTGCCTTGGCCTCCTCGGGAGCGCTGCTTCCGGACGACGCGGAGGAACTCGTCACGCTGCTCGAAGGAGCGGGCGTGCGCGGCGGCCCGGAGTGGGTGCCCCTGCTCGTCGTGTGGGCGAAGCGGACAAGGCTGGTGCGCGTGCGCAGCCGTCGGCTGTCCGCCGTCGCCAGGGCCGCGCCGCTGCTGGACGATCCGCTCGCCCTGTGGCGCGCGGCCTTCACCGTGTTCCCTGAGCTGGCCGAGGAGGTGTGCACCTCCTTCTCGGTCCTGGGCACCGACTTCGCCTCGGCCGTCCCCGAACTCCTCATGGCGCTGTACGGGCTGCCGCTGCCCGTCCCGCGCCACCGGGTGGAGGACAAGGTGTGGGGCTACTGCGCGGCGCCCTACGACCTCACCCGGATCGACGGCGCGCGGCGCAACCAGTGGCGCGACGCGATGGACCTGGATCTGGCCCGCACCCTGCGCGCGCTGGGCGACCTCGGCGTCCTGGAGTTCCACGGCGCGGTGGCGGCCGTGGAGGGGCGGGTCAGGGAGGGCGCGCGCCACGGAGTGCCCGGAGGCGTCTCGCTCACCCAGCTCGCGGCCTCCGCCGTCAGGGGGATGCTGCTGGAGGCCGGTCGGGAGTGCGGCCTCATGGGCGAGCTCGTCGGAGCACGTCCCGCCGAGCTGCTGGGCGTCGTCGCCGAGCACTATCCCGCCGACGCCCGGCGGGTCGAGATCCGGGGCTGGCTCGCCGCGCACGGGCACGACGTGACGGCGCTGCTCGACGCGGTGCGCGCCTGCCCCTTCCGCAACCGCGCACTCGTCCTCCTGGACGTCCTCATCGACGCGCTGGCTGAGGGGCCCACCCTTCTGGTCTCCCTACGCGCCGACCCTCTGCTCGCCCCGTCAGCGCTCACCTCGCTCCTCCGCAGGGGTCTGGTCCCCGCGACGGCGCTGACGCCCGACGAGCACCTCCTGTGCCTTACCGACGGCCTGCTGCGCTTCCTGGAGATGGCGGGGCCCGAGCCCGTCAGGGCCACGCTGGCACGCGACTACCCTCCGCCCGAGCTGGCGCTGCTCGCCGTCGACGTGCTCGCGGCCCCGCACCCCGACACCGCCGCCCTCGCCGACCTGCGCGCGCTCGTCTTCGAGCCGCTCCTGGAACCGCGCGGACGGCACGCCCCACACGCCCTGGGCCCCTCCCCCGGTTGATCGTCCCGCCCGATCCGGATACCTTCGCCGTGGACCGGGGGGCGCGGCACGGCCCGTCCCCGTCCTCCTTCGCGCAGGCGATCACCGGGGCGCACGCCGGCACCGGGGTCCCGCAACTCCCGGAGCACACCCTGTCCGCCACTCATCCCCTCGTCGACCTCGCCGCCCTGTGCGCGCCCGACCTCGTGCCCGCGCTGCGCACGCTGCTCGCGGGCGCGCCCGCCCCGGCGAAGGTCCAGCTCGCGCTCGACGACCCGGCGGTGCTGCGCGTCGAGCTGGCCAGGGGCCTGCGCGGGCTGGCCGTGCGCCGCCACCTCGACGGCGACGGGCAGGGCGAGATCACCGCGCTCGGCCTGCTCACCCGCGTGCTGCAGCCATCGGGCGGCCGCGCCCTGGCCGACGCCCTGCGCGACCTCGCCGCCGCGCACGCCGCCTCCGGGGACCTGGAGGCCGCCGTCTCCGCGCGTGGCCGGGCGTTCCGGCTCCTGGAGGCGATGGCCCGCGACGACGAGCGGCTGTGGCCCGAGGTCCTCATCGACGCCGAGGAGTACACCGGACTCCTGCACGACGCCCTGCGCCCGACGGACGCGACGGTCGTCAGCGGTCGTGTGGCGCGCGCGCTGGAGCGGCTGGTGGAGTCGGGCCGGGAGGGGCTGCGCCCGGAGTACGCCCGGAGCCTGCGGCTGTGGGGCGACCGCCTCGCGGAGGACGAGGAGTGGCGGCAGGCCGCCGACACCGTCCTGCACAGCGTCCAGGAGTTCCGGCGGGTCGGCGACAGGTACGCCGCCGCCCTGGGCCTGTCCCGGCTCAGCGCCCTCCAGACCGTCCTCGACGACCCGGAGGAGGCGCTGGCCAGCGCGCGCGGCGCGCTCGCCGAAGCAGCCGCCCTGGAGCACGCCGACCCCGGCGACTGGCGGATGAGCGTGTGCATGGCGACCCACTCCGTCGCGCGGCGGCTCTCGGCGCTCGGCCGCGAGGACGAGGCTCTGGACGCCCTCCTCTCGGTCCGCGCCCCGTTCGAGCTGCTGCACGAGGAGGCCCCCGAGATCCACGCCTCCTACGCCGACTACCTGGAGGACCTCTCCGCCGCGTGCGCGGCCGCGGGCGCCGTCGAGGAGGCCCTGGAGGCCGCTGAGGCGCTCGTGGAGGCGCGCAGGGCGGCCGTGGACACCACGGGCGACCTGCCGGGCCTGGCGCTGGCGCTGCTGCGCCTCGGGGAGCTCCAGCGCCCGCTCGGCCACGTCGGGCGGGCGGCGGAGTCGGCGCGGGAGGCCGCCGAGGTCTTCGCCGCGCACGGCGACGCCGAGGGCCGGGTGCACGCCCTGTGCGTCCTCAGCGACCACCTGGCCCTGCTCGACGGCCCGCCCGCCGCCGCCCTGGAGCACGCGGAGGAGGCGGTGGAGCAGGCCCGCGGCCTGGGCGGCCGGTCGCTCGGCGAGGCGCTCACCGTGCTCGGCAACCGCCGCGAGGACGCCGGTGACGTCTCCGGCGCGTTCGAGGCGGCGGCCGAGGCCGTCGAGGTGTTCCGCGCGCTGGACGCCTCGCCCGGCTGGATCGCGCCCGCCCTGCACCACCGCGCCGCGCGCGCACGGCAACTCGGCGAGCACGACCTCGCGCTCGACTCCGCCCTGGAGGCGACCGCCCTGTACCAGGACCTCTACGAGGACGACCTGTCCTACGGCCTCGTCCTCGCCGAGTCCCTGTGCCTGCTGGGCCGACTCCGTGAGGCCGAGCGGCGCTTCGAGCACGCGCTCACCGCCGCCGAGCGCGCGGTCAGCCTGCTGGAGCGGCTGCACCACCCCGACTTCCCCCGGGTTACGGTCTGCCTGGCGATGTCCCTGCGCGACGCGGCGCGCCTGCACGAGCGGATGGGCACGCAGGACAAGGCGCTCGTCCTGGCGCGGCGCGCCGTCACGCTGTACGGGGAGCTGGCCAAGGACGATCCCGTGCGGTTCCGTCCGCCGCTCGCGGACGCGTGGCGCACCCTCGGTTCCTGCCTTTCCGGGCTCGGCCACGACGAGGACGCTTACACGGCGGCGCTCTTCGACGTCGACCTGCACCGTGAGTCCGGCGACCGTACGGGCCTCGCCCACGCGCTGTGCTCGCTGGGCCACAGGCACGAGGCCCTGGGCCGGACGGACGAGGCGATCGCCGTCACGCGGGAGTCCCTCGACGTCCACGAGGAACTCCTCCTGCTGGAGGGCGGCGACCCCCTCCCCACGGCGCGCACGGCGAGCCGCCTGGCGGAGCTGTTGGCCCCGGAGGACGCCGTCGGCCTGCGCGAGCGCGCCATCACGCTGTTCACCGACGCGGAGGAGGACACGGAGGCGACGGCCGAGCTTCTGCGGCTGCTCCGCGACCGTGCCCTCGCGGGCGACGACGTCGCCGAGACGGTGTCCCGCGTCAGCGCCCAGGAAGACACCGTGGAGGCCGTGCGCGCGCTGACGGCCGTCGCAGACAGGCTCATCGGAGACGGCGAACTGGAGGGCGCGGAGGCCGTCCACACCCAAGCGCGCGCGCTTTGGGACATCCACCTCCTGGAGCGTCCGGGCACCCCGGCCGGGCCCGCCGCCGCGCTGTGGGAGACGGAGGCGGCCCTCAAGTCCAGGTTCGGCCTGCCCGACGCGGCGGCCGACGCGCAGGCCATGGCGCTGGAGCTGCTCGAACCCCTGTTGCGGCCGGGCCGGCACCGTCCGGCCGAGCAGGACGGCGCGCTCGCCCGCTCCCTGGCCCGGCTCGCCGCCTACCTCGCCGACGCCGACCGGCCCGCCGAGGCGCTGCCGCACCAGGCCCGCGCGACGGGCCTGTACGAGTCCCTCGCGACCCGCTTCCCCGGCCACAGGCACGCCCTGGCCGTCTCGCTCGGGGCGCTCGCCGACCTCCAGGCCCGCACGGGCTCGCCGGAGGCCGAGCGCACCCTCGCGCGCGCCACGGCCCTCTCCTCCGCGCTTCCCGAGGACTGAGACACCGCTCTCGTCGTGCCCTTCCGGGGTGTCTGTGACTCTATTCACACAACCAAACGCTTGCTAGGCTACCGGCATGATCTCCACGATTGTCTGGGGCACCGGCAATGTCGGCCGGGCCGCCATCCGGGCCGTGACGGCCCATCCGGAGCTGGAGCTGGGCGGCGTGATCGTGCACAGCGACGAGAAGGTCGGCCGGGACGCGGGCGAACTGGCCGGGCTCACCCGCCACCTCGGCGTCGCCGCCACCTCCGACGTCGCCGCCGCACTCGCCGCGCGCCCCGGCGCCGTCGTGTACTGCGCGTCCGGCGACATCCGCCCCGACGACGCGCTCGCCGACATCTGTCAGGCGATCCGGGCGGGCGCCGTCGTCGTCACACCGTCCCTCTACGCCCTCTACGACCAGCGCAACGCCCCCGCCGAGACGCGCGAACAGGTGCTGTCCGCGATCGCCGACGGCGGCGGCTCGCTGTTCGTGTCCGGCGTCGACCCGGGCTGGGGCAACGACGTGCTGCCCGTGCTCGTCAGCGGCCTCGGCTCCACCATCGACGCCGTCCGCTGCCAAGAGATCTTCGACTACACCACCTACGACCAGGAGGACTCCGTCCGCTACCTGGTCGGCATGGGCCAGCCGCTGGACTACGAGCCGCCGATGCTCGCCCCGACCGTCCCGACGATGGTGTGGGGCGGCCAGGTCAGGCTCATCGCGCGGGCCCTCGGCGTCACGCTGGACGAGGTACGCGAGGTCGTCGAGAGGCGGCCCCTCGAAACGACGGTCAGCACCAAGGCGATGGGCGACTTCGAGGCGGGCACGCAGGGCGCCGTCCGGTTCGAGGTGCAGGGCATCGTCGAAGGCGAGCCGCGGATCGTCATCGAGCACGTCACCCGCATCCACCCGTCCTGCGCGCCCGACTGGCCGACCCCGCCGGACGGCGACGGCGCGCACCGGGTCGTCATCGAGGGCGACCCGCGCATCGAGGTCACCGTCGAGGCCGTGGACGAGCACGGCAACCGCTCGGCGGGCGGCAACGCCACCGCCGTCGGCCGACTCGTCGGCGCCATCGACTGGCTCGTGGAGCACGACCCCGGCCTCTACGACGCCCTGGACGTCCCGCTGCGGCCCGCGGTGGGCAAGCTCGGAAGGAAACCGTCGTGAACATCGACATCCCCGACGGCAAGGACCCCATCCTCTACGTGTGGGGTGAACTGGTGCCCGGCATCGGGCCCGCCGCTTCCGCCTTCTCCCTCTCGGTCTACGAGCACACGACGCTCGGCCTGCGCGAGTTCGAGGCGGCCCGGCTGCGCGTCGCCCAGATCAACGGCTGTGTCTTCTGCCTGGACTGGCGCACCGAGCGGGACGGCGAGAAGGTCGAGGACGCCTTCCTCGACGCCGTCTCGGACTGGCGCACCACCGACGCGTTCGACGAACGCACAAGGCTCGCCGCCGAGTACGCCGAACGCTACGCCACCGACCACCACAACCTCGACCCCGAGTTCTGGGACCGCATGACGGCCCACTACACCCAGCTCGAAGTCGTCGAACTCAGCATGAGCATCGGCTCCTGGCTGGCCTTCGGCCGCCTCAACCACGTCCTGGGCCTGGACACCATGTGCGTCCTCCCACGCCCCACCTGACCCCTCCCCCACCCGCGCGGGGGGCGGCCCACCCCCTGGCCGCCCCACGCGCGTTCGGATAGGCGGCGGACGGGTGAGGCATCGGGATCCCGGCGGGGAGGTCGGGCCCCGGACGTCAAAGGCCGGCCGCACGCGCCCGCGGCCGGCTCCCCGCTCAGGACATCACGCCAGGTCGTTCAGGATGATGTTCTCGATGTTCCGCTCGGCGAGCGCCGTGATGGTGACGAAGGGGTTCACCGTGGTGTTGCCGGGGATCAGCGAGCCGTCCATGACGTACAGGCCGGGGTAGCCGTGCAGGCGGCCGTGGTTGTCGGTCGCCTTGTTGAGGACGGCGCCGCCCAGCGGGTGGTACGTGAGGTGGTCGCCCCAGATCTTGTAGACGCCGAAGAGGTCGGTCCGGTAGATCGTCCCCTCCTTCTTGTTGATCTTGTCGAAGATCGTCTTGGCCATGGTGATCGATGACTGCTTCCAGGACGTCTGCCAGCTCAGGTCCACCTTGCCCGTCGCGGCGTTCCAGGAGAACTCCGCGCGGTGCGGGTTCGCGGTGATGGACAGGTAGAACGACGCCCACGTCTCGATGCCGGTCGGCAGCGGCGCGACCTCGGCGAACGCGCCGCCCGCGTCCCAGTTGTCGATGCCGGTGGTGGGCATCGAGGACTGGACGGTGCCCGTCGGGTCCCACAGGTGGTTGGCCCTGCCGCACATGACGTTGCCGTTGTCGCCCCAGCCCTTGCCGACCTCGTTGTTGAGGTTCGGCAGCACGCCGGTCGCCTTCAGCCGCACGAGCAGCTTGCTGGTGCCGACGCTGCCGGCGGCGAAGAACACGCGGTCGGCCGTCACCGTCTTGGTGGCGACGGTGTCTCCCGCGGTGTTGATCTGCTCGACCGTCACGGTGTAGCCGCCGGTCGATGCGGGCGCCACCGAGGTCACCTTGTGCAGCGGCGAGATGGCGACCCGGCCGGTGGCCTCGGCCTGCGCGATGTAGTTCTTCTGCAGGTGCTTCTTGCCGTGGTTGTTGCCGTACAGGACCTCGGCGTTGACCGCCGACTTGGGGACGTTCCCGGCCAGCTCCTGCTCCATGTAGCTCCAGTCGTACACGTTGGGCACGAACACGTACGGGAAGCCCGAACGCTGCGCGTGCTTACGTCCCACCCGGGAGTACTGGTAGCAGGACGCGTTCTCCCACCACGACTGGTTGACGTTGGTGACGCCGAGCCCCGCGTTGGCGCGCGGGTAGTAGACGCTGTACATCTCGCTGGCGTTGACCGAGGGCAGGATCTGCGAGAACCGCGACTGCTGCGGCGTCACCGCCATGCCGCCGTTGACCAGCGAGCCGCCGCCGACGCCGCGGCCCTGGTACACGGTGATCCCGGCGAAGTCCTCGGCGTCCAGGATGCCGGTGTACTTCGGGATGTTCTTGTCGATCGGGAAGCCGAGGAAGTTGCTGAGCGGCTGCTTGGTCTTCGTCCGGAGCCAGTAGGACCGCTGGTCCGGGGTGCGGGTGTTCGCGAAGATCTTGCCGTCGGAGCCCGGGGTGTCCCAGGCCATGCCCATCTCGATCATGTGCACGTCGACGCCCGCCTGGGCGAGCCGGAGGGCCGTGACGGAACCGCCGTAACCCGTCCCGATGACGAGCGCGGGCACGTGCGACCCGGACGCGATGGGCGCGACGGGCGGCGCGGCACTCGCCCGACGCTGCCCGCCGAGCACCGTGGCGGCGCCCAACATAGAACCAGTTCCAGCAAGGAAACCACGGCGCGAAACCTGCAATCTTCGCGCTCTGTACACGCTTTCATCACTCATGTGATGCACCTCACTCCTTTCGAGCTAGAACACGTTCTACCTCCTCTCGTGACGCTCGTCACCACCCAGCCCGCGGCGCGATGTGGCCACCGTCACACCTTGCGGACCGGCCTTGGACCCTCCAAAATGTGACGCCCCTCACGGCGCCCAAAACCCGCGACCCCCACCCGGCACGTGGGCGCCGCCTCACCGCTGTCATTAGGCGATGCGTCTCAAGGACTGAGGAGGGTGAAGCCCTCGGGGGCGCCCGAGGCGCGGAAGACCGTTCTGCGGGCGGCCGCTCCGGCGGTGTGCAGAGAGACCGCCGCGTCTCCGTAGCCTCCCGTCGCGGTGTACAGGACGTCAGCGCGACGGTTCCCGGCCACGTCGGCCACCGCGACGTGGTCGCCGTACCGGACGGCCTCGGAGTCGCCGCCGTAGGCACGCAGTCGAGGGCCGACGCCCGTGGCCGCACCGGGGTAGAGGGCCGTGAACGCGGCGAAGGCCCACAGGCCCGCCAGCAGGTCGCCTCGGCCGTCCCCGGTGACGTCGCCTATCGCGAACGCGCCGGACGCCGCTATGTCGCCGCCCAGGGACGTCACGCGGGGCGTCCCGAAGGCGCCCCCCTCGCTTACCTGTGTGGCGAAGCCGCCGGGCGCGTCGGCGGACGGGGCGTCGGCGCGGACGAGGTCGGCACGGCCGTCGCCGGTGAGGTCGCCGAGCCCGAACCGCAGGGCGCGGGCGGCGGGCGCCGACCACCGGACGGCGGCGGCCATGCGCAGCCCCGCGCGCGATCCGGGGACGAGGGTGAACGGCTGGTCCACGACGGCTCCGGCGGGGCGCGGCAGCCCGTCCGGCGTCTCCTGGGAGGCGACGAGGTCGGTGACGCCGTCGCCGGTGACGTCGGCCGAACCGAGGAACGTGCCGAACCGCTTCAGGCCGTTGGTGAGGCGGCGCGCGCCCTTGGTGGTGAGGCCGTTCCGGCCGCCCTTGAGCACCAGGAGGCCCGCCTCTCCCCTGTCGCTGCGTACGGCGAGGTCGGCGTACCCGTCGCCGTTGTAGTCGCCGGACGTGAGCACGGTGCCGAACCTACGGCTGTCCGGCCGACCCTTGGCGCTGCCGGGACCGTCCTGGTTCGCCGGGAATCCCGGTGCGATCTGCCTTGCCCGTCGGCCGGTGAGGCCCCCGGCCGTCCCGTGGAGCACCACGACCTTTCCGCCCGCCGACACCGCGAGGTCGGCGTACCCGTCGCGGTCGAAGTCGCCGGAGGCGAGCGCCGCCCCGAACCGCTCCTTCGACCGCGACCTGTCCGGCACGCCCGCCGTGTCCCTGGTGAGCGTGCGCCACCGCGTCCCGGGCTTGCGCGCCCCGTCGATGACGACGACACCGCCCGCCCGCTTCCGGCCCTTGACCGTCAGCCCCGGATGCCCGGCGACAAGGTCGACCCGCCCGTCGCCGTTGAAGTCCCCGGGCTTCGCGGGCTTACGCCCCGCCGCGGCGGACCCGGCCACCAAGCCCTCCGCCACGAGCACCGCACCCACAACGACAACCGCCGCCTTCCGCCACCGCATACGCCCTCCAGGGACCGCGCGGCCCTCACGGCCACGTCCGCCCTCCGTCGACGCCCCCACCCCGCCCACAGGTTCACCCAAAAACGCGAAGTTCATCCCCAATCATCCGAATATTCACCACCCACTCCCAGCTCCACACCGCCCCCGCAGACGGCCACCAGTTCGCCATGTTCTCCCACAAAGCCTGCCGCCACCCCGCACCCGACACCGCCGGGAAGGAAGCGCCACACCCGGCTCAAAAGCGCGCGCCAGCGGACGCGGCCGGGAACCCTGCGCCGCGTGTTCTTCCGCGCCGCGGGCAACGCGTGGGCCGAGACCGAACGCGCGCTTCCCCTGATTCGTAAGGACGGATGCGGGTTCTTGATAGACAGAGGTGTCTGCTAGAAAGGGGCGCATGCGGAACGTGGGATGCCTCGTCATGATCGTGATCATGGGCGTGGTGGTGTGGGGTGGCTGGAACCTGTTCTTCTCCGGCAAGGACGACCCGGAGGCCAGCGACAAGCCACTGAAGTCGAACTACGACTACGTCGAGCTGTGCGACCCGAGGGGCCCGAAGTACTTCCCTGAGGCGGCCGCCTACACCGAGCCCGGCCCGCACCTCATCGAGGTCTTCTCCGGCCGGAACTCGGTGCGCGTCGACCCGCCGGACGGCGCCGACCGCTACCCCGCGGTCTGGAACCCCAGGAGCGAGCAGCTCAACGACATCCAGCTCGTCGCCTGCCTCGACGTCGAAGAGGGCGAGCGGGTCGGCGAGTGCACGTTCACCAGCCCGAAGACCGAAACCTTCCCCCTCTACCGCGGCATCTACAACGTCACCCTCTACGAGGCCAAAACCGGCAAGACAGTCACCACCGCATCAGACCTCAAGGGCAAAACCGAGGGCGGATGCCCCTCAATGTCCTTCCGCCGCTCAACCGACAACTCCGGCTTCACCACCCCCATCGACCCCGCCGAACTCCGCCGCACCCTAGCCCAGCACGTCGAGTAACCCCACCCTCCCCACCACCACCGGATCTACCGTCCAAAGTCCACCCAACCCCGGCCTTCCGCGCTCCGGGAGGCCGCCGAACGTGGACCTGCCCCTGCGTGTCCTGAGCCTGGCCCGGACGGGCGCCGCCCGCCAGGGACTCGGCGGCCTCGACGCGGCACGGGACCCGGACGTCCAGGCGTCGCCCGCCATCCGGGCTGGCGGGCGCTCGCCCTGGTCGGGTCTCCGCGAGACCTGACCAGGGCGTCGTCCTCGGGTTGGCGGGAGAATCGGGTCAGTGGGCCGTTCGCGGTGGGTGGGGCCTTCTGCGCAGCGCCGGGTCGGCGATGGACGGTGGGGTGTAGTAGGCGTCGTCGGGGTTGAGGTCGGTGCCCGGTGGGACGATCTGGTCGATGCGGTCCAGGACGTCGTCGGTGAGGATCGTGTCGACGCCCTCCAGGAGGTCGGTGAGCTGGTCCAGGGTGCGGGGGCCGAGGATGACCGAGCTGACCGCGGGGTGGGCGAGGACGAAGGCGGTGGCCAGGTGCGGGAGCCTCAGCCCCGCGTCGTCGGCGAGCTGGTGGAGCTGAGTGGCGGCCTCCAGTTTGCGGACGTTCGCCGGGTTGGTCTGGTCGTATTTGTGGGCTTCCAGGACGGTGCGGCCGCCGTCGGCCTGTACGCCCTTCATGGTGTGCCTGCCCGACAGCCAGCCCGCGCTGAGCGGCCCCCAGGTGAGGACACCCATCCCATGGCGTTGGGCCGCGGGGAGCAGGTCGGCCTCGACGCGGCGCGCGAGCACCGAGTAGGGCGGCTGCTCGGTACGGAAGCGCACATGCCCACCGCGTTCGGCCGCCCACCGGGCCTCCACAAGCAGGTCGGCGGGGAAGGTGGAGTGCCCGATGAGGCCGACCTTGCCCGAGCGCACCAGATCAGAGAGGGCGGCGAGAGTCTCCTCCATCTCGGTGCCGGGGTCGGGCCGGTGCATCTGGTAGAGGTCGATGTGGTCGGTGTCCAGTCGGCGGAGGCTGTCCTCGACGGCGCGGACGATCCAGCGTCGCGACCCGCCGCCGCTGTTGGGGTCGAAGCCGGTGGGGTGGAAGAACTTGGTGGCCAGGACGACGTCGTCGCGGCGGCCCTTGAGCGCTTTTCCGACGAGGCGTTCGGACTCGCCGTTCGAGTAGACGTCCGCGGTGTCCACCAGGTTGATCCCCGCGTCCAGCGCGGTGTGGACGATCCGGACGACGGCGTCCTCGTCGGCGTTGCCCCAGGGGCCGAGCATCATCGCGCCGAGGGCGAACTCGCTGACCGACACCCCGGTGCCGCCGAGTTTCCGGTACCTCATGTGTTCCTCCCCGCGACCGGACCGTCCGCCCCCACCCTGAGCCGCCATTCGACGTCGTAGACGTTCAGGGCCGATCTCACCGCCGCCTGGTCGACGTCCTCGCCGGTGTGGACGATCACGACGGGGGAGCCGTCCTCGACGACGGCTTCCACGGCGTCGATGTGCGGCAGTCCTTCGAGGGCCCCGCTGAGCGCATCGCGGGCGGCCTCAGCCCGTAGCGTCGGTTTGTGTGGTTTGCCGATCGCGGTGACCGGCAGGGAGTCGCGGATCGTCACCGCCTTGGGCGCCGCGGCTCTGTCGGCGACGTGTCGGGCCGCCCAGACCTTCAGGTCCGCGCCGGTGACGGTGGCCGCGGGAACCAGGGTGACGAAGGCGACCGGGACCTCACCGGCGTGGTGGTCCGGGCGGCCGACCGCCGCGGCGCCGGTGACCGCGGGGTGCGCGAGCAGGACGTCCTCGATCATCGCGGGGTCGATGTTGTGGCCGCCGCGGATGATCAGGTCCTTGGCGCGTCCGGTGAGGTGTACGTAGCCGTCCTGGTCGATGCGGGCCAGGTCGCCGGTGTCGAGCCAGCCGTCGACGAGTCTGCCCTGCCCGTCGAGCACCGGCCCCTGCGCGTCGTGTCCGGTGACGTATCCGGGGAACACCGTCGGGCCCTTGATCACCAGCAGGCCGACCTCGCCCGCCGGCAGGTCGGTCCAGGTGCCGTCGGGTTCGACTCGGACGATCTTGACCTGCTGGTAGGGCATCCGCTGGCCGATGGATCCGGGCCTGGGGTGGCGCAGGAAGCCGCGCACGCTGGCGCACGTCGCTTCGGTCAGTCCGTATCCCTCGATCAGCGGGATGCCGGTGTTGCCCACGAACGCGTCGCGTACGGCGGGCGGGAGCGCGGCGGCCCCCACCGCGGCCGCCCGCATGCTGGAGATGTCGGCGTCGACGGGAACCCGCGCCAGGACCTGGTAGACGGTGGGGACGGCGCTCATGGTCGCCACCTGGAAGTGCTCGACGATCTCCCAGAACCGCGGGTAGAGCTGGGCGTCGCGGTAGCCGTCTGGTCCGGCCCAGACCACCTGGTGGCCGCGCAGGAGCGGTGCGAGCAGGGTGACGATGAGGGCGTTGACATGGAAGAGGGGCAGGCCCGCGAAGGCGACCGAGTGCTGGTCGAGGGTGGTGTTGGCGGCGACCATCCAGGCGTTGACGACCTGGTTGGCGTGGGTGTGCGCGGCCAGTTTGGGCAGTCCGGTGGTACCGCCGGTGTGGAAGATCGCGGCCAGGTCCGCGGCCGTGGGCGGGGTGCCGGTGAACCGGTCGGTGCGGATCGTGCTCCGTTCGTCCAGGTAGGCCACCAGGGCACCGTCGACGAGGGGCGGGGACGGTGGCCGCCCCGTGGCGCCGGTGGGCCGCAGAGCCAGCACGGCGTCCACCGTGCCGCCGCGTGCCAGCCCGAGCGCCACTCGCCAGGCCGCCGGGTCGAGTTCCGGCCCGGCCGCGATCAGGATCCGGGCGCCCGTGCGCACCAGGAGTTCGCGGATGTGTTCTGGACTCATGCCCGGGTTGACCGGCACGGCGATGCCGGCGGTCTGCGCCGCGATCGTGGCGGCCAGCAGTTCCCGGCAGTTCGGGGACAGCAGGCCGACCGTGCCGCGACGTCGCAGTCCCAGTTCGTGCAGCGCGTTCGCCACCGCGTTCACCTCGGCTCGCAGTCGCCCGAAGGTGACGCTGGTGTGTGCTTTCCAGTCGTCGGCGTTCGGGAGCACCGCCACGGCGGTCCGGTCGGGCCATAGTTCCGCGGCCCGTTCCAGCACGTGGTAGGTCGTCTCCGGCAGGTTACGCTCGGCGAGCGGGACCGCCTCGATGGCGGCCAGGTCCGCCGGGGCCTCGTAGCGGGCCGGCCACTGGAGCGCCGTCATCGCGGGCACCGCACGGCCGTGCGCGGGGTAGGTGGTTCGAAGGACATCACACTGATCCTTTTCGTTCTGCGGTAAGGGACGTCTCATGGGCGGCAGGACCCCGTGGGCGCACGCGACGAGGCTCGAAGGTCGAGGACTCCGGCGATCCCCGAGCATGGGTAGCGTCCTGCCGTCGGCCCGGTCGGCCGCGTCGGCATCTCGGCCGTCCGACGGCCTCAGGTGCAGCCGGATGAGTCGGCTACACCGATCAAGCGGTGCCTTCCTCAGGCGAGAGCTCGCTCACCATGCCGCGCATCGCGGCTGCCATCAGGTCGAAGATGCGGCGGAACACCGCCGCGTCCGCGTCGACCTGGCGTGCGATGAACGCGCCGTCCATCAACACCATGAGCAGGCGGCTGAGGTCGTCGAGGATCTGGCCGCGCCGGGCCTCGGGCAGGTCGGGCAGATGGTTGGTCATCGCCTCGGCGATCACCGCGCGGCCGCGCTCTCGGACGTCGACGGCGGTCTGCAGCAGTGCCGGGTCCTCGTCGCCGCGCTCAAGGATGAGAATCAACAGAAGCCGGATGAACAGGGGGTTCGACTCGAAGGAGTCGGCCAGCCGTCGCAGGGCCTGGGCGGGTGTGGGCTGGCCGGTGAGCACGTCGAGTTGTTCGAAGAACTCGTTGCTGGCGTGGTCGACGACGGCGGCCAGCAGCCCTTCCTTACTGCCGAAGGCGTGGTAGATCGATGCCGCGTTGGCTCCCGCCGCTTTGGCGATGCTGTTGATGCCGGTCGCGGAGTAGCCCTGCGAGGCGAAGAGTTCGGCTGCCGCTTTGATCGCTGCCGCACGCGTGGCCGAACCCCGCAGACGACGCCCGTCGATCTTGGGGTTCTCGCCGGGCTTCTCTGATGGTGACACCTGCTCAGGGTAGGGGATCAGCGAGATCATGATCGCCTGATGGGGTTGTCCAGGCGCCCGATCCCGGAGATGCCGACCGAGAAGGTGCCGTCGATCGTGCTCAGGTCCAGATGGCGGATCGTCGGGTAGCGGTCGGGCGCGGCGGGTTGGAACGCGGTCCCGAAGTGGACGATGTCGCCGGGTTCAAGGGTCATGTGCCGCGACAGGTGGGCGAGTGCGGCCTGGATGGTGAACGTGAGGTTGCGGGTGGAGTCGGTGAGCACGAGTTCTCCGTTCAGTCGGCCTTCGATGTCCAGGTCGTTGGGATCGGCGACCTCCTCACGGGTGACCAGCCACGGCCCCATCGGCGCGAAGGTGTCGCAGCCCTTGGAGCGTGCGTGGTAGGTCAGGTAGACCGAGTGGTCGTCCTCGCCGTGGCGGCGGCGCCAGCCGAGGTCGGATCCGATCGGGCCGGGCAGGACCAGTTCCATGCTGTCGCGGTCCTTGAGGCCGGGCGAGGTGATGTCGTTGATGATGGTGAAGCCGAACACCGCGTCCAAGGCGGTGTCGGGGGCCAGGTCGCGTGAGCGGGTGCCGATGATCGCGGCGAGTTCGGGTTCGGGGTGGGTGAGGCCGTACTCGGCGGGCACCACGATGGGTTCCCGGTGACCGGTCAGCGCCGAGGGCGGTTTGAGGAAGTAGGCGGGCTCGACGGGTGCCCGGTGCGCGAACCGGGCTCCGAGTCTGTTGTTGACCGCGACACCCACGATCTTTGATGGCCGCGGTGACGGCGGCAGCCAGCGGACCCGGCGAGACCCAGCCGGGATGTCAGCGGCGGCGCTGGCGGAGCTGATGGCGGGGGCGTCGACGGAGACATCGAGGATGGTGTGTTCGGGTGCCGGCCGCGCGAGCTTCGCCCGCAAGGACGGCAGCAGCGAGCCGGAATGTGCGATGACGGTCTGCATGTCCAGGTCGTCTCGGCCGAGGAGGAGGGCCGCGTCGACGACGACGTCCTCGTCTCCCCGGACGGCCAGGCGCGGGCGGCCCTTGATGATGACGTTGGCAAGTCTCATCGATGCTCCTAGAAGCTTCCTTCGGGCAGCGCGACCCCGGCCAGGTGGGCTCCGACGGTTTGTGCCGCGGTGTCGTAGTCGGAGTAGGCGTGCGCCGCACCGGCGTGGATGTCGCGCCACAGGCGCTGCATGGTGCTCTCGTCGCGGACGGCGCCGCCTCCCGACGCCTCGAACAGCCGGTCGACCGCGCGCACGCACAGGCGGGTGGCATACGCCTGGTTGCCGCGCCATTCGACCAGGTCGTCCCAGGTCACCGGCTCGGATGAGACGGCCCGGGCCCGCATGCGCTCCCAGTCGTGTTCCAGCAGCCGGGCGGCGCAGCGCACTTCGTGCGTCGCTTCGGCCAGGCGCACCAGGGCGGGTGTCGACTGGGTGGCCCTGGTGCCGGTGTAGGCCCGCACGCGGGTGGAGAGCCGCTGCCGGTAGAGGTCGAGGAGCGCCTCTGCGGCGCCCAGACCCACGGCGGCGAAGCCGAGGGAGAAGACCGGCATGAACGGCAGGGTGAACAGCGACGCCGGGTGGGTCCCGAATCCCTTGGCCGTGCCGATGTTCAGGCCGATCACCGATTCGATCCGGTGGTCGGGGACAAAGACCTCGTCCATCACCAGGTCCTGACTGCCGGTGCCCCTGAGCCCCATCACATGCCAGGTGTCCTCGATGGTGTAGTCGCCCCGCGGTATAACGGCGAAGTGCGGCTCGGGTTCGCCCGCGGCCCCGGGCATCCTGAATCCGACGATCGCCCAGGTCGCGTGCTCGCAGCCACTGGACCAGCTGTACCGTCCGCTGAGGCGGATGCCGCCGGTGGCCGGGGTGGCCACACCCATCGGCGCGACGCTCGAGCAGACCAGCGCGCCGGGGTCGGCGCCCCACACCTCGTCCTGGAGCCGGGGGCTGAAGTTGGCGAGCGGATGCGCGTGCGCGGCGAGCAGGGACACCGCCCACGCGGTCGATGTGCAGGCTCCGGCCAGCAGCCGGGTCGCCTGGGACAGCTCGTGCGGGCTGACCTCCAGGCCGCCGTACTTGGCGGGGACGAACGCGCGCAGATACCCGGCCTCGCGCAGCTCCGCGATGGTCTGGTCGGGGACGCGCCGGAGTCGTTCGGTCTCGGGGGCGCGCTCGGCGATGGCGGGTAGCAGTTCGCGGATGCGGTCGCTGAGGGTGGTGGCGGTGGACATGGTGCGTCCCGCCTTTCTGGTCGGTGTCTTCATGTGGGTGTCGCCGGCGTCGTCAGGAACCGATGAGGATCGCCCAGGCGATGGCCAGCACCAGGACAAAAATGGTGAAGGCGAGGATGTTGAGGTCGGCGGACCGGGCCCGTCCAAAGACGCGCAGCTTGATCGGCTGGTAGCCGTTGGGGTCGGCGAGCGTGCCCCCGTACAGCCGCCTGGTCGCGGCGGCGGCGAAGAAGCCCCCGTAGACGCACAGCGCGATCGCCGCCGTCAGGTGCGCGCGCCAGACGGCATGGTCCAGGGGAAGCCACAGCAGTCCCAGCGACACCGCCCCGAGCGCGGCATAGCTGGAGACCTGCCACACCACGTGGTATCTGGCGTGCCCGGTCCACAGCGGGTTGGTGGCGTGGGTGCGGTTGAAGTCGGCGAGCACCGGGATCAGGCTGAAGCCGAGCACCGCGACGGTCAGCAGGACGCGCGCGATCGTGAACATGTCACGGGCTTCCGTTGAGGAGCGCGGGGACCTGGCCGAAGACGACCGAGACGTCACGGCGTACGAACCGCCAGGTGCCGTCCGCGGCGCGCAGGTACTCGTCGTCGTAGTCGGCGATCATCACCGGTGACAGCGGGCGTGGCCGGGTGCCCTGCGCGGCGTGCAGGTTCAGCACGCATGTGCCGCGGGCGCGGCCGGCGTCGAGGTCGACGGTCCGCACGTGCAGGTTGGTGAACAGGTGCCGGGACGTTCGGGGGCCCGTCGAGCGCCGCCGGTCGTAGAACTCGGCGATCTGCGCGCGGCCGCGCAACCGGGCGATCGCACCGAGCGAGTAGCTGCCCTCGGGGATGAACAACTCGGCGACCCCCTCGCCGTCCCGGTGGTCGACCCTGAAGGCGAACTCGGCGATCAGCGCCTCGATCTGCGGGCGTGTCCGTGCGCTCACATCCATGCCATGTGCCTCTCCTGTTCCAGCAGGCCGTCGTTGGGAAGCCAGCCGCGCGGCGCCCGCAGCGAGGTGAAGCGGCTCTCGTGATAGGCGAGCGCGTCGCCCTCCCGGTGGTCCAGGCCGACGACGCGGCCCAGGAACAGCGAGTGGTCGCCGCCGTCCAGGCGCTCCCACGGCTCGCAGAACAGGCGGGCGAGTGACCCTGCCACCGAGGGCGTCGGGCCCTCGGCCCAGGCGATCGCCAGGTTCGGATCGGCCCCGGCGAAATGCCGGGCGACGGCGATCTGGTCCGCGCCGAGGATGTTGACGGCGAACGGGTGCCCCGGCAGCAGGGCGTGACTGCGGGAGGAACGCGCGACACAGACCAGGATCAGGGGCGGGGCCAGCGACACCGACGTGAACGAATTGACCGTGATCCCACGCGGCCCGTCGGGGCCGGCATAGGAGACCACCACCACGCCCGTCGCGAACCGGCTCACACACCGGCGCATCGCCAGCGGATCGACCGCCGCCGCGCCGGTCGACCGTAGCCGCTCGACCCCCCGCGCTGTGGGTTCAGGTACTTTTGTCATGGCAGAAACTTTATAGATCGCTCTAGAAGATAGTCAACCACTACTTTGCCAGGGCCACGAATCCCGGAGCGCCGAGATCAGCCAGGCGTTCCATGTCGACAAGCTCGACCTCTGAGACCTCATCGCGACCGTGCCACCAACGCCCACCGACACCCGTGGCAGCAGACGAGACGTCCAGCCACAAGATCAAAACCCCACACCGGCCAGTCGAAGGGTTAACAGGGGCGATGCCTGGGAGAGACCGAGGTCGCCGGATCACACCGATCGCTCTCGGGACGTCTCACTTCGCGTCCGGGTGTGCCGGTTGCACGTCGCCCTCAGGCGAGCCACGTCGTGCCGTTGCCCTGGCACGGATCGGTGACAAGCCGGTGCCGGACGGATTCCCACTCGGGCTGTGGCTTTCCTGGCAGCGCAAGTACCGAAAGAGAGGAGGGCTGTCTCCCTCGGTGGTCATGACCGAGGGGCTTTTCCCCGAGTCTGTTCCTCTTGTGAATTGGCGGCGCTGGTCCACGTGGCGTCGAGCTAAAAAGGGTCTCGACGCTCCGCGACGAGGGCCGAACACGCCTGGCGGGCGCTCCGACCAGAGCGTCCGCCAGCGCGTGGACATGGCCTCCATGCGATCACAGATTTCGCGATCATGGAGGTTTCTACTATTTCGCTACCATCGATGGTGGCGAGCCGTGCCACCGAAGCCATGGAGGTGCAGGGCGGGTTAGAGGTCGAGGGAGCGGCCGATGATCTCCTTCATGATTTCGGTGGTGCCGCCGAAGATGGTTTGGATTCGGACGTCCTGGTAGGCCTTGGCTATGGGGTATTCGGTCATGTAGCCGTAGCCGCCGAAGAGTTGGAGGCAGCGGTCCACGGTGCGCTTGAGGAGTTCGGTGTTCCACCATTTGAGCATGGCGGCGTCTTCGGGGGTGAGGGAGTGGGTGGTGTCGGCCAGAATGCACTTGTCGGTGAAGGAGCGGGCGACCGTGAGTTCGGTTTTGATTTCGGCTAGGACGAAGCGGGTGTTCTGGAACTTGCCGATGGGGCGGCCGAAGGCGGTGCGGGTCCTGCAGTACTCGACGGTCTTCTCGAAGGCGTCCTCGGCGGCGGCCAGGGCCGTCGCGCCGATGGAGAGGCGCTCGCGGGCCAGGTTCTGCATCAGGTAGATGAAGCCCATGCCCTCGTCGCCGAGGAGGTTCGCGGCCGGGACGCGCACGTTGTCGAAGAACAACTCGGCGGTGTCCTGCGCGTGCATGCCGATCTTGTCGAGGTTGCGGCCGCGCTCAAAACCGGGCATGCCGCGCTCGACGACGAGGAGTGACACGCCGCGCGCGCCCGCCTCCGGGTCGGTCTTGGCGACGACGATCACCAGGTCGGCGAGGATGCCGTTGGAGATGAAGGTCTTGGAGCCGTTGAGGACGTAGTCGTCGCCGTCACGGAGCGCCGTGGTCTTGATGCCCTGCAGGTCGGAGCCGGCGGCGGGCTCCGTCATCGCGATGGCGGTGATGATCTCGCCGGAGCAGTATCCGGGGAACCAGCGCCGCTTCTGCTCGTCGTTGGCGAGCTGGCGCAGGTAGCCGCCGTTGATGTCGTTGTGGACGGCCCAGCCGGGGCCGTGGATGCCCGCCTTGGCGAGCTCCTCGTTGAAGACCACGTAGTAGCGGTAGTCGTCGTTGCCGCCGCCCCCGTGCTCCTCGGGCATGTCGATGCCGAGCAGGCCCGCGCGCCCGGCGGCGAGCCAGACCTCGCGGGAGACGATGCCGTCCTTCTCCCACTGCTCGTGATGGGGCGCGCACTCCTTCGCGATGAAGGCGCGCACCATGTCGCGGAATGCCTCGTGCTCCTCGGTGAAGATCTCGCGCGCCATGGAAGCCACTCTCCTGTAAGTACGTACCGACTTACAGGAGGGTACCAAGGCCGCCACGCCGACTAGAACGTGGCTCGGTTCACCGGCGCGCCGCCCCGATCACCCCACCGTAAGACGGCTCCGCGTGCTCACCACCTGGCGTGACTCGGGAAAGGTGTAC
This sequence comes from Actinocorallia sp. API 0066, assembly GCF_020991275.1. Classification (GTDB taxonomy): domain Bacteria; phylum Actinomycetota; class Actinomycetes; order Streptosporangiales; family Streptosporangiaceae; genus Actinocorallia. Next base: position 438,987 of record NZ_JAJLQY010000001.1, on the reverse strand, counting down.
CACCCGCGCCACTCGATGCCGCGCCTGATCTGCCGGACCAACACCCCGCACAGCACGTCCTGACGGCCCGGGAACGCCGCCGCGAGGGTGTCGTCCCGGTCGGTGAGGTAGCGGCGCAGGAAGGCGACGGCACGGGTGAAGTCGGCGTAGTCGCGCCGGTAGACGTCGGCGGAGAAGGTGTGCTCCCAGCCGCCGATCTCCCGGGTGAGGAGGTACGGCAGCGGCCCGGGACGTTCCTCGTCCTGCGCGACGGTCTCCACACACGGCCCGGCGACGACCTGGAACCCGGCCGGGAGCAGCCGCGCCTGCACGTCCACCCCGGCCATCCGCCAGCCCCGGACGGCGAGCGGCCCGTGCGGCGGGTCGTCGAGCGTGAACGACAGGTCGTCGGCCCTGATGACGACGTCGGGCCTGGCGAGTTCCAGCATCCGGAACCTTCCAAAGGATCGGCTTTTGCCGGGATTGTATGCCGCGGTGGGTCGCCGCCGCGGGGCTCAGCCGTCCAGTGCCGCGGGGATCACCTCGACGTGGTGCAGCGCGCCGTCCCGGTGCACGGCGAGGGTCAGCGCCGCGCCGATCCGCTCCCCGCCGAGGTGGTCGTACAGGACCGCGCGGCCGGAGATCTCGACCCCGTTGACGGCCAGGAGCGCGTCGCCGACCCGCAGCCCGGAACCGGAGCCGACACGGGTGACGACCTGGCGCTTCACCGTCCGCCCGTCGATCTCCACGTGCCGTTCGGCGATCGCGACGCCCAGCGACGCCCGCGCGACCCTGCCGTGCGCGACCAGCTCGGCGGCGACCACGGCGACGGTCTCGGCCGGGACGGCGAAGCCGATGCCCGCCCCGTCCCGCCGGATCGCGGTGTTGACGCCGAGGACCCGGCCGCGCGCGTCCACAAGCGGCCCGCCGGAGTTGCCGGGGTTGATCGCGCAGTCGGTCTGCAGGACGCGTTCCAGCGAGCGCACCCCGTCGCGGGTCGGCAGCGAGCGGGCGAGGCCGCTGACGATGCCGAGCGACACCGACTCGGGGAACAGCCCGAGCGGCGAGCCGAGCGCGAGGCACAGCTCGCCGAGCCTGGCGGGTTCGGCGCGCAGGTCGAGGTGGGACGGCGGCGGTTCGTCGAGCCGCAGCACGGCGAGGTCGGTCAGCCTGTCGTGCCCGACGATCTCGGCGGTCCGCGCGGGACGGCCCGGCAGGTCCGCGACGATCTGGCCGCCGTCCTCGATGACGTGGTGGTTGGTGACGACGTGCCCCGCGGCGTCGATGACAAAGCCGGAGCCGAACGCCGTACCACGCTCGGCCTTGAGGGTGAGCGCCACGACGGACGGGAGCACCCGCTCGGTGAGCGCGGCGAGCTCGTCGCTGAAGGCGGCGAGACTCATACGGTCACCGCGTCCTCGTCGTCCTCGAAGGACTTCTCGCCGCTGAAGTCGGCCTGGAGTTCGTCGTCGAAGCGGTCGGCGAGCTCACCGATGGCGTCGCACGCGTAGGAGAGGTTCTCGACGGTGAGGGTGTCGGCGAGCAGCTCGGTGCTCATGATCACGTCGCCGTCGTCGGTGACGAAGACCTTGGCCTGCAGGATGCGCGCGTTGATCGAGTTGAGCGCCTTGAGCAGGGCGCGGCCGCCCGCCGCGTTGCGCAGGAGGATCGACCAGACGCGCACGATGTGCGGGTTGTCGCCCCTGTCCACGACGTCCACGTAGTAGAGGGCGCTGCCCCGGCGGACCGGGATGGATCCGTCCTTGTCGACGGAGAGGGGCCCGTCGAGCTGGAGCATCTCCGTGACGAGCTTCTCGACATAAGCCTGGATCATTGCGATCGGTGCCATGGCGGGATTCTCCCGGAAGGACCGCAAGAAATCAGGCTTTCTCGACGGCCCGGCGCGCCGCTCACTTGAGCCGGGCGACCGCCTCGTCGATCCGCTCGTCCGTCGCGGTGATCGCGACCCGCACGTGCCGCCCGCCCGCGGGCCCGTAGAACTCGCCGGGCGCGACGAGGACGCCCAGCTCGGCCAGGTAGGCGACGGTCTCCCAGCAGGGCTCGTCACGCGTGGACCACAGGTACAGGGACGCCTCGGAGTGGTCCACCCTGAAGCCGTGGCCTTCCAGCGCGGCCTTCAGTGCCGTCCGGCGGCGTGCGTAGCGGGCGTGCTGCTCCACGAAGTGCTCGTCATCGCCGTAGGCGGCCGTCATGGCCGCCTGGACGGGAGCGGGCACCATCATCCCGGCGTGCTTGCGGATCTCCAGCAGCCGCCGGACGATCGCGGGGTCGCCGGTGACGAACCCGGCCCGGTACCCGGCGAGGTTGGACCGCTTGGACAGCGAGTGGATCGCCAGCAGCCCCTCGTGTGAGCCGCCGGACACGTCGGGGTGCAGGATCGAGACGGGCCTGGGCCCCTCCCACACCAGCTCGATGTAGCACTCGTCGCTGACGACGGGCACCCCGCGCTCCCGAGCCCACGAGACGACCTTGCGCAGGTGCTCGACGGGCAGGACACGCCCGGTCGGGTTGGACGGCGAGTTCACCCAGATCAGCTTCGGCACGACCGGGCCGAGCGTAAGCAGGCCGTCGGAGGCGACGCCGGTGGCCCCGGCGATGCGCGCGCCCACGTCGTAGGTCGGGTAGGCCAGTTCGGGGAAGACGACGGTGTCGCCGGGCCGCACGTCGAGCAGCTTCGGCAGCCACGCGACGAGTTCCTTGGTGCCGATCACCGGCAGCACCGCGTCGGGCGCGACGGTGACGCCGAGCGAGCAGGCCAGCCAGCCCGCGACGGACTCACGCAGCGCGGGCGTGCCCCACGTCTGCGGGTAGCCGGGCGAGTTGGCCGCCTCGACGAGCGCGCGCTGGGCGACCTCGGGGACGGGGTCCACGGGCGTCCCGACCGACAGGTCCACGATCCCACCGGGGTGTGCCAAGGCCGTCCGCTTGTACGGTTCGAGCCGGTCCCAGGGGAAATCGGGCAGATCCATCGGTGATGCTCCTAGAAAAGAGGAAAAAGCTCCCGCCCCGCGGCCTCGCCTGGGCCGCGACACGGGAGCCGTGGCGTCTTACTCGCCCTGCGGGGGCAGCGCGGCGACGATCGGGTGGTCACGCTCGATCTTGCCGACCTTGGACGCCCCGCCGGGGGCCCCCATGTCGTCGAAGAACTCCGTGTTGACCTTGTAGAAGTCCTTCCACTGATCCGGAAGGTCGTCCTCGTAGTAGATGGCCTCCACGGGGCACACGGGCTCACACGCACCACAGTCGACGCATTCGTCCGGGTGGATGTAGAGCTGGCGCTGCCCCTCGTAGATGCAGTCGACCGGGCACTCCTCAATGCATGCCTTGTCGAGAACGTCCACGCAAGGCTGCGCGATGACGTAGGTCACGCCGTACTCCTCTCAGTACTTCCCCGGCCCCGCCGTCAGCCACGGCTCACCGTAAGCTTGTGGGCAATAGTATTGCTGGCGCAGGGCAGTCTTTTCGACGTGGGGGTACCCACTTGTCATCCCAGTTCGCCGCGCGTCTTGCCGTGACCGTCACACCAGCGGACGTCGGCAGGCGGGTTTCGCTGCGCCGACGCCTCCCCACCGGAGAGTACTCCGATGTCGTCGGGGTGTTGGAGTCGTGGGCCGACGGGGTGCTGCGGGTGCGGCGGCGCACCGACGAGGTCGTCGAGGTGCCCGCCGCGATCCTCGCCGCGGGCAAGGTCGTGCCGCCCGCGCCGCCGCGCAGGCCGCGCTAGTCCTCGCGCCGCTTCGGGAACTCCGGCAGCGCCTCGGGCAGGTCGCGCGAGACGGCCATCGGGAACTCCGCGGGCCGCTTCTCCAGGAACGACTTGATGCCCTCGGCGGCGTCGGCGGCCTGGCCGAGCGCGGCCATCAGCTTCGAGTCGCTGGCGTGCGCCTGCCACGGCGTCTCGGCTGACAGGCCCGCGTACATGAGCCTCCTGATCGACGCGACGGCTACCGCCGAGGTGTTCTCGGCGACCTCCTTGGCGAGCGCGTAGGCGGTCGGAAGCAGTTCCGCCGGGGGGACGACGCGGGAGACGAGCCGTCCGGCGAGCGCCTCGGAGGCGGGGAAGACCCGGCCCGTCATCGCCCACTCCATCGCCTGGGAGATCCCGACGACGCGCGGCAGGTACCAGGACGAGGCGGCCTCGGTGACGATCCCGCGCCGGGCGAAGACAAAGCCGAACTTCGCGGTGTCGGAGGCGATCCGGACGTCCATCGGCAGCGTCATGGTCGCGCCGACGCCCACGGCCGGGCCGTTCACCGCGGCGATCACCGGCTTGAGGCAGCGGGCGATCCGCAGGACCACGGTGCCGCCGCCGTCGCGGGGCGTCTTGCCGTCGGCGAGGGTGTCCTCGTCGGCGAACATGTCGAGGGCCTTCTCGTGGTTGAAGGTGTCCGCGCCGCCCTCCAGGTCGGCGCCCGCGCAGAAGGCGCGGCCCGCCCCGGTGACGACGACGGCGCGCACCGCGTCGTCGGCGTCGATCCGGTCGAAGGCGTCCAGGGTCTCCAGCCGCATCGTGTTGGTGTAGGCGTTGAGCCGCGCGGGCCGGTTGAGGGTGATCGTGGCGACGCCCTCGTCGACCTCGTAGCCGATCTCCGTGTAGCTCATGGGTCCCCGCCTTCTCGCGCGTGATGTCGAATCTGATTCTAGGACGGGGTCGCGCCGGGTGTCCGGACAGCCCCCGCCAGGTCGCATTGGTCGGATATCTTCGCTGCATGAACTGGTCCGTGGCGACATATGACTCCGCCTTCGGATATGTCTCAGCCCACGGCGCCCCCCTCATCGACCTGCTCGACCCGCAGCCGGGCGAGCGCGTCATCGACCTGGGCTGCGGGGCGGGCCTGCTCACCGCCGAGCTGCACGCGCGCGGCGCCAACCCGCTCGGCATCGACGGCAACCCGCTGCTCATCGCGCAGGCCACCGTCAACTTCCCCGAGCTGTCGTTCGCGCTGGGCGACGCGCACGACTTCACCGTCTCCGACCCCTACGACGCGGTGATCTCCATGTCGGCGCTGCACTGGATGGCGCGCGACCCCGACGCGGTGATCGCCCGCGTCTACTCGGCGCTGCGGCCCGGCGGGCGGTTCGTCGCGGAGATGGGCGGCGCGGGCAACTGCGCCGAGCTGATCGCCGCGATGCAGACGGCCTGGCGCGAGTTCGGGCTGACCGAGCCGGAACTGCCCTGGTACTTCCCGACCCCCGCCGGGTACGCGGCACGGCTGGAGGAGGCCGGGTTCACCGTCCGGATCCTCGAGTACTTCGACCGTCCGACCCGGATGACCGAGGGGCCCAACGGCGCCGCCGACTGGGTGCGGGTGTTCGCCGCCGAGCCGCTGCGCGAGGTGCCCGCCGAGATCACGCCCGCGCTGCTGGCCCGGGTGAACGACCTGGCCGCCCCGGCGCTGCGCCGCGAGTCCGGCTGGGTCGCCGACTACGTCAGGCTCCGCTTCGCCGCCGTCCGCAAGGCGGGCGGCACCCCTCCCCCGGCCGCCACGATCCCGACCCTGGGCCTGCTGTAGGCGACGGCGTCGGGTCGTATCGCTAGAGGGTGCCGATGGCTCGGGGGAGGTCCAGGGCGAGGATCTGGTCGAGCTGGAGGGCCGTCTCCAGCCTGGCGCCCGGCGGGATCGTGACGTCCTCGGTGAGCCGGTCGAGGAGGGTCAGGGCGGCCGGGGTGTCGAGATCGTCGCAGAGGGCGGCGAGGGTGCCTTCGGCGTAGGCGGGGGCCGGGGCTTTGGACGGTTCGGTGGCCCAGCGGGCGAGCGCGCGCCGCCAGCGGTCGAGGGTTCCGGCGTGAACGGCCAGGTCATCGGGGGTGATCTCGACCTCGTCGGCGTAGTGGCGGGCGAAGAGGGCGAGGCGGAGGGCCAGGGGATCGCCGGGGACGTCCGACGGCGCCGTCCAGGGGCCGCAGACGACGTCGCCGCCCGACGTGACGTTTCCCACACTCAACGCCCCCGGGAGGGGGTCTCCGGCGTCCAGCGGAGGGATGTTCCAGGGCGTGTGGTCCGCGTCCTGAGCTGCGGTGGACAGCGTCGGCCTGCGCAGCCGGGGGGCCAGCCGGCGGAGCAGATCGGCGGTGAGGCAGACGCGCAGGTCACCGGGCACTTGGACATAGAGTCTCAGGGGCCCGGACCGGACTCCGACGACCTGTCCGGTCCGGGCCTCACGTAGTCGCAGCATGTCCCCACCTTACGCGCGGGTGATCTTCCGTCGGCGCCCGGTGATCTCCCGGCCCCCGAAGTGATGTCAGAGGCGGTTGGTAGCCTCCGGTTCTCATGAGGAACACAGCGCAATCGGGCGGCCTGGACGGGCACGGCGCGGCCGTGCCCGTCACCGCCGAGAGCCAGCCGGACCTCTGGCTGCTGGTCCAGGACACCGCGGCCAGGCTCGGCGTCGCCGCGCCGGAGGCGGTCGGCCTCCACCCGCGGGCCGAGGTCACCGCGGCGCCCGGCGTCCTGCTGCTCGGCCTCCCGCACGTGCTCGGCCTGCCCGCCGACGAGCTCGCCGCCGTCGTCGCGCACGAGCTGGCCCGGCCGCAGGCCGTCGCCTCCCGGCCGCTCGCCTTCCACGCCGGGGGACGCGCCTCCGTCACCGAGGCCCTGGTCGTCTCGCCCGAGTCGGTCGCCTCCGCGCTCGTCCACGCCTCCTATCTGGCGTTCACCTTCGAGCGGTTCGTCCTGCAGTACGTGGGGCCGCTGGCCGCCGCCGGGTGGTACCCGGTCGACCTCTGGGACGCGTGGCGCGCGGGCCGCGTCCAGCGCGAGCGGGCGGCCCGTCCGGTGCCGCTGCGGCCCCTGCCCGTCGAGGTGGAGGCGGGGTTCGCCAAGGCGCTGGCCGAGGGCCTGGCGAGCGCCGCGCCACCCGAGATGTGTCCGGTGTCGGCCGGGTGCCCCACGTCGCAGCGGCTGGCCGCCGCCGTCCGCCGGGAGCCCGCCGGGCTGCGCGGCGTCACGTTCGACGGCGTGGACGAGACGGTGTGGGAGGACGCGGCGGCCCGGTGCGCGGTGCGGATCCGGGGCGCGGCGGCGGAGTTCCTCGGGCATCCGGTGGTGCTGGGCGCGGACGTCGTCGCGCTGGTCCGTCAGGGCAGGGCGGCGGACATCCTGCGCAAGGCGGGCGCGGAGTCGCCCGAGCTGTTCCCGGTCGGGCGGGTCCTCGGGCCGCTGCTGGGCGACGCGCTGCGCCGTCGCGGCTACCGGCCCGAACACGTGCTCGCCCAGCACGTCATGGTCGGCCCCGGCTTCGACCGGATCGACACGGCGGCGCTCATCGACCCGGTGGAGGGCGGCGGGGAACCGTCCGCGCTGCTGGTCGACCTGCTGTCCTGAGATGTCGGAGCATGCGCACGGCATGAACCGGCACGATTTCTCGGAGTGACCACGCGGGGCCGCCGGGGTGCTTAGGCTCCCCGGCATGCGTCCCGCACTCGCCTGCCTCCTGCTGACGACAGCCTGCACCAACGCGGCGGCCGGGATCTTCCAGCCGTCCGGCACCGCGCCCCCCGCGCCCGACCAGCGGCCCGCCGTCCTCGCCGCCTACCTGGACTTCCACCGGGCCTTCCAGACGGCGCTGGGCGGCAACGACACCTCGGGGCTCGGCGCGGTCACCGTCGAACCGCTCACGTCCCGGCTGGACGGCGTGGTGCGGGCGCAGGCGCGGCGCTCGGTCGTCCGGCGCACGCACACCGCGCTGAACCCGTCGGTCGCGTGGATCAAGGGCGGGACGGCGCTGGTCGCCGACTGCGTCAGCTCGCCGGGGTTCACCACCTTCGACGCCGCCTCCGGCAGGCGCCGCCCGCCGGGGCCACGGCCGGAGCAGGCCGTCCTGCACACGCGGCTCGTCCTCGACGGGACGTGGAAGGTCGCGTCCGTCAGGGCGGAGGGCACGTGCTGAGTGCGCTCGCTTTGATCCTGCTGCCCGTGCAGCCCTCCGAGCCGGTCTGCGACACCGGGTCCGTGATCACCTGCCTGGAGACCCTCTCGGATGGCGGCGTAGGCGGACGGCCTCGCTCCGCGCCCGTCAGGAACGTCGCCGCCTGTCCGGAGGCGGCCGACTACTGCGGCACCGCGCTCGTCGACACGCCGCTGATCACCACCGCCGACCTCGTCGGGATGGCCAAGGCCGCGCTCCGGCTTCCGCTGCCCCGCCCCCGGACGGCCCCCGCGCCCAGGACCCTGGTCAACATGCCCACCGACCTGGTCGTCCAGGACGGCCTGTGGCGCACCCGCAGGGCGTCGGCGGCCGTCGCGGGCAGGCGGGTCGAGCTCGTCGGACGGCCTACGCGGATCGTCTGGGACCTCGGCCCCGAAGGGCGCAAGGCGTGCCTTCCGCGCGCGCGCTGTGTCCACACCTGGACGCGCGCGTCAGGTGACCCACTGCGCGTCGTCGCGACGGTGGAGTATCGGGTGGCGTGGCGCTGCACCGGCGGATGCGACGAGGCTTCCGGCGAGCTCTCCGTGCCCGCGTCGGGGACGACATCGGTCGTCGTGCACGAGGCCCAGACGCGAACAGGCAGGTGAGCCAGCTTGGACACCCCCAAAGATCGGTAATTTGTCGCGCCCTCCCCCTTGGCAACGCCGCGCACCCGCGCGACTCTGAATTGTCACGGGGAAGGGGCGTTCCATGGACTATGGGGCGGAAGTGGCCGACTGCGGGCCGTACGTGCTCGTCAACGTGCACGGGGAACTCGACGTGGCGTCCGAGCCGTGGTTCCGGGGGGCGCTGCTCGAATCGATCGGCTTCGGGGACAGGGCCGTCATCGTGGACATGCGGCAGGTGCGGTTCTGCGCCGCCGCAGGGCTGAACTCGATCGTCGCGACCCAGCGGATGACCCGGGGACTCGGCCCCGGCGTGGCGGTGGCCGGGGCGATCCCGCGCGTCCGCAAGACGTTCGAGATCACCCGGCTGGACAAGGTGATCCCCCTGTACGACACCGTCGCCGAAGCCGTACAGGGGTTGATCGGACAGCGTTAGGGGTCAGCCCTTCTGCTGGTTGCCGGGGGTCGTCGAAGAACCCTGCGCGCTCTTGGGCCTGCGCGCCCCGCCCCGGCCGCGCAGCGGAACCCCGTTGTCGACGAGGAGGCGGTGCACGGCGCCGTAAGAGCGGCCCGTCTCAGCGGCGAGCTGCCGGATGCTGCGCCCTTCCTGGTAGCCCTCGGCGATCTCCTTCGCGAGCTTCTCACGACGCTCTCCGGACAGGCGCTCGCCCTTCTTCACGGCTTCGGACATGGTGTCCTCCTCCTGGTGACGATTCGGCTCCTCTAGATCACAGTAACTCGCGAAGATCGGACATTCCACGCCAATCCGTGCGTCATCTGTCACGGGCGGGAACTGAGAGACTGCACGATATGAAGGTGAAGATCGGCATCGCCCCGGAAAAGGCCATCGACGGCGTCGGGCGGCCCACCGACGTGGGGGTCGGCCCGCTGCGCGCCAGAGTCGCCGAGGCCGTCGTACGGGGCGGCGGAGAGGTCGTCCCGCTGGCGGAGGCCGAGGGCCTGGTCTGGCTGCTCCCCGGCGGCCCTCAGCCCCTCCTGGACACCCTGGACGCCCACCCGGACATCCGCTGGGTCCAACTGCCGTGGGCCGGGGTCGAGCACTTCGGACCCGCCTTCACCCGGCCGCAGACCTTTACCTGCGCCAAGGGAAGCTTTGCCAAACAGGTGAGCGAGCACGCGCTGATGCTGATCCTCGCCTGCCTGCGAGATCTTGTCCGGCACGCCCGGACGCCCTCGTGGCTGCCCATCGACCCGCGCTCGCTCGGCGGCCGCTCGGTGACGATCCTGGGCGGGGGCGGGATCGCGACCGAACTCATCGCGCTGCTTCAGCCGTTCGGATGCCGTGTCACGGCCTTGCGTCGGTCTTCCACGCCGGTGCCCGGGGCTGATGTGACGCTTCCGCTCTCTTCGTTGCACTCGGTGCTGCCGTCTACCGAGGTGTTGGTGGTGGCGTTGGCTTTGACACCGGAGACACGGCATGTGGTGGGGGCGCCGGAGTTCGCTTTGCTGCCCGAGGGGGCGGTTCTGGTGAACGTGGCGCGAGGGGGGCACGTGGACACGGAGGCGCTTGTCGCGGCGGTGGATACCGGGAGGTTGGGAGCGGCGGGGCTGGACGTCACTTCGCCGGAGCCCTTGCCGGACGGGCATCCGTTGTGGAGCCGCGACCGGGTGCTTGTGACATCGCACTGCGCGGACTCTTCTGAGTACGTGGCGGAGATGCTCTGTGCCCGGATCGCGGAGAACGTGCGGCGGTTCGGGCTTGGCAAACCCCTGGAGGGGCTGGTGGACGCCGGGGCGGGGTACTGACGGGCTTGGGTGGGGCACGGGTCGTCAAAGGTCAGAAGTCGGGGTCGGGGCGGCGGGCCGTGCGGCGGGCGCGGTCGGCGGCGCGGCCGACGCGGCCCGGGTCGCGGGGGTCGGTGCGGTCGCGGGCCCGGTCCCGTGGGTGGTCGGGCAGCGGGCGGCGCGGCACCCGGCGGTAGTCCTCGCCCGGCAGTCGCTCGACGTCGGCGGCGTCCACCCAGGCGCGCGAGCCCCGGCACCCGTCGGGCGACGTCTCCAACCACACCAGCAGCGCCCACCACGAGCCGTCAGGACGGCGCCCCCAGGCCAGCAGATAGGCGATGCCACCGGCCCCCCGGTAGCGCACTACCGGAGGAACCGGCATCCCACACCTTCGAACATACGTCCGGTTTATCCCACAAACCGACCGAACGCCAGTTCGATCACCGTTCGGCGAGCGCGTCCTCGACCGTCTCCCGCAGGTTCAGCGACCTGTCGAGCCCCGTCAGCCGCATCGGCGACGCCACGTGCGCGGGCGCGGCGGCGAGCGCGAACGACCCGCCCTCGTTCCGCAGCCGCTGCCACACCCCGACAAAAACCGCGAGCCCCGTGCTGTCCAGGAACGTCACCTCCGCGAGGTCCACGACGACCCTGCGCGCCCCGCCCGAGATCAACCGGTCCAGCTCCTCCCGCAACCCCGGCGCCGTCGACATGTCCACCTCCCCCCGAGGCCGCACGACGACCGCCCCCTCAACCTCCCGCACCCCCACCGGAAGCTCCCTCCTCCCCTTCACCGCTCCCCCTTCCCCGGCTCCATCCACCGACTCCCCTCCGGCGCCGGCCCCTCCGGCGGCACCCCGGCCCCGTACGGCCCCCCCTGCGCGGGCCCGTACGACGGCGCGTGCGGAGCCTCGCCGCCCGGCGCGAACGGCTGCGCGGGTCCGGGGACGTGCGGGGGCGGCACGGCACCGGCTCCGCCGCCGAACGGGATCGGCGGCACCCCGGGCAGCGGCGGTCGCGCCGCCCGCACCCCGGCCCGCCACCGCGACGGCGGCACGGACGCCGCCACCAGCAGCACCCCGAACAGCAGCAGCGTCCCACCGCCGATCACCGTCACCAGCCCGGACCCGATCCGGCGCGGCGCGAAGTCGAACACCAGCGAGTACACCGCCCGCGCGTCGACGAGCCACACGACCGCGACCAGCAGGTTCAACACCCCGGGCACCAGCGACGCGAGCGGCGACACCCGAGACCCACACAACACCCCCACAACCACCCCGAGCCCCACAAGCGTCACCGCCCCACCCCAGAACTCAGGCCGAACCCCCACCCCAAGCGAGACAAGCGCCGCCCGCCGCACCTGCTCCATCCCAAAGGCCAGCCCCAGAAGCAGCGGCCCCCAGACCACCACCCCCAAAACCACCCCCAAAACCACCCCCACCCCATGCCGAGCCACCCCACTCATCCCACTCCTCCTCCTCATCACCCACAAACCCAAACCCCCACCATGCCAGCCCCCACCTCCCCCGTCGACGCCCCACCTAACCCAACCCTGACCGCCCGCACCACCCCCTCATCAACCCACACAAAAACACCCCCCGACCGCGCCCCGGCGAAAAGCGGCGCGGTCCTCGGCACCTTCACCGTCGCGCCGTCAGCCGTACAGGGCCGTTGCGTCTCCAGGTGGTAGGCGTTCTCACCCCCGGACGGGACCGTCGTTCCCGGGACACCGGGTACCTTCCCCGCACCCGAGCACCAGCCGACCGGGGGCTCCGACCGCAGCGGGCGCACCCCCTCATCCAGGTGCAGCACCCACGCGCCTTGTTCGTTGCGGATCAGGTACTCGACATCGCTGATCCTCAGCACGCCGGAACCCGAACTCTCCGCCAGCCCCTCCACCCGCCCCGCGTGCCACGACCAACGGACCGCGCCCGACCTCGGGTCGAATCCCTCCAGGGTCACGTCGAGGCCGCTCAGCTCTCCGCCCTCCGACGTCCCCTTCTTCCGGCAGCGCACCGGATGGGCGATGTCGTAGTCGACGGCTCCGCAGAACACCGTGCTGCCGGAGTCGGACCAGAGCGGGGTCCCCGACCGCACGTCGAAGCCCGCGGTCACCGTGTGATCCAGCCTCAGCACACCCGTCCCCCGGTCCAGGAAGCCCGGCCTCCCCAATTGCCCCGCGAAGACCCCTCCCTCGTCCTGGATGTGCCATCCCATGTCGGGCGTCACCTCGGTGCCGAACAGCTCCGCCGCGGGCTTCCGCCATCGGACCCGGCCGTCGACCGACACGAGCATCAGATCACCGCCTTCCCGGGACACGTAAAGGACACCGGCCGTCTCGCCGTCATCCACCCGGCCGAGCGCGCGACCATCGACCGTGGGAGACGAACTGAGCAGGCGCCCGCTCTCCGCGTCCAGCACCTCGCTGCGCGCCGACGGACCACGGAACACCGAAACGCAGATCCTCCCGGCCGCGCACAGCGAGGGCGGAGCCACGAACAGCAGCCCTTCGGAGCCGTACGTCCATCGCTGCCTACCCGTCCCGGCGTCCGCCGCGACGAGTTCCGCCATCCGTGTCGCAGGCGGCCCCACCGGACGCATGTAGTAGGCCGTCCGCTCGGTCGCCCGCATATACAGCCCGACCCCGTGCACGTTGGCCGAGGGCGTCGCGGAGTCCCGCCAACGGACCCGCCCGCTCTCCGCCTCCAGGCCCACCGCCTCAAAACCGCCAAGGCCGTCGTGCCCGTAGAGCACAAAGCCCCCGTCGACCGCCACCACGCCGCTCGCCGGTCTGACCGCGCGCGTGTCCCACGCGGGGGCGAGATCGTCGCTCGGCCAGAAGACCACCCCGGTGACGGCGATGGTCACCGATCCGGCCGCCGCGACGCCCGCGGCCACCTTCCAGCCCCCGATCTTCGCGAGGATCCCCGACTTGCCGACCACCGCCACCGCACCCGTCGCCAGGGCCGCCGTCGATCCGGCCAGCGCCCGCAGCCCGACGGCCTCCCAGTCCCGGCCGTACTCGCCCGCCGCGACCTCCTCCAGCTCCGAGACGAACTCCTCGGCGTCCGCCGATCGTTCGGCCGGATCCTTGGCCATGCCTCGCAGCGCCAAGGGGGCAAGAGCCTCGGGCAGCGCCTCCGTCGGTGGAGGCCCGGACACGTGCTGCGCGCGCAGGGCCTCGATACTCACGCCCCGGTAAGGCGGGCGTCCTGTCACGCACTCGAAGAAGACGCAGGTCGCCGCGTACAGGTCCGTCGCCGATGTGGCCGCGGCGCCCTGCCACTGCTCCGGCGCCATGTAAGCAGGTGTTCCGGAACGTCCCCCCTGGCCCCGGAGCACCGCGATCCCGAAGTCGATGAGCTTGCTGTTCCCGTCCGGCTCCACCATGACGTTCGCCGGCTTGAAGTCCCGGTGGACGATCCCCGACCGGTGCGCCGCGGCCAAGCCGAGCAGTGCGCCCTTCAGCACAACGAGTGCCGCCTCGGGGCTCAGGGCGCCGTGCGCGTCGAGAATCCGGCGCAGGGACGTCCCGTCGACGGCCTCCATGAGGATGGCCGCGCCCGCTGCCTCCTCGACGTATCCGTACAGCGTCGCCACGTGCGGATCCGTTATACGCGCCAGGACCGTCGCCTCACCACGGAAAACGGCGAGAGAAGCCGCGTCCGCCAACAGTTCCGGCGCCAGGTACTTGATCGCGACGGTCCCGTCTTCACCGTCGCGCCGCGCCAGCACCACCCGACCCTGGGCGCCCGAACCGAGTTCCGCCAGCTCGGTGAATCCGCGAAGGCGCCAGACCTCGCCCATCGGTGATCCCTCCGCGCCGGAGCATGATCAACGAATGCTTCCACACAAGTCAGGATTCCGTCCATAACACTTGCGGCACAGGGGTTACCGTGCGGTCTGACGGATTAGTAGGCTCCCGCTCGGGTCCACCCCGTGACGACGGATTGAGCAGGCGAAATGACGAATGCCCGGCTCCGCCAATTCACCAGCGGTTCAGTGCTGCTCGTCCTCGCCCTGACCATTTCCGGCTGCGGCCGAGCGGACGACCCGACCGGCAACGGGGCGTTCGCGCCGTCCGGGTCCCCGCCACCTCAGTCCCCGGTCTCCGTCGCCTCCCCCCTCACCACGCCGACGCTGGGCAAACGCCAGGTCGACAAGATCGTGCTGGCCCAGTACCGCAAGTACCAACAGCTCTACCGCAAGGCGTACGCCACGGGCAACGCCTCCGACCTCGCCGAGGTCGCGGCAGACCCCCTCCTCACGATCGTGACGGACGACGTCGAAGCCATGAACACCAAGGGCACCGTCCTCCGCTTCACCAACGTACTCAACCCCAAGGTGATCAGCCGGGCGGTGGACTTCACGTCGGTCGTGGTCCGCGACTGCGTCCGCACCATCGCCGCCCACACCTTCGACGCGAAGACCGGCAAGAAGCTGAAGAGCGTCCCGGGCACCACCTTCGACTATCAGGCCCGCTTCCGGTTCGACGGGACCACCTGGAAGATCACAGAAGCACGGAGAGGCAAGCCATGCTGACCCCCCACGGACAGCCCCGTCCCAGAAGACGCCTACCCGCAGCCATCCTGGTCACCGTCCTGGTCGCCATCGGACTCGTCGCCGCTCCCTCCCCCGCTCTCGCCGGCTGCATCACCATCACCGTCAACGGCCAACCCCAGGTCGTCTGCGCCGCCGACGGCGAAACCCCCGGCAACGGCGGCGGCGGAAACGGCCCAGGCAACGGCCCGGGCGGCGGAGGCGGCGGAAACGGCGGCGGCCCAGGCAACGGCCCGGCGAACTGTGGCGGCGTAGGCGGCGGGTGCTTCGGTGATGGCGACAATGTCCCACCACCCCCTGCCATCGTGCCCACAGGACCATTGGTAGACGCTGCACTTGACGCCGCCCAGTTCCTCATCCCGGTGATCCACTACGCTCCGGAAGACGAAACCTATGTCCGTTTGAAAACGGCTTTCTGGATCGACCAGGAGCAGTTCGAGGTAGTCGTTTCCCAAGCATCTGTTGGCGGCCCGGGAACCGGAATAGCACCACAGACCGTTACAGCCACCGCGACCCCGAAACTTGTCCTCTGGAATCTCGTCGAAGATGAGGTTCAGTGCCCTGGCCCCGGAAAGGTCAAGGGTGTCGGTCCCGGAGTCGAATGTGAATATTCCTACAAGCAAGGGTCCGCGAACCAGCCCGGTGGCACCTATACGATCTCGGCCACAGTTGTCTATGAGGTCGCCTGGGTATGTGCCCCAGCTCCCAACTGCACCGACCTGGGCGACGACCTCGCAGACGTCGAAGTCACCGGAGAGGCAGAACTGACCGTGGACGAGATACAGAGCGAAGCAAGCAATGGAGATTGAGTGCACCGAGCATTCACACGAAAATTTGCCATAACTGCCACAATAGTTACTCTTGCCGCATCCAGCGTAGCCGCCTGCGGTAACAGCCAGGAAAAACCTTCAAAAAATCTGGGCGCACCCTCAGGCCAGCCCACCGAGCCGCCGCCAACATACACAGCAAAACAAGTTCAGGGTTTGCTGATCAACGCCAAACACATTGGTCCAAAATGGAAGACCACCGATGTCCAAATCGATGCACTAAAGAAAGGAAAGGTCCTATCATGCTCAATTTCTGAGGTTGCCCTCAAGGGCAGTCCGGAACTTGTAATTGACGAGTTTGGCGCACCCAACTATCTGTTCACCGGCGCAAATTTTGCCCGCCTTATCGCAGTTTATGACGATCCCCCAACTGCCGCCAGCAGCTTCAACGAACTATACAAGAAGCTAGCCGAGTGCCCAGCAAAACAAAATGTTCCGGCCACAGAGCGCAAAGATGTGAATCCAACCAAAGATAAGGAATACTACTTCCCCCATAAGGATACGTGGAAGTTGACCGAAGGGGAGACTTCTGGCTGGCGGCATGTGCGGGCGGTAGAGGAAGCCGTAACTTCGCCCAGCATCAGCAGGATTAACCTTCGGGTGCTTGTGCTGGATTATGCGTTGCGGGGGAACGTTATTTTCACGTCCTACTACTGGCAGCGGTTGGAGCCGGACAAGAAGTCGAAGCCGCTTGAAGACAAAGCTACGGAGTTGTTGGGGGAGCAGTTGCGGAGGTTTGGTTAGGGGTGGGGGGTGGGGCCGGTTAGTAGGCGGACGGCCCAGCGTTTGGTGGGGTCGGGGTCTAGGAGGAGGGCTCGGACCATGAGGGTTAGGGGGACGGCTAGGAGGGCGCCCAAAGGGCCTAGGACGGAGGTCCAGACTATTAGGGAGAGCATGGTCAGGGTTACGGAGAGACCTACGGCGGTGCTTAGGAACTTGGGGAGGAGGAGGGATTGGGTGATGAAATTGATGACTATGTAGGCGGCTACTACTGCCAAGGCTTTGGCTGGGCCGGAGATTAGGAGGGTCAAGAGGGCGGGGGGGATCAGGGCTAGGAGGAAGCCCAGGGTGGGGATGTAGTTGGCTATGAAGGCCAGGAGGCCCCAGAGCCAGGGGAGGGGGACGCCCAGGAGGTAGAGGACTCCTACGTCCAGGAGGGCCATGAGGGCGCCGAAGATGGTGGAGACCTTGAGGTAGCTGTAGGTGTCGCGGACGGCGCCGCGGAGAGCGCGGACGAGTTCGGGTTTGGCGGGTTCCAGGGCGGTGAGTTCACGGCCCAGGGCGTTGGCGTCCAGGGACATCGCCACCAGGAGCGTCACCAGGAGGACACCGGCGGAACCGACGCTCAGGAGGCCGTTCAGGGCCGTCTGGAGGTAGGGGACGAGGTTCGCCGGGTCGAGTTTGCTGAGGCGGGACCACAGGTCGGACGTGTCGACACCGAGGTGGCCGAGCCAGGCGACGCCCCGGTTCAGCAGGTCGACGAACTGCTGGGAGTGGGCGGGCAGCAGCGAGATCAATTGGGTGATGGCCAGGGAGATGGCCACGCCCATAAAGACGAGGAAGACCAGGACGACGAGGAGCGGGACGACAAAGAGCACCCAGTCGGGGGCGCCGAGACGGCTCAGCCAGGCGCGCAGGGGTTGGACGGCGATGGTGAGCAGGAGTGCCAGGACGGCGGGGCCGACCCAGCCGGAGGCGTTCTGGAGGAAGGTGAGGACGATGGCCGATGCGGCGAGCCCCAGCAGCACCAGCAGTCCGGGCGCGAGTGGGCGGGCACGGTCCATACGGTGAGGCTTTCCGGCCGTATGGACCGTGTCAATCACCACGTGCCGAGCGTCAGTCCTTCTTGGTGCGGTTATTGCCCCCGCGGCCGCGCAGCTCCACGCCCGACTCGACGAGCAGCTTGTGGATGAAGCCGTACGAGCGCCCCAGCTCGGCGGCGAGTGCCCGTATGCTGCGCCCTGCCGCGTACTGCTGGACGGCGATGCGGGCGAGTTCCTCTCTCTGGTCGCCGGAGATCCGGCGGCCCTTCGACGTTCCCTGCTCGGTCATCGTCTCTTTCCTCTCTCCGGTGACGGCACGATAACCAGCGGTTGATCACGTCCAGGCCACAAGATCGACGCATTACGCGCTCACGGGAGGTCACCGGGCTGCAGGGCGGGCGCCGTCAGGCCGGGAAGGGCGGGCAGGGGTGGTGGAACGACGGGTATCGCACTGCCTGTCGGGTTCACCGAGGGCGTCGCGGGTGGGGTCGCTTTACGGACGTCGCCTTGCGCGGCTGTAGGCACGGGCGCCAAGGGCAGGGTGGCGGGGGCGGAGGGGGCGGCGGGAGGCGGGGCCTTCTCGGGTCCGCCTCCCCCGCATGCCGTGAGCGGCGCGCACAGCAGCACGCCGATCACCATGAGTCGCTTCATGTACACATGGTGCGATCACCGTGGTGCGTCCCGCAGCTCACATGCCGCCCCGGTATAGCCGGGGCACCGCCGTCTCCAGCGCGGTGTCGTAGGGCAGTGGGAGCGGGTCGCCCAGGACCGCCTCGTGACGCTGCTGGTAGTCGCCTTCGCACGGGATGTCGTACAGGACGGCGGAGGCGCGCTCCAGGTCCAGCAGGACGTAGCAGGACACTCCGGCGGTGGCGTAGAAGGACCGCTTCAGGGTGCGGTCGTCGGCGGCGTCGGGGGCGGCGGCCACCTCGACGGCGAGGGCGAGGTCGGAGCCGAGCACGACCTCGCCCTGCCAGGCGGATCCGGCCCGGACGCACACGATGTCGGGCCGCACGTAGGCGCCGCCGCCGGGCATGAGCACGGTGGCGTCGCGCCGGACGGCCCATTCGCGTTCCTTGGCGAGCGGCGCGAGTCTGTCGGCGAGCGCCTCGACGGCTCTGTCGTGCGCGCGCGACGCGGCTCCGGCTATGACGATCTCCGCGTTGTACTGCTCGACCCGGACGGAGGCGGGCAGCTCCCCGGTGAGGCGCGCGGCGAGCCAGCGGGCGTTCCAGCCGCCGTCGATCCGGACCCTGCCGTCGGCGAGCCGGGCGGTGCGGCCCTTGGGCAGCCGCAGTTCCCGGTGGACGCCCTCGGCGGTGGGCGCGGTGGGCGGTCGGCGCAGCAGGCCCCGGGGCTCCCGGCGGAGAAGCGAGTGCAACACCATGCCGGTCACTTTACGTCGCGGAGCGATGACAAAAGGTGCTCTTCTCGCCGCCGCCTGGGATTCGATACCGTGCCGGACGTGACGAACGAGATCAACACAGCCGAGTACAAGGCCACCTTCGACCTCATCGACGCCGACGGCGACGGCTACATCGACGTCGCCGAGCTGGGCGGCCTCATGCGGGCGCTCGGTAAGGAGGCGGGCACCGCGCGGGTGGTGGAGGTCATGGTGGCGGCCGACGTCTCCAAGGACGGCAGGATCACGCTGGGCGAGTTCGCCGCGTTCCTGCAGAAGGCGAACCTCTAGGGCGCGAGGACGTCCCGGTCGGCGACGACGATGCCGTCGGCGTCGCTGTAGAGCCAGGAGCCGGGTTTGAACTCGACGCCGCCGAAGCCGACGGTGACGTCGGTCTCGCCCGCGGCGTCCTTGGCGCTCTTGCGCGGGTTGGCGCCGAGCGCCTTGACGCCGAGCGCGAGGGTGCCGAGGGTGACGCTGTCGCGGATGGCGCCGTTGATGACGAGGCCGGCCCATCCGTTGTCGACGGCCGCCTTGGCGATGAGGTCGCCGCACAGGGCGGAGGCGAGGGAGCCGCCTCCGTCGACGACTAGGACGCGGCCTTCGCCGGGCGAGTTCAGCGTCTTCTTGACGAGCCCGTTGTCGCGGAAGCAGCGGATCGTTGTGATCTGTCCGGAGAAGGTGGACTTGCCCCCGTACTGCCGGAACTGTGTCTCGCAGCTCTGGAGTTCGGCGTCGAAGTCATCGATGAGGTCGGCCGTCGCGAAGGTCATGGCCGCATCGTAAGCCGTGGCCACCGGGGGGTTACCCGCGGGTACCTCAGTGCTCGGCGAGGGCCCGCTCGACCCGCTCCAGCGCCCAGTCCAGCTCCTCCCGGGTGATCGACAGGGGCGGCGCGAGCCGGATCGTCGTCTCGTGGGTCTCCTTGGCCAGGACGCCGAGTTCCATGAGCCGTTCGGAGACGGGCCGTGCCTTCCGGTCCAGGTGCAGACCCGCCCAGAGGCCGCGTCCCGAGACGTAGGAGACGCCCGGGAACCCGGCGAGCCGCTCGTGCATGTACGCCCCGAGTTCGGCGGAGTTCTTCTGGTACGTCCCCTCCTTGAGGATCGTGACGACCTCGCGCCCGATCGCGCAGGCCAGCGGGTTGCCGCCGAACGTGGAACCGTGCTGGCCGGGCTTGAACACGCCCAGGACGTCCTGGTCGGCCACAACCGCGGAGACGGGCATGATCCCGCCGCCGAGGGCCTTACCGAGGATGTAGACGTCCGGGACGACGCCCTCGTGGTCGGCGGCGAACGTGGTGCCGGCCCGGCCGAGGCCCGCCTGGATCTCGTCGTCGATCATGAGCACGTTCGCCTCGGTGCACAGCTCGCGCACCGCCCGCAGGAACCCGGGCGGCGGCACGTTCACGCCCGCCTCGCCCTGGATCGGCTCGATGAGGACGGCGACCGTGGACCCGTCGACGGCGGCCCGCAGCGCGTCGATGTCCCCGTAAGGCACGGTGCGGAAGCCGGGCGTGTAAGGGCCGTAGTGCTCATGCGCCTCGGGGTCGTCGGAGAAGGAGATGATCGTCGTGGTGCGGCCGTGGAAGTTGCCGGCGAACACGATGACGTTGGCCTGCCCGGCGGGCACGCCCTTGACCTCGTAGCCCCACTTGCGCGCCGTCTTGATGGCCGTCTCGACGCCCTCGGCGCCGGAGTTCATCGGCAGCATCATGTCCTTGCGGCACAGCGCCGTCAGCTCCGCCGCGAACGGGCCGAACTGGTCGTGGTCGAACGCGCGGCTGACCAGGGTGACGCGGTCGAGCTGCTCCTTGGCGCGGGCGACGAGCCGCGGGTTGCGGTGCCCGAAGTTCACCGCCGAATAGGCGGAGAGCATGTCCAGGAAACGGCGTCCGTCGGCGTCGTGGACCCAGACGCCCTCGGCGGTGGCGATCACGACCGGCAGGGGATGATAGGTGTGCGCGGCGTGCTCGTCGGACAGGGTGCGCAGTTCGGCGGAGACGGTCATGCACCTCAGGTTAGGCTCGCGGTGGAGACCACTCCAATGCGGATTGTGCACCCGGAACGGCAATTCATTGCAAATTGACGATATCGACCGGCGCATCCTTGCGTCACTCATCGAGAACGCCCGCGCCTCCTACGCGGAGATCGGCGCTCGGGTGGGGCTGTCCGCGCCCGCGGTGAAGCGCAGGGTGGACAGGCTGCGGGCCGACGGCGCGATCACCGGGTACCGCGCCCAGGTCAGCCCGGCCGCGCTCGGCTGGACGACCGAGGCGTTCGTGGAGATCTTCTGCGCGGGCGGCACGTCGGCGGCGCAGATCAGGGCGAGCGTGAGCCGCCATCCCGAGGCCGTCGCCTGCTACACCGTCAGCGGCGAGCCGGACGCGCTGGTGCACCTGCGCGCGCGCGACATCACCCACCTGGAGCGGACGTTGGAGCGGCTGCGGGCCGACCGGATGATCGTGCAGACGAAGACGTCGATCGTGCTGTCGAGGCTGATCGACTCGCTGTAGGCGGCGTCAGCGGGGGTGGAGCGTCCGGTAGGCGCCGCCCGCGTACAGCAGCGGCTCCCCCTCGGCCGGGGCGCTGACGGCGAGCACCTCGCCTAGGACGATGCTGTGGTCGCCCCCGTCGTGGACGGCGTGGGTCCGGCACTCCAGGGCGCCGATGGCCGCGTCCAGGATGGGCGCGCCCGTCACCGCGCCGGGGTGGTGCGCCCAAGGGTCGAGCTGCCCCTCCAGGGGCCTCCCCCGCGTCGCGAACCACGCGGAGGCGTCCTGGGAGCCTTCACCGAGGATGGAGACGGCCCAGGTGTCCTGTGCCAGGACGGTGTCGTGGAAGCGCGCCTTCTTCTCCGCGCAGAACAGCACGAGGAGGGGGTCGAGGGAGACCGACGTGAAGGCGCTCATGGTCATCGCGTGCGGCACCCCGTCGGCGACCGTCGTGACGACGGTGACGCCGGTGGGGAAGCGGCCGACGACCCTGCGGAACTCAGCGGGGTCTGGTGGGGGCGTCATACGGCAGTCCGGTGAGGAAGGAGGCGTTCGCGGGGGTGAGGAGGACGGCGGCGAGAGCGGCGACGACACCTCCGAACAGGAAGAGCAGCCCGCCCGTGCTGTTGGTGACGATCACGTCGCCCTCGGGGCGGGAGACCGACAGCGCGCCGGTGGTGACGACCCAGGCGACGGCGGGCACGAGCGCCCCCGTCCGCGCGCCCGAGGCCCAGCCCGCGCCCCGCACGGCGAGGAACGTGAAGGCCACTACCAGGAGGCACACCAGGATCGACCGGTTGTACTGGAAGGCCCCGATCAGCCCTACGAGGGCTCCGCCGACCGCCAGCAGCCCGTACAGCGCGCCCTTCGCGGCGCCTCCCCTACCGTCCACGGTCGTTCAGGCTATCCCGCCGAAAAGGTCGTGCTCGCGCCCGTCCGGGCCGAGCGGGCCCATCGGCCCGGCCAGCAGCGTGTAGTACTCGACGCCGAACGCCTGCTGGCCGACGTTGTCCGAGAGCGCGAAGTGCGAGCCCGCCACGGTGATCTGGGTGCGGTGCGCGGCCAACGCGGTGAGCTTGCGCGGCAGGTAGGCGCGGGCGTCGATGGCGGTGGTGACCTGGTCGTCGGGGACGCCGTAGGCGACCTCGTCGACGGAGGCGGGGCCGCGGAAGGGCCCGCCCGCCTGGAGCACCGCGACGGAGCGGGCGATCACCGAGCGGGGCATCGCCGTCGCGTAGAACTTCGCGACCTCCCAGTCGGTGCCCTTGGCGTTGTCGAAGGCGCGCCTGGCCACCCGGTGGGCCTGGATGTGGTCGGGGTGGCCGTAGTAGCCGTTGTCGTCGTAGGTGACCATGACCTGCGGCCTGACCTCCCGGACGACCTCCTCCAGCTGGGCGGCGGCCTCGTCGGGGTCGGCCTGCCAGAACGCCTCGGACCGCTCGTTGGACGGCACCCCGGCCATGCCGGAGTCGCGCCAGCGGCCGGGCCCGCCGAGGTACCTGTGGTCGGTGACGCCGAGGGCGTCCATCGCGGCGTCCAGCTCGCTGATCCGGTACGCGCCCAGCTCGTCCCTGCGGTCGGCGGCGAGGTCGGCCAGCTCGGGCGGGATGACCTCGCCCTCCTCGCCGAGGGTGCAGGTGACGAGGGTGACATGGGCTCCTTCCGCCGCATACCGGGCCATGGTCGCACCCGTCCCGATCGACTCGTCGTCGGGATGGGCGTGCACGAACAGGATGCGACGGTCGCTCATGCCAAGCAGGGTAACCATCCCCGGACCCCGCGCGGCCCACCAGGGGCCGTGCCGACCCTCACATCCAGGTGACGATCTCCGTGCGCCGACGGTGAGGTGACGGGGTGTCGCGCGGAAAATCGTTGGCGTGTTCGCGGGGTGTCTGCCTACGGTCGGGGGATGCGCGAGCTGCCGATCGACGATCCGGGCGAACCACCCGAAGGGGGGCCGTGGCGCTTCCTCGCGTGGATGGCCGCGCGGCACGCCCCGGCGCTGGCCGCGGTGACGGTGTGGAGCCTGTGCGGCATGGTCGCCCAGGCCCTGATGCCCGCCGCGCTCGGCCGGGCGATCGACGAGGGCGTCACCGCGCGGGAGGGCGGTGAGCTGCTCCGATGGGCGGCCGTGCTGCTCGGGCTCGGCGTGCTGCTGGCGGTGGCCCGGCTGCTGGAGCACCGCGCCTCGGTCGCGGCGTGGCTGGGCGTCGCCTACCGGACGGTCCAGCTCGTCGCCAGGCAGGCCGGGCGGCTCGGCGACACGCTGGCGCGGCGGATCAGCGCGGGCGAGGTCCTGGCCGTCGGCACCAACGACGTGACGCGGATCGGCGACCTCTCCGAGGTGGCGGGCCGCGCGGTCGGCTCGGCCCTGTCGATCGTCGTCGTCACCGTGGTGCTGCTGGGCATCGACGTGCGGCTCGGCCTGGTCCTGCTGGTCGGGGTGCCGCTGGTGCTGGCGCTGAGCGGGCCGCTGCTGGCCCCGATCCACCGCCGTCAGAGCGAGCGCCGCGACCTCACCGGCACGATGACGGCGACGGCCTCCGACATCGTCGCCGGGCTGCGGGTGCTGCGCGGCATCGGCGGCGAGGAGCTGTTCGAACGGCGGTTCCGGGCGGAGTCGCAGCGGGTGCGCGGGGCCGGGACGCGGGCGGGCCGGGCCGAGTCGTGGCTGAACGCGGCGGCGCTGCTGTTCCCCGGCCTGCTGCTGACGCTCGTCACCTGGATGGGCGCCCGCTATGCCGCCTCAGGGCAGATCACCGTGGGCCAGCTCGTGACGTGTTACGGGTACGCGGCCTTCCTCGTCACCCCGCTGTGGGTGCTCGGCGAGGCGGCCAGCGCGCTCACCAAGGGCCATGTGGCGGCCCGGCGGGTCAGCCACGTCCTGGGCATGACGCCCGACCATCCCGGCGCCGGCACCCTCCCGCCGACCGGGGGCGAGCTGGCCGACGAGGGCTCGGGCCTGCGCGTCCGGCCCGGCGTGCTGACCGCGGTGGTGGCCGGGCCGGAGGCGGGCCCGCTCGCCGACCGGATCACCGGCTACACCGACGACGGCGGCGTCTGCTACGGCGGGGTGCCTCTGCCGGAGTTGGCGGGCCTGAGACGCCGCGTCCTGCTCACGACCAACGAGGACACCCTCTTCACCGGGCCGCTGGCGGCCGAACTCCTCCCCGGCGACGACGCCGCGCGCAGGGCCGCCGCCGTCAGGGCCGCGTGCGCGGAGGACGTCGTGGCCGAGGCGGGCGGCCTCGACCGGGGGCGGGTGGCCGAAGCCGGCCGTGAGTTCTCCGGCGGCCAGCGGCAGCGGCTCAGGCTGGCCCGCGCCCTGGCGGCGGAACCCGAGGTGCTGGTGCTCGTCGAACCCACCAGCGCGGTGGACGCGCACACCGAGGCCCGCATCGCCGGGAGGCTCGCCGCGCACCGGGCGGGCCGCACCACCGTGGTGTTCACGTCGAGCCCGCTGGTGCTCGCCGAGGCCGACCACGTGGTGCACGTGCGGGGCGGCAAGGTCGTCGCCGAAGGCGGGCACACCGAACTGCTGGCCGAGGCCCCCGACTACCGGGCCGCCGTCACGAGGGGACGGGAATGAAGCTGCCTGTAGCGAGAGGAGCGCAGGTCAAGGCTTACGCGCGCAGGCTCGTGCTGCGCTATCCGGGGCCGCTGGCGCGGACGGTGGCGCTGCACGCGCTCGCCACCGCGTCCGGGCTGACGGTGCCGTGGCTGTTCGCCCAGCTCGTCGCCGATCCGGGGCGGCGGATCGACGCCGTCGCCGCCGCCATCGCCGCGTTCGTCGTGCTCCAGGCGCTGCTGACGCGCGCCGCGTTCGCCGCGTCGGCGGCGCTGGGCGAGCGGGTGCTCGCCGACCTGCGCGAGGAGTTCGTGGCGCGGGCGCTGCGGCTGCCGCTGTCCACGGTCGAGCGGGCCGGGACGGGCGACCTGCTCGCCCGCTCCTCCCGTGACGTGGACCTGCTGGAGGAGGCGGTGCGCGACGCCGTCCCGCAGGTGCTCGTCTCCGCCGTCACCGTGCTGTTCACCGGGGTGGCGCTCGCGCTCACCGCGCCGCCGCTGCTGCTGCCGGTGCTCGCGGTGGTGCCGCTGCTGTGGCTGTCCACCCGCTGGTACCTGCGGCGCGCCCTGCGCGGCTACCTCACCGAGGAGGAGCGGTTCGCCCAGCTCCTCGACGGGTTCACCGAGACCGTCACCGGCGCCAGGACCGTCGCGGCGCTCGGCCGCGAGGAGCAGCGGGCGCGGGCCGCCGACGACGCCATCCGGGCGAGCTGGACCGCCGAGAAGTACACGCTGGGGCTGCGCCAGCGCTGGTACCCCGTGCTCGAACTCAGCTACGCGCTGCCCGTCGTCGGCACCCTGCTGTTCGGCGGGTTCCTCTACCTGGACGGGCACGCCTCCCTCGCCCAGGTGACGGCGGCGACGCTGTACGTGCAGCAACTCGGGTATCCGCTGAGCGTCCTCCTGATGCGGCTCGACGAGTTCCAACTGGGGGCCGCCTCCCTGGCCCGTCTCCTGGGCGTCGCGGACGTGCCGCCGGATCGCTCCCCCACCGGCGCCGAACCCTCCGACGCCCGGCTTTCGGCCCGCGAGGTGCGCTACGCCTACGCCGACCGCGACGTGCTGCACGGGGTGGACCTCGACCTGCGGCCCGGCGAGACCCTCGCCGTCGTCGGGCCGTCCGGCGCGGGCAAGTCCACGCTGGGCAGGCTGCTCGCGGGCATCGACGGGCCGCGCGCGGGCCGGGTGACGCTCGGCGAGGTCCCGCTGACGGACCTCCCCCTGGACACGCTGCGGCACCGGATAGCGCTCGTCACCCAGGAGCACCACGTCTTCCGGACGACGCTGCGGGAGAACCTCACGCTCGTCCGGGACGCCCCCGACGAAGAGCTGCGCGCCGCCCTCGACGTCGTCGGGTGGGCGGGCCCCGGCCTCGACGAGGTCGTCGGCTCCGGCGGGCACACGCTGTCCCCCGCCCAGGCCCAGCAGGTGGCGCTGGCCCGACTCGTCCTGGCCGACCCGCACACCCTCGTCCTGGACGAGGCGACGTCCCTGCTCGACCCGGGCGCGGCCCGCGCCCTGGAACGCTCGCTCGGCGCCGTCCTGCGCGGCCGGACGGTCGTGGCGATCGCGCACCGGCTGCACACCGCGCACGACGCGGACCGCGTCGCCGTCGTCGAGGACGGCCGCGTCACCGAACTCGGCACCCACGACGAGCTCGTCGCCCGCGGCGGCTCCTACGCCGACCTCTGGTCCACCTGGACCCGCTGAGGCGGGCGTCGGGCGTCAGGTGAGGTGGCGGACGCCGGGCGGGAGCGAGCCGTCGCGGGCGGCCTCCGAAAGGTAGGACTCCAAGGTCTCGCGGAAGGCGCGGGCCGCGTGGGTGGGGGCGACGTCCTTGCGGTGCGCGATGGCGATCGTGCGCTCCAGGCCCGGCGTCCCGTTCTGGGTGGGCGTGAGCGGGACGCCGCGCAGGCCCGGCCGGCCCGCCAGCACCATGCTGGGCACCACCGCGATGCCCAGGCCCGCCTCGACGAACCGCAGCACCGCGTCCATCTCGCCGCCCTCCACCGCGTAGCGCGGCTCGAACCCGGCCTCGCGGCAGGCGGCGATCGTGGAGTCGCGCAGGTCGTAGCCGACCCGGAACATGACGAGGTCGCGGCCCTGGAGATCCTCGACGGTCATGGACGGGCGGCGCGGCCGCTGCTCCGACGGCATCGCGACGACGAGGTGCTCGCGCAGGATCGGCGTCGTCACCAGCGGCGTGTCGTCGGCCAGAGGCAGGATCACCAGGGCGAGGTCGAGCAGGCCGCGCGTCAGGTCGCGGACGAGATCACGTGAGCCGCCCTCCTCGACGGTCAGGTCGATGCCGGGGTAGGCGTCGTGGAAGCGGCGCAGCGCGTCGGCGAGCAGCCCCGCGCACAGCGACGGGGTCGCGCCCAGCCGCACCCGGCCGCGCACCAGCCCGGCCAGCTCCCGCACCTCAAGGCGGGCGGTGTCCACGTCGGCGAGGATGCGCTTGGCCAGCGGCAGCAGCACGTCACCGGCCGGGGTCAGCGTGATGTTGCCGCGCGCCCGGCTGAACAGCGGCGCGCCCAGCTCCTTCTCCAGCGCCCGGATCTGCTTGGACAGCGAAGGCTGGGCGACGCCGAGCGACTCGGCCGCCTGCGTGAAGTGGCGGATCTCCGCCACCGCGACGAAGTAGGCCAGCTGCTGCAACTGCACACCGGCCATTGTCCCGCACGCCTTTCCGGCGGCGCCGCCGCCCGCGCCGGAGCCGGAACCCGGACTGTCGGCGGCGACGCTTAGGCTTGGGGCCATGACGACGAGCTTTCCGCGACAGAGCGCCAGGACCCGGCGGTTCACCCTTGGCGCGCCCAGGGGTGTGACGGTCTCCCCGGACGGCTCGTCCGTGATCTTCCTGCGGAGCAAGAGCGGCGCCGACCCCGTCACCTGCCTGTGGCGGCTCGATCCGGCCACCGGCGCCGAGCGGCTGCTCGCCGATCCGGTCGCGCTGGACATCGACGAGCGCGACCTGCCCGCCGAGGAGCGGGCCAGACGCGAGCGGGCCAGGGAGTCGGCGGGCGGCATCGTCGCCTACAGCACCGACGAGGCGGTGCGGACCGCCGCTTTTACGCTCGGCGGCCAGCTGTTCGTCGCGGACCTGGCCACCGGCGCGGTACGCCAGCTCCCGGCTGAGACTCCCGTGTTCGGCCCCCGGCTGGACCCGAAGGGCGCCCGCGTCGCCTACGTGAGCGGCAGGTCCCTGCACGTCATCGACGTGGCGTCGGGCGCGGACACCGTGGTGGCGCGGTCGGAGAGCGAGCAGGTCTCCTACGGGCTCGCGGAGTTCATCGCGGCCGAGGAGATGGGCCGGATGCGCGGCTTCTGGTGGTCGCCGCGCGGCGACGCCCTGCTCGTCGCCCGGGTGGACGAGACCCCGGTGCTGCGCTGGCACATCGCCGACCCGGCGCATCCGGAGCGGCCCGCCCAGAAGGTCGCCTACCCGGCCGCCGGGACGCCCAACGCGATCGTGTCGCTCACCATCGTCACGGCCGAGGGCGAGAAGAAGGCGTCGGTCTCCTGGGACCGCGGCATGTACCCGTACCTCGTCACCGCCCTGTGGGACGGGCGCGGTCCGCTCATCGTGGTGCAGACCCGCGACCAGCGCAGCCTGCGCGTGCTCGGCGTCGACCCGCTGAACGGCGAGACGAGGATGGCGCACAACGCGCACGACGCGGCGTGGCTGGAGATCGTCGCGGGGGTGCCCGCGCGCACCGGCTCCGGCGCGCTCGTCTGGACGCTGGACGACGACGGCACCCGGCGGCTCACCGTCGGCGGCGAGCCGGTCACGCCGCCCGGCCTCCAGGTGCGGGCCGTCCTCGATGTCACCGGCTCCTCGGTGCTGTTCACGGCGTCGGAGGAGCCCACCGAGATCCACGTGTGGGAGTACACGCCCGAGGGCCTGACCCGGCTCACCGAGGGCTCGGGCGTGTTCGGCGCGGTGCGGGGCGGCGGCACCGTCGTGCTGTCCGGCACCACGCTGGAGGCGACGCGCTCGCGGACCTGGGTGCACGGCACCGACGTCACCGTGGCCAACCACGCCGAGACCCCGGTGATCACCCCGAAGGTCGAGCTGTTCGCGGCGGGCGACCGCGCGATCCGGACGGCGGTGCTGCTGCCGAGCGGGTTCGACCCGGCGTCCGGGGAGCGGCTGCCCGTCCTCGTGGACCCGTACGGCGGGCCGGGCGCGCAGCGGGTGCTGGCGGCGGGCCGTGCCTTCTGCGAGGCCCAGTACCTCGCCGACCAGGGGTTCGCGGTCATCGTCGCGGACAACCGGGGCACGCCGGGGCGCGGCCCCGGCTGGGAGCGCGCCATCGCCGGCGACTTCTGCGACGTCGTGCTGGCGGACCAGATCGCGGCGCTGCACGCGGCCGCCGAGCGGTATCCGCTGGACCTCTCGCGGGTCGCGATCCGCGGCTGGTCGTTCGGCGGGTTCCTCGCCGCGCTGGCCGTGCTGCGCCGTCCCGACGTGTTCCACGCCGCCGTCGCGGGCGCGCCGGTCACCGACTGGACGCTCTACGACACCCACTACACCGAGCGCTACCTGGGCGACCCGGGCGAGGAGCCTGACGTCTACAAGGCCAACTCCCTGATCGACGACGCCCCGGCCCTGGAGCGTCCGCTGATGCTCATCCACGGCCTCGGCGACGACAACGTGGTGGCCGCGCACACCCTGCGGCTGTCCAGCGCCCTGCTGGCCGCGGGCCGCCCGCACACCGTGCTCCCGCTGTCCGGCGTCACCCACATGACGCCCCAGGAGATCGTCGCCGAGAACCTGCTCCACCTCCAGGTCGCCTTCCTCAGGGAGTCCCTGCCGCCCGCGCCGTGACACTACGCGTCGTAGTACTACGCAGTGTAGAGTGATCGGAAGGTTCCCCCGTGACCTGTGAGTTCCGTCACCGGCCGGAAGATCACGAGGGTCCAAAGTCCCGCTGGGCAAGGGACCATAGCTTCAGGCTATGGAAACCAGATGTTCGATGACTTGGACGAACCGTTGCCGGATTTGTACGGTTCCCGACCGTGGCTATCGCGTCGATCCCCTCCCTCTACCGCTCGACGGTAGGCAAAAAAGCGATCATGGCCGTCACCGGCGTGCTCATGGTCCTCTGGCTCATCGGACACATGGTCGGGAACCTGAAGATCTTCTTCGGGCTCGAAGAGTTCAACGGCTACGCCGCCTGGCTGCGCACGCTCGGGGCGCCCGCACTCCACGAGGGCTGGTTCCTGTGGGTCATGCGGTTCGGGCTGCTCGCCGCCGTCGTCCTGCACTTCAGCACCGCCGCCGAACTGACCGTCCGCGCCAAGCGCGCGCGGCCCGTCAAGTACCAGCACCGCGCCAAGGTGAACGGCTCCTACGCCGCGCGCACCATGCGCTGGGGCGGCGTCATCATCCTGCTGTTCATCGTCTGGCACATCCTCGACCTCACCGTCGGCACCGTGAACCCGCACGGCGTGCACGGCGAGGCGTACCAGAACGTCGTCGCGGGCTTCGCCCCCGACCGCTGGTACATCACGCTCTTCTACGTGCTGGCCGTCGTCTCGCTGGGCTTCCACCTGCGGCACGGCCTCGTGAGCGCCGTCCAGACGCTCGGCCTGAAGAACCCCCGACAGGACAAGGCGCTGAACGTCATCGCCACCGGTTTCGCCGCGCTGATCACCGTCGGCTTCCTGATCGTTCCGATTTCCGTGACCCTGGGGGTGGTCGACTAATGACCGAGACGCCTGACCTTTCCGAGTTCTACCGGTCCGGTGCGCCGATCGCCGACGCCAAGGCCCCGAACGACCTGCCGGTCGAACGCCGCTGGACCCAGCGCAAGTTCGACGTCAAGCTGGTCAACCCCGCCAACAAGCGGAAGAAGACGGTGATCGTCGTCGGCACCGGCCTCGCCGGCGGCTCCGCGGGCGCCACCCTGGGCGAACTCGGCTACAAGGTGATCCAGTTCTGCTTCCAGGACTCGCCGCGCCGCGCCCACTCCATCGCCGCGCAGGGCGGCATCAACGCCGCCAAGAACTACCGCAACGACGGCGACTCGGTGCACCGGCTGTTCTACGACACCGTCAAGGGCGGCGACTTCCGCGCCCGCGAGTCCAACGTGCACCGCCTCGCCGAGGTCTCCACCCAGATCATCGACCAGTGCGTCGCGCAGGGCGTCCCGTTCGCCCGCGAGTACGGCGGCCTGCTCGACAACCGCTCCTTCGGCGGCGCGCAGGTCTC
This sequence comes from Actinocorallia sp. API 0066, assembly GCF_020991275.1. Taxonomy (GTDB): domain Bacteria; phylum Actinomycetota; class Actinomycetes; order Streptosporangiales; family Streptosporangiaceae; genus Actinocorallia. The sequence continues at coordinate 407,880 of NZ_JAJLQY010000001.1, read as the reverse complement.
CCGGACGTTCTACGCCCGCGGCCAGACGGGCCAGCAGCTCCTGCTCGGCGCCTACCAGGCGCTGATGCGGCAGGTCGACGCGGGCAACGTCGAACTGCACCCGCGGCACGAGATGCTCGACCTGATCATGCACGAGGGCAAGGCGCGCGGCGTCGTCGTGCGGAACCTCGTCAACGGCGAGATCAAGTCCTACACCGCGGACGTCGTGGTGCTCGCGACCGGCGGCTACGGCAACGTCTACTTCCTGTCGACGAACGCCATGGGCTCCAACGTCACCGCCGCGTGGCGCGCGCACAAGCACGGCGCGTACTTCGCGAACCCGTGCTACACGCAGATCCACCCGACCTGCATCCCGGTCTCCGGCGACCACCAGTCGAAGCTGACCCTGATGTCGGAGTCGCTGCGCAACGACGGCCGCGTGTGGGTGCCCAAGCAGGCGGGCGACGCCCGCAAGGCCGCCGACATCCCCGAGGACGAGCGCGACTACTACCTGGAGCGCATCTACCCGGCGTTCGGCAACCTCGTGCCGCGCGACATCGCCTCGCGCGCCGCCAAGAACGTCTGCGACGAGGGCCGGGGCGTCGGCCCCGGCGGCCTCGGCGTCTACCTGGACTTCTCCGACGCCATCGAGCGGCTCGGCCTCAAGGCCGTCGAAGCCAAGTACGACAACCTCTTCCAGATGTACGAGCGCATCACGGGCGAGAACCCGTACGAGCAGCCGATGCGCATCTACCCGGCCGTGCACTACACCATGGGCGGTCTGTGGGTGGACTACGACCTGGAGTCCACCGTCCCCGGCCTGTTCGTGCTCGGCGAGGCCAACTTCTCCGACCACGGCGCCAACCGGCTCGGCGCGTCCGCGCTGATGCAGGGCCTGGCCGACGGGTACTTCGTCATCCCGCAGACGGTCGGCGACTACCTGGCCCGGAACCCGGCGACCTCCGTCCCGGACGAGACCGTCCAGGCGGCCGTGGACGGCGTCCAGGCGCAGGTCGACAAGCTGCTGTCCATCAAGGGCAGCCGCACCGTCGACTCCTACCACCGCGAACTCGGCCACATCATGTGGGAGTACTGCGGCATGGAGCGGACCGACGAGGGCCTGCGCAAGGCCATCGGCCTCATCCGCGAGCTGCGCGCCGACTTCTGGAAGAACGTCACCGTCCCCGGCTCCGGCGACGACCTGAACCAGTCGCTGGAGAAGGCGGGCCGCGTCGCGGACTTCCTCGAACTCGGCGAACTCATGTGCGTCGACGCGCTGCACCGCACCGAGTCGTGCGGCGGCCACTTCCGGGCCGAGTCCCAGGACGAGGACGGCGAGGCCAAGCGCGACGACGAGAACTTCTCCTACGCCGCGGCGTGGGAGTGGACGGGCGGGGACGTCCCCGTCCTCCACAAGGAGGATCTCGTCTTCGAGTACGTCAAGCCGAGCACCCGGTCCTACAAGTAAGAGGCGCGCAACCCCATGAAGCTGAAGCTCCGCATCTGGCGTCAGAAGAACGCGGCTGACAAGGGCCGGATGGTCACCTACGAGGTCGACGACATCTCCGAGGACGCGTCGTTCCTGGAGATGCTCGACGTGCTCAACGAGCGCCTCGCCGTCGAGGGCGAGGAGCCGGTCGCGTTCGACCACGACTGCCGCGAGGGCATCTGCGGCATGTGTTCGCTGGTCATCAACGGCCAGCCGCACGGCCCCGAGCGCAACACCACGACGTGCCAGCTGCACATGCGCAAGTTCAAGGACGGCGAGACGATCGACATCGAGCCGTGGCGGGCCAAGGCGTTCCCGGTCGTCAAGGACCTGGTCGTGGACCGCGGCGCGTTCGACAAGATCATCGAGGCGGGCGGCTACATCTCCGCGTCGACCGGCACCGCGCCCGACGCGCACGCCACCCCGGTGCCCAAGGCCGACGCGGACAAGGCGTTCGTCGCGGCCGAGTGCATCGGCTGCGGCGCCTGCGTGGCGGCCTGCCCGAACGGCTCGGCCGCGCTGTTCATGTCCGCGAAGATCTCGCACCTGGGCCTGCTCCCGCAGGGCCAGCCCGAGCGGGACGACCGCGTCGTCAACATGGTGCGGACCCACGACGACCTCGACTTCGGCGGCTGCACCAACACCGGCGAGTGCACCGTGGCCTGCCCCAAGGGCATCCCGCTGGAGTTCATCGGCCGGATGAACAAGGACTGGCTGAGCGCCTCCGGCAAGTAGGGCTCTCCGGCCCGTCCAGGGCGTCAGGGCGTCCGGCCTTCGGGTCGGGCGCCCTTTTGTCACTTCTGTTGAGCTTTGTGGCTTCTGTCGCGGCCGTACCGTTAACGTGCAGGTATTGCCTGTTATCTGATCTTGTCACTACGCTTGGCGGGCTCTCTCCCCCCCTTCGTTACGAGGAGCCCCCTGTGAAGGTTCGCAAGCCCGCGCTCTTGGCCGCCACCGCGGTCCTGGCCGTCACGCCCGCCCTGACGGCGGTCGCGCCGGTGCAGGCGGCGCCGCGGATTCCGGTCGGCGCGCCCGCCGCGGCACCGGACGTCAACGCGATCATCGAAGAGGTCCTCGCGGTCCTCCCCGCGGACATCCAGGCGTACGCCCGGCAGATCCTCGCGGGCGACTACACCCAGCTCTTCCTGCTCGTCGAGGCCGTCTTCACGCTGCCGCCCGAGCAGCTGAACGCGATCTTCGGCGAGCTCCAGGTGATCGTCACCCGGGTCATCGAGGAGATCATCGGCGGGCCGCTGCCCACCGACCCGACCGCCCCGCAGCCCGACCCGGCCGCCGCGCGCGCCCCCGGCGACCCCACCGCCGTGCAGAACAAGAAGGTCGCCTGGACCCTCGACGCCCTCCTCAAGGACGCCCAGGGCCAGCGCACCGCGGGCAAGCTCGCCAACCTCATCATCACCCTCTCCGTCGCCGCCCGCTGAGGCCCGACGCGCGCACGAGAAAGGCCCCCGGTGAACACGGCGAACCGGGGGCCTTCGGCGTCGCGGAGGGTCAGGCGGGGAGTGTGTCGTCGGGCTTGCGGACAATGCCGATCTTGCTGCCGAGCCACACCAGGGGGTCGTACTTGCGGCCCACCACGCGCTCCTTCATCGGAATCAGCGCGTTGTCGGTGATCTTGATGTGCTCGGGGCAGACCTCGGTGCAGCACTTGGTGATGTTGCACAGGCCCAGGCCGAAGTCGTCCTGGGCGATCTCACGGCGGTCCAGCACGTCGGCCGGGTGCATCTCCAGCTCGGCGACCCGCATGAGGAAACGCGGACCCGCGTAGGCCGGCATGTTGTCCTCGTGGTCGCGGATCACGTGGCACACGTTCTGGCACAGGAAGCACTCGATGCACTTGCGGAACTCCTGCGAGCGCTCCACGTCGATCTGCTTCATCCGGAACTCGCCCGGCCCGACGTCGCCGCCGTCGAACGACGGGACCTCGCGCGCCTTCGCGTAGTTGAACGACACGTCGGTGACGAGGTCGCGGATGACGGGGAACGTCCGCACCGGCGTCACGGTGATCACCTCGTCCTGGGTGAACGTGGACATCCGGGTCATGCACAGCAGCCGGGGCTTGCCGTTGATCTCCGCCGAGCACGAGCCGCACTTGCCCGCCTTGCAGTTCCAGCGGACCGCCAGGTCGGGGGTCTGCGTCGCCTGGAGCCGGTGGATGACGTCGAGGACGACCTCGCCCTCGTTGACCTCCACCTCGAAGTCCTCCAGCGCCCCTCGCCCGCTGTCTCCGCGCCACACGCGGAACTTGGCCAGGTAACCCATTACGGCAGCTCCTCCTCGGTGAGGTACTTCTTCAGTTCCGCGGTCTCGAAGAGCTCCAGGAGGTCCGACCGCATCGCCGGCATCGGCTGGCGGCGCAGCGCCACCCCGCCGTCCCCGGCCAGCTCGCACACCAGGTTGACCTTGCGCCACTCCGGCGACATGCCCGGGAAGTCCTCCCGGGTGTGGCCGCCGCGCGACTCCTCGCGCTCCAGCGCCGCCTTCGCGACACACTCGGAGACGATGAGCATGTTGCGCAGGTCCAACGCCAGATGCCAGCCCGGGTGGTAGCCGCGCCCGCCGGGACCGGCGTCCTTCACGCCGACCTCCGCGATCCGCCGCCGCAGCCCGACCAGGCCCTCCAGCGCCGTCTCCAGCTCCTTGGCCGTCCTGATGATGCCGACCAGCTCGTTCATCGTCGCCTGGAGGTCGGCGTGCACCGCGTAGGGGTTCTCGCCGTCCGGGCGGGTGAACGGGTCGAGCGCCTCGGCCGTCGCCGCCTCGACCTCGGCCTCCGGGACGGCGGGGCGCGCGCCGAGCCCGTCCACGTAGTCCACCGCGCCGTCACCCGCGCGCTTGCCGAACACCAGCAGGTCGGTCAGCGAGTTGCCGCCGAGCCGGTTGGAGCCGTGCATGCCGCCCGAGCACTCGCCCGCCGCGAACAGGCCCGGCACCGACGCCGCGCCCGTGTCCGGATCGACCTCGATGCCGCCCATGACGTAGTGGCACGTCGGGCCCACCTGCATCGGCTCCTTCGTGATGTCCACGTCCGCCAGCTCCTTGAACTGGTGGTGCATCGACGGGAGCTTCCTGATGATCTGCTCGGCCGGAAGCCGCGACGACACGTCAAGGAAGACACCGCCCTGCGGGGATCCCCTACCGGCCTTCACCTCGGCGTTGATGGCACGCGCGACCTCGTCCCTGGGCAGCAGCTCGGGCGGACGGCGGTTGTTGTCCGGGTCGGTGTACCAGCGGTCGCCCTCCTCCTCCGTCGTCGCGTACTGCTCCTTGAAGACGTCCGGGATGTAGTCGAACATGAACCGCCTGCCCTCGGAGTTGGTGAGGACGCCTCCGTCGCCGCGCACCGACTCGGTGACCAGGATGCCCTTCACCGACGGCGGCCAGACCATGCCCGTCGGGTGGAACTGGATGAACTCCATGTTCAGGAGGGTCGCCCCGGCCAGCAGGGCCAGCGCGTGGCCGTCGCCGGTGTACTCCCAGGAGTTCGACGTCACCTTGAACGCCTTGCCGATGCCGCCCGTCGCCAGCACCACCGCGGGCGCCTCGAACACGACGAACCTGCCCGTCTCGCGGACATAGGCGAACGCGCCGCAGATCCGGTCGCCGTCCTTGAGGAGCCGGGTGACGGTCGTCTCGGCCCACACCTTGATACGGGCCTCGTAGTCGCCGGTCTCGGCGTGGTCCTCCTGCTGGAGCGCGACGATCTTCTGCTGGGTGGTGCGGATGAGCTCCAGGCCCGTCCGGTCGCCGACGTGCGCCAGGCGCGGGTAGGTGTGGCCGCCGAAGTTGCGCTGGGAGATCCGCCCGTCCTTGGTGCGGTCGAACAGCGCGCCCCACGCCTCCAGCTCCCAGACCCGGTCGGGCGCCTCCCTGGCGTGCAGTTCGGCCATCCGCCAGTTGTTGAGGAACTTGCCGCCGCGCATCGTGTCGCGGAAGTGGACCTGCCAGTTGTCGTTCGAGTTGACGTTGCCCATCGCCGCCGCCGCGCCGCCCTCGGCCATGACGGTGTGCGCCTTGCCGAACAGCGACTTGGAGATGACCGCGACCTTCTTGCCGCGCAGCCGCGCCTCGATCGCGGCGCGCAGTCCCGCGCCGCCGGCTCCGATGACGACGACGTCGTAGGAGTGTCGTTCGAGTTCAGTCATGAGGGCCTTCAGTTGAAGAAGCGGAAGTCGTTGATGGTGTCGCTGGCCACGAGCATCACGTAGAAGTCGGCGACGACGAGGGAGACGAGCGTGATGAGCGCGTACGTCCCGTGCCGCGTGTTGATCGCCGAGATCCAGGTCCACAGCCGGTACCTGACGGGGTGCTTCGAGAAGTTCTTCAGGCGGCCGCCCATCACGTGCCTGCACGAGTGGCAGGACAGCGTGTACAGCCACAGCAGGGTCACGTTCGCCCAGAGGATGACCGTGCCCAGGCCGACGCCGAATCCGCCGTCCTTGCCGTGGAACGCGAGGATCGCGTCATAGGTGTTGATGAGGGAGATGAGCACCGCGGCGACCCAGAAGTACCGGTGCAGGTTCTGCCCGATCAGCGGGAACCTGGTCTCACCCGTGTACCTGGCGTGCGGCTCACGGACTGCGCACGCCTGGGGGGAGAGCCAGAACGCGCGGTAGTACGCCTTCCGGTAGTAGTAGCAGGTCAGCCGGAAGAGCAGCAGGAACGGCAGGGAGAGCAGGGCGTAGGGGATGAAGAACGGGGCGCCCGCCGGGATGAACGTGCCGAACAGGGCGGCGCTGCCGGTGTACCCGTCGAGCGTCACGCTGGAGCAGGCGTCGTTGAGGCAGGGCGAGTAGAAGGGGGTGAGGTAGTGGTATTCCGGGACGAAGAAGGCACTGCCCCACATCGCCCGAACCGTGGCGTACACCACCCATGCCGTGAAGAAGACAAAGGTGAGTACGGGATATTTTCGCCAGTCGTCCGTACGGAACGTGCGTTCCTTGATCTGCGCGCGCGTCTTCGCGGGCGCCTCGACCGTCGCCATCGCCGCCTCCTCGGGGTGCAGGATGGCGACCCTACGCCTGCCGTTCACAAACGTGACACAGTTAACAACAGGTCGGGCCAATGTGATGCTCATCACAGCGGGCTTCGCCCACTTCGATAGCCCCGGGCTATGGACAGCGAGCCACCCCGGCATTGTTTCCGGACATCCGTGACTACCTATTCGCTCCCCTACCTAACCCGCCACCGGGCCCGCGCGTCCTAAGGTTGGGGGGTGACTACCCCGCCGGAGCAGCCGCGCTTCAACCCGCACCAGTACGGCGTCCGCCCCGACACGCCACCGCAGCAGACGCCGCCGCCGCAGGCGCCCCCCGGGCCGACGCCCCCCGGGCCGACGCCCCCCGGGCCGCAGCGGCCCCCCGGCCCGCCGCCGCAGTGGCAGCAGGGCGGCCCCCAGCACACCGGGCCCCAGCCCGTCCTCCCGCCGCAGGGCGACCCGCGCCCGCCCGCGGGGCCGCCGCCCGTCCGGCGCAGGGGCTTCTTCGGCTCGCTGCTGGACACCAGGTTCGACGCGATGGTCACCCCGATGCTCATCCGGGGCTTCTACATACTGTCGCTCGTTATCATCACGCTCTTCAGCATCGGGCTGTTCCTGTTCATCTGGGGACTCGGCGGCAACAACCCGTACGAGGACGCCTCGGCCTGGCCGCTCGTCATCGCGTGCGTCGTCGCCCCGCTCACCTGGATCTTCCAGGTCGTCATGGTCAGGCTGGCGCTGGAGTTCGTGATCAACCAGTTCAAGATCACCGAGGAGCTGCAGAAGATCCGGCGGAGCACCGGGCAGCGGTGAGGCGGGTCAGCCGCGCCGGGTGAGGCGGCGTCTGCGGGCCCTGGCGCGGCGGCCGGTGCCGCCGCACGTCGCGCAGTCGTGGTCGTAGCTGGCCAGTCGGCGGATCTTGATGACGCCCAGGCCCCAGCAGTCCCGGCACAGGCCGAGTTCGGCCAGATGCGCGCCGAACGCGGTGCGGTCGCCGCGGAAGCCGCAGCCCGGAGCCTTGCAGCGGATGAGCTCCAGGACGGCGTCGTAGTTCGGCCGGTGCGCGCTGCCGCTCGCGCTGTACCCGTGGTGGGCGGTCCCCTCATCGCTCATAGACCGCGCATCCTAGGGGTGCGGACCGCTGTCGGTCGACTCCGTTGCGTACTCCGTCACCTCCGCGCAAGGGGTTCCTCACCGGGCCGCAGCGTCCGCTCGTACAGCGTCTCGGTGCGCGCCGCCGCCTCGTCCGGTCCGGGGCCCAGCTCGGGCAGCGGCAGGCCCGGCGCGTACAGCAGCCCGTTGACGGTCTCCGCGAGCGCGGCGGGCGAGCGGGGCGGCACGGTGCGGCGGCCGAACAGCTCCGGCAGCGCCCCGACGGTGGTGGCGACGACGGGCCGGTGCGCGGCGAGCGCCAGCCGGGCGACGCCGGTGCGGACCGCCCTGCGGTACGGCAGCACCACCACGTCGGCGACGGCGAACCAGGCGCCGACCTCCGCCGGCGGCACGTACCCGGTGAAGACGACACGTCCGTCGAGCCGTTCGCGCGCGACGAGCCGCCGCACCCGGCGCACGTGCAGCAGGTCGCGCGCCTCGGCGAGGCGGGCCGGGCCGGTGCGCCGCCGCACGCCGCCCGCGACGACGAGCCTGGCGTCGCCGCCGAGCAGGCCGAGCGCGCTGACGAGGTCGGCGAGGCCCTTGTCGGGGTGCAGGAAGCCGAAGGCGAGCAGCACCGGCGCGTCGCCCAGACCGTGCCGTTCGCGCAGGGCGTCGGCGGTGACGGCGGACCGCTCGGGCGGCAGGCAGAAGTGCGGCACGACGGTGACGGGCACCGCCGGATCGAGCAGGGAGAGCTGCCGTGCGGCGTCCCGCGAGTGCGCGACGAGCGTGGCGCACCGGGCGGCGATCCTCCGGTACAGGACGCGGCCGGGCAGGCGCAGCACGCCGAGGTCGCGGCCGACGGCGTGCGCGGTCAGCACCACCGGGACGCCCCGCTCGGCAAGCAGGTCGAGCAGCCGCAGCAGCGCCCGGTACCGCCCGGCGTAGGCGCCAGCGGTGAACTGGACGTGCACGAGGTCGGGCCGGAACCCGTCGACGACGTCCTGGCCGAGCACCCCGACCACCTCCGGAGCCCGTCCCCCTACGGGCTCCCGCACGGCGAGCACCCCGGTGGTGTGCCCGAGCCGTTCCACCGCCCGCGCCAACACCCGCGTGTACCCGGCGACGTCGTCATGCGGCCCCCGCGGATCGGACGCCTCGTAGGGACTCACGTACAGCACCCTCATCGCCGCCGCCAAGCCATCTGCCCGCCACCCCCGGCCCGCCCTGTCCCCACCCGGAACACCGACGCGGCCCGCCACGTCACACATCCCGGACGCCCGCTCCCACCCTAACCACCCACCCCTCCCGCTACCCCGCATTCCCGACAATCCCCATCTCGACGGGCCGCTCCAGAAGTGCCGGGGAAGTGTGGGATGTCGGGGAAGTGAGCCGGGGGGCGGGGGTGGGGCGCGATAGGCTCTCGGCGTGGACGACCCGCAGTGGACGCGACGGGATCCGGGGGTTACCAGTCGGGACGGAGCCGGCCCGGAGGCGGGCGCTCCCGGCGAAGGGCTCATCCGGCTGCCGGGGGTGTTGGCGGGACGGTTCAGGGCCGAGGGGGAACTGCCGGTCCAGGGGGCCGAGTCGGATCTGCTGCTGGTCAGGGACGTCGGGGACGCCGACGGCCGGTACGTCGTGAAGATCTACCGGCGGGGGTACCGGGCGGATCCCGCGGTGTGGGAGCAGGTGCCGCGGCTGCGGTCGCGGCACGTGGTGCGGGTGCTGGAGACCGGGCACGCCGACGGGCGCGACTACGAGATCATGGAGTACCTGCCGGAGGGGAACCTCCGACGGCTCACCCGCGCGGCCAGGGTCGATCCGACCGCCGTCGTAGCACAGCTCGCCGACGGGCTGAAGGCGCTGCACGACGCGGGCATCGTGCACCGCGACCTGAAGCCGGAGAACGTGCTCGTGCGGGGCGCCGATCTTGTCATCACCGACTTCGGGCTGAGCCGGGTGCTGGAGCAGAGCGTCGTGTTCGCGTCGTCGTCGCGCACGCTCGCCTACGCGGCGCCCGAGTCGCTGTCAGGGCAGGTCTCCCCCGCGCGCGACTGGTGGTCGCTCGGGATGATCGCGCGGGAGCTCGTCACCGGCCGCGCGCCGTTCGACGGGATGAGCGAGACGGTCGTCGTCGACCATCTGGCGACCCGGCCGATCGACAACACCGACGTCGACGACCCGCACCTGCGGCTGCTGTGCCGCGGCCTGCTCACCCGCGACCCGCGGCACCGCTGGGGGTACCCGGAGGTCACCGCGTGGCTGCGCGGCGAGACCCCGCCCGTGCACGCCGAGGCGGCCGCGCCCGTCGTCCGGGTGCCCGAGGCGCGGCCTCCCGAACCGCAGCGGGTGGCGCCGTCTCCGGAGCTGAAAGCGGCCGAGGACGCTTACCGCGCCGAAGGACGGCGCGCCCTGTGGGAGCAGAAGGAGAGCGCCCGTAAGGCGGGCGCCGGTAGGGCACGCGTGCGGGCGGTGCTGTGGTCGCTGCCGTTCCTTGCGCTGTGGACGGCCGGGAGCGTCGCCGTCGAGGCGCTGTTCGGCGGCGAGCCGGACCGGGTGCGCGCCGTCAACGAGGTGCAGAAGATGCCCGTCCCGCTCGGGCTGCTCCTCACCGCGGCGGTCGCCGCGTGGCTGGTGTCCTGCGCGGTGGAGGTCGCGCTGGCGTCCCGGCAGGGCAGCGACTACCTCGTCGAGGGGCCGTGGGCGACGCTGGCGAAGGCGGCCCGGCTCACCGGGGGCGGGCTGTCCAAGACGTCGCGGGCGATGTCGGCGACGGCGCAGCGCACCGGCGCGCGCGGGTGCGGGCTCGCCCTGCTGGCCGCGACGATCCCGCTTCTGCTGCTCCTGCTCCTGCTGTCGGCCCTGAGCGCGCTCGCCTGGATGCTCTGGCTTCTGGCGATCGCGGTCGGCACCGTGGCGCACGCCGTGGGCGGCGGTCTGCGCGCGCACCGTTGGCGGACCGCGAACTCCGCACGCCGCGCCGAAGTCATAGGAGACTGACCGGACGGAATCATGAGGCGGCCGTCCCAGGGAGAGAGCGGTAGATGAGCAGTGGTGTGGAAGCCGAGATCGTGCTGGACGCGGCGGTGATCGCCAGTCTCGGCACGAACCGGCTGCTCGGCGCGGGCGCGGGGGCCGCGGCCAAGGGCGCCGAGGCGTTCGCCGCGCTCGCCGAGAAGAAGGCGGGCGCCCGCGCCGAGGCGCTCGCCGCCCTGGAACGCCACGAGCGGGCGCTGCGCGAGGCGGTGGACCGCAACGCGCGGGTGCGCGCCCTGCGCGACACCGTGCACGAGGCAGCGCGCGCGCACGGTGCCGCGGTCGCCTTGCCGCTGCCCGAAGAGCTCGACCTCATGGACAGGTCCTATGAGGAGGTCGTCGAGTGGTGCGCCGCCGTGGACCGGGCGCTCGACGAGGCCGAGAAAGCCCTCGCCGCAAGGCTCGCCGACGTCGTCGCGGCCGATCTCGTCGCGCGGGAGACGGCGGCGCCGCGCGACCGCGCCGCCGACCGCACCGCCGATCTGGCGCGGGTCCTGGCCCGGCTGCTGCCCGACGCGTCCGACGCCGACCGGGGACGGGTCCACGAGGCCGCCGCCCGAGTAGCCGGAGCCCCCACGGACGCCGAAGCCGAGAGCCTCCTCAGCGAGGTAAGGCTGCGCGTGCAGGACGCCAACGAGAACACCCGGGCCGAGCGCGCGCGCGTGAAGGCGTGGATGGCCGAACAGGAACGCGTCGCGCAGGCGGAGGCCGAGAGGCGGTACGTCCTGGAGAGCGTCACCAAGGCGTTCGAGGACCTCGGCTACGAGGTGGACACCGGCTTCGAGACGCGCACCGCCGACGACGGCGGCCTCGTCCTCACCCGCGGTGAGTGGCCGGACCAGGCGGTCAGGATGCGCCTGGAGGACGGGACGCTGCGGGCCAAGATGCTGCGCACCCGTCCCCCCGAGAGCGAGGACGACCGCCGCAGGGACGCCGAACGGGAACGCGCCTGGTGCGAGGCGTTCGAGGAGGCCAGGGAGCGGCTCGCCGCGGGCGGCCTCGGCATGGCCGTCACCTGGCGGCTGGAACCCGGCGCGGAACAGCTTCCCGTCACGGGAGAATCAGTGACACAAGCACGCCGCAAGCGGCAGAAGCCGAAGGAACGCCACGTTGAGCAATGAACAGCCGACCTTGGGCGGCCGACTGACGGGCTGGCCTCCGTTCATCCGCGAACTCGACGCCACCCTGTCCGTGCATTCGCAGTACGTCCTGTCGGGCAACCTCTACGACAGCTTCCTGTTCCCCAACGGCGGCGAGATCGCGCTCCTGCCGCTGCGCGAGCTGCTGTGGGAGGCGCTCCAGTCGAGCGGCATGTCCTGCCTGCTCAGCTACGACCCCGTCGACGGCCTGCGCGTCCACCCGGACGACGAGGACGCGCTGGAGGCCGCCGGGAAGCTGCTCGGCAAGTGGGACCCCAAGCCGTCGCTCGAGGGCCTCACCAAGCATCTGGCGGCGCTGGCGCGCCCCGCCGAGCAGGTGCGCGCCGCGTTCCTCATCGAGGGCGCGTCGCGGATCGCCGCGTCGGCGACCGACCTGCAGCCCGCCGAGCGCGACTTCTTCCGGTTCTGCGAGAAGCTGGCCCGCACCGCGCGGCCGGTCCGGGCGCCCGGCATCAGGCCGAAGCCGTTCTACAACCCGATCATCTGGCTGGCCGAGCGGCCGGGCGACCTGCCGTCCTGGCTGGTGGCCGGGAACGACGCGATACGCGAGATCGCCCTACCTCGGCCGCACCTGGGCGACCGTCAGCAGACCGCACGGCTGCTGGCCCGCGCCTTCGCCGCCGACCCCAACGAGGACCAGGCCGCGGCCGACGCCTGCGACGCGTTCGCCGAGCAGGCCGACGGCCTCACCCTCCAGTCGATGATCGAGGTCACCCGGCTGGCCAAGGAGCAGAACGTCGACCTCGCCGACCTGCCCGACGCCGTCCGCACCTACAAGCTCGGCGTGCTGGACAACCCGTGGTCGCGCGGCCACCTGCGCAAGCGCGTCCTGGACGGGGAGAAGCGGGTCCCCGAACGGGTCCTGGGGCAGCCCCAGGCCGTCACCAAGACCCTCGACATCCTCAAGCGGGCCGTGCTCGGGCTTTCGGGCGCGCAGGCCACCAAGTCCGGCTCACGGCCGCGCGGCGTGCTGTTCTTCGCCGGGCCGACGGGCACCGGCAAGACCGAGCTGGCCAAGGCGATCACCTCGCTGGTGTTCGGCGACGACGGCGCCTACCTGCGGTTCGACATGTCGGAGTTCTCCGCCGAGCAGGCCGGCGACCGGCTCATCGGCTCCCCGCCCGGCTACGTCGGACACGAGGCGGGCGGCGAGCTCACCAACGCCGTGCGGGAGGACCCGTTCCGGGTGATCCTCTTCGACGAGATCGAGAAGGCGCACCCGCGCATCCTCGACAAGTTCCTCCAGATCCTGGAGGACGGCCGCCTCACCGACGGGCGCGGCCACACCGTCCACTTCTCCGAGTCCATCCTCATCTTCACCTCGAACCTGGGGTCGTCCAAGGTGATCCCCGGCCTGGGGTACGCGGAGATCGAGCACCGGATCAAGGGCGCCATCTCCGACCACTTCACCGCCGTGCTGAACCGGCCCGAGCTGCTCAACCGGCTCGGCGACAACATCATCGTGTTCAACTTCATCGGCGCCGAGGCCGCGTCGAAGATCTTCGACCTCCAGCTGGAGAACATCTGCCGCCGCGTCACCGAGGAGCACCGCGTCTCCCTCGCCGTCAAGTCCGAGGTGCTGGGGACGCTGCGCGAGTGGTGCACGGCGGAGCTGGACAAGGGCGGCCGGGGCATCGGCATGGCCCTGGAGGCCCACTTCGTCAACCCGCTCGCGCGCGCGCTGTTCGAACGGGACCTTCAGGCAGGAGAGGAGATCACCGTGCAGGGGATCAAGCGTGAGGGCAGCATCGCCGAACTCGACATCGCCCCATGACCGGGCCGTCCACCGCCGACCCTCCCGACGCCGGGGACGTGCTTCTGCGGCTCGCGAAGACGCACCACCCGGTGACGGCGCTGGGCCCCGGAGTCCGGGCGGGCATCTGGTTCCAGGGCTGCACGCTCGCGTGCCCCGGGTGCCTGTCCACCGACACGTGGCCCGCCGACGACAGCCGGCTGCTGCCCGTCGCGGAGGTGCTCGGCTGGCTCGACGGACTCCCGCCCGTCGACGGGGTCACGATCTCCGGCGGGGAGCCGTTCCAGCAGCCAGCGGCCCTGTTGGCGCTGTTGCGGGGCATCCACGTGTGGCGCGGGTCACGCGAGTTGGACATCCTCGTTTTTTCCGGATATGTAAGCTCACGGTTGTCCCGCGTCCCGGAGTCGCGGAACATCCTGGAACTGTGCGACGCTGTGGTGACGGGGCCGTACGTGGAACGGCTCGACGACGGCTCCCCGCTCCGGGGGTCGGCGAACCAGAGGCTCGTCCCGCTGACTGCGCTCGGCAGGAAACGGTACGAACACGAGGGACACAACGGGCGGCGCATGCAGGTGTGCGTCGAGGACGGTGCGGAAGGACGGCGGGTGTATTACATCGGCATCCCGCGCCGAGGCGACATGGATCGTCTGAGCGCGGTGCTGGACGGGGCCGGAGTACGAGCCGGGGAGGCGTCATGGAGACTCTGACCTGCGAGGTCTGCCAGACCCCGCACAACCCGGGCGATCTGATCTGCCTGACCTGCGGGAACAACCTCACCCGCGGCCGGCGGCGGCGCCCGCAGCAGCCCTCCGACTCCTACGGCCAGCCGCAGCAGGGGTACGGGCAGCCCCCGCAGGGCGGCGGTTACGGCGGCCAGCCCCCGCAGGGCGGGCAGGACCCGTACGCACAGCCGCAGCAGGGCTACGGGCAGCAGCCCCAGGGCGGCCAGGGCGGCCAGGGCGGCCAGTACGGTAACCAGGACCCCTACGCGCAGCCGCAGGGAGGCGGGTACGGGCAGCCCGCCGCCGACCCCTACGGCCAGCCCCAGCAGGGCTACGGGCAGCCCCCGCAGGGCGGCTACGGCCAGCAGCAGCCCCAGGACCCGTACGCGGCCCCCCCGCAGGGCCAGGAACCGTACGCCCAGCCCCAGGGCCAGGATCCCTACGGCCAGCCCCAGGGCGGCCAGGACCCGTACGCGGCGCCCGCGCAGGGCGGCGGCTACGGCGGCCAGCCCCCGCAGCAGGGCGGCGGCTACGGCCAGCCCCCGCAGGGCGGGCAGGACCCCTACGCACAGCCGCAGCAGGGCTACGGGCAGCAGCCCCAGGGCGGCCAGTACGGCAACCAGCCCCCGCAGGGCCAGGACCCGTACGCCCAGGGCCAGGATCCGTACGCGCAGCCGCAGCAGGGGTACGGGCAGCCCCCGCAGGGCGGCGGCTACGGCGGCCAGCCCCCGCAGGGCGGGCAGGACCCGTACGCGCAGCCGCAGCAGGGCTACGGGCAGCCCGCCGCCGACCCCTACGGCCAGCCCCAGCAGGGTTACGGGCAGCCGCCCCAGGGCGGCGGCTACGGCCAGCCCCAGGACCCGTACGGCCGCCGCGGCCCGCTCGACCCGCCGCCCGCGCGGGACGGCACGCTCGTCCCGCCGGAGCACCGCCAGCAGCCCCCGCACGGCGACAGCACCGCCGCGATGTGCCCGCACTGCGAGAGCGTGCTGGTCAACCCCGCGGCCACCCAGTGCAACGTCTGCCTGAAGCCGCTGCGGCCCGGCGGCGGAGGCCCGACGCTGCGCCTCGCGTTCCCCACCGGCGAGCTCAAGGTGACCATCGGCCAGCAGCTCATCCTGGGCCGGGACGCGGGCCAGTCACCCGCCGCCTCGACCTTCACCCAGTACGACAACGTGTCGCGCAAGCACGCGACGGTGTGGCTCGACCCGTCCGGCGTCGCCAAGGTGCGCGACGAGCGCTCCACCAACGGCACGTTCGTCAACGGCGAGCGGCTCTCCCCCGGCGTCGAGGCGTTCCTCCAGGACGGCGACTCGCTACGGCTGGCCGCCGACGTCACCGGCACCGTCCACCTCACCTGACCCGGCGACGGCGCGGGGCAGCCGCTCCCGACGAAGTCGGGCTCGCAAAGCGGCTGACCCGCGCCGCATCGAACACAGCGCGGGGCCGTCGGGCACGGCCCCAGGCCGCATCGAACACAGGTTTCGGCGACGGGTGGGTGACGGTTGCGGACCGGACAGGTCACCGGCCTCTCGTTTGGAGCGGAATGTCACACGGCTTTTGTACGATCACGCCATCGTGAGTGGAGGCGAGATCGTAGTGCGTCGCATCGTCGCGGCCCTGGCCGTCCTGGCCCTGGTGCTGTTCCCCGTCCCGGCCCTGGCCGCGGACCCGCCCGTGGTGTCCGCGAGCCTGACCCTGGCCGCCGACGCCAAGTCCGTCGCCACCGGCGCGACGGTGACGCTGTCGGGCACGCTGCGCGGCAAGACGGCCGAGGGCGAGACGGTGCCGCTCACCGAGCGCGCCGTCACCGTCCAGGACGTGTCGGGCAGCACCGAGGCGCTCACCGCCACCACCGACGCGCAGGGCAGGTTCACCGTCACCGCCGCGCCGCGCTGGACCGTCACCTGGGAGGCGGTGTTCACGCTCGCGGACGAGCAGGTGTTCAGCCGCCCGGTGGCGGTGCGGGTGCTGGCCAAGGCGCTGCTGTTCGACTTCGCCGTCAAGCACAACACCAAGCAGGTCGTCACCGCCAAGGCCCGCTTCAAGCTCGGCTCCGACCGGGGCGAGGGCGCCGCCTACACCGTCAACCTGCAGTTCTCGCCGGACGGCAAGGTGTGGCGCACGGTCCAGGCGCTGCGGCCCGACCATGAGGGCCGCCTGGCCGCCTCGTTCCGGCAGGCGGCGCCCGGTTGGTGGCGGATGTCGTTCCCGGGCAGCGCCGAGTACGCGCCGGCCGTCACCAAGGTCGTCAAGGTGTGGCGGTGGAAGACGTCGATCACCGGCCTGAAGGTGACGCCGCGCAAGCTCAAGGTCGGCAAGAAGATCACCATCACGGGCACACTGAAGCGCTTTAACGCGAAGAACAAGAAAAAACCGGTCCCGTACGCGGGCCGCAAGGTCACCGCGATCTTCAAGTGCGCGCACGGCGACTCGTGGTACAGCGCCGTCACCGCCAAGACCACCAAAAAGGGAACCTTCACGCTGCGCCCCAAGACCTGGTGCGACGCCAAGTTCCAGGTCGTCTTCGACGGCACCGCCGACACCTTCCGCGCCTACTCCAGAACCCTCAAGGTAGACACCAAGGGCAAACCCCTCCTGTGACAACAGCACGGCCCGCCCCGAACCGGAGCGGGCCGTGCAGTCGCGACGGGTCAGTCGAGCGCGTCAGCGGCCGTCGGCCCGGTCCGAGCCCGCGCCCCACGGCCGCCAGTTGTCCGTCGGGATGGTCACGCCGAAGTGCTCGGGCAGCACCACCGGCTTGCCGAACTCCCAGACCTCCTCCTGGAGGTAGGCTCCGGTGGCCGCGTCCGGCACCGAGTACAGAGTCGTCCGGGCGACCTTCGGATCGCGGTCGACCAGCAGGTAGTAGGGGACCTCGGCCCGCGCGTACCCGGACCACTTGGTCTGCCTGCCGCCCGGACGCGCCTTCCGGTCCTGCGCCGCGTTGGACTTCGACGTCACCTCCACGGCCAGCTCCACCTGGTCCGCCACCCAGAGGGCGACCTGTGCGGCCTCCGCCTCCGCGCAGATCTGGCTGTCCAGCACGATCAGGTCGGGGATGTAGCCGTCCCCCACGCCCACAAGATCCGTCCCGGACCCGGTGTCCACGATCCACGGGTACTGACGGTTCAGCACCCGCGCCTCGGTGAAGGCGAAGTGGATCGCATAGACGATCCGGTTGTGGCCCACCACGGGCGCTGGCGACACGGTGATCTCCCCGTTGACGATCTCGGCTCGGAAGTCCTCGGGGAGCGGGAGATGGTCGTTGAGTTCTCCGCTGACCCAGAGGCTGTAGGGCGTGTCGGGCAGGTCGAACGGAAATTCCTTGATCATGACTCTTGTCACTTTGCGCACCTCTTCCTGCACGTTCAGCTCCGGTCTCAGCGTAGGGAATCTCAGTGACAAGGGTAGGCGGAATCAACAGAAAGGGCCCGGGTTTTCGCAGGTCACCGGGCCCTTTGTTGTCCGGGGGGACTACCCCCGGGTAATGCTATGCGCGCTTGGCCCGCGCCGCCTGGCGTTCGCGTTCCTTGGTGTCGAGGACGACCTTGCGGAGGCGGACGGCGGTCGGGGTGATCTCGACGCACTCGTCGTCGCGGATGAACTCCAGGGCCGCTTCCATGGAGAGCTTCTTCGGCGGGATGAGGCGGTCGAACTCCTCGGCCGTGGAGGAGCGGATGTTGGTCTTCTGCTTCTCCTTGGTGATGTTCACGCTCATGTCGTCGGCGCGCGAGTTCTCACCGATGATCATGCCTTCGTAGACCTCCTGCGACGGGTCGACGAAGAGGGTGCCGCGCTCCTGCAGGTTGAACATCGCGTAGGTGGTGGCGACGCCGGAGCGGTCGGAGACGAGCGAGCCGGTCGGGCGGGTGCGCAGCTCGCCGAACCAGGGCTCGTACTTCTCGAAGACCTGGTGGGCGATGCCGGTGCCGCGGGTCTCGGTGAGGAACTCGGTGCGGAAGCCGATGAGGCCGCGCGCGGGCACCAGGAACTCCATCCGGATCCAGCCGGTGCCGTGGTTGGTCATCTGCTCCATCCGGCCCTTGCGGACGGCGAGGAGCTGGGTGACGGCGCCGAGGTACTCCTCGGGGATGTCCACGGTGAGCCGCTCGACGGGCTCGTGCAGCTTGCCGTCGACCTGCCGGGTGACGACGCGGGGCTTGCCGAGGGTCAGCTCGTAGCCTTCGCGGCGCATGGTCTCCACCAGGATGGCGAGGGCGAGCTCGCCGCGGCCCTGGACCTCCCAGGCGTCGGGACGGTCGGTGGGCAGCACGCGCAGGGACACGTTGCCGATCAGCTCGCGGTCGAGCCGGTCCTTGACGAGCCGGGCGGTGACCTTGGTGCCCTTCTCCCGGCCGGACAGCGGGCCGGTGTTGGTGCCGAGCAGCATCGAGATCGCGGGCTCGTCGACGGTGATGAGCGGCAGCGGGCGCGGGTCCTCGGGGTCGGCGAGGGTCTCGCCGATCATGATGTCGGAGATGCCGGCGATGGCGATGATGTCGCCGGGGCCGGCGGACTCGGCGGGCTTGCGCTCCAGCGCCTCGGTCATGAGCAGTTCGGAGATCTTGACCCGCTCGACCGTGCCGTCGCCCCTGCACCAGGCGACCTGCTGGCCCTTCTTGATGGTGCCGTTGTGCACCCGGCACAGCGCGATGCGGCCGAGGTAGCTGGACGCGTCCAGGTTGGTGACGTGGGCCTGGAAGGGCGCGTCGGGGTCGTAGGACGGCGCGGGGATCGTCTCGCGGATGACCTGGAACAGCGGCTCCAGGTCCTCGTTGTCGGGCATCTCGCCGTTCTCGGGCTTGGCGAGGCTGGCCCGGCCGGCGCGGCCGGAGGCGTAGACGATCGGGAAGTCGATCTGGTCCTCGGTGGCGTCGAGGTCCATGAAGAGTTCGTAGACCTCGTCGATGACCTCGGTGATCCGGGCGTCGGGCCGGTCCACCTTGTTGATGACGAGGATCACCGGCATCTTGGCCGACAGCGCCTTGCGGAGCACGAACCGGGTCTGCGGGAGGGGGCCCTCGGAGGCGTCCACGAGCAGGACGACGCCGTCCACCATGGACAGGCCGCGCTCGACCTCGCCGCCGAAGTCGGCGTGGCCGGGGGTGTCGATGATGTTCAGGAGAAGGTCACCGTGGCGGACCGCGGTGTTCTTCGCCAGGATCGTGATGCCCTTCTCGCGTTCGAGGTCGTTGGAGTCCATGACCCGCTCGTCGACCGACTGGTTGTCGCGGAAGGCGCCGGACTGCCACAGCATGGCGTCGACGAGGGTGGTCTTGCCGTGGTCGACGTGGGCCACGATGGCCACGTTGCGCAGGTCGTCACGGGTGGCGATGGGCATGGAGGCACGCTCGGTTTCGTGTTGGATTCGCCGCATTGGAGAAGACCGGAAGATTCACGAGCCGGCGGCGGCAGAACAGCTGTACTCGTTGATTCTAGTGGGTCCGGGCGGGTGCCGGTCGGGTCACCCGCCCCCACTCGGCCCTATTCCCGATCTTTCGGGATATTTGTCATAGTTTGCCGGTTTTCGTAGTCTGCGCCCGTCCCGAGGTCAGCCGAGAGGAGAGACCCCCGTGAAGGGTGCCAGACGCACGCTGGCCGCCGCCGTGCTCGTCGGCGTCACCGCCCCCCTGTGCGCGTCGCCCGCCGCCGCCGCGCCCCCACCCGACGTCCTGCAGAAGCGCCTCGACGGCCTCCAGGACACGGTCGACGGGCTCGACCAGCGGCTCGCCGCCGAGGAGAAGGCACTCGTCGCCGCGCAGAGCGCCGCGTTCAGCGCGGCCGCCCAGGCCGACCTGCGCAAGGCGGCCCACGACGCGCTCGTCGCCGAGGTCGCGGCCGCGCCCCAGCCCGTCAACCTGCTCCAGGCCGCGTTCCTGCGGATCACCGGCTCCCCCACCGACGAGCTGGAGCAGCGCCGCGACGCCGCCGGAAACGTCGCCGCACGGGCCGCCGCCGACGCCGAGACCGCCCGCCTGGCCTTCCAGGACGCCGTCGACCGGGTCGGGCACACCCGCGACCTGCGGGCCCGCACGACCGCCCAGGTCCGCGACGTCAAGGACGACCTGCGCGACGCCTACACCTACCAGGGCGTCACCATCTGGGGCTCCGGCACCGCCGCCGTCGCCACCCGGGCCGCCCTCGACCAGCTCGGCGACCCCTACGTCTGGGCCGCGGCGGGCCCCGACTCCTTCGACTGCTCAGGGCTGGTCATCTGGGCCTGGGCACAGGCCGGACGCCCAGGGCTGCCGCACTACACCGGCGCCCTCTACGACCTCGGGACAAAGATCGCCAGGTCCGCGCTCAAGCCCGGCGACCTGGTGTTCTTCAACTCCGGACGCAGCCACATGGGCATCTACGTCGGCCAGGGCAGGTTCGTGCACGCCCCGTCGTCCGGCGACGTCGTGAAAATCACACAGCTGACCGACCGACGCGACTACAGCGGGGCGGTCCGGCTCTAGCGTCCGCGCAGCAGATACGGGCGGACGGCGTCGACCACGGGCAGGTCGCCGGGCAGCCAGGCGACGTCGTCCAGCTCGGACGGGCCGAGCCAGCGCAGGGCCATGTGCTCCAACGCGCTCGGCCTGCCCTCGATCAGCCGGGCCGTCCAGACCCGCAGCACGCCCGCCGGGCCGATCGGCCAGTCGGCGCCGATCCGGTCCACCAGCTTGACCGTCACGCCCAGTTCCTCGCGGCACTCGCGGATCAGCGCCGCCTCGTCCGCCTCGCCCGGATCGACCTTGCCGCCGGGCAGCTCCCAGCCCCCGGCCAGCGACGACGGCTCGGCGCGCTGCGCCGCGAGCAGCCGCCCGTCCTCGATGATCGCCGCGCCCACCACGACGGGACCGCCTACCTCAGCCAATCGCCTCTCCTCCTCCGGGACTCACACGGCGGGCCGTCCGCAGCACTTCTTGTACTTCGCGGCGGAACCGCACCAGCACGCGTCGTTGCGCTCCGGCGGCCACGGCACCAGCTCCCCCTCGGGAGTGACGATCCGCGCCGACAGGTCGGCCCGCATACCCCGCTCGATGTCCAGTTTGTCGGTACCGGGATAGACGAACCTGGGGCCCGCCGGGATCCGTTTGCCGGGAACCTCCTGCCCCGTCTGCGGCAGGTAGGCGCCGACGACCGCCTCCAACTGCGGATCCGTGCCGCCCAGCCGACGGAAGTGGCCGCGCAGGACGAGCACAAGATCCGGATCCCAGCCCTCCACCACACCCCGGCGCAGATCCTCGGCCAGCCAGCGGACGGCCGTCTCCCGGTCGCCCAGGTCGCCCGCGAGGACCAGCGTGTTCATCAGGCCCTCCAGCGGCTCGACCTGGCCGCGCAGCCGCTCCAACAGGCCGCGCGCGGTCTCGGCGTCGCCGTTCAGCGCGTGCAGGTGCGCGATCGCGCCGAGCTCCTCCAGGCGGGACGCCTCGTCCACCTCGATCAGCCGGTAGGCCGCCGCGATCGCCTCGTCGTAGCGGTTCAGCGCGGTGAGCTGGTCGATCAACTCGTCGAGGTACTCCGGCACCGCCTCGTCGCCCTTGGCCCTCGGATCGTCCAGGGCGCGCAGCAGCAGGTCGACGACAGCCTCGCGGCCGCCTACCTCGGCGGCCTCCTCAAGGGCGTCGTCGAGGTCGAGCGGGTGGAACAGGTCATCGGACAGCACCTGCCCCAGTCTGCCAGAGCCCGCGCCCCGTCCCGCGCCGCGACCGCGCGGGTCAGCCGAGCGCCTCGATCTGCGCGATGACCGCCGGGTTGGCCATCGGCCGGGTGAACCCGACGAGCGTGGAGATCCGGTACGGGAAGACACCGATCGCCGGACGGCAGGTGGCGCAGCGCGCGACGATCATCCTGTTGTCGCCGATGACCATGCCGACGTGCCCGGGACGCCCCGGCGCGGTGTTCGGGCCCGAGTTGAAGAACACAAAGTCGCCCGGCCGTTCCTCGCCGTCCTTCACCCGCCTGCCGAACGGCCACTGGTCGAACGTCACGCGCGGGACCGTCAGGCCGACCTGCTTGTAGGCCGTCTGGAGCAGACCGGAGCAGTCGAAGCCGTCCGGGCCGGTGCCGCCCCAGATGTAGGGCTTGCCACGCTGGGCGAGCGCAAAATCGATGATCCGCTTCACGAGGTCGTCGGTGTAGGGGGGAAGGCCGTCGGTCTCCTTGCAGTCGGGCAGGGCCGCCGCGTTGCCTACGACCTGGAACTCTCCCGCCGCGTACTTGTCCGCCCAGTCCAGGACCAGGTCCACGTAGTCCCAGCTGTGGTTGTACATGAACAGCGCGGTACGGATCCGCTCCGGCGCCTTGTTGTGCTTCAGATAGGCGGCCGCGCCAGGGATGGCGTCGCGGGGGTCGTACCTGTCCTTGTCGCCGTCGCCGTCGCCGTCGACGCCGAACGCGTCCCAGGTCGCCTTGAGGAACTGCATCGGGCCGCCCGCGCCCGCGTAGTTCTCGCCGCTGAGCACGCCGTCGGCCTGGAGGGTGCCGTGGATCGTCTCGACCCTTCCGACGCCCGCGAGCACGTTCCAGGGGATGCCGTACTCCTCGCCCGCCTTCTTGTACAGCTCCAGGTAGTCGGCCGGGATGCCCTTGGCGGCCTCGTCCTCCGACGGCTGGTTACCGGCGGTCGAGGTGTCCACGCAGTTGCCGTTGCCGCCCCCGCCGCCGAACAGGAACTGGGTGGCGCCGAAGAACGTCGGCACGACCAGCAGCGCGAAGAACAGCGCCGCGAACACACCGACCGCGGCCAGCGCCAGCAGCCTGCGCCTCACCTGACCTCACCGTCCTGGCCCTCGTCGGCCGGACCGAACGAGTACACCCGCCAGGCGCCGCCGTCGCCCTGCACCGTGACGGCCCAGGACTTCGACTCGGTCTTGTCGGTTCCGGCGGAGGCGACCTCCTGGATGCCGGTGACGACAAACGTCACCGAGGTCGCGCCGACCGTCCGGATCGCGTCGAGGGAGGCGCCGCCCGTCGCGACGGTCCGGTCGAGACGGCGCTGTTCGAGTACTCCGGCGCTGGAGGCGCCCGCGCGCAGGTCGTGGTACACCATGTCGTTCACCAGGGGGCGGAGCCGGTCCAGGTAGGTCTGCGGGTCCTCGTCGTGACGGTAGGTGCCGTAACGGCTCACGAACTGCTGGGCGACCGTCGCGGCCGTCGCGAAGTCCTTCCGGCCGAAGGGGAACAGCCGGTAGATGTCGAACGCGTCGGGGTCCACCTCGCCCGAGATGCCCGGCGGCGGGGTCGCCGGGACCGCGGGGGCGGCGGGCGGCGGCGTCGAGGGGCGCGCGGCCTGGCCCGTCCGCGACGTGTCGGGGCGCGGCCAGGCCAGCCAGAGCCCGAGGACGACCAGGGCCGCCGCGATCCCGGCGAAGACGAGGCGGCGCTGGCGGTCGTTGCTCAGATCCATGGCACGGTCAGTCGTCGTCGGTGGGCTTCAGCCAGAACGGGGCGGGCGGCTCGGTGTCGGCGACCCTGCGCGCCCACAGGGGCGGCGCCTGGTCGCGCGAGGGGGCGGGGGGCCTGGGCGCGGGCGGGCTCGCGCCGGGGGTGCGCGGCGCGGGCACGTCGCCGCTCCTGGGGGCGGGCCCGGTGCGCTCGCCCCACGACACCGGCTTGGCGGTGCCCGCCGAGGTGCCCGAGGGTGGGCGCTTCGGCGCGGTGGCGAGCTTGCGCGGGGCGGGCGGCTTGCCGCCTCCGCCGCCGGTGGCCGCCGGGGTCCTGCCGCCGCCTGAGCCCCGGCCACGGCCCGTGGTGACGGCACCGCCGCCACCTCCCGCAGCCGCTCCGCCGCCGCCTCCGGTGGAGCCGCCACCGGTGCGCCGCGTCGGCAGGTTGAGCGGCGGCGCGGTGTCGGGCGCGCGGCCGGAACCGGCGTCACCCGTGCGGGTCTTGGCGACGCCGCCGCCCGTCGTGCCCGGCTCGTCGCCGCCGATGCCCAGCGCGGGCGCGCCGCCCTCGCGGCGGACCAGCCGGGACAGCGCGGCGCCCGGCGCGGCCGCGCCCTGCGCCACCGTCAGCGTGTTCTTGCGGACCGTCGCTATCGACTTCTCCAACTCGTCCTGCGACCTGCCGCGCGACACCGCCGAGTAGCCGACCGACGCGAACAGATGCTGGAACGGCTTCCGATAGACGAACGCGGCACCCGTCACCAGCGCAAGCAGCATGATCTGCAGACCCCAGGGCAAGCCCTCGCCCAGGATCAACCCGTAGGCCCACAGCAGAAGCGCCAACACACCTATCAGAGCCGCCTGTTTGAGCAGCATCGACAGCAGCAGCTCCAACCATCTGACCGCGATCACCCTGCCGATGCCCGGATGGATGCCGATGCCCAGGAAGATCGGCCCCGCCACCAGCAGCAGCAGGAACGCGATCTTCACGATGATGAGCGTCACCGAGATGACGAGGATGAGCAGGCCCGCCACCAGCGCGGCGAACAGCGCGCCGAACGCGACGGCCAGCCGCGACGTCCACTGCTTGCCCTGGAAGACCGGGTAGACGCCCGCGTAGTTCTCCTTGATGTCCTTCGCGACCTCCTTGTACGCGTCGGCCTTGGCGCCGAAATCAGGCGCCGCCGTCCCGTACGTCTCAGGGAGGTCGACCGCTTGCGCGTACAGGAGGCGGTCGGCGTGCTTCTTGACGATCTCGGCTTCCGGGTCGGTGGTGCCGAACTCGCCCATCAGCCACGGCTTGCAGACCAGCGCGACCCACAGGCCGTTCGCGTTGCGGGTCGTCGCGTCCAGCCCGGACTGGTCGAGGGTCGGCTGGCCCTCCGGCGCCGGGATGCACGTCGTGCCCGCGTTGCTCTGCGGCAGCGCCGCGTTGAACGCCGCGCTCGTCGCGTTGGAGACCGTCGTGCCGAGCGTGGTGAAGTCGCCGGGGCGGGCGATCAGCCACATCAGGCCGACCATCGCCGCGACCATCCAGATCGTGCCCTCGGCCACCTTGGACGTGCGCTTGCGGACCAGGCCCCACCAGGCGAGCGTGATCGCGCCGAGGATGACGACGGGCGTCCAGTAGCGGGCGTTGAACGTCTCGCCGATGCCGGTGATGACGTCATCGACGGTGGTCTTCAACCAGCCGAGCAGGGACTCGGAAGCGGCCGACTGGTAGACGCTGATCGTGGTCCGGTCGATGGCGCGGACCAGCGTGAACACGGTGTTGGCCACGGAGTTGCCCATGAGCGCCATGGCGTCGCCGCAGCCCATGTCGACGGCGTACCACGTCTGGCCCGCGGTGCCGTAGCGGTCGTAGTAGGTGAGCTGCTCGGCCGGGGTCGCCTTCAGCTGCTCGGAGGGGTAGCCGGGTTGGTGGATGAGCCCGTCGGTGCCCGACGCGTAGGCCTCGGGGGCCGGTGCCGTCGCCGGGGCGCAGGCGTCGTTGGGATTGGTGCTCCACGGCGGCGTCGGCGCAGCGTTCGCCACCGGGCTGAACAACACGAACAAAGCCATGCAGAGCAGCAGCCACAGCGACCTGCGGCGGCCCGTTCCGCGACGGCGGAGCCTCATCCCGTGTTCTCCTCTGAGTCGGCCCCCGCCGTGATCGCCCCCGTCTTGGACAGCACCGGCTTCTGCCGGGTCGGGTTGGTGTCGAGCCAGCGCTGGAGTTCCTCGGAGATCAGATCCACGCCGATCCGGCCCGCCCGGCCGTCCAGATCCCGGAAAACGCACTCGCCGTTGCCGAGGTTGCGCAGCACCGCCATGTGCTCCTCGGACGCCTCCACGCCGAGCAGTGACATCACGTGCCCGACCTCCACCCGTTCGCTGGACCTGAACGAGAACACCGACGAGAGACAGTTCGTCACCTGTTCATTCAACAGGTCTCCGGCGTTCTGCGAAACCAAGATCAACGCAGTGTTGCGGGAGCGGCCCATGCGCGACACTTCCGGCACCAGCTTGGCGCCTTCGGGTGTCGATGTGATGGCCCACGCCTCGTCCAGGAAGATGGCCTTCGGCAGCCTCCGGTCGAGCCCGTGCATGAGCCTTCGGGCGAATTGGGACACGAGATACATGAGTGCCACCGAGAGGCGCTGCTCGTAGGAGTAGTCCTCGCGGCTGATCGTCACGTCCGGCAGCGTCAGGCCGCCCAGGGTGAAGACGGTCGTCCACCCCGCGGTGTCGATGCGCTCGCCGCCGGACGGGTCGAAGCACAGGGACGCAAGCCGCATTTCGGACATCGAGCGGAGCACGGCGCCGAGGTTCTTGGACGCCGGATCCTCCGCCGCCTCCAGGTAGTCCACGACCCTGCCGAGCGACGGCCGCTCACCGCTCGCGACCGCGCCGACCGCCTGGATCATCGCGGACTCGCGCTCCTCGGACATCCGCGGCAGCAGCAGCCTGAGCGTCTCGGTGGCCATGGTGCGCTTGGCGGCGAGGTCGTCGCCGAAGCTGAACGGGTCCAGGAGGCCCGGGGCGGCCGTGCCGAGGGGGAGGACCCGGGCCCGGCGGCCGCGGGCCTGCAGGAGCTGAACCAGGGCCTCGGCGTCGCCCTTGGGGTCGATGGCGGCGATCGTCACGCCGCGCAGCGCCATCTGGTAGAGCAGGAGCAGCGCGAGCGTGGTCTTGCCGCCGCCCGGCTCACCGGTGATGGCGACGGCCGTCGGACGGTTGCGGGCCGCCGCGACGAGCGGGTCGAAGTGCACGATGCTGCGCGCCCGGCCCAGCGTCTCGCCGACGTACGGGCCGGTCCAGCCGCCGCCGTTCTCGTCGGTGCGGTCGCCGAGGTCGACGGTCGCGACGGGCATGCCGCCCGCGATCGTGCGGAGCGGCTGGCGCTGCGCGTAGGCGTTGAGGCGCAGGCGGTCGCCCGGAAGCGACTCGTTGAACAGCGAGAACTGGTCGCCGGTGGAGTTGACGACGTCGATGCCGATGTCGCGGTAGTGCTCGACCACCGCGTCCACCCGCTGCACGAGGAGTTCCTCGGTCGGCGCGGTGACGATGAGCCGGTGCCACCCGTAGACGAACGGCAGCCTTTCCTTCGTGATGCCGTGCTCCAGCATCCGCGCCGCGTCGATCTGCTCCGCCAGCGCGATCGGCGCCTCCGCCCCGGCCTCGCGGATGTGCGCGTCCATGTCGCGGGCGTGCGCGAGCTTGCGGGAGACGTCCTTGGAGGCCATCGCCGGAGGGATCAGCCGCATCCTCGAACTGATCTCGACCGGGAAGGACAGCGAGTCGCTGTAGTGCAGCCAGGGCTCACCGTCCGGGAACGGCATGAGATCGGGGAACCGCGCGAACGACAGGTAGGCGGTGAAGGACTCGCCGCCCGGCTGCTCCATCCGCAGGTTCGACCTGCCGTTGTGGATGGCGCCCTCGATGAGCGCCTCGATCTCGCCCGCGCCCCACCGGCGCTTGGCCACCGCCGACGGAGGCGGATCGGCCAGCGACCCGGTGACGGCGTGCTGGAACAGCCACGCCACCTCCCGCGACGTCGCGTGCCTGGCCCGCAGCGCGCCGCCGCCGAGCGCCCGGCCGAGCCGCTCGGCCTGCTCCGTCCAGCGCTTGACCTCGCGCTCGTCGATCGCGTCGTCGGTGAGGCCGAGCGCCCGCTCCGACTTCCGGTAGAAGCCGAACAGGGTGCCGAGCGAGCCCTGGAGCTGCGCGCCGCGCTTCCCGAGCCGGACGCCCAGGTACACCTCCTTGGACCAGAAGTCCTTGGCCCAGACGTGCCCGTACATCTCCTCCAGGTACCCGCGCCAGCCCGCGCCGCCGTCGCTCGTCTTGTCGAGCTTCAGCGCCCACTCGGCGGCCGGGTAGGTGCGGTGCGCGATCCGCAGGTGCACCTCGGCGTCCTGCATCCGGATCGCGGCCAGCGCGATGGTGATGTTGGTGGCGAGCGACTCGCGTTCCTCGTTGGTGGTGAACTCGTAGCTGAACGTCGGCAGCCTGAAGTACGCCCACGCGGCCTGCTCGGCGAGCAGGATCCTGTCGTCGAAGTAGCGGACGGCCAGCCGGCTCGTCTTCGTCCGGCTCACTGCACCCTCTCCTGATCTGCATACCTGTCGTGGTAACGCTCGGGAAGAACCGTGAAGCCGCCCGCGACGACCGCCGTCAGCGCCAGGTAGGCCCTGCGGGTCGGCGGACGCAACGCCTTCAGCTCGTTGCGCGGGGCGCGGTCGAGGCTGAGGTGATCGTCCCACGGGATGCGCACCAGCGCGCGGCACTGCCCCCGCGCGACCTGTTCGGCCTGCTCCACGTCGGCCTGGCTGCGGCGGCTCACCCCGTTGATGACGGTGACGGCCCGGTGCCGCAGGTCGGTGTACCCGTGGCCGTCGAGCCACTCGAACGTCATCGCGACGGCCCGTGGCGCGTCGGCGCTGGCCGGTGCGACGAGCACGACCTGGTCGGCGTGCGGCAGCACCCGGCTCACGGCGCCCGCCGCCGCGTCGAGCAGGGTGACGCTGTAGAACCTGTCGAGCGTGCGGATGGCCTCGGCGTAGTCCCTGTCGTCGAGCGCGGTGACGGGGTACTTGCCGGGGGCGACGACGTCGAGGCCGGACTTGGCGCGGCTCGTGTACCGGCGGATCGCGCCCAGGCTGCCGATCTGCTCGGCGTTGGCGATGAGCGAGGTGAGCGTCTCGTCGGTGTCGATCCTGGTGCGGCGGGCGAGCGCGCCGGGGCCGGGGTTGACGTCGAGCGCGACGATCGGCTCGCCGCAGTACTGGGCGAACGTGTGGCCCATCATCAGGCTCGTCACGGTCTGCCCCGCGCCGCCGGTGCAGCCGAGCACCACGATGTGCCGCGTCCCCTGGAAGGGCCGCTGCAGCCGCTCCACGTAGTCCTGGTCGACGGGGTTGCCCCTGCCGAACAGCCTGCGCAGCCCGCCCCCGCCGGAGTCCTCCACCTGCTCGGGCGGCGTGATGGCCAGTTGCCTGTCCGGCGGCGCCTGCGGCTGCGGCACCGGCGTCGGCCGAGGCCGCACCGGCGACGCGGGCGACGACCGCACCTCCCGAGGCGGCTCCGCGTACCTCTCCGGCCGCTCCGGCGGCACCACACTGGGCGCCTCCGGCTTGACCGCCCGCCCCCTGACGGGCTCAGGCAGCCTGTCCTGCCCCCCCGGCCAAACCGACCGATCGGGACTCCTCCCCCCCGCGAACCCAACATTCCCCTCAACCGCCGTAATCCGCGGCCTCCCCACCCGCCCCCCAAAACTCCCCGGCCGCTCCCCGGGCCCCTCCCCCAACGCCCCCTCACCCTCAACACCCTCCCCAGCACCCCGACCCCTCTCCCCAGCACCAGCACCAGCACCAGCACCAGCACCAGCACCAGCACCAGCACCAGCACCAGCACCAGCACCAGTCTCATCCCTCCCAGCCCAGGCAACCGCCACATCCCCCGCAGCCCCAGAACCAGAGCCAACGGCCCCCCCAACCCCGTCCTCACCACGAACCACGCCTTCATCCCCCCAACCCGAACCAACGGCCCCCCCGGCAGTCGGCACCACCGGGCGCCCGGCCGCAGGAACACCAGCGGCCCGCGAACCAGCCCCCTCCCCAACACCGTCACCCCGAACCGGCACTCCGGAACGCCCGGCGTCGGGCACGCCAGCGGCCCGCGAACCAGCTCCGGCACCAGCACCCCGACCCGCCGCACCCGGCAGTCCAGGCACGCCGGCGCCGGAGGCGCCCGAGCCAGAAGCAACAGGCGGCAAAGCAGGACGCACCACGCCGGGCTCGTCAGCCCCCGGCTCCACACCAGGCCCAGGCCGAGCCCCGCCCTCGCCCACACGACCCGTGCCCGACTCAGCCGCAGCCGGCGCCGCCGGACGCTCCGCTCGGGCACCATCCCCCACGGGCCTACCAGAGCGTCCAGCGGCAAAGCCACCAGACGCCGACGAACCAGGATCCTCCAGCCCGGACGAGGCCGAACGCTCGCCAACGGCGCCACCACGAACCGGCACACCGGGCCACCCACGAGCACCGACGCCGGAGGCGTCCGAACCGGGACGCTCCGCCCCCGGAGCCACAGCCGGCGACGCCGGGCCGGACTCCAGCGAACCCTGCTCGACACCGGACTCAGCCCGGTCCCCGAGTCCACCCGCGCGACTCGGGTCCAACCCAGCAGCAACCGGAGCCACCGGGCCCCCGGTAGCGGCATCGTCGCCTATGGGCACGCCGGGGCGTCCAGGGGCGAAGGCACCCGAGGCTTGCGAACCGGGATGCTCCACGCTGGGAGTCGCGGCTGGCCGCGTGGCGCCGGGCCCGTGCGAAGCCTGCTCGACGCCGGGCTCACGGCGAGCCCCTGGTTCACCTGCGCGGCTCGGATCCAGCTCAGCCGCAGCCGGAGCTACCCGGCGCCCGGTCGCGGCGTCATCGCCGACGGGCATACCGGGACGCCCAGGAGCGAGGGCACCAGAGGCTTGTGAACCGGGGTCTTCCGGGCCGGGTGAGGCCGGGCGGCCGGGCGCGGCGTCGTCGCGGACGGGTGTGCCGGGACGTCGGGGGGCGTGGGAGCCGGGGCGCACCGGACCGGGGGCAGCGGGCGGCGGAGCGGGGCGGGCGGGGCCGGGCTCGTGGGAGACCTGCTCGACGCCGGGCTCACGGCGAGTCGCGTGTTCGCCCGTGTGGCCCGGGTCCGGCTCAGTGGCGGCTGGGGCTGCCGGGCGCTCGATTCCGGCGTCGTCGCCTATGGGCACGCCGGAGCGTCCGGGGGTGAAGGCGCCGGAGGGAGACGAACCGGGATCCGCCGGGCCGGGCGCGGCCGAACGGTCGGCTCCGGCGGGGGTGGTGGGGCGGGGGAAGGTGGGCAGGGTGGGGTGGGCCTGGGGGCGCGGGGTGGGGTTGTCCGGGGCCGGGGCAGGCGGCGGGACGGCGGGGGGCGGGACTTGGGCGCGGTGGGGGGTGGGCGGCGGAGGGGCGGGCTCGGCGAAGGGCAGGGGGGCGGGGCGGGGGCCGACCATGGGGATGTCGGGGGCGGTGGCCGGGGGCGGCGCGGACGGGCGCGACGGGGCGGGGACCGGGGGCCAGACCTGGTGGTCGGTGCGGTACGCGACCGAGTCGGCGGGCCGGACCTCGGATTCGGGCCGCCGCGTGCTCGCGGCGACGGGGATGTCGGTGCGCGTGGGCGCCACCGGCGCGACGGCCCCGGCCGGAAGCGCCTCGTCGGCGGTCTCCTCCCCGAACACCTCGCTCACGGGCGTGTCCCTGAGCACCTCGCTCACGGGCGCGTCCCTGAGCACCTCGTCGGCGGCCTCGTCCTGGAACACCGCGTTGGCGGTCTCCTGCCGGAACACCTCGCTCGCGGGCTCCTCCGGGAGCACCTCGTCGGCGGGCTTCCCCCCGAGCACCTCGTTCGCGGGCGCGTCACCGAACACGTCGGCGGCGGGCTCGTCCTCGAGTGCTCTGTTGGCGGGCTGCTTCGGAAGCGCTTCGTCGGCGGGGTACTGCTGGGGCGTTTTGTTGGCGGGCTGATTCGGGAGCGCCTCGTCGGCGGGGTCCTGCTGAAGTGTCTTGTCGGTGGGCTCTTGCTGGGGTGTCTCGGTCGGGGGGTGGTTGGTGGGGTGGGGGCGGCCGAGGGCGCCGAAGGCGGCGGGGACCTGCGGGATGTCGGGGGCGGTGGCCGGGGGCGGCCCTACCGGCGGGTGGTCGGCTTCCGTTTCCGGCTCGGGCCGTTCCACCGCACCGCCGTCCACGGCGCCGCCGACGACGTTGGCCGTGCCCTGCCGCACCTCAGAACGCTCCACAACGGCCCCCCCGGCCCCTGCCTCCGGCCCGGTCCGGCCCACGACCGCACCGGCCTCCGCCACCCATACGTCGTCCCGCCCAGGTTCCGCCCTGCGCGGGTCCTCCCACCCGGACGCCGAGACACCGCCTTCCGCGTCGTCACCCGACCCGGCGGCCCTCCCAAGCACGTCCTTCCGCTCACGCCCCACACCGCGCAGGTCTTCCCGGCCGGACGCCGGAACGCCGCCCTCCCCGTCGCCACCCAACACGGCAGGCGTATCGCGTACGTCCTCCCGCCCAGGCTCCACACCGCGCAGGTCTTCCCGGCCGGACGCCGGAACGCCGCCCTCCCCGTCGTCACCCAACAGGGCAGGCGTCACGCGCGTGTCTTTCCGTTCAGGCTCGGCACCGCGCAGGTCTTCCCGCCTCGACGCCGGAACATCGCCTTCCGCACCGGCGACCGGCCCGGCGGGGGTCGTGCCGGTCTCGACGGCCTGGGCGGACTCGGCTCCGGGCGCGGGCGTTTCCGCGCTGCCGCCGGATCCCGCGCGGCCCCTCGCCCGGAAGACCCACCGGGCCGGCTCCCACACTTCGCCGTCCGTGTCCGCACGCGACCCGACAGCGGACGCCTCCGACCCGCTACCGGTAGCCGAAGCCTCGGCAACGGGCTCATCCGCGCGGAAGCCCTCGCGCGCCCCGGGCGCATCGGCACCCGGCGTCTCCGGCCCGGCCCCGGAAGCCTCCCGCTCGTCGGCGGACGCGGAAGCCGCGCCCTCGGAAACGGGCCCGCCCGCGCGGAAACCCCCACGCCTCGCCCCGGTCACGACGGCACCCGGCACGGCCTCAGGCGACCCCGCCCTCGTGCCAGGAGCCACCGACTCGCTGACCGAGGCGGAAGCCACGTCCCCGGAAACGGGCTCACCCGCGCGGAGATCCCCACGCGTCGCCCTGGGCACGGCGGTACCCGGCGCGGCCTCAGGCGACCCCGGCCGCGTGCCAGGAGCCGGAGGCTCGCTGACGGGGGCGGAAGACGCGTCCTCGGAAACGAGCCCGCTGGCGTGGAGGCCCGCACGTGGTGCCGCAGGTGCGGCGGCACCCGGCACGGCCTCGGGCGGCGTCGGCCTCGCGCCGGGAACTTCCGGCTCGTTGACGGGGGCGGAAGACGCGTCCTCGGGAACGGGGCCGCTTGTGCGGAGGTCCCCGCGTGGTGCCGCGGGTGTGGCGGTGCGCGGCGCGGTCTGCGGCGGCGGCGTCGTGTCGGGGGGCTCTGGCTTGGTGACGGGGGTGGAAGACGCGTCCTCGGGAACGGGGTCGCTTGTGCGGAGGCTCCCGTGGGGTGCCGCGGGTGTGGCGGGGCCGGGCGTGGTCTCGGGGGGGTAGTCGCCGGGGAGGGGGGTGGGGGTGGTGTAGGAGGGGGAGGTGATGCGGGCGCGGACTCGGGCGACGGCCTCCTGGTGGGCGGTGGCGTAGTCGGGGGCGTGTTCGGCGGCGTACTCGGCGAGGGGCTGGGGGGTCGGGGAGGTGGCCGGGGTGGGGGCGGGGGCGGGCTGGCGGCGGGGCGTGACGACGCGTTCCAGGGCGGGGGCCGCCTGGTCCGGGGAGCGCCAGACGCGGGCCACGACGACGACGCGCTGCGGCTCGCGGAGCGGGGTGAGGCGGCACCAGGTGCGCGGCTCGGACAGGTAGCGCAGCTGCGACTGCAGCAGCTCGTTCAGGCGCTTGCCCTCGATGACGGGGCGGGTCGCGAGCCAGGCGACGAGGCCGGGCGGCACCAGGTACAGCACGTGCCAGGGCGCGCCGAAGGGCACGCCGAGTAGCTGGAGGAAGACGATCCACGGCAGGAACGACCCCGCGTACACGCCGATGGTGACCAGCGGCAACGGCATCGGCAGCCGCAGGTCGTACAGCTTGTACAGCCGCTTCTCGATGCTCCAGACGTTGGTGTACGTGGGCAGATCCATGCGCCGCTCCCCTCGCTGATCAGCCGCCCGGTGTGCTCCGACCCCTTCCCTAGTTCAGATCGACGCCCAGCGCCGTGGCTATGGCCTTGGCCGTCACTTCGATGATGTTCGGGACGTAGAAGATGATCCCGATCCCGATCGCCAGCAGGATGAACTGCGCGAACCGGGTGATCTCCCTGGTGAAGAGAAAGAACAGCGCGACGATCGAGACGACCACAAGGAACAGCGGACCAAAAAGGTTCCGCAGCCAGGTGGCCAGATCCTCGGTGTTCAGCCCGTCTTCGGGCGCTGCCAGCGTCTCCCAGGGGAGAGCCGCCGCCAGGTGGTGGAACAGCACTGCAACCTCTTTTCTAGGACCCGGTCCGCACGGCGCCGCGGATCGAGCGTACGTTCCACTGGTCGCGCTTCACCACGGTGAGTTCGTACGTCTGGGTCATCAGCCCTTCTTCGCCGCGGGACTCGGTCGGGGGGACCTTCCACCTGACGGTGGCGGTGACCGTGCGCTCGTCGGCGTCGCCCTTGGGCGCGTCCACCTCGACGATGGCGTCGAAGACGACAGCCGAGTCCAGGCCCTCGATGTCGCTTCCCTCGGTGTACCGCTGGAGGTTGACATCGTCGCTGTTGGCGTACGCCTGGAAGAACCCGGTGAGCTCCGTCTGCAGCCGCGTCTCCAGTTCGGTGTCGTGCTCGTAGGACGGCTCGGCGGGCCGCGCCGCCTTTGTGGGCGGCTCCAGGAACGCCGGCTGCTCGGCGATGACGAAGCCGCCGCCGCGCGCGTGCACGGGGACGGCGAGCCGCACCCAGCGCGAGCCCACCTTGGCCACCACGTCGACGACGGCGTTCTCCTTGTCGCGCACGTGCACCTCGAAGACCTGGAGGTGGTCGGCCGACAGCTGGCCGAGCCCGTTCCAGCCGAACTGGGCGTCGGCGCCCTCGGGCAGGAAGCGTGCGAGCTGCTCCTGCCTGCCGCCCGACGTCGAGGCGTCGTAGTTCAGGTAGACCTGCGCGAACTGCACGGCGAACGCGGAGCCGGCCGTCACCGGGAAGCCCGGTTCCTGCTGCCCGCCGCCGCCCGGGGCCGCGGGCGTGTCCGCGGTGAACCGTTCGAACGGGGCACGGATACCGTTCACCACAACAACGAGGACGAACGCCCACAGCAGGGCGCGTCCGATCCAGATCCACCAGCGGCCGCCCCCGCCGCCCCACGGCTTCTTGGCGGGTCGCGCGGGCTCGTCCCAGGCTTCGTCGAGCGCGGCGGAGCCGATGTCCGGCTCTTCCTCCACAGCCGACCTGCGAGCCATGCACGCCTCCGCCTAATGCGCCCGAATCCCGACGCTCTTCCGTGTTCACGTGGCCCCAAGCGTAGCCACTCGAGAGATTCTTCCAGCGACAGTCCAAGATGCCCAGTCTCGGCGCGCGCTTATGCATGTCGCACTACCCACAGACTCCACACCAACCACACCGAACCATGACAATCACTCCCATCTCATAACGTCGCGGTCTCGATCACGTCCGTCCCGATCACCCTCACACACTTTCCGTCACCGCGCCGGGCAGCCTGTGGATAACTCCGGGACACCCCGGTGTGGCGGTGCCGGACACAGGTGTGAGGCTCGGCGCGGCATTCGGCGGCCCGAAGGTTTCTCCCCGCCTATCTGGTTCGTCCAGGTAAATCCGTGATGGATGGGAAGTGACGGAGGTGTTATCGGAAGGTCGTCTTCGCATGATGTGGTGGTGATTGCTTGGGACGAGGACGCGATCCACTCCCCCCACGACGGCCCTTCTCCACCCCGGGGGGCCGTCGGGCGCGTGGGCTGACCGTCCGCGGAGGGGACGGTCAGCCCACCGTCAGCACGCCGTCAGCGGACGGTCAGCGCGCCCCGCGACGGTACGGCCATGACCTCAACCGAAGTACTGCGGCTCGAAGGGCTGCGCAAGGTACACGGCGACGACGACAACAGGGTCGTCGCCCTCCAGGACGTCTCTCTCCGACTCGCCCGCGGCACGTTCACGGCCGTCATGGGCCCGTCCGGCTCGGGCAAGTCCACGCTTCTGCAGTGCGCGGCGGGCCTGGACCGCCCGACGGCCGGACGCGTCTTCGTGGACGGCAGGGAGATGACCGGTACCGAGTCGGAGCTGACGGTGTTCCGTAGAGAGCACATCGGCTTCGTCTTCCAGCAGTTCAACCTGCTGCCCTCCCTCACCGTCCTGCAGAACGTGACGCTGCCGCTCAGGCTCGCCGGGAGGAGGCCCGACGAGGCGCGCGCGGCGGAGATCCTGCGCGGGGTCGGCCTCGGCGACCGGCTCGGGCACCGCCCGCCGCAACTGTCGGGCGGCCAGCAGCAGCGGACGGCGATCGCGCGGGCCCTCGTGGCAGAACCGTCCGTCGTCTTCGCCGACGAGCCCACGGGCGCGCTGGACACGCGCAGCGCCCGCGAGGTGCTCAAGCTGCTCCAGCAGGCCGTACGCGCGCACGGAAGGACGATCGTGATGGTCACGCACGACCCGGTGGCCGCCGCCTACGCCGACGCCGTGCTGTTCCTCGCGGACGGCAGGATCGTCGGGCGGATGGCCGACCCGACGGCCGACGCGGTCGCCGAGCGGCTCACCCACCTGGGTGACGACGTGGTCAGGGCGGGTGAGTGATGCTCGCGCTCGCCCTTTCCTCGCTACGCCACCGCGCGGCCGCTTTTGTCGCCGTCTTCCTCGCGCTCTTCCTGGGCGCGTCGCTGGTGATGGCGTTCGGCTCGCTGCTGGACACAGGGCTGACGCCGGGCCTCGACGCCGGGAGCGCGGAGACGCTCTCCATCATGGGCGGGGTCGTCGGAGGGTGGAGCCTTCTGCTCGTGGGCTTCGCCGCCGTCACGGCGACCACCCTGGGCATCCGTCAGCGGGCGCGCGAGATAGCGCTCCTGAAGAGCGCGGGCGCCTCCCCCGGGCAGCTCACCCGGATGATCCTCGCGGAGGTCGTCCTGCTCGCGCTCGCCGCGAGCGTGCTGGCGATCCCCGTGGGCGTCCTCGGGGGACGGACGGTGCTCGGCCTCGTCCAGGACGGCGGGCAGGTCACGCGGGACGTGGAGCACGTCTTCGGCGCGGTCGCGCTCGGCCAGGGATTCGGCGTCACCCTTCTGGGCGCGGTAGGGGCGGCCTTCATCGCGGCGCGTAGGGCGGCCCGCCTGCGGGTCGTGGAGTCGATGGCCGAGGCCGCCGCTCCAGAGGCCCGGCTCACCTGGCGACGTGTCCTGTTCGGCGTCCTGTTCCTCACGGGAGCCGCCACGATGGCT
This sequence comes from Actinocorallia sp. API 0066, assembly GCF_020991275.1. GTDB lineage: Bacteria > Actinomycetota > Actinomycetes > Streptosporangiales > Streptosporangiaceae > Actinocorallia. The sequence continues at coordinate 370,758 of NZ_JAJLQY010000001.1, read as the reverse complement.
GTCATGACAGTGACGGTCGGGCACGGGCTCGGCCTTGAGTCGCAGGCCATGGCCGGTTACATCGACATCCAGGTGGCTGTCGCGCTCGCGTTCTTCGCGCCCGTCATCGTGCGCCGTCTGACCGTCCCGGGTGGGGGCGCCTCCGGGCACCTGGCGCGCACCAACCTACGGGCCAGGTCGGGGCATCTCGTCTCCGGGCTCGCGCCTATCGTCCTGTTCACCGGGATGGCGGTCGGCACCCTGGTGATGCAGGACATCGACACGGAGGCCATGCGCGGGCTCGTCCCCGAGGAGGGCGCCGACCTGGTGCGGACGCTCAACTACGTCATCACCGGGATGGTGGGCGCCTTCCTGTGCATCCTCCTGGTGAACACCCTTGCGACGTCCACCACGGCCCGTCGCCGTGAGTTCGCCCAGCTCCGCCTCGCCGGGGCCACCCCTCGTCAGCTGCTGACGATGGTCGCCTTGGAGTCGCTCGCCCTGGCCGTCGCCGGGGCCGTCCTGGGGTTGCTCGCGGCGGCCGCCACCATCGTCCCCTTCTCCTACGCCCGTACCGACGCCTGGCTCCCCGAGTTCTCCCTGGCCCTGCCCGCTACCGTCACCCTCCTGACGCTGGCCGTCACCGTGGCCACGCCCCTCCTCGTCGCCCGCGGCTCCCTCCGCCAGCCGCCCACCGCCGCCACGGCCCGCTGACCCGCCGGAACACCGAGGGGAGCCGCCCCGGCCGGGCCCGGCTCCCCTCGGGGCCGCTCAGCGGCGGTCAGACGCCCAGGGGCTCGAAGTACCGGAAGTCGATGTCGCCTTCGAGCATCTCGGCGAGTTCCGCCACGGTGCCCTCCTCGACGCGCCAGGCGAGGTAGTCCTCGAAGTCCTTGCGCTCGTTCCACTTCTCCATAAAGACGAACTTCGTAGGGTCGTCCTGCTCGCGGACCACCTCAACACTGACGTTGCCCCGGAAAGCCCGCGTTCCCGGCAGCTTGTCGACGAACCACTGCCGCACGTTGTCCACGTGCTCCTTCTTGACGTGCAGCTCAAAAACCACCTGGCAGGTCATGGGGGTGAACCTTCCTTCGGAGGTAAAAACTTTTTCCATCAAGCATAATATTTGCTCACGTCCACCACGTGTCAAGGGTCACACCAACCCCACCATCGGAGACCCCGGCACAGACCAACAAAAAGGGCCGGATCCGAACGGACCCGGCCCCCCGACGCAGCGCGTCAGACGTTGAAGCGGAACTCCACGACGTCGCCGTCGTGCATGACGTACTCCTTGCCCTCCATGCGGGCCTTGCCGGCGGCGCGGGCGGCCGGGATGGAGCCCTCGGCGACGAGGTCGGTGAAGGAGACGATCTCGGCCTTGATGAAGCCGCGCTGGAAGTCGGTGTGGATGACGCCAGCGGCCTCGGGGGCCGTCGCGCCCTTCTTGATGGTCCAGGCGCGGGTTTCCTTGGGGCCTGCCGTGAGGTAGGTCTGGAGGCCCAGGGTGTCGAAGCCGACGCGGACGAGCTGGGACAGGCCGGACTCCTCCTGGCCCATCGACTGGAGCAGTTCCAGGGCCTCGTCGTCGGGCAGCTCGATCAGCTCGGACTCGATCTTGGCGCTGAGGAAGATCGCCTCGGCGGGGGCGACGAGGCCACGGAGCTTGTCCCTGAGGGCGTCGTCGCCCAGCTCGTCGTCGTCGAGGTTGAAGACGTACAGGAAGGGCTTGGCCGTCAGGAGGTGGAGCTCGCGCAGGAGCGCGCGGTCGACGCCGGAGGCGAAGACGGTGACGCCCTCGTTCAGCTTGGCCTCGGCCGCCCTGACGGCCTCCAGGACGGCGGGGGCGTCCTTGTCCTTCTTGAGCTTGACCTCCTTCTCCAGCCGCGGGAGGGCCCGCTCGATGGTCTGGAGGTCGGCGAGGATCAGCTCGGTGTTGATCGTCTCGATGTCGCGCAGCGGGTTGGTGTCGCCGTCCACGTGGGTGACGTCGGGGTCGTGGAAGGCCCGGATCACCTGGCAGATCGCGTCGGTGTCGCGGATGTTGGCGAGAAACTTGTTACCGAGGCCCTGGCCTTCGGACGCGCCCTTGACGATGCCCGCGATGTCCACGAACTCGATGGTGGCGGGCAGGATGCGGCCGGAGCCGAAGATCTCGGCGAGCTGGGCGAGCCGGGGGTCGGGCACGCCGACGACGCCCACGTTCGGCTCGATGGTCGCGAAGGGGTAGTTCGCGGCCAGCGCGTCGTTCTTGGTCAGCGCGTTGAACAGCGTGGACTTGCCGACGTTGGGCAGTCCGACGATCCCGATGGAAAGGCTCACGTTCGCAAAGTCTAGTGCTCAGCGCGACCGCAGGAACGCGCCGATGTCCGCGATGGCCGCCTTGGCCTCGGGCACGTAGTCGGCGAAGACGGGGAACACGTGGGCCTGGTCGTTCCACTCCCGGTGGGTGACGTCCACGCCCGCCTTGCCGGCCCTGGCGACGAGGTCGCGGGAGTCGTCGCGGAGGATCTCGGTGTCGCTGGAGACGACGAGGAGGGGCGGGAAGCCGGTGAGGTCGCCGCGCACGGGGTCGAACAGGGGGTCGTCGGGGGCGGCGTCCGCGCAGAAGGACGTGCCGAGCCACTTGAGCTTCGCGGCCGGGATGAGGTGGTCGCTCTCGGCGCACTGCGTGTGGGAGGCGCCCGTGCACAGCAGGTCCGTCCAGGGCGAGATCGCGACGGACGCCGCAGGCAGTTCGTCGCCGCGTCGCTTCAGGGTGTGCATGACGGACAGCGCCAGGTGGCCCCCGGCCGAGTCGCCGCCCACCACGATGTCGGAGGGCGCGTAACCCATCCCGATCAGGAAGTCGTAGGCGGTGAGCGCGTCTTCCAGGGCGTCCGCAGGGCGGTGCTCGGGGGCGAGCCGGTAGTCGACCATCACCACGGGACGTCCGGTGGCCGCCGAGAGCCGCCAGGAGAAGCCCCGGTACATGACGGGGTTGCCGAAGAAGTACCCGCCGCCGTGGAAGTAGAGGACGACCTTGCTGTCGTCCGCCCCGCGTGCCCGCACCCACTCGGCGCTGAAGGCGGGGAACTCCATCGGACGCAGGGTGACGCCCGCCGGGACCCGGGTGCGCAGCACGGAGATCTCCCTGCGGAAGGTGCGCAACCCGGCGTCGGTGGAGGCCGAGGCGGCCCAGAGCCGTCGTCCGGTGCGCCGGATCAGGCCGTTGAAGATCCTGGTCTGGAGGGACGGGGGCGTCCGGGGGGTCACCGCGGTCAACTGCCGGAAACGAGGGGTCATGGGCGAATTCTTACGCTGTACGTCCCGGGTTCACAAGCAGGTGTCCGTCACACGGGCCGCCCCGTCCGGGCACGACGCACCGAACTCGTGCCGCGCGGTGAAGAACGATTCGCCCTCGCCCGTGCAACGATCGGGTCATGAGCGCGGGACTGCTGACGGGACTGGTGATCGGGGTGGTGCTGGGCTTCGCCCTGGCCACCGCCCGCCAGGCGTCGCTGATCGCGCGCGCGCGGGCCGCCGAGGAGAAGCTCGCCTATGCCGAGAAGGGGCTGGCGGAGCGTTTTGAGGCGCTGTCGGCCAAGGCCCTGGACGTCTCCAACCAGCGTTTCCTTGAGCTGGCCGACACCCGGCTGCGGGCCGCGGGCGTGGAGGCGGCGGGCGAGCTGGAGCGCCGCAAGCAGGCGGTGGAGCATCTTGTGGCGCCGCTGCGCGAGACGCTCGGCAAGGTGCAGGAGCAGCTGACGGAGCTGGAGGCGAGCCGCCGGGAGTCGCACGCGATGCTCGCCAAGCAGGTGGACTTCGTCAGGCAGACGTCGGAGCAGCTACGCGGGGAGACGAGGACGCTCGTGCGCGCGCTCCAACGCCCGGAAGCCCGTGGCCGGTGGGGTGAGCTCCAGCTACGCCGGGTCGTGGAGCTCGCGGGGATGTCCCCCCACTGTGACTTCTCCGAGCAGGCCACAGCGGTCACCTCCGACGGCCGGGTAAGGCCGGACCTCGTAGTACGCCTCACCGGAGGACGGACGGTCGTCGTCGACTCCAAGGTGTCGCTGGCCGCCTATCTGGAGGCGGCCGAGGGCAAGGAGAACCGGCTGGACGCGCACGCGAGGCACCTGCGCGATCATGTGGACCGGCTGGCGGCCAAGTCCTACTGGCAGGCGTTCTCGCCCTCCCCCGAGTTCGTCGTCCTGTTCGTGCCCGGCGAGGCTTTCCTTGCGCCCGCCCTGGATCGCGACCCCTCGCTGCTGGAGTACGCGATGGCCAAGCGCGTCCACCTCGCCACCCCGACGACCCTCATCACCATGCTGCGCACCGCCGCCTACGCCTGGCAGCAGGAGGCGCTCTCCCGCAACGCGAGGCAGGTGTTCGACCTCGGCCGCGAGCTGTACGAGCGGCTCGGCACACTCGGCGGCCACCTGGACGAGCTGGGCCGGGGCCTCACCGGGGCCGTCCGGGCCTACAACAGGTCGGTCGGCTCGCTGGAGCACCGGGTGCTGGTGAGCGCGCGCAAGCTCAACGACCTCGGCGTCACCGACGCCGTCCTGGAGGGGCCACGGCCGGTCGAGGAGGCGCCGCGCGCCGTGTCGGCCGCCGAGCTGGTCGGGCCCCCCGCCCCCGAATCCGCCCGTTACGCCACCCCGCTCCCGGAGGACGCCCGATGAGCACCGAGACCCAGGAGAAGAAGCCGGGAGGCCGCAAGGCGGCCCGCAAGCCCGCCGTGGGCCCGGTGAGCCGCCCCAAGGGCGGGGGCCGTCCCACGGTCAGCCTGACGGCCCGCGGCGCGGTCGCCGTGCTGTTCGCGGGCACGTTCGCCGGGGCGCTCGCCGACTTCGCGTTTGTGCCCGGAGCCGTCTTTGTCGTGGTGTGCGTGCTGGCGGCGCTGGCGACCAGGCCGGACGACCTACCCGTGCTGGTGGTCGCGCCGCCCGTGGTCTACCTGCTGGGCACGCTGCTCGCCGAGATCATCGACGCGGTCGGCGAACGCTCGTTCGTGCAGAGCCTCCTCGTCGCGCTGCCGCTGGACCTGGCGACGCGCGCGCCCTGGCTGCTGGCGGGCACGGTGCTCACCGCGGCGATCGCGCTACGCCGCGGCCTGCTGACGGCGTGGCGCGAGCTCACCCTTAAGGCCGACGGCTTCCGGCTGACCCGGGAGCGCTACACCGAGGAGGATCCCGTCCGATGGGACGAGCGGACGTGAGGTCAGGCGCGCAGGTCCTTGCGCAGCTCGTGCGGCAGCGCGAAGATCATGTGCTCCCGGACGGACTCGATCTCCTCGACGTCGTCGTAGCCGCGCGCGGCGAGGTAGTCGAGCACGCCCCGGACCAGGATCTCGGGAGCAGACGCGCCGCTGGAGACGCCGACGGTCTCGACGCCGTCGAGCCAGGCCGCGTCGATCTCCTCGGCGTAGTCGACCAGGTGGGCGTCCTTGGCCCCGTAGTCCTTGGCGACCTCGACGAGCCGCTTGGAGTTGGAGGAGTTGCGGGAGCCGACGACGATCACCAGGTCGGCCTGGGCGGCGATCTCCCGGATGGCGGTCTGCCGGTTCTGGGTGGCGTAGCAGATGTCGTCGGAAGGCGGGCTCTGCAGGGAGGGGAACCGCTCACGGAGCGCGTCCACCGTCTCGTTGGTCTCGTCGACCGAAAGGGTCGTCTGGGACAGCCAGACGATCTTGTCGGGGTCACGGACCGTCACATTCGCGACGTCCTCGGGGCCGTCGACGAGCTGGACGTGGGCGGGCGCCTCGCCGGAGGTGCCGATCACCTCGGGGTGGCCCTGGTGCCCGATGAGCAGGATGTCGTAGTCGTCCTTGGCGAACCGGACGGCCTCCCGGTGCACCTTGGTGACCAGCGGGCAGGTCGCGTCGATGGTCTTGAGGTTGCGTTCGGCGGCCTTGTCGTGGACGACGGGGGCGACGCCGTGCGCCGAGAAGATGACGATGGCGCCCTCGGGCACGTCGTCGGTCTCGTCGACGAAGATCGCGCCGAGCCCTTCGAGCGTCTTCACGACGTGCTTGTTATGGACGATCTGCTTGCGCACGTACACGGGTGCGCCGTACAGCTCGATCGCCTTCTCCACCGTCTGCACCGCGCGGTCAACGCCGGCGCAGTATCCGCGGGGCTTGGCCAGCAGGACCTTCCCCTTCTTGGCCGTGCTCGTCTCACGCGTGCTGGTAGCGGTCATGCCCACACTTTACGTTCCGCGACCCCGGCACCGATAGCCGCGCGGGCATGTGACCCAATGCACGCACCGCCCGGCCATATTTCCGTTTACAGGGGGTGACCGGAAACCCACGATTACGGCACAGTTAGAAAGAACACTTCCCCCGTAGTGCCATATACGGCGTGTTCTCGGACGAGCAGGGAGCAGATCAAGATGTCGCGTACCCCGCGAGAAGTCGGCAAGCAGGTACAGGAGACCCTGAACGAGCAGGTCAGGGATCTGCCGATCCACGCGGCGCGGCTCGCCATGTTCGGTGTCGGCCGCGCCCTGCTGCTCACCGACAGGGTCACCAAGGACGTCCGGAGTGTTCGCGACCGTGACTTCGGTCCGGTTCTGGACAGGTTGTTCGCGGACGCCGAGAAGCTGACCACCAGGCTTGAGGGCACCAGGGTCGGACGCGTCCTGGAGAAGGTCGTCCCCAAGCCCGCGCAGCCGCCCGCCCCCACCCCCGTGGCCGAGCCCCCGGCGGAGATCTCCCTCGGCAAGCCCAAGGCCGCCGACGAGCCCGCCGACCCCGCCCCTTCCGTGCCCGCCCAGCCCGCCCCGGCCCTCCAGGAGGAGCTCGAACCCGTGCCGGGCGTCGACGCGGGACCCGCCGCCGAGACCGCCGTGCTGGACTCGGTGCCCGAGCCGGGCGACCCCGGTGTGCCCGACGTCGAGCCGGACGTCGAGCTCATCGCCGTGGTCGTGCCGGCCGACCTTCCCGTCCCCAACTACGACGAGCTCTCGCACGCCTCGCTGCGCGCCCGGCTGCGCAAGCTGACGGCCGCCGAGGTGACGGTCCTGCGCGACTACGAGGCGGCCACCCTGGCCCGTCCCGAGATCGTCCGCATGTACGACAACCGCCTGGCCAAGCTGGCCACCCAGCCCTGACGTCCGGCGTCTCCGCGAGCCCCGCCCCGAGCCGAAGAGGTTCCAGGGCGGGGCTCGTCCTTTAGGGTCGGGAGCGTGGACTCCGACGGGACCGTTCCGGCGCGCGACCTGCGCGCCTCCGACGCCGACCGCGACCGGGTGGCCGAGCTGCTCCAGGCCGCCTACGCCGACGGCAGGCTGACGGCCGAGGAGCACGCCGAGCGGCTCGCCGCCGTCTTCGGCGCGCGCACCCTCGGCGAGCTGACGGGCGTCACACGCGACCTCCTGCCCGCCGAGCAGCAGCCGTTCCAGGTGGACGCGAAGCACGTCGTCGCGATGTTCGGCTCCCAGCGCCAGGAGGGCCGCTGGGTGGTGCCCGGACGGCTCCCGGTGTCGGCGGTCTTCGGCAAGATCGACCTGAACCTGCACGAGGCGATCCTGCGGCATAGGCACGTCGTCCTGGATCTCAGCACCCTGTGCGGGCGGATCAGGCTGCACGTGCCGGGCGAGGTGGAGGTCCGCTTCACCGGACGGAGCATGGCGGGCGCCGTCAAGCAGGGCGAGCCGGTGTGGCCGTCGCAGGGCGAGGCCCCGGTCGTCGAGCTGACCGGGACCCTGCTGCTCGGCACGGTCGAGGTGATCAGGCCGCGCAGGCCCAAGCCGCCGCGCCGCTCGCTGCTCAGGCGGGGGCGTCGAAGTTGATCGCGGAGTAGGCGCGCAGCTTGCCCAGCCGGTGCTCGCCGTCGACCCGCCGGACGGTGCCGCTGCGGCCGCGCATCACCAGCGAGTGCGTGGTCGCGACGCCCTTGACGTACCGGACGCCCTTGACGAGTTCGCCGTCGGTGATGCCGGTGGCGGCGAAGAACACGTCGTCGGAGCGGACGAGGTCGTCGGTGGTGAGGACCCGGCCGAGGTCGTGCCCCGCGTCGATCGCCTTCTGGCGCTCGGCGTCGTCCTGGGGCCACAGGCGGGCCTGGATGACGCCGCCGAGGCACTTCATGGCGCAGGCGGCGATGATGCCCTCGGGGGTGCCGCCGATGCCGAGCAGGAGGTCGACGCCGGTGCCGGCGCGGGCCGCCATGATCGCGCCCGCGACGTCGCCGTCCCTGATGAACTTGATGCGGGCGCCGGCCTCGCGGATCTCCTTGACGATCGCCTCGTGCCGGGGCCGGTCGAGGATCACCACGGTGACGTCCTCGGGCGCGGAGCCCTTGGCGCGGGCGATGGCGCGGATGTTGTCGCCGACGGGACGCTCGATGTCCACGACGTCGGCGGCCTCCGCGCCGGTCACGAGCTTCTCCATGTAGAAGACGGCGGAGGGGTCGTACATGGAGTGCCGGGGCGCGACGGCGAGGACGGCGATCGCGTTGGGCATGCCGAGCGCGTTCAGTGTGGTGCCGTCGATGGGGTCGACCGCGACGTCGCACTCGGCGCCGGTCCCGTCACCGACCTCTTCGCCGTTGTAGAGCATCGGGGCGTTGTCCTTCTCCCCTTCGCCGATCACCACGACGCCCTGCATGGACACCGTGTTGATCAGCTGGCGCATGGCGTTGACCGCGGCACCGTCGGCGCCCAGCTTGTCGCCCCTGCCCACCCAGCGGGCGGCGGCGAGGGCCGCCGCCTCGGTGACCCTGACGAGCTCAAGGGCGAGGTTGCGGTCGGGAGCCTCCGGCGCCGCGGCCAAAGGTGAGGTTTCAGACATTGCGGACCCTTCGGTCGAAGACGGGTTCTCCGTGATTCTCTGATTTCGCGAGCCCTTCCCACAAATTGGACCAGACCAGGGAAGCGGGCCGAGAACCGACCTGCCGCACGGTGGCGTAATCTCAGTCCCCATGAGCAGCGACATCGAGGAGACCTCCGCCAGGGTCTCCGAGCGGGGCCAGGCCACACGGGGCGCCCTCCTCAGGGCCGCCCGCGAGGTGTTCGCCCAGGAGGGCTTCGCACAGGCCGCCGTCACCGACATCGTGGCCAAGGCCGGGGCCAGCGTCGGCAGCCTGTACCACCACTTCAACGGCAAGGCCGACCTCTATCTCACGCTGTTCGAGGAGTTCCAGGCACGCCAGCAGGACCGCACCCGCGAGGCCATCTACAAGGTCCGCGACGAGGGCGAGCGCGACCCCCAGAAACTGTTCCTCGCGGGCGCGGCGGCCTACCTGCGCGGCTCGGTGGAGGAGCGCGAGCTGTCCCGGCTGTTCATCTCCGGCGACGGCCCGCCCGGCTTCGACCGGATCATGCGCGACCGGCTGCGCAAGTGGGCGCGCCGCAACGCCGCGCTGTTCCAGGGCGAGAGCGAGAGTTTCAACGAGCCTTTGGTGATCGTGCTCACGGGCGCGATGCTGGGCGCCGTCTCCGAGGTCTCCCTGGGCGACGACAGGGAGCGGGCCGACAGGCTGTCCGCGAGCATCATCCGCATCCTCGGCACGATCAAGGCCGACCAGTGAGCGCCCCGGCCAAGACGGAGACGCGGGTCGTCTCCGACGGCTTCCTCAAGCGCTACCTGTCGGGGCCCGGCCAGTTCGCCATCGCGATCGGCGCCTGCTTCGCGTTCGCGCTCGTGGCGTTCCTGCTGACGCCCGGCAGCCCCGAGAACGCGGTGCCCAAGACCGTCGAGTACACCTACGACGCCAAGGGCTTCGCGCGCGCCGCGCCCTTCGCGACGTTCGTGCCCGAGGAACTGCCCGACGGCTGGCACGCCACCACGAGCCGCGTCACCGGCCTCGACGGCAAGGGCGACGGCCGCACCTGGCACCTGGGCTTCGCCACCCCGGCCGGGGCGCACGCCGCGCTCGTGCAGAGCGACGAGTCCCCCGACGGGCCGGACGGCTTCGTGCGCAGGATGACCAACGTGCTCCAGTCCGCGCCGGGCCAGGCGGCGGGCCAGCGGACGGTCAACGGCGCCGAGTGGTCGGAGTACCACCAGCGGGACAAGAAGCAGAACTCGCTCGTCCTGCGCCTTCCGGGCAGCACCGTCGTCGTCACCGGCACCGCCTCCTACGACGAGCTCGCGGTGCTCGCGGGCTCGCTCAAGGAACAGCCCGTAGGCGGCGAGAAGTAAGGCGGCGGTCAGAAGGGCGCGTCACCGTCCGGCTCGGGGGCCATCGCGGCGGCCAGCCGGGCGCGCGCGCCCTCCAGCCACTCCTCGCAGACGGCGGCGAGCTTCTCGCCCCGCTCCCACAGCGCCAGGGACTCCTCCAGCGTGAGCCCGCCGGTCTCCAGGCGCTTCACCACCTCCGCGAGCTCGTCACGTGCCTTCTCGTACGAGAGCGTCTCCTCCTGCGCCATGCGGCAAGCCTACGGGCTTCCGCCCTCTAGGCTCCCGGTATGGCTCTGGAGACCTCGGCGGACCACCCCGTCCCCGTCCGGACGGTGCTCAACCTCGTCGGCGGGTGGATCGGCAGGCTCGGCCGCGTCTGGGTGGAGGGCCAGATCACCGAGCTGAACCGGCGCGGCGGCACGGTCTACCTGACGCTGCGCGACCCCGCCGCGAACATCTCCGTGCGGGTCGTGGGGGCGCGCGGGGTGTTCGACAACCCGGCGGTGGTGGACGGGGCCCGGGTCGTCATCCATGCCAAACCGGACTTCTACGTCAACCGCGGGTCGTTCTCGCTGACCGCGATCGAGGTGCGGCCGGTCGGCGTCGGGGAGTTGCTGGCCCGGCTGGAGCAGCTCAAACGGACGCTGGCCGCAGAAGGGCTGTTCCGGGCCGAGCGCAAGCGGCCGCTGCCGTTCCTGCCCGGCACGGTCGGGCTCGTCTGCGGGCGGGACTCGGCGGCCGAGCGGGACGTCCTGGAGAACGCGCGGCGGCGCTGGCCAGCCGTCGCGTTCCGGGTCGAGACGGTCGCGGTGCAGGGGTCGAACGCGGTGGGCGAGGTCGTCGAGGCGCTGCGCAAGCTGGACGGCGACCCCTCGGTCGAGGTGATCATCATCACCCGGGGCGGCGGCTCCCTGGAGGACCTGCTCCCGTTCTCCGACGAGACGCTGGTGCGGGCCGTCGCGGGGGCGCGCACGCCCGTCGTCTCGGCGATCGGGCACGAGCAGGACACGCCGCTCCTGGACCTCGTGGCCGACCTGCGGGCCTCGACGCCGACGGACGCCGCCAAACGGGTCGTGCCGGACGTCAGGGAGCAGCTCGCGACGGTCCGGCAGCTACGCGACCGGGGGCGGCGCTCGGTGACCGGGCGGATCGAGCGGGAGCTGACGTGGCTGCGGTCGCTGCGCTCGCGCCCCGCGCTGGCCGACCCGGTGCGCGAGGTGGAACGCAAGCACGAGCAGGTGCTCGCCGCGCGTGAGCGCGCGCGCAGGGCGCTCGCGGTGGCGATCGACAGGGCCGAGGACAGGCTGACGCACACACGGGCCCGTCTGACGGCGCTGTCTCCGGCGGCCACCCTCGCGCGCGGGTACGCGATCGTGCAACGGACGGACGGGAGCGTCGTCCGGGAGGCGGAAGGGCTGGCTGACGGGGAGCGGTTGTGGGTGCGGCTGCCGGACGGACGGCGTACCGTCACCGTTGATCCGGACTCGTCAGATGACGGGTAGATAGCCAGAACTTCACGGGATCGAATCCCTTGACCGGTATTCGCGCCGGTCCTAGCCTTTCGTGAACTTCTCTCACTTTTGGGGGCGTTCATGCGGGACCGCCAGGCCCGGCTCGCCACATTCGGCGCGTTCGGCATCCAAGGACTGTGCTTCGCCTCGCTCGTCACGCGGGTTCCCCGCATCCAGGACGCGCACGACCTCAGCGACGCGGACCTCGCGCTCGTGCTCCTCCTCGTCCCCGTCATCGCCGGGATCGGCAGCGCCGTGTGCGGGCCGCTCTTCGCCCGGTTCGGCAGCGCCGCCGTGCTGCGCGTCGCCCAGCCGGCGGTCTGCCTGAGCGCGGTCTCGGTCGGGCTGACCGGCGGCGAACTGCTGCCGCTGTACGTCGCGGTCGGGCTGTTCGGCCTGTTCGTCGGGGCCGTGGACGCGTCCATGAACGCGCAGGCCGTCGCCGTCGAACGGCACGAGGGACGCAGCGTCATCTCCGGCTTCTACGCGGTGTGGAGCGTCGCCGGGATCGCGGGCGGGCTGTGGGCGTCGCTCGCCAACAGCCAGGACCTGTCGCTGTTCGCCGGATTCGTCGTCCCGGCCGCGATCGGGATCGTGCTCGCGCTCGTCATCGGGCCGCGCCTCTACAAGCGCGAGGAGGAGGCGGGCGGGCCTTCCGCCGCGCAGATCAAGGCGGCAGCCGGTCAGGTGCCCTGGAGGCCGATCCTCCTCGTCGGCATCGCGATGGGCTCCTTCTACATCGCCGACGCGGCCATCTCCAACTACAGCGCCAAGTACCTCGAAGACGAACTCTCCGCTTCCGGGACGATCGCGCCGCTCGCCTACGTCGCCTACCAGGTGGCGATGGTGCTGAGCCGGAGCATCGCTGACTTCGGGGTGCGCCGGTTCGGGCCGGTCGCCGTCGTGCGGGCCGGGGCCGTCGTCGGGTTCCTGGGCATGGCCGGGGTCATCGCGGCGCCCAACGCGCTCGCCGCGATCGCCGCCGTCACCGTGATGGGGCTCGGGCTCTGCGTCGTCGCGCCCATCTCCTTCTCGGCCGCCGACAAGGTCGACGGCACGGGCCTGGGCATCGCCGTCTCCCGCGTCAACCTCTTCAACTACGTCGGCTTTGTCCTGGGCGCCGCCATCATCGGCGCCTTCGCCCCCGCCGACGGCACCAGCAACCTCCGCCTCGCCTTCACCATCCCCGCCGCCCTCATCCTCCTCATCGTCCTCCTCGCCCCCTCCTTCTCCCCCAAGCCCAAAACCCCCACCACCCCAGACCCCACCCCCGCCTAACCCGCCCCCTCCCGCGCGCACGGCCCCCCCCGGCCGTGCGCGCGCGTCAGGTGAGGGCTTGGGCCAGGCGGGCGACGGCGGTGGGGATGTGGCGTTCGGGGAGGGCGCCGTAGCCGAGGGTGAGGCCGGGGCCCTGGCAGAGGACGGCGACGCCGTGGCGGGCGGCGCGGGCTACGGCGTCGTCGGGGAGGTCCGTGATGCGGACGTAGAGGTGGAGGCCCGCGCTTACGCCGCCGACCTGGGCGTGCGGGAGGTGGGCGGCCAGGGCGGTGACGAGGGCGTCTCGGCGGGCCCGGTAGATCCGGCGCATCCGGCGGAGCTGCCGGTCGTGCGCGCCGGAGGCCAGGAAGTGCGCCAGGGCGTGCTGCTCGACGACGGGGCCGCCGAGGTCCGTCAGCGCGCGGTGGGCGGCGACGGCGGCGGCCAGCGGCGCGGGCGCGACGAGCCAGCCGAGCCGCATCCCGGGCGCGAGCGCCTTGCTGACCGAGCCGAGCAGCACCGTCAGGTCGGGCACGAGGCCCTGGACGCAGCCGACGGGGTCGCGGTCGTAGCGGAACTCGGCGTCGTAGTCGTCCTCGATGAGGGTGCCGCCGGTGCGCCGCGCCCAGGCGACGAGCGCCGCCCGCCGGGCCGGGGAGAGCACCCCGCCGGTCGGGAACTGGTGCGCGGGCGTCAGCAGCACCGAGCGGGCCCCGGACGCCGCCAGCGCCGCCACGTCGATCCCCTCGCCGTCCACGGGCACCCGGACGATCGGCACGCCCGTCCCGGCCAGCAGCGGGATCTGACGGTCCGAGGTGGGGTCCTCGACGGCCAGCGGCGCCCGCACGTGCCGGACGACGACCGACAGTCCGTGCGCGACGCCGCCGGTCACCACGATCCGGTCGGGCGTCACGTCGGCGGCCCGGACGCGGCGCAGGTAGCCCGCGAGTTCCGCGCGCAGGACGGGCACCCCGGCCGGGTCGGGGTAGGCGAAGTCTGAGTGCGCCATCGTCTCCAGCGCGCGCTTGTAGGCGGCCGCCCAGCGCGCGCGGGGGAACGCCGACAGGTCGGGCACGCCGGGACGGAGGTCGAACTCCGGCTCGGGCTGCCTCTCGCGTCCGGCTTCGCCCGGCTCCGCGTGCCCGCCTCCTTCGGCGACGCGGGTGCCGTCACCTGTGCGGGCGATAAGGAACCCTTCGGCTACGAGCTGCTCATACGCGGCCACCACGACGCCTCTTGAGACGGCGAGGTCGTCCGCGAGGCTCCGGGTGGAGGGCAGCCGGGTCCCGCCGGGCAGCCGCCCCTCCCGGACGGCGGCGCGCAGCCCCGCCGCGAGCTGCACCCCGAGCCGTCCGGCGCTCCGGTCGAGCGCCACATGCAGATCCGCCATCCGGGCATCCTTGCGTGGCGCCCGGCCAATGGTCCAGATTTCCACCACTCAATTGGCACTCAATCCTGAGCCATTCCGGCCATAGCGTCGCCTCTCATGGGAGACACGTGGCGGGGAAACGCCGAGGCCGCAGGCGGAATGACGCTGGTGGGGACGATGGCCGGGGTGTCAGCCCTCCTCACCGCCTATCCGGTGTTGACGGGCCAAGTGCTCCGCTACGGGATAGCGGCCGCCGTCCTCCTGCCACTGGTACGCCGCTTCCAGGGGGCGCCACCCAAGGGGGCCCGGGAATGGCTCCTTCTCCTGTGCCTCGCCGCGACGGGCCTGGCAGGCTTCAACTACTGCCTCCTCGAAGCCGTCCGGACGACCTCCCCCGCGACGGTCGGTGCCGTCGTCGGCTGCGCCCCCGTGGTGATCTCGATAGCGGGGCCGCTCCTGCAGGGTCGTAGGCCGTCCCGCAAGATCGTGGTGGCCGCTCTCGTCGTCAGCGCGGGCGCGGCCCTGGCGGGCGGCCTGGGCGGCGGCGACCTGCGCGGCCTCGCGTGGGCGCTGGGCGCGCTCGCCGGAGAGGTCATGTTCTCGCTCCTGGCCGTCCCCCTGCTGCCCCGCATGGGCGCGGTCCGGCTCTCGGCGTACGCGGTGACGCTCGCCGTCCCGCTGCTGGCGGTCGCCGCGCTCGTCGCCGGGGAGTCCTTCCGGCCGCCGACGGCCGCCGAGGGGGCAGCGCTGGCCTACATCGGCCTGGTGATCACCGTTGTGGCGTTCCTCGCCTGGTACGACGCCCTGGGCCGGATCAGCGCCGACCGGGCGGCGCTCTTCGGCGGGCTCATCCCCGTCTCGGCGGCCGTGACCACCGCACTTCTCGGCCGGGGCCTGCCCACGGCCGCCGAGGCGGCGGGCTGCCTCCTGGTCGCGGTGGGCGTGACCTGCGGGGCGATCCCGTCGGGGCGACCCCTTACCCTAAGACCGCCTGCCGAACGAGATGTGCGAGGGATGAGATGGCCGAGTTCGTCCACACCGAACTGCTTCCGCTGGGGAAGGACACCGAGACGGAGTACCGGCTCCTGACCACCGAGGGCGTGTCCACGATCGAGGCCGCCGGACGCACCTTCCTCCAGGTCGAGCCCGAGGCGCTGCGGCTGCTCGCCGAGACCGCCATCCGCGACATCCAGCACCTGCTGCGCCCCGCCCACCTCGCCCAGCTCCGCAAGATCCTGGACGACCCCGAGGCGTCGCCGAACGACCGTTTTGTCGCCCTCGACCTGCTGAAGAACGCGGGCATCGCCTCCGGCGGCGTCCTCCCGATGTGCCAGGACACCGGCACCGCGATCGTCGTGGCGAAGCGCGGCCAGCACGTCCTCACCGACGGCGAGGACGGCCGCCACCTTTCGCACGGCGTCTACGACGCGTACACGCGGCTCAACCTGCGCTACTCCCAGCTCGCCCCGCTGACGATGTGGGAGGAGAAGAACACGGGCTCGAACCTGCCCGCGCAGATCGAGATGTACGCGGAGCCCGGCGACGAGTACAAGTTCCTCTTCATGGCCAAGGGCGGCGGCAGCGCCAACAAGTCGTTCCTCTACCAGGAGACGAAAGCCGTCCTGAACCCCAAGCGGATGATGACGTTCCTCGAGGAGAAGATCCGCAGCCTTGGCACGGCCGCCTGTCCGCCGTACCACCTTGCGATCGTCGTGGGCGGCACGTCGGCCGAGTTCGCGTTGAAGACGGCCAAGTACGCCAGCGCCCACTACCTCGACCACATCCCGACGCAGGGCTCCCCCGCCGGGCACGGCTTCCGCGACCTGGAGATGGAGCAGCAGGTCTTCGAGCTGACCCAGCAGTTGGGGATCGGCGCCCAGTTCGGAGGCAAGTACTTCTGCCACGACGTGCGCGTCATCCGGCTGCCCCGGCACGGCGCCTCCTGTCCCGTCGCCATCGCGGTGTCCTGCTCGGCCGACCGCCAGGCCGTCGCGAAGATCACCGCCGAGGGCGTCTTCCTGGAGAAGCTGGAGACCGACCCGGCCCGCTTCCTGCCCGACACCACCGACGAGCACCTCGACGACGAGGTCGTCAAGATCGACCTGAACCGTCCCATGGCCGAGATCAGGGCCGAGCTGTCCCGCTACCCCGTCAAGACCCGGCTGTCGCTCAGCGGGCCGCTCGTCGTCGCGCGGGACATCGCGCACGCCAAGATCAAGGAGCGGCTCGACGCGGGCGAGGGCATGCCGCAGTACCTGAAGGACCACGCCGTCTACTACGCGGGCCCCGCCAAGACGCCCGAAGGCTACGCGTCCGGCTCGTTCGGCCCGACGACGGCGGGCCGGATGGACTCCTACGTCGAGGAGTTCCAGGCGGCGGGCGGATCGCTCGTCATGCTCGCCAAGGGCAACCGCTCCCAGCAGGTCACCAACGCGTGCAAGGCGCACGGCGGCTTCTACCTCGGCTCGATCGGCGGCCCGGCGGCCCGGCTCGCGCAGGACTGCATCCGCAAGGTCGAGGTGCTGGAGTACCCCGAACTGGGCATGGAGGCGGTCTGGAAGATCGAGGTCGAGGACTTCCCCGCGTTCGTCGTCGTGGACGACAAGGGCGAGGACTTCTTCGCCGACACCACCGGTCCCGTGCTCACCATCGGACGCCGCTGACTCGCTTTTTCGGCACGTGTCCGAGGCCCGGAAAAACTGAACGATCGCTTATCTACCTGGACATTGCATACGGTGTCTGACAAGCCGGGCACTCCTGTATGTTGTCCGGCATGACTCAGACGGAACACTTCGTACTGGCGAAGCGTTACCGCCTGCTCCAGGCTCTCGGACACGGGGCGATGGGCACGGTGTGGCGCGCCCACGACGAGCTCCTCGAGCGCGACGTCGCCATCAAGGAGATCCGTTTCCCGGCGGAGCTCGACGACGCCGACCGTGTTGTGTTCTACCGCCGGACCCTGCGCGAGGCCAGGGCGCCCGCCCGGGTCCGGCACAAGTCCATCATCGAGGTGTACGACGTCGTCCAGGAGCACGCCCGGCCCTGGATCGTCATGGAGCTCATCGAAGCCCCCACCCTCGAACAGCACATCAAGGACCACGGCCCGCTACGGCCCGAAGAAGCCGCCGCGATCGGCCGCCAGCTCGTCGCCGCGCTGGCCGAGGCGCACGCCGCCGGGGTGCTGCACCGCGACATCAAGCCGTCCAACGTGCTGCTCGCGCCCGGCCGCGTCGTCCTCACCGACTTCGGCCTCGCCATCACCAACGGCTCCTCCACCATCACCAAGGTGGGGACGTTCGTAGGCTCGCCCGCCTACGTCGCACCCGAGGTGGCGCGCGGGGAGAAAGCCACCCCAGAGTCCGACCTGTGGTCGCTCGGCGCGACCCTGTACTGCGCCGTCGAAGGCCGACCCCCGTTCGACCACGAGACCGTGATGGCGACGCTGTCCGCGGTCCTCACCGAGGACCCGCACCCGGCGCAGCGCTCCGGCGAACTCGGCCCCATCATCAGCGGGCTGCTCCAGCGCAACCCGCGCCGCCGCCTCACGCACGCGCGGCTCGCCGAGCGGCTCGACCGCGCCGCGACGCCCAAGCGCAGCGCCGTCGCGGCACAGTCCACCGCAGAGAGCATGGTGAGCGTGTTGTCGTCCGCGGGAATGCCCAGCCGCCGCAGCGGCGCGCACCGGGCCAAACAGAGCGGGCCACGGCTCCGGCCGCTGCTCGTGGCCGGCGTCGTCCTCGCCGCCCTCCTCATCGCCGTCGCGCTCGTGCTCGCGCTGTCCGGCGGCGACGAGGAGAAGCCGACCGGCGGCACCACCAGCGCGGGCACCTCCACCAACGTGAGCGCGACACCCGACGTCCTCGTCGTCAAGGCGGAGGGCGGCGCCTGCCACCTCACCATCATGAGCGGCGGCGTAGGCGGCGCGGCCGCTGACGTGCAGAACACCACCGTGCAGGACGGGCAGTTCTTCCGCTCCAACAAGGTGCCCATGGACGTCACCGTCAGCGACGGCACCATCTGCAAGGTGACCGTCAACGGCAAGGCCCAGGCGGCCGAGCCCGGCGAGCGGACGTTCCGCGACATCGACCGCGAATAGCACGCCGCCCGGGGAGACGGAATAACCCGGCGGCCCCCGGTGTCCAAGTCACCATGGGCGACTTCCGGACAGAGCACGACTCCATGGGCGAGGTCCTCGTACCCGCCGAAGCCAAGTGGCGGGCACAGACACAGCGGGCCGTGGCGAACTTCCCCATCTCCGGGCAGCGCCTCTCGCGCGCGCACATCCGCGCGCTCGCGCTGATCAAGGCGGCCGCCGCCACCGCGAACGCGGAACTGGGCGTGCTGCCCACGGACGTCGCCGAGGCCGTCGCGGCCGCCGCCGACGAGGTCGCCGAGGGCCGCTGGGACGCCGAGTTCCCCGTCGACGTGTTCCAGACGGGCTCGGGCACCTCGTCCAACATGAACACGAACGAGGTCGTCGCGACGCTCGCGCAGGAGCGGCTCGGCCGGCCCGTCCACCCGAACGACGACGTGAACGCCTCCCAGTCGTCGAACGACGTCTTCCCGTCCTCCCTCCACCTGGCCGCCACCGAGGCCGTCGTGACGGATCTGGTGCCCGCGCTGGGCCATCTGGCGGCCGCGCTGGAGGCCAAGGCCGACGAGTTCGCCGACCTCGTGAAGTCCGGCCGCACCCACCTCATGGACGCCACGCCCGTCACGCTCGGGCAGGAGTTCGGGGGGTACGCCGCACAGGTCCGGTACGGGATCGAACGTCTCGAAGCCGCACTGCCGCGGCTCGGCGAGCTCGCGCTGGGCGGCACCGCCGTCGGGACGGGCGTCAACGCGCCCGCCGGGTTCGCGCCGCGGGTCGTCGCGCTGCTCGTCGAGCGGACCGGGCTCCCGCTCCGCGAGGCGCGCAACCACTTCGAGGCGCAGAGCGCGCAGGACGGCGTGGTCGAGACGAGCGGGGCGCTGCGGACGGTCGCGGTCAGCCTCACCAAGATCGCCAACGATCTGCGGTGGATGGGCTCGGGGCCGCGCGCCGGCCTCGCCGAGATCCGCCTCCCCGACCTCCAGCCGGGGTCGTCCATCATGCCGGGCAAGGTGAACCCGGTGATCCCGGAGGCCGTCGCGATGGTCGCGGCGCAGGTCGTCGGCAACGACGCGGCGATCGCCTTCGGCGGCGCCTCCGGCTCCTTCGAACTGAACGTCCAGCTCCCGATGCTGGCCCGCAACCTCCTGGAGTCCATCTCCCTGCTGACAAACGTCTCCCGCCTCTTCGCCGACCGCTGCGTAGTCGGCATAGAACCCAACATCGACCGCCTACGCGAATACGCCGAAGGCTCCCCCTCCATCGTCACCCCCCTCAACCGCTACCTCGGCTACGAAGAAGCCGCCACCATCGCCAAACAAGCCCTCACCGAACGCAAAACCATCCGAGAAGTCGTCATAGAACGAGGCCACATAACCTCCGGCCACCTCACCCTCCCCCAACTAGACGAAGCCCTAGACGTCCTCCGAATGACCGGCCGCCCCTAACTCCAACCCGGCCCGTTTCCCCCCTGCGGAGGCGGGCCTTTTGCGTTCCGGATCGCCTTGACCGTGCGAGCGGCGCAAAGCAAGATGGAGCATAAGTAGGCAATACCCGGCAAGCCATGTTCCGGGAGGACACATGCGCCTGACGTTTCTCGGCAAGGAAAGCGACCACGGCGATTCCCCGACGCTCTACGCCACCGACCGGAACAGCTACGTGATCCAGGGCTACGTCGTCGGCCGGGCGGACATGCCACCGGAACTCGACATCCCGGACGGCGAGACGGTCGTGCGCATCTACGCCCGTCTCCTTCCGCACCTCGCCAAGGACGGGCTGAGCGGCATCGTCGCGCACCGGACCGCGCCCGTCGTCGGAGTGCTCGACAATGGAGACCTGATCATCCAGGGCACCAGGGTCACCGACCCCGAAGCCCTCGACCACCTGGCCATCCCGACGCACGAGGACGCGGTGGAGGTGACCAGGGAGGCCATGAAGGCAGTACTGAGGGAGTGACGTGAGGCCGATCACCAGCCGGGAGCGGGACGAGCTGCTCGCCGCGTTCGAGCGTGAGGCGCTCCACCTGGAGATGCGGGACCACTACGCCATGCCCGACGAGGCCGAACGGCTCACCCGCTTCCTCGAACTCGGGTACCGGGACCACGAGGCCGAGGCCGGGGAGCGCCGCTTCTGGACGCGGCTCATCGCCGACGCGAAGGCGGCGGGGAAGTCGGTCCGGCGGGCCCGGGTCGTCTCCGAGCCCGTCACCGACTACGTGCGGTACCTCTGGGCCGGTACGGACCCCATCGTCGAGGCGGGCGAGGAGGTGCGGTGGCTGCCGCGCTCGCGCGCCTCGGCCCTCGCGCTCCCCGGTAACGACTTCTGGCTGTTCGACGACCGCGTCGCCGTCTTCGCCGTCTTCTCCGGAGTCGGTGCGGTCGTCGCTCGGGAAGCCAGTGAGGACCCCGGTGTCGTCGCGCTGTGCAGGTCCGCGTTCGACGCGGTCTGGGCGCTGGCGACACCGCACGGCGAATATGTCCCGAAGTGACGACGCCCGCTGAGAACGCGCGTCGCGCCCTCGGGGTGCGGCTACGCGAGATCCGTAAGGACGCCGGCCTGACGGGCCGGGCGCTCGCCGACGCGTGCGGCTGGCACTTCACGAAGATCTCCAAGATCGAAGGCGGCGGCCAGACGCCGAGCGAGGAGAACCTCCGGGACTGGTGCCGGACGTGCGGCGCCGAAGACCAGACGGCCGACCTCATCGCGACGGTCCGCTCGATCGACTCCATGTACCTGGAACTGCGGCGCACGATGCGCACAGGTATGCGGCACAAACAGAAGGCACTCCTGCCGCTGTACGAGCGGACGCGTGTGTTCCGTGCCTACGAACCGGGCATCGTCCCCGGCCTCCTCCAGACCGCGGAGTACGCGGCCGCGATCATCGGCCGCAACATCGAGCAAGGCGGCTTCCCCAACGACCTGGACCAGGCCGTTGCCGCCCGCATGGAACGCCAGAAAGTCCTCTATTCAGGCGATCGCCGGTTCCTGTTCGTGCTGGAGGAGCAGGCCCTCAGGACGCGCGTCGGGAACACGGACGTCATGACGGGCCAACTCGACCGGCTGCTCGCGGTGATGTCCCTCCAGCGGGTGAGCCTCGGCGTCGTCCCCGCGGGCGGCGAACGCAGAACCTGGCCGTCCGTCGGCTTCTGGATCTTCGACGAGCACACCGTCCGCCTCGAAACCCCTTCGGCCGAACTGACCATCACCCAGGAAGGCGAGATCGCCGTCTATCTCCGCAAGTTCCAGCGCCACCAGACCAGCGCCGTCCTCGGCAACCCCGCCCGAGACCTCATCTCCCAAGCCATGAGAGCAACCTGAAGCAAGTTCCTCGAAGTCGCCCACCACCCCTTCCGTACCCTCAAACCATGACCTTCTTCTTTGTGGGTAAGCGGAGCGGGAGCTTGCCGGGAGGGGGCGACGGGTGGGATTTGTCGTGGTCGGCGGTTGCCGGGGGGCCGCTGCCTGGTCGGCCGCGGGAGGTGGACGAGGTGGCGGGGAGGGCGTTGGGGGCGCTGTTTGAGGCGTTCGCGGCCGGGTGCGGCATCCATCGGGTCGCGTCGTGGGGTTACCTGTGCGTGTGGCGGCCCGGCGGGCGCGACCAGGCGGTTCGGATCGTCGTCGCGGACCGTGGTGGAGCGCCCTGGTTTCGTTATGGGGAGGACGGGGGGTGGCTCGCGCCTATCGCTGAACTGCGGGCAGCCGCTGAGGCTGTTGCCGTTCTGGCGCTCGGCGCCGGATCGGACTAGGGCGCCAGCCGTGCGCCCGGTGATGTGTCACGCGCGGCGCGGTGCCCGTCGGGTGGCCGATCCCATGGCGCGGGATGGTGGGCCCCGCGCGAGGGGTGGGCTCGCGCGGGGCCGGTTGGTCAGTACCAGTGGTGGGTGTTGAAGTGGGACCAGGCGGCGCACGGGGTGCCGTGGCGGGCCTTGATGTAGCGGAGGCCCCACTTGATCTGGGTTTTCGGGTTGGCGGCCCAGTCTCGGCCAGCGGAGGACATCTTGGCGCCGGGGAGGGCCTGCGGGATGCCGTGGGCGCCGGTGGTGCTGTGGGCGCGGTGGTTCCAGCCGCTCTCGCGGGACCACAGGGCGCGGAGGCAGGGCCATTGGCGCTGCCTGTCCCAGCTGTACCTGTCGACCATCCGCCAGCCGATCAGGCGGTTGTGCCGCACCCGGTTCGGCTTCCGGACCTTCCCGTACCCGGCCCTCGGGCCCCGCCCCTTGTGCCCCTTCCCCTTCAACGCCTTCCCGTGGATCGCCTTACCGTGCCCGGCCTTCACGCCCCCGGGCTTTCCCGGCTTGTACTGCCCGTATCCGGGCTCGCCGTACTGCCCGTGGTCCGACCCGCCATAACCGGACCACCCATACCCGTCGTGCTCCGACGCGCCCTGGGGCCACCCGTAGCCCGGACCGTCGTAGCCGGAACCGCCATGGCCCGGCTTGTCCCTGACCGGCCCGGCATGGCCCTGCACGCCGCCCGGCTTGCCGTGGGCGGGCTTCGCGAAGGCGGCCGCGCCGCCCTTCCCCTTACCGGGGTGTGACTTCCCCTGGACGGCCTTGCCCGGACCGGAGCCGGTGTGCCCGTAGGTCGGCGCGGCGTAGGCGGAGCCACCGTGGCTCGGCCTACCCTCGCCCGGCCCGGCATGGCCCTGCACGCCGCCCGGCTTGGCCTGGCCCTTCACCTTGCCCGGCTTGCCGTAGTTCGTTGCGCCTGCGGGCTTGTCGTAGCCCTTGGCTTCGCTCGGCTTGGCGTAGAGGGGCGTGCTTACGGGCGGCCCGTAGTTCTTCACGTCGCTCGGGTTGCCGAAAGGCGGAGCGGCGTAGGCGGAGCCCACGTTGCTCGGCCTGCCCTTGACTGGACCGGCGTGGCCCTTCACGTCGGCTGGCTTGCCGAAGGGCGGGGCGGCGTGGGCGGGGTCGGCGTGGCTTGGCGTGGACTTGGTGTTGGTTGGTTTGTCCTGGGTCGGGTGGGCGGGTGTGGTGTCGGTGGGTGTGAGGTGGCTCAGGCCGCCGTAGCTTGGCTGGTGTTTGCGTGGTTTGTTGGGCTTCTTGGCGGAGCCGGGTTTGCCGTGGGCGTTCTTGCCTGAGTTGGGCTTTTTGCCTTTGTGCTTGTTCTGGGCGGACTTGCCCTGGTTCGAGGTGAGCCAGGGGGCGTCGGCGGGGAAGGCGGCGCTGGGCACGTCGTAACCCGGGCGGCCGTAGCCGGGCTTGTCCTTGCCGGGGCGGCCGTTGCCCTTCTTGCCGGAGCCCTGCTTGCCGTGTGGCGCGGCACCCGCCTTGGGCTTGCCCTGGGTGCGGCCGCTCAGGTCGGACTCGTCGTCCAGCCATGCGTAGTCCGGTGCGGCGTCTCCGTCGCGCGGCTTCCCTTGTCCGGGGCCGCTCTTCCCCTGGCCGGAGCCGGGCTTGCCGTGGGCGGGGCCGGAGTCGGCGTGGGCCGGGCCGCCGCGGTCCGGCTTGCCGCCGGGGGCCGAACCGGGCCGGACGGAGGCGCCCTCGGGGGCGTCCGCGTCGGTGTCCGGGTAGCCCGGGGCGGCGTAGCCGGGGCCGTCGTCTGCGGCGGTGTTCTTGGGCTTGCCGTAGGCGGAGGCGTCGCTGTCCGCGTGGCCGGGTCGGCCGGAGCCCGTCGCACCGTCGCGTGGACGGCTCGGGCCTGACTCGCCGTAGGCGTCCTGGCCGGGACGGCCTGAGCCCGGCGCGCCGAAGCCGGGCGGGCCGTAAGCGGAGGCGTCGTAGCCGGACTGGCCATAGGACGGGTTGCCGTAGCCGGGCTGGCCGTAAGACGGGTTGCCGTAGCGCGGTCGGCCATCAGCGTCGTAGACGGGTCGGCCGTCCGCGTCATAGAGCGGCTGACCGTAAGCGTTGTAGACGGGCCGACCGTCGGCGTCATAGAGCGGCTGACCGTAAGCGTTGTAGACGGGTCGGCCGTCAGCGTCGTAGAGCGGCTGACCGTAGGCGTTGTAAACGGGTCGGCCGTCCGCGTCGTAGAGCGGCTGACCGTGGGCCTCGTAGATGGGTCGGCCGGAGTCGTCGTAGAGAGGCGGTTGGCCGTAGGCGGGGCCGTCGTGGCCGGGACGGTCGTGGTTCGCCTCGTCGTGGTCCGGGTCGTCGTGACCGGGACGGTCGTAGGCGGGATCGTCGTAGCCGGGGTCGCCCTTGCGGGGCTTCGGGTCGTGCGAGGCCGGGCCGTTCTCGGCGGCCCGCGGGTCGTGTTCGGCCGCCGACGTGGCGGCGGGGACGAGGAGCGCCGCGGTCGTGGCGACGGCGGCGGTCCAGACGACAAAGCGGCCGCCCCGGTGGACGGGACGGAAGAGGAGCGGGTGTCTGCGTTCGTTCACGCACGGTTCCTTCGGGACGGTGGCGGAGCACGGGGAGTGCCCGTGCCCCGCTCACGACGTGTGAGGTGACACGTCGGTTTCCTGACCGCGAACCGTGCCCGGTGATCATGGCCGGGGCCGATCAGCACAGCGTCTTGACCGACCCTCGGCGTGCCCGTGACGCCCGGACGGCGACGTTGACCTGTCCGGAGCGCCGGGTTGATCCGGTGATCAGTACCAGCCGGTCGCGCCCGCGTGCGACCAGGCGGCGCACGGGGTCCCATAGCGCGCCTTGATGTACTTGAGCCCCCACCGGATCTGCGTCTCGGGGTTGGTGCGCCAGTCCTTGCCCGCCGACGCCATCTTGGACGCCGGGAGCGCCTGCGGGATGCCCCCCGCGCCCGACGACCGGTTGTAGGCGAGGTGGTTCCAGTTGCTCTCCTTGTTCCAGAGCTTCACGAGGCACCGGAACTGGCTCTTGGACCACTTGCGCTTGGCCACGTGCTTCTTCGCGATGGCCTGGTTGCGCTGCTTACGGGTGAGCTTCTTGCCCTTGCCCTTGCCCTTCTGGGCGGTGGCCTGGGCCGTCTTCGCCGCGCCCGGTGCGGCGGCGACGGCCTGCGCGGTCACCACGCGCTGCGCGGAGGCCGCGTGCGCGGGAAGTCCCGCGACAAGTCCGAAAATCACCCCGGAGGCCGTAACGACCGCGATCTTGCGGACGATTCCCCGATAAGCGTGCCGGGGGGCCTGGGGGGAGGTGTGTCCGGACATGGGGGTTTCCTTTCGTCGGCCGGACGCCGGTCGCGTCATCTGGCGTAGGCCGTCCCGGGCGGAGCCGTCGCAGGGGCACGACGGACCGGGCTCCGAAAGGGGAGCGCGCGTGGGCGCGCGGACGCGGACCGTGGGTCCGCTCATCCGGGACGGGCGCGGCGGGAGAGGCGTCCGTGCCTCACTGGGGCCCGCCGCTTATGGGGTTGTGAACGGTACGGCCTCGTACCGAGAAACGTCCCGCTGCCGGTCAGGGCACGGGCGTGCCGCCTAGTACCAGTGGTTGGCGAGGAAGTGCGACCAGGCGCCGCAGGGGGTGCCGTAGCGCCCCTTGACGTACCCGAGACCCCACTTGATCTGGGTCGCCGCGTCGGTCTTCCATTCCGGGCCTGCCGACGCCATCTTGGAGCCGGGGTTGGCCTGGGGAATCCCGTAGGGCCCGTCGAGCCGTCCGGCGGTGGTCCGCCAGCCGGATTCCTTGTTCCACAGGTTGTACAGGCAGCCGAACTGGGTGTCGGGTTCCCAGCCGTAGCTCTTGAGCATCTTCTTCGCGATGGCCTGCGCCGTGCCCGGGGGCACCGCGGGGCCCGGCCCGCCCTCGACCTCGCCCGGCGCCGCCGTCGGCGTCGGGACGCTCTTGGTCCTGAGCGAAGGAACCTTGTCGCGCGACGCGGCGGCGATGGCCCGGTCGCGGAGCGCTTTGCGCTGTTGCTCGGCCGACAGCGGCGTCGACTCCGGCGCCGGCCTGTCGTCGGGCGCCACGGTCGCGGCGGCCTGGGTCGAGCCCTCGGCGTCGCCGAGGTTGACGATCACGCCGACCGCGAGCCCCACCGCGACGAGCGCGGCGAGCGCACCCCCGGCGAACAGGAGTTTGCTCCGGCCGCCTCCGGCCCGGTGCCCCCCGAGATCGAGTGGCTCCCCGTCGGGGTCGGTGAGCGGGGTGCCCGCCACCTTGACGTCGGGGTGCGGGCTTTCTGGTCCCGCCGGGTCCCAGGCCGTCGGGGGCGTCTGCGTCGTCACCTCGGGCTCCTTTCCCCGGCGTGCGGTCGTGCGGCGGTCGTGGCTGTCGCGTTTGCGCTCCGGGGGACACCCTGCCGCAGGGGCGGGGGTGCTCCGCAAGTGAAACGTTGAGTTCGGAACCGGTCACCGGTCCGGCGACCACCGGCAAAGGGCGCGCAAAGGCAGGTGGAGCTGGGATTCCAGGTTTCCCGGCGAAGTTGTGTGATCCTCATCACACCTGACCAGAATGCGAGAGATAAGTCACTCCACGGGGAACAAAGAATGACCGCCCGTACCGGAGCACGGGCGGTCGGTGATCAGAAAACAGGCGTTACGCCCCCATGTCGTTGAGCAGATCGGTGACGAGCGCGGCGATCGGCGAGCGCTCCGACCTGCTCAGGGTCACGTGCGCGAACAGCGGGTGGCCCTTGAGCCGCTCGACCACGGCCGCGACACCGTCGTGCCTGCCGACCCGGAGGTTGTCACGCTGCGCGACGTCGTGGGTGAGCACGACCCGCGAGTTCTGCCCGATCCGCGAGAGCACGGTGAGCAGGACGCCGCGCTCCAGCGACTGCGCCTCGTCGACGATCACGAACGAGTCGTGCAGCGAGCGGCCGCGGATGTGCGTGAGGGGCAGGACCTCCAACATGCCGCGGTCCAAAACCTCCTCGATCACCTCGGGCGTCGTCACCGCGGAGAGCGTGTCGTAGACGGCCTGCGCCCACGGCGACATCTTCTCGTTCTCCGAGCCGGGCAGGTAGCCGAGCTCCTGCCCGCCGACCGCGTACAGCGGCCGGAAGACGACGACCTTGCGGTGCTGGCGGCGCTCCAGGACGGCCTCCAGGCCCGCGCACAGGGCCAGCGCGGACTTGCCCGTGCCCGCCCTGCCGCCCAGGGAGACGATGCCGATCTCGTCGTCCAGCAGGAGGTCCAGGGCGATCCGCTGCTCGGCGGAGCGGCCGCGCAGCCCGAACGCCTCGCGCTCGCCGCGCACCAGCCTGACGGACTTGTCCGGCAGCACCCGGCCGAGCGCCGAGCCGCGCGACGACAGCAGCCGCAGCCCGGTGTGCACGGGCAGCTCACGGGCGGCCTCCAGCTCCAGGCGCTGCGTGTCGTACAGCTCCTCGACCTGGGCCGCCTCGGCCTCCAGCTCGCGGATCCCGGTCCAGCCGGTCTCCACGACCATCTCGGCCCGGTACTCCTCGGCCGTCAGCCCGACGGCCGACGCCTTGACGCGCAGCGGCAGGTCCTTGGAGACCAGGACGACGTCCTTGCCCTCCTTGGCCAGCCAGCGGGCCACCGAGAGGATCCTCGTGTCGTTGTCGCCCAACCGGAACCCGTCCGGCAGGACGCTCGGATCGGAGTGGTTGAGCTCCACGCGCAGCGTCCCGCCGAACTCCCCTATCGGGAGCTCGTCGTCCAACCGGCCGTGTTCGACGCGCAGGTCGTCCAGCGAGCGCAGGGCCTGGCGGGCGAAGTACCCGAGTTCCGGGTGGTCCCGCTTGGCCTCCAGCTCAGTGATCACCACGATCGGGAGGACGACCTCGTGCTCGGCGAACCGCGTTATCGCGGCCGGGTCGGAGATGAGAACGCTGGTGTCGAGGACGTAGGTGCGCCGTGCGGATGCCTGGCGCGTGGAGGGTGTGCCCACTCGCTCTCCTTCGGACGCTGGGGAAGCGCCCTTACCTGGGGGTTTGCTACCTCGGCTCCTGAAAGCGAACATCCCCGGCATGACAGGCGCGTGACGGGGATGTGAACACAGGGGTCAAACCTGCGGGAGGTGCTTTCAGCCGCCGAAGCGACGGTGCCGCGCGGCATAGGAGCGCAGCGCCCGCAGGAAGTCGACCTTGCGGAAGTCCGGCCAGTGGACCTCGCAGAAGTGGAACTCCGAATGGGCGCTCTGCCAGAGCATGAAGCCCGAAAGCCGCTGCTCCCCCGACGTTCTGATGACCAGATCCGGATCGGGCTGGCCGCGCGTGTAGAGATGCTCGGCGATGTGCTCCGCATCGAGGTGCTCCGCGAGCTCCTCGATGCTGGTGCCCTGAGCCGCCCCCTCGAGGAGCAGGGAGCGGACCGCATCAGCGATCTCACGTCTACCTCCATACCCAACGGCGACGTTCACAATCAGTCCGCCGCGGTTGGATGTGGATTCCCCCGCATTTTTAAGGACACGAGCGGTCTTATCGGGCAGCAGGTCAAGGGCACCGACCGCCTGGACGCGCCAGCCGCAGGCCACGAGGTCCTCGACGGTCTCCTCGATGATCCGCAACAGGGGGTCGAGTTCCTTGGACGGGCGGGTCAGATTGTCCGTCGAAAGCAGCCACAGCGTGACGACCTCGACCCCCGCCTCGGTGGACCACCGCAGCAGGTCCGAGATCTTGTCGGCGCCGACCCGGTGCCCGGAGTTGACGTCCGCGAGGCCCATCTCCCTGGCCCAGCGGCGGTTCCCGTCCAGGATCACGCCGACGTGGCGGGGCACCCTGTCCTTGGGCAGGTGCTTCTCCACCCTGCCCTCGTACAGCCGGTAAGCGAGGTCGCGTACGGCGCCGTACGGCCGGCTTCCCTTGATCCGCGCCTTCAGGCTCCGTCTGACTCGCATCGCCCGGATGCCCCCTTACTCGGCCATCACCAGCCGTGTTCGTTCTGGCCCGGAGGCCGGGCGCTTTTCAACTCCCGACTTCGTCGGGAGCGCCCGGCCCCGGGCCGTACTCAATTATCTCCGCTCGTGACACGAAGTCTCCCGGTTCTTACGATCCCGTCCGGGTCGCATCGGTTCGAGGCCGGTCTGGCCCGCCTCGTCCAGGAGATCAGCCACAAAGCGGGCGAGCTGGGCGGAGGTGAGGACCGCGCGGACCCCCCTGCCCGCGCCGTCCCACGCCTCCACGACGGCCCGCCTGACCACGCGCCAGTCTCCCCTGCTGAACGCGCCGCCCTCCGGCACCCACTCCGGTGAGTCGCGGACCACACAGGTGAACTCCGGGCCCGCGACGGCGCCGCGCCGCTCCCGCCGGAAGGCGAACAGCTCGCCCGTCGGGGGCTCGTCGGCGACCAGCCTCTCGGCCGCCCGGCCGAGGAAGTAGGCGCAGCCGGGCCCTACCGAGCCGAAGAACCGGCCTTCCCTACGCAGTTCGAGACCGACCTCGTAGGCGCGTCCGCCGAGGTCGAAGGCGGGCACCGGGCACACGACAAGCGACGACCCGTCCACACAGCGCAATGACCCCATAGCCACCAGGTACCCCGCTTACGCGCGGCTTGACGCACCGATCCCTGAAGTCGTCAGCCTCCGGCGACCTGGCGGGCGGCGTGGCGGTTGACGCGGACGGCCCCCTGGAAGCCCTTGAAGTACACCTTCTGGATCTTCACGTGATCGCCGGTGCGGGGCGCCACGAGCATCTTGTCGCCGCCCAGGTAGAGGGCGATGTGGGAGATCCGGCCGGGCGCCGTCGGGTCGTTGGCCCAGATGAGGAGGTCGCCCACGCGGGCCTTGTCGAACGGGACGACGGGGCCGGTGCGGGCCTGGTCGGCGGCTACGCGCGGCAGCCTGACCCCGGCCTGGGCGAACGCCCACTGGAGCAGCCCGGAGCAGTCGTAGCCGCCCTCGGCGTCGGACTCGCCGCCCCACACGTACGGCATGCCGATCTTCGTCATGCCCGCCTCGATCGCCGTCCGGATCTCGCGGGCGCTGAGGTAGGCGCCGCCCGCGGCCTGGCCGGTGAAGTCGAAGCCGGGGTTCAGGGCCCGGACCGTGCCCGCGCCCTTGCCCACGAGCGCCCTGACGGCCTTCGTCAGCCGGTCGCGGTCCTTGTCTGCGCCGCCTACGAGCAGGACGTTGTCGGCCACCATGCCGAGCCTGCGCGCGGTCTCCTTGGAGACGACCGCGTCGATGTCGGCGATGCCCGTGGTGGCGATCGCGCCTACGCGGACCCTGTCTATCTCCGTCTTGCCGCTCACCGGGACGCGGCTGTCGAGGGCGACCCCTCCGTCGCTGCCGAGAACGAAGGAGACGGCTACGTCACCTCCTGCGACGTTTCGCCACAGGCCGTCGTGCTTCGCCGTCAGTTTGGGGGTGTAGTTCCGGAATCCCGAGGGATCGACCCCGAGGATGCCGACCTCCTTGCCCGCGAGCTTCGCGCGTGCCCCGTCCACGACCTCCGCGCCGGTGACGCCCTTCAGCTTCCGCACCTTCGCGACAAGCTCGGGCGGCAGGGAGGTGCGCCCCTTGGCTATGACCATCACCTGAGGCTGCACCGCCTTGGCGAACGGCGCGACCTGACGGGCGCCGTCCTCCCTGGCGGCCGCCACGAGGCGTCCGGCGGTCGGCTCGGGCGCGGCGGTGGGCGGCGCGTCCCGCTGGGCGCGCTCGACCAGCAGCGCCACATCCGCCGCGAGCGTCGTAGCGACGGCCACGGCTATGAGCACCGTCATCCGACGGCTCGGGGCCGGGCGCTCCCGACGAAACCGGGACGTAAAAAGCGCCCGGACTCCGGGCCAGGGACGAACACTGCCTGGCTTGCGCACGCTGTGACTCCTGCGAGGGGTGGACGCAGACACCGTGCCGTACGCGGGTGGCCCGCGCCCGACACGGTGACATCCGACACTAGAACGCGCGGCGGCCTACTGCCAACGTCCCTTTCCCGATGTGCCTTACACGGTCACGTCGCGGCGAGTTCCTTGGCGAGCGCGGAGGGCGTCGTGACGGGCATCCGGCAGGCGAAGTCGCGGCACACGTAGGCGGCGGGGGCGCCGTCCACGAGGTCGCGGCCGCCGAGCAGCGGCACCGGGCCGTCCAGGGGCGCGCCGGGCTCCCCGACCGTCACGACGGCGCCGGGTGACGTGCTCATCAGCGCGGTGCGGCGCAGCGCGCGGGTCGCGGGGTCCTCGGGGTCGCCGACGATGGCGATCTCGACGGGGCCGCGCACGGCGGCGGCCGCGACGGCGAGGCCCCAGCCCGCGAACCTGGCGTGCCGGTCGGCGAGCGCGGCCGAGGGGGTCAGCGCGGCGAGGGCGGCGTCCCGGTGCCTCGTGGAGCCCGTGAGGGCCGCGTAGGACAGCAGGGCGCCCGCGGCGGCCGACTGGCCGGACGGCACCGCGTTGTCCGTCGGGTCCTTCGGGCGGCGGAACAGCGCCTCGGCGTCGTCGGCGGTGTCGTAGAAGCCGCCCTCGCCGTCCGGGAAGCGCGCCAGGACGACGTCGAGGAGCACGCCCGCGCGCGTCACGTACTCGGGGTCGCCGGTGACGGCGTGCAGGGCGAGCAGCCCTTCGGCGACGTCGGCGTAGTCCTCCAGGACTCCCGCGTTGCTTCCGGCCACGCCGTCGCGGGAGGTGCGCAGGAGACGGCCGTCCACGACGTGCAGGCGGTCGAGCAGATCAGCGACGCGCCGGGCCGCCTCAATGAGGTCGGGGCGCTCGAACAGGGCGCCGCACTCGGCCAACGCGGCGATGGCGAGGCCGTTCCATGCGGCGACCACCTTGTCGTCGCGCTCGGGACGGACCCTTGTGGCCCTCGCCTCCAGCAGCTTCTCTCTGAGGTCCTCCGGCAGGTCACCTTCGAGCTGGAGGGTGGACGCGCCGTGCTCGAACGTGCCCGTCTCGGTGACGCGGAAAGCCTGCGCCGCCCTCGCGCCGTCCTCCTCTCCGAGGACTTCGACGAGTTGCTCTGGCGTCCAGACGTAGAACTTGCCTTCGACACCCTCGCTGTCGGCGTCCAGGGCGGAGGCCAGGCCGCCCTCGTCCGTGCCGAGTTCGCGGAGCATCCAGTCGCACGTCTCCAGGGCGACGCGTCTGGCGAGCGGCGTGCCGTCCTTCCGCCACCAGTGCGCGTACACGCGGGCCAGAAGCGCGTTGTCGTAGAGCATCTTCTCGAAGTGCGGGACCACCCAGGCCGCGTCCACGCTGTACCGGGCGAAGCCGCCGCCGAGCTGGTCGTAGATGCCGCCGCGCGCCATCGCCTCCAGGGTGCGGGCTGCCATCCGGCCGGGGTCGCCGCGCCTGATGAGGAACTCCAGCACCATCGACGGCGGGAACTTGGGCGCGCCCCCGAAGCCCGCGTACGTCTCGTCGAAGCCCCGGCCGAGCACCTGGGCGGCGCGCGAGAGCGCCGCCTCGTCGGGCGCCGCCGCCCCGCCGAGGCCGCCGCTTTGGCCGTCGAGCGCCTCCACGATCTGCCTGCCCTGCGCGACGAGCTCCGCCCGCTGGTCCCGCCAGGCCGCTGAGACGGCCCTGAGCAGGCCCTGGAACCGCGACCTGGGGAAGTACGTGCCGCAGTAGAACGGGTGCCCGTCCGGCGTCATGAAGACCGTCATGGGCCAGCCGCCCTGCCCCGTCAGCGCCTGCACCGCCTCCATGTAGACGGCGTCGACATCGGGCCGCTCCTCGCGGTCCACCTTCACGCTGACGAACCCGTCGTTCATGATCTGGGCCGTCGCCGCGTCCTCAAAACTCTCGTGCGCCATCACATGACACCAGTGACACGCGGCGTAACCGACACTCAACAGAACGGGCACGTCACGCCGCCTGGCCTCGGCGAACGCCTCGTCCCCCCACGGAAACCATTCGACCGGATTGTCCGCATGTTGCAACAGATAAGGACTGGTGGCACCCCGCAACCGGTTCATCCCTCCACCCTAGATCCACCCCCGCCGCCCCCACAGCCCCGGTTCACCCACGGTCGTCAGCCCGTCCAGCGGCTCACGCGCGTGGGACGCCGCTCCGGGTGACCCTGTTGTGCAGGTCGGCCCCGGCACGTACTCGCTGACGAGGTAGGGCGGCACGTGGTCGAGGTCGGCTTCGACGACCCGCGCGGTACCGAAGGGCGCGACCTTGCTTGGCGTCAGGTGCGGGCGCTGAGGGCGCCGCACTCCCATAGGGCCCGGACGTGTTCCACGAGTTGGGGGCGGAGCGCCAGCAGGCCGTCGGGGTCGTTGGCGGCGACGGCGGAGGTGGCGAGCGCGTTGGTGGCCGCGACCAGCATCCGGCAGGTGAGCATGCCCCGCGCGTCCGTGAGGCCGAAGACCTGCGCGTACGCACCCGCCATCGCCGTCTCCGCCTCGCGCCCCCTGCCGAGGATCCCGGGCCCCGCCGCGTACACCTCGACCAGGACGAGCCGGGTAAGCGGCCACTCGGCTACGAGCACCTCCAGGTACACCGAGATGACGCGTTCGAAGCACTCCACGGGGTCGTCGCCGCCCGCGACCTCCTCGAACGCGGCGAGCACCCGCTCCAGCAGGGTGTCCCTGGCCTGCTCGAAGGCGGCGACGAAACAGTCGGCCTTGGAGTCGAAGAGCTGGTAGAAGCTGAGCCGGGACACCCCGGCCCGCTTGAGCACGTGCTCCACCGATGTCGCCGCGTACCCGCGCTCGGCCATGGCCTCGGCCAGCGCGCGGCACAGCCGCGCGCGCTGTACCCGCGCCACTTCCTCCGGGGGCAGTGCGGCCCTGCCCCGGGGCAAACCCCGCGACCCGCCCATCCCCCCACCCTAATCCCCGCGCGCGGCGGGACGCAGCAGGTCAGACGGGGACGCGCCAGGCCCGCACCCAGTCGACGTACATGGTGACGCGGTCCGGTGTGGAAGCCGAGCGGCACTGGACGCGCGAGTAGCAGACGACGTCGTTCTGCAACGCAAGGTGCATGTCGGCCTTCTGCGGGATGAGCGGCCCGGTGTAGTTCCACACCCTGTGGCCGTCGATGTAGAAGCTCATCCGGGTGGGCAGCCATTCGAGGCCGAAGGTGTGCCACTCGGTGAAGTCCCGGTACAGCAGTCGGGAGGCGACCTTCTCCGGGTTGCCCTTGTGCACGAACAGGCCGGTGGAGAGCCTTGTCGGGTCGGGGATCTCGGCGAAGTTGATCTCGGCCCACTCGGGCTGGCCCTGGATCGTCGGCCACAGCAGCAGGACCGGGGCGAAGCCCGCGCCCCGGTCGGCCCGCATCCGGACCTCGAACCGCCCGTAGGTGAACGACGCGTGCGAGGCGATGCCGCCGGACAGGACGCGTCCCCCGTACTCGGCGCCGGTGAGCCGCAGCAGACCGTCTGAGACACGGGTGGCCCTGCGCGTCCGGGGGTTGTCCCCGGCGGGCGAGTCGTAGACGACCCACTTGAGCGGGTCCACGCGGTTCCCGTCGAACGTCTCGACGAGGACGGGCTTGCCCCAGGCGCGCGGCACGGGCTGCGAGCCCGGCAGCGGCGGCTTCGCGCGGTGCTGCTGCTGCGCGACGGCGGCCTCCTGGCGTCCCGCGGCCTGGCCCGGCTTGGTCTCGACGTGCGCAGCGTTCTCCATGGCGGGCTTGCAGCCGGCAACGGCGAGGAGCAGCGCCGTCCCGGCGATCGATGCGAGCGGCTTCATGACAGGCCATGCAACCGACTCGCGCCCCGGCCGCCGCGCGACCTACCGGGGCACGCCCGATCTTTTACCGCTCCGGGGCGCCCGCTTCACGCCGCGCGGGTAAGCGGCGGCCGTCAGGGAGCCGTCAGGGCTGCCCGGCCTTGCGGGCCTGCTCGGCCTCCCACTCCTCCTGCAGCAGGTCCTCCTCGCGCGGCAGGTGGTCGATATTGCGCATCCTGCGGTTCATCGACCTGATGAGCAGCACCGTCGCGACGATCAGCGCCGCGAACATCAGCGTGCCGACCAGGCCGGGCGAGACGGTGTCGTCGTTGAGCTCGAACACCTCGGCCACGATCATCATGCGCCCACTTTCTCCCGGATTCCGGCGAACAGGTCGTCCTCCGGCAGTTCGGTGTCCACCAGGGACCTGGCCAGATGGTAATCCTCGGTCGGCCATGCCTCGCGTTGGAGGTCGGGCGGGCAGGCGAACCAGAACCCGTTCGGGTCGATCTGGGTGGCGTGCGCGATGAGCGCGGCGTCGCGGACCTCAAAGAAGTCGCCGCACGGAACGCGGGTGGTGATCGGCCAGCGCGGAGGCTCCGGCTTGTCTTCGCGGGCGCCGATCCAGTCCAGGTAGGGGGACTCCTTGCCGTGCACGACGAGCGCCTCGTGCAGGGCGAGCATCCGCTCCCGGTGGAAGGTGACGAAGTAGTACATCTTCAGCGGCTGCCAGGGCTCGCCCGCGCCCGGGAAGCGATCCGGGTCGCCCGCGGCGTCGAACGCGGCGGCGGCGATCTCATGGGTCTTGATGTGGTCCGGGTGCGGGTAGCCGCCGTTCTCGTCGTAGGTGAGGACGACGTGCGGGCGGAACGTCCTGATCTGCCGGACCAGCGGCTCCGTCGCCACCTCCAGCCGGACGAGCGCGAAGCAGCCTTCGGGCAGCGGAGGCAGCGGGTCGCCTTCGGGCAGCCCCGAATCGACGAAGCCCAGCCACTCCTGGCGGACGCCCAGGATCTCGCGCGCGGCCTCCATCTCGGCCTGCCGGACGGCGGGCAGGTTGGCGAGCACCTCCGGCCGGTCCATCGCCGGGTTGAGGATGTCGCCCCGCTCACCTCCGGTGCAGGTGACGACCAGGACCTCGACGCCGTCGGCGACGTAGCGGGCCATCGTCGCGGCGCCCTTGCTCGACTCGTCGTCGGGGTGGGCGTGGACGGCCATGAGCCGCAAGGTCTCAGCCACTGAAGGCTCTCCCTATCCTTTTGGTGAGAAGCTGCTGACGTGGGGCCGGAGGGCCACCGCTATTAACGCGCTTTACATTGTTGCAAACAACGCCGACACAAACGCGAGGATTCCATGGCCCAGCGCTCCGCCCGCACCGTCCTCGGCTACGGCGTGATCGGGCTGGTGTGCCTCCTGTGCGCGGCGGGCTGGGCGGTGATCATGGGCAACGCGGGCGACAGCAGGACCGGGATCCACGGCATCTCCGCCAAGACCATTACATATCAGGCCAAGAGCGACACCTCGACCGAGCTGACCTTCCAGATCATGAAGCCCGCCGACACCGAGGTCACGTGCACCGCGCGGGCACAGCGCACGGACGGCCTGGTCGTCGGCGAGGAGAAGGTCACCGTCGCCCAGGGAAAAACGTCCGCGACGCTGCTGGTCCGGCTGAAGACGACCGAGCGCGCGCACACCGCCGAAGTCCTGGACTGCACCGGCTCCTGACCGTCGATTGGCAGGTTGCAGATCGCGACCGGTGGGAACCTTTACTCTCAACGACCGGATAGGCTTGAGGTTTCCGTACGGTCCCTCGTGGGTCCGAAGACACCCGGCCACATCGCGTGGAAATAGGAGTACCCCGTGACCGAGACCCGCTCAGACAACGTCACCTGGCTCACCCAGGAGGCGTACGACCGCCTCAAGGGCGAGTTCGACTACCTCTCGGGTCCTGGCCGCAAGGAGATCGCCGCGAAGATCGAGGCAGCCCGCGAGGAGGGCGACCTCAAGGAGAACGGCGGGTACCACGCGGCCAAGGAGGAGCAGGGCAAGATGGAGGGCCGCATCCTCCAGCTGCGCCAGATCCTCGACAACGCCCGGGTCGGCGAGGCTCCGGTCAGCGCCGACGGCGAGGTCACCCCGGGAATGACCGTCACCGTCCTGTTCCAGGGCGACGACGAGGAGGTGACGTTCCTGCTCGCCTCCCGCGAGGAGCAGGGCGCCCCGATCGACGTCTACTCCCCCAAGTCGCCGCTGGGCTCGGCGATCAACGGCAAGAAGATCGGTGAGAAGGCCACCTACACCCTGCCGAACGGCAGGGCCATGACGGTCGAGATCATCGACGCCGTCCCGTACGCCGGGGCCTGAGGCCGCCACGGGCGGCACGGTCGGCGGCGGGGGCGCCGCCGACCGGGAGCCGGAAGGGGTTCCGGGCGAACCATCCGGAACCCCCGCCAGCGGCTCGGAGCACCGCACCCCGACCCAAGCCGCTGCGACGGCCCGTGCCGGGTGAGGCAATTCGGATCCAAAAGAGAGTCAATCCCCCGTGCCGCGCGGTTCGGAACCGGCAAGTCAGGTGATCTTGCGGTTATGACGCAACCGCCAGAGGAACCGCGCGAGGGCGCGGCGGAAGGCCGGGGCGGCCCCGAGGGCGGCCCCTCGTTCGCCAGGGAGCAGCCCGGCCCATACCAGGGCGGAGGCCCCTACGGCGCTTCGCCAGAGGGGTCGGCGGGCACGTCCTACGCGCACGGTGACGCGGGCCAGGGCTACGGACAGTACGGCCAGGCCGGGACGTCCTACGGGCCCGGTGATCCGGGGCAGGGCGGCCAGTACGGGCAGTACGGAGGCGGTGGAGGCGCCGCGTTCGGGCAGGATCCGGGCGGGTACGGCGGCTACGGCGCGCCCCCTCCCGGCGGAGGCTACGGCGGCCCTTACGGCGCGGCCCCGATGATCGCCAGCAAGGGCAAGCGCTTCCTCGGCATCCTCATCGACTGGCTCATCTATCTCGTCTTCGCCTGCTGCTTCTCGCTGCCGTTCGTGGGCAGGTCCAACGACTTCGTGGTGGAGAACCCCGACGGGTCCACCACGTGGGACTGGGACAACGCGGTGTCGCCGGGGCAGGCGGTGTCCAGCCTCCTCGTGGCGGCGCTGGCGTTCCTGTACTTCTGGCTGCTGACGTCCAAGTGGCACGGGCAGACGCTCGGCAAGAAGGCGGTCGGCACCCGTGTGGTGCGGGAGGACACGGGCGGCGCGGTCGACTCCAGCCAGGCCGCGATCCGGGCGCTCGTGTTCGTGATCCTGGCCTATGTCTGCTGTGTCGGTTTCCTGGTCGACGCCATCTGGATCTTCACCAACCCCAAGAACCAGACGCTCCACGACAAGGCCGCCAAGACGGTCGTCGTTGACGCTACCGGTGCCGATCCGTACCAGACGGGGACCACACCCCAGCCGTACTGATCATTCACACCGGTTGCCCAGCCCGCCCTTAACCGGGCAGGCTGGGCATCGTGTCCATCCCTCCCGCGCGGCGTGCCGCCGCAGCCGTCACGCTGACCCTGCTCGCCGCGACGTCGGTCGGCTGCCAGATCTCCGGTGACGAGCCGCCCGCGCCCGTCCCCCCGACGGGCGCCCCGGCCTCGCCGACGGCGCCTCCCCCGACCGCCGGGAACGGTCCCCACCACGTGCCGCTCCAGCCGTCCCAGGGCTCGGCGGGCGACCCGTACGTCCCGTCGGACGGCAACGGCGGCTACGACGTCCAGCACTACGACCTGAACCTCAAGGTCGATCCGGGCGACCGTGCCAAGACGCTCGACGCGACGGCGACCATCACCGCCCGCGCCACGACCGACATGGTCGCGTTCAACCTGGACCTCACCGACCTCGACGTCGCCTCGGTCAAGGTGGACGGCAAGGCGGCGAAGTTCACGCGCGACGGCGGCGAGCTGACGGTGAGCCCGACCGCCACGATCGCCGGAGGCCGTGACTTCACTGTCACGATCGCCTATTCGGGGACCCCGCAGGCGGTGAACGACCCGATCCTCGGCCAGTACGGCTGGATCAGGACGCCCGACGGCGTCTCGGCGGCCTGCCAGCCGAGCGGCGCGCACACCTGGTTCCCCGGCAACGACCACCCGAGCGACAAGGCGACGTTCGCGTTCACGCTGACCGTCCCGGAGAAGCTCACCGCGATCGCCAACGGGGAGCGCGGCCGGGTGACGTCGGCGGGCGGCGGCTTCTCGAAGGTGAAGTGGGAGGTCAAGCAGCCTATGGCCCCCTACCTGGCGATGATCTCGATCGGCAGGTTCAAGGTGAAGGAGGGCACCACGACGGGCGGGATCCCGATCCTCGTCGCGGTGGACGAGACCGTCACGTCGCCGTCGCTTGAGGAGTTCTACGGGATCAAGGCCGAGATCACCGACTTCTGGGCGAAGACGTTCGGCCCGTACCCGTTCGGCTCGACGGGCGGCGTCATCGACAACGCCGCCGTCGGGTTCGCGCTGGAGACGCAGACCCGCTCGATCTACGGGGACTTCGCGCCGGGCGAGTCGATCATCGCGCACGAGCTGGCGCACCAGTGGTTCGGCGACAGCGTCGGCGTCACCCAGTGGAAGGACATCTGGCTGAACGAGGGCTTCGCCACGTACGCCGAGTGGATGTGGAGCGAGCAGTCGGGCGACACGACGGCCGAGGAGTTCTTCGTCAAGTACTACAGCGAGCCGGAGGGCTCGGCGGCGTGGCAGGTCCCGACGGGCGACCCGGGCCGCGACCGGATGTTCGACAGCTTCGCCGTGTACGACCGTGGGGCGATGACCCTGCACGCGCTGCGTAAGCGGATCGGTGACGACAAGTTCTTCACCCTCCTGCGCACGTGGGCCAGCGAGCACCAGCACGGCAACGCGACGACGACGGAGTTCGTGGAGCTCGCCGAACGGGTCGGCGGAACGGAACTGTCGGACTTCTTCGACAGATGGCTCTACGGCACGGTTCGTCCAGCCCTATAGGGAAGATCATCGGGCAACGCTCGGCAAAGAACGGGGCGGAAGCGACCGCGCGCCCCCGTGATCACGCAGTGTGGAACCCGTGCACGGGATGCGAACAGCCGGAATGGCGGCGACGGCCATGGCCGCGTCGGTGACGCTCACGGCGGGCGCGCTCGCGCTCGCCGACGTCGCGGGCGCGCCGGGCGTCGGCGATCCGTACTTCCCCGCCAGCGGCAACGGCGGATACAACGCGCTGCACTACGACGTGGTCCTGAAGTACACGCCGAAGACGCAGACGGTGGCCGCGACGGTCACCATGACGGCGCGGGCGGGCCACCCGCTGCGCACCTTCAACCTGGACTTCCGGGGCCCGCGCGTCACGTCCGTCACCGTCGACGGGATCCGTGCCGCGCACACCCGGGACGCGGGCGAACTCGTCATCACCCCGGCGGTGCCGCTGGCCAGGGGCGAGGAGTTCACGACCGTCGTCTCCTACACGGGCACGCCCACCTCGATCCAGCACGGCACGCTCGGCACCTACGGGTGGATCAAGACCCGGGAAGGCGCGATCGTGCTGGCCGAGCCCGACGGGGCGTCCACCTGGCTCCCGGTCAACGACCATCCGAGCGACAAGGCCACCTACGACTTCACCATCACCGTCCCCAAGCACCTCAAGGCGCTGGCGAACGGCGAACCGCTCGCCCCGTCCCTCGAAGGCAACTGGGCGACCTTCCGGTGGCGTCAGCCCGTCGCGATGGCGTCGTACCTGGCGTCCGTCGCGATCGGCAAGTGGGAGATGACGCACGGCAAGGTAGGCGACATCACCGTCATCACCGCGGTGGACCCCAAGTTCAAGAAGAGCCTCACCCAGGTGCACCGCAGGACGATGCGGGCGCTGCGCTGGGGCCGCACCACGTTCGGGCCCTACCCGTTCCGCACGTCCGGCGCGATCGTCGACGACCCGCGCCTGGACTACGCGCTGGAGACCCAGGACAGGCCGATCTACGGCGGGTTCGTGCCCAGCGAGGACTTCGTCGTGCACGAGCTCGCGCACCAGTGGTTCGGCAACAGCGTCACCGTCCGCCGCTGGAAGGACATCTGGCTGAACGAGGGCTTCGCCACGTACGCCGAGTGGATGTACCGCGAGCACAGGTCCAAGAAGGACAGCGCCGCCAAGACGTTCCGCAGCTACTACCGGCAGCCCGCCAAGGCGCCCATCTTCCAGACCCCGCCCGGCGCGCCCGGCCGCGAGCAGATGTTCGGGTTCCCGGTGTACGTGCGCGGCGCGATGACACTGCACGTACTGCGCCAACGCGTCGGCGACGCCAAGTTCCGCACCATCCTGAAGACGTGGGCCGCCGAACGCCAGGGCGGCCACGGCACCACCGAACAGTTCGTGGCGCTGTCCGAACGGGTCTCGGGCAAGAAGCTGGACAAGCTCTTCCAGGTCTGGCTGTACAAGAAGGGCAAACCCAAGCGCGGCTCCTGGTAACCCGGGCCGGGCGGCGCCGGCTCTCAAAGCGCCCGACCCCAGTAAAGTGACCTGATCGAGTCCCCTGCGGGAGGGGGCTCCGGTGACAGGAGATTCCGCGATGGCCGCCCCCCGACTGCTCGCAGCCGCGACGCTCGCCGTCCCCCTCGTCCTGCTGCCGGCCGCCGCCGAGGCCGCCCCGACGTTCCGTCCGGGCGCCGCGGGCTCCGGCGAGAAGTACTTCCCCGGCATGGGCAACGGCGGCTACGACGTCGCGCACTACGGCCTGAGGATCGCCTACGACCCGGCGACGCTCGTCCTCACCGGCCGGGCGCGGATCACCGCGACGGCCAAGCACGGCCTGTCCCGCTTCAACCTCGATCTGCGGGGCCTTGAGGTCCGTTCGGTCACCGTGGACGGCAAGGCCGCCAAATGGCGCAGGGCGGGCGAACAGGAACTCGTGATCACGCCGCGCAGGGGCATCCCGGCCGGGAAGCGGTTCGTCGTGGTCGTCGGCTATGACGGCAAGCCGCAGCAGATCAACGACGACCCGCTGGGCGCGTCCGGCTGGGTCGCCACCCGGGACGGCGCGGTCGCGTTGAACCAGCCGTTCGGCGCCGCCACCTGGTTCCCGGTGAACGACAGCCCGCGCGACAAGGCGGCCTACGACTTCGCGCTCACCGTGCCGAAGGGCCTCACCGCGATCGCGAACGGCGATCTCGTCTCGCGGAAGGTCACGGGCGGCAAGACGACGTTCCGGTGGAAGATGAAGCAGCCGATGGCGAGTGAGCTGTCGATGGTCGCGATCGGGCGCTACAAGGTGCTGCGGACGAACGTGAACGGGCTGCCGTCCTACACTGCCATCGACACGGAGTTGGCGACGGCCCCTAATCAGCTACGTGCTTACGACAAGAAGAACCGGGCCGTCCTTCGGTGGCTCCAGGGCAAGTTCGGGCCCTACCCGTTCACCTCGACGGGCGGTGTGGTCGACGAGGTCAACGTCGGGTACTCGTTGGAGACGCAGGGCCGTCCGGTGCACGACTGGAGCCTCAAGGGCAAGAACCCGCCCGACGGCCTCATCGTGCACGAGCTCGCCCACCAGTGGTTCGGCGACAGCGTCACCCCGGC
This sequence comes from Actinocorallia sp. API 0066, assembly GCF_020991275.1. Classification (GTDB taxonomy): domain Bacteria; phylum Actinomycetota; class Actinomycetes; order Streptosporangiales; family Streptosporangiaceae; genus Actinocorallia. The sequence goes on along the minus strand of NZ_JAJLQY010000001.1, from coordinate 328,477 downwards.
CCGCTGGAAGGACATCTGGCTGAACGAGGGTTTCGCGACGTACGCCGAATGGATGTGGTCGGAGAAGACCGGCGGCAAGACCGCCGCGGAAATGTTCCAGCTCGCCTATTCCGCCGGTCCCAACGCCGATGTCTGGAAGGGCGTCCTGGCCGATCCGGGCCGCGACCACATCTTCGACAACTTCGTCTACCAGCGCGGCGCCATGGCCGTCCACCGCCTCCGCGTCATCCTGGGCGACAAGACCTTCTTCCCCCTCCTCCGCTCCTGGCTGGCCCACCACCGCAACGGCACCATCTCCACCAAGTCCTTCCACGCCTACGCCGAAAAATACTCCGGCAAACAACTGGACACCTACTTCAAACGCTGGATCCACACCGCCGGCAAACCCAAACTCTGACCCCACCGAGCCGAACTCCCTCCGGATCGGAACCCAGGGATTTCAAGCCCCACGCCACCGCGGTGGCGACCCGTCACACGACCGTCCCGGCAGAAGCAGCAAGGGCCCGTCAAGCAGTGGCCTGTTCCGCGTGCAGGCTGAGCGGCCCCAGGACGAGCGTCCGGCTTGGCCGGTCGTGGCCTTGCGGGTTTTGGGGATGCCGGGAGGGTCAGACCCAGGGTGGCAAGTTCGCGCATGTTCCTGAGGGAGGGTGATGGCGATGGCTCTACGATTCATCGGTAAGGACGACGAGTCGAAGGCGGGTGGGAGTCCTGCCGTGTTCGTGGACGAGGAGACCGGCGATCTGGTCTTCCAGGGCCTCACGGTGACGGACGCGGGGACGCTGGCCGAGATCGACCGGCGCAGTCGGACGATGCCGGAGGAGTCGTCGGTGCGGGTGCCCGCGCGGATGGCGGCCACGATCATGGAGGCGCTCGATGTCATCAGGGGTCGTTCCGCCTGACGACGGGTTCTTTCCGGAGCTGTTCGGCCGGACGCGGTCGTCGGCGGTGCATCTGGAGATGCGGGACGGCTACATGGCGGACGCCGAGTTCGACAGGTGGCTTGCCGAGGGGCGTCCGGCGCGCGTCGATCCCGTTCCCGGGGACGAGGGGTGGATGTCGACGGTGGCCGAGGCGGTCGGGCGTGGGGTTGCGGTGCGGCGGGCGCGGATCGTCTCGACCGATCCCGTCAGCGCCTACACGGCGTGGCTGCACGCGGTGACGGAGGGGTTCAACGTGGCGGCAGGTGAGCGGGTGCGGTGGCTGCCACGTAGGCGGGCGTCGATGCTGTGCCTGCCCGGCAACGACTTCTGGGTGTTCGACGACACGGTGGTGTGGAACCACTTCACCGGTGACGGGGAGTGGCTGGGCGTCGAGATGACGGACGATCCCGCCGCCGTCGCGTTCTGTCGGAAGGCTTTCCACGCCGTGTGGGAGATCGCCGTCGACCACCGGGACTTCGGCGTCTGACGGTGGCTCATCCTTCTTCTTCGGTGCAGGCGGCGCGTGCGGCCGTCGCCGGACGGCTGCGCGACCTCCGCCTCGACGTGGTGCCCAGGCTGACGGGTCGGGCCCTGGCGGCGGCCTGCGGCTGGCACGAGTCCAAGGTGTCGAAGATCGAGGCGGCCAAGCAGGGCGTCTCCGACGACGACATCAGGGCCTGGTGCCGAGCCTGCGGTGCGGACGCGGAGGCCGCGGGCCTGATAGCGCTGAACCGCCGGGCCGACAAGTCCTACATAGAGTGGCGACGGGCCATGCGCGGCGGGCTGACGCACGTGCAGGACTCATTCCTGCCCAAGTGGACGCGGACCCGCCATTTCAAGGTCTACGAACCCGGCGTGATCCCCGGCCTCTGCCAGACACCCGCCTACGGCCAGGCCGTTCTCGACGTGGTGTCCCGCTTCTACGGGGTCGCCTCCGACGTCGAGGAGGCCGCGCGGGCCCGCGCCGCGCGCACCCGGCTGCTCCGCGAGGGAGGTCGGCGGTTCGCCTTCCTCGTGGAGGAGACGGCGTTGCGGTCAAGGATGGGCACGCCGGAGACGACGGCCGAACAGCTCGGCCACCTCTTGTCGATCGCGGCACTGCCCAACGTCTCGTTTGGCGTCATCCCCTTCGAGGCGGAACGCCCGCTTTTCCCCGTCGAGGGCTTCTGGATCTACGACGACGCCGAGGTGCTCGTCGAGACCGTCTCAGCCCAGCTCAGCGTCGTCGACTTCCACGAGGTCGGGCTCTACGTCCGCACCTTCGAGATCCTGGCGGGCATCGCCGTCCACGCCGCCGCGGCCCGCTCCCGCATAGCCGCCGCACTGACGGCCCTGGACACCTAGCAAGCCCGAGCAAGCTCACCGCGCCCCCACTCCTGCCCACGCAAGGACAAGGAGCCCGCGGATGCCGTCGAGCGCGATGTCGGCAAGTGCCCCCAACCCTGTGGAGTTCGGACCCGGAACCCCTGCACCGTCGTAGCCGGGACGCGGTGCTTCGTGAGCCCGTCCGACCCGGTACATCTCGCGTATCGCAGGAGTGTCCATGTGGGAAACCGCCAGGGCGGAGCCGCCCGCCCCCACCAAACGTGCCAAGCCCGCCGATCTGACCGTGCCGGGTGCCGACAGGGTGAGCCTTCCGGAACTGCTGCGCCTGGGGGTGCTGCGCGACGGGGTTCAGCTCGCCACGACGGGCATTCGCCTGCCCCTGCTCGGCCAGGTGATCCCACGGATCGAGATCGAGATAACAGCCCCGGGCTACCGCAGGAAGGTGACCGTGCGGGTAGACCAGCGATCCCCGTTCTCCTTCGACGGGGCACACCTGACCGCCCGCGTCAACGGAACGGTCCGCGACGTCGCCTGCCGCCAGTTCGTAGACGACGGCCGAGCCCCGACGGGCATGTACAACTTCGGGCTGCTCCGCGAGAACGGCGTGCGCAGTTTCGTCTTCGACTACCACACGTACTGCGCGTACTCCTGCGACTTCTGCTTCAAGGAGTCCGAATGGGAGATCCTCGCCTTTCAGGAGAGTGGACCTGCCAATTACACGGCCAACTTCGACGCCTGCCTCGCCTACGTGCACGACCACGCCGAGGACTTCCTGACCGAGTACGACATCGTCTGGCTGTGCACCGGCAGCATCAAGAACACACGCCTCGAACTGGACCGACACTGTCGGCTGGCCGCCGAAATACGCGCGATCGGATACTCCGGAGGCGTCTACGTCTCCCAGGTCATCCCCCAGGCGATCCGCGACGACGCCGGTTACCGGCTGGACTACCTGAACCGCCTGAAGGCGGCCGGTGTGAGCCGCTTCAACAGCGGGGTCGAGATCGTGAACAACGAGTACCGGCGGCGCTACGTCCACGGCTACAAGGGCACCCTCACCTTTGACGACTACGTCACCGTGTTCACGGACGCCGTCGCCGTCTTCGGCCACCAGCAGGTCGGGAGCTGCCTCCTCGCGGGCATCGAACCGGCCACCGACACGCTGCGCGGCCTGGAGACCATTTCCGCACTCGGCGTCGTCCCCTCACCGACGGTGCTCACGCCTTTTGTCGTCAAACAGCAGGGTATCCCGTTCCATTACGACCTGGACGGCCTGGTGAACGTCCATGTCGGGTTCCGGGAGATCATCCGGGCGTATGGCCTTCCCGTGTTCTCCGGAGTCTTCAGCCTCGCCTGACACCCGCGGAAAACTCGGCGCCTCTCGGCTTCGGGTCGGTTACGCTGTGGCCCGTCCCCGCAGACGGCCGTCTACCGCTCTGCCCACCGGCGCGAACAACGCGCCAGCAACCAAGGGAGTTGCCGATGTCGCGCACCCTGATCCGTGACCTTTCCCTCCGTCCGGACGAGACGGTCACCGTCTGCGGGTGGATCCAGGCCCTCCGGCTCCAACGCCGCATCCAGTTCGTCATCATCCGCGACCACACCGGACTCCTCCAGGTGACGCACACGCGGACCGGTGACGCCATCGAGGCGACATTCGAAAACGCTACCGCCGAATCAGCGGTCCGGATCACCGGCAAGGTGGTCAGGAACGACAAGGTGAAACTCGGCGGACTCGAACTCATCCCCGAGCGCGTCGAGATCCTCGCCGCCGCCCGAGCGCCACTGCCGATCGACGAGCACACCAACCTCGATCAGCGAATGGACTGGCGGTTCCTCGACCTGCGCCGCCCCGAGCAACAACTCGTGTTCCAGGTGCAGACGACCGCGGAGCGAGCCATGCGGGAATTCGCCGCGACCGAGGGCTTCACCGAACTACACACCCCCAAGCTGATGGGGACGGCCTCGGAATCGGGCGCGGAGGTGTTCGAGGTCGGATACTTCGGCCGTACCGCCTACCTCGCGCAGTCCCCGCAGTTCTACAAGCAAATGGCCATCGCCGGTGGCATCGACCGGGTCTTCGAAATCGGATCCGTGTTCCGCGCCGAACCGTCGTTCACCTCGCGGCACGCCACCGAGTTCACCGGGGTCGACCTGGAGATCGCCTGGACCGACTCCGCCGAGAACGTCATGGCCGTCGAAGAACGGATGCTCCGACACGTCCTCGCCGAAGTCCGTGACCGCCACGGCACCGAGATCCGGCAGCACTTCGGCGTCGCCGTGCGCGTTCCCGAGACGCCGTTCCCGCGCATCACCATGGCCGAGGCACTGGGCCGGCTACGCACGACCGGCTGGGATCCCGAAGGCGTCAAGAACGACCTCGACCCCGAAGGCGAACGCGCTCTCTCCACCCAGATCGCCGCCGAGACCGGGCACGAATTCGTCTTCGTCACCCGTTTCCCCGCCTCAGTCCGGCCCTTCTACCACCTGCGGCCCGCCGACGACCCAACCGTCACCGAGAGCTTCGACCTGCTCTGGAAAGGCATCGAGATCACCACGGGGGCCCAACGCGAGCACCGCCACGACATCCTCGTCGCCCAGGCCCGTGAAAAGCACATGGACCTGGAACCCCTCCGCAGCTACCTCGACTGCTTCCGCTACGGCACCCCACCCCACGGCGGCCTCGGCCTCGGCCTGGCCCGCTTCCTCATGCTTCTGCTCAACCTCCCCTCCATCCGCGAGACCACATTCCTGTTCCGCGGCCCCCACCGCCTCGAACCCTGAACCTCCGCGCCGGAAAACGGGCTCGTATCGGGGGCTTTTTGTGGCCCTGGCCGCGCGGGTTGTTTGGCGTCGGGGGTGGGTTAGGTGAATTTGACGGCGTAAGCCTGGCGGCGGAGGCGGGAGAGGACTTCTTGGGTGTGTTCGGGGCCTCGGGTTTCTAGGTGGAGGACGACTTCGGCGTCTTCGAGGTGGAGGCGGGCGGCTACGCGTTCGTGGGTGACGTCCAGGACGTTGACGCCGACTTCGGCCAACTCTGAGAGGAGGCGGACCAGGGCGCCGGGGCGGTCCGTCAGGCGGACTCGGACTACCAGGTAGCGGCCTGCTGTGACTAGGCCGTGGCGGACTACCTTGGCTAGGAGGACTGGGTCTATGTTGCCGCCGGAGAGGATGGCTACGACCGGGGGGCGCATCGCGTAGGTGTGTTCCAGGAGGGCGGCTACGGAGGCGGCGCCGGCCGGTTCGACTACCTGCTTCGCGCGCTCCAGGGAGAGGAGCATCGCGCGGGAGAGGGACTCCTCGGAGACCGTCACCACCGAGTCGACGAGTTGGGAGACGAGGTCGAAGGTGAGGTCGCCGGGGCGGCCTACCGAGATGCCGTCGGCCATGGTCGGGTTGAGGGTGACCGTCACGGGGCGGCCGGCGGCCAGGGAGGCGGGGAAGGCGGCGGCGCGTTTGGCCTGGACGCCCAGGAGGGTGCCGTCCCAGCCGGAGCCCTTCAGTGCGACGCCGAGGCCCGAGATGAGCCCGCCGCCGCCCACGGCCGCGACGACCGTGCGGACGTCCGGGCACTCCTCCAGCAGTTCGAGGCCGAGCGTGCCCTGTCCGGCGACGACGTCGGGGTGGTCGAACGGGTGGATGAAGACGGCGCCGCGTTCCTCGGCGTGGACGCGGGCCGCGGTCAGGCAGGCGTCGACCGTCTCGCCGCCGAAGATGATCTCCGCGCCGTACGCGCGGGTCGCCTCGACCTTGGGCAGCGGCGCGCCCTGCGGCATGAAGATCGTCGCCTTGCAGCCGAGCAGCGACGCGGCGAGCGCGACGCCCTGCGCGTGGTTGCCCGCGCTCGCCGCGACGACGCCGCAGGCCCGCTCCGCCGGGCTCAGCCGGGAGATCCTGGTGAACGCGCCGCGGATCTTGTACGAGCCGGTGCGCTGGACGTTCTCGCACTTGAGGTACACCGGCCCGCCGACCAGTTCGGACAGGTGGCGCGAGTGGAGCAGCGGCGTGCGCACCAGGACGCCGTCGAGCGCCGTGCGGGCGGCACGGACGTCGTCGGCGGAGACGGTCTGGGTGGTCATCCCCCCATCCTCGCAGGCGGGCCGCCCGATCAGGCGGCGTTCACTGCCACACCATCAGCACCAGGATGACGATCCAGATGATCGCGATGATCCCGGCGAGCGCGGCGATTCTGCCCTGTTCCGCCTTGGTGTCGACGATCTGCCCTGCGCTGCGCTCGGCGGCCTTGCCCTTCTCCGCGCCCGGGGCTGTCACCCCCGCGCCCGCGCCTGTGAGCTTGTGCAGCGACTTGCGCTGGTCACGTTCGACCACAACGAGGAGAAGCCAGCCGACGATGAACAACGTCATCGAAGCCGACAGCCAGACTTCGGCGTACCTGCCGCGCGCGAGGACGAGCCCCACCAGGAAGACGCCGAGGGCGGCGATCGCGTAGACGCGCGTGGAGCGGTTGAGGAACCTGAGCACCGTGGTGTTGCCCGCCCTGATGTAGCGGGGCGTCGCCATGGTCGCCGCGGTGAGCGGGCCCAGGGCGAAGATCGCGAACCCGATGTGCAGGATCAGCAGCAGCCGGTCACCAGTGGACATGGGTCCGACCCTAGCCCGCGTTCCCGCAGGTACGGGTGATGCGCGCCCCCCGAACAGGCCAAACCGCGACCGCCCGGCGGGCGGCCGCGACGGTTCACTCGTGCGGGTGCGCCTTGAACTTCTGCGGCTCCGCGACGAGCGGGGTGTCGACGAGGTGCTCGATGATGAACCACGTCTGCATCTCGTTGGTGCGGATGACGTCGGAGACGAGGACGTCGTTGGTGCCGTCGTCGCCCATCTCCTGGGTCCTGGCGGCGGCGTCGTGCGCGGCGACGAGGATCGTCTCGTGCGCCTCGACGAGCCGGGTGAGCATCGCCGGGACCTCCTCGACGCCGTCGGGCGGGCGCGGGATCACGGTGATCTCCGCGACGTGCCTGGGGTCGCCGACGGCGACGCCGCCGAGGGTCTGCACGCGTTCGGCGACGAGGTCCACGAGCTTGCGCTGTTCTTTGGCGTGCGCGTCCAGCAGGAGGTGCAACTGGTAGAACGTGGGGCCGCGCATGTTCCAGTGGTCCTTCTTGTACAGCGCGTAGAGGATCTGGGTGTCGGCGAGGATCTGGTTGAGCCGCTGACAGGAGTACATCCGCGCGTCGGCGGACAGGCCGAGCGGGAACATCCTGATGGTGCCGAACTCCTGGATCTCGGCGCCGTCGTAGTCCGGCCAGGGCTGGCTCTCCTCCCGGCGGGAGGTCCTGGGCGCGCTGCTCGATCGTTTGGTGGCCAAGGTGCATCGCTCCTGAATCGTCCGGGATCGTCGGGGGACGTGGTGTTTGAGCCCCTTGAGTGCGGTACCCGGGGTTTGGGTGTGATCAGTCCCCCATGTCGGCCAACTCCCGCCCCGGGTCCTTTTACCTTTGCCCGCACTTGGTGGTTAAGCGGGTTATGTCGGCTTCGAAGGGGGCGACGGTACGGATGAGCCCGTATCTCCCAGAGGCTCCCCAAGGAGAGGACACCCACGATGACGACGGGCCCAGGCGACGGCACCGGGCCGTACGGCGGCGGCGACCCGCCCCCGGACGACCGGGACTTCGACGAGCCCCTGCCCGACGCGTCCGAGCAGCTCGACGTCGAGGACCCGGCGTACTCGCTCGTCGGCGACGACATCACCGCCGACCCGCTCGACCACGGCATCGACCCGCCCGACCGCTGGTCGCGCCCCATCCGGCACGGCATCACCGACGAGGAGCAGCGCGACGGCGAGACGCTCGACTTCCAGCTCTCCGCCGAGGTGCCCGACCCGGTCCTCGAAGAGATCAACGGGGACACCCCCGCGTCCCGTCCCAACCGCGACGACGAGCCCGCCGAGCTGGCCGCCGTCTCCGTCGTCGACGAGGACACCGACAGGGACGCGGTCATGCACGACGGACGTCCCGAGGAGACCCTCCAGGAGGCCGAAAGGGCCGTCGAGATCGAACAGGCCGCCGAAGCCGCCGCCGACGGCGAGGCGACACCGTAAGCCACCACCCAAACCAGCACCCGGGGGAGAGAACACCACGATGGCCATCACCACCACCAACACCGGCATTCCGGTCGGGAGCGACGAGAACTCGCTGAGCGTCGGCCGCGACGGGCCGCTCCTGCTCCAGGACTTCTACCTCATCGAGAAGATGGCCCAGTTCAACCGCGAACGGGTGCCCGAACGCGTCGTGCACGCCAAGGGCGGCGGCGCCTACGGCGTGTTCGAGGTGACGAACGACCTCAGCCAGTACACCCAGGCCGACCTCTTCCAGCCCGGCCGCAAAACGCCGATGCTGGCCCGGTTCTCCACCGTCGCCGGAGACCTCGGCACGCCCGACAGCTGGCGCGACCCGCGCGGCTTCGCGCTGAAGTTCTACACGCAGCACGGCAACTACGACATGGTCGGCAACAACACACCCGTGTTCTTCATGCGCGACCCGATGAAATTCCAGGACTTCATCCGCTCGCAGAAACGCCACCCCGTCACCCACCTGCGCGACAACGACATGCAGTGGGACTACTGGACGCTGTCGCCCGAATCGTCACACCAGGTCACCTGGCTGATGGGCGACCGCGGCATCCCGCGCGACTGGCGGCACATGGACGGATTCAGTTCGCACACCTACATGTGGATCAACGCGTCCGGGAAACGCTTCTGGGTGAAATACCACTTCGTCACCGACCAGGGGAACGCGTTCTACACCCAGGCCGAAGGCGACGCGATGGCCGGGGAGGACCCCGACCACAACCTCCGCGACCTGTTCACGGCGATCGAGCGGGGCGACTACCCGACGTGGACGCTCAAGATGCAGATCATGGAGTTCGAGGACGCCGCCTCGTACCGGTTCAACCCGTTCGACCTCACGAAGGTCTGGCCGCACGGCGACTACCCGCTGATCGAGGTCGGCCGGATGACGCTGAACGAGAACCCGGAGAACTACCACATCCACATCGAGCAGGCCGCTTTTGAACCGTCGAACCTGGTGCCGGGAATCGGGCCGTCGCCGGACAAGATGCTGCTCGGACGGCTTTTCTCCTACCCGGACACACACCGGTACCGGATCGGGCCGAACTACAACGAACTACCGCCCAACCGGCCGCGGAACGCCCAGGTGAACTCCTATGCCAAGGACGGGCCGATGCGGCAGTTCGCGGCGAATGTCGCCCGGCCTTACCACCCGAACTCGTACGGCGGCCCGGACGCCGCCTCACAATCCGGGCAGGACCTGGCGAGCTGGATGGTGGAGAACGCCGAACTCGTCCGCGAGGCGTCGACCCTGCACCGCGACGACGACGACTTCGGCCAGCCCGCCGCCCTCATCAACGACGTCATGGACGACGCCGCCCGAGGCCGCCTGGTCGACAACATCGTCGCCCACCTCAAGAACGGCGTCTCCTCCCCCGTCGTGGACCGCGCCGTCCAGTACTGGCGCAACATCGACAAGGCCGTAGGCGACCGAATCGCCGCCGGAATGAACCGCTGACCCACCGCGCGGACGCGACCCCACCTCACCGGGCCGCGTCCGCGCCACCGTCAATCCACCACACCCACCCAGCCCCGGCGCGTCCTTCGGATCGGGGTGGGGGGTCAGCGGTGGGGGGGTCGGGATTTTAGGTAGTCGGTTACTACGGTGAGGGAGAGGTTCTCGGCGGTGGCGGAGAAGACTCGGCCGCCGTTGCGGTGGGCCAACTCGTCTACGAAGGAGACGAGGCGGGGGTCGTCGGCGAGCATGAAGACGTTGAGGGTGGCGCCTCGGCGGGTCATCTTGTCCACCTCGGCGAAGGTGAGGACGAGGGTTTCCGGGGAGGGGGGGTAGTCGAAGAGGTAGTGGCCGTCGGGGCGGAGGTGGGCGGTGGGCTCTCCGTCGGTGACTACCAGGACGACCGGGTCGTGGTTGGGGTGGGAGTCCAGGTGGCGGCCTGCCAGGAGGAGGGCGTGGTGGAGGTTGGTGCCTTGGACCATCGACCAGTCCAGGGAGGTCATCTCCTCCGGCTGGAGGCGGCGGGCGTAGTTGCTGAAGCCGATGATCTGGACGGCGTCCCTGGGGAACTTCGTGCGGACGAGGGTGTGGAGGGCGAGAGCCGTCTGTTTGGCGGCGGCCCAGGTGCCGCGTGTCACCATCGAGTAGGAGAGGTCCACCAGGAGGCAGACGGCGGCGGCGGTGCGGTTCTCCGTCTCGTGGACCTCGAAGTCCTCCGGGAGGAGGCGTAGGGCGGGGGATCCGCTTCCGGCCTCGCGTAGGACGGCGTTGCGCACTGTGCGGACCACGTCGAGGGGCTGTTCGTCGCCGAACCGCCAGGGGCGTGACGTACCCGTCAGTTCGCCCGCCTGGCCCGCGTCGTGCTGGGCGTGGTCACCTCTGGGGCCCGCCTTGAGTTGCGCGAAGACACGGCGTAGGGCGGTGTCGCCGAGGCGGCGGACGGCCTTGGGGGTGAGGTCGAGGTTGCCGCCCTGACGCTGGAGGTATCCCTGGCGTTCTAGTTCCGCCTCGATACGGCGTAGTTCGGCCAGGTCGTCCACCGCCTGGCGGCCCAGCGCGCGGCGGACCGCCTCCTCGTCCACGTCGGCGAGGCCGGCGCCGGGGTAGTCCTGCTGGAGTGACGACTCCAGGTCGGCGAGATCCGCGAGGTCGGCCAGCGCGCTGGTGGCGTCGCCCAGGCCGAGGGGCTCCTCTCCGGACATGCGTTCGCCGCCCGTCCAGTCGAGGTCGGGACGGCGGCGGCGGAGCGCGTCGGCGAGGCGGGTCATCTCCAGGTCCAGGCCCGCGTCCTGGAGGGCGGCGGACATGAGCGAGCCGAGTTCGGCGCGCTGCTCGGGGCTGAGCGAGTTCATGAGGCGGTTGAGCGCGGCGGAGCGGCGGGCCAGGGAGTCGACGAGCTCTTCGAGGGTGCGCGGCGCGTCGGGGAAGAACTCGCCGAACTCCGCCATGAAGGCGTCGAAATCGGCTTGGCGGTGCTCGCCGCGCGCGTCGGCCTCCAGCATGGCGTTGAGCGCCGCCATCATCGCCTTGACGCGCTCGGCCTGGGCCGGGTCGCCGCCCCTGAGCGCCTGTTTGAGGCCCTCGAACTGGGCGTCGAGGACCTCGTCCCGGAGCATGTCTTTGAGGCGCTGGAACGTGGCACGGGCGGCGTCGGAGCGCCACGGGTAGTCGCGCAGGGCGCGGACGGCGGCGGCGGTGTCGGCGGGCAGTTGGTCGAGTTCGGCCTCGCGCAGGCGGGCCTCGTCGGACGGGTCGGGGAACAGCTCGGCGCGTTCCTGGCCGACCGCGGTGTCGAGGAGTGCGCGCGCCGCTTCGAGGACGCCGTCCATACGGCCGCGTTCGCGCAGCTCGCGGCGGCGTTCGCGGACCTGGCGGAGCAGGTCGTCCAGGCCGCGCCGGCCGGCCGTGGCGCCGCGCCGCAGCAGGTCGCGCAGCGCGTCGGAGGCGCGCCGCCCGTCCATGACGGCGTCGCCGAGCGCGTCCACCGCCTCCCGGACGTCGAACGGCGGCGCCAGCGGATCCGGCCCCTCCCGATAAGCCCCGTACCTGTACTTCACGCTTCTCCCTACAGCCGGTAGGTGGCCTCGTCGCCGGAGACGTCCTTGGAGAGGCGGCGGGTCAGGTAGAGGCCCTCCAAAGCGAACTCGACGGCTGCCGCGGCCTGGCCCGGCGAGTCGCCCGCGAGGTCGAGCGCCGCCATGATCTTGGCGAGGCCGCGCACGGGCCCGAGCCGGGTCAGCAGGTCCCCGGCCGTGACAAGCTCGCCCGTGTCGACGGTCTCGCCGGCGTCGAACCGGTCGAGCAGCCCGGACAGGTCGGCCCCGCCGAGGGTCCGCCGGAACGTCTCGGCGATGGCGCGGCGCAGCAGGTGTTCCATCACCTCCTGTTCGCGCCCCTCCTCGCTGACCTCGAACTCGACCTTGCCCATCAGGCTGGGCACGATCGCCGGGAGGTCCGCGACCCGCGCGACGGCCGTCTCCTCGCCTGTCAGCGCAGCCCGTCGCATGGCACCGGCCGCGACGGTCTCGGCGGCGGCGATCGCGAACCGTGCCGACACGCCCGACCGCGCGTCCACCGCCTTGGAATCCCGAACAAACCGGGTGAACCGGGCGAGCGTCTCCAGCAGGTGCCGGGGCACCTCGGCGGCCAGCTCCGCCTCCTGGAGGATGAGGTCCACCTCAAGATCGAGGTCCAGCGGATAGTGGGTGCGGACCTCAGCGCCGAACCTGTCCTTGAGCGGCGTGATGATCCGCCCCCGGTTCGTGTAATCCTCCGGGTTGGCTGACGCGACCAGAAGGACGTCCAACGGAAGCCGCAACTGGTAACCCCGGATCTGGACGTCCCGCTCCTCCAGCACGTTGAGGAGGGCCACCTGGATGCGCTCGGCGAGGTCCGGCAACTCGTTGACGGCGAAGATCCCCCGGTTCGCCCGTGGCACGAGCCCGTAGTGGACGGTCTCCGGGTCGCCGAGCGTCCGGCCCTGGGCGACCTTGATCGGGTCGACGTCACCGATGAGGTCGCCTACGGACGTGTCGGGCGTCGCCAGTTTCTCCGCGTACCTCTCGTCCCGGTGCCTCCACCAGACGGGGAGGTCCATTCCCGCCTCTTCCTTCAGCCTGACGCACCGCACACACACGGGCGCGTAGGGATGGTCGTTGATCTCACATCCGGCGACGACGGGAGTCCATTCGTCGAGGAGTCCGGCGATCGTGCGGATCAATCGCGTTTTGCCCTGCCCCCGCTCGCCCAGGAGCACGAGGTCATGGCCCGCGAGCAGGGCCCGTTCGACGTGGGGCAACACCGTTTCATCGAAACCGATGATTCCCGGAAAACGCGATTCACCGGATTTCAATCGTGACAAGAGGTTCGCCCGGAGCTCTGCCTTGACCGGGCGGTGAACATGTCCGGAGTCGAGTAGCTCGCCAAGGGTGGCGGCTCGCGGTTGAGAAGGCACCTAAACGAGACTACGTCCCCGATGTCCCGTCCGCACTGTTTACATGGGAGTGGTTTCGAAAAGGCGCGAGGCCCGGTTGAATCGAAACATGACTCGTTTCGGGGACGGACTGGCGACGGGGCCCGACCTCGCGGCCGCGGCGGCCGAGGCCGTCCGGCAGGCGACCCTGCCCCTCGATGGACGGGCGGATCTCCTCTGCGTCTTCGTGAGCGGAGCCGACCCGCAGGAGGTCGAGCACGCCGCCCGGCACGCCATGGCGATCAGCGACGCCCGCACCGTTGTGGGGTGCAGCGCCCAGGGCGTGATCGGCAGGGGCCAGGGCGTCGAACGAGATCGCAAGGACATCGACGACCTGGGCGCCGTCGCGGCCTGGGCGGCCATCCTGCCCGGCGCCCGGCTCACCCCCTTCCAGCTGGAGACGCTCCGCGCGGAAGACCGCCTCGTCGTCGTCGGCATGCCCGAATCGGCGCCCGACGACGTCGTGGGCATCCTCCTGGCCGACCCGCACTCGTTCCCGGTGGACGCGTTCGTCGAACGGTCGGAGGAGGTCCTGCCAGGGCTGCCCCTCGTAGGGGGCCTCGCCGGAGGCGGCCTGGGCGAATCCCGTCTCTTCGTCGACGACAAGGTGATCGAGTCCGGCGCGGTGGGCGTCGTCATCGGAGGCCCGGTAGAGGCGATGACCCTGCTGAGCCAGGGCGCCCGTCCGATCGGCCCCCTCATGACCGTCACCAGCGCCGAACAGAACATCCTCTTCGAGCTCGCGGGCGCACCCGCCCTGGAGAAACTGGAGGAGGTCGTGGCGGGCCTCACCGGAGAGGAACGAGATCTGGCCGCGGACGGCCTGCTCATAGGCGTCGCCATGGACGAGTACGCGGAGGAACATGAGCAGGGCGACTTCCTAGTCCGGGGCGTCGTGGGCGTCGACCCCGACACAGGCGCCCTCGCCGTCGGCGACGTGGTGGAGACGGGCCAGACCGTCCGCTTCCAGGTACGCGACGCCGGAGCCGCCGACCACGACCTGGAGGCGCTCGTCCGCGGGTTCGACGTCGGGCCCGTCGAAGGGGCGCTCCTGTTCTCCTGCAACGGGCGGGGACGCGCCATGTTCGGCGGCTCCGACCACGACATCCGGGCCCTCACAGGGTTCGGCTCCGTAGGCGGATTCTTCGCTGACGGAGAGATAGGGCCGGTCGCCGGCCGCAATCACGTGCACGGTTTCACGGCCTCGATCCTCGCCTTCGGGAACCGTGACGCACGGAATGACGGAAGGACAGCGCATGGGCGATGAGCGCGTTCTAGCCATAGACATCGGTGGCACCAAGATGGCCGTGGGGATCGTCGACCCGGGAGGACGGGTCGAATCCTATGAAAGGGCCGAAACCCCCAGGGTCGACGCGGAGGGCCTCTGGCGCCTCCTGGAGGCCCTCCTCGACAAACTCCCCGAATCAGACCTCGTCGGCGTGGGCGTCGGCTGCGGCGGGCCCATGCAGTGGCCGTCCGGCGAGGTCTCCCCCCTCAACATCCCCGGCTGGCGCGGCTTCCCGCTGCGCGCCAGGCTCCGGGAGCGGTACCCGTCGCTGCCCGTCCGGGTGCACAACGACGCGGTCGCGGTCGCCGTCGGCGAGCACTGGCGCGGCGCGGGCAAGGGCACGGCCAACGTGCTGGGGATGGTCGTGTCGACCGGCGTCGGCGGCGGACTGATCCTCGGCGGCAGGCTCATCGACGGAGCCAGCGGCAACGCCGGACACATCGGGCACATCGTCGTCGATCCCGCCGGCATGCCCTGCGCGTGCGGGGGACGCGGCTGCCTTGAGGCCATCGCGCGCGGTCCCTCTCTCGCGGCCTGGGCGCAGGCCGAAGGGTGGCGGGCGGAGCAGGTCGTCGCGACGGCCCGCGACCTCGCCGCCGACGCCGCCCGCGGCCACCCGATCGCCGTCGCGGCGATGCGCAGGGCGGGCCGCGCGCTCGGCATCGGCATCGCCTCGGCCACCCACCTGTGCGACCTGGACGTCGTCGCCATCGGCGGCGGACTCGCCCAGGCCGGACCCCTCCTGTTCAACTCCCTCGAAGAGACGTTCCGCGCGCACGCGCGCATGGATTTCGCCCGTAGCGTCCGGGTCGTCCCGGCCGCGCTCGGGCAGACCGCCGGCCTCGTCGGCGCCGCCGCCCTCGTGTTCGAAGGCGACGCCTACTGGCACGCGGACTGACCCCGTCTGATCCCGTCCCCGGGAACGCTCAGCCGAGGGCCTGCTCCAGATCGGCGAGCAGGTCCTCGGCGTCCTCGATGCCGACCGACAGGCGCACGAGGTCGCCCGGCACCTCCAGCGGCGAGCCCGCCGCCGACGCGTGCGTCATCCGGGCCGGGTGCTCGATGAGGGACTCGACGCCGCCCAGCGACTCACCCAGGATGAACAGCTCCGTCGACTCACACACCTTGACGGCCTCTGCCTCGCTGCCCATCCGGAACGACACCATGCCGCCGAAGCCCTTCATCTGCCTTACGGCCGTCTTGTGTCCGGGATGGTCGGACAGGCCGGGGTAGAGCACCCTGGATACCTTCGGGTGACGCGTAAGCAGATCGACGACCTTCTCGGCGTTCGCGCAGTGCCTGTCCATCCTGACGCCGAGCGTCCTGATGCCACGGAGCGTCAGCCACGCGTCGAACGGGCCCGCGACGGCGCCCATCGCGTTCTGGTGGTAGGCGAGGCGGCCGCCCAGCTCCTCCTCCCTGGTGACGAGGGCGCCCCCGATCACGTCGGAGTGGCCGCCCATGTACTTCGTCGTGGAGTGCACCACGACGTCAGCCCCGAGGTCGAGAGGGCGCTGGAGGTACGGGCTCGCGAACGTGTTGTCCACGACGAGCAGAGCGCCCGCGCCGTGGGCGAGTTCCGCCAGCGCGGCGATATCAGCGATGCCGAGCAGCGGGTTCGTGGGCGTCTCCGCCCAGACGGCCACGGTGTTCGGGCGCAGCGCCTCCTTGACGGCCGCCAGATCGCCCAGCGGGACCGGCGTGAACTCCACTCCCCACTGCGCGTAGACCTTCGCGAAGAGCCGGTACGTGCCTCCGTACGCGTCGCCGGGGATGACGACGTGGGAGCCCGGACGGCACACCGTGCGCAACACCGCGTCCTCCGCGGCCAGGCCTGACGCGAACGCCAGGCCCCGCGCGCCGCCCTCCAACGCCGCGACGCACTCCTCAAGCGCGGTACGCGTCGGGTTCCCGCTGCGGCTGTACTCGTAGCCGCCGCGCAGCCCCCCGATCCCGTCCTGCTGGAACGTCGAGACCTGGTGGATCGGCGGCACCACGGCGCCCGTCAGCGGGTCCGGATCCTGGCCCGCGTGGATCGCCAGCGTCTCGAAACCCCGTGTGTTTCCCCGTGCGTTCATGCCCGCAAGGCTACGACCCCTCCTCCTTCAGAAGGTGGATGTCCCCCACAGGTATGGCGCCGCATCTCACCACTGCGGACGTTGTGGCCGCCGATCCGCAAAAGATAGGGTGTCGTCAACCTTAGGTTGACGGCGACTTCGAGAGCGTGGATAACCCTTTCCGTTCTGTCACCCCCCGCCGCTAGCTTGGGTCCAGCGCGGAGCGACCGACACCCGGCAGCTCCACCGACCCCCCGACAGAGAGGCCCCGACACATGTTTGGACGGCTGGGGAATGCCGTCGTCAGGCACCCGTGGTGGACGATCGCCGCGTGGCTCGTCACCGCCGCGCTCATCGTCATCTTCTCCCCCCGACTCTCCACGCAGGCCGACCAGGCGGACTTCCTTCCGTCGAAGTACGAGTCGCTCCAGGCCATGCGGATCGCCGCTGAGGGCTTCCCTCAGCAGGAGGACATATCGGCCCTCATCGTCGTCAAGCGCACTGACGGCAAGGAATTCACCGAACAGGACGTCACGAAGGTCACGGCCGTCGCGCAGGCGCTGCCGAAGCCGGAGTCCGTCCTCGGGGTGGTGACGGGCCCCGAGTTGGTCTCGCCCAACAAGCTCATCCAGGTCATCCAGGTGCCGATGGAAGGCACCTCGGTGGAGGCCCAGGAAGCCCAGGTCAAGGCGGTCGCCGAGTTCCGCGAGGCGCTCCCGGGTGAACTCGCGGGCAGCGGCCTGGAAGCCAAGGTCGGCGGTGACGTCGCGGGCTGGGCCGACAACGAGGACTCCTTCAACCGAGCGTTCGAGATCGTCACCATCGCGACGATCCTGCTCATCATCGGACTGATCCTGGCGATCTTCCGGGCACCGCTCGCCGCGTTGCTCCCACTCGTCGTCATCTCGGTGACGGTGATCGCGGTGATGTCCCTCATCGGGCTCGCCTCCGAGGTCTTCAACTTCGCCGCCGACCAGTCGCTTGAGATCATCGTCACGATCGTGCTCTTCGGCATCGGGGCGGACTACTACCTGTTCCTCATGTTCCGCTACCGGGAACGGCTGCGGGCTGGCGACGACAGCAAGACCGCGATGATCGCGGCCGTCGAACGCGTCGGCGAGGTCATCTCCTCGGCCGCCGCCGCCGTGGCCGTCGCGTTCCTCGTGCTGCTGCTCGCCACCTTCGGCGTGTTCAGCGCGTGGGGCCCGTCGCTGGCCATCGCCGTCGTCTTCATGGCGATCACCTCGCTGACGCTGATCCCCGCGATCGTCTCGCTGCTCGGCACGGCCGTGTTCTGGCCGTCCAAGTCGTGGAAGACCCAGCCGAAGGGCGGCGCCGCGCGGCGGCTCGGCGCGTTCGTCGGCGGCAGGCCCGTCGCCGCGGCGCTCGGCTCCGGCATCCTGCTGCTGCTGCTCGCAGGCGGAGCGCTCTCCTTCAAGGCCGACTACGACTTCCAGGCCGGATTCCCGCAGGACACCGAGTCGGCCCAGGCCATCAAGGACATGCAGACCGGGTTCCCGCCCGGCCTCACCACGCCCGTCCAGGTGTTCCTCAAGAGCGAGAGCGGCGCGCCGCTCGCCCAGGAGCAGCTCACCGCGTTCGCCGAGGCCGCCAAGGGCTTCCCCGGCATCGGCGACGTGCAGCCGCCGATCCCGGGCCCGAACACCGCGGCCATCGCGCAGGTCAACCTGCTGCTTGAGGACAACCCGATGTCCAACGAGGCGATCGCCCTCGTCAAGGACGAACTGCGGCCCGCCGTGCACGCGGCGGCGCCGGACGGGGTCCGCGCCTACGTCGGCGGGCAGACGGCGATCTTCGCCGACATCAACGAGGTGAACAACCGGGACCTCTCGGTCATCCTTCCGGTGGCGGCGCTGCTCATCGCGCTGATCCTCGCCCTCCAGCTACGCAGCCTCGTGGCCCCGCTCTACCTGGTGCCCGCGGTGCTGCTCGGCTTCGCCGCGACCATCGGCTCGGCCGTCTACCTGTTCCAGTTCGCCATGGACAAGCCGGGCCTCACCTTCCAACTACCGATCATCCTCTACCTGTTCGTCCTGGCGATCGGGACCGACTACAATATTCTGATGACCGCCCGCCTCCGCGAGGAGGCCCGCGAAGGCCACGAGCCCCGCAAGGCGGCGGCGCTCGCCGTCGAACACGGCGGCCCGACCGTCATGGCCGCCGGCCTCATCTTGGCGGGCACCTTCGCCGTCATGGTCCTGGCCCCGGTTGCCATGATGCAGCAGATGGGCTTCGGCGTCGCCATCGGCATCATGCTCGCCGCCTTCGTCATGTCCGTCTTCCTCGTCCCCGGCATCACCGCCTTGCTCGGCCACCGAGCCTGGTGGCCCGGCCACGCCGACGAACCCACAAAGCCCGTCCCCCCCACCCCCGACCTCACCAAGTCCGAAGCCGAACTCACCGGCTCCTGACCCCAACCGGCGGCCCTCCCCACCCGCCAACCGGCCCCGACGTCCCCAGGACGCCGGGGCCGTCCCCTTCCCACCCCACAAAGCCCCACGACCAGCCATGAAGCACCTGCGGGACGACCGCCGTCAGCCGTGTGCGGAGACGACCGCTTGAGCCGTGCAGGGCTCAGACGGCCGCTGTCAGCCGTGGAGGGCGCGGACGTGTGGGATGGCCTCGATGAGGACGTCGGGGGCGGCGGCCGCCACGGAACCGAGCAGGTCCGTCGCCTTCACGTGGACCAGGACCGTGGCGAGGAGCCGTTGGGCGTCAGCCCGTTCCATCCGCTCGGCCAGGCTCCGCAGCGCCCACCCGGCGACCGGCGGGTCGGTGAGCTCCCGGGCGATCGCCTCGGCTCGGGTGAGTTCCCCGGCCTGCGCCAGCGCGTCCACCACCTTGCTCAGGCCGTAGACACGTGCAAAATCAGGCGTGTCGAAGTCGCGGGCGAGTTCCTCCGCGCGGCCGAGATCGCCGCGCTCCGCCCACGCGACGACAAGGTCGAAGAGCGTGGAGGACATGAGCGGGGCGGAGTAGAACGGACGGGCGGCGGCGCTCGCCTCCGCCAGCAGGGCTTCGGCCCTGCCCGGTTCTCCCACGCACGCCTCCGCCGCCAACAGGAGCGTCTTCACCAGCTTCACGGGGTCCGTGACGGCACGGGCCAGCGTCTCGACCTCGGCGGCGACCGCGCGGACCCGCTCACGCGCCCCGGCCTCCGCCCAGGCCAACGCCGCGTCCCGCAGGGCGTAGAGCCCGTTCCAGTAGTCGGCGGACGCCGCCATCCGCACGTCGGCCGCCGACGCCGTCTCGCGGGCGGCGGCCTCGGCCGACTCCGCCGCCCGCGCGGCGTGCCCGCCCTGCCCGGCCGCCGCCCACGCGCGTGCCACCGCGAGCCACGCTCCGACCCGCGCCAACGGATACCCGATCGTCAGGGCGAGCCGTTCGGCCTGCTCCGGCTCGCCTGCGGCGGCCAGCCCGGCGGCCACCACTTTCAGCGCGGATGCCCGGTTCGCCGGAAGGGAGAGCGCGGCAGCGGTCCGCTCCGCCTCAGCGAAATCCCCGAGCGCGGCGAACGCGAGGAACGCGTCCCACCTCGCTCCCGGCCCTCCGGTCTCGGACGCGATCGCGCGCACCGCGGCGGCGACCTCATGGGCATGTCCCGGCTCGCCCGCCGCCACCAACACGGTCACCAGATCGCCCAAGACCTCTGCCTGGCGCTCGGTGTCGATGACCGACCGGGCCGCGGCCTCCGCCTCGACGGCGGCCGTCACGGCACGCCCGTCCTCCCCGACGGCGGCCCACGCGGCCGCGACGGCCGTCAGCGCCTGAGCTTGGTTCTGGGCGGACTCGCACGCGCGGGCGGCCTCCTCGGCGTCGGCGGCCACGTCAGCCGCCCGTCCGGCTTCCCCTGCCGTCAGCCACGCGGTGGCGGCGCGGCTCAGGGCCTCGGCACGGAGCCGGGCGTCGTCGATCGTGCGGGCGAGCATCGCGGCCTGGGCGGCACGGCCCGCGTCGGCAAGCGCGTAGGCGACGCCTCGGAGCGACCGTGCCCGGGTCTCGGGGAGGGGGATCGAACGGCCGAGTTCCTCGGCCCGCTGGGAGTCCCCGGCCAGGGCGAGCGCCACCACCGCCGTGTCCAGCGAGAGGTCCAGATAGTCGCCCGGGGTGGCGAGCCACGCCGCCTGCTCCACCATCGTGGAGATGATCGTCGCCGCCCGGTGGACCTCGCCGACCGCCGCCAGCCCACTAGCCAGGCTCCGGAACGCCCAGGCGCGGCTCGCGGGATCGGCGAGCCCCCGGGCCACGGTTTCCACCTCGGCGATCACCGCACCGGCGTGTCCGGCCTCTCCGGCCCTCGCCCAGACCTTCGCCACCTCGACCAGCATCAGCGCCCGGACGTAGCCGTCTTCGAGCGCGCGGGCCAGGGGCTCCGCCTCCCGGGCCAGCGCGCTCGCCCGTCGGGCCGCGCCCAGCACCGCCCAGGACCTGGCGGCCGCGACCAACGCCTCGACATACCGTGCGTTCCAACCCGAGGGCTCCTGCTCAGGCGTCGCCCCGCCCTGGCCTTCTGGCTCACCGGACGCGGCCGGGGCGACGGGCGTCTCCGTGGCGTCGCCGATAGGCCGCGCGGGCGGGGCGAGCGTCCGCGCGGACTCCTCGGCGACGGCGGCCACCGCCTCGGCGCGTCCCGTGTCCCCGGCGGACGCCAGGGCACGCGCCACATCGTCCAGTGCGCCGATCCGGGTCACCGGGTCGGCGAGGGACCGGGCGGTCCGTTCCGCCCCGGTGAAATCCCCCGCCGCCGTCCGCGCCATGGCGACCCGGGCGAGAGCGCCGTCCCGCCTGTGCGCGGCAAGGACCGCACGGGCGGAGGTCTCCGCCTCGGCGGCCAGATCCACGGCACGGACGGTGTCTCCGGCGGCCGCCAGCACGTCCACCACACCCGCGAGCGCCTCCACCCGGAACCTGGGGTCGGGCAGGGAGCGGGAGAGGGCCAGGGCTCGGTTCACGTTGCCTAGGCGGGTCCAGACGGCGGGGAGGTCGGTGGGGATGTGGGTGTTGCGTTCGGTGAGGTGTTGGCGGGTGAGGGCTATGTGGAGGGCGGCGGAGAGGTCTGGGGTGGGGTGGGTGGCTAGGTGTTCTTGGGCGGTGAGGGTGTCGGCTATGGCGGCGGCGTCGCCGTGGCTGACGTCGAGCATGCGGTTGAGGCGGGGGCGGTCGGTGACCAAGGCGGTTATGCGGGGGGTGTCGGACAGGGTGAGGAGGAGTTGGAGGTAGCCGCGGAGGAGGTATTCGGGGGTGTGTTCGGGCCAGGCGCGGGCGCGGTAGGTGTCGGCCCAGGTGTGGAGGCGGGCTTGCCAGGCGGCGGTCTCGGTGGGGCGGAGGGAGCGTTGGACGCCCTGGACGAGTTCCTCGTGGGCGAGGGTGAGGCGGTCGGGGGCGCCGTCGTGCCACTGGGGGTCGCGGGCGGTGAAGGAACGCCCCGTGACGGCGTGGAGGATGCGTTCGACCTCGCCGATCGGCTCGGAGGTCAGCTCGGCCAGGTCACGGGTGGAGAGGCCGCCTCCTGACGTCACCAGGAGGCCGAGGAGGTCGCGGCCCAGGCCGCCGCCGTCCAGGAGGTCGGAGAGCTCGCGTTCGGCGGAGGCGCGGAAGGCGACGGCCCATGGGGACGGCGGCAGAGGGCGGACGATCCGGGGGTCGTGCAGGGGGTGCCAATCGGGGACGTCGGAAGGCACGGGCGGGTTAGGACGTCCGGCCACCACGATGCGCACGTTCGTCGGAGGGCGGCCGGGCAGGAGTGCCGCGATGCTGTGCGCGGTGGAGGTGCGCCGGACGCCACGGTCCTCGTCGAGGCCGTCCACCACGAGGACCAGACGGCATCCGTCCTCCGCGCACTTGCCTGCGGCCTCCTCCAGCAGTTGTAGGAACCACTGCTGGCGGTTGGCCTCGGTGAGGACGTCAGGCAGCGGCTGGCCCGTCAACGCGGCGAGCTGCTCCAGTACCGCCGACAGGAAGGCCGTCCGGTCGCTCTGCCCGGCCAGCCGCGCGGTGATGAAGAACGACACGACCCGCACCCCGGCGGGCGGCCGCTGCACGAACGACGCCATCAGCGCCGACTTCCCCGCCCACGCCGGGGCCTGCCACCAGACGTACTCTGGCCCCTCCTCGCGCGCGCAGAACGCGGCGAGCTCCGCCAGCTCGTCCTCCCGGTCCTTCAGCTCCCCCGAGAAGATCTGCTCGACCTGCCGCGAGTAGGCGGTCCTGGCGGGCCCCGCCGCGCCCCCGTAGTGGATGTGCTGGATCCCGGTGTTGACGATCGCCCCGTCCCCGCCCGACGCGCCTCCCGACCGCCGCACCCACCACAACCTGCTCACCGAACCCCGCCTCCGTCACACCCGGACGAACCTCCCCCCATCCTCCCCCAACCACCCCACCCCCCGCCCCCGAACAGACCCCTCCCGACCAGCTGCGAGGAGGACGGCCGAGCGACGACGCGCCTCCCCGAACAGGCCGCTCGCGGGGAGTTAAGGGAGAGCGGCCAGGTGGTGGTGTAGGAGGTTGACGGAAGCGGGGGCGGCCGGGAGGAGGGGGAGGCGGACGTCTGGCGTGGGGATGCGGCCGAGGGCGTGGAGGGCCGCCTTGAGGACGGTCGGGTTGGGTTCGGTGAAGCAGGCGGCGGAGAGGCGGGCCAGGCGGTGGCCGAGGGGGCGGGCCGTCGCGGCGTCGCCGTCGGCCCAGGCGGCGGCGAGGGCGGCGAAGTGGCGGGTGGCGAGGTGGGCGGAGGCGAGGACGCCGCCTGCGGCGCCCAGGGCGAGCAGCGGGGAGAGCGTGACGTCGTCACCGGCGAGGAGGGCGAAGCCGGGCGGCGGGTCGGCGAGGAGGTCGACGGCCGGGCCGTCGAGGGAGCCGGTGGCGTACTTGGCTCCGGCGACGTTCGGGAGGGCCGCCAGCTCACGCAGCGCGGAGGTGCCCAGCGGCTGGGCCGTCCGGTACGGGACGTGGTAGACGATCAGCGGCACCGGGCCGGCGGCGGCCAGATGGGCGAAATGGGCGACGACACCCGCCTCGCCCGGCCTGCTGAAGGACGGCACCGGCACCAGCGCGGCGCTGATCTCCGGCCACCGGGCGAGGTCGGCCAGCGCGGCCTCGCTTGCGCGCGTGTCAGCCGATCCGGCCCCGACGACGAGCGGCGCATCCCGCTCTCGACAGACTTCGGCGCACAGGTCCACGACGAGCTGCCTTTCGGCGGCGTCCAGGGCGGCTGCTTCCGCCGTCGTACCGAGGGCGACGATCCCTGACGCGCCCTGCTCCAACACGTCGGCTGCGAGGGCTTGCAGGGCGTCGCCCGCGATCCGCCCGTCGGCGTCGAAGGGCGTGACCAGCGGGACGAGGATTCCGTGAATCGCCATGCGCACCAGCGTGCCGCCCCCACAACATGCAGGTCCAGTTAATGTTCGTACGGTCGAGCGTAAGCTGAGCTGATGCTCGACGTTCGCCGTCTCCGGCTGCTCAGGGAGCTCGCCCACCGCGGCACGATCGCCGCCGTCGCCGAGGCCCTCGCGTTCACCCCGTCGGCCGTCTCGCAGCAGCTCAGCGCGCTGGAGCGGGAGGCGGGCGTGCCGCTCCTGGAGCGCACGGGACGCCGCGTGGCGCTCACCCCGGCCGGGCTCTCGCTGGTCCGGCACGCCGACGCCGTCCTCGACCGGCTCGACCAGGCGGCCGCCGAGCTCGCCCGCGCCCGCCAGGGCCTCGCCGGGCCGCTGCGCGTCGGCACGTTCGCGAGCGCGGGACACACGATCGTCCCGACGGCCCTGCGCCTCCTCGCCGCCCGGCATCCCGGCCTGGAGCCGCGGGTGCTGGAGCTGGACCCGGCCGACGTCGCCGCCGCGCTGCGCGCCGGGGAGCTGGACGTCGCCCTCATCCACGAGTACGACTTCGCCGCCGACCCCGCCCACCGCGGCCTGGCCACCACCCCTCTGTGCACGGAAGCGATGTACTTGGCTTCCCCGTCCCCCGGAGCCACCACCCGCGTCGAGACCCCCGACGCGTCCGCCATCGCCGCAGCCCGCGACCTGCCTTGGATCACCGCCAAACGCGGCACCCTCTGCCGCCAGATGACGCTCCGCGCCTGCGAGGCCGCCGGATTCACCCCCCACACCCGCCACGAGATCGACGACTTCCCCACCACCCTCGCCTTCGCCGCCTCCAACCTGGGCGTCGCCCTAGTCCCCGAACTAGCCCTCTCCAACCCACCCCCCGGCCTCCTCCTCACCCGAACCCCCCTCCACCGCCGAACCCGAATCGCCTACCGAACCGGCACCGCCACCCACCCCGCCGTCACCACCATCACCACAGCCCTAAAATCCGCCCACCGCGCGTTGACGTCACCCGGCTGAATCTCACGGTTCGGTGTCTTCTAGGCTAACCACGTGCGCCTTCGTGCAGGATCACCACGCGAGAACGGGTAGAACTAGCGTCGAGATGAGATTGGAGGCCACATGCTGCTGAGTTTCCGCGCCGCCAACCATCGCTCGCTCCGCGATGAACAGCACCTGTTGCTCACCCCCGTCTACCCTGACAGCGCTCCTCGCGACGCCGAGTGGGGGGCCGTGCCCGTCGTCGGTGTTTTCGGCCCCAACGCCTCAGGCAAGTCCAACGTCCTCGACGCCCTCACCTACATGCGACGGATGGTCCGGGGTTCCTTTCGGGAGAACGAGCCAGGCGCCGGCTTGGAGCGACACCCCTATGCCCTCGACTCATTCCAGGCCGAACCGTCCTCGTTCGTCGTTGACCTGTCACTACCCGGGCCGAACAAGACGGACATTCGCTATGAATACGGCTTCTGTGTTGACGACCGGCAGGTGACCGAGGAGTGGATGTACAGCTATCCCCTGGGCCGACGACGCCGTGTCTTCCACCGCACGCTCGATGGATACAGCTGGGGAAGCCACACCGCCGACTCGATGAGGAGCGTGGAGGACCTCGTCGAGTCCAACGTGCTCTTCCTGTCCGTCGCCGCTCGTTCCAAGCAGGACGAAGTACGCCCGGTCTATGACTGGTTCTTCAGGCAAGTGTGGGTCAGCAGGCCCGGAAGCTATGACCGGTACAGGGAGCCTCTCCTCTTCGAGCAGGACGACGCCTTCGTCTCCTGGCTCACCCGTCTGTTGCGCTCCGCCGACACGGGCATTCAGGGCACCGAGATCATCGAGGAGTCCGAGGAGGAGTTCGCGGCGCGGCTCGGCAGAGTAGGTGAGCGCGCCGAACGGCACGCATCGCGGATGCGCACCCTCGTGTTCCGGCACCGGGGGGAGCACGGGACAGCGCGCCTGGACTTCCGGGACCAGTCCACGGGCACGCGGTCCCTGATCGGGCTCAGCCGACCGATCTTCAACGCGCTGCGCCACGGCGCGACCGTCCTCATCGACGAGTTGGACGCGAGTCTGCACCCGTACCTCTCGGCCCACCTGATCGGACTGTTCCAGAGTCCCGACACCAACCCGCAGGGCGCCCAACTGATCTTCACCACCCATGACGCGGCGCTGCTCGGCCGCATCCAAGGCGTCGAGGTGCTGAAGCGGGATCAGATATGGTTCACGGAGAAGGACGAGTGTGGACGCACCGAACTGTTCCCGCTGACCGACTTCAAGCCCCGCAAGGACGACAACCGGGAGCTCCGCTATCTGGCCGGACGGTACGGTGCGGTGCCCACGGTCACCGACGAACTGGCCCTGACCGCACTGGCCCAGCGTGGAGCCCCCGACGATGTCCCCCCGGACGCCCAAGCCCGACGGCCGCAGTCCGAAGTTGAAGGCCAGCAGGCCGACCGACCTGGAACGACGCCCCGGTAGACGGCGGTACAACCCTCGCCATCTGATCATCGGTGAGGGCGTGACCGAACGGCTCTACTTCAGCGGGTTCAAACGCCGCGGGCTCCAACTCGAAGTCATCAACCTCGAAGTCGACCACCGAAAGGTGGTGGAGAAAGCCGCCGAGCGCAGGCGGACCGACGACTACGACACGGTCTGGTGCGTTCTGGACACCGAGTTGGATCCCAGGATGACGCAGGATCTCGCCAAGGCGGCACAAGACGGAGATGTGCGGCTCGTCCTGTCGGCGCCCTCCTTCGATTTCTGGCTCATCCTCCACAAGAACCCGGAGCACCGGCGTCCGTTCGGGAGCGCCGAGGCCGCGAAGCGGGAGTTGAAGCGGCTCGTCCCCGGCTGGGAACCGGGCTGTACCCACTTCGCGGACTTCTCCGATGGTCTCGATGGCGCGCGGAAGCACGCGGCGCTCATCGACCCGGGGCCGAAGCACGAGAACCATCTCTTCACCGAAGCCTGGAGACTCGTGGACTTCCTCGACCCCGGGAACGAGATCACCGACGACGGCTGCTGCTGAACTCCGCACCTGCCCGGCGGTCAGGAGGCCAGGTAGGTGAGGAGGTCTTGGCGGGTGAGCATGCCCTTGGGTTTGCCGTCGACGAGGACTACGGCGGCGCCGTGGCGTTCCAGGACTTCTACGGCTCGGGTGACGGAGTCGCCGGAGCCCAGGGTGGGGAGGGGGGAGGACATGTGGGCGGAGAGGGGGTCGGTGGGGGTGGCCTTGCCGGTGGCCAGGAGGGAGAGGAGTTCACGTTCGCCGATGGAGCCGACGACCTCGGCGGCCATGACGGGGGGTTCCTCCTTCATGACGGGGATGTGGGAGACGTCGTACTCACGCATGATGTCGATGACGGCGTGCACGGTCTCATGCGGGTGGGCGTGGACGAACTCGGGCAGTGACCCGCCCTTGGCGGACAGGACGTCGCCGACGGTGGCCTCGTCGGTGGCGGTCTCCAGGAAGCCGTAGTCACGCATCCACTCGTTGTTGAAGATCTTCGACAGGTAGCCTCGGCCCCCGTCCGGCAGCAGCACGACGACGACGGCGTCGGGCCCGGCGGAGGCGGCGACGCGCAGGGCGGCGACGACGGCCATGCCGCAGGAGCCGCCGACGAGCAACCCCTCCTCGCGGGCGAGCCGCCGGGTCATCGCGAAGCTGTCCTTGTCGGAGACGGCGATGATCTCGTCGCACACGGTGCGGTCGTAGGTCTGCGGCCAGATGTCCTCGCCGACGCCCTCCACGAGGTAGGGACGCCCCGTGCCGCCCGAATAGACGGAGCCCTCAGGGTCGGCCCCCACCACGCGCACCCGTCCGCCGGAGACGTCCTTCAGGTAGCGGCCCGCGCCCGAGATGGTGCCGCCGGTGCCGACGCCGGCGACGAAGTGCGTCACCAGGCCCTCGGTCTGCGCCCAGATCTCCGGGCCGGTCGTCTCGTAGTGGGAGGCGGGGTTGCCGGGGTTGGCGTACTGGTCGGGCTTCCACGCGCCGGGGATCTCGGCGGCGAGCCGGTCGGAGACGGAGTAGTAGGAGTCGGGGTGTTCGGGCGAGACGGCCGTCGGGCAGACGACGACCTCGGCCCCGTAGGCGCGCAGCACGTTCACCTTGTCGGCGGCCACCTTGTCGGGCACCACGAACACGCACTTGTAGCCGCGTTCCTGGGCGACGATCGCGAGCCCGACCCCTGTGTTGCCGGAGGTGGGTTCGACGATGGTGCCGCCCGGCTTGAGTTCGCCGGACGCCTCGGCGGCGTCGATCATCTTGACCGCGATGCGGTCCTTCACCGAGCCGCCCGGGTTGAGGTACTCGACCTTGGCGAGCACCTGGCCGGGGACCCCGTCGGCGACGCGGCGGAGCCGGACGAGCGGGGTGTTGCCGATGAGTGAGACGAGAGAGTCGTGTACCTGCACTGGACGTCCTTGTCGAGGCGCGTGTCGCGTCATGAGAGCTATGTCTGAAATGACTGTTTTGTGGGAATACTTTCAGTGTTTCGACACCGTTTCGTCCGGCCTTGACGCCCACGGGCCCCCGGACTCCTCGGATAGATTCCGAAACGACACTAACCCAGCTCGGGGCAGGGGTGAGCGAACACATGCTGAGGGCGCTGACGACCCGTCGCATCGTGGCGGCGGCGGCATTCGGGGGCGGCGGCCTGACGGTCCTGGGCGGCCTCACCTTCGCGCTGCTCGTCGCGGAGGCGAAGGCGGCACGGAAGATCATCCAGGGCTCGGCGGCACTCCTCCCGCCCGTCACCGACGGCCTGTACGGCGGCCACCTGCCGGGCGCGCCCCTGTCGTTCGCGATGCTCGGCGACTCGACGGCGGCGGGCATCGGCGTCGTCGAACCGGACGAGACGGCGGCGGGCCTGCTCGCGGCCGGGCTGTCGGCCAGCGCGGGACGGCCGGTGCGGCTGACGAACGTCGCGGTGTCCGGATCCAGGTCCGAGGCGCTGGAGGAACAGGTGGCCAAGGCGCTCGAAGCCGAGCCCGAGGTGGCGGTCATCATGATCGGCGCGAACGACGTCACGGCGCGTGTCCCGGCCGCCGAGTCGGTGCGGCACCTGGAGCGGGCGGTGTCGCGGCTGACGGCGGCGGGCGCCCGGGTCGTCGTGGGCACCTGCCCGGATCTCGGGTCGGTCGAGCCGCTGCTGCAGCCGCTGCGCTGGATCGCGCAGCGCACGAGCCGCCAGCTCGCCGCCGCGCAGACGGTCGTGGTGGTCCGCGCGGGCGGCCGTACCGTCTCGCTCGGCGACCTCCTCGGCCGCGACTTCGCCAGCGAGCCCCGCGAGTTCTTCTCCGCCGACCGCTACCACCCGTCCGCGCGAGGTTACGGCGCGGCGGCCGCAGCCCTGCTACCGTCGGTGACGGCCGCGCTGGACCTCGAACCCGAGGACCGGTTCGCCGAGGGAGTCCTGCCGCTGTACCTCGCCGCGGCCTCGGCCGCCGAGAAGCCCGGCACCGAGGTCGCCGCGCGCGGCGACGGCGCGCCCCGCTGGGTGACGCTGCTGCGCCGCAGGGGCACGGCTCCCGTCCGTCCCCGCGCCACCCCCGCCGTGCCGGAGGTCGCGCCCGGCATGGCCTGAGCCGCGCGCGGCCGGGCCCGACCCGCCCAGGAGACCGCCCATGGCCCGTCGCGCCCACGGCCGATCACCCAAAGTGATCATTCCCGCCCTCGCCGTCACGCTGCTGGCGGGCTGCTCCGACGACGGCGGAGGCACGGCCGGTGGGACGCCGGAAGCCGCCTCCGGGCACGCCCGCTGGGCCGACACCGGGGTGAACGCCGTCAGCCGCCCCATGACGTCGGGCGGCGTCACCGCCGTCACGGCCCTCACCAAGGACGGCACCCTCCAGACCGTCACCTACGACACCGCCACAGGCACCCGCCTCTGGACCACCCCTTCCACGATGAAAGGCCGCCCCTCGTCCTTGGGCGTGGCCCCACCCGCCGTGACCGGCAGCCTCGTCGCCACCCTGGAACCCACGGAAGCCGCACCCGAAACCACCGGGGGCACGCCCTCACCCGGAGCCGCAGGAGGCGCGCCGGGGCCTCGGCACACACACGGGGAGGCCGATCCCCGGGACGGCGGGCAGGAGGAGGCGCGGCGGACGCCCGGAGACGGCCCGGTCGGAGCGGGGCGGGTGCAGGTGGTGGCGCGGGACGCGCGGGGCGGGACGGTCGTGTGGCGGCGGGACGTCAAGGCGACGTGGGGGCCGGTCGCGTGCGGCGCGAACGTGTGCCTGCCCGAGGCTGCCGGGACGGCCAAGGCGCGGTTCACCGTCCTGGAAGGCGCCTCCGGCAAGGTGCTGTGGCGGCTCAAGGGCGTCGCGGAGGTCCAGCACGTGGACGCCGAACGGCTCGTCCTGCTCCGGCGAACCAAAACGCCCGAGGTCAGCGCGCACGACCCGGCCAGCGGCAGGCGACACTGGGCGTTCCCCCTGGACAACGCCGTAGGCGAGGGCGCCGACCTGGACGGCGGCTGGGCGTCCGGCGTCACGGAAGGCAGGCTGCTCGGCTATCTCGGCCCGAACGAGCAGGCCGGGAAGCTCACACCCTTCGGCTTCTTCGCGCTCGACCTCAAAAACGGCGAGCGCGTCTGGTCCCGTCCAGGGCTCCTGCGTGTCTATCCGGGAGCCAGTCCCGGTGTGGCGCTCGTCGCACGGAGGATGAACCGCAAGGGCGCGTACGGCGGCTTCACCCGGCTCGATCCGAGGACGGGCACGGAAGGCCCCCGCATCCCGGCGTCCAAGCTCCCGAAGGACACCCCTTGGTGGCTCTCCTTCCCCGCCGACCTCTCCTCGGTCGGCTTCCTCGCCGCGCGTAGGCCGGGCACCGCCTATTCGCTCGAAGGCGGCGGCGCCATCACCGTCGAGGGCCTGCGGACCTGGTCGTTCTGCACGGTGACGCCGTCGGAGCTGAGGATCAAGGGCGGCCTGAAGGGCTTCTACCCGACGGCCTCCCTGTGCCTGTACGACCTCGCGGAGGGCCGCAGGTCGAAGGACCAGGACGCGGCGCCGCCCGCCTGGTACACGGGCTCGGCGGACGGCTGGCGGGTGTGGCGTGATGAGCAGGGGGCGCTGCGCGCCGTCCGGGAGGGCGAAGGCACAATTCCGGGTATGTACGGGCTCTGACCCGCACACCGTTTCTGGATCGGCGCCTGGAGACGGACTACAGTACTGACGGGTAGGTAACTTGGGCCGACGGTGCCATCACCGCGGCCACACAAACGGATCTCACCCGTCCCGGTCCGAGGAGAAGAGGCATCATGCCCGAGGCAGTCATCGTCGCCACCGCCCGATCCCCCATCGGCCGCGCGTTCAAGGGCTCCCTGAAGGACCTGCGCGCGGACGACCTCACCGCCGCGATGGTCAAGGCCGCGCTGGACAAGGTCCCCCAGCTCGACCCGAACCAGATCGACGACCTGCTCGTCGGCTGTGGTCTGCCGGGCGGCCGCCAGGGCTACAACCTGGCACGCGTCGTCAGCGTGCTGCTGGGTCTGGACAACGTGCCGGGCGCCACCATCACCCGCTACTGCTCGTCGTCCCTCCAGACGACCCGGATGGCCCTGCACGCCATCAAGGCGGGCGAGGCCGACGTCATCGTGTCGGCGGGCGTGGAGCACGTCTCCGGCTTCGCCTACGGCTCGTCCGACGCGGGCGAGGGCACCACGAACCCGGTGTTCGAGCCCGCC
Organism: Actinocorallia sp. API 0066; assembly: GCF_020991275.1. Lineage (GTDB taxonomy): Bacteria > Actinomycetota > Actinomycetes > Streptosporangiales > Streptosporangiaceae > Actinocorallia. The sequence continues at coordinate 296,842 of NZ_JAJLQY010000001.1, read as the reverse complement.
GCCGCGCGCACCGAGGAGCTCGCCACGGGCGGCCAGGTCTGGCACGACCCGCGTGAGGACGGCGCGGTGCCGGACATCTACGTCGCGATGGGCCAGACGGCCGAGAACGTCGCGCAGATCCGGAGCGTGTCGCGGCAGCGGCAGGACGAGTTCGGCGTCCGGTCGCAGAACCTCGCCGAGAAGGCGATCGCGAACGGCTTCTGGGCGAAGGACATCACCCCGGTGACGCTGCCGGACGGCACCGTCGTCTCCTCCGACGACGGCCCCCGCGCGGGCACCACCTACGAGGCCGTGTCGCAGCTCAAGCCGGTGTTCCGTCCCGACGGCACGGTCACCGCGGGCAACTGCTGCGCGTTGAACGACGGCGCCGCGGCGGTCGTCATCATGAGCGACACCAAGGCCGCCGAGCTGGGCATCACGCCGCTCGCCCGGATCGTCTCGACCGGTGTGACGGGCCTGTCGCCGGAGATCATGGGCCTCGGCCCGATCGACGCGTCCAGCAAGGCGCTCGCCCTGGCGGGTCTGACGATCAACGACATCGACCTCGTCGAGATCAACGAGGCGTTCGCGGCGCAGGTGCTGCCGTCGGCGGACGCGCTGGGCATCGACTACGACAAGCTCAACGTGAACGGCGGCGCGATCGCGGTCGGCCACCCGTTCGGCATGACGGGCGCGCGCATCACCAGCACGCTCATCAACAGCCTCCAGTTCCACGACAAGCAGTTCGGTCTGGAGACCATGTGCGTCGGCGGCGGCCAGGGCATGGCGATGATCCTGGAGCGCCTCAGCTGACCTGAAGCGGCCAGCAGGGCGTCATCCGTGTTCGGCGGGTGGCGCCCTTCGGCGTTTCCCGAGGATGTCGTGTGTGTCAGGCGCCGGTGACGGGGTGGGCCTGGAACTTAGGGGTTGCTTAAGACGGGCATAAGCGGGGGTTCCCGCTCTTGCGTGAGGAGGATCACCGGCTTATTTTCGGGCCGAATCGACAGGAAACTTTCCTAACCATTCAGGGAAAGTCCACCGACAGGAGTCCGAGAGCATGCGAAGACTCACGACCTTCCTCGCGATGGCGGCGCTCTGCGTGCCGTTCCTCGCGGCCGTCCCGGCGTCCGCCGACACCCCGTCCACCGCGACCTACGCGCCCCAGGGCGACTGGGGCAGCGGCTTCCAGGGGTCCTACACCGTCAAGGCCGGCTCGGCCGGGCTCGCGAACTGGAAGCTGGAGTTCGACCTGCCCGCCGGCGTCTCGCTCAGCTCCGTCTGGGACGCCGACTACACGCGGTCGGGGCAGCGATACACGTTCACCGGCAAGAGCTGGAACGCCAACCTGGCGCCCGGCGCGTCCGTCAGCCCCGGCTTTGTCGGCGCGCCCGGCGGCGGCGTCGTCCCGGCCAACTGCAAGCTCAACGGCAACCCCTGCGACGGCGGCACCGTGCCGGGCGACGCCAGGCCGACCGCGCCGACCGGCCTGGCCGCCACCACCGTCACCGAGGACAGCGTCACCCTGAGCTGGCAGCCCGGCACCGACGACAACGGCGTCACCGGCTACCACGTCTACAGGGGCACCACAAAGGCCGCGACGGTCTCCGGCACCACCGCCACCGTCACCGGCCTCGCTCCGAACACCGCCTACACCTTCACCGTGCGCACCGTGGACACCGCCGACCAGGAGTCCGACGCCTCCGCGCCGCTGACCGTCACCACCTCCGCGATCGACGACACGACGGCGCCGAGCGTCCCGGCCGGCCTCACCGCGACGGCGACCAGCTCCTCGGCCATCACCCTCACCTGGACGGCCTCCACCGACAACGTCGGCGTCACCGGCTACGACGTGTACCGGGGGACGACGAACGTCGGCACCGCCACCGGAACCACCTACACCGACTCCGGTCTGGCCGCCGAAACCAGCTATACCTACACCGTGCGAGCGAAGGACGCGGCGGGCAACACCTCCGGCCCGTCGAACACCGCGACGGCCACCACCAAGGCCACCGACCCGCCGCCCGGCGACTACGAGAAGATCGGCTACTTCGCCCAGTGGGGCGTCTACGGCCGCAACTTCCACGTGAAGGACGTGCACACGTCCGGCGCGGCGGAGAACCTCACGACCATCAACTACGCCTTCGCCAACGTCAACGCCGATGGCCGGTGTTTCATGGTGAACGCACTAGGCTCCGGCGACGCCTACGCCGACTACCAGAAGTCCTACAACGCCGCCGCCTCGGTGGACGGCGTCGCCGACAGGTGGGACGACCCGCTGCGCGGCAACTTCGGCCAGCTCAAGCGGCTCAAGGCGATGTACCCGGGCCTCAAGGTGTACCTGTCGCTCGGCGGCTGGACCTGGTCCAAGTACTTCTCCAACGCGGCCGTCTCCGACACGGCCCGCAAGGCCCACGTCGCCTCCTGCATCGACCTGTTCATCAAGGGCAACCTGCCGCTCGGCGACGGCGCGGGCGGCCCCGGCGCGGCCAAGGGCGTCTTCGACGGCATCGACATCGACTGGGAGTGGCCGGGCTCGTCCGGCGAGGTCGGCAACGTCATCCGGCCCGAGGACAAGCAGAACCTGACCGCGCTGCTGCGCGAGTGGCGCACCCAGCTCGACGTCCAGGGCGCCGCCGACGGCAAGCGCTACGGCCTCACCATGTTCATGCCCGCCGACCCGGAGAAGGTCGCCGCCGGCATCGAGATCCCGCAGGTCTCCCAGATCCTCGACTGGGGCAACCTGCAGGGCTACGACCTGCACGGCGCCTGGGAGGGCACCACCAACCACCAGAGCAACCTCTACGACGTCCCGGGCGACCCCGGCACACCGAAGCGGTACTCGGTGGACTCCTCGCTCCAGGTCTACCTGGACGGCGGATGGCCCGCCGCGAAGATGACGATCGGCATCCCGATGTACGCGCGCGGCTGGAAGGGCGTCCCGGCGGGCGGCACGAACGGGCTCTGGCAGCAGGGCAACGGCGGCGCGCAGGGTGTCTGGGAGGTCGGCATCGACGACTACAAGGTGGTCAAGAACAAGCCGGGCACCGTCCACCGCGACGACGCCCACGGCGCTGTCTGGAAGTACGACGGCAACACCTGGTGGACCTATGACGACCCCGCGCTGGTCGCCCAGAAGGCCCGCTACGTGAAGGACAGGGGCCTGCTCGGCGCGATGTTCTGGGAGCTGGACGGCGACGACGCCGACGCCTCCCTGAGCACGGCCGCCGCCAACGTCCTCAAGTAAGGGAACAGCCGGGCCCGTCCACGAAGGGCGGGCCCGGCTGCGACCGTGCTGGTGTCCCCGGGGGCACCGACGGGGCGCAACCCTCCGCCGGTGCCCCCCAGGGGGACGTCTCAGTGAGGGGACGGCTAGTCGTCCCCGCCCTGGAGGATCGCGAGCAGACGCAGGATCTCCAGGTAGATCCAGACCAGGGTGCTGGTCAGCGCGAAGGCGCAGGCCCACGCGAACTTGGCCGGGACGCCCGCCTGGACGCCCCGCTCGATCATGTCGAAGTCGAGCATGAGGAAGAAGCAGCCGACGAGGATCGCGATCACGGAGAACGCGATGCCGATCGGGCCGTTCTCCCGGATGCCGATGCCGGTGTCGTTGAACATGCCGACGACGAGGTTCACCAGCATCAGCGCCATCAGCGCGACACCGGCGGCGACCACGTAACGGGTGAACTTCGGCGTCACCCGGATGATGCGCAGCGAGTACACGGCCAGCATCGCCGCGAACGCCAGCGCGGTGCCGAGGATGGCCTGGAAGACGATGCCGTTGTACAGGTTGTTGTACAGGTGGCTGATCGTGCCGACGGCGATGCCGTAGAACGCCGAGTACGTCAGCGTCAGCGGGCCGCTGGACTTGCCGCTGAAGCTCAGGTACAGGCCGATGCCCAGCGCGACGAGCACCGAGATGAGCGCGATGCCCATGCCCAGGTTGAGCACCCAGGCGACGGCGCCGGTGGCGACCAGCACGCCGAGGCTCGCGAACCCCTTGACGACGACGTCGTCAATGGTCATCGTCCGCTCGGCGGGCGGCGCGTAGGCCGGCTGGTCGTACATGCCCTGGAGCTCGGCGGGAGAGGGGGTGTACCCCATCCGTGCCTGCTCCCCTACCTTGCGGAACACGGGGTTCCTGCTCTCCATCACTGCCTCCAGCAGTCGTACTTTCATCCCATAGACGGACAGTGTCCGATATTGGTTCCGTACCCTGGCGATCACCTGAGGACGGCGGTCACCTCGTACACCCCGATTCTGCCGTTCTCACACGCCAGCGCGGTAGTGGCCAGATGCAGGGCCCACACCCGGGCGACGCCGTTGTCGTCCGTGCTGTCGGCGAGGTTGGCGGCCCAGGCGCGGAGCGTCCGAGCGTAGTCCTCCCGCAGCGCCCGCACCTCGCGCACCTCCAGGCCGACCGCGTCGAACAGGCCGGTGAGTTCGCCCAGCGTGGGCGTCTCCCCCTCCCTGCCGTAAACGTAGTCGCTGGTGAAGGGTCGTGGGACCGCGTCGGGCCGGTGCACCGTCTGGCGGGCCACGAGCCTGCCGCCGGGGCGGAGCGCGGCGGCCACCCGGTCGGCGAACCGGTGCACGGGTGTTGTCCCGGCGACCGAGACGACGGCGTCGAACCCCTCGCCGGGCGGGTCGGCGACGACGGTGACGCCCGGCGCGTCGGCGGGGAACGGGGTGTGGGCGGTGACGGCGATCTCCGGACGGGCGGCGGCGAGCCTCCGGGAGAACGCCGCGAAGCCCGCGTTCAGCTCCAGCACCGTCTCGCCGGGCCGCGGGTCGAGCCGTGCGATCAGCCCGTCCGCGTCGGCGTCCTGTGCCGCGGCGAGGTCGGCGGCGTCCGTCCAGGTGCCCACACCGGTGCCCTTCCCCGGCCCGGCCATCCGCGCGTACAGGCCGGGTGAGGTCTCGGCCATGAGCCCGCCCGCGTCCTCCTCGGGCGGCGCCTTCGGCTCGGGGCCGACCGCGCCGAGCATCACGGCCGTCCGGACGATCTCGCGTTTGTCGTCGGCGCTCAGCGCTATCGGCTCGTCGCCCCGGCGCAGCACCCGCTGGAGCGCGCCCAACGCGGCGTACACGTCGCCCTCGATGTCGAGTTCGCCGCTGACGAAGGCGCGGACGAGGCCGACCTCGCCCGGCTTCCACAGCAGCCTGCGCAGCGCCCTGCGGTCCCGGATGACAAAGACCGGGCCTTCCGCGCCGCCGATCTCGCTGCCGTCCCAGGCGCGCACCCGGACCGGCGGTTCGGGTCCGAGCAGCCGTACCAGCAGCGGTTCGAGTCTTCCCGCGATCCCCTCCGCCATGGCGTTCCCCCCGCTGTCGATCGTCTGGGCGGCGGCACCGGCCCGTCTGTGATCTTAGGCAGGCCGCGGACTATCCCATGCCCGGCGCGGACGGTGTGGCACGCGCCACGGGTCGGGCGGCCGGATGGGGCCCGGAAAAAATCCGCCGAAACCGCCAACCAATGGTGCTGAGGGGGCATCCCACTACGTGGGGAAGGGACAGGACCCGACGGGGGCGTTCAGCGGACTTCCGCTGAGCCCGGTCCTGTCCCACTCCCCCGGCTCCGCGGAACCCCCCGGTCAGACACCCGCGAGCGTCCTGGCCCGGTGGAACACCGCGTCGAGCATCTCCTCGGTCACCCGGCCCGTGAACGTGTTCTGCTGGGACGGGTGGTAGCAGCCCAGCACCGTCATATCGCCCGCCTTCGCCTCGACGGCGTGTCCGAAACGCGGCCGGGGCCGGGGCACCGGCACCCCGGCGGCGGCGAGCGACGGCCACAGCGCCTGCCACGCGAACCCGCCCAGCACCACCAGCACCCTGGGCCGCGTCAGTTCCAGCTCGCGGACCAGCCACGGACGGCACGCGTCGCGCTCCTGCGGCGACGGCTTGTTGTCGGGCGGCGCGCACCTGACCGTCGCGACGACCCTCGTGTGCAGGAGGCGCTGCCCGTCGCCCGCGTGGACGCTCTCCGGCTGGACGGCCAGGCCGCACCGGTGCAGGGAGGCGAACAGCCAGTCGCCGGAACGGTCGCCGGTGAAGATCCGGCCGGTCCGGTTGCCGCCGTGCGCGGCGGGCGCCAGCCCCACCAGCAGGATCGCCGGGTCGGCGGCGCCCCAGCCGGGCACCGGACGGCCCCAGTACCGCTCGTCCCGGAACGCCTTGCGCCGCTCGACGGCCACCCGCTCACGCCACTCGACCAGACGCGGGCAGGCACGGCACACCGACTCACGCGCGTCCAACTCGGGCAGCCCGGAAGCGGACGCGGCCAGCGCCGCCACGGCACCGGGATCGGCCGCGACGGGCGTGCCCGCGCCGGCCGGGTCGTCGGGCCAGCCGGTGCCGGGCGGGACGTACGGGGGGTTCCCGCCGCTCAGGCGAGACTCCAGGCGATCCCGTCCAGGATGTCGTGCTCGCTGACGACGACCGCGCCGAACCCGTACTCGCGCATGATCCGGTCCAGGATGAGGGAGCCCGCGCCGATGACGTCGACCCGTCCGGGGTGCATCACACCGATCGCGGCGCGCTCCTCGTGCGTCAGCTTCAGCAGCCGCCGGGTGATCTCGTGGACCTGCGCCGCCGTCACCCGCGACAGGTGGATCCGCCGCGAGTCGTACGCCTCAAGCCCGAGGTTGATCGCCGAGACGGTGGTGACCGAACCGGCGAGGCCCACCAGCGTGCGCGCCTCCCCGACCGGGACCTCCTGCCGGACGGCCTCCAGATGCGCGTCGATGTCGGCGACCGCGTTGGAGATCAGCTCCGGCGAGGGCGGGTTCGCGCCCCTGAAGTGCCGCTCGGTCATCCGGACGCAGCCGATGTTCACCGACTTGGCCGCCTCGACCTGCGACGACCCGACGACGAACTCCGTCGAGCCGCCGCCGATGTCCACCACCAGGTAGGGGCGCGGCGGGCGCAGCGCGGCCAGCTCACGGGTCGCGCCGGTGAACGAGAGCTGCGCCTCCTCCTCGCCGGAGACCACCTCGGGCTTCACCCCGAAGATCTCCACAACGCCGGCGACGAAGTCCGCCCTGTTGCGCGCGTCCCGGGTCGCGCTGGTCGCCACGACCCGCACCCGTTCGGCGCCGTGCCGTTCGATGAGCGCGGCGTACCCGCGCATCTCCTTGAAGGTGCGTTCCAGCGCCTCGGGCGCCAGCTCGCCGGTCTCGTCCACTCCCTGTCCGAGGCGTACGATGCGCATCTCGCGCTCGACGTCCTTCAGCTCCTCGCCCACGTCGGCGATGAGAAGCCGGACGGAGTTCGTCCCGCAGTCGATCGCGGCAACCCGCGTCATGTCACCCTCCCCGGCCCTAGCTGCCCTCTACGGCCGTTCCGCGGTCAATCATGACATCGACGCAGGGCCCGGAGCGCCACCATTGCGGGAGTTCGTCCAGTGCTTCCCGTCCGAAGGGATTGTTTCCGGGGGCCGCCAGTTCGTGACCGACGAGCGCGTGCAGGCACTTGACCCGTTCGGGCATGCCGCCCGCCGTCTGCATCGTCTCGGGCAGCCGGGGCAGGCCCGCGGCTTCGGCCGCCTTGTCGCGGCGCGCCCGGTAGTCCTCGTGCGCGGCCCGGTAGCGCGCGGCCAGCTCCGGGTCCTCCGCGAGACGGGCCTGCATGCCGCGCATGTCGCCGCGCTCCTCAAGACGTCCGATGGCCGAGGCCGCCTTGGGACACGTCAGGTAGTACAAGGTGGGGAACGGGGAGCCGTCGGGCAGGTACGGCGCCGTCTCGATCACGTCGGGGAGCCCGCACGGGCACCGGTGCGCGACGCTCGCCGCCCCCCGGATCTCCCGGCCCAGCTGGGCCTCGACAGCGGCAACGTCACGCTCTTCCAAACCGATACTCCCGCTTAAGGCTGCTCGTCGGCTGCCTCGACCGACCCCCACAGCGTCTCGTACCAGGGCGGCGCCTTGCGCTGCTCCTGCTCGCCTCCACCGTACTGGGAGGCGCCGCCCTCCCCGTCCAGGACGACGAAGCACTGCTCTCCGGGGTCGCAGTAGTGCAGCCGCCTACGCGCCTCGCCCTTGACGTAGTCCGGATCACCCAGGCGTGACTTCTGGGCGTTGAGGTCCTCGACGTCCGCGCGGGCCGCCGCCTCGCGCTTCTGGAGCTGGGCTATCTGGCTGCGCTGGGCGATGTACTCGCGGACGGGGTAGGCGAGGCTCAGCGCGATCGCGCAGAGCACCACGGCGAGGATCGCGGCGCGCGAGGTCAGATGGGACCTGCCCCCCGGGGTCGTCTCCCGGGGGGCGGGCCCGCCGCTCCGCGCGCTGATCTAGCCCTCCCAGGCGAACCGGGGGAAGGCGCCCGCGCCGGCGTACCGGGCGGCGTCGTCGAGCAGCTCCTCGATGCGGAGGAGCTGGTTGTACTTGGCGACGCGGTCGCTGCGGGCGGGCGCGCCGGTCTTGATCTGGCCGCAGTTGGTGGCGACGGCCAGGTCGGCGATCGTGGTGTCCTCGGTCTCGCCGGACCGGTGGCTCATCATGCACTTGAAGCCGTTGGTCTGGGCGAGGGTGACGGCGTCCAGCGTCTCGGACAGCGAGCCGATCTGGTTGACCTTGACCAGCAGCGCGTTGGCGGTGCCGGTCTTGACGCCGCGCGCGAGCCGCTCGGGGTTGGTGACGAACAGGTCGTCGCCGACGAGCTGGACCTTGCTCCCGATCGCGTCGGTGAGGGCCTTCCAGCCGTCCCAGTCGTTCTCGTCCAGCGGGTCCTCGATGGACACGAGCGGGTAGTCCGCGACGAGGGACGCGTAGTACTCGGCCATCTGGTCGGCGGACTTCTTCTCCGACTCGAAGGTGTAGGCGCCGCCCCCGTGGAACTCGGTCGCGGCGACGTCCAGGGCCAGCGCGACGTCGCGTCCCGCCGTCAGCCCGGCCTTCTGGATGGCGACGAGGATGAGGTCGAGCGCCTCGCGGTTGGACGGCAGGTCCGGGGCGAAGCCGCCCTCGTCGCCGAGGCCGGTGTTGAGGCCCTTGCCCTTCAGCACGGACTTGAGCGCGTGGTAGACCTCGACGCCCCAGCGCAGGCCCTCGGAGAACGTCGCCGCGCCGAGCGGGGCGATCATGAACTCCTGGATGTCCACGTTGGTGTCGGCGTGCGCGCCGCCGTTGAGGATGTTCATCATCGGCACCGGCAGCACGTGCGCGTTCGGCCCGCCGACGTAGCGGAAGAGGGGCAGCTCGGCCGAGTCGGCGGCGGCCTTGGCCACCGCGAGGCTGACGCCCAGGATCGCGTTGGCGCCGAGCTTGGCCTTGTTCGGCGTGCCGTCCAGGTCGATCATCACCTGGTCGATGATCCGCTGGTCGTCGGCGTCGTAGCCGACGATCTCCTTGCCGATCACGTCGTTGACCGCCGCGACGGCCTGCTGGACGCCCTTGCCGAGGTAGCGGTCGCCGCCGTCGCGCAGCTCGACCGCCTCGAACTGGCCGGTGGACGCGCCGCTGGGCACCGCCGCCTGGGCCTGTGTCCCGTCTTCGAGCAGGATCTCGACCTCAACGGTGGGGTTGCCGCGGGAGTCGAGGATCTCCCGGGCGTGTACGGCCTCGATCGCGGACACTGTGGCACTCCTTGTTCAGCATCACGGGGGTTGCCCGTCGAGCCTACCGAAGGGGTTCGGGTAGCCTCGGCGCGGCTCGCCGCCCTCCTGGGTGGCCACCTGTTACCGGATCGCGACCCACTATTCCTACCTATCAGGTTGACTTGTCGGGGCGGGAGCTGGTCTACTTTTCGCATCAAACCAGTCGGAATTATCCATCCGACGGCAAGGCACGACTCATCCCCCTAAATGCAGTCGGAAAGATGGAGTGTGGAGCGCGATGAAGCTCAGCAGGAGAAAAGCCCTCGCGGCGACCGCGGCGCTGGTGATCGGCCTTCCGGTGCTCGCCGCATGTGGTGACGACTCCGGCTCCGGGGACGGCGGCAAGACCACCGTCAACCTCGGGTTCTTCCCGAACATCACCCACGCCACCGCGCTCGTGGGCCTGGAGAAGGGCATCTTCACCGAGAAGCTCGGCTCCGACGTCAACCTCTCCACCAAGGCGTTCAACGCCGGCCCCGAGGCGATCGAGGCGCTGTTCGCGGAGGGTCTCGACGCGACCTTCATCGGCCCGAACCCGGCGATCAACGCCTGGGCGCAGTCCAAGGGCCAGGCCATCAAGATCGTGGCGGGTGCCGCGTCCGGCGGTGTCTCCCTCGTGGTGAACCCCGACAAGGTCAAGAGCCTGGACGACCTCAAGGGCAAGAAGATCGCCACCCCGCAGCTCGGCAACACCCAGGATGTGGCGATCCGCGCCTGGGCCAAGGAGCGCGGCTGGACGGCCAACCAGGACGGCACCGGCGACCTCTCGGTCATCCCGCAGCCCAACGCCCAGACGATCGACACCTTCAAGCAGGGCACGATCGACGGCGCCTGGGTGCCGGAGCCCTTCGCGTCCCGCCTGATCCTGGAGAGCGGCGCCAAGAAGCTGCTCGACGAGAAGGACCTGTGGCCTGACGGCAAGTTCGTCATCACCCACCTGATCGTCCGCCAGGACTTCGCCAAGAAGCACCCGGACATCGTCAAGAAGCTGGTCGACGCGACCGTCGCGTCGGGCGACTTCATCGCGGCCAACCCCGAGGACGCCAAGACCGCTGCCAACGCCCAGCTGGAGAAGCTCACCGGCAAGGCGCTGCCCACGGAGATCGTCGACGCCGCCTTCAAGGAGATCGACTTCACCAACGACCCGATCGCCAGCTCCCTGATCACCGGCGCCAAGAACGCCGAGGCGATCGGCCTGCTGGACCCGGTCGACCTGAACGGGATCTACGATCTCACCTACCTGAACGAGATCCTCAAGTCCCAGGGCAAGCCGGAGGTTTCCGCCCAATGACGCAGGCCCCCGAGGCCGCCGAGAGCCGGACCGCCGCCGCGGTCCGGCTCGCCGGTGTGTCCAAAGCATTCGGTTCCGGGAGCGGCGCGCTGCTCGCGCTCGACAACGTGTCGCTCGACGTCGCGCCCGGCGAGTTCGTCTGCCTGCTCGGCGCGTCCGGCTGCGGCAAGTCGACGCTGCTCAACCTCGTCGCCGACCTCGACAAGGTCAGCTCTGGAACGATCGACGTCGGCAACGCCCGCGTCGCGCTGATGTTCCAGGAGCCCGCCCTGTTCCCGTGGCTCACCGTCGCCGGCAACCTGGAGCTGGCGCTGCGCCAGCGCGGGCTGCCCCGCAAGGAGCGCGGCCCGCGCGCCTCGGAGCTGCTGGCGTCGGTGCACCTGAAGGGCTTCGAGAAGAAGCGCCCGCACCAGCTTTCCGGCGGTATGCGCCAGCGTGTCGCGCTGGCCCGCGCGCTCGCCCTCACCGAGTCCTACCAGGGCCGCCGCTCCACGCTGCTGCTCATGGACGAGCCGTTCGGCGCGCTCGACGCGATGACCCGCGACCTGCTCCACGACGAGCTGGAGCGGATCTGGCGCGAGCGGGACCTGACCGTGCTGTTCGTCACGCACAACGTCCGCGAGGCGGTGCGGCTCGGCGACCGCGTCGTGCTGCTGTCCAGCCGCCCCGGCCGCGTCATCGAGGAGTTCCCGGTGGACTTCGAGCGGCCGCGCCGCATCGACGCGCCCGAGGTCTCCGCGCTCGCCGCCCGCATCACCGACCGGCTCAAGGAGGAGGTCAGCCGCCATGGTTCTTGAGCAGAAGAGCGAGGGCGTGCCCGAGGCCGGCGTCAACCGCGAGCTGGCCGGCCTGGACGCGCTGGAGCTGACGACCAGCGCCAAGAAGAGCTTCCTGGCGCGGCTCTGGTCGGCGCTGTGGCCGATCGGCAGCGCGATCCTGATCTCGCTGTTCGCCTGGCAGCTCGTCGTCTGGTCGGGCTGGCGTCCGCCGTGGGTCCTGCCCGGCCCCGGCGACGTGCTGCCGGTCTTCTGGGAGACGCTCCAGGACCCGAAGACGTGGGACGCGATCGCGCTGACCATGCGCCGCGCCCTCATCGGCTTCACCCTCGCCGTCCTCATCGGCGGTGTGATCGGCGCGCTGGTCTCCCAGTCGTGGGTGCTGCGGCGGGCGTTCGGCTCGCTGATCACCGGCCTCCAGACGATGCCTTCGATCGCCTGGTTCCCGCTCGCCATCCTGCTGTTCAAGCTCAGCGAGGGCGCGATCCTGTTCGTGGTCATCCTGGGCGCCGCGCCGTCGATCGCCAACGGCCTGATCGCGGGTGTGGACTACACGCCGCCGATCCTGCTGCGCGCGGGCAAGGTCATGGGGCTGAAGGGCTTCGCCCGGTACCGGCACCTGATCATCCCGGCGTCGCTGCCGTCGTTCGTCGCGGGCCTCAAGCAGGGCTGGGCGTTCGCTTGGCGCAGCCTGATGGCGGGCGAGCTGCTGGTGATCATCGGCAAGCAGTCGGTCGGTACGCTGCTGACGTTCAGCCGTGACCTGAACCAGACGGCGACGATGATCTCGATCATGTTCCTGATCCTGGTGATCGGCATCGTGGTGGACCAGTTGTTCGGGTTGGCCGACCGTTCCCTGCGCACCCGCTGGGGCATGGACGACAAGAACAGATAAGACCGGGGAAGTGCCGCATCGCCCGAGGATGCGGCGCTTTCTCGGCTCTATACCCAACTAAACAAGTCGAGATAATCGGGGAGCCCGTGCAGATCACCGCCCGCGTCGAGTACGCGCTCCGAGCCCTGCTGGCCCTGGCCTCGGCCGAGCCGGCCCCCCTGACCGCCGCCGCGCTCTCGGAGACCCACTCGTTGCCGCTCACGTTCCTCCAGGCGATCCTCGGCGACCTGCGGCGCGCCGACCTCGTCTTCAACCAGCGGTTGCCTGACCCCGGCTACCGGCTGGCCCGCCCGGCCGCGACCATCACCGTCGGCCAGGTCCTGCGCGCCATCGACGGCAAACCCGCCGGCCGCCGCGCCGAACTCCCCGCCAGCGGCGCCGCCCTGGACGTCGTCCGCACCCTGGACGCCCTCTGGGCCGCCGCCGACAGCGCCCTCCTCAGCGTCATAGACTCCGTAACCCTCGCCGACCTCCGAGACGGCCGCCTCCCCAACTGACCCCAAGCCCCCGGGGGCGCCCAAAGCCCCGACCCCGTCGGCAGCGCCCCCGGCCCCTCCCCGCCAACACCAACGGCGCGCGGATTTCGGTCGGGCTAGAACACCTTGATGGCGTGGACCATCGCGCCGAACGCCTCGGGGCTGAACGCCTGGTGGCCGGTGCCGGGGTTCTTGGAATCACGGACGCCTACGGACCCGGGGAGCGAGGCGACCTCGACGCAATTGCCGCCGCCTCCACCGCTGTAGCTGGACTTTCGCCACGTGGGGCGAGTGCTCATAGTTCCTCCGTGACCCGATGTATCGGCGCACGCCATGTGGCGGCGCTGTCAGGGTGGTATCCGGGGGGCTGCTATCCAAAACGTGAGGGTGCCGGACCCCGGTGGAGGCTGGAACAGTGAAGCCCCCAGCCGTGGCGGTGGGGGCCGGTATTACGGTCGGGCTAGAACGCCTTGATGGCGTGGACCATCGCGCCGAACGCCTCGGGGCTGAACGCCTGGTGGCCGGTGCCGGGGTTCTTGGAATCACGGACGCCAACGGACCCGGGAAGAGGGGCGACCTCGACGCAGTTGCCTCCCTGACCCCCGCTGTAGCTGGACTTCCGCCACGTGGGGAGAGTGCTCATAGTTCCTCCATGATCCGACGGATCAGCGCACGTGACGCCGATTCGTCCAACGCCTTGAGTGAGATGCGTTCGTACTGTAGGGCATATCTTCGCACTTCAGACCCAGCCGAGACCAGCCGCCCCATACCGGGGGACTCGGTGTACGCGACGTCGCCGAACGCACCGCTCATCAGCTTGAAACTGCCGTCCGTTCCGGCATGCGCCCCCGCCGAGCGCGGAAGGACGCGGATACCGACCTTCCCCTCATCGGAAAGGTCGAGGAGGTGCTGGAGTTGTTCCTTGAGAACCTCCGTGCCGCCCATAGGCCATTCGAGGGCGCTCTGGCTGATGATGCACATGAGAGCGGGCGGCGACTCCCGCTCGAAGATTTCCTTCCTGGCCATGCGCTCGCTATGAAGCCGTTCGGGCTCCGGGGCACCCGATGCCACGATCACGGCACGGGCGTAGTCCTCGGTCTGGACGAGACCGGGAATGACGATGGCTTCGTACTCCTTGATGATCTCGGATACCGCTTCAATCGCGGTGTGCTGCTTGAACCATTCCGGGTCGTGGCCACGGGCGGCGTAGCGGACGAGGCAGATGAAGAGCGGTGTGGTGCCGTAGTGCGCGTCGAGCGCCTCCGCTTCCCACTCTTCCAGACGGTTGAGGTTGTTCTCCAGGCGGGAGACCGAAGCCTTGGAACTGTTCAGTACCTTCGCCAGTTGGTCGCCGGTCATGCCCGCCCGATGACGGAAGACGCGCACCAGGACGGCGATGAACGCCCACATCGATTCCATGGGCTCGGGCGAGGGGTTCGTGGGCATGGGGGGCGCGCCTCCGGTCCTGGGTGTTCCGGCTCTCCTTCAGACGCGAACAACGCTAGTCGATTTTTGCTCATAGCCGCACCGGAACAGAAGGAATCGGACAAGGACAAGGGAGGTGACGCAAGGATAATTGGAGCAATCCGCACAAATGCCGCAGATACCATTTGCCCCAAAAGTGGGTGCTAGGGGACTTCCCAGGGGGAGTTCGGCCAAGCGGAGTCGTGGTCGGGTGGGGGTGGGAGGTCGGGGGTGTGGTGGGGGTCGCGGCCCTTGGAGATGGTGAGGGTGACGGTGATGGCGGGGTCGCCGGGGTCGATGGAGGCGCCGGGGGCCGGGTCGGTGGCCATGACCTGGCCCTCCTTGTAGCGGGGGGAGTACTCGTGGTCGCCGACCTTGACGTCGAAGCCCATCGCGCTGAGGCGCTTGATGGCGGCGTCGATGCTCATGCCGCGCACGTCCGGCATCTTGACGTTGTCCTCGCCGGAGCCCTTGCGGAAGAACATGGACGGCGGGCGGTAGAACCGGCCCGCGGGGCTGCCGCTGAGAGCCGGGCCCATCGTGTCGCGCCAGATCGGGCCGGGGATCGACGCGCCGAAGACCGGGCCGCCGCAGTGCGTCGGGAGGCACACGTTCGTCATCGGGTGGCGGTAGCCGCCGCGCGGGTCGCCCACCCAGACGGCCGACGCCAACTGCGGCGTGTACCCGGCGAACCAGGCAGCCGAGTAGTTGTCCACGGTGCCCGTCTTGCCCGCCGCCGGACGGCCGATGCCGAGGCCGCGCGCGGTGCCCTTGGTGAACACCCCCGACAGCACGTGGTTGACGGCGTCCGCGACGCCCTTGTCGATCACCTGCTCGCAGTCGGCCTTCGGGACCGGGATGCTCTTGCCGTCGGCCCGGTTGATCCGGCTGATGGCGATCGGCTCGCAGTACTTGCCGCGCGCCCCGAACGCCGCGTAGGCGGCGGCGACCCGCAGCGGCGAGACGTCGTTGAAGCCGAGCGTGAACGACGCGAACTCCTGGAGCGGCTTGCCGTCGGCGCGGCGGATGCCGAGCTTCTTGGCCATCTTCACCGTGTCGCACAGGCCGACGCGCTTCTCCAGCAGCAGGAAGAACGTGTTCACCGAGTTCCAGGTGCCGGTCAGCAGGCTGAAGCTCTTGCCGCCCGCGCCGTCGGACGAGTTCGTGAGGACCTTGGTGTCGCTGACGTCCCTGCCCTTGCAGTCTTTGAAACCGCTGGGGGCGTAGCCGCTCGGCGCGGTGATGCGCTCGCCGATCGGGACGCCCTCGTGGAACGCGGCGGCCAGCGTGAACGCCTTGAAGGTCGATCCGGCGGCCATGCCGATGCTGGTGCCGTGCGAGGCGTCGGCGGCGAAGTTGATCCAGGTCTTGCCGCGCTCCTGGTCGGGGCCGAGGTCGCGGCCGACGTCCATGCCCTTGATCTCGCCGGTGCCGGGCTCGACGAGGACCTGGGCGGCCGCCTTGCCGTCCCGGTTCTTGGCCGGGACGTGCCGCAGGATCGCCTTGCGCGCCGCGTTCTGGACCTTCCAGTCCAGGGTGGTGCGGATGGTCAGGCCGCCGATCCACAGCAGCCGCTCGCGCTCCTCCGGGGTCTTACCGAAGATCTTGTTCGTGAGGATCTCGCGCTGCACGTAGTCGCAGAAGAACGCGGCCTTGCTTTCGGTGCAGCCGTTCTTGGTCTCGGTGATCTTGACCTTGAGCGGGCGGTCCTTCTCCTTGGCGGCGGTGGCGGCGTCGAGCACGCCGAGTTCGGCCATCCGGTCCAGCACGAGGTCGCGGCGTTTGACGGCGCCCTCGGGGTTGCGGCGCGGGTTGTAGAGGTTGCCGTTCTTCAGCACCCCGGCGAGGGTGGCCGCCTGGTTCAGCGACAGTTTGGACGCCGGGACGGAGAAGTAGCGCCGGGACGCGGCCTCGATGCCGTAGGCGCCGTCACCGAAATAGGCGACGTTGAGGTATTTCTCCAGGATCTCGTCCTTGGCGAACCGCTCCTCGATCGCGATCGCGTAGCGCAGTTCGCGGATCTTGCGGCCGGGCGTCGTCTCGACCGCGTCCTGGCGCTCGGCGTCGCTCTCGGCGTTCACGTACAGGAGGTTCTTCACGTACTGCTGGGTGATGCCGGAGCCGCCCTGCGGGGACGGGCCGCTGGAGCCGCCCATGTTCGAGGCCAGCGCGCGCAGGGTGCCCTTGAGGTCGAGCGCGCCGTGCTCGTAGAAGCGGGAGTCCTCGATGGCGATCACCGCCTTGGCGACGATCGGCGCGACCTTGGCCAGCGGGACGTCCACCCGGTTCTGCCGGTAGAACGTGGCGATCAGGGAGCCGTCGGCGGCGAGGATCGTGGAACGCTGCGGGGTGGCGAGATCACCGAGGTCGACCGGCTCGGTGAGCAGCCATTCGGCTGAGTCACGGGCCCCGACGCCCGCCACACAGGCGAGGGGGAGCACGAGCAGGGCGCTGAGCAGGCCCGCCAACGCGCTGTAACCCGCCAGACGCCTGGCGGCACCGGCCTTGCCGCGGCCGTGGGCGTCCGAGTCCATGGCGGACACCATAGACCGGACGTATGTCACAAAACCAGCAGCCCCCCGAGCCCTGCCCATGTCAGCGTCATCCCCCCGAGTGGCGCTCCCATGCCTCAACCCGTGTCCGGAACTCGCCAGTCCAGGTCTTGAGCCGCTGCTCAGCGGCCTGTGCCGCGTCGGTGAGAGTGTTGTGGCCTTCCAGCAACTCTTCCGGCACTCCGGCCTTGCGGGCCTTGCGCAGGAGGTCCTCGGCCTCCAGGACCGCCGGGAGCGAACGGGGCACACCGGCCAGAAGGGGACGTCCCGCCTTCTCGGCCTTCTTGATCTCGTCCCAGTTCGCGACGACCTCGTCCGCGCCCGTCACCTCGACGTCCGCGAAGACGTGGGGGTGGCGGCGGATCAGCTTGTCCACGATGCCCGCGGCGACGTCGTCGATCGTGAAGCCGTCCGCCCGCTCGGCCGCGACGGCCGCGTGGAAGACCACCTGGAACAGGACGTCGCCGAGTTCCTCACGCAACTCGTCCGGGTCGCCGGAGGCGATGGCGTCGACCGTCTCGTAGGTCTCCTCGACCAGGTACGGCACGAGGGAGGCGTGGGTCTGCTTGCGGTCCCACGGGCAGTCGCGGCGCAGCCTCGCCATCACCGAGACCATGTCAAGGAGACGGGCTCCGGGCAGGTCGTAGGAGCCGTGCACGACCTCGACGTCCAGGGGATCGGCCACAACCAGCTCGCCCACCCGCTCGGCGAAGGCAGCGTCGCCGTCCGGGGCGGCGAGCCACACGACGTCGGACGTCCGCGCGGCGGCCACCACGGCACGCGCGTCCGGCTCGACCACCTCGACGGCGACGCCCGCCTCACCCAGGTAGGGCAACTGCGGATGGTCGGGGGTGGCGGTGAGCACCCGGGCGGCGTGCAGGACGGTCCACGCCCGCCAGGTCAGGAGTCCCGGCGCGACGCGGTGGGTGGTGGCCAGCAGGACGAGACTCACGCGCCACCCGTCCTCTTCGCCGGCTTGGACAGGTCGTAGTCCGGCGCGTACAGCAGACCGAGGGGGAAGCCCGGCGCGTAGGCGCCGCCGAACCTCGGGTTCACCCGGATGCCCATGCCCCGCGCCGTCTCCGCGAGCGCGTCGCCGACCTGGCGGACCGACGCCTCCTCGTCGACGGCGCCCTGGGCGAGCCTGTCGTTGATGAGCACGGTCCTGGCGAACTGCCTGGAGTGCGAGGGGGCGACGCCGAACCGCATCGCCACCTGGTCGAACCTGACGGGCTGCCCGCCGGTCAGCGTCGAGACGAACCTGTCGACCTCGGCGTCGGTCACCTCGATGCCGCGCTCGTCGGCGGTCTCCTCGGCGACGCGCAGGCCGATCAGGGCAGCCAGGACACTGCCCTGGAGGGAGTTGGCCTTCGGCAGCATGAGCACACTGCGGTCCAGGGGGTGTTTCGCGTAGAACGCCTGCCATTCGGCGGTGGCGTCGGCGAGGTCGTCCTGGCTGATGCGGGGCGCGTCGGCGAAGGTCGCCGCGGCGCCCATCCGCACCTCGCCGCCGCAGGCCGTCACGGTCAGGGCGAGGGCAACGGCGGCGAGCGTCATTCTGATCACCGGGACACCTTACTGACGGGTGATCTGTTCCAGGAAGAGCGCGTCAACGGCGTCGGTCGCCCAGCGCAGCATGTCGCCGTCGCGCAGCGGGCGGCCGCCGATCGGGTTGGTCTTCGGCGTCGGGATGAGCAGGTGGCCCGGCTTCATCAGGCTCTTCGGGTAGAGGCGCTGCATCCGCAGGTACCGCGATTCGGGCAGCATGTCGCCTTCCGCGCCCGCCTTCGCGAACCTGACGTAGTTGCCCTGGAGCACCACCTCGGTGAGCCCGGCCTGGCGCGCCTTGGAACGGAACCGGGCGACCTCGAGGAGGTTGAGGACGGCCAGGGGCGGCGCGCCGAACCTGTCCTTCAGCTCTTCCAGCACCTCGGGGATCTCCTCCGGCGAGGTGATGCCCGCGATCCGGCGATACGCCTCAAGCCTGAGCCGCTCGCCCGGCACGTACTCGTGCGGGATGTGCGCGTCCACCGGCAGCTCGACCTTGGTCTCCTGCTGCGGCGGCGCCTCGTGGCCCGTCTCCTTGAGCTCCCGGACGGCCTCGCCGACCATCCGGACATAGAGGTCGAAGCCCACGCCCGCGACGTGCCCGGACTGCTCGGCGCCCAGGATGTTGCCCGCGCCCCGGATCTCCAGGTCCTTCATCGCGACGAACATGCCCGCGCCTATCTCGGTGTGCTGGGCGATCGTCGCGAGCCGCTCGTGAGCCGTCTCGCTCAGGGGCGTCTCCGGGGGGTAGAGGAAGTAGGAGTAGGCGCGTTCCCTGCCTCGGCCCACCCGGCCGCGCAACTGGTGCAACTGGGACAGGCCGTACATGTCGGCCCTGTCCACGATGAGGGTGTTGGCATTGGGGATGTCCAGGCCGGACTCGACGATCGTCGTCGCGACGAGCACGTCGTAGTTCTTCTCCCAGAAGTCCACCATGACCTTTTCGAGCTGCTGCTCGTTCATCTGGCCGTGCGCCGTCGCGACCCTGGCCTCCGGGACGAGCTCCCGCAGCGTCGCGGCCACCTTGTTGATCGACTTCACCCGGTTGTGCACAAAGAACACCTGGCCCTCGCGCAGCAGCTCACGCCGGATCGCCGCCGCGATCTGCTTGGTGTCGTAGGGCCCCACGAACGTCAGGACCGGGTGCCGCTCCTCCGGCGGGGTGAGGATCGTGGACATCTCACGGATACCCGTCAGGCCCATCTCCAGCGTGCGCGGGATCGGCGTCGCGGACATCGCGAGCACGTCCACCTGGGTGCGCAGCCGCTTCAGCTCCTCCTTGTGCTCGACGCCGAACCGCTGCTCCTCGTCGATGATCACCAGGCCCAGGTTCCGGAACCGGGTGGACGGGCTGAGCAGCCGGTGCGTGCCGACCACGAGGTCCACGGTGCCGTCCGCGACCCCGCGCAGCGTCTCGGCCACCTCGGCGTCGGACTGGAACCGGGAGATCGGCCTCACCACGACCGGGAACGTGCTGAACCGCTCGGAGAACGTCGACAGGTGCTGCTGGACGAGCAGGGTGGTCGGGACCAGGACGGCGACCTGCTTGCCGTCCTGGACGGCCTTGAACGCCGCGCGGACCGCGATCTCGGTCTTGCCGTAGCCGACGTCGCCGCAGATGAGCCGGTCCATCGGGACGGACTTCTCCATGTCGCCCTTGACCTCGTCGATCGCGGCGAGCTGGTCGGGCGTCTCGGTGTACGGGAAGGCGTCCTCAAGCTCACGCTGCCAGACGGTGTCGGGGCCGAACGCGTGCCCCGGGCTGGCCATCCGGGCGGAGTACAGGCGGATCAGCTCGCCCGCGATCTGCTTGACCGCCTTCTTGGCGCGGGACTTGGCTTTCTGCCAGTCCGCGCCGCCCAGCCGGTGCAGGGACGGGGCCTCACCGCCGACGTAGCGGGTCAGCTCCTCCAACTGGTCGGTCGGCACGAACAGGCGGTCGCCCTTGGCGTACTCAAGGATGAGGTACTCGCGGGTCGCGCCCTGGACCGTCCGGGAGACCATCTCGACGTACCTGCCTACGCCGTGCTGCTCGTGCACCACGTAGTCGCCCGCCGAAAGCTGGAGCGGGTCGATCCCGCCGCGCCGCCGCGACGGCATCCGCCGCATGTCCTTGGTCGAGGACTTCTGGCCCGACAGGTCGGTCTCGGTGAGCACAACGAGCTTGACGTCGCCGTCCCAGATGAAGCCGTGTTCGAGGCGGCCCGTCGTCACCCAGACGGTGCCCTCGACGCGCGCGCGCTGGGCGGGCACCCCGGCGTCCTTCAGGACCTCGGTGTACCGCTCCGCCGGGCCCGCGCCCTCACTCGTCAGGACGACCTGCCAGCCCTGCTCGTGCCAGCCGCGCACGTCCGCGACGACCTTCTCCCGGTCGCCCCGGTAGGAGTCGGCGGCCTGGACGCCCAGCACCACGTCGTCGTCGCCGGACGCGAGCGGGCTCGTGCTCCACCACGGGACGTCGAGTTCGGCGGCCCGCTCACGGACCTCCTCCAACGTCCGATAGGCGGCCCCGCCCAGGTCGATCGGAGCCTCACCACCGGAGGCGGCGTTCACCCACGAAGCCTCAAGGAACTCCTGGCTCGTGGAGACGAGATCGGCGGCCCGTCCCCGGATCCGCTCCGGGTCGCAGACGAGCACCCGGCTGCCCTTCGGCAGCAGATCGACGAGCAGCTCCATCCGCTCGGCCAGCACCGGCGAGAACGCCTCCATGCCCTCGACCGCCTCACCCTCGGCGATGCGGGTGAGCACGTCGGCGAGCGCGGGGTGCTCGACGGCCAGCGCGACGGCCCGCTCACGGACCCCCTGGCTGAGCGGCAGCTCACGGCAGGGCGGGGCCCACAGGCCGTCCTGGGCGACCTCAAGGGAGCGCTGGTCGGCCGCCTTGAAGAAGCGGATCTCCTCGACCTGGTCGCCCCAGAACTCGACGCGCAGCGGGTGCTGCTCGGAGGCCGGGAACACGTCGAGGATGCCGCCGCGCACCGCGATCTCGCCGCGCTTCTCCACCAGGTCCACCCGGTCGTAGCCCGCGTGGACCAGGCGCGCCACAACGTCGTCCATGTCGATCTCGTCGCCCTGGCGCAGCCGGACCGGCTCCAGGTCGCCCAGGCCCGCCACCAGCGGCTGCAGCAGCGACCTGACGGGCGCGACGACGACCTTCAGCGGGCCCGTCGACGGGTCGGACGGGTCCGGGTGGGCCAGGCGGCGCAGCACCGCGAGGCGCTGGCCTACCGTGTCGCTGCGCGGCGACAGCTTCTCGTGCGGCAGCGTCTCCCAGGACGGGAAGTGCGCGACGGCGTGCGGGTCGAGCAGGCTCGTCAGCGCCGACGCGAGGTCCTCGGCCTCCCTGCCGGTCGCGGTGACCGCGAGCACGGCGGCGCCGTCGATCGCCGTCCGGGCCAGCGCGGCGGCCAGGATCGGCCGCAGCGACGGCGGCCCCACCAGCGGATACCGGGCCGAGTCCAGCCCAGCGCGCAGACGGGGATCGGTGAGCACAAGATCAAGCAGAGGCGAGAGAGTCATCATCGACCTTGGGTTAGGCGGGCAGCCCGAAGATCCCCGGACAGCCGGGGTTGACGCCGGGGCGGGTTCCAGGGTACGCGCAGCGGGCGGACGCCCTGTAAGGAGGACACGGTACCGGTCAAGAAAGTGCAAATACCGGACGGCACCCCTCCCCATGGATACGCTGCGGAACCATGACGGAGCTTTCTGTACGGGACCGCCCGGTCGCGGGCGGCGGCCCCGACCCCGACCTGTTCGCCGAGCGGGTGCGCCTGCACGCCCTGGACAAGGGCCTGACCAAGCTCCACGTGCTGGAGGCGGGCTGCGGCCGCGGACCGGGCCTGCGGCTGCCCGAGGGCGTCACCGGGCACGTCACCGGGATCGACGTGGACACGCCAGCGCTGCGCTCCCGGACCATGGCCAGGACCGACCTGGACGCCTACCACCTGGGCGACCTGCGCAGCGCCCCGCTACCGCCGCGCTCCTTCGACGTGGTGCACGCCGACGCGCTCATCGAGCGGATCGCGCACGCCGAACTCGTCATGGACCGGATGGTGGCGGCGCTCAAGCCCGGCGGCCTCCTCCTCGTCCGGTTCATCGACAGGGACAGCGCGCAGGGCCTGCTGCGCAGGGCGGTGCCGCGCAGGGTGCTCGCCTTCCTCGGCGCCGGCGGATCGCGCGGGGAGCGTCCCCAGGACACGCCCGCGCCCGTGTTCGAGCCCGTCAGCTCCCTCGCCGGGTTCCGGGCCTGGTGCCTCATGCGCGGGCTCGTCATCGCCGAAGCGCACGTGCACAGGGTTCCGGTGGGCACACCCGTGCGGGTGCTGGCCCGGCTCGTGGCGATCCTCACGCACGGCAGGTTCACCTCGACGCACGCGGAACTGTCGCTGGTCATCCGCAAACCCGAGAACCGGTTCGCCCGGATCATCTGATCCGTGGCGGTCGCGCCCCGGCGGCGAGTTCGGCGGGCCCGGGGGAGGTAGTTTTGCCCGGGTGAGCAACGCACTGTCGGCGGACCTGCACGGTCTTGCCTCGCTGACCCCCGCCCCCGCCGAACTCGCCGACCTCGAACAGCTCCTGGCCGGCGCGTTCCGGCCGCTGACCGGGTTCCTCGGCCCGCTGGACGCCGCGACGGTCGCCGCGGGCGGGCGGCTCACCGACGGGACGCCCTGGCCCGCGCCGGTCGTGCTGACCGGGCCCGAGGCGCTCGCCGACGCGAAGCGGATCGTGCTCCAGGACCCGGAGACGGTGCCGCTCGCCGTCCTGGAGGTCACCGAGGCGTGGCGGGACCCGGCGGCGCCCGCGGGCACCGTGCGGCTCGCCGGGCCGCTGACGCCGCTGCGCGAGCCCGTCTACGGGGCGTTCCGGCGGCTGCGGCGGAGGCCGCCCGCGCCCGGCGAGGCCGCCCGGCCCGTGCTGGCCGTCGCGACGCGCGCGCCGCTGCACCGGCGCGAACTCGGGCAGATCCGGCAGACCGCCGAGAAGCTGGGGCTGCCGGTGCTCGTCCTCGCGCTGCTGTCGGGGGCGCACGAGCAGGAACTCGTCCGGGCGCTGCTGGCGGTGCACCGGGAACTGCCCGAGGGCGCCGAGATCGTCACGGTGAACCTCGCGCCGCGCGCCGACGCCGCCCGCGACAGGGCGCTGGCCGCCCATGTGGCCGCCGCCTACGGGGCCACCCACCTGCTGTCGGAGGCTCCCGTAGGCGACGCGCCGCTCACCGTCGTCTCGCCTGAGCCGTGGGCCTATGACACCGACGTGGAGGTGTGGCGGCCCGTCGCCCGGATCGACGAACGACACCGGCGGGCGGCGCTCACCGAGGCGGAGCTGGGTGAGCTGCTGGACCGGGGCTCGGCCGTCCCCGAGTGGTTCACGCCGCCCGCCGTCGCGGCCGAACTGCGCAGGGCACGGCCGCCCCGGCACGAGCGGGGCGTCACCGTGTTCTTCACCGGGCTCTCCGGCTCGGGCAAGTCGACCGTCGCGCGCGCGCTGGCGGACGCGCTCGTGGAACGCGGAGACAGGACCGTCACCCTCCTGGACGGCGACGTCGTCCGGCAGATGCTCTCGGCCGGGCTCACCTTCTCCAAGGCCGACCGCGACCTCAACATCCGGCGCATCGGGTTCGTCGCCGCCGAGATCGCCCGGCACGGCGGCCTCGCGATCTGCGCGCCGATCGCCCCCTACGCGGCCACCCGCGCCGAGGTACGCCGGATGGTCGAGGCCGTCGGCGACTTTGTGCTCATCCACGTCGCGACGCCCCTCGCCGAGTGCGAGCGGCGCGACCGCAAGGGCCTGTACGCCAAGGCGCGGGCCGGGCTGATCCCCGAGTTCACCGGGATCTCCGACCCCTACGAGACGCCCACGGACGCCGAACTCGTGCTCGACACGACCGGGCGTGCCGTCGCCGACTGTGTCGACGAGGTGCTGAAGCACCTCTCGGCGGGCGGGTGGATCAGGCCCCAGGGCGGCTGACCCGAGGGGCAGGTGAAATCTTGCCCACCGGTTGGGAAAGGGACTCCCCGCGCATGGCCGAAAGCGGCCCGGCGCGTCACCATGGGGCCACCGACCGCTCCCATCCCGGACAGGCCATGAGCCAAGAACAAGAAGTACCCCGGCGGGTGTTCGCCGCCGACGGCCTGAGCCGCGCCCAGCGCCGGGGCTCCGCCTGCGCGTCCTGCGGCAAGCGCTGGCCCCGCCCCCAGCGGCCCGTCGGCCGCCTCCAGAACGGCGACGTCCTCCTCGTCTGCGACGACTGCGCCCCCGAGGCCGAAAGCGAGCCCGACAGTCACCACGCCCACGCCGCCTGACCGCACGTCCGGCGCCGAGCCCTTTATCCGCTTATACGGGGATCCGACCGGTGCGACGGCCACCACCGGGCCTCGCGAGCGGGCGGCCTTATCCGGCTATGGCGGGCCTGTCCGGCGGGGCTTCGCTAGGCTTGACCCGGTTCTGGGCGGGCTGGGCGGAAGGCGGGCATGGAGACTCTCGGCGCGACCGGACCGGATTCCTGCGGACCGGGGCTGAGGGCGCTCGTCGCGCAACTGTGGCCGTCTCCTGCGGTGGTCTCCCTGTCGGGCGCGCCTTCGGGGTACCGGGCCGTCGCGACGTACGCGGTGGTGCCGTCGGCGGCGCGGGCGCAGTTCCTGGTGCCGCTGGCCTCGCGGCGGGTGGCCGCCGCCTCGCTGCTGCGGTACAACGCGCTACGGCCGGTGAAGACACGGGTCGTCCGGGGGGTGCTCGGAGGCGGGCTGCTTCTGGGCGCCGGGGTGATGCTGCCACGGCTGACCGTCTCTCTGCCTGACGGGGTGGCGGAGGACGACGCGCTGATCTGCGGGTATCTCGGGGCGGCGCTCGGGCGGCCGGTGGTGTTCGGGGTGGGGGTGCGGCCGGTCGATCCGAACTCAAAGCCGACGCTCCAACTGTTCTCACCCGCCGGCGAGTCCGTGGGTTACGCGAAGGTCGGGTGGAACGCCGCGACGCGGGGCCTTGCCGCTTCGGAGGCTGCCGCGATCACGGCGCTGCCCGAACTGGCCGCCGCGCGGGTGCCCTCGGTGCTGCATCACGGGACGTGGCGGGGGCTGACGGTCACCGTCACGGCGCCGCTGCCCGCGCGCGTCCGGGGGCACCGGGATCCCGACCGGCCTCCTCCGCTCGACCTGTCACGGGCATTGGCCGAGCCGTTGTCTTACGGGACGTTGGAGGGGTCGCCCTTCTGGAAGCGGCTTCTTGAGGACGTCTCCGGGCCGCCCGGTGACGCGTCAGACGAGGAGTTCAGGGCGGCGCTCCGGGGCGCGCTCGACCGGGTGGCCGCCCTACACGGCACCGCCGAGCGGGAGTTCGGGCGCTGGCACGGCGACTGGGTGCCCTGGAACCTCGGCACCCACCGGGGCGTCCCCCAGGTCTTCGACTGGGAGCACAGCGCGCCCGGCGTGCCGTTCGGGCTCGACCTGCTGCACTGGCGGTTCCAGGTGGCGCTCGTGCTGCGCGGCCGTCCCCTGGCCTCGGCGGCCTTGGCCGTGCGGGAGTCGGCGGCCGCCGAGCTGGGCGACCCGTCCGCCGCCGACCTCTACCTCCTGGAGATGGCCGCCCGCACCTGGCGGCTGCGGCGCGGCGGCGGAGGCTGGAACCCCGCCCTGCACCCCGCGTTCCTCGACGTCCTCGACGGCATCGGAGCCCCCGCGTGAAGGTACTCCTGGTCTGCTCCCCCGGCGGCCACCTCGCCCAACTGCACCGGCTGCGGCCCTGGTGGTCGCGGCACGAACGCGTCTGGGTCACCTTCGACAAGGCCGACGCGGTGTCCCTGCTGCGCGACGAGACCGTCCGCTGGGGCCATCACCCGACGACCCGCAACCTCCCCAACCTGGCGCGTAACCTCCTGCTCGCCTTCCGCATGCTGCTACGGGACCGCCCGGACGTCATCGTCAGCACCGGCGCGGGAGTCGCCCTCCCCTTCTTTGTGCTGGGCCGTCTCCTGGGCTGCCGGACCGTCTACATCGAGGTCTACGACCGCGTCGACTCCGCCACCCTCACCGGCCGCCTCTGCACACCCTTCACCGACCTCTTCCTCCTACAGTGGGAGGAACAGAAGAAGGTCTACCCCCACGGCGTCGTCCTGGGCCCCCTCCTCTAGCCGACCTTAGGAAGGCCAGCCGTGCACACCCCCCTGATCGTCGTCACCGTGGGCACCGACCACCACCCGTTCAACCGCCTCATGGACTGGCTCGAACCCTGGCTGGCCGCCCACCCGGCCGTCCGCTGCGTGGCCCAACACGGCACCTCCCGCCCCCCTCGGGGCGCCGAATGCCACACCATCCTCCCCCACGAGGACCTCCTCTCCCTGCTGGCGGAGGCCACCGCCGTCGTCTGCCACGGCGGCCCCGGCACCATCACCGACGCCCGAAACGCCGGACTCCTCCCCCTGGTCGTCCCCCGAAACGCCGCCCTCGGCGAACACGTCGACAACCACCAGATCCGCTTCACCACCCTCCTGTCCACCCAGAACGCCATACTCCTCCCCGACTCCGCCCCCACCCTCCACACCCTCCTCACCACCTCCCTCACCACCCCCCACCGCACTCCCCCGACCCCCACCGACCTCACCCCCACCCTCACCACCTTCACGTCCCTCATCGACGACCTGCTGACATCCCCCCGCCGCCACCTCCCCACCCTCCGCCGCCCATGACACGCCCCCATCCAGCGCTGGCGGAGACCCTGGACCTGCTGTCGACGCCGGGAGCGCTCGACGAGATCCGGGCGGCCGAGGCGGAGATCGCGCGCGGCGACGCCGTCGACGCCGACGGGCTGCGCGCGCTGATGGCCGAGCGCGCCCGCACCGAGCGGGACAGCCGGTGGGGTGGGTTAGCGGGCGGAGAGGTAGGGGTCGAGGCCCGCTTTGCGGAAGGAGGGGAGCATACCGGGGCCGGAGTCGATGGGGAGGTGGCAGCGGATGCCGTTGTTGACGACGTCGGAGTCCCAGCGGATGAGGGCCTTGATCTTGGGGTAGCGGGTTTTGAGGACCGAGGGGATCGAGTCGTGCCAGCGGGCGGCTCGGGACGGGTTGGACGGGTCCCAGGCGGTGCCGTACTCGGGGAGGATGAGCGGCTTGTTGCGGGCGATGCCCTGGGCGAACCAGCGGTAGCTGGTGTCGATGGACTGGGCGAAGGACTCCCAGGGGGAGTTGTGGCAGCGGTAGAAGTTGTACGGGTCCCAGCCGACCCAGTCCACGTAGGCGTCGCCCGGGTAGAGGGCGCGCATCTTCGCGGCCTGGTCGCCCCACAGGCCGCCGCTGAGGGTGAAGACCCAGACGACGTTCCTGGCGCCGACGCTGGTGAAGATGCCGTGGACCCGGCGGGCGGCGGCCACGTAGTCGGCGGCGGTGCCGCTGTTGCGGCGCTGGCCGATGTGGAGTTCCATCTCGTGGTCGAACGACAGGAACACCGGGCGGCCGAACGACTTCATGCGCTGGGCCGCCGCCCGGACCACGCCGTCGTGTGCGCCGTTGGCGACGTCACGCCATCTGATGACTTCGCCGGACTTGTAGTCGCGGGTGTCCCAGGAGACGAACAGGTGCCTTGTCTGGCCGAGCCGCCGCGCGGAGGCGTCCGGGAACTGGGCGCGCCAGTCCACGTAGCGCATGAAGACGGCGAACCTGCGGCCGACCTTCGCCTCCAGGCCCGTCAGGCTGGAGTCCACCCAGCCGTTGCGCACGTACACGCCCCACAGCGCGCCGCACGACGGGACGAGCTTCGCGTTCACCCGGCACTTGGCCGACGTCCCGGCAGCGCCGCCGGGATCCTGCGACGGCTGCGCGTCGCCGCCCGGCCCCGAGCCGTCGGCGCCCGAGCCGTTCGGGTTTGTCCCGTCCGCGCCCGGACCGTTCGGGTTCGAGCCGGAGCCTCCCAGACCGTTGGGGTCCGAACCGCTCCCTCCCGGACCGTTCGGATTCACACCCGGAGCGCCCGGACCGTTCGGGTTCGAGCCGGAGCCTCCCAGACCGTTGGGGTCCGAACCGCTCCCTCCCGGACCGCTGGGATTCACACCCGGAGCGCCCGGACCGTTCGGATTTGAGCCGGAGCCTCCCGGAGCGTTCGGGTTGGAACCCGCCCCGTCCGGGTCATGGGGATTCATGCCTGAACCATCAGGACCGTTCGGGTTCGACCCGCTTCCGCCCGGAGCGTTCGGGTTCGAGCCGTCCGGTCCGGAACCGTCGGCGCCGGAGGCGTTCGGGTGTGGGGAGCCCGTGTGGGCCGGGCCTCCGCCCTCTCCCGGGCCGCCCGCGGACGGGGTCGGGTCGTCGCACGCGGTGAGGCACAGGGCGGCGAGGACGAGGGCGGTGGAGAGGGCGGAGGCTTGACGCACGGCTTTCTCCTGGGTGGGTCAGGGAGCTGTGAGCACCGGTGTGGAGGCCGATCGGTTGCCTGCGGCGTCCATGGAGCGGACGACGTAGCGGTGCGACGCGCCGTCGAGCGTGTCTGTGTGGTTCCAGCCGCCCAGGGACGTGGCGATGACCCGCCCGTCCTTGAGGAGCTCGTACTTGATGGACGGGTCGCCCGCGGTGCCGTTCCACCGGAGCCGGACGGTGGTGGCGTCCACCGCGTCGATCCGGAGGTTGGTCGGGACGGGCGGGGCCTCGGTGTCGGTCGAGCAGAGTCGGCCGAATCCGCCGAGCCACTGGTAGGAGCCGGTGGCGGCGTTCCAGGACCCGCGGGTGAAGTCGCCGCCGAACCACAGGCACTTGTTGGCGTCCTCGATCATCTCCCAGGGGCCGAGGCCCTTGCGGGTGTCGAGGGCGCTGGGCCAGAAGTTCGGCAGGTACTCGCCGGTCTCGGCGTTGAACGCGCCGATGCCCTTGATCTGCTGGACGGCGTCGTAGCCGGGCCCGTTCGTGGGGGTGACCCAGTCGGTGGCGCCGGGGAAGAAGAAGTTCCAGCAGTGGCAGCCGCCGTACATGACGCCGTCGATCTCGATGGACGTCTGGAGGTCGCCGCCCTGCCGGGTGACGCCGCCGGTGACCCGGTCGAACGTGCTGCCGCTGTACAGCTGGAAGTCGTGTTCGGAGCCGCCGATCCAGACGTTGCCGCCGGTCGTCTCGCGGATCGTCTGCCGGTACTGCTTGTCCACGTTTGTGGTGCTCGGCACCCAGTTCTGGTCGTTGAGCCCGGTGACCTGGGCGGGCGGCTTCGACGTGGTGATGACGGCGAGCTTGCGCGCGGGCGCCCCGGCGAACTGGGTGAAGTAGCCGCCGAAGTAGACGCGGTCGTCGGTGGCGTCGAGTTCGATGACGCTGCCGTTGAACTGCGGCTTCCACTGCGGGTCGGGCTTGCCGGTGGCGACCTCGACGCGGCCGGAGCGGCTGAGCGTGATGGGCGCCCCGACGGGGTTGCCGCCGCGCAGCCGGGTGAAGTTGCCGCCGAGGTAGACGTACCCGTCCTGGAGGTCGAGCGCGCGGACGAGGGCGGGGCTGCCGTCGGTCAGCGTGACGGAGGCCCGCCAGCCGGGCACGACCGCGCCGGACGCCGGGTCGAGCGCGGCGATACCGGCGGTGTCGGCGACGCCGTTGATGTTGGTGAACTCGCCCGCGACGATCACCTTGTCTCCGGCGGCCTGGAGGTCCCAGACGCGGCCGTTGACGGCGGGCGCGAACGCGGGCAGGTAGGCGCCGGTGTTGACGTCGAAGGCGGCGAGGTAAGGCTGGTCGATCTTCTCGCCGGGCCCCGGGTTGGGTCCCTTCTGCACGAACGAGAAGGTGCCGCCGACGTACAGGGTGTTCCCGAGGGTGGCGAGCGCGTGCACCTCGATGTCCTGTTCGGTCTGGGTGCCGGTCTTCAGCCCGGTGACGCCCCATTCGACCGGTGTTGTCGTGCTGGACACGAGCGGCTCGTTGAGCGCGGGCGGCAGGCCCTCGTCCGGGACGGTCCCGTAGTTCACCGTGGTGACCTGCGGGCGGATCCACACCTGGGTGAACGCGAGCGGCGAGCCCTCGTTCGTGTACGTCCACAGGTGGTTCGTCGCGGCGTTGGAGCCGCCGGACACGCGGGTGCCGTGCGCGAAGCCCTTCTTGTAGTTCTTCGCGGCGTTCTGGGTGGTGGTGACGCGCTGGGTGGGCAGCAGGATGCTGTCCTTCGCGACGTTGTCCGTCTTCAGCGTCTCGTTGTAGGTGTTGCTCCCGAACTTCACCTGGTTGAGGACGTTGCCTCCGTCGAACGTCCAGGACCAGGTCTTGGTGCGGGAGAACCGGTAGCGGATCTCCTGGTTAGAGGTGCCCGCCGCGTTGGTGGCGCGGCGCAGCCGGACGCCGTCCGGGAGGTCCTTGACGTTGGTGCCGTTGAGGAGCCCGTTGATGGTGTCGCCCGGCAGGGTCGCGGGCGCGAACGCCCCGGTGCCCGACGGTGTGTTGCGCACCTGTGCCGGGGTGCCCTGCCCCGGGTAGGCGAAGTTCCAGCCGTCGCGGCCGCGGCCGACGAGGACCCAGCCGCCGCCTTCGGTCGTCATGTCGCAGTAGAACTGCTGCGCGGTGACGAGCGCGGGCGTCTGCAGCCAGTAGACGCCGTTGGCGCTGGCCGGGTGCGCCTGCTTGACGGCCCAGCACGACGGGGCGGCCGTGGCGGCCGTGAGCCCGTCGTTCGGGGCCGCCGCGGCGGTTCCGGGGACGGCGAGGACCGTCCCGGCGCAGAGGACGGCGACGGCGGCTCCGACCGCCGTCCGCCAGTTCCGGCGAGATTTCCGGAACGAGATGAACGCTTGCATGAGAAAGCCCCCATTGAGGACCAGTAGCCCGAGCCCCCCGAGGGACGGATGCGTCCGCAGCGACCGACCCTAGGGAAATATTTCTGAGTGTGTCAATGTGATGCCGAGAACGGAATGGCTACGCGGGCCATCCGTAATCCTCGCCGAGCCAGGAGAACAACGCGCGATTGTGCGGCCGGTAGAACTCGGTGAGCTCTTCCCTGGTCGTGGAATTCATCGGCGGCGCGGGAAGGTGGTTGTGCCGCCGGGCCGCGCGCATCGGATGCGCGGGAAGTCCGAGGAACGCGCACACCTTGTCGAGTCCGCGTTGTTCGTCGGCGTACATCTCCTCGGCGGACATGACGAGCATCCGTTCCCGTCCGAAAAGCGCCGCCCACCGCTGGAGTTGGGGCAGGTAGACGCCCCTGTCGCGGTAAGAGAAGTAGTCGTGGGCGCGGCCGTAGTAGTACGGGTCGGCTTCCATCCGGTCGAGTTCCCCGGCGGTCCGCGCGGGCTCGGCGGCGAGCGCCTCCTCGAACGTCAGGGTCTCGTCGCCCTCTCCGGTGCGCTCCCAGAAGTGCGAGTAGGCGCGCTTGACGGGGTCGCGTAGCAGGATGACGGCCTTCAGCTCCGGCATCATGGCGTGGACGCGGCCGGGGATGCGCGGGTCGTACAGGTAGTAGGGGCAGGCTTCGCCGGTGAGGGGCCGGACGCCCGTCCTGGCCTCCGCCCTGTCCAGCTCGGCTTCGGTGGCGAAGTGCGACCGGTACCAGTCGTCGCCCTCGGCGTAGTTCGCGTAGAAGTACCACGGGCTCTTCAGGCCGCGTGAAGGCGGATACATCGGCATGACGTGCGGGTGCCGCACCAGGTAGTTCCACATCGAGGTGGTGCCGCCGCGCTTCGTCCCGACGATCATGAAGTCGGGCAGGTGCCTGCGGGACGCCGTGCGCACCGCGTAGGCACGGGTTCCCGTGTTGGCCAGGTCCTTGACCCAGCGCGGTGAGACGTCCTTGAGCCGTCCCGCGAGCCCGTCAGCCATGTTCCCGCCTTCCCTTCCCGCGCCTGACGGCGCCGAGCAGCTCGTCAAGGTGGAGGGTGCTCCGCAGCGCGTAGAGCACCCCGGCGTAGGCGATGCCGCCCGACGCGCACATGAGGGCGAACGCGGGGCCGTCCATGCCGAGCGCCGCCCGGACGGCCAGGCCCGCGCCGCCGAAGCACACCAGCGCGCCCAGCGCGACCTTCAGCGGGCCCGACGGCAGCAGCCGCAGCCGCATCCCGTACCTGACCTGGACGGCCGCCAGCCCGTTGCTGACGACCATGGTGAGCGCCCACCCGACCGCCGCCCCGACGATCCCGTGCGACGGCACCAGCAGCAGGTCGGCGACGATCATCACGGCCAGCGCCAGCGCCTTGTTGGCCAGGCTCCAACTGCTCTTGCCGCCCATGAGCAGCACCGTCTGGACGTTCCCGGCCAGCAGGGACACGAGCATCGCCCCGCTGAGGATCGCCAGCGCCGTCGCGCCCTCGGCGAACTCGGGGCCGAACAGCGTCAGCACGAACGGCCCGCCGAGCGCCAGCACGAGGTAGAGCGGCCACGACCCGGCGACGATCCAGGTGGTGGCGACGGCGTTGAGCCTTTCCGCCTCGGGCTTCGCGCCGCGCGCCAGCAGCGCCGAGATCTGCGGCGCGATCGCGATCCGGGTGGCGGCGAGCACGAGGGTGCCGGTGGTGATGAACCGGCTCGTGGTGGCGTACAGGCCCGCGTCGAAAGCGGCGACCATCGCGCCGACGATGAGCACGTCCAGCCAGATGATGGCGATCTCGACGGCGGCGGCGACCCCGCGCACGCCGGAGAACGACCAGAACGCGCGGGTGGTCTCGCGGCGCGGCGGGGCGGGCGCGGTCGGCGGCTCGTCCCGCTCGACGCGGCGCAGCACCCGCCACAGCAGCCACAGCGCCACCCCTGCGGCGGCGACGGCGGGCAGCGTCCAGGAGGCCATGACGGTCCAGGCGGGCAGCCCGAGCACCAGGCAGGCGAGCACGAGCAGCGGCCGGGCGGCGGGCAGCGCCACGTTGTTGACCAGCGCGAACGAGGCGACGCTGCCGAGCCCACGGGTCCCGGCGAGCGCGACGGTCCGCAGCGCCCACACCGCGACGGCCGGGACGCCCAGGTACAGGAACAGCTCCGCCTCGTCGAGGCCGCCGTCGAAGAGCACCGGCAGGAGCGGTTCGACGAGCAGCGCGAGCACGGCGGCGGCGAGCACGCTGACGATCGCGACGGGCACGAGCGCGGTGCGCAGCAGGTGCCGCAGCGCGCCCGTCCGGCCGAGCGCCCGTTCGGCGGCGGCCATCCGGACCAGCCCGGTGTCGGCGCCCAGCTCGGTGATCTCGCCGACGATCGTCACGAGCGCCACCACGATGAAGAACACGCCGGTGGTCTCCGGCCCGAGCGCGCGCGCGACGACGACCGTCAGGGCGAACCCTCCGGCCGCGCCCACGACGGCGCCCAGCAGCCCGACCATGCCGCCCCTGGCCGTCTCGCGCAGGGCGGCGCGCGGGGGCGCCTCGGTCATCTCAGCCCTCCCGTGATGCCGGTGGGGCGGGCGGGCGCCCGCGCGTGCGCGTACTCGTGCGCCCGGGACACCGCGACGGCCCCGGCGACGAAGATCAGGACGAGCTGGGAGCCGTCGAGCCCGTAGAAGAAGAGCATGAACGAGGCCATGACGGGCACCGCGTGCAGCCAGACCAGCGGGCCCGGCGCGTTCCGGGAGCTGAGGGCGAGCCACCAGACGAACCCGCAGAACAGGGCGAGCCCCACAAAACCGTAGGAGAACATGATGTTCCAGAACTGGCCCTGGGTGCCGACGGAGATGCTCAGCGTGAGCGACGGACGGGGTGATCCGGCCCCGATCAGGGGTGAGGACAGCGTCCTGGTGAACGCCTCCTCGTAGAGGTTCGAGCGCGCGTCGTTGGTAGGGCTGTACTCCGTGCGCGCGCTGATGAGCGCGAAGACGCCGAGCGCGTACGCGGCGTACAGGGCGGCGGCCAGGAGCGCCCCGACGGCCGTCATGAGGAACACCTGGCCGCGCAGCGCCAGCCGGACCGACACGTAGATCACGCCGACGCACAGGGACAGGAACATGCCACGGTTCAGCGTGGCGAAGGCGGGCACCAGGCCGAGCACCACGAGCGCGAGCGCCGCGAACCGCCGCCTCCCCGCGCACATCGTGGCGTAGCAGACGGCGAACGGGACGAGCAGCGCAAAATGGCTGCCCCAGGTGTTGGTGTAGGCGAACGGCGCGCTCGGCCGCACGTAAGGCTCGGGCGCGCCCCAGGGGTACTGGATCTCGGCGAACTTCGGGTGGACGAGTTCCCAGACATAGGAGTTGCTCTTCAACGCGCCGGGCAGAATCTGCTCCATCGGCGTGGTGATGGACATTTTCGGCACGAGCACACCGAGCCAGCCGCCGATCACCACCCAGCCGAGGAATACCGTGAAAACCCCGCATATCCGGCGGGCACTTAGATTCTGTGACCGGGTATTCCAGACAAAGACAAAAAGGACGGCAGCCGACACATAACTGAGGAGCCGGAACGCGTATCCGATGATCCGGCCCGAGGTGTCGAGCTGGGTCGCCGACAGCACCGTCCAGCCGAGGAACAGCAGCCACAGCAGGAACCCGGCGGGCAGCCTGACGTCCCGGCGGAAGACGAGCAGGAGCAGCACCGGCAGGCTCGCGAACGTCGCGGCGAACCCGCCGAGCCCGGCCAGCCACAGCACCGGGAACGCGCCGAACGCGCACACGAACGGCCACGTGGGCAGTTCGCTCCGGGGCGCGACATAAGTCCGGTAGTTCGCGACGAGCGCCACCGTGGTTCAGACCCCCCGGCCCCGCGCGTTGAGCGCGCGCAGCACACCCGGCGCGCTCACCAGCCGCAGGCCCATCGCCAACGCAAGGTAGGAGCGCGGCTCACGCCAGTTGCCACGCAGCGCCCGCACGGCCCAGCCCCGCGCGTCGGCACGGGCTCCGGAGGCTGCACGGTAGAAGGCGATCTGGCCCTCTATCCGGGCCCTGCCCTCCGGGTCGTCGGCGAACTCGGGGTGGCGGTCCAGCAGGTAGGCGAGGGCGTCGGCGATGACGGCGAAGCGGTCGGCGAAGAACGAGCCGCCCCAGGTGACGACGGTGAGCGGGCGCGGCACACAGGGGATCGGGGCCGCTTTGGCGATGCGTAGGACAAAGTCGTAGTCCTCCGCGTAACCGCCGGGGATCTCCTCGTCCACGTAGCCGACCCGTGCCAGCAGCCGCTCACGGTGCACCGTCACGGTTGACGGGTGCAGCGCGAAGACACGGTCTCGTAGCAGGTGCCTCAGCTCTACGGCCGGATAGGGGACGAGGCGGGGCGTCACCTTCCCGTCCGTGTGGACCTCGACGCCCGAGCCGACCGCGACGCTGCCGGGGTGCTCGGCGAAGAGCGCGAGCTGGGCGGCGAGCTTGTCCGGGACCCAGTGGTCGTCGTCGTCGCAGAACGCGACGTACGCGCCCGTGGCGGCGTCGATGCCGGTGTTGCGGCCGCCCGGCAGGCCCGGCGTCCTGGTGTTGCGCAGCGTCCGGAGCGTCCGGCCCTCGGGGAGTTCCCCTACGTCGAGCGCGCGCGGCTCGACCTGGTCGAACACAACGAGCACCTCGACGTCACCGGCGTACCGCTGGTCGAGCGCCGCCCGCACCGCCCGCTCCAGCAGGCCGGGACGGTCGCGGGTGGCGACGACCACCGAAACCGCCGCCGCGCCGCGTGCGGCACCGCCCATGCGCGCAGGCCCGGTCAATACCGAACGTCCTTTCCCCCGTGCGCGGTGCCCGCCGCGCGCATTCCGGACGACCTCTCGGTCACTGTCAAAACAGCACACCCAATGATTGCCGAAAGTTTACTGTTATGACCTCATAATGCACGGGTCCGTTACGCAAGCTTCACTCCCCCCGAGGGCCGCCGATGCTCATCCCCGCAGGCCGGGCGCTCACCGTCGCCGTACTCGCTGCTGCCCTGCTTCCTGCTGGAGCGGCGGCGGACCCTCGGACGGCCAAGGTGCTGTCCGTCGTCGCCGACAGCGCCCTGGACAACGCCAGCGGCCTCGCCCTCACCGCCGACGGGAAGCTCCTCACCCTCCAGGACGCGCGCCGCTCCACCGCGCTGTACGCCCTCGACCGCAGGGGCCGCACCGCCTACACCGTCGAACTCCCGCCCGGCAGCAACGAGGACTGGGAGGACCTCGCGACGGGCGTCCTGGCCGACGGCAGGCGGATCGCCGTCATCGCCGACACCGGCGACGCCTCCCAGGTGCGGGCCGCGCGGAACCAGGCGCCGCGCCGCACGTTCCGGCTCATCCAGCTCGACGAGCCCGACGGCTCCCGCGAGACCGCGACCGGCATCCACATCTTCCGGTTCCGCTACCCCGACGGAAAATCCCGCAACGTCGAGACGCTCCTACTTCAGCCCGGAACAGGCCGGATGTACCTGGTCACCAAGACGCGGGCGCGGACGTCCGGGCAGGGCGGCGACAGCGACGCGATCCACCAGAGCGCGGCAGCCCCGGCCGCCGCCGAACTCTGGGCGCTGCCCGCGCGGCCGGTGACGACCGACGTCAACGTGCCGGAACTGGTCACCGCGACGCTGCCGGTGCCCGCCGCGTCCGGCGGCGCGTTCTCGGTGACGGGCGACCGCTTCGTCATCCGCAACGGCACCGACGCCTACGTGTGGTGGGTGCCCGACGGGGACGTCGCCGGGGCCGTCACACACCCGCCCGTCAGGGTGCACCTGCCGCCGCAGCGGCAGGGCGAGGGCGTCACGTTCACCAGGGCCGGGCACGCGCTGCTCGTCGGCTCCGAGGGAGTGCGGCAGCCGATCTGGCAGGTGCCGCTGCCCGGCTCCGCCGACACCGCGCGCACCCCACGGCCGAGCGACGAGGCGGGCGGCGCGGGCGGCACGGGCGGGTTCGGCAAGACGCCGCTCGCGGTGTTCGCGGTCCTCATGCTCGCCGCGGCGGTCGGGATCGGCGTGCACAGGGTCCGGCTCCGGCGCGCCGAAATGACGTGAATCATCCCCGCCCGGTAGATGTACGAGGATTTAGCAGGATGAACCGGCGATAAACAGGAAGGGAACATCGCGCCCATCGTCCGGGCGCGGTACGTCAAGGTATCTTTACCCGCGGAAGGCGTTCACACGGCCGGGACGGGCGCGTGGTCACGAGGGGAAGCGGCTGTGCGAGATCTCACCGGCTCGGTGCCCGGCGCCCCCGCCCAGGGGCTCGCCGACTACGTGGCGATGCTGCGCCGACGCTGGTGGGTCGTCGCCCAGGCCGCGTGTGTGTTCCTCGCGCTCGCCGCCGGGCTCGTTGTGCTCGTGCCGGAGAAGTACGCGTCGTTCGTCGTCGTCAACGTGACGTCCACCGGCGTCGCCGGGACGGGCGGGCAGTCGTCGTCGCGGAACGACATCAACCTCCAGACCGAGTCACAGCGGGTCAAGTCGCTCAACGTCGCGCAGATCGCGGCACGCGCCCTCAAGACGGAGAAGTCGCCCAAGGAGCTTTCGCGGCAGATCACGGTGACGGTGCCGAACGACTCGACAGTCCTGTATCTGACGTGCACCGCGCCCGAACCCATCGAGGCGCGCGACTGCGCCCAGGCGTTCGGACAGGCTTACCTCAGCAGCCGCACCGACAGCGCGCTCAAGGTGATCAACCCGCAGCTCCAGACGCTGGAGACGCAGATCGCCAACATCACCCGCGAATGGTCGGCCGAGAAGGAGCCGCAGCAGAAGAGCCTGCTGTTCTCCCAACTCCAGTCGCTCACCGACCAGCTCTCCACCGCCAAGATCACCGCCGCGAACATCACCCCCGGCGAGATCATCACCGACGCCCTCCTCACCGCCGACCCCGTCGACCCCAGGCCCGGCAGGTACCTGCCGAGCGGCCTCGCGGTCGGCCTGCTCGTCGGCGTCATCGCCGCGATCCTGCTGGAACGGCTCGACCGGCGGGTGCACAGCGCGGGCGACCTGGAACGGCGGCTCGGGCTCGTCGCCGCGTTCGCGCTGCCGCCCGCGCGCCGGGGCGCGCCGCCGCTCGGGCTGCTGTCCGCGCGGCACCGGCAGGGCCAGGCGTTCCACGAACTGGCGCACGCCATCGCCACGTCGCTCGGCACCGGCTCACACGTGGTGATGGTCGCGGGCGCGGCCACCGGGGCGGGCGCGGGCGCCGTCGCCGCCAACACCGCCGCCGCGCTCGCCCGGATCGGCTGGAACACCGTGCTCATCACCGCCGACCTGGAGGCGGGCAGCGGGCACACCCACCTCGGCCGGGGCGGCGAGCCGGGCCTCGCCGAACTCCTGCTCGGCAAGGCGTCGCTCCGCGAGGTCACCCTCCGCACCACCGAGTCGCCCGCCCTCACCGTCATCGGGCCCGGCCAGGCCGTCGAGCGCGCCGTCGACCTGTTGCAGAGCATCCGCTTGGACGAGGTCCTGGTCCGGCTCCGCGAGAAGGTCGACTACGTCGTCATCGAGGCGCCTTCGGCCGCTCTGGGGGCGGACGCCCAGGCGATCGCGGCCCGCTCCGACGGCGCCCTCATCGTCGTCGAGACCCACCGCGCCAAACTCGGCCACGTCACCGACGCCCTCCGCCAGGTCGACCGCGTCGGCGCGCCCCTCCTCGGCCTGGTCACCCTGCCCGAACAGCCCCGGCCCAAGCCGTCCGCCACGGCGCCCGCCGACCCCAAGCCGACCCCCAACGGCACCCGCGCCCCCCTCACCTCCTCCGCCGACGACCACCCCGTCCAGACCCTCACCGACTGACGCCGCCTGGGGCTTGTCAAGGGTGTGGGGTTTGGGGTTGGCGTGGGTTTTGAGGGTCGCGGTGTGTTATCGGGGTGCGAAGCCGGTCGTAGTGTGATGCGGGGTCTTCGGGCGGAAGAGGGTGGGGGCCATGGGACTGGTGGAACGGCTGCTCGACGGGCGGGCCGGGGCGTCCCGGGCGGACGTCGAGCGGCGGACGCGGCGGCTCGTGCTGTTCAGCGTGCTGGTGGCGAACATCGGCGGGGCACTCGTGGTGCTGGCGCTCGCGATCGTGGTGCTGCCCGACCCGGTCGACCTGGAGGACAAGGCGGCGGTGCGGCGGTTCAACACCGCGCTCCTGCTCGGCTACCTGACGGTGGCGATCATCGTGGGCGCCGCCTGGGGGCTGCGGCTGTTCCGGCCGCTGCGGCGGCTGTTCCTCGTGGACCGGCGGCTGGAGGACGAGGAACGCCGACTGGTGCTGCGCGCGCCGCTGCGGATGATGCGGGTCCACTTCGCGCTGTGGGGGCTCGCCAGCGTCGGATGGGCGCTGGTCAACCTGTGGTTCGCGCCGCTGCTCGCGCTCAAGCTCGGGCTCACCTGCCTGCTCGGCGGGCTGACGACCTGCACGATCATCTACCTGATGACCGAACGGCTGCTGCGGCGGGCTGTCACCGACGCGCTCAGCACCGAGGTGCCCTCCGATTCGGGTGTGCCCGGCGTCGTCGCCAAACTGGTGCTCGCCTGGACGCTCGGCACCGCGATCCCCGTCCTCGGACTGCTGGTGTTCGGGGCCGTCGTGCTGCTCGGCGCGGACGTCGCCGCCGAACAGATGGTCTGGGTGTCGGTGGCGCTCGGCACGACGGCGCTGATCGTCGGCGTCGCGATCACCTACCTGGCCGCGAAAGCCGTCGCCGCCCCCATCGAGTCGGTGCGGCACGCGATCGGCCGGGTCGAGCGGGGCGACCTCGACGTCGAGGTGCCCGTGTACGACGGCAGCCAGATCGGCCAGCTCCAGGCCGGGTTCAACCACATGGTCGCCGGGCTCCGCGAACGCGAACTGATCCAGGACCTCTTCGGCCGCCAGGTAGGCGCCGACGTCGCCCGCCTCACCCTGGAGCAGGGCGTCGAACTGGGCGGTGAACTCCGCGACGTCTGCGTGATCTTCGTCGACCTGGTCGGCTCGACCCGGCTGGCCGCGACCCGTCCCCCCATCGAGGTCGTCACCCTACTGAACAAGTTCTTCGCCGTGGTGGTCGACGTTGTGGAGGAACACGGCGGCTGGATCAACAAGTTCGAGGGCGACGCGGCCCTTGCCGTCTTCGGCGCCCCCGTCCACCTGACCGACGCCCCCACCCGCACCCTCGCCGCCGCCCGAACCCTGGCCACCCGCCTAGCCACCGAAGTCCCCGAAATCACCGCAGCCGTAGGCGTTTCCGGCGGCGAGGTCGTAGCCGGCCACGTAGGCGCCGTCCACCGCTTCGAATACACAGTCATCGGCGACCCCGTCAACGAAGCCGCCCGCCTCACCGACCTAGCCAAACAAACCCCCACCCGCCTCCTGGCCGCCGCCCCCGTCCTCTCCGCCGCCACCCCCACCGAAGCCACCCACTGGAAAATCACCGGCGAAGTAACCCTCCGAGGCCGCCTCCACCCCACCCAAACCGCCACCCCCCTCCCCTAACCCCCAACAACACCCCCGGATGCCCGGGGGCTTCTGGCGCAGGCTCAGAGGTCGACGTCTCCTCGCTTGATGCCGACCGCGACCGCCCGGAATGAGAAGCATCCGATCGTCAGGTGGGGGAGGTGGGTGTTCTTGGAGTCGCGCACGCCGATGACCGCCGCGCCGTCAGCGAGTTCGACGCAGTTGCCGCCCTCCTGGCCGCTGTAGCTGCTCTTACGCCAGGTGGCGAAGGAGAAGTCCCTCGTGGTCACATGTTCTCCAACATCGCGCGGATCATCTGAAGCGAGTCCTCGGTTGGCAAGGCCGCCGTCCTGATCATGTTATATAGGCCGTTTAGCCGCGTGACACCGCTGCCCGCCTCTACAAACTCCCCGTGGCCTCCGGCGCCGTCGATGTAGCCGATGGTGGGGTCGTTGTCGAATCCGAGGAGGGTGAACGACGACTCAGGGTAGACAGTGGATCCTGCTGGAACGACCCAGACGTTGAACTTCGGGTGCGTGGCCAGCTCAAGAATATGTTCGAGTTGTGACCGCATAACCTCCGGACCACCGACAAGGTTGCGAAGTGCAGCTTCGGCAATGATCAGGTTGAGGTACGGCGGATTCTCTGAGAATCGGTCCTGGCGGCTCAGGCGCTCGGCCACCTTACCGTCTAGTTGGTCCGCATGGTTTCCAGCCCGCAGGACGGTTCGGGCGTATGCCTCGCACTGGACGATGCCGTGGAAGACCCACTGGGTGTAGATGGAGATCTCGTCCGCCCGAGCTTCCTCGTCCGTGTACTTCGCGAACGCGACGCCCAGCCCTGATTCCTCTTGAACGCGTGGG
The DNA here is from genome assembly GCF_020991275.1 of Actinocorallia sp. API 0066. Classification (GTDB taxonomy): domain Bacteria; phylum Actinomycetota; class Actinomycetes; order Streptosporangiales; family Streptosporangiaceae; genus Actinocorallia. Next base: position 255,223 of record NZ_JAJLQY010000001.1, on the reverse strand, counting down.
ATGAGCCCCACGAAGAAAATATCGAGGTCAAAGACTCGGTCGAGGCCCTTGGCCACGGTCATGGTGGGCTTGCGGACGAGGTTCTCGATGTGGCCAATCAGGCTCGCGGACACGGGGATGGCGGCAGCCAGTTGCGCCTGGGACATCCTGGCCTCCGTGCGCAGCCGAATCATGTGGAAGACGAAGAACTCTTTGATGGATCGCGTGGGGTCGATCTCGGGCACTAGCGGACCTTTCTGGCGCCTACAGGGGTCTACAAACCAGGTGTAGCCAAGTCCGGGCACATGTAGAGGTCTATCCCCTTCCCGAGCCTAGCCGGGCCATCTCACGATGGGGAGGCACCTGAGGAACTCCCTGACAAGGGCCATCGACGATGGGTATCAAATGACAGATCCGGCATCGGCGGACAAGGCTATTCGGCGCGCTGAGGCTTATCGGCCGCAGGCGGTCGAGGCGCGTAGGGCCCGCGTGTTTCTGTGAACCCCCGCCGAGACGGCCTCCGGAGTAGAGGCCCAGGGCCGTCTCGGCGGGTCCCAGCACCACCCCGCGAAGAGGGGTGATGCCCGAGGCTCTTGGAGGAGCCCGTGACCATCCTGACCGAACCGAAGGGCCCTGTCGCCCTCGAGCTGACCAAGCTGGCGGACTTCGCGCTCGCCGGACTGGGCGCTGACCGGCCCGACCAGATCCGCGACCACGTCGACAACGTGACCGCGTTCGAAGGCGCGGACAACAGCTCGATGATGGGCGGCTGGACCTGATCCCGCCCGACCAGACCGTGAGCTGGTCGGCACCCTGCACGATCCGACCCTGAAACAGGAGAGGTATCCCCTCATGCGTTTCCTCAACGTGGTCCACACCGTGGAAGCGGTGGGGCGGCTGGTCCGGGCATCAGGGGATACCCCTCCCCAGACCTTCGCCGACCTACCCGACGCCTACCGGCGCGCCATCGCCCGCAAACGTCCCTATGCCCCGCCTCCGGAAGGCGTCGCGATCACCTTCGAAGATGGAGCCTGGGGCTCCTACCTGTCCGACAACAAGGTGTTCGAGAACATCTTCCGTGGCGTCGCCGCCACCCGCGAAGCCGATCGCGAACTGTGGTCGGCGCAGCTGGAGGCCGCGATCCGGTACGTCCGCGAGACGTTCCCCGAGCTGGGCCTGATCACCGATCTCCTGGTGACCGACGTCGTCCTCCTCACCTCGCAGGCCACCGGCGGCGGGTCGGCTTCCCAGCTGCCGGGACTGGTCGCGATCAGCCCGGGACCGGATTGGCGCGTCAACGACTTCGCTGAAACGATCGTGCACGAGGCCACCCACCTCAACCTGTTCGTGCTGGACATGGTGAACCGGCTCTACACGCTGCCCACCGACGAGCTTGCCCAGCACAACAATCGGGTGGTGTCCGCGGTCAAGGTCGGCGAACTCCGCCCCTTCGACAAGGCGTTCCACTCCGCGATCGTCGCGGTGCCGCTCATGTATATGCAGCACCGGCGCGGCAAGACCGATCTCGTAAACGCGTTCGCGGTCTCCCTCAATGACTGCTGCCAGGGCCTGAACGGCATGAAGGATCTCTTCACCCCCTACGGTCAAGGGCTCCTGGCCGATTTGACCGGTTTCGCGCAGACGCTGGACTTCGACCAGGTGCGGGCCGGGTTCCGCCGTATCGAACTCGTCGCTAGCGTCACCCGTCCTGGCTCCGTCGGCTAGTCCTCGATCGTGATGCCGAGGGCCGACGCCAGCGCCCACATCAGGCTCTGCGCGTCGGCGCTCTTCACGATCACGCCCTTGAGGCTGTCGATGCCGGCGATCCCGTAAAGGTCGCAGCCGGAGAACCTCGTCCCCGTCATCGTCGCGCCCGAGAACTGCGCGCCGTTGAGACGACAGTCCTCGAACCGCACCCCGGACAGGTCCGCGCCCTGGAAGTTGGCCTGCTCCAGATTGCAGTCCCGGAAAACGGTGTTGCGCAGCTTGCTCATCCGGAAATGCGTCAGATCCGCCCGGCACCCGTCGAACAACACGTCCTTGAGACCGCAGTCCGTCCACCGGGCCCCGGTTACCCGACTCCGCGAGACCTCCACGTTGAACACCAGACCATCAACAAAGGCCGTGTTGGCCAGATCCGCGTCGCTGAACTCCACGTCGGTGAACCGGCCACGCCACAGCCTCATTCCCGCCAGGCTCCCGCCGGTGAACCGGCACCGCTCGAACTCCACATCCTCGGCGGCCTGACCAGACAGATCCTGCCCGGCGAACAACAGCGACAGATATGCGCCGTCATCAGCGACCCCGTCCGGGAGATCCGCAACGGCGAGGTTCGCCGGAAGCTTCGGCGCAACGGGCTTCCTCAAGCGCACCTGGCGAGAAACGACCATGCGCCGAGCCTACCGAAGCCAAGCGCTGACACTCGGGAAACAACCGGCACCCACCCACCTCAGTCAAAGGCGAGGCAGGCCGAAGCAGCCTCAACCGAGCAGCTCGACCGCCAGGCCGGAGCTAGTTGTTCCTGCCCGTCGTCTCCGAACACGCCGCCAACGCCGTTCGCGGTCGTGGTGCATGACGGGCGGATCGCCTATGCCGACGAGACGGCGCGGGACAGGGACAGTCGCGGCACGGGTACGAGAGCGCGGAAGGGCCGTGGCCTGCGCCGCAGACACGATCACACCCGTTCGGAGCTGTTAGGCCACTGAAGTCGTCCGCCCTTGAAGAGAAGAAGAGCGGGTTCCTCGCATGGCCTTGTCTCTCTGCGTGGTGGGAAAGGCGAAGCCCCGGCGTCCGTTGGGGGCCGGGGCTTCGGGAGGAGGGGATTTAGCCGGTGATCATGCCGGCGGCTACGGTGCTGTTGGTGGCTTCGTCTATGAGGATGAAGCCGCCGGTGAGGCGGTTTCGGGCGTAGTCGTCTACGAAGAGGGGTTGGGTGACGCGGAGGGTGATGCGGCCGATCTCGTTGAGGCGGAGTTCGGTGGCTTCCTCGTTGCGGTGCAGGGTGTTGACGTCCAGTTGGTAGTGGAGGTTCTTCACCATGGCTCGGGCGGTTCGGGTGGTGTGCTTCAGGATGAGCTTGGAGCGGGGGGCCAGGGAGCGGGCCTCGCTCATCCAGCACACCATCGCGTCCAGGTCCTGGGTGGAGCGGGGTTGGTTGTTGGGGCGGCAGATCATGTCGCCGCGGGAGATGTCGATCTCGTCGGCGAACCGCAGCGTCACCGTCATCGGCGGGAAGGCTTCGGCGACAGGGCCGTTCGGGCCGTCGATGTGGGTGATGGTCGTGGAAAGACCGGACGGCAGGTGCACGACCTCGTCGCCCGGCTTCAGCACGCCGCCCGCGACCTGGCCCGCGTAACCCCGGTAGTCGTGCAGCTCCGCGTCCGTCGACTTGTACGGGCGGATGACGTACTGGACCGGGAAGCGCACGTCCACGAGGTTGCGGTCGGAGGCGATGTGCACGTGCTCCAGGTGGTGGAGCAGGCTCGCGCCCTCGTACCACTGCATGTTCACCGACCGCTCGACGACGTTGTCGCCGTGCAGCGCCGAGATCGGGATGAACGTCAGGTCGCCGATCGACAGCTTCGACGCGAACTCGGTGAACTCGTCCTGGATCCGCTGGAAGACCTCCTGGGAGTAGTCCACCAGGTCCATCTTGTTCACCGCGACCACCAGGTGCGGGACCCGCAGCAGCGTCGTCAGGAACGCGTGCCGCCGCGACTGCTCCAGGATGCCCTTGCGCGCGTCCACCAGGATGATCGCGAGGTCCGCCGTGGACGCGCCCGTCACCATGTTCCGGGTGTACTGGGTGTGCCCGGGGGTGTCGGCGATGATGAACTTGCGGCGTGGCGTCGCGAAGTACCGGTAGGCGACGTCGATGGTGATGCCCTGCTCACGCTCGGCGCGCAGGCCGTCGGTGAGCAACGCGAGGTTGGTGTACTCCTCGCCGCGGTCGACGCTGGTGCGCTCGACGGCCTCCAACTGGTCCTCGAAGATCGACTTCGAGTCGTACAGGAGCCGGCCGATGAGCGTCGACTTGCCGTCGTCGACGGAGCCCGCGGTGGCGAAGCGGAGGATGTCCATCCGCGGCTGGGTGGGAGCGGCGGCCATTAGAAGTAGCCTTCCTTCTTGCGGTCTTCCATCGCTGCCTCGGAGGCGCGGTCGTCGGCGCGGGTCTGGCCGCGCTCGGTGACGCGGGTGGCGGCGATCTCCTCGATCACCTCGTCCAGGCCGACGGCGGCGGACTTCACGGCGCCGGTGCAGGAGATGTCGCCGACCGTGCGGTAGCGGACCATCGCCTCGAACGCGGGCTCGTCCTCGGCGCGGTTGGCGGGCGGCAGGTCGGCGAGCAGCATGCCGTCACGCTCGAACACCATGCGGGTGTGCGCGAAGTAGATCGACGGGAGCTCGATGCCCTCACGCCGGATGTAGTCCCAGATGTCGAGCTCCGTCCAGTTGGACAGCGGGAAGACCCGGACGTGCTCACCCCGGTGGATCTTGGTGTTGTACAGGTTCCACAGCTCGGGGCGCTGGTTCTTCGGGTCCCACTGGCCGAACTCGTCGCGGAAGGACACGACGCGCTCCTTGGCGCGGGCCTTCTCCTCGTCGCGGCGGGCGCCGCCGAACGCGGCGGTGAACTCGTGCTCCTCGATGGCCGTCAGCAGCGGCACCGTCTGGAGCTGGTTGCGCGAGGCGCGGCGGCCCTTCTGCTCGACGACCAGGCCCTTGTCGATGGCGTCCTGGACGGAGGCGACGATCAGCCGCAGGCCCAGCTCCTCGACGCGCCTGTCCCGGTAGGCGATGACCTCGTCGAAGTTGTGGCCGGTGTCCACGTGCATGACGGGGAAGGGGATCGGCGCGGGCGCGAACGCCTTCTCGGCGAGCCGCAGCATCACGATGCTGTCCTTACCACCCGAGAACAGCAGCACCGGGCGCTCGAACTCCGCGGCCACCTCCCGGATGATGTGGATCGACTCGGCTTCGAGGACGTCCAGCTGGGACATCAGGTATTGCATGTCAGCGAACTCCAGCCAAGATCAAATCGGAGAGGGCGGGGTGGCACACCAGGATATCCGGCAAGTACGGGTCCTCCGCGTTGTAGCGCAGGTCACTGCCGTCGATCCGGCTGGCGTGCGCCCCGGCGGCGAGCGCGACGGCGGCGGGCGCGGCGTTGTCCCACTCATACTGTCCGCCGGCGTGCACGTAGACGTCGGCGTCACCGAGCAGCACCGCGGCGATCTTCGCGCCGGCCGAGCCCATGGGGACGAGTTCGGTGGTGAGGCCGCGGGCGTGCAGGTACTCCCGGAGGGTCTCCACGATCTGGGGCGGACGGGTCCGGGACACCACGATCCGGACAGGCGCCTTCTTGTCCAGAATGTCCTGCGGCGGGGCGGCAAAACGGGCGCTCATCTCCGCCAGTAGCGGCGCGCCCGGCTTGGTCGACAGGGTGCGGCCCTGGGCGGGCAGCGCGACGGCTCCGGCGGCGAGGGCGCCCCTGGCGTACAGCGCGACGTGGACGGCCCAGTCGTCGCGCCCCTCCTCGCTGTACTCACGGGTGCCGTCGAGCGGGTCCACGATCCAGACGCGCTCGGCCTCCAGCCGGGCGAGGTCGTCCTTGCCCTCCTCGCTGAGCACCGCGTCCTCGGGACGGACTCCGGCGAGCTCGGCCATGAGGAACTCGTGCGAGCCGAGGTCGCCCGCCTTCTTCAGGGCGGGGCCGTCGGCGAACCCCTTCGCCGCGCGCAGCGCGAGCAGGACAGCGCCCGCGCGCGTCGCGAGATCTTCGGCAACGTCGTGGTCATCAACCGTCATCGGACCAGGGTATCCCCACATAGTTGATCTTGTTGCCGGGAATACGGAACCCCCGGCCGGAAAAAAATCTCAGTAAGCGCCGTCACCCCTGACGACCGTGGCGACGGTGCGCCAGATGATCTGGAGGTCCATCGCGAGGGTCCAGTTCTCCACATAACGGAGATCCAGCCTGACCGAATCCTCCCACGAAAGGTCGGACCTTCCGCTCACCTGCCACAGGCCCGTCATTCCGGGCTTGACGGCGAGCCTGCGCCTGACGTCGGCGGGGAAGCTGCGCACCTCCTCGGGCAGCGGCGGCCTCGGCCCGACGAGCGACATGTCGCCCTTGAGCACGTTGAGGAGCTGCGGGAGCTCGTCCAGGGAGTACTTGCGCAGCCACGACCCGACCGGGGTGATCCGGGGGTCGCGCCGGATCTTGAACAGGAGGCCGTCGCCCTCGCTCACCAGCGCCGGACGCAGCCGCTCAGCCTCCGCGACCATCGTGCGGAACTTGTAGACGACGAACGTCCTACCGTCCTTGCCGACCCTGACCTGGCGGAAGAACACCGGGCCCCGGCTCGTCGCGCCGACGCACCCGGCGATCGCGAGCATCACCGGGGCCGCGACGGCCAGCAGGAGCAGCGCCACCGTCCGGTCGAACAGGCTCTTGAACGTGCGGCGGGTGCCGCTCAGCTCCGGGTGCTCCACGTGCAGCAGCGGCAGCCCCGCGACGGGCCGGATGCTGATCCTGGGGCCCGCGACGTCCATCAGGGCGGGCGCGACGCACAGTTCGACGTCGTCGGACTCCAGCTTCCAGGCGAGGCGGCGCAGCGCGACGGCGTCCATCTCCGGGCACGCCAGCACCGCGACCGTCCTGGCGCCGGTCAGCTTGACGACGTCGTTGGCCTGCGCGAAGTCGCCGAGCACCGGGACCCCGTCCAGCTCCTCGTGCTCCAGCGGGCCGTGCGGCAGGCAGACGGCGACCACGTCGAGCCCGTGGTAGGGCTCGCGGCGCAACTGGCGCACCAGCTCACGCGAGGCGGGCGCATGCCCGACGACGACGGCGGTACGCATGCATCTGCCGCGCGCGCGCATCCGGTGCAGTCCCTTGCGCAGCAGGTAGCGGCACAGGAAGTCCAGCAGCGTCGCCAGCGGCAGCGCGGTGATCACATAGCCGCGCGCGACGTCCATCTTCAGCGCGTACGCGCCGATCGCGATCGAGGCGACCAGGACGAACCCGGCGCGGAACACCCGCCGGTACTCCTCCGAACCCTCCCCGAAGACGCCCCTGTCGTAGGCCCCGACGAACGCCAGCACGCCCACCCACAGGAACGGCAGCGCGACCGACAGGACGACGTAGGGCATCGAGTTCTCGTGCGGCGTGCCCGGGAACCGCAGGAAGAACCCGAGCAGCGTGCCCGCGGACACCACGAGGAAGTCGCACACCACGGCGGTGGCGACGTAACCCGTCGTCCAGTCGCCGTCCCGGCCGTGGCCGGACCCCGGCCCGACCGCGCCCATCGAGACCACGCGCGCGGCTTGCCCGGGCCGCGGCGTATGGTCAGAGTCGAGCCCGTTCACCGCGCACTCCTCCGTGAGACAGCTTCGCTTAGGCTGCCGTTCACCTGTTAGGGCGGGTTTCGGGGGAATTGTGAATGGCGCGTGAACGAGCCTCCGGACTCCGGCACCGGCCCCCGTCTCCCCCTGAGCACCCCAGGTGCAGCAAGGTCCAGGGACCATATCAGCGAGCGCCCTGTCAATCATGTAACAATTCGTAATATTTCACGGGCATTGCCACGGGCCGCTCACGTGCCGCTCTCCTCCGCGACGAGGCCAAGAACGGCCAAGCCGATCACGGAGCGTGATAGGTGTTCTGCGCCGCCTCCAGACCCGACGTCAACACCGCCTCCGCCGCGTCGCCGGCCCTGTCCAGGAAGTAGGGGAGTTCTCTCCGCTCCGCCACGGAGAACTCCTTCAGGACGAACGCCGCCGCGTCCATCCGGCCCGGCGGACGGCCGACTCCGAAGCGCAACCGCAGGTACTCCTTCGAACCCAACGACCTCGTCACCGAACGCAAGCCATTGTGACCATTGTCACCACCACCCCGTTTCAAGCGGACCGACCCGAAATCGATATCCAGCTCGTCATGGACGACCAGAACCCGCTCGTCCGGCACCTTGTAGAAGTCGCGCAACGCCTTCACCGGGCCACCCGACTCGTTCATGTAAGACCGCGGCTTCGCCAACACCGCCCGCACCCCGGAAAGACGGCCCTCCACCACGTCACAGCGCGACCGGTGCGCCTTGAACCGCCCGCCCACCCGACCGGCCAGCAGATCCACGACCATCACACCCGCGTTGTGCCGCGTCGCCTCGTACTTCGGCCCAGGATTGCCCAGACCGACCACCAACCAGACGTCCTCACCCACCGTGCTCCTCCTCCAGAAGGCCATCCCGCCCCCCTCCGGACACCACAAGGGCCCCGGAACGCGCTGAGGCGTTCCGGGGCCCCCGGAGTCGTACTCGTCGGCCCTACTCGGCGGACGGGGCCTCGGCGGCGCCCTCAGCGGGCTCCCCGGCCTCACCCTCGGGAGCCGCGACCTGGTTCTCCTTGACGCCGGTGATCTGCAGCACCAGCGCGTCCTCGCCGCCCGCGACCGTCACGCCGCGCGGCAACGACAGGTCCTTGACCAGAACGGTCGAACCCTCGCTCAGCTTGCCCAGGTCCACCGTGATCTCGGTCGGGATGTGCGTGGCCTCGGCCTCCAGCGACACGACCGTGAGCTCCTGCGCGAGCTGGCCGCCCGCCGGCACGTCCCCGACCGTGACGACCGGGACGTCCACCGTGACCTTCTCGCCGCGCTTCACCAGCAGCAGGTCGACGTGCTCCAGGAACCCCTTCAGCGGGTCGCGCTGCACGTCCTTCGGCAGCGCGAGCTCCTCGCCACCGGACAGGCCCGACACGCGCAGCAGCACGTTCGGGGTCTTCAGGGCGAGCATCAGCTCGTGACCCGGAAGCGTGATGTGCTGCGGGTCCGTGCCGTGCCCGTACAGAACGGCCGGCACCTTCCCGGCGCGACGGGTGCGCCGGGCGGCACCCTTACCGAACTCGGAGCGCGGCTCGGCGGCGATGCGTACCTCGGACACGGCGGAACTCCTTGAAGGAAACTCGTAAGTCTGACGCTGGCTAAGACCTCAGCCCTTCCGTAGGGCGTCTCGGCGCATCTCCGGCACAGGCGCCCATCTCGGGCATGCCGCGCTAGCGGAGGCGCACACGGTCTGACGATTCTAGCAGTGTTTGTTTGGCCCAAGGGGCCGGGCGCTGTGCTTATTGGCCCAGGGGGCCGGGCTGTGCTTATTGGCCCAGGGGGCCGGGCGCTTTGCGAGCCCGGCGCTGCCCCTCCGGCCCGGGGGGCCTACGGGGCAGCACCGGGAGCGCCCGACCCCCTGGGCGGGAGGCTCCACCACCGGGGTGTTCCACACGGGCCCGGCGATCCGTAGGGACTGCTGGGGCTGCTGGGCCCATGCGGATGGGCCCGGCAATCCGTAGGGCTGCTGGGTTTGTTTGGAACGTTGGTGGTTCGGGTGTTTTTAGGCTTCGCCGTCGAAGAGGGACGTTACGGAGCCGTCGTGGAAGACCTCGTTGATCGCGCTGGCGAGGAGTGGGGCGATCGAGAGGACGGTGAGTTTGTCGAACTGCTTCTCGGCCGGGATCGGGAGGGTGTTGCAGAGCACCACCTCGGAGATCCGGGAGTTCTTCAGGCGGTCCACGGCGGGGCCGGAGAGGACGCCGTGGGTCGCGGTGACGACGACGCGGGCGGCGCCCTGCTCGAAGAGGGCCTCGGCGGCCTTCACGATGGTGCCACCGGTGTCGATCATGTCGTCGACGATGACGCAGGTGCGGCCCTCGACCTGGCCGACGACCTCAAAGACCTTGACCTCGTTGGCGACCAGCGGGTCGCGCCGCTTGTGGATGATGGCCAGCGGGCAGCCCAGGCGGTCGGTCCAGCGCTCCGCGACGCGGACCCGGCCCGCGTCGGGGGCGACGACCGTCACCTGGGAGGTGTCGAGGGTGCTCGCGACGTGGTCGGCGAGGATCTCCAGCGCGAACAGGTGGTCCACGGGGCCGTCGAAGAAGCCCTGGATCTGCGCGGTGTGCAGGTCGACGGTGATGAGCCGGTCGGCGCCGGCGGTCTTGAACAGGTCGGCCATGAGGCGCGCGGAGATGGGCTCGCGGCCGCGGTGCTTCTTGTCCTGACGGGCGTAGCCGAAGAACGGCGCGACCACGGTGATGCGCTGGGCGCTGGCCCGCTTGAGCGCGTCCACCATGATCAGCTGTTCCATGATCCACTGGTTGATCGGAGCCATGTGGCTCTGGATCACAAAGGCGTCGCTGCCCCGGACCGACTCCAGGAACCGGACGAACGTCTCGCCGTTGGCGAAGTCGTACGCGGCAGTTGGCACGAGCTCGCAGTCGAGGTTGTCGGCGACCTCTTTGGCGAGCTCCGGATAGGCACGGCCGGAGAAGAGCATCAGCTTCTTCTCGCCCTGGGTTTTGATCCCGCTCACTTGTCCCCCTCCTGGGTGTTGTTCTCACGCGCTCGTTTCGCCGCGTCGGCGGCGGCGGTACCGGCGCGCTTGCGCTCGACCCAGCCCTCAACGTTGCGCTGCTGCCCGCGGGCCACGGCCATCGCCCCGGGCGGTACATCCTTGATGATCACTGATCCGGCCGCTGTGTAGCTGCCGTCCCCGATGGTGACGGGGGCGACGAGCATGTTGTCGCTGCCGACGCGGACGTGGTCGCCCACGACGGTGCGGTGCTTGGCGACGCCGTCGTAGTTGACGAAGACGCAGCCCGCCCCGATGTTGGACCCGGCGCCGATGGTCGCGTCCCCGACGTAAGTCAGGTGCGGCACCTTCGACCCCTCGCCCACCTCGGAGTTCTTGATCTCCACGTAGGCGCCGGCCTTGGCCTTGCGGGCGAGCCTGGCGTCCGGACGCAGATAGGCGAAGGGCCCGACCGTCGCCTCGGGACCGATCTCGGCCCCGACCGCCACGGAGTTGAGCACCCGCGCGTCCTCGCCGACGACGGTGTCGGTGAGGGTGGTGTCCGGGCCGACCTGCGCGCCCGCGGCGACCACCGTACTCCCGTGCAACCTGACGTTCTGATGCAGGGTGGCGTCCGCCTCGACGCGCACCTGCACGTCCACCCAGGCGGTCGCCGGATCGACGACCGTGACGCCCGCGCGCATGAGGCGCGTCAGGATCCGGTCGTTGAGGAGGCGGCGGGCCTCGGCGAGCTGGACGCGGTCGTTGACGCCCAGGGTCTCGACCCAGTCGGCGACCTTGGACGCGCCCGCGCGGTGCCCGTCGCCGCGCAGGATGGCGAGGGCGTCGGTGAGATACTCCTCACCCCCCGCGTTGTCGGTGGTCAACCGCTTCAGCGCGCCCGCGAGCAGCGCCCCGTCGAACGCGTACATGCCGACGTTGATCTCGGTGATCGCGCGCTGCTCTTCGGTGGCGTCCTTGTGCTCGACGATGCCGGTGACGGCGCCGTCCGAGCCGCGCAGGATCCGGCCGTAGCCCGTCGGCTCGGGCACGTCGGTGGTGAGCACTGTCACAGCGTTGCCGTCGCGCTCGTGCTGCCCCACGAGGTCGCGCAGCGTCTCGCCGGTGATCAGCGGGTGGTCGCCGTTGGTGACGACGACGGTGCCGTCGAGCGCGCCCGCGGCCTCCAGGGCGGTGCGCACGGCGTGCCCGGTGCCCCCCTGGCGCTCCTGCACGACGGGGACGGCGGCGGGGTGGATCTCCGCGAGATGGGCGATCACCTGCTCGCGCCGGTGCCCGACGACAACGAGCGTCCGGTCGGGCGCCAGCGTGTCGGCGGCGGCCAGGACATGCCCGAGCATGCTCCTGCCGCCCAGCTCGTGCAGGACCTTGGAGGTACGGGATCTCATGCGGGTGCCCTCACCCGCGGCGAGGACGATGACTGCGGCCGGGCTCACTAAGTGGCTCCTGGGCTTCGCGGATGGGACTGGTGCGACTGGGCGGGCGAGGCGGCGGCAGAACTTCGCCGGGGCGTAACCCACCTGACATGAACAAAGAGTACCGCCCGGTCAGAGGGCCGCCTGCACCGGCGGCCCCACCGGGCACCCAGAACCCCGGCTCCGGCGCCAGGACTCGAACCTGAACAGAGGGCACCAAAAACCCTAGTGCTGCCGATTACACCACGCCGGACCGTCGCGAACCCGCGACCAAGGCAACGATACCGTTCCGGGCCCTTGACCCTCACCCCGTTACTTGGTCTTGCGGGAGCGGGGCCGCAGCCTTGGGGCGGGCTCCAGGCGCGAGAGACCGTTCCAGGCGAGGTTCACGAGGTGGGCGGCGACCTCCTCACGGCGCGGCTTGCGGACCTCAAGCCACCACTGGCCCGTCATCGCGACCATGCCGACGAGCATCTGCGCGTACATGGGGGCGAGGCGGCCGTCCCGGCCGTGCCGCTCGAACTCCTCGACGAGCAGGTACTCCACGTGGGTGGCGATGTCGCTGATCAGGCTGGCGAAGGTGCCCGTCCCGGACGCGGCGTGCGAGTCGCGGACGAGGATGCGGAAGCCGTCCGTGCTCTCCTCGATGTACTCCAGCAGCGCCAGGGCGGCGCCCTCCAGCTTGCCCCGGTAGTGCAGGCCGTCGGCCATGCCCTGGGTGACCATGCTCAGCAGCCGGGCCATCTCGCGGTCGACCACGACCGCGTACAGGCCCTCCTTGCCGCCGAAGTGCTCGTAGACGACGGGCTTGGACACCCCGGCCTTGGCGGCGATCTCCTCCACCGCCGTCCCGTCGAAACCCCGCTCCGCGAACAGCGCGCGGCCGATCTCGACGAGCTGCTCCCGCCGCTCCTTGCCCGTCATCCGCTTACGCCGCTCCGCCACCGGACCATCATGCCCGGCGGCGGCTCAGACCTCTACGGCGGCCTCCCTGGCCGCCCTGCGGCGCGCCCGCTCCAACGCCTTCTCGGCCCTGGCCCTGTCCTTCTCCTGACGGCGCTCGGCCCGCTCCCGCTCCTTGGCACGGCGGCGCGGATCAAGGGTGGGCTTGGCCTCCAGGTGCGAAAGGCCGTTCCAGGCGAGGTTCACCACGTGCGCGGCCACGTCCTCACGGCGCGGCCTGCGCGAGTCCAGCCACCACTGGCCCGCCAGGGAGATCATCCCGACGAGCATCTGCGCGTACATCGGGGCGGCCTTCTCGTCCAGGCCGTGGTCGTCGAACTCGCGGCCGAGCAGGTACTCGACCTCGCTGGCGATCTCCGACAGCAGGCTGGCGTAACTGCCCGCGCCGGTGCCGTGCGAGTCGCGGACCAGGATGCGGAACCCGGCGCTGCTCTCCTCGATGTACTCCAGGAGCGCCATCGCGCCGAGTTCGAGCTTGCGCCGGTAGGGGGCCTCGGTCGTCAGGGCGGCGGTGACGGAAGCGAGCAGCCGTTCCATCTCGCGGTCCACGACGACCGCGTAGAGCCCTTCCTTGCCTCCGAAGTGCTCGTAGACGACCGGCTTGGAGACCCCCGCCTTGGCGGCGATCTCCTCCACCGACGTCCCGTCGAACCCCCGTTCGGCGAACAGCTCCCGGCCGACGCCAAGCAACTGCTCTCGCCGCTCACTCGCGGACATGCGCCGTCTTCGGGAGTCACTCATGGTCCAAGACCTTAAGCGCGTTTGGCGTCCAGGCGCTCCCTACTCGGCCAACGCACATCCCAGGCCAGGCCGAGCTTCTCGAAGATCCAGATGGTCCGGGCGCTGATGTCGACCTGGCCCTTGAGCACACCGTGGCGGGCCGCCGTCGGGTCCGCGTGGTGCAGGTTGTGCCAGGACTCGCCGAGCGACGGGATCGCCAGCCACCAGACGTTCCTCGCCTGGTCGCGGGAGGCGAACGGGGTGTCGCCGAAGGTGTGGCAGATCGAGTTGATCGACCACGTGACGTGCTGGACCAGGCTGACCCGGACCAGCCCCGCCCAGAACAGCGCGGTGAAGAACCCGGCCCAGGACATCGTCACCAGGCCGCCGATCGCGGCCGGGAGCAGGAACGTGCCCGCGACGATCAGGCCGAACGAGTTGTGCACCCGGCGCAGGTCCGGGTCGTTCTTGAGGTCCTTGGCGTACTTGTCGACGTTGGTCGCCTTGTTCGCGTACAGCCAGCCGTAGTGCGACCAGACGAGGCCCTTGAACAGCGCGACCGCGCCGTCGCCGTACTTCCACGGCGAGTGCGGGTCGCCCTCCTTGTCGGAGAACTTGTGGTGCCTGCGGTGGTCGGCGACCCAGTTCAGCACCGGACCCTCGACGGCCAGGGACCCGCAGACGGCCAGGAAGACCCGCATCGGGCGGCCGACCTTGAACGAACCGTGGGTGAAGTACCGGTGGTAGCCGATGGTGATCCCGCCCGCGGACAGGAAGTAGAACACCGCGGCGATAACGATGTCGCTCCAGCCCAGGGCCCAGCCCCAGGCGAACGGCACCGCCGCCGCCAGCGCGAGGAGCGGCACTCCGGTGAAGAGCGCGACGAGGACCTTGTGCTTGGTCCCGTTGCGGTTGTCGGAAAGGTCGCTCAGCGGTGCGCTGGCGAAGGAGGTAGCGGTCACGTAGGTACGTCTCTCGTCCGGAAAGTGTTGCTACGCCAACGTAACCTACGGTCCCGTAGGACCGTAAGACTCCGGAGGGCAAAATCCCAAACACACACGGTGAACATGTATTCACCAGTTTTATTGGCCTGACGGCCGGGCGCCTTGCGAGCCCGGCGCCGCCCCTCCGGCCTGGCGGCCTCCGGGGCGACACCGGGGGCGCCCGACCGCCAGGCCCGGGAGCACTCGGAGGGTTTTCGATCGGCCGATTTCTTCGGGGCGTTGTGCGCGCGCTGTGCGAGGGGGCTGGCATAAGAAGACCGGCGGGCCGCGAGGAGGTTTTCCACGCGGCCGCCGGCTGGGTCCCGGTTCTTGGTACGGAGCCGGGCGGGGGGCGGCCGGGTGGGCCGCCTTCCTTGCGTAGGTGCCGCCCGCTACGGGAGTCGGCAGCACCGCAGGGGAATGTTGAGCCGCTTTCCTCCCACTGCGGGCGGCACCTCGTTTCGGATCAGGATCTTCGGGCCACGGCGAAGATCCTGCGGAACGGGAAGACCGTTCCGTGTTCTGTTGGCGGGTAGGACCCGCGCAGCCTCGTCCGGTAGTCGGCGAGGAAATCGGTGGGGTCTTCGAGGGCGGCCAGGACGGGGCGTAGGGCCGTTCCGCGCATCCATGCCAGGACGGCGTCGTCGCCCTTGAGGACCTGGAGGTAGGTCGTCTCCCAGACGTCGGCCGCGCAGCCCAGGGCCGTCAGGGCGGCCAGGTAGGCGGCGGGCTCGGCTACGGACGGCCAGTCCAGGGCGACGCCGTGGGCCTCGGCCGTCGCGCGCAGCAGGGTGTGGCTGGGCGCGCCGAAGTTGCCCGGCACCTGGAAGGCGAACACGCCGCCGGGGTTGAGCGCGCCGACCCAGTGCTCGAACAGGTCGAGATGCCCCGGCACCCAGTGCAGCGCCGCGTTGGAGACGATCACGTCGACCGGGGCGGCGGGCCGCCAGGCGGCGAGATCGGCGAGGACGACGTCGATGCCGGGGACACGCCGGGCCGCCTCGACCATCGCGGGTGAGGAGTCGACGCCCTGCACCCGTGCGGCGGGCCAGCGCTCGGCGAGTGTCGCGGTGAGCCTTCCGTCGCCGCAGCCCAGATCCACCACCCGGCGCGGGTCCTTCACCCGCACCCGGGCGGCCAGCTCGGCGAAGGGCCTTCCCCGCTCCGCGGAGAACGCCCCGTACCGCTCGGGATCCCAGGCATCTCTTGACATCAAGACACATCATCGCAACACAACTGTCTCGACGTCAAGATGTCCTTTTCCTCCTTCCACCCCCGCCTTCCGCCCCCACCCGCGTACCGATGTGATGTTGGACACGATACTATGTTCGAGTCAAGACGGGTTGAGGGGCTGTGGAAAACGGGCCGGGCGGGCCGGAGAAAGGCCGTCGCGGGTCGGCGGGGGCAAAAGCGGGCGGGCGGATCTGAAAAATTCCAGTGGCGGCGAAGAAGGCGACGGGCAGGTGGTGGAGCTGGGGAAGGCCGGGCCGGAAGGGAACCCCGGAACGGGGCGGAAGAAGAGCCGGAAAGGCGGGTGGATCGGAAGGGAAGTGGGCGGGGATTTTCCCCGCAAGCCTGACAGACGGGGCCCCGGGACGGCAGGATGAGGCCGTCCGGTCCGGCACGCGCCGCGTGGTGGGCCGGTCGCGGTGCGTCGCCGTTCGGCAGGGGGTCGGGTGTCCCCGGAGGGAGGGCTCATGTCGGGTGCGGAGAGGCTGATCCCGTTCGGGCTCGCCGTGGGCATGATGGAGGAGGCCATGCGCGAGGCGATGGTCGAGGCCGGGTACCTGACGGGCTCGGCGGAGGCCGTCACGCGGAGCGCGTCGGCCCGGCTGGAGCGGCTCCTCGACGCGCTCGACGCGGTCGAGGACGGGTGACCGGAGCCACGCCCCACCCAGCGGGGGATCGCCCTGTGTCTTGATGTCGAGATACAGGTAGGGTTCACCCATGGAGGACGAGGTCGACCGGCTTGTCGCGGCGTGGCGGACCGAGCGCCCCGAACTCGACGTCCAGCCCCTGCACGTGCTGAGCCGGGTGTCACGGCTCTCCCGGCACCTGGACCGTGCCCGCCGCGCGGTGTTCGCCGCCCACGAGATGGAGTCGTGGGAGTTCGACGTGCTGACGGCGCTGCGCCGGGCCGGGCCGCCCTACCAGCTGAACCCCGGCCAACTGCTGCGCGCCACGCTCGTCACGTCGGGCACCATGACGAACCGGATCGACAGGCTCACCGCCGCCGGGCTCGTCGAGCGGCACCCCGACCCCGCAGACAAGCGCGGTGTCCAGGTGCGCCTCACCGACGTCGGCAGGGCCCGGGTGGACGCCGCGTTCTCCGACCTGATCGACAGGGAGCGCGAGCTGCTCGCCACGCTCACCGAGACCGAGCAGAAGCAGCTCGCCGACCTCCTGCGGACCCTGCTCGTCCCGTTCGACCGGTAAGCCGAACGGTCGGTTTACAGCGCCTTCCCTCCTGGTCCGTGCGGTTCGACGCGCTTCCAGCGCCGTCCATCCGGCCTCGTCGGGTGGGGAGCCCTGTGCGGGTCAGCTTTCGGCGAGTTCCAGCCAGGCCATCTCGACCTCGTCCTTCTCGGCGAGGACGGCCTTGAGCTTGTCGTCCAGGTCGAGCAGCCGGGCGTGGTCGGTGGCGGCCTCGGCCATCTGGGCGTGCAGCTCGGCCTCCCGCCTGGTCAGCTTGTCGAGCTGGCGTTCCAGCCGGTCCAGCTCCTTCTGGGTCTTCCAGTCGAGCTTGGTCGCCGACTGCGCGGGCCTGGCCGCCGGAGCCGCCGCCTCGGGGGCCGCCTGCCGGATCGCCGACACCGTGCCCGCCTCGACCCGCGAAAGGTACTCCTCGACGCCGCCGGGCAGCATCCGCACCGTCCCGTCGCCGAGCAGCCCGTGCACGGTGTCGGTGACGCGCTCCAGGAAGTACCTGTCGTGGCTGACGACGACGAGGGTGCCGGGCCAGCCGTCCAGGATGTCCTCAAGCTCGGTCAGCGTCTCGATGTCGAGGTCGTTGGTGGGCTCGTCCAGCAGCATGACGTTGGGCTCGCCCATGAGCAGCCGCAGGATCTGGAGCCTGCGCCGCTCGCCGCCGGAGAGGTCGCCGACCTGCTTCCACTGCGCGTCGGCGCGGAATCCGAGCCGCTCCAGCAGCTGCGAGGCCGTCCACTCGCGCTTGCCGACGGTGATCCGCCGCGCGATCTCCTCGACCGACTCCAGGACGCGCCGCGTGGGGTCGAGGTCGGCGAGGTCCTGGGTGAGGTGCGCGAGCGCGACGGTCCTGCCGCGCACGACCCGGCCCGTGTCCGGCTGCCGGGTGCCCGCGAGCAGCTTGAGCAGCGTCGTCTTGCCGCTGCCGTTGACGCCGACGAGCCCGATCCGGTCGCCGGGCCCGAGCCGCCATGTCACCTGCCGGAAGACCGGATTGCCCGCGATGTCCAGGGAGACGTTCTCGACGTCGTAGACGGTCTTGCCGAGCCGCGCGGTGGCGAACTTCGTCAGCTCGACCTGGTCGCGCAGCGGGGGCACGTCGGCGATGAGGGCCTGCGCGGCGTCCACCCGGAACTTGGGCTTGGACGTGCGGGCCTGCGGGCCGCGCCGGAGCCAGGCGAGCTCCTTGCGCATGAGGTTCTGCCGCTTGGCCTCGGTCGCGTCGGCGATCCGCGCCCGCTCCGCCTTGGCCAGGACGTAAGCGGAATATCCGCCTTCGTACCGTTCGACCCGGCCGTCCACGACCTCCCACGTCCGGTCGGTCACCTCGTCCAGGAACCACCGGTCGTGCGTCACCAGGACCAGGGCCTCGCGGCGCGTCCGCAGGTGCCGGGCCAGCCAGGTGATCGCCTCGATGTCGAGGTGGTTGGTGGGCTCGTCCAGCATGATCACGTCGGACTCGGGGACGAGCAGCGCGGCCAGCGACACCCGCCGCTTCTCCCCGCCCGACATGCCCGCCAGCGGCGCGTCCAGGTCGAGCCCGGTGAGCAGGCCGGACAGGATGTCGCGGACCCGCGTGTCCCCCGCCCACTCGTGCTCGGCCCGGTCACCGATGACGACGGAGCGGACCGTCGCGTCCGGGCCGAACTCGTCGCGCTGGACCAGCATCGCCAGGCGCAGGCCGCCGGTGTGCGTGACGCGTCCGGAGTCGGCCTCGACCGTCCGCGCCATGATGTTCATCAGCGTCGACTTGCCGTAGCCGTTGCGGCCGACGACGCCGATCCGCATGCCGGACTCGATGCCCAGCGACACCCCGTCCAGCAGCGGCTTCGGCCCGTAGGCCTTGCTGACGTTCTCCAGATTGATCAGATTCACGCGGATCGTCCCCAGGTCCGTGGTGCGGACCGTCTCGTCCTACTCGTCGTCTTTCGCCTGGCTTGCCCCACCCTAGGGCCGTCCGGTCAGAGGACCGTCGCGCCAGGCACCGGGCCGCCCGCCCGGACCACCGCGCGCGCCACCCCCGCGCCGCCCAGCGCGGCGGCCAGGTCGGCGGCGTGCTCGGCGTCCGCGGCGAGGAACGCGCAGGTCGGACCCGAGCCGGAGACCAGCGCGCCGAGCGCGCCGAAGTCACGGCCCGCGGTGATCGTCCGGTGCAGCGCGGGCATGAGGCTCAACGCGGCGGGCTGCAGATCGTTGCTGAGCGCCGCGCCCAGCGCCTTGGCGTCGCCCCCGGCCAGCGCCGCCAGCAGCGCCGGCGACTCGTGCGGCCACACCGCCTCCTGCTCGAACGCCGCGCGCAGCCTGTCGCATTCCGCGTAGACGGCGGGGGTGGAGAGCCCGCCGTCGGCCAGCGCGAACACCCACGCGAACTCGCCCTTGGTCGGCAGCGGCGTGAGCACCTCGCCCCTGCCGACGCCGACGGCCGTCCCGCCGAGCAGCGCGAACGGCACGTCACTGCCCAGCTCCGCGCCCAGGTCCATGAGGGTCTGCCGGGGCAGCTTCGGGTTCCACAGCTCCGCACAGGCCAGCAGCGCGGCCGCCGCGTCGGCGCTGCCGCCCGCCATGCCGCCCGCCACCGGGATCTCCTTGCGGATGTGGATCGACGCCTCCGGCGGCACCCCCAGATGCTCGGCGAGCAGCCGGGCCGCGCGCGCGGCCAGGTTGTCGGGACCCGCCGGGACGCCCTCGATCGACGCCCCCTCGACCGTGACGGCCAACGGCCCCTCGGCCACCGTCACCTCGTCGAACAACGACACGGCGTGGAACACGTTCACCAGGTCGTGGTAGCCGTCGTCCCGCAGCGGGCCGACGCCGAGCTGGAGGTTGACTTTGGCGGGAACCCGGACGGTGACGGACATGGCGGCCCTCGGTTCAAGACGGTGGACGGATCTTCGGACGGTTCTACAAGGCGCGCGCCCGCCGCATCAAACCGGCCGGTGCTCGGCGATCCTGGCGAACGCGGTGACGTCGAGGGCCTCGCCGCGCGCCGTCGGATCAACCCCCGCGGCCCGCAACGCCGCCTCGGCCCGCGCGGGCGAGCCCGCCCACGAGGCGAGCGCCGCGCGCAGTGTCTTGCGGCGCTGCGCGAAGGCGGCGTCCACCACCGCGAACACCTCCTCGCGCGACGCGTCGGTGCGCGGCGGCTCCCGCCGGGTGAAGGCGACGAGCGCGGAGTCGACGTTCGGCGCGGGCCAGAAGACGTGACGGCCGACCGATCCGGCGCGCCGCGCCTCGGCGTACCAGGCGGCCTTCACCGACGGCACCCCGTAGATCCGGCTGCCGGGCGCGGCCGCGAGCCTGTCGCCCACCTCGGCCTGCACCATCACCAGGCCCCTGCGCAGCGACGGCAGCAGCTCCAGCAGGTGCAGCACCACCGGCACCGCCACGTTGTACGGCAGGTTCGCGACGAGCGCGGTGGGCGGCGGGCCCGGCAGCTCCGTGATCCGCATCGCGTCGCCGTGCACGACGGTGAGCCGCCCGGCCAGCGCGGGGGCCTTGGCCCTGACGGTCTCCGGCAGCGCCCCGGCCAGCACCGGATCGAGCTCGACCGCCGTCACCGCGGCGACCTCGGGCAGCAGCGCCAGCGTCAGCGACCCCAGGCCGGGGCCCACCTCGACGACCACGTCGTCCGGCCCGACCTCGGCCGCCCGGACGATCCGCCGGACGGTGCCGGGATCGATCACGAAGTTCTGGCCGAGCTGCTTGGTGGGCCGCACGTCGAGCGCCGCGGCGATCTCCCGCACGTCGGCGGCGCCCAGCAGGGCCGTGTGCCCGGTCTTGTTGTCCCCCACGCCTCGATTCTCCCATGCAACAGTTGCCCGCCCGGTCGCGTCCGGGTCATGACGAAAGGAGAAACGCCTTGGATCACGCAGGAACCGCGACAGGCGAGTCCGATCGGGCGGAACCGGACGCGGAGCTCGATTTTGAGCACTGGGTGGTATCCCGCGCGCCCGCTTTGCTCCGGTACGGCTACGTCCTCACCGGCAACCCGCACGACGCGGCCGACCTCGTCCAGGAGGCACTGATCCGGCTACGCGCCTCCTGGTCGCGGGTGCTGCGCAAGAAGGACCCGGAAGGCTACGTCCGTACCACGATGGCCCGTCACCACATCTCGCTGTGGCGCCGCACCCGCCGCGAGACCCTCACGTCCGCCGTCCCGGACGCGCCCCACCACGACCCCGCCCCACCCGACGACGCGCTCTGGCAGTCCCTCGCCACCCTCCCCCGCCGTCAACGCGCCGTCCTTGTCCTGCGCTACTACGAGGCCCTGTCAGACGACGAGATAGCCGCCCGCCTCAACATCACCCGAGGCACCGTCCGCAGCCAGGCCAGCCGAGCCCTCGACAAACTCCGCGCCGCCTACACCCCCCACTACGAAGGGAGCCCCCGATGACCCCGCCCCGATCCCCCCTGGAGCAGTCCCTCACCCGCTCCCTCCACACCCACGCCGAATCCGCCCCCACCCCCCCACCCACCCTCGCCACCCAAGCCCAACAAACCTGGCACCACCGCCGCCGCCGCAGGCTCGCCGCGCTCTCCGCCGCGACGGCCGCCGCCGTCGTCCTCGGCACGTTCGGCGCCCTGCACCGGGACGGCCCGGAGCCCGCGCCCACCGTGCTCACGCCCGCCCCCGCCGTCCCGCTGGACGAGCTGTGGCCGGACGCCGTCCACCGGGTCCCGCGCACCCTGCCGGACGGCGTGCGGATCACCCCGCTGGCGATGCTCGACCGGCACACCGTGGTGGCCGCGAGCTGGGCGCCCGTCCCCGACGACTGGGGAGGCGAGGGCGTCACCCAGCCGAAGGCCCTCTACGCCTACGACATACGGACGCGTAAGGCGACGAAGGTCACGGACTTCCACCAGCCGAAGCGGCACAGCACGACCAGCAGCCGGATCGTCGCGGGCGACGGCTACGTCGCCTGGCAGGCCGACCACTGGGACACCGACGACTCCGTGGTCTTCGCGCGTCCCGTCACCCCCGGCCCGCCGGAACACCGCTGGAAGGTCTCCGGGTCCCCGCACAGCCTGACCCTCGTGAACGGACGCGCGATCTGGGCCTCCGGGCGCGACGCCCCACCCGCGCTCTCCGCCGCCGCGCTCGCCGACGGCTCCGTGCGGGTGCACAGGGGCGGCGTCCGCGAGATCGTGCTCGGCTGGCCCTGGGTGACCGAAGCGGACATCCCCAGCCACGGCGACGCCGCAGGACGGCCCTTCTTCGGGCAGCGCATCCGCAACGTGGAGACGGGCGAGGTCCGGGGCACCGCCCTCACCGCGCCCGCCTCGGCCGGGGCCGCCTGCGGCGTCGTGTGGTGCTCGCTCGGCGCGGACATGGTCCGGCGCGACGGCTCCGCGCGACTCGTCGGCGCGACGGCGCACCACCCCACGGGGTCGTCCGGCACGGAGGAGCACACCGAGTACACCTACGGCGGGACGCTTCCCGAGGCCGACCACTTCCTCGTGCTCCGCCCGACCGGCCCGGACGATCCCGAGGAGGTGCGGGACCGGCTGCGGATCATCGACCTGGAGACGGGCCGGGTGGGCGAGGCCGTCGTCCCGCTGGCGGAGTACGTCTACAACAGCCCGGACAGCGACACCATCGTCTATCGGACCGGCGAGGGGTTCACCGTGATCGACCTCGCCGCGCTCCGGTAGCCGTCCCGCGCGCGCACGGCACGGGCGTCACTCGTCGGAGTAGAGGAGTTTGCCGCAGGTGGTCTGCCAGCCGTTCTGCTTTTCGTAGAGGAGTTGGGCTCGGCGGGTCTGTTCTTCGGGGGTGGCGTGGGAGGGGAGGCCGGTGCCGCCTACGGACTCCCAGGTTTCGCGGGAGAACTGGTAGAGGCCGTACAGGCCGCTGGTGGTGATGCGCTCGGGGTCGTTGTTCGACTCGCAGCGGGCCACCGCGCCCCAGTTGAGGTCGGCGACCGGGAGGTTCAGGAGGTTCAGCTCGGTCGCCTCCTTCGGCAGCAGCTTGGGGAGGTTGAGCAGGGCGAGGGGGCCGCCGCCCTTCTCGGCGGGCTGCACCGCCGTCTTCGGCTCGGGGGCGGCGACGCGGGCCGGGTCGTCGAACTCGACGGCGGGCGGCGGGACGGCGCCGGGGGGCGCGCCCGCGACGTCCGGCGGCAGCAGCGGCACACCGCCGTCCGGCAGGACCGGGGCACCGCCGCCGGTGCCGGGCGCGGCGGCGGCCGCGGAGCTGACGTCCTTCTGCGCCGGGAGCACCGCGTGGTCACCGGCCAGCGCGACCGGCACGACCTCGGGCTCCCGCGAGAACAGGTTCCAACCCCCGGCGGCGATACCGACGAGGAACACGGTGGCTATCAGGGGCATGACGAAGCTCGGAGGCCGTCCGGCCGCATGCCGCGCACTACGAGTCACGCCCGGAGCCTAGCGGGACCGACACGCAGAGTGACAACATGACGGCGTAACGTCCGGGTGTGCGGCGTGTCCACCGGTACGGGGGTGACTCGGGGGATGAACACCCCCGCACCGGTGACTCGTGAAGAAGGACGTTCCCCGATGGCGCGGGGTTTACCCCTCAGAAGCCGTAGATTCGTTTTCCCGTGGCGGCGATGGCCGCGCACAGCTCGTCCACGGGGACTCCCTTGACCGACGCCATCAGCTCGACGGTGTGCGGGATCAGGTGCGACGCGTTCGGCTTGCCCCGGTGCGGGACGGGCGTCATGAACGGCGCGTCCGTCTCGACGAGGATCAGGTCGAGCGGGGCGACGGCGAGGGCGTCACGGAGCGGCTGGGCGTTCTTGAACGTGACGTTCCCGGCGAAGCTCATCACATAGCCCTTGTCCGAGCAGACCCGGGCCATCTCCGCGTCGCCGGAGAAACAGTGGAACACCACGGTCTCCGGCGCGCCCTCCTCGTCCAGGAGGCGCAGCACGTCGGCGTGCGCGTCCCTGTCGTGGATCATGAGGGCCCTGCCGGACTCCTTGGCGATCGCGATGTGCGCCCGGAACGCGCGCCGCTGCTCGTCCGGCGTGGCGTGGTCGCGGTAGTAGTCGAGGCCGGTCTCGCCGACCACGACGACCTTCGGCTCGCGCGCCAGCTCGGCGATGCGGGCCAGCACGTCGTCGGTGAGGCCCTTGGTGTCGTTCGGGTGGATGGCGACGCCCGCGTACACGTCGGGGTGCTCGGCCGCCGTCTTGGCGGCCCACTCCGAGGACGGGAGGTCGCACCCGATCGTCACGATCCGGCTGACCCCGACGGCCCGCGCGCGTTCGACGGCCTCGGCCACGGGCATGTCGAGCATGTCCAGGTGGCAGTGGTCGTCGAACACCGCGACGGGCAGCCGGGGCGTCGGCGGGACGGGCCTGGGCTTCTTCGCGGTGTCAGCCGCCAAGGCGCGCCAGCTCCTCCGCCACCACGCTCTGGTCGAGCTTGGGGAACAGCGGGACGGGCCGCTGCAGCGGGGTGCCCGCCGTGATCGGCAGGTGCTCCCAGCGGGCCTGCGCCACCGAGTAGTCGCCGGTGATGACGGGGTAGGCGCGCGCGCCCTCGGACACCTCGCGGACCTCGGGCATGCCGGACCACACGCCGGTGCCGCCGAGCATCTCGAAGACCTTCTGCGAGCTGTTGGGCAGGAACGGCGTCAGCAGCGTCTTGGCGTCGTGCACCACCTGGAGCGCGACGAACAGGATCGTGCCCTTGCGCACCGCGTCGTCCTTGATCTTCCACGGCTCCTGCTCGGCCAGGTACCGGTTGGCCTCGCGCACCACGTCGAACGCGGCGGTGATGGCGTTCTTGAAGCGGGAGCGGCCCAGCTCCGCCCCGACCTTCGCGAACGCGGCCTTGGCGTGCTCCAGCAGCGCGGTGTCGGCCTCGGTGAGGGCGCCCGGCTCGGGGATCGCGCCGAACTCCTTGGCGGCCATCGAGACCGACCGGTTGACCAGGTTGCCCCACTGCGCGACGAGTTCGCCGTTGTTGCGGTCGACGAACTGCTGCCAGGTGAAGTCGGTGTCCTGCGTCTCGGGGCCCGCGACGGCGATGTAGTACCGCAGCGCGTCCACGTCGTAGCGCTCCAGGAAGTCGCTGACGTAGATGACGACCTGGCGGGAGGAGGAGAACTTCCTGCCTTCCATCGTCAGGTACTCGCTGGAGACGACCTCCGAGGGCAGGTTGAGCTTGCCGAGCGAGCCCGGTTCGCCGCCCTTGTCGCCCTCGCCGCTGTAGCCGAGCAGCATCGCGGGCCAGATCTCGGAGTGGAAGACGATGTTGTCCTTGCCCATGAAGTAGTAGGACAGGGCCTCGGGGTTCTGCCACCACTCGCGCCAGCGCTCGGGCTCGCCCAGGCGGCGGGCCCACTCGACGGACGCGCTGAAGTAGCCGATGACGGCGTCGAACCACACGTACAGGCGCTTGGTGGGCTGGTCGCGCCAGCCGTCCAGCGGGATGGGGACGCCCCAGTCGAGGTCGCGGGAGATCGCGCGGGGCCGCAGGTCGTCCAGCAGGTTCAGGGAGAAGCGCAGCACGTTGGGGCGCCACTGGCCCTCCTTGCCGCGCAGCCAGCGGCCGAGCACCTCGGTGAAGGCGGCGAGGTCGAGCATGAAGTGCTCGGTCTCCACGAACTCGGGCTTCTCGCCGTTGATCCGGCTGACCGGGTCGATGAGGTCGATCGGGTCGAGCTGGTTGCCGCAGTTGTCGCACTGGTCGCCGCGGGCGCCGTCGTAGCCGCAGATCGGGCAGGTGCCCTCGATGTACCGGTCGGGCAGGGTGCGGCCGGTGGACGGCGAGATCGCGCCCATCGTGGTCTCGGTGAAGATGTAGCCGTTGTCGTGCAGGCCCTTGAAGATCTCCTGGACGACGGTGTAGTGGTTCTCGGTGGACGTCCTGGTGAACAGGTCGTAGGCGATGCCGAGCCCGGCGAGGTCGTCGACGATGACGCGGTTGTACCGGTCGGCCAGCTCGCGGGCGGTCACGCCCTCCTTGTCGGCCTGGACCTGGATCGGGGTCCCGTGCTCGTCCGTGCCGGACACCATGAGCACCTGGTTCCCGATCATCCGCTGGTAGCGGCTGAACATGTCGCACGGCAGCGCGAACCCGGAGACGTGCCCAATGTGGCGCGGCCCGTTGGCGTAGGGCCAAGCCGGCGCGGTGAGGATGTGACGGGACATGCCCCAAGCCTACGGTCGCCCGCCGCCAACGCCGAATCGGTTATCCACAGCCCGGCAAGTCCACGTCGCGGGGGCCCGGCCGGGAATCGCCCGATTTCCCGTGGGGAATCCCATTAATGCACATTGTTCCCTGTGCCGGAAATGACGGATTTATCCGACGGTGACGTAAGTCGTATCGTTTTCCGGGGTCCTGGACGGGTGGTCCGGGCGGTTCCGCGACCGGTACCAGGTGTGCAGGTTCCGCAGCGCGATGGCCGCGGCGACCGTCGCGAAGGGCACGGCCGGGAGGACGTACCTGTAGTCGAACAGGACGGTCGCCGGGGGCACGACGAGGAGGGCGAGGGCGAAGCCGAACGGGAGCAGGA
This sequence comes from Actinocorallia sp. API 0066, assembly GCF_020991275.1. GTDB lineage: Bacteria > Actinomycetota > Actinomycetes > Streptosporangiales > Streptosporangiaceae > Actinocorallia. Next base: position 228,894 of record NZ_JAJLQY010000001.1, on the reverse strand, counting down.
TGACGCCGCCCAGCTCACGCCAGCGCGAGACGACACCGGCCAGGGCCACCAGGAGAAGGACGCCCAACACCGTGCCGGGCAGGTAGACGACCTTCTGGTAGCCCCGCATGAAGCCCGCGAAGGGCTCCACCACCCGGGTGGCCTCCGGCTGGACGTCATAGCGCGCCATGGAGGCGTCCCGGCCCGGCCAGTAGGGCTGCGACTCCTTGGGGAAGAGGTAGTAGCCGTACGTCTTCGGGTCGGGGTAGACCGGCCGGTCCCACCGGAAGGTGCGGCCGAAGTCGGTGAGGAACGTGGTGAAGTAGTCGCCCGGCTGGGCGACGATCGCCTCCTTGGCGAACGTCCTGGCCAGCTCGCTCTTGTACGGGTCGAAGATGCCGCCGGGGTACCGGAAGATCTGGCTTTCCTCCCACACGTAGAAGTGCGAGGCCCTGCGCTGTTCGGGGGGCGTGCTGTCGCACAGCGGGTAGGCGTCCACCGGAAGCCGGTCGCCGAAGTTGTCGCAGTCCGCGAACGTCATGGTGCGGCTGTACAGGAAGACCCCGTCCGTGCCGCTCAGTTGGAACTGGCCGTTCACCGACGCGTACCAGGTCATGTAAGCGGCGATGGGCACGATCGCGGTGGCCGTCCCGGCGACGACCGTCCGCCAGCCCGCCCGGCGGATCGCCAGGAAGACGAGCACCACGATGAGCAGAGGCAGCCCGATCGTCCTGGTGATGGCCGCCATGCTCAGCAGCAGGCAGGCCGCGACGACCTTGCCGGGAGCCGGTTGGGAATCCCACAGGACGAGCGCGACGGCACCGGCCACCAGCAGCAGGAAGTAGGTGTCGGACAGGAGCAGGTGCTCAAGCTCGATCTGGTTGCCGTCGAACAGCACGGGCGCGACGGCGAGTGTCGCGGCCCATCCGGGCAGCGCCCTCCCGAACCGGAACAGGTGCGGGCGCCGCAGCAGCCCGTAGAGGATCACCGCGGTGGCCAGCCCCATCAGGTGCTGCACGGTGATGACGGCGGCGAAGCTGTGCAGGGGTCGCAGCAGAAGCAGCAGGAACGGGTACCCGAAGGTCCTGACGACGTCGGGCCGCGGGTTCAGGGCGATCTCGACGTACGGGTAGGAGTCGGGGAACCAGATCGCCCACCGGTAGCCCAGGACCGTCACGAACCGCAGCAGCGCGGCGACGGCGAGCGCCACCAGCAGCACCCGGTGCCGGACGGCGAACGCGAGGACCTGCGCGCGCGTAGGCGGCTTCACCGGGGGCAGGGCAAGGGAAAGGCGCGGAGGGAGCAGACGCAAGATCGCCTCCTTCGCCGGCCGGTGCCCGCGCGGCCCCGGGTGCCTGTCCATCGGCTCACTGTCCCGTAAGGCGTCCACTTCCCATCCGGGAAGTGAACTTTGTTGTTCTAACGCAGTCGTATCGCAGTATTACCGCAACGTACGGTGCAGGTCGGTCTCCGGGGTCTCCCGCTGGCCCGGCACGGCGGCGTCGGCGAGGGTGAGTTCCTCGTGCGCGTGCGAGTCGGTGCCGGGGTGGCTGGAGCGCCGGATGCCCAGGATCGACAGGAACGCCGTGCCCAGGATGAGCTGGCAGCTCATCATGAGGGCCGTCGCCGAGGGCACGACCATGCGCAGCGTCTCGCGCGCGTTCAGCTCGCCGAACTGGGCGCCGTGCCAGTGCACCACCGAGAACGCGACACCGACGAGGCCCGCGACGGCCAGGAGGCCGCCGCTGATGAGCCCCTTCTCGAAGCTCCACTTCTCCAGCAGCCAGGCCGACCGCTTGTCCGGCCGCAGGAACCCTTCGGTGACGCCGTACGCCTTCGTCAGCAGCGAGAAGACGACGGCCTGGAAGCCGATGACGACAGCGGCCGACGCGCCCACGAGCGTGTCCACGTCGAAGACGACGCCCCTGATGTCGATCGGCGTGATGGCCAGCGCGACACCCGCCACAAGGCCGAGCGTCATGAGCACGACGCCGGGGATGAGGAACAGCCAGCGCGGGCTGTACAGCAGCAGGAACCGCAGGTGGCGCCAGCCGTCGCGCCAGGTGTTGAGGTGCGGGGCGCGCGACCTGCCGTCCGGCTTGAGCGTCGTCGGCACCTCGGCGATCCGCGCGTCGGCGAGTGTCATCTTGACGACCATCTCCGACGCGAACTCCATGCCCGACGACTGGAGGCCGAGCGCCAGCGCGGTGTCGCGGCGGAACCCGCGCAGCCCGCAGTGGAAGTCGCCGATCTTGGAGCCGAAGAACAGCCTTCCGACGAACGACAGCACCGGGTTGCCCAGGTAGCGGTGCAGCGGCGGCATCGCGCCCGGCTCGATCCCGCCCTCGAACCGGTTGCCCATCACCAGGTCGGCGCCCGCGCGCAGCTCGGTGACGAACGGCATGAGGTTCGTGAAGTCGTAGGAGTCGTCGGCGTCGCCCATGATGACGTAGGTGCCGCGCGCGGCCCTGATCCCGCCCATGAGCGCGTTGCCGTACCCCTTCAGCGCCACGGGCACCACTCGCGCCCCGGCGGCCTCGGCGAGCGCCTGGGAGCCGTCGGTCGAGCCGTTGTCGGCGATGACGACCTCACCGTCGATCCCGTGCTCGGCGAGGAAAGCCACTGCCTTGCGGACACACGTCTCCACGGTCTCGGCCTCGTTGAGGCACGGCATGACCACGGACAACTCCATGGAACGGCTCCCTGCTGTAGAAAGCGGCCAGGTTGGTTATGGTGCCGGTTGTCCGGTCCCGAGGCGGGGTTTTCCCCCAACCGCGACACCCGGTGTCGCGGACCCGTCGAAGACGGATGGAAGGAACCAACAATACGGGTGTCGCCGCCCGGTGTCCGAGGGGTGTCCGTGACCGAGAGATTCTCGCAGGTCGGAAGGCTCCTGCGGGCCCATCCGTGGCTCGTCAGCGCGCTGGCGCTCGGCGCGCTCGCCCGTCTTGTCGCCCAGGCGGGCTACCGGCCGGGGCTGTGGTTCAACGACTCCTTCGACTACCTCCAGATCGCGCTCTCGCCGTTCGCCCATCCGATCCGCCCGGTGGGGTACGGGCTGTTCCTGTGGGCGCTGAAGCCGCTCGGGAGCGTCGGCGCGGTGGTGGCGGCGCAACACCTGCTCGGGCTGCTTACGGGCGTCCTGGTGTACGCGCTGCTGCGACGGCGCGGGCTGCCCGGATGGGGCGCGGCATTGGCGGCGTCGGCGATCCTGCTGGACGGCGACGTCATCGAGTTGGAGACGCTCCTCCTTTCGGACACGTTGTTCCTGTTCCTTCTCGTCGCTGCTCTGACGATCCTGTTGTGGCCCGGCCTGGGTCTGCCGTGGCAGGCGCTCGCAGGGTTGTCCCTCGCGGCGGCGACGATGACACGGACGATCGGGCTGCCCGTCCTGGGGATCGTCCTTGTGTGGCTCGGCTTCCGGTGGCTCTCGGACGGGCGCGGGCGAGACCGTCTGCGCGCGCTCGGAGCCGTCGCCTTGGCGGGGCTGCTTCCGCTCGGCGGCTACGCGGTCTGGTTCCACGCCGAGAACGACCGGTACGCGCTGACCGCGACGGACGGTGTGTTCCTGTGGGGGCGGACCGCGGCGTTCGTCCACTGCGACCGGATCTCACCGGAACTGCGGTACCTGTGCCCGGCCGGGCCGCCCGCGACGCGCAAGGCTTCCTCGTCCCAGGTGTGGGACGCCGCCTCACCGATCGGCTGGACCTACGGCGCGCCGTTCGACCCCCGGGTGAACGCCGACGCGCAGCGGTTCGCGCTGGAGGCGATCGCCGCCCAGCCGCTCGACTACGCCGGAACCGTCGGACACGACCTCTTCATCCGGACGTTCGGCTGGCACCACGGCGACCACCCGACCCCGGCGACGGCCCGCAAGTACGACTTCCCCACCCGTCCCGACGCGCTGCCGACCTGGCCCGTGCTCGGCGGCGGCACCCCTGCGGACGTCATAGCGGCCTACGACCCTTCCGCCGCACACCGGACGTCGGTGGTGGACCCGTGGGCGACGCTGATCCGGGGCTACCAGGCGGTGGTGAGCGTCCGGGGGCCGCTGTTGGCTGTCGTCCTGCTGCTTCCGCTCATCCTGCTCGCGCGCAGGCGGGTGTTTCCGGGGCTGCCGTGGGCGGTGGCCGTGGTGCTGCTCGCGTTCCCGCCGCTCACCGTGGACTTCGACCACCGGTACGTCGTCACCGCGACCCCCGTGGCGGCGTTGGCGGCCGGGTACGCCTTCACCCGGCGTCGGCGGAGTTCAGCCGACGAATCCGAGCGTCACTTGGCGGCGAGCACCGCGTTGTAGACGACCTTCTTGGGCACGCCGTTCTCTTTTGCGATCTCCCCGATGGCGTCCCTACGCGCCACCCCGGCCGCCTCGCGGGTGAAGACCGCCTCGGCCAGCTCGGCCGGGTCCGTCAGCACCGCGCGCGGCGGCGCCCCGGCGACCACGAGGGTGATCTCGCCCTTGACGCCGTCCGCCGCCCAGGCCGCCAGCTCGGCGAGGCCGCCCCGACGGGTCTCCTCGTAGGTCTTGGTGAGCTCCCGGCACACCGCGGCCCGCCGGTCGGGCCCGAAGGCCGTCACGAGGGCCTCCAGGGCCGCGGAGAGCCGGTGCGGGGCCTCGAAGAAGACCATGGTCCTCGGTTCGTTCGCCAGCTCGTCGAGGCGGGCGGCGCGCTCCCCCGGCTTGCGCGGGAGGAACCCCTCAAAACAGAACCTGTCGGTCGGCAGGCCGGAGAGCACCAGCGCCGTCGTCACCGCCGACGGCCCCGGCACGACCGTCACCGGCACGTCCGCCTCCACCGCCGCCACCACAAGCCGGTAGCCCGGATCCGACACACCGGGCATACCGGCGTCCGTCACCACGAGCACGTCGATTCCGGCGAGCAGCTCCCCGACCAGCTCGGCGGCCCGCGCCTTCTCGTTCTGGTCGTAGTACGACACCACCCGGCCGGAGATCGCCACCCCCAGCTCGCCCGCCAGCCGCCGCAGCCGCCGCGTGTCCTCCGCCGCCACCACGCCCGCGTCGCCCAGCACCTCCCGGAACCGCACCGATGCGTCCTCGACCCGCCCGATGGGCGCCGCCGCCAGAATCAACGTCCCCGTCACGCCCCCATCCTCCCACCCGCCGGGACGCCCGCCGGGCGGGAAGACCCTACGATGTCGGGATGGCTGTGACCCAGGTTCGGGCCGTCGACGGGCGGCCGTCGGTACGGGAGAGACTGGCGCCCGAGGTGCCGGGGAGCAGGCTGTGGGGGTGGCTGCTGCCCCTTGTGGTGACGGCCTTCGCGGGGTTCCTGCGGTTCGACAGGCTCGGCGTGCCCCACGAGATCGTCTTCGACGAGAAGTACTACGCCAAGGACGCGTGGTCGCTTTGGCGGTTCGGCTACGAGCACTCGGTCATCGGTGAGCCCGAGGACCTCGCCGACAAGCTCTTCATGGAGGGCAAACCGGAGCAGATGATCACCGACGGCGGCGCGTTCATCGCCCACCCGCCGTTCGGGAAGTGGATGATCGGGCTCGGCGAGGCGCTCTTCCAGGTCACCCCGTTCGGGTGGCGCTTCATGGCGGCGCTCATCGGGACGCTGTCGGTACTCATCCTGTGCCGGGTCGCAAGGCGGATGACGGGCAACACGCTGCTCGGCTGCGCCGCAGGGTTCCTGCTCGCCCTCGACGGCCTCCACCTGGTGACAAGCAGGTCCGCGCTCCTGGACATCTTCCTCATGTTCTGGATCCTCGCCGGGTTCGCCTGCCTCGTCGCCGACCGCGACCAGGCGCGCGGCAGGCTGTCCCGCAGGGTGGACAGCGACCCCAAGGCGACGCTCTCCTACGGCCCGATGCTCGGCCACCCCTGGCGGTACGCGGCGGGCGTGTGCTTCGGCCTGGCCGCCGGCGTCAAGTGGTCGGCTGCCCCGTTCCTCCTCGCCTTCGTCGTGCTGGTGTTCATCTGGGACATGTCGGCGCGCCGGGCCGCCCAGGTCCAACTGCCCTACGCGGGCGCCGCCCTACGCGACGGCGTCTCCACGGTGCTCGGGCTCATGGTCCTTCCGCTCATCGCCTACTGGACGACGTGGATGGGCTGGCTCCTCACCAAGGGAGGGTGGGGACGCGGAGTGCCCTCCGCCAACGTCCTGCTACGCCCGTTCGAGGGCACGCCCGACCTCATCCGCTACCACAAGCAGATCCTCGACTTCCACAACGGGCTCTCCGACGCGCACCCCTACCAGTCGTGGCCGTGGGACTGGCCGATCCTGCGCCGTCCCGTCGCGTTCTTCTACGACGACAAGACGCCCGGCTGCGGCGCGGCGAAGTGCTCGCGGGAGATCCTCGGCATCGGCACCCCCGCGATCTGGTGGATCGGCATCGCCGCGCTGGCGATCATGGTGGTGCTGTGGATGACGACCCGGGACTGGCGCGCGGGCGCGATCCTCGTCGGGTACGGGGCGGGCTGGCTGTCGTGGTTCCCGTCGGCCTTCGGCGACCGGACCATGTTCATGTTCTACGCGCTGCCGGGGCTGCCGTTCCTGATCCTGGCGATCGTCATGACGCTCGGGCTGATCATCGGGCCGCCGCACGGGCCGCCCCGGTCCCGGCGCGTCGCCGGGTCGATCGTGGCGGGCTCCTACCTGCTGCTGGTGCTGCTGAACTTCTGGTTCCTGTACCCGGTGCTCACCGCACAGAACATCCCGTACGACTCCTGGCATCTGCGGATGTGGCTGGACAGCTGGGTTTAGGTCCGCCTTTGCCGGACCTTGGGCGGGCGGCGCACGCCCCGTTGACCGCGGGTCGCCTATCAAGAAGAGGTGACGCTCGCCACGGCCTTCCGCCTCGTGGCCACCGCGATGGTGGCCTACCTCGTCGCGGACCTGCTGCGCACCGGTCCGCCGCCGCTGCTGGCGCCGCTCACCGCGCTGCTCATCGTCCAGGTCACCGCCTACCAGACGGTCACCAGCTCCATCCAGCGGATCGCGAGCGTCACGGTGGGCGTCCTGCTCGCGGTGCTGATCGCCGGGCCGCTGGGGTTCCACTGGTGGACGCTCGGCCTCGTCATCGCGCTCGCGCTGCTCGTCGGCAGGATGTTCCGGCTCGGCGACCACACGCTCGAAGTGCCGATCAGCGCGATGCTCATCCTCGGGCTGCCCACCGAGAGCGCCGCGCTCGGCCGGGTGGTGGAGACCCTCATCGGCGCGGGCGTCGGCCTGGCGAGCACGCTGCTGACGGCGCCCGTCAAGGTGAAACCGGCCGAGGACGCGCTGCGCGGCCTCGCCATGGACATGGGCCAGTTCCTTGAGGATTTGGCCGACGACCTGCACCTGGAGCCCGACCACGCGCACACCACGCGCTGGCAGGGGCAGGCCGCGCGGCTGTCGGAGAAGGCCCGTGACGTCGCGGCGCGGCTCGGCGAGGCCGACGACAGCACCCGGCTGAACCCGCGCGCGCTGCGGATCGGCGGGCCGTCGGCGCCGCTGCGGACGGCGATGAGCACCCTGGAGGCCGCCACGATCAAGATCCGCGGCCTGGCCCGCTGTATGGCCGACCGCACCTACCTGCACCTGCGTGACGGCTCCGGCCTGGGCAGCGACATGTGGGCGACGGACGTCAGAGGAGAGCTGAGCCTGACCCTACGGACCCTCTCGCGTGCCCTCCCCCTGTACGCCGCCACGGCTACGGCGCCCTCCGCCGAGTCAGGGCGACGCCTCGGCCAAACAACACACGAGCTCCTCGTGGAGGCACGACAACACCGGGAGCGCCTGGGACGGCTCCTCCGCGACGACCCGGGCCACTGGCCCCTCCACGGCGAACTCCTCGTCCACATCGACCGCCTCCTGGACGGCCTCGCCCCCTCCGAGCTCGGCTTCCGCCCCGTCCTCTACTGATCCGCCCGCCGAGGCCGCCAGGCGTATCGTGGTAACCGAGCGACGACGAAGGGAGACGAGCCATGTTCCTGCAGATCGTCGAACTGGAGACGTCCCAGATGCCCCGGGTGGAGGCGCTCGCCGACGGGTGGGCGGCCAGGACCGAGGGCCGCCGGACCGCCGTCAGGACGACCGTCGCCAAGGACGTCGGACGCCCCGACCACTACCGCCTCCTCGTGGAGTTCCCCGACCAGGTGGCCGCCAAGGACAACTCCGCCCTGCCCGAGACGCACGAGTTCGCCGAGAAGGTGCGCGAACTCGCCCGTGGGCCGGTCGTGTTCCACGACCTGGAGACGGTGGCCGTCCACGAGCTGCGCGACTCCGGCCGCAAGACCGTCGACTGCCGGGCCTGGCCGAGCGAGGTCGGCTGCTCGCTGGCGATCTCCGGCACGCCGGACGAGGTCGTCGAGGCGGCCGTGGCGCACGCGGTGGCGGTGCACGGCGAGACCGACGGCCCGGAGCTGCGCGAAGGCATCCGGTCCGCCCTGAAAGACGAGCCTTACAGGAGGTGACCCACGCACCTTCGAGCGGAATGACGATCACGTATCACTCATCCCAGGGCGTATCGCACCGGCCGGGGATCATCCACACTGCGGGGAATGAGAAGGGAACACCTCCGTCGTCTCCCGCTTCCGGCCGCGGTGGCGCTCGCGCTACCCCTGCTCGCCCTGCCCGCCGGGGCCGCCGCGCCCGACCGCGTCGCCGCCCGCGCGCCCGCCTTCCGGCCGGCCGACAGCGGCGCGAAGATCGTCAGGGAGACGCGGTTCGGCAAGCTCGGCCGCGACCTCACGGTGCAGACCCCGAACCTCGACTCACGCGTCAAGGTAAGGATCCTGCTGCCGAAGACGTGGCGGAAGAACGCCAAGCGGACATGGCCCGTGCTGTACGCGTTCCACGGCGGCCGCGACGACTACACGTCGTGGACGCGCGAGACGCGGATCGCCACATGGGCGGCGAAGTACGACGTCATCGTGGTCATGCCGGAGGCCGCCAACAGCAGCTACACGGACTGGTTCAACAAGGGCAAGAGGGGCAATCCCCGCTGGGAGACGTTCCACACCGCCGACGTCGTCCAGCTCGTCGAGCGCAACTACCGGGCGGGCAAGCGGCGCGCCGCGATCGGCGTCTCGGCCGGGGGCATGGGCTCGCTCAAGTACGCGGCGCGGCACCGCGGCCTGTTCCGCTACGCCGCGTCGCTGAGCGGCCCGCTGTGGCTCACCGGCCCCGGCTCCCAGGCCAGCACCGCGATCACCGCCGCCGTCAACGGCCAGGACGCCTGGAACATCTACGGCGACCCCGTCCACGACATCGCCAACTGGCGCGCCCACGACCCCTACCACCTGGCGCCGAAGCTGCGCGGTGTCCGCGTCTTCTTCTCCTCCGGCACCACCGGCCGTCCCGGCCCCGGCGACCCGAAGGCCGGGCCGCTGGACATCGGGCTGATAGGCGAACGCGCCGTGGGCGACACCAACAAGGCGTTCCGCAAGCGGCTGCGCGACCTCAAGGTCCCCCACACCGCCGATCTCTACGGTGACGGCCGGCACAACTGGCCCGCCTGGCGCCGGGTCTCCGCCAAGCTCTGGCCGACCATCATGAAGAACCTCAAGGCCCCCAAGGTCAGCCGATGACGCCGACGTAAGCGAGGGCGAAGACCACGCAGGGGATAAGGAAGAGCTTGCCCACGAGGAGCATGCCCTTGCCGATGTCCTTGGGCTCGCGGGCCTTGGCCAGGCCGTGGTGGTACAGCCAGACGAAGACCGGGGCGCAGGGGGCCCAGAACCAGACCATCCAGGACGGGAAGACCTCGCCCAGCGCGGCCATGACCGTCGTCACCACCCAGAACGCCGTCCAGCAGGCGAAGCCGAGCAGGTACGTGCGGCGGGCGCCGATCTTGACGGCCATGGTGGTGTAGCCGCTCGCCCGGTCGCTGTCGATGTCGGGGATCATCGTCGGCGTGTACAGGGCGATCTCGACGAGGAGCACCACTCCCGCGACGATCCAGGGGAACCCGTCCAGCGGTTTGACGGTGGCCCACCCGCCCATCACGGTGAAGACACCGAGCGGAATGCAATTGGACACCACGTCCAATCCTGGCCGGTTCTTCCACTTCAACGGCGGCACGCTGTAAACCCAGCCGCAGAGAAGGAACCCGAACGTCGCCAGGGCCATCTCGGGGCGGACGGCGAAGGAAAGCCCGATCGCGAGAGCCGCCGCGCAGTAGGCGGCCGCCTTCGCTCCGCGTTCGGAGATCCGGCCGGCGGTGAGCGGTGTGTTCTTGCGCGGGTTGAGCAGGTCGCCCGGCAGGTCGTAGGCGTCGTTGATGGCCAGCACCGCGAGCCAGACGAGCGGCCCCCAGACGACGAGGCCGACCAGGCCCGTGGCGGGGCCGATGAGCTCCTCGCCCGCCAACAGGTAACCGACGTAATACGGGACGAGCGAGACAAGGAAGAGCCCTGGACGGGAGATCTCCCACAGATCACTTGCCAGTTGCCGGGTACGGCCCAGCACCGGGCCGGCGGTGGTCACCAACGGTCACCTCGCGATAGCGGGAGGAATTGGGGGGGGAAGTGCGCGCGCAGCGCTGGTCGAGACTACGGCAGAAGTCATACGTCGGTATTGTCGGAATTGACGAAAAAAACCGGTGGTGATTACGCGCCGAGGTAAGTGTCCGTTGTACATGCGACCATGCCTGCATGACGCAGACACCGCCCCCCTTCGACCTGGAACTCGGTGCCACGCTCGCCGCGCTCGCGGGCGTCGTCTCCCCCACCATCACGCCCGAGGACATCCCGACGCTGCGTGGTGCCCGCACCATGACGCTGCCCGACCTCGACCTCACCCTCGGCGGGCGGCTGACCGTCGAGGAGGTGACGGCGCCGGGGCCGCGCGGCCCGATCCCGCTGATCGTCGGCAGGCCCGTGGAGGCGGGGCGGCCGCTTCCGGCGCTGTACTACATGCACGGCGGCGGCATGATCGCCGGGGACGCGCGCGGCGGCGTCCTCGGCCCGCTGAAGTGGGCGGCGGAACTCGGCCTCGTCGTCGTCTCGGTGGACTACCGGCTGGCGCCCGAGCACCCGCACCCGGCGCCCGTGGAGGACTGCTACGCGGGCCTGGTGTGGACGGTGGAGCAGGCTGACGTGCTCGGCGTCGATCCACACGCCGTCGTCGTCTCCGGCACCAGCGCGGGCGGGGGGCTCGCCGCCGCCGTCGCGCTCATGGCCAGGGACAGGGGCGGGCCGCCGCTGCTCGGCCAGCTCCTCATGTGCCCGATGCTCGACGACCGCAACTCCTCCGGCTCCGCGCTCCAGATGGACGGCCTCGGCGTGTGGGACCGCACCTCGAACGCGACGGGCTGGACGGCGCTGCTCGGCGAGGCGGCGGGCGGCCCCGACGTCTCCCCCTACGCCGCGCCCGCCCGCGCGACGGACCTCTCGAACCTCCCTCCCGCCTTCATCGACGTCGGCTCGGCCGAGACGTTCCGCGACGAGGACGTCGCCTACGCGGCGGGCATCTGGGCCTCGGGCGGCAGCGCCGAACTGCACGTCTGGCCGGGCGGCTTCCACGGCTTCGACCTGCTCGCCCCCAAGGCGGCCCTCTCCCGCGAAGCCCGGGCCGCCCGCCTCGCCTGGCTCCGCCGCCTCCTGCCCTGGCCGGACGGGGAGGGGAGGTTCGGGTGAGGGTGCCCCTCCGTGTCGGGCACCCTCACCCGAGTTCAGGGGGGTGTGGCGCGGCCGAGGAACTCCAGGGCGCCGCCGGGGCGGTAGCGGGCGACGTCGCCGGTGCGGTGCCAGCGGATCCCGTCGCGCACGGGGAAGGCGGCGGCCGTGGCCACGGTGTCGTCCGCGTAGCCCTCGGCCAGGCAGGCGCCGCCGATCCACAGCTCGCCCGCGACGCCGTCGGGCCGGTCGAGCCCGCGCCCGTCGACGACCCGGCAGGCGGTCCCGCGCAGCGGCACGCCGTAGGGCACGGTGCCGGGCCGCCCGAGGTACTCGCTGACCGTCGCGTACAGCGCCGTCTCGGTGGCGCCGCCGAGCCGGGCCAGCAGGCAGCCGGGCAGCCTTCTGGCGGCGCGCCCCGGCAGCCCGGGCCGGAACTCGGCGCGGCCGAGCAGCGCGAGCCGCAGCATAGGCAGCGGACGGTCCTGCGCGAGCAGCCCTTCGAGCACCGAGGGCACCCCGTTCAGGACCGTCACCCCCCAGCGCGCGGCGAGTTCCGCGTGCCGCGCCGCCGTGGCGTCCGCCTCCGGCAGCACGACGCTCCCGCCGACCGTCCACGCCGCGAACAGCTCAAAGACCGAGAGGTCGGACGAGAGCGGCGACGCGGCGAACGTCACGTCCGTGTCGTCCATCCCGTACCGCTCCACCAGCGCGTCGACCGTGTTGGCGGCGGCGCGGTGCGACACCTCGACGGCCTTCGGCGCTCCCCCGCGCCCCGCCGTGAACGCCACGTAAGCCGTGCTCTCCGCCGCCACACCCACCGGCCGGGCCGGCTCCCCCGATTCCACGAACACCGCGGACCCCTCCCCGATCGCCTCCACCACCCGCAGCCCGCCGGGTGAGAGGGGGGTGTAGGTGGCGCCTGCGGACAGGACGGCCAGGACGGCGACGGCGTGCTGGGGGCCAGGGGGGAGGGTGAGGGCGACGCGGTCGCCGGGGCGGACGCCGCGGGCGGTGAGGCGGGCGGCGGCGCGGAGCGCGCGGACGGCGAGTTCGCCGTAGGTGAGGGTGCCGCCGTCGCCGAAGCGGACGGCTGCGGCGTAGGGGGTGCGGAGCGCGTGCCGGAAGAAGGCGCCGTGCAGGGTGCGGGGCGGGCAGGCGGGCCGCGTGTTCAGCGCGCGGCGCACCCGTAGCTGCGCGGGAGTGGCCAGGCCCGCCGTGGCGGGACGGCCCGGCCGCGGGTACGCCGCGCGCGGCCGCCCGTCGATCGTTTCGCTCAGCACAGACGCCCCTTAATTAGGTAAGGCTAACCTAATTGAGTGAGGGTGCGGCGTCAATGATCGGGACACTCCGGACGACTCCCCCGCGCCACTCCCGGGATGGTTCGATGAACGCACATCCATTGCTCTTAAACCGAAAGAATCCCTTGCCTTCTTCAGCAGGATTCGGTATAGGGGCGCCGCGTGTCACTTCCTCCGCGCGCTCGGACCGCTGCTTAGTGTTGCGGAAAAGCCACAAGATCATGAGCTTGTGGCGGGGGGGAGTACCAGAGATGCAGTTGAGCCGATGGGGGCGCAACCTGGGGGTGACCGCCGGTGCGGTGGTCCTCGCGCTCTCGGTCACGCCGGGGGCCGTCCAGGCCGCACCGGGCGACCTCGTGGGGGTGTGCCACCGCACCGACGACGCAGACCGTCCCTACGAGTTCATCAGGGTGGCGAACGACTCGGTCGAGTACGCCAGCCACCTGCTCCACCGCCAGCAGCCGCTCGACGGCGGCGAGCGCGACCAGATCGACGGCCTGGAGAACCAGCGCGTCAGGTCCGCCGAGGACTGCCCCGGCGAGGCCCGCGACGCCACCCGCGACGGCGCCTGGGACGACGACTGGAACCGGAACCGGGACGGCGACCGGGACCGCGACCGCGACCGCGACGGGGACCGGGGCAAGCACGGGAACTGGTGGAAGCACTTCCCGGGGCTCCCGAGCCCGTGGGAGGACGACGAGGTGTGGCACTACCACGGGAAGAGCAAGAAGCCGTGCCGTAAGCAGCACCGCTACTTCCACCACAAGCACAAGCACCGCTTCGTCTACAAGAAGAAGAGGAAGGACGACAGGAGGGTCAAGGTCCGGTTCGCCGAGAAGAACACCCTGTGACCGCGCGACACGCCTGAACACCAGCCCCGGGGCCGGGTCCGTCACCGACGGACCCGGCCCTTCGCTTTCCCCAAGATCAGTCAAATCCCCCTGATCGGGTTTTGCTCGCTGTTCGTGCAGGAATAACGACTAAGAGTGACGGGTCGCGTGATCCAGAACACACGCGACAGAGGGGGAACGGAAGATGAAGATCAACCGTATCGTGCAGGGCCTCGCGGTCTCCGCTGGGGCTGCTGCGCTCGGCCTGTCCACCCTGACCGGTGTCGCCTCCGCGGCGCCCCAGGCGGCCAACAGTGTCACCACGGCGGTGGAGGGCTCCGCGACCATCCTGTCCGGCGACTACGGCTGGCGTCCGAAGCGCCACCACTGGAAGCACCAGAACCGGCAGGGCTACAAGCACTGCTGGGGTGAGTGGAAGCCGCGTCGCGACTTCAACCGCTGGTGGGACGACGACGACCGGTGGGACAACAACAGCAACCGCTGGGACCGTGACCGCCGTGACCGGCACCGCGGCTACAAGTGGTTCTACACCTGCAAGTGGCGCCGCTAGGCGGTCGCTGATCCAGGCCGTCTAGGCCGGACCACGACTGTGACCTGAAGGCCACGGACCCGCGGAACACCACCGCGGGTCCGTGGCCGTTTCTGCGCCCCAATGTCAGCGTCTCAGTATTCAAGACGATCCGTCTTGTTGAGTGAGACACGGCTAGGGTCGCAGGCATGCGGACTCCCCATCGGTGGGCCATGCTCACGCTCGGCATGGCCGCCAACGGCGCTGCGAGCGTCTTCATCTACGGCCTCCCGTTCCTGCTCCCCGCCTTCCAGGACGAGCGGGGGCTCTCCCTGGCGCGCGCGGGGTTCCTCGTCGGGGCGCCCAGCCTGGGCATGCTCTTCACCCTGATCCTGTGGGGCTGGCTCGCCGACAGGTTCGGTGAGCGGCTCGTCCTGACGTCCGGGCTGCTGCTGGCCGGGCTGCTGCTCGGCGCGGCGGCCCTGGCCAGGGACACGGTCCTGCTCGGCGTCCTGCTGGTGCTGGCCGGGGCGGCGGGCGCGTCCGTCAACGCGGCGAGCGGACGCGTCGTCCTGGGCTGGTTCGCCAAGGAGCAGCGCGGCCTTGCGATGGGCCTGCGGCAGACGGCGCTGCCCCTGGGCGTCGCCTTCGCCGGGCTGCTCACCGGGGTGTTCCCGCAGGTCAGGGCGGCACTGCTGGCGATGGCCGCGCTGTGCCTGGTGACGGCGCTCGTCGTCGGGCTGCTGGTGGTGGACCCGCCGCGCCCCGAGGCGGCGCCGGGCGCGCGGGCTTCCTCGCCCTACCGCGCGGCGGCGCTGTGGCGGGTGCACACCGCGAGCATGCTGCTCGTCGTCCCCCAGTTCGCCACCTCGGCGTTCGCGCTGGTGTACCTGCTGGCCGAGCGGGACCTGCCCCCCGCGACCGCCGGCGCGCTCGTCAGCGGCGCGCAGGTGCTCGGCGCGGCCGGGCGGCTGGCGTGCGGACGCTGGTCGGACGTCGTGGGCAGCAGGCTCCGGCCGATGCGGCAGCTCGCGCTGGTGAACACGGTGGTGATGCTGCTCCTGGCCGTCGCGGCGGCCACCCCGTGGGGTGTGCCACTGGTCGTCGTGGCGACGGCGCTGGCGATGAGCGGCAACGGCCTCGCCTTCACCGCCGTCTCCGAACTGGCGGGCGCGGCGTGGGCGGGGCGCGCCATGGGCGTCCAGAACACAGGCCAGAACCTGGTCGTCGCGCTGACGCCCGGCTTCTTCGGCGCGCTCATCACCTCAACGTCCTACGCCGCCGCCTACGCCCTCGCGGGGCTGTGCGCCCTGGCGGCGGCGACCATGACCCCGTCCGAGCCGACGACAGCCACCGCCCCGGCACCGTCACGGTAGCCGGGGCGCGGTAGCCCGACGGTTCAGGCGGACGGATCCAGGACGACCTTGACGCAGCCGTCGTCCTTCTTCTGGAAGATGTCGTAGGCGAGGGTCGCCTGGGACAGCGGGAAGCGGTGCGTCGAGAGGTCGAGCACCCCCAGCGGGTCGGACGGGTCGGTGACCAGCGGCATCAGCTCGGGGATCCACCGCTTCACGTGGGCCTGGCCCATCCGCAGCGTGACGCCCTTGTCGAACATGCGCAGCATCGGCATCGGGTCGGCCATGCCGCCGTACACGCCCGACACCGAGACCGTGCCGCCGCGCTGCACCAGCTCCACCGCCTGGTGCAGCGCGGCGAGCCGGTCCACCCCCGCGTGCGTCATGAGCGGGCCCGCGATCCGGTCCGGCATGTACGAGGTGAGCGTCTGCGCGATCGCGCCGAAAGGCGAGCCGTGCGCTTCCATGCCGACCGCGTCGATGACGGAGTCCGCGCCGCGCCCGTCCGTCAGCTCCCGGACGGCCTCCACGACGTTCCCAGCGGCGTCCACCACCTCGATGCCGCGCCTCCTGGCCATCTCCAGCCGGTCCTCGACCAGGTCGATGCCGATGGGCCGGAAACCGCGGTGCTTGGCGATCCGCGCGCACATCTGGCCGATCGGGCCGAGCCCCAGGATCGCGACGCTGCCGCCGTCGGGGACCTCCGCCCATTCGACGGCCTGCCACGCGGTGGGCAGCACGTCGGACAGGAAGAGGAACCTTTCGTCCGGACCCTCATGCGGCACCTTGATCGGACCGAACTGGGCCTGCGGCACCCGCAGGTACTCGGCCTGCCCACCGGGGACCTGCCCGTACAGCTTGGTGTAACCGAATAGGGCGGCGCCGCACCCGTACTCGCGTACCTGCGTCGTCTCGCACTGCGCGTAAAGGGCGCGATCGCACATAAAACAGGCGCCGCAGGAGATCGTGAACGGGATCACCACACGGTCGCCGGGCCGCAGATGGGCGATGCCCGCGCCGACCTCCTCGACGATCCCCATCGCCTCGTGCCCGAGGACGTCGCCGTGGTCGAGAAACGGGCCGAACAGCTCGTACAGGTGCAGATCCGAACCGCAGATCGCGGTGGACGTCACCTTCACGACCACGTCGTTCGGCTCCTTGATCGCCGGATCGGCGACCTCCTCCACCCGCACGTCACGCCTACCCTGCCAGGTCACAGCCTTCATCGAAAAACCACCCCGAACGGCCCCATACCCCCAGTAGCCAGAATCACACAGAACGTCACCGACCACTCCGGTCCGGGCACCGGCTCACCGATCCGCCATGGACCACCGGAGGGCTGGCAATAGATTGGGGTCGCCCGGTCCACGAGTGCGCGGAGGCAGCATGCGTCACACCCGAGCGGCCTGCCGCCGGGTCCTCGCAGTCGCCCACACGGTGACCTCGACCGTCAGGCTCCTGGAGGCCCTGGAGCTCCTGCACGGCGACGACAGGGTCGAGGTGTTCTTCACCGAGATCGACGGGGCGTCCTTCCCGCGCGGCGTCACCCGGCTCATCGAGGAGGTCGACGGGCTGCTCATCCCCTGGCGGGACGCCGCCCGCGCGCCGTTCCACCTCGCCGTCGCCACCGGGAGCAGCGGGCCGCTGCACCAGCTGAACGCGCCGCTGCTCTCCCTCGCGCACGGGCTCGGATACAACAAACTGCTCGTCCCGGACGGCCAGGCAAAGCCGGACCCGCAAGGCGAAGCGTACGGGCTCGCTCGAAGACAACTCCTCCATGACGGGGCCGTCGTACCGTCCCTCCTTGGCGTCTCCCACAGTGAACAGATAGGCAGGCTCAAACAGGACTGCCCGGAGGCCGCCGACCGGGCCCTCCTCGTGGGCGACCTCTCCTTCGACCGGCTCACCGCCAGCCTCCCCTGGCGCGACGCCTACCGGGCCGCCCTCGGCGTCGCCGAACACCAGACCCTCGTTGTCGTCTCCTCCACCTGGGGAAGCAGCTCACTCCTGGACGAACACCCAAAACTGCCGCTCGAACTGCTCAGGCAGCTCCCGTCCGACGAGTTCCGGATCGCGCTCGTCGTCCACCCCAACGTCACCGCCAGGCACGGCGGATGGAACCTGCGGTCCTGGTACGCCGACGCCGTCCGGGCCGGGCTCATCGTCATCCCGCGCCGGGCGGGCTGGCACGGCGCCGTGGTGGCCGCCGACCTCATCGTCGGCGACCACGGCTCGGTGACGCTGTACGGCGCGTGCCTTGACCGTCCCGTCCTGCTCGCCGGATTCGACGCCGCCGCGATCGTCCCGGACACCGCGATGGCACGGCTCGGCGCGACCTCGTCCCGGCTCGACCCGCGCCGACCGCTCCGGCCCCAGCTCGACCGGGTGCGGCGGCACGGCCACCTGCGCGCCGACGCCGTCGAGACGCCCGGCGCGGCCGCCTCCGCCGTCCGGGCCGCGATGTACCGGCTCATGGACCTGCCCGAGCCCGGCACACCCGCCTACAGCACCGCCGCGCCCGTCACCTCCCCCGAGGACGGGCCGGGCGTCACCGCGCGCCTGGTCACCGGGGAGCTGGTGGACGGGGCGTGCCGGGTCGAACGGTTCCCCGTCTCCGCCGACGTCGCCGACCCCCAACTCGTCGTCGAGGACACCGAGCCGAACCCCGGCATCGTCGGGCTCGCCGAGTCGCTGGTGCGGCGCGGCCACGGACCCACCTCGGCGCTGCCGCCCGACGCCGTCTTCGCCCGCCACCCCGGATGCCGCCGCCTCGTCGACCTCGCCGGGCCCGCCCCCGTCGTCCACCTGCGCGACGGCAGGGCGCTGGCGCTGGGCGGCGACGCCGACCCGGTGCTGGCCGCCGCCGTCCTCCGGCTGCTGCCCGACCCGCCCGGCCGGATCACCGTCGTCACCGGACGCCGGAGCACCACCCTTCAGATGACGCCGATCCGCTCGTAGATGGCCCGCGCCATCTCACGGTAGGAGTCCTCACCGGTGGCCTCCGCAAGGTCGTCCAGGATCTTCGCCTCCTGGTAGGCGCGGCCCTCAGCGCGCATGATCGCGAGCGCGTCCAGGAGCAGCGCCGACGGGTCGAGGCCGGACGCGCGCCGGACCCGGGCGAACGTGTGCAGCACCCGCGCCCGGTTGTAGGCGTCGCCCAGCCGCTCGAACGCCTCAAGGGCGGCGGTGAGCGCGGTGGACGCGCCGTTCAGGTCGCCGAGGCCGAGGCACACCCTGCCGATGTGGTGGTGGTCGATCGCGACGCCACGGGCCCGGCCCGCCTCCAGCTCCAGCCGCAGCGCCCTCTGGAAGCCCGCCAGGGCCGTCGTGAGATCCCCGGCCAGCTCGCGGTCCCTGGCCAGGAACTCCTCCGCCGTCGCCCGGTGCTCTGGCTTGCCGAGATGGTGCGCCGCGTCCAGCGCGCCCTGCAACACCGGACGCGCCTCGTCGTGCCTGCCGCTCTCGGCCAGGCCCCGGCCCAGTTGGATGCCGACCCGGAACGCCGCGTGCGGCAGCCCCGACGTCAGCGGCAGCACCTCCCTGTGCGTGGCGATCCAGTCGTCGTAGTACTTGAGCGAGAAGTAGAGCGACCACAGCGCCTCGCACAGCTGCCAGGCGGGCTCAACCCAGCCGCGCGCGACCGCCTCGTAGACGGCCGCGCTCAGGTTGCGGTGCTCGGCGTCCAGCCAGGCCAGCGCCTCGCCCTTCGTGCCGCGCGCCACCGCCGCCCGGTAGCCGGGGCCGAACGCGTCGCGCGCCCTGGCCGGGTTCACCGTGGTGTCCGCCTGGACGGCCCCCGCCAGGTAGTACTCGACGAGCCGGAGGACGGCCTCAGGGTCGTCGCCCGCCTTCTCCTGCGCGTGCGTGCGGACAAGGCCGTGGAAGAAGTAGCGGCCCTCCGCGTACTCCAGAAGGTGCCTTTCGACGAGCCCGCTGAGCGCCGGCACCGGATCCCCGCCGAGCAGCGCGGCGGCGGCCGCGCGGGTGAACCTGGGCGGGCGTTCGCCCGGATGGAGGCTGAGCAGCCGGTAGGCGCGCCTCAGATCCTCCGGGAGGTCCTCGTACGCGGCCTCGGTCACGGAGTACACCGTGCGCACCTCGCCTTCCGTCGCGCCCAGCGGATCGGCTCGCAGCCGCGCGATGACGTGCTCCACCGGACGTCCGTCGGCGGCCCACCCGCCGACGACCCGCAGCGCCAGCGGCCACCCGCCGCACTGCTCGGCGAGCCGCGCGAGCTGGCCTCCGGTCGCGTGCGGCACCGCGTCGCGCAACATCCGCTCCGCGTACTCGTGGCCCAGCGGCTTCAGCTCCAGCGGCCTGAGCGCCGGCCCAGGCAGGTGCACCGCCTTACGGCTCATGACGAGCACCATGCTCTCGGCCGCCGCAGGGAACAGGTCCTCCACCTGGCGGGCCACCCGCACGTTGTCGTACACGAACAGGTACCTACGGTCGGCCGTCAACCTGCGGAAGATCTGGAGGCGCGCGCCGTAGTCCGCGGGCAGCGCCTCGCTGGCCGCGCCCAGGGCGTACAGGATGCGCGTCAGGGCGTCCGACGGCCCCAGCACCTCACGCTCGCCCAGGTCGCCGAAGTCGACGTAGACCAGGCCGTCCGGGAACAGCTCGGCGACCCCGTGGCCCCACTGCACGCCCGTGCTCGTCTTGCCCATGCCGCCCGCACCGGTGAGCGCCGCCCTGGCCGGGGTGCCCGGCGCGCGCGGCGTGTTCGCCGTCGCGCTCAGCGCGCCGAGCACACCGCCCCGGTTGACGAACCCGGGATTGCCCGCGGGCAGCGTGTTCGGCCGCTCCCGCGCCGCCTTGGCGCCGACCGCCGCCTCGCGCTGCCGCGACAGCTCCGGCAGCCCGCCCTGCAACGCCGCCTCCTCCCGCACCGCCCAGTCCAGCGCCTCCGTGAGGCCCTCCTGGAGCTCCTGCAGGCTCAGCCCGCACCGGGCGAGCAGCTCACGGCCCGTCACCCGCCTGCGGCGCCTCCCGAACACCGCGTCCGGCAGATCCGCCAGCGCCGCCGCCAACGGCTCCTCCAGCGTGACGAACCTCCGGTACCACTGCGGCGGGGCGCCCCTGCCGCCCAGATGCTCGCGCACCGCGTCCATCAGCTCCGCCGCGTCGTCGCCCAGCCGCTCCCGCAGATCCCCCAGCGCGCGCCTGAGCAGCCGCTCGTGCTCCTTGGGCGTCAGCCAGCGCGCGACACCCTCACCCACCCCGCCCAGAGCCCGTTCCGCCGCGCGCGCCACCAGGATCGCCGCGATCTCCAGCACCCCGTCCCCTTCCCCTCACCCTGACGCCAGAATTTCCCACCCTGGGCACCGCCCGCAACCCCCGGGGGACGGGGTCAGCCGAGGGCCTGGAGGCGTTCCTGGACGGAGGCGGCGACGGAGGTGGGGCCCTGGTCGAGGGCGCGGCGGTACCAGCTGCGGGCCGACCAGGGGTCGCCGTCACGCTGGTCGAGGGCGCCGAGTTCGGACATGGCGCGGGCCGCCTGCTCCGGGTGGCCGGACTCGGCCGCCCGGCCGTACCAGTAGCGGGCCGCCTGCGTGTCGCCCCGGTTCAGTCCGAGGATCGCAAGGTTGTTCATCGCCATCGCCGCCATCTCCTGATGGCCCGAGTCGACGGCGCGCTGGTACCAGGAGGCCGCGCCCGCGACGTCGCCCGCCGCGCCGCGCTGGACGCCGAGACTCACCATCGCGCGCGGCGCCTGGTCGGGGTGGCCCGTCGCCAGGGTCCGCTCGTACCAGTACCGCGCGGACTCGTTGTCGCCCTGCGCCGACTCCAACAGGCCGAGGTTGAACATCGCGCGCGGCGCCTGCTCGGTGTGGCCCGAATCGATCGCCCTGCGGTACCAGTCACGGGACCCGCCTATGTCGCCCGTCTCCTCAGCGAGAACACCGAGGTTCATCATCGCCAGCGGCGCCTGGTCGTGGTGGCCCGTCTCGACGGCGGCGAGGTACCAGCCGCGCGCCGACCCCGCGTCACCCTGGTTGTTCTCCAGGAACCCAAGGTTCACCATCGCCTTGGCCGCCTGGTGCGCGTGCCCGGTGTCGATCGCCCTGCGGTACCAGTAGCGGGCCGCTCCGACGTCACCCAGCCGCTCCTCCAGGACGCCCGAGTTCACCATCGCCATCGGCGCCTGGTCGGCGTGCCCCGACTCGATCGCGCGCCGGTACCACTGGCGCGCCGTGACGTTGTCGCCGTCGCCCTCCTCCAACGCGCCGCAGTTCACCATCGCCTTGGGGCACTGATCGGCGTGCCCGGTTTCGATCGCCCTGTGGTACCAGCCTCGCGCCGCGGTCCTGTCGCCCGACTCCTCCTCCAGGACGCCGAGGTTCATCATCGCCAGCGGCGCCTGGTCGGCGTGGCCGGAGTCCACCGCGCGCCGGTACCAGGTGCGCGCCTCGTCGAGCCTGCCGCGCCTGTTCTCCAGGAAGCCCAGGTTCACCATCGCCATCACCGAGCGGTCGGCGTGGCCCGTCCCGTGCGCGCGCAGGTACCACTCGCGCGCGGCCGCGACGTCACCCTCCTGCTCCTCCAGGATGCCCAGGTTCATCATCGCCAGCGGCGCCTGCTCGGCATGCCCCGACTCGGCCGCCTTGCGGTACCAGTGGCGCGCCGTGTCCAGGTCGCCCTCGTTGTTCGCGACGAACCCGAGGTTCACCATCGCCATCGGCGTCTGATCGACGTGCCCGGAGTCGATCGCCCTGCGGTACCAGATACCGGCCGTCTCGGTATCGCCCGTCTTCTCCTCCAGGACGCCGAGGTTCACCATCGCCTTCGGCGCCTGGTCGGCGTGGCCGGACTCCGCCGCGCGGCGGTACCACTTGCGGGCCGCCTCGGGGTCCCCCGCCTCGTCCTCCAGGACACCGAGGTTCATCATCGCCAGCGGCCCCTGCTCGGCGTGCCCCGACTCGACCACGCGCAGATACCAGACACGCGCCGTGTCCCGCTCGCCCGCCTCGCTCTCCAGGACGCCCAGGTTCAGCATCGCCAGCGGCGCCTGATCGACATGGCCCGACTCCGCCGCGCGGCGGTACCACTTGCGGGCCGCCTCCAGGTCGCCGCGCCTGCTCTCCAGGAACCCGAGGTTCACCATCGCCTTGGGGGCCTGGTCGTCGTGGCCCGACTCGATCGCCCTCCAGTACCAGCCTCGGGCGTCACTCGCCTCGCCCTCCTCGTCCTCCAGGACGCCGAGGTTCATCATCGCGAGCGGCGCCTGATCCCGGTGGCCCGACTGGACCGCCATCCGATACCAGCGACGCGCCTCGTCCTGGTCGCCGTCACGGGACTCCAGAAAACCGAGGTTGACCATCGCCAGCGGGCCGTACTCGGGATCGCCCGACTCGACGGCCTTGCGGTACCACTCCCGCGCCGCCCCAAAATCACCGACGCCCTCCTCCAGCAGGGCGAGATTCACCAGGGCGGCCGGTTCCGTGCCCTCCGCCACCGCGCGCGCGAAGAGAGCGCGGGCACCTGCCACGTCGCCCTCCTCAAGCCGCTGGCTGCCCTCCGTGACGAGATCGTCCCCCGGCGGGACGGCGGGCGGCTCCGCCTGCGCGGGCTCACCGCTGCCCGGCGACTCCCGCACCGCCTCGTTCCGGGGCTCGTCACGCGCCTCGTCACGCGCCTCGTCACGGGGCTCCTCGCGGGGTTCGTCGCCCGCGAGCGCCTCCTGCACCGCCTGCCCGTCGGGACGCCGCTCCGGGTCCTTGGCGAGGAGATCCAGGACGAGCTGGTCGAGGGGTGCCGGGATCTCGTCGCGCAGCGTGCTCGGCGGGGCCGGGTCCAGCGTGAGGTGCTGGCCCATCAGCGCCGTCACCGAAGCGCCCCGGAACGGGGGCCTGCCCGTGAGCAGCGTGTACAGGATGCCGCCGAACGCGTACAGGTCCGTCCGGTGGTCCACGGCGTTGCCCAGCCACTGCTCCGGCGCCATGTAAGCGGGCGTCCCGACCGTCTGGCCGTGCAGGGTGTGCGTCGCCGTCGCCTCCGCGATGTGCGCGATCCCGAAGTCGCAGATCTTCACCTGGTCGCCCGGCAGCAGTAGCAGGTTGCCCGGCTTCAGGTCCCGGTGGACGATCCCGTGCCCATGCGCCGCCAAGAGCGCCCGCGCCACCTGGACGCCGAGCCTCCGCACCCGGTCGAGGTCCATCCCCTCCGGGTACTCCTCCATCTCCGCAGCGAGGTCCCTGCCTTCGAGGAACTCCATGACGAGGTACCACTGCCCGTCGTACTCACCGAAGTCGTCGACGGCGGTGATCCCCGGATGCGCGAGCCGGACCGCGATCCGCGCCTCCTGCCGGAACTTCGCCAACCACACGGGATTGGCGGCCGCTATGTCCCGGTACAGGAACTTCACCGCGACGTCGCGGTCGCGCAGCAGGTCTTCCGCCGCCCAGACCTCCCCGAAGCTCCCCCGTCCAAGGCTCCGCCGCATCCGGTACCGTCCGGCGACCTCCACCCCTTCCCGCACCCGCTCCTCCTCCAGGTTCCGCCCAACCCCCCACAACCCGCCACCATCCTAGAGATCTCCCACCCCCACCACCCCCCTATCCGCTGCACCAACCACTCCCGATGTTTGCTAAGGTTGACCCGTTCCCAGGGGATGTAGCGCAGTCCGGTAGCGCACTTCGTTCGCATCGAAGGGGTCAGGGGTTCGAATCCCCTCATCTCCACCCAAAGGTTGGAACATCGTCCCAGCTCAAAGGGTCTGATCGAGAATGCTCGATCAGACCCTTTGATCGTTTATGTCCGCACTTTGCCCGCAGAAACCGGGGAGAAGGCGCGAACGGCTGCGGGAACGCGACCGCGCGTCCGGAAGCACGGTAGCGCGGCGGTGGGTCAGGCTTCGGGTCCGGCGGGGGGTATACGGTGACGGACCGTGGCGAAGGCGTCGATCGCGTCCTCGTCCGCGCCGTCCAGGGCGTGCAGGGCGCCACTGGTGGTGGCGATGTTGGCGTGTCCGAGTCGGTCTTTCACCGCGGTGAGGTCGGTGCCGCCGGCCAGGCTCCAGGACGCGTGGGCGTGCCGCAGGTCCTGGAAACAAACTTTGACCGGCAGGTTCGAGCCATGCAGCGCTGGCCGCCAGGCGTGGTCCTGGAACCAGCGGCACGGGATATGGCCGTCGGCGTCCACCAGCCGCGCCCTCCCTGGTCGCTGGTCCTTGCCGAGAGCCCGGCGGCGGGCCCGGTAGCCGGCGTAGACGGCCCGGCAATGCACGCAGCGGCAGGGCCCCGAGTGGTAAGCGGTCGTCGTCCCATGCCGGTAGACGCGGCCCCGCGGCATTCGGCTCGGTGTCGCCGAGGGTGTCGGGGCCCGGCAGCGGTTTCCGCCTCCGTTTCCGGACCCGCTCCTCGTCCCGGAGCTGGAAGATCAGCTCGTCGGGCGCGATGTGCTCGGCGTCGATGTAGGCGCAGAGCCTGGCTCCTACCTCCTGGCCGATCTTCACTTTCCGGTGGTCGCGGTCCTTAGGGTAGTCCTTCACCAGGAAGCGGCGCCGCAGCGCATCCCGCTTGGCGACGGGCTCACAGACCACCCGCCGGACCAGGATGACCCGAGTGGCCCGCTCGTAATCCATGGGCCGCAGCTCGATGAGCTCGCCCCACCGGAGCCCCGACTCGACGGCTAGCTCTACCAGCAGCTTCGCCCGCTCATCCGGCAGCTGCTTATAGAGCCGCTCGAACTGCTCCGGCGTGATGATCGTGTAGGTCTTCCTCGGTACCGGCGGATACTTCACCCCGCGGCACGGATGATGGACGATCACGTCGTCGGTGAGCGTGGTGTTGAACACGGCGCTGAGGATGGTCATGCAGTGCCGGATCGTCGGCGCGGGCAGCTCCTCGCGACCATGCGGGCATTCGAGGAGTTTGAGCGGCTCCAAGCCTTCGCCTTCTCCACCCCATGTTTACGATCAACGAGCTGAACTACATCGTCACGAACCCCTTGCGAGCCCCCGGGCGGGGCTCGTTAGCGACATCGCCCACGAGGTCGCGACATCGTGCTCGGGTAGAGCTCGGAGAGGGCCGCGAGGTCGGCGGCATCCCCTTTCGCACATAGAGCATGCTGTACTCCACCTCGACCCGGCGAGGGTCGGGGTCCAAGCGCTGTGCTGGGGATCGGTCCGTTTCGTGCGAAAGTCGATCCGGGTTCCCAAGGTCGCCCCAGAAGCTCTCGACGACTCAGCTCAAGTACATGTCACCCCTGCGGACATTGCGACCAATGGGGCAAAACTATGCGGATGGCTGCTTGCCGCAGGACCGAGGAGGCGGCGAGCCCCTCGGCCAAGTCACCGGCGGGCACCATTTTCAGGCCCGTCCGGCGAGAATCGGATGAGGGTCACCTCCCCTCGGTCAGTGCCCACGAGTACTCGTGTGCCGTCGATCGCGAGCTTGAGGAGCCTGCCGTGCACGGTGAGACGGCCTACTTCGTGACGAATCAGAAGATCGTGCACGACGACCATCCCGTTCTCCCCCTCCATGGCCAGGAATCGGCCGTCACGGCTGATCGCGGCCGCTTCGCCGCAAGGTATCTCGTGGAAGGCCCCCGAGGCGGGCGGCCAGAGCCGCTCGATCCGGTCGCCGGACGAGATGGACCATCTGTCGACGGAGACCAGGTCCGGGAGGTAAAGCCCGCCAGTCCGAGACACGGTCACGACGGTTTTTCCCTCCGCCGCGAACTTCACGGCAGGGATGAAACAGCCGTCTCTGGTGAACTCGCGGTGGAGATCCCCTGTGTCCAGATCCCAGACGCGAAGCACGCCATGGGTGGTGCCAGTGACGGCGAAGCGGCCATCGGGGGAGACGTCCATGGCGATCGTGCTCCAGTGACGGTCGGCGTCGACGTAGAAACGGACCGGCCTTCGCTCAGGGTACGGTGGGTCGAATCCTATGGGGGGCAGCTCTGATTCGCGCGCTCCGTCACGGGATTCCCACTGCTCATCGGCGGGGACGCCCTCCACCATCAGCCTGCGAACGACCAGCCGCAGGCCCAATTCGAAGATGTCGAGGTCATGGTTCCTCGCTACGACGTGGCAGGCCCCGTCGGGCGTGAGGCCGACCGAATCGGCGTGCGGTCCGGGGAGGATGAGCTCGGGGTGGCCGGATGAAACGGCCCACACTATGGTCGTTCCATCTCTCCCGACGGACACCGCGCGATCACCGCTGAGCGCGATCGCTTCGACCGGCCAGCGGTGACCTTGGCGAGTGGTGCGCCCGATTCCAGGTGGTGGCGCTATGGCATAGACGCCTCGCGTGATCTCACCGACGATGACCAAGCGAGCATCGGCCGTGATCGCCAGCGCAGTGACCGCATCGGCGAAGAAAGTGCCGATGATCTCGCGGCGACGCAGGTCCCAGACCGCGATAAACCCTGTCTTCCGCTCCTTGCACAAGACGACTGCGTAACGTCCATCCGGAGTGATCGCGGCGATCGGACCGTCATCGGAATCCTTCTGGGCGTCAATGTAGAAGGGGATGGCCGGTGGCACTTTCCAAGGGAGGGCGAGCAAGTCCTCGGGAGTCGCGAGGACTTGCTCCCGGGTGTTGATGTCCCACGCCACGACATTCCGGCCTTCTAGCATGGCCAGCACACGGCGACCGTCTTCGCTGAAACCGATGCCCCAGACCCTGTGGTCACTACTGGAGAAGCTCTGTATCAAGGCCCCGGTCACGGTGTCGCAGAGGTCGACGCCTTTGAATCTGTTGACCGCGACAAGCTTCTCATCGGGAGACAGAGCCAGCTCGCCGAAACCGGTTCCGGGCTGGGCCAGGGTGTGTGCCAGCAGCCAGGTGCCCTCACGGGGCGCACTCCACTCGGCCCGAAGCGTTGGCTCGTCCTCAGCGGGACAACCTGTTATCAGGTCAGGAACTCCGAAGTTGGCGCACCCGTATTGGAGCTGCGTGAGCGTGAGGCCGGGCCGCCGTCTTGCGAGCCGGGACCGCAGGTTGTGCGCTTGCTGGGTGAGGGCGCCATGAATGGTCTCGAGAAGGAGGCTCTCCTTGAAGATCTTGCGTAGTGCCCCGACTTCCGCCGAGAGAGAATCGACACCGGATGCGGCCAGCCGCGCTCGCAGAAAGGTGGGGTCTGTGACCGTCTTCTCGGTGACTTGGACGACGTCATCGATTTCCTCGTGTTCTGCTGCCTGACGATAGTCGGCCAGGTAGCCCAGCAGATGAGCGATGGCATGAGGCTCCATCCGCCCCGCCGTCAGGGCGTTCACGATGCGGCGGGTCGCCTCCAGCGGATAGATACGGTGCTCTGGTGAAGTCCGGAGGTAGTTCCGCAGCGCCTCGTGATGGGGGAGGAAGGGGCCGTCGCCTTCGCCGGACAGATAAGGGGAGCACAGGTCCAAAGCCTCATCGACCGCGGAGGGCGCGAGTCCCGAGATCGTGGTCAGTTGCCGGCGGGTGAAGCCCTCGCCTCTGCTCTGTACGAGCAACCCGAGGATGGGCCGGACCGTGCCGCGCCACCGATCGGCGTCGGCGGCGATCCTGCGGGACAAGAACTCGCGGTAGAGCTCGGCGAGCCCGGAAGGCAGGGAGCCCAGGCGATGAGCTGGCTCGCTGATGCACTGACCGACCGCGCAGACGGCGTAGAGGAAGTTGCCGTTCGCCGCGTCACTGATCCGGTTGGCCAGGAGCTCGGAATCAGGGACGCCGGTCTCCCTGAGGCGGCGCAGCGCGTAGTGGCGTACATCGCCGGTATGGGAGGACGGGATCTCCGCCAGGGCCATGTGGCCATCGGTGAAGCGGCGGGCGGTAGCACCGGTTCGGGTGGTCGCTATGAGACGGAGTTGTGGAATCGGGTCGTTCTGGATGGTCGAGAGCAGCCAAGCGAGAGAGGATGCTGCATCGTTCTGTTCGTCGCACTCATCGATCGCGTCTATGAGGATCGTCACGGTCCGGTCCAGATGGGCCAGCGGCTTCCGGAAGTAGTCGTGCAGGAGCCGTCGCAGATCGGTGGCGGGCAGGACGAGGCTTCCGATGCCTGTGATGGAGGAGCCGTGGACGTCCCCGGAGATGGATTGCGTAACGGTGACACTGATGTCATCTCCGTGTGCGATCTGCTCGGCGTAGCCGGGCACGGTCTTGCAGAGCTGGGAGGCCAGACGTTCTAGGACGGCTCGTGGGTTCAGCGACTCATAACGGCGGGCTTGACAGAAATGCCAGGCGTGAATCCAGCCTGGTGTGAAGCCGTGCGCAGTCGGGCAGGAGCCGAGCGAGATCTGGACCAGCCGCATGGCGATCGACGTCTTGCCGAATCCGGGTTCTGCCACGAGCAACAGGAGAGGGCTGCCTAGGGCGTGGCGCTCGGCGATCCGGTCGAATAGGGCTGCGGACACTACGAACTCGTCCGACGGCGCAGTCAGTTCGGCGGGGATGCCGCTGCTGACCGAATCCTTCATATTCGATCAACCTCGCTGACCCCGACAACCCGCGAGCCGCTTACGTTCTGGAAGCGTTGCCGCACGTCGACGGCACCGCCCACGTGATCGCGGGCAATACCGCTGACCTCACTGTCACTGACGTCTCGAAACACCTGCTCCACGTGCAACGGCGGGCTTGGTGGCGGACCCTCGGACGTGTCTCCGGCACGGACGATTTCCGTCAGGATCTGGCAGACGACCAGGACCACGATCCCGACACCAACCGGCCACGCCCAGCCTTCTGTCCACACATTGACGAGTGCTGAGAGCGTGGTGGCCACCACGAAGGTGACGGCCGTCAGCAGTTGGGAGGTGCGGTGTGGAATCCAGGTAAGCAAGATCTTCACCCCTAGATGCGTTCCTGATCTCAGCTTATGTAGGCGATGTTGGGAATTTTCGATTCCTGCACATTGGATCTAGATCATCACGGAGGAGTGGAATGCCGGACCGGGGCGGACTGTCGTTGCTTCACTCTGGCGCGAAGCCACCTTGCGCGAGGTGATCAACATCTATGCGGATTGTGGAGTGTCGCCGAGTTGTGAGGCGAAGAGCCATCCTTCATATCGACGATCACTGGGTGCTCACCGATCGGTTCGACGGCCATCGCCGTCGATGATGTGAGATGGACCAGTCGTCGCCTCCAGGATGGTCCCCGTGCCGCGCGGATGGGTGCTCGCTGCAGGCGGTGACGAAGACGCGATCTAATTCTGGAAGTAGGAGATGGGATCGGCGGCAGGAAGTCGCTTTCGAGGCGTTGGCGATCCGTCGTTGCTGGGTGTTCGAGCAGGCGTGGGAGGACTGGAGGAAAGCAGCCGGCATCCGTGAATTCTGCCGTGCCTTGGAAGCGAGCAGTGTGCCTGGGGAAGAGCCAGATCCGTGGGTTGCTTTCGGGCTTGCGCTCGCCGACAGCCTTGATCCGATCGTGCATGGCCGTCGGCTGAATGCTGGTGAAATTCGTGACCCGGGGCGCTGATGAAAGTCAGCGTCACGGGTTACGAGCGCAAGTGAATCAGGGTCGTAGAGGCCACACCGTGTGGGTGATGGTGGTGGGTATAGCTCGGACGATGAGAGCGAAACCGTGGGCAGTGGCGGTGCGGTGAGTCGCTGGGAGGAGGGCTCAGATGCGGTCAGGCGCGGTCAGATGCGGGCATCATGCTTGGGCCAACCTGCGATCATGGCTCTGAGCTGGGGAAACGGTCTGGTAGCTCTGGGTGTTCGCATCGAAGGGGTCAGGGGTTCGAATCCCCTCATCTCCACCTTGGGGTGTTGGCGTGAAGCGGCACCCGGTAGGGGCGAAAGGTCTCAGAGCTTCTGGCTCTGGGGCCTTTTTGGTGTTTGGGGGGCTTTAGGAAGATTGGGTGGGGTTCGGGGGTTTAGTGGGTGTGAGGATCAGTGAAGCTGCCAGGGTCAGCGGGGTTAGTGCACGGTCGCTGCGGTACTACGAGGAGGAGGGGCTGATCGTCTCTGGACGGTCGGCTAACGGGTATCGGGACTACTGCCAGTCGACGATCGAGCGCGTCCGTCTCGTTCGCGCGTTGCTGGACGCGGGGCTTCCGGTCCGGCTGGTGAAGGAGGTGCTGCCCTATGTCACGTCCCAGGACGGGGTCTGCGCCGAGTTCCTGGCGCAGGTGCAGAGTTACCGCGACCGCCTCGCCGAGCGCATCGCCGGGCTCGCCGAGCGGCAGGCCGCCCTCGACGCCTACCTGGCGGCGGCCCGGCCCGACCGGGTGCCTTGACCTTGACACACACGTCAGGGTTTTACGGTCTGCCGCATGAACCACAACGAGCCGACACGCGCCCTGGTCCAGGTGTCCCACCAGGGGCCGAAGGACCTGACCCTCGTCAACGACCACCGCGTGCCCACTCCGAGCGCCGGGGAGTACCTGATCCGCGTCGGGGCGGCGGGGGTCAACTTCGCGGACGTCATGCAGACCCTCGGCACCTACGAAGGCGGCCCCGAGGCCCCCTACACCGCCGGCTTCGAGGCCGCCGGTGAGATCGTGGCCCACGGTCCTGGGGCAGAGGCCCTCCTACCGTTGGGCACCCACGTGGTCGGGGTCGGGTCGGGGGCCTTCGCCCAATACATGGCCATGCCCGCCGACGGCGTGCTCCCCGTTCCCACGGGCTGGACCGACGCCCAGTCCCTCGGGCTCGTCCTGAACTGGGCGACCGCCCTGGCGGCGTTGAAGCCGCTCGGTCGGCTGGCCGCGGGCGAGGTCGTCCTCATCCACGCCGCGGCCGGAGGCGTGGGCCAGGCCGCGCTGCGGCTCGCCCGCCACTACGGCGCACGCGTGATCGCCACCGCCTCACCCGCCAAGCATGACACCGTCAAGGACCTCGGCGCCGACCACGTGATCGACAGCGCCCACCCCGCCCTGGACGAAGAGATCCTCCGCCGCACCGGCCCCGTCGACCTCGTCCTGGAATCCGTGGGCCGGGCGACCTTCGCCGCCAGCCTCGCCGTCACCCGTCCCGTCACCGGCAGCATCGTCGTGTACGGCGCCGCCTCCGGCCACGCCGACCTGTCCACGCACGACCTGCTGTTCACCCACCGAGTCCAGGTCAAGGGGCTGCACATCCTTGCGCTCGCGACCCACGCCCCCACCATGTTCGCCGAACTCCTCACCGAGCTGGAGTCCCTGATCGCCCAGGGCGTCTACCCGCCCGGCGCCCCTGAGGTCCACCCCCTAGCCCAGGGTCCGTCGGTGCTCCAGCGGCTCGAAGCCCGCCAGACCCGGGGCAAGCACGCCCTCGACCCCTGGCGGTAGCGGCCGCCGCCCAGGTTCGCCGACGGCCAGGAGGGGCGCTCACCGTCACCCCAACCATGATCATGTGCGCAGCCGCCGTAGGCGAGGGAGGCGCCCAGCTCGGCTGGGACGCCGGTCTGCTCGCAGATCATGGGTGGGGTCGACGGGTGGGGTTCAGGCGGCGTGCTTCCGGATGGTCGCCGTCGTCACCGGGCGCAGGGAGCCGGCGAAGCGTTGTGCGATCGCGTAGTCGGCGCTGAATCGGCCGGGGCCGGCCAGCAGGAGCGCGAAGGAGGCCGCCCCCATGATCAGGGCGAAGCCGGAGCCGCTTCCGTCGGGACCGATCGGGATCGACTCGCCGGCGTGCACGAAGACCAGCGCGCCGACCATCACCACGGCCAGACCGGCGCAGATCGCCCGGCTCAGCAGGCCGGCGACGAGCAGGATGCCGCCGAAGAACTGCACGATGGCCGCGAACGGGGCCGTCAGCGCGGCCAGGGGGATCCCGGCGCCCTGGTAGTTGCCGACGTTCGAGGTGACGCCTCCGGGCTGGGAGATGTCCCCGTATCCGTGCACGACGAAGATCACGGCGACGGCGACGCGGAGCACAAGAAGGCCCGTGTCGTTCGCACTGGGGAACTGCTCCGCGAGATAACGCAACCTGTCCATGGGGCACACCTCCGTGTTATCGGTGATTCGCATATGATGTTATCGGCGATCCGAACCCCCTGCAATACTGATAGCCGATATTCGTTAGCATTGATACATGGCGGACGAGAAGACGGCGGTGCGCGACCGGATCCTCCAGGTGGGTC
Organism: Actinocorallia sp. API 0066; assembly: GCF_020991275.1. GTDB lineage: Bacteria > Actinomycetota > Actinomycetes > Streptosporangiales > Streptosporangiaceae > Actinocorallia. The sequence goes on along the minus strand of NZ_JAJLQY010000001.1, from coordinate 196,343 downwards.
TCGAACTCCTGGAGGGCGGCGGGGACGAGGCGGTCTCCACGCGCGCCGTCGCCGCCGGCGCGGGCGTTCAGCAACCGACGCTCTACCGCCTGTTCGGTGACAAGCGAGGTCTTCTGGACGCCCTCGCGAGCTACGGATTCGAGCGCTACCTCGCCAGCAAGCACCAAGCCCACGCCAGCACCGGGAACGTGTTCGAAGACCTCCAGGTCGGCTGGGACAACCACGTCGCCTTCGGGCGCGAGCGACCACACCTCTACGTGCTCATGTACGCCAACACCGCCAGCGGTGACACCTCGCCACCGGCCAAGGCCGCCTACCAGGCACTCCTCGCGGCGATGCGACGGGTCGCCGCGACCGGCGCGCTCCGGGTGCCCGCCGACGTCGCCGCGCACATGATCCAGTCCGCGGCCATCGGCGTGACCCTGCGGCTGATCGCACGCCGCGACGACCCCGCCCTGAACGAGCTGTCCCCACGCGTCCGCGACGCCGTACTCTCCGCGATCCTCGTAGGAGCCGAAGTCCCCACCGACTCCACCGGCGACGTCGCCGCACGGGCACTCACCCTCGACGCGGTCCTCCCGGCCGCAGGCGAGATCCTCACGGAGCCCGAGACCGCCCTCCTGCGGGAATGGCTGCGCCGACTGGCCCGGCGGTAGGTCCGCACGGCGACTTGCAACCCAAAACCGTCACCTATGCGGGGATGGCCGGTTGCGGTCAGGTTGACGGGGTTATTGACTTTGGCAAGGTGGGTGGGGAATTGGGTGGATGTGATGTGGGTCACGGTTGAGTGGTTTGGGAGGTGGGGTGGGTGGGGATGGTTAGCGTTGGGGTATGGCACTGAGTCGGCGGGTCTTGAATCGGGCGTTTCTGCGGCGGCAGCTTCTTGATGAGCGGGCATCGGTGGGGGTGGGGGAAGCTGTTCGGCATCTGTTCGGGCTCCAGTCACAGCAACCTATGCCGCCGTATTTCGCGTTGTGGTCGCGGGTCGCGGATTTCGCGCCGGAACGGCTTGTCGAACTGCTGGTGAACAGGGAGGTGGTGCGGGCGACGCTCATGCGGTGCACCGTCCACCTGGTGACGGCCGACGACTGCCTCGCGCTGCGCCCGGCGGTCGCGCCCGTCATCGACAGGCAGCTGACCGGAAACCCGGGGCGGGCCGCCGAGCTGAAGAAGATCGACGACCTGGGGGCGCTCGCCGCCGCCGCGCGCGAGTACCTGAAGGAGCCGCGCGGCGCCAAGGAGCTCGGCGCGCACCTCGCCGCGGCGTGGCCGCAGTGCAAGCCGGCCGAGCTGGCGCGGATCGCCCAGTTCGTCGTCCCGGTGCTGCAGACGCCGCCGCGCGGGGTGTGGGGCAAGAGCGCCCAGCCCGCCTGGACGGCCATCGAGGACTGGCTGGACAGGCCGCTGGAACGGCCCGCCCAGGTGGGTGCGGCGCTGCGGCGCTACCTGGCCGCGTACGGGCCCGCGTCGGTCGCCGACATGCAGAAGTGGTCGGGCCTGGGCGGGCTCGCAGAGGTCGTCGCGGGCCTGGATCTGCGCACCTACCGGGACGAGGCGGGACGCGTCCTGTACGACCTGCCGGACGCGACGCTGCCGGCCGAGGACGCGCCCGCGCCGGTTCGGTTCCTCGCCGAGTACGACAGCGCGATCCTGTCCCATGCGGACCGCGCCCGGATCATCGACGCCGCGCACGTGCCCGCGGTCGTGGCGAAGAACGGCATCGTCAAGGGCACCTTTCTCGTCGACGGGTTCGTCCGCGGGGTGTGGAGCGAGGCCGGGGGGTCGGTGTCCGTGACGCCCTTCGTGGGCCTGTCCGCAATCGAGACGGAAGCCGTCGAGGCCGAGGGGGCGGCGCTCGCCGCTTTCGCCGCGCCGGGCCGGGCGACACCGAGGGTGACAATTCAGTCGGCGCAATAGCGGACACGGGTTGTCCGCGTTTGCAGTTCCGCCGGACGCCGCGCAAGGCATCCACGCCGTTCCGTACCAGCTCTTCCCGAATATCGACGCGGCCATCCGGACGTCTCGTCATTGAACACGATTCGTCATCCGGGTAAACGGCGCAAGAGCCGATCAGAACTGAGCGTGACGTTATCCGGCCTACCATTCGGCGACTTGTCCGGTCAATATTCTTCGGGTGGCGACCCGATCCGGCCATTGACGGCTCATATTCCACCAAGTCTCCGGCGTGTCCGCAAAGGATACGGCAGCGGATCACGTGTCCATTGACGAACCGACGGCCGGGCTGGGCTACCGCACCAGCTTGCGGCGAACTCAATGCGCGAATGGTCGTTATTATCCTGTTGTAAGGGAGTTGCTCCCGACGGAGGGCTGTTATGGGCCTGTCATTCTCAAACGATGCAGAAGTGAGAGTGGCCTTGATGGGCCGCTTCTCCGTGTCCATCCACGGTCACGAAGTACACCAATGGCGGGCCGGCAAGGCGCGCAACCTCTTTCAGTACCTGGTCATCAACAGAGAGCGAGTGGTACCGAAAGACAAACTGTACGACACGCTCTGGCCGCGCAGCGACTGGTCGCCGGGTTCGAGTTCCCTGAAGGTCGCGGTGCACGCGCTGCGCCGGATTCTCGACGAGGCGGCGGGCGCCGAGTCGTCCGTCCGGATCATCCACCAGGACTTCGGCTACGTGCTGCGGGCCGACCAGATCTGGGTCGACGTCGAGGAGTTCGAGGCGCGCGTCGACGAGGGCAGGTCCGCTGCTCAGGCCGGTGACCGCGAGGCCGCGACGGGCGCCTACGCGGGTGCGATGGAGCTGTACCAGGGCGGTTTCCTCGTCGGGGAGAGCGGTGACTGGATCGAGGAGCAGCGCGAGTGGTGCAAGGCCCTCGCGCTGCCCGCGCTCGCCTGGCTCGCCGACGAGTCGTTCGCCCGCAGCGATCTCAACGAGATCATCCGATGGTGTCGGCGCACACTCGACATCGACCCCTATAACGAACGGGCCTACCAGCTCATGATCATGGCCCACGGTGAACAGGGGAATCTCGGATCGGCCCGCCGCTGGTACGGAATTTGCGCGACCCGGCTCCGCGAGGATTTCGACGTGGAGCCCAGCGAATTCACCCAGCAGGTGTACCGCCGAATTCTGCGGAGGCAGCGGCCGGCGGTGTCCGCCTGAACCCGCGAGAAAAGGGCCCCGCCGCGAGGCGGGGCCCTTTTATTGGGGCCGCCGGATCAGTTCAGAACGCCGACTCCGGCCATCGCGCGGCGGTAGGCGACCTGGTCCTCGGTCACCGGCTCGTCGGGACGCCAGGCGGGCGTCGGGACGAGGCCGGGCTCGACCAGCGTGTAGCCGGCGAAGAACGCGGTCACCTGCTCCAGGCTCCGCGGGAACATCGGCTGGGCGAGCTCGCGGTAGATCGCCAGCACCTTCTCGGCGGCGACGGGCCAGTGCTCGGCCGTCAGCGCGTGGGAGAGCGCGAGGTGGCTGCCGGGGGCGCACACGTCGCGGTAGGCGGCGACGATCCCGGCCGGGTCGGCGGTGTCGGGGATGAACGGGAACACCCCGGTGGCGATCAGCGCGACCGGCTTGCTGAAGTCGATGAGGCGCCGCGTCTCGGGGTGGGATAGCACGTATGACGTGTCCCGGATGTCGGCTCGCAGCGCCGTCACCCGTGGCAGGTCGGCGACGAGCCCGAGCGCCCGTTCGACGGCGACGTCCTCGATGTCCACGTAGACGATGGTCGCGTCGGGCGCGATCTCGTGCACGTTCCCGGACGCCGGGATGCCGGAGCCGAGGTCGAGGAACTGGGTGATCCCGGCCTCCCCGTGCAGGTACCGGACGGCGCGCTGCATGAACGAGCGGTTCTCCTTCGCGACGTCGGGGGTGGTCGGCGCGACGGCGAGGAGCTGGTCGATCAGCGGCTGGTCGACGTCGCGGTCGGCCGAGCCGCCGATCAGGTAGTCGTAGACGCGGCAGGCGTTCGCGCGGTCCGCGGAGAGCTGGGTCATGGGGTTTTGTCCTTTCTCACCCGGAGTACCCGGGAATCGGGAAGCGGGCGCACAGGTCGGCGACGTCGCGGCGCACCGCGCGCAGCACGTCGGCGGGCAGGGCGGAGGACGGCGGGCGCAGCGCGCCGAGCACCCGGTCGGCGAGGTCGGCGCAGGCGTCCATGTCGGACGGGCTGAGCCCGCGCTGGGCGAGGATGTTGGTGCCGAACCGCAGGCCGCTGGTCTGTCCGGGGACGCCGCTGTCGGCGGCGATCCGGTTCCGGTTGGCGAGGATTCCGGCGGATTCGAGGGCCGTCTCGGCGGCGCCGCCGGTGAGGCCGCGCGCGGCGACGTCGACGATCACCATGTGCGTGTCGGTGCCGCCGGTCAGCGGTTCCCAGCCGCGCCGGGCGAGGGCGGCGGCGAGGGCGCGGGCGTCGAGGGCGATGCGTTCGGCGAGGGCGCGGAACGACGGCCGGGTGACGAGGTCGAGGGCGCGCGCCTTGGCGGCGACCCCAGCGGGGTTGAGGGTGCCCTGGCTGGCGGGGAAGACGGCACGGTCGAGCAGCCGGGCGAGCGGGACGCCGCCGGGCCCCGCCGTCAGGTGTTCGGCGCCGCTGAGGATGAGCCCGCCGCGTGGCCCGCCGAGCTGCTTGTAGGTGCTCGTTGTGGTGATGTGCGCGTGGTCGATCGGGCTCGGCAGGATGCCCCCGGCCACGAGGCCTGCGATGTGCGAGATGTCCGCGAGCAGGTAGGCGCCCACCTCGTCGGCGATCTCCCGGAAGACCACGTAGTCGAACGCGCGCGGGTAGGCGCTGGCCCCCGCGACGATCACCTTGGGTTCGTGCCGTTTGGCGAGGTCCCGGACGTGGTCGTAGTCGAGGAGCCCGTCGGGGCCGAGCCGGTAGGCGAGCGCGCGGAAGTGGCGGCCGGTGACCGAGGCGGGCGACCCGTGGGTGAGGTGGCCGCCGCTGTCGAGGTCCATGCCGAGCAGGGTGTCGCCGGGCGAAAGCAGCGCGAAGAGAACGGCGAGGTTGGCTGACGAGCACGAGTGCGGCTGCACGTTGGCGTACCGCGCGCCGAACGCCGTCTTGGCGCGCTCGACGGCGAGCCGTTCGACGTCGTCGAGCCGGGCGCAGCCGGGGTGGTAGCGCTTGCCCGGATAGCCCTCCGCGGTGAGGTTGGCCAGCGCGGCGGCGCCGCAGGCCAGCACCGAGGGCGCGGCGAGGCTCGCGTAGGCGACCATCGCGAGCGTGTCGCGCTGGGCGGTGAGCTCGGCGTCGAGCAGGGTGGTCAGTTCTGGGTCCTCGGTGGCGAGCTCCCGCGCCGCGAGCGCGGTGAACGCGGCGCCGACCTCGGTGATGCTCATGTCGCGCTCCCGGATCGTCGTGGTGTCCGCGGCAAAGCAAAGGTCCGGAGGGTTAGGCACCGGTTATGAAGCGCGCATAACCGGCGGACAACTGGGCCGTCCTAGGGTCCGGTCGGTCCTACGACCCCGATCCAGGGAGACGATCATGGCGGAAACCGGCAACCTGTGGCCCGAGCTCGACCGCGTCCCGCAGCCCCCCGAAGGCGTTCCCGTGCCGCCGGACGCGGTGGGCGTCACCCAGTACACGCCGATGCAGGCGGCGATGGCGTGGGCGCGGAAGCTGGGCCCGATCTACGCGACGGCGGGGGCCGGCTTCGAGATGGTGGTGGTCTCGGGCGCCGACCTGGTGGCCGAACTGTCCGACGAGGCGCGGTTCGCCAAGCACGTCGGGTTCGGCATCGACGCGTTCCGGCCGGTCACCGGCGACGGCCTGTTCACCGCGTACAACGACGAGCCGAACTGGCGGCTCGCCCACGACGTCCTCGGCCCGGCGTTCAGCCGTGAGGCGATGGAGCGCTACCACGACGGCATGCTCACCACCGTGGGCCGTCTCCTGGAGTATTGGGACGCCCGGTGCGGCGCCGACCCGGTGGACGTCGTGGACGACGCGACGAAGCTCGCGCTGGAGACCATCGGACGCGTCGGGTTCGGCTACGACTTCGACTCGTTCTCCCGCGACGGCCTGCACCCGCTGGTCGCCGCGATGATGGAGACGCTCCAGTACTCGATGATGCCGCCGGACGCGCAGCAGGCGGGCGCCTCCGAGAACGACCGGAAGATCAAGTACATGCACGACCTCGTGGACGAGGTCGTGGCCACCCGTGGCACGTCGGGCGGCGACCACGCCGACCTGCTGCACGCGATGCTGGACTCGGCGGACGCCAAGGGCGAGAAGCTCACGCCGGAGAACATCCGCTTCCAGATCCTCACGTTCCTCATAGCCGGATACGGCACCTCGGCGGGCATGCTGTCGTTCGCCCTCTACTTCCTGTCCACCCACCCCGACGTGCTGAAGCGGGCCGTCGCGGAGGTCGACGAGGTACTCGGCGACGGCGAAGCGCCCACGTACGAGACCCTCGCGAAGCTCCGCTACGTCCGCCGCGTCCTGGACGAGGCGCTGCGGCTGTGGCCGCCGACGCCCGGCTTCATGCGCGAGGCGCTCCAGGACACGTCGATCGGCGGCCACCCGATGCGCAAGGGCGCGTGGGCGCTCGTGCTCGTCCCGATGCTGCACCGCGACCCGGTGTGGGGCGGCGACGCCGAGGCGTTCGACCCCGACCGGTTCCTCCCCGAGGCGAACCGGGCCCGCGCCCCGCACTCCTACAAGCCGTTCGGGACGGGCGCGCGGGCCTGCATCGGCCGCCAGTTCGCCCAGCACGAGGCGACGCTCGCGCTCGCGCTGATCCTGCGCCGCTACCGGATCCAGGGCGCGCCGGGCTACGAGCTGGCCATCCGTGAGGCCGGCTTCTTCATGCCCGACGGGTTCACGCTGGCGCTCGACCGCCGCTGAGCAGGGAACCGAGCGCGGCGCGCAGGAGCTTGGCGCCGTCGTCACCGTAGAAGTGGCCGCCGGGCAGCGTGGTCAGCGTGCACTCCCCTAGGGTGTGCCGCGACCACTCCCGGCAGCCCTTCTCCCCCACCTCCGGGTCCGCCTCACCGCGGAACACCACGATCGGGCAGCGCAGCGGCGGGCCGTCGGCGTACGTGTAGGTCTCGACGACGGCGAAGTCCGCGCGGATCGACGGCAGGAAGAACTCCAGCAGGCCCGGTTCGTCGAGGAGCTCGGGCGGGGTCGCGCCGTACTCGCGCAGCTTGGCGGCGAGCGCGGCGTCGGGCAGCCGGTGCAGCGCGCCCCGGTGCGTGTCCAGGTGCGGCGCCTCCAGGCCGGACACCGCCAGGAACGACGGCTCAGGCAGGCCGCGCCTACGCAGCGCCCGGACGAGCTCGTAGCCGAGCAGGGCGCCCATGCTGTGCCCGAACACGGCGTAAGGCCGTCGCCCGGCCAACGCGGCGGCCGCAGGAAGCAGCTCCGCGACGACCGAGGCGGCGTCGGTGTGCGCGGGCTCCAACAGGCGGCTCTCCCGGCCCGGCGGACGCGCCGCGAACACGGCGGCGGGCAGCTCGCCCGGCCAGGTGTGGAAGGCGCTCGTGCCGCCTCCCGCGAACGGCAGGCAGACCAGGGCGGTCGCGGCGTCGGACGGCCCGGCCAACTCGATCAGGGGTTCCATGCCCCCAAAGGCAGACGGTCGTGGTTAGGCCCCGGTTACGGAACGGCCTAACCCGTAACCCGACGCCAACCCGGGCTGCCTAGCGTGCGCCACGTCCAGCTCACGGCACACCGAGGAGGCAGCATGCCCGCCCGACCGAAGATCGTCGCCGTCAACGGGTCCATCAGGGACGGCAACACAGCCGACGTCCTCCGGCACGTCGGGGCCATGGCCGAGCGCCGCGACGTCGCCTTCGAGGTCATCGACGTCCGGGACCTGCGGATGCTCGGCACCGGCACGTGCGGCGACTGCAACGCCCGCACCGAGGTCTGCGCGATGCAGGACGACCTGCCCGCCGCGGTGCGGGTGCTGCGCGAGGCGGACGGCGTCATCTTCGCCGCGCCCGTCCAGGGGTTCGCGATCTCCGGCCTGATGCAGACGTTCATCGAACGCGCCGGGGTCTGCCACCTGCGGTTCGAACGGCCGCTCACGAACAAGGTCGGCGGCGCCATCGCGATCGCCCGCCGGTACAGCGCCACCGAGTCGTGGACGCACCTGACCGCGCACCTCCTGCTCAACCGGATGATCCTCGTCGGGAGCGGCTTCCCCGCCGCCGTCCACGGGCTGCACCCGGGCGAGGCGCTGCACGACGAGGAGGGCATGACGAACGTCGAGCGCATGGTCGACCGGATGATCGACATGATCGAGCTGCTCGCCGAGCACCGGGGGCTGACCGGGCGGGAGCCGCTGCCCGTGCCGGACGCCAACGAGCGCGTCGGCATCGCCTTCGAGACCGTGCGGGGGCGGGGATGACCGGCTTCCTCGACGCGCACGCGGCGCTGCACGCCGCTTACGAGGCCCGTACGCTCACCGACGGCGAGTTGGCCGCCTGGCGGGAGACGCGGCTGCGCGCCGTCCTGGCCAGGGTGGTTGACGGGTCGCCGTTCTACCGGGAGCGGCTGCGCGGGCTCGACCTCGCCTCGGTGCCGCTGGCGGAACTGCCGTTCACCACCAAGGCCGACCTGCGGGACGCGGGCTACGGCATCCTCTCCGGGCCGCCGTCCGACGCGCGGATCTTCTACGAGACGACCGGCACGACCGGGCCGCCGACGCCCTGCCCGCGCGGGCACGCCGACATCGTGTCCAGCAACCGGTCGGTCGCCGCCGCGTTCCGGCGGCAGGTCGAGGCCCGGTTCGGTGCTCGGCGGCCCGTCGTCGCGCTGATGGGGCCGTCCGAGCTGTACGCGTTCGGCGACGTGTTCACCGCCGTCACCGAGGAACTCGACCTGTGCCACGTGAAGCTCTGGCCGGAGTCGCCGCGCGTCGGGTTCGCCAAGGCGCTGCGGCTCATCCGGGACCTCGGGGTCGAGGTCGTGGTCTGTGCGCCCGCGCTGTGCCTCAGCCTGGCCAAGGCGGCCCGCTACCACGGGTTCTCGCTTGCGGAGCTGCCGCTCAAGCTGTTCCTCGTGCTCGGCGAGATCTGCACGCCGGAGTTCGCGGCCAACGTCTCCTCACTGTGGCCGGACGCGACCGTCGCGCCCATCCTGTACGGCTCGCAGGAGGCCCTGTGCATCGCCACCGGCGCCCCTGACGGCCGCCTCCGCCTCGCCGAACCGAACTACGTCTTCGAACTCGTGGACCCGTCGACGGGCGCCCTTATCCAGGACGAGGACGGCTCGGGCGCCGAAGGCGAACTCGTCCTCACGATGCTCGGAGACGGCATCAAACCCCTGATCCGCTACCGCACCGGCGACCTGGTCCGCATCGACCCCGACCCCGGCTCGGGCCCACCCGGCCGCGTCGCCACCGTCATCGGCCGGGCCGCCGACCGCCTCCGGATCGGCGCCGCCACGCTCCACCCCACCGAACTGGAGGCCGCCATCCTCCACAACGTCCAAGGCTGCTACGGCTACCAGGTCGAAATCAGCCCCACCAAGGTCACAGTCCGCCTGGACCTGACAAAGCTCCCCACCCCAGGCACCCTGGACCGCCTCCGCACCCTGGTCGGCCCCGCCACCCCCGTCCACCTGGAGGTCGAACCCGAACTGGACCCGGTGACGTCCACCGGCGCCTTCGTCAGCTGGAAAGCCGCCCGAGTCCTCGACACCCGCGTAGCCCCCGACCCCGCCGACCTAGCCGCCCGAGCCGCCGCCCCCCGCCAAACGGTGACCTCATGACCAACAAAAACAACCCCCACACCACACCCAACACACCTAGCACACCCGACATACCCGGTGCATCCAGCACACCCGGCACACCCGGCACAAGCAACATGCCCGGCGCGAACGACACCCACGGCGGAACCGGCACGAGCGGCGTCAGCACGAGCAGCGTCAGCACGAGCGGCGCCTACGGCACCCAGGACGGAAGCGGCGTGAGTGGCATGAACGGCGCACACGGCACAGACAACGCACACGGCGCAAACGGCACGAACAGTACACGTGACACCCACGGCGCGAGTGACACCGAACGCGCGAGTGACACCCACGGCGGGACCGGCACGAGCGGCATGCCCATCACGAGCAGCGCGCACAGCGTGAGCGACGCACACAGCGTGAGCGACGTGAGCGGCGCGCACAGCGCGAGCAGCATGAGCGGCGCGCACAGCGCGAGCAGCGTGAGCGGCGCGCACAGCGCGAGCAGCGTGAGCGACGTGAGCGACGTGAGCGACGCGCACAGCGTGAGCGACGTGAGCGGTGTAAGCGGTGTACAGGGCAGGCGCGGGGCGGGGGGTGGGGTGGTGAGGGTGCGGACGGAGCGGTATCGGGTGTTGGTGCCGGAGCCGCTTGCGGCTTATCGGGTGCTTGTCGGGAGGTACGGGGCGGAGGGGGTGTGCCTGCTGGAGTCGGCCGGGGGGCCGGGGGCGGATCGGGGACAGCATGTTGTGGCGTTCGGGCCTGTGCTGACCGTTTCGGTGACGGCGGGGCGGGTGGACGTCGCGGGGGCGGAGCCGCTGTGCGGGCAAGTTCGGGCGCTCGTCGCCCGTTTCACGCCGGTGGAGGGGCCCGCTCTCTGGGAGCTGCTACGGGCGCTGGAGGCACATTTTGAGGTAGACGCGGGGCCGTCCGCGTTCGACTTCGGTTTTGTCGCGCACTTCGGTTATGACACCGCCCGGTACATCGAGCGCCTCCCCTACCTCATCAACGGCGATCCCAACGTGCCCGACGTACACCTCGTGCTCTACCAAGGCGTGCTACGCATCCCCATCACCGGCGACGAAGCCGACCTCCTACTCCACACCTCCAACACCTGGCCCAACACCCACACCACACCCAACACCCATGATGAGGGTGGGGAGGGGTGGGCGGGGGGTGTGCTCGGGCTGATCGCGAGTCTTGCGGGCGCGGGGTTCGTGCCGTCGGCCGGGTCCGGCGCGCAGGGCGGTGTGGAGGGGGAGGGTGATACGCCACGGGAGGCGTATGTGGCCAAGGTGGCCAAGTGTCTGGGGCATATCGCGGTCGGGGACATCTACCAGGTGGTCGTCGGCCACGAGACGGCGTTCCGGAGTGACGCCGAACCGGTCGCGGTCTACGCGCGGCTGCGGGAGCGGACGGCGGCGCCGTACATGTTCCTCGCCCCCTCGGCCGGGAGCACCCTGGTCGGCGCCAGCCCCGAGCTGTTCGTCAGGGTCGTGGACGGGCGCGCGACGATGCGGCCGCTCGCCGGGACACTGCCCGTGGGCGACGACATGGCGGCCTCCGTCACCCGGCTCAGCACCGACGAGAAGGAGATCGCCGAGCACGTGATGCTCGTGGACCTGTGCCGCAACGACATCAGCCGGATCTGCGTCACCGACACGCTCGACGTGCCCGAACTGCTCGCGGTCGAACGGTTCGGGAAGGTCCTGCACCTGGTCTCGACGGTCGTCGGCGACGTCCGCCCTGAAGCCGACTCCTATGACGTCATCGCGGCCCTCTTTCCCGCGGGCACCATGACGGGCGCGCCGAAGATCCGCGCGATGGAGATCATCGAGGAGGTCGAGGAGAGCCGACGCGGCATGTACGCGGGGGCGCTCGGGCTCGTCGGGTTCGGCGGGTACCTCAACCTGGCGCTGTGCATCCGGGCCCTGGTGTACCGCGACGGCGTGTACCGGACCCGCGCGGCGGCCGGGATCGTCGCCGACTCCGACCCGGCCCGTGAGTGGGCGGAGACGCTGGCCAAGGCGGGCGCCGCGCACTGGGCCGTCACGGGGGTGGAGCCGTGATGCGGGTCGTCGTCGTCGACGCCTTCGACAGTTTTGTGCACACGCTGTGCCACTACCTGTCCTCGGCCGGGGCGGAACCCGTCGTGGTGCGCAGCGACGTGGCGGAGCCGGGCCTCGTAGGGTCGCTGCGGCCGGACGCGCTGCTGCTCGGGCCCGGCCCGGGCCATCCGGCGGAGGCGGGGTACGTGCCACTGATCCGGGAGTTCGCCGGACGGCTCCCCGTCCTCGGCGTCTGCCTCGGCCACCAGGCCGTCGGCCTCGCGTTCGGCGGCGAGGTCGTGCCCGCCACGCACCTCGTGCACGGCAAGTCCAGCCGGATCAGCCACGACGGCACGGGCCTGCTCGCCGGGCTCGACGCCGATTTCCGCGCGACCCGCTACCACTCGCTCATCGTCCCCGACAAGACCGTCCCGGCCGAGCTCCAGATCACCGCGAGGTCGCGCGACGACGGCTATGTGATGGGCCTGCGGCACCGTGCGCTGCCGGTCGAGTCGGTCCAGTTCCACCCGGAGAGTATCGGCACCGAGAACGGATACCTGATGATCAAGAACTTCGTGGCGCGGGCCGCCGACGCGCGGGCCGCCGCCCCGCCCGGCCGCGCCGCCGTGGCCTTCGCGGACCTGCCCGTCCCGGACGGGCACGCGCACGAGCTGATCGGGCGGATCGCGCGGGAGCGCCCGGACGCCGTCGCCGTGCTGGACCAGGGCGTCCCGACGACCTTCGGCGCGCTGGACGCCGACGCCGACCGGCTCGCCGCGCACCTGGCCGGGCTGGGCGCCGGGCCCGGCGCGAAGGTGGGGGTGCTGCTGGAGCGGAGCGCGGCCAGCGTCGTCGCCCAACTCGCGGTGTTCAAGGCGGGCGCCGCCGTGGTGCTCCTCGACCCGCGCTACCCGGCCGAGCGGCTCGCCTTTATGGTCGCGGACTCGGCGGCGACGGCCGTCGTGACCACCTCCGGCCTCGCCCCCCTCCTGCCGGACGGCGTCCCGCTCGTCCCGGCCGAGCCCGACGCCGGGTGGCGCGGCCGCGCCCCGGTCGACCCGCGCGGGGAGATCACCGACGAGTCCGTCAGCCACATCGCCTACACGTCCGGCTCGACCGGGAAGCCGAAGGCGGTCGCGCTGCGGCACGGGCCGTTCCGCAACACGGTGCACGCGCTGCGCGCCCAGTGCGGCATCGGCCCCGACGCGCGCGGCACCTGGCTGTGCTCGCCCGGCGCGGGCCTGGTCGAGGTCGACTTCTTCCCCGTGCTCGCGGCGGGCGGCTGCGTCGTCATCCCGGACGAGGAGACGGCCGCCTCCCCCGAGCTGCTGCGGGACTGGCTGGTGGCCGAGCGCGTCACGCACACCCTCCAGATGACGGCCATGGCCGAGCGCCTGTGGACGCTGGAGTGGCCCGAAGGCACGGCGCTCCGTTCGATGCGGATAGCGGGCGAGCGGGTGCGTTCGTGGCCGCCCGCCCGGCTTCCGTTCACCGTGCTCAACGTGTACGGGTCGTCCGAGGCCAACGTCGTGGCCACCTGCGACCTGACCGCGACGGCGGCCGGGCTCTCCGACGCGGAGCGGGCGCGCCGCCGCCCCCCGATCGGCGGGCCCGTCCCGAACGTGCGCACCTACATCCTGGACGACGAGCTGCGGCCGGTGCCGCCCGGCGAGATCGGCGAGCTGCACGTCTCCGGCCGGAGCCTCTCGCTCGGCTACCTGAACCGGCCCGACGAGAACGCCGCGCGCTTCCTGCCGAACCCGCTGCCGGACGACCCGTACCCCGTGCTCTACCGGACGGGCGACCTGGCCCGGCACACCCCCGAGGGGCTGATCGAGGTCGTCGGGCGGGCCGACAGCGAGACCAAGATCCGCGGCTACCGGGTGCACCTCGGCGAGATCGAGAGCGTGCTGGCCGGGCAGGACGGGGTCCGGCAGTGCGCGGTGCTCGCGCGCGAGGACCGCGAGGGCGAACCACGGCTCGTCGCCTACGTGGAGCCCGACCCCGCCCGGCCCGCCCGGGTGCCCGACCTGCGCGCGGCGCTCGCCCGGGTGCTGCCGCCCTACATGCTGCCCGCCGCCTACGTGGTGCTGGCGCTGCCCACCACCGCCAACGGCAAGATCGACAGGGCGGCGCTGCCCGCGCCGTCGGCCGGACGGCCAGAACTCGAGGTGCCTTATCGCGCGCCGCAGACGCCCTCGGAACGTGCGCTCGTGCGGATCTGGGAGGACGTCCTGGAGGTCGAGGGCGTCGGCCTGGACGACGACTTCCACCACCTCGGCGGCGACTCGCTGCGCGCGACCCGGCTGCTCGCCGCCGTCCGCGCCCGGTTCCCCGGCGAGATCGGCATGCCCGACCTGTTCGCCAGGCCGACCGTCGCCGGGCTCGCCGCGCTCCTGGCCGCCGACCCGGCCCGGCCGTCCGGTGACCCGGCGCTCCGGCACGCCCCGTTCCCGCTGACCGCCGCGCAGCGCGAGATGTGGGCGGCGAGCGGCTTCCAGCAGCCGGCGCGCGACGTCTACGAGTGGCCGCTCGACTGGGTGGACGAGCACCGCCTCGCCGCCGCCTGGCGGGCTGTCGTGGCCCGGCACGACGCGCTGCGCACCGCCGTCCACCCGGACGGCACCCAGGCCGTCGCGCCGGAGGGCGCCCACTTCACCCTCCGCGACCTGCGGGACGCGGACGCCGAGGCCGCCGCCCGTGAGCTCGCCGCGATCCGGGCGGCCTCCCGCTCCGGCGCCCGGCCGCACCGGTTCACCCTCAGCCTTCTCCCGGACGGCGGCGCGCACGTCCAGCTCGCCGTCCAGCCCCTCGTCATCGATCCCGAAAGCATGCATCACGTCGTCCTCCCCGATCTTGCCGCCTACTACGAGGACCCCGACACGCTGAGGCCCCCACCGTCGTTCACCTTCCGCGAGCACGTCGCCTCCTCCCGTCCCGAGCCCTCACCGCGCACCTCGCGCGGCCCGGAACCCGGCCACTACAACGGCCTCACCCACCTGACCGCCGACCTCGACCTCCCCTCGTTCACCCGCCTACGCGCCGCCGCAGGCCCCCGCCTCCCCGAACACCTGGCCGCCGCCCTGCACACGGCCGCCCCCCGCGCCACGATCCTGCTGCGCCGCTCCTCCCGCCCCCCGCACCTGGCCGACGTCACCGGCAACTTCGCCCACATCACCGAGCTCTTCCGAGGCGGCCCCGAAACCCTCCTCCTCACCCTCCAGACCACCCCCGCCGACGCCCCGACCGCCCCCTCCGCCGTCATCTCCACCAGCCCCTACGCCACCCTGGACATCCGCGCCGTCCTGGACCCCGACCATCTCCGCCTCCACCTCACCACCAACAACAACCCACCCCAGGCCCAAACTCTCGCCACCTCCTTCCTCACCCACCTCCGCGATCTTTAAACCCACCCCAAAAAAACGGCCCGGTCCGCCGGGCCGTTCCCTTTTCCCAAGCCACCACAAGCACGACAAAGGGGCCGACGGCGCATCCGTCGGCCCCTTGGCGGTGCCCGGTCAGTCCTCCAGACCACGCAGGACCTCGCACATCGCGTGCACGCGGGCCGCGTCGGCGGGGTCGGCGACCAGCGCGGCGGCGACGTCCGCGACGGTCGGCCGCGCGAACACCACACGGAGCGGGAGTTCAACGCCGAACAGCTCGCGCAGCCGGGTGACGGTGCGGGTCGCGACGAGCGAGTTCCCGCCGAGCCCGAAGAAGTGGTCGGTCCTGCCGATCCCGTCGATCCCGAGGAACTCGCCCCACAGCAGCGCGACGACCTCCTCGACCGGCCCCTGGGGCGGCCCGCCCGGGTCCCGCGCGGGCCCGGCGGCGGCGGCCAGGTCGGCGAGGGCGAGACGGTCCACCTTGCCGTTGCGGGTCAACGGCAGCGCGTCGAGCACACCGATGGTCGCCGGGATCATGTGGGCGGGTAGGTGGTCGGACAGGTGGGTGCGCAGCGCCTCGGGGTCGGGGTTCTCGCCGGTGACGAAGGCGATGAGGCGCTGACCGGCAGCGAGAACGACGGCTCGGGCGACCGAGGGGTGGGTGGTGAGGGCGGACTCGATTTCGCCCAGTTCGATGCGGTGGCCCTGGAGCTTCACCTGGAAGTCGGTTCGGCCGAGGATTTCGAGGGAGCCGTCGGGGAGGAGGCGGCCCAGGTCGCCGGTGGCGTAGGCGCGGGGTTCGAGGCCGGGGAGGGGGACGAACTTCGCGGCGGTTCGTTCGGGGTCGCGCCAGTAGCCTCGGGCGAGGCCGACCTCGCTGGCCACGTGCATCTCGCCGGGGACCCAGACGGGGCGGGTTCGGCCGCGCGAGTCCACGACGTGGTAGCGCTGGTTCGTCATGGGGCGGCCGTAGGGGATGCTCGGTAGGGACGGGTCGACCGGGGCGTCGAGAGGGTTGATGACGGACCAGACGCAGGTCTCGGTGGGGCCGCCTGAGGCGATCACCCTGACGTCGGGGGCCAGCGCGCGCAGGCGTCCGGGCAGGTCCACCGGGATCCAGTCGCCCGCGAGGATCACCGTGCGCAGCGCGGGCAGCCCGTCCGGGGTGCCCTCCAGCTGGCCGACGAGGAGTTCGAGCAGCGCCGGGACGGAGTTCCAGAACGTCACGCGCTCGGCCGTCAGCAGCTCGGCCCAGCGCTCGGGGTCGGGGTTGGCGGAGTGCTCCGGGACGACGACGGTGCCGCCCGCCGCGATCATGCCGAACACGTCGTAGACGGACAGGTCGAAGTGCAGGTCGGAGACGGCGAGGCAGGAGTCGCCAGGCCCGATGCCGAACCTGGCGTTCACGTCGGCGATCGTGTTGGCCGCCCCCCGGTGCTCCACCATCACGCCTTTGGGCACACCGGTGGAGCCGGACGTGTAGATGACGTACGCAAGGTCGGACGGGCCCTGCACAGGCGTAAGCGGCGACGGGTCAACGTCCTCGAAGTCCACGTCCACGCACAGCACCCGCACGCCGGGCGGCCAGGCGAGCCCGTCGTACAGGACGGACTGCGTAAGCACGACCGACACCTCCCCGTCCGCCAGCAGGTGCCGCAGCCGCTCGGCGGGCACCGCCGGGTCGATCGGCAGGTAGGCGGCGCCGGACGCGAGCACCCCGTGCGCGGCGACGATCTGCTCCCAGCCCTTGCGCATGACGACCGCCACGAGCCGCCCCGGTTCGGCGCCCGTCTCCCGCAGCACCCGCCCGACCCGGTTGACGCGCCCGTCCAGCTCCGCGTAGGAGAGCCTGACGTCCCCGCTGACCACCGCGACGGCGTCAGGCTGAGCGGCGGCATACGCGGCGACGGGCGCGTGCAGCAGCCAGTCAGGATGCGGGCCCGCCGTCGAGTTCACCTCACGCACGAGCGCCACCTGCGCCGAAGGCACAAGATCAAAAACCTCCCGAGCCAGTGCCGACCCGTCGTCCACCAGAAGGTCGAGGAGCCCGGTGAAGGCGCCGAACATGTCGGCGAGCAGGCCGGGCGGGAACACCTCGTCCACCGAGTCCCACGACAGCCGCAGCGCCCCGTCCACCTCGGCGACCTGCATGTCGAGCGTCACCTGCGGCGTCTGGGTGCTGGTGTGGATGGCCTCGCCGAGCGCCGTGTGGAAGTGCCTAGGCGGCTGGCCCAGCAGGATCGTCGCGACGATCGGGAACGCGGCGCGCGACGCGACGCCCTGCCGGGTCGCGAGCTCACGCATCACCTGGACGCCGCTGAAGTGCCGGTGCTCCAGGTCGGCCCACAGCCGCCGCTGCACCGCCCTGGCCCGGTCGGCGAAGGCGCCGCCGGTCTCGGTGACGGCGAGCAGCGACGTTGTGGTGAAGTCGCCGATCACCCGCTCGACGTCGGGGTGCACCGGCGCCCTGTCGAACAGCGGCACGTTGATCGTCAGCGCCTCGTCGGCGCTCCACGTCCGCAGCACCTCGGCGAAAGCGGCGAGCAGCAGCCCGGACGGCGTCACCGACAGCGCGGCGGCGCGCGCCTTGAACACCGACCAGCGGTCGGGCGGCTGCGTGAACTCGCGGCGGGTGAACCGGGGCTGCTCCGGAAGCGGCCCGGCCGCCCTGGGCAGTTGCGGGGCGGGCGGAAGGTCGTCGATCCGGTCGAGCCAGTAGGCGCGGGCCGCAGCGTACTCCGCCGAGGTCCGCCGCCACTCCTCCATCTCCAGCGCGTAGGTGCGGAAGCGCAGGCTGAGCGGCGGCAGCTCCCGTCCGGGGTCGGCGTACCTGGCGACGAGGTCGGGCACGAGGATCTGGAAGTAGCTCCACGCGTCGATGATCAGCAGGTCGAGGCCGAGGTGCAGCCTGACCCTGCCGTGCGGGAGCAGGGTGACGCGGACGTCCCACAGCGGGAACCGGTCGGCCGGGATGATCCGGTGCGCCAGCTCCTCCCGCAGCGCCTCCGCACGGGCGGCGGCCTCCTCATCGGGCAATTCCCGCAGATCCAAGACAGGGATCTCGTATGCGGGCGGATCCTTCAGAACGCGTTGGGTGCCGTCCGGGAGGATGACGGTACGGAGCGCGTCGTGCCTGTCCACGACGTCACGCCAGGCGGCGGTGAACCTTGGGACGTCAAGCCCGTCGCCCTCCCACTCCCAGTAGCCGTGACAGCCGACGCCACCCAGCTCCACCGCGTCGCCACGGCCGATCCAGTACGCCTGCTGGGTGTCGGTGAGCGGGAACGGCTCGAACCGGTCGGGGTCCTCGGTGCGCGGCACGATCAGCTCGGGCGCGGTGACGTGCGCGGGCCAGTGCACGCCGTCCAGGGGGCCGTCCACGACGGCGTGCGTGATCCGCCTGCCGAGCAGCCAGTCGCGCAGCCGGGCGGGCGTGGCGAGCGCGGCGGAGTCGGCGACGTGCAGCTCGGCGCCCGCCGTCAGGAAGGCGGTCCAGGCGGGCGGCGCGGAGCGGGCCGCCCACGCGCCGCGCGCGTCCGGCGGGATCCGGGCGGCGAGGTCGTCCCAGCCTTCTCCGGCCGCCGCCTCCTCGGGCAGGGGCGTGAACTCGGCGACGCGGTCGAGGTCGCGCGGCACCGGGATCGCGCCGAGCCGCAGCACCGCGAGCGTCGCGACGACGGCCGCCACGCTCGGCGTACCGTCGACGGCTATCCACTGCCCCGGGGTGATCCGCCTTGCGAGGTCGTGGGCGAGCTTGTCCACCCGCGCGTCGAGTTCGGCGTGGGTGAGGGTCTCGGTCCGGCTGACCACGGCCGGGCGGCCGGTGTCGGGGACGCCGGGTGTGGTCCGCAGCTCCGTCATGGTGTCTCCTCTCCGCCCAGCAGGCGGGCGACTTCCTCGTCGGTCAGCTCCTCGACGCGGGCGAGGAGGTCGTCGGCGGCGGCGGGCTCGGCGGCGGCGACGCGGGCGGCGAGCGCGGCGACGGTAGGCCGCGCGAAGAAGACCTCAAGGGACAGCTCGACGCCGTAGAGGTCGGCGATCTGCCCGAGCACCCGGACGGCCAGCAGCGAGTGGCCGCCGAGCGCGAAGAAGTCGTCGTGCGCGCCGATCGGGCCACGGCCCAGCAGGTCCGCCCACTGCGCGGCCAGCCACTTCTCGACCGGAGTGCGCGGCGGCGTGTGGTCGGCGCCGTCCGCGACGTCGGGCAGCGCCCGCGCGGCGAGCGCCCGCCGGTCCGTTTTGCCCGCGGTGGTACGTGGCAGCGCGTCCACCGCGACGAGCAGCGCGGGCACCATGTGCGGGGGCAGCGCGGCGCGTAGGGCCACGGTGAGGTCCCGGGGGTCGGCCGCGCCCCGGAAGTAGGCGACGAGCCTGCGGTCGTCCTCGTTCCGCTCGTGGACGACGACGGCGCACTCCACGACGTCAGGGTGGCGCAGCAGGGTCGCCTCGATCTCGCCCAGTTCGATCCGGAAGCCGCGCAGTTTGACCTGGTCGTCTACCCGGCCGTGGTACCAGAACACGCCCTGGTCGTCGTACCTGACGAGGTCGCCCGTCCGGTACAGGCGGAGCCCGCCGGGGCCGGTGATGAAGCGTTCGGCCGTCAGCTCGGGACGGCCGTGGTAGCCGTCGGCGAGCCCTGCGCCCGCCAGGTAGAGCTCGCCCAACGCGTCCGGAGGCACCGGGCGTAGGGCGGCGTCCAGGGCGAGCGCCGTCATGTTGGGCAGGGGTGTGCCGATAGGCGGTGCGCCGGAGCCGTCCACCCTCGCGGTGAGCGCCCACACCGTCGCCTCGGTCGGGCCGAACAGGTTCCACACCTCCCCGGCCCTGGCCGTCAGTTCGGCCGCCAGCCGCGCGGGCAGCGCCTCGCCGCCGCACAGCGCCGCCCGGACGCCGCCCCCGTCCCATCCGGCGTCCACGAGGAGCCGGAACGTCGCGGGCGTGCCGTGCAGCACGGTGACGCCCTCCTTCTCGACGAGCCGGAGCAGCGCGGCCCCGTCCCGTGCGACGGCCCTGGGCACCACGACGGTTCTGGCGCCCACGACGAGCGGTAGCAGCAGCTCGTCCAGGGAGATGTCGAAGGTCGGGCTGGTGAGGGCGGGCACCGCGTCGTCCGGGCGGAGCAGGCCGGACATCGCGGCGAGGAAGTTGCCGAGCGCGCCGTGCCTGACGAGCACGCCCTTGGGACGTCCGGTGGAGCCCGAGGTGTACATCAGATAGGCCGGATCATGCGGGCCGGGCGTAGGGGGCAGTGGTGCTTCGGGATCACCGAGGTCGGCGAGGTCGGCGAAGCGCAGCCCGCCGGGCAGGGCGCCGGCGTGCAGCACGAGTTCCGCGCCGCTGTCGGCGAGCACGAAGTCACGGCGTTCGCCTGGGAGCTCGGGGTCGAGCGGCAGGTAGACCGACCCGGCCTTGAGCACCCCGAGGAGCCCGGCGAGCTGGTCGGCGGTGTGCGGGGCCGCGACGGCGACGACACCGCCCCCGGCGTGCCGCGCCAGGATCGCCCTTGCGACGGCGTCCGATCGCTCGTCCAGCTCCCGATAGGTGAGGTCGCCGCCGTCGTCGTCTGAGAGCGCGATCCGGCCGGGCCAGGAGGCGACGCTCGCGGCGAACAGCGGAAGGAACCCGTCAGGCGCGGGGATATCGGGAAGGTCCGTCCAGCGGGTGAGGACGGCGTCGCGTTCGTCCGGCCCGAGGAGGCTGAGCGCGCTGACGGGCGCGTCCGGATCGGCCAGGAAGCCGCGCAGCAGCGCGGTGTAGCCCGCGACGAGCCTTTCGGCGAAGGCCCTGTCGAACAGCTCGGTCGCGTAGTCGAGCCGTGCCTCGAACCCGCCCGGTGTCGCGTCCACGTTCAGCTGGAGGTCGAGCCGGGCCGTGCCGTTGGGCAGGCCGCGCACCTCCACCGCGAGCCCTGGCGCGAGCTCGCGCGGCGGGTCGCCGAGCCCGCCCATCACAAAGAGCACCTGGTAGAGCGGGTTGCGGCCCGGATCGCGGGACCTGCCGAGCCCGCGCACCAGCTCGCCGAACGGGATCTCCTGGTGCGCGAGCCCGTCCAGCACCCGGGCCGAGACGGCGGCGAGCAGCTCCGCGACGGTCGGGTCGCCCGAGCCGTCGATGCGCAGCGGCAGCGTCGTGGCGAGCGGGCCGATGAGCGGTTCCGCCTCCGGCCTCGTCCGGCCCGACAGGCTCATGCCGAGCACCGCGTCGTCCTCGCCGCCGTACCGGGCGACGAGCACGTGCAGCGCGGCCAGCAGCACCACAAAGGGCGTGGTGCCGCGCGCCGCCGCGAACTCGGCGAGCCCGGCCGGGACGGCGAACTCCACGCAGTCGCCACGGAAGCTCTGCGTCGCCGGACGGGCCCGCCGGGACGGGACGGCGGCGGGCGGCGCGTCCCCCAGGTGCTCCCTCCAGAACGCGAGGGCCTTGTCGGTGGGCCGGGTCCGCTGCCAGGCCCCGAAGTCCGCGTACTGGAGCTGGAGCGGCTCCAGGGCCCGTCCCGAGGAGAGCGCGGCGAGTTCGGCCAGGAGGATCCCGGCCGACCAGCCGTCCGCGACGGCGTGGTGGGCGATCCACACGAGCACGCTGTCGTCAGGGGCGAGCCGGAGCAGCCGGGTCCGCACCACGGGCCCGGACGCCAGGTCGAACCGCTCGGCGGCGAGCGCGCGGGCCCGGCGCCAGGCTTCCTCCTCGTCAGCCACGTCTTCGGCTACCAGCGGTCCGGGGCCGGGCCCCGGCTCCTGCCGCAGCCCGCCGTCACCGTGCACGAGCCGGGACCGCAGCACCTCATGCCGCTCAACGACGGCCGCCAACGCCGCGTCCAAGGCCGCGACGTCAAGCGGCCCCCGCAGCCGGAACGCGAACGGAACGACGTAAGCGGCATCATCCGAAAGCCTGTCAAGGAACCAGATCTGCCCCTGCGTCGCCGACGCCTCACCCGAGCCGCCGCCGGGCACCGGGCCGGGATCGACGCCCGCGCCCGCCGCCGCCTGGAGCGCCGCCCGCTCCTGCGGCGACATGCTCTGCCACCGCGCCAACGCCTGTTTCATCGTGCTCCCCCCAACAGCCGGGTGACGACCTCGGCGACCTCGCCCGGCCGGTGCTTGCAGAAGTAGTGGCCGCCCCCGGCGATCACCGAGAGGCTGGCGCCCGCCCCGTACCGGCCCCAGTCGGCGTACCTCTCCGGGTAGCCCTCGGTCGCCGGGTCGTCGTCGCCGACAAGGCAGTGGACGGGCCCTGTGAGCGTCACGGGCGGCGTCCCGGCCTCCTTGCGGTAGAGCGCGACCATCTCGGTGAGGTCGTGCCTGACGACCCGGAGGATCGCGGTGACGTCGTCGTCGGCGAGCGCGCCGTCGAAGCCGCCGAGCCGGCGCATGTGGGCGTGCAGGTCGTCCTGGTCGCTTTCGGTCAGCAGCCTCCAGGCCGCCTCCGGGTCGGGGTCGGGGATCGCCGCGCCCATGAACGTCGCGGTGACCTCGACCCCGAGGTCCTCCAGCGCCCGGCCGAGCAGCAGGGTCGCCGCGGTGCCCGCGCACTGGCCGTAGAGCGCGACGGGCCCGGTGATCCGCTCCCTGACCTCGGCGGCGCAGGCGGGCATGGCCTCCTCGATCCCGGCGAGCGGCCGGGCGTCGGAGAGGTCGTGGCCCGGCAGGTCCACCGCCCACAACGCGGCGGACGTGCCCAGCGCGTCGGCGAGCGGCTGGTAGGCGACGGCGTTGCCTCCGCCGTAAGGGACGCACACCAGGGTGAGCGGCGCGTCGGCGGTCGGAGAGAGCAGGTGTAGGAAGCGGTCATCGCGCGCTCCGCCCTCGTCCAGGTGGGCGGCCAGCGCGGCGACGGTCGGATGCTTGAAGATCGACACGACCGAGAGCCCGTCGTCCAGCAGCCGGGCCGCCCTGACGGCCTTGAACGAGTCGCCGCCGAGCGCGAAGAAGTCGCCGTTCCGGTCGATCACCTCAAGGCCGAGGACGCTGCCCCAGGCGCGGGCCACCCGCGTCTCGGTGGGGCCGTCCGGGGGGCTGTGCACGGCGCGCGCCCGGTCGTCCACCCGGTCGGTGAGCGCCCTGCGGTCCACCTTGCCGTTCGGGCTGAGCGGCAGCGCGTCCAGCACGACGAGCCGGGACGGCACCATGCCCTGCGGCAGCACGCCGCGCGCGTGCGCCCGCACCTCCTCGGGATCGACGGCCGAGTCCGCGACGAGATAGCCGACGAGCTGCCTGTCCCCCGCCGCGTCGTTCTTGGCCACGACGACGGCCTCCGCGACGGCCGGATGCGACCGTAGGACGGCCTCGACCTCTCCCGGCTCGATCCGGACGCCGTTCACCTTGACCATAAAGTCGATCCGGCCGAGCAGCTCGATGACCCCGTCGGGGCGCCAGCGGGCCCGGTCGCCCGTCCGGTAGAGGCGCTTCCCGCGCCACTTCACGAACTTCTCGGCGGTCAGCTCGGGCCGTCCGAGGTAGCCGAGCCCGACGCCGATCCCTCCCAGGTGCAGCTCGCCGGGCACCCCGACGGGTACGGGCTCGCCGTGCGCGTCCAGGATGTAAGCGGTCTGGTTGGCCATCGGACGCCCGTAGGGAATGGACGCCCAAGCCGGATCGACCTCGCCCACCGGGTAGACGATCGAATGAATCGACGCCTCGGTAGCCCCGCCGAGCACCACAAACTCCAGGCCGGGGGCGAGGGCGCGGAGCCGGTCGGGCAGCGTCACCGGCACCCAGTCGCCGCCGAGGATCGCCAGCCGGAGCGAGGCGGGCGGGTCCTCCACCGCGCCCTCCACCTGGTCGAGGAACAGTTTGAGCAGCGCGGGCGCGGAGTTCCACACGGTGATCCCGTGCTCGGTGACGAGTTCGGCCCAGTGCGCGGGGTCCCTGGCCAGCTCCGGCTCCGGCAGCACCACGGTGCCGCCCGCCCCCGGCACACCGAGGAACTCGTAGACGGACATGTCGAAGCTGGGCGACGAAAGCGCGAGCACACTGTCGCCGGGCCCGACGCCGAAGCCGACGTTCAGGTCGAACAGGTTGTTCACCACGCCCCGGTGCCGCAGCACCACACCCTTCGGCGCGCCCGTGGAGCCGGAGGTGTAGATGACGTAGCAGCGGTCCTCAGGGCTCACCGCGACGGACGGCCGCGAGGGCGGCACCGAGGCCGACGCCGCGACGTCCTCGGCCGTCACCACAACGGCGACCCCCGAGTCGGCCAGGATGTACTCGATCCGCGACTCCGGATAAGCCGGGTCGATCGGCACAAAAGCCGCACCCGACTTGAGCACCGCGAGGACCGCGACCAGGTAGTCCGGGCCCGGCGGCAGCGTCAGCGCGACCAGCGTGCCGGGCGCGGCCCCCAGATGCGCGGCCAGCCGGTCGGACCGCTCGTCCAGCTCCCCGAACGTGAACCGCTCCCCGCCCGCGACGAGCGCGACGGCGTCCCGCGGCTGCCGGTCAAACAGCTCGTGCAGGCACACATCGGGGAACTCGACGGCTGTGTCGTTCCAGTGGTCGAGGATCAGCGCGGCCTCGTCCGGCGGCAGCACGGGCAGCGCCCGCACCGGCGTGTCCGGGTCGGCGACCGCCGCCTCGGCGAGCGCCTCGAACGCGGTGAGGAAGCGCCGGATCGTCGCGGGCTCGAACAGGTCGAGGCTGTACTGGACGTGCAGCCTGACGCCCTCGTCCCGCACCCGGACGCTCGCGAGCAAGTCGTACTTGGCGGTGCCGGTGTCGAAGTCGTCGACGAGCGCGACATCCAGGCCCGGCAGGGAGAGCGCGGCGGCGGGCGTGTTGTCCTGCTGGAACAGGATCGACGCGAGCGGGGGGCGGCCCGGATCGCGGCTCGGCCGCAGGTGTTCCACCAGCCTGTCGAACGGCAGCTCGGCGTGCGCCTGATCGGCAAGCACCCCCTTGCCTACCCGGCCGACCAGCTCACGAAACGTCGGATCGCCGCCGGTGTCCGTGCGCAGCACCAGCGTGTTCACGAAGAAGCCGATCAGCCCGTCCGCCTCGGGCGCGTCCCGGCCCGCCGCCGTCGTGCCGACCGCGATGTCGTCCTCACCCGTGTACCGCGACAGCAGCGCCGCGAAAGCAGCGAGCAGCACCAGGAACGGCGACGCCTTCGTCTCGGCGGCGACCCGGCGCAGGCCCGTCACCAGCTCCGGCGGCAGCCACACCACGTCCTCGGCGCCCCGGTAGGACGGGACGGGCGGCCGCTGCCGGTCGGCGGGCAGGTCCAGCTCGACCATGCCGTCCAGGCGCCGCTCCCAGTAGGCCAGCAGCTCCCGCTCGGCCGCGCCGGTGAGGCGGTCGCGCTGCCAGAGGGCGTAGTCGGCGTAGTCGATGGGCAGCGGCGGCAGCTCCGGCGCGCGGCCCTCGCCCAACGCCGTGTAGACCGCCTCCAGCTCACGCGCCAGGATCCCCATCGACCACTGGTCCGACGTGATGTGGTGGATGTTCAGGAGGAGGAAGTGGTCGTCGTCCGCCAGCGTCACCAGGACCGTGCGCAGCGGCGGCCCCTGCCCGAGGTCGAACGGGGTGGCCACCTCCGCCCGCAGCTCCGCCCACGCGGCCGCCTCCCGCGCCTCGGGCGGCAGATGGCCGAGCCGCACCCGGCGGACGGCCTGCTCTGGCACCTCCCCCGTCACCTGGACGGGCTCGCCGTCGTGCTCGGGGAACACGGTGCGCAGCGACGGATGCCGCCCGATGAGGAACCGCAGCGCGCGGTCCAGCACGTCGGCGTCGATCCGGCCGCGCACCCGGTAGGTGACGGGCGCGCTGAACGCCGTCCCGCCCTCGCCCATCTCGTTGACGAACCACAGCCTGCGCTGGGCGTGCGACAGCGGCTGCGGGCCGCCGTCCGCCCTGCGCGCGACGCGCCTGCCGTCCCTGCGCAGCCGCGCCAGCAGCGCCTGACGTTCGGGCGAGAGCCTGGCGATGCGCTCCACTTTCACTTCTGACATCGGCCACCTCGTTCGAAGGGGCGGCGCCCTGCCGACCCGCCGGGAACGTAGGTCCGCGAGGTCATCCGGGGGTTACGCCGGGGCGTAACCCCGCGCTAACTGCGGGCCCTGAAGGTCTCGGTCATGTACGACGTGATCGTGGTGGGCGCCCGGTGCGCGGGAGCGGGCACCGCCCTCCTGCTTGCCGCTTCCGGCCGGAAAGTGCTCGTCCTCGACCGGGCGAGGCCCGGCGCCGACAAGCTCTCGACGCTCTACATCCATCCGCCGGGCACCGAGCGGCTGGGCGCCTGGGGCGTCCTGGACGACGTCGCGGGCACCGGCGCGCCCGCGCTGACCCGGCAGAGCTACGAGGTCGCCGACATCCGGCTCGAAGGCCCCATCCCGGGCGTCGCCTACGCCCCGCGCCGGACGGTCCTGGACGCCCTCCTGGCCGAAGCAGCCGCCAAGGCGGGCGCCGACGTGCGGCACCGCTGCACCGTGCTCGGCCTGCTGGAGGACGACGGACGCGTCACCGGCGTCCGCTACCGGACACCGCGCGGGGCGGTCGAGGAGGCGCGGTCCCGGCTCGTCGTCGGCGCCGACGGGATGCGCTCGACCGTCGCGCGGCTCGTCGGGGCCGCCGAGTACCAGGAGCACCCGAAGCTCAGCTGCGCCTACTACAGCTACTGGGACGGCGTCGAGACGGGCTTCGAGCAGTACCAGCGGGAAGGGCACTGGATCGGGGCGATCCCCACCAACGACGGCCAGACGCTCGTCGCCGCCTATTTCCGGCAGGCCGAGTTCGAACGGATCAGGGCCGACGCCGAGACCGCCTACACCGAGAACATCCGGCTGACCGCGCCGTCCCTGCACGAGCGGCTACGCGGCGCGTCCCGGGCCGCCCAGCTCTACGGCACCGGCGACCAGCGCAACTTCCTGCGCACCGCCACCGGGCCCGGCTGGGTCCTCGTCGGCGACGCCGGACACCACAAGGACTCCCTCACCGCGCGCGGCATCACCGACGCGTTCCTCCAGGCCGAACTGCTCGCCGGGCCCGAAGCCCCGGACGACCCGGACGCCGCCGCCCGCCGCTTCGCCGACCAGCGCGACGGGATCCTCCTCGCCAACTACCGCTCGACCCTCGCCGTCGCCCGCCTCGCCGTCGAACCCGAGCGGCTCGCGCTGCTCCGGACCGTCCAGGCGGCGCCCGAGCTCACCGAGAAGTACTTCGCGGCGGCGGCCGGCAGCGTCGCCGCCACCGACCTGCTCGCCAACTTCGCCTAAGACGCCAAGGAAGGACCCGCGATGACCCAGCCCGCGCTCAGCGGCGACGCCGAGATGTACACCCGACCCGTCCTCGCCATCTACGACCCGATCGCGCTCGGCATCGTGTGCCCCGTCGCGTGGCGCTGCTCCCGGCGGGTCATGCTGAACCACTACGACCGCAACGTGCGCGACCGGCACCTCGACCTCGGGCCCGGCAGCGGCTACTTCCTCGACCGCTGCGCCTTCCCGACGCCCCGGCCGTCCATCGTCGTCGCCGACCTCAACGAGCTCGTGCTCTCCACCGTCGCGAAGCGGATCGCCCGGTACTCCCCCGAGACCCTCGTCCGCGACGTGCTGCACCCGCTCGACCTCGGCGACCGGCGCTTCACCTCGCTCGCCGTGCAGAACGTGCTGCACTGCCTGCCGGGCTCGATGGCGGACAAGGCCGTCGTCTTCGACCACCTGCTGCCCTACGCCGAGCCCGGCGCGCGGATCTTCGGCACGACGGTCATCGGCGACCAGCGCGACCAGCCTCCGCTCACCCGGTGGATGATGCGCTCCTACAACAAGGCCGGGTCGTTCCAGAACCTGCACGACCGGGTGGAGACCCTGGACGCCGAGCTCGGCAAGCGCTTCTCGGCGTACAGGGTCTGGATGAAGGGCTCGATGGCCTTCTTCGAGATCGACGTCTAGGCGCCGATCCCCGCGACGTCCCCGGCCGGCGCCGCGGCCGGGGACTTCTTCGCGCGCAGCAGCAGCGCCACCACCAGCGACCCGGTGACGAGCACCGCGCCCGCCACGAGGAACGCGAGCTGGTCGCCCTCGGTGATCGCCTGGACGGTGCCTCCGTTGTCAGCGGCGTAAGCCGTCGCGACGGTGACGATCGTGGCGAGACCCAGCGCCTGGCCCAACTGGAGGACCGTCGTGATCACGCCGGAGCCCAGGCCCGCGTCCTCGCCGGACACGTCCGTCAGCGCCGCCACCTGCGTGGCCGGGGTCGCCGCGCCGCCGCCCAGCCCGATGAGCAGGAGCGGGAAGAGCAGGTCGGCCGGGTAGCTGCCGTCCACCGGGATCCGGGCGAGCAGCAGCATGCCGACACCGGCCAGCAGCAGCGCGCCCGAGATCAGCCAGCGCGGCCCGATCTTCGGAAGCAGGTTCATCGTGACGGTCAGGCCGATCATGAACGTCGCGATGAACGGCAGCCAGGCCAGGCCGCTCTGCAACGGGGTGAACCCCAGGATCTGCTGCACGTACACGACCGTCAGGAAGAACATCGCGGCGGTCGAGCTGGACAGGAAGACCATGGCGACGTTGCCCGTCACCCGGACCCGGTGCCGGAAGAACCGCAACGGCACCAGCGGGTTCGCGACCCGCGACTGGAGGAACACGAACAGCGTCACGGCGGCGAGCCCGCCCAGCAGCGGCGCGAGCACGTTCACACTGGCGAACGGGTGCTCGGCGAGCGAGAGGATGCCCTGGATGACGGCGATGAGGCCGCCGGTGATGAGGACGGCGCCCGTCCAGTCAGGCCGGGCCCCACCGGGCGCCCGGCTCTCCTCGATCAGGCGGGGCACGAGCAGCACCGCGCCCAACGCGAGCGGCACGTTCACATAGAAGATCCAGTGCCAGCTGATGAGGTCGGTGAGCACACCGCCGAGCAGCACGCCCGCGGTCGAGCCGAGACCGGCCAGACCGCCCCAGACGCCGAACGCCTTGGCGCGCTCGCCATCGTCGGTGAACAGCAGGGCGACGAGCGACATCGCGGACGGCACCGCGAGCGCCTCGCCGACACCCTGCGCGAACCGGGCGGCCACCAGCATCTCGGCCGACCCGGCCAGGGCGGCGGCCAGCGACGCCAGCGCGAACAGCGTCGCGCCCGCCATGAAGATCGCGCGGCGGCCGACCAGGTCGGCGAGCCTGCCGCCGAGCAGCAGGAGGCCACCTGCGGCCAACAGGTAGCCGTTGACGACCCAGGTCAGCGCGCTCTGCCCGAGATCGAGGTCCTGCTGGATCGACGGCAGCGCCACGTTGACGATCGTGCCGTCGGTGAACACGAGGAACTGGACGAGCGCGAGGACGGCGAGCGCCTTCCACCTGCGCGGATTCGGTCGTGCTTCGGTCATTGGATTCTCTCCCACGGTGAGACGGGATTCCGTCGGGACGGGGACATCGGATGGGGACTCAGGTGGCGCGGCCGCAACGCTAGGAGAAATCGCGGACACCGCCTGTCCGCTATCGCGGAGAGAATGGCGAACATGTCAGAAACCGCGGCGCAACTTCTGCGACTGCTCCGGCTGCTCCAGGTCCACCGCGACTGGACCGGCGGCGAGCTCGCCGAGCGGCTCGGCGTGACCCCACGGACCATCCGCCGCTACGTCGACAGGCTGCGGACCCTCGGCTACCCCGTGCACGCCGTGCCGGGCGTCGCGGGCGGCTACCGGCTCGGCTCCGGCGCCGTCATGCCGCCGCTGCTCCTGGACGACGAGGAGGCCGTCGCCATCGCCGTCGGCCTGCGGACGGCGGCGGGCGGCACCGTCGCCGGGCTTGAGGAGACCGCGATCCGGGTCCTGGCGAAGCTGGAGCAGATCGTCCCGGCGCGGCTGCGCGAGTCCATCGAGGCGCTCAGCGCCGTCACGCTGCCGCTGACCGGGCCCGGCGCGCCCACCGTCGGCCCCGACCTCCTGACGGCCCTCGCCGCGTCCTGCCGCGCGCACGAGAAGGTCAAGTTCTCCTACCGGACGCACGCGGGAGAGGTCACCACCCGCACCGTCGAGCCTTACCGGCTCGTGCACACGGGCCGCCGCTGGTACCTGCTCGGCTACGACGTCGCGAAGGACGACTGGCGCACCTTCCGCGCCGACCGGATCTCCCTCCCGCTGACACCCGGCACCCGCTTCCGGCCACGGACCCCGCCCGCCGAGGACCTCACCGCCTACGTCTCACAGAAGGTGGCGTCCGCGCCCTACCGCTACCAGGCGCGCGTCCTCATGCACGCGCCCGCCGACCGCGTCGCCGAACGCATCCCGCCGACCGCCGGACGCATCGAGGTCGTCTCCGCGACGTCCTGCATCCTGCACTCCGGCGCCAACTCCCTGGACGGGCTCGCCCTGCACATCGGCATGGTCGGCGCCGACTTCGCCGTGCTCGACCCGCCCGAACTGCGCGAGGAGGTACGCCGCATCGCCGACCGGTTCACCCGGGCGAGCCGCACAACCCAGGCATAACCCGCCGCGGCGAGACTGCCGTCCGAACCCACCGCAGGAGAGGACGGGCCATGACCGAGAGCCTGGAACGATCAGCACCCGTGGCGCTGGAGACCGCGCACTTCGCCGACCCGGTCGCGCTCCGCGCCGTCCTCGGCTCGGACGACCCCGTCCACCGGGTGATCCTGCCCGACGGCATGCCGTCCTGGCTCGTCACCGGGAACGACGCCGTCAAGCAGGCGCTCGCCGACCCCAAACTCGTCCGGGGGGTCTCGGCCGCCGCGCCCGAACTGCACCAGTACCTCGGGCTGGCCAGCGACGACTTCGTGCTGACCCGGCACATGCTGTTCGCCGACCCGCCGGACCACACGCGGCTGCGCAAGCTCGTCTCGCAGGCGTTCACCGCGCGCCGCATCGAACGGCTCAGGCCGCGCGTCGCCGAGATCACCCACGAGCTCCTCGACGGCTTTGTGGGCAAGGGCGAGATCGACCTCGTCGAGGCGCTCGCGCTGCCGCTGCCCATCGCGGTCATCTGCGAGCTGCTCGGCGTCCCGGTCGAGGACCGCGACCAGTTCGAGCAGTACGCCGAGATCCTCACCGGCGCGAACTCCTCGTCCGACTTCGGGGACATCGTCGCGGCGGGCCAGTGGTTCGACCGGTATCTGACCGAGCTCGTCGCGCGCCGCCGGGCCGAGCCGGGCGACGACATGATCAGCGCGATGATCGCCGCGCAGGAGAAGGACGACAGGCTCACCGACCTCGAAGTCCGCTCGAACTCGTTCCTGCTGCTCGCGGCGGGCTTCGAGACGAGCGTCAACCTCATCGCGAACGGGATCCTCGCGCTGCTGCGCCACCCCGACCAGCTCGCCGACCTGCGCGCCGACCGGTCGCTCATGTCGAACGCCGTCGAGGAGCTGCTCCGCTGGGACAGCCCCGTCTCCGGCATCACCTACCGCTTCGCCGCCGCCGACACCGTCCTCGCCGGGGTGGAGATCTCCGCCGGCGAGCACGTGGCCCTCTCCCCTCCCTCGGCCAACTACGACACGTCGAAGTTCCCCTCCCCCGAACGTCTCGACCTGCGCCGCAAGACCAACGGCCACCTCAGCTTCGGCCACGGCATCCACTTCTGCATCGGCGCCCCCCTCGCCCGCCTGGAAGGCGAGGTCGTCTTCGCCGCCGTCCTTGACCGCCTCCCCGACCTCACCCTCACCGTCCCCCCCTCCACCCTCACCTGGAAGGAAACCTTCCTCGTCCACCGCCTCGACCACCTCCCCGTAGCCTTCACCCCCACCCCCTGACCACAACCCGCCCGGCCGTCACCCGACGCCGGGCTCACCCCGAGCCCGGCCGTCACCACCCGGTGGCTCAGTCGAGGAAGAGCCGTGACAGGCGCGGCAGGCGCCGTCGTATCGCGTCATCGTCGTCGAAGTCCCAGCCGAACTCGATCGCCGGATACCGGATCGTGAAGGCCCCCTCGGGAAGCCGTCGCCCGGTCCTGATCCGGTGGGCGTTCCAGGCGACGCCCAGCATGTCCTCCCCTTCCAGGTCCTCCCCGGCGGCTGCCGCCGCCCGCACCGCCGGAACCTCCGCGAGCGAGTCCGGATCGGCCACCGCCCGCTCGAACACCTCCCGCCCCTGGCTGATCAGCCACCCGCGAAAGTAGTCGAACCCGTCGTCCGAGGCCCCGCCGTTGATCAGGTACGCGGCCCCCCACAGCTCCCCCCGATACGAGACCGCCATGAGGTCCCAGAACGGCTGAGCCGCCCCGACGATCTCCGCTCCGCTCCGCCGAGCCAACAACGCGACCGTCGCCTCGGCCACCCCCTCAGCGCCCCCTTCCGAGGCCCCCCGCCGAGCTTCCTCCACCAACTTCCAGAACCCGTCGATCTCCACCCGCCGAACTCTGCCACCCGCCACCGACATTTTCCGGGGCGCCCGTGACCGCGCCCGCACCGGGTCAGGAGGCGGCGGCGGTGAACCAGAGGGTGTTCTGGGGGAGGTCCTGTTCCGCCAGGTCCAGGAAGAAGGGGGATCCTGGTCAGAGCGGGGTCTATGCCCGCTTCGGCGGTGTTCATCCGGGGCTGTGGGTGTTCAGGCGAGTCCGGCTTTGTCGGGGGTGGCCTCGGGGTGGGCGGTGTCGCGGAGGGTGAGGGTGAGGAGGGTGGCGGTGAGGATCAGGGCGGTGGTGAGGGCGGCGTAGGTCTGGAGGGAGTGGGTGAGAGATGTGGTGGGGGTGGTGGGATGGGTGAGGAGGATGTGGGTGGTTCCGGCGGCGGCGATGCCGAGGGCGGCGCCGAGTTCGCCGCCGACCTCCTGGGCGGCGGCGGCCGAGCCGGTGTGGGCGGGTGGGGCGGAGGCGATGATGAGGTCGCTGAGGAGGGCGAACGCGACGCCCTGGCCCAGGCCGATGATGGAGAGGGCGGCGGTGAGGGCGGGCAGGGAGGCGTCCGCCAGGAAGGCCGTGAGCAGGGCGCCCGAGGCGGCCACGGCAAGGCCGCACGTGACGACGGAGGCGGTGCGGAAGCGCGCGGCGAGAGCGGGGGCGGCCAGGGCACCGATGATGTTGACGGCGACCCATGGCAGCGTCCACAGACCGGCCGTCAGAGGGCTCAGCCCCCGAGCGCCCTGGAGGTACTGCGTGAAGAGGTAGAAGACCCCGACGATGCCGATGCCGACGAGGAGAAGGCTCCCGAGAGAGGCGGAGAGCCGCCGGTCGGCCAGAAGGCGGGGGTCGAAGAGCGGGTCCGCCACCCGGCGCTGCCTGCGCAGGAACAGGACGAGCGCCGCCACACCCGCCGCGACGGCCGCCAGATCGCGCCAAGGCAAACCGCCCGTCTCGACCCCTGCGGCGATCTCCTGGAGCCCGTACACCACCGCGAGCATCCCCACGACGGACAGGCCGACGCTCGGCACGTCGATGCGGGCCGCCGTCGCCTCGCGCCGTTCGGGGAGCAGGTAGGGCCCGGCGAGCAGCAGCGCGACGACGGGCGGCACGCCGACCAGGAACACCGACCCCCACCAGAAGTGTTCGAGGAGCGCGCCGCCGACGAGCGGCCCGACCGCCCCGCCTGCCGAGAAGGCGCTGAACACGACGGCGACGGCGAACCGGCGCTGCCCGTCGTCGGCGAACATCGTGCGCAGCAGCGAGAACAGCGACGGCATCAGGGTCGCGCCCGCGACGCCGAGCAGCGCGCGGGCGGCGATGAGCGCCCCGGCGGTCGGCGCGAAGGCGGCGGCGCAGGACAGCACGGCGAAGGCGGCGGACCCGTACAGCAGCAGGCGCCGCGCGCCGAAGCGGTCGCTGAGCCTTCCCATGGTGATGAGGAAGCCCGCGATGAGGAAGCCGTACACGTGCGCGATCCAGAGCGCCTGGCCGGGGGTGGCGTCGAGGTCCGTGGTCAGTGACGGGAGCGCGAAGAAGAGCACCGTCAGGTCCATCGCAAGCACGAGCATCGGGAGCACGAGGAGGGCGAGGCCCAGCCATTCCCGTGCGGTGGCACGCGCTTCCGGTTCCGTGGTCGGTCGTCCCATGATCGTCCCCCTCCGGGCGCCAATTACGTTACATGCCGGAACGTAACAGAATTGGCCCCGGCGGCGCCAGCCCCGGTACGCTGGCGTCATGTCCCCATCGCGCGGCGCCGCCACGGGCAGCGGGGCCGGTCGGCCGCGCGACCCGCAGATCGACGACGCCGTGCTCGCCGCCGCGCTCACCGTCCTCGACCAGGGGGGCTACGCGGCCCTCAGCCTCGAAGAGGTCGCCCGGCGCGCGGGCACGTCAAGGCCCGCGATCTACCGGCGCTGGCCCGGACGCGCCCCCCTGGCGCTCGCCGCCATCGCGACCCGGCTGGACGTCCCCACGCCCCCCGACACGGGCTGCACCCTGTGCGACCTCGATGAGAGCCTCTCGGTCTTCCTCGCCGCCTACCGCACGATCCGCCCGGACGTCCTCACCGCCCTGTACGCCGAGTGCGCCACGGACCCCGACCTGCGCGCGCGCTATCTGGAAACCGTGGTCGAGCCCTCCCGCCACGCCGTGGCCCGCACCCTCGACCGCGCCCGCGCGCGGGGCGACCTCCGCCCCGACACCGACCCCGCCCACCTGCTCGACCTCCTGGCCTCCCTCGTCCACTACCGCGCCCAGTTCGGCCACCACCTCACCCCGGCCGAAGCCACCAACACCGTCGAAACCCTCCTCCGCGGCGCCGCCACCGACTACCCGGCCCTCCTCGCCCACGCCCGGACCACACCCCACCCCGCCCACCCCACCTGACCCGCGCGGCCTCGGCTACCGGGGACGCCAGCAGGCCGCCCCCGGTAGCGGGTGTCCGCACTTCGGCGTCAGGTGCCGGCCGGGCGGGTCTCCCAGTCCTCGAAGGGCGGGGTGACGACGTAGGCGGGGTCGCAGTAGTAGCGAATCCATTGGGCGGTCCGGTAGTAGGCGTCGCCGTCGTCCACCTGGCCGTCCTCGTCGATGTCGAGGACGTTGGTGAAGATGGTGAAGGCGGTTTCCAGCGCCGCCGGGGACTTCGTCAGGACGGGCAGGTAGTCGACACCGTCGAGGAGGTCGGGGTCGAGCGTGCCGTTGGCCAGGTAGAGGGCGAAGAAGCGCAGACTGGCACGAAGGTCTTCGGGGAGTTGAGCCATGCCCGATGATAGGACTTCCGGCGGCTCCGGCGCGGACCTCAACACCACCGAACTCCACCCTCCGGCACGCCCCGCCCCGCGACGTCCTGACCCGGCGCCACAGCCCCGCGCGGCGCCACAGCCACACCCAACCGCACCGCCGCCGCCAAGCCCGCCGTGGCGGCGCACAGGGCCCGCAGCGGCACCGCGTCATCGCCCGACGGACCCGCCTTCGGCCGACGGTGCGCGAGATCAGCCGGGAAAAGCGGTTTGGTGGCGAAGCGGGGTGGGTCGGGGTCAGTCGTTGACGGCGCGCGGTTGGTCGGCGTACTGGTCGAAGACCTCGTCGCGGGCGACGACGGGCTCGGGGCGGGTGGTGAAGGGGAGGATCTCGGCGATGGGAGCGGGGGCCGGGGGCGGGACGGCGGCGCGGCGGGCGGCCGCCTCGGCGGCACGGCGGGCCGCGGTGCGGGAGGCGTCGATCCGGCTCGCGGCGCGCAGCAGCGCGAAGTGCGCGAGCAGCAGCAGCACCGGCGGCACCGTGATCCACCAGGGCGCGGCGGTGAACGCGGAGGCGAAGGCGGACACGGCGGCGACCAGCGTGAGCGTCGTCGTGTTGCGGCGCCGCCGGGCCATCACAGCCGAGCGGCGCGCCCTGCGGTGCCCCGCAGTGAGCGGCTGCCTGACCGGCGCGCGGACGGGCTCCGGCACGTCGAGGTCGTCGTCCTCGACCTCGACCTCATCCTCGATCTCCTCGGTGGGGGCGGCGACAGTCTCCGCGTCATCGAAGGTGTAGTCGTCGTACTCGGCGGCGGGGCGGCGGGCCAGAAGGCGGGTGAAGCCGGAGGGGGTGTCTGAATCACGGTGCAGCCACATGGGTACAAGAACGACGGCCCACACCGCGACGATGGCCAGGTAGAGGAGGGTGCTGCTCATCGACATCCCCCCGGGACCGGCTCACGGCGAGCACACCCGGGAGCGATGCGGCTCCGGGACGTTGGCATGCTCACGTTCCGCACGGTAGGACCGGTGCCTAGTCTTGACGAGCATAGGGGACGGTGTGTCGTGAGATCTCTCCAGTGATGACCCGTTCTTGAGCGAAGTTTTCTCGATCGTGAGGATCATCCGGGGTTTGCCGTTAGTGCCGGGCCCGCTGCGCCCGCCACCGGGTGGCCAGTCCGTCCGGAACGTCCTCTGCCGTCAGGGCGTAGCAGATGTGGTCGCGCCACGCCCCGTCGATGTGCAGCTGACGGCGGCGCACGCCCTCGTCGCGGAAGCCGAGCTTCTCCACGACCCGGCGCGACGCCGCGTTCTCCGGCCGGATCGCCGCCTCGACGCGGTGCAGCCCGACGGTGAGGAAACAGTGGTCGACGGCGAGCGCGACGGCCGTCGGGGTGATGCCGCGCCCCGCGTACGCCCGGTCGATCCAGTAGCCGACCTGCGCGCTACGCGCCGATCCCCACACGATCGCGCCGATCGTCAGCTGGCCCGCGAAGACACCCTCGTAGGTGACGACCCAGGGCAGCGACAGCCCTGTGCGGGCCTCCCTGCGCATGGTGTGGATCATGCTGTAGTACGGGCCGAGGCCGCTGCGGAAGAGCGGCGTCTCAGGGTTGGTGGGCTCCCACGGCCGCAGCCAGTCGGCGTTGCGCACGCGCACGTCGCGCCAGGTCGCGGCGTCCCGCAGCCGCAGGGGCCGCAGGCCGACAGGCCCGTCGGTCAGGGTGACCGGCCACCCTCGCATCCGTTCCACACCCACCATGATTGCGCGGCCGGGGCGTCATCCGCCATCGCCCGGTCGCGGATGGTCGCCTCCGCCGATCTGGGAGACGGCGTGGGCGAGCACCGGCCCAAGGACGGCCATACCCTCGCGGACGCCACCCGTCGAGCCGGGGAGGTTGACGATCAGGGTGCCGCCCGCCGTCCCGGCCAGACCGCGCGAGAGGATCGCGGTGGCGACCGAGCCGCGCTGCCGGATCGCCTCGGCGATGCCCGGAACGTCCCGTTCGATCACCTGGCGGGTCATCTCCGGGGTGCGGTCGGTCGGGGTGAGCCCTGTGCCGCCGGAGGTGACCACCACCTGGTAGCCCTCCTCGACGGCCTCCTTGAGCACGCTCAGGACGGGCTCCCCGTCCGGCACCACACGGGGGCCGTCCACCTGGCAGCCCCACTCGCGCAGGAGTTCGGCCAGCAGCGGCCCCGAGCGGTCCTCGTAGACGCCGCCCGCAGCCCGGGTCGAGACGGTCACCGCTAGCGCGCGCACGGTCATGGCTCCTCCGGACGGTTCCAGGTACCTGTCTTGCCCCCGGTCTTCTCCACGACGCGCACGTCGGTGATGACGGCGCCGGGATCGACGGCCTTGACCATATCGACCAACGCGAGCGCCGCGACGGAGACGGCGGTGAGGGCCTCCATCTCTATGCCCGTCCTGTCGGCCGTCTTGGCACGCGCCTCGACGAAGACCCCTTCGTCGGTGACGCGCAGATCCACCTGCACGCCGTGGATCGGGATCGGATGGCACATAGGCACGAGGTCGGGTGTCTTCTTCGCGCCCATGATGCCCGCGATACGGGCGACGGCGAGGGCGTCGCCCTTCGGCACGCCGCCCTCGCGCAGCGCGGCGACACAGGAGGCGGAGAGGCGGACGAAGCCCCGTGCCGTCGCGGTGCGCACGGTGACGTCCTTGGCCGAGACATCGACCATGCGGGCCGCGCCCGACTCGTCGAGATGGGAGAACTTCACGAGGGCAGCCTAAGGACCTCGACCTCGGCGCCCGCCGGCAGCTCCGTCACCTCGGCCGGGACGACGATGAGGCCGGACGCCGCGGCGAGCGCCGCCATCTGGTGGGATCCCTGCGCCGTCGCGGGACGGACCCGGTAGCCGCCTCCGGTGAAGGCGAGGACGCCGCGTAGGTACTGCTGGACGCCTTCGGGCGACGTCAGGGCGGATTCGCACACGGCCGTCACGGTGGGCAGCCCTTCGGCGGGCAGGCCCTGGAGGTAGCGCAGCGCAGGGCGGACGAACACCTGGAACGACACGTACGCGCTCACCGGGTTGCCGGGAAGGGTGAAGATCGGGACGCGTCCGTCCAGGAGTCCGAACCCCTGCGGCTTGCCGGGCCGCATCGCGACCTTCTCGAACTCGACCTCTCCCCCGCCCGAAAGGACGGCCTTCACCACGTCGTAGGCGCCCATCGAGACGCCGCCGGTGGTGATGACGGCGTCGGCGCCCTCCAGTTCGGCGTCCAGGGCCGCGCGGACCTTCGCCGGGTCGTCGCCCACGAACGACCGCCGCGTCGCCGCCCCGCCCGCCTCAGCGACGGCGGCGGCCAGCATGAAGCTGTTGGAGTCCCAGATCTGGCCGTGCTCCAGCGGGACGCCCGGCGGGCGCAGCTCGTCGCCGGTGGACAGCACGGTGACGCGCGGCCGCGGCCTGACGAGCAGGTCCGGCCTGCCCGCCGAGGCCGCGATGCCGAGCTGGGCGGCGCCCAGCGGCGTCCCGGCCGCCAGCACCGTCGCGCCGCGCCGCACGTCCTCGCCCGCGCGGCGGATGTAGTTGCCGACCGGGGCCCCGCGGTCGATCCGGACCTCGTGGGCGCCGCCGTCGGTCCACTCGACGGGGACGACGGTGTCGGCGCCCGGGGGCAGCGGCGCGCCGGTCATGATGCGCGCCGCCTGCCCCGGCCGGATCCCGTGCGCCGCGGCGTCGCCCGCCGGAATGTCGGTGGCGACGGGTAGCGTCACCGGTGGCGTGGCGAGGTCGGACGCGCACACCGCGTATCCGTCCATCGCCGAGTTGTCGAACGGGGGGAGGTCGACGGGTGAGGAGACATCTTCGGCGAGCACGGTCCCGGCCGCCTCCAGCAGCGGAAGCCGGACGGGCGGCAGCGGGCTGAGCCGCGCGACGATCGCGGCGAGGTGCTCCGGGACTGTTCTCATGCCCCCATGTATTTCACGACTGGCGGTCGGCCACGAACTCTCGCAGCCAGCCGAGGAAGTCGGCGCCGAGGTCCTCGCGCTCGGCCGCGAACTGCACGACGGTGCGCAGGTAGTCGAGCTTGTCGCCGGTGTCGAAGCGGTTGCCGCGGAACAGCACGCCCCGGACTCCGCCGCCGTTCTCCGACGGCATGGTGGCCAGGGTGCGCAGCGCGTCGGTGAGCTGGATCTCGCCGCCGCGTCCGGGCGGGGTCTTGGCGAGCACGTCGAAGACCTCGGGGTCCAGGACGTAGCGGCCGATGACGATCCAGTTGGAGGGCGCGTCCTCGATCGAGGGCTTCTCGACGAGGTCGGAGACCTCCACGACGTCGTCCTCGACGTTGCCGGAGATCGCGGCGCAGCCGAACTTGGAGACCTGGTCGGGCGCGACCTCCATGAGCGCGACGACGCTGCCGCCGTACTGCTGGCGCACCTCGATCATGCGCTGGAGCAGCGGGTCGCTGGCGCCGATGAGGTCGTCGCCGAGCAGCACCGCGAAGGGCTCGTTGCCGACGTGCTGGGCCGCGCAGTGCACCGCGTGGCCGAGGCCCTTGGGCTCACCCTGCCGGACATAGTGGATCTGCGCCAGGTCGGCGGACTCCTGGATGGAGGCGAGCCGCACGGTGTCGCCCTTGTGCCGGAGCGCCTCCTCCAGCTCGTAGGCGCGGTCGAAATGATCCTCGATGGAGCGTTTCGACCGACCGGTGATCATCAGGACGTCGGAGAGGCCGGCCGAAACCGCCTCCTCGACGACGTACTGGATCGCGGGCTTGTCCACGATCGGCAGCATTTCCTTGGGCGTCGCCTTCGTCGCGGGCAAGAATCGGGTGCCGAGTCCTGCTGCGGGAACCACTGCCTTGGTTACGGGTGAGATGTCGGCCATAGGAAAAACCCTAGTCAACTGAAGGGAGTGTCGGGTGCAGGAAGACGTTAAGCCCTCGTTGCGAACCCATATACGTCAAGCTAGGAGTGTTCTACCCAGTTCCGAACAGGACCGGGCGAGCTCTGCCATACGCGACACCCTCCTGACCGTCCCCGAGCTTGAGATGGCGTCTTCCATCGCAGCTTATGTCTCGGTGGGTAACGAACCGGGCACGAAAAGTCTCCTCTTCGCCCTGTGGAAGCGGGGTTCTTACGTTCTGTTGCCGGTCGTCCGAAAAGACGGCGAACTGGACTGGGCGTCCTATGAGGGCCCCGAGTCGCTCCAGGCGGGCCCGTACGGCCT
Organism: Actinocorallia sp. API 0066; assembly: GCF_020991275.1. Taxonomy (GTDB): domain Bacteria; phylum Actinomycetota; class Actinomycetes; order Streptosporangiales; family Streptosporangiaceae; genus Actinocorallia. The sequence goes on along the minus strand of NZ_JAJLQY010000001.1, from coordinate 156,043 downwards.
TCTGGAGCCCACCGAGCCCCTGCGCGGGGCGGACGCGGTCAAGGCCGCCGACGTCGTCCTGGTGCCCGCCCTGGCCGTCGACAGGCGCGGCAACCGGCTGGGGCGCGGCGGCGGGTTCTACGACCGGGCGCTGGCGCGGGTCGGCCCCGCGATCCTCACGGTCGGCGTCGTCTACGACGGCGAGTTCCTCGACGAGATCCCGGCCGAGCCGCACGACGTGCCGGTGCGCGCGGTGGTGACGCCCTCGGGTTTCCACAGGCTGGGGACAGCCTCCCGTGACGCCGCCGCCGTCCCCTAGGGTGCGGTCATGTGGAAGATCGCGGCGCTGCCGCCGCTGCCCGTGGAACTCATCGACGGCCTCTTCGCCGACGTGCGCGACCGTGCCGAGTTCGCCGTGCCGGCCACCCGCGACACCGCGGGGCTGCACGCCGTCCTCGCTGACGCCGACGCCGTCGTGGGCGACTTCACCGGGGCGCTCGCGCTCGACGCCGCCGCCGTCCTGGCCGCGCCGCGACTCACGTTCGTGCAGATGCCCCAGGTCGGCGTCGACAGCTGCGACCTCGACGCGCTGACGGCGGCGGGCGTCGCCGTCGCCAACACGCCGGGCGCCAACACCAGGGCCGTCGCCGAGTGGGCGGTCGGCGCGGCGTTCGCGCTCTGCCGCCGGCTGGCCTGGGCGGACAGGCGGGTGCGCGAAGACAGCTGGCCGCAGCTGGAGATCGGCGGCCGCGAGCTGCACGCCCAGCACGTCGGCGTCGTCGGGTACGGCGCGATCGGCGCCGAGACGGCCCGGCTGTTCTCCGCGCTGGGCTGCCGGGTCTCCTACTGGAGCCGTACCCCGAAGCCCGACGCCGTCGCCGCCTATCTGTCGCTGGAGGAGCTGCTGTCCACCGCCAGCGTCCTCGTCGTCGCGCTACCGCTGACGCCGGAGACGCACGGGCTCATCGGTGAGCGGGAGCTCGCCCTCCTGCCGTCGGGGGCGCTGCTGGTGAACGTCGCGCGCGGCGGCATCGTGCCGGACGCCGCGGTGCTCGCCGCGCTGGAGTCCGGCGCGCTCGGCGGCGCCGCCCTCGACGTCTTCGAGGCCGAGCCGCTCCCTGCCGGGCATCCGCTGCGCACGCACGAGAACGCGCTGCTGTCGCCGCACGCGGCGGGCGCGAGCGGCCAGGCGCAGCTCGCCATCATCGGCGAGGTCGTCGCGAACGTCACACGGCTGGTCTCCGGCGAGCCGGTGCGGCACGTCGTCAACGGTCTCGGCCCGCACATCGAGCGCCGTTCGTCAGTTTCGTAACATTCGTACGGTCCCTACCAGACTGTTCCGTTCGGGATAATTGCCGGGCGGAGGTGATCGGTGGGGCTTGACGAGTGGCTCGCGTTCGGCGCGGCGATGGTGCTTGTGGCGATCGTGGCCGTCCGGCTCTCTTACCGGCTGGGGCTTCCGAGCCTGCTCGCCTACCTCGGCCTCGGGCTCCTGCTCGGCGAGGCCGGACCCGTCGGGATCCACTTCGACGACGCCCAGCTCGCGCAGACGCTCGGGCTCACCGCGCTCGTCATCATCCTCATCGAAGGCGGCCTCACCACCGACTGGCGGCACATGCGCGGCGGCGTGCCCGCCGCGATGTCCCTCGCCGTCGTCGGCACCACGGTCAGCATCGGCATCGTCGCCGCCTCCGCCCACTACCTGCTCGGCGCCGACTGGCGGATCGCGCTGCTCCTGGGCGCCGTCCTGGCCCCGACAGACTCGGCCGCCGTCTTCTCCGTACTCCGCAGGCTCCCGCTACCGCCCCGGCTGGCGGGCATGCTCGAAGCCGAGTCGGGGTTCAACGACGCGCCCGTCGTCATCCTCGTCGTCATGCTGAGCACCACGTCGCACGGCGGGTCCGGGGTGGGGTCGCTGCTGGCCGTCCTCGGGTACGAGCTGGCCGTGGGCGGGGTCGTCGGGCTGCTCATCGGATGGGGCGGAGCCTGGGTACTGCGGAAGGTCGCGCTACCGGCGTCCGGCCTGTACCCGCTGGCTGTCATGTCGCTCGGGTTCGGCGCCTACGGCAGCGCGGCCATGCTGCACGCGTCAGGCTTCCTCGCCTGCTACCTGGCGGCCCTCGTCCTGGGCAACTCCGGGCTCCCGCACCGGCCCGCCACCCTGGGATTCGCCGAGGGCGTCGCCTGGCTGGCGCAGATCGGGCTGTTCATCATGCTCGGCCTGCTCGCGTCGCCTTCCGAACTCCCCGGACAGCTCGTCTTCGGCGTCGTGGCCGGGCTCATCCTGTCGTTCGTCGCCCGACCCGTGTCCGTCCTCATCGCCACCTTCGGCTTCAAGGTGAGCTGGCGGGAGAAGGCGTTCCTGTCCTGGGCCGGCCTACGCGGCGCCGTCCCGATCATCTTCGCGACCGTCCCCATGACGCACGACATCCCCGGGTCGGACGCGATGTTCTCCGCCGTCTTCATCATCGTGGTGATCTTCACGCTCGTGCAGGGGCCCACCCTTCCGTTCCTCGCCAAACGGCTCAGGATCACCGAGGAGGGACAGCCCGCGGACCTCGGCGTCGAAGCGGCGCCACTGGAGGCGTTGAAAGCCGACCTGCTCCAGATCAGCATCCCGCACGGGTCGCGGCTCGCCGGGGTCGAGATCTTCGAACTGCGGCTGCCCAAGGGCGCGCAGATCACCATGGTGCTCCGCGAGATCGTCGGAACTGGGGGCATGCCGGAGAAACACAGCTTTGTCCCCGGTGACCACACGGTGCTCCAGGGCGGCGACTCGCTGCTGGTCGTCACCACGGCGGCCGACCGCGACGAGGCCGAGAAACGCCTGCGCGCGGTCAGTAGACAGGGCAAGCTGGCGGGCTGGTTCGGAGAGCACGGAGACTAGACGTACTATTGGCAGTCGGCGATGCCGAGTGCCAACAGCGTTGCGAAGGAGTGACCGTGCCCACGTACCAGTACGCGTGCGCTGATTGCGGCGAAGGGCTGGAAGTCGTCCAGAAGTTCACCGACGACGCCCTGACCGAGTGCCCGAACTGCGGCGGCAACCTTCGCAAGGTCTTCTCCGCCGTCGGCATCGTGTTCAAGGGATCCGGCTTCTACCGCAACGACAGTCGCGGTTCCGGCAAGTCCTCGACCCCGGTGACGACGACCTCCGAGAAGAAGGCCGAGACGAAGTCCGACTCGGCTCCCGCGAAGACCGAGTCGTCGTCTTCCTCGACGTCCTCGTCGCCCTCGACGTCGTCGAGCACGGGTTCCACGTCCTCGACCTGACGCCGGGTTCGCCCCGGTTCGGGAGATCCAAGCGGAACGCGCACGCCGGTCGGCGGGCGCGTTCCGGCGTTTCCCCGAACCCCCGAAAGCCCCTGGCGCACGGCGTTTCCGCGGTTATCCACAGGCGTCTGAGCAGAATTCTCAGCGGCGGGTTAACGTGCCGGGGACGGCCGCGACGGGCGTGGCCGGCGATTTCGGGAGGATCAATGACCCGCGGTCAGCACACCCGTGGAAACCCCGTCGCGTGGCGCGCCGGGCTCACCGGTCCTCGGTGCCGTACTCCCAGTGCCACGGCTCGAACGGGCTGCTGTAGGCCCACGCCGGGTGGAACCAGCCGTAGCTCTTCGCGTTCGCCTCCAGCCAGGTGAACTGCAGCGAACCGGATCTCTCGACGCCGCCGCACAGGTCGAGCGCCTGGCCGAGGCCGTGGTTGCTGCGGCCCGGGATGGCCGCGAAGCCCGGCCTGGCGTAGTAGAGCCGCTGCTGCTCGGCGAGGTCCCGGTAGGCGTCGTTGACGCACATGTCCACGCCGAACCGCTTCTTGTAGGCGGCGTTGAGCTTCAGGAAGGCCAGGGCCGCGTCGGCCCGCAGCAGGAACCCCTTCTGCGGGATCTGGCACAGGTACTTGCTGGGGATCAGGCCGTTCGGGAACTTCAGCGAGTCCTGGACGAGGCTCGTGTCACACAGGAGGGTGAGCTTGGTGTCCCGGTCCAGATCGAGCCGTTTGAGCATCTTGGTCAACTGGCCGTTGAGTTCGGCGATCCGTTTGAACAGCGCCTTCTGCTGCTTCTTGATCTTCGCCTGGTCCAGGTTCGTCTGCGACTGCAGGTCCTGGGCGTCGTTGGCGAGCGTCTCCCGCCGCTCCCGCAGCTCCTTCGCCGTGTTGATCAGCGCCTCGTCACTCCCGGCGAGGAAGTTGACGTCCGCCGAGGCCCGCAGCGCCTCGATCGGCCCGCCGGGCCCGAAGATCGACAGTGGTCCCGACGCCGCGGGCGCCTGGTACGCGGAGTTCGCGAGCTGCGCGAGCGGTTCCCGGATCTCCTCGAACTGCGCGTCCGCCGCCGCCAACTGCGCCAACGTGTCCCGCAGCCGCTTCTTCGACTGCTTGACCGTCTTACGCAGCTCCTTCAGATCCTTGTCCAGCCCCTGCAACTCGTTCCGAGCCTTCGTCGCCTGCCGCCGCAACTCCTCCACCTGGTCCACCGAAGGCTTCACCGCCGCCACCCCCGGCGACCCCTCCACCACAAGGAGCAACCCCACAACCACAAACGCCCAGACCAGCCTCGCAAACCGTGAGGTCAGCACCGCAGGTCCTCCGCACGACCAAGTTCCAACAACCAGCGCTCGAACGCTACTACACCCCCACCCCTCCCCGACCACCCCCACAAACCCCACCCCAGCCACCCCCCAATCCGCCACCCCCCACCATCCAACGCCCACCCGCCCAACCACCCGCCGCCCCTCCTCGTCCCCCACCAATGAAAGCCAGGACACGCCCCAGCCCCAAAACCTGTAAGCTTGCCCCGCACCAAGGCCCCGTAGCTCAGGGGATAGAGCAACGGTTTCCTAAACCGTGTGTCGGAGGTTCGAATCCTCTCGGGGCCGCTTCCCAGACCAGCCAAAACCCCCGCCTGACCAGGCAGAACGCTAGCCAGCCGGGGATTCGGCTTGTGCTACTGATTGTCACGGTGAGCCGCTGGAAGCAGCGCGCTACGGGCACAGCACGGGCACGCGATCAAGAACCAGGGGCTTGGCCGCCGAGGACCTGGTCGATCCGTGAGTGCCAGATCCGATCGAACCCAGCGAGGATCTTCGAGTAGATCCGGTTCAGAACTTCCACGCTCTGCCCCGCCCACTCCGCCACCTGACGCTCCGGAACCCCGGCATAGAGCCGGACCGTGATCCCCGAATGCCGAAGGTCGTACGGCCGCGCCAACAGCACCGAGGGCAGCAGGTTCGGCGGCAACCCCAGTTCGCGGGCGCGATGCCACACCCGGTCGTAGGTCGATGGGCTGATCGGATTCCCATGGACACTCCGGAAAATCCGACCGTCCGGACCGACGCCGAACAGGTCGATGTGCGCGCGCAGCATGGCCACAAGTTCAGGTGGGATCGGTACCGGTCGTACCGCCTTGCGCGGCCGGTGCTTCAGTCCTCGCTCCTCATGGACGCGTCCGCTGTCGGTCCAGCTCTTACCTGGCGACGGGTTCGCCTTCTCCAGGATGAGTTCTCCCCATCCCTCATCAGGTAGGAGGCAGTCCTGAATCCTGAGCCCGATCAATGAGTTGGCGGGGTTCGTCCAGGCGGAAGAAGACGGCGCCTAGGCCGTTGTCGAAGGGTGCCCAGCGGAAGGCGGGGTCATCTGGGTCGTCGAGGAGGCTGAGTTCCCAGGGGGTGCGGGAGATCAGGGCGAGGGTCTTGTTGAGGGCCAGGTAGGCGGATTCGGGGAGTCCGATGGTCTGGTGCGCGCCGGCGGCGGCGAACTCGACACGCCAGGTCATGCGCTGGCGGACCGCCTCAGAGCGCCGATCTCCTCAAGGCTGTAGGTCTGCCCCTGTCGGGTCGAGGGCTGCTTCCCTGGCCTCCCAGAAGCCAGGCTGACCGTAGGCGTCCGCACGGACGCTCCAACTCTGCAACAGCGCCCACAGCGCGTGGAACCCGTCCGGCCGACGCGCTCCGCGAGGGCTCCGATCCCTCCGGCGACGAGCATGATGGCGAGGATGGTGAGGCAGCCGACCTGCTTGGGGCTGAGCCGGTGCTTGGCGGGCTGGGGAGGTGGGGGGTGGTGCGCCGGGTGGGCCATGTTTGGCTCGCTCTGTGGGCGGGTTGTGCGGCGGCGGGTTTGGGGGCGTTGTTGGGGGTTAGGGGGTGGGGGTTAGGTGGGTGGGGGTGGTGGCGGGGGGGTTGGCTAGGACGCAGAGGTGTTCCATGGTGCGGAGGTGGGTGTCTACGGCGGTGGGGTGGTCGTGGTGGGTGGAGCCGGTGAGGGAGTGGGTGAAGACGGTGTCGGGGAGGTCGGGCTGGGGGAAGCGGAGGAGGGTGAAAGGGCCGGCGGTGGCGGGGTGGGCGCCGGACTTGAAGGGGAGGATCTGGAGGATTACGCCTTTGAGGCTTAGGAGGTGGGCGAGTTGGGCTTGGTGGATCTTCTCGTCGCCTACGGGGCGGCGGAGGACGGCCTCGTCCAGGACGGCCCAGAGGCGGGGGCCGTCGGGGCGGAAGAAAGCGTGCTGGCGGCGTTTGACGATCGTCACGCGCGTCTCCAGCTCGTCCGGGTGCGCCTTGGGGTGGGCGGTGCGCAGGAGAGCGCGGGCGTAGTCCTCGGTCTGGAGCAGGTCGGGGACGAACTGGGGCGCGTACGTCCGGATGAGGGACGCCGCCTCCTCCAGACCCAGGTACGTCGTCATCCACGCCGGGATGACATCGGAGTACTCCTGCCACCAGCCCGGCCGGTTGGCCGCCGCCGCCAGGTCGAGGATCGGCTGACGTTCGTCGGCTTCGGTAACGCCGTAGAGGGTGAGGAGGTCGGCGACGTCACGTTCCTTAAAACCGACCCGGCCGAGCTCCATCCGGCTGATCTTGGATTCGGAGGAGCGGATCGCGTACCCGGCGTCGGCGCGGGTGATGCCGCGCGCCTCGCGGAGCCGCCGGAGCTGCCCGCCGAGCTGGATCCGGCGGGTCATCGAACCGGAACTCATCGCCGACCGCCCTCCACCACCACAGCGGCATCCCGCCGACACCGTTCCGGTGCGTCGCCCCGGCCTCCTGCACGTGCATATGCACGGACGGCCGAAAGCTTACCGAAGCCGCGCGCCCGGAGTCCACGGAACGCTCTATCCGCACGGTGCGCGTCGCACCTTCCAAGGGCTTTTGTCTGGTGAATCATAGTTTGGAGGGTTTTACCCACTCTTTGTGGGGTGCGGGCGGCTCCGGTGGTGGACTGGATATGAAGTACGCGCCGCACCGGCCCCGGTGGCGAAGAGGAGGGTTGATGACGACAACGACCACGGCCGAGAAGAAGACCGAGCGCTACGAACGCGACGTGCTCCCTCTGGCCGATCCCCTTTACGCCAGCGCGGTGCGCATGACGCGCAACAGCGCCGACGCCGAGGACCTCGTCCAGGAGACCCTCGCCAAAGCCTACGTGAACTTCCACCAGTTCCAGGAGGGGACGAACCTCAAAGCCTGGCTGCACCGGATTCTGACGAACAACTTCATCAACTCCTACCGGAAGAAGCAGCGCGAACCGCAGCGGACCGGCTCCGACGAGCTGGAGGAATGGCAGCTCGCGCAGACCGAGTCGTCCATCTCGGGGCTGCGCTCGGCCGAACGCGAGGCGCTCGACCGTATCCCCGACTCCGACATCGTCGCCGCCATGCGCGACCTGCCTACGGACTTCCGTAACGCCGTCTACCTTGCGGACGTCGAAGGCTACGCCTACAAGGAGATCGCCGAGATGATGGGCACCCCCATCGGCACGGTGATGTCCCGCCTGCACCGCGGCCGCAAGCAGCTCCGCGAGGCGCTCGCCGAGCACAGTCCGAACGTGCCCCGCGCACGCGCCGCCTGACGCCGCCGACCACCGACAGGGCCGCCCAACCGCGGCCCCGTTTGACGTGTCCGGCGTTTCCGTTAGGCAACGGAGACGACCAAGACGGACATTTCTTAACCTCTCCAGCAATACGCTCCTTGGATCTTCCGTGCGAACCGCCCATAACGGCGTCGCGCGCCATCCGAGGAGGACCCCCCGACCATGCGCCGTCGTGCCCTCGTGGCGGCTGTCTGCCTGACGAGCACCCTCATCCTGCCTACGGCCCCCGCCCTTGCCGCCCCACCCTCCGATCCGGCGACGGAGGCCGTCTCCCGGCTCCCCCTCCAGAAGCTCAAGTGGCAGCGCTGCCTGGAGCCCGGCGTGCCCGCGCGGTACGCGCGGCTCCAGTGCGCCACCCTCAAGGCCCCGCGCGACTGGGCCAAGCCGAACGGCCCGAAGATCACCCTGGCGATCAGCCGACTCAAGGCCAAGAGCGGCAAGCCCAAGGGCGTGCTGTTCACCAACCCCGGCGGGCCAGGACAGGTGGGGCTGTTCCTTCCGCTGATACTCATGGACGCCGGACGCACCCGCCTCCTCCAGACCCAGGACGTCATAGGCATCGACGTCAGAGGCACCGGTTACAGCACCCAGACCCGATGCAAGGACGCCTACTACTACCCGGGCCTCGACCCGCGCGACCGGAGCGCGCCGAGCATCAGGCGCCAACTGGAGGAGGGCGCCTCGACGGCCGGTGCCTGCCAGACGGGCGGCGGCCTGCCCTCCCGGTACGTCACCACCGCGCAGACCGTGCGGGACCTGGAGTGGATCAGGCGCAACCTGAAGACGTCGAACGGCAAGGCCGTCACCAAGGTCAACTGGCTCGGCTACTCGGCCGGGACGTGGCTGGGCGCCCACTACGCGGCGGCCTTCCCCAAGCGCGCGGGACGGTTCGTGCTGGACTCCAACACCCAGTTCACCGGCACCTGGCAGCAGGACAACCACCGCCAGCCGCTCGGTTTCCAGCGCCGCTTCGCCCGCGACTTCGCCCAGTGGGCGGCAAGGTACGACGGGCTGTACGGCCTGGGCACGACCGCGCCCGGCGTCGTCGCCCGCTACGAGGCCGTCAGAGCCGCCATCGCGGGCCTGAGCGGCGTCGAGGTGGAGTACGTCGACGGCACCACGGACATCCTCTACGCGGCCGATCTGGACTACCTGGTGGCGATGTCGCTGTACTCCAAGATCCAGTTCCCCGGCCTCGCCGCCGACCTGCGCGCCCTCTCCCCCGTCATCGCGGACGCCGCCGCCCGCGCGCTGCCCGTCCGGCTGCGCGCGCCCGACCCCTACGCGGGCGAAAACCCGACGTTTATCAAGATCCTCTGCAATGACACGCCGTTCCAGGGCACCCCGGCCCAGCACGCCGCCAAGTCCACCGAGATCGGGCGCAAGTACCCGCTCGTCGGCTACTCGCTCACGTCCGACCCCTGCGCGCACTGGAAGCGTCCCCAGGGCGTCAAGCTGAAGCGGCCGACAGGCAAGGGCCTGCCTCGCGTGCTCATGATCCAGTCGCGGACGGACGCGGCCACGCCGTACGAAGGCGCGGTCATCGCCCACCGCAAGTACAAGAACTCAAGGCTGGTCACGGTGAACAACGAGGGCGACCACGCCCTGTACGCCTCGGGCAACGCCTGTGTGGACAAGGTCGTGGACGCCTACCTGATCGACGGCGTCTACCCGAAGAAGGACCGGACGTGCCCCGGCGTGCCGATCCCCGCCCCCGCGAACGGACGGCTCGCGGGCGTCCCGGACAACCCGCTGCTGCGGGCACGGGAGCTGGCCGGGACGCTCAAGCTCGGTTAGGCGAAGCCAGGAGGGGCGGGCCCTATAGGGCCCGCCCCTCCGTTTGGTCTTGGGCCGTCAGTACGACTTGCTGAAGATGACGCGCTTGCCGTAGGCGGACGGGGCGTCGCACTTCACGCAGGTGCCCTCGGCGGGCTCGCCCGCGGTCGGGATACAGCGCGGGGTGGCTGCCGTCTCGGCCTTGATCTCGTCCTCGCAGGCGGTGGTGCCGCAGTGCAGGGCGAGCGCCCAGCCTTCGGCGACCTGCTCGGTGAACGCCTCCCAGGTGTCCACCTCGGCGGTGTGCGCGTCGCGGAACTCCTCGGCGCGGCGCAGCAGGAACGCGTGGAAGTCCTCCAGGATCTCCGGCACGCGCGCGGCGATCTCGCCGAACGGGATCTGCTCCTTGCCCTGCCCCTCGACGGTCGGCAGCCGCCGCGCGAGGGTGACGACGCCGCCGTCGATGTCGCGCAGGCCGAGCTCCAGCCGGACGGGGACGCCGCGCATCTCCCAGTCGTTGAACTTGAAGCCGGGCGACAGGTGCGGCCGCTTGTCGTCGACGTGCACGCGGACTCCTGCGGCCTTCAGCTCCGCCGCGACCTCGTGCGCCTTGGCCGCGGTGACCTCGGCCTGCTCCTTGCGGCCCAGCGGCACGATGACGACCTGGTAGGGCGCGAGCCGGGGCGGCAGGACGAGGCCCTTGTCGTCGCCGTGGGTCATGATGACGCCGCCGATCATGCGGGTGCTCATGCCCCAGGACGTGGTGTGCGCGAGGGTCAGGTCGCCGTTCTCGTCCTGGTAGTCGATCTCGAACGCCTTGGCGAAGTTCGTCCCCAGATAGTGGGAGGTGCCCGCCTGGAGGGCGCGGCCGTCCCGCATCATGCCCTCGATGGTGTAGGTGCGCACCGCGCCCGCGAAGCGCTCGCCGGGCGTCTTCTCGCCGGGCACCACGGGCATCGCGGCGAGGTCGCGCGCGACCTTCTCATAGGCGTCCAGCGCCCAGAGGGTCTCGCGCATGGCGTCTTCCTCGTCGGCGTGGGCGGTGTGGCCCTCCTGCCAGAGGAACTCGGTGGTGCGCAGGAACATGCGGGGGCGCATCTCCCAGCGGACGACGTTGGCCCACTGGTTCAGCAGCAGCGGAAGGTCGCGGTGTGAGTCGATCCACTTGGCCATGTACTCGCCGATGACCGTCTCGGACGTCGGCCGGACGACGAGCGGCTCCTCCAACTGCTTGCCGCCCGCGACGGTGACGACGGCGAGCTCCGGCGAGAAGCCCTCGACGTGTTCGGCCTCGCGCTTGAGATAGGACTCCGGAATGAACAGGGGGAAGCACGCGTTCTCGTGCCCGGCGTCCTTGATCTTGGCGTCGAGATCGGCCTGGATCAGCTCCCAGATCCGGTACCCGTACGGCCTGATCACCATCGTGCCGCGCACCGGCCCCCGGTCGACGAGGAGTGACTGCACGACCACGTCGTTGTACCAGGCGGAGAAATCTTCGGACTGCGGAGTTACACCTTCTCGACTCACGCGCCAAAGGCTACCGAAGACGCGACGGCCCCGGACGTGGCCTGTGGATAACTCCCTCGGACGGCCCGTCGCGGCGCCCGACCGGACGGGTGTGGAACACTGCTTCATGCCGCGTTCACAGCCGTGAGATAACGGACAGGTCAGGCCACGGGAGAAAGATCTACCAGCGGTGGATCACATGGCGGCTAATGTCCCATGCGCGGCTTCGGCTGCAATAGGCTCTGCGCCATGAGTCACCCGGAACGGCCCGCAAGCGGCCCCACCGGCAGTCTCACCGCACCCCCCGCATCCCAAGGGAAGTCCGGCGAGTCACTGACCGCGTTCGCCGCTCGCCACGGCCTGACCCAGAGCGCCGCCCGCCCCTCCCTCGGTCTCTATCTGACCAGACTATGGGGACGGCGGCATTTCATCTGGATGTTCGCCTCGTCCAAGAGCAAGGCGATGTACACCTCGTCGAGGCTCGGGCAGCTCTGGCAGGTACTGACCCCCATCCTCAACGCGGGCGTCTACTTCCTCATCTTCGGGCTGCTCCTCGGCGCGAAAGAGGGCATCCCGGACTACGTGCCGTGGCTCGTCACGGGCGTCTTCCTGTTCTCGTTCACCCAGCGGTCGGTCACCTCCGGGGCCAAGTCCGTCGGGACGAACCTCTCGCTCATCCGGGCGCTGCACTTCCCGCGCGCCACCCTCCCGCTCGCCTACACGGTGGTGGAGTTCCAGCAGGCGATGGTCGCGCTCGCGGTGCTCTTCGCCATCGTCATGGCGTTCGGCGTCATGCCCGCGCTGACGTGGCTGCTGATCATCCCGATCGTGGCGCTGCAACTCCTGTTCAACATGGGGATCGGCCTGATCGTCGCCAGGCTCGGCGCGTTCACGCGGGACATCTCCCAGCTCATCCCGTTCATCACCCGGACCTGGCTGTACGCCTCAGGCGTGATCTTCTCCGTCGCGAGCCTGCACGACCGCTCGGACTTCATCAAGGAGAACCCCTGGATCAGCGACGTCCTGGAGATCAACCCGGGCTACGTCTACATCGAGCTGGCCCGTCAGGCCCTGCTCCCCCCCTACGTCGCGCAGACCGACCCGCAGGTCGCGGCGACCAACCCGGGGACGCTCTGGGCCTACGCGGTCGTCTGGGCCGTCGTCGTGCTGGTCGGCGGCTTCTACTGGTTCTACCGGGCCGAGGAGAGGTACGGACGTGGGTAGAGCTCTTGAGGTGGCAGAGAAAGAGCAGGCGCGCCACGTTCCGCCGCCGGTGGTCATCGACACCACCCGGCAGCCGATCGTTGTCGTAGACGACCTGCACATCAAGTACAAGGTGTACGGAACGGTCCGGGAGAAGGGCACCGGGGCCAGCGCCCTCGGCCGGATCCTGCGCGGGCGCAGCCGCCCCCAGATGACCGAGATCCACGCGGTGCGCGGCGTGTCCTTCGTCGCGTACAAGGGCGACGCGATCGGGGTCATCGGCACGAACGGCTCGGGCAAGTCGACGCTGCTGAAGGCGGTCGCGGGCCTGCTGCCCCCGGCGGCGGGCGGCGTGTACACCGACGGGCAGCCGTCCCTGCTGGGCGTCGGGGCCGCCCTCATGCGGGACCTGACGGGCGAGCGCAACATCATCCTGGGCTGTCTGGCGATGGGGCTGACGCCGGAGGAGACCAAGGAGAAGTACCCGGAGATCGTGCAGTTCGCGGGGCTGCGCAAGGGGTTCATCAAGTACCCGATGAGCACCTACTCCTCGGGCATGGGCGCGCGGCTGCGGTTCGCGATCGCCTCGGCCCGCACCCACGACGTGCTGCTGATCGACGAGGCGCTGGCCACCGGCGACGCCAAGTTCCGGCGGCGCAGCAAGCGCAAGATCGAGCAGATGCGCAAGAACGCGGGCGCGGTGTTCCTCGTCGCCCACCAGCTGGACGTGGTGGCCGAGACCTGCAACCGGGTGCTGTGGCTCGACGAGGGGCAGATCGTCATGGACGGCAGCCCCGAAGAGGTGATCGCCGCGTACACCGAGGCGATCAACAAGTAGCTCACTAGAGTGGCCTCCATCACCGGTTGATGGAGGCCATTCCCATGCCCGCACCACTCCCGTTCGACTTCCTCCCGGAGGTACCGCCCCTCACGGTGACGAGCACGGACGTCACCGACGGCGGCACCCTCGCCAGCGCCCACGTGTTCGACGGATGGGGCCACTCCGGGGGCAACGTCTCCCCACGGCTCGCCTGGTCCGGCGCCCCCGAGGGCACGCTGAGCTTCGCGGTCACCGTCTACGATCCGGACGCGCCGACCGGGTCCGGCTTCTGGCACTGGCTGCTGTGGGACGTCCCGGCGCACGTGACGGAGCTGCCCTCCGGCGTCAGGGCCGACGACCCGGTCGGGATCCAGGGCCGCAACGACTACGGCGACAACGCCTTCGGCGGGGCAGGGCCGCCCCCCGGCCCGGCGCACCGGTACGTCTTCGCCGTGCACGCGCTCGACGTGCCGTCCCTCGGCGTCCCGGCGGACGCCCCGGCCGCCCAGGTGGGCTTCAACATCACCGCCCACACCCTGGCCCGTGGCTACATCGTCGCCACCTACGGCGTCTGAGGGCCAACGCACACAGGCGGTCGGCCCGGCCCGGTGCGGTCGAATTCATCGCCCCGAGACGACCGCCCGTGTGCGTCCCTACTCCGACCCGGCTGCAAGGTGACGAAACAGGTGATCCCACGATGCACCGGGCCGCTATCGATCGGCTATCGGCCGGGCAAGGGCCGGGAAAAGATGGCGCGCCCGGCGTGTGGCGGACGGCCCACCAGGCGACATCATCGAGCGTGAACAAGAAGATCCTCATCGGCGCGCTCTCCGCCGCCCTCGTGCTGGGGCTCGCCGTGGCGATCCCGCTGGCGCTGCGCGGGGAGGGCACCCGCCACGCCGACCAGGCGGCGATGCTCAGGGCGGTGCCCGCGGCGGCGAAAGCGGAACTCGGCGGCCGGGGGCAGCCGCTGGAGGGCGCGCTGGCCTGCGAAAGCATGGAAGGCGCTTCGGCGGACAGGCTGCTGGTCAGGTGCACGGGGCAGACGGCGGCCAAGAAACCCGTCCATGTGTTCGGTGCGGCGATGCCGTCGGCACGGCGTGAGTACTACACGATCCTCGTGGACGGACGGCCCCTGGTGAAGAACGCCCCCTGTCTGGGGGCAGACTGCGAGGACGACTAGCCGTCACGTGAAGGAGAGGCCCGTTGCTGCCGGTGGTGCTGGACTGCATGGGAGGAGACCACGCGCCCCGGGAGGTGGTGGCGGGCGCCGTCATGGCGGCGCGCGACCACGAAGTGCCGCTGATCCTCGTCGGCCCGTCGCGGCGGATCCGCGCGCTGCTCGCCGAGTACGACGCCGTCGGGAACCTGTCGATCGTGCACACGGACGAGTCGCTGGAGATGGGCGAGGGGGCGCTGGCGTCCTGGCGCAAGCCGCGCTCGACGATCGCGATCGCCTGCGAGCTGATGAAGCACGGGAAGGCGGGGGCGCTGGTGTCGGCGGGCTCCACGGCGGGCGTGGTGGCCACCTCGGCGGTGCGGCTGAAGACGCAGCACGGCATCCTGCGTCCGGCGATCGCGGTGACGCTGCCGACCAGGCCGCGGCCGACGGTGCTGCTGGACGCGGGCGCGACGGCCGACGCCAAGCCGGAGATGCTCGTCCAGTTCGCGCTGCTGGGGACGGCGTTCGCGCAGATCCGGCTGGGGGTGGCCAGGCCGCGGGTCGGGCTGCTGACGATCGGGGCGGAGCCGGGCAAGGGCAACAAGCTGACGAAGAAGGCGCACGAGTTGCTTGCGGCCTCTCCCCTGGAGTTCGCGGGCAACATCGAGGGCCACGATCTGCTCCGCAACACGGTCGACGTGATCGTCGCCGACGGGTTCACCGGGAACATCGCGCTGAAGACGATGGAGGGCACCTTGCGGGTGGCGGTGGACGAGCTGAAGCACGCGCTGACGTCGAGTCGGCGGGCCAAGCTGGGCGCCGCCCTGCAGCGGCGTGAGCTGACCACGCTGACGGACCGTTTCGACAGCGACACCTACGGCGGCGGCGTGCTGCTCGGCCTGAACGGCGCGGTGGTGATCGCGCACGGGGCGTCCCGCGCGCGCGCGATCGCCGCGGCGTGCAAGCTCGCCTTCGACCTGTCCGAGGGCAAACTGATCGACCGGGTGCGGGAGCAGCTCGGGAGCGCGGCGCGGCCGTCGCGGTTCAGGTTCGTGCCGCTCGGCGAGCGGGAGCCGAAGGAGCCCAGGGACCCGCGCGAGCAGCCCGGCGACGGCGCGTGACCGGCCTCGCCGAGCGGGCCCCCGCGGGGCTGAGCGGCACGGAGGTGGCCGACCGGGTCGCGGCCGGACGGACGAACCGGGTGCGGCGGCACACGAGCCGCAGCGTCGGCGAGATCGTCAGGGCGAACGTGTTCACCCGGTTCAACGCGCTGATCGGCGCGCTGTTCGTGCTGGTGCTCGTGTTCGGCGACTGGCGGGACGGCCTGTTCGGCGGGATCATCCTCGCGAACACCCTGATCGGGATCATCCAGGAGCTGCGGGCGAAACGGACCCTCGACAGGCTGGCCGTGGTGGGCGAGCAGCGCGTCCGGGTGACGAGGGACGGGCGGGAAGAGGAGATCGCCCAAGACGAGGTGGTCCAGGACGACCTCATCCTGGTGGCCACGGGCGACCGGATAGTCGTGGACGGGCCCGTCGTCGTCTCCCGGTCGCTGGAGGTGGACGAGTCCCTCCTGACCGGGGAGGCCGAGCCGGTGGCCAAGCGGGAGGGCGACGAGGTCAGGTCGGGCAGCTTTGTGGTGGCCGGGAGCGGCGGGTTTGTCGCAGCGAAGGTCGGCGCGGACGCCTACGCGGCGCGGCTGGTCGCGGAGGCGAGCCGGTTCAAGCTGGCGACGTCCGAGCTCATGACGGGCATCAACACGTTCCTCAAGTACGTGACCTGGCTTCTGGTGCCCGTGGGCATCCTGTTGACGATCAGTCAGTTCCTGTCCACCCGGAGCTTCTCCGACGCGGTCGTGGGCGCCGTCGCGGGCGTCGTCACGATGGTGCCGGAGGGGCTCGTCCTGCTGACGAGCATCGCTTTCGCCGTCGGGGTGGTGCGGCTGGGACGGCGCCGCTGCCTCGTCCAGGAGCTCCCGGCGATCGAGGGGCTGGCCCGGGTGGACGTGCTGTGCCTGGACAAGACGGGAACGCTCACCGAGCCCGGCATGGACCTGGAGGAGATCGTCAGGCTGCGTCCCGGCCTGCCCGTGGACGACGCGCTGTGCTCGCTGGTCGCGGCCGACCCGTCGCCCAACCCGACGATGCGCGCCGTCGCGGCGGCGCTGGACGGGACGGGCACGCGGTGGCCGTCCGGGGCGGTCGTGCCGTTCTCCAGCGCCCGCAAGTGGAGCGGCGCGTCGTTCGGCGGGCACGGCGACTGGGTGCTGGGCGCGCCCGAGGTGCTGCTGGAGGGCGGTTCCGCCGAGCTGAAGGAGGCGGCGCGGCGGGGCGCGACGGGACGCCGGGTGCTGGCCCTCGCCAGGGCCCGCGAGGACGGCCTGGAGGACCTCGCGCGGGGCGGGCGGGTGCCGCTGGAGGGGGCTGCCCTCGTTGTCCTCAGCCAGCGGCTCAGGCCCGAGGCGAAGGCGACGCTCGCGTACTTCGCCGAGCAGGGCGTCGCGGTGAAGGTGCTCTCGGGCGACAACCCCGAGAGCGTCGGAGCGATCGCGGCCGCTCTCGGCGTCGAGGGCGCCGACCGTCCTTACGACGCGCGGAAGCTGACCGACGCCGACATCGGCGACGTCCTGGAGACGCACACGGTGTTCGGGCGGGTCTCCCCGCAGCAGAAGCGGGCGATGGTCCGGGCGCTCCAGGCGCGCGGCCACACCGTGGCGATGACGGGCGACGGCGTCAACGACGTGCTCGCCCTGAAGGACGCCGACCTGGGCGTCGCGATGGGCTCGGGCAGCGGGGCGACCCGCGCGGTCGCCAAGGTGGTGCTCCTGGACGACAGCTTCGCCACACTCCCCTACGTCGTTGCCGAAGGCCGCCGGGTCCTCGGCAACATCGAGCGGGTCGCGAACCTCTTCCTGACCAAGACCGTCTACTCGATCCTGCTGTCGATCCTCGTGGGCGTGGTCGGGGTGCGGTTCCCGTTCCTGCCCCGGCACCTGACGCTCATCAGCGCGCTGACCATCGGCATCCCCGCGTTCGTGCTGGCGCTCGCGCCCAACCTGGAGCGGTCGCGGCCGGGGTTCGTGCCGCGCGTCCTGCGGTTCGCCGTCCCGGCCGGGCTGGCGTGCGGCGCGGCGACGTTCGCCGGGTACGTGTTCGCGGCGGACGACCCGCACACCGAGTTCCTCCAGGACAGCACGACGGCCACACTCGCGCTGTTCCTGCTGTCGCTGTGGGTGCTCGCGCTCATCGCGCGCCCCTACACGTGGTGGCGGGTCTCCCTCGTCGTGGCGATGGGCCTCCTGTTCCTCCTCGTGCTGGCGGTGCCCGCGACGCGCGAGTTCTTCGCGCTCCAGCACCAGGACGCGCGCAACGACGCGGTGGCGCTGCTCATCGCGGTCGCCGCCGGGTTCCTCCTGTCCCATGCGCTGCGCCGGAATTGGTATGACAAGGCGCTGGAACCCCTGCGCCGGGTGGTGCGCCGGTAATCTCCGGCCAGATCGCCGGGAGCCTGTGGATATCTCGTCGAGGCCCGGCCCGGGGGTCGCTAACCTTGGTACATGTCCGATCCACAACTCGTCCTCGCCGCCCGGGTGCAGGCAGCGATCGTCGACGCGTTCGGCGTCGAGTTCGCGCACACCGACCCGGTGATCCGGCCGTCCCAGTTCGCCGACCTCCAGGCCAACGCGGCGCTGCCCCTGGCCAAGCGGCTGCGCGAGCGACCCAGGGACGTCGCCGACGAGATCGTCAAGCGGCTTGACGTGGAGGGCGTCTGCTCGTCCGTCGAGGTCTCCGGGCCCGGCTTCATCAACCTCACCCTCGCCGACGAGTGGATCGCGCGGCAGGCCACGCCGCTGCTCGCCGACGGCGCGCGGGCGGGCGTGCCGCTGACCGACCGGCCCGAGATCATCCCGGTGGACTACTCCGCGCCCAACGTGGCCAAGGAGATGCACGTCGGGCACCTGCGCACCACGGTCGTGGGCGACGCGTTCTGCCGGGCGGCGGAGTTCCGCGGCCACAAGGTGATCCGGCAGAACCACATCGGAGACTGGGGCACGCCCTTCGGCATGCTCATCGAGCACCTCCTCGACATCGGCGAGGAGGAGGCCGCCGCCGAGCTGCAGAGCGACCCGAACCGGTTCTACCAGGCGGCCCGCGCCAAGTTCGACGCGAGCGACAAGGGCGAGAACGACAGCGACTTCGCCAAGCGCGCCCGCAAGCGGGTGGTGCTGCTCCAGTCCGGCGACGAGGCCACGCTGACGATCTGGCGGCGCATGGTCGACATGTCCAAGGTGTACTTCAACAGGATCTACGCCGAGTTGGACGTCACCCTGTCCGACGCCGACCTCGCGGGCGAGAGCCGGTACAACAACATGCTCGGCGCCGTCTGCGACGACCTGTACGAGCAGGGCATCGCCGTCGTCGACGACGGCGCCCTGTGCGTCTTCCTCGACGGGTTCACCGGCCGCGAGGGCAAGCCGGTGCCTCTCATCATCCGTAAGAGCGACGGCGGCTACGGCTACGCCACCACCGACCTCGCCGCGCTCCGCCACCGGGCGCAGGACCTGCACGCCGACCGCGTCGTCTACGTCATCGGCGCGCCCCAGGGCCTGCACCTGCGGATGGTGTTCGAGACGGTGCGCAAGGCGGGCTGGCTGGGCCGCACCGAGCCGTTCCACGCGGCGATCGGCAACGTGCTGGGCACCGACGGCAAGATCCTGCGGACCCGCTCCGGCGCCCCGATCCGGCTCGCCCAACTGCTGGCGGAGGCGGTCGAGCGGGCCGCCAAGGTCATCGAGGACCGCGGCTACGACGCCGAGACGCGGGCGGAGATCGCCCAGGCCGTCGGGATCGGCGCGGTCAAGTACGCCGACCTGTCGGTGGCCCGCGACAGCGAGTACGTCTTCGACTTCGACCGGATGATCGCGCTCACCGGCAACACCGGCCCCTACCTGCAGTACGCGTCCGCCAGGATCAGGTCGATCTTCCGGCTCGCGGGCAGCAGCCCGGAGGCCGTCGTGAGCACCCCGATCACGATCACCCACCCGGCCGAACGCGCCCTCGTCCTGCACCTGCTGGGGTTCGGCGCGGCGATCGACGCGATGGTCGAGGACGTCGCCCCGCACAAGCTCGCCTCCTACCTGTACGGCGTGGCCGACGCGCTCACCGGCTTCTACGAGAACTGCCCGGTCGTGAAGGGCCCGGACGGCCCGGTGCCCGAGGAGGTGCGGACGCCCCGGCTGGCGATCTGCGCGCTGGCGCTGAACACGCTCGTCACCGGCCTCGGCCTGCTCGGCATCACGGTGCCCGAACGGATGTGAAGATCGCGAGGGGGCACCCTGGCGCCCGCCCGGAGGCCCCCTCGTGTTTTACTTGACGGTAGATCCCCCGGACATGGTGTTGCCCAGCCGACCTCGGGGGGTGCGTGGTGAACCGCTGGTCCATCCGGACCCGGCTGACCGTGCTCGCGGCTGGCGTCACCGCCCTGCTCTGCCTGGGCATGAGCATCCTGCTGACCGTCGTGCTGCGCGGCAGGGTCGCGGACCTGCACAACGAGACGGTCATGCGCTCCGCCGTCACCGTCATCGGCCTCATCCAGGACGACCAGGTACCGCGGGTGCTCCCGAGCACCGGCCGGATCTCCGAGGTCGGCGGCATCCAGATCGTCGACCCGGTCGGCCAGGTCGCCGGGGGGACGGGCGAGCTGGGGTACGCGCCCCGGGTGTCGATGCTGACGCCGGCGCGAGAGCAGCCGCGCGGGTACGAGGTCAGGTGCGACCTGCCCGAGTTCGAGGGCTGCCAGACGGTCATCGCCGTGCGGATCTACGACACGCAGGGCGACTGGTTCCTCTACATCATCGACGAGCAGGTCCCCTGGTACATCAGCATCGCCTACATCGTCCAGCTCGGGCTCGTCTCGCTGATCCTCGTCGGGCTGACGGCGCTGGGCACCGCGCACACCGTCAAGGGGGCGCTGGAGCCGGTCGCCCGGATCCGGGAGCAGGCCCTCAAGATCGGGTTCGACATCGGCGAGGGCCGGATCAAGGGGCAGCGGATCGCCCTGCCCGAGCACGACGACGAGCTGCGCGCGCTGGCCAAGGCGGCGAACCTGGTCCTGGCCCGGCTGGAGGCCACGATCGCGCGGGAGCGCGAGTTCACCTCCAACGCCTCGCACGACCTGCGCTCCCCCATCACCGCGATGCGCACCGAGCTGGACGAGGCGATGCTCTACCCCGAAGAGGCGGACTGGCCGGAGACGGCCGAGAAGCTGACGGGCAGCCTCGACCGGCTGTCCGAGCTGGTGGAGGACCTGTTGGCGCTGAGTCGGCTGGACGCGGGCGCGTCGGTCGAACGGGAGGTGGTGGACCTCGCGGCGCTCGTCCGCGAGGAGATCGCGCGGCGGCCGGAGGACGCCAGGATCAAGGTGGTGGTCCAGCCGACGCGGGTGCTGGGCGTGCGCGTCCACCTGGCCCGGCTGTTCACCAACCTGCTGGACAACGCCGCCCGGCACGCCAAGGACTCCATCATCGTCAGGGTGCACCCCGACGGGCCGATGGCCGTGCTGGAGGTCGTCAACGACGGCGACTCGATCCCGGTGGAGATGCGCGAGGCCATCTTCGACAGGTTCACCCGGCTCGACGCCTCACGCAGCAAGGACACCGGGGGCAGCGGGCTCGGCCTGGCCATCTGCCGCCAGATCGCGCACGCCCACAACGGCTCCGTGGCGGTCGCGGACTCCGCGTCCGGTGCCCGGCTCGTCGTCAGGCTTCCCAGGGCCCCACGCTGAGCCTCAGCGCCGCCTGTCGGGGTTGCGCACGTGGACGGGGGTGCCGATCCGCACCAGCCGGTACACGCGCTTGGCGTTGTGCAGCGGGATCCGGACGCAGCCGTGTGAGGCGGGCCTGCCCGGCACGGCGGTGGAGCCGTGCAGCGCCACCCCGCCGACGAAGAACGCCGGGTAGTACATGGAGCCGAGCCGTCCGGTGTGCCAGCCCTTGATCTTGCGGGTGACGCGGAAGTCGCCGATCGGCGTCCTGGCGAAGCCGCACACGCCGTTGTCGCAGTAGTACTTGTTCGCGCCGGTGGAGATGTGGCTGACCAGCAGCGGCCTGCGGCCCTGCCAGACGGTGAGGAGCTGCCGCCGCAGGTCGATCTCGATCCGGCGGCCGTGCGCGCCGCGTACCAGCGGCCTGAGCTTGCGCGGCTGCCACAGCGCGCGCGCGGTGCGCCTGTTGATCTGGTTCGTCGCCTTGAGGCCGTTGGCCTTCTGGAACGCCCAGACGGCCGACCTGGTCTCCTTGCCGTAGCGGCCGTTGACGGGCCCCGGCGGGAACCCGAGGCGCTTCAGCCGCGTCTGGAGGACGCGCACGTCGCGTCCCGAGTCACGGAACCCTGTCTCGGCCCGCGCGGGCACCCCCGGCACCAGCGTGAGCAGCACGGTCAACGAGCCGACGGCGGCGATCCCCAGACGCATGATCACGACGCTAGGCCGCCCCCACCCCCACGCAACCCCGCCACACCCACCCCACCAACCCTTTACCCACCCCCCGCGTGTCGCCCAATAGACACAGCCCCCGTCCGGGATGGGACGGGGGCCGCGGTGGTGTGGTGTCAGGTGCGGCTGAACAGGCCGGAGAGACCGCGCAGGACCGTCGACTCTCCGTCATCGCCCTCCGCCATTTCTTCCTTCATCACCTCCGGGTCGCCGGGCACGACCTCGTGGGCCTCGGTCCGGCGGGTGGCCTTGGTCCGCACCACGGGGGTGCGGCTCGCGGCCGTCGTCGTCGCGGTGGCGCGGGCCCGGGTGGCGGCGGGCTTGCGCGCGGCGCTGGCCCGGGTCGCGGTCGTCTTGCGGGCGCCTGCGGCCGCCTTGCGCGTCACTCCCGTCGTGCGGGTGCCGGTGGCGCGGGTGCCGGCGGTCCGGCTCGCGGTGGTGCGGGTGGCGGGCTTGCGGGCCGCCGCCGTGCGCGTTCCAGACGACGCGCGGGTGGTGGTCTTGCGGGTGGACGCCGCCCTGGTGGGCGTCGCGCGGGTGCCCGTCGCGCGGGTGCCGGTGGTCCGGGTGCCCGTCGCGCGGGTCGTGGTGGTGCGGCGGGCGGGCGCGGCGGCCGTCGCCTTGACGGTCTTGAGCGCCTTCGCCGCGTCGGACATCGCCTTGGCTGCCGTCGCCATCGAACGGGTCGCCGACTTCATCGCGGTCATCGCGGTGTTCATCGACTTGGCCGAGGTGCCGGCCTTGGTCGCGGCCGCCGTGAGCTTGGTGGTGGCCGAGGTCATCTTGGTGGCGGCGGAGTTCACCTTGGTCGCCGCCCTGGCGGGCGTGAGCCCCGCGGTGGACCGGCTCGCGGTGCCGCGGGCCGTCGTCGTGCGGCTCGTGGTCGCCCGGGTGGTGGTGGCCCGGCTCGCGGCGGGCTTGCGCGCCGCCGCGGACGTGGTCTTGCGGGCCGTCGTGGTGCGCGAGCGGGACGTCCCGGTGCGGGACGCGGTGCCGCGCGACGCGGTGGAACGCGCCGAAGCCGAGCGCGGTGTCGTCGCACGCGAGGACGCGGCACGCGCGGTGACGCGGGTGCCGGTCGTGCGCGCGGCGGCGCTCGTGCGCTTGGACGCGGGTTTGCTTGCGGCCGTCTTCCGGGCGGCCGACGTGCGCTTCGTCGTAGAACTACGGCGAGTGGTCGCACGCCTCGTGTTGTTGGTAGCCACTGATCCATCCCCCCGTAGTGATCAGGTAACGGGGAGATAGCCCGTGACCTGCGGCTTTAAACCGCAGAACGCCGAAATACCGACGCCGTTCCCATCATGTCGGCAACCGGCATGACGCGGACACGCCGCGACGGAACGTCAGACACCGACCGGATGCCACACCGTGCGCGTCTCCAGGAACGCGGTGAGACGGCGCAGCCCGGGGTCGGCGTGCCAGTCCTCGTCAGCGGGGCGCAGCACCCGCTTGAGGTTGCTCGCCGCCGCCCGCTCGCACTCGGCGGCGAGCTCCGCAGACGCGCCCGCGAGGTCGAGCGCGTTGACGTCCATGTGCCCGGCGAGCCACGGCGCGAGCTCCGCGCGGTGCCCGGTGAGGATGTTGACGACGCCGCCCGGCAAATCGGACGTCGCGAGCACCTCCGCGAACGTGACGGCGACCAGCGGGGAGTCCGCGACGGCGACGGCGGTGTTGCCCGTCGCGATGGCGGGCGCCAGCACCGAGGCGAGCCCGAGCAGCGGCGACCCCTCCGGCGCGAGCACGCCCACCACACCGGTGGGCACCGGCGTGGAGATGTTCAGGAACGGCCCCGCGACCGCGTTGGGGTTGCCCGCGACGGCGGCGACCTTGTCGGCCCAGCCCGCGTACCAGACCCAGCGGTCCACCGCGGCGTCCACCTCGGCCCCGGCCGCCTCGGCGGACCGGCCGGTGGCGCGCAGCTCGGCGACGAACTGGGCGCGCCGCCCCTCCAGCATCTCGGCGATCCGGTAGAGGATCTGGCCACGGTTGTAGGCGGTGCGCGCCGCCCACGGCCCGAACGCCTTGCGGGCGGCCACGACGGCGTCGCGGACGTCCTTGCGGGAGGCGAGGGAGGCGTTGGCCAGGAACGCGCCGTCGGCGTCGTGCACCACGTAGGACCTGCCGGATTCCGAGCGCGGGAAGGCCCCGCCGATGAACAGCTTGTAGGTCTTGCGCACGCTGAGCCGCACCGGTCCGCCTTCCGTCCTCTTCGGCTTCTTGTTCTTCTTGTCAGCCTTGGGCAAGGTACGCCTCCAGCCCGTGCCTGCCGCCCTCGCGCCCGTAGCCGGACTCCTTGAAGCCGCCGAAGGGCGACGCGGGGTCGAACTGGTTGAACGTGTTGGCCCACACCACGCCCGCGCGCAGCTTCTCGGCGACGGCGAGGATGCGGGAGCCCTTCTCCGTCCAGATCCCGGCCGACAGCCCGTAGGGGGTGTTGTTGGCCTTCTCCACGGCCTCCTCGGGCGTGCGGAAGGTGAGGACGGACAGCACGGGCCCGAAGATCTCCTCCCGGGCGACGCGGTGGCTGGCGGCGACGCAAGTGAAGACCGTCGGCGCGAACCAGAACCCGCGCTCGGGCAGCGCGCACGGCGGCGACCACGGCTCGGCGCCCTCTTCGACGCCCGATGCGACGAGCTCCCGGATCCTGGCGAGCTGGGCTGCGGAGTTGACCGCCCCGACGTCGGTGTTCTTGTCCAGCGGGTCGCCCACGACGAGCGTCTCCATCCGGGCCCGCAGCTTCGCCAGCAGCTCCTCGGCCACGGACTCCTGGACGAGCAGCCGGGAGCCCGCGCAGCACACGTGCCCCTGGTTGAAGAAGATCGCGTTGACGACGCCCTCGACCGCCTGGTCCAGGGGCGCGTCGTCGAAGACGATGTTGGCGCCCTTGCCGCCCAGCTCAAGGCTGAGCCGCTTGGACGTGCCCGCCAGCGCGTGCGCTATCTGCCTGCCCACCTCGGTGGACCCGGTGAAGGCGACCTTGTCCACCCCCGGGTGCTCCACCAGGAGACGGCCCGTCTCCCCCGCGCCCGTGACGATGTTGACGACGCCCGCAGGCAGCTCGGCCTGCTGACAGATCTCCGCGAAGGCAAGAGCCGTCAGCGGAGTCGTCTCAGCGGGTTTGAGGACCACGGTGTTGCCGCAGGCCAGCGCGGGCGCGATCTTCCAGGCCAGCATGAGCAGCGGGAAGTTCCACGGGATGACCTGGCCCGCGACCCCGACCGGGGTGGTGCCGTACCCGGCGTACTCCAGCTTGTCGGCCCAGCCCGCGTAGTGGAAGAAGTGCGCGGCGACCAGCGGGAGGTCGACGTCGCGGGTCTCCCGGATCGGCTTGCCGTTGTCGAGGGTCTCCAGCACGGCCAGCTCGCGCGACCGCTCCTGGATGATCCGGGCGATCCGGTACAGGTACTTGGCGCGCTCGGCGCCCGGCATCGGCCCCCAGACGTTCTCGTAAGCGGTCCGCGCGGCTGCGACGGCCGCGTCCACCTCCCCGGCCCCGGCGAGGGCGACCTCCGCGAGGGTCTCCTCGGTGGCCGGGTTGATCGTCGGGAAGGTCTCCTTGCCCGTGACGAACCCGCCGTCGATGAACAGCCCGTAGGACGCCCGGAGGTCCACCACGGAGGTGGACTCGGGGGCGGGCGCGTACCCGGTGTCGAAGATCATGGCTAGTCCAGCGTGAAGTAGTCGGGGCCGGAGTAGACGCCGGTGGCGAGCTTCTCCCGCTGCATGAGCAGGTCGTTGAGGAGGCTGGAGGCGCCGATGCGGAACAGCCTCGGGTCGAGCCAGCGCGGCCCGGCGACCTCGTTCACCTGGACGAGCAGCTTCAGCGCGTCCTTGGTGGTGCGGATGCCGCCCGCGGGCTTCACCCCGACGACCCTGCCGTGCTCGGCCTGGAAGTCGCGGACCGCCTGGAGCATGACGAGCACCACCGGCGGGGTGGCGGCGGGCTGGATCTTGCCCGTGGACGTCTTGATGAAGTCGGCGCCCGCCAGCATCGCCAGCCAGGACGCGCGCCGCACGTTGTCGTAGGTGGCGAGTTCGCCCGTCTCCAGGATGACCTTGAGATGCGCCTCCCCGCACGCCTCCTTCACCGCCGTGATCTCGTCGAAGACCCTGCCGTAGTCGCCGGTCAGGAACGCGCCGCGGTCGATCACCATGTCGATCTCGGTGGCGCCGTCGGCGACCGCGCGGCGGGTGTCGGCGAGCTTGACCTCCAGCGGGGCGCGGCCCGCCGGGAACGCGGTGGCCACCGAGGCGATCCCGACGCCGGAGCCCGCCAGCGCCTCGACGGCGACCTTCACCAGATCCGGGTAGACGCACACGGCCCCGACCGTCGGCGCGCCCGGCGCCGTCCGGACGGCCTTGACGCACAGGGCCCGGACCTTGCCCGGCGTGTCGGCCCCCTCCAGGGTGGTCAGGTCGACCATGGAGATGGCCAGGTCGATCGCCGCCGCCTTGGTGTCGTTCTTGATCGACCGGGTGCCGAGACGGGCCGCGCGTGCCTTCGCGCCGACCTCGTCGACGCCCGGCAGGCCGTGCAGCACGCCCCTGAGCTCTCTGGTACTCGTCACCGCCACAGCATCCGTCATCCGCCCGCCTCCCACCAAACCCGGCCCGCGAACTGCGGATATCCGGACAACGCCCCCCTGGGGGAGCCCGCCTTCTTTGGCGGATCCGCCAAACCGGGAGACCCAGCGTAACCCGGCCGATCCACCCCGTGATCCCGGCCTGTGGACAGACGGCGCATGATGGAACCAGGACGCGTAATCGGCTCCGCGACGAGGAGGAGGCCGACATGTTCGAAGAGGCACAGTACTTCGCGCCCGTGACCCGGGACGAGCACGGCGCCGTGACCGTCGAGCTGGCGAGCGGGCACCCCGGGTTCGCCGACCCCGTGTACCGGGAGCGCCGCAACGCCATCGCCCGGCTCGCCCTTGAGCACCGCAGGGGCGACCCGCTGCCGGAGGCCGCCTACACGCCCGAGGAGCACGAGGTGTGGCGGCTGGTGTCGGCCGAGCTCGACGCCAAGCACCGGCGCTACGCCGCCGCCGAGTACCTGGACGCCAAGGCGCGGCTCCGCCTGCCCGCCGACCGCATCCCGCAGCTCCGCGAGGTCTCCGGCCGCCTCGGGGCCCTCACCGGGTTCAACTACCTACCGGCGGCGGGCCTGGTGCCCCTGCGGGAGTTCTACGGCTCCCTGGCCGACTCCCTCTTCCACGCCACCCAGTACATCCGCCACCACAGCACGCCCTTCTACACGCCGGAGCCCGACGTCCTGCACGAGGTGCTCGGGCACGGCAACGCCCTGGCGTCCGACAGGTACGCCGCCCTCTACCGGGCCGCCGGAGACGCCGCCCGCAGGATCGAGACGGAAGAGGCGCTGGAGTTCGTCTCCAAGGTCTTCTGGTTCACCCTGGAGTTCGGCGTCGTCGACGAGGACGGCGAACTCAAGGCGTACGGCGCGGGCATCCTGTCGTCCTACGGGGAGATCGAGGAGTTCCGCTCGATGTCGATCCACCCGCTGGACGTCCGCGCGATGGGCTCGACCGCCTACGACATCACGAAGTACCAGACGGACCTGTTCCGCGCGGAGTCCCTGGGCCATCTGGAGGACGTCGCCGGCGAGTTCTTCGCCACCTGCGACGACGACTCCATCGCGGCCCTGGCGCACGTCTGAGGGCCGTCCAGGGGCAGGTCAGCCGACCCGGTCCAGGACCCCGTGGAACGAGGGCGCGTCCTGCGCGAGGTCGTCGGCGTCGGCGAACCAGGCGTGCCGCAGCCGGTCGCCCTCGACGGTGAGCCGCACGATCCCCGACTTGTTGGGGTCGCAGTTGGGGGTCCGCTCCTCCAGGCGCAGCACGGTGCGGCGCTGGGCGAGGTGGCGTACGGTGCCGCGGCACTCCAGCGCGCCGTGCTGGTAGTACCGGACGGATCCGGTGCCCTCCCCGAGCGGAAGCGCGAGCTGCACCTCCCAGCCGCCGTCGTCGGTGGCGAGGGCGCCCCGCCACGTCCCGGCGAAGGCGCGCGGGAACACGCCTCGCGGCGGCCCTCCCCCGCTCGCCGACGCCGGGTCGGTCCGCGGTGCGGCGGGCGGCGGCGGCTCGTCGTGGAGCAGGGCGGCGGCGATGACGAGCACCAGGACGGCGCCCGCGCCGACGGCCGCCACGACGCCGAAGGCCGACCGGGTCGAACGGCGACCGGCCTTCCGGCGGGCGCCGCGGCTCGGCTGGAACACGTTCGGCCTTGTCAGCCCGGGACTCTCGCGACCGCGAAGACCGTCTGCCCGAACGGCGGCCGGAACAGCCGCTCCAGGAACCTGGTCGTCGGGATCACCGTGCGGTCGTAGATCTTGACCAGGCGCGGGTCCGGGTAGCCGACGCCGCCCCGGCGCACCGCCGCCCACCAGGCGATGCCGCCAAGGAAGTTGATCGGCTTCAGCACCTCGGCTTCGAGCCCGGCCTCGGCGATCGTCTTCCCGAGCGTCTTCGGCGTGTACCGGGTGACGTGCCCGACCTTGCGGTCGAAGTCCCCATAAAGCTGCATGTAGCCGGGCACCCAGATGACGATCCGGCCGCCGGGCTCCACCACGGCCGCGAGGTCGCGCAGCGCCTGGACGTCCTCGGCGATGTGCTCCAGGACGTTCATCATGACGACCGTGTCGACCTTCTGGCGGATGCCGACCTTCGCGGGCAGCGCCAGCGAGAGCACCTCGACCCCGGAGTCGTCGGCGTAGCGCTTGGCGAGCTGCTCGACGCAGTAGGGGTCGTTGTCGCTCACGGCGAGGTAGTCGAGCCGTCCGGCGAACTGCTCGGAGAAGTGGCCGAGTCCCGACCCGATCTCCAGCAGCGACCGCCCGACGTGCGGCGCGACCATGTCGTACTCGTACTTGCGGTAGTTGCGCGCCTCGTCGCCACCGAGGTGGTTCTCCAGGGCGCCTTCACCTGCGGCGGGCTGGACCGGCTGGTTCTTCTCGGACACGGCATCCGAGCCTACAGTGGCGGCCCGCGCCGCGGGGATCAAGCGAGCGCGAGCACCCTGCCCATCCGGGCCGCGGCGGCCCGCAGCGGCGCCTGGTCGGCCGTGAGACGGCCCAGGCGCTGCGGCCGGCACGAGACGGCAAGCGCGCCCACCACGGCGCCCTCGGCGTCCGTGACGGGCACCGCGGCGCATCCGGTGCCGAGCGCGTACTCCTCGCGGTCCATCGCGATGCCGTCGGGCGTGAGGGCCCGCTCCAGGCGTTCCCGCTCGGTGATGGTGTTGCGGGTCAGCGACACCAGCGGGTGCCGGGACAGGTAGTCGCGCCGGCTCTCGTCGTCGAGCTGGCCGAGCAGGCACTTGCCTATCGCGGTGGCGTGGGCCGCCTCGTCGAAGCCGACCCAGAGGTCGACGCGCGGGGTGCGCGGCGAGTCCGCGACGTCGATCAGCCGGATCTCGTCGTCCTGGTGCACCGCGAGGTAGGCGGCCGCGCCGAGCGACTTGCGCAGGTCGTCCAGGATCGGGCGGACCCTGCCGAGCAGCACCTGGCCGCCCGCCCTGCCGTGCAGCTCGCCGACACGCGCGCCGAGCAGCCACGCGCCGTCGGGCAGCTTCACGACGTAGCCCTCGTGGGCGAGGGTGCGCAGCAGATGGTAGGAGGTGGCCAGCGGCAGCCCCGCCTCACGCGCCAGGAGTTTGGCCGGGGCGCCGGACGGATGCCCGGCGACGGCCTCCAGGAGGCGGAGCGCACGTTGCACCGACGCGATCAGCGTGGGTCTGCGTGTCTCGTCCATCACGGAAAGCGAACACCGTTCGGCGCCGCCCGGTCAAGCGGTTCCGTCGACTCCGTCGGCGGCCTCGGGCTGTGCCTTGCCCGGCATCGGGAAGATCGACGGCACCGACTTGCGGCGTTTGGCCTTGGCGGGCCGCTTCGGCGCGTCCGCCACCGGCGCCGTCGCGGGCGCGGGAGCAGCGGGGACGGGCGCCGACGGCGAGGTCGAGGCGCTGGTCACAGGGGTCGCAGGGGTGGTCTCATCCGCCATGGGTCAGGACCCTAGCCGCGCGTCCCCCTCGTCCCGGTGAAACGACGGTGCCCCACCGACAAAGAGAGCACAGGGAAGCAGCACGCGGAAAAGACGGAGGCCGGGACGGCGATGGCCCGTCCCGGCCTACGACGCGTCACCCTTGAGGGGTCAGAGGCGCTCGATGATGGTGGCGTTGGCCTGGCCGCCGCCCTCACACATCGTCTGGAGGCCGTAGCGGCCGCCGGTGCGCTCCAGCTCGTGCAGGAGCTTGGCCATGAGGATGCCGCCGGTGGCGCCCAGCGGGTGGCCGAGGGCGATCGCGCCGCCGTTCGGGTTCACCTTGGCCGGGTCGGCGCCGATCTCCTGCTGCCAGGCCAGGACGACCGGGGCGAACGCCTCGTTGATCTCGGTGACGTCGATGTCGTCGATCGTCAGGCCGGACTTCTTGAGGGCCTTCTCGGTCGCCGGGATCGGGCCGGTCAGCATGTAGACCGGGTCGGAGCCCGCGAGGGCGAGGGTGTGGATGCGCGCGCGCGGCTTCAGGTTGTGGGTCTTCACCGCCTCCTCGGAGGCGATGAGCAGCGCGGAGGCGCCGACCGCGATCTGGGAGGAGACGGCGGCGGTGATGACGCCGCCCTCACGCAGCGTCTTCAGGCCCGCCATCTTCTCCAGCGTGGTGTCGGGGCGCGCGCACTCGTCGCGCTCGACGCCCGCCAGCGGGGCGATCTCACGGTCGAAGTACCCGGCCGCGATGGCCTTGCCGGCGCGCACGTTGGACTCGAGGGCGAACTCCTCAAGCTGGTCGCGGGTGAGACCCCACTTCTCGGCCATCAGCTCGGCGCCGCGGAACTGGGAGATCTCCTGCTTGCCGTAGCGCTCGCCCCAGCCCCCGCCCCAGGGCAGGCCCGCGGTGGGGCCCTCGGCGGTGAACGGCACGGAGGCGCCCATCGGCACCGCCGCCATGTTCTCCACGCCCGCGGCGACGACGAGGTCCTGGGTGCCGGACAGGACGCCCTGCGCGGCGAAGTGCACGGCCTGCTGCGACGAGCCGCACTGCCGGTCGATGGTGACGCCGGGCACGCTCTCGGGCAGTCCCGCCGACAGCCACGCGGTCCGCGCGACGTCCAGGGTCTGCGCGCCGACCTGCATGACACAGCCCATGATCACGTCCTCGACGGCCGACGGGTCGATCCCCGTACGCTCGACGAGCGACTTGAGCACGTGCGCGCCAAGGTCCGCCGAGTGGACTCCGGCAAGCGCGCCCTTCTTGGTACCGACGGGGGTACGGACCGCTCCGACGATGTAAGCCTCGGCCACTGCGCCTCCAAAACTAGGGGTGGGTTCCGTCCCGGAACCGAATCATGTTCGGTGTCAGTACCACCTTACCCGCCGGTACCCCCCAAGTCGAAGGTGACCCACCACACGCCCACCCCCGGCCAGGCTCCGACGCATCGTGGGTGTCGGTTGGTGGCGCAGCTGAAGGCGGAGACGCTGGCGGACCGGCACACGGCGGACGGCTACCTGTGCCGGGTCGACGCGGCGTGGTGGCACCTGCTGGACGGGCGGGCGTGCTGCGGAGCGACGGGTGGGACGGTGGAGAGGGTGGAGCGGCTGTGATGGGGGGTTAGGGGGAGAGGGTGGTGAGGTCTTTGGGGGTGCCTAGGGAGTCTCGGCTCATTTGGTCTAGGAGGGTGGTTAGTTCGGGGTGGTGGGTGGGGTTCCAGCCGTCTAGGAGGTGGTCTAGGGCGCGGCGGCGGGTTTGCCAGATGCGTTCGGCGTAGGCTCGGCCGGTGTTGGTGATGACTAGGGCTTCGCCGTCTCGGTTTACCAGGCCCTCGGCGACTAGTTCGTCTACGTAGTGGCGGCCTTTTTCTCGGGTGGTTTCGGCTTGGCCTGCTAGGTCTCGGCCGGTGATGACGCCGGCCTGGGCGATGCGGCAGAGGGCCCAGATGCTTCCGGCCGGGAGGTCCAGGCCCGCTCGGGCGGCCAGCTGGCCGTAGAGGACTCGGGCGGTGGGGTCGCGGCGGAGGAGGCGGGCCAGGCAGGTCTCCAGCTCGGCGCGGGACGAGCGTTCGGTGGGGGCGCCCAGGCTCTCGCCTATGCCCGCCTCCCTTGTGGCGGTCTTCAGGGGGACTTCCTTGAGGAACCAGCTTGCGACGAACGCGAGTGCCGTGACGGGCACCGCGTACAGGAAGACCGTCTGGATGGCGTCGGCGTAGGCGCCTAGGATCGCGGCCGACTCCTGGGGCGGCAGCCTGCGCAGCACGGAGGAGTTCTGCTGCAACTCCGCGGGGTCCACCCCGGCAGGCAACTGGATGCCTTGCAGTGCCCGCGCGACGTTCGAAGCCAACTGGTTGCTGAAGACCGTCCCGAACACCGCGACCCCGAACGACCCGCCTATCGAGCGCAGGAACGTGTTCCCGGACGTGGCGGCCCCGAGGTCCTCGTACGGGCTGGAGTTCTGCACCGCGATGATGAGCACCTGCATGACGCACCCCAGGCCCACCCCCAGCACGGCAAGGTAGACGCTCTGTTCCAGCACCGACGTCGAAGGCGTGAGGCGCGAGCACAGGAACAGCCCGACCGTCATCAGGCCCGTCCCGACGATGGGGAACACCCGGTATCTCCCCGTCCGGGTGATGAGCAGCCCGGAGAGGATCGACGTCGCCAGCACCCCGGCCATGAGAGGCAGCAGGCTCAGCCCCGACAACGTAGGCGAGACCCCTTTGACGACCTGGAAGTAGACAGCCAGATAAGTGACCGACCCGAACAGCGCGAACCCGATGACAAAGGCGAGGAACCCGGAGACGGTGAAGACGGGGTTCCGGAACAGGTGCGGGGGCAGCACCGGTTCGGCGGCCCGCCTCTCGATGAACCACCACAGCACGAGCAGCGCCACGGCGGCGGCGAACAGCCCGATGATGACGGGTGAGCCCCACGAGTACTCGGTGCCGCCCCACGTCGTCCCGAGGACAAGGCAGACCGCGGCGGCGGCGATCGCGGCTGTGCCCGCGTAGTCGATCCGGTGCCTTGTCCTGTCCCGCTTGCCGTGCAGCACCATGAGCACCAGCACAAAGGTGAACGCCCCGATCGGCAGGTTCACGTAGAACACCCACCGCCAGGTCAGGTTCTCCACGAAGAATCCGCCGAGCAGCGGTCCGGCCACGCTCGCCAGGCCGAACACCGCGCCGAAGAACCCCTGGTACGTGCCGCGTTCGCGGGGCGGCACCACGTCGGCGACGATCGCCATGCCGAGCACGATGAGCCCGCCGCCGCCGAGTCCCTGGAGCGCGCGGAACACGATGAGCGAGGGCATGTCCCAGGCCGCCCCGCACAGCGCGGAGCCGATGAGGAACACCACGATGGCCGTCAGGTACAGGGGTTTGCGGCCGTACTGGTCGCCGAGCTTGCCCCACAGCGGCGTGGAAGCCGTACTCGCCAGCAGGTACGCGGTGACGACCCAAGCCAGATGGTTCAGGCCGCCGAACTCGCTCACGATCGTAGGCAGGGCGGTGGAGACGATCGTCTGGTCGAGCGCCCCGAGCAGGGTGCCCAGCATCAGGGCAAGGATGACGATCCAGACCCGGCCGCGCGCCGTCCGCCCGTCATGCCGCCCCATGCGCCCCCTCCCGCGCCTCACCGGACGCCTACCCTGAGCGCGCCGCCGGGCAATCCCCGGAGGCCGCCAAGGTTCTCCCCGGCCGTCTACTGTGGGCGCATGGACGGGATCGTCACCCTCGCGCTGCTCGCCATCCTCGCCGCCTTCTGCGTCCGCTGGACGGCGCTGAAGCTACGGCTGCCCGCGCCGCTCGCCTCCTCGGTGGCGATCGTCTTTGTGCTCGTGGTCCTCGCGCTGTGGGGAGACGCACTCAACTGAAAGCGAACCGTACGGCTCTCCCCGACGTCTCATCGAGTTGACCATGCCTGGGGAGGGAGCCCGCCGTGTCGCCTACCGCCACCGCACCCGGGACCCTTTCCACCTTCCTGGAACGGCTCGCGGACTTCGCCGAGCCGTCCCCGGCCGACCACGTCCTCGACGTGTGCCACGGCCCGAGCCCGATGGCGCTCGCCCTGGAGGGCAGGGTGGCCCGGGTGACGTCGGCGGCGATCGGGACGAGGTCGGGCGAGTTCCCGGCCGACGCGACCGCGCTGCCCTTCCCGGACGGCACGTTCTCGCTGGTCACGGCCAGGTTCGCGCTGGGCCGCCTGGCCGATCCGGCGGCCGCGCTGCGCGAGATGCTGCGGGTCTGCCGCCGTGACGGCCGTGTCGTCGTCGCCGATCTGGCCCGCACCAACCTGTCCAGCGACCACCGCGACGCGCTGGAGCGGGTCCGCGACCCCGGTTTCCGGGCCATCCCCCGCATCGACGACCTGCTGGCGATGGTCGGGCGGGCGGGCGGGCGCGTCACCGGCATGGACCTCCTCAGCGTGGAGCGCCCGGCCGCGCCCTGGCTGGCCGCCGCCCCCGACCCGCGCATCGCCGACCGGCTGCGCGAGGTCCTGCTCGCCGAGGTGGACGGCGGCCCCAAGACGGGCGCCCGCCCCCGCATCGTCGGCGGCGAGCTGTGGTTCACCCAGACGTGGGCGCACGTGGTGGCCCGCCCCGCCTGACGCCGGGTCAGTCGAGGGGCAGTTCGAACCAGACGGCCTTGCCGCTGGGCGTGGGCCGCGAGCCCCAGCGGGCGGCGATCTGGTCGACGAGGTAGAGGCCGCGCCCGCCCTCGTCCGTCTCGCCCGCGTTGCGGATGCGCGGCAGCCGGAGGTCCGGGTCGAAGACCTCGACCCACAGGGCGCGCGCGCCCTTGCGCAGCCGGAGCCGGAACTCGGGCTTCACCGGCTCGGGACGGCCCAGGCCGCCGCCGAGATCCCAGTCGTCCTCGTCGAAGGACAGTTCGGGCGCGCCGACCAGCGCGCGCTTCTGCGCCGGGACGTTGGTGGCGTGCAGCACGACGTTGGTGACGATCTCGGAGACGAGCAGGCAGGCCGTCTCGGCGTCGTCCTCGGAAAGGCCCCAGGCGGTGAACGTCTCGGACGCCAGGCGGCGCGCCTCGGACACCATGATCGGCTCGCTCGGGAAGGTGCGCTCGCGGACGGCGAGTTCCTCGGGCGCGGTCCGGATGACGACGAGGGCGATGTCGTCGTCTATCTCGCCGGGCACCGCGGAGAACACGGCGTGCGCCACCGCCTCGACCCCGTGCGCGGAGGCCGTCCCGACGGCGCCGCGGACCAACGCGCGGGACTCGTCGTCGCTGTGCAGGCTGCCGTCCGGCTTGGGCCGCCGCTCGACGAGGCCGTCGGTGTACAGGACGAGGGTGCTTCCGGGGGCCAGCACGACGGTCTCCTCCTCGAAGACCGCGTCGCCGCCCATGCCCGCCGAGCGCATGCCGAGCAGCGCGCCCGTCGAGCGGCTGAAATCCAGGTCGCCGACGGCGTCGCCCACAACGAGCAGCGGCGGGTGGTGGCCCGCGTTCGCCCAGGTCAGCTCGCGCGACCACGCGTCGTAGACGAAGTAGCTACAGGACACCAGCGGCGGGCGCGGCGCGTCGGGGCGGACCATGCCGCGCGTCCACTCGTCCAGTTTGCGCATGATGTCGGCCGGGGACTTGTCGTCCTGCGCGAACGCGCGCAGCGCCGCCCGGAGCTGCCCCATGACGGCGGCGGCCCGCGCGCCCCTGCCCTCGACGTCGCCGATGACGATGCCGACGCGGCCCGCCGACAGCGGGATCACGTCGTACCAGTCGCCGCCGACCTGGGTCTGTATGCCCTGGCCGTGCGCCTCCAGCGGACGGGCGGGCTCGTACCTCCAGGCGATCTGGAGGCCGTCGAGATCAGGCGGGCGCTCACCCGGCAGCAGTTGCCGCTGGAACGCCAGCGCCGTCTCCCGCTCCTCCTCGAAGAGCATCGCGTTGTCTATCGACAGCGCCACCCGCGAGGCGATCGCGCCGACCAGCGCCCTGTCGAACTCGTCGTAGTGGGGGTCGGGTCTACGGCCCAGGTTGGACAGGGCCAGGCTCATCACCCCCAACACCTCGCCGCGCGCCACGAGCGGCGCGGCGATCACCGAGGTGACGCCGAACTCGCCGCCCGGCTGCGCCGACTCCACCAGCACCGCGTCGCGGCGGCGGATCGCCTTGGCCGCGTGGTGCTCGGGCGGGTAGTCGACCTGCTCGCCGGCCTCGGCCCAGGTGCCGGGCGGCGGCGCCCAGCCGCGGGTGTGCTCGGCGACCCGGCGGACCAGCTTGTCGGCCGTCACGAGGTCGATGAAGAGGTGGTCGGCGAACTGCGGGACGAGGGTCGCGGCGACCGCCCGGAGCGTCACGTCGAGCTCCAGGGACGCGGCCAGACGGGTGCCGACGCGGTCGAGGAGGCCGTAGCGGTCCTGTTCGCGCTGGTTGCTGCGCAGCGCCTCGCGGGCGAAGATCGCCACCCCGTCGATCGAGCCGGACGGGTGCCGCAGCGGGACGGCCTGCGCCCGCGTGTACACCGGCGTGCCGTCGTCGCGCAGGTTGCAGAACGTGCCCTCCCAGACGCCGCCCTTGAGGACGTGCCGCGCCAGGTCGAGCGCCTGGTCGTGGTCCTCCTCGGCGATGCCCAGCGAGAGCACGCTCTGCCCGATGAACTCGTCGCCGCCGAAGCCGAACAGCTTCCTGGCGAACGCGTTGAACGAGATGACGTTGCTGAAGCGGTCGGTGACGATGACCGCCATCTCCATCTGGTTGAACACCGTCTCCGGCGGCAGTTCCGCGTCGAAGGCGTGATCCTCGCCTTCCGCGTCCCCCCACTGGCTCATCCGCTCACCTCCGGCGCCCATTCAACGATGAACACCGGACCCGTCGCGGAGAAACCACGGAGATCGTCGGCCAAGATGTCAGAGCTTCGCGACGAAGACGTGCTCGGCGATACGCCGTGGCAGCTCTGTCTCAGGACCGTCCCCGGAGTCGTCACAGATAACTCGCACACCATCGTCGTCGCCTACCGCGAGCGTCACCTCGCGTCCGGGTTGTATCCCGATCTGCTTGAGTTTAAGCATTTGGTCGTGATCGCCCTGGACCTGTTCGCCGATCCTGCGGATCACGGCGGCCTGTCCGTCGCGCGTGGCGGCGGTCGTCATCGCCGTGAGCGGCTCCACCGCGGTGGCCGCGGTGCCGCCCAACTCCTCAAGACCGGGGATCGGGTTGCCGTGCGGGCACGTCGTCGGGTTGTCCAGCAGGGCGACCAGACGGGCCTCCACCTGCTCGGACATCACGTGCTCCCAGCGGCACGCCTCGGCGTGCACGTCCTCCCAAGGCAGGCCGATCACGTTGACCAGCAGGCACTCGGCGAGGCGGTGCTTGCGCATCACACGGACGGCGAGCTCGCGGCCGGATTCGGTCAGCACAAGATGCCGGTCGCCCTCGACGCGCAACAGCCCGTCGCGCTCCATCCGGGCCACCGTCTGGCTCACCGTCGGACCGCTCTGCGACAGCCGCTCGGCGATCCGGGCCCGCAGCGGGACGATGCCTTCTTCCTCAAGCTCGAACACCGTGCGGAGATACATCTCCGTGGTGTCGATCAGTCCGTGTGAGCTCAAGGTCCCTCCACTCTCCAGGTCGCAGTCTACTTCTCGACCACCCTCCAGATGCCCGAGTCTCCGGGCTTTGTTCAGCGTTTTCGGGGTACCGGGTTATTCCGTGTCGCCGGAGTGGCCCGCCACGTCACGGATCGGACGGTTTCCGGGCCCGACGTACCGGGCGCTGGGCCGCACCAGCCGACCCGTCCGCTTCTGCTCCAGGATGTGCGCCGCCCACCCGGCCGTCCGGCCGCAGGTGAACATCGCGGGCATCATCGCGGTGGGCACCTCGGCGAAGTCGAGGACCACCGCCGCCCAGAACTCCACGTTCGTCTCGATCGCCCGGTCGGGACGGCGCTCGCGCAGCTCCGCCAGGGCGGCGTCCTCCAGCGCCTTGGCCGCCTCGTAGCGGGACGCGCCCAGCTCCCGGGCCGTCCGGCGCAGCACCCTCGCCCTGGGGTCCTCGGCCCGGTAGACCCGGTGGCCGAAGCCCATGAGGCGGTCGCCGCTGTCCAGAATCCCGGCGACGACCTTGCGCGCGTCGCCCAACTGCTCGACCTTCTCGATCATCGGGAGCACCCGGGCGGGCGCGCCGCCGTGCAGCGGCCCCGACATCGCGCCGACCGCCCCGGAGACGGCCGCCGCGACGTCCGCGCCGGTGGAGGCGATCACCCGCGCGGTGAACGTCGAGGCGTTCAGGCCGTGCTCGGCGGCCGACACCCAGTAGGCGTCGATGGCCCTGACGTGGGCCGGGTCGGGCTCGCCGCGCCAGCGGACCATGAACTGCCCGGTGACGCCCTCGGCGGCGTCCACGAGGCGCTGGGGGACGGCGGGCAGGCCCAGGCCCCGGGCGCTCTGCGCGGCGAACGACAGCGCCTGCGCGGAGACCCTCGCCAGGTCGGCGCGCGCCTCCGCGTCCGAGACGTCCAGCAGGGGCCGCATGCCGTAGAGCGGCGCGAGAGTGGGCAGCGACGCCTGGACGTCCACCCGCACATCGCCCGAGCGGACGGGAAGCAGGTGCGGTTCGGCGGGCGCGAGGCCGGGATCGAAGGAGTCGTCCACCAGCAGGCCCCACACCTTGCCGAAGGAGACCTTCCCGACGAGATCCTCGATGTCCACGCCCCGGTAGCGGAGCGCGCCGCCTTCCTTGTCCGGCTCGGCGATCTCCGTCTCGAACGCCACGACCCCTTCGAGGCCCGGCTTGAAGTCACTCATGCGGCCTTCCCTTCCGGGGGCACGGCGCTCCCCGCGATCGGTGTCCGGCCATTGAACCCCGGCCCGTCACCGTCCAGTACCCCCCGCGCTCCCGGCGCGCCGACTCCGGGATGAGAGGCTTGACGACCGTGGATCGTTCTCTCGCGGACCCCGCCCATCTCAGGATCTCCTACGACATGGGAGAGCTCGCCGAAGAATCCGCGCCCGCCGAGCCGTTCGCGCTGTTCACCGGCTGGTTCGCGGACGCGGTGAGCGCGGGCCTGCCCGAGCCCAACGCGATGGTGCTCGCGACCGCCTCCGCCGACGGGGAGCCGCGCGCCAGGACCGTCCTGCTCAAAGGCTTCAAGTCCGATGGTTTCCGGTTCTTCACGAATCACACATCGCGCAAGGGCACCGATCTTGACGAGAACCCGCAGGCGAGCCTCCTGTTCCCATGGCATCCCCTGCACCGTCAGGTGATCGTCGGAGGGCTGTGCACCAGGCTGCCCGCCGAGGAGTCCGCCGAGTACTTCAGGTCGCGCCCTTACGGCTCGCAACTGGGCGCGTGGGCCTCCCGGCAGTCCGAGGTGATCGCCGACCGGGCCGCGCTGGAGAATCGGTTCGCCGAATTGTCGGCGCGCTGGCCGGAAGCGGACGGGGTGCCCGTGCCGGGGTTCTGGGGCGGTTACCTCGTGGTGCCCCGGTACGTCGAGTTCTGGCAGGGCCGTCCCGACCGGCTGCACGACAGGCTGCGCTACACCCGCGCGGGCGAGGGCTGGCGGCGGGAGCGCCTGGCCCCGTGAGCGGTCGCCTCTTCCTGGACACCCGCCCCCTACGCGACCCCGCCTATCGGCGCCTGTGGATCGGGCACGGCGTGTCGTTCGTCGGCTTCCAGGTGACGGCCGTGGCGGTGCCCGTCCAGGTCTGGCGGC
Source organism: Actinocorallia sp. API 0066 (assembly GCF_020991275.1). Taxonomy (GTDB): domain Bacteria; phylum Actinomycetota; class Actinomycetes; order Streptosporangiales; family Streptosporangiaceae; genus Actinocorallia. The sequence continues at coordinate 116,573 of NZ_JAJLQY010000001.1, read as the reverse complement.
TCACCGAGTCGTCCTTCTGGGTCGGCGCGCTCAGCGTGGTGACGCTGGCGCCGCTGATCGTCTTCGGGCTGTGGGGCGGCGCGGTCGCCGACCACATGGACCGGCGGCGCCTGCTCCTGTGGTCCTCGGCCCTGACGTGGGCCGCCACCCTCGCGCTGCTCCTCCAGGCCGTGCTGGGGCTCGGCCAGCTGTGGATCATCATGGTCATCACCGCGCTCCAGGCCACGGGGTTCGCCGTGTCGTCGCCGACCCGCGGCGCGATCATCCCCCGGCTGTTCAAGCCCGCGGACATCCCGGCGGCCAACACGCTCACCTACACGTTCACGCAGGCGGCGATCCTGGGCGGGCCGCTCCTGGCGGGCGTGATCCTCGCGGTCGGCTCCTACGCGTGGGCTTACGCGGTGGACGCCGTGCTCTTCACCGTCATGCTGTGGGCCGCCTTCCGGCTGCCGCCCATCCCGCCGCACGGCGAGGCCGCCCTGGGGACGCCAGGACTGCGCTCCGTCCTTGACGGCCTGCGTTTCCTGTGGACGCAGCCCGTCCTGCTGCTCTCGTTCGTCGTGGACATCATCGCGATGGGCGTCGCCATGCCTCGGGCGCTCTTCCCCGAACTGGCCGAGACCCGGTTCGGCGACACGCCCGACGGCGGATTCGCGGTCGGCTGGCTCTACGCGGCCATCGGGATCGGGGCGGTGCTCGGCGGGCTGTTCTCCGGCTGGATCGGCCGGGTCCGCCGTCAGGGGCTCGCGCTCATCGTCTCGATCGTCCTGTGGGGGCTCGCGGTGGCCGTCGCGGGGCTCCAGCACTCGCTGTGGCTCGCGGTCCTCCTGCTGGCTCTGGGGGGCGCGGCGGACCTCGTCTCGGCCGTCTTCCGGCAGACGATCCTGCAGACCTACGCGCCCGACGAGATGCGCGGCCGCGTCCAGGGGATCTTCACCGTCGTCGTCGCGGGCGGGCCCCGGCTCGGCGACCTGCGGGCCGGGCTGATGGCCGTGGCGTTCGGCGCGGGCGTGTCGTGGGTCGTGGGCGGGCTCGCCTGCGCGGTGCTGGTCGTGGTCGTCGGCGCGGCCTTCCCGGCCCTGGCCAGGTACCGCGCGCCGGACACCGAGCAGGAGTCACGTAGGCTGTCCTGACGTGAGCGACATCGTCATCCCCGCTGAGATCAAGCCCGCCGACGGCCGATTCGGCTGCGGCCCGTCCAAGGTACGGCCCGAGCAGCTCAAGGCGCTGTACGAGTCCGGCAGCACCTACTTCGGCACCTCGCACCGGCAGAAGCCGGTCAAGTCGCTGTTCGGCCGGATCCGCTCCGGCCTGACCGACCTGTTCCAGCTTCCCGACGGCTACGAGGTGCTCCTCAGCAACGGCGGCACCACCGCCTTCTGGGACACCGCCGCGTTCGGCCTGGTCCGGGCCAAGTCGCAGCACCTGTCGTTCGGCGAGTTCTCGTCCAAGTTCGGCAAGGTCGTCTCCGGCGCGCCGTGGCTGGACGAGCCCACCGTGATCTCGTCCGAGCCGGGCACCCACCCGCAGGCGCGTCCCGAAGAGGGCGTGGACGTCTACGCGCTCACCCACAACGAGACCTCCACCGGCGTCGCGATGCCGATCAGGCGGGTCGTGGACGACGAGTCGCTGGTCCTGGTGGACGCCACCTCCGGCGCGGGCGGCCTGCCCGTGGACGTCGCCGAGACCGACGTCTACTACTTCGCCCCGCAGAAGTGCTTCGCGGCCGACGGCGGCCTCTGGGTCGCGCTCGTCTCGCCCAAGGCGCTCGCCCGGATCGACGAGATCGCCGCGACCGGCCGGTACATCCCCGAGTTCTTCAACCTGAAGACCGTCGTGGACAACTCCTCCAAGGACCAGACCTACAACACCCCGGCCGTGGGCACCGCGCTGCTCTTCGCCGAGCAGATCGAGTGGATGAACGCCAACGGCGGCCTCGCCTGGACCACGTCCCGGACCGCCGACTCCGCGCAGCGGCTGTACGGCTGGGCCGAGAAGTCCGAGGTCGCGACCCCGTTCGTCACCGACCCGGCGCAGCGCTCCCAGGTCGTCGGCACCATCGACTTCGCCGAGGGCGTGGACGCCGCCGCGATCGCCAAGACGCTGCGGGCCAACGGCATCGTGGACACCGAGCCGTACCGGAAGCTGGGCAAGAACCAGCTCCGGGTCGGCATGTTCCCGGCCATCGACCCCGCTGACGTCGAGGCGCTGACGGCCTGCGTCGACTACGTGCTGGAGCGCCTGTAACCGCTTCGGGAAGCCCCCGTCCGGGGCATCCCGGGACCGGCCGTAGGCTCAGTGCCGTGTACCGCCCGACTCGCTGGCTCCTGCCGACCATCCTCGCCCTGCTCGTCCTGGCGGTGGTGCTGGGTACGTTGCTGCGGTGAGCCCTTTCACGTCAGTCCTGCTCGCCGCCGCTCTCCCCCTGGGGAGCGGCGGCGATCCGCAGGTGGCGTTCAGCTTCCAGGACGCCAGGATCACCGAGTCGTCCGGCCTGGCCGCCTCACAGCGGCATCCGGGGATCGTGTACACCCACAACGACTCGGGCGGCCTCGCCCAGGTGTTCGCGGTGGAGATCGCCACCGGGCGGACCAAGGCGGTGCTCACCCTTGACGGGATCACCGCGCGCGACTGGGAGGGCATGGCCCTGGGCCGTGACGAACAGGGCAGGCCCGCCCTGTTCCTCGGTGACATCGGCGACAACCTGCGCGGCGCCTGGCCGCACGTCGCCGTCTTCCGCATCCCTGAACCCGCCCGCCTACGCGACGCCACCCTCCCCGTGACGGCCTTCCGCTTCACCTACGAGGACGGCCCCCGAGACGCCGAGTCCCTCCTGATCGACCCGCGCGACAACCGCCTCTACATCGCCTCCAAGCAGCTCGGAAGCGGCACCCTGTACCGGGCGCCCAAGAAGCTCAGCACGTCGGCCAAGAACGTCCTGCGCCCTGTCGGGCCCGCCCACTCGTTCGCGACGGACGGCGCGTTCTCCCCGGACGGCAGCACGTTCGTCATCAGGGGGTACGGCTCGGCCACCCTCTACAAGGCCCCCGGAGAGCGGATCGACAGGATCTCGCTGCCCAACCAGGAACAAGGCGAGGGGATCACCTACACGGCCGACGGGAAGGCCCTCCTGATCAGCTCGGAGGGCGCCGACCGCAAGGTGTGGCGGGTTCCCCTTCCCGACGACGCGCTCCCCCAACCGTCCCCGGCGGAGACCGCGGAGAACGCCTCGGGGGATTCGGACACAACAGGAACTAATAAGGGCGTCGGATTGTTCGTCCTAGCGGGCGTCCTGCTGGCCGCGGTGGTCTTCGGGCGCAGACGAAAGTGAGTGGAGCGTGTCACTATTCCTCCTGTGGACCACGAGCTCGTCGGCCTGAGGGCCGAGGGCCGTCGCCCGCCCGGCGGCGCGCCCTTCGCCCTGCTCGCCTTCGCCGTCGCACTCATCCCGCTCAGGCCGTCCTGGCTGTGGGCGGCCCTCGTGCTCGGCTTCGCGGCCCTGCCCCTGCTCATGCCGGGCCCGCGCCCCGGGCCCCGCTGGCGGCTGTCCGCGGCCGGACTCGAACTCCTCGACCGTGACGGGCGCGTCGCCCAGTCCTACGCGCCCGGACGCGTCCAGGAGCTGTCGATCAGCGCGGACGAGCAGGTGCTCACCGTGCACCACAAGTTCGGCACCACCCAGCTCGGCACGCTGCCCGAGATGGGGTTCGAGCCGCACGCGTTCTTTGTGACCGCGCGGCGGCTCGGCATCCCCATCCGGGTCGTGGACTCCGACTTCGCTCCCGACCTCGATGAGGAACAGGACTACCTGGACGTCGAGGCCGCGTTGATGTCAGCCGTGGTGGAGCCTTCGACGCCGTCCGGCGAACCCGTCAAGCTCGCCTCCCAGGGCGACGGACCGGCCCGGCTGCGCGCCGCCCTGCTCGGCGGCACCGCCGTCACGCTCGCCTGGCTCATGGTCGTCGTCTCGGCCGTCCAGGGGCTTGAGACGATGTCCGCGCGGTTCGGCGCGGGGCTGTGGGCGCTCGGCGGGGCACTGGCCGCGCTCGGCGTCCGGCGGCGGCTGCGGCGGACGGCGCCCGTCACCTGGGCGATCTCCGCCGACGGCGTGCAGGACGTGCCCGCGGCGTCCATCGGGGCGCTGCTGCTCGGGCCGGGACCCGAACTGAACCCCCTGACGGGCGAGCCTGAGTACGCGCCGCTTACGGCCGTCGTGTTCGACCACCGGCTACGGGTCGTCGCCCAACTGCACGCGCGCGGCGTCGACGAGTTCCAGCTCGCGCACACCCTGGACGAGCACGGGTACCGGGTCGTCTCGACCGCGCCCGCCGCGCCCCGGCCGTCCGAGTACGGGCTCGACGGGCTGCCGGAGATCTTCTCCCAGGTGCCCGGCGGGCGGCTCGTCGTCGGCGAGGACGGCCTCGGCTGGGCCGACATGGCGGGCGACGTCATGCTGAAGATGCCCGCCGACCGGATCGGCGTGGTCGAACTGCTCACCGTCGACGGGCACGCCTGGCTGCGGGTCTACGACACCGAGGGTGAGGAGTTCCTCGCGGCGCCGCTCAAGGCGCTCCGGATCGCCCGTACCGATCTGCGGGAGAAGGCGCGGGCCGTCGGCCTGCCTGTCACCGACGCGGAGTATGACGCTTATCTCAGCGCCGCCTTCCACGGCGCCGTCTCCACCCTCGCCGCAGAGGACCCGGCGCCGCTCCCGACCCCCGAGGGCGGGCCTGGCGCGCTCCTGGACGCCACGCCGCGCGCCCGCCTGTGGGCGTACGGGGTGACGGCCGCCGTGACGCTCCTGGTCACCGTGACGGTCGCCTGGGTGTTCCTCGGGTTCAGCCCCGTCATGGCCTGGTCGGTGCCGCTCGGGCTGCTCATCGGGTTCGTCGGCGCCTGGTTCTACGACCGGAACCGTTCCCAGCTGCGCGTCTCCGTGCACGGCATCGCCTCGGTGACCAGGCTCGGCCGGACCGACTGGAGCCTGCGCCGGGAGACCGTCGGCGGCGTCGGCATCGACCACTCCGGCGAGGGTGTGCCCCGCCTCGTCGTCTGGTCGCCCGGCGGCCGCGTCCTGCGCCGCGTCTCCTTCGCCCCCGACCTCGCCGAACTCCGCCGCGCCTGCGAACAGTACGGCCTCCCCTGGGGCCCCCCCGACTCCGCCGGCTCCGCCGCCCCACCCCCCGAGATCTAGCCTTCGCCGTCCGGTGGGGCGGTGAGGGGGAAGGTGTGGAGGGGGGTGGTTCCGGGGTGGGGGAAGTGGCTGTGGACGAGGGTGAAGGCGGCCGTCGTCCAGGGGGTGCCGGTGAGGGGGTGGAGGAGGGCGGCGGGGGTGGTGAGGTCGCCGGGGGTGCGGGTGCGGGCGAGCGTCAGGTGGGGCTGGAAGGGGCGGTCGGGCGTCGGGAGGCCCAGGCGGGACCCGGCGTCGGCGCAGGCTCCGGCGAGGGACGTGAGGGGGGCCAGGTCGCCGTGCAGGCCCGTCCACAGGACGCGGGGGTTGCGGGCGGGGAAGGAGCCGGAGCCGGTGAAGGCGAGGCGTAGAGGCGGGGTGTCGGAGGCGGCTTCGGCAAGGAGGGCCGGTAGGGCGGCGGCCGCCTCGTCCGGGACGTCGCCGTAGAAGGCGAGCGTCAGGTGCCAGGAGGCGCGGGCCGTCCAGCGCGGGCCGGGGTGGGCCGCCCGGACGGGACGCAGGGCGGCGTCCAGCTCGGCGAGCGCGGCGTCCGGCGGACGGAGCGCGGCGTACAGGCGCGTCGGAAGCACCTCCCCCGAGGCGGGTGCGGCGCCCGGCCGACCCGGAAGGTCAGCCGAGCACCTTGGCGTGCGTGTTCAGGACGTGGGTGAGCAGCGCGGGCGGACGGTCGAGGGCCGCGTCCGGGAGGAGATCGGGGGTGAGGGTCCAGGTGCCGCCGACCCACGGGTCGCTCAACGTGCCCTCGTCCGACGGCAGCGTGTTGCCCGCCATCTTGATCCGCATCGCGCGCACCGACTCGCCCGTCGGCGTCTCCGTCTCCACACAGATCACCGGGACGGCCAGCGGCGGCCCCTCCTTCGCCAGCCGCATCAGCCTGTCGCCGTACTCGTCCAGCGCCGCGCCGACGTCGAAGACGACAACGAGCCGCACCGGCGGCGTGCCGCCGAGCAACTGGTCCTCCTCACCGCTGATCGCGCGCAGATCCACCAGGTCGAGCAGCCTGTCGAGACGCTGCCCCGCCTGCGGGCCCGACGCGACACCGCCGCCGCACAGGAAGTCCAGCACCGGCCGCGGCAGCCCGTTGATCCAGCCCGCGCCGGACAGGCCCGTCGGGTCGATCACGTCGAGCGCGACCGCGCCCGGCGGCACCGCGGCGAGGAACCGGGTGACGAGCGACCAAGCGAACGCCACCGAATCGCGCGGCACCACGCCCCGGTTCAGCCACACCGGCCTGCCGAACGGCACCCGCAGGATCAGCGGGATACGCGGCGTGGACACCTCGTCGGCGTCCAGGTGGCCGAGCAGCATGCCCTGCCCGACCTTCTCCGGCGGCTGCCACGTCAGCCAGGACGGCCCGGCGAACGGCGCGACCTCCGCGCCCACCACACCCTCGTGCGCGGCGAGCTCGCCCGCCAACTGCGCCATGTCGGTGGTGAGCCGCTCCAGACTCGCGTCCATCAGCTGCTGCGCCCTGCCGCGCGGCGCCCTGCCCGTCACCTCCTCGTCGCGGACGGCCAGGGCGTGCTCCAGCGAACCCCGGTAGGAATCCAGGGAACGGCTCGCGTCCTCCCAGACCATCCAGGCCCGATCCACGTAAGGCAGCGACGTGCCTGGCGCGGCGGGCTCGCTCGGCGGCGGCGGCACCGGATCGGGCGCCACCCGCGGCGGGCGCGGCGGGCGCGGCCCCGGATCGTCCACCTCGACGCCGTGGTCCACCAGCAGCGCCGCGAGACCGCCCGCGTAGCCCTGGCCCACCGCCCGCACCTTCCAGGCGTCCTGGCGGCGGTACAGCTCCAGCGCGACCACGGCCGTCTCCTCGGCGAGCCCCGCCATGGCGAACGTGTGCTCCTCGACCAGCACCGTCGGCGGCGGGACCGTCGCGAACGGCGCGGCGTCGGCAAGGCTCATCGCGACGAGCACCGCGTGCACGTCGCCGGGCAGCGCGGCCAGATCGATCTCCAGCGCCTCCTGGCTCCAGCGCACGCCGGACGCGACCGGGGCGTTGTAGAACACCAGGTCGTCGTCCGACCGCACCCGGAGATCCCGGCCGACCAGCAGCGCGCTCAGGTCGACCGGGCGCGCACAAGTGTGGGTGACGGTGACCCTTGTGGCGCGCAGGGGGGCGTTGGCCCCGCGGACGAGGGCGGTCACCGCGTCAGGCGTGGGCGGCGATCGCCGGGAGCATGTCCTGGAAGGTGCGGCCCTGGCTTGGTTCGCCGATCGCGCCGAGCTTCCACTCCTGGCCGTGCCGGTACAGGCGGGCCATCACCATGCCGGTGTGGGCGCCGCCGCCGGTGAGCGTGTAGCGGGCCAGCTCGGCCTGGGTCGTCTCGTCCACCAGGCGGCAGAAGGCGTTCTCCACCTGGTTGAACGTCTGGCCCTGGAAGGAGCTCACCACGAACACGAGCGCCGTCACGTGCACCGGGACGCGCGACAGGTCGACGATGATCGACTCGTCGTCGCCGTCGCCCGCGCCGGTCAGGTTGTCGCCGGTGTGCCGGATCGAGCCGTCGCGGCTCGTCAGCTGGCCGAAGTACACGACGTCGGCGACCTGTTGGTCGGCGAAGACCACGACCGACGCGTCGAGGTCGATGTCCTGCTCACGCGAGCCGAAGAAGCCCTTCTTCTTCACCGCGTCCCAGCCCAGGCCCATCCGGACCAGCGTCAGCCCGCCCCCTCCCGGCTTGCTCAGCGAGATCCGCTGGCCCTTCTGCAAGGAAACCGTCACAGCTTTCTTTCCCCTCGGTTGGTCGGCGGCCGCGTGCACGGGTGCGGCACCCATGGCCCGCCGGTGGTCATCCGGCTTTGAGCCTATGCGTTCCCGCCGACACTTTCCCAGCGGTATCCCGCCTTCCCGCCGTTTCCCGGCGCGCACCGAGCGTGATGACGGCCAGCGCGGCGACGGTCGCGACGGCGCCGCCGAAGATGATCGAGACGCGTCCGCCGAACACCTCGGCGAGCCACCCGACGAACGGCGCTGTGATCGGGTTCACACCCATGAACACGAACATGTACAGGCCCATCACGCGCCCACGCATCTCCGGTATGACGCCGAGTTGCATCGTGGCGTTCGCGGCGGTCGTGAAGGTCATGAGGAGCATCCCGGTCGGCACGAGCATCAGGAGGAACAGCGGCCACGTGGGCATGACGCCGACCAGGATCGCCGAAAGCCCGAACAGCAGTACCGAGCCGTACAGGAGACGGTTCGTGGGGGCGACCCTCCGGGCGGCCAGCAGCGCGCCCGTCACAGAGCCGACGGCCATCGCGGTGCTGGCCAGGCCGAACTGGGACGCGCCCTTGCCGAAGTCCTCGGTGGCGACGAGCGCCGTGGTGATCTGGAAGTTCATCGCGAACCCGGCGACCAGCGCGATCGTGCCGAGGATCAGCATCAAGTCCGGCCGGTTCCGGACATAGCGCAGGCCCTCGCGTAGCTGGCCCTTCTGCCGTGGGACGGGCGGAAGGGTGCGCAGTTCGCTTTCACGCATCCGCCACAGCCCGAACAGGACGGCGCCGAAGGACGCGAAGTTCACCAGGAAGACGGGCCCGGTGCCGATCAGCGCGATGAGCACACCCGCGACGGCGGGCCCGACGACGCGCGCGCCGTTGAAGGTCGCGCTGTTCAGGGCGATCGCGTTGGGCAGGTCCTCTTTGCCGACCAGTTCGCTGACGAACGCCTGCCTGGCCGGGTTGTCGAACACCGTGGCCATGCCCAGGGCGAACGCCAGAAGGTAGACGTGCCAGACCTGGGCGAGGCCCGTGACGTCAAGGAGGCCCAGCGCGAGCGCGGGCAAGGCGAGGCCCAACTGGGTGACGGCGAGCAGCTTCCGCTTGGAGTAGCGGTCGGCTATGACGCCGCCCCACAGCCCGAAAAGCAGCATCGGGAGGAACTGGAGCGCCGTGGTGATGCCCAGGGCCGTCCCGCTGCCATGGGTGAGCTGGAGGACGAGCCAGTCCTGGGCGATCCGCTGCATCCAGGTGCCCGTGTTGGAGATCACCTGGCCGGACATGAAGAGCCGGTAGTTCCGGTTGCGCAGGCTGCGGAACATCCCGGCGCGTCTCACATCCGGCTCAGCCGCTCCAGGATCGGCGCCGCCCGCTCCAGCGCCGCCCGCTCCTCGGCCGTCAACTCGGCGAGCCGCTGGGCCAGCCACGCCTCCTTCAGCCGTCGATGCTCGACGAGCAAGGACCGTCCGGAGTCGGTGAGCGCGAGCACCACCTGGCGTCCGTCGGTCGGATGCGCGCGCCTGGCGACGAGCCCGGCGGCCTCCAGGGACGCGACGGTCCGCGTCATCGAAGGCGGCTTCACGTGCTCGTGCCCGGCCAGCTCGCGCGGCGTCATCTCGGTGTGCTTGTCCAGCGTCACCAGCGCCGAGAGCTGGGTGACCGACAGGCCGCTCCTGGCCTGCCTGCGCAGCCGCCGGGACAGCCGGGCCACCGAGATCCGCAGCTCCGCCGCCAGCTCGGACACCACCGACGGCTCCGCTCTGGCGACCGGCTCTGGGGTCGTCTTCTTCTGTTCCATCGTCAAAGTCGCTAGCGAGAGTCATTACTCTTGCTAACGATACCCCCCTTCTCGGACATTCCCCCGGACGGGCCGCTGATCGTCTCCCGGATAGTCTGGCCGCATGGCCCGTCCTCACCTGCCGCAACCTGAGCCGATCGAGACGAACAACGTCAGGGTCGCCGCCGTCGGTACGGCAGCGTGGGTCGTCGCCTTCGTCGTGCTCCTCGCCGTCGGCCTCCCCGAGGACGCCCACTGGTGGCTGTGGGTGTGCGTCACGGGCACCGTCATCGGCGTGTTCGCCTGCCTGTACCTGCCGCGCTTCGAACGCAAACGCGAACCGCACGCCGACGTCCCCGACGACGGCTCGGAGGCCCCTGGACGGCCGTGATCTCGCGCCTGGCGGCCTGCGGGCCCGTCAGCCGAGGTCGGCTTCGGCCAGCAGCGCCCCGGCGTCCCCGGGGGACGTGAGCAGCGCGGCGAGCAACAGCCTGTCGTCCCAGCGGCCCATCTCCCAGGCCAGGGCGCGGGCCAGGCCGTCAGGGGTCGCCGCGTGCGGGGCGCCGTCGTACCACCAGGCGACCTCACGGCCGTCCACCCTCAGCGCGTCGTGATGGAGGTAGGTTTCCGGGGCCTCCGGGAAAAGCGCCCTGACATGTTCGGGAACCTCCCGCTCGACGCCCTCGGAGACGACCTCGCCCGGGATCTCCTCCGACGCGACGGCCAGGTCGAGGAGGTCGGCCAGGGTGGCGGCCCGCTCCAGCGGAAGCAGGATGAGCGGCTGGCCTTCCAGGAGCGGCAGCGCGTAAGGGACGTCGACGACTATCGCGTCCTCGGCCGGGACGACCTCCGGCACGCCCCCGGACAGCGCCCTGACCCGCGCGGGCGGTGTCGCCCCCGACGTCCCCGCCAGCCACGCCCACAGCGCGCGCAACTGCTGCCGGGTGACGGGCAGGGCCGGATCGGCCAGCCGGTCAAGCAACTCGTCCGGCGGCACGTCGCCCAGGGACGCCCGGACGCCCAGGGCACGGCCGAACCCGGCGTCCAGGCCCTCGGGAGCGGGCTCGTACAGGCCGTCCAGCAAGGGGTCGGAATCGTGGGTGCGGCGCGGGCCTCCGAGCACCTCGTGTTCGGCGAGCCACCACGCCGTGTACGACGGGGCGGTACGGCCGTCCATAAAGCGGACCGGCTCGATCACCGCGTCACGGTAGGGCGGCTCGGACAGGAGGGTGAGAGCGGCGTCCCAGTCTTCGACGAGTTCCAGATCACGGACGGCCACGAGTTCGGGGATGTGGCCCGAAGGCAGATCCCAGTCTTCGACGCCGTCCAGGTCGAGATCCTCGGGGTCGGCGTCCTCGGCGCGCAGGAGGGCGAAACCTCGCAACACGCCTACGGCGGCCAGCGCGTCTTCCCCGTACTCGTCGATCAGCTCGGGGGCGACCACGCCGAACGGGGAGTCCTCGCCCACGATCCGGCGGAGCGGCGCGTCGGGGAACATGAGTTCGCCCGCCGGGTACAGCTCGCCGTCGTCGGCCGGTAGGGCCAGCTCCGCCAGCCACGGCTCGCCCGGCGTCACCAGGCCGCGCGCCAGGGACAGCACGGCGTCGGCGACGGCCTCCGGATCCTCGGCGTCCAGGGAGCCCTCGACCGCGCCGCGAACCGCAGGGTCGTTGAGCACCTGACGCGGGCCCGCCTCCAGCGCACCCAGGCGCACCAGTAGCGGATGCTCGGCCTGCGGATGCACCACGCGCAGTCCCAGAACCTCAAGATGCTCCGGGGGCGGCAGATCACGGCCCAGCAGGACGCCCTTCGGGCCACGGACCAGCCTGCCGTCGGCGAGCGGCACCGGCAGCGCGCCCAGCTCACCCGTGTCGGCCGACGCGAGCGCCGTGTAGATCTCCCGCCACCACGACGGCTCACGCTCCACCGACGCGAGCGCGTCGGCGACGTCCGCGAGGCCCATCCGGCGCACGCCGAGCGCGCGCAGGCCCCGGTGGCCCGCGTTCCAGCCGGGCGGCAGCAGGCCCGGGACGACGCCCGTCAGCGCCTCCACGACCGGCTGGGGCGCGTCCAGGGCGACGGCGTCGCGGGCGCGGACCCTGAGGTTCTGGTCCTCGGCCAGGGGCAGCAGCGGACGTTCGGGCAGCAGGTCGAGGACGGCCGCGCGGATCGCGCCGTCCACCGCCGACGCGCCGACCGGGCCGGGCACGAGGTCGAGCGCCTCCGGGCCGGGCGCGCCCGCCACCAGGTCGGCGTACGCCTCGGCCGTCCTGGCGACGAGGAAGTCGGTGAGCGTTCCCGGCTGGACGTGTCTGCGGTCGGGGGCCAGCGGGAAGCTGGCGATGAGCAGGGCGGGCAGGTCGAGGCGCTCGGCGCTGGGGGTCGGCGCGTACAGCACGCCGGGGCCCTCCGGCGGGCCGTCGAGGGGGCCGCGCGGCTCCGCCCTGACCGCCCAGCGCACCGACCAGAACGGCCTTGCGCGCTCCTCGGTGGGCCGGTCGGCGAGCAGGTCGGCGGGGATCCTGCCGTGCCGCTCGACCGTGCGCCACTCGGTGACGGCCGAACCCTCCCCGCCCGTCTCGGCGACCACCACAAGCCCGTCGCCCGCGTCCGACGACTGGAGCACCCTGCTCCGCCCGTCCACCGTGATCGTCACCATGGCCAGCGCGGGCAGCCCCAGCAGCAGCTCCGGCCCGAACGCCTCAAGCTCGGCCCGCAACTGCTCCTCCGCCGCCGCGTCCCTGAGCGGCAACGTCACCTGCGTCGTATACCCCTCAGGCGGCAGCGCCGACGACGCGAACGGCAACCGCAACACCGGCACATGCCCCCCACGCCGTTTCACCTCCCCCGCCAACCCAGGCACCACCTCCACCAACTGCAACGTCTCCACCGCCGACCAACTCACCGCCCCCGTAACCGAAGCGATCACCGGCCGATCCGTAACCCCCACCACCGCCGCAAACCCCACCCCAAACCTCCCCACAAACCCCGTCTCCCCACCTTCCACCTCTCCCCCACCACTCCACCCCCCGGCCGTTTCCGACATCACGCGCCCCTCGGAGGACCCGGTGACGGACAGACCCTCGCCAGCCCCAGCACCACTGAACGCGCCGGTGGTCGGCGTGCCAGGCGTTTCCGACGTCGCAAGCGAGGATTCAGCAGGCGCACCACCCAGGGCCACGCCGCCAGGCTGAACACCGGAGGTTTCCGACGTTGCAGAACCCTCGGGGGATCCGGCGACGGACGGACCCTCGCCAGCCCCGGCACCGCCGAGCGCGCCGGTAGTCGGCGTGCCAGGCGTGCCGGGCATTGCCGGGGGCGATCCAGCGGGCGCGCCACCCCGGGCCGCGCCGCCGGGCTGAACGCCGGACGTTTCCGGCGTCGCGGAACCCTCGGGGAATTCAGTGACGGACGAACCCTCGCCAGCCCCGGCACCGCCAAGCGCGCCGGTGGTCGGCGTGCCGAGCGTTTCCGACGTCGCAAGCGAGGGCTCAGCAGGCGCGCCACCCCCGGCCACGCCGCCGGGCTGAACACCGGAGGTTTCCGGCGTCGCGGAACCCTCGGGGGATCCGGTGACGGACGGACCCTCGCCAGCCTCAGCGCCGCTGAGCGCGCCGGTAGTCGGCGTGCCGGGCGTTTCCGACGTCGCAAGCGAGGGCTCAGCGGGCGCGCCACCCCGGGCCCCACTGCCGGGCTCCACGCCGGATGTTTCCGGTGTTTCGGAGAGGTCGGGAGATTCGGTGGTGGGCCCGCTTGTGGCGGCTTCGGGGCTGGCATTGGTGCTGGTGGTCGGGGTGCCGGGGGTTTCCGGTGTTGCGGGGAGGGGTTCGGCGGCTTCGGGGCTGGTGATGGTGCTGGTGGTCGGCGGGGTGGGAGTTTGTGGGGGTGTCGGGGCGGCGGGGTCGGCGGGTGCGGTGTTGAGGGTGATGCCGGGGGTGGGGAGGGTGGGGGTTTTGGTGGAGGTGCGGAGGGTGGAGAGGGATTCGACGGCTTCGGGGGTGAGGGGGGCGCCGGTGTTGGCGGCGGTGAGGACGCCGGCGGAGAGCGAGAGGTGGAGTTCGCCGGGGACGCCCGCGCGGGCGGCGGCGTCGGCGGCGTTCTGGGCGAGTTCGATGAGGACGCGGTCGCGGTAGCCGCCGAGCGCGTGGTCCTCCTCGCTGTTCGCGTCCTCGCGGAACCGGGCGGGCGACGCGGCCCACGCCGCGAGCACCCGCTCCCTGATCCGCGCGGTCCCGAACGGGTCCAGCGGATCGTTCGCCGCCCCGCCCGTGGCCCCGCTCAGCCCGTCACCCATCACCCGTCAACCACCCTCGCCCAACCCGGCCCCTTCTTCTCCCCCACCAGCCCCTTCCCCCTCAACCACAACTTCCACCCCAACCCCTTCTTCCCCACCAACACCCTCAGCACCATCCTCAACCTGAACCCCAGCATCGTCATCCGACCCCACGGCCCCCAGCTCAACACCACCCTCAGCCCGCACCTCACCCCCCTCGGGCACCTCCCCAGCGCCCTCAGCAACCCCGGCAACCCCGACGTCCCCGGCCGACACCTCGACACCCTCGGCGACCCCGGCAGCATCCGGCCCGGCCACGCCCTCGGCAGCGTCCGGCCTGGCGACGCCCTCGGCCGACACCTGCGGCGCGGCAGCCTGCACCGACGCCTCGGCAACCTCGGCAACGCCCTGCTCGACGCCGTCAATCTGCGCCTGCGACCCGGCGGGCCCGGACGGCTCGTCCCCACCGTCGGCGAAGTCCGCCTCGACGGCGATCTCAACCGCCTGCGGGCTGGCGGGCCCGGACGGCTCGTCCCCGTCGTCGGCGAAGTCCGCTTCGGCGGCGTTCTCGACCGCCTGCGACGCGGCGGCGCTGGCCGACCCTTCGGTGTCCTCAGTGAGATCCGGCTCGGCGGGCTGCTCGGCTGCCTGTGAGGCGGCGGGCTGTTCGGGGCCGTCGGTGGCCTCCGCGTCGTCGGCATCGGCGACGCGATCGGCCTGGGCCGGTGCCTCGGTGGCCGGGGAGGTGTGGGGGGTGGTGGTGAAGGGGTCGATGGTGAGGTCGTCGAGGATGAGGGGTGGGGGGTCGGACTGGGCGGGGGCCTTGACGGCTTCGGAGTGGCCGCCGCAGCCGTGGTCGGCGGCGACGACACGGCCGTCGTCGGGGACGTAGGCGTTGGCGCAGACGCCGAACAGGAGGCGGAGCTCGCCGGACAGCGGGATGAAGAAGCCGCAGGTGCTGCACTGGGCCGGGGCGGCGGCGGCGATGGGGGCGCGCGGGCCCGCCGTGCCGTCGTACCAGCGTTCGGCGGCCTGGGCGCGGCCCTCGACCGACAGCACCCGGGCGCGGCCGAGGCCGAGTTCCCACTGGGCCTCGACGTCGGCGTCCACGTCGTCGGTCTCGGTGAAGCCGGGGGCGAGGCGCACGTCGTCCTCGGCCGTCGGCAGCAGATCGCCGGGGCCCATGTCGCCGGGGCGCAGCCGCTCCAGCCACGGCACCCACGGCGGCGGCAGGATCGCCTCGTCGCCCGGCACGAGCGCCGTCTCCGAGATCGTGACGTTCTTGGCGCGGGACGCCCGAGTCACCGTGATGGCCCAGCGCCAGCCCCGGTAGCCGGCGTCCCTACATGCGAAGTAGTGCGTGACCACGCGGTCGCCCTCGACCGCCCAGCCGAGGTGATCTCCCACCTCGGACGGCCGCGCCGTCTCCCTCGCCGCCTGTAGGGCCAGCTCGACGGCCTGCACACAGGCCGTGTCGGCGGCCGGGGTCCGGCTGCGGCGGGATGCGGCGGGGCGGAGTGAGGTCACCCCCTGATTGTCGCCCATCCCGGAGCATGACCGTGCACGCGCCCGCCCCCGCCGCCCTCCGCGCCGCCGGACGCGGCCCCCCAATGCCGCCCATGACGGGCACGTCGGCCGCCTATGCTGACGCCCATGATGGTGGGATTCGACCTGGACATGACGCTCGCGGACACCCGCCGCGGCATCGGCGCCGTCTATGCCGCTCTGTCCGCCGAGACCGGCGTGTTCATCGACGTCCCGCTCGTCACGTCACGGCTCGGCCCGCCGCTGGAGGCGGAGCTGGCGCACTGGTTCCCGGCCGAGCGCGTCCCTGAGATGGTGGTGCGGTTCCGCGCCCTGTACCCGGACCTCGCGATCCCCGCGACGGACCCGATGGCGGGCGCGGCGGAGGCCGTCCAGGCGGTGCGGGACGGCGGCGACAGGGTCATCGTCGTCACCGCGAAGAACAGGCCGCACGCGGAGGCGACGCTCCGCCATCTGGGCCTCGAAGTGGATCTCCTCGTCGGCGGCCTGTGGTCGGCGGCGAAGGGCGAGGCGCTGCGCGAGCACGGCGCGCACACCTATGTCGGCGACCACACCGGCGACGTGGACGCGGCCCGCGCGGCGGGGGCGTTCAGCCTCGCCGTGGCGACGGGTCCGTTCACCGCCGAGGCGCTCGCGGCTTACGGCGCGGACCATGTCCTGGGGGATCTGACTACCTTCCCTTCATGGTTCTCCGCCCGGGGGACGGGCAAGGGCACGGGTAGGGGAACGTTCGCCCTATAAGGAGTATCGCCTTAATCCCTTAAGGCATTAGCCTTGTAGATCCCATGCACCCGCAGCCAAGACACAGAGGTCAACCGTGCCCAGTGGCAAGGTCAAGTGGTACGACTCCGACAAGGGTTTCGGTTTTCTCACCCGCGACGACGGCGGTGAGGTATTCGTCCATTCTTCGGCGCTGCCGAGCGGAACGACGTCGCTGAAGCAGGGTCAGCGGGTGGAGTTCGGCGTGGTCGAGGGTCGGCGCGGGCAGCAGGCCCTGTCGGTGCGCGTGCTTGACTCGCCCCCGTCGGTGGAGAAGACCATCGCCAAGGCCAAGCGCAAGAAGCCGGACGACATGGTGAACATCACCGAGGATCTGATCAAACTCCTCGACCACGTCTCGGAGACCTACCGGCGCGGCAAGCACCCCTCCAGCACCGAGTCCCGCAAGATCGCAACCGTACTGCGCGCAGTAGCCGACGACATCGACGCCTGACCTGCCCTAGGCTTCTGGGGGAGGATTCAGAGAATGAGCACATCGACGCGCGAGCGGATCGTGGCCGAGGCGCTGCGCCTGTTCGCCGAGCGCGGTTACGCGGCGACGTCGGTCGCCGAGATCGAGGCCGCGGCGGGCCTTTCGCCGGGGGCGGGCGGCCTGTACCGGCATTTCCCGTCCAAGCAGGAGGTGTTGGCGGCCGCCGTCCGCGAGCACATCGAACGTACCCGCGAGCAGGTGGTGACGGTGCTCGCGGAGTCCGAACAGTACAAGGACAAACCGCTGGAACTGCGGCTGCGCATGACGTGTGTGGCGGGTCTGCAGAAGATGCGTGAGGAGAAGGAGCTCGTCAGGGTCCTTTTCCGCGACCTCGATCAGTTCCCGCATCTTGTCGCCGACATGCGTGACGGTGTCGTCAACCCCCTGTACCAGGGCATCGCCCAGTGGATCTCGACCCAGCCCGAGTTCGCGGGCGTGGACGAGGACTGGGAGGCGATCGCGGCGATCCTCGGCGGTTCGGTGGTGAACTACTGGCTGGCGAACGAGTCACTGTACGAGGCTCCGATCAAGACCGACGAGCGGCGGTTCACGACGGCGTGGGCGCGGCTGGCCCTGGGCCTGCTGCCCACCCGGGACTGACCCGGCGCGGCGGGCGGACACCACGGACGCGGCGGACGTGACGGGCGCGGAACCCGCGACCGGAACGTCGGCGGAGACACGGCGGGCACGGCGGGGCACGACTAGGGACGTGGACAGCTACGGGGACTGGCTGCGCGGGCGCACCGACGAGGAGTTGGCGGCGCTGGTGCGGGCGCGCCCGGAACTGATCACCCCGGTACCGGCCGACCTGGGCGCGCTGGCCGCCCGCGCGGCGACGCCCCCCGCCGTCTCCCGGGCGCTCGACGGGCTGGACCGGGCCGCGCTCGCGGTGCTGGAATCCGTCATCGTTCTCCCTTCCCCCACCATCACAGCACTGAAAAAGGCGCTCGGACCGCGCGTCGCCGAATCTGTGGATAACTTGCTGGCGCTGGGTCTCGTGTGGCCGGGGACGCGCCGGTCATACCAGGTCGCACCGGGCATTCGGGCGGCGCTGCGCGAGCCCGCCGGGCTCGGCCCGCCCGCCCGTGACGCGTTCGCCGTGCTCCCCCTGGACCGGCTCGTCGTGCTCGCCGAGGATCTCGGCCTGTCCACCGCCTTCGCGAACGCGAGCGGCCTCGCCGAGGCCGTCGCCGCCCGGCTCGCCGACCCGGCCGACCTCGTCGCGGACGCCGGGCCCGAGGCGCGCACCGCGCTGGAGCGGCTGGCGTGGGGCCCGCCGTCCGGCCGGATCGAGAACGCGCGCCGGCCCGTGACGCTCGCCACGGCGGCGAGCCCGATCGACAGGCTCCTCGCGCGCGGCCTCCTGGTCGCCACCGACGACCGGACGGTGACGCTGCCCCGGGAGGTCGGCCTGTATCTGCGCGGCGGCGTCCTGTTCCGCGAGAACGTGCTCACCGAGCCGTCGGCGGCGGGCCCGGAGCGGCCGCAGGGCCTCACCGACCAGATCGCGTCGGGGCAGGTGTTCACCGCGCTGCGCCTCATGGAGGAGCTGCTGGAGGGCTGGGGCCTGGAGCCGCCGTCCGTGCTGCGCAGCGGCGGCCTTGCCGTCCGCGACCTGAGGGCCGCGGCGGCCCGTCTTGATGTGGCGGAGCAGGACGTCGCACTCCTGGCCGAGGTGGCTTACGCGGCCGGCCTTCTGGCCCGCGACGTCGGGTGGACCCCGACCCGCTCCTACGACCTGTGGCTGCTGCGCGGCGCCGCCGAGCGCTGGGCCGACCTGGCGAACGCCTGGCTGGACACCGACAGGGTGCCCGGCCTGGCGGGCGGCAAGGACGACAGGGACAAGACGATCAACGCGCTCGCCGACGAGTCCGTGCGCGCGCACGCCCCGCGCGTCCGGAGGGAGGTCCTGGAGGCGCTGCCCGACGAGGTGGCGGCCTCCGAGGAGTCCCTGATGGAGCGGCTGACGTGGCGGCGTCCCCGCAGGACGGGCGGCCTGTACTCCCGGATGGCCTCCTGGACGCTCCGGGAGGCGGCCTTCCTGGGCCTCACGGGGTTCGGCGCGAAGGCGTCCTACACGGGGCCCTTCCTGCGGGGTGAGGACGTCACGGGCGGCCTGGGCGCCCTGCTGCCCGCCCCGGTGGACCACGTCCTGCTCCAGGCCGACCTGACGGCCGTGGCGCCCGGCCCGCTCGTCCCCGAGCTGGCCAGGGAGCTGGCGTTGGCGGCCGACGTGGAATCGACGGGCGGCGCGACCGTCTACAGGTTCACGCCCGCCTCGGTGCGGCGCGCGATGGACGCGGGCCGCACCATCTCGGAGCTGCTCGACCTGCTGACGCGGCACAGCGCGACGCCCGTCCCGCAGCCGCTCGCGTACCTGGTCGAGGACGTGGGGCGCAAGCACGGCAGGCTGCGGGTGGGCACGGCCCTGTCTTACGTGCGCTGTGACGACCCGGCCGTCCTGGACGAGATCCTCGCCGACCGTAGGGCGTCGGCGCTGCGGCTGTACCGGCTCGCGCCGACCGTCCTGGCGTCCCGGCTGTCCCGGCAGGACCTGCTGGAGTCGCTGCGCTCGGTCGGGTTCTCGCCGGTGCCCGAGTCGGCCGAAGGCGGCCTCGTGGTGACGCGGACGGACGCGCACCGCGCCGAGACGCCCGCCCGTCCGCCGATCGACCACGAGCAGGTGGTCGACGCCGATATCGCGGCGGCCGCCGTGCGCGCGCTCAGGGCCGGGGAGGAGGCGGCGGCGGTGGGCGCCCCGGACGGCGATCCGCCCAGGACCCCGTCGATGGCGACGATCGAGAGGCTGCGCTCGGCCATCGGCTCCCGTGTCTGGATCGGCTACCTCGACCAGCAGGGGCAGGCGACGAGCCGGATAGTCGAGCCCGTCCGGGTGGACGGTGGCTACCTCACGGCCTATGACCGCACGAAGGCGTCCGTGCAGCGGTTCACCCTGCACCGGATCACGGGGGTGCGGGACGTGTGAGCACCCTGCGGGAACCAGGCGCTACGCTGCACAGTCAAACCAGGAGAAGACTCCCGCCAACGGCCGACCCTGTCCGGCGTTCGAGCGCCCTGCCTGCGAGAAGGTGCATGCTCCCGTGAGCTACGGCTACCACACCCCCGACCCGAAAGCCTACGGCTACGGGGTCCCCGGCCATCCCAACCAGTACGGCGGCTACGGTCCGCCGCCTCCGGCGCCGAACAACGGCAGCGCGGTAGCCGCGCTGATCTGCAACATCGTGCTGACGGTCACCTGCTGCGGCCTGTTCGCCGTACCGGGGATCATCACCGCCGCGATCGCCATGAGCCGCACGACCACCGACCCCCAGTCCGCCGCCCGGCTGACGACGATCAGCTGGGTGATCTTCGGAGTGGCCATCGCCCTGGGCATCCTCCTCGTCATCGCCCTCTTCGGCTTCGGCCTATGGGGCGCGCTGGAGGCCGAGAGCAGCACCTGGGACGAACCCGCCCGCGTCTGACCGCCCCACGGAACACGAGCACGTGCCCACGTGTTGCAGACTGAATGCCTATGAACGATGGTCCGTTGATCGTGCAGTCGGACAAGACGCTGCTTCTGGAAGTCGAGCATGAGCGGGCGGCGGACTGTCGGCGGGCGATCGCGCCGTTCGCCGAACTGGAGCGGGCGCCTGAGCATGTGCACACGTATCGGGTGACGCCGCTTGCGTTGTGGAACGCTCGGGCGGCCGGGCATGACGCTGAGCAGGTTGTTGACGCGCTGATCCAGTTCTCGCGCTACCCGGTGCCGCATGCGCTGCTGGTGGACGTGGCGGACACGATGGGGCGGTATGGGAGGTTGCGGCTGGAGAAGCATCCCTCTTATGGGCTTGTCATGGTGTCGGTGGACAGGGCAGTCCTTGAAGAGGTGCTGCGGTCGCGGAAGATCAAGCCGATGTTGGGCGACCGGGTGGCTGAGGACACCGTCGTGGTGCATCCGTCCGAGCGGGGGTCGCTCAAGCAGGCGCTGCTGAAGATCGGCTGGCCCGCCGAGGACCTCGCGGGCTATGTGGACGGCGAGGCGCACACGATCGACCTGGCCGAGGACGGCTGGTCGCTGCGGCCGTACCAGAAGGACGCGGCGGAGGCGTTCTGGCAGGGCGGCTCAGGGGTCGTCGTGCTGCCCTGCGGGGCCGGGAAGACCACGGTGGGCGCTGCCGCGATGGCGCACGCGCGGGCGACGACCCTGATCCTCGTCACGAACACCGTCAGCGTCCACCAGTGGAAGCAGGAGCTGCTGAAGCGGACTTCCCTGACCGAGGACGAGATCGGCGAGTACTCGGGCTCCAGGAAGGAGATCAGGCCCGTCACGATCGCGACATACCAGATCATGACATCGCGGCGTAAGGGCGTGTACGGGCACCTTGAGCTGTTCGACGCGCGCGACTGGGGCCTCGTGATCTACGACGAGGTGCACCTCCTGCCCGCCCCGATCTTCCGGATGACGGCCGACCTCCAGGCCCGGCGACGGCTCGGCCTCACCGCGACGCTGGTGCGCGAGGACGGCAGGGAGGGCGACGTCTTCTCTCTGATCGGCCCGAAGCGCTACGACGCGCCCTGGAAGGAGATGGAGAACCAGGGCTGGATCGCGCCCGCCGACTGCGTCGAGGTCCGCGTCACGCTGACCGACTCCGAACGCCTCGCCTACGCGACGTCCGAGCCGGAGGAGCGCTACCGCTTCTGCGCCACGACCGACACCAAGACGCGCGTGGTGGAACGCCTCGTGGAGACGCACAGGGACGAGCAGATTCTGGTGATCGGTCAGTACATCGACCAGCTCGACGAGCTGGGCGAGCGCCTCGACGCCCCGGTGATCAAGGGCGAGACCAAGATCAAGGAGCGGGAGCGGCTGTTCCAGCTGTTCCGGACGGGCGAGATCTCCTGCCTCGTCGTGTCGAAGGTCGCGAACTTCTCTATCGACCTGCCCGAGGCGTCCGTCGCTATCCAGGTGTCCGGCTCGTTCGGCTCCCGCCAGGAGGAGGCCCAGCGCCTAGGCCGCGTCCTCCGCCCCAAGGCGTCCGGCAAGACCGCCCGCTTCTACAGCGTCGTCGCCCGCGACACCCTCGACCAGGACTTCGCCGCCCACCGCCAACGCTTCCTCGCCGAACAGGGCTACGCCTACCGCATCACCGACGCCGACGACCTCTGACCCGTCCCCTACGAACGGGAATCGCGGCACGCGCATCCGCGAAAGTCGGGTGCACGCCGCCAAGCGACAGGCACCCCAGCCGCACACAAACGCCCAGATCGGGCTGAGGCGTGGGCATCCCCAGCGAGCGGTGCGCCCTCACGCTGGCGCGAGCCGTCTGCGGCGGGCGGGCTCGGGGCGCTCCTGCTCTCCATCGCCGTGGGGGCGGGCGCGGGGTTCGTGATCGGTAGGGAGAGTCTTCCGCCTGAACTGGAGACGGTCTGGCAGGCCGAGGCGGACCGGCCCGCGAGCCTCCAGGGCAAGGGCGTGTGGGTGCCCGGCGGCGCCGCGAAAGGCACGGTCGTGCGGGTGCGCTCGGACGGCGCCCTCTCCTATCGCATCGCCGACGGGGCCAAAACGTGGCGGTACGACACGGGCGGCGGGGTCGTTTGCATGATGAGCGCCACCGCGCCGGACGGCGTCGGCCTGATGGGCACGGCGCTCCACGTGGCGGACGGCGAGGTCGCCGTGCTGTTCAACGGGTACCAGGCGCACGCCGACCGGATGATCCTGCTCGACGTCGGGACGGGCGGGGAGTTCCGCTCCGAGCGCTTCGAGGGGAACCACCCCGGTGCGGGCGTCGAGGCGAGGGACGCGCCGCCCTCGTGGCTGCTCCGGCGCGACGGCGTCACGCTCGTCGCCAGCCACGGCGCGGACCGCCCGCTGTCGGCTTACCGGCTTGAAGGCTGAACCGCGGGGATCTGACGGCGCGGGTAATTCCGGACGGGCCTGAATTCCATTCTTGGGGGACCGCATGACGGCCGGGCTGACTGTTGGGGAAAAGGTGGAAAGGAGCCACGGCCGTCCGGTGCGGATTAACGCCGTGTTCGCTCGCGTTGCCTCGATTTCGCGCCTCCACCGGTCATTTTTACACTCCACACCGTTTTGGGAAAGCTGTGCCGGACGGGAGGGCGCTCGCCGTCAAAAAGCCGCTGCCGCCCCGGTGTCGCGGCTGGTCAGTGGCGGAAGGTGCGGCGGTAGGCGAGGGGGGAGAGGCCGACGGCGGCGTGGAGGTGTTGGCGGAGGGTCACGGGGGTGGTGAAGCCGGTGCGGCGGGCGATCTCCTCGATGGGCAGGTCGGTCGCTTCCAGGAGTTCGCGGGCGTGGGCGAGGCGTTGCTGGCCGAGCCACCGGGCGGGGCTGAGGCCGGTCTCGTCGCGGAAGCGGCGGGTGAAGGTGCGGGCGCTCATCCCGGCGCGGGCGGCCAGCAGCGGCACGGAGACGGGTTCGGCGAGGTGCCGCAGCGCCCAGTCCCGCGCGGCGGCGGTGGACGTCCCGGACGGCTCGGGGATGGGCCGTTCGATGAACTGGGCCTGGCCGCCGTCCCGCATGGGCGCGGTGACGCAGCGCCGGGCCGTCCGGTTGGCGACCTCCGCGCCGTGGTCGCACCGGATGACGTGCAGGCAGAGGTCGATCCCGGCGGCGACCCCGGCCGAGGTCAGTACGTCGCCTTCGTCCACAAAAAGCACGTCCGGGTCCACTTTGACGGCCGGGTACATCGCGGCGAGCCGTGCGGTGTCGCGCCAGTGTGTGGTGGCCCTGCGGCCGTCCAGGACGCCCGCTGCGGCGAGCACGAACGCGCCCGTGCAGATGGACATGATCCGGGCCGACGTGCCCCGCAGCGCCGTCCTGACGGCCGGGGAGACCTCCCCGCGCATGACGGGCCCGCCGTGCACGCCGGGCACGACCACGGTGTCGGCGGTGGCGAGCAGCGAAAGATCGTGGTCGGGGGTGATGCTGTATCCGGCCTTGCAGCGCCGGGGCAGGCCGTCTTCGGTGCAGGCGAGCACCTCGTAGTCGGCGGGTCCGCGCGCCGCCCAGAAGACCTGGCCTGGCACGCCGACGTCGAGGGGCGCGAAGTCGTCCATGATCAGTACCGCGACGCGATGGGGCATGGATCCGAGCGTAGTGGCCGGAATCCTGCGTTAGTTGTCCTTTACGCCACTCACCGGGATCCGTCCGGTTCCACGAGACTCGTCTGATGAAGTTGCACAGAGCGTGGATCGTCGGCGGTGTCGCGCTCGTCGCGATCATGGGCGCCGCCGGGTTCCGCGCCACCCCCGGCGTGATGATCAACCCGTTGCGCGCGGAGTTCGGCTGGTCCAGCGGCACGGTCTCGCTCGCCGTCTCGGTGAACCTCGTGCTCTACGGCGTCACCGCCCCGTTCGCCGCCGCTCTCATGGACCGCTTCGGCATGCGCAGGGTCGTCACCGCCGCGCTGCTGCTCATCAGCGCGGGCAGCGGCCTCACCGTCTGGATGACGGCGAGTTGGCAGCTCGTCGCGCTGTGGGGCGTCCTGGTGGGGCTGGGCACCGGCTCGATGGCGCTGGTGTTCGCCGCCACCCTGACCGACCGCTGGTTCGCGAAACGACGCGGCCTGGTGATGGGCGTGCTCACGGCGGGCGGCGCGACGGGCCAGCTCGTGTTCCTCCCGCTGCTCGCCGCGCTGGCCGAGGGTCCTGGCTGGCGGACGGCCTCCGTCGTCGTCTCCGCCGCCGCGCTCGCCGTGGTGCCGCTCGTCTGGTTCCTGGTGCGCGACTCCCCCGAGGAGATCGGGCTCACCGCCTACGGCGCCGACGGGCCCGTCATAAGGGAGCCCCGCAAGGGCGCGGCCCGGCACGCGCTGCGCGTCCTCGGACGTGCCACGAGGCACCGGGCGTTCTGGTACCTGATGTTCGGGTTCTTCATCTGCGGCGCGAGCACCAACGGCCTCGTCGGCACCCACTTCATCCCTGCCGCGCACGACCACGGCATGCCGGAGCAGGCCGCCGCAGGGCTGCTCGCGGTCATCGGGATCTTCGACGTGGTCGGCACGATCCTGTCCGGCTGGCTCACCGACAGGTTCGACCCCGCCAAGCTCCTGTTCGTCTACTACGGGCTGCGCGGGCTGTCCCTCCTCGTCTTCCCTTCACTGCTCGCCTCCGGGAACCCGCCTAGCGCGCTGTCTCCCGGCATCATCCTGTTCATCGCCCTGTACGGCCTGGACTGGGTCGCGACCGTCCCGCCCACGGTGGCGCTGTGCGCGCGGGTGTTCGGCGCGGACGGCCCGATCGTCTTCGGCTGGGTGTTCGCCTCGCACATGGTCGGCGCGGCCGCCGCCGCCCTCGCGGCGGGCCTGGTCCGTGACGGGTTGGGCGCCTACGACGTCGCCTGGTACGGCGCCGCGATCCTGTGCCTCTTCGCCGCCGTCATCTCGGCCGCCCTACGCGCCGCCCGGCCGCCCCGCCCCGACCTGCCCTCAGACGACGCCCCGGCCGTCACCGCCAAGACGTGACCGCGCGCCCGGCCGAAGGACCGGGCGCGCGGCTCGGGAGAGGCTAGAAGATGCCCTGCCCGGGGGCGAGGATGCGGGACGGGTCGTACTTGGCCTTGGCCAGCAGGAACGCCGGGTAGGCGGTGCCGAAGTGGACGACCCACTCGGCCTTGCTGAGCGGGTTGGAGCCGACCGGGTACCAGCCGCCTCCGCGCAGCCGGTTCTTCTTGTAGAACGCCTTGTTCAGGGCGATCATGGCGGCCGGGTCGAGGGATCCGGGCGAGGACGTGCGCAGCAGCGAGAACAGGAACGCGTACTTCTCGTTGAGCTCACGGGTCGAGCCGAGCCGCAGCAGCGGCGCCTTCACCTTCTTGGTCGGGATCGCGTACAGCAGGATGACGCCGCTGAGCCCGATCTTCTCCGGCGTAAGGTCGGGCAGCGCCCCCGTGACGAGCGAGTTCACCGCGGAGCCCGCGACGACGCTGTCGAGCCACGGGTGCGGCCGCTGCCACTCGCCGATGGCCTTGAGGATGTCCACGATCGGTCCGATGCGGTCGGCGAAGTCCCAGTAGGTGAGGTCGTCGATCGTGACGGACGTGTGGGTGAGGTCGCCGATGAGGGCGGCGTCGTCAGCGGGTGTGGCGTTGTACTTGACGGCTTCCATCAGGAAGGTGTGGCCGCCTTCGGCCAGCCCGATCTGGCCTTCGAGGTAGTCGAAGCGGCCGTCCTCGCACATGGCCCGCTGCGCTGCGGTGAGGGCGGCGACGCTCGGGTAGAACAGGTTGTACCTGCGCACGGTGGCGGGCGCGGGCACGAGCTTCACCACCGCCTCGGTGATGATGCCGACCTGGCCGAGGCCGCTGCGGGCGGCGTCGAAGAGGTCCTTGCGCAGGGTGGGCGAGCAGCGCAGCACGTCGCCCTTGCCGGTGACGACCTCCAGTTCGAGCACGTTGTCCACCTGTGCCCCGTGGTGGATGATCTGCCCGCCGAGGCCGCCGTTGGAGAGGGTGCCGCCTACGGACAGGCCCAGGTAGTCCGTCAGGGTCGGCGGGGTGAGGCCCTGCGCCAGCGACGCCTGGAGGAGGGCGCTCCAGGTGGTGCCGCCCCCGACGACCGCCCTGTCGGAGAGGATCTGGATCGAGTTCAGCGGTCCCGTCTCGATGACGAGCCCGCCGGAGACCTGCGCCTGGCCCTGGGTGGTGTGGCCCTGGCCACGTCCGGCCACCTTGATCCCGCGCGGACGGCAGAACTTCACCATCTTCGCGATGTCGGACACCGATCCCGGTTCGAGGACGGCGAGCGGGGTCCGGCTGACGATGTGTCCGAAGTCGTCGGCGGCCGCCGCCAAAGAAGCGGCGTCGGTGCGTAGCGTGCCGTCGAGCGAGGGGACGGCGTCGAGGGGTCCGGCCGCGTGTGCCGCGGTCGCCCACGTGCGGGTGACGGGGTCGAGCCCCACCACGAGGGCGCCCGCGACCAGCCCGGTCACGGCGGCGCGTCGGCTGATGGCGTGAGATTCGTGTTCCTGCATCGGAGAAGCCTCCCTAGGAAGATCCACTTTGTGGATCTTCGCAAGAAACCGACATCACATGAGGCCGATTCGGGAACTTCTCCCTATCCGCAACAAACACCTCTAAAGTGACCACACCAAAGTCGCGTAGCCGAGCACCCAGGGACCGTGCGCAGTGACCAAGTGGGCCGAACGAGAGAGACGCCACGCCGCCGCGTTCGACGCGATCGGCGTCCGCTACGACGAGGCGTTCCCGCACAAGGAGGGCCAGCTCGCCGCCGGCGGCTGGCTCCTGGACCAGCTCGCGCCGTCCTCCTCCATCCTCGACCTCGGCTGCGGCACCGGACTGCCGACCGCCGCGCAGCTGGCCGGAGCCGGACACCGCGTCACCGGACTCGACCTCAGCGCCGAGATGGTCCGCCTCGCCCGTGAGAACGTTCCCGAAGGAGAATTTCACCAGGGCGACCTGCGGGACGTGAAGGGCCAGTACGACGCCATCGTCGCCTTCTTTGTCCTGCTCATGCTGCCTCTCGCGCAGATCCCTGAATCGCTCGCCCTCATCCACGGCCTCCTACGCCCCGGCGGGCTGTTCTGCCTGTCGATGGTCGAAGCCGACCTCGAAGAGTTCCCCATCTCCTTCCTCGGCCAGGAACTCCTCGTCTCCTGCCTGCTGCGCGACGAACTGCGCGCCGCCGTCGAAGCCGCCGGATTCGCCGTCGAAGCCGAGAACGTGCTCAGCTACGCGCCGTCCAGCACACAGGCCGTCCCGGAGATCCAGCTCTTCTACCACTGCCGCCGGGTGTGACCCCGTGACCGAGACCGCCGTGAGCATCAGGGAGCGCCTCGCCTTCCTCGCGGACGCGGCCGCCCGGATCGGGACCCGGCTCGACCCCGCCGAGTCCGCGCGGGCCCTCGTCGGCGCGCTCGTGCCACGGCTCGCGTCCGCGGCGTCGGTCTACCTGCAGGAGAGCCTGTTCGGCCAGCGCGACTTCGCCGACGACCTGCGCCTGGCCGCCGGCCCCAAACAGCCCGAGGAGGCCGCGCACGCCGCGATGGCCGCGGGCGGCGCCCTGTGCCACGGACAGCTCCTCGCGCTGCCGATGAAGGTCCGTGGCCGCACCCTCGGCGCCGTCCTCCTCGAAGGGCACCTCAGCGACGAGGCCGACATGCTCATGATCGGCCAGCTCGTCGCGCAGGCCGCGCTCGCCGCCGACAACGCGCACCGTTACCGGCAGGAGGCGGCTGCCGCCGACACCCTCCAGCGCAGCATGCTGCCCAACCGGCTACCGCGCTTCGCGGGCGTCGAGATCACCCACCGCTACCTCCCGGCCAGCGACCACGCCCGCGTCGGCGGCGACTGGTTCGACGCGATCGGCCTGCCCGGCAGCCGGGTCGCGCTCGTCGTCGGCGACGTCATGGGGCACGGCATGCGCTCGGCGGCGATCATGGGCCAGCTCCGCACCTCGGTGCAGACCCTCGCCGCCCTCGACCTGCCGCCCGACCAGGTGCTCCGGCAGCTCGACGGGCTCGCCCAGGGGCTCGGCGAGAACCACCTCGCCACGTGCATGTACGCCGTCTACGACCCGGTCGCGCGGCGCTGCACCTTCGCGAACGCCGGGCATCTGCCGCCGATCCTCGTCCGCGCCGACGGCCGCGCCGAACTCCTCGACGTCCCCGAAGGCGTGCCGATCGGGGTCGGCGGCGTGGCTTTCGAGCCGATCGAGTTCCCCGTGTGCGACGGCGACCGCCTCGTCATGTGCACCGACGGCCTCATCGAGGTGCGCGGCGAGGACATCACCTCCGGCCTGGAGAACCTGCGGAACGCCCTGGACGGCCGCCGCCTCACCCTCGACGCCCAGTGCGACGACGTCCTACGGCACCTCCAGATCGACGACAGGAGCGACGACGTAGCCGTCCTCATGGCGGACCTCACAGGCATCCCCGCCGCCAACGTCGCCCGCTGGATGCTCGAACCACGCCGCACCACCCCGTCCCGGATCCGCCGCCTCATCCGCGCCACCCTGAACTCCTGGGATCTCACCGACCACATCGAGATCACCGAACTCCTCGCCACCGAGGTCGTCACCAACGCCGTCCGCTTCGCCGGCCGCCCCATCGAACTCCGCCTGGTCCAAACCGAACACCTCCTGGTCGAGGTCATGGACGACGAACACACCCTCCCCGTCCTCCGCGACGCCCACGACGACGACGAGGGCGGCCGCGGCCTCCAACTCGTCTCCCGCCTGGCCCGCCGCTGGGGCGCCACCCGAACCACCTCCGGCAAAATAGTCTGGTTCGAACTCACCGTCTGATTTCCACCACCCCATATTGTCGTTTCTGGCCTTATGCGCCTTATTGCACCATTGCGAGAAACGGACTTCGCCTGCTAGCCTGAAATTCCCATCGGCCTTGGGGAAGGCGTGAGATGGCAGGAAAGAAGTGGGAAGCGGACGCGACCGCGGGACTCCTGCGACGCTGGGGGAAGTCACCGCACGAGCGGGGCGACACGTCCGGCGAGGGAAGCTGCCCGGACGTCTGGGAACTTGAGAACGGTGATGTCGCCATTATCGGACAGGAACTCACGGCCGCCTATCGCGACCGGCTACCCGAGGGCGTCTCCATTGATCCCGGGGAAAGCCTGGTCGTTGTTCCGCGAGCCGCGATCCTGGCCGCAAAGCGGGACATTCCGGATGCTTGAGGGGTTCGGGAAAGCCGTTCCGGAACGCCTCGGGCTTGCCGAATACTGGGCCGATTTTGAGAAACGGTTCTGGGAGACGCGCGAGCCGGGGTTCTGGAAGCTGGAACGGCAGCAGGTTTTCAAGGAGCCGGGTGAGCCGAGCTGGGAGGCGTTCGCGGCCGGGGACTGGGACGCGTCTCTGCGCAGTATCCGGGAACGTGAGGCCGACTACGCCGACTACTACCGGCGGGTCGCGGACCACGGATTCGTCAGCCACCGGGTGCGAATTGTCGAGAAACCGTTCAGCCCGTACCTCCGATGGGAACTGCACCTGCTCGCGATGCGGCACGCGAAAGGCGGGCTGACCAGCGTCGTCCACGCCTCCGACGTCGCGGAGTTCGAGAAGTCCGGCCCCCTGCCGGAGATCTACACGCTCGGCACGGACGTGATGTACGAGGCCGTCTACAACGACGACGGCGTCCTGGAGGCGGCGAACAGGTTCACCGACTCCGCGCTGATCTCAACGTGCCAGCGCTTCATCGAAGACCTGTACAGGGCGGGCGAACCACTCGACACGTTCATGGCC
Source organism: Actinocorallia sp. API 0066 (assembly GCF_020991275.1). Classification (GTDB taxonomy): domain Bacteria; phylum Actinomycetota; class Actinomycetes; order Streptosporangiales; family Streptosporangiaceae; genus Actinocorallia. The sequence goes on along the minus strand of NZ_JAJLQY010000001.1, from coordinate 86,582 downwards.
AGAGAGATCGCCCATCTGGATCCCCCCGCGACCCCCTGAGGCTCTTCGAGCATGGATCGAGGCGACCACGACGAGCGGCCACAGCACGTCAACCGCTCCGACCAACTCGGCCCCGCCGAGCTCGTCCAGGCCAGGGACGTCCACGGCGGGGTGCATTTCCACGCTTCCGGACATCCCGCCGGCGAGCCCCCGCGCCAACTCCCCGCGGACATCAGACATTTTGTCAACCGCCGCGCCGAACTGGCGGATCTGGACGGACTGCTGACCGGCGAGTCACTCGTCGTCATCACCGGGACCGCCGGGGTCGGCAAGACGGCGCTGGCGCTGCGGTGGGCGCACCGGGTCCGGCATCGGTTCCCGGACGGCCAGCTCTACCTCAACCTCAAGGGTTATGACCCGGCGGCGCCCACCCCGCCGGAGCAGGCGCTCGACCGGTTCCTGCGGGCGCTCGGCGTCCGCCCCGCCGAGATACCCGCCGACGCCGACGAACGGGCGGCCCTGCTCCGCTCGCGGCTCGCCGACCGGCGGATGCTGCTCCTACTCGACAACGCGGCGTCCGCAGGGCAGGTGCGTCCGCTACTGCCGGGGACAGCGGGTCCCCTCGTCATCGTCACCAGCCGCGACCGGCTGTCCGGGCTCGTCGCCAGGGACGGCGGGCGTCGACTGACCCTCGGCATCCTGCCGGAGTCCGACGCGATCGAACTGCTGGCGAGCGTCACCGTGCAGTACCGGGCGGACGACACGCCCGAGCAGTTCCGGGAACTGGCGCTCCTGTGCGCGCGGCTCCCGCTCGCGCTGCGCATCGCGGCCGAGCGCGCGGTCGGCCGGCCGTTCATGCCGCTCAGCGAACTCATCCAGGACCTCCGTGACGAGTCGGGCCTCTGGGACGCGCTTTCCACCGGCGACGACACGGAGGCCGAGGCCGTGCGCACGGTCTTCGCCTGGTCCTACCGGGCGCTTCCCGAGGCCGCCGCGCGGCTCTTCCGGCTCCTCGGCCTGCACCCCACGCCCGTCTTCGGCGCCGCGGCGGCCGAAGCCCTGTTGGGCGCGGGCGCGGGCCAGCGGGTCCGGCATCTCCTGGACGTCCTGGTCGGCGCCCATCTCCTCGAACAGTCAGGCCCCGACCGCTTCCAACTCCACGATCTGCTCCGCGCCTACGCCATCGACCAGGTCCGGCACGAGGAGACGGCAGCCGACCGCGCGACGGCTCTGCGCCGCCTGCTCTCCTGGTACCTGCACACGGCTGACGCCGCGCTCGGCGCGCTCGCCCCGTTCAGCCGCACCGTTGTGCTCTCCGAACCCGTGGACGCCGCGCCGCCGTCCTTTCCGGGAGGGGCCGAGGCCGATCTGTGGTTCGCGACGGAACGGGAGAACCTCGTCGCCGCGACCGTCCTCGCCGGGCAGAGCGGCATGGCGGAGATCTGCTGGCAGCTCGCCGCCGTTCTGCGAGGCGCCTACATGCACCAGAACGCCTTTGACGACTGGCTTGTCACCGGATCCGCCGGGCTGGCCGCCGCCCGGGCGATCGGCGACCGTTACGGTGAAGCCGAAGTGTTGGAGAGCCTCGGCAAAGCCCATTTCCAGGCGCGCGGGCTGACCAAGGCGGAGGAGTTCCACGTCGCCGCCTTGAACATCCGGCGGGAGATCGGGAACCGTTTTGGTGAAGGCGTCTCGACCAACGCGCTCGGCCTGCTCGGTCTCCGGCACCGACGTCTCGACGCCGCCGCCGACCACTTCCAGAAAGCCCTTGACCTTTTCCGAAGCCTCGACGACCGGCGATGGCAGGCCCTGATTCTCGGAAATCTGGGCGAGACCCTGTACGAACTGGCCCGGCTCGATGACGCGGCCGAACATCTCCGGCAGGCGATCGCCGTTCAGGAGGAGATCGGTGATACCGCGCAGGAGGGCAACTCGCGGTTCTTCCTCAGCATGGCCCTGCGCGAACTCGGCATGACCGCGGAGGCGCTGCGGAGCATCGAGTCCGCGCTCGCGATCGCGCACGCCGCTCGGAACCAGGTGTGGCTGGCGCACTGGCTGGTCGAACACGCAAGGGTCCTGTGTGCCCTCGGTCGTCCGGCCGACGCCCTCGACCCGTTGCGACGGGCCGCCGTCATCCAGCGCAAGGTGGGCGACCGCAGCCGGGAGGCCATGGCGCTGGACTGCACCGGCGAGACCTACCGGGATCTCGGCCAGCCCGAGGAGGCCGTCGGCTTCCACCTGCAGGCGGCGAGGACCCATCGCGCGCTGAACGACCCCTGGAACCTGGCCCTCGCCCTGACCCACCTGGCGACGGCCCTCACCGACCTGGGCCGGACAGACGACGCCCGCCCCCACCTGACCGAAGCCCTGACGTCCCTGGCGCCCCTCTCCGACCCACGCGCCACCGCCCTGGAAACACACCTCAGGGCAGCCCTGACACGCTGACCGAGACGCCGGGGCCCGAGCGAGGCCGCGCCTGGGAACCGGTGGTGAGCATGTTGCCTAGGTTGATGACTTCGTAGTCCTCCAGCGTGACGTGGAGTTGGGCTGCGCGTAGCCAGCGGGTGCGGGGGTCGTCGTGGGCGATGGTGGTGGGGGCACCGGCTTTCAGGCCGGTGCTGGTCGGCTGGTAGAGCACGCCGGAGATCGCGGCCGGAGCGACGCGCCGGGGGCGGAGCACCACGTATCCCTTGCGCAGGTGCGGGCAGAGTCGCCCCGAGCGCTCCACGCATCCCGGACATACCGGCGGGTGCGCGGTCATGACGGGGGCGGGCCACGGCCCTTCCGCGCTCTCGTACTCCTCCTGCGAGAGCATCCACAGCGCGCTCCGCCCGCAGGGCGTTCCGCATACCTGGCACAGTCGACGGCGCATCGCCTCACGCTGCCGCAGGGAGTGCACGGACTTGAACTCCGGAACCCCCACGCCCGGACTGAACCCCACCCGCGTCCACAACACCCCCGCACCATCACGATCCCCCGCCCTCTCGTCGACGTAAGCGATCCGCCCGCCTCGCACCACCACCGCAACCTCCGACATCACCTCCGACGTCCACGCCGTGATGTACGGCACGACACCCCACCGCGCCAGATTCACCGCAAAACAACCACGCCCAGACATACGCATTCACCTTTCACGAATCATGAGGAACTCCCGCAACGATCCGCGCGTGCGGGATAACCGAGGCTCTTGCCTCTACGCCCCTGTCACCTGAGGAGGGAAGTCGAAGCGCGCCCACACCCATTTGCCGGATTCGGGGACGGGGTCGAGCCAATGGGCGCCCGTCACGTCGGCGAGCGCCTGAACCAGGGGGAGGCCCCATCCGCCGAATTCGGGGAACCCAAGCGGATCTTCGACGTCGGGGAGGGCGTCGAGTTCTGCCAGCGTCAGGTCGGGGGCGGACGCCTCGGGCTTTTTTGGGCTCACGTCGTAGACCGAGAGAAGGACACAACTGGGGAACGCCTGCAAACGGACCCTGATCAGATCGAGTGGGCCCGAGACGGCGAGCGCGTTGGTCGCCAGCTCCGAGACACACCGGCCGAGAGAGTCCGTTATGTCCGCTGGTAGGCCCCAAGAGTGCGCGTGGGTGCTGACGAGACTCCGGGAAAGTCCCACTATTGCGGGAAAAGCCGGGTAGCACCGCTCAAGGTGCCGGAACCGTGGGCGGACCTGCCCGGCGAACGGTCCGGGTCGCGCGTTCATGTGCCGTGTCCGATCTTCGCTACGCTTCCCCACAGCCAGGACCTTCCTTCCCCGGTAAGGCTCGGGTCGCTTTCCGATCCAACGGAACCAGGATCGATCCAGCATGTGCTTTCTGTATCCACACCCTGCACTCACCGGCGTATGCTGGGCAGTACGGACAGAAACACACCGGATGCACTTGGCCTTTCCCCCGACGCGTGCAGGAGCTGTGCAAACGATGGCGAGCGTTCACCTGACCCCCCGCAGGTTTCTCGGCCGAGAAATCAAGATCGCCCGTGAGCGGCGCGGGCTGAAGCCCGAACAGTTCGCCACCGCGATGAACGTCTCGCTCAGCCTCGTCTACATGTGGGAGCGCGGCGAACGCATACCCGTCCCGGAAGATCTGGCCAAGATCGAGGTCTACTTCGGCTTCAGCAAAGCCACCAAGGACAACCCCGATCCCGGCTACCTAGCACGCATCCGCGACGACATGATCAACGACGCCATGCCCCAGGAATGGTTCGGCAAATGGCTCCAAGCCGAACGCGCGAGCCTTTTCGTCTGGTCGTTCCAGCCGCTTCTCATTCCCGGCCTGCTCCAGACCGAGGAGTACATGAGACGCACTTTCGAGGCCCACGGATATCTCGGCACCGAAGTCGACAGGCACGTGGCAACCCGGCTCGAACGACAGGAGCTGTTGACGAGAGACAGCCCGATCACCTTCGTGGCCCTCATGGACACCGCCGTCCTCGAACGGCGCGTCGGCGACGACGAGACCATGCACCGCCAGATGGAACACCTCCACGAGATGGCCCAACGACGTAACGTGATCGTCGCGCTCCTCCCCCTGTCTGATAGCGTTTGCAGCGGATTCTCCGGACCTTTCGCCATCGCGAACCTCAACGGCGGCGGAGAGGTCGCCTACATGGACAACCAGCTCAACGGCGAAGTCGTGGAAGGCCCAGAGGCCATCTCACACCTACGCCACATTTTCGAGACATTCAGAGCCGCCGCCCTGAGCAGAAACGAATCCCTGACCCTGATCGAAAAGGCAGTACAAAAATGGAAGAACTAAACTGGCGCAAGTCCTCCTACACAAGCGGAAACGGCGGCGACTGCGTAGAACTAGCCCCCCTCCCCGGAAAAATCGCCACCCGCGACTCCAAGCACCCAAACGGCCCCACCCTCCGCTTCACCAAGTCCACCTTCACCACCCTCACCAACGCTCTCAAGCACCAAAGCAGCTAGCTCTTTCCCAAAACGCGAAAGAGCCTACCTTCTCCTCTCAAGAGGCAGGCTCTTTCGCTTGTTCCCTTCATCGGATTACAGGTCGGCGGGGCATTACTCGGGTTTGAACTCCGTGTGTGGGGTGGCTCGGTCCCAGGCGGCGGTGAAGGCGCCTGCGATGTCTCGGGTGATGCGTGGGTCGGAGCTGAAGGTGTAGACGCGGGGGTTGGTGTCGTCGCCGCGTTGGAAGTTCCAGCGGACGATGCGGGAGTCGAAGACCCAGCAGTCGGCAGCGGGGAGGAGCAGGTCTGCGGCGTCGTGTCGCCATAGCCAGCGGATGTCCTCTCCGAAGGAGACGTTCATGTCGGTGACGGCGTGTTCCCACCTCATGTACTCCGACATGGGCTTGGAGATGACGCGGACGCGCCGCCAGGTCACACCCCGGTTGACGGCGTCGCCGACGATGGCGGCCCAGTCGCCCCACTGGTGGCTGGACAGGCCGCCCGTCTGCTTCCATTCGGCGAAGCTGCTGGCCTGGGAGGGGTCGTAGGCGTCCCGCATCTCCAGCCGGATGATGGACCGTTTGGCGTTCGCGACGAGCCTGTCGAACGAAGGCTGGCCCTTGCCCTCGCGGCCGGGCTCGAACGTTCCGTCAAGGGCTTCACGGACGATCGGGAAGAGGCGATCCGGAACCCAGACGTCCTCTTCGTCCTCGCCCTTGGCGACGTCCCGGCTCAACCGCTCGCTGATGGCCGGATCGACGCGCTTGCCCCGGATGTACATCCCTCCGGGCTCGGCCCACACGGCCGGGCATTCGTGCTGGTCGGAGTCGGGGTCTTCACCGATGAACTCGACCACGGGTGTCGGGCCTCCTTGTAGCCGGGCTGAGAGTTGCACTACGACGATCGCCCGCCTTCGGCCTCGCCGTCAAGCGCCTCCAACGCCCGTCCGATCAAGGCGCGGACGCCGTCGCCGTGGACGGCGCGGGACATGAGGGCGTCCCACGCCTGCCGGTACATGGCGAGTTCTTCGGGATGGGTGAGGGTGAGCAGCCCGGACAGCAGCTCCACCTGGACGTGTTCGTGGTCGGGGAAGGTCGAGATGTCGAAGGACTCGCGTGGCCGCACGCCTCGCCGGTCGGTGTCCATCGGGATGACGGCCACGAACACCGTCGGGAGCCGCATGACCTCCAGGAGGTGCAGGAGCTGTTCACGGTGGACGTCCGGCCCGAACTGGCGGAACCGCAGGACGGTCTCCTCCAGGAGGAAGACGAACCGGGCTCCATGGCGGCGTAGATTCCGCTGCCGTCCCAGCCGTTCGGCGAGGGCCTCGGCGATGTCGTCGGGCTCGATGCGGCGGTCTCTGCGGACCCCCCGGAGAACCTGCTCCATGTAGCCGGGCGTCTGCAGCAACCCGGGAATGACCTTGGTCTGGTAGGTGCGGACAAGCGTGACGCGGGACATCGAGTCGCCGATGGTGAGTTTCTGGCGGGCGTTCAAGGCAAGGCCGCGCCCATGTTCGCGGAGCGAGAGCCAGATTCCCGCCATGTTCGCCTGCTCGGCGAGCAGCTCGGCCGTCAACTCGGGCGACGCGCCGGTCAGCGAGCACCACAGCCGCACGTGATCGGCGGTGATGGAGCGGCGGCCCTTCTCCACCTGCGACACGACGGCCGAGGCAGACCAGCCAGCCCGTCGTGCGAACTCCACCCCTGACAGCCCCGCCCCTGTCCGCAGCTCGCGCAGGCGGGCTCCCAGGCGCTCACGGGCGGCCTGGGCCGACGACGAGGACGAACTGGCCATCACGTACGCATGCCCCCGGCTTCCGTCTTCGCTAGCCGTGACGAGCAGCGTCCGACTCATCCAATTTCCTGCCTGACCAGGCGGGAAGTGCCATTTCCTTAGCTGCTAAAGGTAGCTAAATTCCTGGCACCACGCGCCGGGGCACGGGAGGGTGGTGGAGCACGCGCGAGGCGGTGATCGCGGTGGCGGAGGAACGTCGAAGGGGGAATGTTGGTGAGCATCGGCACTCTGAGTGGTGAGGGACTGCGGGACGCGATGGTGGATCGGCTTGCGGCCGATCACCAGGCGAAGGGCTTGGTGTTGCGGCCGGAGGTGGAAACGGCCATGCGGACCGTGCCGCGTGAGCTGTTCACGCCGGGGCTGCCGCTGGAGGAGGCGTACGAGAACACCGCTGTCGTCACCAAGAGGCTGCCCAGTGGGGAGAGCCTCAGTTCGGTGTCGGCGCCGTTCCTCATCGCCGAGATGCTCGGTCAGGCCGCCGACGCGCTTGGCGGGCTGACCGGGCGTTCGGTCCTGGAGATCGGCTCGGGTGGGTACAACGCCTCGCTGCTGCGGGAGTTGGTCGGTGCCGCCGGGTCCGTCACGACGGTGGACATCGACCCGGACGTCATCGACCGGGCCTCGAAGTGCCTTGCGGCGGCGGGCTACGACGACGTCACCGTGCTCCGCGCGGACGCCGAGCACCCGGTCGAGCCGGGCCGCCGTTACGACCTGATCATCGTCACCGTCGGGGCATGGGACGTGCCGCCCGCTTGGCGGGATCAGCTCACCGAAGGCGGCGTCCTCGTCGTGCCGTTGCGGACGTTCGGGATGACCCGCTCGTGGGCGCTGCGCCGGGAGGGAGACCGCCTCGTGAGCCAGAGCCACCGCCTGTGCGGCTTCGTGTCGATGCAGGGTGACGGAGCCTCCGAGATCCGGCACCTCGACATCGCCGACGGGGTTCACCTGCGGCTGGACGAAGGCCAGCACATCGACCCCGCCGCGATCGAAGGTCTCCTCGACCTGCCCCGCGCGGAGGCGTGGGCCGGGGTGGCCCTGCCGCCCCGCACGAACCTGTCCGACCTCAACCTCTGGCTGGCGACCCGGCTGCGGGAGGGGCTCGTCGTTCTGACAGCGCAGAGCGAGGCCATCGAGGCCGGGACCGTGGCGCCGTCCTGGCAGTACGGCACGCCCGCCACCCTCCAAGACGGCACACTCGCCTACCGGTCCAAGCTGTCCTGGACCGACAGGGTCTTCGACCTCGGTTCCTACGCCCACGGCCCGCAGGCCGAGGTGGCGGCCGGACGGATGGTCGAGCACATGCGCGCCTGGCTGGACGCGGGCAACCCCGCGCCCGTCCTGACCGTCCTTCCCGCGCACGCCCCGGACGGCGACCTGCCGAACGGAATGGTGCTGGACAAGCGGCACAGCCGCCTCGTCCTGACCTTCACCCCCAACAAGAAGGGAAACGCCGCATGAGCCCCGAGTACGAACTGAACCTGCGCCTGGTCGATGCCGGACCCGCCGCCAACGCCTACGCCACCATCACCGACGACAACTGCGGCAGCGGCGACACTGACTCCGACGCCTGTTCAGGCGCCTGAAACAGGCTGAGCAAAGTCCCGTCCGAGAGGGTCCGGCCTCTACCAGCGGCCGGACCCTTCACCCGCCGCCCCCCGGAGCGAGACATGTTCCGAGCCGTCGACGCCACGCTGATCAGAGCCGCCGCCTACCCCCAAGGGCTCACCCTGCCCGCCTGGCCCGACCTCACCGGCGACCGACCTGCCTCCTGGGTGGCGTGGCTGCGGGAGGTATGGGAGTCGCCCGAGTTCGCGAAGGCCGTCAGCCTCGCCTCGCCGGACCTCAGCGCCCAGATCACGCGGGTACTGGGCGGCGAGACTCTCGACGCGCACAGGCTGCGCCGTCTGACCGAGGCGACGGTGCGCTACGTACTGCGATGGACGACACGGGCGACACCGTTCGGACGCTTCGCCGGAGCGGCATCCGGTCGCCTCGGCACACACGCCGCGTTCCGTTGGGACGACAGGCATCACGCGGTTCCCCACCCGGGCGGACCCCGGGCAACCACCGAAGACCTCCCGGCCCTGCGCACCACCTCGGTCATGACCGACTCACTCGGGTTCCGACGAGGCGGGGCGTGGGTGACGCCCTGCGCCCGCATCGAAGACGGCCGGGTCTGGGACGCCGAGATCAAACTGACCCGCCCGATAGAGACGGCACTCGAAGCCGCCCGGTCGCCCATTCCGTTCGTCAAGCTGGCCGAACTGGTCGCCAAAGAGCCCGACGACGATCTCGCGGCTGCCGAGGTGCTGCTGGCCGACCTTGTGCAAGCGGGGACACTCCGCACGGCCGTCCGAACGAGAACGATCATCACGGATTCCCGCGCCCGCACCTGTTCCGGGGACCTTCCCGAGCCTTCCGCCCAGACGCCCGTTGATCTTCGCCTGGACTGTGCGGTGACGCTTCCTCCATCGGTGGTCGGCGAGGCACAGGACGCGGCTTCCGCTCTGGTCGCGATCGCGCCGCGCTTCGCCTGGGCGGCCGACTACCACCGGGCGTTCCTCGAACGCTGGGGTCCCGGCGCCGCCGTGCCCGTCCGCGAAGTCCTCCGTGTTCTCGGGTACCCGGCCGGATACCGGACCTCGACCCGTCGCAGGCCCCCGGCACCGCACACGACGCGCGACTCCGTCCTGTTCTCCCTCGCGCAGGAGGCCGCGCTGGCCGACGCGGCCGAGACTCTCCTTGACGACACGACGATCAACACGCTGCGCGGCGACGACGACCGGCCACCGATCCCCCACACCGAACTCCGCTTCACCCTCGCGGCGGGCACTGTCCATGACCTTGATCGCGGTGAGTTCACCTTGACGGTCGTGAGCGCGGCCCGGCACGCCGGGGTCTCCGCCGCCCGGTTCCTGCACCTCCTGGACCCCGCCGACCTCGACCGTTTCCAGCGCGTCTACCGGGATCTGCCCTCCGCGTCGCCCGACGCGCAAGCCGTCCAGGTGGCCGCGCCTCCGCTGGATCTCCGGCTCGCCGCCCTCGCCCGCGCCCCGGAGCTGCTTCCCGTCCTGCCCGTTGGGGAGTTCCATCCCGATCCGGCCGTGCGGGTCGAGGACCTCGCTGTCGTCGGCGACGGTGTGCGGCTGTGGCTCGTCTCCCACACGACAGGGCGACCGGTGGAGCCGTTGCTGTTCAACAGCGTGCTCCTACCCGCCGGGCAGCAGCCCCTCGTCCGCTTCCTCACCGAGATCTGGACGGCGTTCCTGGCCCCGTGCACCCGGTTCGACTGGGGCCACGCCAGCCGCCTGCCGTTCCTCCCGCGTGTCCGGCGCGGCCGGTCGATCCTGCACCCGGCGCGTTGGCTGATCCCCGCGACCGCGTTCCCCGGCCGGAGGGCGACGTGGCAGGAGTGGGAGACGGCCTGGGCCCGGTATCGCGATCGGTACCGGCTGCCGCGTGAGGTGTTCCTCGGCGACGACGACATCCGGATACGCCTCGATCTGGACGAGAACGCCCATCTCGCGCTTCTGCGCAGCCACCTCGACCGGCACCCGAACGCGGTCCTCACCGAAGCCCCTGGAGGGTCGGGGTGGTCCGATGGACGACCCGTCGAGCTCCTTCTCACGCTCGCCCACACGCGACCGTCCACCGTGCCCCGCGCCGCCCGGCCGTGTCGTCCCGCCAGCGTCCTGCAGCACCGGCCGGGGCCGTCTCCTTGGCTGGACGCCCGCTTGTTCGGCCGGGCCGACGACATCCTCACCGGCCGTCCCCGTCTCCCCTGCGGCTGGTGGTTCCTGCGTTACCCCGACCCCGAACCCCACCTGCGGCTCCGCGTTCCGCTGCACACCGTCGCGTTCGCCGACGCCGCCCGTGACCTCGCCGTCTGGGCCGAGCACCTGCACGACGCGGGCCTCCTGACCGACTACCTGCTGACCACCTACCGGCCCGACACACGCCACGGAACCGGCCCGACCCTCGCCGCCGCCGAGACGGTCTTCGCCGCCGACTCCCGCAACGTCCTGCGGCACCTGTCGGGCGACCGGCAAGCCGCCACCGCCGCCGGGATGCTCGCCATCGCGCACGGCTTCACCGGCGACGGCCCCGCCTGGCTCGCCCACCACGCGCCCCGCCGCAGCGGGCCCCGCCTCGACCCCGCCCAGCTCACCCGTTCCCGCCGCCCCTACGGCGACGCCGACCTCTCGACGGCGCTGGCCGCCTACCGGGGCCTGGCTGAGGCGGACGGCCTTGATCTCGACCACGTCCTGTCGAACCTGCTGCACCTGCACCACGCACGCATGATCGGGGTGGACACCGCCTCCGAACGGCACTGCTTGCGTCTGGCCCGCGCCGTCGCCCTTACCCGCCTCGCCCAGGCTGCGCCATGACAGCGGGACAGTCCCTCGCGGACGGAGCAGCCGGGATCGCTCTCCTCCACCTGGCGACCGGCGACCATCAGCGCGCGTTCGCGCCACTCGAACTGGCCGTCGCCGAAGGCGTGAGCGTCACCGAGGGCGCGAGCCTCTACTACGGTGCCCCCGCCCTCGCGTTCGTCCTCGCCGCCAGCGACCACCCCGGCCTCGCCCGCGCCAAGGCCACCGCCATCGACGGAACCGTGGACGTGACCCGGCAACGCCTGGACGCCGCGCACCGCCGCATCGACCGACGCCAGCGGCCCGACTACGCCGAGTACGACCTGATCCGAGGACTGACCGGCCTCGGCGTCGCCCTACGCCGCGTCGGCCGCACCGACCTGCTCCGCGACGTCCTGACCTACCTCGTCCGCCTCACCGAACCCCTCGGACCCCTCCCCGGCTGGTGGTGCCGCAACGGCCCACGCCGCGACCACCCCGCCCCCGCAGACGGCCACGGCAACCACGGCCTCGCCCACGGCATCACCGGGCCGCTCGCCCTCCTGGCCCTCACCCACCTCGACGGCACCCACGTCCACGGCCACACCGACGCCATCCAACGCATCCTCACCTGGCTGGACACCTGGCGGCAGCACACCGACAACGGCGCGGCATGGTGGCCCCAAACCGTCACCCGCGCCGACCTCAAAACCGCCCGCCCCGCCCAGACCGGCCCGCTCCGCCCGTCCTGGTGCTACGGCACCCCCGGCATCGCGCGCGCCCAGCAACTCGCCGCCCGCGCCCTCACCGACCCCGACCGCCAACACACCGCCGAAACCGCGTTCACGGCCTGCGTGACCGACCCCGCCCAAACAAGCCTCTTCACCGACCGCAGCCTGTGCCACGGCACCGCCGGACTCCTCACCACCGCCCGACGGATCGCCGCCGACGCCCTCCACCCGATCCCACTGCAACACCTCGCCCGCCTCCACCACACGACCGCTTTCCCGACAGACGAACCCACCGGGCTCCTCGAAGGCAAGGCAGGTACCACTCTGGCCACCGCTGAGACCACGACCGCATGGGACGCCTGCCTCCTGCTCTGCTGACCAAAGGAAACCGCGCATGGACGAAACCCGCTGGAAGCAGGTGAACATCACCTATCCCGGGCAGACCCCGCGCGAACGCGAACACGCAGCCGTCCAGCACCTGTCCACCGTGCTACCCGCAGCCGAGTCCACCGGCACCATCACCTCTTGGTGGTTCATCCGCAAAGGCCGCTGGCGCATCCGCTACCTCGGTCCGCCCCACCCCCCACAAGACATCTTCACCAACAAGCACGCCTGGACCCCCGACATCTACGAACCGGAAACCCACGCCTTCGGCGGCCCCCACAGCATGACCGCCGCACACACCCTCTTCCACCACGACAGCCACCACCTCCTCACCTACCTGGCCGACAACCCCAACGACCGACAAGAACGCTCCCTCATCCTCTGCACAGCCCTCATGCGCGCCGCCGGACTCGACCTCAACGAACAAGGCGACGTCTGGGCCAAAATCGCCGAACAACGCGCCCCCCTGACACCCGAACCACCCACCCCGAACGTCTGGGCGTCCTACACCCACAACGTCCGCCACCTCCTCCTAGGCCACCCCCACCCCGACCTCACCGACAACGCCTGGCTCACCTCCTTCCAGCACACCGGCACCACACTCCAACAACTCCGCGAAACCGGCCACCTCACCCGAGGCATCCGCGCCGTCATCTCCCAACACATCATCTTCCACTGGAACCGCCTCGGCCTCCCCGCCACAACCCAAGCCGCCCTAGCCCAAGCCGCCACCCAAGCCACCCTCAAACCCCCCACCGACAACACCACCCGCACCAGCACGAGCAGCTGGCCATAACCCAACAAACCCATCGACACACGACTGGTCGGCGATCACGTACACCCTGCTGTCCCGCTTCCACTACGTGAAGGAGCACCATGGAGTCGATCTCGGCTGAGCGGCGCGCGACGCTCATCCGCTCCGTCCGCGACCTGCTGAAGGTCGAGCTGCTGGACGAGTACGGGATGGACCGCCACCTGCTCGACGCGTGGCGGGGCGGGGATCGCGAGTACGTCGAGCGGTCCGCGCGGGAGTACGCCGAGTTCGTCGAGGCGCAGTCGGCGACGGGCTGGACGTTCCGGCGAGTTCGCGTGGTCTCCGAGCCGCTGTCGGAGTACCAGCGCATGGCCGTCGCGACCTGCGGACCCTCGGTCAAGGCAGGCGAGCGGCTCCGGTGGCTTCCCCGCCGCGAGGTCTCCGCGACCCCGCTGCCCGGAAACGACTGCTTCGTCCTCGACGGCAGCGCGGTGATCTTCAACGTCCACGACGGAGAGCACGGGACCATCCCCGAGATCCAGTACTCCGACGATCCCGACATCGTCGCGTTCTGCCGGGACACCGTTGAGGCGGCCTGGGCACGGGCCGTCCCCCACTTCGACTACCGCCCGTCCTGACCATGCCCGACCTCCGTCCCTCCACCGCCACCCGCTGAAGACTACGCCGACCGACCGGGGTGATGGACGCCGAACACACTCCCCGGCTGCCGCCGTTATCGGAGGCTGCGGTATTCGGCCCAGGCTTCGGTTGTGGTGAGGCATTCTTTGAGCCAGGTTTTGTCTGGGTGGTGTTCGGCGAAGCGGGCGGTTTGGCGGATTGAGGCGGTGGCGAAGGCGTCGATGGCGCGGGGGTTGGCGTTGCGCCATGCGGTGCAGTCTTTTGCCCAGTGCTCGGTCTGGCCGAGGAGGATGTTGTTGGCGTTGATGTCGGAGACCACTTCGGGGAGGTCCTCGGATCCGGGGGAAAGGTCGGAGGGTCGGAAGTCCTCCAGGACTTCGAATCCGAGGACGAGCCAGCCGTCCGACTCGGCCTGCCAGCGGACGGCTGGCGAGAACTCACGTGCGTAGGGATTGATCGCGGCTTCACGGAGCAGGGACGCGCGGCGGCGTTTGCCGCCTCGCATCCCTTTGATGAAGAACCTTCCCCTGTCGCCTTCGACCACGGCTGCCACGTCCGAGGAGAAGCCGCGCGCGGCCGGATCGCTGACGGACGACAGTTCTCCGACGAACGGGGCGATCACGTTGGACAGGCCGGGCGGAAGCTTGGGGTTCACAGCGGTCCTCGGGGCAGGTCGTGGGTGCGGACGTTGCCGACCGACATCTCAGGGTCGCATGAGAAAGGCTGCCGCCGCGAAGCGGTGTCCGAGGTTGGAGGGGTGGGGGTTGGGGTGGGTTACAGGTGGATGGTGGTTACGGGGAGGGAGGAGTCGGCGGGGATGTCCAGGCGGGAGTCGTCCAGGTTGGCTGAGACTAGTTCGGCGCCTAGGGCGGCGACCATGGCGCCGTTGTCGGTGCAGAGGCCGGGGCGGGGGACTCGGAGGTGGATTCCGGCCTTTTCGCAGCGGGTGGCGGCTAGTTCTCGGAGGCGGGAGTTGGCGGCTACGCCGCCGCCGATTTGTAGGTGGTCGACTCCGTTGTCTTTGCAGACGGCTATGGCTTTGCGGGTGAGGACGTCTACTACGGCTTCCTGGAAGGAGGCGGCTACGTCGGCGATGGGGACGGGGTGGCCGGAGCGTTCACGGGCCTCGACCCAGCGGGCTACGGCGGACTTCAGGCCGGAGAAGGAGAAGTCGTAGGTGCCGTCGTCGAGTTTGCCTCGGGGGAAGGCGATAGAGCGGGGGTCGCCTTCTCGGGCCCTTCGGTCGATCAAAGGGCCGCCGGGGAAGCCCAGGTCCAGGACTCGGGCCACCTTGTCGAACGCCTCGCCTGCGGCGTCGTCCACGGTTGAGCCCAGTGAGCGGACGTCGCGGGCCACGTCGGGGACCAGGAGGAGAGAGGAGTGGCCGCCGGAGACCAGGAGGGAGACGCACGGCTTCGGGAGAGGGCCGTGTTCCAGTTGGTCTACGGCGACGTGGGCGGCCAGGTGGTTCACGCCGTACAGGGGCTTGCCCAGGGCCAGTGCGTAAGCCTTGGCGGCGGCCACGCCGACCATGAGCGCGCCCGCCAGGCCGGGGCCGGCGGTGACGGCGATCGCGTCGAGGTCGGAGAGCGCGACGCCCGCCTCGGCCAGGGCCCGCTCGATCGTCGGGGTCATCGCCTCCAGGTGGGCGCGGCTGGCGACCTCGGGCACCACACCGCCGAACCTGGCGTGGAGGTCGACGCTGGAGGCGACGGTGTCGGCCAGCAGCGTGTGCCCGCGCACGATCCCCACGCCCGTCTCGTCGCAGGACGTCTCGATGCCCAGCACCAGGGGTTCGGTCACGGTTCGTCCCTCCGCATCATGATCGCGTCCACGCCGGACGGCTGGTAGTAGCGTTTGCGCACGCCGATCCGGTGGAAGCCGAACTTCTCGTACAGCCGCTGCGCGGGCGTGTTGTCGGCCCGCACCTCAAGGAAGACCCGGCGGCAGCCGCGCCGCCGCGCCTCGTCCAGCAGCTCGGTCAGCAGGACGGCGCCCAGGCCCCGGCCCTGGCTGACGGCGCGTACCCCGATTGTCTGGACGTCGCCGTCACCGCCTGCGGAAGCAAGGCCCGCGTAGCCGATGACTTCCCCCGCGTCTTCCAGGACGACGTAGTGCCTTACGTGGGGGACGGCGGCGAGCTCCTCCAGGAGCATCTCCTCGGTCCAGGACTCGGCGCCGAACAGCTCGTGCTCCAGCTTGAGCGCGGCGGGCAGGTCGGCGGTGGTCATGGGCCTGACGACGGGGTCCGTCACTGGCTCGCCCTCTTCCGCGCGCCGATCTCCTGCGCGTCGGGACGGCGTAGGTAGAGCGGGTCGGCGGGCAGCAGAGGCAGGCCCGGCTTGCCGGACAGGCGGCTTATCGCGATCTCGGCGATCGCCCCGGCCGACGGAAGCAGGGGTTCTCCGGGCTCGCCCAGGACGTCCCGGTACAGGGCCGCGCCTTCGCCGTACGCGGGCAGGCCGCAGGCGGCTTCGAGGGCGGGGCCCACGGCGGGCTCGGTGGCGCGCCTGTCGTGGGCGTCGTACCTGGCCCAGTAGACCTCGCGGCGGCGCGCGTCGGTGGCCACCACAAACGGCTCGGTGCGGCCGGTGGCCCACGCGATCGCGTCGAGCGTGCACACCCCGTGGACGGGGACGCGCAGCGCGTTGCCGAGCGCGTCAGCCGTCGCCAGGCCCACCCGCAGGCCGGTGTAGGGGCCGGGGCCGACGCCGACGGCGACCGCGTCGAGATCGCGGGGGGCGGCTCCGGCCTCGGCGAGCACACGGGCGATCGAGGGCGAGAGCACCTCCGCGTGCCGCTGTTTGTCCCGCCCTGCCACCACGGCGACGGGTTTGACGGGATCGCCGGGGAACCACTCGTAGAGCGCCACGGTGACCGTCGAGGTCGCGGTGTCGAAAGCCAGTACCAGCACGACCGTCAAGCCTATACGGCGCCCGCGTCAGGCGGCGCCGAGCTTCTTGATCGCCGCGACGGCGTTCGCGGCCGCCGCCTTGGCCCCGTTGACGCAGGTGTCCTGGGACAAGGGTGAGTCGTCGCTCTTGCTGCCGCCGTAGGAGACCGTCACCAGGATGTTGCCTACGCGGGCGTTGAGGATGCCCTGGGCGAAGGCGGAGTCGGCGAGGTACAGCACGTACGCCTGGTCGCCCAGATCCTTCACCTCCGCGAAGTACTTCTGCTTCTGGCCGGGGAGGAGGTTCTCGCCCTTCTTGTCGGTGGCCATCTCGTCGGTGAACTGGACCTCGGCCTCGCCGAGCGGGTCGACGCCCAGCACGCTGCGCAGTTCGACGCTCAGCTCCCGAGGGTCGTCGCCGAGCCCGACGTCGCCCCAGCTACACCGCACCTCGGTGGCGGTGTCGGTGGCGGTGCCGGGGGTCGGCTTGGTGCCGGGCACGAGCTGCGCCGGGGACGCCGCGAGCACCTTGCAGGCGTCCGGCGGGCCGTCGAGCGGCAGGAACTCCGCGCCGCCCGCGCCGGGCGCGGACTGGTGGCTCGTGTCCGGCGCCAGGTGCGGGGGCGCCGTGCTGCCCGCGTTCTTGAGGATAAAAAGTCCCGCTATCGCGCAGACGGCGAGCACACCCGTGAGCGCACCGGCGAGGAGGATCGCCATGCTGCGCTCCGAGCCGCTGCTTCTACGTCTCTGACCACCCACTGGAGGACTCCCATACCCGTCAGGTCCCGGGACGTGATCCCTTTGTCGAAGATGCTCGGTAGAGGGTAAGCCATGTCACAGGCGAATCGGGAGTACCCGGCGGTAGCTATCTATTCTGGAACGATCCCGTCCCAGCTCCAGCCCGCCCAACGCGCCCCGACGCCACTGACGGCGACCTCGCGTGACTCACCGTCACCTATCCGGGTCATCCGGATCTCCAGCCTGTCCTCCGCGAGCCCCTCGACGAGCCCCTCGCCCCACTCGACGACCGTGACGGCATGGGCGAGATCGGCGTCCAGGTCCAGATCGTCCACCTCGGCGAAGCCACCCAGCCGGTACGCGTCCACGTGGACGAGCGGCGGCCCGTCCACCAGCGACGGATGGACCCGCGCGATCACGAACGTCGGCGACGTCACCGGGCCGCGCACGCCCAGACCCTCGCCGATGCCCCGCGTGAGCGTCGTCTTGCCCGCGCCCAGGCCGCCCGACAGCACGACGACGTCGCCCGCGCGCAGCCGTTCGCCGAGCCCGACGCCCAACGCGTGCATCCGCTCGGCGGTCTCGATCTTCACCCCCGGCCCCCCGTCCCGGCCACGGCCCGACCGGCCAGCCGCAACAGCGCCTCGGTGACCCGGTACGGGTGCTCCAGGGGCAGCAGGTGCCCGGCGGGCGACACCGGCTCGTAGTCGACGTCCGACAGCCCCTCGGCGATCTCAGCGCCGTGCGCGGCCGGGGTGAGGAGGTCGGCGTCGCCGGTCATCACCAGCGCGGGCACCTTGTCCAGGACGGCCAGCGCCGCGCGCTTGTCGTGCCCGAGGAACGTCGGGTAGAACTCCGCGATCACCTCGAACGGGGTCGCGCGGATCATCCGCTCCACAAAGTCCACGACGGTCGGGCTGACCGCGCGGTCCGCGAAGCCCATCCGGCGGATCACCCAGAAGGCGAGGTCGGCGCCCACGTTGCGGTTGCGGTTGGAGTCGATGAAAGCGCCTCCCCTGCCCAGGCCGCGTACCAGGCGGGGCGTCAGCGGCCTGGCCAGCTTCGCCAGCACCAGCGGCAGGCCCAGCGTCATCTGCTGGATGTCGCCTATCGCCGTGTTGATCAGGCCGACGCCGCGCACTCTGCTCCCGAACTCCTCAGGGTGGTGCTCGGCATACGCCATCACCGTCATGCCGCCCATGGAGTGGCCTACGAGGATCACAGGCTCGTCGTCGCCTACCGTCGCGCGCAGCACCGCCGCGAGGTCCTGGCCCGTCTGGTCGATCGTGGCGCGGCCGGGGTGGCTGCGCCCGGACAGGCCGTGGCTGCGCTGGTCCCAGACGATCCGGCGGAAACCCGTCAGGTCGCGGCGCTGGTAGTGCCAGGTGTCGCGGGTCAGGCAGTAGCCGTGGCAGAACACCAGGGTGGGCGTTCCCGGCATCGGGGGGATGCCGGGCTCCTCCACCTCGACGTACAGGGGCAGGCCGTCGTCAGCCAAGACCGTCAGGGCGTCACCGCGCGGGACGCCGAAAGGCTCGTTCACCTCGGGGTCGGGCTGGGCCCTGACCCTGCCTACGGCGTACTTGCGGGCGGCGATGGCGGCGCCGAACCCTGCCGCGCCCGCTCCCGCGACGGCCCCCGCGATGCCGAGCCGCCGTTTGCTCCGTCCGTCCACAGTCGTCCTCCCCGTGAGGTCACTCGCGTGCGTCGGTGGTGCGCCGGTCCAGGTGGACGCGCGGGACCCGGCCGCCCAGGCGCGTCACGATCTCGTAGGAGACGGTACCGAGGGCGTGCGCCCAGTCCGTCGCGGTGGCCTCCCCCCGGTCGCCGGGGCCGAACAGGACAACCTCGTCGCCCTCGGCCACGGGGTCGTCGCCGACGTCGATGACGAACTGGTCCATGCAGACCCGTCCGGCGATCCTACGGCGGCGTCCGGCGGCGAGGACCTCCAGGATGCCGCTTCCGCCGCGCGGGACACCGTCCGCGTAGCCGGCGGGCACGAGGGCGACGGTCGTCTCACGGTCGGTCGTGTACAGGTGGCCGTAGGAGACGCCGGAGCCTTCCGGGACGCGTTTGGCGACCGTCACGGTGGACGTCACCGTCATCGCGGGGCGTAGGCCGGGGTCCGGGAGGTCGGGCGCCGGGTTGAGGCCGTAGACGGCGATGCCGGGGCGGACCAGATCCCAGTGCGTCTCGGGCAGGTGCAGGACGGCGGAGGAATTGGCCAGGTGCCTTACCTCGGGCCGGATGCCGGCCGCCTCCGCGTGCCCGACCATCGCCGCGAACGCCTTCGTCTGCCGGGCTACCGAAGGGTGGTCGGGCTCATCCGAGCAGGCCAGATGCGACCAGATCCCTACGACGCTGACCGTCCCCGCCGCCTCGGCCTTCAAAGCCGCCTCGACGAGCGCGGGCCACTCCCGCTCGGTCGTGCCTCCCCGGGACATGCCGGTGTCGGCCTTGAGGTGGACGCGGGCCGTCCGGCCTACGCGCGCGGCGGCGTCGGCGATCTCGGCGAGGAGCCTGAGCGTGCCCGCCCCAAGATCGACGTCAGCGGCGACGGCGGGTTCCACGTCGGTGCCCGGCGGGATCACCCCGACCAGGACCGGGGCGATGATCCCCGCCGCGCGCAGGGCGAGCGCCTCCTCGACAAAAGCCACGCCCAGCCAGGCGGCCCCGGCCTCCAGCGCGGCGCGGGCCACCGGGACGGCGCCGTGGCCGTAGGCGTCGGCCTTGACCATGGCCATCACGGGGGTGCCCGCGATACCCGCGAGCAACCCCACGTTGTCCCTGATGGCCTCCAGATCGACCACCGCGCGCGTCGGATGCGTCATGGTCCCCAAGTCTGCCGCACGCGACGCCCTGTGACGACGGGTCCGCGCAGCTCAGGGGAGTTGGGCGAAGGCGTCCGGGAGGGCGGCGAGGACGTCCTCGGCGGTGATGGGCGCGGGGGCGAGGCCGCGACGGGGGGCGGCGGCGCGGCGGGCCGCGAGGCCGTGCAGGTGGGCCGCCCAGACCCCGGCCTCGGCGGCGGCCACCCCCTGGGCGAGGAGGGCGCCCGCCAGGCCGGACAGGACGTCGCCGGAGCCCGCCGTGGCGAGCCAGGGGGTGCCGGTGAGGTTGGCCAGGACGGGGCCGCTGGGATCGGCCACGAGCGTCGTAGAGCCCTTGAGCAGGACGGTGACGCCAAGGTCGGCGGCGGCCCTGCGCACGTGGGCGAGGCGGTGCGTCTCGATCTGCTCCCGGGTGGCGTCCAGGAGGCGGGAGAGTTCGCCCGCGTGCGGGGTGAGCAGGGTCGGGGCCTCCCGGTTGAGGAGATCGGCCCGGCGGGCGGTGTCCATCTCGGCGAGGACGGTGATCCCGTCTGCGTCCACGAGAGCGGGCACGTCAGAGCGCAACACCGCCTCCACGAGGCGTTCGCCGCGCGCGTCCACGCCCAGGCCGGGGCCGACGACCCACGCCTGGACCCGGCCGACCGACTCCAGGTCGGCGGACGCCTCCGGCAGGACCGTGGTGACCGCCTCAGGCCAGCGGGCGTTCACGAGGTCCACAACACGGGCGGCGGAGGCGAACCTGACCATGCCCGCGCCGCCGCGCAGCGCCGACCCGACCGACAGCAGCGCAGCGCCGGTGAACTGGGCGCCCCCGGCGATCACGCCGAGCACGCCGCGCCGGTACTTGTCGGTCTCGGCGGACGGGCGCGGCGGGTGGATGTCGGCCGTCGCAGGGGCGATGACGGTGGGCGCGGGCAGGTCGCGCAGGCCGATGTCGATCAGCTCGACGACGCCAGCCCGGTCGGCACCGGGGTCGATGAGCAGGCCGGGCTTGAGTGTGCCGAAGGTCACGGTCACGTCGGCCCGGACGGCGTCGCCGACGACCTCGCCGGTGTCGGCGTCGACCCCGCTCGGGACGTCGCAGGCGACCACGGCGGCGTCGTCTGGGAGCGCGCGCACAAGATCCGCGTACAGGCCGCGCAGCGCGCCACGGCCGCCGATGCCGACCAGGCCGTCGATCACCAGGTCGGTGCCCGCGAACTCCCGCCCCGCGGGCGCCAGAAGCCCCTCAAGACGCTCGTGGACGATGACCCGCCCCCCGGCTTCCCGGAAGGCCGCCAGGCCCTCCGTGTGCGTTTTGGGGGCGGCCAGCGCCGCCGTCACCCGCGCGCCGCGCCGGGCCAGGCGGGCGCCCGCGTGGAGCGCGTCACCGCCGTTGTCGCCGCTGCCGACCAGCAGCAGCACCCGCGCGCCGTACACGCCGCCGAGCAACTGCGCGCACACCGCGGCCAGCCCGGCCGCCGCGCGCTGCATCAGCGTGCCCTCGGGCAACGTCGCCATCAGCGCCGCCTCCGCGGCCCTGACCTCCTCCACCGCGTGCGCGTACCTCAACGGCCCTCCCAGAGCTCGCCCGTCCCCACCCTTCCTACCCCGCCCACAGCCCGCCCGCGATCATCCGGCTGTGTCCGATGGCCCGGAGGCAGGCACTTGGCAATTCCCGACTTCGTCGGGAGCGCCCACCTCCGGGCTGTGTCCGATGGCCCGGAGGCAGGCGCTTGGCAATTCCCGACTTCGTCGGGAGCGCCCACCTCCGGGCTGTGTCCGATGGACGGCGGCTCAGGAGGATTCGGCGATGACGACGGCGGTGGCGACGCCGCCGTCGTGGCTCAGGGAGACGTGCCAGGAGGTGACGCCGCGGGCCTGGGCGGCGGCGGCGACGGTGCCGATGACGTGCAGGGTGGGGCGGCCGTCGGGCTCGCGCCTGATCTCCGCGTCGGTCCACCTCAGGCCGCGCGGCGCGCCCAGCGCCTTGGCCAGCGCCTCCTTGGCGGCGAACCTGGCGGCCAGGGACAGCACGGGCAGCTCACGCTCCACCTCGGTGAACAGCCTCTCCCGCATCCGGGGTGTGCGTTCCAGGGAGGCCGTGAAGCGCGCCACGTCCACCACGTCGATGCCCACACCCACGATCACCCGCGCAGCTTATCGGCGTGAAGTCAGGCCAGGCGGGTGCCTTCGGCGAGGTGTTTGACGGGGAGTCTGAGGCGTTTGACGGTGATCGCGAAGGCGCCCGCGCCCAGGGCGAGGTTCACGGCGAGGCCATAGGGCCAGACCGGGCCTGAGGCGTTCTCCTGGTATGTGTACCTGTGGGTGCCGTGGTCCGTGTCCGAGACGACGTAGTCGACATCCTCGGCGCGCAGTTCGCGGATCGTCTCGCGGAGTTCGCCGAGCAGGTCGAAGGCGGGCTCCTCCTCCGGGCAGATCCGGACCCGCTCGCCCTGCGGGTGCTCGGGCGTCGGCGGCAGCGTGGTGTAGCCGCAGACGGGCCGGGGAGGCGTCTCCGGGGCGGCGTCGGCGAGGACGACGAACGGGTGCGGGGCGAGCAGCCACCAGCCCCGGCTCTCGTCCTCACTGGCGCCCGACCCCTCGGACGGCGCGGTGAGTCCGAAATAGACGCCGTAGCAGATGACCGTCCCAATGAGCATCCCGAAGACGGTCAGGTAGGACGCCAGAGCGGACGCCACCCCACGGGCCGCGACAGCCGAGAAGCACAGGGCGAGCGCGCACACGACGCCCATAAGCAAAGCCGTCACCAGCACCGACACCAGCGCGGTGACAGGCCGAACCGCCCCGGTGAGCACCGGCCAGGCCAGGAACGGCAGCGTGAGGCCGAGCGCCACAAGGCCCGTCCCCCAGGCGGCGACCAGCTTGCCCGCCGCGATCTCGCCCGGCGTCAGGCCCGTCAGCTGGAGCAGCGCGAGGGTGCCGCGCTCCCGCTCCCCGTTGACGGACTGCGAGGCCAGTGCCGGGGCGAGCAGCAGCACCAGAAGGAGGACGAGCAGAAGCAGCGTCCCGTAGACGGCGACACCCAGGTCGCGGTCGGAGTAGCCGCCGTCATAGGCGGCCCACAGGGCGAAGGTGAGGAGGCCGACCAGCCCGAACCACACGCCGAGCAGCAGCCGCCACCGCCGCGCCCGCACCCTGGTCCGCAGCTCCTGCCGGGCCACAAGGCCGATCCCGCGCACACCCGCCATCAGATCTCCTCCCGCCGCCACGCGCCGTCCACGACGAGCCCGTGTTCATCGGGCTCGTCCTCCGCTCCCGCCGCGAGCACCGCGCTCTCCAGCACGCCGCCTGCGGGCGTGTAGGAGACGACCCGTACTCCGGCCTCCACGAGCCCCGAGAGCACGCCCGCGGCCTCTTCCTCGGTAAGCGGGCCGATCCGCACGTCGGCCGCTCCCGAGGCGCTGCTGTGCGGCACCCCGGCGCGATCGAGCGCGACGGCCAGGGCCTGGTCGTCAAGCGCGCGCACGAGCCATGGCACCCGTCGGCCGGAGAGCAGTTCGGCGGCGTCCCACTCGCCGCGCGTCCGGCCGCCGTCGATCAGGACGACCCGGTCGGCGATCTCCAGCTCGCTCATCACGTGGCTGGACAGGAGCACCGCGGCGCCGTCGTCGGCGGCCAGCGAGCGCAGCAGGCCGCGCAGCTCCACCCGGGACTTCAGGTCGAGCCCGGAAGACGGCTCGTCAAGGATCAGCACCTTCGGGCGGTGCACCAGCGCGCGCGCTAGCCCAAGCCGCTGCTTCTGGCCGCGCGAAAGCACGTGGACGGGCCTGCGCGCCCACTCCGCGAGCCCCATCCGCTGGAGCAGCTCGTGCGCGCGCGACACCCCCTCGGCCTTGGGCAGCCCGTACGCCTCGGCGAAGAAGACCAGGTACTCCTCGGCCGTCAGCATGTCGTAGACGCCGAACACGTCGGGCATCCAGCCGAGTGACGCGCGGGCCGCGACGGGGTCGCGCAGCGCGTCGTGCCCGCCCACCTCGACCGACCCGGAGTCCGGCGCCAGCAGCGTCGCCAGGATGAGCATGAGGGTCGTCTTGCCGGCCCCGTTCGCGCCCACCAGCGCCGTCACCGCGCCGTACGGGACGGTGACGTCGAGCCCGTCCAGGGCGCGGACGGCGCCGAACGAGCGGGTCACCTCCCGCGCCCGCACCCCTGCGTCCATGCGTCCTCCCGCCGACCGCCGTGGTCATCAGCGGATCAGATGACGGGCGACAGCGGGAGGTTCACGACTCGCCGGGACTATTCCACCGTGACGGACTTGGCGAGGTTGCGCGGCTGGTCCACGTCGTGGCCCTTGGCCGTCGCCAGCTCACACGAGAACACCTGGAGCGGCACCGTCGTCACCAGCGGCTGGAGCAGCGTCGGCACGGCCGGGACCTCGATCAGCGTGTCCGAGTACGGCGCGACCGAGTCGTCGCCCTCCTCGGCGATCACGATCGTGCGCGCCCCCCGCGCCCTGATCTCCTGGATGTTGGAGACGATCTTGTCGTGCAGCACCGCGCGGGCACGCGGCGGCACCACGACGATCACAGGCAGGCCGTCCTCGATGAGCGCGATAGGCCCGTGCTTCAACTCACCCGCCGCGAAGCCCTCCGCGTGCATGTAAGCCAACTCCTTGAGCTTCAGCGCGCCCTCCAGCGCCACCGGGTAGCCCACGTGACGGCCCAGGAACAGCACCGACTTCTCGTCCGCCAGGGAGCGGGCCAGCTCACGCACCGGCTCCATCGTCTCCAGGACCTTCTCCACCTTCTCCGGCATGGACCCCAGCAACTGGACCATGGCGAAGACCTCATCACCCCACTTGGTGCCGCGTACCTGCGCGATGTAAAGCGCGATCAGGTACACCGCCACCAACTGCGTCAGGAACGTCTTGGTGGCCGCGACGCCCACCTCGGGGCCCGCGTGCGTGTACAGGACGCCGTCGCACTCACGCGGCATCGTGGAGCCGTTCACGTTGCAGATGCACAGCACCCGCGCCTTCTGCTCACGCGCGTGCCGGACAGCCATCAGCGTGTCCATCGACTCACCCGACTGGGAGATCGCGATCACCAGCGTCGTCTTGGTGAGGATCGGGTCGCGGTAGCGGAACTCGCTGGCCAGCTCCACCTCGCACGGGACGCCCGCCCAGTGCTCGATCGCGTACTTGGCGATCATGCCCGCGTGGTAGGACGTGCCGCACGCGATGATGATGATCTTGTCGATCTCGCGGAGCTGCTCGTCGGTGATCCGCATCTCGTCCAGGTGCAGGCGGCCGTCCGCGCTGATCCGGCCCAGCAGGGTGTCGGCCACCGCGCGCGGCTGCTCGGCGATCTCCTTCAGCATGAACGCGTCGTAGCCGCCCTTCTCGGCCGCCGACACGTCCCAGTCGACGTGGTACTCGCGGACGTCGGCCGGACGCCCGTCGTAGTCGGTGACGCTCACGCCCTCGCGGCGCAGCTCCACCACCTGGTCCTGGCCCAGCTCGATCGCGTCCCTGGTGTGCTCGATGAACGCGGCGACGTCCGAGGCCAGGAAGTTCTCGCCGACGCCCTTGCCGACCACGAGCGGCGAGTTCCGGCGGGCGCCGACGACCACGTCGGCGTCCTGCGCGTCCACCGCGACCAGCGTGTAGGCGCCCTCAAGGCGGCGGCAGACCCTGCGCATCGCCTCGGCCAGACCGTGCCCGGCGCCGACCTCCTCCTCCAGGAGGTGCGCGACGACCTCGGTGTCGGTCTCCGAGCCGAACACGTGCCCGCGCTCGGTCAGCTCCGCCCGCAGTGCCGCGAAGTTCTCGATGATCCCGTTGTGGATCACCGCGATCCGCCCGCCGCAGTCCACGTGCGGGTGGGCGTTGGCGTCGTTGGGCGCGCCGTGCGTCGCCCACCGGGTGTGCCCGAGCCCCACCGTGGACGCGGGCGGCGGCTCCTCCTCCAGCACCTTGCGGAGGTTGATCAGCTTGCCGGCCTTCTTGGCCGTCGCGAGCTTCCCCTCCACGACGAGCGCGATGCCCGCCGAGTCGTACCCCCGGTACTCAAGCCGCGCCAGCCCGTCAACGACGACCTGCTCGGCCTGCTGACCGCCGACGTAACCCACGATTCCGCACATGAACGCCACACTATCTGTCGATCCGTCAAAGACTGGAGCCCCGCCAACCTGCACCGAAGCCACCCCTGGCTACCCTCGTCACCCATGAGCGCGCCCTGGGAACCGATCCCGAGTCCCTATGTTGAGTTCTCCAGGGACGCCTGGAGGCAACTCAGGGCGAATACTCCGCTTACGTTGACGGAAGCGGATCTGGATGATCTTCGGGGGTTGAAGGACCCGATCGGGATTGATGAGGTTGAGGACGTGTATCTGCCGCTGACGCGGCTGTTGAACCTGTTCTTCACCGGGGACAGTGGGCTTCGGGACGCGCTCAGCACGTTTCTGGGCGAGGCGGTGCGGCCGACGCCGTTCGTCATCGGGGTGGCGGGGAGTGTCGCCGTGGGGAAGTCGACGGTGTCGCGGCTGCTGCAGGCGCTGCTGGCGCGGTGGCCCGAACACCCCAGGGTGGCGCTCGTCACCACCGACAACTTCCTCCACCCCAACGCCGAGCTGGCCCGGCGCGGCCTCATGAACCGCAAGGGCTTCCCCGAGTCCTACGACCAGCGGGCCCTGCTCCGGTTCGTCTCCCGGATCAAGGCGGGCGCCAAGGACCAGACGATCCCCGTCTACTCGCACCTGGAGTACGACATCCTCAAGGGCGAACGGCAGACCGTCCAGACGCCCGACATCCTCATCTTCGAGGGCATCAACGTCCTCCAGGTCCCCCAGACGGGCTCCCTCAGCGTCTCCGACTACTTCGACTTCTCGATCTACGTCGACGCCAAGGTCGAGCACATCCGCCAGTGGTACCTGGAGCGGTTCGTGGCGCTGCGCCGGACCAGGTTCGCCGACCCGCGCTCCTACTTCCACGAGCAGGCCCGGCTGCAGAACGACGCGGAGGCCGTGACGTTCGCGCGCGGCATCTGGCACGAGATCAACGAGCGGAACCTCACCGAGAACATCCTCCCCACCCGGGCCAGGGCGACCCTCGTCCTACACAAGGGACCCGACCACTCCGTCCAGCGCATCCGTCTCCGGCGTATCTGAGCCCCTGTTTTGTGTGACGCCGCCCGGCCGAAAATGGTTGGAAGCCGGGACCGCCCGCCTGCTACCAAGGGCGGATGCCCGAGAACGTCGCGGAGAAGACAGCGCACGACCATCCGCCCGTCCGCTGGCGGGCGCTCGCCCCGCTGCGCGTCCCGGCGTACCGGCCGCTCGTCGGCTCGGTGGCGCTCTCGCTGTTCGCGGGCGGCATGTGGACGGTCGTCCTCGTCTTCCAGGTGATCGCGCTCAGCGACAGCCCGGTGGCGCTGTCGGCGGTCGCCTCCGGCCTCAGCGCGGGCATCTTCCTGTTCTCGCTGCTCGGCGGCGTCGTCGCCGACCGGGTCTCCAAACGCGCGGTGATCATCGTGGTGCACGCGGCGAGCGCCGTCGTCACCTCGGTGATCACGCTGCTCGCCTTCACCGGGCTGATCCAGCTGTGGCATCTCGGGCTCGCGTCCCTGGCGCTCGGCGCGAGCGCGGCCTTCTTCTATCCGGCTTACACGGCTTACCTGCCGACGATCCTTCCGGCGCGGGATCTACTCGCCGCCAACGGGCTCGAAGGGGCGCTGCGCCCGGCGTTGCAGCAGGCGGCGGGGCCCGCGCTCGCAGGGGTCGTCGTCGGGGCGTTCCTGCCCCGGACGGGTGCGTTGATCGTCACCGTGCTGTACGCGCTCGCCTTTGTGCTCGTGCTTCTCCTGCCGAAGGAGCCGCCCGCCGACGCTTCCTCGGCGGGAGCGTCGGGTGGCGTGAAGAGCGCGTTCGGGGAGCTGCGCGAGGGCGTGCTCTTCACCGTGCGCACACCGTGGCTGCTGTGGACGCTTCTGTTCGCCTGCTTCGCCGTCCTGGCCGTCATGGGGCCGGTGGAGGTGCTGCTGCCGTTCCTGGCCCGCGACGCGTTCGACGACGGGGAGCGCGTGTTCGGGCTGCTGCTCACCTTCTTCGGTCTGGGCGCGATCATCGGCTCCCTCGCCGTCTCGTCGTGGCGGCTGCCGCGCCGCTACCTGACGGTGATGGTTCTCGGCTGGGGCCTCGGCAACGTCCCGCTCGTCGTCCTCGGCTACACCGACTCGTTCTGGATCATGGCGGCCGCCGTCTTCGTCGTGGGTCTGACCGACGGCGCGGGCATGGTCATCTGGGGCACGCTCCTCCAGCGCCGGGTGCCCGCCCACATGCTCGGCCGTGTCTCCAGCCTCGACTTCTTCGTCTCGCTGGCCCTCATGCCCGCCTCGATCGCCGCCGCGGGCCCGCTCTCCCAGGTCGTCCCCATCCCGCTCATCTTTGTGGGCGCCGGCCTGCTCCCCCTCGCCTTCGCCCTCATCGCCCTCATCGCCGCCAGGATGCCCTCCGACGAGCTGGCCCATCCCCTGACCTGACCCGCGCCCCGCCGTCGCCGCCACGCGCGGATGAGGGGGCCGTCGCCCGGGGGGTGGGGCCGGGCGACGGCCGGGGGGAGGGGGGTGAGGTCAGCGGTGCGGGTGGGCGGGGAGCGGCGCCGGGGTGGCGGTGACGGAGTCCTCGATGGCGAGTTCGATGAGCGCGATGAGGACTTCCTTGACGGAGTCGCGGCGGCGCACGTCGCACAGGACGACGGGGACGTGCGGGTCCACCTCCAGCGCGTCCTGGATCTCCTCGGCCGAGTAGCGCCGGGCGCCGTCGAAGCAGTTCGCGGCGACGACGAACGGGATGCGGCGGTGTTCGAAGAAGTCGATGGCGCCGAAGCAGTCTTCGAGCCTCCGGGTGTCGGCGAGGACGACGGCCCCGACCGCCCCGTAGGCGATCTCGTCCCACATGAACCAGAACCGCTCCTGGCCCGGTGTCCCGAACAGGTACAGGCGGAGGCCGTCGGCGAAGGTGAGGCGGCCGAAGTCCATCGCGACGGTGGTGGTGGTCTTGCGTTCGACGCCGGTCAGGTCGTCGACCCCCGCGCCGACGTCGGTCAGATCCTCTTCGGTGCGCAGCGGCCGGATCTCGCTGACGGCGCCGACGAGCGTGGTCTTGCCGACGCCGAAGCCGCCCGCGACGAGGATCTTCAGCGCGACGCGCGGGTCGTCGGCGCCCGGGTCAGAGTTCTCGTAGGCCATTCAGGACTCTCATCAGTAGCCGGGCGTCGTGTCGCCCGGTGGGGGTCTGCTGCTGCTGCGGCACCTCCTGCAGCAGCCCGTGCTCGACCAGGTCGCCGAGCAGGACGTGCACGACCTTCAGCGGGAGGTCGATCTCGGAGGCGAGGTCGGCGATGGTGATGGGCTTGCGGCACATCGCGAGCAGCCGGTGCTGCTCGCTGGTGAGGCGCATGTGGTCGCGGACCGGGTTCCACGTGGCGACGAGGATCGTCACGAGGTCGAGCCGGACGCCCGAGGTCCGGGTGCGGCCCTTGGTGATGGTGTACGGGCGGACGAGGGGGCCGGCGTCCCGGCCGACCCATCGCTCCTTCGGACCCTCCATCGTCGCTCCTACCTGTGACCCGCGGCGGGATGGTGCTCGTGTGTGCGCGGCGCGACCGCGAGGTGTTGCCTGACCCGCTTGATGAGGAGGGCCATCTCGTAGGCGACGATCCCCGCGCCCTGTCCCGCGCTGCTGAGGACGGCGAGGCAGCTTCCACTGCCGGCGGGGACCACAAAGAAGAGCTTGTCGTCGATCTCGATGACGGCCTGCCTGACCTGGCGTGCCTTGAAGTGTTCGCGCGCCCCGTTGGCGAGGCTGTTGAAGCCGGCCGAGAGCGCGGAGAGGAACTCGGCGTCGGCGCGGGAGACACCGCGCGACGCGCCCATCATGAGGCCGTCACGGGAGAGCAGGACCGCCTGGTGCACCTGCTCGACGCGCTCGACGAGATCGTCGAGGAGCCAGCTGAGCTTGGCGGTCGATTCGGGGTGGGTCATCGTTCCTGCCCGTCGTAGTGCTCGGTCAGCTCGTCATACTCGCCATGGTTCGCCCGGATATCAACGGCTACACCCCACATAATCGGCACTTTTAGCAAATACCGGCCAGTAGCCGTACATTGACACGTTCCACTGGGAATCTCAGCGGAGATTCCCAGTGGAACAGGGGTCAGCGCTTGTACCAGAGGTCGATCTTGACCTTGCCCTCCGGGGACTTGCCCGCGAGCGACTGGCGCAGCGCCTTCTTCGAGCAGGTGAACTTGCCCTCGGTCAGCACGAGCGGCTCAACGTCGCCCTTCTTGACCGCGGTGGCCACCTTGTAGCGCTCGTCCACCTTGGTGGAGCCCGCGAAGCCCTGCTCGGCGAGGGCGGTGCCCTTGGCCGTCTTGGGCTTGAGCAGGAAGGTGCCTTTCGCCTTGCCCTTGAACGAGCCGCTGACGGTCAGCGTCTTGGAGTACTTCGTCCAGATGGAGAAGGTGATGCCTTCACCGCTGGCCTTGCCGGTGACCCGGGCGGTCTTGCTGAAGTCGTACTTCACGGACTTGGCGGCGATGGTGAGCTTGGTGCCCTTGCCGCCCTGTGTCTTCAGGCTGAAACCGTCGCCCGAGACGGAGAGCGCGTGCTTGGTGAGGGTCCAGGTGCCGAGCGCGCACGCCTTCGGCGCCGCCGACGCCGTACCGGGGACCGCGACGACGCCCACCACGAGCGCCGCCGCGAGACCCACCTGACCGAGCCTTGTGACCAAGGCTGACCTCCGAGTTTTTCCGGGGGAGAAATGAACCGTTGAAACTTACACTTCCGACGATCGCCGAAGATAGTGAGATACGGCCCTCATTTCACACGTGTCACCTGGGTCACTTCGGCGGCCCCGCTCCCCGCTCGTCCCGCCCTCTCCCGAAGACGACGAAGGGCCGCCCCCTCAGGGACGGCCCTCGTGAGTGCCCGCGTCAGGCGCGCCGGAACCAGGTGTCGAAGCGCGACGAGTCCGTGGCGGACTTCGTCGCGAGGACAAGATGGAGGGTCTTCGCCGAGCAGGTGAACGAGCCCGATCCCAGGGCGATGGTCTCCGGCTTGCCGTTGCGGTAGTTCGGGGCGAGCGGATAGGTGGCGTCGGCCTTGGTGGACCCGCCCTTGCCCGTCCGTGCCACCGCGTCGCCCTTCGCCTTGCGGACGTCCGCCGCCAGCAGGCCCTTGCGGTTGCCCGTGATGGACACCGGCACGGTGAGCCGACCGCTGTAGCGGCTCCACATCGCGACCTTCTCGTCCGCCCTGGTGCCCTTGCTCGCCAGCGGCCGCGAACCCCGGAAGTTCCAGGAGAGCTTCTTCTTGCCGACGACGAGGCGGACCCCCTTGCCGCCCGCGCCGGTGAAGTCGTAGCCCTGGCCGCGCGCGGAGAAGGTGTGCTTCACCATCGTCCACTTCCCGACGGCACACGGCTTGGCGGCCGCGCCCGCCGCGCCGACCGGGACCCCCGCGACGGCCCCCGCCGCCAGCACCGAGACCATGACCCCGCGGATAACTCGCCTGAACAAATCCGTCCCCCTCCGTCGGATGACACGCCCGCAGAAACCTAGTACACGCCACCCCATCGGACCACCCTTTTTCCCGACCCCGAAAGAATCCCCGGCACATTCCCCCACCACAAATCCACACCCACCCCCACCTGCGCCAACCCATCGGTACCGACCCCCACATCCGGAAATACAATCCCCTTCCCCCTTTTCCCGGCAGCCGCTTGACGCGCCTTTGTCCGCCGGATATCCGACGCCTTTCCCGCGCCGTCGGAAACACCACGACGGCCCGCCGTCACCGGCGCGCCGGGCCGATACCGCCGGACCCGCACCCGACATCCCATCCTTTGAGGGTTTTTTCCGGCACGCGCTGCACGAGACTGCGCCACGACGCATCGGGAGAGAACGTAAGGAACCGATGATGACGCAGTACCCAGGGCCCGGCCCCCTCCGCCGAGCGCTCCACCTCGCCGCCGCCGTGCTCCTCGTCGCGGCCCCGCTCGCCGTCGTCTCCCCGACGGCCCCGGCGGTCGCGGCCCCCGAGCCGGAACCCACGGTCCTCGATATCGCGATCCTGGTGGACCTGTCGGGGAGCATCCGGCCCGAGGATCTCGCGCGTGAGGTCGGCGCCGCCAAGCGCATCGCGTCCGGGGCGCTCAGCGACCGCACCCGGGTCTCGGTGCACGGGTTCGGCGGCCAGCGCACCCGGGAGCAGCACGCGATAACCGAGGCGTGCCCTCCGCGCGTGGTGGACAGCGCGGTCGCCATCAACACGCTGTCGGAGTGCCTCGACGACCTCGCCCGGCCTCGCCGCCCGGTTCGCCCAGGCCGAGTACCGGCCCGAGTTCACGGGCACGGCGGCGCCGCACGGCCGTGGGCTCGTCAACCGGGTCGATCCGAACGAAGAGGAGAGCCTGTTCTCGTTGGCGTCCGAGTGGGTGCGGGGGAACAAGTCGGCTATCGCCGCAGGGCTCGTCGTGTTGTGGGCGATACAGACGATCGTCATGGTGTTGCTGCTGACCGCACCCTGAGAGGAAGGCGGGACCAAAGTCCCGAAATGCCCGAGTGCGCATACGACAAGGCGGCCATTCGACCAGATGGGGGTGGGTGTCTGGGTTTGGGGTGAACCGGGGATCTGGTGGGGGCGTCGGAGAGTGAGGTATATGTTGCGGTCCGGCGATGAGGGGGTGGGTGGTGGCGGAGGGCGAGGGGGCGCGGGCCGAGCGCGATCTGGACCGGACGGTTCCGAACGTCGCGCGGATGAACGACTACTTTCTGGGCGGGAAGGACAATTTCGCCGTCGATCGGGAGGTGGCGGACGCGCTGCTGGAGCTCGCGCCCGAGATCAAGCCGATGGCCGAGCAGATGCAGGACTTCCGGCGGCGGCTCGTGCGTTATCTGCTCGGTGAGGGGGTCCGGCAGTTCCTCGACCTCGGGTCCGGGCTGCCGACGCGTGACGCCACGCACCAGATCGCGCACGCCGTGGACGGGTCGGCGCGGGTCGTCTACGTCAACACCGACCTTGTCGTCCTGGCGCACGCGCGGGCCCTGCTGGGCGGGGCGCCCGGGACGGCGGTGGTCGACGGCTGCGTCACCGCCGCGAAAGCGCTGCTCGCCGACCCCTCCGTGCGCGGCCTCCTGGACTTCGACAAGCCCGTCGGGGTGCTGGCGCTCGGCACCCTCCAGTTCCTGCCTGACGTCGCCGGGCCTTACGCGGGCGTCCGGGAGGTCATGGCGGCGCTCGCGCCTGGCAGCCACCTGGGCATCGCGCACGTGGTGTTCGACGGCAGGCCGGATCTCGCCCAGCCCATCGTGGAGATCTACCAGCGCGTCCTGAGCACCGAGGAGGACGGCGCCCGTACCACCGGCGACGTCCTGCGCTACTTCGACGGCCTGGAGGCCGTCGCCCCCGGGCTCGTCCACCTGCCGCGCTGGCGGCCGGACAACCCCCTGGCCGCGCGGGCCGCCGGGTTTATGGTCGGCGGGGCGGCCCGCAAGCCGTAGGTCAGGCGGGTGCCAGCAGCCTCGTCAGCAGGTCGTCGAGGGTGATCAGGCCGGTGATCGTGCCAGCGCCGTCCCGTACCAGCGCGAGCTGGCTGTGGTGCAGCCGCAGGTCGGAGACGGCGTCGGCGACGGCGATGTCGTGCGCCACCACCGGGATCGGGTGCGCCACCGACTCGGCCGCCGGGAGGGTGCCGCGCGCGCGGGCCAGGTACGCCTCACGGGCGTGCACGACGCCCGTCACCTCGCCGTCGTCGCCCTGGAGCAGCAGCCTTGTGACGCCCGCTCCCGTCGCCCTGTCGATGACCTCTTGAGGCAGCGCGGAGGCGGGCACCGTGACGGCCTCCGCGAGCGGGATCACGAGGTCGCCGAGGCCCGTTTTGGGTGCGTCCAGGGCTTTGGCGAGGAGGTTCTTGTCGGCCTCCTCGATGAGCCCCAGGCGGCGCGACTCCTCCACGAGGTGCCTTAGCTGCTCCGGGGTGCGGGACACCTCCATCTCGTCGCGCGGCTCCACCCCGATGAGGCGTAGCAGCCGGTTGGTGAGCTGGTTCAAGGCCGTCAGCACAGGGCGGAACAGCCAGGCGAAGGCGCGGAACGGCAGCGCCAGCAGCAGAGCGGAGCGTTCGGGACGCGCGATCGCCCACGACTTGGGCGCCATCTCCCCCACGACCATGTGCAGGAACGTCACCAGCGCGAGCGCGATGACGAAGGAGACGCCGTGCGCTACCGCGTCGGACAGCCCGATGTCGTGGAACAGCGGGGTCAGCACCGAGGCGATGAGCGGTTCGGACACCACGCCGAGGCCCAGCGAGCAGATCGTGATGCCGAGCTGGGCGCCCGCGAGCATCAGCGACAGCTCGCGGATGCCCGCGACGGCCTGCGCGGCGGCGCGGCTGCCGCTCTCGGCGGCCTGCTCCAGGCGGGGCCGCTTGGCCGCGACGAGCGCGAACTCGGCGGCGACGAAGAAGCCGTTCCCGGCCAGGAGGAGCACGGTGAGGACGAGGCCGGTCGTCAGGCTCATCGGGCCGCCTCCCGGACCGGCGCGGGCTCAGGCTCGGGCTCAGGGGCCTCCGCGGGCACCGTGCGGAGCCGGATCTCGTCGGCGACGTGGTGGTCGACCGACAGGACCTCGACGAGCAGGCCGTCCACCTCCACCCGGTCGCCCGGCCCTGCGATCCGGCCGAGCCGCTGCTGGAGTAGGCCCGCGACGGTCTCGTAGTCGTCGCCTTCGGGCAGGCGTAGGCCGGTGAGCTGCTCGATCTCGTCGATCCGCAGGCCCGCGTCGGTGTGCCACCAGCCCGCGACGACACGGGCGAGCGGCTCGTCCTCGTCGTCCTCGTCGGAGATCTCGCCTACGAGCTCCTCAGCGACGTCCTCCAGGGTGATCAGTCCGGCGAAGCCGCCGTACTCGTCGATGACACAGGCCACCTCGTCGCCGCGCGCCTGCATCTGCGCGAAGACGGCGGGCAGCGGCAGCGTCGTCGGGACGACGAGGGCGGGCCGCGCGAGGTCGCCCGCGAGGCGGGGGTCGTCGTGCGGCACCGGCATCAGCTCGGGCAGGCCGAGGACGCCCACGATGTCGTCCACCCGCTCCCCGACGACCGGGTAGTGGGTGTGGCCGTGTGCGGCGATCACCTCGGTGACCTCGGGGAGCGTCGCGGTGGCTTCCAGCGTGGTGACGTCGACGCGCGGCACCATCGCGTCGCGCGCCGTCCGGTCGGAGAAGACGAGCGCCCGCTCCAGCAGGTCGACGTGGCCGTGCGCGAGGTGCTTCTCGGACTCGCCGATGATCAGACCGAGCTCCTCCAGGGTCGCGCCATGGTGCAGCTCCTCCACGGGTTCGATCCCGACGGATCGCAGCAGGCGGTTGGCAGCCGAGTCGAACAGGACGATCAGCGGCCCCGCCAGCTTCAGGTACACAAGGGTGGACGGCGCCAGCGCGCGCGCCAGGGTCTCGGGCCTGGCCAGCGAGAGGTTCTTGGGGAAGAGCTCGCCCAGCACCATCTGGATCACCAAGGCGATGACGAACGCGAGACCGAAGGCGATGCCTCCGATGGCCGCCTCGGGGATGCCGACCGCGTGCAGGGGCGGCTCGACCACCCCGGCGATGGCGGGCTTGGCGATGAATCCGACGACGAGGGTCGTCACCGTGATGCCGAGCTGCGCGCCCGACAGCATGAACGACAGGCGTTCCAGGACCTTGACGGCTCTGGCCGCCTTCTTGTCCCCTCCTTCGGCCGCCTCCTGCAGGGCGAGCCTGTCAGAGGTGACGTAAGCGAACTCCTGGGCCACGAAGTAACCCGTGGCTGCGGTCAACAGGACGACCGCGAGAAGGCCGAGCGCGACCGTCACCGGCCCACCTCCCGAGCCTTCTTCGGTCGCGTCCGTCTATGACCGGGGTCCGAGTCCACGGACACCAGCCCTCCTCTCATGTTGTGTGGGCCCAGGATAAACGGACAGTCGCCCCGATGGGTTACGCCTGATCGTGCGTTCTGCGCAACGCGTCCGGGCTTCACGGACGTCAAGCCAGTGGAGGTACCCCCATGACGGACAGAACCGGACAAGCAACGTCGCCCAAGACGACCCCGAAGCACCTCGTGAAGATCATCACCCTGGGCGTCGCCGGGGCACTCCTACTCTGCGGCGCCACCTTCGCGGCGGCGGTGCGGCTGGTCCTCGGTTGACAATATGGCACTGAGTGTCAAGTGTGGGGCGTCGTAATATTGTGAAATTTGTCAGTAACAAGCTAGATAGGTGCTGAGAATCCAGCTTCTATGGCGATCCGAAGATTCTTCCTTGTGTGTTCGCACCACGCGCCGGGAGAGCATTTTGATCGTATTCGTGAGCGGATTCAACCGAAGCGGCACCACGGTGCTGCTTGAGGCGGTCGCGGCGGCGTCGGGGGGCGCGCCCTTCACCGTCGGCGACCTGGTCAGGCATGGCTCGCCCGGACTCGCGACCCGGCTGAACGCGCTGGTCGAGGCGCCGGAACCGGTGGACCGCGGGGTGGACGCCAGGCCCGTCCGCGCGGACACGCCCGAGGAGTACGGCTGGCTCCTGGTGGACCAGAAGGTGTCGGGGCTGCTGTCGTCGCGCTTCCATCCGCGCGGAGCGGGCCTCCTTGGACGCGTCGCGGAGGAGATCAAGCGGCGGGCCGGTGTGGCGGTCCTGAAGAACCCGTCGGACACCGGCCGGGAGGCGCTCCTCCTGCGCTGCTTCCCCGACGCCCGGATCATCCTCACCCGCAGGCCGCTCGCCGGGATCTACGGCAGCGCCGACCGGGCGCTCGCCCGGGGCGCCCGCAGCACCGCCTACGGGATGGCGCTGACCGGCCACAGCCGCGTCGTCCGGCTGGCGATCCGCGCCCAGCTCACCCGTCCCGGCGCCGCGCTCCTCAGCCTCGTCGGCCGCTGGAACCTGCGGCTGCGGGTGCTCGGCATGCTGCGCGCCACCGCGCGGCTCCCCCTGGACCGTGTCGCTTTCCTCGACTACGAGGAACTCGTCCACGACCCGGCCGAAGGCTCGCGTTGGGCGGCCCACATCCTTGACCCGGAGCGGCTGGCCAAGGAGTTCGCCCGCTCCCACTCCTTCCCCGGCAACCCCAACCCCCCGTCGTCACGGATCGACCGCCACCTCGACGCCCGCTGGTCCCGCCTCTGGCAGGCCGCACGCGCGCGCCAGCGCACCGCGGGCATCCTCGCCCCGGCGACCACCCCCTGAGCCCTCAGACGAACGCACGGGCGCCCCTGCGGGACGCCCACACTCCGATCCCCACCGTCGCCGCGACGAGCGCGGGCACCCCCCATCCGGCAGCGCCCAGCGCCGCGCCGAACAGCGCCAACGGCCCCGCCCCGTGCCAGAACACCACCTGGAAGCCCGCGCTGTTGCCGAAGGGCGTGTCGAACCCCGCAAGCAGCGTCGGCGGCATCTGGCCGCGATAAGCACCCGCGAGCGCCGCGCCGACGGCCGCGGGCAGCAGCCCGACCGCCCAGGCGAGCCCCACGGGGTCGACCCCCAGCAGCGCCAGCGCCACCCCCGCAGGCAGCGCCAGCGCTCCCGCGACGAGCAGCGGCGTCACCCCGAGCGCGAGCGCCACCATCGGCGGCGGGCCCGGGAAGAACCGTGCGCGCGCGGGCTGGAGCGCGCACATCCGCGCCCCGTCCAGCAGCGCCGAAGCCGCGAGGTAGAGGCAGCCGCATCCGACCGCGAGCCAGAGGTTCCCGCCCTGCCCTACGGCGACGAACGCGACGACGAGCAGCGCCGCAGCACGGACGCAGCCTTCCCCGTCCCGGAGCAGCCCCACCGCGTCCCGCCAGGGTGCGAGCAGCCACCCGCGTCTGGGCACGGGCAACCGGACGCGTCCCGCCTTCTCCGCCTTCCTGCCCTCCCCGACCACACCGGCCCACCCTGGATCGGTCACCCACAGACCGCCCTTGACGGCCGCCGTCACCTCCGCCCCACGCCGCAGTTCCTTGAACCCCACCCGGAAGAGCCGCCTTCCGCCCACCACGACGGCGCCCAGGGCCGTCGCCCCCAGCAGCGCCAGCGCCACCGGCGCCCCCTCCTCGCCCGCGAGGACGATCCCCGCCCACCCCCACGGACCCAGCCACAACCCGGCCGTCCAGGTGAGGGCGGCGGCCACGGCAAGGAGGGCCAGCGGGAGCACGAAGTACAGGGTTCGGGGTGCAAGGTCGAGCGCCCGGAGCCCGGCGGAGAGCGCGCCAAGGAAAGCCCCCGCCAACGCGGCCCAGAGCAGCGGCCCCAGAGCGCCGGGCGCGATCGGAAGGACCGTCGCGCGCAGCACCAGGAGCAGCGCGACGCAGCCCGCCGCCCCCACGAGCGCGCGCGCGAGGACGTCACGGGCATACGCGCCGCCCAGGACCCGCTCCCAGCTCACGGGCGACGTCAGCACCCAGTCGATCACCGGCCCCGGCACCGAGACCGGCCCGCGCAGCGCGCCCTCCCGCACCGCGCCCCACAGCGCCGTCAACGCCACCGCCGCCACCCCGAACGGCACGGCCGCCGCCGCCCGCGTCGCCGCGACGTCCGCCGCCAGCGCGTCCCGCACCCACCCGCCGCCCACCACCGTCGCCAACCCAACACACAGCAGCACCACGTACACCCGGTACGCCACCGCCCCCTTCGCCCGCCGCCGAGGCACCCGGACGCTCGTCGGCGGGGTCACGCGAGGGTGACGGCGCGGGTGGCGGCGGCCGCGAGTTCGGGGGCGTGGGTGGCGGTGAGGACGGCGGTGCCGGTCGCGGCGCGGGCGCGCAGGGTGGCGGCGAGCCAGGTGCGCGCGCGGGCGTCCAGGTGGCGTTCCGGCTCGTCGAGGACGAGCAGGCGGGTGCGCTCGGGGATGAGGATCGCGGCGAGGGCGAAGAGCTGGCGCAGGCCGCTGCTCAGCTTGTGCGGGCTCAGGTCGGCGTGGTCGGCGAGGCGGCAGGCCGCCGCGACGGACGCGGCCCGCTCGGCGCCGAGGCCGTGCCCTACGGCGACGAGTTCGAGGTGCTCGCGGACGGTCAGGTCGGGGAAGGCGCTGCGGTCCTCCAGCACGCCGACCTCGGTGCGGAACCAGGAGGCGGCGCGGCGGGGGGCGCGGCCCAGCACGTGGACGGAGCCCGCGTCCGGCCTTTCCTCACCGCAGACGGCGCGCAGGATCGTCGATTTACCGGCGCCGTTCGAGCCGCGTAGGGCGACGAGTTCGCCTGCGCGCACCGTGAAGCCCACCGGGCCTACGCGCCTACCGCCGCCGAAGTCCCTGAGGAGGCCGTCGGCCACCACCGCGTCCATGACCCCATACCACCACGAATCATGGAGATTCCCGACACACCCCTTCCCACCAGGGGAAATATCCCGGCGGCCCGGAGCGTTCGGACGTCACGAAGGAGGAAGCATGCGGACTTTCCCGAACATCGCCGGGTTCACCGGTGCGACGACGGGCGCCCCGGCGGACCGCTGGGAGCGCGCCACCGCGTTCTTCACGGCCAAGGACTACCGCTCCGCGATCGAGCTGCTCACGCCCCTCGCCGAGGAGTTCCCCGGCCAGGTCGCGACCCGGCTGCTTCTGGCCCGCGCCTACTTCCACTCCGCGCAGCTGCGTAGGGCGGAGGCCGAGCTGCGCGCCGTCCTCGACCTCGACCCGACCGAGGCGTACGCGCACCTGATGCTGGGCCGCACCCTGCAGCGGCAGAGCAGGGACGCCGAAGCCGTCCCGCACCTCCGGATGGCCGACCTCTGGGGCCTGTAACGCGCCCCGCCAGCGCATGACAAGGGCGATGCCTCCCCACGAGGCATCGCCCTTATCTACGAGCGCTTACAGGCGCGGCCCCGGATGCGACAGCGGGACGCTGATCTTCGCCTCCAGCTCGACCGAGCCCGCCGACCGCTGCCAGTCGAACAGCCCGGTGATCGGGACGATCTGCAGCACGAGGTCCGCGTTCGGGGTGAGCGTGTGCGCGATCGCCTCCAGCTCGCGCGTCACCGTGCGCGGCCTGCCATCGAGCACGACAGGCAGCGGCGTCGCCTGGTTGCCCAGGACGAGCCCGCTCCTACGGTCCACGATCTGCGCGAACAGGGCGGTCCTCGCCTTCTTCGCGGTGCCCTTGTAGTGCAGCGTCACCTGAGGCGACCCGACCGCCTGTGCCCCGCCGGACGGCGCGGGGATCGGGACGTTCACCGCCTTCTTCGCGGGCTCCGCCGCCACCACGTAGGACGGCACGGGCAGCGGCCCGGAAGGCGCCTCCTGCTCCTGCGACAGGTAAGGGAAGACGTCGGCTCGCGAGAACTTCAGCGCGCCCGTACCCCGCGCGTCCAGGGAGCCCGCCGAGGCAGGCGGGTAGGAGGGCGCGCCCCGGTAGACGCCGTGCTGGTCAATGTACTCGAAGCCCGGACCCGTGTCCACGCTCCGGTCGCCCTTCAGGTACCGGGCGAACCAGGCAAGGGTGGCCTTCTCCAGGTGGTCGTCAGGCCCGTCGTTCGTCTTACAGGCGCCGTGGCCGCCGCAGAACCAGACCATCTTGGCGGGCGCCCCGTTGGCCTTGACCTGCTTGTAGGTCGCGACCCCTTGGCGCAGCGTGAACAGCGTGTCCACGGTGCCCTGAAGCACCAGCGTAGGCACCTTGATGCGCTTCACGAGGTGGGCTGGCCCGTGCTCGCGGAACCAGCGCTCGACGTCGCCGGGGATCTCGCCGCTGGCCAGCCCGGTGACGCAGCCCTTCTCGACCTGCCACGCGAGCTTGTTGCCGCCGCGTAGGCCCGCCGAGCAGAGCAGGAGTCCCCAGCCCGCCCGGAAGAAGCCGTCCGTGTACAGGGTGTCCACGAGGTTGTGGAAGGCGATGGTCGGGACGATCACGTCCACCCGGCGGTCGAGTCCCGCCGTCACGAGTTGGATCGCGCCGCCGTAGGAGCCACCCGCCATGCCGAGCCTTGGATCGCCCTTCCTGTCGAGCTTCACCTCGGGCTGCCTGGCGATCCAGTTGATGAGCCGCTTCATGTCGCGGCCTTCCACGCGCGGGTCGTCGACGTTGGCACGTCCACCCGAGCCGAACCCTCGCGCGTTCCAGGTGACGACGTTGTATCCGGCCTTCAGGAGGTACCCGAGTTGCCCTTCCTTGCGCTTGGTCTCGCCACGGCCCGCCCATCCGTGGCCGAGCAGCACGACGGGACGCCGTTCGCCCTTCTTCAGGCCGGGGGCACGGAAGAAGTGGGTGGTGATGCGTACGCCGTCGAAGCTGCGCACCTTGACCGTGCGCTGCTGCGGCGCGGCCTGCGCCGGTGTGGCGGGGAGGAGGGCGACCGCCGTAAGCAGGGCGACGCCCACGGCGAGGGAACTGCGTGTCATAAGGGGACTCCAGGGGGGTGGACGAGCCTTGACCGGTTCCCCCGACCCGATCGCTACCCGAGAGTAAGGATCACCCGATTTTCCGTCAAGGTTCACTTACTGAACCTTTCAGTCACGCGTCGTCCACGACGCCGATCGCGGCGCGGCGCCCTCCGGTAGGGTCTGCCGCGTGACCGATCGCTCCACCTACGCGCCGTTCGTCTTTTTTGAGTACGACCACAAGCCCGGCACGTACTGCCTCATGCTCAGCGACGACTGCATGGCGGAGGTCGGCCCCGTCTTCAAGGAGTGCGACCGCGAGAGCGACGGTCCGGGCTGGAACGGCGTGGCCCGCTCGGCCATCGAGTCCCGCTCGCCCGACATCTCCCCCCTCGTCACCTTCGAGTCCGAGCCCGGCATGTTCGCCGCCTACTCCGAAGACCCCTTCGCCCTCCAGACGCTCGCCACCTACCTCCAGGAGGCGTTCCAGACGCCGCCCATCCTCCGCGCCCTCATCAACACCGCCACCCCCTCCTGGTTCACCTGACCCCTCCCGGCAACCGCCCGAAGCCGCCGCACGGCGGCCCCGGACGGTCACCGGGGCGGCAGCGGGATCGTCCCGCGCGGCCCCGGCAGGTCCACGGGCGCCTTGGGCAGGTTCGGCGGCTGGCGGGGAGGCGGCAGCGGCCCCAGCGTGATCGTGCCGCGCTCGCTGAGCGCCGCGCACCAGCGCGCCGCGTCCGGCCGGGTGCCGCGCGGCCCGTTCGCCTCCGCGAACCGCTTGGTCACCTCCTCGACGATCCGCTGCGGCAGCCCCGGCAACAGCGTCGGCGCCTGCAAGGGCCGTACCCCGCTGTCCCGCGCGAGGACGCGCACGACGAGGAGCGCCAGCTTGTACCGGTCGGTGTCCAGGTCCGGGCCTCCGGGCGGCTGGGTCGGATCGTCCCAGTCCGGCGTCTCAGCCTGCGCGGTGACGGGCGGATGGCCCTGCCTGCGGATGCCGTCGCAGTCCAGGAGGTGGATTCCGGGGGTATGCGACCAGAGCAGGTTCACCATGGACACGTCACCGATGACGAGCCCCTTGCTGTGCAACAGCTGGAACAGCGCAGCCGCCTGCCGGACGGCGTGCAGCCGCCCATCCACGTCGAGCGGGGTGATCGAGCCCCACAGCGGCTTCGGCGGGTAGAGC
Source organism: Actinocorallia sp. API 0066 (assembly GCF_020991275.1). Taxonomy (GTDB): domain Bacteria; phylum Actinomycetota; class Actinomycetes; order Streptosporangiales; family Streptosporangiaceae; genus Actinocorallia. The sequence goes on along the minus strand of NZ_JAJLQY010000001.1, from coordinate 44,070 downwards.
AGGTACTGGAGTTCGAGGAGCTTCGCTCCGGCCGCCGCCTGCCCGGAAAACTCGTCAGGCACCCGTTCCATGAGGAATCCCTTGACGACGCCGCCGTCGAGCACCCGGTTGCGCGGCCACGCCGTCTGCGCGCGCAGACGGCGCCGCTCCGCGTCGGTGAACGCGCGGGACGGCAGCGCGACGAGTTCCGCCAGCTCCACGCCGTTCACCATGCCCGGATTCAGGTACTCCTTGTAGACGAGCCCCTTACCCTTGCCTTTCAGAGCGAACACAGTGCCCTGCCCGCCGGTGCCGAGCTGGTCGCCGAGGCTCAGGTCGTGCTTGTGGAGATCCACCCCTTCGGGGAACACGTCACCGCCCCCACACGCACACCACGGTGCGGTCGTCGGAGTGCGACTTGACCCGGAAGGCGGCCTGCCACGCGAACTCCAGCATCGTCGGAAGGACGGGCGCCCCCCATTGGGCGGCGAGGCGCGCCGCGACCCCCGGATGCCGCAGCGTGTCGCCGAGCCCGTCCGTGCAGGCGACGGCGACGTCGTCCGGGGCCCGCTCGAACACCGCGACCTCCGCGGGCCCGGTGTGGCCGGGCAGCGCGCTCGTCCGGTTCGTCGCGATCTCCCCGCCGCCCTTGGCTTCGAAGAGCGGCTGGAACGCGCCGTCCCGCAGGACGTAGGCGTTGCTGTCGCCCACCCGGACGGCGTGCGTCCACCCGGTCGGGTACTCCACGAGCAGCGCGACGAGCGTCGTCGACCAATGGACGGGGAGGCCGCCGACCCGCTCGATGTGCTCGGTCATCCCGCGCGAGACGGCACCGAACACACCGCTCCAGAGGCCCTGCAGCTCGTTGTACTCGGCGTCGAGCAGCTCGGGCAGCACCCTCTCGGCCTCGGCCCGCAGCAGCGAGCAGGCCAGCTCCGACCCCTGGTGCGACATCGGCTGGCTGCCGACGCCGTCCGCGACCGCGACGAGCAGCGCCCGCCGTCCCCCGGCGGCCTCCAGCGGCCACAGGCCCATCGAGTCCTGGCGGACCTCGGTCAGCCACCGGTGGTCGTCGCCCCGCTGGGACGTGCCGCGCACCGTCAGGCCGGCCAGGTCGGCGCCGTCTATGACGGTGTCGGGGCGACCTCCCTTGGGTGGCAGGCCCTTCGGCGTGCCGTACTGCTGATGTGGCTTGTCGTAGAGGGCGGGCGGCGTGTACACGGGCGTCTCCTCATCCCGGCAAGGCACGGTGGGTTCCCGCTCCGCCCGCGACGGAACCGGCGCCTGCGCGTCGGCCATGTCCTCGGCCGCCGGAACGTCCTCCGCCCTGCGCTTCACGCCCGTGAAGCCCGGCATGCGCAGCCGAGGCCGCACGACGGCCCCGGAACCCGGCAAGGGCGACTCAAACTGCGCAGGCGCAAGCGGCGTGGCCTCCCGCACCGTCGCCTCGGCGGACGACCCGGACCTTCCGAGCGGCCGGAGCGGCATCGACTCCCGGGCCGCGGCCCCGGCCGACGGCGCGGACGAGACGTCCTCGGGGGCCGGGCCCGGCGGCGGCGTGCCCGGCGGGCCCACCGCGCCGGACGACTCGACCGGCCTCCCGAACGCGTACGGCGCGACGTCCTGGCGTGGCGCCCCCGTCCGCTCGACGGACACCGCGGAACCGAAGTCGGGCTGCGGTTTCCACTCCTGCGCGTCGTCGTCACCGGGCGCACCGGCCGAGGCGTCCTCGGCGGGTGGGTCCTCGTGCGCCGCGAGGTTCCGGGGACGCTTCGGCGCGCCATCGGACGCGTAAGGGAAGACCTCCTCAGATGACATCGGCGGGCACCGCGGTGAAGCCGGGGACGTTGTCGGGCAGCGCGAGGCTCATGCCGCCGCCGGGGGCCGCCGACGTGCCGGACCGCACGATCGACTGGATGAGCTTCTGCGCGAACTCCCGCAGCGCCTCGGCCGGGCCCATCGAGCCGTCGTGCACGAACGCCTTGATCGTCGCGATCTGCTGGATCGTCGTCAGGTCGTACCCGCCGAACGCGAACGCGAGGATGTTCGGCCGCGGCCCCCATGACGGGTCGGTGAGCCGCTGGTAGGAGGCGGGCCAGTCGCTGGAGTCGAGGGGCTGTCCGTCCGTCAGGAAGAACACCGCGGGCCGCAGCACCTGGTGGCCCTCGGACTTCAGGCGCGCGACGTCCTGCGCGATCGTATCGCGCAGCACGTCGAACGCGGCGGCGAAGCTCGTGCCGCCGTTCGCCTGGAGCGCGGGCATGGACGTCACGTTGCTCATGTCCGACAGAGGCAGCAGCACCTGCGCGTGGTCGCTGAAGCTGATCAGGCAGAACCGAGTCTTGTCCGCGACGACGGGGTTGGCGCCGATCTCCTGGTGGATCTTGATCAGCGAGTCGTTGATCGCGTCGACGGGGCCGCCGCTCATCGAGCTCGACTCGTCGCACACCAGGTAGAAGGGAAGGACTTGCTGACTCATAGGTTCCTCACCGATAGAAGAGATAGATCTGGAGGAGGACTTCGCCGCCGCTCCTGCCGAGCAGCGCGAAGTCCCTGGTCTGGACGTCGGAGAACAGGTCGGGGTCGGCGCGGGTGAGCAGCCGGTTCACCGCCCCGGCGTAGCGTTCTCCGCCGTCGTGCTGGGCGCCGAAGGTCAGGACGATGCCCGCCTTCCGGCCTTTCAGGCGCCCTTTCGCGCGCAGCGCGCGGCGCACTTTTTCCACGGCTGCCGTGCGGCCTGCCCTGACGTCGTCCGGGTCGAGGGTCAGAGCGACCTCGACCCAGTTCCGTTCCAGGGCGAGCCGGGTGTTCGTCGGCGACGGCGTCGGGGTGGGGGCGGCCGTCGGCAGCGGCGGCGGCTCCTGGGTGCCGAGGACGACGATCGCGAAGGCGAGCAGCAGGTCGGCGAAGAGCCAGCCCGCGACAGCGGTCACCGTGACCTTGGCGTTCAACCGAACCACCTCCGGCGCCGTCCGCCCGCCTCGACGGCGAGCCTGACCCGCTCCAGCTCGCGCAGCAGCGGGTCGACGGCGCCGCTCCCGCCGTCCGGCAGGCTCTTGGCGAACGCGTCGAGCCGGGTCTCGATCCGGTCGGCGGTCGCCGTCATCGTCGTGTCGAACCGCGCGTACTGGTGTTCCAGCCGGTCGAGGGACCGCGGCATGGCGTCCATCGCGTGCCTGGCCCGCTCCAGCGCCACCTCAAGCGCGGACACGAGCGCGACCAGGTGCTCGGTTCCCACCTCGTGGCGGTGCGCGTAGATCGTCCCCTCCTGTCGCCAGTCGTCGAGCGCCGCCCTGATGTGCGTTCCGGTCTCCGCGAGCGACCTGCCGATCCCGTCGCCGACGTCCCGGCCCGACCGGCCCAGCGCGTCCGCGGCCACCGCGACCCGCTCGGCCGCACCGCCGATCCCGTCCGACGCCTTCGCGACCGTCCGCACCGCCGCGTCGGACGCCCCGGTGACCGTCCGCGCCAGCTCACCCGACGCCTCGGCCAGCGCCCGCGCCGCCGTGTCCGAGGCGTCCGCCAGGGCCCGGACGGCGGCGTCCGACGCGCCGGCCAGGGCGCGGGACAGATCGCCGGCGGCATCGGTGAGGGCCCGCACGTTGGCGTCCGACACGGCCGTCAGCGCGTCCGTGAGGCCCTCCGCGCGGTCCAGGGCCTTACTGATCCCGGCGGCGGCCTCCACGGCCCCCTGGTGCAGCCTGCGCGATCCCCGGCCGGCCTCGGCGAGCCGCCGCGCGGCCTCACGGAGCGCGTCCGCCACAGTGTCCAGCCGCGCCGCCGTGTCCATCCGGTGGACGGCGAGGTGGATGTCGGCGTCGGTGAGCGCGACGGCGAGCCTGCGCAGCAGCTCGGCCTTCTCCCGCGCCGCCCCGTGCTCGACCCGCCGCTGCACGACGGACTGCGCGACCGTCACCCCGACGAGGAGGAGCACGCCCGCGAGGGTCAGCAGCGCGATCCTGTCGAAGGAGAGGAGCGGGGAGAGCCCGCCCGCGAACCCCGTCTGCCACTGTTCGAGGAAGGACATCCCCTCCAGCGAGGGTTCACCCCGGCTCAACCGGTACGCACGGGTGGCCGCGAACAGGCCCGTCCAGGTGAAGAAGATCGGAAGGAAGATGAGCACCGCGGGCGCCAGGTCGAGCGCCATGCCTCCCCGCTCGCGCCTCCGGGACCGCACCGGATTCGCGACGGACTCGGGCCGGACGAAGTGCCCGACGAGATCGACCCTGGCCCAGCGGCCGAGGTCGGTGTCCGTCTCCAGGTCGTCGGCGAGCGCGCGCAGACGGTCGGCCCGCGCGGCGAGGCGGGGTTCGGCGGCCAGGGCGCGCAGCTCGGCGACGGGTGGTGCGGGGGCGGGCATCGGGAGCCTTCCGGTGTGGGCGAGGGGGGCAAAGGCGTGCGGTCACAGCAGGTAGGCGTGTTTGCGCATCTCCCGTTCCAGGTCGTCGCGCAAGGCGTCCTCCGTGTCGGCGGTCGCCGCGAGCAGCGCGTCCACCCGCTGCTCCAGCTCCTGCCTGTCGATGTCGATGACGAACGGGATAAGCCGCTCCCGCGCCTTGCGCACCGCGGCCTGCGACGTCTCGGAGAGCGCCCAGCCTCCGACCTGCGACGCCACGGCCGGTTCCCCTTCCGGCGGCACCATCCGCGCGTGCAGGTCCGCGAGCCTCCTGCGGTCTTCACCGGCGCCGAACCCGACCTCGCCGCTCATCAGCTCGACGCCCGTCGCCACATCCTTGACGAGCACCTCCAGCGTCCCGTTGACGGTGTAGGTGTAGGTCACGGTGAAGGCCGCGTCCGCCTTGAGGCGCTGCCCCGGCAGGTCGATCTCCCAGTCCTTGAGCTCGACGTTGTCCTCATGGCTGATCGGCTTCTCCGGGTCCCCTTCGACGACCCTGATCTGGATCGACTCCTGGAAGTCGTGCGCCGGGACGTAGGTGTCCGTCGCCCGCGCCGGATACTTCGTGTTGCGCGGGATGAGGACGGAGAACTCCCCGTCCTTCGGTGACGTGTCGTTGTGCACGATCGTGCCGAGGGCGTGCTCGGTCCCGACGTGGAAGTCGAGGTCGGTGATCGTGCCCTGGAGGATGCCCGCGGCGATCGCGGCGCCCTCCGCGATCGCCGTCATCGGGTCGACCCGGCTGTTCACCGGCACGCCGACGGCCGCACTGACGAGCCGCTGCACGAGCGGGATCTTCGAGGTGCCGCCGACCATGACGAGGTGGTCGATCTTCCCGGGGCTCTCCTTCAGGCACACCGCGACGGGCTCAAGGCTGCGCCGCACAAGCGGTTCGATGGCTTGTTCCAGTTCCTCACGCGTCACGGTGAGGGACTTGCCTCCACGCGGCAGTACCGTGGTCACCGACTCGGCCGTGGAGAGCCTGACCTTGGCGCGTTCGAGTTCGTTGCGGAAGGAGCCGAGTTCGTAGTCGGCCCACGAGTCGAGATCCGGAATGCGCGGGCGCAGCACGTCGAGCAGCGCCGCGTCCAGGTCGATGCCGCCAAGCCGCTGCACGCCCTTGGACGACTGTTCGATGAACGTGCCCTCGAATGACTGGAGGACGGTGACGTCGAGGGTGCCGCCCCCGAAGTCGTACACGAGAATCCGCTGGTCCTCCTCGATCTCACGGGCATAAGCCATCGCCGCGGCGGTCGGCTCGTTGATGAGCGCCAGCACCTCGATCCCGGCCAGGCCCGCCGACACCTTCGTCCGGTACCGCGCCTTGCCGCGACTGTTCGCGGGGATCGTCACGACGGCCTGGTCGAGCGGCCTGACCAGGCCCGCCTGCTGCGCCTTGTGCCTCATCTCGGCGAAGAACTGGGACGCGGCCAACTCCACCTCGATGTCGACGTCGCCGACCGTGATCCTGTCGTCGGTCGCGAACAGCCGCTTGACGGCCTCCAGCCGGTTCGTCCGCTGGAGCTTGGCCTTCCAGCCGTAGGTGTAGGCGCCGTCCGCCCTACCGATGACCGACGGCATCACCCTGTCGAACCCGAGCGTCGCCCACTCGACGGGAGCGCCGTCGTCCAGCGCGATCGTCTCGACGTCCGTGGCGGTGGCGCGCGCCAGGACGCTGTTGGTGGTGCCGAAGTCGATTCCGTAGGTCTCGTTCACGTGCGTGCCTCCTCGACGTCCTGAGGGCCTTCCACGGTGTCTTCCGGCGCTGTCGCGGGCACGTGCCGGACCTCCCCGGCCCGCACGACCCGGTCCGTGTTCCCGTCCACGTAGGCGGGGGTCACGACCTCGACGGGCCCGTCCCCTTCGTCCAGCGCGGTGAACAGCTCGGCGGCCCGCGGATGCGCCGGGTCGTCGATCCGCACGAGCCGGGCCTGCTCGATCCATTCGCCCACCAGCGGCCGCAGCCCCTCCGCGTCCACGCCCCTGGCGAGCGCCGCGTCGAGCTGGACGAGCTGCACCAGGTGCTGCGCCCGCTCCGACATCGCCGCGACGATCTGCTTGCGCAGCCCGTCGTACGCCTCGGCGGCCACCGTCGATCCGGGATTCTGCAGCGTCAGCGCATCGAAGACGAGGGAACTCCGTCCATCGACGATGGACAGCAGGTCCTCCTGCTTCTTGCCGCTCCGCCGCACCTCTTCGAGGACGCGTGCCAGCTCGCGGACTTCTCGCACAAGCCGGTCGGTTTTCCTGCCAGAGAACATCTCGGTGCCTCTCGTTCGGGGGGTAGTGGCCTCATGCCTCGGGCGGAGCCAGCAGCTTCGCTCTCGCCGCGACAAGGTGTCTGAGGTACTCATGGGCGGCCGCCTGCCGCAGCCACCGATAGGCCGCTTCGCGATCGCCGCCGCGTGCCGGTGGCCGCAGCGGCGGGGGCCGCAGGACACCGGAGCCCTCACCCGTCTCGACAGCGGGCACCCGGTACAGGTCGATCCGGTGCTCCGGGTCGCCTTCGGCCTCGTCGATCTGGTTGAGCGCCCACGTCAGGTCGGTCAGCAGATCGACCTTGGACGGGTCACGGTGCATGCCCTTGCTGCGCCGGGCGAACGCGATGTTCGCCTCTTCACGTGACGCGCCGAACTCCAGACCGAGAATCAGATAAGGGTTGCGCTCCACCGTCACACCGCCTTCCGCAACCGCTCCAGCTGGCCGTCCCATCCGTCGCAGGCTTTCCCGATGATCCGGAACTGCTCGGCGTGCTCTTCCTCAGTGGGCAGGCCCACCGAAAGCGTCTGATAGCGGCGCAACCGGCTCGGGTAGGGACGGACGTCCTTCAAGAGATCACGCAGAAACGCGACGACCCGGTCGCCCTGCATGACGTCGGCCTTGTCTATGGCGTCGTTCCACAGCTCGCTGAACCGGTCGAACTCAGTGTCCGCGTACTTGAACAGCGCGAGCTGCGCCATCGCCAGGCAGCGCACGACCTCCTCGCCCACGCCGTCGCCGGGATCGTCGTCCGCTGGGCCGTCGCGCAGTCGCCGGTAACGTTCCGCGGGCCGGAACAGCCAGCGCCGCTCCGCGTCCTCGGTAAGGCACCCCGCCTCCTCCTGCCCGCCGAAGAACACAGCGAGGTGCGCGCCCACCTGCACCGAAAGGACGATCTCCGCCGCCGGCGTGAGAACTCCCGCGTCCGCTAGCCGTTCGACCATGCCGAGGACGTAGAACGCCTCCCCGAACGGGACATGGACCGCCTCCATGAGGAACCCGACCATCCGGTCCAGTTCGACCGTCACCCACGGGGCCGGGTCGGGGCGGGCGGCGAGCCCGCCCAGAACCCCCATCGCCTCGTCCATCAGCGTCTCGTAACGCTCGGAGGAGGCACGGGCACGGACTCGGTAGTAGTGCAACGCGTCCCTCTGGTCGCCGTCGTCCTTGGCGACGACGGAGGCGGCGGCCAGCCAGTCGGCGTCGTGGGCGGCGGCCTGGCGCAGCAGGAGACGGTAATGGTCGTCGTCCTCCTGCGGCCGGGACAGCGCCCGGTGGAACAGTTCACGCAGGGCGTCCGGCGCTTCGGGGTCGGGAGACTGAAGCCACAGGATGAGGGCCCGGCTCTCGACCGCCTTCTTCGCCGCCGGGTCCGGGTGCGTCTCCCACACCGTGACGAGCCTTGCCATGGCCTCCGCGAGGTCCCCGGTCTCCGCGGCGGCGACGGCGGCGTTGACGACGAGCCTCGGGTTAGGCCGTTCGGCGAGCACCGCGTCGAGGACGCGCACGGCAGTCTCCGCGTCGCCGCCCTCAAGGTCGGCGAGCGCCGCGAGGTTCAGCGCCTCGTCGTGGACGGCGGGGTCGCCGGTGCGGGCGGCCAGGCCCCGCGCGGCGTGCCCGGCCGCCGCCCATGCGCCCGCGTGGATCTGCGCGCGGACGGCGCACAGGTCGAGCCAGTCCGCGCAGCCCGGATGGGCGGCGCGCAGCTCCGCGCTCAGGCCGACCGCGCCCGCGATCGCCGCGTCGGTGAGCGGCGGCCGGAGGCTGGCGTCCGCCGCCAGGGCCGCCGAGATCTCGACGGTCCTGCCCCGGCGGGCCGCCGCGAGCACCGCCGCCACCTCGGTGAGCGGCTCCACCGCTCCGGGGAACAGCCCTTCGTCCGGCACCTTGCGCGGGTCGTCGCGGAAGGCGAGCAGGGCGCGGTAGTGGCGGACGGCAGGGTCGTCGGGGAGCGCGGACAGGGCGTCGCCGTCACCCGCGAGGTAGCGGCGGCGCGCCAGCTCACCGGCGAACCCGGCCATCGTCAGCTCCTCGACCGTGGCGCCGCCGGGGTCGAGACGCGCCCGCACGTGTGCCCGCGCGCCCCCCGGCCAACGCGGCGACTCCGGCGGGCGGCTCAGCCCTCCCCGGTCGATCAGGTCGTCGAGCAAAGGCACCGGAACGGCGAACAGTTCCTCCACCCGCTCGTTGACGCTGTGGCCTTCGCGTCCGGTGAGGTAGGCGTTGAGGCCCATCACATGAGGCAGGTCCCCGTGGACGCGCGGAAGACCGAGTTCCCGCGCGAGCGCCTGGGCCGTGACCATGGCGATCCGCTGCTCCTGCCCGTCCAGGCGGGTCGCGGCGGACTCGGCGAGCGCGACGGCGTCCGGCGGCGGCGTGGGCACGAGCGCCCCGTGCAGCTCGGCGGCCTCGGGCCACGCCCGGTCCGGCGTGCCGTCGGCGGAGACGACCGACCGACCTGCGGCGAACGGCGCGACGAGCATGGCGGCGCGCGCCGCGAGGCGCGGTTCGGCGAGCAGCCTGGGCACGGCGGTGGCCAGCAGGGGCACGACGGCCGGGTAGGCGCCGTTCGGCAGCCGGGACAGCAGGTCGACGCCGAGGTCGATCCTGCCGCCCATGACGGCCGCGTGGGCCCGGTACCACAGCGCCTCGGTGGGGCTGAGCCCCAACAGGTCGAGCGCGCCGTCCATCGCGAGCAGGAGGGCGTCACGGGCGGCGGCCCTGCGCGCCCCCAGGTCGCCCGCCGCGAACGCGCCGGCGGCGCCCTCGGCGACGCGCGGATCCCACGCGGCGTTGAGCTGGCCGACCCTGACGGCCCCGGCGGCCCGCCACAACCGTCCCGCGGCGCCGAAAACGGGCGGCCCCGGCACGGCGAGCGGCTGCATCCGCTCGAAGTCGGCGAGGGGCGTCTCGTCGGCCCGCGCGTCCTTGGACAGCAGCGAGACGGTGTGCGCGGACTCGCCGATCACGACGCCCGCCCGGGTCCGCAGGATCATCCCGCCCACCTTCACCACGAGCCCGACGCGCGTCGGCCCGGGATGCGGCCGGGCGAGCGGCGTCCCGCACCTTCCGCAGACCGCGGCGGCGCTTTCCACGTCGCCGCAGGCCCTGCACCATTCTCCAGCGCTCCACCCGCCCACCCGCCGAGACCCCCTTCGACGTCTTCGCCCCGAAGCACCACCCCGCCGGAGCAGGAACAGACGCTAGGTCAAATCCCGCGCAAGCGACATTCCGCCACGGGATATTTCCTGTTTTGTTATCGATGAAATGTGTTGCATGACCCAACACCTCGGACTATCCCGACATCACCCTACAAACCACCCACAATCCAGACTCCCTCATTTGAGGGAATCTATCGACCGAAACCGGCACACCGCCCAACTAGACGAAGGCCATAAACGGCCTACAAAGCCGACATATCCCCCACTCGTCACGGACGGACGGCGCGTGGGGTCCGCCGGCACGTCCCGCCCCCAGGGCGCGGACAGCCCGAGGGCGTGGCCGTCCAAGCCGGACGAGTCGCGAACGCGACGGCGTCGCGGTGAACACGCGGCGTCCGGCGCCACGCCGTCCCGAGGACGCGGGGACGAAGGGATGCGGATCGCCGTTCGTCGAAGGCGCCCCTGTCCGACGCGGTCCTGCAGGACCGTTCGCGGCCAACCCTGAGTGCGGTTGCTTCTCCGGCGTCCCACGACCGACGGCTACGGACTCGTCCGCTCGGCGCACGGCCTGTCATGGTTCGCCGTGGATCTTGGAGCGGCGGCCGCCCCGGGATCTGAACACCGGCTATTGCCGGATGCGCTCGCGCCTCCGTCCCGAATGCGCCGATCCACGCCGGCTAATAGCCGGTCATGGCATGTGACACTTGGAGAAATCCACGGATGTGGATAATTGGGGTAAATCTCCAGCAGAGATGGGTCGGTGAACGATGGACCGCGTGGTTCTTCCCCGTCCGGTGTTCGAGCGGATCGCGGCGGGGGGTGGAAGTCCGGAGGCCCTGAGGTTTCTGCAACGGGTCGCCCGGGCGCGGGCTGTTGTGTTGGTGCGGGCGGTGGGTGACGAGGCGGGGGACGACGACGTCGCCTCGGCGTTCGGGCTTCTGGTCGAGGCCCATGAACGGGCTCCGGAAGAGACGGAACGGGTGCTGCGTTATCCGTCGATCGGCTGTTGGGCGCTTTATGCGTTGCGTTCCGCGCGCGCGGGGAATCCGGCTCCGGCGCGACTCATGACGGGGGTCGCCGCCGCGGCGGCCGTGCGTGCCGGAATTCCGTGCCCGCCTATCGATGACGCGCTACTGCTGCCGTCCTTGGGCTACGCCGTGCCGGGGCCCGGGGGACGTCCAAGGGTGGTGCGTCCCCTGTCGTCCATCCGAGCGCACGGCCTTCATCTGACGTTCGACGATCTCGACCCTTACGCGTTCGTCCCACCGGACGCCTTTCCCGCGAACGCCTCCGTGCTGTCCCTACGAGGCGAGGAGCTCGCCCACTGGAGCGCGATGGTAGGCGAGGCCGCCCGCATCCTTTCCAGGGACCATCCGGACTTCCACCCAGAGATACGCGAGGCGTTCTCGGTGGTGGTACCACTCGCCACGCGCGACGGAGGCCCGCTCAGCGGCAGCTCCCGGAGGACGTTCGGGGCCCTCGCCTGCACCCGGCCCGACGACCCCGTGACGCTCGCCGAGACGTTCGTGCACGAGGCCCAGCACGCGAAGCTGAGCATGCTGACCCAGCTCGTCGACCTCATCGCGCCCGACCGTCCCGCGACCCTGCACTACGCGCCCTGGCGCCGCGACCCGCGCCCCGCGACGGGCCTCCTGCAGGGCACCTACGCGCACATGGGCGTCGCCGCCTTCTGGGACCGCAGGCGGCGCCTGGCGGGCACCCGCGCCGAGACCGAGGCCGCGCACATCCGCTTCTGCCGCTGGCGGGACGCCGCGCGCGACACCGCGCGCCTCATCGCCGCCGAGGTCCCCCTCACCGAGCTGGGCCGGGCCTTCCTCGCGGGCATGAACCGGACGCTCGACACGCTGGCCGCCCGGCCCGTCCCGCCGTCCGCGCGGGTGACCGCCCGCGCGCAGGCCACTCGGCACCGGCACCGCTACGCCACCCCGTGAGGCCGGGGTCAGATCGGGGACGGGTCGAAATCGAAGTCCATCCGCTCGCCCGCGGCCATCGCGGCGACCCGCGGGTGCTGGCGGCCGAGCCGCGCCTCCATCGCCCGCGTCGCCTCCTCGCGTAGGACGAGGGCCCGCTCTGGATCGGTGGCGGCTAGGTCAAGACCGAGGTTGAAACGGCAGCCGAGGGTGACGGGGTGCCTTTCGCCGAGCCGCTCGACGGCGAGGGCCAGCGTGGACTCGCCGCGTTCGACCGCCTCGGGGAGCCGCCGGGCCGCCGCCAGGTCGCCCGCGAGGTTCACCGCGCAGCAGACCTGCAGGAAGCTCCGGCCCCGCAGCCGGGCGTCCTGGCTCGCCACCGCGTGCTCGCTGAGCGCCACCGCCTCCTCCGGCTCGCCTTGCAGCCGGTTCAGCAGCGCGAGGTTGCTGCGCACGCCCTGCACGTAAGGGTGGTCGTCGTCATAGATGGCCAGCATGCGCGTGTGGGCGCGGCGTAGCAGCTCGTCCGCCTCCGTGAGCTTGCCCGCCTCCCGGTAGACGTTCGAAAGCAGGATCTCCGCGGCGACCTTGTCGGGGTGCCGTGCCCAGAGCGCGCTCCCGTAACGCGCGTGCCTCTCCTCGGCGAAGGCGACGGCGTCAGGGCTGGCCCCTTCGGCGAGGCGCAAGGCGATGGCGAAGTCGTTGGCCGCCCGCATCGTCCGGACGTGGTCGGGGCCGCGGGTGGCCAGGACCATGCCGTAGACCGTCTCGTTCTGCTCCCTGGCGTCCCCGTAGTCGCCGCCGAGCCTGATCGCCCGCACGAGGTTGTTCAGGACCACCTGGACGGCCGGGTGCTCCTCCGAACCGTGCAGCGCGCGCCGGTCGTCGTAGATGCGGCTCAGCAGGGCGATCACTTCGGGGAACTCCCCGGCCAGCATCATGTCGAGCGCGAGGTCGAGTTCCAGGCTGAGGGTCAGCCTGTCCTTCTCGCCCAGGACGCGCCGGTGCCGTGGCACTTCGCGCTCGTTGAGGCGGTAGGCACCGATGAAGTCGCCGGTGGCGCGAAGGTCCGTGCTGAGGCTGTTGACCAGAAGGAGCAGTTCGCGGTGGTCGCGGTCCAGGTGCGCCTCGCCCAGCGCCGCCGTCTCGACGTCCAGCCGGTGCGCCTCGGCGTAGGAACCCAGGTCGCGTAGCGCGTTGCCGAGGTTGCGGCGTAGGGCGCACAACTCCGCCACGGGCACCTCCGGCGCGTCCTTCCACCGCCGTAGGACGCGGCGCGCCAGCCGCTCGGAAGCCAGCGGGTCGCCTGCCGAGTGCAGGTACCGCACCGCCGCCTGCAGGAGATGCCTGGTGGTCGGCTCCTCAGGGTGGCGCAGCGCCTCCGACGGCTCCAGGTGCGGCAGGACGGACGCGAAGAGCGGCCAGTCGGCCGGGGCGTCCGGCGAGCGCGGGTCGGCGAGCGCGTTGGCCAGCAGCCGCCTGACGTTCTTCAGGCTCGTCGCCCTGGAGTCCGCGCTGGCGTCCTCCCGGGTGAAGCTCTGGAACAGCCGGTGCATCTGCACCGTCCTACGCTCGACGTCCACGTCGATGAAGGAGTAGCGGCGCAGGAGTCCCACCGCCCGGTTGAACCGGAGCGGGCTGCTGAGAGTCTCTCCCAGGTCGCCCTCGACGACGCCGGGGCCGACGCTCAGCACCGAGCGCGGCAGCGCCTCGGGGCCGAAGAAGGCGAGCAGCTCAAGCAGCTCGACCGCAGGCTCGCTCTTGTCTCGCAGGCTCTCCAACGAGACGCTCCAGGTGGCCGCGAGCGGCACCGGGTACTCCACCGGCTTGCCCTCGGCCATGAGCTCGCCGGCCTTGGTGCGGAGGACCTCCAGGTACTCCTCCGACGGCATGCCCGTCTGGGCCTGCATGCTGCCCGCCTGCTCCAGCGCCAAGGGCAGGTGGCCCAGCTCGCCCGCGAGCGCGTCGGCCTGCTCGTCGCCCAGGGACGGCAGCCTGCGGTGCAGGAAGTCGCGGCTCTCCTTGGGCGAGAACTCCGGGACGGTGATCGTAGGCGCGACCCCTTCCCAATCGAAGTTCCGTGACGTGATCAGCACGTGGCCCGGGCCGTCGCTGGGATAGCTGTTCACCAGGTCGGCGGGGTCGTCGGCGTTGTCGAACACCAGAAGCCAGCGCGCGTAAGGACGACCCACCCGGAGGGCCTGGATGACGAGGTCCACCGTCTCGTTCTGGCTGACGGGCACACCCAGGTGCGGCGCGAGCTGGCTCAGCGTGGCACGCACGTTGTCCGGGAACTCCGAGGGAATCCACCAGACGAGGTCGTAGTCCGCGAGGTTGCGGTAGACGTACTCCACGGCGATCTGCGTCTTGCCGACGCCGCCCTTGCCGTAGAGCGCCGCCGGAAGCACCGCCGTCGGCCTGGCCCGCACCAGCTCGCGGAGCTGTTCGAGCTGGTCCTCACGCCCGGTGAAATGGATGTTCCGCTGCGGTACCTGCCCCCAGACCTCGGGCCTTGACTCGCCGGGGCTTGACTCGTTGGCTGGCATGGCCCCTCCGGGAAATCGCGAGAATATCATCGTACGGGGAAAGGCCGATTGATGAAACCATACCGATACTGGTCCCGAGCCGGTCCGTCTAGGATGATGAGGGCAGGTCTAACAAGGAGCCGGGCGATGGATTCCCCTGCGGATGGCATCACGACGGAGCTGGCCGATGTGACGGCGCTGCGGCTGTCGGACGTGCGATCGATCGAACCGGCACAGGTGACGGCCTTCGTCTCCCGAATTCTCGCCTGCGAAAGGGACTCCGCGGACCCTCTCCTGAGCGGCGGATATCACGAGGACCGGCAAGAGCGGGCGGCGAGGTGACCGTCGTGCGACAATCCGGATACGACCGGCTAAATCATCGCTACTGGCGACACAGCCGTCACGGACAACGGGGTGGATTCCGGCGATGGCCCCATCAGGGCTGACGGGGGAGCCGTCAGGAAATCCGTTTTCCGGGTTTCGGTCCTATTCCGAAATGCGGAGCGCGGAGTTCCACGGCCGCGACGCCGAGACAGAGTCCGTCGCGGACCTGTGGCGTCGCGGGCGCGTCACCGTCCTGCACGGCCGCGCGGGCGTAGGCAAGACCTCGCTCCTGGAAGCCGCCCTCATCCCCCGGCTACGCGCCCGCAGAGCCAACGTGCTGCCTTCCGGACACCCCGGGCGCGACGCCCTGCTGCCGGAGGCCGCCACCGCCGCCCGGAACCTCTTCTCCGTCTCCCTCCTGCGCACGTGGAGCGCGGAGGTCATGGTCCGGCCCGGCACCATCGGCTCCTTCCTGCGGGACAGGTCGCGCATGTCGCCGCTGCTCGCCGCCGTCGACCAGGCCGAGGACCTCTTCCGAGGCAGGCGCGCCGCCGAACGCGCCGACGTCCTCGACGCGCTCCTCGCCGCGCCCCGCGTGCACCTGCTGTTCTGCGTGCGGGACGACAGGCTGGAGGACCTGCTGGACGAGGTACGAGAGCGCGCCTCCTCCTCCGGGGAGTCCGACGGCGTCGCCGTTGTGGCCCTGGACGGGCTGCGGCCTCCCGCCGCCAAGGAAGTGCTGGAACGGACGTTCGCGGCAGCCGGTGCGCCTGCCCCCCGCGAGCAGATCACCGAGACCGTGCGCGCGCTGTGCGCACTGCGGAGGTACGACTCCACCGGCAGGTACCAGGACGACCCGCTGCCTACCGCCGAACCGTGGCACGTCCGCGCCGCGGGGCGCTGGCTCTGGGACCGTCCGCGCGACCTGCCCGTGACACCCGCCGACGTCGACGCCGCCCTCGCCGAACGGCTCGCCGAGGTGTTCGGCGCCGTCGCCGCGGGCTTCGAGCGCGACAGGCTCCGGCTCTACCGGTGGTTCGCCGGAGCCTTCATGACCGCTACCGGACACGCGAGGCTCGTCCCGGAAGCGGAGGTCCTGTCTGCGGGGCTTCCGCCCGCCGCGCTCGCCATGTTCGTGGACCGCTATGTGCTGCACCACACGCGCGTGGACGGGGCGTCCGTCTACCGGATCGCCGGCGACCGCCTGCTATCGCCGCTCGACCTACTCGCCGACCCGCGCGCGTGGCCCGATCAGCCCGACCTCGTCGAGGACAGGCTCGCCGCCGCCGTCCAGTCGCTTGTGGCGGGCGACCACGAGGCGGCCGAACACCGCGCAGGCGAAGTCCTCGCCCAGGCGGGCCCGGACAGGCGGCTGAAGATAGACGCCTACACGCTGCTCGGGAACGTCGCCTTCGCCCAGCACAGGGACCACGACGCCAAGGACGCCTACCAGAACGCGATGACGCTCCTGGACACCTTCGAGTCCCGTAGAGACCGCGCGATGGTCGGCGTCCTCATGGCGGCCCTCGCAAGGCTGTCCCTCCAGGGCGGCCGCTCCGCCGAGGCCGTCGAACTCCTGCGCGCCGCCGCCACCCGGCTGCCCACCGACCCCGGCGTGAAGACCGAACTGGCCCGCGCCCTCGCCGGGTCCGGCCAACGCGCCGCCGCGGCCGCCGTCATCCGCCCCGTCACCGCCCCCGCCGAGGACGTCGACTTCCACCGCCTCCGCGCCCAGATCCTCGACGAGAACCGCTGACCCTTGCGCCGCCGTCAGCAGGAGCCGCGCCAGATGACGTCCGGACCACGGTGCACGGCGCGCGCCAAAAGGTGTGGGTCAGAGGCGGGCGAGGGCGCCTGACGGGGTGCGGTGCCAGCCGGGAGGCGGAGGGTCGTCCGGGCGGGTGTGGGCGCCGGTGAAGTCGGGCGAGCCACGGACGGAGCCGAGAGCAACGCCGTTCAGGACGGTGCCCGTCAGGCGGGTGCCGTTGAGGCGGGCGTCGGCGAGCCGGGCGGAGGCGAGGACGGCGTCGGAGAGGTCGGCGTTCGTCAGGGTCGCACCCGTGAGGTCGGCCTTGGTGAAGTCGGCGCCCAGCGCGCTGGCAGCCGTGAGGGTGGCGTCACCCAGCGCGCTTGAGGCGGCCCGAACGCCGTTGAGGACGGCGTCCGTCAGGTCCGCGTCCCGCGCGTTGACCGAGGTGAGGCGCGCGCCCGTCAGGTCCGCGCCGCGCAGCGACGCCTCGGCGAGCACCGCGCCGTCCAGGTCGGCGGGACGCCCCTCGGCGGGGCCCAGATCGGCTCCTGGGCCCCGGACGCCCGTCAGGTCGGCCCTGGGCAGGGCCGCGCCGCGCAGCCGCGTCCCGGCGAGGCTGGCGCCCCGCAGCGACACGCCCGGCAGGACGGCGAGGGCCAGGACCGCCCCGTCCAGCACCACCCCGTCCAGGACGGACTCCGCTAGCCGTGCCCGGGAGAGGTCGGCGCCGGTGAGGTCGGCCGCGGTCAGGTCCGCCCGGCTCAGGTCAGCACCGGGCAAGGCGAGGCCGGAGAGGTTCGCGCCGCGCAGGTTGAGCAGCGGCTCACCCGCCTCCGGCTCCTGGCCCGCGCGCAGCCGCCCGAGAGCGCCCATCGCCGCTTGCAGGTCCTCGGGGATCTCGTCGCCCGCGCGGGACCGCGACACCCGGCGCGCGTAGGCCGCGACGACGTCGAGCACCGCGCCCCGGTCGCGCGCCGAGTCCACCGCGATGCGTTCCAGGGCGTGGATCGCCCCGATGCGCTGCTCCACCTGCCCGGCCAACTGCTCCACGGCGCGCGCGAACCTGTCCGTCATCTGCGCGGACTCGCTCTGCCGCAGCGTCTCCAGCGCCGCCTTGTGCTGGTTGCCCGTCTGCTCGACGGTGTTCTCCAACGTCCGCCTGCCCAGCCCGAAAGACTTCACCGTGTAGAGGAACGCGCCTACGGCCATCAAAGCGGTGAATATCTGGACCAGCCCTGAACGGGTCTCCTTACGCGCCACGATCAGCCGTTTCTCTCGTTCCGCTTCCACCAGATGGGCGAGGTCATGCGCTACCAGCAGCTCGGTAACGGGCCCCATGAGGACGACGAAGACGGACCCCGCCAAGGCGAGGACGAGAAGGATCACCGCCCATTCGGCGACGCCTTCCAGAAAACGCCGTCCGCGCGAGGGGGGTGAGCTCGACATACCACCAAGACTACTTAAAAACCCCTTCACTCATGATTCACGACCGACTACACAAATACCCCTTCTTCCGTGGCCACCTGTGCCCTATGACACACATTTTCCTGTTCTGCGAGGCCCGCCCCGTTTCGCCGCCTGAGGACGGGTGACGTTCATGGGTCGACGCGGCGTCCGCCGTCGATGGTGACGGTCGTGGCGTTGATGAAGGACGCCTCGTCCGACAGTAGGAAGGCGACGAGGTCAGCCACCTCCTCCTGCGTGCCGAGCCTTCCCATCGGATGCTCGGCGGCGACCCTCTCCTCGGCGGCCTCCCGTCCCTCAGGCAGCCCACCCAGGTACTCCTCCAGCGGCGGCGTCAGGACGGACCCCACGGCGATCGCCTTCACCGTGATCCCGTGACGCCCGTACTCCAGGCCCGCGTTACGCGTCAGCCCGATGACGCCCTCCTTGGACGCCGCGTAGGCGGCCCTGTTGCCCGATCCGTCCACCATCGCGGTGTTGACGACCGTCCCGTGTCCCTGCTCCCGCATCTGCCCCAGCACGTACTTCAGCCCGAGGAAGGCTCCCCGCAGATTGACGGCGACGACCCTGTCGAACTCCACCGGCCCGTAGTCCTCGGTGCGCCGCCTCTCCCCCGCGACCTCCGCGTTGTTGAAGAACCCGTCGATCCGCCCGAACGTCCTCACCGTCTCCGCGACCACCCGAGCCACATCCGCCTCCCTTTTCACGTCCGCCACGATCTGCACGACGTCCGTCCCCCGCACCGCCCCCGCCACCACGTCCGCCGTCTCCCCCAACCCGTCCACCCCAAGATCCACCAACACCAGCCGGGCCCCCTCCCGAGCCACCCGCACCGCCACCGCCCGCCCCAACCCACCCCCACCCCCGGTCACCACCACAACCTTCCCCACGAACCTCCCACCCATCGCAGCCCCCTCCCCTCAACCCACCCCTCCCCCTCCCACCCCCGAGTTATCCACAACCCACCCAGGCCCCACCCTTCGGGTCAGGCCGCAGACGGCACCAAGCCCCCACAGCGCAGCACACGCACACCAGTTCGGCTCCCGAGGGTGAAGCCAGCGCAGTTGCCCCCCATCGAGCCAGAACGGGCTACCTTCGCGTCACCCCACCCGGCCGCGCCGGGCTCGGCCCCCGAGGCAAAGCCAGCGCGGTTGCCCCAGCAAGCCGGAACGGGCCACCTCAACGTCACCCCGCCCGGCCGCGCTCAGCACACGCGCGCCAGGCTCGGTTCCCGAGGCAAAGCCAGCGCGGTTGCCCAGCGAGCTGGAACGGGCCACCTCGGCGTCACCCCCGCCCGGCCGCGCTCAGCGGACGCGCGCCGGGCTCGCGTCCTGAGGTGAAGCCAGCGCGGTTCTCCCCTGCGGGAGCCGGATCGGGGCGGACTCAACGTCACCCGGCCCTGCCGCGCCCGACGACGCGCCGGACTCGGGCCCCAGGGGATGGAGCCACCGGGTGGCCCCTGCGCAGGAGCGTGTTCTCCGTGAGGGCCGGTCGGCGCGGGGACGGGCGTGTGGAGGCGTCACGGGGCGCGGTGTGCGGTCCGGGTGCGGGGCCCGGAGGTGTGCGGCCCGTGACGCCTCATCGAGGCTCGGCGGCCTCGCCAGTCGTCGTCCGGCCGCTAGCGGTAGTTGACGAACTGGAGGGCGACGTCGAGGTCGTCCTTGCCCTTGAGCAGGGCGATGACGACCTGCAGGTCGTCGCGCTTCTTGGAGCTGACCCGCAGCTCGTCACCCTGGATCTGGGCCTTGATGCCCTTCGGCCCCTCCTCCCGGATGATCTTGCCGATCTTCTTCGCGTTCTCCTGGGAGATCCCCTCCTTGAGGTTCACTCCGATCTTGTAGATCTTGCCTGACGCCTTCGGGTCCCCCGCGTCGAGGATCTTCAGCGACAGGCCGCGCTTGATCAGCTTCTCCTTGAACACGTCGAGCACGGCGAGCGCCCGCTCCTCGCTGTTCGCCTGGATCTCGATCGCCTCGCCTGACCACCGGATCCCCGCGTCGACGTTCCGGAAGTCGAACCGGTTCGCCACCTCCTTGGCAGCCTGGTTCAGCGCGTTGTCGGTCTCCTGCCGATCGAGCTTCGACACGATGTCGAACGAACTCTCCCCAGCCACACCCAACTCCTCACCTTCACAAACCCTGATCCCCCCAGTCTCTCAGCCCGCACCCCCACCCCCGTCCCCAAAACCCGTGCACGAACCACTCCCCGCATCCGCTAATATTTCTGACGTCGCAAGCGACACACGGCGGTTTGCCCGAGTGGCCAAAGGGAGCAGACTGTAAATCTGTCGGCATAGCCTACGGTGGTTCGAACCCACCAGCCGCCACGCAAGCGAAACGGGCCCCTGACCAGGCGATCTGGTCGGGGGCCCTTCGTTTTGCCCTTCCGGCGGTTCACGGTGATCACCGTGTTTCACCGGCTCTCCGCGGATGAGCGGCGGATGAGAATCAGGCGCCCCAGTGCCGGAACAGCATCGGGTTCACCGGGAGCTGGCCGACGGCGACCGCGTGCTCCAGGACGTTGAAGAGCGCCGACCTCCGCCGCGCGACCACACTCGAGGCAGCCGGTTCCCCGTCCTCTCGCCGCGACAACGTGATCATGACGGCCGTGACGCGGTCCGGGTCCCTCAGGACAGCCGTCGAGGCCGATCTCGCCGCAACCCGGTCGATCAGATCAGCCACCTCCTTGGGCGTGTCGGCCCGCCGATCCAGATTGAACGCCCACGACGACAACGCCCGACTGACGAGGAAATCATCGGACGGACCCCGTCGACCATCCGCAAGGACAAGGGTGACCTTCGTCAGAACCTCAATGGCGCCGCGACGGGTGCTGTGCTTGATCGTCGGCCACTTCGCCTCCAGATAACCGACCGCGAACACGAACCAGGCAAGCGGCTCCGCCACGACGGCTTCGGCGAGAAGGAGCCTCTCCAGCTCGTCAAGATCCGGCCCCGGCATCGCGGCGGGCGCCTTACGACCCAGCTTCGCCAGCGCGGACTCCTGGGAGTCGCTGATGCAATGCACGTAGACGCGCAGCAGAACCGGGACGCTGTTCCCAGCCCATTCCGCGACCTGGGCCGGGTCCACCCCGGAGCTGAGCCAGATCGAAAGCCGCGCGTGCCGCAGATCGTAGGGCCGCTCCGCAAGGACGGAGACGACCTCCCGAGCACTGAGGACAGCCCTGCGAGCAAGGTCCCAGACGCGGTTCACGGTGCTCTCCGAGACGAACCAGCCGTCCTCGCCCCGGAACAGCCGCCCGTCCGGCGCCGTCCCGTACCGGTCGAGATGGCGGCGCAGGATCTTGCCGAGCAACGGGCTGATCGGCACCGGCCGCGTCTCGTTCTCCGCCCGGTGCTTGAGCTGCCGCACCTCACGCTCACCGCTGTCGGTCCAGTCCCCACCACGTCGGGAGACGACTTCTCCAGGTGGAACCACCCCCACTCGTCCTCGTCGTCGGGCAGCTCGATGAACTCCTCCCGCAGCGCCACGGCCTCGCCCGGCCGGAGCCCGGCCAGGAAAAGGCACGCGAAGAACGCCTGGAGGTGAGCGCCCATCGCGCCGGTCTCCGCGACCGCGATGAGCAGCCGCCGCCCCTTCGCCTCACCGACGACCCGGCGCCGGTCGAGCGCCTCGCTGCTCCTGGCGGCGGGCAAGGTCGTCACCAGCAGCGGGTTCACCGTCAGGTGCTGCTTCACGACGGCGTACTTCAACGCGTTGAACACCACAGCCCGCTTACGCTGGTACGTCGAGACCGCCGCCTTCGTCCCGTCAAGCTTCCGCGTGAGCTGCACGAGGACGGCCTGGGCGACATCGGCGTCGGCGAGGTCCGCGACGTCCAGGGCGTGCGTCTCCACCCACCGCACCGCCTTCTTCCACTTCTCCGGGACACGGCCTCGACGTTCCTCGGTCCGGAACGCCCACGACGTCATCGCCTCGTGCACCTCGTCCTTCGGCGGATGGCCTTCCTCCCAGCGGACGAGCGCCAGCGTCGCCCCGGCCAGCCCCTCGGCGATGCCGCGCCGATGCCCAGGCGACGCGGTCGGCCACTTCATGTCGACGTAAGCAAGCGCGAACTCCAACCAGCTCGGACCCGCCGTCCGCGCGCTGCCGGACGTAGACACCGAACCGGCTCTCCCCGTCCGACGCCATCAACCGGCCATCCCGGTCATCGATCTCGAACACCTTCAAGGCGCTGATCAGGGGCACTTTCTTCCTTTCCAGGGCAAGAAGAAACCCCACCCGGAGACAAGCCAGTGACCAGCGGTTGGACCAGCACGTCGGTGCCGTACATCACGCCGGGAAGTAAGGACGTCTGGGCCGAAGAGGCAGCCGCACGTGGCGGAAAGGGAAGCCAGCGGATCGCCTACGCGGGCGAAACCGTCGCACCCGCCGACATCGCCCACCTCCTGGGCCTCGGCGACGACGGCGCGGCGATCGTCCGACGCCGCGTCATCTACCTGGACGAGCGGCCCATCGAGCTGACCGACTCCTACTACCCGCCCGCCATCGCCGCCGGCACCGCCCTGGCCACCCCCGCGAAGATCCGAGGCGGCGCCGTCACCCTCCTCGCCGAGCTCGGCCACGCCGGCGCCCACGTCCAGGAGGAAGTCACCGCCCGCCCCCCGACACCGGAGGAACGCGACCTCTTCGCCCTGACGGAAACCGAACCCGTCCTCACCCTGACCCGCCTCATCCGCGACGACGCCGACCGACCCGTCCAAGCCGACGTCATGGTCACCCCCGCCCGCAGCACCCGCCTCCGCTACGAACTCAAGGTGACCCAATGACCCAAGACCCACGCCCTCTCCACCAACGCATCGCCGCCGACCTCCGCGACGAAATCCTCAACGGCGTCCTCCCCCCAGGCACCACCCTCCCCTCCACAGGCCAGCTCAAGGACCGCTTCAACGCCGCCAACGCCACCATCCAAAAAGCCGTCCAACTCCTCAAAGACGAGGGCCTCCTCATCAGCCGCCCCGGCGCCAACATCACCATCCGCCCCCGCCGCCAACGCACCATCCGCCCGTCCATCTCCCTCAAACCCGCCCCACCCGGCGAGCCCTACGCCTGGCTCACCCACATCCCCGACGAAGACGAGACGGCCGTGAGCGAGCTCCTCGATGTCGTCGAAGTGGTGCCGCCACCCCAGCCCGCCGCCGCACTCGGCCTCGCCCAGGACGAACCCGCCCTCCGCCGCACCCAGATCCTCCGCGTCAACGACGAACCGGTCGAACTCGTCACCAGCTACTACCCCCTGGACCTAGCCCGCGACACCCCCATGATGGAACCCCGCAGAATCAAGGGCGGCGCCCCCACCCTCCTGGAATCCCTCGGCTACCCACCCATCCACGCCATCGATCTCCACCCGGATTCCCACCCCCACCGAATACCAAGCCCTCAACCTCCCCAGCGACCTCCCCGTCCTCCACACCTTCCGCGTCGTCTACTCCCACAACAACCGCCCCATCGAAGCCACCACCATGATCAAACCCGGCCACCTCACCGAACTCCACTACAAACTCACCCCCTAACACGGACCGCGAGCCACGGCGGGCAGCGGGACGGGGCCACTCCGGGCCCGCGCCACCCCATGCCCGCCCTGGCCAGGAATGTGCCGCACAGAGAGCTACCTCTGTGGACATCTAGGTATCAGCGGAGCCTGGGAGGTAGCGGCGCCCATCCGTAGCGCCCGCGCCGCCAACTCCTCTCATGGGCCCGGTCCCATGCCGCCAGCCACTCCTGCACCCGGTCGGCGTCATACGCATCGGCCAAGATCATCACAAGGGCCCGGCTTGGCCGACGCCACGAGCGACGATCCGGTCCGCGCAGAGCCGCGCTGAGGGTGCTGGGCCGCAGGAACTCGCTAGCGTCCCGCCGCACCAACTCGGCGATGCTGATCTCCGCGCTAGCCCACAGAGTGCGCAGCGCCCGACGTAGGTCGGCGTAGTCGCGCACCGCGTCGGGGTCGTACTCGGTGGGATCGAGGTAACAGCGATACCTCGCATCGTGCGCGTCCTCCCAGAGCCGCCGAGCCCGACTCAGATCGACACCACAGCCACGGGCATACGCCTCTACAGCGGGCCAAGGCGGTACCGACCGCCCCGAAGCCGCCCGCGAGAGGCGGCTTCCGGAGCACCCCACCCTCATCCCCAGCTCCCTATACGTGAGCCCGGACCGCTGGCGCTGACGGCGCAGCCACGTGACCAGCCTCCTCAGCTCGCGACTATCCGTCTCAACCGGTCTCTCCAGTCGTGCCATATCCCCTCCATGACGACTCGTAGTGGCCAGGGCCATGACGACAGGATGGCAGCGCCCAGGAGCAGACCAGTCGTTGGTCAGATAATTGATGCGGTGAGCGCTACACAGTCTTTTCCTCCACGTATCCCCAGCTCAAAGCACCCCCATTCAATTAATGTGACATGCGTCATGGTCGATCGAAGTCGCGTAGCGAGTGCGGATTGTGCGGCTTGCCTCGCTCACCTGAGTTTCTGCGATCACCACGTCGGGTTGATGCCAGCATGTGGTCAGGGGCGATCGGCTGACGCGCCGCGTCTGGTCCTCGGAGCCTGCTCCCTTGGCGGTGAGCCAGACTCGGGCTTGCCGGTGGTCTTGCCCAGCAAAACGGAGCAGGGCAAGCGACACACGCCAGAAGCGTTGAGCAGTTGTGCAGGATCGGCGGCAGGAGAGCCTTCGGTAAAGGCAAGATTTTCGGATGAGCTGGGCAGAACTCATTACAGCGTGCCGCCCGCCCGGGCAAGGTCTTATCAGCCTGATCCGGCCAGCTCGCAGCACGGAGGCAAGGCTGGGCGGGGTCTCCGTTCAACCTGGGCAACGTTCCTGAGTGGGGTTGAGACGGCTGGGCAAGACCTCCGGGCCTCTGACGCGCGGCGGATGGGCAGGCGGGGACGGCGGCCGGGGCTGGGTCTTGGCGACGGGGCGGGCGGGTGTCACCGTTCTAGTTCGTGGCTGTGGTGGGGGCGGCTTCGGTCGCGGCCAGGCGGGAGAGGGCTCGGGTGGTGGCGCGGCGTGCTTCGGCAACCTGATCGATGAGGGAGACCAGGCGGAAGAGTTGGCGAAGGAGGCTGATCAGGCGGTCGTGGTCGGGCGCAGCGTGGATGCGGGCTATCCGTCCTGCGGTGCGGAGCCAGGGATGACGGGGAATTCGCGAGCGTTGCCTGGTCTGGGCTCCGCGGGCAAGTACGTCGCTCGCGTGGGCAAACGGGCCGGGACTGGTCGGCTCGTAGCGCAGGGGACAGGACGGCGTAGAGCGCGGAGACATCCCCCGCCGCGTCGGGCCACACCCTGCTGTCGTGCGGCTCGACGCCCGACAGCAGGGTGACGGTGTGGGCAACCTCCTCAATCCCACGGGTCCTTGCATACGGCGACATCGAGGCCGGGCAAGGTCGTCAGCCAGCGTTCGCGGAGTCTGGGCAAGGTCAGGTCGGGGGCGAGATGGCCGCCGCCGAACCACGCCGGGGCCTTACCCTCGGGCGGCGGGAGAGCGACGGCGTAGCCGGTGACGGCCCGGCTTCCGGAGGCGCGCCGGGCGCGCACAAGAGCGCCACCGGCAGTGAGCTCGGCGACGAGGGCGGCGGCCCGTACGTGACGGGCCAATGTGAGCCGTTCAGGTTCCGGTCGCAGGCCGTCGCGCACTCGGGCGGTCTCGGCGCGGCTGATGCTCGGCATGCCGCCCGTCACCCGGCCCGCCACCACCGACAGGCCGAATCGGCGCTCAAGTTCGCCGCAGATCCGCGACATCTGCTTGCGGTCCCACCCGGGCGACGCGACCTCTCCGTCCTCGCGCACGAGGTTGACCGCAACGTGGATGTGGTGTTGCCCTCGGCACTCGGACCGTGGTGGACCGCGATCCACCGGCACGGCGCCCGTCGGCCAGTTCGAGGGACTCGTCGGCCGCGATAACCCGCTGGTCCCGGTGTTCATTGGCCTCGCCCGGCCCAAACAGGTAGCGGACCAGCCCACCCACCGACTTGCCGCGGCGCATGATCTTATTGATCACTCGACCTCGGTCCCTGGACGTGCCCGGCAAGCAGGTCGAGAACGGCATCCAGCCGCCTCCCCGCACCGACGACGCCCAGAGACCGCCAACAGGACAGACTCGGCCATCAACCGCGGCACCGTCAGCCCGGCCTGTCTTGCGGCCCGCTCGACGAGGACACGCTCGTCATCGGAGAGCCTGACCTAATACCGGTACCGACGCCCGCCCTCCAGACGGCTCCGCCGCTCCGCAGCTACCACCGGACGGCCCTCAGGTTCAGGCACCTGATCCTCATCTTGCTGGACCGCGCTCTCCTGCGACGGGACATGTCCCCGCCTGCCCCGTCCAGCAGGCTCGAACCCTTTCAAAGCCACCTCCTTCACCTGCTTCCACATGGAAGCGGGCGTTCACAGGAGAGAAGGCGAAAAGAGGGTGCCTCGTGACGTGGAAGGGCCGACAGTCTTAGGTGACGTGCATCACCGAGATGTCAGGCGGTGCGGCCGACGTTGATGACGCGGATCTCGGCCGACGTGATCTCGTAGAGCACACGGTAGCGGCCGACACGAAGGCGGCGGATCTCGGGGCCGTAGGGGACAGCGTCAGGCGGAGCGGGATCGTCGGCGAGCCGGTCGATGGCGTCCATCGCGGCGCTCAGACCGGCCGGGTCGTCCAGGAAACGGGCCATGGCCTGGCTCACCCCGGCCTCGTAGACGACGGCGCGGGACGTCATCCGGTCGGCAACCCCAGCCGAGCCCGAACCTCGTCCGCAGGCACATACACGTTCAGCCCGGCGGCTTCCCGCGCCTTCCATACTTCGAGCGCGGCCTCGTCCTCAGCGTCGGCGAGATCCTGGGCGCTGGCACGGCGCTCCAGGGCACGTAGGCGCCGGTATTCCTCGATCGGGACGACGACGGCCGTCTCGCCCCCGAGATGGATGAGGTCGTGCCCTTCCGGGCCGGACCCGTGGATCTGCTCCGCCGTCACCGGATACCCCCTTCTGCGACGCCCGTCATGGCCGTCACCACGGTAACCGACACCAGCGGGCGAAGAGGAGTGAAGCCGCTCGTCTTGCACCGGGAGAGCCGGACGCCGACGTCTTCGGATCATTCTCCGGTGATCTGCAACGCCCGCCCCCTACTGTGCGTCATAGTCGGCAACCGTCGGGAATGTCCGGACATCCTCGCCCAGCTCGTCGGGGCGGCGGCTTCCCGGCGTGGAGAGCGGAGGGGCATCGGACATGAGGCGTTTCGGCGTTGGCCTCTGGGCCGTCTCGGTGGCGAGCGCGGGTTCTCGTCCTGATCGTGGTCGTGGAGACCATCCGCAGCATGGTGCGCGCCCACAAAGACCAGCAGCCGCCTCTTTCGCCTCCGGCCGAAGCAGAGCCGTCGTGCGACGACGTCAGGGCGGAGTACCTCGGTCGGGTGTGCCTCCGGTACGAGCGGATAGGCCTGGACATCCTCGCGCCCCTGACCGAGCGCGGCGAGCACCCGGTGATGATGCTCGGCAAGGTCTTCGTCCCACAGAAGGTCAGGGAGAACCCGCCGCCGCGGGAACTTCTAGATCTGCCGCGCGAAGTGGTGCGGCGACTTCTGGACGACGGCCACGTCGCCAAACTGCCGGACGGCATCGACCGGGCGGAGCTGGAAACCGCCCGCCAGGCTTACCGAGAACGTCCCGCACTCCCCGTCCTCGACGCGCTGGGCCAAACGCGCAAGGCCGTTGTGCTCGGCGACCCCGGCGCGGGCAAATCCACCCTCGGACGGTATGTGGTCCTCGCACTCGCACTCGCTCAGACCCGTCCCGAGGAACACCCCTGGGCGGTCCAGAAGACGCCCACGGAGTGGGCTAGCTCCCTTTGGTGGAGAGGTTCTGTAGGCGTGTGTGCGAGTAGTGGTTGACGGAACAATATGAGCCGCTCGCACCACGTTCCCCCTGTTCAGGGGCTTATACATAGTGGTCGCCGGGGTGCCGAACAAGGGAGCCAACCGTGTAGTTGGCCGAATTTCTGACTACTCCCGTAGTCAGATTCGGGAGTAGGGCATATCTGAAGATACCGTCGAGCAGGTTGCCAAAAGGGGGAGTAAGTCCAGAGGCAACCGGCCGGACGCATGGAAGTATCGAAGCAAAAAGGCATGGGTGGTCCTCAATCGAGATGGGCGTATAATTTCCGTGGACAGCAACCAGGAACGATGAATCCTGCGGCGCCTGGAGGCGCCGCAGGATTGCCTCTTCATATCTATAATATTGTCAAGATTGATTTCCGGCTCCTGTCGACAGTTTGGAGTCTCAGTGGAAGAATGGGCCTGTACCCTAAAAAAGGATAGCGAAACCGGAGCCTTCTATATTCAGATCGATGGGAGTGTGCCGATTGCTTACGGAGAGGCTGTGGAGCAATGTGTCCTCGAAGTTCCCGGCCGAGAGATGGATGTGGTTCTTGATTTTGATGCAGCAGGTCATCTCATTGGGATTGAGGTTATCGCCTCGCCGGAAGTCGTCACCTCTGCTGCAAAAAGGAAATCTGCACCATAAACCGAGGTGTTCACGGCCGACGATTCTGGCGGAAGTGGATCTGCGGCCTGCGGATCCTGGCTGAACTAGATCGAATCCGAATTCGCCCCGGCGTTCTCAGGATGGATTGTCCGAATGTCGGGTTCTCGGCTGAAGGCACCCGTGGGTGGCGCGGCCACTCGGACGGGCCCCTGGCCGGGCCCCGAGTTCGAGGCGTGACCGACAGGCCGCCGGCCGCCGATCGAGACGGGGACCGGACAATGGCGGCCAGCTTCTCGAAGAGGACCGGTTTTGTCGGCTCAGGCGGATATCGTGTGGCCTGACCGAGGAGATCGATGAGTGACGTAGACGGCACGATCGTGCCTGTTTGGGCCCTGTCCACCGCCCAGGGCTCGACTGCTTCCATAACCGCCGACGAGGGACCTCTCTCACTCGAGCGCCTGGACGGGCTCCGTTCCGCGCTCGCCGCGTTCGCGTCGGTTCCCTTGGTCACGCTGGAAGCGCACCCGCTCCCGGCGAAGCGTGAGCGGGCGGGCGGCCTCCCGCTCGACGCGATGAGCCCGCTGGCCCAGGAGCTCTCCCGTCTCGTAGCGTCCAGCGCGCACAAGGTGCCCGCTGTCGCGAGGATCGTGGATTCGCCGGATGTCCTCTACCGCATGGTGGTCCCCGCGAAGGTCGCTTCACAGGTCGGTAAAGGGCTCCTGAAGCCGATGGCGTCCAAGAACGGTGGCACGTACGGCGACCTTGTCGCTACCACGGGCAAGAAGCTCGTCACCGCGAAGGCATCCTTCGTGCCGGTCGAGGCCGCGTCCGCCGGAGCGACGGGCACCGCGGTCGGAGCCGCCGCCGGCACGACCGCGGCGGGTGCCGCGATGACGGTGGCCGCTCCGCTCGTCCTCATGGCTGTCGCGGTCAGTGCCAGCGCCTACGCCGATCACCAGCGCCACAAGGCCATCG
This sequence comes from Actinocorallia sp. API 0066, assembly GCF_020991275.1. Taxonomy (GTDB): domain Bacteria; phylum Actinomycetota; class Actinomycetes; order Streptosporangiales; family Streptosporangiaceae; genus Actinocorallia. The sequence continues at coordinate 14,821 of NZ_JAJLQY010000001.1, read as the reverse complement.
AGAACATCACCGAACTCCTGGAGAAGCTCCACGACGACAAGTTGGAGGCCGAGCGCAGCGAACTCGACGGCTGCCGGGACGCCATCGACAAGGCGACCGCGCTGCTCCTCGACCACGGCAAAGTGGGCGCGTCACTCGGCCTGGACTCCACCGTCCACGCGATCAGCACAGCGACGCAACAAGCGGAACGCCGAGTGAAGAAGTGGGAGGCCGCACTCGACACCTTCGTGGACGACCACGTCGACATCACCGACCTGGAATCCGCATTCCCAGGAGTCACCGAACCCGGCGGCGAGTTCCGCGCACACCTTGAACTGGCGGCACTCGCGATCGCCCTCAAACGCCGCGTGGTCGTCCTCCAAGGCGTGGAGGCCAGCCAGAACGACCTGGACAACCCGTTCGAGAACTTCGCACGCAGCCTCCGGGACGACCAACAGCGAATCGACGCCCTGGAAGAACGCGTGCAGCACGTCCTCCGCCGACTGTCCAGCCTCAGACTACGCTCCCCGAAGGGCCTCACCAGCAAGGTGGGAATGCTGCGAAGGCAGGTAGACAGCCTGCTGGACACCGCCTACCGGCTACGCTCTCTCAGCCCGGAGCACAGCACTTCCACCCCCCACACCGACGTCGTCATCGAGATCGAGAAACACAGCGACGGCACGTTGCTGGTCCTTCCGGCCCACTCCTCCTGATCACCCCAATCGATCACAACTGGCCGGCAGGGGCACCCGCAGAATCTCCTTTGTCGCCGGTTGACCAACTCTCGCTAATTGATCAAGCTTCCGCGAGCGGATATGAATCGCGGACTGCCCGCTCACGGCCTCATCATCTGACGAGCCGGACACGGGTCCTACACCAACTGTAAGATCCGCGGATTGATGTCGTTCTCCGCATCTCACTGAGGTGATCTCAGCGAAATAGTTCGGTCAGCTGGTATTGCTGGGGTGGTTAGTTGGCATTCCGGGTGTTTCGAGATGGTTCGCCGAAGGCCGGAAATGAGACGTGGAACCCCGCCCTGGTAGGAAGCTCAGGCACCCGATCCGCACGACGCCCTCGACCGGGCGCGTGCCGACGGCCAGGTCGAACCCGGCCACACCGTCGATATCGAAGCCGCCCGCCGCCATGTCCTGCCCACCCTGGCCGACCCCGGCTACCGAGGCGCTGGCCACGGCATCATCGTCTCCTTCACTCAACCGACCGACGGCAACGTCCTGTCCAAGACCGACCGCAGTCACAACGCGTTACGGCGGTCGCTGTGTTGCCTCGTGGAACGGGGCTTTGCTCTTCTCGTCGGGCGTGGGAAGGCGGCGGAACACGCCAGCCGCAGTCCTCGGCCTTGCCCGGTTCGAATACCGCGTGATCGGCTAAGACCGGCTGGGGGAAGCTCGTTGGTGTTGGGCTGGTGGGGGTCGGCGATGGGTTGGGGGGCTTTTTGAGAGGTTGACATGGGTGAGAGAATGGGGGGGTGATCAGTGGTCTTTGGGTTTCTTGGGTGTTTGGGGACTGATGGAATTGAATGGGGCTCCTGTTGGTGCGGATCAGGTGAGGGTGCTTGCGCTGACCAACTACGGGCATTTTACGTCGATGTTGGTTCGGGATTTTGCGGTGCGGGGGCTCGGCCTGCATCTGGAGCGGTTGGTCAGGGACTGTCGGCTGCTCTTTGATGTTGAACTTGATACCGACGCTGTTAGGCGGTATGTGCGGCATGCGCTGGGCGGGGATCCGGGGCCGGTCATGGTCCGGGTCACGGTCTACGACCCGGCTCTCGACCTTGGGACGATCGGATCGGACGCGGAGCCTAGTGTTCTGGTGACGACCCGGCCGGCCGGGCGGGGAGTGTCGGAGCCTCTGCGGCTTCAGGCCGCGCGGTACCAGCGCGAGATTCCGGCGGTCAAACACGTCAGTGTGTTCGGGGCGCTCCTGCACCGGCGTCGCGCGCAGCGGGCCGGGTTCGACGACGTGCTGTTCACCGGCGACGACGGGGTGGTCGTCGAGTCCTCGACATCGAACATCGGCTTTGTGCGCCAAGGGCGGGTGGTGTGGCCGCAGGCCGCGTGGCTGCCGGGCGTCACCATGGCGTTGATCGACCAGGGGCTGAACCGGCCGGCCACGACGGAACCCGTCAACCTGTCCGACCTGCCGGACATGGAGGCCGCGTTCGTCACCAACGCGGGCATCGGCGTACGACCGGTCCTGTCCGTCGACCGCACCGAGTGGCGCACCGACCACGAGGTCCTCAAAGAGGTGCGTGAACTGTACGCGGAAACCCCCTGCGAGTCGTTGTAGCGCGCGGCCGCCAGCTTCCCGGCGGCCGGGCGCGGTTCACGACTCCGCGACGCCCCAAACGAGGTCAGCGGCCTCGGGCGAACCCAGGTCGGGGGCGTGCACCGTCATCGTGCCCGGTGGCTCCTGCCGCGTGGGCGCGAGGTGCAGCCGCTCGATCCCCGGTTCGGACGTCGGCGGGATCCCGGCCGCGCAAGCGCAGTCCTCGGACCGGAAACCGGCGAACCTGTAGGCGACCTCGGCCATCCGGTTGCGGTCCGTCCTGCGGAAGTCGGCGACGAGGTGGACCCCGGCGTTCGTCGCGGCGTCGGCCAGCCAGCGCAGCAGTACCGTGCCCGCGCCGGAGAAGACCACACGGCATGACGTGGCCAGCAGTTTGACGTTCCATGCGTGCTCGAACTTCTCGATCAGCAGCACGCCCACCGCGCCGTAGGCGCCGAACTTGTCGTCGAGCGTGGCCACGAGCACCTCGTGGGTCTCGTCCGCGAGCAGTGCGCGCAGCGTCTCGTCCGAGTAGTGCACGCCGGTGGCGTTCATCTGGCTCGTGCGCAGCGTGAGTTCCTCGACCCGGGTGATCTCCTCCTCGGTGGCGCGGACGATCCGGAGGACGATGCCGAGCGTGCGCAGGAAGTGCTCGTCAGGGCCGGTGAACTCGGACCTCGCGGTCTCCCTGCGGGCCGCCGCCTTGTACATCTGGCGGCGCCGCCGTCCGTCGACGGTCAGCACCGCGGGGGTGAACTCGGGCAGTTCGAGCAGCTCGGCCGCGCGCTCCGCCTCGTAGCAGCGCACGACGGGATGGTGGTAGGAGACGTCGGCGCGTTCGGCCGGCATGTCGTCGATGAAGGCGATGGTCTCCAAAGCGAACGAGAGTTCGTCCGCGATCTCCTTGACCATGACGGACTTGGCCGGCGTCCAGCCGATCCTCGGCACGACGAAGTACTCCGCCACGCCGAGTTCCTCCAGCCGGCTCCACGCGTTGTCGAAGTCGTTGCGGCTGGAGACCGATTGCAGGATGCCGCGCTCGTCGAGTCCGACGATCACCTTCCGGACGGCGTCGGTCAGGGTGACCTTGTCCTGCTCGACGAGCGTCCCTTCCCACAGTGTGTTGTCGAGGTCCCAGATCAGGCATTTGACCAGTGTCGGCTCGTCCGCCATCAGATGACTCCCTAGATCTCCCACAGCGTGACGATCCACGCCGCCACGGGGCTGTTGTTGAGCACCAGCACAAAATCCCCTCGGCTCAGGCCCCCCAGGGACACGACCCGCTGGAGGTTGAGCACGACGTCCATGGCTCCGAGGTGCCCGGCGTCGGCGAGGTGGGCCCGGCAGAACCGGTGGATCGGCAGTTCGAGGGTCTGCTCGTAGAACTGGAAGGCGCTCTCGGTGACGTTCTGCATCAGCGTCGCGGAGACGTCCGCCTTGGTGATCCCGGCGTCGTCGAGGACGCCGTCGACCAGTGCGCTCAACCGGACTCTGCTGTGCATGGCCAACTCGAAGCTGTACCGGTCGCGCGAGCGGCATTCCTCGCGCCATTCGGGCATCGGGCCGCTCTTGTAGTCGACATAGAACAGGTCGTGGAAGCTGCCGTCGGTCTCCTGCCGGTGGGCGCGCAGCACCGGCCGCCCGCCGCGCACGACGGTCATGGCGAAGGCGCCGTCGCCGATCACGGTGACCGGGTAGCGGATGCGGAACTCGCCGGTCGGCAGGCTGGCGAAGGTGATCAGTACGCTTTCGCGGCTCGGGTCGGCGATCAGCAGGTCGCGGGCGAGGGCCCAGGCCGCGGACGAACCCGCGCATCCGAGACCGTCCACGGCGAAGGCGACGGCGCTCTTGACCTCGCCGTGCGCCTGGGCCTTGCAGACGTCGGACCCGATCAGCACGTCCGGCGCCCGTGGTCCCACCATGATCATCACATCGGGGTTCCCGCCGTACTCCTCAAGCAGTTTCTTGCAGGCCCGGCCGGCCAGCGAGCCGACGTCGCCGTCCTCGAAGACGCCGACCGTGCGCACGCCGGAGGTCTCCAGGAACTCGCGCTCCGCCGCCCCGAGCCCGGACAGTTCGGGCAGTTCGGCCACGGCGACCCGCTTCCGTGGCAGCAGGCACGTGATCGCTCCGATACCGATCGTCATCGGCCCGCTCCCATCACCCGATCGGCGAGGAGCAGCTGGCTGACCTCGCTGCTCCCCTCGATGATCTCCATGAGCTTGGCGTCCCGGTACGCGCGGGCGACGACGTGCCCGTCCTGCGCTCCCGCGGAGGCCAGCACCTGAACGGCCGTCGCGGCACCCTGGGCGGCCGCCCGCGAGGCGACGAGCTTCGCGAGCACGGCGTCGGTGAACTGGTCGGGCGAGCCCTCGTCCCAGCGGTCGCTGGCCCGCTCGCAGGCCAGCGTCGCGGTGCGCTCCGCGACGTACAGTTCCGCCAGATGACGGGCGACGAGCTGGTGCCTGGCGATCGGCACGCCGAACTGCCGCCGGTCGCGCGCGTGCGCCGTCGCGGCGGTCAGGCAGGCGCGCAGGATGCCGACGCAGCCCCAGGCGACCGAGAGACGGCCGCAGGTCAGCGCGATCGTGGTGAGCATGGCCAGGGACTGCCCGGCGGCGCCGAGCAGGTTCGCGCGCGGAACACGGACCGCGTCGAGCGTCACCGTCGCGTGCCCGGCGGCGCGGCAGCCCAGCGGCGACCGAGCCGGATCACGCCGGACGCCCGGGCTGGTCGCCGGAACGACGACGGCCGCGCCGCCGTCACCGTAGCGGCCGAAGACGACCAGCAGGTCCGCGTACACGGAGGCCGTGATCCAGGTCTTGACGCCGTTGACGACGAGGGTGTCCCCGTCCTCGCGGATCAGGGTGGACATCGCCGACAGGTCGCTTCCGGCGTCCGGTTCGCTGAACGCGACGGCCACGAGCTCGCCGCCGGTGAGGCGGGAGAGGTAGTGCTCCCGCTGGGTCCGGTCGCCGAGCCGGAAGATGGTCCAGGCGCCCATCTCCTGGGAGGTCATGACGCTGCGCAGCGAGCTGCACAGGGAGCCGACGTGGGCCGTCAGCTCCCCGCACTCCCGGCCGGTCAGGCCGAGCCCGCCGAACCGCGTCCCGATCTCGGGGCACAGCAGGCCCTTGCCGCCGAGTCCGCGCAGCAGGTCCAGGGGGATCTCGCCGGCCAGGTCCCAGCGCCCGGCCGCGTCACCGACCGCCTCGGTCACGATCGCCGACAGGTCCTCACGCATCGGTGGCTTTCCCCAGCCGCAGCACCAGGTCGGTCATCGCGCGCACGGTGCGGAAGTTGTGCAGCGCGAGGTCCTCGCGCTCGACGGCGACGTCGAAGGTCTTCTCCACAAAGACGACGAGCTCCATAGCCAGCAGTGAGGAGACGACCCCGGTGTCGAACAGGTCCTGCCCGACCTCCCACTCGATCTTGGTCCGTTCGAGGAGGAAGCCCAGCAGCCGCTGTTCGATCGCTGCGGTCGTCAGGTGCTCGGAGGCCGATTCAGGCATGACGCACTCCTTGTTTCCGGTGGTGGTCCGTCGGGGACGAGCGCCGCGGGTCCGGCGCCAGCTTGCGCGCCAGGGTGATGCCGTCGGCCATCGGGATGAGGGACAGCTCGACGCGGTCGTCGTCGCGCAGTGCGGCGTTGAGCTCCCTGATGGCGAGCGTGTCGAGGTCCTGCGCGGCGGGATCCACGACCCGGCCGAAGAACAGTGTGTTGTCGAGGATGATCAGGCCGCCCGGCCGTACCAGGGTCAGCGCGCGCTCGAAGTAGTCGGGGTATCCGGTCTTGTCCGCGTCGATGAAGACCAGGTCGAAGCTGTCCGGTCCCCGCTCGGCGAGGAGCGCCTCAAGTACCTTCGCGGCCTGGTCGAGCCGCAGTTCGATCCGGTCGGCGACGCCGGCGCGCGCCCAGTACCGCTGGGCGATGCGCGTCCAGCGCTCGCTGATGTCGCAGGTCACGAGACGGCCGCCGGGCGGCAGGGCGCGTGCCATGCACAACGCGCCGTAGCCCGTGAACGTGCCGAGTTCCAGCACGTCGCGCGCGCCGACGAGGCCGGTCAGGAGGCCCAGCAACTGGCCTTCCTCGGGCATCGTGACCATCGCGGCGAGGGCGCTCATCCCGGCGGTCTCGGCCGCCAGCTCGCGCAGCACCTCGTCGTCGCGCAGGGAGACCTCGCGCACGTACTGCCGCAGCGCGTCGCTCACTTCGACCTGGCCCGCCATCAGAACGCCGCGTATTCGTAGAAGCCGCGGCCGGTCTTGCGGCCGAACTCGCCTTCGGCGACCTTCCGCAGCAGCAGCGGCGAAGGACTGCACCCCGCGTCACCGGTTCGCTCCTCCAGCACGCGCAGCGAGTCGACCAGGTTGTCGATCCCGATGAGGTCGGCCGTGCGCAGCGGGCCGCTCGGGTGGCCGAGGCAGCCCTCCATGAGCGCGTCCACGTCCTCGACCGACGCGCGCCCCTGGTCGACGAGGTCGGCCGCGGCGTTGATCATCCGGTGGAGCAGCATGCTGGTGACAAAGCCGGGCCCGTCCGCCACGACGATCGGCCTGCGCCCGAGCCGCTCGGCCAGGGCCCTGACGGCGGCCAGCGCGGCGTCACCGGTCTGCGGCCCGCGAATCACCTCGACCGTCCTGATCAGCGGCGGCGGGTTCATGAAGTGGACGCCGACGAGGTCCTCCGGGTGGGGTACCGCCGCGGCGAGCTCGGCGATCGGGATCGACGACGTGTTGGTGATCCGCGGTGTGCCGGGAGCGACCGCCGCCGCTATCTCGTTGTGCAGCTTGACCTTCGTCTCGAAGTGCTCGGTGACGGCCTCGATGACGGCGGTGGCGCCCTCGACGCCCTCCGGCGACCCCGAGGCGGTCAACTCGCCGATCGGCACGTCCGGCAGCGCACCCATCAGCTGGGCCTGCCTGAGGTGTCCGCGGATCTCGCCGGACGCGGCGGCGAGCCTGTCCGGGTCCACGTCCACCAGCAGCACCGGGACACCGTGCCCGAGCGCGAGCGCGGTGATGCCGACTCCCATGACACCGGCCCCGAACACGGCGATCCGGTCGCCGCCCGCTCCAGTCATGTTCATGCGATCCCTTCCGTATGCGTCGGACAACGGCGTTTCCCTGCTCACGGATGGAAGTCCTTGATCCGCTCCGCGCGTTCCTCGTCGGTCAGTCCGGGATCGAGGATCAGGTCGGCGAGCTTCTCGTACTCGCCCTGGTCGATCACCATGCGGCTCGTCTCCCGGCCGACGTCGTGCTTCATGAGGCGACGGCCGGTCATCAGGACGGTCGAGTTCCCGACCACCCGGCTGAGGATCCGGAGGTTCGCCGCCGGCCATTCGCTCAGCTGCGCGGCGATCTCGCCGATGCTGGCGGCGAAGTCGGCCTGCGAACGCACCACCGCCTTGAACCGGTAGAGCCCCGTCCACCCCCTCACCGGGGAAAGCCGTTCGAGCATCCACCACTGGCCGTCCGGCACCATGCGGAACTCGAAGCCGTCCTGCAGCTGCACCCCGCTGGTGATCTTCAGCGGCCCGAAGGAGGTCGGTTCGCTGTAGCCGACGTCGGCGATCCACTGCTCGTCGTCCAGCTCCACCAGCACGGCCAGGTGCTCGATCTCGGGCCCGAACCGGCCGCTCGGCAGCCGGGTGCTCGCCGCCAGCCGGTGCGCGGTGAAGCCGAGCTGTTCGAGCAGTTGGCGGAACGATTCGTTCAGCTCGTAGCAGCTTCCACCGGCCCGGCTGACGATCGAACGCTGGAAGGCCCCGACCACGTCGAACTCCGCGCCGGTCTGGAAATCGGCGTCGTGCGGCCGGGTGTGGTACGGCACGGCCCGGACATGGCACTCGTGCAGACCCCGGAGCGTCCGCAGGCTGGGATCGAGCGGCCCCGCGTAGCCGATGGCGGCGAGGTACTGATCAACGTCAAGCATCGTTCTGCTCTTTTCTCATCAGTTCCACCAATCGCTCGGCGATCATGAATGGGGTCGGGTGGTCGAACACCAGGGTCGCGGGCAGGGAGACCCCGGTCAGCCTGGTGAGCCGGTTGCGGAGCTCGACCGCCGTCAGCGAGTCGAATCCGATGTCGAGCAGGGGACTGTCGACGCCGACCAGGTCCCGCCCGGCCGTGCCGAGGATGACGGCCGCTTCGGCGCTGACCAGGCCCGCCAGGTGCCGGACCTGGTCGTGCGGCGCCAGCGCGGCCAGCGCCGCCCGCAGCGCTCCCACATCGGCGCCGCTGGCGGCGGCCGCGGTGCGGCGCTGCGGTCCGGCCAGCATGCGCGCCAGCGGCCATGCCCACGGCGCCCCGGGGACCGGCCCGTCGTGCCGGCGCAGGACGGCCGTGTCCAGCACCATCGGGACGAGCACCGGACGTTCGCCGTCGAGCGCCGCGTCGAGCAGCGCCATCCCCTCGGCGGTCTCCAGCGCGCCCAGCCCGGCCCGGGTGATCCGTTCCACGTCGCCCTCGGTCCTGGACCCGGTCATCGTGGTGGCGTCGGCCCAGTAGCCCCAGGCCAGGGAGACCGCGGCCTCACCGGCGGCCCGGCGGCGGGCGGCGAGAGCGTCGAGATAGCTGTTCGCGGCCGCGTAGTTCCCCTGCCCCGGGGTGCCCAGCACCCCCGCACCGGAGGAGAACAGCACAAACGCCGCCAGCCCGAGCCCACGGGTCAGCTCGTCCAGGTGCGTGGCCGCGTCCGCCTTGGGCCGCAGCACCGTCTCCAGCCGCTCCGGAGTGAGCCCGCTCAGGACCGCGTCGTCCAGCACTCCGGCGGTGTGGATCACTCCGCTGAGCGGTGCCGGCACCCCGGCGAGCAGGGCTCGCGTCTGAGCCCGGTCGGCGACGTCGCAGGCCACGATCCGCACCTCAGCGCCGGCGGCCTCCAGGTCGGCCCGCAGCCGCGCGGCCCCTTCGGCGGCCGGGCCCTGCCGTGAGGCCAGGACCAGGCTCCGGACCCCGTGCGCGGCGACCAGGTGCCGGGCCACCAGCCCGCCCAGGGTCCCGGTCCCACCGGTCACCAGCACACAGCCGGCGCCCAGGCCCCCGGGCCCATCGAACACAGCCCGGGGGCGGCCGCTCCCGACGAAGTCGGGGTCGCGAAGCGGCCGACCTCCGGGCCCATCGAACACGGCCCGTGCGACGCCGTCGGCGTGCTCGACCCGGGTGAGCCTGGGGGCTTCGACCTGCCCGTCCCGGAGCCGGATGTGCCACTTGTCCGCCGCCACGGCACGACCGAGCAGCCCCACCAGGCCCGTGAGTTCCGTGCCGGGGTCCGGTTCGGCGAGGTCGACGAGCAGGATCCGGCCGGGGTTCTCCGCCTGGGCCGAACGAGCCAGTCCGGCGACCGCCGACGCCACCGGATCACCGCCCGCGTCCCGGACGACCACGGCCAGCCGGGCCGCACGGCAGGCCGGATCGGTCGTGAACGCCTGCAGGACCTCCAGCACCCGCGCCAGAGCCACCCGTACCCGCGCCAACTCGTCCTCGGCGGCGTCAGCGCTCCCCGGGTCGGTGTCGAGGATCAGCCATTCCGGCACGTCCTCGCCCAGCGCCTCCACGTCCGCCACCTCGGCGATCACCACACGGCCCGGTTGATCGGCGGCGACCGTGCCGCCGGCACGGACGGCGCCGACGAGGGCGGGCGTCCATTCGACGGCCAGCGTCATCGCCACGGCGCCGGCCGCGGCGGAGGCGGCGAGCTCCGACGGCATGAGGGGGCGCGAGGACAGGGCGGCGAAGCTCAGGACCGGGTCGCCGACGGTGTCGGTCAGGTCCATCCTCAGCCCGTCGGGGCCCTGGACTCCGTGGATCCGGAGGGCGGTGGCGGCGTCGGCGTGGAGGACGACCCGGTTCCACGCGAACGGGACCATCACGCCGCCGGTGTCGCTGGGCGGTGCGGTGGCCATGGACAGGTGCAGGGCGGCGTCCAGGAGAGCCGGGTGGATCCCGTACCCGGCCACGTCGGTTCCGGTGTCCTTGGGGAGGCTCACCTCCCCGAAGATCTCGCCTTCCCGGGTCCAGGCCGCGGTCAGGCCCCGGAACGACGGCCCGTAGCTGTAGCCGTGATCGAACAGCCGCTCGTAGAAGCCCTCCAGCGGCACCGGTTCGGCGCCCGGCGGCGGCCAGGCCCCCAGATCAGCGCCTTCCTGAACCACCGGAACGCTCACGGGAGCCAGGAAACCCTCGGCGTTGCGCTTCCACTCCCCGCCACCCGAAGGACGCGAGCGCACCGTCACCGGCCGCAGCCCGGACTCGTCCACCTCCCCCACGTGAACCTGGACATCAACCCCACCCGAAACCGGAATCCGCAACGGCGCCTGAATCACCAACTCCTCCAGAACCGGACAATCCACCAGGTCACCCGCCGCGATCGCGAACTCCACCAACCCGGCGCCCGGAACCACCACCGTCTCGCCAATCGCATGATCAGCAAGCCACGGATGCCCCTCCAACGACACCCTGCCCGACAACATCACCCCACCAGGAACATCAACCACCACACCCAACACCGCATGACCCGACGACCCCGCCCCCGCCACACCCACCAACGACCCGCCGACGACACCCGGAGCCAACCAGTACCGATCCCGCTGGAACGGATACGTCGGCAACAAGACAGACCGTCCCGGACCCCCCGGAATCACAGCCGCAAGATCACCCACCGAAACAGATCCGCCCCCCACCCACAGATCGACCATCGACCGCACGAACCTGACCGACTCCTCCTCATCACGCCGCAACGAACCGGCCACGACGGCATCCGCGACACCGGCCCGCTCCAACACGGCCTCGATGCCCATCGTCAGCACCGGATGCGAACTCACCTCGACGAACACCCGGTGCCCCTCGTCCGCCAGACGCTCCACCGCCTCGGCGAACCGCACCCGCGACCGCAGATTCCGCACCCAGTAACCCGCGTCCAACTCCCCGACGACCCAGTCCGTGTCCACCGTCGACATCAACCCCACCGACGGACCGGACCCCTCACCCCGATCCACGGCGCCGACCCCGGCCAACGCCGCGACCACGGCAGCGGTCAACTCACCTTCGGCCTCTTCGACCTGCGCCGAGTGCGACGCGTAGTCGACGGGCAGCAGCGAGCACCTCACCCCGGCCGCCTCGCACTCCGCACGCACCGCCGCGATCAGCTCTCCGGCACCGGCCAGGACCACCGACGCCGGACCGTTCACCGCGGCGATCTCCACCGGCCGTTCCCCGATCAGCTCACCGGCCCGCTCCTCACCCACCGCGACCGACAACATCGCGCCCCGCCCCGACAGGCGCGCCGCGATCACCTGACTACGCGCCACCACCAACCGCATCCCCTGAGCCAGCGTCAACCGCCCCGCGACGACCGCCGCGGCGATCTCACCCTGGGAATGGCCCACCACCGCGTCCGGAACAACACCGCGCGCCTGCCACACCGACGCCAGCGACACCATCACCGCGAACGACACCGGCTGGAGCACCTCCACCCGATCCAGCGACGGAGCGCCCACCACCCCGTCCACCACATCCCGCAGCGACCAGTCCAGGAGCCGGTCGCACTCATCCATCCGCGACGCGAAGGCGGCATCAGAAGCCCACAACCCACGACCCATCCCCACCCACTGCGCCCCCTGACCCGGGAACACGAACACCACACGCCCCGCCGAACGCGCCGCCCGCTCCCCACCCGAAGAAGCAGCCACCGCGCGGAGGTTCGCCACGGCCTCATCCCGGTCCGTGGCCACCACACCGGCCCGGAACTCCCACACCGAACGGGACGTCAACAACGCACGGCCCACGTCACCCAGACTCGGCACGGGCCGCTGTTCGAGGAAGTCGGCCAACTGTCCGGCAGCGGCCCGCAAGCCCTCCGGTGACCGCGCCGACACCACCAACGGCACCGCAGGAGCGTCCGGGTCGACCGGCGCGTCCGAGGTCGGCGCGGCAGCGGCCGGATCCGGGGTGTCGGGAGTGGCGGGGGCCTGTTCGAGGATCACGTGGGCGTTGGTGCCGCTGAACCCGAACGAGGAGATCCCGGCCCGGCGCGGACGACCGGTCTCCGGCCACGCACGCTCCTCGGTCAGAAGACGCACATCCCCGACCGACCAGTCGACCTTCGACGACGGGGTCTCAGCATGCAGCGTCCGGGGCAGAACCCCGTGCCGCATCGCCAGAACCATCTTGGCGATCCCGATGACACCCGCCGCGGCCTGAGCATGCCCGATGTTCGACTTCACCGACCCCAACCACAGCGGCTCACCCCGCTCGCCGCGATCGCCGTAGACCGCCAGCAGGGCCTGCGCCTCGATCGGGTCACCCAGCGTGGTCCCGGTGCCGTGCGCTTCCACCGCGTCCACGTCAGCCGGGGTCAGACCGGCGCTCGCCAACGCCTGACGAATCACCCGCTGCTGCGACGGACCGTTCGGAGCCGTGAGCCCGTTCGAGGCGCCGTCCTGGTTGATCGCACTGCCCCGGACCACGGCCAGCACGTCATGCCCGAGCCGCTGCGCGTCCGACAGGCGCTCCAGGACCAACATCCCGGCGCCCTCGCCCCAGCCGACACCATCCGCAGCCTCTGAGAACGCCTTGCACCGGCCGTCGGCAGAGACGCCACGCAGGCGAGAGAACTCCACGAACACACCCGGATGCGCCATCACGGTCACGCCGCCAGCGAGGGCCATCGAGCATTCACCCGAGCGCAACGCCTGGGCGGCCAGGTGCAACGCCACCAGCGACGACGAACACGCGGTGTCCACGCTCACCGCCGGGCCTTCCAAGCCCAGCACGTACGAGATACGCCCGGACGCAACGCTGGAGATCGCACCCGTCGACCGGTACCCCTCCGTCTCAGGCACCGCCCCAGCAGCAGCGAGATAATCATTGGCGATCAGCCCGGCGTAAACCCCCACGCGCTGACCCCTCAGAGAGGACGGGTCGATCCCCGCCCGCTCCAACGCCTCCCAGGAGGTCTCCAACAACAACCGCTGCTGCGGATCCATCGCCAACGCCTCACGCGGACTGATCCCGAAGAACCCCGCGTCAAACCCGGCCGCATCAGTGAGGAAGCCGCCCTCACGAACGTAGGACTTCCCCGGAGCGTCAGGGTCCGGGTCGAACATGCCCTCCAGATCCCAACCCCGGTCGGTGGGGAACTCCCCTACCAGGTCCGCACCCGACAGCAGCAGGCTCCACAGGGCAGCGGGGTCGTCCACACCGCCGGGCAGCCGCAACCCCACACCCACGACCGCCACCGGTTCGTCCGTGACCGTCACGGCCACAGGCATCGCGGTGTCAGCGGAAGCGACACCGATCAGCTCGCCAAGCAGGTAGTCGGCCAGCGCCAACGGCGTCGGGTAGTCGAACACCAACGTCGCGGGCAGCGGAATCCCGGCCAAGGCGGTCAGGCGATTGCGGAGTTCGACCGACGTCAGCGAATCAAAGCCCGCGTCATTGAACGCCTGGTCGACCCGGACCAGATCCCGACCCGCGCCGCCCAGAATCACCGCGGCCTCGGCGCACACCAACCCGGCCAGATGCTCGACCTGGTCCCCTTCCGCCATCCCGGCCAACGTCGCCCGCAGCGCGTCGGCGGCGCCACCGCTGGCGGCGGCGCGGCGCCGGGTTCCCGTCAGCGGCCGCAGCAGACCGGGGACCGGGCCGTCCTGTCGGCGCAGCACCGCCAGGTCCAGCGTTATCGGGACCAGCGTCGAATGCCGGGAGGCCAGGGCCTGATCCAGCAGCGCCATACCCTTCTTGGTGTCCAGCGCGCCCATCCCGATCCGGCTCATCCGGGCCAGGTCGGCCTGGGTCAGGTGCCCGGTGATCGTGCTCGCCTCAGCCCAGTAACCCCACGCCAGCGACACCGCCGCCTCACCGGCCGCCCGACGCCGGGCGGCCAGCGCGTCGAGATAGCAGTTCGCCGCCGCGTAGTTGCCCTGCCCGGGGCCGCCCATCACCCCCGAGACGGAGGAGAACACCACAAACGCCGCCAGCCCGAGCCCGCGTGTCAGCTCGTCCAGGTGTGTGGCCGCATCCGCCTTCGGACGTAGCACCGTCTCCAACCGCTCCGGAGTGAGCCCGCCCAGAACCGCGTCGTCCAGGACCCCGGCAGTGTGAATCACCCCGCTGAGCGGCGCCGACGCTCCGGCGAGCAACTCCTCGACCTGAGCACGGTCAGCCACGTCACAGGCCACGATCCGCACCTCAGCGCCAGCGGCCTCCAACTCCGCCTGAAGCCGCTCGGCCCCCGGCGCGGCAACACCCTGCCGCGAGGCCAGGACCAGACTCCGGACCCCGTGCGCGGCGACCAGATGCCGGGCCACCAACCCGCCCAACGTCCCGGTACCACCGGTCACCACCACACAACCAGCACCCAAACCCCCAACCCGGACGGCACCGCCAGTCCCAGTGTCGTCGGCACCCGCCACGAGGGCAGATCCCGTAACGCGGGTGAGACCGGGGATCTCGACCCGTCCGTCCCGGACCCGGATCTCCCACTCCTCCGCCGCCGCAGCCCGCTCGAACAACCCCGCGAGCCCCCCAACATCCCGCTCACCCAGATCAG